>CAVZDH010000001.1:0-1470645 GCA_963774015.1 uncultured delta proteobacterium
TGCCGACCGCGACACCGCGCGCCGGCGCCGTGGCGCGGGTCGCGACGCTGCCGCTCGACGACCTTCCGCCGAGCCGGCTCCGGGTGGTCGAGCGCCGCCGCGATCCGTCCGCGGCGGGCGCCGCGGCGCTCGACGAGGCCGAGACCGCGGTCGGTGTCGGGCTCGGCATCGGCGGGCCGGAAGCGTTGCCGACGATCGAGGCGCTCGCGGCGGCGCTCGGCGATGCGCCGATCGCGACCACGCGCGACGTCGTCGACAAAGGCTGGCTGGCGCGGCAGCACCAGGTCGGCCTCACCGGCCGCGCGATCGCGCCGCGCTTCTACTTCGCGATCGGCATTCGCGGCGCGTCCGAGCACATGGTCGGCGTGCGACGCTCGGGCACGATCGTCGTGATCGACAAGAACCCGCAGGCGCCGATCTTCGCGCAAGCCGACCTCGGCATCGTCGCCGACTGGACCGACGCGGTGCCGCGCCTCACCGCGGCGCTGATCCGACTCCGCGCCGGTTCCGAATCGGCGCCGTGATTCCACCGCGCCGCGCTGAGGCGCCGACCAGGCGGCGCGGCCGCGTGTGCGTCGTCTTGACTCGTCGGCGGTGGTGACCGAGGCTCCGGAGCCGCCCCATGAGCTCGTACCTGCACGAGATCGCACGCCGCCTGATCGCATTCGACACGGTGAGCGCGAAGAGCAACGCCGCGGCCGCGGCCTATCTCGCCGACGAGCTCGCGCGTCACGGGTTCCGCGTCGCGTGTCAGGAGTACGAGACCCACGGCGTGAAGAAAGTGAACCTCGTCGCGACGGTCGGTCCGGCGGTCGCGGGCGGGCTGATCGTGTCCGGCCACGTCGACGTCGTGCCGTTCGAGAATCAGAGCGGATGGACGCGCGATCCGCTCGTGCTCGAGATCGACGACGCGCGCGTCTACGGCCGGGGCACGTCGGACATGAAGGGCTTCCTCGCCCAGTGCGTCGCGGCGGCGGCCGACCTCGGACGCATGGCGCTTCGCCGCCCGCTCGCGTTCGCGTTCACCGCCGACGAGGAGATCGGCTGCGACGGGGCGCGCCGTCTCGTCCCCGAGCTCCCGGCGCTGCTCGCCGACGTGCCGCTTCCCACGCTGGCGTGGATCGGTGAGCCGACCGCCGGGCGGATCTTCCACACGCACAAGGGCATCGTCGTGTTCACGATCACGGCGCACGGGATCGCCGGACACAGTAGTCGTCCCGAGCACGGCCAGAACGCGATTGCGGTGATGGCGAAAGTGATCGCGTGCGTCGGGGCGTATCAGGCGGAGCTGCGTACGGCGCCGCGCTCCGCGAGCGCTCGAGACTTTCCGGACTGTCCGTACACGCCGCTGAACCTCGGCGCCGTGCGCGGCGGCAGCGCCGACAACATGATCGCCGATCGCTGCACGCTTTCGGTGAGCTACCGGCCGCTTCCGGACGACGATCCGCGTGCCGTGCATCGGGAGCTCGCGCGCCGCATCGCCGCGGCGGACCTCCGCGATCCGGGCGTGCCCGAGCGGCCGGCGCGCGTCGACGTCGGCCCGCCGTCGGTGGTGGCGCCCATGCGGTCGCCGCGCGGCACGCCGCTCGAGGCCGCGCTCTACGCGGCACTCGCTCGCGATCCGTCGGAGGCGGCCGGCGGCGCGCCGTTTGCGACCGACGGCGGCGAGCTCGAGCGCGGCGGCATCGCCGGCATCGTCTGCGGACCGGGAGAGCTCGACCAGGCCCACCAGCCGAACGAGAGCCTCGCGCGCTCCGCGTTCGAGGAAGGCGTGGAGACCATCCGCGCCGTCGTCCGGCGCCTCTGCGTGACGTAGCGCAAATTGTGCTTTGACTAGCGGCCGTCGGGCGAGCAAAACCAGCATCACACCGCCTCTGCCGCGTCCTCGTGCCGCTCTATAGAGGATGCGCGACCTAGGAAGGACCCATGAGCAAGATCTACGACGCCCTTCAGCATCTCGAAGCGCAACGGAAGGCGATGGAAAGCGGACAAGGGACGGACCTCGGCGCCAATCCGCTCGACTTCCAGGAGCGGCCGACCCCCGCGCCGCGTCCGGCGACACCGCAGAACCTCCTCGAGCAGGCCGACGCCGTCATGCGTTTCGAGTCCGAGCTGCACCGCCGTATGGGCGAGGCCGGGGTGAGCGGCGTGCAAGGGCTCTTCGCGCTCGCCGAGCAATTGCAGCGTGCGCTCGCGATGGTGTCGCCGCAGGAGCTCGACGGCGCCGAGACGGATCTCGAGCGCGTCGCCGACCGCATCCGCGCGATGCAACACGACCTTCGCGAGCTCAAGACCGTGAAGACGGATCTCGAGGGCCTCGCGGTTCCGAAGCCGTAGCGTCGCGTCGCGCGTCGACGCGAGGGCGACGCGACGCCCGCGCGCTCGTCAAGCCGCGCTCTTGGTCCGGGCCGCGGCCGCGATCTCTCCGAGCAGCGTTTCGGTCTCGTCCCAGCCGATGCAGGCATCGGTGATCGAGACGCCGTAGCGCAGCGCGCGTGCCGGCGACCCAAGCCTGTCGCCCCGGCTGCAGGTTGCTCTCGAGCGAGCAGGCCCATGATCGCGCCGTGGCCGCGCGCGAGCTGCGCCAGCACCTCGCGGCAGACGGTCGGTCTGGCGCGTGTGGTCCTTGCCCGAGTTGTCGTGCGAGCAGTCGACCATGATCGGACGCGCGAGCCCTCGCCGGCGACCAGCTCGGCGGCGCGCGCGACGTCCGCGGCGCCGTAGTTCGGGCCGCTGCCGCCGCCGCGCAGCACGACGTGGCGGTCGGGGTTGCCGGCGGTCTTGATCATCGCCGTCGCGCCGTCGGCGTCGATGCCGAGGAAAGTGTGCGGCTGCGCGCCGAGATCATCGCGTTGAGCGCGACCTGCAGGCCGCCGTCGGTGCCGTTCTTGAAGCCGACCGGCATCGAGAGCCCGCTGGCCATCTCGCGGTGCGTCTGGCTCTCGGTGGTGCGCGCGCCGATCGCGGCCCAGCTCACGAGGTCGGCGATGTACTGCGGCGTGATCGGGTCGAGCAACTCGCTGCCGCACGGCAGGCCGAGCTCGTTGATCTCGCGCAGGAGCGTGCGCGCGAGCGCAGGCCGGTTGCGATGTCGCACGAGCCGTCGAGGTGCGGATCGTTGATCAGCCCCTTCCAGCCGACCGTCGTGCGCGGCTTCTCGAAATAGACGCGCATGACGATGATGAGGCGGTCGCGCGACTGCGTCGGCGACCGGCACGAGCCGCCGGGCGTACTCGCAGCGCGGCCTCGGGTCGTGGATCGAGCACGGCCCGACGACGACGAGCAGGCGGCGCGCGATCGCGGCCGTGCAGCGACGTCGCGGATCGCGCGGCGCGGTCTCGAGGACGACGTCGGCGGCGCGCCGGCTCGAGCGGTTGCGCCGCTTTCACCGCGCGGGGCGAGATCAGCGGCACAATGCCCTCCACGTTCCGGTCTTCGATCTTCTCCGTCATGACGTGCTCCTCTTCTCGATCGCGCGGCCTACAAACGACGAAGGCCCCGAGATTGCTCTCGGGGCCTTCGGAAAACCGCGCGCGTAGTATCTGGTCTACCCGTTCACGCAGCCACCTGCCCCGAGGTAGGCCAAGTAAAGTACGCAAAATAGGCGGCCGCGAACGTCGACATTAGGGAAGTTCCTACACCGGCGGCCGGGGCCAGGTCAAAGCCGTTCCTCAGTTCACCGTGATCACGTGGCCCACCGACGCGCCGTGGTCGCCGTCGGTCACCGTGAGGTCGACGAGTGTGCCGACCGGCGGCGCCCCGGCCCCGTTCGGGACCGTGAGGACAATTTGGCTCGGTACCGTCGCCCCGGGGGCGACGCCGTTGATCGCGATCGGCCGGATCGTGCCGGCCCCGAAACCGTTGAAGGTCGTGTAGTCGGGGACGCGGAAGGAAACGGCCGCGTTCAGGGTCGCGTTCGTCGCGTTCGTCACCGTGAGCGTGAACGTGATTTGCTGGCCGGCGCTGACAGTGTCGCTCTCGGTGGTGAGCGTGTAGACGAACGTCGGGCTCGTGGTGACCGACGACGCGGCGCTCGCCTGAGCGAGGATCTCGCCGCCGGCGTCGGTGAGCGTCGCGTCGACGAGGAGCGGCGCCGTGGTCGTCGCGTCGACCGTGAAATCGACGGTGCGGTTCCCGCCCGCGCCCGACGCGAGGGTCCCGAGTGGGAAGCGGACGACGCCGTCGGCGTCGGGCGTGACGCCGCCGTCCGCGGACGAGAACGTCGCGCCCGCCGGCACCGGTATGGCGAGCTCGGCGCCGAGGAGCTCGCTCGCCTGGCGGTTGTGGAAGTACACTGTGTACGTGAGCGGGCCGGAGGGCACCGCCAGCGACTGCGGTGTCGCGACCTTGATCTCGGCGCGCGGTGCGGCGCGCGTGACGATCGTGCGTGCGACGACGGCGCCGCGCGCCGTATCGTCGACGGCGAGCGCGATCACCGTACCGTCGGGCGGCGCCGCCGCGCCGTTTGTCACCACGAGCGGCACGGCCGCCGTCTGCGACTCACCCGCAAGGACGTTGCTGAAGGAGACCGAGCGGACCGCGCCTGCGCCGAACCCGGCGTAACTCGTGAAATCTGGTACGCGGAACGCGAGCACGGCGTTTTGCGGCGCGTTCGTGAGGTTTGTCACGGTCACGAGATAGGCCGCGCTGCGGCCCGGCACGATCGGGTCGTCGTCGGTCGTCGTGAGCGTGTACGCGAAGACGGGAGCCGCGTAGATCGCGGTCGCGGCGCTCGCCTGCGTCAGGACCTCGTGCGTGCCGCCGTCGTGCACGTCGGCCTCGACGAGGAGCGGCGCGCGCGCGCCGGCCGTGGCGGCGAATGTCACGGTGCGCTGGCCGCCGGCGTTCCCGGCGAGCGTGCCGATCGGAAAGCGCACGATGCCGTTGGCGTCGGGCACGACGTCCTCGTCGGCGGAGACGAACGTGGCACCTGCCGGCACGCGCACGCCGAGCTCGACCGTCGAGAGCGACGTGCTCCGCGGGTTGTCGAAGGCGAGCGTGTACGAGAGCGTTCCGGTCGGCGCGACCGTCGCTCGTGTCGTGGCGATCGCGAGCTCGACGACCGGCGCCGAGCGCGCCACGACCGGGCGCGACACCGCGATGCCGCGCGCGGTGTCGTCGACCGCGAGCGCGATCACGGTGCCGTCGGGCGGTGCCGCGGCACCGCTCGTGACGACGAGCGGCAGGAGCGCCGACTGGGACCCGCCGGCGGGGACGCCGTTCAACGCGACGCCCCGCACCGCGCCGGGACCGAACCCGGCGTAGCTCGTGAAGTCGGGCACGCGAAACGAAAGCGTCGCGTCCTGGGTCGCGTTCGTGAGGTTCGTCGCCGTGACGCGGAAGATGGTCGTGCCGCCGGGCGCCACCGCGTCGTCGATCGTGGTGAGGGTGTAGGCAAAGGCGGGCGTCGTGTAGACCGCGGTCGCCGCGCTCGCTTGCGTCACGACCTCGCCGGTCGCGGCGTTTCGCAGCGCGGCCTCGACGAGGAGGGGCGTGTGCGGGCTCGCCGGCGCCGCGAAGGTCACGGTCCGGATGCCGCTCGCGTTCCCGGCGAGCGTTCCGAGTTGCCAGCGGACCACGCCGTCCGCGTCCGGCGTGACGCCGCCGTCGGCGCGGACGAAGCTCGCGCCCGTCGGGACGCGCACGTCGAGCTCCGTCGCGGTGAGCGGTGCGATAGCGGGGTTGTCGAAGGCGAGCATGTAGGTGAATTCTTCGTTCGCGGCGACCGAGTCTGCGGCGGTCGTGAGCGCGAGCGCGGCCGAAGGCGACGCGTCGGAGACGAGAGCGCGCGCGAGCGCGGCGCCGCGCGCGGTGTCGTGCAGCGCGAGGTCGACGATGGTGCCGTCCGGCGGCGCCCCTGAGCCGCTCACCGCGACGAACGGCAGGAGCGCCGACTGCGACCCGCCGGCCGCGACGGCGCTGAAGCCGACAGACCGCACTGTGCCGGCGCCGAACCCGGCGTAGGTCGTGAAGTCGGGCACGCGGAATGCGAGCGTCGCGGCCTGCGCCGCATTCGTGAGGTTCGTGACCGTCACGCGGAAGAGCGCGGTGCGTCCGGGTCCGACTGCGTCGTCGATCGACGTCAGCGTGTAGGCGAAGGTCGGGTTCGCATGGACGACCGTCGCGAAGCTCGCGTGTGCGAGCGACTGCGCGCCACCGTCGCGGAGCTCCGCGGCGACGACGAGCGGTCCGCGTGCGTTCGCCTGCGCGGCGATCGTGAGGATTCGCTGCCCGGCGGTGTTGCCTCCGAGCGTGCCGAGCGGCCAGTGCACCGTCCCGTCGACGTCCGGGACGACGCCGCCCTCGGCCGCGACGAAGCTCGTGCCCACGGGTAAGGTGGCGACGAGATCGGCCCCAGCGATCGGCCCGATACCGACATTGGCGAAGCCAAACGTGTACGTGATGGTGCCGTTCGGCGCGACCGTCGCGTCCGCGGTCGAGACCGTGAGCCGTGCCGCCGGCGCTGCGTTGGTTGCGACGGTGCGTGTCACCTGGGCGCCGCGCGCGACGTCGTTGAACGTGACCGTGACGAGGGTGCCGTCAGGCGGCGCGCCGGCGCCGTTGGTCACGACGAGTGGTACCAAGACCGACTGCGAGGTTCCGGCCGCGACGTTCGTGAAGGCCACGTTCCGCACCGCGCCTGCGCCGAACCCCGCGTAGGTCGTGAAGTTCGGAACCGTGAAGGATAGGGTGGCATTCTGCGGCGCGTTCGAGAGGTTCGTGACCGTCAGCGTCAGGCTCGCGGTGCCGCCCGGCGCCACGGTGTCGTCGGTGGTCGTGAGCGCGTAGGCGAAGGCGGGGCCGGGCGAGGGCGTCGTGGTGGGGATGGGGGTGCCGCCTCCTGCGGTCGCCGTCGCCGTCGCGCCGCCCGCGCCGGTCGCGGTCGCGTTCGGCGTCGCCGTCGCAGCCGACGTCGGCGTGGTCGTGGTCGTGGTGATCGGCGTCGCGGTCGGGACCGGCGTCGCCGTCACGGTCGCGGGCGGCACGGTGTCGGCCACCTGCTCGACGTCCGTGTAGTCGCTCACCTCGCCCCCGTCGTCCACGGCGACGGCGAGGTCGAAGACGCAGCTCGGGGGCGCGGCATCGTACTGGATCTCGAGCTCGACCTCGCCGTCGCCGTTCGCATCCACGGCGTCGAGCGGGATCTCGAAGTGGTCCTCGACGCCGATGTCGATCCGCTGTACCCCGACGATCAACGTCGGCGGCGCGGCGTCGGCCGCGCGCGCAGCCCGGGCGCGGCCGCCGAGGTGGTACGGCATCTTCATGAGCCGCGACGTGCCCGGGACGAAACGACTCCAGGTGCCGAGCGGGAACGTCACCCGCTTCGGCGCGCCGGGGCTCGAGGCCGGCAGCGTGGACGAGAAAGGCGTCGCCTTGACGCCGGCGCCGATCCCGGTCCTCTTCACGAGGCTGAAGAACTTCGAGATCGAGAAGAAGGCGAGCCGCGGATGGGCGCGGCGGACGGCGAGCGCGGTGCTCGGCAGCGACGCGGGGCACGCGGCCGGGTCGAGCACCGCGCCGGCGGCGCCGAGCGCGTCGAGGTCGACGAGCTCGGCCGTGCGCGGCAACGTGGCCCGGAGCGCGTCCGCGACCGAGCACTCGTGCTGCCGGCGGACGCAGGCGATGTAGTCGTCGAGCGACGCGAGCGGTCCGACGCCGAGCGCGGCGCAGTCGTCGGCGAGGGCGTCGAGGTTCAAGGCGGCGGCCGCCGCGAGCGTCGCGAACGGCAGAAGCCCGGTGTCGGCGCACTTCTTGTCGACGGTGGCGCCGAGCTTGGTGCGCGCCGCCGCGAGCTTCGCGACGGCCGCGTCGCATGCCGTCGCCGCCTTCCCGAGACATTTGGCGTCGCCGGGCTTGCTCTGGATGCAGGCGGACACCTTGTCGATGCACCCGCCGAGGCCCTTGGCAACGGCGCCGGCGAACGTGCGCCCCGCCTTGGTGAGCGTGCCGCCGCACACCGCCACCGCTTTCCCGAGCGTGTCCGACGGGGCTTGCGCGCAGTCCTGACACCCGGGAAACGCGGGCAGGTGCGCGAGCGGCAGCGGCGTGATGACCTGCTGGATCAGCTCGTTCGCGCGCGGCTGCTCCGACGCGAACAGCCGCTCGGCGCCGCGCGAGCCCTCGGCGACCAGGCACGAGGCGAGCGTCGGCAGATCGCTGCAGACGTTCAGCCCGAAGTCGGTGTTGCAGGCGGCGGCCTGCGCTCCGATGCCGAGCCCGTCGGGCGCGAGGAGGTCGGCGGGACGAAGCGGAGCCCCGCAGCTCTTCACGATCTTCGCGGTCGCCGCGACCTCGGCCTGCGGGATGGCGGTGAGGAGCGACTTGGAGCACTTGCCGGTCGCCTTGCTCAGACACGCGGCGTCGGCCGGCTTGGTCTGGATGCACGCCAGCACCGCCGTCGAGCAGGCGTCGAGGCTCTTGAGCTTGGTCGCGACGAGCTTCGTGCCCGCGGCGTCGATCGCCTTCTGGCACTTCACGGCGGCCTTGCGTGCCGCCGCGTCGGGCAACGACGCCGGGTCGGCGTGCGCGTCGACGGCGGACAGGAGCAAGAGCATCAGGATCGCAAGTGAACGCACCCGCAACGGCATCCTCCCCAGGTCGCAATGGCGGAGCCGCCTTCTCGCTTGATGCGCCGCGATCGTCAAGAAAGGGTCTTTCTCGTAAGACGAGCGGCCATGTCTCCGTTCTCGCGCCAGCCGACCGAACGTGCCGGTCTCGTCTTCGCCGGCCTCTGCGCCCTCAACGGCGCCTTCGTCCCGGCGGTCGCGCGTCTCACGAGCGCGGCGATCGATCCCCTGCTGGTCGCGACGGTGACGAGCGTCTTCGCGGGCGTCCTGGCGCTCGTGGTGTTGCTCGGGCGCGGCGAGGTCGGCGTGCTCTTCGCGCGCGCGACCGGTCCGCGCCTGGCGCTCGTCGGGGCGCTCGGGACCGCGGTCGCGTTCTTCCTCTTCTATGCCGGCGCCAGTCGGACCAGTGCCATCGAGACGGCGCTCTGCCTGCAAGTCGAGCCCATCTACTCGCTTTTCGGGGCCTGGATCGGGCTCGGTCACCGGCCGACGCCGCGGCGGGTGCTGTCGATCGCGGTCTTGCTCGCGGGTCTCGCGCTCGCGCTCGGCGCGCGCGAGCTCTCCGCGTCGGGCGGCATCTGGCTGATCCTCGCGACGCCCCTCTGCTGGCAGCTCTCCCATCTCGTCGTCCTCCGCGGTCTTGCGGGCGTCACGCCGCCGGTCTTGACGGGCGCGCGCTACGTGTACGGCGGACTCTTGCTGTTGGTTTGCTGGCTCGCGTTCGGGGGCGGTGCGACCGCTCCGGCCGGCGTTGGCGCCGTGCTCCCGCTCCTCGCGTTCCAGGGAATGGTGCTGTCCTATCTCGGCACCATCGTCTGGTACGCCGCCATCGCGCGGCTCGACCTCGCGCGCACGACGGCGATCGTGGTGCCGTCCATTCCGGTGCTCTCCCTCGCGGCGACGTTCGTCTTGCTCGGCGAGGTGCCGACGCTCCGCCAGGCCCTCGGCATGGCGCTCACCGCGGCCGGCGTGCTCGCGTTCGTGACCGCGCCGCACGTGGAGGCGTGGCGCGAGCGCATCCCGAGCGCCACGGCGCCGGTCGCGACGTCGGTGGATTGAGCTCGCATCCTGCTCCCGCCAACAAAGAAGTAACCAGCCGTCACGAGTGTGAACTCCGGCATTTTTGTCGCCGCGAGAGAGAACACCCCATCGACGAGCATCATCGAAGCGACCAATCCTGCGCGTAGGTTCCGCAGGCGGCTCGCCATAGCACGCCGCCTCGTACGCACTTTCGACCGGGTACTGCATGCCTGCATAGAGCTGCCACGGCAGTACGGTCGCGATTGCCAACGCCGCGCTCGATAGTGGGGCACTTCCTCAGGAGAAATGCCGCGTAGAACCCTGCCGCTCTGCCCGCGAGGAGTTTGCCGAGCCGGTAGACCACCACGACCAACGCTGTTCCGAGGATGATGCCCGGGGCGCGTGTGCCGAATTCCGTGGCGCCGCCGAGCCGATAGCTGAGCGCGATCTGCCAGAGAGCGAGCGGTGGCTTGTGCAGCCAGACGTGGCTCGCCCTCCCATCCCGCTCTAGAAGCTCTGCGCAGGTAGCTCCCGGCTGCGAAGCGCGATCCATTCCCGATCGACGGCGGCGTGGGGCGCTCGGCGCATCATGGAGATACGCGGTCGCGCCCCCCGCTTTGCGCTCGGGGCGGCTCGCACTTCTCGCTCGGAACCTACCTGTGCAGAGCGTCCCTAGTCAGTAGGGCTCGACCGTTTCGAACCGCTTGATCGTCGACGGCGGCGTTGCCGGGTCGACGGTCACCTTGAGCGTGTCGTCGCCGGTTCCGCCGTCGAAGAGCTTCGCGTCGGCGCCCAGAATGGCCATTTCGACGAAGTCGTCGCCGTCGCCCGTCAGCACGAGCAGCGGACCGTCGAATCCGGCGCCGTCCGAAAAGATCTGATCGTTTCCCGGACCAGTCTCGATCCGCGCGCGCCCGCGCACGCCCCAATCCTGCATACTGATTCCGTCGTCACCGCGGCCCGTGCTGATGCGTAGTTTCCCGTCGAAGTGCGAATCGTCGAAGTTGATGCCGTCGTCGCCGGATCCGGTCCGGATGCTGACGTTGACGAGGCGGTCGAGGACGATCGCTTCGGTCGTGTCCTGGCCGTCGTGCCTGCGGGTGACGGCGACGTCGAACGGACCATTGATGCCCTCGCCGACGATGCCGACGTGACAGGGGTCGGGGCCGGTGCAGCGGATGCGGAGGTTCGCGCAATCGACACCGCCGCAGTGGATCTGTGCCGCGCCCGCGGTGCTCGCGAGCAGGGCGAGGAGGCCGAGTGCCCGGCCGACGCTTCCGATGGGGGTCGTCATGCCGCGAGAGCTGCCAGCGCACGGCGTACGGCGCAAGCCTTCCCCGCTCGCGACGGCGGTTTCCGCCGCCGTTCGCGAGCGTTCGTTGCATGCGCGCAATGCGGGGTCGGCAAGGCTGGTCGCGGCCCAGGGATGCCCTTCGCGCGTAATGTCGGGGCTCGACCTTTCCGGTTCTCACGGGCCAAGACGACCCTCGACCTCGTCCACGCCGTTGTCCAACGGCACGACGCGCGGCAGCCCGATTGACCCGCCGCCGCAATTCCGCAAGTGCGACGGGCATGAGGGTGCTGGTGCTCGCCGTGTTGCTCGCCGCGGCGGTCGCGGCCGCCGCGGCAGCCGACCCGGCGGTCGCACCGCCGGTCCTGGTCGGCTCGACCGAGGACGGGCGCCTGGTCGTGTTGCGGGCAGACCGGCCCGGCGTCACGCGCGTCGTCCGGCCGAGCGGGATCGCCGGAGCGCTCGTCGGCGTCGATGCCCGCCCGGCCGATGGTCGTCTCTACGGTCTCACGACGAGCAACGATCTCTACCGCATCGACCCGTCGAGCGGCGCCGCGACGCTCGTGAGCACGCTGACGATACCCTTCGACGGCGACCAGCGCTCGGGGATCGCGTTCAATCCGCAGGCCGATCGGCTCCGGTTGGTGAGCGCCGCCGGCCAGAATCTGCGCGTCAACGTGCTCCTGGGCGCGACCGCGGTCGATGCGCCGCTCGCCTACGCCGGGCACGATCCGAACGCCGGCAAACGGCCGGCGATCGCCGGCGCCGCCTACACCAACGCGGTCCGCGATGCGCCGACGACGAAGCTCTACGACGTCGACGCCGCGGCCGACGTGCTGGCGCTCCAGGACCCGCCGAACGACGGCGTGCTCGCGACCGTCGGCCCGCTCGGCGTCGACGTCGACCCGCTCGCAGGGTTCGCGATCGTCACGGACGCGTCCGGAACCGATCACGCGTACGCCGCAACCGGCGGCACGCTCTACACGGTCGACCTCGCCACCGGGCGGGCGACGGTGGTCGGCGCGATCGGCCCGCCAGCGGTCCCGCTCGTGTCCCTCACCGCGGTGACCGGCCTCGCCGCGCCCTGAGCCCCGGGGTGCATCCGTCGGCCGGCATCGCACGTAGAGGAGGCGGTGCGATCTCTTGCGCGGACACTCTGTGATAGCGATGGGCTCGACTTGCCGGAATCCGGACACCGGGGAGCGCCCGAGCCCGAGCCCTCGGACGAGGCCCTGCTCCGCGCCCTCGCGACCGACCGCTCGGCGCTCGGCCCGCTCTACGATCGCTACAGCGGCCTCGTCTACGGGCTCGCGCGCGCCATCCTCGGCGCCGAGGACGAAGCCGAGGACCTCACGCAGGAGGTCTTCCTGATGCTCTGCCAGGGCTCCGGCTACGACGCCCGGCGCGGCTCGCTGGGTGCGTTTCTCACGACGCTCACGCGCTCGCGGGCGATCGACCGCCTCCGGAGCCGCGGCCGCCGACTGCGTCTGTTGCGCGCATCGTGGCGCGGGGCGCCTCCCGCCGACTCGCCGCCGCCCGCGGTCGACGTGATGGTGACCCGCGAATCGTCGGCACGGGTGCGGAGCGCCGTCGCCGAGCTCCCCGCCAACGAGCGCCGGGCCCTCGAGATGGTCTACTACCAGGGTCTCACCCAGGCCGAGATCGCGGCGACGCTCGACGCGCCGCTCGGGACAGTAAAGAGCTGGTGCCGGCGCGGCTTGCTCGGCCTTCGCGCCGCGCTCGCGGACCTCGTGGAGTGACGTCGTGACGACCCCTCGCGACCCGACGCAAGACGAGCAGGACGAGCGCGACGGCCTCGCCGCCGACTACGTGCTCGGCGTGCTCGCCGACGACGACGTCGCCGCGTTCGAGCGCCGGCTCGCCGCGGAGCCCGCGCTCGCGGCGGCGGTCGAGCGGCTGCGCGCCACGCTCGGGCTCATGCCGCTCGCGACCGTGGCGGAGCCGCCGCCGCACCTCCGTGCCCGCGTGCTGAACGCCGCCGCCGCGCTCGACACGCCAGCCGGACGCGGGACGATCGAGCGACCGCGTCCGTCCGCCGCGCTTTCCGTCCGCGCACCGCGCCGCGTGGTCTGGAGCCGTTTCGCCGCCGCCGCCGCCGCGCTCGCGGTCGCGTTCGGCGTCGACGCCTACCGCGCGCGGCGCGAGCTCGCCCTCGAGCGCCAGCTCACGGCGACGTTGCAGGAGCCGAACGTCGTCCGCTCCTTCGCGCTCGCTGGCACGGGCGGCGCCTACGGCACCGTCGCCCTCGATCTCGACGCCAAGCGGGGCGCGGTCGTCCTCAAGGACCTGCGCGCGCTCTCCGCCGGCGAGCGGTATCGCCTGTGGGCGCAGGTCGGCGAGCGGAGCGTCTTCTGCGGCGAGTTCCAGGCCGATCCGTCCGGCGCGATCGTCGCGCAGTTCGTCGTCCCGGTGGAATCGTACACGGCGCCGATCGCGCGGCTCTTTCTCACCAAGGAGTCGACGCCGCGCGGCGAGACCCCGGCGGGTCCGACGGTGATGGAGAGCACGTAGCGTCCCGACACCGGGCGCGCGGCGGCGCCGACGCGCGCGATCCGACGTCACGCCGCCTCAGCGCCGATACGTCGCCTCGAGGAATCCGTAGTTCGCCGCGGTCCCGGCGAACGTGGTCCGCACGACGTCGCCGCCGAACGCGTGCCCGTAGTAGGCGCCGATGGTGAGCTCCGGTAGCACGCGGACGCTCGCGGAGACGTCGACGACCTGCGCGAGGTCGCGGTGGCCGCCCGCCGGCGCGCCGGCATAGCCGAAGATCGTTTCGTTGGTGGCACCGCCGCCGGAGTACCAGAGGTCGTGCGCGCTCCCGAGCCCGAGCCAGTGATAGTCGCAGCGCACACTCACGTCGCGGAACGGCGTCAGCAGCAGCTCGAGGAACGCATCGCTCCCGTTCATCAGGTTGTAGAAGGGGAACTGCGCGTACGTCCGCGCCGTCGGCAGCAGCTGGAAGAACGTGCCGTGCCGGCGGTCGCTCGGATCGCCGTCCCCCGACGAGCGGTCCCAGCCCAGGCGCAACCAAGGTGCTGCGACGAGCGCGGGCCACTGATAGCCGCTCTCGATCGCGAACGCCCAGGCGCGCTGATCGTCGGCGCCCCAGTCGCCGAGCTGGCCCGCGACCCAGGCCAGGAGGTCGAGCCGGCCCGGTCCGAGATCGATGACGCCGACGGCGTGGCCGCCGATCGTGTGGAGCGCGATCGCGTCGTGGTCGGCGGCGCGGACCGCCTGCGGGCGGTTGTCGACCTTCACCGGATCGCCACGGTCGTCGCGGTAGTAGAGATAGAAGAGCCGCGCGTCGAGTGGCGCCAGCGAAGGGATGCGCTTCACGGTCACGGCCGCGCCTGCGAGCGTCACGTCGAGCTCCGGGTTGGCGCTCACCTCGAAACCGCCCTGGGTCGGACGGGCGCCGACGAGCGTGACGTTCCACGTCGGGTCGTCCCACGCGAGCCGCGCGCCGTCGAAGCTGCGCGTCACGTGGGTGAAGTCGAACGTGCCGACCAGCCGCTCCGCGATGCGGGTGCGCTTCAGGGTCGCGAGCGCCGGGTCGCCCGGCAGCGTCTCGAGTCCGTCGCGGTACTCGAAGCGCCCGAACGTCGCGGCGAAGCCCGATTCCCGGAGCGTCAACGAGCCGAGCTTCAGGAACGGCTCGCCTTGCGTGCGGCGGCGCGTGTTCGCGAAGTAGATCGCGCCCGGCCCGAGATTGCCGACCGGCGCCGCGAGGCTCGCGTCGTCGGGCAGGTTTCCGAGCCGTGTGTCCTGCCCGGCGAGCACGAGCTGCGCGTGCGGCAACACGACCGACACGCCGGCGCGGAGCTGGCTCGCGACGAAGCCGTAGGTCTTGGCGCTCGCGTCGGCCGCGCTCGCCGGGAGCCGAAACCAGTCGACGGCCTCGCCGCGCAGGCGTTCGCTCGCGATTAGCGTTACGCGGTCGCGCCAGCCGCCGGCGTCGTCGGCGCGCGCGGCCGTCGCGACGACGAGACACAGCAGGATGCTCGGGCCGATCGTCCGTGCCATCGACCTGCGGCATAGCGATCCCCGCGTTCGACTCCAAGGGCTCGTTCCGACGGCGTGCATCCCCCTCCGGCACTCGCGCGTAGATGCGATGACACGGCCGCTTCAGCCTCCCGTCGAATGTCCGACGGAAAATTCGCGGCCCGGAGGAGAGACGCATGTTCACATCGATCAGCATTCGCAACTGGATCCGCGGCGCGGCGCTCGCCGCCTTGATCGTCGCCCCGCGCATCGGTCACGCCGCGCAGGCCGAGCAGAAGCAGTTCGAGCTCGTCCCCAACCCCGCCGCCTTCCGCTGTCTCGCGGCCTTCCCTGACGACCCGACCAAGCCGCCGTCGGCGACGGTCACGGTGAAGCAGGGCAAGCTCAACGACACGCTCACGATCAAGCTGAAGAACATCAAGGAGGGTCTCGACTTCGACCTCTTTACGGTCGAGCACAGCCCGCTCCTGTCCGACGGCACGGCGGACCCCGACTTCGTGAACTTCGGCCTTGCCTGGTACCAGTCCGATCTCGAGGTCGGAAAGAACCACAAGGGCAACACGACGATCAAGACGATCCTCATCAACCAGATCTTCGGCTTCGATCCGGAAGTCCACCTCGCTCCGACCAGCACCTTCCATGTCGGGTTCTGGTTCGATTCACCGGACGCCGTGGCCGACTGCAACCTCCATGGCACCACGCCCTTCAACGGCGACCACACCGCCGGGCCGTTCGCGATGATCAGCGTGCCCGACGACAAGAGCGGTCTCGGTCCTCTGTGCCTCGACCCCGACCTCTCGAGCGACCCGGTCCACTGCAATCCGTAGTCGCGATCCGCAAGCACCAGCGTCGGACGAGTGTCGAGCGCGCGGATATCGGTCCCGCGCGCTCGACGTTTTTTTGGACCCGAACGGCGGCCGACCGCGATCGGCGCTCGATTCGGGAGCGATCCGGCGGCGCCCGCAAGTCGCGCGTCGAGCCGAAGAACGACCCGAGCTGTCCGTTGCCGCCCGGCAGGTCGATCGTGATCCGCACGTCGAAGACCGCGGCGGAGATCGCGCGGCGGTGTCCACCTGGAGCGGTCCCAGATCAGTGCGCGCTCACCGAGATCGTCAGCATCGACGGGTCGACGGCCTGACCCCCGGACGTCACCTCGGCGACGTTCACCGCGATCAGTCTCGAGGTGAGGGCGGCATTCGGCTCGACCGTGAAGTGGCAGGCGACGTCGAACGGGAAGGTGAGCGGGTGGTTGCTCGCGACCAGCAGACGGAACGTGCCGCCTCCTTGGTCGTCGGCGAACATCGTCGCGTCGCCGGTCTTGCGGCAATCGACCGCGGCACCCTCACCGACGAACGTGCCGGCCGAGCGCGGATAGATGACGAACAGCTCGAATCCGTCGATGTCGGTGCCGGCGACGGCGCGGAAGGTGACCGTCGCGACGTAGGGACGATCGGGCGGAACCGTCGATTCGGTCGTGGGCTCGTCGGCGTGGGCCTGGTCGGGACTCGACGGCGGCTCCGCACGGGGCGCCACGAAGGCGGGCGGCTCGCCACGCTCGGGTGTGCGAAAGGCGCGGACCTCGCCGACGGGCGGGCTGGTCGGGAGCGCCGGCGCCGACGGCACCTCACCTGCCGCCGGCTCGTCTCCCTGCACGCCGGAAATCTCGTCCGGTGTCGGCACGACGGTCGGCGCCCTTGCGGGTGAGGCGCTCGGCGGCGGCGTCCAGCGGGCCGTCGGCCGCGGTGACGGTGCGAAGGCCGGCGAGCTCGGAGACGTGTTCGTAGGACTCGTCACCGCCGTCGGACTGGTTTTGGACGTCGGGGTCGTGACCGCCGGTGTGAGCGTCCCGGCGTCGCTCGGCGTCGCAAGGGCCAAGACCGCGAGCAGCGGCGCGGCGTGTGCGATCGATACTCGCATCTTCGAGCTCCCACGTAGTCGCGAGTCGAGGTCGATTGCCAGCCCGCCTCGGCGTATGCGATCCCGATCGTCGCATGAGCCGCGAAACCGAAGTCTGGGACGTCGTGATCGCCGGTGCCGGAATGGGCGGCGCCGTTCTCGCGCACGGCCTCGCACGACGTGGACTGCGGACGCTCGTCGTGGAGCGGGGGCGCGATCTGATCCGCGATCCCGCTGTGTTTCGCGGAGAGCGCGCCGAGCTCCATCCGCGCTTCGAGGCGTCCCGATCGGACGCGCTGCGCGCGGCGGGTCGTGAGCATCGCGCGATCGGCTGGAACGGCACCGACGTGATCCCGGAGGTGGGGGCGGGCGCCGGCGGGTCGACGGCGTTGTACGGCGGCGTGCTGGAACGCTTCTTTCCGGAGGACTTCGAGCCGCGCCGCCACTACGAAGCCGCCGACTCCGCGCTGCCGGAGTCGTGGCCGCTCTCCTATCGCGAGATAGAGCCTCACTACGCCGAGGCGGAGCGGCTCTTCGAGGTGTGCGGCGGACCCGATCCGCTGCGCGAGCGGGATTCCCGTGGGTTCGGCGCTTGGCCGGGTCCGGCGTCCCGCGCGCTCGCCGAAGCCTTCGCGCAGCGGTCGCTGCATCCGTACCCCGTGCGACGAGGCCGAACGCGGGAGCGCTGCGAGGGCTGCCAAGGGTATCTCTGCCCGACCGGCTGCAAGCGCGAGGCCGGAAGCGTCGCGCTGCTGCCCGCGCTCGCGGCGGGGGCGGTCTGTGTCTTCGGGTGTACGGTCGAACGGATCGAGGCGGATCGTGCGCGCGTGCTGCACCTCGACGTCACGCGTGCCGGCGTCGGCGAGCGCCTGCGGGCGCGGGTCTTCGTACTCGCGTGCGGCGCGCTCCGGACGCCGGCGCTGCTCCTCGCCTCGCGTGGTCCCGACTGGCCTCACGGCGTCGCGAACGGCTCGGGAGCGGTCGGGCGTCACCTGATGCGGCATGGCATCGACATCTGGGCACTCCGCGGAGCGTCGCCCGTCGAGACGGCCGACGACGCGAAGGCGATCGCGTTCACGGACTTCTACGCGCGCGCCGGCGAGAAGCTCGGGGCCGTGCAGTCCTTCGGCGTGCCCGCGCCGCTCGCCTACCTGCACCGCCAGCCGAGCGTGCCGCTCCGCTGGCGGCTCGGTCCGCTGTCGTCGTGGCTCTGGCGGCGGTACGCCAAGACACCGCTCATGGCGTCCATCCTCGAGGACTTCCCGTACCCCGACAACCGGCTGACGCTCGAGAGCGACGGCCGACCGCACGTGACCTACCGGTTGCACGAGAGCGAGCTCCGCCGACGGCGTACGTTGCAGGGCCTCCTGCGCTCGGCGTTCCGCGGCCTCGGCGCAACGCTCGTCTCCGGTCGGGACGCGCCGAAGGCGCTCGGGCACGTGTGCGGCACGTGCCGCTTCGGGGACGATCCGAAGACGAGCGTGCTCGATCGCGACAACCGCGCTCACGGGATCGACAATCTCTACGTCGTCGACGCGTCGTTCTTCCCGTCGAGCGGCGGCATCAATCCGGCGCTCACCGTCGCGGCGAACGCGCTACGCGTGGCCGGCCGCATCGCCGATCGCCTGTAGCCGCCATGTCACGCCTCGACATCCTGACGCTCGCCGACGAGGGTTTCGCGCTGCCGCTCGCCGTCCTCGGACGGTCGCTCCTCGATCACCTCGAGCCGGCCGAGCGCGTCCGGCTCACGGTGATCGATGGCGGGATCGCGCCCGACTCGCGCCGGCGCGTCGAGCGCAGCTGGGACGATCGAATCGAGGCGCGCTTCGTCGCGCCGCCGATGGGCGCGCTCGCCGCCTTGGGCTCCGACGGCCGCATTCCCACGCTGACGTTCGCGCGCCTCTTGGTCGGGAGCATCCTCGCAGACGCCTCGCGAGCGCTCGTCCTCGACGCCGACCAGCTCGTGTTGGCAGACGTCGCACCGCTCTTCCGCGAGCCGTTCGCGGGCGCGCTCGCGCTCGCGCCGACGGACGCCTTCATCCCGACGCTCGGGAGTCCGCTCGGCCTCAGCGACCCGGCCGGGTTCGGACTCTCCGCCGAGCAGCCGTTCCTCTCGGGTGCGGTGGTGATGCTCGACCTCGAGGCGTGGCGGCGCGAGGGCTGCGAGGAGCGCGCCGTTCGGATCGCGCTCGATCATGCGGAACGCCTCCGCACCTACGATCAGGACGTGTTGAACGTGGTGCTCGCGGGACGCTGGCGGCCGTTGGACGCGCGGTGGCAGGTCCAGCCGCGCATCGCGACGCTCCAGGGCGTGTCGCCGCCCGATACCGCGTGGATGGTGCACTTCTCGGGCCGCTTGAAACCGTGGCTGTACCGCGGACGGTCGATTTGGGACGATCGCTACCGTGAGACGCTCTCCCGCACGGAGTTCCGTGACCGTTTTCCCAGAGCTTCGCTCACGGCGTTCCTCTATCGCCTGTACGACGGCCGGCTGCGACGGCTTCTCTATGCGATCGAGCACCGCTTCGAACGCCGGCAGCGCCGCGTGACGACGGCCCGCCCGCGCGCCGGCCACGGCGAGGAGTGACATGCTGCTCGTCGTGTCGCTCGACTCGGTCGCGGAGCCGCTGGTACGGCGGCTCGCGGACGAAGGCCGGTTGCCGAATCTCGCGGCTCTTCGCCGACGCGGATGGAATCGAGAGCTTCGCGAGGAGCTTCCCGGCGCGGTGTACGCGACCCTCTTCACCGGGATGCGCCTTGCCGATCACGGCGTGCACTTTCCGATCGAATGGGCGCCGGAACGACAGGTCGCCGTGCCGTCGTCGAGTCGCCACGGTGCGGAGCTGTCGCGCGCGTCCGTCTTCCGACGCCTCGCTGCCGCCGGCCGCAAGGTGCTGGTGCTCGATCCCCCGGAGTGTGCTCCCTACGACGTGCCCGGCGGCGTCGTCGCGTCGGGCATCGAGTTCCGCGCGCGCATTCTGCTGCCGCGTTGGGAACGGCCGGCGGGGATCCAAGAGCTGCTCCGTACCGGTGCCCCGCGCATCGAGGAGGTCTTCGGCGCGCAATCGGACACGCATCTCGTGCTCGCCGCGCGGGGACTGATGGACGCGCCGGCGCGGCTGCCGGCGGCGTGGGGTCGGTTGGCGACGCAGGGCCCCTTCGACCTCGTGTGGCTCACGTTCGCCGCTGCGCACCAGGCGGGCCACATGCTCTACGACGACACCACGTGGGCCCCGTCGTTTTCCGCCGCCGCGCGCCGGGAGCTCACGGGAAGTCTCGCGCGCGTGTACGAGCGCGTCGACGCCGCACTCGGTGAAGCGCTCGCGCGCCTTCCGCCCGGCGCGGCGGTGCTCGTCCTCTCCGCCAAAGGCATGGGCCCGAACGCGGCCCGCGTCGACCTGCTCGGCGCCATGATCGATCGGGTGCTCGGGCAGGGGGCGGGCGTGAACGTCGGCCCGAGCCCGCTCTGGTGGCTGCGCCAATGCGTGCCGGCGTCGTGGCGGGACCGGGGCGCGTCGTTGCTGCCGGATCACGCCGCGTGCGCCATCACGGGACGGCTCGAGACACTCGGGAAAGATTGGCGGAAGACGCGTGCGTTCGCCGTGCCGTGCGACACGCAGGGGTTCATCCGCCTGAACGTCGCGGGGCGTGAGCGCAAGGGAATACTGCCGCCGGCCGACGCGCCGGCGGTCGTCGAGGAGCTGTGCGCGGGCCTCGCGTCGTTCACGGACGTCGCAGGCGAAACGGACGGGCAGTCGGCGATCGCGACGATCACGCCGTCCCGCGTCTGGTGCGGCGACGGCCGCGCGGTCGACGGGCTGCCGGATCTCGTCGTGCACTGGGCGCCGGGTCGGGCGAACCTCATCGCGGGCGTGCGCTCCGAGCGCTTCGGCGAGATCACGCGCCGCAGAGCCGGCACGGGGCGCGCCGGGAATCATTGCGTGGGCAGCGTGGTGACGTTGCTCGCCGACGAGGCGTGGCGCGGGGCGGCGGAGACGCCGGGCCGTCTCGAGGACGTCGCGCCGACGGTCTGCGATCTGCTCGGGGTCCCCGCATCCGACTTGCCGGGCACACCGTTGTTCGTTCGTGGAGACTGACGGCGGCGCGGATCGCCGCGCTGCCCAGTGCGACTGCGTGTCCCCCGGTCTCCCTGTGACGATCCGCGGCCGGCATCGCGCGTGCATGGCAGCGTCACCCGCGAACGGGTGACGGGCGAGGTGTCGTCATGCGCGTCCTCTTGATCGTCGCGGTCGCCGCGGCGCTCACGTTCCGTTCGTTCACCGCCGCGGCGAGAGCCCGCCGCCCCCGCCGTGGGCTCGACACGCGTCCGTTCTTCGCGCGTGGCGTCGGTTTCTACGAGCACGAGCTCTTCTGGCTCGACGACGGGTTCCGCTTCGCAAGGGAACGCCGACGTCTTCCTCGGTCTCCGCTATCTCGTGACCGATGCCTTCCAGGTCGACGGCGGCTACTCCTTCACGGTACTTCGAGCTCGGGTGCGAGGTGAAGGGGCTGGGCCGCGGCCACATCCAGCGCATCAAGAAGGAAGTGCGCGAGTCGGCGTAAGCGGGCTTGCAGTCGCTGTCGCGCGCGAACTGCAGCGTCCCTTTCTCGGGCTCACCCGCTACTTCGGCGCATGGCACTTCAGCTTGATCTTGTCCGCATCCGCAGTCGTGCCGGAACTGGTCGCCCCGAGCGTTTGCAAGCCGATGGTGAGCGACGCCTGCGACTTTCCGTTCAGCGGGACGTCGATGGTATGGAGCGGTGTGCAGAGATCGTTGGCGACGATCGCCGGCTCATAGCTCACGATCTGGCCCGCTTTCCCGCTCGTCGACGACGGACCGAGGTCCGTGAGCATGCCGAGCAGCGTCGTCGCGGCGTCGACGCGGAACGTCTGCTTGTCCGTACGCGCGGCGTCTTCAGCACGGCGCCGCTGATGGGCAGTCGGTAGTCGGCGTTAGCCGCCGAGTTGACGTAATCGAAACTTATCGGACCTGCACACCGTCCCGGGATGCTCCGATCTCTCAGGTCAACGATAAGCCCTCGGCAGATGCAGCTTCGGACAGACGATCATCGAAGCAGAGAAACGCTCCCGCAGAGCCCGTCAATTGCTCCACCTCCAATGCGCTGGCGAGATGGATTGCGTCGAAGCCACGGAGCGCACGTCGCTCGGCGAGCTCCCCAGCTCGGCGAGCCACGCGGACGGACAGCTCGACGACGACGAAGTGGATCAGATCCCGGTCGAGCGCAGCAACCGCACGGGTCAACGCGCGCCGTGTGATCGCCGCCTCGCGCTGGCGCCGCGCCAGGGCGGCTCGAGCCTCCGGGTAAGCGACACGCGACGTCGCGACCATCGATGCGTCGTCGAGGCAGGTGCGGGTCTGGTCCGTTCCGGCCTCTCGCACGTAGAGCTTCACCAACGCGCTCGTGTCCAGATAGAGGATCAACGGCGATCCTCGACGACCGCTTCGGACACTGAACGGCCGCGCACGCGCGGCGCGTTGTCGAGACCTTTTGGCTTGCCGCCGGACCACGCGACTCGACCAGACTTTGCTAGCATCCGCACGATCAGCTCTTCCTGTGCCTCCACCCCGGCCGGCACGATGACGGCGACGGCATGGTTCCGATCGGTAACCGTCATCGCTTGGCCTCGCCGAACCCGGGCGAGGGTCGCACTCAATTGATTCTTCAACTGCCGCACGCCAATTCGAGTTTTTGCCATGGCGTCTCCCTAGTTAAACGAAGTGGCCACATGCTACCACGAAGTGGCTACATGTCTACCGCGTTTGGGCGACATCACTCTCTGCAACGGCGGATCGACCGAGACGCTGACCCGAGTTCTTGAATAGCCATCACCACCGGCCTTTTCGCACGGGCTGGTCGACGCAACGCCGAAAATCCTTCAACGCCTATCAACCGGGGCCTTGATCGCGATCGCGCTCGTGATCTTCGCGGGGCGTCGGTAGTCGGCATTAGCCGCCGAGTTGACGCGTGCCCCGGGCGCCGCGCCGAGGAGGCTCCGTCCGGTGACGCTCGCGGCGGCGAGTGCTGCGAGTGCCCCGGCATCCTCCTGGGGGGCCGCATCGTCGGTTGGGTCGTCGCTCCCGAGCATGATGCCGTGGCGGCGGAGCAGGGTCGTTACGCGGCGGGCAATCGTCGCGACGAGGCGAGCGATCTCGGGCGGCGTCGGCGGTGGGACCGGCACGAAGCGGAGCGCCTCGGTCGGCACGCGTGTGTACACGCCATCGAGGACGAGGGTGTGGAAGTGGACGTTCAAATTGATTCCACTCCCCCATCGCTGAATGGCCGTGACCGCCCCGGTCTCACCGGCGCTGATCCCTTCGCGACGGGCGCGGCGTCGATAGAAGCCGCGGAGCGCGCGGACGTGGACGGCGAGCACCTTCCGGCAGAGCGCCTGATCGAACGCGAGCACGTAGCGCAGGCGGAATGGCAGGCTCAGCACACACCGCACGTGATGAACTGGCGGAACTCGCGCTCGACGAATGGCGGGCCGCCTTCCTCGGCGGCCCGCAGAAAGGTGGCGAGATGCAGCCGCACCACCTGATGCAGCACGGTGTGCTCGGCGGCGCGCGGGCGGTAGGCGCGGACGCAGGCGGTCGGCGCGGTCGCGGGCATCCGCCATCGTGGGCGTGCGCATTCCGCGCCGTCGATCCCTACGAGTAGCTCGTCGCCTCGGCGTCACAGCAGTGCTCCACACCCCGGCTGCTGCTTGCCGGGGCGCCCTGCGTGCCGTGACGGTCGCGCAGAAGCGATGCCGCGCCGCATGACTGGCGCCTTGTCACGAGCTCGAAAAGCGCGGCATATTCTGCCCGTGCGCCGCTGCTTACAGGGACGGGACCTGCATCAGGCCATTGCTCGAATCCTGGCACGGCATCTCTCCTCGCCAACCTATCAAGCGTGGGTCGTGGGGTCGGAGGCGCGGGGCACCGCATTGCCGGGATCCGATCTGGACGTCGCCATCCAGGGACCGGCGAAGCTCGATCTCACGCAGCTCGCCGCGATCCGCGCCGATCTCGACGAGCTCCCGACGCTCCGCAGCTTCGATCTCGTCGATCTTCGCCGGACGAGCGACGCGTTCCGCCGTGAAGCCTTGTCGAGCGTCATTCCGCTCGTGCCGACCACGACCTCCGATGTCCAAAGCGCGTAGTCTCCTGGACGACCTCGCGCGTGCTGCCACTGCGCTCGACGAGGCCAGCCTGCGGTACGCTGCCACACCGAGCGATGCGCTCATCCGTGACGGGTTGATCCAGCGCTTCGAATTCTCGTTCGAGCTGGCATGGAAGACGATCCAGGCGATCGCGGCGGAGGACGGTTCCATGCTGCGCAGCCCGAAGCCCGCGCTCGCGCACGCCCTGCAGTCCGGCTGGGCAGTCGACGAGGCCATTTGGTTTCGGATGCTGGAGGCACGCAACATGACCTCGCACACCTACAGCGAGTCGATCGCCGAGGAGCTGGCGCGCGAAATCCCGAGCTTCCTCGAGCCGTTGCATGGCTTGATCGCACAACTCCGTTCGTTGCCGCGCCGCTGAATTAGACACCGTGCACCCGCCCGGGGAGCGGCGCTCGGGTAGCCCCGCGCGATGCCGTGTGCCCGAGCGGCGTCGGGCCACGCGGCGCGGAACGCCGGCCTCGAGATCGCCACGATCTTCGCGCGACACTTTGTCGCCGTCCGCGCCCGCGATCACCCGCCGCCCACCTGCGAGCGCGTCGCCCGCGATCTCCTCCGCTGTCGTACCGCCGCCCTCGGCGGCCATGTCGACGTGTGACTTCCAGCAGCACGAGAAGAGCGGCGAGGACAACAACGAGATCCTGTTCCTCGGCAACGGCTTCGGGCTGACCCTCGCGTACCGCTTCTGAGCGTTCGAGCCCCCGGTGGTGCCTGGTCGGGGCGCGCGTCGTTCACGTGCGGGTCGCGGAAGCCGTGCGCGCCGGCGTGACCGATGCCGGATTCGCCGTGACCGCCGGCACGGGTCGCCTCGTGCGGTCGATGTCGCCGATGATGAGCCGCGCGCCGCGCGACATCGTGACGTAGCCCACGCCCACTCGATCAGCACGACGATGCGGTTCCGGAAGCCGACGAGGTACATGATGTGGACGACCAGCCAGAGCAGCCACGCGACGAGCCCATGGATCTTCAGGCGCCTCACTCCACGCGCTCGAGCGGCAGCACCAGCCGCGCCGGGCCCGGCAAGCCCGCGACGGAGTTCAGGGCGGTGGCGCGCGTCTGCGGCGTGCAGAAGACCGCGACGTAGGTCGGGTGCTTCGGATCGCAGCGGCCGGTCGCGGTGATGCGCTCGCCGAAGCACGGGCGGGCGACCGTGCGGCACTCGCCGGCCCCGGGCTGCATCTTGGCGCAATCCTCGACCCCGGTTCCCGGCCGACAGCCGCGGTAGGGCGCCTCGCTGCACACTCCGTCGACGGGACCCTCCGAGCAGCGGCCGCTGCCGTCGCAGTGGCCGCCGACGCAGGCGTTCGCGTCCACTTGCGCGGGGCAGAAGCAGCGGGCGGCATCTTTGCCGCCGCCGGTCTTGCAGGTGAGGGCGGCGTCGAGCTTGGCGACGCCGGTCGTGAGGGGCGCCACGTCGATGGTGAGGTCGCCGACGCTCTTGCCCGAGCGGGGCTCGCAATCGTTCGACGTGACCCCGTAGATCGTGCTCGTGGCGTTCGCGTCGCACGGCTTGCCGTCGAGCCCGCCGCCTTCGCAGCGGCCGTCGCGCTTGCCGTCGTTCGGTGCCACGTCGGCGCGGCAGACGGGGCAGGGATGAGCGACGTCGTCGCCCGTGTAGACCGTCGACGCGAGGTAGAGCTGAAGGTCGCCGCACCCCGTGGTGGGGTCGACGCTGCCGCCGACGCCGGTGCGGAGGCGGTTCACGATGCAGGCCGGCACGCCGCCGGTGGAGAGCGGGATCGGGGCGCCGAAGAAATCGCCGCGGGCGCCGCCGACGGCGGCGCAGCGCGTACCACCGGCGCTGCAATCGAGCGCGAAGGCGAGCCGCTGCTCGGCGGGCCACGGCTGGTCGTGCGCGATGCCGGTCCAGCCGAGGTCGGCGCGCGCCTCCGTGCCGATGCGGTACGCGACCGGTACGGGCCCGCGCCTGCGCGCCGCGCTCGCGGCGTCGGCCGCAGGTGTGGGCGTCGGGTGCGGCCCGGTCGCGTGGCCCTCGTGCGCGCGTGCGTCAGGTGCGGCCGCCGCCGCCGCGATCGCCGCGACCATCGCCGCCAGCACGATGCGCCGCGCCGTCGTCGCGCCGGTCATCAGATGAAGCGGAACCCGCCGTCGGCCACCAGACGCTCTGCCAGGCGCGTCTTGGTGTCGATCGTGCGGAGCGGGATGAAGGGCGTGAAGGCGCGGACGGTCTCGAGGTGGCGCTCGAGGTCCTCGCCCTCGAGCTCGTTGCAGAGGAGGCGCGCCGCGTGCGCCGCGACGCGCTGGTTCGCCGACGCGACGAAGACGTACGTCATGTCGAGCTCCGCGCCGACGTCGGCGTCGGGACGAAGCCGCATCTGCTCCAGCACGCGCGCCGTCACGCTCTCCATCGCGTAGACGTCGATGATCATGTCGGCGAGCAGCATCAGGTGCTGCTGCTTTTCCTGGAGATCGGCGAGCCCGCGCTGCATGATGATTTGCACGGTGTAGGCGACGACCCGCTTCGCCATCTCGCAGGCTTGCACCTCGGGCCCGAGCGGCCCGAGGGTGCAGAGCGGCCGCCGCCCGACGTCGCCGATCTCCTCCAGCACCGCTTGCAGGAACTGAAGATACGGGATGCCGCCCTGCGCGACCCGCTTCATCAGCGTGGCCGGGATGATCAGCCGGTTGATCTCGTTCGTGCCCTCGAAGATGCGGTTGATGCGCGCGTCGCGGTAGTGGCGCTCGATCGGGTACTCCTCGATGAAGCCGTAGCCGCCGAGCATCTGCAGCGCCTCGTCGGCGACGAAGTCGAGGCACTCGGTGCCGAACACCTTGATGATCGAGCACTCGATCGTGTACTCGTCGAGGACGTCGACGACCCGCCGCTGATAGCCGGGCGCGGTCTTGTCGAGCGCGCGCGTCGCGTCGTCCATGAGCCCGGCGGTGCGGTACGCCATCGCGTCGGCGACGAAGATGCGGGTCGCCATGTCGGCGAGCTTCTGCTGGATGGCGCCGAACGACGCGATCGGCTTGCCGAACTGCTTGCGCTCCGCGCGTAACGGATCGCGCCGTCGAGGCACTCGCGGGCGGCGCCGACGGCGCCGCAGCCGAGCTTGAAGCGGCCGATGTTCAGGATGTTGAACGCGATCTTGTGGCCGCGGCTGGCCTCGCCGAGCAGGTTCTCCGCCGGGACCGTCGCGTCCTCGAGAATCAGCTGACGGGTCGACGATCCCTTGATGCCGAGCTTCTGCTCCTCGGGGCCGGTCGAGACGCCGGGATACGCGCGCTCGACGAGGAATGCGGTGAACTTCTCGCCGTCGATCTTCGCGAAGACCGTGAAGAGATCGGCGAAGCCGGCGTTGGTGATGAACTGCTTGACGCCGTTCAGCACGTAGTGCGTGCCGTCGGGCGAGAGCACGGCGGTGGTGCGTGCCGCCGGCGCGTCGCTGCCGGAGCCGGGCTCGGTGAGCGCGTAGGCCGCGAGCATCTCGCCGCTCGCGAGCTTCGGGAGATAGTGCGTCTTCTGCGCGGCCGTGCCGTAGTACACGAGCGGCAACGTGCCGATGCCGGTGTGGGCGCCCCAGGACACGCTGAAGGATGCGCACTTCGCGGCGCGCTCGGAGACGAGCATCGAGGTCGCCTTGTCGAGCCCGAGCCCGCCGTACTGCTCCGGGATGTCGATCATGAGGAGGCCGAGCTCGCCGGCGCGTTTCAAGAGCCGCGGCATCAGGCCCGCTTCCTTGTGCTCGATCGCGTCGAGCCGCGGCAGCACCTCCTTGGTGACGAACTCCTCGGCGGTCTCCGCGTAGGCGAGCTGCTCGTCGGTGAACTCGCCGGTGATGAAGATGTCCCGGCTGCCGATCGGTTCGATCAGGAACGCGCCGCCGCGCGCGATGCCGGGCAGGCGCTCGACCTCCAGCGGTTTGGTCTCGGTCGTCCCCATCGCACCCCCCGGGCGCCGTTCAGGCGCGGCTCAGACGTTCGATCTCTTGCCACTCCGCGGCCGAGACCGGCATGGCCGAGAGCCGCGGCAGGCGCACCAATGGAAAGTCCCGCAACGACGGACGCTGCTTCAGCTCGGCGAGCGTCACCGGACGCGGCAGGCGTTTCACCGGCGCGAGGTCGACGACCGCCGCCTTCTCATCCTTCTGCTTGGGGTCGGGGTAGCCGTCGGAGAGCGCCGTCGCGATCCCGATCACCGCCTTCTCGTCGCCGGTGTGGTAGACCAGCACCTGATCGCCGCGCTTCACGGCCGCGATGTGCTTCCGCGCGACGGGATTCTTGACGCCGTCCCACACCGTCCTGCCGTCGCGCTCGAGCTGATCGTACGCGTAGCTGCTCGGTTCGGTTTTGAAGAGCCAGATCGCCGCCACTCGTCGCCCTCCCGCCGCTCTGGCTAAACACGCGGGCGGCGAAGGGTCAATTCACGGCGAGGCGAGGGTAGTGGGTCAATTTAGGATCACACGCCGTTCGTTTTTCGCCGCTTCGTGCTCGCGCTTTTCGAGAAGCCCGACGATTTCCTCGACCGTCCACGGATGATCCGCGACGCCCGCCTCCATGGCTGGCGTGCATCGGAGCGTCTGATGGATGCGCGCGAAGTTGTAGTGCATGAAGTGGAGCGCGACGGAGTGGCGGTGGTTCTCGACCTTCTTTGAGAAGCCGTTGGTCAGGCGCGTGAACCGCCGAATACCCATGCGCATCGTCAGGTTCTGGCGCTCGACGTAGGACGTCGACACGTCGGCCTTCTTTGGGTGGCCGATGATCTCGTCGATCCGCGTCCCGATGCACTCGG
This sequence comes from uncultured delta proteobacterium, assembly GCA_963774015.1. Classification (GTDB taxonomy): domain Bacteria; phylum Desulfobacterota; class Binatia; order UTPRO1; family UTPRO1; genus UTPRO1. The sequence continues at coordinate 28,737 of CAVZDH010000001.1, forward strand.
CCGGCGAGTAGCGTGCTTCCTCGGCCCGCGTCTCACCGTAGAGCTTCACGAGCATCGCATAGTCGATGTCCCGCCCGAACGCGTCACGTACGGCGTTCAGGTAGGCGGCATGGCCGTCGGTCGTGAGCTGGATGCGACCACGGAGCCGGCCGGCAAGGTCGGTCATGAACTCGTACGCGCAGTCCGCGTCGCGCGTCCCGACATGGAACGACGGCACGAGCTTGGTGTCGGCGCAGATCGCCGTCCACGTCCAGATGGAGCCGACGAGCCCGGCCTTCCTTTTGTCGGCCAGCGCCTCCGGGACGTCCTTGTCCTTGGCGTAGGCGAAGGCCCAGATTTCGTCACACTGTACCCGCTTGCACGGAAGGTTCACGAGGATCCGGTCCATGTAGTCGGCGCAGACCTCGCCAAGCTCGGCCACCAAGCGGAGCACGGTGCCCTTCGCGGTGTCGGTCATGCGGCAGGTCGCACGGACCGACATACCCTCGACGAGCGCGGAGACGATCTGAGACCCGCGGGCGGCAGTGAGTCTGTTCATGGGACAGAGTATGCTTGACCGGTCATGCATTGTCAAGCACAACCGGGGCCTTGAACGGACCGATTTCCATGAGTATCGTCGGCTACAGGGAATGAGGTGGCGGCGGGACTCGAACCCGCGACGGCTGCTTACACAGCTCGCTTTTACGTGTTTTCCAGACACGCGCTTTGGACCACTTGGCTACGCCGCCTCAGCTCCCATCCCCACTGTCGCCTCCGGCTTCATCCCAGGGCGATCCCAGAGCCAGTTGTGGACCTTCTTTCGACGCGAACGGGTCTTCTCCCCGTGGGCGCGGCTCTTTCGCGTGCTCGTAGAGCGCCCTGATGAGCGGAGCCGCCTCGTAGTAGCGGTGTCGCTTCTCGCCGCGTGGAATCAGTAGGCCCGCATCTACCAGCAGCTTTAGATCGCGGCTCGCCCCCATCTCGTTGATAGAGGCGGCCGTGCGATACGTCGCATTGCGCACCTTGTGGCCGAAGGCGGCATCGTGCAGAGCGAGCAGCGTCCGGTCTGGAAGGTGACGCCCGGCGACTTCGGATTCGATCAGGTTCCAGACTTTTTCCTGCTCGCGAATCCGACGCAGCGTTTCGGTGGCCTGCTGAAAATGCGCTTTCAGCACAAAGCGTATCCAGGGGCGCACGTCGTGCTCGGGATGCCAGGAGCCAGCGCCTACCCGTGCCAGGACTTGATAGTACTCCGGCGTATTGTCACCCAGCCATTCCTCGATGCTGCAGAACTGAGATTCGAGAATTCCCTCCCGGGCGAGCACGAGCGTTTGCAGGCAGCGCGCCATTCGACCGTTCCCGTCAGCGAATGGGTGGATCATGGCGAGGTTCAGATGCGCCATGGCGCCGCGGATTAATGGGTGCGCGGCGCTGTCGGAAAGTGATTCTACTAGCTCCTTCATCAGCGCCGGCACCTTTTCGACCTCGGGTGCTTCGTAGACGACTTTGCTCTCCTTCCCCTCATCATTGCGGACGTAGATTGCTCCTGATCTCCAACGGCCCGGATTTTTGTTCGGAACGTGATGGAGCATCATGAAGTGCAGCGCCCGCAGCAGCGACGGAGAGCACTGGAAATAGGGGTCGTCGGCGAGTTGCAGAACGTACGTCATCGCCAAGCGATACCCGACGACGTTCGCCCACTCCTCGGGCTTCGCCTCTAGGGGTTGCTCGCCCTCGACCGCCGCGATCGCGTCATCGACGGTGACGACGTAGCCCTCGATGCTGTTGGACCCCCGGATGGCCTCCGCGAGCGCAGTCCGCCGCAACAGGCCGCTCCACTGACGCTTGGTCCGGAGCGCATAGCTCAAGCTCTTGCGGAGGCTGGAGACCTTGCCGATGACGTCCTGTTCCTGCCAGAGTATGTGGGGAGTCGGGAAAATCATGTTGAGCATCTGCTCTAGACGCAGATACTAACCATCACCAGAGCTTGATGCAACTACCTATCTGCGTATGGCCGGCTACTTATCCACAGGCTTTCCACGCTGTTTCCACCGAGTTTCCGCCGCTTTTCTAGCTATCTGCGTGCGTCTCCGCGCACTTAGCTTGTCAGCTCTCGCTCTTCCACCCTTCAGCCCCCCGCGCCGACCCAGGGCAACGGCCGCACTCTCTCCGGTTTCCGCCGTGAGAATCTCTAGCGTCGCCTTAGCCGACTGGTTCGCGTCGCGGTGCTCCAGGGCATCCAGGATTGCCGGCCACTGCGCCTTGATCTCGGGCAGCACGGCGAGCAGCACGTCATGCTGTGCCGGGCCGAACTGGCCCCGGATGCTCGCCTGATCGTCGCCTCGCGGGATGATCTGGATTCCCGCGCTATGGAGGCGTTGAAGAATCTTCTCGGCGGTTCTTGAGCGGTTAGGCATGGATGGAGTATGCCCGACGCCGTCGTCGATCGCCAGAGGACACTACATGACGGTACTGAGGAGGCCCCGAATGCCCGTTCCAATCGTTCTCGCGATCCTATTCAGTCTCACCGTTGGCGGCTGTGCCGCCACGGTCAGACCTCAACCAGCACCCGCCGGCAAGGCGCTCGTCAAGGTGAGCTGCACCACCCCCGACGGATGGTTTCAGGGATGCGGGCATCAACTCACGGTTTGCGATGTAGACGGTGCCGGGAGACCACCAGAGAAGATCGAGAAGTCATGGTCAGACAAGGAAGTGAACGATCAGAAGCGGATGGTCGTCTGGTTCCAGGGTTTCATACTGGATCCCGGGAGGAGGCTGCTACGAATCGAAAACAATCGCGACTATTGCGCCGACGAGTCGCGCTGGAAGCAATATGTCGGGGGCGCGATATTGGGTGGGGTCGGTGGTGCTGTCTTTCCCTTGATTTTTAAGGCCACAGAAGAAGACCCCGTCTTCGCGGAGATACATGCCGAACCGGGGAAAGTTTACGTCATCGACTGCGACTACAAGCGGAAGCCGTGGGCTTGGATTACAGCCGAAGACCAGCGCTGATCGCTGATTTCCGCAAACGCTGTTTGCTTGAGCGGTCATGCTAACGCCGTTTGAAATCAAAACGGCCCACTACCGAGGCGAGAAGCGCCGTGCGCGCCAGCTCTTCAGCTCGGTAGATCCGTACCGTGGTGCCGTCCCCGAGGTCGCCGTCCCACGTGCTCTTAGGAAGCCGGCCGTGCTGCTCTTCGAGTAACGCAAGGATGGGTTTGGCATAGCGTGAGGCCCAGCTGCTGTCGTGGCCGTCGGGCGCAGGTACTATCACCACCCATGCAGCGATCGGCCCGAGCTTGCGCACCCGATCGGCGACGGGCACGTGGGGGGCCGCGTAAGCAATCTGTCGGAAGACGGCGGGTATTCCACGCTCCACGGCAAGCAGTTGGAGGTTTTCGTTGTTGAGGTAGGGATGGTCGCCGGCGACGCCGATCGTACACGGCGCGGTGCATACGGGCAGGTGATCGAGGATTGCGTCGCGCAGATCAGGTGTCCGTCCGGGCGGTGGGACGACGCGTGCACTCGCGCTCAGTACCGGCACGTTCCAAGGAAGCACCGACGCGCCGCTCGGACAATGCGCGCTCGCGAGCAGCATGACGAGAGGCACGAGCAGCAACGTGCGCGCCAGCCTGGGCGCGCCCGTCGCGGAGGTGGCGACGAGCGCACCCACACCCAGGGCCACGAGGAGCTGGAACGCAAGGAAGCTGCCAATCACGAACCGCGGCTCCGGCACGGGATGGACGAAGTAGCAGTACGCCAGGTTGATGATGAAGAGCGTCATCAACGGTGTCCAAGGAATCGTGTGCGGATCGCCGGCAGCACGTTCACCCGTGCGACGCGTCGCGAGCAGCAGGACGACGAGGACAGCAAGGAGAGGCCATCCAGGGCCAATCCACTCGGCGAGCGTTCGGAAGTAGCTCATGCCGTAGTCGAGACTCAGTGGATTTCCGGTGCGGTACTCCTCACCGATCCAGCCGTACTGGCTTCGATAGTGATGCCACATCCGCTTCCAGTTGTAGGCGCCGAACGGAAGGAAAACGAGAAGTGCGCTCACCGCGGAGAGCCGGAAGTTGGCGATGCGCTGGCCGAGGTCGCCGGCGCGGCGTCCTTCGCGAAGCGTGCGTGTGAACGTCCAAATGCTCGGACCGATCGCAAGCAAAGGAAAGCTCAATTTCGACAGCATACCCGCAGCGGACGCGATGCCGACCGCGAGCGATCGTCGGCGCGTTCGGAACGGATCTTCGGGAAGAACGGCGGCGAGCCAGGCGATCAGCGACGCCCAGAGGTACAGTTCGGCCATCTCGGTTCGCGCGAGCCAGAGGGCGTAAGGCGAAACCAGGATGCCAAGGGCGAACGTCGCTGCCCACGGGCGGGGCAGATAGTGGGCGAGCAAGCGTCTCAAGATGAGCACGGCCACGAGGGCCACTACGAGGTTGTCGAGGCGGTAGCTGACGCCGTCCGTGCCGAGGAGGAGCAGAGGCATCATGGTGCCCAGCATGCTGAGCGGCGGCTTCATGAAGCGCGTCGTCCAGAATGCATGCATGGCCGACCACAGCCCTTGGTGTTGCCAAGACGCGCGTACCGTCATCGGGTACTGCAGCAAGTACGCCTCGTCCCAGGTGGGTGGCGCGACATCCAAACGGCAATGGACGACGAAGAAGAGCGCATAGAGGAGGAGGATCAGGTCAGCGCACCATTCCCGGCTGGTCTCGCCGCGCCGTGCGTCGCCACTCACCTCCGCTCTGAGCCTCACGGTCGCGGGTCTTAGAACCTATCCCAGTAGCCCTTGAAAAGTGGTAGGGGGCAGGCGGGGGTGGGTGATGTGGGGTTGGTGGCGAAGGATGATGGGTGGCGGATGCCCGATGCGCTGTGGGCATTGATCGAGCCGGTACTCCCGGCGCGGAAGGCGCATCGGTTCGGCGGACATAATCCCCGGGTGCCGGACCGGGAGGCGATGGAGGCGATTCTCTTCGTCCTGCGCACCGGCTGTCAGTGGAATGCGCTGAACGGCACGGGCCTGTGCTCGTCATCCGCCGCGCACCGGCGGTTTAGGAATGGACGGCGGCGGGCGTGTTTCACACGCTGTGGCGGCGCGCGTTGCGGCGGTACGATCGGGAGTTCGGGCTCGATTGGCGGTGGCTCGCGATGGACGGGGCGATGAGTAAGGCGCCGCTGGGTGGGGAAAAAAGGGGGCCCAACCCGACGGATCGCGCCAAAGGCGGCAGCAAACGCAGCCTGCTGACCGACGCCGCCGGCGTCCCGCTGGGGCTCGCGATCGCCGGCGCCAATCGCAATGACTTCAAACTGTTTGCGGAGACGGTGACCAGCGTGCCCGTGCGGCGACCCGGCCCCGGATCGCGGCGGCGCAGGGGATGTGTCTCGACAAAGGGTACGACTACGCGGAGGTGCGCACCCTCGCCGCCACCTTCGGCTTCACGCTGCACTTGCGCACGCGGGGCGAAGAGGCTCAGGCCTCAAGCGACGCGCCGGGATCAAAGCGCGGCGCTGGGTGGTCGAACGCTCGCACAGCTGGATGAATCGATTCCGCCGCATCCTGATTCGCTGGGAGAAGAAAGCGGAGAACTATCTGGCGATGCTCCATTTCGCGTGTGCGATCATCACGTGGCGCGCTGCGGGGCTACTGGGATAGGTTCTTAGCTCGTGGCGGCGGCGGAGGCGAAATCGTTCGGGAGATCTCGGCGCCGCCGGCGGCCAGCTACGCGGGAGTTGCATCGAATGGTGCACCAAATTAGTGTCACTGGATGCGCACCAAGCGACGCACCGTCGTCAATGCCGACGCCGAGCAGATCGAACGCGCGATGGCGCTCGTCCGGCGGGGCCGGTACCGAACGCTTTCGGATCTGATTCGCGAGGCCGTGGACGAAAAGCTCGCGCGTCTCGATGACGCCCTGCTGGAGGACGAGGTCGTCCGCTACTGCGCTGCCGGACACGGCGACGAGGATTCCGACCTCATCGCGGCGCAAGCGTTCGAGTCGAGGCCGCGCCGACGTCCCGCCGCCAAGAAGACGCGCCGTGCAGCGCGGTGAGGTGTGGTGGGGTGACCCGCCACTCCCCGGCGGCTCGCGCAAGCGACGTCCGTATCTGATCGTCTCGCTCGATGCCTTCAATCGAAACGAACGCTATCGGAAGGTCATGGTCGTGCATCTCACGACCGCGCCGCGCGCCGGGGAGCCGTTCCGCTGGGAGGTGGAGGTGCCCCGCGATGTCGCCGGTCTCCCTGCGACCAGCATCGTGAAGTGCAACGAGATCTACACGCTACTGAAGGTGCACCTGAGCGTGCTCGCCGGAACGCTGCCGCGCCCGTACGTCGAACGCGTCGATCGCGCGCTCGTGGTGGCGCTCGGGCTCGTCAGGAGCCGCTGAGGGCGCGCGACGGGTTGCCGTCACGGCGAGGCCGGCGACGAACTTCAGGATCGCCTGCGCCGACACGGTGTCGTCGCGGCTGAGCGTGAGGATGATCCTGGTGTGGCTCGAGCCTGGGACGAGGACGGTCGTGGTCGGGACGCCCGCCGCGCGGAGCGCCGCCGCGAGCACCTGGCCCTGGCGGCGCAGGTCGGGCGGGTCGCCCTCGGCCCAGATCACCAACCCCGGCGGCGAGTGCGCATCGACGAAACGCACCGGCGAGGCGTCATGCATCCAGCCGTCGGTCGGGTCGCCGTTCCGGAAGCGCTTCTCGTAGTAGCCGCGCGGCTGTCCGAGGCGCCAGCTTTCGGCGTCCGTGAGGTCCAACGCGGCGCCGCTCACCGAGACGAAGCCCGTGATCACGCCATGATCGACACCGAGCGCCGCGAGCGGCGCCGGGTCGAGCGCGATCCGCGCGGCGAGCTGACCGCCGGCGGAGTGCCCGGCGACGACGATTGCGTCGGGGTCGCCGCCGAAGCGCGCGACGTTGGCGTGCACCCAGGCGACCGCGCGGGCCGCATCGGCGACCTGCTGCGGCCACGCGACCTGCGGCTGGAGGCGATAGCTGATGACGGCGACGCCGATGCCGCGCGCGGCATAGAAACGGCCGATGTTGCCGTAGATGTCGGCGCCGCCCGCGCGGAGATTCTTGTCGCCGCTCGTCCAGCCGCCGCCGTGGATGAAGACGAGCACCGGCCAGCCCGTGCCGGTCGGGCGGAAGAGGTCGAGTCGGTGCTTCTTCGGGTCGGCGTCGGGTCCGCTCCAGTAGCGGAGGTCGCGGACGATCTGACGCTCGGGGAGGTCGGCGCGGCGATAGAAGATCGGGACGCCGATCCGATAGACGACCGCGGTGCACGCGCTCGTCGCGACGACCGCGACCACGAGCGCCGCGCCGCCGAGCACGCGGCCGCGCGTCAACTCGTGAAGCGTCCCTGCGCCCGAAACGCCTCCACGAACGGCGCGTAGTCCGTCGGTTGCTGATCGTACGCGAGCCGCTCCGTCGGGATCGTCACCCAGGGCTGTTTGCTGCGGGTCCAGATGTCGCCGACCGGCTCGACCCAGCGCGTGTCGTCGAGCGTTCCGCTCCGCAGGCTCAGCACGCCGACCGACGGCCGCTGCCCGTGGGCGATGCGGCTGCCGCAGGCACCGCAATACCAGCCGAAGCGTGCGTTCCCGGCATCCGACGTCCACTCGACCGTGCGCGGCTCGCCCTGCACGAACGCGAAGCCCGCCTCCAACACCGTGATCGACGTCGCGAAGGCGCCGCCGCCGATCCGCTGACAATTGGTGCAGTGGCAGTTATAGACCATGAGCGGCGCCATCGTGACCCGATAGCGCAACGCCCCGCATTGGCATCCGCCCGTGAGCGGCAGTGCAACCATGACCGGAACCTCCCTTCCGGTCACGCGTACCCGATCGCCACCCTTCACGCGAGGCGGATGCCTCCGGGCCTACATCAGCTCGCGCACTCGCTCGTAGCCGTGTCTCAGCTCGTCCACTGCAAGCCGGAGCGCCGCACCGACTTCGACGGCCGCCTTGCCGGCCTCGTCGCCGATGACGCCGAGCTTCGCACGTACGTGCTCCCACTCGTGCTCGAGCCGTTCGTACTCGTCTCGCGCATCCGCCTTGGCGAGATGCATTTGTACGCGCACCTCGTCCCGTGCCCGTTTGAGATCCTCGACGACGGCGTCGAGATCGAAGCGCTTGTCCGTCATGACAGGCCCTCCTTCCGCTGGTCCGTATTGCAAGGATCTCGCCAGACGCGGGACCTCGGAGATTCGTGGGGTTGCACCATCGTCGGAGCGCTTCCTTCTCGGACGCGCGAAACGCCGCGCCCGCCGATCCGCTCAGTTGCGAACGACGCGATTCGGCGGCTCGCGGCCCGCGAGCGCGACCGTGAGGTTCCGGACCGCGAGCGCCGCCATCGCGGTCCGGGTCGCGGTCGTGGCGCTCCCGACGTGCGGGGTCAGGACGACGTTCGGCAGACGGCGGAGCGCCGCCGGTACCGCCGGCTCGTGCGCGAACACGTCGAGGCCGGCCCCGGCGAGGCGGCGGCGGGCGAGCGCGCGAATCAAGGCGGCCTCGTCGACCACCGGGCCGCGGCTCGTGTTGACGAGAATCGCCGTACGTTTCATGCGCGCGAGCTCGCGCGCGCCGACGAGGTGCCGGGTCGCATCGGTGAGCGGCACGTGGATCGAGACGAAGTCGGCGGCGGCGAGGAGGCGATCGAGACTCGCGTAGCGCGCCCCTGCCGGCGCGCGACGGCGGCGGCTGCGATTCCAATAGAGGACGCGCATGCCGAAGCCGCGGGCGCGCCGCGCGACCGCCGCGCCGATGCGGCCGAGACCGATGACGCCGAGGGTCGCCCCGTGCACGTCGACGCCGAGGAGCTGATCGGGCTCCCATCCGCGCCACCGTCCGCGCCGGACGAGCGCGTCGCCCTCGACCACCCGGCGGGCCGTCGCCAACATCAAGGCGAACGCGAGGTCCGCGGTCGTCTCGGTCAGCACGTCGGGCGTGTTGGTCACGACGACGCCGCGCGCGTCGGCCGCCGCGAGGTCGACGTTGTTGTAGCCGACGGCGTAGTTCGCGACGGCCCGCAGCTTCGGAGCGCGCGCCAGAAGCTCCTCGTCGACCCGTTCCGTCAGCAGGCACACGAGACCCTCGGCGTCGCGCACGCCGGCCAGCAGCGTCGGGCGGGGAATCGGCTGCGGGCCGCGGTAGGTTCGCACCCGCGCCGCCCGCCGCAGGCGCGCGAGCACGAGCGCGGGAAGCGGAAACGTCACGTACACGCGTGGCAGCATGCGGTGCTCGTAGCATGCGCCGTCACCCGGTCGCACCTTCGGTGCGACGTGGTAAGAAGGCACGGCATGACCCTCCGAGTCGCGCGCCGGCTCCGTCCCGTCCCTGCCCTCGTCGTCCTCGTGGCACTCGTAGCGGCCGGGTGCGCGACGCCGGTCGGCGTTTCTCGCATCGATCCGCAGGCGGCGTATCGCCTCCACACCCAGAGCGCGCTCTCGGCGGGACAGCCGTCGGAAGCCTCCAAGGTGGTGCTGCGCCGGCTCGGCCTGATGGACCGCTTCGACAAGGAGCCGGCGGCCGTGCTCGCCGAGCTCCACCGCGGGCTCGCGCCGACGGGTGACGAGTGGCGGCTGTTCGCTCTTGCCGATCTCTCGTTCCTCCAGGGTGAGCGCACGGGCGATCGTTCGTATTTCCTGGCTTCGGCCGTCTACGCCTATGCGCTGCTCTTTCCGGGGGGCGATCAGCCGACGCCGCTGCATCAGTCCGACCCGCGACTGCGGCTCGCCTACGACCTCTACAACCAAGGTCTCGCCCAGGGCCTCGCCGCGACCGATCCGGCGGGCACCGTCGGCAAGCACGGAGGCGGTGGACAACGCGGAAAGAATGCCGAAGTCCGCCTCGAAGCCGGGTCGCGGGCGTTGCCCTTCGGCAGGCTCGACCTGACGCTCGACGACACCGGTCTCACCTGGGCCGGCTATCCGCTCGAGCACTTCGTCTCGACGACCACGCTCTCGGTCCGCGGCCTCCGCAACCGCTATCGGCGCCCGGGAGTCGGCGCACCGCTGGCGGCGAGCCTGGCGGACGCCGTGGACGCGAAGAAGCCGGTCGGCGCGGAGCGGATCGGCGCCCGTACCAAGGTGCCGGTGACCGCCCTGGTGCGCATCGACGAGCCGCGCGCGAACCTCGCGAGCGGACGATTGCGCGGCCGTCTCGAGCTCTACGCCGCCGATCGGACGTCGAGCGTGACGATCGACGGGCGGCCGCAACCCCTCGAGTCGGATCCGACGGCCGCGCTCGCGTATCAGCTCGAGGGCAGTCCGCTCTACGATCTCGAGATCGCCGCGTTCCTGCGCGGCGGCGTATTCGGCAGCATGTTGCCGCGCGATCGGACGCAGGACGGGTTGTTCACGCTGCAGCCCTACGTGCGCGGCAAGATCCCCGTCGTCCTCGTCCACGGCACGGCCTCGAGCCCGACGCGCTGGGCCGAGCTCGTGAACGAGCTCGAGGGCGACGCGGTCATCCGCGAGCACTACCAGATCTGGATCTTCATGTACGACACCGGCAATCCGATCGGCTATTCGGCCGGACGGCTGCGGGCGGCCCTCACGGCGGCGGTCCACGAGTTCGACCCGGCAGGCACTGACGTGGCGCTCCAGCACATGGTCGTGATCGGCCACAGCCAGGGCGGGCTCCTCACCAAGCTCACGGCGATCGACACCGGCTCACGCCTCTGGGACCATTGGACCAAGCGACCGTTCGACTCGGTCAAGCTCCCGCCCGCCACCCGCGATCTGCTGCGGCAGTCGATGTTCTTCACGCCGTTGCCGTTCGTCGGCCGCGTCATCTTCATCTCGACCCCGCACCGCGGAGCGATGATGGCCGGCGGGCGGCTCGGGCGCTTCGCTTCGTGGCTGGTGCACATGCCGACCACGCTGGTCGGCCAGCTTGCGACGGTCGCGAGCGCGTTCGAGGGTGACGACGCCAAGCTCGCCGCGATCCTCCGCCGGCCGCCGACGGCGGTCGACAACATGGACCCGAACCATCCCTTCATCCAGATCACGTCGACGATCGCGGTCCCGCCGAGCATCCCGGCCCACTCCATCATCCCCGTCAAGGGAAGCGGTCCTTACGAGAACGGCAACGACGGTGTCGTCGCCTACCAGAGCGCCCACGTCGACTGGGCCGCCTCCGAGAAGGTCGTGCGGTGGAACCACTCGTGCCAGAGCACTCCGGAAGCCATCGAGGAGGTGCGCCGCATCCTGATGCTGCACCTGGCGAGCCTCGAGGGCGCCGCGACGCCGAGCGCGCGGCCGGCGCGCCAACGCGTCGCGCCCGTGGGCGGCGGCCGGCCGTTCAGTCGCCCCGCAAGGAAAAGTCGCCGCCGTCCTCGACCTGAATCTCGCGGCCGCAGCACTCCCGCTCCATGAGCGCGGAGAGGAGCGGCGGGCGCGTGCTCCGCACCACGGTGCGGGCGCCGTCCGGGAGGTCGCAGATCGCGATCGCGTGCGACGGCGCGCCGCCCGCGAAGACGACCGTGTAGCCGACGATCGTCGCCGGGCCGACGTAGTCGTCGCGGAGCGGCACCGGCGGGTCGATCGCCGCGACCGTCTCGGTCACGTCCTCGCACCGATACCCATGCGGGCCGGGGGTGTCGGACAGCACGAGGCACGCCTGCTTGCTGAAGATGCCGCTCAGGTTCGAGACGAGGCCGACGCGCGGACGTCCCACGGCGCCGCCCGTGGCGACGTCGCCGCGCAGCACCTCCGCCATGCGGGCGACGCCTTCGAGGGTCGCGTTGTTGAAGGGACCGCCGGCGAACGCCATCGAGCCCGTCACGGTCCAGGCGCAGGCCGCGGGGACGCGGAGATCGTGGGCGAACGATTGGATCGCCGCCGGAAAGCAGCTGTAGAGCTCGGCGTCGGTCACGTCGGCACGCGTCACGTCCGCGAGGGCGAGCGCACGCTCGCCCGTGACGACGGTGCCGGGATGACTCTCGAGCCGCCGCATCTGCGCCAGCGGCACGACGTGCTTCGAGAGCGCGGCGCCGCGCGGGAAGATCCAGCGCCGCTGGTCGAGACCGAGGGCGCGGGCCCGGGTCACCGAGCAGACGAGGATCGCGACGGCTTGGTTGACGTTCCATTGGCTCGCATGCGCCTTCGTGTACGGGAACGCGAGCATCGGATTGCGCGGTGACGCCTCGCGAATCGCCGCCGCGGGGAGCGGGTCGCGCCTCCACGCGTGCGGGTTCGCCGCGGCGACCTCGCTGAAGCGGCTGTAGAGCGCGGCGAGCGCGTCGCGATGGGCGTCGACGTCGAGGCCGCGGGCATGGCGGAGCGCCGATTCGATGATCGCGAAGAACTCGACCGGGGCCGTGAGGCCGCGGCGCGACTCGAGGTCGGAGCACCAGAGGTCGACCGAGGTCTGGTGCAGGTCGGGCGGCGGCAGGTCGTCCGTCGCCGTGTCGGTGACGGGTTGGCCGGTGATCGTGCTGCGGAGCCGGCGATATTTCGCCTCGCCGGCGACCACGACGCCGACCTGGCGCTCGCCCGCGGCGATGGCGTTGCAGAGGTCGGTCACGAGCTGCAGCTGCAGCACGCCGAGGCCGGCGAGCAGCGTCGTCGCGGCCGGGCAGCCGAGCGCGTCGGCGACGAGCTTCCCGGGATTGCGATACTCCCACATGCCCTGCGGTACGGAGATCGACTCGATCGCGGCGAGGAGCGCGTCCGAGCCGGCGTCCGCGGCCGCGTGGCGGACCGCCTCCACCATGAGCGCGTACGGCTCGCGGCTGATCGTCGGGTCCTCGAGCTTCTCCTGATGGAAGCCGACGCCGACGATCACCGGCGTGTGGGGTGGCAGGGTCTCGACGGCGATCGTCACGCTCACTCTCCGCTGTAGACGGGGGTGCGCTTTTCCGCGAAGGCGCGCATCCCCTCGCGGGCGTCGCGCGTGCCGAAGACCGGGCTGCCGTGCTCGAGCTCCTTCGCGAGCGCGTCGGTCTCGGACCAGCTCTCGTCGACCTCGCGCAACATGCGCATCAACGCCCGAATCGAGAGCGGTGCATTGGCCGCGACCTGCGCCGCGATCTTCATCGCCTCGGCGAGCGCCTGGCCTTTCGGCACGAGCCGTCCGACGAGCCCGAAGTCGAGCGCCTCGCGCGCCGTCACGTGGCGCCCGGTCAGCAGGATCTCGGCGGCGAAGGTGTAGGGGATCTGCCGGCGCAGGCGCACGCTCGAGCCGCCGAGCGGAAAGAGCCCGCGCCGCGCCTCGGTCACGCCGAAGGTCGCGTCCTCGGCGGCGACGCGGATGTCGGTGCCTTGCAGGATCTCCGTACCGCCCGCGACCGCGAAGCCTTCGATGGCCGCGATGATCGGCTTCAGCGGACGGTTGTGACGGAGCAGCGCCTGCCAATGCACGTCGGGGACCTCGGACATGAGCTGCATGAAGTCGTCGTCGACCTCGCCCGCGCCCATCGCCTTCAGATCGGCGCCCGCGCAGAAAACGTCGCCGCGCCCGGTCAGCACTGCGACGCGCAGCTCGGGGTCGTCGTCGAGCCGGCGCCAGGCGCGATACATGCCGGCGAGCATCCCGGGGCTGAGCGCGTTTTTCGCCTCGGGGCGGTTCAAGGTGACGACGAGGACGTGGTCGTGGCGTTCGACGAGACAGTGATCGGGGTTCATGCGGGTCCTTTCTCGGGCGGCGGTGACGGGTCGCGGGCTACAGCAGCCGGGCGCGGAAGAAGCCGAGAATCTCGTCCACGGCCTTCCGGGTCGGCTCGCCGTCGCGGTCGATCAGGTGCGCGGTGACGACGCTGTGCGGGTTCTTCATCGGCGCGTCCGGGTTTGCGCCCGCGTCCGGGAGCACCGTCGGCACGAAACGGTCGCCGAGCGCCTCCTGATACGCCGCGAAGCGTTCGGCGCGGCAGAAGGCGTCGCCCTCGAACCGATACGCGAGGACCGTCAGGTCCTCGCGCTCCATCCGTGCCTTCACCTCGGCGAGCTCGTGGGGCGCGATGTGCATCCCGCCTTTCCGGCCGATCGGCAGCGACGGCTGGCAGAGGACCGGCGCGCGCACGACCGGCTCGAGCATCAACGAGAGCGCGAAGTTGCCGGTGAAGCACATGCCGATCGCGCCGGCGCCCTTGCCGCCGCAGAGCGGCTGGGCGTGCGCCGCGAGGGCGCGCAGCCAGTCGACCACGGGGCTCGACGCGTTGGCGGCGAAGGCGCGGAACTCGCGGCTGATGCAGCCGCGGAGCATGCTCGAGAGTCCGTAGCCCCACGAGAGCGGACGCCCGTCGTCGCCGAAGAGGTGCGGCATCCAGACCGTGAAGCCGGCGTCGCGCACCCAGCGCGCGAAGCGCGCGACCAGCGGGTAGATGCCGGGCATCTCGCTCATGACGATCACCGCCGGGCCGGTGCCGGCGACGTACACGCGGCGCGTCTGTCCGAGAAAGGTGAGGTCGCGCCGCTCGAAGTCGTCGAGCGGGTCCCATACCTCTCGCCCCCGTGTGCTCGGCTCCGCCGGCGCCGCGCTCGGATGGGTGTCGTGGTGCGAGGTCATCTCGCGCATCTCGCTCAGAAGCGTTCGGCTTGCAAGCCAGCGCGTTCCGTCGCACATCGCTCGAACCATGGCCGATCCATTGATTCTCAAGACGACCGTCGAATGCGGCGCCGTGCTCACCTCGCAACATCGGGACGGCGTGCTGCGCCTCGCGCGGGCGTTCGAGGCCGGCGGCTTCGACTCGATCTGGGCGGGCGATCACATCTCCTTCTACGTGCCGATCCTCGAGTCGCTGACGCTGCTCTCGTTCGTCGCCGGCGCGACGGAGCGCGTGAAAATCGGGAGCAGCGTGTATCTCCTGCCGCTCCGTCACCCGACGACCACCGCCAAGGCGGTCTCGACGCTCGACGTGCTCTCGGGCGGCCGCCTCCTCTTCGGGGTCGGCGTCGGCGGCGAGTTCCCGCCCGAGTTCGCGGCGAGCGGCGTGCCCGTCGGCGAGCGCGGCAGCCGCGCCGACGAGGCGATCGGGATCCTGCGGCGGCTGTGGTCCGAGGACGGCGTCGCGCACCACGGCCGGCATTTCGAGCTCGGGCCGATCTCGATGGATCCGAAGCCGGTGCGCCCCGGCGGCCCGCCGATCATCGTCGGCGGCCGCAAAGCCCCGGCGCTCCGGCGCGCCGGCCGCCTCGGCGACGGCTACATCTCGCACATGTGCTCCGCCGAGACCTACGCGCAGAACATGGACGCCATCCGTCGCCACGCCGAGGAGGCCGGGCGCCACGACGTCGGGTTCGAGACCGCGGCGTTTCTCTTCACGATCCTCGACGACGACTACGAGCGCGCGCTCGACGGCGCCGCGAATCTCCTGCAGATGATCTACAACCGTCCCTTCCGCGACGCGGCGAAGAAGTACTGTCTCCTCGGCCGCCCGGAGGATTGCCTGGAGCAGCTCCAGGCTTTCGCGGACGCCGGATGCCGGCACTTCGTGCTGTCGCCGCTGATGGACCCCGACGAGTTCGCGGCGCGGGCGGGCGGCGATCTCGTGCGCGCGATCCAGGGCATCGTGCCGCGACGGTGACGTTTCGTTGACGGTGATCGCCGTGGATTGCTCTTCGGCCTGCCGTCCCGACTCCGTCGTTGCGGGGGCTTACGGGCTCCCCGTCGCCGCGACGTCTGGCATCCGCTTTGCTGCGTGCCACCCGCGGAGGAAGCCATGGGACTCGCGCGCTTCATCAACAAGCAGTTCATCGACGTCATCAACTGGACGGAAGAGGGCGACGACGTCCTCGCGTGGCGCTTTCCGACCGCCGACCTCGAGATCCAGCACGGCGCGGCCCTCATCGTCCGCGACACCCAGACGGCGGTCTTCGTCGACGACGGCCGGATCGCCGACCGCTTCGGGGCCGGACGCTACGTGCTGCACACGAAGAACCTGCCGATCCTGACCGACCTCAGGCATTGGGCGAAGGGCTTCGAGTCGCCCTTCAAGAGCGAGGTGTATTTCTTCTCGATGCGTCGGCGCGTCGGGCAGACCTTCGGCACGCCGCAGCCGCTCACGATTCGCGACCACGAGCTCGGCGCCGTGCAGGTGCGGGCGTTCGGGGTTTACAGCTTCCGCATCGTCGATGCGGGCCGCTTCCATCAGCAGGTCTCGGGTACGCGCGAGGTCGTCCGGGTCGGCGACGTCGAGGGACAGCTGCGGGCCGTGTTGGTGACCGCGCTCGCCGCCGAGATCGGGACCGGCGCGGTGTCCTTCCTCGATCTCGCGGCGAACCAAGCCGCGCTCGGCGCGGCCGTCTGCGCGCGTGCCGATCGCGAGTGCACGGCGCTCGGGATCGCCGTCGCCGACGTGACGATCCAGAGCCTGACGCTTCCCGACGAGCTGCAGCGGCGGCTCGAGGAGCGGATCGGCATGGGCATGGTCGGCGACCCGGCACGCTACGCGCAGTTCCAGACCGCGCGCTCGATCCCGCTCGCGGCCGCGAACGAAGGCGGTATCGCGGGTGCGGGCGTCGGCGTCGGTGCGGGCGTCGCGCTCGGGCAGACGATGGCGCAGTCGCTCGGCGGCGCCGCGGCGTCGGCGAAACCGGCGGCGCCGACCGCCGTCACGTGTCCGCACTGCCAGGCGACGCTCGAGCATGCGGGACGCTTCTGCTCCGCCTGCGGGCAGTCCCTTGCCTGAGTCGGCTCCCCTCGCGTGTCCCGGCTGCAGCCAGCCGACGACGTCCGAGGCGTTGCAAGGCAAGTATGGCCAACCGCTCGCGCTCGATCTCTGCTTTCCGTGCAGCGTCGTCTGGTTCGACGGCTTCGAAAGCCTGCTGCTCGCGCCGGGCGCCATCCTCGCGCTCTTCACGTTGATCCACGAGCACCGCCGCGAGCAGACGAACCGTCCGCTCGCCCGTCCGACGTGCCCGCGCTGCCGCGTCACGCTCGTCGAGACGCACGATCGGCAGCGTCACGTCGCCTTTCGCTACTGGCGCTGCCCAGCGGAGCACGGCCGCCTCACGACCTTCGTCGAGTTCCTGCGCGAGAAGGATTTCGTCCGGCCGCTCGCGCCGACCGAGCTCGCCGACCTGAAGGCGCGGATTCGTACCGTGCGCTGCGAGGGGTGCGGCGCGGCGATCGATCTCGAACGGAGCTCGATCTGCGAGTACTGCCACGCCCCGGTCTCGATGCTCGACCCCGCGCACGTCGACCGCGTGCTGCGCGAGCTTCGCGCCGCGGAGGACAAGCGCGGTACGGTCGACCCGACGTTGCCGGCCCGCCTCGCCATGGACCGGATGCAGGTCGACGAGCTCTTCCGCCACATCGAGCGCGAGTCCGGACGGGGTGCGGGCATCGAGCTCGGCGGCGGGCTCGGCCTGGTCGGTGCGGGTATCGGCGTCGTGCTCGGCATGCTCGCCGGCGCGCGCGGCGCCGCGTAGCGGCGACGGCGACGCGTCCGGGATCACCGACCGGTGCGGTGCCGAAACGCGCGGCCACGGCGCGACGAGCCGTGGAGCTCGAGAAACAGGAGACCACGCGCGACCATGACCACGAAGACCAGGAGCGCGATCGCGCCCGTCCGCACCCACGCCAGGACACCCACCGGCGGCACGCGCGCCAGCGCCAAGAGCAGCACGACGGCCGCGACGTTCGGCGGGAACCACTCGATCCAGTTCTCGGTGATGAATTCGTAGCTCTCGCTCAGGAGCCCGAGCGACGACGAGTGACGGAGGTAGATGAGCTCCGGGACGGCGTTGAAGAGCACGAAGATCATCAGGTCGAGCGCGAGGATGAGCCCCGGTCCCTGGGGCACCGTGCGGAGCGCCGGGGTGGCGATCGCGAAGACGATCCACAGGATGAACGAGACGCCGATCACGTCCCAGAGGTAGATGCCGAAGCTCCGCCGGAAGTCCGCCCACGAGACCCGGTTGGTGCGCACCATCATCTCGACCAGATACAGAAACGAGCCGACGCACGACGCCCACACCAGGCTGAGAAGAAACCCCCCGAGGAGACCGAGCGTCGAGGCGAGGAGCGCCGACGTGCTCATCACGACCGCATAGACGAACACGGTGCCGAGCACCGGCCAATTGCGGACGACGAGCTCGCCCGCACGGCTGAAGCATCGGAGGTACAGCGCGAGCGTCACCGTGAGCCAGCTCATGGCGTGCGCCTGCGCACTGCACGAGCACGCTCCGGACGCGTTCGGCGGCCTCGGGGAACAGCTGCACGTGGTCGAGCGTGTCGGAAGCGATGCATGCCGCGGCATGGAGTACGACATGACGGCGTCCTTGGGAATCCGCGACGTCGGCGCCAGCGCGCGGCGAGCCTACGCTGTTTTCCTCGCCATAGAACTTGCGCCGCCACGAACGCGCGTGCCAGTCTCGGCCGTGCCCCCACCGCCCACGCCCTCGCCGGGGGAGACTCAGGAGGATGCATGCAGGCGAAGAGTCGAGTCGTGCGCGCCGTCGTTGCGACGGCGATCGTCGCGTTGTCCGTGTCGTCCGCGGACGCGCTCACGTGGACCTGCGAGGCCATCGCGCGCAAGGGCCTGCCGGATCCGGCCGGCGCTCCGTTCGCCGGGAAGTTCGGCAAGAAGCGCCACGGCGGTCCCGCGATCAACAGCCTCGGCGACGTGGTGTTCTTCGCGACGCCGCGTGGCGGCCCGCGCCGCCTCTACGTCTACCCGAACGGCGGCGCGCCGAGCGTCGTCGCCGAGCAGCGCGGCGCGGCCCCCGGGGGTGGTACCTTCTCCCAGTTCCGACAGCCGTCGATCAACGACGCCGGCGACATCGCGTTCTTCGGCGACCTCGCGAGCGGTGAGGGCGTCTTCGTCGACCCCGCCGCGGGGGCGTTGTTCGCCGTCGCGCGGACGGGAGACGTCGCCCCGAGCGGCGGCGTGTACGAGAGCTTCGACGGCGTGTCGCGCATCAACGCCGCCGGCGACGTCGCGTTCCTCGCCACGGTGAGCGGCGGTCCGAGCGGTATCTTCCGCTACGACGCGGGTGCGATGACGGTCGTATCGGTGGCGCTCGTCGGCGACGCGACGCTCGACGGCCGCGAGATCTGCTCGTTCGTGGCACCTGCGGTCGGCCTCGGCGCGACCGGCACGGCGTTTCAAGTGGACACCAAGGTCTCGTGTATCGATGCGCTCGAGCCGGACCTCGTCGGCGTCTATCGCGACACCGGCGTCGGCATCGATCGCGTCGCGCTCGCAGGCGACGCCACGCCGATCGCCGGCGCGACGTACAGCGGCTTTCTCGGCGATCCCGACCTGAACGCGTCCGATCAGGTGCTCGTCCGTGCGACGATCACCGGCGCGGCGAGCGGCACCGGGCTCTTTCTCTTCGATCCCGTCGGGCCGACGACGACGGCGATCGCCCGCACGCGCGATCCGGCGCCGACCGGCGGCTCGCTTCGCACGATCACCGAGCCGAGCTTGACCGACGGCGCGCGCGCCGGCTTCCGGGCCAACGTCGCTCCCGACCCCGACCACGAGGGTATCTTCCTCTACGACGGCGTCGACGAGGCGGTCGTCACGCGCCTGAGCGCGGTCCCGGTCGGTATCTATCTGCCCGGCTCACGCTACCAGAAGATCTTCGAGGAGATCGGGGTGTCGCGGAGCGGCACGTGGGTCACCTACAGCGCGAGCGTGAAGCAGCCCCCGGGGAGCGGCGGAGCGAAGCTCGGCCTCTTCCGCTGCGAGGGGAGCTGAGCGCGGCGAGCGTCTTGCCGCCGAGCGTCATTCCCCGATCTGATTTATTTCCTTGACCGTGACCGCACGGTCAGACTATGGCGACCCATCTCTCCTCTGGAGAGAGTGTGCCGATGCCCCGTCCGTTTTTCGCTCTCACGCTCCTGACGTTCGTCCTCGGAAGCCACCTTCCGGCCCACGCGCTCTCTCCCGGCGATGCGGGCTGCCGGAAGGCGCTCGCCGGCGCGGCGACCAAGCTCGCGGCGACGGTGCTCAAGGAGCAGCAGCGCTGCCACAAGCTCCGCATGAGCGGCGCCGACCCGGTCAACTACCCCGCGAGCGTCGACTGCAACGACGTCCAGGGCCTGAGCCCGAAGGCGCAGACCAAGATCGCCAAGGCCGCCGACAAGCTCGCGACGAGCGCCCAGAAGAAGTGTGACGGGGTCGCGGGCGCGCCCGCGACGCTCGGGTTCGTCACCTGCGGCACGCCCTGCGAATCGGTGCCGATCACGAGCAGCTACGCGAGCGTCGCAGCGTGCCTCGGCTGCCAGACGCAAAGCCTGGTCTCGAGCCTCGACGGCGCGCTCTACGGCGCGCTTCCGGATCCGCCGGTGCAGAGCGAGGCGAACGACACCGTCAAGTGCCAGTCGGCGATCGGCGGGCTCGCCAAGAAGCTCGTCTTCACGATCCTCAAGCTCCAGCAGAAGTGTCAGTACCAGGAAGACCGGGGAGTGCTCTCCGCCGATTGCCTCACGTACGACCCGAAGTCGAAAGTCGCACGTCTCCAGGCGGGTCTGATCGGCACGTTGAACGGCAAGTGCGCCGTGAGCGACCTCGGTGCGCTCGGGAGCTGTGGGACCAACCATCCGACCGAGGCCGCGTGCATTGGGAGCCAGGGGACGACGGCGGCCGACACCCTCTTCGTCGACGTCTACGAGCCGCCGATGGCGCCGACCCCGACGGCGACCTTCACGCCCGCCGCCACGCCTTCCCCCACCCCGACGCCGACGCCGCTGCCGACCGCGACGGTCACCGCCACGCCGAGCGCGACGCCGACCGAGACCGCGACGCCCGAGCCGACGGCCACCGAGACGCCGACGCCGACGGAGACGGTGACGCCGACCGCGACCGTGACCGCCGCGCCGACGGTGACGGCGACGCCGACCCCGACGGTCACGGCGACCCCCGACACCGGCGGGCCGACGGTCGTCTTCAACACCTTGCCGGCGGTGATCCGGAACGGTCAGACGCTCACCGCGACCGGCACGACGGATCCCTCGGGTGTCGCGTCGGTCGAATACGACTATTGTCCGGGCGCGTCGTGCACGCCGTCGACCCTGATCGGCACGAGCAGCAGCGGTCCCGCCTATCTCGTGACCTGGTCCGCGGAGCCGTCGGACGGCACCTATCAAGTGGCCGCGACCGCCCTCGACACGCTCGGCAATCCGGCGACGTCGGCGAAGCAGACGGTGCTGATCGACAACACGCCCCCCGTCGGCATCGTCTCCGCGCCCGCCGCGTCGACCGTCTACGCGAGCAGCGGTACGACCTATGCCGCGACCGGCAACTACCCGGGTGAGAGCGCGTGGCCCGGCAGCATCGACGGCACCGCCTCCGACTTCACCTCGGGCGTGCAAGCGGTCGCCGTCAGCATCGAGCAGTCTGCGAGCGGCCTCTATTGGAACGGCTCGAGCTTCGCGAGCGCGAGCGAGGTGTTCGTCGCGGCGAGTGGCACGACCAGCTGGTCGTTGACGTTCCCGGCCGCGAGCTTTCCCGCCGGCGGCGACTACGCCGTGCGCGTGCAGGTGAGCGACGTCGCCGGCAACGTGCAGACCGGGAGCAGCGTCGCCTTCTCGGTCGACTACGACGCGGCGAAGACCGTCTTCGTGGACGGCGCGAGCGGGAACGACGGCAACGACGGCCTCACGCCGTCGACCGCGAAGGCCACGATCGGCGGCGGCGTCGCGATCGCGACCGACACCCGACCGCTCGTCGCGGTCGCGAGCGGCACCTACGCGGGCACGGTCACGATCAGCGGCGGTGCCGCCGACCCGACGATCGTCCGCGGCGGCTACGATGCGACCTTCAAGCGCGCCGGGGTCGGCAGCAACGTGGTTACGATCAACGGCAGCGACGGCGCGTCGTCGACCGGCGTCGTGGTGTCGACCTTTGGCGCGCGGCTCGAGCAGCTCACCATCAACAGCGGCACGCCGAGCGGCGCCGGCTCGAGCGCGTACGGCGTCCGCGCGATCAACGGCGCGACCCTCGAGTCCGAGAACTGCACGATCGCGGCGGCGGCGGGCGTCGCCGGTGCGAGCAACGGGGCGACCACCGGCGCGGCGGGCGGCGGCTGCGACGGCGGCAACGGCGGCAATGCGAGCGGACCCTCGTCGCCGGGCGGCGGGGCGTCGTCGTGCGGCGGGGCGGGCGTCGCGACCAGCGGCGGCGGTGGCACCGGGGGCAACTACTCCGGCTCGGGCCAGAACGGCAGCGCGGGCGGCGGTGGCGCCTCGGGCGGCAACGGCGGCTGCGGCAGCCTCTTCGGCTGCGGTACCGACGCCGGCGGCGGCAGCGCGGGTGCTGCCGGGAGCGCCGGCGCCGCTGGCGCCGCGGGCAGCACGTCCACCGCGTCGGCCGGGACCACCTGGGCCGGCCAGAACGGCGGCACCGGCGGCAATGGCGGGGCCGGCGGCGGCGGTGGTGGCGGCGGCGGCGGCAAGTCCGCGAGCGCGTCCGGCGGTGGCGGCGGCGCCGGCGCCGGCGGCGGCGGCGCCGGTATCGGGGCGACGGGTGCCGGCAGCTACGGCGGCGGCTCCTTCGGCGTCTACGCTTTCAACGCGACCGTCACGCTGACCAACGTCGCGGCGACCGCGAGCGCGGGCGGCAGCGGCGGCTCGGGCGCTGCCGGCGGTGCAGGCGGCGGCGGCGGTAAGGGCGGCAACGGCGGCTCCAAATCCTGTTGCTCCGCGGGCTCCGGCGGCGGCGGTGGTGCCGGCGCGGGCGGCGGTGGCGGCGGCGGCGCGGGTGGCGGCGCAGGCGGTCCCTCGATCGCCGCGTTCCACACCGGCACCGGCGGTCTCACCGTGCTCGGCGGCTCTCAGGCCCGCGCGGGAAGCGCCGCGACGGGCGGCACCGGTGGTGGCGGCGGATCCGGCGGCGCGAACAACACCGGCGGCAGCGGATCGAGCTCGGGCGGCACCTCGTCGGTGGGCACGCCCGGCGCGACGGGATCGACGGGCGCCTCCGGTCTCCTGTGCACCAAGTACGCGAGCTCGCTCTGCACGCCGTGACGCACGCGAGCCTTCCATCAACGCAGCATTGAACCCAAGGAGAGAGAAGCCATGTCGAACGTGAAGCGCATTGCCCTCGTCGCCGCGGCGGTCGTCGCCGCGGCCGCCACCTCGGCGCAGGCCGGTGGCACGAAGTACGCAGCCAACCTCGTGACGGCCGCCTCGAGCGATCCGCCCGCGCCAGGGACGCCGACGTTGTCGCCGAAGAGCTCACTCAAGCTCGACAGCAAAGGCACGGTTGCGATCGCACTTGCCGGCGTCGTCGACGGCGCCGGCATTCCGGTCACGACCTCGACGAGCTACAAGGACACCGGAACGCTCGATGGGTCCGAGTACACCGTGATCATCAAGCTCTCGGTGACGGCGATAAATGGGCTGTTTCCTGTCGTCGAGGTGCCGATCGCGGTGGAGCTCAAGGCCGGCAAGGGCAAAGTGAAGCTCAGCGTCGCGTCATTCTTGTCGCTGATTCCTGCGGGCGCCGCTCGAACGGTCGAGATCACCGGCGCCGAGGTCTGGGGTCCGCTCGGCGCCGGCACGCCGGCCTCGGATTGTCAGGCCGTCGTCTCCAACTCGCTGCCGGTCGGCCTGCCGCTCAATCCCGGCGTCTGCCGCGGCGGCACGCAGATCGGCATCTCCGGCCTCTACATCCCGCCGATCGCTCCCTGAACCTCGCCAAGCCTCGCGGCGTCGCCTCCTCCGGGAGGTGACGCCGTGGCTCTACCGTCGCCTCGGGAGTCGTCATGACGATCGGCCGGCTGATGCTCGTGCTGTCCCTCGCCATCGCGGTCACCGCGCAACGCGCGGATGCGTTCACGCCCGCCGAGATCGCCTGCCGGAAGACGCTCGCGGCATCCGTGCAGAAGCTCGC
The DNA here is from genome assembly GCA_963774015.1 of uncultured delta proteobacterium. Lineage (GTDB taxonomy): Bacteria > Desulfobacterota > Binatia > UTPRO1 > UTPRO1 > UTPRO1. Next base: position 52,498 of record CAVZDH010000001.1, read on the forward strand.
GGCGACGATCATCAAGGAAACGACGAAGTGTCATCGCGCCCGCATGGCGGGCGACGGTGCGGTCGCGGCGGCGACCGATTGCAACGACGCGACCCAGCTGCCCCAAAGGTCGCGTGACAAGATCACCAAGGCCGAGGACAAGCTCGCCATCCTCGCCGATGCCAAGTGCACGGCCGCGGGCGTGACCCCGGGCGCGCTCGGCTACCTCGCCTGCAGCGCGCCGTGCGACGGCATCGCGATCCTCGGCTTCAGCGGGCTCGACAGCGTCACCGCCTGTCTCGCGTGTCAGACGCGGAGCGAGATCGGCGTCGCCGCCCAGCTCGCCTACGGCGCGTATCCGAATCCGCCCGTGCTCGATCCCTCGAGCTTCGCGCTCGGCTGCCAGAACACGGTCGGCAGGGAGCTCGTCCGCCAGCAGCTCGGGCGGATGAGAGAGCAGCAGAAGTGTCAGTACCTGAAGGACAAGGGCAAGCCGCCGACGACGGGCGCCACCAACTGCCGGAGCGCGGACCTCAAAGGCAAGATCGCCAAGACCGAGGCGCACGCGGAGCCCGCGCTCACCAAGGTCTGCACGAGCCAGATCCTCGGAACCCAGCTCACGAGCTGCGGCACGTCGGTCGTCGACGAGGCGGGCTGCGTGATCGCGTCCGCGGGCGCCGCCGCCGACGCACTCTTCATCCAGGTCTACGAGCCGCCGGTTCCGCCGACCCCGACGCCGACCTTGACGCCGAGTGCCACGCCGTCGCTCACGCCGACCAAGACCGCGACGCCGACCGCGACGCGCACCGCGACGCCGACCCCGACGCTCACGCCGAGCGCCACCCCGACGGCGACGCCGACCGCGACCGTCAGCCCGACTCCGACGCTCAGCCCGACCCCGACCGCGACCGTCACGACCGGCGAGACCCCGACCCCGACGCTCAGTGCCACGCCGACCGTCACGCCGACGGCGACCGCGACCGTCACGCCGACCGCGACGCCGACGCCGACCGCCACGCGCACCGCGACCCCGACCCCGACCGTCACCCCGACGCGCACTGCGACGCCGATTCCGACCGTCACCGCCACGCCGCTCGGCGCGAAGACCTTCTCGGTCACCAACGGCGACAACTGCAACTCGATCGGCTCCTGTCCCTCCGGCTGCGGTGATACGGCCGGCAAGACCTGCTTCTTCCTCCAGCCGCCGTCGAGCGGGCAGTGTTGCGGCACCGACAACACCGACTGGGGGACGTCCTCGTCGACGGCGCCGAACGTCTTCCTCACCGCCGGCGTGCCCGACGCGAGCGGGCGCGCGTCGCTGACGCTCACCTCGCCGGTCGTGATCGGCGACAAGAAGGCGACGCCGTTCGCGAACGGCTATGCCTGCTGGCGGCTCCGTCAGGATCCCGCCTTCGCGACCAGCGCCGACAGCTTCGTCGACTGCGACGGCGGCACGCGCACCAACGTGACCTACTCGGTCGACAGCAACGGCTCGGGCACCGCATTTCCGCCCGTCCTCACGATCGACATCTCCGCCGACGGCACCGCGCCCGCGGGTGCGGCGATCGTCCGCATCCTCATGCAGAGCTCCGAGACCGGCAGCGACAGCAGCAACTGCGACACCATCAATTGGGCGAGCATCCCCGACCAGCAGGTGGCGATCGCGACCGGGCAGGTGACGACGACGATCACGAACATGCGCCAGGGCGGCACCGGCACCGCGAGTCGGCGCGGCAATCCGCTCAACTGCGTCGCGTGGAGCGGCAATGCGGGGAGTCTGGCGTTCCCGGTGTACGGGCTCGATCAGTCGATTCCGCTGTCGGGCACGCAAGACAAGGCGAACGTGGTCCGCCTGCAAGACTGACGCTCCACGGGGCCGCTCACGTGTTGTCGGCGGCGGTGTCGCTGCTGCCTCGCCGCGAGCCGCCGCCCCAACGCCAGTCGCGGATCTCGGGCATGTCGGCGCCGTAGCACGCGATGTACTGCTTGTGCTCGAAGAGCTTGTCGCGGATCGCCTGCTTGGCGTAGGCGGCGCGGGCCGCGAGGCGCGGCACGCGGTCGATGACGTCGCTCACCAGGTGGAAACGATCGAGGTCGTTCAGCACCACCATGTCGAACGGCGTCGTGGTCGTGCCTTCCTCCTTGTAGCCGCGGACGTGCAGGTTGTGGTGGCCGGTCCGCCGGTAGGTGAGGCGATGGATCAGCCAGGGATAGCCGTGGAAGGCGAAGATGATCGGCTTGTCGGTCGTGAAGAGCGCGTCGAACTCGTGATCGGGGAGCCCGTGGGGGTGCTCGCGGGGCGATTGCAGCTTCATGAGGTTCACGACGTTCACCACGCGGACCTTGAGCTCGGGCACGTGGTGGCGCAGGAGGTCGACGGCGGCCAGCGTTTCGAGCGTCGGCACGTCGCCGCAGCACGCCATCACGACGTCGGGCTCGGCGCCACGGTCGTTGGACGCCCATTCCCAGATGCCGATGCCGGCGGTGCAGTGCTTTTCCGCCTCCTCGATCGAGAGCCACTGCGGTGCCGGCTGCTTTCCGGCGACGACGACGTTCACGTAGTCGCGACTGCGCAGGCAATGGTCCGTGACGGAGAGGAGGCAATTCGCGTCCGGCGGCAGGTAGACCCGAATCACCTCGGCCTTCTTGTTCACCACGTGGTCGATGAAGCCCGGGTCCTGATGCGAGAAGCCGTTGTGGTCCTGGCGCCAGACGTGCGAGCTCAAGAGATAGTTGAGCGACGCGATCGGGCGCCGCCAGGGGATGTCGCGGCTCACCTTCAGCCACTTCGCGTGCTGGTTGAACATCGAGTCGACGATGTGGATGAACGCCTCGTAGCAGCTGAAGAAGCCGTGCCGGCCGGTCAGCAGATAGCCCTCGAGCCAGCCCTGGCATTGGTGCTCGCTCAGCACCTCCATGACGCGGCCGTCGGGCGCCACCTGGTCGTCGTAGGGATAGATCTCGGCGACCGAGCAGCGACTGGTCACGTCGAGCACGTCTTGCCAGCGATTCGAGTTGTTCTCGTCGGGACTGAAGATGCGAAAGTTCTTCGACGCGAGGTTCATTTTCATCACGTCGCGCAAGAAGGTTCCCTGCACGCGGGTCGCCTCGGCGTCGACGGCGCCGGGCGCCTTCACGGCGACGGCGTAGTCGCGAAAGTCGGGCAGGCGGAGCTCCTTCAAGAGCAGCCCGCCGTTGGCGTGCGGGTTGGCGCTCATGCGGCGCTCGGCCGTCGGCGCGAGCTCCGCGAGCTCCGACACCAGCCTGCCGTCCGCGTCGAAGAGCTCCTCGGGGCGATACGACTTCATCCAGCCCTCGAGGATCTTCACGTGCCCCTTGGTGTCCATCTCGCCCATGGGCACCTGATGGCTTCGCCAGTAGTCCTCGGCGCGCTTGCCGTCGATCGTCGCCGGACAGGTCCAGCCCTTGGGCGTGCGGAGCACGATCATCGGCCACACCGGACGACCGGTGAACCCGTCGCGGCGGGCGCGCGCCTTGATGTCGGCGAGCTTCGTGAACACGGTGTCGAGGGCGGCGGCCATCTGTTGATGGACGGCCAAGGGCTCGTGGCCTTCGACGAAGTGCGGCTCGTAGCCGTAGCCCTCGAGGAGCTTCGCGAGCTCGTCGCGCGGGATGCGCGCGAGCACGGTCGGGCCGGCGATCTTGTAGCCGTTCAAATGCAGGATCGGGAGCACGCAGCCGTCGCGCGCGGGGTTCAGGAACTTGTTCGAGTGCCAGCCGGTCGCGAGCGGGCCGGTCTCGGCCTCGCCGTCCCCGACGACGCACGCGACGACGAGGTCGGGATTGTCGAACGCCGCGCCGAACGCGTGCGAGAGCGAGTAGCCGAGCTCGCCGCCCTCGTGGATCGAGCCCGGCGTCTCGGGCGCGACGTGGCTCGGGATGCCGCCCGGGAAGCTGAACTGCTTGAAGAGCCGCTGCATCCCTTCCTGGTCCTGAGCGACGTGGGGATAGACCTCGCTGTAGGTGCCCTCGAGGTACGCCTGCGCGACGATCGCCGGTCCGCCATGGCCGGGGCCGATCACGTACATCATGTCGACGTCGCGCTCCTTGATGATGCGGTTCAGGTGCACGTAGACGAAGTTCAGGCCCGGCGTCGTGCCCCAGTGGCCGACGAGCCGGGGCTTCACGTGCTCGCGCGCGAGCGGCGTCCGCAGCAGCGGGTTCTCGTAGAGGTAGATCTGGCCGACCGAGAGGTAGTTCGACGCGCGCCAGTAGGCATCGATCTTGCGGAGCAGCTCGGGCGTGAGCGGACCGGTCGGGAGCGCGTCACTCGCCGTGCGCGTCGGTCCCGGTCGTGGTCGCCGCGCGTCGTGGGCCGCGGACCGAACCTCCGTTGCGCGTGCGCGCGTCGTGCGTGCCCCCGAATTTCGCGAGCTCCGTGCTTTCTTCGCCATGCGCCACCATCCTCCCTCGAGCGCGCGCCGTGCAGCGTGCGAGATGATGATGGGACACTACGTCGCCCGGACGTACAGTCCAAGCCGCCTTTCCACCGAGATGCTCGCGGGGGGCGACGTCGATGCGGCCACCGGTCGGTCGGATGAAGCGGGTCGCGCCGGAGCCGGTGCAGCGCCGTCTCGCGATTTCATCGGCGAGCGTCGGCCTCGCGGGCGGCGTTGCTCGTGTCGTCGTGTTGGCAGAGACGGTCGCCGACATAGGTGAGGAAGGGTCGCGCGCCCGGTCGGACGCCGAGCTGCCACTCGATCGCGTGCGGAGCGACACCGGAGGCGCGGATCGTGCCTTCGTGGAGGCCGTGAAGATGGTGCGCTGCGCAGACGGTCGTGCGGTTGTCGCACCGGTTGTCGCCGCCGCGGGACCGGAAGCGGATGTGATGGTCGTGGAGATTCCGGCGCGAGCTGCAGGCCGGCACGGTGCAGCGCCAACCGTCACGGGCGAAGACCGGATCGGGGTGGCGCGGGGTACTCGCCCAATGGGTGACGACGTGGCGCAAGAGTCGTTCGAGCGCCATCCAGCGCGGCTGGTTGGGCTCCGCGAACGAATCGAGCACGTCCCGTAGTAGGGCCACCACGGATGCCGGTCCGGTGAATCGGATCTCGGCGTCCACGACTTCGAGCACATTTTGTCGCTCGCTCGTGGAGCCCAGCGCGGGTGTCTCGTCGTGCGCACGGATTTGCAGTCGCGCATGCGGTGACGAATCGCGGCACTCGTCCGGCGTTGCGCAAGCATTCGGCGGCGTGATCACGATTGGTGCCGGTAACGGACTGTCGATCGGCGGTGGCACCAGCGCGACGTTCGGTCCGAGCACGTCACGCGAGGCGAGCACCCAGTCGACTTCGTCGCAGAGACGACGCACGGTCACGGACTCCGCCCGCGCGATCCATGCCGGCGCCGTCGCACGATCGAGCACCGGCAACAGCGAGAGCGCGCGCACCCACGACAGGCGGCCCTCGCGGTAGGCGCGGTCGAAGTCGGCGCTCTGGACGGTGGCCTTCTCGACTTGGAGGAGCGCCCAGGCCTTTCGGACCGAGATGCCGAGGCGTTCGCGCACGTAGTCTGCGAACGCCGGATGGCCGAAGGATCTATAGATACGCTGATCGACCACGACGCGTAGCAAGCGGCCGATGCGCGGTTCGATCGTGCGGAGGACGCGCACGGCGTCGGCCAGGCGCATGTCGAGGGAAACGGGATCGGACGGGGTGGGCGTCGTGTCGGAGGGCGATACGTCGGATCGTGGGGTGGCCGCGATATCGGCCTCGCTTTTCCCGTGGACGGCGGTACCCGCGTCGAGGGTTGTCGCGCCCTGCTGCTGCACGTCCGCGTCCCGTCGGCGATTCGCGTCGCGCGAGCCGCAAGGCCTCGAGCAAGACGCGGTCGCCGATCGACGTGCCGCGCGGGCGGCCCGAGGAGCCCTCGGCGGCGACGATCTCGGCAGCGCGCCAGGCGGCGAGCGGCTCGCCGGCGGCGCGCGACGCGAGCTCGAGGGCGCGGCGCCAGAGCGCGCGAACGCGGCTCGGGCAGACGAAGCGCCAGCGTGCCGCCGGCTCGCCGTCGATCTCGTTCGGCTCGCCTTCCGGATCGGCGGGAACGCCGTCAGGGCGGCGGGTGCGCGCGACGAGGCGTTCGAGCGTGTCGACCGTCGATCGCCGGGCCACATCGAGCCACTTCTCTTCGTCGGCGGCAACGGCCACCTTGCAGACCGCGCGCGCGGCGGCCCAGGAAAGCTCCGAGCGATCGTAGGCGCTGGAGATGGCCGGGAGCGCGTCGAGGCGGGTCGCCAGCCAGGCAGCGTCGTGCAGCGTCCGCGCCGACACGCCGAGGCGTTCGTGCGCATAGTCGGAGAGGCGCACGAAGCCGAGCCGGCTGTACGCGCGGGCCCGCATCAACGCCCGTGCCGCGTCGCCGAGCTCGCGACGCATCGCCGATTCGCTCCGGCACGCGAGCCGCAGCTCGCGGTCGAGCGTGGCCGCGAAGCGCGCGCGCTCGGACTGCAGGGCGCGATTGGTGTCGCTGCACGGTTGCCGTCGAGGCCGCGCACGCTCCTCACCGATCTCGCGCCGCCGCCGCCGGCGCACCACCCCGCCGAAACCGAAGAAGCGCCACGAGTGGCGGAAGCGCCGAGCGGGAGCGATCATCGGTAGATTCTCGGGTCCATACGAAACGCTAACCAGAGCATCTCAGAAACATCATGGCGAAGAATAGGCGAAGACCGGCCGCGCGTCAAGAAAAAATTCGAGGGTCATGCAATAACACTGTCCGTGGCGGCCCCGGAAACGCTCAGGCACGGTCGTGCTATCCGACGGCGACAAGTGTCGCTGAGCACTGCCGCTGCTTCGTCCCGTCGGGGTCTCCTAGGGAACCCCTGCACAGGTGGCTCCCGGCTACGAAGCGCGATCCGTCCCCGATCGACGGCGGCGCGACGCCCTCGGCGTATCGTTCAGATACGTGGTCGGGCTTCGCGCCTTGCGCTCGGGGCGGCTCGCACTTCTCGCTCGGAACCCACCTGTGCAGAGGTTCCCTAACGGGCTTGACCAAGCCGGGGCTACCTACGAACCCTGGCCGGAAACTCGCTACGGCGCCCCTTCGGCCGGAGCGAGCTGCGCTTTCAGGAGGCGCACCGCGCGACTCGTGTCGCGTCCATCTTGCTCGCCCTTCTTTGCCGCAAGCAGCGCTGCGTCAACCTCGTCGCCTGTCACCGGCACCGGGAACCGCAGCATCGCCTGCAAGGCTCGCCAGTGTCCCTGGTACGCAGCGATCTCCAACAGCGTCTCCTCGCGCTCATTCTTGACGTGCGGATTTCCCTGTCGCCGCAGATATTCGGTCACCGCGTCGGCATCGTCATGATCGACGGCCTCGAACGCCGACCGCTCAGCCTGCGTGAGCCCGACAACCGGATTGCCCTTTGAGCCCCAGTAAGGAACGCGTCCAAAATGGAAGCCGCGCGCGTCGGCGTGCGGTATGCGGATGGCACCGAGCGCCAGACCGACGCTCACGAGGTATTTCAGCGCGCAACAATTCCTCGATCTCGACCGAACGATCATGCGACCTCCGCCTTCGATCGAAGCATACCGAGGTTCTCATCCACGAGCCCTGGCCGCATACCCGATCCGTTGGGTAGCCTCCACGTCCGGTACTCGTCAATCATACGCCAGCCCGCGAGTGGCGCCGTTTTGGTGCACCGGGAAATCACGTCACCGGGGTGTCCGGTCGACGACTGGGGCAAGCTCCTCGGCGATACCGCCGCCGTCGCCGCACTCCTGAGCTTCTCGGCCATGGTCTCTTCTCGAGAGAGGCAGGGGACGAGAATCGCCGGGACCAGCGCCGCGCCTGCGATGGGATCGAGCAGCAGCGTGTGTGCGTCGGCCCGTGTCGCCGCCATGAGGAGCGGCTCGCGAAGCCCGATCTCGATCTTGATGATTTCCTCATGGGCACCGAGGAGAGAATCGTACGCGACAGCGGCGGCGTATTGGGTCGAGTCGTTTGCGCCCGTGAGCGGCGCGATGATGCGCAACGGGCGCACGCGATCGACGATGTCGTCCACGACTCGTTTCGATGCCGTCGTACGCCGGCGTCGTTGGGAGCGGGTCGCGTCGACGGCGGTCGGGATGACGAAATCGAGATCCTCGCTCAGCCGATAGAAGCCCGCGTAGACCTTGGCCAAACAGGTCCCACCTTTGAAGATCAGCTCCGTCCCAGCCGTGGCGAGATAGTCGAGGACCATCGTGCAAAAGTAGTCCTTCTCGATCAGGCGCGCGCTGAAGCCCGTCTCCGCGGCCGTGAAGCGCACCGCCTCTCGGAACAGCGCCGGGTCCTCGTGCACCCTGAGCATGGTGCGGTCAGCCATGGTCGTTCCAGACGATGCGCCATCGGCGGTCGACCGTCCCGCGTTTCGGCCGCGTCGGATCCCACGCGATGAGGCCCGTGGAGGGTTTAAGGGTGCGTTCGAGCTTGCGGAGTTGCGCGGTGCCGACGCCCTCGCGTTCGAGGAAGGCGCCGATGCGTCGGATCGTGCTGACATCCCCGTACCGCAACGTAGTACGGACCAGCTCCGTGGCGCCGACCCGACCGCTGGCCATCTCGGACCGCATCCAATCGAATGCTCGAGGCAGGCTGTTGAATCGCGACCAGTCGTACACCGCGTCGACGAGCGTCCGGACGCGGGATGAATACGGCGCGGTCAGACCGTCTGCGGTCTGGAGCTCGTCCGTGTCGCCGAGCCGGTCGTCCGCGACCTTGATCAACGTGAGCGCCACCGTGCCGATGGTCCGCTCTCCCGAGATGCGATTGTTGTAGGCGTACACGCGATTCGGCATCTGGTCGTCGAAGCCGTAGCGGCTGAACGCATTGGGCCCGCAGATCTGATAGCGCCCCCCGCGATCCCGCAGCAGCGTATCGAGGGCGAGGACTTCGTCGGGACTCCACGAACCGCCGAGAGGCAGGTGCGGAGGGACGAGGTAGAGACCGGGCCGCACCCTGGCGATCAGGCCACCACGGGCCAGGCGACTGAAGAGCGCGCGCTCCTGGACGCGCGTCAGCCGCAAGGCCCGAGCCACCTCGCCGGTGCGTGCCACGGGCTCTTTTCGCATCTGGATGTAGGCGAGTAGTTGCGCCTCTTGCTGGCCGATCCGTCGCTTCACGTAAGTATCCTATTTCGCCTAAATTATCCGTGATGGAATCTAGTAGAAATAGCGTGTTTCAGAAAGACGTGATCCGATGGCTCCAGAGGCGGGAAAACTCCGGCGTGACGACGCGGCAGCACGGCGCCGTTCATCGTCATCGACACCGACATCTTGTCGAGCGGTACGCCGTCGAAGAGGATCCGCATGTCCTCGACCGAGTCGATGGCGACGCCCGCCTTCCCGACGTTGCCGACGACGCGCGGGTGGTCCGAGTCGTAGCCGCGGTGGGCATTCCCCAGACGCCAGGCGCAGGATCTGCCTTTGTCCGAACTCGCAGCCGGACCGAGCGAATTCGTAGGCTGTCCGTTGGAAGCCCGTCCGCACGAGATGAATTCAGACTGCGACGAACGTCATGCGGGCGTGAAGCGTGCTCGGAGGCGGGCGTGAGATCGACGTTCCGTCCGCACGCCGCACGGGAATTGAAGCCCGGAGATCTCTGAGCCGCCGCTCGCGCGGAATGGCGGTCCCAGATCATGGGGCACGTACGCGCGGCAGTCACCTGGGCGCTATTGGTTCCTACCGAGCGAAACCCGCGCCGCACGTTCCCCGCATCGGCGTGCACGTCGCCGACCAGCTGAGCGCGCGCCAGATCGACACCAAGAAGGCGACGTGGATCTGCGTGCCGGCAGTGCTGCCCTGAGGTCGCGCGTCGAAAAGTTTTGACCGTCTCGAGCGCACTGTGCTAACGGCGGACCCGGCTCGGACATCCGCTGCCAGACACGAGGGTACTCGCGTGCACACTTCCCCCTTCTTGCCGGTCGACCCGGATACGCCGATACGCGCTCGCGGGTGGCCATGGGCGTTTCTTCTCGCCCTCATGCTCGCGGCGCCGCATCCCGCTCACGCCGGCCCCGGCGGCACGCCGACCGTGACGCCGGCCGCGACGGACACCGCGACCCCGGAGCCGACGTCGACGATACCCACGCCGATCCCGCCCTGCGGCAACGGCGTCATCGACCCGGGTGAGACCTGCGAGCCGCCCGACCTGACGATCGATCCCTCGAACGGACAGGTGCGCTGCCGCCTCGACTGCACGCGCTGCGGCGACGGTGTGACGCAGTACGCGGACCGCGAAACGTGCGACGACGGCAACACGGCCTCGGGTTGCGATCCTCACCACCTCCAGATTCCTCTCGACGGCTGCCTCAACAACTGCAACGAGCCCATCTGTGCCGATCCGGCGCGCATCAAGCTGGCGGACGGCCTCGACGTCTTCGACCTCCACGGCGGCATCAAGTCGACGTTGGGAGCACGGGCGGCGATCGACCCCACGCGCGGGCCCTTTACGCTCCGCCTCACGAGCCCCGACGTCCCGGGCGGTGTCGTGTACGAGACCACCATTCCGAACGGTCTCGAGGGCGGCCCCGGCCGCTATCGCTACAAGAACAAGGACGCTCGAACGAGCGGCGGTCTCGCGCGCGTCGCGCTGTTCAAGCGCAAGGACGCCTACGGCTTGACGCTGCGGACGTACGGCCACCTCGACCTCGCGACCGCCCGCATGACGACGCACGTCCTGATCGGCGACGAGGAGTGGTCCGTGAGCGGCGTGTGGGAGGCGATGCCGAAGGGCTGGCGGCTGCGACCGTCGGCCACCGTCGGCGCGTCGCCGCCCTGACCGCGCGTCACGCCACCGCGAACGGTTACGGGGCGACGACCTTGAAGGCGTTGTCCGATCGGAAGCCCGTCACGTAGACGTTGCCGTCGGCGTCGAGAGCGATGCCTTCCGGTCCGGAGAGATGATGGCCTCGTTACGGGAAGAGGGACGAAGTTCGGGAAAGGCGCAAAGGTCCGACAAGAGGCGATTACGTCACCTGGGCGCTAGTGGTTCCGACCGACTTCGTCGGGCAGGAGGTCGAGAAGATCCGGAAGCAGGTCGGCGACGCGAAGGTCATCTGCGCATTGTCGGGCGGCGTCGACTCGGCCGTCGCCGCCGCCATCATCGACCGCGCCGTCGGCGACAAGCTCACCTGCGTGTTCGTCGACAACGGCGTGCTGCGGGCAGGGGAGGCCGAGCGGGTCGCCGAGGCGTTTCGCGGTCGGTTCGGCGACCGGTTGAAGGCGATCGACGCGCGGAAGCAGTTCCTCGATGCGTGTTCATCGAGGTCTTCGAAGCCGAGGCCACGAAGATCCCCGGCGTCGCGTGGCTCGCACAGGGGACGTTGTACCCGGACGTCATCGAGTCGGTCTCCTTCAAGGGGCCCTCGGCGACGTGAGGCGCGCGAGAACGGCCTCATTCCGCGGGCCTATGTGTGAGGTGCTTCATCCCCCGGAGCGCGCCCGATCCTGCACCCCCGTCACGAACGGACATCCCGGCGGCGCGGCCCGACCGTGCCCGACTTCCGACGACTACCCAGGCCCGAGCCCGGACCCTATACTGGCGGCGTGTTGCTGTTGGAGTCGCTCTTCGAGGCACTGAACCGCGCCGATGTGCGTTATGTCGTGGTCGGTGGTGTCGCGACGGTGTTACATGGGTTTGCGCGCCTCACGGCCGATGTCGATCTCGTGGTCGATCTGGCCCCGCACGAGGCGCTGAAGGCGATCGAGACGCTCGTCGGTCTCGGTCTTCGGCCCCGTCCGCCGGTCGACCCGGTGGCGTTCGCCGATGCCGTCGTGCGCGAGTCCTGGATTCGCGACAAGGGTATGCGGGTCTTCTCGCTGTGGGATCCGACCCAACCCATGCGCGAGGTCGATCTGTTCGTCGAGCATCCGGTCGAGTTCGAAGGGCTCTTTATCCGCGCCGAGATCGTTCCGCTGGATACGACGACCGTCCGTGTCGCATCGATTCCGGACTTGATAGCGCTCAAACGCCTTGCGAGCCGCCCCCAGGATCTCGCCGACATCGAAGCCCTCGAAGCGATCGAGCAGATCAGAAGGTCCTCGGATGGCTGACCCGACTATGCCAACGCCGCCCGGCGAGGACGAGTGGAGAGTGGGGTGGGAGTCGCACCGCCGACGTCAACTGACGTTCGCGCTCGCCGCGACGCCGGCTGACCGCTTGCGCTGGCTCGAGGAGATGATTGCGATCGCCCATCGCAGTGGCGCGTTACCGCGACCGCGGTCCGACGCCAATCCTGGGGGTTCCGGCACATCATAGCCTCCGCACTTCCCCCGCCGGGGTTTTGCGACAGCAACGGAGCGCTGGATAGAACCAATGCGGGGTTGGGGGCTCGGTGCATGGTGCAGGTCGGGCGCTTCGTTACGCTCGTATGGGTCGCTCTGGCGCTTTCGCTGACGTCGGCGCACGTGCTCGAGCTGCCGCCGAGGATGCAGTACGGCGCCGACCTCTACGCGGCCGTCAATCCGACGCTCTACCGGCAGTTCGCGACGGTCGGCGTGATCTACGGCGCGGGGCAGATCGTCGCGGCCGGTCTGCTTGCGGTTCTCGTCCGGCGCCGTCGGCGCGCGTTTCGCTGGACCCTCGCCGGCACCGCGCTGCTGGTCCTCTGGCTCCTCAGCTGGCTGATCGTGGTGGCGCCCGTCAACGACGAGGTTGCCCGCACTCTGCACGCGTCGCCCGATCTCGTTCCGGCGGTGTGGATGCGGCTCCGCGAGCGGTGGGAGCACGGACACGCGGTCGGGTTCGTCTTCCAGCTGCTCGGTTTCTGCGTGCTGCTGATCGCGGTGCTCCTCGACGCGAGCCCCGAGTCGCACCGCCTGCGATTCGAGCGCTGAGCGCGCGGGACGCGCCGCGATCGCCGTCCGCGACTTCGCGACCTGCTTGCATGAGCTCACCAACGAGCCTACGTCGGAGTGGCGTATGGAAACGATCGTCACCGAGATCGCCGCCGACACCTTTCGGATTTCCACTTTTCATCCCGAGTTCGGCATCCAGTTCAATCAGTTTCTCATCCGCGACGACGAGCCGTTCCTCATGCACACTGGCATGAAGCGGATGTTCCCGGCGACGATCGCGGCGGTGCGGTCGGTGCTCGATCCCGCGACGCTCCGCTGGATCGGCTTCAGTCATTTCGAGCCTGACGAGTGCGGAGCGCTGAACGATTGGCTCGCCGTGGCGCCCCAAGCGCAGGCGCTCGGGAGCGTCGTCGGCACCATGGTCATGCTGCAAGACTTTGCCGACCGCCCGGCGCGGCCGCTCGGCGACGACGAGCTGCTGCCGATCGGCCGGCATCGGCTGCGCTTCCTTTCGACGCCGCACATGCCGCATGGCTGGGACGCGGGGCTCTACTTCGACGCGACCGAGCGCACGCTGCTGTGCTCGGATCTGTTCTTTCAACCGGGGAATCCCGAGCCGTTGATTCGGGACGACATCGTCGCGCGCGCGCGTGACGCGATCCAGTCCGGGATCGGCGGGCCGTTGGCGAACGACATGCCGTACACTCCACACACCGATTCCACCCTGCAACGTCTCGCGGCGCTCGAGCCGCGGACGCTCGCCGTCATGCACGGCTCGTCGTTCTGCGGCGATGGTGGGCGGGCGCTTCGCGCCCTCGCCGCCGTCATCGCCGAGTTGATCGGCGGGGCCTCCCGGCCGCGCTGATGCCGCCGATGGCGTGATGCCGATCCCACCGTTCTCCATGGGGCCGGGCCTGACACTGACGAGCGTCGCGGGGCGTCGCGCGCGGTGACGCGCGTCGGGCTGATCTCGGACACCCAACACGGGTTGCTGCGGCCGGAAGCCGCGGCGTTTCTTGCCGGCAGCGACCGCATCGTACATGCCGACGACATCGGCGACCCTGCGGTGCTAGCCGAGGCCCTTCATAGTGGCCTCTCCCTTAAGACACGTTCAGTGAGACGACTCTCGCGTCATTGCCCTAACGCTCGCGCTAACCGGCGCGCGCCGCTTTTGCGCGCGTCCGTGTTGAGCGCGGGGTTAGAGGTCGCCCGTGGTGCTCTGCGTACGCGTCGAGAAGCCGGCGGATCATGCGCTGGTACTGCGTCTTGTGCTTCCGCGCTTCGTCCTTGAAGAACTCGACGCTGCGCCTGCTCAAGACGATCGTCACCTTGACCCCTTCCTCCCGGAAGACGAGGTCTTCGGGGCGAGGAAGAGAATCAGGAACGACCTTGAGGTTTCCGAGAGGTTCGTCGGTGTATCTGATTTTCGCACTCATAGATTCGCTTGCCCTTTCGCCAGTAACCGGCCCCGAAGATCCGGATCACGTCCTCGCGGTACGTGAAACGGACGGTCAAGACTCCGCCCTCGACCCGCCCGAAGCAGTAATGGCGCTTCTCCTTCGCGCCGTGGGACAGGTCTTCGGCAATCACACGTTTGGGATCCGCGAAGGCGAACTGCGCCCGCGCAAACGAAACCCCGTGCTTCCCGGGTTCGTCCGGTCCTTCTCCGGCTCCCACTCGAACCGGCCTTTGCCATCGGTGCAGCCTAGCATGGATCGGGTTACGAAGCCATACGTTCGTATGGGTCGGCGGTCAGCGGTCAGGCGACGTCTAACGTTTGAATTCAGCGGCCGCCGCGGTGGGCCCGAAGCGAAAGACCGTTCGCGTGTCGGGTCCCCGCAAGAAATGGGACAGAAACTGCCTGCGAAAGCGCTCGACATCGGCGGCCAAAGAGGGATCGCGCGCGTAGGCAGGCCCGGCCTCCGCCGCACGCTCCAAGAGCATTCGGCCGCTCCAATAGATCTTCAGGCTCGGGTCGACCGCGAACGCGCGCGCCGCGGGCACGCCCGCGCCTTCGCCGCGCGCCTGCCATTTGAGGTCGGCGGCCGCGTGGTACGCGCGGCCGAGGAGGCGCGCGAGCGAGCCGCTCGGCGCGATCGTCGCTCCGGTCGTCAGACGCAGCCACCAGGCGACGTAGGGTGCCAGATTCTCGCGCGCGATGCGGTGGAGCACGGCCTCGACGGAATCTCCGAGACGGACGGCGTAGGCACCCTCGGCGTAGAGGTCGATCATCGTGACGAAGTCGTGCAGCGTCGTCCCCCACGCTCGCTCGGCGTTCGCCCGAGCGGGACAGCGGAACTTCGCGGCGTAGTCGACGATCCTCGTTGCCAGGAGCGGACCGTAGGGGCTCGTGGCGAGTGCCGCCAGCGTCGCGCTGACGCCGGCCCGGTACGTTCCCACCGGGATCGCGAACGCATGCGCGGCCTCCGCGTAGAGGTAGGCGAGCGGGTGCGCGTCCGCGTCCGTCCGCCCGGCCTTTTCGAAGAAGAAGATCGCGTTCAGCATGCGCCGCAGTCCCTCGTACTTCGGGAGGTCGGCGGCGGATATGCACGTCAGCTCGCTCCGAACGTCCACGCCCGCGAGCACCTTCGCGTCGCGCCGCAGATCGAAATAACGGATCACCGGCGGAAGCCTCTGCAAGCTGGATCGGGTCAAGACGTGGAGGTCGACCTCGAACGGCTCCGCTTCGCGGCCGGCAACCCGCGCCAGGTGGCGATGGAAGTCGAAGAGCCGGCGCCGTGCGGCTCGCCCTGTGGTGATCACGTAGACGTCGAGATCGCTCGCGCGCTTGCCCGGGCGGTCGGCGGCGTCCGAGGCCTCGCCGCGCGCGTGCGATCCCGTCAGGAGCACGGAGGCAGTCGCGCCGGCGAGCGGGGAGGTTCTGAGCGCGCGGAGGAGCACCTCGACCTGGCGCCGGAGGCCGTCGGGTCGATGCACGGGCTCAGTCACCGTTCCCATCGCTCGCGCCGGAAAGATCGGCGGCCTGCCGGACGTGCTGCACGAAGAGCCGATTGCCGCGACTGAACGACGCGCGGCGGATGGCCCGCAGCTCGTCCGGCGTGAGCCTCCGATCGGAGAGGGGCATCTCCGCGAATATCCCATCCGCGACGCCGCAGTCGCGGCGATTCACGTCGCAAGCGCGCACGACGGCGATGACCGGCACTCGGTGCCCGTTGCCGGACGGACGTCCGAACTCGATCTCGCCGACGTCACGGATCGGCTTTTCTTTCCAACCGGGCGGGATGCGGTTCACGCAGGTCTCGAAATGGGCGCCGACGCGCACGAGACAGCCGACCGTCGCGGTGTCGAGGATGACGCCGTAGTCGTGCGCGTGGAAGCGGAGCCGCATCAGGGCATACGTGATCCTGCGGGGAGACATCGCGGTGTCGCGTCCCATTTTGTCACGACCCGACTCGTCGGTGATCCAGATGCCTGCGACGGCGCGTGGGTCGATGGTCCCCGCCGTGACGAACTCGGCGCGATCGGCATAGTGGTAGCCCCAGTTTCCGCCGTTGCGGACGAAGTTCCAGTAGTTCATGTCGAGCGTCTGCCCGGCGAAGTTGGTGAAGACGAGGATCTTGGCGCCGTAGGCCTCGGCCATCAACGGATACGCCGAGCTGTAGAGGTGGAGGCCGCCTTGGTAGTCGCCGTATTCGAGGAACTCCGGTGTGTCGTACGCGAACAGATGCCGGCTGAACGTCGCACCCCACGTCCGTGCGAGGTGACGAAAGGCTTTGGCGGTGAGATCGCGCGCGTACATGGCGGCATCCCGCTCGTTGTACGAGGGCCGGCAGGCGAGGAGACGCCGCACGTCCTCCAGAATCCCGTGGTCCGCCAAGATCCGCTCGGCGTTCATGAACAGCGCGGGGATGCCGAGGACGTACCAGCGGTACGCGCGCCGCAGCCGATCGCGGAGCGCGTAGCTCGTGTGGAGCTTCGTGGGATCGTGAAGGATCGAGGCGATCTGCCAGTGGAGCCGACTCCCGATGGTGGGGGTTTGGTCCCCCCCGATCGCGCGCAGGGTCTTGGGGACGGTGAACTGGTCCATCGACGTTCGGATGCCGCGGTACTGCAGCCGGCCGACTCTCGGAAACCGCGTGCCGCCGATGAGGCGGCGCGGAAGGTTTTTCTGCCAGTGTCGGTAGCCCGGGATCGCGCGTTCCATCGCGTAGGTCGGACACCCGTTCACGAAGGGCTCGCATACGTACCCGACCGCGCGGGTATCGCCGCTCTGCCGGCAGGCACGGGTGTTGTGCTCGTCCGCTCGGCACTCCGGAGGGGGACGGAAATCCGGGATGCCGACGCAGTTGGTGACCGTCCCCCCGTGATCGGCGATCGCGCCGGTCGTCGGCGCGAGCGTGAGGAGGACGAGGGCGGCGGAGACCGGGACGAGGAGGCGGGCGGGGCGTTCGCTCAAGCCTGCGAGACTACCGGACCAGCGGCGGGCTGCGGAATAGGCGGAGCGTGTCTTTTGAAGCTTCTTCGAGGCTTCAAACGGCCGCGAGAAACCCGCAGAGCGTGAACAGCGCGAACGCGAGGGCTTCGGCGGCGACGACGGTCGGGCGGCCGAGGCCGACCGTCAGGTAGCGCAGCACGTCGACGTGCCACGTGATCGGATTGGCGAAGCCCAGCACGCGAAACCAGGTGGGCAGCGCTCCAGCGAATAGAACATCGAGCTCGCGAACAGGAAGACGAAATAGAAGATCGACGTCACGTGGTCCGAGAGCGACGAGACCGGCACTCACTCGGAATATCGGTTCGCATAGCGGCGCGGGGTGTCCCCGGTCCAGCGCCTGAAAGCGCGCGTGAAGGCCGCTGCATTGGAGAAGCCGAGCAGAAACGCGATCTCTTTGATCGAATACGGGCCTCGGCGCAGGTAGCCGCGAGCGAGGTCTTCGCGCGCCTGGTTGAGAAGTATGCGGTAGTTCACGCCCTCCGCGGCCAGCAGGCGATGGAGATGGCTTGGACTCAGGCAAAGCCGCCGGGCGATGGTCCGCTCGATCGGCCCATCCGGCATGGTTTCGAGCAAGACCCGAAGGACCTGGGCGGAAAGCGTCTCCTGGTCCATCGCCGCAAGCTGCTGCGCGACGATTTCGTCACTCTGCCGCGCGAGTGCGATATTCCCATCCGGAAGTCGCCGCTCGAGGTCCGTTCTGGCGTACTCGATCAGGTTCGTATGCGCGTCGAATCGAACCTCGCACTGAAACGTCTTGTGGAAGCGGTCCACGCTCGGTGGTGCGGGACGCCGCATTCGGATCGCCGACGGGTTGACCCGACGGTCGCTCGCTAGGGACCGCACCCCGTGAACGATCAGCGCCGAAAAGGCGTCGATCCCCTCGAAGGGAGGTCCACCAGGTGAGCTGGCGTCGATCTCGAAGGTCCCGCGGTCTTTCGCGACGGTGAAGCGGAGGGCAACGGAGTCACTGATGAAGCCCTGGTACCGCACCACGCGGCCGAACACGGCCTTGAGATTCGGGCTGGCGATGAGTCCGTAGGCCAAGGCCCCGAGGGTCGCGGGTGTCACGAACCGTGGCACCGTCAGTCCGAAACAAGGATCGCCGGTGACCTCGACGGCGCGGTGCCAGAGCTCCGTGACCGTCGGCTGCAGCGCCCGTATTTCGGGATCACGAATTACGCGAGCGCTGACCCCTGCATCGAGCGCGATCTGCTTCCCGTCGATGCCTTCGGCGTCAAGGGCGCGGATGATGGCATGAACCCAGTTCCCGAGGACGGAAGGTGTGCTCTTGCGCGCCGTCATCCCGCCGACTCGAGCATTCGGAGACCATCGAATGGTCGGAAAAGCAAAGAATACGAGAGATTCGGTATAGCATGCGCGCTGGCAAAATCACCTCGAATTGCCGATGCTGCCGGAACGGTCGGAGGAGGTAGCGATGGCGCGTTTTCAGCTGCGCGAGGGGTCGGTTGCGACTGACCTCGCGAACCGGACGCAAGACCAAAGTCGAAAGGGCAAGACGATGAAACGATCGATGGCTTTGACCTCCTGCTGTTTGTCGACGGTAGCGCTGCTTTGCTTTCTCGCCGCGGAGGCATCGGCGGACCACCTGCACTACGTTCAAATAACAGACACGCGCTACTACCCGGCTACTCTCGCCGACGTCTTCCCAGCCGATCCCGACACTCCCCTGCTCCGGTGGATCGTTTACGCGGGTAACGATTCGTCCGTTACCATAGACGATGGCGTAAACACGTATTCCGATAGCACCGGCACGGGTACCGTCAAAGCGGTCTTCGACGCCCCCAGGTCGCAGGACGTTACGCTGCCCCAGGCTACGGCGCTTTTCGAGTTCAAGGTATTGGCGCTCGACACCTCCGGCTCACAGACCATGCAGATCGGTTGGACCGACCTCATCAATGTCATCGAGTGGGACGAAGCGGGTCAAGACATTACGGGCACCAAGAATGACGGTTCCAACACTCCAACCACGAATGTTCCTCGCTGGAGTGATCTCGGGAGTCTTCCTCTCCGCGTTCGACTCTACTATCAAGTTCGCCGACTTTGTCTTTACCGCGTCGTGACCGACGCGAGTGGCACCGAGTTGGGGAGGTTCAGCTTTCCGGACGTGGCCAACTCCTTCAAGAATTTCTATCCCTAGTCGGCGGCACCGACCCCGACAATCTCGACATCTACCCGTATGTTTTTTGCAGCGCCCCTTGCTCGGTCCAGGCTCTGGCCTGGAAGGACATGGTCTGCAATACGGTGAACGGCGAGGTAGACGTCGACAATTGCCGGGTTCGAGGCGTCGGCGACGGCATCATCGAGCCGGGCGAGACCTGCGACGACGGCAACACCGTGTCGGGGGACGGCTGCGACGAACACGGCCAACTCGAGAGGATCGGCCGGAAATGCCAGGAGGCCATCGGCATGGCCGGCCGAGTACTATGTGACAGTACCGGCTCAGGAACCTCCAGAAGTGCCGGAACCACCTGAACAGGGGCACCACGCTCTTCCAGGACCGAGGCCAAGACCCTGGCCATCACTGACCGGTCGGAGTGTCCGAACGAGTTCAGGACCGCGGGCAGGCTCGCGAGGATCCACGAGAGAGTCCGAAAGCTGGTCGCTGCCAAGTGCACCGACACACTCGTCGGCGCTCTTCACATCTGCGGCAAGACCGTCGACGATCTCGTGTCGCCCGACGGCACGCGCCGGGTGCCTCATCGAGACGCACGACGCGGCCGTCGACGCCCTGCTCACGGCGCAATACGGTGGCTGAAGCGGAACTCGGCTGCACTACACCACCTTTCGTTCCGGGGCGCCGTCGCCGGGCGGGTCGTGATCTCCTCGTGGTGCGGGACGATCGACTCGGTGGTGAAGTCGAAGGCGCGCAGCAGGCCGAGCTTGGTCACGATGCCTAGCAGAGGCCCGCCGCGCGGCCACCGATGCAGGTTGAAGTCGTGCTTCTCGAAGAGGCTCTCGGCGTCGCCCAGGGTCGCGTCGCGAGTGACCAGCACGGTCGTCATCGCACCGTCCGCGCCGAGGATCGCCGCACGCTGGAACGACTCTGGCACTATCTCTTGCGCCCACCGCTGGCCCAGGAGCGTATCGAGCTTCTTGCGGACGGTCGCATAGGCCTCACCCTCGTGCAGCCCTGGGCCGACGGTACCCGCGCGCTCGTCTTCGGCGGCGTCGAATTCCTGGAGAAGCTCGCGGTCTTGATCCCGAAGGCACCACGCGCTTCCACGGCGCCCGCCGCGATGGTGCCCGTCGAGAAGGGCGGCGGAGCATTCGTACCGAAGAAGCTGATCGTGCAACCGCCGCTCTCGGGCTCGGTCCCGAGCGGATCCGCCGAGGTATTCGCGATCACGAGCCTGGTGTCGAACCCGTTCGTGTTGAACCGGGCGGCGCCGCCTCGTGGTCGGCGCCGCCAGGTTCACGTCGGTGGGAGAAAAATCAGGGCTCGAGGAACTCGGACTTCTTGTTGAGTCGCCAGCCCTTGCCGCTCGGCAGCTCGGTCCAGACCCCACGCAACGCCCACTCGGTCGCGCCCACGAAGATTTGCGTGCGCATCTCGGCGACCGCGCCGCTGGCGTCGCCGTACGCTTGTAGCGTGAACTGGTAGTAGCCGTCCTTGCCACGGATCTTCATCGCGTAGATCCCGCCGGCGTTCTTGGCGGCTTTGTTGCGGTACTTCCACGAGGTCGGCGTCGTCTGCGGAATCGTACCGGCGACGAGCGAGTCGCGGTAGATCACGGTGCCGTCGGTGCTGGCGAGCTGGATCACGAAGTGGTTGGTCGAGAAATCGATTGCCCCGGGTGCGTCGAGGCGGCCGTGGAAGGCCAGCATGTCGAGGCCGCTCGTCAGCTTGATCTTGGACGGATCGTCGCAGATCGGCAGGCGACAACTATTGAGGCAATCGTCGAGAGGCTTTTGCGGCTTGTCGACGCGGCATCCGCTGAGGGTGTTGCCGTCGTCGCAAGTTTCCTGGTCGTTCGCCTGGACGACGCCGTCGCCGCAAGCGGTGCAATCGAGCCGGCACTCGACCTGATTGGTGATCGGATTGATCGCGAGGTTCGGCGGGTCGCAGGTCTCGCCCGCATCCACCACGCCGTTGCCGCAATTCGGGCCGATGCAGCTGCCGTTGTTGGTGTGGACGCAGAGGAAGCCCCCGGCCTGCGAATTGCACGCGTCGTCGGTGCAGGGATTCGCGTCGTCGCAATCGACCACCGGTCCGCTGCACGTGCCATTGCCGTCGCAGGTGTCGGGTTGCGTACAGAAGTCCCCGTCGGCGCAGCTCGCGCCGGCCGTCACGAAGCCGCACGCAGCCGTGCAGCAGCTGCTCGGATCGCCGTTCAGCGCGCCCTGATCGCAGTCTTCACCCGGATCGATCGTGCCGTTGCCGCAACCCGGCACGAAGCAGGTTCCCGGATCGGCGTCGCTGCCGCTCACGAGCCACGGGGTGAAGTCGACGGGCCCGACGCTGGTGATGATCCCGCCGGTGCCGCCGGGATTGCCCGCGTTGGTCGGGCCGGTCGCCGACCCCCACCAGTCGTTCTCGGCGGTGAGCGGGCCGGGCGATTGCCAATCGACGGCGTAGGCGCCCGTGTCGGTGACCGAGTTCTGCTCGAAGGTCGCCGCGTTCGCGATGTGGCCGTTTTGCGCGAATGCCTGGAAGCCGCCGTCGACGCCGTCGATCACGTTGCCCGTGATCGTCGGATTCGAGACGAAGCCCTGCAGGCGGACGCCCTGCGACCCGGCCTCCGTCGCTCCGGTCCAGGTCATCGTGTTGCAGGAGATGAGCGCGTTGGCGATCTCCCCGCGCGCCTCGTTCGCCAAGGAGTTGGCGGAGTTCGAGAGCACGATGCCGCGCCGGAACGAGCGCAGGTTGGTGATCGTGTTGCCGCTGATTTCGACGTTGCTGAAGCTCCCGACGGTCGTGCCGGTAAGCGCTCCGATGAACGCGATGGCATTGCTCGCGTTCGCGGCGGTGTAGGGGCCGGGATCGTTCGCCATGTCGATGGTGTTGTTGCTCACCTTCTGCAGCGTCGTGATCGCATCACCCGTATGGCTCATGTTCACGTAGGCCGAGATGGTCGTCGACCGGACGCCGCGCGTGAAGGTGTTGTAGCTCACGTCGGTCGGGCCCTTGTGGCGCTCGATCAGGATCGTGTTCGAGCCGTGGTTGTAGAGCTGGTTGTACTGGAAGATCAGCGTGTCGTTCGCGTTCGGACCGGCCGCATAGAGACCGTAGTCGCTGCCGTCGAGCGGGTTGTTGGTGCCGAGCAGGACGTTGTTGGTGACGGTGAACGTGACGGTCGCCGACGGCGACCCGACCCGGACGTTGAAACGCACGGACGACGGTCCCGCCTTGGCGTTCTGCACGGTGAAGCCGTCGAAGAGGACATTGCCGGTGGTCGCGTTGATGACGACCGTGCCCGAGAACGCAAGCCCGGTACCGCCGCCGCCGTCGATGATCGTCGCGGCCGCTCCCGCCACGCTCTGCACGGAAAGCGCTTTGTTGATGGTGATCTGGATCTCGTTGTAGGTGCCGGGGCAGACCAGGACCGTATCGCCGTCGACGGCAGCCGTGACTGCCGACTGGATGGTCGTGAAGGCCGGATCGCCACCCGCACAGCCATTGGTCCCGGCATCGTACGTGCCGTCGACATCGACTACGCGCGTCGCCGCCCTCGCTGCCGTCGGGAGCAGAAGACTCAGGAGCACAAACGTTACCAGTATGCGTTGCGAGTGCATCGATTCCTCCAGTGTCATGTGGTTGAGGGGGGATTGTTTCGGGGGCGAGCAGCGCGAGGCAGACAACCTTCGCCGGAATCGTGACGAGCCGCAACGAAAATCGTCTCGAAACGATCAGCACTAGGCGTGCCACGCTCGAAGCAACATCACGTCGTGAAATATGGATTCAGTATTCGCGGATGTGAGGATGGGCCCGAGATCCCGTCGCATTGGTGAGAAACGACCTGCGCCAGAATGGCGCTCACATGAGGTCGTCATTCGTGACGAGCACTAGAGCGATGGCGCTCGGATGCTCGAGCGTGGTGACGCGGGGACTAGGTGCGCGTGGCCATTCGGGCACACCTTCCCCGTCGTTACAGGGAAGAAGTTCGGGGAAGGTTCGAAGGTCCGATAAGAAGGAGCTACGTCAACCAGGGCGGTAATGCGTCCGACTATCGACGGAGCTGCTCGGCGCGCGCTTCGGCATCGTCTTCGATCGGCTGTTCACCATCGCCAACATGCCGATCAAGCGCTTCGGCTCGTGGCTCGTCTCGAAGGGGCGGTTCGACGAGTATCTCGGCGTGCTCGCGCCGCCCATCGCGAGGAGAACACGCGCGGCGTGATGTGCCGCACGCTCGTGAGCGTCGATCACCTCGGCTGCGTCTACGACTGCGACTTGAATCAGATGCTCGCTCTGCCACTCGGAGGCGGCGCCGCTCCCCGCCATCTGCGCGATCTGCTGGACGCGCCGCTCGTCGGCACGGCGATCGCGGTCGCGGGGGACACTGCTACGGATGCACGGCGGGGCAGGGGTCGAGTTGCGGGGGGGGCGTTGACGGAGGGGTGAGGGCGGCTGCCGGTTGACGGCGCCCGTTTCTCGTTTTCGAGGGTGGCGGAATGTGCTTCCGGAAGTGGGGAGGTTCCGTTCCGTTTCCGGTCACGCTGACCACACCCGTCGAATCTCCTCGACGCCGATCTGTCGATGTGAGAGCGTGCGCCACCATCCTCTGGACAGTAGGTCGTGCCGTGGCGGCGCTGCCCCCAACAACGACGGAGGCTCGCCGTGAATCGCTACTCGCTGGCTTTGCTCGCGCTCTTGGTCGTCCCAAACTCCGCGTTGGCCCTCACGGTGACCAGCAGCGCCGATAGCGGCGCTGGGACGCTGCGGCAGGCGATCCTGGATGCGGCGGCGGGCGATACGATCGACTTCGCCGGGGGGCTCACGGCGATCACGCTGACGAGCGCGGAGTTGTTGATCAACAAGAGCCTGACGATCAGCGGCCCCGGCGCGGATCTGTTGACGGTGCAACGCAGCGCTGCCGGCGGAACGCCCAATTTCCGCATCTTTCACATCGCCTCCGGCGCCTTCGTCGTGACGATCTCCGGCCTGACGATTTCCAACGGCAACATCGCGGACAACGGCGGCGGCATTGCGAACGAGAGCACGGGCGCGGTGAACGTCGTCGATAGCACGGTGAGCGGCAACACCGCCGCCGGCGGCGCCGCGGGCGGCGGCATCGTCAACGGCGTCACCTCGACGCTCACGTTGACGAACAGCACGGTGAGCGGCAACACCGCCGGCTTGGGCGGCGGCATCTTCGACAGTCACACGGTCACGTTGACGAACAGCACGGTGAGCGGCAACAACACCAGTAGCTCCGGCGGCGGCATCTTCTGCAACGGCTGCACGCTCACGTTGACGAACAGCACGGTGAGCGGCAACGCCGGGGGCGCGGGCAACAACGGCGGCGGCGGCATCTTCACCGGCCAGGGCGCGGTCACGTTGACGAACAGCACGGTGAGCGGCAACACCTCCAGCGGCAGCGGTGGCGGCATCAACAGCGGCAGCGGCACCGTGAATCTCAAGAACACGATAATCGCTGGGAACACTGCCGTAACGAGTGACCCCGATCTCGCTGGCACGTTCACCTCGCAGGGCTACAACCTGATCGGCAATTCCGACGGCAGCCAAGGTTTTGCCAACAACGTCAACAACGACCAGGTAGGCAGCGGCGCGACGCCGCTCGACCCGAAGCTCGGCCCCTTGCAGGACAACGGCGGCCCAACCTTTACGCAGGCATTGCTCACCGGCAGCCCCGCCATCGACAAAGGCGCCGCCGCCACCGACCCCACCACCGGCAGTCCCATCACTGCAGATCAGCGTGGTCTCACGCGTCCGCTCGATGACCCTTCGATACCAAATGCCTCGGGAGGCAACGGCAGCGACATCGGCTCATTCGAGGTGCAGACACTGGCTCCAACGCCGACGCGGACGCTGACTCCGACCCCAACACCGACGCCTGACACGAACACCGACACCGACAACAACGCCGCCACCGGCAACAACGCCGACGCCGACGCCGACAGCGACACCAACGCCGACAGCGACCCTCGACCATTTCTTCTCCTATGGCGTGAAGACGACGAAGGGCCAGCCGTCGTTCGCCCGGATCGGACCCGTCACGCTCGCCGACCGCTTCGTCACGCGCAACTACGACGTCATCAAGGCGACGACGCTGCTCCTCCCGGCCGACAAGGACGGCGGCGGCATTCAAGACGAGGTCACGCATCTGCTCGCGTACGCCGTGAAGGCGTCGAAGGGCGCCGCGAAATTCGTGCCGCCGCCGGACGTCCACGTGCTGAACCAATGCAGCGACGTCGCGCTCTCCCCGCGCAAGCCCGTGAGCCTCCTCGTCCCGACGGCGAAGGACCTCAACCTCCCGCCGAGCGCGCCCGTCGAGGCGAATCACGAGCTCGATCACTTCCTCTGTTACGCGGCCAAACCGCGCACGAAGCTCGCGAAGGGTATCCAGGTCGACGTTGCGGACCAGTTCCAAACGCGGCGCTACGATCTCAAGAAGATCGACAAGCTCTGCGTACCCGTCGCAAAGTCGGGGACGCCGATGGTCTTGAAGGGTCCGAATAAAGGCACGCCGGCGACGATCACGCCGGCGGACGTCCGGCATCCGGAAGCGCTGCTCGTCTGCTACCAGGCGAAGCTCGCCACCAAGCAGATCCCGCAGCTCGGCTGCGGACCCGCCGATCCGAAGGGCAAGGGCACGAAAATCGTCCCGAAGCAGCCGGGTCACACGCCGCGGATCGGAATCTTCGTCGCCAACCAGCTCGGCGCGCTCCGGCTCGACAGCACCAAGAATATTGCGCTCTGCATACCGTCGCTGTCGCCGTGAGCAACGAACACGAGGCCGACTAAAGCCCGCCAGCGCGCCATCGTCGTATCCGGATCGACGACTTGCGTCCGCTGATGCCGGTGGATGTGGACAGGTCGATCGGGAGACGCGAGCGCTACGCGGCTCGCGGTCTCGGGGATCGCATCGCCTCTCGTTAGGGAATAGGGGAAGAAGTTCGGGGAAGGTTCGAAGGTCCGATAAGTTCGGCTGGACGTCAACTGGCGTGGATCGCTCCTTCGGGCCGCGGATCCATCGACCTCGAGGCGCTGCGCGCGAGGTCGTTACAAGGCCTCGGCATCGTCCAGCTTGCCGAGGGGCCGATCGAAGGTGCCCAGTGGCAGGTGCCCCGCCTTGCGCGCAACCTCGAGCACCAGACAATCGGAGAACCCGAGCGAGGGACGACGCTTGAACCGTTCGAGCGCCGCCGTCACGGCATCGGCGTCTTGGAGGGCGAGGTTCACGTTGTCGAGAAGTCCCGCGACGACGATCGCGATGGCCGAGGCCTTCAACCCGTAGACCGAAGCGAGCGTCCATGTCGTCTCGGCGAGCACCACGGTCGATACCCACGCTCCGCCTGCTACGAAGGCCTCGGCCCTGGCGAGCTGCGCTGCGTCGTCGCGGGCGACGAGCCGCACCAGGACGTTCGTATCAATCGCGCGCACGGCGCCGGTGTTTCTTCCGGACGTAGTCGGCGATGCCGCTCTTCATCTCGGCAACGCTGCGCGGCTTGGGAGGCCCGCCGGGAAAGACGGCGCGGTGAATCTCCTCGAAAGTCGTATGACCCGCGCGGCGCACGACCACCTTGTCACCCTCTTCCTCCCACTCGATCACCGATCCCGGGCCGATGCCGAGCTTTCTGCGGACCTCGGCAGGAACGGAGATCTGCCCCTGAGCCGTCAACTTCGATGCGGCAAGCGCCATGCGTATCTAGTACCACGGTAATGACCCTGGCGACAGCTATTGTGATGAGCAGGCTTCGGGGGGCCGTACCTCGTTACGGAATAGGAATAGGGACGAAGTTCGGGAAACGTGCGCAGGTCCGCTCCGGGCCGAGGGATCAACGCCTGCGGCGACTCCACGAGCTGGTAGGATGCGTGGAAAGTCGCGCGAGAGCATTCCGCGCCGCTCGGCGCTTTCTGCCCGCGGCGCCTCTGCGGTGCACCGATCTGATAGTCGCAATCACCCGATCTAATGCGTGGTTTTGCTTGCGGACTCCTTGGTGCCTCTTTATATTCCGCCGCCCATGGTTCCGCACTCGTCCGCGGTCGGCGGACACGTCGAAGGCTTCGGCGCGACCGAGCGGACCGATCCGTGGTGGGCGCTGCCGATCGTCACGGTCATCGTCTTCCTCACCTTCGTCGTCTACACCACCTGGGCGGCGCTGCAGGGCCAGCACTATCACTGGGGGCCGTATCTCTCGCCCTTCTACTCGCCGCTGCTCTTTGCGGGACCGGGCGACGCGGCCGGCCTGCATCATTCGTGGTTCGGTGCCTGGCCGAGCTGGTGGCCGTCCTACATCCCGGCCTCGCCGGCGGTGCTGATCCTGGTTTTTCCCGGGAGCTTCCGCTTCACCTGCTACTACTACCGCAAGGCGTATTACCGCTCGTTCGCGGGCTCGCCGCCGGCGTGCGCCGTCGGCCCGCTCGCCGGCAACCGGCCCTATCGCGGTGAGACCTTCTTCCTGATCTTCCAGAACCTGCACCGCTACGCGATGTACTTCGCCCTCCTGTTCGTCGGGTTTCTCTCGTACGACGCGGTGGTCTCGTTCTTCTGGCAGGGCCGCTTCGGCATCGGCGTCGGCTCGATCTTCCTCACCCTCAACGCCGTGCTGCTCGGCGCGTACACCTTCGGCTGCCATTCCTTTCGTCACATGATCGGCGGCCGCACCGACTGCATGTCGTGCGGCAAGATGACGCTCAAGTACGGGGCGTGGAAGCGGGCCAGCTGGTTCAACGAGCGCCACCTCGAGTTCGCCTGGCTCAGTCTCGTGTGGGTCATGATCACCGACCTCTACATTCGCTTGTTGTCGATGGGCGTGATCACCGACCTCAACACCTGGGGCTGAGGCGCGGCCGGCATGCTCGACGTCTCCGAGATCCAGACCATCGACCACGACGTCGTGGTCGTCGGCGCGGGCGGCGCCGGGCTCCGCGCCGCGATCGAGTGCAGCGCGCAGCAGCTCTCGACCGGCGTCATCTCGAAGAGCCTGCTCGGGAAGGCCCACACCGTCATGGCCGAGGGCGGCATGGCGGCGGCGATGGGCAACGTCGATGCGCGCGACAACTGGAAGGTCCACTTCCGCGACACCATGCGCGGCGGCAAATTCCTGAACGTCTGGCGCATGGCCGAGCTGCACGCGAAGCTCGCGCCCCAGCGCGTGCAGGAGCTGGAGGAGTGGGGCGCGGTCTTCGACCGCACCAAGGAAGGGCTCATCTCGCAGCGCAACTTCGGGGGCCACCGCTATCCGCGCCTCGCGCACGTCGGCGATCGCACGGGTCTCGAGCTCATCCGGACGTTGCAGGACCACGGCGTACACTCGGGCATCTCGTTTCACATGGAGTGCACCGCGCTCGAGCTCTTGAAGGACGGCGGCCGCGACGGTCGCATCGCCGGCATCCTCGCCTACTGGCGCGAGACCGGGCGCTTCGTGATCTTCCGCTGCAAGGCCGTCATCCTCGCGACCGGCGGCGGCGGCAAGGCGTGGCCCGTCACGTCGAACTCGTGGGAGTACACCGGCGACGGGACCGCGATGGCTTACGAGGCCGGCGCCGAGCTCATGGACGTCGAGTTCACGCAGTTCCACCCGACGGGGATGGTGTGGCCGCTCTCGGTGCGCGGCATCCTGGTGACCGAAGGCGTGCGCGGCGACGGCGGCATCCTCAAGAACAACAAGGGCGAGCGGTTCATGTTCAACTACATCTCCGAGCGCTTCGCGCCGGAGACCGCCGACACCGTGGAAGAGGCCGACCGCTGGTTGAAGGGCGACAAGACGGCGCGCCGCCCGCCCGAGCTGCTCACGCGCGACGAGGTCGCGCGTGCGATCACCGCCGAGGTGAAGGCGGGCCGCGGGTCGCCGCACGGGGGTGTCTTCCTGGACATCGCCTCGCGCGTACCGGCCGACGTCATCAAGCGGAAGCTTCCGTCGATGTACCACCAGTTCAAGGAGCTCGCCGAGGTCGACATCACCAAGGAGCCGATGGAGGTCGGGCCGACGCTCCACTACTTCATGGGCGGCATCCGGGTCGACGCCGACACGCAGCAGACCAGCGTGCCCGGGCTCTTCGCGTGCGGCGAGTGCGCCGCGGGATTGCACGGCGCGAACCGTCTCGGCGGCAACTCGCTCTCCGATCTGGTCGTGTTCGGGAAGCTCGCGGGCGAGGGTGCGGCCGGCTACGTTCGCGCCCTGCCGTCGACGCCGGCGGTGCCGACCGCGCAGGTGACGTCCGCCGTGCGGAAGGCCACCGACATCTTGAACCGCGAGACCGGCGCCAATCCGTATCTCCTCCACGAGAAGCTCCACGAGACGATGTCGAAGGGCGTCGGCATCGTGCGGGTGAAGGCCGAGCTCGAGCAGGCGATCGCCGAGATCGAGGCCCATAAGAAGGAGGCCGACACGCTGAAGGCCCCGGGTGCGAGCCAATACAATCCGGGTTGGCACGAGGCGCTCGCGATGCGCTCGCTGCTCGTCACCTCCGAGGCCGTCGCGCGCGCCGCGCTCATGCGCGAGGAGAGCCGCGGTGCGCACACCCGCCTCGACCATCCCGGCGAGAGCAAGGAGTGGGTGAGCTACAACGTCGTCATCAAGCGCGGCGCCGACGGCACGATGGAGGTCGAGAAGCGCCCGAAGGCGCCCGGAGCTCCGGGCCTCGTCGCGATCGCCAACGCCAAGATCGAAGACCTCGAGTCCGGCAAGGTCGGCGGAGACCCGCAGTGAGCACGCGAACGTTCAAGGTTTGGCGCGGCGACGCCAGCGGCGGCGAGTTCAAGCAGTACGAGGTGCCCGTCGATCCCGGCATGGTCGTGCTCGACGTGCTCCATCGCATCCAGGCGGAGCAGGCGAACGATCTCGCGATCCGCTGGAACTGCAAGGCCGGGAAGTGCGGCTCGTGCAGCATGGAGATCAACGGCAAGCCGAAGCTCGCCTGCATGACCCGCATGAACTCGTTCGGCGAGACCGAGACCATCACCGTCCAGCCCTTGAAGACGTTCCCGTCGATCAAGGATCTCGTGACCGACGTCTCGTGGAACTACAAGCAGAACCGGCGCATCCCGAAATTCCAGCCGCGTCCGCGCGACCCCGACGGCACGCACCGCATGTACCAAGAGGACGTCGACCGGGTGCAGGAGTTCCGGAAGTGCATCGAGTGCTACCTCTGTCAGGACGTCTGCCACGTCCTGCGTGATCGCGACGGCCGCGAGGAGACGAGCTTCGTCGGCCCGCGCTTCATGATCCGCCTCGCCTCGCTCGAGATGCATCCGCTCGACACCGCCGACCGCATTCCCGCCGTCCGCAACGAGCTCGGCTCCGGCATGTGCAACATCACCAAGTGCTGCACCGAGGTCTGCCCGGAGCACATCCACATCACCGACAACGGCATCATCCCGTTGAAGGAGCGCGTGGTCGATCGCTTCTACGATCCGGTCGCGATGCTGATGCGGAAGATCTTCGGCGGCGACGAGCGGGGCTGAGAATCGCGGTCGGCTGTACTCGCACGCCCTTGGACCGACGGCACTCGCGTCTTCGTCCTCGTCTCCGGGGAAGAGCTCGCGGTATTGATTCCGAAGCCTCGTGTGAATCTGCTGAAGGCGCGCTACCGCGGGGCAGCCCTGGCGCAGGCATTGCGCCCTCGCCGCCAACGGGCGCCGGAGCGTTGCCGCCCCCGCCGAGTTGGCCCCGCGAGCCGGCTCGCCGGCCTCTCGTCCTTCGGCGAGGACGCGGCCGGCGAGCTCCATCTCCTGTCGATGATCGAGGGCGACGTCTATCGGTTCGGTCCGCGCTGAGCGCGGCGCCGCCCGACGAGCGCGCCTACGGATCGACCATCGTCACGTCCTGCGTCGTCGGCAGCGCCGACCCGGAATAGTACCCGCCCGGGATCGTACACTGCGCCGGCTCCAGGACCGCCGGCTGTTGATACGGCGGACAGTCGCAGGGCATCTCGTAATCGGGCGTGCAGTTGCTGAAGTCGAACGGCTGGCCGGTGTCGACGACATTGCCGTTGGCGTCGAAGACCCGCTTGCGCTGGTAACGCTTGGCGAGCTTGCCGTCCTGGTACTCCTCGACGCACGTCCATATGCACGTCTGGTCGTCGCAGCGATTCTCGAACGCCGGGAGGTCGAGCATGGCGGGAAGGGGCATCGAGCAGTCGTTCACCTTGCAGTGATTCCCGCAGAGCGGTACCGGCTGGTCGCCGCCGCAGAGACAGGTGTCGAGCCGACGAGCGAGGATCGCGGGATCGTTGAAGCCGTTGTCCCAGGCATCCCCGACGAGGGTCGAGTCGCCCCAGAAGAAGACGTTGCCGGCCGTCGAGAAGTAGAGCTTCCAGAAGCCGACGACCAGCCAGAGAGGCACGTTGCCGGCGGAAGCATAGCCGTCGATGACCGCCTGCCCGATGCAGTTCGCGAGGTTCGCGTTCGCCTTCTCCCACGCTCCCCAGGAGCCGGGTCCACTCCCCGTGGCGTCGCCCGTCGGCGTCACGCCGCCGCAGAAGAACGCGCGGTCGTGCTCGAGGCAGCAGTCGCGGAAGTCGACGTGCTTCGAACCGTCGCTGGTTTGGATCCACGTGCCCTGCACCGCTCCCGCCGAGCACTTGAAGTCCTGGTCCTGGTAGAGGCCCTTCTTGCCGTAGCACTCCTCGCTGAGCGGAGCCTGGGCGGCCGGCACGAAGTCGACGGGCGGACAGTCCTGGCTGTTCATCAGGAACGTCGGCGCGTCGGCGGTGCACCGTCCGACGTCGGCGGGCGGGTAGAGCGCGTCGAGCGCCCCCCGCACGCGCGCGTCGATCCCCTTCTTGTCCTTCGGGCCGAGTAGCTGGACGGCGTCGACCGTCGCGTAGAGCCAATCGTAGTAGCGGATCGCGATCGCCGCCTGCGCGACGGCGAGGTCTTTCAGAGCGAAGCTCGGCGTGGCGTTCACGGCGGCGACGATGGCCTTGCCCTCGGCCTTCATCTCCGCGTGCAGCGCCTTGCCCCGCACGACGAGCGCCTTACGGGCCTCGGGCGTTGGCGCGAGCTTCGCCCACCCCTTGAAGCGCTTGCTCACCTGAGCGCCCGCCTTGGAGAGCAGCCCGGCGACCTTCTTGAACGGGCCGCCCTTCAGCCCGTCGACGGGCTCGACCACCCACTGCCCGTTCTTGCGGACCATGCTCGCGTGAAACGTCCGGGCGGCTTGTCCGTCACCGAGGGTGGTCGCGATCGTGTAGCGCGGCGCCTTGGGATCGGGCACGTCCTCGACCGTAACGGTCACGATCGAGACGCCCCCCGCATCCTGCCGAACTTGCAGCGTATAGGTGTCGGCGGAAGCGATCGAGACGCCGAGCAGGGACACGATTCCCGCAAGCATGCCGAGATGCCGAGGTATCCTCATGGTGGGTCCTCCTCGACACACGTCTACCTCCCGCCCGATGCGCCGATCCTCACATCAACGACACATTCTCACGGCCGTTGCCTCGCCGGGCGCGCTCGCGGTAGCTGAAAAACCGGCCCGATGTCCCCCTCGATCGTCTTCGGACGGTTCCGGATCGACCTCGACCGGCGCCAGCTCCTGCGAGGCGACGCGCCGATCGAGCTGCGACGGAAGGCGTTCGACGTACTGCGCCACCTCTGCGAGCGTCCGGACACGCTCGTCACGAACGACGAGCTGCTCGACGCCGCATGGCCCGGCGTCGCTGTGACGCCGCAGACGCTCACCAACGTCATCCAGGAGATCCGCTCGGCGCTCGGCGACCGCGCCGACGCGCCACGCTGGATCCACACCGTGCGCGGCCGGGGGCACGTCTTTCGACCATCGGCTGCCGACGCCGTGGCAACCCTGGAAGAATCGATCGTCGTCGGCCGGGCGCGCGAGCTCGCACGGCTGGCCGCCGTCGCTGCGCATGCGTTCCACGGCGAGCCGCGGGTCGTCTTCGTGACGGGCGAGTCCGGGATCGGCAAGACCACCCTGGTGGAGACGTTCCTCGGGTCGCGCGACGACGATGTCCGCTGCGCGCGCGGCGCCTGCCTCGAGCAGCACGGACCGATGGAAGGCTTCCTCCCCTTCTTGAGCGCCTTCGACGCGTTCGCCGTCGGTCCGGCCCGCCGGGAAGTCGCGGCCGTACTGCGACGGACCGCGCCGGCCTGGCTCATGCGGCTCCCGAGTCTCCTCCGACCCGACGAGCGCTTGCGGTTGCAACCGTCGCTCGTCGGCGCGACCGCCACGCGCATGCTACGCGAGGGTCTCGACGCGATGCGAGCGCTCGCCGACCTCTACCCGCTCGTCGTGCTCGTCGAGGATCTGCATTGGTCTGATCGGGCGACGTTGGACCTCCTGGCGGCGCTTGCGCGCGCGGCGGGCCCGTGGCGCCTCTGCGTGCTCGCGACGTTCCGCCCGAGCGACGCCACGCTCCGCGAGCATCCTGTCGCGAGGCTCGCCGCGGAGCTCGTCCGCGAAGCGCGCGCCGTCGAGATTCCGCTCGGGCCGTTCCCGGTCGCCGCCGTTGCCGCATATCTCGCCGCCCGCTTGGGAGGCGCACCGCCGCCCGCGCTCGCACCGCGCCTCGAAGCGCTCTCCGCGGGCAATCCGCTCTTCCTGCGCGCGCTCGTCGACGAGCTCCTCGCGACCGAGGCCTTCGCGGCGGTCGACGGCGTGCGGCGGCTCGCTGACGACGCGGCGCACGTGCTGGACGAGCTGCCGGAGAGCCTGCGCGTCTTCGTCGCCGGCGAGGCCGCGCGGCTGCCGGCGCGCCTTCGCCGTGTCGTCGAGGCCGCGAGCGTGCTCGGCGACCACGCGCTCGTCCCCGACCTCGCGACCGCGGTGGCGCGGCCCGTGCCCGAGGTCGCGGAGGACTGCGAGCAGCTGGCTGGGGTCGGCCGTCTGTTCCGGCGCATCGGCGACGCGTCCTGGCACGATGGCACGTCGGTCGGCCGGTACGCGTTCCCCCACGCATCGCATCGCCGCATCATCCACGACGGGATCGCCGCCCACGACCGGATATCCCTCCATCGGCGACTCGCCGAGGGGCTGCCCGCCACCTACGGCGTGGCGGCGCCCACGATCGCTGCCCGGCTCGCGACGCACTGCGAGCAGGGCGGACTCGCGGCCCGCGCTGTCGACTGGCATGAGCTCGCGGCGGAGACGGCCGAGGCCCGCTTTGCATACGCGGAGGCCGCGGATCATCTCGCGGCTGCGCGCGACCGGCTCGATGCCGCGGCCGGCCCGGGCGGCGACCAGTCGGCGCGCGCGGGCACGCTCTCACTCCGGCTCGGCGAGACCCTCGTCCTCGCGCACGGCTACTCGCAGCCGGCGATCGAGGCGACTTATGCGCGCGCCCTCGCCATCTTCGAGCGCACGAAGGATCCGCTCGGCATCTTCACCGCCGAGATCGGCCTGGCGCTCGTGGACATGACCCGCGCCCGGCATCGCTCCGCACGAATGCGCACCGTCCGGCTCCGAACGATCGCGGCGGGGGATGCGGCGCTCACCGCGATCGCGTGCTGCTGGGCCGGCTTCGCCTCGTCCGCCCTCGGCGAGCTCGAATGCGCGCGCCACGAGCTCGAGGCCGGCCTCGCAACCGACGTGGATCCGGCGGTCCCGAGAAACTTCAGCATACAACGCACGCTGCGCTCCCAGCTGGCGCTCGTGGAAACCGTGCGCGGCGAGCACGCCGCCGCGGGGCGCATCGAGGCGGATGCGCTCGCGCGTAGCCGCCGACACGGCGCGGTTTCGGAGATCGTCCACGCCGCGCTCCTCGCCGCCGAGCGCGCGGTCTTCGCGGGCGACACGACTGCCGCCGATCGCGTGGCGGGCGCCATTGCGATCGCCGATGGCAACGGCCTCGTGAGCTACCTCGCCCTCCTGCGCTGCTACGAGGCAGCGCTCCGCCCCGCGTGGCCCGTGGAGCGCCGCATCGGCACGATGCGCGACGCGCTCGCCGACCGCGAACGGCTCGGCGACCGCTGGCATCACGGCCTTCTCCTCGGCTTGCTCGCGGACGCCCATCTCGAAGCGGGGGCGATGGGCGAGGCACGCACCGCCGTCGAGGACGCCTTACGGCACGTCGCCGCGACCGACGAGCGCTACTACGAGGCCGAGCTGTACCGGCTGCGCGCCGAGTGCGGCGCCGCCGGGCGCTCCTCGGAAGCGACGTGGTGGCTCGAGCGGGCCGTCGAGGTGGCGCGGGCGCAGGGCGCGGCGCTCTGGGAGGCGCGCGCCCGGGCGCGCCTCGCGGCCGGGCGCAGACGACGCCGCTCCGGCTGAGCGCGCGTTCGCCGGTCGCGCCGGTGCAGTTCGCGCCGGGCCGATCGCGCCGGATCCCACACCGGCGCGCCCGAGCGTGCCGTTACAGCGAAGCGGCATGGCAAACGCCCTCTAGCGACGGGCACGGCATCTCGGCTACCCTCCGAGCGATTTCTCTCGTTTCGCTAGGAGGACATTCGATGTCGACGAAACGTTGCGCGGCAGGGGCCATTCGGCTCTCGTCGTCCGCGCTGCTCTTCGCGGCTCTGGTGCTCCCCACGCGAGCCACGGCCACCGAGGCGCCCGCGCTGGGGCCGGTCCGAATCACGCAAGACATGGTGACGGACGGGACGATGTCGCCGCGCCGGCTGCAGCGCGAGGGGCTGCGGATCTTCACCACGCCCTTCAACGTGCTGGATGGCCTGGGCGATGGGCCGATCAATCCGAGCGATACCACGAGTCCCGGTGGACGACCGACGCTGCAGAACAACGGACAGTTTCTGCGCGTGAACGGCCTCGACGCGCAGACCTGTCTCGAGTGTCACAGCATCGTGAGCGCGGCGACGATTCCGCCGCGCTTGGGCGTCGGGGGCGTGGGCGGCGCCGTCAACAACGCGATGGCAATGGCGACCGCAATCGACGTCGCCGACACGGCCGGCAACGGCTTCGCGGCCTTCAACGGTCGTTTCATCAATCCGCCGTTCCTTTTCGGTGCTGGCGGCGTCGAGCTGGTGGCCAAGGAGATGACGATCGACCTGCAGGCGTTGAAGGCCCGGGCACAGGCAAATCCCGGGACCGCGATCCCGCTCATGACCAAGGGCGTGAGC
The DNA here is from genome assembly GCA_963774015.1 of uncultured delta proteobacterium. GTDB lineage: Bacteria > Desulfobacterota > Binatia > UTPRO1 > UTPRO1 > UTPRO1. The sequence goes on from CAVZDH010000001.1 coordinate 88,899, forward strand.
TTCGGCTCGATCGTTTTCGACCACGGCGCGTTCGACACCTCCGGGATCGTGGGCATCAACCCCGATCTGGTCGTGCGCCCCTTTGGGCGCAAGGGTGAGTTCGCGAGCACGCGCGCGTTCGACGTCGCAGCGATGCAGTTTCATCTTGGCATGCAGCCTACCGAGGTGGTGGGAGCCGACGTCGACGCGGACGGTGACGGCGTGGCGAACGAGATTCTGCCCGGCGAGCTCTCGGCGCTACAGGTCTTCGCCACGACCCTCGAGCGCCCCCGACAGGAGCTTGTGCGCGGCCCTGCGCGGCGCGGTGAGACGTTGTTCGGCCAAATCGGGTGTAGCGGTTGTCACATCCCGGAGCTCACGACCCGGAGCCGGCTCCTGCCGCTCGCCTTTCCCGCCATCGAGACCGATCCGACGGCCAACGTCTATCTCGAAGTCGACCTGACGCACGCGCCGGCTCACTTTCGACGCGAGCCGGGGCGCGGCCTGCGCGTGGAGCTGTTCGCCGACTTGAAGCGCCATGACCTGGGGCCCGCGCTTGCCGAATCGACAGGTGGGGCTTTGAATGCGCAGTTCACGACCGCCCGGCTCTGGGGCGTCGCCGACACCGCGCCCTACCTGCACGATGGGCGGGCCACGACCCTCACCGAGGCGATCCTCTTCCACGGCGGCGAGGCCGACGCGGCCCGGAGCGCCTTCGAGGCGCTCACCGAGGGCGATCGCGACGCCCTCCTGGCGTTTCTAAGGACGCTCCGGACGCCGCCGCACGGAGCGGAGGCGGCGGCACGGTCGCGATCGTAGCGCGAGCCTCGCGCCTACGGATCGACCATCGTCACGTCCTGCGTCCACGCCGCGCTCCTCGCCGCCGAGCGCGCGGTCCTCGCGGGCGACACGACCGCCGCCGATCGCGTGGCGGACGCGGCAGTGACGTCGACTGGTCGACCGGCGCCAACGAGAAGGCGGGGCTCATCGATACCCTCTGACCAACCCGGCGACGGCGAACAAGAAGTGGAAGTTCGTCTTCTACCACCAAGATGCCTATTGCTGCGGCAACGGACGCTGCAGCGGCGGGACGCGGGACGGTATGGGCTGCAGCGTCGCCACCGCGGCGACGAGCTGCCCGGCCGGGACCTGCCATACGGGGTCGACCTTCAGCACGCTCACCTCCCGGTTGAAATTGGGACCGATCTTCGAGGCATGCGGCGTCGACGTCGCCTTCGACGGCCATGAGCACTACTGGCACCGCACCCGCTGGATCGACGACTTCGACGGCTACAGCGCCGCGACCGATCCCACGTCGATCACGCCGAACATCGACGGCAACCCGACGACGCGCGCGGGGGGGACGTACTACGTCACGACGGGCGGCGGCGGGACGACGCTCGACGGGCAATCCCGATACGGACCCGACGGTCGCCGGCTCAGGTGAATCGATCACGGATCGCCAAAGGAAGGGCGCGTGTCGTTGCCCCGCCGGCCGGGCTTGACCACCCGATTGGTCGCGTCCTACGGACCCCGCATGACACCGCGTCGGCACCAACGGCGAACCGGCGCCCGGTCGAGCCGGTCACCGCGCAAGACCAAGATCTTCCTCAGCCACGCGCACCAGGACCGCACGATTGCGGTCGCACTGACCCAATTCCTTGTTGAGGTGTTCGGTGAGCGCGTGGAGGTGAAGCACTCCTCCGATCAGCGCGCCGGTGGTGGAATTCCCCCGGGCGCCGACTTGGCTAGTGTGGATCACCGACCAGATCAAGGGCGCCGACAAGGTCTACGTTTTGTTGACCGCGGGCTCCCTGCAGAAGCCATGGGTCCTCTGGGAGTCGGGTGCGGCGGGTGGCGTCGCACTTGCCACCAAAAGCCGGAGCTCGGTCGTGCCGGTGACGTACGGCATCGAGGACGATGAGATGCCGAGCCCGTTCCAGCGCACCGAGCGCGTGCGTGGAGACATCGCCGAGCCGGACGGCCTCGATAGGCTCGTGCAAGATCTTCGCGGCGCAACCAATCCGCCCATCGACGGGAGCGAGCTCGAACGATGCCGCAGGCGCCATCTCGGGAAGATCTGCCGCATCCTGCGCGCGCGCGGACCAAGGGAAGACCTGCTAGCGTCCATTCCGAGCGCCTTCAGGGCTGAGCGCTTGGATGGCCTGTGGGCGACATCCTACGAATTCCGATCCAGTTCCGGAACCGGCTGCCACGCGGACATCGCGCGGATCAGCCACGTATCGGCGCGCCGCGTGGCGGCGAGAAATTTGACGGCCAGCACCGAGGGGCACAATCCCTTCCTCAACGAGGTCGCCGCCGAGCTGGTCGATCGTCACCTGATTGGTCACTGGAAGAACGTGAGCGATACGCGCTACTTCGGCACCGTCCATCTCGCCGTACAGACCGAGGAGAACGTCATGGTCGGCCACTGCACCTGTTCGCCGACTGAGGTGTTGGTCGGTGGTGGCGCCGTGGAGTGGGTGCGCATCGATCCAAGACGACCGCCAAGTTCGAGCCGAGCGTGGCAAACTGTCGCGCGCACGGGAGATGCATCGCCTGCTCGCCACGCGTACGAACGGCCCGGTGGAGCTGGCCGAGCTCCTGGAGGAATGATCGATGGCCCTGACCAAGACCAACATCCACAAAGCTCTGGCGACCTACATGCGGCCTGGAGGGAGCAGGATCCGGACCTCATCCTCACCATCTTCACCGTGACGGCGACCTACCACGAGCGGGTGCTGCGGGAGCCCATCCGTGGCCACGACGGGATCCGGCGCTACTGGCAGCAGAAGGTTGTCGAGTCGCAGGGGCGCATCGAGTGCGAACTGCTCAGCCTCTACCTCGACGGCGCTACGGCCATCGCCGAGTGGGAGGCGCGCTTCGACGACCGCCCTGAGGGCGTTCGCAAGCGCATGCGCGAGGTCGCGATCCTCGAGTTCGAGGGCCGGCTGATCGCCCGCCTGCGTGAGTACTGGTCGTCGGAGGTGATCGGCACTCTGTCGGAATGAGGGAGACGAACCGATCGTCGTGCGACGCGTCCGGGTAGTAGGCCCCGAGCGCGTCGTCGAAGGCGGTGGAGGCTTCGTCGAAGGACGCGCCGGGCTTCGCTCGGTTGGCCGCGGCCTTCCGTCGATCCCAGACGAAGCACCCGCGACAGACGGACGACAATAGAATGTCGCGGGGCCGCTTTCACGCCCCCCGGTGTGGACGATCGACGTCCACCGTCGCGCGGGCGATGCGCCACCAGGGCTTCACGTAGAGACCGTGCCGGTGCGGCGGGACGAAGCGTTCCCGGAGCTCCTCCGCGCCGGCGTCGTGCACGAGCGCGAAGCCGCGTGCGGCCAGAAATCGTGCGATCGCGTCGTCGGCGATCCCGAACACGAAGGGCTCGTCGGTCTGCCGCATCTTGTCGCGCTCGGTCAGCGCCCCGCGCATCGTACAGGTGCCGTCGAGGACCGACGCGAGGATGTAGTCGAAGACGACGACGCTCCCGGCCGCCGAGCTCCGGGCGACGAAGTGCAGCGTCGCGTCGACGCCCGCCGCGGCGACGTACGGGGTCGTGCCTTCCCACAAGAAGAGCGTGCGGCAATCGCGGCGGAATCCGTGCCGGTCGAGTGAGGCGGCGAGATCGTCGGATTGAAAATCCACCGGAACGTAGCGGACGCCGTTCGCCGTTTGTCCGAGGACGCGTCCGATCACCGCTTGCTTCGTCGCCGACGTCGCCGGGTGGTCGACTTCGAAGACCGCCACCTCGCGAAGTCGATCCGCGAATCGCTGCGCGCGCGAATCGAACCCCGCGCCGAGCACCACCACCTGCGCGAGCCCGCGGTCGAGCTCCTCGCCGAGCACGGCGTCGAAGTACGCGGTACGGACGAGGACGTAGCCGTGATGGCCGGCGAAGAGCCGCTCGATGAGCGCCTCCGTCGCCGCGCGCAGGGGCCGCGCCGAGACCAGCCAGCGGGGCACGCCGTCGAGAAATCGCTCGGCATACTTGTCGCTGCAGATTCGCTCCGCGACCGCGCGGCGCGTCTCGAGCGCACGCGAGAGGGCCATCTGCGCCGCGGTCTTGCTCGATCGTGTCGTTCGCATCGCCGGCCTCCGCTCGCGGGAGCCGCAGCCATATCCGATGACGGAGCCAGGCCGAAGCCCAGGACGACCCCGGGCAGGTTTGCGGCGAGCCGTCGTTCGGGCGCGCGGAGGGCGAGGTCGAGTCCCGCCCACACCCCGGCCAGCGCGATGAGGATGGCGATCGACCCACGACGTTCGCTCAGTCCTGCTCGTACTCGTCGTGGCGACGCCACCAGGCGGCGCCCGTTTCGTTGCGCCCCTTGGGGGCGCGGTCGAGCCACTGGAACATGCCCCAGAGGCCGTCGAGTCCGCGCGCATAGGTGGAATAGGCGTGGTAGACGACGCCGTCCTCACGCACGAACGCGCTCATGCCCGGCCGCTCGCGCGCGTAGGTGGCCACGTCGGTTCCGGCCATGGCTGCGAAGGAACGGGGCTTCGACGGGGCGGCGGGGGCTTCGCCGCCGGCTGCCGGCTTCACGCTCGGCATGCTGCGCCGGTAGTTGTATTCGACGGTCCCCGCGCGCTGCTGCTCCTCGGTGATCGAGACCCCGAAGTCGAAGTTGAAGTCGGTGTCGAACGAGGACGCCCAGGGAAACGTCCACCCCATCCGCCGCCGGTACGCCTGCAGCTTCGCGAGCGGCGCCCGCGACACCGCCGTGAGCGTGACGTCGTGGTTCGCCAGGTGGACGACGGAGCCGTTGAACCCGTCCGCGATCGCCGAGCACGACGGACACCCGGCTTGTAGTCGGGCCCGAACATGAAGTGGTAGACGAGGAGCTGCGAGCGCCCTCGGAAGAGGTCCGCCAGCGCGGCGCTGCCCTCGTCGGTCTCGAAGCGATACTCCTTGTCGACCCGAACCCACGGCAGCCTTTGCCGCCGCCGCGCCAGCTCGTCGCTCCGCCGCGTGAGCTCCTTCTCCGCTGCGAGCAGCTCGAGCCGCGCGGCGAGCCATTCTTCTCGTGTCCCGGTCCTGTGCTTCGTCATCACTCTTCTCTCCTTCCGTTTCGCGATACGACGCGGTGGTCGTCGGTCATGCGATGGATCTAGCAACGGACGGTGAACGAGTGAGAGTTACAAGTGTGACGGGATTCGGATGGACTCGCTGATCACCGCCGCGGCGCGGGCGCTCGCCGCGGGCGATCCTCTCGGCGCGTTGCAGCGGGTTGCGCTCCGCGACGACGCGCCCGCGCTCGCGCTCCGCGGCATCGCCATGGCGCAGCTCGGCGACCTCGTGCGCGCCAAGGCTCTCCTGCGAAGGGCGGCGCGCGCCTTCGGTCCGAAAGAGGCCGTGGCCCGCGCGAGGTGCGTCGTCGCCGAGGCCGAGATCGCGCTCGTCTCGCGCGACCTCGGCCGGCCAGCGCAGGTGCTCGAGGCGGCGCGGGCGACGCTCGAAGCGCACGGCGACCGCGCAAACGCCGCGCATGCGCGCTATCTCGAGGTGCGGCGCCTCCTTCTCGTCGGGCGCATCGACGAGGCCGAGCGGGCCCTCGCCGCGCTCGACCCCGCGCGCGTCCCTCCCGCGTCGCGGACCATCCACGAGCTGACGCTTGCCGGGATCGCGATGCGTCGCCTGCGGACGAAGGCGGCGCGCGCCGCGCTCGCGCGGGCCGAGCGGGCGGCGCACCAGGCCGGGATCCCCGCGCTGACGGCGGAGGTCGAAAGCGCCTTCCTCGTCCTGCGCACGCCGGCGGCGCGCCTGATCGCGCGTGGCGAGGAGCGACTCGTCCTGCTCGCGGAGGTCGAGGCGTTGCTGGCGTCGCAGGCATGCGTCGTGGACGCGTGCCGTCATGTCGTACGGCATGCACGCAAGGTGGTCTCGCTCGCGACGCGTCCGGTCTTGTTCGCGCTCGCCCGCGCGCTCGGCGAGGCGTTTCCGGGAGACGTCGCGAGGGACACGCTGGTCGGGCGCGTCTTCGGGTTGAAGCTCAGCGACGAATCGCACCGCGCGCGCTTGCGCGTGGAGATCGGCAGGCTTCGCGCGGTGTTGCGGACGCTCGCCGACGTGCGCGCGACGAAGCGTGGCTACGTGCTGACGCCGCGCCGCGCCCGCGAGGTCGTCGTGCTGGCGCGGCCCCTCGAAGACGAGCACGCGGCGGTGCTCGCGTTCCTCGCCGACGGTGAATCGTGGTCGAGCTCGGCCCTCGCGCTCGCGCTCGGCACGAGCCAGCGGACCGTGCAGCGGGCGCTCGATGCGCTCGCGGCGGCAGGCAAGGTGCAGTCGCTCGGTCGCGGACGGGCTCGTCGGTGGATGACCCCGCCCGTGCCGGGATTCGCGACGACCTTGTTACTCCCCGTGCCGCTGCCGATCGACTAGGATGCGGCATGAGACGATCGACCGCCGAGATCGTTCGTGAGTACGGGCCCTTTCCGGGCGTCGACGACGTGCACGGCGTCACGTTCGACGGTCGGAACGTCTGGTTCGCCGCCGGCGACACGCTGAACGCCTTCGACCCCGAGAGCGGCGAAGACCGTGCGCTCGATCGACGTCGCCGCGCATGCGGGAACGGCCTTCGACGGCCGGCACCTCTTCCAGCTCGTCGAGGATCGCATCCTGAAGATCGATCCGCAGACCGGCCGCGTCATCGCCACGATCCCGGCGCCCGGCGGCGGCGGCGACTCGGGGCTCGCGTGGGCCGAAGGGACGCTCTGGGTCGGGCAGTATCGCGACCGGAAGATCCATCAGATCGATCCCGAGACCGGGGCGATTCTCCGCACGATCGAGTCCAAGCGCTTCGTCACCGGCGTCACCTGGGTCGACGGCGAGCTCTGGCACGGCACCTGGGAAGGCGACGAGAGCGATGTGCGGCGGGTCGATCCCCGGACGGGAGCGGTGCTCGAGCGGCTCGAGATGCCGCCCGGCGTGCACGTCTCGGGGCTCGAGTCCGACGGCCGCGATCGGTTCTTCTGCGGCGGAGGAAGGAGCGGGAAGGTGAGAATCGTCCGCCGGCCGAAGCGAGCCTCCGCGCGCGGCGGCTCGGAGTAGTCGACGATTCAGGATTCCGCCGCTTTGACCACCGTGTCGAAGTCGCTCGCGTCGTGGCGCTCGGGGAGCTGGCTCGACGGCTCGCCCCAGGCGCGGTTCACCATGCGGCCGCGCTGCACGGCGGGGCGCGCCGCGATCTGGTCGGTCCAGCGGAGCACGTGCGTGTACTCGTGCACGCTCAGGAACTCGCCGCGCCTCGTAGAGCAGGCCCTTCACCAGTGCGCCGTACCAGGGCCAGATCGCCATGTCGGCGATCGTGTAGTCGGGGCCCGCGATGTACTCGCTGGTCGCGAGCTCGGCGGTCGAGCACGTCGAGCTGGCGCTTCACCTCCATCGCGTAGCGGTCGATCGCGTACTCGATCTTGGTCGGCGCATAGGCGTAGAAGTGTCCGAAGCCGCCGCCGAGGAAGGGCGCCGCGCCCATCTGCCAGAAGAGCCACGAGAGGCACTCGGCGCGCGCCGACGGCTCGGTCGGCAGGAACTCGCCGAACTTCTCGGCGAGGTACATCAGGATGGCGCCGGACTCGAAGATGCGCGTCGGCTTCTCGGGCGTCGAGCGGTCGAGAAGCGCCGGGATCTTCGAGTTCGGGTTGATCGCGACGAAGCCCGAGCCGAACTGCTCGCCGACGTTGATCGGGATGATCCACGCGTCGTACTCGGCGCCGGCGTGCCCCCTGGCGAGCAGCTCCTCGAACATCACCGTGACCTTCACGCCGTTCGGCGTCGCCAGCGAGTAGAGCTGAAACGGGTGCCGCCCGACGGGCAGCTCTTTCTCGTGCGTCGCGCCCGCGAGCGGTCGGTTGATGTTCGAAAAGCGACGCTCGCTTTCCTTGTTCCAGGTCCAAACTTTGGGCGGGGTGTAGGCGGGCGCGTCGGTCATGGGCGTGGGCTCCGTTCGTCGATGGTGGGATGGGGTCTATTTGTCGGGGCGGGTCGGCACTGGCAAGGGCTTCCGTTCGCGGCGCTCGGGGCGGGCGGCAGCGTCGCAGCGGCGCGTGATCTGCTCGCGTCGGCGCTTCGACGCATAGCTGCGCCGAGGCAGACCCGGCTACACTTGGCGCGCATGTCGCTCGGCGACGTCCCATCCCTCGTAGCTGGCGCGATGCTCGTGTTCGCTCTGGCGTGGCTGATCGACTCGGGGCTACGCGAAGAGTATCGCGCGGCCCGGGCATTCGGGGTGCCGAGAATCGTCGCGATTCCGGCCGCCGTCGTGGCCGCGTGCCTCAATGGCTGTTGAGGCGCCCGACGGGCGCGTCGCGATCGTCACGCCCTGACGGGTGCACACTTGGCACTGGCTTCGCGGTGGCATGCCGCATGCGAGGGTCGCGGCGTTGGCGCAGCGACGAGGGCATGGCAGAGCCTGCGCGGAGCGCCGCTTGCGCCTGTGCGGAGATGAGCGTCTCCGATCGTGGCACATCGGTTGCTCGATCCTCGACGTGAGGAAGCGGCGACCGCCTTCATCGCTCGGCGCCGGTGGCATCGCGCTCGTGACCAGCCTGAGTGCCTGGCCGGCGGCTGCCTACGGCGCTCTCGTCGTCTGCGTGGCGGGCGACTTCCGCGCCTCCGGGACGCTCTGGATCTTCGGGTGGCCCTTCTTGCTGGAGCTGCTGATCGCCAGCGCTCTCCATCTGCTCGCGGTCGGGGCCGGCGCACGCCTCGGTCTTCCGTCTCCTGTCCGGGGCATCGATGCCTTCGACCGTCCCATCGATTCGGTCGAGCTCTCCCCCGCCGCTCACCACGAACGGCTGTCGCACGCGCTGCGGGCGGCGGAGCGCTTCCCGATCGTGAACGGCGCCATCGGTATGGTGATCTCGGTGCTCGTGGTGCTCGCGACCGCCGTCGTCGAGCAGGTGTGTTCGCGGCCGGGGGCCGCGAACACCTGGGTGATCGTGCGGGGCGGCGTCTACGCCATCGCGCTCTACGCGCCCGCCAATCTCGCATTGGGTGAGTGGCTGGCGCGGCCGATATGCCGGAACCTCAGGGTGGCTGCGGCCGCCACCGACATCGAGCGCTACGGCAGCGCGACGCTCAGTCGGAGCGGCCGCCTGGCGTTGCTGGCCGTTCCCACGCTGGTCGCCCTCGGGGTGGCCGTCGAGCTCGGCGCCGCGCACCGTGCCGGGACGCTCGCCTACGGCGCCCTCATCGCGATCTCGGCGGTCGTGGCGATCGGCCTGAATACGCTCCAATACGCCAACGCGCAGAGCGCCATGCGAGAGGTCCGGGAGGCGTGCTTGGATCTCGCGGCGGGACGCGAGGCGAGCCTCATCACCGGCAGCATCGAGCCCGCGCTGCAAGACGTAGCGCGCGACTTCACCGCCGCCGCCGAGCGCGTGGCAGCCCGCCATCGCGCCGTCGTCGAGGCGGCGCTGGACGGCATCATCACGGTCGCGCACGACGGCGCGATCGTGGAGGTGAACCCCGCGGCGGGGCGGATCCTCGGGTGCAGCCAGCGCCAGCTCGCCGGCCGCGACGTGGCGGAGATCATACCCGCGCTGACGCCGGGCTCGGCGCACGCGGGCGCGGACCTCGCCCTGATCGGCCGCCGCTCCGAGCAGCGCGTACGGCGCGCCGACGGCAGCACCTTCGCCGCCGAGATCTCGGTCGCCCGCATGGCGCGCGCCGGCACCGGCATGCTGACGGTGCTGCTGCGCGACATTACGGACCGCAAACGCGCCGAGGACCGGCTCGCGCGCTCGCGTACCGCGCTCCGCGAGCACGCCGAGATCACCAGCGCCCTGCTGCGCGTCGGCAAGACGTTGAACGCCAATCCGCAGCGCCCCGACCTGCCCGCGGAGGTGTGCCGCCTCACGGTCGAGGTGCTGGGCTGCGACGCGGCGACGATCTTCGAACGCCCGCGCGACCGGGACGTCCTCGTGCTCGCCGCCAACGTCGGCTCCCGCTCCGAAGTGCTCGGCGAGATCGGGCAGATCGAGTTCGCGAACGACTTCCCGCTGATCCGCGCGCTCTCGGTCGGCGGCGAGGTGGAGCTCGACGACGCCCGGCGGGCGCCCGAGGTCTTTCCGTCGGGGCTCGCGGAGCGCTGGCGCATCGCCTCCCTCCTCGCCGTCCCGATCGTGACCAGCGGCGAGCTCGCCGGCGTCCTGGTGGCGACGTACCGCGATCGCGTCGGCGCCTTCACGACCAAGCAGCGCGAGCTCGCGCTCGGAATCGCGCATGCCAGCGCGTTCGCGCTCGCCAACGCCCGCCTGATCGCCGATCTGCAAGCCGCGAGCCGGCTCAAGACCGAGTTCGTCTCGACCATGTCGCACGAGCTCCGCACCCCGTTGAACGTCATTCTCGGCTTTCGCGAGATGGCCGCCGACCCCGACGTTACGGCCGAGGAACGCCTTCACCTCCTCGATCGCATCGGCGTCGCCGCCCGCACGCTCCTCGACTTGGTGGAGGGCATGCTCGAGATCGGCAAGCTCGAGTCGGGCCGCGACGACCCGACCCTCGGGCCCGTCGATCTCTCCGCGCTCTGGCGGACGCTTGCGGGGGAGGACGCGGCTCGCCCGCGCGGCCAGGAGGTGAGGCTCGTCTGGGACCCGGCCCCGCTCGATATCACCGTGCTCGGCGACCCACGGCGCCTCGCGATGGTGGTGCGGAACCTCGTCGGGAACGCCCTCAAGTTCACCGAGCGCGGGACGGTGCGCGCGACGCTCGCCGTCGACGACGATGCCGTGACGCTGCGAGTCGCCGACACCGGCGTCGGCATCCCGGCCGCCGACCACGAGAAGATCTTCGGAATGTTTCGCCAGGGCGACGGGTCCGACTCGCGCCGTCATACCGGGACGGGCCTCGGGCTCTACCTGGTCCGCCGCTTCGTCGAGCAGTGCGGCGGTACGGTCTCGCTCGAGAGCGAGATCGGCCGCGGCTCCACGTTCACGGTGCGTCTGCCACGTCTCGTGCCCGGGCCACCTCGTGGATTGGTGACGATGCCGGCGGCCTGAGTCCGCGGCTTCGGGCCGCGGAGTCGGTGCGTTCCGCCCGTGCCGCGCGGCGAGTGGCGGGACGCTGAGTGCCAGTCGTTTTGGCTGGGCGGACGTCGGGCGATCGAATAGACAAGAATGGACGCAGGGAGGGGTGATGCGCGCTGCCGCTCGTGAGGACCGTCTTCACCCCGAGCCGACGGGGTACGATCACCTGTCGCCCGCCGTCATCGCCGACCCGTATCCGTGGTATCGGCGCCTGCTCGCCGCCGACGGCGTCTACCACGACGAGCGGAACGACATCTGGGTACTCAGTCGCTACGACGACGTCTACGCGGCGGTGCGCAACCCCGAGGCGCTGTCGTCGGCCGAGGGGGTCGCCTATCGGCGCATGTTCGTGCCGATGATGCTGACAGTCGACCCGCCGGATCACACGCGTCTCCGGCGCATCGTGTCCCGCGAGTTCACGCCGCGCACGCTCGAGCGCTGGACCGCGATGATCGACCGCCTGGCGGCCGACGCGGTCGGCCGCCTCGCCGGCGCGGAGACGGTCGACTTCGTGGCCGCGGTCGCGTCGCCGTTTCCGGTCGCCGTGATCGCCGCGATCCTCGGCATCGCGGACGAGGACCTGCCCGTGCTCCGCCGCATCTCCGACGACGTGATCGAGGCGTTCAAGCTCTCGCAGCCGGAGAATCGGGCGGCGGCCGCCATCGTCGACATCACGTCGCGTCGCCGTTTCGTCGAGTCGGTCACGGGGATCGGCATGCGCTTCCCGGCGCTGACGGGCGCGTTCCTGCGCGGGCTCACGGCGGTGACGAGTCGGCTCGCGGGTGGCGAGCGCTGGGCCGACGACGTGGCGCGCTCGCCCCGCGCCGTCGCCGATCTCCAGACGATCTGCGCCAAGCTCGTCCGCGAGCGGCGCCGGCGGCCGGGCGAGGATCTCGTCTCGAAGCTCCTCGCCGAGCACCCCGACGGCCGGCTCTCCGACAGCGAGATCTTCTTTTTCTTCCTCTTGCTGCTGATCGCCGGCCACGAGACGACGACGAACCTGCTCGGCAATCTCGTGATCGCGCTCGCCGAGCGCCCGGACGAGTGGCGGCGCCTCAAGGACGACCCGAGCCTCGTGCCGTCGGCGGTGCGCGAGGCGTTGCGCTACGAGTCGCCCATTCAAGGCTTCTTCCGGACGGCGGTCACGCCCTATCGCGTCGGCGACGTCGAGATTCCCGCGGGCGCGCGCGTGCTCCTGCTCTTCGGCGCCGCCAACCGCGACCCGCGCCACTATCCCGATCCCGACCTTTTCCGCGTCGACCGCGACCCGCGCGATCACCTCGCCTTCGGCGGCGGCATCCACTACTGCCTCGGCGCGAGCCTCGCCGAGATGGAAGGCATTGCCGTGCTCCGCGAGCTGCTCGCGTCGGCGACGCGCATCGAGCTCGCCGGCGACATCGTGCGGACGCAAAGCCCGACCCTCCGCGGCGCGAAGAGTCTGCCGCTTCGGTTGTCGCGCTGACGGCTCATTACCGAGCGTCTCTGACCGCCTTCGGAAAGCGCCGGCCGTCAGGGGCGTGCCCAGGTCACGGGCAGAACGCGCTGTCGAGCGAGCGCGCGACCTCGCCGAGGAGCACGTCGGCGCGCGGCGTCTCGAAGCGGACGAGGCTTTCGCCCGCGCAGGTCTCGCGCCGCGCGAGGCAGGTCGCGTAGTCGGCGGACGTCGTGACGCTCGCCACGCCGAGCGCCGCGCAGTCGCTCGCGAGCGCGGCGACGTTCGCGCCGGCCGGGGCCGTGAGATCCATGGGGTCGAGCCCCGGCGGCGTGCACTTCTTCGCGATGGCCGTCGTGAGCGCGGTCGTCGCGGCGTCGCGGGCGGTGAAGGCCTTGTCGCATGTGGCGCGGGCCTTCGCCGTGCACCCGGCGTCGCCCGGCTTCTCCAGGTCGCAGGCGAAGACCGCGGCGACGCAGTGGTCGAGGCCCTTCGTCGTCTTCGCGAGGAAGCCGTTGCCCGCCTTGATGAGCGTCGCCTCGCACGTCGTCACCGCCTTGCCCGCGCCTTTCGGTGCGCCGAGGTCGGCACCCGCACCGAGGTCGTCCGGCAGACAGGCGAGCGCGTCGAGGGCGGCGGTCGCCACGCCGGCGATCCGCATGAGCTCCTTGGCGCGCGGCGCCTGCGCCGCGAGCACGCTCTCGCCGAGGCAGGCGTGCGCGCGAAGGACGCATTGCTCGATCGACGGTAGCGCGTCGAGCGTGGTGCCGAACGTGTTGGCGCATGCGTCCGCCACGGCCTGGAAGCCGAGCCCGCCTGCGTTCGACAAGTCGTCGGCGGCGATTCCGCCGCACCCCTGGTCGAGCGCCGCGGTGAGCTTGGTCGCGAGGCTCGCCAGCTTCGCAACGTCCTTGCCGCATCCCGCGCCGGCTTTGGCGATGCAAGCGTCGCGCTTCGCGGGGGTGGTCTCCTGGACGCATTTGAAGACGGTGCCGACGCAGGCGTCGAGCGTCTTGAGTCGTGTCGCGCTGAAGACGCCGCCCGCCTTGGCGAGCGCGCCCGCGCACTTGACGAGGGCCTTCGGGGTCGCGTTCACCGTCGCGGGCGGCGCGATGTCGATTCCGCCCTGGGTCGAGGTGACGACCGCGCCGGTGACGACGTCGAACGTGCCGCTCACCGAGCCGGCGTTCAGGATGTGGAACGTCTCCCCGGGCGCGGGGGTGAAGCCGTTGATGAACGTGACGTGCAGCGCGCCGGCGAGGGCCAGATGACCGCTCACGTCGATGACGTCGTAGTCGCCTGGGTTCGGGCCGCCGATCTCGATCTCGAGAGCGGAGCCGGTGAGGGTGCCGGCGTCGTTCTGCGCTTGGAGGGTGAGGTCGCCACTCACCGTCATGATGCCGGGCGAGTGGCCGGGCGAGAGTGTACCGTCGTTGGTGAGCGCGCCGTTGAACGTCTCGTTGCCCTTGATGGTTCCCGCGACCTCGTTGGTGACGTCGTCGTCGAAGGTGAAGTCGCCGTCGATCAGCCCGTTGTTGTAGACCGGGGCGTTCAGGATCGGCGGGCCGACGATCTTGCCACCGGTCTCGACCTCGAGATCGGCGGTGGTGACGGCCCCGGCGCCGCCGAGCACGCCGTGTTGATGGACGATGAGCTCGGCGCTGGCCGTGAGCGGACCGCCGCTCTGGAGATCGAGCTCGGCGGTGTTCGGGCCGGTGCCGAGCGCAAGAACCTCGACGGTCGTGGGATCGACCGGACCGGTCACGACCAATGGCCCAGCCGCCTGTCCGAGGATCGAGACGTCGCTGTCGGTCGTCGGCGTGCCGCTGAAGATCCAGTTGGCGGCCGTGTCCCAGTTGCCGCCCGCGGGTTGTACCCAGGAGGGATCGACCGAGAACTTGATCACCGACTGTGACGTCGAACCGACGGAGCTCACGAACGTCACCTGCGCATGATCGTTCAGCGGGCTCAGCCCTTCGTCCTCCGAGCCGAAGAACGCCTGCGAGAAGGCGCCGGTCGAGCTGCCCTCCGCGCCGAAGAAGCTGTCGGAGCCGGCGCGGACGGAGTTGACGCCGTCCGTGATGTAGACCCCGCGACCGTTGCCGGCCGAGCCGTCGAAGGCCTGGAAGGCGACGACGTCGTTGTTGTTGATGACGGCGTTCCGGAAGCCGGCGGCCGCGGCGTAGGGGGCGTGGCCCTCGAGCGCCATCGCCTCGAGCCCGTGCGCCTGGGTGAAGCGGTAGACGCCGTGCCCGGGGCCGCCGTCGGTCCACCCGACGAAGACAATGCTGCCGTTGTCGTTGATCTGCGGCTCGTCGAACGGGAGATAGCTGCTGTTGTTGACCGCGTGCGAGAAGGTGCCGCCGCCCGGCGCCGGATCGCCGCCCTTGGCAATGGTCGTGATCGTCGAGCCCTGGATCAGGAACACGCCGGAGTTGTCGGTGAAGTTGACGAAACTCGCGGTCCGGAAGACGATGCCCGCGGGGCTGATCATCGGCACGGACGTTCCGGGGTTGGCGATCGCGATCTGGTCGCCGCCGGCGACGCCGTCGAGGGACTTCACCACCACGCCGACGCCGGGGACGGCGATGTTGGCGCTCGCGAGCGCGCCCAAATTCGGGTTGGCGAAACCGTCCAGCGTGATGGCCTCGAAGAACGCCGTGTCGCCGAGGTCGTCGAGCGAGACCGCGCTCCCGATCATCTGGATCTGGCCGTTCGCGGTGTCGCCCTCGCCGACGAAGGCGAGGACCGCCCCGCCGGCGAAGACCATCGACGGCGGCGCCGCGTAGTACGCGACCTGGCCGTGGTCGTTGATGACGGGATCGCCGAACCCGCTCAGGGTGTAGATGGGGCCGTTACCGACCGGTCGCACGGTGTCGCCGGCGTTGGCGACCACGTGCAGGCCGCCGGCATCGCGCGCCACGATCTGCGTGCCGCCGTTGGCGCTGAAGGCGACCGCACCGTGCGCGTTCTCGGCGACCGCGTGCCCGACGCTGGTCGTGGCGCCGCCGATGCGCAGCAGGGCGGTCAGGTCGTTTGCCGACGTTCCCTGGTAGACGCCGGTGTCGGTGTCGCCGGGCTGATTGGTGAACACGGTGAACGCCACCTCTCCGGCGGCGTCGATCACGGGTACGCCGAAATGGGCGCCGAAGGCTCCGCCGCCGGGCGCGGCCTGCCCGGTCGCGGCGAGCGTGACGAGCTTGGCGCGCGCCGCCGGGGGAGCCGTCAGGTCGCCCAGGACCACCAGTGCGAGCAACGTGGGGATGAGGTGTCGAGACGATCGTCCGACGGACGGGAGCACGAGGCGCACGGCGACCTCCGAGGCGTTCCTCCTAGGCGCCTCCGGCCCCCCTGACAAGGGGGCTTGGTTGGGTACATCCCGGGAAGGGCCTGCGCGTCGGTGCGCGGGACGCGCCGGGCCCCGGCGAAGACGCCGTCGCCAAGCCGTAGAGCATCGATTCGGCGAAGCCGGCCAACAGCGTCAACCGCGAAAAGCCCGGTCGAGACCCCGCCCTCCCTCACGCGCTCCCGAGGGGGCCGGTCGCGCTGATGGTGAAATCGATCAGCGCGAGCTTGTCGGCGTAGACGCCGAACGTACTGTTGCCGGTGGCGACGTAGACGGTTCAGCGAAGGGCTCGGGGTTGCGCGCGGAGCCGGGGATGCTTGAACACTCCTCGGTCTCCGCCTAACGTCGGCCACTCGATCACGAGTCTGGCGGGCGGCGGCACGACCGGCATCTATCTGCGCCGGGCCAGCACCGGCTCGACCGTGACCAGCAACGCCATCAACGGCGCCGACGTCGGCATCGACATCGACCCGCAGGCGGGCTCGGTCGACACCCACATCAACCGCAACGCCATCACCGGGAACACCGCCGGGTTGAGGAATCGGTCGGGGCAGCTCGCCGACGCAAGCTGCAACTGGTGGGGCGACTCGAGCGGTCCCTCCGGTCAAGGTCCCGGCTCGGGCGATTCGGTGTCGACCGTCGTGACGTTCTGTCCCTGGCTCCTCGGGAGCGACCTGGTGAACTCGGCGTGCGGCGATCCGGGGATGTGCGTGCCGGTGCCGACGCCGACCCCCACGACCACGGCGAGTCGCACCCCGACCCCCACTCGCACGGCCACCCCGACCCAGACCGCCACTCCGACCGAGACCGCGACCCCGCTCTCCACCGAGACGGCGACCGCGACCGGGCCGACTCCGAGCGAAGCGCCGACCGCAATGTCGACGGAGACGCCGACCCCGTCGGCGACGTCGACGCCCGGCTCGGTGCCCGAGATCTGCGACAACTGCGTCGATGACGATGGCGACGGTATGAGCGATCGCGACGATCCCGACTGCCCGCCGCGGGCCGACGGCATGGGAGGCGACGTCGCCGACGCCGGCCGCGCCAAAGCCGTCGTGAAATGTCAGAAGACCCTCGGCAAGGCCGCCACCACGTTCGCGTTGAAGAAGCAGCAGGCTCTGGTGAAGTGCGTGGCCGGAGTGCAGAAGTGTCTGCAACTGAAGGCGGCCGACGCGGGGTGCGTCGCCAAGGCCGGTGCCAGCTGCAGCAAGGGAGTCGCGAAGATCGGCGGGCTCGAGACCAAGCTCGCCGCCACGGTGCAGAAGGCCTGTGGTGATCCCCCCTTGGGGGTGAACGACCTGACGGCTCTCGTCGGCCTCGGTTTCGACGCGGAGGCCGATACCTGTCACGACTTCGGCGTCGCGCAGATCGGATCGGCGGCGGACGTCGCGTTCTGTCTCGTCCACCGCTCCGAGTGCGCCGTCGAGCGCGTGCTCGCGCTGGACGCGCCGCGCGCGCACGAGCTGTTGGCGCTCGCCGGTGTCGACCCGAGCACGTTCGGGTGCCTCGCGGCCGGCGCCGACGGCGGTGGTCAGGGAGTCGGCGACGCTGCTCGCGGCAAGGCGCTGACGAAGTGCGAGAAGGCGGTCGAGAAGGCGGGAGCCTCGTACGTCGAGCAGCAGGTGGGCGGGCTCCTAAAGTGCATCGAGGGCGTGACCAAGTGCACGCAGCAGAAGCCGGACGACCCCAAGTGCGCGGGCAAGGCACAGGCGACGTGCGCCAAGATCGGCGCCAAGCTCGACGGTCCAAATGGTCCGGCCGCGAAGGTGCGCGCGACGCTCGCCAAGGCCTGTGTCGCCAGCGATCCAGCCGACGTTTTCGGAGCGATGGGGCTCGGCGAGGGCAGCGCGACGGCGTACTGTTCGGAGCTCGGAACGTCCGGTTCCGCGACGGTCGCCGACGTTGCCGACTGTCTGGTCCGTGATCACCGCTGCCGGGTGGGACAGCTACTGGATGCCGCCGTGCCGCGCGCGGCCGAGCTGCTCTCGCACGGGGGTATTGCGCCCTGAGGCGACCACGAGTGTGTCGACCGCGCTCAGGGGCACTGGCAACGGCAACGGCGCTCCCGATCCCGCCCGGCTCGTCGCGCGACCGCTTGCGGCCGAGGTCAGCCGCTATCGTCAGGGGCGCGTCGGCGGGAGCACGTTCGATTGCTTCGGGTCGTGGTGGTACATCGGCCAGTCGGCGAGGAGCGGCCCGGGCGTGCCGGCGACGTTCCACACGAAGATCCGGCCGTAGTCCGGGTCGAACCAGACGACTTCCTTCAGGCCGTCACCGTCGAGATCGGCGATCGCGGGCGTCGCGTGGCGCGGGTCGTCGAGAAACGAGGTGACGTAGATGTAGCTCGGGATGTCCCCGTCGCCGATGTCGAGGTCGGGGATCGGTTTCGGGAAGGTCGGGACGAGGCTGCCGTCGAGCCGCTGCGCCGGGACCGCCAGCCGGGTCATGTGGAAGTTGTACCGGTCGCAATCGCCGACACCGCAGCCGTAGCCCGAGGCGCCCCCGACCAGCTCCTGGAGGCCGTCGCCGTCGATGTCCCCGATGGCGATGCCGGCCTTGGGGCCGCCGGCGTTGATGTAGACGAAGAGCTCGTGCTCGAGCGGGGTCTTCGGCGGGAGCGTCTTGGACTGGAAGGGCAAGTAGTAGCCGGGGGCGTCGACGAAATTCTCGCCCGGGTCGGCGTCCTGGTAGACGTAGGCTTCGGCGTACCCGTCGCGGTCGACGTCGGCGAAGCTGGCGGAGCCGTTACAGCTCCGCATTCGTTTCAGCCCCTTGGGACGCCGGATCGTGATCTTCTTTCCGAAGACGTCGAGTGCGCTGATGGTGGGTTTGGTCCGCTTCGACCAGTGCTCCGAGAACACGACCTGATCGAGCCGGCCGTCGCCGTCCATGTCGGCCATGGCGGGGTGCGTGTACACGCTGCCGCGGATGTTCTTCGGCTTGGCGACGAACGGCGTCGCGTCCGGAAGGAAGAGCCCGATCACGCCGCGCGTGAGCGCGGACACGGTCTTTCCCGGACGCGCATGGTACCAGGCCAGCTCGACCCGTTGGTCGCCGAGCACGTCGGCGACCGCCGGCGGTCGGCTCGGTTCGAAGATGGTCGCGGGCGCGAGGCTCCAGCCGGCGACGGCCGAGCCGTCGCCGTGGAAGGCCTGTGCGCCGCGCGGCCCGGTGCAGATGATCTCGTCCTTGCCGTCGCCGTCGAGGTCACCGGCGCGCAGCCACTGATTGCCCGAGCGGCAGATGCCGAGGGTGACGGGGAACCCCGGCTGCAGAGTGCCGTCGCCCGACCACACGAAGATCTCCTGCGTGTTGGTCGCGATCACCTCGGGCTTGCCGTCGCCGGTCACGTCGGCCACGAGCGGCGAGCCGCGCGTGACGACGAGCGGATTCGTCGCCGTGGCGACGCTCTGGGGCCAGCCGGGCCGCACGCTCCCGTCGGGCTCGAAGACGACGACCTCGTCCGCCGACCCGGCGAAGATCTCTTGGATGCCGTCGTCGTCGAGATCGGCGACGATCATGTAGTCGCGATAGGGCACCGAGCCCACCGACTGCGGCCACCCCGCGCGCAACGTCGGATCGATCACGGTGCCGGAGCGGGTGACCGCATGCGTGCCGGACCCGTTCTCGACCGTGAGGCGGAAATCGAAGCGATCGCCGGCGACGAGGCCGAGGCTGTCGATGTCGAGGGTCGCGAGCACGCCGTTTCGAACCGGGGTGCCGGGCGGCGCGGCCGGCGTGAGGCCGGTCGTCTTCCAGACCGCGTCGGCGGCGATCCGGCGGTACTCGACGAGATAGCTCACGAAGCCGCCGCCGGCCGCGGTGCCGCGGATGTCGAGGGTGCCGGTGCCGCGGATGGCGGCGAGATGCTCGGGGCTATCGATGACGACGTTCCGGACGGTCACCACGCTGTCGTCGACGAACGACGCGCCGGGACGCTCGGCGCGCACGCGCACGACGTAGGACTCGTCGGCGAGGCCGCTCACGTCCCAGAGCCCGAGGAGCCCGTCGTCGACCGGGGTCGCGATGGGCCCCGCGATGGTCACCCAACCGTTCGGATCGGCGAGCGGGCGGTATTCGAGGGTATATGACGTGAAGCCGGGACCCGACGCGGTGCCGCGGACCTCGAGGTCGACGGCTCCGACGACGACGCCCGCCGGCGCGCTCACCTGCGCCGCGAGCGGCGGGCTCGCCACGACCGCCGCCGCGACGTCGACCACGCCGAAGCCGGCGTCGTCGTCGAAGCCCGCCGGCGCGACGTCGTCCGCGGTCGTGCGCAGCACCTGGCGCACCTGCTCGACCGAGAGCAGCGGCTGCGCCGCGAGCACGAGCGCCGCCGCGCCGGCGACGTGCGGCGCCGCCATGCTGGTGCCGGCCTCGCGTAGATAGCCTGCTCCTCCTTGTTGGAGCGTGAGCGCGGAGGGGTAGGCGTTCGCCGGGTTCAAGGCGCCCGACAACAGCGACAGGACGTTGCGGAACGGCTCGAAATTCGGCGGGGGTCCGTCGCCGCCGCCCGGCGCGACGACGTCGAGCCCGGGTCCGAAGTTGGAGAAGTAGGCGCGCGTGTCGTCGTGCGCGAAGGCCCCGACGGCGATCACGTCCGGGTCGGCGGCCGGGAAGAAGTCGCCGAGGTCGGCGTTGCTGTTGCCGGCGGCGGCGACGAACACGACGCCGGCGGCGTGGGCTGCGGCGATGGCGTCGCCGACGGCTCCGAGCGGACCGGGTCCGCCCCAACTCGCGTTGATGACGTCGGCGCCGTTGTCGACGGCGTAGAGGATGGCCTCGGCGAGGTCGCTGTCGTAGCCGAAGCCGAACGGTACCGAGCCCGCGGACGGCCATCACGCGGCTTTCGTACGCCACCCCGACGATGCCGATGCCGTTGTCGCCGACCGCCGCGATGGTGCCGGCGACGTGCGTCCCGTGGCCGTAATCGTCGGTCGGGTCGGCGTCACCGTCGGCGAAGTCCCAGCCCTGGACGTCGTCGACGAAGCCGTTGCCGTCGTCGTCGATGCCGTTTCCGGGGATCTCGCCCGGATTCGACCAGACGTTGGCCGCGAGATCGGGGTGCGTGTAGTCGATCCCGGTGTCGACGACCGCGACCAGCACGCCGGCACCGCGGGTCACGTCCCAGGCCGCGGGCGCGTGCATGCGCGTCAGGCCCCAGAGATCCTGGTAGCTCTGTCCCCACGAGCCCGCGGTCGCGAGGAACGGGTCGTTGGGAAGCGATTGTACCCGCAGCACGCGGTCGGGCTCGCACCACTCGACGGCCGGGTCGGCGGCGTAGGCGCGCGCCACCGCGTCGAGGTCGGCGCGCCGCCGCATCTCGAGGACGTAGGTACGGCTGAAGTCGGGTGCGACCGCGCCGGCAGGCGCGCGCTTGGCGCGGAGCGGGAAGCGCCTCTGCTGGATCGCCCGTCGCGCCCGGGCTTCGCTCGCCGGCTCGGGCGCGAGGTCGTCGGCGTGCGCGCGCACCAGCGGCCGCGCGCTCCGTACGCCGAAGCGGCGGTTCAAGGCGTCGAGGCGGCTGCCCGGCATGACGGCGCCGACGCGCTGACCCGCACCGATCGCGCACGACAGGCAGACGTCGGCGCCCGCGCGCAGCTTGAGAATCAACCGATGCGGCGCGGGTTCGGGCCGGACGTCGCCATGCCCGAGCGGGCGGCCGTCGGCGTCGACGACCTGATCCGCTCCCGGCGGCGCACTCTCCGTCCCCGGTACGACCGCGCTGGCGGAGGAGACCAGGCACGTGAGGAAAACGGCAGCAAGCACGGGGACGAGACGTGGGGGGCGTCCCGAGTGCATGAGGCGGCGCCTAGCACGGCTCGTCGCGGCGCCGCAACGAAAATCGCGCCGCCGCTGCTCCTGCTGGATCTCGGCCCGTAGATCATCCGGCCAGTCCGGGATCCTGTAATCGAGCTTCCCAGAGATGAGATCGAGAAGCGGTCCTCGTCGTCACCGACGCGAAGCGCCCCCGGTGATTTTCCCCACATTTCGGGGCTCTTTCGCATCACCCGTGTGGCACGGGCGATGCATCGATGATGCGCTGTAGATGAGCGAGGCTTCGAGCCTCGGAGCGGTTGGTATGAGCTCCCGAGCCCACTTCATGGCGGGCGCCTGTGTGGCGTCGACGCTGCTGCTCTTCGCGCCGCACGGGTCGAGCGACTCGTGGGCGCAGTATTACGGCCAGACCAACGTGGCGTTGGGAAGGCCGGTCACGGCGCTCACCGACGTCGCCCTCGGGGATCCGTCGAACGTCAGCGACGGCAACTGGATGACGAGCTTCTACAGCTACCAGGGCTCGCCGAGTCAGCAGGTCTACACGATCGATCTCGGCGCGGCTTACACGATCGGAAAGCTGCTCGTCTACGTGTCGCAGGCCCGCCAGATCGAGATTCAATCTTCGCTCGATGGCGACGTGTGGGACAGCCGCGCCACCTTCGACTGGGGCCAGATGGTGAGCGCGCCCGTGACGTTGACCCCGGACGGTTCGTACACCGCCAGGTATTTCAAGTACGTCGCCGCGAACGACGACGTCGCCTACGTGGGGAGCACGGAGTTCGCCGTCTACCCGTGGGTCGCCGACGCGCCCCCCGCCGCGACGGGCGGCAACGTGGCCTTGGGCAAACCGGCGACCGACTACTACTCGCCCGTCGAGAGCTTCGAGGCTGCCAACGCCGTCGATGGCAACCTCGAAACGATTTGGAAGGGCTCCTACGTCGATGCCCGTCTGACCTCTGGCATCATGTTCATCGACCTGGGTGCGCCGACCGAGATCGGCGCGATCCGGGTGCACCAGAGCGTTGCCGGCGGCTCGCACGCCTTCTTGGTCGTGCTTCAGGACGACGGCGCCGCGCTCGCGGGATCGTCCGACTGGCTCGCCGACGGTGATCCGACGCTCTTCGGCACCGACGCCGTGCTCGCCGGGACGCGGGAGTTCGTGCTGCCGCAGACCGCCACTCACCAGTTCGTTGCCGTCGCCGTCTACAACAACCTCTCGCCCAGCAGCCTGCTCCCGGGGATGCTCGAGGTCGAGGTGCTGAGCCCGACGGCGCCGCCGGTGCCGACTCCGACAGCGACCCCGAGCCCGGTGCCGACGCGGAGTCCGGTCGCCAAGAGCAAGTGCGACGCGGGGAAGATCCAGTGCGTCGCGACGAGGCAGGCATGCCTCTTGGGCGTACACGGCAAGGCCGAGAAGAAGGGCGTGCCGCTCGCCGGCGCCGCGATCACCAAGTGCACCGCCGCGTTCGACGGCGGGGCCAAAGGATTTCCGAAGGGCTGTATCGGCAAGCTCGAGGGCAAGGAGAACGTGGGGAAGCCCGAGACGCTGTGTGCGGTGACGGGCGACCTCGCGGTTCTCGAAGCCAAGGTCGACGCCTTCGTTGCCGACGTCGTGAGCGCGATCGACCCGGCCTTTCCGGCCGTGGGTCCGCCGAGCTCCTGCAACGCGGGCAAGAAGCTTTGCCTGCGGGCGAAGGCCGGCTGCTTGCTGAAGGCCGAGCTGAAGGCCGTCAAGAAGAACCTGCCGATCGATCAGGCCGCGGTTCGAAAGTGCAAGGACAAGCTCGATGGCGGCAGCAAGCCCGAGAAAGGTTGCATCGCGAAGCTCGAGGCCAAGCAGAATGCGAACAAAGTCGCGACCCGCTGCTCCGTGACGGGAGATCTCGCGACTCTCGAGAGTACGGTCGATGCCTTCGTCGCCGACGTCGTGACCGCGATCCGCATCCCGCCGTGAAGTTGGGACGGCGCGGTCGGGCCGTCAGCGGGCGTCGAAATCGAGCACGTCGTCGGGATCGACTTCGTCGGTCTCGCTGGTTGCGTCGTCACGGATCTCGAGGGTCTTCGAGTCCTCGTCGACCGACTGGAGCGTTCCGTATTTTCGGGCGCCCGTGTCCGGATCGACGAAGTCGATCTCGTCACCCGGACTCAAGTGCTCGACCTCGTCGCGCCATGCCTGGCTCAGCCGGACCGAGCTCGTCGCGTGGTGTGACGGCGTTCGAGCGACGTGCGGCCGCGGACTGGCGAACGATGCGAGGGGTGCGGCGAGCAGCAGGAGAATGGGCAGAACGGCGGACACGCTGGGGCTCACGGAGCGTGCGACTCATGGAGCGACGCTCGGATGATCCATGCGCTAGCTGCGGCCGCCGCGACCGTCAAGAGTCCCGCCCGATCCACGGGCCGCGACGCGCGCCTCCGCTCGCGGTCGGCAGTCGGCCGCTGTGCACCCTATAGCCGTTGCGACGGTAGGCAGAGCTCGCCGTCTTTGCGAGCGTCGAGCGTCTCGGCGCCGAATTGGTTGCTGGTGCGGAGCGCGAGCGTCGGCGCGAACTTCGGCGACTTCTTGCAGAGGTGGGTCCGACCCTTGAAGCCGCCGCAGTCGAGCTCCGACTTGCAGGCGGCACCGGCGTTCGCCGGCGCCGCGACACTGCAGCGGCGCTTGGTCGGCTTCGCCTGGTAACACACGAGATGCTCGGTGGCGTGTCGGATGACCTCGCCGTTCTTCTCGACCGGCGCGCAGAGCCGGGTGACCTTCTTCACGATGTAACGTCGGGTCGAGGTGGTCAGTTGATCGGCGATCGTCACCTCGAGGCCCTTGGCGAGCTTCGGACTCCCTTTCGCGATCTTTGCCGCGTAGCAGAGATAGTGATCGATCTCGTGGGTGTTCGGGTCGGGCGTCGGCGGCGTGACGGTCCGGTCCTTCGCGGTCGGCACCATGAGAAGCGTCGGCTTGGCGGCGTCGAGGGTGATGGTGCCGAGCTCGTTGGTGAACGCCAGGCCCGTGTGCGTGTGGCGCTTCGGCTCGCCCTTGGCGGGCTTCACCGCGTAGCGCTCGAGATGGGTCGCCGGGTCCAGGATGCCCGCGCCGTTCGCGTCGGCCGGGACGCAGAGATCGAGCGGCTTCCGGACGTCGAAGCGGGTGGTCTCGCCGAAACCGGGATCGACGATCTCCACGCCGGCCACCGGCGCGAACTTCGGCGCGCCCTTCGCGGTCTTCGCGGCGTAGCAATGCATCGGCCCGACCGCGCTCGCGATCGGCGTCACGGTCGGCACGGGCGTCGGCGTCGGGGTCGGCTGCGGCACGACCGCGGAGTAGTCGTAGACTCGGTTGCTGCAATTGCCCGGGGCCGCCGGCAGCGCGACCGCGAGCGAGGTCGCCGAGATCGGCAAGGTCGTCTCGGGCACCGTGGTGAGATCGGTCGTGCACGGCAGGATCGGAGGGTAGAAGACGTTCCCGACCACGCTCACTCTTCCGGTGAGCACCATCTTCAACGGTACCGGCCCGCCCGTCCCTTTCGGTACGCTCTGTTTGAACCTGAGGAGCATCGAGTAGTCGCCGCTGACGGCCGCGTCGTCGGGCAGCTCGACGACGACGAGCTGCTTGCCCGCTCCGGCGGTGAAGCTCTGGGCGGCGTCGGCGGGGACCGTGGCGAGCCCGGCGCGCACGACCAGCGACCCGCCGTGCCCGGCGCCGTCCTCGAACGTGCCGACGACGTCCGTCACCCCCGCCGGCAGCTCCAGCAGCAGCGGGTCGATCAGCACTCCCGCGACACCCGACTCGCCCAGTAGATAGAACGTCGAGGTGACGGTCTCGCCGTTCACGATGTAGGTGCAGTTGGTGAAGCCGAAGTCGCTCATGTTGCACACCGCGGCGGTGGAGTCGCTGAAGACGGTCGTGACGATCTCGTCCACCTCCTCGCCGATGGTGCTCACGATGATGACGTTGCTGAAGAGCGAGCGCAGGAAGCAGCCCGAGATCGTGAGCCCGAGGAGCCCGAGCAGCGCGCCAGCGACGAGCCGAGATCGCATCGCCTGATCCTCCGAGGGCATGGTGCCGGGTCGCGGCGGGTGTTCTTCTACCCTCGCACCCCTCTCAGCACACGGGCCGCGGTGCCGTCAACGCTCGCGGAGCCCTCGCGGAGCCCTCTCGCGGAGCCCTCCGTGCCGACGTGTCACGACGACGCCGTCCGCGTGCCGATCATTTGCACCACGACCACGAACCCGGACAGAAGCTCTTGCAATCGGAGCGACCGGCCGCGATCGGACACTCGACCTTCTGTTCCGGGCTCGGTTGTTCTTTAGCGGGGGAGGGAGGCGTCTTGTGCCCGCCTCGCCGGGGTGGTCGTGGCGCGGGCGTGGCTTCGGGTTGAGGTGTCGGTGCATCGCCTATCGGTGCCGGTGCGCGCGGGATGAATCCTTCCTTCGTGCGATCGATCTCCACCTTGTAAGGCTTCTGTCCGACCAGCTCGGGACGCGTGAAGTCGAGCTCGAAGTTCTTGCGCACCCAGCTGCCCCCGACGATCTTGATCGTGTCGGGCTCGGGATATTTCTCGAGCACGGGCGTGAGCTCGGGCTGGCCCTCGAGCGCGCGGTAGACGCGCTGGCCGGCGGTCGCGGGCTCGGTCCCGTACACCTGGAGATCGGTGTTCGGGTAGTCGTCCCAGATCTCGTTCAGAAAGGGCGGCCGGAAGGTCTGCCCCGCCTTGCAACTCGTCATCGCGACGACCAACGCCAGCACCGCGAGCGCACGCCATGAGCTCTTCATGCACGTCATCCTTTCGTCTTGGCCAGGAGCTTTTCGATCGCCGGGCGGAGATTGTCGAGCACGAGCGGCGTCGCCTCGGTCTCAAAACGCGTCGAGAGCGCATCGAGGGCCTCGACGCAGCCGCTATCACCGAGCGCTTTGGCCGCGTACGCGCGCTTGCCGGGTTCCGCGTCGTCGAGGTGCGCAATCAACGTAGGTTGAACCTGCGCGCAGCCCCGTCCGGCGAGGCCGCCGAGCGCGGCCATCGCGACGTATCGGTCGTCGTTGTAGGTGGCATGGATCAAGACCTTTGTCGCCCAATCACTTTGGTCCGCGGTGAGCTCACCGACGATGTCGAGCCGCTTCTCGCGTGCCACACCCGTGAAATCGAGAACCTTCTGCAAGTCCTCGTAGCGCGGCGGGAGCTCCGATGTCGCGGCCGGGAGCGGCGTTGCGGGCTCCGAGGCCGGCGTTGCCGCCGCGGGCGGTACGCTCGGAACGGGAGGTGAAGGGAGCGGTGTCGGTTGCGGCAACAGGATCCAGGCCGCGACGACCCCGAGCAGCAGGACGAGGGCGACGGCCGCCATCCACGCGCGCCCCCTCGCTGCGGCGGGCGCGGGTACCGTCGTGGCGTGCGCGGACGAGCGCGCCTCCGGTGGAGGTGGCGCGGACAACGTCGAGGCACGGGACGGAGATTCGGGCGCCGGCGCCGCGTCGTCCCCCGCCGCGGCCGTCGGCCGCACCGCGCTCCTGCGGATCGGCAGCCGATACGCCGGGTCACCGTAGAGCATGTAGCTCGCCCAGGTGAGCTCGTTCCAGCCGCACTGGTCGACGACGCGGCGGCGCGCGGACTGCATCGCTTCGCCGATCGGCGCGCCGCGCAGCATCGCCTGGTAGAAGGCGCGCGCGAAGAGCGCGCTCTCCTCGTCGTGGGTCACCCAGAACGTGCCCACGTAGTTCGGCACGCCGGCCAGGAGGAATGCGCTGCCGATGCCGAAGGCCTGTCCCTCGTAGCTGCTCCGGCCGTCCCACCCGACCGTGGCGCCGGCGTGACAGGAGTTCGAGAAGACGAGCTGCGGCAGGCGGTCGAGCTTGGTCATCTCCCCGGCCGTGAGGACCCCGTCACTCAGGACCCAGCCGCTCCGCGTCGGGTCGTCGGGGTCGTAGACGCTGTGCCCCGCGAAGTGGACGACCGTGCTACGGGCGAGCGCTCGTAGCAGCGTCATCTTGCGGACGCTCTTGCCGCCGAGACGAACCACGCGGACGTCGGGCGCGCTCGCCAGCTGGGCCTCGATCGCGCCACACTCCTCGCGTGCGGCCTCGAGCGTCTCGGTCGGGTCGGTGACGAGCAGGATCTCGATCCGGTCGGTGCCGGCAGTCGCGGTGGCACCGAGACTCGGGAGGGCCCGATCCGTGATCACCTGGCGGCCGATACGGAACTTGGTCGCGAGGAACTCGTGGCCGTCGTAGCAGAGCTCCCAGGGGACGTGGACCAGCTGCTCGTCGAGGCGGAGATAGAGGTCGCCGCCGGAGCTGCCGGCGATCTTTCGGCGCGCGGGCTCGGTCAGCAGGTGCGAGTAGATGAGGCGTCCGACGGCCTGCAGCTCCGAGACCCGATCGTCGTCATCGATACCCGCCGCGCCGCGATCGACGCCCGGGCCGTGGGCGTCGCCGACGGTCGGCGCGCTCGCGTCCGCGTCGACCAACGTCTCGGTCCCGCGGCCCTTGCGCCCTCCGGCCGCCACGCGCTCGACCTCGCCCGCGAGCTCCTCCATGAACGCCGCCTCGACGCGGGTCTCGCTCCGCGGGATCAGCGTCCCGGTTTCGGCGAGGTCGACAAAATGCACGTCGCCGCGCCGAAGGATGGTGAGCCGCACCGGCTCGACGGGCGCAGTGGGGACGTCGTTCACGAGCGCCTCGAGCGCGCGCGCGAGCTCGGCGCCGGAGCGGTAGCGGGCCGAGGGCTCGCGGGCGAGCGCCCGCTGCACGACGATGTCCACGACCTTCGGCAGGTTCGGGTCGATGTGCGAGGGCAAGCGCGGGGCGTCGTTCAGGACGACGTACATCAGCTGGGTCGTGGAGCGGGCGTTGAACGGGCTGTCGCCGGTCAGGAGCTCGTGCAGCATCACGCCGACCGCGTAAAGGTCGGTGCGCCCGTCGACCTCCGCGCCGCGCCACTGCTCGGGCGCCATGTAGCGCGGCGTACCGATCGCGGTATGCGTGGCGGTGGCCGTCGCGAGGCGGGCGATGCCGAAGTCGGCGAGCTTCACGCTGCCGTCGGCGAGGCAGAGGATGTTGTCGGGCTTGACGTCGCGATGCACGACGCCGTGCGCGTGGGCGTACCCAAGCGCGTCGCACACCTGCGCGAGGACGTGGACGGCGTCGCGGAGCATGAAGCGTGGCCGCCGCGTCATCTGCGCCCGCAGCGACTCTCCCTCCACGAACTCCATCGCGATGTAGATCTCGTCGCCGTCCTCGGCGACGTCGAAGACCGTTACGATGCCGGGGTGCGAGAGCTTTCCAGCTGCGCGGGCCTCGCGTTCGAAGCGGGCGAGCGCACGCGACTCGGACTCCTCGCCGGTGTAGCGGTCCTTGCGGATCGTTTTGATCGCGACGACCCGGTCGATGCGGGGATCGTACGCTTTGTACACGATCCCCATCCCGCCGCGTCCGAGCTCAGACAAGATGCGATACCGTCCGATCGCGCTCCGCGCCGGCGCGTGGGGATGCTCCGGGGCCATTCGCGCGGGGGATACCGTACCTCTCCGCCCCGACACAACCGTTTGGGCTCTCTGTACCTCGCGCGATGCCGCCGATTGCGTCGAATCGGTGCAGAGCGCGTCGACGACGGCGGCGGCGCGATGCGCGCGATCCAATCGACGCTCTCGCGATCGGGCTCGGGTCGCGTGAGCGCTCGCCGCTCAGTGTCGGGGGAGCCTGCAGCCCATCAGGCGGGAGTTTGCCGCGTGGCGCGCGTGCGTCGGCCTCGCGGCGCGGATGCCACGCCGTGGGATCGATCCACCATTGCGGCCCCACGCGCGACCACGCATGCTCCGCAGACGATCCCGCTCGGGCTACGCACCTCACCCCATCCAGGCGAGCGCTCGCTCGATGACGGCGCGGGCATCGTCACGAATCCAGTCCCCGTGGGCGATGACGGCACGGACGGGATTCCAGTCCAGCACGGCGCGCTTGGCTCGGCGCGCGGCCGCCCGTCTCCAGAAGGACGCGCGCCACTCACGCGGCGTGCTGCCCTGCGGGCCGACCATGCCGTCGAGCGTCATGACGAGGCGGCGCCAGCCCCGAAGCGTCGCGGGATCGAAGCGCTGAATCAGGTCGGCGAAGATGGCCGTACGCGACGTACGGTGGAAGAACACCACCTCCTCCATCGCGAAGCTGCCGTGGAAGATCGCCTGGTCGACGTCATGCGCCCAGGCGGGATCCGGAACGTCGCCGAGCTCGGCGTCGAACGCGATCGCGGGCCGCCTCGCGGCGAGCCCCGGCGCCGCGTACAGCTTGGCCGCCGGCCACGCCCGCTTCGCCTCGGGCAGGTAGAGGTGATGAAGCTTGTTCGGCGCCACGACGTGGGCAACCGGTCCGAGCGCGTCGATCGCCGCCCGGAGCGCCTCGTCGATGTGGATCGGCGACCAGAGCCACACCTCGCCACCGGACAAGCGGACGACCGCCATCCGGGTCGGGTAGGGAATTCCGAAAAACGACACGCTCGGCCCGTCGGCGATCCAGAGCTCGCGGTCGATCGCTTGCAGCATCGGAGCTCTTGTAGCGGCAGACACGCGACCGTCAAAGCTCCGAGCGCCATCCCATCGGACGTGCGGGACTCGTGCGCACCGACTCCGTCGCGCGGCGGATGCGCTCGTGCGGGGCGGCGATCACGGACCGACCGTCTCGCGACGTCCGTGCCCTACGAGCCCGCCGGCTTGAACGCGGCGAGCTGGAGGAGCCACGTGCCGGTGTCGAGCGATGCGGCGGCGGCGTGGCCGCCGGCCGCCCCGGCGAGCGCGTCCTCGACGAGGTCGCCGTCGGGGGTCGTGACGAGACGGCTCGTGAAGCCGGATCCCGGGGCCGTGAAGACGGTGCTCGTCATGCCGGCCGCGAAGAGCAGCTCGGAGCCGGTCGAGGTCGTGACGTTGCCCGTGGCGGCGCTCGCGCCGCTGCCGAATGCGGACGTGCCCGCGTCGAAGGGGGCGCTCGCGCGGAGCCC
This sequence comes from uncultured delta proteobacterium, assembly GCA_963774015.1. Taxonomy (GTDB): domain Bacteria; phylum Desulfobacterota; class Binatia; order UTPRO1; family UTPRO1; genus UTPRO1. The sequence continues at coordinate 119,428 of CAVZDH010000001.1, forward strand.
GGCGTACTCGGTGGCGCGGAGGTCAACGAAGACCGCGGGCTGGTCGAAGGTGACGGTGACCTGATTCGCGCCCGGCCCGGCGGCGGCGATGCCGGCGGCGTAGTAGATCGCCTGGCTCAAGCCGTTGCCGCGGAAGGTCGCGACCGCGGGCTGGTACGCGTTGCCGGCGTCGTCGACGACCGAGACGATCGAGGCGGTCGTGTCGTTCCAACCGATCGCGACGATGTTGGTGTCGCCGCCGGTCTCGGCGTCGGCGTAGGTCGCGGCGACGATGCTCGCCGGTGCTTGCGGAGTTGCGTACCCCGCTTGCACGAAGCTCGGACCGGGCGGGCTCGTGGACGCGACCAGCGGCGCCGATTGGCTCGAGGCGTTGTTGGCGTAGTCGAACGCGGCGACGGTATACGCATGGCTCGTGGACGGGGTGAGGCCGGTATCGGCGTAGGTGGTGGCCGCCGTGGTCCGCACGAGCGTGCCGTCGCGATAGACGCGGTACCCGGCGACGCCGACGTCGTCGGTCGACGCCATCCAGGCGAGGTCGATCTCGTTCGCGCCGATCGCGGTCGTGCCGAGGCCGGTCGGGATCGACGGCGGCGTCGCGTCCGGCGGAAGACCGGTCGCCTCGAGGACGAGGACCCAATCGCCGCTGCCGTCGCCGTGCGTGCCGGGCGGCGTGAAGTCGCGCGTGCCGACGTTCGGAAACGGCGACCCCGCGATCGTGGTGAACGTACCGTCGGTCGGGTCGTACCACGACGCGTGCGCGCCGGCGCCGAGCGTCGTCATGTCGACGGTGACGGTGCGAACGGTCGGGAGGTATGCCATCACGAGCGCGCCGTCGGGCGTGCGCGCGGCGGTCGCGTAGTCGTTGTCGGCGAGGGCGCCCGAGTCGGCGAAGGTGCCATAGCCCGCGGTCACGACCGTGTGGCTCTGGTCGGGGATCAGGTTCCACCACTGGCGCGGCGCGAAGAGGAACTTCACGAGCGTCATTTGGGCCGACCCCGGAGTGTCGAGATGGGCCTGCCAGCCGTCGACGAACGGCCAGGTGTAGCGGTTGCCGTAGAGCTGCCCCGCGGCGCCGCTCAAGAGTGCCCAGTAGGCTTGGCGCCGCAGGATCTCGGGCGTCCCGAGGTCGGCGGCGTTGTGCTCGAGCTCGTAGTTGGCCTCGACGAGAAACGTCGGGAGCGCGTTCGGACGATCGTAATCGGCGAGCACCTGCGCGTAGGTCGGGTAGTAGGTGTACGAGGCGTTGAGCTCGATCAGCGGCGCCCAGCCCGGATCGTCGAGCGAGCCGCTCACCGAATAGTCGAGCTCCACGGTGTGGATGTGTCGGTCATCGGTGTCGTGGATGCCGCGTGCGACCGCCTGCACGACGGCGTCGTCGCCGGGATTCGGCCAGCTCTGGAAGTCGTTGCCGCTCATCCAGACGATGTTGTCGAAGCTCCGGTAGCGGGTGCCGAGGTAGCGTCCGAAGTTGCGGGCCTTGGTGACGCCGTTGGCGTTCAGCACGCTCAAGTAGCTGCCCGTCTCGGCGGGATCGAGGAGCACGACGATGCCGTGCGCGGCGGCGAGCTCGAGCATGTGGTCGACGCGCGCGAAGAACGCCTCGTTCGGTGTCGCGAGGTCGTCGGGCGTGGTGAACGGTACGATGCCGTCGTAGGTGCTGCCGTCGGACCGCCCGCCCGTGTAGGTCGCGCAGAGGAGGTTCACCCACGCGAGGTTGAAGCCGGCGGCCTCGCGGTCGGCGAAGAAGGCGTCGGCCTCGGCCTCCGAAAGGTTCACCGTGAGCGCCTGGGGCGAGTCGCCCGTGATCAGGAACGGCCGGTCGTGCTGGTCGACGAGGTAGCGGCCGTTGGCGCTCACCTTCAGCGGATAGGCGGTGTCGGACGGCGCCGTGCCGCTCGCGCGGAACACCGCGGCCTGCATGATCCACGCGCTGCCCTTCTGCGTCGCGGTCGGCGCGTAGGAGCCGGCGGTCTTCACGATCTCGTCCGCGGTCAGGTTGCCGTGTCGTCGCACGCGCGCGTGGAACCCGTGCGTGAGGTGCGAGACGGTCTTGCCGTTCGAGGCGCCGCCGACGAACACGAGGTCGTGGACGTTCGCGGTCCCGACCGTACCGCTCGCCATGGCCGGCCCCGATCCCGCCGCGCCGGCGGCTGCCGCGAGCGGCGCCGCGACGTCGAATCCGGCATACTCGTGCACGTAGAGCGCGCCGCGGGTCGCGATCGGGGTCGTGAACGTGGCCGTCACGGTGTCGACGCCGGCCCCGACGTTCCGCGCGTAGAAGATCTCGGCGTGCGTGCCGTCGTCCGCATCGCTCGGTCCGATCGCGCTCGCATAGGCGTTGCCGCGCGTGTCGGCGATCGTCGCCGTGCCGCCGCCGTCCCATACGACGTACGCGATGATGAGGTTCCCCGCGGCGTTGGCCTTCTTGAAGGTCACGCTCACGGCGTCGCCGGTCGTGCTCTCGAGATAGCGCTTCTGGACGAGGCGCTGCTTCGGCGCCGCGGCACGGGCCTCCGTCGCGAGCCGGGGCGACACGAGCGCCGTGAGAGCCAGCAGCGCTCCCGCGAGCGCGATCCGAGCGTGTACGTGACGGCGCATGGGGGACCTCCCGAGATCGATGGTCAGGAACGCGAGCGACGATACTCCCTACCCGCCGACGGGCAAAGCACGCAGGTGCCGTGCGATGGCCGTGGTCACCTTGACGGCCCGCTCCGCGATGGGTCATCATCCTCTCGCCGTCGGGTCGACCGCTCGTGTTGAAACAGATCTCGCCGCAGAGCATTCCGCACGCCCTCGAGAAGGCCGAGGGCTATCGTCTCCGCAACGATCCCGCCCAAGCCGAGAGCATCTACCGCGACGTCCTGATCGCCGACGCCGGCAACCACGAGGCGCTCCGCGGACTCATCCTGTCCCTGACCGACCAATTCGGCGTCGACGGGGCGGCCGGCGCGCCGCGCGAGGCGCAGACGTTGGTGGATCGGCTGACCGATCCGTACGAGCGCGCGTACTACACCGGCATCGTCTGCGAGCGGAAGGCGCGCGCGCTTCTCAAGCAACGCAACGTCGTGCGCTCGTCGGTATACGAGGGGCTGCGACAGGCGATGGCGTGGTACGAGCGCGCCGAGGCGCTCCGTCCGCCCGGCAACGACGACGCGATGCTGCGCTGGAACAGCTGCGAGCGCGCCATCGCGAGCGAGCGGCTCGAGCCGGCGCCGCGAAGCCCCGAGCTGCCGCTCGAGTAGCGCGCCGTTTCAGGGTCCGGAGAAGCCGCCGCTTGCGAGCAGCTCCTCGAGGCGGGGCAGCTCGCGTTCGACCAGCTGCCGCGCGCGACAGGCGTCGTGGCGCTCGAGACAGTCGGTGACGGCGGCGATCGAGTCGAGGCTCGCTACGCCGAGCGCCTTGCAGAAGGGCGCTTGCGCTTGGAAGCCCGCGCCGGTTCCGCCGAGCACCTCGGCGATCGCGACCCGCGGGGCGTCGCAGCGCTTGGCGATGGCCGTGGCGGCGTCGTTCGCCACCCTGCCGGCGACGGTGTGGAGCTTGGCGCACGACGCGCGAGCCTTGGCGAGGCAACTCGGGTCGTCGGGCTTCCGCTGCCGGCAATCGAGCACGCGGGCGGCGCAGCGGCGGAGCGCGGCGGCCGTTCCGGCGACGAGCTTGGCGCTCGCCTTCTGGATCGTACGCGCGCACGCGTCGAGCGTCTTGCCGCGCGCGCCGAGACCGCCGCCGTTGCCGCTCGCGGTCGCCGGCGGACAGGTGAGCGCGTCCGTCACCGACGATCCGGCGAGCGCGAGCAGCTCGGCGGCGCGCGGCGCGTCGACGGCGAGCAGCCGATCCGCGACGCACGCATGCTCGGCGAGGAGACAACGCGCGACCGCGTCCGCGCCGTCGAGGGTCGGCACCCCGAGGTCGGCGCAGAACCTCGCCTCCGCGCTGTACCCGAGGCCCGCGGCCGTGCCGAGCTCGTCCGTCGACAGCGCGTCGCAGCGCGCGACGATGCGTGCCTGCGCCTTCGCGGTGGCGGGCGCGAGCTTCGCGAGCGACCGCTGGCAGCGCGTGCCCGCCTTGGCGAGACAAGCGGCGTCGCCGGGCTTCGTTTGCACGCAGGTTGCGAGCCTCGCGACGCACGCCTGGAGCGTCTTCGTCCGCGTGCCGGCGATCTTGGCGCCGGCCTTCTCGAGCGCGTCGCCGCATTTGGCGACGAGCGCGCCGCGACCCCGCGGGTCGCCCACGCCCGCGCCCGCCCCGTCCGCGCGCCGGGTGCAGTCGCTGTCGTCACGGTCGACCGCGCCGTCGCCGTCGTCGTCGATGCAGTCGTCGCAGCGCTCCGGACAGGACGGCCGAGCGGCGCAATCGAGGTCGAGACAATCCACGAGGCCGTTGCCGTTGTCGTCGACGCCGTTGTCGCAGACCTCGATCGTCGAGGCGAGCTCGAAGGCGCCGACGTCGCAGCGCGCGGTGCCGTCGTTGTCGCCGTCGGCGGGCCGTGCGCGGCCGCGCTGGTCGAGGGCCTGGCAGGCGGCGTCGCTGCCGCCGTCGACGGCCGGGCTCGACAGCGGCAGGGCGTGTGTCGCCGTCGGTCCGCCGTTGTCCGCGAGCGGCGCCAACTGCGGATCGATGCTCGCGCGGTCGCCGCCGCCGGCGAGCGGGCACGAGGCGTCACTGCTCAGGTTGCCGCCTTCGGAGACGAGGGGGTCGGTGCCGAACGCGATGCCGCAGTTCGCGGGCGTGCTCGGCGCCACGACGTTGTTCGCGAAGAGCACGTTCCCGAGCGTGGTCATGAGGCCGTCTTCGTAGAAGCCGCCGCCGCGTCCGCCGCCGTTGTCCGCGATGGTGACGTTCCGCATCACGAGCACGTCTTCGTTGTCGATGCCGCCGCCGTCCCGCAGTGCGTGGTTGCCGCTGAGGGTGCTGTTGACGAGCAGGACGGCGCCCTCGCCCTCGATGCCGCCCCCGAAGCCTTGAAAGTTGCCGGTGCCGAGCGCGCGGTTCCCGCTCACGGTGGTGCGCTCGAGGGTGAGCAGCGTGTCGAATGCCTGTCCGCAACACGTGTAGATGCCACCGCCCTGCGTCGGCCCGTCGTTGTCGCGGACGGTGCTGTCGCGCAGCGTGAGGCTGGTGTCGTTGCAGCAATGGTAGATGCCGCCGCCCTCGCCGTTCAGGCCCGGGACGTTCGGGTCGTCGACGGCGGCGTTGCCGCTGATCGTGCTGTCGGTGATCGTGACGGCGAGATTCTCGCAGCAGAGATGCAGGCCGCCGCCGTCGCCGTCGGCGAGGGTGTTGTCGCTGACGACGCTGTTCGTGATCGTCACCGCGGACGAGCCGGGTGCGTCCTGCTCGATGCGGATTCCGCCGCCGCCGTCGAGGCCGCGGCCGCCGTCGTTGCCCGTCACGACGACGCCGTCGAGATGCAGGTCGAGGGACTTGCCGGTGCCCGGCTCGTTCCAGAGGATCGCTCCGCCGCTCTGGGTGTCGCCGTCCGGGACGCGGCCGTTCCGCAACGTCATTCCGCTGATCGTGACGGTCGCGGAGTCGACGATGTCGAAGATGCGATCGATGCCGCCACCGTCGATGACGGTGAGCGCGGCGCCGGCCCCGCTGATCGTGACGGACGCGCGGAGATCGAGGTCGCCGCTCGCCGCGAGGTCTTCTCCGCCGGCACCGGTCAGCACGTAGGTACCCGCGGGCACGACGATCGTGTCGGCGTCGGGAGCGGCGTTGGCGGCGACGACCGCCTCGCGAAGCGAGCAATCGGCGTCGCAGGCGCCGTCGTCGGCATCGGCGGTGGTGGTGACGGTGAACGTCGCCGCGTCGGCGCGCGCCGCGCACCAGGGCGTCGCGAGCGTGGAGGCCGCGAGCAAGACGATCGGGGCGATGCGGCGACGGGAGACGGGGCGGAGCATGGACGGGAGGTGAGCTTCGGGACTAGCAGCGCCGGCGATCGGCGCGCAACGGGAATTCGGCGCGCCCGGCGCCGCGGCGTTCGCGCTAGCCCGGATTATTCATGAATGCTCGTCGCGAAAGCGCTGAGCGGACGGCAGGCCGGGCCGCGCGGAGGAGCGAGCGACGCAGGCATAGTACGGCACTATGTCGAGGAGCGAGGTCCGAGCCCGGCCCGGAATGCCGTGCGATCGGCGCTTGCAGCAGAGGATTCATGAATAATCCGGGCTAGGCTATGCGTCGGCGGCGGGCGGCAGCGGGTCGACGTTCAGCGTGACGCGGATGTCGGTGCCATGACCGCGGCGCGAGCGGATGGCGAGGGTGCCGCCGATCAACTCCGCCCGCTCGCGCATCGTCACGAGGCCGAGGCTGCCGGCGCGTACGACATGCGGGTCGAACCCGACGCCGTCGTCGGTAACCGTGACGCTGACGCGCGAGCCGTAGCGCCTGAGCCGGACGCCGACCCGCCGCGCGCAGCCGTGGCGCGCGACGTTCGCCAGGGCCTCCTGCACGATGCGATAGAGATGCAGCGCCTGCTCGTCCGAGAGCACGCCGTCGACGGCAGCCGTCGACAAACGCAGCGCCAGTCCGTGGTGCTGCGTGAAGAGGCGGGCGTGCGTACGCAACGTCTCCTCGAGCCCGAGCGCGAGCAGCTCGGCGGGATGGTAGTCGCGGACGATGCGTGCGACCGACTCCGTGATCTGGCGGATGGTCGCATGGGTCGCCGCGAGCTCGGGCGGCGGGCCGGAGGCCGCCTCCGACGTATTCTCGAGCGTATGCAGCAGCACCCCGACGGTGGCGATCGCCTGACCGACCTCGTCGTGCAGCTCGCGCGCGACGCGCTGGCGTTCGGCCTCGAGCGTGTGCAGGAGGCGCCGCGTGAATCCCCTGGCCGCCGCCTCCGCCTCGTGCCGGTCGCTGACGTCGTGCACGACGGCGAAGAAGTAGCGCTGACCGTGGGCGGTGATCGGCGTCGCGCTCACTTCGACGGGGATCATGGTCCCGTCGCGGCGCCGGTTGCGGGTCGTGAAGCTCGGTACCGGTCCTTCGGCGGCGACCGCCCACGCTTCCCACAGCGGCGGCGGGAAGTCGGGATTGATGTCGGCCACGGTGCGCTCGAGGAGCTCGTCGCGGGAATAGCCCGTGATCGTGCAGGCGCGATCGTTCACGTAGACGAAGCGTCCGTGGCGATCGACGAGCTCGAAGGCCTCGCTCGCCATGTCGGCCATCTGGCGAAACATCTCGAGGTCGAGCGCGGGCGGTAGCGAGTCGGGCCGCTCGGGTGCCACCGGCGAGCGCACGATCTTCAGGGTCGTCCGACCGGAATCGTCGCCGTCGCAGGAAGGCGGCGACGCGAGCGGGACCGCGAGCTCGACCGTCGTGCCGTTGCCCGCCTCGCTGGCGATGACGAGGGTCGCGCGCAGGAGCGTGGCGCGCTCGCGCATCGTCGCCAGGCCCACGCCGCGAGCGGGCTCGACGGAGCGGAAGCCCGCGCCGTCGTCGTGCACGCGCACGTGCAGGTGTTCTGCGGTCCGTGTGATGGCGACCTCGACGCTGTGCGGACGAGCGTGGCGCGTGGCGTTCGCCAGTGCCTCCTGGACGACGCGATAGACGTGGAGCTCGTCGTCCGGGCTCAGCAGGCCCTCGACCGCCACGGTCGTGAAGCGCCAATGGAGCGCGTGGCGCTCGGCGAGCTGTCGCACGTGGGTGCGCAGCGTGTCGGCGAGGCCGAGCCCGAGCAGCTCGACCGGATGGTACTCGCGCACGATGCGCGCCAGCGCCTCGGTGATCTGTCGGATCGTCGCGCGTGTGGAGCGGAGCGCCTCCCGAACCGGGTGCGGTACGGTTTGCGTCTCGAGCTCGATCGTGTCGAGCAGGATCCCGACGGTGGCGAGCGCCTGGCCGACGTCGTCGTGGAGCTCGCGCGCCACGCGTTGCCGCTCGCGCTCGATCGTGCGCAGCAGTTGCGCCGCCAGACTGGTGCGCGCGGTTTCGGCGGCCTTGCGCTCGCTCACGTCGCGCGCGACGCCGAAGAGGTAGACCTCGCCGTCGACATCGAGCCGGGCGGAGCTCACCTCGGCCGGAAAGATCGAGCCGTCCTTCCGTCGCGTGCGCGACTCGATGGGCGGCATCGGCCCGTGCGCGCAGGCTTCGACGTTCGCCGCAAACGCCTCCGGCGTGAGGTCGGGGCTGATGTCGTACACGGTCAGCGACAGGAGCTCCTGCATGGTGTACCCGCCCATCTGCGCGAGGCCCTGGGCGTTCACGTAGAGAAAGCGCCCGGCCCGGTCGAGCAGGTAGAAGCCCTCGGTCGCGAGATCCGCCATGCAGCGGAAGAGCGCCAGGTCGACGGCCGGCGGCAGCACCGCGAGCGACGACCGCTTCGCCTGACTCGCGGTCACGGGCCGACGCTACTGCCGCGTGCGGAGGCCGGTCAATGGTCGCAGCCGCTTCGACCCCGGCGATCCGCATCGAGGCCCGCGGGTCGGTTGAGGCAGCACGGCCCGCCTGCTACCCCTTCCGCCCATGCCGAACGCCAAAGGACCTCTCGCCGGTATCAAGATCGTGGAGCTCGCGGGCATCGGACCCGGGCCGTTCGCGTGCATGCTGCTCGCCGACCTCGGGCGCCGACGTGATGCGCGTCGACCGCGCGCAGAACGTCGAGCGGCGGCGATCCCGAGTCGCCGCCGACTCGACCTGCTGGACCGCGGGCGGCGTTCGATCGGCGGTCGATCTCAAGAGCCCCGGCGGGCGTCGAGGCGGTGCTGCGTCTCGTCGACCAGGCCGACGTGCTGATCGAGGGCTTCCGCCCCGGCGTGACGGAACGGCTCGGGCTCGGCCCGGAGCGTGCCTCGCGCGCAATCCGCGGCTCGTGTACGGGCGCATGACGGGCTGGGGCCAGGACGGGCCCGCTCGCCCAGCGCCGCGGGGCACGACATCAACTACATCGCGCTCACCGGCGCGCTCGCACGCGATCGGCCGCGCGCGGCGAGCCGCCGGTGCCGCCGCTCAACCTGGTCGGCGACTTCGGCGGCGGCGGCGATGCTGCTCGTCATCGGCGTCGCTCGCCGCGCTGGTCGAGCGCCAGGCGTCGGGCAAGGGCCAGGTGGTGGACGCGGCCATGGTGGACGGCCGGCGTCGCTGATGACGATCATCTTCGGCTTGCGCACGCATCGGGCTGCTGGAGGGACGAGCGCGGCGTCAACATGCTCGACTCGGGCGCCCACTTCTACGACGTCTACGAGACCAAGGACGGCAAGTACGTCTCGATCGGCTCGATCGAGCCGCAGTTCTACGCCGCAGCTCCTGCAGCACACCGGGCTCGCAGCGGCGAGTCGCTGCCGGCGCAGTATCGACCGCGACGCAGTGGCCGGCGATGAAGGAGACGGCTCGCGGGCATCTTCCGGACCAAGACGCGCGACGAGTGGTGCGCGATCATGGAGAGCAGCGACGTCTGCTTCGCGCCGGTGCTGCGCATGACGCGAAGCGCCCGAGCATCCGCACAACGTCGCGCGCGGCACCTTCGTCGAGGTGAAGGGCGTCCTGCAGCCGGCACCGGCGCCGCGTTTCAGCCGCACGCCCGGCGCGATCCAGCGGCCTCCGGCGCACCCCGGTCAGCACACCGACGAGGCGCTCGCCGACTGGGGATTCTCCGCCGCCGACATCGCGCGGCTCCGGGCGGAGAAGGTGATCGCCTAGGTCAGGGTCCCAGTTCCCTAACGGGCGGGCGCGGTGGTCGCGTCGCGGCGCCAGCGGGCCGACGGCGCGAGGCGGTGGCTCAGGCGGATGGCGGGCCGCTCGACGGCGCGATGGAACGCGACCGCGGCGGCGTAGCTGGTGACGAGGAACACCACGAGCCAGCATCCCTCCCAGGCGGCGGTACGCGGCGTCAACGCGTACAGCGTGTAGTTGGCCACGACGGCCGTGACCGGGGAATGCACGAGATACAAGCTGTACGACACGGTCCCGAGCGCGCCGAGCGGACGCCAATCGAGCCAGGCGGCGAGTCGCGGTGAGCGCGCGGCGGCGAGCAACAACATGGAGGTCGCGGCGGCGGCGAGCGCGAACCGGTTGCCGCGTGCGAGGGCCACCAGCAGCAGCGCCGCGACGTACGCGTAGAACCAGCCGGGTCGGAGCGTGCCCGCGAACGCCCACGCGGCGAACGTCCCGGCGAGGAAGGTGAACCAGAGCGAGGGAAAGAGCGGCCGCCACGCCCAGCGGTAGGCGGGCGGCACGATGATCGCGATCGACACGATCGCGGCGACGGCGGCGACGCCGAGGCGCGCGCGCTGCCGCTCGCCGTCCGAGGCTCGTCGATCGGCGATCGCGAGCAGCACGCAAAACACCACGTAGAACTGCACTTCGAGGCAGAGCGACCAAAACACCGGGCTCATCGCCTCGATGCCGAGCAGATCCTGGAGGTAGAGGGCGTGGGCCAGGAGCGAGGTCGCGGTGGGATGCCGGAGGGACTCCGGAGGAAGCGGGACCCAGTTGCCGACCGCGAGGACCAAGGCGATCGCCATGAGGTACGGTGGATCGAGACGGGCGCGACGCCGTGCCACGAAGCGGAGCGCGTAGCGGGCGTCCACCCGGTCGCGGCCGACCACGTGCGCGATCACGAAGCCGCTCAACACGAAGAAGACGGCGACGCCGATGGGGGCAGCGAAGATCACACGCACGCTCCACGACGGCAGCAACGGCTCGAGATGCGCGAAGTGCTTGGCGGCGAAGCCGTGGAAGACCACGATCCACATGGCCGCGACGCCGCGGAGGCAGTCGACGAACGCGAAGCGCGTCGGGTCCCGTCGCTCGGGTGGCGGGATCGCTCCGTCGGCGCCGGCGCCGGATGGGTCCCGAGCGGCCTGTCCCGGCATCACGGGCCGGTCGCCGGCGCAAGGGCGGCGGCGCCGACCGCGGGCAGCCGCTCGCGGAGCACGCGCGCCACCCACGCATTCCCCGCGATGCTGTAGTGGCCGTGCACTGGGCTGAACGTCCGCTTGGCCTCGTCGGCCGACAATCGCCGGTAGGCGGCGACGAGGTCGATGAAGGGCACGCCGAGCCGTCGGGTCTCCGACGCCGTCCAGTCGCGCCACGCCTCCGACACGCCGAGCTCGTCGCTCGTGCCGACGGGGAGATAGACGACGACGAGCGTGCTGCCCTTGGCGCGATTGACGTCGCGGAGCGTCGCGAAGATGTGCGACGCCACGGCGCGGAGCTCGTCGTCCGAGGCCCCCGGCGCACGGCGCCGCTGGAGCCGCCGGAACACGCGCGACAGCAGCTCGAACGAGCGGAGCTCGGCGAGCGTCCGCACGTTTTGCGTCAGCCAGGGAACGTAGTACGCGCGCTCCGGCACGGGGACGTTCGTGACCACGAGCCCGTCGTCGACGACGCGGAGAAGCGGGCGGCCGTAGCCGTAGAAGCTGTCGGATCCCATGCGCAGGAAGTCGCCGGTGTTGAAGGCGAGCAGCTGGACCTGATGGTGGAGCGTCGCGCCGTCACGCGCGTACCAGAGATACGCCTGATCGATGCCGTATCCGCCCTGGCCCATGTTGACGGTCTGTATTCGCCGGACGGGATCGCCGAGCACATGGCACCACGCATGGTCGTCGTCGACGCCGTAGCCGAGTGTGAACGAATCGCCGGAACACACGATGCGGGTCCATCCCGCGGGCACGACGTCCGTGATCTCCTCGCGCCCGCGAAACCCGCGCGAGTTGGTGCGCAGGTAGACGCCGGGCCCGTAGAGATCCGGGACGTCGAGGTTCGGCAATTGCACCCAGCCGAGCGTGTCGTCGTAGCGGCAGTGCGCGCGCTCGAGGAGCACCCGCTCGCCGTGGAAGACGAGGGTGTGGAGCGTGAGGAGCAGGCTCGCCATACCCTCGAACAGGCAGAACGCGGCCAACGCCGCCGCGGTCAGCGCGATGCCGTGCTTCAACCGCGTCATGGGGCCGTCCGCTCGGCGGGGCTCGTCGTGCTCGGCGCCGCCACCGCCGCGACGCGCTTGCGGAGCACGACGTAGCGCTGCGTGACGGGCGGCGGCGCCTGCCAGGGGAGCAGCCGTGGTGCCGACGGAGCCGTCTGCGACACCGCGAAGAGGAGGTCGTAGCCTTCGGCCATCAAGTCGTCCGTCGTCAGGCCGTACCACTCTTCGGCTTGTTGGTCGTCCCAGACGCCGATGGAGCCGACGGGAAGGGCCGCCAGGCGCGGCAGCTCGACCCTTCGGTCGGCGACGTTCGGCACGACGAGCTGCCAGTCCTTCCACCCGAGCCCGAGCTCGACGAGCACGAGATGGTCGCCGACGAAGAGCCGGGGTGCCGTCGAGACCAGGTCGTGCTCGCGCACGAAGGCGGCGGCCTGGCGCAGCGCGAAGATGCGGTGATGCTCGGCGGTCGCCCAATAGTAGTAGCCGGGGACGACCGCCGCGGCGGCGAGCGTCACGGCGGCGAGCGCAGCGCGCAGGCGACGCGGGACGCGGGTCCGCTCGGCGAACGCCGCCATCACGTTCCATCCGTGCAGGCAGACGAGCGCCGTCGTCGAGGCGGACACGGCTTGGATGCGCATGAGTCCGTAGTCTTCGAAGCGCCCGAGCCACGCGAGCACGCTGTGGACGCCGATCACGACGGTCCAGACGAGCCAGGGCAGCAGCATCCGCCGGCGCAGGGCGGACGGGATGCCGGCCACGAAGAGGCCGATCAGCACGTGTCCGCAGTAGTAGGGCCACTCGAAGACGTGGTGCAGGAGCGGCAGCGGCTCGAACTTCGCAGGGTTCGTCGCCGCCCACGGCCAGCTCGTGAACGGGAAGAACGGATCGCGGGTGATCACGAGCGACGCCGCCATCCACGCCGCCATCCCGATCCCGAGCGTCGTTGCGACTTCGAGGCGCCGCCGCAGCGACCCCAGGGAGGGCGTGGTGAGCACGAGCCCTCCAAAGATCGGGACCAAGAAGAATCCCTCGGGCCGAAAGAGCGGCAGGAACGAGGCGACGACGCACGACGCCCGGGCGCGGCCGGCCCACCAGAGGCGAATGGCGATCGCCACGGCGAGCGCCGTCGGGATCTCCGTCATGGTGTCGCTCGCGAGCGCGAAGACGAGCGGCTGCGCGATCAGGAAGAGCCCGGCGAGCGCGGGATGCGCGAGCTCGAGGTCGTCCGCCATCCGCATCGTCTGCCAGACGAGCGCGACCGCGAGGACCGCGGCACAGCCGCGCGCGAGGAGCACGCCGCCCATTGCCGGGAGCGCGAGCAACGCCACGAACGCCGGCCGCGACCACGCCGTCAGCGCCATGCGCGGATCGTACGGAGTCTGACGGAGCCCGAGGTAGTGCAGCACCGAATCGCCGTCGCCCGTCGCCGGCCATGCGATCGCCCATGCCACGAGAACCACATAGAGGACGCCGCAGCCGAGCACCCGGAGGCGCTGCTCGCGGGCGCTCGTCATCGCAGAGCCCGCTCGCGCCGGCGCGGCGCCGTCCCGTACGCCGCTTTCCGTTCGCCCGGGTGACGGCGGCGCGCTAGCATGCCGCGCGCATGGCCGAGCCGTCCGCCACGTTCTGCGTGCTCCCGTGGATCCACCTTTTCGCCGACGAGCGCGGCGAGATCTTTCCCTGCTGCTTCAGCCACGCGACGCCCGTCGTCGGCCCCGACGGCGAACGGTTGCGCGTCGATCGACCGGGGGCCCTGGCGGACGCCTGGCGATCGCCGCTGCTCCGCGAGATGCGCCGCCAGATGCTCGCCGGCGAGCGTCCGCAGGCATGCGCCGCGTGCTTCCAGCTCGAGGATCTCGGTACGCCGAGCTATCGCACCGAGGTGAACGGCGACTACGCCGGCCTCGTGCCCGAGCTCGTGCGCGAGACCGACGCCGCCGGCGACGCCCCGCAGCGCTACCGCTACGTCGACCTTCGCCTCGGGAACGTCTGCAATCTCCGCTGTCGCATGTGCAGCCCGCAGGCGAGCCGGCTCTTGATCGACGAGTTCCGCGAGATCACCCGGCGCAAGCCGGACAACGAGTGGCTCGCCGAGCTGCGGCGGCTCGACTGGATCGAGAAGCCCGCATTGTGGGACGTGCTCGCCCGTCATCTCGGGACGATCGACCGGCTGCACTTCGCGGGCGGCGAGCCCCTGGTCATCCGCAAGGGCTTCGACTTCTTGCGCCGCATCATCGACATGGGCGAGGCCTCGCACATCGCGCTCACCTACAACAGCAACGTGACCGTGCTGCCCGACGAGGTGTACGAGTATTGGCCGCACTTCGAAAGCGTGACCGTCCATGCGAGCCTCGACGGCTACGGCGCGGTGAACCGCTACATTCGATATCCCGCGCGCTGGGACGTCATCGAGCGCATCGTGCGACAGCTCGAGCGTGACCGGGAGCGACTGAACGTCCGCAGCATCGAGTTCCACGTGACGATCCAGGTGTACAACATTCTCGGCATCACCGACCTCTTCGAGTGGCTCTTCGATACCTGCACCTTCGCGGATCCGTTTGCACGCATGGATCTCGTCACCAACTGGCCGGGCTTCGACATCCAGATCCTGCCGCCGGCGTTGAAGCGTCTCGCCTCCGCGCGTCTCGCGGCGTTCGCGGAACGCCTGCGTGCGCGCCTCGGTGAGCACGAGCGCCTGCCCGTCTTCCTCACGCGCCTCGACGCGATGGATCGCCACATGCACGCCCGCGACCGCTCGTACCTGATCCCCGAGTTTCAGCGCGTCACGGCGATCTACGACGCGCATCGCGAGGAGCGTCTCGCCGACGTGGTGCCCGAGCTCGCGCCGCTCATGGCCGAGCCGACCCGTTGGCAGCGCCTGCGCGCTCGTGTCGAGACCAGGCTCGGCCGGTGAAGGGGCCGCGGCGTCAGCGCCCGAAGACATCCGGGAACTCCTCGAGCAGCCGACGGGCCGCGATGTCGTGTCCCTCGGCGCTCGGATGGACCGGATCGTCGCTCGCGCGGCGGAGCGCGACGATGCCGCGGGCGACGTAGGCGTCGGTGACGTCGACGTAGCGGAGGTCGAGGTCCTCGAAGAGCGTGCGCGCTTGCTGGTGCGCTTCGCGTTGCCACGGCAGCTCCTCGTCGACGAGGTGCGGATAGAGCACGATGCGGAACGCGGCACCGTGATCGGCCGCCCAGCGGCGCATGCGCTCGAGTCCTTGGCGGACGCCGTCGCGGTTGGCGCGAACGCCGGCCGGGCTGAACTGCGTCCGTACGCGCCCCGCCACGAGCGCGCTCGCGACCAAGCGGTAGAGCGCGGAGGCGCGGAAGAGCGACGGGTTCACGGCGGCGAGCGGTTCGAAGTCCGGTGCAACGAACCTCCCCCCGTCGCCGTTCCCGACCACCATCATCGAGCGGCTGAAGTCGTTCAGGCAGAAGCCGAGCACCAGCACGTCGGGGGCGAGCGTGATCTGACGCTCGAGGTAGTAGGCTTCCTGCAGCGTGTTGTAGCCGCCGATGCCGGCATACCAGACGCGCGCCCGCGCGCCGGCGAGACGGGCTCGAAGCGCGGCGGCGAAGGCGCCGTCCTGGATGAGCGAATCGCCGAGCACGGCGACGTCGAGCGCGGGGCGCTCGTCGCCGTCGTACTCGGCGCCGTTCTGGAAGCCATGACGGCCGCCCGCGAATCGCGCCGGCAGATAGCCGACCACGGGATCGGGCACGAACTGCCCCCGGTGCAACTGGTCGTCGAACCCGGGCCACACCTCGGCGGTCGAGAACGGGATCGGCCGCAGCACCCGTGCGAGCCCTTCGCCGACCAGGAGCGCGAGCCCGATCGCGACGGCCGCGAGGAGGAGATTCCGCGCCAGGCTCGCGCCGCCCGCCACGCTAGTGCACCGCCGTCGAGATAGCATCAAGCATCTTGCCGTCCCTCGCCGCCCCTCGCCGCGTCACACCTCCTCGGAATATTCCCGATATGCCTTCGTCGGCGTTCCTTGCGAGGGGCGCCGATGAACAGCAATCTGCATTGACGCTATCTCGACGGCGACAGGAAGATCTCGGCGCGGCCGAGCCGCATCGCTGGTAGAGGAGATTGCAGAACGCCGCGACGCTCATGAGGGCGCGGGGCCGGCCGGTCGGCGTGGCGGGAAGATCGACGCCGGGAGCAGCACGATGCCGTGCCGGAAGCCGCTGATGACGACGGCGGTGATGAACGTCGCGTTGGCGACGTAGTGCACGGCCGCGAGCTTCACCGTCTGGAGGAAGGGCAAGCCGGCGAGGCGCGCGTCGCGGAGCGCGCGCCACAAGCACGTCGCGGCGAGCACGCCGCTCGCGCCGGCCGCGACGCCGTGTCCGGCGACCGCGAGCACGAGCCCGAGGAGCGCGAGCGCGTGGGCGAGGTGGAAGTCGGTGAGGAACATGACCGCGAGACCGGGCGCGCGTGGCAGCTCGAGCGCGCGGGTGATGGTGTGCGACGCGGAGTCGACCCAATAGAGGTAGGCGCCCGTCACGCCCGTCCCGGCGTACGGACGTCCGAGCTTGATGCCCCAGCCCCAGAGCTGCCGGCGCATCGCGGCGAGCGACTTCCGCGCCTTGTGGCGGATGGTCATGTCGGCCTCGCGGCAGAGCACCCAGGTGTCGCTCGTCGTCACCCGGAAGCAGATGTCGACGTCCTCGCTCGTGCGCGCCTCGGGATCGTACATGCCGATCTCCTCCGCGCAGCGTTTCCGGATGGCGAGGTTGTTGTTGGAGAAGGCGAAGAACCCCATGCGGTATCGGCGCGGGGTGCCCTCGGCGGGCATGACGGGGAGCTCGATGATCATCGCGCGTGGTCAGGGCTTGTTGTGGTGGAAGAACCCGAAATAGGTGTCGACGGTCGAGGGCTCGGGCGCCGACCAGTGCAAGACCCAGCCGCCTACGATGCCGACGTTGCGCGCGCGCATGAAGCCGCGCTCGACGGCCGTCAGCCAGTCGCGGCCGACCGCACAGTCGTCGTCCGTGAACGCGATGACCTCGTGGCGCGCATGGGCGATGACGGCGTTCCGCGCCCGCGGGATGCTCGGCTCGGGCTCGAGGACGTAGCGGACGGGCAGGCGGTCGGCGAAGCTCTCGATCACGGCGCGCGTATGGTCCGTCGATCCGTTGTCGACGACGACCACCTCGTCGGGACGGCGGCGGAGTCCTTCGAGCGACGCGAGCGCTTCGCGCAGGTCCTCGGCGCGGTTGCGGGTGATGATGCCGACCGTGATCTGGAGACCGCGCTCGTGATCGTCGAGCTCGAGACGGGGAGCGCCCGTCAGCACCTGCGCCATGAATTGGTGTAGGCAGCGGTAGAGGTTGGGAGCGGCCGGGCGCTCCGCGACCTCGCCGCGGTGAAAGCGCAGATCGTCGCGCAGCACGGAGAGGAAGGCGCGAGCCTCGGGATGGCGGCAGGCGAGGTCGGCGAGGAGGTCTTCGGCGGTCGTGAAGAGCGTCGGTGGATCGGCCGCGGCGGCCATCGAGCGCAGCATCGCCAGCGCGTTGTTGATCGTGTCGAGGTCGTCCTCGCGGTAGACGCCCGGACCGCCGGCTTTCGGAACCCAATCCTCGTGCCGACGGTACAGCGCGGCGAGTGCCGCGCCGCGCTGCCGCGCCTCGGCGCGGAGCTCCTCCACGAGCGCGTGCGGTATGGTGCAGGTCGAGTCGCCGGCGACCCAGGCGTAGAGGTTCGCATGCACGTTCGGATCGAGCGCCACCAGATCGGTGTAGGTCTCGTGCTTGGTCGCGATGAAGAGCGTGCCGTGGCCTCGCACCAGCAAGGCATGGCCGGGCGCACCGGTCTTGCGCATGGCCGCGAGCAGACGGCGGAGCCCGTCGTAGGGCTCGCGGACGAGGTCGACGAACGGGATCGGCGCATCGGGCGGAAAGTAGAAGAGCTGCGGCGTGAGCCCGATCGGTATCGGCGCGAGAAAGCGCAGGGGCTCCTCGGTGCAGCCCGCGGCGCGCAGCAGATCGCGGACGTCCTGCGCCAATCGCGGTGAGGGTGCGACGTCGGCCGGCGGCGTGGGCGTCGTGAACCGCAACGCGACGGTCGGGGCACCTTCGCGAAGCGCGGCGCTCAGCGCCGCGGTCGCGCGCACGAGCTCGGTGCAGAGCGCGCGCGGGTGGGCGCGGCGAAAGAAGAGCTGGCGGTCGGACAGTGTCCCGAAGCGCCGCCGCGACTCGGCATCGATCGCGGCCGCGACCGCCGGACGCGCGGCGCTCTCCGCGAGCGTCCGGAGCTTTCCGAGGAGGCGCTTCCAGAAGAGCGCGCTCCAGGCGAGCGAGCCGCCGGCCAGCATGCCGGTGCGGAGCAGCGCGCTGCACTCGGCGGCGATCTCCGCCAGCGTGAGCGGCGCCGTGCCGAGGTCGACCGGGAACGCGTCGCCGTACAGGCGTACCAAGCGCCCCTGCTTCATGCGGACGCGAAACGACTCGAGCACCGGAAACCCCGTCGCCACCTCGTCGAGGAAGATCAGGCTCGCCGCTTTTTCGTCCCACCGCCCGAGAAAGGGAAAGCACCGGCGCACGCGCTCGTAGGTGCGGGCGATCTCGCCGTGGCGGCCCTCGGCGCGCGTCGTCGACGGCTTCAGCACGAGCACGAGATCGACGTCGGAATGGCCGTAGAGACAGCTGCCTTCGAAGAAGGAGCCGCAGCCGTAGATCGAGTGCACGGCGTCGTGGCGCGCCAAGCGGGCGATCGCGGCGCGGAGCCCGGTTGCGTAGACGCCGTGCAGGGCGCGCCCGATCGGCGCATAGCCTCCGGCCAAGACGGTGAGCCCTTGCGCGACGTGCATCGGCGCCGGGATCCGCATGGGAAGCCGTACCGACGCGGCATCGACGGCCGTCGTCAGGAGGCGACTCCGGGGGCGCGGACGTCGAGCGACGACGGCGCGGCGAGCGAGAGCATCGAACGACGCAAAGTACCACAGTCGTCGCGGCCGCGACAACGTCGCATCATGCGCGGGTACTGGCCGATGTCGAAGTTCGCATGAACCGCGCGCGCGTACGCCGAGCTCGGATGGCGCTCGCCATGCGGAGCACCAGCGGTGACGCGCAGCGTTCCGCGCCTGACGCCGGCGCTGGCTGGCAAATCGTCGACGGCTGTGATTCGGTCGCGCGACGCATGACCGATGCCGCGCGCGCGCATTTCGACTTCTATGGACTCGGCATCGAGGTCACGAGCAGCGAGGCCGACCTGGTCGATCAGGTGCGGCGCGATTTTCTCTACTTTCACCGCCCGGCGCCGGTGGCGGGCGAGCGCTTTCAGCTGCGGCTGCACGTCGCGCCGCCGTCGTACGCGTCGTTGCCGGCGCTGCGGGCTGCGTTTCTCACGCCTCGGAACGTCTGTTTCCGCGACGCGACCCGCACCTACATCGACTTCTTCGGCCGGGCCCTCGGCATCTTCGACCGCGGCGCCCGGACGTACGAGGTGTACGGCACCGACCACGACCTTCTGCACGAGATCTCGTATCTGTTCGTGCTCTCCACCGTCGGCGAGCACCTCGATGCGCGCGGCATTCACCGCATCCACGCGCTCGGGGTGAGCCACCGCGGTCGCGGCATCCTGCTGGCGCTGCCGTCGGGGGGCGGCAAGAGCACGATGGCGCTCGCGCTACTGCGGCAGCCGGACTTCCTGCTGCTCGGTGAGGATACGCCCCTCATCGACCGTCAGGGCCGCATTTTGCCGTTTCCGCTCCGGATGGGCGTCCGCCCCGAGCAGCAGGTCGACGTGCCGCCGCAGTATCTCCGCACCGTCAACCGGATGGAATTCGATCCCAAGACGCTGATCGACATCGAATACTTCCGCGATCGGATCGGCGGACCGACGGATCCGGCACTGGTGCTGATCGGCGAGCGCAATCTCGGCGACGTCTCGGCCATCGAGCCGTTGCCGCGCCGCACGGCGCTCGCGGCCATGCTCAAGTACGTGATCGTCGGTCTCGGCATCTACCAGGGCATGGAGTTCCTGCTCGAGCGTGGGGTCTGGGAGGTGACGGGGCGGCTCGGCGTGGCGGCGTCGCGTCTCTACAACAGCACGCGTCTGCTGGCGCGCGCCCCGGCCTATCGCTTCGTGCTCGGACAGAATCGGCAGAAGAATCTCGACACGCTGCTCGCCTTTCTCGAGCGGCTCTGACGCGCGGCGCGGTCCCGAGCGCTACTCCACCTGTGCTTGGTCGAACGCCGGCGCCGTGGCGGTCGCATACGGCCACGGCTTCGCGCCGAGCGCGGCGGCGAGCTTGACGACGAACGCGTCCTGACGGCTCCGCGCCTCTGGCACCGGGACGCCATGGTTCAGGATCGCGAACGTCACGAGCCCGAAGCGCGCGGTGCGCAGCACGCCGGCGAGCGCCGATGCGCCCTCCGAGCCGTACGTTCCGGTCTTGCCGACGACCAAACCGCGCCCGCCCGGCGGCGCGAGGAGCCGCTCGCGGAGTGTCCCAGGGTCGATGCCGGAGACCGGCAGCACGGCCGTGAGGTCCCGCCCCATCGTCGCGAGCGTGCGTCGAAGGGCGTCGAGTAAGGCGGCGGCCGCACGCGGGCTCAAGCGATTCTCGGTGCCGGCACCCGCGGCGTTGGTGAGCACGATCTCGTCGCGGAGGTCCGCCGGCACGGCGGCGCGGGCCGTGGCCGTCACGGCCGACGGACCGCCGATCGCGTCGGAGGCGAGATGGAAGACGTTGTTGGAGTAGCCGTTCAGGGCCTTCAGGATCGCGAGCAGCGGCGGCGAGCGATAGATGACGAGCGCCGTCGGTGCATCGGCGTGCCTCGTCGTGGCGCCGTGGAAGGTGAGGGCGGCGTCGCGGAGCGGCGGCCACTCCGGCGTCGTCGGCCACGTGCCGCCGTGGCCGGCGAGGACGCGGGCGAGCGCCGTGCCCCCGGGATCGCGGGCCCAATCGAAGACCAGTGGCCCACGCACGGCGAGCCGCCCGTCGACGACATGGAGCCCGCGCGCGTGCAGCGCGCGCAGCACGAGAAACGCGCCTTCGTCGACGAGGAACGGGTCGCCGCTCGCCTCGACGAGCAGGTTCCCGTGGAGCGTCCCGTCGGCGAGGCGGCCGTCGGCGAGCACGCGGGTGGTGAAGCGATACGTGGGTCCGAGCCGTCCGAGCAGGGCCAGGGACGTGGCGATCTTCGTGACCGAGGCGGGATGAACGGCGCGGTCGGCCGCCTCCGAGGCGAGCACGGTTCCGTCCTCGGCGATGACGAACACGCCCTGTCCCGGGCCGACGAGCTCGCGCGCGAGCGCCTGGTACGGCGGCTCGGCGTGCGCGCCGCTCGCGAGCGAGAGACCGAGCGCCGCCGCGAGGACGAGCCGTGGGATCATGCGAGGCCGAGCCGTGCCATCAGGCGCGCGATGTCGGTGAAGTACACGTCCGCGACGACGCGGCCGTCGACCCCCGGGTCGCGCGAAGATCGCACCGTCGATGCGGACGCGGCGACCGGTCGGCGCGACGCGGTACCGCTCGCCGTCGTGCGTGCCGGTCATGACGCGGCGGTCGGCGTGCGACGGGGTTTCTTCGTGCTCCTGCCACGCGCCATCGTTGCGACCCTCCGTGCGGTCCGGCCAGCCCGGATTATTCATGAATCGTCTGCTGCAAGCGCCGCCGATCGCACGTCATCTCGGGCCGGGCTCGCCCCTCACTCCTCGACATAGTGGCGAACTATGCCTGCGTCGTTCGGGTCTCCGCGCGGCCCGATCCGACGCACGCTCGTCGCTTTCGCGACGACGATTCATGAATAATCCCGGGCTAGCGGAGCATCGCCGCGACGGCAAGAGGGCTCGGCACGCCCTGCGCCGCGACTTGTCGGACCGCGCCCCGGTCGGTTAGGGTCGCGCCCTCACCAGGAGGCCCCCCATGTCGCACCGCCCGTCGTCGTTGCTGCTCGTCATGCTCGCCGTCTTCGTGCCGTCCGTCGCGCGCGCGGATTTTCCGCCCGGATTTCTCTGGGGAACGGCGATCGCCGGATTTCAGACCGAAGCGGGCGGTGTGCCGGCGAACGGCGACCCCGGCTCCGACTGGTGGGTCTGGGCCCACGATCCGACGAACGTCGCGAACGGCATCGTGAGCGGCGACCTCCCGGAGAGCGGGCCCGGCTTTTGGGATCGCTTTCCGACGGATCTGAAGCTCGCCAAGAAGCGCCTGCGCAACAACGCATTCCGGCTCGGCATCGAATGGAGCCGCATCTTCCCCAGCTCGACTGCGGGGGTCGACATCAGCGGCGGCATCACGCTGGCGACGCTCCAGCAGCTGGATCTGCTCGCGGATCAGGGCGCGGTCACGCACTATCGCGCCGTCTTCGACGAGATCCGTGCCCAGGGGCTGACGCCGTTCGTGACCCTCGTCCACTTCACGTTGCCGCTCTGGATCCACGATCCGATCGCCGCCCGCGACGCGCTCGCGACCGTCGGCGCCAACGATCCGCCGCCGACCGGCTTCGGTCCGGCCGGCTGGCTCGATCCGGCGATCGTGCCCGAGCTCGCCAAGTACGCGGCCTACGCGGCGTGGAAGTTCGGGGACCAGGTCGACCTCTGGGCGCCGCTCAACGAGCCGATCGTCGTCGCGGTGAGCGGCTACGTGAACATTCCGGGCGCAGTGGCCGGGCACTTCCCGCCGGGCGCGTTCAGTTTCACCGGCGCGCTCGCGGTGATCCTGAACGAGGTCGCGGGCCAGGCTGCGGCCTACGATGCCGTGAAGCTCTGGGACACGGCCGACGCCGACGGTGATGCGAATCCGGCATCGGTCGGTCTCGTGCACAACATGGTGTTCTTCGCGCCGAAACGACCGGGGAAGGACGTCGACGTCACCGCCGCCGCGCACGCCAACTACATCTACAACCGGATCTGGTTGAACGCGACGATCCTCGGCGACCTCGACGCCAACGTGAACGGGGTCATCGATCCGGGCGAGCATCACCCGGAGTACGTCGGCAAGGCCGACTTCGTCGGCGTGAACTATTATTTTCGCGGCACGACCACCGGCTTGGGCGTGGCGATTTCTCCGACGCTGCCGCTCTTCGATTTCCTGCCGACCACGAGCTACACGATCTGCCCGACGGCATGCTCCGATCTCGGCTGGGAGATCTTTCCCGAAGGCTTCCGCGTCGTGCTCACGACGGCGGGAAGTTACGGGCTTCCCATCTACGTTACCGAGAACGGCATCGCCGACGCGGCCGACCGCGAGCGTCCGGGGTATCTGGTGAACCACCTCGACGTGCTGGAGCAGGAGATCGGCAAGGGGCTCGACGTCCGCGGCTACTTCCACTGGTCGCTCGTCGACAACTTCGAGTGGGCGCTCGGCCTCGCGCCGAAGTTCGGGCTCTTTCGGTACGACGCGTCCACCCAAAAGCGGAAGCTCCGCCGCAGCGGGCGGGTCTACGCGCGCATCATCAAGAGGAACACGGTTCCGCAGCAGCTGCGCAACCGCTATTGACGCGCTCCATGATTCGTAACGGCATCTTCCTCGCGCCCTTCCATCCCCTGGACGAAGATCCGACCGAGGCGCTTCATCGCGATCTCGCGCTCATCGAGCTGCTCGACCGACTCGGATACGAGGAGGCCTGGATCGGCGAGCACCATTCGGCCGGCTTCGAGATCATCGCCTCGCCGGAGCTCTTCATCGCGGCGGCCGCCGAGCGGACCAAACGCATTCGCCTCGGCACCGGCGTGGTGTCGCTGCCCTACCATCACCCGTTGATGGTCGCGAACCGCATCCTCCAGCTCGATCACATGACGCGCGGGCGGGTGATGTTCGGCGCCGGTCCCGGGCTGTTGCCCTCGGACGCGTTCATGCTCGGGATTCCCGTGGACCAGCAACGCGACCGCATGGCCGAGGCCCTCGACGTCATCCTCCGGCTGTTTCGAGGCGAGGTCGTGACGGAGCGGACCGAGTGGTTCACGCTCCAGAACGCTCGCGCGCAACTCTTGCCCTACACCAAGCCGCACCCCGAGGTGTGCGTGGCGAGCACGATCACGCCGTCGGGGGGACGTCTCGCCGGCAAGTACGGGCTCGGCATGCTGTGCGTCGCGGCCACGACCGGCGCCGGCTACGACGTGCTCGGCACGAATTGGCAGATCGCCTGCGATCTCGCCGCCGCGCGCGGCGCCACGATGGATCGCGACCGTCTGCGGCTCGTCGGCCCGGTGCATCTCGCGGAGTCGCGCGAGCAGGCGTTCGCCAACGTGCGGTTCGGTCTCGAGCGCTGGGTCGAGTACTTCACGCTCTTCAATCCGGCGGCGGTCGGCGACGCCTTCCACGCCGACGATCCCGCTGCGGCGCTCGTCGAGACCGGCTGGGCCGTGATCGGTACGCCCGACGACGCGATCGCGCAGCTCGCACGCCTCCAGGAGCAGAGCGGCGGCTTCGGATGCTTCCTGCAGCTCGCGCACAACTGGGCCGATTGGCCCGCGACGCAGCGCTCGTACGAGCTCTGGGCCCGCTACGTGACGCCGCGCTTCCGCGGCTCGTCCGACAATCGCCGCGCATCGCTCGAGTGGACGCGCGACAACAAGAGCGAGTTCGTCGGCGCCATGGCGAACGCGGCGCAGCAGATGTTCAGGAAGCACGCCGAGGAGGAAGCGGCGAAGAGCGGCGCCGCGCCGGCACCGCCGCGCCAGGCCGGGCGCGGCCGCTGACCGGTCGGGCGACACCTCGGCTTCGACGTCGCGCAGAGGGCACCGGCCGTGACCCGCATCCGACGGATCGCCGACCCGTGTCGACCGCGGTCGCGCTCCGGGCTAGGAGTCTGACCCAAGATGGCGATCGTCGCGAGAAGCCACCGGCGCCCGGCTCGCAAGGAGCCGACCACGACCGCGTATCGGTGCGATACGCCGAGTGGTCGGCGACGCCGTCGAGCTGGGATGCCGGGCGCTTCGCAGCAGATCGTCCATCTTGGGTCAGACTCCTAGGACTCGACGGCGAGGAACCCCGCATGCGTCGCGTCCTGTTGCCGCTCGCCGTCGTGCTCACCGTCGCGACGGTCATGGCGTGCCAGGCGAAGTCCGTGGCCGATACGGCTCTCGAACGCATCACGCTCGGACCGCGCGATGCGCACCGGCCCGTCGGCCAAGCTCAGCGGTTCACCGCGACCGGACACTATGCCGACGGCACGACGCGGAATCTCACCCAACGGCTCGAGTACAGCTCGAGCAACCCCGCGGTCGCGGGCGCCGCGAACGATAAAGGCGATCGCAGCCGCGTCGACGCGCTGGCGCCGGGGACGGCGACCATCTCGGCGCGCGATCCGAAGACCGGTCTGAGCTCGCATGACTCCGGCGGCGACGCGACGCTCAGCGTGCTCGGCACGCTCGAGCGCATCACGCTGTCTCCCGCGTCGATCACGAGGAACGTCGGCCAGACGCAGCGGCTGACGGCGACCGGACACTATGCCGACGGCGCCACCCGCAACATTACCCAGCACGTCGAGTATCGCTCGAGCAATCCCGAGGTCGCGACGGTGTCGAACGCGAAGGGCGACAAAAGCCGCATCGACATCGTCGGCACGGGCAGCGCGACGATCTCCGCGCTCGACGCCGCGACCGGCGTCACCTCGAGCACGGTGGGCGGCGACGCGACGGTGATGGTCGTCCCCGCCAAGCCCGATCGTTGAGGGTCGTCTTACTGAACCGGCTGTCCGGCGAGCGCGTAGAGATTGACGAGGAGGAGCTGCGTGCCCGGACTGCCGTTGCCGGCAATGTCTCCGTCGGCGAGGAACACGGTGAAGACGCCCGAGGCATAGGCCGGTGAGCTGACGTTCGAGGGCGCGTCCGTCAGTTGGACGAGGTGCCCCTTCTTGAGGTCGTAGGAGTAGGACTCCGGACCGACGCTCCCGCGACCGAGCAGATCGTCGGAAGAGAGAAACGTCACTGCGTGGCCGTTGCTCGAGATCGAGGGGTTCGTGCACGCGCCGTCCGGTGCGGCCGTGATCTGCTGCAGGGTTCCCTTGTTTCGCTTGAAGAGGAAGAGTTGGGTGCCGCCGGTTCCGAGGCCCGTCAGGTTCGCGTCGGACTCCAACACCAGGCGTCCGCCGTCGCGCGTGACGGTGGGGTTCCGCGACGCACCCGGACCATGGGTCACGAGCGAGAGCATGCCGCTGCGGCCGTCGTAGAGGTAGATCTGATCTTGGGTTTGGCCGACGTTCAAGAGGTCCGCGTCGGATTGGAAGTAGATGAACTTGCCGCTGTTGCTGGCGACGGCGTTGCGGCTGGTGCCGGTCTTGTTGGTGATCTGGGTCAGGCCGGCGTTGCCGCTCGAGGCGCACGGGTAGGGGCAGCCGAGCAGCGCCTTCCGGAGGTCGATGCGATAGACCTGGGTGCCGCCGGCGCCGGTGCCGAAGAAGTCGGCCGCCGACTCGAACACGACGATGCGCTCGCCGTCGTCGACCGCCGCGTTCATGCTGTCGGCGGCGCCGGCGGTGAGCTGGTGCCCCACGCCGGTGCGACGATCGAGCAGCATCAATTGGCGCGGCCCGACGCCGCCGATGGTGGTGTCGTAGGCGATCATCACGGCCTTGCGCCCCGTATTGGGCCGCCGGTTGTCGTTGGAGGGGGTGTTCGTCAGCTGGCTCACTGCGAGGAGACCCTGGACGTCGCGGACTTGCAGATCGAACACGAAGATCTGGCGGCCGGTACTGCCGTTGTTCAGGAGGTCCGCATCGGTGTCGAAGAGCACGTGGCGGAGACCACCCCAGTGCGGGTCGAGGATCGTCCCGGGATTCTGGTCGGCCGGCGGAATCTGCAGCAGGGGCGGCGTGATGTAATGGAAGGCTGCTGCCGGGTTGGCGCACAGAGCGAGGGCAAGAACGAAGAACAGACTGACGGCACGATGCATGGTGGGGTCGCTCCGGCGAGACGAAAGTCCGTCAAGGATGCCTGACCTGCTGCGTTCTTGGCAAGCCCCGTCCGCGGGATAAAGAGAGGACGAGGGGGTACCCGCGATGGGGATGCTCGGGTCATACGGTGGTTGGGCCGTCGTGACGGGAGCTTCGGCTGGAATCGGGGAGGCGTTTGCGAGGGCGCTCGCTGCGGAGCGCGTGAATCTGGTCCTCACCGCGCGCCGCGAGGATCGCTTACGCACGCTCGCGACCGATCTCGAGTCCCGCCACGACGTGCAAACTCGCGTCGTGCCACTCGATCTCGTCGCCGACGACGCTCCGAAGCGCCTCTTCGACGCCACCGCCGACCTCGACGTCGGATTCGTGCTGAACAACGCCGGTTTCGGCGTTGCCGGCCGGTTCGAGCAGGGGTCGTACGAGCGCGTGCTCGCGATGGTGCGGCTGAATTGCGTTGCCGTGACGGCGGTGTCGCATCTGTATCTCCCCCGGCTCGTGGCGCGCGGACGCGGCGCACTGGTCATCGTCGCGTCGGTTGCCGGCTACCAGCCGCTGCCGCTCGCGGCGGCGTACGGCGCGACCAAAGCGTTCGATCTGATGCTCGGCGAGGCGCTCTGGGCGGAGAACCGTGGGCGAGGCGTCGACGTGCTGGCCGTCTCGCCGGGAGCGACCGACACCGAGTTCCAAGCCGTCGCTGGCGAGAAGCCGCACACCGCGGTGCCGCCGGAGGACGTCGTCAGCGCGACGGTCGGTGCGCTCGGGAAGCAACCGTCCGTGATCGTCGGCAGCGTGAACGCGCTCCGCACGTTCTCGCTGCGCTTCGCGCCGCGGGCGCTCATCGCGCGCGTCGCCGAGATGGTGATGCGCGACAACGTACCGGAGTCGGGACACTAGCTTACAAGGGGGATCTCTCCCCCTTCACACCGCGCGGCAAGGCCGCACGGCGCACATCCCCCGGCTCGCTGCGCTCGGCCTCGCGCTTTGCGCTCGGAGGTCGAGTCTCGCTCGGGCGTGCCCGCGCTCTCGCTCTCGCGGATCACTCCGGCCGCAAGCTTTCGACGATCGCGGGACGCGTCGCATCGCCGGCGGCAAGGCGACCGGAGAGCAGCGCCGTTGTCACGGTGAGCAGGACGGATCCGCCGATCGCCTTCCACGGCACGGTGTATTCGAGGTGGAATCCCAAGAGCGCGGGAAAGTTCCAACGGATCCAGATGGCCGCCGTGACGCCGCCGACGACCACTCCCAGGAGCGCGGCGAGCACGCCGATCGCCGCCGCTTCCATGACGACCGACCGCTGCAGCATCGACTCGGTCGCGCCGATCAATCGCCACAGCGCGAGCTCGCGCCGCCGTTCCGAGATGGTCGCGAGCAGCAGGTCGAAGATTCCCACCACGGCGACGATGCCGATCAGCAGCTGAATGGCCGCCGTGAAGGCAAAGGCGCGGTCGATGGCCGCCGCTTGGTAGGCGATGACCTCTGCGAGCCGCAGGATTTTCACGAGGTAGCGATCCCGTAGAGTCTCCGCGATCCGATCGCGTACCGTGTCGACGGGGACGCCGTCCGCGACGAACACGTGAAAACGCGAGGCGCCGGCTTCGTGCCAGCGTTCCCGCAAGAGGCGTCTGCTCAACAGGACCGCACCGCGGTCGGAAAGATAGTCGCGGACGATGCCGACGATCGGGAGGCGCACCGTTCCCGTGGGCGAGTCGAGCGTGAGATCGTCCCCGAGTCTGAGGTCGAAGCGGTCGGCCAAGCCAACCGAGACCGCGACCCCATCGCCACGGCGGAGCGCCGCGGCGGCACGTGTCGCGTCGCCCTCGCGATACCATCGTTGTCCGATCCGGCGCGGATCGAGATACGAGTCGTCAGGCGCGAAGAAGGCGAGTCGCTCGCCCCGATAGCGCTGCCCGAAGAGCACGCGCCATGCCTCGACGTGTCGGACACCGGCGACGCGGCGGATGGCGTCGCCGACCTCGGGCGGCAGGGGAGTCTCGAGCCAACCACCCATCGTGGTCGCTGAGCTGACGACCAGATCGCCCTGGAGGAAACCGCCCGCCGTCGAGTAGCTCGATACGGAGTATCGAAAGCTCGCGGCAAGCGTGCTCACCGTGACCCCCACCGTGAGGACGAGCGCCAAGGCGGCCACGGTCACACCGGCACGCGTCCGCGACCGAAGGATGCTTTCCGTGGCCAGCCGACCTTCCAAACCGAGCGGACGCGGCAAGAGCCGGCGGGCGGCGCCCGCTGCCCATCCGACCACCGGGACGGCGATCACCAGCACCGAGGCGTTCCAGACGGTGGACCCGAAGTTACCCCACAGGAATGATTTCCTGGTCGTCTGCAGCACGAGGCCGATGCCGGCAATCACCAGCATCGCGAACCACGCGAGCACGAGGCGCGCGGAGCCGGACGGGGAGGGTCCGGCCGTCTCTTCACGGCGCAGCAGGTGAAGGGGCTCGGTGCGCGCCGAGCGCACGGCGGCCACCGACGATGCGAGGACGGCGGTGACCACACCGATGATGCCGATTGTCGCTTGCTGTCCGAGGCTCGCTCGCAGGCGATCGAGCGTGAACGGCAGTTGGAAGATGACGCCCATCGAGCCGGCCACCATGCCGACGAGGAGATGGGCGAGCCCGATCCCGAAGGCGACGCCGAGGATCGCGCCGAGGACGCCCGCGATCAGCGCCTCGGCGAGGAGCAGCCGGATGAGCGTACCGGGCTGTGCGCCCACGAGCCGGAGCGCACTCATGACCGCGGTTCGTTGCACGGCCGCGGTGGCGGTTGTGTTGTAGATCAGGAAGAGGCCCGCGACGAGACAGAGCGCGCTCACACCGCCGAGCATGGCCTGGAACGCAGCGAGCATGTGCTCGTACTGTGCGCCGCGTTGCTCAGGACGGTGGACGGAAAACGCCGAACCGAGCCCTGCTTGCAGTCGCTGCGCGACGATCGCCGCGTCGGCTCCGGGACGAAGGACGACGTCGACTTGGTGGATGCGGCCTGGCGCGCTCAACAATTGCTGGGCCGCGGGAAGGTCCATGACCGCGAGCTTGCCGTCGAGGGCGGAGGCGACGCCCCGGGTCGCGAGCAGCCCACGGATGGTGAGCTCGTGGATGCCGGTCGGGGTCGCAATGCCGACGGTTCGGCCGACGGCGAGGTCGTGCGCAGCGCTGAACGTCGCGGTCAGCAGGAGCGACCGCGGGTCGTCGAGCGCGCGGATGATGCTGCGGCGGTCGCCCGTCGTCAGGCCGTAACGTGCGAGATCGTCCTCGGCCGTGAGGTCCACCCCGAAGAGCTGAAGCGGCGTGGTCGGGTCGCCGACGAACGCTACGATGCCTCGCACCAACGGAACGGCCGCAACGACGTCCGGATCGGCGCGGACCGTCGTGGCCACCTCTTCGTCGAAGGCGAGCTCGCCGAATCCCGTGGTGATCTCGAGCGCGGCCGGACCGGCGACGAGATCGACCGTTTCGGTGAGGGTCGCCAGGATGCTGCGGTTGATCATGGCGATCGCGACGATGAGCGCGACGCCCGCGGCGACACCGCCGACGACCAACGACGTCCGTCCCCAGCTCGTGCGAAGCAGGGGAAGGCTCACCTGGCGGAGAAGGCGCAACACGGCGGGAGGAAACATGGCGCACCGTCGTCGCGGAGATCAACGGCGCACGCGGTCGAAACGTTCCGGTCCGGAACCTTCAGAAGGTGAACGCGGCCACGCGACCGAGGCCGACGTCATACCGTCGTGTCCGTCGATCGCGATGCCGCACCTGCGAAGGCTCGTCGTTCGTCTCAGCCGACGATGGACGTCGTCCCGCTGGGCGATTCCACGTGTGGAGGAGCGCAATGACGTCGCCATACGGCGCTCGGACGTCGGTCGTCATTCCACGCAGGGACGTCTTCGGGTAAGTACAGCACCGGCCTTTCCCATGGAGCAGGTGCAGACATGCCGCTGGATCGAGACCGGGGCCGGTGCGCCGGTCGTCTTCCTGAATGGCATCTTCGGCACGCTGGAGGATTGGCGTGCGGCGCTGGACGCGTCGGACCCACGATGGCGTTTCGTCGTTCCCGAGATCCCACTGTTCGACGCGGTGGTACGGGAGGCTTCGATCGCGGAGGTGGCGCGCCACGTGATCCAATTTCTGGACGCGATGCGCTTCGACGAGGTGGTGCTCGGCGGAAACTCGATCGGCGGTCAGGTGGCGCTCGCCGTTGCGCTTCGCCATCCGGGACGTATCTCCGGCCTGATTCTTTCCGGCGCATCCGGGGCCGGAGAGCATCAGATCGGCACAATCTCTCATCGTCCTTCGACGCAGTACGTGCGTAGCCAGGTGGCCCACGTTCTCGACCGCCCCGGCCTGGTCGACGACGAACGGATCGAATCCATCCGGCGAACACTCGGCACGTCGCAGGGGTTGTTGCGGGCGCTTCGCTATTCGCGGGCGTGCCGCTCGGAGCGCGTCGTCGATAGCCTCGGTGACGTTCGCTGTCCGGCGCTGCTCGTGTGGGGGATGAACGACCGGATCACCCCCCGGTGGGTCGCCGAGCGCTTCCATGCCGGACTTCCGCAATCGGATCTGGTGGTGGTGCCGGATGCCGCCCATGCACCGATGCTCGAGCAGCCCGCCGCGTTCGCTGCCGCCGTCAATGCGTGGCTGGCGGACATCGGGTGGGGAGCGGCTGGAATCTCACGTGAACGATCCGCATGAGCTTCCGGATCGCCGGCACGTTCCGGAACCATCGCAGCCACCGCCATCGTGCCAGATGGCGATCGTAGTAGAGCGTTTCGAGCACCCGTATTCGAGGTGACCAGCCCTCCATCTCGCGCTCGTCGCGGGGGCTCGACCGCACGCGCAGACCCAGCGCGCGCAGCGAGGGTTGCCAGCGCGATGCCGCCGCCGCCAGTGGCGACACGGTTTCCAGCAACGCCTCGGCCGTGGGGAAGTCGGTGGCGAGGCTGACGACGAGACGGTGGACCTCGGCCGACGTCAGATATTGGAGGAGGCCCTCGGCGATGATGAGAACGGGTCGATCGCCAGCGAGGCTTCGCGCTTCCGTCCGCCAGGCGGCGTCGAGGGCCGAGCCGGCGACGAGGTGGCAGTGGGGCGGGAGCCGGAGCAGCGAACGGCGAAGGTCGAGGACCGCGCTCGCGTCGACATCTATCCAGCGAAGCGACGCGTCGCGAAGGCGGAAGATACGGGTGCAGAGGCCGGCTCCGAGGTTTACGACCCATCCATCGGGATGGCGGAGGGCGAACGTCCGTGCGGCTTCGTCGAGGATCTCGGTCCGGATGGCGACGCCCGTCAGCGTCAACCAATCGCGGTCGAATCGTCGGGTGTCGAGTCCGAGACGCCGCAGGGCTTCTTCCGCCTCGGGATCCGAGAAAAGTGCATCGGATCGTTGCGATTCTCGCGCCCGCGCGTTCAGCGTCAGCAAGCAGGTCGCGGCGACGCCGTGCAGGCGCGCGGCCCCGGGGTGTTCCGCGGGGGGATGGAAGGCGGCCGTCACTATTCGATGCGGATGCCGTCGAGGATCGGCTGCCGCGTGGCGGCGCGCGAGGCGCCGTACCCCGCGACGAGGGCCATCAAGACGACGACCACGAACGATAGCGATGCGGACGCGTATGCGAAGTGGTAATCGAGGAAGAAGCCGAGCAGGTAACGATAGTTGATCAATACCCAGATCGCCGCGGACACATAGCCGAGCGCCGCCCCGACCACCACGCCGAGCGCGCCGAGCGTTCCCGACTCGATCACGACCGATCGCCGTACCGCACTCTCGGTGGCGCCGATCACGCGCCAGAGGGCGAGCTCTCTTCGCCGCTCGGCGATGGCCGACAGCAGGAGGTCGAAAATGCCAGCGGCCGTGACGATGCTGATCAGCAGTTGGATGGCGTCGGTGAAGCCGAAGGCTTCGTCGATCTTTTCGCTGACGTACTGGACGGCTCCCTGCAACGAATCCACCTTGAGGCGATAGCGATCGGACACCTGCGAGACGATGTGCCGGGCGACCACGTCCGCGTTCACGCCCGGATCGAGGAACACCATGAATCGGTTCACGGTGTGGTCCAACCACCGCTCGGCGAACAGCGCGCGGGACAGGATGACCGTGCCGCGGTTCGACGTGTACTCGGGGACGACACCGACGATCGGCAGACGCAATGCGCCCGTCGGTGTATCGAGCGTCACGACGTCTCCGACGTCGAGTCCGGTCCAGTCGGCGAGGCTGAGCGAGATGTCGACTCCTTTGCCGGCTTTGAGCGCCTGCGCCGCCCGCACCGGATCTCCGCGCCGGTACCAATGCGGTGGCAGATGGCGCTCGTCCAACAGGCCGTCGCTCAGGGCGAGGACTCCGATGCGCTGATCGCGGAATTGCTGCCCCGGAACGGCGCGAAGGTCTTCGACGCGACGGACTCCGGCCACACCGCCGAGCTCGGCACCCAGATCGTCGGGCAGCGGCGTCTCGAGCCATCCGCCTTCGGTCGTGACGGCGCTGATCACGAGGTCTCCACCGATGGCTTTTGCGACGTAGTCCCGGACGGACACCCGGAAGCTTTGCGACAGCGAGGCGACCGTGACGGACGCGGTGATGACGCCGGAAATGGCTGCGACGGTGACTCCGGCACGCGTCGGCGCCCGCAAAATACTGTCCGCGGCGAATCGTCCCTCCGGACCGAAGATACGCGGCAGAACCCGTTGCAGACGGCGCGCCGCCCACGTGACCAACGGCACGGCGATGACGAATACCGAGGCGTTCCAGAACGTCGAGCCGACGTTTCCCCAGGCGAACGACTTGAACAGCACCTCGGCGTAGAACGCGCAGAGGCTCAACAAGATCATGACGAGCCATGCGCCACGAGCACTGAGCTGCGACGGACGCGAAATGGATCGGTCGACGATCTCGGCGCAGCACGGACAGCGGATCCAACGCTCGGACACGAAGCGCCGCCGAGTACGATGCTCCGACCGCCGTCGCGACGCCGAGTGCCATGATCCCGGCTTGGTCGATCAGGTCGGCGCGCACGTGATCGAGCGGAAAGCGCAGCTGGAAGATCGTGTTGAACCCGACGCCGAGACTCCCGCGCAGCAGGTACGCCAGACCGAGGCCGTACAGCTCGCCCAACAGCGCCCCGACGACTCCGAGCAGAAAGGTCTCGCACAGTAGGAGGCGAAACAACTGGTGTTCATTCGCGCCGACGAAGCGGAGTTGCGCCATCGTGAGGGCCCGCTCGACCGCGCCCGTCGAGGTCGTGTTGTAGACGATGTAGGCGCCGGCGATCAGACAGAGGAGGCTCAACCCCGACAACATCGCCTGCACGGATGCCAGGACGTGCTCGTACACGTCGGCGCGTTGACTCGGGACGGCGACCGTCAGATGGCCCGAGAGGTGTGCGGTCAGACGCTGCTCCACGATCCTGCGATCGACGTTGGGCTTCAGGACGATGTCGATCTGATCGATGCGCCCGTCCTTGCCGAGGAACTGTTGTGCGGCCGCCAGGTCCATGACGGCCAACCTTCCGCCGAACGCCGCCGCGAGCCCGTTCGCGGTCAAGAGCCCCCGTACGGTGAGCGTCTGGGTCCCACGGGGCATCGAGACGCTGATCTGGGATCCGACAGCGATCGCGTGATCCGCCGCGAAGCTCTCGGATAGCAGGACGGAGCGAGGGTCGGCGATGACGTCGTTGGCGGCTTGGCGTGCCGACTGACGCTTGCCGGCGAGGGCGATCTCGTAGCGTGGCAGACGATCACCCATGGTGAGGTCGGTACCGAAGAGCTCGAGGAAGCTCCCCGGATCGTCGGCCAACGCGATGGTTCCGCGGACGAGCGGAACGGCAACATCCACGTCGGGATCGGCCAGCACGGTCTGAAGCGTCGTTTCGGGGAAGCCGACCTCGCCGAGGCCGAGCGTGACCTGCAGATCCGCCGGACCCGCCACCAGCTCCAGCGAGCGCCGGAAATTCTCGATCACGCTGGTATTGAGAACGTTCAGTGCGACGATCAGCGAGACGCCGGTCGCGATGCCTCCGATGACCAGCAAGGCGCGGCCCCAACTCGTCCGCAATTGCCGATAGCTGATCAGGCGGAGAAGTCGCAGCACACGCGAATCCATAGGTGGCAGCTGGGACAGCGTCAAAGCTCGCAGAACTCGGGGGCGCGACGTCGGGGAATCTTTGCGGCAGAGGACGTGGATGCCCGGCGACTAGCCCGCGAGCTCCCGATCGCTCGCGTCCGAGCCCCTCGTCGTCCTCGTCGAACGACGTCGTGTGCTCGAGCGCTCCGTCGACCAGGCGCATCACGCGCTTCGCCATGGCGGCGAAGACCGGGTCGTGGGTGACGAGCAGGATCGTGACGCCGAGGCGGTCGTTCAGGTCGGCCATGAGGTCCATGACGGCCCGCCCGTTCGCGCGGTCGAGGTTGCCCGTCGGCTCGTCGGCGAGGACGATCGCGGGGTTGATTACGAGCGCGCGTGCGATGGCGACGCGTTGCTGCTCGCCGCCCGAGAGCGTGGTCGGATGGTGCTTGGCGCGATGACCAATCTTGACGAGATCCAGCGCCTCGACGACACGCCGGTCGACCTCGCGCTGCGGGACGTTGTCGAGAACGAGGGGCATGCCGACGTTCTCCTCAGCGGTGAGAAAGGGGAGGAGATTGAAGGTCTGGAGGACGTAGCCGACCCGCCGGCGGCGGAGCTCGGCGGCCTCCTTGCTGCGCATCTTGGCGACGTCACGCCCTTCGACGAGCACCGCGCCGCTCGTCGGCGGCGTCAGCCCGGCGATCAGGTGGAGGACCGTGCTCTTCCCGGAGCCGCTCGGCCCCATGAGGGACCAGAACTCGCCGCGCTCGATCGTGAACGACAGGTTGTCGACTGCTTTGACGGCGGTGTCGCCGGAACCGAAGACCTTGGTGACGTTCCGGTACTCGATCATGCGGTGGCCGTCAGTCCATAGCGCTCTTGCAGCCGCTTCGACACCTCGTCGAGCCAGGCCAGCTCCGCGCGTGCCGAGAGCTCGGCGCCGTCGATCAGGAGATGCGTGACGAAGGCGTCGAAGGGCGCACGGCGCATCTTTCGGCGCTCGGTTCCGAGCTTGTGAAGCTCTTGCATGTAGGCGTCACGTTGGCGGGCGACCAGGCGCAGCAGCTCCGGCAAGTGCTCGGGGCTTGCGAAGAGGAGCTTCACGGCGAGCTCCTGGCGGAGCGGGCGCGGGGCGTCCGTCTGCGGGGAGAGCACGTAGTCGTCGAGGCTTCGCTGGCCGCGGGTCGTGATGCGGTAGACCTTCCGCGCCGACTCGCTGCCGTCGGCGACCTGCTCGATCAGGCCGTCCCCGGCCAGCCGGTCGAGGATGCGGTAGACCTCGCCGAAATTCAGCCGCCAGAAATGCCCGAGCAGCCGCTCGCCCTGCCGGCGTACGGCATAGCCGTGGATGCCCTCGGGATTTCGCGACACGACGCCGAGTACTGCTTGCCGGATACCGTGTGAGTGGCGCATGGAGACGACTCCAGGGGCTCACCGAATGGCCGGCCCCGGCCGCTGCGTTTGTTCGTCAATTGGGACCGTCGCATGCTCTTTCCGAGTAGGTCAAGGAAAAGCGCTGGCCCGGAGCCTACTTCCTATTCTGGGCCGGAATAGTGCTCTCCGAGTGGGAGCGCGTGGCACCGTACATGGCGAGCGCTCGGGGCCGCCGCTCCTCGTGGAGGACCACGCGCTCCGGATAGGTCGATCCGAGCACGACCCCGGCCGGGTGCGCCTCCATCGGGGCCAGGTCCCAAGGGCGGTGTATCGACGAGGTCGGGACCGCGGCCAGCTCCGGGACCCAGCGACGCACGTAGTCGCCTGCCGGGTCGAAACGCTCGCCCTGCGCGGTCGGGTTGAAGATCCGAAACCAGGGCTGGGCGTCCGTGCCCGTCGAGGCCGCCCACTGCCAGCCGCCGTTGTTCGCGGCGAGGTCGCCGTCGACGAGCTCGCGCATGAAGTGACGCTCGCCCCAGCGCCAGTCGATCAGCAGGTCTTTGGTGAGGAAGGAGGCGACGATCATCCGGCAGCGGTTGTGCATCCACCCGGTGGCGCGCAGCTGTCGCATCGCGGCATCGACGATCGGATACCCGGTCTCTCCGCGCTGCCAGGCCGCGAAGAGCCTGCGGTCGTTCTCCCAGGCGAGGCTTCGCATCGCCGGGCGGAAGGCTTGCCGTTCGACGTTCGGGTGGTGAAAGAGCAGCTGCTGATAGAAGTCACGCCAGATGAGCTCGCTCGTGAAGGCACGCCTCGCGGCGCTTCGCCCCGCCGTCGCCGCGTGCACGGCGCGAATCGAGACGGCGCCGAAGCGTAGGTAGGGCGACAGTTCCGACGTGCCGGCGCGGCCGGGGAAGCTCCGCGTCTCGTCGTAGTCGCGGAGGGCGGTCGCGACGAACGCCTCGAGGCGTGTGCGTGCCGCGGCCTCGCCGGGTCGGGGCAGGGTGGCCTCGCCGGCGAATCCGAGCGCTGCCGCGTCCGGAAGCGGCGTCGTCGTGCGCGCGGCGTCCTCGGGCGGCGGGGGCAGCGGAGGCGTGCCGACGGGGGGCGTCGGTTTCCGGAGACGCCAGGCGCGCGCATACGGCGTGAAGACCGTGAACGGCCGGCGCTCTGCGGTCAGGATCTCGCCTTCCTCGAACAGGACCTGGTCTTTCCACGGCCGGGCGGCCACGCCCGCCGCGGTGAGGGCCTCGGCGACCCGCGCGTCCCGGCCGCGGGCATACGGCTCGTAGTCCTTGTTCCAGTGCACGGACTTAGCACCGACCCCGCGCGCGAGATCGACCAGCACCGTCGCCGGATCGCCGCGCAACACCACCAGCCGCGAGCCGGCCGCCGCGAGCGCCTCGGCCAGCGACGCGAGGCACTCGAGCAGGAAGCGGACGCGCGCGGCTCCGGTGTCGCGGCGGGCGAGGATCGCGTCGTCGAGCACGAACACCGGCACCAGGCGCTCGCCCGCCGCCGCCGCACGTGCGAGGGCCGTGTTGTCGGCGAGCCGCAGGTCGCGACGGAACCAGTGGATGGTCGTCGTCACGTCACGGATAGTTGGATCGCACCCATGCCAGCGCCGCGTCGCGATCCGCGAGGGTGCCGTCGAGTTGCTGCTCCTCCACCGCGTGCAATATCTCGCTGAAGCGCGGCCCCGGCGTGAAGCCGATGGCGATGAGATCGCGGCCCGTGAGGAGCGCCGGCGGATTCATCTGTTGCTCGGAGAGGCTCGCGAGCTTGGTCCGGCAGAACTCGTAGTACTGCAGGTCGCCGTTCGACGCGGTCGCATCGATGCGAGCGAGCTCGAGCAGCTCGTGGATGCCATCCTCGCGGAGAAAGCGCTTGAGGGTCGACTTTCGCATGAGCGGCGCGCTCACCAGGCGCAGATGGTTGCGCACGAGATAGGCGACGCGCTCCCACACGGCGCGGCTCCGCTTCAAGCGTTGGCAGATGGCGACCGCCATCTCGGCGCCGCGTTCGGGATGGCCGTAGAAGGTGATGCGCTCGCCCTCGGGCGTCGTCTTGCGTCCGGCGCACGCGGGCTTCGCGACGTCGTGGAGCAGCGCGCCGAGCGCCAACGTCTCCGTCGGCGCGCGCAGCTGATCGATCACGAGCAGGGTGTGCGTCCAGACGTCGCCCTCGGGGTGATGGATCGGCGTCTGGGCGACGCCCTCCATCGCGAGCGAGCTCCGGCATCACGGCGGCCAGGAGTCCCGACCCGTGCAGCAGCTCGAAGCCGCGTTTGGCCGCTCCTTCGCAGAGGATCAGTCGAATCTCCTCGCCGATGCGCTCCCACGCGATGCGGTCGATCTCGGGCGCTGTCCGCCGGATGACGCTCCACGTGCCGGGGTCGATCGCGAAGTCGAGGCGCGCGGCGATGCGGACCGCGCGCAGCATGCGGAGCTTGTCTTCCTCGAGGCGGGCCGCGGGGTCTCCGATCGCGCGTACGATGCCGCGCGCCAGGTCGTCGCGGCCGCCGACGTAGTCGATGACCCGATCTTCGACGGGATCGAGGAACATACCGTTGATCGTGAAATCGCGCCGGGCCGCGTCCTCGCGCGCGTCGCCGAAGGTCACCGTGACCGGATGGCGCGAATCGAGGTAGACGCCGTCGCGGCGAAACGTCGCGACCTCGACGCGGTCCTCCCCCGACGGAACCAAGACGACGCCGAATTGCGCGCCGACCGGTAGACTGCCCGCGAAGAGCGCTCGCACGTCGTCCGCCGGCGCGTTGGTCGCGACGTCGTAGTCCTTGGGCGGACGCCCGAGCAGCTCGTCGCGGACGCAGCCGCCCGCGAGGAGCGCCTCGAATCCGGCGGCGCGCAGGCGGTGCACGACGGCAACGGCGTTGGTGCGCGCTCGCGACGACATCGCTCGGATCATGCATGGCGGGCGTCGGGGGAGCAACGCGGGCCTCGCTTGTGCGGGTAGCGCATGCATGGCATGTCGCGCCGCATGCGTGCCGTCATCGTGGTCCTCTTCATTCTCGCGTTCCCCGTGCTCGGGCGTGCGCACGTCGTGGTGCTTCCCGATACGAGCGAAGCCGGCAGCTGGGAGCGGTACACGGTGCTCGTTCCGACCGAGAAGGCGTCGCCGACGGTGCGCGTCGAGGTGCGCTTGCCGAACGGCATGGACGTCATCGCGGTCGAGGCGAAGCCGGGATGGGAAGGCCGCTACGAGCCGTTCCCGATCGGGGCCGCGCGTGTCGAGTGGAAGGGGGGACACATCCCGTCGGGGGAGTTCGTGAGCTTCGAGTTCCTGGCGTGGAATCCGACTGCTCCCCGCGTTCTCGAATGGCAGGCGACGCAATGGTACGAGGACGGGTCGAGCGATCGATGGGGTGCTGCCGGCGGGGACGACCACCACACGGCGAAGACGACCCTCAAGCCCGGCACCGGCGCGCACGAGGGCATGCATCGCCACGCACCCGACGCCTCGAAGGCCAAGTAAGCGCCCCGACGCTCAGCTCCCGTCAGACCAGCGGGCGTGCAGGACCCGAGGCGGCGCGGCCGAGACCGTCAGTGCCCGATGATTTCCGGGACCTCGGTCGCGCCGGGCGCCGGGCCCGGCAGCTCGGCGTTGGCGAGCGCGTCGTCGTCGATGTGGATCTTGGCGTCAGCCTTGATCTTGTCGAAGCGTTCCGTCACCAACTCCTGGCGGCGCTGATTCGTCATCGCGACACGGATGCGCTCCTTGACGTCCTCGAACGGCTTGGCGGGTCCGTCTTTGCGCTCGAGAAGCTTGATGATGTGGTAGCCGAACGGACTCTTCACGACGGGGCTCAGGTCTCCGGGCTTCTCGAGGGCGAAGGCCGCGCGTTCGAACTCGGCCACCATGCGCCCTTGTCCGAAGAAGCCGAGATCGCCGCCGCGCGCGGCGGTAGCGGTGTCGACGGAGTTGGTCTTCGCGAGCTCCTCGAACTTGTCGGGAGCGGCATCGAGCTCGGCGCGCAACCGCTTCGCGAGCGCCTCGTCTTTGACGAGGATGTGCGCCGCGTGAATCTGCGCGCCGGAAAACAGCCGTTGGTTCTGATCGTAATACGCTTTGATGTCGTCGTCCGTGAGCACCGGCGTTTCTTGGTAGTCGCGCATGACCCGCTGGACGACGAGGCGTTGGCGCAAGTCGTCGATCTGCCGCACGATGTCGGGATCGCGATCGTAGCCCTTGGCGCGGCCTTGCTCGGAGAGCAGCTCGTTCAAGATGAAGTTGTCGACGAACTGCCGGCGGCGCTCCGGTGTGGTCAGCTGCGCGCGTGAGCGCGGCGGGAGTCGTTCCACCTCGCGACGGAAGTCCTCGGTGGTGAATTGCTTCCCGGCATACGTGGCGATCACGGTGCCACCGGATGCGGGCGCGGCCTTCGTCGCCGACGATTCGGAGGGCGCGTTCCCACTGGCGCATGCTGCGGCGAAACACAGCACGACCATCCACGTCCGAAGGATTCTTGGCACCGCGGCCGACATACCGTAATCGTTCGTTGACTGCCAAGAGGGGCCCGGTTAAGTCTCACTTCCCAACGCTTGTCTCAGATCCCGCTCAGGAGGACCCACCCGATGGAACAGATGCTCGAACAGGCCGAAGCCGTCCTACGTTTTTCCGGTGAGCTGCAGCGACGCATGTCCGAGGTCGGCGTCGAAGGCATCAGCGGCGTGATGAGCCTGTACGCGCAGCTCCGCAGTGCCCTCGAGAAGGTATCGCACGACGAGCTCGATTGGGCGGCGGCCGAGGTGAATCGCGTGCTCGAAAGCCTCACCAAGATCAGCGACGAGATGCGACGCTTGAAAGGTCTCAAGCTGTCGCTCGAAACCGGTCACTGATTCCGTCGCACCGCGATGGCAGGCTCCGGCGCGCGTGCGCGCCGGCTCGTGAGGATCAGGCTGCCGATCGTGGCTCCGGTCGTGTCGATCAGCACGTCGACGCCGGAACCCGTGCGGCTCGGCACGAGGAGCTGATGCGCCTCGTCGAGCACCGCATACGCCGCGCAACACGCGATCGCGCGCAGCAGCACGGCGCGCGTCACGCGTCCCCCGGGGTCCGTCATGGCGCGGCAGATGAGCGCGCCGAGAATCGCGTATTCGGTGAGGTGCGCGCTCTTGCGAACGATGCTGTGCGCCAGCCGGAAGCCCGCCGGGGTCAGCTCCCCGAAGAAGAACCGTAGGGCCGGATCGATGTAGCTGTTGGTCGAGCGTGCCGAGAAGGCGTCGGTCGAGAACCACGAAATGAAGGCGGCCCAGACGACGACGGGCAGCCACCGTCGGAACGTGCCGACCTTCTCGGACGCTGCCGCCAGCTCAGACGAGCTCGTTGATGGCGCGCTGGACAACGGCCAGCACCTCTTCGCCGTATTCCGCGTCGAGAAAATCCTCGAGCTTCTCGCGCTGGCTGACGTACTGACGTCCGTCCCCCGGCTTTTGCTCGTCGGTCAGGTGCGTGCCCGACATCAGATCGAGAAATGCGAGGACGCCGCCGCACTCTTCCTTCCCCCAATCCTGCCCGAGCTTCTGATCGATCGCGAGGCGAAGGGTGAGGTAGCACAGCCGGTAGCGCATCTCTTCGGTGAGTTCCATTGGGGTCCTTTCCGTTCCTGGGTCAGTTGCGACGTTCGAGGGCGATGACGTACTCGTAGCGGCTTCGCTCGAGGGCGCCCTCGACGGTGCGGCCGTTGATCACCATGGTGGGCGTCGACTTGACGCCGAGCTTGGCGCCCGCACTCGCGTCGTTGACGACGAGCGCGCGCACGGCGGGATCGTCGAGGCACGCGGTGAAGGTGTCGGCGGGGATGCCGAGCCCGACCGCTTTCTTCACGAGATCCTCGCGGCCGAGGTGATTCTGCGCCCCGAAGAGCAGGTCGTGGTACTCCCAGAACTTGCCGGCGCGCGCGGCGCATTCCGAGGCGATCGCCGCCTGGCATGCGAAGGGGTGCATCCGCGTCGGCACGTTGGGATTGCAGTCGGAATCGAGCGGGAAGTGGTGAAACACGATCCGCACGAGGTCGGGATGGCGGTTGCTCAGGTCGTGGAGGTCGCGAAACGCAATGCCGCACGCCGGGCATTCGAAATCGGAGAACTCGATGATCGTGAGCGGAGCATCCGCGGGGCCCTTGATGTGGACGTTCGCCGGGAGGTCCTTGGTGATGGGGCGCGTCGTGTACCACTCGTAGAACTCCGGATCGCGCGTCTTCACCTCCGCGCTCGTCATGGTCGCGCCCGATACCGGACGCGCCGCGAGCTGCAAGGCCGTGATCGCGACGATCCCCGCGAGGATCGCGCCGCCGCCGGTGA
The DNA here is from genome assembly GCA_963774015.1 of uncultured delta proteobacterium. Classification (GTDB taxonomy): domain Bacteria; phylum Desulfobacterota; class Binatia; order UTPRO1; family UTPRO1; genus UTPRO1. Next base: position 161,905 of record CAVZDH010000001.1, read on the forward strand.
GTACCCGCTGCGACGTGAACAGGCTCTCGCCGCCGGCTGCGAGATCCACCTGCGCGAGCTTCCATACGAGCACCGTGGTTGCGACCACCACGACGTACATGCCGGCGCACAGGAGACACAGGATGCCGATCACGAAGGTCGAGATCGCCGCCATGTACACCGAGACCGCGAGGTTCCAGAGCGCGAGGCCGAGCGCGAGCACGGTCGTCCGTGAGCGGGCGCTTCCTACCGTTCGCCCGCGCCGGAACAGAAGGATCGCGAGCAGCAGGTAGCTCAGGAACCCCCACGCGGCCACCGGGATGCCGAGCAGCTTGCCGTACGTGCTCATGAGCACGGCGTCGCAATTCACTGCGGAGTTGACGTTGCAGAAGCTCGTATACGAGCCGTGCGTCGCCGTGAGCTGGGCGTGCAGATAGATCTGGACGAGCGCGATCGCGGCGGAGAGCGCGAGCGTCGCCCAGATGCCGCGCTCGATGCCCGCCGTGCGCCCGGCGGGTGTCCGCTGGCGCATGGACGATGCCGTCGACTCGCCACGGCGACGCCCGGAATTCTGCTGCTGCGTCGCCCCCTTGTGCGCCATGAGCGGCGCATCTTATCGACGGCCGGCGGGGGTTTCAATTGAGGAAGCGAGGCCCGGCGTGGGGGGAAGGTGCAAGATCGGCGATGTCCGTCATCAGCCGTTGGAGCAAGGCGCGCTCGCCCGCTCGTGGATCGGGCGCGTCGGCCGGAGCGCGGATCGCGAGAAGCGGCGTGCCGAAGGCGACGACCACGCGGCGCGGTCGGGGTAGCCAGCGATGCTTCGGAAAGGCGTCGAATGCACCCCGAATCGTCGCCGGCAGAATCGGGCATTGGGCGCGCAACGCCAGCTTGATGACGCCGCGCTGGAAGGGCAACAGACGTCCCGTCGGGCTGAGGCCGCCCTCTGGGAAGATGCCGAGGATCTCGCCGCGCCGAATGGCCGCAATCGCGGCGCGAGTCGCCGAGGGTTCGATGCCGCGCGTTCGTACGGGGATCGCGCCTCCCAAACGACAGAACCACCGGCAGGCGCGGTGATCGTAGTAGTCGCGCGTGATGAGAAAGCGCACTGGGCGCGGCAACGCGTAGGCGATCGCGGCCCAATCGAGCAGGGTCACATGGTTGCACGCGACGATGAAGCCGCTTGCCGGCAACGGCGCTCGGAAGACCACGTGGGGGCGGAAATAGGGAACGCCGAGCACCGTGCAGGCGCGCTTCAGCATCTGGTAGCGCCAGTCGCGGGCTCCGACGGCGGGCGCGGAAACGCGTGCGGTGCTCATCGGGAGCTCGTCCTCCGACGGCGGCGGCTCGCGAGTGCGGCCAGCGCGGTCAGGAGGATCAGCGCACCTGCGAAGGTGCTCGCCCTGCCGACGTGTCGGCCAACCGGGGTCCGCGGCTCGATCCCGAGATCGGCAGCGGCGGTCCGCGGCGACCTCGAGGTCTCGATCGCGCGAGCGGCGGGTAGATCGTCGACACGGTGCTGCCCCGCATCGGACGGATCCCCGATCGTCGCATCCGGGAAGAACGTGCGCAGCATGTCGCGCGCGTCGGCGGACGCGTTGCGGTCGCCGACGGCGAGAAGAAAGACGGTAGGATCTTGGCCGCGCGGCCGTTCGCGATAGGCGCGCTGCCAGCGTCGGGAGAGGGCGTGGACTCCGTGGGTCAGCACGAGCGGCCACGCGACGCCGACACCCGCGCCGCCGGTGTCCTCGCGTGCTCCGAGTGCGTCGAGCTCGGCGCGGGCGCCGAGCGCATCGCCGTGCCGATAGCGTAACCATGCGAGATCGCGGGCGGCGTCGGCGACGAGCGACGTCGCTGTCACGCGCTCGAGCACGTCCCGTGCTCCCGCGTCGTCGTGTGCGAAGAGCAATGCCTCGCCGCGCAGCAGGCCGGCCTCCTCTCCGAGCGCGGGAATCGCGGGGTCGGTGGCGACGCGCTCGAAGGCATCGGCGGCGGCGCGGTAGTCGCCACGCAGCAGGCGTTGCCAACCGAGGCTCAGGCCGGCACGAGCGCTCGCGCTGTCGTTGCCGGTCGCGACGATGTCCGCGAGGATGCGCTCGGCGTCGCGCGGGCGGTGAGCCGCGAGCTCCATCCACGCGAGCCAGATGGCGACGTCGTCGATCTGGTGGTCGCGCAGCACCTCCAAGAGGATACGTCGCGCCTCCGGCATCCGACCGTTCATGAAGTAGAGGTCGGCGAGCGCGAGCGTCGACGGCAGCGATGCCGTCGTGTTCGAGCTCGCGAGGGCCGCGATGGCGGCAGCGTCGTGCCGGGCGAAGTAGAGCGCGATCCCGCTCGAGCCGATGTCCGAGTCCGCCGCCGCGGTCGTGACGATTCCGAACGAGAATGCCGCTCCGATGCACACGAGCTTCGAGAATGTTCTGCGCACTATCGCTCCCGACTCGGAAGAGAATGCGGGTGGCGCCGGGAGGCGGCGCCACCCGGACGTGGCTCACTGCATCATGATGATGCGGGTATCGATGTCGCTACCGGCGTCTTGGAACGCGGCTTGGGCCAGCTGGTAGTAGACGGTGATGGTGTTCAGGCCGCCGTGAAAGTACGAGACGGGGATGTTCGCCCAGTTGTAGCCGCCGCCGCTCGAGCAGTTGTATCGATCGAGCGTCGCACCGTCGGCGCTGGCATTGCCGTCGAACGGACACTGCGCTTGGAACTCGCTGCCGAGCTGTGCGGCGGGAACGTTGACCCCGTTCACGTAGACCGAGATGGTTGGATTCGTCGAGCCGTGAAGCACCGCGGCCATGCCGCCGATCTTCACGTCCACCGAGTCGTCGACGAAGCTGTGGGTCGGGATCGATGCATTGCATTGCTGACGTCCTCCAGTGGTGGGTAGGATCGGTGCGCTGCTCGAGCTGGCAACGCCGCAAAAGCGCGTGCCAGCGACCTTGCGGTACACTCCGAGGTTCCCGTACTCCGCCGTCGCGCCGATTTTGGTCGCGGGCATCGAGCCCCCGCGGAACGACGCGAGCTCGCGGGCCGACAGAGCCTCACGGAGTGGTGCGTCGGCCGGTGCATGGGCCGCGAACGCCGATTGCGGCACTGCGATCGCGGCCAGCATCAGCCACGTCATGAATCGTTTGGTTTCCATGTCGTCTCTCCTTCCTGATCCGGTTGATGGTGCGTTGTGACCAGCATCCCGCCGCCGGGCGCGGGCTCGGTGACGGGGTCGAAGTGTCCGTCGACGTCGGCGAGTGCGGGGAAGCCGATCCGCAAGACCGCGCCGTCCCACGCGCGGGAGAAGTCCTCCTCGCTGACGACCGTCGGTCCGAAGGCGGGGTCGAAGAGGAAGACGGATCCGCCTTCGACCCCCAGCACCACCACGAAGTGATTGCTGCTCGGCAGATGTGCGATCATGGGACGGCCGGCTTGGCGAAGCGCCGCGAGGTTGAGGCGCTCGCCGTGGGGCTCGACGCCGAACGTCTCGGCGGCGCGCGCGAGGTCGAACAGGGACGTTCCGTCCGCGTCGAGATGCACACGAGGAGCGATGTCCCTCTCGCCGACGTCGATGCCGTGGAGATGCAGGAGATAGGCGAGGGCCGCCGGCCCGCAGGTATTGGCATCGCGCTGAAGAAAGCGTTCGGCGGTTGCGCGGACGTTCGGCTCCGGCGGTTCCGCGAGGAACGCGGACAGATTTGCGACGACGCCGCGGTCGGCGACGGTGGCGTGTGTCGCCATCTGGATGCTCGCGACGGTGAAGGCCGCGATCGACGCGCCGTAACCGAGCGCCCAGGGCGTCCGCCGCCGGAACGCGTCGAGGCGAATCGGTCGCGGATGCGGCGTCGCGTGTGGCGAGACGACCAGACGACGCGTGTCCGGCACGACGAGCGCCAAGGCGAGGAACGCGATCGCCGCGGCGGGTGCCAGCCACGGCGCGCGGACGAAGAACGTCTCGCCGTGCCGCGCCGCGAGCCGACCGTGCAAGATGCCGCGCGCGAGGAACGGCGTCCGGCTGGTGACGACACCGGTCGGCGCAATGATCAGCGACGGGCCCGTGTTCGCGGCCTGCAGCAGATAGCGACGCGTCTCGATGGCACGGAACGTCGAGAAGCTCGAATGCAGGAGCGGCAGGGCGCTGTTGCGAAACGACGCGTCGCTCGTGCTGACGAGCAGGAAGGCCGCGCCGTTTCGGACCAGTGCCGTCGCAACGCCGGGGAAGCAGGATTCGAAGCACACCATGGCGCCCACGGGTCCGATTGCCGAGGGCAGCGGCGTCCGATCCTCGCCGGCGTGCAGATGAGCCTCGCCGACCGGCGTCAGGATGCCCTTCCGATACGTGCCGAGCAGCCTGCCGTCGGCTCCGAGGGAAAAAAGCGCATTGTATTCTTCGTCCCCGGGAGTGAGGTCGAGGCTCGACACCAAGAGCCCGGCGCGGCTTCGCCGTGCCGCGTCCTCGAGCCGTCGTCGCAGGGTCGGCACGCGAAAGTTGTAGCGGCCGTTGCCACCCTCGGAGAGCACGAGGAGGTCGGGTCCGGGCTGCAGTGCCCGGTCGATGAGATTGTCAACGGTATGGTCGATGCGACCTTGGACGGTGTCGTCGATGCGACGGTTCACGTAGTCGGCGGTCGGAATCGCGGGCTGCAGCGATGCGACGCGGAAGGTCGGTCCGTGGTCGCCCTCGGGCGTCAGGCGATGGCGGCCGTAGGCGAGGTTCGCCGCGAACAGGCAGATCGCGACCGCGATGGGGGCCAGCGTGCGCGGCTCGAGTGTCGCTTCCGGCGCCATGACGATGGCGCGATTCACGAGCAGCAGGAGAAACGTCGTTCCCGCCGTACCGACGAGATCGGCGTTCTGGATCAGGAGCGGCGTCGACGCCTGGGTGAGGGCGATCGTCGCCGGCACGCCGACGTGCTCCATGCCGAGGACCCATTCGAGCGCGACGGCGAAGCACGGGAAGACGAACAGCTTCGCAAGGGGATGCGCGAGGCGCGCCTCCAGGGCGGTCGCGCCCACGATGGCCGCCGCGAATGCCAGCGGGACGCAGAGCGCAAAGACCGCGAAGGTGGCGAACGACGAGGCGGCGATGCCGAACGCAATGGGCCAGATCGGAACCGCCGCGAGAAGGTAGCCGTAGAGCAGGAGCGTTCGCCGACCGATCCGCTGGTGGACGGCGAACATCGGCGTCAGCGCGAACCACATCAAGGGACCGAGCCCGAACGGCGGGAAGCTCAGGAGCACGAGCGTTCCGCTCGACGTTGCGCTCACCAAGAGCGCGCTCGACGTCGGCGGTACGGACGCCGCGCCGGCACGTCGCGGGTGCTCCGTCATGCGCCCTGCCACGCGCCGAAGACGAGGCTCGCGTTGCTGCCCCCGAAGCCGAAGGAGTTCTTGAGGACGAACCGCGCGCGATGGGATCGTGCCCCGCTCGCGACGTAGTCGAGGTCGCATTCGGGGTCGGGCACCTCGCAATTGAGGGTGGGAGGCAGCAGGCCGTCGGCCAGCGCTTTCACCGCCAGGATCGATTCGACCGCCGCTCCCGCGCCGATCATGTGGCCCAGGCTGGATTTGCTCGCCGAGACGGGAACGTCGTACGCATGCTCGCCGAGCAATGCCTTGATGGCGCGGGTTTCGACGGCGTCGTTGTACCGTGTCCCGGTGCCGTGGGCATTCACGCAGTCGATGGCCGAAGGATCGATGCGCGCATCCGCCAGTGCCCGCCGCATCGCTCGCAAGGCGCCCGCGCCATCAGGCGCAGGCGCGCAAACGTGATACGCGTCCGCCGACGCGCCGTAGCCGAGAATTTCGGCGTGAATGCGGGCCCCGCGGGTACGTGCGTGCTCGAGATCCTCGAGGACGAGCACGCCGGCGCCCTCGGCGATTACGAAGCCGTCGCGACCGGCGTCGAACGGTCGTGACGCCGTGGCTGGATCGCTGCGTGGCGACAGGGCGCCCATGGCGTGAAACCCGGCGAGCGCGGAGGGGCATATCGGTGCCTCGGTTCCGCCCGCGAGCACGATGCTGGCGTCGCCTTGCTGGATCAGTCGAAGCGCCGTCCCGAGCGCATGTGCGCCCGCGGCGCACGCGGTCATGACGGTCTGGTTCGCGCCTGTGAGGCCGAGCCGTTGCGCGACGTGGGCGGCGGCGGCGTTCGCCATCCCCCCAGGAATCGCGAACGGCCCGACGCGCGCCGGTCCGCGTCGCACGAGCGTATCGTGATTGCGTTCGAAGGTGGCCAGCCCCCCGAATCCGGAACCGAGAACCACCCCGGTACGGTCCGCCAGGTCCGGATCGATCTCGAGTCCCGCCTCCGCGAAGGCCTCGGCGGCGGCGGCGAGGGCGTACAGCGTGAAGTCGTCGAGGTGGCGGCGCTCTTTGCGGTCGGCGACGGTGGTCGGGTCGAAGTCGCGGACTTCGCCCGCCACGCTGATGGGGAGGCCGGCGAGGTCGAATCGCGACAGACGGCCGATGCCGGATTGGCCGGCGAGCGCGCGTCGCCAGACGGTCTCGACGCCGACACCGAGTGGCGTGACGGCTCCCATGCCGGTCACGACGACACGGCGGCGGACGAAGGGCGCATCGCAGGAAACGTCGTCGAACCTCAACGCCAGAGCCGAAGCGGTCATAGTTGCCTTCCTTTCTCGAGAGTGGCGGTTGCGCCGGGCGCTCCGGCCGTCGACGCGCGGACGACGCCAAAGGCGAGATTCGAAACGAAAGTCAGTACGGCGAGCGTGGCAGCGACCGGGAACGGACGGCCTTGCTGGGTGGACCGCCACATGTCGCGGAGCCACCGGATGCCGTCGGCGATGCCCACGTTGGTCAGCACGATGAGGAAGGTGACGGGCAGCGGTGTCCCGAGGGCGAGCCCGACGTGAATGAGAAGGCCGTCGGGTCGTTGCGACCACGCGAGCGACGGTACTGGGATCGCGGGCAGCGCGATCCGCAGCATCCCTTCGATCGCGGTGACCAGGCCGGGGAAGACGAGCGCTCGCAGGATCGGAGCGGCGAGCCGGCGTTCCATGACGAGCCCGATCGCGGTACCGGCGGCACAGAGCGTCGGAACTCCGAGCAGGACGCCGATACGATACGGGACCGGGATGCCGAGAAGGCCGAGCATCGTGCCGACGGTCCAGAGCGGTGGCAGGATGGCGAGAGCGGCGAGTGTCGCGAGCCGCGGCAGCGGCAGCTCAGCGCGTGCGGAGAGCAGTGGCACCAGCGCGCACCATACGAGCGGCGAGTGCGACGAAGGCGGAAGCGCCGCTGCGAGCAACGTACCGGTCGCGAGGGCTCGACCTGCTTCGACGAGACGTCGGTGAGTCGCCATGTCCGCCCCACTACGCAAGTGCAACGGGGCGGGTACATTCCCCGCGACGGTACTACCGTCCTACCTGTCGCCCGCTGCGACTGCGGTAACGTGTCGTGATGGCGGGTGATTCACAGCACGGCGTACTGTGCCGAGCGCGCGGAAATCTCTATTTCGGAGTGGAAGGCAGGTGCCGGGACCGTTGGCGTCGGGCGGTCCAACGCGATGCCGGTCTGGCGAGCCCACGCTTCGATCGCCTCGCGAAACATCTCGAGGTTCCGTAGGTCGGCTTGCAACTGTTGGAGCATGCCGTCGAGGAAGATGCGACCGAGATCCAGGGCTCGCGCCCACGGCGGGTGCTCACGGCGCATGTGCGCGATCCGCAAGAGCCGCGTTCGTGCTTCGTGTTCTTGATGCCGGATCGAGATCCAGAGGTTTGCGGCGTCCGTTTCCCGCAGCATCATCAAACGGATCAGGATGTCTTCGCGAAATGGCCGTTGCCACGCGACCGGCTTGGCTTGGAGCCAGCTCGCGAGCTCGCGGCGTCCGGCCGGCGTGATGGTGTAGATGCGGCGCGTCGGCCGGCGGCCCTTTCGTTCCGAACTGCTTTCCACGAGTGCGGCTCGTTCGAGTGCCGCGAGCGACTGATAGATCTGTCCCGTCGTGAGGCCCCAGAGCGGGCTCATGCGGCGCTCGAAGGCGGTCTTCAGGCGATACCCGTGCATGGGTTGCTCGTCGAGGAGACCGAGAATGGCGTGGCGAATCGACATGGCAGATCCTCCGGTGCGAATGCGATCGTCGGCGCACCGGTGGTGCCAACGCCTCGGAGCGACTGCAAGGAAAACCGCATCCCAGGGTAGGGATTTTGTTCTGCCGCGGATTACTCGCGAGAGAAGTATTGGTTGGACACGTCCGAGCTCCAAAGAAAACGGGGGAGCACCCGAGTAGGGTGCTCCCCCGTTGGTGAACGCGGTCGAGAGCGTCGCTCGAATCAGAACTGGTACGTCAACCGCAGCGAGGTCTCCGAGCGGCCCCGCTGGGTGCCGAGGAGCCACGGATCGAAGACGCCCTTCTGGACGTCGCTCTGCCCAGGGATGAAGTAGCGCTGGGTCAGGTTCACGATGAAGTTCGGCGTCATCACCCAATCGATGTTCCAGAACGGGTACAGGCTGTTGGAATTGACCGGATCGTAGATGAAGCCGAGCAGGGGAACGACCGATCCGCCCTTGTAGAAGGTGAAGATCGCAAAGGTCAGCAACGATTCCCAACTGCGGACGTCGTCGCGGTAGTTGCCGTTGCCGGTCGGGTCGTTGCAGGGTGACTTGTTGTCGGCGCCGCAGAACGGACGTGACCGTGCGCCGGCGGTCGGCAGATCGAGCGCCGTCGTGAGGGTGTCCTCGTTGTGCATGATGTGGTGCAGGAACCACTGGCCGGTGATGAAGAAGGTCGTCTTTTTGTTGAGAGATCGGATCCAGGTCGGACGATCGAACGCGATCATGCCCTTCCACATGTCCTTGCGCGTGGTGCCGGGCAGCAACGGGGAGAACGTGGTCTGCTTGTCGCGATCGAGCATGTAGATGCCGAAGTCGTACACCGTCTCCAGGCGGAAGATGGCCTGGGTCCAGTCGCCTTCGAAGTAATTCGCGGACAGGCCCACGGTATGGATGTAGGGCGTGATGTACTCGACGGGCAGCGTGCCCTTGGCGAGCAACTTTTGCGTGCGGATCTGACCTTCTTCGGTCGGCGTGATGCCGCGGATGGGCGCGAACGGCGAGCCGTCGTCGCCGGCCCAGCGCTGATAGAAGTAGTGGAGGCCGACCTGTAGTCCGTTCTGGAACACGCCCGAGAAGCGCACGCCGATCTGACTGTTTTCGACCGGATTGCGAGAGTAGTCGCCCTGCTTGAACAGGGCGGATCCCTTCATGAGCCGTTCGAGCGGGCCACCGGTCGTCGGGTTGCGAAAAGGTGCGAGAAACGCCCCGTCCTCGCGATTGAAGAGCGGGTTCTCGATGCGAAGGCCCCAGGGCCGCGGGAGGTAGCTCACCTTCACCGGCCGCCAGTCGCCGGGGTTCCAGTAGGCTTCGAGGAAGACGTTCGACATGTTGCCGATGTTGCCGATGTCCCACAGCCCCTTCACCATCCAGAGCGGAATGCGGAGGTCGTCCCAACCGAAGGAGGGCGGAGGGACTTCCATGATGAAGTGCCACGAGGTGTCGAGCGGGTTGGCGCGGTCGAGCATGCGGAAGTCGTCGGCCTCGCCCCAGATGATCTGCTGCTTGCCGAGCCGGAAGCTCAGCGGTGCGTCCTTGAGCTTGAGGTCGATGTACGCCTCGCGGAGCTCGTTCTCGAACTTGATCGAGTCCCGCGCGGTCTTCGAGAGGTCGTTCAGGTCTCGGAGGGCCGCGACGCCGGGTTTGCGGCCGCGGAAATCACGCTCACGGAAGGTCGGCGTGTAGTCGTAGATGCTGTCGTACACGCCACGATAGAGGAGGAAGAGCTTCGAGCTCTCGATGAAGGGCAAGTCGATGCGATCGATCAGCTTCCCCCGCTCGAGCCAATTGTAGTCGACGCGAGCGCGGAACGTATTGCGCTGCTGGATGAAGTGGAACTCGTCGACATCGGGATGCCGGACGATGTTCTGCGACTGAAGATTGCCCGAGAGCTCGAGCGGACCGTACTTCATGGTCGCCGATACGGGCGACGCGGTGACGAGAACGAGCGCTGCCACAGCAATCGTGCGGCACCAGGTCCGACCAATTCCCACCATGACCGCCTCCTTGAATGTGTGGCCCGAAAGCCGAGCCGGGCTTCATTCCGAGCTGCCGGAGGAGGGGTGCCCGCCTGGATGCGGGCACCCCTCCTCGCTGATGCGAAACGGAAGGGAGACGCTACTGCTAGCGCTGCACGCGGACCTGCGATGCCGGAATCAGCGCCGCACCCGGACCCGGGAGACCGGCGACGGTGTTGATCGCGGCGGCCTGCGTCGCCGGGATGCAGAAGATCGACGCCAGCGTTCCTTGCTGGGTTCCGCACTGACCGGTGCGCGAGATGGTGTTCCCGAAGCAGGGCTGGAGCTGCGCCTGACACTCGCCGGCGCCGGGCGAGATGTCCTCGCAATCGGCGGTCGGCGAGCCGGTGAGGAAGCACTGCCGGAACTTCTGTCCCGAGCAGACGCCGATCGGCGGGTTGTTCTCGCAGACACCGCTCGCCGGGCAGACGCCGCTCGGGTTGATGCAGGAGTTCGGCTGCACCTGACCCGGGCAGTAGCAGGTGTTGCCGAACGTCGAGTTGAGGCAGGCGACGTTGGCATCCACCGACACCGTCCCCGTGCTGAGCGGGTTCAGGTCGATGTTCAGGTTGCCGACGGGGCTCCCGGTCGGCAAACAATCGTTGGAGGTGCTGCCGGCGTTCGGCGGTGCACCGCCGGCGTTCTCGAAGAGGTCGCTGACGCCACCCACGTCACAGGGAGCTCCGGGCGTCGTTCCGCCGTCGCAGGTGCCGTCCTTGACGCCGTCGTTCGGGGTGATGTCGCCGACGCACGGCGGGCAGGGCTTCTCCTGGTTGATGACCAAGAACACCTTCGAGAGCAGCTTCACGCTCGTCTCGCCGCAGCCGGTCTCGCAGTTGTAGGTGCCCGTGATCGGCTCGCGGAACGAGTTGATGACGCAGGAGGAGACGCCGCCCGAGGAGAGCGGCAGGGGCGAGCCGAAGGTCGTGCCGACCAAGTCGGAGCCGTCGACGGTGCAGTTGACCAGGTCGGGGCAGTCGAGCTTCGTCGTCACCTTCGCTTCACGCGTCGCCTGGGAGTCGTGCGCGATACCCGTCCAACCGGTATCCAAGTCGGAACCGGCGAGGCTCGTCACGGTCACGTTGAGAGTGGTCCCCTCGCAAAAGCCCGCCGGTGCCGTCGTCGGGGTCGCCGTCGGAGTCTCGGGGCTCGTGCTGTTGCTCGTTTCGGGGGTCGGCGTCTCGGTTACGGAGACTACCGTCGTCTGCGTCGGAGTGGGTTGGACGCCCGGCGTTGCCGTGCGCGTCGGAGACGACGTACCAGGTTTGTTGTCGTTGCCGTTGTTGTCGCTACCACAACCCGCGATCGCGAATGCCGCGACCATCGCGAGCGCGAGAAATCTCGTCGGTGTTCTCATGAAAACTCTCCTCCTTGAGGGGGTTGACCACTCCGTTGGCGTGAGGGGCTCGATACCAAATGGGCGATTTTGCTGTCAAGGAACGGCACTTGCGACTGCTCGCAGTATGGCGCCGGCAAAGCATCCGAGGCAACGCGCACGAGCGCGGACTATTCCGTGTCGAAACGCGCGGGGGCTTTCTTTCAATTCGTAAAGCGCTGTGCTTTAGACTCGCCCGGCATGCGAGCGGTGAGTCGATGGTTCGGCGCGACGGCGCTCGTGTGGCTCGGGCTCCTCGCTGCGGCCGACGTCGCCGGCGCGCAGCTGATCAAGAACGGAAACTTCGCGCAGGGATCCGGCGGTACGCCGTCGGAGTGGCGCATCGACCGCTGGGACACCAACGCGGGGACCACGGAGTTCCTGTGGAAGGCTCCGAGCGGGTCCGAGCCCGGTCAGGCGGGCATCCGGAACACGAAGCCCAACGACGCCCGCTACGTCCAGGATCTGCACGTCAAGGAGGAAACCTGGTACCACATCGCCGGGAAGATCCGTACCGAGAACATCGGCCAGGCGGCGATCGGCGCCTACCTCTCGTTGATGGAGGGGTTCCAGAACTCCCAAGACATCAAAGGATCGGAGAAGGATTGGCAGCCGGTCGAGCTCTGGGTGAAGACGGAGAAGTGGCAGGACCGCCTGACGCTGGCGCTCCGCGTCGGCGGCTACAGTAGCCTCAACACCGGCGAGGCCTGGTTCTCCGACATTACCGTCGAGCCCGTCTCCGGGCCGCCGCCGAACGCGAAGAACGTCTATCAGCCAGCCTCCGGCGGCGGCGGCTTCGCACCCCTCAGTCTCTGGGCGTTGATCCTACTGCTCGGTCTCATGACGGCGGCCCTCTGGTACTACCTCCGGCCGCCGCCGGGCGGGGGCGACCGCGGGACGCCGGGCGAGAAGGTCACGCTCGTGCTCGTGTTGCTCGTGCTGCTCGGGATCAAGATGGTCGCGGCGCCGCACTTCGGCTACCAGACCGATCTCGGCACCTACAAAGCGTGGGCCCTTCGGCTCGCCGACCGGGGGCCCGCCGACTTCTACGCGCCGAACTACTTCTGCGACTATCCTCCGGGCTATCTCTACATTCTCTGGCTCCTCGGCAGCATCTATCAGGGCATGAAGCTCGACACGTCCGGCGCGCTTTCGACCCTCATCATCAAGATGCCGGGGCTGATCGCCGACCTCGTGTCGAGCGGGCTTCTCTACGCGCTCTTGCGCCCGCGGGTCGGCCAGCGCGCGACCTGGCTCGTCGTCATCGCGTACTCGCTGAATCCCGCCGTCATCTTCAACTCGGCGATCTGGGGGCAGACCGATTCGCTCTTCACCCTCGAGTTGTTCCTGGGCGCGTTGCTGCTCTTCGAAGGCCGGATCGCCTTCGGGTGGGCGGTCTTGATGATCGCCGCCATCACCAAACCGCAAGCACTCGTGTTCCTGCCGCTCTTCGCGTCGTGGAAGGGCAACTGGGATCGGCCCGAGCGCCCGATCATCGCGGCCGCGACCGGGCTCGCCGTCGCGACCATCCTGGCGTTGCCGTTCGTCGAGCCGCTCGGCCTCTGGGAGCACTACAACAAGGGCGCGGCCTACTACGCCGAGACGTCGGTGAACGCCTTCAACCTGATGGCGATTCTCGGAGGCTTCCGGCAATCCGACAGCGCGAACCTGTTCTTCATGAGCTACAAGCTCTGGGCCACCGTCCTGGTGGTCCTGTTCTTCGTGTATCTCGCCTTCCTGATCTACCGGCGTCGCGACGCCGAGATGTACATGTACCTGATGTTTCTCCTGCCGCTCGGCTTCTTCATGCTGTCGACGCGCATGCACGAGCGATACCTGTTTCCGTGTCTCCTCTTCCTGACCCCTCTGCTGCCGCGTCGCCCGCACCTGTGGGCGTTCTTCGCGGTCCTCACGGGCACGTACTACCTGAACCTCTGGTACATCCTGCGCGCCCTGAACTCGGAGGTTTTTCTCGCGCCCTACGAGCCGTTCGGGATCGCGGTCTCGATCGTCAACGTCGCGCTCTTCCTCGCCGCCATCGCGGAAGGGTTCCGGCTGACGCGGGTCGCGCCCGAGCCGCTTCCGCTGCCGTGCGACGATGGCTTCGAGCCGACGGCGGAACGCGTTTCCGTTGCCGCCGCGCCCGTCGTCGCACGAACGAAGACGTCGGCTCCGAAAGCCGCGCTCCCCAAGGCCGACGACAAACGCGACAAGACGCCCGCGCGGGGCGCCAATCGACCCAAGGGGTGGGTGTCGCTTCCGCAGTGGGAGGTCGACGCCGGGGCGCCGCGTTTCAAGGTGACGCGGCGCGACCTCGCCCTGGCGCTCTTGCTCGTGGTGATCGCCGGCGGGCTGCGCTTCTGGAGGCTCCAGCAGCCGAACGAGCTCGTGTTCGACGAGGTCTACTTCGTCGAGCAGGGAAAGAACTACCTCCGTGGCAAGGAGTTCATGGACCCGCACCCGCCGTTCGCGAAGCTCGCGATCGGCGCGAGCGTGGCGCTCTTCGGCGGCGAAGCGAGCGGCTATCGGGTGTTCAATGCCGCGTGCGGGACCGTGCTCGTCGGCGTCGCGTACCTCACGGGCCGCAAGCTCCTCGGCGACGGCCTCGCGGCGTTCGCCACGGCCGCGGCGGTGGCGTTCGACGGTCTCTTCATCGTCGACTCGCGCATCGCGGTCATCGACATCTGGTACGTCACGTTCGGCGCCATCTCGTATCTCTTGCTGTTCCAGTATCTGAGGACCCCGCCGCTCGAGCGACGGCCGGGGATTCTCGTCCTTCTCGGAATCGCGCTGGGGCTCAATCTCGCCAGCAAGCTCTTCATTCCGGCGTTCACCTGGATGACGGTGGTCTTCTTCCTCGCGGTGATCTCGGTGCATGCCGAACGGCTCCATCGCAGCAAGCAACCGTGGGCGCGCGGGCTCGCGCCGGCGGCGCTCGTCACGTGCGCGGCGACGGCGATGTACCTCGCCGTCTTCCTGCCGCACTACTGGCTCGGCTGGTGGCACAGCATCTGGGACATCCCGAAGTACTTCAAAGACGTGATCGGTTACGAGGCGGCCGTCGCCGACGCGACGCATCCGTACTCGTCGAAGTGGTACACCTGGCCGTTCTTGCTGCGACCGGTCTGGTATCATTTCAAGGATGTTCCGAACGATCCTTCGCACGTCGTGGGCGTGTGGGGCGGCGGCAATCCGATCCTCTGGTGGGGCGGCTTCGCCGCCATCCTCGTCGCCTTCGCGCGCGGCGTCCGCGAGCGCCATTTCGCGAGCGTCTTCCTCTGTACCGCGTTCGTCCTGCACTACGTCGTGTGGTCTTGGATCGGCCGGACGTTGTTCCAGTACCACTACCTGCCGTCGCTGTACGCGAGCCTGCTGGCGCTCGGCATGGCCCTCGGCATGCTGTGGCGGGCGCCTGCGGACGACGGCTTCTGGGTCGGCGCGGGGGTCGTGCTCCTCGTGCCGTTGCTGCCGACGTTCCTGGGACCGTTTCCGCGCTGGGGCATCTTGCTGTGGGCCGCGATCGCCGGCGTGTACGGCGCCGCCGTCGTGTATCGGCGTCTCCCGACCTTTCAATGGCCGCCGGGCCGCGTCGTCGTCGTCGCGTATGGCGCGGTCACGGTCGCGCTGCTCATCTATTTCTATCCGCTGTGGTCGGGGATGCCGATTGCGCGCGACATGTACAGCACACGCATGTGGTTCCAGAACGGCCCCGCTCGCTGGATCTAGGCGGCGCGCCACGCCGGCGTTGAAGCTGCGATGACTTCCGGACGCCGACGAATCGCCGCGCTCGCCATCTTTCTCGGCGTCACGGCGCTGTACTACGCGTCGAACCCGCGGCTGCCGGACGCGTACAAGCACCACGTATACGTCGCCGATGCGTGGTTGCACGGGCGGCTCTGGGTGCAGGGCTATCCCCCCCACTATCACGACTGGATCACCGTCGACGGCAAGGTGCACTCGCCGTTCGCGCCGACGCCGGCGATCCTGCTCGTGCCCTTCGTCTGGTGGTGGGGGACCAGCCTCAACATGAACTTCTTCAGCATGGCGGTCGCGGGCATGAACGCGATGCTGTGCTGGCTCATGTTGTTGCGTGCCGGTGTCGGCGAGCGCCGTGCCGCACTCGGGACGCTGATCTTCGCGTTCGGCACGGTGAATTGGTACTCGGCGATCATCGGCACGACGTGGTTCCTGTCGCACCTCTGTGCCGAGCTCTTCTTGCTGCTCGCGCTTCTCGAGGTCTTCGGGCGCGGGCGCGCGTGGATCGTCGGCGTGACGTTCGGGTTCGCGATGCTGTCGCGCGCCAACATCGCGACGGCGGCGCCGGGCGTGTTCCTGCTGCTGGTGCATCGCCACGCGGTGCGCCGCGGCCTGTTCCGATTCTTCGACGGGCGCGCGATCGCGCGCGGGCTCTTGTTCGGGCTCGGTCTCGCGCTACCGGTCGCGATCGAGCTCTGGCTGAACTACGCGCGCTTCGGCAACCCGTTCGACACCGGGTACGGCAAGGCGTCCGAGATCTACATGGCGGGGAAGAAATACGGCTGGTACGACTGGCACTACATCTCCCAACACGTCCACATCGCGATTTTCAAGGGATGGGAGTACGTGGAGGATTTCCCGTTCCTCAAGCCCTCGCCCGAGGGTCTCTCGATCGTGCTGACGAGCCCCGTGTTGCTCTATGCGTTCGCGGCGTCGCGACACGACCCGACGGTGCGACTCCTCTGGGTGGCGACGGCGCTCACCGCCTCGGCCCTCGTGCCCTACTTCTACCAGGGGTGGGTGCAGTTCGGGTACCGCTACCTGCTCGACGCGCTGCCGTACGTCATCGTGCTGGTCGCGATCGGCATGCGCGGCCGCGGCCGGCTGCCGTTGCTCTTCCTGGTCGAGGCATCGGCGCTATTGAACGCGCTCGGCGTGTACTGGGGGAAGAAGCTGGGTTGGTAGGGTGAACCCGACCGCCGGCGGCGTGAGCGCGATCGGGCCCGCGTCGCGCCGGAGCGCGAGCACGAGCTCGCTGCGGAAGACGTAGGCCGTCTCTTCGAGGGCGAAGCCCCATTCGCGGCAGAGCTGAACCAGGCGGTCGCGGGTGTAGTGCGTGATGTGCTCGTCCTTGTACCCGCCCGGAGCGAAGAAGCCGTAGAGCGGCTCGATGGTGCGCCAGCCGATCGTGTCGTAGTCGGGTGTTCCGAGGATCAGGAGCCCGCCCGGGCGGAGCACGCGACGCAGCTCGGCGAAGATCCGGTCGTCGTACGGGATGTGCTCGATGACCTGCGAGCACACGATGCACTCGAAGGTCGCGTCGCGCACCGGCAGCGCGAAGATCGACCCTCGCACGAGCGGGACGTCGTACCGACGCATGTAGCGCAGCTTGTTGTGTAGGATGTCGATCCCGACGACGTCGTTGATGGATTGGAGAATGACGCTCGAGCCGCACCCGATGTCGAGCGTCTTCCCGGCGCCGCGCGCCCACGCGCAGATGATCTCGTGGCGTCGGCGTTGCCACCAGCGCTGCAGGGGGATCGGACTGTAGAAGGCGCGCTCGTCGTAGTCGGCGGACTCGATCGAGCTGCGCAGCTTCCAGAGACGCACGAACGCCCGGAGGAAGGCGACGCCGAACGCGACGATGCGCGCGTGCGACGAGCCCCGCTCGCGCGGATAGTACGTGAACGGGATCTCGACGATGCGCCAACCCTCGGCGTGGATCTTGACGAGGATCTCTTCCAGCACCTCGAAGTTGGTGCCCTCGAGTGCCAGGCCCTGCACGGCCCGCGCCCGGTACAGGCGAAAGCCGCTCGAGAGGTCGCGCACCGGAAGCCCCAGCCCCCGGGCGAAGAACGCGTTCAGGACACGCGAGAGGATGAGCCTGTTTCGCGGCATGTACGCGACCCCGCCGCGCACGTAGCGCGACGCGATCACGACCTCGGCGCGCGCGCGGCTGCGCCAGAGCTTCACGATGAAGTCGGGATCGTGCGAGAGGTCGGCGTCGAGCGTCAGGATGTACGCGCCGGCGGCCGCGGCGAGTCCTTCGCGGAGGGCGCCACCGTATCCGGGCAGCGTCTGTCGGATGACGCGTGCGCCGCCCGCCGTCGCGGCCTCGGGCGTTCCGTCCGTGGATCCGCCGTCCACCACGACCAGCTCGTAGCGGCACCCGATCGTTCGGAGAACGTCGACGGTGCGCGGCAGCAGGCGTTCGACGTTCTCGCGCTCGTTCAGGACCGGGAGGACGACGCTGAGATCGATCGACCGGGTGTCGGGCATGCGACGGCCGAAGCTAGCAAACGACCGGCGTATCGTACACCGCGCGTTTGCGGCCGCGGGTCGGCTCGTTCAATAGACTCGCCCGCGACGGGGTGGTACTGAGGCGCGCGCGTGAATCGTCTCCCCAGCATCTCGGCGTTCTTCCCGGCATACAACGAAGAAGGCAACGTCGGCGCCATGGTCGAGCGCCTGCACGCCGTATTGCCGCGGGTGAGCGACGACTACGAAATCATCGTGGTCGACGACGGCAGCCAGGACCGGACGGCGGAGATCGCCGATGGCCTCGCGGCCGCCGATTCGCGCGTGCGCGTGGTGCATCACCAGCAGAACCGCGGGTACGGCGGTGCCCTCAAGTCGGGCTTCGCGGCGAGCACGAAAGCGTACGTGTTTTTCACCGACGGCGACGGCCAGTTCGACGTGGACGAGCTCGTGACGTTGATGCCGTACGTGCCGGAGTACGACGTGGTGATCGGCTATCGCATCGACCGAGCCGAGGGCGGTCTTCGCCGCGTCAACGCCGGCGCGTGGAACTGGTTGGTGCGCCGCTTGTTCGGCATCCCGTCCCGCGACGTCGACTGCGCCTTCAAGCTCTTCGACCGCCGCGTGTTCGACATCGTGAAGCCCGAAGCCGAGGGCGCCATGATCAGCACCGAGATCCTCGCCCGTACCGTGCGCGCCGGCTTTCGCGTCACCGAGGTCGGCGTGCACCACTTTGCGCGCCGCCACGGCACGCCGACGGGCGCGAATCCCCTCGTGATCGCTCGGGCGTTCTACGAGCTCTTCAAGCTCTACCGGCGCATCACCCGCGAGGGGTGATGCGCCGGTCGGCTGCGCTGCGTCCCTTCTAGCCCGCATTTCTCACCAGGTCCCGGCTGCGAGCGCCAATCGCACGCCATCTCGGGCCGTACTCGCGCCTCGCTCCTCGACGGACTGTTCAGTCCGCCTGCGTCGCTCGACGCTGCGTTCGGCCCGATCTGACGCACGCTTGACGCTCTCGCGACGTGGACCTGGTGAGAGATGCGGGCTAGGGACAGCTCGGGGTGATGCAGGCGTCGGTGGGAAGCACGATCGAGCCCGGTCCGGCCAGACCCGCGGCGGCGTTCACGGCGCCGCTTCGCGTCGCGTTGATGCAGAAGGTCCCCACCTGCAACGGCTTGGTTTGGCTCGGCGCGCCGGTTCGCACGATCGGTCCCGTCAACGCGCCGCTGGCATCGGTCGGTCCGAGGCAGCCGCGGATCTTGGTCGTGCAGCTGTCCCCGCTCGCCGGGCAATCGGCGTTCGAGGAGCACGAGCGGAACGTCTCCACTGCACAAACCGAGTCGGTCGGGCCCGCCTCGCACGTGCCCTCGCCGTTGGCATCGACGCTGCACACGCCGTCCTGACACTGGTTCGGTTGCAGTTGGTCCGGGCAGTAGCACTGCTGTCCGCTGGCTCCGGCCCCGCTGCAGGTCGTCGAGACCGGGAGCTCGCGGCTTCCGGTCGTGAGGTTCAGGGGCAAGGTCGAGCTCCCGATGTCCGCGGTCGCGCTCGGCGGACAGTCGAAGCTCGTGTTTCCGAAGAACGGCGTCGTGCCGTCGGTCGTGCACGGCTGGCCGTCGCGATCCCCACCTTGGCAGGTGCCAGCGGCGCCGACCGTCGCGCCGGTGCAGACCGGACAGGGCTGTGTCTCGGAGATGCCCACGAAGCTCGTGAAGATGATGCCGATGTTCGACATGCCTTCGCCGAGCTCCGGCCGAACGTTGCCGGTCACCGGGCCGTCCACTTGGTTCGTCACGCATATCGGGACGCCCCCGCCCGAGATCGGCAGCGGGGCGCCGAAGAAGAACTCGCACGTTCCCGTGCCGCAGTCGGCGTCGCTCGTGCACTTGGTCTGACTTCCGCCCGCGCAGCGGTGGTTGTCGACGATCGTCGTGCTGGCGATCGGGCCCGTGAGGGCGCAATCACCGCATTGTCCGAGGAAGTCGCCGGCGCAGTCGAGCGCGAAGCTCAGCGAGCCGCCGGTGCCGAGGAGCTGGTCGTGGTAGATGCCGGTCCAGCCGATGTCGAGATCGGAGCCCTCGCTCTGGACGGTATAGGTGATCTGTTGCGGACAGGGGATCTGCGGAGGCGCCGTGCTCGTGGGGCCGGGCGTCGAGCTAGCGACCGGCGTCGGTCCGGAGCCGTTGTCGTTCCCGTTGTTGTCGTTGCCGCCGCATCCCGCGCTCAAAAACGCCAGTGCGGCCACCACTGCCAGCGTACGATGTCCCGCCATCATTCCGCCCTCCTCGACGGAAATGATGCCAGAGCCGTCCAAGGCGGGGCTACGGACGAAACAGAAAAAAGGCCTCCGGATCCACATGGACCCGGAGGCCGGAATCGTTCACGCGCCCGTCGCTAGGGCAGCGACAGGATCTCCGTGCTGGTGAGCGGCAGCTCGATGCGGCCGAGGCCGGGGAGCCCGGCCGCAGCGTCGATGGACGATTGCGCCACGGGCGGGATGCAGAACAACGCCGCGAACGTCGGGTTCGAGACGCCGCTGCTGTTCGGGGGGTTGGCCTTGCCCAACGCCGTCACGCTGCCCCCGACGATGCCGTTGTCGAGGAAGCACGGACGATCGACGACCACACAGCTGTCACCCGGAGCGGTGCAGTCGGTGTTCGAGGTACATCCGCGGAACGTCTCGGTCGGGCTACAGTACCGCTCGACCGTCGGCTGGTTCTGGCACGACCCCTTGTTCGATCCGGCGGTGACCGGCAGGCAGAGCGATTCGTCGACGTCCGGCGTGTCGCCATCGTCGATGCAGGCGTTCGCGGAGGTCGGCTGGGGTCCTGCTGCCGGACAGAGACACTTCTTGCCCGGCTGACCTTGGCAATTGGGACTCGCCGCGGTCAGCGTCATGGTCTCGGTGCCGCTCGAGCCCTCGAGGTTGATGGTGAGGTTGGAGATGAGACCCGCCGGCGGGCAATCGAGGCTGGTCGATCCGAACGACGGGACGGGCGAGACGCCGTTCACGTCGCACGCCATGCCGTTGCGGACGCCGCCGGAGCACGTGCCGTTCAGCTTGCCGTCGTTGGCGGTGCCGTCGCCGACGCACTTCGGACATGGGTCGCCGTTGTCGGTGGCGTTGAAGACCTTGGACGACAACGTGAGATTCGTCTGGAAGGTGCCGCTCTCGACGTTGGCGGTGCCCGTGACCGGTGCCGTGATCTGGTTCACGACGCAGGTGTTGATGCCGCCGGCAGCGAGCGGCAGCGGGGCCCCGAAGAAGAACGCGCACGTGCCCGCGCCGCACGCCGAGTTGTCGTTGCACTTGATCGACGTGTCGTTGCTGCAGCGGTGGGCGTTGATGTCGCCCGCATCGGCTTTGAGGTTCTGGATCGGGCCGCTCACGGTGCAGGTACCGCATGGCCGCGTCGTTCCGCCGCACGCGACGGTGAACGTCAGCTTGCCGTCGGAGACGACGGTGGCGTTGTGCCCGAGGCCCGTCCAGCCGCTGTCGAGCACCTTCTTCGCCCCCGCATTGCCGACCACTTCGACGGCGACCGGGCAGGGCTTCGGCGTCGGCGACGTGCTGACGCCGCCGGTGGGGGTGGGGCCGGTGGGGGTGACGTCGGTCGTCGGTGTCTCCGTCGGGGTGTCGTTTTCGCCCGGCGTCGGAGTGGGACCGATCTCCGTCGGGGTGAGGGTAGCGACGTTGCCGGTCGGCGTGCGCGCCGGTGTTGCCGTCGGGCCGCCGCTCCGCGAAGCGTCGTAGGACGTGTCGCACGCGTTGTCCTCGTCGTCGATCGTCCCGTCCACGTTGTTGTTGTCGCGGAACGTTCCCCGGATGCGGAACTTGCGACCCCCGTCGTCGAACTTCACGTCGAAGGTGCCGTCGGAGTCGATCGGCTTCGGCGGTGTGAACGTCTCCTGGATCTCGGCGCCGTCACAATTGAAGGCGACCTCTTCGATGCTGCCGACCTGCATGCGGATCGACGCACCGTCGCTCAAGAACCCAGTGAAGGTACCGGGTGAGGGAATGACGCCGACGTCGGTCGACACGTGGACGTTGTTGTCCCCACAGTGCGCGATGGCGACCGCCATCGCGCACGCTCCCAGGATTCGAAGGCCTCTCATCATGATTTCCCCCAGACGTCCGTTAGTGTTCGTTCGTCAGCGCGATCCCGTCGGCATCACGGGAGGCCGCGGGCCTGGCCTTTGATCGTGACCCGGGAAGGCCCAGGCAAGCCGGCGACGTTGTTCACTGCCGGAGCCGACGTCGGACCGACGCAGAACACCGCGGCGAGCGTCGGATTCGATACGTCGTTGACCGGCGCATCGGCCTGACCGACCGCGGTCAGGGTATCCGTACCGTCATTCTTTCCCGCGGCCTGGAACGTACCGCCGCCGGTCAGGAAGCACCTCCGGGGAATCGACTCGCAGCTGCCGACACCGCCCCCGCAGTTGGCGTCCGACGTACAGCCGCGCTGCGCATGGCCCGACGCCAGGGTGCAATTTTGGTCGGTCGGTCCGATGGTGCACGCACCTTCACCGTCTCCACCGTCGGCGCATTCCATCACGCGATTCCCAGGCATCGTCGTGTCGTCGGTGCAACCGCTCGGCTTGGTCGGCTCACCAATTCGGGCACAGCTACCACCCGGGCACTCACTCGGCGTCGTGCACGGAGCCCCCGCGTTCGCGCCCGAGACGCAGCGCTTGCTGCCGCAGATTCCAGGACTGCCGCCGCTCATCGGACAATCGGCGTTCGTGAAGCATGGATCGGCGTTCACGTTGTTGCAGGTGTCGCAGAGGCACTTGTCGCCCGCCGAGCCCGTACAGTTGGGGCTCGAGGTGCTGAGGGTCTTCGTCACGGGAGCGGTGCGATTGGAGAGGTCGATCGGCAACGTCGCGATCACTCCTCCAGCCGGGGGCGGGCAATCGAGACTCGTCGTTCCGAAATCGGGACGACTCGGAATGGTGCCGTTGCCGTCGCACGCGTCGCCCTGATGCGGCCCGCCGTCGCAGGTGCCGCCTGCGAGTCCGTCGTTCACGGTGGTGTCGCCTACGCAGCGCGGACAGGGATTGTCGATCGCGAGGCCGTTGTAGACGTGCGAGGTCAGCAGTGCGGTCGTCGCGGCGTCACCGCTCTCGACGTTGGCAGTGCCGCTCACGGGCCCGTTGAACTGGTTCACGACGCACGTCGAGATGCCGCCCGCCGCGAGTGGCAGATTGGAGCCGAAGAAGAACTCGCAGGTACCGCCGCCCGGCGTGCAGGGCGTGTCGTCGCTGCACTTGATGGCCGTGTCGTTGTTGCAGCGTTGGTCGTCGATCTGGCCGGGCTCCGTGTTCGCGATCGGTCCCGCAATCGTGCAGGTCCCGCACGGACGTCCGCCGGCGGCGCACGACAGCGCGACGGTCACCGCGCCGTCGGAGATGATGGGGGCCCGGTGCGAGATCCCCGTCCATCCGGTGTCGAGGAGGCTCTTGGGATCGGTGGCGTCGCCGGCGAACGCGACCTTGCTCGGGCAGGCGCACGTGCAGGTGTTGCCGTCGCAGGGGAATTGCCCACCGTCGACGTTCGGGCAGCTCGTCTGGGGCGATCCGAGGCCGGGGTCGCAGACCTCGCCCTGATCGAGCGCGCCGTTCCCGCAGAGCGCATTCGGGGTCGACGTCGCGGTCGGCATTGGTGTGGCCGTTTCCGTCGGCGTTGCGACCTCTGGGGTTGCGGTGGCCGTCGGGGTCGGCGTCGGCGGCACGACCAGGCACTCCGGAGGGTAGGTCGCGCCTACGCTCACGGCCGAGGCGCGATCGGGACAGTCGACCTTGAAATCCGTCACGCAGCCCAGGCAGCTCGCCACGTCGGTGACGCTCGAGACGCTCGCGGCGCAGCTCGAGCCTCCCTCGGGCGTGACGGCGAGGCATCCCGCGGGGAGGCCGATCGTCGAGTCGTCGAGGCCGGCGCACTTCTTGCCGATCGAGCTCGCGATTTTGGCCTTGGCGGCATTGATCTTCGCGAGCGCGTCGGCCGGGCAGGTGGCCGTTTTCTTGACCTTTTTCCCCCAACACTTCGACAGATTCTTCGACCGCGCTGCCAAGTAGGTAAGGCCGGCTTTACCGATCGCTTGCTGACACTTGTTGAGGGTCTTGTCGCCGACGCTCGAGGGGCGATTCGGCGGATAGTAGAGGTCGATCGCCTGGTTCACGCTCGCCTCGCCAATGCATTGAATGCAGGTAGGAATGTCGTTGCAATTGGCGATGGCGTTGGTGCAGCCGGCGCCCTCGAAGTCCGGACAGTTCCCGATGTTCCACCCGATCTCGGTGAGGGTCGGCTGGCTGCCGTCGGCATCCTCGGTGGTGCAGCTCTTGTCCTTGCCCCAGCACGCCTTCTGGATCGTCGAGGCGAGCTTCGCGCGCGCCTTGTCGATGCTTGCTTGGGTCTTCACCTGGTCGCAGGTCTTGCCCTTCAAGGTGGTATCGCGGCACTTCTGGAGGATCTTTGCCTCGGCCTGTACGAGACCGGCACCTGCCTTGATGATGGCAGCCGAGCATTTGGCGGCGCTCTTCGCGTCCGCATGCGCCGGCGTGGCGAAAGTGCTGACGGTCAGGAGAGTGACGAGCGCTCCGAGTGACGTTCGAGCGAGGCGAGAATACATACGATCCCCTTTCATTGGTTCAGCAGGGCACGCGTCGAACGGCTGAACGATCCCTCGATCCGCGCGCAACAACTCGATCAATTGCAGCAAAGTTACCGGTACCAATGGGCAACGATTCGTGTCAAGCGACCGTTCGCGATGGAGCGTTTGTTACGAAATATGATGAAGTGATCGGAGCGAATCCGACGCGACGACGCGTAGTGTCGTGGCGTTCGCGTGGGCGTCGATCTCGGCGCGAGAGTGCTCACCCGAGCTCTTCGTCGATGATCGCCTTGAAGTTCTCGAGAGGCTGCGCGCCCTCGAGCCGACGGCCGTTGATGAAAAACGTGGGGGTCGAGTTCGCCCCGACCGCCGCCGCTTCGGCGAGATCCTTCTCGATGCGGGGGAGCGCCGTCTTGCCGTCGTAACACTGCGTGAACTTCGTCTCGTCGAGACCGGCGCTGCGGGCGAATTCCGTCACTTTCGCCTTCAGGTTGTCGAGGTTGAGCTCACGTTGGTTGTCGAAAAGCGAGTGGTACATCTTCCAAAAGCCGTCCGAGCTCTGATCCGCGGCGCATTCGGCCGCGAGGGCCGCGCCTTCGGCCCAGGGATGGATGCTCTTGAGGGGGAGGTGCTTGAAGTAGAATCGGACCTTGCCCTCGTATTCGGGCATGACCTGCTCCTCGAGGATTTGGTAGCCCCGTGAGCAGAACGGGCACTGGAAATCCGAAAACTCGACGATCGTCACCTTGGCGTCGGCCGGGCCCCGGGCCGGGCGATCGGTCAGGTCGATCTTCTGCATGGTCGCCTGCAGCGGGTCGATGGTGAGGTCGGTGACCTCGCCGCTGATGAAGTACCTGCCGTCGGGCGACACGAGGAACGGGATCGACTGCTTGTTCCCATTGGCGTCGACGTTGAGCGTGCCCTTGTTCCAGCCCGGAACCCGCGAGGGACCGATCCCGGTCGCCTTGAGAGCGATTCCCGGGGTCACGCTCTTGGTGAAGTATTCCTCGATCCGCTTGGCGATGTCCTCGGGCTTGGCAGAGGCGTGCGGGGCCGCGGCCGGCGTCGTGCTCGGAGGGCCGCTGCACGCCGTGAGCGCAAGCGCCACGCCGGCGACCGCCGCGGTCCACGTCCGGCGATGATTCACTTGTCCTTCGATTTCGGCACCTTGGGCACGTCGGTCAGGCGATACATCTTGAAGCTGCCCTTCATGTCGATCGGAATCGGGAAGGGTGCAGCGGTCATGATGGCGCGGACGTGGCCGCCCTCGATCACCGTATCGCTGACCTTGTTGGCGCCGTAGACGATGATGTTGCGGTTGGCCTGGCCGGGGGACGCGATCAGGGTGGCGTCACCCGAGATCACGAACTTGGCGTTCTTGGTCCGATCGTCTTGGAGCATGCCACCTTCCAGGTACTTGTGCTCGACGACCTTCCACTGGATGCGCGAGTATTCGGTCTTGGCCTTTGGCTTGAGCGTCTTCCAAGACGACTTGAGAAGCGCCAGCTCCTTTTCCGAAGGCTCCCACGGCTTCTCGGCCTTGTTGGCGACGTCGATCTCGTCCTGGATGCTCTTCGGCAGGTCGACGTCGAGAAGCGCCACGTTCACCTCGTCGCCTTGGTCGACGGCGCTGTCGGGCGCCTTCGGGATGCCGTAGCTCAGCACCTTCGGCTCGATCGGCATCTCACCGCTCGGCACCGGCTTCGGGTTCGTGGCGGCTTTGCGCTGCTCTTCGGCGAGGATCTTGGTGGCCTTGTCGACGGCCTCTTGCTTCTTCGCTTTCTCGGCGTCACGCAGCTTTTGTGCCTCGGACGCCGGCATGTGCTCGATCTTGAAGATGTACCCCACCGTGAAGGGGCGGATGTCTTTCGGATCGGGAGAGCGCACCGGCGTCGGCTCGGGCGGCGTGGTCGACGACGACGAAACCGAGACGTTCTTCGGGAACTCGAGCCGGTTCACGACGAGCCACGTACCCTGGAGATTCGGGACGATCTCGCCCGAGGTCTCGGTGCTCTGCGGGAAGGCAAAACCGGTCGTCGGTGCCATCAGCATTGGGACCACGAGGACGGTCGCGGCCGCGAGCGCGCGCCACATGTGACGATCGATCATGAACGATTGCCTCCTTGGGGGTTCGGCGGAAGGCGCGTTTGTTACCAACGGGCCCTTCCGGAATCAATACGACCGCATAGAAGCCGACCGTATCGTGGCTCGCAATAGACCGTTCTTCTCGCGGCTACTCGCGCCGCGGGTGCCGGACGACGTCGCTTGATGGGCCGCTCGCGTTGCGGTGGCGCAACATGTCGTCGAAGATCTCCTCGAGCATACGGACGTGGTGCCGGATGTCGAAGACGGCGGCGACACGCGCCCGACCCGCGTCGCCCATGCGCCGTCTGAGCGCGGGGTCGACGACCAGTCGCTCGATCGCCTCCGCGAGGGCCGTCGCGTCGCGCGGGGGGACGAGGATGCCCGTCTCTCCGTCGGCGACGATCTCGAGCGGGCCGCCCTCGCGCGGAGCGACGAGCGGGCGGCCGAGCGCCATCGCCTCGATCAGCACGCGCCCGAAGGGCTCGGGATTGGTCGACGAATGGATCGCCACGTCCATGGCGTCGAGGCAGGCGGCGACGTCGCGGCGCGCGCCGGTCAGGATGACCCGTCCTTCCAGCCGCTCGTCGGCGATGCGCCGACGCATCCGCTCCGCGTACTCGGCGCCGTTCCGGTGGACGCCGCCGACGATCAAGCAGTACAGGTCGGGCTGACGATCGCGGAGCTGCGCCATCGCCTGGACGACCAGATCCTGCCCCTTCCAGCCCTGGATGTGCCCCACGATGCCGACGACCGGGGCGGCGGTCGGGATGCCGAGCTCGCGGCGGACGGCCGTGCCCCCACCAGGGGCGAACCGCTCGCAGTCGATGCCGTCGTAGACGGTGAGATGGCGCCGTGCCTGCACGCCGCGGGCGCGCGCGTGCGCCGTCACCAACTCGGTCATGCCGACGAACGTGTCGATCCAGCGCGACATGAAGCGCTCGCGGGGCCCGATGCGGCGATAGCCCTTCTCGTGGACCAAGGCCGGAATCCCGGCGCGCGCGGCGGCGACCAGGGCGTCGAGATTCGGCGTCACGCCGTTGGAGAGATACACGAGCTCGGGTTTCGTCCGCCGCAGGTGCTCGCCGACGACGCGCGCGCGTGGCAGGACGACGGTGGCGATCTCCGTGAGACGCAGCCACGCCCGTCCGACACGTCCACGGTTGCCGTCGGGGAGCCAGCCGGGTTGGGGCGGCAGCACGGTCACCGGCACGCCGTCGGCTTCGAGCTGGGGGATCACGTCCTTCGCTTGATAGAGCAGCAGGGACGGCGCCCAGCGGGTCCGATCGAGCCGGTCGATCAACTGCAGGATGCCGGTGAGCGACCCACCGAGCACGCCGCCGACGCTGGCCTCGACGAACACGATGCGATGCGGCGCCATGCGCAACCGACGACGTTAGGGGAGCGGTTCCCGAGCGTCAAGGCGAGATCGTCGCCGCACGGTCACCGGCGAGCGCGTCCCCTTCCATGGCTCGAGCTCCGCGCGTCCGCTAGCCTCCGGGTCCGGAGGACGACACACGATGAGCGTGCATCCCGTTCGTTTCGGCATCCAAACCGGCCAGCAGATGATCGAGTGGGGCCAGATGCTCGATCTCTGGAAGAAAGCGGACGCCTGGGGCTACGACTCGCTTTGGGCCTTCGATCACTTCTATCCGATCTTCGTCGATCCCAACGGCCCCTGCCTCGAAGGCCTGACCACGTTGGCGGCGCTCGCCCAGGCCACCACTCGGGCACGCGTCGGGCACCTCGTGCTCGGGAACACGTATCGCCATCCCGCCATCACCGCGAAGGCCGCCTGCACGCTCGACCACATCAGCGGCGGCCGCTTCAATCTCGGCATCGGCGCCGGTTGGTTCGAGCTCGAGCACACGGCGCTCGGCATCGACTTCAAAACCGTCGGCGGGCGCCTTCAGGCTCTCGAGGAGTCGCTCCGGATCATCACCGGGATGTTCACGCAAGAAAGGACGACCGTGCATGGTCGTCACTACACCGTCACCGACGCGCTCTGCCTTCCGAAGCCGCTCCAGAAGCCGCATCCTCCGATCATGATCGGCGGCTCGGGCGAGAAGGTGTTGCTGCGCATCGTCGCCCAGTACGCCGACATGTGGAACGCCTTCGCCGCCCCCGAGGAGATGCAGCGCCTCGGCGCCATCATCGACCGCCATGGAGAGGCCGTCGGACGCGATACCCGTCAGATCGAGCGCACCATCATGATGCCCCTCTGCTACACCGGGAACGTCGACCGTCAGAACATGGTCTGCAACATCATGGCGCTCACCCGCCAGACGACGCCCGACGAGGTCCGTGGGCAGATCATGCTCGGCACCAAGCAGCAGTGCCTCGACACGATCGAGCGCTACCGGAAGGTCGGCGTCACGCACTTCATCTTCATGATGTTCGCGCCGTACTTCCTGGACGAGATCCAGGCGTTCGCGGAGGAGGTCGTTCCGGCGTTTCGGTGACCGGGTTTCGCGGTCGTCGACCCTACTTCGCGTGCGGCCGCGCCCGACGCGCGGGTTTCTCGGCGAGCGCGGCCGCGGCCGCCGTCGCGACCTTCTTCACGACCTCGTCGAGCGCGCGTCCCATCGCCTCGGCGGTGGCGGCGCCGTCGGCGGTTGCGACGGGGACCTCGGCGGTGAACATGCGGTCGAAGCGTTGTTGCGCACGGCCCCGCAGCGACGCCTCGAGCATCACGTGCGCCTCGTGCGCGGGCGAGAGCACGTCGTCGAAGGCGAGGATCTCGACGTCGAGTCGCGCGGCCGTGACCTCGTCCGCGAGTCGGATGCCCGGTGTCGTCTCCAGCGTCGCGACGAGCGCGCGGCGCACGTAGTGGCTCGGGAGCTCGAACCACCGGCGCTGCTCGTAGAGTCCGTACTCCACCGGCGAGGCCCGCCAGACGATGCGCTCGCGGAGAAACGGCGCGCTGCGCACGCTGCCGAGGCGGAGTGCCGCGTCGGTTGGTGAAGGCTCGGCCGGTACCACGGCGCCGTCGAGCGCGGCGGAGGCGGGACGGTAGAAGCGTGGTGGCTCGGCGGTTCGAAAGAGGCAGCCCGCGAGCGCGACCGCCGCAAGGGTGATCGCCGCGCGGGTGGCGGAGGATCGCATCGTCATTTCGTCACCTTCGGCGGCGGGGCATCCGGACGTGGTCCGCGGAGCAACACGCTCGGGTCGCGTTCGAGCGAGTCGGCGACGCTGCGGAACGAGTCGAGGGTTTCGCGCAACGTCGCGAGGCTCGCCTGCAGATCCTCGCGCATCTCGCCGAAGCCGATGGTCGCGGTCGACACGTTGCCCGCCGCCGTGCGGATCGCTGCCGTCGTGTCCGCGAGCTTCGCGGTTTCGATCTCGCGGTCGACGCTCGTTGCCGTCGTCCGGAGCTGGACCAGAAGGCGATCGAACGAGCCGTTCTCGTTCTGCAGGCCCGTGACGAAGCGATCCAACGAGCCGAGCGCGGTGTCCAAGGCGGTGAGCGTGTTGGCGATGCGGCCCTCGAGATCCGGGAGGCGATTCACCACGTCGATCGCCGTGTCCCCGACGCTCTTCAGCGTCGACGGGGTCGACGGGATGTAGTTCCACGGCGGGTCGAAGGGCAGCTTCGGATCGGGGTAGCGGCCGGGATGGAAGAAGTCGGTCTGCAGAAAGCGTACGCCCGTGATGCCCGCCGACACCAGCTGCATGCGGAGGAGGGGATTGATGAACTCCTCGCCCTTCCGCGGGGCGCGGTCGCCGAGACCGAGCCGTTGGATCGCGTCGACGTAGATGTCGGATGTCACCTGGACGTGGCGGTGATCGGGCGCGATCGTAATGTCGGCGACGGTACCGACCGTTACACCGCGAAACTTCACGGGCGAGCCGACGTCGAGGCCCTGCACCGATTCGTCGAAATAGCTCACCGCCGGGAACGACGTGCGCTGAAACCGGCGAGCGCCGAGCCAGAACAGCGCGAACATCATCGTCAGCACGCCGATCAGGACGAAGAGGCCGAGCTTCCAGTTGTTGGTTGCCGTCGTCGCCATCAGCTCGCTTGCGCCTGACGGTTGAAGAACGCGCGGACGCGGGCGTCGTCACTGTGATCGCGGAGGGTCGCGGGATGGCCGCGGGCGATGATGCCACGGGCGCCGCGGTCGAGCATGATGCATGCATCGGCGACCGCGAAGATGCTCTGCAACTCGTGCGTGACGATGACGGTGGTCATGCCGAGGCTGTGATTCAGCGTCAAGAGCAATTGATCGAGCTCGACGGAGCTCACCGGGTCGAGGCCCGCCGAGGGCTCGTCGAGGAAGAGCAGCGGCGGGTCGAGGGCGAGCGCCCGGGCGATGCCGGCACGCTTCTTCATGCCGCCCGAGAGCTCCGAGGGCATGTGGTTCTCGAAACCCTCGAGGCCGACGAGGCGAAGCTTGGCGCGGACGATGGTGTCGATCGCCTGGGCGTCGAGGCTCGTCCAGGTCCGCAGCGGGAGGGCGACGTTTTGCGCGAGCGTCATCGAGCCGAAGAGCGCTCCGGACTGGAAGAGAACGCCGTAGGTGGGCGGCCCGGCGTCCTGCACGGGCGGCGCGCCGGCGACGCGGATCGTGCCGCCCATCGGGGTCTCGAGGCCGATCAGGTGACGCAAGAGCGTGGATTTGCCGCAGCCGCTGCCGCCCAGGATGGCGAAGACCCGGCCGGCCTCGATCGTGAAGGCGAGCCGTTCCAACACGACGCGCTCGCCGTAGCCGATCGTGAGGTCGTCGACCTCGATCATGGCCGGGCGCGCCGGCTCGTCAGCGGCCGAAGGCATGGAACACCACCGTGAAGATCGCGTCGACGACGACGATCGCGAAGAGGCTCGTGACGACGGCCGACGTCGTCGAGCGGCCGACGCCTTCGGCGCCGCCGCGCGTCGCGAGCCCGCGCTGGCACGCGATGAGGGCGATGTTCAGCCCGAAGACCGCGCTCTTGAAGACGCCCGAGTAGACGTCGAAGAGATCGAGCGCCTTCTCGCTCTCGGCGAGGTAGGCGTAGAAGGTGAGGTCCAAGGTGAACATCGCGACCAGGACCCCGCCCGCGATGCCGATCACGTCCGCGAGGATCGTCAGCAGCGGCGCCACCAAGGTGAGCGCGACGACGCGCGGAAAGACCAGGAAGTGATACGGGTCCAGGCCGAGCGTCCGAAGGGCGTCGATCTCCTCCGACACGCGCATGGTGCCGAGCTCCGCCGAGAACGCGGCGCCGGAGCGACCGGCGATGATGATGGCCGTCATCAGCGGCGCGAGCTCGCGCGTCACCGACAGGCCGACGAGGTCGGCGACGAAGATGTTCGCCCCGAACTGTTTGAGCTGGATGGCCGCCTGGAACGCCGTCACGAGCCCCACCAGAAAATTGATCATGAGGACGATCGGGATCCCGTCGGCGCCGGCGCGCTCCATGAGTCGCGGGATCTCGCCCCAGTTGATGCGTCCCGGGGCGCGTACGGCTTGCGCCCCGGCGAGCAGCGAGTCGCCGACGAAGTCGAGCGCGTTGCTCTCGTTCAGGAGGCTTCGGGTCTCTTGCCCGATCTGCTCGAGGATGCCGATTTTGGCCGGCGGCGCCTGGATGCTCGGACGTTTCGGATGGGCGCCGTAGAGCTCGAGCATGCTGCGGACCCGGCCGGTCGCGCCGACGATCGTCGCCTCGCTCCCCGCCGAGGCGGCCTCGGTACGGAGCTCGAGCAGGAGCGCGGTCGCACCGCCGTCGAGCCCGTCGAGCCCCGATACGTCGAGCTCGAGGTGCGGCGGCAACGGCGCCAGCAGATCGCGCACCTCGTCCCACGCATCGAAGCAATTGCGGAAACGCAGCTCACCGGCGAAGCGCAGGGCCGAGCGGTCGCCCGCGAGATCGATCCGCTCCACGTGGAAGCCGGAAGTGCCGACGTCGGACACGCGTGCCGACACTACGGTGCGGGTGCGGGGGGCGTCAACGCTCGATCGGTCGGCGCGCCGGCGAACGGCGCCAACGCCGGTATCGCCGCCATCGCACGCACGAGCACGTAGGTGAGGGCGAGGCACAGCGTCCACTCCGCGACGAGCGCCGGCAACGCCGCCGCCGACGGCGCGAGCGCGTCCGGCCGGCCGAGCACGCGCTGCACCACCACCTCGAGCACGAGGACGTGGGCGAGATAGACGCCGTAGGACGAGCGCCCGAGCGCCGCCAAGAGGGCCCTGCCCCGACCAGGCGCGGCGACCCAGAGCGCCGCGAGCCCCATCGCCGCGAGCGTGTAGGCCATGACGGGCGCTTGGAAGATCGTCGTCGCGATCGCGAGGGTCGGCGCGTCGGGCGCCGATCCGAGCAAGCCGTGCACGTAGCGCACCATGACGAGGGCCGTGACGGTCGCGAGCGCCGTCCACGGGATCCATGCCGACGGAGTGCGCGGCGAGGCGAGCGCCCGCCGCGCGAGTGGCGGGGCCGCCGCGATGCCGAGCAACGCGTACCCGAGCCAGTAGAGCGGCAGCATGAGCGGCCCAACGGAGAGGACGCCGATGCTCGAGGCGCGCCATACGAGCAGCGTGAGCGCGAGCCCGCTCCCTGCGATCGCCGCGCTGGTGCCGCGACGCGCGCCGAGTGCGAGCCGCGCGAGCAGCGGCCATGCGACGTAGTACTCGCAGATCAACGGCACGAAGTAGAGATGATAGGCGGCGGATCCCGTCGCGAGATCGCGCGCCAGGGCGACGGGCTGCACGAGCGTCGTCGGATGATCGCGGAGCAACGTGAGCACCGTCCAGAAGAAATACCCCGGCAGGACGCGGCGGGCGCGCCGCGCGAGGAAGGAGCCGTAGGCTCCGACGTTGGCGAGCGGTCCGTACCCGAGCGCCATTCCGGCCATCGAAAGCGCGACGAAGAGCGGTGTGCCGAAGGCGGTGAGCATGTGCATCGTGAGCGCCGCCGTTGCCGTGCCGCTCGCGGGCGGGGCGGCGCGGAGAAAGCCGAAGCTCACGTGCAGCCCGACGACCGCGACGATCGCGATACCACGGAGCGCATCCAGCTGTGGGAGCCGACGGTCGTGCATGCCGCGTGCGGTCTCTCGCAAGCGCACGCGCTCTGCAAGCGGATCGCGCGCACGCCTGGGGGCTTCGCAGCCCCCGGACGATCTGCTACCGAGATCGCCATGCACGCGCCTGCCGCTTCGACGTCGCGCGACCGCGATCGGCTACTCTCCATGCTGGCCGAGCGTGCGTATCAATACCGACCCGAACGGCCGTTCACGCTCTCGTCGGGCGCCCTTTCCGATTACTATCTCGACGCGCGCGTCGTCACGTGGGATCCCGAGGCGAAGCCGCTCATCGGTGCGCTCGTGTTCGACGCGATCGCTGGTCGTGCCGACGCGGCCGGCGGCCTCACGCTCGGCGCCGACCCGATCGCCGGAGCGGTCGCGTACTATAGTCAGACCGTCGGTGCGCCGATCCGCGCGTTCACGGTGCGCAAGCAGGCGAAGGCCCACGGCATGGGCCGCGCCATCGAAGGGTCGATCCGTCCCGGCGACCGCGTCGCGATCGTCGACGACGTCGTCACCACCGGCACCTCGACGCTCGACGCGATCGATCGCTGTCGGGAGGCGGGCTACACGATCACGGCGGTCGTGGTTCTCGTCGACCGCGAGGAAGGCGGCCTGGTGCGTATTCGCGAGGCCGTGCCCGGCATTCCGTGCTCCGCGTTGTTCACCCGCGCCGAGCTGCAGCGCCGTCTCGAAGAGCAGCGCGCCGCGGCACGCTAGCGACGTGGCCCGTTCCCGCGCCAAGACGCAGGCCGTAGGCGTGCCGCGCGGCAGCGTCGCGCGGGCGGACGCGGCGGCCGCGCGCGGGCGCGTTCCATGGACATGGATCGCGGCGGTCGCGGCGATCGCCGTCGCGGTCTACGGCAACACGGTCGGCGGCACGCTTCTCTACGACGACGTCAACGCGATCCGTGACAATGCGTTCGTGCTCGACGGGGACGTCGTGGGTATCCTGACCACACCGTCGTGGTGGGCGAACGGACGGGGCGGTCTCTGGCGGCCGCTCACGACGTTGACGTTCGTCGGCGACCACGCGCTGCATGGGCTCGACCCCGTCGGCTACCACGTCGTGAACGTCGTGCTGCACGCGGCCGTGAGCGTGCTCGTCCTCGTGGTTTTCGCGGCGGCGATGCCGGGAGCGCGGACGGCGCTCGGAGCGGCCGTGCTCTTCGCGACCCATCCGATCCACACCGAGGCCGTGGCGAACGTCGTCGGGCGCGCGGAGCTGCTCGCCGCCGCCGGCTTCTTTCTCGCGTGGTGGGCGTGGCTCCGTGCCGACGCGGCGGCGCGGCCGCGCGCCGCTGGGGGGTGGCTCGCCGCGGCCGTGTTGGCCTACGGCCTCGCGATGTGCGGCAAGGAGAACGCGATCGCCTTGCCGGCCGTTCTCTTCTTGGCGGACGTGCTCGCGCGCGGCGAGCCGATCGCCGTCTTGGCGCGCCGCCGTGCCCCGCGCTACGCGGCCTTGCTCGCGGTCGCTGTGGCGTTCGTGGCGGCGCGAAGCGCGGTGATCGGGGGAGTGGCGCCCGCGACCGATCTCCTCGACAACCCGCTCAGCACCATGGCGCCCGTACCGCGACTCCTCACCGCGATCGCGGTACTCGGTCGCTACGCGCTCCGGCTCCTCTTCCCCCTGTGGCTCTCCGCCGACTACTCGTTCGATCAGATCCCGGCGGTGACGACACCGCTCGACGTCGGCTTCCTCGCGGGTTTCGTCGCCGTGGCCGGGGTCTGCGGCCTCGTGTGGTGGGCGCGGCGTCGCGCGCCGGTGGTGGCGCTCGGGCTGGGGATGCTCGCGCTCACCTTCGTCGTCGTGTCGAACCTGTTCTTCGTGATCGGTACGATCATGGGGGAGCGGCTCGCGTATCTGCCGTCGGCGGGGTTCTGCCTCGCGATGGCGGGCGCGCTCGCCCGCCTCGGCCGGCAGCGTGACGCGCCCGCTGCGCGCACGACGGCGCGCTGGGCCCCGGCCTTCGTCGTGCCGATCGCCGTTGTCGCGAGTCTCTACGCCGCCCGGACGATCACGCGGAACGCCGTGTGGCGGGAGCCGATCGGCTTCTTCTCGAGAATGGTCGTCGACGCTCCCCGGTCGGCGCGGAGCCATCGCGAGCTCGGCACGGCCCTCGCCGCCGTCGGGCGCTTCGACGAAGCCCGCCGCGAATTCGACCTCTCGCTCGCCATCAAGCCCGACGACGCCACGACGCTCTACAACCTCGGCAACGCGCTCAGCGGCGAAGGGCGCTACGATGCCGCGGCCGACGCGTACCGCCGTGCGGTCGCGGCGAACCCGACGTTCACCCGCGCGCTCGAGAACCTCGGCAACGCCGAGAGCATGCGCGGTGACCAAACCGCGGCGCTCGCCGCGCTCCGGCGCGCGCGCGAGCTCGACCCCGCCTCGCCGACGCTCGTCATGAACATCGCCAACACGCTCTTTCGCGCCGGGTCGATCGCGGACGCGCGCGCCGCGTACGAAGAGGCGCTGGCGCTCGCGCCGCGCTCGCCGGAGATTCTCACCAACTACGGCTCGTTCCTCTACGCGCAGAACGATTTCGCCGCTGCGGTGCGTGTGTTCGAGCGCATTCCCCCGCCGGCGCCCGCCCGCGCGCTCGTCCCGTTGGCGGCGAGCTATCGCGTGCTCGGACGATCCGCGGACGCGCGGGCGACGCAAGCCACCGCGGAGCGTCTCTATCCCCGCGATCCCGGCGTCCGCCAGCTCGCCGAGTTCATGCAACGTTCGGACGCGGCGGCGAAAGGTGCGGCGCCGTGAGGGCACTTCGCCCCTTCCTCGTGCTGGTCGCCGGGACCCTGGTGTACGCCCGCACGTTCGGTGTGCCGTTCGTCTTCGACGACATCCACGCCATCGTCCAGAACCTCCGCATCCGGGAATGGTCTCGCGAGCTCGTGGCGAGCGACCGTCCCCTCGTCGACCTGAGTCTCGGCCTGAACTACGCGCTCGGGGGCCTGCACGTCGTCGGCTATCACGCGTTCAACCTGGTGGTGCATCTGGCGTGCGGCTGGCTGCTCTTCGACGTCGTTCGTCGCACGTTCCGTCTGACCGGGACGCTCGCGGGCCGTGAGGACGACGCGGCCTGCTTCGCCGCGCTGCTGTTCGTCGTCCATCCGCTTCAGACCGAATCCGTGACCTACGTCATCTCGCGGAGCGAGCTGCTGATGGCACTGTGCTACCTGGCGACGCTCGACCTCGTGCTGCTCGCCGAGTTCCGTCCCGAATGGCGTCGCGTACTGTGGGTGCTCGCGGTCGCCGTCTGCGCGGTCGGCATGGCGGCGAAGCCCATCATGGTGACCGCGCCGCTCGCCGTCTGGTGGCTGTCGTGGTGGATACTCGCGCCGCCGACGCGCCCGCGCCTCGCGTTCGCCTCGACGGCGCCCGCGGTCGAGGTTCCGCGGCGATGGCCGTTGCACCTCGGGCTCTGTGCGACCTGGCTCGTGCTGGTGGCGCTGTTCGCTGGCCGTCGCCATCCGGGTGCCGGCCTCGACATCGGGCTCGAGCCCCTCGACTATTTGCGAACCCAGCTCGGTGTCACCTGGCACTACTTCCGGCTGCTGGTGTGGCCGGTCGGTCAGGTGCTCGATTACGATTGGCCGCTCGCGGCGCGATGGGGCGAGCGCGAGGTGGTGGTGCCCGCGCTCGGGTGGGTGCTGATCCTCGTGGTGCTCGGGTGGCTCGCGTATCGCCGGCGCCGTGCGGCGACGTTCTGGCTCGGCTTTGCGGTGTTGGCGCTGCTGCCGAGCTCGAGCGTGATCCCGATCGCCGACCTCGTGTTCGAGCATCGCATGTATCTCACGGTCGGAGGAGTAGCGGCCTTGGCGGCGCTCGTGGCGGGCCGGGCCGCGGCGTGGGCCCCGCGGACGGTCACAGCGGCGGCGCTCGCGACGGTCGTCACGCTCGGATGGCTGGCGGCGGCGCGGAACGAGGTCTGGCGCGATCCCGTGACGCTCTGGACCGACAATCTCGTGAAGGCACCGGCCAAGCAGCGCGTCTACCGCAATCTCGAGGAAGCGTATCAGCGCCGCGGCGATCAGGCGGGCATGCGCCGCGTGGTCCTCGCGGAGCTCGACGCGCTGCAACGCCTGCATCGCGCCGATCCGCGCGATCCGCGGGTGCTGACGGGCCTCGCCAACGGTCTCGCGCGTGTCGGACGCATGCAGGATGCGCTCGCGGCGGTCCTCGAATCGATCCGTCTCGATCCCCGCGATCCGATCGCGCGGGCCGTGCACGGCGCCCTGCTGATGCAGCTCGCACGACCCGGGGAGGCCGTCGGTCCGCTCGAGATGGCGGCGGCGATGATCGAGGGGCACGTCGGGTGGATCGAGCGCGACACCAAACGCGTCGTCCAAGTGAACCTCGGCTGGGCCTACGCCGCGGTCGGACGCACCAGCGACGCGCTCCGCGTACTTCGCGCGGCGGCCGCCGACGGGGACGTATCGGCGATGAACAACCTCGGGTCGGTGCTCGGACGAGTGGGACAATGGGACCAAGCGAAGCAGGTGCTCGAGCGGGCCCGGCGCCGCGACCCGGAAGATCCGAACGTGGAGAGCAATCTCGGCTGGGTTTACGCCAACTTGGGCCGTCTCGACGAGGCGGCGGCGCTTCTCGAGCGCGCCATCCTGCAACAGCCGAACGAGCCGTCGGCCCACGGTAATCTCGGTTGGGTGCGGCTCCGCGCCGGCGACGCCACGGGCGCGCAGCATGCGCTCGAGATGGCGCTCGCCCTCCAGCCCGACAATCCGTGGATGGTCAACATGATGGGCGTCGCATACGCGCGGTTGGGGGACTGGATGCGGGCGGCCGCCTACTTCGAGCGGGCCGTGACCCTAGTGCCAGATTCCCAGCTCGCACGAGAGAACCTCGCGCGGGCGCTCGCCCACGAAGAGCCGTTTCTCGGTCCGGAAGGCTCCTGAAGGCGCGTTCATTATATTGACACCACCTGACCGAGCGCTTATGACGCGCCCTGTCTCGAAGCTCGGCCTGCCGCGGGTGCGGCGACTCGAGCTTTTTTTTGGGGGGTCGACTGACCGCAGGGTCGAGGCGGTGCAGAGATGGTTCTCCGCACCGCTTTTTTGGAACGACGGCTGACCGCGTGGTTAGCGGTCGCTACGTGGAGGGGAAAGGTCGCATGACGCAGGTCGCCGAGGAAGCTCGCCGCATCACCGCCGTGCCGTTTCCCCCGCGTCCCGCCGCCCCGCCGCGCGGCGACGAATTTCTTGCCAAGGTCACGCATACGATCGACCGCTCGCAGCGGTACTTCGAGCGCGAGCAGCATCCCGAGGGCTATTGGCACCGCCCGCTCGAGGCCAATGCCACGATGGATGCCGAGTACGTCTTCTTCATGCATTTCATGGGGCGGGTGGACGCCGCGCGCCAGGAGCGCATCGTCGCGCACCTGCTCGCGACCCAGCTGCCGGAAGGCAGTTGGTCGCTCTACCCGGGCGGAGCCGGCCACCTCTCGAACACGATCGAGGCGTACGCCGCCATGAAGATGGCCGGGCTGCCGGCGACCAACCCGGCCCTCGTCCGCGCGCGCGAGTTCATCCTCAAGAACGGCGGGCTCGCGAAGGCGCAGGTCTTCACGCGCTGCTTCCTCGCGTACTTCGGCCAGTATCCTTGGGACGGCCTGCCCGCGATGCCGGCGGAGCTCGTGCTCTTGCCGAGCTGGTTTCCGATCAACATCTACGAGATGTCGAGCTGGGCGCGCGGGACCGTCGTGCCGCTCGTCGTGCTGATGGCGAAGCGTCCCTACGTGCCGATCCCCGCCGAGCGCGGCGTGTCGGAGCTCTGGGTGAAGCCGCCGGCGCTCGCCGACTATGCGTTTCCGGCCGACACGCAGCACCCGGTCTCGTGGCGGAACTTCTTCCTCGGCCTCGACCGCGTGTTGAAGATCCTCGGCAAGGCGCCCGTGAAGCCGTTCCGCGAACGCGCGCTCCGCAAGTGCGCCGATTGGATCCTTGCGCACCAGGACGTGAACGGCGGATGGGGCGGCATCCAACCCGCGATGGTGAACTCGGTGATGGCGCTCCGCGTGCTCGGGTACGCCGACGACCATCCGGCCGTCGCCAAGGGCATCCAGGCGATCGAGGATTTCGTGATCGAGGAGGGCGAGCAGCTGTTCTTCCAGCCCTGCGTTTCGCCGACGTGGGACACGGCGCTTGCGGCGAAGGCGCTCCTCGACTCCGGCACGGCGCCCGACGCTCCGATGCTGCAAAAGGCCGCCGACTGGCTCGTTGCCAATCAGATCTTCCAGCCCGGCGACTGGTCCATCAAGAATCCCGACCTCGAGCCCGGCGGTTGGGCATTCGAGTTCGCCAACGACTGGTATCCGGACACCGACGACACCGCCGTCATTCTGATGGTACTGAACCGCATCCGGACCGGTGACGAGAAGGCGAAGCGGCGCGCTCTCACGCGCGGGCTCAACTGGACGCTCGGCATGCAGAGCCGAAACGGCGGCTGGGGAGCCTTCGACACCGACAACCTCCGCGAGCTCTTCAACAAGATCCCTTTCGCCGACATGGAGGCGATGCTCGATCAGCCGACCGCCGATCTCACCGGCCGCCACCTCGAGCTCATGGGCGACTTCGGCTACGACCTCGACATGCGGCCCGCCAAGCGCGGTCTCGCGTTCCTCAAGAAGATCCAGGAGCCGAACGGCTCCTGGTGGGGACGCTGGGGCGTGAACTACATCTACGGCACGTGGTCGGTGCTCTCGGGCCTGCGCTCGATCGGCGAGGACC
Source organism: uncultured delta proteobacterium (assembly GCA_963774015.1). Lineage (GTDB taxonomy): Bacteria > Desulfobacterota > Binatia > UTPRO1 > UTPRO1 > UTPRO1. The sequence continues at coordinate 202,021 of CAVZDH010000001.1, forward strand.
TGAACCAGCCGTACGTGCGCCAGGCGGTCGCCTGGTTGAAGAGCCGCCAGAACGAGGACGGGAGCTGGGGCGAGACCTGCGACAGCTATGGCGACGCCGCGCTCGCCGGGAGGGGTCCGAGCACGCCCTCCCAGACCGCTTGGGCCCTGCTCGGTCTCCTCGCCGGCGAGGATGCTCTCAGCCCGGAGCTGGTGCGCGGCATCGAATACCTCGCGCGCATGCAGCAGGACGACGGCACCTGGGACGAGCTGCATTTCACCGGCACCGGGTTTCCGCGCCATTTCTATCTGCGCTACTACATGTACCGAAATTATTTTCCGTTGATGGCCTTGGGACTCTTCCGCTCGCGTGCCGAAGCGCATCTCGCGCGCCAGGCGGCCAACGGATCGCATGACGATCACGTCGTAGGCAATGGCCATGCGGCCACAAGCGGATACGCCACTGCATGAGTGAAGCACCGCAGCGCCGCTCGTTCGCGCTTCTCGGGTCCACGGGATCCGTGGGGGTGTCGACGTTGGCGTTGGTCGAGCGGTTCCCGGAGCGGTTTCGGGCGGTCGCGCTCGCGGCGGGTCGCAACACCGACGGTGTTGGCCGAGCAGATTCGCCGCCATGCGCCCGATCTCGTGTCGGTCGCCGACGACGCGAGCGCACGCGACCTTCGCGAGCGCGTGCCCGAGTTCGCGGGCCGCATCCTCGTCGGCAGCGAGGGTCCGCTCGCGGTCGCGACCCATCCCGACGCCGACCTCGTCTTGTCCGCGTTGGTGGGCGCGCTCGGCCTCGTCCCGACGCTCGCGGCCGTGCATGCCGGCAAGCACGTCGCGCTCGCGAACAAAGAGGTCTTGGTCGTCGCGGGCGAGCTCGTGACGCGCGCTGCACGCGAGCGCGGCGTCGACCTGCTTCCGGTCGACAGCGAGCACAACGCGATCTTCCAGGCGCTTCGCGGCCAGCGCCGCGACGAGGTGAAGCGGATCGTGCTGACGGCGTCGGGTGGGCCGTTTCTCTCCCGATCCTCGGCCGAGCTCGCGAACGTCACCATCGCGGAGGCGCTCAATCACCCGACGTGGAAGATGGGTCCGAAGATCACCATCGACTCCGCAACCCTCATGAACAAGGGCCTCGAGGTGATCGAGGCGCGCTGGCTCTTCGACGTCGAGGCCGATCGCATCGACGTGGTGATCCATCCGCAGAGCATCGTGCACTCGATGGTGGAGTACATCGACGGGTCCGTGCTCGCGCAGATGGCCGTCCCCGACATGACGATCCCGATCGGCTACGCGCTTGCGTATCCGGCTCGCCTGCCGCTCGACTACCTCCGCCCCCTCGATCTCCCCGCCGCCGGTACGCTCACGTTCGTCGCCCCCGATCGTCAACGTTTTCCCTGCCTCGATCTCGCCTATCGCGCGCTCCGCGCCGGCGGCACCATGCCGGCCGTCTTGAACGCCGCGAACGAGATCGCCGTCGAACGATTCCTCGCCGAGGACCTCGCGTATCGCGAGATTCCGTCGCTCGTCGGCGCGGTCATGGATGCGCACGAGCATGCGGCCGCGACCAACCTCGACGTACTGCTCGCGGCCGATGCATGGGCACGCGACGCGGCCCGGCGGGGCGCAACGGCGCGCACGGAAAGGGCGGTCGCCCGCTGATCCGAGGCCGATGACCGCTCCCGCTACCATGCCGGCGGCTTCGGTCGCCGCGTTCGTCGAGTGCGAGCGCATCGCCCGCGCGCACTACGAGAACTTCACGCTCGGCTCGCGTCTCCTGCCGCGCCACCTGCGGCGTCACATCGCGGCGATCTATGCGTTCGCCCGGACCGCCGACGACCTCGCCGACGAGGAGACCGATCCGACCCGCGCGCTCGCCGGCCTCGATGCCTGGGAGCGCGAGCTCGACGCCTGCTATCACGGTACGCCGTGCCACCCGGTCTTCGTCGCGCTCGCCGATACGGTCCGCACGTTCGCGATCCCGATCGAGCCGTTCAAGCGCCTGCTCGTCGCGTTTCGCATGGACGTGCGTTTCGCGGGATTCGATACGTTCGACCAACTGCTCCACTACTGCGCGCACTCCGCGAATCCGGTCGGCCACCTGGTCCTCCACCTGTTCGGTCATGCCGATGCCGAGCGGCAGGCGCGCGCCGACGACATCTGTACCGCGTTGCAGCTCACCAACTTCTGGCAGGATCTGGCGGTCGATCTCCGCAAGGGCCGCATCTATCTTCCGCGCGCGGACATGGAGCGCTTCGGGTACGGCACGGACGATCTCGGCCGGCATGCGGTCACCCCGGCCTTTCGCGAGCTCATGACGTTCGAGTGCGCGCGGACGCGTGCCCTCTTCGAGCGCGGGCTCGCGCTCGCCGCGATGCTCGACCGCAATCGCGGCCGCGAGATCCGATTGTTCGCCGCCGGCGGTCTCGCGATTCTCGACCGCCTCGAGGCCGTCGGGTACGACGCCTTCCGCGCCCGTCCGACGCTCTCGCGATGGGCCAAGATCGGGCTCGTGGCGCGGGCGCTCGTCGGGGGCGCGGCGTGACCGGCGTGGCGCTCGACGCGGCATATGCCGAATGCGCGCGCATCGTGAGCGCGTCCGGCTCGAGCTTCCACCAGGCGTTCCGGCTGCTTCCGATGGAGCGGCGTCGGAGCCTCGAGGCACTCTATGCCTATTGCCGCGTCGTCGACGACGCGGCGGACGACGGCGGTGATGCCGCGGCGGCGCTCGCGTTCTGGCGTGAGGAGCTCGCGCGCGTCCTGGCGGGCTCGCCGATGCACCCGGTCGGCGTCGCGCTCGCCGACTCGGTCCGGCGCTTTGCGATCCCGCCGCAACACCTCACCGAGATTCTGGACGGCGTCGCCATGGACGTCGTGCCGCAGCGTTTTCAGACCTTCGCCGAGCTCCGTCGGTATTGCTACCTCGTCGCCGCGGCGGTCGGTCTCGCGACCATTCCGATCTTCGGGTGTCGCGATCCGCGCAGCCGCGACTATGCCGAAGCCCTCGGGATCGCGCTCCAGCTCACCAACATCCTCCGCGATCTCGCCGAGGACGCCGAGCGCGGCCGCGTGTACCTACCGCAGGAGGATCTACGGCGGTTCGGCTACGCCGAGCGCGACCTCGTGACCCACGTGCGGAACGACGCCTTCCACGCGCTCGTCGTCTTCGAGTGCGCGCGTGCCAACGAGTTCTACGCGGCGGCGCGCCGCGCTCTCGTGCCCGCCGACCAACGCGCGCTCGCGCCCGCCGAGGGCATGCGGCTCGTGTACCGGCGCGTGCTCGCCAAGATCGCCGCGTGTCCCGCAGTGGTGTTCGGTCCGCAGGTACGATTGCCGCGGTGGCAGAAGATCGCGCTCGCGGGATGGGCGTGGCTGCGCACGCGCATGCCGCGCAGTGCGACGCCGGTTGCGGCGCGCCAGGAGATGCCAGCGTGAACGACGTCTTGATCATGGGTGGGGGGTTCGCCGGACTCTCGGCCGCGACCGCGCTCGCCGCTGCCGGCCGGCGCGTGACGCTCCTCGAGAAGCGCCCGGTCCTCGGTGGGCGCGCCTACTCGTACACCGATCAGGCCACCGGCGACGTCATCGACAACGGTCAGCACGCGATGATGGGCTGCTACACCGAGATGTTCCGCTTCCTCGAGCGCATCGGGGCGAAGGACAAGCTCGCGATTCAGCCCGGGCTGCGGGTCGACATGCTCGACCCGGTGCACGGTCCGGGCGCGATCAGCTGCCCGCCGCTGCCGAACCCGTTGCACATGGGCGCCGGCGTGCTGGGGTATCGCCTGCTCGGCGTCGCCGATCGCGCCCGCGTGCTCGCGGGCGGCGTGCGCCTGCTCCTGATGAAGCGGCGCGGTGACGCGCGTCTCGCCGAGCTCACCGTCGACGGCGTGCTCGATCTGCTCGGCCAGAGCGGCGTGGCGCGGCGTGCCTTCTGGCATCCGGTGGCGATCGCGACGCTCAACGACGATCCGGCGATCGCATCCGCGGATCTGCTCGCCGAGGTGATGGTGCGTGCGTTCTTCGCGGGCAAGGACGCGGCGCGTTTCGTGCTCTCGAAGGTGGGGCTCTCCGACCTCTACACCGCGGACGCCCGCCGCTTCATCGAGGCGCGTGGCGGTCGCATCGAGACCAAGGCGCACGTCGTCGGCGTCGGCTTCCGCGGCGACGAGGTCAGCCACTTCGAGCTCCGCGACGGCCGCCGCCTGACCGCGGCGGCGTACGTCAGCGCGGTCCCGCCGCAAGGCTTGTTCCCGCTGCTGCCGATCGCCGTCCGGCGCAGCGTGCCGGCGCTCGGCGGCATCGAAGGCCTGACGAGCTCGCCCATCGTGTCCGTGCACGTCTGGTTCGACCGCCCGATCCTGGCCGAGCGACCGTTCGTCGGCTTCGTCGGCACGGACACGCACTGGGCGTTCAACCGCGACGTGATCAGCGGCCGTCGCGATCGCGACGGCGGCTATCTCTCGTTCGTGATCTCCGGAGCGCGCGCGATCGTCGACGACGACAACGACGCGATCGTCGCACGCACGCTCGCCGATCTCCATCGCCTCGTGCCGGCGGCCGCGGCCGCTCAAGTGCGGCATACGCAGGTCGTGAAGGAAAAATTCGCGACGATGTCGCCGACGGTCGCGGCAGCGCGTCTCCGGCCCGCGACCGTGACGCCGTTCGACAACTTCGTGCTCGCCGGCGATTGGACCGACACCGGTCTTCCGGCGACGATCGAAAGCGCGGTCATGAGCGGCCATCGTGCCGCCGACGTCGTGATCGCGCGTCTCACCGCGCTCGGGACCCGGGGGAGGGAAACGCGCGCGGCCAGTTGAGCCAAGGTCAGTGGCAACACCAAGGGGAGGGATGATGAGCACACTTGCAGAACAATCCGCAGTGCGGTGGCAAGGCAACGGCAACGAGTCTTCGGCCTTCGGCGGCGTACACGTCCGCCGGCTCGAGGTGCAGACCAGCAAGCGCATGGAGATTCACGATCTGACGGAGACCGTCCGCGAGATGGTGCGCGCGTCCGGCGTCACGGCGGGCCTCGTGACCGTCAGCACCATGCACACGACGACGGCCGTCTTCGTGAACGAGCCGCAGACCGCGTTGCTGGACGACATCCACCAGATGCTCGAGCGTCTCGTGCCGCGTGCGGAGGAATGGAAGCACAACGACCCACGGTATTCCGACTGCGACCGGCAGAACGCCGACGCGCACCTGCGCGCGATCATGCTCGGGAGCAGCGTGACGCTGCAGGTCGCCGAGGGGGCGCTCACGATGGGGCAGTGGCAGCGCGTGCTCCTGGCCGAGCTCGACGGCCCGCGCAAGCGCGGTCTCGTCCTCCAGGTGCTCGCGGCGGGCTGACGACGTCTACGATCGCACGTAGAGCCGCGGGAGCGGGGGCGTGGGGTGGTGCGACGCGGGCTCGCCAGATCCTCGACTCCGAACCGCTCAAGGGCACCTTGCGCAGGGCCGCGTAGCGGATCTGAGGAGCCCGCGTCGCACCACCCCACGCCCCCGTCACCGGCCGCCGCGCGATCTGAGAACAAAGGCCAGCCAGCCGGAGAGCACGGTGAACGGTGCGCGCTTGCGGTGCCGGTCTCGCCTTGGCTCGAGCACCTTGCGCAGGGTCGCTGCTGCGTGGGGCGGGACGGCGCCGCGCAGGCGAATAGATGGCACGCGCGGCGCTGCGCATGGAGATCCTTGAGCGGTGCGTACGTGCCATCTGCTGAGCCAGCGAGGCGCCGTCCCACACCACGACGCTGCGACCCACGTGCACGCATCGGGTTCGCCTGATGCGGCTGGGCTGCTATGGTGCGCCGCTCAGCATCCACGGAGGCCCCCATGCGACCCGCGCCGACCACCGGCATCGTCCCCTTCTGGAAGAACTACGACCGCAAGACGGTCCTGCGTTTCGCCGAGCTCGCCGAGGACCTCGGCTACGACTCGATCTGGGTGCCCGAGGCGTGGGCGTACGAGCAATTTCAGCTGCTCGCCGAGATCGCGCTCGCGACCAAGCGGATCAAGGTCGCGACCGGCATCGCCAACGTCTTCAGCCGCTCCGCCGGTGTGCTCGCGATGAGCGCCGCGACACTCGACGAGATCTCCGAGGGTCGGGTCATTCTCGGCCTCGGTACGAGCGGCAAGGTGGTCGTCGAGAATTTTCACGGCGTACCGTACGAGAAGCCGCTCACCCGCCTCCGCGAGACCGTCGGGATCCTGCGCGCGCTCTGGCGTGGACAGCGGCTCGAGCCGAGCATGAGCACGCTTTTCGACGCGCGGCATTTCAAGCTCGAGATGACGCCGTTCCGATCCGACATTCCGATCTACATCGCGTCGCTGCAGGAGAAGGCCGTGAAGGACGTCGGCCGCGTCGCCGACGGGTGGATCCCGACCTTTTGGCCGTACGAGCATTTTCGAGACGGCATCGCATGGCTCGAGGAGGGGGCACGCGCCGCGGGGCGCGGCGACGTCCACGTCAACGTCGCGCCCTTCATGGCGGTGATTCCCTTCGACGACGTCGCGATGGCGCGGAGCCTGATCAAGCCGCTCGTGGCGTTCTACATCGGCGGGATGGGCGTCTATTACCATGCGCTCTTCTGCCGCTACGGCTTCGCGGAGAATGCCGACCTCGTGCGCGAGCTCTACGGCGCGGGCCAACGCAAGGAGGCGGCGGCGGCGGTGAGCGACGCCCTCATCGATGCGATCGCGATCTGCGGCCCGATCGAGCACTGCCGCGACAAGCTCGCCGAGTGGCGGAGCTTCGGCGTCGACTCGGCGCTGTTGAACCTTCCGACCAACGTGCCGCCCGAGCTCACCGAAAATTTCCTGCGCCAGATGGCGCCGGGTCGCGCGTGACGCATCGGCGATGAGCACGGCGTCGCAACCGGCGTATCGCACGGCGCTCGTGACGGGGGCCTCGAGCGGCATCGGGCAGGCGCTTGCCGAGCGCCTCGCCGCCGACGGTACGCTCGTGGTGCTCGCGGCCCGCCGGGCGGAGCGTCTGCACGAGGTGGCGGACCTGATCGAGGCGGACGGCGGCCACGCGCGCGTCGAAGCCATGGACGTCGCGGATACGAGCGCGACGGTGGCGCGCATGCGCGCGCTCGACACCGAGCTCGACGGCTTCGATCTCGTGATCGCGAACGCCGGCGTCGGCATGAAGCACAAGGGGATGCCGAGCTATGCCTGGGAGGCCATGGCCGGCGCATGTCACGTGAACTTCTGCGGCGCGGCCGCGACCCTCACCGCGGTGCTGCCGCAGATGGTCGCGCGCGGTCGTGGCCACGTCGTCGGCATCAGCTCGATCGCGAGCTTCACGCCGATCCCGGGCCGAGGAGGATATTGCGCGCCGAAGGCGGGGCTCTCGATGCTGCTCGACTGCTTGCGTCTCGAGCTCGACGGTACCGGGGTCCACGCGACCGCGGTGCATCCCGGGTTCGTTCGCACGGCGATGACCGCCAAGAGCAAAGGAACGATGCCGTTCATCATGGATCCCGCCGCCGCCGCGGAGCGCATCGTGCGTGAGCTTCCCGCCTTTCCCGCGACGATCGATTTTCCCTGGCAGCTCGCGACCGCCGCGCGGCTCGGCGCCGCGCTCCCACGCGCGCTTCGTGATCGCGTGCTCGGGGTCGCCGCCGGCCGGCGGTCGCCGACGGTCTGACGCCTTCGTTCGCGCCGCCGGTCGACGCCGACCCGTGCTCGCATGATCCGTGTCCTCGCTCGCATCGCCGTTGCCCTCGTCGCCCTCGGCTGGCTCGCGACGCGCGTCGATCTGAGCGCGGTCGGGCGGGCGCTCGCGGCGACCTCGTGGCGCGCGATCGTCGCCGCGACGCTCGCGTCGTTCACGTCGAATCTCGTGATCGCCTTTCGCCTGTCGGTGCTGCTCCATGCGCAGGGCGTGCGGGCGCGGGTGCGCCAGACGTTCGCCATCAACCTCGCCGCGTTCTTCTACAACCTCGTCCTCCCGGTCGGCGGCGTCGGCGTCGCGGCGCTTCGGCTGCAACGGCTTTCGGCGCGGACGCGCGGTCGGTTCACCGCGGCGCTGACGGCGATGGTGTGCGATCGGCTCGCCGCCCTCGCGGCGCTCGGCCTCGTCGGCCTCGCGTGTTGGTTCGCCGACCCACACCCGAAACCGGCGGGTACGCTGCTCGTGCTCCTCGCCGGGAGCGCGACGATCACGCTGCTCGCGGCCCCCCGTGCGGTGCCGACGACCGTGCGGGCCTTCGTGCGCGAGCTCGAGGCGGGCGGCGGCGGGACGTGGTGGTCGGCGGTGCTCGCGCGTCTCCGCCATGCGCTCGGCTCGGTGGCCCATTTGTCTCCCGCGACGCTCACGCGCATCGTCGCGATCTCGGTCGTGGCGCAGATTCCCGGTATCTTCGTCTTCGCGGTGCTCGGCCGCGGGATCGGTCTCGACATGCGCTTTGCGGCGATGGGCTGGGTGCGGAGCGTCGTCGTGCTCTTCACCGTGCTCCCGATCTCCATCGGCGGGCTCGGCGTCCGCGAGGGCGTCCTGGTGCTCGTGCTGCGCACCTACGGCGTCGCCGCTTCCGACGCCCTGGCCCTCGCGATCCTGGTCTTTGCGACGACGATCCTCGCCCCCGGCCTCATCGGCGGCGTGCTGGAGGGGTTGCGGTGGCTCCGCGGCTCTCCCGCTTCACGGAACCGCCACGCCGACGTCAACGTGCCGTAACAAGGCGCGTCGTATGAGTCATCGCGAACAGAAAGACGAGGAACGCGATGACATACCGTCGGGACGAAACGACGGACGCGGGGTCGCAGCCGCCACGCTTCATCACCACGCTCGCCGAGGACGTGCACACGGTCCGGGCGGCGCAGCGGCTGCGCTACCGGGTCTTCCACGAGGCGAACGCGCCGAGCGCGCCCGCCGCCGCCGAGCCGCCGGACGACGTCGGCCGGCTCGATCGAGACGCCTTCGATCCGTATTGCGAGCATCTGGTGGTCCGCGACGTGCGCTCGGGCGACGTCGTCGGCACGTACCGGATTCTCACCGCCGAGCGCGCCCGCGCCGCCGGCGGGTTCTACTCGGAGACCGAGTTCGATTGCTCGCGCCTGCGCCGGCTCGACACGCGTCTGGTCGAGGTCGGCCGCGCCTGCGTCGATCCGGCCTATCGTGGCGGAGGCGTGATCGCGGCGCTGCTCGCGGGTCTCATGCGTTGGGTGGTCGCGAACCGCTACGACCACGTCATGGGTTGTGCGAGCATCGACCTGCGGCGGGGCGCGGCGCCGGCGGCGGCGCTGTGCCGACGCCTCGTCGCGACGCACCTCGCGCCTGAAGCGTGGCGCGTCGAGCCGCTCACCCCGTTTCCTCTCGGCGAGACGGCGGCCGCCGACGGCGACGCGCCGCCGCTCGTCAAGGCGTATCTCCGGTTCGGGGCGCGGATCTGCGGCGCCCCCGCCCACGACGCCGCTTTTGGGACGGCCGACCTCCTGATGCTCTTGCCAATGGCCGAGATGACGCCGCGCTTTCGCGCGCGTCTCCTGCGCGACGATCGCGCGACACGAAAAGGAAGGAGCCCACGATGGGCAGCATGAATGAAACGCATTGGACGGTACGATTCGGGCGATTGTGGCGGCTGGTGGTGGCGCTCGTCGGCACGTGCTGGCAGGCGCGCCGCCATCGAGACGCCATCGGCGGCCACGGCTGGCGACGCGCCGTCGAGCGCGGATCGGCGCGGATGCTGCACGCGGTCGGCGTCGAGGTGCACGTGCGGGGCGCCCGACCGCTGCTCGCGGGTCCCGTGCTGCTCGTCGCCAATCACGTGTCGTGGATCGACGTGCAGGCGCTTGGTGCGATCGCCGGGACCCGCTTCGTCGCCAAGGCGGAGGTACGGGGCTGGCCGGTCGTCGGTGCGATGGCGGCGCGGCTCGGCACCGTGTTCCTGCGGCGCGGTCATCGTCGCGACGCGATGCGGGTCAAGAATCTCTTGGCGAAGCTCCTGGTCACCGGCGAGCGGGTCGTCGTCTTTCCGGAGGGTACGACGACCGACGGCACCCGGCTCGCGCCGTTCTATGCCGCCCTGCTGCAAGCGGCGGTCGACGCCGCGATTCCGGTGCAGCCGGTCGCGATCCGCCACAGCGAAGGCGACGGTGCGACGAGCCTCGCTGCGGCGTTCGTCGACGACATGAGCTTCGTCGACTCGCTCCGGCGCGTGCTCGCTCGGCCGCGCCTCGTCACCGAGCTCGTGTTCGGTCCGCCGATCTGGGCCGCCGACAAGACGCGCCGCGAGCTTGCCGCGCGCTGCCGCGCGTTCATCGCCGACGAGCTCGGCCTCGCGGCGGCCGATCGTGACACGTCGCCGCCGCTCTCCGCCCCGGTCCGGCGCGCCGCGTAGGGAACCTCTGCACAGGTAGGTTCCGAGCGAGAAGTGCGCGCCGCCGTCGATCGGGGATGGATCGCGCTTCGCAGCCGGGAGCCACCTGTGCAGAGGTTCCCTAGCGCCCGGCAGCGGGCCGGCGTCCGGCTTGCTTCTTGCGGGCCGGCGAGGTGAATGGACGGAGCATGCGTTCGTTCGCCGTCGTCGCCACGTGGGTGCTCCTCACGGTCGCTTTCCCGTCGGCCGGTCGCGCGGCGACGGCCGACGACACGGCCCTCGTCTTCGAGCGCGACGGGGTGGTCGTCAAGACGGTCGACCGGGCGGCGCTCGAGCGCGGGTGCGAGCCGACCACGATCGCGCTCGACGATCCCTACTACGGGCGACGCAAGCGCTATCGTGCGTGTCCGCTCGCGAACGTGCTGCGGCTCGGATTCGGCGATCTCGACGCCGCGGCGGCCGCGGGCGCCGACGTCTTTTTTCACGCGCGCGACGGCTACGTGAAGCCGGCGAGCATCGACCGCGTGCGCGAGCCGGGCGGCTACCTCGCGTTCGCCGACGCCGACCGCATGCACGGCGACGATCCCGGTTGGGAGCCGATCGATCGCCGCCAGGTCGATCCCGGACCGTATTACGTCGTGTGGGAGAATCCGAAGGAGCACGATGCGCTCCGCTACCCGTGGCCCTACCAGCTGGCGGCGATCGAGATCGCGTCCTATGCGGAACGCTACCCGCATACCGCGCCGGCAGGACTCCCCGCCGATGCACCGGCGTGGGCGGGCTTCGCGATCTTTCGCCGCGATTGCGTCGCCTGCCATGCGATGAATGGCGAAGGAGGCACGATCGGCCCGGAGCTGAACGTGCCGCGGAGCATCGTCGAGTACCGGCCGACGGACCAGCTGAAGGCCTTCATCCGCGACCCGCAGTCGTTTCGCTACACGAGCATGCCGCCGCACGAGTATCTGACGGGGGCCGATCTCGACGCGCTCATCGCGTACTTCACCGCCATGCGCGACCGGAAGCACGATCCGAAAGCCGCCGCCGCGGCGCGCGTGGAGGCGCCGTGAGCACGTCCGACGCGCGCTTCGACCCGGTGGTCCGCGGTCACGCGGCGCTCTCCGACCACGCGCGGGGCGCAGAGCGACAGGTCGCGGGGACGGTGCTGCTCGTGCAGTCGCGGACGCTCGCCACGCGGCACGGCGATGTCACGCTGCACGTCTGCCGCGACCTGACGCGTCGCACGTATCTCCTGGTCATCACCTGCGGCGACGTCACGACCCCCGAGCCGCTGCTCGCGCGCGTCCATTCGTCCTGCATCACGAGCGAGACGTTCGGCGGTTGCGACTGCGATTGTGCCGAGCAGCTCGACGCCGCGCTCGCACGCATCGTGGCCGCCGGCCGCGGCGTCGTTTGCTATCTCGATCAGGAGGGGCGCGGCGCGGGCTTCGTCGCCAAGGTTCGCGATCGCATGCTGGTGCAAGCGAGCGGCGGTCGGATCGGCACGTTCGAGGCATACGCGCACATGGGCCTTCCGAGCGATTGCCGCTCGTACGACGCGGTCGCGGCGGCGCGCCGCATGCTCGGCATCGTCGCGCCGTTCGTGCTCCTCACCAACAATCCCGAGAAGCTCGCGACCCTGTCGGTGCTCGGCGTGCCGGTCGTGGCGTCCGCATCGTTGGAGCTCGCACCGTCGCCGTTCAATCGGCACTATCTCGCGGCGAAGGCCGCGGCCGGGCACCGGCTGACGCTCGCGCCGGGCGCCTCTGAAGCCGCGCTTCCGACGCCGATCGAGGTCACGACACCGTCCGCGCTGCACGACCTGTCGTCGCTGGTCCACGTCGGGTCGTACTGGCTGCCGGTCGCGGTGCGGGGTCGCGACGCCGCGCCGTGCTGGCTCCGCTTGCATGCCTACGTCGACGCGCAGTACGGGCGCGAACGCGTCGTGCTCGAGTACGGCGACGCCGCGGCGGAGTCGGTACTGGTGCGGATGCAACGCGAGGCACTGCTCGAGCGTCTGCCCGCGCGCGCTCCGGGCGTCGAGCAGTCGCGGTGGCGGGCGGCGCTGCGCGCGTTCGTCGCGCACGGCGCCGGCCTTGCGATCGTGGTCGCCGACCGGGGCGGCGACAGCGTCTTCGGTGACGGTGGCGGGGGCCGCGATGGCGACGCCGCGGCGAGTGCGGTGCTCGCGTGTCGTCATCTCGCGGGCCGCGTGGCGGTGCCGCTGGTGCACGACGCGCCGGCTTCGTCGCCGTGCGAGTGGTCCGCGGCGCTCGCGGTCGCCGGCGCATCGACCACCGCCGCGCGGTCGCTCGCGGTCGCGTGATGTCCTGGCACGCGGCGCATCGCGCGCTCGCGGCGCGCGCGCGCGCGCTTCCCGTGATGCTGCGCGCTGCGTGCGACGTGCCGGCGCCGCCGCCGCGGGTCGGGCTCCGCGCCGTCCGCCGCGTCGTCACGACGGGCGTCGGCGGTTCGGCGTCGCCCGCGCGGCTCCTCGCGTTTCTGCTCTCCGAGCATCTCGGATGTGACGCGCGCTTTCGTCCGATCGGGGCCTTTCTCGCCGCGGCGCCGCCGGAGAGCTGCGACGATCTGCTCGTGATCGTGTCGCAGGGTCTCACACCGAATGCGCGCCTCGCGCTCGCCGATTGCGCCGCGTGGCGACACGTCACGGTGCTCACCGCGACGCGCGCCGACGAGGCGCGCGCCGCGGGTCGCGCCGACGCCGCCGCGTTCGTGGAGCACCTGGACGCGATCGGCGTCGAGGTGCGGACGTTCGCCGCCGGTGCGGAAGAGTACGGCACGCTCGTCCGCGTCACCGGGCCCGTCGCCGCGACTGTCGCCGTGCTCGCGTATGCCGAGGCGCTCGCCGCCGACGCGGGCCGGGCGGACGCGTGGCCGCGCATGGACGGCGCGACGGTCGCCGCCGCGGTCGCGGCGGCGGCGGAGCGCGCCGAGCCGCTCCGCGCGCTCGCCGCCAGCGGTCGCCTCGCCGGATCGCTCGCGCTGGTGGCGAGCGGTGCGTACGCGGGACTGGTGGACCATCTCGCGCTCCAGCTCCTCGAGGGCTTGCTCGTACCGCTGCCGCCGGTCTTCGACCTGCTCGCGCTCGCACACGGTCCGTTTCAGCAGGCGTGGATGCGGTCCGCGACGTTCCTCGCGCTCGTGCGTCCGGACGCGGCACGCGAGGACGAGCTGCTCGCGCGGTTCGCGCGCATGCTCGATCCCGACCGCCATCGCATCCAGCAGATCGAGGCGACGTTGCCCGTGCCGCTGTGTCTCTTCGAGCATGCGGCGCTGGTGAACGAGCTCGTGCTCGCGGGCATCGCCGCGCAGGGGATCGACCAGGCCCGCTGGCCGGGGCAGGGGCGCGATCGGCCGCTCTACGCCGTCGGCGGCGCCGACGAGCCCGCGACGCCCGTACCCGGCGAGGGCATCGCGGTCGCGGCCGGCATCGCAACGCCGACGCCGGTCGAGCGCAACCTCGCCGCGCTCGCCTGGCCCGAGCTCGCGGCGGCGCTCGCGGACGGACCATGCATCGCGCTCGTACCGCTCGGCGCCACGGAGCAGCACGGGCCGCATCTGCCGTTCGCGACCGACACCGCGATCGCCGACGAGCTCGCCCGTCGGCTCGCGGCGCGGTTTCCGGAGACGGTCGCGTGTCCGAGCCTGCCGTTCGGGTGCTCGCGCGAGCATCTCGCCTTCCCGGGAACGGTCGACCTCGAGCCGGCGACGCTCGCCGCGGTGTTGCGCGACGTGCTGCGGTCGCTCGCGCGTCACGGCTTCGCCGGCGCGTTCGTGTTCTCGGCGCACGGCGGCAACGACGCCGCGCTCGCGGCCATGCTGCCCGAGCTGCGCGCGACGGCGGCGCCGATGTGGGTCGACGCCTTCACCGATCGGACACGGCTCGCGGAGGAAACTGCCCGGATCGCCGCCGCCGCCGGCATCGCGCCCGCGGCCGCCGGGCATCATGCCGGTGAGGCCGAGACGTCGATCATGCTGGCGCTCCGTCCGGACGCGGTGCGCACCGGCGCGTTCGCGGCGGGACACCTCGCACCCGTCGCCGATCCGCGAACGCTCTTCTATCCGAGCCTGCGCGAGCAGGCGCCGAACGGCACCGTCGGCGATCCGCGCGCGGCGAGCGCCACCCGTGCGGCGGCCTATCTCGATGCCTGGATCGATCTGCTCGCGGACGCCTACCGGCGGGCGAAGAACGCGAAGTACGCGAACGGCACCCAGAAGGCGTAGTAGAGCTGGTTCGGGACGATGCGCAGGGCCCAGCCGGCGTCGAAGCCGGCGAGGATGATCACGTCGGCGAGCGCCCAGAGCGCATAGTAGGCCGCGACGTAGGTGAGCACGCGGCGCAGATAGCTCCGCAGCCGGGGCTCCGTGCCGGGCACCCGGGCGGGTACGACCCAGTGCCGGAGCGCGATCGCGACGACGAGGAAGGCGAGCTCGTACACGAGCCAGATGAGCTGCCCGGGTAGCGTTGCTATGTGCGCGCGCAGCACCGTGTCGAGCGTGACGGCGACGAGGGGCACGACCAACGTGGCACCGAGCGCTGCGAGCGCCGCGCGCGGCAGCACCAGGCGGAGCGCGTCGCGGGTCGCCGACAGCGGGTCGGCGACGCGGGCGTCGTGGCCGGCGCCGGCGTGCGTCATCAGCGTGAAGACGAGCAGGTAGACCCGGAAGTCGCCGAGGAGCACGAAGGCCACCATGACGTCGGTCGCAGCCGGCGCGTCGCTGAGGCCGAGCATGCGCACCAGCGGTCCCGTCACGAGCGGGTCGACGATGGTCAGCACGGCGAAGGTGCCCGCCCACGCGTGCACGAAGCGCGCCGCGGCCGGCACGACACCGCCCCCGGCGGTGCGGTCGGTCCACGCCAGGTAGACCAAGAACAGGAGGGGAACGACGACGACGGCGACCGCGCCCTGGAGATCGCTCTGGTAGAAATCCTGCCAGGTCGCGAACGTCACCGGGCTCGGGCCGTCAGCTCCGGCCCGCGTGCGCGACGGACTCGGCCCGTTCGGGACTGTCGACGGCGAGCGCCAGGTCTTTGAGCAAGCCGTCCTGGAGCTCGTAGACGAGACCGTGCAGCAGGAGCTTCGAGCCCTGATGCCACGCCTTCTGCACGACCGGAGTCTGCGAAAGGTTGTAGACCTGCTCCAGGACGTTCAAGTCGATCAGGCGACGCAGGCGGGCGGCCGGATCGGGGATGGCCTCGAGCTCGGCGCGATGGAGACGCATGACGTTTCGGATGTTGCCGAGCCAGTTGTCGACCAGGCCGAGCGGCGCGGTCGTGAACGCGGCCTGTACGCCCGCGCAGCCGTAGTGCCCGCACACGATCACGTTCCCGACGCGCAGGACCTCGACCGCGTATTGCAGCACCGAAAGCACGTTCAGGTCGGACGTGAAGACCTGGTTGGCGATGTTGCGGTGGACGAAGAGCTCGCCGGGGGTCATGCCCGTCAGTTGGTCGGCGGGCACGCGGCTGTCCGAGCAGCCGATGAAGAGGAAGTGCGGTTCGGCGGGGACCGCGCGCTTGCGGAAAAACTCGGGGTCGCTGCGGGTCATCGCGGCGACCCACCGCCGGTTGCTCTCGAAGAGAAGCTTGATCTGTTCCATCGACCGCTGGTGCTTATCGCAGCCGGCGGTCGAATGCGAAGCGTCTTCGGGCGGGGTCGTGACGCTCAGCGCGGAACCCGGCAACGCTCGAAATGCAGCGGCGGGAGCCCGCTCGGCACCGCGCGCGGCACGAGCGCGCAGAGCGCGGGCCGCTTCGCGCGTGCGTCGAGCAGGCCGTGACGGAGAAACGCGAGGAGATCCTGGAGCTCGCGATGGCGGAGCTCGACCGGCGCGAGCAGCCAGGGGTCGAGGCGCTCGAGCACGGGTGCGATGGGACCGAGACGCAGTCGCAGATCCTTGTCGACCCCGGCGCGCTTCGGGTCGTACGCGGGCGCCCGGTGCAGCGGGTCGAGATGGAACACGACGGCGTCGCGGAGGCGCGTGAAGGCGCCGTTGTGGAAAAACGCGGGCTGCAGCGCGAGATTCCTGAGCGGCGCGGTGCGGAACTTGTAGCGGTCGACGGAGTTCCCCGTGACCTGCTCGAGTCCGAAATCTTCGTCCGCTCCCGGACCGTCGAACACGACGTTCCCGGTCCCGACGCCGAACACCGGCGCGATCTGCGGCACACCGATCACGCGGTTCTGGAAGTCGCTGAACATCTCGTTCGCCGGGCCGGTCACGGCGTGGCAGTCGACGCAGCGACCGGTGCCGAAGAAGACGAGCGCGCCGCGCTTCTCGCGCGCGGTCATCGCGCGCGCCTCGCCGCGCGCGAAGCGGTCGAGCGGCGCGTCGGCGAACACGAGGGTGAACTCGAACTCCGCGATGGCTCGTCCGAACATCGTGAAGTCGATCGGCCCGCCCTTCGCGACGCTCGGAAAGAGCGCGCCGAAGCGCGCGCGATACGCGGGCGATGCGTTCAGGCGGTCGAGGACGGCGGCCCGAATCGGCTCGTTGCGGAATCCGCTCTCGTCCGGCGCCGGCACGACGCTGCCGCGCCCGTCGTCGAACGCATCGAAGTCGGGACCGATCGTGCCGCTCGTCCCGGTGAATCCCGCGACCTCCACGAGCTCGGTCGGCGGGATGTGCGCTTGCGCGATCAAGAGGTGGGTGACGATCGGATCCGCGGGCGGGAACTTCGTCGTGCCTTCGGGCGCGGGAAAGCGATAGCCCTGCGCGTTGTCGAACGGGTCGCCCGAAGGCGTCGAGAAGCGACCGTTCCACATGAGCGCGGGAAAGAACGCCGCGTTCAGGACGCTCGGCGCGCGTCGTTGGTTGCGCGGGCCGCTCCGGCGGTTCCCGACCTGGTTGTCGTTCTGGATGCCGATCGCGATCGACTGCGTGTCGGCGAATCCCGCCGACGGCGCGTGGCACCCTCCGCACGCGTTGTCGGAATGGAGGGCGACGATCTTGTCGAACCAGAGCAGCCGACCGAGCTCGGCGAGCGCAGGGTCGAGCGCGCGGCCGAGCCGTCGCTCGAGGCTCTGCCCGACGGTGCCGGTGAAGCCATGGTCCGCCAGCGTCCGGCGAAGCTCGGCGTCGAGACCGGAGCGCGGAGCAGCCTCCGCCGTGCCCGCGACTAGGAGCGCAAGGACGGCCAGCGACCGTCGGAGCCGCGGGGACATTTCGTCGTCATCCCGGAGCCGGCCGCGCCCGTCAACGCCCGCGATGCGGCTAGGGAACCTCTGCACAGGTAGCTCCCGAGCGAGAAGTGCGAGCCGCCCCGAGCGCAAGGTGCGAAGCTCGACCGCGTATCGGAACGATACGCTGAGGGCGTCGCGCCGCCGTCGCTCGGGGATGGATCGCGCTTCGTAGCCGGGAGCTACCTGTGCAGAGCTTCCCTAGGGGTGATGCGGGCCGGAGTAGACGACCGCCATTCCGGCGACGCAGATGACGGCGCCGAGCAGATCCCAGCGAGCTGGCCGCCGGCCGTCGACCAGCCAGAGCGGCCGACGGTGGTCGCGTCCCGGGCTCACGGGCGCCCCGCGTCGGGTCGCAGCACCTCGGCGAGCGCGGCCGCGACGGCGCCGGCGTGCGCCTCGTCGAAGCCGACGATGTCGGCATCCGCCCGCAGCGCCGCCGCGAGCGGTCCGCGCTCGACCTTCACCGCGGCTCCACGCGCGACGGTGATCGCTCGGAGCAGTGCCGTGTCGAGGGCGTCGATGCGCGGACGCAGCGTCGCGAGGGTCGGCGCGTCGGGCGGCCGCGGCGTCGGCGCGCTGCGGGTCGCCTCTTGGACCGCGCGGGCGGCGCCGATCTCGGCGCGCGCCAGATGCTCGGCACCGGCGGCATCGAGGCCGGCCGCGCGGGCGCGTTCGACGGCACGAGTGATCACCGCCGCTTCGCGCGGGGCGTCGACGATCGGAAGACCGGCGGCGTGCTTTGCGGCGGCGACTTCCGGCATGAGCAGCAGTCGCCGGGCCGCGAGATCGGCGACGCGCGCGAGCTCGGGTGACGTCGCCGGGGTAGTGTCGCCGACGAGCCGTTCCGCGCGCAGGCGCGGGAGCATGCCGTCGCGTTCGCGCGCCAGGAGCCAGGCGTCGAGATCGTCGGCGAGGGCGTCGCGGCCCGGTGCCACCCAATACGCCTTGCGGTCGCGGCTCCAGCGAGCCGCGATCACGAAAGCGCTCGGGTCGAACGTCGCGGCCTCGAGCGTGTCGCTGACGATCGCCTCGACCTCGCGGTCGGCGAGCATCGCCGGCAGGCGGCGATTGTCGTCGATCGTGACGAGTGTCGCGTGCGCCAGGCGGTCGCGCGCGACGCGTTCGAGGTGCCCGCCGCGATTGACGGCGATGCGGACGCCGGCGCGGTCGAGACCGTCGCGCGGCGGATCGCCGCGCCGCACGAGCACGACCGCCTCTGCGCGGGCGACCGCCGCCGTCAGGGTGCCGACGAGCAGGCGGTCGGCGCGCACCGTGATGCCGCTCATCGCGGCGTCGAAGTCTCCCGCGGCGACCCGGGTCGCGAGATCCGCCCAGCGAAACGGTACGAGCTCGAGCCGGCGGCCGCGCGCGGCCGCATAGGCGCGCGCGACCTCGACGTCGAAGCCGCTCCAGGTTCCGTCGGCGGCGTGTACCGAGAACGGCGGATAGTCGCCGCTCGTGCCGACGCGGAGCGAGGCGGTCTCGGTTTTGATCGGACGATGTGCGCTGCATGCCGCCGCGAGCACGATCGCCGCGACGGCGCCCCACCTCGCGAGGGTGGGGCGCGGTGATCGGCGGCGCGAGGTCAGACGGGCCACCGGGCGCGCAACCACGGCAGCACGCCGGCCGCGGCGAGCCGATCGCGCGGATCGGCGTCGCCCGCGCCGCCCGGCGGGCGGAAGTAATGATCCGCATCGGCCTGCTCGTAGTATTCCTTGTCGCTCGCGCCCGAGGCCGCGAGCTGGCGACGGCACTCGGACGGGTAGATGTCGGTGTCGCCGAGGGCGCTCGCCACGAGCGTCGGGACGCGGACCGCGGGCAAGGTGCGTTCGAGGGCGGCGTTGGAGGAGAGCCCCGACCAGGTCGAGAGCCAGCCCCGCGCGCTCATCGCGCGCGCCAAGCCTTCGCCGTAGTTGCCCGCGACGGGATCACGGCCGTACGAGAACACCGAGCCGAGCGGACGCGGCGACGGATCGAGCGTCGGATCGAGATAGCGCGGGTCGGCGAGCGTACGATAGACGACGAGATAGCGCCGTTGCAGCGCGTGGCGCGCGACGAAGGCGCGATCCGGAGCGTCGTCCGCGGCGACCCCGCGGCGTGTCCGGAACCACGCCGCCTCCTCGCACCAGGCGAGCGCTTGCCGGTCGAGCCGCCGGCAGCGCGCCCGTTGCCCGGCGCGAAAGGCGGCGACGAATTCGGGCGCGTACCGCGACGGTCCTTCACGCATCGGTCGATAGCCGTTCGCGCGATCGTACATGTCGAGGCGCGGGTCGACGATCGTCGGGCTCGCTTCGTCGACCACCGAGGGGTCGAGGCGATCGAGGAGGAAGATGCCCTCGCCGAGATGCGCCGCGAGGAGGATGAGCCCGTCGGCCATCGGGAGGTCGGTGCTCGCGAGGGGGACGCGATCGCCCGAGGGCGCGGTCGCGAGCCGCGCGGACGCCGGCATCGATGCCTGGGCCAAATAGAGCGCGAAGAGCGAGCCGCCGCCCGAGTTGCCGAGGAGCACGACCTTCGCGAAGCGCGTGCGGAGCCACGCGACCGTGCCGGCGACGTCGAGGAGGAGGCGCTCGTGCAGCGCGTCGGCGTCGTTGTTCAGATGCCGCGTGACCGCGCCCATGAAGGCATAGCCACCGGCCGTGAGCTGCGGCGCGAGATAATGGCGGGTGAAGTCGCCGCGCGGGTGCATCGCCAGCACCACGACGTCGGGCTCGCCGCGCGGCGGCAGGTAGAGGATGCCCGACAGCGGGTAGCCGTCGGCTCCCTCGTGGTCGACGATCTCGCGCCGCACGGCGGGGTCGATGCTCGCGAACTGGTGCGGCAGGCGCATCGCGCTCGGGTCTTTGTCACCGCTCCGCGCCGACGGCAAGCGCGGCGTGCCGCTCGGTGTGACGCAGGCTTTCGTGGGCCTTGCGGGCCGAGCGGGGGCGCTTTTCAGCGTGAAATCTCCGTCACGTCGAGGCTAACCCGATCCGGACGCGCGCGCGTCCTTCGCCAACCGGGCGACGTAGTGCGCGCTCCAGCTCCGCCACGTGCTGCGCTCCAGGAACGCTTCCATCCACGCCAGCCGCCGCTGAACGGCGGACGGGACGAAATCCGGGAAGAACGTCAGGTAGTCGATGTCGGATTTCCAGTGCGCCCCGGCGACCGGTGGCAGCCGCATCGGATGAATCCAGCGTTCGGTACCTTCGTCGATCGTGCGCAGCAACGGAAAGAGGTAGCCCATGTAGAAGCGAAACAGCGGGTTGGCGGTATTGATCTCGTGCAAGAAAAAGACGCCGCCCGGCTTGAGCACGCGCAGCAGCTCGCGCCACGCGTCCTGCCGCGCGCCGGCGTCGATGATGTGGTGCAGGGCGTTGATCGCATACGCGAAGTCGAACGTCTCGTCGGCGAAGGGAAGCGCCGAGCCGTCGGCGGTCTGGAACTGCAAGTTCGGCCGCCCGCCGGCGTTGCGGCGGGCGAATGCGATCTGTCGCGCCGACTGATCGACGCCGACCATGTCGAAACCCAGGCGCGCCATCTCGTCGGCATACCAACCTTGCCCGCACCCGAAGTCCAAGCCGCGTTCGCCGGCGGCTCGTGCATGCGCAGCGAGATGTCGCTGCATGACCTCGATCTTGCGGCCCAGGAGACGTCGGCGCAGGTGTTCCGGAATCTGTTCCTCGTATTCTTCGGCGATCGCATCGAAATGCATCGCCCCAGGCCGATAGCGCACGAGAGCGGCCAACCACGACCAGCACGTGACGAGCGCGAACGATCCAGCGGCGACGACGAAGCCCGTCGTGCCCCATGCGTAGGACACCGCAACCGCCTTCGCCGCAGCGGACGCGACGCCATGACTCCGGAGCGCGATCAGAAGCCCCAGGGGAAGCTCGTGGACGACTGGCAGGCCGCTCGTGAGATCGTACGACCAGGCATGGAAGGCGGCCGAATCCAACGCGGTGAGCCAGCCGAGCGCGATGCCCTGCTGCCGAGCCGCGACCGCCGCCCCGACGGCCGGCAGGAGCCAGATGAGCCCGGTCGCCGGCAAGAGCAGCGCCATGGCCGCGCAGCTCAGCGTCTTGCCCCCAGCCGTACGGCGACTGAACGCGCGCACGAGGACGCCGCATGCGATCCACGCGACGCCGCACCACGCCGCTGGCGCAAAGCTCCCGCGCGTGACGGCGAGCAGCAAGGCGAGCAGGAAGAAATCGGTGCTTCGCTCCAGCAGCCACACGAGGAACAAGCTCGCGCGCCGTCCGGGGTACTTGCGGTCGAGGAGCGGAATCCGCAGCAACTCGCCGACGTAGAATCGCGTGGCCGCGGCGGGCAGCGTCACCGCAAACGTGAGCCAGCTGTCGATCGTGCCGAGCTCGGCGCCGGCGCGGCGGGTGAGAAAGTGCCAACGCACCCACCGCAGGGAGACCGCCACGCAGGTGAACGCTGCGACGAGGAGCGCTCCGCCGCCGGCAGCCGGGGAGCGCGGCGTCGCGGCGTCCGCAAGACCCGAGCCGGCGAGCACGGTGACCGCTACGCCGAGCGCGACCGAAACGAAGCCGCAGCAATAGGCCGCCAGCACCCGCTGAAGGGGACCGAGCTTCATGGAGGCGGCCTCGTCGCGCGCGCGGGTGACGCCCTCGAGGCACTGGGCAAGGTTCAGAACTCCACTCGTCGCAGCACGGCTCGGGGAAGGGCGCGCACGACCAGCATGACGGCCCGCCACACGGCCGGCGCATGGACCACGGGCCACCCGCGATCGATCGCCTTCAGCACGTGGGCCGCGACGGCGTCCGGCTCGCCCGCGAACGGGGGCTCGGGCAGACCGGCCGTCATGCCGGTGCGAACGAAGCCCGGCTTGACGAGCACGACTCGAAGTCCCCGCGGTCGATCGCGCAGGTCGAGCGATGCCGCATAGTGCGACAATCCGGCCTTGGTGGCGCCGTAGATCCCCGTCGGCTTGCGCGCCCGCTCGCCCGCGACCGACGAGAACACGCACAGCGTGCCGCCGCCGCGTGCGAGGAGGCGATGCCGTGCCGCTTCGAGGAAGAGCACGCTCGAGGTGAAGTTGATGGTCATGAGCCGGGCGGAACGCGTCGGATCGTGCTCGAGCTCCGACGGACGGGCGAAATCCGCCGCGCTCAACACGACGGTGTCGAAACCGCCGAGGGCGGCGTCGGCGGCGTCGAGCGCCGCGGCGAATCCTTCCGGGTGCAGCAGGTCGGCGTGAACGGTCGCCACCCGGCTCGCGCCGAACGTGGTCAGGTCCGCGCCCGAACGCGCGAGCGCGTCCGCGTTGCGGCCGAGCAAGACGAGCTGTTCGCCTCGTCGTGCCATGAGGCGCGCCAGGCTGCGGCCGATGCCGCGCGTCGCGCCGAAGAACACGACCTTCACGCGCTGTCCCCGAGCAAGCGTACCGACATCGCGGAGCGCAATCGCCGCTGCGGATCCCAGGTCCGTCGAACCGCGTCGAAGGCGGGCAGGCGCGGCTCCATGGCGACGAAATGTTCCCGGCGCGTGAGGGCGTCCTTGGCGAGGTAGATGCGTCCGCCGGCCTCGAGGACGTGCCGGTTCAGCGCGTCGACGAACGCCTGCGTGGTGGCGCCGCGCATCGGCAGGTCGAGCGCGAAAGAGAGCCCGGGTCGGGGGAACGACAGCAGACCGCGGCCCTGTGCGCCGCAGTCTTTGAGCACCG
The DNA here is from genome assembly GCA_963774015.1 of uncultured delta proteobacterium. Classification (GTDB taxonomy): domain Bacteria; phylum Desulfobacterota; class Binatia; order UTPRO1; family UTPRO1; genus UTPRO1. The sequence continues at coordinate 225,194 of CAVZDH010000001.1, forward strand.
TCAGGAACGAAGCCCCGCCTTGCCGCGTCAGGGTTTCGAAATAACGCATGAACCCGCGATCACCATCTTCGGCGGGCAGCACGCATTGGTGCTGCACGAAGCCGCGCGACCCGTAGAGCCGATTCCAATGGCGCAACCGGTCGAGCGGATAGAAGAAGGTGTCGGGGTGTGCAAGCCCACGTCGCGGACGCCAACGATGCAGGCGGTAGTACAGCTCGTCGAAGGCCCGCACGCTCCACGGTGCGAGGACCCAGCCGGGAAGATCGAACGGGATCGACCACGACGCATCGGTCGGTGAACGCTCGGGGAGCGTCGCGGGCGCTTCGTCCGCTTGCGCCCAGCGTCCTTTGATCAGCACGCCGCGTCCCAGGTTCTTGCCACGCCCCAGTCCGTCGACCCACGCCACGGTGTAGGGCCACGTGCGGCTCGCCTCGCGGAGCGCGGCCGCCAGTGCCGGGAGGTCGGGCTCGGCCTGCTCTTCGATCACGATCCACGGTCGTCCGATGGCGAGCAGCTCGAGCTCGACCTCCAGGATGTGGCCCGTGAGTCCCATGCCGCCGATCGTTGCCGCGAAGAGCTGCGGCTCGTGCGTTGGGCCGATCTCCAGCTCGTCGCCGTCGGCGAGCTGCAGGCGCAGGCCTCTCACGTAGGCGCCGATGCAGCCGGCGGCGTGATGGTTCTTGCCGTGGACGTCGGAGGCGACCATCCCGCCGAGCGTCACGTGTCGCGTGCCCGGGCTCACGGGGCTCACCCATCCGAGCGGACGGGCGAGGCGATCGAGCTGGCCGAGGCGGAATCCAGCCTCCGCGCGCAGCACGCCGGTGTCGCGGTCGAACGCCAGCACGCGGTCACCGAGGCGCGTTCCGGCGACGACCTCGCTCGCCGCGGCCGGCAGCGACGCGTCTCCGTACGAGCGGCCGAGCCCGCGGGTGAGGCGGGCGAAGCGGCAGACCTCGGCGAGATCCTCTCCGAGACGCTCGTTCCCCTCGACGATTGGGACCCGACCCCAACCGGACAGGCGGGTCATGGTGACCAAATCCGATTCGGCCGCGTGACCGTCACAGTCGGGTCGGCGGGGCGAGCTCATTCACGTCCATCGAGTGTCGGGACTTCCTTTTCCGCGGCGGCAGGTCGCTACTCTTGTCCACCGGCTCGCCCCCCCGCAAGCCGTGATCTCCGCTGCTCAATCGCGGTCCGTCTTGGTGATCTCGAATACCCAGCTCGGTGGAGTCGGAATCCGCATCTTCGCTCCCACGGGAAGCTTTTCGAACGCGGCGGCGTAGTGAGCGAAGTGTCGGTCCGGCAGAGCGGGCAGATGCCAATGGGTGACGTCTGCCGCCAGCATGACGCAAATCAGGACGGCTCCGAGGGCGCGCACCACGCGGTTCGACGCCGTGGAGGCGAAGCTCACGATCGCTGCGGCGACCGCGAGCTCCGGGATCAACCAATAGCGGGAAGGCGCTCCCGGCATTTGCAGGGCCGTCCACTGCGCCTCACGCACGCCGGCGAGCGGACTTGCCAACGAGGCCGCGAGCACCAGCGCGGCGAACAACAGGAAGCACCGAATCTCCACGCTGCCACGCAGGGCGACGTACACCAGCAATGCGACTCCCGCCGCGGCCACGGTGTAGCTCAGGAACGCCAAGAAAGCCTGCGGATGCATGTAGTGCTTGATGGTGTTGATCCCCCGAAACACGGGAACGATGACCTGGAAGGTCACGATCGTGCAGAATCCTTCGACGCTGGCACCGAGCTTCGCGAACGACGACGGCCGCGCGCTTCCGAACATGAACATCGGCAACAGGGCAACGCCGACGCACACGATGCCCGCCCGGAGCAGCGCGGAACGATCGCGGCGATCGAGAGCGATGATGCCGGCGACCGGGAGCAAGAACAGCGCGAACGGCCCCGTGGCGACGCCGATCGACAGCATCGTCACGTCGAAGAGCGTTCCCCACGCCGACTTCGGCGGGCACCCTACCACGATCAGGAAGCTGAGCACGGCCAAGTGCCACTGCGAGTTCGTGAGGTTGCCGAGAACCGACGGGACGTTGGGAACGCCGACGTAGAGAAACGCGAGCAGGACGCGCACGGGCAGCGGCCCGATGCGCCGCATCCGAGAGCTGCAGAGGTACATCGGCGGCAGAGACTGGTTCAGCAACGCCACCAGGTTGAAGACGAGGGGCGCGCGCGACAATGGGACGAAGAGCGACAGACCGGCGGTCAACCGTGGCAGCGTGTTCAGATACCCGCTGTACGGTATGAGCAGCGTGTGCAGGAATCCCAGCGTCCGCGCTTGTCCGTAAAAGAGGGCCCCGTCTTCGGCCCAAAATTGCGGATTCAGAACGGTGCTGGGCCGCCGCGAGACGGTGGCTGCGAAGAGCAGCAACCCCAGCACGACGCTGATCCCTGGAATCGCCTCGTTCCAGCGCGCAGACCAAGATGGTGTGGACTCGATCGGCTTCACGGGCGTCAGCGTTTCTGCTCGCGCCCCCGCGTCTGCACGCCCGCCCGCCGCGCCGCGATCGCGCCGGGCGTGAGCGTGCGCGCGTGCGCGCGTGACGCCTCGCTCTCGAGGGTCAATCCCTCGCCGAACGTGCGCGCGTAGCCGTCGTCGATGACGCGCTTGTACGCGCGCATCACGGTCGGGTCGCACGACAGCATGTCGCGGGCGAGCGCGCGGCAGGTCGGCAGAAGCTCGTCGGCGGCGACGACCCGGTTCACGAGGCCCCATGCTGCGGCCTGCGCGGCAGTGAGGTAGTTGCCGGTCAGCGACAGCTCCTTCGCGCGGTAGATGCCGATCGTGCGGCTGAGCTTCTGGCTGAGGCCCCAGCCCGGCATGATCCCCACGCGGGCGTGGGTGTCGGCGAAGCGCGCCTGGTCCGAGCACACGAGCAGGTCGCAGGCGAGCGCGACCTCGAAGCCGCCGGTGACCGCGAATCCGTTGATCGCCCCGATGATGGGTTGCGGGCAACGGGCCATCGCTCGAATGACGTCGCCGTCGGCGACCGCGGCCTCGGTGGCGCCGCTGCCGAGACCGTGATCCCCGAGCTCCTTCAGGTCGAGCCCGGCCGTGAACGCACGGCCGGCGCCGGTCAAGATGAGGACGCCGACGCGCGCATCGTTCGCCAGATCGTCGAAGGCTCGCACGAGCGCCGCTCGCAGCTCGCGCGACAGCGCGTTCAGTGCCTTGGGGCGATTCAGCGTCAGCGTGACGATGCCGTCCTCTTCGTCGACCAGCAGCACGGGCTCGGACATGGGCGATTCCTCCGCGGTTTTCCAGTGGCTCGGGTGGCGCACCCGACGAACGTAGGGCTATAGTCCCGACCCATTTCCGTTTCCATCCGAAGGAGGAGTGCCGTGTCCGAACCGCTCCAGTTCATGGCGTCGTTCACTCTCGGCGCGCAGCTCGAAGCGCGCGCCGCTCACGCGATCGCGGGTCCGAAGGTCTTCCTCATGCAGGACGACCGGACGTGGACCTACCGCCAGCTTCGCGACGAGGCGCTGCGCACGGCGCACTTCCTTCGTGGCCGTCTCGAGCCCGCCGGCGACGGCGCTCCGGGACACGTCGCGATGCTGCTCGAGAACCACTTCGAGCTCGTGTCGCTGCTCTTCGGCTGCGCCTACTCCGGGTATACGCTCTTCGGCATCAACAGCGGTCTCCGCGGCGAAACGCTCGCCGGGGTCGTGAACCAATCGCGCGCCCGCATGCTGGTCGTCGACGAGCGCCTGCTTCCCGAGGTCGAGCGGGTGCGCGGCCAGCTCACGACCGTGCCGAGCGAGAACATCCTCGTGCTCCGCGGCGCCGATGCCGGCCACCCGACGGCGCTGCAGGTCGGCACCGATTGGCTCGCCGCGATGGAGAAGGAGGTGGGGCCGGTCGGGACGGCGCTCGAGCCGCCGGCGGTGGAGATCGACCCGATGAGCAACCTCATGGTGATCTACACCTCGGGCACGACCGGTCTCCCGAAGGGCATCAACAACAACCACATGAAGCTCTGTGCCGTCGGGCTCGGCGTCTCGAGCAACCTCGGCCTCGGCCAGGACGACGTCGGCTACGCATGCATGCCGCTCTTTCACTCGAACGCGATCTTCGTCGGCATGATGCCAGCCTTCTGGGTCGGCGGCGCGCTCGGCATCAACGAGCGCTTCAGCGCGAGCAAGTTCACGCCCGACGTCTTTCGTTACGGCGTGACGTTCTGGAACTACGTCGGCGAGCCGGTGCACTACGTGCTTGCCGCGCTCGCCAAGCAATACGGCGGCGACGAGAAGAAGATCCTCGCCGAGGTCGCGAACAACCCGAAAAATCGCTTCGCCTACGCCGTCGGCAACGGCGCCGCGCCGCCCGACATCGACAAGTTCATGCGGTGGTTCGGTCTCGAGGACATGTTCGAGCTCTACGGCTCGACCGAGGCCGCGATCTCGACCTTCCGCCGGAAAGGCGACCCGCGCGGCAGCGTCGGCGAGATCACCGACCCGGCGGTGAAGGTCCTGAACGAGCGCGGCCAGGAGTGCCCGCCCGCCGCACTCGGCGGCGACGGCAAGATCCTCAACTATCACGACGCGGTCGGGGAAATCTGTCGCTGCGCGCCCGACACGAGCCTCTTCCAGGGCTACTTCGACAACCCCGACGCCAACAACAGCAAGTATCGCGACGGCGTCTACCATTCGGGCGACCTCGGACACGTGCTCGAGCGCGACGGCAAGCGCTTCCTCTATTTCGACGGCCGCACCGACGACTGGATCCGCAAGGACGGGGAGAACTTCTCCGCGCAGCAAGTCGCGCGGCTCCTCCAGGAGCATCCCGACGTCACGCTCGCCGCCGCCTACGGCGTGCCGTGCTCGGTGTCCGACGAGCTGGTCATGGCGGCGCTCAAGATCCGAGAAGGCGCGCGCTTCGATCCGAAGGCGTTCTTCGACTACTGCGAGTCCGAGATCACGGGCGGCAGCATGGATCGCAAGTGGTTCCCCGACTTCGTCCGTCTCGTCGACGAGTTCGAGTACACCGGGACCGCCAAGATCCTCGTCCGCAACCTGAAGAAAGTCCACTTCTGCCGCCGTCGCCTTCCCGACGCGCCGATCTATTGGCGGACGCGCGGCTCGACCGCCTATCGACCCTTCACGGCCGAGGACTACGACGGCCTGCGCGCGACGTTCGCGAAGGCCGAGCGCCTGGAGCTTCTCGACCGGTGACCCTCTGGTTCCGAGCGCTGGTGCTCGTGACGGCGCTCGGAATCCCTCTCTATGCGTGGGCCGTGCGCGGCCGGGTCTACGCCATCTTCGCGACCGTGATCCTGGCGATCGCGCTCCCGGGGGCGGTCGCGATGCACGAGCGCTATCTCGCGTTGGTTCCCGCCGCGCTGGTGCCGATCCTCGCGGTGGCGTTCCTCTGGGGGCTCGTGGCGGCGGCGCTGCACCTGGGCTCGCTCGTGACGGCGCGCCTGCGCGCGCCGCTCTTCCGCGTCGCGGTCAGCATTCCGGGCATGGTGTTCGTCGCGGCGGGCGCGCTCTCGGGCGTCTGGCTGCTCGCGCTCGTGCCGGTACGGCTCGTGCTCGCCTGGCTCGGGATCACGGGGGCGACGGAGGTGCTCCGCTGGCTCGACCTCGCGCCGTTCGCCGTTGCCGTCGCTTCGGTCGCGACGTCGCTCCATCCGGCCGACGAGATCGTGCGCGTGATGCCGTCCGAGGCGCGCCCGCCGGTCGTGACGCGTCTTCCCGTCGAACGCTACCGGACGCGCCGGCACGCGCCGCCGCCGCTCGACCGTCGCCCCCTCCGCATCGTGCAGATCGCCGATCCCCATCTCGGCCCGTGGCAACCGGTCGCGAAGCTTCGGCGTGTGATCGACGACCTCTTGCGGCACGACCCGGACCTGGTGCTGCTCACCGGGGACTTCCTCACGATGGAGGGCAGCGGCACGCGCGGCGCGCTCACGACGGCCTTGGAGCCGCTGCAACGGGTGCGCGGGCGGGCCTATGCCGTCTTCGGCAATCACGACCACGATCACGGTGCCCCCGCCGAGGTGCGCGCGGCGCTCGACGCCAACGGCGTGCGCATCCTGGTGGACGAGGAGGTCGCGGTCGAGACGCCCGTCGGGCCGGTGCAGATCGTCGGCGCCGACTACGTCGGCAAGGGCAGGCGCCGTCACATCCGGGATCTGCTACAGAACCATCCCCGCCGCCCCGGTCATCTCCGACTGCTCCTGCTCCACGATCCCAGCGTCTTCCATCACGTTCCGCAAGGCGAGGTGGATCTCACGTTGTCGGGCCACACCCATGGCGGTCAGCTCGGTCTGGTGAGCTTCGGCTTCGACTGGACGATCCTGACGCGCACGGCCTGGCCCGATCACGGACTCTTCGGCCATGGGTCGAACCGTCTCTACGTCCACCGGGGGACGGGGTTCTACGGGTTCCCCCTCCGGATCGGAGTGCCGGGAGAAGCGTCGCTGCTCGAGATCGTCGTCTGACGGCTCGCGGCCGCCGGCGGCGGGTACCGGCGGCGGTCGAACCTTGACTCGGATGAATGCGGGTCGATACAAAGCTCCGCCAGTCGGGTCTGCGACACCGAAACGGAGGGGCCGATGCGAACGCGATCGATGTGGGCCGTTGTCCTGGTGACTGGGTTCTTGATCGGATTCTCGGCGCCGGCGGGCTGGGCGGCGGATCACGAGGATTCGCCGTCGGTGCGGACCGATCCGAGCACCGATTTCGGCGACGTGATCGCCTGGATGTCCTCGGACGCCGCGCGGGTCAATCTGCTCGCGTCGGTGGTGCGCCATGCGACCGCCGAGAGCCGCTTCTCCGACGCGGCGGTCTACGTCTTCCACACCCGGAGCCAGCCCGCGTTCGGCGGAACGCCGGCGGCACCGGTCGACGTCTCGTGCACCTTCGAGGGTACGACCACGCAGACCGTGACGTGCGCGGCCGGCGGAACCACGGTCAGCGGCGACGCGAGCGATCCCGCCGGGATCACGAGCGCCGACGGCAAGCTGCGGGTCTTCGCGGGTCTTCGCAACGACGCCTTCTTCTTCAACTCGTCGGGTTTCAACGCGACCCGGGGCGCGGTCATCAACGCGGCGAGCAGCCTGAGCTTCGACGCCGCGGGATGTCCCGCGCTCGACGAGGCGACGTCGAACGCCCTCGTCACCACGCTGATGTCGACCGACGGCGGAGCCGCCGTCGATGCGTTCGCGAACGCCAACATCCTCGTCTTGGCGATCTCGGCCGACAAGTCGCTGGTGAACGCGGGAGGCCCGATCGTCAGCGTCTGGGGTAGCACCAACCGGCGGAGCGCCGGGTGCGGCGACGCCGACGCGAGCGGTGCTCCTACCGTCAGCGACGGCGTCCACGCCCTGCTCGCGGCCGCGCTCCTTCCGAGCAACTGCACGCCCGAGACCTGCGATGCCGACGGCAACGGCGAGGTGACCGTCACCGATGGAGTGAACATCCTGCGCGCGGCGGCAGAGCTGAGCGCCACGCTCAACTGCCCGGCCCCGCCCGCCGGCCAGCCCGCGACCGGCCCCCAGATCGACCGCATGGGACGCGCCGCGATCAATACCGCGCTCATCGGTCCGTTCCGTGATCCCGGTTCCGGCGGCGCCCGCGGCGCCATCCAGGACCTCTACAACCAGGCGGCGCTTCCTTCGCAATGGAACGACCGCTTCGCCGGAGAGATCGCGTCGAACCTCGCCATCTACGACGGTCTCGACCGCAATTGCGGCAACCAGCTGCTCGCCGGCGACACCGCCGCCGCGGGCCGCTACGGTGCGCTCGCCGGCGTCCTCGCCGACGACCGGCTCTACGTGAACACCGACTCCGGGTCGTGTCAGGTGTACCTCGGCGTCGAAGGCAATGCCGTCGGCATCACCAACACCGATTGCGGCGGCCGGACGCCGCTCGAGGATACCGTCGACGTCAGCTACTCGGTACTCGCCGCGGGACAACTGAGCGGTGTGACCGACGGCGTTCCGTCCGACGCCGACGGCAACGCATCGGTCGACCAGTTCCCGTTCTACGACGCGCCCCTGGCCTTGCCCTAGCCCGGATTATTCATGAATCGTCTGCTGCAAGCGCCGATCGCACGTCATCTCGGGCCGGGCTCGCCCCTCACTCCTCGACATAGTGTCGAACTATGCCTGCGTCGTTCGGGTCTCCGCGCGGCCCGATCTGACGCACGCTCGTCGCTTTCGCGACGACGATTCATGAATAATCCGGGCTAGGGAAGCTCTGCACAGGTGGCTCCCGGCTACGAAGCGCAATCCATCCCCGCTCGACGGCGGCGCGACGCCCTCGGCGTATCGTTCAGATACGCGGTCGGGCTTCGCGCCTTGCGCTCGGGGCGGCTCGCACTTCTCGCCCGGAACCTACCTGTACAGAGCTTCTCTAGCCGCGCCGTGGAAGCTGCCCCGGGGAAGAGGCCGTCATGAGCGAGCTCATGAGCTCCGTGGTCCTGCTCGGGTTCATCCTCGGCATGCGGCACGCCACCGACCCCGATCACGTGATCGCGGTCTCGACGATCGTAAGCCGTGAGACCACCGTCCGAAACGCGGTGTGGATCGGCGTCGTCTGGGGCATTGGTCACTCCCTGACGATCCTCGTGGTGGGTGGTGCGATCGTGCTGCTCGGCGTCGTCATCCCGCCTCGTCTCGGGCTCGGCATGGAGCTCTCGGTTGCGGTGATGCTGATCGTGCTCGGGAGCACCGCGGTTGGAAGCCGCTTGCGCCACATCGCGGCCCGCTCTCGCGGGCGCGGCGGGGAACGGCGCGCGCGCCACGCCGAGACCGAGAAGGACGGCGAGGTGGAGTCGCATCATCACCACGGGAAGCCGTCGCTCGAAGACGCGGGGTGGGCCGGCGGCCGCTCGTCGATCTGGCGTCCGTTCGGTGTCGGCGTCGTCCACGGGCTCGCAGGATCGGCCGCGGTCGCTCTCCTCGTGCTGGCCGTCATTCCCGACCCGCGCTGGGGGATGGTCTACCTCCTGGTGTTCGGCCTCGGCACGGTCGCGGGCATGGTGATGGTGACGGTCGCGACGGTGCTGCCGTTCCTCTACGGCGGCGCGCGTCTCGGGGCGGCCCACCGGTATCTCGTGCTCGCCTCGGGAACCTTGAGCGTCGCGTTCGGGCTCTTCCTGGTCTACCGCATCGGGGTCGTCGACGGTCTCTTCACGGCGCACCCGCAGTGGACGCCGGGCTGAGGGTCGGGGTCGCCGGCGTCGGTGCCGGCGCCGATGCGCGTTCCCGCCCGCGGCAGCGGGCGTAGGCGCGCTCCGCCACGGCGCGTTCGCCGAGGGGGCCGACGGCCGGCGGACCACTGGTCCGGAGGTAGCGCTCGGCCGCGTCGCAGGCGACCGCGACGTCGTCGACGGCCTCGGCGGCGCGCAGCACGAGCGCATAGGCGGCGGAGGTCCTGCGCACCTCGAGATCACGGCGGGCGAGGGCGAGCGCACGCGCGGGGTCCGCGCCGGCAGCGAGGAAGAACTCGGCGGCGTGGTGGCCGAAGGCCTCCGGATGGAGGGCGAGGAGCTCCTCGTAGCGGGCACGGGCGCGGTCGCGCCAGCGCGCCGCCTCGTCCGCCGCGCCGGCGAGGGGCAGGACGTAGGCGAGCGCGGCGAACACCTGCGGATCGTCGACGGCGGCCGCCGTGGTCCGGAGCATGGTGAGCGCGACCGAGCCCTCGCCGTGGGCGGCTTCGAGCCAGGCGCGCTGCGCGACGACCTGTGGATAGGCGGGGAGCCGCTCGTTGGCGGCCTCGTAGCACCGCCGTGCCTGCTCGAGGTCGCCCATGCGAAGCCACATGAAGCCTTCGCGCTCGGCGAGCCACGCGAGCGGAAACGGGGCGACGTCGCGATAGGAGGCGGCCGCCGCGCGGAACAAGCGGACCGCTTCCGCGGCGTCGCCGCGATCGGCGGCGACGCTCGCGAGCGCGCCGAGCGTCAACACGTCGGGATCCTCGTCCGCATGGGCTCGTCGGATCGCATACGCGTCGTCGAGGCGCCCGGTGGCCTGCAGGATCGCGGCGCGCGCGCCCTCGACCGCGAAGCGCGCTCCACCCCGCTTCTCGGCGGCGTCGAGATCCTCGAGCGCCGCGTCGAACAGGTGCCAGGTGGCGCGGGTCCGGGCCCGCGCGAGATACGACTTCGGGTCGTCGGGGCGTGCCGCGATCAACGTCTCGGCGAGCGCGCTCGCGGCCTCGTAGTCCGCAAGGCGGCCGAAGTACTGTCCGCGCATGAGGAGGAGGTCGATGCGGGTCGCGGCGGCGATCATCCCACGGTGACCGAGGTCGTCGATCGCACCGGAGAGGTTGCCGAGCGCGATCGCGGCGCTCGTGGTGCGATGCGTCCGCTGGGTCGGCGGCCCGTCGTCGGCCATGGCCGGAAGCACCGTGCCGGCGCACTGGATGACGGCGACCAGGAACACGAGCGTGCGACGGACGCGTGCCAGGGGCGCTCGCGACCGAGGAGTTTGCCGATGCAGCACGGCTCGTGCTTAGCTGACCGGCCGGATGCTCGGAAAGATCGGCGCGGCGCTCACTACCGCGATCGGTACGCTGCTCGCGGTCGGTCTCGCGTTCGCCCATCCGCTCGGCAACTTCACCGTCAACCGCTACGCCCGGCTCGAACCGACTCCCGACGCGTTCCGCCTGGTCTACGTCCTCGACCTCGCCGAGATTCCGACCTTCCAGGAGCTCTCGCGCTTTCCCTCCCTGGATCCGGCGCTCGGCGCGGCGGCGCTCGGACGCGTTCCCGACGCCGAGCGACTCGCGCGCGAGCTCGGGGCGCGTTTCGCCGCCGGGCTCCGCGTCTCGGTCGGTGCGACGCCGCTCAATCTCGTCGAGCGGAGCCGCGTGCTCACGTTCGCAAACGGTGTCGGCGATCTCCCGACGATGAAGCTCGAGCTTCGGCTCGAGGCACCGTGGCCGAGCCGCGGTGCCTCGTCCGTCGTCTACGAGGATCTGAACGAGCCGGATCGTCTGGGCTGGCGCGAGATCGTGCTCTCGCCGGGGGACGGCATCGACGTGAGCGGGGCCTCGGCACCCTTCGTCGACCGTTCGCGCGCCCTCACGCAGTATCCGGTCGGTCCGGGCGCGGTGTTCCCGCAGGAGCGACGCGCCGAGTTCCGCGTGGCGGGCGCGGAGACCGGCGGCGCGTCGGCGCACGGCGACGACGTCTCGGCGGCGATTCGAGCCGGGTCACGCCCGCGCGAGAGCGATCGTTTGGCCGATCTCGTCGCGCAGGGCGAGCTCACGCCCACCCTCGTCCTGATCTCGCTCGTCATCGCGTTCGCGCTCGGCGGGTTCCATGCGCTCTCCCCGGGACACGGCAAGACGATCGTCGCCGCCTACCTCGTCGGAGCCCGGGGCACGGCGCGCCACGCGCTCATCTTGAGCGCCATCGTGACCGCGTCGCATACCATCGGGGTCTTCGCGCTCGGCTTCGTGACGCTCGCGCTCTCGGAACGAGTGGTTCCCGAGCGGCTCTATCCGTGGATGCAGCTCCTTTCGGGCGCGTTGATCGTGGCGATCGGCCTCACGATGTCGCTCCGTCGTCTCGGGATCGGCGGCGCGCACGCCCATGGGCACGATTACGGCGGAAGCGGAGAACACCACCACGATCACGAGCACCATGCTCACGACCACAGTCATCACGAGCACCACCACCCGCTGCCGGCGGGGGAGCCGACGATGGCCGACCTCTTCACCCTCGGCGTCTCGGGCGGCATCCTGCCGTGTCCGTCGGCGCTCGTCGTCTTGTTGAGCGCGATCGCCCTGCATCGCATCGGTTTCGGCCTCGTGTTGATCGTCGCCTTTTCGCTCGGGCTCGCGAGCGTCCTCTGCGGGATCGGGATCCTCGTGGTCCGCGCCGGCGCCTGGCTCGGAAGATTCGACGCGACGTCCGGGCTCGCGCGACGCGCTCCCGCGGTATCGGCCATCCTCGTGACCGTGATGGGCGTGCTTCTCATGGTCCGAGCCGTCACCGACTTCCGCGCGCCTTCGCAGATGCCGCCGGCGATCAGCGCCGCCGCGCCCTGACGCCCGTTCGCTCTCGGCTCACGGGTCGAGGTCGATTCCCACCGGGCAGTGATCCGAGCCGCGCACGTGGTCCCAGATGTGGGCCGCGCGGACGCGCGGCCAGAGATCCTCCGACACGAGCACGTGGTCGATGCGCCAGCCGATGTTGCGATCGCGGACGCCGAGCCGCTGGCTCCACCACGTGTAGCGGACGTCGTCGGGATTGAGGGCGCGGAACGTGTCGACCCAGCCGCTCGCGACGATGCGCGCGAAGGCGGCGCGCTCCTCGGGCAGGAAGCCGCTCGTGCCCTCGTTGCCGCGCGGACGCGCGAGGTCGATCGCCGTCGGCGCGATGTTGAAATCGCCCATCACGACGGCGCCCTTGCCGGTCGCGCGCCGCCACTCGTCCATCGCGAGGAAGACCCGCTCGGTGAACCCGAGCTTGTAGCAGACACGACTGTTGTCGCGGTCGACGCCGCTCCCTTTCGGGAAGTAGACGTTGGCGAGGAGGAAGGTCGGAAACTCGGCGAGCACGAAGCGACCCTCGCGATCGTAGTCCTCGATGCCGAGCGACCGCTCCACCCGCTCGGGAGGCTCGACGCTATAGAGCGCGACCCCGCTGTATCCTCGTCGCGACCGCGCCGCGACCCATGCGCAATGATCGAGGCCGTACGGCGCGCGGAGCGGCGGCGGACACCCGTCGAGCTCCGCCCGGGTCTCCTGGAGCCCGAGGATCTCCGCGTCGGAGATCGCGAGCCATTTCATCATGCCCTTGCGGGCACACGCGCGGATGCCGTTCACGTTCCAGGAGATTATTCGCATTTCGCCCCCGTGCGGTCGGGTGCTACGCACCCGATCCTCCGATGGGCCTCGGTCCGCGGAATGAATCCGCGGACCTCGCGCATTTCGCCCCCGTGCGGTCGGGTGCTACGCACCCGATCCTCCGATGGGCCTCGGTCCGCGGAATGAATCCGCGGACCTCGCGCATTTCGCCCCCGTGCGATCGGGTGCTACGCACCCGATCCTCCGATGGGCCTCGGTCCGCGGAATGAATCCGCGGACCTCGCGCATTTCGCCCCCGTCCCATCGTCGGCGCGCGGGTGTAGCATGCTTGATCTCCCGCCGCTCCCACGCTTGACTGCGCCATGGCCTACGATCCTTTCGAGCGCGGCAGCCTTCCGGTCGGCGTGCGAACCTTCAGCTGGAACGATCCGGCGCGAAGCGATCGGCCGCTGACCATCGAGGTCTGGTATCCCGCGACCGAGGCGCATCGCGGACAGGATCTCGCCGAGCCGACGTGGGACAGCTACGAGCTCATCCCGGGATTTCCCCCGGGCTGGCAGGAGGCGGTGCGCGACGCCGCGCCACGTCCCGGACCGTATCCGTTGGTCGTGTTCTCGCACGGCTTCGGTGGCCACCGCCGTCAATCGACCTTCCTCTGCACCCACCTCGCGAGCCATGGCTACGTCGTGGCGGCGATGGACCACACCGGCAACACCATCGTCGAGACCGTGCAGATGATGATGGCGGCCCAGATGGGCGGACCGGCTCCCGATCCCGATGCCATCCTCGCCGAGGTGATCCCGGCGCGTCCCGTCGACGTGACGTTCGTGATCGACCGGATGCTCGCGGGGGTCGACGGGATTCCCGCGATCGACGCCGACCGCATCGGCATGAGCGGTCACAGCTTCGGCGGCTGGACGACGCTCATGGTCGCGGGCCGCGATCGACGGGTGCGTGCGGCGCTTCCGCTCGCACCCGCAGGCGGGCGGACGCCGCTTCCCGCCGCGCCGCTCCAGCGAGCGCTCGCATTCGACTGGGGGCGCGACGTGCCGACGCTCTACCTGGTCGCCGCCTCGGACACGATCCTGCCGCTCCGCGGGATGCACGAGCTCTACGAACGGACCATCTCTCCGAAGCGTATGGTCGTCCTCATGAACGCCGACCACATGCACTTCTGCGACCAAGTCGAGCAGATCCACGAGCTCTTCCGCATGATGCCGCCGCCGATCTTCGATCAGGTGGCGAGCGCCATCAAGCCGATCGGGGAGCTCTGCGCGCCGGACAGCGCGTATCATTTCGTGCGCGGGCTCGGGCTGGCGCACATGGACGCGCACGTTCGTGACCTCGAGCCCGCGGCGCGCTTCCTCGGCGGCGACGTGGTGTCGGCGCTCCGCGCCCGCGGTGTGGTGGCATCCGTCGTATGACCGCGCGCCACTGAGCGATCGAGCTCGGTCGTCCCGCCGTCGCCACGCGCATTGCGCGCGTGCCGACGCCCTTGTCGCCGCCGGCTCGTCCGCCTACACTCCCCCGCCCCGACGCGCGCGAGCGAGGTCGTGGAGTGGGGAGGAGAGGGCTCGTCGTGGCGTCGATTCGGCTTCGCGCGTGGCAACACGAGGCTTTGCAGGCACTGGAAGCGCGCCGCCGCTCGAGCTTTCTGGCGGTTGCGACGCCCGGTGCCGGCAAGACCACCTTCGCGCTCGCCGCCGTGCGGCGCGCGCTCGTCGCGCGTCACGTCCGCCGCGTCGTGGTGGTAGTGCCGACGCAGCATCTGAAGCAGCAGTGGGCGGACGCGGCGGAGCGCTTCGACATCCACCTCGACCCCGCGTGGTCGGCGGGGGACGGGGTATTGCCGTCGGACGTGCACGGCGTCGCGACGACGTATCAGCAAGTCGCGGCCGACCCCGAAGCGCTCCGTCGCCTCGCCGAGCGCGCGTTCGTCGTCCTCGACGAGATCCACCACGCCGCCGACGCGCGTGCGTGGGGCGACGCCGTCCGGCGCGCTTTCGCGCCGGGATGGCTTCGTCTCTGCATGTCGGGAACGCCGTTTCGCTCCGATCAGAGCGCCATTCCGTTCGTCCACTACGAAGGCGACCTCGCGGTCGCCGACTACGAGTACGGCTACGGCAAGGCGCTCCGCGACGCCTCGGTCGTGCTGCCGGTGTACTTCCCGCGCATCAACGGCCGCATGGAATGGTCCGCGCCGAGTGGCGACACCTATCAGGCGAGCTTCTCCGATCCGCTCGGGCGCGCGCTCGCGAGCCAACGCCTCCGGACCGCGCTCGACCTCGAGGGTCGCTGGCTCCCCGCCGTGCTCGCGAAGGCGCATCGCCAGCTCGAGCATCTGCGTCTCCGCGACCCGCGTGCCGGCGGCATGGTGATCGCCATGGACCAGGATCATGCGCGCGGCATCGAGCGCATCTTTCGCTCGCTCCTGCGCGTCCGTGCGACCGTCGCGGTCTCGGACGATGCCACCGCCTCGAAGAGAATCGCCGAGTTCACCGCGGGCGATGCGCCCTGGATCGTCGCCGTTCGCATGGTGTCCGAGGGTGTCGACATTCCGCGTCTCAGGGTCGGCGTGTACGCGACCAACACGGTGACCGATCTCTTTTTCCGCCAGGCGGTCGGTCGTCTCGTACGCGTGAGCCGGCCGCGCGAAGGTCAGCTCGCGTACATGTTCATTCCCGACGACGCGCGGCTCCGGCAGTTCGCGGCCGGCATCGCTGAGCAACGGCGTCACAGTCTCCGGAAGCCCGAGCGCGACGACAGCGAGCTCGACGCGGCGCCGCTCGCCTTGCCGGTCGATCCGCTCGGAGAGGAGGCGGAGCAGCTCTCGCTCTTCGCCGCGATCTCGGCGATCCCTCTCGACGAGCACGGTCGTCCGCTCGAGTCGTCACCGATCGTCGAGCCGGCCGCCGCCGACGCCGCCGACGAGGTGCCGGGCCTGGTCGACGAGCCGAGCGCATGGCCCGTGCGACCGGTGCTCGTCCTCACCGGCGACGAAGCCGACGTCGAGGTGCCGACGCCCGAGCCGCTTCCCGCGCCGCCGGTCTCCGCGCGGAGCCGCCGCCTCGAGCTCCGCGAGCTCAACAGCGCGCGGGTGCGGCGCCTCGTCCACCGCACCAAGCAGGGCCACGCCGACGTGAACGCGACGCTCAACCGCGCCGTCGGCATCCGGCGCGTCACCGAGGCGACGATTCCGCAGCTCGAGCGCCGGTTGGCGGCGGCGGACCGGTGGCTGCAGAAGCTCTCGTGAACCGTCAGCGCGGCAGCTGCTCGGCCTTCGCGGCCAGGATGAAGTCGCTCTCGGTGAGGCCGTCGATCTTGTGCGTCCAGATCGTGAGCCGCACCATGCCCCAGGCGAGATGGATGTCGGGATGGTGCCCTTCGGCCTCCGCGAGCGCGCCGACGCGATCGGTGAACGCGAGGGCGCGCTTGAAGTCGGGGAACGCGTACTCCTTCTCGAGATGATGCCCGTCGACGACTTTCCAATCGTGCCCGAGCCGCCGCGACAACCGCGTCAGGTCTTCCCCCGCGAGCGGCGGCACGCCCCCCCGACACGGCACGCATTCCTTCGCACTCAGATCACACACGTCGTCACTCATGGCCTACGCTTCTCGGCCACCGGCGCGCGCGATGCAAGCTGCCGCACGCGACCCGTGGTGGCGATGCCGGCGTGCCGCGCCATGCGCGCACGAGGTGGAGCCGACCGACGGGTCCGTCTCGGCCGGAAGCGCGCCACCGACCCGCAACCGAGCCACTATGGACCACGCGCGGCAAGGCCGGAGGACCGGAGGTCGGCTCCACCTCGTGCGCGCATGGCAGCGACCGGCGCGATCGGACTCAGCACGTACCCGCGCGCCAGTGCCGCTTGCATCTGCCGGCCGAAAGAGATTTCACGATTCGGCGATGCCCGCGCGACCCGACGCCCCCACGTGGTTCACCGCCGCGCTCGCGGCGCCGCGCAACGAGCGCTTCGTCGAGGTCGAAGGCTGCCGCATCCGCTACCTCAGCTGGGGCGATGCCGCGAAGCCCGCCCTCGTGCTCGTCCACGGCGGCGCGGCGCATGCGGAATGGTGGAGCTTTCTCGCCCCCCAGCTCGCGTCGCAGTACTACGTCGTCGCACCGGAGCTGAGCGGGCACGGCGACAGCGGCCGGCGCGAGGAATATCCGCGTGAGGTGTGGGCACGCGAGGTGATGGCGGTCGCGACCGACGCGGCGATCGTCGGCGCACCGGTGCTCGTGGGCCACAGCCTCGGCGGCTTCGTGAGCATCGTCGCGGCCTCGCTCTACGGTGACCGGCTCGCCGGCGCGATCATCGTCGACTCGCCGGTGCGCCGTCCCGATCCGGAGAGCGAAGAGGGCGCGCGCGGACGCGCGTTCCGCAATCCGAAGACCTACGCGGACGTCGCAACGGCGATCCAGCACTTCCACCTCATCCCCCCGCAGCCCTGCGACAACGCCTTCATCGTCGACCACGTCGCGCGTCATTCGCTCAAGCAGACGGCCGCGGGATGGAGCTGGAAGTTCGACCCGCGCGTCTTCCTGAAGGCATCGCTCGTGCCGATGAGCGACTATCTCGCGCAGGTGCGCTGCCGGGTCTGCGTCTTTCGCGGCGAGCTCAGCTTCCTCGTGCCGCCCGAGATCGCCGAGTACATGTACGGCCTCCTCGACCGGAACGCCCCGATCGTCGAGATTCCCCAGGCGCACCACCACCTCATCCTCGACCAGCCGCTCGCGTTCATCGCCGCGCTGCGCGCGATTCTCGCCGACTGGGAACACAGCATACCGCGTCGTCCGCGCGGCTGACCGCGCACGCGCCGAAAAGGAGCTTTCGATGTCACAGGACCCGCAGAACTTCACCCTCATCACGGGCGCTTCGAGCGGTATCGGCGAAGCGCTGGCCCGGCGGCTCGCCGCCGAGCGTCGCCCCGTCGCGCTCGTCGCGCGCCGTACCGATCGCATGGAGCGTCTCGCCGGCGAGCTCCGCGCGGCGCACGGCAGCGAAGTGCAGGTGCTCACCTCCGATCTCACGCGGCCCGGTGCCGGCGCGGCACTGCAGGCCGAGGTCGAGCGGCGAGGCATCGTCGTCGATTGGCTCGTCAACAACGCGGGCTTCGGGACGCACGGCCGCTTCCACGAGCTGCCGGTCGCGCGCGAGCTCGAGGAGATCCAGTTGAACGTGTCGGCGTTGGTCGAGCTCACCGGTCGCTTTCTTCCGGCGATGGTCGAGCGCCGCCGCGGCGCCGTCATGAACGTCGCCTCGGTCGGCGGCTTCGGTCCCGGCCCCTTCATGGCGACCTACTGCGCGACCAAAGCCTTCGTGCTGAGCTTCACGGAATCGCTCGCCGAAGAGGTCCGCGGCACCGGCGTGCACGTGCTCTGCGTGTGTCCGGGATTCACGCGCACGGAGTTCCAGGAGAAGGTCGACGTCGACACCAGCAATCTTCCGGGCTTCGTCTGGATGACCGCGGACCAGGTGGCCGAGCAGGCGATCGGCGCGGTGGGGCAGCGGACGGTGCTGGTGAACGGGATGATGAACGCCGTCGCCGCCGGGCTCTACCGTCATCTGCCGGCGAGCGTCACGACCCGGCTGGTCGGGGGGATGATGAAGCCCCGCAACGCGTAGCCGCCGTTCGCAGGGAACGAGCGCATGAAGAACCGTCGCCTCGGCACCAGCCCCATCGTCGTTTCCGACCTCTGCATGGGCAGCATGACCTTCGGCGCCTGCCCCCCATCCTCGCCGCCGCCGATTGTTATGTACCCCATGGGGTGAATGCCGCGCGCGGCGGACATCACACCCATTTCGGAATCGGCCCCCGCTGCGGCGTCGCCCGGTGCGAGAGATCGAACGACACCTCGTCGACGAAGCACCAGCCCCAACCTTCCGGTGGGTCGTAGCCTTCGATGATCGGGTGCTGCGTCGCATGGAAGTGCTTGGTCGCGTGACGGTTGGGCGAGCTGTCGCAGCAGCCGACGTGGCCGCAGGTGCGGCAGAGGCGGAGGTGGACCCAGGGCGAGCCGCTCGCGAGGCATTCCTCGCAGCCGAGGGCGCTCGGAACGACGTTCCGGATGTCGGCGAGGTGGGGACACGGGTCAGCCAATGCTTCCTCCTACGGCCGGCGGTGCCGCGCGGGTGCCGGCGAGATGGGCGTGGAGCGTCGCGACGACTTGGGCGCCTTCGCCGACGGCGGCGGCCACGCGCTTGATGGAGCCGGCGCGGACGTCGCCGATCGCGAAGATGCCCCGGTGGCTGGTCTCCAAAGGACGGTGGCCAAGGCCGACGTCGGCGCCGGTGCGGATGAAACCCTTGTCGTCGAGGTCGACGTCGGACGTGGCGAGCCAACCGGTATTGGGCGCGGCGCCGATGAAGAGAAAGAGGTGCCGGACGGCCCGGCGCGTTTCGCGTCCCGACGGGCGATGGCGCCAGCGGACGGCCTCGAGCGCGCCCGGCACGCCTTCGAGGGCGGAGACGTCGGTCTCGAGCAGCACCTCGACGTTGGGTAAGGCGGCGATGCGATCGACCAGATAGCGCGACATGCTCGCGCCGAGACTCGGGCCGCGTACGATCATCCAGACCTTCGCGACCTGGCCGGCGAGGTAGACGACGGCCTGGCCGGCGGAGTTGCCGGCACCGACGAGCACCACCTCCTGCGCGGCGCAGAGCTTGGCCTCGAGCGGCGAGGCCCAATAGTGGACGCCCGAGCCTTCGAAGTCGCCGAGGTTCGCGAGATCGAGGCGTCGGTAGCGGGCCCCGCTCGCGATCACGACGGCCGACGAGCGCACCCGCTCGCCGGTCGCGAGGTGGAGCTGGAAGCGCGCGTCGGCGTCCTGCGCGAGACACTCCAGGCGCACGATCTCGTCGGGAATGGCCATCTCGGCGCCGAACTTCTGCGCTTGGTTGAAGGCCCGTGCCATGAGAGCCATGCCGGTGATGCCGGTCGGGAAGCCGAGATAGTTCTCGATCCGCGCCGACGCGCCCGCCTGGCCACCGAAGGCGCGGGCGTCGAGCGCGATGACCGCGAGCCCTTCCGACGCGGCGTAGACCGCGGCGGCGAGACCCGCCGGCCCGGCGCCGACGATCGCGACGTCGTAGAGCTTGCTCGGGTCCAGCGCGCGGACGAGCCCGAGGCAACGTGCGAGCTCGCTCTCGGTCGGGTTCCGAAGCAGCGTGCCGTCGCCACAGAGCACGATCGGCAGCGCGGACGGGTCGACGTGGAAGCGATCGAGCAGCGTCCGGGCGCAGCCGTCGGTGCCGGGATCGAGCGCGACGTGGGGATGACCGTTGCGGGCGAGAAAGCCGGCGAGCCGGAGCACGTTGCCGTCCTGGGCGTCACCGATGATGACGGGTCCGCTGCCGGTGCTCTCGAGAAGACCGACGCGGCGGAGGATCAGCGCGCGCATGATGCGCTCGCCGAGCTCGGCTTCGGCGACGAGCACGTCACGGAGGCGGGCGGACGGGATGACGAGCGCGTCGAGCGGCGTCACCGCCGTCGCGTCCACCAGCGACGGCCGGCCGGAGAGCTGAGCCAGCTCGCCCATGAACCCGCCTGGACCGTGCGTCACGATGTGCTGCGCGGGTGCGAGCACGTTGTGCTGCGTGATCGCGAGCTCGCCGCGTAGCACGACGATCATGCCCGGGCTCGGCTCGCCTGCCGTGACGACGCGTTCGCCGGCGCCGTAGGAGCGGGGCTCGCCGAAGCGCCGCACCCGCTCGATCTCCGCGGCCTGCAGCGTCGGAAACATCTGGTCGTACCGGGTCTCGATGACGCCCCGCTTCGCCGCCGCGGTCATGACCCAGTCATCTAGCAGCATTCCACGCGTCAGGAGACCCCCGGCCGCGGCACGGGATGCGCGTTTCTCATTTGCGCCCGTTTTGGTAGGAGCGCGGCATGTCGGGTTTCGTCGTGCGGCTGCTGATCGGCGCGCTCGGTCTCTGGCTCGCCCAGGCGCTCGTCCCCGGCGTCGAGATCCACGGTGCCGGGACGCTCCTCGTCGCCGCGCTCCTGCTCGGCATCGTCAACGCGTTCGTGCGACCCCTCATCGTCGTGCTCACGCTGCCGATCACGGTCGTCACGCTCGGCCTCTTCTTGTGGGTGGTGAACGCGGCCATGCTCGGACTCGTCGCGGCGCTCCTCGACGGCTTCACCCTGGCGGGATTCGGGTCGGCGCTCTTGGGGGCGCTGGTGGTGTCGGTCACCGGCTGGATCGCGTCGTGGTACGTCGGCTCGTCGGGACGCTTCGAGATCATGATCGTGCACCGCCGCCTGTGACGTCGCCGACGGTAAGGCGTTCGGGTTCATCGCGCGTCCGCTGCTGAAGCTGCTCGCCGGCCGGCCGCGTGAAGCGTCGCCGGTGGCCGATGGGCTCGGCGTGCTGTTCGTGCTGCGCTACGCGCTGTTGTAAGACGCTCGCGCGCGGGCGCGGAGGAGGTGCAGGCATGGAGGATCTGACCAAGCTGCTCGACCAGATCGCCGGGATCGTATGGGGGCCGCCCATGCTCGTCCTGCTGTTCGGCACGCACGTCTACCTGACCGTCCGGCTGCGCTTCATCCAGCGTTACATGAGGCGGGCGATCCGCATCTCGCTCGAGCGCGAGTCGGAAGGTGCGGGCGACGTGTCGCAGTTCGGCGCGCTCACGACGGCGCTCGCGGCCACGATCGGGACGGGCAACATCGTCGGTGTTGCCACCGCGGTCGCGGCGGGCGGGCCGGGCGCGGTCTTGTGGATGTGGCTCACGGGCGTGTTCGGGATTGCGACCAAGTACGGCGAGGCATTGCTGTCGGTGAAGTATCGCGTCACCGCCGCCGACGGCACGATGGCCGGCGGCCCGATGTACGTCCTCGAGCGCGGCATGCGGAGCCGGCCGCTCGGCATCGTCTTCGCGGCGTTCACGGCGATCAGCGCCTTCGGCATCGGCAACACCGTGCAGGCGAACTCGATCTCGACGCTGGTCCACGACACGTTCGGCGTCTCGGTCTGGATCTCGGGGGCGCTGATGACGGTGCTCACGGCGCTCGTGATCCTCGGGGGCATCAAGTCGATCGCGGCGGTCTGCGAACGGCTCGTGCCGTTCATGGCGATCTTCTACGTCACCGGCTGCCTCGTCATCCTGGCGCTGAACGCGGCCGCCATTCCCGCGACGGTGTCGCTCATCGTGAGCTCGGCGTTCACGGGTCACGCGGCGGTCGGCGGGTTTCTCGGCGCCGGCGTGCGCGAGGCGATGCGGTTCGGCGTCGCGCGCGGCCTCTTCTCCAACGAGTCGGGTCTCGGCAGCGCGCCGATCGTCGCGGCGGCGGCGCAGACGCGGAACCCCGTGCGGCAGGCGCTGGTGTCCTCGAGCGGGACGTTCTGGGACACCGTCGTCGTGTGCTTGATGACGGGGCTCGTGATCGTGCAATCGGGCGAATGGACCCAGGGCGTCAGCGGGCGCCGCGCTCACGGCGAAGGCGTTCGGCGACCTGCACGCCGTCGGGCCCTTCGTGCTCACGATCGGGCTCCTCACCTTCGTCTTCTCGACCATTCTCGGCTGGGCCTACTACGGCGAGAAGGCGTGCGAGTACCTCTTCGGCACACGCTCGATCGTCGTCTATCGCGTGCTCTGGGTGATTGCGGTCATGGCGGGATCGGTGGCGCCGCTTCCGATCGTCTGGTCGGCGGCCGACATCACGAATGCGCTCATGGCGCTGCCGAACCTCGTGTCGTTGCTGGTGCTCACGCACGTCATCGTCGACGAAACCCGCCGGCACCTCTGGAGCGAGGAAGGCATCCAGGGATAAGGTACGAGCTCACCCACACCGGAAGAGGAGTCGCGATGAGTGACGCAGCGTACGTGGTGCAGAAGGTCGAGTGGTACCAGCTTCGGTCGCAGGACGGCACGGCGTTCTTCGTGATGGTGTCGTCGTTGCCGAACGGCTTCGTCACCGCCGTGCCGTGCGACCTCACGATGGCGCGAGCCGAGCATCATCTCATGGCGCTCGCCCCCAACGTGGACGAGGCGTTGGCGCAGCTCCAGACCACGCTCGCCGGCAAGAGCCGGGACGAGTTGTTTCCGGGCGCGTGACGCGCGCGATCGCCGTGTCGTGGCGACGCACGAACGAGTCATTCTCCACGCCGATCTCGACGCGTTCTTCGCGGCGGTCGAGCAGCGCGACCGGCCGGAGCTGCGCGGGAAGCCGGTCGTGGTGGGCGGCGCGTCGGCTCGCGGCGTCGTGGCGGCCGCGAGCTACGAGGCCCGCGTCTACGGCATCCACTCCGCGATGCCGTCGTTCGAGGCGCGCCGGCGCTGTCCGCACGCGATCTTCGTCGCCGGCGACATGGCGAAGTATCGTCGCGAGAGTCGCCGCGTCTTCGAGATCTTTCGCCGCTACTCGCCGCTCGTCGAAGGCCTGTCGCTCGACGAAGCCTTCCTCGACCTGACGGGCACCGAGCGCCTCCTCGGCGACGCGGTCTCCGCGGCCGAGCGGTTGCGCGCCGAGGTGCGGAGCACGACCGGCCTCACGCTCTCGGTCGGCATCGCGCCCGTCAAGATGGTCGCCAAGGTCGCGAGCGACCTCGCGAAGCCCGACGGCCTCCGTGCGGTCTCCGCCGGCGAGGTGGGCGCGTTCCTCGCGCCTTTGCCGGTCGGTCGCATCTGGGGCGTCGGCGCCGTCGGACGCGCGCGCCTCGACGCTCTCGGCATCGCCACCATCGGCGACCTCGCGGCCACGCCCGACGCGACGCTGCGGCGCGCGCTCGGCGCGTTCGGCGTGGGGCTCGCGCGCCTCGCGCGCGGCGAGGACGCGCGCGAGGTCGAGCCCTATCACGAGGCCAAATCCTACGGCGAGGAGAACACCTTCGAGCGCGACGTCCTGGATCGGGCGGCGCTCGCGGAGCCGGTACGCGCCCACGCGGAGGCGGTTGCGCGCCGACTCCGCCGTGACCGCGTCGTCGGGCGCGGCGTGACGGTGAAGCTCAAGCTCGCGCGTTCGCTCGGCGGCGGCCGTTACCCGTTGCTCACCCGCGCGCTGATGCTGCGGCATCCGACCGACGACGGCGACGCGATCGCGCGTGCGGCGCTCGCGCTGCTCGCGCGCGTCGACCCATGGGAGCCGATTCGCCTCGTCGGCGTCGCGGTCACGAAGCTCGAGCCGAGCGACGAGTCGCAGCTGGCGCTCGAGCTCCGTGGGCCGACCGATCAGCGGCGGTCGCGTCTGAACGCCGCCGTCGACGCCATCCATGCGCGCTTCGGGGACCAGAAGCTCCGCCGCGGCACGGCCGACGTTCGGCGCGCCGGCCTCTCGGTCGGCATCAAGCGCGGCGAACGGGAATGAAATGCGGGCTAGTCGTCCGCCGCCAATTGATCGTCGCGCGCCGTGTGCGGCGCTTCGCTCTGCGCCGACTCGCGGGTCACGTCGATCGGCACCCCGAGCTGCTGCTTGACGGCCATCGCGAGCCGATCGGGATCGACGCGCTCCGTGAGATGCGCCTGCGCGACCAGGCCGCGCGCGTGCGCTCCCAGATCCTCGAAGTGGCCGTACACGTCCTGGTGCACCTCGACGTAGACACGCCCTTTGCGCTCGCCGAGCTTCACGGGCTGGTAGACGAACTCGCCGGGATACCCGCGGTCGACGAGCGGATAGAGATACTCGATGTCCTCGGGATAGAGCCGGACGCATCCATGCGTCGTGAGCCGGCCGACCGTCCAGGGGTCGTTCGTTCCGTGGATCGCGAAGAGGTCGAAGTCGAGACGGATGCGATAGTCGCCGAGCGGGTTGTCGGGGCCCGGCGGCACGACGTGCTTCGGGTCCTCCATCTTTTCGTAGATCGAGTCCGGCACGACCCAGGTCGGCTTTTCGTCCTTGGACTTCACGTGAAACGCCTGGATCGGGCTCTGCGCCCATTCGGCGCCGAGCCCGACGGGCCACGTCATCACGGGCGCGCGCTCGCCGAGCTTCGTGTCGAGCGGGAACATGTAGAGGCGGAACTCGGGAATGTTGATCACGAGACCCTGATAGTGGTCCGGGCGCGGCAGGATGCGCCGGGTCGGCAGCACGAGCTCGACGCCGGCTCTCGGCTCCCATTCGTCGACGCGCGGGTTCGCGTCGCGGAGCTCGCGGAACCCGAGGTCGCCTTCCCGTGCGATGTCGAGGAGGTTGCGGCCGGCGGCGACGCGATAGACTTCGTTCCGCCCGACGACGCCCGGTACCTCGTCCTCGCGCGGGATGTACGCGGTGAAGGCCGACATCTTGAGGATCTTGTCCGAGGCCGGCGGCAGATCACCGATGCTCGGGTCGATCACCGGCGCCGCGACGGCCGCGTGCTTGAGGGGGGCGACCGTCTTCTTCGGCGGCGCCACGCAGCCCGAGACCACGGTGGCGACGGCTGAGCAACCGACAAGGCAAGTGAGGACGCGAACGGTGATGGGCGAGCGCATGGGCGAACGGGACAGCAACTGCGGTGCCACGTCTCCGGTGCCGGAGCGCGAGGAACGACGGCCGGATGGCCGGTCGAGACTCGAACGCTCCGTGACAAAGTTGCCGGGTGTCACGGGATGGAATCCTCCAATGGTTTGCGCGCCACGAACACCTTGGCGACGTAGTGCGGCGACAGGGCCAGCGTCACGCGCCGAAGCGCGGCCAGCGGCGCGCGCAACGACCACTGCTGCACGTGGTACGCGAGCCGGTCGAGCTGTCGTCCGAGGCTCGAGAGCGGCGTTTCCATGAACGCGTCCACGCGAGGAGCCAGGGTATCGGACCGAAATGCGCGCGCAAGGGCACGCGGCCGCGAGCCGCGTACGCTCAGTCGACGACGGCCGCCTGGACGAGATCGGAGAGCTGCTGGCAGCGCTCGAGGTGGCGCGTCTCCTCGAGCAATCCCGCGCTCAACAGCACGAACGTCAGATCGCGCTCGGGATCGACCCAGAACATCGCCGACCCGGCGCCGAGGCCGGCAAACGTGCGCGCCGAGGAGGTCACGCCGAGGTAGGTCGGGAAGACGCCGGTGCCGCGCAGGAAGAAACTCAAGCCGATGTTGGCGGGAAAAGGGTCCCAGCCGCGCTGCTCGCACGCGAAGGCGTAGAAGCCGTTCGGACGATCGCCGGTCTGATTGGTGGTCGCGAGTCGGAGGAGCGTCGGCGAGAGCAGGCGATGCCCGTCGAGCTCGCCGCCGCGGCGAAGGCACTCGGCGAGCCGGAAGAGATCGGCGACGGTCGAGACCGCGCTCCCCGCCGGGATCTCCGTCTCGGGGCCGACCACCACGTTGAAGGCCTCGAGCATCTCCGGCTCGAACACCCCTGGCGTGCGGTCGCGGAAGACGATCGGGACCTTGCGACGGGCGAGATCCGAGCGAAGCCCGAGCGCCGTGTCGCGCATGCCGAGGGGCGCCAGCACCTCGGCGTCGAGGATGTCGCGGAAGCGACGCGTGCCGCCGTCGATGCGCCGCACCACCTCGGCCAAGAGCGCGTGTCCGGTGACCGCGCTGTAGTGGACGCCCGTGCCCGGCGGGGCCTCGAGGGGTTGCCGACACGCGGCCGCCACGAACGCGGCGAGGTCGCCGAGCTGCTCCATCGGAAGGGGCGGCACTCCGGACGCGATCCCGGCGGTGTGCGTGAGGAGCTGCGCGACCGTGATGCGCTGCTTACCGCGATTTCCGAACTCCGGCAGCACGTCGGCAACCGGCGTCGTGAGCGCGAGCTCGCCGCGATCGATGCGTCGCAAGACCGCGACGGTCGTGAGCGTCTTCGTGATCGAGAAGAGGGAAAACACGTCGTCGACCGCCGCGTGCCGCTCTGCCGCTCGGTCTGCCCAGCCGAGCGCGGCATGCAGCGCTACCTGGCCGCCGCGCGCGACCAGCACGACGGCGCCATCGTAGCGCTCGCCGGCGACGTCGGCCTCGATGGCCGCCGTCACCCGCGCCAGGCGGTCGGGATCGAGGCCGAGGTCCACGGGGTCGGTCGTCTTCATGCGCGGTCTCCTGCCTGCAGTGCGCGGGCGACGGCGCGTCCGGCGAGGTGACCGGTCGCCCATGCCCATTGAAAGTTGAAACCGCCGATGCGTCCGTCGCAGTCCAGCATCTCGCCGACGAGGTGCAGCCCGGGAACCACGCGTGACGCCATCGTGCGGTAGTCGATTTCGGCGAGCGGCACGCCGCCCGCCGTGACCTCGGCATAATTCCATCCCCGCGGTCGTTCAACCGGCAGCGGGAGCCCGCTCAGCACCCGCGCGACGCGGCGCCGCTCCTCGCGTGTGAGGCGGGCAATCGGGGTGGCGGGCTCGATCAGGGCGAGACGGAGCAGCGTCGCGGCCGCGCGCTCGGGTACCTGCTCGGCGACGGCACGCGCGAGCGAGAGCTTCGGACGCTCGCGTGCGAGGCTCGTGAGCCGGCGATCGACCGTCTCGAGATCCGCCCCGGGATGGATGCTCATGCGGAGCTCGGGTTGCGCGCCCGCGGCGGCGGCGATCACCCAGTGCCGGCTCGCGTCCATGACGACGGGACCGCTCGCGCCGACGTGCGTCCAGAGGAAGCTCCCGGCGCGCCGATCGATGCGCTTCCCGTGCGCGACCGTGGTGAGCTCGGCGACGTGGGACACCCCCGCGAGCTCCGCGAACGGAGACCCGGATACGAAGACCAGCGGCACCAGCGCCTGGTGGGTCGCCGTCACGGTGTGGCCGAGGCGCGCGACGATCTCCCACCCGCCACCGTCGCTGCCGCTCTTCGGCAGCGAGCGTCCGCCCGTCGCCATGACGACGCGGCGCGCGTCGATCGCGCCGCAAGGCGCGTTGTCAGATCCGCAAGGCGCGTCCACGGATCCGCAATCGGATCCGCGGGGGCGCCGCTCCACCCGCGCGCGTAGCGGACGCGTAGCGCTCCGTCGGCTCCGTCGCGGGTGACGTCGGCGACGCGATGCCCCGTCGCGAGCGTGACGCCGAGAGCACGACAGCGCGCGACCAGCGCCGTCACGACGGTCGCCGCCTTGTTGCTCGCGGGAAAGAGCTTGCCGGTTTCCTCGCGCTCGAGGGCTATCCCGAGCGATGCGAACCAGTCGACGGTTGCGGCAACTCCGAACGCCGCCAACACGTTCCGGACCACCGGTCGCACCCCGTTGAAGTCGTCCGCGGTGACGACGTCGTGCGTGACGTTGCAGCGTCCGCCGCCCGAGACGAGGATCTTGGCGCCGAGCGCGCGGGCGCCTTCGAGCAGCACGATGCGCGCGGTGGGCGCGCTCTCGGCAGCGAAGATCGCCGTCGCGAGCCCGGCGGCGCCGGCGCCGACGATCACGACGTCGGCGACCGGCGGCAACGGCGATGCGCCAACGCTCTCGGACATCGGCTTGCTATGTCACGAGACGCCGGCACGCGCAGCTCGCGGACCGCCGCAGTCGTAGATCAGTTCGCGCAGCGGCAGGGTCCACCACTCGACCAGATCCACGAGCGACTGCGTGCGTTGCGCTCGCGAGTGGCCACGGACTATGTCGGCCGCCATGGCGACCGACGGTCCGACGCGCCGGTTTTTCGACACCTGGTCGATGGTCTACGACTTTCCGCTCGTCCAACATGCGACCTATCGTCCCGTGCACGACGTGGTGATGCGGACCCTGGCCGCGGAGCCCTGCGCGCGGGTGCTCGACATCGGGTGCGGCACCGGTCGCCTCGCCGAGCGCTTGGTTGCCGAGCCGGCGGTGCGGTCCGTCGTCGGCTGCGACTTCTCGGCCGGGATGTTGGCGCATGCAGCCGACCGCCTCCGCGCGGGTCCGGCGGCCATCGCACGGAAGGCGACGCTCGTACGCGGCGACGCGACCCGTCTGCCGTTCACGGACGAGGCCTTCGACGCCGCGGTGTCGACCGAGGCGTTTCACTGGTTTCCCGATCAGGATGCGGCCCTTCGCGATCTCCATCGCGTGTTGCGCCCGGGCGGCAGGCTGTTGCTGGCGCTCGTGAGCCCGCCCTTCGAATTCATCGCCGACGCGTTCGAGGTGGGGATGCGCCTCGCCGGACAGCCGCTCTGGTGGACGACCCCGAGCCGGCTCGCCACGCAGGTGAAGGCCGCGGGATTCCGCGTCGAGCGGCAACGACGCATCTTTCGCATTCCGGGGTTTCTGCTGCTACCGACGCTGACCGTCGCGCGCCGTCCCGACTGACGATGCGGCGGCGGTGGCGCCCGTCCCGACGGCGGTTCTCACGCCTCGGGCCGCGCGTGCAACGCCTCGGCGCGCGTTCGGATGCCGTCGCTCATCGCCGCGAACCCGCGCTCGAGGCGCCGGCCGAGGAGCGTTGCCACGAGCGGCGCGAGCCAGCCGGTGAGCGCGAAGCGCGAGACGTAGCGGCAACGATCCGGTCCCTGCGGCTCGACCTCGTGGGCGCGGTCGCTCGCGAGCGCGCGGAGCGGCAACGGATCGATTCCGTAGCGCAGTCGACGACCCGGCACGTGCTCGAAGACGGTCTCACGCTGCGCTTGGGCGACGAACGGCAGGACGCGGACCCGCATGACGATCGGCGTCCCCGGCTCGAGGGTCGAGCGGCACGCGACGACGAAGGGATTCCACTCCGGGTAGCGGGGGAGGTCGGTCACCACGCGCCACACCGTTTCCGCCGGCGCCGCGACCTCGAGCGTCTGCGTGATCAGCACGGCGGCACCTCTACCGTTGGTCGAGCTTGCAGATGCCCTTGCCGATCGTCTCGCTGACGAAGCGTTCGAGATCCTTCGGGGCGGCGTCGGCCTCGGCCTTGGTGTAGCGCTCGGCGCCGGCGCGTACCGCGCACGCGCAGAGTTTTTTCATCGAGGCGATCTGCGGGGCCAGCTCGTCGCGGATCTCGCGCGTCAGCGGCAGTGCCGGATCGGCGCCCTGCTCGCGCTTGCTGTTCTCCCACGCGCCTTGGACGAGCGACTCGGTGCACCGCATCGTCTCGCTCGCGAGCGCGTCGGCGGTCCAGCCGGGCTTGAGCCCTTCGGCGTGAGCCGCCGCGGCCACCAACACGCAGGCCACCGTCGCCGCGACCCTCGACGCACGTCGACGCATGCGCGGACCGTCTCAGAGTCCGCGCACGCCGTCAAATGAGGCCCGAGCCGCGGCGCTCGCGTCGCTATTCCGCCGCCGGCTCCGGAAAGCGCTCGCGCAACACGCGTTTCAAGATCTTGCCGGCGGGATTGCGCGGGATCTCGTCGACGAAGCGCACCGCGCGCGGCCGCTTGTAGCCGGCGACCTTGCCGCGCGTCCATTCCACGACGTCCGCCTCGTCGAGCGCCGGATCCTTGCGCACCACGATCGCGAGCGGCGACTCGCCCCACTTGGCGCTCGGCTGCCCGATGACCGCGACCTCGCGGACGCCGGGATGCGCGAGGATCACGTTCTCGACTTCGGCGGGGTAGATGTTCTCGCCGCCCGAGATGATCATGTCCTTCTTGCGGTCGTTGATGAAGACGAAGCCGTCGGCGTCGACGGTCGCGACGTCGCCGGTGTGCAGCCAGCCGTCGCGCAGTGCCTCGGCCGTCGCCTCCGGCCGGTTCCAGTAGCCCTTCATGACGTGCTTGCCGCGGACGAGCACCTCGCCGGGGATGCCGGGCGGGACGTCGCGGTCCCCGTCGTCGACGACGCGGACATCGGTGTGGAAGAACGGCTTGCCCGTCGATCCGGCTTTGGCGATCGCGTCCTCGGGGCTGATGAGGCAGGCGGGGCCGCCGCTCTCGGTGAGGCCGTAGACCTGATGCACCTCGATCCCGCGGCGCGCGTAGGCCTCGATCAACGTCACCGGCACGGGGGCCGCGCCGCTCATGATCCAGCGCAGGCTCGAGCAGTCGTACTTCCCGAGATCGGGGACGTGCAGCATGACGTTCAGCATCGCGGGGACGGCGAGGAGCACGCCGACGCGCTCCTGCGCGATCGTCTCGTAGAGCCGGATCGGATCGAAGGCGCGCATCAGGATCGAGGTGAGCCCGCGATGGACGTTGCCGATCAGCGGCGTCAGGGCGCCGACGTGAAAGAGCGGCAGCACGATCGCGTAGCGGTCGCGATAGCGGGTGTCGGCGGTGAGCGCGATCGTGAAACAGGCCCAGAGCACGGACTCGTGCGTGTGGACGACGCCTTTCGGTACGCCCGTCGTCCCCGAGGTGTACATGATGTAGAGGTCGTCGCCGTCGCCGGCTTCGATCGGCGGCTCGTCCGCCGGTGCATCCGCCTCGAGGGTCGCGTACGCGACGGCGAACGGGGCCCGCGCGCCGTCGCCGCCGACCTCGATCCAGTGCCGCACGGCCGTCGCCTCGGGTCCGCGGGCATGGAGGTCGACGACGCCGGCGCGGAATTCCTCGTCGTAGACGAGGGTGCTCGCGCCGCTGTCGGCGAGAATGAAGGTCAGCTCGTCGGCGACGAGCCGCCAATTGAGCGGCACGACGACCGCCCCGATCTTCGCGATCGCGAAGAACGACGCCGCGAGCTCGGCGCCGTTCATCAAGAGCAGGGCGACCCGATCGCCGCGCTGGACTCCGCGCGCGCGGAGCGCGTTGGCGATGCGGTTCGTGCGCGCGTTCAGCTCCGCGAAGGTGAAGCGGCGCGCGCGCTCGACCTCGACGAGCCCGTCCATGTGGGGGCTCAGGAATGCGCGCTTGGCGAGCAGCAGCCCGATGTTGTTCCGCATGGGGGCTGCCTACCACGAGCGCATGGCGCGAAACATCGTTGCCCCGCACCCGGCCGACCGCGTATGCTCGGGCTCGGCGCGCACGACCTTCGTATCGTCGCTGCCGCCGGTGCCCGCCCCCTCATCGAAGGAGCCGTCGCATGATCCGATTCGTTCTCGCCGTCGCCCTCGCCCTGTCGCTCTCGTCCGCCGTCCCGGCGTCGGCCCGTCGCATCGTGGTCGTGCCCGGCCCGGGAACGCCGCTCCAAGACGGGATCGACGCGGCCTTGCCGGGCGATACGGTGCGGGTCGGCGAGGGGACGTATTTCGAGTCGATCACCATCGACAAGCCGCTCAAGCTCTACGGTCGGAAGGCCGTCATCGACGCCGGCTGCGGCCCGCTGGCGGCGGTCGAGATCGCGGCCGACGCGGTCACGCTCCGGACGCTCGAGGTGCGCGGCGGTAACTTCTACGGCATCGACGCGACCGACCGTGATCTCATCGTCATCGACCGGGTGAGCGTCGTCCCGACCTGCGCCAACGTCGAGTATGGGATCAACGTGTTCCAGGGGACCCGCATGCGGATCCGCAGCAACCACATCGAGGATCCGAACGGCTTCGGCGACGCCGGCATCTACATCGGCGGCACGCCGGCCGACGCCGATCTCCGGGTCGAGCGCAACGTCCTGAACGCGCCGAGCGAGCGCGGCATCATCGTCGAGGACTCCCTCGACAATCCCGGGAAGCCCGTCGGCGTGCGGGTGCGAAAGAACGTGATCACCGGCGCGGGAACCGGCATCTTCGTGTTCGGGTCGACCGGCGTCGAGGTCCTCACCAACGTCATCACCGGCGGCACGGCGGCCGGCATCGAGCTCACCGTCGGCTCGAACGACAACTTCATCTCCGGCAACCGTCTGAGCGGCAACGTGCCGGACGTGGTCGACGCCGGCAGCAACAACTGCTGGCGCCACAATCTCTATACGACGGGCACCGTCCCCGGCTGTTAGCGAGCCTTCCTCGCGTAGCTCGCCTCCCGGTTGACTGCGCGCGCGCGGGTCGCATACTCTCGCGCGCCGTTGCTTCCGCGCCCTCTGCTTCCCGTCCGCCGCCTCGACGCCGCGGGCCCGGGTCGGGCCAACCATCACCATCATCGCACGCATGACACGAGCCGGCGGTTCACGGAGGGGGAAATGAAGATCGCGGTTCCCAAGGAGACCCGGCCGGGAGAGCGCCGTGTCGCCCTGGTGCCCGAGTCCTGCAAGAAGCTGGTGCAGGCGGGGTACGAGGTCGCCGTCGAGGCCGGGGCCGGCGCCGACGGCGTACTACCGCGACGACGCCTATCAGCAAGCCGGCGCCACGATCGAGTCCGACCGGGCGGCGCTGCTCGGCGTCGGCCGACTTCGTCTGCAAGGTGAACGCGCCGACGGCCGACGTCGCGACCGGATGCGACGAGATCGCGTCGATGCGGCCGGGCACCTTCCTGCTCGGCTCGCTCATGCCGCTTCGCAACCTCGTCGCCGCCGCAGCCCTGGCGGAGCGCAAGATCACGCGCCTTCTCGACCGACGCCATTCCGCGCACGACCCGCGCGCAGTCGATGGACACGCTCTCGTCGATGGCGAGCATCGCCGGCTACAAGGGCGTGCTCCTCGCGGCCCAGTCGACTCAACAAGTACTTCCCGATGCTCACGACCGCGGCCGGCATGGTGTTCCCGGCCAAGGTGTTCGTGATCGGCGCCGCCGTCGCCGGCCTCCAGGCGATCGCCACCGCGCGGCGCCTCGGCGCCAACGTCGTCCGCGACCGACGTCCGTCCCGAGGTGAAGGAGCAGATCGAGAGCGTCGGCGCGAAATACGTCGGCATCGAGCTCGCGCAGGAGAGCGCCGCGGCCGGCGGCGGCTACGCGAAGGAGCTGTCGGACGAGGACAAGCTCCGCCAGCGCGAGATGCTCGCCGACCAAGTGCGCGCGGTCGGACGTCGTGATCACGACCGCGCTGATCGGCGGCGTGTTCGCGCCTCGGCTCGTCACCGCCGACATCGTGCGGGCATGAAGCCGGGCGCCGTGCATCGTCGATCTCGCGGCCGACGGCGGCGGCAACTGCGAGCTCTCGAAGCCCGGCGAGACCGTCGAGGTCGGACGGCGTCACCATCCTGGCGCCGCTCAACCTGCCGGCCACCATGCCGACTGCACGCGAGCCTGCTGTTCTCGCGCAACCTGACGGCCTTCCTGCTCGCGTTCACCAAGGACAAGGCGTTCGTGCTCGACCTGAGCGACGACATCCAGCAGGGCGCGCTCGATCACGCACGACGGCGCGATCGTGCAGCATGCGCGTACGCGCGACGCGATCCAGGCGGCCAAAGGACAGGCATCGTAACGGGCGCACACGAGGTGCCGGCGCTCGACCTGCCGTCGATGCTGTTCGTCTTCATGCTGTCGTCCTTCATCGGCCTCGGCGTCATCCGGCGCGTGTCGCGGCTGCTGCACACGCCGCTGATGTCGCTCACCAACGCGATCTCGGCCATCGCGGTCGTCGGCGCGATTCTCGTGACCGGCGGCGACTACCCGCCCCCCATCCGCTTCCTCGGCGCCGTCGCGCTCTTCGCCTCGATGACCAACATCGTGAGCGGCTTCCTGATCACCGATCGCATGCTCAAGATGTTCAAGACCCGCGGACGGCGGCGACAAGGCGGCGCCCAAGTGACCCACACGCTGGTCCAGCTCGCCTACATCGTCGCCACGGCGCTGTTCATCTTCTCGCTGCACTGGATGAGCGATCCGACGACGGCGCGCCGGGGCGTTACGCCGGCGTCGGCGGCATGGCGATCGCGGTGCTCGCCACCTGGGCGCAGCCCGAGGTCATCCACCACGCGTGGATCGTCATCGCGATCGTCGCTCGGCTTCGTGGTCGGCGTGCCGCTGTCGCAGGTGCCGCTGACGGCGGTGCCGCAGCGGACCGCGCTCTCGCATGCCTTCGGCGGTGTCGCCGCGGGCCTCGTCGGCACCGCGAAGTACTACCTCTGGCTCTCGGAAGGCCCGGAGAACCTCACGACCGTTCCGCATGGTCGCGATCATCCTCGAGATCATCCTCGGCTACCTGACGTTCACCGGCAGCCTGCTGGCCGCCGGGAAGCTCCAGGAGGTGAAGTGGATTCCGCAGCGCCCGGTCACGTATCCGCGGCAGAACTTCGTCAACCTCGGCCTGCTCGTGCTGGCGCGTCGGCCTCGGCGGGCGCTGGTGCTGCACCCGACCGCGCCGATCTGGGCGCCACGCTCTTCCCGGTCGTCATCGTCCTGTCGCTGATCTTCGGGGTGCTGCTGATCATCCCGATCGGCGGCGCCGACATGCCGACCGTCATCTCGATCCTGAACTCGTACGCCGGGCTCTCGGCGGTCGCGATGGGCTTCGTGCTCGACAACAAGCTGCTGATCACGGCCGGCGCGCTCGACGGCTCCAGCGGCCTGATCCTCGCGATCATCATGTGCAAGGCGATGAACCGCTCGTTCACCAACGTGCTGTTCGGCGCCTTCGGGCAGGTGCAGGCGGTGGCCGCGACGGGGGAGGAGAAGGCCTACAAGGCCGAGACCGTCGAGGGCGCCGCGCAGATCCTCGAGCAGGCGAACCTGGTCGTGATCATCCCCGGCTACGGCATGGCCGTGGCGCAGGCGCAGCACAAGGTGCGCGAGGTCTACGACGCAGCTGCAAGAAGCGGGGCATCACCGTGAAGTTCGCGATCCACCCGGTCGCGGGCCGCATGCCGGGTCACATGAACGTGCTCCTCGCCGAGGCCGAGATCCCCTACACCGACCTGGTCGAGATGGACGAGATCAACCCCGACATGCCCCAGTGCGACGTGGCGCTGGTCATCGGCGCCAACGACGTCGTGAACCCGGCCGCCGCGACCGACAAGACGAGCCCCATCTACGGCATGCCGATCATCGAGGCCGACAAGGCGCGTACGGTCTTCGCGATCAAGCGCGCAAGAACCCCGGCTTCGCCGGCATCGACAACGAGCTCTACTTCGGCGACCACACCTGGATGCTCTTCGGCGACGCGAAGGCGGTGGTGGGCGAGCTCGCGAAGCAGCTCGCCGGCGGGTCGGGGATGCACTGAACGCGGCGTCCGGCGTCGCGCTGCGGGTCGCGGGGCAACGCCGATTTGGTCGCAGCGACGAAGCGTTACTCGTAGGATCGCGCCGTCATGTGTCGCGTCCGCCCGTCGGATCGACAGAACCCCAAGGTCGGACGGTCGGGCGTGTACTGCCGTTCGTAACAGTTGCGCCCTACAGCAGCTGAACGGGTACGCCAAACCGCTCGTACACCGGCAGCGCACGGCGATCGCATGTCACCAGCTCGGCTCGATGGACCGCCGCGGTCGCCGCTACGAGCGCATCGTAGGCGGCACCACCCGTAACTGCGCGATCGGGCAGCCCGAAGACGAACGTCCTGTAGGCGCTCGGGCTCAGGCGCAACCACGGCAATGGAAATCGCGCATCGAGGAAATCACGAACGACGCTACTTGGTGCGCGATGAGGCGGGGGGAGACGGGTGAGAACGGAATAGGTCTCGAGCGAGCAGTGTTCGATCAGCCGTAGGCCGCCGTCGAGTGCCTTTCTCGCGACCTCGTGCCGCTCGTGCCATGACGCGAATGCCGCGACGACGAGACTCGTATCCGCCGCTCTCATCGTCGGACACGTTCGAGCGTGTCACGAACCTGATCACTCGTGAGCGTGGGCAGCTTGCTCTTGGGTACGGCCACCAGCCCTTTGCCGCGTTTCGACAGCTGCATCGGCGTCGGCGCGAGCTCAATCTCGAGCCGTCCGTCGCCGGCACGGATCTCCAACGACTGCCCTGCTTTGAGGCCAAGCGCCTGACGGAGAGGCTTGGGCACGACGATCCGACCCGCGGCATCGAGCGTCGCTTTCATGGGTTCGAGAATGCCATTGGAATGGCAATGCCGCAACCATTTGAACGACACGGGGAACATCCCGCGGCTTCGGTTCGTCGACGTTCCAGGAATCCGGCCGGCGAGCCCACGGTGCTGCATACCGGATTCCGGGAGTATCGCGCCCGCGATCGCCCCCTATTCGCATGCCGACGCGGGCAGTATGTGCTGCTCGGCAACGGACAGAGAAAAGCGTATGCATCGACGATGTCGCGATTCGACTACTCCGACGACGAACGGAGAACGTGCGTGAAGATCGAAGTTGGTGGGAGTAGCGATCGAAAAAGAAGGAGCGCATGTGGGGCGGCATCGAGCGTGCTGCTGTGTGCCTTCTTTTTGGGCTGTGGCGGAGGCGGTAGCCATGCGGCGCCAAGCGCGACCGCCCAGCCGACGGCGACCGCAACGCCACGTCCGACGGCGACCGTCGGGTGCCCTGGCCATGTCGAGCTGCACGTCGATGGGCCACGGGTGGATCTCGACCTCGGGTACACGGGGGTTACGTACGACACCCGGTTTCACGACGGCATCGTGCTCACGCTCGCAGCGGCCTGCGCCAATACGGACCAGGCTGGCTGTGGCACCTGCACGCTCACCGGGCCCGCGACGACGTCCGGTGAGCGCGCCACCCGTCGCTGCGCCGACGACATGCGCCGCGTCTGCGCGACCGATGCGGATTGCGCGACCGGCAAGTGTAGCGATCTCCTCGGGCCCCCGCTCGGTTTGATCGGTGGCGGCTCGGCATCGTGCGTACGGAACGAGTTGGTGCGGGTCGGATCCGGAACGTTCGATCCCGCGACCGGCGCGCTGACGCTTCCGCTTACCCTCCGATGGACGTTCATCGAAGGGATCGACGTCGGCGTCGCCTGTCCGCAATGCACCGGCGCGACCCTTGGTGACAGCGGGATCTGTCGCGGCGGACCGCACGACGGAGAAGCGTGTCTCGTCGATGCGACCGACGACCTCCTCGGAAATACCAGCTACGATTGCTCGCCGGGTCTCGCTGCGCAGATCGGCGACCTGAACTTTTCGCTGGAGCTCACCACCGGAACCAGCCGCCTCCAGCCGAGCGAACCCTGTCTCTCCGCGCCGTCTGCGAGCTGCTACTGCGCTGGCCAAGTACAACCCGACACCTGTCTCGGCGGGCGGTGCGATGGGGATCCCGGGGCCGACGCCGTCTGTGTCGACGGACCTCTGGACGGGCTTTGCAACCACGACACCTTCCGCGGTTGTTTCGACGACCGCGACTGCCCCACGGCGGGTGACTACTGCCGGCTGCGCCGCCGCGCGTGCCCGGCGGCGGCGAACGGCGCGAGCGGCAACATCGGTGCGCTCGAGCGCGATGGCAGTGTCGATCCCGATCATCCGACGCTCGTCAGCACGTTCTGTGTTCCGGCCACGAACAACTCGAGCGCCGAGGAGGGCCTTGGGCTCCCGGGTCCGGCGGCGCTTCGCCTGCCCGTCACGGTGATCCGGCGGGAATAGGTCCGATCAGACGATCCAGTCGATCCGGGGCTCCGGCCGATAGCAACACACGAGACCGGTGCGCACCGCGTTCTCGAGATGGCGGCCGAGCGCGGGATGCGCGGCGCCGATGCGGGAGATGGCTCGGCGGATCTGATTGGTGACGGCTTTCCGCTGACGCTCGCTCGGGTCTCCCATCGTTCGCAAGCGGCCTCCCAGGCCGTAGGCGGCGCGCAGCGCATCGCCGATCGTCTCGCTCTCCATTCGAAGTCGGCTCGTGCGCCCGAGATCTCCCGCGACCTCGGCGGCGTCCAATTCCCCTTGCAGCTCGCGCAGACGCTGCCGATAGGAGGCGGTCGCCTGGACGTCGAGGATCGGTCCGAGATCGCCTTCGATACCGACGGGAGGATCGAGCACGCCGCCCGCCTGATCGCCGGCACCGAGCATCGCTACCTCGGCGACGTGGAAATCCCGACCCGGCTGGCGGAGGAGGCACGCCAGATACAGCAATCCCTTTGCGTCTCTCAGGCGGACGGTCGAGCCCAGATACGACACCGTCCAGTAGTCGCCCTCGCGCTGGAAGTGGTTCGCGGCCGGATGTGCCGCGTCGGGCGTCGCGGGCTCGCGCTCGCCGCGGGCCCCGGGGACGGCAGGGCCGGGCGCTGCCGCTGCGGGATCGATTCCGATTGCGGCCCCGACCTTGGCGGCCAGACCCCGCATACCGAGACGTTCGGTCGTGGCGCGCGCTGCGAGCAACAACGACCGGGCGCGTGCCGCGTCGCCGGGGGCGTTCCGACGACGGAGGGTCAGCGCGCACTCGAGCTGCGTGCGGGCGAGGTACGGCCAGGCCTCCGCGCGGCTGCAGAGCGCGAGCGCGTCGTCGAAGTGGCCGAGGGAGTCGTCGAGGCGACCCAGGGTTCGTGCCAGCATGGCGAGTTGCAGCGGCACCGGCCCGAGCGGAACGCCCTCTGCCCATACGATCCACGAAATCTCCGCGGTGCGGAGGAGCTCATAACACCTCGCGGCACGGACGTGGTCGTCGACTGCGACGCACGCTTCGGCAAAGAACACGTAGGGAATCGGCACGCTGATGTCGTGGATGGCGCCCGCGAAGTCGTCGGCGGTCAGTCGCTCGAGGAGGAGCCGCGCGGCATCGAGATTTCCGAGCTCGGCGTCGACCCATAGAGCGGCGAGAGCGCCAGGTACATCGGGTGCCCTTCGAACACGGTGCGGTACTGGGTCGCGTAGGGCTCGGGATCCCCCGCGAGCAGACCGATGATCATCATCTGGCCGACGAAATAGACGGGGGCGGCGTAGGGCAGACATTCCTGGCCGGCGGCGAGCGCGGCGTGGGCGCGGGTCGCGGCATCCTGCAGGCGCCCGTCGAGGATCGCACGGCAGGCCTCGAGGACGTTGATCCGCCAGGACCACACGGGTTGACGGAGCTCGGCGACGAGTCGGGAAAGTGCGTGCAGCTCGGCGCGCATCGCCGCCGCATCCCCATGCTCGAGCAATCCCAGTGCTCGCCACAGCCGCCCTTCGGCGAGGGTCTCCGGGTCGGCAGCGTCTTCGGCCAGGGCCACGAGCTCGGTCGCGTAGCTCAAGCGGAGGTGGCGATCGCGATGGGGCAGCATCAGCCACGTGGCGAGGACGCGCCTGAGCGTCGTCACGTCGCCGACCCGCCTCGCCATCGCGAGACCGCGCTCGGCGAAGTCGTGGACCTGATCCACGTCGCCGAAGAGCCCCGCCAACGCGCGCCGCGCCAACGCGCGTGCGTGCAGTCCGCTGTCCTGGCCGTGCCACGCCGTGATCGCCTCTTCCAGGAGCCGGGTGACGCGCGCGTCGGGCTCGGGCTGGGTCGCGTAGGTGATGCGGGGGGCGAAACCGAGGGCGGCCCGCGTCAGCAGCTCGGCGGAGCCGAGCTCGCGTGCGAGGTCGGCGGCCCGCGAGAAGGTCTCCTTTGCTTTCTCGACGTCGCCCGCGCACTTCAAAGCTTCGCCGAGCGCGAGACGAAGCTCGGCCTCGACCTCAGGCTCGGGAGCGTCGTTCCATTCGAGGGCCGCGAGCGCAATGCGATACAGCCGCTCGGCTTCCTCGTAGGCGAGGGCCCGCATTGCACGATCGCCCGCGCGCCGCGCCCAGGCGATCGCCTGCGACGACTCGCCGGCGGGTCCCGCGCTATACCAATGATGGGCGATCTCGGCGGCATGCTCCTCGGCCCGCGGATGGCGCGCCAGCGCCTCGGCTGCCCGCACGTGGAGCGTGGCTCTTGATCGACGACCCGAGGTCTTGAGCCAGGGTCTCGCCGACCAGGGCGTGCGCGAACGAGAAGCGATCAGGCTCCGCCGCCGCTGGCACCACCATTCCGATCGCGCGGGCTTCGTCCAGGAGCGTCAGGATCTCGGCGACCTCGTAGCCGCTCGCCCAGGCGAGGATGCGGAGCCGAAACTCCCGCCCGAAGAGCGCGGCGAGGGTCAGAACTTCTCGGCAGCGCGGCGAGAGCGGTGCGAGGCGCCGCCCGATCGCCAGACGCACCGTCTTCGGCACGTCGAGTGCGCGCACATGGTCGGGGGCCAGGGCCTTCCGGTGCTTTCACCGTCAGGAGGGCACGGGCGATCTCGGAGGCATAGAGCGGATTCCCGCCCGTCCGCGCGTGCACGACCGCCGCCACCTCGGGTGCGACCGGCGCGTGCGCGATATGGGCGAGCAGCGCCCCGACGTCGCCGAGCGCGAGGCCGCCGAGGCCGAGGGTTTCACTGACCCGTTCTCGTGCGAGCTCCGACAAGGTCTCGCTCACCGGATGCGCCGCCGAAACCCCGACGTCGCGCAGCGTCGCGACGACCAGCACCCGCGCTTCATGAAGCGTACGGGCCAGGAACTGCAAGAGCAGCAGCGACGGCTTGTCGGCGCCGTGCAGGTCTTCGAGGACGATGACGATGGGTCGAACCGTCGACGCGCGCACGAGCGTGCGCGTCACGCCGTCGAAGACGCGAAAGCGGGCTTGCTCCGGCTCGACGATCGGCGGTGCTGCCAGCTCGAGTCGGAGGCGCAGGTCGGGATCGATGGTCGCCACGTCGACGGCCGCGCCACCGAGCTCCTCGTGGAGGGTCGCGACCTCGCGGCGAGCCGCGTAGCTTCGGAGAGCCTGGGACCAGGGCCAGAACGGCGGCGCGCCGCTGCCTTCGTAGCAGCGTCCGACCAGCACCTCCGCGCCCTCGGTCTCCGCGTATTGGCAGAATACTTCCGTCAGACGGGTCTTCCCGATTCCCGGCTCACCCGAGAGCACCACCACCGAGCCCTGTCCCGCCGCCGCAGAAGTGAGCCGGGCGCGGAGGACGTCGAGCTCTTCCGTTCGTCCCACGAAGACGTCGCGAGAAGATGCGGACGTTGCGGCTTCGGTTGATCCGAGGTCCGTGCGATTCGGAGGCGGGCTCAAAGGACAGATCGTCCGGTGTCAGTGGCGCGAGATGGTCGTCCTTCGTAGCGCCACCGTCAATAGGAGGCGGATACAAGAGAGCACGGGAGGTGTCCCCGAGGCGCCGAGCCTGCGCCAGAGTGGCGCAGTTTACCGATCGCTATCGCAATGGTTGCAACGGGCGCGGCGCTCCTGCCACGCGGACGCCGGCCATCCGACGAAGACATCGCCAAGTTCGGATCGCTATCTCCACACTGCCCTATATTGGCGCGGTTGCGATTCTTTCCCGCAGCTCACGCCTTACGCGGTTGATTCAGCCAAATCGACCGGTCGCCAGGGTCCAGAGCAAGGCCTGTAGCACTGCTACACGAGTTGTAGCGCTCGTTTGGTGTGGGGGCGCTCGAGACCACGACGCCAGTATTCCGGCACCAACCGCGAAGATGTGTCCGCCGTTCCGTTCCCAACGCGAGCGCCAGCAGATCGCCGACAGCGATATATTGCGACCCTTTCTCGGGACGAGGCGGGCATCGAATTCATCGGTAGCCCGAAAACGTTCGGTTCATCCACGAGGATCTCATGAAGATTGCGATGCTTGCGGCGCTGTCTCCGATCATGATCGGCACATGGTCAATCTTCCCCGGGACGGCTCTTTCTGCCCCTTCGGCACAACAGAGTTGCGAAGCATCGAGATTCGCGGCCGCGGCGAAATATGCAGCATGCGAGCACAAGGCGAGAGCAAAGTATGCTGCGACGCTCGGTGGAGCTACGAGTCTGGAGAAATTTCGCGCCACTGCGGGCAAGTGCTTCCTAAAATATACCGCGACCTGGGGTAAGATCCAAGCCAAGGCGGCCGGTACGGGTTCCACATGCGACAGCCCTCGGTTCGTCGACAATGGCGATGGAACGGTCACCGACAAGCTCACTGCGCTCATCTGGGAAAAGAAGACGAATAAGGACGGCGTACTGAACGGTGCAGATCGCCACGATGCCGACAACTTCTATGCATGGAGCCTCAGTGGATCGGCAGCGGACGGCGACCTATTCACGGATTTTCTCGCCTCATTGAACGGATCGTGTTTTGCGGGTGCGTGCGACTGGCGTCTGCCGACGGCGCCCGAGCTCCAGACGATTCTGCTTGCCCCCGAGCCATGCGGCGTCGATCCCTGCATCGAGCCGGTGTTCGGACCGACGAACTTCTTCTCCGTCAGTACGACCGACCTCAACACCGAATCGGTACCGGCCGATGTCGAGGAGGTCTATTTTGGCAGTCCGTCGCCCGGCCTGCTGAGTGCCTCCGCCAAGACCAACGTCAAGTACGGACGGGCAGTGAGGGGAGGGCTCTGAGCGTGCTCCGAACATAGCCGGGATGCCCAGTAGCAGGGAGCTGTGCCGTGGGCACGCGCCAAGAAGGCGTACACGCCAATCGGTCCCTCGTTCGCCAGTGCGGAGAGAATGGGAATGACAGCTCTCGTTCGCGGTTCGGCAATCGTTATGCCCTCGCGCTACTCCGTGTACGATCTGGGAGTCCTTCCCGCTCGCAACAATTCCGGAGCGCTGGCGCTGGCGGAGGCCGGTAGTTTCGTCGTCGGACGTTCCGATGTTTCAGTTCATACACAAGGAGCCCGAGCATGCGTCACTTTCGCCCAACCGCATACATGATCGTCGCAGTTATGCATTTATTGAGTTCACGGAGCGTGTACGCACAAACTCTTCGTTATTCTGTGTATGACATGGGGGTACTTTCCAATCGTACGAGCTCCGGGGCATTGACGCTCTCCGAGGCCGGCAATTACATCGTCGGGGACTCGAATTCGAACGGAGCGCCTCTCGATACGGAGCTTCCGTTCTTCTGGAGCGGCTCGCTTGATCCCCTTCCTTTGCCGTCGGGAACCACATGGGGATCGGGATCGTCGGTGACGTTCGGCGACTTGAGTGCCCCTCCTGGTTTCACGGGAGGACCGACCGTCGGTGGATTTGCAGGGGCTCAATTGGATGGCAACGACGCGCGCGTCGTCGTCTGGCAATGGGACGGCGGTCCGGCGAACGCGGGTCCCGGATGGGCCGTCGACGATTACGGCAACCTCGGCGGTACGGCACGCGCGACCGGCGTGTGCGGGAACCCGACAATCGCATGGTACTGC
Source organism: uncultured delta proteobacterium (assembly GCA_963774015.1). Taxonomy (GTDB): domain Bacteria; phylum Desulfobacterota; class Binatia; order UTPRO1; family UTPRO1; genus UTPRO1. The sequence continues at coordinate 268,521 of CAVZDH010000001.1, forward strand.
GGTGTCGGGTACAGCTACACGAGCGTTCATAGCGGCATCTCGTTCGATCCCCATGCCGTGCGCTTCTGCCGGGGCACTGGCTTGATGGATGAGAACGATCAGGTCAGGAACGGGGCCGATTCTACTTGGTACTATGGGATCAGTCCGGATTGTCGCTTCACGGTCGGCAGCGACTACGGTTCGTCGACGTATCGCAGCTTCCTTCTCGACGAAGTCTCGCCGGGTAATCGCGTCCGTATTGAATTCGCCCCGGCGTATGCGAGCCCCTATGCCGCGGCGGTAAATATCGTCGGCGACGTGTTCGGAAGGGTCTACGATGGCAGTAGCACACCGTGCGCGATCCAGAGACGCAGCGACGGATCGTTGACCGTCATCGGCGAGCTGCGCTCGAGCGACACTTTGTGTCAGCCGTATGCGATCAACTACTTCGACTGGGCGGTCGGGTACTCGGCGGACAGCAATGACATCCAGGGCACGCGGCACGCCTTCCTTTATCCTGGGGCGTTGCCGATGCTCGACCTGAACGATCTGGTGCCGTCAGGTTCGCCGACGATCGTCGAAGCGTCCGGCATCGACGTCTTCGGCAACATCAGCGCCACGATCCGCACGTCGTCGGGGGATCTGCACGCGGCGTTTCTCGCGCAGTGTGGGAACGGCCACGCCGATCCGGGCGAGGAATGCGACGAGGGCGGCGCCAACGGCACGGGCGGGTCGTGTTGCACGACGCTCTGCCGTTTCGAGCCGAGCAGTAAATTGTGCAACGCCGCTTCGGGGGAGTGCGATCTCGACCACCATTGTTCCGGTAGTAGTGGTGAGTGCTCCACCGACAACGTGAAAGCCGCCGACACGCCCTGTGCGGACGACGGGAATCCTTGCTCGCGGGACGTGTGCGACGGCACGCAACCAACGTGCCAGCATCCAGCCGGTAACACGGGAGCGACGTGCAACGCCGGCAACGGATGCCGGCTTCCGGCGCAATGCGACGGCACGAGCACCACCTGCCCCGCGACTATGAAGCGTCCCGACGGCACGTCGTGCTCCGACGGCAACGCCTGCACCACGATGGACCAATGCGCGAACGGCGTGTGCATCGGGGGGCCGCCACCCGACTGCGCCGACAACAACGGATGCACGATCGATTCGTGCTCGCCGGCCACAGGCTGCCTGCACGACCCGGTGAAATCGGCATCCGGTACGCCGCTTACGTGCGATCCGACGAAGTCCACCGAAGGTGTCGTCGGCGGTCCCGCGGGGATGTGTGGCGGCGGACAGATTGTCGGAGGGAACTGCGTGTTGTCGAATGCGCAAAGTCACGTCACCCTCACGATCCCGCTGGCGGGGCCGCCCTACGCGATCAACCCGCCCGAGCCGATCAACATCGCGAGCGTCGCCCCGGCGTCGTGCGCCACCGACTTCGTCTCGTTGCAGATTCCGGGCACCAAGATCGCGAGCTGCATCGATCTGCGACGGGCAGCCTCCCAACAGAACCAGCCGTTCGGCGTACCGCTCACGCTGACAATGGGATGGGACAACACCGGCACCGGCCTGCATCCCGATTGCGACGTCGCAACATCCAGTGGAACGGTTCCCGAAGGACAGCTGCACGTCTATCGCGACGGGGTCGCCGTGACGGCGGAATGCGATCCGGTGCGGAACTGTAACGGCTCACCCGCGAGCCAGACTTGCCTCAATCAAGGGTTCTGCAGCACGTCGCTCTGCAGCGAATCCCTCAACACGATGACCGTTTCGCAAGTGCAACACTTCAGTCAGTACGCATTCGCGACGCCGTGCCATGCGGCTGCGTCGACGAGGCTCACTGTCAGCCGAATGGGGATCCCGGGCAAGGGACGTCTCAGCTTCTCCGGGCTCTTCACGGAGCCGTTTCCGAGCGTCGACCCGGTCGCCGAAGGGATTCAACTGATCCTGAGTGACGCCAATGGGGCGGCCTTGGACGTGCAGCTTCCAGGGGGTGCGTACTGGCGCGTCGATTCCACCGGCAAGCGATTCACGTACGTAAATCTCAGCGACTCGCCGCCGGGAGGCATCAACAAGGCGAGCCTCGATCTGCGCCGCGCTCCGTCCTTCAAAGTCAAAGGCCGGCGCGGAACGTATTCCGCGGCGGCGTCCGTCGTGCCGCAAATCGTGCTCGGTAACCCCGCGCAGTGTTACGCCGGGGACTTCTCGCACACTGCGGGCTGCACGATCCTTGGACCGACGAACGCTGCGGGGGCGACGCTGCGTTGCCGATGATGACAACGAAACCTGCGGAGGTACATCGATGACGTTACGGATTGCCGCATCCTTCTTCGTCCCAGCCTGTCGGTCTTGAGGTGTAGAACCTCACTGGACCTGAAAACTAACGGGCTTCATCTATAACGGTCTCCTCGATTATATATTCTGCTTCCCGTGGAAACTCGCGTGAACCTGTAGCATTGCCACAACATTTGTAGCGCCGCCAAGGCGAAGGTCGATACCGGTACGTCTATGGCGCCAACTGGACGCTGGACATGGGAGTCGCTGTCATTGCTGCGGCCCCGGATTCGCGAACGCCCAGACCAAGCTCACCGCCGTCGCCGAGCTCGTGGAGAAGTAGTTTTGAAGCGGCGCCCCGAAAGAAAGGAATTGTGCAGTACGGAACGGAGATCTCATGCCACCAAGCCCACAGCGGTCGTCCGAGCACCCGGGCGAGGCGCTGTTCCGTCGTGACGGCGACTACTGGACGCTCGGCTACGCGGGACGAATCGTGCTCGTGAAGGACATCAAAGGCCTGCACTACGTGTCTCACCTCCTCCGCCATCCGGGGCGGGACTTCTCCGTCGCCGAGCTTCGCGGCCTCACCCCTGGGCGGGCACGTGGCGGTGCGGGCGGGCGTCGAGGCCTCCCCATGGACGTCGCCCTGGAGGAGGAGCGGGCCCGGAAAGCGGTCACCAATCGGATCCGCCAGAGCATTGCGCGCATCGCGGCGCTCCATGCCGTGCTCGGCATTCACCTCGCGAACGCGGTCCACACCGGAGCGCGCTGCGTCTACACGCCGGAGCGAAGGGTCCGATGGTCGGAGTGAGGTTCGAGATCGAATGTGTCGGCGGAAGCCCGCCGCCGGCGCTGAAGCGAAGTAGCAATGCCACACGACATGTAGCGCTTCATGGGAGAGCCGCCTGTAAATCCACAATACAACGATGAAGGCTCGCATGAGGCGTCAAACGTTTTAACGGGTTTCGCGGCAAAGCTCTGCGCAGCCAGGTTCCCACAACCTCGGAGGATAACGCTCATGTCATTGTCTCACTCGCGACTGTCGCCCGTGATGACCGTAAGCGGCGTACTGCTCCTCGTCGTCACGACGGCGTACGCTGCTGGCACGCCCGAGCAGCAGTGTCAGGCCGGGAAGAACAAGACGGCGGGCAAGTACGCCGCCTGCCGTGAGAACGCGGAGGCAAAGCTCGCGGCCTCGGGCGACATGGGCAAGTACAACGCCGCGATCACCAAGTGCGGCGACAAGTTCGCGGCGGCGTGGCAGAAGCTCGAAGCCAAGGCCGTGGCGGCGGGGACGACCTGTCCGAGCGTCGGCGATGTGACGGGTATCGGCGACCAGGTGACCGCGACCACCGACACGGTCGCCGCGCTGGTGGGGGGCGCTCGCCACGCCGACTGTGGCGACGGCACCGTCGCCGATCGCGCGACCGGGCTGATGTGGCAGAAGACGGACAATGCCGGCGGCCGGACCGACAAGGACAACGTCTATACGTGGACCGCGTCCGGCTCGGAGGCGCCGAATGGCACGGTGTTTACGGACTTCATTGCGGGGTTGAACGGCGCCCTCACGGGGACGACGTGTCTCGCCGGGCATTGTGACTGGCGGGTGCCAACCGTGTTCGAGTTGGTCTCCATTCTGCTCGCCCCGTATCCCTGCGCCACCAATCCGTGCATCGACCAGACGGTGTTCGGCCCGATGAATGCGTCGGCGGCCTATCACACCAATACCTCGTCCTCGTCCTTCACGCCGCGCCTGTACGCCTACACCGTCGAGTTCACTGACGGCCGCGCGCACGCGCTCGATTTGAAGACGTTCCCCGCCAAACAAGTCCGCGCCGTGCGCAATGGTTCGTGCCCGTAGAAGCTTGTGCGGCGTACGTGAACGAGGATGGCGTCGAGAGCCCGAAGGCAAACAAACGCGTATGGGGATTGCACAATCCGTGGACTTGTCCCCGATCGGCCGACATCTCAGATGTCAGCGTGAGTCCGCGACGACCGTTGGCAGCCACCAACCACAGGAGCAGCAAATGAAAACGTCATTGCGAACATTAGCCACCGCGCTCGTTGTTGTCGTCGTTTCTGCAACTACTGCGTCAGCCGGAGGTATTGCCGGCCTGGGCACACCGGGCGTATGTCCGTTGATCTCGACACTGAAACTCAAACCCGCTTGGATCCTGGGCGGCTTCGCCACGTCGTCGAGCGGCAAAATCGGCGGAAAGCTGGGGACGAAACTGACGCCGTGTTCCGGAGGGGTGGGGGACGGCGCTGGCGTCATTGGCGGCACCATCAAGGCCGTGTTCAGCTCGACCTCGAATGATTGCTTGAATATCACGGCGGGACTTCCCGCCTTCACGGCCACGCTCAAGTGGAAAGTCTCGAAGGGCGCACAGAAGCTGTTGCCGACGACGCTGATGTTTGCCGCCACGCCGCCCGGTGCAATCAATCTTGCCGGTCCCGGTGGTTCCATCCAGATGACACTGACCGGTACGGGCGCGTCCGTGGACGCGAAGGGTCGGCCCGCGTCGTTCGCGGGCAATACGTTCACGGCGGTCCTCACGACTGACGAGACCCTGACGGACTTCACAACCGCGTGCATCCCGCCAAGTAAGGGTTTGAAAGGGTTCCACTTCACTGGCGTGAACGGGCCCTCGACGCTGAGCAACTGACTCGGTTGTCGTCCGAGCACCCGGGCGCGGGGCTGTTCCGTCGTGACGGCGACTACTGGACGCTCGGCTACGCGGGACGAATCGTGCTCTTGAAGGACATCAAAGGCCTGCACTACGTGTCTCACCTCCTCCGCCATCCGGGGCGGGACTTCTCCGTTGCCGAGCTTCGTGGCCTCACCCCTGGGCAGGCACGTGGCGGTGCCGGCGGGCGTCGAGGCCTCCCCATGGACGTCGCCCTGGAGGAGGAGCGGGCCCGGAAAGCGGTCACCAATCGGATCCGCCAGAGCATTGCGCGCATCGCGGCGCTCCATGCCGTGCTCGGCATTCACCTCGCGAACGCCGTCCACACCGGAGCGCGCTGCGTCTACACGTCGGAGCGAACCGTCCGGTGGTCGGAGTGATGTTCGAGATCGAACGTGTCGGCGGACGGACGCCCGCCAGCCTGAAGCGAAGTAGCGATGCTACACGACATGTAGCGCCTCATCGGAGAGCTGCATGCAAATCCACAATTCAACGATGGAGGGACGCACATGACGCGATCGCTGGCACTCGGGCTTGCCGTGGGGCTGGCCACCACCTCACTGGCATTTGCCCCCACTCCTTCCCATGCGTTCACTAAGCAATTCTCGGGAAAGACGATGGGGTTGTTCGCTGACAACCCGACGACGGTGCAGGGCGGGACGTTCACGGCAACCATTATCAAGGGCAAGAAAAAGAACGTCCTGATCATCGAGTCGACGGTCACGGTGTTTGGCGGTGGGACGGACGCCTGCCTTACCGAGGTGCGCGTGAACGGTGTCTTGGCCTTTCCGAGCACCGGATTCATCAACGTCGCCTGCACACCGACGAGCGCTTCGGGCTCGCAAACGCTGACCGCCACCTATTGGCTCGACATCGACGACGCCGAGGCCGGGCATCCCGGAGTGTTCTACGGTCAACCTCTCAACGTGGTGGTGAAGACCAACACGGACGCTATCGGTCAAGTGGGAAGCATTTCGGTGGTGGCGCGCATGGAGAAGAAGTGATGCGGAGCGCGTCTAAGAAGACCGAGCGTCGAGATGTGGGGAAGAGTCGTGCCGAGCGTTCACTCCGCGGCTATGCGCCTTCACCGTAAGCGGCCTACGGGCCGCACCATCGACATCCAGGAGGACCAGCCCATGTTCCACGTGTTCAAAAGCCGCATATTGCGAATGTACGGGTACCCCTCGACGCGCTCGCGTACGGCTCTCGTGGGCGCCTCGCTTGGGTGGTGTTACTCCCCACCTCGAGGCGATGGCCAGTGATACGGGGTCGACATGCGACGCTGCTCGTTATGTGAAAACGGAGGTTGAGAGCTTCTCGCGCCACCATAAGTACACGCTCGGGACGGATCTCCGGGACGGTCGAGCATCGCCGGAGGACACTTCCGCCACCGCCCACCACGCTGCGGTACCCAAGCCGAAGGAGGAACACCCAATGACCCACACCCTACGAAGGCAGAAAACTCTCGCGGCCTGTGCTCTCCCCCGTCTCGTTCTCGCGGCCCTCGTGGCCGGAGCGCTGCTGATCGCTCCACGCGCGGCAGACGCCTACGGGGCGGCGGAGGGGGCGTGCCTGAACGGCCGTTACGCGGCGGCAGCGAAGTACAGCGCGTGCGTGCAAAAGGTCACCGGAAAGTACTTGGGCGTCGCCGGTGTCGGCGCGAAAGCCGAGAGTCTCATCTCGAAATGCCGCGTCAAGTACGCGGGCACGTGGGCCAAGCTGCAGGCGAGGGCGAGCGGCACGGGGGCGACCTGCGACGCGGCGCGGTTTGCCGTCAGCGGTGGCACGGTGACGGACAATTTGACCGGACTCCAGTGGGAGCAGAAGACCGACGATGCCACCGTCCACGACAAGGACAACGTCTACACGTGGTGTGCGAACGTCGCCCCGCTCGATTTGAGCTGTGACGACGGGCCAGCGGCCGACGGCACCGCGTACACGAGCTTTCTCGCGACGCTCAACGGCGGCAGCTGCTTCGCCGGCCAGTGCGACTGGCGCCTCCCGACGCACGCCGAGTTGCTGACCATTCTCTCGGAGCCGTACCCGTGCACCACGAGCCCCTGTATTGATCAAGGCATCTTCGGTCCGACGCTCGTCGCCGATTTCTATTGGTCGGCCACGACCCACGTCGCGGTCCCAGACGTTGCGTGGGTCGTGTCTTTCGCCACTGGAGAGGTATTCGCCCTCGGAAGCAAGAGCGACAGCCGGTACGTCCGTGCAGTGCGTGGCGGCTTGTGATCGATCCAGGGTCCTCTCGTGGACTCAGCCGGCGTGCCCGGTTGCTCATGGATTCGCGCGACGGGGTGACGTGCATGGGCACCTCGCTGCCAATCCGAAGGAGAATGTCGATGACCCGTCCCTCCCGATCCGCCATTTGCGCAGTGGCCCTCGCAACCGTCGCCTTCCTCGGCGCCACCGCGCACGCGCAGGACGCCAAATTCGCGTGCCGCGAGACGATCAACAAGGAATACGCGAAGTACGTGAAGACGGTGAGCTCCGCCTTTCAGAAATGCAATGACGCCGTCGTCGCAGCCGGCCATGCCGAGAACGCATCTGGTGGCGGTGACATGTTCGGCTTCGGCTGCCCTGAGATTGGGAGCAAGATCGCTGCGGCGTCCGGAAAGATGGACGCCAAGATCCACGGCAAATGCAGCGCGGTCACGCCGGCAGAGATCGGGTGGTCGACCTGCCCGAATTTCGAGGGGGGCAACTATTGTGTCCTCCCAACCGTGACCTCCTTCGGGGACGTCTCGGTCTGCCTCGACGTCTGCAACGGGCGGCCGGCCGTTCGCCAGGCCATGGACCTCTACTATCTCGATCTCGCCAACCCGGGCGGGAACGCGGACCTGATCAAGTGTCAGCGCGCCATCGGCAAGGCGACCACGCAGTTCCTGACGAGCAAGCAGAAGATCCTCGGCAAGTGCCGCGCGACCGTCGACAAGGGCAAGGGCGCGCTGCCGTGTCCAGGTAGCAAGGAGCAGGTTGCGATCGCGAAAGCCGAAGCGAAGAAGGTGGGCGCGATCTGCAAAGCCTGCGGCACGGCGTCGACCGATGGCGTCACGTGCACGGGACCCGGGTTCACGCCGGCCCAGATCGGGTTCGCGAGTGGCTGCCCGGCGGTGACCGTGCCCGCCGGTGGGCGGGCTTGCGGCGGCCCGGTTGCGGGCTTGAACGATCTCATCGCGTGCGTCGATTGTGTCACGGAGTTCAAGGTCGATTGTTTGGACGCGCTCTCCCGGCCCGATCAGGGGGGGGGGTATCCACCGGAGTGTCTGGTGCCCGTGCCGACCCCGACGCCCACCTCGACGCCGACGGCGACGATCACGGCGACCTTCACCCCTGGCGGCACGCAGCCGACCCCGACCGAAACATCCACGCCCCCACCGGGTGCGGTCTGTTGCGCCCTCACGAACAACACCTGTTCGTACGGTGGTACCAGTGGCGACTGCACGACGGGGGGGGGGACGCCGGGGATGGACGGTACCGTTTCGACGCCGCGAGCGGACACTGCGATTTGCCACCGTCGACGCCTGGGAACTGCTGCGAGTCCTTGGCTGGGGGGTGTGTCGCGGGACCGGGAATAGGTTTCAACGCCTGCGGATTTGGTGGGGGGTTCTACATTGGATACACAAATTGCAGCGCCGACGGTCACTGCTCGCCGCCGCCAACGTGCGGCAATGGGGTGCTCGATCCGGGCGAGGAGTGCGATCCGGCGCCCCCGGCGTCGGGCGGTGCTATGTGCGACGCGACTCACTGCTTCAATTGTTCGTGCGAATTGTGTGGTGGGGCGGGGGCGTACCGCTATGGTCAAGGTCATGCGGGAGCCTGCGATTCAGGGTTTCGCTGTCCCCATCCCGACGTCGAAACATGTTCTTCGGTGGCGGGGCTGGATTGCTTTTCCGGCCAGCCTGTGACGACCTGCGGCACCTGTGAAACCAACATATCCTGCACCGTGACCCCATGTCCGTACCCCGACGAAACCTGTGTACCTATCTTTCCTGGCTTTTCCTTTTGCATGAATAGCTGGAGTGGTTTGGCTGGTGGGTCTTGCGAGTATGGCACCGATTGCCCCGCGAACTTTGAGTGCGACTCGGCTGCGATTTAAACGGTCATTGTGACCACTGGTGACGCAGCAAAAGGTGCCGCCTCACGGTTTGCGTTCGGTAGCAAGGTCGGGCACGAGCGGGAAAGCCGACGGCCTTCCCGCTCGTATCGAGTTTCCCCGAAAGCGTCCCAGGAGAAGCGCATGAAGTTCTGCTCGGTCGTCGCGCGCATGGAGAAGAAGTGACGCGAAGCCAGGCATGCGCCATGGTCATCCGGTCACCGCCAGGGTCTGTTTGAGCTTGACGTAGCCCGCGCCGGTCGCCTTGACGCGCACCTTGCCGGCGCGTTTCGGGACGACGTCGAGTATGACGGTTCCCTGGGCGTTGGTGAGGGCGTGACGCGAGACACCGTCGCCGGTGATCGCGACGGTGACGGCGGGGGCGGGAGCGTGCAGCGCGTCGGTGAGCGTGAGGACGAGCTGGGTCGGGGTCTTGGCGGGGATGGTGGCGGGGAGGCCGGCGAGGAAGAGCGGAACGCCCTTGGTGGCGCGCGCCTTCTGCGCGCCGAACTTGAAGCTCCCGGCGACGGCGCCGTGATGGAGCTTCAGCGTGCCCTGCTGCATCGGAATCGTGGTGAGCGCGTAGGTGCGCACGCCCTTCGAGGTGAAGAAGGCGACGCTCGCCGCGCCGTTCCCGGTGCCCATGACGTCGATCTGATAGTCGCCGGCGGGAACGTAGTAGCCGTCGACCTCATTGGCCTCGTTGCGGGTGACGACGCCGGGAAGATCGGTCACCATCTGGTCCTGCGCGTCCATACCGAAGGCGCTGCCGCTCGGGCCGTGGAAGAGCAGATTCACGGGAGAGCCGACGCGTACCGAGTAGACGTTGGGATCGGTGATGAGGCACGTGCTGGCGAATTGCGCATCGGCGACCCCCTGAACCACGGGCGGTCGCGGAAATCCGAAGTAGCGTGAACTCCGCGCCGGCGTAATTGGCGACGAGGCCGCGCTTGGCCGGGCCGTGCGCGCCTTCCCAGGTCGCGAGTGACGGCGCGTCGTGCAGCGTCGTCGGCGGGTCGGGATGCAATACCTGATCGATGATCTGTTCACGCGTGAGCACGGTGTCGAGCACCGCAGTCGCGGCCGCGAACGCGGGCGGTAGCGGCGTGCCGTTCTCGAGGTGGCTGACGAGATCCTCGGCGTTCATGCCGTGCGGATAGAAGACGACGCCCGCCGCCGACCCGTCGGCGGATTTCACCGGACCCCAGTCGACGTCGGGCAGTGTCGCGGCGTGCAAGTCGAGCCAGGTCAACAGTATCGGCTGGTTCGTCTTGGGGGTGATGACGACGTCCGTGCCGACGTCGACCGCGAGGTCGTGGCGAGCGCCGTAGATGCCGCGCAGACGATCCAGCAATCCTGCCGGCAACGTGGTTCCGGGCTGACCGGTGATCGGAAAGCCGCGGAGGTCGCTGCCGTCGGGCATGCCGTCGTGTCCGGGCTCGAACGCATCGAGGATCCAGTCGCCGCTCTCGGTCCCGGTGTACACCGACACGTCGATCCGGCCGCTGGCGTCGGTCGTCTGAGGGAACTTGAGGCCGACGAAGGTGCCGTCGGTGAGACGACTCGGATAGAGACGTCCGCCCTTGCCGCACACCAGCGAGCGCGGGTGTGCGGACGGGGGCGGATCGAGAAAGATCTTCTGATGCGCGACCGGCTGCTGCTTGTCGTCGGTCACAGTCACGCTCGCCTGCACCACGCCCGCTCCCGAGTCCGCGACGGTGTCCGGTGCGAACGAGATCTTCACGTGCCTGACGCCGGCGGTCAGCTCGAAGAGCCCGGGAGGGTTACCGGTCGCCGCCCCGTACGCCAGGATGTCGCCCTCGCCGTTGATGCCGACCGCCTCGTAGAGGGTGACGCCTGCGTCCGTGGGGATGAGGGTGTTGAGGTCCATGCCCTCGGTCCCGGGCACGCCGCCGCCCGCGGCCGGCCAGAGGGTCGCGACCTGCTGGCCGGTGCCGACGTCGAACGACGAGCCGACGACGTCGCCGTTGCCGTTGATGCCGTTCGCGGCGCCTTGCGGCAGGCCATTCACGGGGGTGAGAGTCACCGCCGGCCCGGCGTTCTGCGAGTAGGCGGGGACGAAGGGCGCGTCGAGGGGCGTGCGGACGCCGACCACTACCCCGGCGTCGTTCAGCACGAAGGAGGTGCCGAGCGTCAACGCTCCGAGCTGCGTTGACGGCAGCGTCTCGATGCCGAGCGACGCCGAGCCGAACGGGAAGACCGGCAACGGCGTCAAGGTGCCGGGAAAGACGCTCTGACCGGGGCTCGGCTGCCAGAGGTACGCCGTCGGAAGCGTATTGTCCGTGCCGGCGTTGTCGTCGGTGACCACGACCTGATCGTGGATGTTCACGGCGACGCCGTCGATCTCGCCGCTTTCGAGATTGCCCGCGCCGCCCGCGACGGCGATTGCCCCCGTCACGCCGCCGCGCCGCAGGAACGCAGCGTTCGGCACGATCCCGTTGCCGTTCGTGCCGTCGCAAAAGCTCTGTGTTCGCGAGTTTCCGACGACGTCCCCGGCGTCGTTGATCGCGAAGGCGTTCGAGATCGCATCGTTCGTCGGTGCCGGGCCGCACAACGAGCCCAGGTTGAACGGCCCGAAGCCGTCGCTCCACTCGCTCGCGATCACCTGGGGGTGCTTCGGATCCGGGATCGCCCCGGTGCCGACCACGGTCGTTCCGCTCGGGCTGATCCCCACCGCCGTGGTCGCGCTGCTTCCCGAGCATGCCGGTCCGGACGGGAAGGTGCGCGACGCGTCGAAGCCGGCGTACGGCGGCAGCGGCGTGAACGCTCCGTTGCGCCAGACGAAAGCGTTCAGGCCCGCCGACGGCCCGGAGAAGGGCAGGCTCACGAAGTCGGCGACGCCGACGACACCTCCGTTGTCGTCCATGGCGCCGACCTGCTGAATGCAGAGGACGTTCCCCGCGGTGAGCGGGACGACGCCGTAGGACGATGCGGCGGCCGCGGCGACAGTCGCGCCGAGGAGCCATCCGCTCGCGACGACGGCGACTCCACGCCCGAGGCCAGTGCGGCGAAACCAACGATCGGCGAGTCGTTCGAATGTCCGGGAAGGAGCCAGGGGGAACATCATGCGGCAATCCTCGCTCGGCGGAGAGTGCGCCCTTCGTACGAGGCCGTCAACGCGGGTGCCGCACCGCCGAGCGAGCTCAGCTACGGACCAGCTTTTTCTCCTTGTTCTCGAGGATGCAGGCGTGCCCGGACGCTCCGGAGCGACTCACGTCCGCCGCGACGGCGTCGAGGACAATTGGCGGGCACGGGCGGGGCCGCGGGCGCGGACCGCGCGCTCGTCACCGGTGACCGTGTACGAGCACGCCGTCCGCGTCGCTCCTCGCCGCTGGCGACGGATCTCAGGGGACGTCGATGCCGACCGTCAATACCCCCGGGTCGCCCTGCGCGTTGTTCTGGGTCACCTCCTGCACCTGGACCGCGAAGTCGCTCGCCGCGAGCGTGCCGACGGCGCTGAAGCCGCAACGGACGCTGATCGGGAACGTCAGGTTCGTGGTGTCGGCGAGGCTCAGCGTGAGCGTCCCCGCGTCGGCGTTGCCGTTCTTCGTGAAGATGCCGCCGGCGTCGGTCGTGCAGCTGACGTCCTCACCGGAGCCAACGAAGCTGCCCTTCGCGGTCGGGTAGGTGACCCGAAGCTGGAACGCCTGGACCGGCGCGCTCGCGTTCAGGTCGAACGTGATCGTCGTGGCGGGCTGGAAGAAGCTCGGCGGCAGCGTCACGCTGCCGAGCGACGTGTAGGTCTCGGCGCACGGGTCGGGGAGCGTGAAGAACGTCTCCGGCAGTGTGACCGTCGCGATCGGCGTGAACGGCTCGGTGCAGGGCGTGCTCGAGCATTTGTCGGCGCCGGAGCAATCGAACTCGTTCGGGTTGCCGGTCGGCGTGCAGACGACGAACGCCGGGTCGCCGCCGTCGGCGCGAAAGATGTTGCCGGTCGCGGTGCCGTCGTCGAAGTTCAGCGAGATCGCCCAGCGCTCGCTGCCGACGTCCTTTTGCACCAGGACGCGGGTCGCGTCGGGGACGCCTTGAATGCCGCGCTCCGCACCGCTCGAGTCGGTGCAGGCGTCGGCGCCGAAGCAGTCGAAGGCGTTCGGCGCCTCGAGCGGTGCACAGAAGATGAACGCGGGCGGGCCGCCGTCGCTGCGGAAGACGTTGCCGGTCGCGGAGCCGTTCTCGTTGAGGGTGATGGCCCAGCGCTCCGTGCCGACGTCCTTGTTCACGAGCACCCGCTTGCCGTCGGGCGTGAACTGTACGCCGCGATTCTGCGCCTGCGCCGCCGTGGGCACGTAGATCACGAGCACCAGCGCCATCGCCATCACCGCTCGTCGTCGTTCCCGCATCGTCCACCTCCTGGCGCGCCGCCGCGCGCCGTCTCTTGGGTTCCGCCGTCTATCGCGCCGGGCTGCCCGGGGGCAAATCGAGCCGTCGCCGCAGTGCCAGCACGATCGGCGGCAGCAACAGCAGGAGCACCCACGTCCGGAAGCCGCGTTCCAGAAACCGGAACACGTCCGGAGCCACGCCGCTGCCGAGCGTCCGCTCCCACGCGATGCGGAGCGCGGCGCGCGGCACGATCAGCACCAGGCAGAGTCCCTGGATCGCCCGTCTGAGCGCCGGCGCGGTCGCGGAGGCTCGGCTCCACGCGAACGCCGGGATCAGCGCGACGAGATCGTAGGCGTGACAACGAAACGCCAGCGGTGCGACGTACAGCACGGTCGGCAAGGCGTCGCGCCACCCGATACGGTCGCCGTGGGCGTCGCGCGTCCACGCGACGCCGGCGACGATCGCGACGCCGCCGACGGCCCCGATCGCCGTCACCGCCGGCGTACCGAGGCGGGTCGTGTGGGCCAGCAGGCTCGCGATGCCGACGGCGATGTGCGAGGTCGGGCCGTTGGTCTCGGTGTAGGCTTCGAGCGCCGCGAGATAGGTTCCGACGCCCGTGTGCGTGAGGACGAGACCGAGCGCCGCGAGCGACAGGCTGCAGGCGGCGCCTACGGCGAGCGTCACGACCTCGCCGCGCAGCAGGAGGAACACGACGAACGCCGACGCGAGCTGCGGCTTGGTCATGGCGACCGCGAGTGCGAGCCCCGCGAGGCGCGGACGCTTCTCCTGAAGGCTCGTGCCCGCGGCGAGCAGCGCGCAGAGGACGAGCAGCGACGTTTGTCCGACCGTGAGGACGGTGAGCGTCGGCGACAGCGTGAGCGCGAAGCACCAGACGGCGGCGCGGTCGCAGGCGTCGAGCGCGGCGCCGTCCAGGAGCCGGAAGGTGAGAAGGACGCTCGCCGCGAGGAAGACGACGTTCAGGAGCTTCCAGAGCGTGCGGGCGACCGGCCACGACAAGCGGCCGAGTGCGAGGCACGCGGGAATCCACGCAGGCGGGTACGCGAAGCGAAACGCGCGGCTGTCGGCGAGCCCGGGCGGCGGCGCCAGCGCGTCCCACGTCCGCTCGTACGTCGCACGCTCGTAGGGCGATTCGTGGTGCGCGGCAGAGATGCCGGCGACGTAGGAGCAGTAGAGGTCGAGCCCGTCGTGGGGGAACCACAGCGACGCCACGCCGCCCGCGACGAAGTAGACGGCGGCTGCGGCGACGACGACACGCCAGACGACGAGGCGACGCGCAGGGGAAGCGGAGCGGGCGTCCACCATGGGCGTCCCTACCACACGGTTGCGCGAAATCCCGCCCGGCGTTGACTCGTGCCGCGCGTCGTGGCGAGCGTCGCGGCGTGGCCATGCGCGTCTACGGCTCCGTGATCTCGTACTTCACCGGCAAGCTCGAGGGATACCTGTCGGCGAACGCGGAGGCATGGCTGGCGGGTCGGCGCCGCTTCGACGTGACGATCCAGGGCGTGCGCTACGTGCGTGTGCCGACGTCGCGCTATCGGGTCTGGTGCCTCGAGCAGCTGCGCCGGCACTACGAGGCGCTCGCCGAGGGCCCCGGCACGACCGTCCGCGCGCTCCTCGAACGCCATGGCGCATGGGAGCCGCTCTGGCGCGTCCGCGACTGCCGGTCCGGGCACGATCCCGAGCAGACGGCCCCCTTCGGCGGCGGGCTGCGGGTGTTTTGAACCATCCGGCCGAATTATTTCGACAACGACCCCGCGCCTGTTCTAGCATCGCCGGCTCCACCCTCGACCCACTCGGGAGGCTCCCCATGATGCGTCGCTCGACCGTCCTTGCGATGATCGCCGTCGCCGGCGTGCTCTGCTCGTCGCCCTTCGCCGCGGCGAGTCCGCCGAAGGCGCTGCACCCATCGGGCCGCTGGCTCATCGACGCCGATGGGCGCGTCGTGATCCTCCACGGCGTGAACCAGGTCGCGAAGCTGCCGCCGTACTTGCCATCCGCGGTCGGCTTCGGTGCGGACGACGCGGCCGCGATCGCGGCCGAGGGCTTCAACACCGTGCGCACCGGTCTCGCGCACGCGGGATTCGTGCCGGCGCCCGGCGCGTACAGCGGCACCTACCTCGACGACCTCGCGACGACCGTGGACCAGCTGACCGCCCAGGGGATCTACGTGCTCCTCGACTTCCACCAGGACCTCTACGGCATGCGCTATCAGGGGAACGGCATGGCCGACTGGGCGACGGTCGACAGCTCGCCCACCGATCCGACGCTCCTGCCGAGCTGCGCGGCGGGATTCCCCGGCAACATCTTCTCGTGCCCGTTCCTCTGGGAGGCGTTCGACCGCTTCTTGGGGTTGAACGGCCACGCGCCCGAGATCGGGCCGCGGAGCCTGACGCTGGAGGAGGAGTTCGCGGACGCGTGGCGCCAGGTCGCGACGCGCTTTCGCGACGACCCGTTGGTGTTCGGGTACGACCTCCTGAACGAGCCCTATCCGGGAAGCGCGACGACTCTCTGCCTGTCGCCGTCCGGCTGCCCGGCCGCCGACGACGCGGCGCTCACCGCCTTCTCGAATCTCGTGGCGCAGGCGGTGCGTGAGGTCGACCCCGACACCGTCGTCTTCTACGAGCCGTTCGGGACCAACTTCAATGCCGGTTTTCCGACGCATCACGGTGAGGTGGATGCCGGGAACGTCGGTTTCGGATTCCATCTCTATGCCTGTATCTCGACGCCCGGACAGTCGACCCCGGAGTCGCTGAACGCGTGCCGACCATCGGAGCAACGGGTCTTCAGCAACGCCGAGGCCCAGGCCGCCATGTTCGGCGACGTTCCGCTGCTCACCGAGTTCGGCGCCACCGACGATCTGCCGTTGCTCCAGGACATCGGCGACCTCGCCGACGCCAACATGATGGGCTGGCAATACTGGGCCTGGTGGAATCGCGATCCCTGCTGCGAGCGGCCGAACGAGGGGATCATCGACGACCCGGCGAACCCGCCGACGCCGGAGCATCTCGACCAGCCGAAGCTCGACGCGCTCGTCCGTCCCTACCCGCGGGCGGTCGCCGGGACGCCGACCGGCTGGTCGTGGGACCGCACGGCGCGGCGCTTCGAGCTGCGGTACACCACGAGCGCGGTCGACGGCGTGCTCGCGCCGGGCGCCGTGACCGAGGTGTGGATTCCGCACCGCCACTTCCCCGATGGCTACGACGTGGTCGATCTCCGTGGCGCGGCGGTCACGTCGGCGCCCGACGCCGAACGTCTCCAGCTCGTCGCGCTGCCCGGGGCGACGGCCGTGTCGTTCGCCGTCGTCCCGTCCGGCTGCGGTGCGGTGCCGCCGGCGGGATGCCGGCACCAGACGGTGTCCGGGCGCGGGAGCCTCGCGCTTCGCGACGACGCGAGCGCCGCCAAGGATCGCCTGGCCTGGTCGTGGGTGAACGGCGCGGCGACCGCACGTGCCGACTTCGGTGATCCGACCGCCGGCACGAGCTATCGCCTCTGCCTGTGGGACGAGGCCGCCGGCACGCCGCGTCTCGCGCTCAGCACCGGCGTCGCCGCCGCGGGCACCTGCTCGGGCGCCCCCTGCTGGCGCGCGAGCGCCTCCGGCTTTCGATACAAAGATCGCGGCGCGGCGGCGGAGGGCGTGCGTCAGCTCGTGCTCAAGGCCGGTGCCGACGGCCGGAGCAAGATCCAGCTGCGCGGCCAGGGTCCGCGGCTCGCGCTGCCTTCGTCGCTGCCGTTGGCGCAAGACCCGAAGCTGACGGTGCAGCTCCGCAGCAGCACCGGCACGTGTTGGGAAGCCACCTACGCCGCTCCCGCGGCCCGCGACGACGCCGGCCAGTTCAAGGATCGCGCCGACTGACGCCGGCCTCGTCGAATCCCTCGAGCGCGAAGGTGGGGATCGGCTGCGCGAGGCCCTTCACTTCGACCGGGGCCAGTGCGCGCCAATGGAAGCGTGGATCGCAACGGGCGCGCACGGCCTCGGTCGCGAGGACGTCGGTGTCGTGCACGCGCGTGAGATCCTCGACGCGTGACGCGAGATTCACCGTCCGCCCGATGACGCCGTACTCCTTGATCGTCGACGTTCCGAGCACGCCGGTGACCACCGACCCGCAGTGGATGCCGATGCCGCTCGCCAGCGTCGGCAGGCCCTGCGCGCGCAGCTCTTCGTTGTAGACCGCGAGGGCGGCCCGCATCGCGAGCGCGGCGTGCAGCGCGTCGTTCTCCTGCCACGGATTCGGCTCGAGCGCTCCGAATACCGCGAGGAGGCCGTCGCCGATGAACTTCGCGAGGTGTCCGCGGTGCGCCGCGATCGCCTGGCCCATCCGTTCGAAATAACCGTTCAAGACGGCCACCAATCGCTCCGGGCTCAATTGCTCGGCCATCGGCGTGAAGCTCTTGAGATCGGCGAAGAGGATCGTGACGTCCTTGGTCTCGGCCTCGGCCGAGACGCCGTCGGCGATGATGCGCTCGACGATCTCGTGGGGCGCGAAGCGCGCGAACGCGTGCTGCAGGGACTCGAGGTCGCGGGTCGCCGTCGCGAGCCGACGCTCGAGCACCGCCGCGCGCGTGCGCCAGTGCCGCGCCAAGAGCCCGGCGGCGACCACGGCCGCCGCCGACAGCACCGTCGTCAGCACGGGTCGAGCAAGATGGCGATGCGCGCGACGGCGTTGGCGACCGCGGCCGTGCCGACCGCCTCGATGAGCTCCGGCAGCGGCACGTGCGCCGCGAGCGCGCGCGTACGCTCCTGGAATGCGAGGCTCCGATAGCGCACCGTCTCGCGCGCGAACGGGACGAGGAGCCGCTCGCGCGCGTCGAGCTCCGGCGAGGCGAGATGGGCAAGGACGTCGTCGACGGCGGCCTCCGTCCATCCCTCCGCTCCGAGTGCGCGCTTCGCTTCGTTCTCCGCCCAGCGGCACTCGAGCGCCCGTCCGACCACGGCGAACTCGAGCAGCTTCGTGCGGCGCGGCAGCACGGGCGACGCGAACGCGTCGTCCAGCATCGCGCGCACGCGATGCGCCGTCGGTGAGCCCCCGAGCATGGTGACCACGTCGGCGAACGGCGGTGGGTTCGGAAACGGCGGGGCGGTCGGCGGTCGCCGCCGGCCGCGAAAATGCCGCGCGAGCACCGGTCGGACGAGGCGCCGCAGCGGATGCTCCAGAATCCGCTCGAAGCGGTCGGGCGGCAGTGCGAATGCGGTCGCGACGCGATTGCCGTATCCGGAGAACGCAGCGACGTACGCAATCTCGGCAATCGCCTGGGTCGTATAGCCCGCCGCCGCGAGCGCGCCGAGGTCCGCGGCGTCGACGGGAGGATTCGCCTGCGAGAGCTTGCGTGCGAAGCGGAGCGCCGCCTGCTCGGCCGAGGTGAGGTCGGCGAGCTCGATGTCGCGTTCGAGGCGGTCGATCGCGTCGTCGCCGTAGCCGAGGATCGTGAGGATCGTACGAGTCGCGCCGTAGCAATAGCGGCAGGCGTTGTCCTGGCTCACGACGAACGCGATCAGATCCCAGAGCGCCACCGGCGTGTAGGCGACCGTTTTGTCCAGGCCGCAGACGAAGGCGCGCACCACCCACGGCACCGGCGCGAGGTGCGACGCCCAGACCGGGATCGTGCCCCCGGTGAACTTGCGGAGCGCGGCTCGCAGCTCGTCCGGCACAGGCACGGGCTGGAGCCAGCTCGCGCTCCATTGGGCGTCCAAGGCGGCGAAACTCACGGTCCGTCGACCCTGCCACCGTCGCCTCCCAGGGTCCAGGAGCAACCTGGCAGGTCGCTGAAAAAGGCCGATCTGCGTCGTTGCTCGGTCGCAGGCAAGCGAGCGAGGGAGCAACGCAGCAGATGGCCCTTTTTCAGCAGCCTGCGCTGCAGATTTTGGCGTTCGCGGCGGCTTGGCGGAGCGCGGTGCGATGGTCGGGATGCGCGATGGCGATCATCCGTTCGGCGCGCTCGCGCAGCGTGATGCCGTGGAGGTTGACCGCGCCGTGCTCGGTCACGACCCAGTGGACGTGGCCGCGCGTGGTCACGACGCCGGCGCCGGTCGTGAGTGTCGCGACGATGCGCGAGACCGTGCCGCTCTTGGCCGTCGAGGGGAGCGCGATGATCGGCTTGCCGCCGCGGCGAGAGCGCCGCGCCGCGCATGAAGTCCATCTGGCCGCCGATGCCGGAGAAGATGCGCTGGCCGATCGAGTCGGCGCACACCTGGCCGGTGAGGTCGACCTCGATCGCCGAGTTGATCGCCGTGACGCCCGGGTTCTGCGGATCACGATGGTGTCGTTGGTGCGGTCGCAGGGGTGGAACTCGACCAGCGGGTTGTCGTCGACGAAGTCGAAGAGCCGGCGGGTGCCGGAGACGAAGCTCGTCACGATGCGGCCGGTGTGGATCCGCTTGCGGCGGTTGGTGACGGCACCCGTCGCGACGAGGTCGACGAGGCGGTCGGAGAACATCTCGGTGTGGACGCCGAGCTCGTGGCGGCTGCCCAGGCGGGCGAGCACGGCGTCGGGGATGGCGCCGATCCCCATCTGCAGGGTCGCGCCGTCGCGCACGAGCGACGCCACTTGCTCGGCGATGCGCGTCGACGATCGGCGTCTCCTCCTCCGGGGGCGGTCTCGTCGAGCGGGCGATCGCCGTGGACGAAGCGCGCGATGCGGGTCGAACGGGACGAGCGTGTTGCCGTGCGTGCGCGGCATCCGCTCGTTGATCTCGGCGACCACGAGCCGCGCGTGATCGACGGCGGCGCGGGCCGCGTCGACCGAGGTGCCGAGCGAGCAGAAGCCGTGGCGGTCGGGCGGCGACAGCTGGACGACCGCGACGTCGAGCGGCACCTGACCGCCCGCGAAGAGCGCCGGGATGTCGGAGAGGAAGATCGGCACGAAGTCGGCGCGGCCCTCGTTGACCGCGGCGCGGAGGTCGGGCCCGGTGAAGAGCGAGATCGAGCGAAAGCGGCCGTGGTGGACGGGGTCGACGAAGGCGACCGGCCCTGGAGGTGCAGGTGGTAGAGCCGGACGCGTTCGAGGTCGGAACGTCGCGCCAGGGCTTCGACCAGCGGCGTGGGCGTGGCCGCCGCGCCCTGCACGAAAACGTTGGTTCCGCTCTGCACCAGGGCCACTGCCGCATCGGCATCGACGGCTCGGCTCTTCCAGTCTCCGACGGCTTCGGTCACGGCGCGCATGACGCACGAATCTCGGCACGGTTGCAAGCCGCACGACGGCCTCTGCGCATGTCACATGACGTGCCGCTCATCCGCCGAGCGCGGCACGGCGGCCGGGTGGAATCGAGCTACTCGCCGACCGCGACGCGGGTCACAATGCCTCGCGTATGCTCGAGCCCGACCTCGTTCTCCGTGGACGCTACCGCATCGTGAGAGCCCTCGGCCGTGGCGGCATGGGAGCCGTCTACGTCGCGACCGACGAGACCTTCGGCAGCACCGTCGCGATCAAGCAGACGCTCTGCGAGGGTGCCGACCTCGAGAAGGCCTTCCAACGCGAAGCGCGGTTGTTGAACGGTCTTCGCCATCCCGCCTTGCCGGTCGTCATCGACTACTTCACCGAGGAGCGCGGCCAGTTCCTCGTCATGCAGTACATTCCCGGCGACGACTTCGGCGCCCTGCTCGACCAGCGGCAGGATCCGTTCTCCCCCGAGCTGGTCGCCGAGTGGGCCGACCAGCTGCTCGACGCGCTCCAGTATCTGCACGAGCACGACCCGCAGGTGATCCATCGCGACATCAAGCCGCGCAACTTGAAGCTCACTCCGCGCGGCGAGGTGGTGTTGCTCGACTTCGGCCTCTCGAAGAGCACGCCCGTCGAATCGCACGTCGCCGGCACCAGCGTGAGCGTGCTCGGCTACACCCCGCACTACGCGCCGTTCGAGCAGATCCAGGGCCAGGGCACGGATCCGCGGAGCGACCTCTTCGCGCTTGCGGCGACGCTCTACCATTTGCTCACGGCGACCTTGCCGCCCGACGCGATGGTGCGCGCGCTCACCACCATGAACGGCCGGCCCGATCCGCTGCAGCCGGCGCACGTGGTGAATCCCCAGGTGCCGGCCGCGCTCGGGGCGCTCGTGCACGAGGCGATGGCCATGGGCCGCGATCAGCGGCCGCCGTCGGCGGCGGCGATGCGCGCCTCGCTGCGTGCCCTGCGCGGTGCGAGCGCCGTCGGCGCTCGACCGGCCGCGGAGCCCATCGCCGCGGAAGCCGCCACCATCGTGGCACCGCCGGCCGCCGCCGTGCCGGACATGGCGTCGCTCGCGGCGGCGCAGGCGCCTGCGCGCGTGTGGGCACGGCCGTGGGTCGCGACGGTCGGCGTCGTCGGCATGGTCACGGCGCTCGGGTTCGTCATCGCGGCACCCGGTCGCGTCAAGCGTGACGGGCACCCCGCGGCGTCGACGTCCGCGGCGGCCGAGCGCGCCGTGCCGGCGGCATTCGCCGAGGCGGACGACGCCGTCGCCCCGGCCGAGCGCACGTTCGGTTTCGAGACGGCGATGCTCGCCGCGGACGGAACCGTCCGCCGTGACGCGCGCCAAGCGCGGTCGTATCAGGAGGACCTCGGCAAAGGTGTCGCGATCGAGATGGTCGCGATCCCGCGTGGCGACTTCCTCATGGGCGACGCGACCAGCGAGTATTCGGACGAGATGCCGCGGCACCGCGTGGCGATCACGCCGTTCTACCTCAGCCGTTACGAGGTGACGCAGGCGCAGTGGCGCGCGGTCGCGACCGGTTTGCCGCGCGTGCTCCGGCCGCTCGATCCCGATCCCTCGGCCTTCAAGGGCGACGACCTGCCCGTCGAGCAGGTGTCGTGGGAGGACGTGATGGAGTTTTGCGAGCGGCTGTCGCGGCGGACGCGGCACGTCTACCACCTCCCGAGCGAGGCCGAGTGGGAGTACGCCGCGCGCGCGGGAACGACCACCGCGTTCGCCTTCGGTCCGGCGCTCGCTCCGACGCTCGCGAGCTTCGACGCGACCGTCCCGTTCGCCGGCGGTCCACGCGGATCGGCGCCGACCGCGACGTCGCCGGTCGGCAGCTTCGGCGTCGCGAACGCCTTCGGGCTCTACGACATGCACGGCAACGTCGCCGAATGGTGCCTCGGCGAGTATCACCCGACCTACGATGGCGCCCCGGCCGACGGCCGGCCCTGGATCACCAACGGCGACAGCGAGCGCCAGGTGCTGCGCGGCGGATCGTGGGACGATCTCGCGATCGACTGCCGATCGGCCAATCGCTACAGCTACCCCCGGACGGGCCGGCAGCGGACGATCGGGTTTCGCCTGGCGATGTCGCTCGACGCCACCGCGGGGACCAAGGTCGCCGACGCGCCGCCGGTGAAGACCGACACGGTGGATGCGCCGCCGCCGGCTCCCCCGCCGGCGGCCGTCCCGGGCCCCGACCCGCGGCGGCTCGACCGCCACGCCGCGCGTTGGACGGATCGACCGGCGGCCGCGCGCGTGCTGCGCCGCCGCTTCGGCGCACCGCCCGCCGGCAAGTCCTAGGGAAGCTCTGCACAGGTAGCTCCCGGCTGCGAAGCGCGATCCATCCCCGCGCGACGGCGGCACAGGGCGCGAGGTGCGCTGCGAAGCGGCGTTCGACAGATACGCGGTCGCACCCCCCGCCTTGCGCTCGGGGCGGCGCGCACTTCTCGCGCGGAACCTACCTGTGCAGAGCTTCCCTAGGGAAAGCGGAGCCCGTTCCGCCGGCGTCCTACCCGGCGAGCGCGGCGCGCACGATGCTCCGCAGCCGCGCGAGGAGGCGGGTGACGTCGAGACCGAGAGCCGCCGCTTCGCCCTCGGCGACCGCGTCGAGCGTGCGCTCGAGCGTGAAGAGCACGAGCGCGTCGTCGGCGCGCGCCGGCGGGGCGTTGCGGCCGCGGCGCATCGCGGCCAGGAGGTCGAGCTGCCGGCGTCGTTGGGCGCGATGGAAGCGGCGCGCGACGCCGTCGGTTGCGACCAGCGCGCGCAAGCTCGCGCGCAGGCCTTGCCAGCGTCGGTGATGCTGCAGCGCCAGGTCGACGATCCGCTCGGCGCGGGCGGCGGCCGAGGGCGTGGCGCGCAGGGCGGTAGCGATCGCCTGCCATTCCGCCGTGACCCAGGCTTCGTAGGCCGCGAGGAGAATCGTCCGCTTGTCCGGGAAGTGCTTGTAGAACGTCGCCGGCGCGTATCCGGCCGCCCGCGCCAGGCGGTTCGAATCCGTGCCGTGGTAGCCGTCGCGGTTGAACACCGCGGCCGCAGCCGCGACCAGGCGCTCGCGGGTTTCGGCGGGGGCCCCGCGCCGGGGGCGCGGGGAGCGAGAGGCGCGTCGTCGCGGGAGGCCTTCCATCAGCATGGTGATATTTATATCACTAGCGTATGTCCACTACTCGTCTCGCTGTTGCCTCGCCGACCGCGGCCGTCACCTCCGACCGCGAGTCCGTCACCACGCTGCGTCGCCATGCGGTCGGCGCGTCCGCCGCCCGTCGCTTCGCCACGATCGACGGCGTTCGCCTCGCCTACGACGACGTCGGCGCCGGTCCCGCCGTCGTGTGCCTCCACGCCATCGGTCACGGCGCCCGCGACTTCACGCGCCTCGCGGCGCGGCTCCGTGATCGCCATCGCGTGCTTGCCCTCGACTGGCCGGGACAAGGCTGGTCCGATCCGGACCGCGAGCCGCCGACGTCGCGGCGCTACGCCGCGCTCCTCGACGAGCTCCTCGCCGCGGTGGCGGCGGGGCCGGTGGTGATCGTGGGCAACTCGATCGGCGGCGGCGCGGCCCTGCGGTACGCGGCCGCTCGTCCCGACACGGTGCGCGGCTTGGTCCTCGTGAACAACTCGGGCCTCGACGCGTTCGACGTCGTGAGCCGCGTCGCATGCGGCCTCATGACCCGCTTCTTCCGCGCCGGTGTGCGTGGGGCGCGCTGGTTCCCGACCGCGTTCGCCGCCTACTACCGTTCGGTCCTGCCGCTTGCGCCGGCGGCGGAGCAACGGGCGCGCATCGTCGCGTCCGCCGCCGAGATCGCCCCGGTCCTCGCCGACGCGTGGGCGCGCTTCGCGGCGCCGGATGCGGACCTGCGCGCACTGGCGTCGCGGATCGCGTGTCCCGTGCTGTTCGCGTGGGCGACGCGCGACCGCTTCATCCAGTTGCGGCGCAATCTCCCCGCCATTCGCACCTTTCCGAACGCGCGCGTCGTCGAGTTTCGCGCCGGCCACGCGCCGCAGCTCGAGACGCCGGACGCCTTCGAGGCCGAGGTCGAAGGCTTTCTCGCGGCGCTCGGCGGCTGAGGCGCGTTTCCTTTGGACGATCCCTGCGGTATCCGTGACGCATGGTCGTCCGCGGCTCGCGTCCCTGCGAAGAGCGCTCGTCGTGACGCGCATCGCGGGCGCGGATCTCCGCGATCTCCGACGCGCGAAGCACCTCCTCGAACGGACGAGCCTCGCGATTCGCATCAGCAACGTGGTCGGGGTTCCGATCGAGCGCGGAATCGAGCTCCTGCCGAAGCGCGCTTCGGAGCTGGTGACGGGTGCTTCCCGCCGCGCGCTCACGACCGCGCTCCGCTTCGCGCTCGTGACGCTCGACGACGATTCCCGCGTCCCCTCGGCTGATCTCCTGCACAAGGTGCTGGTGACGGCGACGGGCGCCGGCGCCGGACTCTTCGGCATGCCGGCGCTCGCGATCGAGCTGCCGGTGTCGACGACCCTCATGCTGCGGTCGATCGCCGACGTCGCGCGGAGCGAGGGGGAGCGTTTGCGCGTGCCCGAGACGCGGCTCGCGTGCCTGCAGGTGTTCGCGCTCGGCGGACGCACCACGGACGACGACGCCGTCGAATCGGCCTACTTCGCCATTCGCGCGGCGCTGGCCCGCGCGCTCTCGGATGCGGCGCAGTTCATGGCCGAGAAGGGTCTCGCGCAGGAAGGGGCGCCCGCGATCGTGCGCTTCATCGTGCAGGTCGCCGCTCGCTACGGTCTCGTGGTGTCCGAGAAGACGGCGGTGCAGGCGCTGCCGCTCGTCGGCGCGCTCGGCGGCGCGGCGGTGAACGTGCTCTTCATGGACCACTTCCAGGACGTCGCGCGCGGGCACTTCATCGTCCGGCGTCTCGAGCGCACCTACGACCACGAGACGGTGCGGCGCACGTACGTCGACGCGTAGGCATCGGAGGCGCATCGGCGGGCGGACGACGGAGGGACGCCTCGGGGTCCTCCGGCCTTGCCGCGCGTGGTCCTTATTGTCTCGGTTGCGGATCCGAGGCGCGCTCTCGGCCGAGACGGAACCCCTCGCCGTCCCTACGTCGTCCGCCCGCGGCCGCTGCGCGCCCGAGAGCCTGCATTCCCACGTCGTCCGCGCGCCGCCGCGCCGCCGATTCTCGCGGGCACGACCGTGGTTGTCGGGTCGCCGGCGACTCAATAATGTGCGCGTCGTGGCCCGTTCGCCGATCGCGAAGTTTCGTCGCTGGTACGCCGACGCGGAGCGCGCACGCGTGCCGTTGCCCGAGGCCGTCGCGCTCGCGACCGCGGACCGGCGCGGCCGGCCGGCGGTGCGCTACGTGCTTCTGAAGCACGTCGACGAGCGTGGCTTCGTCTTTTTCACCGACGGCCGTAGTCGCAAGGGCCGCGAGCTCGCGGCCAATCCCGAGGCGGCGCTCGCGTGCTACTGGGATGCGCTCGGCCGGCAGGTGCGTGTCGAGGGGCGGGTCGTGATCGTCGCCGCCGCCGAGGCGGACGCGTATTGGGCGACGCGGCCGCGTGAGAGCCGCCTCGCCGCCTCGGCGTCGCAGCAGAGCGCACCGCTCCGGTCGCGCGCCGCGCTCCTGCGGCGCTGGCGCGTGCTCGGACGCCGCCATCCGGGCGAGGAGGTGCCGCGTCCGCCGCAGTGGCAGGGCTACCGCATCGTGCCGCGCGCGATCGAGCTCTGGACCCGCGGCGCGTTCCGCCTGCACCACCGCGAGCGCTTCGAGCGGCGCCGCGACGGCTGGACGCGGACCCTCCTGCAACCATGAGCGCGGGCGACTACGCCGCGCTCGCCGCCGAGCTCCAGCCGGCCGAGCTGCACGTCCTCGAGCGGCCCGCCCTCGGGCTCACCGCCGTGATCGCGCTCGACGACCTTCGCCTCGGTCCCGCGTGCGGCGGCATCCGCTGGCGCGCGTACCCGACGCCCGCCGACGGCGTGCGCGACGTGCTCCGTCTCGCCCGTGCGATGACGGTCAAGAACGCCTTCGCGGAGCTCGGCTTCGGCGGCGGCAAGGCGGTCGTGCTGCGGGACCCCGCGTCCGCGACGTTCGAGCCGGAGATCGCGTTCCCGCTGCTCGGCGAGCTGATCGAATCGCTCGGCGGTCGCTACGTGACGGCCTGCGACTACGGCACGACGGCAGCGGAGCTCGCCCTGGTGAGGTCGCGGACGCGACACGTGCTCGCGGAGGACGAGCCCGGCATGCTCGACCTCGCAACCGCGACGGGAGTCGTGGCGGCGATGCGTGCGATCCGGCTGCGCGTCGCCGGCACCGATCGCCTCGCCGGCGCACGCGTCGTCGTGCAGGGCGTCGGCGACGTCGGGCTCGAGCTCGTGCGACTGCTCGTCGACGAGGGCGCCGACGTCGTCTTCTCCGAGATCGACGAGGAGCGTGCCGAGCTCTGCTCGGTCGAGCTCGGGGCGGCCCGCGTCGACGCCGCCCGCATCTTCGAGCGGCCGATGGATCTCTTCGCGCCGTGCGCGACCGGCGAAATTTTGACCGCCGACGTGGCGCGCACGATCCCGACCAAGGGCATTGCCGGCGCCGCCAACAATCAGCTCGCGACGCCCGCGGCCGGACGCATCCTCGGCGAACGCGGCGTCTGGTATGCGCCGGATTTCGCCGCCAATGCCGGTGCCGTCATCGCCGGTTACGAATGCGGCGCGGGCCGGGGTGCGGGTGCGCTCGAGGTGGTGAAGCGAATCGCCACGCGCGTCGAGCGCGTGTTCACGACGGCGGCCGCACGCGCCGTCCCGCCGCACGAGGCTGCGTACGCGCTCGCGCGCGAGCGGCTCGATGCCGCCGGTGCGCGCGTCACGAGCACGCGCATCGAGCATCATTAGAAACTCTTCTCGACTCGATCACCGTAATTCACTTTCCGTCATCTTGCGGGATCGGTCGTCATAGGTATTATCCGCGCCCGCGTGCCTCAGGTCTTTCACCGCAGCACGAACACGATCGCGCGGGTCAGCATCTTCGGGGCGCTCATCGTGGTCGCGGCTGCCGGCTATGGGTTGGCTCTCGTGAACCGCTCGTCGTACGTGACGCAAGCCGGGATCGCGCACGAGCAACCGGTGCCGTTCAGCCATCGTCACCACGCCGGCGAGCTCGGCATCGACTGCCGCTACTGTCACACCTCGGTCGAGATCGGCGCGAAGGCCGGGATTCCACCGACCCAGACCTGCATGAACTGCCACAAGCTCATTTGGCTCGACAGTCCGACGCTCGAGCCGGTGCGGGCGAGCTTCCGCAACGACACGTCGATTCCGTGGGTCAAGGTCCACGATCTTCCCGACTTCGTCTACTTCAACCACTCCGTGCACGTCGCGAAGGGCGTCGGGTGCGAGACCTGTCACGGTCGCATCGACCGCATGAACCTGACGTGGCAGCAGAACTCGCTGCAGATGGAATGGTGCCTCGAATGTCATCGCAACCCGGAGCGCTACATCCGTCCCAAAGGGGAGGTCTTCACGATGGGCTGGCAGCCGCCGGGCGGAGACCAGCTGGCGCTCGGCCGCACGCTTCTGACGACGAACCACGTGCACCCGAAGACCGATTGCGACACGTGCCACCGATGAGCGAGCCCACGAACGACGGCGCGGAGGAGACGCCCTTGGATCTCGCAACCGTCCGCGACGAGCTCGCGGCGGCGCGCGGACGTCACTATTGGCGGAGTCTCGAAGAGCTGACGCGACGGCCGGGATTCGACGCCATGCTGGTGCGCGAGCTGCCGCGCCAGGCCGCGAGCCTGCTCGAATCCGTCGATCGCCGGCAGTTCCTGCAATTGATGGGCGCGTCGCTCGCGCTCGCCGGGGTGTCGGCCTGCACGCGACAGCCGACCGAGCTCATCATGCCGTACGTGAAGGCGCCCGAGGACATCATTCCCGGGCGGCCGCTCTTCTTCGCGACGGCGATGCCTCTCGGCGGCGTCGGGACCGGGCTTCTCGTCGAGAGCCACATGGGCCGGCCGACGAAGGTCGAGGGCAATCCCGACCATCCGTCGAGCCTCGGGGCGAGCGACGCGCTGGCGCAGGCATCGATCCTCGGCCTCTACGATCCCGACCGCTCACAAACGGTGAGCAGCGCGGGCGAGATCCGCACCTGGAGCTCCTTCGTCGCCGCGCTCGAGACCGCGCTCGACGGCGAGCGCGCCAAGGCCGGCGCCGGCGTCCGCATCCTCACCGACACCGTCACCTCGCCGACGCTCGCGGCCCAGCTGCGCGCGCTCCTCGCGGCGTATCCGCAGGCGCGCTGGCATCAGTGGGACCCGCTCGCGAGCGACGGCGCGCGGATCGGCGCCACGATGGCGTTCGGGGTCGACGCCGACGTGCACTATCGCTTCGCCGACGCCGACGTGGTGCTGACCCTCGACGCGGACGTGCTGGCGAGCGGTCCCGGCCACGTGCGCCATCTCCGCGACTTCAGCAGCCGCCGCAAACCCGGCACCACGATGAACCGGCTCTACGCGGTGGAGAGCATGCCGACGCCGACCGGCGCGCGGTCGGACCACCGGCTCGCGGTTCCGGCGAGCGAGGTCGAGGCGATCGCGTGGGCGCTCGCGGCCGAGCTGCGCGCCGTGCCGCGCGCACCGCAAGCGGGAGACTCCGCCCACGCCGGGTGGGTCGAAGGCGGTGGCCAGGATCTCGGCGCGCATCGGGGTCGCTGCATCGTCGCCGCCGGCGAGCACCAGCCCGCCGCCGTACACGCGCTCGCGCACGCCTTGAACGCCGCGCTCGGGAACGTCGGCACGACCGTCGTCTACACCGATCCGATCGCCGCCGAGCCGGTGGCGACCCTCGCGTCCTTGCAGGAGCTCGTCGCCGACATGGACGCCGGCAAGGTCACGGTGCTGCTCGTTCTCGGCGGGAATCCGGTCGCGACCGCGCCCTCCGATCTCCGGTTCGCGGAGCGCCTCACGAAGGTCCCGTTCCGCGCCCACCTCGGCCTCTACGAGGACGAGACCGCGGTGCTCTCGCATTGGCACGTGCCCGAGGCGCACTACCTGGAGAGCTGGAGCGACGTGCGCTCCGCCGACGGCACGATCACGATCGTGCAGCCGCTCATCGCCCCGCTCTACGACGGCAAGACCGCGCACGAGGTGCTCGCGGCCGCCGCGGGACGCGCGCAGCCGTCGTTCGACGTCGTGCGCGCCGAATGGAAGAGCAAGCAGAGTGGCGACTTCGAGCGCTGGTGGCGGACGACGCTGCACGACGGGCTCGTGGCCGGCACCGCGCTCGCGCCGAAGACGGTCACGTTCACGACCGATTGGGTCGACGGCGCGGTCGCCGCGCGCGCCGCGGTCGGCGCCGCGAAGGGGTTGGAGCTCGGGTTCCGGCTCGACCCGGCGTTGCTCGACGGCCGCTTCGCGAACAACGGCTGGCTGCAAGAGGTTCCGAAGCCGATCACGAAGCTCACCTGGGACAACGCGGCGCTCGTGAGCCCGGCGACCGCGAAGCGGCTCGGCGTCGGGTCGGGCGACGTGGTCGTGCTGACGGCGGGCGAGCGTAAGCTCGATGCGCCGATCTGGGTGGTGCCGGGGCACGCCGAGGACGCGGTCACGTTGCACCTCGGCTATGGACGCCAGCGCGCCGGTCGGGTCGGCGACGGCGTCGGTGTCGACGCGAACCTCCTCCGCACGAGCGCCGCGCCGTGGATCGTGCGCGGGGCCGAGGTCAAGAAGACCGGACGCCAATACCTCCTCGCGTCCACCCAAGAGCACGACTACATGGAAGGCCGCCACCTGGTGCGCGAGGCGACGCCTGGCGGAGTGGCAGCACGAGCCGGCGTTCGCGCGCGAGATGGTCGAGGAGCCGGGGCCGGACATGACGCTCTACCCGCCGCACGCGTACGACGGCGCGGCCTGGGGCATGACGATCGACCTGGCATCGTGCGTCGGCTGCAACGCGTGCGTCCTCGCGTGCAACGCCGAGAACAACATCGCGGTCGTGGGCAAGGACCAGGTGAGCGCGCGGCCGCGAGATGCATTGGATTCGCATCGACCGCTACTTCTCGGGTGCAGCCGAGGAGCCGACGATCCATCACCAGCCGGTGCCGTGCATGCAGTGCGAGAACGCGCCGTGCGAGGTGGTGTGTCCGGTGAACGCGACCGTGCACAGCAGCGAAGGCCTGAACGACATGGTCTACAATCGCTGCGTCGGCACCAAGTACTGCTCCAACAACTGCCCCTACAAGGTCCGCCGCTTCAACTTCTACAAGTACCAGGACTGGACGACCGAGAGCCTGAAGCTGGCGCGGAATCCGGACGTCACGGTGCGCTCCTACGGCGTCATGGAGAAGTGCACGTACTGCGTCCAGCGCATCAGCCAAGCGCGCATCGTCGCGCGGCGCGAGGATCGCCGCGTCCGTGACGGCGAGGTCGTGACGGCGTGCGCCCAGGCGTGCCCGGCCGGCGCGATCGTCTTCGGCGACATCAACGACCCCGAGAGCCACGTCGCGAAGCTGAAGGCCGAGGCGCGGAACTACGCGCTCCTCGGCGACCTCAACACGCGTCCGCGCACGACCTACCTCGCGTCGGTACGCAACCCGAATCCGGAGCTGGAGCGCGCATGAGCCAGCCGACGCCGACATCCGAAGGCACCGTCGCCCGGGCGCCGTTCATCGAGCCGGGCCACACCTTCGAGACCGTCACCGACAAGATCGGCGCGATCGTTCTCGACGCAGAGACGCCGGCGCGGGTGGCTGGTCGGCTTCGCGATCTCGTTCGCGCTGCTGATGCTGCTGATGGTCGCGCTCGCCAACCTGCTCGTGCGCGGCATCGGCATCTGGGGCATCAACGTCCCGGTCGCCTGGGGCTTCGACATCATCAACTTCGTCTGGTGGATCGGCATCGGTCACGCCGGCACGCTGATCTCGGCGATCCTCCTCTTGCTCCGCCAGCAGTGGCGGACCTCGATCAACCGCTTCGCCGAGGCGATGACGCTCTTCGCGGTCGCCTGCGCCGGCATGTTCCCGGTCGCTGCACCTCGGGCGGCCGTGGCTCGCGTACTGGCTGTTCCCGTACCCGAACACGATGGGCGTCTGGCCGAAGTTCCGGAGCCCGCTGGTCTGGGACGTGTTCGCCGTGTCGACCTACGCGACCGTGTCGTTCATGTTCTGGTTCGTCGGCCTGATCCCCGACTTGGCGACGCTGCGCGACCGCTCGCCGAGCCGCGTCGGGCGCGGTCGTCTACGGGATGCTCGCGATGGGCTGGCGCGGGTCGGCGCTCGCACTGGCACCGCTACGAGACGGCCTATCTGCTGCTCGCCGGCCTCTCGACGCCGCTCGTCGTCTCCGTGCACACGATCGTCAGCTTCGACTTCGCCGTGTCGCTCATCCCGGGCTGGCACGCGACGATCTTCCCGCCGTACTTCGTCGCCGGCGCCATCTACGCCGGGTTCGCCATGGTGCTGACGCTCGCGATCCCGCTCCGCTGGTACTACGACCTCGAGGACTTCATCACCATGCGCCACCTCGACAACATGGCGCGCGTGATGCTCGCGACCGGCCTCGTGGTCGCGTACGGCTACATGATGGAGACCTTCTGCGCCTGGTACAGCGCGAGCACCTACGAAGAGTTCATGATCACCAACCGCTTCTTCGGGCCCTACCACAACCTCTATTTCGCGCTGATCTTCTGCAACGTGATCGCGCCCCAGCTCCTGTGGTTCAAGAAGCTGCGGCTGAACCTCGGCTGGCTCTTCGCCCTGTCGATCATCGTGTCGATCGGCATGTGGCTCGAGCGCTACATCATCATCGTCGTGAGCCTGCACCGCGACTTCCTGCCGTCGTCCTGGGGCATGTACACCGGGACCGTCTGGGATTGGGCGACGTTCCTCGGCACCTTGGGTCTCTTCTCGAGCCTGCTCTTCCTCTTCATCCGCTTCCTCCCGATGATCTCGATCTTCGAGATGCGGACGATGGTTCCCGAGGCCAAGGTGCAAGAGGACGGCCACGAGGCCCAGGTCCTATGAAGCGCGCGCCGCTCTACGGGCTCATGGCCGAGTTCGACAATCCGACCGCGCTCGTCGTCGCGATCCACAAGGCCCGCGCCGCCGGCTATCGCGCGATGGACGCGTACTCGCCGTTTCCGATCGAGGAGGTCTCCGAGGCGCTCCACCTCCACGACCGGCTGCTGCCGATCCTGGTGTTTCTCGGCGGGCTCGTGGGCTGCGTCGGCGGCTTCATGCTCGCCACCTGGACCGCGGTGTTCGACTACCCCATCAACGTCGGCGGGCGGCCCCTCTTCAGCTGGCCGTCGTTCCTGCCGGTGACCTTCGAGTGCACCGTGCTCCTCGCGGCCGGGACGTGCCGTCCTCGCCCTGCTCGCATTGAACGGCCTGCCGATGCCGTATCACCCGGTCTTCAACGTCCCGCAGTTCGCGCTCGCCACCCGCGAGAAGTTCTTCCTCTGCATCGAAGCGACCGACCCGCAGTTCCACCGCGAGGAAACGTGGCGGTTCCTCGAGACGCTCGAGCCGCTGAGTGTGGCGGAGGTCGAGGACTGATGGCGCGTCGGTTCCATACGCGCGCGTTGGCGTGCGCGGCGTTCGGGCTCGCGTTGCTCGCCCAGGCGGGATGCCGGCAAGACATGCACGACCAGCCGAAATACCAGCCGCTCGAGGAGAGCCACTTCTTCAAGGACGGGCGCGCCTCGCGGCCGCGCGTGCCGGGCACCGTGGCGCGCGGCCGGCGCGACGACGACGAGCTCCTGGTGAGCGGCAAGGTGGACGGCAAGCTCTCCGAGGTCTTCCCCGAACCGGTCACGCAAGCGACGCTCGAGCGCGGCCATCAGCGCTTCGACATCTACTGCTCGCCTTGTCACGACCGGTCCGGCAGCGGCCGCGGCATGATCGTCATGCGCGGCTACAAGCAGCCGACCTCGTTCCACGACCCGCGCCTCCGCGGCATGCCGCCCGGGTACTTCTTCGACGTCATGACCAACGGCTTCGGGGTGATGCCGAGCTACGCGGCGCAGGTGCCCGTCGCCGACCGCTGGGCGATCGCGTCCTACATCCGCGCGCTCCAGTTGAGTCAGCACGCGACCATGGCCGACGTGCCCGAGGAAGGCCGCACCGCGTTTCTCGCCGGCGAGACGCTCGAACCGGAGACCGGCAAGCCGGTGGAGGAGACGGCGCCGGCGGGCGGGGCGGAGGAGGGCGGCCATCATGAGTGAGCCGATGCGACCCTCGCCCTTCGATCTCCGGCCGGATCACGTGCTGAACCGCATCCAGAGCGGAGCGCTCGTCGTCGGCGGGCTCGGCATCATCGCCTGCGTCGTCGGTCTCTTCGCCGCGCGCGAGGCGTTCTTCCACGCCTACATCGTCTCGTACCTCTTCTTCCTCGGCCTCGGTCTCGGGTCGATGGCGATCCTGATGATCCAGTACATCACCGGCGGCGCCTGGGGCGCGGTGATCCGTCGCCTGCTCGAGTCGGCGACCCGGACGCTCCCGTTGATGGCGCTGCTCTTCCTGCCGATCGCGCTCGGCCTCGCGCACCTGTACGAGTGGGCGCGCCCCGAGCAGGTCGCGCACGACCCGATCCTGCAGCACAAGGCCCTCTACCTGAACGTCCCGTTCTTCCTCGGACGCGCCGTCTTCTATTTCACCGCCTGGATCGCGACCGCCTACTTCCTGAATCGCTGGTCGCTCGAGCAGGACGCCGGCGCCGATCCGCGTCTCACGCGCCGGCTCGAGATGCTGAGCCGCGGCGGGCTGCTGCTCTATGCCCTCACCATGACGTTCGCGGCCATGGACTGGGGCATGTCGCTCGAGCCGCACTGGTTCTCGACCATCTACGGCGTGATGTTCATGGGCGGGCAGGGACTCTCGACGTTCGCCTTCGTGATCCCGGTGGCCGCGCTGCTCGCCGACCAGCCGCCGTTCTCGCGCATCATCTCGCCGGAGCAGTTCCACGACCTCGGCAAGCTGATGCTCGCGTTCGTGATGCTGTGGGCGTACTTCGCGCTCTCGCAGTATCTCATCATCTGGTCCGCGAACCTGCCCGAGGAGATCCCGTTCTACCTCGCGCGCACGAAGGGCGGCTGGGAGTGGGTGGCGCTGGTGCTCGTGATCACGCACTTCGCGATGCCCTTCCTCGTGCTCTTGTCGCGCGACATCAAGCGCCATGCGCGCGCGGTGTCGGTCGTGGCCCTGGTGCTGATCGGGGCGCGCTTCGTCGATCTCTTCTGGTTGCTCCGCCCGGCGGTCGCCCCCGGTGGCTTCGCCATCCACTGGCTCGATCCCGCGGCCGCGGCCGCGATCGGCGGCACGTGGATGTGGCTCTTCGTGTCGCAGCTGAAGACGCGTCCGGTGCTGCCGCTGAACGACCCGGCGATTCCGAGGGGGGCCTGAGGCATGCGTAGCGGCCATCCCACCTCGCAGGTACCGGACGTCTCCGTGGGACACGAGGAGCGCGACATCGCCGCACGGCCGATCGCGTACTTCGCGCTCGGCATCGCCGGGCTCTGCGTGTTCGCCCTCGTGCTGATGCACGTCCTTTTCGGAGTGCTCGCGACCGAGCAGGCGGAGCGCTCCGCGCCGGCGAGCCCGCTCGCGGAGAGCTACGGTCTCAAGGAGCCACCGGAGCCGCGTCTGCAGACGAATCCGCGCCAGGACCTCCTCGACCTGCGCGCCCGCGACGGCGCCGCCATCCATTCGTACGGCTGGATCGACAAGCAAGCGGGCATCGTGCGCATCCCGGTCGAGCGGGCCATCGCGCTCCTCGCCGAGCGGGGATTGCCCGCGCGCCCCGCGGCGCCGAAGGGACAGCCGTGACGCGGCCGTGGCAGAAGCGGCTCGCCGCCGTGCTGCTCGTGCTGGCGGTCGCGCCGGCGTCGGCGGCGACCGAGCCCGCGGCCGACGTGCGTCCGGCCGCGCTGCGCGAGGTCGGCATCGATCAGCGCCTCGGCGAGCAGCTCCCGCTCGACGCCGCGTTCACCGACGACCACGGCCGCGCGGTCACGCTCGGAGACTTCTTCGGCAAGAAGCCGGTGATCCTGGTCATGACCTACTTCGAGTGCCCGATGCTCTGCACGCTCGTGCTGAACGGGCTCGGCAAGACGCTCAAGACCATGAGCTTCGAGCCCGGCAAGGAGTTCGACGTCGTGACGGTGAGCTTCGACCCGCGTGACACGCCCGAAAAGGCGGCCGCGAAGAAGGCGACGTACGTCGCGGAGTACGGCCGGCCGGCGACGGCCGACGGCTGGCATTTCCTCACCGGCGAGCAGGCGTCGATCGAGCGCGTCGCGAAGGCGGTCGGCTTTCGCTACACCTGGATTCCCGAGGAGAAGCAGTTCGCGCACGCCGCCGCCATCATGGTGGCCACGCCGGAGGGTCGGCTCGCGCGCTACTTCTACGGCGTCGACTACGCCGGCCGCGATCTGCGCCTGGGCCTCGTCGAGGCCTCGGATCACAAGATCGGCTCGCCGGTCGATGCGCTGTTGCTCTTCTGCTACCGCTACGATCCCGCGACCGGGAAATACGGCGCCATCGCGCTCAACATGGTGCGCGCCGGCGGCGTCGTCACGGTGCTCGCGCTCGGCGCCTTCATGGTGGTGATGTTGCGCCGCGAAGCCGCCGCCGATCGCCGTCGCAAGGGGAGTGCCTGAGGCATGCTGGAACGACTCGGCCTCCTGCCGCCCGAAGCATCGACCCTCGCCGCCCAGACGGACATGCTGTATGCGTTCTTGGTGGCGGTCTCCGCGTTCTTCGCGGTGTTGATCGCCGTCGCCATCATCACCTTCTCGGTGATGTACCGTCGCCGCTCCGAGGACGAGGTGACGCCGTACATTCACGGCTCGACCGTGCTCGAGATCGTGTGGTCGGTGATCCCGCTCGGGATCGCGATGATCATGTTCGGGTGGGGGGCGCATCTCTTCGTGACGCTCAAGCGCCCGCCCGACGATGCGCTGCAGGTGAACGTCGTCGGCAAGCAGTGGATGTGGAAGGTCCAGCACCTCGAGGGGCGGCGCGAGATCAACCAGCTCCACGTGCCGCTCGGTCGTCCGGTGAAGGTGACGCTCACCTCCGAGGACGTGATCCACAGCTTCTACGTACCGGCGTTCCGCATCAAGCAGGACGCCGTGCCGGGCCGCTATACGACCACGTGGTTCCAAGCGACCAAGATCGGCAGCTACCATCTCTTCTGCGCCGAGTACTGCGGCACGATGCACTCGGGCATGATCGGGCAAGTCGTCGTCATGGATCCCGCCGAGTATCAGGCGTGGCTCACCGCCGAGGGCGGCGCGGCGGCGGCGACGGCCGGCGCGAGCGGCGGCGGGGGCGAGGCGCAGTCGCTCGCCGCGGCCGGCAAGGCGCTCTTCGAGCAGAAGGGCTGCGTCACGTGTCACCAGCCCGGCGCCGTCCTCGGGCCGCAACTCGCCGGGATCGTCGGCACCAAGGTGGAGCTTCAGGACGGCAGCTCGGTCACCGTCGACGACGACTACATTCGCGAGTCGATCCTCACCCCGACGGCGAAGATCGTGAAGGGCTTCGTGCCGGTCATGCCGACCTTCAAGGGACAGGTGACCGAAGAACAGGTGATGCAGCTCATCGCCTACATCAAGTCCCTCGGCCCGAGCAGCGCCGGTGCTGCGACCGGGACGGGAAAGACGGGCTCATGACCTCGACGAACTACATCAACGCCGACTACGGCATCTGGTCCTGGCTCCTCACCAAAGACCACAAGCGCATCGCGATCCTGTATCTGGTCTCGATCACGTTCATGTTCCTTCTGGGCGGGATCTTCGCCCTGCATAATCCGGCTCGAGCTGCTGACGCCCGCCGGCGACCTGGTCAGCGCCGACACCTACAACAAGCTCTTCACCATGCACGGCATCGTCATGGTGTTCTTCTTCCTGATCCCGTCGATTCCCGCGGTGCTCGGAAACTTCTTGATCCCCTTGATGATCGGCGCCCGCGATCTGGCGTTTCCGCGGCTGAATCTCGCGAGCTGGTACATCTACATGGTCGGCACGGCGTTCACGCTCTACGCCATCTTCACCGGCGGCCTCGATACCGGCTGGACCTTCTACACGCCGTACAGCACGACGGTGGCCAGTCCGAACGTGATCCCGGCGGCGCTCGGCATCTTCATCAACGGCTTCTCGTCGATCCTGACCGGCCTGAACTTCATCGTCACGATCCACCGCATGCGCGCCCCGGGCCTCACCTGGTTCCGGCTGCCGCTCTTCGTGTGGGCGCTCTACGCGACGAGCATCATCTTCATCCTCGGCACGCCGGTGATCGCCATCACGATTCTGCTCGTGGCGGTCGAGCGCCTGTTCCATTTCGGCATCTTCGACCCGGCGCTCGGAGGCGACCCGATCCTCTTCCAGCATCTCTTCTGGTTCTACTCGCACCCGGCCGTCTACATCATGATCCTGCCGAGCATGGGCGTCGTCAGCGAGCTCATCACCTGCTTCTCGCGGAAGACCATCTTCGGGTACGGCTTCGTCGCGGTGTCGAGCATGGCGATCGCGGTGCTCGGGTTCCTCGTCTGGGGGCACCACCTGTTCGTCTCCGGCCAGTCCGTCTATGCGTCGCTGATCTTCTCGGTGTTGAGCTTCCTGGTCGCGATCCCGTCGGCGGTGAAGGTCTTCAACTGGACGGCGACGCTCTATCGAGGGCTCGATCCAATTCGCGGCGCCGATGATCTACGCGCTCGGGTTCATCGGCCTCTTCACGATCGGAGGCCTGACCGGCCTCTTCCTCTCGACGCTCGGCTTCGACGTGCACGTCCACGACACCTACTTCGTCGTCGCGCACTTCCACTACATCATGGTCGGCGGCGCGATCATGGGGTATCTCGGCGGCATGCACTACTGGTGGCCGAAGATCTCCGGCCGCATGTATCCGGAATGGCCGGCGCGCATCGGCGCCGCCGTCATCTTCATCGGCTTCAACCTGACCTTCTTCCCGCAGTTTCTCGCCGGCTACCTCGGGATGCCGCGCCGCTACCACATGTACCCGCCCGAGTTTCAGGTACTGAACGTGATGTCGACCGCCGGCGCGACGATCCTCGGCGTCGGCTACCTGATGCCGCTCACCTACCTCCTGTGGTCGCTCCGCTACGGCAAAGTGGCGCCGGACAATCCCTGGCGCGCGACCGGTCTCGAATGGCAGACGACGTCGCCGCCCCCGACCGAGAATTTCGCGACGACGCCGGTCGTGACGCAAGACGCCTACGCCTACTCCACCATGCCCGAGGCCGAACTCGTATGAGCTCCAGCCACGCCCATCAGGTCGACGCGCACGCGCATCAGTTCGACAGCGCCGAGCAGCAGCACAGCGCGGCGCAGCTCGGCATGTGGGTGTTCATCGCCCAGGAGATCTTGTTCTTCGGCGGCCTCTTCTGCACCTACACCGTCTATCGCTTCATGTATCCGGCGGCGTTCGCGCAATCGAGCCACCACCTCGACGTCACACTCGGCTGTTTCAACACGGCGGTGCTGATCGGGTCGAGCCTCACGATGGCGCTCGCCGTCCACGGCGCCCAGCTCGGCCAGCGCTGGATGCAGGTGGTCTTCCTGCTGGCCACGATCGCGCTCGGGTCGATCTTCCTCGGCGTCAAGACCATCGAGTACGGGCACAAGTTCCACGAGCACCTCGTCCCGGGTCCGAGCTTTCTCTTCGCGGGCGACGCCCGGCACGCACAGATCTTCTTCTCGCTCTACTTCGTGATGACGGGTTTGCACGCGCTCCACATGATCATCGGCATCGGCGTGCTCGCGGTGCTCACCGTCTTGGCGTGGCGCGGGACCTACACGAGCGCCTACTACAGCCCCGTCGAGCTCACCGGGCTCTACTGGCACTTCGTCGACATCATCTGGATCTTCCTCTTCCCGCTGTTGTACTTGATCGGGAGACACGGATGAGCACGCAAGCGCACGGCAGCGACCACGTCGTATCCATCAAGCTCTACCTGGCGATCTTCGCGACGCTGATCCTGCTGACCGCCGCCACGGTCGCGGTGGCCTTCGTCGACTTGGGCGTGCTCAACACGGTCGCCGCGCTCGGGATCGCCGTGACGAAGGCGACGCTGGTGGTGCTATTCTTCATGCACGTCAAGTACAGCTCGAAGCTCACGTGGCTGGTGGTGGCGAGTGGGTTCGTGTTCTTGGCGATCATGCTCGCGTTCACGATGTCGGACGTCGTGAGTCGCGGTTGGCTGGGAACTCCGGGGGGCTGATCGTGTCGATGCTCGTCCGCCTTCTCACGTCCTCCATCGGTCGCAAGATGCTCATGGGGGCAAGCGGACTCCTGCTGCTCGCCTTTCTCGTCGTCCACGTGGCGGGCAATCTGGTGCTGTTCGCCGGCCCCGACGCCTTCAACGGCTACAGTCATCACCTCGTCTCGAACCCCCTGATCTACGTCGCCGAGATCGGCCTGCTCGTGCTGTTCGTCGCGCATTTCGTGTCGGGCATCACGGTGACGCTCCGCAACCGCGCGGCGCGGCCGGTGCGATACGCGGTCAAGCGGCGCGCCGGCGGCGCGAGTCACAAGAGCCTGGCCTCGACCACCATGGCCCTGAGCGGTCTGTTGGTGCTCGCGTTCGTGCCGATCCACCTCTGGACGTTCAAATGGGGCCCGCAGTACGCGTCGGCGGCCGACCCCGCGGTGCGCGACCTCCATCGGCTCGTGATCGAGGAGTTCCACGAGCCGCTCGAGGTGGCCTGGTACGTCGCCGCGATGCTGATCGTCGGCATGCACCTCTGGCACGGCTTCGGCAGCGGATTCGAGTCGCTCGGCGTGGTCGACCGTCCATGGCTGCGTCGCGTCGGGCAGGGGTTGGCGGTCGCGATCACCGTGGGATTCATCGTGGTGCCGATCGCGGTCTACTTCGGCTGGGTGCCGGCATGATCCTCGACGGCAAGGTGCCCGCGGGCTCGCTCGACGCGAAGTGGTCCAACTACAAGGACCACCTGAAGCTCGTGAACCCGGTGAACCGCCGCAAGCACACGGTGATCGTGGTCGGGACGGGGCTCGCGGGCGCGTCGGCCGCCGCGTCGCTCGGCGAGCTCGGCTACAACGTGCTCGCCTTCACCATTCTCGACAGCCCGCGCCGCTCGCACTCGATCGCTGCTCAGGGCGGCATCAACGCCGCCAAGAACTACAAGAACGACGGGGACTCGGTTTTCCGGCTCTTCTACGACACCATCAAGGGCGGCGACTTCCGCGCCCGCGAGGCCAACGTGCACCGCCTCGCCGAGGTGAGCGTCAAGATCATCGACCAGTGTGTCGCGCAGGGCGTGCCCTTTGCGCGCGAGTACGGAGGTTTTCTCGACAATCGCTCGTTCGGCGGTGCGCAGCTGTCGCGTACCTTCTACGCGCGCGGCCAGACCGGCCAGCAGCTGCTCATCGGGGCGTACGGCGCGCTCATGCGGCAGGTCGACGAGGGCACCGTCAAGCTCTTCGCACGCCGCGAGATGCTCGACCTCGTGGTCATCGACGGCAAGGCACGCGGCATCGTCACACGGAACCTGGTGACGGGGGAGATCGAGCGCTTCGCGGCCGACGCGGTCCTGCTCGCGACCGGCGGTTACGGAAACCTCTACTATCTCTCGACCAACGCCGGGAACAGCAACGTCACGGCGGCGTGGCGCTGCGCCAAGCGCGGCGCGTACTTCGCCAATCCCTGTTTCGTCCAGATCCACCCGACCTGCATCCCGGCCTCGGGCGAGTACCAGTCGAAGCTCACCCTCATGAGCGAGAGTCTCCGCAACGACGGTCGCGTCTGGGTGCCGAAGCAGGCCGGCGACCATCGGGCGCCGCGGGAGATCCCCGAGGCCGAGCGCTACTACTTTCTCGAGGAGCGCTACCCGAGCTTCGGCAATCTCGTGCCGCGCGACGTCGCCGCCCGCAACTGCAAGAGCGTCTGCGAGGCCGGGCAGGGCGTCGGGCCGACCGGGTATGCCGTGTATCTCGACTTCGCCGACGCCACCCAGCGGCTCGGGGTCGAGGGCATCCGGGAGCGGTACGGCAACCTCTTTCAGATGTACGAGCGCATCGTCGGCGACGACCCCTACCAGATGCCGATGCGCATCTACCCCGCGGTGCACTACACGATGGGCGGTCTCTGGGTGGACTACGACCTGATGAGCAATCTGCCCGGACTGTTCGTGCTCGGCGAGGCGAACTTTTCCGACCACGGCGCCAATCGCCTGGGCGCGAGCGCGCTCATGCAGGGACTCGCGGACGGCTACTTCATCATTCCGTACACGCTCGCCAACTACGTCGCCGGCACGACCTTGCCGAAGGTCACGACCGACCACGACGCGTTCAAAGAGGCGGCGCACGCGGTGCAGACGCGCATCGACCGCGTCCTCGGCGTGCGGGGCGACACCAGCGTCACCGCGCACCATCGCCGCCTCGGGCGCGTCATGTGGGACAAGTGCAGCATCTCGCGCACGGCGCTCGGCATCGAGGAGGCGCGGGCCGCGGTGCGCGGGCAACGCGACGAGTTCTGGCAGAACCTCCGCGTCCCGGGCGAGCCGTCGAATCTCAACAAGTCGCTCGAGCTCGCGCTCCGCGTCGCGGACTATCTCGAGTTCGGCGAGCTCGTCACGATCGACGCCC
The DNA here is from genome assembly GCA_963774015.1 of uncultured delta proteobacterium. Classification (GTDB taxonomy): domain Bacteria; phylum Desulfobacterota; class Binatia; order UTPRO1; family UTPRO1; genus UTPRO1. The sequence goes on from CAVZDH010000001.1 coordinate 310,670, forward strand.
TCGCGCGCGACGAGTCGTGCGGCTGCCACTTCCGGGAGGAGCACGAAACGGTCGACGGCGAGGCGCAGCGCGACGACGAGCACTTCGCGCACGTCGCCGCCTGGGAATGGCACGGTGCGGATCGCCAGCCGACGCTGCACACCGAGCCGCTCCACTTCGAGAGCGTCACGCTGACGCAACGGAACTACAAGTAGGCGCGCGATGGGCGACACGATGACACTGACGCTCCGGGTCTGGCGGCAGGAAGGTCCGTCCGCTCGCGGGCGGCTCGTCGACTACGTGGCACGCGGCGTCTCGCCGCACATGTCGTTGCTCGAGCTGCTCGACGTCGTGAACGAGGACCTCACCGCCAAGGGCGAAGATCCGATCGCCTTCGATTCCGACTGTCGCGAAGGGATCTGCGGCTCGTGCGGGGTAATGGTGGACGGCGTCGCGCACGGTCCGAAGACCGCGACGACTACCTGCCAGCTGTTCATGCGGCACTACGCCGACGGCAACGTCATCACGCTCGAGCCCTGGCGGGCGCGCGGGTTCCCGGTGGTGAAGGATCTGGTCGTCGACCGGAGCGCCTTCGATCGCATCATCGCCGCCGGCGGCTACATCTCGGTCGACACCGGCAGCGCCCCGGAAGCGAACGCGATTCTGGTCCCGAAGGACGACGCCGAGCGGGCAATGGACTCCGCGGCCTGCATCGGGTGCGGCGCCTGCGTCGCCGCCTGCAAGAACGCCTCGGCCGTGCTCTTCGTCGGCGCCAAGATCAACCACCTGACGCTCCTGCCGCAGGGCCACCCCGAACGCGAGCGCCGCGTGCTCGCCATGGTCGCGCAAATGGAGAAGGAAAGCTTCGGCGCCTGCTCCAACGAAGGCGAGTGCGAGGCGGTCTGCCCCAAAGAGATTTCCGTGACGAACATCCAGCGTTTGAGCCGGGAGTACGCGCGGGCGCTGTTCGTCAAGCGGCGCTGACCGTCGTCGGCGGTTCCGCGGGGGTGGCGGGTCGGCTCATCGTTCGAGTCGCTGACACCCCGCGCTCAAGACCCGCTGCTGCCTCGATGGTCTGCGCACACGCGAGCTGTCCTCTCTCTTCACCGACCCGCCACCCCCGCGGCCGCACCGCCGGTCATCTTCGGCCGAAGAGTGGCGGCGGACAGTGCTCACATGGGCCGACTGCCGAGCTGAGCTGACCCCAGAGACGTCGGCAACGCCGCACCGCAGCGCAATGGGGCGGCGGAGCGCAAGCATTGCCCGCGGGGCTCACGCGACGATCTCGGCGGTGACCGTCGCTCCGCGGGGGTGGCGGGTCGGCTCATCGCTCGAGTCGCTGACACCCCGCGCTCAAGGCCCGCTGCTGCCTCGATGGTCTGCGCACACGCGAGCTGTCCTCTCTCTTCACCGACCCGCCACCCCCGCGGCCGCACCGCCGGTCATCTTCGGCCGAAGAGTGGCGGCGGACAGTGCTCACATGGGCCGACTGCCGAGCTGAGCTGACCCCAGAGACGTCGGCAACGCCGCACCGCAGCGCAATGGGGCGGCGGAGCGCAAGCATTGCCCGCGGGGCTCACGCGACGATCTCGGCGGTGACCGTCGCTCCGCGGGGGTGGCGGGTCGGCTGATCGATGAGTCGCTGACACCCCGCGTGTGCGCAAGGCCGGACGCGGCAGCGGCGAGCTCTAAGGGCTGGGTGTCAGCGACGCGAACGATGAACCGCTCCGCCACCCCCGCGGCCGCACCGCCGGTGCCGATTGCACGCGGCGCCGCGGTCATCTTCGGCCGAAGAGTGGCGGCGGACAGTGCTCACATGGGCCGACTGCCGAGCTGAGCTGACCCCAGAGACGTCGGCAACGCCGCACCGCAGCGCAATGGGGCGGCGGAGCGCCAGCATTGCCCGCGGGGCTCACGCGACGATCTCGGCGGTGACCGTCGCTCCGCGGGGGTGGCGGGTCGGTGAAGAGAGAGGACAGCTCGCGTGTGCGCAGGACGGACGCGGCAGCGGCGAGCTTTAAGGGCTGGGTGTCAGCGACTCGAACGATGAACCGATCCGCCACCCCCGCGGCCGCACCGCCGGTGCCGATTGCACGCGGCGCCGCGGGTCATCTTCGGCCGAAGAGTGGCGGCGGACAGTGCTCACATGAGCCGACTGCCGAGCTGAGCTGACCCCAGAGACGTCGGCAACGCCGCACCGCAGCGCAATGGGGCGGCGGAGCGCCAGCATTGCCCGCGGGGCTCACGCGACGATCTCGGCGGTGACCGTCGCTCCGCGGGGGTGGCGGGTCGGTGAAGAGAGAGGACAGCTCGCGTGTGCGCAGGACGGACGCGGCAGCGGCGAGCTTTAAGGGCTGGGTGTCAGCGACTCGAACGATGAACCGACCCGCCACCCCCGCGGAACCAGCGCCCGTTCAGCGAATCGCTGCGCGCGCTTCGCAGCCGGGAGCCACCTGTGCAGAGGTTCCCTAGTGGATGCCGCGCGCTGGGACCAGCGCCGTCGGATCGATGCCGAGGCCTCGGACGACGGCCTCCCACATGTCGCCTTCCGCGGTCTCGAAGACGACCTCGCGACGCAGCGGGGCGAGCAGCCACGCGCCTTCGGCGAGCTCGCTCTCGAGCTGCTCGGCGCCCCAGCCGGCATAGCCGAGGAAGAGGCGTACCGCGGTCGGGGGATGGCTCGCGACCGAGCGCAGCATCTCGAGCGAGCCGGTCACGTGCACGCCCTGTCGAAGCGTCGCGACGTCGTCCTCGCCCGCGGCCGTCGCGACCGGATGGTCGTCGTCGCAGAAGACGACCCACCCTCGCTCCGGCTGGACGGGTCCGCCCCAGCCGACGCTGCCGATGCCGACGGGCCACTGGATGCCGCTGTTCTGCATGAGCTCGCTCATCGTGAGGTCGAGCGCCCGATTGAGCACGATGCCGAAGCTTCCACCCTCGCCGTGATGCACGAGAAGCACGACCGAGCGCTTGAAGTTCGGGTCGTTCAGCTGCGGCATCGCGATCAGGAGCTGCGAGGAAAGCTCGGACATGCGTCCTTTCTGACACGTCCAAGCGTCGCGGGCCACTCCCCGTCGTGGGGATACGTCGCCGGGGAGGTCGGAAAGCTCCGCGCCGAACGAGCCGGCGTCGCGGAGGCTCGGCCGCAGCGAGCGCGCCGGGTCGAACGGGCGCGTGCCGCGCCGTCATCCGGGTGGCAGGGCGCTCCGGATCGCGTCGGCCAGCGTCTCGGACATCTCGCGCGAGAACGCCTCCATGCCGTCGGCATTCACGTGGATCATGTCGATGAAGGCGGATGCCGGCAGCGCGTCGACGCGATCGAAGGTCGTGAATCCGGCGGCGCGGTAGATGCCGAGGACGCGCGTCGCCAGATCGTGCACGTAGGGGTCGTCGAGGTGCAGCTCGGGAAAGTCGGCCGTGGCCTTGGCATCGCGGAAGAGCGGGTGCACCGGCATGAAGACGGCGACGCCGATGGCGCCGCTCTGCTGCACGGTCGCCGCGATCTTCGTCACCGTGCCGAAGACCGGCGACAGGGGGTTCAACCGCTTGGTGACGAACGGGCCGCCGAGGAAACCACCCATGCCGTGGCGCTTGTACGTGTCGACGAGCGCGCGTACGTCACCGCGCGCGGCCGCCGCGGAGATCGCCGCGAACGCGGTGCTGGTGTCGCGCCGCGAGCGGTCCTCGTCGCCGTGCCACGGGAGCCGACGGGAGAGCGCCTCGATGATGCGCTTCCGCAACAGCTCGCGGTCGCGATAGAGCAGCCAATGACGCTCGAGGAAATCGGCGACGAACGGCGTCGGGTGGATGCGGAAACCGGAACCGTCGCGTCCGCGGAAGAACCTGCGGATCTGATCCGATATCCCACTCTGCCCCGCGACGAGCCCCGTCAGGTTCGGCGTCATCACGATCACGTCGGGGTGCTTCGCGACCGCTGCCTGAACCAGGATCGCCTCGTCGATCACTTGGACGCCGGGGAGCAGCAGCGGGGTGACGGTCACCTCGCGCGCCGGGAACGCCGCCGCGAGCCGCTCCGCCACGACGCTCGGTGCGAGGGAGAACATCGCGGACGAGTTCCCGACGATCACGACCCGGAGCTCGTGCGGGCGCTTCTGCTCCGGAAGCGCATCCCAACGTGCGTATCCCATCACCGCCAGGCGGCCGACGTCGGCACGCAGCTCGTCGAATTGGAGGGCGATCAAGTGGCGGAACTGCTCGTGCCGCTCGACGTCGATCGACTGCATCTCGATCCTCGCCGTCACGACGGCGGTGATGCGATCCAGCGCGGCCAGCATGGCCACGACCAGCAGGAGCGTCATGATCAGTCGCGTCATCAGAACTGGAAGTAGATGAAGCTGCCGGTCACGCGTCCAAACACGACGATGCAGGCGATCATGGCGGCGAGCGCCGGCGCCGCGATCGCCGTCCGCGTGCGCACCTGGCGCGGCCACGCGCGCGGGCCGACGACGTGTCCGAGGGCGTGCAGGACGTAGAAGAGCGCCAGCAGCGGCAGGAACGCGGACGCGCCGAGCGTCGCGTTGCTGCCGAGCGGGTCCGCGACGACGCGCCCGGCGACGGCCGCGAGCGTCGCCCAGGTACCGGCGCGAAAGATCGCCCATCCGACGTGGACGGCGACGAACGTCGTCAGGATGGCGACGAGCCGTCCTCCCACGCCCGACACGGGGGCGTCGCGTCGGCCCGCCAGGCGTTCCGCGGCGAGAAACACGCCGTGGTACGCGCCCCACAGCACGAACGTGATGCTCGCGCCGTGCCAGAGGCCGCCGAGCGTCATCGTGATCATCAGGTTGGCGTAGACGCGGGCCGGCCGGCGCCGGTTGCCGCCGAGCGGAATGTACAGGTAGTCGCGCAGCCAGCGCGAGAGCGTGATGTGCCAGCGGCGCCAGAAATCGGTGATGCTCGTCGCGAGATACGGGGCGCGAAAGTTGATCGGCAGCTCGATGCCGAACAGCCGCGCGGAGCCGCGGGCGATGTCGGTATAGCCGGAGAAGTCGGCGAAGATCTGCGCTCCGAACGCCAGTGTCGCGATCACGACGTCGAGCCCGCCGGCCTTGCTCGGGTCGTCGTAGACGCCGTTCACGAGCACGGCGAGGTTGTCGGCGAAGACCGTCTTCTTGACGAGGCCGTAGGCGAGGAGCTCGAGACCTTCGAGCGTGCGGGCGGCGTCGAACGGGCGACGCGCGACCAGTTGGGGCAGCAGCTCGTGCGCGCGAATGATCGGGCCCGCGATCAGGTGCGGAAAGAAGGCGACGAAGGTGAAAAAGCGCCAGGGCGAGCGTTCCGCCGCCTCGCCGCGGTACACGTCGACGAGGTAGCTCACGATCTCGAACGTGTAGAAGGAGATCGCGAGCGGGAGGAGGACGTGCAGCGTCGGGTGCGGACGTCCGCTGACGGTGCTCCAGAGGTCGAGGAGGAAGCCCGCGTACTTGAAGTACGCGAGCAGGCCGAGGAGCAGCGTCACCGAGACGGCGAGCACCCTGCGGGCCCGCTGGCCGGCGCCGGTATCGGAGCCGGAGCGGGCGGCATCGATCGCGCGGCCGCCGCCGTAGCCGATCGAGGCGCTCAGCAGCACGAGCGCCAAGTAGGGCACGCTCCAGCTGGCATAGAAGGCGATGCTCGCGATCAGCAGCACGCCCGTCGCGACGGCCGCCGGCAGCACCCAGTACGCGACGAAGGTCGCGAGCAGGAGGAGGCCGTACTGAATGCTCGTGAACGCCATCGGGCTTCTAGTGTCGGCGTGCGGCGCGCGCGATTGCCCCGGCCACGACGACGAGCGACGTCCACCCGGGCCAGTCGCCGAGGCGGTCGTAGAGCGTCTCACCGGTGAGCGGGTGCACGACGCCGTGCAGGTTCTCGCGCGTGAGGAGACCGGTGCGCTCGACGATGCGGCCGGCCGGGTCGACGATCGCGCTCACGCCGCTGTTGGTCGCGCGCACGAGCCAACGCCGATGCTCGATGGCGCGCAGCTGCGCCAAGCCCAGGTGGATCCACGGCTCTTGCGAGTCACCGAACCAGGCGTCGTTGGCGAGCGTGACGAACAGATGCGGATGGGCTTCGGTTACCATGCGGCGGACGAGCTCGGGACGGATCGCTTCGTAGCAGATCGGCGTCGCGATTCGCCACGGGCCGAACGTCAACGCGCCGACCGCATGCGCGGCGGCGAACTCTTCGGCGTGGGGAAAGAGCGTGGCGAGCGAGGGGAACACGTCGGCGAACGGCAGTGACTCGGCGAGCGGGATCAGGAGGTTCTTGTCGTAGGCCTCGCGGATCAGGCCGTCCTCGCCGGCGAGGAGCGCCGAGTTGATTTTTACCTTCCGGCCGTTCACCTCCAGCGTGGAGCTCGCCCCGAACAACAGCGGGACCGGCATCTCCTGCACGATCGGCCGGCTCGACACGGGGAGCGGACGACGGATGCCGCGGACGTACGCGCTCTCCGGCCAGACGACGAGGTCGACGTCGCCCTGATTCAGGAGCTCGCGCGTTTGCGCGAGATGGCTGCGATGCGCGCTCACGCCGAGCGCGTCTCGCGAGCGCACGTCGAGGTTCGCCTGGACGACGCCGACACGGATCGCCGGCGCGCGCGCGTTCGCCGCGTCCACCTCGGCGTTGCGGATGGCGCCGTAGCCGAGCACGCCGACCGCGACGACGGCGCCCGCGGCCCAGATCGCGATGGGCCGGGGCCGACGTCCCTCCCGCCAGGCGAGGGTCTCGTACACGACGACGTTCGCGCCGGCCACGAGCGCCGTCAGGAAAAGGGGCCCGCCGACGTCGGCGGTCGCTGCCAGCAGCGGCACCGCCACCAGCCCGTTCCCGGCGTAGAGCGGGAAGATCTGCGGCTGCAGCCATTCCAGCGCCACGTACGGCGCGATGCCCGCGACGGCGATCGGCAGCCCGCGTCGCCGGAGCGCGGAGAAGAGCAGGCCGTAAAGCGCGAACGGCAGCGCGAACCAGAGGCCGTACGCGATCCAGAGCGCGATCCCGGTCGCGTACCGCCCGTCGAAAAACGGGTCGATGAGCGCGAGCAGCCAGAGGTGTCCGCCCGCGAACGCCGCGGCGCCGAAGAGGAAGCCGACGAGCGCCGCGTCGCGCCGGCGCGCGGCCGTCGTCGCGAGCGCCCACCAGAGCGGTACGAGGAAGAGAAGCAAGCAAGGCCACGCGCCCCACCCGAGGTAGCCGAGGGCATAGAGCAGGCCGCCCGTGACGGCGGCAACGCGTCCCGCGAGGCGATTCGGCGCCGGGGCGTCGGCTATTTCGGCAGGCGAAGGCACGGCTCCGCCTCCGGGGCGCTGCGCTCCTTGGCGGTGCGGCCCTCTTGGTCCTTCAGCGTGGCGTCGGCGCCGCGCTGGAGGAGGAGCGTTGCGCTCGCGACGTTGCCCTTGCCGCACGCGGCGATCAGCGGCGTATCGCCGAATTGGTCGCGCGCGTTCACGTCGGCACCGTGGTCGGCGAGGTACGCGATCACGTCCGGATGATTGCCGCCCGCCGCATGCATGAGCGGCGTCCGCTGAGTGAAGTCGCGCGTATCGACGACCGCACCCTGCTCGACGAGGTAGCGCACGACGTCGATCTCTCCGGCGTCGGCCGCGAAGCTGAGCGGCGTTCGGCCGGTCACGTCGGCGTCGTCGACCGGCAAGCCCTTCTCGTGCAGCCAGCGCGTGAGGTCGAGGCTGTGCGCGTCCATGACGGCGAGCAAGAGCGCGGAGCGGCCGATGTCGTCCTTGGCGTCGAGCTTCGCGCCGAGCTCGAGCGCGCGTTCGATCGTTGTGCGGTCGTTCCGGCGGGCGGCGTCGAGGAGGCGTTGGTCGAGCGTGAAGGGCTCGGGATTGCGGGCCTCGCCGAGACCGAGCGCGCGGTTGACCACGGGTCCGGGTGGCGCGCTCGCGGCGGGTGCGGCGGGCGCCGAGGCGGGCCGGACGGTCGGGACGGGAGCCGAGGGCGGGGTCGAGTCACACGCCGCCACCATCAGCGCGCCGGCGCCGAGGACGGCTCCGAACGCGCGTCGCTGCCGGCGAAGAAAAAGGCGGAGGCCCCGGAAGGGCCCCCGCCTCGTGTCGATGCGGATGCGGATCAGGCGCCCGCGAGTGCGTCGTTGATGAGCGGACCGTAGATCTGCATGCCCGGGTCCTCGTCGTTATAGTAGTTCTCCGGCTCGACGATCCGGCTCTGCGCATTGTTGTTGATCCAATTCGCGAGGAAGGTTTCGAACGGCGTGAAGCCGCTCGGGCACTTCCAACTCTGCGTCCACGGCCACTCGAGTACTTCGTACCATTTCTTCTTGCGCACCGTCGGACACGCGTGGCTGCCCATGAAGGTGATGATCGACACGCAGTGGCTGTCGTTGATCGGGCGTTCCCACGGCACGTGGTAGCTGTAGTTCGAGTAGTTCTTGATCTGGTTGATCAGGTTGGTCTGGTCCTGGCGCCACTTGGTGAGGACGCCGCTCTTCGTGATGCCCGGGTAGAAGCGCTCGTACGAGAAGCGGGAGAAGTTGTAGTCGCTGGAGTACCCCGTGTACGCCAGCCGATCGTTCGGGAACTGCGTGGCGACCATGGAGTTCATGGTGCCGAAGTCGTTCGGGTTGAAGGACGCCGGCAGCTGGCTGAAGACCGACGTCAGATTCCACGCCGTCTTGATGGTCTGGTGCAGCTGCCACGAGTTGTAGCTCGAGCTCGGTGCCGGGAAGAGCGGCCCCGAGTCGTTGAGCAGATAGGCCTTGGTCGGGTTGAGGGTGCGGCGGACGTTGTAGAAGGTCGCGCCGCTCGCCACGCCGCCCGCGCTGAAGCCGGTCACGAGCAGCTTGTTGATGCTCGGGAAGCGGCCGTGCAGGAAGTTCGCGATGGCGATCGTATTGTTGTAGCCGTTGTGGCGGAAGGTGATCGGCGGGTTCTGGCCCGTCGGGTCGGTGTACGTGACGACGCGGTTGCCGACGTGGACGTCACCCGTGCAGTACGGGACGTAGACCATGTCCCACCCGTTGGTGACGATGTTGTTTTTCGCTCGTCCCGGGACGCCGGGGTCGGCGCCGTTGATGATCGGCGAGACGTACTTCGCCTTCAGCTGCGTGATGTAGTCGGTCGGGATGCCGTTGGGGTTGGCCGCGCCGAGGATGCCGGTCTGCCCGCTGCAGCTCGGGTAATCCCAGCAGGCGCCGCCGCCCTCGAACGAGATCGCCATGTTGGTGGAGGTGGGCGAGTCGTAATACCAGAAGCGGTACTGCGAGCCGTCACTGCAGACCGTGCCGGGGATCTCGACCATGACCCAGGGATAGGTGTTGCCCCCGTCGACGACGTCTTCGATGCCGATCGCGCGCGCCGTGCTCGGCAACACCAGCGCCGCCAACGCGGCAAGAACCAGTAGTGGGGTACGAGCTCTCATTCGTCGCAGCCTCCTTTCGCGTGTACGAGACGAGGCCCCGTGCCCCGTCCGAAGGGATGTTCGCGAGCGGGTAGCACGCGCGGATCGCGGGAGGCAAGGAAATTGTGACGAAAGCGCCTGTGAATCCGCGCCGCTGCGCGTCACTGCGTCGGCGCTGCGGGCGTTGCGAACTGGCGCTGCTCCTCGAGCCACGCTTGACGCGCGCGCTCGTGTGCCGCGTGGCGCTCCTTCGCCTCGGCGATCTTCCGCGGAATCTCCTCGAGGCGCGCGAGATGCAGCTCGCCGGCGAGCTTCAAGATGCCGACCTCGCTCCGCGGGACGTCGTTGCCGTAGTGCTCGGCGAGGTAGACGAGGAACTCGAGGTAGTCGTTCGAAAGCTGCTGTTGCGCGCCGTAGTACGCGTCGATCTCCTCGTCCGTTGCCGTGTTCGAGAGCACCTTGCCGTACTCCTCGTTCCATTCGGCACGGATCTTCTCGCGCTCTTCGAGGAGCGCGGGGTCCTTGGTGGGGAACGCCATCTTCCAATACATGCTGTCCGGGAGCGCGCGGCGGATCTCGTCGAAGTCGACGCGTGACCACGCCTCCGCCGTGTCGACGAGCGGCGCGAGCGGATCGGCCTTGTAGGCTTGATCCTCCGACGGCGCATCGTCGTCGAGGTCGGCGCGCCAGGTGGGCGTCCGGCGTGCATGCGGCGCCCCCGACACCGCCGCGGTCGCCGCGGCTACGACGGTCGGTGCGGACCGTCCGCGTGCGCGCTCGGCGTTCACCCGTCGCAGGAGAATGCCGATGCCCACCAGCAATACGAGCCCGACGGCGACGACGGCGCGGAGATGCGATCCGGCAGGCACGGGCGGGGTGTAGCGCAGAGCGCTTCGTCCGTTCAAGCGAGGTGGCGCGCGCTGGTGTGCGAGGCGGGCCGATTCAGAGCGCGTCCAACGCGAGGATCAAGGCTTGAATGCCGTCGCGTCCCTGCCCCGCGGCGACGAGGCCGGCGTAGAGGCGTTCGGCGAGCTCGAGCCCGGGAAGGACCAAGCCCATGCGCTTCGCTTCCGCGAGCGCGATCCCCATGTCCTTCACGAAGTGCTCGATCATGAAGCCGGGCGCGAGGTCGCCGCGCTCGATGCGCGGGACGTAGTTGGTGAGCGACCATGATCCGGCCGCTCCGCCGGAGACCGATTGGAGCACCGTCGCTACGTCGAGTCGGGACGTCCGCGCGTAGAGGAGTGCCTCGCACACGCCGATCATGCCGGTCGCGATCAGGATCTGGTTCACCATCTTGGTGTGCTGCCCCGAGCCGGCCGGTCCTTGCAGCACGATCGTCTTCCCCAGGTGCTCCAAGAGCGGTCGGACGCGCGCGAAGACCGCGGGGTCGCCGCCGACCATGATCGAGAGCCGGGCCTCGCGCGCGCCGACGTCGCCGCCCGACACCGGGGCGTCGAGGGCGCCCACGCCGTGCGCTCGTGCCGCGACGTCGATCTCGCGTGCGAGGGCGGGCTCGCTCGTCGACAGGTCCACCAGGATCGTCCCCGTCGCGGTGCCGGCGAGCACGCCGTCCGGTCCGAGCACGACCTCGCGCACGTCGGCGGGGTAGCCGACCATCGTGAAGACGACGTCCGACGCGCTCGCGACCGCCGCCGGTGTCTCGGCCCACTCGGCGCCGCGGGCGAGCAGCGGCTCGGCACGCGCGCGGGTGCGCGTGAAGATCGTCGCCCGGTGGCCCGCCGCCATCAGGTGACCGCACATCGATGCGCCCATGATGCCGGTGCCGATCCAACCGATGCGCGCGCGCTCCATGCGGTGGTCTACTCGGCGGGCCGTCCGAGCGTCAAGGAACCGCCGGGGTTGCCCCCCGTTCCGCGCCTCATCATATGAAGGGGCGCGCATCCGATCGGCTGCAGCCCGCGTACGATTCCCGAACGCCGTCGTCGACAGGAGGCAATCGTGTCCATGTGGGGAGAGCGCTTTCATCGCAGAGGGGTCGTGGGCCTCGCGGCCGCGCTGGCGTTCGTCGTGCTCGGTGCCGTGCGCGCCGCGGCGGTCGCCGCAGAGGTCTGCGGCGACGCCGACGCGAGCGGCACGGTCACCGTCACCGACGGCGTCCGCGCATTGCAGGCGGCGGCGGGCCTCGAGAATCGCTGCGACCCGGTGATCTGCGACCTCGACGGCGACTTCCAGGTGAGCGTGAGCGACGGCGTCAACGTGCTGCGTCTGGCCGCCGGCTTGGCCGCGTTCACGGCGTGTCCGATCGTGCCCTCGCTGCGCTTGACGCCGGTCGTGACGGGCCTCGACGGGCCGCTCCTGGCGCTCGGGGCTCCGGGTGACGCCGCCACCCTCTACGTCGTCGAGAAGCCGGGACGCATTCGCATCGTCGAGGACGGGGTGCTCCGCGACCGGCCGTTTCTCGACGTCACGAGGCTCACCAGCAGTGGTGGCGAGCAGGGGCTCCTCGGTCTCGCCTTCCATCCGGACTACGCCGCCAACGGTCGCTTCTACGTCGACTATACCGACGGCGGCGGCGCCACCGTCGTCGCGGAGTACGTCCGCCGCGCCAGCGATCCGACGGTCGCCGAACCGGACGCGCTCCGCATCCTGCGGACCATCGCCCAGCCGCAGGCGAATCACAACGGCGGCATGGTCGCGTTCGGCGCCGACGGTTTTCTCTACGTGGCCCTCGGCGACGGCGGCGGCGCCGGCGATCCCGACCGGAACGGCCAGAATCGGGGGAGCAAGCTCGGCAAGATCCTGCGCCTCGACGTCGACTCGGACGCTCCGCCGCCCGGTAACCTCGCGGGCGCCGATCCCGACGTTTGGGATTACGGTCTTCGTAATCCGTTCCGCTTCAGCTTCGACCGCCTGACCGGCGACCTCTACATCGGCGACGTCGGCCAAGGGCGCTTCGAGGAGGTCGACGTCGAGCCACGCGGGCAGGGCGGTCGGAACTACGGCTGGAACCTCACCGAGGGCTTCGCCTGCTTCGAGCCGTCGAGCGATTGCGACACGACCGGCATCACCTTTCCCGTGGTCGCCTATCCGCACCAGAACGGCACCGGTACCGACGACTGCTCGGTGATCGGCGGCTACGTGTACCGCGGCGGCGCGATTCCCGAGCTCACGGGACGCTACTTCTATGGGGATCTCTGCACCCGCCGCATTCGCTCCTTCGTCTGGAACGGCAGTACGGCGGTGAGCGCGCTCGAGTTCACGAGCGCGCTCGGCTCGGATGCGGCGATCCAGTCGCTGGTGTCGTTCGGCGAGGATGCGAACGGGGAGCTGTACGTCGCCGATCTCGCCGGCACCGTGTACCGCTTCGAGAAGAACTGACGTCGTCCCGCGGGCGATGCATCCCGGCGCGCGGGCGGCGCGGTTGCGGCTGCCCGACCCGTTGGCTAGACGGCGCGGATGCGCGTGCTCACTCGTGTGGTGGTCGGGCTGGTCGGCGTGGTCGTGGTGCTGGCGCTCGCCGTCCGCGTCTTCTTCGGCGGGGGTGAGCATCTCGCGGACCGCACGACGGCGCCGGCGATTCCCGCCTCCGCTGTCGAGCAGGTGGCGGCGCTCGACTACCCGCCCGGGAACATCGCCGTGTCGGCGACGGGTCGCGTCTTCCTGACGCTCCATCCCGACGGCAACCCGCCCATCAAGGTTGCGGAGCTGGTCGACGGGAAGCCCGTGCCGTTTCCCGACGAGGCGTTTCAGCACGCCGACGGCGCCGGCCTGCACTTCGCGACGCCGCTCTCGATGCGGATCGACCGCCAGGGGCGGCTCTGGGTGCTCGACTACGCCGAGTACGGCCGCGGTCAGCCGCGCATCCTCGCCTTCGACGTGGACGGCCGCACGGTGGTGCACCAGTACGACTTCCCGAAAGAGGTCGCCGGCCTGCTCTCGATGCTCAACGACTTCGCGGTCTCGCCGGACGGGAAGCGCATCTACATCGCCGAGTCGAGCCCGATCGCGCAGACGCCAGCGATCATCGTGTACGACGTGGAGCGGCGGACGAGCCGCCGTCTGCTCGACCGTCATCCCTCGGTACGTCCGAAGAACTACGTCATCGACGCCGCCGGGCGCGACATGGTCGTCCTCGGGATCTACACGCTTCGGATCGGTGTCGACTCGATCACCCTCGACCGGAGCGGCCAGTGGCTCTACTACGCGCCGGTGAACGGCGACCGCATGTACCGCGTCCCGACCGCGGCGCTCGACGACCCGACGCTCCCGTCCGCGGCGCTCGCCGCGAAGGTCGAGGACTACGGTCCGAAGACGATCAGCGACGGTCTCAGCAGCGACGACGCCGGGAACGTCTACCTCACCGATCCCGAACATTCGGCCGTGCTCGCGCTCGGCCCGGATCGGACGCTCACGACCCTGATCAAGGACGCGAAGCTGCGCTGGCCCGACGGGTTGAGCTTCGGACCCGACGGCTGGCTCTACGTGACGTGCAGCTCCTTGCAGCACGTTCTCTTCGTGCCCTCCGGCCACCAAGCCGCGCACGCCCCGTATCACGTGTTCCGCTTCAAGCCGGGCGGATCGGCGGCGCCGGGACACTAGTCCACAAGGGGGATCTCTCCCCCTTCGCTCCGCGCGGCCGAGCCGCACGGAGCTCATCCCCCGGCGGAGAGCAACGCCGTCCACGCGGTGGCGGTGCCGAGCGTCTTCGTACTCAACTTCGCGCAGCCAGCGCTGCGGAGCAGGCGCTTGGCCGCGTTCACTTCCGCGGTCTGCTGCCGCACGAAATGGCGCCGCCGGGAGAGCGTTTCGCGCAGCGCACTGATCTCTGGGGGTGGCACGTGGACGGTCGCGCGGTACAGGCCACGCCGAATGCCGTCGCAGAGCTCAAACGCGTCGCGACTGTCACTCTTCTGATTCGGCCGATGCGCCTTGGCACGGACTTCGTGTGCGTCCACCACGATCGGCTGCAGCTCCAGGGCGGCCAAGAGCCGGGCGGTGAAAAACGCGACTGTCCCGGTTTCCAGCGCCACCGGGGTGGCGGACGGCAAGGCGAAGCGGGTCCGCAAGGATTCGAAGCCGGAGCGATCGGTGGCGATGCGCCCGCGCCCCACGACGGTGCCGTCGGCGCGTTGCACGACGAAGACGCTCTCACGAGTGTGCACGTCCAAACCTACGTAGTACTCTGCCATTGGGCTGTCCTCCTTTCGCTGCAGTCGTGGGGCTCCTTCGTGGATGACCCCGTGGTCTGCCGCGGACCTTACCGCGGTGCGGGGAGGACAGCCCGCGTCTTCATCGATACGCTCGCTGCGCCCGGCCGCGCGCTTCGCGCTCGGAGGTCGCGTCTCGCGGCATCCGCCAGGACGAGTCCCGTGCCCGATGTTCGCCGCATAATTCTGCGCTCCTCCTTGAAATAGCCCAGACTATTCCTGCGTCGTCGCGCCTTGGCCGGGCTCGAAATCCCTCGCAGCCTTATGCAACGAACTTCGGGTACGGGACACGAAGGGACGCTCTGCGCCGGTAGCTCCGCGCTTCGTCTCCGGGAGACCTGGGCGGAGCTTCCCCGGAAGGTACCGCACCCGCCGGCCGCGAAGATTCGAAGGCCGCCGGAGCTGGTGCCGCTCGCTGTGCCAGCGCTCAAGTTTCTGGTGGATCCGGCCGAACGAGTTGCGGGGGCGCGTGCCCCGGCATGTGTGCGCTACGTCATGCGAAGCGACGTGGCAGAGAGGGACGATGGCGGTTCGGATCCACCTGCAGTTCGCGACGTCGCAGATGCGGCTGGCGCGGCCGATCAGCGACGCGAACGGGCGGCTGGTCGCGGGCGTCGGGACCATCTTGTCCCCGGGCGTCGTCCGCGTGCTCCGCCACATGGCCGTGCAGAGCGTCGTGGTCGACGACGCCGGCGTATGCGCGCCGTGGGAGCAGGTTCGGACGCTCGCCGAAGAGCAGACGGCGCTGGCCGCGCGCTTCGCCGGCGAAGTCCTGACCCCGCCGCTCGCGGAGATTCAGGCGGCGATCGCGCGGCGTCTGGAGCGGCGGGCCGCCGTCGCCGGAACGGTGCCGAACGAGGCGAGCGAGTCATGACGACCGGCGGTCAGGCACCGGCGCCGACCTCGAAGGAGAAGTTCCGCTGGGAGGTCAGCCGCCTCAGAACGTTGCCGACGTTGCCGAAGCTCCTCGAGCGCGTCGTGATCGCGCTCGAAGATCCCGAGATCAACTTCGCGAGCGTCGCGGAGCTCATCGAGATCGACCAGTCGCTGACCTCGCAGGTGCTCCGCCTGGCGAACTCGGCATTCTACAACGCGCAGGGCGGCGTCAGCCAGGTGAGCCAGGCGCTCGTGATGCTCGGGACCGCCGTCACCCGCGGCGTGATCCTCTCGACGAGCGTCCTCGACATGCGAAGCGTCGCGGGCCTGCCCGGCTTTTGGGAGCATTCGCTCGGCTGCGCGGTTGCGTCGGGCGCGATCGCCAAGGTCACCGGCCGCGCGAATCCGGAAGAGGCCACCGCCGCCGGTTTGTTGCACGATCTCGGCAAGGTCGTTCTCTATAAGCAGCTGCCCGACGCCTTCGTGCACATCGTCGACACCGCGACGGCGACGGGTCGCACCTTTCTCGAGGTCGAGCGCGAGGAGCTCGGAACCGACCACGGCGAGATCGCCGGATGGCTCGTCGAGAAATGGCGCTTTCCGGCCTGCCTCGGCGAGCCCATCACGTGGCATCACGCTCCGTCGCGCGCCCGTACCGCGCGCGACGAGACCGCGATCGTCCACGTTGCGAACGCATTGGTGCGTGCGCTCGGCTACGGCTCCGGGGGCGACCGTCGCCTCGCGCCCATCGACCCGACGGCGTGGGCGCGGCTCGCGCTCACGCCCGATACCTTGGACGCCGTCCTCGAGCAGTTCGACGCCGATCTCGACCACGCCCTCAACTATGCGACCTTCGAATGACGGCGCGAGCGCGGTGGTGAGCCCCGAGACCGCGCTGCTGCAGCGCATCGAGGAGATGTCCTTCCTCGGTGCGGTGAACCAGCGCTTGGCGCGCGTGCCCGATTTCGCGTCGGCGTCTCGGGCGCTGCTCGAGCTCGTCTGGGAGGAGCGCTATGCGGACGCCGTCGCGTTCGTCGTCGTCGACGGGCCGCGCCGCGTCTGCACCGTGCAGGCGGTCTTGCCGGCGAGCTTCGACCTCGAGCCGACCGCCGAGATGAGCGTCGAGCGCGAACCGTTTGCCGCGGCCCTCGCCGGTACGGACCCGGTCGTGATCCGCGACGTGCCGCCGCTGCCGTGGATGCCCGCGCCCGCCGCCGGCGGTGCGTTGATCGCGGCACCGCTCCCGGTGCGCGGGACGGCGATCGGCGTGCTCCTCGTGCATACCCGGGGCGACGCGGCCGCGCTCGAAGAGCACCGCCGCGTGCTGGCGCTCGTCGCGACCTCCGCGGCGCTCGCGCTCGATGCGGCCCGCAACGAGGCGCGCGAGGAGTTTCTGGCGACCCTGCGGCACGACATCAACAACCCCATGCACGTCGCCCTCGGCTACATGGAGATGTTGGCCGACCGCTTGCGGCGCGAGGGGTCCCCCGAGCTGCTCGCGCTCGCCGGCTCGGTCACGGAGTCGTTGAAGGCCGTCTCCGACCTCGCGACGAACCACCTGCACATGGCGGCGATCGACCGCGGCGTCGCGGGGATCGCGCGCGAGCGTCTCGACCTCGGCACGTTGACGTCCGAGATCGTCGGCCGGCACCGGCCGTCGGCGTCGGAGAAGGGCATCACGCTCGTCCACGAGGGCGCGTCGGCGCTCGTGCGGGGCGATCGGCGGCAGCTCGGCCGCGTCGTCACCAACCTCGTCGGCAACGCGCTCAAATACACGCCGGCCGGCGGCCGCATCGACGTCGAGGTCGGGAACATGGGCGACGACGTGTTGCTGCGCGTGCGCGACACGGGCTATGGGGTGGGTCCGGCCGATCTCGCACGGCTCTTCACCAAATACGCGCGCTTCCATCGCGATCGCGCGATTCCCGGGACGGGGCTCGGCCTTTATCTGTCGAAGGCGATCGTCGAGGCACACGGGGGTTCGGTGAGCGCAATGAGCGAGCCGGGACACGGATCGGTCTTCACGGTGCAGTTGCCGCGAGTCGCGGCGTAGCGAGAGTCCACCGTGCATGCGTGGCGACGCGACGGCTCGGCGGCGGTGTGGCGACGGCCGCGAGTAGTCGGCGCCGTCGCCTCCGTGGGATGCATGCTGCTTCTCGGCGGCTGTGGCGGCGGATCCGGCGGCCGCGAGGAGGCGGTCGCCGTCGTGCCGGCCGGGTCCGTGGTCGCCCGCGAGAATCGCAAGCCCGGAAGCGATGGGTGGCAATTCTGGCAGCACGGGTACACGCCCGCCGACGACGTCGCCGAGCAGGTGAAAGGCTATGCTTCGGCGACGAGCGTGAATCACGGCGACGCGATCACGTTCTTCGTCAGCGTCGATGCGCCGGAGACGTACACCATCGACGTCTACCGCATCGGTTGGTACGGCGGTCTCGGCGGTCTGCTCGAGACCCGCATCGGTCCGCTCGACGGCGGGCGTCAGCCGCCATGCCCGGCCGATGCGCGGACGGGGCTCATCGCCTGCGACTGGACGCCGAGCGCGACGCTCATGGTGCCGCGCGAATGGGTGAGCGGCGTGTATCTCGGCGTCGTCGAGACCGAGCGCAGATTCGGGGGATTCATCGTGTTCGTGGTCCGCGACGACGAGCGCAACGCGGACGTCGTCTATCAACAGAGCGTCGCGACCTATCAGGCCTACAACGACTATCCAGCGGACGGAGTCCGCGGGAAGAGCCTGTACGGCTCGAGTTTCGGACCCGAGACCGTCGCCGGCAACCCGCGCGCCGTCGCCGTGTCGTTCGACCGGCCGTACGCGCGCGACGGTGCGGGTCAGTTCCTCGACTGGGAGGTCGACTTCGTGCGCTTCCTCGAGCGCTCCGGATACGACGTCGTCTACACGACCGATCTCGACACCCACGCGCACGGCGAGCGCTTGCTTCGGAGCAGAGCGTTCCTCTCGGTCGGCCACGACGAATACTGGTCGCGCGCGATGCGCGACGCGGTCGAGGAAGCGCGTGACCACGGCGTGCACCTCGGGTTCTTCGGTGCCAACGCCGCGTATTGGCAGGTACGCTTCGAGCCGTCGGCGCGCGGGACGCCCGACCGCATCATGGTCTGCTACAAGGACGCCGCGCTCGATCCCGTGCAGGACGCGACGACGACGGTACAGTGGCGCGCGGCCTCGCCGCCGCGCCCCGAGCAGGCGCTGATCGGCATCCAGTACGGCGACATCATCGCGGGTGGGTTGCACGGCGCCTATGCGGACTACGTCGTCCAAGACGCGGCGCATTGGGTCTACGATGGAACGGGACTGGCCGACGGCGACGCGATCCCGGGCATCGTCGGCTACGAGACCGATGCGTTCGACGCCGCCGCGCCGAGCCCGGCGGCCGCGCCCGGCAGCGCCGCGCTGCTCTCGACGTCGCCGTACGTGGGCTTCGCGGGCGACTCGGTCTACGCGAGCTCGTCCATCTATCGGGCGCCGAGCGGTGCCTGGGTCTTTGCGGCGGGAACCATCGGCTGGAGCCTCGGGCTCGACGACTTCGGGGAGCGCGCCGTTCCCGACGAGCGCGTACAGCGCGTGACGCGAAACGTGCTCGACGCGTTCGTGCGCGGCGCCGTCGTCCACTGACCACCGACCGCGGCTTGCCCGTGCTCGGTCGAGGTGGGATGTCCGCCCGGTGGCACGAAGCATCGAGGTCGAGTGGCAACTCGTCCCGCGCAGCGGGGACGCCCTCTACCGGTATCTTCGGCAGGCGCGTGTCGACGGCTGGACGCTGACGCCTTCCGCGAGCCGGCGGCTCCGGGACGCGTACTACGACACTGCGGATTGGCGGGTCGCGCGCGCGGGGTTCGCGCTCCGCGTGCGGCGCTCCGGAGCGCGCCTCGAGGCGACGCTGAAGGCACTTCGGCGCGCGCGCGGCGGAGTTGCGCGTCGTCGCGAGATCACCGCCGGGATACCGACCGCGCGTATCGCGACCGTGGAGACGAGTCGGGGAGCGGTCGGCCGGCGGTTGCGGCGCATCCGGCGCACGACGCCGCTACGGCGCCTATTCGGCCTGCGCACGTGGCGCCGGGTCTTCGTGCTCGACGACGGCCGCGGCACGATCGCCGAGGTCGCGGTCGACCGCACGGACGTCGTCGGCGGACGGGGTCGCAGGCGCCGCATCGAGCGGCTCGAGGTCGAGGTGAAAGCCGGCTCGCCGGCGCGCGTCGCCGCCTTCGTTGCGACGCTTCGCCGCCGGCGGCATCTCACCGTTGCGAGGCGATCGAAGTTCGAGGAAGGGCTGCGAGCCGCTGCGCTCGCCGTGCCACGTCGCTGATTGTGTCAGGCGAGGGCGACTGGCAGAGAACGGCGATCGGCTCGGCGAGCCCACGATTCGCGTCGTGAATTTCCGCTCGCAAGCGTCCGCGGAGGCCTTGCCATGAAGCTCTACGAATTTCCGGGAGCCCCGAACCCCAAGAAGGTGCGTGTCTACCTCGCCGAGAAGGGCATCGAGGTGCCGTCGGCCGTGGTCGACATCGTCACCGGAGAGAACCGCAAGCCCGAGTTCCTGAAGAAGAACCCGATGGGGGGCCTGCCCGTCCTCGAGCTCGACGACGGCACGTGCCTGCCGGAGTCTCTCGCCATCATCGAGTACTTCGAGGAGCTGCACCCGAGTCCGCCGATGATCGGCACGACGCCGCTGCAGCGGGCGCGCGTGCGCGCGCTCGAGCGACTCTGCGAGCTCAGCATCCTCGGCCGCATCGCGGTCGTGTTCCAGAACACGCACCCGCTCTTCGCGGGCCGCGTGAAGCAATCCGCCGAGGCGGCGGACTCCGCGCGCTCCGCGCTCGCGACCAATCTGAAGGTGCTCGACGAGAAGATCGGCGGCAATCCCTTCGTCGCGGGCGACACGCCGACGATCGCCGACTGTACGCTCTTGGCGGCGCTTCAGTTCGCCGAGTTCGCGCAGATCGCCATCGATCCCGACCTCAAGAACCTCCACCGCTGGTACGAGAGCTTCAAGCGACGGCCGAGCGCGGCTGCCTGAGGCGCGAAAGGAGCCCCATGTCGATCGAGATCACCCGCGATGGAGCGGTCTTCATCCTCACCATGAATGCCGGCGAGAACCGCTTCAATCGCGGGTTTCTCGCTGCGCTGGCGGGCGCGCTCGACGAGGTGGAGGGCGCGAGCGGGCCGGCGGCGCTCGTGACGGTGGGCGGATCGGAGAAGTTCTATTCGAACGGGCTCGACCTGGCGTGGCTCGGCAGCGACGAGGGCCGCGAGGAAGGCGCCACGTTCGTCGAGGACACGATCCGCTTGTTCGCCCGCTTTCTGACGCTGCCGATCCCGAGCGTCGCCGCGATCAACGGCCACGCATTCGCGGCCGGCGGCATGCTCGCGCTCGCGCATGATTTCCGCGTGATGCGTGCCGACCGCGGGTTCTTTTGCCTGCCCGAGGTCGACATCAACGTGCCGCTCGCGCCCGGGATGACGGCGCTGATCCAGGCGAAGCTCGCGGCGCGCGTCGTCGTGGAGACGCTGTTGACCGGCGTGCGGCTCGGTGGTCCGCAATGCGTGGAGCGCGGCATCGTCGACGCCGCCGTGCCCGGGCCGGACGTGTTGCCGCGCGCGATCGAGCGGGCCGCCGCGCTCGCCGTCAAGGATCGGAGCACGTACGGCGCGCTCAAGCGCGGCCTCTACGCGGGCATCCTCCCGATCCTCACGGGTGCGCAGTCGGGGTCGGCCGCGGGGGCGCGCCGGTAGGCGCGGCAGCCACCGGCGCGATCGGCCGGTAGCGCATCAGGACGCGGCTCCCGTTCTTCAGGCCGTCGCGAAAGCGGGCTTCATACGAGCGCCACCCGTCGGGGTATTTCTTCGCGTACGTGGCGAAGAGCCGCTCGTAGACGGCCGGATCGCGTACGAACGAGCCCTCGGCCGTGAACGTCGGCCCGTTCTTCGTGCCGACCGTGATCCGCGCCTTCATGCGCCCGGCGCGAATGCGCTTGGCGCGCCAGCTCGTCGGCGGCGACGCCACCCACACCGCGCCGTCGTCCCACATGAACCAGATCTCCGCGGGCGTGCCGAAGCTCCCGTCTTTGCGCTCGCTCGCGATGTAGACGTAGGTGCTGCTCGCGAGCGCGTGCTCGATCTCGGGGCCGAGCGGTGCGGCCGCGATCGCGCCGGCGGCCGACGCGATCACGAGCAGGGCGAGGACGGCGTAGCGGGCGCGCCGCAGGCGTGAGGACGTCAAGCGGGCTCCGCTTCGCCGCCCGCGAGCGGACAGGTGAACACGACCCGCGTGCCGCGGCCCGGCGTGGAATCGACGGTGAGCGTGCCGCCGACCGCGGTCGCGCGTTGCTCCATTCCGAGGAGCCCGAGGCTCCGTGCGCCGACGGTTCGAGGGTCGAACCCTCGCCCGTCGTCTTCGACGGCGAGCTGGATGCGCTCGGCGTCCCCGGTGTGCACCGCGACCCGCACCGCGTGCGTGTCGGCGTGGCGGACGGCGTTCAGCACCGCCTCCTGGGCGATGCGGTACACGGCGAGCGCGAGGTCGCGCGCCAACGCCGGCAAGGACTCGGGCACGTCGACGTCGATGGCGAGCCGCGGAGTCGAGAGCGTCTGTCCGAGCGTCCGGAGGCTCTCGGCGAGCCCGAGATCGCGAAGCACGACCGGATGCAGCCCGCGTGCAACCGAGCGCAGATGGTCGATCACGTGGGCGAGCTGCGTCCGTGCGCGCTCGAGCTCGGGGACGTCGGCCGCGACCTCGGGCCCGAGCCGCCGTGAGGTTGCGGCGAGCATGAACGTGATGCCCGTCAGCTCCTGGCAGATCTCGTCGTGGATCCGAAAGCTCAGGCGTTGCCGCTCTTCCTCGCGCACGCTGACGAGCTGCTGCGTCAGGAGTCGCAGCTGTCGTTCGGTCTCGCGCCGCTGCGTGATGTCGGTCGAGATCCCGCACACGCCCTCCGCCCTGCCGCGCTCGTCGCGGAGCGGGACCTTGATCGAGATGTAGGTGTGGTGGCCGTCGTCGTGGGGCACGACCTCCTCGAACTCGACGGGCTCGTTCCGCCGCATGACCTCGAGGTCGTTCCCCCGCAGCGCCTGCGCGATGTCGGGCGGAAAGAAGTCGAGATCGGTGCGTCCGATGAACTCGGCGCGGGAAACGTGGAAGACCTCCTCGTACCGACGGTTGATGAGCAGATAGCGACCGGCGGCGTCCTTCACGTAGATGCACGTGGTCGAGTTGTCGACGAGCGCCAACAGATGCTCGCTCGTCGCCCAGTCGGTGGTGGAGACACGTCGCGCCGCGATCGCGTCGACGTTGCGGCTCGGGCTCGGCGCGGAGGACAACTTCCGTGACGGCGGGTGCCCCCGATGCGGCATGAGGCCGACCCTAGGCGATTCGCCGCCGTGCCGCCACCACGCGCGATTTTCGTTGCCTCCGTAAATCGCGCGTGGCAGTGCGGTGTCTGGGAGGGCTGTGCCGTGCACTCCTCGCTTCGTGCGACGTCGCGTGTCGTCGCGGCGCTGGTCTTCGTGTCGTTGCTGAAAGAGCCGTCGAGCGGAGCCGCCGACCTCGCAGGGGTGGCGGCCGCGAAATGCCAGCGTGCCGTCGCGACCGGGAGCCAGGCGTTTCTCGCCCGCCAGCTCTCCGATCTCGGACGCTGCGTCGGCGCCGCCGCGACCTGCGTCGAAACGCTGCCCGACGACGCCGCATGCCTCGCGGCGGCCGGCGTGCGCTGCGCACGGACGGTCGCGCGGAACGCCCGTCGCGCCGACAGGCTCGCGCGGCTGATCGCGGGGCGCTGCGCGGCGGTCGATCCGGTCACGTTGTCGTCGGCGGACGGGCTCGGCTTCGCGGATCTGGCGCCGCTCTGCCCGGCGCTCGGGACCGACGCGGGTGACGCCGCCGTGCTCGGGGCCTGCCTCGCCGGCTCGGTGCGCTGTCGGGGCGAGCAGTTGCTGGCGCACGCCGTTCCTCGCGCCGGCGAGCTTCTGCGGGTCGCCGGGGTCGCGGCAGCCGCCCGCGCGTCGCTCGCATGTCTGCCGGATCGGGGCGGCAGCGGCCGCGGCGTGCGGGACGCTGCCGTCGGCGAGGCCGTCACGCGTTGCATGCGGACGTCGGCGCGCGCGGCGGCCCGTCTCGTCGTGCGCATGCTCGGCAACGTCGCCGTCTGCACGCGCGCGGCGCGTGCCTGTCGCGGGCGCGGCGACGACGGGACGTCGTGCCGCGCCGACGTCGTGGCCGGCTGCGACGCCGCCTTCGCGCGCATCGCCGCCGCGCGCGCCGCCTTCCGGCGCGCCGTCGCCGCGACGTGCGGCCCCTCACACGTCGACCCCGCGCTGCTTCTGGCGCCGACCGGGGCGGATCTCGACGCGCTCGTGGACGAGTGCGCCGCCGTTCAGGTCGAGGACCCGCGGGGGCTCGCGGACCTGACCGAGTGCCTCGCACGGCATCACGAATGCGACGCCATCGCGCTCGTCCGTGCAGCGACACCGCGGACGGACGCGCTGCTCGCCGGCGTCGGCGCCACGGTCGACCGGTCCTACTGCGCCGCGCCGACGCCGCGCGCCACGGCGGCCACGACGCCTCTGCCCACCGAGATCGCGACGCCGACCTCGACCGGCCCGACGCGGACGGCCCGACCCGGCGAGACCGCGACGCCGACCCCGCACGCGACGCCGACGCGAACGCGCACGCCCGTGCCGCAGCCCAGTGCGACGCCGTTCTGCGGTAACGGGATCGTCGACGACGGCGAGGAATGCGACGGCGCCGACTTCGACGACAACACCTGCGAGGATCTCTGCTTCGAGTCGGATCCGCTCGGGACGCTCGCCTGTACGGCCCGATGCACGATCGACTTCAGCGGCTGCCGCGGCACGGATTGCGAGGCGCCTTGAAGCGCCGGAGCGGCCCGGAGAGAGGCGCACGCTCCGCCTGGGCGGCCCGCGCTCGTCGCCTTGGTCGTCCACGAGCCTCGGCCGTATCCGACGCTCGCGACCGGCGTGCGACCGGCGCTACGCCGTCAGTGACAACGACGTTCGCATCGGCAGGGTCGCGGTGAACGTCGTGCCGCGGCTCGGGGCGCTCGCGACCGCGATCTCGCCGCCGAGCTGATCGAGGAAGCGCTGCACGATGTAGAGGCCGAGCCCGACGCCGCCATAGGAGCGCGTGTCCGAGCTGTCGGCCTGGCGGAACATATCGAAGATGACCGGCAGGCGTTCGGCCGCGATCCCGACGCCGGTATCGCGTACCATGAACGCGCAGCGATCGCCGCGCACCTCGACGCGCACCTCCACCTCGCCGTACGGCGTGAACTTGAGCGCGTTCGCGATCAGGTTCTTCAGGATCATGCGGAGCTTCCGGCGGTCGGTGTCGAGCACGATGCCGGGCGCGCCGTGCCAGCGGAGCATCGTGGTCGGCGATTGATGGACGGCGGCGAACTCGGCGGCGAGCTCGTCGAGCACCGCGGCCACGTCGACGCTCTCGATGCACGCCGGGTCGCGGCCGGCCTCGAGTCGCCCGAGGTTCAGCGTTGCCTCGATCATCTCGAGCAGCTCGATCCCGGCCCGGCGGATGCGATCGAGCGTGCGGCCGCGTTCGTCGGCATCGAGCCCGTCCTCCCGCAGCATGTCGGTGTAGCCGAGGATCACGCTGAGCGGCGTCCGGAGCTCGTGCGACATCGTCGAGACGAATTCGCTTTTCAGCTGACTGGCGCGCTGGGCCTCCTCGACGAGTCGGGCGTTCTCGAGCGCCATCGACGCGATCTGCGCGATGCCGACCGCCAGGCGCTTCTGGAGCGAGGTGAACCGCGCGTCGCGGCCACGATGGGCCGAGAAGAGAAAGCCGATGAGATCGTGCCCGCGCCGGAGCGCGACGTACAGGCTCTGCGTGATGCCGTACTCCGCGAGAAGTCGCGCGCTCGCGGGGTCGACGACGGCGTCCGAGCTCACCGCGATGCAGGTGGTACGCTCGAGCGCCTGAAGAAGCGGGGCGAGCGTCGCGGCGGGCATGCGCATGACACGCAGGGTTTCGGTTTGTTCCGGTGTGTACCCGTGCCACGAGCGCGGGGTCAGCACGTGGTGCGCGGGGTCGAGCAGTACCGTGGAGCTGAGGTCGCACGAGAGCAGCTCGGTCGTGATCTGGCAGAGGCGATCGAGGAGCACCGGCGTATCGAGCGAGGAGATCATCTCGCGCCCGACCTGGACCAGCGCCGTCGAGAGCCGCGACTCCTCCGCCACGCGTGCGGTCGAACGTGCGAGCTCCGTCGACGTGCGATGGCGCTCGATCGCGACCTTCGCGACGTCGGTGGCGATCTCGATGAGCTGCCAGTCGCGGCGCGTCGGCGTGCGGACCTCGCCGTAGTACATCGCGAACGTGCCGAGGCAACGGCCGTCGTTGGCGAGGATGGGAGACGACCAGCAGGCACGGAGTTCGTGGCCGAGGGCGAGCGCGCGATACCCGTCCCACAGGGGGTCGGTCGCGATGTCCGACACGACGACCGGCAGGCGCGTGTGCGCCGCCGTGCCGCATGAGCCGACGCCGGGGCCGATCTCCACGCCGTCGATCGCGCGGCGATAATCGTCGGGGAGACTCGGGCCGGCCCCGTCACGCAGGCGGTCGCCCTCGAGAAGCAGCACCGAGCAGAGCATGCCCGGCACCTGCTGCTCCACCAGATCGCAGAGCGCCTGGAGCACCTCGGGAAGCGCCTTCCCGACCGCGATCATCTCGAGCAGGCGGGTCTGGCCGCGGAGCAGGAGGGCGAGTCGCACGCGTCCGCGGTCGTGGCGGAGCAGCTGGATCGCGAGCAGCCCCACGCCCAGCAGCAGCATGCCCGCGATCGGCACGTTCACGCGCCTATCCCCGCGTCGGTGAGATGGCGGATGGCATTTTGGTGACGACGCTCCATCGTCCTCTCCGGGCGATACGCTCGATTTCCCGACGTTGCGGGTGAGACGGGAAGCCGAGCAGCAAGTCACGTGCCGCATGCCTCGACCGCGGGCGTCCGTGGCCGACGCCGGAGCTCGACGCCCGCTCGGCCGGGCAAACTTGCCGCAACCCCGCGCGCGCTCCAGAATGCGCGGTTCGTGCCGATGTCCCGAGGCAGGTCCTACTATGGCTGGCGCATCGTCGCGGTCGCCTTTCTGACGCACTGCCTGAACGTCGGCTGCGTGTTCTACAGCTTCGGGGTTTTCTTCACGCCGCTCATCCATGAATTCGGATGGACGCGCGCCCAGATCTCTTGGGGCTTCTCGTCGGTGTCGATCGTCGGCGCGCTCTGGTCGCCGTTCGTCGGGCGCGTCGTCGATCGCCACGGATCGCGGCCCTCGCAGCTCTTCGGCGCCGTCGTGTTGGGCACCACGTTCATGCTGCTCTCGCAAGTCCATTCGCTGGGCCAGTACTACGTCTTGATGGCGCTGTTCGTGTCGCTCGGATCGACCGCGCTCGGTCCGATCCCGAGCAACAGTGCCGTCGCTGGATGGTTCCTCCGCCGCCGCGGACGCGCGCTCGGCTTCGCGACCGCCGGGATCTCGATGGGCGGCGTGATCTTCGTGCCGCTGGCGCAGGCGCTGATCACTCGGTTCGGATGGCGCCAGGCGTTCGTCGCGCTCGGTGCGCTGGTGATCGGGGCCGCCATTGCGCCAGTCGCGCTGTTCATGCGGAAGCCCCCGTCCGAGCTTCCCGCCGACGAGCGCATGCCCGCCGGCGAGCATGCCGGGCTTGCCTTCGAGATCGAGCACTCGGTGACGGCCGCCGAGGCGATCCGCGACCCGAACTTCTGGCTCATCGCCGGCGCGTTCTCGCTCACGGTGATGGGCTTGTCGGCGATCCTCTTGCATCAGATGCCGCTCCTGATCGACGTCGGCGTGAGCCCGGCGCACGCGGCCCTCGCGCTCGGCGCCACGGCCGGGGTCGGCGTGATCGGGAAGCTCGGGTTCGGTGCGCTCCTCGAGCGGGTCGAGCAGCGCCGGGTGATCGTCGGCTGTTTCCTCGCGCAGGCGGCGGGGTTGTTGCTGTTGCCCTTCGCGCGTGTCCCGGGGCTCTTGGTTCTCTACGTGGTCGTCTACGGCTATGCGATGGGCGGCAACGCGACGCTCCAGGCGACCATCCTCGGCGAGTGTTTCGGACGCCGCCACTACGGGGCGATCGCCGGGCGCATGGGTCCCATCATCGTCCTCTCGCAGGCGATGGCGGTGCCGCTGGTCGGATGGCTGCGCGATCGCACCGGAACGTATCTCCCCGCGATTTTGGTCATCGAGCTCATGACGCTTGCGGCGGCGCTCTGCATCTCCCGCTTGCGACCTCCCGCGTGGCGGGTCGCGCGCACGGCCTGAAGCGCCACATTTTCCGCGTGTCGGTCTATCGAATCTCGCCGGGCCGGATGCTAAAGAGGGCCGCGAATGAAAGGGGCGGGGCGCGGTGGGAAGCGAGGCGGCCGAAAGCCGACGCGCGTCGAATCCGACGATCGTCCGCGCGGGTACGAGGCGGTGCGCATGCGTCAGCTCTGGCGCGACATCGACGACGCCAAGCACAAGGCCGGCCTCGGGTCCGCCCCCACGTCCGAGCCTTCCTCGTCACCGTGGGACTTGTCGGCGCTTCTCCAACGAGCGGCGACGTTCGTCGGCGACGCGACTTCGTGGGTGAACGCGAACGCGCCGGCGGCCTGCACGGTCCTCGCGAGCGGTGCCGAAATCCTGCGGGGGGTGCCCGTGCTCGGCCGCTTGGTGGATCTCGTACCGTTGCCGGGCGGCCCGCCGCCCACTGCGCATGGTCCGCGCGCCCGGCCTGCCGATCCGTCCACGAACGGCGTCGTTCGGACCGTCGTCGTCGATTCCGACGAGCCCGACGGCCCGGACGGCGGTTGGATGCATTGAGTGCGCTTCGAGCGCGGGCGCCCGAATGCTGCGTGAGGACCTCGGGCAGCGGAACGCTTCCGTATGGTTCAGCCCGATGCCTCTGGCCGGTGGCCCCGTGATCTGGTAGGGCTCGGCGACCCGCCAGGCCGGGCCGAGGCATTCCAAGCACACCCGCGACGGTTGCCGGCGCTCCAGGCGCCGTGGGTGATCGTCGTCAGGCAAAGGAGACGAAGTGAGCAATCCCCGAGTTCGTACCGAGAGCCGCTCCGGGCGTGAGCGCGGCGCCGCCGCAGCGCCGGCCCAGGTCCACAAATTCACGGAGTTGGTCTCGCCGAATATCAACCTCGACTTCGTCGGCAAGCGCAAGTTCTTCGTGATGCTGTCGTCCGTCCTGAACGTCCTTTCCCTGGTGCTGCTCGTCACGTGGGGCTTGAACTTCGGCATCGACTTCAAAGGCGGCACCGACGTGCGGGTGCGCTTCAAGGATGCGATCACGGCGGGCGCGCTCCGCCACGGATCTCGGGAGCATCGATCTGCCCGACCTCACGGTCCAGGAGTTCGGCGGCCAAGGGAAGGAGTTCATGCTGCGCTTCGAGCCCGAGACGGCCACCGCCATGAACAGCGTCTCCGAGAAGATCAAGGCGGCGCTCGGGCAGAAGCGTCCCGGTGCGGGAACGTTCGAGATCCTGAGCGTCGAGAGCGTCGGTCCGAAGGTCGGCGCCGAGCTCCGCCGCCGCGGCTTCCTGGCGGTCGCGTGCACGACGATCTTCATGGGCATCTACATCGCCTTCCGCTTCGAGCTGAGCTTCGGCATCGGTGCGGTGATCGCGCTCGCCCACGACGTCATGATCGCGCTCTTGGCGCTCGTGGTGTCGCGCACGACCTTCGACCTCACGACCCTCGCCGCCATGCTCACCGTGATCGGCTTCTCGGTGCACGACACCATCATCGTGTCGGATCGCGTCCGCGAAAACCTTCGGAAGATGCGGCGGGCGAGTCTCGGCGAGGTCATCAACCTGAGCATCAACGAGACGCTGTCACGCACGATTCTCACGACCGGCACGGCATTACTGGTGCTGTTCGCGCTCTATTTCCTCGGCGGCCACGGCCTCCAACCCTTCGCCTTCACGCTGATCGTCGGCTTCATCACGGGGACGTACTCGTCCATCTACATCGCGGCTCCGGTGGTCCTCTTCTGGTCGAATCGCTCGAAGCTCGCGTCGGCCGACTAGAGGTTCCCTAGCCGCACGATCGGCGGGAGGTTCGTTGCATGCGCGGGGTCGCTCAGCTAAGCAGCACCGCATGATCGGCGGAGGCGGGGTCTTCGATCTCGTGCGTCAGGGCGGGATCGTCATGGCCCCCTTGGCGCTCTGCTCGGTGGTGAGTGTCGGCGTCATCGGCGAACGGCTCTGGGTGCTGTCGTCGGCGTCCCGTCGTTCCGAGCGCTTCCACCGCGCCGCTCTCGAGGCGTGGCAGGAAGGCGGCGTGTCGGAGGTCGTTGCGGTCACGCGTCGCGACGATTCACTTCTCGGGTCCGTCTACCGCGGCGTGCTGTCCTTGACGGATGCGGACGAGGACACGCGGCTGCACGCGGCCACGCGGCAGGTGAGCGCCGCGACGCGCACGCTCAAGCGCTACGTCTGGCTGCTCGGCACGATCGGGAGCTTGGCGCCGTTCATCGGTCTTCTCGGCACGGTCGTCGGCATCATCCGCGCGTTCGAGAACATGGCGGCGACCGGCTCGGGCGGCTTCGCGGTCGTGGCCGCCGGCATCTCCGAGGCGCTGATCGCCACGGCCGCCGGTTTGCTCGTCGGCGTGCTCGCGATCTTCGCCTACAACGCGTTCATGGTCCGGATCGGCAACGAGAGCGCCGATCTCCGCGAGTGGACCGACGACCTGCTCCTTCGCCTGCGTACGTCCGAGCGGACGTCGCCCCGATCCTATGGCGCTGCGGCTTCTCACTGACGGCGACGAGGGCGACGCGATCGTCGCCGAGATCAACGTCACGCCGCTGACCGACATCTTCCTCGTGTTGCTCATCATCTTCATGGTGACCAGCACCGCGCTGATGCAGCAGGGCTCGAAGGTGTCGTTACCGTCCGCCGAGCGCGGCAACCCGGAGACGACCGGGCTCACCATCACCGCCACCGCGAATCATACGATCGAGCTCAACGGCGTGACGATCGAGCGCGCGCAGCTCCGCGACGCGCTCGCCAAGGCGCTCGCGACCCGTGACGACAAGGGCGTGATCCTCCGCGGCGATCGCACCATCATCCTCGAGGACGCCGTGCAGCTGATGTCGATCGCGCGTGAAGCGGGCGCCGAGCGTCTCGCGATCGCGACCACGCCGCCGGGGAAGTAGGGCGGGTTCGCGGCATGGACGCGTCGGCGGCGCGTCACGGCTCATGACGGCGACGCGCGCGTGGTGGCTGGCGGTGCTCGTGGTCGCCACCGTGGCGTCGCTGTGGATCATGGACGGCCATCTGCGGCTCGACCCGAACGTCGGTTCCTTGCTTCCGGACCGCGGCGATGCGGTCGCCCTACGGCGCTACGTGCGCGCGTTCGGCGGCGGGGATCTCGGCGCGGTGATGGTGCGGAGCAACGACCCCGAGCTCAACCGCCGTCTCTGCGCCGAGATCGCGACGGAGCTGTCGACGCGTCCGAG
The DNA here is from genome assembly GCA_963774015.1 of uncultured delta proteobacterium. GTDB lineage: Bacteria > Desulfobacterota > Binatia > UTPRO1 > UTPRO1 > UTPRO1. The sequence goes on from CAVZDH010000001.1 coordinate 341,574, forward strand.
CATGGCGCTCGCGGTCGATCGCATCGACACCTCGAAACAGCTGAGCCCGTGGCTCGTCTGGCGGCACGCCACCGCGCCCGTTCGGGCGCGACTCGCCGCGGCCCTCACGCCGGAGGGCATGCGGGCGCGCTTGCGGCAAAGCCGGAGCATGCTGGCATTGCCGGGCAGCGGCCAGCTCGCGGAGCTTCTCGCGCGTGATCCGCTGCGGCTCACACAGCTCGCGTTCGAGGGGACATCGGCGGGAAGCGGCCTCCGCTCGCAATCCGACGGCCGGTTCGCGATCGACGGCGGGCGCACGTGCCTCGTGTTGGTGAAGGGGCGCGGTCAGGCGCTCCGGGCCGCCGACGCGCGTGCCTTCGCGAACGACATGGAGGCGGTCCTGGCGCCGCTACGCGCGGCGCACCCGCACGTCGAGATCGGCGACACCGGCGGCCACGCGATCGCGGCGGCGACCGAGACGATGATCAAGGGCGATCTCGTGCGCTCGGGTCCGATCGCGACGGTGCTCGCGTCGATCGTGTTCGTCGTCCTCTTCCGTCGCGTGCGCGCGCTCGCGGCCGTGTTGCCGCCGCTCCTCCTCGGTACGCTCTGGACGGCCGCGCTCGCCTCGGTGCTGCCCGGGGGGCTGTCGGCGATCGCGGTTGCGTTCACGTCGGTCGTGGTGGGGGTCGGCGTCGACACGGGCGTCCATGTCTATGCGGCCTTGCTGGAAGGCCGCCGCGCCGGGCTCGCCCCGCGCGCGGCGGCGGACATGGCGCGGCGGGAGACCGCGCGTGCCGTGCTGCTCGCGGCGGTCACCGCGGCGGCGGCCTTCGGCGCGCTCGGGCTCTCCGAGATCCGCGCGGTGCGCCAGCTCGGCGTGCTGTGCGCGGCGGGAGAGGTATTGACCGCGATCGCGATCGTCCTCGTCACGCCGGAGATCGGCTGCTGGCTGGAGCGTGGCGCGCCGCCTGCGCCGCCGCCGGCGCGGTGGACGGCGGTCTTCGCGTGGCTCGCCGGCACGCGGCGCCGTGCGCTGATCACCGCCGCGGTCGCATTGGCACCGATCGCGTGGATCGCGGTCGTCGGTCCGCCGCCGCTCGCCGCCGCCATCGTCGGGATCCGCGCCACCACGCTCGCGCCGCTGCGCGTGCAGCAGGAGATCTACGACGCCTTCGGCGGGCGTCCGGGCCAGCTGATCGTGATGGTCGCCGATCGCGATGCCGCCGCGGCGCGCGCGCGTGCCGACCGCATCGTCGAGACGCTGGCCGCAGCGCCGGAGGCCGAGACCATCGACGCGCTCACCACGCTCGCACCGGCGCTCGCCACGCAAGAAGCCCGGCTCGCCGAACGCGACGCCCTCGACTTGCCGGCCAAAGCCGACGAGCTCGCGCGGGCGCTGCGCGAGACCGGATTCGCGCCCGACCGATTCGCGTCGGTGCTTGCGGCCATGCGCCATCCGTCGCACGACCTGCTCGACGTTCCCGCGCTCGCATCGACGCCGTCGGCGATTCTACTGTCGCGCTATCTCGCCGTCGATGGCGAGGAGACGCTGCTCGCGATGTACATCCAGCCGCGCGCCGAGCCCGACGCCGTGCCGCGGATCGAGGCGGCCGTGCATGCGGTCGACCCGGACGCGGTCTTCACCGGCTACAGCCGCCTCGAGACCAACCTCCGCGACTCGCTTCGCCACGACCTGCCCCGGATCGGTATCGTCGCGGGACTGCTCGTGGTGCTGGCGCTCTCGGCGGCGCTCCGTCGGGCCAGCGAGGTCGTGATCGCGACGCTCGTCGTGGTGGGCGAGGTGGCGGCGATGTTGGCGCTCTTTCGGGTTGCCGGTATCCCCTTGCATGCCTACTCGGCGCTGGTGTTGCCGGTGCTGCTCGGCATCACGGTCGACGAGGGGATGTTCCTCCTTCATCGCGCCGGTACGACGCCGGGACCCGGCGGGATCGCAACGGCGCTTCGGGACGAGGGCCCGCCCATCGCCGCGACGGCACTCACCACGGCGGCTGGATTCGGGGCGCTCGCCTTCTCAGAGTTCGACGGCCTCCGTGACCTCGGGCTCGCGGGTGGGCTCGGGAGCACCGTTGGCTTGCTGATGGCGCTCACCTTGGTACCCGTCGGGCTCCGGCTCCTCGCCCGCGACGACGGGACTCGTCAGGCGTAACGCGTGAAGTCGATCGTCGGGAAGAGATTGTCGGCGGACTCGACCGCGCGCAGCCGGGCCTCGTCGACCCTGCCGCGCTCGACGTCGTCGGCGAGACGCGTGAAGCGCTCGAGGTGCTCGGTGGTACGTCGCACGGCGTAGTCGACGACCGTCCCGCGGGCGATGATGAACGCCCAGTCGCTCGCCTGCGCGAGAAGCAGCTCGCGTGCGGCCTGATCGAGCGCGCGTTTGATGAGGCCGTGCGCGTCACGGTGCGCGCGCGCCAGCGCGACCATGCGGTCGGCGGCGTGATGCAGATGGCCGTAGATCCAGTCGTTGGCGCTCGACAGCCAGACCTCGTGATACCCCTTGAAGCCCCACGAGCTCGTGTTCGGCTCGGCGACCTGATGCGTCGGATGCTCGTCCAGGTACTCGTCGAGCGTGGTCAGGCGAAACGCGTCCTGGCTCGCGACGTATCGGCAGAGGAAGTCGAGCCAGATCGGACCCTCGTACCACCAGTGGCCGAACAGCTCGGCGTCGAACGGCACCGTCAACAGCGGTGCCCGGCCGGTTGCATCGGTGAGACGGGCGACCTGCCGTGCGCGGCTCTCCACGAAATGCGCCGCGTGCAGCTCGGCTTTGGCGCGCGCCCATTCGGGGTTGTACGGCTCTTTGTGATCGCTCGTGCCGGTCACTCGGTAGTACTTGATGCCGGTGAAGATCCGCTCGCCGGTCGCGGGGAGATAGGGACGCAGGTCGTCGAGCGGCAAGTCGAAGCCGATGTCGCGGTAGAACTCACGATAGTCGAAGTCGCCGGGATAGCCTTCGATCGAGCTCCACACCTGACGGGCGCACTCGGTGTCGCGTCCGAAGGCGGCGACGCCCGCCGGACAGAAGATCGGCGCGTAGACGCCGTAGACGGGCGGCGCCGACGCGAGATCGACCGCGTGGGTGTCGACACAGACGTAGCGGACGCCCGCCTCGGCGAGGATGCGGTCGAGCCCGGTGTAATACGCACACTCGGGAAGCCAAAAGCCGGAGGCCGGGTATCCGAAGAAGCGGCGGAACTCGTCCATGCCGAGCGCCACCTGCATGCGCACGGCCTGCTCGTTGACTGCCAGCAGAGGAAGACATCCGTGCGTCGCCGCGGACGTCATCAGCCGCACGCTGCCGGTCGCGGCGAGCCGGGCAAACGCGGCGATCAGATCGCGACGGTGGCGGTCGGTGTAGGTGCTGCGCGCGTGTTGGAACGCGGCGAGATAATGGCGAGCGAGCGGCGCGAAGGTCGCGTCGTGACGGGTGCGGTGCACCTCGCGCTCGGCGAGCGCGATCCGTCCTTCGATGTAGCGCTCATAGCGCTGTTGGAGCAGCGGGTCCGCCAGCATGTTGAGCAGCGGCGGCGAGAGCGAGATCGTGATGCGATACGGGACGTCGTCGTCCGAGAGTCGCTCGAACGTGTCGAGCAGGGGCAGGTAGGTCTCGGTGATCGCCTCGAAGAGCCAGTCTTCTTCGAGGAACGACTCGTACTCGGGATGGCGCACCCACGGGAGGTGCGCCTGCAGGACGAGGGCCAGGAGGCCGCGTTCGGCGGCCATCAACTACTGCCGCGATTCACCGGTGGCGTGTCGATCGTCGTCGGGCTGGCGAGTCCGCCGTGCACGAGACTCCAGCTGCCGCGCTGTTCCGCGCTCGGAGCGGGTCCGGGCCACGACGACGGCACTGAGCCCGTCGTCGGGTCACCGCCCGAGGTCTCGGGTGCGGTCTCCGGGCGGGCCGGAGGCTCGACGGCCGCGGGGCTCGTCCCGGTGGTCGTGGCGAGCGGCACGACCTCGCCGGCATCGCGGTTCTCGTTCCACCCGACCGTCATCCACCGTCCGGGTGAGGCGCCCGGCTGGTCGGTGCGCGGCGTCCAGATCGGCAGCGAGCGCGCGAGCGGGAAAAAGGCCCCATCGGGTCGGAGGTATCCGATCTCCGCGACGAAGCAGGCCGCGGGCTTCCCGAGGTAGGCGTAGAGCGAGCGGGCGTCGCCGGTCACCGCGAAGTCTTGGAAGCGTCGCGGCGGCTCCGCATCGAACGGGATCTGGGTCACGTCGTAGGTGCGCAGGACCATGCGAAGCCGATCGGAGGCGGCATCGGCCCGAACCGCCTGGTCGCGCGCGCGCGACAGATCCCAGTAGGCGTAGAGACAGTGCGGATCGCGCGCGAGAAGCACCAGCCGATCGCTACCGTACGCGGCGGGTAGCGTGCCGCTGGCGCGGAGAAGCTCGGGGGATGGCGCCTGCGCCGGAGCGACCTTCGGTGTGGCCCGCACGGGCGCACGGTCCGCACGAGCGGTGGGTGGGCGCGACGCGTTCGGCGCAACGGGCGGGCGCGCGGCCGTTTCGTCGCTCGGCAGTTTTGCGAGCAACTCCCGGACGATTCGAAGACTCGCTTGCGCGACGGTGAGCAAGTGACGACGCACTGTCCCGGCCAGACGCTCGGCGACGGCGATGGCCTCGAGCCTTGCCGGTCGGTCGCTCGGAGCCCGCGTCATGACGCGACTCTAGCCGCGTCGTCTCGGTGCGTCAAAGTGGTTTTGCGAAGCGCGGCCCGGGCGGATGTCAGCAGGCGGGAGAATTCGCGGAGGTGGGAACGGTGCCGGTCGGCACGAGCGGCGTTCCCGGCTCGTTCGGCCGGGGCACGTTGGCGATCAGGACGCGTCCCGAGGGGCTTTGCCACCAGATCCATGCCGGCGCGGTGAGGTGCTGGCGGATCTTTTCGACGTGTCGTCGCTTGACCAGCACGGCGGTCGCTCCCGGTCGGGACAGCATCTCGGCCGCGTCCGCCGGCGAGCGGACTCGGTAGAGACTGCGGCCGCCGTAGTACATGAACGAGTGTCCGCGCGTCTTGTAGGCGAAGACCGTTGCATTGGCGGGAAGGTCGGCGGCGACGCGGGCCGCGTCGCGGAGGCTGCTGAAGTCGTCCACCACCGGTCCGCCGACTCGGTAGAAGAGCGCGTACATCGCGAGCGTTCCCGCGGTGACGAGGACGGGAGCCACACGCCATTGCGCCCGGCGAATCGCCCGCCAGCCGAGGAGCGCGAAGACACCGAGCAGCAGGGCCGGAAGCCCGGCACGACGATAGTCTGGAAGTGCCGCGGCGACGACGATCGGAAGGCCGAGCGCGATGGCGCCCATGAGCATCGTCCAGGCGGTCGTCGGCGCGAGAAGCGCGCGCGCCCGCGTCGCGGTGGGCGCGCGCAGCACCCGGTCCAGGTAAACGGCGACGAGGAGTGCCAGGGCGGGAAAGATCGGCAGCAGGTAGGTGGCGAGCTTCGCGCGCGAGAGGCTGAAGAACACGAAAGGCACCAGGCACCAGAGGAGCAGGTACGCCGACAGTCGATCACCGCGCCGAGCGCGCCGGTACGCGTAGCGGAGACCGTCGGGCAGAAAGAGCGTCCACGGCAGGAAGGTGAGCGGCAGGATCCAGCAATAGAACCAGATCGGCTCCCGATGCCCCGCGAGCGCACGGCCGAGGAACCGTCCGAGGTTGTGCTGGACGAGAAACGTCCAGAGGTAGTCGGGCGCGTAGACGGCGAGCGCGACGTACCACGCCGCAAGGCCCACGAGCGCGAGGATCGCGATCGCACCTGGCCGCACACGCTCCCATCGGAATGCCGTGCGCGTCGCCATCAGGAACGTCGCGAGGATCATCAGTGGCAGCAGCATCGCGACGGGGCCTTTGATCAGGATTCCCAGTGCCGGACAGACGTAGAGCGGCCAGCTCGTGCCCTCGCCGCGTGTCGTACCCGCCGCTGGTCGCTCGCCGAGCAGGCGGAACGCCTGCAGCAAGGTCGCGGTCGTGAGGAGCGTCAGTAGCATGTCCATGCGGACCGAGCGCCCGAGCACGACGTATTGAATGGTGGTGGTGAGGATGGCACCGGTACCCAGCGCCGCGCGCCACCCGATCCGGGTCCAAGCGAACGCGACGACCATGACGATCGTCGCAACAGCGGCGAGCGCCGACGGGACCCGGGCGGCCCACTCGTTCTGCCCGAGCAGGCGGAAGGCGGCGGCTACCAGCCAGAAAAATCCCGGGGGCTTGTCGTAGTAGCGGGTGAAATCGAGCGTCGGCCGGATCCAGTTCCCGGTCGTCATCATCTCGCGCACGGTTTCCGCGTATCGGCTTTCGCCCGGGTCCCAGAACGCCGGGCGGCCGAGGTCGAGGAAGAACGCGAGCGCGACCATCGCGGCGAGGACGAGGATGCCTGCGCTGGCGCGTCCCCGGCTGCGGGAGAGATTCGAAGGGGCCTCCACGAACCGCGCGAGGCGTAGCACGGGTCCGGAAGGCGGTCCACGCCGTCGCGACGAAGGAACGATCCCGCCCTAGGGATTTTTTCCGGTGCTCGTGAGGATCAGAGGTGGTTGCTCCGACGACGAGCGAGCGCGCCTAATCCATCGAAGTAGGAGGCTTTACGAATGATGACATCCAGCCTCGGGCGGCGCGTACCGCGTGACTTCGAGAAGGAATTGGCGAGCGCATACGACGGTGAGGTTCCGCCACCGTACTACTTCTGGGACATCGGGCTCGCGCGCCGTCACTTACCCGCGCTCCATCGCCCGGGCGAGATCGACGCCGTCCTTCCGTATCGAACGCTGCCGGCGGAATTCGTCCTGGCATCCGCGGTATCGATCGACCAGCTCGACGAGATGCTCGAGCGCCGCGCGCGTCGCGAAGAGCACAGCGGAGGTAGCTGAGTCGCCGATGTTGGTCCCGTGGGCTTGGGCACGTCGCGCCCGGCCCGCGATGGCCCGTGGCGGAGCCTCGCGCGGGCGGCAACGCGTGGGGATCAGAACACCGGATCCCCTTCGCGTGCCGCGAGATCGTGAAAGGCCGCGCGGAGCTGCCCCGTGATCGGGCCGGGCTCGCCCCGACCGATCCGCCGGCCGTCGAGGCAGGTGACCGGAATGATCTCCGCGCCGGTTCCCGTGAGGAAGCATTCGTCGGCGACGTAGAGGTCGTAGCGCGCGAGCCGGCGCTCCTCCGATGCCAGGCCGCTCGCGTTCGCGAGCTCGCGGATCACGCCGGCCGTGATGCCGTCGAGCGCGCCGTCGGTGGCGGGCGGGGTCAGTATGCGCCGCCCGTGGACCGCGAACACATTGTCCGCGGTGCACTCGGCGACAAAGCCTTCCGGGTTCAGCAGCAACGCCTCGGCGGCGCCCGCCTCACGGGCCTCCAGCCGGGCGAGGACGTTTTTCAGGTAGTTGAGCGACTTGATGCGCGGGTCGACGCTCGCCGCCGCAACCTGGCGGGTCGCCGCGGTGACGACGCGGATGCCCGACGTGTAGTGTTCGGCCGGATACACGGCGAGGTCGGCGACGATGACGATCACGCTCGGGCGCGCGCACGTCGTCGGGTCGAGGCCGAGCGGCCCTTCCCCGCGCGTCACGACGAGCCGGATGTAGCCGTTCTCCTGTCGGTTGGCGCGCACCGTGTCGCAGACGGCCGCGGCGAGCGCGGTCCGGTCCATGGGTAGCGTGAGGCCGATCGCGTGTGCCGACGCCTCCAACCGCGCGAGGTGGGCGTCGAGTCGGAAGATGCGACGTTCGTAGATGCGGATACCCTCGAAGACGCCGTCGCCGTAGAGCAGTCCGTGATCGAAGACGGAAATGCGCGCCTCGGCGCGCGGCACCAGTCGACCGTCGATGAAGACCAGCATGTCAGGACCTCCGAGCAATAGTGGATCCGCGTGAGCGCTTGCGCGTCGCGGGCAGGACGCGATCCGAAAAGACGTCGCGCCAGCGGTTGAAGTTCGGGCCGTACGTGCGCACGAGAAGGTCGTGGAAGCGACCCACGATCTTCTGCACGTAGATGTCGTGCTTCAGGTAGTCCTCGGCCGCCGCGACGAACGCGTGATTGCGGCTCCAGGCGCCGTGCGCGTCGCCGTCGTCCTGCACGAGGCCCATGAGCGCCACCCGCGCGTCGGCGCAGAGCGTGAGTCCACGTCCGCCCTTCTCCCCATGGATCGTATCCTTGATGGGGTGCGGGTAGACCGCGGAGGCCTCGAGCGCGAGCGAGCCGTAGTCGATCACCGCGACCCGTACCTTGCGGCGATGCGCGGCGGCGATCGTCGCCGCGAGCTCGGCGAGCTCCTCGTCCCATCCCGAGATCAGCAGTGTCCGCTCCGCCCGTTCGACGAGGTGGAGCGTGCGCTCGAGGAGGGGCGCACGGCCGTGGACGTTCCAGATGGAGCCGACGGGCTCGTCGGCGCCCACCGCCTCGAGCTCGTCGCGGAGACCGGTGAGCGCTCGGTCGACGCGGGTGCGGTACCGGTCGATGAACTCTTCGGGATCGACCGGTACGTAGCGCTTGGCACGCCCGCCGCCGTCGGTGACGAAGACGAGGTCTTTCTCCTGCAGGCGCGCCAGCACCTCGTAGACCTTGGAGCTCGGTACACCGGAGCTGCGCGCGAGCTCGTAGCCCGTCGCCGGCTGACGCTTCACGAGCGCGAGGTACAGCTTGGCCTCGTAGTCGCCGAGACCGATCTCGCGCAGGCGTTCGAGAAGCGCAGGCATTTCTCGTATTCACTACTGGTGTAGTGAATACAGAGTCAACCCGTGATCGGGGCGGCGCCGCGCGGCGCGAGCCGGGTGGTCAGCCGCCGGGGCTTCTGGTAGCCAGCCGAGAGAGGGAAGGGCTGAGGCGATGGATCGACCTGTGCATCACGCGAACGGCCGCTTTCGGAATCCGGCAGAGATCGACCGTGGCGGCCTCGGCGTGCTGGTGCCGTTCCTGGCCCGACGATTCGCCGGCTTCTGGCGCGACCGCCCGGGGGCCCCGCCGCGCGTCGCAAACGACGGAGCGTTTCTGCGCGAGAACGCCCGTCACAGCGAGCCGACCGTCACCTGGATCGGACATGCGACCGTGCTCGTGCAAATGGATCATCGTACGTTTCTCACGGATCCGATCTGGTCGGAGAAGCCGTTTCCGGTGTCGTTCGTCGGACCGAAACGTTTCGCGCCTCCCGCCTTGGCGCTCGAGGCGCTGCCGCCGATCGACTTCGTCTTGATCTCGCACAATCACTACGACCATCTCGACGTGCCGACGCTGCGCTGGCTCGCTGCGGCCGGCACGCGCTTTCTCGTCCCGCTCGGCGACGCGGCGTGGCTCCGGCGCGCCGGCATCGAGCCCGTCGAGGAGCTCGACTGGTGGGAGCGCCGCGACGTGGCGGGTCTCGAAGTCCATTGCGTTCCCGCGCAGCACTGGAGCGGACGACGTCTCACGGACGATTGCGCGAGCCTGTGGTCGGGGTGGGTGGTGACCGGACCGACGCGGCGATTCTACTTCGCGGGCGACTCGGGTTATTTCCCGGGCTTCCGTCAGATCGGCGAGCGGCTCGGTCCCTTCGGACTCGCGGCGCTGCCGATAGGCGCGTACGACCCGGCGCGGATGATGCGGCCGGTACACCTCGATCCGGAAGAGGCCTTGCAGGCAGGGCTGGACGTCGGTGCGGAGCGAATGCTCGGCATTCACTATGGGACGTTCGATCTCACCGACGAGCCGCTCGACGAAGCGCCCCGTCGCTTTCATGCCGAGGGCGCGCGCCGACGGATCGACTCCACGCGTCTCTGGACACCGCCGCTGGGCGAGACGCTGCGCTGGTAGCGCGGCCCGCTGCCCGTCAGGCGCGCCGCGCGTCGACGAGCGCGGCGACGTCGCCGAGCCGAGGCACGCACGTCGCGTCCGGCACCGCGGCGGCCAGGGCCTCGCTGCCGACCAGCACCACGTCGATTCCGGCACCGCGTGCCGCCGGCAGGTCCTCCCACGCCGTGTCGCCGACGTGGAGCACGTTGCCCGCATGCAGGTTCGCGACGGAAAGCGCGGTCGCGAAGATTCGCGGGTCGGGTTTGGCGGCGCCGGCCTCGCTCGAGATGGTGATCTGATCGATCAGCGGGGCGAGCGCGAGCGCGCCGAGGACGTCGCGGACGCGGCCGTCGAAATTCGAGACGACGAGGATGCGCAGGCCGGCGGTTCGAAGCCGCGCCAGCAGCGGCAGAGCGTCGGGGTCGGCGCGCCATGCTCGTGCGCTCCCGAAGAAGTCGAACAGGTCGTCGAAGTAGGCGTCGAAGTCGGCCACTGCTATTTCCGCGAAGACCTCGCGTACGACCGCGCGCCACCACGTCCGCTCGCGGGCGCGCAGCTCTGGCGTCGGAAGAGGCGGAAAGGCGAGCGGCGGCGCGCCCTGGAACGCCGCACGGAAGCGCCGTTGCAAGTCGTTCGGATCGGTCGCGATTCCGTGGCGCGCGGCCACCGACGCGTAGAGCTCGCCGATCGTGCGCGTCGGGTGGAACAACGTGCCCGCGGCGTCGAACGACACCGCACGCAACGGCACGTCGGAGCGCATGCCGTCGCCCGGAAGGACGCAGGGCATCACGTCGGGATCGCCGTCAGCTCGGGGTGCTCCCAGAATTGGATGAGCACCCCGAATGCCGAGCGGGGCGAGATGAACGCGGTTTCATGCCCCGCGGGCGAGCGCCCACGGTCGGTCACGCGGACGCCGTCACGCTCGAGCGCGCGCAGGACCGGCGCCATCCGATCGACGTCGATCGACACGTGATGAAATCCCTCACCGCGCTTGGCGAGGAAGCGATCGAGAAATCCCGGAGCGGCGGCCGGGTTCGGCGCGATCAATTCGATCTTGTAGTCGGCGACGAAGAAGTTGGTGAGCCGGAAGCTCGGCTCGTAGCCGACGTGTGCGCGGCGGCCGCGACGCACCGGAAAAAAGCGCTCGAAGAACGCGAGCCCGGCGTCGAGGTCTCGCACGGCGATGGCGAGGTGATTCACCCGCACGCAGACGGGCTCGCCGTCGTACTCGTGGACGACCACCCGAGCGCGTGGCGGCTCCGGCTCGAAGTGGTTCCAGAATTGGATGAGCGTGCCGAACGCCGAGCGGGGCGAGATGAACGCGGTCTTGGCGCCGCCGGCCTCGAAGCGGTCGACGATGCGGACGCCGCCCTCCTCCAACGTGGCAATGGTGTGATCGAACTCGGGCGCCTCGATCGAGAGGTGGTGGAGACCTTCGCCGCGTTTTGCGATGAAGCGTTCGACGAAGCTGCCGGCGACCGCGCTCGCGATGATCTCGAGCTTGAAGGTGCCGATGTGAAAATCACACCACGTGTAGTCGCCGGTGTGTCCGAGCTGCTGCTCGTTCATCATGACCACGGGAAAATGGCGCCGGAAGAACGCGAGCGCAGCCGCGGCGTCGCGCACCGCGATCGCGAGGTGATTCACGCGCATTGGGTCCGCTTAGAGTAATCGAAATGGAGCGTCAAACTTGCCGCTCGCGGCCCTTCGCGCCATGATTGCGGCGGTGGCGGAGATCATCGACTTCCACGAGATCGTGCGGGCGCGAACACGCCGCCGGAGCCGCGAGCTCACGGTGCGCTGTCTCGACCTCATGGAAGCATGCCTGGCGGAGACGCGGCTCGCTTACGATGCGGCGCCGCTCGCCGAGCGCGCCGCGTGGGGCGCCAAGGTACGCCAGCTGGAGGGGTTGGTGGACTATGCGACGACCTGGCTCTGAGGCGCGCATCCGACGCATCGAGCGATGCGCGATCGCGGTGGCATGGGTGGTGCTCCTGTCGTCGACGTCGGCCTGCGGCCCGATCTGGCTCGGGCATCGTCGCACGTCGGTCGAGGAGCCCGAGAAGATCACGGCGGCGCTGGCGCGTGTGCCCGCGGGCGGCGAGCTCCCGGGCCTCGTCGGCCGCATGCAGGTCCATCGCGTGAAGCAGGGGGAGACGCTGCTCGACGTCGCGCGGGAAGCGGGCCTCGGCTTCCACGAGGTCCGCGCCGCCAATCCCACGATCGACGAATGGATCCCGCCGGCGGGCGCGGAGGTCGTCGTGCCGTCGCGTTGGATCCTGCCGCGGTCGCGCTATCGCGGGCTCGTCGTCAACATTCCCGAGATGCGCATGTACGTCTTCCCGACGACCGCGCGTCCGGGCGAGGTGGTGCCGCTCCGGACCTGGGCCGTCGGCATCGGGACGGAGGAAGCGCCGAGCCCGATCGGGCCCTTCACCATCCGGTCGAAGGATGCGAACCCGACGTGGATCGTGCCGGACGACATCTTGCGCACGATGGATCACCCGCAGCGGGTCGTTCCTCCGGGCCCGGACAATCCCATGGGTGCGTATCGTCTGCGCCTGTCGTACGGCCTCTATGCGATTCACGGCACCAACGATCCGTGGTCGATCGGTCGTCTCACGACGCATGGCTGCATCCGCCTCTATCCCGAAGATCTCGAAGTCCTCTATCCGACGGTCGCGCCCGGCACCCCGGGAGAGCTTCTCTACCAGCCCGTCAAGTTCGGGAAGCGCGACGATCGGGTGTACGTCGAGGTGCACGCCGACGTGTACGGACGCATCCGCGATTTCACCCGCTACGCCCGCGAAGAGGCGAAGAAGGCTGGTGTCGACAAGCGCATCGACGTCGATCGCTTTCTCGGCGCCGTCCGCGACAAGCGCGGGGTCCCGGTCGACGTCACCAAGCGGAAGAGCTAGCCTCGATGCGACAGAAATTTCACGGTGAAAACCGCTTTCGCTCGCACCAGAGCACGCCATCCGTGGCCGTGCTCGCGCACCGCAGTGCTCACATACCATGACGGTATGCTCCGCTTGCGCCGCGCTGCGCTCGACCACGGCTGACGCACTCTGGCGCGGCGCGTTTTCCCTCGAGAAACCTCTGTCACATCGAGGCTAGCTGTCCGCGGTCACGATCCCTTTGCGGATCGCGTAGCGCACCAAGCCCGGCGTGTCGTGGATGTCGAGCTTCGTCATGAGCCGCGTGCGATGCGTGTCGACCGTCTTCGGCGTGATGCCGAGCGCGATTGCGATTTGCCGATTGGTGTGGCCCTCGGCGACCAGCTGAAGGATCTGGCGCTCGCGCTCCGTGAGCGTCGTCGTCTCCTCCACCGGACCGGGCGACGACAGGAATCGCTCGACCACCACGTGCGAGATCTCCGAGCTCAGGTAGAAGTCGCCGCGCTCGACCTTTTGGATCGCCTGGAGCAGCTCCGCGGCGGCCGACCGTTTGAGCAGGTACCCGCGGACGCCGGCCTGGAGCGCGCGCAGGACGTACTCCTCGTCGGCGTACATCGTGAGCACGATGACCCTGGTCTGCGGCAACACCCGGCGGAGTTGACGAGTGGCCTCGATGCCGTTCAGGAGCGGCATCGCGATGTCCATCACGACGATGTCGGGGAACGTGCGGCGCGCTTTCTCGATCGCCTCCTGCCCGTTCTCGGCGGTACCCACCACGGCAATGCCCGGATGCGCCTGGAGCAGCGAGAGAATGCCTTCGCGAACGATCGTGTGATCGTCGGCGAGAAGCACCTTGGTTCGATCGCTTTTCATTCCGAAGTCGTGGCGCGGGCGGTCGTCGTCAGGGCGCGGACGCTAGCACCCGGTTCGGCGGACTGCCAAGAGTCGGTACTTCCTTTTTCTCCGACCCGTCAGGTGAAGACCCGACATCGAGACCTGGAGGGCTCGCCGCGTCCGTTTTAACACCCTCCATACGCCGAAGGGCGTCTTGATCAGGAGGGGGCGACTCATGTCGGTTTCGTCGATTCGGGATTCCTCGGGTGTCCTTGGTTCGAATGTGTGGCTCGCGGGTACGAGCACGCCCATACGCGAGGTCGAGCGTGCGCTCGGCCACCTTGCGCATGCCAACGTCAACATGGTCATCCATGGTGAAGGGGGCACGGGCAAGCGCATCCTCGCGGAACGTATCTACCGGCTCGGGCCGCGCGCGGCCGAGCCCTTCGTCGCGGTCTCACTCGAAAAGATCGCCGAAACCGAAATCGAGCGGTTGCTGTTCTCCGAGGACGGGGGCGTGCTCGCACCGAATGCGCCGCGCGCGACCGTGTATCTGAACGCCATCGACGTTCTGCCGCCGAGTCTTCAGGCGCAGATGGCGCTTGCGCTCGCGCAGCGTGACTACGAGCACGACGTGCGCATCATTGTCGGCACGGCTGCCCCGCTCGAGGAGCTGACGCGCGTCGGACGTTTCCGTCGCGACCTCTTTTTCCGCCTCGCGGTGGTGCGGATCGCTTTGCCGCCCCTCCGCGAACGGTGCGAGGACATCGCGGTCGTCGCGGCTCGGGTGGTGGAGGAGTGGTGCGAGGCGGCCGGCGCTCCTCGCCCTGGACTGTCTCGGCTCGCGATCGCGGAGCTGATGAGCTACGCCTGGCCCGGCAACTCGCGCGAGCTCGAGCAGACGATCGAAGCCGTGCTCGCATTGTCGCGAGGTACGGAGGTCACGGCGGAGCGCATCCGTGCGGTGCTCGGTCGCCGCCCGCGGCGCTATGCCGCTCCCGACGTCTTCCCGCTGCGTCAGCTCGAGCGCGACTACATCGCGGGCGTGCTCAGCAGCTGCAATTGGAACCAGAGCTTGGCCGCGCGGCGCCTCGGGATTGGACGCAACACGCTGATGCGGAAGATCAAGACGTTCGGGCTGCGCGCCGACGCGGCGGCGTAGCGGCTTCCGCCGTCGGCCGCGACGCCGCCGTCGCGGGTGCGGGCGCCGCGACGCACGCCACGAGAATCTCCTCGCTGTCGGGCGCGAGCCGTTCGCTCGCGGCCGCGGCGAGGACCGTCGCCGTGCCGGTGAGGGTCCGTTCGAAGACGTACGAACGTCCGTCGAAACGCGTCCCGAGCAGGTCGCCGATCAGCTGCGGGTTCACGACGTAGCGCACACCCGGCATGTCCGGGAGCTGTGCGAAGAGGCCTTCGCGAAGCCACTGTTCGCGTCGTAGCTGCAGTTCCCCTTCGTCGGCGAATACCCACGGCTCGTTCCACGGCCACGGGTTTGCAGACGGCTGCGCGACGATCTGGACTCCGAGCTCTGCCAAGCGAGGCCCGAGTGCGCAGAACCGAGGCTCCCTGCTCGTATGCGGCTCGCGGAACCCATCGTAGCAGATCATGACGCCGATGCGGCCGCACGGACTGTCGATCGGGTCCAGCGCGTCCGGTCGGCCCGATACCAGCGGCAAGGTGTCTTCCAACGTCGGCACCAGGTTGACCTTGCGGGTGACGTCCACGCAGCGCCCGTCAGGCGCGAAGGTGTAGCTCAGATTGTAGAGCCGGCCGTCCAGGGGGCGGAGGTCGTCGGCGTCCAGTCCCGCCTCGTTGTCGGGAAGGATGATGCTGCCGGCGACGACCGTCGCGTCGAGCCGACGCGCGGCGTCTCGGAACGCGCGCCGATAGGCGCGGTGCATCTTCGGGCTCTCCATGAGCAGCACTGCCAGCGCCGGCGAGAGCGTGCGATGGCGGACCACCGCGCTCGACGAAGCGCAGCGGATGACGCATGACGACCCGACGCAGCACGGCGTCGACGCCGTCGCCTTCCCGTGCCAAGTCGCCGTAGCCCGCGATCGAGAGGAACGTGCCGATGTGCTCGGGGAAGACCACCACGGCAGGGTGCCGGAAGCGGCCGTGGGCATCGCGCGCACGCGCCGCGACGATGCGATCGGTGAGCGCCGCGATCTTGGCGTCGAACGCGTCGACCGTGCGGTAGTCGGCGAGCTGCATGTACGGCTGCACGGCGACGAGCTCGATCGAGGTGTCCAACATTGCAATGGCCCGAGGGCGCGATTACTGTACCGCGGTTTTCCACGTCAAGGCGACGCGCGTGTCGCCGGAATCGCCGAGGATCAGCGCATGGCCGAGTTCGTAAGGGTGGCAGAGGTGAAAGACGTGCCCGTCGGTACCGGAATCTCGGTCGAGGCGGAAGGGAAAGCCATCGCGCTCTTCAATTGTGACGGTACCTTCCTTGCCATGGACGATACCTGCCCGCATCAGGGCGGACCGCTCGGTGAAGGCGAGCTTGCCGGAACCGTCGTCACGTGCCCGTGGCACGAGTGGCGGTTCGATGTGCGGACCGGCGTCCACACGGACGATGCCACTTGCAAGGTGACGACGTATCCCGTGAAGGTCGAGGGCGGCGCCGTGCTCGTCGCGATCTGAGCGCCTACTTCGCGTGCTTCCGGAAATCGGGCGGACGCTTCTCGAGGAAGGCCTGCTTGCCTTCCTTCGCCTCGGCGCTCTCGTAGTAGAGCTCGACGGCGCTGAAACCAAGGCCGCCGATGCCGTGGATGTGGTCGGTGTCGGCGTTGAATGACTGCTTCGCGATGCGGAGCGCCGTGGGACTCTTGGCGAGGAGGTCTTTACACCAGGATTCCACCTCCGCCCGGAGCTCGGCGGCCGGGACGACCTTGTTCACGAGGCCCATCGCGAGGGCCTCGGCGGCGCCGTACTGCCGGCAGAGGTACCAGACCTCACGCGCCTTCTTCTCGCCGATCACGCGCGCGAGGTAGGCGGTGCCGAATCCCGGATCGACGCTGCCGACGCGCGGGCCCGTCTGACCGAAGATCGCCGTATCCGCGGCGACCGAGAGGTCGCACACGACGTGCAGGACGTGGCCGCCGCCGATCGCATAGCCGTTCACCATCGCGATGACGGGCTTCGGGATGTTGCGGAGGACGGCGTGAAGCGTCGCGACCTCGTCGAGCCCGACGTAGCCTTCCTTCTGGTCGCCGCCGCTGCAGAACGCCTTGTCGCCGGCGCCGGTCAGGACGACGACGCCGACCTCGCGGTCGTGCCACGCTTCGCGCACGCAGGCGATCAAGTCGCGTACCGTCTGCCCGCGAAATGCGTTGCGCCGTTCCGGGCGATTGATCGTGATCCACGCGCTGCCGCCTCGGGTCTCGTAGAGGACGTCCGTCAGCTGCATGGTCCGCGCTTCTAGCGACGGGCCGCGACCTTGACAACCTCCGGAGCGCTGACGAATGCTCGCGCGCCATGGATGCGGCGTACCGAGCCATCATCCGCTTCCCATGGCTCGTACTGGCGGTGGTGGCGGTCGTGACCGTGCTGTTGGGCTCGGGTGCTGCGCATCTCCGCGTCGACAGCTCCGTCGGCACGCTGCTGCCGCGGGGTGATCCGGGAGAAGCACTCTATGCCCAGGTGATCGAGCGCTTCGGCAACGACGAGATCGACATCATCGGCGTGCTCGCTCCCGACGTCCTGTCCGCCTCGACGCTCGAGAAGATTCGCACCATCACGACGCGCGCGGCCGCGATCGACGGCGTGGCACAGGTCATCAGCTTGACGAACGTTCGTGATCCGATCGCGGACGTCTTGAATCCCCCGCTTCTCATTCCCGAGATTCCGACGACCATGGCGGCGCGCGATCGCTGCGAGAGCGCATCAAGGACAATCCCCTCTTTGCCGGAAATCTGATCTCGCCGGACAGCCACGGGGCCGCCATCAACGTGTTCTTCAAGGACGACGCGCGCACCGAGGAGGCGACCCAGCGGATCGATGGCGAGCTCGAGCAGTTGCTGGCGGACATGCAGAAGGAGGGTGAGCCGGAACGCCTCTACATGACCGGCTTGTCCCACCTGAAGGTGAAGGGGCTCGCGCTCATGCGGCGCGATCTCGCGGTCCTGACGCCCGCGAGCTTGGCGCTGGTCGTGGCGGTTCTTTTCTTTTCGTTTCGCACGCGGCGCGGCGTCGTCTTGCCGTTGTTGTGCGTGCTGGTCGGCGTGCTCTGGACCATGGGCGTCATGGGTTGGATCGGCGAGCCGATCTCGCTCGGGACGCTCGTCTTGCCGTCGCTGCTGGTCGTCATCGGCAGCTCGTACGCGACGCACGTGGTCGCGCGCTACTACCTCGAGCTCGAGACGCCGACCGGCTCGGAGCATCCGGTGCTTCGTGCACTTCGTCAGGCGGGCCTTCCGGTGTTCATCTCCGGCCTCGCGACGGTGATCGGGTTCTCGGCGTTGCTGCTCAACTCGATCCCGGCCGTTCGCGCCCTCGGGCTCTACGCCGTGATCGGCATCTCGTTCCTCTTCGTGTTGGCGATGACGTTGGTGCCGGCTCTGATCGTCGTGATGCCGGAGCGGCGTTACCGACGCGCCGCCGCCGGGACGGCGGGCAGCGGCGGGCTGGGTCGTGTGCTTTCGGCGCTCGCCCAGATCGACATCCGTCATCGTCGCGTCATCTTCATCGTCGCGGCCGGGCTCGTCGGGCTCTCGATCCTGGCGTTGCCGCGCATCCAGGCGGACACCAACTTCCTCGCCTACTTCCCGCGCGACTCTCCGATTCGCATGGCGCACACGGCAATCAGCGCCCGCGTCGCCGGCGCATTGCCGTTCTACGTCGTCGTCGGGACCGGGCAGCCGCAATCGATGGTCAACATGCGGGCACTGCGCGAGCTGCGCGAGCTGCAGCGCTATCTCGAGAGTCTTCCGGGCGTCAGCCGAACGGTCGCGTTCACGGACTATCTCGATCTGCTCGATCACGGGTTGCGCGCGAGCGGCGACATCGTGGTCGACGAGCACGGCAACGAGGTGAACCCGGCGGACGTGCGGAGCTTCTGGGACGATCCCAGTCGGCTCGACGAGGTGTTGACCTTGGTGCGTCAGAATCCCGAGACGTTCCGCTCGGTCATCACCGCCGATCTCGGTCAGGCGAACGTGCTCGTACGGACCCGGTTCGAGACCTCGAAGGAGATCGCCGAGGTCGTCACGCGCATCCGGGAATGGGCCGAGCAGCACCCCGGCATGCCCGCAGAGCCGACCGGAAGCATCATCTTGCTGAACGGAACGACGGATGACGTCGTCTGGGGACAGGTCAAGAGCGTCACCGTCGCGCTCGCGGTGATCTTCGTCGTGATGTCCCTGTTGTTCCTGTCGGCCAAGGTCGGGTTCATCGCGATGCTGCCGAACATCGTGCCTGTGATGTTCTTCTTCGGGATCCTCGGCTGGTCGAACATCATGCTGAACATCGGCACCAGCATGATCGCCGCCATCGCGCTCGGGATCGCCGTCGACAACACCATCCACTACATGGTGCGCTTCAACCGCGAGCTGCAGGTCACGTACGACGAACGACGATCCCTGTCGGCGGCGCTCAGTACCGTCGGCCGGCCGATCGTGTACACCTCGGTCGCGCTCACGCTCGGCTTCCTCGTGATGCGGCTCTCCGACTTCGTGCCGATCCGCGATTTCGGCATCTTGTCGGCGGCGACGATGTTGTCCGCGTTGGTCGCCAACGTCGTATTGCTTCCGGCGTTGCTCGCTCAAACCCGCATCGTTACACTCTGGGATCTGTTGTTCGTGAAGCTCGGCAAGGACCCCCACAAGACCGTGCGACTCTTCCATGGCCTGCGTCGGGCTCAGGCGCGTATCGCGGTGCTCCTGGGTCGCTTACGAAACGTACCCGCCGGCGAAGCCGCGGTACGCCAGGGCGAGCTCGGCGAGGAGATGTACGTGATCATCAACGGCCGTGCCGACGTGGTGGTTCATGGTGCCGACGGGCGGCGGCGGCTCGTCCATCAGCTGCAGCGCGGCGACGTTTTCGGCGAGATGGGACTCGTCCGTCGGCAGCAACGAACGGCCGACATCGTTGCGGTCGAGGATCTCGAGTTGCTCGCGGTCGATCAGCGATTCCTCGAGCGTCTGCAGCGGCGCTATCCGAGGATTGCAGCCACGGTCTTTCTGAATCTCACGCGTATTCTGAGCGACTACGTCGAGCGTACGACCGAGCAGCTGGCGGCGGCACGGTGAGACGGATGAGGCGGCCGCCGTCCGAGAACGCCGATGCCGAGGCCGGAAGCGCGGCCGTTCGCGCCGCCGCGGTGCTCGCCGTCGGTCAGCACGAATACGGATGGTTCGGTGGCCGTGCCAACGAGCTCGACGATCATCGCCACGTCGCGTTCCCCGTGCACACCGTGGTGGTCGAGCAGGATCGACTCTCGTTCCGCTTCGATTGGCGCGGTGCCGTCGTGAGCGGCCACTTCTACGGCCGCTCGTTCACGGGCACGTGGCGGCAGAGCACGGGTGACGGGGAGGTTGCGCTCGAGTTCACGCCCGATTTCATGACGGCGGAGGGATGGTGGACGTGGCCGCAGGGACCCGCACGGCATCGTGCCTTCATCCGCCGCCGCGGCGGCTCGGCGAAGGACGACGGTGTCTGACGACGCACTTGGGGCTGCGATGCGACGACGAGGCGCGGACGTCGCCGACGTCGATGGTCGGGTCGTCGCTCGCCACTTCGGCGACGCGGCAGCCGAGTACCGAGCGCTGCGCGAGGCCGCCGGCCTCGTCGACTTGCCGTGGATCGAGCGCCTACGCGTGACGGGCGGCGATCGCGTCGGGTTTCTGCAGGGCATGCTCTCGAACGACGTGGCGAAGCTCGCGGTCGGCGCAGGCTGTCGAGCGCTCCTCTTGAGCGAGCAGGGCAAGGTGCTCGCCGACCTCATCGTGCTGGCGTCGGATGACGCGCTCGCGCTCGACGGAATCGGGACGTGCACGACCGTCCGTGCCGCGCTCGAGCGGTTCATCGTGGCGGACGACGTCGAGCTGTCGTCGCCGTCGGCGGCGGCCCGGACCTTCGTGATTCTCGGGCCCGCGGCTGCCGCGGTGCTCGCGCGCCTCGGCTTGCCGGTACCGCTCGAGGTCCATGCGCACGCGCCGGCGACGATGCCGGAACGCGAACCGCACGTCGTGCGCATCTCGTGGCCTGCCGACGGGGGATTCCTCTGCCGCGTTCCCGCGGCAGGTGTGGACGCATGGTGGGATCGCTGCATCGACGTGGGCGGGGCGCGCGCCGTCGGGTTCGACGCCCTCGAAGCACTGCGAATCGAGAGTGGAGTTCCCTGGTACGGTCGCGACGTGCAGAGCGACACGTTGGCGTTGGAGGCCCCGTATGAAGACGCCATCAGCTTCAGCAAAGGCTGCTACCTTGGACAAGAAGTGATGGAGCGCGTGACGGCGCGCGGTCACGTGAACCGCAAGCTCGTCGGCGTGGCGGTGGCGGGGGACGTCGTGCCCGCCGGGGGCGCGAGGCTTTTCGCGGCCGAGCGCGACGTCGGCTGGGTGACCAGTGCCGCGCGCTCGTGGCGGCTCGGACGCATCATCGGGCTCGCCTATGTCCGACGCGAGCATCTCGAGGCCGGGACGCGGCTCGCCCTCGGGGCGCCGGGCGGCGCGGACGCCACGGTGCATTCGCTGCCGTTCTGACGCTCGGTCAGACGGTGGTGCGTGCCATCGCCGTTCCGAGGCGCGTCAATTCGCGAAACGTCTGCGTGACGCCGTCGTGCGCCACGAAAGCGCGGAGGTCGTCGGGGGTGTCGAGATCGAGCTCGAGTCGGGCATTCCGAACGATGCGGCACTCGATGCGCGCGCGGTCGGCCGCGGCGACGTGACGCTCGAGGCTTCGGCCGCCGAAGCAGGGCGGGACGATGGCCGGAGGGCAGCGCAGCATCGCGTTGGTTCCGGTTCCCTCTTTCGACGGTACGACCAACGTGCCGCGCGCCGGCGCGCGCCGCACGAGCTCGTCGATGTCGCCGGCTTCGACGAGCGGGACATCCGAAAGCACGACCGCGACGGCCGTCGCGCCCATGCGGGTTGCCGCCGCGGTGCCGAGCATCACCGCGGCGTTCAAGCCCTGTGGCGATCGTTCATCGACGACCACGGCCCCCGCATGGCGCGCCCGCGTCGCGAGCAGCCGATCCGCGGTGACCACGATCACGGCGTCGAGCGAACGCGCCGCCATGAGCGCGTGCAGCACGTCGTCGAACATCGCCCCTGCGACACGCATGCGATCGGCGTCGTGCAGCAACGATCCGAGCCTGGTCTTGGCCAGCGAGAGCGGCTTCGCGGGAAGCAGTGCGATCTTCACGACCGGGGCCTCGGGTGGCGCTGCAGTAGAAGGGGCCCCGCCCGGAGTCAAGAGCGTCCCCGGTCGGACACCGCCTCGGCGGCCGGCTTGCGGCTCATCGGCGCCGCATGTAAAGAGCCGATCCGCGTCGGGATTTCGCGTAGCTTGGCAATGCGCATCGTGGCAGGCATCGCGCGTGGACGGCGGCTGCGCGCTCCCAAGGGACGCCTCGTGCGCCCCACCGCCGATCGAGTGAAGGAGGCCGTGTTCTCCATTTTGGAAAGCCGCGAAAGCTCCGCCGGTCGGACGGTGTTGGATCTGTTCGCGGGTGCCGGCACCCTCGGCATCGAGGCCCTGAGCCGTGGTGCGGGAGCGGCTGTGTTCGTCGAGCCCAGTCGAGCGGCGAGCGAGGCGATCCAGGAGAACCTGCGCGCGACCGGTCTCGCGGGCGAGGTCTTGGCGATGCCGGCGGAGCGCGCCATCAAGCGACTCGCGACGTCCGGTCGGCGCTTCGATCGCGTGTTCGTCGACCCGCCCTACGGCGAGGGGTGGGTCGCACGTACCCTCGCCGCGTTGGATGCGGCCGACCTCGTGATCGAAGGCGGGCGGGTCGTCGTGGAGCACGGTCGCGGTGAGGCTGCCGCGGCGGAGGTCGGACGTTTTCGGCAGGAGCTCACCAGACGCTATGGCGACACGCACATCGCGATCTACAGGGCAGTTGCGGCGCGCGCGAGCGACGATGCCGACGCGTAAACCTCAGACGACCGTCACGAGCCTCGCGGTCTATGCGGGGTCGTTCGATCCGATCACGAACGGTCACGTCGACATCATCGAGCGGAGTCTGCAGGTCTTCGACCGCGTGATCGTCGCCGTCGCGTACAACATCCACAAAGACAGTGCGATGTTCACGCCCGACGAACGCGTCAAGCTGATTGCCGACGTCTTTCGCCGCCACGGCGGGCGGGTGATCGCCGACCGTTTCACGGGACTCCTCGTCGACTACGTGGAGCGCATGAAGGCCAAGGTGATCATCCGCGGTCTCCGCGCGGTCGCCGATTTCGAGTACGAGTTTCAGATGACGATGATGAATCGCCACCTCAAGTCGAACATCGAGACGATTTTCATGATGGCGGGCGAGGCGCATTTCTATACCAGCTCTCGGCTGGTGAAGGAGGTCGTGACGCTCGGAGGGGACGTCGAAGGCTTGGTGCCGGACGTCGTACTGAAGCGACTCAAAGAGAAGGTGCGTTCCTGACCGCGCCCGCGTGCGCCGTCGCGTTTCGGCGCGGAAATGTGGTGTCCGCAACGCGTCTGCACCGGGTCTTCACCTTGACAAGGTGGTACCCCGTCAGTAGACGGGAGCGAATTGCGTAGCCGGCGCGCTCCGGCGGGCTACCGGCGCTAAGGGGGCGTGGCGGGTCTATGTTGGCACATCTTCTGCTCGAGCCCGGGAAGATCTCGTATGAAGAGGTCGAAACCCCCGTTCCCGGGCCCGGCGAGGTCGTCGTTCGAGTCTCGACGGCGCTCACCTGCGGAACCGATCTCAAGGCTTTTCTCCGCGGCCACCCGAAGATGCCCATGCCGACGCTGTTCGGCCACGAGTTTGCCGGTGACGTTGCCTTTGCGGGCAAGGGCGTGCGCGGATTCCGAGAGGGCGATGCGGTCATGGCCGTCCCGACCGCGCCTTGCAAGACTTGCTACTACTGCCGGCACGAGCAGGAGAATCTCTGCACGACCATCATGGACAACATGGTGCTCGGCGCGTACGCCGAGTACGTGAAGCTCCCCGCTGCGGTCGTCGAGACGAACATGTTTCCGAAGGTCGGCTCGCTCGACTACGCCGAGGCGGCGCTCTTGGAGCCGCTCTCGTGCGTGGTCCACGCGATCGATCGTCTCCGTGTCCGCCCCGACGACACCGTGCTGATCATCGGCGCGGGCGCGATCAGTTTATTGCATCTTCTCGTGTTGAAGAGCGCGGGAGTGCACGAGGTGATCGTTCTCGGCCGGCGCCAATATCGCGCTCAGATGGCGGAGGATCTGGGGGCCAAGGTCATCCTCGCCTCGGAGCAGGATCAAGCCCAAGCCGAGATCTTGGAGGCGACACACGGTCGTGGTGCCGACGTCGTGATCGAATGCACCGGACAACCGAGCGTGTGGGAGCAGGCGATTCACTATGCGCGGCGCGGTGGCACTGTCGTCCTGTTCGGCGGTTGCCCGTCCGGGACGCGGGTCTCGTTCGATACGGCGCGGCTCCACTACGATCAAATCACGCTGATGAGCCCGTTCCATTTCACGCCGCGTGACGTTCGCAGGGCGCACGAGCTCTTGGGCGAAGGTCGGATCGACGGCCGACCGCTGATCACCGGAACCTATTCGTTCCCCGAGCTCCACCAGGTGCTGAGTCTGTTGCAGCAGGGGCAGGGCATTAAGTATGCGCTCGTGCCGCAAGGCGCCTGACCGTCCCGCTCTCGGTCCGCCCGTCGTGACGATTCCCCGCACCATGCGTGCCGCGCGCCTCGATCAGAATCTCGAGGTCGCAATCACCGACATGGACGTGCCTGCGGTCGGCCCCGGCGAGATTTTGGTCCGTACCCGTGCGTGCGGCATCTGTACCGGTGACATCATGGGCTGGTACATGCGTCGCAAGGCGCCGCTCGTGTTCGGTCACGAGCCCGCGGGTGAGGTCGCGGCCGTCGCCCCAGACGTCGAAGACTTCCGACCCGGCGATCGTGTCTTCGTGCATCACCACGCCCCGTGTCTCCAATGTCGTCTGTGCGCTCGCGGGGAATACGTGCAATGCGAAGCATGGCGCGGCGGCAAGCTTCTACCGGGAGGCATGGCCGAATACTTTGCGGTGCCCGCAGGACAGGTGCGTGCCGACACGCTGCGATTGCCGGAGACGATGTCGTTTGCGGACGCCGCGTTGATCGAGCCCTTGGCCTGTACGGTGAAGTCGATACGGCGTGCGGCGCTTCGCGGTGGCGAGACGGTCGTGGTGATCGGCCTCGGCATCATGGGGCAGCTCCACGTCGTGCTCGCCCGCGACGCCGGTGCCGCGCGAGTGATCGGGCTCGATCGGGTCCCGTTCCGTCTGCAACGTGCGCGCGAGCTCGGTGCCGACGCGACGGTGCACGTCGACGAACGGGATCCGGTCGCGGCGGTCGCCGAGCTCACGGGCGGTACGATGGCCGACGCGGTCATCATCGGTCCGGGCAGCATCGAGGCGATGGAGCTCGGGGTCCGACTCGCCGGTCGCGGTGCGACGGTGGTGTTCTTCACGGCGAGCCAGCCCGGATGATCGTCTGCCGGTGGCACCATACGACCTCTACTTCCGCGAAATTCGGCTCGTACCGAGCTACTCGTGCGGTCCGAACGACACCCGCGGCGCGCTCGACCTCCTCTCGCGCGGCGTCGTGCAGCGCTCGCAAGTCGTCACGCACGAGTTTCCTCTGGATGAGGTCGTCGCGGCCTATCGCACGGCGGCGATGACGTCGGCGCTCAAGACCATCGTCACGTTTCCGGATCACTGAAACAAAAAAGGCGGCCGTCCCGGAGGACGCCGCCCTTTCTGAACTCCACGTTCAGTGACCCGGAGCTACTTGCGCATGTGCTTCATGAAGATCGCTTCGGCCTTTTGGGCCGCCGCCTCTGCACGACGAGCCGCGTCCTCGACACGGCCGGCCGCCGCTTCGGCGCGCGATGCCGCCGATTCGGCCTTGGCCGCAGCCGCCTCGGAGCGATCGGCTGCCGAAAGCGCTTTCGACGAATCCTTTGCGCAACCCATGCCGAGCGTCGACGCCAACATGACTGCAGCTGCGATCCCGGCAACCCTGATTCTTCCGTTCCGCATCGTTCTCACCTCCTTGAATGGCACGCCTCCCGGCGTTGCTCCACTCGACTGCGTTTGACACAGAATATCAACGGTCGCAAGCCGACTACCGCAATTTATGCCGTATCTTCGCCTCGTATCGCTTCCGATACGACTCAGTAGTCGTCCCCATAGTCTTCGTCGCCGCCCGGAACGGCCGGACCGGCCTTCTTCTCCGGCTTGCTCGCGATGGCGGCTTCCGTGGTGATCAGGAGACTCGCGACGCTTGCGGCGTTTTGTAGCGCCGAACGGACGACTTTCGCCGGGTCGATCACCCCCGTCTTCAGCAACGACTCGTAGGCGCCGGTGAGCGCGTTGTATCCGAAGTCGTCTTTGCCCTCTCGTACGCGATTGACGACGATCGATGGCTCGCCGCCGCCGTTTCGCACCAGCTGTCGAAGCGGCTCTTCTAAGGCGCGCTTGACGATCTCCACACCGACGCCGACGTCGCCTTCGACCTTGAGGCCCGCCAATGCCGCTTGCGCGCGCAGCAAGGCGACGCCGCCGCCCGGAACGATGCCCTCCTCGACCGCCGCTTTGGTCGCATGCATCGCGTCGTCGACCCGCGCTTTCTTCTCCTTCATCGCGACTTCGGTCGCCGCGCCGACGCGCAGGACGGCAACCCCACCTGCCAGCTTGGCGAGTCGCTCTTGCAGTTTCTCGCGATCGTAGTCCGACGTGGTCTCCTGGATCTGGGCACGAATCTGAGCGATGCGCGCCTGAATCGCATCTTTCTTGCCGGCGCCGCCGACGATCGTCGTGTTGTCCTTGTCGATGACGATGCGCTTACAGCGACCGAGGTCGTCGAGCGTCAGGTTTTCGAGCTTCAGCCCGAGCTCTTCGGCGATGACCTTGCCGCCGCTGAGAATGGCCATGTCCTCGAGCATCGCCTTGCGGCGATCGCCGAAGCCTGGGGCCTTGACGGCGGCGCAGCGCAGGGTGCCGCGAATCTTGTTGACCACCAGCGTAGCGAGAGCCTCTCCTTCGACCTCTTCGGCCACGATGACGATCGGTCGGCC
Source organism: uncultured delta proteobacterium (assembly GCA_963774015.1). Lineage (GTDB taxonomy): Bacteria > Desulfobacterota > Binatia > UTPRO1 > UTPRO1 > UTPRO1. The sequence continues at coordinate 368,292 of CAVZDH010000001.1, forward strand.
GCTTTGCGCGATGCGTTCGAGGACGGGGACGAGGTCGCGCATGCTCGAGATCTTCTTCTCGTGGAAGAGAATGTACGGATCGTCGATTTCCACCAGCATCTTTTCGGCGTTGGTCGCGAAGTAGGGCGACAGATAGCCGCGATCGAACTGCATGCCCTCCACCACCTCGAGCGTGGTGTCGAGACCTTTCGCTTCCTCGACCGTGATCACGCCTTCCTTGCCGACCTTGTCCATCGCTTCGGCGAGTAACTCGCCGATGGTCGCGTCGCCGTTCGCGGAGATGGTGCCAACCTGCGCGATGTGCTCGCGATCCTTGATCGGCTTGCTCTGACTCTTGACGTGCTCGACGGCGTGCTCGACGGCGAGATCGATGCCGCGCTTCAGGTTCATCGGGTCGTAGCCGGCGGCGAGGAGACGCAGTCCCTCGCGGACGATCGCCTGGGCGAGCACCGTTGCCGTCGTCGTTCCGTCGCCGGCGACGTCCGAGGTCTTGCTCGCGACCTCGCGGATCAACATGGCGCCCATGTTCTCGAACTTCCCTTCGAGCTCGATCTCCTTGACCACGGTGACGCCGTCTTTCGTGATCAAGGGCGCGCCGAAGCTGCGCTGGAGGAGGACGTTGCGACCGCGCGGTCCGAGGGTGACCTTGGCGGCGTCGGCAAGAACGTTGACGCCCACCAGGATGCCGTCGCGAGCCCGATCGTGCAGATGGACGGTTTTGGCGCCCATGAGAGACTCCTTTCGATTGTTGTGTCGATGACGAGAGAGCCGCGAGTGTAAGCATTCCGAATGCGCATGCAAGGGCGCGGAACCGGAGTGTTTCTTCGTCGAGCTGGCTTGCACTGCCACAACGCTTCGGCTACAGCAGGCGCAATTTTGCGCCCGTGTACGGTGATCGATCCGAGGCGCCTGACGAGGTTCCCAATGAGAGGCGGGTTGGTCGTGGCGATGCTGCTCCTGGCGGTATCTACGGCGCAGGCGCAAGCCCACGAGAACGCGCGGTACACGTTTGGTGGCGCCGCTGAACAGGGAACCTTCGTGCTCGATACGCAGACGGGACGTGTGTGGCGTTACGATCGGGTCGATGACGCCTGGTATCTCTACGATCTGGAAGCGCTCGTGCGGACCCCGCGGGGAGAGACCGGTCGTGCCCCGCGGGACGAGAGCGACAAGACGTCGCCCGACAAGGGCCGCACCGAGTAGACGCCACGACGGTGCCTCAGGGCATCGCATTCCGATGGGCGGTGTCGAGCCAGCCACTCGGCGCGATCGCCTGGGGCGCAACGAGTGGCACCACGGCGAGGAGTCGTCCGTCCTCCTCGACGACGAGCTCTCCCAGGGGCTGATGAACCTCCACCGGCGCCGCGATCTCGCTCGGAAGCTGGAGATGGAGTGCCAGCTTCGGCGGTGCGGCATGCGGCATCGTGAGCGCCCACGTCTCGGCGGCGACGGCGTTGAATTTCGGTATGATGCCTCCACGAACGTGGACCATCGGGCCGACCGCCTGGCCTTCGCGTACGAGCCGGACGCGTTGGTAGCGCTGAAATCCTCGTTCGAGGGTCGTGGCGAGCTCCTCACCGGCGCGCGGACCAGTCGTCACCGCGAGCAGCTCCAGGTCGTCGCGTTCCACGACGGCGACCCGCACTCCCGGCATGCCATCGTCGACTCCCCACCGATGCGGATCGGGTTGCATCGAAACGAGCGGAGCGGTGGCGCGGACGATCAGCCTGCCGTCCGAGATGGGAACGCCGTCGAGAGCGAGGCGGCGGCGCAATTCCGGATCTCCGATCACCAGGAGCGCCAAGCGGCCCAGCTCGCGTGCGGTCGTGGAACCTCGACGCCCGGGTTCTCCGCTGGTCGTCAACGACGCCGCGAACGGCCAATCCTCCGCCAGCGTGGTGTGGGTGAGACCGAGCCGCCTGCTCAGTTGCTGGATCCGTGTCAGACAGCGCCCGATGCTCGGACCGGCGGCCCACGCGAGCGTCTTCGCCGCGGTTCGTGAATCGCTCAGCAGCAGGAGCTGCAGGAGCTCGCCGATCTGCATTGGGTCGTGCGTCGCCAAGCGCGGACCGGGGTCGCCCGCAACCGGCAGCACCGTCACGCGATCGGAAAGCGACAGGCCACCGGCGGCGATCCGCTCCCGGAGGACCGCGACGAGCAGCATGTCCGCCACGCGTCCAGATGCGACCGAGGTGTCGGCATCGACCGCCTCCAGGACACGACGATCGGCAACATCGAACAGTACGTGGCCCGCATGTACCGGGCGGCACCATCCGAGGACGATCGCAGCAACGACGAGCGCCACGCGGCGCCACCTGGAAATTCGCATCCACCCTTCTCCGCGTTGACCGCGGACCGATCGACAGGCCCGCCTACCATACGATCGCCGACGACGGCAACGCCGAGCACCCTGCTTCGTTGACAGCCCGCACGCGGCTGCCCACAATCGCGGTCGGCTCGCGTGAGGAGGACGCTTGGGGCTGCAATCATAGTCGGTACGCGATGGCTCTCATGCGCTCTCGAACATCCACGGATCTCGCCCGCGAGTGGGTGTTCCGCGACATGGTCGTCGCGGATTTGGCGGATGTCGTTGCGATCGAGCGGGCGTCGTTCGCGAATCCGTGGACGGGGCCGCTGTTTCTCCAGGAGCTGCAAGTGCGATTCTCGCGCATCCTCCTCGCGTGCCGCGCCGACGGCGCGGTGGCGGGATACGTGTGCCGCTGGATCGTCGCGGACGAGGTGCACGTCTTGAACGTCGCGGTCCATCCGAAGTGGCGTGGGCGCGGACTCGGCTCGGCGTTGATGCACGAGGTACTCGACGAAGCCCATCGCCGAGACGCGGAGGCCGTCACGTTGGAGGTGCGGCGCAGCAACGACGCCGGCCGCAGGTTGTACGAGTCGCTCGGGTTCGAGGAGGTCGGACAGCGGCCCAACTACTATGGGCGAGGAGAGGACGCGTTGATTTTGCGGCTGGCATTGCGCGATGCGTGACCCGGACGAGGGGCCGCGCCTCGTGGTGGACGTCGGCGGCGGGCTGCGACTCCGCAATCCCGTGATCGCGGCGTCGGGGACGTTCGGATACGGTCTCGAGTTTGCGGGCGTCGCCGACCTCCGCGCGATCGGCGCCATCGTGGTGAAAGGGCTTTCGCTCGAGCCGACCCGCGGACATCCGGCGCCCCGGATCGTCGAGACACCGGCGGGAATGCTGAACGCCATCGGCCTACAGAACGTCGGCGTGCGTGAGTTCGTCGCCTCCAAGCTGCCGGAGCTTCGGGCGATCGGCACGCCGATCGTCGCCAACTGTTGGGGGCATGCGCCCGCGGAGTTCGCCGAGGTCGCGGCGCGTCTCGCGGACGCCGACGGGGTGGCCGCGATCGAGATCAACGTTTCGTGTCCGAACAAGCGCGAGTGGGGTCGCATCATCGCCACCGATCCCGACCTCACTCGCGAGGTGGTACGCCTGGTGCGAGCTCGTTGCCGGCTTCCCCTCTGGGTGAAGCTCTCGCCGAACGTGACCGATGTCGCGCTCTTCGCGCGCGTCGCCGAGGAGGAGGGTGCCGATGCGGTGAGCCTCATCAATACCCTGGTGGGACTCGCGGTGGACCTCGAGGGCCGCCGTCCCGTGCTGACCAACGGTACCGGCGGCCTGTCGGGTCCCGCGATCAAGCCGATCGCACTTCGGATGGTGCACGACGTCGTCCGAGCCGTGAAGATCCCCGTCATCGGCATGGGCGGTATCAGCAGCGGGGACGACGCGCTCGAATTCCTGCTGGTCGGCGCGCGGGCGGTGCAGGTCGGGACGGCTTCGTTCACCGACCCGCGGGCGACCGAACGCATCGCCGGCGAGATCGCGTCCGGTCTCCGGCGCCGCGGCTGCGCCGACGTCAACGAGTGGATCGGTACGCTCCGGGCTCCACCCGCAGGTTGAGGTGTGAACGTTGCGGTCGCGCGAATCTCAGTAAGGTCAGATAGTTAGGGCATTCTTGGCGCCCCAAAACGTTTGACTGACCGCGCGGTTTCGTCTACTCTCGCCGACTGCAGTCTCGGTCCCAACGGAGGAGCCGCGTGACCAATACGTTCAAGGTCGGTGAGAAGGTCGTGTATCCGGCGCATGGCGTCGGCGTCATCGAGAGCATTCAGACGAAAACGATCTCCGGCACCGCCCGCAAGTTCTACATGCTGCGGATTCTCGACAGCGACATGACCATCATGATCCCCACCGAGAATGTCGGTAGCGTGGGCCTCAGACGCATCATCGGCCGCGACATGGTCGCGAAGGTGTACAAGATCCTCCGGGACAAGAAGGTCGAGATCGACCAGCAGACCTGGAACCGCCGGTACCGAGAGTACACCGAAAAGATCAAGACCGGTTCGGTCCTCGAAATCGCCAAAGTGCTCCGTGATCTGTTCGTCTTGAAGGGCGACAAGGAATTGTCGTTCGGCGAGCGGAAGATGCTCGACACGGCGCGCAACCTCCTGGTCAAGGAGCTCGCGATCGCCAAGTCGCATTCCGAGGACAAGATCATGGAGGAGCTGAAGACGATCTTCGCCCACTGAGGCGTCGATCGAATGGCGGTGACGTCTCGGCTTGTCCCCGGCGCGCGCGACGTCAACGTCATCCTCGTGGCGGGCGGAACGGGACGTCGCTTCGGCGGCGCTCTTCCGAAGCAATTCCAGCTGCTCGGTGGACGTCCCATGCTCGTCGTCGCCGCGAGTCGCTTCGCCGACGTCGCAAGCGTCGGGCGCGTCATCGTAGTGGTGGCTGACGAGGTGCGCGAGCGCTGCGAGCGCCTCCTCGCGCCGCTCGCGTTGCCACTTCGGTTCGCGTCTGCGGGTGCCGAGCGGCAGCAATCGGTCGCGAACGGTCTGGTCGCACTGGACCCGGACTGCGCGATCGTGGCCGTGCACGATGCGGCTCGACCGTTGGTACGGGCCGCGGACGTCGATGCCTGCCTGGCGGCCGCTCGTCGCACTGGGGCTGCGCTTCTCGCGACACGAGTGCCCGACACGGTGAAGCGCGCGCACGACGGCTGCGTCGTCGAGACGGTACCGCGCGACGACCTCTGGCTGGCGCAAACACCGCAGGCGTTTGCGGTCGACCTCTTGCGGCGCGCGCACGCGGAGGCGCCGCCCGATCTCGTTGCGACCGACGATGCGGCGCTCGTCGAGCGGCTCGGTGCGCCGGTCGCGATCGTGCCGGGCGGCCCGACCAACCGGAAGATCACGACGCCGGAGGATCTGGTGTGGGCGGAGGCGATGCTCGCTGCGGCCGTACGCTGAGCCTCGCGCCGACGATCATCCGGAAACGCGAGCGGCGCCGATTGGGATCACCGCGCGATGTCGGCGACGCTCGCCGAGCTTTCGACCGCGAGCAGGCGGGAGGATCCCCGCACGCATGGTCAGATCCCTTCGGCGTGAAAGAGATCGGTCGTGAGGTAGCGTTCGCCGGTATCGGGGAATACGGTCACGACGGTCTTCCCCCGGCCGAGGCGTTTCGCGACCTCGAGCGCCGCGACGCACGCGCCGCCGCTCGAGATGCCGCCGAGGATGCCTTCTTGCTTGGCCAAGCGTCGGGTACACGCGGCAGCTGCGGCGTCCGTCACGGCGATGACCTCATGGTATACCCTGGTGTTGAGGATCTCCGGCACGAAGCCCGCGCCCCATCCCTGGATGGTGTGAAATCCCGGCTCACCGCCGGAGAGCACCTGCGACGCCGCCGGCTCGACGGCGACCACGAGAATGCCGGGCATGTGCTCGCGCAATACCTCGCCGACACCGGTCACGGTTCCGCCGGTGCCGACGCCTGCGACGAATGCGTCGATGCGTTCGAACTGTGCAAGCAGCTCCCGTGCCGTCGTTCGTCGGTGCACCTCGGGATTCGCGGGATTCGCGAACTGCTGCGGCATGAAATAGTCCGGATGCTCGCCGACGATCTCCTCGGCCTTCCGAATCGCGCCGTGCATGCCGCGCGTATCGGGTGTCAGCACCAGTTGGGCACCGTAGGCGGTGAGCAGGCTCCGGCGCTCCTCGCTCATCGTGTCCGGCATCGTGAGGATGAGGCGATAGCCCTTGATCGCACACACCAACGCGAGGCCGATCCCGGTGTTGCCGCTGGTCGGCTCGACGATCGTCGCTCCGGGTCGGATGCGGCCGGTGCGCTCGGCCTCTTCGATCATCGCGAGACAGATGCGATCCTTGACGCTGCCGCCGGGATTGAACGATTCGAGCTTGGCCCAGATCTCGGCCGAGCCTTCGGGCACGATGCGGTTCAAACGAACGACGGGGGTGTTGCCGACCAGGTCGAGAAGGGAGTCGACGGTGACCGCGGACGACGACATGGGCGGCGGATGATAGCCGCCGATTTTGCGGACAGTCAACGCGTCCGCCCGCATGGTGCTGGCCTAGGCCAGCACCGCCCGCATGGGCGCCGTGCCTGAGACCATCGTCGTCCTCTTTCCCGGCGCGCTCGGCGATCTCTGCCTGCTCGCACCGGTGCTGGCCGCGCTCGGCGCTCGTGGCGCGCGTGTCGAGGTGAGCGTTCAGCGAAGCCTCGTTCCGGTCTTGAAGATGCTGCTGCCGGCGGCCGGTGTCGGGCCGCCGATCGACGGGGCGGCCATGAGCTCGCTCTTCGGCGGAGAGCTCGAGCCAGCCCTCGCACGCTGGCTGGTGAGCGCCGACCACGTGCATGTCTGGTTCGCCCGCGGCGATCGTGACCACGAAGCGTCGGCGCGATTCACGGCGCTCGGCGTCCCGGCGACCTGGCACGCGGTGCCGCGTGACGACGGCGCACGGCACGTGAGCGTGGACTATGCCGCAGCGCTCGGGATTGCCGCGCCGGTGGTGAATGCGCGTGTCGTCCCGCCGCCGACCTCGGTCGTGCTGCCCTGGAGAGCGCCGGGGCCGGCTGGTCGACTGGTGATTCATCCCGGTGCCGGCGCGGCGGCGAAGATGTGGGCGCTCGACGGGTTTCGGCGTGTCGCCGATGCATGGCGCGCCGCCGGCGGCGAGGTCGCCGTCGTCCTTGGGCCGGCCGAACACGATCAGCTCGGTGCGTGGCGAGCCGCCGGCCATGGGCCGATCGTCGGGCTTCCGATCGCCGACGTCGCGATGCTCGTCGTGAGCGCGCCGACGTGGCTCGGCAACGACTCGGGCCTGAGCCATCTGGCGGGTGCCCTCGATCGGCGCGGCGTCGTCCTCTTCGGACCGACGCGTGCCGCGCGGTGGCGGCCGCTCGCGACCGGGCTCGTCACCGTCGAGTTTCGCGATCGCGCGCTCGATGCGGTGGTGTCCGACGTGTGCGCGCGGCTCGAATCATCCGCGCCCCCATCCTGCCTTGACACCCCCAGTCGACGGCATTAGCGTCCACGCGAACCAGCGCATGGCGACTTTTTCCGCGCCGATGCGGGCGTTCCGCGTCTTCCGCATGTCGCCTCGATCGGGTGCCTCCTCGGCCGACCTGCATGGCACTTGCCGCCGCCGCCGGATACTGTAGGGCTCCATCGTGATCGAGGTTACCTCATGAACAACATGCTACGTACGACGCTACTCTTGGCGGCGCTCACCGGGCTGATCGTTTGGATCGGCCAGCTGCTCGGCGGATCCCAAGGCGCGGTCCTGGCACTCGTGCTCGCGGCCATCATGAACATCGGCAGCTACTGGTTCTCCGATCGCATCGTCATCAAGATGTACGGCGGGCAGGAAATTCACGAGCAAGACGATCCCGAGCTCTACGCGATCGTGAAGACGCTGGCGCAGCAGAATCACATGCCGATGCCGCGATTGTTCCTCATTCCAACGGACTCGCCGAATGCCTTTGCGACGGGCCGCAATCCCGACCACGCGGCCGTCGCCGTCACTGCAGGGATTCGTCGACTGCTCACGCGTCGGGAGCTGCAGGGCGTGTTGGCGCACGAGCTCGCGCACGTCACCAACCGGGACATCCTGATCAGCTCGATCGCGGCGACGCTCGCCGGCGCCATCATGATGCTCGCACGCATGGCACAATACGCGATGATCTTCGGCGGCGGCCGTCGCGACGATCGAGACGAAGGCGGCGGTGCGATCGGTTTGCTCGTCACGATCGATCCTCGCCCCGCTCGCCGCCATGCTGATCCAGATGGCGATCTCCCGCTCGCGCGAGTTCCAGGCCGACGACACCGGGGCGCGACTCGTGCACGATCCGGAAGCGCTGGCGTCGGCGTTGCGGAAGATCGCCGGCGGTGCTGCGCAGGTGCCACTCGACGCCAGCCCGCAGACGGCGCATATGTTCATCGTCAATCCGCTGCGCGCCGTCGACGCTCCAAAATCTCTTCAGTACTCACCCGCCGCTCGAGCAGCGTCATCGAGCGGCTTCAACAGATCGCCGCCGAGCTCGGACACGCGGCAAGGTAGACACGGATGAGCAAGGACGAGGAAGAACAGCCTTCCCGCGGTTTCAAGGTCGCCGATCGACGTCGCTTCATCGACGACGCCGCGCCGGCGCGGCCGACGTCGAAAAAGGACGACGTCGCGCGCCGGAGCCGACGCCCACGGCGGCGCCGCCGAGCGGGCCGGCAGAGCCCGGCACGCCGTCTCCGCCGAACGAGATCAACTTTTCGACGTTCGTCATGGGCCTTTCGCACGCAGGCGTTGATGCACCTCGGGGAGATCCCGGACCCCGTAGCTCCGGCTGGCCCCGATCTCTCTGCGGCCAAACAAATGATCGATTTGCTCGGGATCCTGCGTGACAAGACGACGGGCAATCTCGAGCCCGCGGAGGAGCAGCTGCTCTCGTCGATGCTCTATGATCTGCGCATGCGCTACGTCGAGGTGTCCCGTCAGCGCTAATCGAACGACGACGCTCGGCGTCTTTCTCAGAATCGGATCCCAGGAGGTGAAGTCACGGTGCGTACCATGAGGGGAGCGCTTCTCGCGCTCGCGATCGGCATCATCGTCGGCGTCGGCGCGACGTTGCAGTTCGGTATGCCGGGTCGGAAGGAGGCCGCGGTGGCCGCGCCGGCGACGAAGCCAGCGATCGCGAGTGCCGCTGCGTCCAACGCTCCGTCGGCGGCGCCGAACAATCCAGCGCCGGCGGTCGCGGCGCCGGTCACGGGCGCAGTGACGGTCGTGCCCGACTTCGCGTCCCTCGCCGAGCGCTTGAGCCCGGTCGGTGGTCAACATCTCGACGCGGGCGCAGCGCAAGGACGCGTCCGATACGCCACGCTTCCGCGGCCCCGGTCAGCAGGGTCCGCAATGGCCGTTCGGCGAAGGCGACCCGCACGATTTCACCGAGCCGTTCGAGCGATTCTTCGGACCGGGACCGAAGCAGCGTCAGCAGCCGCAGCGCAGCCTGGGATCGGGCTTCGTCATCGACACCGACGGCTACATCCTCACCAACAACCACGTCGTCGAGAACGCCGACGAGATCATCGTCCGGCTCGACAACGAGGAGGAGTACAAGGCGACGCTCGTCGGCAAAGACCCGAAGACCGACTTGGCGCTGCTCAAGATCGACGGCGCGAAGGGGCTCACCGCGGCCGTGCTCGGCGACTCCGACAAGCTGCGCGTCGGCGAATGGGTGATGGCGATCGGCAACCCGTTCGGTCTCGATCACACCGTGACCTCGGGCATCGTCAGCGCCAAGGGTCGCTTCATCGGCGCCGGGCAACTACGACGACTACATCCAGACCGACGCCGCCATCAATCCGGGCAACTCGGGCGGGCCGCTGCTCAACCTGCGTGGCGAGGTCGTCGGCATCAACTCCGCCATCTTCAGCCGCACCGGCGGCAACATCGGCATCGGCTTCGCGATCCCGATCAATCTGGCGAAGGAGCTCGTTCCGCAGCTGCGGGAGAAGGGCAAGGTGACGCGCGGATGGCTCGGCGTGTTGATCCAGAAGGTGACGCCGGAGATCGCCGAGTCGCTCGGTCTCGAACAGGCGCGCGGCGCGCTGGTGGCCGACGTCGTGCCAGACGGTCCGGCCGCCGCGGCGGGGTCAAGGTGGGCGACGTGATCGTCGAGTTCGACGGCCATACCGTCAACGAGTCGAACGAGCTGCCGATGCTCGTCGCGCGGACGCCGCTCGAGAAGCAGGTGACGCTCAAGGTGCTGCGCGACAAGCAATCGATGGACCTCACGGTCGACGATCGCCGAGCTGCAGGACGAGGATGCGCAACTCGCGAGCGCCGGCGACAGCGAGAAGCTCGGTCTCACCGTCCAGGCGCTGACCCCGGAAATCGCGGAGAACCTCGGCGTCGACGAGACGAAGGGCGTCGTCGTGAGTGGAGTCGAGTCCGGTTCGGCCGCCGACGATGCCGGCATCCGACGCGGCGACGTGATCCTCGAGGTGAACCGTCAAGCCGTCGAGGATACCGACGGCTACAAGGCCGCGCTCAAGAAGGTCGAGAAGGGCAAGAACGTGCTGCTGCTCGTCCGCCGTGGCGACAACACGATCTTCCTGGCGTTGAAGCCCCCTGCCGGATGAGCGACCGCCGGGAACGCGCGCGCATGTCGTGCGCGGCGGTTCCGGCCATCGACGACTCATGTCGGCGCGTCGACCCCGTCGCTGGATCGCTCTCGCGGTGCTCGCATCGCTGGTGGTGGCGGCGCTCGTGTGGGGAACGCGCGTCTATCGCGACCTCGCGCGTACCGTCGCCGCCAAGCTCGACGGCCGCGCGTGGGCGCTGCCGTCGCGCGTCTACACGAGTGCGTTCGCGCTCTATCCGGGGCTCGAGGTCGCCGGGACGGGGGTGATCGACCGGCTGCGCCGGCTCGGCTACCGGGAGGTCGACGTGGTGCGGGCACGGGGTGAGTTCCACCTCGATCCCGAGGGCAACGAGCTCGATCTTCATCTGCACGCCTTCCAATATCCGCTCCACCCCGAGCCCGGGCGGGCCCTTCGCATTGCGCTCGATCACGGTGTCATCACTCGCATCACGGACCTGGTCACCGGCGAGGAGGTGATCGACGCTTCGCTGGAGCCGGAGGCTCTCGCCGGGCTCTACGACGAGGTCTGGGAAGAGCGCCGCGTCGTCACCCTCGACGAGGTCCCTCCGCGGCTGGTGCAAGCGGTGCTGGCAGCCGAGGACAGTCGCTTCTTCGAGCACGGTGCCATCGATCTCCGCGGTATCGTCCGCGCACTCGCGCGAAACGTCGCCGCCGGTCGCGTCGTCGAAGGCGGGAGCACCCTCACCCAGCAGCTGATGAAGAATTTCTTCCTGAGCGAGGAGCGCACCTTTCGGCGCAAGGCGCGGGAGCTCGCGATGGCGATCGTGACCGAGCAACACTACTCGAAGCAGCAGATCCTCGAGCACTACCTGAACGAGATCTATTTGGGGCAAAGCGGCGCGAAAGGGATCTTCGGCGTCGCGGAAGCGGCGCAGTTCTACTTCGGCAAGCAGCTCGCCGACCTCACGCTCGGGGAGACCGCGCTCCTGGCCGGCCTGATCCGGGCGCCGAACGCCAACTCGCCCTTTCGGAGCCCGATGCGCGCGCAGGCGCGTCGCGACGTGGTGCTGGCGGCGATGGCCGAGCACGGCACGATCACCAAGGAGGAAGCGGAAGCCGCCCGCGCCGAGCCGCTCGCGCTCCGGCCCTACGTCACCGACCGGACGAGCGCGCCGTACTTCGTCGATGCCGTGCGCCGCCAACTCCAGACGTCCTATCCTCCCGAAGCGTTGACCGCGGAAGGCTTGCGCATCTTCACGTCGCTCGACGCCCAGATGCAGGCTGCCGCCGAAGCCGCGATGCGCGACGGGCTCGCCGAGCTCGAGCGCGCCCATCCGAAGCTCCGTCGTGACGAGCCCGAGGATCAGCTCGAAGGGGCGCTCGTCGCCATTCATCCCGCGACGGGCGAGATCAAGGCGATGGTCGGCGGGCGCGACTATCGCATCACGCAATTCAACCGCGTGACCGATGCCGCGCGGCAGCCGGGCTCCGTCTTCAAGCCCGTCGTATACTACGCGGCCTTCGATCCGGCGGGCGGCGAGCCGCATTTCACACCGACGACGCGCGTCGAGGACGCTGCGTTCGCCTGGACCTACGAGGGTCGCACGTGGATGCCCGGCAACTACAAAGACCGCTATCGCGGCATGGTGACGACGCGCGAAGCGCTCGAGGACAGCCTGAACGCGGCGACGGCTCGCATCGGCTTCGAGATCGGTTTGCCGCGCATCCTCGCTGCGGCGGAGCGTCTCGGCTTTCCCGGGCCGTTGCCCGCGCTGCCGTCGATCGTGCTCGGCGGTCTCGAAACGACGCCGCTCACGGTCGCCCAAGTGTACGCGGTCTTTGCGAGCCAGGGCCAGCGCACGACGCCGCGTGCGGTCATTCAGGTCGCCGACGAGCACGACGCGCTCATCGAGGGCCGTCCCCTCGACATCACGAGCGTCGTTTCGCCGCAGGTGTCGTATCTGGTGACGCACGTTCTGGAAGGCGCCATCGATCACGGCACCGGAAGCAGCGCGCGTACTCTGGGATTTCGCATGCCGGCGGCGGGAAAGACCGGAACGACCAACGACTACGGTGACGCCTGGTTCGCGGGCTACACGCCGGATCTCGTCACGGTGGTGTGGGTCGGTTTCGACCGCCGCCAGTCGCTCGGCCTGAGCGGCGCGCAGGCCGCCCTACCGATCTGGACCGCGTTCATGAAGAAGGCGACCGCCGGTCGCCCGGCCCGGGATTTCGAGGTGCCGCAAGGCATCGTGCTCGCCACCGTCGATCCCGACACCGGTGGCCGCGCGACTCCCGCTTGCCCCCGAACGGTCGTCGAAGCATTCCTCGAAGCCGACGCGCCGACCGCCGATTGTCCGCTGCATGGTGGTGCAGCGGTCGACGGGACCGAGCGGCCACGGGGGGAGGATCGGATGCGGGAGGAACGGCCGAAGGGAGGAACCTGGTGGCAACGATTGTTCGGGAGATGAGCATGCGCGGGCGTTGGCTGCTCGTGCTACTGGTGCTCGCATCGTCGGCGTGCACACACGCCCCGATGCGTCCGGAGCGCGCTCGACGTGCGCGTGCGGTCGAACGAGAGGCGCCGCCGGTCGAGGTGGCACGGGCGCGCCCACCCGAGTCTCCGATCCCGCCGGCGCCTCCGCCGGTCGTGCGCCCCGACGACGGCCCGCTCACCGCCAAGATCGACGCCAACACGCCGGCGGCTCGCGGCAACGCGCTCCGACTCACCGAGGAGGGTCGCCAGCGACTCGCGGCCGGCGACTCCGCACGTGCGATCGAGCTCTTCGAGCGTGCCGTCGCCGTCGACGCCCGCTTGCCGTATCCCTACTACTTTCTCGCCCAGGCGCACGCCGACCTGCATCATCGGGAGCTCGCGCAACATTTCCTCGACCGCGCCGGTCAGAAGCTGGCGCACGAGCCGTACTGGCGAAGCCGCGTCGACGAGCTGCGCGGCAAGCTCTATGCGGAGGCCGGCAAGACCGCCGCCGCCGAAGCGGCGTATCGGCGTGCGCTCGAGGCATGGCCGGACAACCAGGTTGCGGCGGAGGCCCTGACAGCCGCCTCGCAACGTGACAAGGAGACCTCCGAGAGTCCCCACTGAACCGATGCGAGTCTTGGCGATCGAAACCTCCTGTGACGACACCGCCGTGGCGATCCTCGACGCGACCGGCGTGCGGGCGAGCATCGTCGCGTCTCAGGACATGGTGCACGGAAAGTACGGCGGCATCGTGCCCGAGCTGGCGTCGCGTCAGCACATGGTGACGATCCTCCCGGTGATCGAGCGCGCGCTCGCCGACGCCGGCATGACGCTCGACGACGTCGAGGCCGTGACGGCGACCTATGGCCCGGGTCTCGTCGGCTCCTTGCTCGTCGGATTGCAGCTCGCCAAGGGCATCGCGCTCGCGCGCGGCTTGCCGTTCGTCGGGGTGAACCATCTCGAGGGGCATCTGCTCGCCATCCTGCTCGATCGGCCCGTTGCGTTTCCGTATCTCGGTCTGCTCGTCTCGGGCGGCCACACGAGCCTCTACGTCGTCGAAGACGTCGGTCGCTATCGCCAGCTCGGACGTACGCGCGACGACGCCGCGGGCGAGGCGTTCGACAAGGGCGCCAAGATGCTCGGGCTCGGCTTCCCAGGCGGGCGTGAGATCGACCGCCGCGCCGTCGCGGGTGACCGGACGGCCATTCGCTTTCCGCGTGCCGCCATCAAGCGCGGCGGCTACGACTTCAGCTTCAGCGGCGTGAAGACGTCGTTGCGCCAGTACCTGCTCGACCAGGGCGGGCGCGACGGCGGCGGCCATTCGCTCGCGGACGTCTGCGCGAGCTTTCAGGAGGCCATCGTCGACATGCTGGTCGGCCCGACGCTCAAGGCCGCCGAAGAGATCGGCGCGACGACGATCGTCGTGTCAGGCGGCGTCTCCGCCAACAGTCGCCTGCGGTCGGCCATGACCGAGGCCGGGACGGCGGCCGGCTTTGACGTCGGCTTTCCGCGTTTCGCCTACTGCACCGACAATGCCGCGATGATCGGGTACGCCGGTCGCGCCCGGCTCCTGCGCGGCGAGCGTCACGACCTGACGCTCAACGCCGCGGCGACCCTGCCGATCGGGGTGAACGCATGAGGCGCGCGGTGCCTGCATGAGCCGCCTCGCCGCCGAAACGCGGGCGCTGCTGCAGCGCGAAGGTCTCGCGCCACGCAAGAGTCTCGGGCAGCATTTCCTCGTCGACCAAGGTGTGATCGAGCGCATGGTCGGTCTCGCGCAGGTGACCGAGAAGGACGCCGTGCTCGAAATCGGGCCGGGCGTCGGCGCGCTCACCGACGTGCTCGCCGTCCGCGCCGCGCGCCTCTACATCGTCGAATACGATCGGGGGCTCTGCGTCGTTCTGCGGCGGAAGTTCGCGGCCAACCCGGAGGTGAAGGTCGTCGAAGGTGACGCGCTCGAGGTCGACCTCCGCGGCGAGATCCCCGAGACCGAAGTGAAGGTCGTCGCCAGCCTGCCGTACAACGTCTCGGTACCGATCCTCTTTCGGCTGATCGAAGAGCGTCACGTGTTCCCCGACCTCACCGTGATGGTGCAAAAGGAGGTCGCTGATCGCCTCTTGGCGAAAGTGAACACGCGCGCGTACGGCGGACCGTCGGTCTTGTTCCAGCTCTACGCCGAGCCGCTCGGGCGCTTCCGGGTTGCGTCGTCGGCGTTCTATCCGCGTCCGCAGGTGGCATCCGAGGTGCTGCGCGTGCGCTTGTCGCCGACGCCGCGCGTGGCGGTCGAGGAGCCGCGCCTCATGGCCGCGATCGTGCGGGCGGCGTTCAGTCAGCGCCGCAAGATGCTGCGGAACGCCGTACAGACGCTGAGCGACCCCGTCGCGCTGCCGCCGCCGGTCTGGGAGGAGGTGTTCGCCGCCGCCGGCATCGACGGTCGCGTTCGCGGCGAGACGCTCGATCTCGCGACGTTCGCTCGACTCTCCGACGCCGTCGGAAGGGCCCTCGATGCGGCCGGCATCCCGCGACGGAAACCCCGGTCCGCGCGTTAGCCGACGGTGCCGCGAGCCTCGAAGCGATGCCCGAGCTTCCCGAAGTCGAAACGGTCCGCCGCGGCCTCGCCGACAGCGTCATCGGCCGTCGCGTCACCGCAGTCGACGTTCACGAGCGGCGTCTCCGCCGTCCGCTCGCGCGCGACTTCGCCCGCCGCCTCACCGGTCGTCGCATCGAGGCGCGTGCGGCGGCGCGCCAAGTATCTGCTCCTCGACCTCGATGACGGCACGAGCTGGCTCGTGCACCTCGGGATGACGGGGACGATGGTCGTGCTGCCGGCGAGCGAGCCGCTCCGGAGGCACACGCACGTCGTCGCGACGCTCGACGACGGGCGGACGCTCCGCTTCCACGATCCGCGGCGCTTCGGCCTCATGCGCGTGGGCGTGCCCGACGCGCTCGCCGAGCTCGCCGAGCTCGGTCCCGAGCCGCTCGACGCGGCGTTTTCCGCCGACTTCCTTCATGCGGTCGCCCGCCGGCAACGGCGCGCCGTGAAGAGCCTGCTCATGGATCAGCAGGTCGTCGCCGGGCTCGGCAACATCTACGTGAACGAGATTCTGTTCGGCGCCGGCATCCGGCCCACCCGCCGCACCTCGCGCGTCACGCGGCCGGAGGCCGAGCGCATCGTCGCCGAGACGGCGCGTGTGCTCGCCGAGGCGATCGAGCTCCGCGGCTCGTCGATCTCGGACTATCGCGACGAGCGCGGCGAGCCCGGCGCGTTCCAACACGCGTTCCGGGTCTACGAGCGCGCCGGCGAGCCGTGCCGACGCTGCGACGGCGTGATCCGCCGCAACGTGATCGTCGGCCGAAGCTCGTTCTATTGTCCACGGTGCCAACACTGAACCTCGAGGGAGAACGCCCATGATGGTCCGACGAACGACGAGGGGGATCGCGATGATCGCGCTGCTGGCGTTGGCCAGCCCGGCCTTCGCAGGGAACGCCGAGGAGATCGCGCGACTCTTCGCGGAGGCCGCGAGTCACGAGACACGAGGCGAATGGAGCCTCGCCTCGTCGAACTACTCCAAGATTCTGGACAAGGATCCGGACAACGCGCTCGCGCACTACCATCTCGCGATGTGTCAGGTGCGGGTCGGCATGAACGACTACGCGATCAAGCACTTCGAAGAGGCGATCCGTCTCGATCCGGGCTTGCAGGATGCGCGTGACGGCCTGGAGGGCGTGTATGTCACGCGCGGTCTCCTCGCACGTCAAGCCGGAAAGAAGAGCGAAGCCCTCACGGCGTTCGAGGAAGCCTTCAAGGCGAATCCCACGTCGGTGAGCGCGGCGCTCGAGCTCGGCGGCGAGCTCGAGAGTCAGGGCCAGAGCGAGCGCGCGCTCGAGGTTTACGGCAAGGCCGCCGCAGGGGCGCCCGACGACGCGACCAGCCATGCCAAGCTCGGCGCCGTCTTCGCGAAGCGCGGCATGAACGACCGCGCCGCGACCGAGCTCGAGACCGCGGTCAAGCTGAACCCCCGCGACGCCGCCTCCTTCAAGGCCCTGGGGTTCGTCTATGCGGCGCTCGGCAAGCGTGACAAGGCCGCGGCCGCCTTCCACGAGTCCATGCGGCAATACGTCTTCGTCGGCGACATGGTCGGCGGCAGCGAGGCGGAGACGCTCGAGAAGAAAGCGAAGGCCGGGCAGCCGCTCGGCGAGCAGCGATAGCGGCTTCCCCGGCGGGCGTGATGTTGACTCGCGCGGATGCCCGCGGGACAAGCACGCGATGCATCTCTACCAGGACGACGCCATCGCCCGTCTCGAGCGCGACCGCCTCTGGCCGCGCGTGTGGCAGATGGCCTGCCGCGAGGCGGAGCTCGCGACCCCGGGCGATTTCGTCGTCTACGATATCGTCGACGACTCGATTCTGATCGTGCGGACCGGTTCCGGCGAGGACGAGCTCGCCGCGATGTACAACGTCTGCCAGCACCGCGGTCGCCGCCTCCGCGACGAGCCGCGCGGCCGCATCGGCAAGGCCATTCACTGCCGGTTTCACGGCTGGCAATACGCGCCGACGGGCGAGCTCACGCACGTGCATTTCGAGGAGGATTGGCGCGACTGTCCCGCCTTCGACAAGACGAAGCTCGGCCTTCCGCGCGTGAAGCTCGCGCGCTGGGGGGGCTGGGTCTGGATCCATCAGGACCCCGACGCGGAGCCGCTCGCCGAATGGCTCGGAGACGTACCGAGATACCTCGATCCGTTCGCGCCGGAGGCGATGCGTCCGGTGTGGTGGAAGACGATCATCGCGCCCGCCAACTGGAAGATCCTCGTCGAAGCGTTCGTCGAGGCGTACCACAGCGGGTCCACGCACGTGACGGGCATCAACTACCGGAACGCCCACGTGCCCGGGCTGGTGTTCGGGCGCCACTCGATGCTGTACGGCGAGCCGGGGCCCTTCACCGAATACAAGGCCGCCGACGGACGTTGGGTGACGCCGACGTCGCTGCAGGAAAACATGTGGGCGAACTTCACCCACCTCGGGCGTACGATCGGCGCCATGACGCTGGCGCCCGGCCTGGCGGCGTACGAACGATTGCGGGCGCTCCCCGACGACACCCCGGTCGACGTCGTGATGACGAAGCTCTTCGAGTACCACCGCGAGGAGATGGAGGAGCGCGGCATCGTCTGGCCGGAGAGGCTGACGCTCGAGACGTGGGCGGCCGCGGGCCTCGACTGGCACGTCTTCCCGAACAGCATCGTGCTGCCGACCTTCGACGGGGCGCTGTGGTACCGCATGCGACCGAACGGTCACGACCACGACAGCAGCGTCGTCGACATCTGGTCCCTCGGGCGGTTCGCACCGGGTCAGGAGCCCCGCGTGGAGCAGGAGGTGTTCGAGGGTTTCGAGGCCTTTCGCGGCCAGGCCGAGTTTCTCGAAGAGGACTTCGCGAACATCGAAGCCGTGCATCGGGGCGTCAAGTCGCGCGGCTTCAAGGACGCCATGCTGAACCCCGTACAAGAGGTCGGCGTCGCTCATTTTCACGACACCGTGAGGGCGTTCCTCCGCTCGGACCCGACGACCTCGCGGCCGATCGGCTTCGCGCGGCCGCCGGCGACTCGCTGAGCCGGCGCCTTCAGCTCCTCGATCGATCGGTGGCCGCGCGGCTCGTCTTCAGCGGCTCGCCCTTCGCGTTCTTCTCGCGCAAGAGCGCGAGCAGCCGCTCCGGGCCGCCGTTCGAGATGACGTCTTGGAACTGCGAGCGGAAGTTCGAGACCAGGCTCACGCCCTCGATCACCACGTCGATGATCTTCCACGTGCCGTCGCGTTGGCGCAGGCGATAGTCGACGAGAATGTCGTCGTTGCCGCCGCGGACGATCTTCGTCTTGACGGTGACGTCGCCGCCGCTCTCCGGTCGCGAGCCGGTGATCTGCACCTTCTCGTTCTTGTAGGTCTCGACGTTCCGGCCGTAGGTCATCGAGAGGTGGTTCTTGAAGAGATCCATGAACTCGCTGCGCTGCGTGTCGTCGAAGCGGCTCCAATTGCGGGCGAGCACGAGCTTCGAGAGCGTCTCGAAGTCGACGCTCGCGAGCACGACGTCCTCGACGCGCCTGCGCTTCTGTTCCGTCGAGAGGCTCGTGTCGACCAGCACGGCGATTACGCTGCTGGTCGTCTTCTCGACGACCGCCGCCGCGGCGTCCTCGGCGCGGGCGGCCTGCGGCACGACAGCCGCGAGTCCCGCGAGAAGCGTCAAGCTCGCCGCCGTCGCGGCGAGAAAGCTACTTCGAGCCTTCGATGGAGTTGAGGTCATAGAGATCGTCCGTCGGCGCGTGGCCGCCTTCCTCCTTTTGATCCTTCACGAGCGCCTGCCGCCGCTGGTAGTAAGCGTTGCGCGCGAAGACATAGTAGTCGAGCGACGCCTCCTTCGCATTGCGGATCTCGTCGAGATACTGCGCTCGGGTATTGACGACGTTGACCACGCCGGCGCCGGTCCACCAGAACGAGCTCAGGAAGAGCGGCGTGATGCTGAGGACGTAGTCGACCGGCATGCCGGCGGTGTCGCGCGGGTTCGACGGGCCGAACAGAGGCAGCACGAGATACGGGCCCGGCGGAACGCCCCAGACGCCGAGGGTCTGGCCGAAGTCCTCGCTGTGCTTCTCGAGGCCCCAGGTCGCCGCGGGATCGAAGAGCCCGCCGATGCCGAACGTCGTGTTCACCATGAAGCGGCCGACGTCGATCACGGCCGCGCCGGGCTTGCCCTGCAGCAGGTCGTTCACCATCACCACCGGGAAGCGGACGTTCGCGAAGAAGTTCGAGATCGAGGTCTGCGCGGGATCGGGGATCACCATGTCCCAACCCTTCGCGACCGGCTCCAGCACGTAGACGTCGCATTGGTCGTTGAACCAGAAGATGCCGCGGTTCATGCGTTGCCAGGGGTCGTAGTCGGCCCCCGTCGCTTCGTCGGCACGGCTCGCCGGTAGGAAGCGCGAGCAGAGCTGCGGCCAATAGAAGGATGATCGTCGTTCGAATGCGGCGGAACGGCATCGGGTGGCTCCTCTACTCGGTCTTCTTGTCGTCGCTCGGGCCGGGGGCGTTGTGTATCAGCTTACCGATCAGACGCTCGAGAATCAGCGCCGATTCGGTGAAGGTGATCTCGTCGCCCGATTTCAGCGTCTGCTCCTCACCACCGAGCTGCAGCGCGATGTAGCGGTCGCCGAGCAGCCCGGCCGTTTGTATGGAGGCGGTCGTGTCCGTCGGCAGCGCGAGCTTCGGGTCGAGATCGAGCGTGGTGCGGGCACGATAGTCCGGACCGAGCTGGATCTTGGCGACCTGGCCCACCTTCACCCCCGAGATCACGACCGGTGCCCGCGTCTTGAGACCGCCTGTCTGATCGAAGGACGCATAGAGCGTGAACCCGCCCGGGCCGTTGTAGGAGAGTCCGCCGACGTCGATGGAGAGATACGCGATCGCGCCGAGGCCCGCGAGCACGAACAGCCCGACTACGAAGTCACGAACGGGGGATCGAGTCATGGATTCACACTCCCCAGAGGGCCGTCACGAAGTAGTCGAAGATGAGGATGCTGACCGACGCGACGACCACCGTCGAGGTGGTCGCGGCGCTGACCCCCGCGGAGGTCGGGGCCGCGTGGTATCCACGATACGTCGCGATCAAGCCGACGAGGACGCCGAAGATCAGGGCTTTCAACAGGCTCCCGAGGATGTCGTCGTGGAAGTCGACGGCCGATTGCAGGCTCGAGATGTAGTTGCCGCCGTCGAGCCCCATCAACCCCACCCCGACGAGATAGCCGCCGGCGAGGCCGCACACAATGAAAAGCGCGGAGAGGAGCGGCATCACGGCGACCATCGCGAGCGCCTTCGGCGTCACCACGAGGTCGATCGGGTCGACCGACATCATCCGAAGGCCGTCGAGCTGCTCCGTCGCGACCATCGTGCCGATCTCGGCGGCGGTCGCGGAGCCGGCGCGTCCGGTCGCCAGGAGCGCCGTCAACACGGGTCCGAGCTCACGGACGAGAGTCAACCCGACGACGGCGCCGAGCGACTCGGCGGCGCCGAAGCGGACGAGGGTATTGTAGCCTTGGAGCCCGAGCACCATGCCGACGGCGAGCCCGCACACGCAGATGATCACCAGAGACAAGACGCCGAGCTTGTAGAGCTCGTCGACGACGAGGCGGAGGCGCCACGGCGGCACGAGCGTCGCGCGCACGACTTGTAACGTGAATACCGCGAGCGCGCCCAGATCGACGACGAAGCGCGACACCGCCCAACCGAGATCTTGGATCGCTCGCGTCATGCGGGGGTCGGGGTGCCGGTGCGCGCGGACGACGTGCCGGGGAGATCGTCGGGGGCGGCCACCGACAGATCCTCGCCGTCGCTCAGGAACGCGATGATGCGCGGGTCGGTGCTCGTCTGGAGCTCCGCGGGCGTGCCCTCGACCGGCCCGTCGGGCAGCAGCACGACGACGTGGTCGGCCATGCGCATGGTCGACGGGATGCTGTGCGAGACGACGATCAGCGTGACACCGCGGCGGCGGTTGATATCGACCAGCAGTCCCTCGATGCGCCGGGCGGAGATCGGGTCGAGCCCGGAGAAGGGCTCGTCGCAGAGCAGGATCACGGGCTCGCGGACGATCGCGCGCGCGAGCGCCACGCGCTTCACCATGCCGCCGGAGAGCTGACCCGGCAGGAGCGCGTCGATGTTCTGGAGACCGACGGCCTCGATGCAGGCGTGGACGGCGTCGGTGATCTCCCGGGCGGAGAGACGGGTGTGCTCGCGGAGCGGGAAGGCGAGATTGTCGAAGACCGTCAGCGAGTCGAGGAGCGCCCCCTGCTGGAACATCATCCCGAGCTTCTTGCGCACGCGATAGAGCTGCGACTCGGAGAGCCGCGTGATGTCCTCGCCGTCGACGACGACCGCGCCGGATTGTGGCCGCACCAAGCCGCCGATGGTGCGGAGCAGGGTGCTCTTGCCCGAGCCGCTTCCACCCAGGATCACCGATACGCGTCCGCGCGGGAACCGGCACGAGAGGTCGCGCAGGACCTCGCGGCTGCCGAACGCCATGCGGACGTGCGACAGCTCGACGTGGGGCGCATTCGTGGGGAGCGCCGCGGTCATGCGGGAAGAGCGGTCCAGTGGTCCGAGGCGGCGCGTGTCACGGCAGCCGTTCTAACAGCATCGCGGGTGCGGAACGAGGCCCGCGGGACCGGATACGGGTAGCGCGCGGGGACCGTTGCCCCGGCCGCGGAGGGACGCCTACGGTCGCGCATGCCCGACATCATGCGGCCCGTCGTTCGTGCCGTGCGGCGGTGGCTGCGCCGCGCGCGGCGGCGCGTCACCCGCGAGCGGCTGCGCTGGACCGTGCGGGTCCGGGCCACCGTCATCGTCGTGTTCTTGGGCGTCGCGGTCGCGGGCTGGATGCGCGGCGTATTGCCCTCGGTCGTCCCGGCCGCGATCGCCGCGGGAGCCGGGGCCTGCATGAATCTGGCCGCCGGTCGTCGCGTGGCACGGTGGGAGCGCATTCCGGCCATGCTGGCGTGGACGGGGGCCGGGGACGCGCTGCTCATCACGTACGTGGTGACCCGGACGGGCGGAACGGCGAGCCCGTTTCTCTTCCTGTACGTCGTGCAGGTGCTCACCACGGCGCTCGTCGTCGACGTCGGGCTCGGCGCCGCGATGGGTGCCGCGAGCCTCGTGCTGCTCACGGGCGCGAGCGTGACGCTTTCCAATGCCGACGGGTCCGAGCGTCTCGTGCACCTCGCGTCGTTCGGCGTCACGTTGCTCTTTCTCGTCTTCGTCGGCGGTGTGTTGACTCGGAGGCTCACCAAGAGCGAGCGCGAGCTCGCCCGCACGCATCGTCGCCTCGACCGGTCGCTCCGACGGCTGACGGCCGCGCACGCGTCGCTTCAGGACGCCTACGGGCGGTTGGCGCGCGCCGAAGCCGGGCTGGTCGAAACCGATCGCATGAAGACGCTGCAGCTGCTGGTCGCCGGGCTCGCGCACGAGCTCGGGAACCCCCTCGCGATCCTCGCCGGGAACATCGAGCCCTTGACCGAGGCCGTGCGCGCGTACGAGCGCGTCCTCGCCGCATGCGCGTCGCTCGCGGACGGTTCCCATCCGAGCGTGTCCGAGGCGCCCGGGCTGCCGATCGCCCTGGCGGACGCAATCGAGGCGCGACGCGAGACGCCGCTCCTTCTCGCGAACTGCGCCGAGGCGACCACCCGGGCAACCGCCCTTTTGGGGCAGCTGCGCGACTTCGGTCGCGGCGGCAAAGGCACCGTCCGGCGTCCCGCCTCGCTCGTGCCCGGGATCGTCGGAACGTTGGCGCTTCTCCGCTATCGCGTGCCTCCCGGCGTGACGGTGCACGAGTCGTACGACGACGTGCCCGACGTCGTGTGCGTCCCTGCCGAGCTCAATCAGGTGCTGATCAATCTGGTGATGAACGCGATCGACGCGCTCGCACCCGGCGGCAATCTCTGGCTGACGCTCGCGCGCGAGGGGGAGAACGTCTGCGTCGTCGTCCGCGACGACGGCGCCGGCATCCCGGCGGACCTACTGCCGCACGTGTTCGAGCCGTTCGTCACCACCAAGGAAACCGGCCGCGGCACCGGGCTCGGCCTCGCGATCTCGGAGACCATCGTCGCGCGCCACGGCGGTCGCATCGACGTCGCCAGCGCGTGCGGCAAAGGCACGACCGTCACGGTGCGCTTGCCGGTACGCTGACTCCGCGCCGCCATCGGAGCAGCGGGCGCAGCGCGCCCGCGCGCACGGGGCCGAAATGCTGGGAGGGCCGCGAATTGACTTCGCGGCCCGACGGCCATCGGAGCAGCGGGCGCAGCGCGCCCGCGCGCACGGGGCCGAAATGCTGGGAGGGCCGCGAATTGACTTCGCGGCCCGACGGCCATCGGAGCAGCGGGCGCAGCGCGCCCGCGCGCACGGGGCCGAAATGCTAAAGCTCGGTCGGCGTGCGCACGTCGAGGCGGTCGCGGAGACCGTCGCCGAGAAAGTTGAGCCCGAGGACGGTCATCAGAATCGCGAGCCCCGGGAAGATCGTGAGGTGGGGCGCGACGAGCACGAAGGCGCGGCCGTCGTTCAGCATGGCGCCCCACGACGGCGTCGGCGGCTGAGCGCCGAGGCCGAGGAAGCTGAGCGACGCCTCGGCGACGATCGCCGCCGCCATGCCGAACGTCCCTTGGACGAGCATGGGCGTCGCCAGGAGCGGCACCACGTGCCGCAGGAGTATCCGTCGCTCCGGGACACCGAGCGCGCGCGCCGCCTCGACGAACTCGCGCTCGCGAAGCCGCACGACCTCGCCGCGCGCCAGTCGCGCGTATCCCGTCCAGCCGATGAGGCAGAGCGAGAGGACGACGTTCCGGAGACTCGGGCCGAGGACGCCGGTGAGGGCGATCGCCAGCAGCAGGCCGGGGAACGCGAGCAGGACGTCGACGATCCGCATGACGATCTCGTCGATCCAGCCGCCCGCGAAGCCGGCGCAGGCGCCGACCGCGGCGCCGACGACGAGTGAGACCAGGACGGTGCACACGCCGACCGCGAGCGAGACGCGGGTCCCGTAGACGATGCGCGCGAGGATGTCGCGACCGAGCTTGTCTTGCCCGAGGAGGTGCGACGCGCTCGGCGGGGCCAGGTTCTCGGCGAGCACCTGCGCGGTCGGGTCGTAGGGCGCGATCCACGCCGCGCCAGCCGCGACGACCAGCAACACCGCGACGAGCGTCGCACCGAGCCGCATCCGCAGCGACGGGCTCGGCGTCCTCACGGATGCGCGCGTGCGATCGCCGCGGCGACCCGGGGATCGAGCCACGCGTTCACCACGTCGGCCAGCGCGTTCGCGACGACGAAGCCGGCGGCGATCGTGAGGATGCAGCCCTGGACCACCGGGTAGTCGCGCTGGTTGATCGCGTCGATCAAGAGACGCCCGAGACCGGGCCACGCGAAGATCGTTTCGGTGATGACGGTGCCGGCGAGGAGCGCCCCGAATTGGAGGCCGAGAATCGTGACGACGGGGCCGAGCGCGTTTCGCAGGGCATGGTGCACGAGGATGCGCCGCCGGCCGACGCCTTTGGCGCGCGCGGTCCGAACGTAGTCCTCGCCGAGACACTCGAGGACGCTCGCGCGCGTCATGCGCGTCAGGATGGCCGCCATACCGAAGCCGAGCGTGCACGCCGGCAGTACGAGGTGCGCCCATGTGCCGCGCCCCGAGACCGGGAGCCAGCGGAGATCGATCGCGAAGAGAATGATCAGGAGCGGACCGAGCCAGAAGCTCGGCACCGACACGCCGAGGAGGGCGAACGTCACCGAGCCGCGATCGAGCCACGTGCCCGGCCGGGCCGCGGCCATGAGCCCGAGGGGCAGGGCGAGCGCGACCGCGACCGCGAGCGCCGCGAACGTCAGCTCGGCGGTCGCGGGAAAACGGTCGACGAGGAGCGTCGTGACGGGCGTGCCGTGCACGAGCGAGCGCCCGAGGTCGCCGGTCGCGATCCCGCGCAGGAAGCCCGCGTATTGGGTGGCGAGCGGACGATCGAGGCCGAGCGTTCTCCGCAGCGCCTCGCGATCGGTCGACTGCGCGTTCTCGCCGAGCATCACGTCGACGGGGTCGCCGGGCACGAGATGGATCAGGAGAAAGACCAGCGTCGCGGCCGCGAGCATGGTCGGAACGGTGAGCGCGAGACGACGAAGTGCGAGTCGCCACATCGGCGCGCCGACACTAGCCCGCATTTCTCACCAGGTCCACGTCGCGAGAGCGCCAAGCGTGCGTCAGATCGGGCCGAACGGAGCGGCGAGCGACGCAGGCGGACTGGACAGTCCGTCGAGGAGCGAGGCGCGAGTACGGCCCGAGATGGCGTGCGATTGGCGCTCGCAGCAGGGACCTGGTGAGAAATGCGGGCTAGCGAGGGGCGGGCGCGCGCGCCAGAGACTCGGCGCCGGTCGACCGCTCTCGATCAGTCGCCGGAGCTGCGTGTGTCGGGCGGGGCGTAATCCGCGGGCTCGACGAAGGTGGCATGGGCGAGCGAGCGCAGGTTGCCGTCCGGCGCGGGAACGAAGCCGACGAGCGCGCGAGCTTTGACGACCACGTTCTCCGCCCACCAGAGCGGTACGATCGGCAGGTCGTCGGCCGCAAGCCGCTGGACCTCGCCGTAGAGCCGCCGCCGCTCGTCACGATCCTCGGTCACGCGGGCCGCTGCGAGGAGCGCGTCCATCGCGGGATTGGCGTACCCGCCGCGATTCATGCCGACCGGCGGACGCATCGCCGAATGGAAGACGCGGTAGTAGACGTCGGGATCGCGGACGCCGACCCAAGCGAGCGAGTAGAGCTCGAAGTTGCCGTGCTTGATGTCGTCGTAGAAGGTCGCCCATTCGTAGCTTCGCACGTCGAGGCCGAGGCCGAGGCGTCCGAGGTCGTGCTGGAAGACCTCGGCGATCCGCCGTCGGAGCTCGATCGTCGAGGTCTTGTAGGAGAAGCGGCGGAGCGCCTGGTCGACCTCGGGTCCGAGCCCAGCGGCGCGGAGCAGCTCGGCGGCGCGCGCCGGATCGTAGGGGTGGCGAGCGACGTCGCTCGCATACGCCCAATGCGACGGCGGCAGCAGCCCGGTCGCGGGGGTGGCGGTGTCGCGGAGGAGATGGTGGACGATCGCGTCGCGGTCGATGCCGGCGGCGAGCGCTTCTCGTACGCGGCGGTCGGCGAGGCGCGGATCGCGAAAATTCATGCCGAGGTACTGGAAGGTCGTTCCGGGCGAGATCACGAGCTCGAGCTCGGGGCGTGCGGCGAGCCATGGAAGCAGGTCGGGGTCGAGCGCGTTCTGCACCAAATGGACGCCGCCGTTGGCGAGCTCGAGCGCGCGGACGACGCCGTCGGGAACGACGCGGAACCGCAGACGGGCGAGTCGCGGTGCGCCGCCGACCGCGTCGGCGTGCGGCACGAGGTCGAGGCCGCCGCCGTCGAGGAGCGCCGCCACCCGAAACGGTCCCGTCCCCACGACGGCGAGCGGCGCGACCGGGCCGGTCGCCGTCGAGCGGGCGGGCAAGATCCCCAGGCTGGTGGTCTCGAGGAACGATGCCGACACCTCGCGCAGCCGAAAGACCACGGTGCGGGCGTCCGGCGTCTCGATCGCGGCGACGGCCGCGAGGGCCTCGCGCTTCGGAGACCCGAGGGCGGGATCGAGGACCGAGCGATAGGTCGCGGCGACGTCCGCGGCGGTCAGGCTCGTTCCGTCGTGGAAGCGAACGTCCGGGCGGAGCGTGAACTGCCATTCGAGCGGCGACGGATGGCGCCACTCGGCGAGCGCCGGGATCGTCTCGCCCCGCGCGTCGCTGGTGGTGAGCCCGTCGCACACGAGCTCCGACACGAGCGAGGAGTTGGCGTCGGTCGTGAAGCGCGGGTCGAGCACCGCGGGCGCGCTCTCGAGCGCGACGACCAAGGTGCCGGGCGGCGTCGCGGTCGCGCTCGGGCTGCAACATGCCAAGACGCAGAGCAGCAGGCTCGCGAGCATCGAGCACGCCGCGGGCGAACGCCGGTCGTCGCGACCCGAACGGACGAAATCGCGTTGACACTTTTTTCGACCGTGCCATACGATCACGTACCGTGACGGTGCACGAGGAGACGCGTCGTGATCCTGCGTAGCTTGCGACTGGCGCTCGGCGGGCTGCTCGTGCTGGTCGCGACCGCCGGCGCCGCAGCCGCCGGCTCGTCCGAGTTTCCCGAGCCGGGCGCGCTGCGCACCCAGGTGAGGTTCTGGGAGAAGATCTTCGGCGTCTATTCCAAGCACCAGATCGTCTTCCACGACCCCGAGAACCTCGCTCGCGTCTACAGCGTCCTCGATTTCCGCGATCGCGCCGCCGCCGGCGAGAGCGAGCTCGTCCTGGAGATCGTCGAGCGCGACGCCATCGCGCAGGAGCGGGAGCGGATTCGAGGGGTTCTCCTCCGCCTCGACGCGCGCCAGGGCAACACCGGCGGCCTCGACGACGACGAGCGGAAGGTATGGGACCTCTTCGGCAAAGACAAGGATCCGCAGCGGTTCGCGCTCGCGGCCGACCCCGCCCGCATCCGCACGCAGCACGGGCTCCGCGAGCGGTTCTCCGCGGGCGTTCGCATCTCGCATCGGTACCTCGCCGAGATGGAAGAGGTGTTCCGGCGCGAAGGACTCCCGACCGAGCTCACGCGCCTACCGCTCGTGGAATCGTGTTTCGACATCGAGGCCTATTCGAAGGTCGGGGCGGCCGGCATTTGGCAGTTCATGCCGTCGACCGGGCGCAGCTACATGGCCATCGGCGGCGTCGTCGACGAGCGCCGTGATCCTTTGCGCGCGACCCGCGGAGCGGCGCTGCACCTGAAGGAGAACTACGAGACGCTCGGCAGCTGGCCGCTCGCCATCACGGCCTACAATCACGGACGCGCGGGCATCGCGCGTGCGGTGCGCGAGACCGGCACGTCCGACATCGGCAAAATCGTGCGGCACTATCGTGGGCGGCTCTTCGGGTTCGCCTCGCGAAACTTCTACGCCGAGTTCCTCGCCGCTCTCCACGTCGAGCGCGATTACAAGAGGTACTTCGGTGAGCTCCAGTTCGACCCCCCGTTCGTCGGTGACGAGGTCCAGCTGTCGCAGGCGCTCGGCGGCCACGTCGCGGCGCGCTGCGCCGAGGTCTCGCCCGAGGAGCTGGCGGCCTTGAATCCCGCGGTCGACAGTGCGGTCTTTCGCGGTAGCGGCAACCTCCCGCGCGGCTACCTCTTGCGGGTGCCGCCGGGGACCGCCGGCGCCTTTCAACAGCGGCTCGCGCAGATCGCGTCGGATGCGCGCGTCGTCGCCGTGCCGAGCCGGAGCCGGAAGGCGGCCGCGAAGACCAGAACGGTGCGGGCCACGGCCCGCACCCGGACGAGTGGCGGCAGATTCGCCTCGTCCACCGTGCGTACCCATACCGTCACGCGCGGTCAGACGCTCTCGCACATCGCGAAGCGATATCGCGTGCCCGTCGGCAGGCTCCGCGATGCAAACGGGCTCCACAGCGATACGGTGAAGGCGGGGCAGGTTTTGAAGATCCCCGCCGGCTGAGCGGCCCGATCCTCTTCCAAAACGATCCGGCGGGTCGTCCGCGCCGTCGGCCCCTATCGATGCGGCTCCGGCCGGCGCTCGGGCGCGGCCACGATCCAGTCGTCGTCGTGCCGGTCGAGCCCGAGGCGAAGTCCCTGGACGGCGATCTCGCCGCCTGATCCGGCTGGCCGATCGGCGATTCGTCCGGTACCGTGAGCGTGCTAGGCTTTTCGCGTGACCCCCGACGAGCGCGAGCGGACGCGGCAATACGTCGCGCGGCTGGACCGCCAGCGCGCCACCCTTGCCGAAGAGCTCGCCGACGAGGTCGCGCACGTGCGCGATCTCGGCATGGCCGAGCGCGGTGAATGGGTCGCGAGCGTGTGCCGGAGCGCCTGGGCGATTCTCGCGTCGCGCCCCGATCGTGCCGCGGTCGTGGAACACCGGGATCCCCCCGCGCCCGACTACGACACCATCTGGCGTCGGCTCGCGGCACGGCGCGCGCGTGTCCCACCGTCGACATGACGCGCGACCTAGCGGATCCGGCCGTAATCGCGGTGACGATCGCCCGTCTCCTCGACGCGGCGTCCGTCCCGTATGCGATCGGCGGTGCGATCGCCTACGGTTTCTGGGGCAATCCTCGCGGCACGAGGGATCTCGACGTCAATCTGTTCGTCTCCGCGGATCGCGCCGCGGGCGCGATCGAGGCCCTCCGCAGTGGCGGGGTGAATCTCGATCCGGCGCGGGTGCTCGCGAGCGCCGCGGAGCGGGGCGACGCTCGGGTCCACTGGCGAGACGTTCCGGTCGACCTCTTCTTCACGTCGATCCCGCTCCACGAGTCCGCCGCCGAACGGACGGTCGCCGTTACGCTGCTCGGGTATACGATCCGCATCCTGTCCGCCGAGGACCTCGTGGTCCTGAAGATGCTGTTCTATCGTGGCAAAGACCTGGTGGACGTCGAGCGCGTCGTCGCGATCCAGAGCCGCAAGCATCCGTGCAGACGGCGCTGGGCGAGCCGTGCGTCGACAAGTACGAGGCGAGCGTCTGGGACATCCCGCCGGGCAACACGGTGTTGATTCAGAAGGTGAAGGACGGGACGGCGACGCTCGCGGATCTCACGGGTGGCGGGGCCACGCAGATCAGCCCCACGAGCAGCTGCAGCCCGGGTTTCCCCGGAACGTTCCCGTCCGATGGCCACTACACGGCGCCGCTGTACGCGGCATCGGTGCCGGGCGTGAACCCGACTGCCTGCATCACGGCCTATCAGGCGGCGGTCGCGTGCCAGCTGTCGGGCAAGCGCTTGCTTACCGGCGCCGAGTGGCTTGCAGCCGGTGCGGGCACCGTCGATACCGACACCGACGACGGGTCGACCGACTGCAACACCAACGCACCACCGACCGGGAACGGCTCTCAGCCCGTCAACACCGGCTCGCGGAGCGCGTGCATTTCGACCTCCGGCACCTACGATCAGATCGGCAACGTCTTGGAGTGGACGCTCGACCGTACGACCGACATCCTGACCGGCGTTCCGAGCGCATCCACCTGAATCCGCGGTGGCTCTTGGAACTACGGCACGTCTGCCGCGCTGTCCCTCGCGTATCAGAGCGATCCCGGCTACGCCGTCAACGACATCGGTTTCCGTTGTGGGCGGTAGGGGGTTCCGCGGGCGTCTCCCCGGTCGTCCGGCCGGGTACGAGCGTGATGCTCGGGGCTCGGCGGCTCGTTCGCGCCGGCTTCACGGAGCCGGCGCCCATGCCTTCCGGACGACGCGGCTCATCGTCCTGGCCGTGAGCAGGCCGAAGAGACCGAGGTCCCGGCGCATGTTCGAGCTGCTGCGTGGTCTGATCACGCATGGCGCCGAGTCTCCCGGCATCGGCATGCCGATCGGCAATCTCACGAGCCAGATGTTCGCCAATCTCTACCTCGACCTGCTCGATCACTTCGTTCGCGAAGGCCTGCGGGTGCGCCACTACCTCCGCTACATGGACGACTTCGTGCTCATGGTTCCGACACGCGAGGAGGCCTGGGCGCGGCTCCGGGAGATCGAGGGGTTTCTCCGCGATCGCTTGCGGCTCCGTCTCAACCCCCGCCGTGTGCTGCTCGCGCCGCTGCGCGGAGCGCTCGACGTGCTCGGATACGTGCACCGGCCGGGCGGCCGGCTGCGTGTTCGCCGTCGCAGCGTGCGCCGTCTGTGGCGCCGGCTCGCCGCTCTCGAGGCGGGACATCGGGCGGGCGAGCTGTCGTGGGACAGCGTGCGC
Organism: uncultured delta proteobacterium; assembly: GCA_963774015.1. GTDB lineage: Bacteria > Desulfobacterota > Binatia > UTPRO1 > UTPRO1 > UTPRO1. Next base: position 399,487 of record CAVZDH010000001.1, read on the forward strand.
TCGTCGGTCGCGAGCTGGCTCGGTCTCGCATGTCATGCCGACGCCTTCGAGCTGTCCCGCATCGTGTTCGACCGCCGCGACGTCCGGCACGTCGGGAAGCGCCTGCTCGTCCAGCGTCTCGTCCGCTGATTCGATGGCGTGGCTTCGCGATTGACGCGTGCCGGACGCGACACGCGCCCTGCGTCATCGGTCTGGCACGCGTCGTCCCGACACGTCGGCCGAACCGAAAAGGCCGTGTCGCTGCCAGCCCTTCGTGAGGGGCCACCAAGCGCGCGGGTGCCTCTGGTGGGGCCTCGGGCTCGGAAGCTCGAACGCGTTCGGTCACGGAGGGCTTGCGCTTCCAGCCGTCGAACCACTTGGCAGACTTCATCGGCCGTGACGCAATCGCGGCGTGTCACGGTGCGTAGGGCCGGTGCGGTGGCGACGCTCGTCGCTCGCGACGCCGTGTCCGAACCGCCGCGGCTCATGCCACGACCGGAGAGCCAGCCGCCCACCGGACGCATGGTGCCGCATAGCCCACGGCTGCAGCGGTTCAGTTGGAGCTTGCCGACTCCGGCCGCGCGCTCTCGACCGGGAGCCGGCTTTTCGGGGGTGCGGTCGCGCCGGCGCGCTCGGCCTCGAAGGCACCGGCCCGCGAGCCGACGGTCGTCGCGTAGACGTGGGTGAACTCGGCGCCGAGGAAGAAGACCTGAGCCGAGTAGTAGACCCAGACGAGGATCACGACGAGCGAGCCGGCGGCGCCGTAGACCGAGGCCACGCTGCTCGTCCCGAGGTAGCGGCCGAGCGCCCACTGTCCGACGCTGAACAGGAGCGACGTGACGAGCGCGCCGACGCCGACGTCGCGCCATGCGACCGGCGTTTCCGGCAAGACCTTGAAGATCATGCCGAACATGAGCGCGCTCATGACGAACGCCAGCGTATCGTGCATGTAGATGAACGTGCTGCCGATCCAGGCCTGTACCGCCGCCGCGACCGCGCGCAGCACGAGCGAGACGACGAACAGGAACCCGATGCCCACGACGAGCGCGAACGACCGGAGGCGCGCGCGCACCACGCGTCTCACCCCGGCGCCGGTCGCGCGCACCCGCCAGATGCCGTTCAGGCCGGACTGGAGCTCGCTGAACACCGCCGTCGCGCCGAGCAGGATGGTGACGAGGCTCGTCACCGTCGCGAAGCCGCCGGTCCCGGGTCTCCGTGCGCCCGCGAGCAGCGCCGCGACCACCGCCGCGCCGTCGGCGCCGAGCACGCTCGAGATCTGCTCGACGATCTGGCGTTCGGCGACCGCGGAATCGACGACGAGGCCGGCGACCGCGATCACGACGATCAGAAACGGCGTCAGCGAGAAGACCGTGTAGTACGCGAGCGCCGCACCGAGGCGCATCGCGTTGTCCTCCCGCCAACATCGCAACGTGCGACCGAGGAGCCTTCCGAAATCGCGCACGGCGAGCGGTATAGCCGAACCGGGCGCGCCGTGCCGAGCGGCGGGTGCTCGACCCGAGCGGCTCGCGGCGACGCCGCGGATCCGCCTTGAGCGTCGGGGCGGCCGATAATAGGGTGACCCCGCGTGGACTATTATCCGGCCTATCTCGAGCTGCGTGGGCGTCCATGCATGGTGGTCGGGGGCGGCGCGCTCGCGGAGCGCAAGGTCACGACGCTCCTCGACGCCGGTGCGCGCGTGACGGTCGTGAGCCCGACGGTGACCGCGGCGCTCCGTGCGCTCGCCGAGACGCACGAGATCGTGCATCACCCCCGTGCGTATCGGCGCGGGGACCTCGCCGGCGCGTGGCTCGCGTATGCCGCGACCGACGACGAGGCGGTCCATGCGGAGATCGCCACCGAGGCGGCGGAAACGCGGGTGTTTCTGAACGTCGTCGATCGGCCGAAGCTCTGCAGCTTCATCGTCCCGGCGATCGTCACGCGCGGGCAGGTCGCCATCGCCGTCTCGACCGGCGGCGCGAGCCCGGCGCTCGCGAAGCGGCTGGCGCGCGCGATCGATGCCGACGTCGGCGCGGAGTGGGGCGACGCGGCGCAGGTGCTCGGTGCGCTCCGTACGCGAATCGCCGCGCTCGCGCCGGCCGATCGCGCGCGGGTCTTCGCCGCGCTCGCCGACGCGCCGCTGCTCGCCGCCCTTCGCGCCCGCGACGCGGCGCGCGTCGACGCCCTTCTCACCGAGCACGTCGGTACGCGGACGACGCTCGCCGACCTCGACATCGCGCTGGACGTCGGCCCCGAGGCGCGCCGCTAGCCGTCATGGACCTCGTGCTCCTCAAGATCGCGCTGGTCGCGTACCTCGCCGCGGCCGTGGGATTCAGCCTGCATCTCCTGAGCCTGCGGCCGTTGGCGCGCCGTGCCGGGACGATCGGTCTCGCCGCCGCGTTCGCCGCGCACGGCGCGAGCATTCTCTTCCGCTCGCTCGCGGCGGGCCATCCCGCGTTCACCACCGAGTACGAGGCGCTCTCGTTCTTCGCCTGGCTGACGGTCGGCGTCTACCTCGGGGTCCAGCTGCGGTATGCCCTTCCGGCCGTCGGAGCGGTGGTGGCGCCGCTCGCGTTCACGGTGACGCTCGCCTCCTTCGCGTTCTACGCCGGCGTGCGCGAGCTCCCGCCGAATCTCCGAAGCGCCTGGCTGCCCGTGCACGTCACGGCCGCGTTCCTCGGCAACGCCGTCCTGGCGCTCGCGTTCTGTGTGAGCCTCGTCTACCTCTTTCGCGAGCGGCAGCTGAAGGAGAAGCGCGTCGGCGGTCTCTCGAGCCGGCTGCCGTCGCTCGAGGCGCTCGACACGCTCAACTACCGCGCGCTCGCGTGGGGGTTTCCGTTGCTGACGCTCGGGATCGTCACGGGCGCGCTCTTCGCGAAGCACACCTGGGGCAGCTTCTGGTCCTGGGACGAGCGCGAGATCTTCTCGCTCATCACGTGGGTGGTGTACGCGGGGCTGCTCGAGGCGCGCATGGTGGCGGGCTGGCGCGGGCGGCGCGCGGCGACCGTCACGATCCTCGGCTTCGCGGTGCTCTTCGCGTCGTTCGTCTTCGGCCACATGATCTTTCCGGGCAAGCACGGCGGGAGCTTCGACTGAAATGGCGCGCGACCTCTGCATCGTCGGCGTGAACCATCGCACCGCGCCGGTCGGCCTGCGCGAGCGCCTCGCGTTTCCCGAAAGCGGCCTGCCGGAGGCGCTCGCCGATCTGAAGACGGTGCCGGGGGTGCAGGAAGGGGCGATCGTCTCGACGTGCAACCGCGTCGAGATCGTGGCCGCGACGTCGATGCCGGCCGCCATCGTCAGCGCGGGCGTGGAGGCGTTCCTCACGCGCGTCCGCTCGGTCGAACGGTCCGCCTTCGCGCCGCACCTCTACGTCCACCACGGCCGCGAGGCGATCCGTCACCTGTTTCGCGTGGCGGCGAGCCTCGACTCGATGGTGGTCGGCGAGCCGCAGATCCTCGGCCAGATGAAGGAGCAGTACGTGGCGGCGGCGACGGCCGGCACGTCGGGTCCGGTCATGCACAAGGCGTTTCACCGCGCCTTCACGGTGGCGAAGCGCGTTCGTACCGAGACTGGCATCGCGAGCAAGTCGGTGTCGGTCGCGTCGGTCGCCGCCGAGCTCACGCGCACGATCTTCGAGACGATCGAGGACAAGACGGTCATGCTGATCGGGGCGGGCAAGATGAGCCAGCTCGTGGCGCGGCATCTCAAGGCCCGCGGCAGCGGCGACATCATGGTGACGACGCGCACCTTCGATCATGCCGTCGAGCTCGCGCGCGAGTTCGGGGGTCTGCCGATCCCGTTCGAGCGCCTCGGCGAGTACCTGAAGCACGCCGACATCGTGATCGGCTCCGCGGGTGCCGCCGATCACCTCGTCGGCCCGAGCCTGGTGCAGGAGGTGCTGCGGGTGCGCAAGCAGCGGCCGATGTTCTTCGTCGATCTCGCCGTGCCGCGAAACTTCGATCCCGCCATCAACGATCTCGACAACGTGTACGTCTACGACATGGACGATCTGGCGCGTACGAGCGCCGACAATACCGGCGAGCGCGAGCGCGAGGCGTTGCGTGCGGAGGCGATCGTCGAGGGCGAGGTCGATCGCTTCGTGCGCTGGCTCGACGGGCTCGACGTCGTGCCGACGATCGTCGCGCTCCGCGACAAGATCGAGACCATCCGCAAGGCCGAGCTCGAAAAGGCCTTGGCGTCGCTCCAGGACCAAGCGCCGCGCCATCGCGCGCTCCTCGACGCGCTCACCTCGTCGATCGTGAACAAGATCCTCCATGCGCCGCTCGCGTCGCTCAAGCGTGAAGGCCCCGCCGACGAGCCCGATCTTGCGGCGAGCGTCCGGCGGCTCTTCGATCTCCAGATTCGCGCGGCGTCCTCCGCCGACGAGCCCGAGGAGCCGGAATGAGCGGCGAGGCGCTCCGCCTCGGAACGCGCGGGAGCGCGCTCGCGCTTCGCCAGTCGAGCATGATCGCCGCCGAGCTCGAGCGGCGTGGCACGCCGGTCGAGCTCGTCACCATCCGCACGAGCGGCGACGTCGCGACGGGCAGCCTCGCGGCGCTCGGTGGCAAGGGCCTCTTCGTGAAGGAGATCGAGGAGGCGCTGCTCCGGCGTCGCATCGACCTCGCGGTGCACTCGCTGAAGGACGTGCCCGCCGCGCTGCCGAGCGGGCTCGTGCTCGCCGCGACACCGCCGCGCGCCGACGCGCGCGACGTGCTGATCGCGACGGCCGGGGTCGGGCTCGAGCGTCTGCCCGCGGGCTCGCGCGTCGGCACGTCGAGTCTCCGCCGGCGGGCGCAGCTCGCGGCGCTCCGTCCGGATCTCGGCGTCGTCGACATGCGCGGCAACGTCGACACGCGTCTCCGCAAGCTCGCGAGCGGCGAGGTCGACGCCATTCTGCTCGCCGCCGCCGGGCTCGCGCGTCTCGGCCTCGCGCCCGCGGGTCTGGTCGCGCTCGCGCCGAGGCGCTTCGTGCCGGCGATCGGGCAGGGCATTCTCGCGCTCGAGGTGCGTGCGGACGATCCCGCGGTGCACGCGATCGTGGCCGCGCTCGATGATCCCGTGACGCACGCGGCCGCCGCCGCCGAGCGCGCGTTTCTCGCCGCGATCGGCGGCGACTGCCACACGCCGCTGGCGGCGCACGCCGTCGTCTCCGGCGATCGCCTGTCCATGCAAGCGATCGTGGCCGCGGTCGACGGGCGCGAGATCCTGGGCGACGCGTTCGAGGGGCCGGTCGAGGCGGCGGCCGAGGTCGGGGCGCGGCTCGCGGCGGCGCTCCTCACCCGCGGTGCCGCCGAGTTGATTGCACGCGCCGGTACGAGCCGTCCGTGAGCCCCTCGCACGCAGGCCGGGTGAGCCTCGTCGGCGCCGGGCCCGGCGACCCGGGACTGCTCACGCTGCACGGTCGCCGCTGCCTCGAGGGCGCGGACGTGGTGATCTACGACAATCTCACCAATCCCGATCTCCTCGCCCACACCCGTCCGGGCTGCGAGGTGATCTTCACCGGCAAGCACGGCACCGGCGTCCGGCTCAGCCAGGAGCAGATCTCCGCCGCGATGATCACGCACGCGCAGCAAGGCCGCTGGGTGGTGCGGCTCAAGGGGGGCGATCCGTTCGTCTTCGGGCGAGGCGGTGAAGAGGCGCGCGCGTGCGTGCGGGCGGGCATTCCGTTCGAGGTGGTGCCGGGAGTGACGGCGGCGGTCGCGGCGCCGGCGTACGCGGGGATTCCGCTCACGCATCGCGATCACGCGTCGGTGGTGAGCTTCGTCACCGGCCACGAGGCCGAGCGCGACGGGGTGCGGAGCGTGCCGTGGGAGGCGCTCGCGCGCCAGGGCGGGACGCTCGTGCTCTACATGAGCGTGCTCCAGCTGGCGGCGAACCTGGAGAGCCTGACCGCGGCCGGCCTCGCTCCGACCACGCCGGCCGCCGCCATCCGCTGGGGCACCACGCCGCGTCAGCGCGTCGTCCGCGGGACCGTCGCGACGCTCCCGGGGCTCGTTGCCGCGGCCGCGCTCCGCCCACCGGCGTTGATCGTCGTCGGCGACGTGGTCGAGCTCGCGTCCGAGCTCGGGTGGTACGACCGGCGGCCGCTCTTCGGCCGGCGCATCGTCGTGACGCGCCCGCGCGGGCAGGCGCAGGCCTTCGCCGCGCTCCTCGAGGACGAAGGCGCCGAGGTGGTCTCGCTTCCGACGATCGCGCCGGTGCCGCCCGACTCCTACGCGGAGCTCGACGCCGCGCTCGCCGCCGTCGGACGCTATGCCTGGCTCGTCCTCACGAGCCCGCACGGCGTCGAGGTGTTCTTCGACCGGCTGCGCGTGCTCGGGCGCGACGTGCGCGAGCTCGCGGGCGTCGCGATCGCGGCCATCGGACCCGCGACCGCGGCGGGCGTGGCGGCCCGCGGTCTCACCGTCGCGCTCACGCCGGACGAGTATCGCGCCGAGGCGGTCGCCGACGGGCTCGTCGCCGCGGGGGTCGCGGGGAGGCGCATCCTGCTTGCACGGGCAGCGGGTGCGCGCTCGGTCCTGCCGGAGCGGCTGCGCGCGGCCGGCGCGCTCGTCGACGACGTCGCGACCTACCGGACCGTCGTGCCCCCCGAGGCCGCCGCTGCCCCGGCGCTCTTCGCCGGCGACCGGCGTCCCGACCTCGTGACGTTCACGAGCTCGAGCACCGTCACGAACTTCGCGGCGCTCTTCCCGGGGCACGACCTCCCGACCGTCCTCACCGGCGTCGCGGTCGGGTGCATCGGCCCAGTGACCGCGGCGACGGCGCGTGGGCTCGGGCTCACCGTCGATGTCTCGCCCGCCGAATACACCGTGCCCGCGTTGGCGGCCGCCATCGTCGACTACTTCCGCGCCCGTCCGCTCACAGCTGCGGAACCTTCGTCTTGCTCTTGAAGGGCTTGGTGGCGACGGAGTCGACCGTCGCCACTCCCGCGGCGAGCTCGCAGACGCGGTCGGCGGGATCGTCGCCCGGTCCGCTGGCGGCGCCCCAGAAGACGTTCGTCGCCGCGAGCGGATGCGCCTCGGTCGCGGCGCCGCAGTTGGCGAAGCCGCCGAGACTCTTGGCGCCGTTCGCGACCAGATTCGAGGCCGTGACGGACATCGTCGTGGTCCCTTGATTGTGGATGCCGCTCACGACGTTCGCGAGCGCGGTGAGCCCGCTGATGGCGAACGTGTCGCCGTTGCCGCCGAAGACGCCTTGCGCGTTGCCGACGGCGACGCCGCCGGTGAGCGTCACGTGGTCGTAGAGCGCGGCGCTGAACCCGAAACCCTCGTTTCCGGTTGCGACATTCCCCTCCAAGCGCGGCGTGCCGGTGCCGCCGGCGGTGAAGCCGTCGCTGGTGTTGGCGACGGCGAGATTGGCGCGCGCGACGGTGTTCTCCCCATTGCCGAGCACGAAGCCGGAGGCGTTGGCGACGGCGACGTTGCCCTGCAACACGTGGCCGCCGGCACCGGCGCCGAGAAAGGCGCTGAGGGTGAGGAGGGCGAGGTTGCCCTCGACGACGGCGCCGGCCGCCGCGCCCTGGATCTCGACGCCGTTGCCCGCGGAGGAGACGAGCGTGAAGCCCTTCTTGCTCCGACCGAGACGCGCGCCGCTCGCGGTGATCCGCACGGCCGACCGACCGCTGTCGCCGGCGTCGATGATGGTCGACGCGGCACCCGCGCTCGACTCGACGCTCACCGCCTTGTCGAGCGCGAGGATCGTTCCGGCGGCCGGCCCCTCCTCGTTGGGTTCTCCGAGGACGCCGTCACGGTCGAGGTCGCCGTAGCGGCCGGGCCCGACGACGATCCTGTCGCCCGGGGCGGCGTTGGCGACGGCGCGCGTGATCGAGCGGCAGGGGGCCGTCTTCGTGCCGCAGCTCGTGCCGTCGAGGCCGTTGTTTGCGACCTGCAGCACGGCGGCGGACGCGGCGGTGACGCTCGTCAAGAGCCAGAGCGACGTTACGAAGCGAGTGAGCATGATCGACGTGTCCTTTCGCGTGCGGGTGGCGGTCACAGCGGCACCTTCGGATTGACCTTGATGACCTTCTGGGTGACGCCGAGGACGCCGATCGGGCCGGTGTTGGCGCAGATCGCGTCGGCGGGGTCGTCACCGGGGCCGCCCGGGGCGCCGAAGCAGATCTGATCGAGGGTGACGCTGCCGGCGCCGAAGGTCGCGACGCCGCAGTTGCCGCCGCCGATGCTCCCGTTGCCGAAGACGTTGCTCTTCGTGAGCGTGATCCCGGGCGCCGTGACGGCGACGCCCGCGTTGGTGTTGCCGAGGAACGAGTTGCCGGTCGCGGTGAGCGCGTTGTTGCTCGTGACCCGGAGCCCGGTCGCGTTCCCGGTGGCGACGCTGCCGGTGAGCGTGTGCGTGTCGCCGCTGAAGACGAATCCGTCGGCAGCGTTGGCGCTCGCCACGTTGGCCTTCAGCACGTTGTCGCTTCCGCCGATCGCGAATCCGGATCCGCCGTTGCCGGTCGAGCGGCAACCCGCGATCGTGGAGCCGTTGCCGGTGAGGGAGAAGCCGTCGTCGCCGTTGGCTTCCGCGACGTCGCCGCGAAAGACCAATCGCGCCGCCTTGGAGCCGAAGCCGGACTGGTTACGGACGGCCCGCACGCCGCTGACGGTGACGTCGGTTGCGCCGGGTGCGATCAGCACGCCCGAGAGCCCGGCGCGCGCGACGGTGAAGCCCTTCTTCGCCTTCCCGAAGCGGGCGCCGGCCGCGTCGATCTCGACCGCGTGCAGCGCGGCGTTGCCGGCGTCGATGAGCGTCGTCGCCGCGCCCTCGACGGACTCGACGACGAGCGGCTTGTCGATCGTGACGAGCGCGTCGCCACCGGACTCCTCGCCCGGCTCGCCGAGCGCGCCGTCGGCGTCGAGGTCGCCGTAGCGTCCGGGGCCGACGAGGATCTTGTCACCGGCGCCGGCGGCAGCGATCGCCCGGCTGAGGGAACGACACGGCGCGGTCTTGGTGCCGCAGCCGTCGGCGTCGATGCCACCGGCCGCGACGTGCAGCGTCGCGGCGACGGCGGGGCCGCCCGCGCCGCTCACGGCGAGCAGGACGGCGAGGGCAAAGGTGGAGCGTGCATCCGGAGAGCGCATGAGAGTCCTTTCCGACCGACGATCGTTCACGACGTCCGTCGAGTACGCGCTCTCGGAAGCGCAGTCCTAAGCGAACGGTAAAGTTTGGGTAACGGCTCGAGCGGCGCTTTTTCGTCGCTCGGCGGTCCGATTCACGCCCCCGCGAAGGCCAGCTCGCTGTCTGTGCGCATTGTCACGATCGGCCTGGAATTTGCTCTGGCCCGCCCCAGGTGCTGGACACGGCAGATACCGACGGCCGCATCCATGCGGCCCGCCTCCGGATCGGCATGGCGATCGTCGCGATCCTGCACCCGCTCTTCTGGCTCGGCCGTCACGGCGTCGATCCGACCGAGGCACGGGTCGAGTGGATTCGACTCGGGATCGTGCTGGTAGCGATGGCGTCGATCGCGCTCAGTTATACCCGGGCCGTGCGACGGGTCGGGCAGCACGCGATGTTGCTCGGCATCGTCGTCCTGCTCGGCGGCTCCTCGTGGATCCTCGTCCTGCAAGGCTGGCGGATCGAGTACGTGATCGCGCCGGTGATTCTCTTTTTCGTGGTCGGTGCCGTCGCGGCGAGCTTCGTCGAGTTGGCGGTCACGATCGTGCTCGCGGCCGTCATGCCGATCGGGCTCACGCTCGCGCTCGGCGGATCGTGGCCACGCGTGCCGGGGGCGCTGCCGCTCCTCCTCGTCTCGGCCGCGATCGGCGGGACGATGATCAGCTGGCTGCGGATGCGCTCGCAAGCGCTGCTCCGCCAGGAGATCGCTCGTCGGGAGCTCCTCGAGGCCGACCTCCGCGGCGCCCGCGCACATCTCGAGTCGATCCTGAACGCGACGTCCGACGGGATCCTCGGCGTGCAGTTCACCCCCGACGGACCTCGCATCAGCTTCGCCAACCGCCGCTTCGGCGAAATCTTCGATCTCCCGCCCGCGAAGGTCGTCGGCAAGATGGACGTCGACGTGCGCGCCGCCGCCGCGCGCTCGTTTCGCCATCCGCAGGCCTTCGAGCGCAACGTGGCGGAGCTCTACGCCGACCCGGACGCGGTGCGCGTCGACGAGCTCGAGCTCGTACACCCCGTGCCCGGCGTACTCGAGCGCTGGAGCGGCCCGGTCGCCGCCGTCGACGGGACCGTGGTCGGCCGCATTTGGGCTTTTCGCGACGTCAGCGGCGAGCGGGCGACCCGGCGCGCCCTCGACGAGCACGCGGTGCAGCTCGAGACGACCAATGCCGAGCTCGCGCGTGCGTCGCACGCGAAGGACCTCTTTCTCGCGAATCTCTCGCACGAGTTGCGGACGCCGCTCTCGGTGATCATCGGCTACCTGAACCTGGTGGTCGAGGGCGGGCTGGGCCGCGAGGAGGCGCGGGATTTCGTGGTGCGGAGCAACCAGAGCGCGATCCACCTCCTCCAGCTCATCTCGGACATGCTCGACCTGACGCGGCTCGAATCGGGCACTGCCGTGCTGACCGTCGAGCCCCTCGCCGTGGCGCCGATCGTCGCGGAGGTGCGTACCCTCACGGAGGTGTTGGCGAGCGCCAAGGGCCTTCGGCTGGAGATGGCAACCGATCCGGACCTCTGGGTGCTCGCGGACCCGCAGCGCCTGAAGCAGGTGCTCCTCAATCTGGTCGGGAATGCGCTCAAGTTCACCGCGAAAGGTGTCGTCACGGTGACCGCGACGGAGGCGGGCGGCACGATCGCGTTCGTCGTCCGTGATACCGGTTGCGGGATTCCGACCGACCAGCAGGAGCTGCTTTTCGGGAAGTTCATGCGCCTCGACAGTCGCGCGACGGCGCCCGCGGACGGCGTCGGGCTCGGACTCAGCATCTGCCGCGAGCTCGTCACGCTCATGGGAGGGACGATCGGGCTCTCGAGCGCGGGGCTCGAGCGCGGAACCGAAGTGCGGTTCACGCTCCCCGCGGGAATCGCCGCCGAGCGCCGCACGGCCTCGAATCCTTGACAACTTCGACGCGGAATCAGTAGGAAGGCCCCGCTTCCGGGGCGAGTGGGGCGGTTTTTTGGGAGAAGGGGTCGGGGTCGATGCCTGACAAGATAGACGAGGCGGATTACACCCGCCGTGGCACCCTCAAGGTCGAGCAACCGGCCGAGCTTCCCCCGATAGCTCGACGTCTTCGTCGCCGGCGGTGGGCCAGCCGGGACGGCCGCGGCGGTGCGTTGCCAAGGAGTTCGGCCTTTCGCTGCTCTGGTCATCGACTACGACGACCTGATGAAGCGCATCCGCGACTACCCGAAGGAGAAGCAGATCAAGCCGAGCTACGGCGGCGGCGACAAGCTGCAGTTTCCCGCCGGCGGCCCGATGCTCGCGGCGCTCGCCTTCGACGACATCGACAAGGACGAGATGTCGTGAAGGTCTGGAAGGCCAAGTACAAGGAGTACGGCCTGACCGCGAAGATCGGCCACGAGTTCACCGGTCTCGACCGGCTGCGCCGACGGCAACGTGGGACGTCAAGCACCTGGAACCACCGTACCGGCAAGGAGGATGCGCTACCAAGCGAAGCAACGTGCTTCTCGCGATCGGCGCCGGCGTGCCGCGTCGCTTCGACATCCCCGGCAACACCGACGGCATCGCATTTCGTCTGGACGACGCGAAGGAATACGTCGGCGCGCCCTGCGCTCGTGATCGGCGGCGGCACGTCGGCGGCCGAAGCGGTGATCGCCATCTCCAACGCCAAGGCCGAACGCCGAGGACGAGACCGCGGTCTACTGGTCTTACCGCGGCGACAGCATGCCGAAGGTCTCGAAGGCGCTCTGCGACGTGTTCTTCGACGCGTACGTCGGGCAACGGCAACGTCCGCTATCTGGCCTTCTCGGAGCCGGTGGCGGTCGTGACGGCCGACGACAAGCAGGACTACCTGTCGGTGCGCATCGATCGGAAGGCCGCGCCGGGTCGGCCCGCCCGAGACGGTCCACCTCGAGTTCGCGAAAGACCAGGTGGTCGCCTGCATCGGCGAGGATCTGCCGGTGAAGCTCCTGCAGGGCTGCGGCATCAAGATCCCGCTGGTGAACAACCGGCCGCTCGATGCTCGTGAATCACGACGGCGAGGTGTCGCTTCCGGGCGTGTTCCTGGTCGGCGACGCGCGCGGTCCGAAGTATCTCGCGCTGCACCGACTTCAACGACTCGACCTCCTACGAGCAGGTCGTCGAGAAGCGCAACATCAAGGCGGCGATGGTCGACGCGGTGAAGGCGGTCGAAGTGATCGCGGCGCGCGTCGGCATGGACGTTCCAAAGGCGGAGCTGCGCCCGCCGTGGCTCCGGTGCCCGCGGCGTCCGCCGCCCCGAAGGCCGCCGTCGTCCCGCCCACGCCGTCGCAGCCCGCCGACGCCAAGCGTCCGGCGAGCGAGGTGCAGCTCGTGAGCGCTGCACCCCGACGACACGCCGGAAGAGACGTTCCCGCTCATCAAGGAGCAGGTTGCCATCGGCAAGCAAAGCCCCCGACATCGCCTGCAGTGACGACGTCTACATGGCCGACACGCACGCCGTGCTCGTCCACCGTGGCGACGGGTACGTGCTCGAGGACAAGGCGGCGGGTCGGGGGTGTGGCTCCGCGCGAAAGGTGTCGACGGCCGGCCGCTCGGCGAGGACGACCTCGTATGGATCGGCGCGCAGATCCTGATGGTGGCGAAGCAGGGGCCGGGTGGGCGGTCGCGCACTACAATTCCGAAGGCGTGCAGCAACAGACCTATCCCGTCCCGGAGAAGGGTCTCTTCATCGGCCGCACGCGAGAGGTGACCTCGATCGCGGCGATCTGAGCCTTTCGCGCCGGCACGCGCAGCTCCGCTTCGAGCGGCGGCAGGCTCGCCGTCTTCGATCTCGGCAGCAAGAACGGCACCTACGTCAAGATGATGGCGCCGACGCAGCTCGTGAACGGCGACGAGTTCCGCGTGGCGAGCAAGCGCTTCCGCTTCGAGCAACTTCGCGCCGGTCGCGAAGCTCGCGCCGAGCGACGTGGTGGTCGAGGCTCCCGTTGCGGCGCCTCCGGCCGCCGCAGCGGCCCCGGCAGCAGCCGCCGCGCCCGCGGCCGCCCCGGCGGCGGCGGGCGGTCTCGCCGCCGCCCTCAACTACAACGAGTACGCGCTCACGATCCCGGTCGCGCCCGACCAAGACCTCCTGCACGCATACTTCCACGAGCTCGTGACCCGCTTTCCCGACTGCAAGGTCGGCAAGGACGGTGCCCCTCGCGATCACCACGAGGAGCCGCTCGATTGGGAGTGCAAGATCGGTCAGTGCGGTCTCTGTACGGTCGAGATCGTCGAGGGCGCCGACAACTTCGTGCCCCCCGACCCGGGCGGCATGGAGCGTCCGACGATCGAGAAGGTCCGCCAGCTCGACTGGGAGCCGAAGAAATACCGGCTGGCCTGCGTCGCGAAGATCAAAGGTCCCGTCAAGTTGACGATTCCACCCGCCTAAAGCGCGCGCATTCACGGAGGGTCCGGAGCCATGCGGAGAGCGGTGTTGGGGGCGAAGACGAAATGGTGGCTCGGCCGCGTGGTCGTGGCCGTGGCCGTGACGAGCGCGGCGGCATGTGGCGGGAGTGCCGGCAAAGGCGAGGCCCCCGGAGCCGGGCCGCCGCCCTCGGCGACCGCGCCGACACTCGCGTCCGACGACGTGCGGGCGCTCTTGGAGCATGCGGCGCGCGCCGTCGACCGCGATCTGGTCGTGGCGGTCACCGATCGTCCCGGCAACATCCTCGGGGTCGCGGCGAACTTCCCGATCGACGGTGCGGCGTGCACGGCCCCGAACCCGACGCCCGGGTCCGATTGCGCGAACGCCAGCTTCGCCGTGCAGCTCGCCCGCACGGCGTCGTTTTTCAGCGCCGATCAAACGCCGCTGACGTCGCGCTCGGTCCGCTTCATCAGCGACATCCACTTCCCGCCGCGCGTCGACAACACGGGCGCGGCCGCGCTTTTCGGCATCGAGAACACCAATCGCGGGTGCAGCTTCGATGCGGGTCTCGGCGACGGGCTCTTCCAGCCCGGCCTGGTCGTGCCGCGCGCCCGGAGTCTCGCGGCCGTGCTCAGCGAGCGCGCCGGCGGCCCAGCTCTCCCGTGCGAGAGCAATGGCTCGCGCGCGGGCTGCACGATCGGCATCGCGACGCTTCCCGGCGCCGTGCCGATCTTCAAGAATGGTCGCATGGCCGGCGGCATCGGCGTGGTGATGCGGGGCAGCAACCCCGGTCCCGACTCCCAAGCGGCGTCCGAGGGCGACGTCGTTCTCCGTCGTCAGGACGGCGACCCCGACTTCGACGTCGCCGAGTTCGCGGCGCGGGCCTTCGTCGGCGACCCGACCGCGATCATCAAGACGATCGCCAAGAAGGGTCTCGTCAACATCTGCCTCAACACCGAGATCACGCCGCCCGCGTGCTGTACCGCAGCTCCTCCCGACGGGCCCTGCAGCTTCAGCATTCTTCCGGACGTCAACAACATCGATCCCGTGATCTTCATCGACGGTATCGAGGTGCCGGAGGTCGCGGACAATCCGCCGGTGCCGGAGAACACGGCGCCCGTCGACGACCGCTCGCTCTTCTTCGTGATCGACCCAGCCACGGCGCCCCCGGCGCAGATCGTTCCCGGCGGGTGGCTCGTCGGCCCACGCGACTCGTCGCCGGGTGCGCAGCCGATTTCCGCCGCCGAGGTGCAGGCGATCATCGACACGGGCGTCGTGCAGGCGAAGAAGACGCGTGCCGCCATTCGTCTGCCGCTCGATCAGCGCACCGCGATGATGCTCGCGGTCTCCGACACCAACGACACGCTCCTCGGGCTCTTCCGCATGGACGATTCGACCGTGTTCTCCATCGACGTTGCGGTCGCGAAGTCGCGGAACGTCATCTGGTTCAGCAGTCCCACGATCGATCCGCTCGATCGCCAGGACAGCCCCGCGATCGGGGTCTCGCAGGGCGATGCCTACCCCGCGGGCACGGCGATCACCAATCGGACGCTGAGCTTCGGGGCGCAGCCCTTCTTCCCGTCCGGTATCGACGGAACGCCGCCGGGGCCGTTCCGCACCGTCTTTCTGCGCGACAGCGCGATGCCGTGCACCAACGGCCGTGAGCCGGAGAACGGCAGACAAGACGGCATCGTCTTCTTTCCCGGGAGTGTCCCGCTCTATCGCGACGGCGTGCTGATCGGCGGTTTCGGCGTGAGCGGCGACGGCGTCGAGCAGGACGACATCGTGAGCAACGCCGGCGGACAGGCCGCGCCGGGTTTCGAGCCGCCGTCCGGCATCCGCGCCGATCAGATCAAAGTTCGCGGCGTCCGGCTGCCCTACCTCAAGTTCAACCGGCAACCGAACCAATGACGGTGAGAACGCGCTGACACGTGCAGGTCGCGAGTACGGTTTCGATGGCACAGGACGGAGACGACAAAGGGCTCGACGAGCACACGCGGATCGGCGTCGCGCCGACCCCGAAGCTTCCCGGTGCGCCGGCACCCGTGACGCCGGTGCCGCCGCTCGACGAGCACACGCGCGTGCAGGGTGCGCCGCCGCCGATTCCGCCCCGTCCGTCGTCCGATGCACCGCCGAGCCCCGCGCCGTCGACGCCCGCCGCGTCGACCCCGAGTCCCGACGAGTCGACACGTCTCGCTGCGAAGCCGCCCGCGATGCCGAAGGCGCCGGGCGCGTCACCCGCGGCGTCGGCGGGAACCACCGTGCCCAAGGCGGCCGCCCCGCCGCCACTGCCCGCGGGCGGCGACGACTTTGCCGAGCACACCGTCCTCCTCGCGGATCTCCAGCCGCAAGCGGTGCCACCGGCACGCCTGCAGCGCATGCAGCCGCCGGGACGCTCCGACATCGTCAATCTCGATCGCACGCACTACCTCATGGGCCGGCTTCCCTCGTGCGATCTCCGGCTCTACTCGCAGACGGCCTCGCGCGAGCACGCCCAACTGACGGCGCGCGACGGTCGCTGGTACCTCACGCCGGTCACCGGAAAAGTCGTTTTGGTGAACGGCACACAGGTGAAGGAGGAAGTCCCATTGACGCACAAAATGCGACTCCAGCTCGGAGGCGACGAGCTGCTCTTCCTCGACGAGAGTGGAGTGACGGTCCCGAGCGAGGTGCCGGCCGGTGGTGCGGCGCTCGGCGGCAATCGTTGGCTCATGCTCGCGATCGTGGTGTTGGTGCTGGCGGTCGTGGTGTGGCTGTGGGCGATGCGGTGATGGCGACCCGAGCGCGCTTCGACGTCGTTCTTCTCGCCCTCTGCGCCGTCCTGGCGTTCGTTCCCCTCGAGCTACCGGCCCACGCCGAGGAGCCGCCAGGCGACGGACCGTCGGCGACGGTCGAGAAGCCGGCGGCCGCCAGCGACACGCCGACCACCGAGCCCTTCGACGATCGTTGGCGGATGGATCTCCCGCCCTACAAGCTCAACACCAAGGGCCACTGGTGGGATCCGTACAACCAGAACGTCCTCAAGGGCGACTATCCCGATCCTCGGTGAGGACATCTTCCTGAAGCTGACCGGGATCTCGAAGACGAACATCGAAGGGCGATCCGCCCCGACGCCGAGCGGCGTCTCGGCCGACGAGCCCCGGCAGCTTCGATTTCTTCGGCCGCCACAACGCGGTCATCTTCGACCAGAAATTCGTCACCCGCTTCGAGATGCAGAAGGGCGCCACCGCGTTCAAGCCGTTCGAGTGGCAGATCGTGCTCGAGGGCGTCGTCGACGTGAACCAACTCTGGACCCAGGAGAACGGCGTCGTCGACCCCGACGTGCGCGACGGCACCAACCGCACGACCACGCACGCGGCGCTGCAGCAGGCCTGCGTCGAGATCCACCTCGCTGAACACCTCGGTCAACTACGACTTCATCTCGGCCAAGATCGGCCGGCAGCCCTTCAACAGCGACTTCCGGAGCCTGATCTTCTCCGACATCAACCAGGGCGTCCGCTTCTTCGGCAGTCGGCGAACGGCAACCGCTACCAGTGCAACCTGCTCTACTTCTACCAGGCCGAGAAGGACACCAATTCAGCGAGCTCAACACCTTCGACCTGCGCGACCAGCAGATCGCGATCGCGCAACCTCTACATGCAGGACTTCCTCGTAGCTCGGCTGGCACGACGCAGCTCAGCTTCCACTCCGACTCGACGACGGGAAGGACGGCGGGCTCGTCTTCGACCAGCCAGGGCTTCCTGGTGCGCCCCGATCCGGTCGGCGTCGCGCGCGCCGCACGACCTCGACGCCTTCTACCTCGGCTGGGCGAGCGAGGGGCACATCGGCTGGCTCAACGTCAGCCACGCCTTCTACGAGGCGCTCGGCACGACACGCTCGAATCCGATCGCCGGCCGCAAGGTCGACATCAACGCGCAGCTGGCCTTCCTCGAGCTCTCGATGGACCGCGACTGGATGCGCTACCAGGCGTCGGTCTTCTTCACCTCCGGCGACGGCAATCCGCGCGACGGCAGCGCGACCGGCTTCGACACGATCCTCGACATCCCGCAGATCATGGGCGGCGAGTTCAGCTACTGGAACCGGCAGAGCGATCCGCATCGCCGACCGCGGCGGCGTCGCGCTGATGCAGCGCAACAGCATCGTTCCCGATCTGCGCAGCAGCAAGATCCAGGGCCAGGCGAACTTCGTCAACCCGGGCCTGCTGATGGTCGAACGTCGGGGCCACTGCCGATCTGACCCAGAAGCTGCGGCTCATCGGCAACGCCAACTACATCCGCTTCATGGAGACCGAGCCGCTGGAGATCCTGCTCAAGCAGCCGAACGATCCGCAAGGACGTCGGCGTCGACCTCAGCCTCGGCGTCGAGTATCGGCCGCTTGCTCAACAACAACATCATCGTGAAGGGCTTCGGCGCCATCCTGCAGCCGTTCGGCGGCTTCACGGACATCTACGAGAGCCACGACGCTGTACCAGGTCGGCACCGACGTGCTGTTCGTCTTCTGAGTGGCGCCGATGCGGACCAGGCGACGTGGCATGGCGACGGGTGCCGCGAGCGCAGCCTCGATGGGCGATCGCACGCGATGGCTCGGTCGCGTCGTGTACGCGCACGGTGGCGCTTCGCGCGTGGCGCTGGTGCACGATGCCTCCGGGCGGCGCCGCTCGCGCTGACGAGGGGCGCTACGCTCGCGGTCGCGTGCACGCCGTCGAGCATCGCGCGCGCGGCGAGATCGCCGGAGCAGCGCGCCGCAGCTCGCTGCGCCAGACGCAGGCGGAGGCGGACGCGAAGAGCGCCGGGTGCCTCTCGTGTCACAGCGGCATCGAGCCGATGCACGATGTCGCGGAGGTCAATCGGCTGCACCGACTGCCACGGCGGCAACGTCGGCATCAACGCGGGCAGCGCCGGCGCCGGCAGCGCGGAGTATCGCGGCGGCGCAGCGCGCCGCGCACGTGCAGCCGCGCCATCCCGAGGCGTGGGCCGATCCGAAGCACCCCGACCGGCTCAGCTCGGCCAACCCGGTGCGCAGCTACACGCTGCTGAACCACGAGTCGCCGGAGTTCATCCGCTTCATCAATCCCGGGCGACCTGCGCGTCGCCGAGCGAGACCTGCGGCGCGCTGCCACACCGAACGAGGTCGGTCACGGTGTCGAGCGGAGCCTGATGACGACGTCGGCGCTGCTGTGGGGCGGCGCGGCGTACAACAACGGCATCGTCGCCGCGAAGAACTACATCTTCGGCGAGTCGTACACCGCGGACGGCAAGCCGCGGAAGATCAACACCGTGCCGCCGCCGACCGAGGCCGAGCAGGCGAAGGGCGTGCTGCCGTTCCTCGTGCCGCTGCCGCGCTGGAACGTCGCCCAGCCGCCCGATCCGTTCCGCGCCTTCGAGCGCGGCGGCCGCGTCGACCGCTCGATCGTGTCCGAGGTCGGCAATCCCAATCTCGGACCCGTTCGCTCGACGAGCCCGGCAAGCCCGACATGAAGCTCGGCACGCGCGGGCTCGGCACCGACCTGCGCATCAGCGCCGGCGTCCTGAACATCCACAAGACGCGCCTCAACGATCCGCACCTGTCCTTCCTCGGCACCAACGACCATCCCGGCGACTACCGCTCGAGCGGCTGCACCGGCCTGCCACGTCGTCTACGCCAACGACCGCGACCCGGTCAGCTCCGGCCCGTACGCCGAGTTCGGCAACACGGGCACCTACTCACGGCAAGGACCCGACCATTCCGCGCGACGAGCCGGGCCATCCCGATCGAGCACCGCCTGACGCGCGCCATCCCGACCAGCCAGTGCATGGTCTGCCACATGCACCAGCCGAACTCGTTCGTGAACACGTTCCTCGGCTACCAGATGTGGGACTACGAGACCGACGGCGAGCTGCTGTGGCCGAAGACGCAGCGCTATCGCGACGAGCGACGCGCCGACGCCGTTCAACGCGACCGACTTCCAGCCGATGTACGACAGCCTCGATCCACAACCCCGAAGAGGCGGCGACGCGCGGGCTCTGGACCGACATCGAGTTCCTGAGGAACGTCAGCCGCGCTGCCGACGCGAAGGAGACCACGTTCGCCGACTACCACGGCCACGGCTGGATGTTCCGCGCCGTCTACAGCGCAGGACCGCAAGGGCAAGCTGCTCGACAAGAACGGCAAGATCGTCGACCCGAACGATCCCGACGAAGCTCGACAAGGCCGTCCACCTGAAGGACATCCACGCCGAGAAGGGCATGCACTGCGTCGACTGCCACTTCGAGCAGGACGTCCACGGCAACGGCAAGCTCTACGGCGAGTATCCCGAGCGCGGTCGAGATCGGCTGCCAGGACTGCCACGGCACGATCAGCAGCGCGCGACCGGCTGACGACGAGCGGCCCGGCGGCGCCGCACGGGCGGCACGAACCTCCTCACCGGCTCACGCCGTGGGGCGAGCGGCGCTTCGAGTGGGTCGGCGGCGAGCTGATCCAGCGCTCGATGCTGAAGCGAGGACCTCGAGTGGAAGGTGCCGCAGGTGCTCGACGTCATCGACCCGGCCTCGCAGCACTACAACGAGAAGGCGCGGCTCGCGAAGACGATCCAGCGCGACGGCAAGACCTGGGGCGCGCTGCCCGAGGCAAGAGCGACAGCTGGCGCACCGCGACGACAAGATGGCGTGCTACACCTGCCACACCTCGTGGGTGACGAGCTGCTTCGGCTGCCACCTGCCGCAGCAGGCGAACTGGAAGAAGGACATGCAGCACTTCGAGGGCGGCGACGTCCCGCAACTGGACCTCGTACAACCCGCAGGTGCTGCGCCACGACATCTTCATGCTCGGCCGGCACAGCACGGTGAAGGGCAACATCATCGCGCCGGTGCGCTCGTCGAGCGCGCTGGTGCATCAGCACCGTCAACGCCAACCGCGAGCGGCTCTACTATCCAGCAGGCGCCGGTGTCCGCGGAGGGCTTCATCGAGCCAGGCCTTCAACGCCCACTTCGCGCACACCGTGCGCACGCACGAGACGCGGCAGTGCGCCGACTGCCACGTCTCGGCGGACGACGACAACAACGCCTGGCTGGCGCAGGTGCTGACCCTCGGCACGAACTTCGTCAACTTCATCGGCCGCTACGCGTGGGTCGGCGAGGGCGAGCGACGGCCTCGAGGGCGTCGCCGTCACCGAGTGGGACGAGCCGCAGGCGGTGATCGGCAGCAACCTGCACCGCTCGCCTACCCGGCCAACTTCCAGCGCCACCTCGACCACGACCTCGAGCTGCAGGAGGCGTACGAGCATCCGGGCGGTCGATCTCACCAGTCGGCAAGTCGACGTGCAGCGCCTGCAGCTGCGCGGCGAGTACCTCTACACCGCGAACGGCCCCGGCGGCTTGCGCGTCTTCGACGTCGCCAACATCGACAACAAGGGCTTCTCCGAGCGCATCATCACCGCGCCGGTCTCGCCGCTCGGCCAGCGCGCCTACGTGCAAGACCAAGTTCGCGACCGGCGTGGCGCTGCCGACCAATCAGCCGATCAACTACGGCCGCGACGCACGAACCCGGCGAACCAGGAGCAGCCGATGCACCCGCTCTACCGCTATGCCTACGTGGCCGACCGCTACGAAGGGCCTGGTCGTGGTCGACGTCGACATGCTTGCCGACGGCGACCCGCAGAACAACTTCCTCGAGCGCGCCGCGACGTTCAATCCCGACGGGGCGCTCGACGGCGCCCGCTACGTCACCGATCGCCGGCGACGTACGCCTACGTCCTCTGCAAGCGCGGGCTCGTCGTGGTGAGCATCGCCGATCCCGCTGCACCCGCGGATCGTCGTCGCGAGCTCGGCGCGCCGGATCTCGTCGAGCCCGCGTGCGATCGCAGGTCCAGTTCCGCTACGCCTTCGTCACCGACGCGCGCGGCCTGCAGCGTGCTCGACGTCACCGAGCTCGACCGGCCGCGTTTCGTCGCGTCGCTCGACGATCGCGGAGGCCGGCGACCTCTACGTGGCGCGGACCTATGCCTACGTGCCGGCCGGCTCGCAGGGGCTCGCGATCGTCGACGTCGAGCGTCCGACGAAGCCGGTGCTCTTCCAGATGTTCAATGCCGGAGGGGCGCTGAACGACACGCGCGCGGTGCGCGTCGGCGCGACCGACGCCAGCGTCTTCGCGTACGTCGCCGACGGGAAGAACGGGCTCCGCGTCATCCAGCTCATCACGCCGGGCGAGACACCGGGCAGCTCGGGCTTCAGCCCGACGCCGACGCCGCGCTTGATCGCGACCCGGCATACCCACGGCCCGGCCGATGGCGCTCTCGCAGCGGCCTCGAGCGCGATCGCGCGGTCGACGAGAGCGGCAATCAGGTCGCGGTCTTCGGCCGCCTCGGGTCGCGACCGTTCACTCGCCCCGAGATGGAACGCCTCTTCATGCGGGGCAACGAGGTCTTCACCGTCGCGAGCACCGCGCCGAGCAAGCCCCGAGCCTTCATGCGGCCCGAGCTTCCCGAAGCCGGCGCGGGGCCCATCGGCGGACCCGTGGTCCAGCCAGCAGCGCCCGAGGAAGAGCGGCTGCTGCCGGGCCGGCGATAGCTCATAGCGTCATTTCCGGCGTCGCGGATTCGTCGTTTTTTCGGTCCGCGACGCCGTTTTTTTTCCCCTGCCGCGAGTCTCCTCTGCTAGGCTTCGTGTCACGTCACCGAAGACCCAGTCCCCCGGTGACCAGTGCCGATGCCGATATGTCTCATGCCACGATGCGCCTTGCGGCGCTTCTGCGACCGCTGCTATCGCACGGGACGTCTATCCACGTACCCCTTTGCCGAGAGAGGAGGCCCCCAATGACGATCGGCCGAACCCGAGCGTCCGTCCTCGTTGCCACATTGTTCGCGGCCGTGCTGGTCGCCCCGCGCGCGAATGCCGCGCTCTCTTCCATTCAGTTGAAGTGCTTGCTCGCGAACGCCAAGGCCTCCCAGAAATTCGCGATCGGAAAGTTGAAGCTCCTCGAGAAGTGCAAGAACGCCGACTTGAAGGACGAGAGCTGTATGTCCCCGGATTCGACCAAGCTCCAGAAGCTCGAGGACAAGCTCGTGAGCACGCTCGGCAAGTCGTGCGCGATCTCGGCCGCCAACATCCAAGTTCTGGGCTTTCCCGGACCGTGCGCCGACCCGGATCCCAACGACGGGTTCACCGAATCCGACCTCTTGGCGTGCATGCAGACGGCGCACGAGGCGTTCGTCACCTCCGCCATGGACCTGGCCTACGACTCGAGCCTCACGGGGACGCTCGGCGACGACCTGAAGTGTCAGGCCGAAATCGGGAAGCAGACGGTCGGTTTCGCGGCGTGCGTACTGAAGAACGTCTCGAAGTGCCGGGATGCTCGCTTGAAGGGCAAGCCCGGCGTCCCGCCCGACTACTGCGCGACCACGGACCCGAAGGTGAGCGCGAAGATCCAGAAGTGCAAGGACAAGCTCACGGCCGGCATCGCCAAGAAGTGCACGGACAGCCAGATCCAGACCCTCAAGGTCTGCACTCCCGACCAGAGCGATGCCGCGAGCGCGGCCTCGTGCCTGATCGATGCGATCACCGTCCGGCTCGACGGCCCCGAGATCGCCGTGCCGCCGGACCTCATCGACTACGAGTACGCCGTGCGCGGCGGGCTGTGCGGCGACAACGTCGTGAATAACTTGAACGAGGAGTGCGACGGAACCGACGACAGCGCCTGTCCGGGCCAGTGCGGCACGGCCGAGAACCCGGACGGGTTCTTCGCCTGTCTCTGCAAGACGAAGCCGCGCATGGTGATCGTCGAGCACGCCAACGCGGACACCGACAACGGGTGGACGGGCGTGAGCGTGGACGGCGCCGTGGTCGAGGGCGGCGGCTTCCTCGTCGACCTCTACGACTGCGACATCACGGGCCTCTGCATCGCCGGGCCGAACTGCTCGGTCGCGCCCCACTCGCCGTGCAGCGTTCCGGACAATGCGGCGTCGGGTACAACGTCCGATTCGATCTGTGCCGGGCTCGGACAGGGCACGTGCCGGAAGGAGCGGACGGCGACCGGTCCGCACTGCTACCACGACATCAACAAGAAGTGCGACGTGAAGAAGCCGAACGATCCCGTCTGCGACGCCACGGGGGACTACTGCGTGACGTCGTTCCACGGAGCCCCGGTCGCACAAGCGGCCGGCGGGGTCGCGGTCTGCAACGTCAGTACGTTCAGCGAGGACGTGGTCGGCACGGTGAACCTAATTGACGGAACCTCGTCGTTGACGGTGCGTCAGCGTGCCGTCACGCGGAACGCGATCCAGCAAAACAAGCCGTGTCCGGTGTGCGGCGGCTTCTGCGCCATCGACCGGAATCCGTGCGCCGTCGATGGCGACTGCGCGCCGGGACAGGGACCGTGCGTCACCGCAGGCGTGTGCAGTGACGGTTCCCGCAGCGACCAGTCGTGCCGGCAAACGGCGCCGTTCGCCGGGGAGCTGCCGTACTTCGGGAGGACCAGTGTCGACTGCCCGCCCAATCTCGGTCTGATCACGAACCAGAACGGCAACGGGCTCGACATCAACGCCAACCCGCGCACCACCGGAACGGTGACGTTGCTTCCGAGCTTCAACTGCACCGCCCCAGGTTACAACAACAAGGCGTGTCTCGGCGGTACGAGCGAGGGGCGCCCATGTACGGACGCCTCCGAATGCCCGGGTGGCACGTGTACCGGCCAGTGCTTCTGCGCGGGTCAGAAACGGCCGAACGGCTGCGACGACCCGGCGTGCGTCGGCGGCGGCAACGACGCGGCGCCCTGCGACACCGACGCCGATTGCCCCGGCGGTTTCTGCCATCCCGCGGATTGCCGCGTCGATCCCCTCGACCACGACTCGAACCAGGAAGGTGCGTGTACGATCACGACGGACAAGTTCTGCGTCTTGACGCCCAACTGGGCGTGCAAGAACGACGGGGAATGTCAGCCGTCCGCGGCCTGTCCCTTCTGTACCGCGGGCGACACCTGCCAGGCGCGGCCGCGGGCGTGCTTCGTGAACAGCGGGATCGTCCGCATCGGTTCCCCCGGGACGCCGAATCGCGACACCGCGGCGATCTACTGCGTCCCGGGGAACGGCGGCGCGATCGACACCTCTGCCGGCTTCCCCGGACCGGGCGCGCTGATCCAGCACGAGACCGTCATCACGGTGCCGTCGCCGATGCCAACGAGCACCCCGTGATCGCCTGAACGGCTGGCGACATCCGAGAGGGGGCCGATCCCGTCCGGGGTCGGCCCCCTCTCCGCGTCGGCGGCGGAGCGCGCGGCACATCCGCTTCGGCCGGGCGGAGCCGAACGCACTTGGTCCGGCGCGTGCCGCTACTTCAGCTTCGCGCCCACCGCCGCCAGGCTCGCCGCGAACTGATCCGGCTTGTAGGAGAAGCGGTCGATTGCATCGAGCATCGTCCGCATGTCGTTCTTCACGGCGTCGCAGCGGTCGGCGTACGCCGGTCGGCAGAGGGCGCGGATCGCCAGGTAGGACTGCTCCGGCCCGCCGGTCGTCCACCACCACGGCGTGCTGAGGTTGTCGACGTCGACGACGTTCGAGGTCTTCGAGCGGCTGAAGCCGAAGCGCTCGGCGAGCTTCGCGCGGTCGCCGTTCGACGTCACGCGCGCGAGCATCCGGCGCGTCGCGGCCTGATCGACGCTCCCGATCTGTCCCGCCAGCGTGCCGAGCCAGCCGACGAGCGCGTCGGCCTTCTGCTTCGCCGCCGCCGCGCTGGAGGGCACCGCCGCGACGACGCCGTTCCAGAGGCCGGTGAGCTCGTCGCGCTTGCCGGTCGCGACGCCGGAGAGCACCGCGTCGACCATGAGGTAGTGTCCGCGCGCCTGCCGAAGCGCGTCGTCGACGAGCTTGTGATGACACTGGTAGCAGTTGCGGTCCTCGAAGTGGGAGAAGTTGTCGAGCGATTGGTAGTTGCTGCCGGCGGCGCGCTCCGAGAGCATGCGGAGCGCGTCGCGGAGGCCGGTGATCTGCCCGAGCGCCCAAATGGTCGGATCGACGCTGAACGCGCCCGCCGGCAGCTCGTCCTGATCGTCCCAGTGCTTCATGATCTGCGCATACGCGACCAGCTCGAATTGCAGCGGCGGGTGGCCGCCGGCGACGATCTCGTGGTCGATCGCGACGTGGCAGCGGGCGCAGTTCTTGGCGCGCAGCACGTAGTTGTTGTTGTCGTAGAAGCCTTTCGAGAAGTACTGGGTGCGCGTCTGTTTCCAGTCGCGTTGCGAGTGCGCCTCGAGCCAGAGCTCGGCGGGGCCGTGGCAGTGCTCGCAGGTGACGCCGTCGCTGCGCTTGTAGCGGCTGCCCGCCGCGGGCGTGGCGTCGGGCGCGTGGCAGACGAGGCACTTCTCGCTCGTCGTCGCCTCGATGCCCATGTAGCGGGCGATCGTCCTGCCGTCCTCGGTCTCGAGCGTCCGGTACGCGCGCGAATGCCGGTCGATGTTGGTGTTGATCCACTGCGTCCGTGCCGATTTCCACGGATGCCAATTGGGATCCGGCTTTTCGCGGCTCGGCAGCCCGGCGCCGTGGCACGTCGGGTTGCCGCAGCGGCCATCGCCGAGAAATCCCGGACCGGCCGCGACCGGCGCCGCCGCCGTCAGCATCCCGAGACCGACCCATGCGAGCAGGAGCAACGTCGTACGCATCATCCCCACCCCCGGCGCGCCGAGTAACACGCGCTACGCGCCAGCTGCAACCTTCCGGTCGTCCAGGGCCCGCGCCCCATCCACCGTCGGCAAGGCGAAGAAGAACGTGCTCCCTTCGCCCGGCACGCTCTCGACCCAGACGCGCCCGCCGTGCGCCGACGCGATCTCCTTCACCAGGGCCAGGCCGAGCCCCGTGCCGCCGATCCGCCGCGTTTCCGCGTTGTCGACGCGGTAGAACTTGGTGAAGAGCTCGCGCATCGCGTCCGGGCTCATGCCGATGCCGGAGTCGCGGACCCAGAGCGTCACCGCTTCCGCGTCGGCGTGCGCGCCGACCCGAACCTCGCCGCCGGCGGGCGAGAACTTGATGGCGTTCCCGATGAGGTTCACCAGTGCCTGGCGGACGCTTTGGCGTGGTGCAGGGTGTCGAGGACGGTGAACGGTCGGAAGAGCTCTTGGGCGAGGGCGGGCGGAAACCCGCGGCCGCGATCGCCGACGGCGACCCGCACCCGATCCCCCGCGCGCGCCACCGACACCGTGACGTGGGGCAGGTCGCCGCCGAATTTCACGGCGTTGTCGAGCAGCGCCTGTACGCAGGTGGCGAGCGCGGGGGCGCCGCCGCGCACCAGGCACGACGCGGACGGAACGTCGACGCGGCATACGGCGCGGCCGGATGCGAGCGCCGGCATCCCGGCCACCAGCGACGCCACCAGCGCACCGAGGTCGGTGAGCTCGTCGACGGGCGCGCACTCGCCGGCGAGCCAGTCGAAGTACTCGAGCCCGCGGGTGACGAACCCGTTCAGCCGCTCGTAGCCCGTCCGGATGATCTCCGTCACGCGCGCGCGCTCGGCCGGGTCGGTCTCCGAGTCGTAGAGGTCGAACGCGCTCATCAGGGCGAGCGGCGTGCGCAGCTCGTGCGAGATGAACGTCAAGAAGTCGGACTTGATCTGGTCCAGCAACTCGAGGCGGGCGTTCGCCTCGGCGAGCTCGCGTGCGCGCGCGCGTTCGGCGTCGACCACGCGCGCGAGGTCGCGCGCGTAGAGTGCGAGCTGCGCCTCCGCGGCCGCGTCGCCCGCGGAGGCCCCGGCCGCCGCGACGGCCGCCGTGGCCGCGCGCGCCACCGCGTCCGTGGCGCGGCAGAGCTCCTCGACCTTCGCGAGCAGCTCGAGTGGACTGAAGGGCTTCGCGAGATACGCCGTCGCGCCGCTCGCGAGTGCCTGGGCGACGTCGGCACGTTGCCCCTTGGCGGTGAGCAGGATGATGGGAATGTCGGCGGTCGCCCGGTCGCGACGGAGCGCGGTCATGACCTCGATGCCGGTCATGTTCGGCATCATCCAGTCGAGCACGACGAGGTCGGGTCGCTCGCGTTGCGCCAAGGCGAGCGCGGCGGCGCCGTCCTCGCTCTCCAGGATGCGGTAGCCTGGCTGGTCCAGCGTGGTTCGTACGAGCGTCCGGAGGTGATCTTCGTCATCGGCGAGGAGGATCGTCTTCATGGCGGCGCGGGAAACAGCACGAGCCGTGCCATGGGGCGGTGCGAATCGCATGCGCGCCGCGTCGCATCTTCCCGCGCCTGATTCGAGAACGCGCCCTTCCCAGCGTCGAGAAACCACCGCTTTCACGGCTGCAACGTCGTCCGCGTAACGCTCACACCTTGCGAGCCGACGTGCCACGTGTCGCGACTCTTCGCATGCGGCGCGGCCCGCTACGCGCGCGCCGCGCTTCACTGGTGCGGCACGAAAAATTCCCCTAGAACCCCGCCCATGAGCACCGTACGCGCGTTCATGGAGAAGCACTTCCTCCACTTCAACAGTCGCGAGACGCTGGCGGCCGCCCGCGCCTACGAGAGTCATCTCGCGGCCGGCGGCAAGATGCTCGTGGCCCTCGCGGGCGCCATGAGCACGGCCAAGCTCGGACAGATCTTGAGCCGCATGATCCGTGCGGGCAAGGTCCACGCGATCAGCTGTACCGGCGCGAACCTCGAAGAAGACCTCTTCAACCTCCTCGCCTACGAAGAGTACGAGATCATTCCGGACTGGCGGGCGCTCTCCGCCAAGGACGAAGCCGATCTCTATGCGCGCGGCTTCAATCGCGTGACCGATACCTGCATTCCCGAGACCGTGATGCGCCACATGGAGAGTCGGCTCCTGGAACGCTGGAAGCTCGCGTGCGAACGAGGTGAGCGGAAGTTCGAGGCCGAGTTCCTCCACGAGCTCTTCCGCGACGGCAAGATGGAGCGATTCTACCAGATCCCCGCCGAGAACAGCTGGCTGCTCGCCGCCTGGGAAGCCGGTATTCCCGTCTACTCGCCCGGTTGGGAGGACAGCACGACCGGCAACATGTTCGCCGCCGGCGTGCTGCGCGGCGCGGTGCCGCACCACCAATGCGTGAAGAGCGGGACCGAGCAGATGCAGCATCTCATCGAGTGGTATCTCGACAACTGCGGCATGAAGGAAGGCAAGCCGAGCGTCGGTTTCTTCCAGGTCGGAGGCGGCATCGCCGGCGACTTCGCGATCTGCGCGGTGCCGACGATCATCCAAGACCTGCAGCGCGACGACGTGCCCTACTGGGGCTACTTCGCGCAGATCTCCGACGCCGTCACGAGCTTCGGCGGCTACTCGGGGGCTGTGCCGAACGAGAAGATCACCTGGGGCAAGCTCGACGTGGAGACGCCGAAATTCATGATCCAATCCGACGCGACCATCGTCGCGCCGCTGATCTTCGCGTATCTCCTCGGCGACTGAGCATCCGATGGCGGTGGGCACGCTTCTCGTGACCGGTGCCGCCGGCTTCATCGGCGCGCGTTTCGTCGAGTCGTGCAACCGCGACGGCATCCCGGTCGTGTCGGTCGACCGGACCGCGAGCTTCACCGAGCGGCCCGAGCATCGCGGGCTCGACTTCGGGACGATCGTCGACGTCGATGCGCTCGACGCGTGGCTCGCCGATGCGGCGCCGGGGCTCGCCGGGATCGTGCACCTCGGGGCGTGCACCGACACCACCGAGATGGATACGGCACTCTTGCGCCGCCTGAACCTCGAGTACTCGCAGCGGCTCTGGCGCCGGGCATGCGAGCGCGGCCTGCCGTTCGTCTACGCCAGCAGCGCGGCGACCTACGGCGACGGCGCGAACGGCTACGACGACGACGAGGCCCGCATCGCGTCACTCCGCCCGCTCAATCCGTACGGCGAGTCGAAGCAGCAATTCGATCGCTGGGCGCTCGCCGAGGAGCGTGCCGGGCGACGACCGCCGGCGTGGAGCGGCTTCAAGTTTTTCAACGTGTACGGCTTCGGCGAGCGCCACAAGGGCACGATGGCGAGCGTGATCCTGCACGCGTTCGACCAGATCCGCGCCGACGGGGAAGTGCGACTCTTCAAGAGCTACCGCCCGGAGTTCGCCGACGGCGAGCAGCGGCGCGATTTCGTCTTCGTCGACGACGTCGTGGCGGTATTGCGCTTCGCGCTCGAGCGGCCGCTCGCACGTGGCATTTTCAACCTCGGAAGCGGCACCAGCCGGACGTTTCTCGACCTCGCCCGCGCCACCTTCGCAGCGCTCGGCCTACCGCCGAAGATTCGCTTCATCGAGATGCCCGAGAGCCTGCGCGCACGCTATCAATATTCGACCGAGGCGCGCATGGAACGACTGCGGGCAGCGGGTTGGACCGTCCCGTTCACCGACCTCGAGGCGGGCGCGCGCCGCTACGTCGCCCGCCTGCTTGCGCAGGCCTGATCGCGCTGCCGTGGGCGATCCTCGGAAGCCGCTGCCGGCGCCAGGGTGATCGCTCGGCAATTGGCCTCACTATATTCGAGGAAAGCGGTTGTTTGAGAAGACCACGTCCGGGCGTACACGTTGCCGCGTGGACACCGGGAGCCTGCTGCCGACGCGCGCGATGGCGATCGAGGGATCGTCCGACGTGGGGCGCTGTCTCTGAGGAAAGGAGCTTCCGATGTCGGACACCACGCGTACCGTCTACCGCACCTGCACGCTCTGCGAGGCGTGCTGCGGACTTCGCTTCGAGGTTGCGGGCGAGCGCATCATCGCCGTGCGTCCGGACGACGACGACGTGCTGTCGGCCGGCTTCGTCTGTCCCAAAGGAGTGGCGATCGCCGACGTGCACCACGACCCGGACCGGATCCGTCAGCCGCTCGTGCGCGCTACCGACGGTGTGCTCCGGCCCGCCAGTTGGGACGAGGCCTTCCGTGCGGCCGCCCGCGGTCTCGACGCCGTCCGTCGCGCCCACGGCCGCGACGCGGTCGCCGTCTACATGGGGAATCCAATCGTGCACAACCACGGCGCGATCATGCTGCGCGGCGGGCTCTTGAAGGCCATCGGATCGAGGAACAACACGAGCGCCGGATCGCAGGACACGAGCCCGCGCTTCGCTGCGTCGTACTATCTCTACGGCAGCTCGCTCGCGATCCCGATTCCCGACGTCGACCGGACCCACTACTTTCTCTGCGTCGGCGCGAATCCGATGGTCTCCAACGGCAGCTTCCTGTCGGCGCCGAACATGCGTGGGCGCATGCGCGCGATCCAGGCGCGCGGAGGGCGCGTCGTGGTGGTCGATCCCCGGCGCACCGAGTCGGCGCGGGACGCCGACGAGCACGTCGCCATCCGGCCCGGCAGCGACGCGATGCTCATGCTCGCGATGGTACGGACGCTCGATGCGCGGGGTCGGGTGGATCGCGCCGCCGTCGATCGCCTCGCGGCCGGCTACGACCGCATCCGCGCCGCGCTCTTGCCCTTCACGCCGGAGGCGGTCGCGCCCCACGTCGGGATTCCCGCGGCCGACATCGAGCGGCTCGCCCTCGAGTTCGCGGCGGCGCCGTCGGCGACGGCATATTCGCGGGTCGGCGTCTGCAACAACGCCCACGGTACGCTCGCCACGTGGGCGACCGATCTCCTGAACCTCGTCGCCGGACGGCTCGGCGCCGAGGGCGGGGCGCTCTTCACCACCCCGGCGTTCGACATCTGCGAGTTCTCGCGGCGGCTCGGCGGCGACGGCCACGGGCGCTGGCATTCACGCGTGCGCGGCCTCCCGGAGACGCTCGGTGATCTTCCGGCGTCGATTCTCGCCGAGGAGATGGAGACCCCCGGCGAAGGGCAGGTACGGGCGCTGCTCACCTTCGCCGGCAATCCCGTCCTGTCGACGCCGAACGGCCGCCGCCTCGACCAGGCGCTCGCCGGCCTCGATTTCATGGTGTCGATCGACCTCTACGTGAACGAGACGACGCGTCATGCCGACGTGATCCTGCCGCCCGCGTGGGGCCTCGCGGAGGAGCATGTCGACCTCATGTTCGCGAACTATTTCGTGCGGAACGTCGCGCGCTGGTCGCCCGCCGTGGTCGAGCGCGGTCCCGACGAGCGGGCCGATTGGGAGATCCTGCTCGAGCTCATCGAGCGGCTCGGCGGCGGCCCGAGCGGCAACGCCGTGCTCGACGGTCTCTTCGGTCTCGCCAAGCGCCTCGGCTTCCGTTGGCACCCGAGCACGATGGCCGAGCTCGCGCTCCGGACCGGACCGCACGGCGATCGCTACCTGCCGTGGTCGCGGGGCCTCAATCGGAAGAAGCTCGAGGCGGCGCCGCACGGCATCGATCTCGGCCCGCTCGAGGTCGGCATCTCGCGCCGGGTCTTTCACGCCGACGGCAAGGTGCACCTCGCCGACGGGCCCTTTCCGGCGGCCCTTGCCGACCTCGCTGCGACGTTGCCGACGGTACCGGCCCGTGACGAGCTCTTGCTGATCGGCCGCCGCGAGCTCCGTACCAACAACTCGTGGATGCACAACGTTCCGGCGATGGTGGCCGGGCGCGAGCGTTGCGTCCTGCTCGTCCATCCCGACGACGCGCGGCGCGCGGGTGTCGCCGACGGCGACGTCGGAGTCCTCGAGAGTCGCGTCCACACCGGCACGCTTCGGGTGCAGGTGAGCGACGAGATGCGGCCGGGCGTCGTGAGCCTTCCGCACGGCTGGGGGCACGCCGCCAGCGCGCCCTGGCAGCAGATCGCCGGGCGCCATCCCGGTGTGTCCGCCAACGACTGGACCGACGACCAGGAGGTCGAGGCGATCGTCGGTCAATCGATCCTGAACGGCGTCCGCGTTCGCCTCCGCGCTCCGCGCCCCGACGAAGCCACCGCCGCCTGACGTCGGCGATCTCCGGCGGCACGCCGGGAGCGCCGACGCGCGCTCTCCGATCGGCGCAACCGAGCGCGGCACGCGGGCCGAATTGCAATTGCTCTCGTCGCGCGCTTCCTGCTAATACCGACCGACTTTTCGGTCCGGCTGGGAAGCGAGGGTGGCGGGGTGACACGACGACACGCCGAAGGCCTCGAAGGCCAGTGGCTCTCATTCGACGAAGTCGCCGAGCTCGACTTCTTCAAGAGCAGCAAACGCGCGAAGCTGAAGCTGCCGACGCTGCTCGGCGCCGCGCCAGACGCGAAGGAGCCCGGCATCAAGGCGGTCGTCCGGCGCGAGTACGCGGCGGGCGAGGTGATCTGTGCCGCCGGTGCATACGGCTCGACGGCGTTTCTCCTGCTCGAAGGCGCCGCGACCGCGACGCTGCCGGAGAAGATCGAGGTTCCGGGAGTCGGCGGACGGACGCGTCACTCGCTCGCCCGCATCTTCGACAGTTTCCGGCGCCGCACGCGGAACGCCGAACGGAATCCCGGGCGCCCGGAGGTCGGTGAGGTCAGCCGCTACGCGAGCCTCAACTACGATCGCCGCCTCGGACCGGTCCCGATTCAGGCCGGCGAGATCTTCGGGATCGACACCTGCGTCAATTTCTATCCCCGGGAGGCGACGGTCCGCGCCGAGACCCGCTGCATCGTGCTCGAAATGCTGCGGTCGGTGCTCGACACGATCCGCGGGGCCGGTGACGCGATCGACGAGGCATATCAAGCGAGCGCCATCCGCAGCACGCTGCACCAGAGCGCGTTGCTCTCGGAGCTGAGCGCGCCGCAGCTGGAGGAGCTTGCGGCGGCGAGCACGCTGCTCACCCCGGACTCGGACGACGTCTCGGACGGCGTGATTTACGCCGAGGGCGCGCCGGCGGACGCGCTCTATCTCGTGCGCGCCGGGACCATCAAGGTCTCGGAGACCAAGAGCGGGGGCGAGTTCATCTTCACCTACCTCGGGCGGGGCGGAGCCTTCGGCTTCGAGGCCTTGATGCCGGCGCGCCCGCGCACGCGGCTTGCGCTCCGCTGTACCTCGCATCCGACGCTCTTCCCGGAGATGCCGGTCACGAAACCGATCACGATCGGCCGGAGCGAAGCCTGCGATCTCATCGTGCCCAAGGAAGGGCGCGCCGTCGGTCGGAGGCACTGTCGCGTCGAAGAGCGCGACGGCGATCTCTGGGTGATCGACCTCGACAGCGCCAACCACACGCTCCTGAACGGCGAGCGCATCCGCGAAGCCATCCTCACCGAAGGCGATCGCGTCGGCCTGGTCGAGTACGTCTTCGAGGTGGTGCGCGCGCCGGTGACCGCGATCGACGCTGCGCCGGCGGTTCGGCTCGCGTGCGCGGCGGGCCTCGACAGCTTCGAGGTCGTGCGCATTCCGGGGGCGGCGCTCGCGCGGCTCGTCGAGGCCAACGCCCAGGCGCTCGCGGCGGCGATTCAAGCCGGCCGCGCGCTCGAGGCCGCGGCGTTCAGCCGGTCGGCCAACGAGCAGGCGCTGCTCGAGGAGACGGTCGAGCTCAATCTCTACAACTCGCAGAACGTGCTGCTGATCGACCTCGATCGCTGCACGCGCTGCGACGAGTGCGTCCGCGCGTGCTCGGATGCGCACGACGGCGTGGCGCGCTTCACACGCGACGGTCCGCGGGTCGGGCGCTACCTGGTGACGATGGCGTGCCGTTCGTGCACCGACCCGAAGTGCATGGTCGGCTGTCCGGTCGGCTCGATCCGGCGCGAGGACTCGCTCGAGATCCAGATCGAGGACTGGTGCATCGGCTGCGAGCGCTGCGCCAACCAGTGTCCGTTCGGCAACATCAACATGGTCGAGCTCGCCGAGCTGAGAAAGCCGCCGCCGCCGCGCGAAGGCGTCGCGTTGCGCGCGACGGTCTGCGACCTCTGCGCCGGCTACGACGGACCCAACTGCGTCTACGCCTGTCCGCACGACGCCGCGATCCGGGTCGCGCCCGGCCCATTTCTCGCTCCGTCCGACCTGCGATGAGACTCAACAAGGATCATCGTGGCTGGCTGATCTTCACGATCGTCGCGACCGTCGTCGGTGCCGTGACCTATCGGATGTACGTCGCCGCGAGCCCGTACGGCGCGTCGGGCGGGAGTTGGCCCGGGCTCGCCTACGGCATCCTCGGAACGCTCGCGATGTTGCTCGCGGGGTTGCTCGCGGCACGGAAGAAGGTGCGGACCTGGCGGCTCGGGCCCGCACGCGCGTGGATGCAGATGCACATCTGGCTCGGTATCCTCGCGGTGCCTCTCATCCTGTTCCACGCCGGGTTCCGGCTCGGCGGCGCCCTCACCACGACGTTGATGGTGCTTTTTGCGATCGTCACGCTGAGCGGCCTCTTCGGTCTCGCACTTCAGCAGTACCTGCCGACGATCATGACCGAGCGCGTGCCGCTCGAGACGCTCGTCGGCCAAATGGACCACGTGCGCGACGGGCTCGCGACCGACGCGTACGAGCTGGTCGCGAGCATCGCCGGTCCGATCGCCGAGGCGGCGGACGAGCAGGCGCGTCTCGCCGCGGAGCAAGCCGCGTTGCAGGCGCGGCCGGGCAATTGGAAGGCGGTCGCACGCAAGCCGCCGGCGACGGAGCCCGCGCCGGAGGCGGCGCTCCTGAAAGACGTCTATCTGCGCGAGATCCGTCCGTATCTCTTGCGTGACGCGCGCACTCGGACCAATCCGCCCGACATTCGGACGCTCGTCGTGCGGACGCCCGAAGAGTGGCGTCCGAAGCTCGAGCGTCTGGCGGCGATCTGCGAGGAGTCGTACCAGCTCGCGGTGCAACGCCGGCTCCACGACGTGCTGCATGGCTGGCTCTTCATCCACGCGCCGCTTTCGTTCGCGCTCTTCGTGCTCGCGGCGTTCCACATCGTCATGGCCCTCAAGTACTGAGCCGCGCGCCGATGCCACGAAACAGCAAAGACCTCGCGAAACGTCTCCGCTTCGACCGCTTCCCGCGCCCCGACTTCTTCCGGCGCTGGTATTGGCTGGTCGGCGTCGTCTTCATCGTGATCGGCGGCGGCGCCTGGTACGGTCTCCACACCGGCACGAAGCAGCGGCAATACCTGCCGGGCCCGGTGTCGCAGGGCCACGCGAGCTTCGGCGACCGCTGCGAGACCTGTCACGAGTCGTATGGCGGCGTGCCGACCAAGGCGTGCCTCGGGTGTCATGCCGACCGTACGCACTCGAAGTTCGAGGTGAAGACGCCCGACTGCGCCTCGTGTCACGTCGAGCATCGCGCGGCGGGAGTGTTCCTGGCCGTCGCCAACGCGAGCTGCGTCGACTGCCACGGCGACCTCGCGTCGACGCGGGAGCCGCTCGAGGTGCAGCGCTCGATCCGAACGTTCGCCGATCACCCCGAGCTCGGGCCGCTGCGTGCCGGTCGTCGCGACGAGGCGGCCATTCGCTTCGACCACAAGCTCCATCTGTCGACCACCAAGATCGCGGCGGAGGACACGTTGAGCTGCGGCAAGTGTCACGTTCCCGCCAAGGACGGCGCGTTGATGCTGCCGATCACGTTCGAGCAGCACTGCAAGAAGTGTCACGCGCAATCGGGGCTCGGACCCGACTCGTCGGTCGAGGTCGTGCACGCCGCGCCGGACGTCGTGCGGGAGGATCTGAAGGCGAAGCTGCTCTTTGCAGCCGTGAACAATCCCGACGGCATTTTCGGCTCGACCGATCCCGGCCTGCCCGGCCGGATCCGCCGCGATCCGCTCGACGCGTCGGTGTCGCTCGCGGCCTTCATCGATCCCACGAACCCGAAGAGCGCGCTCGCGAAGGCCGAGGCCAAGCTCTACCAGCCCCTCGACACGACGATGGGGCAGGGCGCGTCGTCGCTGCTCGACGGCAACAAGTACTGCTTTCTCTGCCACGACGAGGACGGCACTCCGCTTGCGGGCGACCTGCCGAAGATCAAGCCCACGAAGATCCCGACCCGCTGGCTCGTGCGCGGCGAGTTCTCGCATCGCACCCACGACCTCTTGAAGTGCGAGCATTGCCATCCCGACGTCCGCGAGAGCGCCAAGACCACCGACGTGAACCTCCCGAAGAAGGACGTGTGTCAACGCTGCCACATCGACGGGGAGACGCAGTCGGCGGGTACGAGCTGCATGCTCTGCCACCTGTACCACGACACCAGCAAGGACCACGTCTTGCGCGACTCGCGCCGCAAAGAGATCTCGATCGAGGCGATCTTCGGCAAAGAGGCGCCGGCCGCGCACGCGCCCACGATGTAGCTCGCGGCGCTCGCTCCGCGTGGCTTCTGGTCGCTTGATAGTCGCGTGACGGGCTGGCGCGGGTGGTGGGTCGATTCTCCGCTCGGAGTCGGTGGTACCCAGCGCTTAGAGCCGCCGGTGCCACGCCGCGGCGGCGCGTTTCGCCGAGTTGCCTCGCTCCGAACCGACCCACCACCCGCGCCCGCTCGGTTGCGTGAGGCCAGACAGACGACGAGCGCGGCGCTGCGGGAGCCGATGGCGCTGGACATCGCGGTTCTGCGATCCGTCTCCGGCGGTCGCGCCGCGGGCGTTGCGGGTGTTTTCGGAGCGAGGAGCACCTCGCGTGTGCGCAGAGCGGATACGGCAGCGGCGGGCTTTACGCGCTGGGCACCATCGCATCCCGAGCGGAGGGAATACCCGCAACGCCCGCGGAACGCTTCACGAAAGGCGAATCAGCGAACCCCGACGACCAACGCCGTCGAGTTGTCGCGTCCGCCGCGGTCGTTCGCGAGCGCGATGAGCTCGGCGCATGCGGCGCGGAAGTCGTCGCCGTTGCGCTCGACGATCTGCAGCATCTCGTCGTCCTTCACCTGCCCGTGGACGCCGTCGGTGCAGAGGAGGAAGCACTCGCCGGATCGGACCGGCTCGACGCGCCAGCTCGCCTCGACCATCGGTTGGGCGCCGAGGGCGCGGCTCAGCACGTTGGCGGCGATGGCGTGATCTTCGGTCAGGCGCTCGATACCGCCGTTCCGGATGCGATAGATGCGGCTGTCGCCGACGTGGCAGAGATTCGCGAAGCCGTCGGCGAAGTGCAGGGCGGCGACGGTGGTGCCCATGCCGCGCTGGCTCGGATTGGCGGCGGCGTTTCGAAAGATGGTGTCGTTGGCACACTCGACGGCGATTACGAGACGGCGCGCCCCGACGCAGGGCTTGCCGGTGGCGTCGCGAAAAGGGGTCAGGTCGTCGTCGGCGAGGAGCTCTTGCAGCTTGGCGGTGATGGTTTCTGCGGCGGTGCGGCTCGCGACCTCGCCGGCGGCATGACCGCCCATGCCGTCGGCTACCAGGAACAGGTCGAGCTCGGGGGCGTATGCATACGCATCCTCGTTGAGCTCGCGGCGAAGCCCGCGATCCGACAGCACGTCCCCGACGACCTGCATACGCCTCACTGTTGTCCCATACCGAGCCACGTCTACGCAACGCGGCTTTGCGGGCTCGATCCCGCGTCCGTCGTCACGCGGGGGTTTGCGGCCCCACCCTATAGCGTAGCGGCTCCAGATTCTGACGCCCAGGCAGAATCCGGCCGCTGCCGGCGAGCGTGATCTCCTCCCGCGTGACGCGAAACGTATCGCCGGCGTCCGTCAGCACCCAGGTTCCGTTGGTGCTGCGGTCGACCAACAGGAACTTGTCGCCGCGCAGCACGATCTCACAATGGCGACGCGACACCACCGTCTCGTCGATGCTGACGTCGTTGTCGGGATCACGGCCGACGCTGAGCTTCGGCCGCGACGATCCGAGCGCGTACTTCTCGCCGCCGTACGTCACTTCGAGGGCGGCGCTGTAGCCGCGCGGTCGGACGTTGGTGCTCACCGTCGCGCCTTCCTGCTTCCACAGGTACTGGTAGACGAGCACCCAGTCGGGACGTCCGCGGAGCGCGAGCTGATCGATGACGCGCACGTTGTCGCGCATCGACGGTGGGAGTCCCTCGAAGGTCTCGCCCGCCATGAACACCTCGTCGGCACCGGCGAGCGAGGTGAGGCGAGCGGCGACGTTCACGACGTCCCCGTAGATGTCGCCGGCGTCGAGGACGGCCGTGCCGGTTGCGATGCCGACCCGCACACGCACGCCCTCGGCGTGGACCTCGCTGCCCGGCGCCTCGAGCGCGACCTGCATCGCGTGGGCCGAATGCACGGCCGGCTCGGCGGCCTCGAAGACGGCGAGGATGGCGTCGCCGACGCGCTTGATGACGCGTCCGTTGAAGCGCTGCACCTCGCCTTCGAGCGTGGTGAGGCAGGTCGAGACCAGCTTGTACGCGGTTTCGTCACCGCGGACGGCGCAGAGCATGGTGCTGCCGCTGATGTCCGCGAAGATGACGGTGATCGGCGCGTCCGCCATTTGGGCCCTTTGTGGGTAGCATGCGGACCGATGATTTGACAGGCGCGGCGGGGGTTCTGCATATGTTGCCGCGCCGGTAGGGCCGCCGGCGTGATGGACGCGGCAACCTTCAGCGCACCCCTCGTGAAGACCGCCCTTTCGCTGGCATGCGCGGGGGTCGTCGTCTTCGCGTGGTGGCTCGGCCGCGATCGGCCGGTTTTCCGACGCTACGGCGGGGCGCTCTGGTGCGTCGTGATCGCGATCGTCGTCGAGGCGGTCATGCCGTGGCTCGCCGCCCGGCCCGCGAACGTCGCGTTCGTGCTCACCGTCGCGGCGCTCTCGTTCGCCATCGTGCGCGGCCTCGTCGTGACGGCCGACCTGATGGTCCGGCGCCGCCAGGCGCACTTTTCGACGATCTTCCGCGACCTCGCGACGCTGCTCGTCTACACGGTGGTCGTCCTGTCGGTCCTGCACTCGGTCGACGTGGACGTCTCGGGGCTCCTCACGACCTCGGCGATCGTCACCGCCGTGATCGGCCTGGCGCTGCAGGAGACGCTCGGCAACGTGTTCAGCGGCCTCTCCCTGCAGCTCCAAAAGCCGTTCGAGCCGGGCGACTGGGTCGGCTTCGACTCGCACGTCGGCCGGGTCCAGGGCATCGGCTGGCGCTCGACTGCCATCATCACGCGCAACCTCGAGATCCTCGACGTCCCGAACGGGCTCCTCGCGCGCGGGGTCGTCACCAATTACCGCGGCGGTGCGATCGGTGACGAGCTCTTCGTCGGCGTCGCCTACGACAGCCCTCCGAACGAGGTGAAGGCGGTCATCGTCGAGGTGCTGCGCGAGGTTCCCGAGGTCGTCGCCGTGCCGCCACCGGTCGCGGAGGTGGTCGACTACGGCGACTTCGCCATCAAATACCGCCTGCGTTTCTGGATGCGAGACTACGGACGCCAGCCGGCCGTGCACGATGCGATCATGAGCAAGCTCTGGTACGCGTTCCGCCGCCACGGCATGGAGATCCCGTTCCCGATCCGGAACGTCTACATGCACGACGCGTCGGCGGCGCAGGCCGCCGACGCCCGCGCGGACCAGGGGAGCGTGTCGGCGCTCCGGCAGGTCGATTTCCTCGCCGAGCTCGACGACACCGAGCTCGGCATGCTGCGGTCGGACGTGCGCGAGGCTGTTTTCGGCCGCGACGAGATCATCTGCCGCGAGGGCGACGCCGGGGACGCGTTCTTCGTGCTCCGGCGCGGGATAGTCGAGGTGGTCGCCAGGGGCGCGAACGGCCAGGAAACCCACGTCGCGGATCTCGGCGCGCCGGCGTTCTTCGGGGAGATGGCCCTCCTCACCGGAGAGCCGCGGTCGGCGACCGTGCGGGCGAAGGGCGACGCCGAGCTGCTGATCGTCGAGCGCGCGGGGTTCGAGGCGCTCTTCAAGACCCGTCCGAGCGTCGCCGCGGCGGTGAGTCGGGTGCTCGCCATGCGCCAGAGCGAGCTCCGCGAGCGGCGCGGCCAGAGCATCGCCGTCGAGAGCAGCGAGAGCCGATCCCGTCGCCTGCTCGCCAAGATGCAGGCGATCTTCCGCTTCTGACGCCGATCGTGGCGTGGATGCCGCACTCGGCGTCGGTGCGAGCGGGTCGTGTCAGCGAGAACGCGCCGGCGGACGGCAAGGGGTTTGCTCAAGGGGCCGATGCCGCGCCGGTGCCGTTCACGGACGATCTTTGCCGGGGTCCTGATGGCGCTCGGGTCCGGCCCGCTGCTCGCGTCGGCGCGCTGGCTGCCGGGCGACGCCTTTCTCTGCGCCGAGGCCAAACCTGCGCGCGCCCCGCGGAGCGCGCCTCCGCTGCCGACCTTTCACGCCCGGGTCGGCGTTGCCGTCGTCGACCGCTTCACTCGGCCGCTGCCGAGCAAGCTCTACACGCTCGATCTTCGGAAGCCCGAGAGCT
Organism: uncultured delta proteobacterium; assembly: GCA_963774015.1. GTDB lineage: Bacteria > Desulfobacterota > Binatia > UTPRO1 > UTPRO1 > UTPRO1. The sequence continues at coordinate 439,969 of CAVZDH010000001.1, forward strand.
TCTGCCGTCCGGTGCGGATCGACGACGAGGAGCTCACCGATGCGCTCAGCGGCTTCGAGGCGTACGCGGCGCGGCGCACGCCTCGGCGTCCCGCGCCACCGCCGCTGGCACCGACGAGCGAGGTGATCGAGACGAGCTTCGGCTCCGCCGCCTTGCGGGTCGCGGGCGTCGCGGCGCTCCAGGTGCCGACGCTCGCGACCGGGAGCGTCGGAGGCAGCGGCCCGGAGCGTGACCATTTCGCGTGCTACCGGGCGCGCGGCGAGCGCGGCGGCGGAGCGAAACGGGGTGTGTTGCGGGTCGAGGTACGCACGGGGGAGGGCCCCCGAACCGTCGAGGTCCGAAAGCCCGTCCGGCTCTGCGTGCCGGCGAGCGTCCGCGGCGAGGACGAGAGCGCACCGAAGCATCCCCTCGACCTGCTCTGTTTCGATGCGCGCGTCCCACGCACCCGAGGTGCGCGCGGCGCCGTCGCCCCCGAGACGCTCGCCACCCGCAACGTCTTCGGCCACGAGGTACTGAAGGTCGGGAGCGCCCGGCTGCTCTGCGTGCCCGCGGCACGCACGGACGTGGTGGTGCCGACGCCGACGCCGTTTCCGACGCTCACGCCGCCGCCGACCCCGACCGCGACCGGAACGCCGGTGCCGACGCCGCGGGTTCCGACGATGCACGTCGTTCCGACGGCGGTGAAGGCGCTGGTGCACGATCGCGTCTGCTATTCGGCGTTCTTCGACCTGCCGGACGGAAGCAGCGTCGACGTCACGACGACCGCGGTCTGGCAGGTCGACGGGTCGATCGCCGCGCCCGGGGGCTTCGTCGACGGCCAGAAATGCTTCGTCGGTATCGCCATCGGCACGACCAACGTCCTCGCGCGCGACGCGGGCACGGGCGTCGTGTCGCCGCCGGCAGAGCTGCGCTCCGAGTGGCCGATCTACGCGCTTGCCGTGACTCCGAAGCAGCTCGGCCTCCGGCTCGGCGACGCGCAGCCGCTCACCGTGAGCGCCAGCTTCACGAACGGCCGCGTGCGCAACGTCACGCAGTACGCCGGCTACGAGTCGGCCGACGAGCACATCGCGCGCGTGCCGAACGTCCCGGGGAGTCGCAGCCGCATCGAAGGCGCCGGCGAGGGGCGTACGAGCATCGTCGTCCACGATCTCCTGTCGAGTCTCACCGACACGACGGCCGTCGTCGTCGGTGCGCTCGAGAAGATCCAGGTCGAAGAGATCCCGATGCTCTTCCCGGGTGAGGTGACGCATCTCCAAGCGACGGGGTTTTTCACTGCGGGCTTCGCGAGCAACCTGACGCAGGACGTCGCGTACGAGTCGAGCGACCCGAGCATCGTCCTCGCTCCGAACGCGCCCGACGAGCCGAACCGCATCGAGGCCGTGCGGCCCGGCCTCGCGGTGATCACCGCGACCGACGCCGCGAGCGGGCTTCGCTCCGAGTGCTGCGGCAACGTCTCCGTGTTCGGCGACGTCCTCGCACTCTCGGTGTCGCCGCCGATGCTCGCGTATCGGAAGGGCGTGGGCGGCGACACGCTGGCGCTGAAGGCGTTCGGACAATTCGCGATCCCGCCCGCGAGCCAAGGCTTCCGCGCCGCCAGCGCGCGCATGACGTGGACCACGACTCCGCCCGGTGTGGTCGCGATCGCCGGCGTCGATGCCGACGGCTGGCAGCGTCTCCAAGCGCTCGGCGGCGGATCGGCGCAGGTGATCGCGACCGACCCGTCGTCGGGCATTGCCGCCGCCGCGACGGTCGTCGTCTACGACCGGCTCGACCGCGTCGACGTCGGGACGGACCAGCTCGACGAGAGCGCCGACGTGGAGCAGACGATCGTGATCGGTGCCGCATCGGCGCGCTACTTTGCGCACGGCTATTTCGACGGTGGTCGCCATCGGCTGCTCGACGACGTGCGCTTCCGGGCGAGTCCGTCCGACGTCGTGGCGATCTCGGGCAACGTTGTGTCCGGGCTCCGACCCGGAACCGCGACGATCAGCGTGGTCGACGTCCCGAGCGGCGTCGGGTCCACGGAGGCCGGCGGTCGCGATGCCGTCGTCCACGTCCTCGGCGACATCGAGCGCCTCGTGCTGTCGCCCGCGACGACGGCGCTCGACGTCGGCCAAGCGCGGACGCTGACGGCGGTGGCGTATCGCGTGGGCGGTGGCGTCGAGAACGTCACGCAGCGAGTAGGCTACGTGTCGAGCGATCCGGACGTCGTGGTCGCGCTCAACGAGCCGGGCACACGGAGCCGCATCATGGCGGTCGGGGCCGGGACGGCCGTCATCAGCGCGGAGGATCCGGTGACCGGCGTGACGAGCGCGACGAGCGGCGACGACACGGTCGTGACCGTGACCGACCGCCGCGTCGTGCGCCTCGTCGTGAGCCCGGCGAACCGCCGCGTGCCCGCGGCGTCGAGCTGGCGCTTCACCGCGGTCGCGCAACTCGCGAGCGGGGAGACCGTGAACGTCACGCAGCGCGCCGAATGGCGCTCGAGCGCGGGAGATGTCGCCGCCGCTCCGAACGTCGCCGGCGACCGCAGTCGCATCGACGCGCTCGCGCCCGGGACGACGGCCATCGCGGCCTACGATCCGCTGTCCGGCGTGAGCTCCAGCGACAGCGGCGACGACGCGACCCTCACGGTCGCGGCGCTCGCGGCCCTCGCGCTGACACCCGTGACGCTCGAGCTGCCGGTGGGCGGCGCCTACTCGCTCACGACCGTCGGTGTCCTCGACGCCGGCGCGCCGATCAACGTCACCCAGGACGTGGTCTACGTCTCGAGCGACCCGACCGTGGTGAACGCGACGAACCTCGCGGGCAACAAGAGCCGCATCGAGGCGCTCGCGCCGGGCGTCGCGACCGTCACCGCGTTTCGCGACAGCGAGTACCCGCAGGCGACGGAGAGCAACGGGATCACGGTGACGGTGCTGCCGAGCCCGTAAGCCGCCCGGCGACGGTTCCCTAGGGAACCTCTGCACAGGTGGGTTCCGAGCGAGAAGTGCGAGCCGCCCCGAGCGCCAGGCGCGAAGCCCGACCGCGTATCTGCACGATACGCCGAGGGCGTCGCGCCGCCGTCGATCGGGGATGGATCGCGCTTCGTAGCCGAGAAGCCACCTGTGCAGAGGTTCCCTAGGGCAGCGACAGGATCTGCTTGCTGGTGAGCGGCAGCTCGATGCGGCCGAGGCCGGGGAGCCCGGCCGCGGTGTTGATGGCCGTTTGCACCACGGGTGGGATGCAGAACAAGGCCGCGAACGTCGGGTTCGAGACGCCGCTGCTGTTCGGGGGGCTGGCCTTGCCCAACGCCGTCACGCTGCCCCCGACGATGCCGTTGTCGAGGAAGCACGGCAGATCGATGGGCTTGCAAACGTCACCCGGAGCAGTGCAGTCGTTGTTCGAGCTGCAGCCGCGGAACGTCTCGGTCGGGCTACAGTACTGGTCGACAACAGGCTGGTCCTGGCACGACCCCTTGTTCGATCCCGGGGCGATCGGTAGGCAGAGCGATTCGTCGACGTCCGGCGTGTCGAAAGCGTCGATGCATGCGTTGGGCTTGGCGCCTACGGATCCCGCCGCCGGACAGAAACAGAGCTTGCCTTCCGCACCTGGACCCGTGCATGCGGGACTCGTCGCCGTCAACGTCATCGTCTCGGTGCCGCTCGAGCCATCGAGATTGATCGCGATGCTCGTGACCAAGCTCGCCGGCGGACAATCGAGGCTCGTCGAGCCGAACGAGGGTATGGGAGATGTGCCGTTCACGTCGCACGGCATACCGTTGCGCGGACTGCCCTCGCCGACGCAATGTCCGTTCGCCTGGCCGTCGTTGGATGCATTGTCGCCCACGCACTTGGGACAGGGACTATCGACGGAGGAGAGGGCGACCCGCGAGGTCAGGTTGAGGGTGGTCGCGAAGGCGCCGCTCTCGATGTTGGTGGTGCCCGATGCGGATCCGTTGACCTGGTTCAGGACACAGGACCCGATGCCGCCCGCGGCCAGCGGCAACGGTGCTCCGAAGTAGAAGATGCAGGTTCCGCCCCCCGTACAGGCCGAGTTGTCGGTGCACTTCGTCGACGAATCGTTGCTGCAGCGGCGCGGGTTGATGTCGCCCTGGTCGGCCTTGACGTTCTGGATCGGGCCGCTGACGTTGCAGACGCCGCACGGCCGCGTCGTCCCGCTGCACGCGACGTTGAACGTCAGCTTGCCGTCGGACACGACGGTGGCGTTGTGCCCGAGGCCCGTCCAGCCGCTGTCGAGCACCTTCTTCGCCCCCGCATTGCCGACCACTTCGACGGCGACCGGGCAGGGCGGCACCGAGGGGGTCGCTGTGGGGGTCATGGTTGCGCCCGTCGGGGTCGGGGTGACCTCGGTCGGGGTGATATCGGTCGTCGGCGTTTCCGTCGGGGTGGGGGTCGGTAGTTTGCCGGTCGGCGTTGTCGTCGGCGTTGTCGTCGGGCGGCCGCTCCGCGCAGCCTCGTAGGACGTGTCGCACGCGTTGTCCTCGTCGTCGATCGTCCCGGCCACGTTGTCGTTGTCGCGGAACGTTCCCCGGATGCGGAACGTGCGGCCCCCGTCGTCGAACTTCACGTCGAAGGTGCCGTCGGAGTCGATCGGTTTCGGCGGCGTGAACGTCTCCTGGATCGACGCGCCGTCACAATCGAAGGCGACCTCTTCGATGCTGCCGACTTGCATGCGGATCGACGCACCGTCGCTCAAGAACCCGGTGAAGGTACCGGGTGAGGGAATGACGCCGACGTCGGTCGACACGTGGACGTTGTTGTCCCCACAGTGCGCGATCGCGATCGCCATCGCGAGCGCTCCCAGGATTCGAAGGCCTCTCATTCCGATGCCCTCCAGTGGTCCGTCGACGGGGTCGCGTGGGAGGTCGACGACCATCGTGACTCGTGTGGCGCGCGCCCCGTGCGCGACGACTCATGCAGCCGTTGTACGCCCGGCAGCGCGCGTGGGTCGAGAAAAAAGCGGCTCTCTCACCCGGCGGCGAGGGCCGCAGCGACGTGCGCCGCGCCGTGGAGGCCGGCGTCGGGGTCGTGGATGATCCACACCGGGATCTCGCTCATGAGGCGCTCGTAGCGGCCCTTCGCGACGAAGGCGCGAACGAACCCCCCGCTCGTCATCGCCGGCAGGAGCTTGTTCACGATGCCGCCGCCGACGTAGACGCCGCCGGTCGCCATCACGCGTGAGCGCCAGGTTGCCCGCCTGCGGCGCCGTAGATCGAGACGAAGCGGTCGACGGCGGCGACCGCAGGTGCCGCAGGCGCCGGCGACGCCGAGCTCGCCGATCACCGCCGCCGGGTCCTCCGTCGCGAAGCGGCGCTGCGCTTCCGCCGGGACCGGCATGCGGCAGTCGCCTCGTCGAGAAACGCGAAGATGTTGGCGAGACCGTGGCCCGAGAGCACGCGTTCGTAGGAGACGTGGCCGTCGTACTTACGCTCGAGCCAGCGCAGCAGATCGTGCTCGACCGCGTCGCGCGGCGCGAAGTCCGCGTGCCCGCCTTCGGTCGCGACCGGGAGGTGGCGCGTGCCGTTCCAGAAGAGCAGCGCCTGACCGAGCCCCGTGCCGGCGGCGATGACGGCGCGGTTGCCGACGCGGGCGACGCCGGGGTTCAGCGGGAGGAGCTTTTCGGGCGGCAGGAACAGCGCGCCGTAGGCGGTCGCTTCGAGGTCGTTCAGCAGGCGGACGTGCGGGGTGCCGAGCCGCGCGCGCAGCCCGTCGCCGCGGATGTGCCAGGGGAGATTGGTGGTGACGACCGCGTCGTCGACGACCGGCCCCGCGATGCCGAAGGCGGCTGCGGCGATCGGCGGCGGCGCGCCGGCGTCGCCGAGGAATCGCCCGATCACCTCCTCGAGGCCGCCGTGGTCGCGACTCGGGTAGGTGGTCTGACGGAGCGGCGTCGGCGCGTCCGCGCCGTCGACGCGGTAGAGCGCCAGCCGCGAGTTGGTACCGCCGATGTCACCCGCGAGAACGTGCGTCGTCGTGCCCTCCGGACCATTCCGTGTGGAAGATGCCTTCGCGATCGAGACGCTCGTAGGTGTGGGCGCCGAAGAAGTCGCGCTGACCCTGGATGAGGTTCGCGGGCGTCCGGGCGCGGCGGAAGCCGTCGAAGTAGGCGAGCGACGCCGACATCGCCGGGAGCGCGATCCCGAGCTTCACGCCGAGCTGGACCGTCTTCCGCCACGACTCGACGCGCGACTTGACGGCCTTCGCGAAGTCCTTGTCGAGGAGCAGGTTGGCGAGCTGGGGGTCCCGATCGAAGGCCTGGCGGATGCGGTCGAGGAAGACCGCCCGAATGATGCAGCCGCCCTTCCAGATGCGCGCCATCTCGCCGAGCTTCACGCCGTAGCCGAAGGACTTCGACGCTTCGGCGAGCAGCACGAATCCCTGGGCGTAGGAGCAGATCTTCGACGCGTAGAGCGCGGCGCGGATCTGCTCGGTCGCGGCCTTCTTGCCGCTCGTGATGGGCTTGGGCGCGGGCGGGTAGACCTTCGCAGCGACGAGCCGCGTCGCCCGCTGCGACGACATGATGCGGGCGTCGACGGCGGCCGTGATCGTCGGGATGGCGACGCCGAGGTCGAGGGCGGCCTGCGTCGTCCACTTGCCGGTGCCCTTTTGGCCGGCGGCGTCGACGATAGCGTCGATGAGCGGCTTGCGGCCGCCTTTGTCGTCGCGGAAGTTCACGATCTTCGCGGTGATCTCGATCAGGAACGATTGCAGGTCGCCGGCATTCCAGTCGGCGAACACGTCGGCGATTTCCGCCGAGCCGAGGCCGAGGCCGTAGCGGAGGAGATCGTACGCCTCGGCGATCAGCTGCATGTCGCCGTACTCGATGCCGTTGTGCACCATCTTCACGAAATGGCCGGCGCTCTTCTTGCCGACGTAGGTGACGCACGGACCGGAGTCGGCTTTGGCGGCGATCTTCGTGAGGATCGGCTCGAGGTGACGATAGGTGGCCTCGTCGCCGCCCGGCATGATGCTCGGACCCCAGAGCGCGCCCTCCTCGCCGCCGCTCACGCCCATGCCGAAGAACTTGATGCCGGTCGGCTCGAGCGCCGACACGCGACGGTCGGTGTCGGTGAAGTGCGAGTTGCCGCCGTCGACGAGGATGTCGCCGGACTCGAGCAGCGGCCGGAGCTCGTCGATCACCGCGTCGACGGGTCCGCCGGCCTTCACCATCGTGATGATGCGGCGCGGACGCTCGAGCGCGGCCACCAGCTCGGCGGGCGTCTTCGCGCCGACGAACTTCAGGCCCTTGGCGCGTCCTTTCAAGAGCGCGTCGGTCTTCTCGTAGCTGCGGTTGAAGACCGCGATGGGGAAGCCGTTGCGCTCGATGTTGAGCGCGAGGTTCTCCCCCATGACGGCGAGGCCGATCAGTCCGATCTGCTGCATGCGCGTTGCCTTTCTCGGCCGTCAGGCCGTCGGCCCTGCGGCCGCCTTGTCGAGGAACCAGAGGAGCGCGCCGCCGGTCGGGCGGACGCCGAGGATCGGGCGCGGCGGTGGGTCGTCGCCGCGTGCGGCGGCCGCGAGACACTCGGCCACCATCGGGCGCTTGCCGGCGCCGGCGATCAGCACCCACACGTGCTCCGCCGCGTTCAGGACGGGGTAGGTGAGCGTCATCCGCCGCGTGTGCAGCTGCGGGACGTCGTTCATCACCACCCAGCGCCGGCGCTCGCCGAGGGCGGCCGTGCCCGGAAAGAGCGACGCCGTGTGGCCGTCCTCGCCGATGCCGAGGAGCACGACGTCGAGCACCGGCACGCCGTCGCGCCGCTTGGTGATGCGCTCGCCGAGGAGACGCGCGTAGCCGTCGGCGTCGTCGTGCTCCGCGTCCATCCGGTGCGCGAGGACCGGCACGTGATCGAGCAGCGCGCGCTTCGCCATGCCGTAATTCGAGTCGGGGTGCTCGGGTGCGACGCTGCGCTCGTCGCCGAAGAAGAGCTCCACCTGCCCCCACGGGACGCGGTCGCGATGCGGCGGCGCCGCGAGCAGCTGGTAGAGCCGCTTCGGCGTGGAGCCGCCGGAGAGCGCCACGGTGAAGGGCGCCGTCGCGCGTTCCGCGAGCGCGCTCAGTCGGTCGGCGACGGCTCGCGCCAGCGCCTCGCCGTCTTCGAAGATCGTGGTGGTGATCCCCGCGCCCATAACCCAGGGGACCTATGCCGACTTTCGTCGGCCGCCTCAAGGACGGGCCCGCGGCCGAGTTGCGCGGCGGAGCGTTTTCATCGCCTGCGTGTTGGCATGCGAGCCGCCGGACGGCAACGCGTTCGCTTGACCTGCGGCAAGGCTCCGTGGTCGATGACGAGCAATGCCGGAGCCGTCGCCGACCGCCGACGCCGCGCGTACCGCGCTCGTGCTCTCGGGCGGCGGGGCCCGCGGGGCCTATCAGGCCGGCGTGCTCCAGGGGCTCGTCGAGATCGGCTGCCTCGCGCGCCAGCGGTCGAACGTCGGACTCTTCGTCGGATCGAGCGCGGGGGCGATCAACGTGGCCGTGCTCGCGGCCACCGCGAATCGCGCCGCCGAGGGGATCGAGCATCTGGTCACCCTGTGGCGCGGTCTCACCGCCGACCGGGTCTTCCGCACCGACGTCGTCTCGCTCGGCACGATCGGTCTCAAATGGGTCCGCGACCTGACGTTCGGCGGTATGATCGGCCGCGTCACCGGCAAGGCGCTCCTCGACACGGCGCCGCTCCGTCGGCTGATCGCGGGCGAGTTCGAGGGCGGCCGCATCGCGGCGAGCATCGCCGGCGGCGCGATCCGTGCCGTCGCCGTCGCCGCGACGGATCTCTACACCGGAAGCGGCGTCCTCTTCGTCGAAGGTGCCTCCGACCTCGAGCTCTGGTCGCGCACGCATTGGAGCATCGAGCGCGCCGTGCTCGGGATCGATCACTTCATGGCCTCGAGCGCCATCCCCGTCTTTTTCCCGTCGGTGGAGCTCGGGAGCCGGCATTTCGGCGACGGCTGCATCCGCAACACGGCCCCGCTCGCGCCCGCGATTCAGCTCGGCGCCGATCGCATCATCGCGATCGGAGTCCGTGGCACCCCGACACCGTCGGTCGACGACGGCCGCAAGCGACCCGTCCCGACGATCGCGCAAGTCGCGGGCGTCCTGCTCGACGCGGTTCTGATCGACGCGATCGAGGCCGACATCGAGCACAGCGCGCGGGTGAACACCAGCGTGTTGCGCTGGGGCCAGGACGGCACGGCTCCGAGCGACTTTCGCGAGATCGACGTCCTCTGGCTCCGGCCCTCGACGTCGATCGGCGCGATCGCGGGCGAGCTCGCGGAGCACATCCCGGCGATCGTGCGCTATCTCTTGCGGGGGCTCGGGAGCGACGACGCGACCCGCGACCTCTCGAGCTACCTGCTCTTCGACCCGGCGTTTTGCGGACGGCTCGTCGAGCTCGGACGGAGCGACGTGCATGCGAGCCGCGCGGACATCGAGCGGTTTTTCGCCAAGCCACTCCGGCCCCGTCTGGCCGGCGCGGCGGTACCCTGTGTATGATCCGGCCGTGGTTGCGATCGACACCCCCTCGACCCAGAACAAGGCCGTTGCGTTGAACCGCGACGCCACGATCTACGGCACGTTCGCCGAGATCGGGGCCGGCCAGGAGGTCGCGCGCTGGTTTTTTCACGTCGGCGGCGCCGCGGGCACCGTCGCGAAGACCATTTCGGCGTACGACATGCAAATGAGCGACGCGATCTACGGTCCGAGCGATCGCTACGTGAGCCGCAAGCGTCTCCAGGCCATGCTCGCGTACGAGTTCGACCTGCTGGTCCAGCGTCTCGACGCGAAGCGGGGCGCGACCGACACGTTCTTCGTCTTCGCCGACACCGTCGCGGCGAGCAGCTACCTCCGCCACGATGAGGGGCAGGGATGGATGGGCATCCGCTTCCAGACCGCCCCGCGCAGCGCGCCGTCCGAGATCGTACTGCACGTCCGCATGCTCGATCGCGAGAACTCGCGTCAGCAAGCCGCCCTCGGCGTGCTCGGGGTGAACCTGATCCACTCCGCCTTCCACCTCCACGCGACGCCGGTCACGCTGCTCTCCGCGCTCATGGACGATCTCGGCTGTGAGCGCATCGAGATCGATCTCATCAAGTTCTCCGGGCCGGCGTTCGCGGCGGTCGACAATCGGCTGATGAGCCTCGAGCTCGTGACGCGAGGGTTCACCGATACGGCGATGTTCACGCCCGCCGGCGAGGTGGTTCAGCCGGCCGAGCTGCTCTACAAGCAGCCCATCCTCATCGAGCGCGGCAGCTTTCGCCCGATCACCAACGTGACGCTCGACCTCCTCGAGTGCGCGGCCGCGCAATTTCGCGCCGAGCCCGTCCTCGCGGGCGCCGAGCCGGTCGTCCTGATGGAGATGACGCTGCAGGATCTCGAGGCCGAGAAGGACATCGACCACCGAGACTTCCTCGATCGGGTCGACATCCTCCGCGTCCTCGACAAGACCGTGCTGATCTCCAACCACCGCCGCGACTTCCGGCTGATGGATCAGCTCTTCAGCTATCAGCCGACGATGGTCGGGCTGGCGCTCGGGGTGCCGAATCTCGCGGAGATCGTCGACGAAAGCTACTACGCCGACGTGCCCGGAGGCGTGCTCGAGGCGGCCGGCCGGCTCTTCCGCGAGGGCGTGAAGGTCTACGTCTATCCGTGGAAAGACCCGGTCTCGCAGAGGCTCACCACGGTCGAGACCATGGAGGTTTCACCGAATCTCCGCCACCTCCATGCCCACCTCCTCCAAAACCGCTGTCTCGAGCCCATTCGCGGCTACACCGACGCGTTTCTCTCGATCGTGCCGCGCGACGTCCTCGCCAAGTTGCAGTCCGGCGACCCGGCCTGGGAGACGATGGTGCCGCCGGTCATCGTCGAGACGATCAAGCGCGACCACCTCTTCGGGTATCGCTAGGGAACCTCTGCCCTGGTGGCTCCCGGCTCCGAAGCGCGATCCATCCCCGATCGACGGCGGCGCGACGCCCTCGGCGTATCGTTCCGATACGCGGTCGGGCTTCGCGCCTTGCGCTCGGGGCGGCTCGCACTGCTCGCTCGGAACCCATCTGTGCAGAGGTTCCCTCGTACCCCTATTGTCGCGGTTCGGATGGTTGGCTAGTCGGTCGGACATGACCGTGCTCGCCAGCGATCTCCCCGACGTCTTCGATGCGCTCACCAGCTACCAACGCACCGCCGCCTTGAAGGCGGCGATCGAGCTCGACGTGTTCACCGCGATCGGCGAAGGCGCGGCGACGCTTCCGGCGCTCGCGGAGCGCGTCGGCGCGGCGGCGCGGGGTGTACGGGCGCTCTGCAGCCGTCTCGTCGTCGACGGCTTTCTCGGCTTCGAAGCCGGCCGTTACTCGCTGTCACCGGCGGCCGAGATGTTTCTCGACCGCCGCTCGCCGGCGTTCGCGGGCTCGGCCGTCACGTTTCTCACCTCGCCGCACATCGTGCACGGGTTCGATCTCCTGACGGAGGCGGTGCGTCGCGGCGGGACGGCGCTCGGCGCGGAGAATACGCTCGCGCCCGAGCATCCGGTGTGGGTCGAGTTCGCGCGCGCCATGGCCCCCTTCGCGCGCTTCACTGGCAAGCTCCTCGCCAACGTGTTGGACGCGCGCGCGGGGGCGCCGTGGAAGGTCCTCGACGTCGCCGCGGGCCACGGCATGTACGGCATCACGCTCCTCGAGGAAAACCCGCACGCCGAGGTAGTCGCGCTCGACTGGGCGAACGTGCTCGTGGTGGCGCGCGAGCACGCCGAGCAGGCGGGCATCGCGGCTCGCCTGCGGACGCTCGCGGGCAGCGCCTTCGAGGTCGACTGGGGCGCGGGATACGACCTCGTGCTCCTGCCGAACTTTCTCCATCACTTCGACGAGCCCGGGTGCGTCGAGCTGCTCGGGAGAGCGCGCCGCGCGCTCGCGCCCGGTGGGCGGGTCGTGATCGTCGAGTTCGTGCCGAACGACGATCGCGTCGCGCCGCCCGAGGCGGCGAGCTTCGCGCTCACGATGCTGGCGTCGACGCCGGCCGGCGACGCCTACACGTTCGCCGAGTACGCGGCGATGCTGCGTAGCGCCGGGTTCGGGCCGCCGACGCTTCACGACCTCACGCCCGCGCCGAATCGCGCCATCGTCGCGTCGAACCCGTAACGACGCGGGTCTCGTCCGAGCTCGGCACGTCGGACGGCATCGGCACCCGCCATCGCTCGACAGCCCGGGCGGCGCGGTGTAGTCGCCGCGCGCCATGCGTTGGTTGCGCCGGCTCGTGCCCGTCGCGCTCCTGCTCGCGTCGACGCTCCTCGCCTGGGGCGTGCTCGAGGCGGGTCTCCGCCTCGGCGGGTGGCGCATCGATCTCCAAAGCGAATGGATGCTCGGGGGACGTTTCGGACGCCACATCCCGACGCCTTCTTCGACGCGGGACGCGATCCCGCCGAACGCGGCTTTCGCCACCTGAACGAGCGCGGCTACGCGCGGCTCGCCGTGCTGGTTGCGCGGCGACTGACGCACGACGGGACGCTCGTCGCCGCGGCGCGCATGCCCTGGACCATCACCCGACGGGACCGATAAGAGACCGCGCGATGCCGACGGATGCCGAGACCGTTCCCGCGGACGCCGGCGCGCAATCCGACTACGTGAGCGCGCTCGTCGCCACGTTTCTCGGCTGGACGCTCGATGCGTTCGACTTCTTCATCCTGGTCTTCGTCCTGCCGAGCGTCGCGCAGGACTTCGGCGTCGACGTGCCGGCGATCGCGCTCTCCATCACGGTCACGCTCGCGTTCCGTCCGATCGGCGCCTTCATCTTCGGGCTCATGGCCGATCGCTACGGTCGCCGCCTGCCGTTGATGATCGACCTCGTCTTCTATTCGGTCGTGGAGGTGCTGTCGGGGCTCGCCCCGAGCTACGCCTGGTTTCTCGTGCTGCGCGCGCTCTTCGGCATCGGCATGGGCGGCGAGTGGGGAGTGGGGGCCTCGCTCGCGATGGAGAAGGTGCCGCCGCGTTGGCGGGGCCTGCTCTCGGGTGTGCTCCAGGAGGGCTATGCCGTCGGCTACCTGCTCGCGGCGTGCTGCTACTTCCTCGTGTTTCCACGCTGGGGGTGGCGCCCCATGTTCTTCATCGGCGGCCTGCCGGCGCTCCTCGCGCTCTTCGTGCGCATGCGCGTGAAGGAGTCGACGGTCTGGGAGCAGACGCGGCATGCGAGCTGGTCGGCGCTCGGCCGCGCGATCGTCGCCGAGTGGCGGCTCTTTCTCTACCTCACGGCGCTCATGACGATGATGGACTTCATCTCGCACGGCACGCAGGACATGTACCCGACCTTCCTCAAGATCGAGCGCGGCTTCGGCCCGCGGGACGTGGCGCTGATCGCGATCGTCTACAACGTCGGCGCGCTCATCGGCGGCATCGCCTTCGGGCATTTCTCGGACCGCATCGGCCGCCGCCGCAGCATCGTGCTCGCCCTCGCGCTCGCGATGCTGGTGATCCCGCTCTGGGCCTACGCGCCGACCACCGCCGGCCTGGTCGCCGGTGCGTTCGTGATGCAGTTCATGGTGCAGGGCGCGTGGGGCGTGATTCCGGCGCACATCACCGAGCTCTCCCCCGATTCGGTGCGCGGCTTCCTTCCCGGATTCGCCTACCAATGCGGCGTGCTGCTCGCGAGCAGCGTCGCCTACGTCGAAGCGGTGTTCGCGACCCACACTTCGTACGCGAACGCGATGGCGCTCACGGCCTTCACCGTCTTCACGCTCGGCGCGGCGGTCGTCGCGCTCGGGCGAGAGCGGCGGGGCGCGCGCTTCGGCGGGTGAGGTGCAGGATGGTCGAATGCTCGGGAATCGTCGCAATGAGCCTTCATTCCCCCTCGGGAGGCGGCGCCAGCGGATCGAGGACGACGGCGCTTCGCGACGTCGGCGGCAGCACCTCGGCGAGTCCGGCGCGGATCGCGGTGACGAGGGCGTCGGTCACCCGGCGGCGGAGATGGCTGCGAGCGGTGACGAGCCCGATCTCCCGCACGGGAGCGGGGGCTACCAGCGGTCGGACCTGGCGCTTGCGCCGGGCGGCGGGCAGGGCGCGCACCACGAGCTCGGGCAGGACGGTCGCGCCGAGCCCCTCGTCCACGAGTCGCACCAGGGTCTCGAAGCTGCCGCTCTCGAACTGGATGCGTGCCGGGCGTGGACGGGGCTCGGCGCCGCAGTACGAGAGGACTTGGCTTCGAAAGCAGTGTCCCTCGGGCATGATCCAGAGCTCGCGCTCGCTGAGCGCGGTCTGGCTCACGGTCTTCCTGCGCAGCAGCGGGTCGCCGAGCGGGAGATAGGCGAGCAAGCGCTCGAGCCCCAACACCTCCTCGCGGAGGCCGGCGACCCGGAGCGGTGTCGCGACGAGCCCGGCGTCGAGCGTGTCGGAACGAAGCCGTGCGATCGCCTCTTCGGTCTTGAGCTCCTCGATCGCGAGCTCGACGCGCGGATGGGCGGCGGCGAATCCGCCGACGAAGAGCGGCAGGACCGTCGGCGCGAGCGTCGGGATGACCCCGAGCCGAAAACGGCCCGCGGGCTCGTCGCCCTCGGCCACGACCTGTCCGAGGCGCTCGGTCTCGCGCAGCACCGTCCGCATCTGCGCGAGCGCCGGGACGCCTTCCGGCGTGACGAGGAGGGGCTTCTTGCTGCGGTCGAAGAGCACCAAGCCGAGCAGACCCTCGAGCTTGCCGATCTGCATGCTGAGGCCGGGCTGGGAGACGTGGCAGCGCTCGGCGGCCTGACGAAAGCTGTGGGCGTCGTCGACGGCGATCGCATACCGCATCTGGGCGAGGGTGACCTGGCTCAGATCCATGCCGTGAGCCTGACATAAGTTATACTTAAGTCAAATTAGAAACGTTCGATTCGACTTCTGGCGGTTCGGGTCGCATACAGCAGGGGCGGGCGCGGTGCCCGACATCGTCAACGACAGCCAAGGAGGAGCGCATGTCTCTCATCAACACGACCATCAAACCGTTCAACGCCACGGCCTTCCACGACGGCAAGTTCGTCGAGGTCTCCGACGAGTCCATTCGCGGTCGCTGGAGCGTCTTCGTGTTCTACCCGGCCGATTTCACGTTCGTATGTCCCACCGAGCTCGAGGACCTGGCCGACCACTACGCCGAGTTCACGAAGCTCGGCGTCGAGGTCTACGGCGTCTCGACCGACACGCACTTCGCGCACAAGGCCTGGCACGACACGTCGGAGGCCATCAAGAAGGTGCGCTATCCGCTGGTCGGCGACCCGACCGCCACCCTCGCCCGCAACTTCGACGTGCTGATCGAGGAGGAGGGGCTCGCGCTTCGCGGCAGCTTCGTCGTCGATCCCGACGGCAAGATCAAGCTTTGCGAGATCCACGACAACGGCATCGGCCGCGACGCGAAAGAGCTGCTCCGCAAGGTCAAGGCCGCCCAGTACGTGGCCTCGCATCCCGGCGAGGTCTGCCCCGCGAAGTGGCAAGAGGGCGCGAAGACGCTGAAACCGTCGCTCGACCTCGTCGGCAAGATCTAAGGGGAGGACGCGACCGCCATGCTCGACGACGCGATGAAGGCGCAGTTGACGCAGTACCTCACGCACCTGCGACGACCGATCCGGATCACGGCCGCGCTCGACGACGGCCCCGACTCCACGGCGCTGCGCGAGCTCCTCCGGGACGTCGCCGCGGCGTCGAGCATGGTGGAGGTCGTCGACGACGACGGCACGCCGGACGACGGGGCCGGCATCCGCCGTCCCTCGTTCGCGATCCATCTGCCGGGCGAGGCGGCGCGCGTGCGCTTCGCCGGCGTGCCGCTCGGGCACGAGCTCACGTCGCTCGTGCTCGCGCTGCTGCACGTCGGCGGACACCCGCCGAAGGTCGGCGCCGAGGTGCTGGCGCAAGTGGACGGCCTCGGCGGGACCTATCATTTCGAGACGTACTTCTCGCAGTCCTGTCAGAACTGTCCCGACGTGGTGCAGGCCTTGAACCTGATGGCCGTCCGCAATCCGAACGTCACGCACGTCGCGATCGACGGCGCGACCTTCCAGGCCGAGGTCGACGACGCGTCAGGTGATGGCGCCGGCGAGATCATCGTCGACGACCACGGGCGCACGAACGTCCCGGGCGTCTTTGCGGCCGGCGACGTGACCACCGTGCACGACGAGTCCGCCGTAGCCTCGCAACCGGTCTGCGACGTCGCATGTGCTCCCCGGATTGACTGCGTGTGGGCCCTCGGCGAGAACTCTCGGCGACGCAACGCCGAGAGGAATCATGGGACGCGACATACTGCTTCGGGTGCTTGCCGTGGCGATGGCCTTCGGCGTGATGGTCGCTGGCGAATCCAAGGCGATCGCCTCGCCGATCTCGCTGTTGATCCCGCAGTCGACGGCGTTCACGGTGCTCGGTCACTCGTGCGGGGGGATCCAGGAGCAGGCCTTCGCGACCGGCTTCGATGTGATGAGCGGCGATCCGACCGGTGACGTCTATCTGCAGACGCGTTGCGGTGGCAGCGGCAGGGGCGGCGGGTACCACACCACGACGTACTCCGCCTGGGTCGCGGTGACCTGGGACTTCACGGGGGCGCCGGTGTCGCATGCGGTCCTCCCGTCCCCCCCGGCGGACGTCGACCCGAGCTTTTCGGCGTTCGATGGGTCCGGGAACGAGCTGTACGACGTGCTCAACGCGGTGAACGTGGCGCCGGCGAGCTGCGCGGTCGGCAACACGACCTATTGCACCTATCGAGCGTATCTCGTCCTGGCCTCCGGGTTCGTCGCCGCGCCGCGAGTGACGAGCGTGTCGGTGACCTCCGGGCCGGCCGCCGGTGGCACGAGCGTCGCCATCGCCGGAACCGGATTCACCGGCGCGACGGCGGTGACCTTCGGCGACGTCCCCGCGGCGGGCTTCACCGTGAACGCCGACACCTCCATCACGGCGGTCTCGCCGGCCGCGAGCGCAGGTACCGTCGACGTCGCGGTCATGACGGACGGTGGCACGAGCGCGGCGAGCGCGAGCGATCGGTTCACCTTCGTTGCCGCGCCCACCGTGTCGGGGATCGATCCCGACGGCGGTCCGGTCGACGGCGGGACTCTGGTGGCGATCAGCGGCGCGAGCTTCATCGACGTGATCGCGGTCTACTTCGGGGAGACGCCGGCGGGGTTCACCGTGAACGACGACGGGTCGATCACCGCGGTCTCACCGCCGGCCGAGGCTCCCGACACGGTCGAGGTCAGGGTCGTGACGGTCGGCGGAACGAGCGCCGATTCGGCGGCCTTCGCGTACACGACCTCCGCCCCGGGCTCGGTCTGCGGCGACGCGATCGTCGATCCCGGGGAGCAATGCGACGACGGCGCCGCCGACGGTACGCCCGGCGATTGCTGCACCGCTACATGCACGTTCCGGACGGCGGGCACGGCCTGCGTCGACGACGGCAGCCTCTGTACCTCGGACGTCTGCGAGGGCGGTGCGTGCACGCACGTCGGCCGCGCCGGCGCTCGCGTGCACGCCGCCGGACGTCGCGGGGGGCGCATCCTTGCTCGTGCGTCGGCTGCGGTCGGGTCGGAACCAGGTGCAGCTCCTGTGGGGCAAGGGACCGACCGTTCCGCTCACGGCTTTCGGCGATCCCAGCGCCGGTGCGACGTTCCAGCTCTGCGTCTACGACGAGACGGGCTCCGGCACGCCGGCGCTCGCCGTGACGGGCTCGCCCTCGGAGAGCGGCGGCGGGCACTGGACGCGGACACGCACGCAATGGAGGTTCCGCAGTGCAACCGGGGCGCCCGACGGCATCACCGCGGTGACGCTCACGGGTGCGACGGTCCCGCTGAAGGCGAAGGTCCAGGTGAAAGCGACGACCGGACCACTGCCGGTGCCGCTTCCCTGGCGGCACGATCCGAGCGTCGTCGCGCAGCTGAGGACGTCGTCCGGTGCATGCTGGGGCGCCACCTTCTCGGCTCCGACGGTCGACTCGGCGACCGAGCTCAAGACGAAGTCGGATTGAGTGAAGCCCCTCGACGACTCGGATCGACGGTGTCCGATCCCGTCCTCCGCTCCCGCAAGTTCTTGCACGTCGCCCTTCCGGCGGGCGCAAACTCTGGCACGGTCGACCCACGATCGCGCCCGAGCGGCGACGCGCGGCACGGCCGTTTTCTGGCACTTCGCGTGCAACGGCCGCTTCGCATGAGCGCAACTCCCGTCTCCTGCTCGTTCCTCCGTACGCTCGCTTGACGACGCTCATGCTCACGGTGCTGGCGTTGTGGTTGCTGGCGGCCCTCGTCTATCGCTGGCTCGCCCTCGATGCCGTCGGCCGTCTTTGCACGCCGTCCGCTCCCGCCGTCGCCACGGCGGCGGCGCCGGCTCCATTCCAGGTGGTGGCGATTCGTCCGTTGCATGGGGCGGCGTCTTGGCTCGAGCCCTGTCTCGAGAGCCTCTGGCGCGAGGCCGCCGCGACGCGTACGCCGCTCGTGATCGGTTGGACCGACAGCAACGATCCCGCGGGAGCGGTGGTCGCGTCGCTACAGGCGCGCGCCTCCTGGCCGGCCCTCGTGCGGGTCGGACCGGGCCCGTCCGGCGCCAATCCAAAGGTCGCGAACATGATCCAGATGACCTCGGGTGTCGCGGCCGACGTGTTGTTGCAGTCGGATGCCGACGTGCGCGTCCCTTCGGGATACGTCGCGGCCATGACCGCGCCGTTCGCCGACCCGTCGGTCGGTCTCGCGACCTGCCCCTATCGCAGCGTTCCCGGGTCGGGAATCGCAAGCCGTCTCGACGCCTTGATGACCAACACGCACTTCCTGCCGAGTGCCTGCCTGGCGGTGCGCCTGGAAGGCCTCCATTTCGGCCTCGGCGCGACCATCGCCGTCCGTGCCTCGGCGCTGGAGCGCGCGGGGGGCCTCGCGGCCTTGCTCGGGACGCCCGCTGACGACTACATGCTTGCCCGCAACGTCGAGGCGGCGGGATCGCGGCTCGCGTGGGTGCCGATGGTGGTCGAGCATGCGGTCGACGAGCGGTCCTGGCGCGCCGTGCTGCGCCGTCACCTGCGATGGGCGCGGGTCACCCGAACCGTCCGGTTCTGGGGCTATCTCGGGCAGATGTTCACGCACGGCAGCGTGCCGATGCTGCTGGTGTCCGTGTACGTCGCGGCGACCGCGCGGCTCGCCGCCGTGTTCCTGCCGGTCGGCTGGTGGACGTTGCAGATGACGGCGCTCTGGCGTCAACGGTCGGCGCTCGGCTTGCGTGCCCGCGATCTCCCGCTCGTGCCACTCGCCGATCTCGGCGCGTTCCTCGTCTTCCTGGGGGGCATCGTCGGTCGCGCCGAGCCGAGCTGACCGCGGTGACGATGCCGGCCTTCGCCGTGGTGCTCTCGGCGCCGTACGGCACGCAACCGTCGGTGGCGGGCCTGACGCCGGCGGAGCGTACGCGCCGCGCGCTCGCGATGCAGCGGCACGAGGACATGCCGTCGGGCGACGATGCCCCGACGCTCTTCATCGCTGCCGATGCGCTCGTCGAACCCGATGCCATCGCGGCCCTGCTCGCAGCGGCGGCGCGAAAGGGGGCGGCGATCGCGGCGGGCGACGATCCCGAGCGTCCCGCGGTGATCGCGATGTCGGTGCGCGAGGCGCGGGCGCGTCGGTTGACGGCGACCGATCAGCTGGCCGGCTGCGCCGCGGCGCTTCGACGCGACGGCGGCGTCCAGATCGTCGACGTCGGCGAGGCGCTGTGTCTGCGGGTCGACCAACCCGCGACCGCGGCACGGGTGACCCGAATCCTCCTCGCGCGCCTCATCCGTCCCACCGACGGATTCCTCGCCCGCCACTTCGATCGCTACGTGTCGCGCCGTCTCTCCGTGCATCTGGTCGCCCGCGGCGTTTCCCCCAACGTGGTGACCGTCGGGGCGACCTTGGTCGGGCTCGCGGGCGCCGGACTGCTTGCCGATGCCCATCGGCTGGGGCGCGTTCTCGGTGCGGCGCTCTTCGTGATCTCGACCATCTTGGACGGTTGCGACGGCGAGGTCGCCCGTCTCGCGCTCCGCTGTTCCGACTTCGGGCGACGATTGGATCTCGTCGGCGACAACGTGGTCAACGCCGCGGTGTTCGCGGCGCTCGCCTACGCGCTCGCGCACGGCGCCGACGGCGGCATCTCGTCGGCGGTGGTGTGGGTCACGGCGGCGGGATTCGTGGTCGCGACCCTTACGGGATTCGTGTTCTCGAGCTGGCTCGCGCGCACTCGACGCGTCATCGAGCGCGATTGGTACGAGCGTCTCACGGGCCGCGACTTCGCGTACGTCATCCTCGTGCTCGCGATCGTCGGCCGCCTCGACTGGTTCGTGGGGCTGGCCGGCATCGGCTGTTTCGTCTTCGCCGCGGCCGTCCTGGCGTATTGGGCATGGCTGTCTCGGCAGCCGATGCCTCCCAGCGACCGCGGCGGTCAGTGAAGGGAGGCGGCGGCGTCGGGGAGGGGCGTGTGCTCGGCGGTGCGCGGTTGGCGCCGTTGCGCCATGAAGGCGAAGAACTCCCGCGCCTCGCGCAACCGTCGGCGCATCACCTCGCGGTCGCGCAGCATGTCGCGCATGATGCGAAGGATCGGGCGCGGACGCAGATAGTAGGCGCGGTAGAAGCGCTCCAGCGCCTCGTGAATCTCGCCGCTCGGCAGGTCGCCGTAGGAGAGCACGGCCTCCTGAATGCCGCCGCCCTGGACGAGATCGGCCGACGCCGACCCCGCAGCCAACCCCGCTCGCGGGCCTGACGGTAGAGCTCCGTTCCCGGGTAGGGTGCGGCGAGCGAGACCTGCAGGCTGTAGGGATCGATCGTTTTCGCGAAGTCGATCGTCTGCTCGATCGTCTGTCGCGTCTCTCCCGGCAGGCCGAGAATGAAGGTCCCGTGGATCAGGATGCCGAGCTTCCGGCAGTCCCGCGCGAATTGATGCGCGCGATCGATCCGGGTCCCCTTCTTGATGTTGTTCAGGATCTCCTGACTCCCGGTCTCGAAGCCCACGAGCAGCAGGCGGAGTCCGTTCTCACGCATCACGCGCAGCGTCTCGAACGGCACGTTCGCCTTGGCGTTGCACGACCACGTCATGCCGAGCTTGCCGAGACCTCGGGCGATCGCCTCGGCGCGCGGGCGATCGTCGGTGAACGTGTCGTCGTCGAAGAAGAACTCACGTACCTGCGGGAAGAGACGTCGTGCGTGCGCCATCTCGGCGACGACGTGCTCGACGCTCCGGGTCCGGTAGGTGTGCCCGGCGATGGTCTGCGGCCAGAGGCAGAAGCTGCACCGGCTGCGGCATCCCCGGCCGGTATAGAGCGACACGTAGGGATGCAGGAGGTAGCCGATGTCGTAGTGGTCGACGGTGAGATGGCGTGCGTAGACGTCGGTAACGAAGGGAAAGGCGTCGAGGTCGTGAATGGGCGGCGCCGCCGGCGTCCGCCGCACGCGGCCGTCGGGCGTCCGGTGGGCGACCCCCGCGACCTCGGACGCCGGCCGCCCCGCTGCCACGTCGCGAATCGCGTAGTCGAACTCGCCGGTGGTCACGAAATCCACGGCGGGCGCCAGGGCCAACGTCTCCTCCGGAAGCACCATCGTGTGCGCGCCGACGAACGCGATCTGCACGTCGGGATAGGTCTCCTTCAAGCGCGCCGCGAAGCGACTGTCGGGTACGACCGAGGGTGTGGAGGTGTGGATCACGACCAGGTCGTGGCCGGCGGCGCGCGCGATCACCTGCTCGACGGTGAGGTCGTCGGGAGGCGCGTCGATCAGCGTGGAGTCGGGTACCAATGCGGCGGCTTGCGCGAGCCACGTCGGGTACCAGAAGGAGCGCACCTCGCGCCGCGCCTGGTAGCGCGCGCCGGCGCCGCCGTCGAAGCCTTCGAACGAAGGAGGATTCAGGTAGAGCGTCCGCACCGCGACATCCCGTCCGGGACGGGACTAGTGAACGCCCCCCAGGCTGTCAATCGGGGGTACGACATCCGTGAGCGCGCGCTCCGGCGCCGTGCCGGCGAGCGGGCGGGTGGGGGCGAGGGCGAGATACGCCACGAGTCCGACCAGCGCCCACGTGAGTTGCTCGACCCGCAGCACGAGCGAGAGCAGCAAGCCGAGTCGAGCGGGCAGGCCCACCAGCGCGACGGCCACCATGCGCGCGCCCTCTTGGGCCCCGAGCCGTGCCGGGACGAAAAAGGAGAAGAGGTCGAGACCGATGCTCACCAGGAAAATTTCGACGACCGTACGAGCCACGACCGGCACGCCGGCGCCGGCGAGAAACGCACCCACTTGCACGGCGGCGATGGTCGTCGCGGCGAGGTGGAGGCCGAACGCGCGCCAGAGAGCGCCCGGGTATTCGGCGTGGAAGGCGTGGAGCCGTCGGTCGAGCGCGCGCGCGCCATTCGCAAGCCGTGCGCCGTACCCGACGCGGGTGAATCGCCGCGTGAGCGAGTGGCCGGTGACGAAGGCTCCGAGGCGTCCGCGCCGCTGCAGCACGAAGAAGGCACCGACGCCGATCGCCAGCAGGGCAGCCGCCGCCACGAGGGCGAGCCGCGCCGTGGTAGGAAAGCCGGCGTGGGCGAGGATCACGACCAGTCCGCAGACGCCGAACGCGCAATCCGACAGCGTGTCGGCGAGGCGATCGACGGAGATGGCCGTCACGTTTTCGAGCGCGGAGACGTGCCCGGCGAAGCTCGCGCGCACCACCTCGCCGCCGATCGTACCCGAGGGGGTCACGGTGTTGACCGCGTAGCTCGCCAGGCGGGCCCAGAACATGCGTGCGAACGGCGGGCGCACGCCGGGGCGATAGCACCATCGCCAGGCGACGGTACGGACCGCATGCTCGACGCCGAACAGCGCCACGATCACCGGAACGGTCCAGCCGAGCGCGAGCGCTTCGCGCCAGAGCTCCGAGACTCCGCTACGGGCGACCAGCAGCCCGAGCCCGAGACCGGAGAGCGCGAGCAGCATGCCGTGGATCCAGCGCATTCCAGGCAGAGTTCACGGCGTGCGGGTCGGCGTCAACCCGGCATGGGGGCAGGTGCCGATCGCCCGTCTCTCGTGGCCCGCTCAGGACGGCGGGCGGGTGGACGCCAGTTTTCCGTAGCTCGTGAGCACGACGCCGCGCGCCGCCACGATCGCGCGGGCGTCCGCATCCACCAACGCCTCAAGCTCGGCCCGTGGCGCCCGCCGCGGATCGTCGTCGGCGGCCGTGGAGGGGTGCAGGTAGATCTCGGTCACGCCGGCAGGAAGGGCGGCGAGCAGCGCCCGCAAGTGATCTCGCGTCATTCGTCCATCCTGGTAGAGACCCCACACCCGGTCGGCCGTCGCGAGCCCGGCCGCCCGCACCTTTCGGGCCGCATGCCGCCCGAGCCAGCGAAACATCAGCCAATGACTGAGCTTGTACCCGAGCCGCCCGTGATCCAGCCGCAGATTCAGACGCAGGTCGTCACGGACGACGCGCAACGCCGGGATCCGATACTCCGCCGCGCACTCCAGCAGGATCGTCAAGACCTGCGGGTGCATGTGGATGTGCTGATGACCGGTGACGTGATCGAGCCGGAGGCCCGTCGCGTGGAAGCGCGCGAGCTGCGCCCGGATCTCGTCGACGAGCTCCCGACGAGCACTGCGCGAGAACTGGTAGCGAAATCCCGCCCAGGGCGAGCTCGCCGGCAGGCGTCCGTCGGCGTCCACGAGGTGGGGGATCCGCGCGGCAGGCAATGCCGAACGTGCGAGCGAGAGCGCGAGGTGGAGCCCCACGGCGAGGCTCGGGGTGGCATGCGCCGCCGCCACCGCCGGCTCCCACGCGGCGCCGGTCACCATCATGCTCGCCGTCGTGAGGATGCCGCGGCGATGAGCGTCGACGACCGCCGCGTTGACCGCGTCCGACGCGCCGAAGTCGTCGGCGGTCACGATGAGCTGGCGCATGAGGCGCGAGGTTATCGACCGCCGACGTGGGCGCCGCAAGCACGTGGCTCCGTATTGTCACTCGGCTGGCGCGCGGGATAAACGGGGACGCTTCATCCATGGGTCGTCGGCGAAGGTCACTCATACGCGCACGCGGGCGCGGTTTGCGCGTCGGTCGAGGCGACGGCCGGGGTCCGACGTGGATGGCTGTGCTCGCGGCGGCATGGGTGGCCTGTGTGCCGACGGCCGCGCGCGGCTCGGGACCGCCGTTGACGTTGTCCGCTGCGATCGCCATGGCGCTGCACCAGAGCGGCGGTGCGCGGATCGCCGCCCTCGAGTCCGGGCAGGCGCAGGACGCGCTCGGCGTGGCACGCAGCTCCTATCTCCCCCATCTCGTCGTCTCGAGCGGCATCGGCTATTCCAATCGTCAGAACGAAAAGCTCCGCGCCGTCGACGCCGAGGGACACGAGAGGGTGTACGGCCTGCAGTCGATCGGCGCGCGCGACGGGTGGTTCAACGTGGAGGTGGAGCAGCTGATCGTCGACCTCGAGCGCTGGCGGCGCATCGATCAACGCGCGCTCGGCGCGGCGGCGGCCGCCGCCGCGGCGGACGAGCAGCGCGGCGCCGCCGTACGCGACGTGACCGTGGCGTTTGCGAACGTGCTGCGCTCCGACGAGCTGCGTGCGCTCGCGCTCGAGCGCGCCCGCCAGGCGTCGTGGCTCGACGAGCAGGCCGCGTTCTTGCTGCGTGCCGGTCGCGTCCTTTCCGCCGAACGCGAGCACGCCGCGATTGCAGCGGAGGAGGCCACGCTCGAGACCCGGACGCGCGACGACCAGCTCGTGCAGGCGCGCACGACGCTTCAGCGCGCGATCGGTGATCCGGCCCTCGACGTGTCGCGGCTCGATCCCTCGAGCCTTCCAGATCCCGAGCTGCCTTCCGACGATCTCGCGTCCGATCGGATCCTGGCGGCGACGCCCGCGCTGCGCGTCCTGGATCTCCGCAGGCGCGTCGAGGAGAGCGGCGTCGGTGCGGCGCGTGCGGAGCGCTACCCGACGGTGGGTCTCCGCGCGGGGTATTCCGACTACGGCCCGAACCGCTACGACAACTATCCGGACCAGGTGGGCGTGCACGTGGCCGTGCAGGTGCCGATCTTCGACGGCAACCGAGCGACCTACGACATCGCGAGCGCGAGCAAAGCCGCCGAGATCGCGCGTCTCCGCTATCGCAACGAGCTCGAGGACACCCGCGCGCGGGTGCGGGATCTCGCCAATCGTCTCGTCGCGGCGCGCGAGCGCGCGACGCTCGCGGAGCGGCGTGCGGCGCTCAGCCGCGAGCAAGTGCGGCTGGTGGATCTCCGACTGCGGGAGCAGCGCGGGACATTGGCGGAGGCGGAGGCCGCGCGCGACGCCTTCGGTCGCGATGCGAGCGCCGCCGTCGACGCCCGCTACGACCGGATCGAGATCTGGGCGACCGTGATGGCGGAGAGCGGACGGCTGCTGTCGGCGCTCGGAGGCGGGTCCGTGCGCTCCGACGGGAGCGTGACGCCATGAGGAGCGCCGCGTGATCGCGGGGGCCTGGCTGCTTCGCCACCGTCGGCTGGTCACCGCCGCGCTGCTGATCGCGGCGCTCGTCGTGATCTGGTCGAGCCGGCGGCCCGTGCTGGCGGTCCAGAGTGACGAGGTCAGGCGCGGTCGACTCTTGGTGACGGTCACCACCAACGGGAAGGTCGAGCCGATCGACGACGTCGAGGTGCGGGCGCGACTCGAGGGGCGCGTGCTCGAGATCGTCGACCCGGGCGTCCGGGTCGCGGCCGGGGAGGTGTTGGCGCGGCTCGACGGTGGGCTCGCCGCCGCCGCGCTCGCGGCCGCGCAGTCCGAGGAGCGCGGGGCCGAGGAGGAGCTTCGGGCGGCACGCGCCGCGACGGCGCTCGCCAAGGATCGCCTGGCGGTCGACCGGCGCCTCCAGTCGGAAGGAGCACTCACGCGCGAGCGCGTGACGGAGAGCCTCGGGGAGATGCGCGCCGCCGAAGCCCGGCTCGCCTTTTTGGAGCACGACGTGCCCCTGCGGGTGGCGGCGCTCGACCTCCGCATCCGGGAGCTCGCGGCCGAGCGCGACGCCGCCACCGTGAGCGCGCCCATTGCCGGCACGGTGTATCGAACCCAGGCCAAGATGGGAGAGCTGGTCCGCCTCGGGGATCCGCTGGTGTGGATCGCGGACCTCGAGCGCTTGCGGGTGCGGGCCAACGTCGATCAGGTCGACCTCGGCCGCGTCCAAGCCGGACAGTCGGTGCGCATCGCCTCGAACGCGTTCCCGACGCGGGGCTGGACCGGTCGCATCACCGAGGTCACCCCGCACGTCGTCACGCGGGAGAATCGCTCCATCGCGGAAGGCCTCGCGGACATCGACCCGCCGCCGGACGGGCTCGTGCCGGGCATGACGGTCGACGTGGAGATCGCCGTGGCGGACGATCACGACGTCCTGCAGGCATCCGCGGACGCGATCGTCGGCGATCAGCGACAACCGTTCGTGTATCGGATCGACGGCGGCCGCATTCGACGCACGCCGGTCAAGATCGGGCGCACGACCGTGGCGGCCGTGGAGGTCCTGGAGGGACTCGCGGCCGGCGATCGCGTCGTCGTGAGCCCGCGGCCGGACCTGGTCGACGGCGCGCGCGTCGAAGTGGCGAGCGAGTGACCGTGCCGGCCGCGCATACCGCGCCGGCGACGGTCATCCGCCTGTCGAACGTGGTGAAGAGCTACGGTCGCAACGGCGCCAACGTCGCCGCCCTGCGCGGCGTGGACCTCGCCATCCGCGACGGCGAGCTCACGGCCATCATGGGTCGTTCCGGATCGGGAAAGTCGACGTTGCTGCACATCATCGGACTGATCGACGCGGAGTACGACGGACAATATTGGCTCGACGGCACGCTGGTCTCCGGGCACACGCCCGAGGAGCTGGCCGCGCTCCGCAATCGCACCATCGGGTTCGTCTTTCAGTCGTTCTTCTTGCTCCCGCAGTTGTCGATCCTGGAGAACGTCGCGTTGCCTGCGCTCTATGCCCGCGATCGTCCCGCCGACGAGTGCCGGGAGATGGCGCGCGCTCGGCTCGAGGAGATGGGACTCGCGCCCCGTCTCGACCACAAGCCGGGCGAGCTCTCGATCGGGCAGCGCCAGCGCGCGGCGATCGCCCGCGCCCTGGTGAACCGCCCGCGGGTGCTCCTCGCCGACGAGCCGACCGGCGCGCTCGACAGCCGAACCGCCGACGAGATCCTCGACATCTTTCATCGACTCCATGCAGACGGTGCGACGATCGTCATGGTCACCCACGATCCCGACGTCGCCGCGGCGGCGGAGCGCGTCATCCACGTACGCGATGGCCAAACGAGCGACGGGCTGGCTTAGGCTGCTGCTGCGGTTCGCGCTCGACGGTCTCGCCGGACAGCGGGGTCGTTCGGGGCTCACGATCCTCGGCATGGCGATCGGGACGGCGAGCGTCGTCGGCGTCGTCTCGATCGGGCTCCTCGGTCGCGAGTACGTCGTCGGCTTGATCGAAGGGGTCGGGTCGAACTTGGTGTTCACCTACAGCCACAATCAAGGCGTCGATCCCGAAGAGATCGGCTTCGAGGACGTCGACGCCTTCCGGCAGATGCCGCGCGTGCGCGACGTCGCACCGGTGCTCATCGACAGCCAGGTCCTCTCCGTCCGCGGGCAACCGCAAAACGTCGACGTGCTGGGCACCACTCCGTCGTACGCTCGCGTCCGCAACATGCTCGTGGTCGCCGGACGATTCCTCACCGACCAGGAGGAACGGAGCGGCGAGAAAGTCGCAGTCCTGTCGCAGGAGCTCGCCCAACGGACCGCGGGCACGTCGGGCCTGGGCGGCTGGATCCGGCTCTATGACCTCCGCTTCCGCGTCGTCGGCATCTACAAGGAGGGCGTCGAGAGCGCTGCGGCCGTGCAAAAGAGCGAGGCCGCCGGCATCACCGCGATCATTCCGTTTTCGACGCTGCGCAGTCTCTCGCAAAAGCGCGCGGTCGACGTCGTCTACATGCAGGCCAGTAGCGCCGATACGGTGGCGCGTGTGGTGCGGAGCGTGACCGACGTGCTCCGCGCGCGCCACCGCGACGTGGGAAACTTCGCGGTCCAGTCGCTCGACCAGTACCTCGCGCTCGCAAAAACCGTCTCCGATACCCTGACGCTGGTGCTCATCGCGATCGCGGCCATCTCGCTGCTGGTCGGCGGCATCGGGATCATGAACATCATGCTGGTGACGGTCACCGAGCGGACGCGCGACATCGGCATTCGCTTGGCCTTGGGCGCCCACCGCCGCGACATCCTGCTGCAGTTTCTCTTCGAGGCCGGCATCCTGAGCTTCGCAGGCGGCGTCATCGGCGTGGCGCTCGGCGCCGGCGTTCCGCTGTACCTCGGGGCGATCTACGAGGTCGACGTGCCGGTCTCGCTGGCGAGCGTCCTGATCGCCTTTCTGGTGTCGGTCGCGGTCGGCATCTTCTTCGGCCTCTATCCGGCTCGCCGGGCCGCGGCGATGAACATCGTCGACGCGCTCGGGTACGAGTGACGCGCGGGGGCCGTCCCGAGGACGCCCTCAACGCGCGGCGCGGCCGACGAGCAGGCCCAGGAAGAAGATCCCGGCGGCGACGGCGATCACGAGAGGGCCCGTCTCCACGTGGAGAAGCGGGGCGGCGAGCGCACCGACCACCGTCGCCGTCACCGCGATCCCGATCGAGAGCGCGCGCATCTGGTGGAAGTCGCGCGCGAGGTGCTTGGCGGTCGCCGCTGGGATGATGATGAGCGAGCCCATGAGCAACACGCCGAGATAGCGCAGGCCGAGCGCGACGGTCGTCGCGAAGGCGAGCAGGAAGCCGAGATGGAGCCGGGCGACGTCGATTCCCGCCGTACGGGCGAGATCGGCCGACACGAGCGCGATCACGAGGCGGTGCTGGGCACGCCAGACGAAGCCGATGACGGCGAGCGCGGCCACGACCCCGAGCACGGTCTCGCGCACCCCCGGCGATGCGGGGGCGCCGAAGAGCGCGTCGATCAGCTCCTCGCCGGAGGCGAGCATGCTGCCGAGCGCGAGCGCCGCCGAGAAGAGCACGCCGATGATCGTCTCGGTCGGGATGCGCGTCGTCGCCTCGAGCGCCCACACCAGCACCGCGCCGAGCAGGAGCGCGGCAAACCCGCCCAGGACGGGATCCGCGTGCAACAAGACCGCGATGCCGATGCCGGGGAGCGCCATGTGCGAGAGCGCGTCGGATGCGAGCGCCATGCGCCGCATGACCGCGATCGCGCCGACCAGCCCGGCCGCCGCCGCCATGGCGACCGGCAGGACGAGATCAGCGATCGCGGGCATCGTGGGGCTCGTGATGGTGGAACTTCATCGGCGTTCCGTAGATCTCCTGCAGCCGCTCGGGGGTCAGGATCTCGACCGGCGGACCGAGGAAGCTCTGGCGGCGCGAGAGACAGAGCACCGTGTCGGCATGACGGTAGACGACGCTCAGCTCGTGCGAGATCAGCAGAAGCGTGAGGCCCTGATCGTGCTGCAACCGTTCCAGCAGCGCGTAGATGCTCGCTTCGCCCGGCTCGTCGACACCCGCGGTCGGCTCGTCGAACAAGAGCACGGTCGGACGACCCATGAGCGCGAACGCGAGCAGGAGGCGCTGGAATTGCCCGCCCGAGAGCGTCCCGATCGTCTGGCGAGCGATGGCCTCGGGAAGCTCCACCCGGGCGAGCACGCGGGGAATCTCGCCGGGGTCGGTGCGGCCGACGGCGGCTTTGGCCGCGAGCAAGTCGAGCGTCGTGAGCGGCAGGTCGCGCTCGATGTCGAGCTTCTGCGGCACGTAGCCGATGCGCGTCCCGGGCGCCCACTGGATCGTCCCCCGGGACGGGATGGCGCCGATCAGGGCGCGAAAGAGCATCGTCTTGCCCGAGCCGTTCGGTCCGATCACGGCGAGCGTCGTGCCCGCCGGGACGCGGAAGTCGAGCCCGTCGAGGATGACGGTATCGGCGATCGCCACGGTGAGATGCTCGACCGCGAGCGCCGTGGCGCCTCGATCGGGCATCACCGCTGCGTGTCCACGACGCGGCGCCGCCAGCGCTGCAGGAGGATCCACGCGCCGATCATCCCCCCGACGTGCGCGAAGTGCGCGACGCCGGCCTGCGTCCCGACCACGCCCTGTACCAGCTCGAGCGCGCCGTACAGGATCACGAACAGCCACGCCGGCATGGGGATCGGCGGGAAGATCAACGTCACGATGCGACGCGGATAGAGCATGCCGAACGCCAGCAGGATGCCGAACACGCCGCCCGAGGCGCCGATCGTCGGATGGGGGGTGCCGCCGACGGCTGCGAGCACCGCGAGCTGCGTCAACGCGGCGGAGACCACAGCGGCGAGGTAGAGCCCCAGGTACCGTGCCGCGCCGAGCGCGGCCTCGACGTCGCGACCGAAGATGCGGAGCGCGAACATGTTGAGGAAGATGTGCATGAGCCCGGCATGCAGGAAGGCGTAGGTCACGAGCTGCCACGGGTGAAAGCCGACGACCGCGTCGAGCCCGGGCACGAAGAAGCGCCCGGGCGGCCAGAGCGCGAAGCGGGCGAGCATCGCGTCGCCGTTGGCGGACTCCACCACGAACACGATGACGTTCAGCGTGATGAGCCGCGACGTCACCGTTCCCCGCGGCCGCGCGGGCAGGCGCCAGGCCGCGTCGGGGCGGTCGTCGTCGCGTGAGAGGATGAGAGGGTCCTCAGAGAACGTCATGCGTGCTCCCGGCAGATACGGCATCGCGCGCGCGAGCACCATCGGCGGCGATGGCGGGGAGCTTTCGCGGGCCGCAAGGCGCGCAGCGTGATCGGGGTTTCTCGACGTTCGGATGAATCGAGGGCGAGCTTCCCGATCCCGCGAGAGCGGAGCGCCGCCGTCATCGGCCGGGGCCGGCAAACCGATACCGAACCTCCGTGCCGGCTGGCATGCGCGTTGCTGCCTTCGCTCCTGAAGAGGAGGAGATGATCATGTCTCTTGGAGTGCAGACGAGGCGGCGAGCCTCCGTGCGTCTTGCGCTGCTGCTCGCCATCGCGCTCGAAGCCATGAGTGTGGGCGCTGCGTCGGCCGGCAATCTCTACGTGTCGCCCGCCGGCGTCGGGGTCGGATCGATCGCCGATCCGAGCAGCCTGCCGGCCGCCTTGAGCGCCGCCGCGACCCGGAGCGACGACACCATGATCTTTCTCCAGCAAGGCGTCTACGATGCCCAGGGCGTGATGGGCTTCGAGCTCGGCGTCGTCGGTAACGCCGTCGCCAGGTCGATCACGCTGTCGGGCGGCTGGAACGCGTCCTACGTCGAGCAGCTCGTCGATCCCGAGAGCACCATGCTCGACGGCAAGACGACGACGCAGATCCTGAACGTCCTGGTGGACGGGGGGACGGCGCCGCTCGACGTGCATCTCGAGCGCCTGGCCTTCGAGAACGGGTACGTGTCCGGTGACAGCGGGGCCGGCATCAAGGCGGCCATGTCGGCCGTCGACGGCGGGCTGCTTCGTCTGCACGTCCGGCATTGCGTCCTGAAGAACGACCATGCGCGCCGGCTGCCGACGCCGCCCAATACGGGCGGCCATGGCGGCGGGATCTATACCGTCGTGCCGACCGACATCGCCGACACGCGCTTCGAGTCGAACAGCTCCGACTATCACGGCGGGGCGCTCATGGCCCACTATCTTCCGCCGTTCTCGTCGGCGGCGACCCCCGTGAGCGTCGATGCCTCGACGTTCGTCGGCAACTACAACGTCGGGTGTTGTCCCAACGGCTCGGCGATCGCGAGCTACGTGAACCTGACCGTCACCGGCAGCCATTTCGAGGGTCAGAGCGGTGCGGGGAGCCCGATCAACACCAATGGTCCGGATGCCCATCTCGACGTGGTCGGCAGCAGCTTCGTCGGCAACCTGATCACGTACTGGGGAAGCGCCATCCAATTCTGGAACACCGGCGGGACGATCGCGAGCTGCCTGTTTCTGAACAACCGCGCCGGCCACGGCTCGGACGGCTACGGTGCGATCACGTATTACAACGCCGCCGGCGATCCGGAGGACGTCACCGTCACCAACTGCACGTTCGCCGGCAACCGTTCGCTCACCTCCGAGGACGGCATCGGTGGTGCGATTCACAGCCGCGGTGCCAATCTCACGCTGGCGAACGACATTGTCTGGGACAACGGACCGCTCGGACTCTACAGTCAGGGGGGCGACGCGACCATCAGCGACAGCGACGTGCAAAACGGCCTCGGCTCCACGGGCTTCGCCGACGGCGGCGGCAATCTCTCGTACGATCCGCAGTTCGTCGGCGGCGGCGACTACCGGCTGAGCGCGGGCTCCCTGTGCGTCGACGGCGGCGACAACGAGGCACCCGGGCTGCCGTCGACGGATCTCGACGGCAACGCGCGCATCCTGAATGGTCACGGCGGCGGCGATCTCGTGGTCGACATGGGCGCGTACGAGCTGGCGACGTACGCCATGACGCCGAGCGCGGGGACGATCGGTACGCGCCTGGCCATCGTCGGCGAGGGCTACGGGCAGAAGAAACCGGCGGTCTATCTGCGCTACGAGTCGAAACCCGGCGTCTTCAAGAAGGTCGCCGTGAAGATCGATCGAGCCGCGAGCTACGACACCGCCATTCCCGGACTGTGGACGAAGAAGATGCCCGGGGGCACCTACGAGCTCTGGGTGCAGCCGAAGGTCAAGGGTGCCGCGCCGATCATTCTCGGCCATTTCACCGTCATGCCGCCGGTCGTCGGTGACGCGCCGGGCACGGGCGCGATCGGTGACGCGATCGCGGTCACGGGTGCCTACTTCACGTCCAAGAAACCGAAGGTGGTCCTGGTCCATTCCGTCACGATGAAGAAGAAGAGCTGCAAGGTCACGACGTGGACGATGGACCCGACGTCGGGCGAGAGCTCGCTGCACTTCGTCGTACCGAAGGTCGCCGCGGGGACGTACATCCTCACCGTGTCGACCCGCATCGGGACGTCGACGCCGGAGTCGTTCGAGGTGGTTCAGAACTGACGGGGGCGGCCGCGCGGCTCATTCCCGCTTCTCGACGCGCGGCATCGACCCGCTGAGCCGCATGGGTCGCGTCTCGGCGACGCTCCACCCGCTCGCCATCGTCATGTAGGCGGTGTCGATGGCGTCGTGCGGCAGGCAGCCGGCGCGGGCGCGGACGATCGGCTCCATCGCGCCGACCGTCTGGGTGCGGACGGGCGGGACCGCGATCGGCGCCGAGGCCGTGCCCGTGAGGGGCGGCAACGCGAGGCCGCGGGAGGTGTTGCCCGCGGTGTAGACGTCGCCGGCGTCTTTGAAACGGAGCGCGGCGTGCGGCTTGCCGCCGATGCTTTCCGCGTACGGCGACAGGGCGAAGAGGGAGCTCACCACGTTGCCGGATGCGCCGTCCTCGAAGCGGCTGCCCCACTCGCCCCAGTCCTCGACGATCACGTTGCGCATGTCGGCGACGAGGTGCCCGGAGAAGAGCGGGCTTCGGATCGCGCCCTTCGCGATCCACGTATGGTGCAGCGAGATGTGGTCCGTGCCCGGATACTTGCAGTAGACCGAGCGCGTATCGCCGGCGAAGAAGCCGTACTGCACGGTCACGTCGTGCGCGCCGTACCCGATCGAGATGCCGTCGTCGTTCGAGCCGGTCGAGGAGACGTGCGTGACGGCGATGTGGTGAGCGTCCGGGCCCTGGAGACGCAGGTTGTCGTCGCCGTTCCGCAGGCGGAGATCGCGTACGATCACGTCGTGGGTGCGGATGTCGACGATCGCCGAGCCTTCCTTCATGTCGGAGCCGTCGAGCGTGGCACCGTTGCCCTCGAGCGTGAGGTTCGGCGCGGTGAGGATCGGCAGCTTCTTCGCGATCGGGATCGTGTCGCGCACCGCGAAGCGGATGATGGCGTTGCCGGTGCCGTTGGCGTCGAGAAACGCGGCGCGCACGGCGTCTTCGGTCGGCCCGTCGACGACGATCACGCGGCCGCCGGCGCCGCCGCTCGTCGTCGCTCCGAAACCCTCGATCGGCTCTTCGGCGGCGGCCGGTCGTCCCCGGCCGGCCGCGGGTGCGGTCCCGCGGCCGCTCGGCGTCGCGGCCTTTCGCGCCGTCGTCGGCATCGGCGTCGGCGACGGCTCGCTCGGTCGGGCCGCCGCACGCGCGGACGGCGGAGTCACCGGCTGCACGGCCGGCCGGGCACCCGAGGGTGGACCGGCGGGTGTCCGGCTCGCCGCGCAGCCTGCGAGGCCGGTGACGATCACGATCACGAGGACGGCATCGGAGGTCTTCATGGCGGGCCCCAGGGTAGCCGCATCGTCCGCGGCCGCACACTCCCCCACCCGGTCGTGCCCGCGCTCGCGCGTCCGCCGCCCGGCTGCTACGTGGAGCTCCGAGCCGCGATCCCCCATCCCGCGAGGAGCCTACACGCCATGCCGTCCCACGCCGTCATCGACTTCGATTCGTCCAAACCGACCTCGCCTTTCTACACCGACAGTCACCGCGAATGGCGCGACACGCTGCGCCGCTGGCTCGCAAAGGAAGTGGCGCCGCACGTCGACGTCTGGGAGGAGGCGGGGGAGTTTCCCGTGTCGCTTTACGCCAAAGCGGCGGAGCTCGGGCTGCTCGGGCTCGGGTACCCCGAGCAATACGGCGGCATCTCGGCCGGCATCGATCACTTCCACCACATCATCACGTCGGAAGAGACGGCGCAGATCGGCGCGGGGGGGATCTTCGCGTCGTTGATGGTGCACTCGATCGGGCTGCCGCCGGTGCTGGCGCTCGGCTCCGCGGAGCTCAAGGCGCGCGTCGCGCCGGCCGTGCTGTCGGGTGAGAAGCACATCTGTCTCGGCATCACCGAGCCCGACGCGGGCAGCGACGTCGCGAACATCCAGACCCGCGCCGAGCGCGCCGGCGACGACTACGTGGTGCGCGGCAGCAAGATGTTCATCACCGGCGGGCTCCGTGCCGACTACGTGACGGCCGCGGTGCGCACCGGCGGTTCCGGTCTCGGCGGCATCTCCCTCCTGTTGATCGAGCTCGATCGTCCCGGCGTGTCGCGGACGTCGCTCAAGAAGATGGGCTGGTGGTCGTCCGACACCGCGGCGCTCTATTTCGACGACGTGCGCGTCCCCGCGTCGAACCTGATCGGTGCGGAGAATCAAGGCTTCCTCGGCATCGTGCTCAACTTCAACGGCGAGCGTCTCGGCATGGCGTCGAGCGCGAACGCCTATGCGCGTACCTGCCTCGTCGAGGCCGCCCGGTACGCGCAGGAGCGCCGGACGTTCGGGAAGCGCCTCGCCGACCACCAGGTGATCCGCCACAAGATCGCCGAGATGCTCCGCCAGGTGAACGCCACGCAGGCCTATCTCGAGAACTGCGCCTGGCGCGTCCAGCAGGGCGAGACGCCGGTCGCCGATCTCGCGCTCTTGAAGGTGCAGGCCACGCTCACGATGGAGTTCTGCGCGCGCGAGGCGATGCAGGTGCTCGGCGGCGCCGGGTATCTCCGCGGCAACAAGGTGGAGCGCATCTACCGCGAGGTCCGCGTCAACGCGATCGGCGGCGGCAGCGAGGAGATCATGCGCGACCTCGCGGCGCGACAGATCGGGCTCTGATCGGCGGATGCCTCGGCCGGCTTGAGCCGACGCGGGGAAACCGCGAGGATGGTGCGTCATGGCATCCATCCGGGCGATCCTCTTCGATTTCGGCGGCGTCTTCATGGAGTCGCCGTTCGCGGCGGTGCGCGCCTTCGGTGCGCGCCAAGGGATCGCACCCGAGCGTGTCCTCGAGCTGGTCTTCGGCGCGTACGACAGCGATACCGACCACCCGTGGCACCGCCTCGAGCGCGGGGAGCTGTCGTTGCTCGACGCCCGCCAAGCCATCCTCGACCTCGGCGCGCCCGAGCACCGCATCGACCTGTTCGAGGCGCTCGGTTCGCTCCGCGACACGAGCGTCCGCCCCGACGTGGTCCAGATCGCGCGCGACGCGCGCGCCCGCGGCGTCAAGACGGCGATCGTCACCAACAACGTGCGCGAGTTCGGCGACGGGTGGCGCGCCATGCTGCCCGTCGACGAGCTCTTCGACGCGGTGGTGGATTCCGCGCACGTCGGTGTGCGCAAGCCGGATCCGCGCATCTTCCGCCTGGCGCTCGCGCGGCTCGGCGACACGCTGCCAGAGCAGGCCGTGTTCCTCGACGATTTCCACGGGAACGTCGCCGCGGCCGAGCGTCTCGGCATGCGCGGCATCCTGGTCGGGGAGGACCATCGCTCCGCGTTGCAGATGCTGCGTACGCTGCTGGAATAGATCGCCCGGCTCACGACCCGAGGAGGACACCCATGTTCGTCGTCACCAATCGCATTCCCGTCACCAAGGCCTTCGAGGCCGAGTTCGAGGAGCGCTTCAAGAAGCGCGCTCACCTCATCGATCGCTCGCCGGGGTTCGTGAAGAACCTCGTGCTGCGGCCGGTCAACCGGCGCTTCAATCATCAGACCGGTCAGATCGAGGAGCGCGAAGAGCAGGGGTACTACCTGGTGCAGACCTACTGGGAGACCGAGCAGGCGTTCTGGGATTGGACGAACAGCGAGTCGTTCCGGATCGCGCACGGGAACCGCCCGCCGGCGGAGATGTTCGCCGGGCCGAGCGTGCTCGAGATCCACGAGGTCATCCAGACGACCGAGCCCGCCGGCGCGCGCTGATCGGCCCGGCGACCCGGGCGACGGTCGGGTTGACTCCCGGCAGGCGCCGGGGCGATGCTCGGCCGCGTTCCTCGACCGATCGCGGATGAGCCGACTCCCACGCACCCCGATCACGCTCGCGCCCGCCGTCGCCGACGCGGCGACGGTCGAGCGTCTGATCGAAGCCCACGCGCCCTACTGGCCGGTGCAGCGCTATTTCGCGAACAGCGCCGAGTACGCCGCCCTGGCGGGAGCGGACGGCGCGGCGCCGATGATCGTCGCGCCGGTGTTCCGCGGCAACTGGGCGACCGAGGGCCAGGCGGCGCCCGACGTCGAGCCGCTGCTGCATCACGAGCCGTTCATCGCGGCGGCGAAGCGCATCTTCGACGCCGCGATCGTGCGGCCGCAGAACGTCTACGTGAACCTCACCTGGCAGCTGCCGTTCCCCCAAGGCGCGGGGCACACGGACGTGCCGGCGTTCCGCGGCTTCGATCGCACGCGCTACCCGATCACCTTCCTCAGCATCATGGGCCTGTCGCAGCTCTTCGAGGACGTGCGCGTACGCATCGCCACCGCCGTCGCCTGGTTCTATGCCGGCGGCGACGGCGGCTTCGAGTACTGGCCGGAGGGTCCCGAGCGGCCGTCGCGCCTGCACGAGGGCGCGATCGACAACACGGCGATCGTCGGCGACAACGACTTCATGTGGCACCGCGTGCGGCCGACCGGCCGCCTCGAGGACGGCATGGTGTCGCTCGGCCTCGACAGCGAGCTGGTGTGCGCCGGGGGCGAGTGGGCCATCACCGATGGCGGCCGTACCCTGGCGGCGTTCCCGCGCGAGCGGCTGCGGGTCAGCGTCTCGTGGAAGGCGATCGTCTTCGACTCCGACGCCGATCAGCGTCGCTACGACGACCACGGCGACGACATCGATCTCGACGAGGTCCTGCGTCGCTTCACCGCGGATCTGCGCGCGCGCGGCATCGACCACGACCCACCCGCGGATCCGCTGACCGATCCGAGCTTCATCCGCCTGCTGCAGCAGACCTACGTCCGCCCCCCGGCGACCTGAATCAGCCGACGACGACGTCCGCCCACGACGCGAGATCGCGCGCCGCTGCGAGCATCGCGCCCTCGATCGGATCCATGAGGTCGCGCAGGATGAGCTCGAACTGCTTGCGGGGGCCGCCGAGGCGGAAGCTGTCGCGGGTCTTCTCCGCGAGCTCCTCGCGGTGGGCGACGAAACGGCGTCCACATCGCCACGACCTACGGCTTCTTCTTTCCGTGCGAGGCGCCGAAGGCGGAGCGCGGCCGGCTCCGTGACGCGATGGCCGAGCGGATTCTCGATCGCCTGAGCGAGTTTCTCCCCGACCTCCGCGACTGCATCGTCGAGCGGGCCGTCTTCTCCTCGGAGCATTTCGCGGCGATGCAGGGCGCGACCAACGGCGACTTCACGCACGGGCTGATCCATCCCGAGCAGATGATCGGAGGACGCCTCCTCGTGCCGGGGTCCGCGCACGCGACGCCGATCGCGGGGCTCTACCTGTGCGGCGCCTCCTGCCATCCGGGCCCGGGCGTGACGTTCCTGCCGGGATACGGTGCGGCCTACGAGGTGGCGGAAGCCC
Organism: uncultured delta proteobacterium; assembly: GCA_963774015.1. Taxonomy (GTDB): domain Bacteria; phylum Desulfobacterota; class Binatia; order UTPRO1; family UTPRO1; genus UTPRO1. Next base: position 478,122 of record CAVZDH010000001.1, read on the forward strand.
TGGAGCGCCGGGCGGACGCAGCGTGGGCTCCGGCGGGACGAACGGTGGAGGCCCGCGTCGCGGAGGCGTGACGCGCGCCCGCGATCCGGACTACTCGGTCTTGAGCGGGACTCCGAGCCCCGCGAGGGGCGAAGCGGCCGTGCGTCCCGCCGCTCTCGTCGAGTAGGCCACGTGGACGCACAGCCCGAGGAGGACGAGGGGCGGTAGCGCGTGGACGAGCGGGTCGTGCAGGACGTGCTCCGTGATCGCTCCGATCATGACCAGTGCGAGCCCGGCCGCGGCGAGCGGCGTGACGCGCGGCACGAGCATTCCCACCGCGCCCGCCACCTCCGCGACACCGATCAGGCGCATGAACCCGACGCCGAGGTCGAAGTGCGCGAAGAGCTCCGCCATCGGTGCCGCCCCGAGGAGCTTGCCGCTACCCGCGAGGGCGAAGACGATCGCGAGGATCGTGCGATGGACGCTGACGGCACGTTCGTTCGTCGGAAAATCCATTGGGTGGGCCTCCTTGTGATTTCTGGTCGTCGTCGCCGCAGCTATTCGCCGTCACCCGAGCCGCGCCGCGATCGCCGCGATGCGAGGCCAGAGGGTGGTCCCGCCCCAACGGAGCACCGCGAGCGCCGGCTCGGGAATCCAGGCGGCGACCGCGGTTTCGAAGGCCGGGCGCGCCCGCGCGCGCGCGTACCACGCGGCGACGGCGGGACGCGCCGGCGCGGCGACGAACGCCGTCATCTCGAGGTGATCGAGGCGCAGCACGTAGGGGAGCGCTGCCGCGTCGGCGAGGCCGAACGACGCGCCGCCGAGCCAGTCCGCCGTGGACAGGGCCGTCTCCATGCGGTCGAGGAACGCGAGCATCTTCCGGATCGCCGCGGCGAACTCGGGAGCCTCGATGCCGTGCGCGATCACGCTTCGTCGCGCGGCGCGCTCGGCCGGGTCGGGAATGGCCGCGATGTTGGCTTCGCGGAGCTCTTCCGGTTGCGACAGCACCAGGTTGCGTGGGCCGACCGCGAACGTGACGACGGCGGTGGCGGGATGGACCGTTTCGTCGAGCCGCTTGGTCCAGAGCCTCGCGTGGTGACGCTCGCGGGGATCGGCCGGCATCATCGGGGGGTGGGGGAAGACCTCGTCCAGGTACTGATTGATCAAGGTCGACTCGATCAGCGGCACGCCGGCGTGCACGAGCGTCGGCACGACGTGATTCGGGTTCAGCCGGACGTAGGCGGGGTCGTGCTGGGCGCCCGCCATCAGGTCGACTTCGCGGGACACGAACTCGAGCCCTTTCTCGGCGAGGACGAGCCGCACCTTCTGCGAGCAGGTCGAGAACGGGTAGTGGTAGAGCTCGAGCATCGTCAGGCCTCCATGTCTCGGGACTGCCGTGCGAGGATGCGGCGCATGACCGCGCCGAGCTCGCGCTGCGGTTCATCCACGCCTCCGGCGCGCCGCCACGCGACCACGCGGTCCGGACGGACGAGCAGGCAGCCGTCGTCGGCGACCGCGCGTAGACGCGTCCATCCGCCGAGGACGTCGTTGACGGGCTGCCCCATGCCGATCCGGACGGTCTCGATCGCGACCCCGAGCTCGGCGCTCACGACGTCGGCCGCGCTGCTCCACGCGTCCCCGTCGACGTCGACGAGAAGCGTGAAGCGGTCGTAGCCGCAGACGTCGAGGGTCGAGACCTCGGCGCGTTCGCGCTCGAGCCATACGTGGGGCAGAGGCGCACCGGGATGCGTGCTCGGCTGGTAATACAGGTCGGCGTCGCGCCCGCGCTCCGGCAACGGCTCGCCGTCGTCGACGACCGCGCCCGACACGCAGTGCTGTCCCATCTCGACCCCGTGGGCATTGAACTGCCCGTTCATGAGCTCGAGCGCCGACAGGAGCGACCGGCGGCGCCGGGATTCCCCGGGAGCGACGAGCCGATCGATCGCGAGGCGCGCCTCCTCCTTGGACTGCCCGGGGTGGAGCCCGAGGGCCATGAAGAACGCGCCCATCTCCGTGACGCTCTGGTTCGCGCGGTCGACGACGCGTTTGCCGACCGGCTGGCGTTCGGCGTCGTAGCTGTCGAGCAGCGCGTCCCCCGCCTTCCCCGACGTGACGAGGGCGAGCTTCCAGGCGAGATTGTAGGCGTCTTGGATCGACGTGTTGCTCCCGAGGCCGTTCGCCGGCGGATGGCGATGCGCCGCGTCTCCGGCGAGGAAGAGGCGGCCGCTGCGGTAGCTGCGGGCGACCACGTGGTGGATCTGCCAGGGACTGATCTTGCGGATCCGGACGGGGACCTCCGGATCGCCGATGGCGTCACGAACCCGTTGCAGCACCGCCGCTTCGGAGAGATCGTCCATGGTGAGGTCCCGGCGCGCGAAGATCGTGCTCCATTCGGTCCACGGCTCGACGCAGGTCCAGATGCTCAGCAGCTCCTCGTTGCCGGCTCCGATCACGAAGAAGAGCGCGCCGGAGCGGTGCTTGGCGTGGCGGGTCAGGTCGGCCTCGATCCACACCGTCACCGCGTCACCGAGGCCGGCGCGACCGTCGAAGGAGAAGCCGCCCTGCTCGCCGACGATCGTACGCGCGCCGTCGCAGCCGACGACGTAGCGCGCGCGGATCGTGTACTCGTCGGCGCCGCCGCGCGGCCGTACGCGTACGTCCGCGTGGCTCGAGCATTGCTGGACCGCCACGACCTCGCAGTCGAAGCGGATCTCCGCACCCAGGTGGCGCGCGGCGTCGAGCAGAATCGGCTCGAGGACGTGCTGAGGAGCGTTGCACATCGCGCACGGGCTCGCGGCGAGGTAGTCGGCGATGCGGTCCACGCCCGTCCCCCAGGTCATCATGCGGGCGAGCTCTTGGCCGGCGAAGGAGGTCGCGAACACTTGCTTGCCCATCAGGTGATGGGGCAGCGCGCGGCGCATGACGCGGTCTTCGATGCCGAGGTCGCGAAAGATCTCGACGGCGCGCTGATTGGTGATGTGGGCGCGGGGAGAGTCGGCCGTGGTGCCGTACTTGGTGACCGTCAGGGAGGCGACGCCGGCGCGAGCGAGCAAGGCGGCGGCGGTGAGGCCGGCGGGGCCTGCGCCGACGACCAAAACGTCCGTTTCCATGCGTGGTGTCATAGCGTCGAGCCGCGATGCCGGTGCGGCGCCGGCTTTGGCTGTTCAACCGAATAGTGACGTATTGATTTTCGCTTGTCAAGCGAGTAGTGAAAATTCCGTGCACGACCGGGACCGGCAACGCGAGAAGACCCGCCAGCGGATCGTGACGATCGCCGTCGACGTGTTTGCCGCCAAGGGGTTTCGCGCCGCGAGCACCCGCGACATCGCGGCCCGGGCCAAGATCAGCCAGGGACTGATCACCTATCACTTCGGCAGCAAGAACGAGCTCTGGAAGGCGGCGATGGACCGCATCTTCGGCGAGCTTCGGAGCGGGTTCCGCGCCGCGCTCGCGGCCGACGCCGCGGCCGATCCCGCTACCCGCGTGCGGGGCGTGATCGCGCATTACGTGCGCTTCGTGGCGGCACATCCGGAGCTGTTTCGCGTAATGGTGGAGGAGGGGAAGCGGCCCGACGCCCGCATGCGGTGGCTGGTGGATACCCACCTGGCGCCGATCTACCGGGGCTTCGAGACGCTCGTGGCCGGGTTGGAGTCGGGGATTCGGGCGCGTCCCGCGCACGCGTACTACGCGCTTGCCGGTGCCGCGTCGCTGATGTTTGCCGTCGCGCCGGAGTGCAGCCGCTTGACGGGGCTCGACCCCATGGATCCGCACGTCGTCGACACCCACGCGGAGATGTTGGCGCGACTGTTCGTCCGCTGAAACGGACACGTCGAAGCGTTCGGATCTGCTCGAGGGTCATCTTCGCGACCACGCCATGCCCGTCGGTGCAGCGGTCGACCGTGGGATCGTGATTGAGCACGAGTGCACCGTCGGCCGTCGTGCGGACGTCCACCTCGACGTAGTCCGCACCGTGCCCCACGCATCGATCGCCGGAAGAGCATTCTCGGGGTGGTGCAGATGCTCGCCGCGATGCGCGATCACCATGACGTGCCGTCCCTGCGGCTCGGCAGCGACGAGGGCGAGCGAGACGAGCGCCGGAATCGCGGCACGGAAGCGCACGTGGTCCTCTTACCAGCGGCGGACCCGTACCTGCGACGGCCGGAGGGCGGGCCGGTGGTGGCGCATCAGGCACCGGACGCGCTCGGCGTGGTGCGGAACTTCACGCTGCGGCCGAAGGCGCCGGAGCGGACCGCGAACTGAGCTCGGGGCGGGCCTATCGCGCCGTCGGGCCGATCGGAAGAGACACGGCCGGTCCGCGTGGCAGCCGCACGCGAATCCGCTGCTCGCGCAGCAGAAGGAACGGCTTCTCGACGACGTAGTGGAGCAGGGCGGCCGCGGCGAACGAGAGGCCGAGATAGAACGGCAGGAAGACGGCAAGCCGCGCGAGGGGCGGCGATGCCGCCGAGTCGGCGGCGGCTCCGGACAGGACCATGGCGGCGGGAATCAAGGCGTAGTGCAGTAGATAGAGCGTGTACGACAGCCGTGAGACGACGAACAGGCTCCGGCCCTCGAACCACCGTCGTGGGCCGCCGCCGAGCGCGAGGCCGAGCAGCATGCCGCTCATGCCGAGGGCGAGGACGGCACCGAGATGGACTTCGTCGAACACGCCGATGTGGTCGTAGAGCGGTCTTGCGCCGAGGAGCCACGCGACGATCGCGGCGCCGATCCAGAACAGCGCGTGCGCGACCCGTGGATTGCGGGCCCATCGCAAATGCTCCCGGTCGCGATGCACGAGGGCGCACAGCATCCCCATCGCCAGGCCGTCGAAACTGAGATGGAACGCGCTTCGGAAGAGGGGAAAGTACAGCTGGTAGTCGAGACCGGCCGGGGCGCTTCGCGCCACCTGCCAGCGAAAGAAGGTCGGGAGCAGCGCCACCACGCCGACGATCGCGTACTGGATCCACCGGCGCCGGGCGCGCAACGCGCCGGCCAAGAGCAGCGGCGCGAGGAGGTAGAACTTTTCCTCCACCCCGAGCGACCAGAACACGACGAGGATGTCGGGGACGAGATAATCCTGCATGAAGAGCATGTGGTACAACACGCGCCGCCCGAGATCGTCGGGCGCGACCGTGTAGTACGGCACGCCGCCGGCGGCGACGAGAAACAGCACGGCGTAGTACGCCGGGACGATGCGCAGCGCGCGCCGCATCAGATAGTCGCCCGCGCTCCGTCGGTCGAGGATGCCTCCGTAGCGCCGACAGACGTGGTGCGTGATGAGGAAGCCGCTCAGCACGAAGAAGAGGTCGACGCCCATCCAGCCGTTGACCAACGGCGTCACGGCGTCCCAGCCCGCGACGGGCAGCAACGGAACGTGCACCGTTCGGAATGGAACGACGGCGTGACGGAGGAGGACCAGGATGATGGCGAGCGCACGCAGGCCGTCGAGCGCGGCGACCGAGCCCGCGGGTCTGGTCATGTGCAGGTAGCGTCTCACGGCGCCCAGGCGCGTGGGGCGCGGCGCCGTCATGCCACCTGGCTCGCGAGCCCGAGTGTTTCCTGCAGCGGACGCCGGCGCACCTTCCAGATCACCGCGTCGACGACGTAGTGGTGGAAGTTGATCGTCTGCGAGATCGCGAGCGCGGCCAGCGGTCCGACGAATTGGATGCCGCCGTACGCCACGGTGGAAAGTGCCAGGCAGACGAGCGCGAAGCGTCCGACGTTCTCGGGCTGGCTGAGCATCGAGAGCAAGGGCGCGCTCGGCTGGACGCCGCCCGCGAAGCGCTTGTTGTCGTAGTGCCAGACGAAAAGCAGGTACTGCGCGTTGTGCCACACGTTGACGGCGAGCCAGCCGCCCGTGACGCCGGGAATGAGCAGGTAGCCGACGGTGAAGACGGCGACGTGCGAGGCGAGGTACAGAGTGTGCGCCAGCGGCAGCTCGCCGCGGAACCAAGCGGCGACGCGGGTCGCGGCGAACGCGACCAGGGTCACGATGGACGCCGCGGCGACGACCGTGACGACGGGCTCCGCGACCGGGATCACGTGGAACTCGACTCCGATGAACGACGGCGGCGCTTGCTGGGAGCGGTGGAGAACGCCCCACAAGGGAAGCAAGAAGAACGCAGCCTGGTAGAGCCGCTCGGCGCCGATCGGGTCGGCGCCGGCCTTGCGGCGATAGACCTGGGCGATGCCCCAGCTCTGCCGCGTGTAGTGCCACCACTGCCAGTAGAAATAGATGCTGGTGAGGATCCACGGGCCGATCGCGGTCGCGAATCCCAGCGTGCCTGCCAGGAGCACCATCGGCAGCCAGGTGACGAGCCCGCGGTAGGTTTGGAAGCTCTCACGATCGAAGCACAGCCGCGTGTAGGTGGCGACGACGTGGGGATAGGCCATGAGCCACAGGTCGGCGAGGAAGATGGCCGCGATGAGCGAGCGGTTCACCATGCCGAGACAGCCCGCCACGATGCCGAGCGCCGCCGTACCGCCGATGAACCAGAGATCGAAGCGTCGGCTCCGCAGCCAGCGAGCGGGCGCGGCCGTCATCGCCATCGGGACCGATGCCGTGATCGCTTGCATGGAGGGGCCGGTGCGCTCGACGCACCGCGAGCGCAGGGCAGCAAGAAGCGCACCGGCGTACGCTGCGCATGCGACTCGGCGTGGCATCGTGGCGCCGCGCGCGCCGAAGAGCGCACGACGCTCCGCCGGCGCTGGTTGGTCGGTCGGAACGCGGTGGATGCCGCGGGGCGCGGACGGGCACGCGCACACGCCGGCGCCGTGACGGGCGTTACGGAATCGACGCTCCCGGACCCGTCGCCGGCGCGGGCAGCAACGGATCCCCCACACCGCAACGGCGCAATATCGGCGTCAACTGATCACGGTTGCGTCGGATCGGACATGCCCATGTGCGGAGTCGACATCGGCGGCGCCATGAAGAACCCGCCCGGGAGCATGACGTTGTCGATGAAGCGCCAGTCTTGCGAGTTGCAGGGCTCGGCCGGACACGGGTCGGCGCCATAGCAGGCGAAAGCCATCTGCGCGTTCCGTGGATCGGGGTTTCCGTCGTCGCCGGTCTCCATGCACCAGACGAAGGCCGGTGGCGCGCCTGACGGGAAGAAGACGTTTCCCATCGCGGTGTGGTCATCCGTGTCGTAGATGATCGCCCAGCGCTCACCGCCGACATCCTTGTTGATCATCACCCGATGCCCGTCGCGCCCCATTTGCATTCCTGACATCGCCTGCGCGTACAGCGGGAACATCAGGATCAGGACCAAACCAATCGCCAATCTCAGCATGACTCACGCACCCCGCTTCACCGCCTCGATCCAAGAGCCGTGCCATGGCCGTCGATGAGGAGATGCCGTGAAAAACTTCGGGCGATTTGCCGATCTTGCGAAACCGATGCCTTGCGATTCCCGTCGACGGCAAGGGCCGCGCGTGGGGCCTGGAGGGCCGCCCGATCGCCGACTGCATCACGTGCATCGCGAGCGAGCGGACGCTCAGGGGCAGGTCGTCGGCACCACCGGTGCGCTCGTGGATGTGCGCTTGAGCTTCCACTTGCAGGTGTAGGCTTGGGGCGGCGAGGTGCTCGAGTAATAGGACGCGCCGCTGATCGATCCGGAGCCCTTCGTCGGCTTGGTCGTGACCTTGAAGCGCCCGAGCTCGTCGTACTGCCCCGAGCCGAGGTCGTCGTCGGTCCCGCAGATCGTGAGCATGAGGTCTCCCTTGTCGGGCTTCTTGGAGTCGGCAACGGCGAGGCCGTTGTACGAGTACGGCGTGCCGGAGAAGCTGATGTTGGCGCCCACCGCCGTACCGGCTTGCGTGATGTCGGCTTCCAGGGCGTCCGTGTAGGAATCCTTGTCGCCCCCGAAGCTTCCCTTGCATTTGTAGACGCCGGACCAGTGCCCGCCGAGGTCGTAGGCGTACGCAGGTGGCGCGGCAAGAGCGGCGACGAGCACGGCAGCTGGAATACACGCGGCGAATCGGATCGATGGGATCATCGGAGCCTCCATTTCGGTATCGGGTTGGTGAGGTTCTCTACCGCGACGCTCGGGGGAATGAAAAGAACCGCAGCCGCATGGCGCCGCCGCGCCGACGCGGAGTCAGAGGTTCCCTAGAGGTAGGTCAGCGCGTCGGCCGCATCTTTCCGCCCGGCGACGATCATGGCGTCGCTGTGGCCGATGCGATCGTCGGGCGTCGGCACCCGCAAATGCGAGCCACCACCGTCCTCGGTGCGGAGGAGAAAGACGACCTGGACGCCGTAGCGCGCCCGGAGATCGATTTCCCGCAGCGTCTTGCCGACGAAGGCGCGGGGCGCCGCGATCTGCTGGACGACGTATCCGTCGCCCATGGCGACCTGCCTGACGCGACCCACGATGCTGATGGCGCTCGTCATGCTGCCCGCGAGATCGCGCCGGATGAGCTCCTGCGTGCGGGCGTTCACGAGGTCTTGGAAGTGAAGCGTGCCGATCAGCTTCGACGTGTCGGCGCCGTCGACGACGGGCAGCTCCTGGACGTCCGCCTCGCTGAACATCTGCATCGCGACGTCGAGGTCGTCGTCCTCGAGCAGGCGCCAGCGCGCGGGCACCACCAGATCCGCCGCCACCACGACGTTCTTGAGCGAGTCCTGATCGAAGAGCACGTGCCGCAACTCGAAGAGCCCGACGCTGCCGAGCAGCTCGCCGTCCTCCTTCTGGACGAAGAACTCGTCGTGGCGGCTCTGCACCACGTGCTCGAGCACGCGCATGAACGGGAGCGACGCCGGCACCACCTCGGGCGCGCGGTCGATCAGGTCGCGCACGTAGAAGCTCTTCAAGACGTTCGGGTCCTCCTCCTTGAACGGATCGATGCCGCGCTGGCGGAGCTTCAAGGTGTAGATCGAGTCGCCTCGCAGCAGGGTCGCGACCAGCGTGCTGATGACGCACGAGGCCATCAGCGGCGCGATCAGGCGGTAGTCGCCCGTCAGCTCGAAGATGATGATGATCGCGGTGATCGGCGCATGCGTCGCCGCCGCCACCACCGCCCCCATCGTCACCAGCGCGTAGGCCCCCGACGAGCCGGTCAGATCGGGGAGCCACTGATGGATGAACGTTCCGAGGAAGCCCCCGGTCATGGCGCCGAGAAACAGCGAGGGCGCGAAGACGCCGCCCGAGCCTCCCGACGCGAGCGTGATCGAGGTCGCCGCCATCTTCGCCACCACCAGCAGACCGAGCAGCGCGGCGGGGAGGGTGCCCGCCAATGCCCCGTTGATGGTGTCGTACCCGACCCCGTAGACGTTCGGCAGCCAGATGCCCATCGCGCCGACCATGAGGCCGCCGACGGCCGGCTTCAGGTACTCCGGCATCGGCAAGCGCTCGAAGGCGTCCTCGGCCGCATAGAGCACGGCGATGAACGCGAGCGCCACCAGGCCCGCGATCAGTCCGACCAGCATGTACGGCAGGAGCTCGAAGGGGCCGGCCAGATGATAGGGCGGAACGTTGAATGCCGGGAAGTCGCCGAGGAAGTGCCGCGAGACCACCGTCGCCACGACGGACGAGATCACGATCGGACTGAACTGCGGCACTCCGAAATCCCCGAGCAGGATCTCGACCGCGAACAGCGCTCCGGCGATGGGGGCGTTGAACGCGGCCGCGATGCCGGCGGCGGCACCGCACCCGACCAGTGTCCGAATCTGGCGGGTCGAAACCCCGAGCAGCTGCCCGATCGTCGAGCCGAGCGCCGATCCGATCTGCACGATCGGCCCCTCGCGACCGACCGAGCCGCCCGAACCGATCGTGATCGCCGAGGCCAGCGCCTTCACGACCACGACGCGGGGGCGGATCACGCCGCCGCGCACCAACATCGCTTCCATCACCTCGGGAACGCCGTGCCCTTTGGCCTCTCGGGCGACGAAGTGCACCATGGGCCCGACGAACAGGCCTCCGATCGCCGGTACCACCAGCCGCCACGTCCACGGGAGGCCCTCGACCAGCTCGAGGAGATGCGGGCCCGGTCCGAAAAAGAGGCGCTGGAACGCTCCGATGAGCCAGCGGAGCGCGACCGCGCCGAAGCCCCCGCCGAGCCCGCACACGATGGCGACGGTCACCATGAAGAGATGACTCCGTCCGATCGTGGTGCGCGCGGTGCTCTCTGCGGGATGTACGATCATGGGCACCTCGACGTGCCGGTGTAACTCGGTCCGGCATAGCAAGCCAACCGACCACCGAGCACGGAGCTGGTGCTTTTCGCCACCCCCATTCGCCAAGCCCTGAGCTTCGGGAGCGATGCGGCTCGGGAATCATCCCCCGAGGCGGAAAGCTCCGTCCGCCCGGACGCGAGGGTCAGGCGGGATCGTACGAGCTCACGGACGCGTGATGCGCGCTCGCCCGCTTGCGTGCGTCAGGGGCAGCTCGGCGTGAGCGTGACGTCGGCGCTCGCGCGCGAGAGGTCGAGGGCGCCGGCGGCGGAGACGCCGACGCATCCCCCCGGGCCGGTGCGGAACTTGCCGCGCGCGGTCAGGCTCCCCGCCGGGGCGAGCGCCTCGATGGTGCCGTCGCTGCGCGCCTCGCAGGTGGCGTCGAGGCGTGAAGAGCCCGGCGCCGCTCTGCGCGAAGCGGATCTCGCCTGCGCCGACTCCGTGCGAGTCGACGTCGAAGCCCGACTTCGGCCCGACGGTGAGCCCGACGCCGTTCACCAAGATCACGCCCGCTGATCCCGTCTTGGTGGTCGCGACGGCCTTGACGCGGGCATTCACCGAACCGGCGGGTGCCGAGATGGTGACCGCGCCGCCCGCCGTCCGGCCGCCGGCCTTGAGGCCGACGCCGTCCAACGTGAGATCTCCGCTGGCCGCGTCGCCGAGCACCAGGATCTGTCCACCGTCGCCCTTGCCCGACGACGCGTCGAGATCGTGATCGAGCGTCACGGCCGTCGACCCGAGCAACTGAATGAGGCCGCCGTTGCCGTGGTTGCCTTTGGCGGCGACGTTCGACTCGAACGCGACGGTGGCGGCGCTGACGTCGATGATGCCGCCGTCGATCTTGCCCCTGGCATCGACGCCGCGCGGTCCCACGGTGCCGAGCGGCGCTTGCACGACGATCGTGCCGCCGCTCGTTCCCGCCGTGCTCACCTTGCCGTCGAGAACCACGTCGCCGCCGCTGCTCGCGAGCATCACGCTGCTGCCGGGCTCGCCCTTCTTCGCGTTGATCGATCCGTTCACGACGACGCCGGTCGCGCCGGCGATCGTGACGCTGCTTTGGCCCGGGCCGTCGACGCGGACGTCCTGATCGAGCGTCACCACGCCGCCGCTGCTGTCGATCTGCACCGAGCCGCTCTGCTCACCGCCGGCGAAGACGCGGCCTCCGATCGTCACGCCGAGGTCGCCGCTGAGCGCGATGCTGCCGCCGTCCTCGACCTCGATGACCGCCGAGACTCCGGTCGTCAGCGTGCCGCCGGCGGCGACCGTCACGCTGCCGCCCGGCTTCGCTTTCAGGCGGTTCTTGACGTCGATGTCGCCGGTCGCGCTCACCGCGATGCTGCCCGTTCCGACGTCGATTTCGGTGTTCAGGTCGGCCGGCCCCGCGGCAGCCGTGAGCGTCACCGCCGCGCCCGGTCCTTCGATGCGACCGTGCACCTGGATCTCGCCGGCGGTGAGGTCGAGCGTACCCCCTGCCGGCACGGTGAGCGCGCCGCCGATCACGAGCGTGCGGCCACCGAAGTCGACCACGCAGGGCGTCTGCACAGTGATGTTGCTGGTCTCGCAGGGGTCGCCCGTGCAGAGGTTGTTGGGGTCGGCGCACGAGACCTGCGCCGCCGCCCGCGTGGCGAGGGCCACGACGAAACACACCACGGCAATTGATCGAACCTGACGCATGCGACGCCTCCTGGGGCAGAGGGCCCGAAACGTGTCGGCAACCGGATGCCGTGGATGGATGATTCGGACCTACCGTCGACGGCGAGCGCGGGTCAAGAAAATTCCCGACCCGCGTCGAGGAAGCGCGCGCCATTTTGGCGCAGCCGTACGTGTCCCCTATGGCTGCTCATCGCCCCTTTCCCTCAAGGCCGCGACGATCCGCGCCACGGTCGGGGCATCGAAGTCGCGGCCGTAGGTGCGGTGGAAGAGCCGGATCCGCATTGCGGTCGATTGGTCCGTTCCGGCGGCATCGCCGAGCCCAGCGCGTATCAGGGCGCGCGCGGCATCGAACATGGCGCAGCCCATCCGCAAGCGTTCGGCCCCGCTTCGCTCCATGACGAGGCGCCGCTGCAGCTCGCGTATGGCCGGAGTGGTGTCGTTCATGGCCTGACCTCGGCAAGGAGGTCCCGGACGTCCAGCTCTGGGTCTACCGCCCACCGCGCGATGTAGCTCCAGTCGAGCGTCTCGACGCACGCGATGAGGTTGCGGACGTCCCGCAGCTGGATTTCCGAATGGCTGGGCTTCGCCCACGCGAGCTTCGAAAGGATGAGGTCCTCCGGCGCGACGAGGTCGACGGCCCGGCCCTCGACGGTGATGGTACGCCGGCGCGCGAACTCCGTTCGACGATACCTCGAGTCCTTGCGCACGATGCAATCGACCTTGATGACGGTCGGGGTGTGAATCACGGTGAAGCTCCCGCGGTGCTCAACCCTGGCGGATCATGTCGCGGTCGCAATAGAAGTCGGGCGCGAAGGCGGCCGCGATCGTGTCGATGGTCGCCGGCCCGATCTCCACCACCAGGTCGATGTCACGCGTCATGCGCGGCTCGGCGTAGACGTTCATGGCCGTCGAGCCGCTCAGCATGTAGGCGATGCCCGCTCGGTTCAGTCGCTCGACGACGAGCAGCAGGAGATCCAACTCTTCGCTCATGGCTCCGCCGGCTGAATAGCCCGTGGCCGGCTCGCACTTCTCGCTCGGAACCTACCTGTGCAGAGGTTCCCTAGGGCATCGTCACCGTCGACGGCACGCAGAAGTCGCGCGGGCCGAAGAAGTCGTAGGCGTCCGCCCCGAACTGGTTCAGCGTGAACAGCTCCGGACGGAAGGCCGCCGGCCGACCGTTCACCTTGTAACACATCAGGGCCGCGCCCGGATCGACGAGCGGGCCCTCGTCGTTCTTGATGGCCGGTAGGCAGAGGTGCAGCGGCTGCTTGACGTCGACCACGATCGTTCCGAACTGGTCGGTCACCACGAGCCCCGGCACCTTCGTCTTCGCGCCCGTGACCTTGTAGCACTTGTAGTGATCGATCGGACGGGTGAGCGGTGACGCCGGGTCCGTCAGGCTCTTCGCCGTCGGCACCAGCATCCGATCCGGCTTCGCGAGCGACATCGTTCGCGAGCCGAACTGGTTGTCGACCGTCACGCCCTTCACCTTGGTGAAGCGCGAGGTCTGCTTGATCGTGTAGTAGGTGAAGTGCTCCGGATCGAGCGGTGCAGTCGGGTCCTCCCCGTTCTTGTCCGCCGGCGCGCAGATCCGCTTGGGGCGTTTGATCGTGACGGTGCTCGGGCCGAGCGCGTCCGCGAGCGACACACCGGCGCGGTTCAAGGCCGGGCGGTGGATCTCGTAGCACTGGAAATGCCCGAGGCCGTCGAACCAGTTGCCGAAATCGTTGCCGGGATTCGCGCTGCCGCTCGCGAGCGTCTCCTCGTGGTAGCAACCGAAGGCGTCGGCGGTCAGCGGGAACGAGCACGTCCAGCCGGATTGCGGCACCTCGCGCACCTGCCACGTCCCGGGGACGATACCAGTGATCACATAGGCGCCGGTCGCGTCGGTGACACCGAACGGCTCGTCGGGATCGAGCGCGCCGTTGCCGTCGTAGTCGACATAGATCGTCCAGCCGGCGAGACCGGGCTCGCCGGGATCCCGCCCGCCGTCGCGATCGACGTCGGAGAACTTGGTTCCCGACGTGGTCGCCTCGCGCCAGTTGCCGAAATCGTTGTCGCCGTACGCCGTCCCGGGGACGAACGTCTCCTCGTGATGGCAGCCGTATGCATCGGCGGTCGACGGGAACGAGCACGTCCATCCGGGCTGGCCGACCTCGCGCACCTTCCACGTTCCGGCCGCAATGTTCACGATCGCGTAGGCGCCGCTGGCGTCGGTCACGCCGAACGGCTCGCCGGGATCGAGCACGCCGTCGTCGTCGTAGTCGACGTAGATCGTCCACCCCGGAAGGCCCGGCTCGCCGGGCTCGCGAGGACTGCCGTCGGCGTCGAGGTCCTCGAACTTGATGCCGGTCTTGCTGATACCGGTCCAGTTCGCGAAGTCGAAGCCCGTCTGGACCTCGCCGTCTCCGATGGTAAGCGCGTAGGAGCAGCTCGCGGGAAAGGAGCAGACGAAGCCCGGGTCGCCGAGCTCGCGGAGCGTCCACGTGCCCGGGGCGACGTCGTCGATCACGTACTGGCCGCTGGCGTCGCTCGTGCCGCTCGGCTCGCCGGGGTCGAGCACGCCGTCGTCGTCGTAGTCGACGTAGAAGGCCACGCCCGCGAGCCCGCTCTCGCCGGGATCGATCACGCCGTCGGCGTTCGCGTCGAGGTACTTCGTGCCGCGGAGCGAGGCCCCCGCCCGATAGGTGACGTTGATGTTCGTGTCGTTGCGGATGACGTCGGCCCAGACGCGGCCGAAGATGTTGGTGCAGTCGCCGAGATTGATGCGGCCGTTCGGGATGAAGAACTGCCCGTGCACGGCGATCGTGTCGGAACAGCTCGGGTCGGTGTTGTACCCGAGCGTGAACGAGAACGTGGACGGACCGAGGCCGTCGGAGCGGATGTAGAAGCGTGCCAGATCGGATCCCTGGATGGTGAGGTCGTTGTTGCTGCGGAAGTCGACGGCGATCCGGACGTCGGTGCCGGCCGTCGTGTTGATGGTCACGTTCCGGCCGATCTGGAGCGAGTGCAGGTCGTAGACGCCCGCACCGAGGTTCAGGATGCCGCCGTCGTTGATGTCGACGTCGCCGTAGTCGCCCGGTGGCAGCGTCAACATGAACCCGGGAGGCAGGGTCACGTCGGCGAGCGCGTTCAGCGCGGCCTCCGAAGGGAAGCCCGGCAGGACCGGTTGGTACGGGCCGCCCGGATGCGTGAACGCGACGAAGCTCGGCAGCCCCGTATCGATGATGGGCGGCGTGAAACAGATCGGCCCCGCGTTCCGCACGGAGGATGGCGTGAAGTCGTTGTTGTCGATGACGTTGGTGAAGAGGTCCCACACGCTCGTCGGCAACAGCGGATGCCCGGGTCCGAGCGTGATGCGGTCGGCGACGGCCGCGTAGCCGTCCGAGAGATGGACGCCGTAGTTCGTCCCGAGCGTGGCGTTCGGATCGCCGACCGTCGCGATGCCGTTCGATCCGAGATGGCCGCCGCTGAAGAGCCCGCGCCCGGGGATCGCGGCCGTCCCACCCTTCACGTAGAGATCCGTGTAGGCGAAGAGCATGTAGCCGTTGATGTCGCGCGGTGGCTCCGGCCCCGCGACGCACGGCGGTGGCGCGGCACTGGTACTCCCCGCTGCTCCGAGCAGCACGACTGCCGCAATCGTCACGGCACACCGGCGCCGCATCCCGATCGCCAGATGATGACGACTGGTGATTCGCATCGTCGACTCCAGTCGCGCGAGGTTTCGCGCCGCTACGAAGACCGCATGCGGTCCGTTGAGGGGGCCCGGTGGATCGCTACACTCATTGCGCGATCAGCGGAGGTGTCAAAGGAATTCGTCCACCACACTCACGAAAACGTGATCCATTTCGGCATACGGATACCCGAGGATCGTGTCGTCATGGCGACGATCCGTGACGAGCTCCAGCTGCATCGCGCATGCCAACGCGTGACGCTGCCATCGCCCAGGGATTGTGTCGCCGTGATGTCGCTGCCGTTCTCGAATCGGGAAATTCTCCGCCGCCTTTTCTCAGCGCATGGACGGCGCGCCGCGGCCGCGGCGGCGCGCGATCACGTGGCCTTGCTACGACGGGGCGAATTGGGGAGTGCGACGACCAGGGAGGTTCCGCGGCAGTGGCGGTGATTTCGGGAACCGCGACAGAGGCGAGCGGTAGGCAGCGACGCGTGGTTCTTGCAGGCCGCAGTGCTGGCAGGCGGACGCCGCCCGCCATTGCGGCGAGCGGCGTCCCGTCCGTCCGAACGACTACTTCTTCAGCGGAATCCGCATCCCGTAGAAGGAGCGGTACACGAAGACCAGGGACAGCGCGAAGAAGACGACCGCGAGGGTCGCGCTCGCGGCGCGCGACATCTCGATCGCGAGCTCGACCGCCGAGCAGGCCGAACAGGGTGGTGAACTTGATGATCGGGTTCATGGCCACCGACGAGGTGTCCTTGAACGGATCGCCGACGGTGTCGCCGACGACGGTGGCCGCGTGCAGCGGCGTGCCCTTCTCCTTGAGCTCGACCTCGACGACCTTCTTGGCGTTGTCCCAGGCGCCGCCGGCGTTGGCCATGAAGATCGCCTGGAAGAGGCCGAAGAGCGCGATCGAGATCAGGTAGCCGATGAAGAAGAACGGCTCGAGGAAGGCGAAGGCCAGGGTGCGAGAAGAAGACGGCCAGGAAGATGTTGAACATGCCCTTCTGCGCGTACTGCGTGCAGATCTCGACGACCTTCTTGCGAGTCCTCGATCGAGGCCTTCTCGGCGCCGTCGAGCTTGATGTTCGCCTTGATGAACTCGACCGCGCGGTAGGCGCCGGTCGCGACCGCCTGGGTCGAGGCGCCGGTGAACCAGTAGATCACCGCGCCGCCGGTGATCAGGCCGAGCAGGAAGGGCGGGTGGAGGAGCGAGAGCTTGTCGATGCTGCTCGGTGAGGCCGTGGGTCAGCACCATGATGATCGAGAAGATCATGCGTGGTGGCGCCGACGACGGCGGTGCCGATCAGCACCGGCTTGGCGGTGGCCTTGAAGGTGTTGCCGGCGCCGTCGTTCTCCTCGAGGAAGTGCTTGGCCGTTCTCGAAGTCGGCGTCGAAGCCGAAGTCCTTCTTGATCTCGTGCCTTGACGTTCGGGACGGTCTCGATCAGCGACAGCTCGTAGACCGACTGGGCGTTGTCGGTGACCGGGCCGTAGGAGTCGACGGCGATGGTCACCGGGCCCATGCCGAGGAAGCCGAAGGCGACCAGGCCGAAGGCGAAGACCGGCGCCGGCGTGACCATCGCCGACCTGATGCAGAGCGCGTCGAGCCCGACGAGCGAGACCGCTAGGCGATGCCCATCAGCACGACGATGACCAGGCCCATCCAGTAGGCGGAGAAGTTGCCGGCGACGAGCCCGACGAGGATGTTCAGCGAGGCGCCGCCCTCGCGCGAGGCGGTCGACGACCTCGCGCACGTGGCCCGACTCGGTCGAGGTGAAGACCTTGATCACCTCGGGGATGATCGCGCCGGCGAGCGTGCCGCAGGTGATGATGGTCGAGAGCTTCCACCACAGCGTGCCGTCGCCGAGGTCGCGGGATCAGCAGGTACGAGACGACGAAGGTCACGCCGACCGAGACGATCGAGGTGAGCCAGACCAGGAAGGTGAGCGGCGCCTCGAAGTTCATCTTGTCGGCGTTGGCGTAGCGGCCGCGCTGCGATGCGCCTCGTTGATCAAGTAGGAGACGGCGCTGGCGACGATCATCATGATGCGCATGACGAAGATCCAGACCAGCAGCTGCACCTGCACGGTCGGCGCTCGTGGACGGCGAGCAGGATGAAGGTGATCAGCGCGACGCCGGTGACGCCGTAGGTCTCGAAGCCGTCGGCGGTCGGGCCGACCGAGTCGCCGGCGTTGTCGCCGGTGCAGTCGGCGATGACGCCGGGGTTGCGCGCGTCGTCTTCCTTGATGTTGAAGACGATCTTCATCAGGTCGGAGCCGATGTCGGCGATCTTGGTGAAGATGCCGCCGGCGATGCGCAGCGCCGAGGCGCCGAGCGACTCGCCGATGGCGAAGCCGATGAAGCAGGGGCCGGCGAAGTCGCCGGGATGAAGAGCAGGATGCACGAGCATGAGCAGCAGCTCGACGCAGATCAGCAGCATGCCGATGCTCATGCCGGCCTTGAGCGGGATGGCGTAGGTCGGGTAGGGCTTGCCCTCGAGGCTGGCGAAGGCGGTGCGCGAGTTGGCGAAGGTGTTGATGCGGATGCCGAACCAGGCGACGCCGTAGCTGCCGCCGATGCCGACCAGGCTGAACGAGCAGGATCGACGACCACCTTCACCGCGCTCGAAGCTGCTGCAGGCACGCCGAAGTAGACGACCATGATCGCGCCGATGAAGACCTCGAGCATCAGGATGAACTTGCCCTGCGTGATCAGGTAGGTCTTGCAGGTCTCGTAGATCAGCTCGGAGATCTCGCGCATCGAGCGGTGCACCGGCAGGTTCTTCAGCGGATTGAATTGCATGAAGCTGAAGACGAGCCCGAAGCGCGCAGATGAGGCGCCCATCACCAGCAGCAGCGTCCAGCCGTCGAAGCCGAGAAATCGCTGCGAGGCGAGGTCCGGAAGGATCAGCTCGGCCTCGCTCGCGCCGGCGATGCCGGCGGTCGCCAACACCAATGCTACCGCTGCCAACAACGATGACGTTACACGTGCCCGAATCATGCGGGTGCCTCCTCCAAAAACTCGAGGCGGGAAGGGAGGACAGCCCGACCAGCCTCTAAGGTTTCGAGTGGTTGGCCGCCCGGACGAGAAGGCAAGGACGCCGTGACGTCTGCTTCCCGCGAGCGCTTCTGCGCACTCCCGACGAACTTGCCGGCCGCCCGAGGACGGGCCGGCATGAAAACCGGCGTTGTCTAGCATCGGACGGGGGGAATTGCGAGAGCGCGGCCGCGTGGGTAGTGTCTCAGTGTCTCATTCTGGGAGGGTGGAACCCCTCACCTTCAGGTGACGCCTTCAGGAGGCTTGCGGTACGGTGGGCGGCATGCGGACCTACCGGCGCGCGTCGCACAGTGTGTATGAGCTGCACTACCATTTCGTGTTCACCACGAAGTACCGCAAGCCGGCGTTGACGGGCGATGTGGCCCTCGAAGTGCGCGGGATGGTGCGACAGATTTGTCGGGCGAACGACATTGAGATTCTGGCGGGGCACGTACGTCCCGATCACGTGCACCTGTTGTTGAGCGTGCCGCCGCATCTGGCTCCGAGTCGGGTGATGCAAGCGATCAAAGGGAAGACCTCGCACCGGCTGCTCATGGACCACCGGAAGTTGAGGGCGGCGTTCTGGGGCCGGCATCTGTGGAGCCGGGGGTACTTCGTGTGCAGCAGCGGCAATGTGACTGATGAGATGATCGCGGAGTACATCCGGACGCAAGATGCCGAGCCCCAGGACGACGACCGGTTCAAGGTGAGTGAGTGACATGGTCATGAGCTTGCAGCGCACGGCGAGGGTCTTCAGGCGCCTTTAGGCGCCCGCGAACCCGCCGCCTTTAGGCGGCGGAGGGCTCAGTTTGATTCCGGGCGCCCGATTCCGACCCGCGCAACCGCCGACGACGTGTGCTAGCTTCCGCGACGATGCCGAAGGGCCCCCCGAGGCGAGAAGCGCCCCGCTGACGTGATCGGCAACGCCGTGCATGTCATGCGCATCGCGACCGGCGAGGTGGAGGATCAGGTGCGCGACCCGGCGAAGGAGCACATGCGCCAGGGCGGGCTCAAGGGCGGCGTGGCGCGGAAGAAGGCGTTTTCACCTGAGAAGCGGAAGGCGATCGCGAAGAAGGCTGCGCGTGCGCGCTGGGGGAGTTAGTCCCCTCTTCGACGGCTTCGACGATGCAGGGTCAGTAGGTCTGTTTCCGTGTAAACCTTCACTATTTCCCCATCAGCCGAAATCTTGGTGAAGAACGGGGCCGGGTAGCGGTTGATCACGCGGGCCATGCCTCGCAACCCGTCGTCAAACGCTTGCGCCATTCGGTCGGCAGTCATGTCCGCCCTGGTGAACCCAAACAGGCGAGCCCGTGATTGTAGGATCTCGAGCCGTTCACTGACGTCGCTGACTATGCCGTCGTTCTTGGTGAGGCCGATCCAACCGCTTCGACCCACAAGACGAATCCAGGGTTCGTCGCCGCCCTCTGGCTGCTGATCCAGGTTGTTGCCCGCGAACAGAAGGGCGTGTTCGCGAATAGGCCAACCGCGTTCGCGTAACAGAGTCGGGAGTCTCCGACCGAGGGATCGATCGGTGAACACTCCGGTCTGTGCAACGATCGCTAGGCTGCGTTCTCGTAGAGCAACGCGTCCGTGATGTCCGCCAGCGGCCGGCAGTAGTCCTCGGCGAGCGCCTCGATCGATTCACCGGCGCGTTTTCGTTCAGCCACGATTCGGGTACGGATATCGGTTCCGGCGATCACGGGTCGCCCATAGGCGTAGCGTGGGTGAATCAGGATGCGTCGGGCACTCGGAGCGGGGCCATCGATCTGGGCTTCTGTAGCGAAGGGAAACACGCCGATAGCGCCTGCCGGGTCGAATTGAATGCGTTCCAAGTAGCGGATTAGGACGTCACGCATGCCAACCTGGGCAACCGATGGGCTATCGGAGATATTCAACACAACCGCATCTTCGAGCGAATCCAGAAACAGACTGTACCCGTCCGTCAGCATCCGCGACGTTGCTAACGGATGTTCGGATTTGAATTCCCTGCGCAGATGCACTATTGCGTTGCGTACTTTCGGTAGCTTGATCCCGTAACGACGCCGTACCGAATCGAGTACAAAAACTTCCACGAGATTCGTAAACGACAGCAAACCGCGTTCGCGGTCAGCTATCTTGATCAGCGGATGCCACGTCCGGTGACCGTCAGATACCGGATAGTCTCGACCGTACACCCAGGTGCGAACGGTGCTCGCCGGAACCTTCAAGTAGCTCGCGGCGCTAGCGACTGGGTAGTTCGGGACATGTCGCGGATCGACATCGCGGTAGCTCAGTATCGTGTCCGCTTTTGGCATCTTGACGTACCTGCACCAAGCATACACGGGCACGGCAGTTCAAGGGAGAGCCGTTTGCATTCGCTAAGTTAGCGGACTGCCGAGAACATCAAGGGGCTGGTCGTTCTCCGGTCGTGCGTCGAGACGGTAGATTACCGGGCGACAATCAGGTGAAACTTTTGCTTGACACTCAAGTATTATTGTCATATCATTGCGGCATGAACAAGTTGCCGGTTGCCACGCGGGTCCAGATCCTCTCGATGCTCTGCGAAGGCTCCTCGATGCGCTCGATCAGCCGGGTCGCTGACGTCTCGATCAACACCGTCGCCCGCTACCTCGTGATCGCCGGCAAAGCGTGCAGCGCGTTCCACGACGTCACCGTTCGCAACGTCGCTGCGAAGCGCGTGCAGTGCGACGAAATCTGGTCGTTCGTCGGGATGAAGGAGAAGGCCGCGAAGGCGAAGGCGTCGAAGGACGAGCGACCCGCGAACGTCGGCGACGTGTGGACGTGGACAGCGATCGACGCCGACTCGAAGCTGATCGTGTCGTGGCTCCTCGGCGGTCGCGATGCAGGGTGCGCGTGGGAGTTCATGACCGACGTCGCGTCGCGGCTTGCGAACCGCGTGCAGCTCACGACCGACGCGCACAAGGCGTATCTCACGGTCGTGCCCGAGGCATTCGGCTTCAACGTCGACTACGCGCAGATCGTCAAGGTCTACGGCGCCGATCCGAAGGAGGATCAGCGCCGCTACTCCCCGGCGCAGTGCCTCGGCGCCGAGAAGCTGCACATTCACGGCTACCCGAAAGACGAACACATCTCGACGTCGTATATCGAGCGCAGCAACTTAACGCTCAGAATGGCGAACCGCCGCTTCACGCGGTTGACCAATGCGTTCTCGAAGAAGCTGGAGAACCACGCGCACATGGTCGCGCTCTACACGTGCTGGTACAACTTCGTGAAGATGCACAAGACGATTGGCTGCACCCCCGCGATGGCGGCCGGCGTGATCGACACGCTCTGGTCGATGACCGATCTCGTGGCGCTCGTCGACAAGTACGACGACGCGCAGCCGCGCAAGAAGGCGGGGCGTAAGCCGAAGGCGACCGATCCGGGTTCTCAGTCATGAGCCCGAAGGTCCGACGAGTGCTCGTCGGCTTCATTATCAGCTTCCTGATTCTTACTGGCTGCGAGGTCGCTGCGCGACTCTATCTCGACTGGGTTAAGACGAGCGGGGCATCCCGAGCCTGCACTGCACTCGGCGGCACGTGGGATGCGCCGGCCCGGCATTGCGCGAGCCCGGAATCAAACTGAGACACTAGTGCGCCGGTCAAAACCGGCAAGGTGTTGTGGATGAAAGAGCCACACGATGAAGGAGTAGCGACCCACATCGGCCCCGAGTCATGCGTCGCTGTCCGTGAGGGCAGAGGCGAAGCGTTGACAGGGGTACGTGCAGGCCAGCCATGGAGCCGCGAAAATCAATTATAGCCTCGGGTGCCGACGCTCTTAGTGTAAGCGGAAGGCAACATCGCAGTGCGTCGATATCGCGAGAGGCGGCGGACCCGGCGCGGTCGAAGACCCTGCGCATGCACGGAAACACTTTGCACGGGAACCGGGAGATCCCGCCACCGTCTGGGAGCCGGAGTGGCCCAGACCGCATCGGGAAGTCGAGAGACGCAATCCGATGACGCACGGTGACGGGAAGTCGGACACCGCCGTAGTACCGAGAGAAGCTGCCGAACAAAGCTGCGGAACCAGCGGCGGAGGCGGTGGAGGGAAGGGCGGTGGCCAAGGGGAAGACGCTCGAGCGTAACACGCTCCGGACGCAGAGCCGGGAAGGTGTGCCCAGCGCGCTCGAGCGGATACGAGAGGCCGCAAGGCAACAGAAGCAGCTGCGTTTCACCGCGCTCCTGCACCACGTCTACGACGTCGAACGGCTGCGGCGGGCCTACTACGCACTGAAGCGAGAGGCGGCGGCGGGAATCGACGGGGAGACGTGGAAGCACTACGGCGAGCAGTTGGGAGAAAATCTGCAAGACCTGTCCCAGCGGCTCAAACGGGGAGCGTACCGAGCCAAGCCTGTACGGCGGGCGTACATCGAGAAGGCGGACGGGCGGCAGAGGCCGCTCGGCGTTCCCGTGCTGGAGGACAAGATCGTCCAGCGCGCCGTCGTCGAGGTGCTCAACGCCATTTACGAACAGGACTTTGCGAGGTTCTCGTATGGATTCCGCCCGGGGCGCGGACCGCATGATGCCCTGAACGCGCTGACGGTGGCGATCCAGACCAGAAAGGTGAGCTGGGTGCTCGACGCGGACATCAGAAGCTTCTTCGACACGCTGGAACACAGCTGGTTGGTGAAGTTCGTCGAGCATCGGGTGGCAGACCGGCGCATCGTGCGCCTCATCCAGAAGTGGTTGAGGGCCGGGGTGCTGGAAGAAGGTCGGCGGACACGTAGCGAGGTAGGGACGGTACAGGGCGGAAGCATCAGCCCGCTGCTGGCCAATATCTACCTGCACTACGTGTTCGATCTGTGGACCCAGCGATGGAGAAAGAAGCAGGCGCGCGGACAGGTCATCGTCGTGCGCTACGCCGACGACTTCGTCCTTGGGTTCGAGCATCGCCACGAGGCCGAGCAGTTCCTCGTGGATCTCAAGCAGCGGTTTTCCCAGTTTGGCTTGGAGCTGCACCCGGAGAAGACCAGACTGATCGAGTTCGGGCGGTTCGCCGCCAGCAATCGCGATCGGCGAGGACAGGGAAAGCCCGAGACCTTCGACTTCCTTGGCTTCACGCACAGCTGCGGGAAGACGCGGAAGACGGGGAGCTTTGTGGTGCTGCGGCGAACGATGCGCAAGCGGATGGCGGCGAAGCTGCAGGAAGTGAAAGCCGAACTGCGACGACGTCGGCACACGACCCTTGGCGAGCAGGCGGAGTATCTGCGAGCGGTGGTGCAAGGGCACATGCGGTACTATGGCGTGCCCCGCAACTTTCCAGCGCTCAACGCGTTCCGCTGGGCGCTCGGCCGACTGTGGTGGCGGTCGTTAGGCCGCCGCAGTCAACGCGGCCGCATCCCCTGGCAGCGCATGACGCGTATCCTACGTCTGGCACTGCCGCGTGTTCGCATCTGTCATCCCTATCCGTCCTTGGACGCATCTCGTCAGAACCTGAGGCAGGAGCCGGATGCGGTAATGCCGCACGTCCGGATCTGTGCGGGGGGCGCCGAGCGATCGGCGTCCCTACCGCGACCCGCCGCGTGGGAGGCCCTCATGGCCGCTGCCGGGGCGGAGAGATAAGAAGGCGCCACCCGTGGACTTCGAGCTCCGCATCATCGGACGCGCCCGCACCCCGTGGACGCGCCGCGAGGACGCCCCGCACCAGCCCCCGGCGTCGCCGGAGACGCGGGGCATCGTGGAGATCGACCCGCCGTATCGCGAGGCGCTCGCCGATCTCGGGGGCTTCGGCCGTATTTGGTTAATTTTTCATTTCAACCGCAGCGGCGGCTGGGGTCCGAAGGTCCGACCCCCGCGCGGCGGACCGAAACGCGGCCTCTTCGCGACCCGCGCTCCGGACCGGCCGTCGCCGCTCGGCCTCACCAACGTGGCGCTCGAGTCGGTCGACCTCGAGCGCGGCACGGTCCACGTCCTCGGCCTCGACCTTCTCGACGAGACGCCGATCCTCGACATCAAGCCGTATCTGCCGATGTTCGACGCCTGGCCCGATGCCGGGCACGGTTGGATCGAGCCGTATCTCGAGGCGGGCATCGAGCCGCGGCTCAAGCGGCCGAAGCGCGTGCTGCCGCGGGGGTGAGCGCGTGGCGCCACGGCGATGCCCGTGCGAACGGTCAGCGCCACGCCGGGAGGAGGGCCGGGGTCCGCGCTCGATAGCGAGCGTACTCCTCGCCGAGACCGGCGAGCATCGTCCGCTCCTCGACCCGGATCCGGTAGAGGTAGGCGGGCACGACCGCGGCGCCGACGAGGCCGAGGCCGAGGACGCTCCCGAGCGCGATCGCCGTCCCGGTCACGGTGAGGATGCTTCCCGTGTAGGAAGGATGGCGCATCCATCGGTACGGGCCGTGCGAGAGGACGCGCTGATCGTCCTGCACCACGACCGCCGACGTGAAGAACCGCCCGAGCGTGCGGATCGCCACGAGCCTGAGCCCCATCCCGAGGGCCGCGATTGCGATGCCGCCGGCGACGGTCGCCGAGGCCGGCGCCGGCGTCACGACGTCGCGCGCCGCGAACTGCAGGACGGACGCGAGGTTCGCGATCACCACCGCCAGGAAGATCAGCAAGGCCGAGCGGCGGTCGTTCGGGTCCGTGACGAGGTCCGCGGGCGACAGCGGCGGTTGCGACGACAGCGTGAGGAAGGCGCAGACGAAGCCCGCCCACGGCCCCGGATGCCGAAGGTAGGAAGCACCCGCCAGCGCCGGAGCGAGCAGGAACACGGCGGCGGGTATCGCGAGATACGTGAGCAGGCGCTTCACGGCTCGCTTCGCTTGTGCGCGCGCAGCGTGTCCTGCATCCGGGCGAGCGCGGTCTTGGTGAGGTCGTGCTCCACCTCGACGAGGCTCGCGAGGTAGCGCTCGTAGCCGTCGCGCGACAACTTGAGCACGGTGAGCGGCGTCGACGCAATCACATCGGCGGTGCGCTCTCCACCCGCGATGAGCGCGATCTCGCCGAAGTAGTCGCGCGGCCCGAGCTCGCGCACCTTCACGTGACGACCGTCCGGCGTCGTGAGCTTCACCTCCGCGGTGCCTTCCTCGATCAGGAACAGGTCCTCGCCGGCGTCGCCCTGGCGGACCACGTGCGTTCCCGCGTCGTACGACCAGCGTTCGAGGCACGTCGCCAGCACGGCGGCCTCGGCGACCGAGAGCTCGCGAAACAGCGTCGTCGTGCGCAGCCATTCCCCGACGTCGAGCAACTGCCGGCGCACCGCCATGTGACCGCCTTGCTCGGGCACTGGCGTATCGGAGAGCGCGGGCAGACCCTCGGGAGGGCAAAGACTGCTCGGCAGCGGCTTGGCGCCGCCCTTCAACTCGAGGAGCGCGATAAGTCCTTCCTCCCTCGGTGCCGCGAGCGCAGCCTCGATCGCCGCAAAACGCGTGCTGGAAAGCTCCGACGAGAGGAACGCGTACGGGTAGCGCGTCCGGTTTTGATAGTTGAAGAACCCGAAGGAGCCTTCCGTGGCGTACGGGATGACGCCGTGAAGTACGACGGTCGGCATGTGAAAGAAGTCCTGACTCTTCTTGGCGACGGCGAGCTCGAGGTCTCCGACGCACGCCTCGATCTCGTGGTGGAGCGATTCGCTCAGGATACGACACGCCGCCAACAGCAACTCCACCGGGCCTCGCGCCGAGAGCTCGTCCAGAGGAGGCCGGAAGTGGGTTTTCATCAGGCGACCCGCCTCGCGAACGCGTTGCGCCGGAAGGTCGGGCAAGATGCGCAGACGATCGAAGATTCCGCGGCCGAAGACCTCCTCGACGGGAAACAGCGGCCGACGCGCATCACGCATGATCGCGGCCGGCGGGACGTCGGCCAGCGCCTTGAACGTCCCATACGCGAGGATCTCACCCGTTTCGGCGGCCCCGGAGAGGACATGCACGTCGGCCGGCGTCACACCCGAGAGCGGCTCGTGCCGCAGGCGCTCCGCGTGGATCAACCGCGGGTCCAGCTGGTGCGCCATCAGGTACTGCGCGAGCCGGAACGTCATGATCGCGACCAGCTGCTCCTCGGTGAGGCTCGGCGTGCGGAGCGCGACCGTGCTGACGCCGTGGCGGTCCTCGACCCAATACAACGCCTCGGGGTGGCGCCTCTGGAAGAGCTCCGGCAGGCGGATCGCGGCGGCGCGGTCGAGGAGCTCGCGGATGAACGCGTCGACCTCCGGCTCGAGACCGACCAGGATGTCGTCGACGGCGGCCATCGTCAGTCGGCCTTGGCGGCGAACGTCGTCGCGTCCTGCTTCTTGAAAGGCGCGCTGAAGACGGACTCCCAGCACGTGCCGGTCGCGTGGTTCACGAGCTGCACGCGCACGGGCGAGAGCAAGGCGGCGAGGCTCGGCGGCATGTCGAGCCGGTCCCCCTTGCCCTTCACCTGGATCTTGGCCTTGCCGGCGACGAGACCTTCGCGGAGCTGGAGCTGCGCGACGCCGTCCGGCGTGAGGTCGCCGTCCTTGTAGTCGAAACCCGTCTTCTTCTCGCGCCAGCACGCCTTGCCCTTGGCGCAGAAGCCGCCGGGCGGCACGATCGCCGTCGTGACGAGCCCGGTCGCGTCGTAGAGGCAGAGCTCGTAGCGGTCGGTGGTGAGCGGCTGCCCGAAATCGGCCTTCGTCGTGACGGCGCCCCTCGCCCACTTCCAGGCGAGCTGGTCCTTGGCGTCGGGGCTCTTGTCCTTGAGGAGCAGGCTCGCCTTGCCGGCGACGGCCGGCAAGCGGCAGCCGGCGAGCGGCGCCGGCGCGCACTCGCGGAGACAATCGGAGGAGCAGCCGTCGCCGCTCGCGGTGTTACCGTCGTCGCATTCCTCGGCGAGCTCGAGCACGCCGTCGCCGCAGGTCTGCACGTCGCAGGCGTCGCCCGTGCCGTCGCCGTCGGTGTCGCTTTGCGAGGGGTCGAAGGCCTCGGGACAATCGTCCTGCGCGTCCGGGACGCCGTCGTCGTCGGCATCGGCGGGCGTCGTCACGGCGGTCACGAGGG
This sequence comes from uncultured delta proteobacterium, assembly GCA_963774015.1. Classification (GTDB taxonomy): domain Bacteria; phylum Desulfobacterota; class Binatia; order UTPRO1; family UTPRO1; genus UTPRO1. Next base: position 505,589 of record CAVZDH010000001.1, read on the forward strand.
TCGGGAGGCAGCTCGCCCCGCTCGGGCAGTCGGGCGGCGTCGTCACCTCGGGACGACACGTCGCCGGCTGCCGCAGGATGCAGCGCCGGCAGTCGACGTCGGTCGCGCAGGCGAGCCCGGTGTAGCGCGTGCAGGTTCCGGTCGCGGTCGCGCAGGTGTCGAGGTCGCAGAAGGAGCCCGCGCCGCAGTCGGCGTCGACACCGCAGGGGATCGCGAGGTCGCAACGCCCGGCGGGGGCGAGGAAGACGCGCGTGTCCTCGGGCACGCGGAGCGGATCCTGCCCGCCCGGGTCGACACGGCCGATCACCGTCACCGTCTCGGTGCAGAAGTCGTAGACCTGAATCACGAGGTCGCCGGGAAAGCCCTCGACGCTCAGGTCCTGGCCGCCCTGCTCGGCCTCGAGCGTCAGGAACGTCACCTTACTGCCGTCGATCTTGTAGGGTTCGCGCGGATCGCAGGCAGCGAGCCGGCACGGCGTCACCGCCTGGCGCACGTTCTTGAGCTCGCCGCTCACGGCGTCGTAGACCTGCAGCACGTCGTCGAGCGTATCGACGTCGGCCGGCACGCCGACGCCGCCGTTCAGGTTGGTGGCGTTCTCGGCCGCTTCGTTGGCGCTGAACGCCACGAGCTGCCGCGCGCCGCAGGTGGTCACCGCGGGCGCACCCAGCACGAAGTCGTCGGCCGCGACCCGGACGCCGGCCGTGCAGCTCGGCGCTCCGGGGCCGGTCGGCGTGCAGGCGAGCGGCGTGCCGGCGAGCGAGTACACCTGCAGCACGCGGTCGGTCGCGTCGACGTCGGCGTTCAGCAGCGCGCCGCCCTGCACCGCCTCCGACGTGAGGAAGCCGACGACGTCACCGTTGATCGCGAGCGCCTCGCCGGCTTGCCCGGTGCTGATCCACGACCCCGCCGTCGCACCCGGGAGGGCATTCACCGCGACGACGTCGTCGCCGGCGTCGCCGTCGCCGTTCAGATCCGTTCCGCCGTCCGGGCATCCCGTGGTCACGGCGCCCGCCGTTCCGCACTCCGAGACGAGCGCCGCGAGCCCGCTCGTCGACGCCGCGACCGCCGTCGCCGCGCGCGCGAGGTTCACGACTGATCCGCCCTCCCAGAGCTGCACCACGTCGTCCGTCGTGTCGGCGTCCGGCGGGTTCAACGACCCGCCCGGACACGCGCCGGTCCCGACCGCCGACTCGGGCCGCAGGAACACCGCCGTCCCGTCGCTCGCCACCGCGACGTCGTCGGCGGGACAGAGCGTCGTCGTCGTCGCGCTCGCGGAATCGAGCACCTCGAGGACGGTGTCGTCGAGCGCGCCGTCGGCGAAGAGCGCATCGGCGCCGAGGGGGTCGGCGGGGTCAGTGCCGTGGACGAAGACGTCCCGGAAGCCGTTGGTGTCGTTGCCGACCCCGACGAGATTCGTCGCGTCGCTCAGGAACGCCACCTCGCGGGCGTCGCGCGACAGCCCGAGGAAGCCGTTCACCGTACCACCTCCGCCGGTGGCCTCCTCGCCGGCGAGGCCGACGTTCACGCGCGTGGTCACGCCGCTCTCGCGGTCGGAGAGGAAGATGTCGCCGGCCCCGTTCGTGTCGAGCCCGGCGCCGAGGAGATTCGTCGCGCTGCTGTAGAACGCGACGTACCGCCCGTCCGGCGAGATCGTGACGTCGGTCGGCGGAGCGTCCGGGCTCGTCCCGCCGGGACCGCGTCCGACGAGCGTCGTCACCCCCGTCAAACGATCGTGGACGAAAGCATCGGTCGCGCCGTTGACGTCTGCTTCTGCTGTGAGATTGCTCGCGCCGCTCTCGAACGCGACGAAGCGACCGTCGGCGGACATCGTGACGCGAGAGAAGCCGGATGCGCCATTGCTCTCGATGCCGCCGGGTCCGATGCTGACCCGCTCGTTCGCACCGGTCTGCCGGTCACGCACGAAGACGTCCGAGACGCCGTTGGTGTCGAGACCCGGGTCGAGGAGGTTCGAAGCGGTGCTCGTGAAGGCGACGTAGCGCCCGTCGGCGGAGATGGCGGGCCACTCACCGGATCCGCTCGGCGGCTCCGCGCCGCCTGGACCGACGTCGACCCGCTCCGTCGTGCCGAGCAAGCGGTCGCGCACGAAGACGTCGCGGTTGCCGTTGGTGTCGCCACCCGGCCCGAGCAGATTGGTCGCATCGGACGCGAAGACCACGAAGCGACCGTCGGCAGAGAGCGCCGGAATTACCGAGTGGCCGTCGCCTTCGAGGCCGCCGGGCCCGACGCTCACGCGCTCGGTCACGCCCGTCCCGAGATCGTGCACGAAGACGTCGATGAAGCCGTTGGTGTCGCCCCCCGGCCCGAGCAGGTTGGTCGCATCGCTTGCGAAGGCGACGTGCTGCCCGTCGGCCGAGATGGCGACGAACCCCGAACCTACGAACGGTGTGCCGTTGGCCTCGAGGCCGCCCGGGCCCACGCTCACGCGTGTCGTCGTGCCCGCCACGCGATCCCGGACGAAGACGTCCTCGGCTCCGTTCGTATCGCCGCCCGGTCCGAGGAGATTCGCCGACGTGCTGGAGAAGGCGACGTACCGACCGTCTGCCGAAATGCCGAGGCCTGCGTTCGTCGAGCCGCCGCCCGCGCTCGCCTCGACGCCGCCCGGACCGAGGTTCGCGCGCCCGGTCGTCTGCTGCGCCGCTCCCGTCTCCGGCCGCCGGTAGAATACCTCGCCGCTCGCCACCATCAGGCCCTGCCCGTTGATCCGCGGCGCCGGGTCGACGACGCGCGGCGGGCTCAGGCTCGCGGTCACCTCGCCGGCGCCGAGCTTGAAGACGCGCAGGATCGCGTCCGCGCGGTCGTAGTCGCCGTTCTCGTCGCAGTAGTTCTGCGCTGCCTCCGACTCGAGGAAGGCGAGGACGTCGTTCTCGACCGCGACGGCGGGGAACGAGAACACGCCGTCCTGCACGCGCACGGCGGCGCGGCCCTCGGGCGTACCGGCGAGGCCGCACGCGGGGAGCGGCGCACCGCCGACCGCGAAGCCGTCGGGTGCGCCGAGCGGCTGCACGACGCCGGTCGCGCGGTCGCGGAGGATCGCGACTGCATCCAGCAGATCCGTGTCGCCGTTCCGCTGCACGCCGTCGATCGCCTCCTCGACGACGAACGAGCGAAGGTCCGGGCTCGCGGCGAGGCCGTCGAGCGGGACCGGCGTGTTGGCCTGGATGCTGTAGCCGACGCAGGCGTTGAAAGCCCCCGGGCAGTCGCCCGGGCCGCTGCACGCTTGATAGGGCGTGAGCTGGCAACGACGCGGGGCCGCGCGGTCGAGGTAGAGGCCGCCGGCCGTGCTCGCGCCGGCAAGGTCGTAGAGCGCGCCGCAGGGCGCGGCACCGCCGCAGTCGCCGTCGGTCGCGCAGGGGAGCGCCGGGTTGCCGACGCAGCTCGTCGCGCACGTTCCGCCCGGACAATCGAGGATGGTCGCGCAGCGCGCGCCCGCGTTCGCGCCGGCGCTGCACGTACCGTGGTGGCGCGCGACGCGGAGGATCGTGTAGGGCGCGTCGGTCGAGCCGAAGAAGCGCACGAAGTCGGAGGTGCTCGCCGATTGATCGAGCTGGGGCTCGAAGATCGGTCCGAGACGCTTCCCTTCGGGCGTGAAGCTCGTGAGGAACACTTGCGCCGGGATCTGCACCGGGAAGCCCACCGGCGCGCTGATCGCGGTGCTGAGGAGGCGCGGCACCGGTACGCGCGCTTGCGGCACGAGGATGCCTTGCCAGGCGATCGGCATCAGCACGTTGCCGCTCGCGTCGAGCGCGGCGCGGAGTTCCGGCGCCGTCGGGTTGCAGGGCGGGTCGAGGAAGCAGTCGCGCTGGTAGTCGTTCGGCGGCGGCAGCGCGGTGAAGCTCGCGAACTCGGGGTTCGGGATCCCCGTGCCGCAGCTGCCGTCGTTCACGAAGAAGTCGTCGATGCAGGCGACCAGCCCGCTCTGCGCGGCGCACGGCACCGCCGCCAGGTTGCAGGGGAGCGGATCGGTGCGGCGCGTGACGGCGATCCGCGCCGGACCCGCGAGTGTGCGGTCGTCGCTCGGGGTGCCGACCGCGTCGTCGGTGTCGGGGAAGCGGAAGCCGAGCTCCACGTGCCCTTCGCGCTCGACCGTCGCGAGCCCCGCGGTCGCGTCGGCGACGCACGCGAGCATCGCGGGCGGGAGGTCGCAGGCCGCGAGCTGGTGTGCGAGCGCGTCGCAGTCCGCGTCGGGCGAGAGCACGCGGAGCGCGTTCGTGCCCGATCCCGGGAACGCCACCGTCACGACGTAGTCGCCGGTCGTGAGCGAGAGGCCGGGCGACCCGGCGGCGTCACAGGAGCGGAGCGCCACCGCGACGCGCTCGCCGGGCGCCGCGTAGGGCCGGTCGGTCGTCCCGAGGACGCCGTTGAAGGAGGCAGTGGTGCCAGGGATCAAGTTGCACCCGGCCTGCACGATGCGCGGCAGGGCGAGCAGCAGCAGGATCGTCAAGAGCGAACGGGCGGCCCGCATCGGGATGTCCTCCAGAGTGCACGAGCGACGAAGCGGAGCCCGAGCACGAAGCAGATCGAACCTATCGAGGTGAAAACGTCGGTTCACGCACAAAGACTGCTCGAACCTTTGCACAGCCTTGGCTCCCTGCCAAAGAAAACGGCGACCAAGAACCTGCGCCAATTTAGTGCAACGAGAATCGCGGTCAGAGTTCTCGCGAAAAGCTTCGACGGACGTCTCCCCGCCGCTGCCGTCATCATCGTGTCCCGCGGCGTCGGCACCGGTTTGGCGAGGCGAAAGTGTCATCAGTCGGCCAGCGGTCTCACGGCGAGGTGCAGTGAGTTCTCCGAGCAGGTCGCGGAAGCCCCCGAGCGGTGGTCACGCCACTACCAAAGCTTACTTGACGACTTCATTTATCTGATAGGACAAGGTCGTATAGCCGGCCCCAGAACCGGTAATCGCGGTAGCTGTGCAAAGGTTCGGGACACACCAAATTTCGCTTTCCTCGTAACCCACAGTACTGGAAGATAGTTCTTGAAGATTGCAGTCATAAAGCTTCACCGTGACTTGGCAACTCGTTCCCCCCGCGATGGTGACGCACGTGACGGGCTTCATCGGCTTCACGGTACGGAACAAATATTTGCTTGTCCCACCGCATGCTATGGTTGCGTCGGCGCCTCCAATGGTTAGCCCTCCAGGAGAAAGGGCCCAAGCCGCGCGGAAGCTCGTCGCGATGGTCAGCGTGATTGCTACGCACAACATGATCGATCCATGCCTCATTGTGATCTCCCTCTCGGCAAAACGTGTCCGGGCCAAATACAATAAGCGAGTCGCGACGAACCTCTTCGAACGCCAGGGCATTACGACCTCCTTTTGATTGGGCTGGTGTGTCGCGCTGAGGCGCGTGGTCGGTGGTTCCATGCTCGATCAAGGGGTGTAGAGTCGACATGAGAATTCTCCGCGGGAACCCGCTGGAAGCGGCTTTGGGCCCCTTGTCCGTCGACGAGGTAGTGAGGGATCGAGCGCGCATGCGGATGTCTTCCCCAGCGGCGTTCCGCGCAACGCACCAATGCGCAGACGCCGAGCAGATCGAATGACATCGAAGATTCGAACGTCAGTTCACGCAGAGATTGGATTTCTGGATCGTCAACTTTCCGTAGCCGCGGTCCGCGAAGAAGCCGTCGACCACGAAGAAGTACTTGTGTCCGGAGAGCAACGAGATCTCGGTCTCCTCTCCTTTGCCGCCGTCGGGACAGTCGAAGTTGTCGTTGAAACAGCGCAGCTCCGAGCCCGTGCAGGTGTGGAATTGGGGATCCTCGTCGCGGGCATACAGCTCGGTGTCGAAGTCGCTACGGCACGTCGTGAACTCGTAGCACCCGTCGCTTGACGGCGTGAAGCTGAAGACCTTTTCCGGGCCGGTGGTGCCGGTGACGTCGCACGAGCCGTTCTGCGTCGAGGCTCCCGAAGTTTGGGCTCCGACGATGACGACCGGGTATGGGTCGGCTTGCGACCCGGGGACCGCGCTCGGGATCGCGTAGGCGTTGCCGCACGTGCCGCCGCCTCCGCAGCCGCCACCGCAGTCGACGCAAAAATAGTCGTACTCGTCGACGACGTCGCCGCCGCGGGTGTCGCCGTTGTTGCAGCCCGCGTTCGGGAAGGTGCCGCAGTGCGCCTTCACACGTGTCGTTCCATCGACGCGGAGCTCCGCGCCGTAGATGTAGCCGTTGGCGCCGTTTTGGACCTTGACGTTGAGCACGTTCTCGCCGCAGAGGAGGGCGCTCGAAACATCGGCGAATCCGGTATCCTGTCCGTAGCTCGTTGCGGACAGGACCGGCTGCCCGTTGAGAAATGCGTCGATGCGATCGTCGGTGTCGTAGAGCCGAAGCGTCGCGACGTGGGGGGTGGCCGTGACGGTGGGTGTCGGCGTGCGGGTGGCGGTGGCGCTCGGCGTGAGTGTCGGCGTCGGCGTGCGCGTCGCCGTTCGAGTCGGAGTCGACGTCGAGACCGCAGTGGCGGTTGCGGTCGTGCTCGGAGTCGCAGTGCGCGTAGCGGTGACAACCGGCGTGGCCGTGATCGTCGGTGTTGCCGTCGGAGTCGAGACGGTGGTCGTCGTGGCCGTCGGCGGCGCGGTCGGCGTGGCGACGGGTGTCGTGCTAGGCGTCGGCGTGCTCGTCGGCGTCGTCGGCGGAGCGTCCGGATCCATCACGACCAGGAGCGGCGTGTACGCGCTCACCTCGCCGTCGACGCGGGTCGCGAGGCCGAGGGTGAAGGCGCAGGTCGGGAGCGGATCGAAGAACTCGACGTCGAGCTCGTCCTCCACTTCGGCATCGGGCGTCGGCGGCGGCTCGAGCTCCACCTCGAAGTGATCGGGATCACCTTGACCGTCGAGCAAGGTCACGATCAGCTGCGGCGGTTCGGTGAGCACGCCGGCAGCGGCTCGCGTCTTCGAGCCTCCGAGCGTGTAGCGGAAGGGGATCTTTGTGAGTGGACCGAAGGCTGGTCGGGAGACGAAGCTCACGGATCTCGGTGCACCGGGCCTCGCGAGCGGCGCGCCCGAAAGTCGGAGGCCGATCGTGGTCGAGCGCCGGATCGAGCGGATGATCTTCAACAAGCTGCCGAAGACCGAGTGCGGCGCCGCAATCGCCGGCGCCGCTTCGGTCAGTGCGGGACAAGTGGCAACGAGGTCCGGGGCGATCGCGCCGAGGCCGACCGTGTCGTCGAGGTCGGCGACGCGCGGTAACGCCTGCTGCGCGCCTTCGGCAGCCGAGCAGCGGGCCCGACGCGCGAGGCAGTCGGCGAGCGTTCCCGGACCCGTGACCGCCGGGACGCCGAGCGCGGTGCATGCCGGTTCGAGCGCTGTGAGGTTGAGGCCGTTGTCGGCCAGGAGCCGCGTGAAATCGACCACATCGGCCGCGCACTTGCCGTTTGTGAAGGTTTTCGTGAACCGCGTCAGGAGGCCGGCGATCTTCGCCGGCTGCTGGTTGCACGTCGTCGTGGTTTTCCGCTGGCAGATCGTCGCGTCCTTGCTCGTCTGGGCGCACTCGAATGCCTTGGTCGCGCAACGAAGCAGGCTCTTCTGTACGCCGACGAGCAGCGTCTCGAGCGCATGGCTCGCCGCCTTGGCGCACGCGTTCACGGGCGTATCGTCGGGAGGCACGACGAAACAATCGCCGCAGCCCGGATATCGCGGCAGGCCATCGACCGTCGGCAGCGGCAAAGGCGCGTCGGGGAGAAGGTCGAGCAACTCGGCGCTGCGGGGCGCGCCGCGACCGTAGAGATCCGCGGCGGCGCGATCGGGGAGGCGTACCAAACAGGCTGCGAGCGGTGCGATGCCCTGGCAGACGTCGAGGCCGAGATCGCTCCGGCATCGGCTGGCGAGACGCCCGAGGCCGAGGCCTTCCTCTTTCAAAAGGTCCACGAGGTGCAGCTTCTCGTGACAGCTGGCGTTCGTGACGATCTTCGCCGCGAGCGCCGTCAGCGTCTTGTCGGTGCTCGCGAGCTTCTTCGCACAACGCGCCGCCACCTTTCCGAGACACGTCGCATCGTCCCCTTTGGTCTGTATGCATGCCAGCGCGCCTCCGATGCACGTGTCGAGCACGTGCCCACGCTGCTGCTCTATTTTGGTGCTGGTTTTTGCGATCAACTTTTGACACGCGATCGCGGCTTTGCGTGCGAGCACGGTGGAGAGACCAGCGCTCGCGGTCACTCCGGCGGCTGGCGTCGTGAGGACGACGACTGCTGCCGCGAGGACGAGGCCGACGACCCAGTTCCTGCTCATTCTCATTCGCGATCCGGATGACGGCGCGTCGCTGTCGCGACGCAGAAGAAACTCTCCTCCTCTCACGAGGTGTGAAAATCGTGGGAACAGATGTTCCACGAGCTTTCACACCACTCTCGTCAGAACGCTCTCGCGCGGATGCGGGAAGGAGCCGAGACGTATGACGACAACGAAGGTGGCTTCCGGAGCCGTGGGCCTCGCGATGCTGCCGGCGCCAATCGTGAGCGCGGCCATCGAACGCGGGATGCGAGGTGCGCGCGCTCGGAGCCGGGGCAGCGCCGGATCCGGACGGTTCCTGGCGGTCGCCTGCCTCGCGGTGGCGCTGCTCGTGGGTCGTCCGGCGGCAGGCGACGCAGCCACCTTCGTGGTGGACAGCACGCTCGACGTCGCCGACCTGACGCCGGCGGACGCGCTCTGCAAAACCCCGGCCGGCGCCTGCACGCTGCGGGCGGCGATCCAGCAGGCGAATACGCTGGCCGGCGTCGACACGATCGAAGTGCCCGCCGGCTACTATCAGCTGACGATCGCCGGTACGGGTGAGGATCTCGCCGCGACCGGGGACCTGGACGTCACCCAGAGCGTCGTCATCCGCGGCACCGGAGCCCCCGGAACCGTCACCATCGACGGAGGCTTCATCGACCGCATCTTCCACGTTACGAGCGCCGGCGCGACGGTCACGATCGATGGGCTCTGGATGTACTACGGCGACGCGGGCGTGGACGTGGGCGGCGGCGTCTACAATGCAGGCACTCTCACGCTCACGAACTGCGTGGTCGTGGCGAGCCGGGCAGGCGCGGGTGGAGGCATCGAGAATGCCGGCGTGCTCATCGTCGTCGACAGCCTCGTAGGCGGGAACACGGTCACGGCGGGTTCGGGCGGCGGTCTCGAGAACGAGTCGGGCGCAACCATGACGCTGCGCCGATCCACCGTGGTGGACAACGAAGCTTCCCCTTACGGCGGCGGCGGCATCGCCAATTTCGGATCCATCGAGGTGGCCGAGAGTCTTCTGACGGACAATCGGGTGCCGAGCGGCGCCGGTGGCGGTGGCTTCGCTACCGCGACGACCAATCCGTCCGTCCTCACGAACACCACCATCAGCGGCAACACGATCGACGGATCGGGGAGCGCCGGCGCGGGAATTCTCCTGGTGGGCAATGCACCGGCGACGCTCAACAACGTAACGATCGCCGACAACCATGGTGCTTTTGGATCGACGGGCGGTGGCATCGGGGCGATCCTGGGCGTCGGCGCGCTCACGCTCAGCAATACGATCGTCGCCGACAATACCGCGGGGGCCGCGCCGGATTGCGGAACGTCGATCGCTTCAGGGGGCTTCAATCTCATCGGCGACACGACCGGCTGCACGGTGACCGGCGATACGACCGGCAACATCCTCGGCGGGTTCGCCAATCTCGGTCCGCTCGGACCGAACGGTGGACCGACGGACAGTCACGCGCTGCTTCCGGGAAGCCAGGCAATCGACGCGGGAAACAACCTGTTGCCCATTGGTAGTGGTGGCAACGCGTGTAGCGACACGGATCAACGACTCGGACCCCGGCCTCTGGACGGAAACGGCGACTTCGCGGCTCGGTGCGACATCGGGGCCGTGGAGGTCGGGTGCGGGAACCGTTTCGTGGAGGCGGGTGAGATCTGCGACGACCCCTGCTGCGACGCGTCCTGCACCTCGTTTCTCCCTCCCGGCTCATCGTGTGAGGACGGAGACCGCTGCACTGCCGGCGAGACCTGCGATCTCTCCGAGGTCTGCTCCGGAGGAGCCCCGGTCACCTGCGGCAGCTGCGAGGTCTGCGACAGCGCGCAGGGCTGCATCGGCGAGCCGCCGGCGACCGACTGCCGGGCACCGCTCGGCGCGAAGAAGTCGTTCTTGTCTTTCAAGCCCGGCAAGACGCCGGAGAAGAACGCGCTGATCTGGAAATGGGGCCGGGGCCCAGAGACGCTCGCGTCCGAGTTCGGGTATCCGGCGTCCGGCACCACGGACTTCGATCTTTGTGTGTACGACGCTTCGGACCAGCTCCTGGTCGGTGCACGCGTGCCGTCGGCTAGCGACATGCCGATGTGCGGGATCCGTCCGTGCTGGAAGGCGCTCGCGAACGGCAACTTCAAGTACGGCAACAAGGAGGGGACGCCGGAGGGCGTCTCGGCTCTCACCCTCGTGCCCGGCGTCGACGGCAAGGCGAAGCTCGCGCTCAAGGCCAAGGGGTCGCAGTTGAGCTTCCCCGCGCTTCCGCTCTCCGCGAGCGTCAAGGTGCAGCTGAAGCGGCGCGACCTCCCGATCTGCTGGGGGGCGAGCTTCTCGGCGAACGTCCTCAAGAACAAGGTCGAAGGGTACACCGCCCAAAGCGACTGACGGCTATTGGAGGCAACGATGCGACGAGCCACACTCATCGTCCTGAGCGTCATCGCGCTCGGATGGTCGGGAAGCGTACGCGCGGCCACGTTCCAGGTGACGAGCTCCGCCGACGCTCCGGATGCCGCATTGAACGGCGTGTGCCAGAGCTCGAGCGGCGACTGCACGCTGCGCGCGGCAATTCAAGAGGTCGATGCGGGAGCCGGTGGTGACATCATCGTGCTGCCTGCGGGAAGCTACGTGCTCGGCATCCCCGGTGCGGGCGAGGATGCGGCGGCGACCGGCGACCTCGACGTCACGAAGAGCGTGACCATTCGCGGCGCCGGGAGCGCCTCCACGATCGTCGATGCTGCCGGGCTCGATCGCGTCTTCCACGTGCTCGCGGGCGCCACCGTCGAGATCGACGACCTCACGATCAGCGGCGGGTCGGTCGGGACGGAGGACGGTGGCGGCGTACTGAACGCCGGGACGCTCACGCTCGCGCGTGTCATCGTCGCGATGAACGCCGCAGGCTCCTCTGGCTTCGCGGGCGGCGGAGGGGTGTACAACCTCGGAACGATGATGCTCCGCTACTGCACCGTGCGCGACAACTATTCGGATGAGAGCGGCGGCGGCGTCGGCAACGTCGGAACGATGACGATGGACGGCTGCACGGTGAGCGGCAACACCGCCGCCGTTTCGTTCGCCCCCATCGGCGGCGGCGGCGGAATCGGCAACGCCGACTTGAACGGTGTTGCGGCGACGCTGACGCTCATCAACAGCACGGTGAGCGGAAACCACTCCGCGATGGACGGTGGCGGCATCATCAACGTCAGCTTGTTCAACCAGCCCACGACGGTTGCGCTCAACAACGTGACGATTGCGGCGAATGTCGCCGACGCCGACACGAACGGCAGCGGTGACGGCGGTGGGATTGCCGACCTCAACGCCGTCGTGAATACCCAGAACAGCATCATTGCGGAGAACGGCGACGGCGGAGGCGAGGCACCGGATTGTTCCGGCGTGCTCTCCTCGAACGGGTATAATCTCGTGCAGAGCACCGCCGGTTGCACGATTGCCGGCACGACCACAGGCAACGTCACCGGAATCGACCCGACGTTGGGCCCGCTCGCTCCAAACGGCGGTCCGACCGAGACGCACATACTGCTCGGGACCAGTCCGGCCCTCAACGCCGGCAGCCCTGCGACCCCCGGCGGCGCTGGGAATGCATGCATCGAGACCGATCAACGTGGGGTCGTCCGTCCGCTCGGTGCGGCCGCGCGTTGCGACATGGGTGCCGTTGAGGTCACGCTCTGCGGTGACGGCATCCCGAGCGCGCCGGTCGAGGCGTGCGACGAGGGTCCCGCCAACGGCCTCGGCGGGTGCTGCTCGGGTGCCTGCACGCTGGTGGATCAGGACGACGACGGAACCTGCGACGCGAGCGACAACTGCAGCGCGCTCTTCAATCCCGATCAGCGGAACTCCGACGGGCAGGACGGCGGGGACGCGTGCGACGTGTGTCCCCTCGATCCCACCCAGAGCTGCGCACCCGACCAGAGCGGCGCGGGCGCCATCCCTCCGGGTGGCGGCAACGTGCCGACCGCCGACGGCGCGTCGATCTTCTGTCCCGCCGGTGCGCTGTGCGGATCATGCGCCGATGCGGCCAAGAGTCCATGCGCGGTCGATGCGGATTGTCCGAGCGGTACGACCTGCGTCGCCACGACCTTCTCGGTGACGGGCGGGAACCTCAGCGCGTTTGGATTGGGCAGTACCTCGACGAACATGGTCGGTGGCATCACGGCACTCGGACCGGCGGATCAGACGTTCAACCCCGATCCTGCGAACCATCCCGAACACAACGTGCTCGTGACGTTCCAGTGGCTGGACGTCGACGACAACGGGAAGGTCGAGAACCGGTCCAACGGCAGTAACACGACCGTCGACGAGACCAACTTGAAGGCGTGGCGGAACGGCAAAGGTCTGAGCACGTGTCCGCTGAAGCCTCACCTCGTGTGCTCGAACGATCTGCCGTGTCCCGCCGGCGCGGGAACCTGTCCGATTCCCAAGACCTGCGGGCAGGTTGCGGCCGCGACGTGTCCGACCGCCGGTGCCCTCGGTGTTTCCGCCCTCTGCTGCGAGCCGAGCACCAACACGTTCTTCATCAGCACCTACGTGTTCAGCGAGTACGGTCTGGGCCTGGACGCTTGCGATCCGCTGACCGACGTTCGACTGTCCTTCTCCAAGATCGCCCCGCCGGTGGGCGACGACAAGATGAAGCTCCAGGGCTATCTCCAACTACCGGCCACGATCGGGAGCCTGAACGATCCCATGGTGTTCGGCGTCCGTGTCATCGTCGTCGACGTCGCCGGCAATCTCGTGGACGTCGAGATCCCGCCGGGCACCTACGACAAGGTCCTCCGCAAGGGATGGAAGCGGAACGGCAACGCCACGAAGTGGACCTACGTCGACAAGGATCCGGGCGCGCCCGATGGGATCGCCAAGGTCATCGTGCAGGATCGCAGCAACAAGACGCTCGGGCTCACCAAGGTCTCGGTGACGGGCGCGCATGGGTCGTATGCGGCGACTTCCTCCGTCGTCGCGACGATCGATCTCCCGAACGCCGATCGCTGCTTCGCCACGCAAACGCCGTCCGGCGGGCCGCTCTGTCAGCTCAATGCTGCGCAGACCACCCTGAAGTGCAAATAAGCAGCACGAGCCGTCGCCCTATTCGCTCGAGTACGCGGAACCGGATGCCGCGACATCGCGCCGGGTCGGGAGGCGACGAAAGCCGCGTCTTCGAACGCGAGGGCGAATATTGGACGATCGTCTTCGACGGGAAGGTCGTGCGGCTGCCCGACGTGAACGGGCTGCGGTATCTCGCGGAGCTCCTGCGGCACCCGGGCGAGCCGGTTCCGGCGGGCCTGCTCGTGGCGGCATCGCGGCTGGGAGCGATCCGAGCCTCGGAACCAGCGCCGCGCGAGCACGAGGCCGAGCGGGCACGCGTCACGGTGACGAAGGGCATCAAGAGCGCGCTCGGCCGCATCGGCCGCGTCCACCCTTCGCTCGGTGAGCATCTCGCGGCGACGATCCGGCGCGGGTACCTCTGCGTCTACCGACCTGATCCCCTCCACCCCGTTCGCTGGCGGGTGTGAGCACTCGGCAGAAGACGTGCACCGAAGTGGAGCATCAAAAAGCCCTCCCGAGCGCTTGGCGGTACGTATTTCCTCGTGCGATACGACCCTTGATCGATGCTCGCGCGTGCTCTGGGTTCGATGGTCTTGGTTGTTCTCTTTTCTGTCGGTTGCGGCGACGGCGGTGGCGATCACCACGCGGAGACGATGCCGATGGCAATGGCGTCCGCGTCGCCGACACCCAGGCCAACTTCCGACGCCATCGATTGTCCGACGACGCTCGCGTTTGCCGTCGACGGGCCGGCGGTCGACCTCGATCTCGGCACGACCGGGATCAACTACGACACGCCCTTCAGCGACGGGCTCGTGCTGCGTTTCGACGCGACGTGTCCGGAGCGGACCGCCGCTGATTGCGGAGTCTGCACGCTGACCGGACCGGTGCAGATCCCCGGGGAAGTCCCGACTCGTCGCTGTCTGCTCGACACGCGCGTTGTGTGCAGCATCGACGCCGACTGCCCGGAAGGCGCCTGCGTCGACCTCTTCGGCCCGCTCCTGCCGCTCTCGGCCGGCGGCGCGCCATCGTGCGTGCAGAACCAGATCGTGGCGGCCGGGCCCGGGTCGTTCGCGCCGGGGACTGGCGAGACGACGTTGCCGCTCACGCTCCGTTGGCACTTCTTCGAGGGGATCGACGTCGGCGTGCCGTGTCCGACGTGTAGCGCCGCCGCGCTCGGCGCCGTCGGGGTCTGCCGCGGCGGCCCGGCGGACGGCGCCGCGTGCACCGTGCATGCGACCGACGCGCTCCTCGGCAACACCAGCTACGACTGCCCACCCAATCGAGGCGCATTCTTCGGGGTGCTCGACTATGCGATGACGCTCACGACCGGGACCAGCAGTCTTCCCCGCGCCACCCCGTGCGCGTCCGGAACGGACCTGTGCTACTGCCCCGGCCAGGCGGTACGCAATGACTGCACGGATGCTGCGTGTAGCGGCGAGCCAGATCGGGACGGTGTATGCGCCGGTGGGCCCATGGATCTCCTCTGCGCGCGCGAGCCGTTCCGCGGCTGCCTCACCGACGCTGATTGTCCTGCCGCGGGAGACCACTGCGCCGGCCACTTGCGCGAATGCCCGGCCGGCGGCGATGCCCCCGTCGTCCGTGTCGGGCGCGCAAGCGCTTCGTCGCCGCTGTTGGTCTCTACCTTTTGTGTCGAGCGTCAAATCGTCTCCGTTCTGAACGAGGGCCTTGGACTTCCGGGGCCCGCTGCGATCCGCATGCCTCTCGAGCGCCGCTGACATCGTCCGCTGCACGTTTGCCCGCCGGAGGTTTCTCGAAAGCTGAAAGTCCGTGCAGCCTCCGATCGACAGGCCCGAGGCACCGTTCGTCGGGCGGATACGCGAGCTCGCCGCCTTCGACGCGGCGTTCGGCCGCGCGCGCGGCGGCGACGGCCGCATCGTGCTCCTCATCGGTCCGCCGGGCATCGGCAAGACGCGGCTCGCCGAGGAGTGCGAGCGCCGCTCGCGTGCGACAGGGGCCGAGGTGCTCGCGGGGCGGTGCTACGAGGATCCGGGCGCGCCCTCGTTCTGGCCCTGGATGCAGGTCCTGCGATCGTACGTCGAGGCACGCGACGCGGCGACGCTCGCGACCGAGCTCGGTCCCGGTGCCGCCGACGTCGCCGCGGTCGTCCCGGAGCTGCACGCCTACCTTCCCGGTCTCGGCGCGCCCGCGCACCTCGGTGAGGCCCAGGCGCGCTTCCGGCTCTTCGAGGCGGTGACGCGCGCGCTCGTGCGCGCGGCGTCCCGCCGGCCTCTGGTCGTCGTGCTCGAGGATCTGCACGGTGCCGACCCATCCTCCTTGCGCTTGCTGGAGTTCCTCGCGCGCGCGCTCCGCGGCTCCTCGCTTCTCGTCCTCGGCACGCTCCGCGACACTGCGCTCGCGCCGGACATCCGCTCGCGGCGACGCTCGGCGAGCTGGTGCGGGAGCAGGTGAGCGAGCGCCTCGAGCTCGTCGGCCTCGCCGTGGACGAGGTCGGCGACCTGATGAGACGGCTCGGCGGCGGGCCGCCGTCGTCCGCCCTCGTTGCCGCGATGCACGCGCGCACCGAAGGCAATCCGCTCTACGTCACGGAGGTCACCCGCGCCCTCGTGTCCGGTCCCGGCCTCGGCGGCGACGAGGTGGCGATTCCCGCGAGGGTGCGGATCGCGATCCTCCGCCACCTCGACACGGTGTCGCCCGCGGCGCTCGAAACTCTCCGGCTCGGGGCGCTCTTCGGTCGCGAGTTCCGGGTGGAGATCCTTGCGCGTGCGATCCGGCGGTCCGTCGAGGCCGTGCTCGCGCACGTCAGTGAGGCGGTGGCCGGGCGCGCGCTCGCGGCGACTGGCGACCCCGGACGCTACCGCTTCGCCCATGCGCTCTTCGGCGAGACGCTCGTCGGCACGCTCGGCGAGGCGGAGCGGGCGGCGCTGCACCGCGACGCCGCGTCGGCGCTCGCGGCCGAGCCTCTGATCGATCCACCCGCCGCCGAGATCGCGCACCATTGGTACGCCGCCGGACCGGGCGGCGATCCCGCCGAGACGGTCGCGTGGACGCGGCGGGCAGGCGCGAAGGCGATGGCGGTCTTCGCCTACGAGGACGCCGCGGAGTGGTTCCGGAAGGCGCTCGGCGCGCTCGCCTGGACCGCGGAGCTCGACCCGTGGCTGCGCGCCGAGGTCCTGCTGGATCTCGGTGAGGCGTTGAAGCGCGCCGGCGCCAGCGACGACGCGAAGGCGACGTTCGAGCAGGCGGCCGCGCTCGGCCGGATGCTCGACTCGCCGGAGATCCTGACCCGTGCCGCGCTCGGCTACGCGCCCTCGCTCGCGTGGGGCGAGCAGGTCTGGGGCGACACCGCCGTGATCGCGCTTCTCGAGGAGGCGATCGCGAGCTGGGGCGAGCGTGAGACGGTGCTGCACGCGCGTGCGCGCGCCCGCCTCGGAATGGCGCTGATCTTCGGTGATCCCGAGCGGCGCGTCGAGCTCGCGACGACCGGCCTGGCGATGGCGCGCCGTCTCGGCGATCCGGCGACGCTCCGGCACGCGCTCGCGGTCTGGCTCGGCAGCTACCAGGAGCGGTTCGAGAGCGAGCGTCGACTCGCGCTTGCGACCGAGCTCCTGCAGTCGGCCGAGCTCGACAACGATCTGGAGTCGATCGCCGTGGCGCGCCTGTTTCGGATTCTGCACCTGTTCGAGCTCGGAGAGGTCGCCGAGGCGCGCGCCGAGATGGTCGCATTGAGCGCGGTCGTCGAGCAGCTTCGCCAGCCGGTCTGGCGCTGGCAGCTCGAGCTGATGCGCTTCGGCTTCCGGCTGCTCGAGGGCGACTTCGACGCCGCGGCGCGTGCCAGTGAAGCGGCCGTCGAGATCGGCCGCGGGTTCACTTCGTACGCCGTGCCCGCCTATCGCATTGGGCACGTCCTGCTGCTCGGGATCTTTCGCGGCGAGCCCGACCCGACGGAATATCGCGCGTTCTTTCAAACCCATATCGATCCTGTCGCGGTCTCTCCCGTCGCCTGGGCGGCGGCCGAGTGTGGCGCGCTCGACGAGGCGCGGGAGCTGCTCGAGCGCTTCGCTCCCGACGACTTCGCCGCGGTTCGCGGCAATGTTCTCCTCGTGATTCCGGTGTATTTTCTCGCGGAAGCCTGCGCCGCGCTCGGCGATGCCACGCATGCAGTAGCGCTGGCCGCGATCCTCGAGCCCTATGCGCTCCGCTGGATCATGTGGGTCGAAGGTCTGCCCCTCGGACCAGCCGCGCATGCCCTCGGCCTGCTGCAGCGCACGATGGGCCGGTTCGACGATGCGGCGGCGCACTTCGAGCACGCGATCGCGGAGTGCCGGCGCGTCGAGTCCCCGCTCTTCCTGGCACGGGCGCTCTACGAGTACGGCGTCCTGCTCGGGATGCGGGGCGCGGCGGACGACGCCGATCGTGCGGCGGCGTGCCTCCGGGAGGCGGCCCAGATCGCGGGCGCGATCGGGATGGCAGGAATCGTGCGCAAGGTGGCGGCGCTCGGTGGCGCGGCACCAGAGACGGTGGGGCGCCCGGCGAGGGCGAGGCGAGGGCCGGCGGCGGCAATGACGCCCGCCATCGAGCCCGCCGGGCCGGTCCGCGCGCCGTCGGCCGTCTTCCGGCACGAGGGGGAGTACTGGGTGATCGCGTACGGGGGCAAGACGGTGCGGCTTCGGCAGAGCCGGGGGCTCGAGTATCTGGCAGCGCTGCTGCGGGTGCCCGGGCGCGAGGTGCACGTCACGGCGCTCGTGGGCGGCAGCGCCGCGGACGTGTCGGCGAACGTCGACGGGGAGGACTCCGTCCAGGTGCGCACGACGCTCGACGGGCGGGACGAGGGCGTCCTCGACGCGCGGGCGCGCGCGGCGTATCGGCGGCGGCTCGTCGAGCTCGGCGAGGAGCTGGCGGAAGCCGAGCGGCATCACGATCGCGGGCGGGCCGAGCGGCTGCGGGGGGAGTGGGAGATGCTCGAGGGAGAGCTCACGCGCGAGCTCGCGGGCGGGCGGCAGGGCACGCACGCGGAGCGAGCGCGGGTGACGGTGACCAAGGGCATCGGCACGGCGCTCGCGCGGATCGCGGCGGCGCATCCGGAGCTCGGCGCGCACCTCCAGGCGACGGTGCGGCGCGGCTACTTCTGCGCCTACGTCCCCGACCCGCGGCAGCCGATCGTGTGGGAGGGGTAGCGCACCGGCGGCGCGGGGAGCGCGCGGCGGAAGGGTTGGCCGGGCGGGCGGGGTGTGGTTAGGGTCGCGGCGTGCTGCTCGCAGTTGGCACCGGAGATGCCTTCGTCGGGCGCGCGGCGGAGCTCGCGGCGTTCGACGCGGCGCTGGCGCGGGCGCAGGCCGGCACGGGACGGGTGCTGCTGCTGGTGGGGCCGCCGGGGATCGGGAAGACGCGGCTCGCGCAGGAGTGCGCGCAGCGGGCACGGGTGGCCGGGGCGGAGGTGCTGACGGGGCGGTGCTACGAGGACCCCGGGGCGCCGGCGTTCTGGCCGTGGACGCAGGTGGTGCGGGCGTACGCGGCGGGGCGGGACGCGGCGACGCTCGCGGGGGAGCTGGGGGCGGGGGCGGCGGACGTGGCGGCGCTCGTGCCGGAGCTGCACGATCATGTGCCCGGGCTCGCGCCGCCGCCGCAGGTGGGCGAGGCGCAGGCGCGGTTTCGGCTCTTCGAGGCGGTGACGACGGGACTCGCGCGGGCGGCGGCGCGGCGGCCGGTGGTGCTGGTGCTCGAGGATCTGCACGGGGCGGATGCGTCGTCGCTCATGCTGCTGCGGTTCCTGGCGCGGAGCGTGCGGACGGCGGCGCTGGTGGTGGTGGCGACCCTGCGCGACGCCGCGCTCGCGCCGACCCATCCGCTCGCCGCGACGCTCGGCGAGCTCGTGCGCGAGCAGGTGAGCGAGCACTTGGAGCTAGTGGGTCTTGGGCCGGTCGAGGTCGCCGAGTTGATGGAGCGCATGACCGGTACGCCGACCTCTCCGGCACTCGCTGCGGCCGTGCAGGCGCGGACCGACGGCAATCCGCTCTACGTCACCGAGGTCGTGCGCCCGCTCGTCACCGCGTCTGGCTTCGCCAGCGACGAGATCGCGATTCCGAAGACCGTGCGGAACGCCGTTGCAGCTCACCTAGGCACGATATCGTCGGCGGCTCGGGTCATGCTGACGCGCGCCGCGCTTTTCGGCCGCGAGTTCCGCGTCGATCTGATCGCGCGCATCAGTGAGTGCGCAGTCGAGGAGATTCTTGGCCCGCTCGATGAGGCCGTCAACGCTCGGATCGTCTCTTCGACCGACGATCCGGGTTGCTACCGATTCACGCACGTGCTCTTTGCCGAGTCGCTCGTCGAGGCGCTTCCCGCCATCGAGCGCGTGTCGCTGCATTCGCGTGCCGCCCTGACGCTCATGCGAGACTACCGCGCCGAGTCCGCGACGCCCGAGATCGCGCATCATTGGTATGCTGCGGGGCCGGCCGGCGATCCGCAGCAGGCGATCGCGTGGGCGCGCCGGGCGGGTGAACGGTCGCTCGCGATGCTCGCCTACGAGGACGCCGCGCAGTGGCACCGTCGCGGGCTCACTGCCCTCGGCTGGGAACCCGCGGCCGATTCGTCGGTACGGGCGGAGTTGCTGCTCGGGCTCGGCGAGGCGAGCAAGCGTGCCGGCGATGTGGCGGCGGCCAAGGAAGCCTTCGAGGAGGCCGCCGCACTCGGCCGGATCCTCGAATCGCCGGAGATCCTGACGCGCGCCGCGCTCGGATACGCCCCGACGATCGCCTGGGGCGAACACGCCCGACCCGTCGGGGCGACGATCGATCTGCTCGAAGAATCGGTGGCGGCTTGGCACGACCAGGATTCGGCGCTGCACGCCTGCGCTCTCACGCGACTCGGGATTGCGCTCCTCTTCGGCGATCCCGTCAGAAAGGCGGAGCTGGTTGCGCGGGGCGTGGCCATGGCCCGGCGCGTAGGTGACCAGGCGACGTTACGCTATGCGCTCGCCGCGTGGCTGACGAGCTACCAAGACCGGTTCGACAGCGAGCGCCGCCTGGCCGTCGCGACCGAGCTCTTGCGCTTCGCCGAGCATGCCAGGGATCTCGAGACGGAGGCGGTGGCGCGTCTGTGGCGTGCCGTTCACCTCATGGAGTGCGGTGATTTCGGGGGCTGGCTCGCCGAGCTCGAGCACCTAGCGAGGGTTGCGGACGAGCTCCGGCAGCCCGTCTGGCATTTCCAGCTCGGGTTGCAACGGGTGACGCGCGCGATGGTCGAGGGGGCCTTCGACGAGGCGGAGCCACTGATCCAAGCAACCTACGAATGGGGACGCGGCTCGGGATCGTGGGGCGTCCTCGCGCATCGCGTGACGCAGACGTTCCTGCTCTCGATGCTGCGCGGCGAGCCCGACGCGAGCGAATACCGGGCGCATGCGGAGCAGCACCCCGATCCGATGGCCATGTGTCCCGTCGCCTGGGCGGCGGCGGAGCGCGGCGCGCTCGGCGAAGCGCGCGCGCTGCTGGAGCGTTTCGCGGTCGACGACTTCGCGGCGGCGCGGAAGGATGTGCTCGTTCTCGTCGCGGGATTCTTTCTCGCCGAGACCTGTGCGGCCGTCGGTCGCGTGGAGGGTACCGAGCATCTCGCGGCGATGCTCGAGCCGCATCGACGGCGGTGGATCGTGTGGGCCGAAGGAGCGCCGCTCGGGCCGGTGACGCAGGCGCTGGGTCTGCTGTGGCGGACGGCGGGACGGCTCGACGCCGCGGCGGTGGCGTTCGAGGACGCGATCGCGGAGTGCCGGCGGGTGGAGTCGCCGCCGTTCTTGGCGCGTGCGCTGTACGAGTACGGCGTGCTGCTGCAGGCGAGGGCAGCTGGCGGGGATGCCGCACGCGCCGAGGCCTGTCTCGCCGAGGCGGCCGAGATCGCGGCGGCAATCGGGATGCAGGGCATCGTGCGAAAGACCGCCGCGCTCATGAGCTCGAGGGTCGCAATCCCCGCGGTGCCGATCGGAGCCGTGGCGCCCACGGCGGCGGTGTTTCGGCGCGAAGAGGACTATTGGGTGATCGCCTACGCGAGGCGGACCGTGCGGCTGCGGCCGAGCCGGGGGCTCGAGTACCTGGCGGTGTTGCTGCGGGCGCCGGGGCGCGAGGTGCACGTGACGGCGTTGGTCGCGGCTGGCGATGCGCCGGGAGTGGCGATCGACGTTGCGGGGGAGGGCGCCGTCGCGGTGCGGGCGACGCTCGACGGACGCGGCGAGGCGGGGATCGACGCGCGGGCGCGGGCGGCGTACCGGGCGCGGTTGGCGGCGTTGGGGGAGGAGCTGGCGGAGGCGGAGCGGCATCAGGATCTCGGGCGGGCGGAGCGCTTGCGGGCGGAGCGCGACGCGCTCGAGCGGGAAGTGATGGGCGCGCTCGGTGCCCGGCGAAAGGGGCGACACGCGGAGCGCGCCCGGGTCACCGTGACCAAGGGCATCGGGGCTGCGATCGCCCGCATCGCGGCGGTGCATCCGGCGCTCGGCGCGCATCTGCGGGCGACGGTGCGGCGGGGGTACTTCTGCGCCTACGTGCCGGATCCGCGCCAGCCGATCGTGTGGGAGGGGTGAGTATAGCCCTCGTCGCGTGCTACGACGATCGCGACGAGACGAGGAGGACGACATGCAAATCGGGATGATTGGGATGGGACGCATGGGTGCCAACATGACCCGGCGCCTGCTGAAGGGCGGACACGCGTGCGTCGCGTTCGACGTGGTGCCGGCGGCGGTCGACGCGATCGCGAAGGAGGGTGCCACCGGCGCCCGCTCGCTCGACGCGTTCGTCGCGGCGCTCGCGCCGCCGCGCGCGGTCTGGCTGATGGTGCCGGCGGCGATCGTCGACCGGACGCTCGCCGACCTGGC
This sequence comes from uncultured delta proteobacterium, assembly GCA_963774015.1. Taxonomy (GTDB): domain Bacteria; phylum Desulfobacterota; class Binatia; order UTPRO1; family UTPRO1; genus UTPRO1. The sequence goes on from CAVZDH010000001.1 coordinate 527,694, forward strand.
GCCGCGGCTCGCTGCCGGCGACGTCGTGATCGACGGCGGCAACTCGTTCTATCGCGACGACGTCGACCGGGCGCAGCGCCTGGCCGCGAACGGCATCCACTACGTCGACTGCGGCACGAGCGGCGGCGTGTGGGGCCTCGAGCGCGGCTACTGTCTCATGATAGGCGGCGAGACCGAGGTCGTGCGCCGGCTCGACCCGATCTTCGCGACGCTCGCGCCGGGCACGGGCACGCTCGAGCCGACGGCGGGCCGTGAGTCGCGACGGTCGACGGCGGAGCAGGGCTACCTGCACTGCGGACCCTCGGGCGCGGGCCATTTCGTGAAGATGGTCCACAACGGGATCGAGTACGGCCTCATGGCCGCCTATGCCGAGGGCCTGAACATCCTGCGTCACGCCAACGTCGGAAAGCACACCCGCTCCACCGACGCCGAGACCACGCCGCTCCGCGACCCGCAGTACTACCAGTACGACTTCGACCTTGCCGACGTCACCGAGGTCTGGCGGCGCGGCAGCGTGATCGCGTCGTGGCTGCTCGATTTGACGGCGCACGCGTTCGCGAGCGACCCGCAGCTCGACGGCTTCTCGGGGCACGTGTCGGACTCCGGCGAAGGTCGCTGGACCCTCGACGCCGCGATCGACGAGGCCGTGCCGGCGAACGTGCTGGCGGCCGCGCTCATGGAGCGCTTCGCGTCGCGCGGCGAGGCCGAGTTCCAGGACCGCGTGCTCTCGGCGATGCGCTACGCCTTCGGCGGGCACCACGAGAAGCCGAAAGGCACGTGAGCGTCGGCCCCGGACGAGGCGTGCGGTCGTCCGGCCGGGCGTAGAGATCGCACTCGTCGAGACCGATGATGGCGGACCTGGGCGCATTGCGCCGTACGGACTCGGTTCCGTCAGCTCGGGGAATGGGTAGGGATGGCGCCGTGCGCGCCCCCCGCAACGCGGCCATCGACTGTCTCCGCGGGGTCGTCATGGTCCTGATGGCGCTCGACCACACGCGGGACTTCTTGGGCAGCTCGGTCGACCTCGCCAGCGCCGGCCCGGCGCTCTTCTTCACGCGCTGGATCACGCACTACTGCGCGCCGGTCTTCGTGCTGCTCGCGGGCACGGCGGCGTGGCTGCACGGGCGTCGTCTCGCGTCGACCCGAGCCCTCGCGCGCTGGCTCGCCACCCGCGGGCTCTGGCTGATCGTCGTCGAGCTGACGTTCGTGCGCTTCGCGTGGACCTTCCATCTCGGCCTCGACGTCCTCATCCTGCAGGTGATCTGGGCGATCGGCGCCTCGATGGTGGTGCTCGCGGCGCTGGTGTGGCTGCCGCGCTCGGCGATCGCCGCCCTCGCGCTCGTGACGATCGCAGGGCACGACGCCCTCGACGGCGTGCAGGCGGACGGTCTCGGGTCGTTCCGCTGGCTGTGGATGCTCCTCCACCAGCAGGGCCCGCTCGTTCCGTTTCCCGGGGCACGCTGGTTCGTGGTCTATCCGCTGATCCCGTGGGTCGCGGTGATGGCGGCGGGGTACGTGCTCGGTCCGTGGGCCGTGCTGGCGCGCGACGAGCGTCGTCGGCGCTTCTTCGCGCTCGGCGCGATCCTCGTCGTCGGCTTCGTGCTGCTGCGCGCGAGCCGGCTCTACGGCGATCCGCATCCGTGGCAACCGGAGCGCGGCCTGCTCGGGTTCCTCGACTGCGCGAAGTACCCGCCCTCGCTCCTCTACCTCGCGATGACCCTCGGGCCCGCGTTGGTGCTGCTTGCGTCGTTCGACCGTCCGCTCGGGGCTTGGGGAGAGCGCATCACCGTGTTCGGCCGGGTGCCGCTCTTCTACTACGTGCTCCACATCGCGCTCATCCACGCGCTCGCGGTCGCGGCCGCGTGGCCCACCTTCGGGAGCGCCGCGCTCGCGCGGCCGTACATGCCGGGGGCGCCGCTCGGCTTCTCCTTGCCGGTCGTCTACGCGTGCTGGATCGCCGTCGTCGCGATCCTCTATCCGCCGTCCCGGTGGTTTGCCGGCGTGAAACAGCGTAGCAACGCTGCGTGGCTGAGCTACCTGTGAGACGAAATGCCGCCGTCGTGATCGGCGTCGTGCTCGTGTCGGTGGCCGTCATGGGCTGCGTCCGCCCGGCGGCGAAGGGCGCCGGCGTCCCGGCGGCGTCGACGGCGGCGGTCGCGGTCGCGTCCCCGGTGCCGGTGGTGACGCCGTCGCGGGCGCTCGTCGCGGACGTGCAGGCCGCGGCGACGCGGCTCGCGGCGGCCTCCGACGCGGCGCCCGACGTCTCCTGGAACCGGCTCGTCGATCTCGTCGACGGCTACGGCAGTCGCATCGCCGGCTCGCCCGCGCTCGAGGCGGCGCTGCGCTGGGCCGCGGACCGCATGCGGGACGACGGCCTCACGGGCGTCCGCCTCGAGCCGGTACGGGTGCCGCATTGGGTGCGCGGCGAGGAGCGCGCCCGCATCGTGAAGCCGTTCGACCGGCCGCTTCCGGTGCTGGCGCTCGGAGGCTCGGTCGGCACCGGCGGGACGCTGCGCGCGCCGCTCGTGGTCTTCGACGATCTCGACGCGCTTCGCAAGACGACGCGGTCGCTCGCGGGGACGATCGTGCTCGTGAATCACCGCATGGCGCCCTTCGACGAGGTCCACGACGACCCGGGTTATCTCGAGGGCGTGCAGGCGCGCCTCCATGCCGCGTCGGCGGCCGCCCAGCACGGTGCTCGCGCCGTTCTCGTGCGCTCGGTCACCGCGACGAGCCTCGCGACGCTCCACACGGGAGCGCTCGACTACGCCGACGACCTGCCGAAGATTCCTGCGGCCGCGGTCACGATCGAGGACGCCGAGATGCTCAAGCGGCTCGCAGAGCGCGGGCCGGTCGAGGTCGAGCTCTTCCTCGGCGCGCGCGAGCTCGCGCCGGCGCCGAGCGCCAACGCCGTCGGCGAGATCCGCGGCAGCGCCCATCCCGAGGAGGTCGTCCTCCTCGGCGCCCACATGGATTCGTGGGACGTCGGCCCGGGCGCGTCGGACGACGCGGCCGGATGCGTTGCGGTCATGGAAGCGATGCGCCTGCTGCGCGCGAGCGGCCTCGTCCCGCGGCGCACGGTCCGGGCCGTGCTCTTCACCGCCGAGGAGTACGGCCTCGCCGGCGCCGCGGACTACGAGCGCCGCCACGGCAAGGAGCGCCACGTCGCCGCGTTCGAGACCGACTACGGCATGGGCGCGCCGGACGCGATCGGCGTCGGCGGCGGTCCCGACGCGCTGCCGGCGATGCAGCCCTTCCTGCCCGCGTTCGGTCGCTTCGCGATCCGGCGCTTCCGCGACCGCGCCTTCGGGGCCGACGTGGCCCCGATCGTGCGCGACGGCGCCGCGGCCTTCAGCCTCATCCCCGACGGGCATCACTACTTCGACACCCACCACACCGCCGCCGACACGCTCGACAAGATCCGCCCGCAGGACCTGCGCCGGAACGCCGGGGCGATCGCGCTCCTTGCCTGGGTGCTCGCGACGCGCTGACGACTCCGCGGTGCGCGGGCACGGGTGGAAGCACGTGCCGGCGACGGCGTTACGCGACGGGCGCCACCAGCGTCCGTCCACGTCGGCGAGCTCGACGTCGAAGGAGGGCAGCGATCGTCGGCGCGAAGTCCTCGGGCCCGACGGGGGCGCCGTAGGGGTCGGGTCGGATACCCGGCCGCGCACGAAGAAGAACCCCTCCGGACGATGGTCGCCGGTGCGGCGCGTGCCCGCGTCCGTGCGGACGATGACGCCGATCCGCGGCGACACGGCGCCGGTGATCCGGTCCCTGGCGGTTCCACCGCACGAGGAGGTCGGGGAGCCCGTCGGCGTGCTCGCCCGGGAAGCGCTCCGCCGATCGCAGCACCTCCTTCATGAGGGGCCGCCCCTTCGCGGGCTCGACGAGCGCGTGGAGCTCGCGGACCAGGCGCTCGCAGAACCCGTCGGCGTCGGGACCGGGTGCGAGGAGGCCGCTCGGCTCGCGACCGACGAGGTTCAGGCGGATGCCGGCGCAGTTGGCGATGCTCGGCACCGCGAAGCGGACGTGGGGATGATCCTCTACCGGCTGATCTGAGGGGACTACGCACGTATTGGAGCGTTGGTGCGACGTCACGCTCAATCGTAGCCGCATCACCGTCACGCCAGCCGCGTATGCTCCGACATCGGACATTTTCCCAAGAGGCGCCGGATCTTCTCGACGAAAACAACAGAGTGGACTATCCAATCAGCCCTTCTATGCGCTCTAGAAGTGCTTCCTCCAGCGACCAGATCTCCCCAGGTGTCCGGACACATCCGGACGGCTTGGGCCCCTGGCGCCAGTCGTGGGAGCGCCTTGCGCCATTCGTCTTTCCAATTTTCATAGGTATCATGCTCCGTACCTACAATTTGACGCCGCAGATTCTCGTCGATGACGAATGGCATATGGTTCATAGGCTATCCGGGAATCCTACTTTCATGAGCGTCGTCAACGATTTTGGTGCAAACGATCATTCCGTTGGCCTATCCGCCATCATTTGGATGATCACACGACTCACCACGGCGAACGAGCTCATTCTTCGATTACCGTCGCTGCTGGCTGGCCTAGCCCTGCTCTTTGTGTTCCCTCTGTTCACGTCACGCCTCTTGAGCCGCGGCAATGCGCTAGTGGCTTCCTACCTCGTCGCGATTTCTCCGACTCTCTGCTTCTTTAGTCGTCTTGCCCGGCCCTATGCAGTGACGACACTCTTGGCTTTCGTGGCTGTATGCAGTTGTTATGTCTGGCTGCGAACGGGATCTCGCAGGAGCGCCGTATTGTACACGTTAACTGCCGCCCCCGTGCCAATTTTTCACCTGCCCGCCCTCCCATCAGTAGTAGCCCCAGCATTGTTCGCTCTTCTTCTCGTGGCGAGCCGTCGGGACCAGCTGGCGCCGACTACTCGCTCGCTGCTAGCGGTGTTCGGCGTCGCGTTCCTGCTGATGGCTGCCCTCATCTCATACCCACTTGTCCACAGCATCGTCGATCTTTCCGGTCGTCTCAATACCGATCGCATCACACTTGATACTCTTCGAGGGGCAATTGAGCTCCTCATTGGCACGTCCTATTCAGCTGTGGTGGTAGCAGCCGTGACTCTCGGTCTCATAGGGATAGTCGGCATTTACATCTCCGATTGGCTTCTCGGCTGCTACCTGCTCACTATCATTTCGGTGCAATTCCTCTGCGTGCTTGGTAGCCGCGCGGCGGCAATTCACACGCCCGTCGTTGCGGCTCGGTACTTCGGCGTCGTTCTGCCGTTGCTGCTGATCCTTCCAGCATACGGTGCGCAGTGCATCGTTCGATTGAGGGCGCGCGCAACGACATGCGACTGCAGCGCAAGGATTGGCCTGGCGCTCGCGGTTCCCCTTCTCGGCTTTGGGCCCTTGCCGTGGATCTATGGTGCACCCAACAACTTCACCAACCATATATCATATCAGGCGGACTATGATCGACATCGCTACTTCGAGCGCTTCCGCCCCGCCGCGATCTCGTCGTTCTATGCGTATCTTTCGGGTTCGTTCCCGCCGAATTCAATTGCCGTTATCGAAGCCCCATGGTACTTTTACTTCCACAGTTATGCTTACTATCAGCGTATACATGAACAACGCGTAATTATCGGGTTTGTGTCGATGGATCCAGCTGTGATGCGGGCTGGGGAAGTTCCCTACGCTGACGTGCGAGTGCGGCTCGACAACGCAGTGCATGTTTCCGACACGGACCTAGTGCGGGCCACTGGGGCACGGTTCCTTATTGTCCATCGAAATCCAATGACGGAGACTCATTGGCCGACCGGGGTTGCTGACTCGGCTGTTAATGTCGCGCCGTTGATCGAGACGTATACCAGCTTCGCTGGCCCACCAGTCTTTGAGGATTCAGCAATTGTGGTATTTGATCTGCTTCGGGCTCCGCATTAAGAAAATGTGGCCAGGGGCGAGACATGAATACCGAGGCCTACGGAGTATATATTCCGGTAAAGTTATCGTGAGGGATTGTGGACGACGGCCCGATTGCGGGATCAAGGACCCCGCCGATCGAGAAGCGTCGTGCGGCGGTGGCGTTATACCAGAGCGGTTTAGGCTGTGACCATCCCGAAATACTCGCTAGGGTAGAGCCGCTGACGGTATCCACCAACTGAGCGCCTGTAACGACATTCGACCCCGAGACGCTCGTTGTTATCGTAAGCTTATACCGCGGCAGTGTCGTAGTAGTTAACGGGATATTGGTCACGTATGGACCATTGGTTGTGCCGAGGTGGCCGCATAGACTTGCGCCCTGGCCGTCGTTGCCATCGTCAGTTCGCTGCACGCTCAGGAGATATTTGCCAGGCCCGTTTGCGGTATCAACACCGACATATGCTTGAAAGCCGGCGTGGCATCTTGGGTGCGCCTCGGAGAAGACAGCAACATGCTCGAAGAGCGGTCCACCAGCTTGCCATTGACGCTGAACCGCGAAGGTAGTCGCCGCAGAGCGCGTATTCCCGTTGTATAGGTTGGTCGTAATGATCTGGTGGGCGTTCGTGTCATACGCAGAGCAATTGTTTGGAGGAGCAGAGCATGTGCAACACGACCCCCCGCCTGCGCAGCTCGCGCCATTTGCGCCGGTGACCAGTTGGTTGACGGAGTCCCAGTGGACATGATGCATTCGCTCGCACCATCGTGGGGCACTGAAGGGGTTCGTAGCAAATGTGTCCGAAAAGGTTGCGGCGAAGGACCCCGCCGGCAAGAGCATTGAAAGCAAAAGTATGTAGGCACGCATCGGATTCAGCTCCCTCTTTGGGGCGTCGGCGAAGCTACGAGCCCGTGAATGATGATGTCCTGGGTGGTGCCCGCGGGAAGGGGAGACCAAGTCAGGCCTCCATCGTTAGTTTGGACCAATTGCGATTCAGGGTCTGTAAGAGAATACGACACCACGAAAGCAGCTGAGTCGTCGATGACGATCGCGTGCTGCAAGACGGCCGGGCCTGGTAGGCTTGTGAGCTTTCCTGCATCCCATGATATCCCAGCGTCGCGTGATCGCAGACAGAAGGGGACGTTCATGTCGGATACAGAACCGCAAACAACGGCGAGGTTGGGAGAAGCAGCAATCGCTGTCGCGGCTCCTTCAGCCAGTGGGGGGCGAGTGATACCGGCCATTGTACTCTCGTCGCCGCGGTTCCAGCTTACCAATGCCGGATTGCGGGTTCCCGAGCTTGATGCGATGGAACCGCACAGTATGTAGCGACTTCCTATCCGCATGGCGTCGTGAATCTCGAGGCCAGCGGAGTTCGCCAGTTCACGTCGTTGGGCAGGGGCGAGATCAACCGAGTCGAATACCGACCGCGAATCGCCCACGCCCCAAAAAAGGGAGTCCATGACGCCGGTGAGGAACCGGTAATTGCCGGCAGGAGGACCTCCGGGCAGCGCTATTGGATCTCCCCAGTGCGATCCGCCATCTATCGTGTGGGCCAACGCAATGCCGCCGTTGAAAGTCGTCTTTGCGATGATCCATCCTGATTGCGAAGTCTCGAAGCCAACAGCAACGAGCTCAAGAGTTCGCGAGAACCCGGCCTGAAGAGATTGGGGCAACGATTGAGTCGCGTCGCTCCACGACTCACCGTGGTCCGCGCTCCTAAGAAGAATGCCGCCCCCGCCGGCACCTCGAGTTCCGTATGCCCAGGCAGTCGAAGCGTCGGAGAAAGTTGCGCCAAGGAGATTGCAGCGTGCTGTTACAGGCAACAGGGTTTTTTTCCAGTGCGCGCCATCGTATTGGAGCATGGTAGGCGAGCAAGTTGCCGATTCGTCGCTGATTCTGGGCGTGTATTGGCTCCCGACGGCGATGGCCAAAGGTGCTGCCGCGGCATCGGAAACGTTTGACGCCAACAATAGACAGACGGTGGCGAACGCTCGCATCGGCATATACGTCGGCATAGTTGGTTCCTTTCCTTTCCGTCGACTGTGAACCACGGCACTTTGGAACACTTACGACGCGCGGAACTCCTGGAGGCCGTGATAGCGCCGCCGAAAATGACGATGCAACGGAAGATGGCTTGCCGCGGTCTTTGTTGTGCCAAAGTGATACACAAATCTATAGAGCCCCGGGAGTCGCCACCGCGCGGGCGGTATGGGAACCTGCCTCGTGCATGGGTTTGCGGCGGGTGGTATTCGCCCCACGTTGTATGCTCTGCTGAGAGTCAAAGACGCGCCGCGATGGCGACTGCGTGGAGCGTACTGGCGTCCAGTGTCCATGGCGGCGCTCACTGGCGTCGCTTGGGATCTGGACCGCGACGGGACGTCGGCGAGATCCGCGGGCGCGCGCGTCCCGAGGCGATCGTCCTCCTCGGCGCCCACATGGACTCCTGGGACGTCGGCCCGGGCGCGTCGGACGACGCGGCCGGATGCGTTGCGGTCATGGAAGCGATGCGCCTGCTGCGCGCGAGCGGCCTCGTCCCGCGGCGCACGGTCCGGGCCGTGCTCTTCACCGCCGAGGAGTACGGCCTCGCCGGCGCCGCGGACTACGAGCGCCGCCACGGCAAGGAGCGCCACGTCGCCGCGTTCGAGACCGACTACGGCATGGGCGCGCCGGACGCGATCGGCGTCGGCGGCGGTCCCGACGCGCTGCCGGCGATGCAGCCCTTCCTGCCCGCGTTCGGTCGCTTCGCGATCCGGCGCTTCCGCGACCGCGCCTTCGGGGCCGACGTGGCCCCGATCGTGCGCGACGGCGCCGCGGCCTTCAGCCTCATCCCCGACGGGCATCACTACTTCGACACCCACCACACCGCCGCCGACACGCTCGACAAGATCCGCCCGCAGGACCTGCGCCGGAACGCCGGGGCGATCGCGCTCCTTGCCTGGGTGCTCGCGACGCGCTGACGACTCCGCGGCGCGTCTTCGGGAACGGCCGCCCGGTTCGATGCGACGAATTCAGGCGAGAGGATTCGTCCAGCGGAGATCGGGAAAGCGCGCGAAGTCGCCGTCGTTCGAGTGCACCTCTCCCTGGTTCTCGATGGCGTGTGCCGCGAGCTGAACATCGGTCGTCAGGTGACCGGCCGTTCCGAGGTGACGCAGAAGCCGGAACGCGATGTCGAGGTGCCGCGGACCCGGGAGGAGGAAACGCACCATCGGCTGGTCGAGAAACTCCTGGATTCGCTCGAGCGCATCGTCGACCGCCAGCGGGCGGTCGAAGATGCGCGGATTGGTGCAGATACGGACGAAACCGAAGAGCACGGGACCGGTGAACGCGACCTCGCGATTGCTCGTGAGAAGCCCCTCCCACCAGCGGCGCGCTCGGGTGTGCTCGGGGAATCCGGAGATCGTGGCGTAGAGCAGCAGGTTGATGTCCGGGACGATCACCGTTTGCCGCTCGAGACTTTCGCGAGCACGGCCGCGTCCTCGAGCTCGTCGGCCAAGCGATTGAAGCCGACCCGATCGAACCCGGGCAGCAGCCGTGCCGCGTGTGGCCTCAGATGGTAGCGTTTGGAAGATCGTTCCGCCGCCCGTGGCGAGAGGCCGCGACGGATGGCGTCGTTGACGACCTGCTTGAATGGCTTGCGGCGCCTATGCACCTCGTCCTCGAGGAGGTGCACGACGTCAGCGTCGAGTGTGAGGGTCGTGCGCATGGGGGCATCTTGATGCCTCATGTCCATGCAGTCAAGATGTGCTCCGGATGCTCACCCCTCGCGCAGCGGCCGCCAGCGCGCCTGCGTACCCTCGAGCAGGCGATTCGCCTCGTCGGGACCGTCGGTGAACGGGTAGTAGTTGGGGAAGGTCGGCGGCGGCAGGTTCGCCCAGCCCTCGTGGATCGAGGTGATGAAGCGCCACGCGTACTCGACCTCGTCGGAGCGCGTGAACAGCGCCGCGTCGCCGCGCAGGGCGTCGAGCAGCAGGCGCTCGTAGGCTTCCGGCGAGCGCTCGCTGGAAGGCCTCGCCGTAGAGGAAGTCCATCGTCGACTTCTTCGAGCTGGATGCGCATGCCGGGCCGCTTGCAGGCGAACGACAGGCTGATGCCCTCGTCGGGCTGGATGCGCATGACGAGACAGTTCGACAGCGCGGCGCATCGGCGACGCCGTCGTCGTCGCTCGCCGAGCTCGCGGAAGAGCTGCAGCGGGCGGCTGCTTGAACGCGCACCGCGATCTCGGAGACCCGCTTCGCCAGCCGCTTGCCCGAGCGCAGGAAGAACGGCACCCCCGCCCAGCGCCAGTTGTCGATCTTCATCCGCAGCGCGACGTAGGTCTCGGTGATCGACTGCGGGTCGACGCCCTCCTCCTGCCGATAGCCCTTGACGATCTGCGCCGTCTTCTCGCCGACGCCGTACTGGCCGCGCACCGTGTTGACGGCGACCTCCTCGCGCGTCATCGGCACGAGCGCGCGCAGCACCTTCACCTTCTCGTCGCGGATCGCCTGCGCCTCGAGCGCCGACGGCGGCTCCATCGCGATCAGGCAGAGGAGCTGCAGCATGTGGTTCTGCACCATGTCGCGCAGCGCGCCGGCGGTGTCGTAGTAGGCGCCGCGCCGCCCTCCATGCCGAGCGTCTCGCCGACGGTGATCTGCACGTTGTCGACGTACTTGCTGGTTGAAGAGCGGCTCGAAGATCGAGTTGCCGAAGCGGAAGCTGAGGATGTTCTGCACCGTCTCTTTCCCGAGGTAGTGGTCGATGCGGTAGATCTGGCTCTCGTCGAGCGCCGCGCGGACGATCGCGTTGAGCGCGCGCGCGCTCGTGCAGATCGCGGCCGAAGGGCTTCTCGATGATGACCCGCGACCACGCCGTGTCGGTTCGTCTGGCGGATCAGGCCGGCGGCGGCCAGGTTCTCGACGATGAGCGGAAAGAACGTCGGGCGCGACCGACAGGTAGAAGAGGCGATTGCCCGGGCAGCTCGCGCTCCTTCTCGATCTTCTCGAGCCGGGTCCTTCAGCGTCTTGAAACGATGGCCGGATCGTCGGCGTCGCCCGGCTGGTAGTAGCAGCGCCTGCACGATCGGATGGTCCGGCGGCGACGCGGGCTGTCGCCTTTCACCTGCTCGCGGCAGCGCCGCGAGCATGGCGCTCGCGGTAGGCGTCGTCGCTCATCGGCGTGCGCGAGAAGCCGACGACCGCGTAGCGCTCCGGGCAGGTAGCCTCCCGCGTGCAGATGGTAGAGCGCGGGAATCAGCTTGCGCTTGGCGAGGTCGCCCGAGGCGCCGAAGATCACGATCGTCACCGGGTCTTTGGCACGGATCGCCTCGAACCCCGGGTCGGGTCCCTCGGTGCGCTTGATCGAGACCCCGGTCTTGCCGCGGGTCGGCGCCGGCGTGCTCATCGGCTGCGCCGTGCGCGCGCCGATCGCGCCTTCTTGGCCTTGGCCTTGGTCACGGGGGTCTTCTTGCCGACGCGCGCCGCCGACGGTTTCGAGCGCAACTGCTTGGCCTTGGCCTTGGCCTTCGGCTTGGCGGGCTTGTTCTTGGCCGATGCGGCCATGCTCCGCTTCGGCCTGTCGCCGCCGACGACCGCGAGCACCGTGCGCATCCCGAGGTCGATGTCGGCACCGAGCGACACGCGCAGCGCGCGCCGTCCGCGCGTCGCGAGCGACTCGTAGTCGCCGAGGGCTTGGGCTGCTTCGAGCGTGCCGAAGCTGAAGCGCTCGCCGGGAATGGCGAGATCCTCGGCGGGCTCCGCGGAGAGCTGGATGAATACGCCGTTGGCGGCGCCGCCCTTGTGCAGCTGACCAGTGGAATGCAGGAAGCGCGGTCCGTAGCCGACGGTGGTCGCGACCTTGAAGCGGTCGCGGAGGGCGGTACGGATCTGGCGGAGCAGGTGCTCGCGCTCGCCGGTGCGCTCGACGTACGCGGTCACCGCGACGTAGTCGCCCTTGCGCACCTGCTTCAGGTGCGCCTCGAGGCGGCGGGCGAAGTCGGTCGCGTTGGCGGAGAGCACGCCGCCGGGATCGGGGAGCGCTCCGTTCTCCTGATAGGCCTTGAGCAGGCGGACGGTGTTGTCCTTCGACTCCTGCACGTTCGGCTGGTCGAAAGGGTCGATGCCGAGGACCCAGCCGGCGGCGGCGGTCGCGATCTCCCAGCGCATGAACTCGCCGCCGAGGTCGTACGCATCCTTCAGCCGGAACGCGACCACCGGCTGTCCCGCGCGCATGAGGCCCTGCACGGCGCGCTCCTGTCCGCCGTCGAGACGCACGTACGCGAAGAGGCGATCTTTGCCGTAGGCGTCCGGCCGGCCGATCGGCTCGCCCTCGATCGGCACGATCCCGGTGCCCTCCTTGCCGGTCGATTCGGCGATCAGCTGCTCGGTCCAGTAGCCGAACGTGTCGAGCTTCTTGTCGACGACGAACGTGAGCTTGTCGCGGCCCGCCTTGGCGAGCGTCCCGATCACGGCACCGAGGTAGAGGCCGGGATTCTGCGCTGACGGAATGGTCGGGCCGCAGGCGAGCATCATGCGCTTGGCGCGTGCCAGGAGCTTCGCGACGTCGATCCCCATGAGCGCCGCGGGGACGAGACCGAAGTGGGAGAGGGCGGAGTAGCGGCCGCCGATCTCGGCCCGGTTCAGGAAGATGCGCCGGAAGCCGTGCTCGCGGGCGCGCGTCTCCATCGCGGTGCCCGGGTCGGTGATGGCGACGAAATGCTGCCCCGCCTGGTCGCCGTGCACGGCACGCACGCGATCGTAGAAGTACTGGAAGAAGACGTTCGGCTCGGTCGTGCCGCCCGACTTGGACGAGACGATGTAGAGGGTCTTCGCGGGATCGCTCCAGCGCTCGAGGGTCGCGACCGCGGCCGGGTCGGTGGAGTCGAGCACCTGCACGTCGCAGCAGCCCTTCGCGACGCCGAAGGTCCGTCGCAGCACCTCGGGTGCGAGCGACGATCCGCCCATGCCGCAGAGCACCGCGCGCGTGAAGCCGGCCTTTCGCACCTCGTCGGCGAACGCGGTCAGCTCGTCGACCTTCGTCAGCATGAGGTCGGCGACGTCGAGCCAGCCCATGCGGATCTTGATTTCCGCCTGGTGCGCGGGGTCGCCGGCTTTCCAGAGGGTCGGATCCTGCTTCCAGAGCCGCTCGGGAAGCTTCGCCTCGTCCATCGCGGCGAGCGTGGCCTTCACGGCGCGCTCGGCGGGGCCGAGCTTCGCCAGGGTGAGGTCGGTGAGCAGCAGCGCTTCGCGCGACGCAGCGACCACCGCGAGCAGCGACTCGAACGACTTGGCGAACGAGGCGACGCCGTCGTGCTCGAGCTTTTCCGTGACGGCGTCCATGCGGACCCCGGCGTCCTCGATGCGCTGGAGGACGGCGGCGGCCTCGTCCATGCCGTCTTCGAGGCGTGGCGCCGGTTTGCCGTGGTCTTTGTAGGCGACGATCGTCGCGGGCGGCATCGTGTCGACCGTGTCGGGGCCGATGAGCGCCTCGACGTAGTAGGTGTCGGGGTAGGAGGGATTCTTGGTGGACGTGCTCGCCCAGAGCGGACGCTGCAGGCGCGCGCCCTTGGCTCGCAGCGCGGCCCAGCGCTCACCGGCGAACTTCTTGCGGAAGGCCGCGTACGCGAGCTTCGCGTTCGCGATCGCCGCCTTGCCGACCAGCTGCTTCAGCTGCGCTTGCTGATCGGGGCCGCTCTCGGCGATCTTCTGCTCGAGCTGCTTGTCGACCGCGGTGTCGACGCGGCTCACGAAGAAGCTCGCGACCGACGCGATCCGGTCGATCGGCTTCTTGGCCGCGGCGCGCTTCTCGAGGCCGCCGATGTAGGCCTCCATCACCTCGTCGTAGCGCTCGAGGGAGAAGATCAACGTGACGTTGATGTTGAGGCCGTCGGCGATGCAGCGCTCGATCGCGGGCACGCCTTGGGGCGTCGCGGGGATCTTCACCATCAAGTTCGGCCGCGCGACCGTCTTCCAGAGGCGCTGCGCCTCCTTCACCGTCGCCGCGGTGTCGGCCGCGAACTTGGGCGCGACCTCGATGCTGACGTAGCCGTCGGCGCCCGCGGTGCGCTTGTAGACCGGCGCGAAGACGTCGGCGGCGGCGCGAATGTCCTCGATCGCGAGCGCGTCGAAGATGTCGTCGGCGCTCTTGCCCTTGTGCGCCAGGGCGCGGATGCCGTCGTCGTAGTCGTCGCCCTGCGAGATCGCCTGCTCGAAGATCGTCGGGTTCGACGTGAGCCCGGTAATGTCCCCGGCCGCGACCATCTTCTTGAGCTTGCCCGACGTCAGCAGGCCGCGGCTGATGTTGTCGTGCCAGGGGGACTGTCCGAGACGCTGCAGCTCGACCAGCGGATTCGCCATCATCACCCTCCCGAGCAACGCGCCCTGGGCGGTGCTCCCGACGCGGTCCATCCGCGTCACGGCTCGCCATGATGCCTAAGCGCGGCGGAAAGATACAGGGGCTATCGCCGGATACGGCCCACTCCTGGGGTAAAACGGCTCAGGGACAGCTCGTGGCCGAGGACAGCCCGGCGGCGTCGCGCAGCACGTTCACCCCGTCGGTGACCGAGATGGTGCCGCTGCCGTCGACGTCGCAACGCCCGGGCGTGCAAGGGCTGGAGAGCCCGGCCGCGGCCCGAAGCACCTGCACCCCGTCGGTGACCGTCACCGTGCCGCTCAGATCGGCGTCGCCGCAGAGGCCGGTCGTCGGACCGGGAGTCGGCGTGGTGTTCACGACGGGATAGATCCGCTCGGCTCCGCTCAGGTCGGCGAAGGTCGGGTCGAGGACGAAGCAGGAGCTCTGCGACGCGAAGAGCGAGGCCGATCGCATGAGGACGTTGAAGTCCTTGCCGCACTGATCGGGATGCGCGAGCCCGAGGGCGTGCCCGAGCTCGTGCGCGAGCGTCGCCTGGAAGCCTTTCTGGCTGAAGCGGAAACCCTGGTTCACGGTGATGTTGGCATCGACGAGCTGGCCCGCCTGCGGGCCCGAGCTGAAGAAGATGCTGAGCGTGACGGCGAGGACGTTTGCGCCGTACGTCTTGCCGTCGCAGAGCTCGGTCGTGCCGCCGATCGAGACCTTGCCGTCCTGGGTGTCGCAGAAGGTCACGGGGGCGGTCGCCTCGATGAAGCGGAAGCGGCCCGGCAGATCGGTGTTCCAGACGTTGGCCGCGTTCCGGCACAGATTGATGCAGGTGCTCGCGTCGCCGCTGCAGTCGATCTGCTTGTCGGCGTCGGCGAAGAAGCCGCAGTCGTACTCGACGCTCGCCGTGGGCCAGCTGACCTCGGGGTTGGCGGGACAGGAGTTGTTCCCGCTGTTGATGAAGGCGAACGTATCGTTCGGCACGGTCGGACACACCTGCGCGGCGGCGCCGCTCCGCAGTGCCAGCGCGAGGAGCATCCCGAGGAGCAGGCGGATCATTGAGTGCGGGCTGCCCGCAGCGCGTCGAGGAAGGTGTCGAGCGTCGGGTCGCCGCCCGCGTCCCGCGCGCCTGCCGGCAGGACGTCGGTAGCGAGCGGCCGTCCCTGGCGATCGCGGACGACGGCGCTCGCGCGCGACTCGCCGACGACGCGGTAGAGGCCCTGGTTGAAGCCGACGAACGGGCTCGCGAGCGCCGGCGTCTGGTCGGGCTCGAGGAGCACCACGTAGCGCTCGCCGACGGCGAGCTCCGGCATGCCGTCGATGCGCTGGCGGATGCCGTTCACCTCGCCGCCCGAGTAGACGAGCTCGACGGTCGCCGGGATCGTGCCCGCGACCACCTCTTCGACGTCGAAGCGCACGACCGTTTCGAAGTACTGGGGGTGCGCCGCGCTCGGCCGGCTCGTCACGTCCACGACGGTCCCGACGAAGATACGGTCGGCCGTCGAGGCTTGCGCCGCCGTGGTCATGCTGACGACCGTCGTGGCGCCGGCGAGGCGCGGACCGGCGGCGCAGCCGAGCGTCACCGCGACCACGACCGCCGTCGTGACCCTGCGTACGACGTCCACTCCGATACCCCGCCGCCGACGCGTCATGTGGGCCCTGCCGTTAACCTCGATGTGACAGAAATTTCACGGTGAAAACCGCTTTCGCTCGCACCAGAGCACGCCATCCGTGGCCGTGCTCGCGCACCGCAATGCTCACATACCATGACGGTATGCTCCGCTTGCGCCGCGCTGCGCTCGACCACGGCTGACGCACTCTGGCACGTTTTCCCTCGCGAAACTTCTGTCACATCGAGGTTAACACACCGCGCCTCATTCCGCGACCCACGCGCCGTTCACTTTTCGGAGGGTCTTCTTGATGTTGATCGACTGGCTGCGGCGGCTGCCGCGCGCGTTGTAGCTGTCCTCGCGGGTGAGCGTGACCACGGCGCTGTCGGGCCCTTGAAGGTCGATCGCGCTCGTCTTGATGGTCACCTTGAGCTCGTCGAGATCGTTCAGCGCGCTCGCGAGGGCACCGCGCTTGTCGCTCGAGATCACGCCGAGCGCGACCAGCCGGTCGACGTCCTTCTGCTCGTACGCCGCGCGGTACGACGCGATCCAGGCCTCGAGCTCGCGCCGGGGGTCACCGCCGGTCCGCACGGCAGGGGTCGGCGGGACGCGAGGCGGCAGGGCGGCGATTCGCGTCGGCGGCGCGACCGGCTCGACCGCGCGCGCCTTCACCGTCCAGCGCCGGGTCGCCGGGGCGCGATCGGGCGCCTCGACCCGCACCTCGACGTCGGCGCTCCCGGCGCGCTCGGGGCGATAGGTGAAGCGCGGTCCGTTGCCGCCTTCGGCCGGCCGCCTGTTCACGCTCCAGCTATACGAGAGACCTTTCGTGCCCGCGCGTCCGGCCCGCGCCTCGACGCTGAAGTCGGCGGCGTCGCCGAGGTCGGCGACGATCTCGCTCGGCGCCGGTGCCTGGCGCGTGATCGTCACGGGCGCGGGCGGGACGGATACCGTCCATTCGTTTTGCGCGGCCGGTCCCTTGCCGCTCGCGACCTCGGCACGCACGTCGAAGGTCGTGCCTTCGTCGTCGTCGCCGGCCGTGAGGTCGAAGGTCGGCGAGTTGTCGCCCGCCGACTTGCCGTCGACCGACCACGCATAGCGAAGCGGGGCGCTTCCCTCGGCCTTCGCTTTCACACTGAAGCGCGTGCTCTTTCCCGGCGTGAGCTGCAGCGTCTTGCCGCGCGGCTCGAAGCCGCTGATGATCGGCGCCGTCGGCGGTGCCTCGGGAGCCGGTGGCGGCGCCAAGGCGGCGAGCTCCCATTCCTGTCGGGTCTCGCCTCCGGCCGTATGCGCGACGACCGCGACCCGTTGCGGCGTGTCCTTCACCCGCACGGTCGCGCTCGCCGCGGTCGCGTCGCTCAACACCTTGCCGTCGACCGACCACACGTACGTCGCACCTGCGGGATCGGCGAGCGCGATGCGAAAGGGCTGCGCGCCCTGCGCCGGCTCGACGCGCTCGAGCGCGGGCTCGAAGCTCGCGATGCGGGGTGCCGGGGGCGGCGGCGGGACGGCGGCCTTCGCGACCTCCTGGGGGGCGGCCGTCGCCGCGGGCGGCTCCGGCTCGCGTGGCGGCGCCGCGTGCTGCGGTGCGACCGGCGGCGCGACGACGTCGGACTTCTCCTTCGGGGCGACGTCCGTCTTGCTCGCGATCTTCGCGGGCGGGGGCGGCGTCGTCGTGCCGGAGCGACCGCGAACCATCCACACGCCCGCGAGCAACACGACGCCGGCCGCGGCGGCGCCGATCCACGCGATCGGGAGACCACGGCGCTCCGGTACCGCGGCCGCGCCCTCGACGACGGCCGGGGTCTCGGTGCGCCTCGCGGCGATGCTCGGCCTGTCGCTCGCGACCTTGGTTGCGTCCGTGCTCGCGACGACGGTCGCACCTTCGAGTGAGGGGGTGCTCGCGACGGCCGTCGCATCCGACAGGGCCTGGCCTGCGACCATGGTCGGGCTGTCGAGGACCGACGTCGCGTCCGCGGGGATCGCGCCGCGTTTCGGTTTCGCGGCTTTGGCGGGTGCGGGCTGCTGCGCGGGTGGCGTCGGCGCCGCCGGCGGCGTCGGTGGCGCCGGGAGCACTTCGAACAGCGTCGCGGCTTCCGCGAAGGCGGCCTGCGCGGCTTGGAAGTCGCCGCTCGCGGCCGCCGCGGTGCCCCGTGCGAGTACGGCATCGGCCTTCGCGAGCTTGCGGCGGGCGAAGAAGCCGGTCGCGCCGCCGGCGCGGCTCGCGCGCAGACGGTCGACGTTGGCGCGCGCTTCACGGGCGGCGCGCTCGTGCGCGGCTCGGACGGCGGCCTCGTGCGCGCGCGCGAAGGCGTCGCGCGCTTTGGCGAACGCGCTTTCGCCGTCGGCGAAGCTCTCGTTCTCGAGGGCACGCTCGCCGGCCGCGAACGCGTCGGTGCCTTTCTTCAGCTCCGCCGCGGCGAGCTCGGCGGCCTGCGCCTCCTTGGCGCGCTCGTGCGCGCTCCGCGCCTCCTCGCGCGCCGCTTGCGCGGCGCTCCGCTTCTTCTCCCGCGCGGCCGTCTTGGCCGCGGACCGGAAGCCGCGCGCCGCTTCCTCGAAGGCCTTTTCCGCCTCGGCGAAGCGTCCGGCGGCGAGCGCCTGTGTTCCGGTCTCGCGCGCGGCCTGCGCGGCGCGGTGCTCGTCGGCGGCGAGCGTCGCGGCCGCTGCGGCGTCGGCCTCCGCGTGCGCGGAGCCGGCGTCGGTCTCTGCTTTGCGTGCCGCGGCCGCACGCGCTTCGCGCGCCGTCTTGTAGGCGTCGGCGGCCTTCCGGAAGGCAATCGCGGCGGCGACGCGTTTGCCTTCGTCGCGGCGGTGCTGGGCGGTGTCGAACGACTTGTCGGCGGCGCTCGTGGCTTTCTCGTCGCGCCCCGCGACCTCGGCGGCGCTCCGGGCCGCGGCGGCCGCGTCCTCTGCCGCGCGCAAAGTCTCGTCGAGCGCCGCCGCGAATGCCTGCTCGGCTGCGGCTGCGAGCGGCAGCACGGCGTCGCAATCGCCGTCGTTCCGCCGCGCCAGTGCCTGCTTCTGTTGGTCGACGGCGCGGGCCCACGTAGCGGCGGCGACGGACTCGGCGCCGGCCTCACGCGCCTCGGCGCAGGCCGCGGCGACGTCGGCGAGCGCGGCATCGGCGGCGGTTTCCGCTTTCGCACGCTCGACCGCGGTCTTCGCCGCCGCGAAACGCTCGCGGGCCGCAGCGGCCGAGCTCACGACCAGGCTCAGCTCGTCGGCGGCGAGCGCGCGCTCGGCGGCGGCGAGCTCGTCGGCGGCCGCGGCGAACTCGGGATTCCGGCCGGCCCCGATCGCGAGCGCTTGTTGCTTCGCCTCCTCGACGGCCGCCAACGTTTCCTGCAGCTCGGTGCGACGAACGACACGCTCGGCCTCCGCGGTCGCCGCATCGTAGCGCTCGGTCGCGCGGGCGTAGTCGGCCGCCGCCGCCGCCATGCCGGCGGCGTCGTTCGCGGCGTCGCCGGCGCTCTTCGCGATCGCGCCCGCTTCTTTGTACAGCTCGGCGGCGTGCTGCTGTGCGCCGGCGTTCTTGGCGCGCGTTCGCGCGGTCTCCATCGCGGTGCGGGCCTCGGCGCGGACGGTCGCGAGGCGTTGCTCCTCGGCGCGGCGGAGCGCGGCGGCGCGCACTTCGTCGAAGAGCTTCGCCGCATCGCGATAGATGTGCTCGGCGCGTTCCCACTGCTGCTTCTCCTCGGCCCCGCCGGCTTCGCGCTCGCGTGCCCGGGCCTTGGCGAGCGCATCGGGGACATGCTGCTCGGCGCCCGCGGCGAGCGCTGCTTCGCGGGCGCTCGCCGTCGCCGTCCGGGCCTCGACCGCGGCACGGCTCGCCTGGGCGACAGCCGCGGTCCGTTTGGCCGCGGCGAAGCCTTCGCCGACCTTCGGCAGCAGGGTGCGGGCGCGCGTGAGCTCACCGGCCGCGAGGGCGGCTTCGAGCTCCGCCTGCTCGTTTGCGGCGGCGGTGAACGCGTCGGCAGCGAGCGTCGGTGCGCCCGCCCCCTCGGCTTCGGCGCGGGCCGCACGGAGCGCGGGGATCTCCTTCTCGAGCCCGTCGCGTTCTGCGGCGCGGGCGGCGGCCGCCGCCGCCGCGCGATAGGCGTCGGCGGCGCGACCGAGTTGGGCGACGGCGAGGTCGAGCTGGCCCCGCTCGGCGAGCTTCTCCGCGGCGCCCGCCAGTGATTCGGCCTCGATGAACGCCGCCTTGGCACTCGTCGGCGCACCGGCGGCCGTCGCTTCCGATGCGGCGGCGCGCATCGCGGCGCGCGCCTCGTCGACGCTCTGATGCAGTCGACGGCTCGCCTCCTCGCCGGCGGTCGCGAAGCCGTCGCGCACCTTCGGCAACAGCTCGCGCACGCGGGTGAGCTCGCCGGCGGCGAGGGCCTCCTCGAGCCGCAGCTGCTCGCGCACGGCCGCCGCGAACGCGTCGGCCGCGAGCGTCGCCGCGTCGGCCTGCTCGGCCGCTTCGCGGGCCGCTCGCAGCGCCGGCATCTCGTCGTCGATCGCCTTGCGCGCGCCCGCCTGGCGGGCGGCGACGAGCGCGGCGCGAAACGCCTCTTCGGCTTGGCGATACTGGGCCGCCGCCGGCTCGAACTGGCCTTGCGCCTCGCACGCCTCGGCGGCGGCGACGAGCTGCGCGGCGGACTTCATGGCGTCGGGTGCGAGCGCGGCGGTGTCGCGCTCCGTCGCCTCCCGCGCGACGATCTGCATGGCCGCCTTCGCCTGCTGGGCCGCGCGTTGGGCGCGCCGTTCGCCGGCGTGGGCGGACGCGACGCCGAATGCCTGCAGGGCGTTGCGGTAGAGCTCGCCGGCCTTGGCGTGATCTCCTTGCTCCTGCGCCGCTTTCGCTTGTTGCTCGAGCTCGCCGCCACGGCGGAAGTCGGTGGGTGCGGCTTCGAGCGCGCCCGCCGCCTCGGCGGCTTGGCGTGCCGTCGCCACCGCCTCCACCGATTCGGACGCGGCGCACGCCTGGAGATCCGCGAGCATCTCCGCAGCCGTCCGGTAGCGCTCGCTCCGGTCGCGCGCGATGGCCTTCTCGATGACGTGGAGGAACGACGCCGGCGTGTCGGGGAGCGCGACCTTGTGGTCACACGCGTGCGGGCGCTGCACCGGGCACGCGCCGGTCTCGACCGAGCGGTGGTGCAGCTCGACCTCGTCCGCGGAGAGTCCCGCGAAGAAGTGTCGGCCGGTGTAGATCTCGAAGAGCACGATGCCGAGCGCGTAGATGTCGACGCGCGCGTCGAGCCGGCGCGCGGCGCCGACGGGCTGGAACTGCTCGGGAGCGGAGTAGGGGACCGTCCCGGCGAAGACCGTGCGCGAGAGATCGTTCCCCACCTGGGTCTCGCCGCCGCCGGTGTCGGCCATGAGCTTCGCGATCCCGAAGTCGGTGACGACGACCCGCCCGGTCTCCTCCTCGACCATGATGTTGACGGGCTTGATGTCGCGGTGGACGACGGCCTCGGGCTTCTGGCTGTGCGCGTAGTTGAGCGCGTCGGCCGCCTGGATGCCCATGCGGATCACTTCCGCGAGCGGGAAGCCTTTGTTCTGGCGCGCGTTCAGGAGCTGGCGCAGGTTCTTCCCGCGAATCAGCTCCATCGTCAGGAAATAGGTCTCGCCGTCCTTCCCGAAGTCGTAGACGCGGACGATGTTGTCGTGCTCGAGCCGGAACATCACCTGCGCTTCGGTGAGGAAGCGTTCGACGATGTCCTCGGAACGTCCGGGGGCGAGGGTCTTGAGCGCGTTCTCGCGGCCGCGAGTGGTGTCGCGGACGTGGTAGACGACGCCCATGCCGCCCTGGCCGAGCAGGCCGAGCACCTCGTAGCGTGCGGAGATCTTCACGGTGCGCTCGCGTCGTCGGGGTCGACGCGCAACAACACGATCGTACAGTTGTCGGGGCCGCCGCCCTCGTTCGTGCGCGCGATGACGGTCGCGCAGATGCCGTCGAGGTCGTCGCCGCCGGCGGCGACGATGGTGGCGAGCTGCTCCGGCGAGAGCACGCGATAGACGCCGTCCGAGCAGAGGAGGAACGTGTCCCCCGGCGCGATCGGACGTGCCGCGACCTCGACGTCGACCGTCGGTGCCACTCCGATCGCGCGCGTCAGCACGCTCTCGTAGCGCGAGCGCATCGCCGGGTCGGTGAGCTCGACGCCGCGGGCCGCGAGATCGTTCAGGTAGGAATGATCGTGCGTCAGCGCCTCGATCGCGCCGTCGCGGATGCGGTAGACGCGCGAGTCACCGACGTGGGCGATGTGTCCGACGTCGCCGTCGACGAGGAGCGCCGCCACGGTGGTGCCGAGCCCGTGCAACGCCGGTTCGCTCTGCGGCAGCGTCCACACCCGGCGGTTCGCTTCCTCGATGGCGTGGCGCAGACGCAGCCCCGCCTCCATGCCGCCGGCCGCGCCCGCGGCGAGCGACTCCGTGATCACTCGCGCCGCCTCTTCGCTCGCCCGCCTGCCCCCGGCATGTCCGCCCATGCCATCGGCGACGAAGCCGAGGCCGAGGTTCGTGGCGAGCCCGAAGTTGTCCTGATTCTCGCGGCGCACTCGACCCGGATCCGTGCGCGCTGCCCCCCTGATTTTCATGCAGCGCCGCCGAAGGTAGCAAGGAAAGCTGCGGGTTTACAACTGCGGAACCGCATGGGGGCGCATGGCACGTGCGTTCCGACACGCGCCTTGACAGTCGGAGCCGCGGGTCGCTACGGCTCGCGGACGCGCGAGCGTCCCCCCATGGAAGACATCGCCGCCTTCCTCGCCAAGACCGTGCTGTTCTCGGTCCTGCCCTCGGACGCGTTGCCGGCGATCGCGCGGGGCACGACGCGGGTGACGGTTGCGAAGGGGGAGGTGCTTTTCGAGGCCGGCACGGCGGGTGATGCGGTGTTCGTCGTCCGCTCGGGGCTCTTGCAGGTCGTCGGTGCCGCCGCGCTCGGCGGTCCCCCGCTCGGGGAGGTCGCCCGCGGCGAGCACGTCGGCGAGATGGCCGTCCTCACCGGCGAGCCGCGGGCGGCGAGCGTCGTGGCGGTCGTGGAGTCGGTGCTGTACGCGCTGCCCGGCGATTTCGTGCGTGGTCTCTTCCAGGAGCATCCGATCCTGTGGGCGCGCCTCAGTCTCGGCCTGATGCGCAATCTCCAGACCCAATGGCGCGTCGGTGCGCGCGGCGTTCGCACCTGCGCGCTCGTCGGCGTCGGCACCGGAGCGGCGCGGTCACTCGCGCTCACGCTTGCGCTCGCCGAGGAGCTCGCGACGCTCGCGGGCGAGACCGTCGCGGTCCTCGATTGCGTGCCGGTCGCCGCCGAGGCGGCGCCCCTGGAGCCCGCGCTGCCGGGGGCGTTCTCCGAGGTGACGCAGACCCTCCGCCGGCTGGTGACGGCGGCGGCCGGACCCGTTCACCCGCAGGTCACGGTCGTCCGGCTCGGCGCCGATTGCTCCGCCGACTCGCCGGTCGCCGATCTCGTGGCGGAGCTCAGGCGCCGCCACGCCCGCGTCCTCGTGCACGCGACGCTGCCATGGTCGCCGGTCGCCGCGCGCGGCATCGTGCAGTGCGACGCGCTCCGCTGGGTCGTGGACGCCGACGACGCCGCGGCTCCGGCAGCCTGTGGCACGGCGTCCGCGGAGCTCGCGGCGCTCGTACGGAACCCGGCGTCGCCCCGCGTGCTCGCGTTCGCGCCCGACGCCGTGGCGGGCGTGACGTCCAGCGCGGACGAAGCGGTGCCGCGGGCAATTCCCGTCGGCGCGGCGCCGGGCGACGCCACCGCGGCGCTCGCCGCGCCCGCCGCGCGGCGCGTGCTCCGCGCGCTCGCCCGCGAGCTCGCGGATCGGCGGACGGCGCTCGTCCTCGGTGCGGGGGGCGCCAAGGGCTTCGCCCACGTCGGTGCGCTCCGCGCGTTCGAGCGCCACGGCCTCGAGTTCGATGCCGTCGCCGGCACGAGCATCGGCGCGATCGTCGGCGCGCTCGTGGCGATGGGGTGGACGGCCGCGAGTGTCGAGGCGCTCTTCATGGGTGTCGCGAGCAATCCCTGGAAGACCCTCTTCGACCTGCGCATGCCGACCGAGGCGTTTTTCCGGAGCAAGAAGAAGAGCGAGCTGATCGCGCAATACTGCGGCGGGATCAGCATCGAGCGGATGAACCTTCCCTTCTTCGCGGTTGCCGGGGACTTGAACGCGCTCACGCCGATCGTGTTTCGGAGCGGGCCGCTCGATCTGGCGCTCGACGCGAGCTCGGCGATTCCGACGGTGTTTCGTCCGGTCCGTCACGAGGATCGCATGCTGGTCGATGGCTGGGTCTGCGATCCCTTGCCGGCGGGCGTCGTGCGCGCCGCGGGCTTCGAACGCGTCATCGCGATCGACCTCTCGCCGCGCGGTCGTCCGACCGGCCGGCGCGCCGCGACGACGGCGACCGCGCCGCCTGGCCTCGGTGGCCGGCTGCGCATCCTCGCGATCGCGATGCGCGCGATGGAGCTCGCGAGCCAGGAGCACGTCGCCCGCAGCCTGCCTCTGATCGACGTGCTCATTCGTCCCGACCTCGACGGGTTCAGCAGCGCGGATCTCGACGGCGCCGAGGAGATGAGCGCGCGTGGCGAGCGCGCGGCGGAAGCGGCCATGCCGGCCATCCACGACGCGTCGCACGTCGGTTGAAGGCGGCGGACGGGCGCCGCGTCATCGAGACGCGCTCGGACGTTCAGCGGCTTGACCCTGGCTGGCCGCGTTTGCTATCCGCCGCAAGGGTTTAGCTACCGCGTCCGGCATTTCGCGGGCGCCGCTCGGCAGGGAGGGGAAGGCATGAAGCGCTCCATGGCGTTGGTCACGTTGGCGGTCGGGATGGGATGTGGGCTCCTCGGTGGAACGACCTATGCGGAAACGCTCCGCTCGGTCCTGGCCCCGAACGATCCCATTTTACAGGGCGCGATCACGCCGCTCGGCAGGGCGATCGGCTCGCAAGTCGCGAATCAGATTCCGGCACTCTCCACATCGGCCGGCTACACCTACGAATGGAATCCCGAGCTCGAGGTTCTCGAACGCTCGGCGAAGACCTTCGGCCCGCTGTTCACCGAGCGCGCCGTGACCGTCGGTCGCGGCAAGTTCAACATCAACGCCTCCTATACGTACGTCAAGTTCAGCGAGTTCAACGGGCACAACCTCGACAAGCTCACCAGTCACGTCGAAAAGGCGTTCGTTCCCGAGACGGGCACGACGGAATACTTCGGCCTGTTTCGCCCCTACACCGACGTGAACAATCCCAACGCCCAACGCGCGGCCGGCGACCAAGTGCGGCTGAACCTCGACCTCGAGGCCCAGCTCTTCGACTTCAGCTTCACCTACGGTCTGCTCGACAACCTCGACGTCAACATCGACGTGCCGGTGCTCTTGACCTACGCCCGCTCGGCGATCTCGGAGACCCTGCCGGATCCGCGCTGTCTCGGGATCAACGGTGACTGCGACTATCTCCTCCAGAACGGCGTGCCCGGCTTCGGGCTCGGGGACGACAACGGGTTCTTCCATCTTCCGGAGCAGGTGAAGCGCGAGTCGAAGCTCGGCCAGGGCGACATTCATCTGCGCACGAAGTGGGCACCGGTGGCCCACCCGGTGCGGCTCGCCGGACTGCTCGACCTCGGCCTGCCGACCGGTGATCCCGCGAACTTCCAGGGCACCGGCGACACCCGTCTCCTCACGTCCCTCATCGGTTCGAAGGACCTGTTCTCGTTTCTCGAGTTCCACTCGCAAGGCGGCGTCGAGTTCAATTGCAACGACGTGGGCCGGAGCCAAGCGCGGTATGCCGCAGGCTTCACGGCGCAGGTCGCGAGCTTTGCGGCCCTCAGCGTGGATTTCCTCGGGCGGAGCGAGTTCGGCTCGCAGGTCCGCATCCCGAATACCGGACGCCTCCCCGCCGTTCGCAACATCGACGGCGTCGACACGCTCACGCAGCCGCTTGCCGATCTCACGAACGACGCCAGCTTCAAGGGGCGCCCGCTCTTCGTCGACATCAAGCGCAACGACATCCTCGATCTCGCGGTCGGCGGGCGGTTCGCGATCGGCGACCACGCGATGATCCTCGCCAACTTCCTGGTGCCGCTGAACCAAGACGGGTTGCGGGCCGACTTCGTTCCGACGATCGCGCTCGAAACGAACTTTTGAAACGACGACGGGCGGCGTGATCGCTCACGCCGCCCGTCGTGCTGCAGCTCGAAAGACCCCCGGTGTCTACGAGACCGTCGTGTTGACGGTGAGGTCGGCGGTGTTGCCGGGACCGTTGTTCTGCGTCACCTCTTGCACCGTGACCGTGAGGTCGCTGCTCGTGATCGGCGTCGTCGCGTCGAAGGTGCACGCGACGTCGACGGGGAACGTCAAGTTCGACGTGTTGGCGACGCTCAGCGTGAGCGTGCCGGCCGAATCGTTGTCGTTCTTGGTGAAGATGCCGCCGCTGGCGGTCGTGCAGTTCACGTTCTCATCCGAGCCCGTGAAGCTGCCGTTCGCCGTCGGATAGGCGATGCGGACCTGGAACGCCTGGATGCCGTTGGCGGCGGTGAAGTTGAAGCCGACGTTCTGCGTGGTGGTGGTGCCACCCGGCGTCGCCGTCGTGGTCGGGTTCGCGGCCTCGGTCGCCGTGGGCGCGACGGTGGTCGGCGTCTGCTGCGGTCCCGGCGTCGCGGTGCGCGTCGCGATCGGTCCGCCGCTGTTGTTGTTGCCGCTGTTGTCGTTCTCACCGCAGCCGCCGGTCATGGCGAGCGCCGCCACCAGCATCCCGATCGTGAGTCCAGAACTGAGCGTGCGTGTCATCGTGATCGTCCCTCCTCCGTGTACAGCGATGGCCGGTCCGGCCGCTGCGACCCTGGTGCACTCGACTCTCGAGCGCGCGTAGGGCTGTCGCTTAACAGATGGCTCGAATCATGGTCAAGACAGCGTCGGCGCGTGCCTTGGCGATCACGGGACCGTTTCCGATGTGCTTACGACGAGTTGCAACGCGAAGTCGCGGGCGCGGAGCGTGATGCCGCCGCTGACGGGGACGCTCTCGGGCTGGTTGCGATTCGGATATGCGCCGCACGATTCACCGACGTCGCAGATCGCGCCATCGGCGTCGCGATCGGTCGATGCCACGATCTCGTATCGGCCCGGTGCGACGTCCGTGAATCGGTAGCGGTAGGCGTCCGCGGCCGTGGTCGTGGTGGTGGTGACGATGGCTCGCGTCGCGGCGTCGCGCAGCAGGATCGTGACCGGGCCGATGTCCTCCGGCGGCTTGGCGTCCACCTCGGCGAATACGGTGAGGCTCGCCCCGCCGCCGTTCGAGTCGATGGTCACACGACCGGGGTGGGCGCCGGCCGCGAGGGCGTCGCGATCGACTTCGAGGCGGAGCGCCGAGCCGTCGATCGTCGCCGCGAGCCAGGGAAGGCCGTTCTCGGTCGCGACCGTGGGCGCGCCGAGAACCAGCGTAGCGCCGCCGTCGTTTCGGAATGGTACGCGCAGGACGCTCTCGTCGGTGGCGACGTCGACGACGGCGCTCGCCAGGCTCAGCAGCGGACGTGCGGGTGGGGCGAGCCCGGCGAGGGTGCGGACCGCGCGGGCGGCGTCGATGATGCCGGCACCGTAGTGGTCGTCACGTCCCGGGGGGCCCCCATCCTCCGCCGTCTCGATCAGGACCTCTCGCAGGCGCTCCGCCGACGCGCCCCCGGGAATCCCGAGCAGAAGCGCCGCGACGCCGCTCGCATGCGCGCTCGCCATCGAGGTGCCCTGCAACAGGCCGTAGTCCGTGTCGCCGGGACGCAATGTGCTGAGGATGCCGTCCGGAAAGCCGTCGAGATCGCGATCACGATGGGTGTCCCCGCCGGGAGCGGCGAGGTCGACGGCGGCGCCGAAGCTCGAATAGCGCGCGACGGCTCCGAGCCGGTCCGTTGCCGCGACCGCGAGCACGTTCGGGTAGGCCGCCGGGCTCAAGAACCCGTCCTGCCCGGTGTTGCCGGCAGCGGCGATCGCCAACGCTCCGGCCGCGGTGGCGTCGTCGATCGCGTTGCGCAGCACCGGATCGTCCTCGCTCGTGGTGAGGCTCAAGTTGATGATGCGGGCCGGTACGGGGGGTACCGTGCCGGAGTCGTTGGGAAGTCGGACCGCGAACCGGATCGCCTGGGCGACGTCGAAGAGCGTCCCACCGCCGACGCCCAGGACGCGGAGCGGCATGACGGCGGTACGCCAGGTCACGCCTGCGACGCCGAGGGGATTGTCGGTCGTGGCGGCGATGGTGCCCGCGACGTGCGTCCCGTGGAAGCTGCCGCCCGCGGCGCTCTCCGGCCGGTCGCCGGGGTCGAACGGATCGGGATCGAGACCGTCGCCGTCGTTCGCGCGCGTGGGATCACTGATGAAATCGAATCCCGGGACCAGCCGGCCGGCGAAATCGGGATGGTCGCTTCGGATGCCGGTGTCGACGACCGCGACGACGGTCGCCGCGCTGCCGATCGTCAGGTCCCAGGCGCGCGGCAACCCGATCGCACCGAGGTGCCACTGCCGCGGGTAGAGCGGATCGCGCGGGACGCGTGCGGCTCGCACGATGCGGTTCGGCTCCGCGATGCGCACGCGCGGATCGGTGGCGAGCATGGCCACCGCCTCCCGCGTCCGCGCGCGGGCGGCGGCGCGCGCGCGTTTCGCCGCCAGCGCCGCGACCGGGGCGGTTGCGCGCGTGGCGGCGCTCGCGCGTACCTCGGGGAGCGTCACGAGCAACGTCCCATCGGGCGCCGCGATCGTGGTCTCGAGCTGGTCGCCGAGGCCCACCGCGTGGGCGGCGGCGACCACCTGTGTCGTCATGGTGGCGGGGTCCGTCGCCGTCCGCGCGGACTCCGGCGCGAGCTGGACGACGAGCTCGCCGCTCGCGATCGCTGCGCGCTCACCACGATACACCGCCGGCTCGACGTCGATCGCCGCCCCGGCCCCGGCGCCGGCGACGATGCCGTGCGAGACATGGGAGACCGCGGCGCGCACGTCGAGCGTGTACGCGCTCCGACGCGAGCCCGCGGCCGGCACCACGACGACGTCGAAGGGCGCGGGCTCGTCGCGGGCGACCTCGACCCGGCAGCGCTCCCGGCCGGGCATGGTGTGCTCGCAGGTCGCGCTCGCGCCGCGGCGGTCGTCGATCAGCAGGTCGAGGTCGACGTCGGGCTCGGGCGCGAACGTCAACGTCAGGTCGAGGGCGAGCGCGCGGTCGGCGACGAACACCCAGCCGTCGAACGGGTCGTCGTCGTCGATGGTGCCCGTCAGCCGCCGTACGTCGCCCGGAGCGATCCAGCCGACGATCGCGGCGGTTCCCGGACCGTCGTTCGGCTCGCGCTCGCTCACGGCCGATGCGGGGGCCGGAGGGACGAGCAGGCGTCCCGCGATGCTGCCGGCGCCGCACGCGGCGACGGGAAGATCGGCGGCGCGACGAAGGGCCAGGACCGCGTCGGTGACCGAGACGCGGCCATCGCCGTCGACGTCGCAGGCGCCGGTCGGACATGCGCCGTCGAGCCCGGCGGCGAGACGCAGGATGCGAACGCCGTCGGTCGTCGTCACGACCCCGTCGCCGTCGGCGTCGGCGCAGACGACGGTCGCGCTGCCGACGCGGGCGGATGCCAGCGTCAGCAGCGCGATCGCCGCCGCGACCCACGGTGCGCGGGTCAGACGGCGGGAAGCAACAGGCGGGTGTCGCGGTCGAGAAGGAACTGTCGGACCTGCTGGTTACGAAGGAGGATCCGCACCGGGAAGTCGCCGGTGTCGGTCAGCGTGATCTGGATCTCGGCGATCTTGCCGTTGGTGGTCTTCGAGAGATCGTAGAGCACCGTACCCTGGCGCACCGAGCCGTCGGCCGCGACGAGCACGCGTTGGAGCTCGAGCGTGAACGTGCCGCGCTTCGACGACATGATGGTGAGTGTGCCGCCGAGGCGTTTGCCCTGAGTCTCGCTGAGCACGCCGAGCTGGCCGTTCACCGTGTGCATCTCGCCGGTCTTCTTGCGGGTGATCATGAACCCGTCGAAGCCGAGCACGACGCCCGCGCCGAGGACCGCGCGGGCGATCGTGCCGTCGACGATCGCGCCCTTGATCTCGCAGTTGGTGAAGTGCGCGGAGCTGGACGCCCCCGTCCCATTGAAGACCTGCACCGTGCCGCCGTTCTCGCAGTCGCCGACGGCCGCCGCGCTCGCGCCGGACGCGATGCCGGGCACCTTCGTGATGCCGTCGAACATCGAAAACGTCGGGCCGACGACGCCGTTCGCCTCCGACGCAGTGAACTCGCACGCCTCGTTGATGGCGAGGCCCGCGGCCTTGCGCAGGATGTTGACGCCATCGCTGACCGTGATGGCACCGCTGCCGTCGACGTCGCAGCCGTCGTCGCACGTGCTCGAAAGCCCGGCCGCGGCCCGCAACGCCTGCACGCCGTCGGTGACGGTCACGGTGTCGTTGCCGTTGGCGTCGCCGCAGACTTGCGCCGCGGCCGGCGCGGCGGCGACCATGGTGATGACGCATGCCAAGACCAATGTCCTCATCGTTCCTCCTCGACCCTTCCTCTACGGAGGCTGTAGCTTCCCCCCGGGAGACGCACGCCCCTGAAGACTCGCCGCCGCATGAGGCTCGTGCTCCTAATTCGCGATCGGCGTCAGGGCCCCGCTCACCAGATCGTAGTTGAACGGGACGACCGACCCGTCCGTCAGGTTGACCTCGACGAGCGCGATGTTCGAGGTGTCGAAGTTCAACCGGATGGTGTCGACGTCGGGAAGCTGGGCTTGGTCGACGCTGAACTCGAGCGCGCCGCCGACGAATCCGATGCCGGTGCTGTTCGGATCGACCACGAGATCGTCGAAGCCGACGCTGAACGTCCCGAGGCTCGAGTCGAGGTTGAAGAAGCCGGCGAACACGACGTTCTGGGCGGCCGCGCGGGCCGAGAGACTGCCGCTCAGCGCCTCGAACTCTCCGGTCGAGAGATCCGTGAAGGTGAGGTCGAAATCCAGCGTATCGCCGCTGATCGTCAGGAAGCCGTCGTACCTGAAGCCTTCGAGATTGCAGTTGGTGAAGGTGAACTCGCCCGTTTGATCGTCGAACGTGAACGAGCCGTCCTGATTGTCGCACGCCTGCTGGAAGACCTGGGCAGCGCGCGCGCTCGCGCTCGCACTCCCGGCGCTGAACTTCGTGAGGCCACCGAAGGCGGGAAGCGTGCTGCCGAGCAGGCTCGCGAGCTGCGCATCGCGACCGCCGGGACAGCTCTCCGCGATCGTGACGCCGGCGGCCTTCCGCAGTACGTTGACGCCGTCGGTGACCGTGACGGAGCCGTTGCCGTCGACGTCGCAGGCGATCGCGGTGCAGGAGCTCGACAGGCCCGCGGCGGCGCGCAGCGTCTGCACGCCGTCGGTGACTGTCACCGAGCCGTTGCCGTCGGCGTCGCCGCAAACCTGCGCCGAGGCGCTACCGACCAAGACCAGAGAGCACGCGGCCAGCGCCGCCAGGGATTTCCACGAAAATGAAGACATTCGATCCTCCGAAAAATAGAGAGCGATGGCGCGACCGCGCACGGGCGGGCAGGGGACGTGCCGCGCATTGACGAGACCCTGCGTGCTGCTAGCAATCGAGAACGCCGATTGTCAATGCGGTGCCGATCTCCTATCGTCGCGAACTGGCAATGGGATTCCCCACGCATCGCGCACGGCGACTGCGCCGATCGGCGACGCTGCGACGCTTGGTGGCGGAGACTCGTCCGAGCGTCGACGGCTTGGTGCTGCCGCTGTTCGTGGTGCCCGGGAGCGGCGTGACGAACCCGATCGCGTCGATGCCGGGGGTGGCGCAGATGTCGGTGGACCAGGTGGTGGAGGAATGCCGCGAGGTTGCGGATCTCGGCATTCCCGCCGTGATTCTCTTCGGCATTCCGGAGCACAAGGACGCGTACGGATCCGAGGCGTGGTCGGATGGCGGCCCGGTGCCCCGCGCGGTCGGCGCGATCAAGCGAGCCGTGCCCGATCTGCTCGTCGTCACGGACGTCTGCCTCTGCGAGTACACCGACCACGGCCACTGCGGTGTCGTCCGGGAGGGCACCGTCGAGAACGATCCGACGCTTGCGCTGCTCGCCAAGGAGGCGGAGGCGCATGCCCGGGCGGGGGCCGACTTGGTCGCGCCGTCGGACATGATGGACGGCCGCGTCGCCGCGATCCGCGCCGGGCTCGACGCCGCCGGGTTCGCCGACGTCGGGATCATGGCATACGCGGCCAAGTACGCGTCGGCGTTCTACGGCCCGTTCCGCGACGCCGCGCAGTCGACGCCGCAATTCGGCGACCGACGGACCTACCAGATGGACGCGGCCAACGGCCGCGAGGCCCTCCGCGAGGTGCTGCTCGACGTGGAGGAGGGCGCCGACGTCGTCATGGTGAAGCCGGCGCTCGCCTATCTCGACGTGATCCACCGCGTGCGGGCGGCGGTCGACGTCCCGGTCGCCGCCTACGCCGTCAGCGGCGAGTACGCGATGATCAAGGCCGCCGCGGCCGCCGGCATGCTCGACGAGGAGCGGGCGATGCTCGAGTCGCATACGGCGATCGTACGGGCCGGCGCCAGCATCGTGCTCACGTATTTCGCGAAGGCCCTCGCGCGCCGTCTGCGATGA
Organism: uncultured delta proteobacterium; assembly: GCA_963774015.1. Taxonomy (GTDB): domain Bacteria; phylum Desulfobacterota; class Binatia; order UTPRO1; family UTPRO1; genus UTPRO1. The sequence continues at coordinate 560,108 of CAVZDH010000001.1, forward strand.
GCGCGCGAACACGGCGCGCGCGTGTCTCGGTGGTTCTCGTCGCGGCGGCGGTCGCGCTCGCGCCGTCGATTGCCGCCGCGATCGGGCTCACCGAGGAGCGCGACCTGGGTGCACGCTTCGCGCTCGAGGCGCGCGTCGAGCTGCCGTTGGTGCGCGCGCCCGCGGTCACCGGGTATCTGCGCGAGATCGGCACGCGCCTGATCGCTCGTCTCGACCAACGGTTCCCGTATCGCTACTACCTGGTGCGCGACACCAACCTGAACGCCTTCGCCGTGCCGGGCGGCTACGTGTACATCTACAGCGGTCTGGTGCTCGGCGTCGCGAGCGAGGCGGAGCTCGCGGGGGTCCTGGCGCACGAGCTCGTGCACGTCGCCTCGCACCACGCCGTGCGGCAGCAGGAGAAGACGGCGCTCATCAATTACGCCACGCTCCTCGGCATGTTCCTCTCGATCGTGCATCCCGCGCTCGGTGCGGGCGCGATTGCCGCGGGCACGGCGGCGCAGCTCAAGTACCAGCGCGAGTTCGAGCAGGAGGCGGACTCGATCGGCATCGGCTTGATGGCTCCCGCGGGCTTCGATCCCGCGGGCATGCCGACGTTCCTCCGCCGCGTGCTCCGCGAGCAACGGCTCAATCCCGCGAGCGTGCCGCCGTATTTCCTGTCGCACCCGTTGACGGAGGATCGCGTCGCCGCGCTCGAGCAGCGCCTCGCGACCCTGCCGCGGCCGTCGCCGCGCGCCGGCGGCGATCTCCGGCTCGCGGCCGCGCAGGCGACGATCCGGGCGCTCACCGAGCCGCCCGATCAGGTGCTGCCCGCCATTCGCGCCGCCGTCGCCGCGGCGCCGAAGGATGCCGCCGCCGCCCATCGCCTCGGCCTGGTCTATCTCTACACCGACCCCGCCCGCCCCGCCGACGCCGAGCCGCTGCTCGCGCGGGCCGTCGCGGCCCGGATGCCCGGCGCGCTCGCCGATCTCGGACGGGCGCAAGTGCGCCTCGGCCGCGCCGACGACGCGCGGCGGAGCTTCGAGGGCGCGCTCCGCGCCGACCCGGACGATGCCGCCGTCACCCTCGAGCTCGGGAAGCTCGCGCTCGCGTCCGGGGATCTCAAGCGTGCCGGCGCGCTCTTCGCCCGCGCGCTCGAGCTCGATTCCGAGCTCGACGACGCCGAGTACGGGCTCGCGGAGTGCCGCGGCAAGAGCGGCGACGTTCGCGGACAGTGGACCCATCTCGGCCGCGCCTTCGAGCTGCGCGGCGACCTCGGGCGGGCGCGCAGCGCCTACGAGAAGGCGCTCGAGCTCGTACCGGAGGACGGCCCGGAGCACGCGGAGCTGCACGCTGCGGTGCAGGCGCTCGAGCGGGTCGGCACCGACCGCTGAGCGCGCGCGCTCAGCGCACGAAGAACAGCACGATCTCGAAGACGATCAGCAGGATGATCGTGAGCTCGAGGAGCTCGGCGCGCGCGGTCGCCGCGCGTCCCGCGAGGACGTCCGCGATTCGCACGGACGATCCTTGCGCGCGGGCTCGACGATCCGCAAACGGAGCGTCACATTCGTGGCGCCCGTGATCGCGCTCGCGTTGAATTTGTCCTGCGCAGATGCGTGTGGGCCTGCGCGTGCGGGTGGCACCTCGCTTGCTGATCGTTCCGGAGAGGACGCGAGGCGATGAGCCGATTCGACGAGCCCGAGACGCGCATGCGCACCCACCGCCGGCCCGCCGTACGACGCGGGGCGAGCGGGCGGCGTTGTCGGATCGGCTCGCCCTACGATCGGCCGCGTCTCCGGCTCGTGTACTCGCGCCGGCCGTCGCCGCTGCCGTTCGGCTTGCATCCCGCCTTGCCGTCGACGCTCGCGTTCGCCGCGCTCAGCGTGACCGCGCTTGCGTTCGCCGCCGTGGTCGACGTCGCGAACGCGGTCGCCGCGACCGCGTCGACGGTCGGCCGTCAGCTTCGCGCGCTTCCCTAGGGAACCTCTGCACAGGTGGCCCCCGGCTACGAAGCGGCGATCCATCCCCGATCGACGGCGGCGCGACGCCCTCGGCGTATCGTTCAGATACGCGGTCGGGCTTCGCGCCTTGCGCTCGGGGCGGCTCGCACTTCTCGCTCGGAACCTACCTGTGCAGAGGTTCCCTAGAGCGCATCCCTAGCGCCGCTTCGCGGAGCGACGCCCACGCGGTGCCGTCGGCGCACCGTCCTTCAACCCGGCCAGGAACGCGTCGACCGGCCGCGTGTTCAGCACGTCGTCGGCGGTCGCCCAGCCGCGGCGCGCTTGCCCGATGCCGTAGTCCTCGGGGAACGCGAGCTGCGCGACCGCGTGCGCATCCGAGTCGATGACGATCTTCACGCCGGACTCGATCGTCTTCCGGACGTGGTCGTCCTTCAGGTCGAGGCGGTCCGGGTAAGCGTCGAGCTCGAGGATGGTGCCGGTCTCGCGTGCGCAGGCGATCACGGCGTCGAGATCGAGGTCGACGGGCTCACGCCGGTTCAGCTGGCGGGCCGTCGGATGAAAGAGGATGTCGGCATGCGGGTTCTGCATGGCCCGAATGACACGCGCGGTCGTCTCGGCGCGCGACAGGTTGAAATGCGAATGGATCGCGATCCCGACGACGTCGAGCTCGGCGAGGCAGTCGTCGGCGATGTCGAGCGTGCCGTCTTTGCGGATGTTCACCTCGGCCCCTTTGAGCACGCGGAAGCCGCGCAGCCGCCGGTTGAGGCCGTCGATGGCCTTGCCTTGCAGACGGATCTTGGCCTCGTCGCTGCCGCCCGTCATCGCGAGGTCGCGCGTGTGATCGGTGATCGCCAGGTATTCCAGGCTGCGCCGCCGTGCCTCGGCCACCATCGCCTCGAGCGTGTCGGCGCCGTCGGTCCACGTGGTTTGCGTCTGCAGATCACCGCGCAAGGACCCCGGCGCGATGAGCCGCGGCAGACGTCCGGCGCGTGCGGCGTCGATCTCGCCCGCGTCCTCGCGGAGCTCGGGCGGAATGTACGGCAGGTCGAGCGCGGCGAAGATCTCCTCCTCGGTCGCGCCCGCGATCGCCGTGTCGCCGCGAAAGAGGCCGTACTCGTTGAGCTTCAGCCGTTTCTTGATCGCGAGCTGACGCATGACGACGTTGTGCGCCTTCGAGCCGGTGAAATAGTGCAGCGCTGCGCCGAAGCTCGCGCGCGGCACGACCCGCACGTCGAGCTGCAGGCCGGTCGCGAGCTTCACCGAGATCTTGGTGTCGCCGGCCGCGACGGTGCGCGCGACCTCCGGCATGTCGGCGACGAACGCCATCACGGGCGCCGCCTTCTTGGCGATCACCAGGAGATCCGCGTCGCCGACGGTCTCGCGGTGACGGCGAATCGAGCCGGCGATGACGGCGCGCTCGACCCCTGTGAGGTCGGCGAGCCGCGCCTCGATCCGTCGCATCAGCGGCAGCACGTCGCCGATCGGAAAGCGCCCGGAGCTCTGCTTGGCGAACGCGATGCCGCGGAGGATCTTCTCCTCGCTCTTGGCGCCGAAGCGGGGCAGAGCGCGGATGCGCCCGGCCTGCGCGGCCGCTTCGAGCGTCGCGAGATCGCTCACCCCGAGCTCCTGGTAGAGCACGCGCACGGCCTTCGGCCCGACGCCTTCGACCGTCGTGAGCGCCGCGATGTCGACCGGCGTCTTGGCGTAGAGCTCCTCCCGGTACGTGGTCTTCCCCGTCGCGAGCAGCTCGGCGATCTTCTCCGCGATGCGCTTGCCGATGCCGGGAATCGTCGCGAGCGCCTTGGCGCCGCCGCGCGCGAAGAGCGCGGCGCAGGGCTCGTCGGCGGCGGCGATCGACTCGGCCGCTTTCTCGTAGGCGCGCGGCTTGAAGGGCTCGTCCTCCATCGCGAGGAAGAGCGCGATCTCGCGGAGGGTGGCGGCTATGTCGGCGTTGGTGAGCGCGGGACGCATGGCCGGGCGGGGCCTCAGTGGAAGAGGGTGGTGACGTCGAAGTAGAGCAGCTGCTCGTCCTCGCACGCGTCGCATTCGAGCCGTGCGTATCGGAATCGCCGGCCGCCTGCCTCGCGCGTGCCCTCGCCGACGGTGTGCACGCCGGCGCCGCAGTAGCAGCGTCGGGCCGCGACGGTCTCGTCGATCGTCTCGAAGGACGAGACCGCGACGGCATCCGCGAGCGACGTGCCCGGGCCGCGCCGGGCGGCGGCGCGCGCTTGCCGGCGCCGTACGCCGCGCAGCACCCAGACGGTCGCGGTCACGAGCACGATCGCCGCGAAGACGAGGCCCGTCATGCCCGCCTCAGGCGGGCAGACGCCCGGGCCGGAAGAGCACCTTCTTGTCGGTGACGACCAGCTGCTCGTTCAGCACGAGCTGGAGCGCCTGCGAAAGCACCTTGCCCTCGAGCGCCTGGCCGCGCCCCTTCACCTCGTCGAGCGTGTCCTCGCCGACCCGGATGTGAAAGACGTCCTGCAGGATGACCGGACCCTGGTCGAGCTGCTCGGTCACGAAGTGCGCCGTGCACCCGGAGACGCGAACCCCCTCCTCGAACGCCTGCTTGTACGCGTTGGCGCCCGGGTAATACGGGAGCAGCGAGGGGTGGATGTTGATGATCCGGCTCGGATATTGGCGGACGACGGCGGCGGACAGGACCTGCATGTAGCGCGCGAGCACGACCAGGTCCGGCGCGCGCCGCGCGCAGCTTCGCCAGGAGGAAGGCCTCGTGCGCCGGCTTGTCGGTGGACGGGCACGACTCGAAGGGCAGGCCGGCGCCTTCGGCGATCGGCCGCAGCACCTCGTGGTTGGACAGCACCGTCACGAGGTCGCCGTTCGAGCAGCCCGGCGGCGCGGTCGGCGATCAGCTGCTCCAGGCAATGCGGCTCCTTGCTCACCAGCACGGCGACGCGCTTGCGGTCGCGGGCGCTGTGGAGTCGGACGCTCACGTCCATGAGCATCTCTTCGCCGATGCGCTTCAGCCCGAGGATCATCTCGTCGAGCGACAGGGAGAGGTCGGTCAGGTCGACCCGCATCGTCATGATGAAGAGGCCCTCCATCACGCGCTGCTCGATGTCCTCGATGTTGATGCTGCAGCCGGCGAGGTAGGTGGAAACCCGCGCGACGACGCCTTTCTGGTCTCGGCCGACGACGGAGACGATGGCGCGGTTTTTTTCGGAGGACATGCGAGGTTCCTTCGCGCTACCCCAGAAGGCTCGTGAATTCAACGCGCTGGCGGCGGACGCGCCAGTGCGCATGCGATGGCGGACGCGCGCGCGTGGGCGCTGTCAGGCGATGGCGACCGGCGATCTTTCGTCTTGAATAAAACCCATCGCCGCTCTACCTTTTGCCGTGCGCGGCGCCCGCTGCGCGAAGGAGGATCCCTTCCATGCCCTCGAAGCAAGCGGACGTTCTGGTCGGCCGGCGCTATCTCACGCGTGGCTACCTCGACCAGGCGCTCGAGCTCTTCACCCGGAACGCCGACACCGTCGCGACGGCGGATTGGAGCCTCCTCCGGGACAAGCTGCTCGATCGGGGCCGCATTCAGGACATGGTGCGCGTGTGCGAGCTCGGCCACGTGCCGATCCCGAGCGAGCAGCTGGTGGCGCGCGGCGACAAGGCCCTCAAGACCAAGGACATCGACCTCGCGATCGACCTGTTCGAGCTCGCCGGCGCGGATCGACCGCGCTGGGAGCAAGTGGTCGACGTGCTGATCGAGATGCCCGACCGCAAGCGTCAGGCCGTTGCCATTGCCGATCGGTATCTCGTCGACCACAACGAGGTCGCCGCCTCGACCCGCCCGGGACCGATCCCGATAAAAAAAGCCGTCCAGTGATCCCTCGGCCCCGGTTCGGTTTCGTCGTTCGCTCGTGAGCCGCGTCCGTCCGATCGTCGAGCGGATGCACGGCTACGTCCCCGGCGAACAGCCGGAGGGCGGCCGCGTCGTGAAGCTCAACACCAACGAAAACCCGTATCCCCCCGCGCCCGGCGTGATCGCGGCCGCGCAGGCGGCGGTCTCGGCCGATCTCAGGCTGTATCCCGAGCCGAGCGCCAAGCCCCTGCGGGAGGAGGCCGCGCGCTGCTACGGGGTGCGGCCCGAGCAGGTGCTCGCCGGCAACGGGTCCGACGAGCTCCTCACCATGCTGATGCGGGCCGTCGTCGGACCCGACGACATCGTCGTCTATCCCGAGCCGACGTACTCGCTGTACGACACCCTCGTCACGATCCAGGAAGGTCGCGCGCTCACCATTCCGTTCCCCGCCGACTTCACGCTGCCGCCGGCGCTCTTCGCGGCCGAAGGCCGGCTGATGATGATCTGCAACCCGAATGCACCCTCGGGGACCCTGACGCCGGTCGCGACCATCGCCGAGCTCGCGAAGGGATTCGACGGGGTGGTCGTCGTCGACGAGGCCTACGTCGACTTCGCGCCGCCGGGCTCGACGGCCCTGCCGCTCCTGGCGCGCCACGACAACGTCGTCGTGCTGCGCACCTTCTCGAAGGCGTTCTCGCTCGCCGGCATGCGCATCGGCCTCGCCTTCGGACATCCCGAGCTTCTCGCCGAGATCGCGAAGGTGAAGGATTCCTACAACCTGAGTCGCGTCGCGATCGCCGCCGGGACTGCGGCGCTCGTCGAGATCGCATGGATGCACGCGAACGTCGCGCGTATCGTCGCGACGCGGGCGCGGCTCGGCGAGCGGCTCGCCGGTCTCGGTTACGACGTGCTGCCCTCGGCCACCAACTTCGTGCTCGCGCGCCGCGCCGGCGAGGACCAGGCGCCCGTCCAAGCCGCGCTGCGCGAGCGCGGCATCCTGGTGCGACACTTCGCGACCGAGCGTCTCCGCGACGCGTTGCGGATCTCGGTCGGTACGGAGGACGAGACCGACCGCCTACTCGCGGCGCTGGCGGCGCCGCCGCCGCGCGGAGCGGGTCGCTAGCGCGTCCGGCGGGGCGGTCCGGGGGACGCGACCCGGCGTTCTCGGCGGTGCTACATTCGTCGGAGCGATGCCGCCTCTGCTCCGCCGGACCGCCGCGTACTTGCTGCTGACGAGCGTCGGCGCCGCGCTCGGCGCGGGCGTCGTCACGGCCTGGCGCTCCGCCTGGTTTCGCGACGGCAACTGGACCGGTGCGCTTGCGCTCGCGATCCTCGTCAACGCGATCGTCGCCGTGCTTCCCGTCTGGCGCGACGCGCGCCATCGCCGCCGGCAGGGCGAGGTCTTGCGCTTTCGGCTCTGGATGCACTTCTCGAAGCTCCGCTGGCTGCTCGCGCATCTCGACGAGCAAGATCCGACGCGCCTCTTCCTGTCTCCGGGATACGGCGGCGAGGAGCTCTTCGGCATCGAGGTTTTGTTGGCGCAAGCACACATGCTGGAGATCGATGAGTACGAGTGGGTGATCTTCGCCGTGAACGCCGCGCTGCCGTTCTTCGGCCGTCCGTTCGGCGAGCTGGCAGCGAACGCCACCCGCCTGCTCTGGACGGTCGACGCGACGCTCGCGCAGCTGAACCGCCGCTCCTTCGCCGAGGCCGCGGCGGGGAATGCCCGGACGTAGCGTCGACGCGCGCCGTCGTCCCCGCCGCATTTCGGAGCTTGTGCGGCCCCCGCTCCTCTCTTATGAAGAGGCGGTGCCGCGCCCGAAGGTCGTTCGCGTCTTGGCGCTGACCGCCGCCCTGGTCGGATTCCTCCTGGGCACGGCGCGCGCGGCCGGTCGCGACGACGGCCTCCTGCCGCGGCCCGAGCTCCTCGGGCGGGCCCTTGCCGCGTATCACCGTGTCGAGAGCACGGGCCTCGTACGCACGAAGCTGCTCACCGTGATCGACTATTCGCTGCCGTCGTGGGACCGCCGGCTCTGGGTGCTCGATCCCCTGCGCCTGCGGGTCCTGTTCCACGAGTTCGTGGCGCACGGGCGCGGCTCGACGAGCGACGACGATCCGGACTGGGCCGTCCGCTTCGGCAACGAAGCCGCGAGCCTGCGCTCGAGCCTCGGCACGTTTCTCACCGGCGGCACCTACACCGGCAAACACGGGCGCTCGCTCGAGCTCATCGGTCTCGACCCGGGGGTCAACGACAAGGCCCGCGAGCGCCGCATCGTGATGCACCCGGCCTCCTACGTGAGCGCGGAGTTCCGCGCGTTGCGCGGCGGGCGGGTCGGACGGAGCTGGGGGTGTCCCGCGCTCGACCCGGCGGTCGCGCCGGCGCTCATCGACCGCATCCGAGACGGCAGTCTCGTGTACGTCGCCGGGACGGCGTCGCCGCAGGCTGCCCGCGGCTCGGCGACCGACCGGCGGGCGGCGCGGTACGCTTCCTCTCAGGGCCGGTAGACCCGCTCGGCGAGCGCCTGCTCGAGCTCGGCGTCGTGTCCATACACGTCGTCGTAAAAGGCCATCGTCCCGTCGAGGTTCGCGACCGCCGTGGCATAGGCGATCACGACCGCGATCGGGTGCCGGAGCGGCACGATCGTCTGCTGCTCCGACGCGAGGAGCTCGTCGATGCGCGCATCGTCGCCGCCGAGCACCCAATGCGCCATGGCCGGGGCGTCGGCGAGCCGGATGCAGCCGTGGCTGAAGTCGCGCCGCGTCCGCCCGAAGAGCTCCCGCGCCGGCGTGTCGTGCATGTAGACGTCGTACGGATTGGGGAAGAGGAACTTCACGTGGCCGAGCGCGTTTTTCGGTCCGGGACGCTGTCGCAGCTCGGCGGTGCCGCGTGCGAGCCGTGCGATCGCGTCCGGCGTCGGTGCGAGCGGGTGGCCGTCGCTCACGATCTCCAGTTGCTCGCTCGCGAGATAGCCGGGATGCGCGCGGATCTTCGGCAACAGCTCCTTGCGGAGGATGTTCCGCGGCACGTTCCAGTACGGCGCGAACACGACCCGGGTCATGGGTCGCGCGAAGAAGGGCGTCTCGTTGCGGAACGCCTGGCCGACGACCACGGACATGCGGAGCGCCGGTGGACGGCCCGCGCCGAGGGCGTCGAAGGCGAGCGCCTCGAAGCCCGGAACGTTGACGATCACCGTGCGATCGCGGGCGAGGACCGGCAGCCATCGCAGTCGCTCGAGCGCGAGCGCGATCTGCCGTGCCCGCGCCGCCGCCGGGACGGCGAGCGCCCCTGCCGTCGCCGGCCCGATCACACCGTCCGGCGCGAGCCCGTGGCGGAGTTGGAAGCGTTGCACGGCGTCGACGAGCGCGCCGTCATAGCGGTCGTCGGAAACGCCGGCGTCTGCGGGAAGATCACCCAAGCCGCGGAGCCAGCGGGCGAGCGGGCCGGTGTCGGGCACGCGCTGGCCGGGCCGCGTCTTCGTGTCGACGACCACCGCCTCGAGATCGCGGTCGGCCGCGAGCGCGCGATAGCGGGCAAGCTGTCGCTCGAGCAGGCGCGTTTCGAGAAACGGCGGCTCGGCGGCGTCCGCCAACGACCCGAGCGGGGTGCCGTACCGGAGCTCGCCGACGAGCGCCGCGAGCTCGTCGCGTTTGGCGCGGCGATCATAGTCGACCTCGAGCGTCGCCGGGTCGACGCGTCCGAGGTGGAGGTCGGAGAGCAGCCGCACGAGCGCGGTGCTGAGCGCGACGTCGAACCGCGCCGACGCGGCGTCCGTGGTCGTGCGCGCCGCCGCAAGCCGGATCGCTTCGTCGCCGAGCCACGTCGTGTCGTAGTCGGCGGCATCGAGGCCGCGGCCGTCGGCGCCCCGCAAGGCGGCGATCGCCTCCGTGACGCGCGCGGTCGGCCGAGCGTCGGCGGTGAGCCAAAGCGGCGCATCGTCCGGCGCGTACAGGCGCTCGACGAGCGATCGCTCGGCGCCGAGGTCCGCCCGGGCGAGACCGTCGACGCGACCGGTCGCCACGACCGTCCGGATCGCGTCGGCCAATCGCTCCGGCTCCGCCCGGACGGCGGTCGGCAAAAGGGAGGTCGCGAGCAGGAGCGCGAGCAGAGGACGCGGCGTCAGTCGATCAATCCCACGCGCCGGGCCTGGGCGAGCGCGCTGATCGCGTCGACCCGACGGAGCGCGTCGCGGATTTCCGCGGCGAAGCGTTGTCGACGTTCGGAGACGTCGGGGCCGGGGTCGACGAGCTTCCGATTACGCGCGAGGCGCAGCACCGTCGCGAACAGGACCTTCGACACCGACTCGGCGGAATGGACGCGGCGTTGCAGCTGGTACTGTTGCGCGAGGGCGAGGCTGTGCGCGATGAACGCCGGCTCGTCGAAGGTCGCGGCCGGGTCGCGCCGCGCCAGGCCGTCGGCGACGACGCGGTACGACTCGAGGAACGGCCGCAGCACGCGGTGCGCGCTGAACGGCCGGATGCGGCGCACGAGCTGCTCGATGCCGCTGCGTCCTCGATTGAGCGCGTGCTCCCACTCGGGGTCGTGCATGCGGAGCTCCGCGTCGACCTCGGTGCGGAACGCCTCCTTCTCGGCGAAGAAGAACTCGAACTTGAGGAGGTCGCGCAGGCCCATGGCGGCGTCCCAGAAGCGGGCGCGCGGCTCGCCTTCGCGCTCCGACGCTTCGAGTAAGGCGAGCTCGGCGATCGCGCCGTTCACGAAGAAGTGAATGATGGTGTTGCGGTAGTACGCGGCCGTCGGCTCCTGCTCGGGGGTGATCTGGTAGACGGTGTCGAGGCCGGCGGCGTACGAGGTCACGACCTTGCTGTCGACCAGCGTCTCGAGGGCGCGCTGCAGGCCGGTCTCGTTGTCGAGCCCGAGCTCGCCGGAGGTCGGAAGGTTCCGGCGCATGACGTACGACCGGAGATTGCTCATGCCGCGCAGGATCTCCGGCACCGTGAACGCCCGCCCGCCGCCGCCGAGCAGCGACATCGTGACGAGCGAGGTCGGCGTGATCGGCGTCACGCGGTTGATGCGGACCGCGACCTCGAACGCGAGCTTCTGGAGCGCGAGGTTCTGCTCGTCGTCGTGCGGCTCGCTGCCCGGCTCGGGCGGTCCGAGGGCGCTCTGAAGCGAGAGCGGCTCGCCGAAGTTGATGTGGATGTCGCCGTAGTGCCGCCGCAGCTGTCGCACCACGCCGACGAACCAGCCGAAGCTCTCGTGCGACTTGGCGCCGCCGCGCTGCTCCGCCACGTACGAGCCGACGTCCTGGATCTGGTCGTACGCGATCGCGACCGGGATGAGGTAGACGTCCTCGCTCTTGCCGCGCCGGTACGCGTCGACCACGTAGTGCAGCATCCCGAACATGGGCGGCAGGAGCTTGCCGGAGCGCGACCGGCCGCCCTCGATGTACCACTCGAGCGAGAAGCGCTTTTCGATGAGGTAGTCGATGTATTGGCGGAGCACGAACTTGTAGACCGCGTTGTCCTTGAAGCTCCGTCGGATGAAGAACACGCCGCTCCGCCGCACCAATGGTCCGACCGGGAAGAAGTTCATGTTGATCCCGCCCGCGGTGTGGTTCGGCGGATGGCCGTTCTCGTGGAGCGCGTACTGCAAGACCAGGTGGTCGAGATTCGATTTGTGGGACGGCAGGAACACCACCGGGTGGCGCTGCGCGAGCGCGTAGAGGTCTTCGAGCTGGTCCTTGTCGTAGTGCAGCGCCTCGCCGTAGCCGCGGGTGTAGAGAAGGTGGATGAGGTGGGCGGTCAGGTCGATGACGTACGGACTGTGGGTCGCGGCGATCTCGCGGAGATACTTCGACGCCTCCTTCGCGACGCGTTCTTCCGGCTTCCCGAGCTCGCGGGCGAGCCGGGCGACGCCGCCGCGGAAGCTCGGGCGCGCCTCGATGTTCTCGCGGACGAAGCGCGGCACCTTGTAGCGCGTGCCGCGCAGCCGCCGCTCGGCGCGCTCGAGGGCGAGCGTGGCCTGCAACGCGACGAAGTCGGCGAGCCCGGTCGTCTGCGCCGCGTCGGTGCCGCAGGCGCGCTGCCAGCGCTCCCGGAGCTGCGAGAGCGGCGCCGGCTCGCCGGCGACGATGCGGCAGCGCCCGGGGTGGCGGCGGAGCACCCACCATTGGCGGAGCCGTCCCGGGTCGCGCGGGTCGCCCGTCGAGAGCAGGTCGCGCAGACGGGTCCGGTGCACGCCGTCGATCTTCGGCGGCTGCCAGGCCACGCGCAGCGGCGCCATGAGCGGATCGTCACCGATCGCCAGCCGGGCCTCGAGCTTCGGGTCGAGCCGCCGCTTGCCGCCCCGCGTCGACGGAATCGGAATCGTTTCCACCGCGTCGGAGGCGTCCGCCGGCCGATTGTCCGCGATCCAACGGTGGAGCACCTTACGCTCGAGCGTGCTCGCCGCGTCGAGCAGGAACACGATCGGTCGGCGCTCGGATCCCGGCCAGAGCGGATCTTCGGGGACGGGCTGTGCGAGTCGAGGCGTCGCCATGACGATTCGACGTTCATCTCGCAACCACTCGTCGCTTTGCAAGCGTGGGAGGCTCGCGAGTGCTCCGCGGCGGAGACCCACGATTCGGAGGTCGGCTGGGGCGGCAAAGGAGAATTCGGTCTCGACACGAAGCAGAAACGCCGACGACTGGCCCAGACTGGTGCACTATTCGCGCGGTCATGCGTTGATCCCCTGGACGTCGTTCCGTAGACGACCAGCATCACGCTGACGGGGATTGCATGGATGCGCGCGACCGCGAGCATCATTGGCGTCGCACTGCTGATCGGCACGTCGGCCCGCGCGGCCGACGATGTCTCGTCGCTCGCGAGCGACTACGCCGCGCTCGTCGCGAGACGTACGGCACTCGAGGAGCGGACGAGCCAGCTCGCCGGCCGCCTGGAGGCGGCCGGCGCGACGCAGAAGAAAAAGGAAGACGAGCTCCACCAGTGCGCCAGTGAGTCCTGGAGGATCTACTGGAAGGACAATCTCGCGCGCGCCGAGAGGGAACGCGTCGCCCTGGAGTCGCAACGTCGCCAGGTCGAGATGCTGCGTGCGAAAGTCGAGAAAGAACGGGTGCGTCTCGAGGGTGCACGTCGGGCCATCGAGGCCAAATACCGGAGGCGGAGCCGAGGCGCCGACTACGAGGAGGACCTCCGGCAGCACATGGCTGAGTTCGAGCGACGCTACATCGAGCCGATGACGAGCAGGGTGTTCCCCGCCTACGAGGCCTATTTCAAGGGGGCGGACGGATACGCGGATTTCGTCACGAAATCGGTCGACTGGTGCAAGCAGGGGAATTTCCCGGAAGCTGCGGCGCAGGCGACCGACGCGGCGATCGACGAGATGTCGACGGCGGTTGCGCGCGTGTTGCATCTACTCGGGTTGGGAAGCGCGAGATAGGCCGAGCTCGATGCCGCTCACCGATCCGCAGGTCGCGTCTGCGCTGGCCATCTTGGAGCGCGAGAAAGCAAGTCTGGTGCTCTCCCCCAGGGAGCAGCGACTTCAGCGCGCCATCCGGCATCTCTGGGTGACGTTCGGCGCAATGTTGCTCGCCTTCGTCGTGGTCACTCGTTCGCCCGCTCGCCAGGGCTCGGTGCTCCTCGGATTGACGTTATATCTCGCGCTCGCCGCGGGCGCGCTCGCGCTCGTGATGTCGGTGTTGAATCTGCAGGCGTTCAGAAAAACATGGCGGTACGTCCACATGATCCGGAAGCTCGGCCTGTCGGAGGTCTCCGCCATGCGCTCGCTGGTCGTCGGTCGTCGAAGCCGGATGCTTGCGACGTTTGCGGATGCCGTAACCGCGTTCGGCGCGCTAGCGGTCGGCGCCTTGATGATCGGGTTCCGCGACCCGCTCATCACGGCGATCGGCATCGTGTTGATGGGGGGCGTCATGCTCAATCAACTCGCGTCCCGCGCCCGCAATCGCGTTGCGGCTCTGGGGGACGTCGAGCGGCTCGAACAGGTCCTCAAGGATTCTCGGTTTCAAACTTCCGAAGCGCCCGCGAGCGTCACCGAAGCGATCGCGGAGGTCGCCAAGATCGAGCGGGCCCAAATCACCGAGCAGCGTGCGTGCGCGATCTCGAACCAAACGCCTCAGACCAGCCTCGAGTACACCATTCTCAAGAGCACGACCGCGCTCGCCGCGCTTGCGAAGCTGGAAGTGAGCGACCGGTTGCAGGTGGAGGAAGCGCTCGTACGCTTGAGCTCCGCGCCGCCCGGCAACGACGCGGAAGGCGCGATCGACGTACCCGACACGGCGATGACGATTCTCTATTGCGTAGACCACGTGGCGCGCCAGGTGAAGATTCTCGGGGTGCAGCCCCGGCCGGCCCCGACGATTCCCGGGTATGAGCGGTGAGCGACGAAATCACCCAGCCCGATTTCGCTCCGTATGCCGTGAAGTACGCGCCCGAGGTGCAGGAGGTGCGCCGCGGCCTTGATCCGAAGACCCTGCAAGCCCTGCTCGACGTGCTCGACGAGTTGGCGCAGGAGCCGTTACGGTACCCGCATCGAACGCGGCCGATCAGTCGCGACAAGAAGACGCTGCTGTACACGCATCCGCAGCCTGCCCTCGAAATCACGTTCGAGGTCGATGGCGAGCATCACATCGTCTATTTCATGCACTTTGCCGCCCCGGTGATGCAGGCAACCAAACCCCTCTTCGTCAGCTACAGCCACCACGATGTGAATTGGTTGAACGAGTTGCGGAAGTGGCTCGAGCCGCTGGAGCGAATGCAGCTCGTCAAGATCTGGGCCGACACGGAGATCCGCGCCGGAAGTGAATGGCAGAAGGAGATCGAGAAGTCGCTCGACGCGGCCAAGGCGGCATTGCTCTTGGTCAGCGATCACTTCATCGCGTCGGAGTTCATCGCCACGCAGGAGCTTCCGCGACTCTTGCAGGCGGCGAACGGCAAAGGCGTGATCATCCTGTGGCTCGCCGTGAGCAAAGTGACGAGCATGAGTGGCGACATCGGCAAATACGAGGCGCTCAACGATCCCGGCGCGCCCCTGGATTCCCTGGAGCCGCTCCCGCTGCATCAGGCGTGGGGGCGTATCTTCGAGCGCACGAAAGCGGCGCTGCAGTTCTGAGGCCGAGCCCGCCCGGCGAAGCCTGCGAGCGGCCACGTTGCCGTCCGTCGGGAGTGGAGCGTCGGCGCCTTGGGTGTTAGGGGGCCGTATGACCGCCGTCACTCCGCACCACCTTTCCTCCCTCGGCGACGCCCGCATCTTCATCGACGGCAAGGCCTACGCCGATCCCGACCTCTGGCATGCGGCGGCCGCCCGGCTGCGCGCGGCACGACCCGCTGCCGCTCGTCGCGGTCGAGGGCTTCGTTCCGTTCCGCGCCGTCACGCGCCACGCCCACGTCGCGGAGGTCGAGCGCAACCACGCGCTCTTCTGGAACACCCGCGACTCGGTGCTGCTGCCGCGCGCCGAGATCGAGCAGAACCGGGCGCTCGGCATCGACATCAAGACGCTCGTCCACATGGACGGCGCCGAGCATCGCGCCACGCCGCGATCACCAACGACTGGTTCAAGCCGGCGAACCTGCGCCGTGAGGTCGGTGCCAGCGCTGCCGATGCTCGCGCGCGTTTCGTCGACCGCATGCTCGAGCACGACGGCGCCTGCGACTTCGTCCGCGACATCGCGCTCTACTATCCGCTGCACGTGATCATGAGCATCCTCGGCGTGCCCGAGACCGACGAGCCGCGCATGCTGCGAGCTGACGCAGAAGGTCTTCGGCGGCGAGGATCCCGACGTCGGCGGCCAGCCGGGCGAGGATCGCCGCCGACGATCATGATGGCAGGCGCTTGCAGGACATGGCGATGTACTTCCAGGGCATCACCACGGATCGGCGCGCGCATCCGACCACCGACATCGCCTCGACCGATCGCCAACGGGACCATCGACGGCCAGCCGCTCGGCGACCTCGAGACCGCCGGCTACTACGCGATCATCGCCACCGCCGGGCACGACACGACGTCGAGCTCGCTCGCCGGCGGCCTCGAGGCGCTGATCCGCCATCCCGACGCAGCTCCGGGCGCTGCAGGACGACCCGACGCAAATCCCCAACGCGGTGAACGAGATGATCCGCTGGGTGACGCCGGTGCGCCACTTCATGCGGCAGGCGCAGGGCGACTATCGACTGCGGCGATGTCGACCTCAAGGCCGGGCGACTGGCTCCTCCTGTCCTACCTGTCCGCCAACCGCGACGACGCGGTGTTCGCCGACCCGTTCCGCTTCGACATCGGCCGCGCCAACGCCGACGAGCACCTGGCCTTCGGCATCGGCGTGCATTTCTGCCTCGGCGCGCACCTCGCGCGCATGGAGCTCGAAGCGTTCTTTCGCGAGCTGCTGCCGCGACTCGAGTCGATCGAGCTCGCCGGCGAGCCCGAGTCGATGGCGACGACGTTCGTCGGCGGACCGAAGCGCATGCCGATCCGCTATCGCCTGCGGGGCTGACGGGTCGGACGGTCCTGCGCGCGTCAGCGGCCGGCGGGGGCGAGCCCGGATTATTCATGAATCCTCTGCTGCAAGCGCCGATCGCATGGCATTCCGGGCCGGGCTCGGACCTCGCTCCTCGACATAGTGTCGTACTATGCCTGCGTCGCTCGCTCCTCCGCGCGGCCCGGCCTGCCGTACGCTCAGCGCTTTCGCGACGAGCATTCATGAATAATCCGGGCTAGGAGCGCGAGGATACGGCGTCCCGCCGCGTCCTCGGCGGTCGCCGGAACGACGGCCACCTCGTCCGCGCCGGCGTCGTGGAAGGCGGCGATCTGCGTCCGAATCTCCGCGGCCGACCCGATCGCGCCCACGGCCGCGAGGAGCTCGAATGGGATCGCTCCGGCGAGCGCGGCGCGCGCGCGACCGCGGCGTGCGTCGTCGACGAGGGCGCCGAACCCGAGCGCGGCGAACATCTCGCCGTAGCCCGGCGGACGGAGATACACCGCGATCTGCGAGGCGAGCTGGCGGATCGTCGCCGCGCCGGGCTCGAGCGCGACGGGTACCCACACCGCGAGTCGCGGCGCCGGCCGTCCCGCGCCGCGCGCTTCGGCGTCGACGCGCGCTCGTGCCGCGGCGACGTGCGCCGGCGGCACGAGGTTCAGCACGACGGTGTCCGCGATGCGCGCCGCCACCCGCGTCATGGCGGGGCCGAAGGCGGCGACGGCGACGGTCGCGTCGGGCAGTGGGCGTTGCAGGCGGAAGCCGTGCGTCCGCACGCGCCGGCCGTCGAAGTCGGCGCGCTCGCCGGCGAAGAGACGTCGCAACACCTGCACCGTCTCCCGCATCTGCGCGGGGAGCGCGTCCCAGGGACGATCGTGCCACCCGGCGACGATCGCCGGGCTCGACGCGCCGAGCGCCACGTCGACGCGCGCGCGCGTGAGCGTCGCGACCGACGACACCCCGAGGGCGATCGCCACCGGGCTCCGCACGCCGATCGCGAGCGGCCCGATCGCGAGTCGAAGCCGCCGCGCGCGGACACCGATCGCGGTCGCGAGCGCGAAAGCGTCGAAGGTCGCCATCTCGCCCACCCAGAGCGTGCCGAACCCGGCGGCATCGGCGGCGTGCGCGATGTCCACGGCCTCCTCGGCGGGGCGATCCAGCCAGTACGGCAGCACGACGCTCGGCTCACGAGCTCTCGGGGCGTCGCTCACGGTCGCCATGGTTAGCCTCGATGTGACAGAAATTTCACGGTGAACACCGCTTTCGCTCGCACCAGAGCACGCCATCCGTGGCCGTGCTCGCGCACCGCAATGCTCACATACCATGACGGTATGCTCCGCGTGCGCCGCGCTGCGCTCGACCACGGCTGACGCACTCTGGCGCGTTTTCCCTCGCGAAACTTCTGTCACATCGAGGTCAGTCCGCCCCGATTTTCTTGGGAAGCTCTCCTCTCTTTTCGGGACGCTGCTCCCGAGGGACGGGGATTGGCCGCGCGGCGGCGGGCTCCTAGCCTGCGTCCGCACGTCACGACGTCGTCCGTCCGAGGAGAGCTCTCATGCGCATCCGTCCCCACGCCATCGTCCCGATCGTACTCGTCGCGCTCGCCGTGCCGAGGCTCGCCGCAGCGCAAGGCCACTATCGCGACTTCGGCGACGCCGGCGGCTTCCTGAACATCCTGCCACCCGGCCAGGACGGGGTGTTGAACGGCGCCGAGGCGATCCAGGCCCAGGCGGGCACGTATCCGCCGTACGTGCGCGACCAGCTCGACATGTACGGCGCGCTCGTCTACGCGTCGCCCGGCCTCACCGAAGACCGGATCTTCGAGTTCTACAAGGACGCCTCCTTCGGCGCGAAGGACGACGACGTGCTCCGCACCTACTCGCCGACGGCCGGCGTGACGGTCGTCCGCGACGCGAGCTTCGACGTGCCCCACATCTACGGCGACACGCGCTACGCGACGATGTTCGCGCAGGGATACACCGCGGCGGAGGACCGGCTCTTCCTGATGGACGCGCTCCGCCATCTCGGGCGCGCGCGACTCTCGGAATTTCTCGGCGCGTCGCCCGGCAACATCGCGATGGACCGCGACCAGCTCGCGATCGCGCCCTACGAGGAAGCCGACTTGACGGCGCAGGTCCAGGCCTTCGCGACCGGCGACGCGGAGAACCAGGCGATCTATGCCGACGCGCAGGCCTACACCGACGGCGTGAACCAGTACATCAACGAAGCGCTCGCCGACCCGACGAAGCTCCCGGCAGAGTACCCGGCGCTCCAGCAGCTGCCGGCGGCGTGGAAGGGCGAGGACATCGTCGCGATCGCGTCGCTCGTCGGCGGCATTTTCGGGAAGGGCGGCGGCGGCGAGCTCACGAACTACTGCGGCCTGCAGGCGATGGAGACGACGCTCGGCAGCGCCACGACGGCGCGCGCCGTCTTCGACGACCTCCACTTCATGAACGACGCCGAGGCGCCGACGACGTCGAGCCGGACGGCGCCGTATCTCTCCGACCTCGGGCCGGTGAACCCGGTCGCCGTGCCGTCGATCGATTGCGCGAGCTTGCAGCCGGTCGACGCGACCGGTCCGCCGCTCCAGGCGCTGCTCGACGCGATCGCGAACGGCATTGCGGGGCTCGGTCTCCCGCAGGCGACGAGCAACGCCCTCCTCCTCGCCGGCGAGCACACGCGGAACGGCAACCCGATCGCCGTCTTCGGCCCGCAGACGGCGTACTTCATGCCGCAGCTCCTGATCGAGAAGGACGTGCACGGTCCCGGCATCGACGCGCGCGGCGCGGCCTTCGCGGGCACCGACATCTACGTGCAGCTCGGCCGCGGCCGCGACTACGCCTGGTCGGCGACGTCGGCGAGCGCC
Source organism: uncultured delta proteobacterium (assembly GCA_963774015.1). Lineage (GTDB taxonomy): Bacteria > Desulfobacterota > Binatia > UTPRO1 > UTPRO1 > UTPRO1. Next base: position 579,170 of record CAVZDH010000001.1, read on the forward strand.
GACAACGTCGACCAGTTCGTGCTGCTCCTCTGCGAGCCGGGCGGCGGGCCCGCGACCACGAGCTCGCTGGGCTATCTCCACGACGGCGTCTGCACGCCGATCGAGTCCTACCAGCACACGCAGATCGCGAAGCCGTCGGCGGGCGGCCTCCCGAACCCGACGCTCGGCGAGAGCGGCGCGCAGTGCGCGAATGCGGTCGACGACGACAACGACGGCTTCGTGAACGACGGCTGCCCGGCGGTCGGTCTTCCCGAGGTGCCGGTCGTCCAGTGCGCCGACGCGGTCGACGACGACGGCGACGGCGCGGTGAACGATGGCTGCCCGCTCGTTCCCGGCGCCGACCTCGTGCTCTCGTTCCACGTCGAGCGCACTCCGGACTACGGCCCGATCGTCGCACGCGGCACGCTCACCGACGGGACGCCGATCGCGATCGCGACGCTGCGCACGACGTATCGGAACGAGCTCGGCTCGGCGCGCGGCTTCCGCCGCGTGAACGACCCGACGTTCATGACCAATGGTTACGACTCGTTCCGGCAGGCGATGGGGGCGGGCGTCGACTACACCTTCAATTGGTTCTTCATCGACCGGCGCGACATCGGCTACCAGCACTCGTGCAAATGCCCGCAGCGGGCGGCGGGCGTCGATCCGTATCTGCCGACGCTCGGCGACGGCTCGTTCGACTGGCGCGGCTTCATCCCGCTCTCGGCGCAGCCGTTCGACTTGAACCCGGCCGCGGGCTTTCTCACGTCGTGGAACAACAAGCAGGCCCCCGGTTTCGGCGCCAACGACCGTGAGTTCTCGTACGGGCCCGTCTACCGGAACCAGATGCTCGTGAAGCGCGTGCAGGCGGTGATCGCGGCGGGCCCTGCCGACCGCACCGACATGATCGACGCGATGGAGGACGCGGGGACGGTCGACCTCCGCGGCCAAGAGGACCTGCCGCTGCTTCTCCAGGTGTTGGGGACGACGGCGCCGGGCGGGCTCGACGCGCGCGTGCAGGACATGCGCGACCGGCTCGCGGCGTGGCTCGCGACCAGCACGCACCGCCGCGACTTCGACCACAGCGGCGAGTACGACGACCCGCAATCGCCGGCGATCATGGACGCGTGGTGGCCGCGGCTCGCGCACGCGATGTTCGATGCGACCTCCGGGGACGCGCTCGACGCGCTGCACGTCGGGCTGCACGACACGCCGGCGGCGCACCAGGGCTCGGCGTTCAACGGCGGCGTCTACAGCCAGGTGAACAAGGACCTCCGGCAGGTGCTCGGCGAGCCCGTGCTATCGCCGTGGTCGCGGACATACTGCGGCGACGGCGACCTCGGTGCGTGCCGGACCGCGCTCTGGGGCGCGCTCGAGCAGGCGGCTGCCGACCTCGAGGCCGAGTTCGGGAGCGCGAGCGTCGCCGATTGGAAGCGCGCGATCGCCGACGACGACGTCCGCCACTCTGCGGTCGGCATCACGACCGTGCCGGCGATCCACTGGATCAACCGGCCGACGTTCCAGCAGGTCGTGCAGCTCGAGTCGGGCGCGTGCGGGGCGGCGCCGGTCGCCGGATGCCGCACGCCGGCGCCCGCCGGCGCCGAGCTCCAGGTCCGCGATGCGACGCCCGACACCAAGGACCGCTTGCAGTGGAAGTGGGGGAAGGGTGCCGCGACGCCGAAGTCCGCGTTCGGCGCGCCGACCGCCGACACCGACTATCGCCTCTGCCTCTACGACGGTGAGAGCGCGCTCCTCGGGCACGCGAGCGCGCCGGCCGGCGGGACTTGCGGCGTCAAGAATCCGAAGCCGTGCTGGCGCGAGAGCGCATCGGGCTTCCGCTACGTCGATCGCGACCTCACGCCGGACGGCGTGCAGCAACTGTTGTTGCGGGCCGGTGCCGACGGCAAGGCGAAGATCCTCGTCAAGGGCCGCGGCCCGACGCTCGAGATGCCGGCACTGCCGATCGCGCACCTGCCGGTGCGCGTCCAGCTGACGAACAGCACCGGTGCGTGCTGGGATGCGACGTACTCGTCGACGCTCCGGAACGATCCAGGGACATTCAAGGCGAAGTCGGATTGAGCGGGACGGTGATCGCACGCCGACACCCGGGCAGGTGATTCCGCGGGTGTGGCGAGCTCGCCTCGTCGCTCGGGTCTCGGATGCCGAGCGCGTAGGGCCCGCCGGTGCTTCACCGCTTTGCGGTCAAGCGAGGTGCTCCGCTCCTCACCGACTCGCCACACCCGCGGATCTCCCGCCGGGGCGAACCGCGCGCGCGACCGCCGCGGCAGGAGCCGCACGTCGCCTCGGTGCTGCGCCACCGGCGGTGCGACGGGCGAGTGGTGGGTCGCCTCGGAGCGAGCGCAAACTCGCTTGACCGCAAGACAGAGCGGCACAGGTGGGCTCTAAGCGCTGGGTGGCACGGACCCGCGAGCGAAGAGGCGATCCACCACTCGCCCGCCAGCACCGACCATGGATCAGCGCGTGGTGGTCGACGGGGGCTCGTCGACGACCGGGTTTTCGAGCGTGCCGAGCCCGGTGATCTCGACGCGCACGACGTCGCCCGGCGCGAGCCACCTGGGTGGCTGCATCATCATGCCGACGCCCCCGGGCGTGCCGGTGCAGATCACGTCGCCGGGCTCGAGCGTGAACGCGGTCGAGAGAAACTCGACGAGCGCCCCGCCGTCGAAGATCAGCTGCTTCGTGCTCGAGTGCTGGCGGCGCTCGCCGTTCACGTACGTCGCGAGCTCCAGGTCGGCGGGGTCGGTGACCTCGTCGGCGGTGACGAGCGCGGGGCCGAGCGGGCAGTGCGTGTCGAACGACTTTCCCATGGTCCACGTCGGCTCGCGCAGCTGCCAGTCGCGCACGGTGACGTCGTTGGCGATGGTGTAGCCGGCGATGACGCGCCCGGCGTCGGCGCGCGCGACGTGCCGGCAGCGGCGGCCGATGACGATCGCGAGCTCGCCCTCGTAGTCGAGCAGCGGCGAGACGCGCGGGCGGTGGATCGCGGCACCTGGACCGACGACCGCCGTCGACTGCTTGTTGAACACCTTCGGAAACGGCGGCACCTCTTGTCCGGACTCGGCCGCATGGTCGGCATAGTTGAGCCCGATGGCGAGGATCTTCGGCGGGCGCGGAATCGGCGCGAGCAGCTCCACCTCCGCGACGGGCAGGCGCGGGCCCGCCGCGGCCCGCGCCGTCGCGAGCGCGTCCGGACCGGCGGCGAGGAACCCGAGCATGTCGGTCGGCAAGGCCGGGGCGGCCGCGGCCAGGTCGAGCACCTCGGTGCCGTCGAGCCGGCCGAGCCGGGTGATGTGCGCGTGGCGGAACGTGACGAGTCGCATGGGGACCCTCCGGTTTTAGTCGCACGTATAAAGGCGACTTGCGCTCTTTAGTCAAGAGAGTAAAACCGATCGCATGGGTGCGGCTCCGAAACGACGCGAGCATTCACGGCGCACCCCGCGTTCCGCGGCGACGGTCGCTCGGCGCGGGCGCGCCGGCGTGGTTCCGGCGGGCGCCGACGACTCGACGCGCGGGAAGATCCTCGCGACGGCGCTCCAGGTCTTCGCCGAGCAGGGCTTCGATGGGGCCCGCACGCGTGACATCGCCGAGCGCGCCGGCGCGAATCTCGGCCTCATCACCTACTACTTTCGGAACAAGGAAACGCTCTGGCGCGAGGCCGTGACCTGCGCCTTCGCGGAGCTCCAGCGCGAGCTCGCGGCGGCGACCGCGGCGCGGCGCGACGGCGACGAGCGCGGCCGGCTCGAGCACCTGGCGCGGACGTTCGTGCGCTTCGTCGCCCGCAAGCCCGAGTTCATGCGGCTCATGAACGACGAGGGGAAGCGCGACGGGCCGCGCATGCGGTGGCTCGCCGACCGCTTCGTGAAGCCCATGCACGACGGGCTGCGCGAGCTCATCGTGCGCGGCCAAGCGCGCGGCGTGCTCCCGCGCGCGGCGCCGGCGAGCCTCCACTACATCATGCTCGGCGCCGCCGGATTGCTCTTCAGCCAGGCGCCGGAGTGCCGGCGTGTGACGGGGATCGACCCGACGGACGACGCGTTCGCGGAAGCGCACGCCGACGCGCTCGTGGCGATCTTCATGGCGAGCGCCGCACGCTGACGCGTACGGTGATTCTCGTGCACGTCGGCCTCTGGTAGGGTCCGCGCGTGCCGACCGCCCGCGGGTGCCGTGTGCTTCTCCTCTTGCTCGTCGTGTGGCTGCCCGCGGTGGGGTGCGCCGTGCATGCCGGCGAGCCCGGTGCACGCGCGCTCGAGCCCGTCGGCGCGCCGCCGCCCGCAGCGGGACATCTCCACGCCCTGTTGCTGAACGGCGGGGCGCGCAAGGAGGTGAACTACCAGAGTCATCTGCACCACATTCGGCGCGCGTGGGAGATCTTGCGCGCCGACGGCGTGCCGGCGGCCAACATCACGGTCTTCAGCGCGGACGGTCCCGATCCGGCCCCGGACCTCGCGACGCGCGAGACCGACGACGTGCGCGGCTTCTGGGTGCTCCCGCAATGGACGCAGAACGCGCTCCGCGCCCCGATCACCTACGTCGATTCGCGCATCGAGGGCGTCCCGCTGCAGGCGGCGACCAAAGACGCGCTGCGCGCGTGGTTCGCCGACGCCCGTACGCGGCTCGGTGCCGGCGACACCCTGCTGCTCTACGTGACCGACCACGGCGAGCGGAACGAGAAGGACGAGAAGGACAACACGATCTCGCTCTGGAACGACAAGCTCAGCGTGACCGAGCTCCGCCAAATGGTCGCCGCACTCGACCCGAGCGTCCGGGTGGTCATGCTGATGTCGCAATGCTTCTCCGGGTCGTTCGCCAACGTCATCAACCCCGACGCCGACGCGACGCCGGTCGGCAACGTGTGCGGCTATTTCTCGACCACCGCCGCCCGGCGCGCCTACGGCTGCTATCCCGAGAACCGCGGCAAGGACGGGATCGGGCACTCGCATCACTTCCTCGAAGCGCTCGCCGGTCTCGATCGCTTTCCCGCCGCCGAGCGCAACACCCTCGTCACCGATCGCACGCCCGACATTCCGAGCTCGACCACCGACGCGTTCCTCGCGGCGCGGCTCGGCAAGGCCGCCCAGGCGGCGGGCACGGAGATGCCGAAGCTCGCCGACGAGCTCCTCGCCGAGGCCTGGCGCGATCGCGGCGCCTGGGAGCCCGACATTCGTCTCCTCGATCGCATCGGCGCGAGCTTCGGCACGTTCAGCCCGCGCTCGCTCGCCGAGCTCGAGGAGCAGGCCCGCGTGCTGCCCGAGTTCTCGAGCCGGCTCACCACCTATGCCGATCGCTGGAACCAGGCCTTCGATGCCCTCAAAATCCAGATCCTGCGCGACTTCGTGCGCGAGCACCCCGCGTGGAAGCCGCGCCTCGAAGCCAACGCGCTCAAGACGCTCGATCCCGACGCGCGTCGGAGGATGCTGCACGACCTCCTCGCCGAGCTCGTGCCCTTCGCGAGCGCCGACTCCGCGCGCCACGCGCGGTTGAAGCTCTTGAAACGGAAGGCGAGCGACGCCGCCGCGGCGAGCTATCGGGCCGAAGTCCGGCTCGGCGCGGTCCTGCGACTGCGCACGCACCTCACGAGCATGGCGGGCCGCGTCTACATGGCGACGCGCGCGACGCCCGAGGAGCGCGCGTCGTACGAGCGGCTCGCGGCCTGCGAGGATCTGGCGCTCGGAGGCCCGGCCGAGCCGAACGCGACCGCGGCGCTCGACTCGGGCGAGAGCTTCCCGCCGCTCGCGGAGGAGCGGCGCCTGGTCGAGGAGCTGATGCCCGCCTACATGGGCATCTACTTCCGTCCGCTCGACGAGGCGCAGCGGAAGAAGTGGCACACCAGCGAGGGCGCGGTGGCCGTCATGACCGTCAACCCGGACTCGCCCGCGCACGCCGCCGGTCTCGAGGTCGGCGACGTGATCCTCGGGCCGCCCGGCGCGCTCTTCCTGGAGCCGACCCAGGTGCGCGAGTGGACGATGCGGAGCGAGATCGGCGTCGACTACCAGCTCGCGACGCTCCGTGACGGTACGCCGCGGACGGTGACCTTGCGCCCCGGCCCGTATCCCCTCGAGCTCCCGAAGCTGCCCGGCCCGCCGAAGGTCGGCAGCGTCGCGCCGACGATGGACCTGCGGATCGTGCGCGGCCAGGATCAGCTGTCGAAGGAGCGTCCCGACCTGCTCTACTTCTGGGCGACGTGGTGCGTGATCTGCAAGCAGGCGCTTCCGGAGATCATGGCGTTCGCGAAGGAGCGCGGCGTCGACCTGATCGCGATCACCGACGAGGACCCGGATCTGGTGAAGAAGTTCCTCGCCGATCAGCGGGGCCCGTTCCCGGAGATCGTCGCGATCGATCCGCACCGCGTGACGTTCCAGGGGTACGGCGTCAGCGGGACGCCGAGCTTCGTGCTCGTCGATCCCGACGGCATCGTGCGCCTCTATCAGACCGGGTACACGCTCGACGGCGGTTTGCGCGTGGACGGGTGGACGTTCGACGGGCGGAAGCGCGCCGCGGCACCGCAGGCTCCCGAGCCGACGCCGGCGACGAAGCCCTGACCTCCGCCCCCGGCATGGCGCCGCGAGCCGCATACGAGGAGCGCGTCCGGGCGCGTCGCGCCGAGCGCGACGCGCTCGCCGCCCGTGCCGACACCGTGTCGCGGCTCCGCATGGCGACCTTCGCGCTCGGGCTCGTGCTCTTCTTCCTCGGATTCGATTTCCGCCTCCTGCCGCGCTGGCCGGTGGCGCTTCCGGCGCTGACGTTCGTCGCCTTGGTCGTGGTCCATCAGCGCACGCGCCGTGCCGAGCGGCGCGCCGCACGCGCGGTGCGGTTCTACGAGGCGGGCATCGCGCGCCTCGACCACGCATTCGCCGGGAAGGGCGTGACGGGCGAGAGCTTTCTCGATGCCACGCATTCCTACGCGCCCGATCTCGATCTCTTCGGGCGGGGATCACTCTTCGAGCTGCTCTGCACCGCGCGCACGCAGGCCGGTGAGGAGACGCTCGCCCGCTGGCTGCTCGCCCCGGCGCCGCCCGTCACGGTGCGGCGCCGTCAGGAGGCGGTCGGCGAGCTGCGCACCGGTCTCGATCTTCGGGAGAGGATCGCGCTCCTCGGCGAGGACGTGCGCGGCGCGGTCGATCCCGCGGCCGTGACCACCTGGGCGAGCGGCGTGCCGTGGCGTCCGCACGCGGCCGAACGGGTCCTCGCGGTCGTCCTTCCGGTGCTCACGTGCGGGAGCATCGCCGCCTGGGATCTCGAGTGGCTCGGCTCGTGGCCCATGCTCGCGGCGGGTGCCGTGCAGATCGCGTTCGCGCTTCGTCTGCGCCCGCGCGTGTTGCCCGCGTTGCGTCACGCCGCGCAACCGGCGGCGCACCTGGCGCTCCTCGCCGACGTGCTCGCCGAGCTCGAGCGCGCGAGCTTCCGCGCCCCCGGCCTCGTTGCGCTGCAAGAGGCGCTCGTCAGCGCCGGCGAGCCGCCGTCGCGGCGAATCGCGCGCCTCCAGCGCCTCATCAACCTCCTCGACGCCTACCGCAACCAGGTGTTCGCCATCGTCTCGTTCGTGCTGCTCTGGCGCACCAACTTCGCTCTCGCGGTCGAGTCGTGGCGGGCCGAGTCGGGGCCCGCCGTAGCGCGGTGGCTCGGCGCGATCGGCGAGCTGGAAGCGCTGCTCGCGCTCGCGAGCCACGCCTACGAGCACCCCGACGACGTGTTCCCCGAGATCGTCGACGGCCCCCCGCGCGTCGACGGCGGCGGCCTCGGCCACCCGCTCTTGCCGGAGACCCGCTGCGTGCGGAACGACGTCCGTCTCGACGCGCACCACCGGGTGCTGATCGTGAGCGGCTCCAACATGTCCGGGAAGAGCACGTTGCTGCGGACGGTCGGTGTGAACGTCGTCCTCGCGCTCGCGGGCGCGCCGGTGCGCGCCGCGCGCCTCACGCTCACGCCGCTGGCCGTCGGCGCGGCGATCCGCATCGTCGACTCGCTCCAGGACGGGACGTCGCGCTTCTACGCCGAGGTGAAGCGCTTGAGCCAGATCGTCGACCTCGGTCGCGGCCCGCTGCCGCTGCTCTTTCTTCTCGACGAGATCCTGAGCGGCACCAACTCGCACGACCGCGCGATCGGCGCCGAGGCGATCGTGAAGAGCCTCGCCGCGGGCGGCGCGCTCGGCCTGGTCACGACCCACGACTTGGCGCTCGCGCGCATCGCCGACGCGGTCGGCGCCGCCGCCGCCAACGTCCACTTCGAGGACCACCTCGAGGACGGCCGCATGTGCTTCGACTACACGATGCGGCCCGGCGTGGTCACCAAGAGCAACGCGCTCGCGCTCATGCGCGCGGTCGGGCTCGAGGTGTAGGGCACGCGTGCGAATGCGCGGGCGGAGCGTTCGCAATGGTCGACGAGCCGCCGAGGCCGTCAGCGCGCGAGCAGGAGCGACAGCGCCATCGCGAACCCGATCACCACGACCGCGCGTCGCATGAACGTGCGGCCGAGGCGGCGGGCGATGCGTCCGCCGCCGTAGCCGCCGACGACCTGCCCGACGATCATCACGAGGGCGTCCGGCCACACGACGGCACCGTGGGCGACGAAGTAGATCGACGCGATGCCGTTGATGCAGAGCGCGGCGAAATTCCGGAGCCCCACCATGTGATGGATGTCGGTGAAGCCGACGAGCCCGAGCGCGGCGAGCGTCATGATGCCGATGCCGGCCCCGAAGTACCCGCCGTAGATCGCGACGGCGAGCTCGAAGGCGACGACGTACGGCCAGGCCTCGCGCCGCGGTCCGCTCGCGGCCGGTCGCTCGGCGACCCGTGGCCGGAGGCGCCGAGCGGCCGCGAGGAGCGGACCTTGCGCCGCGAAGAGTCCGGTCGCGAAGAGGATCAACCAGGGCACGAGCGCGGCGAAGACGTGCTCGGGCGTCCGCAGGAGCAGCAGCGCGCCGATCAAGCCGCCGGCGAGCGAGGGCGGGACGACGAGCAGCATCCAGCCGCGGATCGGCGCGAGGTCCTTCCGAAACGCCGCCATCGCGGCGAGCGCGCCGGGACAGAGCGCTACGGTATTGGTGGCGTTGGCGATGATGGGCGCGCGCCCGAGCCAGAGGAGGGCCGGAAACGACACCAGCGTGCCGCCGCCCGCGAGCGAGTTGATGGCGCCCGCGATCGTGCCGGCCCCGAAGAGGACGACGACTTCGAGGGGGTTCAGTGGGGCCCCCTCGCGGCGACGCGTCGACGGGTCGTGCGTGCCATCGGGACGTGAGAGCACGAGCGTCCCGCCGCCGCAACCGTGCGTGCTCTGCCGGGCGCTATGGGAGCGGCGGGCTACGCGGGGCCGACGGCGTTCGTCCGGCTGGCCGGGGGGAGCTGCGGGGCGAGGAGCAGCGCGCTACTCCTCGCCCCCGTCGTCATCGCCGAGCTCCCCGACTGCATCGTCCGCGACCTCCCCCTCGTCGCCCGGGACGTCGACGCCTTGGGACCCTTGCACCGCGGCGCCGGGTGTTGCGGTGGCCACGCCGGCCCGCGCCGCGGGGCTCGCGGTGGGCGACGGCTTCGGCGCATCGCGGAAGTCGGTGCGCTTCTTGTCGATGCGGTCGTAGACGAAGGGCTTCACTGTGTAGACGATGCCGCTTCCGACGGCGGAGACGAACGCCTTCGCGTTGGGATCACCGGCCGGCTCGGGGCCGCGCGCGCCGACGAGCGTGCCGAGCACTTTGCCCGCATCGTCGCGCACGACGATCGTCATGTCCGGCGTGCCGAGACCGTACTCGCGGAGATCCTTGTTCGGATCCTCGGAGATGATGTCGGTGCCCTTGAAGGAGGCGACGTCGTCGAGGAACCGCGTCATGGTCGGCTGACGCTCCGTGCCCTGCCCGGGATCCTCGATGTGCCAGGCACCGTCGTGTTTCGCGAGCGTGAAGCCGTTCTCGTCCTTGCGCGTGACCTGGATCTTCGCGACCTGGTCTTTGCTGAAGCCGGTGAGGACCGTCTTGTCGCGCAGCGTGCTCAGGCTCTTGTCGAGGTTCTTGAGCGCGTAGTCGGGCACCGTCACGACCGTCGCGAGCTCGGCGCGCTTGGCGTAGACGCTCTTCTTGCTCTTGTCGTCGTCCTTGAAGCCTCCGAGCAGGAGGGTCTTCTGCGCCGCGTCCTTGCCGACCCACACCGCGACGCGCAGCTGTGGATCGACCAGGCCGAACTTCGCCAGGTCGGGGTTTGCGTCGTCGCTGACGAAGTCCTCGACGCGGAGCCCGCGGACGCTCGCGAGGAGCGCGCGAATCTCCGCCGGATCGGCGGGATACTCGCCCGGCGTCGTGATGCGCCACTTCTCGGGATCGACGCGCTCGGCGGTGATCGTGACGCCGCCCTTGGTGAGCGCGATCTTCTGGACGTCGTGGTCCTCGAACGTCATGAGGCTCTTGTCGCGGAGATCCTTCACCTGCTTCTTCATGGCGCTCTGGAACGCCATCGTGCCGATGTAGACCTTCGGGTCGTCGCCTTTCTGGAGATAGGCGGCGGAGCCGACCTGCGTCGTCTTCCCGATCTTGAGCGGCGGCACGTTGCCGGCCTTCAGCGCCAGGGTGACGGTCGCTTCCGGCGGTGCCAGGCCGTAGGACGCGAGCTTGTCGCCGACGTCGTCCAGGGTGCGCGACACGTCGGCTTCCGCGATCGCGACCAGCATGTTGTTGACGACCGGATCGTCGGCATCGGCGGTCACGGGCTGCGTCAGGCGCCAGTGCCCGTCGGCGTTCTTTTCGAGGACGATCGTGCGGTCGGGGTAGGCGAGCGTGACGCCGGTCACGTCGTCCTTCGTCAGGGTGACGAGCTTCTTGGCTTCGGCTTCGCGCTCCTGGCTCGGCCGCTCGACGAAATAGAGGTAGCCGCCGAGCGCGATCAGAACGAGGAGGAGGACGAGCGTGTTCCGGGGCCTCACTTCGTGCTCCGGCGCCACCACACGGTGAGGCCGAGGAACAGCAGGAGCTCCGGCAGGACCAGCACCGAGAGGTAGAAGATGCGACGGGTCTCTTCCGGTCCGAGCTGGGTGCGCGACGCTTGGATCGCGCGCGGCCGGATCGAGATCTGCTGCTCCTCGCCGCCGAGCCACGCCATCATGTTGAGCACGAGGTCGCGGTTGAAGAGCTGCCCCAAGAATTGGTTCGACGCGAAGTCGGCGTCGCCGACCACCACGAGCCTCGTCTCGCCTTCCTTGTCGAAGCCCATCTCCTTGTGCTTGCCGGTGACGGCGACCGCGAGCGAGACCGGACCCTTGACGTCGTCGTCGCCCTGCGACGCCTCGCCGCGCTTGAAGACGCCGTCGACGTCGCTCTCGGCCCAGGCCGACGGGCTCGACTTCACGATCTCGATCGCGCTCACGCCGGGCTTCCCGGCGGCGTCGGCCTGCACCGCGCGCGCCATCGGAAACACCGTCCGCTCGGTGAAGTCCTTGGTAATGGGGTGGGTGCCGTACGTCGACACCAGGATCTGCAGTCCGAGCGCCGGACCTTGGAAGAGGCGGACCACCTGGTCGACGACGACCGTGTTGGTGAGCTTCACGCCCCACGGCTGGAGGAGATCGCCGAACTGCTGGCCGCGCTCCGGCGGCACCATGAAGAGGGCCGCCCCGCCCCGCTTCAAGTAGGCGCGGATCTGCTCGATCTCGTGGTCGAAGAGGGGACGCTCGGTCGCGGCGACGACGAAGATGTTGCACTCGGCCGGCACCGTCGCCTCGCTCGCGAGCAGCACCTTGCGAGTGTCGTAGTTCTCGTTGCGGAGCGCGTCTTGCAGCGCGGAGGCGCCGCGAGCCTCGCGATTGTCGAGGTCGGGCTCACCGTGGCCGTCGAGGAAGCAGACGACCTTCTTGGTCCCGGCCGTCGCCTTGATGAGGCCGTTGGTGATGGACTGTTCGCTGATGTCGCGCGTGACGGTCGCCGATTGTCCGGCGCTGCCGTCGGCCGGCGCCTCGCCGTACTGAATGTGGACGAACGGCAGCTCCGTGACCTTGTAGCGCTCGGCGAGATCGCGATCCTTCACCGGGTCGACGATGTGGTAGCGGAAGTTCGTCGACGCGTTTTTGTAGCTGTCGAGCAGATCGTCGATGATCGGATCGGTGCCGCCCTCGACGAAGGCGTGGACCTCGACCGGCTTGTCGAGCTTCGCGAGCACGCCCGTCGACTGCGACGAGAGCGAGAAGACGTTCTCTTTCGTCAGGTCGAAGCGGTGGTTGTGGCGTGCCGCCAGGTAGTTCACCACGACCAGAATCGCCAGGAAGATCAGCGAGTAGACGACGGCGTTGGCGCCGTACTTGGTGGAGCGCTCACCGAGGAAGGTGCGCAGGCTCTCGCGGCTCGAGGTGAGGTAGAGCACGAGCAGCAGGATGCCGAGCCCGACGTGCACCAGGACGTACGCCGAGGCCGCGGGAGCCAGCGCATACGCGACCAGACCGAAGGCCAGGAGGACGATGCCCCACAGGCCGAAGAGCGACGTCGAGCGACTCCCCACGCCTACCTCCAGCGAATCGATTCCACCGAACGGTGGGTGAGGAAGAGGGCCAGCACGATGACCGTAGCGAAGTAGACGAGGTCCTTCGTGTCGACGACGCCTTTCACCATCTGCGCGAAGTGTTCGGTGAGGGACATGTACTTGAGGATCGAGCCCATGACCTCGCCGGCGGAGTCGGCGGGCCAGGCGATGATGTAGAGCAAGAGCAGCGACACGAGACAGCTCACCGCGGCGATGATCTGGTTTTCGGTGAACGACGAGGTGAGGACGCCCACCGCCACGAACGCGGTCGCGAGCAGCAGGAGCCCGAAGTAGCCGGCGAGGATCACACCCGGCTCGGGGTTGCCGTAGAACACCAGGATCAGCGCGTAGACACCGGTCGTCGCCACCATGATGGCGACGAAGAGAAACGCGCCGAGGAACTTCCCGAGCACGATCTCCGAGATGCGAAGGGGCGACGTGAGCAGCAGCTCGTACGTGCCGGCCTTTTTCTCTTCCGCGAGACTCCGCATCGTGATCACCGGCACGAGGATCACCAGGATCACCGAGAGGTTGTGCAGGAGCGGTGCGATCACGAACTCGTTCAGGTTCAAGCGCTCCAGCACCTGCGGGTTCTGCTGCGCCGAATAGATCGTGAGCAGCATGTTGAAGCGGGCCAGCAGGTTGAAGAAGAACCAGCCGCCGAGGAGCAGAAAGCCGGTCAGGACGACGTAGGCGATCGGCGACACGAAATACGAGCGGATCTCTCGACCCGCGATGGTGAAGACGTTTCTCATGCCGTCGCCTCCGGCGCGTGGTGGGCGTCGTGCGCCTTGGCGATGGCGCGCAGGAAGACGTCCTCGAGCGTGCCGCTGCTCTTGAGGGTCGCCATGTCCTGCTCGAGCACGACCTGGCCTTCGTTGATGATCACGACTTTCTCACAGATCTGCGACACCTCGGGCAGGATGTGGGTCGAGAGAATGATGGTGCGCTCGCCCGCGAGCTTCTGAATCAGGGCCCGGATCTCGCGGATCTGAATCGGGTCGAGTCCGATCGTCGGCTCGTCGAGCACCAGCACCGGCGGATCGTGGATCAACGCCTGCGCGAGCCCGGCGCGCTGCCGAAAGCCCTTCGACAGGTGGCCGAGGAGACGATGGCGGACCGACTCGAGCCCGCAGGTCTGGACGACTCGGTCGATCGCGTCCTCGATGCCGCCGCGCGCCATGCCCTTGATGCGGGCGACGAAGCGAAGATACGCCTCGGCGGTCATCTCGGTGTAGAGCGGCGGATTTTCCGGCAAGTAGCCGATCCGACGCCGCACCTCGGCGCTCTCCGTGAAGACGTCGAAGCCGGCGACCTGGGCCGTGCCGCTCGTTGCCGGCAGGAAGCCGGTGAGGATGCGCATGGTCGTGGTCTTGCCGGCGCCGTTCGGGCCGAGGAAGCCGAGAATCTGACCCTGCGCGGCGGTGAAGCTGATGTTGCGTACGGCGACGAAGTCGCCGTAGCGCTTGGTGAGGTTACGAACCTCAAGCATCGGAGCTCCGGTGCGACATGGTTGCGTTGCGTGGCACGCGAAAAACGCGCGGACAAGTACCGACGGGGTAGTGGGTTGTCAAGATAACTTGCCCGCAAGCCGCGCCGATTACCGAGATCGGACGATTCCGTGGGGGCGGGTGTCCTCCGCCGGACGCTTTTCCTAGCCCGGATTATTCATGAATGCTCGTCGCGAACGCTCGGCGCCTGCAGCAGAGGATTCATGAAAAATCCGGGCTAGGGTGGTGCGCGTCCGGCGCTCGACCGGAACGGAAGGAGGCTTCGCATGATTGGGTATGCACGCTCGTATCGCCGTCGCCGCACCGTGGAGTTGCTCGCGTGCGTTGGCCTCGTCGTGGCGCTCGTGTGGACGTCGCGGGCGCTGGCCGAGACGCCCTCCGAGAGCCCCGTGCCGACGGCGCCGCCGAGGGCCGGCGGCGAGCAAGCCTCGGATGCGACGCCCCGTGGCGCCGTCACCCGCTTCCTCGACGCCGCTCGCATCGGTGATTACGCCGCCGCCGCCACGCACCTCGATCTGCGCTACCTGCCGTCGGCGCGACGGCAGGCCGCCGGTGTGTCGCTGGCGCGCCAACTCAGCGTCGTCCTCGACCGCGCGCTCTGGATCGACCTCGACGAGTTGAGCGATCAAGAGACCGGCGATCGTGAGGACGGGATGCCGAACCGCGACCTGATCGGGAAGATCCCGAACGGTACGCAGGGACCCGTCGACGTCCTCCTGGCGCGCGTGCACGACCCGACGGATGCGGGGGTGTGGAAGTTCGCCGCCGAGACGCTGGTGCGCGTGCCGGCGCTCTACGACGAGTACGGGAGCGGGCCGCTCACCGAGGTTCTGCCTGCGCCGCTCGTCGAGATCCGCTTCCTCGACGTCCGACTCTGGCAGTGGATCGCCTTGGCGTTGCTCGTGCTGGCGGCAGTCGCGCTCTCGTGGCTCGCGGCGCGGCTCATCATCGTGGTGACGCGTGCCTTCCTGCGCCGCGCGCATGTCGAGCACGACGCCGCGCTCGTCGAGCTCGTCCTCGGTCCGCTTCGCCTCGCCGTCCTCACCATGGTCTTCGCCGCGGGGTTGCCGCTGCTCGCGCTCGCGGTGCCGGCGCGCCGGTTCCTCGGCAACGTCGAAAGCGCGCTCGGCATCTTCGCGGCGACCTGGCTCTTGCTGCGCGCGCTCGACGGCGCGTCGCACGCGACCCGACGGCGGCTGGTCGAGCGCGGGCGCGCGAGCGCCACGTCGGTCGTGCCGCTCGCGCGCCGCACCGTCAAAGGGTTCGTGATCCTGCTCGCCGCCATCGCCGCGCTGCAGAACTTCGGCTTCAACGTCACCGGCATCATCGCCGGCCTCGGCGTGGGCGGCTTGGCCGTGGCGCTCGCCGCTCAAAAGACGGTCGAGAACCTCTTCGGCGGGGTCGCGCTCGTGGTCGACCAGCCGGTGCGGGTCGGTGACTTCTGCCGCTTCGGCGACCGGGTCGGGACGATCGAGGACGTCGGGCTCCGCTCGACCCGTATTCGCACGCTCGATCGCACCGTGGTCTCGATCCCGAACGCGGAGTTCTCGGCCCTGCAGCTGGAGAACTTCTCGCGGCGCGACCGGATGTGGCTGCATCCGACGATCGGGCTCCGCTACGAGACCACGCCCGATCAGCTCCGCCACGTCCTGGTCGAGCTCAAGAGGCTCCTGCTCGCGCACCCGATGGTCGATGCCGTGCCGGCGCGCGTGCGCTTCGTCGGTTTCGGCGCGTACTCGCTCGACCTCGAGGTCTTCGCCTACGTGCGCACCGCCGACTACGACGAGTTTCTGGCGGTGCAGGAGGACCTCTTCCTCCGCATGATCGACGTGGTCGCGGCGAGCGGCACCGGCTTCGCGTTTCCGTCGCAGACGGTCTACACCCGCGTCGACGACGGGGTCGACGTCGAGCGGCGGCGCGCCGCGGAAGCGCAGGTGGCGCGCTGGCGCGCCGAGCATCGCCTCTTTTTGCCCTACATGCCCGAAGAGGTGGCGGCTGCGGTCGAGGAGCTCGACTATCCGCCCGACGGCTCGCCGTCGCGCGGGTGAGCGGTCATCGCGTCACTGCCGCCATTGCATTCGTGACGCCTGGTTTTCACCGTGAAATTTCCGTCACATCGAGGCTAAGTCGTTAGGATCGCCCGATGGACCACGTGCACGAGTTCCTTCGCTCCCTGACGATCGTGCTGAGCGTAGCGGCGGTGACGACCGTGCTCTTTCAGCGCCTCCGTCAGCCGGTGGTGCTCGGCTACATTGCCGCGGGGTTGATCGTCGGGCCCCACATGCCGATCCCGCTGGTCTTCGACCGCGTCACCGTCCAATCGCTGTCGGAGCTCGGCGTCATCCTGGTGATGTTCTCACTCGGACTCGAGTTCAGCCTCGCCAAGCTCGTGCGGGTGGGACCCACGGCCGGCGTCACGGCCGTCGAGTCGGGATTGATGACTTGGCTCGGCTTCCTCGTTGGCCGCGCCTTCGGGTGGACCGTACTCGAGAGCCTTTTCATCGGCACCGCCGTCGCGATCTCCAGCACGACGATCATCGTCAAGGTCTTCGATGAGCAAAGAATCGGCGGCCGGCAACGCGAGCTGGTGGTCGGCATTCTTCTGATCGAAGACCTGGTGGCCGTCGTGTTCCTGGCGACCTTGACCGCGGTGGCAACCGGCGCCGGCCTGTCCGCCGGCGCACTGGCCGCAACCATCGGCAGGCTCGCGGCCTTCCTGGCCATACTCCTGGTTGTCGGGGTGTTGATCGTTCCCCGCTTCGTGCACCTCGTCCTGAGGCTCGAGCGGGACGAGACGACGCTCGTCGCCAGCATGGGCATCTGCTTCCTCACCGCATATGTCGCGCAGCAGTTCGGATACTCGGTGGCACTCGGTGCCTTCCTGGCCGGTTCGCTCGTGGCCGAGTCGGGAGAAGGTGACGCGATCGAGCGCCTGATCCGTCCCGTGCGCGACGTGTTCGCGGCGGTCTTCTTCGTGTCGGTTGGTTTGCTGATCGATCCGGCGCTCATCCTCGAGAACTGGGTCGCCGTTGGGGTGCTGACGCTCGTCGTCATCTTCGGCAAGATCCTCGGAGTCTCGATCGGCGCATTTCTCACCGGCAACGGTACCCGCACCGCGATCCAGGCCGGGATGAGCCTGGCCCAGATCGGTGAGTTTTCGTTCATCATCGCGGGTCTCGGCCTCACGCTCGGCGCGACACGCGAGTTCCTCTACCCAGTGGTGGTCGCTGTCTCCGGGGTCACCGCTTTGACCACACCGTGGTTGATTCGCGCCGCCGAGCCGACGGCAAACTTCGTCGATCGGAAGCTGCCGCACCCCCTGCAGACGTTCGCGACGTTCTACGGAGCTTGGCTCGAGCGCATGCGCGAGGCGTCGGCCCTTCGGCAGACCAGCCACGTACGCGCCGTGTTGCGGCTGATCGCCGTCGACGCCACACTTTTGAGTGGGCTCATCGTCATCACCGCCATCTGGCTCGACACCGGCGCCGCCGTGCTCGAGCGTCTCCTCCGCATGGGTCACGCATCCGGTGAAATTCTCCTCGTTGCCGCGGCATTCGTGGCTGCCCTCCCCTTTCTCGTCGGAATCGGCCGACTATCGCACCGCCTTGGCCAGGTACTCGCCGAGGCGGCTCTGCCGCACCAGAGCGGCACGCTCGATCTCGACGCGGCACCGCGGCGCGCGCTGCTCGTCACCTTGCAACTCGGCGTCGTGCTCGCCACCACCGTCGTGGTCGTGGCCGTCACGCAGCCGTTCCTGCCGAGCTATCCTGGACCCGTCTTGTTGGTTGCGCTCGGGATCGCGTTCGGCGTTGCACTCTGGCAGAGCGCCACCAACCTCCAGGGACACGTACGTGCGGGCTCGCAAGCCATCGTGGAAGTGCTCACCGCCTATGCCCGGAGCGAACGCGCCGGTATCGCCGCTCCGCCATCGTTGACGAGCGTACACGGGATGCTGGCGGGACTGGGCGAGCCCGTCGCGATTCAACTTGATGCCGCCAGCCCGAGCATCGGCAAGAGTCTAGCCGGTCTCAACTTGCGCGGACGCAGCGGGGCCACGGTGCTCGCCATCATCCGTGCCGGAAAACCCATCGTCCCCAAGGCGGACGAGCTCCTGGAAGCGGGCGACGTTCTTGCCGTTGCCGGCACCCGCGAGGCGATCAACGCCGCCACGATCCTGCTGCGCGGCTGACGCCCAGCACCCAGTGATCGTGCCGCGCGCGGACACGCGGGCCGGTGCGCCCGTATGCATGGCCGAGGGTATCCGATCGCGCGTGCCCGATTCGGGCGACGGCGGTAGGCGAGGCCCCATGGTCGGTCGCGTGCGCGGCACGGGTTTCGCGTTCCCGTCGCCGACCCTCACACACCGGGAGCGGGTAGACACGTACGGACCCGCACGCTACCGTTTCGTCTCGACAGTGCGACCGCGACGAAGCGGGCGGGCGGATAGGGAGCGGCGTGGGTCGCTCTCCGCCGTCGGGTGAGTGGGTGTGGCGCCGCCGTGACGCGGTGCCGGGTCCCCGGGCTCGCAGACGCGTGCAGGCGGAGCGGAAGCGAACGGAGGACGCGTGGGAGTCGAGCCGGGACGGAGCCAAGCCATCACCGCCACACCGCTCTGGTACAAAGACGCGATCATCTACGAGCTGCACGTCCGCGCCTTCGCCGACAGCGACGGCGACGGCGTCGGCGACTTTCGCGGCCTGACCGCCAGGCTCGACTACCTGCAGGATCTCGGCGTCACCGCGGTCTGGCTCTTACCCTTCTATCCGTCGCCGCTGCGCGACGACGGTTACGACATCGCCGACTACACCGAGGTCCATCCCGCCTACGGCACGCTGCACGACGTCGAGGTGTTTCTGCGCGAGGCCCACGCGCGCGGGCTGCGCGTCATCACCGAGCTCGTCCTCAACCACACCTCGGACCAGCATCCGTGGTTCCAGCGCGCCCGGCGCGCCAAGCCGGGAAGCCGGTGGCGCGACTTCTACGTGTGGAGCGACACACCCGACCGTTACGCGGAGACCCGCATCATCTTCAAGGACTTCGAGGTGTCGAACTGGACCTGGGATCCGGTCGCGAATGCCTACTACTGGCACCGCTTCTACTCGCACCAGCCCGACCTCAACTTCGACAACCCGGCGGTGCGCAAGATCATCCTTCAGCGCGTCGACTTCTGGCTCAAGATGGGCGTCGACGGCCTCCGCCTCGACGCCGTCCCCTACCTCTACGAGCGCGAGGGCACCAACTGCGAGAACCTCGTCGAGACCCACGCGTTCCTGAAGCAGCTCCGCAAGCACGTCGACGCCAACTTCAGCGACCGCATGCTCCTCGCCGAGGCCAACCAGTGGCCGGAGGACGCGGCCGCGTACTTCGGGGACGGCGACGAGTGCCACATGGCGTTCCATTTCCCGGTGATGCCGCGCCTCTTCATGGCGAGCCACATGGAGGACCGCTTCCCGATCATCGAGATCCTCGAGCAAACGCCGGCGATCCCGCCGTCGTGCCAGTGGGCGATCTTCCTGCGCAACCACGACGAGCTGACGCTCGAGATGGTGACCGACGAGGAGCGCGACTACATGTACCGGGTCTACGCCGACGACCCGCAGGCCCGCATCAATCTCGGCATCCGGCGGCGTCTGGCGCCGCTCTTCGGGAACGACCGCCGGAAGATCGAGCTCATGTACGGCTTGCTGTTCTCGCTGCCGGGGACGCCGGTCCTCTACTACGGCGACGAGATCGGCATGGGCGACAACTTCTACCTCGGCGACCGCAACGGTGTCCGTACGCCGATGCAATGGAGCGCCGACCGCAACGCGGGCTTCTCCAGCGCGAACCCGCAGCGCCTCTATCTGCCGGTCGTGATGGATCCGGAGTATCGCCCCGAGGCGCTGAACGTGCAGCAGCAACAGGACAATCCCCACTCGCTGCTGTGGTGGGTGAAGCGCCTGATCGCGCTCCGCAAGCGGCACGCCGCCTTCGGGCGCGGCACGCTCCAGTTCCTCTACCCCGAGAACTCCAAGGTGCTGGCGCTTCTCCGCAGCGCCGACGGGGAGCGGGTGCTGGTGGTGGCGAACCTCTCGCGCTACGCGCAGTTCGCCGAGCTCGACCTCTCGTCGTACCGCGGCCTGGTGCCGATGGAGCTCTTCGGCAACACCGACTTCCCGCCGATCGGCGACGTGCCGTATCTGCTGACGCTCGGGCCCCACGCGTTCTATTGGTTCGTGCTGAAGGAGCGCGAGAGCGAGCCCGTCCGTCCCGCCGGTCCGCCGCTCGTGGCCGTGCGCGGGACCTGGCGCGACGCGCTCGGCGAACGGCAGCGGGCGGCCCTCGAGCCGACGCTCGCTGCCTACCTCGGCGCGTGCCGCTGGTTCGGCGGCAAGGCGCGTCTCGTCAAGTCGACGAGCGTCGCCGAGGTGGTGCCGATGAACGGCGGCGACGCGGCGGCGGTGCTGCTGCTCCTCGACGTGACCTATCGCGAGGGCGAGGACGAGACCTACCTGCTGCCGGTCGCCTACGCCGAGGGGGCGGAGCATCCGGAGCTCCCCCCCGAGACGATCGTCGCCCGGCTCCGGCACGAGCCGGGGGGAGCCGAGGGCGTGCTCTACGAGGCGCTCGCCGAGCGCGGCTTCGCGCGTCTCCTGCTCGACGCCATGGCGCACCGCCGCCGCTTCCGCGGCGCCGGCGGGGAGGTGCGCGGTGCTCCGACGCGCGCGCTGCGGGGCATTCTGCACGGCAGCGGCGCGGACCTCGATGCGACTCCCCTCAAGGCCGACCAGAGCAACACCTCGCTGGTCTTCGGCGAGCGCGCGATCCTCAAGCTCTTCCGCCGGGTCGAGCACGGCACCAATCCCGACCTCGAGATCGGGGAGTTCCTCACCGAGCGGGGATTCCCGAACGCGCCCGCGGTCGCCGGCGCGCTCGTCTACGAGCCGCGGCGCGGTGCGCCGATGACGCTCGCGATCCTGCAGGCGTTCGTGCCGAACCAGGGCGATGCGTGGCACTACACGCTCGACGCCCTGGCGCAGTACCGCGATCGCATGCTGGCGCGACGCGACGAGCTCCCGACCCTGGTCGGCGACCCCAACGGGTTCGCCTTCCTCGACACCCCCCTGCCGCCGGTCGCGCAGGAGACGCTCGGCACCTACTTGCCGTCGGTCCGTCTGCTCGGGCAACGCACCGCCGAGCTGCACCTCGCGTTGGCTGCGCGCGCCGACGTGCCCGACTTCGCGCCCGAGCCCTTCACGAGCCACTATCAGCGCTCGATCTATCAATCGATGCGGGCGATCGCGCGGCAAGCGCTCGACCTCCTGCGCAACCAGCGCGGCCGCCTCCCGGAAAATGCCCGCGACGATGCCGAGCGCGTGTTGGCGCTCGAGGGAGCGATCGATCGCTGCCTCCGCGGCGTTCTCGAGCGCAAGCTCGGGGTGATGCGCATTCGCTGCCACGGCGATTTCCACCTCGGGCAGGTGCTCTTCACCGGCAAGGATTTCGTCGTGATCGACTTCGAAGGCGAGCCGATGCGCTCGCTCAGCGACCGCCGCATCAAGCGTTCGGGGCTGCGCGACGTCGCCGGAATGTTGCGCTCGTTCCACTACGCCGCCAGCAGCGCGCTCTTCGACACCGCGACCGGACCGATGGTCCGGGCCGAGGACCAGGCGGCGCTCGAGCCGTGGATACGCGGCTGGTGCGCCTGGGTGGGCGGGTCGTATCTCGGGGCCTATCTCGAGACGGCCGGCAGGGCGCCGTTCGTCCCGCAGACGCGCGACGAGCTGCGCGCGCTTCTCGTCGCGTACGCGCTCGAGAAGGCGCTCTACGAGGTCCGCTACGAGCTCAACCACCGGCCCGATTGGGTGCGGGTGCCGCTGCGCGGGGTGATCGATCTCCTCGCCGACGGTGGAAGCGCGCCGTGAGCATCCGACCCGGCGCGCCGTACCCGCTGGGCGCGACGTGGGACGGCGTCGGTGTGAACTTCGCGTTGTTCTCCGAGCACGCCACCAAGGTCGAGCTCTGCCTCTTCGATCACCCGGAGGCACGCGTCGAGTCGGCGCGCTTCGAGCTCCCCGAGCAGGACGACATGGTGTGGCACGGCTATCTTCCCGGCGTCCGTCCCGGGCAGCTCTACGGCTACCGGGTGCACGGCGCCTACGACCCGGCGGCCGGCATGCGCTTCAATCCGGCGAAGGTCGTGCTCGACCCCTATGCCAAGGCGGTCGGCCGTCTGGTGCGGTGGTGCGACGAGAACTTCGGCTACACGATCGGCGACCCGCGCGAGGACCTCTCGTTCGACGAGCGCGACAACGCCGCCTCGGCGCCGCTCGCACGCGTGGTGGACGCCGCGTTCACCTGGGGCGAGGACCGTCCGCCGCGGACGCCGTGGCACGACACCGTCATCTACGAGCTGCACGTGAAGGGCTTCACCGAGCTGCATTCCGCCGTGCCCCAGGCCCTGCGCGGGACCTACGCCGGGCTCGCGAGCGCGCCGGCGGTGCGTCATCTGCAGGAGCTCGGCGTCACCGCGGTCGAGCTGATGCCGGTCCATCACCACGTCGTCGACCGCCATCTGGTCGACCGGGGCCTCAGCAACTACTGGGGCTACAACACGCTCGCCTTCTTCGCGCCCGAGGAGCGCTACGCTCCGCCGCACGCCGACACGGTGCGCGAGTTCAAGATGCTGGTGCGCGCGCTGCACGCCGCCGGCATCGAGGTGATCCTCGACGTGGTCTACAACCACACCGCCGAGGGTAATCAGCTCGGCCCCACGTTGTCGCTGCGCGGCATCGACAACGCGGCCTACTACCGGCTCGAGCCCGATCCGCGCTACTACCTCGACTTCACGGGCTGCGGGAACACCCTCAACATGCGCCACCCGCGCGTGCTGCAGCTCCTCATGGACAGCCTGCGCTACTGGGTGACCGAGATGCACGTCGACGGCTTCCGCTTCGACCTCGCCAGCGCGCTCGCCCGCGAGCTCTACGACGTCGACAAGCTCTCCGCGTTCTTCGACGTCGTCCACCAGGATCCCGTGATCTCGCAGGTGAAGCTGATCGCCGAGCCGTGGGACCTCGGCGCGGGCGGCTATCAGGTCGGCAACTTCCCGGTGCTGTGGACGGAGTGGAACGGGCGCTATCGCGACACCGTGCGATCCTTCTGGCGCGGCGACGGCGGCACCGTCTCCGAGCTCGCGAGCCGCCTCGCCGGGAGCGCCGACCTCTACGAGCACAGCGGCCGCCGGCCGCACGCCAGCATCAACTTCGTGACCTCGCACGACGGGTTCTCGCTCGAGGATCTGGTGAGCTACGACCACAAGCACAACGAGGCCAACCTGGACGAGAACCGCGACGGCGACGACCACAACCTGAGCTGGAACTGCGGCGTCGAGGGTCCGACCGACGATCCCGCCGTGCACGAGCTGCGCGCGCGGCAGAAGCGCAACTTCATGGCGACCCTGTTGGTGTCCCAAGGGGTCCCGATGATCCGCGGCGGCGACGAGCTCGGTCACACGCAGCGGGGCAACAACAACGCCTATTGTCAGGACAACGAGCTCAGCTGGCTGCACTGGGATCTCGACGGGGAAGGGGAGGCGTTTCTCGCGTTCGTGCGCCGCATGATCGAGATCCGCCGCGAGAACCCGGCGCTCCGCCGCCGCCGCTTTCTGCACGGGCAGCGCATTCGCGGGGGGGACATCAAGGACATCACGTGGCTCGCGCCGAGCGGGGCCGAGATGACCGAGGACGATTGGAACGTCGGGTTCGCGCGCGCCCTCGGCGTGCGCCTCGGGGCCGTGCCCGAGCCGGCCGGCGGACCGCCGGCGCCGCTCAACACGCTGGTCTTGCTCTTCAACGCCAACCACGAGGACCTCGACTTCGTGCTGCCGCCCGACGGCGTGGGGAGGCGCTGGGAGCTCCTGGTCGATACCGCCGGCCCGCGGCCGGTCAGGCGGGGGCAGCGCGGCAAGCAGCGCTACGGCCTCGCGGCGCGCTCGGTTGCGATCCTGCGTCTGACGGCGTCGGCCGAGGTGCGTCGATGAGGACGGACGGGCGGCGCGACGAGGAGGCTCGCGGCGCCGTCGCGAGCGCGTCGGCGCCAGCGCGGGTCGTGATCGAGCACGTCCGGCCGGCGGTCGACGACGGCCGTTTCGACGTGAAGCGCACCGTCGGCGAGACGCTCGCCGTCGCGGCCGACGTGTTCACCGACGGGCACGACACGCTGGCGGTCCTGTTGCGGTCGCGGCCCGCCGGCGGCGCGGCGTGGATCGAATGGCCGATGGAGCCGCAGGGCAACGATCTCTGGCGGGCGCCGCTGCCGCTCGAGCGGATGGGCGAGCATGCGTACCAGGTCGAGGCCTGGATCGACCGGTTCGCGGGCTGGCAACACGATCTCGCCAAGCGCGTCGAGGCCGGCCAGGCGGTCGAGAGCGAGCTCCTCGAGGGCGCGGGGCTGGTACGCGCGGCGGCCGCGCGCGCCGGCGGGGAAGCCGAAACCTGGCTCGGACGCCAGGCCGATCTGCTCGTCGCGGCCGAAACGCGCGAGGCGGTGCGCGTCGCGGCGGCGCTCGCTCCCGAGCTCGCGCGCCGGATGGCGGCCCATCCCGATCGGACGGCCGCCGTGCGATCCCCGGTCCTCTGCGTCCGCGTCGAGCGTCCGCGGGCGCGGGTCGGCGCCTGGTACGAGATGTTCCCGCGTTCGACGGGCAGCGATCCGCGGTGCGGCGCGACCCTGCGGGAGGCGGAGGCCCGGCTTCCGGCGATCGCGGCCATGGGGTTCGACGTCGTCTACCTCCCGCCCGTCCACCCGATCGGCTTCACGCACCGCAAAGGTCCCAACAACAGTCTGGCCGCCGCCCCGGGCGATCCGGGAAGCCCGTGGGCGATCGGAGGTCCCGCCGGCGGACACGACGCCGTCGATCCCGGCCTCGGCACGCTCGCCGATTTCCGGCATTTCGTCGTCGTCGCGCGTGACCACGGCCTCGAGGTCGCGCTCGACGTCGCCTTCCAGTGCTCGCCCGACCATCCCTACGTGGGGACGCATCCGGAATGGTTCCGGCACCGGCCGGACGGCAGCATCAAATACGCCGAGAACCCGCCCAAGAAGTACCAGGACATCTTCCCGTTCGACTTCGAGTGCGCCGAGTGGCGGGCGCTCTGGGAAGAGCTCCGGCGGGTCGTGCTCTTTTGGGTGGAGCAGGGTGTCGAGATCTTCCGCGTCGACAATCCCCACACCAAGCCGTTCGCCTTGTGGGACTGGCTGATCGCCGAGGTGCAGCGCGAGCATCCCGGCGCCATCTTCCTCGCCGAGGCGTTCACGCGTCCGAAGATCATGAAGCGGCTCGCCAAGGGCGGCTTCACGCAGTCCTACAGCTACTTCACGTGGCGGAACGAAAAGACGGAGCTCACCGAGTATTTCACCGAGCTCACCCAGACCGACGTGCGCGAGTACATGCGCCCGAACCTCTTCGCCAACACGCCCGACATCCTGCACGCCTTCCTGCAGCACGGCGGGCGTCCGGCCTTTCAGATCCGTTTGGTGCTCGCCGCGACGCTCGGGGCGACCTACGGCATCTACGGCCCGCCGTTCGAGCTCTGCGAGCACGCGGCCGTGCCGGGCACCGAGGAGTACGTCGACTCGGAGAAGTACCAGGTGCGCGTCTGGGACCACGACCGGCCGGGACACATCCGCGACCTCGTGACCACGGTGAACCGCGCGCGCCGCGCGCATTCCGCCTTGCAGTACGATCACGGGCTGCGCTTCCATCCCGTCGACGACCCGGCGCTGCTCGCTTACTCGAAGGTCTCGCCGGACGGCGCGAGCCTCGTCCTGGTGGTCGTGAACCTCGATCCCTTTCAAGCGCACCACGGCTGGGTCGACCTGCCGCTCGCCGAGCTCGGGCTCCCGACCGATCGGCCGTTCGAGGTCGCCGACCTGCTGGCCGGGGCACGGTATCAATGGGGGGCGCGCAACTGGGTGCGCCTCGATCCGGCGGTCTGCCCGGCCCACTTGTTGATCGCGCGGAGCCCCGGGCCGGCGAGCGGCTCCGAGGAGGCTCGGCCGTGAGCGACGGCGGCCGTCTCAGCGATTTCGATCTCCATCTCTTCGGCGAGGGCAAGCACTATCGTCTCTACGACAAGCTCGGCGCCCATCCCGGCGTGCGGGACGGCGTGGCCGGCACGAGCTTCGCGGTGTGGGCCCCGAACGCCGACGCGGTCTCCGTGGTCGGCGACTTCAACCAGTGGCGACGCGGCGCTGCACGGCTCGCGTCGCGCGGCAGCTCCGGGGTCTGGGAGGGCTTCGTCCCGGGCGTCACCGCCGGCGCCCTCTACAAGTACTTCGTCGAGCGGCGCGAGGGCGGCTACGGGGTCGAGAAGGCCGACCCCGTCGGGTTCGCCGCCGAGATCCGGCCGCAGACGGCGTCGAAGGTGTGGAACCTCGACTACACGTGGGGCGATGCGGGCTGGATGCGCGCGCGCGCGGCGGCGCACCGTCTCGACGCGCCGATCGCCGTCTACGAGGTGCACCTCGGCTCGTGGATGCGCGATGACGGCGATCGCTGGCTCGGCTATCGCGAAGCGGCCGAGCGCCTCGTCGCCTACGTGCGCACCACCGGCTTCACCCACGTCGAGCTGATGCCGATCACCGAGCATCCCTTCGACGGCTCGTGGGGCTATCAGACCGTCGGCTACTTCGCGCCGACCAGTCGCTTCGGGACCCCGCAGGACTTCATGGCGTTCGTCGACACCCTGCACCAGGCCGGGATCGGCGTGCTGGTCGACTGGGTCCCGGCGCATTTCCCGCGCGACGAGCACGGCCTCGCCTACTTCGACGGCACCCACCTCTACGAGCACGCCGATCCACGGCAAGGCGAGCACCCCGACTGGGGCACGCTCATCTTCAACTACGGTCGCAACGAGGTCGTGAGCTTCCTCGTCAGCAACGCGCTCTTCTGGCTCGACCGCTACCACGTCGACGGCCTCCGCATCGACGCCGTCGCCTCGATGCTCTACCTCGACTACTCGCGCCAGGCGGGCGAATGGATCCCCAACGCCTTCGGCGGGCGCGAGAACCTCGAGGCCATCGCGTTTCTCCGCCGCTTGAACGAGGAGATCTACGGGCGCTTCCCCGACGTGCTCACCGTCGCCGAGGAGTCGACCTCGTGGCCGATGGTGGCGCGCCCGACCTACGTCGGCGGGCTCGGCTTCGGTTTCAAGTGGGACATGGGTTGGATGCACGACACCCTCGCTTACCTCGCGCTCGACCCCGTGCACCGGCGCTTCCACCACGACAAGCTCACCTTCCGCATGCTCTACGCCTTCCACGAGAGCTTCATGCTGCCGCTCTCCCACGACGAGGTCGTGCACGGAAAAGGCTCGCTCCTCGGCAAGCTTCCGGGCGACGTCTGGCAGCGCTTCGCCAACCTGCGACTGCTCTTCGGGTGGCAATA
Source organism: uncultured delta proteobacterium (assembly GCA_963774015.1). Lineage (GTDB taxonomy): Bacteria > Desulfobacterota > Binatia > UTPRO1 > UTPRO1 > UTPRO1. The sequence goes on from CAVZDH010000001.1 coordinate 606,598, forward strand.
TGCGCAGTCGGGGAAGAAGCTGCTCTTCATGGGCGGGGAGATCGGCCAGTGGCGTGAGTGGAGCCACGATCGCAGCCTCGACTGGCACCTCCTCGAGCAGCCTCTGCACCGCGGCGTGCAGCGCTTCGTCGCCGACTTGAACCGCTGCTATCGCGAGGAGCCGGCCTGGCACGAACGCGATTGCGAGGCGGCCGGCTTCGAGTGGATCGATTGCAACGACTCGGAGCAGAGCGTGCTGACGCTGCTCCGCCGGGGAAGCGATCCGGACGCGGCCTTGCTGTTCGCGTTCAACTTCACACCGCTGCCCCGTTTCGGCTATCGCGTCGGCACGCCGTGGCCCGGGGCGTGGGACGAGATCCTCAACAGCGACGCCGCGGTCTACGGCGGGAGCGGGGTCGGCAATCTCGGCCGCGTCGTCACGAGCCCCGCCCCATGGCACGGCCACGCCCAGTCGCTCCAGCTCGCGCTGCCGCCGCTCGGCTTCGTGGTGCTCCGCGGCCGTCGCCCGACGTGACGGCCGCCGCTCCCGAGCTCGGTGCGCTTCCGGACGCCGGCGGCGGTACGCGCTTCCGCGTCTGGGCGCCCGCCGCCGCGCGGGTCGCGGTCGTGATCGAGCCCGAGCGCCGCCGGGTCGCGCTCGCGGCCGAGGCGGGCGGGTACTTCGCGGGACGCGTCGGGGGCGTCGGCGCGGGCGACCGGTATCGCATCGTGGTCGACGACGGCGAGCCCGTGCCCGACCCCGCGTCGCGCGCCCAACCCGACGGGGTGCACGGCGCCTCGGCGGTGGTCGATCCCGGGGGCTTTCCGTGGTCGGACGCCGGCTGGCGCGGCGTCGCTCTCGCCGACCTCGTGCTCTACGAGCTGCACGTCGGGACGTTCACGTCCGCGGGTACGTTCGCCGCCGCCGCGGCTCGCCTGCCGGAGCTCCGCGACCTCGGCGTCACCGCGATCGAGCTGATGCCGGTCGCGGATTTCCCCGGCGACCGCAACTGGGGCTACGACGGCGCCGCTCTCTTCGCGCCGGCCCGTTGCTACGGCACGCCCGACGACCTCCGCCGCCTGGTCGACGCCGCGCACCGCCTCGGGCTCGCCGTCCATCTCGACGTCGTCTACAACCACTTCGGTCCCGACGGTGCCTACGCGGCCGCCGTCAGCCCGGCGTTTTTCAGCGACCGCCATCGGAGCCCCTGGGGCGCCGGGATCAACCTCGACGGCGCCGAGAGCGCGGGCGCGCGCGCCTTCTTCGTCGCCAACGCCGTGTATTGGATCCGCGAGTACCACGTCGACGGTCTCCGGCTCGACGCCACGCACGCGCTGGTCGACGACGGTCCGCGCCACTTCGTGGCGGAGGTCGCGGCTGCCGCGCGGGCCGCGGCGCCGGAGCGACGCGTGCTGGTGATCGCCGAGGACGCGCGGAATCTCGCGCGCATGGTGCGTTCCGAGCCGGAGGGTGGCTGGGGGCTGGACGCGGTCTGGGCCGACGATTTCCACCACCAGATCCGGCGTCGGCTCGCGGGCGATCGCGACGGCTACTACGCCGATTACAGCGGGAGCGCCGCCGACCTGGCGACGACGCTCGCCCGGGGCTGGTTCTTCACGGGACAGTGGTCGGCCTTCGCGGGCACGCCGCGCGGCACCGACCCCGCGGGCATCGACCCGGCGCGCTTCGTCTTCTGTCTGCAGAACCACGACCAGGTCGGGAACCGCGCGGCGGGCGAGCGCCTGCATCATCAGGTCGACCTCGCGGCCTATCGGGCGGCGAGCGCGCTCCTCTTGCTCGCGCCGGAGACGCCGCTCCTCTTCATGGGTCAGGAGTGGGCGGCGCGAAGCCCCTTCCTCTTTTTCACCGACCATCGCGGCGCGCTCGGGCGGGCCGTGACCGATGGTCGGCGGCGCGAGTTCGCGCGCTTCGCGTCCTTCGCGAGCCCCGAGGCGGCGGCGCGCATTCCCGACCCGCAAGCGCCCGCGACCTTCGCGTCGAGCCGGCTCGACTGGGACGAGCGCGCCGCCAGCCCGCACGCGGAGACCCTCCGGTTCTACCGCGCCCTGCTCGCGTTGCGACGCACGCATCCGGCGCTCGCCCGGGGTGGCTCGTTCGCGGTCGACGCCGTCGACGCCGACACGATCCTCCTGCGCCGCGCGGCGGCCGACGGCGCGGTGGTGCTCGCCGTCGTACGGCTCGCGGGTTCCGGCGAGGTCGCGGTGGCGGCGGCCGCGGGCTTCACGCTTCGTCTGCACAGCGAGGACGAACGCTTCGCGCCCGATCCGGCACCGCCCCGGATCCGTGCCGGCACGCCGACGCGGATCCGCTTCGCGCGCCCCGGAGCCGTGGTGCTCGAGGGTCGGCGACCGTGAGCGCCGGCGCCGGCGCGCCGGCCGCGCGCATTCCCGTCAGCACGTATCGGCTGCAGCTGCACGCCGGCTTCACCTTCGCCGATGCCGCGCGCGTCGTGCCGTATCTCGACCGGCTGGGCATCACCGATCTCTACGTCTCGCCGATCCTCCAGTTCCATCCGGGAAGCACGCACGGCTACGACGTGACCGACCATGGATGCCTGAGCGACGACCTCGGCGGGGACACCGGCTTCGCGACCCTGCGGGCGGCGCGCGTGGCCTGCGACATGGGACTCGTCGTCGACTTCGTGCCGAACCACATGGGCATCGGGGACGCGCGTGCCAACCGCTGGTGGTGGGACGTGATCGAGAACGGGCCGTGCTCGCCCTATGCCCGCTTCTTCGACATCGACTGGGCGCCGGTGAAGGACGAGCTCGCCGGGAAGGTGCTCCTGCCGGTGCTCGGCGATCAGTACGGACGCGTGCTCGAGCGCGGCGAGCTCGCGCTCGCGTTGGCCGACGGCGCGCTCGTGTTGCGCTACTTCGATCACGTCTACCCGATCAACCCGCGGCGCGTCCCGCACGTCCTCCGGCACGGCATCGACGAGCTCGAGCGCCGCCTAGGATCCGACGACCACGATCTCCGCGAGCTCCTCAGCATTCTCACCGCGCTCGACAACCTGCCCGCCATCGTCGAGACCGCGCCGGGACGCGTCGTCGAGCGCCAGCGCGAGAAGGAGGTGGCACGCGAGCGTCTGGCAGCGCTCCTGGCCCGCTCCGTGCCGATGCGGGCGCACGTCGAGGCGTGCGTCGCGGCGGTCAACGGCCGCGTCGGCGAGCCCGCGAGCTTCAACGTGCTGCACGAGCTGCTGGAGCTCCAGGCCTATCGTCTCGCCGCCTGGCGGACCGCCTTCCACGAGATCAACTACCGCCGCTTCTTCGACGTCAACGCGCTCGCGAGCATCCGCATGGAGGAGCCGGAAGTGTTCGCGGCCGCGCACCATCGACTGCTCGAGCTGGTCGCCGCCGGCGACGTCACGGGTCTCCGCCTCGACCACCTCGACGGCCTCGCGGACCCGGCGGGGTATCTCCGGGCGCTGGAGCGGGCCGTGCGCGAGGCGCGGAACGAGGAGATCGTCGCCGCTCGGCCGTCCCTCGCCCCGCCGCTGCCGCTCTGGGTCGTGGCCGAGAAGATCCTCTCCACCGGCGAGGAGCTGCCGTCGACGTGGCGCTTGCACGGCACGAGCGGCTACGAGTTCCTGAACGACGTGAACGGGCTCTTCGTCGATCCGAGCGGGGCCCGGCCGCTGCAGCGCTGGTACGACCGCTTCACCGGCGCCCACGCTCGTCTCGACGACGTCGTCTACGAGAGCAAGAAGACGGTGATGGAGAGCACGCTCGCGAGCGAGCTCAACGTGCTCGCGCACACGCTGAATCGCATCTCGGAGGCCGACCGCCGCTCGCGCGACTTCACCTTGAACAGCCTGCGCGAGATGCTCCTCGAGGTCGTGGCCTGCCTGCCGGCGTACCGCACCTACGTGACCGAGCGCGGTCACGACGAGAACGACGCACGCGCTCTCGACGCCGCGATCGCAGGCGCGCGCCGCCGCAATCCGACGATGGACCGGTCGATGCTGGCCTTCTTCCGCGCCGCCGTGCTCGGCGCCACGAGCGACGCTCCCGCGCGTGCGGCCCGTCGCGAGTTCGTGGTGAAGCTCCAGCAGTACACGCCGCCCGTGCAAGCCAAGGGCCTGGAGGACACCGCCTTCTACCGCCACGTACCGCTGCTCGCGCTGAACGAGGTGGGCGGGACACCGGAGTGCTTCGGGCGGAGCGTCGACGATTTTCAGGAGCGCCTGCGGGCGCGCGCGGCCCGGTGGCCGCGGGCGATGGTGTGCACGTCGACCCACGACACCAAGCGCGGCGAGGATGCCCGCGCCCGTCTGAACGTGCTTTCGGAGATGCCCGACGCGTGGGCGCGGACGGTCGCGCGATGGGCACGCGTCAACGCCGCGAACCGGCGCGTCGTCGAGGGGGAGCCGGCGCCCGACCGGATCGACGAGCTGATCTTCTACCAGACGCTGCTCGGGGCGTGGCCGCCCGGGGCGACCGTGCCGGGCACGCTGGTCGTTCGACTCCGCGACTACATGGTGAAGGCCATCCGCGAAGCGAAGCGCCACACGAGCTGGATCCATCCCGCTCCGGCCTACGAGGAGGCCGTGGCGGCCTTCGTCGAGGAGACGCTCACGGGCCCGCGTGCGGCGCGCTTTCTCGATCACTTCCTGCCCTTCGCGACGCGCGTCGCCGAGCTCGGAATGGTGAACGGCCTCGCCCAGCTGGTGCTGAAGCTGGTGGCTCCGGGGGTGCCGGACTTCTATCAGGGCAGCGAGCTCTGGGACCTGAGCCTCGTCGATCCCGACAATCGCCGTCCGGTCGACTTCGCGACCCGGGCCGCCATGCTCGAGAGCCTCGGCCCGCTCTTCGCGTCCGACGTCGCCTCCACGCGCGCCGCCCGTCTGCGGGCGCTGGTCGCGAGCTGGCACGATGGGGTGGTCAAGCTCTACGTGACCGCGTGCGGCCTGCATGTGCGCCGGGCGCTCCCCGCCGTCTTTCTCGAAGGCGACTGCGTGCCGGTCGGCGCGACCGGCACGTTCGCGCGCCACGTCGTCGCCGTTGCCAGAGCTCGGGGCGACGAGGCCGTGCTCGCGGTCGTGCCGCGACTCGTGGCGCGCCTGGCTCGAGAGGGGATGCCGATCGGCGCGTCGGTGTGGGCCGACACCACGCTCGTGCTGCCGCCCGGGCTCGCGCGGCACGCGTGGGTGGACGTGCTCGGCGGGACGCGGATCGGCGCCGGCGCGGAGGTGCCGATTGGCCGGCTCTTCGATGCGGCGCCGCTCGCGCTCCTGCGCGCTTCGCCCGCCGAGTGAAGGACGCGGCTCCGCTGCGATCGTCGATCTCCGCCGCCGCCGACGCGGACCGCGTGGACACTCGCAGTCGTGCGCGCTAGGGAACCTCTGCACAGGTAGCTCCCGGCTACGAAGCGCGATCCATCCCCGATCGACGGCGGCGCGACGCCCTCGGCGTATCGTTCAGATACGCGGTCGGGCTTCGCGCCTTGCGCTCGGGGCGGCTCGCACTTCTCGCTCGGAACCCATCTGTGCAGAGGTTCCCTAGCCGGAGACGGCGCGATGGCTGGACGCAAGAAACCTTCCGAGGCGCAGCTGACGTTCGGAGCGCCGCCGGCGCCGCGCGCCGAGGCCGACGCGGCGCCGCGGCGGCTCTATCTCGTCGATGCGAGCGCATACGTCTATCGGGCCTTCCACGCGATCCCGTTTCTCTCGACGTCGCGCGGCGTACCGACCAACGCGGCGTACGGCGTGACCAACATGCTGCTGAAGCTCTTGAAAGACGAGCACCCGACCTACCTCGGGCTCGTCTTCGACGCGCCGGGCGGCTCGTTCCGCGACGAGCTCTACGCCGACTACAAGGCCAACCGCTCGTCGATGCCCGACGAGCTCGTGCCGCAGATCGGGCTCATCCGGCGGGTGGTCGAGGTGCTGCGGCCGCGGGTGATCGAGATGCCGGGCGTCGAGGCGGACGACGTCATCGGCACGCTCGCGACGCGCCTCGCCGCGGCGGGCGGCGAGGTCGTGATCGTGACCGGCGACAAGGATTTCCAGCAGCTTGTCGGACCGCGCATCACGCTCCTCGACCCGATGTTCGACAAGCGCACCGGCGTCGCCGAGGTGCAGCAGCGCTACGGCATCGAGCCCGAGCGCTGGGTCGACATCATCGGGCTCATGGGCGACGCGATCGACAACATCCCGGGCATCCGCGGGATCGGCGAGAAGACGGCGTCGGCGCTCATCCGCCATGCCGGGACGCTGGAAGCGCTCCTCGCCGACCCCGGCGCGATCGCGACGAGCGGCATTCGCGGCGCGGCGGGCCTGATCGCGAAGGTGCGCGAGCACGCCGAGCAGGCCGCGCTCGCGAAGCGGCTCGCGACGATTCGCTGCGATCTCGCGATCCCCGAGACCCTCGACGACTTCCGCTATCCCGGACCGGATCGGGGAAGGCTCGAGGAGCTCTGCCGCGAGCTCGAGTTTCATCGGCTGCTGCGCGAGATTCCGCTCCTCGACGTGGTCGTGCCGGAGGGCGAGGGCCCGTCGTGTCCGGTGGCGCTCGATGGTCGTGAAGGGGCCGAGGTGCTGCCCGAGATCGCCGCGGCGACCTGCGTCGGGCTCTTCGTGGACGCGACGACCGAGAGCGCCATGCGCGCCGTGCCGAGCGCCGTCACCCTCGCGCCCCTCGCCGACGCGCACCTCACCTTTCCCGCGCCGATCGCCGCGCCCGGCCCGCTCGTCGCGGCGCTGACGTCGCCGACGATCGAGAAGGTCGGCGAGGACCTGAAACGCGCCCTGATCGTGCTGGAGCGCCACGGCGTGACGCTCGCCGGTCCGCTCTTCGACGTGGCGGTCGCCTCGTACGTGCTCGATCCGTCGCGTGCCAGTCACGGCGTCGACGAGCTCGCACGTCACTTCCTCGGCATGACCGCACCGGGCGCGGATGCGCCGATCCGGCCGGCGTGGACGGCGCGGACCGCGGTGGCGCTGCGGCCCGTCCTCGAGCGCGCGCTCGTCGAGCACGGCGGGCTCGAGCTCTTCCGCGACGTCGAGATGCCGCTCCTGCGGGTGCTGGCCGTGATGGAGCGGCGCGGCGTGCGCGTCGACGCCGACGCGCTCGCCCGGCTCGCCACCGAGTATCGCGCTACGCTCGCGACGATCGAGTCGGCCATCTACGAGATGGCCGGCGGACCCTTCAACATCAACTCCCCGATCCAGCTCCGCGAGGTGCTGTTCGACCGCTTGAAGATTCCGACCAAGGGACTCCGCAAGGGCAAGACCGGCATCTCGCTCGACGTCGATGCGATGCATCGCCTCGCCACCGGCGCACCCGCTGCCGGCGAAGATCCTCGAGCACCGCGCGCTCACGAAGCTGCTCTCGACCTACGTCGATCCCTTGCCGCAGCTCATCCATCCCGAGACCGGCCGCATCCATACGTCGTTCAACCAGACCGTCGCGGCGACCGGCCGTCTCTCGTCGACCGATCCGAATCTCCAGAACATTCCCATTCGCACCGAGGACGGCCGCCGCATTCGCGCCGCGTTCGTGCCCGCGCCGGGCAAGCTCTTGATCGGCGCGGACTACTCCCAGATCGAGCTCCGCGTGCTCGCCCACCTGACCGGCGACCCGGTGCTCGTGCACGCGTTCACGACCGGCGAGGACATCCACACGCGGACGGCCGCCGAGGTATTCGACGTTCTTCCGGCGCTGGTCACGACCGAGATGCGGCGGCGCGCCAAGGTCATCAACTTCGGAATCATCTACGGCATGGGGCCGCAACGGCTGTCGCGCGAGCTCGCCATTCCGCTCGTCGACGCGCAGCGCTACATCAAGAGCTATTTCGAGCGCTATGCCGGCGTGACGCGCTTCATCGATGCAACGCTCGCCGAGGCGCGCCGCCAGGGCTTCGTCTCGACGGTGCTGAAGCGACGACGCTACCTCCCCGAGCTCGCGAGCAGCGACGACAACCTCCGGGCCTTCGCCGAGCGTACCGCGATCAACACGCCGGTGCAGGGGTCGGCGGCCGACATCATCAAGCTCGCGATGGTGAAGCTCGAAGCACGCCTGAGCGGCGAGCGGCTTCCCGCCGCGATGATCCTTCAGGTCCACGACGAGCTCGTCTTCGAGGCGGAGACCGGGGCGGTGGCCGAGGTTGCGGAGGTGATCCGGCACGAGATGGAGAGCGTGATGCCGCTCGCGGTGCCGCTCACGGTCGACGTCCGGAGCGGGGCGAGCTGGGACGAAGTCCATTAGGGAACCTCTGCACAGGTGGCTCCCGGCTACGAAGCGCGATCCATCTCCGATCGACGGCGGCGCGACGCCCTCGGCGTATCGTTCAGATACGCGGTCGGGCTTCGCGCCTTGCGCTCGGGGCGGCTCGCACTTCTCGCTCGGAACCCACCTGTGCAGAGGTTCCTTAGCCGGTGCTCGGGTTGGCCCCCGGAACGGCCGCCGGCGCCCGGCCCGCTCCTGCTCGAATGCCGGTCAATGCCTACAGGTTGAGCAGCGCTTTCGGGTCAGGCCCCTCGCGAAAGCCTGTTTCCTCCCGAATTCGGCGGCGGTTGGCCGTGGCATTCGACTTGCTGCCGTCTCCCATCACGATCGCCCATGGTTCGGCGCCCGGAGGGAGGCGGTATGAAAAAAATCGAGGCCATCATCAAACCGTTCAAGCTCGACGAGGTGAAGGAAGCCCTCGCGAAGCTGAACGTTCAAGGCATGACCGTATCGGAAGTGAAGGGATTCGGGCGCCAGAAGGGGCATACCGAGCTCTATCGCGGCGCGGAGTACGTCGTTGACTTCCTGCCCAAGATCAAGATCGAGATCCTCGTGACCGACGCGCAGGCGGCGGCCGTCGCCGAAGCCATCATGACGACGGCGAAGACGGGTCGGATCGGCGACGGCAAGATCTTCATCTTGCCGGCCGACGAGGCGATTCGCATTCGGACGGGCGAGCGCGGCGAAAGCGCCGTCTGAAGCGCGGTTCGGCGAATCGTCACACGACGCGGTCCGAGGCCGGTCGGAGCCGGCGCTTCGGGCCGCGCGCCGCCGCGCCACGGGGCACGAGGATTCGGTCGCGTCGTCGCGCGCGATGTGCTAGCTCCGACCCATGCTCGAGTACATCTACGACCAGGCGCGCCAGCTGATCGACAACATCCGTCAGGAGACCAGCGAGCGTGGTTTGATGCCGTTGCTCGAGCCGGTCGCACCATTCAACCAGTCGCCACTGCTCCTGCCGCTCGTGGTCGCCGGCTCGCTGATCTCGTTGATCTTCCTCTCCGGCATCGCCATCGGCGCCTTCGCGGCGCTCTTCACGGCACTGCTCGCGCTCTATCTGCTGCTGAGCGAGGTCTTCGGCGTCTCGCTCGAGTTCCACCCGTTTCCGGGCTGAACGCGCGGGCGAGCCGAGGGCCTCGAGCGCGAAGCGCACGGGGCCGAAATGCGTTAGCCTTTCTTCCGACGGGCGTGGTCCGTGGTGGTGTGGCGACCGCGTGGCGGGTGGGATTCCAATCAAACCTTTTGTCGCTCTGGCGCGAGACGATCACGGAGCGCACTCGGCCGGATACGTGGCGAACCCAGGCACGGCGGCGAGCGTCGCACAGTCCACCGTGAACTCGGCAACCCCGCAGCACCCAAGCTAACCTCGATGTGACAGTGTGCCGTGCAAAGACGGCGATCTGCATGAGACGGTACGCTCCGCTTGCGCCGCGCTGCGCTCGACCCCGGCTGACGCACCCTGGTGCGTTTTTCCTCGGGAAACTTCTGTCACATCGAGGTGATCCGCACCCCGAGGCGATCCCGGCGCACGACCGCGAAACGGACGAAGGTGTTCTCCCGCGCGTCGTCACGGCTGATGCTACAGACGTCGAAGAGACCGCCGAACCGGGCGTTCCCGCCGACGAGAGCGCGCAGGCGGCCGCCGGTGAGCACCTGGTAGCCGTCGAAGTGCGTCCACATCTCTCGCATGCCCCAACCGCGCTCCCGGCCGATGCGGGCGTAGAGGTCCGCGGGTATGCACACGAGGCGGAAGGCAAGCGCGTCAAGGCCGAGGTGGTCGACCAGGACGCGAGCCCCGTGCTTGAGGAGCGCCTTCTCGACATCGTCCCGCGCGAGCGCCCGTCGGCGATCGAGCCCGAGCTCACGAAGGAGCGGCGTCACGCGCTCGTCCCCCTCGGGGTGGCTCTCTATCAGCACCGGTTCGGGGGGCGCCGACAGCGGCACGTATCGGAGGCCGGCGGAGTTGACGGTCAGGTGAAGCGCGAGAAGCGAGAGGGTCCCGGCGAAGCTCTCCGCCGCCTCGCGAGGCAGGCCGACATCCTCCGTCGCGAGCGTGATTTGCGCGATGCCGTCCAAGGCGCGCTCGAACGCGGCAGGAGAAGCGCCGATCGCATAGCGCTCCAAGAAACTGGAGACCGCACTCGCCAGGGACGCCTCGACGGCGGGTGCCTCCACGCGCTCGAGTCCGAGCGCCGCGGCGCGTGACGCGCCGCTCTCGGGGATCGGTTCGCCGAGCGAGGCGGGGGCGGTGATGTGGCGGCGGGTCGATGGGGTCTGACCGCCCGCTGGATCGGAATCCGCGGGCGCCCTTTTTCCGGACAGCGATGCGGTCAGCTGCTCGAGCGCCGCCACGTCGCCGCGCTCGATCGCCTGGAGCACCTGGTGCTCAAGGTCAGCCGCTGAGCTCGGTGCCGCCGCCGCGTTGCCGCTGCCGCCCACGATCACGATGCCCCGTAGGCTGAGCGCGTCGAGGGCGCCCTTGCGCGCGGTGTAGAGTGCGCGCATGCCGACATCCTCGCGCTCGAGGTCGGCCAGCGCCGCGCACACCTGGTTGCGCGCTTGGGCCGCCTCCGACCACCTTCGGCACAATGAGAGCAGGCCCGGGGACAACGGATCGAGCACGATGGCGGGCGCGCCGTAGACGGTCTCGGCCAGGGCCAGCGACCCTTGCACACCCTGGACCGCTTGTTGGAGAGTGGCCGCCCGTGTGCCGAGCTCGCGGACCCTTTCCCAGTCCTGGTACGCGACCGCGAGCCGCGCCTGCGCCCGCAGCCGGGCGACCTCGGCGCGATTTGCGACCACGGCCTCCCACTGCGGCTCGCTGATGATCGGCGACAGGATCTCCAAGGCGCGCCGCAAGTAGACGTCGCGATAGAGCGTGTCACCGTCAGCCGCGGTGACGAGATGCGAGACGACCGCCATCGAACGCTGCTCGGCGTTCGGCGCGGGTCCGGATTGCCGTTCCATGTCTACCTCCTTAGCGGCATGGTCCTGACCAGGAAGGTTCATGCCTCGAGCGCTTCCCCGATGGCGGGGCGCCGTTCTGAGCCTCGTGCTGGTCATCGCATCGCCGTCCAGGCGTCGTCGGGAACCTTCCAGCCGCCGCCGAGCGCCTTGTAGAGGTCGACGACCGTGAGGAGCTGGTCGCGCTGGGACTGCGCGAGCGCATCCTCGGCCGGGTAGAGCTGCTGCTCCGCTTCGAGCACCTCGAAGTAGTTCGCGAGGCCGGCGCGGTAGCGGAGCGAGCGACAGGTCGACCGCCGCGGCGAGCGCCTCCACCTGCGCTCCTCGGCCGCACGGCTGCTCGACGAGCTTCGACTGCGCCGCCAACGCGTCGGCGACTTCGCGCAACGCCTGGACGATCGTTCCCCGGTACTCCGCGATCGTCTCGTCCCAGAACGCCTGCTGCGCGCGGTACTGCTCGATGAGCCTGCCGCCCTGGAAGATCGGCCCGCTCACGCTTCCCGCGATGTTCCAGAGGCTGAAGTTGTTCTTCAGGACGTTGCCGATCTCGTTGCTCTCGCCACCGTACAGCGCCGTGAGACCGATCCGCGGGAAGAAATTCGCGACGGCGACGCCGATGTCGGCGTTCGCGCTCATCATGTCGTGCTCCGCCCGCAGGATGTCGGGACGGCGTTGCAGGAGATCGGACGTCAGACCCGGCGGCGCCGTAGGCGGCGACTGCGCGGTCAGCGGCGTGCCGCGCTCGATCGGCCGTGGCGGCGCGCCGAGCAGCGCGCTGATCGCGTTCTCCTGCTGGGTGATCACCTCGTCCAGGCGTGCGATCGTCGCGACGCTCGCGGCGAGCGACGCCTCCGCACGCGAGGTCGAGAGCTTGGTGTCCTTGCCGCCCTCGTAGCGGTCGCGTGAAGAGGTCGAGCGTCCGCTGATACGTTTCCGCGCTCGAGCGCGCGATCTCGCGCTGGCGATCGAGCTCGAGGAGCCGGAAGTAGCCGGAGGCGACGTCGCTCACGAGCGACAGCATGACGCCGCGACGAGCCTCCTCGCTGGCGAGAAACTCCGCGCGCGCCGCTTCCGTGGAGCGGCGGATGCGACCCCAGACGTCGATTTCCCAGGCCACGTCGAGGACGCCCGAGAAGACGTTGAGCGTAGGGTTCCCGCCGGGAACGAGCGGCACGAAGGTCTTTTCGCGGGTGGCGGAGCCGTCGTATCCCGCGTGCGGATAGAGGTCGGACGCGGCGACACCGACCTGCGCGCGGAACTGCTCGACGCGCGCGATCGCGGTCTTCAGATCGTAGTTGTTCTCGAGCGCCTCGCGGACGAGCCGCTGCAGCGCCGGGTCGCCGAAGACGTCCCACCAGGGAAGGTCGGCGAGCGACGCCGGATCGGCGGAATCCGGCTGGCCGCGGAAGCGCGCCGGGCAATTGGGCGGCAGGCCGCTCGTAGTTCGGACCCACTTCGAGGCGACGAAGCGCGCCCAGCAGTCCGCGCGGCTCTGCCATCGCCGCGCAACCGGCGAGAGTACCGGCGAGAGTAACGGAGACGAGGACAGTGGCAAGCGGTGCGAGGCTTTCATCGTCCTTCTCCGCCCGCGGCGAGCGGCACGCTCGCGACGGCGTCCGACGCGGCGGCGACGGCGTTCTCGCCCCGTCGCCCTCGCGACAGCCGCTCGATCAACACGAAGAGCGCGGGGACGAGGAAGATCGCGATGCCGGTCGAAAACGTCATGCCGACGATCGTGACCGTGCCGATCACCTGGCGGGCCACGCCGCCGGCGCCGAGCGCGTTCCAGAGCGGCGCCAGGCCGAGGATGAACGCGAACGACGTCATGAGGATCGGCCGGAGCCGCTTCCGCGCGCCGTTGAGAGCCGCGTCGACGATCGACCCGCCGTTCTCGAGCTCCGCCTTCGCGAACTCGACGATCAGGATCGCGTTCTTCGCCGCGAGGCCGATCAGCATGAGGAGCCCGACCTGGGCGTAGACGTTGTTCTCGAGGCCGCGCGCCCAGATGCCGAAGAACGCGCCCGCGACGGCGACGGGCGTAGTGAGGAGCACGCTCCACGGCAGCGACCAGCTCTCGTAGAGCGCCGCGAGGATCAGGAACACGATCAGCAGCGACAGCGCGAAGACGGCGGCGCCGCTCCCCGCGATCGACTCCTGATAGCTCATGCCGTTCCACGCGTACCCCATGTCGCGCGGCAGCACCTGATCGGCGACGGCGGCGACGGCGGCCATCGCCTGACCGGAGCTGTAGCCCGGCGCCGGCATCGCGATGACCTCGATCGCGCGATACTCGTTGAAGCGGTTCGAGTACTCGGGACCCGACGACTTCTCGAGGGAGACCAGCGTCGAGAGCGGCAGCACGTCGCCGCGCTCGTTGCGGACGTAGAAGAGGCTCAGGTCCGCGGGATCGGTCCGGTACTGCGGCTCGGCCTCGAGGAAGACGCGCCAGACGCGCCCGAAGCGGTTGAACTGGTTCACGTAGGCGCCGCCGAGAAGCGCCTGGAGCGTCGTGTACACGTCCTGGATCGGGACGCCGAGCTTGTGCACCCGATCCTCGTCGACGTGCGCGAAGAGCTGCGGCACGGCGGGCGCGTACGTCGTCGCGAGGAACGCGATCTCGGGCCGCTTTTGCAGCTCGGCCATGAAGCGCTGCGTGTTCTGCCAGAGGTAGTCGACGGTGTTGCCGGCGCGATCCTGGATGAACACGTCGACGCCGCCGGCTTGGCCGACGCCGGGGATGGCGGGCGGGAGGAACGCGAAGACCTGCGCCTCGGGCAGCCCGTAGAGCTTCCGGTTCACGGAGGCGACGATCGCGTCCGACTGGAGCGCGCGCGTCGCCCGCTCGTCGTACGGGGCGAGCTGGACGAAGTAGACGCCGTTGCGCGGGCTCGCCGTCTGCGACAGGAGGCTGTACCCGGACACCGCGTTGACGTAGTGCACGCCGGGCTCGGCCTTCAGGATCTCGTCGATCTTCCGCATGACCGCGTTCGTCCGCTGCATCGACGCGGCCTCCGGGAGCTGCACGTTCATCAGGAAGAAGCCCTGGTCCTCCTGCGGCATGAAGGACGTCGGCATGATCTTCCCGAGACCGCCCGCGAGCGCCGTGAAGGCGGCGAGCACGACGAGCGCGACGACCGACCTTGCGGATCAGGAACCCGCAGGCACGGACGTAGCCCGTCTGCGCCGCCGTGAAGCCGCGATCGAACCCGGCGAAGAACCGTCCGAGGAGCCCGCGGCGCGCGCCCTCCGGCCGCGGCCGGAGGATGAGGGCGCCGAGCGCGGGGCTGAGCGTGAGCGCGTTGAACGCCGAGATGAGGACCGAGAACGCGATCGTGAGCGCGAACTGCCGGTAGAGCGATCCGGTGATGCCGGCGATGAAGCCGGCGGGGATGAACACGCTGGAGAGCACGAGCGCGATGCCGACGAGCGCGCCGCTCACCTCGTCCATCGCCTGGAGCGCCGCATCGCGCGGGGAGAGGCCCTGCTCGATCTTCGCCTCGATCGCCTCCACCACCACGATCGCGTCGTCGACGACGAGGCCGACCGCGAGCACGAGCCCGAGGAGCGACAGCGTGTTGGTCGAGAACCCCATCATCGGGAAGAACACGAAGGTGCCGACGAGGGACACCGGAATGGTGAGGATGGGAATGAGCGTCGCCCGCCAGTTCTGCAGGAAGACGAAGACGACGAGGATGACGAGCGCGATCGCCTCGAGCAGCGTGATGACGATCTCCTTCGCGCCCTCGGTCACGGGCACCGTCGTGTCGAGCGTCAGGGCGACGTTCATGTCCGAGGGGAATTTTTCCGCCAGGCGGGCCATGGTCGCCTTCGCGCGATTGGCGGCATCGAGGGCGTTCGACCCGGGCACCTGGTAGAGGCCGACGATCGTCGCCGGGACGCCGTTGCCGTATGCCTGCTGCGTGTAGTTCTCCGCGCCGAGCTCGAGGCGCGCGACGTCCTTCAGCCGCACGAACGATCCGTCCGGGTTCGCGCGCACGATGATGTCGCCGAACTCCTCGGCGTTCATCAGGCGGCCGCGCGCCCGGACCGTGTAGGTGAGCTGCCGGCCGGGCGGGGCCGGCTCGCCGCCGAGCGTGCCCGCGGGATTCACGACGTTCTGCGCCGTGATCGCGTTCACGAGGTCGGTCACCGTGAGGCCCAGCTTCGCGATCGTGTCCGGCGCCACCCACACGCGCATGGCGTAGTTCGCCGCGCCGAAGATCTTCACCTGCCCGATCCCGGGCAGCGCGGGCCAGCTCGTCCTTGATGTTGATGACGACGTAGTTCGACAGGAAGTTCTGGTCCCACGTCTTGTTCGGCGAGTTGATCGTGAAGAGGAGCAGCGGGATGCCCGCCGTCTGGATGGTCGTGAGGCCGTAGTCGTTCACCGCCCTGGGCAGGTTGGCCTGCGCCTGCGCCAGGCGGTTCTGGACCTGCACCTGATCGATGTCGATGTCCGTGCCGGTCTCGAACGAGACCTGGAGCGTCATCGTGCCGTCGTTGCCGGAGATCGCCTGCATGTAGATCATGCGCTTCGCGCCGTTCACCTGCGCGTCGATCGGCGTGGCGACCGACTGCTCGACGGTGAGCGCGTCGGCGCCGGTGTACATGGCGGTCGTTTCGATCTGCGGCGGCGCGATCTCGGGGAACTGCGCGACCGGCAGCCGGAACACCATGACGGCGCCGCCGACCACGCAAGAGGATCGAGATGACGATCGCGACGATCGGGCGGTTGATGAAGAACCTCGACATGGCTCAGCCCTCGCTCGCGGCGGGCGCAGCCGTGGCGATCGGCGCGTCCGTCGGTTTCACGACCATTCCGTCCCGGACCTTCTGCAGTCCTTCCGTGATGACGCGCTCGCCGGCCGTGAGCCCCTCGTCGACGATCCAGAGGTCGCCGACTTGCTCGCCGGGTTTGACCGTGCGGAACGCGACCTTGTTGCCGTCGCCGACGACGGCCGCCTGGTACTGGCCTTGCGTCTCGAGGAGCGCGCGCTGCGGTACGACGAGCGCGCCGCGCTTGACCACGATGGGCGCACGTACCTTCGCGTAGAGGCCGGGCCGCAGGATGCCGTCGGGATTCGGGAACAGGGCCTGCATCTGAATCGTGCCGGTCTGGACGTCGACCTGCCGATTCGCGACGTAGAACCGTCCCGGATGGGGATACGGCTTGCCGTCGGCGAGGATCATCTCGAACTCCGGTTCGTCGGCGCCGCTGCCGGTGTCGCTGGTGCGCCTGGATGCGATCGGCGAACCGGAGATACTCGCGCTCGCTGATCGGGAACGTCACCTTGATCGGGTCGAGCTGTGAGATGGTCGTCAAGAGCGTCGACGGAGTGACGAGATCGCCGACCTGCACCGGCGCGATGCCGGCGACACCGTCGATCGGAGCGTAGACGCGCGTCCAGCCGAGGTTCAGCCGCGCGGTCTCGACGGCGGCCGCGGCGGCGTCGACCTGCGCCTTCGCGCCGCGCGCCGCCTGGACTGCGTCGTCGAGCTCCTCGCGGCTGACGGCGCCTTTCGCGGCGAGCGGCGTGTAGCGCGCGACGTCGAGCTGGTATTTCTTGAGCGCCGCCTGCTTGGCGCGCCAGGTTGCCGCGCGCTTCGTCGAGCGCGGCTCGGTATTCGCGGTCGTCGATCTCGAAGAGGAGATCGCCCGCTTTGACCGAAGCGCCGTCACCGTACGCCTGGCGAAGGAGGTAGCCCTGTACCCGGGGCCGCACCTGCGCCGTGACGAATCCCTCCGTCGTCCCGACCGCTTCCGAGTAGATCGGTACGTCGCGCTGGACGACTGTGGTGACGAGGACTTCTGGCGTCGGCGGTGCGGGCGGTGTCTGCGTCCGACACGCGCTCGATCCCAGCGACGCGGCGGCGATCGCGATCAGAAAAGCGGATGTCCGAGATCCACGCTGGCTTCGTTTGCACGTTGGCATCATTGACCTCGTTCGTTTGCTTGCACGATCTCTTCGATGATCGCGCTCGTCATGCACGCCCGCGCTGTGAGCCGTGCGCCGTCGTCGTGAAGGCGCGCGAGGAGCGCCTTGCCCGCGGCACTGACGAACGTCACGCCGTCGAGATCGACGCGGATCGGTCCCGCGGGATTCTCGTCGCGTAGCCTCGCCCAGCACCGCGCCAGCTCGTCGACCCACGGTCCGCTGAGGCGTCCTTCGAGAAGGAGCAGCGTTTCCCCGGGTCCGGTGAGCGTTCGCAAGCGGAGCATCGTCGTCGTCCTCGGGAAGCTGTCCTTTCGTCTCCGCAAGTCCGCAGGGGCAACGATCGTGCCGCAGGACGCCGACGAGGCTACGCGGGCGAAGAGGCGGACGCGTCAGAGGTTTTTCGCTTCTGATCGGTGCTGGCAGGCGCGCGTGGCGAACCGGCGTCGTCACGTGACGACGGCATGTCGTCACGCGTGGGCCCGATCAGGCCCGCGGTCGGACGATGCCGAGCTTCTCCATGCGCGAGTGAAGGGTCGTCCGCTTGAGCCCCAAGCGGCGCGCGGCTCCCGCGGGGCCGCCGATGACCCACTGACTCTCACGGAGCGCTTTGAGAATCGCTTCGCGCTCGGTCGCTTCGAGCGTCCCCTCACTCACCGGCGGCGTGCTGCTGCGCCTGCGGAACTCCAACAGAGGCACCTGCAGCACGGATCCGCTCGTGAGAATCACGGCACGCTCAATCGCGTTTTCGAGCTCGCGCACGTTGCCGGGCCAGTCGTAGGCGGCGAGCACGCGCATCGCGTCGCTCGGGATCGTTTCGATGACCTTGTTCATCCCGCGCGCGAACTTCTGCACGAAGTATCGGACGAGGCGAGGGATGTCTTCGCGCCGCTCGCGCAGCGGGGGCAGTGCGATCGGGAAGACGTTCAAGCGGTAGTAGAGGTCGTTACGGAACGCCCCCGCGGCAACCATCTCTTCGAGGCTCCGATGCGTCGCAGCCACGATCCGCACGTCGGCACGCTTCGTCCTCGTGCTGCCGAGGCGCTCGAACTCGTGCTCTTGCAAGACGCGCAGCAGCTTCGGCTGCAGCTCGAGCGGAATGTCGCCGACCTCGTCGAGAAAGAGCGTTCCGCCGTCGGCGAGCTCGAACCGGCCGATCTTCTGCGCGATGGCGCCGGTGAACGCGCCGCGCTCGTGGCCGAAGAGCTCGCTCTCCAGAAGGCCGGTGGGAATCGCGGCGCAGTTCATTCTGACGAGCGTCCGCGCCTTGCGAGGCGACAGCTGGTGGATCGCCCGCGCGATGAGCTCCTTGCCCGTGCCGGTCTCGCCGCGAATCAGCACGGTCGACGAGGTGGGGGCGACGGTCTCGACCTGTGCGAGGACGGCCGTCAGTGCCGGCGACTCGCCGACGATCTCTTCGAAGTCGTACTGGCTCCGCACCTCGTCCTCGAGGTAGACTTTCTCGAGTGCGAGCTTGTCACGGAGAGCTGCGATCTCCTGGAACGCGAGCGCGTTCTGGACCGCGAACGCGATCTGACCGGCTGCTGCCGCGAGAATCGCCACGTCGTCGTCGCTGAACGGCTCGCCCCGCAGACGGCCGACGATGATCGTGCCGACGCGGCGCCCGCGCGCGCTCATCGGCAAGAGGCACGCCGATTCGATCCCGAGCTCGGCGAGAATCGGGCGGTTGCCGGCCCCGAGTGTCGCGATGACGTCGCAGCCCACGCGAAGCGGCGTTCCCGCTCGGAACGCGGCGCCCGCCGGATTTCTTTCGTCGTCCAGCGGGAAAAACTCGCCTTCCCGAACCACGTCTTTGTTTTCGAACGCGACGGCGGCGACCCGAAAGCCGTTCTGCTCGGCGTCGTAGATCACGAGGGCCGTGAGGTCGTGCGCTACGACCCGGCGGAGACACGCGGCGATGTCGTCGAAGAGCAAAGTTGGGTCGAGGTTCGAGACGAGCGCATTGTTGATTTCGAGCAGCATTCCGAGCCGGTCGTGCTCCTGTCTGAGACCCCGTTCGGCCTCCTCGGCTCTCTCGTGATGGAGCGCGTTGTCGACCGCGAGCGCCACCTCGTCGGTGAGCTGCTGCAGAAATCGAGGATCGACGTCGTGAAAAGCATCGGTCTCACGGCTCTTGAAGCCGAGAGCGCCGAGCCGGCGCACCGGCGATGTCAGCGGAAAGACGCAAAACGACCGGGCGCCGTCGGCACGTAGGAGCTCGACGATCTCGGGGTACCGGGTTTCCCGTGCGACGTCCGGGACGACAATCGGCTGCTGCGTGAGCCATGCGACTCCGGAGGGATCGGCCTCTGGAGGAATGACGACGTCCTTCGGCGGCGGCGCGGACCCGCCAGCGGAATGGACGAGCATCTCGTGGCGCACGGGGTCGTAGAGGACGACGGCGAGCCCGTCGAATCGCACCGCCTTCTGGAGCAAGACGACGAGCTCGCCGAGGAGGCCGTCGAGGTCGCGCTGCGATGCCGCGAGCCGCGAGACGTCGAGAAGCAGGCGCTGGAGGTCGGCTGGCTCACGTCGCTGCGTTTCGTGGCCGTCTCCCGTGGGTACGCGCCGCGACGACTGCGCGACCTCGTCTTCCATCGACGCGTCTCTACCACCGCACGCGGTCTTCGGGCTAGGCCCGGATCATTCATGAATCCTCTGCTGCAAGCGCCGATCGCACGTCATTCCGGGCCGGGCTCGGACCTCGCTCCTCGACATAGTGTCGCACTATGCCTGCGTCGCTCGCTCCTCCGCGCGGCCCGGCCTGCCGCACGCTCAGCGCTTTCGCGACGAGCATTCATGAACGATCCGGGCAAGCCGTGCCAATGGTCCGGGGTTGAAGGCACGGCATGCTCGTCGTCGTCGCCGGCGTCGCGCTCTTCAGCGACACGTGCGCATCGAGTGACGCTCACTGATCCTTCCTCTGCGTGTCGCCGCCGCCATGCGTACCCTGAGGCGTGGCGACCCCGCTCTCGCTGTTCGCACCGCGGGCGGCGGGGTTCTCCCGGCCCGCGAGCACGCGCTCGATCCGGTCGATGTCGCGCAGGTGCACGTCGCGCTGCGGGAACGGGATCTCGATCCCGGCACGCCGGAAGGCGGCGTCGATCGCAAACCGCAGGTCGCTCGTGACGCCGAGCCGGTTCTCGACGTTTTTGAGGTACGCGCGCAGCTCGAACTGGAGCGCGCTGTCGCCGAAGTCCTTGAAGATCACATAGGGCGGCGGAATCGACGCGACCCCCTCATGGACCCGTGCGCAGGCGAGCAGGGTGTCGCGGACCTTCTCGACGTCGGACCCGTAGGCGACCCCGACGGCGAGATCGAGCCGCCCGTGCTTGTCCCGGTGGGTCCAGTTGACCACGGCCGAGGACAGCACCTCGGAGTTCGGTATGAGCACCGCCGAGCGCTGGAACGTCTCGATTTCGGTGGCGCGGACGTTGATCCGTCTCACCGTGCCCTCGTGGCCGCCGATGACCACCCAGTCGCCGACCTTGATCGGCCGCTCGACGAGCATGATGATGCCCGAGATGAAGTTGCCGACGACGTTCTGTAAGCCGAACCCGATACCCACCGAGAGCGCGCCGGCGATCAGTGCCAAGTTCGAGAGGTCGAGACCGAGCGCGCCAAAGGCGACGGCGATGGCGAGCGCTAGCCCAGCATAACTGACGACCGTCGTCAGGGCCTGCTGCGTGCCGAGCGCCATCTCGGTGTGGGGCAGGAGGCGATGTTCGAGGGTCCGGTGCACCATGCGCGTCACGGTGAGAACCGCGACGAACCCCGCCGTGGCGATCAGCAGGTCCGCCAGCGAGAAGTGCATGCTCCCGATTTCGAATGTAGTGAGAACGGCACTGACCTGGCCGACGACGAGCCGAAGCGGGATGCCCATGAGGAGCAGCCACGTGACCACCGCGCCTGCCGCGAGCAGGACGTCGGCTACGAAGCGGAGCCAGAGGGCAATCGTGGCGCCAGCCGCTGCGCTCGGCTCAGCGGTGTCACCCGTTCGATGCGCCGGTGCGAAGCCGACGTCGATCACGGCACCGGCGAGGGTGTGCGTGATCACGAAGAGGATGGTGGCGACCGCGGCGGTAACGAGGACGCGGTCGATCTCGTAGGCGAGCGGGGCCCAGCCCGCGAGCGCCGTGAGCGGCAACGCCACCACCACGATCCCGGCCAGTAGCTGCAGCAGACCCCATCCCCACCCGCGCAGCCGCTCGGTCCCGTCTGCGTGCCAGACCCGGGGGGAGGCAAGCGGCATGAGGATGACCGTGAGCGGGAGGGTGATGCCCACGGCAAGCATGCTGTCGAGGGCGGGTGAGATGGCCAGCCCGTACAGAGAGCGGCGCACCAGCGCGGCGACGGCAGCGACGATCGCCAGCGCGGTGAGCCGCCGCCGGACGGTGGCAGCCGCCGCGTCGTCGAGCGGGAACAGCCGCCAGGTCGGGGCGTCGCCCGGGAAGGCCGCCCGAGCGTGGGCGGTGATCGCGACCAGGAGGAAGAGGCTCCAGAGCACGGCGTTGGTGATCCGCGCAGCGCGCCCGGTGATCAGGTGGAAGTCCACCAGCAAGCCGAGGACCGCGACGGCGGGCAGGAGGATCACTAGGCTCCGTCCCGTACCCTCGGCGGCGGCCGCGATCAGGCGCCGCTCAGGCGCGGGCGCCGCGTCCCCCGGGTCGCGCCCGATCGTCCGCGCCAGCCAGCGTCGCAGCGCGCGCGCAACGATTGCCCCCGCGAGTGCGAGGACCAGGATCCAGAGCAGTGTGCTCCCGTCGCGGCGAGTACCCTGCGTCGCCGCGAGCTCCTGCCGCGCCATCTCCACCACGTCGCGCAGGCCGGCAGCCGCCGCGGGCCAGGTGGCCGGGTCGAGGGGCGGCGGGCCGCGGGTGAGCAGCCGCCGCGTGACGATCCCGCTCCGTAGCGAGCGGAGCGCGCTGCCGAGCGCGTCGGCGCGCGCGAGCGCGACTTCGGCGCGCTTGAGGAGCGTGTCGATGGCGGCGCGCCGCGCGGTCAGCTGCCGGCGTAGCCCGGCCACGTCGCCCGGCTCGGGAGGGGCTCCCTCCGGTGGCGCTGGACCCAGGGTTGCGAGCTCCTCGTCGATCCGGCCGCGCGTGGCCTGGAGGCGCCCCCGCGCGGCGCCCGCCTTGCCGAGTACACCCAGCAGATCGGTGTAGGCGGTATCGATCTCTGGCAGCGACGGCTGGTTCCGGGAGAGCGTCTCGATGCGATCGAGGGTCGCGGTCCACGCCTCGACGTCGGCACCTGCCACCGCTGCGACGTCGGGCTCCTCGGCTGCGCCGGCCACGACGGCGGCCGCTACAAGCAGGGCCGCGACGGCCGTGCTGGCGGCGGCCACCCCGGACCGTGTCATGCAAGCGTGCCTAACATACACCGGCCAGCGCACGCGACTCCGGGATCGTCCTGCCGAGCAGCGTCGCCGGTTCCCGAAGTTGCGCGCATCTCAATCGGTATTCGTGCGGTGAGCAGCCCGCCCATCGCCGGAAGGCGCGTGTGAAATTCGCGTGGTCGGAATAGCCGAGGTCGAGCGCGAGGTCGAGGATCTTCGCTTCAGTCTGTTCGAGCACGGCAGCGGCCATAGCGAATCGGGTCTGGCCGACGAGCAGGTCGTGGCTGACTCCGACCGCCGCGAGATGGCGCTGCAGTGTACGAACGCTGATCCCGACGAAGGCCGCGGTCGCGCGGACCGTCGGGTAGTTTTCGCCGCAGGAGAGCGTTTCGATCGCCTGGCGTACGGATCCCGCGAAATCGTGAACGGGGGCTGAGGATTCCCAGTCGTCGATGAGGTCTGGGCCGACATCGGGAACGGCGAGCGACAACGGAGTCGCGAGCAGGGCACGCGGGATGGCCACCATCGTCGCGGGCTGCCGAAAAGCGATGCGGGCGTCCGCCAGGGTCTCCGCATCTCGCAGTCCGGCCGCCTCGCCGGTCTGCAGATGCACCTCGGTCGGCCGCCAGCGCGGACCGGCCGCGAGGCGCACGGCGGAGATCATCAGGCCCAGGCAGAAGTGGTCGTCCTGCTGCCAGGCGACGTCCCGCGGATCGAAACTGTCCTCGACGGCCATGCAGAACTCGACGCGATCCTCGTGTGGACGGAGCCACAGCGGTCGATTCGATGTGATCGTCCTGCAATGGCGGACGGCCAACTCCAGCGCTGCGCCGAGGGTCGGTGCGCTACCGACGAGATGGCCGAACATGCCGAGCGACGCGATGCCCTTCTGCTCGCCGGCGGTGAGGCCGAGGTTCAGGATCCCGGTTTCACGACACGCTGGCCCGAGCAGGCGGACCGTGCTCCTCGCCGGGATCAATGATTCCGCCTGGCCTCGGTGGGTGATCCACGCTGGCAGTTTGGCGGTCGTGAGCAGCCGGTTCACCGACACCCCGATGGTTTTCAGGCAGGCGAGGATCGGGGAGATCGTTCCGGCTCGGGTCAGGGCGACGGGGGCCATACACCCGATCGCCAAGAGCAAACGCCATGCTAGCTCCGGGCATGTACGAATTCGCAGCCGGTCTTCGTAGGAACGGGAATCCAGTGCCTCGTGCTCTCGCTACTGAGAATAACGAGCTGGCACACGCCCCGTAGGCGGCGGGTGGGTGGGATCGGCCGAATACGGCCGCCGCAGTGTCCGGCATGACGCACTGGCATGAAATGACAAGACCCGCGCGCTCACTTGCCGATATCGGTGGATCACTCCGAACCGCTAGTAGCGGGGAAAGGTGAGGCAACGATGGCGAATCGCCGTACGAAGGCATCGGGAGCACAAAAGGTTCGGGTCGACGTGGAGAAGGGCGTCGCTCAGCTCGCGCGGTCCGTCGAGAAGATCCAGGTCGCGCTGCGTCGTGCTGAGCAGCAAATCGAGGCGGACGCTCGGAATCGGGTTCGCACGCTCCGGAAGGATGCGCGACACCAGCTCGCCGTCCTTCGTACACACAAGCGTGAGGCGGACCGCGCCCTGGCGCGGCTCTCCACCGCCGGCCAGGAATCGTGGGGCGATCTCAAGCGGGCGGCCTATCGCGCGCTGGCCGACGCCCGTACGGTGGCCGACTCGATGGCCGAACGGTTCCGGCGGGCGGTCGCCAAGTGAACAAGGGACGCGAATAGCCGCGCACGACGCGTGAACGCGGCGAAGGGAGGCAGCGCACGGGAGAACGTTGGGGTGTCGATCAAGCGAGCAGTGATCAGGACCGTGGCGAGCGGAAACGGCGAATGATGATGAACGCAGCGGCGGTGCGGACGATCGTGGTGGCCACCGACTTCTCTGCGAACGCGGACGTGGCGCTCGCATGGGCGGAGCACCTCGCACGGCAACATCGTGCGCAGCTCCTGCTCGTCCACGCGTTCCGAGCCGGGCCTCCTGTGCCGGAGCTCGTGCCGTGGCCGCACCAGCGGTACGACGAGATCCGGAGCCGACTGCAAGCGGAGCTCGATCGCCAAGCGGAAATCGCTCGCAGGGGCGGCGTCAGCGTGGAGTGCGAGCTCGGCTTCGGAGCCGGATTCGAGGTCGTCATCGGAGCCGCCGAACGACACGGGGCGGATCTCATCGTCGCGGGAGCGCGTGGTCGGACGGCGTGGAAAGCATTGCTGCTGGGCAGCACCGCGGCTCGACTGATATCACGCGCGCGTTGCCCAGTGCTGACGGTCCACCCCACGGACGCTGCGCCCCCCCGACCGGTGCGCACCGTGCTCGTACCTACGGACTTCTCGGAAGACGCCGCGCTCGCCATTGAAGCAGCTACGCGCATGCTCGGAGCCCCGAGCGCCGATCAGCGGTTGGTTTTGTTGCACGCGCATCACGTGCCCTACGAGGCAACGTACCTGCCGGCGTCCGTCTTGGAGGACGCCATCTCGGAGGCAGACACAAGGGCGAAGCGCATGCTCGAAGAGCTGGCGGCCACGCTGCGCCGCAGCGGCGTCACGATCGACACCGTGACGTACCACCTCGAGCCGATGGAAGCCATTCTCGACCACGCACGATCAGTGGGCGCGGATCTCGTCGCCATGGGTACGCACGGCCGCTCCGGATTGAACCGACTGGTATTCGGGAGCACCGCGGAGCGCGTCGTCGCCTCGGCGCCTTGCCCGGTCCTTACGGTGCGCCGGGAAACGGTCTGACGATGTATGACCACGCGATCGCCTGGTCCAAGAGCGAGGAGACGCGTATGCGTCGTACGGCGGAGCGCGATGAAAGTCGAGGGCCGGATAGTGCTGGACATGCGATAGTGGCGACCTCCCCCAGGGTTCAACAAAGCCTGGACGGACGGGTTACACGCCATCATGCCGTTCACGAATGACGATCGCGTGACAGCTTCGGTGTACGAGCCGCTCTCGGCGCAGGATGCGTCGTTTCTCTTTTTCGAGCACCGCGCCACCCACATGCACGTGGCGGCGCTCGCGATCTTCGACGTGGGACCGCTGCGCACGGCGACGGGCGGCGTCGATGCCGCACGGCTCGCCCGCTACGGCGAGGCCCAGATCGGGGAGCTCCCGCGCTACCGCCAGAAGCTCGCGTTCGCGCCGGTCTCCGACCGGCCGGTGTGGGTCGACGATCCGTACTTCGACCTCGACTACCACCTGCGCCACACCGCGCTGCCTGCGCCCGGCAGCGAGGACGAGCTGAAGCGTCTCGTCGGACGGGTGCTGTCGCAGCCGCTCGATCGCGATCGGCCGCTCTGGGAGATGTGGCTCATCGAGGGGCTCGACCGCGATCGCTTCGCGCTCCTGATCAAGGTGCATCATTGCATGATGGACGGCGTCGCAGGTGCGAGCCTGTTGACGACGCTCTTCCGCGCCGCGCCCGACGCGTCGATCCCGGAGGCCGCGGCATGGCATCCTCGCAGGCCGCCCTCGCCGCTCCGGCTGATGCTCGACGAAGCGATCGACAGGGTCGGCATGCCGTTCGCGCTCGCCGGCGCCGCGGCCCAGGCGCTGCGCGCACCGGGGCGGACGCTGCGCGTCGCATGCGAACGCGCCTCTGCGGTGGCGGAGGCGTTGCGCACCGGCTTGCACCTGCCTTCGGCGACGGTGCTCGAGCGTCCGATCGGGCCGCACCGGCGGGTCGAGTGGCGGGTGCTCGACCTCGCCGAGGTGAAAGCGCTCGGCCGGCGGCTCGGCGGCAAAGTGAACGACGTGGTGCTCGCGATCGTGGCCGGCGCGATGCAGCGCTTTCTGGCACGCCGCGGCGAGCCCCTCGCGACGATCGACTACCGAGTGGTCGTCCCGGTGAACATGCGCTCGCCGTCGGGAGAAGCGGGCGTCGCGAACCGCGACGCCGCGTTTTTCTTGTCGCTGCCCGTCGCGGAGCCCGATCCCCTCGCACGCTTCGAGGCGGTGCGCGCCGAGACGGCGCGACTCAAGGGTTCGCATGCCGCCGACGGCATCGATTTCCTCGGGCGGCTCGTCGACCGCGCCGGCTCGACCTGGCTCACCGGCGTCTTCGCGGGGATCGCGCTACGCGTCCAACCCTACAACCAGATCGTCAGCAACGTTCCCGGGCCGCAGTTCCCGCTCTACGTGCTGGGCGCGCGCCTGCTCGAGCTGTATCCGATGCCGCCGCTTTTCGAGCGGCAGGGACTCGGCACGGCGGTCATGAGCTATGACGGCCGGCTGTGCTGGTGCATGCTCGCCGACCGTGACGTGGTGCCCGACGTCGGCGTTCTCGCGCATGACCTGGATGCGGCGTTCCACGAGCTCCGCGACGCGGCGGAACATCGAGGGATGTTCCGGACGGGCGCCAGTGTCCCATGAGCGCGTGAGCGGGTCGGCGGCGCTGTGCGCTTTCATCGCGCTGCTGCTGGCCGGGCCAGGTGCAGCGTACGCGATCGATCCAACGCTGGTGCTCGAGGGGCTTGGTTTTCCCGCTGACACGCGGACGCGTGTCGAGGCCGGTCGGTTCGTCGAGGTGCCGCTCCCGACGCGCTCGGACCGCGATCTCAATGTCGGCATCGCGTTCCTGGTTGCCCAGCGATCTCCCGCGGTGCTGGCGCGGACCGTGCGCGAGGAGAAGCGCGTCCTCCAGGCCGATCCGAACGTGATCGCGTACGGCGACCTCGAAGGGAACGGGACCGCGGCCGAGCTCGCGGGACTCACGTTGACACGTCAGCAGCTGAAGGCGTTCGGCTCTGCCGCACCCGGCGACGCCATCAACCTCTCCCTCGACGAGATCGCCACGCTGCGCGCCGCTCGCGGCGACGCGCACGCGATCGAGGAGGCGGTGCATGCGCTCCTGCTGGCGCGCCATCGCACCTATCGCGCGAAGGGTCTTGCCGGCATCGCGCCGTGCGCCCGCGCGAAATCAGCCATCAGCGCGGGCGACGACCTCGCTGCCGTGAACCGTGGCGCTCGTGCGACCGGAATTCTCTCGACGAAGTTCTACGATCTCTTGGAGCACTATCCCGACGATCGACCGCCGGACTTCGCGGAGAGTTTCTACTGGGTACAGTTCCGGGCGCACGGCGAGGACACCCTCGCTCTGGAGCACGTCTTCCAAGCGACGTTCGACGAGACGACGGTGCTGGTACAGCGCCAGTACTACGTGAGCACGGGTTACAACGCCGAGCAGGCGATCGCCGCCTTCCTCCCGGTCGCCACGGGGACGCTCGTCGTCTACACGAATCACACGTCGACAGATCAGGTCGCGGGCCTCGGCGGGGGTGCCAAGCGCACGATCGGGCGCACGGTCATGGCCGGCCAGCTGGAGAGGCTCTTCACGGTGACGCGTGCGGGCCTCGGCTCGGGGTCGGATGTCCGGTGAACTCGGCTGGTGGCGTGAAAGGACAAGACCCGCGATGCAACGATCGATATATGAGACGCATGACCGGCCTCGGTCACATCGGTCTCGTCGTCGTGATCGCCCTGAGCGCCGGGATGGGCCTGGCCCGCGCCGGGGAGTTCGACGAGGGAAACCGTAGACTATTCGTCGAGTACTGCGGCGCATGCCACGGCCCGGACGGGAAGGGCGGCGGCGCCGCCGCCTCCCGGTTGGCGAAGCCGCTGCCCGATCTCACGCGCCTCGCCCGCGACAACGGCGGTGAGTTCCCGCTCGAACGCGTCATGCGGGCGATCGATGGCCGCGGCCTCGTCCGTCCGCACCGCCGCCGCGACATGCCCGTGTGGGGCGAGGAATTCGCGGCCGACTACACAGATCCGTTTCGCGACCAGTACGGTGTCCGTATCAAAGTGCGTCGGCTCGCCGAGTTCGTCCGCAGCATCCAGGAGCTTGGCAACTGACGGTGCGCGTCGGCACCGAGAAAGAGCAGGCTGGATGAACGACCGGTCGGTGCGCAGCAACACCGCCGCCGTGAACGAGGATGCGCGGACAAGCGCCGTACCCTCCCGGTCTCCTACAAGCGGTTTCGTGGCGGCGATGCCTTTCTTGTCATGACGGTCATCCCGGCGATCGAGGCCGCCCCTGGTGGCGAACAGGCGTCTTCTTCAGAGCCAACCGCCCTGGAAGCCAGCCCGCCGCAGCCCTGCCACGACGTAAGGGCAGCGGCGCATGACGTTCCAGATGAGACCGGTGCGGTAGTTCTCGACCATGAGACTCACCGGGCCCTGGTCGATCCCGAAGTGGTAGGGGGTGACCCACCAGCCCGTCGGACTGTCCGGCACCGCGTAGGTCGGATTGAACGACGGCCAGAAGCCGTACCGAATGGTGGTTCCAAAGTCGATCCCGACCATGGCGCGCAGCGTGGGGATCACGATCTCAGGGGCGAAGGGAAGCGAGGCGGCCACTACCCATGGCGACACCGTCCCGTCGTCGGGACCGTAAGGCGCGCCACGTGCTTGGTAGCCGTAGAACTTCCGCTCGATGCCGTTCACGCGCCGCTGCTCGAAGCCGGGGCCGTCGCTCGCGGTGATGCCCCAGCAGTATTCACCGTAGCCGGTGAACTCGAGCGGGTTCCGCCGCGCGTATTCCTGCTGGATGTAGGTCGCCTGGCGAGTGTTCTCGAAGTAGTCGCTGCCGTGGCTGCGCATGAACGCGTCCTGGATGCCGCGAAAATCGATCCAGAGGTGCGAGAGCTGGTGTGTGAATAGCGGCCCCGAGTAGAGGACCTCGCGCGCGTAAATCGTCTTCCACTGGTACGTCGAGCAGTAGGCCGCGTAGCTCTCGGGCGGCAAGGGAAAGGTTGGTGAGCCCAGGCCGAGCAGGTAGATCAGCAGCGCCTCGTCGTACCCGGTCCAGGTGTGGGGGATGAACCCCGTTTCAGGCCGCCAGCCGTGGCAGACGGCCGCACCACCGGCTAGCGCCCACTGCCAGTCCGCCCGGCGGTAGAGCGCGTCGGCCACCCGCCGGACCTCGGCCTCCTCTGCGGTGTCTGCGTCGAAGTATGCCGCGCAGGTGAGCATCCCGGCGAGCAGGAAGGTCGAGTCGATCGTCGACAGCTCACAGTTCCACGCCCGACGGCCGGTCTTCATGTCGAGGAAGTGGTAGTAGAAGCCCCGGTAGCCCGTGGCGTCGGGCTCGGGGCCCTGCGGGCTGTCGCGGAAGAGGCGTAGTGCGCGAAGCACGACCTCGGGAGCGAACTCGCGCGCGATCACGCCGCGGTCGACGAGGACCGGGATGTTCGCCAAGCCAAGGCCAACTGCAGCGATGCTGGCGGGGGCGGTGGGGTCGGTCTTGTCGCGGATCAGACCGGTGGCCGGGTTGGTCTCGTGCAGATAATACTGCAGCGTGGTCACCTGGAGCCGGTCCGCCTCCTCCTCTGTCGGGGGGTGGTTCAGGTCTTCCTTGGTCGGTAGCGGTTGCATCGTCACGCGACGCCGCACTTCTGTTGCAGCGAGTCGATCGCCTCGCGCACGATAGACGTGCTCTGGAGCATTGGGTCGACGGGGCAGATCGTGAGGAGAGCCGGGCGGTCGTGTAGCGTCACGTCGAGGAGCCGCGCCACCGCACTGCGATGCCATAGTGCGTCGCCCCTTGCCAGCGATGATGTTGGCACCGGGAATCGTGGAATCGTTTGAGCGCGAGCCGTTCGAGGATGAAGACGCGCATTGCGGGCCACCATCCGCCCGGTCGACCGTCGTGCTTCAGTCGGGCAGTGATCCCGAGCGTCGGGTCACGCCGCTGGGTACGTCGACCGGACTTCTTCAACTGATCGGCAGCCCGGATCGCGCCGGGCTCCACGTCTGCCCGCCGTCGGTGCTCTTGAAGACGCCGCCGGCCAGCGTGCCGGCATAGAGGGTGCGCGGCGCCTTCGGGTCGATGACGAGCGAGCGGACCGAGCTGCTGTTGGGGAACGAGCCCGCGAGTGACGTAGGCGTCCAGGTCGCTCCCCCGTCCCCGCTGGTGAAGACGCCGCCGCGATCGGTGCCGGCATAGAGCGTCGTCGGGGTGACCGGATCGACGACGAGGGCGCGAACGAAGGCGGCGGTCGGGAACGAGGAGGAGAGGCCGGTCATCGTCCAGCTCGCGGCGCCGTCGGTGGTCTTGAAGACCCCACGCTCGCTGGTGCCGGCGTAGATCACGCTGGTGGTCACGGGGTCGATCGCCAGCGATTGGACGACCGCGGCCCCGGCGAACGACGCCAACGACGTCTGGTTCCAGCTCGCGCCGCCGCTCGTGCTCTTGAAGACGCCTCTATCGGTGGTCCCCGCGTACACGGTGGTCGTCACGGCCGGGTCGACGACCAGCGCGGAAATGTCGCGGTTGCCGAGTCCCCCGCCGAGCGTGGTCCAACTCGCGCCGGCGCTGTCGCTCCGGAAGACGCCCGCTCCCGCGGTGCCCGCGAATACGGTGGTGGGCGTCATGGGGTCGATCGCGAGGGCGCGAACCCTGAGATTGGTGAGGCCGGCATTCGATGCCGTCCAGCTGGCCCCCCCGCTCGTGCTCGTGAAGAGGCCGCCCCCATCCGTCCCCGCGTACACGACGGTCGGGGTCTGCGGGTCGGTCGCGAGCGCGATGACGTTGAGGGCGGTCAGCCCGGCGTGGGCTGGAGTCCAACTGGCGCCGGCACTGAAGCTCGCGAAGACGCCCGCTCCGTTGGTCCCGGCCCAGAGCGTACTTCCGGTCGTTGGGTCGATGGCGAGCGCTTGCACGACGGAAGGCGTGGAGGTGACCGTCGGCGTGGGGCTCCGTGTCGGTGTCGGTGTCCGGGTCCGGGTGGCCGCGGCGGTTCGCGTCAGCGTCCGCGTCAGGATCGGCGTGGCCATTGGTGTCGCTGTGCGGGCGATAGGCGTGACCGTCGACGGGGACATCGGCGTGCCGACGGAGGTCGCGCCCGTGACGATCGGGTCCCCTGAGGCCGTGGGGGCCGGAGAAGGCAGGAGGGTATCCGCAGCGCACAGGCTATCGTTCGCGTCGATCGCGATTTCGCCGAGCAGCGTCGCACGCCGCGGTGACTCGAAGTTCAGGAGCTCGTCGAGCAGACATCCGTCGCGTTGCAGGAGGCAGGTGGCGGCGTCGCTCGGGAGACGACCACTTTCGACGCCACGGAGCTGGCACGACGAGGCGCCGGTGTCGACGCGCGTGCCGAGGAGCGGGCATGCACGGTCGACGGTGCGTCCGAGCCGCAGCATGGCCGACTGCAAGCCGGCGAGGCGACGGGCGCACGTTCGGCGTGCCTTCGTCAGGCACGCGACGCGGTCGAGTTCGTTGTCGTCGCACGCGAAAACCGCGTACGTGCACCGGCCCAGCTTCCCGAGCCTGGAGAGCGCGAATGCGCGACCCGCGCGGTGCGCGACGTGCCCGCAACGGTTGGACGATGTCTCGGTCGCGGGCGGGGTCGGGAGGCAGGCGAGCGACGCGGAATCCATGCCGGCCAGCGCAAGGATTGCCGCCGTGCGCGGCTCTTGGGTCGCGAGGACACCCAGGACGCCGCAGCGATGCTGGCGGACGATACAGTTCGCGATGGTGCGCGCGTCGGAAATCGGCACCCCGAATTCCGCCACGCAGCGATCGGCGATCGTGCCGTATCCGAGTCCCGCGCCGGCGAGCAGATCGGGGCTTACGGCCCCGCAGATGTTGCCGATGGCCTGCACCGCCGCTTCCTCGGCGTCGGCGAGGCGACGAAACCCACGACCGCAGCCCGCGCGGCGGCTGTCGAGGCAGCGTTGATCGCCCGGCTTCGAATCCAGACACCCGCTCATCCGGTCGAGGCAGTTTCCGAGAGCACCGAGCTGCTTCCGCGCAACGGCGGCACCCCGCTCGACGACCGTGCGCTGGCAGAGCGCGACAGGGCTTGGTGGGTCATTCTGGGCCGTTGCCGAGGCGGGCGAGAGGCCGAGCGCCAGGATGCAGAAGAGTCCGGGTACCGCGGAGCGCAACTGTCTTCGCTCCACGGTGCGGGAGAGAGTCGTCGTCACGAATCGGCGGAGCATTGGCACCTTCCGGGGCTGGAGTGGGAACGCGCGCTCGCCTGTCTCCTAGCCCGCATTTCTCACCAGGTCCACGTCGCGAGAGCGTCAAGCGTGCGTCAGATCGGGCCGAACGGAGCGGCGAGCGATGCAGGCGACCTCTTGACGCTGCGCGCGTCGAGAACGAGGCGCGAGTACGGCCCGAGATGGCGTGCGATCGGCGCTCGCAGCAGGGACCTGGTGAGAAATGCGGGCTAGACCACGTAGCGGCTGATCGTCTCGACGACGCAGCCGGGACGGTCGCCGCCTTCGATCTCGACCGTCACGCGCACCGTCGCCTGCACGGCGCCGCCCTTCACCTCTTCCACCTTCACTAGCTCGCCGCCGCCGCGGATGCGGGCGCCGACCTTCACCGGCGCCGGGAAGCGCAGCTTGTCGGCGCCGTAGTTCACGCCCATGGAGATGCCGCGCACCTCCATGATCTGCGGGAGGAAGAGGTTCACGAGCGACATGGTGAGGTAGCCGTGCGCGATGGTGCCTCCGAAGGGGCCCTTCTTCGCGCGCGCGGGGTCGACGTGGATCCATTGATGATCGCCGGTCGCGTCGGCGAAGCGGTTCACGCGCTCCTGGGTGATCTCGAGCCAGTCGCTGTAGCCGAGGTGGGTTCCGACGGCGGCGGCGAGCTCGCGTGGGTGCTGGAAGATGGTGGGCATGCGGCCTTCAGTCACACGCCGCGGACGGCGTGTCGAGTGGCCCCCGGCTGGTGACGGCTGCGGGCGCGTAGTACGCACGGCGTGCATGGGTGACGCTCCGATCGCGCTCGTGCTCGACCTGCTCGATTGGCTCTCCGTCGGGCCGCGGCCCTACGACGAGGTCATGGCGGCATGGCGCACGAGCTGCCCGCGGTTGCCGGTCTGGGAAGACGCAGTCGAGGGCGGGCTCGTGGTCGAGGAGGCACGGCCCGACGAAGGGCCGACCGTGCGGATCTCCGCGCGCGGGCGTGCGCTGCTGCGCGAGGCTCGCGGTCCGTCCGTCGCGGCGCGGCGCCTGCGGGTCGCGATCCTCGACGATTGGTTCGACACGCTCCGGACGCTGCCGTGCTTCGGAAAGCTCCGCGTGCACGCCGTGACCGTGTGGAACGACCACCTCGACGACGTCGCCGCGCTGGCAGAGCGCCTCCGCGACGTGGAGGCGCTCGTCCTCTTCCGCGAGCGCACCGCGATTCCGCGCCGGTTGCTCGAGCGGCTGCCGAGGCTCGAGCTCATCAGTCAGCGCAGCGTCTATCCGCACATCGACGTCGCAGCCTGCAGCGAGCGCGGTATCGTCGTGTGCTCGAACCTCCACGAGGAAACGCCGTCGTACGCCGCCGCCGAGCTCACGTGGGCGCTCGTCTTGGGCGCGGTGCGGCAGCTGCCGCAGCAGGTCGCGTCGCTGCGCGCCGGCCGTTGGCAATGCGGCGTCGGGGGGACGCTGCGCGGCAAGACGCTCGGCGTGTACGGCTTCGGACGCATCGCTCGGGCCGTCGCCGAGTACGGCAAGGCCTTCGGGATGCACGTCCTGGTGTGGGCGCGGCCGGCGTCGCGCGAGCGGGCCCGCGCCGAAGGGTGGGCATGCGCGCCGTCGCTCGAGGCGTTCTTCGCGACCGCCGACGTTCTTTCGCTGCACATGCGCCTCGTGCCCGCGACCCGGGGCATCGTGCGCGGCGCGGATCTCGCGCGGATGAAGCCCGATGCGCTGCTCGTCAACACGAGCCGTGCCGGGTTGATCGAGTCGGGCGCGCTCGAGACGGCGCTCCGCACCGGCCGGCCCGGCATGGCGGCAGTCGACGTCTTCGAGCGCGAGCCGCTCCGCGATCCCGACGATCCGCTGCTCACGATGGACAACGTGCTCGCGACACCGCACATCGGGTACGTGACCCGCGAGGAGCTCGAGCTGCAGTTCTCCGACATCTTCGATCAAGTGGTCGCGTTTGCCGCGGGCGCGCCGATCAACGTCGTGAATCCCGAGGCGCTGGCGCGCGCCCCGGGATCCTCGCTTCCGGGCTAGCGGTCGGGCACTACCCGCTCGACGCCGTCGAGCTCGGCGAGCGCCACGAGCTTCTCGGGGGCGATCCACCCGACGACGGTCGCCGCGTCGATGCGATCGATGGCGAGGCCGGCGGCGACGAGGGCCGTGCGCGCTCTCTCGTCGGGTGTGGTGCCGAGGGTGACGGCGACGCGCACGCGACCATTCACGACGCCGGGCTGGATCGCGGGGGATCCGGTCGGCGCCGTCGCCAACGCCAGGAGCTCGGCTGCGAGCCGGGTGCGCGCGCGCGGGCTCACGGGCGGCGGCGACGTGGCGTCGACGAGCCGTTCCTCGACCCCCTGCACCGGCTCCGCCGGCGCGGCGCGACGCGCGAGCTCGGTGCGCCCGCGCGCGCTGCCGACGCCACCGACCAGGGCCGTGTTCGCGAGGCCACCGGCGGTTGTCGGTGCGGCGGCGGCCGCCTTCGCCTCCGCGCCGCCGAAGACGCCCTCGTAGCGGACGCCGTCGGGCATCTCGACGGGGACGGTGACGGTGCGCTGCCGTCCGCCCTCGTTCACGATCTTCTCCTCGACCGCGACGAAGGAGGTGAACTGCGTGAGCAGCCGGTGCGCGAGCGCGAGCGTGACGATGCGCTCGCGCCGCTCGGCGGACACCTGACCGCGCTCTACGGCGCCGAGATCCTCGTCCATGATCGCGTCGACGCGGGCGCGCGCCCACAGCGCCGCGATCGCGGCGTGCGCGTCCTCGCGCGCGGGGAGCTCGACCGCGAGTCGTTGCTCGTACGGGCGACCGTTCTGGAAGCCGCGCAGCACGACGGTCCCGCGTCCGGGCGTGCGGTAGCGGGCGTGGATCACGAGCGGACGCTCCGCCCAGACGTCGGCGAGCGCGCTCGGCTCGACGTCGACGACGTCGAGCCCTTCGAACCCGACCTGCACGTCGGTCAGCACCGGCGAGGCGATGCGGGCGTAGAAGCGCTTCGCGACCACCTCACCGGGGTCGGCGAGCAGCACGACCTCGGGCTCGCCGCCGCCGAGACGCGCCATCGTATCGATCACGTAGCGGTTCACGCCGTTGCCGGTGCCGAACGGGAACCAGCGCGACGTACCGCGGCTCCGGCGGACGAGGTCGAGCACCTCGAAGTCGTTGCCGACGTAGCCGTCCGTCATGAACGTGACGATGCGGAGGCGATGCTCGTCGGCCGGCATCGCCGTCACGCGCTGCACCGCCTCGGCCATCATGGTGCCGCCGTTCGCCTGGAGCGCGTCGATGTGGTCGCGGGCGCGCGTGCGGGTCGCCGCGGTCACGCGCTCCGGCTTTGCGAAGAGCACGTCGGCGTCGGATCCGAAGTCGACGATCTGGAACGTATCGCGCGGGTTCAGGTGGTCGATGATCCACCGCATCGTCTCCTTGGCCTTCTCGAGGGGGGCGCCCATCTGCGAGCCCGAGCGGTCGATCACGAACACGAGCTCCTTCGGCGCCGCGCTCTCGGCGGTGGTGCGGCGCGGCGGCAGCAGCACGAGCGTGAGGTAGCCGTCGCCGTCGGCGCCTCGGTGGGTGAGGGCGGCGCTCTGCACCGCGTCGGTCGCGACGGTGTAGCGCAGCACGAAGTCACGGTTCGGAATCTCGTGCTGGCTCACGAGCGTGACCCGCGCTCGCGTCGGCGTCGGCCGCTCGACCGCGATCGGATGGAGCGGCGAGACGATCGCGCCGAGCGGGACGCCGGCGTCGAGGTCGATGGCGATCGAGAGATCGTGGCCGGCGTGCGTGCCTTCCGGCGTCACCGGCGGCGTCACGCGTGACGCGTCGGGCACCCGGTCGGTATCGGGCGCCCAGCCGGTACCGGCGTGGCCGCTCGGCGTTCCGGGGACGAAGCGCGGCCCGACGACGGTCGGGACCGAAAACTCGAAGCTGCCGTCGGCGAACGTCAGCGGCTCGACGTACGCCAGCCGCACCTCCACCGCGGCACCGGGCATGAGATTCGCGAGCGACTGGGTGAAGACGTTCGGCCGTTCCTGATCGAGGAGGCTCGCGAGCTTGCCGGCCGCGCGCGCGGCCTCGTACGTGCGGCGCGCGTCCTCGCGACGTTGGATCTCGCCGTGGATGACGCGCGTGCCGGTGCGCATGGTCATGTCGTCGACGGCGGCGCGCTCGGAGAGCGGGAACGTGTAGACGGCCTCGACGGGCTCGGGGAAGGGGTTGGCGAAGGTCTGCGTCACGACGACGCGGGCGACGAAGCCGGAGATCTCGGCGGCGACGTCGGTGTGCTCGAGCGGGCAGGCGCCGAGCGGGGTGCCGTCGGCGCGCTGGGCGGCGAGCGCGCCGGAGTCGGTGGGTTGGGTCGCGTCGTCGGCCCGTGCCAGGCAGGCGACGAGCGACAAGGCGAGGATCATGGCGAGACGCAACGAGCGAATCATGGGTGTCTCCTTTCTGCGCAGTGAGTCGGCGGCTGGCGGGAAATCGGATCACGCGCTAGGGAACCTCTGCACAGGTGGCTCCCGGCTGCGAAGCGCGATCCATCCCCGATCGACGGCGGCGCGACGCCCTCGGCGTATCGTTCAGATACGCGGTCGGGCTTCGCGCCTTGCGCTCGGGGCGGCTCGCACTTCTCGCTCGGAACCTACCTGTGCAGAGGTTCCCTAGCGGAGGTGGGGGATGGCGGCGCCGCGGGAGGATTGGATCGGGATCCTGGATCGTCTGGTTGCAGGCGACCGTCTCGCGTTCGCGACGATCAACCGCCTGATCTCGGGTTTCCTCGTGCAGCTGCGTGCCTACGACTTCCGCGACGAATGGGACGACCTCCGGCAGGAGGTCGTGATGTCGCTGGTCGCGAACGCGCGCGCCGGCCGGCTCCGCGAGCCGGACGCGTTTCTCGGCTACGTCCGCATCATCACCCGCAACAAGGTCGTCGACCGCGTGAAGGGCGCGCGTCGCCGCCACGAGCGCGGGACCGTCGGCTTGGACGATGCCGCGGCCCGCGCGCTCCCGGCGACCACGGATGCCGTGGAGGTCGCCGCCCGCGAGGTATGGACGGCCGTGCGCGACCTTCCCGCGGAGCAGCAGGACGTGCTCGACGGCATCTATCGCCAGGGCAAGACCTATCAAGCCGTGAGCGACGAGACCGGCATCCCGCTCGGCACGATGAAACGCCGCCTCCGCGACGCGCTCGTGGCGCTGCGCCGCCGTTTCGCGGATGATCGCGACCCCGAGTGAGCCGATGCGGACGCGGAGAGCGACCTATGGACGACGGACGATGACGATGGAGCTCCACGCATGAAGTGCCGGCGGGCGTTCGAGGCGGACGTCGTCGCCGCGCTGCACGGCGCGGCCGGCGGCGACGACGGCGACTTTCTCGCGCACGCGGAGGCCTGCGCCGACTGCGCGGCCGAGGTGCGGGTTTGGCGCGAGCTCGACGCGATGCTGCGGACGGGGGCCGTGGACGGCACCGCCCACCCCGAGCCGGAAGCGCTGGTCGCCTTCGTCGATGATGCCAAACGCGCTCCCGGGCGGCGCGCCGAGATCGAGCGGCACCTCACGAGCTGCCGCGTCTGTGCCGACGAGGTCCGGAGCTTGCGTGGGCTCGACGCGGCCGCGCTCGCGCTGCCGGCCGCGGCCTCGCCGACGCCGCACCCGACCGCGACCGGTGGCATCCACATCGGTCGCGTGCTCTGGCATCCGGCCTTCGCCTACGCGCTCGTGGTCGTGTTGCTGGTGCCGCTCCTCCGCAGCCAGATGCCGAGGTTGCGCGAGGAGACCCGCGCCGTCGATGCCCGCCGCGAGCCCCCCGCGGCGAAGGCGGCGGAGCCCGTGCCGCCGGGCGCCGCGACCGGTGTCGTCGCGGACGCGGCCCCCGCCGCGCCGCCGCGAGCGGCACCGCCCGCGCAAGCGCCGGGCGCCGCGACCGTCGAGCGTGCGCGCCAGCTCGCGGACGCCGAGTCCTCCCGCCGCACCAACGAGCCGGGGCGGGGCGCGCCGTCCGCCGCGGAACGAAAAGAGGAAAGCCACATGCACGATCAGCTCCTAGCCGGCGAGCCCCGAGCGGCGGCGCCCGCGGGGGCGAGCGCGGCCGCGGGCGCCCGCACACGGATCGTGCTCGAGGTGCAGCCGCAGAGGCCGTCGATGTTCGCTGCCATTCCGCCCGGACGCCCCGTGCTGCTGCGCATCGTCCCGCCCGGCGACCTCGCCCCCGGTCCGGTCGCGATTCAGGTGCGCGGCCGCGCCAATCAGCGCACGCTCGATCGTCGCGTCGAGAACCACGCGGACGCCATCGCGGTCGACATACCGGCCGATTGGCTCGTCCCGGGCGACTACGCCGTCACGCTCCAGCCTCTCGACGATGCGGCCCGCGCCGCGGGCGCGCCGGCGATGATCGGTTTCTCGATCGCCGCGCCGACGAGCGCGCGGTAGCGCGGGGCGATTCCGTGTCGCGAGGGTTGCCGGTGACGGTCGGCCCGGCTAAACCCTTGGCCCCATGACCGAACAAAAAGCGACCAACATCGTCTGGCACCAAGGCAACGTCACCCGCGCCGACCGCGAGAAGATCAACGGCCACAAGGCGTGCACTGTCTGGCTCACCGGGCTCTCGGGCTCCGGCAAGTCGACCATCGCGGTCGACCTCGAGAAGCGGCTCTGGGAGCGTGGTGTCAAAACCTACATCCTCGACGGCGACAACATCCGTCACGGCCTCAACAAGAACCTCGGATTCTCGCCCGAGGATCGCACCGAGAACATCCGCCGCATCGGCGAGGTGGCGAAGCTCTTCACCGAGGCCGGCGTCGTCGCGCTCACGGCCTTCATCTCGCCGTACCGCGCCGACCGCGATCAGGTCCGCAAGATCATGGCGGATGGCGATTTCGTCGAGGTGCACGTCGACTGCCCCGTCGAGGTCTGCGAGCAGCGCGACGTGAAGGGACTCTACAAGAAGGCGCGCGCCGGCGAGATCAAGGAGTTCACCGGCATCTCGGCGCCCTACGAGGCGCCCACCAAGCCCGAGCTCACGATCAATACCGCCGGGCAGACGGTCGAGGAGAGCGCGAAGCAGATCCTCGCCCACCTCGAGAAGCAGGGCATCATTCCGCGCGCCTGACGGCGCGCCCGCCGCACTGACCACCCATGCCGGGAGCTGACGCCGCGCGCGACGGCTCCCGGCAATACGATGCGAGCGGCGCGGGGACGGTCGTTCCGTGGCACCTCGCGCTCGTCGTCGTGGTCGTGCTCGTCGTGTACGCGAACGCGCTCCCGAACGCGTTCGTCTGGGACGACCTCCTGTTGGTCGTCCGCAATCCCGCGATCAAGCGCTGGGACGCGCTCCCGCGCCTCCTGCTCGGCGATCTCTTTCCGAGCGGGCTCGCGAGCGGGTACTACCGTCCGCTGCAGGCGCTCACCTACGCGCTCGACTACCGGCTCTGGGGTCTCGCGCCGGCCGGGTTTCGTCTCACCAACGTGCTGCTGCACGCGGCCACGGCCGCGCTGCTCGACCTCGTCGTGCTGCGTCTCGCCGGGTCGGCGCCTGCGGCGCTCGCGGCGGCGCTGCTCTTCGCGGTGCACCCGTTGCACGTCGAGGCGGTGACGTACGTCGCGGGACGCTCGGATCCGCTCGCGGGCGTGTTCGTGATGCTCGCCGTCCTCGGATTCCTGCGTGGGGATCGTCGGGGCCTCGCGGGATCGGTCGCCGCCTTCTTCGCCGCGCTCCTGGCGCGCGAGGCTTCACTCGTGGTGCCGCTTCTGCTGCTGCTCGTCGACCGGGTGCCGGAGGGGCGTCCGCGGCGGCCGCTCCGCGTGTACGTGCCGTATCTCGCGGCGATCGCCGCGTATCTCGCGTTGCGCGCGGCGAGCGTCGGAGCGGGCGCGACGCCTGCCCTCGCGGCGGTGCCGCTCGGCCTTCGGCTGCTGACGGCGGCGGAGGTCGTGTGGCGATATCTCGGCCTCGTCCTCCTGCCCCGCGGTCTTCACATGGAGCGCGCCGTGCCGGCGGTCGCGTCGGGCGTCGACCCGACGGCGCTGGCCGCGGTCGGTGCGCTGGTGCTCGTCGTCGCCGGCGCATGGCGCCTCCGGCGGCGCGCCCCGCCGATCACGCTCGGCGTGCTGTGGTTCCTGATCGCGCTCGTGCCGGTCGCGAACGTCGTGCCGCTCGCGACCTTCATGGCGGAGCATTGGCTCTACGTGCCGCTGATGGGTCTGGCGCTCGCGGCGGGTGCCGGCGTCGCGGCGCTCGCGCCGGACGGGCGGCCGCGATGGGCGTGGATCGCGCTCGCGCTCGTGGTGCTCGGCGGCGTCACGATGCGACGCAATCGCGATTGGCGCGACGGCCGGACGCTCTACGCGTCACTCCTGCCGCTCGCGCCCGAGAGCCTGCGCGTCCGCGTGAACCTGGCGGAGGCGTATCAAGAGTCGGGCGACGGCGCGCGGGCGCGGGCGCTCTATGAGGAGGCGGTGCGCGACCGGCCCGACGATCCTGCGATCGCCGACGCGCTCAACAACCTCGGAAATCTCGAGCGTGCCGCCGGCCGATCGGCCGCCGCGCTCGCGGACTTCGATCGCGCCCTCGCGCTGGCGCCGGGTCACGTCGGCGCGCACAACGGCCGCGCGCTCGCCCTCCAGGATCTCGGGCGGGTCGACGAGGCCGAGCGTGAGCTCGAAGCGGCGCTCGCGCTCGCCCCCGACGCGGCGACGACGCGGAGCAACCTCGGCAACCTCTACTTCCGCCGCGGCGACGTCGCGCGCGCCCGCGACGCCTATCTCGCGGCGATTCGTCTCGACCCCGACCACTCCGATGCCCACAACAATCTCGGGAGCGCCTACTTCCGGCTCGGCGAGCGCGCGCTCGCCGAGCGCGAGTACCGCGAGGCCCTGCGCCTCGATCCGAGCTCGGCGGGCGCCGCTCGTAACCTCGCCATCGTCCTCGGCGCCGGCTCGTGACGTTCGCGCGCGGGGGGCGGTGCGTGCGACGACCTCCGGTGCTTTCCGGCCCTCGAGTGCCGTGTCGCTGAACGCGGCTTCACCCATTTTTCCGCGGGGCGTGCCAGGCAGAAGTGATTGGCGCGGATGGAGGCGCGGGCGAGAACCGCGGCCATGCCCATTCCCGCCATCAGTCGACGTCGGTTCCTCGGCGGTGCCGCGGCGAGCGCCGCCCTCGCCACGCTGCCTCGCCGCGCCGAAGCCTTCAGCAAGCACCACGCGGACGTCGTGGTCGTGGGCGCCGGGCTCGCCGGGCTCACGGCCGCGCGCACGATCGTCGCGGCCGGGCGCTCGGTACTCGTGCTCGAGGCGCGTGATCGCGTCGGCGGACGCACGCTCACGCATCCGCTCGACGGCGGCGGCTATACCGAGCTCGGTGGCATGTTCACCGGACCGACGCAGGACTGCGTCCAATCACTCGCGACGGATGTCGGCGTCGGGACGTACCCGACCTACAACACCGGGAACAACGTCTTCATGGGCGCCAACGGCCGGCGCTCGGAGTATCCGAACGATTCGCCGCTCGGCTCCGCGCCGATCGATCCGGTCGTCGCGCCCGACATCGTCCTCTCGGTGACGCAGCTCGATCAGCTCGCCGCTGGCATCTCGGTGGACACGCCCTGGGTGGCGACGAATGCCGACACGTACGACCGGCAGACGCTCGACCAATGGCTTCGCGCCAACACGACGGGCAACGCGGAGTTCATGGCGGTGGTGTCGGCGGCCACCGAGGCGATCTTCGGTGCGGAGCCGCGCGAGCTGTCGCTGCTCTATACGCTCTTCTACATCGCGGCATCGGGAAACGAGCAGAACGTCGGGACCTTCGAGCGCAACTTCAATACCGCGCGGTGGCGCCCAGGAGCAACGCTTCGTCGGCGGTGCGCAGGAGATCGCCGGTGCGCGTGGCGGCCGGGCTCGACGGTCGCGTCTGCTCGGAAGCCGGTCACGCGCATCGCGCAGTCGCACGGCGGCGTGACGGTGTATGCGGACCGATTCAAGATGCGTGCCGAGCGCGTCGTGGTCGCGGTGCCGCCGGCGCTCGCCGCGCGCATCGCCTACGAGCCGCGCGCTGCCGGCGCTCCGCGACCAGCTCACCCAGCACATGCCGCAAGGCACGCTGATGAAGTTCGAGGCGATCTACGACCGACGCCGTTCTGGCGCGACGCGCGGGCTGAACGGCCAGGCCGTGAGCGAGATCGGTCCCGTCAAGGCGACCTTCGACACGTCGCCCGCCGACGGCAGCCTCGGCATCCTGATGGGCTTCATCGGCGGCCAGGAGGCGCGCTGCTGGGAACGAACGCCGCCCGTCGAGCGGCGCGCGGCCGCGCTGCAGAACCTCGCCGACCTACTTCGGCAGCCGAGGCGCTGACCCGCGCGACGTCGTCGAGATCAACTGGTCGGCCGAGACGTGGAACCGCGGCTGCCCGGTCGCCGTCCTCGGGCCGGGCACGCTCGCTCGACTTCGGTGCGGCCCTCCGCGCGCCGGTCGGCCGCATCCACTGGGCCGGCACCGAGACGTCGACGTACTGGAACGGCTACATGGACGGTGCGGTGCGTTCGGGCGAGCGCGCGGCGAGCGAGGTGCTGGCGGCGCTGCTCTGAAGCGCGCATCCGAGGTCGGACGAAAACGTCCAGCCTCGGTTCCCAAGACGCACCGAGGAACGCGACCCGGGGCACGCCGTAACACCGCTCTCCGCCAGCCGTACCCCAAGGCCACACCTGTCGACGCTGGGCTCGCGAAGGCGTACGGTCCCTCGGATGATCGACCTCCTTCGTTTCGACGCCACCGCCCAGGCCGAGCTCGTCCGCAAAAGAGACGTCACCCCCGGGGAGCTCGTCGAGGCGACGATCGCGCGCATCGAGCGCCTGAACCCGAAGCTGAACGCCGTCATCCACCCGCGGTTCGACCGGGCGCGCGTCGAGGCGACGGCGGATGGCGGCGGCCCGTTTCGCGGCGTGCCGTTCCTCTTGAAGGACATCCTCGGCATGCAGGCCGGCGAGCCCTACCACATGGGACTCCGGCGCTTGAGAGATCTCGGCGTCGTGTTCCCGTTCGACAGCTACTACACGCAGAAGATCCGGGCGGCGGGCTTCGTGATTCTCGGTCGCACGAACGTCCCCGAGCTCGGCACGCTCTGCCAGACGGAGTCGGAGGCGTACGGGGCCTGTCGCAACCCGTGGAACCTCGAGCATTCGACGGGCGGATCGAGCGGAGGATCGGCTTGTGCCGTCGCGGCCGGGCTCGTGCCGGCGGCGCATGCGAACGACGGAGGCGGGTCGATCCGGATCCCGGCCAGCGAGTGCGGATTGGTGGGTCTCAAGCCGACGCGCGGCCGGACCTCGTTCGGCCCGGCCGCCGGGGCACCCGTCGGCGGCATGGTCTCCGACGGTGTCGTCACTCGCAGCGTGCGCGACACCGCCGCGAT
The DNA here is from genome assembly GCA_963774015.1 of uncultured delta proteobacterium. Lineage (GTDB taxonomy): Bacteria > Desulfobacterota > Binatia > UTPRO1 > UTPRO1 > UTPRO1. Next base: position 650,436 of record CAVZDH010000001.1, read on the forward strand.
CCTCGACTGCATCCACGGGGCGATGCCGGGCGACACCTTCGTCGCGCCGCCGCCGGTGCGGCCCTACATCGAGGAGGTCGGTGCACCGACCGGGGCGCTGCGGATCGGACTGATGACGGCGGCCCCGGGCGCGACGTTCACGCCGCACCTCGACTGCACCACGGCCGCGGAGGCGGTCGCGCGGACGCTCGCCGAGCTCGGGCACCACGTCGCGGAGGCCCATCCCGACGCGCTCGACGACGCGCTCCTCGGGCACCATTTCACGGTCATGTACGCGACGCACATCGCGCGCACCCTCGATCTGATCGGCGAGATCACGGGTGCGCCCTTCACCGAGGCGGACGTCGACGCGGTGAATTGGGCGCTGAAGACGCTCGGCGACGCGACCAGCGCGCCGCAGTACCATGCGACCGTCGACTGGCTCTATGATTTCACGCGTCGGATCGCGGAGTGGCACGCCGACTTCGATCTCCTGCTGACGCCGACCATCTCCGAGCCGCCCCCGCGCCTCGGGGAGCTCGTGCCTACGCCGGAGAGCTCGCTCGCGGTCGGGATGCGGGCGTCACAGATCGCGTGCTGGACGCTGCCGTTCAACTTGACGGGGCAGCCGGCGATCTCGCTGCCGCTCCATTGGAACGACGCCGGTCTCCCGATCGGCGTACAGCTGGTGGCGACGCACGGGCGCGAGGATCTGCTGTTGCGCGTCGCTGCCGCGCTGGAAGTCGCGCGTCCCTGGCGCGATCGCCGGCCGCGGCTGTAGCGCGCGGGCGCTGCTCAGGAGCTCAGGGCCTTCTGGAATCCCGGGCGGGCGGCCAGCCGCTCCCAATATGCGGCGATGTTCGGATGATCGGGGCCGACGCAGCCGAGCATGCGGGCGGCCATCAGGAAGTAGCCCATCATGATGTCGGCGCCCGAGAGCGCGTTGCCGACGAGATACTCCTTCCCTTGGAGCGCGCGCTCGAGGACGTCGAGGGCGTTCTTGGCGCGGACGCGGCCGTCGGCCGCGACCTGCGGTATCTGATCGGCCGGCGGGAGGAACATGGTGTGGCGCGCGATGTCGGCGATGGGCGGGAACGCCGTCGCTTCCGCGAAGTGCACCCACTGGAGGAACTTGCCCCGTTCGGGATCGCCGATCGCCGGTGCCAGGCGCCCCTTGCCGTACTTCTCGATCAGGTACTCGAGGATGGCGCCCGACTCGAACATCACCATGCCGTCGTCGTCGAGGGTGGGGAACTTTCCGGCCGGCGTGTCCTGCTCGAACGAGTGGCGCGGCGGCTTGAACGCGACCGTCGCGAGCTCGTACGGAACCCCGAGCTCCTCCAGCAACCAGATGATGCGAATCGAGCGGGTGAGCTGCGCATGGTAGAGCTTGAGCATCGACGCCTCCGAACCGAGTGGGATGTGGGCGGTGCTACGCGCTGCTCTCGACTGGGTCAAGGTGGTGGTCCGCCGGCTCATGGCGTCGGCGATCGTCGCAGCTGGTGCGCCGTGGTGGGGGTCGCCGGCGGGTTCTGCGAGCCTTGCCGCGCGTGGTTCGGGCCGACGAGGTTGCGGGTCGGCGGCGCGCTCCCGGCCGAGATCGAACCCGCCGGCGACCCCCACCACGGCGCGCGTGACCGGCGCCGCACCTCGGGCGCCGATTGGAACGATTGCGACGAGCAGCGCTACAGCAACGTCGAGGCGCTCTGCTGGCCCTCGCGGTCCCTCGGTGTCGAACGGCTGCGCACGATGCTCTCCGACACGTCGGAGCTGGTGCGTCTGGTCGTCGTCCAGGCCTTGGTCGACTTGCCGTCTGCGAAGAAGCGCCGGAGCCGCATGGCGGAGCGAGCTCTTTCGGCGCATGCCGCGAGAGAGCGAAGCGATCTCGTCCGCAGCGACCTGATCGAGTGGTCGTATTCACGCACCGGGTCGGAGGCCGACTTGGCCAAATTGGTGAAGCTCATGGGAAGCCGGCGCGGAATCGTCCGCTATCGCGCCTACATCGACCCGCACTGTCTTCCGGGTTCGCAGGCGGCGCGCATGCTCGCCGTCGTTCGCAGGTGCATGAGGTGCGAGCGTTCCGGAAACCTGCGAAACACACTGCGGCGCATCGAGCAGCGGCTGACGCTCGCGTCGGCGCGGCCGCGGGATGAACGCAGCGCGCGCTGGCGGGACGACCATCGCGGGTCCGTCCGACGACCACCGCCGGTGCGGGCGCGGCGTGGGGGGTCGCCGGCGGGTTCGATCTCGGCCGGGAGCGCGGCTCGGTCCTTCAACCGAGGCGGCCCGAACCACGCGCAGCAAGGCTCGCAGAACCCGCCGGCGATCCCCCCACGCCGCGCGCCCGCAGCGACGGTTGCCGTCGCTGCCAGCGGAATTGCGACCGCGATCGCGATGAGAGCACTCTCATTTGACCTTGCCACGGGCCCTCGGTAGCTCCCCGAGACCCCCTGTATGCTCGAGACGATCCTCGGCTGGTACCGCGAGCCGCTCTTCTGGCTCTTCCCGGTGACGACGATGCTGCTCTCGGCGGCGGTCTTCATGGCGTTCGCGGTGCCGCTCACGATGCTCGCCGCGCGCGATCCCGACTGGGCGCGTCCGTATCGCATCCAGTCGCGTCCGCCCCGCGCGCAGCAGCTGGTGTGGCCGTCGGTCAAGAGCTGGGCCGTCAACAACGCGTACCTGCTGGCCGGCACCGTCGCGGCGTGGCCGCTCTTGCGGCTCTCCCGCGTGCACGCCGGCCCGCTGCCGCCGGCCTGGGTGGTCGTCGCCGAGCTCGCGTTCTTCTTCTACCTCGACGACTTCCTCTACTACTTCTCGCATCGCACGTTGCACCGGCCCTGGCTCTACAAGCGCATCCACGGTTGGCATCACCGCATCGTCACACCGTGGGCGATCACCGGGAACTACATGCATCCGCTCGAGCTCTCGCTCACCGGCTCGGTCGCGATGGTCGGTCCGCTGCTCCTCGGCTCGCACGTCGCGGTCGTGTGGCTCTGGTTCGTGTGGCGACAATGGGAGGCCGCCGAAGGGCATTGCGGCTATGACTTTCCGTGGTCGCCGAGCCATCTCGTTCCGGGCAACGACGGTGCTCGTCATCACGACGCGCACCACGCCCGCGTGAAGGGCAACTACGCCGGCTTCACGCCCATTCCGGACCGGCTGTTCGGAACGTTCTGCCGCGGCTACGCCGAGGACCTCGCGGCCCGGCGCAGCACGTCGCTGCGCCGAGCCGCGTGACGGAAACGCTCGCCGCCGTCAGCGGGCGGCGTGCGCGACGGATGCGTAGGCGGGCTCCAGTCGGCCCCCGCTCACGCCCGCGCTCACGCCGTGAATGCCGGAAGGCACGGGCTGCGCGAAGTCCGGGTACGCGCTGTTGCCGTGCTCGCCGACGTCGAGCCCCTCGATCTCTTCCTCCGGGCTCACGCGCAGGCCCATCACGGCCTTGATCGCAGCCCAGAAGACGAGCGAGATCGTGAGCGTGTAGATCGCGGCCGCGCCGACGCCGAGCAACTGCGCCAGCAGGAGCTTCATGCCGCCGCCGAAGAGCAGGCCATCACCGGTCGTGTTCGGCATCACCGAGTCCTGCGCGAAGAGCCCGACGCAGATCGTGCCGAAGACGCCGCAGACGAGGTGCACGGAAAGCGCGCCGACGGGATCGTCGAGCTTCACCTTGTCGAAGAAGAGGACGGCGAAGACCACGAGCACGCCGGCGATCAGGCCGATGATCACCGAGCTGCCGACGCTCACGAACGCACACGGCGCCGTGATCGCGACCAGGCCGGCGAGGCAGCCGTTCAGGATCATGCTGAGATCCGGCTTGCCGAGCAGGAGCCAGGCGGTGAAGGCCGAGCTGACCGCTGCCGCCGCCGCCGCCGTGTTGGTCGTGACCGCGATGCGGGCGATGTCGTTCGCCGCCGCCGCCATCGTGCTGCCGGGATTGAACCCGAACCAGCCGAACCACAGCACCAGCACGCCGAGCGTCGCCGACGTCATGCTGTGTCCGGGAATGGGGTTGACCGTGCCGTCCTTGGCGTACTTGCCGATCCGGGGTCCGAGCATGATGACGCCGGCGAGCGCCGCCCAGCCGCCGACCGAGTGCACGACCGTCGAGCCGGCGAAGTCCCACATGCCGGCTTTCTGCAGCCAGCCGCCGCCCCAGATCCAATGTCCGGTGATCGGATAGATGATGCCGACGATCACGAAGCTGAACACGATGAAGGAGAGGAACTTGATGCGCTCGGCCACGGCCCCCGAGACGATCGTCGCGGCGGTGCCCGCGAACACGAGCTGGAAGAAGAACTTCGCCCAGAGCGGCACCCCCGCCCAGGCGATCGCGGAGTAGACGCCCTGATACGCGTCGGCCGTCGCCGGACTGTTGTCGAGCCCGCCCACGAAGAAGAGGCCCTGGGTGCCGAACCAGCCGTTGCCGTCGCCGAACATCAGGCCCCAACCGAGGATGTAGAAGGCGAGGGACGAGCATCGCGAAGACGATGAAGTTCTTGGCGAGGATGTTCACGCAGTTCTTGGCGCGCGCGAGCCCGGACTCGACCATCGCGAATCCGAGGTTCATGAAGAAGACCAGCATGCCGGCGATCAGCACCCAGACGGTGTCGAGGGCGATCTTGGTGTTGGCGATCTGCTCGGCCATCGCGGCGGTGAACGCCACGGGGGCGTCCGCCGCTTCGTCGGCGTGACCGAGATGCGCGAGCGCGAGGCTCGCGAGTAGCGTGCCCGCCAGCGCGGGCCATAGGTAGCGGTTGTCGAAAGGTCGTGCGATCGGCTTGTTCATCGTGTCCTCCGTCGTTGCCGCGCGGGGTCGTGGGTGACCACACCCGTGCGGGCTCTGGGATCGTTGCCGCGGGAAGCGGAAAGGATTCAGGCTCGGAACGGAGAACGCGGAGGAGCGTGGGCCTCGTAGAATATCGCCGCCAGGGTGGCGAGGGTCGCGCTGTGAGCGCTGCGATCCGGAAACGCGCTCGTGCGCAGACGTCCGATGCAAGTGCGACCCGGCAGCGTCCGCTGCGAGGAGGGTGAGCGCCGCTCGCCGCGCACCTCGTTCAACGTATGGCGCGCGATGACGACGCTGCTGGCGGTGGCGATCGGAGGCCGCGGGATCCGCCGTGGTCGGATGGTGCGGCTGAGCTCCGCTCGCGCCGGCCGAAGGATGATGCGCGCCTGCACCCAGGCGCGCGTGGGCATTGCACCGGAACGCGGTGACCACGAGCCAGCGCACGCGCTCGGCGCCACCCCGACGAGGAACGCACAGACCCCGCCGATCGAGATGAGGGTGCTCGCCACACGACAGCGCATCGTGACGACGGCTCAGCAATGGGCGTGCCCGCGGGGCCCGGGGCGCAAGCCACTGCGCCGTAGGCCTCTGGCGCCGTACGGCACCACGCGGGTGCTCGATTTCTATCCAGGTCTGCCGATTAGGAGGGCAGTGGCGAGGTCGGGCGCATCCCCGCGGCGCACGCGCATTCGGGGCGAGCCGCGACGCCGATGCTCGTGACGGTCGCAGTCGTCGGATCGTAGACGATCGCCCGACCGCGGAGCGGGGTGCCGATCGCGAGCAGCGCCTTCAGGATCTCGGTCGCGGCGACCGTGCCGAGGACGACGTCGCGGGCGGTCGGCGAGCTCGGGCGGCGGCTCGACCACCGCGGTCGCCGCCGCGGCGCAGTGCGGGCACGGCGGCGACATGCCGGCGCGGCCTGCCGCGATCCAGCACGTGATCGCCGCCCGCGTCTGCCACGTGGCGAGCGCCGCGCCGACCGCCGCGACGCTCTCGCCCGCGACCAGCGCGCCGTCGAGCGCCGCGTCGTCCGCCGCCGCGAGCGGGGCGATCGTCAGATCCGGTTGCGCGGGGTCGACCGTCGCGTGCAGCGCGGGATCGGCGGCGATCCACCCGACGCCCGCGGCCGCGAGGTAGGCGACGACGTGCGCCGCCGCGAGGCCGGTGCCGACGATCGCGACGCGCGCCGCGCCGAGCCGCTCCTGTCCGCGCGGCCCGACTTCCTGGAGGATCAGCTGGCGGCTGTAGCGCTCGATGCGCTCGTCGTCGAGGGTCATGACGCGGGCACGTCGTAGCCGATCCAGAGGTTCGTGCTGAGGTAGCGTACGCCGAAGTCGCAGAAGATGGTCACGACGACGCCGCGCTCGAGCCGCCGCGCCACCTGGAGCGCGCCGACCAAGTTCGCGCCCGACGACTGCCCGACCACGATGCCCTCGACGTGCCGAGCTGGTGCACCATGTCGTACGCCTCTTCGGTTCCGACCGGGATCTTCTCGTCGAGCTCGTTCTCGTGGAAGATGCCGGGCACGATCGACGACGCCATGTGCTTGAGGCCCTCGAGCCCGTGGAAGGCGTCGTCGGGCTCGACGCCGATCACCTGCACGGCGGGATTCCGCTCCTTCAACGCGCGGCCCGTGCCCATGATCGTGCCGCCGGTGCCGAGGCCCGGTCACGAAATGCGTGACCTCGCCGTTGGTCTGGCGCCAGATCTCGGGGCCCGTCGCCGAGGTAGTGCGCCTCCGGGTTCGCCTCGTTGAAGTACTGATCGGGCTTGAAGTACTTCTCCGGGTCGTTCTTCAGCACCTCGCGACAGAGGCGGATCGCGCCGTCGGAGCCCTCGAGCCCGCTCGAGAAGATGATGCTTCGCGCCGTAGGCGCGGATGATCTTCTTCCGTTCGATGCTCACGTTTTCGGGCATCACCAGCTCGACCGGATAGCCGAGCGCGGCGCCGATCATCGCGAGCGCGATGCCGGTGTTGCCGGAAGTGGAGTCGAGGATCGTCTTGCCGGGGCGGAGCCGACCCTTCTTCAGGCCGTCGCGGATCATGTTGAGCGCGGGACGGTCCTTGACCGACCCACCCGGATTGAAGCCCTCGAGCTTCGCGTAGACGCGGACGGACGGGGGCAGATCGCGCGCGAGCGCCCGGATGCGGACGATCGGCGTGTTGCCGACGAGATCGAGGACGCTCTGCGTTCGCTTGGGTGCGGATCCCTCGGGGCCGCCGGTCGTTCCGGAGCCGGACGACATGACGGTGCGGTTCAGGCGCGCGGGCGCGAGGAGCCGCCGGCGATCGCGGGCACGATCGAGATCTCGTCGCCGTCTTTCACCGGAGTGTCGAGGCTCGAGAGAAAGCGAATGTCCTCGCCGTTCACGTAGAGATTGACGAAGCGACGGACCTTGCCCGCCTCGTCGCAGATGCGCTCTTTCAAGCCGGGATGGCGGCCGTCGAGGTCCTGGACGATGGCGGCGACCGTGGTGCCGCTCGCGGGGACGCTTTCGGCGCCGCCGGTGAACTTGCGAAGTGGGGTGGGAATACGAACCTGGATTGGCATCGGGTGGATCTCCTTCCTCCTGGGGTCGAAGGCTCTAGGTTCTAGCCGTTGCTCGCGCCCACGGCCAACGGGGCTCAGAGATTCCGACAGCCGGGGCAGGCGGGATTGCGGCGGAGGCGCACGTGGCGCCAACGGCCGGCGAGCGCGTCGTACGTGAGGAGCCGGTCGGCGAGGAGCGTGCCGGTGCCGGTCACGAGCCGGATCGCTTCCGCCGCCTGCAGCGTGCCGATCGTGCCTGCGAGCGAGCCGAGGACGCCCGCTTCCTGACACGAGGGGACGCTCCCCTCGGCGGGCGGCGCGCCGAAGAGGCAGCGATAGCAGGCCGACCTTCCCGGCAGGATGGTCATGAGCTGGCCCAAGAAACGGACGATGCCGGCGTGGACGAGGGGCGTGCGGAGGCCGACGACGAGGTCGTTCACGAGGAACTTGGTCGCGATCCCGTCGGTCGCGTCGACGACGCATGCGTGGCCGTGCACGAGCCTCGCGGCGTTCCCGGCGTCGAAGCGGACGGGTGCGATCTCGATGGCGAGCGCCGGATGACGCGCGGCCAAGGCCGTGCGCGCCGACTCGACCTTCGGCCGTCCGAGGTCGGCCGCGCGGTGGAGGAGCTGACGGTGGAGGTTCGACCGCTCGACGCGATCGGGATCGACCAGCGACAACCGCCCGATGCCGGCGGCCGCGAGCGTCGACGCGGCGGCGCAACCGAGGGCACCGACGCCGACGACGAGCACGGCGGCGTCGGCCAACACGCGACGGCTCCCCGTCGAGGTCACGGCGGGCCTCAGTAGCGGCCCATGCCTCCGCCACGCCCGATCGGCGCGTATGCTCCCGGATCGGCACCGGCCCCCGTCGGCACCTTCGGGCCCGAGACCGGATCGACGAGCGCCGGCGTCGCGACGATCGCGCCGCCGCCTTCGCTCGGTCCGTAGCTCTTGATCAGGTCGTCGAGGAGCGCATCGGTGACCGGCGTCCGCACCGCGGGGACCGCGCCCGCCGCGCGCGAGCCCGGTCCGGTCTCGGGCAAGCTCGCGAACGCCGCCGCGCGCTCGCCGACGGCCGCGCGCACCTTCTCCGCGGCGCCGGTATCGCCACGCCGTTCGTAGGCGGCGGCCAAATCTCCGAGCGCCGCGGTCGCGGCGACGGTGTCGGGGAATTTCTCGAGGATGCTCTTCACCCGGTTCTCGCCGGCGCGCAGGTTCTTCTCCTTGAAGTAGAACCTCGCGATGTAGCGGTCGTGCTCCGCCATCGACTCGCGGCACTGCGCCATCCGGCGCCGCGCCTTCGGCGCGTACTCGCTCTCGGGGTAGCGGTCGACGACGACGCGATACCAGCCCTGCGCGTTGTCGGCGGCTTGCTGGTCGCGGTCGATGGTCGTCATCTGCTTCTCGAAGCTCTTGCCGAGCAAGTAGTAGACCTTCGCGAGCTCCGGGCTCATGGGGTGCATGCGCTGGAAGTCGTTGAAGGCGGCGATCGCCTCGGCGTAGTGATGCTTCTTGTACTGCGACTCGGCGATCGTGAGCTCGGCCTCTTCGGCGTGCGGATCGAAGGGATACTGGTCGAGGAGATCCTTGTAGTTGTGGATCGCGCCCTCGTAGTTCTTCTCGCCGAAGGCGGTCTTGCCCTCGCTGTAGTACTGGTCGGCGGAAAGGCGGGGCGTCGCCCCGCACGCCGCGGTTCCGAGCGCCAGGAGCGCGAGCGCCGGAGCGACACGACGAAGAAACATCCGCGGTTCCTAACCGATGCCATGCGGGGACGCAATCGTAGGAGCGACCTCGGAGGTGACCGACGCCGAGGCGGCCCGTGTCGCCGAGCGGCGCAGCAGGAGCAGCGCGCCCAGATTGTACGTCGCGTGCGCGACGATCGGCGCCACCAGCGAGTCGCTCGCGAGCGTGAGCGCACTCATGCCGGCGCCGACCGCCGTCGCCCAGGCGAAATAGACGGGCGTCAGGGCGTGCAACGCGCCGAAGCAGGCGCTCGAGAGCACGACGCCGATCTCGGGCAACAGGATGCCGCGAAAGAAGAGCTCCTCCGTCAAGCCCGAGAGCGCCGCGATCGCGACGACGTCGCGCGTGGAGAGCGTCGCGCTGAACGGTTGCAGCACGTCGTTCCAGACGCGTTGCATGCTCGGCGCGCGCAGCAGCAAGGGGATCGTTCCCCACAGGAGCGCGCCCGCCGCGATGCCGATGCCGATGCGGCTCACGCTCGGGACGAGCATCGAGCCGAGCGGCAATGCCGCGGAGCGCCGCCCAGCCGAACGACAGGAGGACAAGGCCCAGGGAGAGCAGCCACTCGAGGCGGAGGAACGCGGTGCGCGACATTCGTATCTCTTGACCGCGCACGCGCGGCGGGTCTTAGCATAGCCGGCCTCCTTCGCGGCCGGCAACGCCGGATCGCGTCGCGGGGGCCGAACGCATGCACGAGCTCACCCTCATGTGGCGCAATACGCGCATGGTCGTGCTCACGGCCATGTGCGCGTCGTTCTACGCGGCGGTGCTGATCCCGTTCATGGTGGTGCCGATCATTCCGGGGGTGACGCACTTCCGTCCGGCGAACGCGCTGCCGGTGGTCTGCTCGTTCCTCTTCGGTCCCGCCGCGGCCTGGGGGGCGGCGATCGGCAACCTCATCGGCGATTTCTTCGCCGGCCTCGGTCCCGGCGACGCCTTCGGATTCGTCGCCAACTTCCTGTACGCGCTCGCACCCTACCGGCTCTGGCGGGCGCTCGGCAGCGGCGATCCGGTGCCGAAGACGCCGGGCGCCTGGCTGCTCTTCGTGCTGGTCGTCGGTACCGGCGCGAGCCTGTGCGCGGCCACCGTCGGATTCGGGCTCCAGGTTCTCGGGTTCGTGCCGTTCGCCGTGCTCGCGAACGTGGTGCTCGTCAACAACCTCGTGACGGCACTGGTGCTGGCCCCCCTGCTGCTCGCGGTGCTGTATCCGCGCGTCCGGCGCGCGCGTCTGCTGTACGGCGACGTCATGGGGGCGCGGCCGCCCTTGACGCGCGGTCGACGCGTCCTCGGCGTCGTGCTCACGGTCGGGGGCGCCGTCGTGGCCTTCGGCGGCGGCAATCTCGCCGTGGCCGGCGCGCTCCCCGCGAGTCTCGTCGCGTCGTCGCCGAACCTCACGCTCGCGCACGTCGTGCTGCCCGGCCTCGCGACCGCCGTCCTCGGTCTCGCGCTGCTGTGAGCGCGGCGACGGACCGCGTCGGCGGCGAGTCGCTCGTGGTGCGCGACCTCACGTGTCGGTATGCCGATCCGCCCGCGCACGCGCTCGGGGGCGTGTCGCTCGTCGCCGCACCCGGCGAGCTCGTCGCCATCATGGGAGAGAGCGGTGCCGGGAAGTCGACCCTTCTGCGCTGCATCAACGCGCTCGTTCCGTCGCTCGCGCCCGCCGAGTGCGGCGGCGAGATCCGGCTCGGCACGCTCGCGCTGCTCGGTGCCGAGGTCGGCGCGCTGGGCGGCCGCGTCGCGATGGTGTTCCAGGACTTCGAAGCCCAGCTCTTCTCCACCAACGTCCGGCTCGAGGTGGCGTTCGGTCCCGGACAGCTCGGCGTCCCGCCGGCCGAGATCGCCGCACGCGTCGACCGGACGCTCGCGCTCGTGAATCTCACGGGCTTCGGCGGACGCGACCCGTCGACGTTGTCGGGCGGGCAGAAGCAGCGCCTCGCGATCGCGAGCATCCTCGCGATGGCCCCCGACGTGTTGCTCCTCGACGAGCCCGCGACCGATCTCGACCCGATCGGCCGCCGCGAGCTCTATGCGGCGCTCGAGGGCGTGCGCGACGAGGCGCTCGTCTTGCTCGCCGTCGAGCACGAGGTCGACCCGGTCGTGCACGCCGACCGCCTGATCCTGATGAAGAACGGGCGCGTGGTGGCGGCCGGTCCCGCCGCGACGCTCGTGCACGACGTCGACCTCTTCCTCGCCTGCGGCGTGCGTCCGCACGATCTCGCGGTCCTCGGTCGGCGGCTCGGATGCGAGCTGCCGCTCGACGTCGACGGGGCGGTGGCGGCGCTGCGCGCGCGCGGCGTGCCGGCGCAGCCGCCGCCGTCCGCTCCGGCGTCGCCGCAGGCGATCGGCGCGCCGATTCTGGACGTGCGCGGTCTCTCGCGCGTCTACGAAGGCGGGACCCGCGCGCTCGACGACGTCGCCGTCACGATCGGCGCCGGCGAGTTCATCGCGCTCATCGGGCAGAACGGCTCGGGGAAGACGACGCTCGCGAAGCACCTGAACGGTCTCTTGCACGCCGAGGTCGGGACGGTTCGTCTCGACGGCGTCGACCTCCGCACGCTGCCGCTCGAGCGGGTTGCGCGCGAGGTCGGCTACGTGTTCCAGAATCCCGACCACCAGCTGTTCGCGGCGACGGTCGCGGACGAGGTCGCGTTCGGTCCGCGCAACTTCGGGCTCACGGGCGACGTGCTCGCGGCGCGCGTCGACGCGACGCTCGCCGCGGTCGGTCTCACGGCCGAGCGCGACGAGGACCCGTTTCTCCTCCGCAAAGGCGAGCGCCAACGGCTCGCGGTGGCGACGGTGCTCGCGATGGCGCCGCGCGTGCTCATCCTCGACGAGCCGACGACCGGGCTCGACTACCCGCAGCAGCGCGCGATGCTGGAGCTCTTGGCGCGTCTGCGCGCCGGCGGCACGACGGTGGTCGTCATCACGCACAGTCCCTGGGTCGTGGTCGAGTACGCCGAGCGCGCGCTCCTCATGCGCGGCGGTCGCCTGGTGTTCGACGGCGCGCTCGACACGCTTCTCGACGACGAGGCGCTTCTGCGGTCGGCGGCGTTCGAGGCGCCGCCCGCCGCGCGCGTCGCACGCGCGCTCGGGATCCCCGCGCGCACCGTCGACGAGCTGGCGCGCGCGCTCGCGGCGGCGGGCTAGCCCGGATTATTCATGAATCGTCTGCTGCAAGCGCCGATCGCACGTCATCTCGGGCTGGGCTCGGCCCTCACTCCTCGACATAGTGTTCAACTATGCCTGCGTCGTTCGGGCCTCCGCGGGGCCCGATCTGACGCACGCTCGTCGCTTTCGCGACGACGACTCATGAATAATCCGGGCTAGAGTCGGGAGCCGGCGTGGCCCTCTCTCTCTACCTCGAGCACGCGAGCTGGCTGCACCGACGGCACCCCGTCGCCAAGGTGCTCGTGCTGGCATTGCTCTTCGTCGCGGCCTTCCTGCTCGATCACCCGCTGCTCCTCGCGCCCTTGCTCGTCCTCGTGCTCGCGGTGACGGCGAGCGCCCGCGCCCTGCCCGTGCTCTGGCGCATGCGCTGGTTGATGGTGCCGGTCTTCGTCTTCACCGCCATCATCTGGACGCTCTTCTACCCGACGGCGGCTGGCGGGCCGGTCGATCGCTGGGTCGCGTTCCGCTACGGCCTCGGCATGGCGTTCCGCCTCGAGACCTTCCTCGCGACCGGCTTTCTCTTTCTCGCCACGACCACGATCGAGGAGTTCGCGTTCGCGCTCTCGCGTCTGGGCGTGCCGTATCGCGCCGGGTTCGTGCTGACGCTCGCGTTTCGACTGGTGCCGGTCTTTCTCGACGCCGCGCTCACCGTGCGCGACGCCCAGCGCTGCCGCGGCCTCGACTTCACGACCGGCAACGTCGCGACGCGGATCGCCCGCTACGTCCCGGTGATCGTGCCGGTCTTCATCGGCGGCTTGCGGCGCGCCGACCAGATGGCGTTCGCGCTCGAGGTGCGCGGCTTCAGCGCCGGGCGGCCGCGGACCTCGTTGCCGCGTCCGGGCGTGAACGGCGCCGATCTCCTGCTGCTGGCGGCCGTCGGGCTCGTCACGGCCGGCGTGATCGCGCTGCGCGTGGCCGGCGTCGGTCGGCTGGTCGCGCCATGACCCGGCGCGCGGCGGCGGCCTGCGTGGTGGCGCTGACGCTCGTCGCGTCGCCGCGCGCCGCCTCGGCGTGGGGGCTCGCGGCGCATCGCTGGGTGGCCGTGCGCGCCGCCGAGCTCGTGCGCGAGCGCTGTCCCGCGCTCGGGAACGCGCCGCGCGCGGCGCTCGGCGACGCGGCGGTCGAGCCCGACACCGTCCTCAAGCACCGTGACGGCCGGCGCGAGGCCGTCCGCCATTTCCTCAACCTCGATCATTACGGACCGCCGCCGTTTCGTGCCTTGCCGCGCGACCGCCGTGCCGCCGAGCTGCGCTTCGGCTGGAAGACCGTCGAGCGCGAGGGGACACTGCCGTGGGCGGGCGGCGCCCTGGCGCGCCGGCTGCGCGACGAGCTCCGACGCGGCGACCTCGCCGCCGCGCGGGTCACGGCGGGGCATCTGGCGCACTACGCGGCCGATGCGACGATGCCGCTCCACACGACGGAGAACTTCGACGGCCAACGCACCGGCCAGCGCGGCATCCATCGTCGCGTCGAGGCGAAGCTCGTCGACGACGACCTCGGCGACTACACCCGCCGCTCCTGGAAGGTCGCGCCCCGCCGCCCGATCGCGCCCGCCGGCGCCGAGGGCGCGCTCTTCGCCGCGCTCGAGCATGCCTACGGCCGCCTCGCCCTCGTGCTCGCCGCCGACCGCAACGCCGCCCGCGGCACCAAGGTCGGCTCGCGTCTCTACTATCGCCGCCTCCACGCCGACCTCGTCGACGTCATGAGCGAGCAGCTGGCGGAGGCCGCCACCCTCACCGCCGCCCTCTGGCAAGGCGCCTGCGGCGTCGCGCGGTGATCATGACAGAGCTACGGGCACGTATCGGGTGGCGTCGGACATCCGCCCGGCGCGGCCGCGTTCTTCGCAACGAACTGGCCCTTGCCGCCCGGGTTCGGCGGATCCGTGCCGGAGTCCTTCGTGACCGCTCCGCCGAAGTTCGTGCAGAGGGCGAGCGCGCCGCTTTGGAAGATCACGCCGACGCTGCCTTGCGAGGGCTCCCCGAGACGGTAGGTGATCGGCAGCGGACCCTTGCCGCTCGCGTTCACCTGGAGGGCGCCGTTCCGGAGGAGCGCCGTCTTGACGGGCGAAGCCGCGAGCGCCGTGTCCTTGTAGCGGAACGCGGTGCCCGCGAGGCGCCAGTTCGCCGCGGGCAAGTGGAAGCACGCGGAATCGGTCCCGCCCGCGCTGTTGAACACGTGGACATACGCGCCGTCGGCACGTGGATCGGCCGCGGCCGCGACGATCGCCGGGTCCTTCGACTGGAACTTGACCAAGAGCGTCGGACCTATGGCGCGGTCCTTGATCTGCACCTGTTTTCCGCTGATCCGCGTGCCGGTGCCGCCGGTGCCGCCGACGTGCACCACGACGGTCGCGAGGTTCGAGTCCGTGGATCCGTCCCACGCCGCGAAGGTGAAGCTGTCGACGCCTGCGAAGCTCGCTTCCGGAACGTAGGTTGCGATCGCGGAGCTCACGCCCGCGGTGCCGTGCGTCGGCTGCGACACGACGCGCAGCGCGAGCGGATCGCCATCCGGATCGCGCGCGGTGAGCGCGATCGCCACCGGCGTGTCGACCGGGGTCACGACCGAAGTGCCGGTCGCGATCGCCGCCCGGTTCGGGTTCGGGTCGTCCGAGTGCGGGCCGAGGTGGCAGGTGTAGCAACCGACCTGGAATCCCGCCCAGAGCTGCTTGCTGCCGGCCTCGCCCGTGAGCGTGCGGCTTGCCTTGGCGCGCGACAGTACCGTGCCGCGATAGTCGACGCCATGGCAGTCGCGGCACGGACTCGGATCGCCGCCCTCGCCGATCGCGTCGTGGTGCCGGCTCACCCAGGCCTGACCGACCGGGTGCATACCGTGTGGTCCCCCGTTCACGGTGACGGGTTGCGCACCGCCGTGACACGCGCCGCACTCGACCAGCATGCCCGCGTGGCCCTGACGCTCGATGCTCTGCACGTTGTCGTTCGGGTGGATCGCGGGATACTCGCCGTGCGTCGAGCCGTGGCATGCCTCGCAGGCGAGCCCGCCGTGGCCGGTCGAGAAGCGGTAGAGCGAAAGTCCCGGCGCGGGCGCGTCGGGCGTGGTGGCGAAGGTGGCGTCGACCATCTCTCGCACGTGCCCCGGCGCGTCGAAGGACGAGGTGTAGCGCAGCGCACCGGCGTTGCTCGTCGCCGTGCCGGTGTGACAGCTCTGACAGACCGGCTCGTTCAGCCATCCGGTGCGTGTCGCCGAGGCGACGGCGTGCATCGGGCCGTGACAGTCCTGACACTGGATCGCGAGCGAGCCGTCGGGGGCGACGGTCGCACCCATCACGCCGCGGAGACAGCGAGTCTCCGAGCCGGGATGGCACCGGTAGCACGCGGCGCGGTTGTCGGCGGCGTCGAGCGTCTGCCCGTTCACCGGATCGACCACGTCGGCGTGACGGCCGTGCATGGCGCGCGTCAGCGGGCTCACCCCGGGCTGGCCGCCCGTGCCGAGCGCTTCCGACGAGTGACAGGCGGCGCAGAGAATGGGAACGCCGTTGTTCAGCACGGTCGGATAAAGGCCGGTCGGATCGTAGCCTTGCGCCGCCAGGGCCGCGAGCGCGGTGGCGAATACCGGGTCGTCCGCCTGCAGCTCGTCGTGTTTCTGCAGGATGTTGAGGCGCATCTCGCGTTGCGGATCGGGATCGGTGATCCAGCCTCCCGCCGGCTTCGCGGGAGCGTCCGGACCGGCGACGGACGTGTGGCAGCTCCGGCAGTCCATCTCATCGGACACGGGCAGGACGATGTCGGTCGACGCGAGCATCGTCCCCGCCGTCGTGCGGACGACGATGCGCATCATGGGATACGGGTTCTTCCCGCCGGCGTCGTCGTACGGCGTGATCGGGATCCCTGTCGCGACGAACCACTTCGAGGCGGGATCCCAGCTCATCGGACGCGGGACGTTTCCGGTACCCGGCATCGCGGAGCCGGCGAGCCCGACGTCGACCGGTGGCGCTGCGCCGAAGAGCGCGAGCGCCCAGTCCCAGAAATTCGTCTTGCCCACCGAGGTCGTGTTGACGGACCCCGCGGGATCGGCGATCGCCTCGTAGGTCACCGTGATGCCTGCCGCCATCGGGTCGATGACCAGGGCTCCGGTCGGATCGATCACCTGCGCATGGATGGTGTTGAAGGGCGGCAACAGGCAGAGCGCCGAGAAGTCCGCGTCCATGCAGTGCATCCCGAGGTTGTTCCAGCCGACGACGGTGTAGCCTGCTGCCTCGGCGCGAATCGTCGACGCGACGATGGCCACCGCGATCAGTCCCGAGCAACCGGAGTCCCAGTCCCAGCATCGCGAGCCTCCTCGAATGGTGATGGCATCGGAGAGGCACGAAGCGTGCCATGGCGGACGCGGCGGATTCGCCGCGACAATGTTGCGCCGTGCGCGATCCGTTCGAGGCGGATGACGCAGGCGTGGGAACCGCGTTGCCGAACCTGCGAAGATCGACGTACACCGTCGATAGAAGGCGTTCCGAGCGGGGTTTCGCGCCGGCCCGCCGGCCTAGCGCGCACAGCCGGTGTGGAGCTCGGCGTTCGATGGTGCCCGGGTCGTTGCCCGCTCGCGCCCGCCACGCTAGTCTCGCCCGCTCCGCGCGATTCGATCCCGATCCACACCACTCCACTATAGAGGTTGCAGAAAGGATCCTGTCTCATGGCTAGTCTCGTCCCTGCTCACGGTGGTCTCGCCGAGCCGCTCGATCTCACCGTCCCGTCCGCGGAAGAAGCCGCGTTCAAGGCGGAGCTCGCGAAGCTCCCCACGGTGCCCGTGTCGGATGCGGATCTCTCGACCGTCTATCGGTTCGGCGACGGCGCGCTTTCGCCGCTCACCGGCCCGATGGACGGCGCCACCTATGGGCGGGTCCTCGAGCACGCCTACGTCGAGCACCGGGGCACGCGCTACGCCTGGACGATTCCGCTCGCGTTTCCGGTGACGGAGGCGCTCGCGAAGACCCTCGAGAAGGGCAAGGCCGTTGCGCTCGTGAATTCCGCCGGGACGCCGGTCGCGCGCCTCGAGATCAGCGACGTCTTCGCCTGGGACAAGTCGAAGTATCTGAAGAGCGTCTACGGTACCGAGCGCACCGATCATCCCGGCGCCGACATGGTCCTGAAGGGCGACGCCGACAAGTCGCACCTGATCGGCGGCACCATCCGCGTGCTGCCGCAGCCGAAGGATCCCGAGTTCGGGAAGTACGTGCTTTCCCCGCGCGAGGTGCGCGCGCTCTTCGCCAGGAAGGGCTGGAATCGCGTCGTCGCCTTCCAGACCCGCAACCCCTTGCACCGCGCGCACGAGTACGCGCTCGTCTACGGCCTCGAGACCCTGATCCGCCAAGGGCACAATGCCGGCGCCGTGTTGAATCCGCTGATCGGCGAGACCAAGGGCGACGACGTGAACGCGCGCGTCCGCATGCACACCTACGAGGCGCTGATCGACACGCGCGCGCTCGGCGAGGGCGACAGCGACCCGGCGCTCTGGGGTCCGCGCAAGGAGTCCGTGCCCGATCGGGTGCTGCTGCTCGGCCTCGACATCAAGATGTTCTACGGCGGACCGAAGGAAGCCGTCATGCACGGCATCTACCGTCAGAACTTCGGCTTCACCGACATCGTCATCGGCCGCAAGCACGCCGACGCCCCGTACTACGACGGCACCGCGATCTGGGGCGACTTCGACGCCCAGGAGATCTTCGAGAAGCTCGGCGGCGACCTCCGGATCAAGCCGCTCAAGGTCGGCTTCGCGGCCTACTACGAGTCGGTCGGGCGGGTCGACTTGATGGACCTCCATCCGAACGAGAAGCCGGTTTTCATCTCCGGCAAGGACGTCCGGAAGATGCCTCGTCGAGGGCAGGGAGGTCGATCCGCGCATCATGCGTCCGACGACGTCGCGGATCCTCGCCGAGGCCATGAAGGGCATGAGCTGAGGAGCGTGCCGGCCACCTCGACCCCGTCCCCGCAACCTCCGAAGACGCTGCGGAGTGCGTGGGCGGATGCCGCGAAGGGGATCGCGATCGTTCTCGTGGTGGTCGGGCACGTGATTGGCGGCCTGACTGGCGCTGGGATCCTCGGGGACTCGCGCGCTGCCCACGCGGTGTACGATTTCATCTATTCGTTTCACATGCCGGTTTTCTTTCTGGTGTCGGGCGTATTCATCCCGCACTCGCTTCGTCGTCCCGAGTTCGTCGCAGACAAGGCGAGGACCATCCTGTATCCGTACGTGCTCTGGTCGTTGTTGCAGGGATTGCTCACGGCGGCGCTCGGTGGCGCAGTGAATGATCCCATCGAGGCCCGTGGTCTGCTGGTGGCGCTGGTCGTCGATCCGATCGGGCAGTTTTGGTTTCTCTGGGTGTTGTTCCTCCTGTGCGTTCTGGTTCGGTTGGGTGACCGTTGCGGGTTGCACTCGAGTACGATGTTCGCCGTCGCGGTCCTGATGTGGCTCGCCGGCACGGTGCCGACGATCGCGAACGCCATCGGGCTCGTTCCGCGCGCCGTCTGTCGCAACGCGATCTACTTCGCGCTCGGCATGGCGTGTAGCGGCAGCTTGCGGGTGTTTCGCGCCGAGCGTGTCGTGGTGTGGACGATCGGAGCTGCGGCGGCCTTCGCCACGGTGTGGACCTTCCGCACGTGGCGGTTCGATCCGCTCCTCGCGCCGGTGACGGCGCTTCTCGGTCTCGCCGCGACGCTTGCGATCAGTTACGTCGTCGATCGACGGGCCACGTGGCTGCAGCAACTCGGGCGGTGGTCGCTGCCGATCTATCTCGGACACGTCTTGGCGATCGCCGCGATACGCATGGCGCTCGGCCGTGTCGGGGTTCGCAGTTCGGCGGTCTATGTCCTGTGCACCGTCGCGGCCGGCATCGGTGGCCCGAGTGTGCTGGGATGGCTCCGTGACCGCGGCGTCCTCGAGATTTTGTTCACTCCACGCCTGCGGGTCGGCAGCGTGCGGCTCGGAGCGACCGGGTGACGACGACGCAAAACGTCTGGCGTCGTGAGCGCGGCGCGTGCGCCCGCTCAGACGAGACGCCGACGGGATAGTTGGCTCCGACGATGCTGCCGCCGTCGCGCCGCGGCGACCGCCTGCCGGCGGCGATCTGGGCGCTCGGGTTCGTGAGCCTTCTCATGGACGTCTCCTCGGAGATGATCCACAGCCTGCTGCCGATGTTCATGGTGAACGCGCTCGGCGCGAGCGCGCTCGCGGTCGGTTTCATCGAGGGCGCCGCCGAGGCGACGGCGCTGGTGGTGAAGGTGTTCTCCGGCGTGCTCTCGGACGTCGTCGGCGAGCGCAAGTGGCTCGCGGTGCTCGGCTACGCGCTCGGCGCCGCGACCAAGCCGCTGTTCGCGCTCGCGCCGAGCCTCGGGGTGGTGCTCACGGCGCGTCTCACCGATCGGGTCGGCAAGGGCATGCGCGGCGCGCCGCGCGATGCGCTCGTCGCCGATCTGGCGCCCGCCCGCCATGCGCGGCGCCGCCTTCGGCCTGCGCCAGTCGCTCGACACGGTCGGCGCGTTCGTCGGTCCGCTGCTGGCGGTCGGTCTGATGCTGCTCTGGGCCGACGACTACCGCGCGGTGTTCTGGGTGGCGGTGCTGCCGGGCGCGGCCGCGGTCGCGCTGCTGGTGCTCGGCGTGCGCGAGCCGGATCGCCCGCCGGCGGCGCCGGCTGCGCATCCGATCCGGCGCGAGAGCCTGCGGCGGCTCGGGCGCCGTATGCCTGGGTGGTGACGGTCGGCGGGCTCTTCACGCTGGCGCGCTTCTCCGAGGCCTTTCTCGTGCTGCGGGCGCAGGAGACCGGCATCGCCGTCGCCTGGGTGCCGCTCGTGATGGTGGCGATGAACGTCGTCTACGCGCTCACGGCGTATCCGTTCGGCCGGCTCGCGGACCGCGCGAGCCACAGCGCGCTGCTCGTCGCGGGCTTGCTCGTGCTGATCGGCGCCGACGTGGTGCTCGCGACCCGGGCGTCGTGGCCGGTCGTGGTCGTGGGCGTGCTGCTGTGGGGCCTCCACCTCGGCATCACGCAGGGACTGCTCGCGACGATGGTCGCCGATACCGCGCCGGCGGATCTCCGCGGCACCGCCTTCGGCGTCTTCAACCTCGTGAGCGGCGTCGCGATGCTGGTGGCGAGCGCCATCGCCGGCGAGCTCTGGGATCGCTACGGTGCGCCGGCGACGTTCCACGCCGGCGCCGTGTTCGCGGCGATCGCGATCGTGGCCGTGGGGCTCGGGGCGCGCGACGTCAGCGGGCGGCGGGGAGCTCCGCCGCCTCGACCGGCGGAGCATCCGGCGCGCTGATCCCGGCGGCGTCGGCGTGCACGGTCGGCGTCAGGCGCTCGTGCTCGGTCGACCACAGGCGGGGCAGCGCCACCTCCTTCGTGACCCGCCCGGATCTGGGTCACCACCGACGCACCGACCTCGACCTCGGGAAACGGCACCATCACCTGATGGAGCTCGTCGAAGCCGAAGGGCGTGCTCGCCATCGGCTTGTCCTCGATGCGCTGGGGGTCGACGGGAACGGTGCGGCCGCCGACGACCGTGTACGCCTCCGCCACCTCGAAGGTCTGGATGTTGGCGTTGTACCCGAAGCGTTCGATCGCGACCGCCGTCCGCGCGCTGTCCTTGAGGACTCGCGTGCGAGTTTCCGTGACATCCTCCCAGGTGCCGTCGGCGTGCACGACCGTGTCGACGTTCTGGTCCTCGATCTCGAAGGCCACGTCCTCGTCGCTCGCCCAGCGGGCCGCGGCGGGCGCGGGCCCGAGGCTCCACGAGATCAGCAGCATGAGCGCCATGGAGACGAGACCGCCGGTCGCTCGCGTGCGCATCCCGGGAGATATCGACATCCGGCGGAAGCAGCTTGAGGCGAGCCGCCGGCGCGTCCGCGGCGCCGCCCCGCGCTGACGAGCATCCGGCGGGCGCTCCGCGATCGCGCTTTACAGGCGCGTTCGGCTTTCGCTAGGACTCGAAGCCTCCGCGTTCCTTCCTCCGCGCGGCCCCGAAAGCGAGGTGCCCCCATGCTGAAGCGATCGTCGTTGGTGCTCGCGCTGGTGCTCGCGGTGCCGCTCGTCGCGCGTGCCGAGTTCCCCTATCCGGCGTGCGGCGGGCCGCTCGCCGCCGGTTGCACCGATCCCGCCGACTACGGCTCGTATCTCTTCTTGCCGACCACGGTGCCGCCGACGGTGCCCCCCGATCTCGACCCCAACAACTTCCGCTTCTCGAGCCTCGTCGATCCGGCGGTGCCGGCGACCGCGCAGGAGCTGTATGGCGTGCGCGGGCCGAGCGTCGACAAGGCGTGGCAGGTGACGACGGGGCGGCCCGACGTCGTGCTGGCGATCCTCGACTCGGGCATCGACTGGAGCAACGTCGGCGCGATGGGCGATCTCGCGGCGAAGGTGCACCTGAACGCCGCCGAGCTGCCCGTGCCCGAGGGCTCGACCACCGGCTACGATCGCAACGGCGACGGCGTCTTCAACGTGCGCGACTACCTCGCCGACGGGACGCATGCGCAGGACAGCCGCGTGAGCGATCAGAACGGCAACGGCCTCATCGATCCGGAGGATCTCATCTTCATCTTCTCGGACGGCGTCGACGCCGACGGCAACGGCTACGTCGACGACATCGGCGGCTGGGACTTCTTCGAGGACGACAACGACCCGTTCGACGACGTGCACTACGGTCACGGCACCGGCGAGGCCGAGGACTCGGGCGCCGAGGCGAACAACGGCGGCGGCGTCGGGACGGCGCCGAGCTCGATGTTCATCCCGGTGAAGGTCGGCGACAGCTTCGTCTCCGACGTCAACGACTTCGCGCACGGCGTCGTCTTCGCCGTCGACAGCGGCGCGGCGGTGATCCAGGAGGCGAACGGCTCGCTCGACCACACCGCGTTCGGCCAGGAGGCCGTCGACTACGCCTACGCCCGCGGCGTGCCGATCATCGCGTCGGCCGCGGACGAGGAGTCGAACCACCACAACTACCCGGCCAACTACAACCACACGATCCCGGTGAACTCGATCCGCGCCCAGGACGGGACCTTCGTGCAGGATCACACCTATCTCCTGCTGAACGGCTGCACGAACTACGGCGCCCACAACGTCCACGTGTCGATCCCGTCGAGCTCGTGCTCGTCCGAGGCGACCGGGCGCGGCTCCGGGATCGCGGCGCTGATCGTGGCGCGCGCCCGCAACCTCGTCGACGCCGGCCTCTTGTCGAACCACCCGGTGACCGGCACGGCGCTCTCCGCGAACGAGGTGAAGCAGATCCTCGGCGCCACCGCCGACGACATCGACTTCACGGGCAACGTGGCGCTGTCGACGTCGTCGTCGGTGAAGTTCGGCTTCTTGTCCGACCTCGTGTCGACGCGCTTCCCGAGCCACCCGGGCCGCGACAAGTACTTCGGCTACGGACGCGTCAACGCCGACCACGCCGTGCGCTCGCTCTCGGCCACCACGATCCCGCCCGAGGCGGAGCTCGTGGCGCCGGGCTGGTTCGATACGCTCGACCCGACGACGACGCCGATGGTGACCATCACCGGCTCGACGGCGGCAGAGCGGCGCGGCAACGCCTACAGCTACGTGCTCGAGTACGGCTGCGGCGTCGACCCCGTCGAGAGCGAGTACGCGCGTCCCGGCCACGTCATCGCGACCGCCGCCCCGGGCGCCGCGATCGACGAGGCGGTGCTCGGGACGTGGGCGATCGCGGGCGTCGGCGCCGATTGCTCCTTCGACGCGCTGACGTTGCCGGTCGCCGACCGCGACCGCTTCGACGAGACCTACAACGTGACGCTCCGCCTCCAGGTCGTCGACGACCTCGGCAACGTCGGCGAGGACACCCGTGTCGTTTCGGTGTTCCACGATCCCGACCTGCACCCGGGATTCCCGATCTACCTGAACGGGTCGGGCGACAGCTCGCCCGCGCTCGCCGATCTCGACGGCGACGGTACGCTCGACATCGTGCTCGCGACCGCGGCCGGCGTGATCCACGCCTTCGAGGCCGATGGCAGCGAGCTGCCGGGCTGGCCCGTGACGACCGACCTCGACAGCCTGCACACCGGCTCGGCGGGGTTCACGAGCGGCGCGGTGAGCTCGGCGGTGCACGAGTCGGTGCTCGCCTCGGCGGCGGTCGGCGATCTCGATCACGACGGCTCGCTCGAGGTCGTGGTCGCGTCGACGCAGGGGAAGGTCTACGTCTTCTCGTCGACCGGCGTGCCGCGTCCGGGCTTTCCGGTCAGCACCACGCCGGCCTTCTCCGCTCCGGCGATCCGCGACGAGGCCAATCGCCTCGACCCCGGCTTTCTCGCGACGCCGACGCTCGCCGATCTCGATCGCGACGGTGCGCTCGAGATCATCGTCGGCGGGCTCGATCGCCATCTCTACGTCTGGCGCGCCGACGGCTCGATGCAGCCCGGCTTCCCCATCCTGATGGTCGACCGCAGCGTCACCAGCGTGAATCCGGTGACCGGCCAGGTGACGTGGGACCTCGTCGGCGGCCAGCCGCGCGGCTCGCGCGGCGCGAAGATCATCGCCTCGCCCGCCGTCGGCGACATCGACGGCGACGGCTTTCTCGAGATCGTGCAGGGCACCAACGAGGAGTACGTCCGCGGCGAGGCCGCCAACGTGCAGCTTTCGCTCTTCGCGGGGCTCGCCGGTCTCTCGCCGGTCAACGGCCGCATCTATGCCGTCGACCACGAGGGCAGCCTGAGCCCGCGCGTCGCCGGCAACCCGGCGGGTCCGTACCTCCCGGGCTGGCCCGTGAAGATCGCGGTCTTCAGCGAGGACCTCCTGCCGACCGTCGGCCACGGCGTCGCGCAAGGCGCCGCCCTCGGCGACGTCGACGGCGACGGCATCGACGAGGTCATCGTGCAAGGCAACAACGGACCGATCTACGCGCTTCGCGGCGACGGCTCGTCCGTCTACGGCGTGAGCTCGAACGGCTCGCACCGGACGCTCGACTACGACGTGAGCCTCGCGCGCCCGATGCAAGCCGGGTCGACCGACTTCCCGATCAGCCTCGCGCTGCTCGGGAGCCCGAGCCTCGCCGATCTCGACGGCGACGGCCGTCTCGAGGTCGTCGCCGGGACGATCGGCACGACGAAGTTCGTCGATCAGCAGGCGCCGGCACGCCAGGAGCCGGGCGATCACCAGATCTCGGCCTGGCATGCCTCGTCGGGGCACATGTTGCCGACGTATCCGCGCATCACCGAGGACATCATGTTCTTCGGCAACCCCGCCGTGTTCGACGTCGACGGTGACGGCCTGCCCGAGATCGTGCAGGGCAGCGGCGGCGGCCTGGTGCACGCCATGAACCACCTCGGCGTCGAGCCCGCGGGCTGGCCGAAGTTCACCAACGGCTGGATGATTCCCATTCCCGTCGCCGGCGATCTCGACGGCGACGGTTTGCTCGAGGTGGTCGCCGCGAGCCGCGAGGGCTTCCTCTATCTCTGGGACGCGGCGGGGGCGGCGTCGGCGACCGCGGTGCGCTGGCAGGGCTTCCGTCACGACCGCCAGCGCACCGGTGCGCTCGACTCCGGCGTGCCGGCGGGGATCGCGCCCGCCGAGTGCGGCGCGGGCGTGTACCCGCTCGAGGTCTCGGCGACGCGCCTCAAGAACCGCGCGACGCCCGCGACCGACAGCCTCCGCGTGCGCGGCACGTTCCACCTCGCCGCGAACGCGCTCGACTTCGCGAGCGACCCATTCGAGGTGCGCCTGTCGGGCGCGACGACGGTCGCGAGCGGTGTCGTCGCGACCGGCCTGGCGCCGATCCACCACGGGTTCAAGTATCACGGGCCCGCGGCGGGTGGCGGCACGCTCAACGTCAGGCTCACGTCGAAGGACGGCCGGCGCTACAAGATCACCGCGGCGGTGACGGGCCTCACGGCGACGGGCTCGGCGGTCCCGGAGGGCACGACGATGGTGCGCATCGGCGACGACTGCTTCGCGGTGACGCTGCCGTGCGCGAGCAAGAGCAACGGGCAGAGCGAGGTGTGCAAGGGAGGGCGGTAGGAGGCGACGATGGCTCGCGGCGGCGGTCGGCCTCAGGTCGCTGCCGCGGCACTCGCGGTGTGGCGCTCGGCGACGGCGGTTCCCCGCTGGCGAGCCGCCTCGCCGTTCATCCGCTCGCTCCGACGGAGGCAGTGGGCCCGCCGTCGGGTACGCGCTCGCAGGGATGGTCCAGCAGCCGCGGCGCGAAGCCTTCGCCACTCACCACGTCCCACGGCACCAGCGCGGGTCCGTCCTCCGGCAGCACGATCGGCATCGCCGCCAGCGCGAGGACGTCGCGGCGAACGTCGATGCCGGGCATGACGCGCGCGAGCTCGACGCCGCCCGGGGTGAGACGGAAGAGGCCGACCGGGGTCGCGTAGAAGACGCGCTTCCCGGCGGCGAGCGCGCGCTGGCCGTCGAAGGTGATCTCCCGGACGCGCGCGACGAACTTCGGCCGGCCGCGCCGGGTGATGCGCACGCAGCCGTCCGCGAGCGCGAGCACGCCGCCGACCATCCAGTCGAGCGCGAAGACGACCGTCCGCGCCGCGGTGCTGAGATCGATGAAGCCGCCTGGGCCGATGTAGTCGCCGACGCCGTCGCTCCGCCGTGAGACGTTCACGTTGCCGAGGGCGTCGACTTCGAGCGCGCCGAGACACGTGGCGTCGAGCCGGTCGTAGCAGAGCGTGAACATTTCCGCCGACGAGACGATGCGCTTCGGCGAGAACGACGCCCCGAAGTACACGCCGCCGGCGGGGACGCCGCCGATCGGGCCGCTCTCGACCAGCAGCGTGAGCCGCTCGTGCAGGCCGGCGTCGCAGAGCGCCCGGCACGCGTGCTCCGGCAGTCCGGTGCCGATGTTCACGTAGGCGCCGGGCGCGAGGTGCTCGGCGAGGGTCGCGGCGGCGAGGCGCGCGACGGCGTCGTCGACCGCGCTGCGGTGCGGCGTCACGCCGGAGAGGCGGCTCACGAAGTCGGCCTGCCGGCGCGCCTCCGCGACCGGAATCGTGCTCTCGGTCGTGAGCGCGGGCCAGTACCAGCGGTGGAAGATGCCGCCGGCCTGCTCGGTGTCGGGATGGTAGACGACCGCGTCCACCACGTCGGCCGGGAGATAGACGTCGGCGTAGCCGGGCTCGACGACGAGGCCGACGTTCGCGATGACGCGGCCGCCGTTGCGCTTGGCGGCGCGCGCGAGCTCGGCGGTCTCGCCGATCATGGCGCAGCGGCGGACGTAGACGTTGCCGGCGCGGTCGGCGGCGGGCGCGTTGAAGATCGCGACGTCGATCGGCGGCATGCGGTAGCGGAGCGCGTCGCCGTCGACGGTGACGAGCTGCTCGCCCGTGCCGCCGACGCGCGACCCCGACCCGACGCGCGGGTCGACGAAGGTCCCGACCCCGGTCGTCGTCCGGAGCGAGGTCTCGCCGCGGCCGAGCGCGTCGATCAAGAGCGCGAGCGTCCCCTGCGGGATGCACTGCAGCTCGCACTCGCCGCGCGCCGCGAGGGCGAGCATGGCGCGAAAGGTCTCGAAGTGGGCCGTCACGAGCCGCCGGCAGAGGCCGAGCTGTCCGAGCTCCTCGAGCGTGCCGGGCGCGATGCCGCGCCCGCCGTGGCCGCCGAGGTTCACGAGCGTGAGGCCGGCCGGATGCCCGGTCTCGGCGAACGCCTCGCGGATGGCCCAGAACACGATCGAGGCGCGCTGGTTGCCGCCGAGCCCGGAGACGCCGACGACGTCGCCGTCGCGAATCAGGTCGGCCGCGGCGCGGGCCGTCATGAAGCGGGGGTTTTCGGGGACCGGGCTCGGGTAGCGCGTGTCGTGGAAAGCCCAGGTCAGCATCGCGCGCAGGATCTGCGCCACGAGCCGCGGCGTCCCCCAGGGGACGGCGGACAGGTCGTCGAGGCGCGGGAGACGCGGGAGCACGGCGCGCGCCTCCCTCACCCGCGGCGCCGGCGGCGGCGGTCGGGCGTGCGTCCGGCGAGCTCGCGCACGAGCCGTACGCCGAGGCGCGCCTCGGGGTCGCGTCGCTGCGAGCGGTGGAGCGCCGCGATCCCGTGCTCGATCGCGTGCGCGACCTCGGCCCGCAGCTCGAGGCAGGCGGCCTGGTCCCCGTGCCGTCCGCGCCAGGGCGTCGTCTCGATCGGGTCCTCGAAGCGAAAGTAGAAGCGTTGCGGCCGCGGCAAGAGGCCGAGGCCCGCCACCAGCGGCGGCAGCTCGTCGGCGCGCGGCGTCAGCCATTCGAGCAGCGGACCGAAGGGCATGCCGCGGAGCTCGTCGCTGTCCACGAGAATGTCGTAGCACTCTTCGGCGCCGACGGCGGCGAAGGGCACGATGGGATAGCCATGGGCGATCGCGAGGGCCGCGAAGCCGACGCGGTTCTTCCAGATCAGGTGGTACTGCTCGCCCTTGTGCTTGAAGACCTCGCGCGCCCCGCCGGGGAAGACCAGCACGGACTCGCCGGTCCGCATCAGCGCCTCGCAGTTGGCGCGCGTGCCGTCGACGGTGCCGAAGCGTGTCAGCAGGTCGCGCCAGAGCGGCACCTGGAAATGGAGGTGGTCCCCGAGCGAGCGCACGACGAGGCCCGTGCGCTCGTGCAGGCCGAGCAGCATGAGCGGCACGTCGAGCACGCCCATCAGCGTGTGGTTCCCGACGAAGAGCACCGGACGGTCGCGCGGCACTCGGCTCGTGCCGGAGAAGCGCGGCGACGTGAGGAGGCGCCACGGCTCGAAAACGAGACGCGCCGCGGCGATCTCGAGATCGCTCGGATGATGGCCGACGGGGGTGACGGTGCTCACGATGTGGAGCTCGAGGAGCATGGCGCGTGCCACAGCCCGCCGGCTGGCTCGTCGCCGCGGAAGCGGCGGCGCGGAGCCCGCCATTCCCAGTCGAGAGAACGGCGTGCGACGCGGGTTCCCGCGCTCGAAAACTCGGACGCGACGCGCTACGGTCGCGCGCCATGAGCATTCCGGTTCCGGTGGAGAAGATTCGGGCCGCGGCCGACGAGCGCGGCGGCAGCGCCTTCCTTCTCACGGTGACCGACGACGCGCGGCCGCACGCGGTCCACGTCACCCCCAGGTGGGAGGGTGAGGTGCTCGCGGTCGAGGTCGGGAAGCGCAGCGCCGAGAACGCCGCGGCGCGCGCCGCCGTGGCGCTGCTCTATCCGCCGCGGACGCCCGGCGACTACAGCTTGATCGTCGACGGCACGGCCGTGGTCGAGCCCCGTGCCGGCACGCGCGCGGTGCGAATCACGCCGACCAAGGCGGTGCTGCATCGGCCCGCCGCGGTTCCCGACCCGAGCGCGGCGTGCGCGGACGATTGCGTGCCGCTGCTCGCGGCGCCGACGCCGCGCGAACGGTCCTGAGCGCGGAGAGAGTCGGGTCCGCGTCCGAGCTCAGGGCGCGGTGCCCGCGGCGTCGAGGGCGCGGCCGAGCGCATCCATCTCGCGGCCGAACGTGGCCCAATCGCCGCCGCGCAGCGCCTCGAGCGCGGCGCGATAGTGGTCGTGCGCGCTCGTCGCCGTCGCCGGCTCGGCGGCGGGCGGGCGCGCGGGTGCCTCCGGGAGGCTGACCTCGACGGGCGCGGCGGCGCCGGGCGCGAAGACCGCCGCGAGGGCGGCGTCGAGGTTCTGGGCCATCGCCAGACGGTCGTCGTAGGCGACGATCACGCGCTTCAGCTCGGGGATCTGTCCCTGCGTCGAGCGCAGGTAGAGCGGCTCCACGTACACGACCGCGTTCTCGACCGGGATCACGAGGAGATTGCCGCGGATCACCTTGGAGCCCATCTGGTTCCAGAGCGACAGCTGCTGCGAGATCGTCGTGTCCTGGTCGATGCGGGCCTCGATCTGCTGCGGCCCGTACACGAGCCGCTCCTTCGGGAACTGGAACTCCACGAGCTCGCCGTAATGCGGGGCATCGTTGCGCACCGCGAGCCAGGCGACCATGTTGCTGCGATTGGCCGGCGTCATCGGCTGCATGAGGACGAGCTCCTCGCGGGCTTCGCCGGGGAGCTTCATGATGACGTAGTACGGATCGGCGGCCGAGCGCTGCTCGCCGCCGCCTTCGATCGGCCGGCTCCAGAGGTCTTCCTTGTTGTAGAAAACCTCCGGGCTGGTCATGTGGTAGGTACGGTACATCTCCGACTGGATCAGGAAGAGGTCCTCGGGATAGCGCAGGTGGGCGCGGAGCTCGGCGGGCATCTCGGCAAGCGGATGGAAGAGCCCGGGAAAGATGCGCGCATACGCGGCCAGTACCGGGTCGTCCGCGTCGGTTACATAGAAGCGCACCGTCCCGTCGTAGGCGTCGACCGCCACCTTCACCGCGTTGCGGATGTAGTTCAGGTGCAAGCCGGGCACCGGCTCGGCGTAGGGATACGTGCTGGCGGTCGTGTACGCGTCCTGCATCCAGACCAGGCGGCCGCCGGAGACGACCAGATAGGGGTCGCGATCGAGCCGCAGGAAGGGCGCGATCGTGCCGATGCGGTCGGCGATCGCGCGCCGGAAGAGGAGGCGGCTCTCGGGACGGAGGTTCCCGGAGATGAGCAGATTCAGGTCGCCGAACGACCAGGCGAAGATCGCCCGTCGCAGGCGCGAGCCGAGCACGATGCCGCCGCGCCCGTCGTAGGAGTTGGCGACGTTCTGGTCGCCGCGCGGATAGTCGAACTCTTCGGCCGCGGCGTTCACGATCACGTAGTCGCGCGTCTGCTCGCCGAAGTAGATGCGCGGCTGGTCGAGCTTGATCCCGACGTCCGAGCGCGGCGGGATGTCGCGTAGGAAGAACGTCGGCAGGCCCTCGCCCTCGAGCTCGGTGACGGGACTCATGACGGCGCCGAAGCCGTGCGTGAACTGCAGGCGTTGGTTCACCCAGGTGCGCGCGTTCTGCGGCAGCAGACCGGGGTTGATCTCGCGGGCGGCGAGCATCACCTGGCGGATGCCGCCGGCGAGCGGGTAGCGATCGACGTCGACGTCGTGAAACTCGTAGTAGAGGCGGATCAGCTGCAGCTGGCGGTAGGCGTCGAGGAGCGGTCCCGGATCCCAGAGCCGCACGTTCGCGAAGGTCGCGCGGTTGCGCCCGATCGCGCTGGCGTCGAGCTTCTGCTCCGCCGAGAACGGGCGCGACTCGATGTGCTCGAGCCCGTAGGCGCGCCGGGTCATCGCGATGTTCTTCTCGAGGTACGGGCGCTCGAGGCGGAGCTCGTCGGGCCGCACGCGGAAGCGCTGGAAGACGTCGGGGAGGAACGCGTCGACGAACCCCGCCGCGAACACCAGCACGATCGCCGCGACCGGCAGCCGCCAATCGGGCCGCCGCACGGCCGCGAAGGCGAGCCCCGCGCCCACGACCGCGGTCGCGATGAGGAGCCATTGCAGCGGCAGCGAGACGTGGGTGACGGTGTAGCCCGCGCCGAAGACGGCGCCGTACGGCTCGAGCAGGAGCTCGTAGCGTCCGAGCCAGTGCCCCGCGGCCTTGAGCAGCAGGAAGGCGCCGAGCAGCAGCGCGAAGACGCGGAGCGCGCCCGGCGACATCGGCCGCTCGGGGCGATTGAGATCGATGGCGCCGTGCAGCCAGAAGATGGCGCCCACGAGCATCGCGGCCAGCACGAGCACGAACGTCCCGGCACCGAGGAGGGCGCGATACGCCGGCAACTGGAACACGAAGAAGCCGACGTCGCGTCCGAAGAGCGGGTCGACCACGCCGAACGCGCCGCCGTGCAGCCAGAGGAGGTAGGTCTCCCAGTCTCCGGCCTGCGCCAGGCCGACCACGACCGCGGCGAGCGCCGCGGCGACGAGCTACGATCGGCCGCCAGGGGAGCCGGCCCGCGATCGGTGCGATCAGCTCGGGGACGGTCGCGCGGCCGTCGCCGGCGTTTCGGAACACCACCCGCACGACGTTGTCCCCGCGCACGTGACGTACGGCGAGGAGCCCCACGGCGGACAGCACGGCGGCGCTGGCGACGAACGACGCGGCGAAGCAGGCTGCTTCGGCGAGGAGACGCGTCCGAAAGACGACCGACGCCTCGACCTCGCGGAACCAGAGCGCATCGACGTAGAGACCGCTCGCCGCGGCGGCGACGACGAGGGCCGCGACCGCCACCGCGAGGACGATCGCGAGCCGCGCGCTACGCACGGGCCTCCGCGTTGCGCGCGATCGCCTGCACGGTCTCGCGGACGACCTCCGGGGGACACAGGCGGACGAAGCACCACAGCCCGCCGAGGAGGATCGCGAGGTCGTCCATCTCCCCAATCACTGGCACGAAATCCGGGATGACGTCGAACGGGACGATCACGTACGCGATCACCAGCACCAAGAGCGCCTTCGCGACGATCGACACCCGGTGGTCGCGGAAGAGCCGCCAGTAGAGCCGTGCGAAGCTCGGA
The DNA here is from genome assembly GCA_963774015.1 of uncultured delta proteobacterium. Classification (GTDB taxonomy): domain Bacteria; phylum Desulfobacterota; class Binatia; order UTPRO1; family UTPRO1; genus UTPRO1. The sequence continues at coordinate 681,959 of CAVZDH010000001.1, forward strand.
AGATGGCGCAGCAGCTGCGCGAAACGCGCGGTGAAGAGATACGGGGGGAGCGGCGCCGAAGGCACGAGCCATTGATGAGCGGCCCTACGCCTCACGTCAATGCGGGTCGGTGCGCGGGGGTGCGTGCGCGCGTTCCGAAAACGGCGAGGCCCGGCCGGCGCGGTGCCGGTCGGGCCTCATCGGAGGGATCAGCGGGTGAGGGGGCCGCTCACTTCACGACGCAATCCACGGTCGCTTGTACGACGGTGCCGCCGCCGAGGGTGAGGATGGCACCCGTCACTTGCGGCGGCGTGCCCTGGATGAAGTCACTCGCGATCGCGCTCGCGCCCGCGGCGATGTTCCCGGCATCGCTGTCGAAGTCGAACTCGGCCTCGGTCCCGACCGTCTGATGCGCGGGCGCGGTCGCCGAGCCGGCGCCGGAGGTCGCGATCGCCTGATAGCTGCCGGTCACGAGCCCCTTGCCGTCGACCGAGACCTTCGAGCGGTTCGAGCGGACCTCGCATTTCACGACGATGGTTGCATTCGCCGACGGCGGCGGCACGCTCGCGCAGCTGTCGGGCGCGCAGATGCCGGCGCCGGCGCTCACGCCGCCCTCGATCGCGCACTCTGCCGGCGTGCGATCCTCGCACGCCGGGCCGCTGTCGTCGGCGACGCAGCACTGCACGTCGTCGTTGTCAGGCGGCGTCGTCGATGCGCAGGGATTCGGATCGCACGAGGCCGCTTCGACCGCGACGCCGCCTTGCAGCGCGCAATCGTCGGCGCTGCGGTCCTCGCACTCCGGACCACTGTCGTCGGGAATGCAGCACACGATGTCGTTCGTAATCGGCGGGGGCGTGCCGGCGCACGGGTTCGGCAGGCACGACGTCGCGGTGGTGACAGTGCCGCCCGCGGCGGTGCACTCGGCCGCGGTCCGATCCTCGCACTCGGGGCCGCGGCCGTCGGGGAGGCAGCAGATGACGTCGCCGTCGCTGGTGGTGTCGTCGTCGGCGAGCTGCACCGCGAGCACGTCCTGTCCCGCGGCGTTTCGCACCACGATGACCGCGCCGCGCGGGTCGAAGCCGAGGAGGAGATCCTTGGAGTGCGGGCGGCTGCGGAAGCGCAGGCGGCCGTTGCCGCCGCCGTTGGTGGTGAATTGCCCGACCAGGACGTCGTCCGCGAGGACGTCGTAGGTTGCGTTCCGGTCGAGTCGCTTGCCGTTGATCTCGAGCTTGCCGTCCGAGCGGTTCTTGACGATGAGCTTCACGGCGCCGTTGGCGTCGTCGTCGACGCCCGTCGACGAGAACGATCCGCTATCCTTCTCGCTCTTGGCGGCGGCGAGGCTCGGCAGGACGCCGAGGCCGATGATCGCCACGGCCGCGAGTCCGACGATTCGATGGATCTTCATCATGGTGCTCCTCCTTGTGATCCCATCCGTGGGATCGGTGTCGTGAGTGTCTGAGAGGAGCTTCAAGCAACCCCCATGCCTCGCGGGCGCATAGCGGATTCGGCGACTTGGGGTCGTCGACGATCCGACGGCGTGGGGGTTATCGCGCAGGGTGCGGGAAACGGCCCAGCTTGTGTCCGAGCTCGGGACGGGGCAACTAGCATCGCGATGCCGACCCGTTCACGTGCGCCGCTGGTCCTCGCCGTCGTTCTCCTGCTCGCGGGCACGGGGTCCGCGCGTGCCGCCGACCCACCCCGGCTCCGTGACTGGGACCTCGGGCTCCAATCCGGCTACCTCTTCGGCGTCACCAACAACGCGCAAGCGGTGACCTTCATGCCGCGCGCCGGCCGCATGGTGTGGATCGGCCAGGGCGAGACGCCGGGCGCCGTGAGCTTCGGGATCGAAGGCATCTTCACGCACTTCTACGAGACCAACAGCGCCATGGAGCTCGGCGGCGGACCGTATCTCCGCTGGCGCTGGGTGCGGTCTCGGGTGCAGCCCTACGCGGAGGTCGGCGTCGGCATGCTGTACAACGACCTCAAGCGCTTCTCGCTGAGCTCGCGCCTCCTCTTCTCGGTGAACGGCGCGGTCGGATTCCAGATCCCGCTCACCGAGCGGCTCGGCGTGACGGCCGGCTACCGCTTCCGCCACATCTCGAACGCGGGGCAGGACAAGATCAATCCGGGCCTCAACGCCAACCTGATCTGCGCCGGGGTGACGTTCACGTACTGAGCGTCGTGCCCGCGCGCGCGCCGAGCGCGCGCGTGAACATCGCGAGGGTCGCCGCGTCGTAGAGCACGAAACGCACCTCGTCGTGCGCGCCCGGATGCGCTTCGAGGTGGGCGATCGTCGCGTCGAGCGCGATCGGCGCGGCGAGCTCCACCGGGTAGCCGGTAGATGCCGGTCGAGATCGCGGGGAAAGCGATCGTCCGGATGCCTTCGCGGAGCGCGAGCGCGAGGCTGTTGGTGTGGCACGCCGTGAGCAGCGCCGGGATCTCCGGTTTCCGGCCGTACACCGGACCGACGGTGTGGATGACGTGGCGCGCGAGCAAACGGCCGGCGGTCGTGATGACGGCTTCGCCGGTCGGGAGGCCGTCGGGATAGCGGCTCGCCCGCAGCCGCTTGCACTCCGCGAGGATCTCGGGTCCCCCGCGGCGATGGATCGCGCCGTCGACGCCGCCACCGCCGAGCAGGGAATGATTGGCGGCGTTCACGATCGCATCGACGGCCGCGAGCGTGAGATCGCCCTGCACGAGGCTCACGACACAGCCGGCGACCGTGATGGCGGTCGCGTCGCTCATACGCGCTTCCTTCAACTTGACTCCCTCAGGGGCCTTCCTAGCATGCCGCGCCTCGTGGGGAATCGCGCACAGAATGCCGCGCGACGAGTCGTAGTGACGGGAACGGGGCTCGTCACGCCTCTCGGGACCGGCGTCGAGAAGAACTGGACCGCGCTCATGGCGGGCCGCTCCGGCATCGGGCCGATCACGCGATTCGAGTGCGCCGACTTCCCGACGCGGATCGCCGGCGAGGTGCGGGATTTCGTGCCCGAGGATTGGATCGAGCGGCGCGAGATCAAGAAGATGGACCCGTTCATCCAGTTTGCCGTCGCCGCCGCGCAGATGGCGATGGACCAGTCGGGGTTGAAGATTTCGCCGGCCGACGCCGACCGCGTCGGCACGATCGTCGGGGTCGGGATGGGCGGCATCCAGAGCATCGAGCAGTTCCACACGCTCTACCTCGAGAGCCGGCTCCGACGCGTCTCGCCGTTTTTCGTCGCCAAGGTCATCGCCAACTTGGCACCTGGGCAGATCTCCATCCGCTTCGGCGCGCGCGGCATCAACTACACGCCGACGAGCGCGTGCGCGTCGGGCGCGAATGCGGTCGGCGAGGCGTTCCGCAACATCCGCGACGGCTACCAGGACGCGGTGATCGCGGGCGGCTCGGAGGCCGCGCTCTGCGGTCTCGGCATCGGCGGGTTCATCGCCATGCGCGCGCTCTCGACGCGGAACGACGAGCCCGAGCGCGCAAGTCGGCCGTTCGACCGCGGGCGCGACGGCTTCGTGATGGCCGAGGGCGCCGGCATCCTGGTGCTCGAGTCGCTCGAGCACGCCGAGGCGCGCGGCGCCCGCATTCTCGGCGAGCTCGTCGGCTACGGCGCCAACGCCGACGCCTTCCACATCACGGCGCCGGCGCCGGGCGGCGAGGGCGCCGCGCGCTGCATGCAGCAGGCGCTCGCCGATGCGGACGTCGCACCCGCACGAGGTCGACTACGTCAACGCCCACGGCACCTCGACCGAGTACAACGACGCGAGCGAGACGCGAGGCGATCCGCAAGGTCTTCGGCGAGCATGCCGGGCGGCTCGCGGTGAGCTCGACGAAGTCGATGACCGGCCACACGCTCGGCGCCGCGGGCGGGATCGAGGCCGTCTATACCGTGCTTGCGCTCGAGCGCGGCCGTCTGCCGCCGACGATCAACTACGAAGAGCCCGATCCCGCGTGCGACCTCGACTACGTTCCGAATGTCGCGCGCGCGACCGACGCGGCGGTCGCGCTCTCGAACTCGTTCGGGTTCGGCGGCGCGAACGCGTGCCTCGTGTTCCGGCGCTGGGAATAGGAAGCGTGGATGCCCGCTTCCCGGTGGACGGGGGCGGCGACCGAGGCAGTCGCTGACGCGGCCGCCCGCGCCGGCGGCTACAGGGCCGGATGTCGGAGCCGCTCCGCATCGCGTTGTGTCACGAATCTTGACTGATGTATCACATTCGAGTACGCGAAGGGCGTGAGCGACGAGAAGGACGAGCGCAAGGAGCGGGTCCTGCACACGCGCGTTCCGCCCTCGCTCGACGATCAGCTGAAGCAACGGGCTCGCTCGCTCGGCATGTCGGTCTCGACGATCGTTCGTCACGTTCTCCTCAACACCTTCGGCCTCGTCGAGGACATCGTCACCGACAGCACGAACGCGGCGCTCGCGCTCGGCGGTCAAGATCCGGTGGCGTCGCTCGCGGTGACGCGGCGGCGTGCGCGCCCGGGCGAGCGCGACGCCGGCGAGGACGACGAGGTTCTCGGGTGGCAGGAGGCGGTGCTGAACCTGAACGCGGTCTGCAGTCGCTGCAACGCCGTGCTTTGCAAAGGCAGCCGCGCGGCCATCGGCGTGCGGGGCGGCCCGGCCCCGGCACCTTCCTGTGTGCCGAGTGTCTCGCCGATCTTCCGCAGGGGGGATGACGTCATGGAGCTCCGCACCGTCACGCTACACGGTCACACGGTCGCGTACCGCACCGCCGGCGAGGGTCCGGTCGTGCTCTTGGTGCACGGCATGGCCGGCAACTCGGCGAGCTGGTCGCGCGTGATCCCGACGCTCGCGCGTCGCTTCACGGTGCTCGCACCCGATCTCTTCGGGCACGGCAGCTCGTCGAAGCATCCGCTCGGCGAGTACTCCGTCAGCGGGCACGCCAACCTGCTGCACGATCTGCTCGCGGCGCTTGGTCACGAGCGTGCCACGCTCGTCGGCCAGTCGTTCGGCGGCGGCGTCGTGATGCAGCTCGCCTACCAGTTCCCCGACCAGTGCGAGCGTCTGGTGCTGGTCTCGAGCGGCGGGCTCGGGCGCGAGGTGGGGACGCTGCTTCGCATGCTGAGCCTCCCCGGCGCCGAGCACGTGCTGCCGCTCGGCTGCTCGCCACGGCTCCGTGACGCCGGCGCGCGCATCGGCGAGTGGCTCGCAGGCCTCGGACTCCGCGCCGGTCCCGTAGTCCAGGAGATCTGGCGCGGCTACGCGGGTCTCGCCGATCGCGACGCGCGCGTGGCCTTCTTCCGTACGCTGCGTGCGGTCGTCGACGCGGGCGGGCAGGCCGTGAGCGCGGTCGATCGGCTCTATCTCGCCTCGTCCACGCCGCTCTTGATCGTCTGGGGCTCCGAGGACGCCCTGATCCCGGTCGACCACGCGCATGCCGCGCACGCGGCGATTCCGGGTAGCCGCCTCGAGATCTTCCCCGGTGTCGGGCACTTCCCCCATGTCGAAGCGCCGGAGCGCTTTCTCGCGTGCCTCGAGGACTTCATCGACGCGACCGCGCCGGCACGCCTCTCCGAGCACCAGCGCCGTGCGCTGCTGCAGAGCCACGCCCGCCTCTCGGCGTAACCCGCTCCGCGTTCTGCGGCGATCAACGCCGGGCGGGGTGCGGGCGCTCCGCCGCCGCGATCACTCGTTCGTCCGCCTCGCGCTGGCCCGCCCGAAACTCCTTCCAAAACTGCGCCCGTGCTTCTGTGCTCTGCCGATCCTCATGGGGCTCCTTGCCCGCGGCCGAGCGCAGCCGCTGCAGGAGGTTTTCCACCCAGTGTCGCCATCTGATCATGACCGCTCCCTCGCTCCCTGGCTTCGCATATGGGCGCCCATGGAGCACGCTAGCACTTTCGGGCGTCCCGCAAGCGACATTCCGAGGAGCCGCGGCATGAATTTTCTCGGTGTCCGCGCTATGTCCGTCACGTCCCAGATGGACGAATTGCACGAGCGGTTGTCGGCGATCGAGCACACGATCGACGCGGGCACGTACCGGCCTGGCCCGTGGGCGGCGTGGCTTCGGGTCGCTCGCGCCGCGCCTGCGCCGGTGCGGCGCGCGCTGGCGGACGACGTGAGCCGCGTCAGCACCAAGCTGCATCGCGAGCATTTCCCGCGCCGATGTCCGCTCGGTCTGGCGCTCGCATTGGAAGTCGCCGCGACCATCGCGGCCGGCGGCCTCTTGTGGCTCGGGCGCGCCCTCGGATCCGACCTGGTCGCCATCCTGGCCCTCGTCATCGCCATCAGCACGGTCGAGCCCCTCTGCAAGCTCTCGGTCGGTGCCGCCCTCGGGATCGGCTACCAGGACGCGTATCTCCGTGGCATCGAGCCGCGCTTCAAGATGCGCTACGGCACCTATCTCGCGGCCCCACGCCCGGCGCGCATCGTCCTCGGACTCGCGGGTTGTGTCGGGTCGCCGCTGGCCGCGCTCGTGGTCGGCCGCCTCGCGCGCCCACGGCTCCCGACCACCGCGACCCTGGCGACCGTACTGTTCTGGGCGATCGTGGCGGCGAACGTGGGCTTCTTCCTGCTCGCGCTTCTGGGTGCCAGGCGCATAGGGACGTTTCCGCTGACGATGTCGAGCGGGGGCAGCGCGGGCGAGGAGCTACACGCGGCGTTGACGTCGCGACCCTAGGGAACCTAGGGAACGGCGACCTCGGACGGTACGCACAGCTCGCGCGGCCCGTAGAACGTATAGCTGTCGGGTCCGAACTGGTCGTTGGTGAAGACCACCGGCTGCGTGTCCGGCCGCGGCCCGCTCACCTTGTAACACAGGAGATGCTCGGGGTGACTCGGCGCCGTCGGGTCTTCGCCGTTCTTGTTGACCGGCGCGCACAGGTGCGTCGGCTTCTTGATGTCGACCGTGATCGCGCCGAATTGGGTTTCGATGCTGATCCCGGGGCGACGGAATTTCGCGTTGCCGACCTTGTAGCACTTGAAGTGATCGAGCGGTGTGAGCAGCGGACCCGGATAGCCGACCAGGCTCTTGGCCGTCGGCACCAGCAGCCGGTCGGCCTTGCCGACGGTCACGACCAGAACGCCGAACTGGTTGGTCACCACCACGCCTTTGATCTTCACCGTCTTCGGCGTCGTCTGCTTGATCGTGTAGAAGTTGAGGTGCCCGGGGTGGTTCACCGCATCCGGATCCTCGCCGTTCTTGTTCGCCGGAGCGCAGATCCGCTTGTGGCGCTTGACGGTGATGGTGCTCGGGCCGAATCGATCCTCCGCCGACACGCCGGCGAGATTGATCGCCTTCCGATGCGTCTCGTAGCACTGGAAGTGGTCGAGTGGCGCCGGCGACGGCGACGCGGTCGGGGTCGCGCTCGGCGGTGGTGATGGCGTGACGGCGTCGGTCGCGGTCGGCGTTGCCGTGAGCGTCGGGGTTCCGGTTGCTCCCGACGTCGGAGACGCGGTTTCGGTTGGTGCGGGTGTTGCCGTGACGGTCGGGGTCGCGTCCGGGGTGTGGGTGGGGGTCGCGGTGGGCGTTGCCGTCTGGGTCGGTGTCGCTGCCTGGGTCGGCGTTACCGTCGGCGTCGCCGTGGCGGTCGCCGTCGTGGTCGGAGTCTGGGTCTTGACCGGCGTCGTCGTCTTGATCGGTGTGGCCGTCTTGGTCGGCGTCGGGGTCTTGGTCGGCGTCCTCGTGGGCGTGGGTGTGGCGGCGGTCGTGAGGCAGAGGGCATCACCCTTCGCTCCGGCGCGCGAGCTCGAGGGGTCGCGGAAGATCACTTTGAGGTAAGACACTCCCGCCGGTGCCGTCGCGGAGAGCAGGTAGGGGCCACCCAATGAGCCGGTCACGTCGATGTCGGTCGTGATGGTGTGGATCGCGGGCGTGCCGATCTCGACGTTCGAAGCGTTGTAGAATCGGATCTCGATGGTCGGATTCGCGGACGGAGTATGCGTGCCGCTGAAGAAGCTCATGCTGTACGTGACCCCGGCGACGGCGCTCACTTGCTGCGTCATGCGGCCGGAATTGCCGGGCGCGATGCCCCAGACGTAGCCTATCCACGATCCATCCGGAGGGTTGAATGCGGTGGTGGCGCCGTCCTCCCCGCTTTCGAGGACCCACGAGCTCGGGATCGGGTTGCCGATGCTGTTGAAGGCTCCGGTGTGCTGCTCGAAGCTCGCGTTCACGAGGAGGTTGCCCGGGCAGAAGCCCTGGGCGTTGGCCCGCGGGCTCGCGCCGAGCAATGTCGCACCGAGGATGAGTGCGGCCAAGACCCGCAATGGAAGACCGTCGAAGATGCGCGCAGGCAGGGTGGTTCCAGGCATGTCCGGGGCCCTCATGAAGGATGGTTCGAGTAAGCGTCTCGCGAGAACATCCATCGACTCGAAACGGCACGCGCTCGGCAGCTCGGCACTGAGATCGATTCGTCGGGTCCTAACGTCGAGCGAGGCCGACTGTCAAGAAAGTAACGCGCTCTTCACAGACGAGATTCGCGGCGGCTGCGCTTGAGTTGGCGCGCGAAGGCCGGGAACTCGATCCCGTAGCGCCGGCGCATCGCTTGCACCTGCCCATCGATCCAGCGCCAGCGCGGCTCGAAGGTCGGATCGCAAAAGGCGAAGACGACGTCGTTGTCGTCCTCCTCGACCGGCAGCACGAGGATGTTGTCGCCCCACGCGCTGCGCATCGCTTCGATGTAGTTCCGTCGCTCGGCTCGCAGCCCCGCGACGTTGGCCACCAGCGTGCCGTTCGGATGCATGCGGGACCGCAGCTCGTCGTAGAACTCGCGCCGGCCGAGCCCCGGGGCGAGGCCGTGACGGTCGAAGGCGTCCATCAACACGACGTGGTACCGATCGCGACACGCAGCGACGAAGGCCCCGGCGTCGCCCTCGACGACCCGAAAGCGCTGGTCGTCGGGCGGTACCGCGAACTCGTCCCGGAGGGCCAGCACGTCGCGGTTGTTCTCGACCACCACGATGCGCGCCTCCGGGAGGTGGCGGTGGCAGTACTTGGCCAAGGAGCCTCCGCCGAGGCCGAGCAACAGCAGCGCGCGCGGATTGGTGTGGAACAGCAAGAAGCTCATCATCATGCGCGTGTACGACATCTGGAGCGCCACCGGCTCGTCGATGCGCATGCGGCTCTGGACGTAGCGCCAGCAGAAATGAAGCGCCCGCGTCGTACCGTCGTCCGCGATGAACGGCTTGTCGTAGGTGCCGCCGAGCAGACGCTCCGCGAGCGCGGTGCGATCGGCGTCCGGCGATTCCAGCACGCGTATGCGCGCGTGCTCGGGAGCAAACGGACTGGCGATCTCGAGAATGGGGGAGGGCTCGGTCATGCGCGATGCCGTCGGGAGCGCACGGGCGGCGGCGAGCCCGCCGAAGCCGCCGCCGACGATCACGACGTGCGGACGGTCGTCGGTCGACCCTTCTCCCCCGTCGCGGGGGGAAAGGGCTTGATCATGTAGGTCGTGGTGGCGCGGGCCGCAAGCTTGCCCTCCGCCCAGATGTCGACCTCGGCGTAGGCGCTCCTCCGGCTCGAGCGCAGGACGTACGCCTCGGCGATCACCTCGCCGGGCGGAATCGGCTCGAGGTAGTTGATCTTCATCTCGATCGTCAGCAGCAGCTGCTCGAAGCCGTAGATGGTGAAGAGCGCGGCCGCGACGGCGGTGTCGGCGAGCCCGAAGCTCGCGCCGCCGTGCATGACGCCGGCGGGCTGCTGGTGCGCCGTCGTGTTTTCCGTGACGAGCCGCGCGTAGCCGGTGCGCAGGTCGACGACGCGGAAGCCCATCGTACCCGGGAAGAAGCGCCGGTTGTTGGCGTTGAAGCCCTCGATGATCGCGGCGCGCGTCGCCTCCGGGAGCGCGGGAAACTCGCGCCCGTGCGCGCCGCTGCCGAGCGTCGGTGTCGCGGATTCGGCCATGGGCGGTACTCTGAGCGGCCTCGCCGGCACATGCAACCGCGTGCTATGGGCGAGCGCCCATGTCCGACGCCTACACCGACGAGCTCGCGATCGCGCGGCGTGCCGCCGACGAGGCGGGTCGCGTCGCGCTCGGCCACTTCAAGACTCGCCTCACGGTCGAGGCGAAAGCCGACGGGAGCCCGGTCACGATCGCCGACCGCGGTGCGGAGGAGCGCTTGCGGACGGTGCTCGGTGCCGCGTTTCCGACCGACGGATTCCTCGGCGAGGAGCTCGGCGAGAGCGCCGGCGCGAGCGGCCGGCGCTGGATCATCGACCCGATCGACGGCACGCAGTCGTTCATCCGCGGCGTGCCGCTCTGGGGCGTGCTCGTCGCGCTCGAGGATCGCGGCGAGTGCGTGCTCGGCGTCGTCGCGTTGCCGGCGCTCGGCGAGACGCTGTGGGCGGTCCGGGGACGCGGCGCGTTCGCCAACGGCGTGCCGGCCCGCGTCGCGGCGACGGCGCTCGCCGACGCGACGATCTGCACGAGCGACGCGAGCCCGCGCCACTTTGGCGAGAAGCACACGGGCTTCGAGCGCCTGTTGCGACGGACGGCGCGCCAGCGCGGCTGGGGCGACTGCTACGGCTACGTGCTGGTCGCGACCGGGCGGGCCGAGGTGATGCTCGATCCGTTGATGAATCCCTGGGACGCGGCGGCGGTGAAGCCGATCGTCGAGGAGGCCGGCGGGGTCTTCTGCGCGTGGGACGGCACGGCGACGATCTACGGCGGCTCGGGGCTCGCGGTGCCGAGCGCCCTTCGCGACCCGGTGCTCGCGACGCTCGGCGCCGGTACGCTCACGTAGTGCGCGCGTCCGCCATCCGGTGACCGCGGCACGCGGACACCACCGCCGTCGGCGCGAGGCGGCGCGGCTGTGCGGGCTCGTGGTGCTCGTCCTGGCGACCGTGCCGCGACCGGCCCGGGCCGACGACTGGCCGTACGGCGAGCGCGCGACGGGCGCCTGGAACGGCGTGCGCCCGCTGCTCGAAGCCCGCGGCGTCCATCTCGAGGTGAACTACACCGCCGAGACCTTCGCGCGCGACGACGATGCGGTCGCCTATCACGGCAACCTCGACCTGCTGCTCGGCGTCGACACCGCGAAAGCGCACCTCTGGCCGGGGGGCAGCGTGCTCGTCTACGGCCAGGACGGCCACGGCGACGGGGTCTCGAGCCGGCCGGGATTCGTGATGCCGGTCTCGAACTACGAGGCGCCCGACTTCACGCAGCTCTCGGAGCTCTGGCTCTACCAGGCGCTGCCGCACGGCGTGGCGCTCCGGCTCGGGAAGCAGGACGCGAATCGCGACTTCGCGGCGCCGCGCTTCGGCGGCAACTTCATGAACGCGTCCTTCGGCGTCCTGCCGACCGCGCCGATCCCGTCGTATCCGGCGCCGGCGCTCGGTGCCGCCGCGTTCGTACAGACCGCGCGCTGGCTCGCGCTCCGCGGCGGGGTCTACGAGGGCGACCCGCGGATCAGTTCGGTCGGCGGGCACGCGTTCGACGCGGGCGCGGGTACGTTCCTGATCGGCGCGGCGCACGTCGACGTTGGCGAGCTCGGCGGGCGCGACGTTCTCGTGCAGCTCGGCGGCTGGCACCATACCGGCGGCGATCGGACCGGCGGATTCGGCCTCGTCGACTTCTTCCTGCCGCTCGCGCCGGGTGACGAGCACGACCATCGCGCCGTGCAGATGTTCGCGCGCGCCAACGTCGAGCCGGACGCGGCGGCTCCCGACGCGAAGCTCTATCTCGGTGGTGGCGTCACCGCCCACGGCTTCGCCGGTGCCAACGACACGGTCGGCCTCGGCTTCGGGTACGTCTCGGTGACCGACGCCGATCAAGGGTTCGTCGAGGCGTTCTTCAAATGGCGGCCGTTCGCCTGGTTCACCGTCGAGCCGGATCTGCAGCTCTATTTCCTCGGCGGCACCCACGTCGTCACGGGCCTCCGCTGCAAGCTCAAGCTCTGAACGCGTCCGTCGCGGGCGGCGCGCCCAGGGTGGGCGCGGTTGCCTTGTCGGGGCCGTTTGCGAGAGGGCGGGCCCGTATGACGGAATCCGGCGAGGACGACGAGCCGTGAGCCGGCAGCGGGCTCCTACGCCAGCAGCACGGCGAGGATTCCGGTCAGAAAGATACCGTCGAATCGCCCGGCTCCCCCGATCGACGCGATCGGAGCGCCGAGGGTCCCGATCAGGCCGAGATTCATCAGGTCGGCGCCGATGAGCGTTCCCAGGCTGCCGGCCGCGTATGCGACGGCCGGTGCGGCCCGCGGGGTCAGGAAAAGCGCGGTCGTCGCCGCGAGCAACGGCGGTGCGAGGGCCGGGACGGTGATGCCGATGCCTTCGACGGGGCGGGCGAGCGCGTGGACGAACGTCGCGACGATGGCGATGGCGATCGCCCCGCGTACCCAGAGTCCGGTCTTCCAGAGCAGGTAGACGGACAGCAGCGTCGGAAGCACGGCGCCCCCGAGGTTCACGGCGAGAATGGTGTGGCGCCACGCGACGTCGGGGACGACGTATCGCATGCCGAACACGGAGATCTCCCGTCCGCGGACGTTCGTCCGGCCGTGGATCTCGCCGAGGGGGATGTTGATGGCGCTCCCCACGAGGGTCAGCAGGAGAAACGCGGTTGCCGCGCGGGGTGAGATCCCGATCTTCTCGTAGGCATACGAGAGTACGCCGATCTCCACGAACGCTGCGAGGACGACCAGGATCAGCAGCAGCGCGAGCATCAACGGGAGAGCGAGCGGGAGGAAATGCACGGGGCTCTCTAATCACGACGGCGTGGTGGTGGCCAGATCGCCGCCGCGCGGGAATGGCCTCTGCGCGTCAGCGAGCGATTGCGCGGCGCGCTGCCTCGGGCGCGGTGCGCTCGAGGCGCGGCCCACCCAGTCCCGCCGCGGCGAGTGGAAGCTCCGACCAGCCGCTCTCGTCGAAGCATCCGAACCGGCGGCGGATCTTCGGGAACGCCGCCTTCACGCCGCGGAAGACACGCACGGGCAGGACGACCTCGCCGCTGGTTCCGTTTTCGACGAAGCGGCCGACGAATCCGTGCGTGCCGCCCAAGCTGACGAGTCGTCAAGTCTACTTGCTTGCGGCCCCGAGCGGGAGCAGCGTCGGGGCGCGATGAGGCTCGCCTTCAAGCTCACGGCGGCGCTGATCGTCGGGATCACCCTCGTGATGATCGCGAACACGCTCGCCCGCGTACGCCGGGAGGTGGACCTCTTCGAGCGCGACCAGGAGCACGATCAACGCATCATGGGCTGGACGCTCCGCAACGCGATCCACGCGGTGTGGGAGACGGAAGACGAGGCCCACGCGCGCGCCGTGCTCGCGATGACCGACGTCGGTGACCTCGGCTTGCGCTGGCGCTGGCTCGACGAGCTGCGTGACGACGCCGCCGCCGGGCGCGACGCCAATGCGAGCCGGATCCTCCCGATGCTCGCGGCGGGGAAAGAAGCCACACTGGTGCGGCATGCCGCCGCGGGCGACCGGCGCTACACCTACGTCCCCATGCTCGCCGGGCATGCGCGTCCTGCGGTGCTCGAGCTCTCGGAGCTCGCGAGCCCGCCGCGGTCGTTCATTCGCGCCAGCATCCTCGAAAACGTGCTGTCGACGACGTTGATCGTCTTCGTGTGCAGCGTGATCGCGCTCGTCCTCGGCGTCTGGATGGTCGGACGGCCGATGCGCCTGCTCACCGCCAAGGCGCGCCGCGTCGGGGCGGGGGATTTCACCGGACCGCTCGCGCTCCGCCAGCGCGACGAGATCGGCTCGCTCGCGGCCGAGATCGACGTGACGTCCGACCGCCTCGCGGAGGCGCAGCGACGCGTCGCCGCCGAAACCGAGGCCCGCATCGCGACGCTCGAGCAGCTCCGGCACGCCGACCGGCTGAAGACGATCGGGCAGCTCGCGTCCGGCGTCGCGCACGAGCTCGGCACGCCGCTCAACGTGGTGTCCGGCCGCGCCGACATGATCCTCGCCGATCCCACGCCGGACACGAGCGCCACGGGAGCGCGCATCATCCTCGACCAGACCGAGCGCATGACCCGGATCATCCGGCAGCTCCTCGACTTCGCCCGCCGCCGCGGTCCGCACCCGCGTCCGCTACGAGCTCGGACGCGTCGTCGCGGACGCGGTCGAGATCCTGGCGCCGTTCGCGAAAACCCATCGCGTGACGATCGCCGTCGACGCTCCCGACCAGGTCTGCGCCGCGGTCGACCCGGATCAGATGCTCCAGGCGCTCACGAACCTCATGGTGAACGGCATGCAGGCGATGGTGAAGGGCGGGCGGCTCGCGGTGAGCGTCGGCCAGCGGCGGACGCGTCCGCCGGCCGATCACGGCGGTGACGAGGACGACTACGCCTACGTGACCGTCGCCGACGAGGGCGACGGCATGGGCCCGGAGACGCTCCACCGCGTGTTCGAGCCGTTTTTCACCACCAAGGGCGTCGGCGAAGGGACCGGGCTCGGGCTCTCCGTGACGTGGGGCATCGTGCAGGAGCACGGCGGCTGGATCGACGTGCGGAGCACGGTCGGCGCGGGAAGCGCCTTTTCCGTGTTCCTTCCGGATGCCGTCGCATGAACGGTCGCATCCTCATCGTCGACGACGACCGCACCATGTGCGACATGCTCGCGGCCGCCCTCGCGCGGCAATCGTTCGAGGTCGCGTGCCGGACGACGGCCGCCGACGCGCTCGACGTTCCTCGACGCGCACGAGGTCGACGTGGTCGTCACGCGACCTCAATCTCGGTGGCATGAGCGGCATCGAGCTCTGCGCGCGGGTCGCGGCGAACCGGCCGGACGTCCCGGTGATCGTGATCACGGCGTTCGGCAGCCTCGACGCGGCGGTCGCCGCGATCCGCGCCGGCGCCTACGACTTCATCACCAAGCCCTTCGAGCGTCGAGCTCTTGGTGCACGCGCTCGACGCGCGCGATCCGGCATCGCGTGCTGCGCGACGAGGTTGCGCGGCTGCGGCAGGCCGTCGAAGCAGCGGCACCCTGCGGCGAGCTCATCGGCAACAGCCCGGCGATGCAGGAGGTGGACGACCTCCTCGCGCGCGTCGCGGCGTCGGACGCGACCGTCCTCGTCACGGGCGAGAGCGGCACCGGCAAGGAGGTCGTCGCGCGCGCGCTCCACGCGCGCGGGCGGCGAAGCCAGGGCCCGTTCGTCGCGGTCAACTGCGCGGCGATGCCGGAGCCCCTGCTCGAGAGCGAGCTCTTCGGCCACGCGCGCGGCGCGTTCACCGACGCCGCGGCGCGCGCACCGGCCTCTTCGTGCAGGCGAACGGCGGGACGCTCTTCCTCGACGAGATCGGCGGAGATGCCGCTCGGACTGCAGCCGAAGCTGCTGCGCGCGCTGCAAGAGCGGAGCGTGCGGCCCGTCGGCAGCGACATCGAGGTGCCGTTCGACGTGCGGCTCGTCACGGCGACCAACCGCGACCTCGAGTCGGCGGTCGAGGCGGACGCTTCCGCGAGGATCTCTTCTACCGCATCAACGTCGTGCACCTGCCGCTGCCGCCGCTCCGCTCGCGCGGCGGCGACGTCCTGCTGCTCGCCCAGCACTTCCTCGCGCGCCACGCGCGCCAGGCCGGCAAGCACGTGACCGGCATCTCGGCGCCGGCGGCGGAGCGTCTGCTCGCCTACGGCTGGCCGGGGAACGTGCGCGAGCTCCAGAACTGCATCGAGCGCGCGGTCGCCCTGACGCGGTACGAGCACCATCATGGTCGACGACCTGCCCGAGAGGATCCGCACCTATCAGCGCTCGCACGTCCTCGTCGGCAGCGACGATCCCTGCGAGCTGGTGCCGATGGAGGAGGTCGAGCGGCGCTACATGTCGCGCGTGCTCGAAGCGGTCGCGGGCAACAAGACGATCGCGGCCCGCATCCTCGGGTTCGACCGCAAGACGCTCTATCGGAAGCTCGAGCACTACGCGGCGGTCGGGGCGCACGCCGCGGAGGACGATCCCGTGACGCGTGGCACGCCGTTCGCTTCCGTTTCGTCGGAGGGACGACGCGAGCCATGACCACGAGCACTCACCGCATCGTCACGACGACGCCCGCAGCGGCCGTGCGCCGCGTGATCCTGGCCGAGGACGACGCCGACATGCGACGGATGCTGGCGGGCGTGCTCGTCGCGGACGGGTACGAGGTGATCGAGGCGCCGGACGGCGACGAGCTGATCGACCGGCTGCACGAGATCGCGGGGCGGCCGCACGGCCGCGACACGGTCGCCGTCATCCTCGCCGACGTCCGCATGCCGAGGCTCGACGGGCTCGACGTGCTGGCGGCGCTGCGCTGCGCGGGATGGCGGACGCCGGTGATCCTCATGACGGCGTTCGGCGACGACACCGTCCACGCGGAGGCCAAGAAGCTCGGCGCCGTCGAGGTCCTCGACAAGCCCTTCGGGATGGACGAGCTGCGAGCGTTGCTGGGTCGCGTCGCGCCGGCGCGCGCCGCTCAGTCGACCGCGTGACGCTGGAGGAGCCGCACCAGCAGCATCGTCACCGTCTCGCGATCGCGAATCAGCGTCGTCATCCCGCCGGGATACGTGCCCGCCATGGCCGCGACGTCCTGCGTCCGGCGGAGGAAGCGACGGTAGGCGTTCGCGGTCGCCCGATCGTCGCGGCCGAACGCGTCGTCGCGGAAGTGCGGTCGCAGCACCGTGACGGCCTGCGGTCGACCGGTGGACGCGTGCTCGTGGTGATGAAGGCTCATGCCCAGGGCTTCACTGCACGACGCATGCCGTCGCCGCGACGCCGCGCGCAGGCGAGCGCGTTGCGCCGCGGGCGAGGCGTTCCGCCCCATCCGGGGCGGTTCGCCACGCCACGACGAGGTGCGCGGCTCAGCCGCGCACGCGGATCTCGATCGCGCGGGAGTGTCGTGCGCCGCCGATCTCCACCGAGAGGGCTGCGACCCCGTCGTGCGGGGCCGCGCACATCTCTTCGGCGAGGAGGTCGGCCATGTAAGGATCGAGATCGCCAGCGACGAATCGTCCGGTCGGTCCGGTCGCGCCGCGGGCGCGGGTCCGGAATCGCACCGGTATCGCCGCGCCCGCGACGCGATCGTTCTCGGCGACGGCCGCATCGAAAAGAGCTCGGATGACGGTCCGTACGAAGTTGCGATCCGTCCACGTCATGTCGGCTTGCCTTGCACGATGCGTGCCCGCGCCGCGCCAGGCCGCGCGCCGACTACGCGTCCGGCGCGCCGAAATGCCCATGCCGGAGCGCGAGGGTCGGGAGCACGAGCAGGTTCAGCAGCGTCGAGGTGACCAGCCCGCCGAGGATCACGATCGCCATCGGCCCGTCGATTTCTCCGCCCGGCCGTCCCGACGCGAGCGCCACCGGCAGCAAGCCGAGGCCGGTCACGAGCGCGGTCATGAGGATCGGCACGAGTCGCTCGCTTGCGCCGCGGGTCGCCGTCTCGGCGCTCCACGGCAAGCCCTCCTCGCGCACGAGATACTGGTAGTGGGCGAGCATCATGATCGCGTTCCGGAGCGTGATCCCGAAGAGCGCGACGAAGCCGACGAGCGCGCCCAGCGAGAGTCCGGTGCCCGTGATCGCCGCCGTCACGACGCCACCCGCGAGCGCGAGCGGTACGTTCAGGAGCAGCAGCAGGAGGTTTCGCCAGTGTTCGGCGACCACGGCGAGCAGCAGCAGGACGCCGAGGAACCCGAGCGTCGCATGGCGCAGGAGGTCGCGCGTCGCGTCGGCCCGGGCCGTCGCCGTGCCGCCGATCGTGCGATACGTCCCGCTCGGAAAATCCACCTGCCGCAGCCGGTCCTCGAGATCGGCGACGAACGAGGCGACGTCGCGCCCGTGCACGTTGCAGGTGACGGTCTGGCGCCGCCGTCCCCCTTCGTGTCGGATGACGTCGCGCGCGGTGACGACCGTGACGTCGGCGAGCTCGCGGAGCGGTGTCACGGCGCCGGCGGCGCTCGCGACGAGCAGGCCGCCGACCGCGGAGGGATCGGTGCGAGCCTCCGGCGGCAGCGTCACGACGACGTCGACCGGCTGCTCGCCGCGGTGGACCTGTCCGACCGTCGTGCCGGCGAACGCCGTCTCGACGGCGTCGAGCACCTCGAGCGCGCCATGGCCGTAGCGCTGCAAGGCCTCCGCCCGCAGCCGGACGGCGACGTGCGGGGCGGTCGCCGCTTGGCCGACCCGGACGTCGACGGCGCCCGGCGTTGCGCGCACCACCGCCGCGACCTCCTGCGCCTTCGCATCGAGGAGGTCGAGATCGTCGCCGAAGAGGTTCAGCACCACCGGCGCCGTTTCCCCGCTGATGCTCTCGCCGATGCGGTCGCCGAGGAAGGTCAGCACCTCCGACTCGACGCCGGGCGTCGCCGCCAGCACCGCCCGCACGCGCTCCGCCGTGGCGGCGTCGTCGGCGTCGGGTGCGAGCTCGAGGTGCAGCTCGCCGCGATTCGTTCCCCAGGTGTCCTCCCCTTGCTCCGCGCGCCCGTTCTGCTGCTCGACGGTGCGCACCCCCGGCACGGCGAGCAAGGCGCGCGACAGACGGACGGCCAGGTCGCGCATGGCGAGGAGCGAGGTGCCGGGCGCCGTCGACACGGGCACGACGAGATGGTGCTCGCGGAACTCGGGGAGGAACTCGCCGGCGAGCGTGGGCGCGAGACAGAGCGCGCCGACCGCAGCCACGGCCACCGCCGTCACGACCGTGCGCTCGCGCTGCCGCACCCAGGCGAGCAGCCGCCCATAGGCGCGCGTCGCCAGGCGCTGGAGCGGCGGCGTCGTGGCGCGCCCCGCGCGCGTGCCGAGCATCGTGAGGGCGAGCGCCGGCGTCACCGTCAGCGCCACGACGAGCGAGGCCGAGATCGCGAGCAGATAGCTCAGCGCGAGGGGCACGAAGAACTTGCCCTGCAAGCCCCCGAGGCCGAGGAGCGGCAGGAAGACGAGCGCCACGGCGCCGGTCGCGAAGACGACGGCGCGCCGCACCTCGAGCGACGCGCCGAGCGCGACCGCGAACGCCGAGCGCGGCCCGCCCGCCTCGCGGTTCGCGCGCAGGCGCCGTACGATGTTGTCGACGTCGATGATCGCGTCGTCGACGACCTCGCCGATCGCGATCGCGAGGCCGCCGAGCGACATCGTGTTCAGCGTGACCCCGAAGCGCGTGAGCACCACGACGGCGGTCAGCAGCGAGAGCGGGATCGCCGTCAGCGACACGAAGGCGGCGCGCGCGTCTTGGAGAAACGCGAGCAGCACGAACACCACGAGGATCGCGCCCAGCACGAGCGAGCGCTGGAGATTGCCGATCGCGGACTCGACGAAGCTCGCCGGGCGATGGAGCGCCGGATAGAGCGTGATCTGGTCGCGTGCGAGCTGCGGCCGGAGATCGGCGAGCGCCGCCTCGAGGGCGGTCGTCACGTCCATGGTGTTGGCGCCGTAGGCGGAGGAGAGCGTGAGCAGGACGCCCGGCTCGCCTTGCACCACGGCGTCGCCGAACGCCGGCGCCGGGCCGTCCGCGACGTCGGCGACGTCCGCGAGCCGCACCGCGACGCCGCCGGCGTTCGCGACGACCGTCGCGCCGAGCTCCGCCGCGGTGCGGGCGGTGCCCGCCGTGTCGACGACGATGCGTTGGTTCGGGGTGTCGACGAAGCCGGCACCGCGCAGCATGGTCGCGGCGCGCGCGCTCGCGACCACGTCCGCGACCGTGAGACCGTGGGCGCGCGCCACCTCGGGACGGACGCGCACCTGCACCTGGCGCACCTCGCCGCCGAACACGTTCACGCGCGCGATGCCCGGCACCATCAGCAGCCGCGGCCGGAGCACCCAATCGGCGAAGGTGCGGAGCTCCATCGGCGAGCGGGCGTGCGACGTGAGGCCGATCTTCAAGACGTCCATCGTCGCCGAGGTGAGGGGCGAGAGGCGCGGCGGCAGCACGCCCGCGGGCAGACGCGGACCGATGTCCGCCAGGCGCTCCGCCAGCGCTTGGCGCGCGAGGTGGACGTCGGTCGCGTCGGCGAAGACGGCGTTCACGACCGAGAGTCCCTGGATCGACTCGGAGCGGAGCGCCTCGAGGCTCGAGACGCCGCCGAGCGCCGTCTCGATCGGCAGCGTCACGAGCCGCTCGACCTGCTCGGGCGCGAAGCCGGGTGCCTCGGTCTGGATGTCGACCGTGGGCGGCGCGAAGTCCGGCAGCACGTCGAGCGGCGCGTGCTCGGCCGTCCAGAACCCGTAGACGAGGAGCGCCGCCGCGAGCGCGAGCACGACCCAGCGGTGCTCGAGGGAGCGGCCGACGATCGACGCGAACATGCGACGCGTTCAGTCCGCGTCCGCCGCGCGGCCAACGAGCTCGGAGGAGACCAGGCGGGCGGCGCCCGCCACGACCACGGGCTCGTCGGGCGCGAGCCCGCTCGTCACGATCCAGTGGTCGTCGACGCGCGGCCCGAGCGTGACCGCGCGCCGTTCGTACTCGCCCGGCGCCGCGGCGACATAGACGGCCGGCGCGGCGTCGACCCAGACGATCGCCGACGCGGGAACGCGGACGCCGGCAACGGGCATCGCATCGCGCGGCACGCGCACGGCGAGCACCGCCCCCGGTTGCGGCGGGTCGTCGGCGACGAGCGCGATCCAGCTCTCGCCTTGCACCAGCGGGTCGACACTCGCGGCGGGGCCGAGGACGCGGGCGGCGCGGGGCGCCTTGCCGTCGGGGGCGTGGGTGATGGTGACGGTCGCGGGCGGCGGCGTCACGACTACCCCGGCCGGCAGGTCGACACGGACGAGCGCGCGGCGACCGCTGGCGAGCTCGTCGCCGAGCGTGTCGTCTTGGTCGGCGAGCGCTCCCCACCCGACCGTGAGCCGCGCGCTCGCGGTCGCGAGGTCGGCGGCCGCCTTGTCGGCGGCCGCGCGGGCGCTCTCGAGGTCGCGCGTCGAGGCGTTCTGGTCGTCGCGGTTCAGCCGCGCGACGCGCTCGAGCTCGGCGCGCGCGAGCGTCGCCGCCGCGCGGGCCGCCCGGCGGGCATGGAGGGCTTCGACCAGCGGCAGGGGATCGAGGACGCGACCGAACGCGTCGACCTCCACGCTCGCCTCGGCGCGCTCGGCAGCCGCCGTCGCGATGCCGGCGCTGGCGGCGGCGTCGGCGCCGAGCGCCACGCGCTCGGGACGGCCGTCCGTCGGCGCGGCGGGCACGGTGTCGTCGTCGCGGCTCGCTGGCGTGCGATCGCTGCAGGCGCCGCTCCCGAGCGCGAGTGACGCGGCGAGGATCGCGGCGAGCGTGCGACGGCGCATCAGGGTCCCTCCGTCGCGACCGCCTCGGCCGCGGCCGTCGGGAGCGGCCCTTCGACGGCGGCTTCGAGATCGACGAGCGCGAGCGCTAAGGCCGCCTCCGCTTCCGCGACCGCGCGGGCCGCGCGGTCGCGCTCGAGCTCCGCCGTCACGACCGCCGCCCGGTCGAGCGCGCCGGCGGCGAAGGCCCGCTGCACGCGGCCGACCTCGGCCTCGCGGTCGCGGAGCATCGACCGCAGCCGCTCGCGACGGACGTGCTCGCCCGAGCGGCGGGCGAGCGCCTGCTCGACGTCGGCGATGACGGTGGCCTGGGTTGCGAGCAGGCGCGCCGCAGCCTCGTCGCGTGCGGCTGCGGCCTCGGCGATCGGACCCTCGTTGCGGTTCAGGATGGGCAAGTCGATCGCCAGGCCGACGCTCCATTTGTTCTGGCCTTGGTCGAATTGGTAGCCCGGGCCGAGGTGGACGTCCGGGTATTGCCGCGCGAGCTCGAGGCCGAGCGCCGCCTCGGACGCGGCATAGGAGGCGACGGCTTGGCGGACGTCCGAGCGTTCGAGGAGCGCGCGGCGCCGGGCGCGCCCGGGCGTGAGCTCGGCGAGCGCGCGCGCGTCCTCGTCGTCGAGTCCCGTCGGCAGCTCGACGTCGGCCAACGCGCGCGATGGGACGCCGAGCGCGGCCGCCACCCGGGCCGCCGCCTCTTCGACCCGGGCCTCCGCCGCGGCGTGATCCGTCGCGGCCTGGAGCGAGGCGAAGCGGAGCGGTGCGACGTCGGACGCCGCCGCCGCCCCGGCCCGCACTCGAGCCTCGACGAGATCGACGAGACGCGCCGCCGCGGCGCGCTCCGCCGCGAGCGCGGCCGTTTGCGTACGCGCCGCCGCGAGCGCGACCAGCGTCGACGCGAGCTGGCGTCGCACCCGCCAGGCCTCGGCGGTGATCGCGAGGCGCGCCGCGTCGGCCTCGGCGCGCGCGCGCGCGATGCGCCAGCGCCGTTTGCCGGCGGTCTCGAAGACCCAATCGAGGTGGACGGCCGCGACCCACGGCGACACCGCGCCCATCGGGTTGACGCTGTACTCGGGGGTCACCGAGAGCGTCGGATTGGGCAGCGCGCCGGCGCTCTCGACGGCGGCGCCCGCGACCGCGGCGTGGGCGCGCGCGACCTCCATCGTCGGTTGGAAGTAGAGCGCCGCCAAGGTGAGCATGGGCAGATCCCAGGCGCGGGGCGGCCAGGGAGACGGCGCATGGCCGAGGGCGCGCGCGAGGAAGCGCGCCAGTCCGGGATCCGCGAGCGTCCGCGCCTCGAGCGCGGCGGCCGTGCGCGCGGGCGCGAGCGGGCGGGGCGGGAGGTGTTGGCAGGCGCCGATCACGAGCCCTGCGATCGCGAGGAGCGGAATGAAGCCGTGGATCGTCGGCGTGCGAGGTGCCTTCATGGGATGCGCGAGCGATACGACCGCGACGGCGGCGGGAAATCAAGGCGAAGACGGCGCGCGCGTCAGCGCTGCGCACCGTCGCCGCGTGCGCCGCCGCGCGGCCCCTCCGCTACCACGTCGTGCGGAGCGCGACCCCGTACGTGCCGTTGCTCGCGGTCGGGGCGATCTCGACGCCGTGATAGGGGCGCGTGAAGATCAGGCTGCTCACGATGCCGATGCCGGCGCCGGCGATCACGTCCTCGGCGAAATGCTCGCCCGACTCGACGCGGCTCCATCCGACGAACCCCGTCAGCATGAACGCCGGGACGCCGTACCACCACCCGTAGCGCCGCTGCAGGAAGGCCGCCCCGAATGCGGCGTCGGAGGTGTGTCCCGAGGGAAAGGAGTGCGCATGCCCGTTCGGACGCTTCTTGTCGACGGCGGCCTTCAGAATGAGCGTCGTCGCCCCGGTGAGCGCGCCCGACTCGAGCAGTTGCAGCCGGCCCGTGGCGTCGCGGTCGAAGATCGCGCGGTAGGCGAGGTTGCGGTCGCTCGGATCCGACGTCGTCCCGGCCTCGATGCGCGCGCTGCGGTCGGCGTCGGCGGGGTAGAAATAGGTGAGGCCGAGGCCGGTCAGCGCCGGAACGAACTGGAGAATGTCGCCCGCGGTCTGCACGCCGTCGGCGGATGCACGTGCCGCCGTTCCGAGCACGCCGAGCAGCACGAGCGTCGCGATCCGACGCGACCACGAAGAGAGGGGCATGCAGCTCAGCAATTGCGGTACCCGGAGTGCGTCGGGTCTTCTTGCATGATTTCCTCCTCGATGCCTGCAAGTTTCGGCGGGACCCGTCCCGGAGCGCGCAGGAACCCGCGTGCTCATATACGGCGCGGACGCCGCCGTCACGCGACCGGCACCGTCGATGGTGGGATTTCGCCGCCGTCACCGCGTGGCGTGCGGCTTGCTCCGTCGCTGCGTATGCCCGCGCGGACGTGGCTTCGTGCCTGCGTGCTGATGATGATCGTTGCCGTCGCGGCGCTCGAGACCTATCGCTACGGCGAGGCCGACGTTTCCCAGCACGCGCTCCGGCAGCAGCCGATGCGGACCGCGGTCGCGCCGACGGTGCGACCGCCGGCGAGCGCGCGCGCCGACGACGCTCTCGATGCACGCGGGCAGGCGCTCGTGGCCACGCTCCTCTTGGAAGGCGCGCGTCACGGCTGGCACGCGCGCTGAGCCGCGGCGCGCGGCTGCGTGATAAGCCGCAGCGCTGCCCGTCGATGGACCACCGGAAGGTAGCCGGGGGCGATACGGCACGTTACGGCCTCGTTTAGCGAGCGCGGCGAGCCGAAGCTGGTTAGCATCGCGCGCCGGTAAACGGCCCTGCCGGCTCCCGAGGTGCTCACGTCGAGATTTTCCCGGATGCCTGGCCTTCCTCCGGGAGTCGTGCGACACCCGGAACATGCAGAGCCGCCCAGTGGCCGCGGGTGCGCGTTTTCTCTTCGCAAGCCTCGTCGTTGCCCTGGCCGTCCTGGCGGTTCTCGTCTCCGAGGTCCGGGCCGGAACGGTGAAGGTGGCCGCCACCCTCTTCCCCCTCTACGATATCGCGCGCCACGTAGCTGGTACCGTCGCCGACGTGGCGCTGGTCCTGCCCCCTGGCGCCAGCGCCCAACGTTCGAGCCAACCCCGACGACCTGCGCGGGCTCGACGGCGCCAACGACTCTCGTCGTCGGCCATGGCCTCGACGACTGGGCCGCCCGCCTCGCGCGGGGCGCCGGGGTGCCGCGGCTGGTGCCGGTCGACGACGGCATCGCGCTACGTCGGGCAAACGAAGTTCATGCCGACGGCAGCGTGGACCCTCACTACTGGTTGTCGGCCGCGAACGGGAAGCTGATCGCAAGAACCGTTGCGGCCGAGTTGGAGCGACTGGCGCCCGAGAAGGGCGCCGAGATCCATGCCTCGCTCGCGAGCTATCTCGCCAGACTGGATGTTGCGGATGCCGAGATTCGCCGGCTCCTGGCCGACCTGCCGACACGGCGGATCGCAACGGTGCACGACGCCTTCCACTACTTCGCCGACGCCTACGGGCTCGAGGTGGCAGCCGTGTTCGAGCCGTACGCCGGCTTGGAGCCGAGCCCGCGGTTCATCATGGAGTTTCAGAGCAGGATCCGCGCGTCGGGCGTGCGCATGGTCTTCACCGAGCCGCAGCTCGCCATCGGTGCCCTCCGCGCGATCGCCCGGGATCTCGACGTGGAGCTCGGGGTGCTCGACCCGCTGGGAGGCCTGCCCGGCCGTGACGGATACATCGAGCTCCTCCTCTTCGACGCCCACGCGGTGGCGGCGGCGGCTCGCGGCCGGACGTCATAGGGAACCGACGTGCCAGCGCTCGAGGTGAACGACGTGACGGTCTGGTTCGAAGGGCAAGAGCAGCCCGCGGTGGAGCATGTGTCGTTCGCCTTGGACCAGGGGCAGATCGCGACCCTCATCGGGCCCAACGGCTCCGGCAAGAGCACGCTCTTGAAGGCGATCCTCGGCCTCGTGCGGTTCGACGGCGAAGTCCGGATCTTCGGCGCCCCGGCGGCCGAGGCGCGGCGGCAGGTCGGCTATGTGCCTCAGCGGCTCTCCTTCGATGCGACACTGCCGCTCACCGTGCGCGAGGCCGTGCGGATGCCGCTGCTCGGCGCGCGCAGTCCGGACGTCGACACGACGGTCCGGCACTACATGGAAGCCCTCGGTAACTCGGACATGCTCGACGAGCGCTTGGCACCCTGGCCGGTGGCCAGGTCAAGCGCACGCTCATCGCACGCGCGATGGTCACGAGCCCACGACTCCTGCTGCTCGACGAGCCGGAAGCGGGAATCGACGTCGGTGGTGCGAAGACACTCTACGATCTCCTCGATCGCCTGGTGTCGCACCACGGCCTGACGGCCCTCATTTGCTCCCACGACCTGGACATCGTCTTCGGTCACGCCGCATCGTGCTCTGCCTGAATCGTCGCCTGCAGTGCAGCGGACCGCCGACGAAAATCCTCACGCCGGAAGCATTGGCCAACCTCTACGGCCCGGCGGCGACGATGTAACGCCACCGAGCACAAGGGACCGCGCCGTGATCGGTGGGCTCGTCGACGTGCTCACCTACCCGTTCATGCAGCGGGCACTCGTTGCCGGGCTGCTCGTCGGGCTCGTGGCGAGTCTCCTGGGGATCTTCGTCGTTCTCCGACGGTCGGCGTTCTTCGGCGATGCCGTTGCCCACGCTTCCCTGGCCGGGGTCGCGGTCGGTGTCGTCACGGGCCTGCCACCCTTGATGCTGGCCGCCGCTCTTGCCGTCGGTATTGGCCTCTCGCTGCACCGGCTCGAGCAGGTCGGGCGGCTGTCCCTCGACACGATCCTCGGCTTCGTCCTGCCGTTCTTCATGGCCGTCGGCGTGCTCGTGCTGAGCCTGAGCCCGGGGTTCCAACCCGAGCTCCTCTCGTACCTCTTCGGCAGCATCCTCACCGTGAGCTGGGAAGGCCTCGCGGCAATCGCGGTCGTCAGCGCGATCGTCCTATTGGTGCTGGCCCGCTCCGGGCGCGCGCTCGTGTTTGCCGCGTTCGATCCGGACGGCGCCCACGCCGCCGGGCTCCAGGTCGCCACGCTCCTGACACTCTTCCACGTGCTGCTGGCGCTCGTCGTCGTCGCCTGCATCAGCGTCGTCGGCATCGTCCTGGTGAACGCCCTGCTGGTCATTCCTGCCGCCACCGCCAAGCTCCGGGCGCGCTCGCTCGGCCGAGTTCGTGTGGCCCCGCTGTTCGGAGTCGGCAGCGTGCTCGCAGGCTTGCTCGCCTCGTATTGGCTCGACGCGCCGTCGGGGCCCGCGATCGTCGTGACCGCGGGGATCTGTTCGTGATTGCGTGGGGGCGCGAGGCGTGGCGCGGGCGGAGCCGCCCGACGCGCGCGCGCGGGTGACTGCGGTGGAGGGCGAAGCGGTTGAGGCTAGGGATTGCGCTCAGCTTCGAGCTTGGCGATTGGCTTCTCGGTGAAGAGGTAGTCCTTGAGCTCTTTCGAGAAGCTCGCATCGTGCCGCCGAATCCATTCGAGGAGCATGGCAGCGTGCTCCTTCTCCTCGTCTCGGTTGTGAACGAGGATGGCCTTGAGGTTCTGGTCTTTGCACGCGTCGGCTCGTTGGTTGTACCAATCGACCGCCTCCAGCTCTTCCATGAGCGACTGAAGGGCGCGGTGCATGTCTCGAGTTGCATCCGAGAGGTCGGTGGGTTGTTCGTGAAAACCTTCGTTCGCCATGGCTGCTCCTCTGTCGATAGTTGGGTCGGCGCCTGCGGAATCAGCCGTCGGCGCGGAGCCGGGCGATGTTTGCGGCATAGGCGCGGGTCGCCGCCGGTGAAGTCGCCGTGCCCGCGACCAGCACGTCGGCGCCGGCGGCAATCGCCGCCCGCGCGGTTTCGTCGTTGATGCCGCCGTCGACTTCGAGATCGATCGCGCGGCCCGCGCGCGTCGATGCGGCGGCGCACCGCGCCGATCTTGTCGAGCTGCGCGGTCGATGAAGCCTTGCCCGCCGAAGCCGGGATTGACCGTCATCACCAGCACGAGATCGATGTCGCCGAGCACGTAATCCGAGCACTTCGACCGGCGTCGCCGGATTGAGCGCGACGCCGGCCTTCTTGCCCAGCGACTTGATGAGCTGCGACCGTGCGATGCAGATGCGGCCCGGCTTCGGGATGGACGGTGATGATGTCGGCGCCGGCCTCGGCGAAGGCGGGGATGATAGGGATCGACCGGCGCGATCATCAGATGCACGTCGAACGGCAGCGGCTGTGGGGGCGCGAGCGCCTTCACGACCGCCGGGCCCAATGGTGATCGTTGGGCACGAAATGCCCGTCCATCACGTCGATATGGATGAAATCGGCGCCGGCCGCGGTGATCGCGCGTGATTTCGGCGCCGAGCCGCGCGAAATCGGCGGCAAGGATGGAGGGTGCTATGCGAACGGGTTTTGCCACGGATTAGGGGCGCTTCAGAAACGCCACCAGATCGATCAGCTCCTGCACGGTCAGGAAGTGGTTGTAGTTCCCCATGCCTGCCAGCCCGTCCTTCATTACGTATCCGGGCGCGGCGACGACGGTGTGGGCTTTGATGATCGCCTCTGCCAGGTATTCCTTCGGTAGCTGCCCGTAACCGGACGTCAGATCCGGTCCGATCCCGGCGGGTTTAGCAGGGATCTTCTCCCCCGGGATCGTGATGCGATGACACGAGTAGCACTGCATCTGCATGAAGACAGTCTGACCCGACTTGGCATTGCCGTCGGGAACACTGAATGACCAGCCGGGGGGAACCTGCGGCTTGAGCGATGATGCTTCCTCGGCGTTTGCCAGCCGGGCCATGATGAGCAGAGCCGTGACCGCCATTCCATACCGGATCGCGCGATTCATGGATGCCTCCTTCGTTTCCGCCGCCGTTGGCAAAGGCGGTCGGTCGGGATCCCGAACTACTCCTTCTTCATCTGCTGTCCGCAGCACATCTCCGAATGCGGCATGTCCGGCGGGCATGGACAGCCTTTTTCGTACACCAACACCGCGCCACACTTCTCACAGACGTAACGATCACCAGCGGCTCTCGGCATGCTGACCTCCATTGTCAAAATCTGCGCTCCAAATGGCCGGGCGCCAATCTCTCCTACTCCACCGAGCCAAGATACGCACGCACCGGGCAAGCCGTCCCTTCGGCGCCCGCATCCCCGCTGGTGTGGAAACGTTCTCCGTTTTCACGCGCTCCGCGATTGCTTTTCTCCTCCGGGATCGTAGACCGGGCCGTATGGACGAGCGCGGCGAGGAGCTGAAGATGTACTCCGACTACAAGAGCCCGTACGCGTTTCTCGCCTTCGATCCCGCCTTCGCCCTCGAGGCGCGCTACCGGGTACGGCTCCGATGGATGCCGTTTCAGCTGCGGATCAAAGGGAAGAGCGAGCGCAGCGAGTACTCCGAGCTCAAGGTCCGCTACTCGTACATGGACGCGCGCCGCTTCGCGAACCTGCGCGGCGGCATCGTGCTGAAGGGGCCGCGCAAGATCTACGACACCACGCCGGCGCTGATCGGCGGTCTGTTCGCGGACGAGCACGGCATGCTCGTCGAGTACAGCCGGGTCGTCTACACGCGCTTCTTCCGTCGGGAGCTCGAGGTCGACGAGCCCGACGCCGTGGCGGCGGTGATCGCCGAGCTCGGGATGTCGGCGGACGACTATCGCGCCTATCTCACGGGCGACGGCGCGCGCGCCTACGAGCGCGCGCAGGCGGAGGCGCGTGCCGACCACGTGTTCGGGGTGCCGCTCTTCGTGTTTCGCGGCGAGCAGTTCTGGGGGCACGACCGCCTGCCGTTGCTCGAGTCGCGTCTTCGCGAGGCGGGGCTCGCGCGCGCCGACGACGGCGCCCCCGCCGGCTGACCCGCGCGTTCGACGGCGCCGCGGCCGAGCGTCACGGTCCGGGACGTGGCGCCGGACAGTCGCCGCTCTCGCCCTCGTACGCGAAGACGGGCGAGTTGCTCACGGGCTGGAGGCGGAGAAAGCGCACCCGCAGGCAGAGCTCGGTGCCCTCGTGCAGCGAGGCGAAGCGCGCGTCCTCGCTGGCGGGAAACTCGATGCGGGCCACGTAGAGCGGGGCCGTGGCGATGCGGGCCTCGAAGTGGGTGGGAAGATCGGTGGTGAGCTGGTTCGGCCGGGCGCGGTCCGGGCTCCACCACACGCGAAAGAAGAGGAAGCGCTCGCGGAAGACGTCGCCGACGTGCGCCGCCGGCTCGGCCTGGAGGGCGCGCACGGACACGTCGGCGAAGGTCAGCGGGGGGCGTGCCGCCCGCGACGGCGGCGAGGCCGGCTCCGATCCGTGGCAGCCGACCAAGAGCGCGACGGCTGCGAGCCAGGCCCGACGGTGCGGGCGGCGGGCGATCACGGTGCCTCTCCTGGCGGCGTCCGCAACGTGTGCGCGTACTCGACGGCGAGGTCGTAGTCGTGCGCGAGCGGCTTGCCGCGATAGCTCGCGTCGGCGAGCGTGAGCGGCACACCGTCGCCGTTCACGGCGTGACAGGCGGCGCATTTCGTCGGACCGTGCGTGCCGTCGGGGTTGTTCGCCGCCGCTTGCGCGTAGCTGCCGGTATCGACCGTGGGCGTCACCGGAAACAGCCCGTGCGCCGACCCGTGGCAGCTCTGGCAATGCAGACCGGCGTGACCGGTGGAGTGGCGCATCAGCGCGTACTTCCCGGGCTGGTCGATCGGGAAGGCGCGCCCGCCTTCGCTCTCGACGAAGGGCGGCGCATGGCAGTCGGCGCAATGCGGCTCGCCCGCCGAGAGCCAATAGTCCTTGCCGTCGGTGAGGGCGTCGTAGGGCGCGCGGATTCCTGGGGCATCCGACAGGGGATCCGCGCTCGCGACCACGACCGACCGGTCGCCGTCGACGTCGGGATCCGTGCGCCGCGGCCCGCTCCCGTCCGCGGCGGCCGCGAGGATCGCCACCGGCGCGGCGGGCACGCCGCCGCGATCCCAGGTGCGGACGACCCCGCTCGCGCGGTCCGGGCCCTGGCGCGGCACGCGCGGATCGAGCCAGTCGCGGACGAGGGTGTCGGTATCGACCCCGAGCGCCTGCGCGATCGCGTCGAGCGGCTTGTCGCGCAAGGTCTCGCCGCCGCCGTGGACCGCGTCGGTCAGATGATCGGCGGCATAGAGCGCGCGCGACAGGCGGTTGTGGCAGTGGGTGCACCAGAGACCGCGCGGCTTGTCGCTCCCCTCGCCGCGCAGGCCGCAATGGCAGACCTGCTCGCGCAGCCACTGGCCCACCGCGTTCAGGTGCGCGGGCGTCGGGACGTCGGCGTCCTTCCCGGGGTTGGCGTGGACGTCGCGGCCGGCGAAGCAGCCGCCCGCGACGTCGCGGTTGTCGCCGTCGGCGAAGGGATTGTGACCGTGCGCGTCGAGGGGGAAGCCCGTGAGGTTGCCGTCGTCGCGATGCGCGGGATGGCAGCCCTGACAGGCACCTGAGAGCCCGACGGCGTCGCCGAGCGGTCGCGCGGTCTGGTGCACGCGGTGGATCGCTTCGGTGAGCGGCGGCACGACGCGGTCGGGATCAGGATTCAGCTCGGCGAAGCGGGGGCCGCGATCGGCGGGGTCGATCTCGCGGATGCGCTTCGAGATCAGCACGCCGACGACGTTGTCGGCGTGGCAGTCCTGACAGCGCACCGAGTCGCGTCCGAGCCGCGAGGTCAGCGTTCCGCCCGCCGGGTACCGTGCGGTGAAGCTCGTCCCGTGGCGGGCGTCGTGGATCTCGAGGATCGACACCGCGGCCGCCTTCAAGCGCGCGAACCACTCGCCGGTGCGGAGCTCGTCGCGCCAGAACGCGTACTCGGTCTCGTATTTGTGGAAGGTGGCGCCGTTCGCGTTCTCGGTGGCATGGCAACGGTCGCAGGCGGGGACGTCGATCGCGTTGACGCCGAAGCCCGACACCGGACGCCCGGCGGGATCGACGAGCGGCGCGCGCGAGTCGGCGTCGACGAGCGTCACGACCGCGCGCTGGAAGGGCCGCACGTCGGACTCCTGGAGGAAGAACATCGACGGCCCGTAGTCGCTGAACGGCGTGAGCGGAAGGCCGAGCGCCGCCCAGGTATCGGGAGTCGTGAGCTCGATCGGCACGTTCTCCATCGCGGGCGAATCGGTGAAGAGGACCGTACCCTTCGCGCCCGACCAGCGCAGGACGTCGTGGCCGACGTGTTGGTTGGTCGGACCGCGGTCGACCATGACGTGATACGCCTCGCCGACTCGCCGCTTGGCGGCGTTCGCGGTCGTGGGTGCGGCGCCCTCGGCATACGAGTAGAGCTGGCGGAACTCCTCGCTCGCGAGCGTTCGCCCGTGGTACTCCGCGCCCCAGTACACCATCTTCTTGTGCTCGGACTGCGTGTTCGGCCGGCCCTCGCCGTCGACGTGCGTGTAGGCGAGTCGGAACCGGCGCTCACCGTCGCGAAGGACCTCCGGGTCGGACGGGTCGGCGGCGAGGAGCGCGGGCGGGCCGTCGCCGCCTGCCCGCACCACTTGGGCCAGCACCGAGTTGTAGGGCGGCAGCACGCAGCAATACGTGAAGTCGAAGCCGGTGCAGTGCATGCCGAGCTCGGAGTGCACGAGGACGACGTAGCGCGGCGCGGTCGCCGCCGCCGCCGCGGCGGTCGGGACGGGTGAGGGTGGGGCAGGCCGGTCGGAGGACGGCGGCGACGTGCACGCTGCCGCGAGCATGGCCGTCAGACACGCGCCGAGCAAAGGACGAAGCGCGGCGCGTCCCGGCGCGCTCATCGTCGCGTCGTGGTCTCCGAGGCGTAGGTCTCCGGGAAGAGCGTCACGGGATACGTCGTCTCTGCCAGGTGCTGGGCGTAGTCCGCAACCCGATTGGCGTCCCAGCGGGCGCGGATGCGGGCGCGCAGCTGGTCGCCGAGCGGCTCCACCTCCTCCGGGCGCGTTCCCAGCACGCGGATCACGTGGAAGCCGGCGTCGGTCTCGATCGGTTGGCTGATCTCGCCCGGGGCGAGCGTGAACGCGGCCGCCGTGAGTGCCGGATGGCCTTGGTCGCGGCGCACCCATCCGACCACGCCGAGCGTCGTCGCCGCGTTCGGTACGATGGAGCGGTCGCGCGCGAGCGTGTAGAAGGTCGTCCCCGGCGGGGGGGAGGCGAGCGCGGCGCGGACGTCGTCGGCCTCCGCCCGCGTGCGAACCACGATCTGCTGCACCTGGCGCTCCTCGGGGAGCGTGAAGCTCGCGCGATGGGCGGCGTACTCGCGGGCGACACCGGCATCGTCGAGGGCGTGGGCGGCGATCACGTCCTCGCGCACCACGCGCACGAGCGCGGCGCGCCGCCAGTTGGCTTGCAGGGTCTGGAAATCCTCGGGGCGATCGAGCCCGGCGCTGCGCGCGGCGTCGGCGAGCAGCACGGTGTCGGCGACGCGGCCGACGGCGACGGCCCGTTCCGCCGCGGTCGCCGCCAGCATGCCGTCCGCGGGTCGGACGCGCCGCCAGCGCAGCGCCCGCGTCCCCACCCGGGCGACCGCGGCATTGGGGTCGCGTCCGGCGTCGCGGCCCGGGTCGAGCGCGGCCTCGTCGATGGCGACCGTCGTCGTCGCGCGCAGCCGTGCGAGCTCGGCGGCGCGAATCGCCGCGGGATCGGGGCACGACGTCCCCGGCTTTCCGCAGCCGCGCCGCCGGAGCTGCTCGAGCCAACGGGCCGCGAGCGTGGCGTCGCCGGCCGCGGCGACGTCGTCCTCGACGCGCGGGTCGTGCTCGAGCCCGCGCGCGACACCGTCGAGATAGAGGAGGCGGGAGACGATCAGACGCTCCAGCAGCTGCTCGCGCGCCCCCGGCCGCTCGCCGACGTCCTGCGCGCCGACGAGGGCGAGGCTCGCCGCGCCTTCGGCGAGCTCGCCGACGTAGATCGGCTCGTCGCCGACCCGTGCCGCCACGGCTTTGGGGTCGAGCCCCGCCGCCCGCGCGGCATGCGGTACGAGCAGGGCGCCGGCGACGAGCGCGGCGGCGACGAGCGCGGCGCGACCGCGCCTGGTCAGAACGTGCATGTCAGCCCCAGCTCCGCCGCGACCGCGGTCACGTGCCGAAGCTCGACGCGTCCCGCTTGCAGGTGCTCGCGGAGCTTGCTGCAGCTGACCTCGTTGCGCTGACTGCCGTGACAGCGCACGCAGGTCGAGTCGAGCAGCGAGTGTCCGGGCGTGAAGGTGTGCGCCCACGCGATCGCCGTCGGCAGATCGGCGTCGATCGGCGTGCCCTTGTACGTGATCCGGTGCGTGCCCTTGACGGTGCCGTTGGCGTTGGTCTCGTGACACGAGGCGCACTTCACCGGCCCGTGGCTGCCGTCGTTGTTCAGCAGGCCGGCTTGCTGCCAGGTGGTCTCGTCGACCGCGCGCGGTCCGACGAAACCGGGCGGCGTCACCGGGTAGAGGCCGTGGGGCGACTCGTGACAGCCCTGGCAGGTGAGGCCCTGGTGGCCCTTCGCGTAGCGGAAGTTCGAATACTTGAACGGCTGGTTGATGGGGAAGGCGCCGCTGTCGGTCGTCTTCAGGTCGGCCGGGGTCGCGAGGCCGAGCTGCTCGGCGTAGGCGAGGCTGACGCCGCCGACGCTCTCGACGAACGGCGGCTTGTGGCAGTCGGCGCACTTCGGCGAGCCGACGGACAGCCAATAGTCGCGGCCGTCGGCGGCCGCGTCGAAGGGCACGAGCGCGGTGTCGGCCGGCGCGGGCTGGCCGGCGAGATCGGTCGCCGGGACGCGGTTCGGGTCGAGGCCGACGATGGCGACGTTGAAGTCGCCGTCGACGTCCGGCCCGTGCGCGAGCGTCGCCGACACGCTGACGGAGGCGACGTTGCCCGTGGTGCGTTGGCTCGCCGGCGCCCACGGCAGCCGTGTGAGGTCGGCGAGCCGCGCCGTCGTGCCGACGCCGACCTCGCCGGGATCGAGCATGTCGACCAGGTTCTGCGTCGTGAAGCTCGTCCCGTTGGCGGCGTTCAACTGTGTCGCCAGATCGGCGAGGCTCGTCGCGTCGCGGGCGGTGTCGCCGGCGGCGGGGGCCAGCGCGTTCGTCAGGTGATCGGCCTTGTAGAGCTCGCGCTGCAGCTGGGTGTGACAGTTGGTGCACCAGAGACCTTTGTCGGTGCCCGCCTTCATCGCGACGTTTTGGCGCAGCCAGTCGCCGACGGCGTTGAGCTCGAGATGGCCCGCGGGAATCTCGGCCGGGATGCCGCCGCCGTTGCCGTAGCGCAGCGGATTCGAGTGCACGTCACGGCCGACGAAGCAGCCGCCCGACGCGTCGCGGTTGTCGCCGTTCGGGCTCCCGCCCTCGGGTCCTTGCGTATTGAGGCCGTCGAGCGAGATCGGGTAGCCGTCGAGCCGGCCGTCGGAGCGGTGCGCCGGATGGCAGCCCTGGCAGGCGCCGGTGCGGCCCTGGCCGTCGTACATCGGCGAGTGATCGAGGTGGGCGCCGTGGATCGCCTCGGTGAGCGCGGGCACCAGCCGATCGCCCGGCCCGCCGGTCACGTTGGTGTCGCCAAAGAGCTCGGTGAAGCGGAAGCCGCGGTCGCGCTCCGGGATCTCCCACACCTTCTTCGACTTGAGCACGCCGATCACGTTGTCGGCGTGGCAGTCCTGGCAGACGACGGTCTGCCGCCCGAGCCGCGAGAGGAACGCGGTCTGCACGGCGCTGCTCGGGTCGTAGTTCTTCAAGAAGCCGGTGCCGTGCTTCGCGTCGTGCAAGCCCAGCATCGAGATCGCGGCCGCCTTCACGCGCGCGTACCAGTCGGAGAGTCCGACGGTGTTCCGCCAGTAATCGTATTCGGAGGCGGTGAGCGTCGGCAGGTCGACGAGACCCACGCGGGTCTCGGCGACGCGCGGCCCGCCGAGATCGGCGCGGTCGTTGGCGCGTGTGCCGGAGTGGCAGCGCTCGCAGTTCGGGATGTCGATCGGCGCGTTCCCGAAGAACACCTGCGGCTCGCCGCGCGAGCTCAACATCGGCTGGTCGGCGAGGTCGACGACCTCCACCGTCATGCGGACGAACGGACGGATCGCCGACTCGGTCAGGTCGGGGGCCATGAGGTCGATGCCGTCCGGGAAGGGCGTGAGCGGCAATCCCAACGCCTCCCAGACGCCGGGGTTGGTGAGGACGATCGGGACGTTCTCGATCTTCACCACGTTGGCGCGCGGCGACGGGAAGTCGTCGAACGGCGTCACGGGGGAGTCGGTGTAGACGACGGTGCCGCTCTTGCCGGTGAAGGTGAGGTACTGCGGGTCGGCGAGCGTGCCGTCGGCGTTGAAGCGCGACGAGAGACGGTGTCCGGCCGGGCCCGAGTCGACCGGGATCGGGAGATCGATGCCGAAGTGCAGCTTCTGCGCGTTCGCGGTGGTGCCGTTCGGGATCGTGCCCTCGGCGTCGGTGTAGAGATAGAGGTGACGGAAGACCGCGTTGGCGAAGTTGTCGCCGGTCGACTGCACCTGCGCCGGATCGGCGGGGTTCGTCGTGCCCTTGCCGAGATCGTAGTACGCCGACCAGTAGACGAGCTTCTCGCCTTCGGCCCGCGAGTTGAGGATGTGTCCGTTCGGATCGTTGCCGGCCGTCGTCGGCGCGCAGCCGGGACAATCGCCGGCCGGCACCGTCGGCGAGCTCGGCGCGCGTGCGCTCGTCCTCGTGCCAGTAGAGCAGGCGGTAGCGCTGGTTGGTCTCGGGATCGAGGACGATCGTCTTGTCGTTCGGATCGGCGCCGAGCATCGACGGCCGCCCGATGCGGAGCCCGCTCTGCCCGCCGTCGTCGTCGGCCGATGCTTTCGGCGCGGTCTTCTCGGTCTTCACGACCTGCGCGAGGATCGAGTTGTAGGGCGGCAGCGACGCAGCAGTAGGAGAAATCGAATCCCGTGCAGTGCATGCCGAGCTCGTAGTTCATCGGGATCACGAGGTCGTGCTTCATCGCCGCGGCGGAGCCGCCGGGCGTCGACCCGGGCGTCGGGGTGGTCGTGCGCACCGGCGTCGCGGTGCGGATCGGGGTCGTGCTCGGCGTCGGCGTCGGTGTCGTCGGCACGCCGCCGCAGCCCGGCACGAAGCGTCGCAGGCCGGACACTTTCTTGTCGACGGTCTCGATGCCGTTGGTCGCGCGGACGATGCACGGAATCGCGGTCGGCGCGAACACCTCGAAGATCCACTTCTTCCGCGCGTCGGTCGTGACGACGGCGAACTCGATGCCCGACGTCGCGTCGCTCAGGTGCACGACGCTGCCCACCGGCGCCCTGCCGTTCACGCGGAAGCGCTGCTTCGAGTACGTGTAGCGCGCGCTCGAGACGCGGAGCTTCACCGTCGCCGCCGTCGTCGGCGCGGCGATCGCGAGGCCGAGCGCGAGCGCGATGGCGACGAAGATTCGGACGCGTGATTCGAACATGAGAGAATTCTCCTTTTTGATCAGGCCTGTACGAGCTGCCGGCACACGCTCGGAAAGCAAGCGACATGCCGCGTCCGCCGCAGCCGACGTGACGGCGCGCGGCGCGCCACATCCGGGTCGTACGAGCCGCGCGTGGGTGAGATGCCCCACGCGCATCAGCCAACACCGCGACGATGTTGCCGCTCACGGCGAGATGCATCGCGCATATGCGCATGTCGTGCAGCCGCGAGCATCGTCCGGCTTCCGAGAAGCGCGACCCGGACGCGGGTCGATTCTCCATTCACGAGAAGCGGCACGATGCGACGGCGAGCACGATCGGCCCGCGGTCGGCGCATGACTTGCCGCGCGCGAGGCATCTGCCCAACGCATCTCGATGCGCGGATGCCGACGCATCCGGCGCGGACGGGCGCACCTGGCCGTTGCATCGAGCGTCGCCGCGGTCGCCGCGCCGCGACGCCGGTGGCAGCCGCGTTGACGAGGAGCATGGGTGGCGGTGATCGTGGCCCTCGCATGGCGCGCGCCGTCACGCGAGCGCGTTCGGCGCGCTCGACCACTTCGACGTGGCACGAGTGTCGCGGCTTCGAGATCGAGCTCGCAGCCGGCCGTCTCGCCGACGTGCCGTACACGTTCGCGGCCGGCCGCCGTCTCGGTGAAGGTGACCGACGCCCGGGCGACCGGGCGGCGCGAACGGTACGTCTACGGAATCGTGCGGCGGGGACGATGTGGCGACGGCGCGGCTCCGGCCGCTCACCGGGTGTCCCGCGCAACTTCCGTCCCGCCGCGCCGGCACTCCTGTAAAGCTTTGCAGGGTTGCCGACGGCCGGACTCCGAACGATGCGGGCGGCCCGTAGGCGCGCGACTTGCAAGCCCACCGGCGACCCTGCGCGGAAGCTCGGAGGAAGCTCGGACGGAATGGCCTCGATTCTGGTCGTCGAAGACGAAGACCTGCTCGCGCAGAACGTCAAGCGGACGCTCGAGACGCTCGGCCATCGCGTCGCCGTCGCCGCGAGCTGCGCCGATGGGCAGCGCCTCTTCGCGGAAGTCGAGCCGGACGTCGCGCTCGTCGATACGCGTCTTCCCGACGGCAACGGTCTCGACCTGCTGCGCGAGCTCCGCGCGCAGCGGCCGGCGGCGAACGTGATCATGATGACGGCCGAGGGGTCGAGCGCGGACGGCGTCGAGGCGATCAAGCTCGGGGCGCGCGACCACGTGCAGCGGCCGCCGGATCTCGACGACTTGCGCCATGCCGTGACGCGCGTGCTCGAGGAGGTGCAGCTCGAGGCCGAGGTCTCCTACTATCGCGCGCGCGAGGCGCGCGGGACGGGGATCGATGCCATCATCGGCCAGTGCTCCGCCGTCCGCGAGCTGCGCGCCAAGGTCACGCGCCTCTGCGCGCCGCCCGTCGGCGCGATCCCACCTACCGTGCTCGTCACCGGGGAGAGCGGGACGGGGAAG
Organism: uncultured delta proteobacterium; assembly: GCA_963774015.1. Taxonomy (GTDB): domain Bacteria; phylum Desulfobacterota; class Binatia; order UTPRO1; family UTPRO1; genus UTPRO1. Next base: position 719,835 of record CAVZDH010000001.1, read on the forward strand.
GGTCTCGTCGCGCGCGTGCTCCACTACAACGGGCCGCGGGCGGACCGACCCTTCATCGCGATCGACTGCGCGGCCATGCCCGAGAGCCTCGTCGAGTCGGAGCTCTTCGGTCACGAGGGCGCCGCGCTCACCGACGCACGCGCGGCGAAGATCGGTCTCTACCAGGCGGCCGATCACGGCACGCTGCTTCTCGACGAGGTCGGCTGTCTGCCCCTCGCGCTGCAAGCGAAGCTGCTGAAGGCGATCGAGGACAAGACGGTACGGCCCGTCGGCGGCCGCGCCGCGCGCGCCGTCGACGTGCATCTCGTCGCCGCCACCAGCGGTGACCTCGCGGCGATGGTGGCACGCGGGCGCTTCCGTGCGGACCTCTACCATCGCTTGACGGTCGCGCCGCTCGAGGTGCCGCCGCTGCGTGCGCGCGGCGAGGACGTCCTCGTGCTGGCCTATTTCTTCCTCGGTGAGCTGGCGGCGCGCCATCGGCTGGGCCCGCGGCGGTTGTCGCCCGAGGCGGCGGAGGCGCTGCTCGCACACCATTGGCCGGGAAACGTCCGCGAGCTGCAGAACACGCTCGACCGGGCCGTGCTCTGCGGCGACGGCGACGTGATCGGGCCGGCCGCGCTCGGCCTCCCGGGCGGCGGGCGCGGCGCCCTCAAATTGCGCAGCGCTCCCGACGGCGAGCTCGTCGTGGAGCTGCCGGAGCAGGGGTTGCGCTTCGAGTCGCTCGAGCGGGCGTTGCTGATGGAGGCCTTGCGCAAGACCGGCGGCAGCCCGACGCATGCGGCACGACTCCTCGGCATGAGCCGGGATACGCTCCGCTATCGCATCGAGAAGTTCCGCATCGTGGAGAACGAAGACTGACGACGGCACGCCTGCGCGCGCCCGCCGTGGCGCTGCCGCGGGCGCCGGTCGCTCGCGGCAGCCGACTTCGGTCGGACGGGCGAGCCGTCAGCCGCGCGCGGTCCGGCTCGTCATCGCGGTGACGACGCCGACGACGAGCACCACGGCGCCGATCGCCGTCGTCACCAGGCACGGCACGATCGCCGCCGATGCGGGGGCGCCGCGGATCATGAGGTCGTTGTAGGCCTGCATGGTCCACGTGGTCGGCAGCCAATGCGCGACGGAGCGCATCCACGCCGGCTCGAAGTCGAGTGGCCACCAGCAGCCGCCGATCGCGGCGAGCGCCAGGCTCGTCATGGTGCCGAGCGGCATCACGGAGTCGTGGGCCGGCGCGATCGACGGGATGACCAGGCCGAGCGCGGCCCCGGCGAACGCCATGCTGACGGTCGGCAGCAGCAGCGCCGACGGCGTCCGGCCGAGGGCGACGTCGAAGAGCATCCAGCCGACGCCGAACAGGACGAGCATCTGCAGGACGCCGACGATCGCGCGGGCGAGCACCTTGCCGACGAGAATGCCGGGGAGCGAGGCGCCGCCGGCGCGCACGCGCTCGAGCGTGCCCCAGTCGCGCTCGTCGAAGAGCGTCAGCGAGATGCCGAGCATCATGCCGATCAAGAGGAAGGTGACGCCGAATCCCGGGACGTACTGATCGAAGGCGTTCACGGCGACGTCGGCGCCGTCGACGGCGGGTCGCTCGAACGCGTCGAGCGTGCCGGGGAGCACCGGGGCGGGTGCCGCGACGAGCTCCGCGCGCAACGGCGCGAGCCGGTCGTCGGCCGCCGGCGCGGACGGCGTCGTGCGTTGCATGACGTCCGCTGCGATCGGATCGACGAGGGCGCCGACGTCGAGCGTCGGGAGCGTGACCTCGGGCGTCGGAAGGTCGAGCGGGCGAACCAGCAGCGCCACGTCGGCATCGGCGGGAAGCGTCGGAAACGCGGGCGGCGGCGGAATCTCGTCGGTGTGGCGGCCGGCGCGCGCGCGGAGATCCGCGACCCAGCGCTCGAAGGCGGGCCGCGCCTCGTCGAGCGCGCGGAGCTGGGTGCCGACGCGCGCGAGCGCGGCCTGGCGCGCGGCGAGCTCGGCGCGGACGGCGGCACGGGTGCCGTGCTCGGCGTTGCGAATCGCCGTTTCCACGTCGTGACGACTGCGGGCGAGCGCGGTCGCGACGCGGGCGCGCAGTGTCGCGATCGCCTCTCGCGACGCCGCGTCGACGCTGCGTTCGACGCGCCGCCGCTCGCGCGCGATGCCGCGCTCGAGGTGCGCGAGCGCGTGTCGCAGGTCGCGCGCGTGCGCGGCGAGCTCGCGTTGCGCGCGCTGCCGACCGGTGACCGCGGCGCGTCGGAGCACCTGTCCGAGGGCGAGCTCGAGCGCATTCACCTCGAGGCGGCGTGCCGGGTCAACCCAGAGCACGAGCGCCGCCGAGCGGCCGGCCGCGAGCCTCGCCCGCGTGCCCGCCGGAATCTCGACGGCGAGCGGGGCGTGCTCCTGGGCCGCGAGACCGGCGCGGACCGTGGCGAGATCGTCGGCGCGCGCGAGTCGGAGCGGCGTATCCGCCGGCACCGCGCGCAGCAGCGCGTCGGCGATCTCACCGCCGTCGTGATCGACGACGAGCACGCTCGTGAGGTGCGGATGCACGCCGTAGAGCGCGCCGAGCGAGTAGCCGGCGACGGTCATGATGACCACCGGCGCAATCAGCAGCATGAGCAACGACACCGGATCGCGCAGCAGGAGCCGCGCCTCGTTCACGAGCGTGAGCCCGAGCGTACGGACGAAGCGGTTACCCATGGAGCGGCTCCTGGAGCGTCCGACCGGTGAGCGCCACGAACGCGTCGGCGAGATTCGCGGTATGCAGGCTGAAATCGAGGACGCGCGCCCCCGCGGTGCGCAGGCGATCGAGGACGCCGCCGATCTCCGCGTGTCCCGGGAGCTCGAGCGAGAGCCGACCGTTGCCGAGGCCCACGGGGAGGACGCGAATGCCGCGCTCGAGGCTGCGCTCCCAGCCGTCGGCGAGGGCGCCGCGGTAGGTGAGGTCGACGCGCGTCCGTCCGCCGGCGCGCACGATCAGCTCCTCGACGGTGCCGATGGCGACGAGCCGGCCGCGGTCGATCAGGCAGACGCGATCGCAGATGCGCTCGGCCTCCTCCATGTAGTGCGTGCTGTAGATGACGGCGGTGCCGACGGCGCGGGCGCGTCGGACCTCGGCGAGCAGCCGCTCGCGCGACTCGAGGTCGACGCCGACGGTCGGCTCGTCGAGCAAGAGGACGCGCGGCGCGTGCACCAGGCCGCACGCGAGGTTCAAGCGGCGCTGCATGCCGCCCGAAAGGGCGATCGCGGTGTCGTGCGCGCGGTCGAGGAGCCCGACCGCCTCGAGCACGCGCGGACACGCGCTCCGGGCGTCGCGGCGGGAGAGCCCCTGCATGCGCGCGAAGTGCCAGACGTTCTGCATGGCGGTGAGGCGCGGATAGAGCGCGAGGCTCTGCGGCACGAGTCCGATGCCGGCGCGCTCCGCGGCGCCGCCGCGCGCCGGGACGCCGTCGATCGCGACCCATCCCGCATCGGGGGCGAGGATCGTCGCGAGGACCGACAGCATCGTCGTCTTGCCGGCACCGTTCGGTCCGAGCAGCCCCACGACCTCGCCGGCGTCGACGCCGAGGCTCACACCCGCGAGGGCGGGACGCGTGCCGTAGCGCTTCGAGACCTCGACGGCCGCGAGCAGCGGGGCGTCGGCAGGCATTCAGGCGGGCACGTTCGCCAGCATGAGCCGCATGGCCCCGTGCATCATCGCGTCGCCGACCGTCTGGTGGCGGCCGAGATAGCGGATGAGCGGGCGACGGATGCGCGGGTGGCGCGCGATCGAGAGCAAGGTTCCGGTCACGATGCGATACCCGCGGAAGAGTCGGCGGGCGGCGCGCTCGTAGCCGGCGAGGCTCGCGACGGTGGCGTCATGGGCCAGGATGTACGGCAAGGACTCACGCAGCACCAACGCCGAGTTGAACGCCATCGAGAGCCCGTCGGCGGCGATCGAGTCGATGAACCCGCCCGCGTCGCCGATCAGCAGCATGCGTTCGCACGTGCGGCGCACGGCCAAGCGCTCCATCGGGCCGGCTCCGCGAACCATCGAGAGCGGCGTCGCGCCGGCGAGCCGCGCGGAGAGCGCGGGAAAGCGCGCCGCGAGCATCTCCCACGTCGGATGCGCGAACGTCGCCGCATCCCACACGAAGTTGACGTTGACGGCGTCGTCCCCGACCGGCGTCGCGACCGCCTCGCCGAGATGGTCGACGTGGACCTCGACGCTGTCACTCCAAGGGCGGACGGCGAAGTGCTGCCGCATCGCGAAGCGCCGCTCGGCGCTCGGCGTCGCGCTCAGCTGCGCAGCGCGCCGGAGCGGCGAGTGCAGACCGTCGGCCGCGATCACGAGCCGAGCGCCGACGTCGCCTTGCCCGGTGTGCACCACGGCGCCCGCCGACGTCCGGTCGACGCCGCGCACGGCCGTGCGCTCGACGATCGCGACCCCGAGCCGCCTCGCGCGCCGCGCCATCGCCTCGACGAGGACCGTCCGGCGTACGCCGAGCCCCCCGCTCGGCAAAGGCAGCGCGGCGCTCGTGCCGTCCTCCTGCACGAACCGAATGCCCGCGAACGTGCGCCGCTCCTGCGCCGGAATCTCCGCGAGGACGCCGAGACGCTCGAGCGCGCGAACGGCGGGCGGCAGCAGGCCTTCGCCGCACGCTTTGTCCGGCGGCAGCGCGCGCTGCTCGACGACGAGCACGGAGGCGCCGAGCTCGGCGGCGACGATCGCGGCCGCGAGACCCGCGGGACCGCCGCCGACCACCACCACGTCGTGGAGCGTGCCTTCGAGCGGCCGTGCCGGCGGACGGAGGCTCACCATTGCAGCAGCACGAGCTCGCCGCAGAAGCCCGGTCCCATCGAGAGGAGCACGCCGTAGTCGCCGGGACGGGCGACGTCGGCTGCGAGGTGATCGGCGGCGACGAACAGCACCGACGCCGACGAGAGATTGCCGACCTCGGCGAGCGACTTCCACGAGCGCGCCAGCGCCTCCTCCGGCAGCTCGAGCGCGTCCTGCATCGCACGGAGCACCTTCGGCCCGCCGGTGTGCGCGATCCAATGTCGCACGCCTCGGCGTGTGACGCCGTGCTCGCCGAGAAAGCCGTCGACGGCGCTGCGGAGCTCGCGACGGACGAGATCGGGAATGCCGCCGGTCAGCACGACGCGGAACCCGGAATCCTCGATCTCCCAGCCCATGATCTCTTCCGTGTCGGGGAAGAAGAGCGAGCGCGACGCGACGATCCGGGGACCGCTGCCAGGCGTGGGGCGCTCCTTCCCGGCGAGCACGACGGCCGCCGCGCCGTCTCCGAAGAGCGCGGTGGCGATGACGTTGGCGATCGAGCGATCGTGCAGCTGAAGGGTGAGCGAGCAGAGCTCGACCGAGAGGAGGAGCGCCACCTGATCGGGGAACGCGCGGAGATAGTCGGCCGCGCGCGCGGTGCCGGCGGCGCCGCCGACGCAGCCGAGCCCGAAGATGGGTGTGCGCTTCACGTCGGGCCGCATACCGAGCCGGTTGATGATCTTCACGTCGATGCTCGGGGAGGCGATGCCGGTCACGGTGTTGAAGAAGATGTGATCGACGTCGCGCGGCTCGAGACCCGCCGTCGCGAGCGCCGCCACGACCGCCTCGGTGCCGAGATCGGTCGCGGCGCGGGTCCAGGCGGCGTTCGAGGCGCCGAACGATTGCTGCAGCTCGGCATAGGCTTCGATGGGCAACGCGAGATGCCGGCCGCGGACGCCGGCGGAGCGATGAATGCGCTCGTAGCGTGCCCGCTCCTGCGGCGATCCGTTCCACGCGTTCCAGAGCGCCTGCGAGAGCGTCTCGGAGCTGTAATAGTGCTCGGGCAGCGCGCGTCCGATTGCCCGGAGCGCGGGAGCAGCGGAAGTCGAGTCGATCATTGGTCTCCTGTCGTGAGCGTCATGGCTGCGTCCAGGTGACGCGGCCTTCGGTGCTGACGTCGACGTCGACGGTCTTGGCGACCGTCAACAGCAGAATGCTCGGGTCGGTGAGTCCCCAGGCCACGTACGGCACGCTGAAGCGCGCGCGTGCGCTCAGGACGTCGTCGACGAGCCGGCCGTCGACCGCGACGGCGAGATCGTGATCGTCGCCGTGGAGCGTGAGCACGCCGTGGAGCACCCCATGAAAGGTCCCGTCCGCCGCCGGATGACCCTCGACGCGCTCGGCGCGAAAGCGAATCTCCGGAAAGTGGTCGGTCTCGAGGACGGTGCTCGCCATGCGGGCGTCGCGCGACGCGTTGCCGCTCTCGCCGCTGGTGGCGTCGACGAGGACCGTGCCGCTCGCGGCGCCGCTCTCCGGATCGACCGCGAGCGCGCCGGTCGTGAGGCCGAAGGTGCCGTGCACCGCGTGCAGGTTGCCGTCGAGATGGAACGCCACGACCGTGTGGTGCGGGTCGAGCTGCAAGTGGCCGATGCGCCCGCTCTCGGCCGGCGCCGGCGCCGTCGCGGCGAGCACGAGCGCGCTCGCGGCGAGCAAGGTGCGGGCGGCGAAGGTCGAGCGACGGAAGCGCGGGTCGAGGGAGCGTCACGAGGCACGCTCACAGCAACTTCCGTGCTCAGCCGATCGCGCGCGAGCGCGCGCGCGGCGGTGCGGGAGCCTGCAAGTCTCTGCGGTTGCCTGCAGAAACCTGCAGACCTCGTCAGTCGGGTGCGCGCATGAGCGCGACGTTGGCGCCGCGCCGTCGATGCGATTGGGCGATCAGCTGGTGGCCGCTCGCGATGCGGCCCGCGACGTCGGTCGCGGGCACGAGGCAATACGCGTCGGTCGCGCCGACGAGCGGCTCGCGCGGAACGGCGCGTCCGGTGCGATACGCGAGCACGAGCGTTTCGTCCCGTCCGAGGTCGCGTGCGGCATAGAGCGCCGCGTCCTGCGGCACGGTGGCGCGGAGCGTGTCGGCGAAGGCGACGAGCGATCCCTGCGTGGCACGCCGAACGCGCGACGCCTGGAGCGTCACGACGGCCGCGACGTCGAACGCGACCAGCAACACCGCGATGGTGGCGAGCCGCGGACGCGTCGTTCGGCGCCGCATCCATGCGGGAGCCGACACGCGGCCGAGCCAGCTGGTTGCGCCGTCGTCGGTCCCGAGGCTCGCGGTGAGAAGGCGCGCCGCGAGCAGCGCCACCGCCGGCGCCGCCGGGAGCAGATAGACGGCCCGTTTGCCCGCGGCGAGCGCGAAGACCGCGAAGACGCCGATCCACCACGCGTGCAGGAAGCGCGCGGACGCGTCGCACGGCCGGCCGCGCAGGCGCGCGCCCGCCGCCCACGGCAGCACGAGGCTCCAGGGGAGCAGGCCCGTGAAGAGAGACCACGCGAGCCGCGTGAGGCCGTGCCGGCCGGTCTGGTTGAAGGTGGGGCCGCCGAGCGCACGCTCGAGATTCTCGTGCACGATCTGCACGTGCACGAACGCGGAGCCACCGTCGGCCCACGCGAGGAGGTACCAACCCACGTCGATGGCCGCGACGACGGCGAGGAGCTTCCAGTGCAGGAACGTGCGCAGGGTCCCGAGCCGTCGGTCCCAGGCGAGGAACCCGACGATCACGACGACCGGGATCACCGCGCCCGCCGGGCCCTTGGCGAGCACGGCGGCGGCAATCGCGAGATACGCGATCACACGCGCGGCCGGCCGGCGCCCGACGTCCCAGGCACGGAACGCGACGAGGGCGAGCGTGATCATCGCCGTGAACGTCATGTCGACCCGCGCCTCGGTCGCGGCGTCGAGAAACGGCACCATGCCGAGCAGGATGCCGCCCGCGAGCCAGCCGGTCGTCCGGGTGCCGATCGCGGTGCCGAGCAGGTAGGCGGCGGCGACGACCGCGATGCCGGCGAGCGCCGAGGGCACGCGCAGCGGCATGTCCCCCGTGCCGAAGAGCTTCGCCACGACGGCGGCGCTCCAGTGGAAGAGCGGCGGCTTCGAGGGAAGCTCGCCGTTCCGCCGCGGGAGGATCCAGTGCCCGCGCGTCACGACGTCCTGCACCACGAGACCTTCGCGGGCCTCGCCGTGATGCGTGATCGGCGGCCACGCGAGCGGCGCCGCGAAGAGCAGGGCGGCGACGCACGCCAACACGCAGGCGTCGCCGATTCGCCGCAGTGTGCTCACGGCCATGCCAGTAGCATGCGAGCGCCGCGCCGCCGAGTGATCGCCGTCGGCTGGCGCTCGCGGCCCGCGGGCATGGTCGCGCCTGGTTCCGTGCCGAGGTTCCCTAGGGAACCTCTGCACAGGTGGCTCCCGGCTACGAAGCGCGATCCCTCCCCGATCGACGGCGGCGCGACGCCCTCGGCGTATCGTTCAGATACGCGGTCGGGCTTCGCGCCTTGCGCTCGGGGCGGCTCGCACTTCTCGCTCGGAACCCACCTGTGCCGAGGTTCCCTAGTCGTCGTCGGCCGCGGCCGGCGTGCCGGTCGTCCCGGCACCGGAGGTGTATGCGCTGGCGGCGCCATGCTGATAGACGAGCCGTCCGCCGGCCTCGCCGGTCCGATAGCCGAGGAACAGCACCAGGAGCGTGCCGATCGTCGCTGCCGCTGCCGCCGCGCGCGCCGTTTCCTCGCGCCGGACGAGTGCCGCCGCCGCGGACAGCAAGAGGATTGCGCCGGCGCCCCACACGAACGCCTCGGCCGCCTCCTCGTGCGCCTCGATCACCTTCTCGGCGACGACGCGCTCGACCCGATCCTCCTCCGCCTGACCGGTGCGAAGCGCGACGACGCCGCTCACGACGAGCGTGGCCTGCAGCAGCACGACGACGATCCACGTCCGCCGCGGCAACGCGCCGGTGAGCCAGGTCGCGAGCAGTCCGGCCGAGACGAGCGGCATCAGCACCGCGAGCGCCATCGGCAGGTGGACGAGCTTGGGATGAAAGAAAATCTGATCCATGGAATTGCCTCCTTGCGAGTGATGCGCGAAGGATGCGTCCGCGGATGCGACCGAGTCCATTGAACGGATGTGATACGCACCGGAAGTCGAGGGGTTGGACGCGGTGAATCCGACGCCCGATGGAGGCGAGCAACGGCTCGCGGCGAGTCTCGCGGTCCTTTTCGGCGGCATCGCGCTCCTCGCGGCGGCCGACATCGCCGGTGATGCGGGCTCGGCCGTGAGCCTGGTGCACCTCGGGATCGAGGGCAGCGTCGTCGCCGCGGGCCTCGCCGGCTGCGTCTGGATGGCGGCGCGCTTCCGCCGTTTCACCTCCGCGCATCGTGCGCTCGCGGCGCACGCCGATCGTCTCGCCCGCCGTCTCGACGACTCGGAGAAGGAGGCCGCGCGCTGGCGTCAGGAGGCGGGCGACCTGATCGCGGGCCTCGGCGACGCGATCGATCGCCAGCTCGAGCGCTGGGGCCTGTCCCCCGCCGAAAAGGAGGTCGCGCTCCTCCTGCTCAAAGGCCTCAGCCACAAGGAGATCGGCGCGCTCCGCCACGTGAGCGAGGCGACCGTCCGCCAGCAAGCCCGCGCCCTCTATCAGAAAGGCGGTCTCGAAGGCCGCCACGATCTCGCCGCGTTCTTCTTGGAAGACCTCCTCGTCCCGCGCGAACGCCGCGCCGCCCCATCGCCCTGAACGGCGACCGCGGCCTGCGGAGCTAGAGACGATACTTCTTGAGCTTGTACCAGAGCGTCCGCTCACTCACTCCCAACCGTCGCGCCGCTTCCGCCTTGTTGTCGCCGCTCTCGGTGAGCGCGCGCAAGATGAGCTTGCGTTCGAGCTGCGTGACGGCGCCTTCGAGCCCGTGCTCGTCCATCGGGAGATCTTCCTCGGGCGGTGGCGCCGCGGCGGGCAACAACGTGCGGAGGAAGGCGCCGTCGATCGTCGACCCGGTGCTCAACACGACGGCCCGCTCGGTGAGGTTTTGCAGCTCGCGCACGTTCCCGGGCCAGCCGTACGCTTCGAGCACCGGCCCGGCGTCCGCGGCGAGATGAAGCGCGCTCTTGCCGAGCTCGCTCGCGAAGCGACGCAGGAACGATTCGAAGAGCGGTCGGACGTCCTCGCGGCGGTCGCGGAGCGGCGGCACCTCGACGTGGAAGACGTTCAACCGGTAGTAGAGATCCTCGCGGAAGTTCCCGGCCTGCATGCCGGCCGCGAGGTCGCGGTTGGTGGAGCTCACGACGCGGACGTCGACCGCGACCCGGCGATTGCTGCCGACGGGCTCGATGATGCCTTCCTGGAGCACGCGCAGGAGCTTGGCCTGCAGCGCGTAGGGCATGTCGCCGATCTCGTCGAGAAAGAGCGTGCCGCCGTCGGCGATCTCGAATTTGCCGACGCGGGCCGCCTGCGCACCCGTGAAGGCGCCGCGGGTGTGGCCGAAGAGCTCGCTTTCGAGCAGCTCGGCCGGGATCGCGGCGCAGTTGAGCGGCACGAAGAGCTTCGCCGCGCGCGGGCTCCGGTTGTGGATGGCGCGGGCGACGAGCTCCTTCCCGGTGCCGGTCTCGCCGGTGATCAGCACGGCGCTCTTGGTCGGGGCGACGCGCTGCACGAGATCGAAGATGCGTTGCATGGCCGGCGACGTACCCACGATGTTCTCGAATGCGGCCGGTTGATCGTAGTGCTCGCGGAGGTAGCGGTTCTCGGTGCGGTAGCGGGTCAGGTCGAGGGCGTTGCGGATCACGACCTCGACGGCGTCGACGTCGAAGGGCTTCAGGATGAAGTCGAAGGCGCCGTGCTTCATGGCCTCGACGGCGGTCGCGACGGTGCCGTAGGCGGTCAGCACGATCAGGGGCACCTCGGAGTCGAGCTGTCGCAGGCGCTCGATCCACGCCATGCCGCCCATGCCGGGCATGCGGAGGTCGGTGAGGACGAGGTCGAACTTCTCCTGCTGGAAGGCGGTGAGCGCCTCCTCGCCGCTCTCGGCGGGCGTCGATTCGAGACCCATCTGCTCGAGCAGCATCTGCAATACCCGCCGCATCTTCCGCTCGTCGTCGACGACCAATACGCGTTTCATGGCATGCCCTCCGCTGCCGGTAGCTCGACGCGAAACGTCGCGCCCGCGCCCGGCGTGCTCCGCACCGACACGCGGCCGCGATGGGCGATCGCCACCCGCTCGACGAATGCGAGACCGAGGCCGGTGCCGCCCTCGCGGCGCGTGAAGAAGGGGGTGAAGATCTCCGCTTGCAGCTCCGGCGCGATGCCCGGGCCGTCGTCGGCGATCTCGAATCCGACCCGGCCGTGCTCGGGGCCGAAGGTCCGGACCTCGATGTGGCCGCCCTTGGGCAGCACGTGCAGCGCGTTCACCAGCAGGTTCAGCGCCACCTGATAGATCTGCTCGGGATCGCAGAGCGCGAGACAGGGCTGCGTGAGCCGCGTCGTCACGGTGATGTGCTGCGACGCGGCCTGCCCGCCCACGAACTCGACGGCTCGGCGCAGGAGCGGCTCGAGCAACGTCTCCTCGATCGACGGCTCGTGCGGCCGGCCGAGCTCCGTCAGCGCGGCGACGACGCGCTCGAGGCGGTCGACCTCGCCGACGATCATGTCGACGAGCTCGACGGTGCGCCGGTCGTCGCCGCCGCGCGAGCGGCCGAGCATTTGCGCCGAGCCGCGCATGATGCCGAGCGGGGTGCGGATCTCGTGCGCCAGGCCGGCGGCGATCTCGCCGACCGAGGCGAGCTTGGCGGCGGCGACCAGATCGTGCTGCGCCTGCCGGAGGTCGGCCGCCATGGCGTTGAACGCGAGCGTCAGCTCGCCGATCTCGTCCTGCGAGCGCACCGGCAGCGGCGGCAGCGACGGCTCCCGCGCGAGGTCGCGGGCCGCGCGGGTGAGCGAGTGCAAGGGGAGCGTCATGCGGCGGGCGAGGATGGTCGCCGCCGTCACGCCGCCCGTCAAGACCACCGCGAGCGCGAGGAGCAGGCGCTGGCGCATGCGCTGGACCGGCGCCAGGGCCTCGGCGCGCGGCTGCAGGGCGAGCACCCTCCAGCTCGCGACCGGCGCGTGCAGGCGGACGCGGCCGACGAGCGCGTCGACCTCCGGCTCGTAGACGTACTCGCGGCGATTCGGACCGATCGGGAGCGGCAGCGTGGTCCAGCCGTCGCGTGCCAGGTCGTGTCCGGTGTAGCCGTCGCCGCCGTCCGCCGTGGCGCTTCCGATCACCGTGCCGTCGCCCGCCACGATCAAGAGGTCGATGCGCAGCCCCGCCGAGGCGAGATCGCGCCCGATGTCGGCGGCGATCGCCGTGAGCTTCGCCCAGTCGTAGAGCGCCACCAGCGCGCCGATCACGGTGGTCGGGTTCTCCGGGTCGGAGATCGGAGCGGCGAGGTCGAGAACGCGCCGCTTGGTGTGCAACGTCGTGACCGGGCCGAGCAGAAAGACGTCACGCGTTGCGATCGCCTCGCGCCACCCGTCCGCCGGCGGCGGCGAGACGCCGATCAAACGCGGATTGCTCGAGGCGATGGTGCGCCCGTTCGGGTCGACCACGAAGAGGTCGAGATAGGCGGGGTCGCCGGCCTGCTGCGCCCGAAGGAAGGTGGCGATCCGTTTGTCGACGTCGCCGACGATGATCTCGCGCATGACGTCCTGGCGCGCCCATGCGCGGAGCGTTCCCTGCTGCTGGACGATCGCGGTTTCGAGATCCCCGCCGACGTCGGCGGCCACCATGTGCAACTGGTGTCCGACGGTCGCTTCGAGCGCGCGCGAGGCGTCGCGCGACGCGATCACCCCGAAGATCCCGGCCGGAACGACGACCAGCACGAACGCGAGCAGCACGAGCTTCCAGCGCAGAGTGAGTGGGGGACGGCGCGACATTGGTTGTGGGGTTTCGGGACTTCGACTAAAGCTCACCAGCTTGCAAGAAAGAAGCCGCTGCGTCGAATGCGGTCTCGTCGTCGCGCTCGTGTTGGCGCTCGCCGCCCCACGATCGAGCGGCGCCGCCGGCGTCCCCATGTCGCCGGTCGAGGCGAGCGAGCAGCCCCTCGCCTCGTGGTCGACTCCCCTCGGAGCCGTACGCTACGTGCCGGGCCGCGGGCTCCACGTCGGCGACACGGGCCTCACGCTCGGGGGTTATTCCAACGTCACGCTCTACCGCGACGAGGGCGCGCCGGCGAGGGTCAACCTGGATGACCTGAGTCTCTTCGTCATCTACGAGCCGCTCCCGCGGCTGCGGTTCTTCTCCGAGCTCGAGTACGCCGACGTGCTCGACATCGACAGCAAAGGCAACGTCGGGAGCCGCGAAGACTCGGCGACCGTCGAACGCCTGCACCTCGACGTCGGCGTCTCGGATGCGGTGAATCTGCGGGCCGGCATCTTCCTGACGCCGGTCGGGCGCTGGAACGTGATCCACGCGGCGCCGCTCGTATGGACCACGTCCCGTCCGCTCACGACGAGGGTGCCGTTCGATCCGAACCTGACCGGCGTCATGCTCTCGGGATCGATCTTCCCCGCCACGGGTACGGTCACCTACAGCCTCTTCGACCAGTTCGCGGGACCGATCGAGGGCAATCCCGACTTCGATCCCGCCCACCACAGCACCGGCGCGCGCCTGCAGTACGACGCCGATCGCGGCTGGTCGGTCGGGACCAGCTACGTCGCGGCGCTTCGGCATGGGGGCAATTGGCGGCACCTCGGCGGAGTCGATGCGCTCTGGAGCCAGCGGCCGCTCGAAATCATGGGGGAGGCGGTGCTCGAGGCCGGAGACGGCGGCGCGCCGCAGTGGGGCGTGTACGTCCAGCCGGTGCTGGCGGTCAGCGAGCGGGTCGCGCTCGTGTTCCGCTACGAGCACTACGCGCCTCCGGGGTCGCCGCCGCAACTGAACGTCATGACCATGGGGGTCGCGCTTCGGGTCGTGCCGACGGTGGTGCTGAAGAGCGAGTATCAAGTCGTCGATCGGCACACCGAGCTCGCGCCCGGCGGGTTCCGGGCGTCGATTGCGGTGCTGTTCTGAGCGATGCGGGTGCTCGTGCGCATCTGCGTGGTGGTGGCATTGGCGTGGCTCACGGCGTCGCCCGCGACCGCCGCGGACGAGCTCGAGCTCGCGGTCATCGTGCACCCCTCGCGGGCCGCCGCCCTCACCACGGAGACGGTGAAGCGCATGTACCTCAAGCGGCAACGCTTCTGGGACGACGGGCACCCGATCGTCGCCATCAACCAGGAGGTCACGACGCCGGCCCGGGAAGCGTTCACGCGCCTGGTCTTCGGCGACGAGGCGGTGCGGCTCCCGGCGTACTGGAACGAGCAATACTTCCACGGCGTCATGCCGCCGATCATCCTCGGCTCCGAGGAAGCGGTGATGCGCTACGTCGCGAGCCGGCCGGACGCGATCGGCTACGTCGACGCGCGGCACGTCGACGCGTCGGTGGCGGTCGCGTTGCGGTTGCGCTGAACGGTCGCGTCAAGGCGCGCCGAGACGGCGACGGAGAAACGCGCCGGCGCGCGCGATGGCCTCGCGGCCCTCGGGCAGGATGCTCGCGAAGATCTGCCATACGTGCGGCATCTCGTCGGTGAGGTCGAGCTCGCACTCGACGCCGGCCGCGCGCGCCTTCTCGGCGAGACGGACGGCGTCGTCGCGCAGCACCTCGTGCCGGCTCGCCTGGACGTGCAGCGGCGGGAGCCCGCGCAGGTCGGCGTGGAGCGGCGCCGCGAGCGGCGTCCGGGGGTCGGTCGTGCCGGGCCCGAGATAGAGGCGTGCGAAGTAGAGGATCAAGGCGCGGTTCAGCATCGGATCGTCGCGGTTCGTGTCCATCGAGTCGCCGGTCGCCTCGAGGTCCACCCACGGCGAGAAGCACACGGCGCCGCCCGGCAGGGGCTCGCCGAGGTCGCGGAGCGCGAGCAGCGTCGCGATCGTGAGCCCGCCGCCCGCCGAGTCGCCGGCGATCGCGAGCCGCTCGGGCGCGGTGCCCCGCGCCACCAGCCAGCGATACGCCGCGACCGCGTCGTCGACCGCCGCCGGATGGGGATGCTCGGGCGCGAGGCGATAGTCGATGGTCAGGACGCGCGCGCCGCCGGCGTGCCCGACGCGCGAGGCCAGCTCGCGGTGGGTGTTCAGCGAGCCGACGACGTAGCCGCCGCCGTGCAGATAGAGGATCACGCGCTCGGAGTCCGCCGCCGGCGACGTGATCCATTCGGCTGCGAAGTCGCCGACCCTGGTGCGCTCGACACGGACGTCGGGCGCGAGCGGGAAGCCGCCCGCCATCGCCTCGAGGCCGGCGCGCATCTCGTCGGCCGGGCGCTCGCCGAGCAGGGGATTCGCCGACAGCATCTGCAACACCATCTGCAGCTCGGGGCTCGCCATGCGTGGCCTGTGCCACGACGACGTCAGGGCTGTCCAGGCGGGGCGCCGTCGTCGCTGGTACGCGGCGGTGCGCGGCTTGCGACCCATGCGCCGGTGCCTTAGCGTTCGCCAGCCATGCTCGGTGCGCTCGCGGGACGTCGTGTGCTCTTCGTGGTCGGCAAGGGCGGCGTCGGGAAGAGCACGGTCGCGACGGCGCTCGCGGTCGCGCTCGCGGAGGAGGGCAAACGCGTGCTCCTCGCGCAGATGGAGTCGAGCCGCCGGCTCGCGGAGTTTCTCGATCTGCCCGGGACCGCCGGCGGAATGGTCGAGGCGCTTCCGAATCTCTGCGTCTTGACGATCGACGGCGAGTCGGCGCTGAGCGAATACCTCGGGCTCGTGCTGCCCGTCCGGCGGGTGCAGCGCGTGGTGGTCGAGAGCAAGCTCTACCATCACTTCGTCGCGGCGGCCCCGGGGCTCAAGGAGCTCATGACGATCGGAAAGATCTGGTACGAGGAGCAGCTGGTCGTACAGGGGCGTCCGAAGTGGGACGTGATCGTCGTCGACGCGCCGGCGACCGGT
The DNA here is from genome assembly GCA_963774015.1 of uncultured delta proteobacterium. Taxonomy (GTDB): domain Bacteria; phylum Desulfobacterota; class Binatia; order UTPRO1; family UTPRO1; genus UTPRO1. The sequence goes on from CAVZDH010000001.1 coordinate 735,565, forward strand.
CACGTGCTGCAATACCTCCGCATGCCGAGCGCCGCCGCCGAGGCGTTCGGCCCCGGGCTCGTGCGACGCGAGGCGCACAAGGTCATGGAGCTCCTGGTCGATCCCGCGCGTACGGCCGTCTGCCCGGTGACGACGGCCGAGGAGATGCCCGTCAACGAGACGACCGAGATGTATCAGCAGCTGCGGGAGCGGTTGCGCATGCCGCTCGGCGTGTTGTTCGTGAACCGCGTGCACGCGGCGCCGGTCGCGCCCGGCGAGGTGCCCGCGACGCCGGCCGGCGCGCCGCCGCTCGTCGCCAACGTGCTGCAGTGCGCGCGCGAGGAGGCGGGCTGGACGGCGATCAACCGCCGCTATCTCGATCGGCTGCGCGAGACCGTGCCGATGCCGATGGTGCTGCTGCCGTTTCTCTTCGCCGAGGAGTTCGGCCTCGCGGAGGTCCGCGCGTTGATGGCGAACGCGACCGAGCAGCTTCTGCCCCTGCATCTGCAGGATGCCCACTGATGCTCGCCGAGCTCGTCCGCGATCACCGCGTCGTCATCTGCGTCGGGAGCGGCGGCGTCGGCAAGACCACGACCGCGGCCACGATCGCGCTGTGGGGGGCGCTCGCCGGCCGCCGCGCCGTCGTGCTGACGATCGATCCGGCGCGCCGCCTCGCCAATTCGCTCGGCATCGCCGAGCTCGGCGACGAGCCGCGGCTCGTCGATCCCGGCCTGCTCGCGACGACCGGGCGACCGGTACGCGGCACGCTCGCGGCGATGATGCTCGACCAGAAGAACGCCTGGGATCGGCTCGTCGCGCGCCACGCACCGTCGGACGAGGTGCGCGAGCGCATCTTGCAGAACCGCTTCTACCTGAACCTCTCTCAGAACTTCGCCGGCTCGCACGAGTACATGGCCATCGAGCAGCTCTGCCTGCTCTGCGAGAGCGACGCCTACGATCTCATCGTTCTCGATACGCCGCCCACCAAACGCGCGCTCGATTTCTTCGAGGCGCCGGAACGCATCCGCGACTTCCTCGATCGCAAGGTCGTGCGCTGGTTCGTGATGCCCTACCTCTCGCAGGGGTGGGCCGCCGCGAAGGCCATGAACCGCACGGTCGGATTTCTCTTCCGAAAGCTCGAGGAGGCGACCGGCGTGAGCGCGCTCGCCGAGGTGACGGATTTCTTCTCCGCGATGAGCGGCATGTTCGACGCGTTCACGGCGCGCACCGACGTCATTCACGACATCCTGCGCGCGCCGACGACCGCCTTCGTGCTCGTGACGGGGCCGGAGGAGCAGGTGCTGACCGAGGCGGAGTTCTTCTCCGACCGGATGCGGTCCATGCGGATGCCGCTCGGTGGCGTGGTGTTCAATCGCGTCCACGAAGAGCTCGTCGGCGATCCCGAGACGTTTCGCGCCGGCACCGTGGCGCGCGTCGACGAGGACGCGGTGCGCGCGGCGCTCGTCGCCGCCGGGGTGGCGACGCCCCACGCGTCGTGGCTCGCGTCGAACTTCGTCGACTACCAGCAGCTCGCGCGCGGCGAGGCGCTGCGTCTGGAGCAGTTCCGGGCCGGGCTGTCGCGGCGCGTGCCCTTCGTGACCGTGCCGAATTTCGACACCGACGTGCACGACCTCGCGAGCCTCACGCGCATGCACCCGTATCTCTTCGCGGCCGACGGGGACCACGGCCGCGTCCCGGCCGTTGCCCACGCGCCGGCGAAAGGCCGCAAACGGGGCCGCGCGACGGCGGCGCGGCGGCGCGGCCGGTCGTAGCGGTGTCGGCTTTAGCCCGCATTTCTCACCAGGTCCACGTCGCGAGAGCGTCAAGCGTGCGTCAGATCGGGCCGAACGGAGCGGCGAGCGACGCAGGCGGACTGGACAGTCCGTCGAGGAGCGAGGCGCGAGTACGGCCCGAGATGGCGTGCGATTGGCGCTCGCAGCAGGGACCTGGTGAGAAATGCGGGTTAGCGCGGCGGGGCGGGCGGCGACGGCGGCGGCAAGGCGCGGGTCGCGTCGACGGCGGTCGCTTCGTAGCTCGATCGATAGCTGTCCCAACTGCGGCAGCTCGCGCAATAGCCGCGCCACTCCTCGGCCTCGGCGCCGCAGACCTGACAGTGAAACACGCCGAGCGCGCACGCGGCGAGCGCGTGACGGAACGCGCGGACGGCGTCGTCGTGCGCGCCGCGGCGCACGTGCAGCTCGGCGAGAAGCCCGTGATAGCCGGCCAGCGAGCTCCACGGTGCCTCGATGCGTGCGAGCTCGGCGGCGGCGTCGTCGAGCTGGCCGGCGCGAATGAGCTGACGCGCGCGGAAGAGCCGGGCGGTGCCGTCGTCGGGACGTCGGCGGAGAAGACGACGCGTGAACACGTCGAGGCGTCGGGCGCGCGGGCCGCCGGCGAGCAACCGTTCGAGACGTTCGAGCGCACCGCCGCGGGCCCCGCGCGCGATCGCGCGTCGCCACACGCGTTCGGCCTGGCGCGGCTGGTCGCCTGCGAGGAGCGCGTCGCCCAGGCTCACGGCGGCAGGCTCGAAGTCGGGGTGGGCGCGCAGGAGGGCGCGAAGCTCGGCGACGCGCGCGGCCGGATCCTCGATCTCGAGCGCGCTCTGGTAGCGCATGCCGATGAGCGCGCGCTCGCTCGCGGCCCGGGTCGGCGCGTCGTGCACCACCAGCAGGAAGGCTTCCTGCACGCGACCCGCGTCGCGCCACCGTCCGAGCGAGGTATAGGCGTCGCGGAGCGCCGTGAGGACGCGCGGGCTCGCCGGGTCGGCGCGGCGCGCCCGTTCGAGCGTCTCGATCGCGGCGGCGGCATCGCCGCTTCCGCGCTGTGCTTCGGCGAGAAAGAGCAGCAGCTTCGGATCGGGACCGCGCCGATCGAGCCCTTCTTCGAGGACCGTGCGCGCCCCGCGAAAGTCGCCCTCGTCGAGATAGGTGCGCGCGAACATCAGGAACGCCGCGAGATCGTCCGGACCGTCACGGAGCGCCTTCGCGAGGGCGCTCCGCGCCTTGTCGAGCTCGCCGAGCCACGCGAACGAGAGCCCTTGCTCTTTCCGCAGCTGTTGGCGGCGTTGCCGGCGTGCGAGGCGCTCGGCGCGCCAGCCGGTGACGGCGGTCCGGCTCGCGCGGATCAACGAGACGACGAACGTCACGGCGGCGCCGGCCATGAAGGCGCGAGAAGAGCACGAGCGGCAACGGCCCCGTCCATTCCTTCGTCGGCGTGAGGCGCACCGTCACCGACTCGGGATTCAGATGGAGGAGATAGCCGACCGCCGATCAGGGAGGCGGCGATCGTCGCGAGCAGAATGGTCAGCCGCAGCACGGAGGAGTCGTTTCGCTCACACCGCCGCGGTTTCGCTGTTGAAGCCGAGCGCTTGGGTGCGCAACGGCTCCGGTAGCGGCACGTGCGGTGCGTGCTCCCACAGCCGTTCGAGGTCGTAGAACTCGCGGACGGGCTTGTAGAAGACGTGGACGATGACGTCGGTGTAGTCCATGAGCACCCACTGGCCGCGGGTCATGCCTTCGATCGCGATGGGGCGATGGCCGTGCTCCCGCAGCTGCTCGTCGACGGCTTGCGCGATCGCCTGCACCTGTCGATCGGAGCGCCCGGTGCAGATGACGAGGTAGTCGGCGATGGAGGTGAGCCCGCGGACGTCGAGCAGGACGAGGTCGACCGCCTTCTTGTCCAGGGCGGCCCCCGCGCACTGCAGCGCCTTCGTCAGGCCATCGTCGGCGGTCAACGGGCGGCAGTCCTCCCCGTGGTGTAGAGGCCGTGGGTCGCGACGTATGCCGCGACGGCGTCGGGCACGAGATAGCGAATGGAGCGTCCCTCGGCGCAACGTCGACGAATGTCGGAGGCGGAGATCATCAGTGCCGTCACCGGGAGGAAGCGGAGCGCTCGACCGGAGCGATGCACGTACACTCCACGACTCGGCTCATAACAGAAGGCATTTTCGACGGCAATCGGAAGTTTGCCGTGGAGCGCTCCCGGGCGCGATATCACGCAGAAGTCACACAAGGTGAAGAGGTCGGCATGGTCCTTCCACGTCCCGATCCCGGCGAAGGCGTCCGCCCCGACGATGAACGTGAGGGCGGCATCCGGCTCGCGCGCCTGCACGAGTCGGATCGTGTCGATCGAGTACGAGGGTCCCTCGCGCTCGAGCTCGGAGACGTCGAGCCCGAGGTGCGGGTCGTCCGCGACGGCGAGCTCGAGCATGCGACGGCGATGCGCGACCGGTGCTTGCTCGCCGAGGCCCTTGTGCGGCGGCGTCGCCGCGAGCACCAGGTCGACGCGATCGAGGGCCAGCGCTTCGCGCACCTCTTCGGCGGTGCGGAGATGTGCGAGATGAACCGGATCGAACGTGCCGCCGAAGAGCCCGAGACGTCGCATCGCGCGTCAGCTGCGGATCTGGCCGTTGCCCCGCACGACGTACTTGTACGTGGTGAGCTCGCGCAGCCCCATCGGTCCCCGTGCGTGCAGGCGGTTGGTGCTGATGCCGATCTCGGCGCCGAAGCCGAACTCGAAGCCGTCGGTGAAACGCGTCGACGCGTTCACGAACACCGCGGCGGAATCGACCTCGGCGGTGAAACGATCGGCGGCAGCCTCGTCGGTGGTGACGATCGCCTCGGCGAGGCCGGACCCGTAACGGCGGATGAAGGCCATCGCCTCGTCGATCGAGTCGACCACCTTCACTGAGAGCACGAGGTCGAGATACTCCGTGCTCCAGTCCGCCTCGGTCGCGGGCTTCGTTCCGGGGACGAGCCGCACGGTCTCGGGGCAGCCGCGGAGCTCGACGCCGGCGGCGACGAGCTTCGCCGCGATCGCGGGCAGAAACCGGGCGGCGACCTCGCGATGCACGAGCAGGTTCTCGATCGCGTTGCAGACGCCCGGGCGCTGGGTCTTCGCGTTCATGCAGAGGCGCTCGGCGGTCGCGAGGTCGGCGGCGCGGTCGACGTAGAGTTGGCAGACACCGTTCAGGTGCTGGATCACCGGGATGCGCGAGCCCTCGGTGATGGCGCGGATGAGCTCCTCGCCGCCGCGCGGGATGATGACGTCGATGAGCGCATCCTGCTTCAGCAGCACCTGGACCGCCGCGCGATCGGTGCTGCGCACGAGCGCGATCGCGTCGCGCGGGATCGTGGTGGCGGCGTCGCGCAGGACATCGGCGATCAGGCAGTTGGTACGAAAGGCCTCGCTGCCGCCGCGCAACACCACGGCGTTGCCCGACTTGAGGCAGAGACCCGCGGCGTCGGCGGTGACGTTCGGACGCGACTCGTAGATGATGCCGATCACGCCGAGCGGGACGCGGACTTGGTGGATGTCGAGGCCGTTCGGCCGGCTCCACCGTGCGATCTCCTCGCCGATCGGATCGGGCAGGGCGGCGATCTGCTCGAGCCCGACGGCCATCGCGTCCACGCGCCCGGGCGTGAGCGTCAGACGGTCGAGGAAGGCGGCGGCGACGCCGGCCGCGCGTGCGGCCTCGACGTCGCCGGCGTTCGCGGCGATCAGCTCGTCCGTACGGGCGCGAAGTGCCTTCGCGCCGGCATGGAGGGCGGCGTTCTTCTCCGCCGTCGAGGCGCGTGCGATCGCGGGGGCCGCGGCGCGCGCGGCGCGACAGAGGGCGACGACGTCCTGCTTCGAGGCTCACGCGGTCGGTCTCCTTCGTGGCTCGTCAGGCGCTCCGGCGCGACGAGGTCGTCACGGTGGATCACCTCGTCGCCCATCTTGTAGCCGAGGGTGGCTTCGATCTCGCGGGAGTGCCGGCCTTTGATCTTGTCCAGCTCGGCGGCGCTGTAGCTCACGAGCCCGCGGGCGAACTCGTGCCCCGTCGAGATCGACGCACTGCACGCACGCGCCGACGCCGAAGTCGCCGTCGACGTCGCGCAGCCCGGACGCGAGCAGGCTCCGGCCCTCGCTCGACGATCGCGCGTCGGCGCGCCGTCGTCGACGACGACGGTGCCGCCGAGCTTCAGCGTGTAGGCGATCCAGCGCTTGCGGCTGGCGAGGCGGTCGCCGACCGGGCGGAAGAACGTCCCGACGTCGCCTGCGCCCGCGAGGACCGCGGCGAGCACGCCGTCGCGGCGTCCGTCGGCGATGACGGCGGCGATGCCGGACGCGGCGGCCTTCTTGGCGGCGGCGAGCTTGGTCGCCATCCCGCCGGTGCCGAGCGGCCCGCCGACGCCCGCCATCGCCTCGATCTCCGGCGTGAGCGCGTCGACCGCGGCGACGAGCGTCGCGTCGGGTACGCGTGCGGGGATCGGCGGTGTAGAGGCCGGCGACGTCGCTCAGGATCACGAGCAGATCGGCCTCGAGCGAGCGACGCCGTCAGCGCCGAGAGGTTGTCGTTGTCGCCGAGCTTGATCTCGTCGACGACGACCGTGTCGTTCTCGTTCACGATCGGGATCACCCGCCATGCGAGCAGTGCCTCGAAGGCGTGCTCCGCGTTGAGATGTCGGCGCCGGCTCGACATGTCGTCGCGCGTGAGCAGCACTTGCGCGACCTTGAGCGCGTGCCGCGCGAACGACGCCTCGTATGCGCTCATGACGCCGATCTGCCCGACCGCGGCGGCCGCCTGCTTCTGCGGGATCAGCTTCGGCCGTTGTCCGAGTCCGAGGCGCACCACACCCGCGGCGACGGCGCCCGAGGTCACCACCACGAGCTCGCGGCCGGCCGCGTGCTGCGCCGCGATCTCGTCGACGAGCGCATCGATGCGGGCGCGATCGAGGCCGCCGTCGCTGCCGGCGAGGACGGCGCTGCCGATCTTGACGACGACGCGTCGGGCCGCCGCGCCCCGATTGTGGGCCGTGCGGCTCACGGCGTGGGATGCTCGAGGCGGTCGCCGGCGGCCGCGGTCGCGACGGCGTCCGTGTCGTCGGAGGCCTCCTTCCGTGCCTGCTCGACCAGCGCCGCGACCGCGTGCATGAGCGCCGGCATACCGTCGCCGGTCGCCGCCGACACGCCGTGCAAGGCGATGCCGCGCGCGGCGAACGCCGCCGTCGCCGCGGCGACCCGCGCACGCGCCTCGGTGACGTCGACTTTGGTTGCGACCACGAGCTGCGGCTTCGCGACGAGCGCCGGGTCGTACGCCGCGAGCTCGCGGTTGATCGTGTCGTAGGCCTCGAGCGGGTCGCGCGGATCGCTCAGGTCGATCAGGTGCACGAGCACCGCGGTGCGCGCGAGATGACGGAGGAAGCGGATGCCGAGGCCCTGGCCGAGGTGCGCGCCTTCGATCAGGCCCGGCACGTCGGCGAGGACGATCGTGCGCTCGCCGACCCGTGCGACGCCGAGGTTCGGCACCAGCGTCGTGAAGGGGTAGTCGGCGATGCGGGGCCGCGCCGCGGACACGGCCGCGATGAACGTCGACTTGCCGGCGTTCGGAAAACCGACCAGCCCGACGTCGGCGAGCAAGCGGAGCTCGAGCCGGATCTCGAGCGCCTCGCCGGGGAGTCCCGGCTCCGTGCGTCGCGGCGCGCGATTGGTCGAGCTCACGAACCGCATGTTGCCGCGTCCGCCGAGCCCACCTGCCGCGACCACTACCTCGCGTCCCGGCACGGCGAGATCGAAGAGCAGCTCGCCGGTCGCCGCATCGAGGATGCGCGTCCCGACCGGGACTCGCACGCGCTTGGTCGTGCCGGTCGCCCCGTGCTGCCCCTTCCCGCGTCCGTGCTCCCCACGTCCCGGCTTCGAGGCGGCGCTGGAAACGGAAATCGAGCAGGGTGTTCAAGCCCGTCGTCGGCCACGAACACGACGTCGCCGCCGCGTCCGCCGTCGCCGCCGATCGGCCCGCCATAGGGCTTGTACTTCTCGCGCAGGAACGCCAGGCACCCGCGCCCGCCGTCGCCCGCCTTCACGGAAACGGTGACTTCATCGACGAACTTCATATGATCTCACGACTGTACCGGAACGCTCACCTCGGCAAAACCGCGCGAAAGAGCGTGAAACGAGGAAGCGAGACGAAGCGAGCCGCGACCGAGCGCGGGCGGCGGCATAGCGGAGCTACGCCGCACCGAGCGAGGAGCAAGGAAGAGGAGCAAGGAAGCAGAGGAGTGCGTATCGGCGCCCCGGCCTAGGGAACCTAGGCGGGCGGATACACGGAGACGCGGCGGCGATCCTTACCCAAGCGCTCGTATTTCACGATGCCGTCGATGGTGGCGAAGAGGGTGTAGTCGCGCCCCAAGCCGACGTTCTTCCCGGGATGGATCTTCGTACCGACCTGCCGCACGAGGATGTTGCCGGCCTTCGCGACCTCGCCGCCGAAGACCTTGACGCCACGCCGCTGCCCGGCGCTGTCGCGCCCGTTTCGGCTGCTGCCCTGACCTTTTTTGTGCGCCATGGCCTTAGGCTCCCGTTCCGCGCTCGAAGCCGGTCACGCGCACGACCGTGAGGTGCTGCCGATGACCTTGCTTGCGGCGGTAGTTCTTGCGGCGCTTCTTCTTGAAGACGAGGATCTTCTTGGCCCGCTCGTGGCGCACGATCTCGCCGAGGACCCGCATGCCCGACAGCAGCGGCTTCCCCACTTGGATGCCGCCGTCGCCCGAGGCGAGCAGCACTTCTTCGAACGTGAACGTGGAGCCGGGCTCACCGGTGAGCTTCTCGAGGCGCACCGTGTCGCCGGGGCTCACCCGATACTGCTTGCCGCCGGAACGAATCACCGCGTAGTCCATGGGAACCGGGACCGATACGCGACGATGCGGCACCTGTCAACCAACGGACGGTCCGTTTCGGGACAGCACCAACCTCCATGGCGACGCCGGAGCGGAACCGCCATCATAGGGCATGACGCTCGCGTGCGAGGGCCCGACCTCTCAGTTCTACGTATCTGAGCGCCTGCGCCTCCACTACGTCGACTGGGGCAACGAAAACGCTCCGCCGCTCGTGCTGGTGCACGGCGGTCGCGATCACTGCCGCAACTGGGACTGGGTCGCCGAGCGGCTCAGAAGCGCCTGGCACGTGCTCGCCCCCGATCTCCGCGGCCACGGCGACTCGCAATGGGTCACCGGCGCGAACTACGGCATGATCGATTACGTCTACGACCTCGCGCAGCTCGTCCACCAGCGGCGGCTCGCGCCGGTGACGATCATCGGCCACTCGCTCGGGGGGGCGATCAGCCTCTCGTACGCCGGCATCTACCCAGAGAGCGTCGCCAAGGTGGTCGCGATCGAGGGGCTCGGGCCGCCACCGGCGATCATCGCCGCGCGCGCGCAGATGGGGATCCACGAGCGCATGACCGAATGGATCGCGTCGATGCGCGCGCTCGCGGGGCGAACGCCGCGGAAGTACGCTTCGATCGAGGACGCGCTCGCCCGGATGCAAGCGGAAAACCCGCGTCTGGCGCCGGAACAGGCGCGGCACCTCACCGTTCACGGCGTCAATCAGAACGAGGACGGGACGTACAGCTGGAAGTTCGACAACTACGTCCGGGCCTTCTCGCCGTACTCGTTCAACACCGACGATGCCCGCGCGCTCTGGCGCCGCATCACCTGCCCGACGTTGCTCGTACGCGGGATGGAGAGCTGGGCGAGCAATCCGCTCGAGGACGGTCGCGCCGACTTTTTCACGGACGTACGCGTCGTGAACGTCGAGAAGGCGGGACACTGGGTGCATCACGACCAGCTCGAAGCGTTTCTCGAGATCGTGACGCGCTTCTTGCGTTGACGACGGTCCCTAGGGAACCTCTGCACAGGTGGCTCTCGGCTACGAAGCGCGATCCACCCCCGATCGACGGCGGCGCGACGCCCTCGGCGTATCGTTCAGATACGCGGTCGGGCGTCGCGCCTTGCGCTCGGGGCGGCTCGCACTGCTCGCTCGGAACCTACCTGTGCAGAGGTTCCCTAGCGCGGCGCGCCGGATGAACGACCGTGCATCCGGCAGGCGCAGCGCCATGGTCGCCGTGAGGAAGACCACGCCGTACGGCCCCAGAATCAGCACGGCCGCGACCATCGGCGCAGACGGCGGGAGCGAGAGCTTCACGGCCCACGCGGCCGCGGCGGCGGCGATCGCCGCGGTCCAGAGCTTCGCGACGTAGCTCGCGGGGAGGCCGGTCGTGCCGATCCGGGCGTTCATCGTGCGTCGGAGCAGCAGGAGCTCGACCCATCCGGCGATGCCCGCCGATGCGGTGAGACCCGCGGCGCCCCAGATCTGCGGAATGCCGAGCAGGCGTGGGAGGGGCAGCGCGAAGCAATACCCGAGCACCGTCGTCAAGCGCCACGCGCACGATGGCGAAGCGGAGCGGCGTCCGGGTATCGCGAAGCGCGTAGTAGGTGGAGGAGTAGAGGCGTCCGAGCGTCGAGGCCAAGAGACCGACCGACGCGCCGGCGAGGATACCCCATACGTAGACCGCGTCGGCATGGCGGAAGCGTCCCGTCTGGAGCAGCGCCGCGACGAGCACGTCGCCGAGGGCGAGGAACGCGGTCGCGGACGGCACGACGAAGAACGCGATGCGGCGGAGCCCGGTGTCCAGGCGCGCGCGCAGCTGGGCCCGACTGGTCTCGTCGGCGCCGGCCTCGCCCGCCATCGACGGCAGCTCGGCGGCGGCGATCGACATGCCGAAGAGGCTCACCGGCAAGCGTGTAGAGCAGTTGCGCATTGGCGAGGCCCGTCACGGCGCCGGTCGGCAGGAGGCTCGCGAGCAGCGCGTCGATGTAGGCGCTCACCTGGACGACGCCGCGGCTGAGGAGCACCGGCGTGAAATTGCGGGCCACGACGGCTACGTGCTCGGAGGCGAGGTCGAGCGTGAACCGGAGATCCGGGGCGACGCGCAGCACGACCGGCACCTGCACCGCGAATTGCACGAAGCTGCCGACGACCGATCCCCAGGCCAGCAGCGCGGCGAGCCGCGGCAACGAGGAGGAGGCGCCGAACGCGAGGAGGGTGGCGATCATGGCGGCGTTCCACACGACGGGGGCCGTGTAGGAGAGGAGGAAGCGGTGATGGCTGTTGAGGACGCCGAGGCACCAGGCCGAAAGCGCCGAGCAGGCCGGCGCCCGGAAACAGGATGCGTACGAGCTGGATCGTGAGGTCGCGCTTGTCGCCGGTGAAGCCGGGGGCGATCGCGTCGATCAGGTACGGCGTCGCGACGACGCCGACGAGCACGAGCGTGGCGACGACGAGCGCGAGCAGCGCGCCGACGGCGCCGGCGACCCGATCCGCCGTCTCGCGCTCGCCGTTCGCGACCAGCGTCGCATAGACCGGGATGAAGGAGGCGGAGAGCGCGCCTTCCCCGAAGAGGTTCTGCAGGAAGTTCGGGATGCGAAACGCCGCGTTGAAGGCGTCGGCGGCGTCGGACTCGAGGCCGAAGTAGTGCGCGAACACCTGGAGGCGGACGAGGCCGGCGAGCCGGCTCAGCGAGGATGCCGCCGGCGACGAGCACGGCGCCGCGCCGTCGCGGCGAGCGGGCAACCGCGGCGTCGTCGGTCCGCGCTGTCGTGGAAGGGCCCGCAGTCAGGGCGCGGAGGGTACCGCTTCGGCGTGGCGATGTCACCGGCGGGCATAGGCCGCGTTCCGATGACGGTTGGGACCTGGCGGCGCTGTGCCTATAATCCCGCCTCTCGATGCCGGTCATAGCGGTGGACGCGATGGGGGGAGACCTTGCTCCCGAGGAGGTCGTGAAGGGCGTCGCGCAGGCGTCGCTCGCGACCACGATCGAATGCGTGCTGGTCGGAGACGAGCCGAGGATTCAGGCCGTGCTCGATACGATCTCGTACGATCCCGCCCACATCCGCATCCATCACGCCGCCGACGCGGTCGGGATGCTCGAGTCGCCGCGTGAGGCGCTGCGCGCGAAGCGCGACGCGTCGATCCGGGTCGGAGCCTCGATCGTGGCGGAGGGGCAGGCGGACGCGCTCGTGAGCGCGGGCAACACCGGCGCGTGTCTCCTCGCGTGCGCGCGCGAGCTCCGCACGATCAAGGGCGTGCGCAAGCCGGCGCTCGCGAGCGTGTACCCGCGGCACACCGACCATGCCGGGCAGGATCCGTTGGCGCTCCTCTTGGACGTCGGCGCCACCGTGCGCTGCGACGCCGCGGACCTCGTGCAGTTCGCGGTCATGGGCAGCGCGTACACGCAGCGCGTATCGAAGGTGGCGCGGCCGCGCGTCGGCCTCCTCAACATGGGCGTCGAGCCCTTCAAGCGGCGGCGACGTACTGGCGGAGGCGCACGAGCGTCTCGCCGCGATCTCGGCGATCGATTTCGTCGGCAACATGGAGAGCAGCGACGTCGCCAAAGGGCGCGCCGACGTCATCGTCTGCGAAGGGCCTCCTCGGCAGCGTCGTGCTGAAGTTCATCGAAGGCATCACCGACGTGGTGAACGACGTGGCGAGCAACGGCGGTGCGGCAGCGCTTCCTCTGGCGCCTCGGCATGCGCCTCTTGTCGCGCGGGCCTCCGCGACGTGTCGCATCTCACCGACACGCCGGATACGGCGGCGCGCCGCTGCTCGGCTTCGAGCAACTGCTCATGAAGGCGCACGAGCGTTCGCGGCGCACCGGCGATCGCGCAATGCGGTGAAGCTCGCGGCGAAGACGGTGCGCGACGGCGTGGTCGGCGAGATCGCCGCCGGCATCGCGGCGGTGCGGCCGTGAGCGAGTCGCCGGCGCGCACCGGATGGGTCGACGCGCTGCGCGCGCGTCGCCCGCGTCGGCGCTCGGCGGTCGCGCTCCCGCCCGTCGTCTACCGGTGGGATCTCGACAAGACGTATCTCAAGTCGGACTTCGAGAGCCTCACGCAAGATGATGCGGGTGCCGTTCGAGCGTGCCGAGGACAAGATCGACGAGCCCGGCGTCGTCGCGTTGATGCGCGCGCTCCGCGCCGGTGCGCGCGCGGAAGGGCGGCCGGCGTTCGTCTACTTCATGTCGGCGAGCCCGCCGCAGATCGGACGCGCGATCCGCGAGAAGCTCGCGCTCGACGGCGTCGAGATCGACGGCATCGTCTTCAAGGACCAGCTGCAGCACCTCGTGCGCGGCCGGTTTCGGTTCCTGCGCGAGCAGGTCGGGTTCAAGCTCGCCGAGCTGCTGAAGGCGCGCCTCGCGGCACCCGCCGGCGCGCGTCGAGTACCTCTTCGGCGACGACTGGGAGTCGGACTCGCTCTGTCTACTCGATCTACGCCGACGCCGCCGCCGGGCGGCTCGATCATCAGGCCCTCGGCGACATCCTCGTCCGCTTGCGCATCGATCCCGCGCGGCTCGTCGAGATTCGAGCGCTCGGCACGGAAGATTGCGCCGGTCGATGCGGTTCGCCGCATCTTCATCAACCTCGAGCGCCGGACGCCGCCCGGACGCTTCCGGAGCTTCGGCGCGCGCCTGGTGCCGACCTTCAACTACTTCCAGACCGCGCTCGTGCTGCACGAGGAAGGCATGGTGCCGCTGGCGGCGGTGGTGGCGGTCGGGTCATTCGCTGCATCGACCGCGCGACGTACACGCGCGCCCAGCTCCGCAATTCCCTCGACGATCTCGTGCGGCGCGGGCCATCTGCGAGACGACGACCCGGCGCTCCGGCGCGATCTCGAGGAGTCCGGCGTGCTGCCGTCGACCGTCGCGCAGGGAACCTGGACGCAGCGGCTCTGGCGTCGCCTCCGCCGGCGGCGACCGACGCCGAAGCCGCTGCCGCCGAAGCGGCCGGTCGTGATCGATTACCCGCGTCTGGTCGACGTGTGGCTCGCGAGCGGCGGGCGTCCCGGCGAGGCGGCATCGTGACGAACGCGATCGTCGTGCTCTCGACCGCCGGCTCGCAGCGAGGAGGCCGAACGCATCGCGACGACGCTGGTCGAGGAGCGCCTGGCGGCCTGCGTCAATCTCGTCGCGCCGCTCACGTCGATCTATCGCTGGCAAGGCGCGGTCGAGCGCGCGACGGAGGTGTTGCTGGTGATCAAGACGCGGCGGTCCCGGGCGCGACGAGTGATCGCGCGCGCTCGGCGCGCTCCACAGCTACGACGTACCGGAAGCGATCGTCGTGCCGATCGAGGCGGGCGCGCCGTCGTATCTTCGTTGGTTGCGCGCCGAGACGGCAGAGCCCCGGCAGGCGTCTCGACGTGGGCGGCGCGCGTGATCCGCGCGCCGCCGCGGCTCACTCGGCTCGCGCGACGTCGATCGGTACCCACGGCACGTTCGGCTCGAACGTGCTGCGCCGCCAAATGCGATCGGCGAGCGCCGGCAGGTCGGTTTCCAGCGGCCCCTCGATCGCGAGGACCCGGCCGCCGCGTCGCTCGACGTAGTACGGATCGGCGCCACCGCGCGTGACGACGTCCGCGCCCGTGGTCGCGTTGCCGGGATGGCGGGTCGCCACGATCGTCGACCAGGCCGTGAAGAACTCGGTCGCATCGCGTTCGGTGTCCCACGAGCTGAGCCATACGAGCGCGAGACGATCGTCGTGGGAGACCGCGATCAGTCGATCGCCGTCCCATCCCGCCGCGACCGTCGTCGCGCGCGCGTGATCGAGGAAGCGCTCCGCCAGGATGCGGATCGTGAGCTCGCCGAGGGTCGCTTCCTCCGTGAGCTTCCAGTCGCCGCGGAGGTACGGCGCGAGCGCGCCGAGCTGAATGCGCGTCGGGTTCTCCGGATGCACGAAATACTTCTCGGGGTGGAGGATCTGCTCGGTCGAGCGCGGCGGCCGCGCGAGCAGGGCGTTCACCCCCTCCCAGCCTGCCTTTTCGAAGGCCCACGACACGAAGTTCACGCCGGCCACGTATTGGAAGACGATGCTCTCGCGGACCAGTGCCGGCACGTCGGGATAGTCGTGCGCCATCTGACCTTCGAGCGCCTCCAGTTTTGCGGCCAGGCCGGCGACCCCGCTCGGCCGTATGCCGCCGACGATGGTGGCGTATCCGGCGATCGTGGCGTCGCCCTCGTAGACGGCGCGCTCGGCGAGCTGGGCGTCGTCCTCCCCGACGTCGGCGCGTCCGGTGTCGAGGCCGAAGTGCTGGTCTTGCAGCGCGTGAGTCAGCTCGTGTGCGAGCACCATCTCGCCGGCGAGATCGCGCCGAATGACGTTTTCGAGGATGCGGGTGAAGAAGCCGGTCCGCAGCGCCTCGTTCACGAGCACCATGCGGCGCTCGATCGGATCGTAGAAGCCCGCGAGCTGCGTGCTGTAGAGGTCGAGGAACGCCGACTCGAGGTCGGTACCCGCGGGCAGAAGGCCGAGGGCGATGTACACCCGACTGATTGCGGCGAGCTCGCCGGGCGCGAATTGATGGCGTACCTCGCGCTCGAGCATGGCGCGCGCGTCGGCCGCGCTCACGGCGACGAGCGGCACCGGCGTGAGGAACCGGAGCCCGCGGATCGCGACGAGCCTCCGCTTCACGTTGTCGGCGGCGCTCATCTGAATCGCGCCGTTGCGCACGATCCGATATCCGCCGCACCCGGTCGCCAGCAGCAGCGCGACCAGCGCCGCGACCGTGGTCCGCCGCGCGCGCCTCGGCGCGCGTACGACGGTCCGCCCGGGCGCGCGTACGACCGTCCGCCGTCGCCCGCGCGCGACCCGCCGCGGCGGGACGGTCATTCCTGCGGCTCTTCGGTGACGACGGCCGGGAGACCGAGATCGGCAAGCGTCGCGGCACAGTGCTCGGCGCGCTCGCGCTCGGGGTACGGTCCGACGCGTACGCGATACATGCGGTCGGGCCGCGTCTGCACGGAGCTGATGTAGACGTCGTCATAGCGGGGGGCAAGGCGTGCGCGGAGCGCGCGGGCCTTCTCCTCCTCGCCGAAGGCGCCGACCTGCACGCAGTACGCCACGTGCGACGCGCCATTGGCCGGTCGTGCGACGACGTCGACCTGGACGCGGGCCGTGCCGGGGCCGACCATCCCGATCTCGCGCGCGGCGGCGTAGGAGAGATCGATGATGCGGCCTTTGGCAAAGGGTCCGCGGTCGTTGATCAGGACTTCGACCGACTTGCCGTTCTCGAGATTGGTGACGCGGGCGCGCGTGCCGAGCGGTAGCTGCTGGTGCGCGGCGGTGAGCGCGTGCTGGTCGTAGATGGCGCCGCTGCTGGTCGGCTGACCGTGGAAGCCGGGACCGTACCACGAGGCGACGCCGCTCTGAGGGTGTCCGGGCGTCGGTGCGACGACCGCCGCGCTGCAGCCGGCAAGCGCCGTCACGACGATCGCAACCGCGAGACGCCGAACGGGCGCGAGCCGCTCCGTCAGTTCACCGCTCCACCACCCCATGCCCGGCGTGACTTTAGCGACGACGTCGCGAGGCGACAAGCAGTTTCGTCCGGACCGCCGCGGCGTTTACTTGTTCGCGCGGCCTATGGTAACCAGCCAGCTACCCGTCCGATCGGCGCAACGCCGAGCTTTCACACCAGATTCGAACCGCCGACGGGAGGACGAGCACGTCCGCTGCGCGGTGCCGACGGGGAAAGGGAAACGTCAATGTCCGGCCACTCCAAATGGAGCACGATCAAGCACAAGAAGGCGCTCAAGGACTCCAAGCGCGGCAAGATCTTCACCAAGCTCATCAAGGAGATCACGGTCGCGGCGCGCATGGGTGGCGGCGACATCAACGCCAATCCGCGGCTGCGCACCGCGGTCATGACCGCGCGCGCGCAGAGCATGCCGAGCGACAACATCGAGCGCGCCATCAAGAAGGGCACCGGCGAGCTCGAAGGCGTCACCTACGAGGAAGTGCAGTACGAGGGCTACGGTCCGGCCGGTGTCGCCATCATGCTCCAGATCCTCACCGACAACCGCAATCGCACCGTCGCCGAGATCCGCAATCTCTTCGGCAAGAACGGCGGCAACCTCGGTGAGAACGGCTGCGTGGGCTGGATGTTCTCCAAGAAGGGCGTCATCAACGTCGACAAGAGCGCCATTGCCGAGGACAAGCTCTTCGAGATCGCGCTCGAAGCCGGCGCCGACGACATCGCGGACGGCGGGGAGGCGTTCGAGGTGACCACCGCGCCCGACGCGCTCGAGGACGTGAAGAGCGCGCTCGAGAAGGCGGGCGTCGTGATCGGCTCCGCGGAGGTCACGATGGTACCGCAGAACACCGTCACGCTCCGAGGCTCCGAGGCCGAGCAGACGCTCAAGCTGCTCGAGGCCCTCGAAGATCACGACGACGTACAGAAGGTGTCGGCGAACGTCGACATCCCACAGGACGAAGTCGAGCGCTTGAGCGCGTAGGGCGACGGCGTTCCCCGGGTCGGAGGCCGATCGCCGGGGTGGAGGAGGCATGACGAGGAGGGGCGAGGCGCGAGGCGAGCCGCCGATGCGGGTGCTCGGCGTCGATCCCGGCACGGCCGTCACCGGTTGGGGGGTCATCGAGCGCCGCGACGGGCGCGTCGTCCATCTCGGGCACGGTGCCGTCACGCCGCGACCGCGTTCGACCCTCGCCGCGAAGCTCGCCGCGATTCATGCCGCGCTCCGCGACCTGTGCGGTGCCTGGCAGCCGGACGTGCTGGTGCTGGAGCAGAGCTTCGTCGGTCGGAACGTGCAGAGCGCGTTTCGCTTGGGCGAGGTCCGCGGCGTCGCGATGCTCGTCGCCGCGTCCGCTGGGATCGGGGTCGCCGAGTACCCGCCCGCGACCGTCAAGCTCGCCGTCACCGGCACCGGACGCGCCGAGAAAGAGCAAGTCCAACGCGCCATCGTGTGCGAGCTCCGGATCGAGGCGCGGATGGTACCCGATGCGGCCGATGCGCTCGCGATCGCGCTCTGTCACCTCCACTCCTCCCGCCTGGCGACCGTCCTGGCGGCGGCGGTCAGATGATCGCGCGCTTGCGTGGATGCCTCCTCGAGAAGGCGCCGGAGCAGATCGTCGTCGACGTCGGCGGGGTCGGCTACCAGCTTTTCGTCTCGCTGAACTCCTTCTATCGGCTGCCGAGCCCGGGCGTGGAGGTCGACCTGTTCGTCCACACGCACGTGCGCGAGGACGCGTTCCAGCTCTACGGGTTCCTCGATGCGGCGGAGCGCGCGCTCTTCTTGCTGCTCCTCCAAGTCGCGACGATCGGCCCGAAGGTCGCCCTCGGCGTCTTGTCGGGCATGGAGACGCCGGACCTCGAAAACGCGATCGCCGAGGGCGATGCCCGGCGCCTGGTCGCGGTGCCCGGCATCGGCAAGAAGAAGGCCGACCTCATGATCCTCCAGCTGCGTGAGAAAGTCCGGGTGCTCCAGCAGCGCCGCGCGGCGGCGGTCTCGTCGACCGTGCGGGTCGGCGGCGACGCCGCCGAAGCGGTGTCCGCGCTCGTGAACCTGGGATACAAGCAGCACGAGGCGGAGCGTGCGGTCGCCCAGGCGGAAGACGCAGGAGGCCGCGCCCTCGCCGACCTCATCCGGGAAGCACTGCGGAGGTTGGCCACATGAACGAACGCGTCGTCGATCCGTTGTCGATGGACGAGGAAGCCGGATTCGACGTCTCGCTGCGTCCGAGCGGGCTTGCGGAGTACATCGGGCAGGCGGCGGTCAAGGACAACCTCGGCGTCGCGATCGAGGCGGCGCGAGCGCGCGGCGACGTGCTCGATCACGTGCTGCTCGCGGGTCCGCCCGGACTCGGCAAGACCTCGCTCGCGTACATCATCGCCAAGGAGATGGGCGTGCAGATTCGCTGCACCTCGGGCCCGGTGATCGAGCGCCCGGGGGACGTCGCGGCGATTCTCACCAACCTCGAGCGCGGCGACGTGCTCTTCATCGACGAAATCCATCGGCTGAACCGCGTCGTCGAGGAAGTCCTCTACCCCGCGATGGAGGACTTTCAGCTCGACATCATCGTCGGGCAGGGGCCGTCGGCGCGGACCCTGAAGCTCGAGCTCAAGCCCTTCACGCTCGTCGGCGCGACGACGCGGACCGGCCTCCTCACGTCGCCGCTGCGCGACCGCTTCGGGTCGCACTTCCGGCTCGACTTCTATGACGAGGACGACCTCGGTCGGATTCTGCAGCGGTCCGCCGCGATTCTGAAGGTGCCGCTCGAGACCGAGGGCGCGGGCGAGATCGCGCGCCGATCGCGCGGCACGCCCCGCATCGCGAATCGCTTGCTGAAGCGCGTGCGCGACTTTGCGGAAGTGCGCGCCGGTGGACGGATCACGAGCAGCGTCGCGGCCGATGCGCTCGCGCTCCTCGAGGTCGACGATCGCGGTTTCGACAAGATGGACCGAGCGATCCTGCTTGCGATCATCGACAAGTTCAGCGGCGGACCGGTCGGTCTCGACACCCTCGCCGCAGCGGTCGGCGAGGAGCGCGATACGATCGAGGACGTCTACGAGCCCTATCTCATCAAGGAGGGGTTCCTCGCGCGCACCCCCAAGGGCCGCGTCGCGACCGAGCGCGCATTCGGCCATTTCGGCCGCGCCGAGCCAGCGCGGTCGAGCCAAGCGCGGCTCTTTTGACGGAGCTCGGATGCCGAAGAAATGGCGAAAATGACGCGGCGTGTCTGCCTGGACAAGGTGAGGAGGCGGCTCTAGAATCCGCCCCTTTCCTGTCCAAGCCATGGGAGGTTTGGGACGCACACTGATCGTTGTGGGGCTCGTGCTCGTCGCCGCGGGTCTCCTCGCGTCGTTTGCGAGCCGGATTCCGTGGCTCGGAAAGCTTCCGGGCGACTTTACTTTTCGATCCGGCGGCCTGACCGTCTACTTCCCGCTCGCAACGTGCCTCGTACTCAGCCTCCTGCTCTCGTTGCTTTCGTATCTCTTCCGGCGATGACCGGACCGGACGCCGCCCCCCGATGACCAGCCAAGCGAACGATCGCCGCGATCCGTCCACGGCCCCCGAGGCCCCGGGCGAGCGTCAACGCCGCCGCGAGGGCCTGATCATCCTGTCGGCGGCGTTGGCCGTGCTCCTGTTCGCGTTTTTCGAGACCCGCCTGCCGCAGTTCTCGAGCAGCAACTCGCTGAGCAACAACGTCATTTTCTTCCTGCTCATCAACCTCAACATCATCCTGCTCGTGCTGCTGGTGTTCCTGGTGGCGCGCAACCTCTTGAAGCTCGTGTTCGAGCGGCGCCGGCACATCCTCGGGTCGCACTTGCGGACACGCCTGGTGCTGGCGTTTCTCGCGGTCTCGATCTTTCCCGCGATCTTGATCTTTCTGGTCGCCCTCGGGTTCATGACCAGCTCGATCGAGAACTGGTTCAACGTGCAGGTCGAGAGCTCGCTCGCGGGCTCCCTCGAGGTGGCGCAGGCGTACTATCGGAGCGCTTCCGACAACGCGCTGGTGCATGCCCGCCAGCTCGCCGGGCGGGTGCGGCAGGACGATCTCTTGCGTGCGGACGGCACAAAGCGTCTGCAGGAGCTCGTCACCGACAAGCGGCGCGAGTACAACGTCGGTGCGGTCCAGATCTTCGGCATCGACCGCGATGTGCGCGCGATGGCGCTGGCCGACGACGTGCCGGGCGATGCGACGCTGGTCGCGTCCGCACCGCTGCTCACGGCCGCGCTCGAGGGACGCGCCGAGACGCGCATCCAGTCGATCGGCAAGGGCGACGTGATCCGTGCCGCGGTGCCGATCGTCGGAACCAGCGGCACCGCGGGCGCGGTGGTCATCGAGTACTTCGTCCCCGAGAGCGTCGCGACCCGGAGCGCCGACATCGCCCGCTCCTTCCAAGAGTACCGCCAGCTCAAGATTCTGAAGCAGCCGATCACCAGCAACTACGTCGTGACGCTCGTCCTGGTGACGCTACTCGTGATCTTCTGCGCCACGTGGATGGGCTTCTATCTCGCCAAGGGCATCACGGTGCCCATCCAGAAGCTCGCCGAGGGCACCCGCGAGGTCGCCCAGGGCAATTGGCAGTATCGCATCGGGCTCGGCGACGCGACGCAGGTCGCGCCCGACGACGAGTTCGGGACGCTGGTCGCGTCGTTCAATCAAATGACCGCGGATCTCGAACGCAGCAACCTCGAGCTCGAGCAGCGCCGTCGCAGCATGGAGACCATTCTCGCCGAGCTGACGGCGGGGGTGATCGCCGTGGACCCGGACGGACGCGTGACGACCCTCAACCAAGCGGCGGAGCGCTTGTTCGTGATCGATCGTGCGACGGTGATCGGACGCGACTACATGGCGGTCTTCGCCCGCTCCGACCTGGCTCCGGCCCGCGAGACGATCGCAGAGCTGCGCGCCGGCGTCTCGCTCGTCGCCGCCCGCGGACGCGTCGAGCGCCAGATGAAGGTGCTGTCCGGCGGTCGCATGCTGACGCTGGTCCTGACCGCGACGATGCTTCGCGACTCCGCCGGCCAGGCGCTCGGCGCGCTGCTCTTCTGCGAGGACGTCACCGAGATCGTGAAGGTGCAGCGCATGGAGGCGTGGCGCGAGGTCGCGCGCCGCATCGCGCACGAGATCAAGAACCCCCTGACGCCGATCCAGCTCTCGGCGCAGCGTCTGCATAAACGCTACGCCGAGCAGCTGAAGGAAGACGGTACGCTCTTCGAGGAGTGCACGCGCACGATCGTCCGCCAAGTGGAGGAGCTGAAGACGCTGGTCAACGAGTTCGCGACCTTCGCGCGCCTCCCCGCCGGCGAGCACACGCCCGAGGATCTGAACGCGCTCGTCGACGAAGCCATGGTGCTCTTCCGGGAGGGACATCGGCACATTGGCTTCAGCTTCGATCCCGATCCGAGCCTGCCGCGGTTGCCGCTCGACCGCGAAGGCATCAAGCGGGCGCTCATCAACATGCTCGACAACGCCGTTGCGGCATGCGACGGCGCGCCGCGTACGAGCGGTACGTCACCGCGCATCGACGTCCGTACCCGCTACCATCGCGCACACGGCATCGTCGCGCTCGAGGTGGCGGACACCGGCATCGGCATCAAGCCGGAGGAGCGCGGTCGGCTCTTCGAGCCGTACTTTTCGACCAAGCAAGGCGGCACCGGGCTCGGCCTGGCGATCGTGTCGACGATCGTCGCCGATCATCAAGGGTTCGTGCGCGTGAAGGACAACGATCCGCAGGGGAGTCGATTCGTCGTGGAGCTGCCGGTGAAAGGGCCGCTCGAGCAGATCGTCCTGCACTAGGAGGAGCCGTGGACAAGACCATTCTGATCGTGGACGACGAGGCGGGGATTCGGAGCAGTGTGCGTGGGGTGCTCGCCGACGAAGGCTACCGGGTTCTGGAGGCCGAGGACGGCACGGGCGCGCTCGAGCTGATCGCGAGCGAGCACCCGCGGCTCGTGATCCTCGACATCTGGATGCCGGACATGGACGGCATCGAGCTGCTTCGCCACATCCGCGATTCGCACCCGATGACGCCGGTGATCATGATCTCCGGCCACGGCAACATCGAGACCGCCGTCACCGCGACGAAGCTCGGCGCGTTCGACTTCATCGAGAAGCCGTTCTCGCTCGACGGGCTGCTGCACGTCGTCGATCGCGCGCTCGAAACGCGACCGATCGCCGGTGGCCTCGACGCCGATGCGATCGCCGCCGACGAAGCCGGCGCGGTCGCGCTCGAGCGCCGGCTCTTGGCGCGACCCTGGCCGTGGACGCAGCGGACGATCCAGCGCAGCGTCGTCGTCAGCGGCCAAGGCCTGCACACCGGCGTCCGTACCGGGTCTCGATCCTGCAGCCGCTGCCGCCGGGCAGCGGCATCGTCTTCGCCAGCCTCTCGAACGCCGCGACGATTCCCGCGCACATCGACTACGTCGATTCGACGGGCTACGCCACGACGCTCTACCGCAACGGCATCGTCGCGAAGACCGTCGAGCACCTGCTGGCCGCGCTGCACGGCTACCGCATCACCAATCTGCTGGTGAAGATGCAGGGCGGAGATCCCGATCATGGACGGCTCGGCGTCGGAGTTCTGCGCGCTCATCGAGAGCGCCGGTGTCGAAGAGCAGGGCGGCGACGTCGACGAGATCGTCATCGACCGTCGCTACGAGATCGGCGACCGCGACGGGGGCGGCGAGTATCTCTGCATCGAGCCGGCGGACGTCTTCGGCGTGCGATACGTTCTCGACTACCCGCAACCGGTCGGGCGGCAGGAGCACGTCTTTCAATTCATCGACACCGAGCGATTCAAGACGGAGATCGCGCCGGCGCGTACGTTCGGCTTCCTGCGCGAGATCGAGACGCTCGCGAAGATGGGTCTCGCGAGCGGCGGCCGGCTCAACAACTGCATCCTGATCGGCGAGAACGGCGTCGTGAACACGCCGCTGCGCTTTCCCGACGAGTTCGCGCGCCACAAGATCCTCGACATCATGGGCGACTTCTACCTGCTCGGGAGGCCGCTGCGCGGCTTCGTGACGGCCCGGATGACGGGGCACAGCGACAACGTCGCGTTGCTGAAGGTGCTGCGGGAGCGTTTCGAGCTGCAGTGACGTTCGAGCGGGAGGAGCTGCCCAGGTGGTTCTCTGGGCGCGGGCTTCTCGTTGTCCCCGGCGGGGTCGAGCGCGACCCGCGGATGCGACGACCGACCGCGTCCGGTCCGGAGAGCGCCTTTCAGGCCTCCGGTTCGTCGGCGATGGGGGCGGGCTCGGGCTCGTCGATCGGGGTCATCGTACGCTCGAGCGTCCGTCCCGGAGCTTCGCGACCCGTGATCCAGGTGCTGTCCATCGGATAGACGAGCGGGTCGAAGAACACGAAGTAGAAGTGCCACACGAGGATCGCCAGCGCCGCGAGCACGGCCTCGTAGAAATGGATGGTGGTCGCCACATCGGTTACCCATTTCGGCAGGTGGGCGAGCGACCAGGTCGAGAACCAGAGCACGAACCCGCTTACGGCCATCACGATCGTTCCCCAGACGACCGCCAGGTATTCGATCTTTTCGACGTAACCGAGCTCGGGCGATCGCGGCATCGTTCTCCGCCTTCCAACGAACCACGCGACCCGTTCACGTAGCTCCCGGAGGTCGTGAAGGGTCGGTCGCATTGCGCGGATGGTGGCGCGAGCACGCGGATCCACCGCGAGGTGGACGACGTGGAACGCGCCCGTCGTGAGCAGCACGAGCGCGGCCCCGCGATGCAGCCAACCGCGAAACGCGAAATACGGCTCCCACACGAGCAGCGGTGCGGCCCACCAGGCGTCCGGATACTTGAGCGCGAAGCCGCTCCATGCGAGGACGGAGAAGCTCCCCAGGAGCAGCGCGTGGGCGATTCGGAAGCCGCGCGACATCCGCCTGCGGCGCTCCGTCATCGCAATCACCGGTCGCGGCGTCGTGAGCAGTGCCTTGCGGCGCAAGTCGAGCAGGTTGTGCAACACCATGCCGCTGATCGTGAGCCAGATGACCCAGAGGTACCCGAAGCGCACCCAATAGACCGCCGGATGGATCTCCGCGCGATTGTTGCTCGCCACGTGGACGCGGCCGATCGCGAACGTCTTTCCCGCTCCGGGATGGCAGGCGCCGCACGTCGCCGACAGGTTGTCGGGGTGGACGTGGGAGCGGGGATTGGACGAGGGCAGGATGTCGTGCACCCCGTGGCACGAGGCGCAATTGGCGACCGAGACGCTGCCCGCCCGGCCCGCGAGCCCGTGGAAGCTGTCTTCGAACGCCGTCACCGCGGTGGCCTTGAGATTGAACTTCTCGGTCAGCCGCACGTCGCCGTGGCAGCGCCCGCAGGTCATCTTGGGTACGCTGCTCGCGAAGACGGGGGAGCCCACGTCACCGGGCCCGAGGATCCTATGCTCCCCGTGGCAGTCCGTGCACACGGGTGCTTCGCGGATGCCGAGGGCCGCCGCCTGGCCGTGTACGCTGGTCGCGAAGGCGGCGGCGATCTCTTTGTGGCACGCGCCGCAGGTGGCCGGGACGTTCTTCCGATTCGTCGGCGAGTGCTCGTCGCTGCTCGGCAGGATGGCGTGCGCGCCGTGACAGGAGGTGCAGGTGGCGGCCTTCTTGCCGGCGGCGACCGCTTTCGCGTGGACGCTCGCGTTGTAGGCGGCGATCGGCTGCACCAGCGTTACGCCCGCTTCGGCGGCGAGCGTCGGGTCGGCATGGCACTTGCCGCACGTTTCCGGAAGATGCGTCGGATGCACCGGTGACGCCGGGTCGGTAGCGGATACCATGGCGTGGATTTTCCCGTGGCAGGAGTTGCACCGGGGGTGCTTCTTCGCGGGAATGGGTCCGCCGGTTTCCGCGTGCACGGACGCGCGTACGCGGTCCACGGTCTTCGCGTGGCAGTCGCGGCAACGCGTGACCGCCTTCACCCCGGTATGGGGATCACCGTCGGCGTCGGCATGACAATCGAGGCACGCCACGTGTGCGGCGCCGTGGACGGTGCGGGCCCACGCCTGCTCGTCCACGACGAGGTCGATGTCGTCGACCTCCTCGACGGTCTTGTGGCAGGAGAGGCAGTCCAGCTCTTCGGGCTCCGCCGCCGCCTCCTTGGCCGTTGGAGCCTCCCGGGAGTGCGGCTTCGCGGCGTCCTTGGCATGTGCGCCGACGGCGAGGACGAGGAGCGCGGCCACCACGCTCAGCACGAACAGCTCGCGAGCCCGGCGAGCGGAGACGGTGGCCATCAAACCAGTGTTGCACTACCACGTCACGGGACGTCAACCGTCGCGAGCGAATTTTCGCTTTGCAAACGACGTCGACCGCGATGATCGGTACGAATCGATACGCGACGGATGTTTTTTCTGCGGCTCGCGGGTATAGAGAGTCGTCATGTCCTCCCAGGGATTCGAATGGGCCGGTCGGGTCGGATTGGCGTTAGTCGCCGTTGCTGCCTGGGGTCTCCTCACCTCGGTGCACGCGGCCGAGAGCAACGGGGCCAGATTCTACCAGCGCGACTGTGCCCGCTGTCACGGCCCGCACGGCCACGGCGACGGCCCGGATGCGGCGATCTTCCCCGAGCCGCCGCGCGATCTGCGCGCGGACTTCATTACGAAGTATTCGGATGCCGAGCTCGTTCGGCGCGTGCGGCGCGGGAGCCCGCTTCAATTGACCATCGATCCCGCGGCGCTGCGGGCGCGCGAGCACGACGTAGCCGTGGTGGCCGACTACATTCGCCGTCTTCCGACGATCGATTGGGCTCGCGTCGAGCTCGGACGCGACGTGTACGCCGACCGCTGCGTGTCGTGTCACGGCGTCTACGGGCACCCGGCGCAGGCCCCGGCGGCCGGCAAGGGGGATGCGCTCGCGACCCATGATCTCTCGGATGCGACGTTTCAAAGTACGACGACCGACGAGCGTTTGCGCGGACTCGTGATCGATGGGCACGCTCCCGCGCTACGCGCGCGGCTGAAGCTCACCGCCAGCGAGACCGCGGCCGTCGTGGTGTATCTGCGGTTGCTGTCGCCCGGGTACGAGCTGTTCTCGCGCTTCTGCAGCAACTGCCACGGCGATACCGGGCACCCGGGTCCCGTGCCGGCCGACACGACCACCGGCGAACGGCCCACGTTGAGCTTCGACGAGGCCTATTTCGCGAAGCACGATTCGGCGTACGTGCGCGATCGGATCTGGCACATGATCGGGCAGGAGAAGCCCCACATGCCGCATCTCCGGCACGAGGTCTCCGAGACGGCGGCCGCCGCCATCATTCAGTTCCTGAAGGGGCTCCGCGACTGAGCTCCCGGTGATGATCCCGACCTCACGGGTCGGAGATCACGCGCTCGAGGATCGTCGCGAGCGCCGCGAGGCGACGGCCGGCGCGCCCTTCGGTCCAGGGGGCGCGCGCGGCGCCTGCGCAAGCGAGCGCGGATGCCGCCTGCTCCGGGCCTCCCGGGCTCCGGGCGAGCGCCCGCGCCGCGACGTCGCGTAGGTTGATGGTCGCCGGGACGACGAAGCCCTCCGCCCGCAGGAGGTCCGGCGTGAAGCGACCCCACGTACACAGCTGGTCGCCCGGGCGGAGGAAACGGTCGAGGCGCCGGAGCGCGCAGGCGACTCCCTCGGCCCCGACGAACCGGTCCGCCGCGAGCTCGAGATGCATCGGTACCGACGGCGCCAGCGGTCGACGCGGCGCCAGGAGCGCCTCGTAGCGCTCGCCGGTGGCGAGCCGCTCCGCCACCAGTTGGAGAAGCTCGGGATCGCCCGATACCCGTGTCTCGAGGGCGTGCGCATTGGCTTCCCCGTGCACGACGACCAACCCGTCGCGCCGCTTGGCGAGCATCGCGCGCAGACGCTGGCGCTCCGACGGCCGGACGCGCGGCGCATGAAAGTACGGGTTCGGTCGCGTCGCTTTGTAGTGCAGTTGCTGCTCGACCATGTGCTCGAAGGCGTGCAAGAGCGGCAGGAACCGCTCCCGGTCGTCCTCCAGGCGGGCGAGGACTTGCACGACGGCCTCTACCGTCGCGAGGCAGTGCGCCGCGGGCTCGCGGCGGATGCGATAGGCGCCGGGTGCGGCCGGCGTGAAAGCCACGCGCGGCAGGCGCTGCAAGCGCGTGCTTCGCGCCAGCATCTTGCGGGCTTGGATCCACGTGCCGTCGAGGACGACGAGGGTCGACGGTGGGCCGTCGGGGAGCGCCCACGGCTCGACCGCGTGGTCGTCCGGAAACAAGAGGACGGTGCCGCGCGGGTCGTCCGTGAGCGCCTGGACGCGCGGATGCAGGTCGAGATCCGCGCCGACGTGCAGCTCCGAGTTCGCGAGACCGAGATGGGTCATCCGCGCCGTACCGATCGGCATGCGGTACTCTCGCGGATGCTGCAAAAAGATCACCCGCGTCCGGCTCGGGATCGGCATGAGATGTGCGCAATAGCAATGCGACGTGGGCCGCAGGCAGCGGTGACAGGTCGGCCGATACGCGAGCACGGCGCTTCATAGCAGCTCGCCCGCGCGACCGCTCGCCGTGCCCTCGAGTCCCCGGTCGTTGCGGTAGGGGCGGGCGGTCACTATGTCCGACTCGTACCGCACCGCTCGTCGAGGGAAGGAGGAGCGATGTTTTCGACGCTCGCAATCGTTCTGCTGTGGATCGGCTTCGCGGGGTCCCACATGGGGTTGTCGAGCCTCGCGGTACGGCACCGCCTGGTCACGCGCCTCGGGGGGGCCGCGTTTCTCGGACTCTATTCGGTCCTGGCGTTCGCGTTCTTCGTGCCGCTCGTCCTGATCTACTTCGCGCACAAGCACTCCGGACCCCTGCTTTGGTCGGTCACCATCGGTCCGACGCTCCGCTGGACGATCTATGCCGGGATGGCGGTGGCATTCACCTTGGTCTTCGCGGGAATCGTGCGACCGAGCCCCGCCAGCATCACGCCCGGGGACACGAGGCCGCGCGGCGCCCTCCGCCTCACCCGCCATCCGTTGTTCATGGGTCTCGGGCTGTTCGGTCTTCTGCATCTGATTCCGAACGGCAACACGGCCGACGTCGCGTTTTTCGGGGGATTCCCGCTATTTGCGCTCGTCGGGTGCTGGCATCAGGACCGTCGGAAGCTGGTGAGCGGCCCGGACGGATTCGCCGCCTTTCATGCCGCGACGCCGTTTTTCCCGTTCACCGGCGCCGCCACGCTGCAGGGAATTCGGGAGCTCGGGCCCGTGGTCGTGCTGGGCGGCCTCGGCCTGACCATCGTGCTGCGCTACTTCCACCCGGTCTGGTTCGGCGGCTGAACGGCGCTCACGAGCCGCGGCGGAGACGGATGCTTTCGCGGCGATCCTGCTTGGTCGGCCGGCCGAGGCGTTCGAAGCGGCCGCCCGCGGCGTTCCGTCGTCGCTCCGCGAGCTCGGTGCGAGCGAGGACGCTCTGCGGGGTTTCCTCGTAGAGGAGGGTCGCCTCGGGTGCCGGACGACGCTGTTCGGCGAGTCCCCGCACTACGACGATGGTATCGAGCTCGCCGCGCCGGACGCTCAGCGTGTCGCCCACCCGGACCGATTTCCCCGGTTTCGTGCGCGCCTGGTTCAGATGGACCAGCCCTCCGGCGACGGCCGCGGCCGCGAGACCGCGCGTTTTGAAGAATCGTGCCGCCCAGAGCCACCGGTCGAGTCGCGCCTCGGTGAGACCGTTCGCGGCCTTGCGTGTCGTGTCGTCAGGTGTCATGTCATGCGGACGCGGCCGCAGGCTCGTCCGCGCGGTCGAAGCTTGACATGCTTCACGGTCGGGCGTACGAAATCGATGTACCTTTTAATCTGACCCTCCGAGGTCAGGAAAGGTCGGTCCGGTGACCCTCTCCACGTTCCGCTTTTACTCGTTCGAAAGCCCTCCCGGCTCCGGTCGGGAGGGCTTTTTCGTGGATCGCTGCTCGCCTCGGACAGGCGCCTAGCCCGGATTATTCATGAGTCGTCTGCTGCAAGCGCCGATCGCACGTCATCTCGGGCCGGGCTCGCCCCGCACTCCTCGACATAGTGGCGAACTATGCCTGCGTCGTTCGGGTCTGCGCGCGGCCCGATCTGACGCCCGCTCGTCGCTTTCGCGACGACGATTCATGAATAGTCCGGGCTAGTGTCCGACACGTCGATTCTCCTCGATGGCGGAGCCATCGTGCGCGCGGTCGCACGCCTTGCGCATCAGATCCTCGAGCGGGATCGCGGCGCGGAGCAGCTGGTGCTCGTGGGCGTACGGTCGCGCGGCGTTCAGCTCGCGCATCGGATCGCCGAGAAGATCGTGGAGATCGCGGGACACGTCGTGCCCGTCGGTGCGATCGACATCACGCCCTACCGCGACGACGTGGAGGAGCCGCGTGATCGCATCGAGGGACCGGAAACCGACGTCGCGTTCTCGATCGACGACGCGGTCGTGGTGCTCGTCGACGACGTGTTGTCGACGGGGCGCACGGTCCGCGTCGCGCTCGACGTTCTCGCGGGCCTCGGGCGACCGCGCGCGATCCAGGTCGCGGTCCTCGTCGACCGCGGGAACCGCGAGGTGCCGATCCGGGCCGATTTCGTCGGCCAAAACGTCCCCGGCACCGAGGCTCGACACGTGCACGTCCGCGTGCGCGAGCTCGACGGGCGCGACGAAGTCACGCTCGTATGAAGGTGCAGCGATGAATCGCCACGTGCTCGCAATCGCCGACCTCTCGGACGAGGAGATCGAGAGCCTTCTCCGGCGCGCGGAGGAGCTGGAGACTGCGCTCGAGAAGCACGGTGAGGTGCGGGGGGGCGTCGGTTCGGTGCCGCAGAGCGCCGCGGGATGCATCATGGCGACGCTCTTCTACGAGCCCAGTACGCGCACGCGCCTCTCGTTCGAAGCCGCGATGTGGCGGCTCGGCGGCGCCGTCATCAGCGCCTCGGACATGAAGAGCTCGTCGGCCTCGAAGGGCGAGACGCTCGCCGACACCGCGAAGGTCGTATCGAGCTATGCCGACGTGCTGGTGTTGCGCCACTTCTGGGACGGTGCCGCGCGGGTCGCCGCGGAGCACGCCGACGTGCCGCTGCTGAACGCGGGCGACGGGAGCCATGAGCACCCGACGCAAACGCTCTGCGACCTCTACACGTTGAAGCGCGCGAAAGGGACGCTGCGCGGGATCACCGTCGCGATCGGCGGCGACCTGAAGCGCGGTCGGACGGCACATTCGCTGGTCCGTGCGCTCGCCCGCTTCAAGGCGAACATCGTGATCATTCCCGCGCGCGGGATGGAGTTTCCCGACTGGTTGCTGCAAAAGGTAGCGGAGGAGTACGGCTACCGGCCGACGATCGCGCGGCCGGGCGATCTGAAATCGCTCGCGCGCGACGTGAACGCGCTGTACCTGGCGCCGGCCCGCCCCCATCAGCTGACCTTGTTCACCGACACCGATTTCGATCTCCAGGGACGTCTCGCCGATGCCGAGCCGATCACGCTCGACGCGCTCTACATGACGCGCCCACAGCGCGAACGGCGCGACGAGTCGACCGACGACGGCGTCGAGTATCTCCGCGTCGACACCGATACCTTCCTGGATCCGGCGATGCGCCACACGGTGTTGATGCACCCGCTCCCGCGCACCGGCGAGATCTCGTCGGCGCTCGACCGTGATCCGCGGGCACTCTACTTCCGACAGGCGGCGTCGGGCGTGCCGGTGCGGATGGCCCTGATCGAGATGGTATTGGCGGAGCGCGGCGGCCGGAGCGTCGCGCCGCCCGCGCGTACCGAGCGTGGCGCCATGCGCATCGGCCCGCGCTGCGGGAATCCCAACTGCATCACGCGGCGCGAGGAGGTTCAGTCCGAACGCCGGTTCCGGTTCCATCGCGAGCCCGGCGGCCGCGCGCATCTCGTCTGCTTGTACTGCGACCACGAGACCCGCATCCAAGTGATCGGCAACCGCAAGTCGCGGCACTTCCACGTCTACGAAGAGCCGATGTACGGCTATCTCGACGCGTGGCTGCGCGACGATGCGCTCGTCATCTTCGACTCGGTGAAGCAAGCCGAAGAGGCCGCGTACAAGTCGTACAAGCTGGGTCCGCAGAAATCGATCATGACGGCGCAGGAGATCGATCACGCGATTGCGGAGCTGACCGATGCGATTCTGCGCGACACCGCCGAGCTGAAGGATCTCGTGATCGTCGGCATTCGCATGGCCGGCGCCTTCCTCGCGCACCGCATCGTCGAGCGCATTCGCGCCCTGCGCGGCGCGACGGTCGACCTCGGCGTGCTCGACGTCCAGGGCGGCGGCGACGTGATTCCACGTTGGCCGGGAACCCCCGGCACGGAGCTCTCGGACGTCGCCATCGCGAACCGTCACGTCGTGATCGTCGACGACGTCATCAATACGGGATGGACGGCGAAGGACGCCCTGGCGTGCGTCTGGCGCGCCGGACGCCCGCTGTCCGCGCGGCTCGCCGTGCTCGTCGACCGTGGCCATCGCCAGCTGCCGCTCAAGCCGACGTACGTCGGCAAGCATCTGCCGACCGCACCGCACGAACGCGTGCGCGTCAGGCTTCGCGAGCTCGACCGCGAGCATCGCGATCGCGTCGTCATCTACTCGTACGTCGATCCGAAGGCTGCGGCGTGATGGATCTCGTGATTCGTGGCGGTCGCGTGCTCGACCCGGCACGCGACGTCGATCGCGTCGCGCACGTCCTGGTCGACGGCGGTCGCATCGCCGGCATCGCGATGGACGACGATCTGCCGGCGGCACGCGCCACGATCGATGCGACGGGACTCTGGGTGACGCCCGGCCTCATCGACATGCACGTGCACCTCCGTGAGCCGGGCGGCGAGCACAAGGAGACGATCGCCACCGGCGTCGCGGCGGCGGTGGCCGGCGGCTTCACGACGGTCGCGACGATGGCGAACACGAACCCGGTGAACGACGACCCGGAGATCACGCGTTGGATGATCGCGCGCGCCGAAGCCGCCGGCCTCGCGCGCGTGCTGCCGATCGCCGCCGTCACCAAGGGGCTCGCGGGCGAGACGCTCACCGATTTCGCGGCCCTCCGTGCCGCCGGGGCGGTGGCGTTCTCGGACGACGGGATGCCCGTCATGCGCGCGGAGATCATGCGGCAGGCGCTCGCCGCAGGCCGCCGCGTCGGGGCGGCGGTGATCGCCCACGCCGAGGATCGGACGCTCGCCTGTGGCGGCGTGCTGCACGCCGGGCCGGTGGCCGATCGCCTCGGGCTGCCCGGGATACCGTCCGCCGCCGAGAGCGAGATGGTGCGTCGCGACTGTGGGCTCGCCGCCGAGACCGGTGGGCATCTCCACGTCGCGCATCTCAGCACGGCGGTCGGCGTCGCGATCGTACGGGCGGCCCGCGCCACCGGGACGCACGTGACGGCGGAGGCGACGCCGCATCACTTCACGCTCGACGCCGAAGCCGTCGCCGCGCACGGCACCCTCGCGAAGATGAATCCGCCGCTGCGGGCCGCCGCGGACGTCGCGGCGGTGCGGGCCGCGCTCGCGGACGGCACGCTCGAGGTGATCGCATCGGACCATGCGCCGCACCACGCCGAGGAAAAGGCGCTCGGCATGGCGGCCGCGCCGTTCGGGGTGGTGGGTCTCGAAACCACGCTCGGGCTGGTGCTCGCCCTCGTGCACGACGGCGTGCTGCCGGCCGCCACCGCCGTGCGCGCGCTCACGATCGGCCCGGCGCGCGCCCTCGGGATCACCGGCGGTACGCTCGCGACCGGGGCCGCCGCCGACGTGACGCTCGTCGATCCCGAGGAGCGTTGGACGGTCGACCCGGCGGCCTTTCGCTCGCTGAGCCGCAACACGCCGTTCGCCGGTCGTGCGCTCCGCGGCCGGGCACTCGCCGTGTGTCTCGCCGGTCGCGTCGTCGACGACCATCTCGGGGGGAGGTTCGAGCGATGAGCACAGCAGAAGGGGCCGCGGCCGCGACGGAGCGCCCGGCGCTTCTCGCCCTCGCGGACGGGACCGTGTTCCGCGGGCACGCCTTCGGCGCCGGCGGCGAGGTCGGCGGCGAGGTCGTCTTCAACACCTCCATGACCGGCTACCAGGAGATCCTGACCGACCCCTCGTACCACGGGCAGCTCGTGGCGATGACGTATCCCGAGATCGGCAACGTCGGGGTGAATCGGGAGGACGTCGAGGCGCGCGCACCCTTCGTGACGGGCTTCATCGTGAAGGAGTACTGGGAGGCGCCGAGCAACTGGCGCGCCGAGAGGAGTCTCGGCGACTACATGCGCGACCACGGCATCGTCGGCATCGCAGGCATCGACACGCGCGCGCTGGTCCGCCACCTCCGCACGCACGGTGCGCAGGAGGCGATCATCTCGACCGTCGACCTCGATCCGACGCGCCTCGTCGCGCGTGCCAAGGCACGACCGGGGCTCGTCGGCCGCGACCTCGTGCGCGAGGTCACGTGCACCGAAGCCTACGAGTGGAGCGAGCCGTTGTGGCGCCTCGAGGGCCCGAGCATCGGCGACGCGCCGGACGGGCGGACGGAGAGCGACCGCCCGTTCGTCGTCGCCTACGACTACGGCATCAAACGCAACATCCTCCGCAACCTGGTGAGCGCCGGCTGCCGCGTGTGCGTCGTTCCCGCGACGACGCCGGCCGCCGAGGTGCTCGCTCGCAAACCCGACGGGATCTTTCTCTCGAACGGTCCCGGCGACCCCGACGCGGTGCCGTACGCGCGCGAGCACGTCGCCGGGCTCGTCGGCAAGGTGCCGATCTTCGGCATCTGCCTCGGCCATCAGATCCTCGGCCTCGCGCTCGGCGGCCGCACCTACAAGCTCAAGTTCGGTCATCACGGCGGCAATCAGCCGGTGATGGACCTGACCACCGGCAAGGTCGAGATCACCTCGCAGAACCACGGCTTCGCGGTCGACGTCGACTCGCTCGCGGGGAAGGCGACGCTCACGCACGTCAACCTGAACGACCAGACCGTCGAAGGGCTGGCCCACACCAAGGAGCCGCTGTTCTCGGTGCAGTACCATCCGGAAGCGTCGCCGGGTCCGCACGACGCGGGCTATCTCTTCCGGCGCTTCGTCGATCTCATCGAGCGAACGAAAGGCTGACGTGCCGAAACGCACCGACCTCCAGACCATCCTCCTCATCGGCTCCGGCCCGATCGTCATCGGCCAGGCGTGCGAGTTCGACTACTCCGGGACGCAGGCGTGCAAGGCGCTTCGCGAGGAGGGCTACCGGGTCGTTCTCGTCAACTCGAATCCGGCGACGATCATGACCGATCCCGAGTTCGCCGACCGCACCTACATCGAGCCGATGACCGCCGAGATGCTCGAACAAATCATCGCCGCGGAACGGCCGCGACGCGATGCTGCCGACCATCGGCGGCCAGACCGGCCTCAACCTCGCGATCGAGCTCGCCGAGGCGGCATCCTCGAGCGCTACGGCGTCGAGCTCATCGGCGCCAAGCTGCCGGCGATCAAGAAGGCG
Source organism: uncultured delta proteobacterium (assembly GCA_963774015.1). Taxonomy (GTDB): domain Bacteria; phylum Desulfobacterota; class Binatia; order UTPRO1; family UTPRO1; genus UTPRO1. The sequence continues at coordinate 770,064 of CAVZDH010000001.1, forward strand.
GAGGATCGCGACCTCTTCAAGGCGGCGATGGAGCGCATCGGGCTCGACCTGCCGCGCAGCGGCTACGCGCGCAGCATCGCGGAGGCCGAGGCGATCCGCCGCGAGATCGCCGTTGCCGCTGATCATCCGGCCGTCGCGCACGCTCGGCGGCACCGGCGGCAGCATCGCCACGACGCCGGAGGAGTTCCGCGCCGTCGTCGCAGGCGGCCTCGACGCGTCGCCGACGCACGAGGTGCTTGATCGAGGAGTCGATCGCCGGCTGGAAGGAGTTCGAGCTCGAGGTGATGCGCGACGCCAAGGACAACGTCGTCATCGTCTGCTCGATCGAGAACTTCGACCCGATGGGCGTGCACACCGGCGACAGCATCACCGTCGCGCCGGCGCAGACGCTGACCGACAAGGAGTACCAGCTCATGCGCGACGCCGCGATCGCGCATCATCCGCGAGATCGGCGTCGACACCGGCGGCTCCAACATCCAGTTCGGCGTGCACCCCGACAACGGCCGCCTGGTGATCATCGAGATGAATCCGCGCGTCTCGCGCAGCTCGGCGCTGGCCAGCAAGGCGACCGGCTTCCCGATCGCCAAGATCGCCGCCAAGCTCGCCGTCGGCTACACGCTCGACGAGATCCCCAACGACATCACCCGCGAGACGCCGGCCTGCTTCGAGCCGACCATCGACTACGTGGTCACCAAGATCCCGCGCTTCACGTTCGAGAAGTTCCCCGCCACGCACGACGTCCTCGGGCCGCAGATGAAGTCGGTCGGCGAGGCGATGGCGATCGGCCGCACGTTCAAGGAGTCGCTGCAGAAGGCGATGCGCTCGCTCGAGATCGATTGCTACGGCTTCGAGCGACCGATAGGACGCGGCCGAGCTCCGTCGCCGGCTGCGCGTGCCGAACGCGCAGCGGCTGTGGGCGATCGCCGACGCCTACCGCGCAGGCCTCTCGCTCGCGGAGATCGCCGAGGAAAGCCGCATCGACCCGTGGTTCCTCGACAACATGCAGCAGATCGTGGCCTGCGAGGACCTCCTGCGCGGCGACGGAGCGGCGATGCGTACGGCCAAGGCAATGGGCTTCTCCGACGTGCGCCTCGCGACCCTCGGCGGTACCGCCGAGGAGGACGTCCGCGCCGCGCGCGGCGGCGCCGGCATCCACGCGGTCTACAAGATGGTCGACACCTGCGGCGCCGAGTTCGCCGCCCACACGCCGTACTTCTACTCGACCTACGAAGCCGAGGACGAGAGCGGCGTGACGGCGCGCAAGAAGATCATGATCCTCGGCGGCGGACCGAATCGCATCGGCCAGGGCATCGAGTTCGACTACTGCTGCGTGCACGCCGCCTTCGCGCTGAAGGACGACGGCTTCGAGACCATCATGGTCAACTGCAATCCGGAGACCGTCAGCACCGACTACGACACCTCGGATAAGCTCTACTTCGAGCCGCTCACGCTCGAGGACGTGCTCGCGATCGTCGAGCGCGAGCGGCCGCACGGCGTGATCGTCCAGTTCGGCGGCCAGACGCCGCTCAAGCTCGCGGTGCCGCTCGCCGAGGCGGGCGTGCCGATCATCGGCACGAGCCCAGACTCGATCGACCGGGCCGAGGATCGCGAGCGTTTCGCCGAGGTACTGACCACGCTCGGTCTGCTGCGCCCGGAGAACGGCATCGCGCGCTCTCAGGCCGAGGCGATCGCGATCGCCAACCGCATCGGCTATCCGGTGCTCGTGCGCCCGTCCTACGTGCTCGGCGGACGCGCGATGGAGATCGTTTACGAGCCCCACGACCTCGAGCGCTACATGCGGCGTGCATTCGCCGCATCGCCCGACCGTCCGTTGCTGATCGACAGTTTCTCGAGGACGCGATCGAGCTCGACGTCGACGCGATCAGCGACGGTCGCGACGTCGTGATCGGCGGCATCATGGAGCACATCGAGCGCGCCGGCGTGCATTCCGGCGACAGCGCCTGCTCGCTGCCGCCGACGTCGATCGACGCCGAGGTGCTGGACGAGATCCGCCGCCAGACGATCGCCATGGCGCGCGAGCTCGGCGTCATCGGCCTGATGAACGTGCAGTTCGCCGTGCAACAGCGGCGGGTCTACATCCTCGAGGTGAACCCGCGCGCCTCGCGCACCGTGCCGTTCGTCAGCAAGGCGATCGGCGTGCCGCTCGCGAAGCTCGCGGCGCGCGTGATGGTCGGCAAGACGCTTGCCGAGCTCGGCTTCACCCGCGAGGTCGTCCCGCCGCACATGTGCGTGAAGGAGGCGGTGTTCCCGTTCCTCAAGTTTCCCGGCGTCGACACGGTGCTCGGGCCGGAGATGAAGTCGACCGGCGAGGTGATGGGCATGGGGCCGTCGTTCGGCGTCGCGTTCGCGAAGGCGCAGGTCGCGGCCGGGACCGTGCTGCCGCGCGGCGGTACGGCCTTCGTGAGCGTCCGCGACGAGGACCGCGCGGGCGCGATCGTCGCCGCCCGCTGCCTGCGCGATCTCGGGTTCCGCATCCTCGCGACCGTCGGGACCGCCGGCGCGCTCACTCGCGCCGGTATCTCCGTGGAGACGATCAACAAGGTCTTCGAAGGGAGCCCGCACGTGGTCGACGCGCTCGAGGCCGGCACGATCGCGCTCGTGATCAACACGCCGCGTCCGGACGCGCAGGAGCTCCGCGACTCGTTCTCGATCCGGCGGACGGCGCTCGAGCGGAAGATCCCGTATTTCACCACGATTGCGGGGGCGGTTGCGGCGGCGGAGGGGATCGCCGCGATGGCAGCGGGGCCGCTCGGTGTGAAGGCGGTGCAGGATTACCACCGCGAGATGGCTCGAACGCGTTCGGTCTGAGTCGAACGGCGGCCGGCGTGCTTCGTCGGCGACCCTCGACGTCGGCTGCTCTTCGCCCTCGCCACGACCGTCTGCCGGCGTGATCCGACGGCCCGCCTCAGCAGGCGGCGGGAGGTCGCAAGCGGTCGTGGTTGCCCGCGAGGTAGGCCATCACCTCGGCGATGTTCGTGACGTGGTCGACGTGGTGCTTGATGCGATCGCCGTCGAACGTGAACCACTCCTCGCCGACCACCTCGAGCGGATCGAGCGGAGCCCGCTCGTAACGGACGACCGCGGTGACGTGGACGCGGCCGTCGGGGTCGAGGATCGGTCCCACGCTGAAACGCTGGCGACGCGTGTCGAAGCGGCGGTCGAACATCGTGACGGCGGCGCGGAACGAGGCGAGCACGGCGTCGCGTCCCTCGACGCGGTTGCCGTTCAGCTCGGACGTCGCGTCCGCGGTGAAGTACGGCTCGAGCAGGCTCCAGTCGTCGCTCGCATAGGCCGCTTCGAACGCGGCGGCGTAGGCGTGAAAGCGGGCAATGCGGTCGGCATGGTCGTCGTCCATGGTGCGTCCCTCCATGGGGAGGCGGATACGCGCTCGATTGGTCCCTCACAAGATTCCATTTCGGGATAATTCGTGAGATCCAATTTCCGTGCAGCTCGACGCCCTCGACGGCCGTGGACCGCTCTACCGCCAGCTCTACCGGGTGTTGCGCCGGGCCATCCTCGACGGCCGGGCGCATGCCGGCTCGCGACTCCCGTCGACACGCTCGGTGGCGGCGGACACCGGCGTCGCCCGCAACCGCGTCGTCCTGGCATACGCGCAGCTCGTCGACGAGGGCTATGCCGTCGGCCGCGTCGGCTCCGGGACGTACGTCGCGCCGGTGCTCCCCGGGACGGAGCGCGCGGAGCACGTTCCGCCCGCCCCGCGCATCGCGCCGCGGGCGCCGCGCCTGGCGCGGGCGGGTGGCCGCCTCGTCGCTCGCGGGGAAGGGTGGACCGCGATCAAGCCGGGCTTGCCGTGGGACTTCAGCTGCGGGCGCCCGTCGTGGCGCGACTTTCCACATGCCGTATGGGCGCGGTTGATTCGCCGGCGCGCGCGCCTCGGGCGGGCCGATCTCGACTATGCGCCATCCGCGGGCCTTCCCGAGCTGCGCGCGGCGATCGCCGAGCATCTCACGCGCTGGCGCGGGCTCGCGTGTACGGCGGCGAACGTCGTCGTGACGAACGGGTCGCAACAGGCGCTCGGCATCGTCGCGAGTCTGCTGCTCGATCCCGGCGACCCCGTCGCGCTCGAGGAGCCGCACTATGCCGGGGCGCGGCAGGCCTTCGAGTCGGCGCGTGCGACGCTCATGCCGGTGCGAGTCGACGCCCACGGGCTCGACGTCGAGCGCCTGGCCTCGGCGCGGCGGCACCCGCGGCTCGCGTACGTGACGCCGTCGCATCAGTTCCCGACCGGCGCGGTGCTGCCGCTCGCGCGCCGCTTGGCGCTGCTCGCGTGGGCCGAGCGCGCGGACGCGTACGTCGTCGAGGACGACTACGACAGCGAGTACCGCTACGCGGGCGCGCCCATCGAGGCGCTGCACGGCCTCGACCGCGGCGGCCGGGTCTTTCACGTCGGGACCTTCTCGAAGATCCTCTCGCCGGCATTGCGGCTGGGCTATCTCGTCGTGCCGGACGGCTTCGTGCGTCCGGCGACGATCGCGAAGAGGGCCGTCGACCTGGGTTCGCCCGCGTTCGGCCAACGCGTGCTCGCCGACTTCATCGCGGCCGGCCACCTCGAGGTGCACCTCCGCCGCTCGCGGCGTCGGCATGCGGCGCGTCGCGCGGTACTCCTCGCGGCCATCGAGCGTGAGCTCGGCCCGCGCGTGCGCGTCCACGGTGGTAGCGCCGGCTTGCACGTGATGGTGGCTCCGCGGCGGAGCGCCGTCGTCGAGGTCGAGCGTCTCGTGCGACGGGCCGAGGCCGCCGGCGTCGGCGTGTACTCCACGACCGCGTTGCATCTGCGGCGACCGCGGCGTGCGGCGCTGCTGCTCGGTCACGGGGCGCTCGCGGAGCACGAGATCCGGACGGGCATCGCCGCCTTGGCGGGCGTCTTCGGGGCGTGACGGTCCCGCCGCGGACGGGGGATCGCATCAGGACGCGCGCCGCCCCGGGGACGGAGCCAGCGCGGCCAGGATCAGCCCGACTGCCGCGCCGAGACGCCGCCGGTACGCGGCCGACGAGAGGATCGTGCGGTGGCGCGTCTTGATGCCCTCGGCGGTATCGAGCAGGAGCTCGGCGACCTGCGTCGCCGACGTGCCGCGCGCCGCGAACGAGATCTCGCCCGTGGCCGCCGCGGTCGCGAGCATCCGGGCGAGGAGGCGCGCGTGCTTTGCGGCGAACGTCGCCGAGATTTCGCCGCAGAGCCGATGGTTCTCGTCGAGAAACTCGTCGGCGTGCTGGGACGCCCGCAACAGATCGAAGAAGCGCGCGGTCTTCGCGGCCATGGCGGCCGCCACGCGTTCGGCGAGCGGGCCGGCCCCGTGCGCGGCGGCGGTCGCGTCGTCGAGCGCGCGCGCGTGCAGATCGTCGACCAGCGCGCGAAAAAGCTCTTCCTTGTTCGCGAAGTGCAGATAGAGCGCGGCGCGCGAGATCCCGGCTTCGCGGGCCACGCGGTCGAGCGCGGTGCGCCGGTAGCCCTCTCGCCCGAAGCACCGCAGGCCCGCGGCGAGGATCGCCTCGCGCGTCGCGTTTCGACGGGTCGGTCGCGCCCCTTTCATAGCGGACGAACTTGACAAGAACTGCTCATACTGTCAACTTTCGCCGCGCCCGGAAATCCATTCGCTGCGAGGAGGACTCCGCCGATGAGCGCCAACGACTCGACCAAGCCACTGGTCCTGGTGACGGGAGCGACCGGTTACATCGCCGGCCATTGCATTCGCGAGCTGCTCGAGCACGGCTACCGCGTGCGCGGCACCGTGCGTAGTCTCGCCGATACCGCGAAGACGGAGCATCTCCGCCGCATGGCGAGCGCGCTCGGGGGCTCGCTGGAGCTCGTCGAGGCGAATCTCAGCGCCGACGCGGGTTGGCAGGAAGCCGTCGCCGGCTGCACGTACGTGCAGCACGTGGCGTCGCCGTTTCCGCCCGAGGTCCCGAAGGACGAGAACGAGCTGATCCGTCCGGCGGTCGACGGCGCGCTGCGCGTGCTCAAGGCCTGCGCCGCGTCCGGCACGGTGAAGCGCGTCGTCATGACGTCGTCGGTGGCGGCGGTCGCGTTCGGGCACGGCGACGGCGGCGAGCGCGTGCGGACCGAAGCCGACTGGTCGAACCCCGACAAGTGCGACCCCTATCCGAAGAGCAAGACGCTCGCCGAGCGCGCCGCCTGGGACTACGTGCAATCGTTGCCGGCCGACCGCCGCTTCGAGCTCGCCGTGATCAATCCCGGCTTCGTGCTCGGACCGCTCCTCAATGCCGACCAAGGGACGTCGGGCGAGCTCATCCGAAAGCTCATGGTGCGCGACATGCCCGCGTGCCCGGAGATCGGCTTCGCCCCCGTCGACGTGCGCGACGTGGCGACGGCGCACCGCCTCGCGATGGAGAGTCCCGTCGCTCCCGGCAATCGCTACATCTGCGCGGGGGACCACATCTGGGTGCAGGACATCGCCAAGATCCTCGCGGCCGAGTTCAACCCACGCGGCTATCGCGTGCCGACCGGACGCCTGCCGTATTGGCTGATGTGGATCATCGCGTGGTTCGACAAGGCCGTGAATCTCGCGCTGACCTTCGTCGGTCGGAAGGAGCTGGTGAGCTCGGCGAAGGCACAGAAGGAGCTCGGCTGGCACATGCGCCCGGTGCGCGAGAGCGTGATCGATACCGCGCGCACGATGATCGAGCAGGGCGTCGTCCCGGCGCGTTGACGCGACTCGCCCGCGCCACGGTGGCGGGGCGATCGGCGGCGCGCACACGCCGTCGCGGGGAGGCCGCGGCCCGTGATTTTCGGAGAGATCCGGGATGGCGGGGTGCGTTAGCCTCGATGTGACAGAAGTTTCGCGAGGGAAAACGCGCCAGAGTGCGTCAGCCGTGGTCGAGCGCAGCGCGGCGCAAGCGGAGCATACCGTCATGGTATGTGAGCATTGCGGTGCGCGAGCACGGCCACGGATGGCGTGCTCTGGTGCGAGCGAGAGCGGTGTTCACCGTGAAATTTCTGTCACATCGAGGTTTAGGCACCGAGCGCAGCGACGACGTCGTGACGCCGACCTGATCGGGACGACGCGCCAGCAGATGCGCGGTCGACCGGCGCGGTGGGGGGTGACGTTTCGTTGACATGGCTTCGACCCCGTGAAATCAGCTCCCGACCCGGAAATGTCCACGTGCGGGGGCGCTGCACGGAGGCTCCCGACATCGGGTGCTGGACCAGGGCACCGGCGGCGGGGCATCTATAGACCATGCGGATCGCGCTCATTTCCGACCTCCACGCCAACGAGGTCGCGTTGCGTGCGGTGCTCGCCGACGTCGACCGTATCGGCTGTGACGAGATCATCTGCCTCGGCGACGTCGCGACCCTCGGTCCGCAGCCGAAGGCGGTGATCCAGCTCCTGCGCGAGCGCACCACGCGGCGCATCCTCGGCAACCACGACGACTTCATGCTGAACCGCGACCTCATCCACAGCTACACCGAGGTTCCGGTCGTCGTGGACAGCGTCGAGTGGTGCCGCGCCCGGCTCTCCGAGGACGAGATCGCGTTCCTCCGTACGTTCCAAGCGAATCTCGAGATCCCGCTCGACGATCACGCGACGCTCGTGCTCTTCCACGGTACCATGCGCTCGCACATGGAGGACCTTCTCGCGACGACGCCGCCCGAGGAGGTCGACGAGATGCTGATGGGCAGGCGCGGCACCATCATGGCGGGCGGCCACACGCATCTCCAGATGACCCGCCAACATCGCGGCATCCTGATCGTGAACCCCGGCAGCGTCGGGCTGCCGTTCCAAGAGCACCCGACGGACCGGCCGCCGACGCTGCTCCACCATGCCGAGTACGCGACGATCGAGGCCGCGCACGGCACCGTCGGCGTGCAGCTTCGCCGTGTCCCGGTCGATATGCGCGCGATGGCGGCGGCGATCGCGGCCACCGACAATCCGATCCGCCACTACCTGCTCGAGCAGTACCACTGATCGATCGCGCGTCGCTGCGTGCGACGGCGGGTCGTGGTCACGCGGTCAGGCGTCGGGCGTGCGCGTCGACCAAGTCGCTGCGCGTGACGATACCGATCACGGTATCGGGGCGGTCGCGGCGCACGACGGGAAGGCGGCCGATGCGGCGCAATGCCATGCGGTCGGCGGCGTCGCGCAGCGAGCAGTCCTCGTAGATCACCGCGACGTCGGCGGGCGCGAGATCGGCGAGCCGGATCGCGTCATCGCCGCTTTCGTAGAGGTCGCGCCGCGTGACGATGCCGACCAGTCGGCCGTCGGTGTCGACGAGCGGAAACCCGTGGTGCTCGGAGCCGCTCGCGCGCGATGCGAGCCACGCGCGTGTCGCTTCGACGGTGTCGTCGGCGTGGAGCGTGACGACCCGACGGAGCGCCACGTCCCGCACGGCGACCTGGCTCAGATAGTCCGCCGTGTACTCGCCGACCACGCGCACACCGCGCCGCTCGATCTTCTCGGTCATGATCGACGTGCGCATGGCGACGCACGAGACGAGGAATCCCGCCGTGCAGCCGCCGAGCAGCGGCAGGAGCCCGTTGAACTGACGCGTGGTCTCGAACGCGAAGACGATCGAGGTGAGCAGCGCGCGCGACGCGCCGGCGAACATCGCGGCCATGCCGACCAGCGCGGCGACTCGGATGTCGACGCCGGCGCTCGGCGCCGCCGCCAGCGCGAGGCTCCCGAGGACCGAGCCGAGCCCGCCGCCGATCGTGAAGAGCGGTGCGAGCGTTCCGCCCGAGGTGCCGCTGCCGAGCGCGATCGACCAAGACGCGAGCTTCAAACCGCAGAACACGAGGCAGGCGGTGCCGACGAGATCGCCGGCGACGATGCGATCGATGTTGTCGTAGCCGACACCCATCGTCCGCGGCGCGACGAGGCCGACGACACCGACGGCGGCGCCGCCGAGCGCGGGCCACCACATCCAATGCAGCGGCAGACGTGCGAACGCATCCTCGATGGCATAGACGAGGCGCGTGACGAGCACGGACGCGGCGCCGACGAGCGCACCGAGGAGGACGTAGAGCGCGAGGGCGGTCGCGGGCGCCGGTGGTACGTCCGGCATGGCGAACGCGGGCCCGGGTCCGACGAACGCGATTCGCACCGCCGTCGCGACGGTCGCGGCGAGCGCGACCGGGACGAGCGAGCGCGGCCGATACTCGAAGAGCAGGAGCTCGACGGCGAGCAGGACCGCCGAGACCGGGCTCCCGAAGGTCGCGGCCATCCCGGCGGCGGCGCCGGCGGCGAGGAGCGTCTTGCGCTCCGCCGGCGACGTATCGACCGCTTGTCCGAGCAATGAGCCGAGCGCACCTCCGGTCGCGATGATCGGACCCTCCGCGCCGAACGGGCCGCCGGTGCCGATCGCGATCGCGGCGGAGATCGGCTTCAAGAAGGTGAGGCGGGCGGGAATGCGGCTCGCGTTCGTGAGCACCTGCTCCATGGCCTCCGGGATGCCGTGGCCCCGGATCGCCGGCGATCCGTACCGCGCCATCCAGCCGACGACGAGACCTCCCGCGATCGGCACGAGCACGACCCAGGTGCCGAGGTGATGGCCGGCGGGCGCCACGAACGCGGTCGCGAGGCGGCCGTAGAACGCGAGGTTCGTCACGAGCCCGATCGTGCGCGTGAGGATCTGGGCCACGCCCCCGGCGACGACGGCCAGCACGACCGCCAGCGCGGCCACGAGGAGGTCGCGCCGGTCGATCGGCGCGGTGCGCGACGCCAGGTCGGCGCGCACGAGCGTCGGTCCGAGCGAGGGCGCGATGGGCAGGCCTTCGGTGGTCGACGCCTCCTCGACCTCGTGCCGCACCCTCCTCATTCCTCGAAGAACATCGCCGGTGCCGCAGCCTCGAGGCCCATCGCCGCCACCAGGCATCCGAGCGCCGTCGTCAATCGCCTCCGATCGGCGCCCGAGAGCGCTTCGAGCCCTGCGACGAGACGATCCTGCGCCGCGAGCGGGGCGCGCTCGAGCATCGTGCGGCCCCGGACCGTCAGCCGGAGCTGGACGCGCCGGCCGTCAGTCGCCGAGACCGAACGTCGTACGAGCCCGCGGGCGACGAGCCGCTTCACGACGACCGATACCGTGCTCTGATGAGTGTGGGTGCGGACCGCCACCTGATTCAGCGACAGTGCGTGCGGGCTCGCGAGCGCGCGCAGCACGAAGAGTTGTGCGCCCGTCACGCCCAATCGTGCCTCCGACGCCCGCGACGACTCGCGGAGCGTCCGGACGATGCGCCGGAGGTGGTCGAGAATCGCGATCGTCTCACGCGAATGGGCAGGGACCGCGAGCATGAGGCGCCACCATATCGGCCAATTGCATTGGTGCCAATACATCTGTCGCCGTCGCGCCGGGCGGTGGCATTGCGGGCGCGAAGATGCGACAGCATTGCCCGGAGGATCCGCATGCGCTCGCCGATTTGTGATCTCCTGGACATCGAGTTTCCCCTGCTGGCGTTCAGCCATTGTCGCGACGTCGTGACCGAGGTGTCGCGCGCGGGCGGCTTCGGCGTCTTCGGCGCCGTGAGCCTGCCGCCGGACCGGCTCGAGGAGGAGCTGCGGTGGATCGACGACCACGTCGGAGGCAAGCCCTACGGCGTCGACCTGATCGTCCCCAACAAGATCGCGGGCAAGGGCGAGTCGTTGACGACGGACGATCTCCTGGGCCTCGTTCCGCCGGAGCACAAGGCGTACGCCGCGAGCATCCTCGCACGCTACGGCATCGAGACGGACGACCTCGACGACGCCCGGCGCGGACACCTGACCCTCGGCAAAAACCTGCAGGAGGCGGGTGCGGCGGCGTCGCTGGAGGTGGCGTTCGCGCATCCCATCAAGCTGATCGCGAACGCCCTCGGCGTGCCTCCCCGGATCATGCTCGACATGGGGAAGAAGCACGGGGTGCCGGTCGCGGCGCTCGTCGGCACCAAGCAGCACGCCATCCGCCAGGTCGAGGCCGGCGTCGACATCCTGGTCGTGTCCGGCGGCGAGGCCGGGGGGCATTGCGGGGACGTCTCGACGCTCGTGCTGGTGCCCGAGGTGTGGGAGGCCATCCAGCCCTACCGCGACGTTCCGATCCTCGCCGCGGGGGGCATCGTCACCGGACGGCAGATGGCTGCCTGCATGGCGATGGGCGCGGCGGGCGCGTGGACGGGATCGGTCTGGCTCACCACCAACGAGGCCGAGACCAACCCGGTCGTGAAGGAGAAGATGCTCGCGGCGAGCTCGCGCGACACGGTGCGGTCGCGCGCCCGTACCGGCAAGCACTCGCGCCAGCTGCGGTCGCCGTGGACGGAGGCCTGGGAGAGCCCCGAGGCGCCGACGCCGCTGCCGATGCCGCTCCAGTCGTTCGTGAGCGAGCCGGCTCTCCGCAAGGTCGACAAGCTCGCCGAGGGGGGACATCCCGGCGCCAAGGAGCTCGCGACCTACTGGGTCGGGCAGGGGGTCGGCCTCATGAACCAACGGAAGTCCGTGCGGGCGGTGGTCCAGGAGTTCAAAGAGGACTTCCTCACCGCCTACGAGCGGTTGACCACCTGTCTCGCCGACTGACGCCTCGCGCGGCGATGGAACGTTCGATGGTCGGCTTCACGACCGACGCCGACGGGCATTGGGTCGCGCTGCTCGAGTGCGGGCACCGCCAGCACGTGCGCCACGATCCGCCGCTGGTCGAGCGGCCGTGGGTGACGAGCGAGGAAGGACGTCACGGCCGGCTCGGCCAGACGCTCGACTGCCTGAAATGCGACGCCGGCGAGCCGCCCGACGATCCGTCCGTGCGGAGCGTTGTGCGCCGGCGCGACGAGACCACGTAAGGAGGTCAGCATGTTCCAACAACCGTTAGATTTCCGCGACGAGAGCGAGGCGCTCTATCGCGTGCTCGTCGCGCTCCCCGACGCCGACTTCGAACGGACGACGCAGTTCAAGGGCTGGACGATCCACGACGTCGTGAGCCACCTGCACGCCTGGAACCGGGCCGCCGATTTGTCGCTCGCCGATCCCGCCGGCTTCGACGCCTTTCGCGCCAAGCTGCTCGGCGAGCTCGCCGCCGGCACCAAGCTCCGCGCCTTCGAGACCGCGTGGCTCGACGGCGCGAAGAACCGCGCCCGCCTCGAGCAGTGGCGCGAGTTCTATCTCGCGATGACCGAGCGCTTTCTCGCCGCCGATCCGAAGCAGCGCGTCGCCTGGGCCGGACCGGACATGAGCGTCCGCTCGAGCATCAGCGCACGGCTCATGGAGACGTGGGCGCACGGCCAGGAAGTCTACGATCTCCTCGGCCGCGAGTGCGCCCACACCGATCGGATCAAGAACATCGCCGATCTCGGGGTGCGCACGTTCGGATGGGCCTACGTCAATCGCGGCCGCGCCGTACCGTCGCCGGCGCCGCAGGTCCGGCTCATCGCGCCCTCGGGCGCGGTGTGGGCATGGAACGAGGACGAGGCGGCGAACCGCGTCGAGGGCGCCGCCGTCGACTTCTGCAAGGTGGTCACGCAGACGCGCAACGTCGCGGATACCGCGCTCACCGTCACCGGCCCGATCGCGACCGAGTGGATGACCATCGTGCAGTGCTTCGCCGGGCCGCCCGAGAACCCGCCGGCGCCGGGCACGCGCTTCCCGCGGACGACGTGATCCGGCGGCCGCTCGCCCGCGCCGTGCTCGCGGCGGCACTCGTCCTTGCCGGGTGCGCGCCGCGTCCGCCGTCGCCGCCGCTCGAGACCGTCACCGTCTCGGAAGGGCCGTTCGAGGTCGTGGCGCAAGGCCGGCGGATCGGCGCCGGCGGCTTTCCCAACACCAGCGGCGATCCCTTCGCGACGATCGAGGTCACGAGCTTCACGATCCGTCATCACGGCGAGCCGGTGACGATCACGCACGGCGCGACGGTGCTGACGAGCTTCTGGCGCGTCGTCCGTCTCCCGGATGCGCCACAGCCGACGCTCCTCGCCTCGACCACGGACTTCCATCTCGTGACCGAGCAGGACGGGACGCTCGTCGTCCGCTCGTTCGGCGAGCCGAGCACCAACATGGCCGACTATCAGTGGCTCGACTCCGAGAATGGCCAACCCGGCGAGCCGCGGAGCTTCGGCATCGAGAAGGTCGATCGCGCGGGCATGGAGCTCCGGGGCGGACGCTTCCTGCGGCTCAGCTACCACACCGTGCTGGACGTGAAGACGCTCGCGGCGTTTGCCATTCGTCCGTGGATCGAGAGCGGCAGCGGCAAGCCGATGGCCGGTTTGAACGGCGGGGGCGTCCGCGCGATCGCCTTCTCCCCCGGACACACGCAATACGCGACCATCGGGTCCGGGTACGACTACGAGGGGGACGGCGAGCATTACGAAGCGCTGCTCGTCGTCGACCTGCCGACGGGCGATGCCTACGGGCTCCGCCTCGATCGCGGGAAGACCCACTACGTCGAGCTCGCGGACGCCACGCCCGCCTGGCTCGAGCACTATTTCCGCTGGACCCGCGAGCCCGGCGGGCACGAACGGCTCGTGCCGCGTTCCGATGCCACGCCGCTCCCGTGGACGGGACGAGTGGTCGACTTCGGCGGCGGTCGCGTCGAGTATCGTCTTCGACCGGCGCGCGAGGAGTTGCGCGGGGAGCTCGGCCGCTTCCTCGTCGCGCGTTTCCAGGCGCGCGAGGCGCCGAATTGGATCGACCCGTCGCGCCCGAGTGACGGCACGTTCACCCTTCCCGGGTGCGCGGGCGTGATGGCGACGTCGTTCCACGAGGGTGTCGTTGCGCTCTTCGTGCCGGGGAGCCCGCCCGACGCCGCTGCGTGCATGCAGGTCGTCCGCCGCATCGCCACGGCCTTCGACGCGGAGCTCGCGCGCGGCGTGCACCAGGAGCTCTTCGTCGATCCCGATTGACCGCGCCGGTGCCGTGACTCTGCACCGGAGGTTTGGCGTCTCCCTCACCGAATCGGCGGAGTGAGCCCCCTCTGGATCCTATGGCACCGCGTCGGCGCGAGTCGTCGTTGCTACGGCGCACACTCCGGCGGGTAAGGTGCGATCGTCGCCGCCGTCGCGAACGCCGAGCAGTCGCTGGCGAACGTCGCCACGCAGTCCACGCAGGCGGTGAGCTCCTGCAGCGTCGTGACCGCGCCGGCACACGACGACGCGCCCGGGGGCGTGACGTCGGGGCAGCTCGGCGCGAAGCCGATCTCGTTCGGCGTGAAATCGTTCGCGCCGTCGCAGTTCTTGTCGGCGCCGCCGCAGGCTTTGCAGATCGCCGCCGTCTTCTTGGTTTCGGCCTTGGTGATCGCGTCGACGGTTTTGCCGTCGGCGGCCGGGCAGACGCCGCTCGCCTTGCCGGCAGCGACGGCCGCCCAGCATTTCCCGAGCGCGGTCGAGCGGGCCGCGAGAAACGCGGCCGTCGCCTTGGCGATCGTCGCTTGGCACTTGTTGAGTGCCTTCTCTGCTTTGTTCTTGGGGTCGGTCGGCACGAGCGCGCCCGTCGCGAGATCGAGGGTTCGATCGACGGTGCTCTCGCCGATGCAGGTGAGGCAGGTCGCGATGCCGGAGCAATCGGTGACGGCATCGATGCAGTCGCCGCCGAGGACGTTCGGGCAGGCACCGATCGGAAAGCCGACGCCCGCGAGCGGAAGATCGTCGCCACCCGCCGCACAGGTCTTGTCCTTGCCGCCGCAGGCTTTGTCGACCGTCGTCACGAGCTTGGCGCGGGTCTTCGCGATCGCGGCGGCGGTCTTGGCGTCGTCGCGGCAGACCGTGCCCGCGGGGAGCCTGCCGCTCACGATCTTGCCTGTGCAGGTGTTCTCCGCCTTGGCTTCGGCGCCGAGCAGTATCGAGCCGGCGCCGACGAGCGCGGTCCGGCACTTCCGAATGGCGACGGCATCCGGCGTCGCGACCGCGGTCGGTGTGGCCGAAGGCGTGGGCGTGGCGCCGCCTCCCCCGTTCCCGATCACGAGCGGATACTCGATGTAGGTTCTGGTGGTGTTGCACTCGGGACACGCGTTGATGGTGCTGGCCGATCCGAACACGAAGGTGACGGTGCCGTCCTTCAACGCGTCGATGCCGTAGGTCCCGTCGATCATGTCGCCGTGCTCGAAATTGTGCGAAAAGGTGTCGGGGGTGGTCGCCACCTTCAGGACGCCCGGGCCCGGCGCCGCACCGCTCTTGAATCCGTAGTCGTGGCGGACGTCGAGCCCCTCCAATCCGGCATTGGTCAGCGTCACCTTCACCGAGATGTGGCCGCCCACAGGGACGGTATGCGGACCGTCCGCGGTCACGGTCACGAAGTTGCCGATGCTGCCCGTGAACGAGCCGACGGCACCGCGAGCATCGATCGCATAGCCCGTCAGCAAATAGTTCCCTATCGCGGCGTAGGTGTGGCCCGACATGTTGGAGGCCTGCTCCGGCGTGACCGTGCCGTCCCCCCAATCGAACACGTAGCCCACGATCGTGTCGGCGTCCGGATCCTCGGCGACGATGCTCGCCTGATACGAGAGGTCTTGCACCGGCTCCGGGTTCAATTTGACCTTCGGTGCATGATTGCCGTCGGCGACCAGGCCGATGCCGACGCTGACTCTCCCGAACGGGAAGAGATCGAGACCGGCGCCGTTGCCGTCGACCTCGATCGGGATCGACGCCTCGAACCATTCGGGGGGATTGCCGATGTCCGCCGTGAGCGGCCGGATCTCGTACTCGCACGTGAAGTCGGTGGGCACGCAGTCGAACACGCGGACGAGATCGACCTGATGGTAGGTCGGATCGACGCCCGGGAGCGCGTTGGTCATGCTGTCGCCGATCGTGTGGTCGGGCCAGTTCGGGTAACCGCCGGGATCGTTGTTGAAGGTGATGACGACGTGCGGGTAGTTGGGCGGGACCGGCCACCCGTCCGTTACGGGGACCGACGGGTAGAACGCGGTCAATTTCCCGAAGGTCGGTACACTCATGTCCCAGCCTTCGGGCGGCGTCGCGTAGGCGTTGTCCACGATCCGATTGAGGCAATAGGCCGAGCCGTCCGCGGTGTGCTCGCCGTTGCCGAACTCGTTGCTCAAGAAGGTCTGCCCGGCTTTGCAGTACGGCGGCTCGTCCGGAACGAGTTGGGCCCAAGCGGTGTGCGTACCCGCCAGCATCCAGAGCAGACAACCGAGGGTCGACCGCACGCGTTGGCGATCGAGGAAGCGGCGGGCGCGATTCATGGTGGGCCTCCGGAGCCGATGGGGGAGCCAGACCTCGCAGGGTTCGGGGCGGATCGTCAACTCCGCCCGCCGTCCCTCGGCGCGGCGCCACCGCCGACTCGACGGCGGGTGCGCCAGCGGGTGCGGGGTCGTGCTCCGGCAGGGAGCCCGTCGATGGTCGAAGAGCGGAGCAGCCGGTGGCGTCTGGGGCCGCGGAGTCCTTCCCCAACCTCATCGCGCAGCGGGCCGTGCACTAGCCTCGATGTGACAGAAATTTCACGGTGAACACCGCTCTCGCTCGCACCAGAGCACGCCATCCGTGGCCGTGCTCGCGCACCGCAATGCTCACATACCATGACGGTATGCTCCGCTTGCGCCGCGCTGCGCTCGACCACGGCTGACGCACTCTGGCGCGTTTTCCCTCGCGAAACTTCTGTCACATCGAGGCTAGTGCCGTACCCCCGGCGCTTCGTAGCCCATCGCCGCGACGTACTCCGCGTAGCCGCCGTCGTACGGCACCGGCCCGTCGGGTCCGCCGATCTCGAGGACGCGATTCGAGAGCCCGCGCAGGACCGAGCGATCGTGGGACACGAAGATCATCGTGCCGTCGAAGTCGGCCAGCGCGCGCGTCAACATGTCCTTGGTCGCGAGGTCGAGGTGGTTCGTCGGCTCGTCGAGGACGAGGAAGTTCGGCGGATCGAAGAGCATCGTCGCGAGCACCAAGCGGGCGCGTTCGCCGCCCGAGAGCACGCGCACGCTCTTCTCGACGTCGTCGCCGGAGAAGTCGAAGGCCCCCGCGAGGGTGCGCAGCGACCCGAACGAGGCGCGGGGATGCGCGACCTCGAGCGTCTCGATCACCGTGCGTGAAGGGTCGAGGAGGTCCATGGCGTGCTGCGCGAAGTACCCGCACCGCACGCTGCCGCCGATCGTGACCGTGCCGGCGTCCGGCGCCGCCTCGCCGGCGATCAGTTTCAGGAGCGTGCTCTTGCCGGCGCCGTTCACGCCCATGACGCACCAGCGCTCACGGCGCCGAATCGTGAAATCGAAGTCGCGATAGATGCGCCGGTCGCCCCAGCCCTTGTCGACGTGCGCGAGTTTGCACACGTCGTCGCCCGAACGGGGCGGCTTCGGGAAGTCGAACGTCACGACCCGGCGCCGCCGCGGCGGCTCGACCTTCTCGATTTTCTCGAGCTTCTTCACCCGTGACTGCACCTGAGCCGCATGGCTCGCCCGCGCCTTGAAGCGCGCGATGAACGCCTCCTCCTTGGCGAGCATCGCCTGCTGGCGGGCGTACTGCGCCTCCGCTTGCTGCGCGTTGAGGGCGCACTGGCGCTCGTAGAACTCGTAGTCGCCCGTGTACGACGTGAGCTCGCCGCCGTCGATCTCGACGATGCGGGTCACCAGCCGATTCATGAACGCGCGGTCGTGCGACGTCATGATGAGGGCGCCCGCGAAATCGCGGAGGAAGCCTTCGAGCCAGAGGATCGACTCGAGGTCGAGGTGATTGGTCGGCTCGTCGAGCAGGAGCGCGTCGGGCTGCATCAGGAGGATGCGGGCGAGGGCCGTGCGCATCTTCCAGCCGCCCGAGAGCTCGCCGACGTCGCGCTCGACGACCTCGGGCGCGAAGCCGAGCCCGGCGAGGATCTCGCGGGCGCGTGATTCGAGGCCGTAGCCGTCGAGCTCGTCGAAGCGGTGCTGGACGTCGCCGAAGCGCGCGACCAACTTGTCGAGCTCGTCGGCGCGGGCCGAATCGGCCATGGCGAGCTCGAGCTCGTGGAGCTCGTGCGCGACGCTCGCCACCTCGCCCGCGCCCGCGATCGTCTCCTCGAGCACGCTCCGGCCCTGCATCTCGCCGACCGACTGCGAGAAGTAGCCGATGCCGACGCGCTTCTCGACGATGACGCTGCCGGAGTCGGGCTCTTCCTCGCGGACGATCATTCGGAAGATGGTCGACTTGCCGGCACCGTTCGGGCCGACGAGGCCGATCTTCTCGCCGCGGAACGCCGCCATCGACGCGTCGAGAAAAAGGATGCGGCCGCCGTGCTGTTTGGAGACGGACTCGAGACGGATCATGCGGGAACGGCGGTTCTAGACCGCGCCGGCACGGCCGTCGAGCGCGCGAGCCCCGTTCGGGCGCTGCCGTCGCTGCGACGGCGCCCGCGCGGGGCTCCGGCGCGCGCCGCTCGCCCGCAGCGTGGACGCGCTCGGCGTTGGGAGAAAGCGCTCTCCCGGGAGGGGACGGTGGGTCCCCGGCGTGTCAGCGCACCTTGGCGGTCCGGGCGAGCTCGTCGAAGCCGCGCGCGACGGCGGCTGCGAACGCGTCGATGTCCGGCACGACGTCGCGGTCGGCGTTGAAGCCGAAGCCGAGGGAGCCGCAGTAGCTGAAGAGCGCGATGCCGAGACCCTGGTTCTCGAACAGCGGCACCTGCGGGAAGCCTGCGAGGAGGCGCGCGCCGAGCAGATAGAGCGGTAGCTGCGGCCCGGGCACGTTGGTCACGATGAGATTGTAGGGGTGCAGGCGCGACAGCAGGCGGACGCCGAGGCCGACGATGCCGGGCACGGCATACTCGGCGACGCGCCCCAAGACCTCGGGGCCGAGCTCCTGACGCGCTTCCTTCCGCCTGCGCGTCTCGGCCGAGATCGCCGCGAGGCGCCGCGCGGGATCGGTCTCGTGCACGGGTAGGTCGATCAGCCAGCCGGAGGCGCGGTTGCTCGCTTGGCCGCGCTCGTCCTCGGTGCGGACGCTCACGGGCACGACCACGCGGAGCTCGAGCTCGCGGACGTCGGTGCCGCGCGCGCGGAGAAAGTGGCGCAGCCCGCCCGTGACGCTCGCGAGCGCCACGTCGTTGACGGTGCCGCCCAGGCGCGTCTTCACCGCCTTCACCTCCGCCAGGTCGAGGGTCAGCCAGTCGAAGCGCCGGTGCGCGCTGATCGGCTTGTTGAACGGCGTCGGCGGCGGCGGCGACACGGCGCCCGCGAGGTCCACGAGCGCACGCATGCTGGCGCGCGTGGTCGCACCGACCCCCGCGGGGTCGGTGGCGATCGCGAGGAGTCGCTGCGCCATGGTCATCGGCGTGGCGGCCTGGTGCGCGAGGCCGTCGGCGAGGAGGCGTACGCCGCTCGGCGCGGGGCGCGGCGTCCACGGCTGGGCCTCCGCGACGGCCTCGTCCGGCGTCGGGCTCACCAGCGCCGAGAAGAGATCGAAGGCCGAGATGCCGTCCGCGATGGCGTGATGCGTCTTCACCAGGAGCGCGAAGCGCGCGTCGGCCAGACCCTCGATGACCCAGAGCTCCCAGAGCGGCTTTCCGCGGTCGAGCTGCTGCGACATGATCCGCGCGGTCAGGGCCTTCAGCTGGGCGTCGTCCCCGGGACGCGGCAGCGCCGCGTGACGGACGTGATAGCTCAGATGGAAGTGGTCGTCGTCGACCCACACCGCTTGGTTGAAGACCGGGATCCAGCCGAGCCGCTGCCGGTAGCGCGGCACGAGGTGCAGACGCCCAGCGATGTGCGCCCGGATGCGCTGGATGTCGATGCCGCCGTCGGGCGTCGTGAGCGGCCCCGCCTCGAAAATCACGAGCCCCCCGAGGTGCATGTGCGTGGTCGCGTCCTCGAAATGGAGAAAGGACCGGTCTTGGGCGGAAATCCGCTCGTAGAACTCCATGGCGTTCGCCCGGGATCTACGCAGCTGCGCTCGGCGTTGTAAAGTTGCGGTCGCCGCGACGGGCGCGGGCCGCCGCGCGGCGCTGCGGCGCAGCGCGGGCGCGGCGCCCACGCTGCGCTTCTCGGTTGCGGCGGTCACGCCGCGGCGCGGATCTGCGCCAAGGCCCCTCGCATCTCGTCGATGCCGACACCGATGCCCTCGCAGAGTTGTGCGAGGTCGATGAAGAAGATCTCGCGGGCGATGCGGTCGTCGACGACCCGCGAGGTGCAGGAATCGACGAAGCTAATCAGTCGTCGGCGGCGGCGCCGCAGGCGACCGGGACCGCCCCCAGCGCGGACGTCAGCACCGACGGCGCGATCCCGACGAGATATCCGCGCCGGCCGCCGTTGATGTAGATGGTCGCGACGTCGAGGATGGTGCGCTCGACGTAGATCGGCAGGCGTTTTCGGGTGCCGAAGGGCGACGTCCCGCCGATCTGGTAGCCGCTGTGGCGCTCGGCGACCTCGGGTGTGCAGGGTTGAATCCGCTTCACGCCGAGCGCGCGTGCGAGCGACTTCGTCGCGACGCTGCAGTCGCCGTGCATCAGCACGATCAGCGGCCGGCCGGCGTCGTCCTCCATGACGAGCGTCTTCACCACGTGGTGCTCGGCGACGCCGAGCTGGCGGGCCGACTCCGCGGTCCCGCCCCGGTCGACGTAGTCGTAGAGGTGCTCACTGAACGGCACGCGCTCCCGACGGAGCCAGGCCGTCGCGGGCGTCTCCGAAACGTGCCGGCGCTTGCTCACGCGAGTCCCAGCCGGGCGCGGACGTTCGCCGGCGTATGCCCCGCTGCGCGAAGCGCCCGCAGCGTCGCCGCGCCGTCGCGCTTCGCGAAGCGGCGACCGGACGCGTCGGTGATCAGACGATGATGACGGTAGCGCGGAGCCGGCAGCGCGAGCAGCGCCTGCAGCACGCGGTGGAGCGGTGTCGCGAAGGCGAGATCCGCGCCGCGGATGACGTCCGTCACGCCTTGGAGCGCGTCGTCGTGGACGACCGCGAGGTGGTAGCTCGCCGGCACGTCCTTGCGGGCGAGGACGACGTCGCCGATCTCCGCCTGCAGCCGATCGGGGTCGACGGCCGTCGGGACGCCGGACTCCTCGAACGCGAGCGGACCCGTGCTGGCGAGAGCGGCTGCGAGATCGAGACGGCGCGCGAAGGGGCGGCCGGACGCGACGCGGTCGGCGCGCTCGGCCGGGTCGAGCCGACGACACGTGCCCGGGTAGACGCCGCCCGCGGGGCCGTGCGGTGCCGTCAGCGCTTCGTCGATCTCGCGGCGCGTGCAGAAGCACGGGTAGAGCAGCCCAGTGGCATCGAGCCGTGCGAGCGCCGCCGCGTACTCGGCGAGATGCTCGGATTGGCGGCGGACCGGGGTCTCCCAGGCGAGACCGAGCCACGCGAGGTCCTCGTAGATCGCCGCTTCGAGCTCGGGCCGGGACCGTCCGCCGTCGATGTCCTCGATGCGCAGCAGGAGGCGGCCGCTCGCGGCGCGGGCCGCGTCGAACGCCGTCAGCGCCGAGTATGCATGGCCGAGATGCAGGAAGCCGTTCGGGCTCGGCGCGAAGCGCGTCACGAAGGGGCCGGCGGCCATGCCCGGCCGTTCTACGCCTATTGATTCGGATTCACGACCGACGGCACGCAGAGCTCCGTCGGGCGCGTCACCTTGAGCGTGTCGGTGCCGAACTGGTTGGCGATGTAGACCGGGCCCGGCGGGCCGTGGAAGCGGCGCGTCCGCGACGACGTCCGCACCTCGTAGCACATCAAATTGTCGTCGGGGTTGAGGAGCCCTTCGCCGCGTTTGTCGACGGCCGTGCAGAGGCGCGACGGCCGCTTCACATCGAGGGTGAGGGTGCCGAACTGGTCGGTCACGGAGATCTTGGCGGCGCGCGTCCGCGCATTGCGAACGACGTAGCACTGGAAGTGATCGATGCTCGGCGACACGAGCGGTGCAGGCACGCCGTCCAGGCTCTTGGCGCTCGGTACCATCAGGAGGATGGGGCGGACCACGGTGAGGGTCGTGGTCCCGAAGGCGTTCACCACCACCTGGTTCGTGAGCGGCGTGAAGCGCGGCGTGCGGGCGCTGATCACGTAGCCCGTCAGGTGATCGGGGCCCGGCGGCACGCCCGCGCCGTTCACCCCGGCGGGATTGCAAAGCCGCTTCACGGGCGTGCTCGCCGCCAGGTCGATGGAGGCCGTACCGAAGCGGTCCGCCACCGAGACGCCGAGAATCGGTCCGATCGTCGTGCGGTCGACCTCGTAGCATTGAAAATGGCTGGCGAAGATCTCCGGCGTTGCGACCGGCGTCGGGGTGGAGGTGAGCGTCGGCGTGCGGGTCGGAGTCACGGTGCGCGTCGCCGTCGGTGTCGCGGTGGTCGTGACCGTGACGGTCGGCGTCGGCGTCCCGGTCACCGTCGGTACCGCGGTTGCGGTGGCGGTCGCGGTGGGTGTCCCGGTGGCCGTCGCGGTCGGCGTCGGGCTTTCGCAGCTCGCGAGCAGGAAGTCGACGTTCTCCGCGATGTTCGCGCCGGGCGGCCCGAGATGGATCGCGGCGACCGGCGCAACGCCATAGCCTCCGCTCGCCGGGACGATGACGCTCGCGCCGGCCGGGATCCCAGTGCCGGGAAGCTCGACGCGATAGTCGTCGTCGACGTCCGGGAGCGGCACGTTGTACGCCCCGATCCCCGCGCCGGTGGTGGCGGAGAACGTGGTCCCGGGGGAGGCGGTGAGGGCGGTGATCAGGACCGCGACGCCGTCGAGCGGGGTGTCGCCGGCGTCGAGGAGTCGATTTCCGTCGTCGCAGAAGACCCGTCCGCTGATGTGCCAGGCGTGGGCGGACGCCGGCGTGATGATGAGGATCAGGGTGCCGACGAGGAGGGCCAGGAGCCGAGAGGGGAACATACAGGGGGGAGGGGAATCCTGTAGACCTCAGAGCAATCTCTCTGCCGTTGCGTACGCAACGAGATCGCGGCGTTAGCGGAGTGCGGTTCGTGCTCGACTGCACGACGCGCGGCCCTGCGCGGTCGGGAGCGGGCCGATCATTGCCGGCGCTTGGCGTGCGGGCTGATGCCGACCGCCCGGGCCTGGCGGCGAAAGTCCGGGTCGTGGGCCACGGGGCGACCCGTCTCGTGCTGCCATTGATGCACCATCTCGTGCACCAGCGTTTCGAGGACGCTCGCCCAGCCGTCGCGTCGCAGGTGGCGGCGCGCGATGGCGATCTCCGGCTCCGACCGGAGCCCGGGCGAATAGTGGCCGAGCCGCGAGCGCATGCGGCGCGACACGCGGATCGTGACCGCCCCGAGCGCTCCCGCGAAGCGCTCGCGATTGAGCGCGGCATGCGCCTGCTGTAGCCGCTCGACCAGCGCCCCGTCGGCGGGATGCGACGCCGGCCGGCGGCGCGCGCGTTGGCTGCCGGGGTCGCGCGGGATTTCGAACGTCAGCAATACCCGGCGCGCCTGGCGCCGCTTCGCCCCGCGGCCGTTCACGAACGCGACGACCGCCTGCAGCACCTCCGTCGGCGCCGCGCCGAACGCGCGATGGACGCGGAGCGCGTCGCCGCGAAACGAGACGACGGTCGAGCGGTTGGTCGTGAGCGTGCAGCGCCGGATGCCGTGTAAGCCGAGCGCCGCGAGGCGAGCGAGCAAGGCGCGCGTCTCGTCGACCAACGGCGTGTCGTCGGACGGCGCCGCCGGTCGCCGTTCCGGGTCGCTCGGCGCCGTCGGCTTCGGCACCGTGAAGGCGAGGTCGAGCTGGCCCGGAGCCACGAGACGCCGGAAACGCTCCAGCGAACGCAACACGCGGGTAGCCGTAGCGAGACCATGTCGGTCCCGCAAGACCGCCGCTCAGCGAATCTGCTTGCGGAAGAAGGTCGTCGCCAGGGCGAGGATCAGGAACCCGTAGACCGCGAGGATGAGCGCCTCGTCGCTGAGCTCGGCCCAGCCGGCGCCCTTCAAGAAGATGCCGCGCGAGATCGTGATGTAATAGCGGAGCGGGATCAGGTACGTGAGCTTCTGCACGATCGGTGGCATGCTCGCGATCGGGAACATGAAGCCCGAGAAGAACATGCTCGGGAGCAGCACGAACTGCCCCGTCATCGACGCTTGCTGCTGCGTGTTGGAGATCGCCGAGACGACGAGCCCCATCCCGAGACACGTGATGATGAAGAGTCCCGTGAGGGCGAGCAAGAGCGGCAGGCTCCCGGCGATCGGTACCTGGAACCAGAACGTCCCGACCAGGATCACGATCGCGACGTTGATGTAGCCGAGACCGACGAACGGGACGGCCTTCCCGATGATCAGCTCGTGGGCGCGAATCGGCGTCACGATCAGCTGCTCCATCGTGCCGTGCTCCTTCTCGCGCACGATCGCCATGGCGGTGAGAATCACGAGCGACTCCATCAGGAGCACACAGATGATCGCGGGCACCATGAAGTTGACGCTGCGGAGCTCGGGGTTGAACCAGGCGCGCGGCTCGACCGCGACGACCGGGTGCCGCGCGGTCGCGGTCGCGCCGAGGCTCTTGTCGACGAGCTGCACGTCGACCGCCTGCGACAGCGTGATCTGCTCGAGGTAGCCAAGCGCGATGGTCGCGGTGTTGGAGTTGCTGCCATCGACCGCCGCCATGACTTGCACCGGCCGTTCGCGGCGCAGCTGGTCGGCGAAATCGGGCGGGATCACGAGGACCAGCTTCGCCTCGCCGTGGTCGAGCAGACGGTCGGTGTCGTTGACGCCCGTGCAGGGCGCCGCGATCCGAAAGTAGCCGCTCTCGGTCAGCTGGTCGACGTAGGCGCGGCTCTCCGCGGTTTGGCTGTAGTCGCAGACCGCGAGCGCGATGTCGTCGATCTCGGTCGCGACGACGTAGCCGAAGATGAAGAGCTCGAGCACGGGCATCAGCAGCACGATGCCGAACATGCGCCGGTCACGGCGGATCTGCAGGACCTCCTTCCATACGACCTGGAAGATGCGGGCGAGCGAGGCGTACATGGTCGATCCGGCCGGCGGCTCCCCCGGCTATTCCAAGCGCTCTTGGAAACGCGACGCGCTGAAGGTCACGATCCCGACCGCGAACACCACGAGCAAGACCGCCTCCGGCCAGAGCACTTCCAGGCCGACGCCCTTCAAGTAGATGCCGCGGATCGCGGTCACGAAGTAGCGCGCGGGAAAGAGGTAGGAGATCGCCTGGATCGGCGCCGGCAGGTCCTCGAGCGGAAACACGAAGCCCGAGAGCAGCACCGACGGCAGGAGCGACATGAAGATCGCCGCCAGCATCGCGTTCTGCATCGTGTCGGCGATCGTCGACACGAAGACGCCGACGCCGAGCGCGCAGAAGAGGTAGAGCAGGGCGAAGATCGCGAGCTGGAACAGGCTGCCTTTGATCGGCACGCCGAAGAGCAGGTAGCCGGCGCAGATGATGATGCAGAGGTCGAGGAGCGCGATGACCATATAGGGGACCAGCTTCCCGATCATCATCTCGAGCGGCCGGATGGGCGAGACCAGGATCTGCTCGATCGTGCCGCGCTCCTTTTCCTTCACGATCGAGAGCGCGGTCAGGATGGCACCGACGATCATCATGATGACCGCGATGACGCCCGGCACGATGAAGTTCACGCTCTTGAGCTCGGGGTTGTACCAGACGCGGCTCGCGATCGAGATCGGCGGCGGCCCGGTGGACGGGTTCGCGGCGTGTCGGGTCGCGACGAACTGGTTCACGATCGCGAGCGCGTAACCCTGCGCGATCGTCGCGGTGTTGGCGTCGGAGCCGTCGATCAGCACCTGCACCGCGGTCGGCTCGGCGGCGCGTAGGCGCGCGGAGAAGTCGCGCGGGATCACGATCGCGGCCCTCGCCGCGTCGTTCATGAGGTCGTGCTCGACCTCGTGGTCGTCGCGCGCGAAGCGCACGACGCTGAAGTAGCCGGAGCGCACCATCTGCTCGGAGAGGGAGCGACTCTCCGGCGTAGCGCTGTAGTCGAGGATGCTGATCGGGACGTTGTCGACGTCGTAGCGGATGCCGTAGCCGTACATGATGAGCATGCTGATCGGGTACAGCAGGGTGAGCGCCAAGCTCCGCGGGTCGCGCAGCACGTCGATGAACTCGCGCCGGAGGATGGCGCGGATGGTGCGGAGCGAGCGCGGCAGCCGGGCCATCGTCAGCGCTCCTGTGTCGCCACGTTGGCCTCGATGATCGCGACGAACGCGTCCTCGAGCGACGGCTCGATGCGCTCGAGCCGCCGCAGCGTGAGGCCGCGCGCGGTGAGCAGCCCAGCGATGGAGGCGCGCGCCGCCGCCTCGTCCGCGACCGTCGCGTGCAGGGCGTTCCCGAAGAGCGCGACGCTCTCGATGCCGGGCGCCGTCTTGAGCGCGTCGTAGGCGCCCATCAGGTCGTCGCTCTCGAGCTCGAGGAGCGCGTGCGTGATGTGCTCGCGCTTCAGTTGTGAGGGCGTCCCTGCCGCGACGACCTTGCCGGCATAGATCAGCGCCAGCTCGTCGCAATGCTCGGCCTCGTCCATGAAGTGGGTCGTCACGAAGACCGTGATGCCCTGCTCGGCGAGGTCGCCGATCATGTCCCAGAAGCGCCGGCGCGACGCCGGGTCGACGCCGGACGTCGGCTCGTCGAGGAACAAGATCGGCGGCTCGTGGAGCACCGCGCAGCCGAGCGCCAGGCGCTGCCGCCATCCGCCCGCGAGCGCCGACGTGAGCGTGTCGCCGCGCCCTTGGAGGCCGGCCATCTCGAGCGCCCATGCGATCCGGGCGGCGAGGCGCTCGCCGCGGACGCCGTAGATGCCCGCGAAGAACCGCAAGTTCTCGGCGACCGTGAGGTCCTCGTAGAGCGAGAACTTCTGCGACATGTAGCCGATGCTCGCCTTCACGCGCTCGGGCTCGCGCCCGACGTCGTGGCCGCCGACGCGCGCGCTGCCGCCGGTCGGACGGAGGATGCCGCAGAGCATCTTGATGGTGGTCGACTTGCCGGCGCCGTTCGGGCCGAGGAAGCCGAAGATGCGCCCGACGGGGACGTGGAGATCGATGTGGTCGACGGCGACGAACGTGTCGAACACGCGCGTCAGGCCCGACGCCTCGACCGCGAGCGTGGCGCTCACGACGCCGCCGGCGCGCTCGGGCGCGTGTAGGCGAGGAACACGTCCTCGAGCGACGGGGCGACGAGCTTCCAGTCCGTGACCGCGAGGCCGGCGGCCCGCACGCGGGCGACGACCGACTCCGGATCGAGCCCCGCGCGCGGCACGGTCACGTGGATGCGGTCGCCGAAGAGCGCGGTGCTTTCGAATCCCTGGAGGTGCCGGAGGGCGCGTTCGGCGGCGCGCGGCGCGTCGCACTGCAGATCGAGGACGGCGACGCCGAGCGCGCTCTTCAGCTCGGACGGAGGCCCGCACGCGATCATGGTGCCGTCTTGGAGAAAACCGACGCGGCCGCAGCGCTCGGCCTCGTCCATGTACGGCGTCGAGAGCAGGATCGTCGAGCCCTCCTGCAGGAGATCGTAGAGGATCAGCCAGAAGTCGCGGCGCGACAACGGGTCGACGCCGATCGTCGGCTCGTCGAGCAACAGGATCTTCGGCTGGTGGATGAGGCACGCGGCGAGGGCGAGCTTCTGCTTCATGCCGCCCGAGAGATCGCGCGCGAGCCGCTTCTGGAAGGGACCGAGCCGGCTGAAATCGAGGAGACGCTGAATGCGTTTCCGGCGCGCGCCCGGCTCCACGCCCCACACCTCGGCGACGTAGAGGAGATTCTCGAGCACCGAGAGCGTCCCGGAGAGGCTGAAGCGCTGGGACATGTAGCCGATCCGGCGCTTCACCTCGGCGGGGTCGACGGTCACGTCGACCCCGCCGACCTCGGCGCGGCCACCGTCCGGCCGCAGCAAGCACGCGAGGAGGCGGATGAACGTCGTCTTGCCCGCGCCGTCGGGTCCGACCAGGCCGAACAGCTCGCCGACGGGCACCTCGAAGGTCAGGTCGTGGAGCGCCGCGACCGTGCCGTAGTGTTTCGTGACGCCGACGGCGCGGACGGCGGGCGGGTCTGCGCTCGCTGGTGTTCCCACGGGCGGCTCACTCGGCGGCCGCGGCGGTCGCGACCGGCTGCTCCAGCGGCAGGACCGCGTCGGCCGGCATGCCCGGCTTCAGCGCCTCGTCCCGGGTCTCGACCTCGACCTTCACGCGGTAGACGAGCTTCACCCGCTCGTCGGGCGTCTGGATGTTCTTCGGCGTGAACTCGGCGCGATCGGAGACGAACGTGACCTTGCCGTTGAACGGGCGATTCGGAAACGAGTCGACGGTGACCTGGGCCGGCATGCCGAGGTGCACTTTGCCGAGGTCGCGCTCGCCGACGTAGACGTTCACCCATGGACGGCTGAGGTCGCCGAGCGTCACGATCGGCGTGCCGGGTTGCACCATCTCGCCCGGCTCGCGGCTCTTGCTGAGGACGCGGCCGGCCGCCGGCGAGAAGAGCTGGCAGCGCGCCAGATCGAGCTCGGCGAGATCCAGGTCGGCCGCGGCCCGCTGCATGTCGGCGCGGGCGCCTTCGATCTCCTCGGTGCGGAAGCCCTCGCGCAGCTGATCGAGCTGGGCGACCGCTTGGTCGCGCGCGGCCCGGGCGTTGGCGAGGAGGCTCGCGAGGCGGTCGCTGCTCGGTCTGGGCGACGATGCCCTCCGTACGCAGCCGCGTGATGCGGTCGTACTCGCGGGTCTGCATCGCGAGCTCGGCGTCGGCCGCCTCGCGCGCGGCGAGGGCGCGATCGATCTCCTGCTCGCGCGCGCCCTTGGTCATCATGCGGTAGTGCGCCTCGGCGCTTTCCTTGGCGGCGCGCGCGCGGGTGACCCGCAGTCGATACTCGCGGTCGTCGAGGCGGCCGATCGGCTCGCCCTTGTCGACCATCGCGCCCTCGTCGACCGAGCGTTCGATCAGGCGGCCCGCGACCTCGAACGCGACGTCGACCTGCGTCACCTCGATGATGCCCGAGCCGCGAATGGCGGCGGTGCCGCGTTCGCGCACCATCCACCAGCGCGTCCCGAAGAACGCGCCGGCCGCGAGCACGGCGACGACGAGAGCGACGACGGTGGGGCGACGCATGCCTCTATGCAATCACTTTGCGATGGTGGTGCCAGGGGTGCCTGCAGCCGCCGCTGCGGCTGCCGCGCGCTCCCATCCTCGTCCTCCGCCTGTATCCCGCCGGGCCCGCGCTTTCAAAGGCGAGCGACGTGGCAGAGCCGCCGGGGATCGTCTAAAGACGCGGCATGCCCGACTTCCGCTATCAGGAGATGTTCCCGCACGGCGAGGACACGACGCCGTACCGCAAGCTCGACGGCGACTGGGTCGGCAGCGACACGTTCCGCGGCGAGCGTGTGCTGACGATCGACGCGGCGGCGCTCACGCGGCTCGCCTCCGAGGCCGTGCGCGACGTCTCGCATCTCTTCCGTCCGGGCCACCTGGCGCAGCTCCGCGACGATCCTCGAAGACCCGGAAGCGTCGCACCAACGACCGCTTCGTCGCGCTCAACATGCTGCGCAACGCCAACATCTCGGCCGGCATGGTGCTGCCGTCGTGCCAGGACACCGGCACCGCGATCGTCATCGGCAAGAAGGGGCAGCGCGTGTGGACGGGCGGCGACGACGAAGCCGCGCTGGCGCGCGGCATCTACGACGTCTACCACGCAGACGAACCTGCGCTACTCGCAGATGGCGCCGCTGACGATGTACGAGGAGAGTCAACACCGGCACCAATCTGCCGGCGCAGATCGAGCTCTACGCCACCGCCGGCGACGAGTACCACTTCCTCTTCGTCACCAAGGGCGGCGGCTCGGCGAACAAGTCGTTCCTCTTCCAGGAGACCAAGGCGCTGCTGAACCCGCGAGCGCTGCTGCGCCTTCCTCGAGTCAGAAGATGCGCACGCTCGGCACCGCCGCGTGCCCGCCGTACCACCTGGCGATCGTCATCGGCGGCACGTCGGCGGAGATGACCCTGAAGACCGTGAAGCTCGCCAGCTGCCGCGACCTCGACGACCTGCCGACGCGCGGCAACGCCGCTCGGCCACGCCATCCGCGACCCCGAGCTCGAGGACGAGATCTGGCGCATGACGCAGCGCCTCGGCATCGGCGCCCAGTTCGGCGGCAAGTATTTCTGCCACGACGTGCGGGTGATCCGCCTGCCGCGCCACGGCGCCAGCCTGCCGATCGGCATCGGCGTCTCGTGCTCGGCCGATCGCCAGGCGAAGGCGAAGATCACCGCGCGACGGCGTGTTCCTCGAGCAGCTCGAGACCAACCCCGCGCAGTATCGTCCCCGACATCGACGAGAAGCAGCTCTCGGCGGCGACGTCGTCAGGATCGATCTCCGGACAGCCGATGAGCGAGATCCGCGCCACGCTGTCGCAATACCCGATCAAGACGCGGCTCGGCGCTCACCGGCCCGATGATCGTCGCGCGCGACATCGCCCACGCCAAGCTCAAGCGAGCGCATCGAGCGCGGCGAGGGCCTGCCGCAGTACGTGAAGGACCACCCGATCTACTACGCGGGGCCGGCGAAGACCCCGAAGGGCATGCCGTCGGGATCGTTCGGTCCGACGACGGCCGGGCGCATGGATGCGCTACGTCGATCTGTTCATGCAGCACGGCGGCAGCTTCGTCACCCTCGCCAAGGGCAATCGCTCCGCCGCGGTCGCCGAGGCCTGCAAGAAGCACGGCGGCTTCTATCTCGGCTCGATCGGCGGCCCCGCCGCGATCCTCGCGCGGGACAACATCCGCAAGGTCGAGGTGCTCGAGTACCCCGAGCTCGGCATGGAGGCGATCTGGAAGATCGAGGTCGCAGGACTTCCCCGCGTTCATCGTGGTCGACGACAAGGGCAACGACTTCTTCGGGCGGCTCTGAGCTGTTTCGAATCGAAGAGCGCACGAGGGGTCACGAGGGCGTGCGGCGGGGCGACGCCTCCCTGGCTCAGCAGATCGCGCTCCGCTCCGAGTTGTCCACAATCTTGAGATCGCAGGGACCCGTGACGCGATCTATTCGCCCGGGAGTCGTTGCCCCACCGCGCGCGCTGCAGCCGCTGCGCGGTCCGAAGTGGAGGTTAGAGCCGCAAACCTCCGGCGGCGATTCGATTGCCGATCTCGGCGGCGCTCCGCTGATCACGACCAACGAGGGCACGGGTCGTCTCGTATCACCGCCCGACGACGCGCCAGCCGAGGGAGCGGGCGGCCTGGGCTTGGCGAATGTCGTATGTGACGAAGGTGAGGGACGCACCGCCGGCGCGTTCGGCGGCGGCCAGATGCAGGGCGTCGAGCGTGCGGACGCGCAGCGTTTCGGCGAGGTCCCCGGCGCGCTCGCACGTCGACACGTCGATCTCGACGACGTGCGTGCGGTCCCAATCGGCGCGGAACGCGCGCTTCAAGCGGGTCCGTTCGGTGCCGTGGAGGAGCGCTGCCAGGTTGCGCAGCACCTCGACCCAGGTGTGCCGGGCGGTGATCCACGTCGGATCGGCGACGAGGATGCGCTCGCAGGCGTCGCTGTCGTCTTCGGCGACGTAGCGCTTCAACAGGGCGCTGGTATCGAGGTAGAGGCTCATTCGCCGCGATCCTCGGCGAGCACGTCCTCGGTGCGGATCTTCGCGCGTGCGCGGTGGATGCGCGCGGGCGGCGCCGGCGTCTTGGGCGACGCCACCCATCCCTCCTTCACCCCGGCCTCGAGGTGCGCAGTTCCCGGAATCGGTCCGAGGATCGCGCGCGGCACTCCGCGATCGGTGACGCGGATGGTTTCACCACGAGCCACGCGTTCGAGGTAGGCCGAGAGGCGCTGCTTCAATTCACGGACACCGACATCCATGTGTCTACATTATCTAATTAATGTAGACACACGCAAGCGATGAAGCGACTGGGCCGGTGCCTACGTGCGACCTGAGACGGACAGGCAGCTGCGAGATCCGAGGAGCACCAGCGGGGCAGTCGTAGTGCCAGGTCTCGCGGATTGCATGGGCGGCGAGGAGCATTGTGGCCCGCGCCGGGATGGAGCGCTCGGTGTCCGTCGCGGTGATGGTGCGGCCGAGCTCGGCGAGCACGGCCTTCGCGATGGCCTGGACGTCGGCGTGCGACGGTCGAGTCCTCGCCCGAGGACCCGCCAGCCGAGCGACCGGGCGGCTTGGGCTTGCCGAAGATCATACGCGACGATCGTGAGGTGACCGGCGCCGGTGCGCTCTGCGGCGGCGAGATGCAAAGCGTCGAGCGTGCGGACTCCCAAGGTCTCGGCGAGCTCGCCGGCGCGCTCGCGGGTGATCGCGTCGATCTCGACGAGGTGCCTCCGGTCCCATCCCTGTCGGACCAGGCTTTCCATGGCGTTGCCTGCATGGCATGGCGCTGCGATGGACTTCACGATCCGGCCGGCCACCGTCGACGACGCGCCGTTCATCGCCTGGGTGCAGCAGGAGGCGTCGCGCTCGCATCTGCCCTTCGGCTTCTGGGATCTCGCGATCCCCGGACCCGACGCGTATCGCCTCGGCATCATCGCGCGCGTCGCGCGCGCGCAGGCGGAGTCGTTCGCGCATTGGTCGAGGTTCTTGGTCGCCGAGGTGGGAGGCGAAGCTGCGGCGGCGTTGTCGGCGTACGACGACGCGAAGATCGCGACCGGCGAGCGGTTCTTCGCGGCGCTCGTCGAGGCGCTCACGGCGGAAGGCTGGAACGCGGAGCGGCTCGGGGCCATGCAGCAGCGCCTCGCGCCGTTTCTCACCTGCGCGCCGGAGCAGCCCGACGACACGTGGATCGTCGAATGGGTCGCGACCCGCCCCGCCCATCGCGGCAAGGGGCTGACGCGGGCGCTCCTGCACGCGATCCTCGACGAAGGCCGGCGGCGCGGACACACCCGGTACCAGATCGGCGTCCTGATCGGGAACACGGCGGCGCAACGTGCATACGAAGGCGTGGGGTTCGCGGTCGTCGAGGAGAAGCGCGATCCGGCGTTCGATGCTACGTTCGGCACGCCGGGCATCCGCCGCATGCAACGGCGTTGACGGCCGCGGTCGCGCCGCGTCCGCGCTACCTACCGTTCGAGGGTCTGCCAGCCGCGCGGGTCGGCGCTCGTGCCGACGTGCACGCGGCGCCACGTCGGCTCGAGCGCGAAGCGTACGTCGCGCGCCTCGCCCGCGGCGAGCGCGACGCGACGGAAGCCGCGGAGCGTGGGGAGCGCGCGCGGATCGGTGCCGAGCGCCAGGTCGACGTAGAGCTGAACGACCTCCGTGCCGGCGCGCGCGCCGGCATTGCGGATCGTGACCGCGAGCGCGTCGCCGTCGAGCCGCGGCCGCTCGTAGAGGACCTGCGTGTACGAGAGACCGTGCCCGAACCAGAATGCCGGCGCGCGGCGCTCGGCCTGCATCAGGCGGTAGCCGTGGAGCGGCCCGTAGCACGTGACGCGGGCATGACGGTCGAAGGGTGGAAGCTGCGCCGCGGAGCGCGGCCACGTGCAGGGCAGGCGCCCGCTCGGCGCGACGTCGCCGAAGAGGATCGCGGCGAGCGCGTGCCCGCCTTCCATGCCGGGATACCAGGCCATGAGCACGGCCGGCACTTCCGAGCGCCAGGACTCGGTGACGATCGCGCTCCCGCCCATCAGCACGACGACGGTGCGCGGGTTGGCGGCCGCGACACGCTCGATCAAGTGCTCGTGCGCGGGGCGAAGCGTCAGCGCGCTGCGGTCGCCGCCGCCGAGGACGAAGAGATACTCGCCCTCGTCGCGAAAGGTGTAGCCGACGACCACGATCGCGACGTCGGAGGCCGATGCCGCAGCCGCGGCCCGTGCCGGGTCGTCGCTGGCGGCATCCACGAGCACCGCGCCGTGCGCGGCGGCCGCGGCGAGCAAGCCGTCGAGGGGCGTCACGACGCTCGGTGGGCGCACGCGCGACGAGCCGTGATCGCCCGTATTCGGGAGCGCCGCGAGCCGTCCGATGACCGCGATGCGTTTCGTCGCGGCGGGGTCGAGGGGCAGGAGCGGTACGTCCTCGCCGGCCGGCGGCGCATTTTGCAGCAGCACGATCGCGCGCTCGGCGGCCGCGCGGGCGAGCGCGCGATGCGGCTCCGAGGCCACGGCGTCGGGCCGGTAGCGGTGCTCCTCGCCGCGGGCGGCGAAGCGCCGTTGCGTCCGCAGCAGCCGCCGGACCGCTTCGTCGACGTCGGCCGCCGCGACGCGGCCGCGCTCGACGGCGCGTCGGAGCCCGCGAAAGCGGATGCGGCTCGGCATCTCGAGGTCCATGCCGGCGGCGACCGCGTCGCTTCCGTGCACGCCGAGCACGAAGTCGCTCATGACGACGCCCGCGAAGCCCCACTCGCGGCGCAGGATCTCGGTCAGCAGGTGGTGATGATGTCCGCACCACGACCCGTTCACCTTGTTGTAGGCGCTCATCACCGAGGCGACGCCGGCGTCGACGCAGCGCCGGAAGTGCGGGAGGTAGAGGTCGCGGAGATCGGCCTCGTCGATCCGCACGTCGATCTTGAAGCGGGCGTTCTCCATGCTGTTGCACGCGAAGTGCTTGACGCACGCCATCACGTGCCGCTGGCTCCCGCGGACGAGGGCCGCGCCCATCTCGCCGAGGAGGTGCGAGTCCTCGCCGTACGTCTCCTGCGCGCGGCCCCAGGCCGGGTGCCGCAGGAGGTTCACGCAGACGCCGGCGAAGAGGTTGGCGCCCTGCGCGCGCGCCTCGACGCCGATCGCGTCGCCGATCCGCTCCTCGAGCTCGGGATCGAACGTGGCGCCGCGCGCCATCGCGACCGGAAACGCCGTCGATTGCCCGAGCACGACGCCGCGCGGACCGTCGGTGAAGCGAATGCCCGTGAGCCCGAGCCGCGGCACCGCCGCCGCGGTGTACGGGAAGGAGTTGTAGCGCCGCGACATGCGAAACACGTCGCGGCGCGGCAGGTCGCCGGCGAGGAGGCCGAGCTTCTCGTCGAGCGAGAGGCCGGCGAGGAGCCCTTCGACGTCGTCCGCGACAGCGGCGTCCGAGCCGCCGGCGCCCCTGTCGCGGACGTCCATCGTGACGGCTACGCCAGGTTCGCGGCCGCGAAGTCCCAGTTGATCAGGTGATCGAGGACCGCGGTCACGTAGTCGCCGCGCTTGTTCTGATAGTCGAGATAGTAGGCGTGCTCCCAGACATCGACCGTCAGAAGAGGCTTCATGCCCTTCGCGAGCGGGTTCTCCGCGTTCGGTGTCTTCACGATCTCGAGCGTCCCGTCTTTGGCGGCGAGCCAGGCCCAGCCGCTCCCGAACTGGGTGAGGGCGGCTTCGGTGAAGGCCTTCTTGAACCCGTCGTAGCCGCCGAACGCGGCGTCGATCCTGGCGGCGAGCGGCTTCGGCGGCGCGCCGCCGCCTTTCGGCTTCAGGCTCTTCCAATAGAACGTGTGATTCCAGGTCTGCGCCGCGTTGTTGAAGATCGCCTGCTTGTCGGCCTTGCCCGCCGTGGCCGTGACGATCTTCTCGAGGGGGAGATCGGCGAGCTCGGTTCCGGTGATCAGCTTGTTCAAGTTGTCGACGTAGGCTTTGTGATGTTTGCCGTAGTGGTAGCCGATCGTGTTCGCCGAAATGTATGGATCGAGCGCGTTGTCGGCCCACGGCAGCGGCGGGAGCGCGATGGGCGCGGCGTGGGCGCGCCGCGGCAGGATCAAGCTCGCGCCGACGGCGGCGACGGCGGTCGTCGCACCGACGACGAATTCACGGCGGGTCACTGCGCGGGCGCCGAGGTCCGCAACGATGGTGGGATCGTCCTTCTGCATGCACTGGCCTCCTCTCGACCGGGATCTGGCGGCAGCCTACTGCCGCGGCCGGAGGAGGGGAAGGGACCCCGATCTCACGAACGCGCCGTCGACCACCAGTGCGAAGCGGCGCGCGCCCAGTCGACGATCGTGTCGGCGACGCCGGGTGCGAGCGCCGCGAGCTTCTCGAGCGTACCGGCGCCGGGCGGCACGGAGACCTCCACGAGCCGAAACCGCACCGCCGCGAAGATCGCCCACACCACCCAGGACGGCGGCATGTTGAGCGTAGTCGGCCAGAGGTCGAGGAACTCCGGGTCGTGGCTCACCTGCTCGACCATCGGCGTCTCGACGACGCCGGGCAGCACGAGGCCGACGTGCAAGGGGGAATCGGAAAGCTCCGTCCGCAGCGCCTCCGTGAGCCCGATGAGCGCGAACTTCGTGGCGCAGTAGCCGCCGAGCGGCGTCACGCCGCGCCGGCCGGCGAGCGAGGCCACGTTGATGATCGAGCCGCCGGCGGCTCGCATGCGCGCCACGGCTTCCTGCATCACGAAGAGCGCGCCGAAGAGATTCACCCGCAGCATCGCGTCGAGGTCGGCGGCGTCGATGTCGGTGACCGGCGCCGGCAGCAGCACGCCGGCATTGTTCACGACGACGTCGAGCCGGCCCCAGCGTGCATAGGCGTCCGCGAAGCATGCGCGTACGGCGTCGCGGTTCGTGACGTCGGTCGGGAGGACGATGGTGTCGCCGGCGGCGAGGTGCGCGACGTCCTCGAGCGCCGTCCGCCGCCGCGCGACGAGCACGACGCGTGCGCCCGCCGCGCTGAACGCGAGGGCCGCGGCGCGTCCGATGCCGCTCGACGCCCCCGTCACGAGCACGATCTTGCCGCGAAAATCCTGCCACCAGGCCATGGCGTCGCCCTTCAGCCCGCGCGGGCGCAGTCGATGCAGGTGGTGATCTCGGGGATCGCTTCCAGGCGCTCGGGGTGGATCGGGCCGTCGCATCGCACGCACGTGCCGTACGCGCCGGCCCCGATGCGGGCGAGCGCGGCGCGGAGCTGCTGTACACGCGCGCGGCCTTCCGCGTCCAAGGCGTCGAGCACCTCGTCGTTCTCGAGCACCGAGGCGTTTTCCTTCCAGTCGCCACCGAGCGGGTTGCGCTCGCGGCGGAGATTCGAGGCGATCTTGGTGTTGCGCTCGAGCAGGCCGCGCAGCTCGGCGTGCAGTCGTTCGCGGATGGCGTCGGTGTTCATGGCTCCTCCTGGTCCGTGTCAGTGTACGTCGTCGACGCTCGCGAGCGCCGCCCCGCCGATGCGCGCGATGCGCAGGTCCCCGAACGGCGTTCCGAGCCCGCTGTTGACGATGAGCGCCACCGCGAGCTCGCGACGCGGATCCGCCCACGCGCCCGAACCGCCGAACCCGAAGTGGCCGAACGCGTTGCGCGGCACGCCGCGCGTCGTCAGGACGCCGTGGTATCCGAGGCGCCAGCGCATGTCGAAGGGAATCACCACGCGGCCCGCGGCCGGCGACTGCACTTCGGTGGCGCGGCGTACCGTCGCGGCCGACAACAGCCGTGTGCCGTCGATCGTGCCTCCCGCGGCGAGGGCCGCGTACGTGCGGGCGAGCGAGCGTGCCGTGAAGAGCCCGTTGGCGGCCGGGATCGACGCGCGCAGGGTTTCCGGAGCGCTGAAGTCGAAGGAGCCGATGCCGCGCGGCGCGAGCGCGTCGAGGATGCTCGCGAGGTCGAGCTCGATGCCGCCGAGCGCGAGCATCCGTTGCAGCACCGGCGAGCCTTCGCGAAGGGCCCAGTGCACCACGCCGGAGCCGATCGGCAAATGCGGTGCCAGCACGTGGCGCTCCGGCCAGAGCAGCGTCGCTGCACGGTGGAGCTCGTGGTCGGGGGTGCCGATGTACATGCCGTCGAGTCCGAGCGGCCGCGCGATCGTTTCCTGCACCAGCGCGGCGAACGAGCGGCCGGTCACGCGTTGCGCGATCTCGCCGATCAGATAGCCGAAGGTGAGACCGTGATAGCCCGTGCGCGTGCCGGGCGGATGAATCGGCGGCGTCCGTTCGATCGCGCGGATCATGTAGTTCCAGTCGCGCATTCGATCGGCGTGATCGATCATCTGGCGGATGTGATAGAGGCCGGACTGGTGCGAGAGCACGTGCCGGATGGTGATCGTGTCCTTTCCGGCCTGCGCGAACTCGGGCCAATACCGTGCCACGCGGTGGTCGTAGTCGAGGAGGCCGCGGTCGACGAGGACGTGCATCAACGTGGCGGCGATGCCCTTGGTCGTCGAGAAGCTCGGCGCCATGGTGTCGCGCGTCCACGGTGTCTCGTCGGCGTGCTTGTAGCCGCCCCAGAGATCCACGACGCACCGACCGCGGTGGTACACGCACACCGCTGCGCCGCCCGGATGGCTCCGCAGCTGCTCGCGCAAGGCCGTCGCGACCGGCTGGAAGTCGGGGTGCAGATGCCCGTCGAGCGCCACTCGTCGCCGCCGCGGACGGAGCGCGAGCGTTTTGTTCATGAGGTTCAGCGTAATGAGGAAGATGAGAAGCACCGCGCGTGCCACGGCTTCGGACCGGGAGGCGTCGAAGCCGTCGGCCGGTTTCCCAGGGCTGCGACGGGGCGGTGAGGGCGGCTCGCAGCGTTGGGAACGGCGAGGCGCACGGATCAGCGGCGGTCCAGCGAGCGTTGGATGCGAAGCTCGACCCCGCGCGCTCGCGCCGCGATCGTCGCGGCGCGGCGCGTGAGGGCGGGTGAGGGCGCGGCGGGATCGAAGCGGCGTGGCGCCGGCAACGTCGCGGCGAGGAGCGCCGCCTGCGTGGCGTCGAGCCGCGCGGCGGAGGTTCGGAAATAGCGCTGCGCCGCCGCCTCGACGCCGTACACGCCCGGGCCCCACTCGACGACGTTCATGTACACCTCGAGGATGCGACGCTTGCCCCAGAGCTGTTCCATCGCGAGCGCGAGCCACACTTCGAGCGCTTTGCGGACCCACGTGCGGCTGGGCCAGAGGAAGACGCTGCGAGCGCATTGCATGGTGATCGTGCTGGCGCCTCGCAGGCGTCGGCCGTGCTCCCGCTCGTTGAACTCGCGCGCCCGTTCGAGCTCGGTCGTGTCGACGCCCCAGTGCCGGAAGAAGCGCGCGTCCTCCGCGGCGACGACCGAACGCAAGAGCACCGGCGCGACGTCGCGCAGCGCGACCCACTTCTGCACGACGCCGACCGGCCGGCCGTCGATCTCGCCTTCCACGAGGCGGAGCACCATGAGCGGCGTCAGGGGCGGGTCGACCCAATGGTAGAGTGTCACGAGCGCGAGCGAGGCGGCCACGAACACGAGCCCGAAGCGCACGCACCAGCGGAGCACGAGTCGGAGCGCGCCCATGGCGGCGAGTGATGCCCGACGCTCGCGGTGCCGTCCACTCCTTGCCGATCGCGGCGCACCGCGGGTAGAACCACGGGCGCATCGGGTCCGATTCCACCGTGACGCCGCTCGAAGATCTGCTCCGCACGCTCACGCCGCCGCTCGAGTATCTCGCGACGGCACCGCCGCGGCTCGCGCGCTCGGCGTTGCCCTTCCGCGCGCTCCGCGAGAAGCTCGCGCGCAGCGTCGCGCAGACGGCCGACGCAGCGACGCTCGCCCGGCTCGAGGAAGTGCGCGGGCTCCTCGACGGGCTCGCCGGTGGGCCGTTGCCGTCGCCGGTCGCGCCGCCCGCGTCGAGCGGCGACGCGGAGGCGAGCGCGGCGTTGCAACGTCTGCTCGCGCTCGTCGCCGACCTGAAAGTCGCGCCGCCGCCCGCCCCGATGCCGGCACGGCCCTATCGCAGCTCCGCCGATGCGGTCGGCGCCGAGCTCGAAGGGCTGCAGACGTCGGTGCAGTTCGTGAAGGGCGTCGGCCCCAAGCGTGCCGAGCAGCTCGCGACCCTCGGGCTCACCACCGTCGACGACCTGCTCTTTCACTTGCCATTTCGCTACGAGGATCGCCGCGACGTGCGCACGATCTCGATGCTGCGTCCGGGGGAGCACGCGACGATCGAGGCCGAGATCCGCGGCGTCCGCGAGCGCTTCGCGGGCCGGCGTCGCATCCTCGAAGCGAATGCGATCGACGCCAGCGGGACGCTGACGCTCCTCTGGTACCACCAGCTCGCCTATTTCCGGAGCCGCTTTCGCGAGGGCCAGCGCGTACTGCTCCACGGGAAGGTCGAGGCGTCGAAAGGCATGGCCCGCATGCTCGGCCTTCGCATCGTGCATCCCGAGGTCGAGATCCTCGAGGGGCAGGACGAGGCCGATACGGGCCGCATCGTGCCGATTTACACGAAGCCCGCCGGCATCCCGATCGGCGCCATGCGGCGCCTCGTGCACGCGGCGGTCGAGCAGCACGCCGGCCGGACGCCGAGCGCGCTGCCGCCCGCGGTCGCCGAGCGGCGCGGCGTCATGGACCTCGCGGCGGCGCTGCGTGCCGTCCACCAGCCACCGCCCGACGCCGACGTCGACGAGCTGAACGCCGGCACGTCCGCGGCGCATCGCGCCATCGTCTACGACGAGCTGTTCTACCTGCAGCTCGGGCTCGCGCTGCGGAAGCACAACGTGGTCGCCGAGCCCGGCATCGCGTTTCCGATTCCGGCGGCGCGCGCGACGGCCCTCGCGGCGGCGCTGCCCTTCGCGTTCACGGCGGCGCAGCGCCGCGTCATCGTCGAGATCGAGCGCGACATGGCGGCGCCGCATCCCATGCATCGCCTGGTGCAGGGCGACGTCGGGAGCGGTAAGACGGTCGTCGCGCTGCACGCGGCCACGATCGCGATCGACGCCGGCTACCAGGCGGCGCTGATGGCGCCGACCGAGCTGCTCGCCGAGCAGCATTGCACGACGCTCCGCCGGTTCGGGGCGCCGATCGGCCTCAAGGTCGCGCTGCTCACCGGCGGCGTGCAGGGGAAGCTGCGGGGCCGCACCGAGCGCGCGATCGCACGCGGCGACATCGACCTCGTCGTCGGCACGCACGCGCTCATCCAGGAGGGCGTCGCCTTCAAGAAGCTCGGCCTCGGCATCATCGACGAGCAGCATCGCTTCGGCGTGCTGCAACGACAGACCCTGAAGCGCCACGGCACCAATCCCGACATACTGTTGATGACGGCGACGCCGATTCCGCGCACGCTCGCGCTCACGCTCTACGGCGACCTCGAAGTGTCGGCGATCGACGAGCTGCCGCCCGGTCGCCGCCCGATCGTGACCCGCGTCTTCAACCAACGGCAGCGCGAGCGGGTGCTCGAGTTGCTGGCGCACGAGCTCGATCAGGGCCGGCAGGCGTATCTCGTCTACCCGTTAGTGAGCGAGTCGGAGAAGATGGATCTCCTCGACGCGACCCGCATGGCACGCGAGCTCGCCGCCGGCCCGCTTGCGAAGTACCGCGTCGGGCTCATGCACGGGCAGATGCGCGGCGACGAGAAGGACGCCGTGATGCGCCGCTTCCGTGACGGCGAGCACCACGTCCTGGTGTGCACGACCGTCGTCGAAGTGGGCATCGACGTACCGAATGCGACCGTCATGGTGATCGAGCACGCGGAGCACTTCGGCCTCGCCCAGCTGCACCAGCTGCGCGGGCGCGTCGGGCGCGGCGAGCATCGCTCGCTCTGTTTTCTCCTCGCGTCGTATGCGCAGGGCGATCAGGCGCGCGAGCGTCTGCGCGTGATGGAAGATACGAACGACGGGTTTCGCATCGCCGAGAAGGATCTCGAGCTCCGTGGGCCGGGCGAGTTCCTGGGGACGCGCCAATCGGGTCTCCCGGATTTTCGCGCCGCCAATCTCGTGCGGGACGGCGCGCTCCTGCGGCAGGCGCAAGAGGACGCGGCCACATGGCTCGCGTCCGACCCCGGGCTCGTCTCTCCGGCGTCGCAGCCGCTGCGCGCGGTGTTGGAGGC
Organism: uncultured delta proteobacterium; assembly: GCA_963774015.1. Classification (GTDB taxonomy): domain Bacteria; phylum Desulfobacterota; class Binatia; order UTPRO1; family UTPRO1; genus UTPRO1. The sequence goes on from CAVZDH010000001.1 coordinate 811,511, forward strand.
GCGCTGGGCGGGACGACTCGAGCTCGCGCGCGTCGGATGAGGGTGGCGCGCTTCTCGACCGCGGTGGTGCTGCTCGCGGTGTCGGTGCTGTGCGCCGCGTGCACGAAGCCGCCGCCGACGCGGGTCCTCGTCGTCGGCCTCGACGGTGCTACGTGGGACGTCGCGCGTCCGCTGCTCGACGCGGGTGCGCTGCCGCACCTCGCCGCCCTGATCGCGCGCGGGGTCACCGCGACGCCGACCGCGGATCCGCCGCTCTTTGCGCCCGTGGTCTGGACGACGCTCTTCACCGGCGTGCCGCCGGCGCGGCACGGCGTCGAGAACTGGGCGCTCGCCGGCTCGGGTTACCGGAAGGTGCCGGCACTGTGGTCGCGTCTCGACGCGGCAGGGAAGGCCGCCGTGCTCGTGAACGTCCCGGGGACGTGGAAGGCGGAACGGCTCGCGCACGGCGTCGTCGTCGCCGACGTCGGCATGGGGCGCGCGTACGTCGGCGGCGCCGGCGGCGGCGCCTTTCTCGACCCGGCGAGCGGCACGCCGCTGCCGCGTCCGTACGAGAAGCTCGACGACTTGCTCCGCATCGTCGTGGCGCCGCTCGGGATCGGCGAGTGGTCGGACTGGGTCGACGTCGCGGTACCCGACGTGGAGCCGAGCGTGCTGCGCGTGAAGCGCGTCGACGAGCACCATGTCTGGGTGTCGCCGCTCTATCCCGCCGACCTCGGCGCGGGCGGCGTGTGGCCGCGCGAGGTCGCCGGCGAGCTCGGTACCTATCTCGGCGTGCCGTACCTCCGAGAAGGCCCGGCGTGGAGCGCGTACCCCGACGAGGTTCCGGCGGTCTTCGCCGAGCATCTCGCCCAGACGACCGAGGTCCAGCTCGCGGCGGCGCATCGTCTCTTGCGGACCAAGCCCTGGGATCTCTTCGCGGTCGTGGACCCATTGCCCGACCGCATCGAGCACGCGTTTTGGCGCGAGCATGCGGCGGGGACGGGGTCCGGCCTCGACCCGGCGCGCGTCGCCCGGCACCGTGACCGGGTGCGGAACGCGTACCGCGACGTCGACCGCCAGCTCGGCGAGCTCGTCGCGCACGCGCTGCCCGCGTGGGTGGTGGTCGTCTCGGCGCACGGGTTCGGGGCCGGTGCCGCCGGCGCACGCGGCGACCACGCGCCGGCCGGTATCCTGGTCGTCGCCGGTCCGGATCTCCACGGCGACGCGGGCTCGATTCCCCTCATCGACGTCGCGCCGACGCTCGCCTGCCTCCTCGGCCTTCCCACCGACGGCATGACCGGCACGACGCTCGCCGCCGTCCGGGCGACCCATCCCGGCTGTCGCTGACGACGCACTCGCTGCGTTTCATGCCTTGCCTTCCCGAAAGGTGCCCGCTATCGTCCCACGATAGTTGCGCGCGTTGTACGACGCGGACTTAGCGCCAATTTCGATTGCCTGGGGAAAAGGGGAGGGGTCATGAAGATCCGCTCGCTGTCGCTGGCCGTGCTGTGCGTGTTGGGTGTCGTCGGGAGTGCCGCGGCGGAGCCGGGCGCCGCGTTCCTGGAGGCGCGGGGCGGGGCGCTGATCCCCGTCGGCCATTTCAGTCACCGGCAGGATCCCGGAGGTGCCTACAGCATCGCAGCGGGCTACGAGTTCGTGCCCTTCCTCGACGGCATCTTCGAGTTCACCCACTCGTTCAATCGCAACGACGACGACGCCGAGTTCTACGAGCACGGCAACCTCGACTTCAAGTCCCAGGAGACCCACCAGAACTTCGTCGTCGCCCTCGGTCCCCGCATCAATTTCCTCCCGTCCTCGTATCGGGTCCGCCCGTACGCGACCGTGAAGGGCGGCTGGTACCATTTCGCCAACTTCAACCGCATCGAGGCGAACGGCATCACCATCGTCTCCGACGACGACCGCGATGCCGCCGGCATCGAGGCCGGTCTCGGCATGACGGGGACGGTCTTCACCCTGTACGAGCGCGAGAACGACGAGGTGCCGCTGCTCGAGATCACGCTCGGGGTGCACGGCAGCTACCATCGCGCGTTCGTCGCGAGTGGCTCCGATCGCGAGTTCGTGACGACGATGGGGTCGCTCGGCTTCCGTTTCTGAGTGGCCGCCGCCTCGTCGCCCGGATGGAATTTCCGCGCATCAAGCGGCTGCCGCCGTACGTCTTCAACATCATCGGCGACCTGAAGCTCGCCGCGCGCCGGGCAGGCGAGGACGTCATCGACCTCGCCGGATGGGAGATCCCGAAGCCCAAGGCGACGATGTTCGTCTGGGGGCGCATCCCGGAGCCCTACCGTGCGATGGGCTCGATCGAGTTTTCGAAGTTCCTGTTGCAGGAGGCGAAGGTGGCGGTGTCCCCCGGAATCGGGTTCGGCGAGTACGGTGACGAGCACGTGCGGTTCGCGCTGATCGAGAACGAGCACCGTACGCGCCAAGCCGTGCGCGGGATCCGCAAGGCGTTCGGCGGCTCCGATGCGAGCGTGTCGAATGGCTGACGGGAAGCGCAACGCACCCGTGAGCCGCAGGCGCGTCGGCGCGCCCGTTCCGGAGATCCGCGCCGGCCTGATCGGTTTCGGCACGATCGGCACCGGCGTCGTGAGGCTGCTGCAGCGCCGCCGCGCCGCCATCGACGCGATGCTCGGCGCGCGGCTCCGGCTCGTGCGCATCGCCGACCTCGACACCGAGCGCGATCGCGGCGTGCGTCTCCCCAAGGGCATGCTCGTCGCCGACGCGACGGCGGTCTACGCGGCCGACGACGTCGACGTCGTGATCGAGCTGATGGGCGGCTACGAGCCGGCGCGGCGCTTCGTGTTGGCCGCGATCGCGCGCGGCAAGAGCATCGTCACCGCCAACAAGGCGCTCCTCGCGGTGCACGGCCGGGAGGTGTTCGGTGCGGCGGCGCGCGAGCGCGTCGACATCGGGTTCGAGGCGAGCGTCGGCGGCGGCATTCCGATCGTGCGGGTGCTCCGGGACGGCGTCGTCGCCGATCGTACCGTCGCCGTGCGCGGCATCGTCAACGGCACGTGCAACTACATCCTCTCGAAGATGAGCGCCGAGGGTGCACAGTTTGCCGACGTCCTCGCCGAGGCGCAGGCGCGCGGGCTGGCCGAGGCCGACCCGAGCTTCGACATCGACGGCATCGACTCCGCCCACAAGCTCGTGATTCTGACCGCGCTCGCGTTCGGCACCGAGCTGCACCTGAAGGACGTGCACGTCGAAGGCATTCGCCACGTCGCGCAAATGGACGTCGGCTATGCGCGCGAGCTCGGCTACGAGATCAAGCTGCTCGCGATCGGCTCGATGCACGGTGACGACGTCGCGGTGCGGGTGCATCCGACCCTCGTACCGTCGGCGCACGTACTCGCGGGCGTGCGCGGCGCCTTCAACGCGATCTACGTCGAGGGCGAGGCGCTCGGCTCGAGCATGTACTACGGGCTCGGTGCCGGCATGATGCCGACCGCGACCGCGGTCGTCGCCGACCTGATCGAGATCGCGCGGAACCGTCTGCAAGACACCTCGGCGCGGGTGCCCCCGCTCGGCATCCCGGCGCTGCGCCGTCCGAAGCGGGTCCCGATGGGGGATCTCCGCACGGCATATTACCTGCGCATCATGGTGCGCGACCGACCCGGCGTGCTGGGCAACATCGCTTCCATCCTCGGGCGGCGCGGGATTAGTATCGCGACCGTGATTCAAAAAGAGCGAAGCGCGGGCGGGACGGTGCCGGTGGTCATTCGTACGCACGAGGCGCGCGAGCGCGACTTGCAGGCTGCGCTCGCGAGGATTCGGCGCCTCGCCGGCGTGCAGGGTCCACCGATCTGTCTGCGGATCGCCGACGACCTCGGAGGAGCCTGATGGACCGGAACTTGGCGCTCGAGGGGGCCCGGGTCACCGAAGCGGCGGCGCTCGCGTCGGCGCGCTTCATGGGTCGCGGCGACGAAGCCGGCGCCGACCGGGCGGCGGTGGAGGCGATGCGCCGCGCCTTCAACGCGATCGCCGTCGGCGGCACGGTCGTGATCGGCGAGGGCACGCAGGAGCAGACCAAGGCGCTCTACGTCGGCGAGAAAATCGGCAGCGGCGACGTCACGACCGAGGTCGCGCTCGACGCGCTCGAAGGTGCCAGCATCACGGCGACCGGCGGTCCCGGGGCGCTCTCGATCATCGCGATCGCCGACCCCGGCGTCTTCTTCCAGTGTCCCGACAGCTACATGGACAAGATCGCCGTCGGTCCGGAAGGGCGGGGCGTGATCGACATCGCGCGCTCGCCGACGGACAACCTGAAGGCGCTCGCCGAGGCGAAGGGTGTCTACGTCGAGGACCTGACGGTCGTCGTGCTCGAGCGTCCGCGTCACGCCAAGCTCATCCGCGAGGTGCGCCAAGCGGGCGCACGGGTCAAGCTCCTCGGCGCCGGCGATTTGTCGGCGGCGCTCGCGACCACCCGGCCGGAATCCGGCGTCGACATCCTGATCGGCGTCGGCGGCGGGCATCAGGGCGTGCTGGCGGCGGCGGCGCTTCGTTGCGCCGGGGGCGACATGCAGGCGCGGCTCGCACCGCTCACGCACGACGAGCGCGATCGCTGCTACGCCGCGGGCATCACGGATCTGCACCGGATCTACACGCTCGACGATTTGGTGCGCGGCGACGTGATGTTCGCCGCCACCGGCGTCACCACCGGCGACTACCTCGGAGGCGTGCGCTTCTTTCGCGGCGGCGCTACGACCAACTCCGTCGTCATGCGCTCGCAGACGCACACGGTGCGCTATCTCCAGACGACGCACCACTTCGACTTCAAGCCGGTCTACTGAGCCGGGGCGGCGGTTGTCCACGCCCTTCGGCGGCGGCGTCGTGCGCGCTCCGGCGTGAGCGCGGCGGAGCGGCGCCACCCGCATGCGCGGGCGGCGCCTCCGTGGACCTTACTTCGCCGACGCGAGCTCGTCGTCGATTACGTTCTTGAACTGCTCGAACGGCTGCGCGCCGACGAGCATGCGGCCGTTGATGAAGAAGGCCGGCGTGCCGGTCACGCCGAGGGCCGCGCCCTCGTCGTGCTGCGCGTTGACCTTGGCGGCGCTCTCCTTGTTGTCGAGGCAGGTGCCCCACTTCGCCATGTCGATGCCGCTGTCCTTCAGGAACTCGCTCGCCTTGTCCTTCACGTTTTGCGGGTTCACTTCCGCCTGGTGCGTGAAGAAGGAGTCGTAGAGCTTCCAGTACGCCTCGCCCTTCTGCATCTTCGCGCACTCCGCCGCGAGCGCGGCCGGCATCGCCCACGGGTGGAACGGCAGCGGGAAGTCCCGGAAGTAGAACTTCACCTTGCCCTCGTACTGCTTCAATACCTGCTGCTCGATGGTGTCGTAGCCGCGCTTGCAGAACGGGCACTGGAAGTCCGAATACTCGACGATCGTGACCTTGGCGTCCTTCGCGCCTTTGAAAGGCTCGCCCGTGAGGTTCATCTTGGCCATCACCGCTTTGGACGGGTCGACGGTCGTGTCGAGCACCTCACCGACCACGACGTATTTCAAATCGGGCGACGCGATGAAGCTCACGGCCTTGTTGCCCTGCGGGGTCGAGACGTTGAGGGTGCCTTCCTTCGAGCCTTTGAAGTTCGTCGAGTCTTTGAGGCCCTGGATGGTGACCGTGGCCGCCGGGGGCAGGTTGTTCTTCTTGCGGAAGTACTTGATCAAGGCGTCCTCGCTCTGGGCGAGGACCATGCTTGCGCTCGCCATCACGAGCAGACCTGCCATAGCGAAACGCGGTACCAGTCGATTCATGGATGCCTCCTCTTGGGGTTTGGTTTGGGCTCCCGCTTGCCCGCGTTTGCCGTCACGGTCAAGTATGGTCAGAAGCTGAATTTTCCCTCGCGCGCCAGCTCGGCGACGGGTTTTCGCTGCGAGGGCGCTTCGAGCGCGCGCAGCGGATCGGGAAGTTCCCCGGGATCGCCGGGATGGCCGATCGCGATCATCGCCTCGACGGCGTACTCCTCCGGGACCGCGAGCGACGTGCGGGCTCGCTCGTTGTCGAAGCCCATCATTCCATGGACGACGAGCCCCATGCGGCATCCTTGCAGCGCGAGATTCTCGAATGCGGCGCCCGTATCGAACGAGTGGACGGGATTGGGCTTGCCGTTGCGAGCGAAGACCGTGTGCGACAGCACCACCACCAGCACGCCTGCACGGTCGCACCAGGCGCGATTGCCCTCGGCGAGCAGGTCGAAAAAGCTCTGCCAATGCGGACCGCCGCGATGTGCATAGAGAAAGCGCCATTCCTGCTCGTTGTAGGTGGACGGTGCCCAACGGGCCGCTTCGAAAACCGTCGCGAGATCTTCGGCGCTCACGCCAGCGCCCGTCATTGCGCGCGGCGACCAGCGTCGGAGGAAAATCGGATCGATCGGTCGATCGGGTGTGCGGACCGCCGTAGCGTCTGCGAGCGTGCGCATCGGAAGCTCCTTTCCGTCGTGATCGGCATCGCAGCCGACCGTGGAGGGGTAGCGCTTCAAGCGGGCGGTCTCAAGTCGGTCGAGGGCGCACGCGTTCCAGGTGCCGCCAGCGGTGACGTGACCGTGGTCGGAGGTCGTGCGTGCCCCGAGGTCGCGGCAGACCGTGCTCATGCCGCATTCCGGCGCCGTACCGTCGACGGTAACGGTCGAGTCCTTCAGCATGATCAGTGACGTAGCCTCGCACGATCGGGCCTTGCGGATCGAGTGAAAACCCCCGCCGGTACCACTGCGGAGGGCTCGTCCGCACTCGCGGCTTGGCAGATATCCGCCAATGCTCTATACGGGACGACTCCGCCATGCCTTGGAAAGTCTGCCACGCCACGGCATTCGAGCCTGAAGCGCACCTCGTCAAAGGGTTTCTCGAGCATCAGGGCATCCCGTGTCTGCTCGAGAACCAGCGCTTCGAGATGGACCCCGTTCGCACGGGTAGTCTCGGCACCATTCGCATCCTCGTGCCGGAAGAGTGGGTACCCGTGGCGGCGAAGTTGATCTCGCACCGCACGCCGCGCGCCCGTCCGCAGGAGCCGCGCGCCCGCGTCATCGACGTCGACTTTCGCTCGCGGCGACGCCTGACGCGCCCTGCGCGGGGATCTCGGCCGAGCGAGCCCTGACGATCGCCGCTCGCCCCGGCGAGGCCGATCGCGATAAGACGATCCACGCGACACCGGAGACTGCCATGAGCGCACAACCCCGATTGGCCCGGACGTCCAAGGCCCCGCAGGAGCCCGAGCGCCGGTTCTCGACGATCTCCGACATGGAGATCAAGGAATGCTACACGGCGGACGATCTCGCCGGACGTGATCCGGACGCCGACATCGGCAAACCGGGTGAATTTCCGTACACCCGCGGCGTCTACCCGACGATGCATCGCGGGCGCCCATGGACGATGCGGCAGTTCGCCGGCTTCGGCACGCCACGCGACACCAACGAGCGCTTCAAGTTCCTCTTGGCGCAGGGACAAACCGGGCTCTCCACCGCTTTCGACATGCCGACCCTCATGGGTTACGACGCCGACCACGAGCGCTCGCTCGGCGAGGTCGGTCGCGAGGGCACGGCGGTCTCGACGATCGACGACATGGCCGAGCTCTTCGACGGTATCGCGCTCGACGAGGTGACCACCTCGATGACCGTCAACTGCTCGGCGAGCGTGATCCTCGCGATGTATTTCGCGGTGGCCGAGCGGCGCGGCATCCCGATGAGCAAGCTCGGCGGCACGATCCAGAACGACATGCTGAAGGAGTTCATCGCGCAGAAGGAATGGATCTCGCCGCCGGTGCCCTCGGTCCGGGTCATCGTCGACATGATCGAGTTCTGCACGCAGCACGCACCGCGCTTCCACCCGGTCTCGATCTCGGGCTACCACATCCGCGAGGCCGGCTCGACGGCGGTGCAAGAGGTCGCCTTCACGCTCGCCGACGGTCTCGGCTACGTCCAGGCGGCCGTCGAGCGCGGCCTCGACGTCGACGCGTTCGCCCCGCGGCTCTCCTTCTTCTTCAATCTCCACAACGATTTTCTCGAGGAGATCGCCAAGCTCCGTGCCGCGCGCCGGCTCTGGGCGCGGCTCATGCGCGATCGCTTCGGCGCCGAGAACCCGCGCTCGCTCATGCTGCGCACCCACGCGCAGACCGCGGGCTGCTCGCTGACGGCGCAGCAGCCCGTCAACAACGTCGTCCGCGTCGCGATCCAGGCGCTCGCCGGCGTGCTCGGTGGCGTGCAGTCTCTGCACACGAACTCGATGGACGAGACCCTCGCGCTTCCGAGCGAGAACGCGGCCATGGTGGCGCTCCGTACCCAACAGATCATCGCCGAGGAGAGCGGCGTCACCAACACCGTCGACCCGCTCGGCGGCAGCTATGCGATCGAGGCCCTCACCAATCGCATCGAGGCCGAGGCGCTCGACTACATCGAGCAGATCGACCGCATGGGCGGCATCATCCGCGCGATCGAGCTCGGCTTCCCCCAAAAGGAGATCGCCGAGGCGGCCTATCGCTTTCAGCAGCAGCTCGATCGCAACGAGAAGATCATGGTCGGCGTCAATCGCTATCAGACGGACGACAAGCCCGCGATCGACATCCTGCGCATCCACCACGAGGTCGAGGGCACGCAGGTGGCACGCGTGCGGGCGTTCAAAGCCGCTCGCGATCAGCAACGCGCGACGGCGCGTCTCGCCGACGTCCGCGCCGCCTGCCGCGACGGCCGGAATCTCATGCCGCCTCTCGTCGCGGCCGTGAAGGACGGGGTCACGCTCGGCGAGATCTGCGACGTCTACCGCGACGAGTTCGGCGTCTATCGCGATCCGGCGTGGTTGTGAGCGTCAGCCGCCACGCACGGGGACGAAATGGATAGGCTGCGGATTCTCGTCGCCAAGCCCGGTCTCGACGGTCACGATCGCGGCGCCAAGATCATCGCCCGCGCGCTTCGCGACGCCGGGATCGAAGTCATTTACACCGGGTTGCACCAGACGCCCGAGATGATCGCCGAGGCCGCGATCCAGGAGGACGTCGACGCGATCGGGCTTTCGATCCTGTCGGGCGCCCACAATACGCTCTTCCCGGCCGTCATTCGTTTGATTCGCGAGAAGGGCGGCGACGACATCGCCATCTTCGGGGGCGGCATCATTCCGGAAGACGACATTCCGACGCTGAAACAGGCCGGGGTACGCGAGATCTTCACGCCGGGCGCGACCACCGATCAGATCGTCGCGTGGGTGCGGGAAAACGTGCACCCGCGCGGCGACTGACAGCAACCTGCTCGGGGAGCTCTCGGCGGAGAGCTTCCCGATGGTTTCGTCGGCTCAACGCGACGGAAAAGTCGAGCGCGCGAGCTCGGCCGCGACTCGCGTCCGCCCGTCCGCGTGCGGCGGCGGGAAGGCCGAAGACGACGGCGCCTCGACGCCCGCCTGGCGCGCCAGCACGGTGTGGACGCCGTTGAGGATCTGCTGGCGCGTGAACGGCTTCCCCACCGAATAGTCGGCGTCCACCGTCGATCGGAAATGCGTGCCGTGAAACCCGACGCGCGCGCTCACGAGCACGACCGGGATGCCGGCCGTCACGGGATCGTGCCGCAAGCCGTGCAGGAACTCGGCGCCGCTCATGCCGGGCATCATGAGATCGAGCACGATGCAGTCGGGCGTCGTGTCGGCGAGGATGCGGCACGCCTCGACGCCGCTGGTGGCGACGATCGTTCGGTGGCCGCCGCTCTCGAGATAGCGCGCGATGATGCGCGCGATGTCGGCGCAGTCGTCGATGATCAGGATGGTGGCGCTCATGGATGGTTCCTCCGTCGAAAGGGGGAGGAGCAAGCCCGGGACCGCGGGAGGCGTGGAGGTGACGGTCGACGACTCCCCATGCCCATTCGCGCGCGGGCACGGGAGTTTTCTCGCCCGCTGCTGAGGAGGCCGCTTTGGGCACGCGCACGCCGGCGGGGTCGCGTCGACGACGTGCAATTCCGCCTGATCGCGGGCTTGGCGCGCGTGCGTGCATGCCCGACACAGCATGCTCGCACGCACCTGTTCAGGGCACGAGCACGATCTTCAGCGCTTCGCGCCGCGCGTACGCTGCATAAGCTTCCGGCGCGTCCGCCAAGGGCACGTGCCGACTGACGAGCGGCGTCGGGTCGAGCAGCCCGGCGGTCATCATCGCCAGGACCGCGTCGACGTGGCCGACGACGTTCGCCTGCCCCGTCGTCAGCGTGAGCGCCTTGATCCAGACGATTCCCATGTGGACCTGGCAGCGTTCGGAGTAGACCCCGGTCACGGAGACGTGAGCGCCGTTGCGTGCGAGGCGGAAGGCGAGGTCGAGCGCGTCGGGATGGCCGACCGCGTCGATGCAGACGTCGGCGCCACGCCCGCGTGTCGCCTTGCGGACGGCCGTCTTCGGGTCGTGCTCGCCGCGGTGGACGGCCTCGGCACCGAAGCGCGCCGCCATCGCCAGGCGCTCGGGGACGTCGTCCACCGCGACCACGTGTCCCGCCCCGCGCGCGCGGGCGACTTGCACGGCGCAGAGTCCGACGGGTCCGAGCCCGAGCACGACGACGACGTCACCGGGCGCGACCTCGCGGACGGCGTGGAAGCCGGTGCCCATGACGTCGCCGGCGAAGAGGGCCGCGTCGTTCGAGAGGGCCGCGGGAACGCGCCGCAGCGTGAGGTTCGCGTGCGGGACGAGCACCTGCTCGGCTTGCGCGCCCGCGAGATCTCCGAGGGTCTTTCCGTGTCCGAAGACGCGCGCCTCGGTGCACTTGTGGAAGTCGCGCCGGCGACAGAAGAAGCAGCGCCCGCAGGCGGTCACGAAGCAGCCGAGCACACGATCGCCGACGGCGACGTCGGTGACGTCCGGTCCCGCCGCCGTCACCGTCCCGACGAACTCGTGTCCGAGGACGAAGCCGGCCTCGAGTGGAATGCGGCCGTGGTAGAGGTGCAGATCCGAGCCGCAGATCCCGCTTGCCTCGACGCGCACGATCGCATCGTCGGCGGCGAGGAGCTTCGGGTCGGGACGCTCCTCGACGCGCACCTCGCCGGGGGCTTGAAAGATCACTGCCTGCATGGTGGCCGTCCTTTCGAAGCGTAGGGCCTCAACGTCCCTGCCAGACCGGCTTGCGCTTTTCGGCAAAGGCGCGTGGTCCTTCGCGCAGGTCTTCACTCTTGAAGAGGCGCGTGGCCGCCGGGTAGCGCATGTTCATCGCCTCTGCCAGCGGTCGGCCGAGGCCGTCGTAGGCGGACTGCTTGGTCGCCTGCACCGAGAGCGGCGAACATTCGCAGATCTCGGCCGCCCAGCGCTCGGCCGTCGACATCAGGTCGGCGAGCGGCACGATCTCGTTCACCAGGCCGAGCCGGAGAGCCTCGGCGGCCGTGATGGGCTTCCCCGTGAGCAGCATGCCCATCGCGATCTTGAGCGGAATGCTGCGTGGCAAGCGGTGGACGCCGCCGGCTGCGGCAAGCAAGCCGACGCGTGGCTCGGGAAGGCCGAGCGTCGCATGCTCGGCGGCGACGACGATGTCGCACGCGAGCGCCAGCTCGAGCCCGCCGCCGAGGGCTACCCCGTTCACCGCGGCGATCAGGGGCTTCACGAGGTCGGTCCGGGCGGTGAGACCGCCGAAGCCGCTCTTGGGCCAGCGCGTCTCGGCGTGGTCGGCGGTCCATTTGAGATCGTTGCCGGCAGAAAACGCGCGCTCGCCTGCTCCGGTGAGGATCGCAACCCACAGATCGGGATCGCCGGCGAAGTCGTCCCATACCCGCGCCAACTCTTCGCCGGCCGGCGGATGGAGCGCGTTCATGACCTCGGGACGGTGCAGGGTGACGACCGCGACGCGGTCGCGCTTTTCGTAGCGGACGAACTCGAGCTGCACGGGAACCTCCTTGCGCATCGGGAAGGAGGCTCGTTCCTAGCGCACGGCGGCGGGGTTTGTCAGGCCGGCGTGCGCCGGCTATGCGACGCGCATGTCGGTGCGGCTGCTCGCGCTCACGTGCGGTTGGCTCACGGGCCCGCGGGCGCTCTTCCTCGAGGGCGCGAACGGCAGTGTCCGCGTGCCGGTACCGGTCTTCCTCGTCCAGCATCCGCGCGGGCTCGTCCTCTTCGACAGCGGCTTGCATCGAGAGCTTCAGACCGACCCGACGACGCGACTCGGGGTGGCCGCGACGGTCTTCACGCCCGATTTCGGAGCGGGCGACGACGTGGCGGCGCGCCTCGCCGCGGCCGACGTCGACGTCGGGGCGGTGCGGTGGCTCGTGAACTCGCACCTGCATTTCGATCATGCAGGCGGCAACGTCGCCGTGCCGAACGCGACGATCGTCGTGCAGCGCCGTGAGTGGCATGCGGCACACGACGAGGAGGGCATCGCGGCAAACAACTACACCCCGGCCGACTTCGATACCGGGCAGCCGCGTCTCGAGGTCGAGGGCGAGCACGATCTCTTCGGCGACGGCCGCGTCGTCTGTTTCCCGACCTTCGGCCACACGCCGGGTCACCAGTCGCTGCTGGTTCGACTCGACGGCGGCGACGTCGTTCTCGCGGCCGATGCCTGCTACTTCCGCGAAACGCTCGAAGAGCTGAGGCTTCCGCTCGTGGTCCACGACGCGGCGGCGATGTTGACGTCGCTACGGCGCTTGCGCGCGCTCGCGGCGGTCGGCGCCCGCATCGTCTACGGCCACGATCCCGAGTCCTGGGCCACCATGCCGCAAGCGCCGGCCGCGCTCACCTGAGCGGCCGGATGTCGACGCCGCTCGTCTCGGTGTTGTTGCCCGCGCGCGACGCCGGGACGACGCTCGGCGCGACCTTGCGAAGCATCGCGCGCCAACGCTTTCGCGACTTCGAGTGCATCGTGGTGGACGACGGGTCGGTGGACGACACCCGTGCCATCGCCGCGGCGTTCGCCGCGCGCGACGCGCGGATCGTCGTCGTGCCGACCCCGCGCCGCGGTCTCGTTGCCGCCCTCACGGCCGGTCTCGCGCGCTGCCGCGGCCCGCTCGTCGCGCGCATGGACGCCGACGACGTGATGCACCGCGACCGTCTCGCCGCCCAGGTGACGATGCTCGAGGCCGAGCCGGCGCTGTTCGCGGTCGGGACGCACGTCCGCATCTTCCCGCGCGCGGGGCTCGCGGCGGGATGGCGCGCGTACGAGCGGTGGCTGAACGGCATCACCTCGGCGGAGCAGGTGCGCACCGAGGCGTTCGTCGAGTGTCCCGTCGTCCATCCGACGCTCATGCTGCGGCGTCTCCCTTTGGTCGAGCTCGGGTATCGCGACGCGGGATGGCCGGAGGACTACGACCTGGTGTTGCGCGCGCTGGCGCGCGGGCTCGCGATCGGGGTCGTGCCGCGCCGTCTTCATGCGTGGCGCGATCGTGCCGGCCGGCTGTCGCGCAGCGGGACGGCGTACGCCTTGCCGCGCTTCACGGCGATCAAAGCGGCCTTTCTGGCCGAGCGCTTCCTCGCCGGTTCGGATCACTACGTGCTCTGGGGCTACGGCGGGACGGGCAGGGCGCTCCATCGCGCGCTCGCCGTCCACGGCAAGCGCGCGACGCACGTCATCGAAGTGCATCCCGGACGGCTCGGCAACGTGATTCACGGCGCGCCGGTCGTCGGTCCCGATGCGCTGCCGGGACTGCGGCCCGGGCCGGTCGTGGTATCGGTCGCGCGCAGCGGTCCGCGCAACCTCATTCGCGCCGTGCTCGCGGGCATGGGCTTTCGGGAGACGCGCGACTTCGTCTGCGCGGCCTGACTGGCGCGGTCAACGCGTGACGGTGTCGATGGCCGGGGTGACGAAGCCGGTCGTGTCGCCAGTATCGGTGAGATAGGCGCGGGCGGTCGCGTTCGAGGGATCGACGGCGAGCGCGCGGCGGAGCCAGCGTTGGGCTTCTTGGGGATCGCCGCCGAGCCAGCGCGGCAACTTGATCAGCAAAGCACCTTTGGCGGCGAGGGCGTCGGGGTCGTCGGGTGCGAGTGCGAGCGTGACGTCGATCTCGCGCCGCAAGCGACGCACCGCACGCCAGGTTCCGAGGCCGACGCCGCCGAGTCCCGTCGCTTTGCCGAGGCTGCAGACGACCGCGAAGTGCGCGCGCGCGGACTGCTCGTCGAGCGCGACCGCGCTTTCGGCGAGCGCGAGGCCGTGCGCCAAGATGGGAAGACGTTGCTCGGGCGGCAGCGCGTCGGCGGCGGTGCAGAGGGCGAGCGAATCGGACACGAGGCGGCCCAGGTCGTCGCCGCCGGTGACCACGGCGCCCGAGCGTCGTGCGGCCACGTCCATCTCGGCCGGCACCGCATGCGACTCGACGAGCAGCATCACGAGCGCTCCGAGGAGCGTGCACAGGGCGTCTCGCCTGCGGCGTACACGCTCGACGTCTTCCTCGCGAATGCGGGGGCACGCTCGAGCTCGCCGCGGTGGCGCAAGATGGCAGCGCGTGTCCATCGTCGTGGCGCTGAGTCGACAATAGCGACGTCGATGCCTGCGCACTACGCGAAAAGCGTATCGCATTGCACGACGCGGCGTGGCGTGCGCCGAGAGACCCGAGCCAACTTTTTGGCACTGCCGTCGGTCGTCGCGGCGGGGGTTCGTGCAGGGAAGCTCGGCGCGACGCCACCCGTGCGACCGGCGGGCGCGATCGCGACGGGGCGATGGGCATGGCGCTTGCGCCTGCCGACGCGCGGTCGCGATGCGACGCGTCGGTTGCACGTGAAGCCTCCTTCTCTTAGCTTCCGCGCTCGTGGAGCGGCGCGACGTGATCATCGTCGGTGGCGGGCCGGCGGGGGCCGCAACCGCGCTCTTTCTGGTGCGTCGGGATCCCGCCCTGGCTCCGCGTATCCTGATCCTCGAGAAGGGACGTCACCCGCGCCCGAAGGTCTGTGCCGGCGGGCTCATTCCGCACACCCTCGACTGCCTCGACGAGCTCGGCGTCGGCCTCGTCGTTCCGCACGTCATGGTCGACCGAGCGCGGGTGGAGGTGCCGGCGGAGCGCGTGGAGGTGGAAGGCGCGCGGTTTTGCGCGGTGGTGCGACGCGACGAGCTCGATGCGTCGCTCGTTGCCGCGGCGCGTGCCCGCGGCGTCGAGGTGCGCGAGGAGGAGAAGGCGGTCGCGCTCGAACGCCTCACGGGAGGCGTCGCGGTGACGACCGGCCGCGATCGCTACGTCGCGTCGATCGTCGTCGGCGCCGACGGCTCGGGGAGTCTCGTCCGCCGCCGGCTCGTCGACCGCGCGGGCGCCCGCGACGAGGTTGCGCGCGCGGTCATGGCCGACATTCCGGTCGGTCCGGGTGCGAGCGCGTGGGACGGGCACGAACGCGCCCGCTACGATTTCGACTTTCGGGCCGTCGCCCGCGGGCTCGCGGGCTACGCGTGGGCGTTTCCCTGTCTCATCGACGGCGTGTCGCACGTGAACGCGGGCGTGTACGCCTGGCGGCGCACCGGTGTCGATCTCGTGGCGCTCCTGCGCGAGCTCCAGGGCGATCTCGGCGGTGCGCCGGTACGTCATCAGGCGGCGCCGATCCGGTGTTACGCACGGACGCCCTTCGTCGCGCCGCACGTCTTGCTCGTCGGGGATGCCGCGGGGGTCGAGCCGCTCATGGGCGAGGGCATATCGTTCGCGCTCGAGTACGGCCGGTGGGCGGCGGAGGAGATCGCGACCGCGCTCCAGCGCGACGACTACGTGTTCGCCGGCGCCGAGATGCGCTTTCGACGCGGCTGGGTCGGTCGGAAGCTCCGCCGTCTGGGGCAGGCGGCGACCATGTTCTATGGACCGGGCGCACGGCTCTGGCTCGCGCTCGCCGCGCGTTGGCGCGGCGCGCAGGAGGTCGGTCTCCGCTGGTACAACGGGGTCGACGGCTGGGATCGGCGCAGCGGATGGGATGCGCTCCGGACCGCGATCCGCCGGTCGACGGCGCGGGCGGCACGCGCGTAAGTAGCGGACGGCGCTCTTCTGGATCGCCGCCGCACGCCCGGTCGCCGGTTGCCTGAGGCGGCCGCGTGGTGCATTAAGGGATGTCGCGATTCGCTACACCCCCACGCTTCGGAGGAGGCCCCAAATGCAGAAGCCAGTCATCGTCGCCGCCGCCCGTACGGCCATCGGCACGTTCGGCGGAACCCTCGCGCAGACCCCCGCGCCCGAGCTCGGCGCCGTCGTGATCCGCGAGGTCCTGCGTCGCGCCGGCAATTTGCCCGGCGACCAGATCGACGAGGTCATCCTCGGTAACGTGCTCGCCGCAGGCCTCGGGCTGAATCCCGCCCGGGTCGCCTACCTGAAGGCCGGAATCCCGAAGGAAGTCCCGGGCTTCACGGTCAACAAGGCGTGCGGCTCCGGTCTGAAGGCGGTGGCGCTCGCGGCCCAGTCGGTCGCGCTCGGTGACGCCGAGGTCGTGGTCGCGGGTGGCATGGAGAACATGAGCGCGGCGCCCTACCTCCTCACGAAGGCGCGGACCGGCTACCGGATGGGGCACGATCAGATCATCGATTCCATGATCGCGGACGGTCTCACGTGTCCGATCACGTTCACGCACATGGGCATCACCGCCGAGAACGTTGCCACCAAATACGAGATCCCGCGCGGCGAGCAGGACGAGTTCGCGAGCGAGAGCCAGGCGAAGGCCGCGGCGGCCATCAAGGGCGGGAAGTTCAAGGAGGAGATCGTCACCGTCGAGATTCCGGCCAAGAAGGGCGACCCCATCAAGTTCGACACCGACGAGCACCCGCGCGAGACCGCACCCGACAAGGTCGCGGCCCTGAAGCCGGCGTTCAAGAAGGACGGCACCGTCACCGCGGCGAGCGCGTCAGGCATCAACGACGGCGCTGCGGCGGTGGTCGTCATGTCGGAGGAGCGCGCCAAGAAGCTCGGGCTTCCGGTCCTCGCGAGTATCCGAGCGTTCGCGGCCGCCGGTGTCGATCCGGCGATCATGGGCATGGGTCCGTGGCCGGCGTCGGAGAAGGCACTCAAGAAGGCCGGTCTGCGCAAGGAAGAGATCGATCTCTGGGAGCTGAACGAGGCGTTCGCGGCCCAGTCGCTCGGCGTGCTGCGCGAGCTCCGCATCCCGAAGAACCGCGTCAACGTGAACGGCGGTGCGATCGCTCTCGGCCACCCGATCGGCGCGAGCGGCGCGCGCATCTTGGTGACCCTGATCCACGCCATGAAAGATCGTGACGCCAAGCTCGGCCTGGCGTCGCTCTGCATCGGCGGCGGGCAGGGCATCAGCCTGATCATCGAGCGCTGAGACGCATCGCGGGCGGTTCGTGGCGGTCGCGGCGTTCTTCGATATCGACGGTACGTTGATAGCGAAGAACACCGGACCGCTCTACATGCGATTTCTTCGCCAGCGCGGCGAGATTCGCCGGCGAGACGCGGCGCGCACGATCTATCTCTTCTTGCGCTACAAGCTCGGGCTGCTCGACATCGAGCGGGCGGCGGCGAGCTCGAGCGGATGGATCCGCGGTCGGAGCGAGGAGGCGGTCGCTGCGCATTGTCGCCTGTGGTACCGAGAGATGGTGCGCCAGCATCTGCAACCGGCCATCGTCCGGCGCGTCCGCCAGCACCGCGCCGAGGGACACGTGGTGGCGCTGCTCTCGAGCTCGACCCCGTATCTCGCGACCCCGCTGGCCGAAGAGCTCGGCATCGAGCACATGCTGGTCTCGCGCCTCGTGATCGAGAACGGTCGCTTCACGGGCGAGGTGCAGCGCCCGATCTGCTACGGCGCAGGAAAGATCCACTGGGCGCGTCGCTTCGCCGAGGAGCACGACGTCGATCTCGCGGCGAGTTGGTTCTACACCGATTCGGTGACGGATCTGCCGATGCTCGAGATCGTCGGTCATCCCGAGATCGTGAATCCCGACCCGCGTCTTCGTCGCGAAGCGCGGCGGCGCGGTTGGAACGTCATGCAGGTGACCGCGAGCGATGCGAAGCCCGAGCCGGGAAAGGAGATGCACTGACGGTCATGGCGAGACGAGTACGGAAGGGCGGGGGCGGCACCTGGTGGACGATCGCGGCGTTGGCGGTCGCGGCGGGGCTCCTCCTGTGGTGGGTGAGCGCTCGGCGTGCCGAGGCGCCGGGGCTGCCGGCGAGCCAACCCGGCGCGCGTGCGCTCTCGGCGCCGCCGGACGCCCCCGGCCATGCGCACGACGAGATCATGGGCGACGAGAAGGCCGATCTCGAGCGCATCATCCGCGAGCGGGGCGCGGCCAGCCCCGGACGCTGACGGCGCGCTGCTCGAAGGATCCGGGTCGTGACGTCCCGCATCGTCATCGACGACCTCGGCCGAGAGCTCGCCCTCGCGAGCCCGCCGCGGCGGATCGTCTCGCTCGTGCCGAGCCTCACCGAGACGCTGTTTGCGATCGGCGCGGGTGCGGCCGTGGTCGCCGTGACGCGCTATTGCGAGGAGCCCGCACGCGACGTGGCGGCAGTGCCGAAGGTCGGCGGCACGAAGAATCCCGACATCGCCGCGATCGCAGCATTCGCTCCCGATCTCGTCGTCGTCAACGCGGAGGAGAACCGGCGTGAGGACTTCGAGGCGTTGTCGGCGCTCGGCCTTGCCTGCTTCGTCACCGAGCCGAAGACGATTGCGGACGGCGTCCGCATGATCGCCCGGCTCGGCGACGTCGTCGGGTGCGGCGACCGGGCCGGCGTGCTCGCGGACGCGCAGGAGCGCCGCCTTCGTGCGACGCGCGCCTCGGTCGAAGGCCAGCGCGCCGTTCGTTACTTCTGCCCGATCTGGCGGAAGCCCTGGATGACCTTCAACGCCGACACCTACGCCCATGATCTGCTGCGCGCGGCCGGGGGTCGGAACGTCTGCGCCGAGAAGGCGGAGCGCTATCCGACGGTGACGCTCGAGACGATCGCTGCCGCGGTCCCGGAGATCGTCCTCCTGCCCGACGAGCCGTACCGCTTCACCGAGAAGGATCGGCCCGCGCTGGCGCCGCTCGCCGATACGCCGGCGCTCCGTACGGGGCACGTGCGCTTCGTCGACGGCAAGGCGCTCGCGTGGTACGGGCCGCGGATCGCCGACGCCGTCGCGAGCTTCGCGGCGCTCTTCGCGTCGGTGCGCGGCGAGCACGATCCGGGTCGAGCGCTGGACGAATTGGGATGACTTTCGCCCGAGCGAGGTCTATAAGCTCCTCCCCCCGGGACGCGGCGGACTGATGGCCTCGATCGAAGAAAATCTCCGCAAGATTCCACCGCAAAACCTCGAGGCCGAAGAGTCCGTGCTGGGCGGCGTGCTTCTCGACAACCACGCCTGCAATCTCGTCTTGCCGATCCTGCGCGCCGAGCACTTCTATCGCGAGGCCCATCGCAAGATCTTCGCGGCGTTGGTCGATTTGAACGAGCACGGCGCGCCCGTCGACATCATCACGCTCACCGAGGCCCTCCGCCAGCGCGGCCAGCTCCAGGACGTCGGTGGGGCGACGTTCATCGCCGAGCTCGCGAACCGCGTGCCGACCGCCGCGAACGCCGAATACTACGCCAAGATCGTCCGCGAAAAGGCGATTCTCCGCGGCCTCATCTCCACCGCGACCGAGATCGCGACCGAGGCGTACGGCAACCAGACCGACGTCGAGCGGTTCGTCGACATCGCCGAGTCGAAGATCTTCGCGATCGCGGAGCAGAAGGTCACGACCGAGTTCTTTCCGATCAGCGACCTCTTGCCGTCGGCCATCAAGGAGATCGAGAAGCTCTTCGACCGCAAGGAGATGGTCACCGGGGTCCCGACCGGCTTTCACGACCTCGACAAGATGACGGCCGGCATGCACAGCGGCGACCTCATCATCGTCGCGGGACGGCCGGGCATGGGAAAGACGGCGCTCGCGCTCAACATCGGCACGGCCGCAGCGCAGCAAGCGAACATCGGTGTCGCCATCTTTTCGCTCGAAATGTCGAAGGAGCAGCTGGTGCTCCGCATGCTGTGCTCCGAGGCGCTGGTGAACTATCAGGACGTGCGGTCGGGTCGACTCCACGAAAAGGACTTTGCGAAGCTCGCGAGCGCCGCCGGGAGCCTGCACCAGTCGATCATCTACATCGACGATGCCGCCGGTCTCTCCGTCCTCGAGCTGCGCGCGAAGGCGCGACGCCTGAAGCGCGAGATCCACGCTCGCGGCGGGCGCCTCGGCTTGATCGTCATCGACTATATGCAGCTCATGCGCGGCTCGGGGCGCTCCGACTCGCGGGAGCAGGAGATCTCCGAGATCTCGCGCTCGTTGAAGGCGCTCGCGAAGCAGCTCGAGTTGCCGATCATCGCGCTCTCGCAGCTGAACCGGCGCGTCGAAGAGAAGGGCGCCGATCGCCGGCCGGTGATGGCGCATCTGCGCGAGTCGGGTGCGATCGAGCAGGATGCCGACGTCATCCTCTTCGTGTATCGCGAGGCCGCCTACAACAAGGAGCTGAGCGACGCGGAGGCGAACGAGGCGGAGATCATCATCGGCAAGCAGCGCAATGGTCCGACCGGAACGGTCAACGTCACGTTTCGGAAGGAATACATGCGCTTCGCCGACCGTGCCTTCGCGGGGGATGAAGTGCTCGAGCACGGCTCGCCGTTCAGCGAGCGCGACTACGACATGCCCGAGATGTGAGGCGCGCGTCGCCTCAACGGTCGACGAGGGCGAGCAAGTCCGCCGTCGCGCGCTCGACGTCGGGGGCGCGCACGAGCGCGGCGATCACCGCGACCGCATCCGCGCCCGCAGCGAGGACGGCAGGCGCGCTTGCAGCGGTGATGCCGCCGATCGCGACGAGCGGTGCGGTGGTGAGCGCGCGCGCCGCCGCAAGCCGTTCGCAGCCGAGCACCGGGTCGGCTGCGCCCTTGCTCGTCGTCGCGTAGATCGGTCCCAATGCGAGATAGTCCGCGCCGTGGTGCGCGGCCTCGGCGAGCTGAGTCTCGCTGTGGGTCGAGAGCCCGACGAGCGCTCCCGGCGCGAGCAGCGCGCGGGCGGCGGCGACCGACAGATCCTCTTGCCCGAGGTGCACGCCGTCGGCGCGGCATGCGCGCGCCACGTCGGGGCGATCGTTCAGGATGAAGGTCGCGCCGGCCGCCGCCGTGAGCTCGCGGACGGACTCGGCGGCGCGCAGCAGCTCGTCCGTGGTGACCCTCTTCAGCCGCAACTGCAACAGGCGTGCGCCGCCCGCCAGCATTGCGCGCGTCAGCGCGATCGGGTCGCGACCCGTGTCGAGCGGGTCGACGATCGCGTAGAGCCGCGAGGGAAGCGTCACGATCCTCCGCGCGGAATCGGGATGCCGAGCGCGGTGAGCTTCTTGCGGAGGGTGTTGCGGTTGATGCCGAGGAGATCGGCGGCGCGCAGCTGGTTGCCGCCGGTCTGCTCCAGGACGAGCTCGATCAGGGGGCGCTCGACGGCCGCGACGACCGCCGCGTGCAACTCCTTCCCCGGCCGATTCGGATCGTTGACGAGCGCAGCGACCGCGCTCCGCAACGTGTCGGCGAGCGAGCCCGCGAGGGCCGGCGGCGGCGCGGTCTCGGGCAGTTGCAGGTCGGCCTCGGTGAGCGTCTGGCCGGGGGCCAGGACGGCGGCGCGTACGAGCGTGTTCTCGAGCTCGCGGACGTTCCCTTGCCACGGATGGCGCACGAGGAGTGCCTCCGCGTCGGGCGTGATCCCGCTGATGTCGGTGCCCATCTCGGCGTTGGTCTTCGCGAGGAAATGGCGGATCAACTGCGGGATGTCGCCGCGGCGTTCGCGTAGCGGGGGCACCGCGATCGGCACGACCTTGAGCCGGAAGTAGAGATCCTCGCGGAAGCGACCCTCGCGCACGGCGCGCTCGAGCCCCTGATTGGTCGCGGCGATGATGCGCGCGTCGGCCTTGATGACCGTGCGTGCTGCCGACCCGGCTGAATTCGCGCTCCTGGAGCACGCGCAGAAGCTTCACCTGCAGCTCGATCGGCATGTCGCCGACCTCGTCGAGGAAGAGCGTGCCGCCGCCGGCGGTCTCGAAGCGGCCGACGCGGCGTTCGTTGGCGCCGGTGAACGCGCCGCGCTCATGGCCGAAGAGCTCGCTTTCGAGGAGGTCGCGCGGGATCGCCGAGCAGTTCAGCGCCACGAACGGGCCGCTCCAGCGCGGCGAGTGCACGTGGATGGCGCGTGCGATCAGCTCCTTGCCGGTGCCGCTCTCGCCCTCGATGAGGACGGTCGCGTCGCTGTTGGCGAGGCGGCCGATGGTCTTGAAGATCTCCTGCATCGCCACGCTGGTGCCGATGAGCGTGA
Source organism: uncultured delta proteobacterium (assembly GCA_963774015.1). Lineage (GTDB taxonomy): Bacteria > Desulfobacterota > Binatia > UTPRO1 > UTPRO1 > UTPRO1. Next base: position 833,658 of record CAVZDH010000001.1, read on the forward strand.
CGCCGGGCTCGTAGCGTCCGACCACCTCCGTGCGGATGCGGCCGACGGTATCCTTGAGCCGGTGCATTTCGGAGGCACGCGTGACGAGTGTCCGCACCTCGTCGAGATCGAAGGGCTTCGTGAGGTAGTTGAAGGCGCCGCGTTTCATCGCTTCGATGGCGTTCGCCATCGTGTTTTGCGCGGTGATCACGATCACGATGACCGGCGTTTCGGTCTCGCGGACGCGTGCCAGCACGTCGAGGCCGCTCATGTCGGGCATCCGGACGTCGAGGATCGCGACATCGTAGGTGCCGCCGATCAGCCGGGCGAGCGCTTCGCCGCCCGTGCTCGCGACGTCGACCTCGTGCCCGGCCTGCGTGAGCGCCGTCGAGAGAACGAGCCGGATCGATTCTTCGTCGTCGGCGACCAGGACGCGTGCCATCAGCTGCTCTCTCCGGGCATGGCGACCGGCAAGCTCACGCGGAACCGCGTCCATCGTCCCGGCTCGCTCTCGACGCGCAACAGGCCGCCGTGCTGGGTGACGAGACGATGGCTCACCGCGAGGCCGAGGCCGGTGCCTTTGTTCTTGGTGGTGAAAAAGGGCGTGAAGATGCGCTCGTAGTCGTCGGGCTCGATGCCGGGGCCGCTGTCCTCGACGTCGACCGAGAGATATTGCCGACTCCGCCCTTGCCCAGCGGCGCGCACGTGGAAATCGGTCTCCATGCGGGTCGTGATCGTGAGCGTCCCCTTGCGCTCCATCGCCTCGAGCGCGTTCTTCACGAGGTTCAGGAACACCTGCCGGATCTGCGCCTCGTCGGCCCACACCTCGGGCAAGCTCGGGTCGAAGTTGCAACGGAGCGTGAGCGTGTCGGCGGCGGCGGCATGCTCGAGCGTCAACACGTCCTGCAGCACGCGGTGTACGTTGACGGCGGCGAGGCGCAAACGCGGCGGTCGCGTCAGCTCGAGCAGCTGCTCGAGCAGCGCCGACACCCGGTCGACCTCGCGCGTGATGAGCGACGTGAAGCGCAGACATTCTGGGTCGGCGGACAACGTATCGGCGAGCAGCTGCGCGGCGCCCTTGATGCCGCCGAGCGGATTCTTGATCTCGTGCGCGAGGCCCGCCGCGACCGCCGCGAGCTCGCCGACGCGACTCCCGCGCTCGCCGGTCTCCGTCAACGAGCGGGTGGCGACGACGTCGTGCAGCAGCATCATGCTGCCGACGGTGATGCCGTCGCGATCGATCACGGGCGACATGGTGAACCGCACCATCGCGCGCCGCCCGAACGGGGCGGCGAGCTCGCCGCTGTCGGTCACTCGGCGACCCTCGCCGTGCAAGAAGGCCGTGATGCGCTCCGCCAGCCAATGGTGCCCCGCGAACACCTGGATGGCGGTCTTGCCGCTCGCGTGCTTCGCCGAGACCGCCGTCAGATCCTCGGCGCCGGGACTCATGAACACGACGCGTCCCGCGGTGTCCAGCAACACCAAACCGTCGCCGAGGCTCGCCAGCACGTCCTCGGCGTACTTGTTGAGGAACTGCTCGGCGGGAGCCGCACCGGTCTGCGGGTCGAGGTCGACGACGCGGTGTCGCGCTGGATCGCTCATGATTCGGAGCGCGCAAGCTATCACGACCCGTGACGCCCTGCACCGTCCCGGCCCTGCCCGGCGCGGAGCCCGTCCGAAGTTGACAGTCGGCCCCGGGGGCCTCTAGCTTCGCCGGCCGTGGCGGGATTTCGGATCGGCCAGGGGTACGACATTCACCCGCTGGTGAATGGCCGACGCCTGGTCTTGGGAGGGGTGGAGATACCGCACGATCGGGGTCTTCTGGGGCATTCCGATGCGGATGCGGTCCTCCATGCGGTCACCGATGCGCTCTTGGGTGCGATCGCCGCCGGAGACATCGGCCGCCACTTCTCCGACCGCGATCCCCGCCATCAGAACCGTCCGAGCCGGGAGTTCGTGGCGGAGACGATGACCATGGTACGGGCGCGCGGATACCGGGTCGGCAACGTCGACGTGACGATCCATGCCGAAGCCCCGAAGCTCGCGCCGCACCTCGACGCCATGCGCACGACTATCGCGGATCTTCTCGGGATTGCGATCGACGCTACCAACGTAAAGGCGACGCGCGGCGAGAAGCTCGGGCCGATCGGACGAGCCGAGGGCATCGCGGCGGAGGCGGTGGTGCTGCTCGAGCGGGCCGAGGGGTCCGAGCCCTAGCCAGGACTATTCATGAATCGTCTACTGCAAGCGCCGATCGCACGTCATCTCGGGCCGGGCTCGCCCCTCACTCGTCGACATAGTGTCGAACGATGCCTGCGTCGTTCGGGTCTCCGCGCGGCCCGATCTGACGCACGCTCGTCGCTTTCGCGACGACGATTCATGAATAATCCGGGCTAGTCGCTGCCCGAGTCGTCGCCGCCGTCGCTTCCGCCGCCGGCCTCGTCGTCGAACGTGCCCGACGCCATCTCCTCGGCCATCGCGTCGATCTCGCTCGCGTCACCCGCCTCGTCGCCCATTTCGCGGCTCATGCGCTTCATCCAGCGCGCGACGCTCCCCGGGTCGTTCTCGTCGAGACCGCTCAAGTTGGACGGGTCGGCGAGGGAGTCGAGACGGGCTTCGTCGGACCGGCCCATGGCGAAGCGCGACATGAGACGCTCGAGCGTGCGCGCCCCGCAACGGTCGCAGACCTCGTCGACCGCCTCGCTCGCGCGCAGCGTGAGGATGGTGACGCGTTTTTTGCAGCTCGTGCAGCGATACTCGTAGAGCGGCATGACCGAGGCGCACCTTGCGACGATCCTCGCCCGTCCGCAAGCGCTGCGTACGGGCACGCGGGGGCGATCGTCTTGACGCCCGCGCGCCCCCACGCGTAGCATGCGCGCCGCTGATGCGAGGCGTCGAGTGATCGAGGACCGCGGCGCGACGCTCGAAGCCTTGCGCGTCGATCTCACGCGTCGCCGTCTCTTGCAAACCGGGCTGGGCGGCGCCCTGCTCTTGGCATTCGGGTCCGTGCTCCCGACCGGCTGTGCCCGCTACTCGCCGACCACGGGCGAGCTTCGCTTTCTCACACGCAAGGAGTACGCCGTCGTGACCCAGGCCGCCGTCCGGATCCTCGGTCTCCCGGACGACGCCCGCGACAGCCTCGGCGGCTTCATCGACGGCCTCCTCGCGGACCTGCCGCCGACGTCGCAAGGGCAGGCGCGCCTGATGTTGCGCGTGGTCGAGCACGGCACGCACCTCTTCGATTTGAAGCCGCACCGCTTCACCCGGCTCTCGCCCGCCGAGCAGGACGCGTACCTGCGGGGGTGGATGGAGAGCACCCTCGGCGCCCGCCGCATCATTTTCCGCGCGCTCAAGACGCTCGCCGCCCTCGGGTACTACGCGCAGAGCGAGTCGTTCGCGGGCATCGGCTACGACGGGCCGTGGCTCGGGCGCATCGACGCGAGCTCGCGCGTCGAATACGAGGCGCCCGTCGATCTCGCGACGGTGCTCGCGGCCCGTCGGGCGCGATGATCCTCGATACCTCGACGGTCGATGCCGACGTTCAGCTGCAGGCCGACGTCTGCGTGGTGGGCTCGGGTGCGGGCGGCGCGGTTGCGGCCGCCGAGCTCGCAGAGGCCGGATACTCGGTCGTGCTCGTGGAGGACGGGCCGTACCTCCGCAGCAGCGACTTCGTCCAGCGCGAAGAGGTCATGTACCCGCGCCTGTATCGCGAGGGTGGCACCAAGGCGACCGCCGATTACACCGTGCTCGTGTCGCAGGGACGCGCCGTCGGCGGGTCGACCGTCGCGAGCTTCTGCCTCTGCGTGCGACCACCGCGTCCGTTGCTCGCCTATTGGGCGCACCAGCTCGGCCTTCCCGGCCTCGAGCACGAGGCGATGCACCCGTACTTCCGGCAGGTCGAGCGCCGCATCGGAGCGCAGCGCGTGCTCGCGGAGCAGGTGAACGGCAACAGCGCGCGGCTCCAGCAGGGCAGCGAGAGGCTCGGCTATCGCGGCTATCTCCCGCTCCACAACCGCACCGACTGTCTCGCGACGGGGTTTTGCGCGCTCGGCTGCACGTACGATCGCAAGGGCGACATGCTGACGACGTACGTTCCGGCCGCGTCCCGCGCGGGGGCGCTCGTCGTCCCGGATTGCCAGGTGACGCAGGTGCTCGTCGAGCAAGGACGCGCCGGCGGCGTGAGCGGCGTCCTGTCGCGCTCGCGCACGGGGACGGCGTTCGGCGTCCAGGTGAAGGCGAAGGTCGTCGTGCTCGCGGCGGGCGCGATCAACTCGCCGCGCATCTGGCGGCAGAGCAAATTGCCCGATCCCGCCGACGTCGTCGGCCGGAACCTTCGCCTGCAACCGCAGGTCGTCGTGACGGCGCTCTATTCCGAGCCGATCGAGTCCTGGAAGGGCATACCGCAAGGCTACGTCGTCGACGAGTTTCTCGACGTCAGCGGGCGCTCGGTGGGGTCGGGATATCTGCTGGTGCCGGCGTTCGCGCATCCGGTGGCCGCGGCGAGCATGCTGCCCGGCTACGGCGCCGAGCACCGCGAGCTGATGGCGCTCTATCCGCGGCTCGGGGCGATCGCGGTGTTGCTCCACGATCACACGCGGGGCCGGCTCGAGTTCGAGGAGACGGGGCCGCCGGCCGTCAGCTATCGTCTCGGCACGAGCGACGAGGAACGCTTGATGGACGCGCTCGAGAAGGCCTGCGACATCAGCTTCGCCGCCGGAGCGGAGAAGGTGTTCCTGCCGTACAACCAGGTCGTGTCGATCACGAAGCGCGGCGCGTATCAGGTGATCCGCGACCGCGGCGTACGGGTCAACGATCCGCTTTTCCTCTCGTATCAGCCGCAGGGCACGCTTCGCATGGGCACCGACCCGCGGAAGTCGGTCGTCGATTCGCACGGCGAGTCGCACGGGGTTCGCGGCCTCTTCGTGACCGACGCCAGCGTCTTTCCGACGAGCGTCGCCGTTCCGGCGCAGATGGCCGTGATGGCGCTCGCGACGAGAACCGCACAGCACATCCACGAGCAGGCCGACAAGTATTTTTGACGGCATGCGCGGACGCGAACGGTCGCCTTCATCGAGCTTCGGCGAAACGACGATCGGCCGCCGCCCGCTCTCGTGCTCGAGTCGGCGGTCGTGGCGCCGTAGCGCGTCGGCCGCCGCTACTTCAACGTCTTCGCGGAGAAGCCGCGGTCGTTGAACGTCAGGAGCGTACGCTTGCCGGCGAGCACGGTTTCGATCACCGCCTCGCGTCCCCACAGCCGATACACGTAGCCCAGCGTCTTCTCGGCATTCTCGAGCTGAAGATCGCGGCCGTCGTGCTCATGGGTGAGATAGAGCGTCCGTTTGTGGCCGAAGTCGGCGTCCTCGATGCGGATCACCGGGATGCCGCCCATGCCGACGGAGCGAATGAGCTGCTCCTTCACGGCGTGCCAGCCCTGCTCGTCGGCGACCTTGCTCACGATCAGGTCCTCGCCCTTCGGCTCGTACTCGAAGAGGTCCATCTCGCGCATCAGATCCTCGGTGAGGAAGCGGCGGAGGAAGGACTGATCGCGATCGGTCTCGCGCACCTCGAGGATCTTCTGCATGCCGGTCTTCGCGGGGTGGCCGTGCTCGCTGATCTCCTCGCGCGTCGGCTCGTCGAAGCGACGCTTGAGATCGGTCCAGATCTTGAGGCCGAGATGGTACGGGTTGATGCCTCCGGGCGTCGGCCGCACCACCTGGTTGTGGCGCACCAGGAACTCGAGGTGCAGCTCTTGGGGCAGCTCGACCGCATTCAAGATCTCGCGATGTACCCATGACGCCCAGCCTTCGTTCATGATCTTGGTCTCGATCTGCGGGATGAAGTAGCGCGCTTCCTCGTCGACGATCGTGAGGAGATCGCGCTCCCAGTTCGCGAGATAGGGATTGTGATCGCGGATGAAGAGCAGGATGTCCGGCTCCGGCGAGAGGGGGACCTTCTGGAGATCCGGCTCGACGTACTCGGGACGGCGATGCACGCTCTTGAAGGGATCGGCGGCCGGCTGCGCATCGGCGAGCAGCTGCTGGCGCTCTTCCTCGGGGGAGAGCTTCTTCACGGCGAGATTGCGTCGCCGCTGGAGCGAGAGGGCGTGCGCCGCGTCGAGGATGTTCTCGACTCTGTCGGCTCCGATCGACGGGTCTTCCATGTAGGTCCGGACGCGTGCGGCATGGGCCTTGAACGTGCCGATGGTGAACTCCGCGCGCGTCGACTTGAACGTGAAGTTGTTCTTGAAGAAGTCGTTGTGCCCGTACACGTGCGCGATCGTCAGGACCTGCAGGCAGAGCGAGTTGTCCCGCATGAGATACGCGATCGCGGGGTTCGAGTTGATGACCATTTCGTACGGCAGGCCGGAGAGGCCGTAATCGTAGAGCGTCTTCAGCTTCTCGAACGACTTGCCGTACGACCAGTGCGGGTAGTGCGAGGGGATGCCGGAGTACGCCATGTACGCCAGCATGTCGTTGTGATTGCAGAGCTCGAATTCCTGCGGGTAGCAGTCGAGCCCGAGGGCGTCGACCTGCTCGCGGATCTTGGCGTCCCAGTAGGCGAGGTCGTCGAGGCTCCAGCTCGGCATCGGGTCAGTCCTGCTGCTTGTCCTTGGCGAGGAAGGCCTTGAAGCTCGGCCAAATGTCCTCTTTGCGCTCGATGAGCACCGTTTGGAAGTTGTCCGCGTCGAGCCGACGGAAGATGTTGAGCATCGAGCTCTCGTAGTAGCGGGAGCCGAGCGGCTTGATCTCGCCGTAGCCGAAGAGGTTGCAGATCTCGGCGAGCTCGTGCGCGGCTTTCAGCGCCGCGGTGTTGTCGGAGTCGAAGTTGTCGCCGTCCGAGCAGTGGAACGCGTAGACGTTCCAGAGGGACGGATGGTAGCGCTCGGCGATGATGTCGAGGGCCTTCTGGTACCCCGACGAGATGAACGTGCCGCCGGACTCGCCCTTGTGGAAGAACTCCTCCTCGCCGACCTCGTAGGCCTCGGTGTGATGGCTGATGAAGACGATCTCGACGCTGCGATACTTGGTGCAGATGAATTGGTAGAGCAGGAAGAAGAAGCTCCGGGCCAGATACTTCTTCATCGTGTCCATCGAGCCCGACGTATCCATGATGCAGACGACCACCGCGTTCGACTCGCGGCGCATCTGCGTGGTGACGTGGCGATAGACGAGGTCGTCGACGTGGAAGGGGAAGCGGCGCGCGGTCGGCGGAGCGGCGGGAACGGGGTTGCCGTTCAGGTCGAGCTCGGGGGCGTCGAGCTCGGCGGCCTCGAGGGCGGCATCGCGCGCGACGTCGATCGGGTTCGTCTCCGTGGCGGCGTCGGCGGCGCGCCGGCGCCGTTCGGCGGAGAATTTGCGCTTGATGCGCGACCGCACCGTTCGGTGCTTGTCGAGACGGATGCGGATGCCGACCTGGCGATAGCCGCGCCGCTTGGACGAGCGCGGCGCCTCGAGCTGGCGGAGCGCCTTCCGCTCGAGGTCGGGAAGATCGAGATCCTCGAACATGATGTCGATCAGCTCTTCGAGCGTGACGTCGGTCTCGTAGTAGTCGATGCCCGGCCGGTCGCCGGCCTTTTCGGTGCCTTGTCCCTGGCCTTCTTGCCCGGACTTCCCGACGACCTGCCCCGGCTGCGAGTCGCCGTCGCCCTGACCGACCCCGGGCGTGTTGTCGCCGTAGACGAAGCGGTACTCGCGGATGCCGCGAATCGGAACCTTGATCACCCGATCACGGCTCTTACCGATGATCGACTCCTCCGCGATGATGTCGGCGATGTTCTCGCGGATCGACTCGCGGATCTTTTGCCGGTGCCGGAGCCGGTCGCCGGCGCTGCGATCACTGCGCTCGGCTTCCGAGCTCCGAAACGGGCGAAAGATCGTGTCGACCATGAGTCGCTAGCCGGCTAATCCTTCCACAGGTTGTTGGCCGCGTACTTGAGGACCACGTCGACGCAGCTTTCGCAGTAGCCGTTGTCGAGGAGGTTCCGCACCATCGCGTTGTACTTGCTGGTCTGCTCCTCGTCGCGGGTGCGCGCCGTCGTGATGATGCGGGAGAGCTCGCGCACCGATTCGGTGAGCTTCTTCTCGATCGCCTCCTTGAGCGGCTCGTAGCTCTTGTAGGTGATGCGCTCCCCGCGACGCGAGAGCGCCCAGAGATAGGCGATCACCTCTTGCCGGAATCCCTCGGCCGCCGAGCCGATGATCGCGATCTGCTCCTCGATCGACTTGAGGAATGCCTCGTCGGGTTGAAGCTCTTCGCGCGTGTTGCGGTCTTTGACGCGCGTCTTGTTCACGAAGGCCTCGGCGTGGTCGAGGTAGTTCTGGAAGAGGGCCTCGGCCTGCTCGGAGTAGGCGTAGACGAAGCCTTTGGTGATCTCCTTCCGGAGCACGTCGAGGTATTCCTTGTGCAGGACGTCCTGCAGGAACTCGAGGTGCTGCTTGCGGGTATCGTCCGGGATGTCGGCTTCCTTCACCATCGCGATCAACGACTCGCGGACGTTGATCGGATTGATGCAGTTGCCGTCGATGTTGTCGGAGAGGGCGTTGTCGAGGGCCTTCATGATGAAGCGCGTCGAGATGCCGTTCATGCCTTCGCGCTTGGTGTCCTCGCGGAGCTCCTGGACGTCGATCTTCTTGGTCTTGCCTTTCTCGACGACCTCCTCGCCGTTGTAGAGCTTGAGCTTGGTCATGAGGTCGCACTTGTTGTTGGGCTCGAGGCGAGACAGGATTGCGAACATCGACGCGACTTCGAGCGTGTGCGGCGCCACGTGGGCGCGGAAGTCCGAGTTGCGGATGATCTTCTGGTAGATCTTGACCTCTTCCGAGAGCCGGAGGTTGTACGGCACCTTCACCACGACGATGCGGTCGAGGATGGCCTCGTTGGTGTGGTCGGCGCGGAATTTCTGCCACTCCGCCTCGTTCGAGTGCGCGGCGATGACGGCGTCGACGTAGACCAGGCCGTGGCGGCCCGGTGCCGGGATCACCTTCTCCTGGGTCGCCGTGATCATGGCGTGGAGGTACTCGGTCTCGTTCTTGAAGACCTCGATGAACTCGGCCATGCCGCGGTTGCCGACGTTGAGCGCGCCGTTGAGGTCGAGCACGCGCGGATCGCCTTCGGAGTACACGTCGAGCTTCGAGATGTCCTCGCTGCCGATCAGGACCGACGTGTCCTGGTTGTTGGGATCGACCGGCGGTACGACGCCGATGCCGATGCGGTTGCGCTTCGAGAAGTTCTTGGTGACGACCGGGACCTCTTCGTAGTGCCCGCCGAACTCGTCTTTCAGCCGGAACCGACACACCGGGCAGAGATCACCCTCGATGTGCGTGCCCAGCATCTTCTCGAACTCCTTGCGGAGGTGGCGCGGCAGGAGGTGCAGCGGCTCCTCGAACATCGGACAACCCTCGATCGAGTAGAACGGATCGCTCGATTCGAGGCCGCGCTGCAGCTTCTCGACGAGCGAGCTCTTGCCGGACCCGACCGGTCCCATCAGGTAGAGGACCTGACGGCTCTCCTCGCCTTTCAGCGATGCCGCGTGGAAGTAGCGGACGATCTGCGAGATCGTCTTCTCGATCCCGAAGAACTCCTCGCGAAAGAAGCCGTAGGACTTGAGCGACTCGTCCTTGTAGAGCCGCTTCACCCGCGGGTCGTCCGTGTCGTGGACGTCGGTCGTGCCCATCCGCATGATGACGTCGTACACACGGGAGTGCGCGAGCTTCGGGATGGTGGGATCTTCGCGCACGCGTTCGAGATACTCGAGAAAGGTCCCGCGCCAGGTCTTGTGCTCGTGAACGGCGCGGTCGTCTTTGATCAGTTTCTCGAAGACGCTCTTCCCGTTTTCCATAAACACTCCTTCCTGGACGAGCCAGGAGCTCCGTTGGTGTGCACGCGACGCATTGCATGCGAGGCGTGCGCACGATCGGAGCTTCGGCAAAAGTATAGTGGCCGGTCTGTGCAGTGGAAAGCCTGATCACCGAGCGTGGTGATCGTGAGGGGCGACGAGGTGCGTCGGAGATTTGCGGGAGAGGTCGATGTGGGGGATGCGGACTCCGCCGCACCGGATGCCGCAGCGGCACGCCGATGCTTCGATTCTTCGTCCGCCGGCCATCGTATGGCCATGCTCACCCCGCCCCCAAAAACACGTAGCACCGGCCTTCTCGAAGTGTCAACGTGAAACCCGACGCCGGCGTGTCAGTTGCTTGACCGTGTCGGAGTTTCGGACCACACACTCCGCGATGGATGCCACCGAGGCGCTCCGACGCGCCGCGCGCCGCTGGCCCGAGCGTGAGGCGTTGCGCGACGAGGTCGGGAGCATCGCCTTCGCCGAGCTCGACGCGCGCGTCAATCGTCTCGCGCACCATCTCGTGAGCGCGGGCGTCGGGCCGGGCGACCGCGTTGCCACCTTCTTGCCGAACGTGATCGCGCACGTCGTCGCGCAGCAGGCGATTCTGCGGGCGGGTGCGGTATGGGTGGGCATCAACCGCCGTCTGGCCTCGCCCGAGGTCGAGTTCATGCTGGCGCACGCGGACGTGCGGATCGCGCTGGCCGACGGCGACGGTCTGGGCGGTGCCCGCGGGCCGAGCCTCGGCGCGGTTCTCGACGTGAGCGGCGGCGACGCCGCGCTCGAGCGCCGGCTCGCGAGCGCACCGCCGCCGCCGCCTCGGCCGCCGGCGCGCGAGCGGGACGTCGCACGTCTCCGCTACACGTCGGGCACGACCGGGCAGCCGAAGGCGGCGGTCCTGACGCACGCGTGCGCGCTCGCATCGCTGCGGAACCTGCTCGCCGAGCTCCACGAGCTGGGACCTGCGGACACGGTGGCGCACGTCGCACCGCTCACGCACGCGAGCGAAGCGCTGCTCGCGCCCGCGTTCTGGCGCGGGGCGCGCAGCATCCTCTGCCGCGAGTTCGAGCCGGCGGCTTTTCGCGACCTGATCGGGCGCGAGCGCGTCACCATGTCGTTTCTCGTACCGACCATGATCGCATCGTTGATCGGCGACGCGCCCCGACGCGACGCCTTCGCGAGCCTCCGTACGCTCGTCTACGGCGCGGCGCCGATGCCGGAGGACTTGATGGTCCGGGCGCTCGACACTCTCGGCCCCGTGCTGCTCCAGATCTACGGTCTGAGCGAGTGTCCGTTCCCGATCACGACGCTCCGGAAGGAGGATCACCTCGAGCCGGCACGCCGTGGGACCTGTGGGCTGCCGACCGCGCTCAACGAGGTACAGGTGCTCGACGACGCCGGCCAACCACGACCGGCCGGCGAGGTCGGCACGATCGCCGTGCGTGGGCCGCAGCTGATGCGCGAATACTGGTGTGACCCCGACGCGACCGCCGCCGCGCTCGTCGACGGGTGGCTGCGCACGGGCGATCTCGGCCGGCTCGACGAGGCGGGGTTTCTCACGCTCGTCGATCGGAGCGACGACGTCATCATCAGCGGCGGATTCAACGTCTATCCGCGCGAGGTCGAGGTCGTGCTCGAAGCCCATCCGGCCGTCGCCGAAGCCGCCGTCGTCGGCATCCCCCACCCGCGCTGGGGTCGCGGCGTCGCCGCGTGGGTGGTGTGCGAGGCTGCGGCGTCGGTCCGTGAGCAGGAGCTCATCGACTTCTGCCGGGCGCGCCTCGCCGGCTACAAGAAGCCGCTCCAGGTCACGTTCGTGTCGTCGCTGCCGAAGAGCTCGACGGGCAAGCTGCTGCGCCGTCAGCTCCGCGACGGTGCGACACGCTGATGCGAGCGAGGTAGCCGGAACGCGCGCCGGGCGCGCCGGGTACCTCGCCCGGGTGCGTCAGAACGCGGTGGAGAATCCCCCGTCGGGCATGTCGAGCGCGCTACGGTCGCCGCTCACGATCGCGCCCACCTTCGCGTGCACCGCCGGCAGCACGAAATTCACGAAGTGCTTCGCCGCCATGACCTTCCCGCTGTAGAAGTCGATCTCGTGCTGGTTCGGCTCGTCTTCGTCGCTGGCGCGCTTCTCGTCGGCGACGATCGCGGCGCCGAGCAGCAAATGCGCGATCGTGACGTCCGCCATCACCTCGAGGAACGGGTTCGCGACGAGCGTCACCTGGTCGATTTTTCCGCTCATGAAATATTCCATGAGGGCGCCGGCGGCGCGTTGCAGCGCGATCGTGGCTTCGCCGAGGGCTCGAATCTCGGCGCCCATTCCGGGCTTCTCGGCATGCGCCGTGACGAACTCGTTGATCTCGTTGAGGAACGCCGTGAAGTTCTCGCCGCCGTGCTGTTGCAGCTTGCGGGCGACGAGATCGAGGGCCTGGATGTGATTGGTGCCCTCGTAGATCGAGAAGATCTTGGCGTCGCGGCAGTATTGCTCGACGGGGTTGTCCTGCACGTACCCGGCGCCGCCGTAGGTCTGGATGGCGAGCTCGGCCACGCGGAACGCTTGATCGGAGCAGTAGGCCTTCACGATCGGCGTCAGGAGATCCACCTGACCCTGGTGATAGATCGACTTGGCCTCGTCGACCTTGTGGAGGCCGTGGGCGAGATCGGCATGCAACGCGAGCTTCACGCACAGTGTGCGCATGCCTTCGACCTTGGCCTTCATCTCGACCAGCATGCGGCGGACGTCGGAGTGCTCGATGATCGGCACGCGCGGCGCGTTCGGGTCCTTGAAATGGCGTACCGACGATCCCTGCAAGCGCTCGCGCGCGTACCGGAGCGCGTTCAGGTAGGCCGAGGACGCGACCGAGAGTCCCTGCACGCCGACGGCGATGCGCGCGCCGTTCATCATGCGGAACATCTGCTTCATGCCCATGTGCGGCTGGCCGCCGACCAGAATGCCTCGGCACCCGTCGTTCTCGCCGAAGTTCAGCACCGCCGTCGCCGAAGCGCGGATGCCGAGCTTGTGCTCGATCGACGCCGTCGTGACGTCGTTGGACTCGCCGAGCGAGCCGTCGTCGTTGACCCAGATCTTCGGCACGATGAAGAGCGACAGGCCTTGCGTGCCGGCGGGGGCGCCCTCGATGCGCGCGAGGACCAAGTGCACGATGTTCTCGGCGAGGTCGTGGTCGCCGGCCGAGATCCAGCACTTGGTTCCCGTGATCTTGTAGACGTTGCCCGCGAGGTGCGTGGCGCGCGTCTTGGTGCCGCCGACGTCCGAGCCGGCGTGCGGCTCGGAGAGGCACATCGTGCCCGCGAACCGGCCCTCGACCATGGGAGGCAAGAAGCGGTCGCGGTTTTCCGGAAGGGCGAAGCTCGAGATCACGTCGGCCGCGCCGTGGGTCAGGCCGGGGTACATGTTGAAGGCGCAGTTGGCGCCGCTCTGGAGCTCTTCGAGCACCACCGCGATTGCGTGCGGCCCGCCGAGCCCGCCATCGTCCACCGGCATCGGAAATCCCATCAGGCCGAGCTCGAAGAGCTTCTTCCAGGCATCCTTGAAGCCGGCCGGCGTGTGGACCACGCCCTTCTCGAGCGTGCATCCCGCGCGATCCGCTGTCCCGTTGATCGGGCCCGTCACGTCGTTCACGAAGCGATGACACTGCTCGATGATCGCGTCGCACTCCTCGCGCGAGATGTGGGAGAACGCCTCGATCTCGAACACCTGCTGTACCTTCAGGTGCTCGTAGAGGGTGAACTGGATCGCGCGCAGATCGGCCTTGAAATGATTGACCGCAGCTTCGGACATACGAGGGTTTCCTTTCTCGCGTGAAGTCGGCCCCCGTCACGGTGCGGCGGCCTTCCCGGTGAGGCGGGTCGCCGAAAGCTGCCCTAAAATCCGTGGAAGTCAAGTTTGCGACGCCGCGATCGCTTCGTACGGTCGCGTAGCGACATTCCGTAGCTCGAGAATGCGATTCCCAGGACTCGCAACGTCGCTCCATCGGCTCGCGCAGCGAGCGCTGCGCGACATGCCGTAGCAACCGCGCGTGACCGCCGACGGGTGCCGTGCTTGCGAGCTCGGTCGTGCTCAGGCATTGGTGCTCGCGGTGGCTGTCGGCCGGCACGACGGTTGCTCGTGGAGGTGGGTATGGGACATGGCATCGGCGTGCGAAGCGGGCTTGTGAGCCTGGTGTTGGCCGTCATGCTGTCGGTGACGACCGCGACCAACGCGGAGGCCGGCTTCTGGTGCTGGATCTTCGGCAGCGGGTGCGGTCGCGGCGGTACGACCCAGCAGACGTCGCCGACTCGCGGCGCGCCCGAGCTCGACCCGCAGATGCTTGCCGGCGTCGTCGCGTTGGCCGCCGGCGGGGCGGCGCTGATCGGCGACCGCGTCCGTCGCCGACGGCGGTAGGCCTTCGTATACCCGCGGCGTCGGCGTTGCGGCCCCGCCGTGCGCGTCCGATGCGCCGGCGCCGCAGCGCCTTCGACGTGGCAGGCGCGGCAGGCTAGGATCTCACGCTCATGGGAGAGCGCGCCGTCGAGACGCCGTCGCATTTCATTCGCGACATCATCGAGGAGGATCTGCGGACCGCGAAGCACGCGGGTCGCGTCGTCACCCGCTTCCCGCCCGAGCCGAACGGCTACCTGCACATCGGGCACGCGAAGAGCATCTGTCTGAACTTCGGCCTCGCCCTCCAATACGGCGGCGTCTGCCATCTCCGCTTCGACGACACCAATCCGGCCAAGGAAGAGGTCGAGTACGTCGACTCGATCATGGAAGACGTGCGCTGGCTCGGGTTCGACTGGGGCGACAAGCTCTTTTACGCGTCCGACTACTTCGAGCAGCTCTACGACTTCGCGCTGCGGCTGATCGCCGCCGGCAAGGCGTACGTCGACAGTCTCTCCGCCGACGAAATCCGGGCCCATCGCGGCACCTTCACCGAGGCGGGTCGCAACAGCCCGTACCGTGAGCGGAGCGTCGCCGAGAACCGCGAGCTGTTCGCGCGCATGCGGGCCGGCGAGTTCGCGGACGGCGCGCACGTTCTGCGCGCCAAGATCGACATGGCGTCGCCGAACCTGAACATGCGCGACCCGACGCTCTATCGCATCCGTCGTACGGCGCATCACCGCACCGGCGACCGCTGGTGCATCTACCCCCTCTACGACTTCACGCATTGTCTCTCCGACATGCTGGAAGGCATCACGCACTCGATCTGTACGCTCGAGTTCGAGAACCACCGGCCGCTCTACGACTGGGTGCTCGACGAGCTTCGGACTCCCTGCCATCCGCAGCAGATCGAGTTCGCGCGTCTGAATGTGAGCTACACCGTCATGAGCAAGCGCAAGCTCCTGGCATTGGTGCAGGGCGGGCACGTGCGCGGTTGGGACGATCCGCGCATGCCGACCATCTCCGGCTTTCGTCGCCGTGGCTACACGCCGGAGGCCATTCGCGACTTCTGCGAGAGCGTCGGCGTCGCCAAGCGCGACAGCATGGTCGACGTCGCGCAGCTCGAGCACAGCATTCGCGAAGACTTGAACCGCCGCGCGCCGCGCGTGATGGCGGTGCTGCGCCCGCTCAAAGTCGTGATCGAGAACTATCCCGAGGGCCGCGTCGAGGAGATGGACGCCGTCAACAATCCGGAGGATCCGACGGCCGGCACCCGCACGTTGCCCTTCGGCCGCGAGCTTTACATCGAGCGGGAAGACTTCATGGAGGAGCCGCCGAGCAAGTTCTTCCGGCTCGCCCCCGGGCGCGAGGTGCGCCTCCGCTATGCGTACATCCTCAAATGCGAGCGCGTGGTGAAGGACCCGGCGACCGGCGAGGTCGTCGAGCTGCGTTGCACCTACGACCCGGAAACCCGCAGCGGCTCGCCGGCGAGCGCTCGGAAGGTGAAAGCGACGCTGCACTGGGTCTCGGCCGCGCACGCCGTCGCCGCCGAGGTGCGGCTGTACGACCGACTGTTCGCGGTCGAAAATCCCGATGCCGGCAAGGAGGGCGACTGGCTCGCCACGCTCAACCCCGATGCGTTGACCGTGCTCCGCGACTGCCGTCTCGAGCCGAGCCTCGCCCACGCCGCCGTCGGCGCGCGTTTCCAATTCGAGCGCCAGGGGTACTTCTGCGTGGACCCCGACGCGGTGCCCGGCAGCCCCGTCTTCAACCGTACCGTCACGCTGCGGGACACCTGGGCGAAGATTCAAGCCGGCCCGGGTCGCTGACGCGCGACCCGCACCGTGCGGGTACCTCGCGCGTTCCCGGATGCTGTGTCGCATCGCTTGTGCTCGCGAGCCGGCGGTCGATTGCGTGTTCTCGCGCGGCCGGCCGACGGCTAGCCTAGGTGCATGTCGGGGGTGCCGGGGGGAACACCGGGATTGTCGTCGCGCCTGCACGGCGGCGGCCACGGGCTTCGCTATCACGCGATCGAGGATGCGCGGCACCTCGAGCAGCAGCTCGACGCGAGCCTGGTGCCGCCCGATCACACGCGCTTCGACGTCGCGCTGCGACGCTCGCTCGCCAACTGGGTCTTCTTCGTGCCGGCGACGATCGCGGTGCTCTGGCTCTCGACGGTGATTCCGGATCTCGCGCTCGTGACGAGCGTGCTCTTGAGCGTGCTCGTGCTCGGGGCGTTGGTGCCGTCCGTGGTGGCGGTAGCGCTCGCCGCGCCGAATCTCTTTCTCCGTCCGCTCACCCGCGCCGGCCGCTCCGGCTATCTCTGGTTCATCGTGACGACGGTGATCGAGGTGCTCGACTGCGGCGTGTACGTGACGTGCATCTTCCTCTTGGCCCGGGCCGGCGGTTTCGCTCACTCCCTGCCGTTCTGAGGCCCGAGCGTCCCGCGGCGTACGCGGCCGGTCGCGAGCCCCGGTGATAGGCGAGACGCGACCGAACGGGTTATAGAAGGCGAGTGCTTCCCCCGGCGCCCCGCCGTGCTCGCCGCGGCGTCTCGTTGCTGACGCTGCTGGTTCTGCTGCACGCGACCGCGCTCGCGGCCGCCGCCGCGAGCACGTGCACGACGGATTGCACGGAGACCGCGTGCACGGTCGGCTGCGACGAGGGCGAGCTTCGCGCCGCCGTCGCCCAGGCCAACGACTGCACGGGGAACCCGGGTTGGACGGGGCGCACGATCACGATCGACGCCGGGACGCCGCCGTGCACGATCGCGATGCACAACGACGTCGCGGCGGCGAACGCGTATCCGAACAGCTCGTGCGCGAACGACCCGGAGTCGTACTCGATCTGTCTCAAGAACGACGGCATCCGCGTCCGCGGCGGCAATGCCACCTTCGAGTACGTCGGCACCGGGCTCTGTCGCCAGTGCGTCGAGGAGTGTCCGCCCCCGCAGCCCGCGCTCTTCACGCTCAAGGGCAACAACGACGCCCTCGAGGACTTCACCTATCGCTATTTTCCGGAAGGGCTGCACGTACGGACCGGCAGCGGCCACACCATCGCGCGCGTCACCAACGACCGCATCTGCGAGGACGCCGTTACGCTCGACGCCACCGCCGGTACCGGCAACACGCTCGCCGACTCGACCTTCATCGGCAATCAGCCCGCCGATCCGGGGCACAGCTGCCTCCTGCCGAACGATGCGTCCGGTCCGTGCGGGACGGACAAGGCCATTCAGCTGAACGGCGGCGGCGTGACCATCGCGCGCAACACCATCACGACCATCAGCCAGCCGGTCCATGCGCAGGCGGGCGAGCACGTCATCCTCGGCAACGTCACGGTGGGCAGCGCCAGCGACGACAACCTCTGCCAGTCATACACCGTCACCGGCCCGGCGAAGGTCACGATGTCGTCCAACACGATCGACTACTGCAAGTTCGGTATCCGGGTCGACGGCACGGCGTTCGTCGCCGCCGACGGTAACGTCATCACCAATCCGTGGGTCGCCGCCTTCGACGTACGCGGCGCCGGGCGGCTGCGCGGCGCCGGCAATCGGATGAGGACACGCGTCTCCGGCTTCACCACGCTCTCGAGCGTCCAGCTCGGTCTCGTGGTCGCCCGCAACGACGGACGCGCGCGCATCGACTTCGGCGGCGGCGATTTCGCGGGGCTCTCGGTCGAGGACGACGTGCCGTGTGCCCAAGGCGGTGTCTGCTCGCCGGGCGGGAATCGCTTTTGCTCGAGCGGCGCGGGAGCGCAGGTGGACATCTGGAACGTGACCGACTGTCCGTGCCTGAACCAGCTCTGTGCCGGCGCGCTCGGCAACTGCACGAACGGCACCTGTGCGCCGCTCGACGCGGCGGGAAGCTGCGAAGGCTCGGGCGGCGCCGGCGCGTCGATCGGAGCACGCACGAATTGCTTCCGCTCCGACGGTGATCCACTCGTGACGGTGCGCGATCCCGGCCCGTCCACCACGGCGACCGACGGCGCCACGGAGTGTGCTCCGAGTGCGTGCGACTTCTGAGCGACGTCCGGTCATGACGGCGCGGGTGCTCGGGCGTGCCTTGGCGGCGTCCCTGCTCGTGCTGCTCGTGGGCGTCGATCGCGCCGCCGCGGTTTGGACGACGCACGGTCCGGACGGCGGCGACGTGACCGCGCTGGCGATCGCGCCGAGCGCCCCCGACCACGTCTATGCCGGCACCGCGTACGACGGGGTGTTCCGCAGTCCGGACGGCGGCGCCTCGTGGACGCCGGCGCGGAACGGCCTCACGAACCGCGTGATCTACGCGCTCGCGACCGATCCGGTCGCGGCCGACGTGGTCTACGCGGCGACGAACGACGCCGTCTTCAAGAGCACCGACGGCGCCACCAGCTGGCGCGCCCTGCGCACCGGGCTCACGCGGAGCGGCATCACGGCGATCGCCATCGACCCGACGCATCCGAGCGTGCTCTACGCCGGCGTCGCGGGCTCGACCGGCGGCGGTGTCTTTCGAAGCGCCGACGGCGGCGCTTCGTGGACGCTCCGCGAAAGCGGTCTCCCGGCGAGCGTCACCGTGCGCGCGCTCGCGGTCGATCCCGCGACGCCGGCGGTCGTGTATGCGGGCACCGTCGCGAACGGCGTCTACAAGAGCCTCGACGCCGGCCAATCATGGGCCGCCGTCACGAACGGTCTCGGCAAGCAGACGGTGCTCGGGTTCGCGGTCGACCCGGCGACGCCCGGCACGGTCTACGCGGCGACGCTCGGCGGGCGCGGCGTGTACGTGACGACCGACGGCGGCGCGGCATGGGCCGGCGCGAACAGCGGTCTACCGAGCACGCGCGTGTTCGCGCTCGCCATCGATCCCGCGACGCCGACGACGCTCTATGCGGCGACGTTCGGTGGGGGTGTGGCGGTTTCGACCGACGGCGGCGGGACGTGGAGCGTATTCGGCACGGGGATCGTGGGGACGAACGTCGGCAGCCTCGCGCTCGATCCGGCTGCGCCCGCGCGGCTCTTCGCCGGCACGCCGGGCGCCGGCGTCTTTCGCGCCGACGGGGACGCGTGGTCGTCCGCGAGCGCCGGCCTCGACGCGACGCGGGTGGCGAGCCTCGTGACGCTCTCGGGGTCGCCGACGCCGCTCGTCGCAGCGATCGAAGGCGGCGGTCTCGTCGCGAGCGCCGACGGGGGTGCGAGCTGGGACGCCGCGAACGTCGGCTTGCCGTCACCGCGCGTGAGCGTGCTGGCGCGCGATCCCGCCACGCCCGGACGCCTCTACGCGGCCGGGGGCGGCGTCTTCCGGAGCGACGACGGCGCCGCGAGCTGGGTGACGGTCACCGCGACGTTCGAACCCGCGCCGACCGCGCTCGTGGTCGATCCCGCGCATCCCGCGACGTTGTACGCCGGGACGCTGCTCGGCGGCGTCGAGCGCAGCGACGACGGCGGCGCGACGTGGCAGGCGCACAACCAGGGGCTCGATCGCACCGACGTGCTCGCGCTCGCCGCGGACCCGAGCACTGCGGGCGTGCTGTACGCCGGTCTCGACACCGGCGGTCTCGCGAAGAGCGTCGACGGCGGCAACTCGTGGAACCCGACCGGCCTCGGCGACGTGAGCGTGCGCGCGATCGTCGTCGATCCCGCCGATCCCGCGGTGGTCTATGCGGGCACCCTCTTCGACGGCGTCTTCGCGAGCACCGACGGCGGCGACCACTTCACGCCGGTGAACGACGGTCTCACGTCGCGCGAGGTGTACGCGCTCGCGCTCGATCCCTCGAGCCCGACGACACTCTACGCCGGCACGGCGCGCGACGGGGTCGTTCGCTCGATCGACGGTGGTGCCTCCTGGGCGGCGTTCGCCACCGATCTCCCGTCGACGCGGGTCGCGGCGCTTCTCGTGGACGCGTCCGCGCCGGACGTGGTGTACGCGGGGACGCGCGGACTCTGGGTCTTCGAGCCGCGGTGCCTCGCGACCTGCGGCATCTGCGAAGCGTGCGACGTTCTGGAGGGCTGCGTCGGTCGTCCCCGGCTCGACTGCCGCGCGCCCCTGGTCGCGAAGGGCGGCGACGTGACCATCGTGAACAGGGCGCGCGACACCAGCGACGCGTTCGGCTGGCATTGGCGGAAGGGTCCCGCGACGTCGGCGGCGGTGCTCGGCGATCCGGTCGCCGCCGACGCCTATACGCTCTGCGTCTTCGACGAGTCGACGGCGCCGCCGCGCCTGTCGTTCGGAACCACGATCCCGGCGGGCGGCATCTGCGGCCGGCGGCCGTGCTGGAAGGCGGTCGGCCGTCCACCCGGCTCGAAGGGATTCCGCTACACGAACGCGAAGGGCACGGTCGGGGGCATCACGAGCATCACCTTGGCGCCCGGCCTCACGGGCAAGGCCAAGGTGACGGTGCGCGGCAAGGGCCCCGGCCTCGGCCTCATGCCGCTGCCGGCGCCGGTCCCGCTGCGGGTTCAGCTCGGCATCGACGGTGGCGTCTGCTTCGACACGCGCTACACGCTGGGCGGCGTGCGGAAGAACGACGCCGCCCGCTTCCGTGCGACGTCGGCCGCGCCCTGAGCACGGTTTCGCTTGCGGCACGAGAGCGGCGCGATCTAGCCCGCATTTCTCACCAGATCCCTGCTGCGAGCGCCAATCGCACGCCATCTCGGGCCGTACTCGCGGCTCGCTCCTCGACGCGCGCAGCGTCAAGAGGTCGCCTGCGTCGCTCGCCGCTGCGTTCGGCCCGATCTGACGCACGCTTGACGCTCTCGCGACGTGGACCTGGTGAGAAATGCGGGCTAGAAGCACGCGACGTGCGCGCCTCCGGTCCTCTCCTCGTCGTGTCGGTTCTTGCCTGCGTCGTCCCGCGCCTCGCCGCTGCGCGGCCGATCGAGGTGCCCGCTTTCGCGATCGACGCCAGCGCCGAGGTGCTCGCCCCGCGCGTCGCGGTCGGGACCGACGGCACGATGGTGCTCGCCTGGCAGAGCGGCTCGACGGTGCGGGCCCAGCTCTTTTCGCAAGCAGGGACCGCGCTCGCACCGCCGGTCACCGTCGCGACCGGCGAGCAACCGTACCTCGCGGCCGACACGCGCGGCGGGTACGTCGTCGCGTATCTCCGTACCGCCGGGAGCGGCGAGCATCTCTTCGGCCGGCGGCTCGACGGGACGGGACAACCCGTCGGGACCGAGCTCGCGGTCGATCAGCTCCCCGACGACGGGGTGCGCGTGCCCATCGTGGTCGGCCTTCCGTCCGGGTTCACCTTCGTGTGGCAGCAGGACATCCATTGTCGCCTCCGGCGCTACGATCCCGGCGGTGTGCCGCTCGCCGACGCCCTCATCGTGGGCGAGAACGGCTTCGGTCTGCCGCTCGTCGCCACGGCGCTCGACGACGGCGGCATGACCGTCGTCTGGCACGACCCGTCGGTGCACACGCTGCTCGGCCGGAGCTTCAACGCCGACGGCTCGTTCCGCGCGGGGCCGCATTTCCTGTCGAGCGTGTCGTTCGACGCGCAGTCGATCGGGCCGACCGCAACGGGGGGGATCGTCGTGGCCGGCGTGCATCTCGTGTCGACCGTTCGACTGGTCGAGTACGACGCGAGCTTCGACGTCGTCGTCCAGCGCGACGTCGAGACGTTGCCGGTGGACGACACGCCGATCACCGCGATTGCGCGCGACGCGGTCGGGCGCTGGCTGCTCGTCTTCGCGACGGCGCGCTACGACACCGACCTCACGCATCTGCAAGGCTATCTGGCGCCGCGCGCCGTGCCGCTCGGGGCGGATCTTCTTCCGCTCGAGCCCAGCTTCGCGTTGGCCGATCCGGAGGTCTCGCGCATCACGACCGCGCTCCTGCCGAGCGGGAGCTTCGTGAACGCGTGGGCGACCGCGGGCGCGCCGGGCGACGCGCGCGGGTGGGCCGACGTGGTCTCGCTCTGCACCGCCGACGTTCACGTCTGCGGCGACGGTATCCTCGACCCGCGGTGCGAGGAGTGCGATGCCGGCGCCGCGAACGACGACGCGACCCCCGACGCCTGCCGCACCTCGTGCCTGTTGCCGCGCTGCGGTGACGGCGTCGCCGACGCGGGCGAGGCCTGCGACGACGGTACCGCTTCGCCGTGCGACGGCTGCGACGCCGCCTGCCAGCCGGTCGCGGGCCTCGCGTGCGGCGACGGCATCCTGGTGGCCGGCTGTAGCGATCAGTGCGACGACGGAAACGCCGTCGCCGGCGACGGCTGCGCCCCGACGTGCACCCTCGAGCGCGTGCCCGGCGGCGGCGCGCCCACCACCGACTGCCTCGCGGAATGGATCGTCGCCAACCCGAGCAACGTCCCGCTCGTCGACGGGCGCGGCCGCATGCGTCGGACCCAACGCTGCGTCGACGACGATCCCGCGTGCGACTTCGACGCCGGCACGTCGGGGGCGTGTACGTTCCATGTCGAAGTGTGCGCGCAGAACGGGGACGTCGCCGGCTGCGCGCCCGCCGCGCTCACGAGCTGGCAGCTCGCGAAGCCGTCGCCGCAACAGGCGGCGCACCATCCCGAGCTCGCGACCGTGCGCGCCGCGTTCGCGTCGGTGCCCGCCGCCGTCGTCGGGGTGACCGGCGCCGACAGCTGCTCGGCCCCCGTCGATGTCGTGGTACCGCTTCGGGGGACCGCCGGCGCGTATCGTACCGGCAGGGTCGCGCTCGTCGCGACGGCAACCGCGGCGGGCGGCCGCCGCGACCGGGACGGTTTGACGCTCGTCTGCGTCCCGCACTGACCGGCTCGCGCGCGCCGACCGAGGCGTCGTTCGTTCGCCGGAGCGGCGCGCGTTACCGAATTCTTACCGTACGCTTAGGATTCGCGAGCGCCCGCGCGCTAGGGAACCTCTGCACAGGTGGCTCCCGGCTACGAAGCGCGATCCATCCCCGATCGACGGCGGCGCGACGCCCTCGGCGTATCGTTCAGATACGCGGTCGGGCTTCGCGCCTTACGCTCGGGGCGGCTCGCACTGCTCGCTCGGAACCCACCTGTGCAGAGGTTCCACTAGATCCGGACGTCATGAGGAGCGAGCGATGAGCGACGAGATCCGGCAGCGGGTGACCTTACCCGCCGAGCGCGCGTTCGTGGTGTGGCTGCGCGGCGATTGCCGCCCGGGCGAGCAGGATCTCCGCGGGCGCGTCGAGCACGTGCGGAGCGGCGATCTCGCGCATTTCGAGTCGCTCGCGGAGCTCGTGGCGTTCCTCGCGCGGCTCACGAGCGCCGGCGACGCGACGACGTGATGCGACCGCTGCCGGCGTCCAGTCGGTCGAGCGTCGTCCGGGCGGCGCAGAGGTCGCCGGTCTCGAGGCCTTCGCGAAACCGCCCGTAGAGGGGGGCCAGCAGCTTGCGTCCCACCGCGCCGCCGAGCCGCGGCGCGAGATCGGTCGCGGCGCGAAGCGCGAGCGCGCGATTTCCTTGCTGGCCGGCGAGCGCGACGGCACGCCGGAGCTCCGCTTCGGCGGCGACCGGCTCGTGCAGCAATCCGGCGCGCACGCGGTGCAGCTCGGCCGCGTAGTAGCGCTCGGAGCGTGCCGTCGCGAGCGCCAGGGATTCCTCGACGAGGGCGAGGCCGCGGGCGTCGTTCCCCGCGAGGCCGTGCGCTTCGGCGAGGGTGGCGGTGAAGTAGACGCGCCCGAGCTCGGCGCCGGTCGCGCGATACTCGTCGAGCCCGGCCTGCATCGCGCCAATGCCCTCCGCCAGCCGGCCCGCCGTGGTGGCGAGCCAGCCGTGAAAGAAGACGCCCCACGCGGTCCACTGGCGAAGACCGAGGTCGGTGGCGAGATCGATCGCAACCGCGGCGACCTCGGCCGCCGCGGCGGGCTCGGCGCGCAGATGACGCAGGATCGCCGTCACGTGCGACGCCCAGAGCAAGCTCAACGGATGCGCCAGCTCTTTCGCGACGCGACAGGCCTCCTCCGCCAGGCGCAGCGCCGTGTCCGGTCGCCCCCGGAACCACGTCGTCATGGCGAGGAAGGCGAGACAGTTGACGATGGGTGCCTGGACCGAGCCGTGGGCGGGACGCCGCGATTCGCGTCCGAACAGACGCCGCGCCCGCTCGAGATGGGCGGCTGCGGTGTCGAGCTCGCCGAGGTAGTAGAGCGCGGTCGCGTTGGTGACGAGCGCCTTCGCGAGCTGGCCCGGCTCGCCGCCGCCTTCGGCGAGCGCCAGGGATTCTTCGGCGAGCTCGCGTGCCTGGACGAGATCGCCGCGCGTGAGCGAGAACACGCCGAGCCCGCGGAGTGCCCGTGCGCGCTCCGGCGTCACGCCGACCACCGCGCAGAGCGCGCGGGCTCGCGCGTAGCATGCCTCGACCGGCGGCGCCGCGAAGCCGTGGACGGCCATCAGCGCGGGACCGAGCGACATGCGGAGATCGAGCTCCGCGCGTGTCCGCGCCGCGTCGTCGGGCTCGGCGGCGAGGAGCGCCAAGGCCCGATCGAGGTGGTCGATCGCTTCCAGGTAGGCATGGCGCGAGAGCGATCGGTCGGCCGCCTGTCGCAGATGCACGAGCGCCCGCGGTACATCCCCGGCGGCGGTGAAGTGTTGCGCGAGCTCGGCCGCGACCGACTCCGCCTGCGTGCCGAATGCCGCCGCCAGGCGCAGTCCCGTGCGCTCGTGCAGCTCCCGCCGCCGCGCCGGCGGCAAGCGGTCGTAGAGGACGTTTTGGTAGAGGGCGTGGATGAACGCGAAGCGCGCGGTCCGAGTACCGTCCGGCCAGCGGTCCATTCCGTCCTCGGCGACGAGCTGTCCGCGGCGGGCGAGCGCCACGAAGGTGCCTTCGACGTCGGTCACGGGGACGTCCAGCGCCGCCGCGACCGCCGCCGCCGTCGGCTCGACGCCGGCGACGCTGGCGGCTTCCAACAGCCGTTGCTCGTCCGAGGCGAGGCCGGCGATCTCTTGCGCGATCATCTGACGGAGCGTGTCGGGGACGAGCGCCGAAGCGCGCGCTTCGGCGAGGTCGAAGCGCCACTCGTCGCCGACGTCGTTGCGAAGCCAGCCGCGGGCGAGCACGAGATCCACCACGTGGGTCATGAAGAGGGGATTTCCATCGGTGCGCGCGTGGACGAGCGTCGCGAGGCCGGCGGGTACCTGCGTCGTGCCGAGCCGGCGCGCGAGATAGCGCTCGATCTCGGCCTCGCTCAGGAACTCGAGCGCGATCTCCCGGCATCGTCGCCGGAGCTCGAGGTCGACCTTCACGCGCCGGAGCGGATGCCCCTGCACGACGAGCTCGACCGGCCGATAGGTCGCGATCACGAGCAGACGTGCCGGCTCGGTGCGGTGCGCGAGAAGGGCCAGCACGTCGAGCGTCGAGTAGTCGCTCCAGTGCAGATCCTCGAGCACGAGGACGAGCGGCGCGGGCGTCGCCAGCTGCTCGAGCGCCTCGACGAGCTCGAGCAGCATGCGGCTTCGCGACGGCGTGGGGCTGGCGACGGCTGGAACGCCGAGCCCGGGGACCGAGGGGGCCCAACTCGGTGCCGTGCGCGTCAAGACCGCGCGGACGTCGCCCGCTCCCGGGTCGCGACAGAGCCGGCCGAGCGCGTCCAGCACGGGCAGATACGGCTCGCCGGCGCCGTATTGCTCGAGGCATTGTCCGCGCGCGCGGAGCACGGTCGGGTCGAGGCCATCGAGGAACGCCTCGACGAGCGTCGTCTTGCCGAGGCCCGCCTCGCCGGTCACGAAGACGACCTCGCGCGTGCCCGCGAGCGCTGCCGCGAGCGCTGCGCCCAGCACTCCGAGCGGCGTCGTACGTCCCACGACGTCGGCCGCGCGCCGATGGGCGACGGGCGCGGGCCGCCCGGCCGCGTCGCCGGAGGGCGCGGCCTCGGTCGCGAGCGGTGCGATGAAGCGGTAGCCACGCCGATGAACGGTCGTGACGTAGCGCGGGCTCGCCACCGGGTCGCCCAGCACCTTGCGAAGCTCCGCGACGCAGACTTTCAGGACGGCGTCGCTCACCGCCGTATCGGGCCAGACCGCGTCGAGGAGGTCGTCCTTGCTGAGCAGGCGCCCGGGATGCGCAAGGAAGTGCCGCAGCAAGCCGTACGCCTTCGGCGTCAACGGTACGGCGACGCCGTCGCGGAGCAGCGTCTCCGTCGCGAGATCGAGTCGGAAGTCGCCGAAGGCGAGTGCGGCGACGCCGTCCATCGGCCAAAGCTTCCGGGCAATCGGCGGGTGGTCAAGCACTTCTTCGCCGGCGCGCACGGTGAGGAGTACTCGGTTGACGGTGGGGCGCGTCGGCCAGTAGGGTCCCGACGGCAAGCGCACCCCGCCGCCGGAAGGAGTCGGTCGATGTCACGCGCCACGTCACTTGCGCTGTTCCTCCTCGTCGGGTGGATGCTCGCCGTCGTCGATGCGGTCGTCGCGCAAGGCTACCGCCCGCCCGCATATCCGCCGCGCGAGATCCGCTGCGAGTCCGAGTCGCACAACCACACCTATTGCCGCACCTACGCCAGCGGTCGCGTTCGGCTCGAGCGACGGCTCAGCAAAGCACCGTGTCGCGAGTACGACACCTGGGGGGCCGACGGTGACGGTGGCGGGGTCTGGGTCCGCGAAGGCTGCCGAGCGGTCTTCACCGTCGTACCGTGGGGCCGCGGCCCGATCAGACACGGTCCCGGCGCGGGACCGGTCGGCGTGCTGCGCATCACCTGCAAGTCCGACCGGTATCGCCCCGCCTATTGCCCGTTCCCGCGGTGGGGACAGGTGCGCCTCGAGAAGCGTCTGAGCGACGCGCCCTGTCGTCAGTACGACACCTGGGGCGTCAACGGCGGCGGCATCTGGGTCGACCGTGGCTGTCAGGCGGTCTTCTCGGTGCGCTGACCCGGTCGGCGCGGGCAACGGGGCCGGGGACGCGGCGGGCAGCGCCTTGACACTTCGAGTGATTACTCTAAGAGTCCACGCTCATGGCGTACTCGCTCTCGGATGTCGTGCAGCAGTCGGGCGTGCCGGTCGACACCATTCGCTACTACCAGACGATCCGCCTGCTCCCGGGTCCGGGACGTGACGGACGCAACGCCGTCTACGACGACGCCCATCTCGATCGCCTGCGCCTCATCCGCTCGATGGCCGCGCGCGGTCTCTCGCTCAAGGTCATCGCGATGCTCCTCGAGAAGGGCGAGCGTAGCGAGTCCGACCGCGCGCTCCTGACCGCGATCGAAGAGGAGTCGCCGGAGCCCGGCTACGACAGCGCCGCCGCCGCGAAGCAACTCGGCATCCCGCCCGCGCTCCTCGCCTCGGTCGAACGCGCCGGTCTCGCCGAGGCGCAGGAGCAGGTCGACGGCTCGCGCCGCTACACCGACGGCGATCTTCGGGTGGCGCGGGGTGCGCTCAAGATCCTGGGCTACGGTTTTCCGCTGACCCGTCTCTTGGCCCTCGCCGTCAAGCACGACCGTGCCGTTCGGAAGACCGTCGACGGCGCGATCGACCTCTTCGATCAGCACGTTCGCAGGCGGAGGCGCGGCGGTGAGGCCGATCCCGAGGCCGTGAGCGCGGCCTTCAAGGACATCCTGCCGCTCGTGACGGCGCTGGTGGCGCATCATTTTCAGCGCGTGCTGGTGAACCGCGCGCTCAAGCGCCTCAAGAAGAGCGGTGATCGCGGTCCGCTCGAAGTCGCGCTCAAGGTTGCCTCGGAGACGCGGCTCGGCGTGCGCTGGCAGTGACGCTTCCCGCCGACAGCGACAAGCGCGCCGTCGTCGAGGCGATGTTCGACCGGATCGCCCCGCGCTACGACCTCATGAACCGGTTGATGACCTTCGGCGTCGACCGCGGGTGGCGGCGGCGGACGATCGATGCGCTCGGGCTGCGGGCGGGCGAGCGCGTGCTCGACCTCGCCTGCGGCTCCGGCGATCTCGCCGTCGCGGCGGCCGAGGTGGGGGCGCGGGTCGTCGGCCTCGACTTTTCGGCGGGCATGTTGCGGGCGGCACGGACCCGCGGCGTCGCGTGCGATCTGGTGCGCGCGGATGCGTTGGCGTTGCCGCTCGCCGACGGCGCCGTCGACGCCGTCGTCTCGGGCTTCGCCCTCAGGAACTTCGTCGACCTCGCGGCGGCGTTCGCCGAAGGCGCGCGCGTGCTCCGTCCCGGCGGACGGATCGCGCTCCTCGAGGTCGATCGCCCGGCGAGCGCGCTCTTGCGCTTCGGCCACGCGATCTACTTCCGACGCATCGTGCCGCTCCTCGGCGCGCTCGTCGCGGAACGCGACGCGTACGCCTATCTTCCGGAGTCGACGGCCTACCTTCCCGACGAGCCGACCTTGTTCGCGATGCTCGGCGCCGTCGGGTTCGGTGCGCTCCGCAAGCAATCGCTGCTGGGTGGCGCGGCCCAGCTCGTGACCGGCGAACGGGCGATGCATGCGTGAGATCGGCGCGCTCGCCGCACGCACGCGTCTGGTCGACGACCCGGGCGATTTGCTGGCGCTCGCGCCTGCTTGCGGCGACGGCCCGCTCCTCTATTGGGAGCATCCCGCGGGCGACCGCGCGATGCTCGCCCTCGGCGTGGCACGCGAGATCCGCGCGCACGGCGCGAGGCGCTTCGATGTGGTGGCGACGGCCGCGGCGCGCATGCTCGCGACCGTGGACGTGCCGGGCGAGATGCGCAGCGATCTCCGGATGGTCGGCGGCTTTGCGTTCTCGGATGCGCCACACCTCGATGCGAGCGAGGGTGACTATCCGTCGGCGCGGTGGGTCCTGCCGCGGCGGCTCTGGATTCGCGAGGCGGGTCGGACGCGGGTCGTGGAGGTGTGGGAGGAGGGCGATCCTCCGGGGCCGGAGGCCGGCGTCGGGGGTGCGACGGGTCGGCGGAGCCGCAACGAGGCCCGCGATCTCCCCGCGCTCGCCGTGCCGCCGGTGGAGCCGGACGAGCGGGCGCGCTGGCGGCGGCGCGTCGCACGCGCCCAGGCGCTGATCACGGCGGGTGGTGCCCGCAAGGTCGTGCTCGCGCGCCGCCGCCGGCTCGCCGCCGCCGGTCCGATCGATCCCGCCGTGATCGTGGCGCGCGTGCGATCCGAACGGCCGACGTGCTTCACCGTCTGGGTCCGGCCGCGGCGCGGCCCGAGCCTCGTCGCGTCGACGCCGGAGCTGCTCGTTCGGCGCGCCGGCACGGGAGTGACCGCGAGCGCGCTCGCGGGATCCGCGCCGCGCTCGACCGACGCCGCGACGGACGCACGCCTCGGGGCCGCCTTGCTGGTGTGTCCCAAGAACGGCCGCGAGCACGCGTTCGTGGCGGCGGCGGTGCGCGCTGCGCTCGGCGCCGTCGGCGTCGAGGTCGCGCCCGCCCGCGTGCCGGAGCTCCTGCGCCTTCCCGAGGTCCAGCACCTCGCGACCGTCATCACCGGCCGGCTGCGGAGCCCGCGCTCGTTGCTCGAGCTCGGTGCGGTGCTGCATCCGACGCCGGCGGTGTGCGGTGTGCCGCGCGACGTCGCCCGTGCGCTCATCGAGGCAGAGGAGCCCGAGCGCGGGTGGTACACCGGTGCGCTCGGTTGGATGGACGCGTGCGGCGACGGCGAGCTCGTCGTGACGCTGCGGAGCGCCCTCGTCGCGGACGCCGAGCTCACGCTCTGGGCCGGGGCCGGGATCGTCGAAGGCTCCGACGCCGACGCCGAGCTCGCCGAGACCGAAGCCAAGATGCGGGCGCTCGTCGCGCCGTTCCTCGAGCAGGCGGGTGGCGCACCGGCGGCGGTGTCGGCGGAGGAGCCGGCCGGCGCGGGCGCGGCGTCGGGCGCGTGATGGGCACGGGCAATGCGAACGCGCGCGCCATGGGCATCATGGCGCGCGAGCTCCGCAGGGCGGGGATCGGCGACGTCGTCGTCTCGCCGGGGTCGCGATCGACGGCGCCGGCCCTCGCGCTCGTGCAGGCGGGTCTTCGCCCGTGGGTCGTGACCGACGAGCGCGCCGCGGCGTTCTTCGCGCTCGGCATGGCTCGCGCTTCGACGCGTCCGGTCGCGCTCCTCTGCACGTCGGGCACGGCGGCCGCGAACTACCTGCCGGCGATCGTCGAGGCGTCGGCGTCGGAGATTCCTCTCGTCGTGTTGACCGCGGATCGTCCACCCGAGCTGCGCGCGTGTCACGCTGCGCAGACGATCGATCAGGTCGGGCTCTACGGCACGCACGTGCGCTGGAGCGTCGACGCGCCGACGCCGAGTCCCGACGTCGACCTCGGCGCGTATTTCCGGACGCTCGCCGCGCGCGCCGTCGCGGCGGCGCTGGAGGCGCCGCGCGGGCCGGTGCACCTGAATCTGCCGATGCGCGAGCCGCTCGTCGACGTCGCCGACGAGCGCCGGCGTTGCACGGCGTCGTCGCCCGCCGACGGGGCCGCGACGGCAGGCGAGCACGGGCCCGCGGCGCTCCGTGTGCACGGTGCGAGCGGTCTCCCGGCGCCGTTCGCCGTCACGCAGCTCGCCGCACTGCTCGCGGCCCGGCCGCGCGGCCTGGTCGTGTGCGGACCGACCGCCGCGCCCGACCCGGAGACGGCGGCGGCCATCGCGCGCCTCGCCGACCGTCTCGGATGGCCCGTGCTCGCGGATCCGCTCTCGGGACTGCGATTCGGACGCCACGACCGCGCGTCCGTCGTCGATGCCTACGATCTGTTGCTGCAGGGCGGACCGGCGGACGCCGGATGGCATCCCGATGCGGTCTTGCAGATCGGGACGCCGACGGTCTCGGCGCGTCTCCAGCGCCTGCTGGCCGCGGCGCGGCCGGGCCTCCACGTCGTGGTTGCGCCGCCCGGTCGCTGGCCCGACCCGCTCTTCGTCGCGACCGACGTCGTGCGCGCCGATCCGCGGGCCCTCTGCGAGACGCTCGTCACGGCGCTTCCGCGCCGGACGCATGACGAGGCCTGGCTCGACGCGTGGCGCGTGCCGGCAACGGCGGCGCGGGCGGCCCTCGATCGATTGCTGGCGGAGGAGCCCACGCTCTTCGAGGGGACGGTCCTCGCGGAGCTCGCGCCGCGCCTCGCCGACGGCGTGACGGTGCAGGTCGGGAACAGCCTGCCGGTGCGTGCGCTCGACACCTTCGTCGGCGGCGCGACGACCGCCGTCGGCGTCGCGTGCAACCGCGGTGCGAACGGCATCGACGGCGTGCTCGCGACGGCGCTCGGCGGGGCGGCGACGGGCACGCCGACCGTGCTCGTCGTCGGCGATCTGAGCTTCCTGCACGACCTCGGCGCGCTCCAGATCGCGGCCCGCCACGCCATCCCGCTGCTCGCGATCGTGATCAACAACGACGGCGGCGGCATCTTCTCGTTCCTCCCCCAGGCCGAGCTCGGCGACACGTTCGAGCCGCTCTTCGTCACGCCGCACGGTCTCGAGCTCGGAGGCGCGGTCGCAATGTGCGGCGGCCGGTACGCGCGCGTGGGGCGCCGGAGCGAGCTCGGCGCGGCGATCGACGCGTGGCGTGCGCATCCGGCGTTTACCGTCGTCGAGGTGCCGACGAGCCGAACGGCGTCGCGTGCCCTGCACGAGCGGTTGGTCGACGAGGCGCGTCGCGCCACCGCCGGGGCTGCGCGGCGCGCGGGGGCGCGATGATCCGACACGTGGACGTGTCGGCGGGTACCGTCGCGCTCAGTGACGAGCGCGCGTGGGCGGTCGACCCGCGCCACGCACCGCCGCTCGTTCTCTTGCACGGCTTCACGGGAAGCCAGGCGAGCTGGACCGCCGTCCGCGCGGCCTTTCGCTCCACCCGACGCGTGATCGCGATGGATCTCCCGGGACACGGCGGCACCGTGATCCGTGACGGAGGCTTCGGGTGGGGCCTCGCGGCGACGGCCGACCTCGTCGCCGAGACCTTGGGAGTGCTGCGCGTCGGCGCGGCGGACGTGCTCGGCTACTCGATGGGTGGGCGCGTGGCCTTGCAGCTCGCGCTCGCGCATCCGGCCCGGGTCTCGCGGCTCGTGCTCGAGAGCGCGTCGGCGGGGCTCGCGACCGCCGCCGCCCGTGCCCGGCGGCGCACGGCCGATGCCGCGCTGGCGGCCGCCCTCGAGCGCGACGGCCTCGAGGCCTTCGTGCGCCGCTGGGAGGCGCTGCCGCTCTTTCGCTCGCTCGCGTCCCAACCGGAGCGCGTGCGCGACGCGCTCCGCCGCCAACGCCTCGCCTGCGATCCGGCCGGGCTCGCGGCGAGTCTCCGTGGCATGGGCCTCGGCTCGCAGCCGTGGCTCGGCCGCCGTCTCGGCGCGCTCCCGATGCCCGTCCTGCTCGTGACCGGCGAGCACGACCGCAAGTTCACCCGCATCGCGACGCGGCTGCGGGTGCGTTTCGTTCACGCCGCGCACGAGATCGTCGCCGGGGCCGGCCACCTTCCGCATCTCGAGCACGCCGCGCGCTTCCAGAGCGCGGTGCGCGATTTTCTCGCCGGCGGCCCGGGCCGCCGCGCGACGCTTTCACGAGGAGAAGAAGCATGACGATCGAATGGCGCAGCGTGCGCGCGTACGAGGACATCACCTACCAGCAGGCCGAAGGCATCGCGCGGATCGCGATCAACCGACCCGAGGTGCGCAACGCCTTTCGGCCGCAGACGATCATGGAGCTGATCGACGCGTTCAGCCGCGTCGCGGGAAGATCCCGCGGTCGGCGTCGTCGTCCTGACCGGCGCCGGCGACGAGGCGTTTTGCAGCGGCGGCGATCAGCGCGTGCGCGGCGCGCAGGGCTACGTCGGCGACGACGGCGTGCCGCGCCTCAACGTGCTCGACCTCCAACGCATGATTCGGAGCCTGCCGAAGCCGGTCGTCGCCATGGTCGCGGGCTACGCGATCGGCGGCGGCCACGTGCTGCACCTCGTCTGCGATCTGACGATCGCCGCCGACAACGCCGTCTTCGGACAGACCGGGCCGCGGGTGGGGAGCTTCGACGCCGGCTTCGGCGCGTCGTATCTCGCGCGCCTCGTCGGTCCAGAAGAAGGCGCGCGAGATCTGGTTTCTCTGCCGCAAGTACTCCGCGAGTCAGGCGCTCGCGATGGGCCTCGTGAACGAGGTCGTGCCGCTCGCCGAGCTCGAGGCGACGACGGTGCAATGGTGCCGCGAGATGCTGGCGCTGAGCCCGATGGCGCTGCGCTGTCTCAAGTCCGCGTTCAACGCCGAGACCGACGGGATGGCCGGTATCCAGGAGCTGGCGGGGAACGCGACGCTCCTCTTCTACATGACCGAGGAGGCGCAAGAAGGACGCGACGCCTTCAAGGAGCGCCGGCCGCCGGACTTCTCGCGCTTTCCGCGCCTGCCGTGAGCGACGACGCCGCGGCGTCCGCGGCCGCCGTGTCCGCCGGCGCGGCGCTCCGGCGCGGCGCCGCGCCGTGGCTGGCGGCGGCGCGTCCGCGCACGCTGCCGGCGGCGATCGTGCCGGTGGTGGTCGGACTCGCGATCGCGGCACGGTCGCGGCCGCATCGACGGCGTGATCGCGCTCGTGACGTTGGCCGCGGCGCTCCTGATCGAAGTGCGGCACGAACCTCGCGAACGACTACTACGATTTCGTCGCCGGGGCCGACACGCACGAGCGGCTCGGTCCGCCGCGGATCACGCAGGCAGGACTCGCGGTGCCGGCGACGGTGCGGGCGGCGGCGTTCGGGGTGCTGGGCGCGGCCGCGCTCGCGGGTGTCTTTCTGGTGGCGGTCGGCGGCTGGCCGATCCTGCTGATCGGCGTCGCGTCGCTCGTGGCGGCGGTCGCGTACACGGGCGGGCCATGGCCGCTCGCGCTATCATGGGCTCGGTGACGTGTTCGTCTTCACGTTCTTCGGCGTCGTGGCGGTGAACGGTACGGTGCTCCTGCAGACGGGCGCGATCGACGCGCTGGCGTTCGTGCTGTCGCTGGCGGTCGCGTGCCTCGCGACCGCGATCCTCGTCGTGAACAACCTGCGCGATCTGGTCACGGACGCGCGTGCCGGGAAACGGACGCTGGCGGTGCGGATCGGGGCGGCGGCGACGCGCGCCGAATACCTCCTGCTCGTGCTCGCGCCCTTCGTGATCGTGAGCGCGGCGGCCGCGGTCGTCGGTCCGGCGCTGCTCGTCGCGCTGGCGGCCGTTCCGCTCGCGATCCGCGAGGTGCGCGCGCTCGCGCGCCGCTCCGGGGCCGAGCTGAACGCCAGCCTCGCGGGGACGGCGCGGCTGCATCTCGTCTTCGGCCTCCTGCTCGCGCTCGGGCTCGTCGCATGAGGATCGTCGCGGCCCGCGTCGAGCCACTCCGCCTGGTCCTGCGACGGCCGCTCGTCACGGCGAGCGGCGCCGTCTCGGAGCGGTGCGGATTCCTCCTGCACGTCGCGACCGACGGCGGCCTCGTCGCCGTCGGAGAGGCGAGCCCGGCGTACTGGATCGGCGAGGGCTCGCTCGCCGAGACGGCGGAGCACCTGGCCCTCGTGGCGGCGCGTCTTCGGACGCGACCGTCGCTCGACGAGGTACGGGGGTGGCTCGACGAGGGGGATGCGGACGGGCTCGGCGCGGCGGCGGCCGCGGCGCTCGACGCGGCGCTGCTCGAGCTCGCGGCGCGCGCCCGTGGGGTCGCGGTGACGACGCTGCTCGGCGGCTCCGAGGGTACCGCGGTGCCGATCGCGGCGCTCGTCGGTGGCCCGTCTCCGGCGGCTGCCGCGGACGAGGCGGCGCTGGCGGTCGCGCGCGGCTTCCGGACGATCAAGCTCAAAGTCGGCGGCGGCGGGCTCGCCGACGATCTCGCGCGCGTCGCCGCCGTGCGGACGCGCGTCGGCACGGGCGTCGACCTTCGGCTCGACGCCAATCGAGCGTGGACGAGCGCGGAGGCGGCACGCGCGCTCGCGGCGCTCGCGCCGTTCGGCGTCGCCTACGTGGAGGAGCCGCTCCGCGACGCCTTCCCGGCACGGCTCGCGGCGCTCGCGCGTGCGACCGGTGTGCCCCTTGCGGTCGACGAGTCGGTGCGCGGTCGCGGCGATCTCGAGGCGTTGATCGCGGCGGGGGCGCGCGTCCACGTCGTGTTGAAGGCGGCGCGCGTCGGCGGGGCGACGCGTTTGGTGGCGCTCGCACGCCGGGCACACGCGGCCGGCCTGTCGGTCGTGGTGACCGACGCGATCGAGAGCAGGGTCGGGATGGCGGTCGCGGTCCACGCCGCCGCCGCGCTCGCGGAGCCGCGCGCCGCAGTGGGGCTCGGCGGCGCGCAGCTCGCGCTCGCGGCAGCCGGTTGCGCGGAGCCGGTGCTGGTCCCCTGTGGGCCGGGCGGAGCGCTCGTCGCGCCGTCGCCCTGCCGGTCCGCCGCGGTTCCTGCGAGCGCGGCGCGGCCCGTCGCCCGCGGTGTGCCGAGTGCCTGAGGCACTGGCGGCCTCGTCGGGTCCGTGGCTCGCGGCGCGCGCCGCCCGCGATCCCGAGCGCGCGGCGATCATCGCCGCCGACGCGACGGTCACGTGGAGCGCCCTCGCCGCGCGCGTCGACGCGATCGCCGGCCGGCTCGCGCGGCTCGGGCTCGGGGCCGGTGACCGGCTCGCGCTTCTGATGGACCCGTCGCTTCGGGTGATCGAGCTCGTCCACGCGGCGCAGCGCTGTCGACTGACGCTCGTCCCGCTCAACACGCGTCTCGCCCCGCCCGAGCTCGCGACGCTCGTCGCCCACGCCGAACCGATGCTGGTGCTGCACGACGCGGCGTACGCGGCGGTGCTCGCGGCGACGCCGGTGCGCCGGCTCGATGCCCATCACGGGCTCGATGCCGTCGTGCCGGCGTCGCCGCCGGCCGCGACGACCGTCGATCGCTCGGCGGTGGCCACCATCCTCTACACGTCGGGCACGACCGGGCGGCCGAAGGGGGTGATGCTGACGCACGGCAACCACGAGGCGAGCGCCGCTGCGTCGCGCGCCCGGCTCGGCATCCGGGACGGTGATCGCTGGCTCTGCGCCCTGCCGCTCTGTCACGTCGGCGGGCTCTCGATCGTGATGCGAAGCGTGCTCGATGGGACGTCGATGGTCCTGCAGCCGCGTTTCGACACGCGTGCGGTCTGGTCGGCGGTCGTGCAGGCGGGCGTCACGCTGCTGTCGGTCGTGCCGACGATGCTGCATCGACTGCTCGCCGACCCGTCGACCGTGCCCGCGCCACACCGCCTCCGCTGCGTGCTCGTCGGCGGAGCGGCGCTCGACGTGGCGCTGCACGCGCGCGCGCGCGCCTGCGGACTGCCCGTGGTCGCGACCTACGGGCTCACGGAAGCGGCATCGCAAGTCGCGACCGCCGCGCCCGACGATCCGCCCGGGTCGGTCGGCCGGCCGTTGCCGGGCACGACCCTTCGCCTCGCCGCCGCCGACGCGGCGGGGCGGGGCGAGATCCTGGTCGCCGGACCGACGGTCATGGCGGGATATTTTCGCGACGCGGCGGCCACCGGCGCCGTCCTGCGTGACGGCTGGCTGTACACGGGCGACGTGGGTCGTCGTACCGCCGCGGGCGGTCTCGAGGTGCTCGACCGGCGCAGCGATCTCGTGGTGAGCGGCGGCGAGAACGTCTATCCGAGCGAGGTCGAGGCCGTCCTGCGCGCCCACCCCGACGTCCGCGACGCTGCGGTCTACGGCGTCGCGGATCCCGAATGGGGTCGCTCGCTGCATGCGGCGGTCGTCATGCGAAGCGCGCACGCGTTCGACGACGTCGCGCTCCGGCGCTGGTGTCGCGACCGCCTCGCCGGTTTCAAGACGCCGCGCGCGATCGTGGCCGTCGCAACCCTCCCGCGCACGGCGTCCGGCAAGCTCCGCCGGCACGTGCTCGCAGTCGATCAGGTGCGCGGCACACCGACCGCCGCCGCGAGCAGCGCGCGCAAGCGATCGCCGCTCAAGTAGTGCGTGGCCGCGTGTCGCCAGGCGCCCCAATTGGGCTCCGCGACGTCGACGATGCGGTCGCCCGTGCTCGCAACCGCGGAGGCGGGGGCAGGCAGCGCGCCGGAGAGCGGATCGAGCGGATCGTAGAGGTTGATCCAGCGGCGAAGCGCTCGAGTCGGAACGTCGAGCTCCGCGGCGGCGTCGCCGACGAGGCGCGCGCGTACTTCGCGCACGCCGAGCGGGGACCCGAGCGTGATCACCGTGTCGACCGCGGGGCACTCGGCGCAGCTCCGCAGCACGTCGTACGCCGCCAGCGCGCCGGTGCCGTGGGCGACGATCACGAGCGTCGGGGCGGCGTCTGCCGCGGCCGCGAGCTCGGCGAGCAGGCGCGTCCGGAGCGTTCGGCGCGCCCCGAGGGTCGTGCCGTCGCCGCGGGCGACGTCCTTGTCGAAGAGGAAGGCGAAGGTCTCGCGGACGGCGGCGGCGCGCACGGTCGCTTTCACGGCCGGGGGGAGCCACGCCAGCAGCTCGGCGTCGCCGCGTTCGAGCGCGGCCCGCGCATCGAACAGGGTCGCGGCCGGCGCCAGGATCGACCGCGTCGCGAGTGTCGCCTCGAACGTGCGGAGAAAGCGTCGCTCGACGTCGTCGACGGGTGCTGCGATCCGTGCGTGCGCGTCCCGATGCGCGTCGTCGACGTGCGCCAAGCCCGCGGCCGCGAGCTCGCGTTCGACGCTCGTGTCGCTTTCGATCTCGACGTCCGGCACGCTCGCGGCGCCGTAGAAGACGTCCGCGTAATACGCGAGGCGCACGTCGACGGCGTGGGTGCGGAGGTCGACGCCGAGGTTCGGCGGCGGAAAGACGCTCGGCATCGGATTCGGACGGGCGAGGGCGCGCAGCCAGCGCTCGAGCAGCGCGGCCGGTGCGGGCTTCGGCGCGATCCCGTGGACGAAGACGACGGCGCTTCTCGCTGTCATGCGGACCAGCTTTTAGCCTAGACCGCGCTTGCGCGAGCGGAAGCGACGACGAAAGTCCGCGCCGATGTGACACAGCCGAATCCCGAGAAGCGGATCCTGACAACCTGACCTCGGATCCCGCCAAACCGACGCGGGCGCGTTCCGTCGGCGCGCCCTGCGATCTATCGCGCTCGCAGAGGAGGAGGTTTCGATGCGACTTACGATGGTGATCTTCGATGGTGTCACGTCACTGGATGCGATCGGCGGCTACGAGGTGTTGTCGCGCATTCCCGGCATGGAGGTGGAGTGGGCGGCGATGCGGCGTGGGGTGGTTGCGGCCGACACGCGCGCGCTCGGCTTGCTCGCGTTTCGCGAGCTCGCGGAGGTGGCGAGCACCGACATTCTCTACGTTCCCGGCGGACCGGGCGGCACCCCGCTCGAGACCGATGACGCGTTCCTCGGACATCTGCGGCGCCTCGACGCGACCTCGACGTGGACGGTCGGCATCTGCAACGGCAGCGCGACGCTCGCTGCGGCCGGGTTGCTCGAGGGCCGGAAGGCGACGACGAACTGGTTCTACCAACATCGGCTCGCCGACTACGGTGCCGAGTTCCTGCCCGTGCGCTACCACCGGGACGGTAAGTACGTGACCGGTGCGGGCGTCTCCGCGAGCATCGACACCGCGCTCTTTCTCACCGAGCTGATCGGCGGCGAGCTGCTCGCGAAGACGATTCAGCTCGGCGTCGAGTACTATCCGTCGCCGCCGTTCCCGGAAAAGACGCCGGCCGAAGCGCCCCCCGAGGCGCAGGCGATCATCCGGGAATTCGAGAGCACGGGAGGGCCGATGTTGCTGGCGCTGTCGCCGGCATTCTCGGGCGCGTTCGAGGTGCTCGGCGCGGGACGCTGAGGACTCGGCGCCGCGGCCGTCGTCATCGAGCAGCGATCCTCGGGCGCGTGTGGCGCGCGCCGCCTACTCGCCGACGACGCGTAGCTCGACGCGACGGTTGCGGGCGCGCCCGTCCTCGGTGTCGTTGTCCGCGACGGGACGCGACTCGCCGAATCCCGTGGCCTCGAGGCGATCCCGAGCCACCCCCGCATGCACGAGATAGTCGACGACGGTCTGCGCGCGCCGCTGCGACAACCGCTCGTTGTACGCGTCGGAACCGACGGCGTCGGTGTGGCCCTCGACCACGACCCGGGCGCCCGGCCTGGCTGCCAGCGCATGCGCCGCTTCGTCGAGGACGGGGCTGGCAGCGGCGCGGAGCGTCGCCTTGTCGAAGTCGAAGGTCACGCCGCGCAGGACCAATTTTTCCTTCACGACCGGCGCAGGCGGAGCGGGGGCCGGCGGCGGGGCGGGCGGCTCCTCGGCCGCGGCGGGACAGGTCCAGCCGCTCACTCCGTAACCGGTGAGCCCTCCGACGACGAACCCGATGACCGCTCCGGAGGCGATCGCGATGCCGTCCTCCGAATTGCCGACCTGGTCGACGCCGACGGCCCCGACCGCGGCGCCCGCGGCACCGGCCGCGAGCGCGCTCGCCACCCGGCAATCGACGCGTGACATCTTGGAGGCCGTGCATCCCGACAAGGGGAGGGCGAACGCTCCCGACAGTACCGTCACGACTAACCCGCGCGCTACGACTCGCATCATCCGACCCCCTCTTTTGGACGGTGTCCGCGGCGCAGGCGTGTCCGCCGCGGAAAAGAATCGAGCAGGCGTAGCGCGCGGAGATCGCGCCCTGCAACGCAACGTCGATGAAATCTTGGTTACGGGGCGCGTCGGGTCGGTGGCTGTGCGGTCCGGGCTGCGACACGGTGGCGCCGCCTTCCTGCCGCGATCCGTGGCTCGCGCCGGATGTGGAGGGGCGCTCGCGCGGTGCGCGACCGTCGGGTGTTCGCCCGGCCGTGCCCGGAGGGAACGCGCGGGCTTCCTGGCGAGGCGCGGCGGGCGGCGTGCCGCGGATTCAGAGCACGCCCACGTAGGTGCCGCCGTCGACCGAGAGGTTCTGACCGGACACGAAGCCGGCCTGCGCGCTGCACAGGTAGGCGCACGCGGCCGCGAGCTCCTCCGGCGTGCCGAGCCGGTTGGCGGCGATCGACGCGGCGATCTCCGCATACGCTTCCTCGACGCTGATGCCGCGGCCGGCGGCGTGCAGGCCGGCCATGAATCGTTGGCGATCGGTGTCGATGCGCTCGGGCAGCAGGTTGTTGATGGTGACGTTGTCGCGGGCGACCTCGCGCGAGAGCCCCTTGCAGACGGCGGTGAGGGCCGAGCGCGCGGCGGTCGAGAGTCCCATCAGCGGGTGCGGCGCCTTCACCATGGCGGAGGTGATGTTGACGATGCGGCCGAAGCGGCGCTCGCGCATGCCGGGGATGACGGCGCGGATCAGGAGCGCCGGCGCGAGGAGATTCTGCTCGAGCGCCGCGAGCCAGGTCGCGTGATCGCAATCCTCGAAGCGGGCCGGCATCGGCCCGCCGTTGTTGGTGACGAGGATGTCGGGGGTAGGGCAGGCCGCGACCAGCCGCGCGCGGCCGTCCTCGGTGCAGAGGTCGGCGACGACGGCGGTCACGGCGGCGCCCGTCGCGCTCCGGATCTCCGCGGCCGTCGCCTCGAGCCGCTCCGCGTCGCGTCCGTTCACGATCACCACGGCACCCTCGCGCGCGAGCGCGGCGGCGCAGGCTTTGCCGAGCCCGCGGCTCGACGCACACACGATCGCGTGTCTTCCGGCGATTCCGAGGTCCATGGCGGTCTCCTTCAGGCGGCGAGGGGCGTGCGGTCGAGAATGCGCGCGAGCACGCCGGCGAGCGCGGCGCGGGGGTCGCCGGCGACGTGGTCGGAGCGCCAGGCGACGTGTTGGTCGGGCCGGACGAGGAGCGCGCCGCGCGGGTCGAGCGCGAGCAGGCGCGTCCACGTGCCGTCCGGATCCGCGACGTCGCGGCCGATGGTGACGACGGCGAGCGCCGCGCGGCCCGCCGCCGCGTCGCGCCAGGCCGCGCCGTCGCTGCCGGTCACGAGCGTGAAGCGGTCGTAGGGGAAGAGATCGAGGCTCGAGATGCGACGGCCGTCGCGCTCGACCCACGCATGCGGCACGCGGGCGCCGGGCAACGCGCTCGGATGGTAGTCGCGTATCGGCGACGGCGTCGCGACGGCGTGCGCGTCGTCGAGGGCTCCGCCGTCGTAGGCGAAGCCGAGCTGGAGGCCGAGCATGTCGAAGTGCTCGGCTTGGTGCGCGATCGCGGCGCGAAGCTCCTCGGTCACGGCGAAGGTGCCGGTGGCGCGCGCGGCGGGATCGACCGCGGCGAGGGCTTGGTAGACCTCCAGCAGCCGCATCGCGTTCTGGAGGCTCACGTCGGCGTTGCGTTGCGCGACCGGCCGGCGCTCCCGTTCGTAGGTGTCGAGGAGGCCGTCCGCTGCCTCGCCGGCCTCGACCATGGCGAGCTTCCAGGCGAGGTTGTGCGCGTCCTGCACGCCTGTGTTGAGTCCGAGGCCGCCGGTCGGTGGAAAGCGGTGGGCCGCATCGCCGACGAGGAAGATGCGCCCGTCGCGATAGCGCTCCGCCACCTGCGCCGTCATCGTCCATGTGCGGACGGTGCGGACCGCGAAGGGATGCGTGCTCGTGCCGAGGGCCCGCCGGACGATGGCGGCGCACCGTGCGTCGCCGTAGTCGGCGACGGTCTCCCGATCGGGGTCGAAGGGATGCATGTAGACCCAGGTGCGGGCGAGGTCGTGGGCGACGAAGGTCCCGGTCGCGTCGGGCGCGGTCGTCCAATAGAGGACGCCGCGCCGCTCGCCCACGAGCGCGCGGAAGTCCGCGTCGAGGTGGATCATCACGAAGCTCTGCAGGCGATCGGGGCCGACCGGCGCGATGCCGAGCGCGCGGCGCACGGGGCTCGCCGCGCCGTCGGCGGCGACGAGCCAGCGACTCCGCACCTCGTAGCTGGTGCCGCCGGCGGTGACGCGCACGTGCGACGTCACGCCCTCCGCGTCCTGGACGGCGCCGTCCCACTCGTGGCCGTAGGCGAGCTCGATGCCCGCGGTGCGTCGCACGGCGTCCGCGACGATCGGCTCGAAGCGATGCTGGGAGAGGTTGCGGAGCGGCGTCGGGGTGAGGGCGAGCACGGCGTCGTCCTGCCGCTCGTAGGGGAGGCGTCCGAGCTCCTGGCCGGCGAGCGTAGTCACCCAGAACACGTGTCCCGCGTCCGCGGGATGCTGGCACGCGTCGGCGATCGCCCGCATGTCGACGCCGGCGGCGCGCAGGATCTCGAACGTGCGCGCGTTCACGACGTGGGCGGCGGGGGCGGGCTGCGGCGTCGCTCGCCGCTCGACGACGCGGCACGCGAGACCGCGGCGCGCCAGAAGGAGCGCGGTCGTCATGCCGGCCGGCCCGCCGCCGACGACGAGCACCGGGGTCTCGATGCGCGGCGGCGTCATCGCAGGCCCGCTTGGTCGGCGGTGATGCGCTCGGCGACCTCGGCGCGCCACTCCTCGTACGGTTTCCAGTCGCCGGTGGCGCGGCAGAGCTCCTCGGTTTGACGCAGGATCTCGTCGTCGTCGAGCGCGAGATCGAGGTAATGGCCGTTCGGCTGGTGGACGAACCACGGACTGTCGACGACGAGCTCGAGCGCGTTGCCCTCCGGATCGCGCGTGTAGATCGACCACGAGTTGCCGTGATTGAGCGGCACGAAATTGTCGTTGCCTTCCTCGATCAAGCGTTGTCGGAGGCGCCGGAGCGTCGCGAGATCCTCGAGCCGGAAGGTGAGCTGGAAGATCGTCGAGCCGAAGCTGCCTCCGGGAACGGGTCCGGCGAGCACGGCTCCTTCGGTGCGGCCCGAGGCGAGCACGAGTTGGTGATGCTCGGACGGATCGGTGGTGAGGAATACGAGCGTCGCGA
The DNA here is from genome assembly GCA_963774015.1 of uncultured delta proteobacterium. Classification (GTDB taxonomy): domain Bacteria; phylum Desulfobacterota; class Binatia; order UTPRO1; family UTPRO1; genus UTPRO1. Next base: position 876,381 of record CAVZDH010000001.1, read on the forward strand.
GTCCGCCCCCCACCTCGCCGCGGTCGGTGACGGTCATGCCGAGGACGCGCGTGTAAAAGTCCTCCATCGTGGCGAGGTCGAAACAGCCGAGTCCGATGTGGCTGAGGGTGAGCTTACGCCCTGCGACGGTTCGAGGTTGGGTGGTGGTCATGCGCGCCTCCAGCGGGTGGGATTAGTCGCCCGTATAACGAAGGCACGTCACGTTAGTCAAGAGAGTAAAACGAACGTCTCTTGCCCCGCGCGCTGGAGCGGATCAGGGCGCGAGCGGCCGCGGCTCCGCCCGGCCTTCTTCGACGATCCTGCAATGCGCGAGCACGTCATCGACCTGTTGCAACGCCACCAGCGGCCGACAGACCAGGAGGTGGCTGTGCATCATCGTCAGCTGCGGCTCGCCGACACGCCGGGCGCTGTGGAAGATCACGCGGGCGCAGTGGATGCACGTCGCGACGTGCTTGCCGGACTGGTGGTGCGGATGTTCGAGCTCCATGTCGCGACCAACGAGCAACGCACGTGCCACGCCTCGCGGCCCGTCGTTGAACGACTTCGCAGGTGCGGCGGTGACTCTTCGGCCTGCAATGCCCGAATTTGCGGCGTCACGCCCTTCAGTCTTCGATCAGCTCCGCCTGCTCCCCGATCTCGTCGGCCGCCTTCTGGTCGGCGGCGCTCAGCTTCGACGGCTTCACGTCGACGGTGACCTTCACGATCTTGCCGGTGAACTTGCTGGCGGCGGGCGTGTAGTCACGGGAGACGGCCGTCTCGCCGTCCATGCCGACGTCGACACCTTCGTCTGCCGAAAAAGCGAACGGCTGGGTCTTCGGGATGTGGCCCTTCGCGACCGGCTTGCCGTCGACGTAGAGCGCGCAATTGCCGCCCGTGCCGGGCTTCGCGGCATCGGCGACGAACTCGTAGCGGAGCACGTGCCTGCCCGCGGCGACGGGCGCCGCGCTCGCGAGGTTCGTCCGCTCGATGCCGAAGTAGTTGTACTCGTGATGGAGCGTGCCGTCCTTCATGTAGAGCGACCAGCCTCCGAACGCGCCGGCTTGCGCGATGATCACGCCGTTGGTGTGGGCGTCGGCGAGCTCGACGGGGGCGGTGATCGTGTAGGTGCGGTTCTTGGTGTTGATGAAGGCGTTCTCCGTGATGCCGATCATCCCCGGATAGACCGTCAGCGACGAGCGATCGCCGATCAAGTCGGGGCGGCCGGCGATGGCGGGGTTGAAGCGTTCCACGCGGCGGTCGTCGATCGGCAAGACGTGGTTGCGCTCGGCTTCCTTCATGAAGAGATCCTGGAGCTCCTTCAGCTTCGCCGGATTCTGCGCCGCGACATCATGCGCTTCGCTGAAGTCTTCGGCGACGTGGTAGAGTTCCCAGACGTCTTCCGAGAGCGGCGGCAGCGGCACCACCAACCACGGGATGGAATGGCGCGTCGCCGCCACCCAGCCGTCGTGGTAGATGCCGCGGTTCCCGAACATCTCGAAGTACTGCGTGGTGTGCCGCTCCTTCGCCTTCGCGTCGGCGAAGGTGTAGACGAGCGAGGCCCCGTCGAAGGGGCGTTGCACCGTGCCGTTGACGCTGGTCGGAAACGGCAAGCCGGTGGCCTCGAGCACGGTCGGTGCGATGTCGGTCACGTGCGAGAACTGCGAGCGGATCTGTCCTTTGTCCTTGATCCGGGACGGCCAACGGATCACGACGCCGTTGGTCGTGCCGCCGTAGTGTGAGGCGATCTGCTTGGTCCATTGGAACGGCGTGTCGCCGGCCCACGCCCAGCCGATCGCGTAGTGGGGGAACGTGCTCGGGCCGCCCCACTCCTCGAGATGCGGCATGTTGATCGCGGCGGTGTTGATGATGCCGTTGAGCGCCATCATCTCGTTGTAGGCCCCCTCGGGTCCGCCTTCCGCGCTCGCCCCGTTGTCGCCGACGATGTAGATGAAGAGCGTCCGGTCGAGCTCGCCCATGTCCTGGAGCGCGCTCACGAGCCGGCCGACCTGCTCGTCGGTGTGCTCGGCGAAGCCCGCGAAGGTCTCCATCTGCCTGGCTTCGAGCTTCTTCTGCTCGGGCGTCTGCGAGTCCCACGAGGGAATCTCTTTCGGGCGCGGGGTGAGGTCGGCATTCGCGGGAATGACGCCCATTTTCTTCTGGCGCGCGAAGGTCTCTTCGCGCAGCGCGTCCCAGCCCCGATCGAAGCGGCCCTGGTAGCGGTCGATGTAGGCCTTCGGGACGTGGTGCGGTGCGTGCAGCGCACCCGTCGCGAAGTAGACGAAGAACGGCTTGTCGGGCGTCAGCGATTGCTGCGCCTGGATCCACGCGATCGCGTGATCGGTCATGTCGACGGTGAAATGGTAGTCCAGGTCGTGCGGAGCTTCGACGCGTACGGTGCCGTCGAAGATCGCGGGGGCCCATTGGTTGGTCTCACCGCCGATGAAGCCGTAGAACTTGTCGAAGCCCGAGTGGGTGGGCCAGCGGTCGAACGGACCGGAGACCGAGACCTCCCACGCGGGGGTCTCGTGGTACTTGCCGAAGGCGGCCGTGCTGTAGCCGTTGAGCCGCAGCATCTCGGCGAGCGGTGCGACGCTTTGGGGTCGGATGCCGGTGTTGCCGGGAAACGCGGTCGCGAGCTCCATGATCGCCCCGGCGTTGTTGACGTGGTGGTTGCGCCCGGTGAGCAATGCCACGCGCGTCGGCGAGCAGAGGGCGGTGGTGTGGAAGTCGTTGTAGCGCAGGCCCTCCGCGGCGAGCTTGTCGAGGGTCGGCATCCTCGCGGGACCGCCGAAGGCGCTCGCTTGGCCGAACCCGATGTCGTCGAGCAGAACGATGACGACGTTGGGGGCACCCTTCGGCGCCTTCACCTCGAAGCGCGGCGGCGCCTTCGCGTCGCGGGCATCGAGCGTGGTGATCGCCGGATATTGCGGCTCGGGAATCGGCAAGACGGTGCGATCGAGCGCGTCGGGAGACGCCGCGAGCACGGGTGTCACCGCCGCGACGACTGCGAGCGAGGCGACGCATACCAAACGACGACGGAGCGATGAGGGCATCCGCCCGTTTCCTATCCCGAGCCGCCGAAGTCAATCGAGGCGGCACACGCCGTTCGCGACGGTCAGGTCGGGCGCGCTACTGCAGACGGACGGAGGGCACGCACACGTCGCCGTCCTTGGTCAGGTCCTGCTGCAGGCCGCGGATCAGGTCGGACGTGAAGACGCCGAGCGTCGGGACGAGCTTGGACTGGCGGACGCAGAACGTGGTCGTGCCCTTCACGCCGCCGCAGTCGCTCTCTTTCTTGCATCCACCGCCCGCGTTCAGCGGCGCCCCGTCGTCGCAGCGACCCTTGGTGGCCTTCACCTGGTAGCACACCAGGTGGTTGGCGTGCTTCGCCGGCGTACCGAGCACCGCGGTCGGGACGCAGACGCGCGTGACCTTCTTCACCGCGAAGCGCTTGGGTGGGCTGGTGAGCTCGTCGGCAATGGTGATCTCGAGGGTCTTCGGCAGCTTCGGCGCCCCCTTCGAGAGCTTCGCCTTGTAGCAGTCGAAGCGGTCGACCTCGTGACTCTCGAAGGCGGGGGCGACTTGCAGCTGCTCCGTGCTCGTCTTGCTCGGCAGCGCCAAGAGCTCGCGACCCGCGGTGTCGAGCGTCACCGTGCCGAGCGCGTTCTGGAAGACGAGGCCGAGATGCTTGACGGGTTTGGGCTGCCCCTTCTCCGCCTTGATGGCGTACCGGTCGAGGTGGATTTCGGGGTTCCCGATCTCCGCGAGGGTCGCGGCGGCCGGTGCGCACACGTCGCGCGACTTCGGTACGTCGACGACCACCGAGTCGAAATCGACGAGCGGGAGTCCGACCTCCGGAACGAACTTGCGAGTGTGGGCCGTCGGCTTCGCCTGGATGCAATGGAACGCGTCGATGACGATCGCTATGGGGGCTCCCCGCGGCGTGTCGGCGAGCGAGATCGATGCCACGATGCCCGCGCCCGCGACGAGCATGAGGACGAGGCCGCGGCGGAGAATCGGCAGACGGCGCACGCGGCATGGTGCGATGGACGACGGATGGCGGCGGTCGGTCATGTTCGACGGGCCGGATACTACGACGGCGGCGCGTGGACGGTCCAGTCGCGGCGGGAATCCGATGGGCCGCGAATCTCGTCGGCGCCGGCAAGGAAGTATCGCCGGTGGGCATATGCCCCACGCTCGAGGGCGACAGTGGGGCATTTCGCCACGATGGTCACGCGCGCAGCGATCGTGACGTCGCGCGCTCAAGTCCGCTCATGACGAAGCCGATACCGCGAGAGAAGCCGCGCTGCGACGGAAGGGCGCGCCCTTCGGGAGGACGAGATGAACATCAGTGGTTCGACGGGCAGCAGCATCGCGAGCGCACTCGCGATCACGAACAACGGTCAGACGCCGAGCGGTGCGGTCGATGCCGACGGCGATCACGACGGCAGCACGAGCATTCGAGGCGGACAGTCCGGACGTCAGCAGGGGCACGCGTTGCGGCTCGCGATCTCCCAGACGCTCCAGCAACTCGGATTGACGTCGCGAAGCGCGCCGGCGGCGGCGAGCGGCTCCGTCGATCGCGACGGCGACAACGACGGCAGCGGATCCGGAGGATCGACGCAGCAGGCACTCCATACGTTCCTGCACGATCTCGTGCAGGCGGCGCGCAACGGAGCCGGGACGCCGACCGGCAAGACGGGCGCCGCGGGATACGGCGGTGACCTTCAAACCAACGTGCAGAACCTGGTGCAGAGTCTCGGAACGGATCCGAGCGCCGACCCCACGCTGAGCAAGCTCACCAACGACTTCCAGGCGCTGCTTCAGTCGGCGAACGGCGGTGCTGCCGGAGCGAGCGATGCGACGGGGACCGCTCCGACGCTGCAGGGCTTTCTTCAGAAGTTGGTGCAGAATCTCGGTACGCTGACGGCGACGAACGGCGATCCGGGCGGTGCGGTCGGCAATCTCGTCAGCACCTCGGCCTGAGGGCGGCGTAGGCTCTCTGCGGGCGCCCACGTGCCGTGGCGGCACGGGCGCCCACGCCCTCTTCTGATCGATGGCGTCACGCGCCCGGCGGCTCGGACGCTCGCCGAGGAGCCTCAGCGCACCAGCGCCTTGTAGGCGGCGCACAGGTGTCGGTAGCCCTTGGACGTGCCGACCACGCTCCGTGCCCGCGCCAACTCGACGCGGGACTTCGCGGTCTGCTTGGCATCGAGGCCGGCCGCTTCCATGTCGCCGATGCGCCGCTCCACCTGCTCGGCGGCGTCTTCGAACTGACCGCCACGCTCCTTGGGCAGGATGTATTCCACGAGCCCGTTGCAGGCGAACAGATCCTGCTCCCGCGTCAGGTCGGCGGCGACGCATTTGTCGCGCGCGGCGATCGCGTTCTCGATCGCCTTCCCGAGCTTCTCCGCGACGGCCTCGAGCGTCGACGCGCCCCCGTGCGCGGGGTTCTTGACGTTGGTGCCGGCGCCGGCGCCGCCGCCGACGACGGCGGCCGCGGTCGCGTCCTTGTCGTCGGTCGTCCAGTGCCGCACGATCTTGAAGATGGTCGGTGCCAGGGAGAGCGCAGCCTTCGTGCGGTCGAGCGCCGCGCCCACGACCTTCGGCCGCAGCACGCAGCACTTGCGATCGACCGAGGCGAGACAGGCGGCCGGCGCGGGCGGCTCGCTCTCGCAGAGCTGCGTCAGCCCGGGGGGAATCGTGGCAAGCCCGTCCGCGATGACCGTCTGCCAGCCCGTGAACTGGTCGAGGACCTTCTGCATGAAGAAGAGCACGACGAGCGGCGCCTTATCCACGAGCAGCGTTTGGAAGAACGTCGTGTCCAGCGATCGCAGCACGAGGTCGGGCTTCTCGAGACACTCGACCCGTTGCGCCGTCGCCCAGGCGTCCTCGAGGTCGAGGAAGATGCCGGTGAGATCCTGCTTGAACGTTCCGCACGGCGTTCCGCCTCCGCACGTCCCGTTGGCCCCGCCGACGAAGGTCTGAAAGCCCGCCCGCTCCTCCTCGACGATGGCGAGGACTCCGCCGGCGTCGTCGCGTACTGCCGCGAAGAGGCCCTTGAGGTCGTCGAGGTCGACCTCCGAGACCAGCGCGCGAACGTCGGGACGGTCGGGGACGCGGGCCAGCAGCGAATTGAGGCGGGTGCTGATGCTGGTGACGCCGGATTGGATCGTCGCGAGCAGATTGGCGATGTCGTCGAGCGTGAGCGCCTGCGCGACCACGCTGGTGTCGGCGATGCTCGCCACCCGACCGTCGGCGCCGAGACGCGCCGCCCCGTCCGTTCGGAGGTAGGTGCATAGCCGATCGACCTGATCCGGTGGGAGCGCCAGCAGCCGACGGAGCAGCGCGACGTGGGCGTCGTCGAGCCGCAGGAGGCGCTCGGCGGCCTGCCAGTCGTCGGGTCGCGGATGCGGGCGCGCGACGGGGACGGCGTCGTCGATGCGCGTGGGTGCGCGCGCGTCCCTCCGCGCCGAGTCCACGCCGTGCGGCCGCGTGTTTGCTCGAGCGAGGTCCGGCGAGATCACGCACAGGATCGTGGTGGCAACGAGGGCGAGGTGGACGACGGGAGCGCGCATGGGGTCCTCCGGGATCGTTCGCGGGCCGCGCGGGGGTGAGGGCGTGCTGCTTGGACGGACCAACCATGGTCGATCCGGCGCCCGACAATCAAGGGATATCGTTGGAGACCGTCCCTATGGTGAGAGCCGGCGCCGGCGACGGCGCCCGCGTGTCGTCTTCTGGCCGCGTCTGTACGGTCGGTGTGTTGCACGGAGGCCCGCCACAGCACCCTCCGACGCACATCGCCCCGTGCCGGACGTCGATCGTGCCGGAGCGTTCGACATCGCAGCTGCGTCGACGGGCAACCGCGGATCGTTCGCGCAATCTCGCGGGAACGCGCAGGACCGCACGTGCCGGGGTGTTCGGTCACGGGAACGACGGTGCTCGGGGCCCGTCGGTTCGGTCCGTTCCGCGTGCGGCGGCGCCGCGCACCGTTACGCGCCGTCGAGGCGGCGCAGCAGGAACCATCCGTAGGCGCTCGCGGCGGCTCCGGCCAACAGCACGCCGGCGATCCAGGATGCGCGCGACGCGGCCCAGCGCGGCCCCGGGCTGCCGACGAGCCACGTGCCGGCGCCCACGAGCGCGCAGAAGAGCGCGAACGTGAAGAGGGCGGTGAGGGCGAGGCCGAGCGCGAGACGTCGGCCGGGTGCGCGCGGATCGTGCCCGGCCGCGACGGCGACCGGTCCCCACCATCCCGGCGGCGCGGCGCGGAGGTAGAAGCGGGTGAGGGACGCGGGCGGCGTCCGTCCGAGCCGCGAGACCAGCAGCACCGCCAGCGCCGCCGTGCCGGCGACGACGAGGAGGCGGAGCTCTTCGCTCGCGACCGTCGCGAGCGCGAGCGGCGCCATGACGGTCGACACCACGATCGCCGTGAGCTCACCCACGGCCGACACCCGCCACCAGAGCCAACGCGCCACCAGCGGAATGCCCATGCCGGCGCCGAGCAGCAAGCTCGCGTGCCACGCGGATTGAATCGAGTCGAGCTGGGTCAGGATGAGGAGGGCGGTGACGAGGATGCCGAGATTGCTTGCCCTCGCCACCCATACGAGCGCGCGCGGCGACGGGACGCGTCGGAGCCAGAGCTCGCATACGCCGCGCTGGAACACGTCGTTCGTCCAGTACGACCCGCCCCAGTTGAGGTGGGTGTCGATGGTCGAGGCCAAGGCGGCCAGGAGCCCGGTCAGCATGAGGCCGCGCCAGCCCGCCGGCAGGTAGGTGACGATTCCGTCGACGAAGGTACGCTCGCGCATCGCGATCGACACCACGTGTCCGTCGCCGCCGAGGGGCACGAGCACCAGGAGCCCGACCGCGATCGGCAGCCACAGGAGCGAGCGCAGGACGGTCTGCAGTCCGGCGAAGACCAGTGCCGCATGGCGCGCGTCGCGATCGGAGCGGCACGCCATGGTGCGCTGCGCGAGGTAGCCGGTGCCGTCGGCGTTCATCTGCGCGAGCCACTGCACGGCGACGACGGCCAGCACCAGCAGATGCGCATGCGGCGCCCGATCGGGGGTGAACGCGAGGAGCTCGTCGGCCCGGACGTCGCCGTAGAGCCCGTGCAGGCGGGCCGGCAGCGCGGCGAGGCCGCCGGCCGCGCGCGTGACGGCGACGGCATAGACGCCGGTTGCGACCAGCGCGATCGCGAGCTGCACGACGTCGGTCTTGACCACCGCCCGGAGTCCGCCCGTGGTCGAGTAGAAGGCGGTCACGCCGACGATCGCGAACAGCGAGAGCGCGTCGCTCGCCTGGTGCGCCGCCGTCACCCCATCGGCGCCGCTTGCCGTCTGCACGAGCGCGACGATCGGTGCGAACGCCCATGCCGGCAGCCACTCCTGCCAGCGCAAGAAGGGCTCGGCGATCCGCATGGCGGCGAGCAAGACCATGGCGAGGACCGTGCAGTTGAAGATCGTTCCGAAGTAGACGGCTTTCACCAAGCGGAGCGCGGTCGCCGCCCGGCCCGTGTAGCGCAGCTCGGCGAGCTCGGCGTCGGTGAGCACTCCCGCCCGCCGCCAGCTCGCGCCCAACACGAAGCCCATGAGCAGAAACGAGAGCGTGTAGATCCAGAGGCGCCAGAGCGAAAAGATGCCGGCGCTCGCGACCATGCCGGTCACGAGCAAGGGCGTGTCGGCCGCGAACTGGGTCGCGGCCATGCTGGCCCCCGCCTGCCAGCCCGGAAGGGTGCGGCCGGCGAGGAAGTATTGCTCGAGATCCTGCGACGAGACCCCGCGGGTACGCAGGCCGACGACGATGCAGTAGCCGACGAACGCCAGCACGATGGCGGCGTCGATCGCCGTCAGGGCGTGCCCCGGCGACCGGCGTCGCGCGCCCGGTCGAAGTCGTGGACGGTGGTCGTGCGTGGGTCCATGCCTGCGGGTGTTCGACAGCCTCGCCCGGCACGCCGATCCGCTCGGCGGCGCGCCGCCGCGGCCCTTCCTCGCCGGAAAGGACAGCCCAGCGGAACGCGCGTGTCAATCGCGAGCACGCGTTCGCGACGGCGCCGTCGTCGCTGCCATTGCTCGCGTCCATGCGTCCTGGTACCCGAAGGTCGGCGGCACTTCTCATGAGCGACCTTCGCGCCGACCACATACCGATCGAGAACCACGGCGTCATCGGCGATCTCGAGACCGTCGCGCTGGTGTCGACCGACGGCGCCATCGACTTCATGTGCGCGCCGTCGTTCGACTCGCCCTCGGTCTTCGCGGCGCTGCTCGATCACGAGCGCGGCGGCATCTTCCAGGTCGCCGCCGCTGTTCGACGACGTCGTCGCACAAGCAGCTCTACCTGCCCGACACCAACGTGCTGTTGACGCGCTTTCTCTCGCAGCGACGGCGTCGCCGAGGTGTCGGACTTCATGCCGGTCGAGGAGGCCGGCCACGCGCACAACGTCGTGCGCCGCGCCAAGACGGTGCGCGGCGAGGTGCGCTTCCGGATGCGCTGCGCGCCGCGCTTCGACTACGGGCGCGGCGCGCACACGGTCGAGCGGACCGCCGACGGGGTGCTGTTCGTCGCCGCAGGCGCGCCAGCCGATCGCGCTGCGGCTGCGCTCGCCGGTGCCGCTGCGGATCGAAGACGGCGACGCGGTCGCCGAGTTCACGCTGCGCGCCGACGAGTCGGCGTGCGTTCGTGCTGGAGGAGATCCGGCCGGGCGAGGAGACGCCGTGCGGCCGGCCCGGACTACGTGTCCGAGGCGTTCAAGGCGACGGTCAACTTCTGGCGCCGCTGGATCGGCCGGTCGACCTATCGCGGGCGCTGGCGCGAGGTGGTCGACCGCTCGGCGCTGACGCTCAAGCTGCTGACCTCGCGCGACGCACGGCTCGATCGTCGCCGCGCCGACGTTCGGCCTGCCCGAGCGGATCGGCGGCAGCCGCAACTGGGACTACCGCTACACGTGGATCCGCGACGCCTCGTTCACGCTCTACGGCCTCATGCGCCTCGGCTTCACCGAGGAAGCCGGCGCGTTCATGCGCTGGGTCGAGGCGCGCTGCCGCGAGCTCGCCGCCCGACGGCTCGCTGCAGATCATGTACGGCATCGACGGCCGCGACGGCGCTGGCCGAGGAGGCGCTGCCGCACCTCGCGGGCTACCTGGGCTCGCGGCCGGTGCGCATCGGCAACGCCGCCGCGCGTGCAGCTCCAGCTCGACATCTACGGCGAGCTGATGGACGCGGTGTACCTCTACGACAAGTACGGCGCGCCGATCTCGCACGACCTCTGGCAGGACCTGCTGCGTCTCGTCGACTGGGTCACGCCGCAACTGGCGGCGAGCCCGACGAGAGCATCTGGGAGGTGCGCGGCGGGCGCCGGGAGTTCCTCTACTCGCGCGTCATGTGCTGGGTGGCGATCGACCGCGCCATCCGTCTCGCCACGCAAGCGCTCGTTCCCGGCGCCCGACGGCGCGTGGCACGACGTGCGCGACGAGATCTACGACGACATCTTCACGCGCTTCTGGAACGCGGACCGCAAGACCTTCGTGCAGCACGCCGCGACACGACCGAGGTCGACGCCGCGAGCCTGCTGATGCCGCTCGTCCGCTTCATCTCGCCCGACCGACCCGCGCTGGCTCTCGACGCTGCGGGCGATCGAGCGCGATCTGGTCGAGCGACTCGCTCGTCTATCGCTACCGCATCCGCGACGGCGAGCACGGCTCTCCGCGACGGCCTGACGGGCCAGGAGGGCACGTTCTCCATGTGCTCGTTCTGGTACGTCGAGTGCCTGTCCCGCATGGGCGATCTTCCGAAGGCGCGGTTCTTCTTCGAGAAGATGCTCGGCTACGCCAACCACCTCGGCCTCTACGCCGAGGAGCTCGGCCCGCGCGGCGAGCACCTCGGCAACTTTCCCGCAGGCCTTCACGCACCTCGCGCTCATCAGCGCGGCGTTCGACCTCGACCGGCGCCTGAGCGCCGCGGGCCACGGCGCGTAAGCACCTCGCGACCTGCCGGCCGTCAGCCTCGGCCCAGCCCCGCTCGGCGCACCGCGACCGGCTCGCGCTCCGCCGGCATCACCACCACCGGCAGCAATCCCCGTCCGCGCGCGCGCTTCATCTCGTCGAGCTGCGCGCGGCGGGCGGCGGCGGCCTCGGCTTCGCGGATCTTCCCGAGCTTGCGCTCGAGCTCGCTGTCGCCGAGGTCGCGGTTGATCTTGGTCTCCTCGACCAAACGATTGATGTGCTCGCGCACGCCCTCGAGCGCGCGGATGTCGGCGTCGGGTGCGAGGCCGGCGAGCGTCTCCTGGAAGCGGAGCCGCGCCTTCGCGTTGGCGAGCCGGGCCAGCATGCGCACCTTCTCCTCGCGGAGGCGCGCGATGTCGCCCTGAAAGGCGATCAGGTTCTGCTTCGCCGCCTCGGCCTCGGCGGTGAGCTCGGCGAGGTCGGCGGTCAGACGCTCCGCCTCGGCGCCGAGGGCGTCGCGTTTGCCGATCAACGCGAGCGCGACCGCATCCTCGTCCCGCTCGACGGCAAGATCCAGCTGCGCCTTCACTCGCGCCAGCTCACGCGACGTCTCCTCCAGCTGCCTGGTGAGCTTGCTCCGCAGATAGAGCACGCCCGCGGCCCCGGCGCGCAGCGTGGCGTATTGGTCGCTGCGCTCCTGGATGGCGCTTTCGTAGACGGCCTCGGGATTCCGATGCTCGCGGCCGCGAATCCATGCCGACAGCGCACCGCGGACGAGATTGTAGATACGCGCGAAGACTCGCATGACTGCCTCCTTCGGGTGCGTCCAAGCGGGGATGACTCCCCATCGCGACGCGTGAGCTATTCGTCCATCTCCGAGCGGCCGACGGCATCGTCGACCGTGATGCCGAGCTCCCGCATTTTCTGTTGAAAGTTCTGGCGGTAGATGCCGATCTCCTCGGCCGCCCTGGTGATGTTGCCGGCGTGCCGGCGCAGCGCCTGGAGCAGGAAGTCGCGCTCGAAATTGGCGACCGCCTGCTCCTTGGCGGTACGGAACGAGCCCGCCGGCAACGGCGACTCGGCGACGTTCGCCGTGGGCACGCCGTCGCCGCCGAGCAGGTCGGTGGCCGTCAGCTCCACCCCGGGCGCCAGCAAGAGCGCCTGCTCGACCGCCGACTTGAGCTCGCGTACGTTTCCCTTCCATTCGTGCGCGACGCAGGCGCGCAGCGCTTCGCCGGTGAGCGATCGTACCGGCCGGGAGAAGCGCGCCGCCCCGTCTTTCAAAAAGCGATCGATCAGGAGCGGAATGTCCTCGCGCCGCTCGCGCAGCGGCGGCAGCGACCACCGCGACGACCCGCAAGCGATAATAGAGGTCCTCGCGGAAGCGCCCTTCGCGCACCGCGGCCTCGAGGTCGTGGTGGGTCGCGGCGATCAGCCGGACGTCGACGCGTGATCGAGGCATTGCCGCCGACCCGCTCGAAGTCGCTTCTCCTGGATGGCGCGCAACAGCTTGGCCTGCGTCTCGAGCGGCATGTCGCCGACCTCGTCGAGGAAGAGCGTTCCGCCGTCGGCCGCCTCGAACTTGCCCTCCCGGCGCGCCACCGCACCGGTGAAGGCGCCGCGCTCGTGGCCGAAGAGCTCGCTCTCGACCAGCTCGCGGCTGAGCGCGGCGCAGTTCATCGTGACCAGCGGGCGATGCCGGCGCGGGCTGCGGTAGTGGAGCGCGTTCGCGACCAGCTCCTTGCCGGTGCCGCTTTCGCCCCGCACCAGCACGGTGACGTCGGCGTCGGCGACCTTGTCGATCACCTCGAACACCCGGCGCATCGCGGGCGCGCGTCCGACGATCTGCTCGAAGCCGTAGGTGCCCTGCACCTCCGCCAGGAGCCGCCGGTGCTCGCGACGCAGCATCGCGTGCTCGACGACGCGCCGCACGACGACGCGCAGCTCGTCGTTGTCGAACGGCTTGGGGACGTAGTCGGCGGCGCCGAGCTTCATCGCCTGCACGGCGATCTTCTCCGAGCCGTACGCCGTGATCATGATGACGGCGATGTCGGGATCGATCCGGCGCGCGTGCTCGAGCAGCTGCATGCCAGTCAGGCCGCGGAGATTGAGGTCGGTGATCACGACGTGGAACTTGCCGGTCTCCACCAGCCGCATCGCCTCCTCGCCGGAGGACGCCGTCTCGACCTGATGGCCCTCGCGGCCGAGGACGCCGCGCAGCGCCAGCAGCATCGCCTTCTCGTCGTCGACCACCAGGATGCGGGCTTGCATGACTCGCCTCTCGCGTCCGTCCGTCACGCCGCCGGGCCGGGCAGCGGCAGCCGGATGGTGAATTCCGTGCCGCACCCGACCGCGCTGCTGGCCTCGATCGCGCCTTCGTGCGCCTCGACGATCTTCTTGGAGATGGCCATGCCGAGGCCGGTGCCCTTTTCCTTGGTGGTGAAGAACGGGTTGAAGATGCGCGCCAGCTGGTCGGCGGCGATGCCGCACCCGTTGTCGCGCAGGCGAACGGTGGCGTTGCTGCCGCCGTTCTCGATGAAGAGGTCGATGCGGCGGTCTTCCGGCACGGCGGCAAGCGCGTCGATGGCGTTGTCGAGAACGTTGGCGAAGACCTGACGCAGCTTCTCGGCGTCGGCGCGCACGGTCGGGCCGGCGATGTAGTTGCGCGCGATCCGCACGCGGGCGGCGTCGAGCTTGGCGCGCAATTGCGTCAGCGCCGAGTCCACGACGGTCGCCAGGTTCACCAGCGTCATCTCGTAGTCCTCCTCCTTGGCGAACTTGAGGAGGTGCGAGATGCGCCGCTCGACGCGGTCGAGCTCCTCGAGCGCGACCTGCGCGTACTGGACGTTCTCGACCGACTGCGGATCTTCGCCCATCTGCTGCACCAGGCTCTTGGCCGCGGCGATGGGATTGCGGATCTCGTGCGCGATCGTCGACGAGAGCTCGTCGATGCTCGCCTGCTTCTCGGTCTGCATGTGCACGCGCTCGCGGCGGAGCTCGCGTTCGAGCGCCGGGTCGAAGAAGCGGGCCTTCAGGAAACGCGAGCCGAACACGCCCATGTAGTGCGAGAACAGACCGATGCCCCAGCCGAACGCGGGCCAGAGGAACCACGGAGGGCCGCCCGTCATGAGGTTGATGAAGGCGAGCAGCACCATGACCGCGCCGTAGGTCACGGCGTGGGCATAGAAGCTCGCCTCGGCGGCGGCGCGGCGGCGGGCGCGGCGCGCCGCCTCTTCTTCCGGCGCGCGCGCGGTCTCCCGGCGTGCGCGGCGATCCTCGCGCCGCTCGGCGCGGCGCTGGTCGCGCGGGTGCCGGGGGGCGCAGTCGCCCCAGTGATGGTCGGCGCGCCACCGGCGCTTGTGGTGGAAGAAGAAGCACATCGCGATCACCAGTCCGATGAATGGCATCCGACTCGAGCTCATCGCAATCGGCGTGCCGGATTCTACGTCGGACGCGGGCGAGGAAAAACGGGCGGTCGGGTGTCGCGCCGCATGCTTCCGACTGCGTTCGCGAGGCGCCTGCCGCAGTCGAGAGGCTGCACCGGCCGCCGAGCACCCCGAGGGTTCGCGGGTCGAAGCGTGGCCCGGTGCGTGCACCGCCGACGTCGGAGGGTTCGCTCATGCTTGCGATGCTGGCGATGTTGGGAGCGGGGTTCGGCCCGGTCGGCTTGTTGATCCTCATGGCCTTTGCCGACGCGCGCGACGGCGCGGCGCTCGACGACCTTCGGAATTGTCTCGAGACGCGGCGCCCGCGGTTCGCGCCGCGTCGGGCGCTCATCGTGCGCGGGGCTCCGCCGAGAGCGGAACCGGCGCCGCGAGCGCGGGGGGGAGCTGCATGGCCCGCAAGGCCACGTCGTCGATGGTGAAGTGGTGGGTCGCGAGCGCGCGCTCGACGCGCGCGGCGTAGGCGGGGGCGTTGAAGTAGCCGGTGAGCTCGGGCGAAAGCGGGCAGGCCTGCACGTTCGGCGTCCACGACACGACGCGACCGGCGTGGTCGCGCACGCAGTTTCCGAGCAAGGCGAGCGAGGCGTCGCCGAGCCCGAGCGGTCGGAGATCGCGGAGCAGCGCCTCGAAGCGGCCCTGCTCGTCGGGGTCGAGAAAGAGGAAGAGGCGCGAGCGAAAGAAGATCACGGCATCGTGGAAGAACTTCGGAGTGCTCGCGACGCCGTCCTTGCCGAGCTCGTTCGCCATCCGCACCACGACCCGGAAGGCCGACCGCAGGATGCCGAGGCCGGGATGATGCTGCAGGGGGAGGGCGGGCCGTCCGGCCTCGAAGCGGGCCGTCGGATCCTCCTCGCGGAGCCAATGCACCACCGCGAGCTCGATCGGGCGCGCCATCGTGATCGCGAAGCGTGCGAAGAACGCCGGCTCGATCGTCGTCTCGCCGAGGATCGCGTCGAGCAGGACGTAGCGAGTGCCCGCCTTGGTCCCCACGAGCAACGCGTGGGGCAGGGCCCGTCCGACCCAGTCGATGACGACGTCGATGTCGGCGAAGCCTTTGCGCTCGAGGGATGCCAGCGTGCCGGCCCGCGCGAACAGGGCCCGCAAGGTCGGCGCGTCGTAGCGGCGCAGGATCTTTTCACTCATCGGCGCCTCCCGCGAGCAGCCAACGGAAGTAGTTGAAGTGGATGCGCCAGCTCGACGGGCCGTAGCCGCCCGCCGTCGTCACCACCAGGGGAATGCCGTGGCCGCGCACGGCGGCGGTGACGATGCGGTCGCGTTCCAGCATGCCGGCCTCGCTGACGTCGAAGTCCCCGAGGGCGTCCTCGATGAAGGGGTCGCTGCCGGCGACGTAGAAGGTCACGTCGGGTCGGAACTCGCGGACGATCGCCGGTACGTGGGTACGGACGGCCGCGAGGTAGGCGTCGTCGCCGGCGTGCGCCGGTAGATTGACGTCGCGGTTGTGGCGTTTGGTGATCCAACACCAGTTGTTGCCGTGGATCGACAAGGTGAAGACCGACTCGTCGGCAGCGAAGATCTCCGCGTTGCCGTTGCCGTGGTGGCAGTCGAGGTCGACGATCAGGACGCGGGCACCGAGCCCGTGACGGCGCAGCACGCGGATGGCGATGGCGACGTCGGCGATGGCGCAGAAGCCCTCCGCCTTGTCGGCCTGGGCGTGATGGAAGCCGCCCCCGAGGTTGATCGCGACCCCGTGTTCGATCATGGCGATGCGGGCCGCCGCGACCGTGCCGCCGGAGGCGGCGAGGAAGGGCTCGAGCAGCCGGTCGCCCCACGGGTGGGCGGGATCGAGCAAGAGAAGCTTGGCGAGCGTCTCCGGCCGGCGGATCTCTTCGAGGTACTCGGGGGTGTGCACGAGCGCGAGCTCGTCCGCCGAGACCGGCGGCGCGGCGACGAAATCGGACGCGCCGACGAGCCCGGTCGCGATCAAAGCGTCGCGGATGCGCCGCGGGCGCTCCACGTCGAAGGTGTGGCGTGGCCCGGCCTCGAGCACGTCGTAGACGTAGGCGTCGCGATAGAAGAGTCGGACGCTGGCCTTCACGGTGTCCGGGGTCGGTGGCGCTGCCATGGCTCTGAGCCTTCTTTCTTGAGCGAGCAGAGCTGAGCGCCACGCCTCGTGGCACCGCCCTCGAGTTTCACTCGCAACGATCCTGCCAAGCGATGTCGGCCCCGATTCCCGCGCGGCGACTCGCGGGGCGGACGGCCTCCTTCCCAGAGCCGCGAAGCCGCGGCGGTCACTCTTCGCACCGCTGGGACAGGACGCCGATCCGCGTCAGGATGGGCGCCGCGGCCGCAGGTTACTCGTCCGAGAGGACCGTCGGCACGACTCCTGCTGATCCTTGGAGACATGGCGTGGCGAGTGACATGGCTCGTCGTCGCGGTGTGGTGTGGTGCTCTGGTGGCATCGGCGGCACAGGCGCTGCCCGCGAAACCCGCATCTTCGGGAACAACGTGAACGTCATGGGGAGAGACGGCGGGTCGCCGCCGCCGTACGGGTGGGAGGACCGGGTCTCGGACACCAGGCGCCCTCGCGCCGCCGAGGTGGAGTTTGCTAGAAGCGGGCCAGGATCGTGGCATACGCGCTCGGCATCGACGTCGGCTCGACCAACGTGAAGGTGGGCTTGGTCGCCGACGACGGCACCGTGGTCGCGTCGGCACGCGGTGGGCTCGAGTCGGTCGCCGAGGGCGATGCGGTCGAGCAGGACCCGGAGGCGCTGTGGCACGCGGTGCGCGCGGCGATCCAGGCCGTGTCGGCGGAGGCTCCCACGGCGGCACGCGAGACGGTCGCCGTCGGCGTCGCGAGCCAGTACTCGTCGATCGTTCCCGTGGACGAGGCCGGACGGGCGGTGGGTCCGCTCGTCATGTGGCGCGACCGGCGGGGCACCGACCACTGCATGGCGATCCTCGAGCGTCATGGCGACGCCTTCGCGACCTTCGTCGAGCGCCACGGCGTGCCGCCGATCGGCGGCGGCCTCTCGCTGGCGCACGTGCTGTACTTCCAGCACGACCGGCCCGACGTCCACGCGCGGACGGCCGCCTATCTCGAGCCGATGGATTTCGTGACCCTCCGGCTCACGGGGCGCGCGGTCGCGAGTCAGTGCAGCGTCTTCGCCTATCAGCTGACCGACAACCGGCGCCTCGGCGTGACCGGCTGGGACGAACGGTTGGTCGCCATGGCCGGCGTCGACCCGAGTCGCCTCCCGCCGCTCATCGCTGCCACCGAGGCCGTCGGCGCGCTCGGGGAAACCCGTGCCCGGGAGCTCGGCCTGCCGGCCGCAGCCGTCGTGTACGCCGGGTTGAACGACAGCCAGGTCGGCGCCTATGCCACGGACGCGTTCGCCGCGGGTCGCGGCGGTCTCGCGATCGGCACCACCAGCGTGCTCTTCGATCGGGTCGACGCGCTCGCCGTCGATCTCGAGCACGGCATCTTCGCCATGCCGAGCCCCGACCCCGACACCTATCTCGTCTGCGCCGAGAACGGGCTCGGGGGCGGCGCGCTCGAGCACGTGCTCGCGCACGTCGTCCACGCCGTCGACGCCCTCGCGGACCACCACAGCGACGACGCGTTCGCTCGGCTCGACGCCGCGCTCGCCGCGTCGGCGCCGGGCGCGGGGGGCGTGCTCTTTCTCCCCTGGCTCACCGGATCGCTCGCGCCGGCGGCGAGCGGCCACATGCGCGGAGGCTTCATCAACATGTCGATCACGACGACGCGCACCGACCTGGTACGCGCGGCGGCGGAGGGGGTGGCTCACAACCTCGCCTGGCTCCTCCCGCACGTCGAGGCCTTCAGCGGCAGGCACATGGACGAGATCCTCGTCGCGGGTGGCGGCGCCAGGTCGCGGGTCTGGTGTCAGATCCTCGCCGACGTGCTCGACCGGCCGATTCACCCCGTCGCGAGCCCGGAAATCGCCGTCGCCCGGACCGCGGCGCTTCTGGCGCTTCGCTCCCACGGCGCACGTCCGGGCATGGTGCCGGTCGCCACGCATCCGCCGCTCGTGCCGCGCGCGGCGCATCGCGCCCGCTACGCCATGATGCAGACGCAATTCGAGGCGGCCTTCGCGGCCCTCGGACCCATCTCGGAGGCCCTCAACGCATGAGCACGCATCCCTACGCCGGCCGCTTTCCGGTCACCCGTCGCCTGCCCGCGCGCGGTCGCCCACGTGAGGAGATCCTCGCCGAGCTCCGTACCATGGCGCGCGAGGAAGACGCATTCTGGGAGACCGGCAAGTGCTCCGGCACCATGTACTGCGGCGACCACGAGCACTACGCGTTCATGAACCAGGCGTTCGGACTCTTCGCGCACGTGAACGCGTTGCAGCGCGACATGTGTCCGAGCGCCACGCGCTTCGAGGGCGAGATCATCGCGATGACGCTCGACCTCCTCCATGGCGCCGCCGCCGCGGCCGACGGCGATCCGGTGGGCATGGTGACCTCGGGAGGCAGCGGCAGCATCGCGCACGCCGTGCTGGCCTACCGCGAGGCGGCCCGCCGCCGCGGCGTCGCCCGGCCGAACCTGGTGAAGCCCGAGACCGCCCACCCGGCGTTCGACAAGGCCTGCCATCTCTTCGGGGTCGAGCTCCGCACCGTGCCCGTCGATCCGACGACGACGGTCGCCGATCCGACGCGTATGGCCGAGCGCATCGACGCCGAGACCGTCGCGCTCGTGGGCTCGGCGTGCAACTACGGGTACGGCACGGTCGATCCCATCGGCGAGCTCGCCGCGCTCGCTCGCGACCGCGGCGTCGGTCTGCACGTCGATGCCTGCCTCGGCGGCTTCATCCTGCCGTGGGGGGAGGAGCTCGGCTACGACGTGCCTCCCTTCGACTTCCGCATCCCGGGCGTCACCACGATCTCGTGCGACACGCACAAGTACGGCTACGGCTTCAAAGGATCGTCGGTGCTCGCGTTCCGCGACCGCGCGCTCCGCGACGGGCAGTATTTCTTCCTCACCGGCTGGTCGGGCGGGAAGTACTGCTCGCCCGGCATGGACGGGTCGCGTTCCGGCGGGCTCTTGGCGGCGACCTGGGGGGCGATGGTGAGCCTCGGTCGCGAAGGGTACCGCCGCTACGCGCGCGAGATCTTCGCGACCGCGGCGGAGATGCAGGCGGCGGTGCGGGCGCATCCCGAGCTCCGGATTCTCGGCACGCCGACGTTCTGCTTCAGCTTCACGAGCGACGCCTTCGACATCTACCACGTCAACGATGCGATGCGCGCCAAGGGTTGGCGCTTCAACGGGCAGCAGTACCCGAACGCGATCCACATGGCCGTGACCCGGCCGCAAACCCGACCCGGGGTCGCCGCGGCGTTCGCGACCGATCTCGCGGCGGCGGTCGCCTACGCGCGCGCCCACGCGGGCGAGCTGCCGCAGAGCGCGGCCGTCTATGGCGGCATTCCGGGCGGCCTCACCGACGAGGCGGACGAGTTCATCCGCGCGTTCATGACGCGGATGATGGACGGACACCAGGCGCTGCCCGACGAGTGAGACGTCGCGTCGGTGCTGGGCGCGTCAGGTCGCGAGGGGCGACTTGGCGATGGTCTCGACCAGCAGCTTGGCTTCGGCGAGGCCGAGGCCGGTCTCGGTGCGCACGAGCTTGATGGCCTCGATCTTTTCGCCGCCCCGCACCTTGGCGACGACGTCCGACATCGTCTGCGGCGTGATCGGCACCGCGCGGCCGTCGAGGCTGAGCGACGTCCCGTGCTGTTCCAGGGTGACCGTCGACTTTCGGAACAGGCTCGAAGCACGCGTCGCCTGGTTGGCGAGCCCGCTGTCGACGAACCCCGTTCCTTCGATCGTCGCCGTCACCCGGCCGCGGACGAAGAGACCGGCGAGCAAGCCGGCCACGAAGCCACCCAGCACCGGATGGATGCCGAGGCCGACGAACCAGGTCGCGATGGCATCGAATGACATCGAGACGAGGATCGGCAGGATCGCGCCGAAACATGAGCGACCCGGGACGGTTCGACGATCGTGCCCAGGAAATTCGGCGTTCTAGCAAGGCTCACGGCGACCAACGGCGTCACTCGGATTCCCGCGGATCGTCGAGATCCGTCCAGTCGGGGGTTCCCTCGAGGAATTTGCGACGGTGCAACTCGTACATGCGCGCGTATCTGCCGCGCTGGGCGAGCAGGTCCGCATGGGTGCCCGACTCGATGACGCGCCCCTGCTCCATCACGATGATGCGATCGGCCAGACTGACCGTCGAGAACCGATGCGAGATCAGGATGGTCGTGCGGCCGGCGGCGAGGTCGCGAAAGTGCGCGAAGGTTCGATATTCGGTCACCGGATCGAGATTGGAGGTCGGCTCGTCGAGGATCAGGAGGGCGGCGGGACGGGCGAACGCACGCGCGATCGCGATCTTCTGCCACTGTCCGCCCGAGGGGGTGTACCGTCCGAAGGCACGTCCGAGCAGGGTATCGATTCCCTCCGGCATGTCGGCGATCAGCTCGGAGACCCCGGCGCGTTCGACGACGCGCGAGAGCTCGGCGCGATCCTCCAAGAGGCGCTCCCAATTCCCGTACGCGATGTTGTCGCCGACGCTGGCCTCGTAGCGACCGTACTGTTGAAAGACGAAGGCGATCTGGCGATTGAGCGTGCGGGACGCGAGTCGTGCGAGCGGGACGCCGTCGAAACGGATGTCGCCGGCGTCCGGGTCGTAGAGCTTGGCGATGAGCTTCACGAGCGTGGTCTTGCCGGCGCCGTTCTCGCCGACGAGCGCGACCGTCTCGCCGGGCTGCACCGTGAACGAGACGCCGCGCAGCGTCGGGGCCGTGGCGCCCGGATAGGTGAACGTGACGTCGCGGACTTCGACGAGCCCGCGGGCGTCGACGAGGTCGGCGCCGTTGTCCGGCTCCGGCCGGGGCTGCAGCGCGAGAAACTCGCGCAGGGCTCCGATGTGCAGGCTGTGCTCGAAGGCTTCGGTGAGCGCGCCGATCGTCTGCTCCAGCGCGGCTCGCAGCCGCGCGGTCGCCCCACCGTAGATGGCGAGCTGTCCGAGCGTGACGACACCGGTCGTGGCGCGAAAGGCCACTCGCATGAAGGTGGCGAAGAACGCCAGCGTCGTCAGCCCGGCGAAGATCGATCCGACGCGGAGCACGCGGAATTGGTACGCGCGATTCTCCTCGCGCAGCTCATGCATGAGGACACGGAACTTCCGGAGGAACAGCGGTGCCAGGCCGAGCAGCTTGGTCTCGGGGACGCTCTCATGCCCCGTCAGCTGCCCGACGAAGTAGTTGGTCCATCGGATCCGTCGCGTGCGGCGGATCTCTTCCGTGTAGCGCGATCGTACGAGACGCCATTGGAAGCCGAGGTAGG
This sequence comes from uncultured delta proteobacterium, assembly GCA_963774015.1. Classification (GTDB taxonomy): domain Bacteria; phylum Desulfobacterota; class Binatia; order UTPRO1; family UTPRO1; genus UTPRO1. The sequence goes on from CAVZDH010000001.1 coordinate 898,070, forward strand.
GAAGGGCGACGACGACGAGCGCCACCAATACCAAGGGCTCGATGACCGTCAGGATGGCGATGAGCGAGAGCATCTGGAGGGCGTGGTTCGCCAACGCGAAGATGCGACTCACGAACGCCGCGAAACGTTGGGCGATGCCTGCTTGCAGCCGGCTCATGGTGTCTTGAAACGCGGGGTCCTCGAAATACTGCAGCTCGAGCGCCGCCGCGTGCGCGAGCACCTCGTCGGTGACGTCCAGGTTGGTGTCGTCGACCCAGCGCTGATTGAGGTAGCGGCCGCTGGCGGCGGCGAGGACCTCGGCGAACGACACGGCGAACGCGATGGCGACCCAGAGAAAGATCGTGCCGGTCCCGCGCTCGGGATGTGTCGCTGCGGCGGTGACGCTGTCGACCAGATGTTGGATCGCCACGGCGATCCCGGCGGGGATGAGGCTCTGCACCAGCGTCACCGTCAGCTGACTCAGAAACAGCCGACGATGGCGCCGCCGAGCCCGGTCGACGGCCCACCGTACGTTCCGCCCGAGAGCGCGCAGATCCCGGAGCACGCCAGGTGGAGCGAGGTTGGCCGGGTCGGATGCGGCGGCGGGCGCCGCCTGTCCGCCGCGGTCGGGAGGGTGGGAGCTCACCATGCAGATGACTCGAGAGGGCATTAGGCACGGCGCGCGGGGGCATCGTCAATCCACACGATACTGCGCTCGAGGTGCCGCCGTTCCGGTTCGTGCCGGCGCGCGCGCCGACGCCGAGCGCGGGAGGGTCTTCGGCTCGACCCGCTCGCGAACACCGAGCGCTATTCCGCGCCTACGTGCGCTCCCTTCTCCGCAACCGAGCGCCGCATGAGCAGGAGCAAGCCGAGGAGCAACACCGCCACGGCCGCCAGGAACGAGAAGACGTCGAAGTAGGCGAGCGACAACGCTTGGCGCGTCCGGAGTCGCTCGAGCACCCCGAGCGTCATCTGCCGCGCGCGCACCGGGTCGCCGGTCTGGCTCAGGAACAATGCCTGGCCGCGCTCGAACAATCGATGCACGGCGGGATTCAGTTGGTCGAGGTGCTCGTTCAGCCGCAGCGTATGGAACTGCTCGCGGCGCTGGTGGACGATCTGCGCGGCCGACGTCCCGACGCTTCCGCCCTCGTTCCGCAGCAAGGCGAGCAGACCGACGGCCGGTCCCCGCAGCTCCATCGGGATGTACAGGAACGCCGCGACGTTCAGCGGTGCGAACAGCATCGACAACCCCATGATCACCACCACGCGCGGCCACACGATTTGCCAGGGCCCGACGTCGAGGGTGAGGTGGGACATCCAATAGTTGCCCGCCGCCATCGTCAGGAGGCCGGCCCCCATGAGTCGGCGCGCATCGACTCCACGGCCTATCAGCCTGCTCACGACGAGCAGCACCAGAATGGCGAAGAGGCCCGCCGGCGAGAGCACCAGTCCCGACCGAGTCGCGTCGTAGCCGAAGAGCGACTGCAGGAGCTCCGGGAGCGTGACCGTATTCGCGTAGAGCACGCCGTAGGCGGCGAAGATGATGATGCAGCAGGCGCGGAAGTTCCGGTCGGCGAGCGTGCGGAGGTTGATGAGCGGGTTGGCGATGCGCAGCTCGCGGTAGACGAGGCCGGCGAGCCCGCCCAGGAACAACGCCAGCAGCGTCTGGATGCGGAGGAAGGGGTCCCCGAGCCAATCCCATTCCTGCCCCTTGCTGAGCAGGATCTCCCACGAGGTCATCGTGATGCTCAGGAGGCAGAGGCCCAGGGTGTCGAAGGGCGCGCCGCGCCCGATCTGGCGGGCCCGCTCGGCGCGAAGGTAGTCGGGATCGACGACCACGGCCTGGCACACGTAGAGCGCCACCACGCCGACGGGGACGTTCAGCAGGAAGATCCACCGCCAGCCGTAGTTGTCGGTGATGTAGCCGCCGAGCGTCGGTCCGACGACGGGCGCGAGAAGCGCCGCGAGCCCGAACACCGTCATCGCGGCACCCTGCTTCTCCTTCGGAAACGCGTCGAGCAGCACGGCCTGGCTCGAGGGCTGGAGCCCGCCGCCGGCGAGCCCTTGCAGCACGCGCGACGCGATCAGGATGCCGAGACTGCCGGCGATGCCGCACAAGGCCGACGCCGTCGTGAAGAGCGCGATCGAGAGCAGGAAATAGTTGCGTCGTCCGAGGCGAAGCGCGAGCCATCCGGAGATCGGGAGGACGATGGCGTTCGCGGCCAGGTAGCTGGTGATCACCCATTCGCTGTCGGTCGCCGGCGCGGACAGCCCGCCCGCGATGTACCGCAACGCCACGTTGGCGATGGTCGTGTCGAGGACCTCCATGAAGGTCGGGATCACCACCGCCGCGGCGACCACCCACGGATTGACGGTCGGCCGCGCGGGCGACGCTTCCGCGGCGGCGGTCATGGCCGGCGTGGCGACGGCGCGGCGCTCGTGGCGGCCTGGTACGGTTGCAGCACCTTGCCCGCGTCGGGGCCCGTCGGCTCCCGGTGCACCCACACCCGCGGCGTCACGGACAGACCGATGAAGAGGGGCGTCTTGTCGGGGTCGTAGTCTTCGAGCTCGATCCGCACCGGGACGCGCTGCACCACCTTCACGAAGTTGCCGGTCGCATTTTCCGCGGGCAGGAGCGCGAGCGTGGAGCCGGTCCCCATCGTGAGACCGGAGATCCGGCCCTTGAAGCGCGCCCCGCTGCCGTACATGTCGACCTCGATGTCGGCCGGTTGTCCGATGCGAAGCTCGCCGAGTTGGGTCTCCTTGAAGTTCGCGTCGATCCAAATCTCGGTCAGCGAGCGGATCGCCATCACGCTCTGCCCCGCGACCACGTTGTTCCCGGGATTCACCTCGCGACGGGTCACGACGCCGTCGATCTCCGCGACGACGTCGCAGTAGCGCAGGTCGAGTCGTGCTTGATCGAGGTTGCGCTCGGCCTGCGCCAGCTCGGCCTCGGCCTCCTTGACCGCGGGAGCGTCCTTCAGGATCTGCTCGAAGATGCGGTCGATGTCGCCCTTCGGGTCGCGGGCATAGAACTCCGCCAGCATCTCCCGCGGTGTCTTGTTGAACGAGGTCGCGACGCCGAGATCCGCCGCCGCGCGTATCAGGCTGGCTTGCGCTTCCCGTACGGACGACGCGGTCTGATCCAGATCGTCCGGCACCGCGCTCAGGTCGTTGCCGGTCGTGGGCTGGGCGGGAAGCCCGAGGCCGGCGCGGATCTCGTAGACGGCCTGCCTCGCCTCTTCCACCCGTGCGCGGGCGACGAGCATGGCTTCCTTCCGAAGATCGAGCTCCTCCTTCGAGATGGCTTGGGTCTCGATGAGGTGCGTCCCCCGATCGTAGTCGGCCTGCGCCTTCGCCACCGCCGCCTCCTGGGACTCGAGCGCGGCCACTTTCGATCGCAAGAGCGCGACCTGATCGTTCACCGCTTCGATCGCGTGCGCCAGGTTGAAGCGCAGGCTGCGTGCCTGTCCTTCGGCGCCGCGCGTGTGGGCCCGGGCGGCGACGAGATTGGCCTGGGCCGCCTCGACCGCCGCGCCGGCGATGTCGACCTTCACCCGATACGGCTCGTCGTCGAGCTGCAGCAGCAGATCGCCCCTGTGGACGCGGTTGTTGTCCTCGACGAGCACGCGTGCGACTTGGCCCGCGACGCGGGGGGCGACGAAGGTCACGTGACCGTTCACGTACGCGTCGTCGGTGGACACCGTCCGCCACGCCGTCACGGCGGCGGGAACGAGCTTCACCAGCGCGACGAGGAGGACGACGGCCGCGATGGCCCAGCGGTAGCGCCCGAGGGCGCGCGCGATCGGCGATCCTCCAGCGGGTGTCGGCGGCGCCGACGGCGCGGAAACGGGCGTGGTGGCGGGTTGCGATTCAGGTTCCGGGTCCATGTGATTTCACTCCGATGGTGACGGTCCGAGCGGACCGGCCGTCGTGCCGATGTCCCAGCCGCCCCCGAGCGCCTGGTAGAGGTCGATCACGACCAACCGTCGATCGAGCTCGATGCGGGCGAGACCGTTCTCGGCGGGAAAGAGCTGTTGCTGGGCTTCGAGGACCTCGAAATAGCTCGCCAGCCCGGTGAGGTAGCGCTGGGTGGAAAGGTCGACCGCGTCGCGGTTGGCCGCCACGGCGCGTGCTTGCTGCGTCCGTGCCTGGTCGAGCTTCTGGCGCGAGATGAGCGCGTCGGACACCTCGCGAAACGCTGTCAGCGCCGTCTGTCGGTAGCGCAGCTCCGCTTCGTCGCGCGCGGCGCGTGCCTCGCGGTACTGTCCGTAAAGGCGGCCGCCCTGGAAGAGGGGGCCGCTGACGTTGGCGGCGATCGACCAGGCGTTGGCGCCACCGGAGGTCAGCGCCGAGAGCTCCGCGCTCACCCCGCCGTAGAGGGCGGTCAATCCGACCTTCGGAAAGAACTCGCCGATCGAGACGCCGACGCGCGCATTGGCGGCGCGGAGCCGATTCTCCGCGGCGTGGACGTCCGGACGCCGCTCGAGGAGCGCCGAGGGCAGTCCCGCGGGCACGTCGGGAGGCACGGCTTCGTCGAGTAGGCTCGCGGTGTGCGGGACGGGAGCCGGATTCCGTCCGATCAGCACGCTCAGCACGTTCTCTCGGAGCGCGATCTGGCGCTCGAGCTCGGGAACGGTGGCGGCGACGGCGGACAAGGCGGCGTCGGCACGAGAGGTCTCGAGCTTGGACGCGATGCCGTTCCGCAGGCGGTCGGTGAAGAGCTTCAGGCTGTGCTCGAACGACGCGACGGTGCGGGTGGCGATCGCGAGCTCGGCCTCGAGCTCGAGGAGCTCGAAGTAGCTGCGCGCGACCGCGCAGACGAGCGAGAGCGTGACGCCCCGCTGCGCATCCACGTCGGCGAGCATTTCCGCGCGGGCGGCTTCGTCCAGGCGGCGGATGCGGCCCCAGAGATCCACTTCCCAGGACGCGTTCAGGATACCGAGAAAGGCATTGCCGGTTCGGCCGTTCGACGGCAGCGGCGTCTGCAGGAACGTATTGCGTCCGCGCGCCGCCTCCCCCGCGTAGCCGATCTGTGGGACCAGCTCGGCGCGCGTCTGCATCGCGAGCGCGCTCGCCTGCTCCACGCGCGTGACGGCGATCTTGAGGTCGTAGTTGTCGGCGAGGGCCGTGTCGATCAAGTGCTGCAGGGTCTCGTCGCGAAAGAGGTTCCACCACGAGACGTCCGCGAGCGAGGCCTCCGGCGCCGACGGTGGGCCACCGCGAAACGCCGCCGGCGCGTCGATCGTCGGACGACGATAGTTCGGGCCGATCGCACATCCGGTCAGGATCGCCGCCGCGACGACCGCGGCGAGAATCGCCGCTGCGCGGCAGGGCACGGGTCGACGAGGGGGGATGGGCTGGGATGCCGTGCGCATCGTCACTGGGGCGCTGGGTCGGTCACGCAGTCTGGCGTCGAAAGAGTCGTCGCTCCTTGATGATCTCCGCGACGGGCTCCGGGACCGCCTGCTCCCATGTGGGATCGCCGCGTTGCAGCCGCTGCAAGACGTCGGAGGTGCGGATGTGGAGCAGCGCGGAATCGCCGTCGAGCGCTTCGATGCGCCGGTTGTCGAGAAGGTAGCGATACAGGTAGCGGATGGTTCGCGGGATCGGCATCGTCTCGGCCGTGATCACGGCGCCGGACTCGGGGTCGAGCGTCGGATAGACGTAGACCGTGACGGCGCTCTTGAAGAGCCGTCCGATGGCTTCGAGTCTCCCGCCGAGAAGGTCGTCGTACTCTTCGTCGATGATCGCGCGCAGGGTGGGAACACCGAGCGCGATGCCGATCCGATCGCGCGTGTAGCGCGACAAGGCCTCGACGAGCGCGTAGTTCCGTTGCGACCGCGAGACCAGCACGTGATGCCCCAAGGCATGGAGCACTTCCGCGCGGTCGAGGAAGTCGCGGTGGTCGACGCCTTGCTCGGCGGTGAGGCTCCGGAGCGTCATCTCGAGCAAGATGACCGGCTCGCGGCTTCCCGGATCCGCGTCGCGCAGGAAGCGCTCCCGCGCCTGCGCGAGCAGATCGAGGGTCACCTTGGTCGGGGGACGGAAGACTCCGCGTTCGACCAGGAGCGGGCGCTTGTAGAGCACCTCCGACGGTTGCACGACGTCGCCGTCGGCGGTGAGCATCACCGCCTCGGTAAACCCGAGCTCGACGAGTTGGAGGCTCGCCAGACGATTGTCGAATCCCCCGAACGCCGGCCCGGCGAGCTTGACCATGTCGATCTCGGCGCGGCCGTGCTCGAGCCCATCCATCAACGACGCGACCAAGCGCACCGGGTCGGCATGATCGTAGAAGGCGCCGTGCACCAGATTGACGCCGATGACGCCGAGCGCGTCCTGCTCGCGCGCGGGATCCTCGTCGACGAGATGGACGTGGATCACGACGTCCGAGGGCTCGGCGCCTGGCTCGGTCTGAAAGCGGATGCCGAGCCAGCCGTGGCCGCTCTCGTGCCGGGAATAGCTCCGCGTGGCGACCGTATCGGCGAGGACGAAGAAGGCATTGCGCTCGCCGCGCCGCGCCGCGAGCCGCTCGAGCAGCAGCGCGTACTCGCGCTCGAGCATCGCTTGCAGACGTTGGCGGCTGACGTAGCGCTCCGACGGTCCGTAGAGGGCGTCGCTCATGGACGTGTCGTAGGCCGAGATCACCTTCGCCACCGTGCCGGCGGCGCCGCCGACGTGAAAGAACCAGCGCGCGACCTCCAGGCCGGCGCCGATCTCGGCGAACGTGCCGTATTTGTCCGCATCGACGTTGATGCGGAGCGCCTTCTCTTGCGTGGAGCGGCTCGGCGTCACGTGATCCTCACGCGGGGGCGGGCGGTGGGCAGCGTCAGCGCCAGCAAAAACCTCGAAGCGAGACCAGGCATGGTCACGACGCGTTCCTCCCGACCAACGGTCTCAGCTTGATCACACTCGAGATTGCTGGGCAACGCGGGCTGCCTGCGGGATCTTCCCGAGCGAGCGAGCACGCGCTCACGGCGCGCCACGTCGGGCTGCTCTTCCTCGAGGAGGCGGGCGGGGGCCTGGCGTGGGGGCTGGTGCTCGGCTACCTCGCGCTGCACCTGTTGAAGCGCGTCGACGACTACACCGTCGAGATCTTGATCACGCTCGGGGTCGTCACCGGCGGCTACGCGCTCGCGCAGCACGTCCACGTGTCGGGTCCGCTCGCCATGGTCGTGTCGGGCCTGTTCATCGGCAGCCGCGGGCGGCGCCTCGGCATGAGCGAGCGGACGCGCGCGCACCTCGACACCTTCTGGCTGGTCACCGACGAGATCCTGAACGCCGTGTTGTTCGTGCTGATCGGTCTCGAGATGCTGGTGCTCGAGGTCGCGCCCGGCTTTTTCGCCGCGGCGGTGATCGCGGTGGTGGTCTCGATCGTCGCGCGCTTCGTTGCGGTCGCGATTCCGATCACGCTGCTGCGCCGCGTGAGCCCGATCGGGCCGTATTCGATCCGCGTCATGACGTGGGCCGGTCTGCGCGGCGGCATCGCCGTCGCGCTCGCGCTCGGCCTGCCCGCGATGGTCGAGCGCGACCTCCTCGTGTTCATGACCTACGCGATCGTGGTGTTCTCGATCCTGGTCCAGGGACTGACGGTGAAACCGCTGCTCCGGGCGGCGTTTCCGGACGCCGCGGCGCATCGGGCGACGACACCGTCCGGCGGCGTCTGGTGAAGGGCCGGAGGAAGCCTCGTCTCGGGGATTTCGTCGCCACCGTCGTCGCCGTGCCGAGGATGCGTTCCCAAGTCGGAGGGTCGTCTTTGCGTTGCCGGACGCCACATCCAATGATCGGCGTGGATCGCCGGTGATTCCGGCGTTGCGCGAATAACGAGGGTATGGGACGGTATTGGCGATGCGGTACCGAATGCAGGCATTGGAAGTCGTCCCTGCATGGAATGCGCCGCCGCTGCCGCGCCCATGGAGCCCGGGCTCGGACCCGCCGCGGTGCTGCTCCGTCTAGGGATCATGTCTCACGTCGGCCTCTCCCAGGCGCCGATATCCGATCATGTCAGAAGGAGGAGAACCATGCGGAACCACCGATGGATTCAGTCGCTCGTCGCCGTCGCTGCGCTGGCGATGCTCACCGCCGTGCCGGCGTCCGCTCACGCGAGCGATTCATGCAAGCGGGAAGCAAAACAGAACGCGAAGGACTGCAAGGCCGACAACACCGAAACCTTTCAGGCCGCGAAGGACGCGTGTTGGAATCGCGACCACGATTGTGTCGAAGCGTGTCGCGCCGACCGTTACGACTGTCGCCAAGCGACCGGCTTCGACAGCGCGATCGCGGCGTGCAACGACACGCTTGCCGCCGCCAAGGCGCAGTGCCGGGTGAATTTCGTCGCGGGGTCGCCGGAGCGCGACGCCTGCATCGACCAGGCCCAGGTCGTCGCCTTCCAGTGCCGCGACAGCGCCCGGGAAGCGGCGAAGAAGCCCCTCAAGCAATGCCGGAAGGCGTTCCGGGCCTGTGCGAAGGCGTGCCCGGCCCCGAGCGCCGAAGCTCCGGCCGATCCGCGGCAATGCGTGCTCGACGCCAAGATCGAGTACAAGGCTGAAAACGCGGCGTGTCGCGAGGACCTGCAGATCGCCAAGGATGCCTGCCGCAACAAGGACCACACCTGCGTCGAGCAGTGTCGTGCCGATCGCGAAGGATGCCGGCAGCCCGTGCAGGATCAGCTCGACAGCGACGTCGCTGCTTGCAACGACACCCGCGACAGCGCCAAAGCAAACTGTCACTCGCTCTACGCCGATGGCACGCCCGAGCTCGACCAGTGCATCGACAACGCGCAAGTGCAGGCGTTCGAGTGTCGCGACACGGCACGGGAGACCGCGCATCCCGGCTTCGCGGCATGCCGCCAGGGCTTCAGGGACTGCGTCCAGGCCTGTCCGGCTCCCTGAGGGAGCGCGCTCCCTTTCCAGTGCCGCTACGTTTGCGGATGCGGACGACGGGCTCCCGGTACTTCCGGGAGCCCGTCGTCGTCGCAGCGGATGCCCCGCAAGGGTCAGCCGGCTCTTGGCGCCGCGTCGGGATCGGACGATCGACGTGGCCGTGCCTCGCGTGACACGCCGTCGGTGAAGGTCGCCGTCATGATCCGTGCCGCCTCTCTTTGCTCTCTCGTCGTGCTGTGTGCTCTCGGCGCGGTCGGTTGGCCGCCGGCGGGAGAGGCCGGCGTACTCGACGAAGCGCGCGCGTCGCTGACGCAGCAGCTCTACGCATGCATGCACATCGAGAACACGCTCTTCTTCGCGGCCCAGGACCCGCAACTCGATCCGCTCCAGCGGCGACAGATCCTGGGGACGGCCGTCGATTGCCTCCGCGAGCTCGGGAGCGACCTCGACCACACCACGGCCGCCGCCCTCGGACTCTCCGACCTGCACTATCGAGATGCGGGCAAGAATCTCGCAAAGGCGTTGCGGCTCGAAGAGAAGGAGCTTGCGCGGGTCGACAAGAAGATCGCCACGGGAAAAGCGATCCCCGGGCTCCCGGGAGGAGCCTTCAGGGCGATCAACTACAAGGCGCGCGTCCGCAGCGCGCTCGCGGACCTCACGAGCGGAAAGCCCCTGCCGCCCCTCGAGCCCGATTTCGAGGTCGCCGACGACGTCATCGACGATCCCAATCCCCCGCCACCCGTCGTTCCCCTAGCCGACACCAACGCTCTGGAGTGGCGACCGGAGGGAGTCGGCAAGCATCCCGACAAGACGGCCGGATGGACGGTGAACCTCCATGACGGCAAGATCGCCGTCCGCAACTTCAAGTTCTCGGACGGGACGAAGCGGAAGATCTTCACGTACCAGGGCACCAGCAAGACGACGACCGGCACGGCTTCCTTCACGACCGACGATGTCCTGACGCCGCCGTTCTTCCTGCAGGGTACGGGCGGCTTGTACTCTCTCAAAGAGAAGGATCGGGCTGCGGCGCTCGGGGCACGCGTTTGCCTGAGCCTCGATCGCGAGCCGCAGACCGACCCGGCACAGTTCTACGTCGTCTGCACCAATCATCAGCTGACACCGCGCGGAACACAGGTCTTCGACTTCACCGACCAGGGCCTCGCTGGGGGCAACGTCTTCTTTCCGGACGAATCGCTGATCTCGATGCGGATCACGCTCGCCGACGACACGATCCACACCGAGGTGCAGCCGCGCGGCAACGCCCTCGCACGGGTGATCCTGCAGAACAACCTGGCGTTGCCGAGCTCGTGGCCCGGAGCGCGGGCGGGATTCGGCGCCACCCAGCTCGCCAAGCACGCCACGCTCGGCATCGAGCACGTGACGGCGTGGAGCGATCCGTTCCCCTTCGTCGTGCCGCTCGAGGCGACGAATCTGTTGGCGCAACCCGACGATGCTGCGGCCGTCGTCGGTGCGCTCGACCCGTTCCGCCCGTCCGCGCCGATCAGCGTCTCCGCCGACGGTGCCTTTCTCGAGATCGACACCCAGCCGGTGACGGCCTGGGTTCATCGCAGTGCCGTTCTCCCGGTCAACACTCAGAATCTTCCAATCGGTCCGATCGGAAACTGAGCGACGGGGGCGAGCCTTTTTCGCCCGGGACGTGCCCGCCTGCCCGTCCATCGCCGGCCGACTCGGAAGCACGATCGACGTCCCCGACCCATGCCGCGGTCCCGCGAACACCCGGCAAGATCTCCTCGAGTGGGCGGGCCTTCACGCCCACGATGCGCAAGTGATCGAGCCGCGCGAACGGTAATACCTCTCCGGCCTGGTCCAGGCGCTCCAACTCCCTGACGACCGTTTGGCGCTCGCGCTCGCCGACCCCCTGCGCCGCGAGCTCGTCCTCGAACCACCGGACGAGACGGCGGTGCCAGTCCATTGCTCCGACCAAGCCGCGGTTCACCTCGCGTTGCAACGTCTCCACCCGTTCCAGATACCGCCGCTCCGCGCTCGTGCGCGGCGCGCGCTCTTCGGGTCGCGCGAGATCACGTACGTCGCTCGGACGAAGCGTCAGCACCTCGCCGATGGCGAAGCGGATCACACTCTCGGTCTGAATCGCGAGCTCGCCCTTCGGAACGACCTCGCCGGTGCCGTCGATTCCCACGAAGACGAGGTGGACCGGCACGCGCGAGGCGAGGGCCGCATCGAGCGCCAGGTACGCGCACCCCTTCTTCAGATGCCCGTAGGGGCGTTCGGGCGTGCCGGTGGTGTAGAATCCGGCGTCCTCCCGCTCACCGTCGACGTTTCGCAAACCCGCGGCGCGGGTCCCTTGCGGGAACACGGCGATGTCGATCGTCTTCTCCGCGAGCTTCTCGGCCGCTTCGCGCATCGCCGCGACGCCGCGACCCTTGCGGTCGACGAAGACCATGTCGACGGCCGCGATCAGTTTCCCGATCCCGAGGCCTTCGCGCACGAGCCAGCTGTCCACGAAGTGATCCTTTGCGGCGATGAAGCGCGGCCGCAGGGCGCGACCGCTCTTCGTTCGCGCGCGCGCCAAGGCGAAGAACGTGAAGACGAAGTCGAGATGGCTCTTGTGGTTGCACACGAGCAAGATCTTCCCGTCGAGATCGGCGAATCGCTCGAGTCCCTCGCAGCGCATTTCGAGGTGGAAGAGCTGCAGCATGCGAGAGCCCCACAGCGACGCCATGACGTCGAATACGTCACGCCCGTAGGCCTCGCCGACCTCGGTGATCGCGCGGTACGCGCTGCGTGCGAAGATCGCGGTGTCGTAGAGCGCGTGCGCCAAGATCCAGACGCTCTGCCGCTTGGGCGCGCCGGTGCGATAGGAGACGAGGGCCGGGTCGACGCTGCGGGTCGCCTTGGCCGGCACCGGGGTCGAGGCCACGCCGAGCCGCCGATAGTAGTGATCGAAGAACTCTCCGGGATGCGCGAGGGGGTTGGCGCGCATGAATTCCGTCATCTGCAATCCCACCCGGACGTGGCGACGGTACGACCAGTACGACAAGACCGCGAGGCCGAGCGGACCGAAGGGGGCACCGGCGCCGGTGCTCAGCCGCCACAGACCGACGCCGAGCGCGAGCGGGCCGAGGGTATGATCGCGCACGTGGCCGATCAGATACTCCAAGCCTCCGCTGCGCCGTGCGAGCGACGGGAACCATTGCGGGTGTCGGCGAAGCATCGGGCCGAGCACGACCGCGCCCAGTGGAACGATGTAGGCGAAGAGCAGCGCGCGCATAGTCGCCATTTCCTGGCGGTATCATCCGCGAAAGATCAAGCCCCCCTCTGCACGCCGACGCGTCGGCGTGCCCGTTGACTCCCTTCTCATCGTACGGGACAAGTGGCCCGCGCATGCCGCGCTGGCTCGGGCGCGGCGAACGACCTGTGGAGGTGCGTTCGATGGGGTTGGAAAGCATGGTGGACTCGGCGTTGGTTCGGGTCGCCTCGGCAGTGTGGTCGGGGGTTCGATTCGTCGCCGATCGTCGACCGGGAATTCCCTTCCAGCCTCCCTGGGCCCCGGCGCCCCTGCAAAAGGCCGGGCAGCACATGCCGCAGCTCGGCTGGCCGCGCGAGACCGACTCGCTCTGTCCCGGCTGCGTCAAGGAGGCGCGCGAAGCCATCCTCTCGGGCGCTCGCGATTGGCGCTCACTGCTCGAGGAAACTCCGGGTGAGATCCGAGCGGTGATTCGTGAGCGCGACGGAAAGGTCGTGATGGAAAAGGTCTGTCGGACACACGGCAGCTTCACCGACGTGATGGCGATCGACCCGGCGTTCTTGGCGCGTATCGAGAGCCTGCATCCGGGCAGCGACTTCACCACCAAGGCTTCCGAGCTCCGCAATCACGGCAGCTCCACGATGCGCTACGGTCGCGGGGCCGTCCTCACCATCGACCTCACCAACCGCTGCAACATGATGTGCGACGCCTGCTTCATGGACGCAAATCAGGTCGGCTACGTCCACGAGGTCACCCTCGACGAGGTCAAGCAGATCCTCGACGATGCCATCACGGTCAAGCCCAAGCGGCAGATGTCGATCAACTTCTCCGGGGGCGAGCCGACGATCTCTCCGATCTTCCTCGACGCGGTCCGCTATGCGTGCGAGGTCGGTTATTTTTCCGTGCAGTGCTCCACCAACGGCATCCGCTTCGCGCAGGATCCGGAGTTCGCCCGGCAGGCCAAGGCGGCGGGGCTGCGCCACGCCTATCTCCAGTTCGACGGAACCAGCAACGCCGCGCACGCGACCCGCAAGATCTCGAATCTCTTCGACGTGAAGCAGCGCGCGATCGAGAATCTGGCCGCCGCCGACATCTCCATCGTTTTGGTGCCGACCATCGTCCGCGGCATCAACGACGACCAAGTGGGAGCAATCGTCGACTTCGCGATCCAAAACGCCGACAAGGTCACCGTCGTCTCGTTCCAGCCGGTGTCGTTCACGGGACGCGACGAGGACATCGACGAGGCGACCCGCCACGAGCGCCGCTACACACTGTCACACCTCGCCCACGACGTGGCTCGCCAGACGGGCCTGACGAATCCGTACCTGGACTGGTTCCCGCTGTCGGCGCTCTCCCCGTTCTCCGACGTGGTCGACGTCGTCCTCGGACAAGACGCGGAGTGGGGCAGCGTCAAGTGCGGTTGCCATCCGAACTGCGGCGTCGGCACCCCGTTGTTCGTCAACAAGGTGACGAAGCAGGCGATGCCGTTGTCGGACGTCGTCGACCTCGAGCAGATGATGCGCGACACGCAGACGATCGCAGAGGCGTGCCTCGGCAAGACCGCCACCTTCGCCCAGCTCGCCGTCGCGCTCCTCCGCAACTTCAAAGCCGAAACGTCCCCGGTTCCGTTTCGCACGCTGCTGCGCCAACTCCTGAGCCACAGTGGGGCGCGCGATTTCGGCGGCGAGGACGATGACGACACCTTCGAATGGCGCATCTTGTTCGTGGCCGGCATGTGGTTCCAGGATCTCTTCAACTACGACTTCCGACGCACCGAACGGTGCATCATCCCGTATGGCACGCAGATGGGCGAGATTTCCTTCTGTGCCTACAATACCGGAGTCGGCTGGCGGCAGATCCTGGAGAATCTGCACAAGGTCGCCACGGTTCAAGAGTGGTATCGCACGCAAGGCCGGCACGCGATTCACGCCGGCAACCGTCCAGTGACGCTGCCGTCGCGCACCACGGGTGGAACCTGCGGCTCGGGATGTCACTGTGCCGCAAAACCGACCGCGGCCGAGAGCCCGGCACGACGCGGCTCGTAGCCATGGCCCGATCCAGCCGTCCATTGGCGGCGATCACGCACTGCCACTCGCGACAGTCGAACAATCAGGCAAGTCCGATGGACGCGTTCATCCGCGCCTGCGTCGCCCGCGTGACCGGCGTCCCGGCGGACGACTTCGACTGGACCGAGTCGCTCACCACCGCCGAGGAAATCGCGCGACTCCTGCAGCCGACACCTGCCGGTCCTCCCGCGGCGGATCTCGTCTTCCTCACCGATCACGTCAACGAGACCACCACCGCGTTCGATGCCGACCTGATCGATCTCGCGATCGACGAGCCACGGCTGGCCATCGGCGGCGAGCTTCAGACCGTGGTCGAGTCACCGCCCGGGAGCGGGCGCTTCGCGGAAGCGCCCGAGATCCTGCTCTACGGCACCTCGGATCGGGTCCGCGCCCGCGGCGGTTGGCACTACGGCATCACCGCCGAGCTGCTCGCCGACATGCACCGCGTCTGTCGGCCGTCCGCTCATCCCCGGGTCGAGCTGCACCGCGGCCTCGAATACTGTCGCCGCCACGGGATCGCCCACGCCCTCTCTCACCCGCTCGACGGCCATGGGCTGCCGCTGTCCGAGACGATCGGCGCCATCGCCGCATGCCGCTTCATCGAAGCCGTGAATGGGGGCTTCGGCAGCGACAGCACCCGGCGCCTGATGCGTTACATCGCGCTGCACAACGCGAGTGACGCGGCCGCCACGGTGCTCGGAGCGCGTGTCCCGCCATGGGTCGCGGACGGCATCGTGCCGTGGGGAGGCGCGGACGCGCATCTCGGTAACTACGCGCGCGTCCGCATGCTGTACCGGCCGCCCGCTCGGGCGGCGCAAGCGGGGATCGCGGACTTCGTCAAGGACATGGTGGAGACTGCGCCGGCGCGGCTGTTGGCCGATGGCGTATTCGGGATCGAGGGCCGCGGCAATGGATCCGCCGCGGTCGTGGCCGAGGTCCTGCGTCTCGTCGCCGCCAATGCTCGGCGCAATCGGGCGACGTTCCGGGGACTCCGCCGGAGCGTGCGCCTCGGCGTGCTCGCGCCGTATCTCGCGCTCCGAGAGCTCGCCAGCCAACGCCGCCGGCAGATCGCGCTGGCGCGACGGCTCGACGAGGCGCTCGACGAGGTCGAGGCAAGGATGGGAGCGATGAGAGCGGACGTCGAAGGCGCGGGCGAAGCGAGCCCCGCATCGGCCGGTGCATCACGCGCGCTTCGCGCCGACCCGCTGGAAGGCTCCGTCTCGGCTGCCGCGGCTCCGTAGCGCCCGCAGGTAGGGGACGCGTCGGGATCGCGCCACCGTAGAGCTCCGTCGTTCTGGCCCGCACCGCACATCGGTCTGTAGTCTCGCGTCGCACACGGGTCCACATGGTTGCGCTCGTGCCTCGTGCATGCAGTCGCCTCGCCTACGCGAGAGGACCATCCGGGGGAATTCCCGGGCGACGCGGCGGTGGCCGGTGCCGTCCCCGCTTCAGCCAGTCGCCTCGAGATAGCCGCGGGCCGCGTCGGTCACGGCGTAGACCAGCAACGGGATCAGGTTCCGCACCGACTCGATCTCGGGGCGCCCCACCGGCCAGCCGAGGTAGCTGAGGCCGCGCGCCATCAAGAAGTCGGGCAGCATCTCGAGGTCGTCGTCCGGGAAGGCGTGCATGGCGCGATAGCCTTCGAGGTAGCCGGCGAGCGCCACCTCGAACCCGCCGGTCACTTGCAGCGTGTAGAGCGAGGTCGCCACCTCGAAGCCGATCCACGACCAACCGAAGTCGTCGAAGTCGATGACGCGGGTGGTCGTGCCGTCGACGAGGATGTTGTCGGGTACGAGGTCGCCGTGGATCAACACGTTCGCCGGCCGCAAGGCGAGTCGCGTCCGCACCCGATCGCGAGCCGCGAGCAGGATCGACATCTCCTCGCGTCCGATGGCGGTGAGCTCCCAGAAACGGCCGAAGGTCGGCTCGTCACCGACGAGCGTCGCGCCGTTCCATGCCGGCCGGCTGAACCACGGCGGCTTCGACCATGAGGCGGCGTGGACGTGCATGCGCGCGGCGAGCGTGCCGACCGCGCGATAGAGCCCGCGGAGCGCGTCGGGGTCGGCGACGACACCGCTCTCGAGGGTGCCCGGGGGCTTTCCCGGCACCCACGTGATGAGATCGCACTGCCGCGGCTCGGGCACGCCCTCGGCTCCGACCGTCGTCAGAACGTCGCCCGAACGAGTGGGGACGACCGCCGGTGTCGGGATGCCGTCGGCGTCGAGCGCGCGCATCCACGCGATCTCCGACCGGAGGTCGTCGTCGCTTCGATAGCTCGGCCGGTGAACCCGCATGATGAATCGTCCGCTGTCTTCCCCGACGACCAGGAAGACGGCGTTCTCGCGATACTTCACGAGCTCGACCTGGACCGACCCGAGGTCCCACGCCTCGAGCGCCCGGGTCGCGAGCCGTGCGAGCCGCGCGACTTGCTCGTCGGTCGAGAGCGCCGCGAAGATCGAGGCCGCCGCGGGCGGCACTGCACGTCGCCGGCGCCCATCACGCGATCTCCCGCTCGACGTCGCCGAGTGCCGAGTCGAGACGGGTGAGGAGCTCGTCGCAGTACGCGTCGTCGACGAGGAGACCGACTTTGAATTGCAGTACCGACGGCGCGAACCCCGAGAACATCGCCCACACGCCACGCGGGTAGAGCGCGCGCGAGAGCTGCATCCCGCCGAGCTCGCTGGCGGTCTCGAGCCCGATCACGACTCCGCGCTGCCGCACGTCGACGAGAAACGGGTGGTGCGCGCGGAGCTCCGAGAGCCCGGCGGCGATGCGTGCTGCCGTGCGCCGGACGCCCGCGAGCACGGCGGGATCCGAGCAGAGGTCGAGTACTCGCGACGCCACCCGACAGCCGAGCTCGGCGCCTCCGAAGGTCGAGACGTAGCCCCAACCCTGCTCGTTGAGCCACTGTCCCGCCCGGTGCGTCATCACGACGGCCGAGATCGGATAGAGGCCGCCCGAGAGCCCCTTGCCGGTCACCAGTACGTCGGGCTCGACGCCGAAGCCCTCGATGCCCCAGAGATCTCCGGTGCGGCCGAGACCGGTTTGCACCTCGTCGGCGACGTAGAGCGTGCCATGCTGCTCGCAGAGCGCCTTCACGCCCGAGAGGTACCCATCGGACGGCACCGGGAAGCCGTAGGTGGCCGGCATCGTCTCCATGAGGACTCCGGCGACGTCGTCTGTCGCGAGCACGCGTTCCATCGCCGCGAGGTCGTCGAAGGGGACGGTCAGGAACTCCTCGGGGTAATCGGCGAGAAAGTAGCGCGCCATGTCGTCGCGGCCGGCGGCTGCCGCGAGACCCGTTCGGCCGTGGAACGCCTGCTCGAGCGCGACGATCTTACGCCGCCCGGTGGCATGCCGTGCCACCCGGATCGCGAGGTCGTTGGCTTCGCTCCCCGAGGGTACGAAGACCGAGTAATGGAGGTCGCCGGGGGTGAGCCGCGCGAGCTTCTCGGCGAGCTCGCCGCGGGCCTCCGAGGGAAAGTGATGGTTGCCGACGTCGAGCGTGTCGAGGTCGGCGCGCAGCACCTCGAGGAGCGCAGGATGGCGGTGGCCGAGGTTGTAGGTGCCGCCGTTCAGGTGGAGATCGAGGAGCTCGTGTCCATCGAGGTCCCAGATACGATAGCCCTCGCGTCGTCCGATGACGAGCGGTACGCCGAGATTCTCCCACGCGGCAACGCGCGCCGGCATGAGAAATTCACGGCAGAGATCTTGGGCCCGGCGCTTGCGCGCGGACGGGCCCTGCACGTCGGTCATGACTCCTCGTGCCACGGATGCGGCCGTGAAGAAAAGACGGCCACGCGCGAGGCGCGCCGGTACGACGGTCGGCGGGCGGATACGTCAATGGGCGCTGCGGAGGACCCAGGTTCGCACGCTGCCGACGCCCTTGAGCTTCACCGGGCGCAGGTGGCGAAGGTCGAAGCCCGGATGGGCCCGTAGCTCGCTCCCGAGCTGGTCGGATATCACGACGGTGCTCGGCCGGGCGAAGTCGACCAGCCGGTTGGCCAGGTTCACGCAAGGCCCGAACACGTCGCCTTCCCACGCCAGTGTCGGACCGCCCGCGACGCCGACCCGAACCTCGGGCAGGTCGTCGTGACGTGCGTGCGCGTCGACGAGCGCGAGCGCGATCTCGGCGCCGCGCGCGGCGTCGTCGACGGTGAACAACACCTCGTCGCCGATCATTTTCACCACGCGGCCCGCGCGCTCGAGGACGTGCTCGTACGCGATCGCCTCGAATCGGTCGACGATCGTCGCCAGCTCACGGGGTTCGAGAGCCCGGCTCATCGCCGTGAACCCCACCATGTCGGCGAAGCCTACGACCAGCGTGCGATCCACCGCTGAAGGGACTGCGCCGAGTTGCCGCGCCGCCGCGACGAGATGCCGACGCCACACGTAGCCGAGGAAGCCTTCGAGCGTCGGGGCCAACGTTTGGATTCGGGTCACGAGCTCCCGCATCTCGGGTCGGCCCGCGGCCGTGTCCTCACGGTCCGCATGGAGGCGATCGGCAATGACCGTGATCTGCGCATCGCCGACCCGGGCCATCGCCGAGCCGATGACGCGTGTCAGCTGCAGCACGTCGCCGAGATCGGCACCCTCGACCTCGACGAGGGCACGCACGGCCCGCACGACGTCCACGTCGGTACGCGTGAAACGTCTCTCGTCCCCGGTGACAGGCGGAAATCCGAGTGCCTGCCACAATCGCCGCAGGTCATCCGGCTCGACGCCACTCTGGCGCGCGACGTCGAGTGCCGTGAGGTCGGCATTTCCGAGCAGGTCCTCGGCAAACCGATGCCAGGTGTCCGATGGCTCCATCATCGAGCCCTTATACCGGACGACTGCCGCGCGACGAGGACGCGCGGACGGGCCCGAATCGGCTCTCGCGGGCACGGTGCCGGCCGGGGGCAGGGAGCGGGCCGCGTTGATGATTGCGCCTCGGTCGTGGCGAATCTTGACGGCGCCGAGCGCTATCGACTACGAATTCGCGCGCCATGGGTCGTTCGCGCGGCGTCGCTTGGGTTTCCCGTCCGTCCCTAAAGCTCGCCCTTGCGACCGCGTTCGCCGTGAGCGTCCTCTACGCACTCACCATCTTTCCATGGGGATTCATATCAGGCGTCGGTCCGTTTTGGGATCACCCGCAGCTTTGGGATCTGGATCGCGCTCAGGCATTGATAGGATGGCGATATTTCGCCAGAGATGGGTGGCATTTCCCCATTTTTCACGTGCCGGCACTCTCGTACCCCGAAGGTACGACCATCATATACACCGATAGCATTCCTTTGCTCGCGCTGGTGTTCAAACTTCTTTTCAAGCTGACCGGTTTCGACGTGAACTACTTCGGCGTTTGGATGGTTGCGTGCTACGTTCTGCAGGGGGTCGGGGCGGTGTGGCTACTCGACGTTCTCGGTACGCGTGACTGGCCGACGATCGTTGCCGGCCTGGCCTTCTCTCTGTGCTCGGGCATCCTTCTCCGCCGATATGGTCACGGTGCCCTTTGCGGACATTTCCTGATTCTGTTCGCGTTGGCCGGCTATTTCGAAGTCGTCGCACGGCCACGACGGCGATGGTGCTGGGCGGTCCTGATTTTCTTGCTGGCCGCGAGCGTGCTCATCACGGCGTACTTTGCCGCGATGATCGGGGTCCTGTTGGCCGTGGCGCTCTTGGAGTCCGTCCGTCGAAAAGGCGTGACGCCGAGCGCCGCGTTGGCGCTCGGGGGCTGCGTGCTCGGCGCGCTGCTGACGGTGCTGTATCTGGGGGGGTTGATCGGGGCGGCGTCCCCATCGTCCGTCGGCAGCGGCTTCGGGCATTTCTCGATGAATGCCATGG
Organism: uncultured delta proteobacterium; assembly: GCA_963774015.1. Classification (GTDB taxonomy): domain Bacteria; phylum Desulfobacterota; class Binatia; order UTPRO1; family UTPRO1; genus UTPRO1. The sequence continues at coordinate 918,046 of CAVZDH010000001.1, forward strand.
CGCCGTTCTTTGGTGACGCATCGAGCATCACGCAGCGTTTGTTCGGGCCCGTGGCGATCGATGCGACCGGTGGGCAATACGAAGGGTTCAACTACCTCGGTGCCGGCATCTTGATCCTCTGTGCGGCGGCATGCCTCGGATGGCCCCGGGATGTCATGCGGTCGGTGCGACGGCATCCGGTCTTGATGCTCGGGCTCGTCGCGCTCACCGTGTATGCGATCAGCAACGTGGGATATGTCGGGGCGATCAAAGTGTATGACTTTCCCGTTCCAGAGATGATCGGCAAATTGACGGGATCGTTTCGGTCGAGCGGGCGATTCTTTTGGCCGGCATATTATGTGATCGGCTTTGGCGCGATTTCAGTCGTCGTGCCGAGATTGCCCCCACGTTGGGCCATGGCAGTCGCGTGCCTGGTTGCGGCGTGTCAGTATGCCGAGACACGCGAGGCGCGGCAGCATGTATGGTCGAGCGCATCGCAGGTGAACGCCGCGGTCCTCGTCGACGACGCGATCGCTGAAAGGGTCTCGCGTGCGTCGAAGCTGTTCTTTTTCCCCTCCTTCGAGTGCAGCACGGACATGGATCCGACGTGGCCGCACCCGGATAGCTGGCGTGCGCTGGGTGTCGAGGTTCTTCTCGTCGCTTCGCGGAAGGGAATTCCAACGAATTCGATGTATGTCAGCCGAGGACGAAAGGACTGCGCTCTCGAGCGCGCCTGGATGCCCGGCCATGAGCTAGAGCCCGGGATGCTCTACATACTCCGTGAGGAGAGTGTGGGGGATCGGAGACGGGTTTTTGAGCAATCGGGAACGTGTACGGTCGCGAAGTCGATCATGATCTGCGGGGCTGCGTGAGCGGGCTCGGAGCTCGTGGAGGCCGGGTCCGCGGAACGTGCAGCGCTACTCGCGCGCGAGGATTGGAATGTAGCTCGGGTACCAGACCGCGCGCCGAATGGTCTCCTCGATCTCGGCGTCGGGGATCGCCCGGCCGAGGCACGCGTCGCGGGCGGTGCGCGCCACCGCGCACGCAATCCGGAAGCTGACCTCGCGTAGATCGTTCTGGCTCGGGTAGATCGCACCCAGCGCCAGGCGCTCCTCGCCGACGCAGGTCGCGAGCGTCTGGGCTGCAACCGCGAACATCTCGTCGCTGATCTCGCGCGCCTCGGAGACGATCGCCCCGAGGCCGACGCCGGGGAAGATGAAGACGTTGTTGCTCTGACCGATCACGTGCCGCGTGCCGGCATGAACGACCTCCTCGAACGGGCTCCCGGTCGCCACGATGGCACGACCGCCGGTCCAGTCGAGCGCGTCCTTCGGCGTGCACTCCGACTTCGAGGTGGGGTTCGAGAGCGGCAGGATCACCGGGCGCGCCACGTGCTTCGCCATCTCCTCGAGCATCGCACGGGTGAAGGCGCCCGGCTGCGCGGTCGCACCCACCATCACGGTCGGCCGAAAGGCGCGGATCACGTCCACGGGGCTCGCGTCCGCATCGATGCCGTAGTGGGCGAGGTTCTGCTCGCTGAGCGCAAACTCGCGCTTGTAGACGTCCGGGATCTCGACGCCCTCGTGCAGGAGTCCGTGAGAATCGAAGGCCGCGATGGCGCGGTGCAGCTCGTCGTCGGGGGCCCCCGCGGCACGCATCGCGGCTTTCGTCAGCCGGGCGATTCCGATGCACGCGCCGCCCGCTCCGATGAAGAGCACGCGCTGCTCGCGGATCGCTTGCCCCGTGATGCGCAGCGCCGCGAAGATGCCGCCCAGGGTCACCGCCGCCGTGCCTTGGATGTCGTCGTTGAAGCTCGGGACGCGCTTACGATAACGCTCGAGCAGCGCGAAGGAGTGCGTCTTCGCGAAATCCTCCCACTGGATGATCGCGCGTGGGAACACGTCGCGTACGCCCTGCACGAACTTCTCGACGAACGCGAAGTAGGCCTCGCCCGTGAGCCGCCGATGCCGGTAGCCGTTGTAGAGCGGGTCGTCGAGCAGCGCCGGATTGTTGGTGCCGACGTCGAGGCTCACCGGCAGGCACTTCGAAGGATGCAAGCCCGAGCCGGCCACGTAGAGCGCGAGCTTTCCGACCGGAATGCCCATGCCCCCGGCACCGAGATCCCCCAGGCCGAGGATGCGCTCGTTGTCGGTGACGACCAGCAGCCGGATGTCGCCGAACGGTGCGTTCTCCAGGATCGCGCGCACGCGATCGATGGTGTCCGGCGTGATCCAGATGCCGCGCGCCGAGCGCAGGATGTGACTGAACTTCTGGCAGGCGAGGCCCACGGTCGGCGTGTACACGATGGGCAGCAGCTCGGAGAGGTTCTCGACCAGGACGCGGTAGAAGAGCACCTCGTTGAGGTCGTGCAGGCTCGTGAGGCCGATGTACTTCTCGAGATCGCTGGGCTTGGCGCGGATGTGCTCGAGCTCGAGCTCGACCTGCTGCCCGATCTCGAGCACCTGGGCAGGCAGCAGACCGTCGAGACCGAGCGCTTTGCGCTCCGCGAGCGTGTAGGCGAGCCCCTTGTTGGTGGAGGGGTTCTTGAGCAGCCAGACCCCGCGCTTGCGGGTCTCGATGCGATCCTCGCCACCGAGCTTCTGATCGTACGATTCTTCGCTCGGCGTCACGTGGAGCCCCCTCCGTCTGCGGTACGCGCGACCTGCGATCGGATGACCGAGGGTCCATGTTTGGACAGGTTCGAGCGCCCGTCAATCGCCATGCCGTGCCGCGACTCGGCGATCCGTGCGTGAGCCGCGGCGAGCGTCCCTACCTTCAGGGCGCGAATCTCAGGGCGCCCTCGAGGCGCACGCGTCCGAGGCCGGGCAAGCCTTGCAGGACGTCGGGGATCGAGCCTCCGACCGGCGGCATGCAGAAGAGTGCTCCCACGGTCGGGTGCGCGATCCCCCCGCAAGGGACGTCCGCCGAGCCCGTTACGCTGACCGAGTTGCCGATCAGCCCGTTGTCGGGGAAGCAGCGCAGCGCGCGTGAAATGCAGCTTTGGCCGGAGGCGCAATGGTCGCAGGTGCCTGCGGGCGGCGGGTTGCAGTCGGCATCCGACCCGCAAGGCCGGAACCCCTCGATCGAGCACACGGCGTCGAAAGGTCCAGCGGCGCAGACGCCTTCACCGTCGCCGGCGTCGACGCAATTGATTCCCGGCGCGTCGGGGTTCTCGCTGCAGAAGCTCGGCTGGACGGCCTCCCCGGGTCGAGTGCAGGCGCCGCCGGGACATTGCGACGCGGCTCCCTCGCACGGTGCCCCGTCGTTGGGTCCGCCGATGCAGCGCCGTCCCCCGCAGATACCGGGGTTGCCGCCGCTCAGCGGACAGTCGGCGTTCGACGCACACGGCTCCGCGTTCGCGTCGTTGCAGGTGTCGCAGAAGCAGGCGAGCGACGTGAACCCGGTCTGGCGGCACGGAGGGCTTGCCGCCGTGAGCGTCCGGGACTGCACGTCGGTCGCGAGGTGCATGGCGAAGGCCTGCGGGCTGCCGGCGAGCGAGGCGGGATGCGGAGGACAGTCGAGCGACACGTTTCCGAAGGTGGTCGCCGCTTGCGGCGAGCAGGCCTGGAGCGCGCGCGTACCGCTGCTGCAGACGGTCGTCGGGCTACATGCAGCGCCGTCGCACTCGGCGTCGGAGGTGCAGGGGAATCCGTCGTTCGACCCGCCGAGACAGATCCGATCGCAGATCGGACACGGGTGATCGATGGGGCCGCCCGGGAAATGTACGCCTCGCACGATCGAGGCGGGCAGCACGACGCTACCGGTGTCGACGTTCACCGTCCCGGCGATGGGCCCCGCGATGTGAGAGACGAGGCACATCCCGAAACCGGCAGCGACCGGCTGGGGCGGTCCGAGAAAGTAGACGCACGGCCCCGTCGCGCCGGCCGTCGTGCAATCACCATCGGTGCCGCAGGTGACCCAGGGCTGGTCCAGGCAACGATGGTAATCGAAGGCGGACCCGCCCGCGTTCGTGATCGGGCCGTCGGCGGCGCACTCGCCGCAGGTGGGCTGGCTCGTGCCGGCGCAGCCGCTCACCGCGAACGTCAGACGGACATCACTCGGTGTCTTCAGGTCGTGCATGAACCCGGACCAGCCGAAGTCGAGGTCGCTGTGGGCGCCGTCGACGGTGAGCTCCATCGACGTCGGACACGCACCGGTCGGCGCCGGTTTCAGGCAGGCGTTGCACTCGTTTGGGTACGGCGCGAGCTGCGGGACCTGGGCGCGGTCGAGGCAATCGACCTTGAACTCGGTGACGCACTCGAGGCACGTGACCAGGCTGTCGAGGTCGGGGATCGGTCCGCCGCACGCCGTGCCGCCCGGGACCGTCACGGCCGGGCAGGTCGTCGGAAAGCCGATCGTCGGCGGGCCGATGTCGTTCACGCCGTCGCAGAGTCCGTCCGGGCCGCCGCAGGCCCTGCAGATCGCATGCCGGTTCTTGATCTCGAGCTTCTGAATCGCAGCCTGATACTTGCCGTCCCCGGGGTCGGGGTCGATGCAGGTCCCGCTGAACCTGCCGTGCATCCGGGCGTCCCAGCACTTCTGCAGCGCCCGGCTTTTCGCCTTCAGGAAGGCGGTCGTCGCTTTGCCGATCGCGATCTGACACCTCTCGAGCGCGCCGGTGCTCGGCAGCAGCAACTCGCCGTAGTACAGGCCCATCGCCTGATCGACGGCGGCGGCGTCGAGGCACGCGAGGCAGCTGACGATGCCGGCGCAGTCGGTGATGTCGCCGTCGCAACCGCCGCGTTCGAAGTTGGGGCAGCGGTCGGGCCACCCGAGCGTCGCCGGGAGATCCTCGCCGGTGAGGTCTCCGCCGCACACCCTGTCGGCGCCGCCGCAGGCCTGGCCAACCACCGCCGTCAGTTTGGCCGTCGCTTTCGCGATCGCTTCCGTTGCGTTGCCGTCCGGGCACGGCCCGCCGGCGCCGGTCGCGACGACCGCCTCCTCGCACTTGCGGAGGGCCGTTGCTCTCGCCTGCGCGAATTGCGAGCTCGCCTTCGCGATGGTGCGCTGACACTTCAGAGTCGCCGCCGCCACCTCCGTCGCGACGAGACCCAAGACCAGCAGCGCGGCCCCTCCGCCAAGGGCAAGGATCCTCATGGTCGTCTCCCGTCGGGCTTCGGCTGGGGATGCACCGTCCACTGCGCGCTCACACTACTGCTGTAGTCTTCGAGCACACAAACGGGCGCTAACCATTTTGGGTCGCGTGGAGGAGGAGAATCGATGGAGCCCTCTCGTGCGCGTCGTGCACTGAGACCTCCAACGCCGCTCGCCCGCTCGACGCGACGGCGCTGGCGGCGAGCGGCGGCAGATGGAATTTGGCCTCAAGCGGCGTGCGCTTGGTGCGATCTTGGGGCTCGCTCCGCGCGCGCCGACGACCGCCTGGCCACCTCCACCAGCTCCGACGCGAAGTGCCCGACCCTGTGCGTGATCTCGCGGATGAGATCGTAGATCGCACCAATGGCACGGTCCTGTACCTCCCGCACTCTCTTGGCCGGTCCCTTCAGCAGGTGGCTCCCTTCGAGCATCTTGAGCGGCAGATCGGCGATTGCCTTGTGGATTTCCTCGACGGTCGTCGCCCCTTTCTCGATCTCGTCCTGGACGAGCCCGATCAGTGTCTTCTTGTGGCTGGTCATGGTCGATCCCTCCCTCGCTCCGTGAGCAACAAGAAGCATGCCAGGACGATAGCCCAAGGCGTTCGGGGGAACCCGGCCTTCGCCCACGCATCGTCGGGAATCGACGCAGGATCTCGTCGCATCCATGCGACTGGCCGCTCGCATCTTTGACTCCTCCGTCGGGGTCTCCGGGGGGCTTGCCCTCATCCGTTCCGGAGCAAAATGTCGAGCTCCGGGATGGAAGTCGCGGCTGCCGAGTGCGATCGTCCGCCGACCTGACAGAGGGGGGGGCCGACGATGGCGCGGATGAATCGAATCGGGCTCGTAGGTATCGTCTTCGCGGCGTTCGGGCAGGCCGCGTGCGGCGGTGGTGGGGGCGACACGGGTGGCAGCTTTCATGCGGTCACCACCCGGCTCATCGTCGGGACCCGTCTCCTCCCCGACAACTCGTCGCGGGCGGTCATTCTGCGGAGCGTCGGTGGCAAGTGGGAGTCGGTCGGCGACGCGATCCTGGACGAGCGCGGCCTCGGCGGCGTGGTGTTCGCCTCGCACGACGAAGCTTTCGCGTACGGCGGGCGATTCCTCCGCAGCACCGACGCCGGTCGCACCTGGGAGGACGTGCAGGGCAAGCTCCCGGAGGAGGTCGACACGGGCCCGCACGTCCTCCGGAGCCTCGCCTTCGCGGACGCCAGGAGCGGGTATCTCGCGACCTATCGCGTGGACGACTTGGGATTCCCGCGCGATGGTCCGTTCGTGTGGGCCACCCGTGACGGCGGCGAGCATTGGGACCGTGTCGACGACGTGCCCGTCGTGCAAGGGGAAGTCGGGTTCGAGGTCGCCGTGCGCGACGGTGTCCCCGAGATGCTTCGCCATCCCGCGACCGGCGCGATCGGCGCCGTCGTGGCGCCATTCGACGGGGCCGACTTCGACGTGCAAACCGTGGCAACCTCGGCGGCCGTGATTCGCCAAGGCTTCCGTGCCGTCGGCGAACGCGGCTGGGTTGCGTTCGGCGTCGCGCCCGGTGAGGACGTGGCACACATCCACCCGGCGATTCTGACGAGCGCACGTCCCGGCGCTCCCTGGATTCCCCAGCAGCTTCCCGACGTCCCGCCCACGGACTTCGGCGAGCTCGACATGTGCGATGCGACGGTGGGCGTCGCCGGGGGGACGGAGGCGAACGGCGACTTCTTCCCGGTCGTGCTCTGGACCGACGACGGCGGTACCGCATGGCACGAGAGCGACGTACCCGGAAAGACGCCGGGGTTCGCGCTCTCCGATCTCCTCTGCGTGCGACCGCGGGAGATCCTCATGGTGACCACCGACTTCCGCACCTTCGAGCGGAGCGCGCTCTTCGAGAGCACGGACGGCGGCCGGAGCTTCACGCGCGTGTCCGTGCCGTTCGAGGATCGTTCGCAGCTCTTCGGCCTCGCGAGCAACGCGCGCTACTGAGCCGTGGACACCCCGCGGCCTCTTCCGGGCCGATCAGGGGACGCTCACGCCGCCGAGTCCGAGCAGCTCCTGGGTGCGGGGGGTCTCGACGTCGAGCAGCTGGTCGACGCGGCAGGCGATCGCGCGCGTGAGGCAAACCGCGACGTCCGCCGTGGTATCGAGGGTGGCGACCCCGAGGCCCGCGCACGTGCTCGTGCGCGCGCCGAGGCCGAGGCCCGCGTCCGCCAGGAGATCGCCGACGTTCAAGGGGGCGGCGCCGCAGCTCTTGGCGAGCGCGGCGGTGAGCGCGCCTTCGAGCCCGGGGATCTTGCCGATCGCCTTCACGCACTGGCCTCCCGCCTTGGCGAGGCAGGATGGGTCTCCCGGCTTGAGCTGCACGCACACGAGCAACCGTACGAGAAGTCTCCGAAGTCGATCGAGGTCGGCGTGTTCTGGCTGCCTTGGATCTGAAAGATCCCGCCCGGGTTGAAGCCGACGATCGACTGGAAGGTCACGCTCGCGTGCGCGGGCGCCGCCAGGCTGAGCCGCGCGGTGATCGCAAGAGCGGCGCGGCGCCCGGTGCGCCGCTGAACGCTCGCGAGGTACGCGCGCGGGGAACGGCGGGAGGGGTGCGCGTGAAAGGCGGTACCGTCGCGACGTGAGGAGGCGTCACCGCGCTCTGCGGTTTCGGGCAGCGGTTCCGCATAGGATATCCTCCTCTGCAACGGAGGATTTTTCCGAGCGTGGGTAAAAAAACCGCATTGTGGCTGCGGCCTCCGAAGCAGCCGGAGAGTAGTTTCGGGGCCTCACCGCTGTCAATCCGCGATGGCATCGTCTGACGAAGCCGTGTCGATCCCGTCGCGACCGAGCCGGAGCCCGGAGACCGCAGGGTGGTCCCGTGGTGAAGTGGCCGGGCGGCCGTCTCAGATCCAGCCGAGCACACCTGCGAAGAGCACGAGACAGACGGCGTCGAAGGCGTAGAGCGCCCCTACGATCCTCGCCTTCCGCCGGACCGTCGGCAGGTCGTGGACCCAGAAGGCGACCGCGAAGAAGGTGAAGTAGCCAAAGACGACGATCAGCCACGGCATGCGTGCGCTCCACCACCAGTAATCCCAGGTGAGGGCTCCGACCGCGTTGAGAAAGAGCTCGACGATCACGCAGAAGACCGAGGCGGCGAGCGCCACGACGAAGCGGTTCGGGAGGCCGAAGAGGCGGAGGGCCGGATCCTTCGGCAGGAGCTTGCCGACCACGATGCCCGCGATCGCAAACATGAAACAGATCTCGATGTTGAGCCCGACGAGAATGAGGAAGGCCGTATCAGCCGGAGCGCCCCACACCGGAGCGTATCCGGTCGCGTGCAGGACGAGCGCGTTCCAGATCTCGTTGAACCAGTCCATGGCCCAGAGCGCGAGACCGGCGAAGACCAAGTCCCAGTTTCGCCGCTCGACTTCCACCGCGTAGACGTAGGCCACGAAGGCGAGGAGCGGGATCACGTACCACTGGAACTGGCTCCCGTCGCGCAGGATCGCTTGGGCGCGTTGAGCGGCATCGGTCGGCATGGCGTGCACCTCCTTGGTCTCGGTCTCGGGCTCGCTCGCGCACGGCGGAGATCGTCTCACCAGATCGGCGCCGCTTCGAACGCCACCGGTGGGTACACCTGCCCGTGCATGGGCGGCATGGAGTTGTAGACCCAATCGAGGTCCACGCCTCCGAGATGGAAAGGGATCGCGGACCGCCAACCGCCGAACGAGCCTCGTACGAGTACGCTGCGAAGCTCCCGATCGAGCGCGAACAGCGCGACCTTCCGACCGGCGACGAGCTGACCGAGCTCGTTGCCGCCCCAGGTCGGGACGCACACGACGCGTCCGGCGCCGGCGGGAGCGCATGCCAGACCAGGGACGATCCTCGGATAACCGTCGGCGCCCACGTAGGCGAGAAACTTCAGCGTCGTCGGGCGCGCTAGAAGCGCGCGTGCCCACTGCGTCAAGACGGTTCTGGCGGCACGCATCCCGGGAACCAACGTCGCCAGTCCGGCCGCTGCGGCCGCGAGCGCCAAGCGGGACGGGGTCAGGCGGAACTCGCCCTCGACCGCCGTGAGATCCAGATAGTGGACGGTGTGGATGCCGAAGTAGGCGTTGTAGCGGAACATCGGCTTGCGGTTGTAGGCTTCGTAGTCTTCGCCCGCTCGCGATTTTCCGCGCCAGCGCGCCGTCCCACGCCACCACCGCCCCGCCTCGTTCATCGCCAGAAACGCCGCGTGCGGATTGTCCTCCAGATGGGTCTTGCTCATACCCTCGGAGAATTGTCCGAACATCAGGCCCGACGCCGTCTTCGGCTGGATCGACGTGATCAGAGTCAGGTGCGGCAGTCCGTCGGGTGACACGGTCGCGAGCAGGCCGACCTTCGCATCCTTCGACAAGATCCGCATCGCGTCGTCCGGCAGACGAGCGGGCTCGGCCGCGGCCGACGCGCGATCGGTCTCACCGGCGCGCATCGGGCAATGACTCCGTGGCGCATCCGACTCGGACGCGGCCGGTGACGGCAACGATCGCAGGGTCCACCCCAGAGGTGCGCGCCGCGGTCTCGAGCGCGTGCATCTCGTGGTCGGAGAGCAGCTCGATCCCGGCGAAATGCCACGGCCGATCCAGGCGCCGGTACTTGTCCGTCGCCAGATTGTTGAAGGCGCACAACTCCCAGCGCGCCACGACGTCCGCGAGTTGGGCGGCGATGAAGGCGCCGATGCTCTGCACGTTCGCCGCGTCGGCGGTGCAGCCGGGAATGATCGGCGTGCGAATCCAGAGCGCGGCCGGCTGGCCTCGACGCCGCATCTCCTCGGCGAGCATCACGACGTTGGCGAGGATGCGCTCGTTGCCACGACCGGTGAACGCTCGATGGCGGTCGCTGTCGATCTCCTTCAAGTCGTAGAGAACCAAGTCCGCCTCGCGCACCATTCCTACGAACGTCGTCGGCGCGCACATGCCGCAGGTGTCGAGCGCGGTGTGCAGCCCCTGCGCGCGGCAGCCGCGAAGGAAGGCGGTCGAGAATCGCGCCTGCACGCCCGGCTCACCTCCCGAAAGTGTGACGCCGCCCGCGGAAGCGTTGAAGTAGGCGCGATCCTTGCGGACCTCCGCGATCAGCTCGTCGAGGTCGCGCTCGCCGCCGATACGCTCGAGCGCCGTGGTCGGGCAGGCGTCGGCGCACGTCGTGCCGCCGACGCAGCGGGAGCGATCGATGCGCACCCGCCCGGCGTCGACGTACAGCGCCCCCCTTTCGCAGACGTCGGTGCAGCCCGGGCAACCGATGCATTTCCAATCGTGCCAGACGACCTCGGGCTCGCGTGCGAGGCTTTCCGGATTGTGGCACCACGCGCACGCGAGGCTGCACCCTTTGAGGAATACGGTCGTACGGATTCCCGGGCCGTCCTCGGTCGACATACGCTGGACGTTGACGACGCGCGCGCGCATCACCCGTCCGCGTGCATCTCGCGCGCGATGATCTCGTCCTGCAGCTCGCGGCCGATGCTGGTGAAGTAGGCATTGTATCCGGTGACGCGGATGAGGAGATTCCGATAGTCCTCCGGATGCTGCTGGGCGTCTTTCAGGGTCTCCGCGTTGATGACGTTGATCTGCAACGCCGTGCCGCCGTTCTCGCAGTAGCCGCGCAGAAACCCCTTGAACTTCTCGCGATGCTCGCGATCGCGCAGCATTGCGGGGCTGAACGTGAGCGTGTGGCTGGCGCCGTTCGGCAGCAGATTGACGTAGTCCTGCCAGTCGCCGCCGCCGTCTGCGGCTCGTCCGCCGAGCGCTCGGCCCACGGAGCTCGCGTTCGCCGTCGGGCCGAAGACGTCGGCGCCATTCGAGGGGCAGATCGCGTTCGATAGGAACTGCCCGCGCGGACGTCCGTCGGCGCTCGCCGCGAGCACGTAGCCGTCGCCGACCCAATAGTTCCAGCTGAGCATGCCCGGCCGAAAGCGGCGCTGGGTCGAGCGCGTCCGGTGGCGCCACGTCTCTTCCGTCCACAGCCGCATCACGCGACAGGCCATCGCATCGGCGGCCTCGTCGTCGCGCCCGTACTTCGGAGCGCGAAACCTCGCCCACGCCCGTAGCGTCGCATGGCCTTCCCAGTTGTCGCGAAGCGCGGCGACGAGCTCCCGCATCGTGCAGCGCCGCTCGTCGAAGACCAGATACTTGATGGCGAGCAATGCATCGACGGTGGTGGCAAAGGTCACAGCCTCGATGGTGACGAAGCCGAGCTCGGCGCCGCCGCGGGTCACGTCGAGGCCGCGCTCGGCGCAGCCTTTGACCAGACAGGACACGTACGGGGTCGGCGAGTAGGCGGCACGAAGCGCCTCCGTTCGCTCGTAGAGATCGACGCAGCGCTCGACGAGGCAACGCGTCTGCGCCGCATACGCCTCCCAGAAGTCCTCCCACGCGACGAAGCCGGTGGCGTCTCCGGTCGGGACACCGTCACGGCGGGCGGGTCGGGTCTCCCCCGTGACGGAGTCGAGCGGCGGCATCAAATCCTCGCCGCCGGTCAGAGCGAGCTCGACGGCCTTGAGGAGGTTGAGGTTGCAGTCGACGGTCCCCGAGCGGTCGTTGCCCGCCATGGTGTTCTCCAGGCAGCCCACGGGCGCATAGTCGTGGACGTTCGACTCGTGGATGAGGTCGCGACAATCCGCTTTGGCCGCTTCGCGCAGCATCCCGGCCATCGACCGCTCGTCGAAGTTGAGCAAGAAGGGCGACCCCTGACTGCTCCCGATCATGGCGACGATCGTATCGAGCAGCGGCTCGGGCGAGCCTCGGTGCAGTCGCACGTTGGGCTTGGGCTCGAGAATGGGGCTCATTTCGTCGATCACCTCGAGGATGGCGTAGGTGAGGTCGTTCGTCATGTCGCGCCCACCGGGACCGATTCCCGAGAGCGTCACGAGCTGCCCGAAGCCGGACGTGATCCCCTGGTTTCCGCCGATCCGGATCATGGCGTCGTAGGCCGTGTTGGCGTGGATCCAGAAGCAGCGGAGGATCTCCTTGCCGAACTCGCGCGCCATGCCGCGTCGGAGAGATTCCTGCCAATACGGCAACAGATACTGATCCATGCGGCCGAAGCTCACGCCGGGACCGGGATAGTTCTCGTCGCTCATGACGAGCATGTGGTTGATCCAGAGCGCTTGCATCGCCTCCCAGAACGTCGTCGCCGGCTCCCACGGCACACGGCCGAGGTTGCCGGCCATGCGCCGCAGCTCGTCGGCACGGACCGCGTCCTGCTCCTCGTCGGCGCACTGCAAGCAGCGCGCGCGATATCGGGCGGCGAGGTCTCGCGCCATGGTCGCGGCCGTTCGCATGGCGCGAAGCTGCGCACCGCGTGGCGAGCGCTTCTCTCTCGGGCCGAGCGCGTCGTAGCGCCGGCACAGGTCGTCGTGGATGCCTTTCCAGCCCACCCGCAGGGCGCGCGGATGGTCGGGGATCAGATGGCCGGCCGTCGCGCCGGCGTTGCCAAAGCCGTGATCATGGAACTGCTTGACGGCAGCGCGTGCGCCGGCCTTACCGTCCACCCCTTTCTTCCACGCGCGCGCTTCGCGCCTGGTCCAGCAGCGCGAGGCGAGGAGGTTGAAGCGCGCGCCCGCGATCAGGTCGCCGGGAAGCAACTCCTGCGGCACGTGGTCCACCATGACCTCGCGAATGAACCAGGCGCGTCTCTCGGCGAGGTCCCAACCCCAGAACCCTCGCGGCAACGGGATCGGGCGAGCGGCTTGCAGGGCCGAAGCCCGGAACGGAGAGAAGAACGCGTAGGTCTCGGGGACGATGTAGTAGGAGGTCTCGTCGTACACCACGTCCCACGGTACGCCGGTCGTCCAGCACGAGAACTGGTTGTTCCACGGACGGCGAGTCCCTTCGAAATAGAAGTCCCGCAGTCGCCGAATGCGCGGCGAGAGACCGTGGGGTTGCTTGAGGAAGGCAGGCGCGGCCGTGGAGCTGCTCACGAGTACCTCCGTTCGCAGAGAAGCAGGCGAGCAAGTTCCGTACCGCCGGGGATACTCAGGGAACCTCTGCACAGATGGGTTCCGAGCGAGAAGTGCGAGCCGCCCCGAGCGCAAGGCGCGAAGCGCGACCGCGTATCTGAACGATACGCCGAGGGCTTCGCGCCGCCGTCGATCGGGGATGGATCGCGCTTCGTAGCCGGGAGCCACCTGTGCAGAGTTTCCTTAGGGGCGGCCGTCGCTCGGCTGCGGAGAGAACTTCAGAGCGCGGTGACTTCCCGCGCCTGGAGAGCTCGGCCGGAGGTCCTTTGCATAGTTGGGAAAAGCCTGCCTCGCAGATGTGCAGCGTACCTTCGTCTTCCCCCTGCTGATCCGCGGTCACGATCTCATGCCGTTGTTCCATCATCCTGTTCGGGATGCTCTTCAGCAGCGCCAACGCGTACATGCAGGGCATGTGGATTTTCCACCTCGCCCCCGCGAGCCGCTACACGGCCGCGTGGCTGACGACGCCACAGTTCCTCGGCGGCGTGGCGATCTTCCTCGGCGGCTTCGCCATCAACCTGCATTCGGACCACATCATTCGACACCTGCGCCCGCCCGGCGGCACCGGCTTCCACATCCCCACGGGTGGCTTGTTCGAGTACGTGTCGGCGGCGAACTACCTCGGCGAGCTCACGGAGTGGACCGGGTGGGCGATCATGACATGGTCGCTCCCGGGGCTGGTCTTCGCGATCTGGACGTTTGCCAACCTCGGGCCGCGTGCCCACCGCCACCATCGCTGGTACCGCGAGACGTTTGGGGCGGCCTACCCGCTGCACCGCAAGCGCATGATCCCGTTCCTCTACTAGGCCGAGACGGGAGGGCGAAGGATCGCTCCCGTGTCGCTCGTCCTTGCCTTCTTGCAGGCGCTACCCTATGGGCGCGACTTCACCATCACGATACGCAGACACGGAGGAGAGTATGCCGACCAAGAAGAAGACGAAGCCCTCGAAGAAGGTGACCGCCCAACGCGCGGTCTCCACGCTCGATCTTACCAAGCCGCTCAAGGTGCGTGCTGCGGCGAAGCCCCGTAGCAAGAGCGACGTGTTCGGCACGATCGCCCAGCATGCGGGTCTCCACCGCCGCGACGTCGCGGCCGTCTTTCACAGCCTCGGCTCCCTGATCCAAGCGGATCTGTCGAAGCTCGGTGCCGGCATCTTCAAGATTCCGGGACTGCTGCGCATTACGGTGACCAGGAAACCGGCCACCAAAGCGCGCATGGGCATCAACCCGTTCACCAAGGAGCCGGCCATGTTCAAAGCCAAGCCCGCGCGCAACGTGGTCCGCGCACGGCCGCTTCGGGGGCTCAAGGAGATGGTCTGATCGTCGCGAGCGCGACGGGAGCGACCGGTGAGGCGGAACGTGCACGCCGCACGCTGGAGCTCAGCGCCTGATCGTCGAGCGTGAGATCGGCGACCAGGTGCTTCAGCCGTCGATGCTCGTCCTCGAGCGCCTTTAGGCGGCGCGCTTGGCCTGACGTCGAGGCGCGGGACGTGCCCTTCCAGTGAAGGTACGTCTGCTCGCCGACCGCTCCCGAGTGAGAGCAGCTCTCGACGCGGAAGCTTCCCGACCTCGGGGCACCGCGGCGGGCGGGACGCTCCGACCCGCCCGCTCGACCGCGGTCGCGTCGTCGTTGCGCGGCCCGGACGCTTGCGGGGCGGTGGGAGGGTGACTCCTGTCCGGTCCCGAAGGCTGCTAGGAGAAGGCGAGGAGGACGTCGCCATGCGGTGCGCATGCTCGACGGCGCTCGGAGTTCTGTTGCTGCTCGTGTTCGCCAACCCCGGCGGCGCCGCGACCACGCCTGCGCAACGGTGTGCCGCGACCAAGCGGAAGCTCGCGGGAAAGGAGCTCGCCGCTCTGACCCTGTGCGACGCGAAGGCGGCGGCGAAGGCCGTGGCCGTCGATCCCCTCTGCGAGTCGAAGGCGCGGGGAGCATTCGCAACCGCCTGGGCGAAGGCCGAGGCGAAGAAAGGCGGCTGCTCCACGACGCACGACCAAGCCATCATCGGAAGCTTGGTCGATCAGTTCCGGGCGTCCTTGCAGACCGCGCTTCAATCGGCCGGTGTTGCGAGCACGTGTGCCGCGGCCAAGCTCCGCGCGGCGGGGAAGAAGGGCGCGTGCGAGCTCGGCTGCAGCGCGACGGCCGCGCGCACGGGTGCATCGCCGGGCGATCCGAAGCTCGCGCGCTGTCTTGCGGGGTGCAGCGCGAGGCTCCGCACCGCCTTCGTCAAAGCGGAGGCCAAGAAGAAGGGCGCGTGCCACACGACGGGTGACGCCGCGAGGATCCAGACCGCGATCGACGCCGGGTTCTTCGTTGCGACGAGAGACGATCTGGTTGCGTGTCCGACGGGGCTGATCGGCTGCTCGGGCGGGTGTATCGACCCTTCGACCGACGCGTCGGACTGCGGGAGCTGCGGCAACGTCTGCGGCAGGAACGAGGCCTGCCGGAACGGCGGGTGCGCGTGCGATGCCCCGCTGAAGCTGTGTCCGATCCAGGTCGTGCGGCCGGCCGCCGGCTCGAGCCCGTCGGAAGAAGCGATCCAGGTGGGGCTGAACCCGTGCGCCGAGCGTCCCTGCGAATGCACCGATGTCACGGACGACCGCGAGAATTGTGGTGCCTGCGGCACGGTCTGCCCGGCGAACGCGAACGTCTGCCTCGGCGGTACATGCGCGTGTCCGAGCCCGAACGTCGTCTGCGGTCCCTTCTGTACCGACACGGCGTCCGATCGGGCCAACTGCGGATCGTGCGGCCATGTCTGTCCGAGCGGCGATCCCTATTGCGTCTCGGGAACCTGCAGCCCCACGACCACGCTCTACCCGCAATCGAACGCGCTCGACCGGCCCGTCTTCGAAGCGCTCTCGGCCTTTGCGCACGATTGCGTCAGCATTTTCCTCGACGACACCCAGAACGAATGCGGCGGCTGCTTCGACGGGGGCTCGAGCTGCTGTCTCGCCGACGTGTGCTGCAACGAGGAGGACCATCACCAAGGGATCGCGCGCACGCCCGAGCTGTCGGACGGGTCGATCTATTTCTTCCTGTCGCATTCCGGTGTCCAAGGTCGCGGTGATACCGGAAGGCTGATGCAGTTCCGCTATGCCGGTGTCGTGCAGAACGAGCACGTCGCGGAGCAGGGGAAGACGGCGACGCTGGAGCAGCGGCTGCTGCTCGCGGACGAAACCCATCCGTCCGCGATCGCATTCTTGCCGGACGTGAATCACTATGATGCCGGCTACCTGTTCGTCGCGAAGGAATACGACGCCCAGAAGGTGACGGTGTACTTCTGGGAGCCCGGCAGCAACCTCCAACCGATCGGTGACGTGGCCGCCGGCCTCACGAAGCCGAGCCACGTGCTGATCGACCGGGTCGGCGACGACTATTACCTGGTCGTCCTCGACAACACCTTCAAGAACGGGAGCCCGTATCGCGCGCACGTGACGGATCTCTTTCCGAGCGACGTAAAGGGGGCCATGAACGTCTCGGCGTTCCAGCCGCTGCCGTACTTCACGTTCACCGGCGATCTCGGCTCGCAGGCGCAGCTGGTCAGGGTTGCGGCGAACACGACGACAACGTGGAACGTCCTCGTCTACAACAGCCCCGACGACGACGGCTTCGGCAACGACTACGTCCACGTCTGGAGCATCGATTTCGGCGACACGGTGACGCTCCGGAGCGAGACGAGCGTGCCGACCGCCTTCTTCTTTCCCGCGGGGGGGACGAGCTTCACGAACTCCGGTACGCACTACGTCGACCGCAATGGTCGGATCCTCATCTCGTCGTCCGAGCGGTGGGCCCAGGACGAGGGCGAGCCGTTCGGCTGGGAGAGCCGCGTCGACGAGTGCGAGCCCGCGAACTGACCGCGGCCTCAGCGGCGCGCGTCGAGCTCGCGGCGGAAGACATGGCGAGTGAAGTACCCCTCGTTCGCCATCATTCTATCGAGGGTCCGCCGACGCTACTCGGCCTCCCCGATGGAGGCGAGTCGAGCAGGCAGCTGCGCCGCTCCTGGCAGATTCGCACGAACCCATCGACGCCGCGCTCGGTTCGGTCGATGTCGAGAAATCGCTGATTTTGTTGGGTCGTAGCGGGATCGTAGCGCGTGGCCGTCTTCTTGCTGCCGAAGTCGCCCTGTCAGTTCCCACGCGGCTTCGCATGTCGCCCCCCAAAACTCATCAACTCATCGACAGGAGAGTTCCAGCATGCAGAAACTAGTCGTCGCGTCGCTCGCCGCGATCACCGTCGCCGTCATGAGCGCAGGCGCCGCCTCCGCGGCGACTCTGCTCGACCCCACCAACAGCAGCATGCCCGCCGGGTACGTTCCGCCGTCCCAGGGCGGCCTCTCGTGCACGCGCTACCTGAACAAGCGAGTCACGATCATGCCCCTCAACTGCGAAATGAAGTGTGCGACCGATTTCGCCACAGCGGCGGCTCGGGGCCTGAACTTCGACTACGATTACTGCCGGGATACCTGGACGTATTCCTGCATGAACCAATATCAACGGGCCATGGGCAAGCTCGATCAGGGCACCTGCATGAACTGCATCGACGATACGGCGCGGCAGGGGCTCTACTCGTTGTACGACGACGTCGTGAACGTGGCGAAGGATCAGATCTACTGTGACAACAACCCCGCCAACAAGCCTTTCCCCGACGGCCACGGGTTCGTGTCGCAGCAGCGGGACGTCGTGAAGTGCCAGAACAAGATCATGCGCAGCCTGACGAAGGCGACCCGATGCCTCAACATACGCTGTCATCAGAAAATCACGGAGCTGCTGTTCTGGAACAAGCCCATTCGCGAGACCTTCGCCGAGTGCGAGTCCGATGACGTCGTTCGCTCGTGCAAGGCTCGTTTCGAGCAGTCGGTCCTGAAGGCCGGCAGCAGCTGCCCGGCGTGTCTCGACCCGGACGCGATCTGGACGAGCTTCCATACCGCGCTCGACAGCAACAACGGCGCGATCTACTGCGCCGACAACCCCTGAGCACCTTCGGCCGGCGCGCGTGACGGCATAGCGCTGCCGGCGAGACGACGCGGCGCTCGATGACCCGTGCCCTCGGTGCGGATCGTCGAGCGCCGGCCATGCATCGAACGGCAGGCGGCGCCTTCATGGACCTCCGAGGACGGCGTCGAGCTGCGCGGCGATCAGCCGAGCCACGCGCCGGTTGCCGTCGACGCTGAAGTGGCCGGTCGCGGGGTTGAAGAGCTTCCGCCACTCGCTCTCCGGCAGCCGCCGCAACGCTTCCACGAGATCGAGGTAGGGGATGCGCTGGGCCGCCGCCTCCGATTGCAGCCACCGGCGCCAGGGCTCGGAGTCCCCCTGCTCGTAGTCGGACGGTATCGGCAAGAAGACCAGCACGAGCCGGCTGCCTTTGCGCTCGTTGATCGTCCGCAGCTCCGTGACGATGTGCGCCGCGGTCTCCCGGATGTCGGCGGTCGACCGGCCGAGGTCGGGACCGCTCCCGAATCGTCGCACGATTTTCATGAGGAGCTGCATGGAGCGCAGCTCCGCGAAGGTCGTCGCGTTCTGCGTCAGCCACGGGATCGCGTAGCCGCGGCGCGGGATCGGGGCGTTCGTGACCGTGAGGGTGCCGTCGACGAGCCGCAAGACCGGGCGGCCGTATCCGAGGAAGGCGTCGTATCGCATCCGCTCGAAGGCGACGCTGTCGACGGCGAAGACCTCAGCCTGATGCGCGAGCGGCTGCCCGTCGCGCAGGTACCAGAGATACGCCTGATCGACGCCGTAGCCGCCCTGTCCCATGTTCACGGTCTCGCGACGGGGATCGAGCGTGGTCAGGAGCTGACACCAGGCCTGGTCGTCGTTCACGCCGTACCCGAGCGTGAACGAGTCGCCGGAGCAGATGACACGGGTGCGACCCGCGGGCACCTCGGTGCCGACCTCGCGGTTGCCGCGAAACCCGCGCGCGTTGGTGCGCAGGTACACGCCCGGTCCGTACTGGTTCTCGAGGTCGAGGTTCGGCAGCTGCACCCACCCGAGGCGCTCGTCGTAACGGCAATGGCTCCGCTCGGCGACGACGGGTTCGGCGTGCAACACGAGCCGATCGACGATCAGCAGACAGCTCGCCAGGCCCTCGATGGCGAAGAACGTCCCCGCGGCCGCCGCGATCGTCAGCAACACGGCGAGCGGCTTGTGGCGGGCGATGGTGCTCGACGCCGGCTCGGTCATGGCGCGCGACGTTCCAGCTCGTCGCGCGACCCGTGTCGAACCGACGCGGTCACGCCCGCTGTCCGATCGGGAGCGCCTCACCTGCCAGCACGCGCTCCCACGCGTCGATGACGGGATCCCACGTCATGGTGCGCCGGACCGCCGCGTACCCGTTCTCGACGATGCGCCTCCGCAGGTCGTGGTCGCTCGCCAAACGGACGATGTTCGCCCCGAGCGCTTCCGCGTCGCCGGGCGGTGACACGAGCGCGGTGCGCTCCGGCACCGCGAACTCCTCGCTGCCGCCATTGTCGGTGGTGGCGACGGCGCATCGGCACGCCATCGCCTCCACGGGCGGCAAGCCGTAGCCCTCACGACGACTCGGCCAGATGAAGATGTCGTGGTCCAGGTATACGCGGCCCATGTCGGCCGGGAGAACGAACCCGAGCCGGCGATGCGCGGTCGCGAAGGTGCTGCTGTGCGGACCGAACAGCGAAAGCGTCAGGTCCGGTACTTCGCGCCGCGCGAGCTCGAACGCCCGAATGCCGTCGGCGACGCCTTTGATCTCGAGGACGTGATGCTGCATCAGGCAGCGCGGCGGATCGCGAAACGGCCTGGGCTCCGGGATCGGGAACCGCGCGAAGTCGAGGCCGTAACCGATCGTGACGGAGGGCTGCCCGAACCTCTCCCGCATCAGGCGCCCCAACCAGGACGAGGGCACGATGTGCTTGAGCGGCAGCCGATACGTGGCGTCTACCGCCGCCTTCTTCTCCGCGTCCTGCAGGAAATCCGTCTCGTACGCCTGCACGTAGTAGAGCTTTCGACCCTTGGCGTCCGACAGCGCAGCGACTTGCGGCACGTCGCGCCAGTGGCTGACCAGCACCACGTCGGCGTCCGGCACGTAGCGGTCCGCGAGCCGCGGACAGCGGAGCACGGGGACGCGTAGATCGAACCAGTCGATCCACGGGCGTAGTCGACGATCCCGCAGCTTCACGCGCGTGAAGTCGCGTGGCTTCCACCAGGGCACGTCGGCGTGTTCGAAGAGCATCCAGACGCGGTGTCCGCGCGCAGCGAGCCGGTTGGCGAGCTCCAGCAAGACCATGTTGCCGCCGGTCGGGCCGCAAAAGGGCAACACGATTTGGATGCGGAGTGTGTCGATGGGAAACGCTCGCGGATGCCGACGTGCGCCGACGGCGCGTGCTCGCAGCCGGACGTTTGCCTGTCTACCGCTGGAGGGCGTAGCCTGACAAACGAGGGATGGGAAGGTGCACTCGCGCTTCAGCGGACCGCGTCGTACTTGACAGGTTCCGGGCGAGAAACTACCGGACGAGCCATGCGCATGTCCCTTCGTCCCCTCCTCGGCGTCGTCGCCTTCGCGGTCTGTCAGCTTCTTCCGTCGTCCGTGCACGCGGAAGATCTCATGGTCTACAAGGTGTCCATCAAGATCGTCGCCGCGATGGTGGTGCCGAGCATGACGGGACCGGACACGACCGTGAAGAAGAAGCTCGGCAACAACGACATCGTCAATCTCGCGCTCGGCAGGCCGCTCGGCACGAAGGTCGACGGAAAGACCGAGATCCTCGCCGGCGCGGGCAATTTCGAGCCGCGGACCTCGAACGCGCCGATCGAGAAGCTGATCGTCTTCGACCCGTCGCAGAACGGGATCGCGCAGGTGAAGGCGACCGTCGGGGTCGGGACGTCGTTTACCTACCAAGGCGCCTACGGGAGCAAGGCGACGGGATTCGGGTTCGGCAGCGGCATGGTCCTCGACACCGTCCTTGGCGATCCCAGCCACAACGGATTCATTTCGACCGCGCTGAACGGCAGCGCGACCGGCGCGGGCGCCCATCTCGGCGTCGCGAACAACCAGATCGTGTTCCCCGCGATCTCGGGCGTCGGCACGATGTCCGGCCCCATCAAGTTCAACTACACCGACAAGAGCGGGGCGGTCGTGAATTTCGACGGCATCATCGTGAAGGGGCAGGGCAAGGTCTCGGGCAAACCGATCGGAGCGTTCACCGAGTAGCGTTACGCCGGAACGCCCACCAGGCGACGACGGTGAGCGCGACGTCGAGCCACAGCAACTCGGTGTAGTTCCGCTGGATCCGCAGCCAGGGGATGTGGTCGTTGAAGACCTGGCGCCAGGTGAGCAGGCGGGTCGTGAGGCAGTAAGGTGCGATCGTGACGAATGCGGGCTGGAGTCGCACCAGCTCGTCCATCAGCAGCACCGCGAGCGCCAGCACGGTCGCGGCTCCCGGCTTTACGTCGAAGCACGACAGCGTCAACGCGAGCATCGCCACCGTCCACCACGCGGCGACGAGCATCGGCATCGCGAGCGCGTAGCGTTCGAGCGCGAGTGGAAACCGCAGCGCGCCGAGCACGCTCTCCGGGAACGCGATCGCGACGAGGGTCCCCGGACCCGCGGACAGCAGGCCGAGCCCGAGCGACGTCGCGCCCACGAACAGCGTCAGCAGCAGCGTGTACACGGCGCACGCCAGGATCTTCTGCGACAGCACCGCCGTCCGCGTGACCGGCCGCGCGAGCATCGTCCGCAGCGTTCCGTCCTCGACCTCCTTCGCGACGATGTCGCCCGCGACGAGGGTGAGCGCGAGGGCGCCGACGACCGCCATCGTCTCGCCGGTGAGGTGCACGGCGATCGTCGGTCCCGAGAGACCCTCGCGCGCGATGCGCGCGGCCCAGAGCTCGCGCCCGATCCGCTCGCGGACGGACGGCACCGCCAGGAGGAGCGTCAAGACGAGCTCGCAAACGAGGGCCGCGCCGAACCCGACGTAGGTGCGTGGGCGTGCCCAGAGCTTCCGCAGCTCACCGCGGAGCTGCACGGCGAAGCGCGCGGCGAAGCCGCGGGGCTCCGCTTCGGCGTGCGGTCGCGGGGGCCGTCCCGCGCGCGCGGTCACCGGGGTCGCGGCGCCGCCGGGTAGTGAAGCCTCCGTCGTCGCGTACGCCGCCAGGTCTTCCAGCGTGGGAGGCATCGGCTCCACGGCGTGCACGCGGACATCGGCGCGTACGAGCGCGGCGACGAGGTCCGGGACCGCGGTGTCGGGACGCAACGTCACGACGTCCTCCGTGACGTCGCTCGCGAACGCACGCAGGATCGCCGCCGCGGGGGGGCCGCCGCCGAGGGCCAGGCGCACTCGGCGCGCCGTCCCGCCGAGCGCGTGCCAGGGGCCCGCGAAAAGCAGGCGGCCGCGTTCGAGCAGGGCGACGCGGTCGGCGAGCCGTGCGACCGACTCCAGCCGGTGCGAGGCGACGACCACGGTGAGGTCGCAGTCGCGGTTCAGACGCGCGACGAGCGCCAGCAACGACGCCGCGACGTCGGGATCGAGCGCCTCCTCCGGCTCGTCGAGTAGCAGGATCTCCGGCAGCGGAAGCAGCGCCTGGGCGAACGCCAGACGCCGCCGCATCCCGTGACTGTAGCCGCGGACGCGGAGATGGATGGAGTCCTCGAGCCCGACGGCGCGTACCATCGCGTGCAGCGTCGATGGCGGCACCCGCACTCCGGAGTAGGCGACGAGGAGGCGCAGGTTCTGCCACCCGCTCAGGTAGTCGTAGAAGGCGGTCCCGAGGACGCTGCCGATCGCTGCGCGCGTGGTGGCCCCGTCGCGACGCAGCGAAAGGCCGCCAATCAGCACGTCGCCGCGGGTGGCGCGCACCAGTCCGACGATGACGCTCAAGAGAGTGCTCTTGCCCGCACCGTTCTGCCCTACGAGCGCCAGGGTCTCGCCGCGGCGCACGTCGAGCGACACGTCGTCGAGGGCGATGCGCGCGCCGAAGGCCTTCGTGACCTTCTCGATCCGGATCAGGCGGTCATCGACGTGCATCGGCGGGGTGGCGGCACCGCACATCTAGGGAACCTCTGCACAGGTGGCTCCCGGCTACGATGCGCGATCCATCCCCGATCGACGGCGGCGCGACGCCCTCGGCGTATCGTTCAGATACGCGGTCGGGCTTCGCGCCTTGCGCTCGGGGCGGCTCGCACTTCTCGCTCGGAACCCACCTGTGCAGAGGTTCCCTAGCGGATGCGCGCAGGGCCGGAAAGCCGCCGCACTCACGCGTTGCCCCGGCCTCGTGCCGACCACCTCCAGCCGGCCTGTGCGGAGGCTGTTCACGACCGCCGGGGGACGTCGTTCCCTCACACCGCGGAGCCATCCGTCGCCCGGCCGCCAATCGCGGCCGCCCGGTTCGTGCGTCGTCCGCTCCTTTCCCCACGCGTAACGCGGGTGATAAGCGGGTCGCGATCGAAGCAGCCAGACACACACCAACGTGGCGCGCGCGAACCCGCGCCGCACCTGAACGGAGCCCGACGACGATGAGCGCCACCATGGATGCCCTCGTGAATCTCGTTGCCGGCACGGTGCGCGGCTGGCGCGGCACGAACGCCTTCCGTGCACCGGAACGGCGTCCCCAGAAGCTGCTCAAGCTCTACGACATCGAGGCGAGCCCCTATTGTCGGCTCGTCCGCGAGGTCATGACGGAGCTCGACCTCGACGCGCTGATCCTGCCATGCCCGAGCGGCGGCACGCGCTTCCGACCCGAGGCGGAAGCGCTCGGCGGGAAGCAGCTCTTTCCGTTTCTCGTCGACGACAACACCGGTAGGCACCTCTACGAGTCCGCCGACATCACCGACTACCTCGAGGCGACCTATGGGCGGGGACGCGCGGCCGCGCGCGGTGTGTCGCGTGGTCTCGCGATCGGCACGTCGTATGCGTCGTCGGCGCTCTTGTGGCGGGTGGGCGCGGGCATCACGGGGATGACGGCGCGGCGCTCGAAAGCACCCGCGAAGCCGCTCGAGCTCTACAGCTTCGAGTCCAGCCCGTATTCCAAGCGGGTGCGCGCCCGGCTCTGCGAGCTGGAGCTGCCGTACGTGCTCCGCAACACCGGCAAGGGCGCCTGGAGCGACATGGGTCCGCCGTCGTTCCGCGACACGCTCTTCCGCGGTCCCAAGGAAACGACCCGGAACCGGCGCTGGCTCGCCGAGCACACGGGGCGCGTGCAGGTGCCGTACCTCCGCGATCCGAACACCGGCGCCGAGATGTACGAGTCCAACGCGATGCTCGCCTACCTCGACCGGACGTACGGATAGCCGACGAGCGGCCCGAAGATCGTCCTTCAAGGCTGGCGGCAAGGTGCTGGGCGGGCGCACGAAGAGCGCCGGGAGGCCGCCGACAATCCGAGCACGCCACCGCGTCGTCGAGTGTCGTCGACCCCGATCCGATGAGGGCCGGTTCTAGATCGTCGCGCACCGGCCCATTCACCTACGTGCAGGTCTACTGCGACGCTCGCGTCGATACCGACTCGAACCTCGGTCCGTATTGGACGTTTCAGCAGCCGCCCCGGAATTTCTTTGACGCTGGCGGCCCGTCCAGGGCGGCCGAGGGCTATTGTGGGGGTGAAACTCCGGGCGCGAACCACGCAGGCGTAGCGGTCCTTGAGGCGCGGAGCGACGCTACTCGCCGACGCTCGGCCAGGCCTCGATGATGGTTCGCAAGGTGCCGTCGGAGCGCCAGCCGCGCAGCACCCCGTTCGCCGCCTGCCGCAGCTCCGCATCCTCGGGCCGGAACGCCCAGGCGAGCGATTGCTCGCCGACCGCGCGCGGGTAGGCGACGAGATCGCCGCCGTACCGCAGGACGGCCGCTTCGATGATCGGCGCGTCACTCACGTAGACGTCGATGCGGTAGTTGCGGAGCTCGGTGATGGCGTCGCTCGACCGGCGATAGACGACGATGTCCTCGTCGGGTCGGCGCTGACGCACGAGCGCCTCGCCCGTCGTCCCCGCCTTCACGCCGATGCGGGGCGACGTCTGCAAGAGCGCCTGTGGCGTCGGCCAGCGCGCGGCGTCGTCGCGCCGCACCGCCGCCTGGATCGACGTCGTGAGGTAGGAATCGCCGAAGGCGACGCGCGCCGCACGCGCCGGCGTGATCGACATCCCCGACATGATCACGTCGGTGCGGCCGGCGAGGAGGCTCGGGATCTGTTCGTCCCAGGCGACGGGCACGAGCACGAGCGAGCGGCCGAGCGCGGCCGTCAGCCGCCTGGCGAAGTCGATCTCCATGCCGGCGTACTGGTCGTACTTTCCTTGCTGCAGGAACACGTAGGGCGCGGTGTCGGGCGTGACGCCGACGCGGAGCGCGCGCGGCGGCGGCGCGATCGGCTGCGCCGCGGCGCAGGCCGAAACCAGGAACGCGAGCATCAGTACGATCGATCGGCGCATCGTCACTCCTTTTCAGCGGAGCCGTCGGTACATCGCGGCTACATCGGCGCGTTTCCCCCGTGCGGGCTCATGTGCGCCTGGCGCGCCCGGTCTGTCAACGCGAACCTTCGGCGGGGATCCCTGGCGGGCGTTCGGATGCGCCGAGGCAACGCCTGAGCGCGTGCGACATTGGCGCTTTGCCCCGGACCGCATCCGGCGAAGCTACGGGGTGCCTATTCCGCGTCGGGCATACGACCGAGTGTTTGGAGAATGGCGGCGGGTTTGCGGCGTCGGCGAGCCTGGATCGACCCCAGGCGACGCAGAAGCCGGGCGACGGCGAGGGCCGCGGCCACGCCCACGACATCGGCGATCAGGTCGTGCCAGTCGCCGTCGCGGCCCAGGCCCATGGTCGCCTGCAGCACCTCGACCACGGCGCCAAGTACCAGGCCGAACCCCGCGATCGCCCGCGGCCGCCCGGGCCAAAACGCCAGGCCCAGCTCCACCAGCACCAGCCAGGCCGTGGCGTGCTGGGCCTTGTCCCAGATCCGCTCGGCGCCCCGCGGCAGCTCGTCGCTGGGGGCCAGGCACAGAAACAGGAGCACGCCCACCGCCAGGCCATAGAGGCCAAACCGGAGCGCGCTGGGCAGGCGGTCGGGACGCATGGGCCCTACTTACACGTCCGCTCGCGCCTCTCTAGGGAACCTCTGCACAGGTGGCTCCCGGCTACTTAACCCGGATTATTCATGAATCGTCTACTGCAAGCGCCGAGCGCACGTCATCTCGGGCCGGGCTCGCCCCTCACTCCTCGACATAGTGTCGAACTATGCCTGCGTCGTTCGGGGCTCCGCGCGGCCCGAGCTGACGCACGCTCGTCGCTTTCGCGACGACGATTCATGAATAATCCGGGTTAAGCGCGATCCATCCCCGATCGACGGCGGCGCGACGCCCTTGGCGTATCGTTCAGATACGCGAGGAATCTCCAGCTGATCTCCAGGCCGTCTCCAAGCGCGGACGCCGGAAGCGAGGCAGATTCGGGTCACGGTCGCTGGAACGCTTCCGGCACCGAAACGCGGAAAACGACAAGGAGAGTACCAATGCCACTCGTGACGATCGACGTGATCAAGAATGTCTTCACCCCGAGCCAGAAGGCGGAGCTCATCGCCAAGGTCACCGACGCGATGATCGCCGTCGAAGGCGAGAGCATGCGGCCGGTCACCTGGGTCCGCATCAACGAGTTCGAGCAGGGCGACTGGGCGATCGGCGGCAAGCGCCTGGAGGCGACCGACGTCCACGCGATGGGAGGGCGGCGCGTGGCGTAGCGCGAGGCGCGGCATCGGAGGCGTGGCGTCGCCGTGCGGCGCCACGCCTCGCGCCGCTCCGCCGACCTTCCGTCGGTGACGGGGGTGGAGCCGCCGCGACCGCAACGGACCGACGACGCGAGCGCGCAGCGTGGGGCATTTCACCCTCGAGCGCGACGACCGTCGCGTGAGGCATTTGCCCCACCTTCTGCGGCACGCGTACCACCCGCCACCCACACGTCGCGCATGCGCCAAGGCGTGTCGCTGTGCGCGATCGGACGACCGCACGGGAACGTTGGCCGCGCTCGCGTTTGAGCGCGATCGTGTGCACGAGCGGTCCGGCACGACGCTTGCCTCCTTCGGCCGACACGGGACGCGATCGCGCGGGCTCCGTCACTACGAAGGAGGGATCATGAAGCTGCAGTCGGAATCCATGAAACATGTCGCACGTGCTATCGCGGCGCTCGCCGTGTTGGCGACGCCCGCGGTCGGGGTCGGCAAGACGATCACGGCGCGGGCCACCCTCGCCCCCACGACTGTGGACACGGACGCGCGCGGTCAGGCGGGGCTCACCGTCCACGGGTCGAAGAGCAAGCTCGATCTGAAGGCGAGGCGGCTCGCGCGGAACGCGAGCTACGAGGTGATCGCGAACGGGGTGAAGGTCGGCGCCCTGCAGACGAGCAAGAGCGGCAACGGCCGCCTGCGCTTCCGCGCCGCGCCGAAGAGCAAAGACCTGCTGCTCGGCTTCGACCCGCGCGGCGCGCAACTGAGCGTCCGCGGCGCGGACGGTCGGGACGTGCTCGTCGGCACGATGGATGCGGTCGACCCGAGCAGCTCGGCGTGCTGCCTCACGGCGACGGACGGCACGAGCTCGTGTCAGGAGCTCGCGGCCGACGCGTGCACGACCGCCGGCGGGGTCCCGAACGCGGCCGCGACGTGTCTCCCGGACCCCTGCGCGGCACCGCCGTCGCCCGCGGCGGTCGTGTGCTGCGTCAACGAGACCGACGACGACGGGACGGAGAGCGAGTGCGAAGACCTCGACGCCACGGCCTGCGCGGCGGCCGGCGGGACGACGCTCGAGGCCGACACGTGCGAGCCGAATCCCTGCGCGGCCGTGACGCCACCCGCGGGTGACGTCGCGGCCTGCTGCCTCACGCACGAGAACGAGACCGAGTGCGAGGTGCGCACGGCCGAGGCCTGCACCACGCGAGGCGGCACGGTGATGACCGGGGTGGCCGCTTGCGACGGGGACCCGTGCGGTACGGGGAGCGGCTCAGACGACGGCGGAGACGACGGCGAGCATGGGGATGGCCAGCACGGCGGCGGTGGCGGGGACGGCGGCGGCGACTGAGGGGGGAGGCGAGGGAGCGACGTGCGCCCTACGGGGTGCACGTCGGCTTCACCTTCGCGGCAGCTCGGTCTTCTCGCTGAGCGCCTTTCGCGTGACCGAGCGTGATCCCATCGGCACCGGGCACCTCTCGAGTTCGAGGAAGTCGGTACACGGTCGTACGTGCTCGCGGTCGGTGCGTAGCTGGCGGTCGAGCCGACCGCTCGGGTGTCAGCCCGCTTTCAGCTCCGGAGCGTTCGCAGCCGGCAGCGTCGGCACCGTCTTGGCTTCCTCGGCGGTCGCCGCGCCGCGCATGGAGCAGCGGCCTTCGAGGATCGCGCCTTCGTTGATCACGAGGATCGGCGTCGTGACGTCGCCGATCACCTTGCCCGGCGCTCGGATCTCCAGGCGCGATTCCGCGACGACGTCGCCGGTCACCGTTCCCTGGATGACGATCACGACGCCCTCGACGCGGGCGTTCACGACGGCGCTTTCGCCGACCGTCACCGTGTCCCGTGCCAACACCTCGCCTTCCACGTGCCCTTCGATGCGGCTCGGCCCCTCGAACTCCAGCTTCCCCGTGATGCGGGTGCCCTTCCCGAGAAACGCGGTCAGCGCGGCGACGTCGGTCCCCCGCGTCGCGCCTTGCTCCCGATCGAACATCTCCACCTCCCTTGGCAACCGATCGGCGAAGCCGGGGGTCGGCAGCGCCCAGCTTTCCCGCTGTCCCCCGTCGCGATCCCTGCCGAAAAGCGCCATCCTGATCGCAGTATCGGCATCCCGCGCGCGTCGCATGACCTCGGCCGTACACGGCACCATCGAATGATCCTCGGCATAGCAGCTGCTTCGAAAGAGGCGCCGCCCCCTTCGCCAGTCACTATGCATCCGCCGGCCGTCGGCGATGGTCCCGCATTCATCGGCACCATGCGCCTGTCGTAGGTTCCGTTCGGCGAGTGCAAATGGGGAGCTTCGCCCCACAACCCCGGGAGACCGTGGCGTTTTTCCACGATGCGGCGGTTGCCCGTGAGCGCGCAACCGCCGACGAGACGCCTCGAACGCTGTGGACTTCCAGCGCGTCGTGCGCTCGGTGACGCGTTGCCCAGGGACGGTTCGCTGCTTACTCCCGTTGGCACTTGGCATGCGAGATGCGCCGAGGTGCCGACCCCCTAACCTCGATGTGACAGAAGTTTCTCGAGGGAAAACGCGCCAGAGTGCGTCAGCCGTGGTCGAGCGCAGCGCGGCGCAAGCGGAGCATACCGTCATGGTATGTGAGCATTGCGGTGCGCGAGCACGGCCACGGATGGCGTGCTCTGGTGCGAGCGAAAGCGAGGCTAACCATGAGGCCCCCGATCCGCCGCGGAGCCGTGAGCGCGGCGTGTGCCGTGGTGTTGCCCGCCGTGCTCGCGGCGGTGGTCGCGACGACGGCCGCGTTCGCGCAGACCACGGTTGCGTGCCCGAGCGTGTGCACGGGCGGGACGAATGCCGCGGGAGCGTGTACCAAGCGACGCAGAGTGCCCGGGAGGCCTCTGCCGGCAAGACGCGATCGCGAACACGCAGGGCGTCCTGTGCGCGGACGGTGTCTGCTCGGCCACGACCGTCACGGTGAACCATGCGCTCCAGTGGGGTTTGTACTGCCGTTCGCCACAGCGAGATCGCTGCATCGTGTTACCCGTCGATAAAGGCGTTCGCGAGCACGCTGACGACTGTCTCTTCCGCGGTACGCTCATCGATATTGCCTGGATCCAAATCGCCATGGCGATGCATCGCAAACCAGGCGACAGTCTCGATGATCAGCCGCGCGGCGGTAGCCGCGTCCGGCACTGGGCGAAACGCGCGCCGCCGAATGCGTCGCTCGACGTATTGCGTAACGGCGGCGATCAGCCCGCGGCGCACCCGCTTGAAGTACAGTCCAGCCAGCTCCGGACGGTCCAACGCGGAACGCTCGATCAGCTTCACCCCGCGGCGGTTGCGAGCCATCATGGCATACAACTCATGGAGGACCGCTTCCAATTCCGCGCGGGCAGCCGCGGCCGCAAGGGGCCGCTTGCGCGCGAGGGCCGCTTTCAGGACCGGGAAGCGCGCCTCGCGGGCGAATCGCTCGCGCGCGTGCGCGAGTGTCGCGTCCTGGGCCGGCGTAGGAATGGGCAATTGCGGGGGTGGCTCTGCCGGTCGATCGAGGAAGGCGCGCTGCACCACCAGGTCGAACAACGCCTCTTTGCTGTCCACGTACAGATACAGCGTACCCGGCGCGATCCCCATTGCCTTGGCCACGTCCGCCATCTGTGTGCGCCGATATCCGCGCTCGGTGAATACGCTGGCTGCGGAAGCGACGAGCTGATCGAGACGATCGGTTGGCCGCGTTCGTGGCATGCGGGGAGGATAACTGACTGACTTGTTCAGTCCATGCCGGATTCAAGCCGCACGTGATCGCACGATCGTGGGATCATTCGCGCGCTACCAGCGTGATGCCGAGGACGGCGACGAGCGCCCCAACGACA
The DNA here is from genome assembly GCA_963774015.1 of uncultured delta proteobacterium. Taxonomy (GTDB): domain Bacteria; phylum Desulfobacterota; class Binatia; order UTPRO1; family UTPRO1; genus UTPRO1. Next base: position 948,562 of record CAVZDH010000001.1, read on the forward strand.
CGCACCGCGGGCAACGGCTCGCCATACAGAAACCGCGATGAAACGATGACCATGGTGACGCTCGCCGCCGAAAAGACCGGGAACGCAAGGTTGAGCGGAAGATGATGAAGGGCACGGGAGAAGAAAAACGCATTCACGGCGCCAAGACCGAGGGCTGCAGCCCACACCGACCACTGTAGCCATGGTCGCCCGACCAATAGCGCCGACCATTTGAACAGCAAATTGTGGCTTACGTTGAATGCGACCGCGAGGACGAGATCGGACCAATGCATGGGTGGCGCAATCGGCATGCAGTGCTTCTCACCCGAACATGCTGCTGCTTCCGGGCACGTAGGCGTACTTTGTCCGCAACTCGTCGGTGAGCCGGACGCCGAGTCCAGGTGCGGTGGGCGGGTGAACGTAGCCGTCTTCGATGACAAAGGGCTCCATGAGCAGCTCGGTCTCCAACGGGTTCGACATGAAGGGCCGTTCCAGCAAGAAGCAGTTCGGTACGGTGAAGCCGAGCTGGTAATTGGCCGACAATGCCGGGGCTCCGCCCCACACGTGGAGCGCTACCTTCACTCCATGTGAGTCCGCTGCCTGGCACGCGCGCCGTGCCTCGCCGATGCCGCCGATGATGGTGGCGTCGGGCTGGGCGACGTCGAACGCGCCCGCACGCAGCCACTGCTCGAAGTGGGCCGCCGTAGTGATGCCTTCGCCCCCAGAAATGGGTGTGCGCGCGAGCGCCCGCAATTCCGCGTAAGGCAGTGGGTCGAATGGGGGCAGAGCCTCCTCGATCCAGGCGAGATCGTAGGGGGCCAAGATGTCGAGCATGCGCAGCACCTGCTTCACCGACCAGGGTTGCAGATTGAAGCTCTGCACGGCGTCCAGTGCCAGGAGCATCTCGGGACCGACCGCCGCGCGGACCGCCGCCAACCGCTGTGCCTCGACCTCGGGTTGGTAGGCGAAGAAGTTGGCGCGCATCTTGAACCCGCGAAAGCCCTGCGCCTTGGCGGCCGAGGCTTGGTCTGCCAGCTCCTCGAGACTCAGAGTCGGCGGGCCGCCGCTGGCATACAGCGGCAATCGGTCATGAACGACTCCTCCGAGCAGGACGTGTACGGGCACCCCACGCGCCTTGCCCGCGATGTCCCACAGCGCGTTCTCGATGCCGCTGAGCACCATTACGGTTAGTCCAGTCCGGCCGAAATAGCTGCTGGCCCGGTACGCCAGGCGGTAGACGAAATTGGGGTTATCGGCGTCCAGGCCGAGCAGGTAGGGTTTGAAAAACTCGACGATGGCCGCCGCGAGTTCGGGGACATATACGCCGGCGTACGATTCTCCGAGGCCGGTCAGACCCGTATCGGTTTCCACCTCGACGAGGCAGGTACTGCGCTGGCCGATGTGTGCCCCTTTCATGCCGTAGGGGGCGGTGAGCAGAACCGGTCGGATGTCGGTGATCTTCATGGGATCTCTCGTTCCCGCAGATCGCAGCAGCAGATCGCGTCTGGCGAGGGTTATAACTGAATGAAGCGTTCAGTCAACAACGTGCCCCGGCGCCGGCCGGCGGCTCGCGGTCGCGCGGAGGAGCCAACGCCTCCCTCCATTGCCGCGATGCCGCAGCACGAAGTCGGGGAAGAGGAGAGCATTGCCGGCCACCACCGGCTCCGGCTCACGAACGATCTCCCAGTCTCGCGCCTTGCGGCGGAAGTCACGGGCGAACCGTTCTTCGAGTTGATAGATGGGATGAAGCGGCTGGCCACCACCAGCTCGAGGAGCGCGACCTTGTCGCCGCGCACGGCGACGTCTACCGGCGTTATCGCGAGGACGTCCCGATGCTCGTGCTACGCCTCGCCCTCGGCGCGCCGACGCCGTCCCCGGCCGGCGCGCGCGACGGCCGCGCCGGGAGCCGGTGAGGAAGCGCCGGCTTCGCGCCGGGTCGGGCGGGACGCCCGTCCGGCGCGGCGCCGTCCGCACGGGCGAGGCTCGTCGAACCCCACGAACGGCGCGGCGCGTACGAATCGCGGCTTCACGCGCCTGGTCCATCCACCGTATTATCGCCCGCGCGCCGCGCCTGCCGCCTTGACCGTCCGGCCGCCGCCGCATAAGCGCCCCTCCGACCCGTGCGACCGTACGACTCCAAGGATCTGAACCTCCTCTGGGAGTTGACGCGGTCGCAGTTCAAGCCGAAGGACCAGAGCACCTTTTTCGGCGTCCTCTGGAGCTTCTTGAATCCTCTCATCATGGCGGGCCTGCTGTTCGTGTTCTTCCGTGCCCAGGTGGGAAGCACGGTCGAGCACTACGGCGTCTACCTGCTGCTCGGGCTCGTGCAGTACACCTACTTCGCGAACGCGACCAACACGTCGATGCGCGTGCTGCTGCTGATGCGGCAGCTGACCAAGGACGCCCTCTTCCCGAAGGAGCTCTTGGTCTTCAGCACGACCCTCTCGATCACGATCGACCTCGTGATCTCGATGCTGGTCTGCGTCGGGGTCGCGTTTCTCTCCGGCGTCCCGCCCACGTGGGGCGCCCTCGCGCTCGTCCCCGTCCTCGTGCTCCAGCTCATGCTCGCATCGGTGGGTCGGCGTGCTGCTCTCGTGCATGCTGCTCTTGGCGCGCGACCTCGAGCACATCTATCAGGTGTTCCTCCGCCTCCTCCTCTTCGCGACGCCGATTTTCTACACGCGCGCGTTCCTCGGCGGCGCCGCGCTCTCCCACTGGCTCGTGCTGCTGAACCCCTTCGCCCAGCTGATCGAGCTCTCACGCAGCATCCTCATCGACGGCGCGCTGCCGTCGGCGCCGCAGATCGCGAGCCCGCTCCTGCTGAACGGCGGCGCGATCTGGCTGATGCTCCGGATCTTCCGGCGTCTCGAGCCCCGGATGGCGGAATATGTCTGACGTCACGCTGCGGACGACGGGGCTCGTGAAGGTCTTCACGCCGCGGAGCAACCGGCGCACGCTTTTCCGCTTCGTGCGCGACCGCCTGACCCGGCGCCAGCTGCTCACCGGCCGTCCCGCCTCGCTCGACGGCATCGACATCGACGCTCGCGCCGGCGAGATCGTCGGCGTCGTCGGCGAGAACGGCGCCGGGAAGACCACCCTCCTCAAAACGATCTCCGGCCTCTATCTCCCGACCGCCGGCCGGCTCGAGGTGCGGGGAGAGTTCGCGCTCATCGCCGGGCTCGGCGCGGGCATGGTCGACGAGCTGACGGTCGCGGACAACGTCCATCTGTACGGCGCGATCTGCCGGATCCCGCGCCGCACCATCCGGGCTCGCTTCGGCGACATCCTCGCCTGGGCCGAGCTCGATCCGTTCGTCGACGCGGAGCTTCGCACGCTCTCGACGGGCATGCGCACGCGCCTCGCGTTCGCGATCGCCATGCACGTGGGCAGCACCGTCGTGCTGATGGACGAGGCGTTCAGCGCCGGCGACAGGCACTTTCAGGAGAAGTGCGACCGCTTCTTCCTCGCCACCAAATCGCTGCCGCGCGCGCTGGTAATCGCGACCCACAACCTCGAGCTCGTGCGGAGCTTCTGTGACCGCACGCTCTGGCTGCACCGTGGACGCCAGATGGCCTTCGGTCCGACCGCCGAGGTGCTGCCGCGCTACGAGGCCTTCGGGTCCTGACCCGTGCTCACGACGTGGCGCATGCTCCGCGACTGTCGGGGGCGTTCGCGCTGGGACGCGACGCGGCTCGCCGCGCACCAGACGCGCGCGGTCCGGGAGCTCGTCGCCCACGCCTACGCGCGCGTGCCCTTCCATCGGGCGCGCTTCGACCGGGCACGGCTCGCGCCGGCCGACGTCCGGACGCTCGCCGACTTCGCGCACCTCCCCACCACGCCGAAGGCGCTGCTCCGCAGCACTCCGGCGCGCGCGCTCGTCGCGGCGGGCGTCGCTCCCGACGCGTGCGACGTCGTCCGGACGAGCGGCTCGACCGGCATGCCGCTCCGCATCCTCCGCGGCCCGCGCGAGGTGGCGTGGCACCGGGTCGCGGGCCTCCGCATCCTCCGCGAGCTCGGCTTTCGCTGGACCGATCGTACCTTCGAGGTACGCGTCGAGCTCGGACCGACGTTCCTCGTGCAGCGGTTCGGCCTCGCACCGAAACGCTGGATGTCGATGCTCGAGGATCCCGCGGAGCAGCTGCGCGCCCTCGTCGCGTACCGCCCGGCGGTCGTGGTCGCGACCGCGTCGAGCCTGCACGAGCTCGCGCGCGCGGCGCACGCGTCCGGGACGGCGATCCCGCCGGTGCGCCTCGTCATCTCGGACGGCGAGCCGCTCGTGGCGGCGACGCGCGCAGCCGTCGGACGCGCGTTCGGGACGGTCCCGTTCGACGTCTACGGGCTCGTGGAGCTCAGCAACTTCGCGTGGGAGTGCGACCGTCACGAGGGCCTGCACGTGAGCGCCGACACGCACCTCGTCGAGATTCTCGACGACGACGGGCGATTCGTACCGCCCGGGATCCCGGGGCGCGTCGTGTGCACGGACCTCGTCGCGCGCACGATGCCGCTCCTCCGCTACGAGACCGGCGACGTCGCCGCGCTCGCGATCGAGCCCTGCGCGTGCGGGCGGACCTTCCCGCGGCTCGTCGGGCTCGCCGGACGCGCGGCCGACGCGGTCGAGCTCCCCAACGGTCACCGCCTGCACTGGCCGTGGTTCCACGAGACGTTCGCCCGCCACGACGACCTGGAGCGCTGGCAGGTGATCCAGGACGCCGCCGACCGCGTGCGCGTCCGGCTCCTCGTCGCACCCGGGCGCCGCGACGCGCTCGTTGCCCGCCTCGCCGCCGAGCTCGCCGCGGTCCTCCCGCCGGCCGTGTCTCTCACGTTCGAGCCGTGGGAAGCGTCCCCGGACGACCCGACACGGAAGGTGCGGCCGGTGGTGAGCCGCGTGGCGCGCACGTGACCGCCGCGCCGCCGCCCTGGGCGCAGCCGGGCGTCACCGACGTCGCCGTCGCGCGCCGCTTCCTCGCGGACCTCGGCGCCGCCGACCTGGTCGCGCTCACGACCAACGACGGCGACGCCTGGCGGCCGCTCACCTCGGCGAGCGAGCGCATCCGTGGACACGGCGTGACCATCGCGGCCAACCTCTTCGCCTCGACGCGCCCGGACCCGGACCTGCTCGCGTACCATCACGCGCTCGGGCTCGGCCCGCGACGCCACCTCTGCCCCCGCGTCACGTCGCCCGATCGGACGCTCGCCGAGCTCGCGCGCGCCGACGCGACGCTCGTGCAGAGCCTCCGCTCCGACCCCGCGCTCGCCCGCGTCTTCGTCTCCTTCAAGACGCCCGGAGCCGCGCGTCTGATCGCCGCGCTCGGCTTGGCGCCCGTCTGGTGCGCGCCGCCGCCGGCAGCCTACGACGCGGCGAACGACAAGCTCGCGCTCGCGCGCGCCGGCGGCCGGTACGGCTTCGACACGCTGCCGGTCGCACCGGTCACCGACGAGACCGAGCTGGCGGCGGGCTACCGCGCGCTCGCGGCGTCTTACGGCGCCGGCTGCATCGTGCGCGCGACCCGCGGCACGAGCGGCCTCGACGTATACCGGGCCCGGACGCTCGGCGCGGCCCGCCGCCGCTGGCGCCGGCTCGTGCGCGCGGGTCGCGCGGTGATGCTCGTCCCGTACGTCCCGCCGGTGCGCGTTCGTCGGAACGTCGCCGTCCACGGGGTCGTGACGGCCGACGGCTACGCGCCCTTCGCGTTCACCGACCAGATCCTCCGCGGCCATCACTATCGCGGCGGCGACGCGACGGCGCCGTGGACGCCCGCGGAGGTCGCGGCCGTCCGCGCCGGCCTCGACGGGGTCGCGCGCTGGCTCGGCGACATCGGATACGTCGACGCTCCGCTCGGCGTCGACGGTTTCCTCATCGGCGAAGCCGCCCCGCGCTTCCTCGTACTCGACCCGAACGCGCGCCTGAGCGCCACCACGATGCCGTGGGCCGCGTTCGCGACGCTCGCCGCCGCCGCGAACCGGCCCTTCGTCTGGCGCTTCGAGGGCTTCCGCTTGCTCGGCCGCGGGCTCGACTTCGAGCGCATCCGCCGTCGGCTCGGTGCCGACCTCCTCGACCCCGACGCGCTCGACCGCGGCGGCGTGCTGCCGACCTCGCTCCTCCTGCTCCAGCCCCGCGTCCCGCTCGCGAGCATGTACCTCTGGGTGCTCTTCGTCGGACGGGACGGCGCGCACGTGGCGCGGCTTCGCCGGCGGGTCCGCCGGCTCGCCCTCATCGCGCGTTGAGGTCGTCGGGCGTGAACGTCCGGTAGCGGTTGCCGTCGCGGACGACGACGCCGCGGCAAACGAGGCGCGCAGCGAGCGCGCTCCCCGGGCGCAGCACCTTCACCGCGAACTCGAGCGTCTGGGCGCCGTCCCGGACGGGACGGAGCCCCCATTTCCACTTGTAGCGATAGACGCCGTCGGCCGCCCAGGGACGCACCCGCCCGAAGTCGACGCGCGAGAGGCCCTGCGCGTGCGCGCGCTCGATCTGACCACGGTAGACGGCGGCCATGGCCCCCGTCCGCATCGGCGCCGGATCCCCGTCGCGGAGCCCGAGCAGCACGCACCAGAGCACGTCGCCGCGCTCGACCACGAGCGCGAGGCCGTCGGGCTCGGTGGCGCCGCGACGGGTGACGGCGAGGAGCGAGCCGGCGCGATACACCTGGTCGATGTGCGTCGCCATCGGGATCTCCGCGTGCGCTCCGAAACGCGCGCGCGTGTGCGGGACGAGATAGCGCTCGTAGAAGAGTCGGCTTCGCTCCGGCGTGTACGACCACACGTCGATGCGATGCCCGCTGCGGCGGAGACGCCGAAGGTCGCCGTCGAGCACGCGTGGGGAGGAGGCGATGCCGGCGAGGAGCGCGGTCGTCTCGCCGCCGAACCGCACCATCCCCGGCACGACGCGAAAGCCGGCGCGCCGGAACCACGGCGTGAGCGCGGGCGTCGTATGCGCGACGAGGACGTCGGCGCCGGCCGCGAGGCGCTCTCCCGCGCGCAGGATCTCCGGCAGCGCGGCCCCGTCGAGCGGCGCGGCGACGGGTGGCTCGTCGAAGAGCGCGTCGAGCAGGAGCGATTGCGACTCCCGCGCGCCCCACACGACGACCCGACCCCCCTCCCGGTCGCACGGCCCCGTCCAGCGCGTGAGCGGCTGCCGGAGATAGAGCGGCACCGCCGCGACGCATCGGACGGCGGCCGCCGCCCGGCGCAGCGGCGGGTCGATGACCGCGAGCACCGGACGCGGCACGGTTCGCAGGTAGGTCGCGCGGAGACGAAGCTCCGCCTGCTTCCACTCGCGGAGCCAGCGCGGCGCGGGCGACCGCGGCGCCGCGACCTCGGCCACGGGCCCGGGCTCCGCCGTGCGCGCGGACCCCGCCCGCCGCGGTCGGCACTCGGCGAAGATGAAGTGCGCGCTCCAGCGCGCGAGCGGCCCGCGCGTCGCCGCGCGCTCGATGGCGCGCAGCGCCGCGCCGAGCCGGCGCCCGCACGCGACGTCGCCGCGTCGCGCCGCCCGCTCGCCGGCCCAGAGCGCGACGACGCGGGGCGCATGCACGAGATACCCGCTCGTCCCGACCTCGAATCCCGTGCGCTCGAGCGCCGCGACGAGCGCCTCGCGCGACAGCGTGAGGCCCATGCGGAACGGGATCAATCCCGCGATCGCGCCGGTCACGCCGTAGATCACCTGGCGCACGCGCAGGATCGGGTTGGCGGGGTTGTCGAGCGTGACGAAGAGCCGACCGTCGTCGCGCAGCACGCGGCGGAGCTCCCGGAGCGCGACGTCGATGTCGCCGCGCGCCTGGAAGTGGTCGAGCGTCGAGGTCGAGAGCACGAGATCGAAGACCCCGGACCGGAAGGGCAGCGCGCGGACGTCGGCCGCGCAGCCGACGAGCCCAGACCATTCGGGACGGAGCGCGTGGCGAACGACGCTCGCCGCGACGTCCACCACCACGACGTCGTCGCCGAGCCCGGCCGTCAGCTGCCGGCGGCCGCACGCCTCGTCGAACGCGTCCGTCTTGAGCGCGCGCAGCGGCCGGTCGCCGTCGATAGCGCCGACCCGGTCGAGATAGACGGACGCCTCGTAGTCGAACCAGACGTTCGCGGGATGGGCCTTCCACGCGCGCCGCCACTCGACGTCCCAGAGGCCGGCCGAGGGTTCGTGCGCGCGCATCTCCCTTCGCATTCGCACATGGGAAGCCCACCGGCTAGCTGATAAGTTGCCCGCGTCGTGGCGCTCGTCGGCTTTGCGCGCGGCGCGGTCCGTCTGCCGACCCGCCGGCACCTCTACATGCTCGCCGTGGTGGCGCTCCTCGCGGCCGTGCGTCGATCGCGCTCCCCGGCGATCGCCGACGGGCTCGCCGACGGCCTCGCGCGCCTCGCCTATCGGCTGTCGCGCGCCAAGCGACGCACGATGGACCAGAACGTCGAGCGCGTCTTCCCGGCGCTCGCGCCCGCGGCGCGGGCCCGCATCGTCCACGGCGCGTTCCATACTTTCTGGGACGACACGCTCGGATTCGTGCCCTGGCGCGCCGCCGCGCTCCGCCCGCGTCGAGACGGAGGGCCTCGCGTACCTCCGCGCCGCGCTCGCCGCGGGCAACGGCGTCGTCCTCTGGGAGAGCGGCGCTTTCGGCCGTCGCAACCTCCCGAAGCAGGTGCTGCACCGGCACGGGTTCCCGATCACCCAGGTGCACGACGCGAGCCACCGCGCCGGCTTCGCGGGCGATCCCGACGCGAGCTGGGTGCGCGACGCCCTCGTGCTCGCCTGGTTCGCCGCGCGCGAGCGCGAATTCACCGCCGGCGTGATCGAGCTGCCGCGACCCGAGCCGCTCGCCGCGATCCGCGGCATCCTGACCACGCTCCGCGCGAACGGCATCGTTTGCATCACCGCCGACGTCGCGCACGGCCACCGACTCCTCACGCTGCCGCTCCTCGGCGCGCCCGCGACGTTCGCGACCGGCATGGTGAGCGTCGCGCGCACGACGGGCGCCGCGTTGCTGCCGCTCTTCTGCGTGCGCGAGCCCGATGGCCGGACGCGCGTGATCGTCGAGGCGCCGATACCGGTCGCGGGGGCGCGACCGGACGACGGGGACGACGATGCCGCCGCGCCCTCGCTCCGCGCCTACGCCGAGCTCCTCGCCCGCTACGTCTGGCGGTATCCCGAGCAGTATCGGAACTGGCATTACCCATGGTGGCAGCCGCAATGACGCGCCCGCCGACGCACGCCGCGGAGCCGCCCGACGCCGCGGGCTGGCGGCGCATCGCGTGGCGGCTCTACGCGCACCTGCCGCGCGCCGCCGACGCCCCGCTCCGCCTCGTGACCCGCGCGACGCTGCCGATCGCGAACCGGCGGGTCGCGCTCACCGTCTTGCACGGACCGACCGCGACCGGCGGCGAGGGTCGCGTGCTGTTCGCAGGCGCGCCCACCGCCGCCGCGTGGCTCGCGAGCCGGTTCTTCGCCGCCCCGCCGGCGCGCGCACCGCTCGGGTCGATTCCGATCTGGAGCATCGCCGCGGCGCTCGCCCGTCATCGCGACACGGTCGACCTCGTCGTCGCGCGCGTCGATCGCGTGTCGGCGGCGCTCGCCCTCCACGCCACGCCCGTCGCGGTGCCCGAATGGGTCGGTACGCACGTCCCCGTGCCGACGGACGTCGCGACCGCCTGTCGACGCCGGAAGAGCCTCGCGCACAACCTCACGCGCATGCGCCGCGCCGGGTTCGTCCCCGAGGTGTCGCACGGCGCGGCCGACTTCGCCGCATTCTACGACCGCATGTACGTGCCGTTCGTCGAGCGGCGCCACGGCGACGCGACGGTCGTCACGCACCGCTCGCGCCTCCGCCGCTGCTTCCGCCAGGGCGGCGTCATGTGGGTGCGGCGCGGCACCGAGCGGGTCGCAGGCCTCCTCTTCCGCGTCCGCGGCGGCACCCTCGATCTCGTCGTCATCGGCACCGCCGAAGGCGCGCTCGACCCACTTCACGAGGGCGCGGCGTTCGCGCTCGACGTCTTCCTCTTCGAGCACGCGCGCCGCCTCGGATGCACGACCGTCGACTTCGGCGGCTCGCGCCCTTCGCCGCGCGACGGCCTCCTCGTCTACAAGGCTCGCTGGGACGGCGTGGTGGTGCCGAACCGGACGACCTTCTACGACCTCCGCCTCGGCTGGCAGCGCCTCACGCCGCCCGTGCTCGACTTCCTCGCGCGCACACCGCTGATCGTCCGCCAGGCCGACGGCTTCGCCGCGCTCTGGGGTCCGGCGTCGGACGCGGATCTCCGCGCGGCGCGGAGCGTCGCCCGGAGCCTGCGGCGCACGTACGTGCTCCGCGCCGACGCCGGGAGCGCCGACGCCGGCATCGTCCGCGTCGATCCGGCGGCCGATCCCGGCTGGCACCCGCCGTTCGCCGCAGATCGCTAGGGAACCTCTGCACAGGTAGGTTCCGAGCGAGCAGTGCGAGCCGCCCCGAGCGCAAGGCGCGAAGCCCGACCGCGTATCTGAACGATACGCCGAGGGCTGCGCGCCGCCGTCGATCGGGGATGGATCGCGCTGCGCAGCCGGGAGCCACCTGTGCAGAGGTTCCCTAGCTAGCGTCGCCCCGCGACGAAGTAGAACTGGATCCCGAGATAGCCGTCCTCGTAGCTCCAGTAGACGTTCAGGGTGGGATCATCGAGGCCGGCGCCGCGCATCTGGTCGAGCACGCTCCATGCTTGCCGCCGGCATCGTGTGATCCTGATCATCAGCGTTACTGTTGCGCGAACCCGCCCACGGTATCAGGAGTAATGCCGCGACCGCCAACAGCGAACGTACTCGGATCATCGGCTACCGATACGCCGAACCATCGACACGGTCGAGAGGTGAGTGCGAATCGATTGTACCCGGCCATGCTGGGCACCCAGGCGCACCTGGACAGCGCGTTGCGGAAGTACCTTGGCAACGGCGCTTCCCTTCTCTGGAAGCACGAGTCATCCTGCGATGGAGGGGACGCGCCATTCACTCGCGAGGCGCTGAGGCGTCGGAGGTGGTCATGCTCAAGCCCGGCCCAGGAAAACGACTCATCGTGACCATCAACGAAACGGCGCGTTGGCATGGTCGCACTGCCTACAACGCACTCCTCGAGTTGTTCCGCCACAAGGGTCTCGCCGGCGCGACCGTTTCGCGCGGCATTGCCGGCTTCACCGGGCGCGGAGCGATCCACACCATCAACATCGTCGATCTGGCGTGCGATCTCCCGATGCGCATCGAGGTCGTCGACACCGCGGAAGCGATCGATCGCGTCCTGCCCGACGTCTACGACATGGTCGAGAAGGGCCTCGTCGAGGTGCAGGACACCACGGTCATCAAGTTCGCGACCGGCGAGAAGCCGCTCGCACCGGAAGCAAAAAAGGGAGAGCTCATGCGGCTCATCGGCAAGGCGAAGATGCTGCGCATCCACATCGGGCAAGACGACAAATGGGAGGGCGAGCCGCTCTATGAAGCGATCGTCAAGCGTGCCGCGCAGCTCGACATCGCCGGGGCTACGGCCTACCGGGGCATCCTTGGCTATGGCGCACACCGACGCATCCATCGCCACAAGACCATCACTCTTTCCAGCGACGATCCGATCATGATTTCCATGGTCGACGAAGAAGCTAAGATCAATAAAATGCTCGCCGCGCTCGAAACGATGATTTCCGGTGGCTGCATGATTGCCATCTCCGACGTGACCGTCGTGAAGTACGTGGAGCATCCAGAGAGCAAGCCATCCGACCCGACGGAGACCCCAGGGCCATAGCCAGAAGGTGCGCAGGTTGGTCAGCGCCCTTGTTCGCCGCGGCGTACGCTGAGATTTCCAATCCCGCAGTTTGTGCTACATTCCGACAGATTCTCAGCGGCGGTGGAGTTCGCCGGAACCGCCATGTCACGGTGTTCGACATGGCCAATGACTCCTACGGGCACAGGTAGCTACGCCGTGGGAGTTTCGAGAGTGAGCTGCACGGCGTTTCTCGCAGTACAGGAGGGACGTTCGTGCGACTGTTTTGGATAGCTCTTGGCGGTGCCGTCGGCACGTGCGCGCGCTATCTCCTCTCCGGCTGGGCGCTCGATCGGTTTGGTCCGTCCTTCCCTTTCGGAACGCTCGCCGTCAATGTGATCGGCTCCTTTCTCCTTGCGGGCCTCATGTATGTCGGGGTCGAGGCCGGGATGATGCAGCCGACGCTTCGTTTGGCGCTGACGACCGGTGTGATGGGAGGATTCACCACCTACTCCACCTTCAGCTACGAAACGATGCGATACCTTCAAGACGGCGCGTAGGGGCTCGCCATCCTCAACGTGACGATCACCGTCGGCGTCTGCTTGGTGGCCTGCATCCTCGGCTGGGTGACGGCACAGTGGCTCGTGAGCCCTTCGGTCTAACTACAGGAGTCAAGCATGCGCATCCTCACCGGCGACCAGGTCCTCGTCAGAATCTTCATCGGCGAGTCCGACAAGTGGCAGCATCAACCGCTTTCCCGAGCGCTCGTCGAACGTTTGCGCCGGGAAGGGTTCGCCGGAGCGACGGTGTTCCACGGCGTGTCGGGATTCGGCGCCCGGAGCATCCTCCACACCGCGAATATCCTCCGCCTCTCGGAGGATCTGCCGATCCTCATCGAGGTGGTGGACACTGCGGAGCAGGTCGAGCGCATGACGCCGATTCTGGATGAGATGGTCACGGAGGGACTCGTGACGATGGAGACCGTCCGTGTCCTCAAGTACGCAGCGGGAACGCGGCCGCCGACCTCTCGACCGAGGTAGCGACGTACGTGGCTGAAGCGAGGAGCATAGGTGCTGCGGTGCCCACGGCTGACGCGCCGACGCCACTGGATCGGCTGGCCGCCCTCGCTCGAGAAGCGGACGCTCCCGGCATCGCACGGGATGCGCTGACCCGCGCCCGGCGTATTGCCGAGGGCCGATTCTACGTCGCGTGCATCGGGCAGTTTAAGCGCGGCAAATCGACGTTGCTGAACGCGCTCGTCGGTGTCCCGGTTCTTCCCACCGGCGTCGTCCCCGTGACCTCGGTCGTGACGATCCTGCGCTACGGACCGGAGCTCGCCGCGCGCGCGCGGCCGCACGATGCGGAATGGATCCGGATCGATCCTTGCCTACTGTCCGACTACGTCTCGGAAACCGGCAACCCCGAGAATGCCAAGGGCATCGAAGTCGTGGAGGTCTTCGTGCCGAGCTCGCTGCTCGCCCGTGGCATGTGCCTGGTGGACACGCCAGGCATCGGGTCCACGCTTGAAGGCAATACGGCAGTCACGAGAGCCTTCGCGCCACAGATCGACGCCGCGCTGGTGGTGCTCGGCGGGGACCCACCGGTCTCGAACGAGGAATTGGCGCTGATCGAGGACGTGGCAGCGCGCGTCGACACGTTGATCGTCGTCCTCAACAAGGCGGACCGACTTTCGGATGCCGAGCGGCGGGAAGCGAAGGTCTTCACCGAGCGCGTCCTCAACCAGGGACTCGGTCGCGCGATCACGCCGATTCTCGAGGTGAGCGCGACGGAGCAATTGACCGGACACGGGCCGCCGCGCGACTGGAGCGGCCTCGTCGCGAGGCTGGAATCCTTGGCCCGGGATGCGGGGAGCGAGATTGTTGAGAGCGCGGAGCGCCGTGGGCTGAAATTGCTCGCGGGTCGACTGCTACAGGAGCTCGACGAACGACACGGAGCCTTGACTCGCCCCTTGCGGGAATCCGAGCAACGGATTGCTGTGCTCAAGCAGTGTGCCGCGGAGGCGGAGCGTTCGACGGATGACCTGGGGGCGCTGTTCGCCGCGGAGCAGCAACGGCTCGCGCGGACGTTTGCCGCGCACCGGGAGCGGTTCCTCGCGCAGGCCGTCCCGGCGGCTCGCGCTGAGCTTGCGGCAGGGCTCGCGAGCGCCGAAGAACGACGCCGTTCGGCGCTGCGGCGGCACGCGTTCGCGCTGACGCAGGACATCTATCGTCGTTGGGTCGATCGGTGGCGCGCCGAAGAGCAGCCGGCCGCGGAGCAGATCTATCGTGAGGCGACGCAGCACTTCGTCGAGATGGCAAACCGCTTCCTCGAGCGCCTCGTCAAATCGGGTGAGGCCGCATTCCTCACGCTCCCGCACGCGCTCGGACCCGAGGTGGGGTTTCGCACGAAGAGTCGGCTCTTCTACACGGAGATGCTGCCACTGACTGCACGCTCGCCGCTGGACTGGCTGCTCGATCTGCTGCGACCGCCGGGTGCGGCATTTCGGGCCCTCGAGCGGAGCACCGGCGACTACCTCGAGCATCTTCTCACCAGCAACGCTGCCCGGATCATGAATGATCTGAATGATCGGGTGCTGGAAGGGCGACGGGGGCTCGAGTCGGAGGTGCGCGCATGCTTGCGGGAGGTCTACGCGTCTGCGGAGCGAGCCCTGGACGATGCCCGTGCGCAGCGGGCGTCCGGGGAATCGGCAGTGCGGATCGCGCTTGAACGAATCGAACGGCTACGCCGTGACGTCATTTCCACAGCCAATGAGGAGGGTTGAGAGATGCCTGCCATCGTATCCATCGTCGCACGTGAGATCCTCGATTCGCGCGGGAACCCAACCATTGAGGTCGACGTGCACCTCGCCGACGGCATCATGGGCCGCGCGGCGGTTCCATCGGGCGCTTCGACCGGAAGCCGGGAGGCGGTCGAGTTGCGGGACGGCGGCCAGCGCTTCGGCGGAAAAGGTGTGCTGCACGCGGTCGCAAATGTACACGACGCCATCGCTCCTGCGCTGCAGGGCGTGGAAGTCACGGAGCAGGCGCGAATCGACGACCGGCTGACGGTGCTCGACGGCACGCCAGAGAAGAGTCGTTTGGGTGCCAACGCGCTGCTCGGGGTGTCGCTCGCGGTCGCGCGCGCGGCCGCGGCGGCAACCCGGCAACCGTTCTACCGCTACCTCGCCGGGGACCGGCCCCTCGTGCTGCCGGTCCCGATGTTCAACGTGCTGAACGGCGGCGTCCACGCCGACAACAGCGTCGACCTGCAGGAGTTCATGGTCGCGCCGGTCGGCGCTGCGACGCTGCACGACGCCGTGCGCATGGGCGCCGAGACGTACCAAGCGCTCAAGTCGATACTCAAGGAACGCGGGTACGGGACCGCCGTCGGTGACGAGGGTGGGTTCGCGCCAAATCTCCGGGCGAATGTGGAAGCCGTTGAGGTGATCCTAGGTGCCATCGAGCGGGCGGGCCTTCGACCGGGCGTCGATGCGGTGCTCGCCCTGGACCCCGCATCCAGCGAGTTCTACCGCGACGGCGAATACGTCTTCGGGAAATCCGATCAGCGTCGCCTTTCGACCGCCGACATGGTGCTCTTCTATGCGGATTGGGTCCGGCAGTTTCCCATCTGGTCCATCGAAGATGGGCTCGCCGAAAACGACTGGGGCTGGGTGGAAGCAGCTCACTGAGGAGCTAGGTCCGCGCGTGCAGCTCGTCGGCGACGACATCTTCGTCACCAATCCAGCCATCATCCGGCGTGCCGTGCAGGAAGGCGTCGGGAACGCCGCGCTCATCAAGCTCAACCAAATCGGCACGGTCACCGAGACGCTCGCCGCGATCGAAGCGGCACGCGCCGGCGGATACGGCGTCGTGATCAGCCATCGCTCGGGCGAGACGCCCGACGACTTCATCGCCGATTTTGCGGTCGCGACCGCGGCGGGACAGATCAAGACCGGCGCGCCGTGCCGCGGCGAGCGCACCGCGAAATACAACCAGTTGCTGCGGATCGAGGCGGAGCTTGGAAGCGCCGCGCGCTACGCGGGAGCCGCTCCTTTTCGGCATCCCTCGTGAATCCCGCAGCAGCTCCTCCCGTGCAGACGCATCGGCCCGCGCTCGACCGCTCGAGCTGGCTCAACCGCTCTACCGTCGGCATTGCGCTCGCGAGTCTCTGTTCGGACGTGTCCCACGAGCTCGCCACCGCGGTCCTTCCGGTCGTCTTGCTCTCGCTCGGCGCGGGACCCGCTGCGCTGGGCTTCATCGAAGGAACGGCCGATGGCCTGTCGGCGACGGCCAAGCTCTGGGGTGGCATCGTCACCGATCAGGTGGCGCGCCGAAAGCCCCTCGCCTCGATCGGCTACCTGGTCACGGCACTCGGTACCGCGGCCATCGGCCTATGCACGGCATGGTGGCAGATTCTCCTCTGCCGGGTCGCGGCATGGATCGGCCGCGGCAGCCGGAGTCCTGCACGCGACGTGCTGATGACGGAGGCCGCCGTACCCGCGGCGTGGGGCAGAGCCTTCGGAATGGAACGCGCGGGCGACGCGCTGGGCGCGGTATTCGGGCCCGTCTTGGCGCTCGTGCTCATCGCCGAGCGGCGTGCGGCCGGAGCACGTGATGCTCTGGTCCCTCGTGCCAGGCGCCCTCGCTTTCCTGGCCATCGCCGTGCTGGTCGTGGAACGACCGTGCGCGAAGCCGGTCGCACGGCGGACCTTTCGCGCCCACCTTGCGGAGACCAGTTCAGCCTTTCGTCGGTATCTCGCCGGCATTCTGCTGTTCGGGTGCGGCGATTTCTCCCGCACGCTCCTGATTCTCTATGTGACCCAGCACGCGCAGGGCACGCTCTTTCGCTGGCAGGGCGCCACGCTCGCGATTGCGCTCTACGTGCTCCACAACGCCGTGAGCGCGCTCGCCGCCTTTCCGCTCGGCGCACTCAGTGACCGGATCGGTCGCCGCCGGGTGGTCACGGTCGGATATCTCTTCGCGGGAGGAACGACGTTGGGGTTCGCGTTCCTCGGCACCACACCGCTCGTGCTGGTGTTCCTGTTCGTTTGTTCCGGGATTTACATCGCGTGCGAGGAAGTCGCCGAGAAAGCTTGTGCCGCTGAGCTCTTGAGCGAGGCGTCGCGGGGCACCGGTATGGGTCTGCTCGCCGCTACGAACGGCATCGGCGACATGGCGTCGAGCGCGCTCGTCGGCGTCTTGTGGTCGCTAGCCCCGGCGCACCCAGCGCTCGGTTTCGTCGCGGCGGGATCCCTGCAAGTGGCGGGTGCGCTCATGATCGGCGCTGGCGCTCGCCGGTCTCTCCGTGACGTAGGCACAATTTGGCGAGCGGACAAAGTCTGACGGGAAGACCGCGCCCGTCCCTGGATCCGCCAAGCTCGCCATCGTGCGACGGGCGCGCGGAGCTGTTCGGTGCCTGGGAGGCGGCAGTTGACGCACAGAAGAAGGTGGCGCGCCCGGTAACGATCAAGGAGTACCGCTGGGCAAACGGGGGAATCGAGAACAGCCAGGTCGCGACCCTCGCGGACCGTCGGCTCCGGTCCATGGCTGCGGGCGACGTCAAGGGCGATGGCACGATCGCGATCGTGGCGGGCGCCCTCTCGTTCGGGCTCTGGCTCTTCGAGCGGGAGGCCAATGGTTGGAAGAAGAGCCTCATCGATGCCCACTCGTCAGGGTTCGAGCATCCGGTCTACGTGACGGACTTGGACGGCGACGGGAAGACGGAAATCTACGAGGGTTCGGAAGACCAGCACGAGCTCCGGCAATATCGGTGGGAGCACGGACAGTTCGTGCACACCGTGATCGCACCCCTCGCGAAGGACGACATCACCTGGAACATCACGAGCGGTGCCTTCTAGGGAGGCCCACACCGCACGCACGTTCGGGTTCGACTGTTGTCAATCGTCGTGCTTCGGCGGGAGGACGAGAATCTGGCCGCTCATCGCGGGCTGGTGCACGGTGCAGTAGAAGGGGAAGACGCCCTCGCGGTGGAACGTGAAGACGTACGACGTGTCCGCGAGCGCCGGAAGCTGGACTTTCATGAGCACCGCCGCAGTGGGATCGGTGAGCATGAAATCGTGGATGTCATCGGCCTGGAGGTTGCGAAACGTGATCCGCGTCGGCTCATCGCGATAGACGGCAAATACGGAGGGTGAGAACGCGTAGGTCTCACCGAACTTCTTCACGGTCTCTTTCGGTCCGGTCTCTTTGATGGCGAGGGCCTGCGTGAGCACGACGATCCCAGCACTTGCGGGGCCGTCGCTGGTGACGGTCGCGATCTTGCTGGCAGTGTCATCGGGCAGATACGTGGGGGCTTCGTGATGCATCGCGACGGCCCGAGGCGCGGCCCAAACGGGCGTCGCCGCAAGCGCGAAGGTGACACCGGTCAGGAGTCGCCAGGCTCCGACGATCCCTCGCCTGCTGCGAGAGACGAAGCCGCGGCGCCGTGGTTGCAGATCACTCCCCCTGCGTGGCGACGCCGCAGACCCGGCGTCAGTCTTCGAGTAGCTCACCGAAGAGCTCCTTCACTTTCCCCTTTGCCGCCTCCAGCGCCCGACGGCCCCGCGGCGTCGCGCGGTAGACACGGCGGACCCGACCGTTGTGGCGCGACGGAGTGGAGCGCAAGTAACCCTTCTCCTCCAGGCCGTGCAGCAGTGGATAGAGGGTCCCTGCGCTGAGCTTGTACCCGTGCCCGGCAAGCTCGTCGATGATGCCGAGGCCGAAGATCGGTTCGTGCGCCGCATGGTGCAGGATGTGGAGGCGGATGAAGCCGACGTAGAGGTCTTTGTCGTCCATGGATTGCAGTTTCATGTATCGCTGTGCGATATCGGGTCACGATAACAGCGCGCCCATAGCCCAAGCAAACGCCCGATCATCTGCGTCATGACCAGCCTCTCTCGGCGTCCTTGGTTCCCATCCACTGATCGTGCACACGCTGGCGCCTCGAGGAGATTTCTGATGCCATCGCAGTTCTGGGCCGCAGAGGGGTTGACTCTCTTCGGCGGCTTTAGCTGGTGGGCCCGCAACGACGAGTACACGCCAGCCTTCTGCCGCGTCGACGGGCGACAGGTTGATCACGTGGCGGCGGCGCACGCGGCGCGCGATCTCGGCTTCGCGGCGCGGAGCATTGACGCGAGCAGCGGCGCGATAGCGGACGCCCTGGGGTCACGGCTCGTCGGCGGCCTCCTCCTCGGCGCCAGCGGAGGAATCCTCGCCGGTTCTGCCAAGCGGCTGAGTGGGGACATCCCGACCGCAGAGAGTCCGATCTCGTTGGGCCTCCAGCGGCCACGTTGTTCTGGCAGGGTCCGGCCAGCGCCTGTTAATCTCGCGCGAATGGGTGGCCGGTCTGCAAGCTAAATCGGACCGACACGGTCAAGAAGGGACGGCTCCTATGGCCGGTAAGAAACTGAAGATCTGGTATGACGCCGAGGGGGATTACCTCGAGGTGATGTTCGACCAGAAGGAAGGCTATTTCCGCGAGACATCGTCCGACCAAGTGATGGAGAAGGTCGACGCGGACGGGAACGTCATCGGATTCTCGGTGCTCAAGGTGAGTGCCGTGAAGGGGCATCCCCTCGAGTTGACCCTGTAGGCAGTTCGCACCCGGCATCGCGCAGGAGGCGCAGAACATCCTCGACCGCGACGTGACGCCGGAAACGGAGTACCTGCGCCCCGACGGGCAGATCACCGTCGGCACATTGACGCGCATCATCAATGCAAAGGATCAGGTTCCGCAGGCCGGCCCGACGATAGAGCATCAGCTTGCGGTCGAGATATTCGGGAGTCCAGAAGCCGACGATCTCGAGGAGCCAACGCCTCCCTCCATTGGCGCGATGCCGCAGCACGAAGTCGGGGAAGAGGAGAGCATTGCCGGCCACCACCGGCTCCGGCTCACGAACGATCTCCCAGTCTCGCGCCGTGCGGCGGAAGTCACGGGCGAACCGTTCTTCGATCTTGCTGTCGTAGGTGCGCGGTTCGGCGGCGGGAAAGATGGGATCGCCAGTGGCCAGGCGCAGGGTCACTCGTCTGCCGCGGAGGACACACTCGGCGCGGAGACGAAACCGCTGACTCCACGCCAGTAACGGCACCAGCGCGCCGAGGGCCCGACCGTAGAGCAGCGTCCGGCGAAACAACGAGAACGGCCCGGAAAGCTCGAGGACGGCATCGCCCATGTCGCCGCGCGCGACGACCGTGCAGATGAGCCCACGCAACTTGGCATGCCTCACCAGGGCACGGGCGTTGCCGCATATCTCGATACTGACCGCCGTTGCCCGAAACATCAGACCCTGGGCGAGTGCCAAGTTCGCTCGCAACGCCAGTTCCGTGGGCGAGAAGGGTCGGTCCGGTGACGCGACGAGACGCTCGCCAGGAAGGTCGGCGAACAGCATCGCCTCCACTTCGGCCACCGGCGCTCCGAGCTGGCAGGCAGTTGCTGCAAGAACGTCTTCCCGCGTTCCACCCGAGCGAGCTGCTTCTGCAAAGACCGTCGCGCGGACGCGCGGCGATAGCATCGCGGGCCGACCCTGGCGTCCCCGGGTCCGTTGCAGGACATGCACCGCCAGCCTCTGCCTGCCGAACGGCAGTGCGGCCGTCAGGGGCTCGAGCAACCGTTCATCGAGCTCGCGCTGCGGCCGACCGACGAAGCGCTCATACTCGTCGAGGGGCACGCGCAGCCATGGATGATCGTGCTCCGAGAGGAAACGAGGTTCGACGATCTCGTCGCGGAGAGCATAGAGGAGCAGCCTTTCAGGGACCAAGGGCCGCTCGCCTCCGCCGCGCCTGGCCGACCTCTGTCGTCCGCCGGGCGACGAGCTCGTAGACCAGCGCGCGCTTCCCAGGCGCCGGCCGAAGGAGACGGCCCACACGCTGTACATGCTCCCGCTCACCGAGTGAGCTGCCGACGATGATCGCGAGGTCGGCATCGGGAACGTCCAGGCCTTCGTTCAGCACACGCGCGGAGACGAGCGCACGCAAGGCGCCGGAACGAAATCGCTCGAGGACGATATCGCGCTCTTTTCGGCCGACATCGCAGGTGATCGGCATGATCAAGTGCTCGCGCTGCACTCGCGGATCCCACTGGAACCCCGCGGCTTTCGCCAGATCGAGTCCGAGATGAGAATCGACAGTGACGATGGTGCCGCGATCGAAGCGGAGACGCACGGCAGTGAAGGTGAGCAATGTGTGTGCCGAGTTGCGCGGCAGATTCGCTACGCGTACGTTGGGCCGATGCTCAGCGCTTACCCGCCCACGCGTCCACCGTCGCGAGAAGGGAGGACATCGCCATGACGTAACGACACCGATACGGAGGAATGGAATGTCGATTCAGATGAAGGATATGCCGAGATCGCTGTGCGATACCTGTCGCCACGCGATCATCACCCGCGCGCTCGGTCGCAATGACCGGGAGATTCGCTGCCGGATGCTCTCGGACCAACGCGTGGCACCGATGGCTGAATGTAGCGACTATCGCGACCGGACGACTGCCAGCCTGCACGAGTTGAGCGATTTGGCGTGGCGCGTACGCGTACTGCCAAACGGCACGGTGGAGATCGTTCACCCCGACGAGATCGAGCCTCGCACGAAGTACGTCCGTCTTCCGGGTTTTCTTTCTCGGTACGACGATGATTGAGAGGAGCATGCGGCGCGAGGGCGCGCCGATGGGGCAGCCAGATAGGGATTTATCGAGGGAGTCATCAACCTGCGTGTTCGCCGAATGGGCCAACATGCACGGCGAGCGGCCGTGCTTGCCCTGGTTGACCATCTACCGCCGGTCCCAGGGGGAGGGGCGACGTCTCCCGCTCGATCGCTAGATCACGAATGCTTTGAAGATCAGATGCTTGCGGCGGAGCGATCGTGTCAGGAATCGGTCGAAAACCGGACCGGGTCCGGTTGGAGGCTCGGCAGGAGCGAGGTTAACTCATCGCAAAGACAGCAGACCTGGTTAGCCACTTACACGACTTCGACGGACGACGATCTCCTCGAGGGCGTTGCTCAAAATCCCTCGAAAAAACGCGAAACCGATCCTCAAAGCGGGAACGGTTCCCGGTCGAGTGAGAGGGCGGGGAGGGCGCGTCATGAGCGCCTTCGATGCCCGGTGCGGCTCTGTCCTTGGCGACGCACGCGAGCGAATCGATCGCCGAAAGGTCGAGACGATCGCCGGGCGAACTGACGATCAGCCCGCGGTCCAGTCCACGACGGGAAGTCCAGCCAGCGAACTGAAGTCGCGGTCGCGCGTCACCAAGGTGGCGCCCAGCGCCGAGGCGGTTGCGGCGATCCACAGGTCGTTCTCGTCCAGTACGAGGCCGCGTTCTTCGCGTGATCGCTTGATCCCGGCGTACGCGTCACCAGCAGACTCGGGCACGGCCTCGCATGCAATCGCGGCGAACAGTGGTGCTGCCTGGTTCGTCAGAGCTTCACGGCCGCGTCCCGGTGGCAGGCGCGCCAGCCCGTACAGGATCTCCCCACGCACGATCGAGCAAATCACGACTTTGTCGTCGGCGTCGAGGGTCGCGAGCTTGGCTTCCACGCCCGCCGCTTGCCGCATGAGGTCCGAGAACGCGTTGGAGTCGAGGAGGAAGATCATCCGAGCCGCGTCAGGCGTTCTTGGTATCGAACAACCCTCCGGTGCGCGTGGGCAGCTTGCCGGCCTCGATCATACGTTCGAGCTCATCGACGTCGCCCGCGTCGAGCTTCGGCAGGGCTCGCACCACGCGCAAGACCGCCGCGGGCGAACCGGCAACGTCTTCAATAGGACGAACAGTGAGCTCGAGGCGACCTTGCACGTCAGCTACGGGCTGCTCCAGCTCGATATGACTCGGGTCCGTCAGTGTTCCGTGAACCACAATCGCGCGATCCATTCGTCGACTCCTCATCCGGCGAGCGGTCCACCATCGGTTGTCCGGCACCACGCTCCCGCGGCGTCGAGATCTTCCGCTTCGAGATCCGGAAACGCCCGTAAGATCTTGGCCTCGGTCATCCCGTTGGTCACCATGCCGACGACGGTGGCCACCGGGATCCGCAGTCCGCGGATACAGGGGACACCGCCCATCTGCTTCCAGAAAGGATGACACCAATGGAACGACCCTATGAGATCAAGGCGACGCACCTCGCGCGCAAGGCGCTGGTCTACGTTCGCCAAAGTAGCGAAGCGCAAGTGCGGGACAATCGCGGCAGCGCCGAGTACCAGCGCGGCCTGGCGAGATTGGCCGAGGCGTGGGGATGGGCCCGCCGCCAGGTGGAAGACCTCGAACGGCGTTACATGGCGGTCGATCCCGAGAATCGTCTCGTTGCCGCCGGTGTGGAAGCGCAGCTCGAACATGCCAAGCGCGAGTTGCTTGCCCGCGAAGCCGCCGCTCAGCGGGCTCCCTCACGTTGCGAGCGGCCGGTGGCGGCGGATCTTTGCGAGCTGGAGCACCTCGCCAACGACGTCAAGCGACTCTTCGAGGCGCCAACCACGACGAATCGGGATCGCAAGGAGATCCTCCGCGCCTCATCGATCACGTCGCCTTCGAGGGCAGGTCGCGCGAGTGGATCAACGCGCGGATCTGCTGGGCTGATGATCATCCGGAAACCGTCCTCCGCATCCGCGGGAGTGGATATGGCCGGGCACAGGTGATCGAACTTGGACGGCAAGGGTGGTCGGTCGACGAGCTTCACCGACGCTCGGAAGAAGAGGGTTGGAAAACACGGACCGGCAGCTCATGGTCGCGGGAATGGATCCGGGACGTGCTACGGAGGAAAAAAGTCTTTCTCGCGCGAACCGGCCCGGTTCAACAGCACTCGACGTAGGAGCCGACCAGAGGTGATAGGAGTTTCTAGCGGCCTTTTTCGGCGTCTGTTCGTGTCCACCTGCCCCCGCAAGTTAGAAATGTCCGGGGTGACATAGCCCCCTTATCGGACGTTGGGGCTTGTACTGCCGTTCGCCACAGCCGTTCGCCACAGTAGTCGGCGTGACGGCAGGCACAGCATGTCTTCCTTGGCCGCGTCGAGCCTGCCGGCATCGAGATCGTTGGCGACGTAGAGGCCCGGCTTCTTCGCGAACTTCGTTTGCGCCTTGCAATGCGTCGTCTGGCTCTTGGTGCCGCCGCAGTCCACCTCTTTTTTGCAGCCAGCGCCGGCGTTGAGCGGCGAGGATTCTTCGCAGCGGCCTTTGGTCGCGCTCACCTGAAAGCACAGGAGGTGGTCGGTGTGCTTGGGATCTCCGCCATTCGCGCCGACCGGGGCGCAGAGACGGACCAGCTTCTTGAGGGTCACACGTTTGGCGAGGCCCGTGAGCTGATCCGTGACCGTGAGCTGCAGGTCCTTCGCCAACGTCGGCTGCTTCTTGGCGAGCTTCGCCCGGTAGCAGGTGAAGCGGTCGACCTGATTGACGGTCAGATTGGGCGATGCGGCCGGATCCGCGGCGGTCGGTAGCAGCAGTCGGTCGGCCTTCGCCGTATCCACCACCAGCGTGCCGATCGGACTCGTCATGGCGAGGCCGGTCTGGGGCACGAGCTTCGCTTGTCCCTTCTGTGGCTTCACGACGTAGCCCTCGAGGTGCGTCACGGCATCCCGCAGCTCGACCCCGCTGGTGGCTGCCGCGGCACAGAGCAGCCGGGGCTGCTTCAGGTCGACCGTCAGGTCGCCGAAAGCGTTGGCGAGACGCACGCCGATGATCGGTACGAAGGCAAGGGCCCCGGCGGCGGGCTTGGTCTGATAGCAGCGGAAGGCGTTGATCACGCTCCCCTTGCAGATGCCCGCGTCGCGACAAAGATCGGAGGGTACAGGAAGCGCCACGTCGGGGTTCTCCGGCGCGGCGTTGTCCATGAACTGGTTGCCGGTCGCGGTGATCGCGACCGCGGCCGCGATCGCGCCCCCCTGTCGATCGGCGTGATTGCCGATGAAGCTACAGTCCGTGACGACCAAGCCGCCGTCCGCACCGGGACTGACGAGACCGTCCACGGCGATCGCGCCGCCCGCGCCCCCAAAGGATTGGTTGCCGGTGAAGGTCGACCCCACGATGGCATACGGCGCGGGTCCGGCAGCGCCCGAGAGGAAGACGGCCCCGCCGGAGTGCTCGGCGGTATTGCCCGCGAAGCGCGTGTTCGTGATCGCGAGGGAATGAGGTGCGAACGCCGCCACGGCGCCGCCGGCGTCGGTCGCGAGGCCGCCCGTGAACGTGGAACCGGTGATCATGAGGTCGCCGCCCATGACCGCCACGGCCCCGCCCTCGAGCGCGGTATCCTGGTCGAAGAGTGTCCCGGTAATCGTCACGACCGAACCGGCGGCGAACAGGCCGCCGCCGTACCCGTCCGTTGCCGATAGGGAAACCGTCACGGTGTCGAGGCTGAGCGCGGCGTCGAAGGCCCGCAATGCACCGCCCTCCTGGGTGGCGCTTCCGTTGGTGATCGTGACCCGCTCCAAGCCGAGCGCCGCGCCGCCGAGCACGTCGAAGGCCCTGCCGCTTCCCCCTGCATCGATGATCGTCGTCGTCCGATCGGTGCCACGGATCACCAGGGCACCGGCCGCGATCTCCACGGGTGATGCCAGGAGGTAGTGTCCCGCTGGGACGTCGATCTCGCTCGGCGCGGCGGTCGCCACGGCTTCCGCAATGGCGGCGCGGAGCGTGCATTCGGACGCCATGCTGGCGCAGATCCCATCACCGGGAACCGCGTCCGGCGCGTCCGCGGTCGAGCCGACCGTGAAGGTGGCTGGCGGCACTTCGCTGGTGGCGGGAAATGCCACCAGCAAAAGCGCCGCGCTCGTGGCGATGGACGCGCTACGCAGCAGAGTGCCCCAGGCACCGTACCGCCCGCTCATCGGATGCCCGCCCCGTAACCGACGCGGAAGTCGGTGCCGTCGAACTTGATGACGAAGTTGCCGGGCCGGAACTTGTCCAGTAGGGCCGCGACCAGCTCGGCGCTCGTCGGAGAATGTCCGAGCTCGAGTGCAAGGTCGAGGGATATCTTGTTGACCCACTCGGGAAGATCGCCCCGCGCGACGAACCACTCGAGCGTGCGCCGCGCGGAGGCCGGACTGGTATACTCGGTGACGAACTGGAGGAACGACTTGGAGTATTTCGACGGCAGGTCGAACCCCGAATGCGACCAGCCGTGTCCGCCGAAGCTGACCGTGTCCTTGCCGAGACGATTCATCACGTCGAGCTCGAGCTGGCCGCGAACGCCTGCGGGCAGATGCTGCAAGGTGTCGGCGTCGACCACCGCCTGATAGTCGGCATCGGAGAGCACGAACTTCCCGCCCGCGGCGTCGTCGATGACGACGAACGCTTCCTGCCCCGGCTCGCCGACGGCGCGCAGGCTGTACTTCAAGCCCGTGATGTCGCGCTTCCCCGTCCCGGAGCCCACGCTGACAGTCGCGCCCTCGGGATTGTGAGAGTCGGCGATCAGCTTGGCGAACTTGCCGCCCGGCTGCGTCGCGTCTTCGTAGAGCTCGAGCTGCGTGTTGTAGCGGCTGAGGATGGTTTGCTGTTGCGCCTGCGTGAACTTCGACAACGTCTCGGCGCTCGGCTGCACCGGTCTAAACACCGTCGCCTTGCCGAGCGACTCCTGCGGAGCGCCCAGCACGACGTCCATCCATTCGGTGTTCTTCGGCTTCACCCACTCCGGCTTCGGGACGCCGGTGCCATTGCGGTAGAATTCCAACGATGCCGGATTTCCCGGGCGGCACTGGATCTCGATCTTGACCCCGTACTTGGCATTGATGTCGGTGATGATCTCCTGGACCTTGGCGGCGTCGCCGGCGTAGAAGCCGCCGAGCGCCTCGAGTTGCTCGATCGTGATGGGCGAGCCCTCGGCAAGCGATTCCAACGACTGACGGACGACGACTTCCCCGGTTCCGTCCACCGACGTCGTGAGCGCGGCGGCAGCGGGATCGAGCGCCGCGAGGCCGCCATCGAGGCTCGCCCCGGTGCGGGCGAACGGCAGCGATCGCTCGATCGCGGTTCCGAGCCGCGACACGCCGGCGACCCCCACTTCGGCGACGGCAACGTCACGGGCGACGGTGGTCATGGTCGTGCCGACGAGGTCACCGAGCTGCCCCGCCGCTGCCACCGGATCCGCCTTCGCCAGCCGAACCAGCCTGGCGGTCTCGTTTTGCGACGCGGTGAGCCCGGCGTCGATGATCTGCCCGGACGTCTGCACGAACGCCTGCAGTGCCGGCGAATTTTCGTAGGTGCGGAGGTCGCCCCCGAGCGGGTCGTCATGCGAGAGGGCGATGATTTGTCCGAGCACCGTGATGGTATCGGCCGCAGCCACTCCGACATCGCTGACCAGACCGTTGAGCTCGCGCGACGCGGCGGCGCGATATTCCTCGTTGCCCGAGGACAGCTGGCCGTAGAAAGTCGCGGCCTCCTTCAGCCCCGAGTAGAGGGCGTTGCCGGATTGGTCGATCACCTTGCCGCCAGCCATCGCGAAATGGTCCGCGTACGCGAGGTACGCTTGGAGGGCCGTGGCCGGGGCATCGGGAAGCCAGGCCATGGCGCGATCATCCATGCCGAGCGAACGGGCGGCGCTCACCTTCCACCCGGGCGGCTCGGCCAGCACCGTGCCGGGCGGCGGCACCACCGCTTGGTTGATCGAGACGTTCAACCAAGGTGGAACCGTGTCGCTGCCGTCCGGTCCAGCCGCCCACGCGGTGATGAGGCCGAGTCGCATCTGCCCGGCATTCATCAACCCGCCCACCGACTGCGACGAATCCGTGAGCCCGTCGGCGAGAACCCGCTGCAGCTCGGTCTCGGTCAGGCGCTGCTTCCCGACCTCGACGATTCCCTGCGCGTCCTCGCTCTGTTCCGCGTCGTCGCCATCGGTTGCTCGCGCCCCCGACAGCACATCGACGATCCCGGCCGCCTGCGCCACAAACGTCACCGTTGCCGTCGCCGACTCCCCCGCCGCGAGCGCAGCGGGCAAGGGCGGGGTCGGCTCGGTCAGTCGGGCGATCTTCCCCTCCGCATTCGGAAGGATTCCGCCCGGCTGCGTGAAGGCCACGTTCGTCAGCGGCCCCGTCGTGAGGTTCTTGACGGTCACATCGATCGAGAAGACGTGGCCGTTGCTGACGCCGGGGCTCAGGGAGACCGCCAACGACGGGGTGCGACCACCGACACTCATCGCGAGCCAGGTGAATCCCCCAGGCGCCAAACAGTGGTATGCGCAGTTCGAATACTCCGTCGTCTGCACGGCCCAGTAGGCGACCGGGAACACGACCTGGAGGTCGTCGGTCACCGGACCATTCCAGTGCAGGGTGAAGGAACAGGTTATGGGCGGGGGATTGAAGACGAAGCCACGATCTTGTGTCACGACGGAGCCACAGGCGGGAGTCGCGATCGTGAGGGTGAACGGTCCCGGTGAGCCACTCGGCATCAGCTGCCATTTTCCATAGGTACCGGAGCTGTCGCGTTTACGGAGCGCCCACGGTCGGTTCCTGTCCGGGTAGATCCCAAAAGGGATTCCGGAATTCCCATAGGGATTCGCCCAGCCGATCATGGGCTCGAAATCGAGGAAGGGGACGGTGTTGTAGCGGGGATCGGCGTATTCCCTGAAGATGTGAAGAGAATCGAACTCGAGGGTGATGGTGCGATCGGCGCCGTCACCGTACTCGAGTGACGCCGGCGTCGCCTCCACCGACGCGCCGTTCACATAGGGCCCTTCGGTGAGCAACGGTCCGACGGTCGGCGGGAAGAGATCGACCGTATACTGGGGGGCACAATCCTGGAGGAAGATCGAGCTCAAACCCTCGCTCGGATAGACGGCGACGTCCGAATCGGTGAGCCCGGAAGGAATCGGGCACGGGGGGAGCACCGGTGGAGGTGCGGCAGCGACCTGCCGACTCCCGACGGCAATCAGGAGGAGGAGACATCGGAGCGGCGGCGTCACGCAGGGTTTTGACCAGCATGGCGCATGCCAAAGACGAAAGGCCGACGTTCATCGGGCAGTGCGAGAAAACCAAACCAAAACAGCGCACGCGTTTTCCAGATGTGACGACGGCTGCCTCCACGCATCGCAACGGTGAGAAATCAGCTTCGGCCGCGCCTCGCGGAACATGGTCGGTGGATCTTCTCCGCATCCGCCGTTGCGGAGCTTCCATGCCGCTTGGCGAAAGGCCGCGAAGGCAGTTGGGCGCCGGCGCTTGCTGCTCCACGAGCTTCGCCGGTCGGCTCTCGCTCGAAAGCAGGGCACGAGCCTCGAGGTGATAGGCATCTTTAGCTGCGTTTTCGCTTCCGCGAGTTGACAGAATTCCCGCTGGATATCGGACGTTGGGGCTTGTACTGCCGTTCGCCACAGAGACCAACAGAGCGCCCCTGAGCCGGTCCCTCAGCCGGCATACAAGCCGAGAAGACGCCGTGAGTACCCCTCGGTGGACGCCGATCCAGAGGAAGAGGATGTGGCGCCGCAACGGTCGCCGCCAACCATGGGCCAGCTCCGTTGAATCTGGGCCGCCCGGAAGCACCGGACACCGCTTCGCAGATTTGTAATGACAAGGTCATTACGCCATGGTAGACTGGTCTTAGAGGAGAAAGTCTCATGGCCAC
This sequence comes from uncultured delta proteobacterium, assembly GCA_963774015.1. Taxonomy (GTDB): domain Bacteria; phylum Desulfobacterota; class Binatia; order UTPRO1; family UTPRO1; genus UTPRO1. The sequence continues at coordinate 977,754 of CAVZDH010000001.1, forward strand.
CAGTCAGCAGGGTACTAAGCGCGATACTCTCAACATTCGCATCAAGCCGGAAGTGCGCGGCCTCATCGATCGCGCCGCTCATCTGCTAGGGAAGAACCGGACTGACTTCGTCCTCGATGCAGCCCGGCACGCCGCGGAAGACGCGCTGCTCGACCGCACGGTCTTTGTCGTCAGCCCGGCCGCGCACAAAGAGTTTCTGGCGCGGCTCGATGCGCCGCCGCGCCCGAATCCAAGGCTGCGCCGTTCGCTCCGCACTCCTGCGCCCTGGGACAAATGAAAGGGGTGCTGTCGCCACCCGAACCCCTGGCGGATCGTCACGATGTCGGGGACTTCAATTCCGGGGAGGCGTCTCTTGACGACTGGCTCCGGCGACGGGCACGCGCCAACCAGGCGAGCGGGGCGAGCCGCACGTACGTTGTCTGCGAAGACGAACGGGTCGTCGGGTACTATGCGCTCGCTTCCGGCGCCGTCACCGTCGAGGCAGCCCCTGGGCGCTTCCGGCGCAACATGCCGGACCCGATCCCCGTTGCTGTGTTGGGACGCCTGGCAGTCGACCGCACACGTCACGGCCAAGGCATTGGCCGCGCTCTTTTCCGGGACGCCGCGCTGCGCGTGATGAACGCCGCTGACGCCATTGGTATCCGCGGCATTGTCGTCCATGCGATCTCGCAGCAGGCGAAGGGCTTCTATCTCGCGCTTGGCTTCGACGAGAGCCCGCGCGAACCGATGGTCCTGATGGTGACTCTCGCAGATATCCGAGTCGTTCTGACGGACCCGTCCAATTTTTAGACTAGGGCGGCCCAATCGCTGTCGATTGGTCCTGTGCGGATCTGCTGCTGTCACCCGGGGGCGTCTCACGACCTTTCCTGCGAATACGGGACCCGGTCCCGCTCGGGAAATCGTGAGGGTTCAGCGGGTGAGTACTCGGCGACTACGTGCTCCTGGTGGGGGTCGCTGCGGGACTGTTAGTCTCGCGCGAACGGGCGACCGAACCGCTCGAATCGGAGCGCATACAGCGTGCCGATCGCACGGCATAGGTTCAAGGCACGAGAGTGGCAGGGGAGGGTGCTCCGTGTTCGATCGTGTGCTGCGGCGGATGCGGAAGTTGGTGCGCGAAGGGCACTACGTGATGACGGTCCACGGGCAGGAGGAGATGGAAGCCGACGGGCTCACGGTGTACGACGTGGAGCTCGTCATCTTGACTGGCGAGATCATCGAGCGACAGAAGGATGAACAGACGGCCGAGCCGAAGTACGTGATAGAAGGCGACAGCATCAGCGACGACCAGACGACGATCGTGGCGAAGATCGGACCGACCGGTCGGTTGGTCATCATCACGGTGTATCTGTCGGTGTAAGGGGGCGAATCATGATCTGCGACATGTGTGGCAAACGGGGCGCGCGGATTCGCCGAACCGTACGCACGTTCGGGACCGGCCGCTCGGCGTTTTTGATCGAGGGAGTCCCCCTCGTGCGTTGCCCCAACTGTGGCGAGAGCTACTTCACCGCTGCGACGCTCAAGGAGATCGAGCGGATTCGGAAACATTGGCGGAAGGTGACAGTGGAGAAGCGGGTGCCTGTCGCGAAGTTCAAGGGCGCGGCCTAGTCTAGCTAGTCTAACCCCGCGATCGAGCAGCGAAGTACAGAGTGGTCCCAGGGGGAATCGAACCCCCGTTTGCGACGTGAGAGGCCGCCGTCCTAACCGCTAGACGATGGGACCGAGGTGCAACGTGTACGATGTGCCGCCGTGCAGAGCTGAGGAGGAAGGACTCGAACCTTCAGTGCCCTGATCCAGAGTCAGGTGCCTTACCAATTAGGCGACTCCTCATCGAAGATCGCCTGTATCTATAGAGACGGGTCCAGGTGGTCAAGAAATCCTGGCGAGCGCGGCGTTGAGGCGTGCCAGAGTGCGGTCGCGGCCGAGGATCTCCAACACCTCGAAGATGCCGGGGCTGGCGGTGCCGCCGGTGACGGCGACGCGGACGGGCTGCGCGAGCTTCCCGAGCTTCAGTTGGTGGGCGGCGAGCACCTGGTTGAAGGCGGCGGTGATGCTTTCGACGCTCCAGCTGGCGAGCGCGGCGCACGCGTCGCGGACGGACCGGAGCGGCGCGGCGATCGCGGGCGTCAGGAGCTTCGCGGCCGCGGCCTCGTCGATCGCGACGTCGTCGGTGAAGTAGTAGCGACCGCTCTCGATGAGCTCGACCAAGGTCTGGGCGCGCTCTTGCAGGGTGACGAGCGCTTTCGCGAGCCACGCGTCGTCGCCCGGGACCGGCAAGCCGGCGGCGGCGATGTAGGGTCGCGCTGTCCGCACGAGCGCGTCCGGCGGCAGCGCCTTCTGATGATTCCAGTTCACCCACCGCATCTTCTCGACGTCGAAGACCCCGGCGGACTTGCCGATGGCATCGACGTCGAACGCGGCGATGAGCTCGTCGCGGCTGAAGATCTCTTGGTCACCGTGCGACCAGCCGAGGCGTGCGAGATAGTTGACGACACCCTCAGGCAGGAGACCGAGATCGCGATACGCGGTGACCGCCATGGCCCCGTGCCGCTTGCTGAGCCGGGCCTTGTCGGGGCCGAGGATGAGCGGTACGTGGCCGAACGCCGGAAGACCGTAACCGAGCGCCTGGTAGAGCAGGATCTGCCGCGGCGTATTCGCGAGATGATCGTCGCCGCGGAGCACGTGCGTGATGCGCATCTCGGCGTCGTCGACGACCACGCAAAAATTGTAGGTCGGCGTGCCGTCGGTGCGGAGAATGATGAGATCGTCGAGCTCCGCGTTCTGGAAAACGACGCGGCCCTTCACGAGATCGTCGATGACGGTCTCGCCGTCCTTCGGTCCGCGAAACCGAACGGTGTGCGGGCGCGCCGCCGCATCGGGCTCGGCCGCGCGGTCGCGACACGTGCCGTCGTAGACCGGCTTCCGACCGTCCGAGAGCGCTTTGAAGCGCTTCGCTTCGAGCTCGTCGGTCGTACAATAGCAGGGGTACGCGCGGCCTTCGCGGAGCAGTCGCTCCGCCTCCGCGACGTACACCGCCGTGCGCTTGCTCTGGAAGAAGGGCCCCTCGTCCCACGCGATGCCGAGCCACTCGAGGCTTTCGATGATCGCCGCGATCGACGCCTCCGTCGACCGCTCACGATCGGTATCCTCGACGCGTAGGATGAACGTGCCGCCGTGGCGACGGGCGTAGAGGAAATTGAAGAGCGCGGTGCGGGCGCCCCCTATGTGGAGGTACCCGCTCGGGCTCGGGGCGAAGCGGGTGCGGGGCGTCGTCGAAGTCGTCACGGTGTCAATTTTTTCGCATGCCGGTCATGGTGTCGCCGCTCGCGCGCGAATTCGTGCAGGCCGTGCCGAACGGCCATCGCACCAGCGAACTCGCGGTTTTGACAAGCTCAGCGGGGCGCGTCTATAGCCTGTATCCACCCTCACGGCTAGCGGCATAGCTCTTGCTGCCCCTCTCCAGAAATCTGGGACGCCGATGAGTGCGTAGTGGCTTCGCCGGCGCACCAAAGCGAAGGGCGGGGCAGGCGCGTCGGAGCGCGCGCCCACATGAAAGGCACCAACCATGAACCGTAAGAAGATCCTGGTCGTCGAGGACAACGAGGACAACCGGCGGATTCTCGTCTACCGGCTTCGTAAGATCGGCGATTTCGAGATCTTCGAGGCGCAAAACGGCCTCGAAGCGATCGAGATGACCGAGAAGAATTCTCCCGACCTCATCTTCATGGATCTCAAGATGCCGGTGATGGACGGGTGGGAAGCGACGAAACGCATCCGCTTGAGCACCGGCGGACGTCGCGTCGCGATCATCGCGCTCACCGCGCAAGCGATGGCGGGCGACGAGCAGAAAGCGCTCGCGATCGGCTGCGACGACTACCTCGCCAAGCCCGTCGTCGATCCCGAGATCGTGCGCGAGAAGGTCGAGCGCTTGCTCAAGAAGTACGCCGGTCCTACGTTGGTGGCTGTCCAGTAGACGACATTCGAGACGGCGAGCGGCCGGCGTCGCTCGCGAGAGTTCCCGCACGCCCCACGACACGTCCGGGAAAGTAGTGCCGTCACTCGCGTGACTTGCGAGCGAGATTCATCGCGAACGCCTCGGCTCTCCGCCGAGGCGTTCGCGTTCGTCCCGACCACGGAGGCGGTCCGAACGCACCCGCGTTGACGCTCCGGCGCCCCCCCGCTAGAGCCGCCGCGTGCGCAGCGCGCGACTGGTGTCGACCGTGGTGGCCTGGGTCGCCTTCGTCGCGGCGACGCCGATGCCCTCGTCCTCGCCGCTCCCCGAGCCCGCGGTGCCTTTCGGGCGCGTCGTCTATCGCGCGGCGCGCGTCGCGGGCTTCGAGAGCCTCGGCATCGTGATGATCGCGTGCCGTCACCGCGATCCGGTCCCGCGCCGCTTCGCGGTGCAGTTCTTCGATCGCCGGGGCAATCCCGTGCCGACGTTCGGCAACATCGCCGCGTCGCCGCCGACGCCGGCGGGCCGGAAGGTCGTTTTCGTGACCGACGGGCTGCCGTTTCGGGGACGCGACGTGCTGAACCTTCGCCTCGGGCACTTGGGAATCGGAACGGCCCGCGTGGTGTCGGACGCGAAGGTCGTGCGCTGCATCGGCAAGATGCGCATGGACGGCGGCATTGGCAGTCCAAGCTATCGCGACGAGATCGGTCTCGTGCGTGCGGGTGAGCCGCTACCGCTGTTGCCGGACGTGTGGCGGCCGCCGCCGTTGGCGCAGCGTCGTCACTGAGGGTTGCCGGCGACGGTGGAAGCTCGTACGGTGCGCCGGCTATGAGCGCTGCCCGCGACGACGACGCGTGGTCGACGTTCTGCGCCGCGCTCGCCCGCGCCGGTGCGCAGATTCTCCGACCCGACGCGCCGTCCGATCCGCTGACGCGCGCCGAAGGCCTTCGCTATCTCGCCCGGCTCACGCGCGGCGCGCTCGAAGCGTGCGTCGAGCTCGCCGATCCCGAGGCGCCAGGGTTTTACAGTCTCTCGCACGAGACCTTGAAGATCGGCGCAGACAACCCGGACAATTTCTACCAGAACGCGTGCCTCGACGGCCGACTCGACTACAAGATCACCGGGACGCGCGGCACCGTCCACTATCTCGCGTTCAGCACGAAGGCCGGTGACTACGGATCGACGGGAGGCTTGGCCCCCACGGGGTTTCTCGACAGCGCTCGTCTCGCGGTCGACCCCGACGGACGCTTCGAGCTGATCGTCAGCGCGACACCTCACCCGGGCAATTGGCTGCCGATGACGGCGGAGACGTCGATGCTGATCGTGCGGCAGACCTTTCTCGACCGCGCGCGCGAGCGGCGCGCGGAGCTCGCGATCGCGCGGCATCCGACGCCGCTCGCACCGCGAGCACTCGATCCGGCGACCGTCGCGGCCCGTCTCGCTAACGCGGCACGCTTCGTCGAGGGCACCGCGCGCGTCTTTGCGGACTGGGCGCGCGACTTCGCGACGCAGCCGAACGCACTGCCGCGGCAGGACCAGGCGCGCTACCTCGCGGCCGGCGGCGATCCGACGATCCACTACTATCACGGCTACTATCGCCTCGGTCGCGACGAGGCTCTGGTCGTGCGCGTGCCGCGCGTCCCGCCTTGCGAGAGCTGGAACCTCCAGATCAACAATCACTGGATGGAGTCGATCGACTATCGCTACCACCGCGCCCACGTGAACAAGCACACCGCCGTCTACGATCCCGACGGCGGCTGCACGATCGTGATCGCCCGCGACGATCCGGGGCGGCCGAACTGGCTCGACACCGCCGGTCACAGCGAGGGCACGCTGTGCTTTCGCTGGATCGGCGCGCGCGAGCTCGTCGACCCGATCGTGCGGGTCGAGTCGCTTCGAGCGCGCTAGGAGAGCACGCCCAATGGACATGCCGACGACCCTGGACGAGCAGTCGATTCTCGCCGAAGCGCGCGCCAAAGCCGGCCTCGACGACTTCGGCGACGAGTCGTTCCGCGAGCCGCTCCGCGTGTTGCTCGGGGCGCTCGATCGCGAGGCGCGCCTCCTCGACTTCGGACGCGCCGCGCAGCGCGCCCGCATCGTCGATCTCTTGGTGAATCGCCTTCGCGCCGAAGAGCAGTTTCGTCTGCATCCCGAGATCCTCGCCGAGGAGATCGGCGCGCCGATCGTCATCGTGGGTTTGCCGCGAACGGGCACGACGCTGCTGCACCGGACGCTCGCGCAAGACCCGCGCCTCTATTCGGCGCGCTGGTTCGAGTGCCGCTACCCCGCGCCGTTTCCGGGTGGCGCGCTCGGCGCGAACGATCCGCGCATCGCCCAGGCCAAGGCCGAGGTGCAGGCGATGCTCGACGGCTCACCGGCGCTCGCGGCGATCCATCCGCTCGACGCGCTCGCGGCCGACGAGGAGATCCTGCTGCTCGAGCATTCGTTCCTGAGTACCGTGCCCGAGTCGGCCGCGAACGTGCCGTCGTACGGTCGATGGCTCGCGGCGCACGACCAAACGCCAGCGTACCGGTATCTGCGGAGGCTTCTGCAGCTGTTGCAATGGCAGAAGCGGCAGACGGGACAGAAGGCCGAACGCTGGGTATTGAAGACGCCGCACCACCTCGGGCATGCCGACGTGCTCCTCGACGTCTTCCCGGGCGCGCTCGTCGTCCAGACCCACCGCGACCCCCTCGACTCGATTCCGTCGCTCGCGAGCATGATCACGGCGCTCTGGGTGCTGGTCGCCGAAAAGGTCGACCCGAAGGAGGTCGCACGGCAATGGAGCGCGAAGATGGCGGCGGCGCTGCGGCACTGTCTCGCCGTGCGCGATCGTCATCCGGATCGCTTCGTCGACGTCTGGTTTCTCGATGCGGTGCAGGATCCGATCGGGCAGGCGCGGCGCATCTACGAGCGCGTGGGGATGTCGTTCCCTCCGTCCGTAGAGCACGCCATGCGAACGTTCATGGCGACCAATCCCCGGGAGGGACGGCCGCCGCACCAGTACACGCTCGAGGAGTTCGGGCTCACCGCCGACGGGATCGCCCGCGACTTCGCGGCCTACCGCACGCGCTTCATTCTCGATCGCTGACCGTCGCCGTGCGCAGCTACCAGAGGAGCCAGTGCCCGGTCGCGAGCACGTACGCGGCCAGGAGCGCGTTCGTGACGGTGTGCGCGCCGATCGCGTCCGCGAGCTCGCCGCGGCGGTACATCGCGAGCGCGTAGCACATGCCCGCGAGCGTGCCGGCGAGCCACCGGCCGTGCATCGCGCCGAAGAGCACCGACGACACGAGGAACGCGAGCGGCGTGAAGCGGCCGAACGCCACCTGATCGAAGTCGACGTCGATCAGGCGGCGATGGAGCCAGCCGCGAAACGCGAGCTCCTCGGCGATCGGCACCGTGATCACCGCCCCGACGACGCGGAACACGAGCCAGGCGATCATCGCGGCGCGTGGCAAGGCGTCGAGTGACGCGCCAAAGGCCGCCTGTTTCGCCGCATCCGGCGCCGGCTCGAGGGCCATCCAGCACGCGAACACGAAGACGCCGACGGCGACCGCGACCCATGAGCACGTCCAGCGCACGTCGACGTAGAGGCGACGGAACGCGACGAGCGCCACGAGCGCGGCCACCACGCGGAGAGGGTAGGCGAGATCGAGGCCGCCACCGCCCGTCGAGGCGGCGCCGGCGAGCATCTGCGTCGCGACGATCGCCAGGAAGGGCACGAGATACGCGGCCGTGAGGTTCGGACCCGCCTCGACGCCGTCGTCTCGCGTCGCCGGACTCAGTACGAAAAAGGACGAGCGGCGTGCCGCGTAGACGAGGACGAGCGCGACCGCGGAGAAGAGGAGCGAGCCGCTGTACGAGTGAAACCCTCCCATCGCGACGTCGCTCGAGATCCACGTGCCGATCGCGATCAGTGCGGTCAGGCGCAAGGCGTTGGCGATCCACACCGCGACCGTGCCGATCGGAATCAGCAACAGGGCATGCGGAAAACGCAGCTCGTCACGATGCATCACGAGATACGCGCTCAGAAAGACCCAGATGAGGCCGATGCCTTCGTAGCCGGCGCACTCGCTGAGGATGCGCACCCAAAAGCGTTGCGTGCCGACGACGAGATTCTCCGGTACGAACACCGCGTCGGACGCGATCAGGTGCACCATGGCGGCGACGAGCTTCATGGTCGCGTCTCGCAGCGGGTCCCACCACCCTTCGGTGACGAGTCCCGCCGCCCACGCGATGGCGCCGACCAAGGCCACGATGACGACGAGCGCGCGGGCGCGCCACGCGACGGCCAGCAGTACCCGTGGCGCGCAGAGGCAGGCGGCCCAGCACAGGGCGGTCGCGGCGGCGGTCGCGAGCCATGCGGTGATCCAGAGCGGCCGGACTGTCGAGGCGGCGAAGCCGCCTTCGAGGATGAAGGCGGTGAGCTCGGCGAACACCGTGAACGCCGCGAGATGGGCGACGAGGTAGGGCCAAGCGCGGTGGCGGGTCCGGATCTCGGCCGACACGCGGTGAAGCTCCACGCGCAGGCGATCGCCGCCGAGCAGGACGGCGGCCGTGGACATGGCGATCGCCAGCGGGGGCAGCACGATCTTCCACTGCCACAAGGTCGCCGCCCACCATTGCTGTCCGGTCGCCTCGAGCGACTCGGTGCTGAAGCGCAACATCAACACCGCGAGCTCGGCGGCGAGAAGTGCGATCAGCCCCATCAGGCGAGCGAACGGCATGCGTACGGGGCGCAGCCTAGCGTCGATCGTCAGCGAGAGGGAGATCGGAAACCTCGAAAGTGCGGGAGGGGCGAGGGGGGATGCAGAAGCAGGCGGCGCAAGCCTCCGCGGTGCGCTTGCGCCGCCTGGTTGGAGAGGAGCCTGCCGGTTCAGCGCCGCCGGCGCAGCTTGTCGCCGAGGACGGCCAAACCGCCCATCGCGAGGGCGATGGCACTGCCCAAGGTGCTGGGATCGACCTCGGGAGCGCCCTGGGGCGGGGTTCGAAAGTGGGCGAGCGCCGACTCGGGCATCGCGGTCGAGAGCACGACGAATCCTGCCACGAACGCGAGGGTGATGATGGGTCGCATCTTCGTTGCCATGGTACCTCCGGTGTAGGGAATCGAGCGTCGTCCCCGAACGGCATGCAGCAGCGGCCGAAGTCGAGGCTCGTCAGGAACCTGATGACGCAAGCCGGAGCAAGCGTCGTACCGTATCTTCGTGCTGGTCTCATCGACAGTTGGAGGCCGCACAGGCATGGCGCGGACGCGTCGCTGTGCAGCGGCGCATGGTTGCGTAGGGGAGTGCCAACGCAAGTGACAGCGCTCGCGCGCGGCGCCCGGCTCCCGAAAGCCGGTGGGCCGCGCGCGAGAAGCGGCTACCGGCGGAAGCGATCCCCCGGCACGGCCGCGCCGCCCATGACGAGCGCCATGGCACCGCCGAGCCCGGGCGCGTCGATCGCCGGCGCGGATGTGTGCCCGGTTGCGACGAATACGCACGATCCGCGACGCCGCGCTTGCCTGCATCGGCAGTCGCGGCTATCTCGCACCGACCGCGTGCTGCTCGATCGGAAAATCGTCGTCGTCTCCGGGATCGGCCCCGGACTCGGCATCGAGCTCGCGACGCTCGCCGCGGTCGAAGGCGCCGCGGGCGTCGCAGTCGCGGCCCGTACCGCATCGAAGCTCGACGACGCGGAGGCCGCGATCCGCGATCGCGGGCTCGCGACGCCGGTGTTGAAAGTGCCGACCGACGTGCGTGACGCCGGGCACTGCCGGCGGCTCGTCGATGCGACCGTCGCGGCGTTCGGTCGGATCGACGCGCTCGTCAACAGCGCCTACGTGCCCGGGCGTTTCGAGCCGATGGAGAGCGCCGACCTCGCCGACTGGCGGACGACGCTCGACGTGAATCTCTTCGGCACCATGCAGCTCACGCAGGCGGTGATTCCGGTGATGAAGCGGCAAGGCGGCGGCGCCATCGTCATGATCAACAGCATGGTGACGCGGAAGCCCGTGCCGAACCAAAGTGGCTACGCGGTCTCGAAGTCCGCGCTTACGACGGCCACCGCGCAGCTCGCGCTCGAGCTCGGCGCGCACAAGATCCGCGTCAACTCGGCATACATGGGCTGGATGTGGGGGCCGCCGGTCGAGAACTATCTGGCCGACGCGGCAAGGCGACAGGGAACGACCGTCGAGGCCCTCGCCGCCGAGATCGCGAAGAGCATTCCCTTGGGTCGTATTCCGGACGACGCGGAGTGCGCGAAGGCGGCGCTCTTCTTGGTATCGGACTACGCGGGCGCCGTGACCGGCGCGGCGCTCGACGTGAACGGCGGCGAGTTCCTGCCGCGCTGAACGGCGCGGATACCGTCGGACGAAGCCTCGTACCTCACCGGTGCCGTGCTCGTCGCCGACGGCGGCGTGCTCCCCGAAGAGTGGCTGTGATCGCCGTTCAGGCCGGAAGGGGCGGCGCCAAGCCGAGCTGGCGCAGGATCGTCGCCGAGTCGAAGTAGACCCGCTCGCACACGATGCGGTCGCCTTCGAAGAGAAAGAAGGCCGTCATCGGGCAACGAAACGTCTTGCCGGTGGGCGGAATGCCGCGCAGCGGTCCGCGGTGGGTACCGAGGAGGTCGAACTCGGTGATCACCGCGTCGTCGGTGTGGTACATCGCCTTCAGCTCGTTCCGTTGGTCGGGAAACGCCGCCCGCGAGGCCGCGAAGTAGCCACGCACCTCGTCCTCGCCGTCGAACACCTCGCCGGTCGGCACGATCTCGTAGCGCGGTCGTGCGAAGGTCGCGATCGTCGTGTCGAAGTCGTGCCGATTCTCGGACTCCATGTGCTCGCGGACGACCGCCTCGCGGCGATCCCGCAACGACTGTCGGGCGTCGGTCATGCGCCGAGCAGCTAGCGCGGATGCGTGCCCGCCACAATCGCCCGCGACGGTTGCTCGCGCCGTGGGGAATGCATAGAGTCCCCCCTCCGCGGGCCGTTAGCTCAGGCGGTTAGAGCAGCTGCCTTTTAAGCAGCGGGTCGTTGGTTCGAGTCCAACACGGCCCATTCTATCAATCAGGCAGTTATGGTGAGCCGCCAAGATGATTCGGTATCAGGGGTCACGTCGGGGTCACGCGAAGTTTCCTGTGACCCCGACCCGACCATCTTCAACGCGCCTGCCCGCCCGATTCGCCGACCACTGGCGACCCTGTTGGCCGTGTTCTCGAATGACACCCGCGGCTCGCGGTGTCGACGGTCGGCGACGATTCGACTGCCCTTCGATCCAGGGTGCGCCGCCATCGAGGGCGCGCAGTTCCGTCGCGAATTCGCCTACGCCTGGCCGAACTGTCGCCCGGCTACGCGACGCCCGACATCCGACTTCGTGATCCTCGAAACGTGCTGCTGTGTGAGCGGTGCGGGGCGCGCGTCCCGGTGTCGCGAGCGACTGCGCCTCGGAGTTTCTGAACACGTCGAAGTTGTCGTTGATGAGCCGGCCGGCTTAGCGAGCAGATGCCTCGCGTCTTGAACGCGTACGTTTCCCTTCGCCACGCCGCGCCCTCCCTGGGCCGGACACCTCAACGTGCTCGTTCAGCCTCCAGGAGCTTCGGCGGCTCGGAGCGCTTGACGGCGGCGTCATCCGCTCGTGTAGCCCCTCGAGCACCTCGGGTCAGTTTGAGCATGAAGGTTCTCAGCAATCATTTCTTCTGAGGGCGTTTTCCCCTGAGGTTTACTTTTGCGGTAAACCTCAGGGGCCGTAGGTGACAGCCAGCGAGCAGTGCGGGGGTTCTACGTTCGCCCGACCCACGCAAAGTCTTGGACAAGGACGTCGCCGTTTGAGTCGCGCAAACTCAGACGGCGGCTTCCTTTTCCCCCGTTCCGGATAAAGGGGAAGTCAGCGCACTGCGCTTCGTTACCCATTGCGAGAGGATCATCGAGGTGGGCGACCACGACACGGCCGATCCGTGGCGACCGGGTCACGAGGTATCGGAGACTCGCGCAACGCGGCGACGAGCGCCTCAGCAAGTGCGTGGCCGGAGCATCTTCGCGACCAGCATCAATAGTCCCATGCCGGTGACCGACAGACCGCGGCTTGACATGTACGGCAATTAGCCGTACAGCTGCATGCGAAGAGGTGCACTATGCCTGTCGCCATTGATGCGAAGTCCAGGAGCCCACGAACCGCCCGTCTTGAAGCACGTGTGACCCGCGAGCAGAAGGCACGGTTGGAGCAAGCAGCCCAACTCCAAGGCCGTAGCCTGACCGACTTCATCGTGGCCGTCGCCGAGGATGCGGCCACTCGCATCCTGCACGAACGCGATCTGCTTACGCTGAGCGCACGCGACCGCGTCGCGTTTGTCGCCGCCCTATTGAAGCCGCCGACGCTGCGCGGACGCCTTGCGCGTGCAGTGCGACGCCACAAGCGGGCGGTCGCCTAGTCCCCGAGTGTCCCGGGCCACTGGCTACCGCGTTGAGCCCTTTGGGGCTCATCACGATCGCGCCGCTTTCTCGTGCGGCTCGCCGCCGCTCGACCAGTATCTTCGCACGCAGGCGAGCCAGGACGCCCGGCGTTCCGTTGCCGTCACATTCGCAGCCGTCCTCCCGGAGCTCCCGAGCTTGATCGCGAGCTACTACACCCTCGCCTCGACGAGTGTTGAGGCCGGGGTGCTTCCGCCCGTCCTCAGGAAGAAGCTCCCGCGTTATCCAATGCTCCCGGCGACCCTACTCGGTCGTCTCGCAGTCGATACGCGACATCGCCGGCGGGGCCTCGGCGAATACCTTCTGGTGCACGCGCTCCGCCGTGCCCTTACCGTGAGCCGCGAAGTGGCATCGCTCGCCCTCATCGTGGATGCGATCGACGAGCCCGCCGCGGCGTTCTATGAGCATTTCGAGTTCGTGCGATTTCCCGAAGAGTCGCGCCGCCTGTTTCTTCCCATGGCCACCATTGGGAGGCTGTTTGGGGAGAAGGCGTAACCGCAACTGCACGAGTCGCGACGGGCGGCTCCTTGCTCGCCCTGCTCCAAAAGGGACGCTCCTGAGACTCGGGCCGGTATAACGCGCGTGTGCGCGTTCGGTGGGATAAAGCCGGGGACGCGCTGTCCAAAGGGGAGTACGGAGGCGTACCGAGACGGTGACCTGCTGGCGTGCCACAGCTGCGAGATAGACGCAGACTGTAGCGCCTTGGGTGGGCGGCGACGATGTGAGGGTATCTGTGGGCCGGGATGTGAGAATGATACCGGCAGCTGTTGCGAGGTGCGGGACTGTATCGAAGTCGTCGGTGCCGCCAGGCGCGATTCAGCGACAGTGGCGAGAGCGAGTCCTGCGGGTCATCGCGGTAGAGGAAGCCCGGACTGCCTCCGACCTGTCCTGAGCACACGCACGGGCTTTTCGGCTTGAACTTGGCATCTACCCGGATCAGTCGAGGATCGCGCGGTCGCCCGGCGAGCGAGCAATCAGGCGACGGTCACGGGCGTGTGACACCGGGAGCGATTCGACCGCTCGGCGCGCTCCGTTCCCGACGTTCGAGCTCGGCGAGCTCGCGAGCCGCGACGGTCGGGTTGGGGACCAATGCTCGGGCGCGCTCGAGCGCCGACCGCGCGCGGGTCAAGTCGTTCTGGGCGAGGGCCGCGCGCCCCAGGTTCAGCTGGGCGAAGTATGACAATGGCGCTCGTGCAACGGCCTCATCGAGCATCGACACGGCCTCCTCGAGGCGGTGGCTTCGCAGCAATGCGCGCCCGAGGTTCAGGGTGATCGTCGGGTCGGCAGGGTCGAGCCGGTGGGCACGTTCGAGAAGCGCCACGGCCTCATCCAGCCGAGCCGCTTCGTACGCCATCGCGCCGAGGTTGTTGGCGATCGCGGCCGTCTCCTTGCCGCGCGCGATCGCCTCCTCGAGACGGCGCCGATGCTCCGGGTTCGGTTCCGTTCCGGACGGCTCGTCCACGGCCATTCCGGGCACGCGCAACGCCCAGTCGGCCCACAGGCTGTCCGCATCGTGCCAGATCGGGACGCGTGCGACGGTGAGCGCCGCGACGCCGGAGACCGCGAGCGTGGCGATCGCCGCGAGCGTGGCGGGCCCGAGCCCGAAGCGCGTGCCGAGACGTCGTCCCCATTCGACCGGAGGGACCAGGAGTCCGACGAGCGGGAGATACAGATAGCGGTCCGACATGAGGTACGGCAGCGGAACGATCTGCGTCATCGGCGCGAGCAGGATGCCGAACCAGGCGAGCCAGAACGCTTCCCAGCGACGCCGCCACAAGAGCACCAGCGCGATGGTGACGAGCGCGATGACGATTGCCAGCGACGCCACCACCGCGGGCTCGAGCCACGAGCTGCGCAGGGGCACCGTGGGCGGCGTGCGCAGCCAGATCGGCGCGTAGACTACGCCGAAGTAGCGCGGCAGAACGGTGAGGCTCGTCCGGAGCGTCACGGCCCCGCTGTTTCCGTGGTACTGAGCGTAGTACGCCTGGTTCCCCGAGAGGTGGGCGGCAAACACGAGCCCGCCCACCACGAGCAGGACGGCGGCGAGCCCCACTCCGCGGGCGCGCAATCGGCCGACGAAGACCCAATCGTATGCCAACATCAACGCCGGGAGGACCGCGGTGTTGATCTTCGACAACACCGCCGCGAGGAAGAATCCGACGACGAGGAGCGATCCCAGAAGACGCCGCCGATCCGAGAGGTCGACGTAGCTCCGAAACGCGAGCAAGAAGAAGAACGTCGACAGCACGTTCTTGCGCTCGATGATCCACGCGACCGACTCGACCTGGACGGGGTGCAGCGCCCACAGCAGCGCCACGACGAGCGCGGTGCCGAAGGACGAGCCCAGGCGTCGCAGCAGCGACAGCAGCAGAAGGGCATTGAGCGCGTGCAACAGGATGTTCACGGCATGGTGGCCCGGGGCGCCCGCTCCGAAAAACTGGCGGTCGAGGGCGAACGACAGCATCGTCACCGGCATGTAGACCGCGGCCGTATGCGACGTGAAGATCGTCCGCAGATTGGTGAGCGTCAGCGGCGAGAGATGGGGATTGCGGACGATCAGCTGGACGTCGTCGGAGACGAAGTCACCGTTCAGTGCGCCCGCGTACACCCACGCCGTGACGGCCACGATGAGCGCCATCCCGCCAGCGCGGAACGCAAGCGGGGGGTTGGCGTTCCGCATAGCGGCCGAACGAAGCTGAATTGAAAGTGCAGGTCAAATGGAGTGAGACGGGTGCAACAGAAGATGAAATCGAGAGGTCTCCGGGTGCTCTGAAAAGGTCTTGGTGAACTTCGCCGATCGGAGTAGCACGATGACATGCGCTCTCCCCTGACGGCGCTGCTCATCGCAGCCGGTGTGCTCCTCGTCCCCGCGCCCACGCACGCCGTCGACGTCACGAGCTGCGGGCAGTCCGTACGCGGCAACGCCAAGCTCACCGGCGACCTCGACTGCTCGGCCACCGACGACGACGCCGTGAAGCTCCAGGGCCGTCTGCACCTCGAAGGCTTCACGATCACCGGCAACCCGGCACACGCCGTGGTGCGCTGTCTCAGGGGCGCCTGTCGCGTCGACGGTCCCGGTGCGCTCACGGGCGGCGCCCAAGGCATCCGTACCGACAAGAACGCACGGGTGGTGGGCGCGACGGTCGCCGGCAACGCCGGCGCGGGCGTGCGGGCGCTGAAAACGGCGCGACTCGACGACGCCTCGGTCTCCGACAACGTCGGTGACGGCGTCGATGCCGACAAGGTGAAGGCGCAGTCGACGGACATTCTCGGCAACGGCGGCGACGGCGCGCATGCGGTACGCAAGATCCTGCTCTCCTTCTGCCACGTCACGGGGAATGCGGGTGATGGTCTCAGCAGCGACCGCCTCGTCAGGGTGAGCCACGACTCTACCGTCATCGGCAACGGGCTCGACGGCGTCGATGCCGGCCGCATTTTCCTCAAGGTGAACGCCGAGGTCACGCTGAACGGCACGTCGGCGGCGTGCGGCGTCAGCGAGGAATGCGACGACCTCGCGACCGACCGGCGGCCCGTCGTCGGCTCCGGCGCCAGCTGCGGCACGAGCCGCGACACGGGGAGTGGCGGCAGCTGGGGCGTCTGCCTCGACGACTAACCTCGATGTGACAGAAGTTTCGCGAGGGAAAACGTGCCAGAGTGCGTCAGCCGTGGTCGAGCGCAGCGCGGCGCAAGCGGAGCATACCGTCATGGTATGTGAGCATTGCGGTGCGCGAGCACGGCCACGGATGGCGTGCTCTGGTGCGAGCGAGAGCGGTGTTCACCGTGAAATTTCTGTCACATCGAGGCTAACCAGGGAAGCTCTGCCCAGGCCGCTCCCGGCTACAAAGCGCGATCCATCCCCGAGGGATGACTCGCCGCTCGTCGAGGCGTCCCAGGAGGCCGAGGAGTCCGTCCAGAATGGTGTAGGGATGCGGCGGGCATCCCGGGATGTAGAGATCGACGGGGACGACGCTGGCCGCGCCGTTGCGAGCTTCCGGATGGTCGATGTAGGGACCTCCGGAGATCGCGCATGCCCCGGTTGCGATGACGATCTTCGGTGCCGGAACGGCATCGTACGTCTTCTCGAGCGCGAGCCGCATGTTTTCCGTGACCGGTCCCGTGATGAGCAGGCCGTCGGCGTGACGGGGCGACGCGACGTATTGAATGCCGAAGCGGGCGAGGTCGAACACGACCGTGCCGAGCACGTTGACCTCGACCTCGCAGCCGTTGCAGCCGCCCGCGCTCACCACGCGTAGCTTCAGCGAGCGGCCGAAGAGCCGCCGCATCCGCTCGTCGAGCGCGCGCGAACGCAGCCACGAACGGCCCGTGCGTCAACAGCTCTTCGCGCGTCCGCGTCGCCAGCCGGTACTCCTGCGAATGGACGAGTGCGCCTTCCGGACATGCCCGCGAGCAGTCGGTGCAAAAGAGGCAGCGGCCGAGATCCACCTGGAGCGCTTCGTCATGCCGGGCCAAGGCCCCCGTCGGGCAAGCCGCGATGCAGGCGTCGCACTCGTCCGGGCATCTCGTCGCGTCCGCGAGCGGGAAGCCGCGAAAGCGATCGGGCAGGGTCGGGGGCCGGCGTGGAAAATCCGCCGTTCGATGGCCTTGCTGCAGTCGTGCGACGAGGAACTTCAGCATCGGCGCTCCTAGAGGTCGTGCCCGCAGTACGAGAGGTTGAAGCTCTTGTTGCAGAGCGGGAAGTCCGAGATCTGCTGATCGCGGAGGGCCATCGCGAGGCCCGTCCAGTTGTGGAACGAGGGATCGACGATCTTGTAGGCGCGGAACCGCTCCTGCTCGTCGGTGATGGCCACGTGACAGATCTCGCCGCGCCATCCCTCGACCAGCGAGACGCACAGACGATTCGGTCGCGGTCTCGCGCAGGCGGTTTCCACGGGCCCGTTCGGCAGCTCCCGGAGCTGGGTGCGAACGAAGTCGACGGAACGCTCGATCTCCAGCCAGCGCACGAAGGCGCGCGCAAACACGTCGCCGGACCCCCAGGTGGAGATGGGAAGATGGACGAATTGATACATACCCGCCGGGTGGGTTTTGCGGACGTCGCGCCGCAGCCCGGATGCTCGTGCCGCCGGGCCGACCAGTCCGAGCTCGCGTGCCAACGCGTGCGGGACCGGCCCCGTGTCTTCGAGGCGCGCCATGACGGAGGGCGTGTTCCACAACAGCCTCACGGCTCCCTCGAGGTCGTGATACGCCGCCTCCAGGCGTTCCGAGCATTGCCGGATCCGCGCCGGGTCGACGTCGAACGCCACACCGCCGGGCCGCACGAAGCTGCGACCGAGGCGACTCCCGCACAGCAGCGCGGTGAGGTTGAGAAACTCGCCGCGGAGACGCCCGCAGTAGGACGCCGTGGGCAGAAAGCCGACGTCGCCGGCGAGCGCTCCGAGGTCTCCGGTGTGGTTCGCGAGGCGCTCGAGCTCCAAGGCGATGGCCCGCAAAGCGTGCGCGCGCGGTGAGACGCGGCACTCGGCCAGACTCTCCAGCGTTTGGCAGTAGGCCAAAGCGTGTCCAATGGTCGTGTCCCCCGCCAGGGTCTCCATGTAGTGGATCGAGCGCTTGTCGGGACCACCGATCAGCGCCCGTTCGACGCCGCGGTGTTGGTAGCCGAGGGAGATCTCGAGATGGAACACACGCTCGCCGTTGCACTGGAATCGGAAGTGTCCGGGCTCGATCACCCCGGCGTGAACGGGCCCGACGGCCACCTCGTGGATCTCTTCACCGTCGACTCGGTAGAAGTCGGCGACGCCGATCGTCGGCGCTGCGCTCCCCGCATGCTTCGACGCCGAGTCGCCGCGACGGCTCGAACGCGAGAAGCGTACCGGCTTCGGCCAGGGGTGACCGGCCGGAACGATGCCCCACTGCTCCGCGATCTCGCGCTCGAAGAGGTGCACCTGCGTGCACTCCGGCGTCATCGACGGGAACGAGTCTCCTCGCACCGTCGTGCGAGCGACCTCGAGGCGCCCATCTTCGTCGACCGCGGAAACCATGACGAGGTCCACCCCGTCGTTCTCGCCGGGACAGCCGAACAACGCCACGATCCGCTCGTCCGTCTTGGGAGCGTCGATGACCCGGCGACGGAACGCATCGAGGTCGACCCGCGGTACCGCCTCCTCGGGCACCGTGGTCCCGTTGTGCAATGTCGGTTCCGCCGTCACCGGGTGCCGTCCACGAAGTGGGCCGCGCTCTGCAGCAGCCCGTCCAGGGGGGGTGGAAGGTAGATTCCGAGCAGCAAAACCAGTGAAAGACACGCGGCCGCCGGCGCGACCATCAAGAAGCTCTCGCGGTACGAGCTCGCGGGCAGCGTTTTCGGGGGCTCACCCTGGACGACCGCCAGCACCGTCGCCCCCATGCCCACGAACACGACGAACAGCAGGGCGAGAAACAGCGCCGCGACCACGAACTGGCCGCGGTCGACGGCGGCGCGCAGGATGATGAGCTCGCTCAGGAAGGGCCCGAACGGCGGCGAGCCGGTGATGGCGAAGAATCCGGCGAGGAAGAGCGCGCCCGAGACCGGCACGCGCTGCAGCGCGCCCGACACGGAGGTCGTCAGCTTGCTGCCGTAGGCGCGATGGATGTTCCCGGCGGAGAGGAACAACACCCCCTTCGTGAGGCCGTTGTTGATCACGTGGAGGAGCACGCCGAATACGGCGGCGCCCCCGATCCCCATGCCGAGCACCAGGATGCCCATGTGCTCGACGCTCGAGTACGCGAGCAGGCGCTTGAAGTCCTGCTGCCGTGCCATGAACACGCCGGCGACGGCCATCGACAACAAACCGATGGCGACCATGATCTCCCGGACGAACGCCGCCTCACCCGCCGCCGCGCAGATCTGGTAGAAGCGCAGGAGCGCGAGGAAGGCGCAGTTCGTGAGGCCTCCCGCCAGCAAGGCGCCGACGACCCCGGGGCTCTCGCCGTAGGCGTCGGGCTTCCACGTATGCATCGGGGCGAGGCCCATCTTCGTGCCGTAGCCGACGAGGAGCAGCACGAACGCGGAGTGCAGCCACGGACGGGAGAGCCGGGGCGCGTTGCGGACCAGGTCTTCGAAGAGCAGCGACGTGTCGAGCCCCGCCCGGAACGCCGAGTACGCCAGGAACAACGAGCCCAACAACGCCACGGCGATCCCCACCGATCCGATCAGCAGATATTTCCAGGTCGCCTCCAACGAGCGTTGGTTCTGGTTGAAATACAGCAACGGGGCGGAGGCGAGGGCGGTGGCTTCGAGCGCCACCCACATCAAGCCGAGATGGTGCGATTCGGTGGTGAGCGTCATCGTGCCGAGGAACGCGAGGAGGCACGCGCAGAAGATGCGGTTGGAGTGATCGCGACGCAGTGCCAGATACGCGGGAACGTACAGCGCGCAGAGGAAGAAGAGCACGCTCAGGAACGCGAGGATCAATCGTCCGAGAGGATCGAGCAGCAACCAGCCCTCGAACGCGCCGACCGTCGGACGGCGCAGCGCCGACAGCACCAGCAGCAGGTGCGCCGTGCCGCCGGCGGGCACGAGCCAGGGACGCCAGCGCTCGGAGGGGAGCGCGGCGGCCAGGGCGGCCAGCGCCAGCGGAATCAGGACGAGCGCGAGCGCCATCGGCTACTCCTTGAGCGCGCTCAAGCGCGCGGTGTCGAGGGAGGCAAACTCACGGTTGATGTGATTGATGATGATGCCGATGACGAACACGGCGACCAGGAGGTCGAGCAACACGCCCACTTCCACCAGGAACGGCATCGCCTCGAGCAAGCAGAGGCCCATGACGAAGATGCCGTTCTCGAGCACGAGGTAGCCGACCACCTGCGTGATCGCCTTTCGCCGGACGCACAGAATCAGAAAGCCGGTGAGGACGGTGGCGAGCGACGCCGGGACCAGGAGCGACCCGACGTGCACGGGCGCCAGCGGCAGAAGGCGGGCGAACAAGACTGCCGCGCCGGTGGCGAGGGCGCCGAGCAGAAGCGAGGCGATGTACCCGACGAGAGGCTCGATCTCGCGTCGGATCGCGGTCTCGCGCATCGCGCGGTGGAGGAGGGACGGAATCAGCACCCCCTTGATCAGGACGGTCGCCGTCGCGACGACGCCCGACTGCACGTCGATGCCCCCGTGGACGAAGATCACCAGGACCCCGAGCAGGATCCCCTGCAGCGCCGAGGCATCGATGATCGCGCGCAGCCGGCTCGTGCCGAGGAGGAAGAAGTTGAGGAGGAGCACGAGCACCAGGAGCGGATCGACGGCGTGGCTCATGGTCTCATCTCGCGAGGAGGACGACGCCGAAGGCAGAGAGCACGCAGGCCGCCACCAGCAGGCTCGGGATCTGGAGCAACCGCAGTCGCGCCATCACGG
Source organism: uncultured delta proteobacterium (assembly GCA_963774015.1). GTDB lineage: Bacteria > Desulfobacterota > Binatia > UTPRO1 > UTPRO1 > UTPRO1. The sequence continues at coordinate 998,484 of CAVZDH010000001.1, forward strand.
ATTCCGCGACGCCGATCAGCACCGCCAAGAGGAGCATGGCAGCGATGAACAGCGCCCGGCTCGACCAGGGAGCCGCCGCATCGAACGGGACCACGATCCGAACCAGGACCGCGCCGAGCACGAACAGCTTGAGGGCCGCGCCGTAGAGGATCAGTCCCAACGCCGGTCCACCGTGATCGAGCACCATGACCTCGTGGATCATCGTCAACTCGAGATGCGTATTCGGATCGTCGAACGGAATCCGGCAATTCTCCGCCAGGAGCACGATCAGGAGGCTCGCCACGACCGCGAGGAGCGAGGCCGCGGCATGGGGCCAGCTCGCGGCGAGCGCCGGACCGAGCATGCCCGAGAGCGAGAGCGATCCGGACGACCGCACCAGCACCAGCAGGCCGAGGAACAGGGCCGGCTCTGTCAGGCACGAGAACGTCGCTTCCCGGGCTCCGCCCATGCCTTCGAAGGCCGAGCCGGTGTCGAGCGCCGCCGATATCGTGAAGAAGCGCCCGAGCCCGAGCAGGTACGCGAACAGGATCAGATCGCCGTCGAACGACACCGGGGCCAGCGGCCCGCCGATGGGAACGAGCAGGGCGGCGACGAGCACCGTCGCGAGCCCGACGACCGGCCCCGCGCGGAAGACCCACGTCGTCGTGCGGCTGAAGACGGAGTCCTTGCGCAGCAGCTTGACGATGTCGTGGTAGGGTTGGAGAAGCGGGGCGCCCACGCGACCGGCGAAGGCGGCTTTGGTCTTCGTGATCACGCCGAGCAGGACCGGCGGGAAGAGCAGCAGGAGGATTCCGTGGGCTAGCAGATCGAGCGGGGACACGCGTTCATCTCCACAGCAACAAGGTTACGAGCGTCACGAGGATGTAGAGCACGTAGGCGTTGGTGCTCCCGAGCTGGAGCCAACGCATCCACGCGAAGAGGCGACCGATGCCGCGCGCGGCCGGATAGACGCCGCGCTCGAGCACGACGTCGGGCACGTGGCTGTGAAACGACGCGCGTCGTCGCGGAAAGAGATCGGGGATCTTCGGCAGGTGCTCGGCCGGCCGGAGCACCCACGAAAAGATGCCGACCAGCATCTGGCCGAACGAGGACGACGAGTACTGCATCGTCGCCGCCGGCGCGGCGTACCCGCAATCCCACGTGCCGACGGTGGCTGCGACCGTCCGGCGCGTCGACGCGACGAGGAACGCGCTCACGATTCCCAAGGTCGCGAGCAGCGCCACCGCCGCCATCGTGACGGATCCGAAGGGTACCACGTGCGCGAGCGGGGGCGTTCGGCCGTTCGCCCACTCCGGTGCCCACGCGGCGACGGCGGCGTCCAGGATGGGCGCGATCAGCGAGGCCGCGAGGCCGATGACGAGACAGCCGGCCGCGAGCGCGGCCATCGGCAGCAGCATGAGGGGCCCGTTCTCGTGCGCCGTGCGGGCGCGATCGCTGCGCGCGTGTCCGAGGAAGGCCACTCCGAACGCCTTGACGAAGCAGGCGACGGCGAGCGCGCCCACGAGCGCCAGCGCCGGTGCCGCGAAGGCGCCCGTGAGCCAGAGGCGGTCGCCGGATCCGACCAGCATCCGAATGAGTCCGAGGTACACCAGCAGCTCGCTCACGAACCCGTTGAGCGGCGGCAGGCCGCAGATCGCGACCGCCCCGAGCAGGAACGCCAGCCCCGTCCACGGCATCGACTTCAGCAGTCCGCCCAGCTGATCGATCTGGCGGGTTCCCGTCGCGTGCAGTACCGATCCGGCGCTCAAGAAGAGGAGCGCCTTGAAGAGCCCGTGGTTCCAGACGTGGAGGAGCGCGCCCCCGAGTCCGAGCGCCACCAGCTCGACGCGTCCGAGCGACCGGCCCATGAGCGCGACGCCCAAGCCGATGCAAATGATGCCGATGTTCTCGACGCTGTGGTACGCGAGCAAGCGTTTGAGGTCGTGCTGGCCGATCGCGAACGCGACGCCGAGGATGCCCGACACGACGCCGAGACCCAGGATGACGGCGCCCCACCACAGCGGCGGATCGGGACACAGCGAGCAGATGCGGAGCAGGCCGTAGATGCCCATCTTGATGAGCACGCCGGACATGAGCGCCGACACGTGGCTCGGCGCGTTGGCGTGCGCCCCGGGGAGCCAGACGTGCAACGGCATCACGCCCGCTTTGAGCCCGAAGCCCGCCAGGGCGAGCACGAAGATCGCGCTCGCAAGCCCGGCGCGGGCCGGGAGCGTGACGAAGGCGAAGGTGCCCGTGGCGGCATGCAGCAACGCGAACATCGCGAAGAGGCAGAGGGTGCCCAGTCGCGCCGCCAGCAAGTAGACGTAGCCGACCTCCCGGACCGCCGGCAGATGATCCTCCGTCGTGATGGTGAAGAACGCGGCGAGCGCCATGACCTCCCAGCCGGCGAGGAAGAGCACGGCATTCCGTGCGACGACGAGGGTCGCCATGCCCGCCGTCATGACGCCGTAGAAGAAGCGGAGCGTGGGACCGTTGTCGGGGTGGTCGGCCTGCCGCCAATACTCCAGACCGTAGATCGCGCCCAGCGTCGAGATCACGAAGATCTGAATCAGAAACATCGACGAGATCGCGTCGATCGCAATGGCGAAGGCGCCGCCCGGCACGCGCCACGGCAGGTCGATGGCGATCGAGCCGTGGATCCCCTGGATGGCGCTGACGATGCCGCAGCCGCTCCCCGCGACGAGGAGCGCGACGGCGATGCGCTCTCCGGCGGTACCCGCTCGGCGCAAGCAGAGCCCGGGCAGGCCGCTTGTGCCGGTCAACACCACCGCCATCACCAGGAGCCACGGGGTCATCACGGCATCCAGCTCCGGACGGTCGCCCACGTGAGCCCGAGCACGACGACGGTCAGGATGTAGACCAGGTAGACGTGCAGCAGGCCCTGCTGCACCCACCGCAATCGCGAGAAGCGCGTCGCCCACCGCTCGAAAAACGGCTCGTACACGCCGCGCGTCAGCGGGTCGACGCACTCGCTGCCGTACGTTCCCCCGACGGGAAAGATTCCCTGCGGGGCGGTCTCGGTCACGCGGGCTCGGAGGATGGCCGGAACGAGACGGTCCGCTACCAATGCCGAGAACGACCGGGCGGTGTACTGCATGCGCGACGTCGCCGCGATGTAGCCGCACCCCCAGGTCGCGTCGGACGTCTCCCGTCCCCGGGAGCTCGCGACGAGGCTCGCGCCGAGCGCGAGCACGAGGACCCAGAGCGCACCGTTGCATGCGGCGACCGTCGTGAGGGAGCTCTGCAGGAGATCGGTCGCGGGTCGCTGGGGAGCGAGCAACTGGGTGGCGACCGCCGACATGGTCGCGAGCACGGGGCGCGGAAAGATCGCGACCGCGACGCAGGACGACGCGAGAAGCCAGAGGGGGCCTAGCATCCAGAGCGACGACTCGTGGGCGCCTGCCGCCGCAGTGCTGCGCGGTGCGCCGAGCAAGGCAACGCCGGTCAGCCGCACGAAGCAGAGCGCCGTCAGGCCGCCGACGAGCGCCAAACCACCGACGACGAACGACGTCGCGACTCCTCCCGGGGCGACCCCGGCACGGATCAAGCCGAGGTAGATGAGCCACTCGCCGAGGAATCCGTTGAGCGGGGGAAGCGCCGAGATGGCGACGGCCCCGACGATCATCGCGGTGGCGGTGCGCGGCATCGGCTTCATCAGGCCGCCCAGACGTTCGAGGTCTTTGGTGCCGGTGCCGTGCACGACGCTGCCCGCGGCGAAGAACATCAGCGTCTTCATGAGCGCGTGATTCCAGAGGTGGAGCAGGCCGCCACCAAAGCCGAGCGTCGCGATGCGCGGATCCTCGTGGCCGATGCCCCAGTACCCGACGCCGATCCCGAGCAGCACGATGCCGATGTTCTCGACGCTCGAATACGCGAGGACCCGCTTGAGGTCGCGCTGGTAGAGCGCGAGGACGATCCCGAGGAGCGCTCCCGCCATGCCGAGCACCATCAATACCGGTCCCCACCACGTCGCGATCGGAAGGAAGGTCAGGACGCGCAGGAAACCGTAGAGGCCGATCTTGATCAACACGCCCGACATCAGGGCCGAGACGTGGGACGGCGCGGCGGCATGGGCTTCCGGAAGCCAGACGTGCAGGGGCACGAAGCCGGCCTTGATGCCGAAACCGATCGCCGCCAACGCGAAGAGGGCCGCTGCGAGACGAGGGGAGGGGGAGACCGCGGCGCGAAAGACCTCGAACTCGAGGCTCCCCGCCTGCCGGCCGAACAACAGAAAGAGAAAGATCAGGCAGGCGACGCCCGCGTGTGCGCTCACCAGGTAGACCCAGCCCGCGCGGCACACCGCCGCGTCCTCGTGCTCGAAGGCGACGAGCAGATACGAGGCGAGCGTCATGACTTCCCACGCCACCAGAAAGAGGACCACGCTGCGGGCGATCAGGACGACCGCCATGCTCGCGACGAGGACGTTGAGGAGCGCCGTCGGGAGGGCCAGTCCCTTGCGACCGCGATACGCGCTCAGGTACTCGCGACCATAGACCGCCGCCAGCGCACCGAGCAGGAAGACCGGTGCCAGGAAAAACGCCGAGAGCGGATCGAGCCCCAGGGAAAGGCTTCCGTATGGCACGTGCCACGCGGCACTGAAGCGCGGCGGCGCGCCGCCGAGCAGCGTCCGAAGCGTCGGGACGAGACCGAAGAGACACCCCGCGACACAGCCGATCGTCCCCACCACGCCCGCGGCACGCTCCGCGCGCGTCAGCAGCATCGCGGCCAGGGCGCTGCCAAGCAGAAGGACCAGCCCGACGGCCAACAGCGCCATTCCCGTCAGCGCTTTCCCGATCGCGCGGCGGCTTCGATTCTGGCCGCCTCCGCCACGATCTCCGCCTCCGGCGCGCGCCGCAGGAGCGCCGCCTTGAACCCCGGGTCGTGCAGCGCCCACGCCAACCTCGCGAGCAATTGCAGATGGGTTCGGATGGTCGGGCTGACGATCCAGAAGATCGTGTGGACGGGGCGTCCGTCGACGGCGTCGAACGGAATGGGGTGGGCGAGATAGCAGAGCGTGATGGAGGGCGGCAGACCATTGAGCACCACCGGATTTCGTACGTGCGGGATGGCGATGCCCTCACCGATGCCCGTCGATCCCATCGCTTCGCGCGCGAGCAGCACCTGGACGATCAATTCCCGATCGGTCGTCGCGGGAAGTCGGAGCGCGCCGACGACCGCGCGAAGAACCGACTCGCGATCCGTCCCCGGAACGTCCGCATGAACACCGCCGGCTTGCAGAGCCTCCGCGAACCCGCTGCCGGCCGGTCCGTCCTCCTCGTTGGTCGCGAAGACGTCGACCGAAAGGGGAAGCCGCCGACTCGTCGCCCATTCGAGGAGCTCGGCCCGATTGAAGCGCGGCTGGTCGTTGATCTTGTAGAAGGGGATCTCCCCCTCGTCGATCCAGCGGTAGACTCGTTTCTCGGGCGTTCCCAAGAGTCGAGCCGCGTCGCGGACGTTCAGCTCCATGCCGTTGCCCGCTGCCCTAGCCCGGATTATTCATGAGTCGTCGTCGCGAAAGCGACGAGCGTGCGTCGGATCGGGCCGCGCGGAGGCCCGAACGACGCAGGCATAGTTGAACACTATGTCGAGGAGTGAGGGCCGAGCCCGGCCCGAGATGACGTGCGATCGGCGCTTGCAGCAGACGATTCATGAATAATCCGGGCTAGAGTGCTTTGAGCAACGCGAACGCCTCTTTCAGGTGCGCTTGGAAGTAGCGTCGCATCGTGTCGAGCACTTCGATCAGCAAGGGGTCGCGCAGCGCATAGAAGACCTGACTGCCCCGCTTCCGATTGACGACCAGCTGCTTGGCTCGCAGCACCGCGAGATGCTGCGAGATGTTGGCGGGCTCCAGCCCGACGCGCTCGAGGATCACGCTCACCGGGAGCGCGCCGTCGCGCAGGCACTCGACAATGTGAATGCGCGTGGGATGGGCGAGCGCCCGAAACATCTCGGCCTTGAATCGGCGCAGCTCCCCTTGTTGCCGCTCGTCGACGGTCCGCTTTGGCATTGTTCGCACTTGCGAAAGTTGGAAAGTGTATGGCGAGGTCCGAGCCGGGTGTCAAATTTCCGCGCTCCGGCTCGGGAATCAGCGCACGATCTGCAGGAGGATCAGGAAGTCCGCGAAGACTCCCGACCGCGAACAGCAGCGTGCGCACCACCGGGATGCCCGCGATGTAGACGAGCGCGTAGGCGACGCGCGCGCCGAGGAAGAGCTCGGCGGCGAAGGCGGTGGCCGCGTTGGCCTTGCCGCCGAGGTGCGCGACCAGGACGAGGCACGCGAACGGGATCAGGTTCTCGACCGTGTTGGCGTGGGCGCGGCGGGTGCGCTCGATCCACGCCGGCACCGCGAAGGTGCTGTCGCGATTGCCGACGCCCCACGCCATGCCGCCCGGGAGCTGCAGCAGCACGGTGATGGCGGGGTAGGGGATCACCAAGCACAGCACGGCCGACCACGCGAGCATCGAGAGATCCGTCGTCATCGCACCCTCCTGGTTGGTCATCGCCGATCGCGACGACGGCCCCGCGTGTATCACACGCGGGGCCTCACGCTATCGGTGCAGGCGGGAGCCCGACGCGGCGACGGCGGGGGCTACCGGCCGACGGCGCCGCCGATCGCCAGGAGCTCGTGGGCGCGCGGCGTTTGGCTGGTGAGCAGTTGGTCGGCGCGACAGACGTGCTCGCGGACGAGGCACTCGCTCACGTCGTCGATCGACGCGAGACCGGATACGCCGAGCGCGGCGCAGCTCGGGACGAGGGTGTCGTAGCCGATGCCGAGCACGCTCCGCAGGTCGGCGAGCGCCACGCGCGGCGCCTTCCCGGGCGTGGTGGTGCCGCAGGCGCGCGCGATCGTCGCTTTGAGCTTCGCTTCGCGGCTCTTCGGCCCCTGGTAGAGCTTGCTCGTCACCCTGCGGCAGACGCCCTGGGCCTTGGCGAGGCATTTTGCGTCGCCGGGCTTCGTCTGCACGCACTGCGCGACGGCTTCGCTGCAGCGCTGCTCGGCGTCGAGCACCTGCTTCACGAAACGCGCGCCCGCGGTGCCGATCCCGCGCTGGCACCCGACGACGGCCTTCAGCACGCCGGCCGGCTTGCCGAGGCCGAGGTTGCCGCCCTGCGCGCCGGCGACGAGACACGGGAGCGCGCTCAGATCGACGCCGCCGGTGCTCAAGAGCTCGTTCGCGCGCGGCACGTCGGTCGTGAAGAGCTGAACGGTGCGGCAGCGATGCTCGTCGGCGATCGTGCTGGTGACGGCGGCGAGGAGGGCCGCCGAGCTCGGCGTCGCGCAGACGGCGACGGCGTTTCCGAAGCCGAGACCCGCCGCGCCGCAGAGGTCGACGCCCGACACGAGCGGCAGGAGCCCCGGCTTCTTCGGTCCGCAGGCCTTGCCGATCTTCGCTCCGAGCCGCTGGTCGAGGCTCGTCGGCCCGACCTGGAACGCGGCGGTTTGCTTCAGGCAACGGGTCCGCGCCTTCGCGAGGCAGGTGGCGTCCCCCGGCTTCTGCTGGAGACAGAGGAAGACGCCGTCGGTGCACTTCTGGAGACGGGTCCGCAGCTGCTTCGCGAACTGCGAGCCGGCGGCGCGGATCGCCTTCTGGCAGCGCAGCACGGGCTTGCCGCGGAACTTCGGATCGCCGGCGCCCTGGCCGTTGCCGTTCGCGAGCCCCGGACAGGCCGCCGTGTCGGCGCCGTCGATGAGGCCGTCGCCGTTGTCGTCGACGCAGTTGTCGCACACCTCTTTGCAGACCGGGCTCGCGCCGCACGTGGGATCGGCGCAGTTCTTGGGACCCGGGACGCAGGTGCCGCTGCCGTCGCATTGGTCGGGCGTCGTGCACGACTCGCCGTCGCTGCACTGCGTGCCGGCCGGCTCGGTGCTGGTGATGAAGCACCCCGTGTTCGGGTCGAGATCGTCGCGGTCGGGATCGCCGACGCAGGTGCCGGTCGAGCAGTCGTTGGTGCAGACGTCGTCGACCGGCGTGTTGGTGCATTCGAGCGTCGCCGGGTTGCAGGTGTCGGTCGTGCAGGCGAAGCCGTCGTCGCAGATCGGCTGCTGGCGGCAGCCCTGACTGCAATCGCAGACGTCCGCCGTGCACGGGTTCCCGTCGTCGCAGCTCACGGCCTCGACCACGCACACGCCCGCGGAGCAGTGCTCGTTGGTGGTGCAGAGATTCGTGTCCTGGCAATCGGCGTCGGTCTGGCACGCCGGCGGCGTGAAGGTGACCGTGAGACGCGGGCGGTTGCCGATGTCGGCCGGGTGGGTCTCCTCTTGCGAGATGTACGCGACGTCGAGGTTGGTCGCGTTCTCGGCGACGTCCTTCACGAGCCAACCGTGATCGTCGGTGCAGAGGTTGATCGCCGCCTGCAGGTCCGCCGTGACGTCGAAGCTCTTGAAGCCGCGCCCCTCACCGACGAGCGCCGTCGCCGACGGCGTCGCGATGAACGGCGGCTGGTTGTTCCACTTGACCGTGGTCTCCTGCCAGGGACCGGTGATGCGATAGAGGCCGTGCGTCAGCGTCGAGCTCTGCGCGTTGATCGCCGCGTAGAGCTCGATCACCGCCGACGTGATCGTCGAGCCGGGAGGGATCGCGCCGAGGGGGAACTGGACGAGCGCGCGGCGGACCTTGTTGGCCGGCGACGCCTCGACCCGGAGCCGCGTGTTGCGGGTGCCGGTCACGCGGTTCGGGAAGTTCTTCATGATGAAGGCGTCCTGGTTCGAGGGCTGGATCACGATGGTTGCTGCCGTGGCCGCGGCGGCCGAGGCGAGGAGCAGCGCGAGGGTGACAGCGACGGCGCGCGCGGCGCGCGTGACGCGGGGGTGGGGGGAGGGCATGGGAGTTCCGGCTCCTGACGTGGTGTGCGATTCGGCGGGATGCGTGTCGCAAGAGATCGCATATCACCTCGCCGGCGCCGTCCGACAGATGGAATCTTCACCTCGAGCCGCACAGCGGATGCCCCAGTAAATGCTGTGTAATGTAGCGTGGCATCAGCAAAAGCGCAGGTTTGGAGCGCTGTGTCATGAAGTTTTTTGTTGACTACGACATGTCATTTGTCGCAATCTCCGCGCGCGTAAAACTACGCTTCCCCACGAACGCGTGACGGTGCCGATTTCCCTCATTCAGTGTGCTCCGCTTGCTCCGTGCCCGACGGCCATGGTGGTCGCCGGGCTTCGCCTCACCCCAGGGAACAACTAGGCAACACCAAACCAAGGAGGATTCGCCATGAAGTTGCTTCTCAAATCCGGCCTGCTGGCGGCGATGATGATCGCCCTAGTCGGCACGACTCCGGCCCACGCCATCTTCGGCAACGTGGGCTCCGCGAGCGGTTGCAAGGCCGGTAAGGCCAAGTGCGTGACGAAGATGAAGTCGTGTCTCCTCGGCTGCTACGGCAAGGCCTTCGGCAAGGGCCTCCCTGTCGACACGGCGTGCGTCGACAAGTGTCGCAACGGCTTCCTCGCCGATCCTGCGACCGGCAAGGGCTGCATGGAGAAGCTCGATACGAAGAACGCCAATTGCGGTTCGACCATCGGTGACGCCGCGGTCGTGCGCTCGAAGATCGAGGCCCACGTGCAGGAGCTCGTGGGTATGCTGAATCCTCCGGGCGGCAACCCGCTCAACAAGTGCCTCGCCGGCAAGAACAAGTGCGTGATCAAGTACGACGCGTGCGTGCTCGGCATCGTCGGGAAGGCCTTCAAGGCCGGGACGAGCGTCGGCGACCTCTCGAAGTGCAACGCCCTCCTGACCAACGCCGGGAAGGATAGCTGCGTGCAGAAGCTCGAGAACAAGTACCCGAACCCTCCCGTCAAGGTCGGCGTCACCCCGTGCGTCACTTTCGATGACCAGGGCTCCCTCAAGGCAGCGGACGACGCGTTCGTCAACGATCTCATCTACGGATGGGTCGGCGCCGGCGACATGGATAGCCAGCGTTGCACCGGCGACACCTCCGTGCACTGTACCAACGCGCCGGGCGGGACCGGCGGCCCCTGCACCGGGCTCGGCACCTGCGAGTTCTACTTCGGCTCCCCGCTGCCTCTCGCAGCCGGTGGCATCGCGAGCTGCGTGCTGAGCCAGTGGAATGGTGGCATCACCGGCACGTTCGAGCAGGACACCGGCAAGAGCGGTGGCAGCGCGAGCGTGGTCTCGCGTGTCTACACGGGTGGCAACTCCATCGACCAGCCGTGCCCGGTCTGCAACGGCGCCGACGTCCCGAACGACGGCGTCACGGGTGGCACGTGCGCCGGTGGTGCGCGCGACGGCCTGAGCTGTGATCGGAACGGCGAATCGCCGGTGCCTTCGTTCGGCTACACGAGCCTCGACTGTCCGCCGAACTCGGGCACGCTCGTCGGCACGCTGCCGGTCGACCTTTCGAACACCAACACCGGTACGGTCACCAGGACCCTGAGCGCCAGCAGCCCGAACTGCAACGGCGCCCCGGGTCTGAAGTGCATGTGCAGCAGCTGCTCGCTGAACTCGAGCATCCCCTGCTTCACGGATGCCGACTGCGCCGCGGCGAGCGCCGGCACCTGCACCAACAACGCCGGCGAGCCCCGCAAGCCGAACGCGTGCCTCGATGACACCACCAATGCGGATCCGCCGCAGTGTGGTGCGACGGCGGTCGCTGGTGAGGGTGAGTGCTCGGACGGTCCGGTCTCTCAGCACTGCCAGATCGAGAACTTCCGGAGCTGCAGCTTGGACACCGACTGCAGTGCAGCGGGTGACAAATGCGTCGTCGAGAACCGCGCGTGCTTCCCCGGTTACAACGGCATTGCCGGTGACAAGATCCAGGCGACCGGCACCTTCGGTGCGCCGCACAACCACACCGGCACGTCGACCTTCGCGTCGATCTTCTGTGTGGCTCCGACCTCGTCGTCGTCGGTCAACAGCGCCGGCGGTCTCCCGGGTCCGGGCCGTCTCGCCCTCGGTGGCGTGAGCTCCGAGGACGGCGTGAACACCGGCGAGGGCACTCCAGCGTGTCCGACCAAAGCGACGTTCCTCCCGACCGCCAAGGCGGGCGTGCTCGATACCGGCTGGACCGGGTTCGCGCACAACGCCAAGGTCGTCGGTCAGGGCAAGGTCACGGTCGGCGTGACGAGCTGCACGGGCGCGCCCGGCGCCTGCCACTGCAGCTACGCCGGTCCTATCGCCAACTAGTCTCTCCTCCTGATCCGGGCGGGGCGGCCGCAACCTCGGCCGCCCCGCTTCCCACCTCGCTCCACCGAAGCCCCGGTCGACCGCAACGGTCGGCCGGGGCTTCGTGCTTTCCGGCGCCTTCACCTACTGCTCACGCGCCGCTCACCGTCCAGCAACCGCGCCTGCCGATGATGCCCGCATGCTCAGACGATGGATCGAAAGGCTCCGCGAGCGGCGACGGCGCCGGCTCATGCTGCGCAGCATCGAAGAGGCGGTCGGCGCCCGCTGGCAGCGGCACATAACCGGGACGTCACGCGATCGACGTCGAGGAGTTGCATTCGCCCGCTAGGGAACCTCTGCACAGGTGGGTTCCGAGCGAGCAGTGCGAGCCGCCCCGAGCGCAAGGCGCGAAGCCCGACCGCGTATCTGAACGATACGCCGAGGGCGCCGCGCCGCCGTCGATCGGGGATGGATCGCGCTTCGTAGCCGGGAGCCACCTGTGCAGCGGTTCCCTAGGGAGACCGCATCGCTCTCGCATGGGGAGGCCACGATGGGCATGGTGGAACGCGGCGACGAGGAGAGTAGCGGCGCGCACGGAGGCGAGGTGTGCGGGATGGTGCAGCGTCTCGTGATCGAGCACCGGCGAACGATGGCCGACGCGGTGGCGCCGCTCGCAGCGGAGGCCGAACGCGTGGCGCAAGAGATCGCGGCGCTCCGCGAGGCGGCGCGGCGGAAGGTCTGGGAGATGGTGGTGCAGACGCGCGAGATCCACGCCCGCGTGTGCGACGCGACGGCGCGTCTCGAGCATCTGCAGCTCGACATCCGCGAACGGACCGGCGAGGTGCGCTTGCCGTCGGTGCCGATGCCGTTCCCCGAGTTCCTGCTGACCGAGATCCGGCGCTTCGTGATCGCCGTCGAGCAGTCCGTCGAGCAACGTTCCGCCATCGCCAGCGGTTGGTAGCTCCCCCTGCCACACCGCGCCTAGAGCCGCGGAGGGTTCCGACCCTCCGCGGCCCCTCCCGACGCGCACACGCCGCGTGACGGCGTGGCGCTGGGCGCGTTCGATGCTCGCACTGCACACGCGCGCCCGCGACGCATGCGCGCGTCGTGTTACGAATCGGCGAACGACGTCGATGCAGGTAACGCTCCGACACGCCGTGAATGTCACAAGCGTGGCAACGCGTCGTCACCGCCGCGTAACCTCCGCCCCGCTATGCATGTCGCCGTTCGGAGGCGGGTCGTCGTCGACGTCGGTGTCGACGCTAGGCCGCATTCGCAAGCCATCACCCTGGGCGTTGCTCGAGTGAGGTCGGAGACTGATGACGGATCGACATGTGGCACTGGTGTTTCTCCTGGCAGCGCTCTCCGCCGTGGTACCCGGCGGACCCGCACGTGGCCAGGCGCCCGCCGACGCCGCGGCGGCGGGGGTGGGGACGATCGCCGGTCAGGTGATCGACGCGTCGACCGGTGACCCCATCATCGAGGCCGGGGTCGAGGTCATCGGCCTGCAACGCCAGATTCGCACCGATCTCGACGGCCGCTTCTCGGTGAAGGTTCCCTCGGGAACCTATCAGGTCCGGTTCTTCGCGCCGCTCTACCAGGGTGCGCGCCTCGAGAAGGTCGTCGTGCAGCCGAACAAGGTCGCGACCGCCGACGTGCCGCTGAAGCCGGAGGGCAAGGCCGGCATCGAGGTCGTCGAGGTGGTCGCGCAGGCTTCGAAGGCCGCCGAGGCGACGCAGCTCATCAAGCGCCAGAAGGCCGCGGTGGTGAGCGACAACGTCGCCGCGGAGACGATCAGGAAGTCTCCCGACGCCTCCGCCGCCGAGGTGGTGCAGCGCGTGCCCGCCGTCACCGTCAAGGACAACAAGTTCATCTTCGTGCGCGGCTTGGGCGAGCGCTACAGCAGCGCGGTCCTCGAGGGCAGCCGCCTGCCGAGCCCGGATCCCGACAAGCGCGTCGTACCGCTCGACCTCTTTCCGTCCGAGTTCATCGACTCGATCTCGATCGTGAAGACGTACACGCCGGATCTCCCGGGCGACTTCTCGGGCGGCCTCGCCGACATCAACCTGCTCGATTTCCCGGACCAGCTCACCTACGGGCTCGCCTTCTCGACCTCCGGCAACAGCCAGACCACGTTTCAGGACTTCGACACCTACAAAGGCTCGAAGACCGACTACTTCGGGTTCGGCGGCGACTACCGGAAGCTCCCCGGCATCATTGGGGACGAGTTCGCCGCCAACCGTCCGCCGGCGCAGCGCGGCGTCTTGGGGCGCGCCTTCAAGGACATCTGGGAGACCGACACGACGACGGCTCCCGTCGACTTCAAGACGAGCTTCCAGGTCGGCGATCGCTGGGGGCCGTTCGGCGCGCGCCTGGCGGCGATCTACGAGACCAAGTACCGAACGCGGCGCGACGAGATCGATCGCCAGTTCATTCAGAACGGTTCGGTCGACAATCCCAATCCCCAGGTCGGGAACGACTTCCGCTTCGACCGCAGCACGTTCGAGACCAGGCTCGGCGGCGTCTTCACCGCCGCCTACGAGATCTCGCCCGCGCATCGGCTGACGTTCCGGTCGCTGATCGATCGGAACAGTACGGACGAAACCGTGATCGGCAACGGCACGACGGAGCAGACCGGCGGCGCCGCGACCAAGTCGACGGTGTTCACCTACACCCAGGACGAGCTCGACTACGGGCAGCTCGCGGGTCAGCACCATTTCACGCTGATGGACGTCGACTGGCGGACGGCGCTCTCGCGGACGACGCAGAACATTCCCGACCAACGCTTCACGAACCGCATCGACACCTCCGGCACGGGCAACTTCGTCTTCAGCGACGACTCCCACGGCGGCGAGCGCGTGTTCGGCAATCTCAAGGAATATCTCACCGACTCGCAGCTCGATTTCACCATCCCGTTCACGACCGGCCTGCCGTTCACCGAGGTCTGGTCGGGCTTGCCGGCGAAATTCAAGTTCGGTCCGGCGTATCTCTACCGGAGCCGCAACTCCGACCTCCGGATCTTCTCGTTCAAGCAGACCCAGGGTGGCCGCGAGATCGACCTCTCGGCGCCGTTCAACGACATCCTCGATCCGAGCAACATCGGCTCCGGGCCGCCCTATCCGATCACTTTCACCGAGATCACCAACCCGCAGAACGCGTTCGAGGCGAGCCACGAGGTCGGCGCCGGCTACCTGATGTTCGAGCTTCCCCTCGTGCGCGACCGGCTGCGGCTGATCGCCGGGGTGCGGACCGAGTACTCGTACATGAGGCTGCGGACCAACGAGAACAACGTGCCGCGCACCGATCATCAAGAACGACCTCGATCCGCTGCCGGGCGTCAACCTCGTCTACTCGCCCCGCTCCGACATGAACGTGCGCCTGGCGTGGAGCAAGACCGTGTCGCGTCCGGAGTTCCGCGAGCTCTCGCCCGCGGTATATCCGGCGACGCGCGGCTTGCGCGGCCTCCAGGGCAATCCCGACCTCGAGGAGACGGGCGTCGACAGCTACGACGCCCGCTGGGAGTGGTTCTTCAGCCCGACGGAGCTGGTCTCGCTGAGCGGGTTCTACAAGACGATCGCCAAGCCGATCGAGACCGCCGTGCAGATCTCGGGATCCGCGCCGCAGGACACCTTCTCCCAGAACAAAGACGGCAAGCTCGCCGGCTTCGAGTTCGAGGGCCGCAAGAACTTCGGCTTCGTCAGCCACTACCTCGAGAACCTGAGCCTCCTGACCAACGTCACCTACGTCCACTCGGAGGTGACCGCGAAGCTCCAGCAGCGCGGGACGACACGCAACCGGGCCCTCCAGGGCCAGGCCGACTACGTCGTGAACGCGGCGCTCGAGTACGCGCATCCCGACTACGGCACGATCCGGCTGCTCTACAACACCGTCGGCCCCAAGATCGAAGCCGTGCAAGACGAGACCGGGCTGCCCGACATCATCGCGGAGCGGCGCGACCAGCTCGATCTCGTCTACCTCGCGAAGATCCACCCGTTCGGTGTGCCACTGAACGTCAAACTCTCGATCGAGAACATCTTGAACGACAACTACCTCTACACGGTCGGTGGCGAGACGCAGCAGGACTACAAGACCGGCATCACGGCGTCGCTCGGCATCGGCTACACCTACTGAACGCAGCAACGGAAACAGGAGGGGGCTATGGATACGCGATCGAAGATCCTCGGAGTGTTGTTGGCCGCGACGTTGATGCTGCCGTTGGCGGGCTGCGGCGAGAACGACAACAACGTCAACTTCAACGACAACGGGTCGGGCAAGCCGAGCGCGACGCCGGCGCGGACCGCCACGGCGGGGCCGACGCCCGCGGCGACGGCGACGCCGGTGCCGAGCAACGAGCCGACGGAGGTGGCCGCGACCCCGACGGACGTGAGCGCGACGGCGACCGGCGGGCCCGAGTCCCCGACGGTGACGCCGACGCCGACCGGCGCCGTCTGCTCCGCCGGAGAGCACGTCATGGTGGACGTGTCGCTCGATGAGGCATTTGCCGCCTTCGCCATCACGCTCGCGTACCCGACCGACGCGGTGAACATTCCGGGCACCGGCCAGGATGCGGCGGTCAAGCAGCGGGTGCAGTTCATCGTCTCCGGGGGTCTCAGCACCTCCAGCGACGACGACGACATGGGTGGGGACGGGGTCGACGACACGCTGCACGCGAGCTTCGTCAGCAACGTCGACAACGCGGCCGGAAAGGTCCTGACGGTGACGTTCGACTGTACCGCGGGTCAGCCGATGCCGGGCGTCGGCGCGTTCGCGTGCACCGTCGTCTCGGCCTCGAACTCGCAAGCGGACACGATCACGCCCGGCTGCGCCTTGCAGGTGCGATAGCCGGCAGCGCTCACGCGAGGCGAGCACGCGGCATGTGGGTCCGCGCGTGCTCGCCTCGTATCCATCGACGCAACGCCACTTTCGACGCAACGCCACTTTTTCGGAAACGGGATCGACACCCATGATTCGACCAGCCTGGCCGCTCTACGGTCTCCTCGCGCTCCTGCTCGTCGCCGCCTCGTGCGGCGGGAGCGGCGACAACGCCTTCGAAAACTGCGGCAACGGGGTCGTCGACAGCGGCGAGCAGTGCGACGACGGGAATCTGGTCGACCAGGACTCCTGTCTCAGCACCTGCGAGCCGAACGTCTGCGGCGACGGCTTCGTGAATGACGGCGTCGAGCAGTGCGAGCCCGACGTTCCGACCGGCAAGTCGTGTGCGGAGTTCGGTTTCGTGACCGGAAGTCTCGCGTGCAACGCCGACTGTACGATCGATACGTCGGGATGCAGCGGCACGCTCGGCTCGCCGACGCCTAAAGCGACGCCGACCGGCGCGGTCGCGACGCCCACCCCGGGCGGCTCGCCGGGCGAGGCGACGGCGACCGCGTCGCCCGAGGAGCCGACCGCGACGCCGACCCCCGGCGCGGGCGGCACCTGCCAGGCGGGTGACACCGTCGTCGTCACGACGGCGTTCGACCAGGCCTTCGCGGCGTTCGCGATCACGCTCGCGTATCCGACCGACGCGGTGAACGTTCCGGGCAGTGGCCAGGATGCGGCGGTCAAGCAACGGGTGCAGTTCGTCGTCTCCGGTGGTCTCAGCACGTCCAGCGACGACGACGACATCGGCGGTGACGGCGTCGACGACACGCTGCACGCGAGCTTCGTGAGCAACGTCGACAACCCCGCGGGGCCGATCGTCACGGTGACCTTCGACTGTACGCCGGGCCAGCCAAAGCCCGCGGCGGGCGCGTTCACGTGCACCGTCGTCTCGGCCTCCAACTCGCAGGCGGACACGATCGACCCGGCCTGCAGCGTCAGCGTGCAGTAGCGTTCTCGACTCTTCGTGCGACGGGTACCTCCGTGCCCGTCGCGACCTCCCGCCCTTCGTAACGAAACCGTCGCACGCGCTCTACCGACGCTTCACGATGCGCCGGTAAGGATAACGTTCGTCGGCGGTCGTGGACACGCCGCCGACGTGTCGCGTCCTTTTCGACGTGGCCAGATCGTCCGAGCTGATGCCCGCAATCCAAACCCGTAACGGAACGGTCGCCGCGCCTAACACGCATCTTCACACCGCGCGGGTACATGAACCGAAGCCCACCCCAGGTGTCGTGCAGACGAGCCGGCGCTGATTACCCGCCGGCGCTCATCCGGAGTTGCTGGGGCACTTGTGAGGAAAGGAGGACCCCCCATCTCGAGCGCGAGTGGGCCCCGTGGAGTGGTCCAACGCGCGAACGCGGTCGAAGCCTTCATCATGGAAAGAACCGACAACAGCAGCCGAACAAGAGGAGATTCGAGAATGCACAAATCATGGAAGGGACTCGTGGCCGGTGCGGCCGCCGCTTTCGCGGTGACCGGCGCTGTCTCCACGGCACAAGCGGCCAAGTGTGGTGACATCGACAACAACGGTACCGTCGCGATCAACGACGTCGTGCTGCACCTGAACATCATCAATGGCGCCGACCCGGGCACGGAGTGCGGCGGCGCCGGCTACAACAACTGCGCGAACCTCGACGGCAAGGGCGGCGCGAACGACACGAACGACGTCGTGCTCGAGCTCAACAAGGCGTCGGGCATCGTGAATTGCAAGCCGGACGTCTGCATCACCGAGACCGTGCTGCCGTGTCCGGGCGGCATCGGCCACATCCCGCAGCCGGTCGCCGCGGGCACGAACCTCTTCGTCCCAGCGTCCTGCTCCGACATCCGGCTCGACTCCGGCATCACCTTCGTCGAGTCGGGCGCGATCATCAACATCGAGAAGGGCGCGACGCTCAAGGGTGCCACGGGCTCGCCGGTCTCGGCGTTGATCGTGAAGCCGGGCGGGCGCATCAACGCGAGCGGCGATCCGACGCACGTGATCGTCTTCACCGCGCAAGGCGGGGCGCCGGTCTCGGGTGACTGGGGCGGCGTGGCGCTCATGGGCAAGGCGCCGGTGAACCAGCCGGGCATCACGCTCGAGGGCCTGCCGGCCATTGCGTCGAACGTGTACGGCGGCACCGACGGCAACGACTTCAGCGGCTGCATGCAGTACGTTCGCGTCAACTACGGTGGCCGCGAGCTCACGCCCGACAACGAGCTCAACAACGTCACGTTTGCGGGCGTCGGCCGCAAGACCATCCTCAACCACCTCCAGGCCCACAAGGGCTTCGACGACGACTTCGAGTGGTTCGGCGGCACGGTGAACTCGAGCTACTTCGTGGCGTCGGCGTGCGGTGACGACTGCTTCGACACCCAGCTCGGTACGGTCGGCGGCCTGCAGTTCGGCGTCGGCATGCAGCAAGCCGAGGCGGTGGAGACGCCGGGCAGCAACGGCTTCGAGAACGACAACAGCGAGTTCGGCTTCACCAACCTGCCCAACAACAATCCCAAGTACTGCAACATCACCATGATGGGCGCGAAGTACAGCGGCGCCAACCCCGGCACCACGAACCAGCTCGGCATCCTGAGCCGGCGCGGCAACGCGATCACGATCGCCAACTCGATCATCAAGGACTTCCGCCAGGCGGGCTACCAGCTCCGCGATGTCGAGACGTCCCAGCATGCGTGCGTCGCTCCGGGCGGCCCGCTCAACACCACGCCGCCGATCGGGCAGATCATCAACAGCCTCTTCGAGAACAACGGCACGGGTGGCACCGTCCACGCGCTCACCAACAGCAGCTGTGGTGACGCCGGGGCGGGCGGCTGCCAGTGTTCCTCGACCGAGCACTTCGCCCTCCTGGTGGCGTCGAAGAACGTGAAGGACGCCAACGGCGACGCCGACGTCCATGCGATCGGCGGCGGCTCGTTCCCGCGCACGGGTCTCGTGCCTCCGGCCGGCTCGCTCCCGGACACGTGGCCGGCGGCCGACTGCACCTTGATCAACAGCTCCTTCGTCTCGGCTCCGTACATCGGTGCCATGGAGCCGGGTGGTGCGGATTGGACGGTTGGCTGGACGGCGTATCCCTGAAGGATTCTCCGAGTCGATCATGAGACACGTTGCTACGACGGCTGCCATGGTTGCGACGCTCCTCATCTCGGGGGTGGTGTGGGCGGAGGGTGGAAGCGCGCATGCGTCCACCCCGCCTCCCGAGCTCACCCGGCCGGAGCACTTCAAGCTGGCCAACGCCGCACCATCGATCGATGCGTTGATCGGTCGCGTGCTCGACGCGCTCGCTGCGAAGGATCTCGATGCGCTGCATCGCCTTCGGGTGACCGAGGACGAGTATCGAACGTTCATCCTTCCGGGAAGCGTGAGGCCCGGGGAGCCACCGACGCAATACAAGCAAACAGACAGCGAGCATGCCTGGGGCATGCTCAACACCAATAGCCTGTACGTCGCCAAGGGCATCATCGGGAAGTACGGCGGCCACAGGTATCGCCTCAAGGGGACTGGGTTCGCGAAAGGTGAGCAGCAGTACGCTTGGTACAAGGCGTACAAGGTCACGGTGCTCACGCTCGAGGACGAGAAGGGGACGGAGGGCGAGCTCACGCTCGGCTCCATCGCCGACGTCGACGGGCAATTCAAGTTCATCAGTCTCCTCGGAAATCGCTGAAACCGAGTCAACCGCATGTCCAACTACCACCAAGGAGAATCAACGATGATGAATCGTGGAAAGAAAGTGTTCGGTGTCGCCTTCGCGACGGCCGGCCTGATGGCGCTCGCGGCGTCGGCGCACGCCGACGTCAAGTGTCGATCGACGGTGTCGAAGGAGTCGGCCAAGCTGACGCAAGCGATCGCAAAGACCCTGCAGAAGTGCGAGCAGACCGTGCACGACGGCAAGCTCGCCGGTCCGTGCTCCACGGACACGAAGACGCAGGACAAGATCCAAAAGGGCAAGGACAAGCTGAAGGCGGCGATCAACAAGGCTTGCGCCACCTCGACCGGCGAGTTCTCGTTCGGCCGCTGCCCCAACGTCACGGATACGTTCGGCTTCAACTGCGGCGACATCCTCATCCAGAGCAAGGACGGCGAGGCGGACTGTCTCTCGTGCCTCGCCGATGCCAATGCGAACGAGCTCGTGCACCGCGTGATGTACGCGAGCTTCCTCGCGCCGGCCACCAAGAACATCGGCAAGTGTCAGGCCGCGATCGGTAAGAGCACGGTCGCGTTCTACACCGCCGAGTCCAAGTCGCTCGCGAAGTGCCAGGCGGCGCTGCTGAAGGGCAAGCTGTCGTCCTGCCCCGATCAGAAGACGACTGACGCGATCCAGAAGGCCGAGGACAAGAAGGTGGCGGCGATCACCAAGGCCTGCTGTGGTCCCGACGGGGTCTGCGGCGGCGCGACCTGCAGCGCGGGCTCGGCGCTCCAGGTCGTCTGCCAGGGTGGCGCGAACGACGGCGTCGCGTGCGCGAACGACAGCGAGTGTCCGGGCGGTACGTGCGTGAGCGCGGCCACCGAGAACGCGGGTGGTCCGGCCACGTGCGAAGCGCAGTCGGATTGCGGCCGCTGCCAGGGCTCGACGTCGCCCGGCAAGCCCTGCCGCTCGAGCGGGCAGTGCGACTCGGATCCCGGCAACTGCGACCCCACGCAGCACAAGTGCGTGAGCGGCGCCAACGCCGGTGCGGTCTGCACCGTCGACTCGGAGTGCCCGGGCTCGACCTGCTCGGTCGGCGTCTGCGCGGGCGGCAGCAACTTCGGCAACGTGTGTGCGGTCCTCGCGGACTGCCCGTCGATTCCCGGCGGCACCTGCGTCGGCACGTCCGGTCTCTGCGGCGGCTCGGACGACTTCAACCCGACCACCGACCTCGGCTGGATCGCGCCGACCTGCCCGGGCATCACGGCCGGCGGGGCGCCGATCGCGCTTACGGGCGTGACCGGCAATACGGTCCTCAAGTGCGTCGATCAGCATGCCGACAAGCGATCGCAGTGTCAGGACGCGGCCGGGGCGACGTTCAACTACGACAGCAGCCTGCCGCCGTTCTGCCTCGACACGCCAGTGGATTGCGCGCCGACCGGTCCCACCCATCAGGCGGTGATCACGCTCAACACGCCGTCGGATCTCGCGGGCGTGTCGATCAACCTCGGCTACAAGGGCGTGAACTTCCCGGGCACGGGCGAGGTGAGCGGCTCGCCGCTCATCACGAGCGGTCATCCGTTCGTCGCGAACGACAACGACGACTCGATGACGTTGTCGATCACCGACCTCGGCGGCATCAGCGCCGGCACGATCTTCACGATCACCTTCAGTGATTGTGGGGCGGCGCCGACGGCGACCGGGAACTTCGGCTGCGTCGTCCGCAGCGCGTCGGATGCCCTCGGCACCGACATCATCGACGGCGTCAGCTGCTCGGTCTCGGTCCTCTAAGGGCTGGACGCAGAGCAACGGAACAAGAGACGCAGCGGGGCGGCCGTCGCACGGCGGTCGCCCCGCTGCCTTCTTCACGCAGAGCGAGGGGGACGATGCATCGGAAAGGGATGTGGAAACGATGGACGGCGCGTCGCGTGCTGTGCGGCCGCTGCGCTGACGGTTCTCGGCGCTCCGCTCGGCACCGCCAGCGCCCAGTGCCAGGCCGATGGCCGTTTGAAGGTCGCGGTCGATCTCGCGCCGGGACAGGACCTCGCAGGCGTGAAGGTCGTGCTCGACTATCCGGAGGACGCGGTCGGCATCCCGGAATTCGAGAACCGGCCCGAAGTGAAGGCGCGGGTCGCGGATGTTCCCGCGAGCTTCATGAGCGCGCCCAACGATACCGACACCGAGCTGATCATGGCGATCGCGGGCATGGCGGTTCT
This sequence comes from uncultured delta proteobacterium, assembly GCA_963774015.1. GTDB lineage: Bacteria > Desulfobacterota > Binatia > UTPRO1 > UTPRO1 > UTPRO1. The sequence goes on from CAVZDH010000001.1 coordinate 1,020,312, forward strand.
TCCGAAGGGGCGGATCTTCACCGTCGACTTCGACCGCTGCAAAGGGACGCCCGTTCCGCGCGCGGCGGACTTCAAGTGCAGCGTGCCGGAAGCGTCGAATCCCAAGGGCGAGCTCGTCGAGGGCGCGAGCTGCACGGTGCAGATCCTAAACGCAGCGCCCGGACATTCGAAAACAACGAAGACCAAGAGGGGGACATCCAATGAAGACGTCATGGATTGGGATGATGGTTCTGGCGGGTGTGGTCGTCGCGGCCGCGACGAACGGATGGGCGGCGAGCGACCCGACCAAGGTCTCGCGGGCCTGCCGAAAATCGATCGCTTCGTCCTTCGGCAAGGTGGCGTCCACGAGCCTCGGCGTGATCGCGAAGTGTCACGGGACCCGCGACAAAGGCAAGTTTACCGGCGATTGCAACGACCTCGCGCAGGCGGACCTGAAGGCCAAGGTTGCCGGTGCGGAAGGGAAGGCGACCGCCGCGATCGCCAAGAAGTGTCCCGCGGGCGAGCCGGTGCTCCGGAATTATCCGTCGAACGACCCGAACGGCGGCGTTCTTTCCGGTCGCGACGTCGTCGCTCCAGACGACGAGCACCTCGCTGCTCGGGTCGCCCGACCTCGTCGGCGACAAGGCGAAAGTGAAGTGCCATGCGGCGATCGTGAAGGCCGAGGTCACGGACATCAACGAGATCCTGAAGGGCGCGACCAAGTGTCAGAACAGCGAGGACAAGCTCGCCGAGTCGTTCGGCGCGCTGGATTGCGTCGCCACGCCGCGTCAAGGCGGGCCCGAAGGGCGAGGCGAAGATTCAAAAAGCCTGCGGCGACAAGCAGATCACCGGGGCGGACGTCGGCAGCTGCGACCCGCTTCCGACCTGCGTGACGGAGGCGGCGACCACGAGCGGGCAGGCGATCGCGGCCGCAATCTACGGCCAACCGAGGACGACCTGCCAGGCGGGCGACACGATCCACGTCGTCGCATCACTGGGCAAGACCTACAACTCGGCCACGATCACGCTCGCGTACCCGGAGGCGGTGAACATCCCGGGGTCGGGTCCGGTGCCGAGCGTTACGGAGCGCGTCGTGTTCACGCCCGCCGGACTTCCGACCGCGAGCGACGACGACGTCGACGACAACGGCACCGACGACACCCTGACGGCGAGCCTGCTCGGCTTCGGCGACAACGCGCCGGGGACGTTCGTCACCGTCACCTTCGATTGCATTCCCGGACAGACGTTCCCGACGGCGGGCGCGTTCGTCTGTGGCGTGTCGTCAGCGTCGGACTCGAACGGCGGCCTGATCGACGACGAGACCTGCACGATCGAGGTGCACTGAGTCGCGGGCGGGGTCGGCGATCGTCGTCGACCCCGCACCGCGACCTGAGCCGCGTTGTCACGAAACCGTCACGTTCGTTCTGATCTCCTGTCACCGCTCGCTGGTTAGAAGACCAGAGCCGTCGTCTTCCCCCACCGGGCGGGATTCTCGAGGGCCGGCGCGAGTTCCGAAGGGTCGAGCTCATTCAAATGCCAAGACGCTCCGCGATCATAGTGGCCACGCTGCTCGGTTCCGCCGTCCTCCTGCGGTCCGGCACCGCGATCGCGGGCTCGCCGCTGTCCAACGACGCGAGCCCGCTCGCGGTCTGTGAGGACACGATCCGAACGGCGGCCATTCGGCTCGCCGTCGACGCGCACCGGGCGATCTCCGCGTGCCTGACCCGCGGCATCGAGTGCCTCGTGAACGATCCGGCGACGAAGGCGAGCTGTTGCGAGCGCGCGGCCGGACGGTGCGAGAGCGATCTCGGCAAGCTCGACAAGGAGCGGGCGCGCTTCGCCCGCTTCGTGAGCAACCGCCGCTGCAGCGTCGTTTCCTTCGAGAACGTACTGGCGGAGGACGGGCTCGGCTACGAACGGTTGCGAGCCTCGTGCGCCACGCTCGAGCCGCGCGCCGCCGCGGACACCCTCGACGGTCTCGCCGAGTGCATTGCGCGCTTGACGGTGGCGGCGACCGCCTGCTCGACGGGCGTCGGTGAGCTGCCCCGCGGCGCGGAGGCGCTCACCTGCACGGGTCTCGAGGACGCGTTCGTCGCGGCCACGGGCGCCGACCTTGCGACCTGCGCGAGCGCCCCCGGGCCGACCGCCTCGGCCGCTGCGACGACCCCGACTGCGTCGCCGCTGTCGACCGCCACGCCGGTGGTCTCCCCGACGCCCAGCAGGACCGGCACAGTGGCCGCGCCGAGCCCGACCGCGACGGCGCTCGCGACCGGCACGCCGGTATCTACGGTGACCGCCACGGCGCAGAAGACGGCGACGGCGGTCCCGCCGACCGCGACGGCGACGCCGACCGTGACCGCCACGATGGCCGGGGCGACCGCAACGATCCATCCGACGGCGAGCCCGACCGTCGGTGCGACGACCGCTGCGACGCCGACGTCGGTCGCGACCGCGAGCGCGAATCCGACGGCGACGGTGGTGGCGACGCAGACGGCGGTGCCGACGAACACGACGACGCCGACCGTCACTCGCACCGCGACGCCCTCCGCGACGCGCACCACCACGCCGACCCTCACGCCCACCACGACGCCGACGCCGGGCTGCGGCAACGGCATCAAGGAGGCCGGCGAGGATTGCGACGACGGCAACACCTCCAACTGCGACGCGTGCCCGTCGAACTGCAAGAACGTGACGGCGCCCGTGCAGTGCGCGTCGACGACGGTGCGGCACGCGCAGACGATTCACCTCGCGCTGTCGAACGACGCGCCGGAGGGAACGCTGCTGTCCGCCGGGTTGTTCTGCATCGAGTACCCCTCCGGGGTAGTGGCGCTGCCCGGCACCGGCACCGTCACAGGCCGGGTCTCGGGCGTGAACGCCCTCACGTCACTCAACGATTTCAACAACGCCGTGCAGCTCGGAATGGTCGCGACGCCGGGATTCACCTCGGTGGATCCCGTCATCAGCTTCGACCTCTGCAAAGGCGCCACCGCGCCGCCACCGGCGAATTTCACGTGCGTGGTGAAGAGCGCATCCAATCAGGGTGATTCGATCGAACCGCTCTCGTTGGTGCAGTGCACACCGCAGTAGAGAGCCGCGGCACGGGCGTCGACGGAAGCGTGGAAGAGGAGACTACGGGATGACGAGGGGGATCGCTGAACGGTGGAAGCCCCGTGCTTTCCGGCGACGATGGTCATTGACGGCGTCGCTCCTCGCGGCTGCGCTCGCGCTCGCGACCTCCACTGCGCACGCCGAGGCGGTGAAGTGCCGGCGTGCGATCGCGAAAGCGGCGAGCCAGCTCGCGCAGGCGGAGATCGGCGCGCTCGCGAAGTGCGAGCAGGCCGTACTCCGCGGCACGCTTCCCGCCGAAACGGATTGCCACGCGGACCCGAAGGCGGCGGCTGCGCTCGCCAAGGCGCGCGGCAAGCTCGACGCGTCGATCGCGCGCGCGTGCGGCGGCGCCAACAAGACCTGCAACGCGGCGGATACCGGGAACGATGCCGACGACGCGCTCGGCGCGATCGGCTGGGACATCGGAACGTGTCCGGGCTTCGAGAACGTCTCCTGCGGCAACACGATTGCGGATTGCGAGGGCGTCGCGACGTGCGTCGCGTGCATCACCGACGCGGCGGTCGAGCAGGCGCGGGCGCTCTATTTCGACGGCTTCGAGGGCGGGGACGGTGCGCCGCGGAAGTGTCAGGCCGCGATCGGGAAGGAAGCGACGAAGTTCTTCGCGGCGAGCTCCAAGGCACTGCAGCTGTGCGAGGATCAGATTCTGCAAGGCAAGATCGCCGGCCCGTGTCCGACCGCGGCGACCCGGCTCGCCATCGGGAAGGCCGAGGCACTGAAGGTCGATCACATCTGCAAAGCGTGCGGCGGTGCCGATCGCGCCTGCGGGGGAGCGGACGATCTCTCCCCCGCGACGATCGGCTTCGTGACCAGCTGCCCGAGCGTCACCGTCCCCGGCGGCGCCTCGTGCGGCGGGCCGATCGCTTCCCTCGACGATCTCGTCGCGTGCGTGGACTGCGTCACGGCCTACAAGGCCGCGTGCCTCGACGCCGTGGCGGTTCCGGGCACGAAGCCGTACCCGGCGGAATGTGGCGTGCAGCCGACGCCCACGCCGACGACGACCCAGACGCCGTCACCGACCCCGACGCCGCCGGCGGGGCCCGCGGCCGTCGGCTGCGAGCGCGTGCTCGTGAAGGAAGCGTCCCGCTACGTGCAGACCAACGTCAAGGCCGTCGGGGGGTGCGAGCGCGACAAGCTCGCCGGGAAGCTGCCCGCGAGCACCGACTGCGCGACCGACGCGAAGGTGCAAACCGTGCTCGCGAAGGCGGCCGCGCGTTTGAACGGCCACGTCGCGAAGTCGTGTGGCGGCGCCAACCGTACGTGCAGCGCCACCGACGTCGGTGCCGACGCCGACCAGAAGCTCTCCGAGATCGGGTGGGAGGTCGGCGGCGCCTGCCCGAACTTCGAGCACGGCGCGTGCACAGGGCCGGTCACCGACTGCGCCGACGTCGGCGCCTGTGTCACATGCGTCGCGAGCGCCGCGGTCGAGCAGGCGGTGGCGCTCTACTACGGCGTGACACCGGCCGCGCTCGCGACGGACGTCGGCAAGTGCCAGCTCGCGATCGGCAAGGCGGCGACCGCCTTCTACACCGCGCGGGCAATCGCGCTCGCGAAATGCGCGGGTACGGCGTTGGCGAAGGGCACGCAGGGGCCGTGTCCCGACGCCAAGGCGACGTCCGCGATCTCGAAAGCGGAGACGAAGCTCGTGAAGACGATCTGCAAGGCGTGCGGGGGCGCCGACGGACTCTGCGGTGGCGGTGACGACGTCACGCCCGCGGAGATCGGCTTCGCGGCGCAGTGTCCGGCCGTGACCGTGCCGGGCGGTGGGCCGTGTGGCGGCACCGTCGCCACGCTCGACGACCTGGTCGCCTGCGTCGGGTGTGTCTCCGAGTTCAAGTCGGAGTGCACCGACCGGATCGCCGTGCCGAACATCCGCGGCTACGCGCCGGAGTGCAATCTCGTCAATCCGCCGACCCCGACGCCCGCGGGCACGCCCGGACCGACGCCGACGCCGGTGTGCGGCAACGGCGTCAAGGAAGTCGGCGAGGACTGCGACGACGGCAACACGACGAATTGCGACGCGTGTCCCAAGGACTGCCGCACGTCGCACGCGCCGGTGCAATGCACCGCGACGACGGTGCGCCACGCCCAGACGATCCATCTCGTCCCGCCGCCCGGCGCGCTGCTGTCGGCAGGTCTGTTTTGCATCGACTACCCTTCCGGCGTCGTCGCGCTTCCGGGTACCGGCAACGTCCCGACCTCCGGCCGGGTTTCCGGCATCAGCGCGATCACCTCGCTGAACGACTTCAACAACGCCGTCCAACTCGGCTTCGTCGCGACGCCCGGGTTCACGGACGTGTCGCCGGTGATCAGCTTCGACCTCTGCACTGGGGCGTCGGCGCCGCCCCCGACCGACTTCTCGTGCGTCGTGAAGAGCGCCTCGGACCAGGGCGATTCGATCGAGCCGCCGTCGCTCGTCGAATGCACTCCCGTCGAGCCATGAGCCAGAACGCGTCGATGGAAGCGACGACCGTGGAAGATACCGAGGGAGCGCCGGAGCGGGCAGTCCCCGTCTTCGCGTCCTTCGGTGCCGAGGACGATGCGCGCGGTCCGAGCCAGTGGATCGCGGCGCTGACCGCCTCGTCGACGATCTACGTCGTGATCGGCATCCTCGCCGTCATGCTCGGAACGGCGACCAAGCGCGCCGTACAGGAGAAGAAGGTCGACGTGACGTTCGTCGAGCGGGTGATGAAGGAGGAGCCGCCTCCTCCGCCCCCGCCGGTCGAGATCAAGCCGCAACTGCCTCCGGCCGCCGCGGCGCCGGTCGTGCGTCCGGACCAGAAGATTCGGAAGCTCGACAAGCCGCCGCCTCCGAAGGAGCTGGTCGCGCCGAAAGAAGCGCCCAAGGAAGCGCCGAAGGAGGCCGATCCGAGCGAGGACAAAGGCATCGCCGTCTTCGGCGAGGGCCAGGGCGACCCGGCGGGCCTCGAAGGCGGTCAGGCGGGCGGCGTCGCCGGGGGCATCGTCGGAGGCGCCATCGCGCTGCCGGAGGACGGCATCCCGCCGGTGCCGTCGAAGTCCAACGTCATTCCCGAATACCCACAAGAGGCGCGCGTGGCGGGAAAGACGGGGATGGTGATCCTGAAGGTCGTCATTCTCGCCGACGGCTCGGTCGCGCACGTCGAAGTGATGCGCGGGGAAGAGCCGTTCGCGTCCGCCGCGGTGAAGGCCGTCAAGCAGTGGAAATACCAGCCCGCCCGCTTCAAGGGCCAAGCGATCACGGTGTACCGCATCATTCAAATCCCATTCAAATTGAACGTGTGAGGGGGAGATAATGTCATTCGGCATCTTCGAGATTTTTCAGCACATGGGCGTGGCGGCCATGATCGTGGCTGCCGTGCTGGTCGTGATGGGGCTCGCCTCGTTGACGGTGTTCATCGAGCGCATCATCGCGCTGCGCCGCTCGCGCGCCGCCTCCCGCAGTTTCGCGGCGGCGGTGGCGGAGCCGATGCAGCGCGGCGACATCGACGCCATTCTGTCGGCGTCGGAAGGGCGCACGGCGGGGCATCTGGCGCGCGTCGTGCGCTCGGGACTCACGACCTACTGGCACGCCACCAAGACCGCCGACATCTCCGGACTCACGCCGGCCGAGCGCACGCGGCGCCACCTCGAGCGCTACATGGAGGAGATCGGCGCCGATCTGCGTCGCGGGTTGGCGGTGCTCGCATCGGTCGGCTCCGTCGCGCCGTTCGTCGGGCTGCTCGGTACGGTCGTCGGCATCATCACGCGCGTTCCAGGGCATCGCGGCGACCGGATCGGGCGGCCTCTCGTCGGTGTCGGCGGGCATCAGCGAGGCGCTCGTCGAGACGGCGCTGGGTCTCGCGGTCGCGATCCCCGCGGTGCTCGCCTATCACTACCTCACCAATCAGATCGCGCACGACGAGGGAGCGTTGAATCGTTCGGCGGGCGAGCTCCTCGACACGATCGAGGATTGGGCGGAGCGCGACGCGCAGTCGGCGGGGCGCCGCGAGCGCGTCGCGTGAGCGCATGAGTCCCCGCGAAAGACCCGGAAACGGTCGCGCGGGCGCATGGCGGCGCCGCAGCCCCAGGGACGCCGTCCGCCCCGACATCAACGTGACGCCGCTCGTCGACGTCGTGCTGGTGCTGCTCATCATCTTCATGGTGGTCGCGCCGCGCATGGACCAGGACGTGCCGGTCGACCTGCCCGGCATCTTCAATCCCGATCCCGAGGTGGAAACGTCGATGGATCCCGTCAAGCTCTCGGTCGCGAAAGCGGGCGAGTACTACATCGACGAGCAGAAGTACGACCTCGACGGCGCGATCGCCGCGCTCGCCGCCGAGCACGCGGCGGAGCCGTTGCGCCGCCTCGTGCTGCGTGCCGACGCCAAGCTCACATACAAGGACGTGCGCGAGATCCTGGCGCGCTCGCAGCAGGTCGGATTCCCCGGCATGTCGTTGATGGTCGGCGAGCGTCACCGCGAGCGGGCCGCGACCGCACCCGCGGATGCGGCCGCCGGGCGTGAGGGCTGAGCCATGGCGATGAATCTCGGCGACGAGCGGGGCGGCAGGAAGCGAGGGGTGGCGCCCGAGATGAACGTGACGCCGCTCGTCGACGTCGTGCTGGTGCTGCTCATCATCTTCATGGTCATCACGCCGCTGCTCTCGAAGCATTTCTGGATCCACACCCCGAAGCAGGAGAAGGAGGAGGTCGAGCACGACGCCGCGGCCGACCCGGATCCGCCGCTCGTGCTGCGCGTCGCCGGCGACAAGTCGATCACGGTGAACGGAACGCAGGTCGAATACGCCGAGTTGCCGGATCGCTTGCAGCGCATGTTCGCCGCGCGCGACGATCACATCCTCTTCTTCGATGCCGACGACGACGTCGGCTACGGATACGCCGTGCAGGTCATGGATCAGGCGCGCGAGGGCGGGGCGGTGACGATTGCCGCGCTCACGACGGCGCTCTCCGCCGAGGCCGCGAGCGCGCCCCCGGTCGCGACGCAATGAGTTAGCGCCCCGGGGTCTTGCAGAATTGCACAGCGCATCCTATAGCCGCCTCCCCAAGCCGTCGGTCGTCGCCCATGCGCCGACGGATCGTTCGTTCCACGGCACACTGGGAGGCGGCATTCATGATCGGCGGCGAACCGACCTCGCTGAACGGGCATCCCTCTCCGAGCGATCACACGCGGCCCGCGAGACGCGCGAGCCCGCTCGTCAAACAGACGCGTGCCTTGATCGCACGCATCAAAGACCTCGGTGACCGGCCGTCGCCCCGCGCCGTCCACGAGCTGCGCACCACCATTCGTCGCGTCGAGACGCTTCTCGGCGTGGACGAGCGGACGACGGGCGTCGAACGAAAGGTCTGGAAGCAGCTCGATCGCGTCCGCCGGCGCGCGGGAAAGATCCGCGACCTCGACGTGCAGTTGAAGGCGTTGCGGAGCGTGCCGAAGGCCGTCGAGCCGGCCGCGTGCGGCGATCTGCGCGAGGCATTGCGAAAGTCTCGGCAGAAGCGTGAGAAGCGCCTCGCGCGTACGCTCGGGAACGAACGCGACCGCGGGCTCGTGAAGCGGCTCCGCAGGGTGATCGTCGCGACGCCCGCGCCCATCCACCGCGACACCGGACGGGCGCTCGTCCAGGTGCTCGGCGCGTTCGAGGACGCCTGGCGGAACGCGCAGCCGCTCGACGCGAGCAATCTCCATGCGTTCCGCATCGCGACCAAGCGGCTCCGCTATCGCGCCGAGGCGCTGCTCCCCGACGCACCTGCCGAGACGGCGTTGCGGGCGCTCAAACGGGTCCAGGATGCGATCGGCGAATGGCACGACTGGTGCACGCTGATCGAGCGTGCGGAGGAGGTACTGGGTGACGACGGCACCCGCTTGTGCCGCGCGATGCGCTCCCGAGCCGACAAGGAGCTCGCCAACGCCCTGACCGTCACGGAGCGCGTGGCGCGCCGGCTGCGGAGGATTCGTCCTGCGAGCGGTCGAAAGAGCGCGCATCCGATGCCAGCCGCGGATGCCGGCGGGCCGACGCGCAGCGCCGGAGCGTCGGCGTAAGGCGCTAGACGGACGATGGCGGTCTTCGCGGCGGTCGACATCGGCTCGAACTCGGTACGCCTGAAGATCGCGCGGCTCGCGCGCCAGGGCTTCGTCTCGGTTCACGAAGACCGCGAGGTCACACGCCTCGGCGAAAGCGTCTTCCGAACGGGTTTACTGGAGCCGCAATCGATGGAGGCTACCATCAAGGCACTGCAGCGGTTTCACCGAGCCGTACAGAGGCACGGTGCGGCCGCGGTCCGGGTGGTGGCGACGAGCGCAATGCGGGAGGCCAAGAATTCGAAGGCCTTCGGCGACTGGGTCCGTTCGGCGACCGGCTGGAAGATCGAGGTCATCACGGGGCTCGAGGAGGGACGGCTGATTCACCTCGGGGTGATGTCCGGTACGCGTCTCGCCGCGCGCCGCGTGCTGCTCATGGATCTCGGTGGTGGCAGCTGCGAGCTGACGTTTTCCGTCGCCGGACAGATCCAAGAGATGGCGAGCTTGCCGCTCGGCGCCGTCCGCTTGACCGAGGAGTTCCTCGCGCACGATCCGCCGAAGCCGAAGGAGTTGCAGCGCCTGCGGGCGTTCGTTGCCGAGGAGGTGGCACGGATCGAGCGCCGCGTGCTGGCGCGTCGCGTCCAGGCCACGATCGCGACCGGCGGCACCGCCGCGACGCTCGCGAGCCTCGCGACCCCCAAGCGGCGCGGCGACCGGGAGCCGCGCGGCGGCACCGCGTCGGCGGCGGCGCTCCGCCGCATCGCCGAGAAGGTCGGCGGCTACGACCTCGAAGAGCGGCGGGCGCTTCCCGGTCTCGGCCCGCGCCGCGCCGAGATCATCGTCGCGGGCGCCGCGGTCTACGCGGGCTTGATGGTCCACGGCATCCGCGGCTTCCGGTACTCGCCGCTCGGTCTCCGCGACGGTCTTCTGGCGCAGATGGCCGCCGACCTGGGCGGGGAGCGTCACATCCAGAAGCGGATCCAATCGCAACGCGAGCGGGCGCTGGTCACGCACGGTGCGCACTACGGAGTCGACGCCCGCTACGCCAAGACCGTGCGCGACTTGGCGGTGACCCTCTTCGCGAAGCTCAAGAGCGTGCATCAACTGCCGGCCGAGTACGTGGAGTGGCTGACCGCCGCGGCGATGCTGCAGGAAGTCGGATCGTTCGTGAATCGCGGTGGACGGCACCGGCATGCGTACTACCTGATCGCGAACTCGGAGATCTTCGGCTACACGACCGAGCAACGTCGGATCATCGCCGCCATCGCTCGCTACGTCGGAAACTCTCGGCCGACCGCCGACGATCGGCCGATTCGCGCGCTCGGCGGCGCGGACCGCGATCTCGTCCCGAAGGCGGTGCTGCTCCTGCGACTCGCGCGGGCGCTGAATCAGAGCCGCAACGACGTCGTCCGCGCGGTCCGGGCGCAGGTTCAGGGCGGACGCGTGACGCTGGCCTTGCGGGCCAAGAAGCCGGGCCCGGATCTCGAGATCTGGGCGCTCGAGAAGGAAGCCCCGTACTTCCGCAGCGTGTTCGGCCGTGAGCTGATCGCGACCGGCAGCTGACACGTCACCGGCTCTTCATCGCGTGGTGACCGGAACGGCGAGAAGCACGCGTACGCTGTGTCTCCGCAGCAGGCGCCCCTGTCGTGCGAGTCCCCCTCCGCGGCAGAAGCGTCCGGAGCCCCGACCTCGTGTCGGGGCTCCACTTTACCTCCACGGCCGCTCGGGGCGGCGAAGGATTCATCGCCGCGGCGCGCCGTCGTCACGTCGTCGTTACGCGCGTGAGGTTTCCATGTCGCCATGACCAACGACATCGATGACGAGACGCAGGAGAGACCCGTCGCCGCCGCTCCCGCCCACGGAATCACCCGCTCCCGGCTCTCCGACCTTCAGCCCGAGGCACGGTTGGCACTCGCGGTGCTCGACGACGCCGCGGAAACGCTGCGAGCCACGCACGGGGTCCTGTCGCACCGTGCGCGCATGCTGGGTGTGGAGGCCTGGCGTTGGGTGATGTCCGAGGACGCGAGTCACCCGTTCGCGTTCCGGGCGATCTGCCAGTACTTCGAGCTCGACCCGGCGTGGGTGCGTTCGGGCTTGGCGCGTTGGCGGCCGGTGCCGCCGCGCTCGAGCGGACACGATCTCGCCGCCCCGAGCCGGCGGCGGGGCGCCGCCTGACCGGCGAGGTCAGCGCCGATTCACCTCGCGCAGGATCTTCTGCACGTGCTCGCGGAGCGAGCCCGACCGGAAGCCGTGGCGGCTTCGGGTGGTGAGCGCGATCTCCTTGCCGACGATGTCGGCGGTCACGAGGTCGCTCACGAAGGTGCAGATCGCCGCTTGGAGCCGGCGGCGGCGCAGGCGGACGCGCGCCTCGCGCTGGCTCGGGGTGAGCCCGACCTCGCGCGGATCGGGGAGGGCGTCCTCGAGCATCGTGCGCAGCACCCGGCGCAGGCGCAGCTCCCATCCCGGGGGAAGCTGCACGACGTACTCGCCGGCCTTTCGGCCCGGCTTCGTCGCGATCGGATGGGTGCGCGCCATGGGTGGCCTCAGCTAGCAAGCAGCGGTCGGCTTGTCACGACCGAATCGGTACGGGCTGCCGGCCGACGCGCGGTGTCATGGATGCCCGGCGCGGCGACCCGCCCGCCATGCATTTTCTTCTGGTCAGACGGTTGGACGTCGTGCTACGCGCCTCCCGCTCCCGAGCCGCGAGCAAGCGGCTCCCCCAACCAGCAGGAGGAAGCAATGCGATTCAGTCGGCATCTAGTCCCCCTTCTCGGACTGTGTGCGGTGGCGGTGGTGTCTTCCGAGGCGACGGCGTCGACGATCACGCAGAACGTATCGTGGACGATCGATCGCGCGGGCACGACGGCCAAGTATCGCGTGACGGCGTACGGCGACTCCATCTACGCCGGCTATCGTGGGTCGCTTTCGAGCGTCGCGAAGCGCTCCGCGCCGCAAGTCGACGGCGAGTACCTCTCCAAGCTCTGGAACGCCGACATGGAGATCATCCGGCGCGCCAAGTCGGGCGCGGTCGCGTCCGACATCTACAACAACAAGATCGTCAAAGAGCGCTCCTACATGCAGACCACCAACACCCGCATCGTCACCTTCGAGATGTGCGGCAACGATGGCCTCCAGGCGCGCAGCTCGTTCGCGGGGCAGAGCGGCACCTGCAACCTGGCGCCGCTCGATACCGCGCTCGCGAACTGCACGACCTATCAGCAGAACGCGATGAACTACATCAACAACAACGCCTACGGCGGCACCAAGCTGAAGGTGATCGCGAATCTGTACTACCCCGGCTACGCCGCCGACAACGCGCTCAGCAACTGCACCATCGGCGGCGTCCGGCAGAACAAGCAGAGCATCTTTCTGCCCTACATCGCCAAGATGAACTGGCGCGCCTGCAACTTCGCGAACACCTACGGCTTCGCCTGCGCCGACGATTTCGCGCAGTACATGGGCGCCGACTACGACTCGAACGGCGACGGGCAGATCGACTCCGACGCGCTCCGCTACGTGCAGGGCGAGTCGGAGGCGGCGTACGTCACGCGCATCACGACGACCCTGCGCTCGACCATCCGCGACGCCAACACCCACTTCGTGAGCTCCGGCACGAGCTACGACTACATCCAGTCGGACGACACCCACCCGACCTACACCGGCTCGACGGTCGGCGTCGGCCTCTTCGGCGGCACCGGCTCGGGCAAGAGCGGACCCGACTACAGCGATGCGCAGATCGTGAACGGGAAGAATCCGGTCTGGAATCAGCTCGGCCACGAGCGCATGGGCTGGGCGCTCACCGCCAACAACCCGCCGACTCCGTAACGCTTTCGTTCGCTGCCTCGCGGCCGCCGCGTCTCCGGCGCGGCGGCCGCGTCATTCCAGGAAGCGCAGCGCGAGGAGCGCCGGCACGCCGCCGTAGTACGCCAGTCGGCAGGCAACCTCGACCGCCATCCGGACGCTGCGGAGCATGCGTGGAGCGAGCCGCGACGTCGTCCACACCAGGAGCTCGCCACCCACGCGCCACGTGCCGGCAAAGAGCGCCAGGTACGTCGTGACCGTCGCCCAGTGCGCGAGGAACGTGAGCACGTAGGCGCGCGCACCGTAGGTGTAGTACTCGCCGAAGGTCCCGCCGTACGTGATCCATTGATCGGCGCGAAAGAGGACGGCCGTCGGCAGCACGCCGAGGAGCGGGAATTTGAGGAGCCATTGCCACCAGCGAAGCGTGCCCGCTCGCGCGCTCGCCGCCGCATGCCGGAACGCGGCGGCGTCGCGCTCGGTGCCGGCGGCGGCGATGCCGCGCGCCGCGAGAAACGCCGCCAAGCGGTCGGGCTCGGCGAGGCCGAGGTCGAAGGCGAGGCGGCTTCCCGAACGCAGCCGCAGGGTCGCACCCGGCGTCGGCAACGGCACCGTCCACGGCTCGACGGCGACGATCGCGGCCGCCGGCACCTCGATCCGCAGGTCGCGCCGCCTGAGGACCACCGTATCGCCCTCCACCGCGACGTCGGCGGCGGCGCTCCGAGCGAAGAGCATCGCCAGGGCGCCGGGCGCGACGATCATCGTCGTCACCAACCCGAGGAGTCCCCGCAACGTCAGCACCGGGTCGTAGACGAAGACGATCCGCGCGAGCACGAGGACGATGCTCACGCGACTGGCGGCGACCAGGCACGCCGTCACCGTGCGCCCCGCGCGGCGGTAGCACGTCACGGCGAGCGTCTCGGCTCCCGGCATCGTCATGGAGAGATGGCTTGCGGCTCGCGAACGGGCTCTCGTATATACCCGCCTATCTCATGGCGATCCAAGGGCGAACGCCGCAGGAACGGGACGACGGCGTCCGCGTCGTGCGCGTGTCCGGCGGACGGCGGCTCTACTGGACGATCGCCGCGGCCGTCGCGCTGCCGATCGTGGCGACGTTGGTGGCGGTAGTCGTGATCCGTCGGCCGGTGCGACCCGCGGAGGCCGTCGGCGCCACCCCGGTCGCGCTCGCCGCCGCGGCGGACGACGCGCGTGCACCGGCAGCGCCCGCGCGCCCGCCGACCGCGGTCACCGCTGCACCGAGTCGCGTCGTCCCGCGGCGCATCGTCGGCGCGCCGGTCGAAGATCCCGGGGGTCTCGGCGCCTCGCCCGTGCCGCATCCGCAAAAGCCGCGGCGCGAGCTCGACGCCGCGGACGCCATCGTCGCCCTTCGGGAAGAAGGCGTGCACGAGGGCATCGCCGCCTTCGGTATCCCGGGAAGCCATCCGCCCAAGTCCGGCATCCTCGTTCCGGAGGATTTCGAGCTTCCCGAAGGCTACGTCCGCCACTACCAGAGCACCGACGACGGCGAGCAATTGCCGGCCATCCTCATGTTCCACCCCGACTACGAGTTCCTGAACGAGCGGGGCGAGGTCGTGAAGCTGCCCGACGATCTGGTCGTGCCGCCCGCGATGGCGCCCCCCGGTCTCGCGACCGATCGCGTGCTCGAGGTTCCCGAGCGCAAGGCCGGCGAACCCGTCCATTGAGATCCATCGCCGGGTCCCGAGATCGGCTCGTCGCGACGGTCGGCATCCTCGGGTCGGCGGCGGCGTACGCCCTCTATGCGCGCGCCGCATGGCCATGGGTCGCGCTCGGGTGGATCGGGCTCGTGCCTTGGCTCCGCGCGCTGGATCGCGTGCGCAGCATGCGGGGCGCGCTCGTCGCCGGACTCGCGATGGCGGTGGCCTTCGAGCTCGCGGTATTTGGATGGTTCGCGTCGGCGATCGCCGACTACTCGGAGGTGACGCCGCTCGTGCCGTTGCTGGTGCTGACGGTGAGCTCGCCGCTGCTCCAGCCGCAGTTCGTGACGGTCGCGCTCGCGCGCACGTGGCTGAAGCGCCGGCGCCCCGCGCCGCTCGTCATGACGGTGTTGCTGTCGGCGTCGGTGTACGTCGCGACCGAGTCCGTCACGCCGAAGCTCTTCGGCGACACCCTCGGGTACCCGCTCTATGGCTCGCCGTGGTGGCGGCAGGGCGCCGACCTCGCCGGCGTTCCGGGTCTCACGTTCGTGCTCGTCGTCGTGAACGAGCTCGTGTGCGGCGCCTGGCGGGCGCGGGTGGGTGGCGCCGCGCTCGCGGCGCGCGCTGTCCTCGCGCCGTTGGCGCTCGCCGCCACGGCCATCGCGGCGCTCGCCGGCTATGGCGCGTGGCGCTGCGCCGTGCTCGACGCCCGTCCGAACGAGGAGGCCGTGACGATCGGCTTCGTGCAGGCGAACCTCGGCCACTACGACCGCATGGCGGCCGAGATCGGACGCTACGAGACCGTACGCACGATCCTCGACACGTACGTCGCCCTCTCGGCGCCCGCACTCGCGCGCGACGACCTCGCCATGCTGGTCTGGCCCGAGACGGTCTATCCCACCACGTTCGGCAAGCCGAAGAGCGAGGCCGGAGCCGCATTCGACCAAGAGATCGTCGACTTCGTCGCCCGCGCGGGCGTGCCGCTCATGTTCGGCGCGTACGACACCGACGGCGGCGCGGAGTTCAACGCGGCCTTCTTCCTCGCGCCCGACGCGCGTGCGCCGCGTCCCTTCGCGATCTACCGCAAGACGCGGCTCTTCCCGCTGACGGAGCGCGTGCCCGCGCTGCTCGATGCGCCGTGGCTCCGCCGTCTGTTGCCGTGGCTCGGGACGTGGTCGGAAGGGGCGGGCGCGCGCGTCGTCCCGGTGCCGACGCGCGGCGGCGCGACGCTCCAGGTGGCGCCGCTGATCTGCTACGACGTGCTCGATCCGGCGCTCGCGCGCGCGGCCGCCGCGGCCGGCGCGGAGGTCATCGTGACGCTCTCGAACGATTCGTGGTTCGCATTCGGGACCGGACCCGAGTTGCATCTGCAAGGAGCGGCGTTCCGCAGCATCGAGACGCGCCGCCCGCAGGTGCGTGCGACGAACACCGGCATCTCCGCCGTGATCGACGCGACCGGACGCATGGTCGAGCGCGTCGGCGTCGATCGGCGCGCGACCACCATCGCGACGATTCGTCCCGCCCGCGCCGTCACGACGCTCGTCGTCCGTTTCGGTGAATGGATCGATCCGTGCGCGTGGGTGCTGGGCGTCGGGATTCTGCTCGGAGCATTGCGCCGTCGCTAGGCTCAGGGTTTTCCCGTTCACTTTTCGGGTTTCACCTGAACCATCCCGCATCACGGGTATGCGTGGGGCGAGCGTCCTGATTTTTCCAGTAAGGTGGGCTACTTGGAGATCCAGATTCATCCGGATCTTCGGGGAGGGGGAAGCGCTGGTGAGCTTGTCGGCGGCCGTTCGACGATCGTTGTCGGCTCAGGTCACGTTCGGCGTTGCGGTCATCGCCGTGGGAATGATCGCCGCGGTCGCGCTGCTTCAGTATCGCGAGACGGCCTCCGCGCTCGCCGCGATCCGTGAGGCCGAGGGAGAGAGGTTCGCGAGCGCGCTGGCGACCGCCGTAGAGGGACTGTTGACCCGCGACCTCTCCTTGGCTCTTCGTCCGGCCGTGCTCGACGATCTCGGCTTGGTGCCCGCGCTGCGCTGGTACCTCGACCGCCAGGGCCGCCGCGCCGGGTTCACGACCGAGTTCGCGGCGGGTGATCTCGAGGACGACGTCCCGGCCGAGGTCGCGACGACGTGCTTTCGCATCGCGCAGGAGGCGCTCACGAACGTCGCGCGGCACGCGCGGGCGACGCACGTCGCGATGCAGTTGGCGCGGCGTGTCGACGGTCTCGAGCTCATCGTCCGCGACGCCGGCCAGGGCTTCGACAGCGCACACGCCATCGCCAAGGCGGAACGAGGCGACAGCCTCGGCTTGGTGAGCATGCGCGAGCGCGCGGGACTGATCGGCGGCGTGTTGCACATCGACGCGGTGCCCGGCCGAGGTACCGTCATCCGCGTGGTGCTGCCGCTCGCGACGAAGTCGTCCTTCGCCGACCCCGACGACGAACGGAGAAGCGCATGAGCGCGTTCAAGATACTCCTGGCGGACAATCACACCCTGGTGCGTGCCGGCATTCGTGCCTTGCTCGAGCAGATTTCCGGCGTCGTCGTCGTCGGCGAAGCCGCCGACGGCCGTGAGGCGATCAAGCTGGTGGAGCGGCATCGACCGAATCTCGTCCTCATGGACATCACCATGCCAGTGATGAACGGTCTCGAGGCGACCGTGCGCATCGTGAAGGATTTTCCGCAGACGCGAGTCGTGATGCTGTCGGTACACACCGACGAGGAGTACGTGCTGCAGGCGCTGCGGTCGGGAGCGTCGGGCTATCTTTTGAAGGACGCGGGACGTGCCGAGCTCGCGATCGCCGTCGCGGCGATCGCGAGAAACGAGACCTACCTCAGCCCCGCCGTCTCGCGCCACGTCGTCGGCGACTACGTACGGCGGACCGGGGGCGGCGCCGAGGGCCGGCTGGAATCCTTGACCCCTCGGCAGCGCGAAATCCTCCAGCTCATCGCCGAGGGCAAGTCGACGAAGGAGATTGCGGGCATCCTCGACGTCAGCGTGAAGACCGTCGAGACGCATCGGGCGCAGCTCATGGAGCGTCTCGACATTCACGACGTCGCGGGGCTCGTGCGATACGCCATTCGCACCGGGATCGTGACTGCCGAGGAGTGAGTCGGTGCGCTGCAACTGGTCCGGGAGATGTCAGGCGCAATTCAGGCGGAACTCAGGCATTGCCCGATTATCGGACCCGTCTAGGACTGGTACCCGTGGGATGATGACCAGTGTGGATGTGGGGGAGGCCGAGAGCGGACGGGGAGGGATGCTGTCGGGCGGTACGATCGTCCCTCCCTCCGCCGTCGAGGCGCGACCGCGGGCGACCGCGCCGCAGTATGGGGCCGCCGGATCTCCCTTCCTCGTCGGTGAGCACCCACTCATCGAGCGCGTTCAGGCGCTGATCGCGAAGCTCGCGGCGACCAACACGACGGTGCTGATCACGGGAGAGAGCGGCACCGGCAAGGAGATCGCGGCGCGCGCGTTGCACGTGCTGTCGGCGCGTGCCGGGCGTCCGTTCCTTTCCATCAACTGCGGAGCCATCCCCGGCGAGCTCCTCGAGTCCGAGCTGTTCGGCCACGAGCGCGGAGCGTTCACCGGCGCGACCACGGCGCGCGCCGGTCTGCTCCAGATCGCGCACGGCGGTACCGTGTTTCTCGACGAGGTCGCCGAGATGAGCCCGTCGTTGCAGGTGAAGCTGCTGCGCGTCTTGCAAGACATGGAAGTCCGACCGGTCGGGGCGGAGCACTCCGTGAAGGTCGACGTGCGCCTGATCGCGGCGACGAACAGAAATCTCCAACGCGCCGTCGAGCACGGTCATTTCCGCGAGGATCTCTACTATCGGCTGCAGGTCGTGCCGGTCGAGCTGCCGGCGCTGCGCGAGCGGCGATCCGACATTCCGGTGCTGGCGGCGCATTTCCTCGCGAAGCAGCTGCAACGACGTCCCGATCGGCCGATCCGCATCAGCGCCGAGGCCATGACGCAGCTCTGGGAATACGATTGGCCCGGCAACGTTCGCGAGCTCGAGAACCTCATCGAACGTCTGGTCGTGCTCGCCGACGGCCCGCTCATCCGGCCCGACGACCTTCCGGCCGAGCTCCGCGTGCTCATCCCGGAGAAGCGCATTCCGCACCCGCATCTCCCCGACGAGGGCATCGATCTCAATGCCGCCGTCGCCGATTTCGAGGAGCACTTGATCACGGAGGCGTTGCGCCGGACGAAGGGCAACAAGCAAGCGGCCGCGCGCCTGCTCGGTCTCGGCCGCACGACGTTGGTGGCGAAGCTCCGGCGGATCGCCGAGGGCGCCGAGCATTCCCGATGAGCGTTCCCCAGGCCAAGATCCTCGCCGTCGACGACGATCCCGACGCGCTCTTCATCCTCGATCGGTTGCTCTGTCGACACGGTTATAGAGTGCTGACCGCGGCCGGCGGTCGCGCCGCGCTGGCGGTCATGGCGCGCGAGCTCGTGGACGTCATCGTACTGGACGTCATGATGCCCGACCTCGACGGACTGCAGGTATGCGCGGCGCTCCGACGCGACGAGCGAACGCGCAGCATTCCCGTCATCATGCTCACGGCCTCGGCGCATACCGAGACGCGGCTCGCCGCCATGGCGCTCGGCGTCAGCGAGTTCGTCAGCAAGCCGCTAAACGCCCGTGACTTGGTCGCCCGCGTGCAGGCGCAACTGCATCAGCGACGGCTGGCGGGCGAGCTCGACGAGCTGCTGCGGCGCCCCGAATAGCGGCGGCGCCCGGTCGTTGCCGGCGCCGGCCTACACTTCCGGGCTATCGGCACTCGGGGTTTTTCGGTACACACTCCGCATGGCAACGGCATCCATGGACCGCTCGGCAACCGGCGCAGACGGCGGCGCCCGCGATTTCTTCGAGGGCTACGCGCGCGATTTCGACCACATCTACGAAGAAGGCGGGAAGGGCGTCATCGCCCGCTACATCGACACCAGCCTCCGCAAGGAGATGCGGATCCGCTTCGAGCGGACGTTCGAGGCGCTCGCGCCGATGAGCGGACGGTCGATGTTCGACGCCGGATGCGGCGGCGGACGCTACGCCATTCCCGCGGCGAAGGCCGGCGCGTCGCAAGTGCTCGGCATCGACTTCAGCCAGACCATGTTGGACCTCGCCCGTCAGAAGGCGGCGGCGGAGGGCGTCGGCGAGGTCTGCCGCTTCGAGCTCGGCGATCTTCTGACCTATCAGGTTCCGGAGAAGAGCTTCGACTACGCGATCGCGATCGGATTCTTCGACTACCAGAAGGACCCCGAGGCCGCCCTGCGGGCGCTCTGCCGGGCGGCGAAGCGACGCGTCTTCGTGAGCCTGCCGAAGCGCTGGCACGTGCTGACCCCGCAGCGATACGTTCGGTACACTTTTTTCCGTTGCTACATCCGGTTCTACTCGCGCGCGGACGTCGAGCAGCTGGCGGCGAAGATGAATCCGAAAAAGACGACCATCTTCGACATCGGCCGCGAGTACAACCTCCTCCTCGAGCTCGAGTAAGCGCGCAGGTCGTGCGGAAGCGGTAGGCGCGACGGGCTGCGCGGGGGCGATACGGAATCGCCTCTGCGCCCGCAGCTCGCGCTTTTCTGACGCGGTGCGGACCGGCCTTGCCCGTACACGAATCACCCTACCCGAAGCGCGAGCACACGGGCGCTGCCGGCGATCCCGCATCGCCCCGCACCACCGCCGCACCCACCAACCCGCTCGCGCTGCGCGCAGCGCTTGGCAGTGACGGTTGGCCGCGGCTCTTCCGCCTCGGCCGAAAGAAGATTTCGAGGCCGTGTCTGCCGAGACGTCTCGCGTGCGATTCGGAGGCCGAGCGAAGCGACGGCCCTTCCGCCGTCTTTTTGGTGACGGTGCGGCCGGGGGCGTGCGGGCGCAGAGGCGTCCCGCACGCCCCCGGATTCCCGCCGCCAGAAATCAGCAGGGGACGCGGATCAGAAGTAGCCCGTCGGCGTCGACCCGCCCTCGGGCTCGTCCTTGGGGTGCACCCGGCTCGGAATCCACTTGCCGGTGATCATCTCTCTGTACCCCATCCCCGGTCCGACCATCGGATACACGTGCCCGTGGGTATCCGTCATCACCTCGAGGAACGCCGGCCCCTTGGCCGTGCAAAACGCCTCGAGCGCTGCGCGCACGTCCTGCTTCTCGCTCACGCGGCGCGCGAACGCGAAGCCGTCGGCCTCCGCGGCTTTGACGAAGTCCTTCTTGTGGAGGCTCTTGTCGGTGCCGGCGTACCGTCCGGTGTAGAAGAGGTCCTGCCACTGACGAACCATGCCGTCGCCGAGGTTGTTCAGCAGCAGTACCTTGACGGGGATGTCGTAGGTCGTGAGCGTTTCGAGGTCGCCGAGGTTCATGCGGATCGAGCCGTCTCCGTCGACGTCGATGACGAGCTTGTCGGGGTTGGCGATCTGCGCCCCGATCGCGGCCGGGAGACCGAAGCCCATCGTGCCCATGCTGCCCGAGGTGAGGAACGTCCGCGGGTGCTTGAAGTCGACGTATTGCGCGGCCCACATCTGGTGCTGACCGACGCCGGTCGTGACGATCGCCTCGCCCTTCGTGATCTCGTTGAGCTGCTGCAGGACGTACTCGGCCTGAATCGCGGCCGACTCGGTGTCGTACGCGAGCGCGTGCTGCTGCTTGAGCGTCGCGACGTGCTCGCGCCAGCGCCGGAAGTCCTTTTTGAACCCGGCCCCGGCCTTGTGCAGCTGCGGGAGGCCGCGCTTCGCGTCGGCGACGTGGGCCCAGTCGAAGTGCTTCACCTTGCCGATCTCCGAGGCGTCGATGTCGAGGTGCGCGATCGTGGCGCGCGGCGCGAACTCTTTCACCTTGCCGGCGACCCGGTCGTCGAAGCGTGAGCCGACCGCGAAGAGGAAGTCGCAGTCCTCGACGGCGTAGTTGGCGTACGCCATGCCGTGCATGCCGAGCATCTGCAGCGAAAGGTCGCTGGTCGTGTCGATCGCGCCGATGCCCATGAGGGTCGTGACGACCGGGATGCCGAACCGCTCCGCGAATGCGCGCAGCTCCGGCGCAGCCTCGCCGTTGATGACGCCGCCGCCGCAGTAGATGAGCGGGCGCTCCGCCTTGGCGAGCAGCTTGAAGAACGCGTCGGTCTCGCTCGGGGCGAGCTGCGTCTCCGCAAGCGCGTCGATGCGCTCTTGGTAGCCCCGCACCGGAAGCAGTCCCGCGCCCTTGAAGACGCCCGTCGCGTTCTGCACGTCCTTCGGCACGTCGATCACGACCGGACCCGGACGGCCGCTGCGCGCGATGTCGAACGCGCGCCGCATCGTCTCCTCCATCTTGGTCTCGTCGGTCACCAGGAAGACGTGCTTCGCGCACGCCGCCATGATGTTGAAGACGGGCGCCTCCTGGAACGCGTCGGTGCCCATCGCGGCGCGCGGCACCTGTCCGCAGATGAGGATCACCGGTACGGAGTCGGCTTGGCAATCGCGGATCGGCGTGACCGAGTTGGTCGCTCCGGGTCCGGAGGTCACGAGGAAGACGCCGACCTTGCCGGTCGAACGCGCGTAGCCCGCCGCCATGAACCCCGCCCCCTGCTCGGTCGCCGGGACGATCAGTCGGATCTCTTCGTCGGCCGGATGGTTGGCGTTGTAGCGAAAGATCGCGTCGTAGGTGGGGAGGATCGCCCCGCCGCTATAGCCGAAGATCGTGTCGACCCCTTCGTCGGCCAGGACCTGTACGATCATGTCGGCGTTGCTCATGGTGGTGTCGGCGAGGGGGTGCTTCGGGGCGGCTTCCGCGAGGGCCCGGCGGGTGGGCTTGGCGACGGTCTTCATGGGGTCCCCATAGCCTGATTCGCGTCGCCGCGCGAGTTTAGCGCGGCCGCGGCCCGGCCACCGTCGGTGCTCCTCTCCGCGGCGATATGACGTCGCTATCTATGTCGAATCAAAGCAGGAAATCGCTCGGATTGGTCGCTTTTCCATCGCATTCGTTTTGAAGGGCAGTGGCGCGCCCGCGTAGCATCCGGCCCATGCCGGAGGGAGTACGCGTAGCTCTGCCGACGATCGTGGGTCCGCCGCGGCTCCGCGCCCTGGTGTGGCTCCTGCGCGACGTGACGCTGCCGTCGCTTCGGCGCCATCGCCTGCGGGCCATGCTGACGTTGGTCGGCGTGGTGGTGGGCGTCCAGCTCGTGCTGACGATCCAGCTCGTGAACCGCGCGACGCTCCGATCCTTCGAGGACACGCTGGGGACGCTCGGCGGTCACGCCGATCTCGAGCTCTCGAACGGCGACGTCGGGGTGTCCGAGGGCATGATCGAGGCGCTCGCCGCGGATCCCGGCGTCGCGAGCGTGTCGGCGCTCGTGCGCGGAACCCTCGCCACCCGATTCGGCACGCTCACCGTCTTCGGCGTCGATCTACTCGCGGATCAGGCGCTGCGCGAGCGGCAATTCCCGCGCCGCCACGTGCACCTCGGCGACGAGCTCCGCTTCGTGAACGCCGACGACTCGATCGCGCTCGCGACCCCGTTTGCCGCCGCGGCCGAGCTTGCGCCCGGCGCGTCCTTCGAGGCGACCGGTCCGAGCGGTCCCACCCGCCTGGTCGTGCGCGGGACGCTCGATCCCGTCGGACCGGCGACGCTCTTCGGCGGCGCCGTCGGCCTCGTCGACCTGCCGACGGCGCAACGGCTCTTCGCGCGCGCCGGGCGCGTCGACGAGATCGGCGTGCTTCTCGCCGCCGGCGCGGATCGCCGGGCGACGACCGATCGCCTGCGCGCGCTCGTCGCGGGCGGCGGCACGCTCGCCGATGCGACGACGCGGCTCGGTGCGATCGCCGGCCTCCTCGGCAGTCTGCGGGCCATCTTCGCGATCACGACCGTGCTCGGGGTGACGGTCGGGGCGTTTCTCGTGCATCACGCGATTCGGAGCGCGGTGGTGCAGCGACGTCGGGCGCTGGCCGTGGCGCGGGCGCTCGGCTACCGGCGGGCGACGGTTGCGGCGGCCATCCTCGTAGAGGCGGCCGTGTTCGGGGCGCTCGGCGGCGTCGTCGGTGCGGTGCTCGCGGTCGTCGCGGCGCGGCTCGCGATCGACGGGGTGACGGGCGCGGTCGGGGCGATCTGGACGCGCACCACGACGGCGACGGTCGCGCCTGACGCCGCCGACGCCCTGCTGGCCGTGCTGGTCGGGGTCGCGAGCGCCCTCGTGGCGGCGCTCGGTCCCGCGCTGGCGGCCGCGCGACTCGACGTGGTCGAGCAGCTGCGCAGCACCACCATGCGGCGCCGCGCGCCCCTCGGCGTCGCGACCGTGACGGGCGGGCTCGTCTGCTGTGCCGTCGCCTGCATCGCGTTCGCGTTCGGCGCCGTCCGGCAATCGCTCGGCGTCACCCTGGTCGCGATCGCGATCGGCTCGACGGCGATGACGGTCGGATACGCGGCGCTCGCGCCGCTGGTGGTGCGGGTGCTGGTCGCGGCGGTGCGACGGGCTCGGCGCGGCGGCGTGCCGCTCGCCCTCGCGGCCGAGCAGCTCGCCCGTGACCCCGTGCGCTGCCGCGGCACGCTCGGAGCCCTGATGGCCGCATTCGCGTTCGTGCTCTGCGTCACCACCTTCGTGCGGAGTCTCAGCGGTACGATTCTCACGTGGATGGATCAGGCGCTCGCCGCCGACCTCTTCGTCGGGGCGACGCCGGACCTGCCGCTCCCCTCGGCGCCGACGCTGCCGGCCGAGCTCGAGGCGGAGCTGGTCGCGATTGCGGGGATCGCGGACGCGCCGCCGACGCGCATCACGCTCGCCGAGCTCGACGGGAAGCTCATCGGCATGAAGGCGACCCGTGTCCGGCAATTGCGCGCGTGGCCGTTTCCGCTGGTCGCGCAGGCGGACGGCTATCTCGACGCGTTCGGTCGCGGGGAGACGGTGCTCGTCAGCGACAATCTCGCCTTTCGCCTCGGCCTCCACGTCGGCGACCGCGTCGCGCTCGACTCGCCGACCGGACGCCACGAGTTCGGCCTCGGCGCGATCATTCAGGACTACACGCTCGACGCCGGCACCGTGACGCTCGAGACCGACGTCTATCGTCGCTTCTGGCGCGACACCCAGGTATCGACCTACCTCGTCCACCTGACGCCCGGCGCCGACGCCCGCGACGTGCGCGCGCGCATCACCGAGCATTTCGCCGGCGGCCGGCCGGTGAGCGTGCTCACGGCCGGTGAGTTCAAGCGCTCGACGGCGGCCGCGATCGACGCCGCCTTCGTGCTGACCTACGCGCTCCAATTGGTCGCGGCGTGCGTCGCCGGCATCGGCGTCGTCAACTTCTTCCTCGCCGAGGTCGTCGACCGACGCCGCGAGATCGGTCTCCTGCGCACCGTGGCGCTCGACCGTCGTCAGCTCGCGCGCACCTTCGTTGCCGAGGCGGCGTTGATCGGCGTGGCGGGCGGCGTTCTGGCCGTGTTGTGGGGGTGGCCGATCGCACGCATCATCGTGACGCATTCGGCGCGGATGGTGTCGGGGTGGCAGCTCGTATTCGACTTCCCCTGGACGATGGCGCTGCTGACACCGGTGGTCGTCGCCATTGTCGCGGCGCTCGCGGCGGTGCTCCCCGTGCGCGCGATGGCCCGTAGCGGCCTCACGCAGCTCGTCGGTGTCGAATGAAAGCGCCGCCCGCCGCGCTCGCGCTCCATGCGGTCGAGAAGCACTACGTCCAGGGCGCCCGCCTCGTTCCGGCGGTCCGCGGCGTTTCGTTCACGATCGCGCGGGGGGAGTTCGTGGCGCTCATGGGGCCGAGCGGTTCCGGCAAGAGCACGCTGCTCAACCTGATCGCCGGGCTCGACACGCCGAGCGCAGGCGAGATACTGCTCGACGGCATCGCGCTCTCGGGGCTCGGCGACGATGCGCTGACCGATCTCCGCCGGACGCGGATCGGTGTCGTCTTCCAGCTCTTCAACCTGCTCCCGAGCATCGATGCGCTCGAGAACGTCGCGTTGCCGCTGCGCGCCTCGGGGGTGGCGGGAGGCGACGCGCGCGCGCGCGCCGCCGGCGCTCTCGCGGCCGTGGGCTTGCGCGACCGCGCGCACCATCTCCCGGAGGAGCTTTCGGGCGGCGAGATGCAGCGGGTCGCGATCGCGCGGGCGCTCGCGATCGAGCCGACGATCATCCTCGCCGACGAGCCGACCGGCAGCCTCGATTCGGAGACCGGCGTCGCGGTGCTGCAAGCGCTCCGGCAGTGCGTGACCGAGCGCGGCGTGACGGTGTTGCTGGTGACGCACGACGCCGCGGCGGCGGCGCACGCGGACCGCGTGCTCTTCGTGCGGGACGGCATCCTCGACGCCGGCCGCAGTCGCATGTCGAGCCCGAGCCGCGGAGCGGGATTCGCACCAGGATAGCGTCGAGCGCCGGTGCGTTCGTCGTCGTGCCGCAGCCTCGGTGCGCGCAGGCGGTTACTCGGACCCGTGCGCGATCCCGCCGGCACGCCGCTTCGGAATCGCTTGCGACACCGCACTGCCTCTGGTACCAGCCACCCGTCGCCGAAAGGGTTGACAAGGGAAGCCGGTGAAAATCCGGCGCGGCTCCCGCCACTGTGAGTCGGAACGAACGCGCACGCAGGCCACTGCCCTGAAGGGTGGGAAGGCGGCGCAAGTAGGCAGCCGACGAGCCAGGAGACCTAGCCCTCGAGGCATCTGCTCAACCGTCCCTCGGGAAAGTGGGGCCGGGAGCCATGACCGACGAACGCCGACACGAACGACCGACGAGCGGGTGCGACACCCGCGCCGTCATTCTGTGCGCACCGCGCCAGCGGTTGCTGCCTCTCGTTCGTTCCGCGCTCCGAGGCGTGCACCCTGCGCTGCCATTGCGAGGGCCCAACGCGACGTCACGGGCAGTGACGTCGAGGAGGACCTCATGCGTATGCGTCTCTTCCGCTCGCTCTTCCTGCTGTCGTTCCTCGTAGCTGCGGCGTCTCCGGCCTCGGCCGTCGTCGGAAGCCCGAGTCTGATCGTGGGCCCGCCGATTCCCCTTCCCGGCGTGAACGCCGCCGACGTCGCGACCGCCGGCAGCGCGGTCTTCGTCGGTCAAGGCACCTTCGGCGCGGGTCAACAATCGATCATCCGACGCGACCTCGACGGCACGACGACGACCGTCGTCACCGACCTGAACGCGCTCGGCGGCCTCGCCTACGACGCCGAGGGAGACCGGCTGCTCTTCACCGACAACGGCGGCGATCTCGTCGGCGCGGCCAGCGGCGACACCGTGTATGCGCTGCCGGATCCCCGCGCGGTCGCGGCGCCGATCGACGCCGCGACGCTGACGCTGTTGCCGAGCGGATCGATCCCGTTCGCGCAGGCGGTGCTGCCGTTGCCCGGCGGCGACGTGCTGATCGGCGACGCCGCCGGTCCGGGTGCGGGTCGGGTCGTGAAGCTCGCCGCGGGCGTGCCGACGGACTTCATCGTCGGCCTCGACTACGTCGCCGGCGTGTCCCTCACACCGGACCAGAACTACGTGCCCAACCAACAGATCCAGGTGGGGAACGTCGACGGCTCCTTCGTGGCCTCGGTGAAGCGCTACTCGCTCGCCGGCGCGCCGCTCGGCACCGTCAATCAGAGCCCGATCGGGGGCGCGCTCGATCAAGCCGTCGACGCGGCCGGCAACCTGTTCGTCACCGGCGGATTCACCGACGACTTCTCGAGCTCGACGCTCACCTCCGTGGTGCAGGCGGGCGGCGTCGAGCAGGTGGCGTCGGGCTTCGGCTTCTCGAGCGGCATCGCGATCGACGGCCCGAGCCAGCGCATCCTCGTGCTCGACTTCGGCCAGACGCACGTCGACACGCTCCTTCCCGTCCTCTGGCTCACCCCCGGGAAGTTCTTCGGACGGCGCGAGTGCCACCTCGAGGAGTGGGGGAGCCCCTACGACGTCTCGAGGAACGGCAAGCCGCGCTCGACGTGGACCTGCACCGACGGCGACCCGGCGTGCGATCGCGACCTCGCCGCGAACGGTACCTGCGACTTCCTGCTCGGCGCGTGTCTGCACGTCGAGGACCAAGGCCGGACGCGCGACTGCGAGCCCGTCGACGTCGAGGCGGTGCACGTCACGAGCAAGAAGCTGCCGGCCGCGGCGAGCGTGCTCCAGGCGGCGGTCGATGCGGTCCTGCCCGCGACCGGCGCGGTCTGCAGCGAGGCGAACGTGGTGACGGTGCCGGCCGACAAGCGCACGCGTACCATCACCCTCGACGCGTTCGCAGCCGGGAAGCGTCTCGACAAGGACGTCTTGAAGCTGCGCTGCCTGCCGTAGCGGGGGAGGGGACCATGCGAGGACGAGCCCGTTCGACGACGCGATGGTGCGCGGGGCCCGGCGGCCTGCCGGCGCCTGCCGTGGGGGTTGCGGTCGGCGCGCTCGTCCTCGCGCTCCTCGCGACGCCGCGCCCGGCGGCCTCCGACCCCTGCGTCGACCAGGTCGTCTCCTACACGGTCGGACAGAACGGCGGCTTCAACGAGGACATGCTGCCGAACGTCGTGCTCGGGGCGCCGTACGGCCTCGGGCAGAGCGCCGGCTCGCTCGACGTGTTCTCGCTCGGGAACGGCGGCAGCATCACCGTCGCGTTCACCGACAACCGCATCGTCGACGGGCCGGGCCCGGACTTCACGATCTTCGAGAACGCGTTCAACGCGCCGGGCCTCGGCATCTTCACCGAGGTCGGCGTCGTGGCGGCGAGCGAGGACGGCGTGAGCTTCATCGAGTTTCCGCACGGCGCGGGCGGAAGCGACCTCGCCGGCCTCGCCGGCCAGACGCCCGTCTACGCCAATCCCGACACCAACACGATCGATCCGCGCGATCCGACGGTCTCGGGCGGCGACCAATTCGACTTGGCCACGATCGGGCTCGCGAGCGCGCGCTACCTCCGCATCACCGACCCGGGAGCCGCGATCGACGACGTCGGCAACCATTTCCCGACCCCGGGGCCGGGAAAGTCCGGCTTCGACCTCGACGCCGCGATCGCGATCCACTCCGAGGAGACGTGCGCGGCGTGCTGCGACGCGGACGGCAACGGCACGGTCCAGCCGAACGACGTCCTGCTCCTGCTGCGGGCGGTGTCGGAGCTGCCGAGCGCGGTGAATCTCTGCGGCGCGGCGCCGTGCGACGGCCGTGCCTGCGGCGACGCCGACGACGATCGGGCGCTCACCGCCGCCGACGTGCTGCTCTGTCTCCGTATGGCGGCCGGTCTCTCGACGCCCTTTGCGCTCTGCTCGACCGGTGACTGCGATCTCCCATAGCCGTGCGGCGCGGCGGCTGTTTGCGATGGCGTGCGGGCTGCTCGTGACGGCATCCGTGGCCGCCGCCGACCCGCTGCTCGGCACGATCGAGGTGCGCGGCGCGCCGGAGACCGAGCCGACGGTGCAGGACGAGAGCGCGTTCGCGACGGTCGTGCCGATCGCCGAGCAACCGGCCGAGGGCGACACGCTCGCCGACGTGCTCGACGAGACGGTCGGCGTGCAGGTGCGGCGGTACGGCGGCCTCGGCGACTTCTCCACGGTGTCCATTCGCGGCAGCACGCCCGGCCAGGTCGGGGTCTTCTTCGACGGCGTGGCGCTGACGCGGGCCCGCAGCGAGACCGTGAACCTCGCCGACCTCCCGCTCGACCAGCTCGGGAGCGTCGAGGTGTATCGCGGCGTCTCGCCGCTCGCGCTCTCCTCGTCGGCGCTCGCCGGCGCGGTGAATCTCGTCTCGCGCGTGCCCACGGACGGTGCGCCGCGCTTCTCGCTCCTCGCGGGCGGCGGCTCGTTCGCGACGCGCAAGGCGAGCGTGACGGGCTCGGCGTCCAAGGGCGCGCTCTCCGGGCTGCTCTCGGCGACCTATCTCGGCAGCGCGGGCGACTTCGAGTTCGAGGACGACAACGGCACGCTGCAGAATCCCGCCGACGACCGCACGACCAGGCGCCGCAACAACGCCTTCGACTCCGTCGAGGTGCTCGGCAAGCTGCGCGGAGCCCTCGCGTCCGGCGGCGCCGTGACCGGGCTCACCGAGCTCTTCGCCAACCGTCAGGGCGTGCCGGGCATCGGCGCGTTTCAATCCGACGACGCCTCGCTCCGCGACCTGCGCAGCTTGAGCTACGTCCGCTGGGACGCGCCACGGCTCGGCGACCTGCCCCTCGATCTCTCGACGACGGGATCCTTCGTCTTCGAGCGCGAGCGCTATCGCGACGTGCAGGGCGAGATCGGCCTCGGCAACGTCGCGACCGACAACCGCACCTATACCGGCGCGCTCGACAACCTCGTCACGGGTCGGTTCGGTCGTCACGTGCTCGAGGCGCGTTTCGACGTCGGCGGGCAGGTGTTCTCGCCGGCGGATACCCTCGCGGCCGATCCCAACGGTCCGGATCAGAGCCGCATCCGCTTCGACCTCGCCGCCGGCGATACGATGGGATTCTTCGGCGACCGCCTGCTCGTGCAGCCGACGATGCGCTGGGAGCGCCTGCACGACGACTTCAGCGCGGTCGCGAACACGGGGGGACCGATCGCGCGCCCGAGCGGCGGCGGCGGTGATCACGATCTCGTGACGCCGCGTCTCGGTCTCCGCGTCGACGCCGCCGACGGAATCACCCTCAAGGCCAACGCCGGTCGCGTCGAGCGCGCCCCGAACTTCACCGAGCTCTTCGGCAATCGCGGCGCGATCCTCGGGAATCCGACGCTCGATCCCGAGCGCGGCGTCAGCGCCGACCTCGGCGTCGTGGCGGTGCGCGACCGGCTCGGCCCCGCCCGCCGGCTGCGGCTCGAGGCCGTCGGCTTCGTCGCCGACGTCGACGACCTGATCGTGCTGGTGCAGAACTCGCAGCGCACGTCGATCTTCCGGAACGTCGCCAGCACCCGCACCGTCGGCGCGGAGGTGACCGCGGGCGCGGATCTCTTCGAGCACGTGCGGCTCGCCTTGAACTACACCTACCAAGACGCGCGCGACCACAGCGGCATTCCCGCCCGCGACGGCAACCAGCTGCCGGGCCGTCCGCGGCACGATCTCTACCACCGCACCGAGTATCGCCGGGACGAGGGCCGCCTCTTCTACGAGCTGAGCTTCATCGCCGAGAACTCCCTCGATCAGGCGAACTTCCTGGTGGTGAGCGCGCGCGCGATCCACACCCTCGGGATCGAGGCCGACGTGGCGGCGCTCGGCCGGCGCTTCGGAAGCGACCTGCTGGCGCGCGTCCCGCTGGTCGCGACCTTCGAGGCACGGAACTTCACCGACAACCAGGTCGAGGACGTCGCCGGCTATCCGCTGCCGGGGCGATCGTTCTTCGCGACCGTGCGGTGGGCATGGGACGGGTCTCCCCGTGGCTAGCCGCCCGTCTCGCGCGGCGATCGCGCTCCTGGCGATCGTGTGTGCGTCGTGTACCTCGGGTGGGGTGGAGGACCGCACCCCGGGCGACGTGCCGCCGCCGCTCGCAGGGACGAGCGCGTTCGTCGTGACGACGGACTTCCAGACCGGGTCGTTCGCGGTGTTCCCGGTGCTGCAGCCGGAGTCGGTGGCGCGGAACGTCGAACGGATCCACAGCGACGCGGTGGCGCGCGTCCACGACGGGATCGTCTACGTGGTGAACCGCCTCGGCGGCGACAACATCCAGGCGATCGACCCGGCGATGGGCTACGCGACGCGCTGGCAGTGCTCGGTCGAGAACGGCAGCAACCCGCACGACATCGCCTTCGCCGCGCCGGACAAGGCCTACGTGACGCGCTACGAGCGCGCGACCGTGTTGATCGTCGATCCGACGACCGGTCCCGATTGTGCCGGGTTCGTCCGCGGCACCGTCGACCTCTCGGGCCTCGCCGACGGCGACGGTCTTCCCGAGATGGACCAGGCGGTCGTGATCGACGGCAAGCTCTACGTGACGTTGCAGCGTCTCGACCGCCGCAACTTCTTCCGCCCCACCGAGCGGAGCACGATCGCCGTCGTCGACGTCGCGACCGACACGGTGGTGGGTGCGATCGACCTGACGGGGACCAACCCCTTCACCGAGTCGGCCGGCTTGGTCCCCGATCCGGCGACGGGGATGCTCGTCGTGAACGAGGTCGGCGAGCTCGGCCGGCTCGACGACGGCGGGATCGAGCGCGTCGACCCGGTCGGGATGCGGGCGGAGGGCTTCTTCGTGACCGAGCAGGATCTCGGCGGCAACCCGACCGACGTCGTGCTGATCGACGACCATCACGCCTACGCGATCCTGCTCGATGCGGTGGCGCGGAGCCGCGTGGTGCGGTTCGATCCGACGACGCGTCAGGTCGTGACGACGCTCGCCGCGGGCGACGAGTTCCTGGTCGACGTCCAGCTCGGACCGGATCGGCAGACGCTCTATCTGACCGACCGCACGCTCAAGCGCCCGGGGGTGCGTCGCTTCGCGATCGGCGACGATCACGAGCTCGCGCCGTCGCCGATCGACACCGGCTTGCCGCCCTTCGACGTCGTCTTCGTGGCGGGCCCCTGACGTGCGAAGGGAACGACACCTGCGGAGGGCGGTACGGTCGATCGCCGGGCTCCTTGCGGTCGGTGCGCTGGTCGCGTCGAGCGCCGCGTCGGCGGCCGATCCGATCGTGAAGTGTCGGCAGACGATCGTGCGCGGCGCGGCCAAGCTCGCCCACGCGCGGCTGGTGTCGCTCCGCACCTGCGAGGACGCGAAGCGCGTCGGCAAGCTCCCGGCCCTCGGCGCGTGTGGCGACGAGCCGACGGTCGTGGATGCGCTCGCGAAGGCGCGCCGCGTGCTCGTCGCCGCCGTCGATCGCGCGTGCGGCGGCGCCGACAAGCGCTGCGGCGGCGCCGACGACCTCGACGTGGCGGCGCTCGGGTGGCCGAGCGCGTGCCCCGAGCTCGAAGGCAGCGGCTGTGCCGCCCCGCTCGCGAGCTGCGCCGACGTGTCGGCGTGCGTCGCCTGCCTCGCCGATGCCGCGGTCACGCGCGGCGTGGCGCTCGTCTACGCGCCGCTCGCCGTCGCCGATCCGAAGACGCAGAAGGCGATCGTCCGCTGCCAGAAGGCGCTCGCGGCGGCGGCGACGAAGCTCGCCGACGCGCGGCTCGCGGTCGGGACGCGGTGTCTCGTCGCACGGCTCGCCGGGGCGCACAGCGCGCCCTGTCTGCTGCCCGGCGACGGTACGGCGGCGGCGAAGCTCGCGCGCGCGCGTGCCAAGGCGGAGACGAGCGTCTGCAAGGCCTGCGGCGGCAGGGACACGCGCTGCGGCGGCGGCGACGATCTCGCGCCCGAGCTCGTCGGCGTCGCGCCCGCGTGTCCCGGCGTCGGCGCGTGCGACCCGCGGGTCGAGAGCTATCCGGATCTGGTGGACTGTTTCGCCTGTACGGCCGGCGTTCGGGTCGACTGCGCGCTCGCCGGGGCGGCGCCGGCGGTCGCGGCCTATCCGCCGGGTTGCGGCGAGGTGCCGCCGACCCCGACCCCGACGTTCACGCCGACGCCGACGCTCACGGCGAGCGCGTCGCCGACCTTCACGCCGTCGCCGACGCCGACCGCGACGCCGGTCTTCTGCGCGGTCGGCGCGCCGGTGGCCGATACGACGGTGGTCACGGTCACGGTCGGGACCGGCGCCGGCGCGCTCGGCGGCGCGAGCCTCCGGCTCGCCTATCCGCCCCATCGCGTGCGCTTGCCGGGCGTCGGTGACGATCCGGCGGTGCGCGAGCGCATCACCGACCTCACCGGCGGCGCGTTGCTCGGCAAGGGGGCCCCCAACAACCAGGACGGCGACGGCGACCTCGAGCCCGACCGCCTGCGCCTCACCCTCGTCTCGACGATCGGCGTGAGCGGCGCCATCGTGAAGGTCACCTTCGACCGTTGCAGCGGGGCGCCCGTCACGGGCGCGGGTGACTACGCCTGCACGCTCGAGGGCGCGGTTGCGCCCGACGGCGTGACCGCGCTGCCGAATGCCGTCTGCACGGCCGACGTCGCGTCGGCGCCATGAGGAGCCTCACCATGATCTCGCGTGGATTCGGAACCATTCTGTTGATGTTGCTGCCGCTGCTCGCGACCGCGCCGGCCGTCGCCGCCGACTCGTGCGGCGACGCGGACGGCAGCGGTGCCATCACCGTCACCGACGGCGTGCAGACCTTGCGCGCCGCGGCCGGGCTCGCGAGCAGCTGCACGCCGGCGCGCTGCGACCTCGACGGCGGTGGAACGATCACCGTCAGCGACGGCGTGAACGTGCTACGCGCGGCTGCCGGCGTGGCGGTGAACCTCGCGTGCCCGGGAGGCGCGCCCGCGTGCGCGACGGCGACGGCCACGGTGACGCTTGCCGTTCCCGCGCCGATCGGTGCGGCGACGATGGTGCTCACGTATCCGGCGCAGGCGGTCACGCTTCCCGGTTCCGGCGACGCCGCGGCGGAACGCGTGACGATCCTCACCACGGCGTCGCTCCTCGAGAACGGATCGCCGAACGACCACGACGACCGCGTCGAGTTCGCGCTGGTGACGCTCGACGGTCTTGGCGCGGGGCCGCTTCTCGCCGTGCGCTTCGATTGCCTCGGGGCGGCGCCGAGCGCGAGTCGGTTCGGGTGTACGCTCGACGGGGTGGTGGGCCCGGACGGGGCGACCAGGATCGACGGCGCGACGTGCACCGTCACGGTCGCGAGCGAGTAGGAGCCGACGCGTCTCGCATGGAGTCGAGCCTCGACCTTCGGACCGGCGGGCGGGCGACGTGCGACGGGGGCATCTCGTGGCGGCGTTCACGCTGTCGGTCCTCTGTCATGCGCTCGTCCTGCTCGGCGCGCGCGGCTGGCGCCTGGTCGAGGCGCGTCCCGTGTCGCCGCTCGTGGTGCGCCTGGTCGGGCAGGGCGGCGGTGACGGTGCGGCGGCCGCGGCGGGTGCGGCGCCGGCCGCGGCGCCCGCGCCGGCGCCGGTCGCCCCCGCGGTCGCGCCGGAGCCAGTCCCACCGCGTCGACGCGCGGCGCGGCGTGCGCCGACGCTCGCCCCGCGCGTGCCGCCGCGCTCGGCCGCGCGCCTCGCGGCGACCCCTCCGGTCGCGGCGGCGGACGCGATCGAGCGCGGCGCCGAGACTGCATCCGAGGCGACCGATCCGGGCGTCGTCGCGTCGGTCGCCGGCGGCGGCCCGGGAGCGGGCGGCAGCGGCAGCGGCGGCGGTAGTGGCGGCGGGGTCGGCACCGGCAGCGGCGCGGGCGGTGACGGCCTCCGGGCCTTGTGCGCGAGCTGCCCGGCCCCCGAGTATCCCGGCCGGGCGCGGCGGCAAGGATGGCAGGGCACGGTCGACGTCGCGCTCACGCTCGGCCGCGACGGCAGCGTCGTGGAGGCCCGCGTCGACCGCTCGTCAGGCTATCCGACGCTCGACGAGGTCGCGCTCGACGTCGCGCGGCGCAGTCGCTTCAGCATTCCGGACGGCGGCAACGGTCTCCGCGGTCAGCTCCGCTATCGCTTCGTCCTCGACGCGACCGCGGCGCGCCGCTAGGAGCGACGCTCGCAGATGGAACGCGCGGTTCGAATCGCGGTCGTGGTCGTCGCCCTCTTCGCGGGCGTGTGTTCGAGCGTGGCGGCGCCGGACGCGCCGACGCCGCTCCCGAGCCCGACCGTCGCTCCGCCGATGCGCATCGTGTCGCTCGCGCCGTCGGTCACCGAGACGCTCTTCGCGCTCGGCGTCGGGAACCGGGTGGTCGCGGTCTCCGACTACTGCGACTATCCGCCCGAGGTCACGGCACTGCCGCGCGTCGGGTCGTTCAACGCGCCGAGCGTCGAGGCCGTGCTCGCGGCGCGCCCGGACGTGGTGATCGGCTTGCCGAGTCCGGGGAACCAGGAGAACGTGCTCACGATGCGGCGGCTCGGCGTGCGCGTGGAGATCGTCGACCCCGAACGCCTCGCGGACCTGCCCGACGTCACCCGTCGCATCGCCGCCGTCGCCGGCGTGCCGGAGGCGGGCGAGCGTCTCGTCGCCGCGATGACCCGCGACCTCGACGCCGTGCGCCGCAAGATCGCCGACGTGCCGAAGCCGCGGACGCTCATGTTGGTCGGCCAGGAGCCGCTGATCGCGGTCGGCCCGGAGAGCTTTCTCGGCGAGATGCTGGTCGCGGCGGGCGCGGTGAACGTGGCGCCCGCGGGCCGAGCCTGGCCGCGCCTCAACATCGAGGCCGTGATCGCGGCCGACCCGGAGGTGATCGTCGACTGCAGCATGGGTGCCGAGGCGGGCGCGGCGACGCTCGACTACTGGGCGCGTTTCCCGTCGCTCACGGCGGTGCGGAACGGGCAGGTGCACGCGTTCCGGTTCTTCGAGGCGCTGCGGCCGGGGCCGCGGCTCGCGCTCGCGCTCGAGGAGCTCGCGCGCGTCCTGCATCCGGATCGGTTCTGAGGATGCCGGTTCCGTACCTCACCTGGGGGCGCCTCGCGCGCGTGAACGGCCTCTTGCTCGCGCTGCTCGTCATGAGCCTGCTCGCGACCGCGACCATGGGCCCCGTCGCGCTCGATTGGCGCCGTGTCTTCGCCGGGGCCGGGGCGACGAGCCCCGACGCCGTGATCCTGCTGCACGCGCGCTTGCCGCGCGTGCTGCTGGCGGCGATCGTCGGCGGCGCGCTCGCCGTCTCCGGCGCGGCGCTGCAGGCGTTGCTGCGCAATCCGCTCGCCGAGCCGCACCTCGTCGGCATCTCGAGCGGCGCCGCGCTCGCCGCCGTGCTGGCGCTGGTGCTGATGCCCGTCGTCCTCGGTCACGCGCTCGTCGTGCCCGTGGCGGCGTTCGTGGGCGCGCTCGCGAGCATCTGGATCGTCGTCCGTCTGGCGTTCGTCGGCGAGCGCGTGGAGCCGACGACGCTGCTGTTGATCGGTGTCATCTACAATGCCTTCACGGGCGCGCTCCTCATGTTCATCAACAGCGTCGTCGACCTCTACCAGGCGCACGGCGTCCTCTTCTGGCTCATGGGCCACGTCGGGACGCGCGACTATCCGACGCTCGCCGGCTTGTTGGTCTACAGCCTCGCCGGGCTCGCGCTCCTGCTGTGGCACGCGCGCGATCTCGACTGCCTGTCGCTCGGGGACGAGCGTGCGGCCGAGCTCGGGGTGGACGTCGAGCATGCCCGGCGCATGGTGTTCGTCGCCGCGGCGTTGCTCGTCGGCGCCGTCGTGTCGGTGAGCGGCCTGATCGGCTTCGTCGGTCTCGTCGTGCCGCATCTCATCCGACTGCTCTTCGGCGCCGACCACCGATTGCTGCTTCCGGCCTCGTATCTCGCCGGTGCGATTTTTCTCGTCTGGGCCGACACGGTCGCGCGCACCGTGCTCGGCGTCACCGAAATCCCCGTCGGCGTCGTGACGGCCATCTGCGGGGCGCCCGTGTTCGCCTATCTCTTGCGGCGTGACCGCGGGCTGGTGGGCTGGTGAGCGACGCGCCGGCGCTCGTCGCCGAGGGGGTGTCGTTCGCCTACGGCGCGCGTGTGGTGCTCCGCGACGTCAGCCTCGAGGTGGCGCGCGGCGCCATGCTCGCGGTCGCCGGTCCGAACGGCTCCGGCAAGTCCACCCTGCTGTCGCTCCTCGCCGGGACGCGCCGCCCGCACGCGGGCACGATCGTCGTCGCCGGTCGGTCCATCGCCGCCTGGGAGCGCCGCGCGCTCGCGCGCACGGTCGCGGTGGTGCCGCAGGACACGAGCATCACGTTTCCCTACACCGTCGCCGAGATGGTGCTGATGGGGCGCGCGCCGCACCGGCCCCCGCTCGGGCTCGAGGGTGCACGCGACGTCGCGATCGCCGAGCGCGTCATGGCGGAGACCGGGATCCTCGACCTCGCGTCGCGTCGCATCACCGAGCTCTCCGGCGGTGAGCGCCAACGCGTCATCGTCGCGCGCGCGCTCGCGCAGGAGCCCGAGATCTTGCTGCTCGACGAGCCGACCACGCATCTCGACATCCGATACGCTCTCGAGATGCTCGACCTCGTGGCCGCGGTGAACCGCACGCGCGGCGTCACCGTCGTGGCCGTCCTGCACGACCTCACGAGCGCGGCGTTGTACTTCGGTCGCATCGCGTTTCTCCGCGACGGCGCGCTCGTCGCCGACGGCGCGCCGCGCGCCACCATCACCGCCGAGACGATCGCGCGCGTGTTCGATGCCGACGTGCGCGTCGACCTCGACGCCGACGGCGTGCCGGCCGTGCGGCCCCGGCGCGGGCGGGGGTAGCGGGATCTGACGTCGCCGGCGGCGGCTACACCGGGATGCGCACGCGCACCGTGACGTCGGGCCGGACGCGGAGCGTTCCGAGCATGGCGCTGTAGGGCCGAATGCCGAAGTCGGGTTGGTGCAGCCGCGTCTCGGCGGTCCAGCCGTCTGCGACCCGGCGCATGAGCACGACGATCTCGCGCGTCCGTCCGTGGAGCGCGAGCGTGCCCGTCACGGCGAGCTCGTCGCCGCGCGCCGCCGCCGCGTCCGAGACGAAGCGGATCTCGGGATGACGAGCGGCGTCGAGCACGTCGCCCACGATGTTGCCCTCGATGGTGCGCTTGTCGGCGTCGCCGAGCTCGTGCGGGTCGACGACGCCGTTCCGGACCGCGCCGGCCACGCGCAGCGAGGCGGCGTCGAAGCGTCCCTCGACGCGCCAGACGGCGGGGTCGACGTCGATCGTGAAGGCGGTCACGCGGATCTCGAGGTCGTGCGCGACCGCCGAGAGGAGCCCCTCCTTGAAGGTGAAGACCCGGCACTCGGCGGTCGCGGCGTCGAAGCGCATCGTGGATCGACCATGAACGTTCTCGGCCCGGAGTGAAAGACGGAGGGGGCTCGTCATCCCCCCGCATGCCCGCCCTGCGTCGTCACGAGTCCGCGACGGCTCGTCGCGGTACCGGCGTCGCGGACGGTGCGCCGCCGATCCGCGGCAGGAGCATCGGGACGCGGCGTCGATACTCCGCGTACGGCGCGCCGTGGACGGCTTCCAGATCGCGTTCCTCGAAACGGATCGCGACGAGAATGTAGGCGGTCGTCATCAGCGCGAAGAAGAAGTGCGCCGCGGTCATCGTCGGCGTCGCCCAGAACGCGAGGAACCACCCGACGTACAGGGGATGCCGTACGTGGCGATACAGTCCGGGCGTCGCGAAGCGGAGGGTGGTGTACGGGCGGCCGCGCAGGAAGAGCCACACCTGCCGGAGGCCGAAGAGATCGAAGTGGTTGATGAGGAACGTCGTCACGAGCACGGTCGTCCACCCGAGCGCGAAGACGACGTAGGCGGCGAGGCGGGCGGCGGGGCTCGTCAGCTCCCATACGGTCCCGCCGATCGGCTGCCACTGCCAGAAGAGGAGGAAGAGCGCGAGGTTCGAGGCCAGCACGTAGAGGCTCCGTTCCGCCGCCTTCGGCACCACGCGCGTCACCAGCGCCTTGAACCAGGGGCGCGCCATCACGCTGTGCTGGAGCGCGAAGACCATGAGCAGGAGACCGTCGACGAGCAGCGCCGCGGCGATGCTGCCGGTCGCGGGATCGTCGAGGGTCGTCGGCACCGCGAAGCCGCCGACGAAGCCGACGGCGTAGAGAAACGCCGCGAGAAAGAGGAGGTACGAGACTGCCCCGAAGACAAATACCGTCCAACGCGTGATCATGATGCTCTCCTTTCCGTTGCCGGGCGTCGCGCGGTCGGCGCGGCCGTACTGCGTCATGCCGCGGAGGATTCCGGCGGTGCGCGGACGGGACAATGCACCGGTGCGCCGGATTCCTTGCCCGAGACGCCGGGACTTGTCCGGGACGCCGTCCGGCTTGATTGGGCGCCGCTCTCCTGCTGGAACCGTCGCCGCATGGACGTAGTGTCCGACGTCTTACGGGCGATCCGCTTGTCCGGGCTCGTCACGTTTTATACGGAGCTCACGGCGCCGTGGGGCATCGCCGTCCCGCCGGCGGCGGCGCTCGCGACGCTCCTGCCGCTCGAGCCGCGTCGGCTGATCGCGTTCCACGCGGTCGCGGAGGGGAGCTGCCTCGCGGTGCTCGACGGCGCCGAGCGGCTCGAGCCGGGCGACGTCGTGATGTACCCGCAGGGCGACGGGCACGTGCTCGCGAGCGACGAGGCCGTCGTGCCGACGCCGGTCGTCCGGCTCTTGCCGCCGACCACGCCCGAGCAGTTCGCCGTCATTCGCCACGGCGGCGGCGGCGCGATGACCCGGCTCGTCTGCGGCTTTTTCCACTGCGACGAGGCGGTCTTCAATCCGCTCGCGGCCGGTCTGCCGAAGGTGCTCTGCGGCCGCGGCAGCGGACACGACGGCCCGACCTCGCTGCCCGGGCTTCTGCGGCTCGCGCTCTCCGAAGCGGCGGCGCCGCGCGCCGGCACGACGACGCTCCTCACGCGCTTCACCGAGCTCATGTTCGTCGAGGTGCTGCGGAACTTCATGGAGTCGCTGCCGGCCGAGCACACCGGATGGTTCGCCGGCCTCCGCGACCCGTTCGTCGGGCGCGCGCTGCAACGACTCCACGCCGAGCCCGATCGCGATTGGACCGTCGAGGAGCTCGGTCGCGCCGTCGGCCTCTCGCGCTCCGCGCTCGTCGACCGCTTCCACGCGCTGATCGGCCAACCGCCGATGACCTATCTCACGCACTGGCGCATCCAGCTCGCGACGCGGCTGCTCCGCGATTCGCATGCGAGCATCGCCGTGATCGCGTCGCGCGTCGGCTATGCGTCCGAGGCCGCGTTCAGCCGGGCGTTTCGCCGCGTCGTCGGCACGCCGCCGGCGGCCTGGCGGCGCGCGGCCGCGCTCCCCTGACGGCGGGAAACGCTGGTCCCGCGCCGTGCGGTCGTGCTACACGCCGGGCCGGGGAGGGCGCGGCATGGCGGAGGCGATTGCGCGTGCGAACGTCACGCGGCTGATCTGGCTCGGGATGGTGGTGGTGGGCTGCGGGCTCGCCTACAGCTCGTGCACGACCTACGTCGCGCCGAACGAGGTCGGCATCCTCGAAAGCCGGCTCATCGCGCCGACCGGCATCCGCGAGAAGACGTATCCGGGCGGACGGCTCTACTTCCTCCTGCCCGGGCAGACCATGCACCGCTTTCCGACCGATCTGCAGGTGCTCGAGCTCTCGAGCACCCGCGACGAGTCGAACGCGCGCAATGCCCGCGTCGAGGCGCCGGTCGAGGTGAACACCTCCGACGGCTCGAAGGTCGTCCTCGACGTGACCGTGCTCTACCGCATCGAGGATCCCTTCGCGGTCATGCAGCAGGCGGGGGCGGGACGCCTCTTCGAGACGACGGCGGTGATCCCGAAGACGATCGCCGCGCTCAAGAAGAACCTCGGCGAGATGGTCGCCGAGGACTTCTACAACGTGAAGGTGCGATCGCAGCGCGCCGAGAAGGCGCTCGTGCAGGTGCAGGGAGAGCTGAAGGAGAAGGGCATCGCGATCGATCACGTGCTGCTGCGCCAGTACTACTACAATCACGACTACCAGCAGCAGATCGAGGAGAAGAAGGTCCAGGATCAGCTGAAGTTCACGCGCGCGTCCGAGGCCGAAGCGGCGAAGGAGCTCGCGAAGAAGCAGGAGATCGAGGCGACGGGCCGCGCCAACGTCGAGATCGAAACCCAGCGTGGCAACGCCGAGGTCACCAAGATCCAGGCCGAGGCCGACGCGTACCGCCGCAAACGCGTCGCCGAGGCCGACCTCCTGGTGCAGCTCGCCAACGCCCAAGGCGCCGAGCTCGAGAACCGTGCCTATCAAGGCGGCGGCTCGGAGAATCTCGTCGGGATGAAGATGGCGGAGGTGCTCGAAGGCGTCGAGACCGTGCTCGTGCCGTCGGGCGGGAAGGGCGGCATGAATCCCCTCGATCTGAATCAGGCGCTCCGGCTCTTCGACGTGGCGCCGGACGCGGGGGTGAAGCCATGACGTCCGCGCTTCGCAATCTGGCTCTGGTGCTCGTCGCGGTCGTCGCGAGCGGCTGCTATCGCTCGACCGGCTCGACCGAGGTCGGCATCAAGATCGGGAAGCTCGTCGGCGCCGACGAGGTCGTGGCGCCCGGCCGCACGGTCATCGTCATTCCGCTGCTCCACGACTGGTACGTCTTCGACACCAAGACGCAGACCGTCGAGATGAAGGGCAGCGACAACAACAAGGATGACGACGCGCTCGACTTCAAGACCCGCGACGGCAACGACGTGAGCGTCGACGTCACCGTGCTCTACCACGTCGACCCCGCCAAGGCGCCGCACGTGCTGCGCACGGTCGCTTCCGACGTCGACGAGGTGCGTACGGTGCTGGTGCGGCCGCTCGCGCGCTCCATCCCCCGCGACGCGTTGAACGAGCTCTCGTCGGAAGAGTTCTACGACTCCGACCTCCGTGCCGCGAAGGAGGAACAGGCGCTCGCGAATCTGCGCCGCGCGCTCGAGCCCTACGGTCTCGTCTGCGAGCGGGTCGTCCTCGGCAACTACCGCTTCCACAAGAACTACCAGGCGGCGATCGATCAGAAGAAGGTGGCCGATCAAACCGTCAACAAGAACCGGTCCGCCGCCGAGGCGGCGGTGAAGGAGTGGGAGCGCGAGCTCGAGACCACCAAGGGACAGGTCGGCCAGCTCCTCGCGACCGAGCACGGCAAGGCACAGCAAGTGACCCTGCAGACCGACGCCTACTACGAGGCGAAGAAGCTCGAGGCCGACGCGATCGTCGCGGAGAAGGCCGCCAATGCCCAAGGAATCACCAAGATGAAAGAGGCCATGGCGGGAGCCGGCGGCCGGACGATGGTCAAGCTCAGGATTGCCGAGGCGCTCAAGGGAAAACGCATCGTGCAGTTCCCGACCTCCGACTCGGCGATCAACCTGCAGCAGATGGACGTCAACCGCTTCCTCGAAGCGGCGGGATTGGGGAGCAAGAGCCAGTAGGAGGGAAATCTTCGAGCCGCGGCGGCTTTCGAGCTTCCCGGTCGGCGCGCTTTCCGCTAGGCCTGTCGGTTCATGGAAGCCGCCGATCGCCTCTGTCTCGGACGCATGCAGAACCCCGTCCGCGGCTTCCTGCACGGCTCGGCGGCGCTGCTGTCGCTGGTCGGTGCGGCGGCGCTCTGGCGGGCGGGAAGCGGCGACCTCGGGATGCGCGTCGCGCTCCTCGTGTTCGGCGCGAGCCTGATCGGGCTCTACACGGTCAGCAGCCTCTACCATTCGTTCCCGTGGCAGCCGGCGTGGAAGCGGCGCATGCAGCGGATCGACCACTCGATGATCTTCGTGCTCGTCGCCGGCACCTACACGCCGCTCGCCGTGAGCGTGCTCGGCGGGTGGGTGCT
This sequence comes from uncultured delta proteobacterium, assembly GCA_963774015.1. Classification (GTDB taxonomy): domain Bacteria; phylum Desulfobacterota; class Binatia; order UTPRO1; family UTPRO1; genus UTPRO1. The sequence goes on from CAVZDH010000001.1 coordinate 1,063,011, forward strand.
CGCGGCGGCGCTCGCCGCGACCTGGGGCATCACGCTCGCCGGCATCGCGCAGAAGATCTTCTGGCCGCACGTGTCGGACGGCGTCTCGATCACGATGCAGGTCGTGCAGGGCTGGCTCGCGCTGCCGTTCCTCGGCATCGTGGCGCGGACGCTGCCGGCCGGTGCGTTCTGGCTCGTCGTGCTCGGTGGCCTCTCGTACACGATCGGGATGATCTTCTTCGTCACGCGGCGGCCGCGCCTGTGGCCGCACGTGTTCTCGTACCACGAGGTCTTCCACGTCTGCGTCGTCGCCGGGAGCGCCTTCCACTACGCGGCGATCTTCGGGTACGTCGCGCGCCTTCCGGGGAGCTGAGCGGCACGCGTGGCGCCGACCGTCCGCCGCGGGGCGTGCCGGAGGTCGCATCATGAAGCCGGCGCGCCGGCCCGCTCGCTGCGAGGGCGCGTGACCGCGAGGGCACTCGCGCTCGCCGCCGTGGCGAGCGTCGCGCTCGGTGCCGCCGTCGTGCGCGCCGAGCCGCGCGCGTACGGCTCCCTCAGTACGAACGAGCAGGCGCTCTGCGACCAATACGCGACCGAAGCGACGCGCATCGCCCGCGGTCGCGAGGCCGGCTTCTCGGTGTACTCGCCGCTCGGCGCGGCGCGCGAGGCCTGCGCCGACCACCCGGACGACGAGAAGGTCTGCAAGGGCTTCCCCGCGTTGGCCCGCACGATCCACCACGAGCAGTGGAGGTCGGCCGAAGCGGCGACCAGAGTGCGCAGCGACTGTCTGCGGTGGATCTATCCCTGACGCGGCCCGAACGGCGTGGTTTGCCTGACTGGAGGATCTGCGGTTAGATCACTCAAGCGTGTATTTTCACTTTGCGAACGTCCTCGTCTTCCTGCTGCTCGGGCTCGGGCTCTCCGGCCTGCTGCTCGGGTTCGGGCGCCTCGTGCGTCCGCGCAACCCCGAGGCGGAGAAGCTCAGCACTTACGAGTGCGGGGAGCCCGCGAGCGGGAGCGCCTGGATCAACTTCAACATCCGCTTCTACCTCGTGGCCCTGATCTTCGTCGTCTTCGACGTCGAGCTCGCGTTCATGTACCCCGTGATGGCCGTCTTCAAGCGCTGGGTGGCCGACGGGCGCGGGCCGTTCGCGCTCGTCGAGATCTTGCTCTTCATCGGGGTGCTCACCGTCGGGCTCGTCTACGTCTGGGTGAAGCGCGATCTCGAGTGGGTGAAGGGGACGCCCGTCGACGCGGACGCGGACTTCCGGCGCGCGGCGTGAGCGGGTAAGGATCGAGCCATGTCGCTGATGAACACGATGCCCGAGTTCATGGTCACGACTCAGGTCGACGCCATGCTCAACTGGACCCGGAAATCGTCGCTTTGGTACATGCTCTTCGGCCTTGCGTGCTGCGCGATCGAGCTCATGCAGACGGGCGGTCCGCGCGCCGACCTCGATCGCTTCGGCGCGGTGCCCCGTGCGACGCCGCGGCAGTCCGACTTGATGATCGTCGCCGGCACGCTGACCCTCAAGATGGCGCTCCGCACGAAGCTCCTCTACGAGCAGATGCCCGAGCCGCGGTACGTCATCTCGATGGGCAGCTGCGCGAACTGCGGCGGGCTCTTTCAGCTCGCGTACTCGGTGTGCGACGGCGTCGACAAGGTCCTCCCGGTCGACGTGTACGTGCCGGGGTGCCCGCCGCGCCCCGAGGCGCTGACGCAGGGCATCCTGCTGTTGCAGGAAAAGATGATGGGCGAGAAGTGGCTCGTGCGCGACGACCACGAGGCGGCGCCGCGCCGCGCCTAGCCAGGATTATTCGTGAATCGCCTGCCGCAAGCCCCGATCTCCCGTCATCTCGGGCCGGGCTCGGCCCTCACTCCTCGACGTAGCGTTCAACTAGGCCTGCGTCGTTCGGGCCTCCGCGCGGCCCGATCTGACGCACGCGCGTCGCTTTCGCGACGACGACTCGTGAATAACCCGGACTAGCGACACCCGGTGGACTCGACCGCGATACACGCCGCGCTGCTCGCGCGCTTCCCGGGCGCGATCGAGAGCTTCGAGGCCACGGGGGACGCGGCCGTGCGCGTCCGACCGGCGGACGTTGTGGCGGTCGCGACGTTCCTGAAAGAGGAGCCCGAGCTCGCCTTCGATTGCCTCTCGAACCAGACCGGCGTCGACTACCCCAAGCGCGAGCAGATCGAGGTCGCGTACCATCTCTTCTCGTACGTCCATCGCCACGCGCTCGTGATGAAGGTCGGGGTGTCGCGCGATCACCCGCAGCTCGGGTCGGTGTCGCGCGTGTGGCGCACCGCGATCTGGCAGGAGCGGGAGATCTTCGATCTCCTCGGCGTCGAGTTCGACGGCCATCCGGACCTCCGTCGCATCCTCTTGCCGGAGGACTGGGTCGGTCATCCGCTCCGCAAGGACTACGTCGAGCCGACGGAGTATCACGGGATCTCGACCAAACGGGAGAGCATGCTGTGACGGGCGCGCCGATAACGGGCTGTCTGCTTCGTTGCTCGGTCGCTCATTTGTGCGGCGTAGCTCCGCTACGCCTCCGCATTCGCTCCGCTCGCGCCTCGCATCCAACTCGTTCTCGGCGCGCCCGTCGCTCCCTGGTTCGCGTCGAAATGGCGGTGTGTCGATGACGACGGGGATCGGCGGGGTCGAGGTGGACGTGCTGCGTGCGGGCGTCGCGACCGAGGAGATGACGCTCAACATGGGGCCGCAGCACCCGAGCACGCACGGGGTGCTGCGCTTCGTGGTGAAGGCCGACGGCGAGGTGATGCGGCAGGCCATTCCCGACGTCGGCTACCTGCACCGCTCGATCGAGAAGATCGCGGAGAAGGTCGGCTACCACGGGTTCATGCCCTACACCGACCGCGTCGATTACGTCGCCGCGATGCCCTGCAATCAGGGCTGGGCGATGGTGTGCGAGAAGCTCGCGGGGATCGAGGTGCCGCGCCGGGGCGAGTACTGCCGCGTCATCGCCGTCGAGCTGAACCGCATCGCGAGCCATCTCGTCGCGGTCGGCTCGATGGGCATGGACATCGGCGCCTTCACGCCCTTCACCCACGCGCTCCGCGAGCGCGAGCACATCAACAACCTCTTGGAGGAGCTCTGCGGCGCGCGTCTCACCTTCAGCTACATGCGGATCGGCGGCGTCGCGTACGACCTGCCGCCGGGCTGGGCCGCCAAGCTGCGTTTCTTCCTCGACCGTTTCGAGCCGTTGATCGAGGAGTTCAACGACCTCATCTCCTTCAACAAGATCTACGTCGAGCGGCTGGTGAACGTGGCGGTCATCTCGCGCGCGGACGCGATCGACTACAACCTGGTCGGTCCGAACCTGCGCGGCTCGGGCGTGCAGTTCGACGTCCGCAAGGACCTGCCGTACTCGATCTACCCGGAGCTCGACTTCGAGGTGCCGGTGGGCACCGGCGAGCGCGGTACGGTCGGCGACTGCTTCGACCGCTACATGGTGCGCATCCGCGAGATGCAGCAATCGTGTCGCATGCTGCGCCAGTGCCTGGACCAGCTGCCCGACGGCCCCGTGCTCGGCAAGGTGCCGCGGAAGTTCAAGCCGGCCGTCGGCGACGCCTACGTGCGTATCGAAGCCGCGCGCGGCGACATGGGGTGGTACTGCGTGAGCGACGGCAGCGACTACCCGCACCGCGTCCGCATTCGCACCGGCTCGTTCGCGGCGATGGCGATCGTCGACCACGTGAGCCGCGGGCTCATGCTGGCCGACCTCGTCGCCGTGATCGCGAGTCTCGACGTCGTCGCGCCCGAGGTCGATCGGTGAGATCGCGAACAGGAGTCGATCGGTGAGAGCGCGAACAGGAGTCACTCGGTGAGGTCGCACACCGGGATGGATCGCTGACGTGCACGAGCTCGTCCGCACGCTCACCGACGTCACCGGGCCGCTCCGCTTCGCGCCCTACGAGCTCGTCGCGGCGGCGACGATGCTCCTCCTCGGGGCCGTGGTGGTGTTCGGCTTCGTGCTGCCGCTCGCCGGCATCACGAGCTGGGTCGAGCGCCGGGTGTGGGCGCGCATCCAGTCGCGCGTCGGGCCGAACCGCGTCGGGCCGCAGGGCTTCCTGCAGTGGCTCGCCGACGGGCTCAAGAATCTCCTCAAGGAAGACATCATTCCGAGCGCCGCCGACCGGTGGCTCTTCTCGCTCGCGCCCTATCTGGTCGTGATCGGCTTCGTCGCCACCTTCGCCGTCGTGCCGTTCGGCGACGTGCTCGTGATCGCCGACCTGAACATCGGCATCCTCTACATCACCGCCGTGACCGGGCTCGTCGTGGTCGGCGTGCTGATGGCGGGCTGGGCCTCCAACAACAAGTGGTCGCTCCTCGGCGGCATCCGCTCGGCGGCGCAGATCGTGAGCTACGAGATCCCCGCCGGCCTCTCGATCTTTCCGGTCGTGCTGCTGACCGGCACGCTCAGCATGCAGGACATCATTCGCGCCCAGAGCTGGGGTCCGTGGACCTGGTTTCTCTTCCACAACCCGTTCACGTTCACGGCGTTCTTCGTGTTCTTCGCGGCGGCGCTCGCCGAGGGCAACCGGACGCCGTTCGATCTCCCCGAGGCCGAGTCGGAGCTCGTCGCCGGCTTCTGCACCGAATACAGCGGCATGCGCTATCTGCTCTTCTTCCTCGCGGAGTGGGGCAATCTCTACGTCATCGGCGCGATCGTGACGACGCTCTTCCTCGGCGGATGGCAGGTGCCGCCCGTGACGACCCGGCCGATCGTGCTCGCCGTGCTGCAGCTCGCGACGTTCTTCACCAAGGCCTACTTCTTCGTCTTCGTCGCGATGTGGGTGCGGGCGACGCTGCCGCGCGTTCGCGTCGACCAGCTGATGACGCTGTGCTGGAAGTACATGGTGCCGATCGCGCTCGTGAACGTCGTCGGCACGGCGGTGTGGATGGTCGTGGTGCCGGCGAGCGTGGGCCGCGTCGTGGCGATCGCGATGACGCTCGGCGGCGCGGCGCTGCTCGGGACGTTCTTTCGCCGCGTGCGCTTCCACTTGCGCCGCGCGCGGCTGCGGCCCGAGGACTACTACTACAGTCCGTTCATCTGAGTCCCGGTCTTTCGCGGCGCCGTACGTTGACGCGACGGCATCACGGGCGCCCGTGTGGTCAGACCGAGGTTTCGCCGAAGTAGGCGGGCACAGGCGCGCCGAGGTCGACGTTCTCGCCGAGGTGTGCGAGGGCCGCGAGCCAGAATCGGGGGAGCGGAAGCGGAACGGTGCGGACGAGGGCCGCGATGCGGAGGCGAAGGCGGCGGTCCGCGCGCGCTTCGGCATACAGCGCCCGCCAGCTCGCGAGGTCGCCGCGGTCGAGGATCTGCGCGAGCACTTCGTCGCTCCGCAGATCGAGATGGGCGCGATTCCACGAGGCGCGCGAGAAGGTCGGCGGTGCGCTCACGAGCGCGTGAGGCGTCAGATAATACTGTTTATATCTCCTCTTAAGGACAGCAATAACTCAGAATGGAAAATATGCCAAAGATGAAACCTGGAGGTACTAATGGAAAGCCAAAATACCTCCTGTATCGGCGTGTAGTGCGTGCTCTCGAAGAATTGAAGGTTCCCGAGGAAACGTGTGCAAAAGTCTAGGCTCGCTTCCAGATATGCGAGTGAAGATGCCGACGCCGGAAGAAGTACAGGCCGTCGAGGAGTTTCTGGGGGACGTGGCGCAGAGAGCCCCGCGGACGACTCAATTGCGGTACTTCACTCCACAGCCGTACGGCGCCGTCGATGCCGTGGTGACCGGCTTGCCGGCCGACGCTTCCTCGTCGGCGACGCGGGCGAACACGTTGCGACACCAGGCGATGAGCGCCCGGCGGATGCGGCACGACCGCGGTCCGGGACACGGGGCAGCTGCTGCCGATGCTCGAGGCCGTGGAAGCCCACCCGACGGAGCGGCCCGGCACGGGTCGCGAGTTTCGCCGCCCGAAGCGCTGGCCACGGCGACCACGCTCGCAGCGCACGCATCGCCTCCGACGCTCGCCGTGGGCCAAGCCCCGCTCCGCGCGGCGCGAGACGCAAGGCGGGCGACCGTTTGCCGAGGTGAAGCAGGCGATGGCGCCCGGCGGTCCACGAGTCGTGCGGACCGCCGGGTGGATGGGGGTCGGTTCGGAGCGAGTAGCGCCGCGCGTGTGCGCAAGCCGGAGACGACGCGGCGGGCTCTACGCGCTGGAGACCACCGACTCACGAGCGGAGAACCGGCCCCCACCCACCCGCCGCATACTGGTCGAGTCTTGGGTCACGCGCCTAGACTAGTCCTTGTACTTCACCCCGCAGCCGTACGGCGCCGTCGACGCCGTCGTGACCGGCTTGCCGGCCGACGCCTCCTCGTAGGCGGCGCGCACGAAGTTCTTCGCGGTTGCGACGTCGGCGGTGTCGGTCGACGGCTTGTCGTCGATCGCGCCCGCGTAGACGATCGTGCCCTTGTCGTCGATCACGAACATGTGCGGCGTCGTCTTGGCGCCATACGCGTGGCCGATCGTGCCGTCGGGATCGAAGAGCACGGCCGTCGGGGCGGCGTGCTTCTCCGCGAGGTACTCTTTTTCCTGCTCGGGCGTGACGTAGCCCTGCGCGCCCGGCGCCGACGAGATGATGCTGAGCCACACGGCGCCTTTGCCGGTCAGCTCCTTTTGGAGCTTCTGCATGTTGCCGCTGTCGTAATGTTTCTTCACGAAGGGGCATCCCTGGTTGTGCCATTCGAGCACGACGTACTTCCCTTTGAATTCCGCGAGCGAGCGCGTCTTGCCGTCGACGTCGTTGGCGCTGAAGGCGGGCGCGGGTTGGCCGACCTTGGGCGCGGCGGCGGCGTGCACGTGGGCGGCGGCGATCGATGCGGTCGCGGCGACCGCGGTGACGACGAGGCTGCGTTTCCAGACGGACCAATTCATGTGCTCCTCCTGAGTTGCGTGGGTTCGAGCTTGGCGAGCTCGGTGAGGACGATCGCGGGTGTGAGGATCTGGGGCAGGATGCGCGGCGGGTCGCTCGCGCGTCCGGTGTAGAGCACGTAGAGCGGGACTCCGTCGCGTCCGAACGCCTGGAGGGCGCGCGTGATCGCGGGGTCGGGACGGGTCCAGTCGGCGCGGATCGCGACCACGCCGAGCTCCTTCATCTTGTCGACAACCTCGGTGGTTTCGAGTGCGACCTTCTTGTTGACCTGACACGTGACGCACCAAGCGGCGGTGAAGTCGACGAACACCGGGCGACCGGCCGCGCGGAGCTCGGCGACGCGCGCGGCTGAATAGGGCTCCCACTGGAAGGCCGCGTCGGCGCCGTCGGCGCGGGCCGTGCTCGGCGTGGGTGCGGCGGTGGGCGTGATCATGACCGCGAGCAGCACCGCGACGGCAACCGCGGCGCCCGCGACGAGACGGGCGCCGGCACCGGACCAGCGTCCGCCGACCCAGGCCGCGAACGCGATCAAGACCAGGCCCATCAGAATCGCCCCGACCGCTTGCGGTCCGGCCTGGAAGCTCGCCACCCAGACGAGCCAGACCACCGTCGCGAGCAGCGGGAAGGCGAGGAATTGCTTCAGCGTCTCCATCCAGACGCCCGGCCGCGGGAACCGCGAGGCGAGCGCGGGAACGAAGGTCACGAGCACGTACGGGCACGCGAGGCCGAGGCCGAGGCTGGTGAAGACGGCGAACGCGGTCGCCGCCGGCTGGCCGAGGGCGTAGCCGATCGCCGTGCCCATGAACGGCGCCGTGCACGGCGTCGCGACGACCGTCGCGAGCACGCCGGTGAAGAAGGCCGCCCGGTCGCCGTCGCCGACCGTCAGATGCTGTCCGACGCCCATGATCGCGCCGCCGACCGCGACGACGTCGAGGAGCACGAGCGCCATCCAGAAGAAGAGCCCGGCGAGCGCGGCGATGACCGCCGGACTCTGAAGCTGAAATCCCCACCCGAGCTCGGCGCCGCCCGCGCGCGCCGCGATCAGCATGCCGGCCAGCGCCCAGAACGACACGACGATGCCGGCCGTATAGACGAGCCCGTGGCGTCGGATGCGGCGGCGAGCCTCGCCGCCGAGCCCCGCGAGCGCCAACGCCTTCAACGCGAGGACCGGAAACACGCACGGCATGAGGTTCAAGAGGAGCCCGCCGGCGAAGGCGAGGGCGATCGGCCCGAACGACCATCCGGACGCGGCCGCCGCCGCGACCGGCGTGTCGATCGCGTAGGCGTGGTCGCCGACGCGGAGCACGCCGGCGAGCGTCGTGGGGGCGGCCGCGCGGGGCGTGAGCGTCAGCGCGAAGCCGTCGCCGAGCCGCGTCAAGGTCTGCGCCGCCGATGCTTCGAGCGCTTCGCGATCGGCGGCGAAGAAGAACGGCGCCGTGCCGTGCGGAAACGGCGCGCCGTGGACCGCCAGCACCACGCGGTCGTGGTCGGGGGTCGCGTCCACGTGCCAGCTCGAAGGCGGCGCCGCGGGCAGGCGGCGCGCGTCGAAGCGGCGTGCCGCGCTCGGAGCGACGGCGGCGCCGCCGCCGACGGGCAGCGTGAGCGACAGCGTCGCGCCGCCCGGGATGCACTCGTCGCGATCGCAGACGAGCCACTTCGCCTGGGCGCGGAGCGGCAGCGGCGCGTCGTGGGGGACGTCGCGCGCGACCGTCACCGGGGCCGCCAGCAGCAGCTCGCCCTCGTAGCCGAAGTTCACGAGCGGACCGACCTCGATGCGTTCGGGCGTCGGCCATTCGAGCGCTCCGGCCGCGAGCCCGGGGGGCAATGTCCAGGTGATGCGGGGGGCTTCTCCGGAGTCGCCGGGGTTCCGCCAGTAGACGTGCCAATCCTTCTCGGGGACGAAGCGGACCCCGAGCCGGAACGACCCGCCCGGCGGCGCGCTCGCGACGTCGGCGACCAGCTCCACGTCGACGTGCTTCGCCGACACCATGACGGCCGCCGCCGGGCGGATCGGCACCACGCAGAGCGCCAACGCCGCTGCGATTCGACCGAGCGTGCGGCGCGTGGCGCCGTCGCGATGGCCGGGTCGCGTCATGGCCTCCATCAGTAGCGAAACGCCCGTCTCCGTCTAGTCCCCTCGGCCGCGGGTCGCGGCCGGCCCGGCATGCGCCCCGATGCGTTCGATGCCGGGCGCGGCGCCGAGGTGCGCGGTTGCTCTGAGGAGGCTCGCACGTTAGCTCTACGGGATGACCGGCGGCGACCTCCGCGCGCGAGTGTGCGGCCGAGCGCGACGAGGCGGGGGATGGACTCCGTGACGTCGACCTGGCTCGCCAACGTCACGGAGACCGTGAGCACCATCTTCGAGGGGATGGCGATCACCTTCTCGCACTTCGTGCGCCGGCCCTTCACCGTCCAATACCCGGACCGCGTGCCGATCCGCGTGCAGGACACGCTGCCGTTCCGCTACCGCGGCATCCTCGCCGTCGACCTCGAGATCTGCACCGGGTGCCTCGCGTGCGAGCGCGCGTGTCCGATCGACTGCATCGTCATCGAGGCGCCGAAGGACAAAGAGACGCGGCAGATGACCCTGAAGCGCTTCGACATCGACATCGCGAAGTGCATGTACTGCGGGCTCTGCAGCGAGGTGTGTCCGACGGGCTCGATCCACCACACCTCCGAGTTCGAGGGGGCGGACTACACGCTGAAGAGCATGCTGCGGCACTACGTGAGCGAGCCGGTGCTGGCGTACAAGCCGAAGAAGGGTCCGGAGACCGATCCCGTGCTCGCGCCGATCCTGGAACGCGGCATGGCGTACGTCGAGGACTTCGCGCCCGCGACGGCGCCGCCCGCGCCGGCGAAGAGCGCGCCGCCGGCTGCTGCCGCCGCCGCGCCCGCGGCCCCAGGCGCGCCCGCGGCCGACGAGTAGGGCTCGGCCGCGGCCGTCGACCCATGCCGCTCCGCGCGCTGCTCGTCGCCAACCGAGGGGAGATCGCGATCCGCGTGTTGCGGGCGGCGGCGGACGCGGGGCTTCGTACCGTCGCCGTGTACGGCGAGGACGACGCCGCGTGTCTCCACGTGCGCCTGGCCGACGGGGCGCGCGTGCTGCCGGGCACGGGTGCCGCCGCCTATCTCGACGTCGCGCAGGTGATCGCCGCCGCGCGCGCCGCCGGGTGCGACGCGATCCATCCCGGCTACGGCTTCCTCGCCGAGCGCGCCGACTTCGCCGCGTGCTGCGCGGAGGCGGGGATCGTGTTCGTCGGACCGCGACCGGAGGTACTCGAGATCTTCGGCGACAAGAGCCGGGCACGTGCCCTCGCGGCGCGTCTCGACGTGCCGCTCCTGCCGGGTACGGACGGCCCGACCAGCCTCGCGGAGGCGACGGCGTTTCTCGCGGCGGCCGACGGCCGCGCGGTCGTGGTGAAGGCGATCGCGGGCGGCGGCGGACGCGGCCTGCGCGTCGTGCGCGAGCCGGCGGCGCTCGCCGACGCGTACGCGCGCTGCCGATCCGAGGCGGCCGCCGCCTTCGGGTGCGGCGACGTGTACGTCGAGCGTCACCTTGCGCGCGCGCGCCATGTCGAGGTGCAGATCGTCGGTGACGGTCGCGGCGGCGTCGCGCACCTGGGCGAGCGCGAATGCTCGTTGCAGCGGCGGCATCAGAAGCTCGTCGAGATCGCGCCGAGCCCGAGCCTCGCTCCCGCGCTCCGCGCCCGCCTCGTTGCCGCGGCGCTCCGCCTGGCGGCCGAGGTGCGCTACGACAGCCTCGGCACCTTCGAGTTCCTGGTCGATGCCGAGGCGGGTGCCGACGCCGGGTTCTATTTCCTCGAGGCGAACCCGCGCCTGCAGGTCGAGCACACCGTCACCGAGGCGGTGACCGGCGTCGATCTCGTCGCGACGCAGCTCCGCCTCGCGGGCGGCGCCTCCCTCGCCGACGTCGGGCTCGGCGACGGTCACGATCCGGCGCCGCGTGGCCACGCGATCGAGCTCCGCGTCAACATGGAGACGATGCGCGCCGACGGCGACGCGGTGCCGGGCGGCGGCACGCTCACGGCCTACGAGCCGCCGTCCGGACCCGGCGTGCGCGTCGACGGCCTCGGCTACGCCGGCTACACCACCAACCCGCGCTTCGACTCGTTGCTCGCCAAGGTGATCGTGCACGCCCCGACGGGCGGGCTCGCGGCGCTCGTGGCGCGGGCCGGTCGCGTGCTCGCGGAGTGTCGGATCGAAGGGGTGCCGACCAATCTCGGGTTCCTCCAGGCCCTGCTCGCGCATCCCGCGGTCGCGGCCGACGCGATCGATACGAGCTTCGTCGAGCGCCACGCCGCCGAGCTCGTCGCCGCGGCCGGCAGCCGTGTGCGCCGCCACGTCGCGGCGGTCCCGACGCGTGGCGCCGACGTCTCCGCAGCGCGCGGCGGCGCCGCGCTCGCCGGCGCGCGCCTCGCGTCCGACGATCCGCTCGCCGTGCTGGTGCACGGCAAGAGCGGCGGTCCGCGCCCCGGCGTGGCCCTCGACGACAGGCTCGGCGCCGCCGCCGCCGCCGGCGACGCGATGGCCGTGCGCGCCGGCATGCAGGGGACGATCGTCAGCCTCGACGTCGCCGAAGGCGACCGCGTGCGCACCGGCGCGACGCTCCTCGTGATGGAAGCGATGAAGATGGAGCACGTCGTCGCGGCCGACGCGTGCCGGCGTCGTTCGCCGCGTCGCGGTCGCGCGCGGCGACACCGTGTTCGAGGGCCATCTTCTCCTGCTGCTCGATCCCGCTGACGTCGACGAGCGCGTCACGGCCGACGCCGACGAGGCGAGGCGTGGCTCGAGCGCGTGCGTCCCGATCTCGCCGAAGCGATCGAGCGTCATGCCGCCGGCCTCGACGCGGCGCGACCCGAGGCGGTCGCGCGCCGGCACGGCACCGGCCAGCGTACCGTGCGCGAGAACGTCGACGACCTCTGCGACCCGGGGAGCTTCGTCGAGTACGGCGCGCTCGTGATCGCCGCGCAGCGGCAGCGGCGCTCGGTCGAGGATCTGATCGCGAAGACGCCCGCCGACGGTCTCGTCGCCGGCATCGGTACGGTGAACGGGGCGTCCGCGCCCCGGCGATCGCGCGTCGTGCGTGGTGCTCGCCTACGACTACACCGTCCTTGCCGGCACGCAGGGAGCGCAGAACCACCGCAAGAAGGACCGCATGCTCGAGATCGCGGAGCGCGAGCGCCTGCCGGTCGTGCTCTTCAGCGAGGGCGGCGGCGGCCGGCCCGGCGATACCGACGCGCTCGGCATCGCCGGGCCTCGACGTGCCGACGTTCCAGGCGTTCGCCCGGCTCTCGGGCCTCGTGCCGCTCGTCGGCGTCAACTCGGGCTTCTGCTTCGCGGGGAACGCCGCGCTCCTCGGGTGCTGCGACGTCGTGATCGCCACCGCCAACTCGAACATCGGCATGGGGGGGCCTGCGATGGTGGAGGGCGGCGGCCTCGGCGTGTTTCGACCGGAGGAGATCGGCCCGCTGGCGGTGCAATCGCAGAACGGCGTCGTCGACGTCGCGGTCGCCGACGAGGCCGAGGCGGTGCGGATCGCGAAGCGTTATCTCGGATACTTCCAGGGCCCGTGCGCCGACTGGGCGTGCGCCGATCAGCGCCGCCTGCGGGCGCTCGTGCCGGAGAACCGCCTGCGCGTCTACGACGTCCGGGCGATCGTGACGACGCTCGCGGACGAGGATTCGCTGCTCGAGCTCCGCCGCCCGTTCGGGCGCGGCATGGTGACGGCATTCGCGCGCATCGAAGGCCGGCCGATCGGGCTCGTCGCCAACGACCCGACGCATCTCGCGGGCGCCATCGACGCCGACGGCGCCGACAAGGCGGCCCGCTTCCTCCAGCTCTGCGACGCGTTCGACCTGCCGGTCGTCTTCCTCTGCGACACGCCCGGCATCATGGTCGGGCCCGAGATCGAGAAGCGCGCGCTGGTCCGACATGCGGCGCGTCTCTTTCTCGTCGGGGCGAGCCTGACGACGCCCTTCTGCACGATCGTGCTTCGCAAGGGGTACGGGCTCGGCGCGATGGCGATGGCCGGTGGCAGCTTCAAGGCCGGGCTCTTCACGATGGCGTGGCCGACGGGGGAGTTCGGCGGCATGGGTCTCGAAGGCGCGGTGAAGCTCGGCTTCCGCAAGGAGATCGCCGCGCTCGCCGATCCCGCCGAGCGGCGCGCGCTCTACGAGAGCATGGTCGAGCGGATGTATCGCCACGGCAAGGGCGTCAGCGCCGCCTCGCACTTCGAGATCGACGACGTCATCGACCCCGCCGACACCCGCCGCGTGATCGCGGCCGCCTTCGCCGCCGTGCCGCCCCCGCCGCGCGCGCGCGCGGAAGAAACGTCCCTGCGTCGACGCGTGGTGAGGGCCGCTGGTCCGCGAGCGGCGCGTGGATGCCGCCGGAGCGCGCGCGCGCGCCATCGCCGGCGCGCCCGTCGCCGGTCGCCCCGGGAGAGCCGCGCGGACATCGAGCGCTTCCGAGGTCCCGAGCCGCGAATTGCGACCCCTCCATGAGTTTGCTACTCCGACGCGACCCTCGGCTCCCGGGTGCCTGACCACCCGCCACGGCCGACCGCACGTCACGAAGGGAGAAAGTCGCGCGTTGTCGTTGTCCGTCGCCCTGTTCTACGCATTCGCCGCCTTCACCGTGATCTGCGCGGCGGGCGTCGCGTTCTCCCGCAACATCGTCTACTCGGCATTCGCGCTCCTCGGAACGCTCTTCGGTGTGGCCTCGCTGTACGTCTTCCTCGCGGCGGACTTCGTCGCGGCCGCGCAGTTTCTCATCTACATCGGGGGCGTTCTCGTGCTGATCCTCTTCGCCGTGATGCTGACGCACCGGATCGGCGACGTCGCGGTGTCGAACCGATCGGTCGGATGGCCGGCGGCGCTCGTGGTCGTCGGCATGGTTGCGGCCGTCATGGGACGGGCGATCTTCAAGAGCCGCTGGCCGGTCGTCGACGCCCTCCCCGACGTGCCCACCACGCATGCGATCGGCGACGGCTTCCTCGGGCGCTACGTGCTGCCGTTCGAGCTCGCGTCGTTCGTGCTGCTCGCGGTGCTCGTCGGCGCGATCGTCGTATCGCGGAAAGAGCTGCGGAGCTGAGCGCGCGATGCCGGGGGTTCCGCTCCAGCACGTTCTCGTCGTCGCCCTGGCGCTCTTCGCGCTCGGGCTCTACACGGTGCTCACGCGGCGGAACGCGCTCGGCATCCTGATGGGCATCGAGCTCCTCTTGAACGCCGCCAACGTCAACTACGTCGCCTTCGCGCGCTACTCCGGTACGCCGACCGACGGCCAGATCTTCGCGATCTTCGTCATCATGCTGGCGGCGGCCGAGGCCGCGGTCGGGCTCGCGATCGTGCTCGGCATCTATCGGAACTTCGACAGCATCGACGTCGAGGCGCTGCACTCGCTCCGGCATTGAGCCCAGGCATGGACCCGCTCGCCGTCACGTCGCTCCGCTGGATCCCGTTCTTGCCGCTCGTCGGCGCCGTCGTGAACGGACTCTTCGGCGCGACGATCCAACGCCGCGCCGGCCGGCGCGCGGTCGCGGCGATCGCGGTCGTGCCGGTGGCCGGCGCGTTCGCGCTCGCCGTGGCGACCTTCGCGCAGCTGCTCGCGCTCGCGCCCGAACGGCGCGTGCTGCTCGACGTCGCGTGGCGCTGGCTCGCGGTGGGATCGTTGCGCGCCGACGTCGCCTTTCTCGCCGACCCTCTCTCGTGCACGCTGCTCCTCGTCGTCACCGGCATCGGCGGGCTCATCCACGTCTACTCGACGGCCTACATGCACGACGACGAGGCGTACTGGCGCTACTTCGCGTACCTGAACCTCTTCACGTTCGCGATGCTCGTGCTCGTGCTGGCCGACAACCTGCTCGTGATGTTCGTCGGGTGGGAGGGCGTCGGGTTCTGCTCGTGGGCGCTGATAGGCTTCTGGTGGCGCGAGCCGGTCAACACGACGGCCGGCAACAAGGCGTTCATCGTGAACCGCGTCGGCGACGGCGGCTTCATTCTCGGGATCTTCGCGCTCTTCTGGGCGCTCGACGCGACCGGGCAGGGTACCGTCGTCTTCCGTGAGATCCAGCACCACGCCGCGAGCCTCGACGGTCGCCTGATCCTCGGCGTCCCGGCCGCGACGCTCGTCACGCTCCTGCTCTTCGTCGGCGCGACCGGCAAGTCGGCGCAGATCCCGCTGCACGTGTGGCTGCCGGACGCGATGCAGGGACCGACGCCGGTCTCGGCGCTGATCCACGCCGCGACGATGGTGACGGCGGGTGTCTACATGATCGCGCGGCTCCACTTCCTGTACGCGATGGCGCCGGCGACGCTCGCGGTCGTGGCGGGCATCGGCGCCGCCACCGCGCTCGGTGCGGCGACGATCGGCCTCGTGCAGGACGACATCAAGCGGGTGCTCGCGTACTCGACCGTGAGCCAGCTCGGCTACATGTTCCTCGCGATGGGTGTCGGGGCGTGGACGGCCGGCGTCTTTCACCTCGTCACGCACGCCTTTTTCAAGGCCTGCCTCTTCCTGGGAGCCGGCTCGGTGATTCGCGCGCTCCATCACGAGCAGGACATGCGGAAGATGGGCGCGCTCCGCGCGGCGCTGCCGGTGACGTTCTGGACCTTTCTGGTGGCGGCGCTGGCGCTCGCGGGCACGCCGCTCACCGCCGGGTTCTTCTCGAAGGACGAGATCCTCTGGCAGGCATGGTCGAGCCCGTACGGCGGCGCGATGCTGTGGACGGTCGGCGTCGCGAGCGCGGGCCTCACGGCCTGCTACGTCTGCCGCCAGGTCGTGCTGGTCTTCTTCGGCGAGTCGCGCGTCGACCCGCACGTGGCGGCGCACGTGCACGAGTCGCCCGCCGCGATGACGGTTCCGCTCGTGCTGCTCGCGGCGGGCGCCCTCCTGGTCGGCTTCCTCGGCGTGCCGGAGGCGTTCGGCGGGAGCAATCGCTTCGCGGCGTGGCTCGCGCCGGTCTTCGCGACCGGCGACGTCGCGGGGACGCACGCCGCGGCGCACGAGGCGAGCCTCGAATGGATGCTCATGGTGCTCGCGGTCGCGGTCGCCGCGGGCGGGGCGTTCGTGGCCTTCCTGATCTACGAGCGGCGTGCGATCGCGGCGGATGCGGTCGCGGCCTTCGCGGGCGGTGCGCCGTATCGCTTGTTCGTCCACAAGTATTGGCTCGACGAGATCTATTGGGCGGTCTTCGGCCGTGGGGTGCTGCTGCTGGCGGCGTTCGGCGCCTGGTTCGACCGCCGGATCATCGACGGCATCGTCGACGGCAGCGCGACCGTCACGCGCGCGATCGCGCGGCTCGAGGGCCGCTTCGACGCGCGTGTGGTCGACGGCGTCGTCAACCGGCTCGCGGGCGCGACCTGGGCGCTCGGGGCGCAAGTCCGTCGGGTCCAGACCGGCAACGTCAACGGGTATCTCTACGTGGTGGTCGGCGCGGTCGCGTTCGTGCTGATCGCCCGCCTCTTTTAGTAGGAGCCGCACCGCATGGATCACGTCCTCACCTGGATGACGTTTCTCCCGCTGCTCGGCGCGGCGGTGGTGCTGTGCCTGCCGGCGGGCAATGCCGGGCTGGTGCGGCGGGTGGCGTTCGCGTTCACGCTGCCGACGCTCGCGCTCGGCATCGTGCTCTTCGCGGCCTTCGACCGCACGCTCGCGACCTACCAGTACGTCGATCGCGTGCCGTGGATCGCGTCGTACGACATCGAGTACTTCGTCGGTGTCGACGGCATCAGCATCACGATGGTGCTGCTGACCGCGCTCCTGTGCCCGATCTGCGTGCTCGCGAGCTTCGGCATCGAGAAAGGGGTGAAGGGCTACTTCGCGCTCTTCCTCATGCTCGAGACCGGCATGATGGGCGTCTTCGTGGCCCTCGACTTCTTCCTGTTCTACGTCTTCTGGGAGGTCATGCTGCTGCCGATGTACTTCCTGATCGGCATCTGGGGCGGGCCGCGCCGCGAGTACGCCGCGATCAAGTTCTTCCTCTACACCTTCGCGGGCAGCGTCCTGTTGCTGATCTCGATGCTGGTCCTCTATTTCGGGAGCACGCCGCACACCTTCGCGATGCCGGAGCTCATGCAGCGAAGCGGCGTGCTCGCGCCGCGGACGCAGCAGCTCCTCTGGCTCGCTCTCTTCGTCGCGTTCGCGATCAAGATCCCGGCCTTTCCCTTCCATACCTGGCTGCCGGACGCGCACGTCGAGGCGCCGACGGCGATCTCGGTGATTCTCGCCGGGGTTCTCCTCAAGATGGGAACGTACGGCATCCTCCGCATCAACTACGGCATCCTCCCGGCGGCGACCGCCGACCTCGCGTTCTGGACGCTCGCGGCGCTCGGCACCTTCAACATCGTCTACGGCGCGCTCTGTGCGCTCGCGCAGACGGACTTGAAGAAGCTCGTCGCCTACTCGTCGATCAGCCACATGGGCTACGTCATGCTCGGCATGGCGGCCTTCACGCCCCAGGGCATCAACGGGGCGGTGCTCCAGATGTTCAACCACGGCACGATCACGGCGATGCTGTTCCTGCTCGTCGGCGTCATCTACGACCGGGCGCATCACCGCGAGATTGCCGGCTTCGGGGGGCTCGCGGAGGTCATGCCGGTGTACACGGGGGTGACGGCGCTCGCCTTCTTCGCCGCGATGGGACTGCCGGGCCTGTCGGCGTTCATCTCCGAGGTGCTGGTGCTGCTCGGCGCCTGGCAGCGGCACCCCGGCCTGACCATCGTCGCCGCCAGTGCGATCGTGCTGACGGCCGGCTATCTACTGTGGACGCTGCAGCGGGTCTGGCTCGGCCGGCTCGACGAAAAGTATGCCGGCCTCCCGGACATCAGCGGGCGCGAGCTCGCGACGCTCGTGCCGCTCGCGGCGATCGTGCTCGTGCTCGGCGTCTACCCGCACGCGGTGCTCGACCTGATCGGCGCCTCGCTCGGCCACCTGAACGAGATCGTCAACGCCGGCGCCGCGACCGGCGTGGCGCTGCGCTGACCGACGCATGGACCTCGGAAACGTCGACAGCCTCGCGTACAGCGCGCCCGAGCTGATCCTGATCGCGACCGCGATCGCGATCGTCGTGGCCGATCTCGTCGTGGAGGCCAAGGAGCACCTCGGCGCGCTGGCGCTCTTCGGTTGCGCCGCCGCGCTCGTCGCGTCGATCGGGCTCCGCCTCCCGTTCAGCGAGCGCTGGCTCGTCGCCGGGCTGCTGCACGGCGGGCGGGGATGGCTGTGGTCGCGGATGCTCGTCGTCGACGACTTCGCCATCTTCTTCAAGCTGCTCTTCGCGCTCGCCGCCTTCGTCACGATCTGGATGTCGCTCGGCTCGACCGAGGTCCAGGATACCGACGAGGGCGAGTACTACGCGCTCCTCCTCGCCTCGACCGTCGGCCTCTTCTACATGGCGTCGGCGGCGAATCTCCTGCTCGCCTACCTTTCCCTCGAGCTCGTGAGCCTCACGTCGTACGTGCTGACGGGCTACCGCCGGCACGACCGCCGCTCCGGGGAGGCGGCGCTCAAGTACCTCGTCTACGGCGGCGTCGCGTCGGCGGTGATGATCTACGGCATGAGCTGGCTCTACGGGCTCGCGGGGAGCCTCGAGTACGGACGGATCCACGCCGCGCTCACGCACGGCGCCGGCGACCCGTTGACGGTCTTCGTCGCGCTCGTGCTCGTGCTCGCCGGCTTCGGCTTCAAGATCGCGGCGGTGCCGTTCCACATGTGGGCACCGGACGTGTACCAGGGCGCGCCCATCCCGGTGACCGCGTTTCTCTCGGTGGGAGCGAAGGCGGCGGGCTTCGCGCTCTTGATCCGGCTCTTCTATCCCGGATTGTCGGAGCCGACGGACGGCGGAGGTTGGACGGTCCTCGCCGGCGTCGATTGGCCGACGCTCATGCTCGCGGTGTGCATGGCCACCATGACGCTCGGCAACCTGGCCGCGCTCGGCCAACAGAACGTGAAGCGCCTGCTCGCCTACTCGAGCATCGCGCATGCCGGCTACCTGCTCATGGGCTTCGTCGTCCTGAACGACGCCGGTCTCCGCGCCATGCTCTTCTACTTGATCACCTACTACCTGATGAACCTCGGTGCGTTCGTGGTCGTGATGGTGGTCGCGAACTCGACGGGGCGCGAGGATCTCGACGGCTATCGCGGTCTCGCCTGGCGCGGCGGCGCGGTGCCGGCGGTGGCGATGGCGATCTTCCTCTTCTCGCTCGCCGGGATTCCGCCGCTCGCGGGGTTCGTCGGCAAGTTCTATCTGTTCGCCGCCGTCGTCGAGCAGCGCTTCTACGTGCTCGCGCTGGTCGGCTTCGCGAACACGCTCGTCGCGCTCTACTATTACGTGCGCATCATCCGGACGATGTTTCTCGACCAGCCGCGCGGCGACGAGGGTGTGGTCGCGCTCGACGCCCACAACGCGTTCCTGCTGTATTTTCTCGTCATCCCGACGATCGGGCTCGGCATCTATTGGGCGCCGGTGATCGCGCTCGCGGAGCGTTCCGTGCGGTTCTTCGTCGGCTGACCTGCCCGGGGCGCGGCGCGCCGTCGGGTTCGACGCGCCGTCGCGCGCGGCCGAGTGCGAGCGAGCCGGGAGTGGGGCCCCGGACGGGCTGTGCCCGTCTGGGGTGAGGGAGAGATCCCTCGTATCCTAGCCTCGATGTGACAGAAATTTCCCGGTGAAAACCGCTCTCGCTCGCACCAGAGCACGCCATCCGTGGCCGTGCTCGCGCACCGCAATGCTCACATACCATGACGGTATGCTCCGCGTGCGCCGCGCTGCGCTCGACCACAGCTGACGCACTCTGGCGCGTTTTCCCTCGCGAAACTTCTGTCACATCGAGGCTAGATTGTCGGTCGCGTTCCGCCCGTGCTATGGCTCCGCCGCCGTTGCGGGCGCCTCGCGTGCGCGGCGTTCGATCCCATGTCCCAACGCTCCCTTCTGATCGTCGGTCTGATGGTGGTGGTCGGCGTGCTGGCGTTTCTGCTGACGCGCCGTCCCGCGCCGCCTCCCAAGGTTGCGGTCGTCGCGGCGACGCCCGCGCCCGAGGTCGAGATCAAGCCGTCGCCCGGGCCCGAGCGGAACGAGGTGCGCACCGAGACGTCCCTCGAGCCCGTGGACGAGAGCACGCTCAGCGCCGAGCAGGCGGCGGCCGCCGCGGCGCGCTACCGCAAGGCGGCGCGCTACCCGCGCACGTCGCGTCCGCTCGAGGATGGCCTCGATCCGATCGCGCGCTCGCGCTCACCCAAGGTCAACTCCGAGCCCGACGGCCGCCATCCCGAGCCGCGTTTGCTTGCCTATCCCTCCAACACGAGCTTCGAGGCGCCGAGCGACGTCGTGGTCTACGCCGAGGTCGTCGAGCTCCGGATGGCGCCTGGGTTCGACCAGAACGGCCGTCCGACGAGCCGCGACCACCTGCGGCAGTTCCGCACCGGCGCGCGCTCGATGCGGGGCGTGATCCAGACCATGGACGGCATCATGGTCGCCCCGCTCGCGTTCTACGACGACGGGACGCACGGCGACGCGCAAGCGAACGACGACTACTGGACCGCGACCTACACCCCCGATCCCGACAAGCCGAACGACTTTCGCGGCCAGTATCAGGTGGTCGTACAGGCCGAGAGCCTGAAGGGCGACACGCTCACCTCGAGCGCGAGCTTCGTCTACAGCGTCCAGATCGCGCACCTGACCGGCCAGTATCGCGACTCCCTGGTGGACGGGAACCTCCAGATCGACGCCGAGCTCGCGGTGGAGGAGCCCGGGAAGTTTCGCGTGGAGGGCACGCTCGTGACCACCGCCGACGCCAAGATGCTCGGCTACGCCTACACCGACGCCGAGCTCGAGCCCGGTACGCACTGGGTGCCGCTCGTCTACTACGGCCTCATGTTCCACGACATGAAGGCACCGGGTCCGTACTCGCTCTTCTCCGTGACGCTTTCGACGCTCGGCGGTCCGGTGCCGCAGGAGAGCGACGTCCTTCCCAACGCGCACACCACGAAGGCCTACGCGATCGACGACTTCGGCACGCAGCCCTTCAACGACCCCGAGCTGATGGCGAAGGCGCAGCACTTCGACGACATCGCGCGGGCCCGCCGCGAGGGCCGCTAGGGAACCTCTGCACAGGTAGCTCCGGCTACGAAGCGCGATCCATCCCCAATCGACGGCGGCGCGACGCCCTCGGCGTATCGTTCAGATCCGCGGTCGGGCTTCGCGCCTTGCGCTCGGGGCGGCTCGCACTGCTCGCTCGGAACCCACCTGTGCAGAGGTTCCCTAGGAGCCCGACCCGGGAGACCCGGGACCCGACCTCCGCGCGCGGAGCGCGCGGCCGAGCGGGAGCGAGCCCGGGGGATGAGCTCGCGCGGCTTCGCCACGTGAGCGAAGGGGGAGAGGTCCCCCTCGTGCACTAGACCCATCCGACCCCCTGTATTTTGTGGCTCTTCTCCCCGAGAGCCCAAGATGCAGATGATCGTCTGGGCCCTATGGGAGGCCAGACGTGGCCGGCGCTTGTGGGTTGACGACAGTGCCTCCTCGTGGGCATGTGGGTGTAGCCCACGGGTAACTCCCGAGAGACACGCGATGGCACAACCGCAAATCATAGACGAAACGTTCGAGCTTCTCGGCGAAGGCGCTCTCGACGATCGGAACCGCCTCATTCTCACCAAGGCGGTTGAGGCGTTGCGCGCGCAGTTCGGAGACGCTGCGAGCGAGCTCCGCTTTACGATCCACAAGAACAAGGCGGGGCAGGTACTACTCTCACCCGCGACCTCCGTGCCGCTGCACGAAGCGTGGCTGTTCAAGAACCCGGCGGCGCTCGCGAGCGTCCGGCGCGGTCTCGAACAGGCGGCAGCGGGTGAGCTCGTCGACCGTGGTTCGTTTGCGCAGTACGCCGACGACGAGCTCGACGAGTAGGTGGCGCCTCCGACGTGCCGCCTCCGTTTCACCGCAGAAGCGGCTGCGAACCTCGCCGCGCTCGAAGCCGACCCGTCGCGACAGAAGCGCCTCAAAGCGGTGCGAAAGGCGCTCGGGCTGCTTGAGCAGAACCCGCGTCACCCCGGCTTGAACACCCACAAGTACAGCAGCTTTACGGGCGCAAACGGCGAAGAGGTGTTCGAGGCGTACGCCGAGAACAACACGCCCGCCGCCTACCGCATCTTCTGGCACTACGGTCCTGGCAAGGGCTTCATCACCGTCCTCGCCATCACACCGCACCCGTAAGGCGCATGCCGGCAGACCGCGAACGACACGTCCACGCAACCTCCGACGCGGAACCGCTGCTCACCTCGCTGCTTCTGCTGCCGAGGCGGGCGGTGTTCGTCGCGGTGGCGCTAGTGTCACGTTCCCGAAGTTCGCCGCAGAATTCTGGGGGTCTTTTGACCCCTGCCTGCGTTGCTCCTCCTTGAAATAGTCCAGACTATTCCTGCGTCGTCGCGCTTTGGCAGGGCCCAAAATCCCTCCCAGCCTTATGCAACGAACTTCGGGAACGGGACACTAGGGAACCTCTGCACAGATGGGTTCCGAGCGAGAGGTGTGAGCCGCCCCGAGCGCAAGGCGCGAAGCCCGACCCACGACCTCCGCGCGCGGAGCGCGCGGCCGAGCGGGAGCGAGCCGGGGGATGAGCTCGCGCGGCTTCGCCGCGTGAGCGAAGGGGGAGAGATCCCCCTTGTGCACTAGAGCCGCCGCAAGAGGCGGCTCGCGAGACGGTCGCCGAGCCGCGTGTGGCGCTTGACGAGCGCGTAGGCGTAGAGCGCGAGACGGTCGAGGTGGATGAGGACGCGGGTCGCGAGGCCGTCGCTCGGACGCGGGACGTAGTGCGTGGACCGAATCGGCAGCGGCGCGCCCTCGTCCGCGAAGTAGTAGAGCGCGAGCGACTTCCGCGAGCGGCCGGGCGGAGCGCGCACGACGGGGACGCCGTGGAACGCCGTCGCGGTCGTCGCGAAGATCACGCAACGGTTGAACGTCGGCACGACGCGGACGACGGGCGTCCGCACCGCGGCGTCCCAGAGCTCGAGCTCGCCGCCGTCGGTCGCGGACCAGTCGGCGTTCAGGAACACGATGAGGTTCAGGCGCCGCGTCCAGGTGCGCTCGTGCGGGTGCGAGAGGAAATCCGCGTGCACGTTCACCCAGCCGCCCGCCTCGATCTCGCTGAGCCCGCCGCCTTCGAGCGTCGGGTCGGCGAGGAGCGCGGACTCGCCGGTGAGCGCTCCGAGCAGGGCGAGGAAGTCGGGCGCGTTCAGCGCCGACACGAGCGCGCGCGTCACCGGCCCCATGTGCGCGACGTCGTTGAAGCCGCGCTTCCGCTCGTTCACGTGGTGGTAGAAGATCCACTCGCCGTCGGTGGTCGAGAGCTCGTGGACGATCGCCGCCGCCGCGTCGCGATCGAGGAAGTCGTCGAGGACGAGATGGGGGAACGGGGCCGCGCCGGCGAAGTCCTGCCGCCGATCGCGCACGATCGCGCG
This sequence comes from uncultured delta proteobacterium, assembly GCA_963774015.1. GTDB lineage: Bacteria > Desulfobacterota > Binatia > UTPRO1 > UTPRO1 > UTPRO1. Next base: position 1,086,364 of record CAVZDH010000001.1, read on the forward strand.
CATGCGATCGAGGTCGAGGAGGCGCATGCAGGGGTTTCGTCATCGACCATCGGGTGCACGTCCGTCAAGCCGGCCGCCCGCGAGCGCCCCGGGCGGTCGCCAAAACGGCGCGACCGCGCTACACGCTCGGGGCATGAAGGACTTCCGGGGCAAGCTCGCGGTCGTGACGGGCGGCGGGACGGGCATGGGGCGCGAGCTCGCGCGCCAGCTCGCCGCCGAGGGGTGTCATCTCGCGCTCTGCGACGTGTCGCTCGCGACGATGACCGAGACCAAGGCGCTCTGCGAGGCGGCGGCCCCGGCCGGCACGCGCGTCAGCGTCCACCTCTGCGACGTGTCGCTCGAGGAGCAGGTGCTGGCCTTCCGGGACGCGGCGTGCGAAGCGCATGCGACCGACCGCATCCAGTTGCTGTTCAACAACGCCGGGATCGGCGGCGGCGGCAGCATGTTGGCGGACGAGCGCGCGGAATGGGACAAGACCTTCGCCGTCTGCTGGGGCGGCGTCTACCACTGCACGCGCGCGTTCCTGCCGCTCCTGGTCCGCAGCGACGCGGGCTACGTCGTGAACACCAGCAGCGTGAACGGCTTCTGGGCGTGCCTCGGCCCGCGCACCGCGCACACCGCGTACAGCGCGGCGAAGTTCGCGGTGAAGGGCTTCTCCGAGGCGCTCCTCGTCGACCTCCGCCTGCATGCGCCGCACGTGAAAGTAGCGGTCGTCATGCCGGGCCACATCGGCACCTCGATCGTGCTCAACACGAACAGGGTGCTCGGGAAGGCCGACATCGAGCAGATGGCGTCGGCCGACGTCGCGCGGCTCCGCACCCTGCTGCTCATGCGCGGGATTCCGGTCACCGAGATGAGCGACGACGAGATCCGGACCGCCATGCAGCAGATGGCGATCATGTTCCGCGACCACGCACCCACGACGGCCGAGCGCGCCGCGGCCATCATCCTCGACGGCGTGCGCGCGGAGCGCTGGCGCATCCTCGTCGGGGACGACGCCCACGCCCTCGACCGCGCGGTGCGCGCCGACCCCGAGGCCGCCTACGAGGAGCGCTTCATGGCCGCCCTCCAGGCCGAGGGGCACCTGCAGTTCGTCGGCTGACCGTGGCCGCGGCGCCGCCACCCCTCGTCCCGCTCTGGCAGGTTGCTGAAAAAGGGCCATCTGCTGCGTTGCTCCCTCGCTCGCTTGTGAGGCGTAGCTCCGCTACGCCTCCGCGCTCACTCAGTCACGCCTTGCATCTGCCCCTTTTTGAGCAACCTGCCGGGGCTGCCGCGCGCGCGTGGTGGGCGCATCGCTCCGCTCGCGCCGGCAATTTGGAATGCAAACGTGACCCATTCGAGGGAATGAATTGGGCGGAGCGAAGCGACCGCCCACACCACGCGCGTATGGCAGCCCCGGCAGGTTGCTCAAAAAGGTCGAGATGCGAGGCGCGACCGAACGAACGCGGAGGCGTAGCGGAGCTACGCCGCACAAGCGAGCGAGGGAGCAACGACGCAGATCGGCCTTTTTCAGCAACCTGCTAGGGTCGGCACGATGTGCCCGTGGAGCGGATGGGAGCCGGCGACGATCGCCTTCTGCGAGCGTCGGCTGTGCGCGTGGGTGGCCGAGCCGTCGAACGCCTGGTCGAACCTCGCCTACGTCGTGGTCGGCGTGCTCATCCTCCGGCGCTGCCGCCCCTGGCGCGCGACGGCACGGCCGGTGATCGGGGTCGCCGCGATCCTGCTCGGGCTCGGATCCTTCGCCTTCCACGCCTCCGGGATCCGGGTCTTCGAGGTGGTCGACGTCTCGGGGATGTACCTCCTTTCCGCGCTCGGGCTCGGCTTCGCGTTCCGACGGCTCTTCGCCTGGACCGCGCGCGCGGTCGTGACCTGCATCGTCGTCACGACGCTCGCGTCGAGCCTCCTCATGATCGTTCTCGGCAACGACGGCATCGCGGTCTTCACCGTCGAGATGCTCGTCGTCATCGGTACGGAGTGGCACCTCCGGTCGCGGAATCCGCCCGGCTCGACCGTCTGGCTCGTGCGGACGATCGCGACGCTCCTCGTCGCGTTCGCGATCTGGGTGCTGGATTTCCGCGGACCGCTCTGCGACCCCGACAATCACCTCGTGACCGGCCACGCCGTCTGGCACCTCCTCACGGCCGTCGCGATCCTCCTCTTCGACCGCTTCCAGGAGGCGCTCGCGACGGAGACGCGCGGCGCCGCGGGGCCGCGCCGCGCCGCATGAGCGGCGGCACGCGGCTCGGCCCCGGGCAGGTCGCCGACGTGATCGGGCACGGCGTGCTCGTCTTCGCCTTCGTCCCGGTCGTCGCCGCGCTGCCGCGCTGGGCCTACCTCGAGTGGACCAACCCGCTCGACTGGAGCGACCCGATCGTGCTGGCGTTCCTGCCCGTGCGGGCGGCGATCCTGCTGGTGAACGCCTTCGCGGACGGGTGCACGAACGGCGTCGTCGGGGGCCTCTTCTACGGCGTGCTCCTCTGCGCCTGGCTCGCGCGGCGGCCGGCGCCGGCCGGCGCGGGACGCTTCGGCGTCGGCGCGGTGTGCGGCTTCGCGGGCGCGGCGCTCATGGTGCTCGCGACCTTCGCGTGGGCGGCCGCGCGCGGACACGCGCCGAGCGTGCCGTGGGGGCCGGTCGCGTTCGAGCTCGGGTCGGGCGTCACGTGCGGCGTGCTCGCGGTGGCGGGCGCCCTCCGGCTCGCACGGGCCGGGACGACGGATCAGCGCAGCACGAACACGTCGTAGCGCTCGTCGGTGAGGGTCGGGCCGCGGAGCGGCGCGACCAGCCGCGTCGCCGCGAGGAAGTCGTCGCGCTGGCGCGCCGTGATCTCGAACGTCTGCGCGAAGAGCGTTCCGCCGAAGCTCGTGTGGATGCCGAGCTGCTCGACGTCGAAGCCGAGCGTCACGACGACCGGGCACCCGCAATCGCCGTGCACCCGGCGCGCCGCCGCGAGGAGCGCGCCCAAGTCGTACGCGATTCGCCGCGGCGGGGCGAAGACGCCCCAGTCGCGGAAGACGTCCTCGCGTGCGAGGTAGATGCGGTCGTCCGCGTAGTAGGGGAGGGACCAGAGCGGCGCGTCGGGCTCGCCCATCACGACGGCGTCGCGGAGCGTCGGATCGTCGTGAAGGAGGGCGGCGAGCCGCCGGCTCTCCGAATGGTCGTAGCGGGCCTCGAGCGCGAGGCGGGTCGCGCCGAGTCGGACGTGGTCGGCGAGCACGGCGAGGAGGCCCAGCATGAGGACGCGGCCGAGCCAGGTCCGGGCGCGCGCGACGCCGGCCGCCGCCGGGCGCGTCGGGAACGTGCCCGACCAGTCGAGCCAGAGCGTCGCGACCAGCGCCAGCAGCACGTTGCCGACGTGCCACGGTGCGCCGGGGCCGTGCGCGAGGTTGAAGATCGCCTCGAAGCCGACCAGCGACGTGGCGGCGAAGCAGAGGAGCGGCGGGGTGCGGGTGAGGCACGCGAAGTACGCCCAGACCCAGAGCGACGGCAGCGGCACGATCGCCAGACCTCCCGAGTGTGCCGCCGGGAAGAGGAACGCGCGCCCGATCCCGGCCGCCGCTGCCGCGGCGTCGAGGTGGCGGACGCCGGTCCCACGATGCGCGGGATCGGGCGTCGCGACGATCGCGGCGGCGAGGAGCCCGGCGACGAACACGCCGACCCCGGCCCATGCCCAGGGATCACGCACGCGCGTGCGCAGCTCCGCCGGCGCGATGACGGCCTCCGCCGCGAGCATGGCCGCCGTCGCGACCGCCATGACGAAGCCGAAGGCCTCCGTGTTCGCGAGCGCGGCGAGCACCAGGCCGAGCGCGCACGGGTGGGCGCGCCGGTGCGGATAGAGCGTGCAGAGCGCGAACAGCACGAGCATCTCGAGGCTGTAGCCGCGGCTCACGACCGCGTACTGGTAGAGCGGCACGAACGAGAACGCGACCAGCGCCGCGAGCCAGCGGGGCAACGGTCCGCGCGCGAGGAGCCACACCGCGCCGACGGCCGTGCCGAGGCTCGCGGCTTTCAGCACCCACGTCCGGCCGATCAGCGTCCACAGCCCCCAGAGCAGGGCGTACCATCCGAGCGGATGCCCCTCGAAGCGGAGCGGTGCCGCGAGCTCGCGGAGCGAGTGCGCGTGGCGCGCGATGCTGAGCGGCACGACCTCGTCGCGCCACGGCTCGTGGTACGTCGCCGCGACGACCGTGACGAGCGCGTAGGCCGCGGTGACGGCCGCGGGCCACGCGAGGCCGCGGTGCGGCACGGGCGTGTCGGTCTGGAGGGCGCCGCTCACTCGCGCATGCGGGGACCGAGCGTCGCGTCGTCCCAGTAGAAGTGCGCGGCGGTCGAGCTCGCGTAGAGCGTCGTGCCGTCGCGCGAGAGGTAGGCGAAGCGCGTGCCGATGCCGACGGGGATCTGGCCGATCACGTCGTACGTGTCGCGGTCGAGGATCCGGATGCGGCCGTCGACGGTCGAGCCGACGTAGAGTCGATTGCGTCCCCGGTCGAGAACCGCAGCGCGGTTGCCGAACCCCATGCGTCGCCGCAGGAGCAGCCGGTCGGTCGCGAGGTCGAAGACTTCGATGCCCCAGACGCTGCTGACGATGAGGCGGTCGCGGTCGGGATCGACGGTGATGCCGAGCGCGCCGCCGCTCCCGACCTCGTAGCGAGCGACGACCTCGAGGGTGTCGAGATCGATCGCCTTCGCTTCCCGGCCGTCCAACCACTCGACGACGTAGATGCGGTTGCGGCGGGGATGGATGCTCGCGGTGTAGAGCAGGTTCGAGCCGGTGTTGGTCTCGAGGGTGATCGGGTGGATCCAGTGCCGCTTCATCGCGGCGCTCGCCACGTCCTGGAGCCGCTGCGTCCGGCGGTCGAGCCGTACGATGCGATGGGTGAACTCGGCCGAGTAGAACATCGCCTCGTGCGCCTGATCGTACGCCAGCGTGACGCCGACCCCGGGCCCGGCCATCGCCGGGTTGAACACCGTCGGATCGGCGACGGGGAAGGCGAGGGCGCTGTGCACCACCGCCCGACCCTGGATGACGGCCGCCTGCACCGCGACGTGTACCTCGTCCGGCAGGCACGCGAGCAGCTCGAGGCGGCCGTGGAAGGCGGGGGACATGAACCGGTGGCGGGCGACGAGCTGCTTCGTCGCGCGGTCGTACTCGACGACGGCGCCGTCGCGGCAATCCTCGTAGTCGGCCTTCACCGAGTCGCAGACCGGCACCGTGGCGTAGACGGTGTCGCGGCCCGGTACCTCGCAGAAGTTGTAGCCGAGGCCCGCGCCGAGCCAGGTCCCGCCGTGGAGCGGCAGCGCGAGCGGCACGAGCGTGGTGAGGAGGTTGACCGGCACGAGCGCGGCGAGGGCCGCGAGGCCGAGGTCGCGGCGGCGGACGTGCGGCGTCGCCAGCGTGACCGCCGCGACCACGAGGCTCCAGACCGCGACGGCGAGGCGCTCGACCCAATCGCCCGCGACGACGAGCCACGGCAGCAGCACGACGGTCCACGCGAGCGCGAGCGTCCATGGCGGGAGGCGCCCCCGGAGGCGCGGATGGGTGGTGACGGCGAGCAGGAGCAGCGACAGCGCGCCGACCCGCGCGACCGTCATGTTCAGGTCGACGAGGTAGTTGAGCCAGAGCAGCGCCGCGACGAGGAGCGCTGCGGCGACCGGCGTGAGCGCGAGCACGCCGTCGACGCGGCCGACGACGTGCGCGGGGAGCCGTCGATGCAGCGCGACCACGACGAGCGCCGCCGCGACCAGGACGATCGGCGCTTTCAACGTCGTGTAGACCCACGGCCACACGAACGCGTCGACGTCGAGCACCATGAGCTCGCGCAGCACCGGGTCGAAGCGGGGCCCGGACGCGAAGGGCGCGTAGCGCAGCCAGCGCACCGCGACGAGCGCGGCGAGGAGCACGCAGCCGCCCGCGATCCACGCGTCCGCCAGCGCACGCGCGAGCCGCGTCGGCGTCCCGGGCGCACGGGTCGCGGTCCCCATGCGGCGTTCTCTGCCGGTTCGACGACGAAAGGCAAGCTATGCACCCGCCGTCGCGATTCTTTCCTTGACGCCCGCTCGGCGAGGCGCCTATCTTCCGGCACCCTCGCGGGCCGCGTTCCACCCGTACGGCCCGCCGCCTCATGCCGATGGTGCGTGCCGACACTCCTCCCGGGCAGCGTTCCGCGTCCGCCGCGCGCGGCCGGCACGTCACCTTGCTCCGCCCGCCGGTGATCTCGTCGCGCTTCGCCTACACCGCCGGCGTCGTGCTGCCGATCGGTCCGGCGTACGTCGCGGGGACGCTCCTCGCCGCGGGCCACACGGTCGCGGTCGTGGACGCGCTCGGCGAGGCGCCGTTGCAGCGCGGCGCCACGGCACAGCCGAACCTCGTCTTCCACGGGCTCGCGATCCCCGAGATCGTGGACCGCATCGATCCCGCGACCGAGGCGATCGGCGTGTCGGTGATGTTCTCGCAGCAGTGGCCGCACGTCGACCAGCTGATCCGCGCGATCCACGCCCGCCTGCCGCACTGTCCGATCTTCGTCGGCGGCGAGCACGTCGCGGGAGCGTGGGAGTTCGTGCTCGAGACGTGCCCGGCCGTGACGGCGTGCGCGATCGGCGAGGGCGAGGAGACGATGCTCGCGCTCGTCGAATGGCTCGGCACCGGCGGCGACCTCGCCGAGGTGCGCGGCATCGCGTGCCGCGTCGACGGGCGTCCGCAGCGCACGCCGCCGCGCGCGCGCATCCGCGACGTCGACGACATCCCGCGCCCCGCCTGGCACCTCTTCCCGGTCGACCGCTACCTCGACGGAGGCTTCACCTACGGCGTGAACCGCGGCCGCTCGATGCCGATCCTCGGCACGCGCGGGTGTCCCTACCAGTGCACGTTCTGCTCGAGCCCGACGATGTGGACCACCCGCTACTACGTGCGCGACGTGGTCGACGTCGTGGACGAGATCGCCTCGTACGTCGAACGCTACGGCGCGACGAACGTCGACTTCTACGACCTCACCGCGATCGTCAAGCGCGACTGGATCCTCGCGTTCTGCCGCGAGCTCGAGAGCCGGCGGCTCGCGATCACCTACCAGCTGCCGTCCGGGACGCGCTCCGAGGTGCTCGACGAGGAGGTGCTCGCGGCATTGCACCGCACCGGCTGCCGCAACATCTGCTACGCGCCGGAGTCGGGCTCGCGGCGGACGCTCGCCCGCATCAAGAAGAAGGTGAAGCCCGAGCGCATGGTGCGGTCGATCCGGGCCGCGGTCCGGAGGGGCATCGTCGTGAAGGCGAACCTCGTCATCGGCTTTCCGGACGAGACCAAGCGCGAGATCTGGGAGACCGTCCGCTTCGGGATGACGCTCGCCTGGCTCGGTGCCGAGGACCTGCCGCTTTTCACGTTCATTCCGTATCCCGGGACCGAGCTCTACCGCGAGCTGCGGGCGGCGAACGTGCTGCCGCCGCTCAGCCACGCGTATTTCGCCCGCCTGGGCTACGGCGACCTCGACAGCGCGCCGTCCCTCTCGGGGCACGTCACGAGCCGCCAGCTCGCCTGGGTCCGCACGCTCGGGATGGCGACGTTCCTCGCCGTCGGCTACCTGCGGCGGCCGTGGCGGCTCTTGCGCACGCTGCGGAACCTCGTGACCGAGGAGAGCGCGACCAACGTCGAGCTGCGGCTGGTCGAGATGAAGCGCCGCTTCGTGAGCGGCCGCCGCCGCGACGCCGTCGCCGCGCGCGGGTCAGGACGCGGGGCGCAGGTGACGCTCGAGCCCGTAGATCTCGTGGCCGCGGCGCCGCTTCACGAGCTCCGCCGCCCGCACCGCGAGCGCGACCGCACCGTCCGCCCACCAGTACGCGACGGAGAGACTGGTCTCGAGCGAGCGCACGTGGTGCCACCAGCGTGAGGGCAGGAACATCGCGTCGCCCGGGCCGAGGACGATCTCGACGGGCGCGACCAGGCGGCTGAGCGGAAAGCGCTCGTCGTCGGGCTGCTCGGGGTCGACGCGCGCGTAGTTCGCGAGCGCCGAGCGGATCGGCTGCGAATAGAGCCACGGCGCCGCGGCCGGCGGATAGACGAGGAAGCGTTTCCGTCCGACCAGCTGGTAGAAGACGTTCTGCGCCACGTCGCGGTGGAGCGGCACGACGGTGCCCGCGGCGCTGAGCCAGAGCCGCGGGTTCTTCCAGGGTGCGTCCCGACAGTAGCGCGGCGGCGGCATCTCGGCCTGCAGCTCGGGGAGCCAGGTATCGAGCGGGGTCGCGAGATAGGTGTCCATCGGCGCGCCGCAAAGGACGCGGTCGACGTAGTCGCGCAAGCGGAGCGTCTCGAACGCCACGCCCTTCTCCACGTCGACCGCGAGGCGGCCGCCTTCGGTCTTGAGCACCGGCAGCTCGCGATCCCCGAAGCGCTCGCGCAGGCCGGTGATGGTGAACGCCGACGCGGCGGGCCAGTCGTCGAGCAGCCCGTCGAGGATCACCGGTCGTCCGGCGCGCCGGAGGGCGGCGAACTCCGTCAGCGAGGGGCGGTGCCGGCGCTCGATCGGGAGCGGCGCCGGCGGACGGCCGCGATACCAGGAGCGTAAGCAAGCATCGAGGAGGCTGCGACCGGACACCGAAGAGCTCGACCCGGCACCCTTTCATACCGCGGGGGCCGGCGGCAATCCCAAAGTGCGTCCCGAAGCGCAGGCGGGCGATCGTCGCCTTGACCCCGAGCCGGCGGGCGGCCTATGAACCCGCTCGGCCGCGTCGTCTCGCGTTCCGGGCTCGCTGCGAGCAGCGTCTCCACCCATCTCATGAATAATCCGGGCTAGGGAGTCGTCAGTGGGTGTCGCCATCCGCGACCTGATCTCCACCTGCAGCGCCTTCGCGCGGAGCCTCTACTCGTACCACGTGAGCGGCGCGCCGCGGCCCTTCTCGGCGTCGCTCGCGATCACCAACCACTGCAACCTCCGCTGCGAGTACTGCAACGCGCCCTTCCTGGCGCCGGGCGGCCTTCCGCTCGCGACCCTCGAGATCCTTTTCGACCGGCTCCACGCCATCGGCGTGCGCCGGCTCGGGCTCTTCGGCGGCGAGCCGCTGCTCCGGAAGGACTGCGAGACGATCGCGTGCGGCGCAAAGGCGCGGGGCTTCTACGTCAGCATCAACTCCAACCTGCAGCTCTATCCGCGCTTCCCGGGCGTGTTCGACCACGTCGACATCGTGATGACGAGCATCGACGGCCAGCGCGATCTCCACGAGGCCGGCCGCGGCGTGGGGTCGTGGGACGGCGTGCTCGAGGCGGTGCGCGATCTCCGCGCCCGCGGCAAGAAGGTCGTCATGATCAGCGTCGTCCGCGACGAGGCGCTCGGCCGCCTCGACGAGGCGCTCGAGGTCGCCGCCTCCCTCGGCATCGACGTGCACTTCCAGCCGCGCAGCGTCGACGGCCGGCGCGCGCGCGGCGCGCTCCAGGACGACGTCGACAACGCGCGGCGCCGCGCCGCCTGGGGGTATCTCCTCGCGCAGAAGCAGGCGGGCGCTCCGGTGGCGAGCTCGCGCTTCTACCTCGAGCACATGATGCGGTGGCGGGATTTCTCGCAGACGGCGATCGTCGATCCCGAGCAGCGCTGCGCCGCCGGCCATGGCTTCATGTTCGTCGACCCGCACGGCAACGCGTATCCGTGCGGCTTCATCGAGGGCCAGGTCGAGCCGGTGAGCCTGCTCGCCGACGATTGGGAGCCGCTGCGCTTCCCGAAGCCGCCGTGCACGACCTGCGCGGTCGGCCCCTACGTCGAGTTCAACCAGCTCTTCCACCATCCGCTGGGGGCCCCTCTCGCGGCCGCGCGCACGTACTTGCGCGGATACTGACGACGCCCGCGATGCCCGCGGGCCGCGGCGACCGCGTCATTCTCGCTCTCTGCGCCGTCGTGGCGCTCGTCGCCCTGGCGGCGCGCGTCCACGATGCGACGGCGTACCCGGCGATGCGCGACTGGGACGCCGGCGGCCATGCCGTGAACGTCGTCACCTACCACGAGGGCCACGTGCCGAGCCTGCGCTCGTGGGCGGGAAGCCACCCGCCGCTCTACTACCTGACGGGCGCGGCGCTCTGGGCGCTCCTGCCCGACGCGGTCCCGCTCCACGTCGCCTTGCGCTTGGTGTCGTCGCTCGCCTGGCTCGTGGCGATCGCGCTCGTGTGGCGCGCGCTCCGTCGTCTCGGGCTCGGGGTGGATGCGGCCGTCGCCGCGACGCTGCTGCTCGGCGTCCCCGGGTTCGTCATCGCGTCCGCCATGATGACGAACGACGCGCTCGCCGTGGGTTTCATGACCGCCGCCCTGGTGCGGCTCCTCGCGGCGCACCGCGCTGGACCCGCCCGCGTCGGCGAGGTCGCGACGACCGCCGCCGTGGCGGCACTCGCGGCGATGGTAAAGGCGACGGGGGTGGCGGTCGTCGGCCTCACGCTCGCGTTCTACGCGTGGCAGTCGCGCCGCGCGCTCGCCGTCGCGCTCCGGAACGTCGCCGTCGCGGGGCTCGTCGCCGCCGCCATCCTCGCCCCGCACTACGGCCGGCTCGTGCTCGCGCGCGCGACGGCGCCGGTCGCGTCCGGTGCGGCCGCGGCGTCGCCGTACGCGTTGCCCGGATACGACTTCCTCGCCGGGTTTTCCGAGTCGCCGGAGAAGGGCGCGATCAGCCTCGTGGTCCTGGAGGTGATGCGGAGCGCCTCCACCTCGTATGCCCGCCTGCTGCACGAGGCCATCTGGGACGATCCGACGGCTGTCTTCCTGCCGCGTACGCCGAGTGTGCCGGGGCGGATCCTGTGGGTGGGCGGCTTCGGCGTCGAGCTGCTCGTCGTCGTCGGCATCGTGGGCCTGGTGCGTCGACCGGTGCTCGTGCGGCGCGCGGGGCCGATCGTCGTATTCGGCCTCGGGTACCTCGCGGCCGTCGCCGTGCCGTGCGCCGTCGCGCCGTACATGATGCTCACCAAGACGAACTTCCTCTTGCCGCTCGCGTTGCCCCTCGGCCTCGTGCTCGCCGTCGGGCTCGAGGGCGTGCCGGCCGCGGCGCGGACCGCCGTGCGCGTCGGCGCGGTCGCGTTCGCCGCGCTCGGGGTTGCGGCGACGTGGTACGGATGGTGGGAGCCCGGCGCCGCCGCGTCCCCGCCCGCGCGCATGTCGTCGGAGCCGGCGGTCGCGGCGGTGGAGCGCTACGTCGGCTGCCGCGCGCGCGACCCGATCCGCGCGGTCGCGGCGCTGACGCCCGAGTTCCAGCTCGCGCACGGCCTCCGGCTGGTGCGTATCCTCCGCATACCGTTTCCGGACGAGACCGAGCCGACGACGCCCGCGGCGCGCGCGCTCGTCCTCGCCCGGGCGCGGCAGGCGTGGCTCGACCTCTACGACCTGATCCCCTGGCTGCAGCCGATCGCGGCCGCCCTGCAGATCACCGTGCTCGAGGTGGCCGAGCGGGACGACGGCGCCGACGTGCGCGTCCGCGTCGAAGCGCGCGGCACGGAGCCGCCGCGCGCGGCCGCGGACCTGCGGCCGTGGCCGTTCCCGCCCTTCGAGCAGCGCTTCGGCCTGGTGCGGACGGGGGACGAATGGCGGATCGCGACCATCACGCAGGCCGGCGTGTCGGTCGCGAACACGGTCCCCGCGTTCGTGGCCAATCCGACGCTCGCCGGCCTCGACGACCTGCGCGCGCTCGGATGGCGCCCCGCATGGGAGATCGGGGTCGCGAGCGCGCTCCGCCGCGCCTTCTGACGCAATTTTCTTGACCGCGGGAGGCGCCCCGGACTATGCACGCTCGGCTCGTCGTGCGTCACCGTCGAGCCGTCCTCGCCTGTGCAGCCGTTCGTTCGACCCCGAGTGCGATCGCGCCACGATGTTGCAGCCCCCCTGCGCTTCGCGGACGTCGGCGTGCGTCGCGGGAGCCCCGTCGACGCGGCGGAGCATCCGAACCGGCCGCCGCTCTCCGTGCTCGCGGCCGTGCTCGTTCCACTGCTGCACCGTGTTCGGCTCGGCGAAGGCGGCCTGATCGGCATGGCGACCTGGGTTGCCGCGTGGCAGACGCGCGACGTCGTCGCGACCGCCGGTATCTTCGCGCTGACCGCGCTCCTGCTCGCGGCCGTGTACCTCTACAACGACGTCTCCGACCGCGCGATCGACTCCTACAACCCCGCGAAGGTGCCCGAGCACCGGCTACCCCTGGTGCGGCATCCCGGCGCCTTCTTCGCTGTGTCGCTGGCGCTGCACGCGGGGGTCTGCGGGGCGGCATGGTGGCTGCTCGGTCCGTGGGCCGCGACGTGCGCCGCGTCGTTGTTGCTGATGAACCCGCTCTACTCGCGCTTTGCGAAGCGGCTGCCCGGCGTGGACGTCGCCCTCGTCGGGATGATGGGGGCCGCGGTCGTCGGCCTCGCCACGGCGGCGCCGGATCTCCTCGCGATCGCGGGCGCGATGACGGCGATCAGCCACGCGTTTCAGACGCGCGGCGACGCGAGCGCCGATCGCGCCGCTGGCATCCGCAGCTCCGCGACCGTGCCCGCTCGCATGCGCGAGGTGATCTGGCTCCTCACCTGCGCGCTCTTCGCGGGCACCGTCGCCGTGCGACTCGGGGTCGGGTGGGCGGCGACCGCCGCGCTGCCGTACTTCCTCCTGAGCCGCGGCGCCGACACGAACCGCGCCTGGGGATGGGCGCGCGTGTACTTCGCCGTGGTCTGGGTCGCGGCCGTCGTCCGATGATGGCGGCGGGAGCGCGCCGCGGTCCCTGGGAGGACGGCGCGCCGGAAGGCCTCGCCAACCGCTACTACGACGCCACCACCTGGATCTATCGGCGCGCCTGGGGACGGTCGTTTCACTTCGCACCGCTCCGGCGCGGCGAGTCGCGGCAGGCCGCGCTCCGGCGCTACGAGCTCGCCATGGCGGAGGCGCTCGGGCTCGGCGCGGCGTCGCGCTGCCTCGACCTCGGCTGCGGGGTCGGCGGGCCGGCGGCGACGATCGGCGCCGCGACGGGTGCGCGCGTGGTCGGCGTGAATGCCCATCTCGGCCAGCTGCGCGTCGTCTCCAGTGCCGGCGCGGCGCGCGCGGTCGGCGGGGACTTCACGCGCTTGCCGTTCGGGACGGCGAGCTTCGACGCGGCGTACGCCTTCGAGGCGTTGTGCCACGCCGTCGATCTCCCCGCCGCGCTGGGCGAGGTCCACCGCGTACTCCGGCCGGGCGGCACGCTCGGGTTCTCGGAGTGGTGCCTCACCGACGCGTTCGCGCCGGGCGATGCGACGCACCGCGAGCTTCGCCGCCAGATCGAATCGTCCTACGGCGTGGCGCGTCTCCGGACCTGGCCCGAGTGGCGGGCGGCGCTCGTCGATACGGGGTTCACGGTCGTCACGGCCGTCGACGGCGCGGCGGGCGGCGGCGGGCAGGACGACGAGCCGTGGTACCGGGCGCTCGCGCCGCGCGACCCGACCCTCGACAGCGTGCTCCGCAGCCCGGCGCTGCGCGCGCTGCAAGCGGCCGCGCTCGCCGTGGCGGAGCGAGCCCGCCTCGTGCCGCGCGGCACGGCGGAAACGGTGCGCCTCTTGCGCGCCGGCACCGCGGCGCTCGCCGAGGCGGGGCGGCGCGGTCTCTTCACACCGATGCGCTTCGCCGTCGCGATCAAACCCGCTGCGACCGTCCGCGTCGGCGACCGGTAGCCGGCTTCGTGAGAGGAGTCGCCAAAAGCCTTTTTGTTGTTGCGCCGTCGCTGCGCGATGGGCTCACGGGCCGTGCGGCCATGCGTGCATAGCAAGGTCGATCTGATTCTCCGAGCCGACCCGACCTGCTCCAGAGGCGGCCGGCGCATGGCCGCCGGGGCGGCCGAGCTCGTCGACCACATCCTGCCGCACGTGCCGATCCGCCAAGGGGTACTCTCGCTGCCACACGCGCTCCGCTATCGCCTCGCGTGGGATCACGCGCTTTGTCGCGGCGTGCTGGCGTCGGACGGCGAGGATGTCGAGGCGTGCGCGGCGACGCGCCCGCCCCAGAGCTGTTCCTCAATGCATGGGGCAAGCCCCTGACGCGCTCTGGCTTCGCGCGCGTGCTCCGCAAGCACGTCGTCGCCGCCGGCGCGCGGTGCCCGTCGCTTCGGACGACACGGGTCTCGCCACACGTGCTGCGGCACACGTGTGCCCTCACCACGCTGCGGGCGACGCGCGACCTCCGCAAAGTGTCGCTGTGGCTCGGGCACGCCAGTACGCAAACGACCGACCTCTACTTGCAAGCCGACCCGACCGAGAAGCTCGAGGCGCTCGCCGCCATGACACCGCCGGCCTTACGGCCGGGGACATTTCGTCCCCCCGACCGGCTGATCGCCGCGCTCCGGGCCCCGGCGGTTATGCGGAGTCCCGATGCGGGCAACCCCTGAGCACTGCTACGCAGCGGTCCCGGAGGTGCGCATAACTCGCCGCTCCACATGATGCCACTACCTTTTGCGCCCACCGCTGGCGCAAGAGCGACTGTCACGCCTCCCCGATGGCCGGGTCGTCTGCACCTTGCGGCATCCGTGGCACGACGGCACCCACCACCTGATTTTCACCGGCCCTGAATTCCTGGAGCGCCTGGCAGCCATCACGCCACGCCCGCACCTCAATTTGGTCGTGTACCACGGGGTCCTCGCGCCGCGGGCTCGGTGGCGCCCGGCAGGGCCGTGCGCTCGCACCGTCGCCGCCGCGCCGGCGCCGCTTGCACCGTGACACGGTGACGCATGGCAACGCGAATCTTCCCGCTGCTCTCGGCGCTGCTCTGGCTACCCTACGGTGTCTACTGCTTCATTCATCCGTCGGCGCTCGCGGCCATCGCCGGTGTCGGTTTCCAGACCCCTACGGGCAGCACCGAACTCCGCGCGATGTACGGGGGGCTGTGACCTGACCCCGGAAACTGGACCATTCGGCGATAGAGGAAATGCGGGTCGCGCGCGTCTCCTGGCATGGCAGACTCGGAAGTGCGCCGCGGAATAGCTCGCGCGTCACCCACCGCTGTGGCAAACGGCAGTACCAGGCCGAACGTCCGACTCTGAACGTTATGTTCACCAACCCGCGCGAAAAGGCTGGTGGTGCCGTCTTCGGTGAACTTCGGACCGCCATCCTCGACCGACACCCGCCCGACATCCGACGATGGAATCAGGGCATCCACTCGGAGAAGACTCGACGGAAAGCCTGTCGTGCGGCGCGGAGATCCCCGGTCGACAGTCTGCCGATGGTCTTGTCCACGAGCTCCACGTCGATCGTCGCGACTTTCGCGAGGCGAAGGAGGCTCGGGTGCAACAGGCCGGCGGCCTTCCAGTCTTCGAGCAGGACGTCGCCCTCGAGCTTCAGCGCTTCGGTCTGGCTCGTGATCATCGCGAGCGTCGCGAGTCGATAGCGGGGCGACCGCGTCGTGGCGGCCAGCACCAGCGCCGGGCGCTTCTTGGTGCTTGCGACGTCCGTAAACGGAAAACGGACGAGCGCGACGTCACCCGCCTTCACAGCCGGTCGTAGTCGGCGTCGCGCGGATCGTCCCATTCGCCGAACGAGGATTCCGCGAGCTTCGCGAGCGCCTTGGTTTCCAGCCGTTCCGCGAAGTACGCTTCCAGTGCCCGTGACAGGACCTCTTTGACGGTCGTGTCCCGCTCGTTCGCCTCCGATTTGAGAAGCCTCACGAGACGTGGGTCGGCCAGATCAGTAGAGATACGCGTCCCCATGAAGCAGTTTTTCCCGATCTCTGTATTTCTGTCAACGCAGAAACACGTATCAGCCGCAGAAAGCTCCATCGAGCGCCGCCACGGACAGAACGCACCCGGCGCCGATCGTGGCGCGCTCGGGGTCGGAGCGCCAGGACGGGGCGGTGTAACGGGCGCGCCGGCTCGGGCGTTCTCCCCCCATTGCCCTCATCGACGACGCTCGTCGCCGGGATGCTCACGTCGACGTCTCTGCTCGAGCTCGCCGTGCCGCTGTTCGCGGCCGCACGCGCGTGACGCCGGATCTTCGGAGGCGGCGGGTTGCGCGCTCGCAGTGCTTCGCCAGCAACGGGGCAACCCGGTCGACGAGATCAGTTGGGATGTGGTCGAGCTGCCCGGATCGTAGGTGCCGGATCCAGACATATCCTCGCGTGAGCTCACGGGGGCCAGGGCTCTCACCGCCGAGCGTCAGCGCGGCCGACGTTGCCCGTGCCCCGACGATCCCGGTGTGCCATGCGCGCACCCTTGCCGGCCCGTGCGACGGGACGCAACGGGCGCGCGCACGGCGCCGGCCCGTCACTTCTTCGAGATCACCCCCGTGATGCGCATGGACGCGTTGAAGGCGCCCACGTTTTGGTAGGTCAGGATCTCGCCGGGAGGAAGGGGCAGGCCGCCCGTGCCGAACTCGTGACAGCCATTCGCCGCCTCGATGGCCAGATTCCCCAGCGTCGAGCCGGTGATGGTCTGATTGACGGTGGAGACGTCCCCGCAGACCGCGGTGATGATCGCGACGCCGGCCTTGGCCGTCGCCGGCGCCGTGTAGAGCGGCACCGAACCGGCGTTGGCCGTGGCCGCGGCGGTGAAGAGCGTTCCCGAGAGCGTTCCCTTGGCGAGCTGCTGGGCGTGCACCGGCGCCGCCGCCAGCAGGCCGAAACACACCACTGCCATGCCGCCCCATACGATGTCTCGTCTCATGTTCGTTCCCTCCCTTGGTCGGTCGTGCGGAGGCCCGTATCGTCGCCGCACCCGTCTCCTTCTAGCGGCCGGCGCCCCGAGGCGTCGAGGGCGCTTCTCCTCCGGATCTCCAATCGTTTGTCCCGCGATTCGCCGTGCCGGGAGCTCTGGTGATCGAGAAGCCGTTCGGTGCGCCGCCGTGTCCCGCCCGTGAAATCGAGTTCCCCTATCCGCCCTGTGTGTTGGAGACGCGACCGGGTGAAACGTACGAGCGGCTCGTGGCAGGAAACGAATGAAGCGGAACCTCGTCGTGACGGCGCTCTCGGCACTGCTGTGGGCAGCGCCCGCACCGGGACAGCCCGGGTCCGAACGAGACGTCCACGAGAACGTCGTACAGGCGGATGAGCCTCGGCTCATGCATTCCGCGAGCCTGGAATACACCGTCGCCGTCATCGCGCTCGGCGGGCTCGGGATACTCGTGAGCATTGGCATTCTCTGCATGCCGGCACCGATGCCCGATCGGAAGGCGCCGCGCACTCGTTGGGTGCGGAGCAGGCCGTGGCGCGTCGACCGCCGTTTTTCTTCGACGTCGCCGCCGTGGACCACGATCGGGCGGTGATCGCCGGCAGCGAGAACAGGTGCTGGGGTTCTCGAAGTCGTCGAGGACTACGATCGCAGCACCCACCGCGCCGTCTATACCGTGCGCTTCGCGGAAGCGGTGTGCGTGCTCCATGTCTTTCAGAAGAAGGCCAAGCGCGGCATCGCAACACCGACGCGCGACGTGGAGCTGATTCGCGCGCGTCTTCAAGAGGCCGCGCGGATGCACGCCGCGCACGAAGGAGGATAGAGAATGTCGACCAAGCGCCGACGGATTCGCGTGACCGAGGGGAGCGGCAATGTGTTCGCCGATGTTGGGATCGAGCAACCCGAGGAGTACCTCGCCAAGGCAGAACTCGCGCGGCAAATCATCGGCGTGCTCGAAGCGAAGCGTCTGACGCAAGTCGATGCAGCACGCCTCCTCGGGGTGAGCCAGCCGAAGATCTCCGCCCTCCGGAACGGGCTTCTCGACGGGTTCTCAACGGAGCGATTGATCCGGTTCCTGACGGTCCTCGGACGCGACGTCAGCATCGTCGTGAGCGCGAAGCCGCGGTCTCGCCGGCGCGCCTCTCTCACGGTGAGAGCGGCGTAGACACCGGCGAGCCACATGGCCACACCTCGAACACGCTCCAGAATGGGGCAGCTCGTGCAGCGTTGCATGATCCTCCACGTCCATTCCCGTCCGAAACTCGACCAAGCCGTCTGAATCTTCGGCTCCACTCTGGTGGCGAGAAATCTCGGCTTCGCGCGGGTTCAGGCCGAGCGGCGAGCGCGGCGGAGGTCAACGATCAGCTCGAGGCCGAGCGCTTCGGCGATGCGATGAAGCGTGTCGAGGTTCGGCGTCACTCCACCCGCCTCGAGCCGCGCGATGGCCGGCTGCGTGCTGCCGATGCGAGCAGCGAGCTCGGCCTGGGTAAGGCCCAGGCGCTCACGTGCTTTGCGGACCCGCGCGGCAATCGCGAATGCTTCCTTGGCCTGCCGGTAGCCGGCACGTCGTGCGACCGAAACCTTACGCTCGCGTTTGAGGGCGCTCCAGCTCCGTCGGTCAGTCATTCGAGTCATCCTCCGCCGTGTGCCCTTCTGTAATGCACCCCGAGCTCGTGATCCGGAAGGCTCCGGATCCATGCCACCACCTCCGGCTCCACCACACCCCAGCCCACGCTCGGTACGGTGACATACCATACGTGGTATGTCGACCCGCTGCCTTCCGGCATCGAAGGGTTGCCGATGCAACCGACGGGTCGTCGCTGCGGCGTCGACACCAGCCAGCT
This sequence comes from uncultured delta proteobacterium, assembly GCA_963774015.1. Classification (GTDB taxonomy): domain Bacteria; phylum Desulfobacterota; class Binatia; order UTPRO1; family UTPRO1; genus UTPRO1. Next base: position 1,104,808 of record CAVZDH010000001.1, read on the forward strand.
GCGGGAGCGCTCGGCGAGTTCCGAATACGAAAGTCTCGCTCCAACTTGGAGCGGATCGGGCATTTCTGCCGGATTCCCAGGAGTCCAGACCCGTCCCATTTCCGGCCAAAGTGTCCGTTTCCCTTTGATTGTGCTCGTTCTGACCTTTGAGCCCGTCGTGGTAGTCAGCGCACGCGAGACGATCCGCGATGCGCTGCCCGTCCTGTGACCACGAGAACCGCGCTGAGCGCCGCTTCTGCAGCGGCATGCGGTGCAACGCTCTCGGTTGCCTGTCCGGCGTGTGGCGTCCCTGCCGAGACCGCGCGAGAAGTTCTGCGGCGGCTGCGGCGCCCGGTTCCCGACCGAGGTGCCCGCGCTGGTCGCTGCGACCCCGGCCCGCGAGCCCGAACCCACGTCGCCAACGGGCGAGCGCCGCCAACTGACCGTCCTCTTCTGCGACCTCGTCGGCTCGACGCCGCTCTCGCAGCAGCTCGACGCCGAGGAGTGGCGCGACGTGGTCACGCGCTACCACGCGACGGCGCGCGCCGCCGTCGAGCGTTTCGGCGGCCACGTCGCGCAGCTCCTCGGCGACGGCCTGCTCGTCTACTTCGGTTGGCCGACGGCGCGCGAGGACGACCCCGAGCGCGCGATCCGCGCCGGGCTCGCGATGCTGGACGCGATGGAGTCGCTGAACGCGGAGTTTGCGTTGCCGGACGGCGTGCGGCTCGCGGTCCGCATCGGCATGCACACCGGGGCGGTGGTCGTCGCGGCGGACGGCGCGATCTTTGGCGACACCGCGAACATCGCGGCGCGCGTGCAAAGCGCCGCCGAGCCCGCGACGGTGGTGATCACGGCGGCGACGCAACGTCGGGTCGCCGGCATGTTCGTGGTCGAGGAGCGCGGGCCGCAGATGCTGAAAGGCGTGCGCGAGCCGGTCGTGCTCTACCGCGTCGTACAGCCGAGCGGCGTGCGGAGCCGCCTCGACGTGGCGGCGGGGCGGCTGACGCGGTTCGTGGGTCGCGAGGCCGAGCTGGCGACGCTCGTCGATCGCTGGGAGCGCGCCGCCGACGGCGAAGGCCAGAACGTGCTCGTCGTGGGCGAGGCCGGCGTCGGCAAGTCGCGGCTCGCCTATCAGCTCCGCGAACGGCTCGCGACGACCCCGCACACCTGGCTGGAGTGCGGCGCCAGCCCGTACACCGAGGGCACGCCGTTTCACCCGGTGATGGCGCTCGTCGCCCAGGGCCTGGCCTTCACGCCGGCCGACACGCCGGCCGAGAAGGTCGAGAAGATCGCGCGCGGGCTCCGCGACCTGGCGTCGGCGGAACACGTCGCGCTGCTCGCGGACTTCCTCGGCCTGCCGACGCCGACGCCGCTCACGCTCAATCCCGACGTGCAGCGCCGGAAGACCATGGAGCTGCTCGCGCACTGGAATCTCGCGATCAGCGCCATCCAGCCGCTCGTGCTGCTCGTCGAAGACCTGCACTGGTGCGACGCCTCGTCGCTGGAGCTACTCGGGCGCATCATCGCCCAGGGCGCCACGGCGCGCGTGCTCTTCGTCGCGACGGCGCGGCCGGAGTTCACGCCGCCGTGGCCGGCGCGGTCGAACCTGACCAGCGTGCAGCTCGCCCGCCTCACCAAGCGCCAGGCGCGCGACATGATCGCGACGCTCGCGGGCACGGCGCTCCCCGTCGCCACCCTCGACGCGCTCGTCGCCCGCGCCGACGGCGTGCCGCTCTACGTCGAGGAGCTGACCAAAGCGATGGCCGAGCCCGGCGCGGCGCGTGGCGTGGAGGCGATCCCGGCGAGCCTCGCCGACTCGTTGATGGCGCGGCTCGATCGGCTGTCGGCGGCGAAGGAGGTGGCGCAGCGGGCGGCGGTGCTCGGCCGGGAGTTCGGCTATCCGCTGCTGGCCGCCGTCACCGGGATGGACGACGCGGGCCTCTGCCAGGGGCTCGCGCGCCTCGTCGACGCAGAGATCGTCTTCCAGCGCGGCGAGCCGCCGGAGGCGACGTACACGTTCAAGCACGCGCTGGTGCAGGAGGCGGCGTACGAGTCACTCCTCAAGCGTACGCGCCAGCAGCTCCACGGGCGGGTCGTCGACGTGCTGCGGGAGCGGTTCCCCGAGCGGGTCGAGAAAGAGCCCGAGCTGGTGGCGCGGCATGCGGAGACAGCGGGACGCAGCGACGACGCGATCACGTACTACGGCCAGGCCGGCGAGCGGGCGCAGGCGCGCTCGGCACACGAGGAGGCGATCGGGCACTTCCGCAAAGCGATCGCGCTTATTGAGACGCAGGGGGCGAGTGCGGAGCGCGATGCGCGCGAGCTGACCCTCCAGCTTGCCCTCGGAGGCTCGCTCATCGCGGCACGCGGCTACGCGCATCCGGAGACAGCGGCCGCCTACGAGCGGGCGGTGGCACTGGCGGCGGCGGGCGTCGCGGAACAACTCGGCGTGGCGCGCACGGGGCTGGCGGTTTGCTACCAGACTCGCGGTGAGGTCGAGCGTGCGCGAGCCGTCGCCGCCGAGGTGCTGGCAGCGGCCGAGACGTGTGGCGACGAGGAGCTGGCGCTCTTCGGGCATGGGAACGTCGCGATCCCCGAGCACTACCAGGGGAAATTTGCGTCCTCACTCGCGCACCTTGAGCAGGCGATCGCACTGTACAATCCGGGGCAACATCACGGGCACGTCCGGCTGCTCGGCAGCGATCAAGGCGTCAACGCGCTGGGCTATTCCGCGTTCAACCTCTGGTACCTCGGCCAGCCTGACGCAGCACTCGCGCGCGCCCGCGAGGCGGTGGCCCTCGCGCGCAGGCTCGATGACCCGTTCACCCTGACGTTCGCACTTCACTTCGAGATGGTCGTCCATTGGCTCCGCCGAGACGTTGGTGCACAGCGCGAGCGCGCGACGGAGATGGTCACGCTGAGCGAGACGCAGGGCTTTCCGTTGTGGCTCGGCTTCGGGCGCACGTTCCACGTCGCAGCCCGCGTCGTGGCGGGGGATTTCGGCGCACTCCCCGAGATCAATGACGCCATGGCACTAGTCGGCCAGACGGGACAGCAGGCGTGGGCCCCCGCTTTCTATGCGCTTGCGGCCGACGCACGGCGAGCCGCCGGCAGGCTGCCCTCGGCGCGGCGCACCGTCGCCGTCGCGCTGGCCATCGCCGCACAGACTGGCCAGCCCTTCTTCGACGCCGACCTTCATCGCCTCCACGGCGACCTGCTCCTCGCGACCGGCGGCCCCGCCGACGAGGCCGTCGCCCGCTATCACCGCGCCCTCGCCATCGCCCGCGAGCAGGGCGCCCGCTCGTTCGAGCTGCGCGCCGCGACGAGCCTCGCCCGCCTCTGGCGCGAGCAGGGCAAGCGCACCGAAGCCCGCGCCCTCCTCGCCCCGGTCTACGCGACGTTCACCGAAGGCTTCGCCACGCGCGACCTCATCGACGCGAAGGCGCTGCTCGACGAGCTGAAATAGTTTTCGCCTGAACGTTGCCCGCGCGTCGTCTCGGAGGAGTACTCGTACCCGAGATGACTCGGGGCGCGTGTGCTATGGGCGGGCATCACGCGCCCTAGCGCAGAGCGCGGCGCTGTTAGCCATCTCGAACCGTTGGGATCGGGCCCCGACGAACGGGTCAGTGCGGAGGCGGATCGACCGTGAGGAAGAGGTTTCACATCGACCCCGAAACCGGCGACCCTCATATCTATCGGCATGGAATCACGGAATCCGAGGTTGCGGACGTCCTCCGCCGGCCGGGCGAAGATCGACCGGGACGCGAAGGCTCGCGTGTCGCCATTGGGCATACGCGAGAGGGTCGCTACCTCCGCATCATCTACGTGCCGGACCCGAAGCCAGACAGCGTTTTCGTCATCACGGCATATGAGATGGTGGGCAAGCCGCTTGCCGCCTATCGTCGGCGCATGCGAAAGAAGAAGGGATGAAGCGACCCCGTAGATTCCCGCGCGGATGGAACGCGGCGCGCGTCGCGCGCGTCCTCGCGCACTACGAGCAGCAACCGGAAGACGAAGCCGTTGCCGAGGATGAGGCCGCCTTTGGGCACGTCACTGCAACGACGATGCGTGTGCCCGTCAAGCTCGTCCCGAAGGTTCGCGAGCTGATCGCCAAGCAGCGTCGCCGCGGCCGCGCGGCTTGAGATTGGACGGCCCACCTCTCCGACGGGCGGTCCGCCATGTCCGCTTCCATCAGATTCTCGGACACCCCGCCGATTTTTGCCCGATCACGTCCGCGTGTAAGCGCATGAATTTCTGAGCACCGAAAACGGACCGAGCCAACTTGGCTTGATCCACCGGCGCCTCGGCCAGGGTCCACGAAGTTTGGATGGATGTGGACAGGTGAATCGGGAGACGCGAGGGGAGCGCTACGCGGTTCGCGCTCGGGGCTTGCCGCGCTTGTTCGCGTGCTGCACGCCGTCGACGAAGGTGACGCCATCGCGCACGAGCGGCAGGAGGTGCGCGCCGTCTCGTCGACGCCACCGTGCCGGCGCAATGTCGACGAGCCGATCATGACCGGCGTGCAGAGGCGGTCGTCGTCCAACCGGACGTTGAAATACACGCCATCGACCCAGACGGAGACGTGGTCGCGGTCGGCGAGGCTCCGCTGCTGGAGGGCGCGATACTCCGTCTCCCATTCGTTGGTGAGCGCGCATCGCCTTGACGGTGGCGGACAACGGTGGTTCATCGGGCGGACCGACGATGCTCCCGCAGGCTTCCTCTCCGTGCCGTCGCCGTTCGCGCATCTCGTGGCTGCTCGTTGCGCTCGCGCTCGTCGCCGGGTGCGCGCGCGACGACGCGATCGAGAAGACGACGCTCGCGCGGCTGCCTGCCACATACATCGACGGTAGCATCCGCGTCGCGGCCGACGGCAAGGCGTGGGCGTTCGTCGAGGAGAGCGCGGGCGGGCAACGCGTCGTCGGCTCGCACGGCACGGACGCGGTGTACGCCGCGTGCAGCAAGCTCACCTTCCGGCCGAAGCGCGATCGCCTCTTCTACTGGGTGCGGGAGGACGCCATGTCGCCCGCGGGCGACCATTTCTATGCGATCGTCGCGGAGGGACGGGTGATCCCGACGGGGTTCATCGCGGCCGGCGAGGTCGTGTTCAGCGAGGACGGCTCACGCTGGCTCGCGATCGGCGCGGGCCCGAGCCCGGCGATCGGCGAGCTCGGCGAGATCACGGTGATCGTCGACGGCGCCGAGATGACCCGGCAACGCGACATGACGATGCCCGTCTTCAGTCCCGACGGCCAGCACGTCGCCTACCTCGCGCGCACCGACGATCGCGTCGGCCTGTACGTCGACGGGGTCGAGCGTCAGGGGTTCGAGCGCCCGAGCGCGCCGTGTGGTATCGCGGCGCTCGACGCCGCGCCGCACCCCGACCTCCCGCTCCGGCACTTCGTGCGCTACCTCGGCGACGGCAGCCTGTTCGCGATGACCCGCGACGCCGACGGCTGGGGCGTCTACCACGATGGCGTGCGGATCGCGTCGTATCCGGTCGGCAACATCGATCAGGTGAACGAGGAGTGCGCGAAGTCCGCCATGGTGACGCCGCGCCTGTACGGCGTCGCCGCCGAGGCGCCGATCGTCTACTGGTGGGAGCGCGTCGCCGGCGACGCGCCGCTCTGGCGCGTCGTGCGGAACGGCCGTCCCGTCGACGACCTCACGTGCTCCGAGCCCTGGCGAACGCACCCGCCGGAGACGAGCGCCGACGGGCGCCACGTCGTGTACGCCTGCGCCAGGAACCAGCAGGACGGCGGGCGGAGCGTCACGCTCGTGAAGGACGGCGACCGCTACGGCCCGTTTCAGGACGTGTGGGGGATGGCGCTCACGGAGAGCGGTGCGCACGTCGCCTACGGCGCCGCGGACACCGAGCTCGCGCGGCCGTGGGCGCTCTACGTCGACGGCGAGCCGCGCTTCCGCCACGTGAGCGCGACCTGGCGGCCGCGCGTGAGCGACGACGGCACCGTCCTCGCGTGGGAGGCGAAGCGCGACGAGAACGATGCGCGCGGGCTCTTCGGTCTGAACGATCGCGTGATCGGCTCGTTCGACGAGGTGCTGTGGGGGCCCGAGTTCCTGCCGTCGGGGCGCGCGGTGTGGATCGTGCGCCGCGGCCGCACGATCACGCGCGTCAGTGTTCCGTCGCGCGCAGCGGAACGCGCTGCCAAGCTCCGCGTGGTGCGGCTCGACGCTCCCAAGACCTGAGCGCGGCGTCGTGTGCGCCCACCATGGGCCGGAAATCTCGTTGACGGTGGCACGACCGGTCATGGTAAGGAGGGGCCGATGCCCGCCTTCGGAGCCGTGCGGCGCGAGGCATGCGCGCCGCCGCTCGCCGTTACCGTCGCCGTCCCGCCCCATCGTCGCGCCGTGCCCGACGTGGCGCGCACGCTCGCCTGGGCGGTGCTCACGTCGACGGGACATCGCATCCGCCGTGGCGAAGGCGCACTCCTCGCGATCAACCTGTCGCTGATCGTCTACCAGGGCGCGGCGCCGTTCGCGGCGGCGATGCTCGCGCTCGTGTCGACGCTGGCGATCCTCGTGATGTACGCCTTCAACGACCTGTACGACGCGCCCGAGGACCGTCGGAACCCGCGCAAGGATCAGCGGCTGGTCGCCGCCTGGATGGAGCACCGGCGCGCCGGCGTGCTCGTGACCTGCGCGTTGAAGGTGGCCTTGCTGGTGCTGAGTCTCGTCGCGCTCGGTCGCTGGCCGACGGCGGTGGTCGCTGCCGTCATGATCGTGAACGTGCTCTACTCGACGCGTCTCAAGGGGGTGCCGGTCGCCGACGTCGCCGCCGTCTGGGTGTGGGGCGCGCTCTACGCGGCCATCGTCGGCGCCTCGGCGGCGCTGATCTTCCTCGTCGGTCTCATGACCGGCATCTGCCATCTCTTCCAGGCGCTCGGCGACCGCGCGCCGGACGCGGCGAACGGCATCGCGACGACGGCGGTCCGCTCGACGACGCTCTCCCGCGACGTGCTCGTCGTCCTGACGCTCGTGCTGGGCGTCGCGCTGTACGGCTCGCTCGGGTGGATCGGCGCGGCGAGCGCGGTCGTGCCGCTCGCGATCTTCTTCGTCGTGCCCGACGCGAGCACGGGGTGGCTCCTCGCCAAGGCCTATTTCGCGATCGTCTGGCTCGCGGTCTTGAGGTGCGCCGGTGCGGCTGGCTGAGACGCTGGCGCTCGGCTACGCCTACGGCACGAGCCTCCTCGCGTACATGGTCGACGGCCCGCCGCGGCCGTTCTCGGCGACGTGGGCCGTGACGAACCGCTGCAACCTGCGCTGCGGCTACTGCAACTGTCCCTTCATCGACCCGTCGCACCTCGACCTGCCGCGCGTCGCGCAGCTGTTCGACCGGCTCCACGCGATGGGCGTGCGCCGTCTCGGGCTCGCGGGCGGCGAGCCGCTCATGCGGCAGGACCTCGCGGAGATCATCGCGATGGCGAAGGCGCGGGCGTTCTTCGTGAGCGTCAACTCCAACCTCACGCTCTACGGCCGTCATCCGGAGCGCCTCGCGCTCGCCGACCTCGTCTACACGAGCCTCGACGGCGACGCCGCCGCGCACGTCGCCGCGCGCGGCGAGGGCTCCTACGAGGGCGTGCTGGCGGGCATCGCGGATTTGGTCCGCAGCGGCAAGCCGGTGATCGCCATCTGCGTCGTGACCGAGCACAGCGTCGGGCAGCTCGACGCCTTGCTCGCGCAGGCCGAGCGCCTCGGCTTCCGGCTCCACCTGCAACCGCAGTGCGTGGAGACCGACATCGTGCGCGGGGCGCCGCCGGCGGTCGGCAATGAGGAGCTCCGCGCCTTCTGGCGCCGCGTGCTCGCCGAGAAGCGCCATGGGCGGCCGATCGTGAGCTCGACGCCGTACCTCGAGTACCTCGCGACGTGGGACGACTTCGCGGTCTCGGCCTACGACGCGCCGGCCGAGCGCTGCGCCGCGGGCCGGGGCTATCTCTACGTCGACCCGCAGGGCCGCGCCTACCCGTGCGCCTACACCAAGGGCAAGACGACGCCGATCGACCTCTTGGCGCACGACTGGCGGACGGCATGGGATCGCGAGGCGCCGTGCACCCGCTGCATCGTCGGCCCGATGCTCGAGTTCAACGTGCTCTTCCAGCGGCCGATCGCTGCTACGCTCGAAGCGTACCGGGCCTACGGGTAGCAGGTTGCTGAAAAAGGGCCATCTGCTGCGTTGCTCCCTCCTTCGCTTGTGCGGCGTAGCTCCGCTACGCCTCCGCGCTCAGTCAGTCGCGCCTTGCATCTGGCCCTTTTTGAGCAACCTGCCGGGGCTGCCACGTGCGCGTGGTGTGGGCGGTCGCTTCGCTCCGCCCATCTTTCCTCTTCGTCAGAAGCATCAGTTTGATTGTCGGCGCGAGCGAAGCGATGCGCCCACCATGCGCACGTGGCAGCCCCGGCAGGTTGCTCAAAAAGGTCGAGATGCGAGGCGCGAGGAAGCGAACGCGGAGGCGTAGCGGAGCTACGCCGCACAAGTGAGCGACCGAGCAACGACGCAGATCGGCCTTTTTCAGCAACCTGCCAGGTGGACGGTGGTGAGCGCGGTCGTGGTTGGCTGCCTCGTCGCCGTCGTGTACGGGCGCGTGCTCGACGCGCCGTTCATCTTCGACGACGAGCCGACGATCGTCGACAACGCGTCGATCCGCCGGCTCGCGGTGCCGTGGGGCGACGCGGACGGGCCGGGATGGCTCCGGCCGCCCGGGCGCGCGGCGACCTCGCGGCGGCCGCTTCCGAACCTGACCCTCGCCGTCAACTACGCGCTCGACGGTCTCCGGCCGCGCGGGTACCACGTCGTGAACGTCGCGCTGCACGTTGCGACTGCGACGGTGCTCGCGGCCCTGGTGCGGCGCACGCTCCTCCTGCCGTACTTCGCGGGCGCGTGGAGCGCGGCCGCGGGGCCGGTCGCGCTCGCCGTCGCGCTCGTCTGGGCGGTGCACCCGCTCGTGACCGAGGCGGTCGCCTACGTTACCCAGCGGACGGAGGTGCTCGCGGCGCTCGCGTTTCTCGCGACGCTGCTCGCGGCGGTGCGCTACTGGACGGCGCCGACGCCGCGCGCCCGCCGCGCGTGGCTCGCGGTTGCGACCGGCGTCTGCCTCGCCGGCATGCTATCGAAGGAGATCGTCGCGACGGTGCCGCTCGCCGTCGCGCTCTACGAGCGCACGTTCCTCGTGCGCTCGTGGCGGGATCTCCGGCGCTCGTGGCCGCTCCATGCGGCGCTCGCCTCGACGTGGCTCGTCCTGATCGTGCTGAACGCGGGCGGAGCACCCGGGCTCTCGGACGCGCGCCATCACGTGGCCCCCTGGGTGTGGTGGGCGACGCAGACCAAGATCCTGCTCCTCTACCTGAAGCTCGCGGTCTGGCCGTGGCCGCTCAGCATCCACTATGCCCCGGCGTATCTCGCGACCGTCGCCGACGCGTGGCCGTGGGTCGCCGCCTGCGCGGCGGTCGTGGCCGTGATCGCGGCCTTGGCGTGGCCGCGCCCGGCCGTCCGCTTCGTGCTCGTCGCGGCGCTGCTGACGCTCGCGCCGACGCTCGCGATTCCGCTCCCCAAGATGGTCGCGGCCGAGCGCCGCATGTACCTGCCGCTCGCCGGCCTCGCGACGCTCGCGGGCGTGGGCCTCTGGCGCGCGCTCGCCGCGCGCGGCACGCCCCCGGCGCGGCGCGCGCGGGCGGGCGTCGCGATCGGGCTCGCCGTCGTCACGGCGGGCGCCCTCGCGGCGGTGACCGTGCGGCGCCTCGCGGCGTACGCGTCGCCGATTGCGATCTGGACCGACGCCGTCGCGCACCAGCCCGACGACGCGATGGCGCACTACAACCTCGGGGTCGCGCTCGTCGAGGCGGGCCGACCGGCGGCGGAGACCGTTCCGCGCTTCGAGCGCGCGCTCGCGCTCGATCCCGCGCACACCGGCGCGCTCGACAACCTCGGCCTGGTGATGTTGCGCGCGCGGCGCTACGACGAAGCGCGGCGGCGCTTCGAGCAGGCGATCGCGCTCGCGCCCGACGACGGCGTCGCGCGCAACGACCTCGGCGTGCTCTGGCTCGAGCAGGGCCGGCCCGGCGATGCCCTGCCGCAGCTCGAGCGCGCGCTCCGGGACGAGCCGGAGCTGCCCAAGGCGGTCGTGCACCGGAATCTCGGGAAGGCGCTCGCCGCCGTCGGCCGCGTCGACGAGGCCCTCGGGCACTTCGACGAGGCGGCGCGGCTCGCGCCCGACGACGTCGACGTGCCGAACGACCGCGGCGCCACGCTCCTCGGCCTCGGACGCGCGCCCGAGGCGATCCCCTTCCTCGAGGACGCGCTCCGCCGCGCCCCCGCGAACGCCGCGATCGAGAACAACCTCGCGACCGCGCTCCTCCAGACCGGCCGGTTGGACGAGGCGATCGGCCATCTCGAGGCGATCCTCGCGCGGCAGCCGCAGAACCTCTCGGCGCGGAACAACCTCGGGACCGCGCTCCAGATGTCGGGCCGCGGCGGCGAGGCGACCGCGCAGTTCGAGCGCGTCCTCGCGGACGATCCCGAGAACGCGACCGCGCGCTACAACCTCGCGAGCGCGCTCCTCGACGGCGGCGCGCCGGCGGCGGCCGTCCCGCACTTCGAGGCCGTGCTGCGCCGGCGGCCGGACGACGCGCAAGCGCGCTTCAAGTACGCCCTGGCGCTCGCCGCCAGCGGTCGCGCCGACGAGAGCGTCGCGGCGGCGGAGACGGCGCGGACCCTCGCCGCGCAGCACGGGCAAACGCCGCTCGCCGCCGACGTCGCCCGCTGGCTCGACGCCCACGGCGCCCGCCCGGCCGATCCCCTGTCCCCGCTTCCGTGAGTCGCGTCGGAACTTCCGGCCGCATCCGTCAGACGAAGCGGGTGACTCCTGACAGCGACGGTGTAGCCGCCGGCGGCGGGCGGTCTCTTTTTTGACAAGCATCCCCCTGAAGAGCGGACGAGGTGACTCGAACATCGCCTCGAGACGTCGCCGCAGCGAAATTCCGACATCCGAGCGGAACCTCCGAGACGCGTGCGCTCGTGGACGATCGCTCCGCAAACATTGCGAAGAAGCGGACGGAACGGTGTCCCCTATTCGTGGCGCAGAGCCTCGATGGGGTCGAGCCGCGCCGCGCGACGTGCTGGGAACGATCCGAACACGACACCGATCGCGGCCGCGAAGAGGAACGCGAGGGCATTGATCTGCGGATCGAAGCTCCAGGGCACCTGAATCAGATGCGCGAGCCCGATCGATGCCAGCGCTGCGATCACGAGCCCTGCGAGACCCCCAAGCGACGACAGCACGGCGGCTTCCACGAGGAACTGTAGCAGCACCTCGTGCTCGAGGGCCCCAATCGCGAGCCGGAGTCCGATCTCGCGCGTTCGTTCGGTGACCGAGACCAGCATGATGTTCATGATCCCGATGCCGCCGACGAGGAGGCTCACGGCGGCGACCGCGCCGAGGAGCATCGTCATGACGCGTGTCGTCCCGGAGAGCGTCTCGGCGATCTGCCTCGTGTCCAGGACGTTGAAGTTGTCCTCCTCGTTCTCTGCGATGCGGCGGCGCTCCCGCATCAACTGGACGAGCTGGTCTTGCACCTTGTCGCTCGACACACCATCCTCGAGCGAGACGAGCAGCACGCCGACCTCCTGGTTGCCGGTGAGCCGACGCTGCACAGTGCGCAGCGGCATCACCACGATGTTGTCTTGATCGCTGCCCATCGCGGACTGCCCCTTCGACTGCAGCAGCCCGATGACGGTGCAGGAGAATTGCTTGACGCGCAGCTGCGCGTCGACCGGATTCTCGCGGCCGAAGAGCTCGCGCCGTACCGTCTCGCCGATCACGCACACGGCCTTGCCGGCCTTGTCCTCTGCCTCGTTGAAGATCCGCCCGGCCGCGAGCTTCCAGTTGCCGATCGTGAAGTACGCCCGCGACGTACCGGTCACGCTGGTCGCCCAGTTCCTCGCCTGGTGCACGAGCGTCACACCGGCACTAGTGCTCGGTGCGACCGCCTTCAGCCAGCCGATCTGCCCTTCGATCGCGGCGACGTCGGCGATCTTGAAGGCGGGGGCACCGGCCGAGCTGCGACCGGGACCGAGACGCCGCCCCGGCATGAGCATCAGCAGGTTGCTGCCGAGACTCGCAACCTGCTCGGACACCGCGCGTGTCGCGCCGTTGCCGAGCGTCACCATCGTCACGACGGCCGCGACGCCGATCACGATGCCGAGAACGGTGAGCATGGAGCGGACGAGATTGCGCCGAATCGCCCGGAACGCCAGCAGCACGGTGTTCCACAGCATTCAGGGTGTCCCCCGGGGAGACGCGACTCGGGCGATGCGTCCGTCCGCCAGGTGCACGACACGATGAGCGTACTCGGCCATCTCGGACTCGTGCGTGACCATCGCGATGCTGATCCCCTGATCACGGTTCAGCACCGTGAGAAGCTCCATGGTCTCATGACTGCGCTCGCTGTCCAGGTTGCCGGTCGGCTCATCCGCGAGCAGGAGGGCAGGTTTCGTCACCAGGGCACGGGCGATGGCGACTCGCTGTTGCTGGCCTCCCGAAAGCTCGGCTGCCGTGTGCCCTTCCCAAGCGGCGAGTCCGACCGCATCGAGCGCGGCGCGCGCAGCAGCGCGCCGTCGCTCGACCGGCTCACCGCGATACAGAAGCGGTAACTCGACGTTCTCGAGCGCCGACGTGCGCGCGAGCAGGTTGAACCCTTGGAAGACGAAGCCGAGGAAGTGGCGCCGCAGGAGCGCCCGCTGGTTCCGGTCGAGGGTCTCGACGTGGACGTCGCGGAAGAGGTACGTGCCGCTCGTCGGTACGTCGAGGCAGCCGATGATGTTCAACATCGTCGACTTGCCGGAGCCGCTCGGGCCCATGATCGCGACGAACTCGCCTTCGTCGATCACGAGATCCACCCCCTTCAGAGCCCGGAACGCGTTCTGGCCACTGCCGTACGTTCGCGTGACGCCCGCGAGCGCGACGACGTGCGGCGCGGTCGTGCGCCCTGCCTCACTTCGGTGCTGCAATGGCATCGGTGATCACGCGGTCACCCGCTGCGAGACTGCCGTCGGTGACCTCGGTTTGGCGCCCATCGCTGGAAGCGGTCGTGATCCTTACCGGCCGTGGCTCGCCGTCCCGTAGGACCCACACCGCTCGCGTGCCCGTCTCGACATCCTTCGACGCGCTCTTGCGTGGCGTCTGCTCCGCAGGCGGTCCCGGGACGAGGCTGCCGATGAGGCCGCGGCCACGCGCCTGCGGCGATTCTTCTTTCGGGGTAAAACGCAGTGCTTCATTCGGAACTAGTAGGACGTCGCTTTGCTGCGCGGTGACGATTTCCGCTGTTGCGGTCATGCCCGGGCGTAGGCTCAGGTCGTCGTTCTCGACGTGCAGGATGGTCTTGTAAGACACCACGCCGTCGGTCGTGTTGGACCCGTACCCGACGCGCGTGATCGTCGCCGGATAGATCCGGCCGGGATAGGCGTCGACGCTGAAGGTCGCGGTCTGTCCTTCGCGCACCTGCCCGACGTCCGCCTCGTCGACCGACACCTGTAGCTCCATTTTCGAGAGGTCTTCGGCGATGGTGAACAAGACCGGAGTCTCGAACGAGGCCGCCACCGTCTGCCCAGGCTCCATTTTTCGCGTGAGCACGATGCCGTCGATCGGCGAGCGGATCGACGCCTTGGCGAGATTCGTGCGATCGGAACTCAGCGTTGCCCGTGCTTCGCTGACCGCCGCCTCGGCCGCGTGCACGTCCGCGCTCGCTCGCGCGTCCGTAGCTTCGGCGGTCTCCATCTCGGTGCTGGAAGGTACCTTGCCGCCCGAGAGCTTTGCGACGGTCCGCAGCCGGTCGACCTTTGCCCGTGACTCCTTTGCCGTAGCTCGAGCCTGCAGGACCTTTGCCTCTGCAGATGCGAGCGCGGCCTCGGAGCGCGTAATTGCGTCGTTCAGCTTCGACAGATCGAGCTGGGCCAGCACCTGGCCCTTCCTGACGTGGTCGTTCTCGTCGACGGTCATCGCCTCGATGAGGCCGGAGAGCTCACTCCCAACCTCGACCTGGTTCGTGGGCTCGATCGTCCCCGTTGCGGAAACGGTCACTCGCAAGTCGCCGCGACTCACCGTTGCAGTCTCGTAGCGCCCGGTGCTGTCCTCGCCGCGTGATCGGACGAGGACGACGATCGCACCGCATGCCACGAGCGCGAGCGCCATGCCGATCCAGAGCACACGCGAATTACGCCGCCGCGCCGAGCCCTGAGCGAGAACCGCCGCCACCGAGGCGCCGGATGAGGTGGAGGGCGTCACGAGCGCGCCCCTGCTCGGACATCGTGCGTTGCTTCCGCCGTCGCGGGCCAGCCGCCGCCGAGCGCCTTGTAGAGTCGAATCACCGCGATTGTTCCGTCCGCTCGGGCCACAGTGAGACTGTCCTCGACCGTCAACACGGTGCGCTCGCTGTCGAGGACGGTTTGAAAGTCGATGAGGCCCGCTGCATAGCGCTGGCGCGCGAGCACGGCGGCGTTGCGGGCCGACTCCACGCCACCCGCAAGCGCCGCTGCGCGCTCGCGGGTCTTCACCAACGACACGAGCGCGTTCTCGACGTCTTCGAGCGCTGTCAGCACGGTCGTGCGATACGTGGCGAGGGCCTGCGCCTGGAGCGCGTCGCGAACCTCGATTCGCGATGCGATACGGCCTGCGTCGAAGATCGTCTGCGTCAGGTTGCCTGCCACGCTCGCGGCGATCGAGCTACCGTTCGTGAGTGCACCGATCGCCAACGCCTCGGGGCCGAGCGACCCCGAAAGGCTCAGGCTCGGATACTTCGCGGCCGTCGCCTCGCCGACACGTGCGCTCTCGGCTGCGAGCGTGCGCTCGGCCGCGATCACGTCTGGACGCTGGCGGAGCACGTCGGCCGGGATGCCGGTCGTGAGCGGCTCGGGGATTTCGGGAATCGGCGCAGTAGCGGCAAGTTCCTCGGACAGCGCACCGGGGGCGAGCCCCAGCAGGATCGCGAGCCGATGCTCTGCCTCGGCGCGCGACGTTTCGAGTGAGGGAATGGTCGCACGGGTCTGCTTCACGTTCGTGGTCGCCTGTTCGAGATCCACCGCACTCGCGAGTCCCGCCTCGACGCGCCAGCGAGTGAGGTCCAATGTCTCACTCTGGCTCGCGAGATTCGCGCGGGCGATCGCAATGCGCACCTGCAGGGAGCGGAGCTCGACGTAGTTGCGCGCCACCTCTGCCGCGAGCGTCACGTGGACGTCGTGCAGGCTCGCGGTTGCGGCCTCGACGTCGGCATTCGCCGCTTCCAAAGCTCGACGCCGGCCGCCAAACAGGTCAGGCTCCCACGAGGCATCGAAGCCGGCGCTGTAGCGTTGCTGGGCCTCCCCGGTGCCAGAGGCCGCGCTCGTGTCCACGTACTGTCCCGAGGCGCCGAGCGTCGCGCTCGGCCAGAGCTCGGCACCGGCAAGACGACGCTGTGCGCGGGCTTCACGCAACTTTGCGCGGGCCGCGTCAACGTCGGGGCTCGTGGCGAGCGCTCGCGTCACGAGGCTCGTCAGCTGCGCGTCGCCGAGGTGCCGCCACCAGTCGGCCACGGCCAAGCGACCGTCCGTGTCGTCGGAGAGTCGCCCCGCCCACTGGGACGGCACCTGCAGATTGGCTGCCGACGGGCGGACGTAGTCTGCCCCGGCCATGAAGCAGCCGGAAGAAACCGCCATCACGGCTGCGAGGAGCGCTCGACGTTGCGCCGGAAACGTGGGGATCACCGGAGCTCCTCCGCCTCTGCGTCGTGCCGAAGGCCTTCGGACATCTTGCTGTAGAGGCGCAGGAGCGCCTCCTGCTCGCGTACCGTCAGGTAGCGAAGCATCTGCTCGGTGCCGGCCATACGGGCCGTGAGTGCCTCGTCGTAAAAGCGTTGGCCGGCGGGCGCGAGCGCGACGCGTACGACGCGGCGGTTGTCTTCCGGCCGCTCACGCCGCACGAGGCGGCGTTCGACCATGCGATCGACGATGCGCGTGGCGGTGCTGAGCGGCACCCGGACTCGTGCCGCCAGCTCCCCCATCGCCATCGTCCCCTCCGCTCCAAGCGTATCGAGGACCGCGATCTCGGAACGGCTGATCCGCTGCTGGGGTTCCCCGCCCTCGCCGCCGAGGACCAACACCCGCATCATGCGGTCCAGGTGTCCGACCAGCTCCCGTGCGCGTCGAGCAACGGTGCGCGGCGGCGCGCCGAGTCCTCGGAGCGCAGTAGACTTCCGATGTGGCATAGTTGCAAAATGCAAGTATATCCATCGGGAGTCAACGGGTTTCGAGAAGAATGGGCCTGTCGGGCCGACGGCTGTGCTCGTTGAGCCCGGGGCAAGGGGGAGGCGGAACGTTCCCGCGGCCAGCCCACGGGCTCAGAGTGTAACCGCGATCCACCACCCCCCGGCCTTTCGGGACAGCCAAGAAGATCAGGACGCCGCCAACCACCCAAAGGGAAGCACCGCGGTGCGCCGGGCGGGCGCGGTGCCTCCCTCGGACGGCTCAAGCGAAGTCGTCGATGCCTCGGAATGCTCCGCCCACCGATGCGAATTTTTCGAGAAGAAGCTGCTCGAGCGTGCTCCCACCGACCCCGCCCGCCGATGTGAGCGAACCGGCGGAATAGCCGTCGACGGTAGTCGCTCCATGCCGCTGCAGCCGCTGGCCGAAGTCCGTGCCGCCGGTGCCGGCTATAGTGGGGAGGCCGCTACCCGGTTGGGTTGACACGATCCTCTGGGCAATGGCGGCGGCGTCCGCATCGGGATTCGCCTTCGCGACGGCGTCGGCGATTGCCTGCGTGAGGTCGTCGACGCTCTTGCCGTTCGCATCGGCGACCTGTGCAAGACTTTGCCCGTTCGCAAGCTGCCCGCGGAGCTCCTCGGCACTGAGGCCGAGATACGTACTGGCGGCCTCGTTCACGGCACGAAATCGATTCCGTGCCGCCGACGCTTGCGTTCGGTCGATTCCCGTCGCTCCCCATCCCCCCGAGATGCTGTTGATGTTCATCGGTCACTCCCCCTGCGGATCTAGTGTTGGCCGACGGTCGACCGTCGCGCCGGATCCTTGCTTGTCTCAAAGGGCGCTTGGCAATTTTCGGTTGACCATCGTGTCAACCGATTTCGGGTGACAAGACTTTGACACTCAAGACAGGCTGTCGCAGAGCGCATGAGGGACCTTGCGGACGCGAGAGGGCTATGACGAGCTTTTTCGGGCGCGCTACTCGCGGATCTTTCGCCTGTGCCGGCTGTTGCTCCGTGACGAAGAGGAGGCGCGGGACGTGACGCAAGAAGTCTTCTTGGCCGCCCTAAAGGAATGGAACGCTCCCGAGCGCCCGATGGCGTGGGACAAGTGGCTCGTCCGGGTGGCGGCCAACGCGTGTCACAAACGACGGCGCTCGCGGTGGTGGCGTACGTGGCGACCGACTTTGGAGTTCATCGACGGCCGCGATCTCGTGAGCGAGGTCGCGGGTCCCGAGGCAGAGGCAGTTTCGTCGCAGGATCGGACGCGGATCTTCAAGGTCTTCGAGCGTCTGTCGGCGCGGCAACGGGAGGTGTTCGTCCTGCGGCACGCAGAAGGCTTCAGCACCATGGAGGTGGCCAATGTGCTCGGCATCGACCCGGGGTCGGTGAAGCGTCATCTCTTCCGCGCGACCTCGGCGTTCCGGAAAGCCCTGGAGAGAGATCGATGAACGACCGGTGTCTTTCAGATTGGGAGCTGTTCTCACTCGCGGAAGGCGACGGCACGCCGGCGCAGGCAGCACACCTCCGACAGTGCGACCGGTGTCTGGTGCGGGCGAAGGCCCAGCAACGCCAAATCGCCGACATTGCGGCGGTGTTGCGCACCGCGCCGGTTCCGTCCCGCGCCAAGTCGGTGTTCGCTGCGTGGGGGAGATGGATGCTTCCCGCCGCGGCCGCACTCGTGGCGGCGTTCATCCTGCAATCGTGGATACCGACAAAACGGAATCGACCGACGACGGCGCCACTCCTTTCGGAAGTCTCCGACCTCCTGTTCACGACCAACGCACGTGACTGGCGCTTCGACGACAACCGCGACGAGGTCTACGTCCAAGCAGCCCTGCGTGGGGAGGCACCGTGCGAGCTCCGGCATGGGCTGGATGTCGTCGCTTGCTACTAAATTCGCGTGCGAAGGTGAGACGATCGATGACTCTACGAATCGCGTTGGTGACGTTCGGGGCGCTGCTCGCTTGTGCGGGGCCGGTGAAAGCGCAGCCCTTTCCTGGTCCGCCCGGTTTCGGGGGCGGCGGCCCCGATCCGGATGCGGGCATGCTGCTTCCCGTGATCATTCGGAGCGTGGGCCTCTCGGACACGCAGTCCAGCCAGGTGCGGACGATCATGGAAGCCCACCGGCCAAAACTGCAGGGCATCGCTGAGCAGTTACGGAGCGCGCAACGCAGCTTGGCGGAAGCACTCATCGCGCCAACGCTGCCGGACCTCGAGCCGACGATCGCGCAGATTACCGAGCTTCGCGGGCGCCTTATGCGAGAAGGCGTTGCGGCGGCGGTCGAGGTGCGCGGGATCCTCACCGCGGACCAGTTGCGACGCGCTTCGGAAGTCGGTCAGAAGATGCTCGCACTTCGGAGCGAGATGGAATCCCTGCTGGGCAATCCGTCGACGATGTCGCCACCTCCGGCCCAATGATCAGGAGCACACGTGGTTTACGAGGGGTAGCCTGCGTCGTGATGCTCACCGCCGCGGGCTGCGGGTTGCTCAACGGCAACGGCGGCGACAATCGATCGACATTGCAAGGCGTCGCTTTCGGGGGGCGGACGTTCGTGGCCGTCGGATCTGGGGGCGCGGTGTACACGTCGAGCGATGGGCAATCCTGGGCGACGCAAACGTCCGGCGTCTCGGTCGATCTGCACGGCGTCGCCTATGCGGAAAACCTGTTCGTTGCAGTCGGCGATGGTGGCGTGATCGCGACCTCGACCGACGGTGAGACGTGGACGCTTCCGACCAGTCCGACAGCCTTGTCGCTCGCAGCGGTCACGTACGGTGGCGGACTCTTCGTCGCGGCCGGCGACGAGGGGGCCCTGCTCACGTCCGCTGATGGCACCGCCTGGGTTGCCCAAGATAGCGGGACGAGCACGACCATTCATGGTGTTGCCTACGGCAATGATCAGTTCCTCGCGGTGGGTGACGACGGGCTCGCCCTCACCTCGGAAGATGGCGTGCAGTGGGCAAGTGTCTCCTCCGGGACGGCGGAGTCGCTCCGCGATGTTCGGTACGGGGATGGGACGTGGGTGACCGTCGGCGTGAACGGCGTGGTTGCGGTCTCCGAGGATGGCAAAGCGTGGACGACGTCGAGCGTCGCCGCTGCGGATCTCGACGGTATCGCTTACGCACAGGGGCGCTTCGTGGTGGTCGGCGCATCGGGAACGATTCTTCAGGCCACTGACCCGCAAGCCCTGGCGGCACAGAGCTCGGGAACGACGGAAGACCTCGTGGCGGTAGCGTACGGCGCCGACATGTGGGTGGCCGTCGGTGCAGGTGGAGCGATCGTCGTGTCGGGAGACGCGGAGGCTTGGTCGCCGCTGTAGCTGCTACGGGATCGGATCGAGCCGATCACCGTGCACATCGAACCCGCGCCGCTGAAGGCTCATGAGCGAACCAAAGAAGAAAAGTCAGTTCTCGATGTCCTGTCATCACTGTCGAGCAAAGGTTGCTCACGACGGCCGAGCTGCGAGGTGCTACGGGGAGGGCAGCACGACGTCGGGCTCGGGAAACGCGGGCCCCTGCGCGCGCTCGAGGTAGCCGAGGCTCTCGAGGCGGGCGCGGACGTTGTGGGGCAGGGGCGACGTCCGATCCTGCCGCGGCCGGTGCGCGAGCACGGCGTCGTAGGTGCGGCGGAGCTCGGCGAGCGCCGCGGCCGCGGCGGGATCGGTGAAGTCGGTCGCGTAGGCGTCGAGCGGCTCGTCGGGATGGCGCGCGAGGTCGATCCAGCGGAGCGTCTCACGGCCGTACTGCGCCGCCGCCTCCTGCGTCAGCACGGCCGCGAGATCGGGCGCGAGCCCGGCCTGGAACTGCGGCCAGCTGCGGCGGCGGAGGATCTTGATGGCGCCGCGCCGGAACCCGTCCTGCACGACGACCTGGCGGAGCAAGACCGGCTCGCCCGCGTCCACCGCGACCGCGCCGCTGAACATGACGATCGTGCGGAGGAGGAGCGGCCGGTCGATGGCGCGGCCGCTCCGTAGCTCCGGAAGGATGCTCGCCGAGCCCGGCGTCGCCGTGCTCGGGAGACCGAGGACGTCGAGGACGGTCGGGAGGAGATCGCTCAGCGACACCGGACCCGAGATGGTGCGGCCGGCGGGCAACACGCCGGGCAGGCGCAGGATCATCGGGACGCGCACGACCTCCTCGTAGAGCGTGCGGCGGTGGCCGACGCCGGCGTGCTCGAAGAACTCTTCGCCGTGATCCGCCACCACGACGACGAGGGTGTTGGCCGCCATGCCGGAGCCGTCGAGCGCGCGGAGGATCGTGCCGACGTGGTCGTCGACCCAGCCGACCTCGCCCTCGTAGAGCGCGAAGACGTGTTCGAGGTCGCGCGCGCCGATCGTGCGCAGCACGGCGCCCGGCTCCTGCGGATCCGGCGTCCCGATCTCGGGACCGCCCATGCACCCTTTGCCGGTGACGCTGCCCCGGTAGTCGGGGTCGAAGCGGGTGTCGAAGGGCGGCGGCGGCACGTAGTCGCAGTGGGCGTCGAAGAAGTGCGCGAAGAGGAACCACGGCCGGCCGTCGTGCGCGAGATCGTCGAGCGCCGTGACGGCGGCGGTCGCGACCTCGCCCGATGTGACGACGGTCTGCGACTCGTCGTTGAGGGCGGTCTCCGCCTCGGCCAGGTGGCGCATGGTGTCGTCGTAGCGCGCCCAGTCGCCGGCCGCCGCCGCGGCCGCGCTCGCCTCGCGGAGCGCGACGACACGCGCCGAGGCCGCGCTCGCCGCCGCGCCGTAGACCGGGGTGTAGCTGTCGAAGCCGCGCCCGAAGCCCCAGTGCGGGTCGAGATAGGGTGCGGAGTAGATCCCGATCGTGCGATAGCCGGCGTTCGACAAGATCTCGGCCATGGTCGGGACGGCCGGGTCGAGCACGCTGCCCTCGGTCTCGACGCCGTGGGCGAGCGCCGGCCATCCGGTCATCATCGAGAGGTGCGAGGGCAGGGTCCATGCGCTCGACGAGTACGCGTCGGCGAGCCGGACGCCCTCGCGCGCGAGCTGGTCGAGCGCCGGGCTCGTCGCGACCTCGGGCGCGCGCCGCGGACGATGGCCGTACGAGCCGAGGACGTCTTGGCGGACCGTGTCGATCGAGACCAGGAGGACGTTGTATTTCGGTGCCGGCGCCGGCGATGTCCGGCGGCAGGCGACGAAGGGCAGCGCCGCCAGCAGCGCCAGCGCGAGTGCGGCACCGCGACGGGGGAAACGGACGAGCACGGGCCGGCTCCTTAACACAGCTCGCCGCGGGGCGCCCGGCGGCCGTGGCGCCGTGCGATGGCGCGCGTCATCGCGGCACGGCGGGTACGTCGGTGCCGCGCTTCTGGCGGGGTTCCGCTTCCCCGGGGTGTCCGCCGCCGGCGTGCTCGGCCGCCGCCTGCGCCGCCAGCGTCTCGGCGAGCGCGCTCCGCACCTCGGCGAGGTCGGGGTCGAGGCGGAGCGCCTCGCGATACGCGGCGATCGCCTCGTCGTAGCGGCCGCGGCTCGCGAGCACCGCGGCGTAGTTGGCGTGCGCGCGCGGCTCGCTCGGCGCGAGCCGGACGGCGGCGGCGTAGTGGGTGAGCGCCTCGTCGATTCGGCCGAGGCCTTCGAGCGCGACCGCGAGGTTGTTGTGGGCGGCGGTGAGCGTGGGGTCGATGGCGAGCGCGTGCTCGTAGGCGTCGACCGCGTCGGCGAGCGCCGTCGGCGTCTCCCGCGCGGCGAGCGCCCATCCGAGGTTGTTCCACGCCTTCGCGTAGGCGGGGTCGTGCGCGAGCGCGCGCCGATACAGGGCGATCGCGTCGTCGAGGTCGCCGCGCTCGGCGAGGAGCAGGCCGAGGTCGTAGGCGGCGAGCGCCGAGCCGGGGTCGAGGCGGAGCGCCTCGCGGTACTCGGCCTCGGCCGCGTCCGTCCGACCCGCGCGTGCGAGCGCGGCGCCGAGGCTCACGCGCGCCTTCGCGTAGTGCGGCTGGATCGCGACCGCGTCCTCGTAGTGTCGCATCGCCTCGTCGTGACGGCCGAGCGCGTCGAGCGCCGCCCCGAGGTTCACGTGCGCGAGGTAGTTGTCGTCGGTGACGGCGAGCGCGTGCGTGAAGAGCGTGACGCTGTCGCGCCAGTACCCGATCTGGCGCGCGGTCGCGGCGACGCAGGCGACGAGCGCGAGCGCGCCGGCCACGGCGAGGCCGCGCCGCGCCGCCCGCGGCGCGAGATCGTGCGCTCCCCAGGCGACCATGAGCCCGAGCCCGATCGAGGGCAGGTAGGTGAACCGATCCGCCATCGCCTGCTCGCCCTGGCGAACGAGCCCGATCACGGGGACGAGCGTGCCGAGGTACCAGAGCCAGCCGACGAGGACGGCGGGGGCGCGGCGCGCGACGGCGACCGCGACGCCGGTCACACCCGCGAGCAGCGCGAGCGCGGCGAGCGCGTGCCAGCCCGAGAGCGTCGGCGGCGGCGGATAGAAGACGGCGAGGTCGCTCGGCCAGACCATCTTCCGGAGGTAGGTCGCGTACGACACGAGCGCGTTGCCGATGCGGTACGACAGCGGTGCGGCCGCAAGCGAGGTGATCGCGCCGGCGCTGCGTTGCGCGAGGACGGTCACGACGGCGTCCGCCGCCGCGAGCACGAAGAGCGGGACCTTCTCGCGGACGAGCGGGAGCCAGACCCGCACAACCGTGCCCGCGCCCGACGCCGTGCCGGGAGTCGGCACCGGCGTCGTGCTCCCGGCCGGGACGGCGTCGTTCGGCGCGAGCCGTCCGAGCGGCCAGACGTCGAGGAGGAGCAGCACGAAGGGCAGCGTCACGACCATGGGCTTCGCGAGCAGCGCGAGCGCGAACGCGAGGACGACCACGGCGTAGCGGCGCCCGCTCGGCCGCCGCGCGTAGCGCACGTACGCCGCGAGCGTCAGCATCCACCCGAGCCCGGAGAGGACGTCCTTCCGCTCCGCGACCCATGCGACCGACTCGACGTGGAGCGGGTGCCAGGCGAAAAGCGCGGCCACGAACGCGCTCGGCCAGCGCGCGTCGGTCGCGGCGCGGAGCACGAGGAAGAGCACGACCGCCGCGAGCGCGTGCAGGACGACGTTCACGACCAGATGCGCGCCCGCGTCGAGGCCGAAGAGCGTGACGTCGAGGAGGTGGGTGAGGGTGGTGACGGGATGCCAGTTGGCCTGGTGCGCGTGGGTGAGCGTCCACGCGAGCGCCGCTCGCGAGAGCCCGGCGCGGACGACGGGGTGCTCGGTGACGTACTCGTTGTCGTCGTAGTCGAGGAAGGCGTGGTGGCGGACCGGGGCGTAGAGCGCGAGCGTCACGAGCGCCAGCGCGGCGCACACCGCGAGGTCGAGCCGGGCGAGCGGGCGGGCGGGAGGACGACGGCAGGCAGGGGCGGCGCGCTCGCGGGGTGCCGTCGGTCGGGTCTCCGCCCGCGGCGCGCCGTCGCGTCGGCGCGCCGCCTCGGCGTCGCCGGCGGGTCTCACGGGCTCGCCCTCGGCGTCGGCGCGGGCGGCGCGGCGAGCGCCGCCGCGAGGTTGTTCCGCGCCTCCTGGTGGTCGGGCGCGAGGGCGAGCGCCTTCTTGAACTCCGCGACCGCCGCGTCGAGATCGCCGCGGCGGGCGAAGGCGATGCCGAGGTCGTTGTGCGGATCGGGCGCGTCGGGCTCGAGCTCGACGGCGCGCGCGTAGGCGACGATCGCCTCGTCGAGCCGCCCCGCCGCGGCGAGGGCGGCGCCGAGCTGGTACTGCGTCTCCGCGTGCGCCGGCCGGAGCCGCGCCGCCGTCGCGAGCGCTGCGATCGCCTCGTCCCACTGTCCGCGCGCCGCGAGCTGCACGCCGAGGGCGCGCGCCGCCTCCGCCTGCGTCGGATCGAGGCGGAGGGCGGCGCGGAGGTGCGCGATCGCGTCGTCGTTCCGGCCGAGGCGCCCGAGCACGGTCGCCAGGTTGGTGTGCGCCGCGACGTAGCGCGGATCGGCGGCGAGCGCCGCCTCGTAGTGGGAAATCGCCTCCGCGGTCTTGCCCTGCTGGACCAGCACGTTCGCGAGATTGTTCTGCGCATCGGCGTAGTGCGCGTCGAGGGCGGTGGCCGTTCGGTACTGCGCCGCCGCCTCGTCGAGGTGGCCGTCGGCGGCGAGCGCGTTGCCGAGGTTGTTGTGCGCCACGGCCGATTCCGGGGCGAGCGCGACGGCGCGCTCGAGGTGCGGGCGCGCCTCGTCCGCGCGCCCGAGGGCCGCGAGCACGATCCCGAGATCGCCCTGGACCTCCGCGTCGTCGGGGTCGAGGCGGAGCGCCGACGCGAGCATCGTCACGGCCTCGGCGGACCGTCCGTGCTGGTGCAGCCACATCCCGAGGTTCACGCGCGCCATCGTGCCGTCGGGGTCGTGCGCGATGACGTCGTGCCAGAGGGTCTCCGGGTCGTGGAAGACGGCGGCGTGGTGCCACGTCACGAGCACGAGCACGGCGAGGAGCGGCGCGGCTACGATCGCAGGAGGCACGCCGCCGAGGCGCGACGCGCCGGCCGCGAGCAGCGCCGCCGCGGGCGCGATCAGGAAAAGGCTCGCGAGGTATTGATAGTGGTCGGCGACGAAGGTGTAGCGCATCGGGTAGACGTCGACGAAGCCGAGCGCGGGCGCGAGCGTCACGGCGAAGCCGAGGAGAGCGGCGAGGGGCCAGCGACCGAGACGTGCGCGCAAGGCCCACGCCGCGAGCGCGACGCCGGCTGCGGCGAGCGGGAAGCCCCATTGGGCGAGTGCGCCCGGGTCGACGGTCCAGCGCGGGTAGACGAACACGAGCGGATGCGGCCACAGCAGGCGCGCGGCGTAGAACCAGAGCGCGCGTCCGGCGACCAGCAGGCGCGCGGCGGACGAGAGCTCCCACGGCGCGCCATGCGCGCCCACGTGGGTGCGCTCCATCCAGATCGTCACGAGCGCGAGCCCGAGGCCGAGCGCGAAGAGCGGGAGGAGTGAGCGGAGCTCGCGCGCGCCGAGGCGCTCGCACTTCCACCAGAGGAGGAGCGCGAGGACGACCGGCAGCGTGCAGGTGACGGTCTTCGCGAGCAGCGACGCGACGAAGCACGTCGCCACCAGCACGCTGAGGCGGCGCCGCCGCTCCGCCGCCCGCGGGTCGTCGTCGCCGACCTCGGCGAGCGTGATCGCGGCGAGGAGCGCCGCGAGCCAGCCCGCGCCCGAGAGCACGTTCTTCCGCTCGGTCACCCACGCGACCGACTCGACGTGGACGGGATGGACCGCGAAGATCGCCGCGGCGAGCCATGCGCCCGGCACGCCGAGGGCGACGAGCACGCGCCAGACCAGCACCGCGTTCAGCGCGTGTAGGAGGACGTTGGTCACGTGGTAGCCGGCCGGCCGGTCGCCGAAGACCCGGCGCTCGAGCCAGAAGCTCGTGAAGGTGAGGGGGTAGTACTGCGGGACGGCGCCGGGCTCGAGCCAGATGCGCGCGAGCCCCGCGCCGTCGTCGAGCGCGTGGTTGTCGGTGACGTAGGAGTCATCGTCCCAGATGAAGCCGGCGCGGAAGGCCGGCGCGTACGCGACGACGGTCAGCGCCACGAGGGCGAGGGCGGCCCACGCCGTCCGGCGAGCGAGCGGCGTCGCGACCGGCGACGGCGCGTCGAGGCGAGCGGACGGGCTCCGACGGGCCATGCCCGACGGTGCTTAGCCCGCCGCGACGCGTCCCTGCAACGCGAGGACGCCGTTGACACACGCCCCCGGCGCGCTCGATCTTCGCAGCGCTGATGACGGCGCGAGCGCGGGCGAAGCGGGCGCAAGGGACGGCGGTCGCGGAGGCACGCCCGTCGCGCGCCGCGCGGGCGTCGCCGTGGTCGCTCGCGCTTGCGCTGGTGGTGGTGGTCGCGACCGCCGTGCGGCTCGGCTACCTCCACGAGCTGCACGCGACGCCGTGGTGGGACCACCTGGTCGTCGACCCCGAGTACTACGACGCCTGGGCGCGCCAGATCGCGGCCGGCGACTGGATCGGTACCCGCGCCTTCTACATGGATCCGCTCTACCCGTACGTTCTCGCGCTCCTCTATCGGCTCGTCGGCCGCGATCTCCTCTTCGCGCGCGTGCTGAACGTGCTCTGCAGCGTCGGCGCCTGCGCGGCGACGGCGTGTCTCGGACGCCTGCTCGGCGGGCCCGTCGTCGGCATCCTCGCCGGCCTCGGGCTCGCGCTCTACGAGCCCGACGTCTTCCATACCGGCGAGATCGACAAGACCTCGCTCTCGATGCTGCTGGTCGCGACCTTCCTCGTCCTCTTCACGCGCGCCTGCGCGCGCGCCGGCGCGCGGCGGAGCGAGTGGACGGCTGCCGGCCTCGTCCTTGCGCTCGCGGCGCTGACCCGCGCGAACCTCCTCGTGTTCGCGCCGCTCGACGTGCTCGTGATCGCCGGGTCGCGCCCGGGGGATCGCAGCGCGCGCGTGCACGCGAGCGATCGCATTGCAGGCGCGCCCGCGCGCGAGCGCATCGCCTGCGCGCTCGCCTTCGCGCTCGGCGTCGCGATCGTCCTGGGGCCGGTCGCATGGCGGAACCATCACGTGAGCGGCGAGTGGGTGCTCACCACCACCCAGCTCGGCGAGAACTTCTACACCGGCAACAACCCCGAGAACCCGTACGGTGCCTACGGCGTGGTGTCGTTCGTGCGGGCCAACCCGCATTTCGAGGAAGAGGACTTCCGGGCCGAGGCCGAGGCCCGAAGCGGGCGCACGCTCACCGCGGCGGAGACGTCCCGCTTCTGGATGCGCGCCGGTTTGGCCCACATCGTCGCCGATCCGGGGTTCGCGCTCCGGGCCTTTGCCCGCAAAGCGGCCCTCTTCTGGAACGACTTCGAGATCTCGGACAGCCAGGACCAGTACCTGCTCGAGCGCGACGCGCGCGTGCTGCGCCTCTGTCCGCTCGGCTTCGGGGTCGTCGTGGCGCTCGCGACGCTGGGCGCCGTGGCGCACCTGCGAAGAAACCGCCTGGTCCGTCTGCTCGTCGGCTTCGTGCTCCTCTACGGCGTCACGCTCGTGGTGTTCTTCCTGTTTGCCCGCTATCGCATTCAGGTCGTGCCGGCGCTCCTCCCGCTCGCGGGACTCGGTCTCCTCGAGCTCGTGACGCGGACTCGCGCCGCCGAGCTCCGGCCGCTCCTCGTGGCCGTCGCGCTCGTCGCCGGCGCCGGCATCGCGTCGTTCCACACGATCGGCATCTTCTCGGTCGATCACCCGAACGTCGTCGAGATGCGGATGCGTCATCTCGCCGATGCCTACATGCAGGCGGGCGATCCCGATCGCGCCATCGCGGCCCTGACGGAAGCCATTCCCAACTGCCTCCACGGCTGCCCGTGGGCGCTCGCCGATCTCTTCGCGATCTATCAGCGGACCGATCGGCAGCGGGAAGGGATTCGCTACTTCGAGCGCTTCGTGCGCGAGCATCCGGAGCAACGCGACGCGCCCGGGTATCTCGCCCAGCTGCACGCCGCCACGGCAAAGCCGTAGGTCGCGCACGAACACGTGCTGCCGTCGCGGTGAGAGGACGACTACGGTCGCCTGTGGCGGGGAGGGTGGCGAGGACCGCGGTGACCGGGCTTCACCGGCTCACCCGTGGTCGCTCCGTTCGCCGGCGGCCAGCAGCGCCGGCTCCAGCATGACCGCGTGCGTGACGCCGACGACCGCGAACACGCGGCGGTATTGCGCCAGCGCGGCGAGGAGGCGGCGGAGCATGTGCTCGTCGCGGAGGCGATTCGACCGCTGCGCGATCCGCTGCGTCAGGAGGTCGTCGCGCATCGGATTGGTCTCGTGACCCGTCACGCGGCGCGGCGCGAGCGGCCTCCCGACCACGCGGAGGTGCTCCCGCTCGATGAGCGGCCAGTCGATCGCGGCGAGCTCCAGTGCCGGCGCGATCAGGTCGAAGAACTCGCCGAAGTAGCCGTCGAAATCCATGCGGGCGGTCTTGCGGTTGAACGACGCCAGCTGGCGGACGACCAGAAACACCAGCGCTTCCCCCGGGGGGAGCTCGCGGTGCAGCAGCCGTGCTTCCTCCGCGAGCGGGATATCCATGCTCGCCGTCGCGATGCCCGTGCGCGCTGCGAGGTGGGTCACCAACCCGGCCTCGCCGTGCCGGCGGATCGCGATCTCCCGGTCGGGCTCGGGATGCGGGGGCGTTCCCTCGTGCAAGACGAGCTCGGGCGCGAGCTCGGCGAACGCGGTCTCGATCTGCTCGAACATCGCCAGTGCCGGATCGGAGCTGTGCCAGCCGCCGAAGAGCAGCAGCCGCGCCCCGTCCCGCCGCACGTCGACGACGTACGGCGTCGCGTGCCGGATCGCGGCGTACTCGGCAAAGGTGAGGATCCGATGGAAGGGCGGCATGGCGGACGACCGTGCCGGAAGCTTGGGGCCGTCGGCCAACCGAGCGCAAGGGCTCGGGTAGAGACGCTGGCGACGTCGTGCGGGGTCGCGCTCCGGCGATCACGAAGCGGACGGGTTTCCTCGTCGACAACGAGTTCGGACCGGAGCCGCTCGACGCGCGGAAACCCCCTGCTGTGCGTCCCGGCGCTCACGACGTATTAGTGGAGACGCAGTCCGATGATCCCGATCGCCCAAACCGCGGCTCGCGGAGCGGCAATCAGCCTCGGCGGCGAGCGCAAGTCCGGTTCGCCGGCCGCTCAGCCACAGCGTGGTAGAGGCGAGGAACAGCAATGGCCCAACTTCTGCTGACTGCCGCCGGCATCATCATCCTTCTCATGGGCACGGGGCATCTGGTGCTCACGCTTCGCGATGTCTGGAGGCCCACGGCGTTCACTCCCATCGACGAATCGGTCCGTCTCGCCATGCAAGGCGCCCAGCTCAGATTCAATCGACGCATCAACCTCTGGGAGTCTTGGCTAGGCTTCAACCTCAGCCATTCTTTTGGCGCCATGATGTTCGGCGGCGCTTTGTTGTTTGCTGCTCAGGCTCATCTGGCCGCCTTCTTGGAGAGCAACGTTCTTCGGACGGCGGCAGTGCTCGTCCCAGTGGTCTATCTCATGGTTGCAATCAGGTTCTGGTTTTGGGGTCCGATGCTCGGCTTGAGCATCGTGCTTCTGTGCATCCTCGGCGCGGTGCTTCTGTGAGCCCGGCTTCCAACCACGAATTCGGCTAGGACGCCGGTGAAACGCGGGCGTAAGACGGCAACGAGGAGTGCCCAATGGTGACAGGCCGATGCTCATGCGGAGGAGTCCGGTTCGAGATCGCCAACGGTCTAGGTCCCATAATCTACTGCCACTGTTCGATGTGCCGTCGCGCGACGGGGTCCGCGTTCGCGGCAAACGCGTCGGTGCGAGAGAGCGACTTCCGAATAACGACGGGTGGGGAGCTCATAGCGGAATACGAGTCTTCGCCCGGAGGCTTTCGGATGTTTTGCTCGCGATGCGGCTCTCCAGTGTGCGGCCGCATTCCGGCGGCGGGCATCGTTCGGATACGCCTCGGGAACCTCGATGGGGACCCAGTTGGTCGGGCGGCGGCCAACATTTGGGTAGGGTCGAAAGCCCCATGGTTCACGATCACGGACTCGCTTGAGCGGTTCGAAGAGGAACCGCCGGTGCCCACCGGCCGCTCAGTGCGACTATTCGAGAATACAGAGTATGGATCAGCCGTATTCCGCGGCGACCGGAGCGGAGATGACGAATCGATCCAAGAAACTGTTTTGGTTCTCGACCGCCTTCTTTTGGGCGATCCCCGCGCTCTACGGTTTGCTCTTCTGGCCGGGGGTTTGGAGCAACATGCTGGCCTCCAAGGTCAGCCTCCGGCCGTGGTGTCCTACTTCGCGTTGCTCTTGCTGTTGCACGACCAAGTGCCGAATCCCGAGCTCGAACGGGTCTACGGCGGGTGAGCCGATCGCCCGTCGCGAGAATTCGCCGCCTTCAGTGCTGGGCGCGATCCGTGGGCGGCGTCACCGCCGAGGCGGCGTTTCGCCGCGCGCCTTCGCTTCGTAGCGGGCGGCCTTGTCGAGGAGCTGCGGGTCGTCGTAGCTCTGGTCGCTGAAGTCCTGCGGTCGGTACGCGGCCGTCTGGTACGATGTGCTGATCGCGTCGTTCAGCTGCGGTGGGTCGTCGCTCACGTTCGCGAGCGCGATCGACGACAGCTGGTAGGGACCCGGCTCGTTCGCTTCGCGTAACGCCAAGCCCCAGAAGGTGAGCGGCATCGATCGGATGCCCGGCTCGAGCTGGACGGTGTTTTCGGCCCATGCGAGCAAGCCCTGCGCTCCGCTGAGCGTCGCTTGCAGGTGATACTGACCCGCCTCCTTCACGTCGAGCTCGGCCTCGATCTGGAGATGCCCGTCCACCAGCTGATCCCGGTAGTTCCCCGTGAGCTTCGCCGACGGCGCTCCGTAGTAGAAATGGGTCTTGGCGCTCCGCCGGTCGCCGTCCGCGGTTTCTCCGTAGATCTCGGCACGGATCAGGCCGTTCCACTGCTCGATCTCTTCGGGCGCGGGAGTGATCAGTGCCGTGAACACGCCGTCGCCCGCCTCGATGTCACGCCCTTGGCCGTCGTCGCGAAGATCGATCTGGGCGACGACCACGTCGGCGGCGTTCTTGAGCTCGCCGGCGATCTCCGCGTCGGTACGGCGCAGCATGTCTCCCGGGTAGGCGCGGACGAAGCTCGCGTAGATGATGATCGGGCTCGGCGCCTCGTAGCTGAGCGACGACGCGAACACCACGAGCGCCGGCTTGCGACCCTGCCCGGGCGGGCTCAGGTGCTCCTTCACGGCTCGGGTTTGGACGATCGGATCGCGGTTGTCCTCGATCCGACCAGACGTCGGCGGGAAGCGGGCCTTGTGACGGAGGTCCGCCGCGATTTTCTCGGCCGCCTCGGACATGGCGGTCGTCGTCGCAGGCGCCTCATCGGGTTCGAGCTCCGCTGCCTCGCGACTGCGTCGGGCGTTACCTTTGGGCGGCAAAGGTGCAGGCGACACGCCGACGTCCGGCATCACGCCCGCCATCTCCGTCGGAGGCTGCTGGTCGTCCGCCCGCTCGGTCCGCGACGCGTTCAGGAATAGGACACACGCCACCACGGCGACGACGCCAAGCGCAGCAATGAGCAGAATCCTCGAGCGCGACATGAACCTGGTGCCCTCGGCGGGCGAGCTCGCCTCGGCCGAGCCGTAAGCTAGTCGACAACGGACGCGCCGTACAGGACATCCGCGGATCGAGCTCGTTGGCCGGGGCCGCCTTCGGGCGCGCCGCACATTACCCCAGGGAACCTCTGCACAGGTGGCTCCCGGCTACGAAGCGCGATCCTTCCCCGATCGACGGCGGCGCGACGCCCTCGGCGTATCGTTCAGATACGCGGTCGGGCTTCGCGCCTTGCGCTCGGGGCGGCTCGCACTTCTCGCTCGGAACCCATCTGTGCAGAGGCTAGGCGCGGACGTGGGCCCGCGCCGCGGACGGCACCGGATCGGCGCAGTCATCGGGCCAGCCGTCGTGGTCACGGGCACGACCTTTTCCCGTGCGGAGCTGCTCCGTCGCGTCGGTCGAGGCCGTGTCGAGACGCGGTGCGCCGATCGCGCGCGTCCCTGCATGGCGGAGGCCATGGCGTTCCGGTGTTTTTTTCCGTTGACGGGAGTCGCGTCGCGATCGTAGCGTGCGCGCGTCCCTGCCTGCCGTGTGCCGTTTCTCGAACGAAGGAGGATTACCATGAGAAGCTTCCCCATCCGTTTGGCCGTGCTTGCGATGGCCGCTGCGATGGTCGCGCGTCCGCTGTCGGTCGCGGCGCAAAGCGTCGTGCTCGATCCCGCGTCGGCCTCGCTCGCCAGCATCCCCGCGACGTCGGGCGACGTCCTGATGCCCGCGGCACCGCTCGGCCCGGGCCCGCTTCCCGCTCCGACGATCGGGATCCCGTTCGCCGCCGTCGGCCTCTTGCCGGGCGACGTCGTGGATGCGCTCTCGTATGGGGACGACAGCGGGCCGACCGTCTACTTCACGGTGAGCCGCGGATCGGTGTCGGCCGCCGGGCCCACGCCTCCCAACGTCTTCAGCCAGGCGACCGGGGTGGCGCCGGGACTCCAGCCCGAGGCTTCGGGCGACGTCTTCGTGTTCGGCGATCCGGCGTGCCCCACTCCGGGAGCTCATACGCAAATCCTCGACGGTAACGGCATCGCGAGCGGCGCGCTCGGCTGTTACGGCGGTTTCGGCCTGGGTCTCACCGAGGGCCTCGCGCTGCCGCCGCCGCCGGCGAACGACGAGATCGCCGATTTCGACTGGGGCTACCCCGGTGTGGGGCTCCTCTCCTGTTTTGCCATCTCGCTGAAGGCGGGCTCACCGACCCTCACGCCCGGCACGAATCCCTTGCTGCCCTCCGGTGCCGAGCCCGGCGACCTTCTGGTCGTGTGTCCGCGGCGTCCGTCGGACATAGCCGTCTTCTTGCCCGCAAGCGCGCTCGGCCTCGTTTCCGGCGGTCCGGGATGCTCGCCGCCGGCGTGCGACGACGTCGATGCCATCTCGATCGGTGTCTTCCCGCCGCTGTTTTCGCTTGCGCCCGGGTCCCCGTCGCTCGGGCTCATCCCGGCCGGACCCGCCGATATCCTCGCGGGCATGAGCGGCTCGCCGCCGCCGATCGCCTTCGCGGCGGCCACCTTCGGACTCGGGCCGGCGGACGACGTGAAAGGACTCGAGCGGCTCGGGAACGCCTGTCCCGTCGTCCCGTTCTCGGTTTCCGATCCGGACGGTGACGGCGTCGGCGTGTGCGACAACTGCCCCGGCGCGTTCAACCCGGGACAGGAAGACTCGGACTCCGACGGCGTCGGCGACGCCTGCGATCCGTGCACCGATACCGACGGCGACGGTATCGGGAACGTCGGCTTTCCGGTGAACGTCTGCCCGAGCGGCGACAACTGCCCCTCCGCCGCGAACCCGACCCAGACCGACGGTGACGGCGACGGTGTCGGTGACGCCTGCGACAACTGCGCCGCCATCGCGAACGCGAGCCAGAGCGACGCCGACTCCGACGGGATCGGTGACGTCTGCGACAACTGTCCGCGGGACGCGAACGTCGGCCAAGCCGACGGCGACGGCGACGGCGTCGGCGATGATTGCGACATCTGCACCGGGGGCGTCGACATGCTCAAGCCGCAGCTGAAGGTCGGGAAGCTCCTGAGCGGTCCGAGCCTGCAGCAGTTGCAGATGCAGGGGACCCTCGACTTCCCGGGTCTCACCCTCCCCATCCCGCCCCTCGACGTCACGAATCCCGCCAAGGGCATGCGGGTGCAGGTCGTCGACCTCGGCAACGCCGGCAACGTGGTCCTCGACTACGTGATCCCCGGCGGTCTCGTGCCGACCGCCTGCGGTCCGAAGGACGGCTGGAAGACGAACAGCGCGCTGACCTCGCAGAAGTACCTGAACAAGACGAACCAGAACCAGGACTCCGCTTGCGGCGCCGGTACCGGGCTCGGCATCACCGGTGCCCAGGCGCAGGACAAGACGTCGAAGGCGAAGGGCGCGCCCTTCAAGGTGAAGGGCAAGAACGGCCCGTACGCCCCGGCGGTCGGACCGTTCCGCATGACGGTGGTCCTCGGCGGCGCCGGCGAAGGGGCCGGAGGCCAATGCGGCCAGCACACGTTCGCGGCGCTCAATTGCGCGACGACCGGCCGAGGAAACACGGTCAAGTGTAAATGATCGTAGGCCGTGACTGAGTGCGAACGGGGGTGATCGGCGCATGCCGCTCACCCCCGCCGCACTTCGGGCGGCGCGACGAGCCGACATCATCGCGCCCCGTCGCCGCACGTAGTTTCACCTTGATTGCGCCACCGGAGCTTGGTAACGATTCCGTCCCGCCCGATAGAGCTCGCCAGCATGACCGGACGCGAAGCGTGAAACACCCGGCGCCATCCGGTGTCACCGTGGTCGTCCCGGTGCTCGACGAGGAAGCTGCCGTGCTCACCACTCTGGACGCGCTCGACCGCGCGCTCGCCCCGGGCCCGAGCCCGTACGAGATCGTCGTCGTCGACGACGGCTCGCGCGACCGCACGCCCGAGCTGCTCGCGGCACGCGGAGGGATTCGCGTCCTGCGGCACGAGCGCTCCCGTGGCTACGGGGCGGCGCTGAAGACGGGCATTCGCTCGGCACGCCATCCGTGGATCGCGGTGATCGACGCGGATGGTACGTATCCGGCCTCCGCCGTACCTCGGCTGCTCGACATCCGCGGGAGCGCCGAGCTGATCGTCGGCGCGCGGAGCGGGCGCAACACGCACGACTCGTGGCCGCGCGCGCTCGTGAAGGAGACGTTTCGGGTGTTCGCGGAGTCCATCACGGGCGTGTCGATCCCCGATCTCAACAGCGGTCTGCGCGTGTTCCGTCGCGAGCTCGCGGAGCGATACTTCGATCTTCTTCCCGACCGCTTCAGCTTCACGACGACCATCACGGTGGCGGCGATCGCCGACGGTTTTGCCGTCCACTTCACGGCGATCGAGTACCTCCCTCGCGTCGGACGGAGCAAGCTGCGGCCGATCGGCGACACGCTCCGCATCGGGCGGCAGCTGCTGCGTCTCGGGATCCGCTTCGCCCCCCTCCGCACCGCGGCGTGGGTGGCCGCGCTCTGCGGGATCATGTTCGCGCTGTCATCGGCGTGGCACGTGGCGACGTCGGCGCCGACGCTCACGGACGTCGGCTACCTCGTGGCGGGCGGCATGGTGCTGGCGTTGGGTGCCTACGCCGAGGGTCGTCTGCGGCGACGTCCGGTGCGAGGGGACGCGGCCGGAGACGTGATCGCTCCGGCGTCCGACGCGCGCCGCGGGTCGGCGGAAACACGATGAGGTGCACGCGGCGGCGCGCCACCTCCGCGGCGTCTGCTCCGAATGGCCGCTGATCCCGTGCACACCCTTCGGGCGATCGCGATATCGATTGGCGTGACGCTCCTCGTGCTCGAGCTCGGAGCTCGCGCCTGGACCGGATCGCTCACGTCGTGGGGACCCGCGGCGGACGTCGGCGCCGAGTCGACGGCCGATCCCGATCTCGGCTACATCCCGAACGCCGGTCTTGCCGTGCGCGTGCGCGAGGGGTTCGAGGTGCACACGGGCCCATACGGCATCCGCGGCAACGGTGACCAGCGCCCGACGCACGCGCGGCCGGTCACACTCGTCGTTGGAGACTCGTACGCGTTCGGCGACGAGGTGCTCGACTCGGAGTCCTGGCCCGCGGTGCTCGAGCGAGCGATCGATGCGCCCGTCCTGAATGCCGCGATGGCGGGGTTCGGGCTCGATCAGTCGGTGCTGCGCGCGGAACGGCTGGCGCCCGTCATCGCTCCGGATCGCATCGTCGTCAGCTTCATACCCCACGACGTGCGGCGGTGCGCCATGTCGATCTGGTCGGGGCACGCCAAGCCGTGGTTCGACGTCGATGCGGGCCGGCTGCGGGCCCATCCGATGAGCCGGTACGCGCTGTGGAGACAAGCGATCGCCCCGACCCTCTCCCGCAGCGTGCTCATCAATTCGCTGTTCTACGACCCGCTGCGCCGCGACGGCCCCGATACCTTCGAGCCCGTGCGCGGGGACGAGGTCGCGTGTCGGCTCTTGGACCGCCTGGCGGCGCTCGGGCGTGAACGTGGCGCGACGGTTCTCGTGCTCGCGCAGCCGCAGACGCCCCTGCCGACCGATGCGCGGTATCCGTCGGATCCCGGTGATCCCCGCTCCGACGCGGAGCTCGCGTCGATCGTGATCGATTGCGCGAGGCAGCGCCGGCTGCCGGTCGCGGATGCCATCTCCGTCGTCGCGGCGCTGCCCGCGGCGCGGCGGGAGAGCCTTTTCCGGGGCAAGGGCCACAACTCGCCCGAGGGGAACCGCGTCATCGCGGAGATCGTACGCGAGGCGCTCGAGCGCCTGCACTTGAACCAACGAGGGGAGCGCTCTCCGCGCTACTCGCCGGCTCGCTGCAGCAGGAAGATCATGTAGCGCCCCTGCGACGCGGGCGGCGCCGCGCCACCGGCGAACAGCGCCTTGAGATCCCCGTTCTCCAGCGAGGCGAGGATCGTTCCGACCCGCGCCGCGACCGGCGGGTCGTACAGCTCCAGGATGGCCATTATGGCACGGTGGTAGGCCGCGAGCGCCGGCAATTGGCGCGCGAGCCAGTCGGTGGTCGGCGCCACGTTCCGCGTGATGTCCCATGTGCCCAGCACGCGAAACTGCTGCTGTTCCTCGATCTGGCGCACGCTCTCCGCGCTCAGGTCGTCGGCCATCAGCATGAAGCCCGAGTCGGTCAGGAACCGGCAGCAGTGCCGCATGAACTCGGCGTGCAGCATGAAGTGATTGACCGACTCCGCGAACAGCAGGAGATCGTAGGGCTCGTCGGGGGACATCTCCTCGAAGCGCGCGCAGCGTACCTCCACGCCCGGCAATCGTGCCTTCTCGATGACCGCGCAATGATGCGGCACCGGGCTCACGGCGGTGACCTGCTTGCCGCGCGCCGACAGGATCCGCTCGTTGAACCCGAGGCCACAGCCGACGTCGAGAATGCGCGTCACGCTGTCGGGGACGTGGGCGAGCAACTCCTCGGAGTACGCCTGCTGCGGATCGTAGCCTTCGAGGGTGCGTCCCGAAGCGGTCGCATCGGTGGGCCAAAAGCCCCAGTGCAGCGGCAGCAGGGTCTCTGCCGGCCGGCCCGCCAGCTGGGCGCAGAGGTCGAGGAAGACCACGTTCAGCGCCCGGCGGTCCGGGCCTTCGGATCCGAGCGGCACGGGGATGGGCGCCTCGGTCTCCTCCGGCTGGTCGTCGAGGTCGTCGTTCGAAGAGACGGCGCACGATGGCTCGCGCCGCCGGACGGAACGCCGTCGCGAGCTCCGGCAGGGTCGTCGTGTCAATCGCTTGGATGCGCTCCACGGCGGCGCGGAATTGCGGCGACACGGGCGCGTTCGACGGCTGTCCGCCGGTGAGATGCCGAAGTTCGCCGAGCGAGCGTAGCAGCGCTCCTCGCGGTTGGCGCAGAGACGTATCTGGAGATCGCCGCAAGACTCGAGGCCGAACCACAGATCGTCGCCGCGGGTCTCGACGTTGCATCCTCGGACGGCGTGGATGATCGCCGACAGTCGTTCCTCGATCGCCTCGGCCGCCGGGCTCGAGTCGTCGCTCGCGCCGTCGCCGGGCCTCGGTTGGTTTTTCGCGTTGCTCGGGGTCACCGAAGGCCGCATACATCAATTCGTGCCGAAGGCCGACCGGCGTTGCGGGGTCGATCGCACGGCCAGGGTCGGTGCGTGACGCACGACGGCGAATGCGGTGGCGTTTTCGCTGGCGTCGCCGTCTGAAAACCTGTTACTTCCGCTGACACGGGGGGCCCGCCAATGAACGATCGCAGAGCTGACGATGACACCGATCGAGACCCGCGGCATCGCGACGATCGGAACGGCCGTGGCCGCCCGAACGGCGACGCCGATTGCGAGAAGGAACAGGGGGGTCGCGGAGGAGCGGACACCCGTTTTCTCCAGCTGGAGATGTCGCGCGTCCTGTATTCGGAGGCGGAAGAGGTCGCCAAGCCTGCTTTCCGAGAGCTCTTGCTGGAGGCGGCGAAGGACCATCTCCGAGCGCGCTTCGGCGACACCATCACCCGTCTTGCTCAGCTCGCCGTCGACGAGCTGTTGATCGACATCGAAGCCAGCCTGGACGTCGAAGACCAAATTCAGCGCCGGCATGAATCCGGCGGCACGGACGATCGGTTGCGCGAGGCGCTGGCGCGGAACCGCTCCGACCGCAGCCAGCCGTCCGTCGTAACGCAAACCGGGCCGTGCGTCCGCGGCGCGTAAACGTCGCCGCTGAAGTGCCCGTCACCGAACACGCCCGGCGCGACCGGTAGCGCGGGCCGGCTGCGCTTCGCCGATCCGGGTGACGGCGCCCGTCCTTAGGCGACGGCGACGGTGGTGGTGGCGGCGGCTCGGCGCGGCGAGCGCCAGATTCGGTGGTCGAGCCAGTAGTGTCGAGAGTTCACGCCGATCATCGCCGCCGCCCACGGCGGAAGGTCGAGCGCCGCCGCCGGCCGCAACGCCATCGATGCGGCCGCCGGCCCGCAGACCCGCGGACAGGAACGGTGAGGAGAAACGTCACGCCCCCACCCAGAACCAACAGCACCACCAGATAGCGCACGCGCGTCGAGCGAAGCTCCGACTGGAGGCGAGGACCCAGGCTCGCGGGACCGGTCAGCGGGATCGCGCGCTTCCACGCGCCGCACGAAGTAGAGGTATTGCGCGTAGTGTCCCGAGGCGAGCGCGTACAATGGCATTGCCGGGTGCGGGTTGCCGACCAGCATGATCGACCACATGAGGTTCGTTCCGAAGAGCAGTCCGGCGGCGATCGGATCGACCCGCTCACCGCTGCGGTACGACTGCCATTCTCGCCGCGCGAAGGCCGCCAGCGCGACCACGCCCGCCGCCGCCATCGCCTGCACCAAGGGCATCGGCACCGATGGCAATGCCGCGCCCGCATAGCGGTCGCAGACCATGCCGGCGCGATAGAGCAGGGCGGCGCCCGGCAACAGCAGGCACGCGGCCATGTCCAATCGCGGGTCGACCGATCGGGCGCTGCGTCGCTGCGAGGCGCGCAGGAGGCCGTAGTTCTGCATGAGCGCGTGATGGAAGCTCAGGAAGTATTGCGCCGCGAGCAGCAGCGCACCGCCACCGATCGCCTCGAACGTCAATGCGAAGCCCGCCAGCGCGACCGGGACGGCGAGACGCTCGACGCGGAGCGGACTGCCAGCCGGGACGGACATAGACCCGCGCCCAGGTTGCGGCCATGTGCATCAGGTTGAGGCCGACGAAGCTGATCGCAAAGAGCGCGAGAGCCGCCTGCTCCGGGACCAGGCCGCTGACGGCGGCCGTTGCCAGGACGAGTCCGGGCACGTTGCTCCACACGAACGCCAGCCACTCACCGGACCACAGGCGCCGCACGGGCTCGTATCGTACCGCCACGGCCGGCATCACGAGGGTCCCATGACCTTCGCCACTTCGAGATCGTTGCTCGGCGGGCGCACGATGACGCGCATGCCGGCTCCTACCATGCGCCGTTTGCCGCCATCAATTGTTTCCTCAGAGCGCCGCGCAGTTGCCGCGGCGCGCATCAATGCGGCTGTGGCGTGGCTGCGGGCGTTGCGCCCACCTTCCCCTTGCCGGAGGGCGCCGCCGCTGGACCACAGCCAGCGAGCGCGGCTTCGGCCATCGGTTTGCACGGATTCGGCTCACCCAGCGCCGCCGCGGCCAGCGCCCGATCCGCGGGCGAGCCGGATTTCTTCAGCCCCGGCAGGCCGTTGGCGAACCCCTTCCAGCGTTGGATGTCCCGCTTGCATTCGTCCGCGCCTTCCTTCGGACAAAGTGTGGGGTCGAGCTTGATCGTCGCCCGGCACACCGCGCCGTACGGCTGTTGCGCCGGGCACTTCTTGGGATCACGCGTGCTCATCGCGGCGCGGATGGCGTCGCACACCGACGCGTCGAGGCTCGCCGTGCATTCGCGGTACTCGGTGTCGGAGAAGACGAAGCCACGGTTCTTCGGATCTCTGAGCTCATGGAACCGCAGTCGCGTCTTGCGGCATGAGCTCGCGTCGTCGTCGGTCAACAGATCGCACGGCTCGTCCGAGTCGCGGACGACCGCCCCGCACGCGGCGAGCATCGGCATCCGGTTCGCCAGGGCTTGGACGTCGGGATCGCGCAGCGCGTCGGAGCCCTTGCCGACCAGTATCGCGACGCTCGCTTC
This sequence comes from uncultured delta proteobacterium, assembly GCA_963774015.1. Lineage (GTDB taxonomy): Bacteria > Desulfobacterota > Binatia > UTPRO1 > UTPRO1 > UTPRO1. The sequence goes on from CAVZDH010000001.1 coordinate 1,144,653, forward strand.
GCACTGCTCCTGTGCGGCACTGGGGCTCGCCTTCGCACCCGGCGAGACGGCCGCGCGCCCGGGACTTTCGGCTGCCGCGGGTGCACTCGTGCCCTGCGGCGCCGTCTCTGCGGCCGCCGCCCTCGCGGACCACGCCGACGGCGACGCGCCGACGACCAACAGCGCCGCGGCAACGAGACGTAAAACCCGAACGACGTGATCGGTCATCTCTCTGCTCGCATTCTCCGCGGACCGCCGCCGCGGTCCGGATCCGTAAGTAATGAGTAAGTAACGAGGAGGACGAAGGAGGCACCCCTACCATCGCGGCGTCGAGAAGGTCAACGTGATCCGCACGCGGAGGCTGACCACGGGCTGGCACGCGCGGCGCAGGCTGCGGTCTGCTCGCGGCCAACGCGGTGAACACCGAGTGGAACCATCCCGACATCCCGGCGCCGTCGCTGCGCGACGCCTATCAAGCGCTCTATCACGAGATCTACTCGAGCTTTCTCGCGATGGCGAGCTGGTGGTACGCACGCCGGCACACCGACGTCAGGGATTGGTGGAAGGAAGCCTGCAAACAAGCGCGCCACGCGCCGGCGGTCGTCGACCTCTCGGACCGGCAGGTGTTCCTCGCGTTCACCGCCGGCTATGTCACCGATTTCCGTTTCAACAACATCGGTGCCGGAGGATTCGGCGCACACGGGCTGAACTACGTCTTCGACAATGTCCCCGATGAGCCGATCGACGAGAAGCTTCATCGTCCCGAGATGGACGTCGACCAGCCGCTCGTGCCGCGCTTCGAGCGCTACGAGCTCGGTGAGTATCTCGGCTCGCATGTGGGCACCGACCGCTGGTGGCGGTTGCCGTCGATCTGCTTCCATCGCGGCGCGGAACGGATTCCGTTTCATCCTTCCGTGATGGAGTCGGAAGACGACGACGAGGGCCTGCTGGTCGATCTCACGCAGCGCGTGATCGCCGTCACCTTGCGGTATCTCGACGGCAAGAGAACCGCGCAGCAGGTGGCGCGCGCGCTGCAGGAGGATGTCGGCGGCTTCGATCAGAAGGTGCACCGCTGTGCGATGAAGCTCATGCACGATCTGGCCACCGTGGGCTTGCTGCGCGCCGCGTAGATGGAGCGAGGAGGGCGCGCTGGTTGCCAGGTGGCTCCGCCGCGACTACTGCTGGCGCCGTGAAGCTCCGCACGCATCTCCTGCAGCTCCTCGCGCCGTTCCGCCCGGGGGACGAGGTCGTGACGGGTGCCCACCTCGTCGGCGTGCTGCTGGAGATCGGCCTCGGGTGGCGATTCCGTACCGCGGACGGAGACGTCGCCGTCGAAGTGAGCCTCATGGCCGACAGCGAGCGCTTCGCCGCGCGCACGCCACGGCTCGCGCTCAGCTACCGCGCGCTCGGCCACACGCCGGCGCGCTCCCGTGCCGGCAAGGAGCTCTGCGAGGCGCTCGTGCCGATCGTGGCGCGCAACGAGGAGCAAGTATTGGCGGCGATCGAACGCGAGGCCGCAGCCGAGGAGCATGGCTCGCGCACCGGCCCGCGCGTGCGCGAGGTGCAGGTCGAGACGGCGCTCGAGCCGGCCCTCGACAGCCCGGCACCGTTCTTCACGATCACGCCGTACGTGGGGTGCGTCATCGGCTGCCGCTTCTGCTACGCGCAGGAGCCGATCGGCCGCATGCGACGCCTCGCCCGCGCTCCCGTCGTGCCGTGGGGGAGCTACGTCGACGTTCGGGCGAATTTACCCGACGTGCTGGCGCGCGAGCTCGTGGACGCGCCGCGCTGGCCGATCAAGTTCTGTCCGATTCTCAGCGATCCGTACCAGGCGGTGGAATCGCGCTACGCGGTGACGCGGGCGTGTCTCGAGGTGATCGGGGCGGCGGCGGCGCCGCGCCCGGTCTTCGTGCTGACGCGGTCGCGCCTGATCGAGCGTGACACCGAGCTGCTCGCATCGCTGCCGGCGTGGGTGGGCGCCTCGATCCCGACGTTCGACGACGACGTGCGCCGTCACTTCGAGCCGCGCGCCGCGTCGATCGCCGATCGCTTCGCGCTGCTCCGAACGCTGCGCGCGGCGGGTGTCGAGACGTTCGCGGTCGTGCAGCCCATGCTGCCCGGGCCGGTCGAGGCCTTCGCCGACGCCCTCGCCGAATCCGTCTCCTCGGTGAGCATCGACGTCCTGTACGGCGTGCAGGGCGCGAGTGCCGACTTCGCGGACCCGACCTACACGGCGGCCGCTACCGAAGACTGGCAGCGCGAGCACGCCGCGGCGCTCAGCGCCGCACTCGAGCGCAAGGGCGTGACGATCTGGCACGGAGACCTGCCGCCGTTGCTCGGTGCGACGCCCATCAAGACGGCACCGGACATCAGCGCGGCACCTCGCCGCGGGCGTTGATGCGCGTTCGAGCGTGCCGGCTGCGGGGCCGCGGTACGTAACCCGGACTACGCGGCTGTGCCTGTTCAGACGCGGGTCCCGCGGTCTTCGGGTTGCAACGCCTCTGCCCAGAACAGGAGCACGTCATCGGATGCTCGCCGAGATCGCGCGCCGGCATCAGCGTCTATTCGCCAACGAACACCTCGGGGCCGACGGCCTCGATCAGGCCGCGCGTCGGCCCGGCGCAGCCTGCTTGTCGCAGCCTGCAGTCGACACAGCCGGCGGGCAGCGAGGCGGGACGATCGGGGAACCACTGGTCGACACCGGCAGCGGCGCGCACCCGTGCCCACGGCGGCACGTAGCACAAGGGGGCATGATTGATCCGCTGCACGACGCGGAAGCGCTCCGCTCCCGCGGCCTCGATGGCGGACCGGGCAACACCGGGCGACATGGCGCAGGTCCGGGCCTGCGTGGGATTGGTCATCGGCTCGGTCGTGAACAAATACAAGCAGACGGACAGGTCGAGGGCTCTGACGAGATCGAGCGTGGCGCCGAGATGGGCTGCATTGTGGGGCGTGAGGATGCTGTTCAGTTCCACCTCGAGGCCCGCGCTGCGGCACTGCGCGATCGCCCGTCCGAGCTCGACGAAAGCGCCGCGGCGTCCGGCGACATGGTCATGAACCGCGGCATCTGGTCCGAGAAGGGTGAGGATCACGCCGCGACAGTTGCGATGACGCGTCAGCGCCGCGGCGACGCCGTCGTTTGCCAGCGTGCTCGCCGGTCCGAGGATGCGAACGCTGCGCACGGCCGGCCGATCGAGCAGCGCGAGCATGGCGTCGAGGCGGGGGTGCGAGAACGCATCGTCGCCCACCAGCACGAACTCGAGCGGCAGGCCGTCGCGCTCGCACGACGGCAACAGTTCGCGAAGATACTCTGTGAGCTTCTCGACGTGAACGTCGAAGGCGCCGAGCACACGCTCCTGCGGAGGCTGAAGCGGCGCGGCGCAGAAGACGCATGCCTGGTGACAGCGAGTCGGCACGCTCACCGCGACACGGAGCGGGGACGCGGCCGCGGCACTCGTGATCGACTCGGCGTCGCGCCGCGGCCGCTCGCCGGCGAGATCGACGTAGAGCTGCCGCCACGCCTCGGGCGGAAACTCCGGCGGCGACGTCGGCGTCTCTCCCACGATATAGCGGGCGACGAGGTCGAGCACCGCGCGGTGCAGTGGGCTGCGCGCCTCCGCGACCGTCGGCCGCGCGTCGAACGACCACGCGAGCAGCGACTCGACATAGCGACCCCGCTGGCCGATTCGGAGCTCGCCGAGGCGGGCGTCGGCTCGCCACAGCTCCACGCGCTGCTCGTTCCCGCCGTTGTTGGCGAGGATGCGCATCTTCAGTGGCTCATCGGCGCTGTCGTCTACCGCCTTCCAGCTGTGGGCACGCAACAGCCGGCTCGCGATGCGTTGCAGCGACGGTAGCGAGCGACCACCGTCGGCCACGCGGTAGGTCTTCGCCCCGTCACCGCCGCGCGTCAGCACCACGTCATGCACGGCGCCGACACGGTAGAAGGCGAAGCGCGTGTCGGCGATGCGCGATTCGCCGAGGAGGCGCAGGCTGCGCGTCCGCGGCGGCCCGCTCGCCTCGGCAGGATGGAGGCGGCGGAAATGGGCCGCGGCAGCATCGATGGTGGCGAAGCGCTGTGCGCGGTCCGCGGCCGCCGGCGCCGCCAACTCCGTGAACGTGTGCCGCGACCAGCCCGAGAAACGCCACGTGCCGACCTCGTTGATGAGCGTGAGGCTCACGTCCGGGCCGATGGACAGCGTACGGATCTGCATACGCCGGCCGTCTAGCCCGCATCTCACCAGATCCCTGCTGCGAGCGCCAATCGCACGCCATCTCGGGCCGTACTCGCGCCTCGCTCCTCGACGGACTGTTCAGTCCGCCTGCGTCGCTCGACGCTGCGTTCGGCCCGATCTGACGCGCGCTTGACGCTCTCGCGACGTGGACCTGGTGAGATGCGGGCCGGATTATTCATGAGTCGTCGTCGCGAAAGCGACGCTATGCGGCCGCCCGCTCGCGCCACAGCTGGAACATGACCAGCGCCCAGACCTCGCGCCGGTTGTCGCGGCGGCGAGCGACGTGGTCGTCGAGCAGCGCGTGCACCTCCTCGCGCCGGAAGAGGCACGGATCGAGACGATCGAGCACGTCGCGTGCGAAGCGCTCGAGAGGGCCGGCGAGCCAGGCGGCGAGCGGCACGGTGAGTCCGCGCTTCGTCCGCCGGCGGATTGCCGCGGGGACGAGATCCGCGACGGCGCGGCGCAGCACGCGCTTGGTTGCGACGCCGCGCACCTTGAGCTCGATCGGGAGCCGACAGGCGAGCTCGACGAGCGCACGATCCATGAACGGAGCGCGACCTTCGAGCGAGGCCGCCATGCAGGCGCGGTCGAGCTTCGGGAGCAGGTCGCCCGGCAGGTAGCCCACCAGGTCGAAGCCGAGGAGCGCGTCGACCTCCGTCCGCGCTGGAACCTCGGCGGGAGCGGGCGGCACGCCGAGCGGTCCTCCGGGGGTCGTGAGAGCGGCGAGCCGCGCCGGAGCGAAGCATCCCGTCCACGCACGGTGGCGCGCCGCGGGCGGCAGCTCCGCCTCTTCGAGGAAGCGGCGCGCGAGATACCGCAACGTGGTGTTGGCGGACGACATGCCCAGGGCCGGCGCCGCCCGAGTGAGCGCGTGTCGGACGGCGATGGGCAGGCGCCGCCAACGGGCGGCGAGGGCGCCGCCGAGGTACGTCGGATACCCCGCGAAGAGCTCGTCGGCACCTTCCCCCACGAGGACCGTCTTCACGCTGGTGCGCGCGTAGCGTGCCAGAAGATAGGTGGGCACCAGCGCCGGATCGGCGAGCGGCTCGTCGATCAACCGCGCCAGGTCGCGGACACCTTCCACGAACAGGTCGGGGGTGATCATGAGCTTTCGATGTCGCGTCCCGAGGTGTCGCGCGACGAGTGCCGCGTGCTCCCCTTCGTCGAACCCGGCCACGTCGAAGCCGAGCGTGAACGTGGTGAGAGCGCCGTCCAGGCGCGCGTGCGCGAGGGCGGCGATCGCGCTCGAGTCGAGACCGCCGGAGAGAAAGACGCCGAGCGGCACGTCGCTCATGAGCGCCGCGTCCACGGCGCTCGCGAGGTGCGTGCGAACGGCGCGGGCCGCTTCGTCGAGCCCGAGCACGAGGGGAGGGGCGGATACGAGCGGCGCGACGTCCCACCAGCGGTCGACGCGGGCCGCTTCGCCTTCGAGGACGAGCCGACCGCCGGGCGGCAATTTCGCGATGTTGCGGAAGGCGCTGCTCGGAGCGGGAACATAGCCCGTCGCCAGGTAGACGCTGAGTGCTTCCCAGTCGGGCTCGCGATCGACCCAGCCCGAGGCGAGCAGCGCTTTCGGCTCCGATGCGAAGAGGAACCCGTGCGGCGTGGTTGCGTAGTAGAGCGGCTTCTCGCCCATACGGTCACGGGCGAGGACGAGGCGATCGGTCTTTGCATCCCAGACGGCCAGCGCGAACATGCCTTCGAGCTCATGCACGAACTCGAGGCCGTGCGTCTCGTAGAGGTGCGGGATGACCTCCGCGTCGCTGCCGGTGCGGAAGCGGTGGCCCGACGCTGCGAGGCGCCGCCGCAGCGCCCCGTGGTTGTAGATTTCCCCGTTGCACACGGCCACGATGCGCCCACTCTCGTTCGTGAGCGGTTGCGCGCCACCGGCGACGTCCATGATGGCGAGCCGCCGGCAGCCGAGCAGCGCGTGACCGTCCGCGATGACACCGTCTCCGTCGGGACCACGATGGACCAGCGCCGCGCCCATGCGGGCGACGCGCTCGCGCACGACGTCGTTCGACCCGCGCGCGACGGCTCCGTACACGCCGCACACGGCGACCTGCCCCTACGACGACACGCGGACCGGCGCGCCTCGCCAGCCGAGTAGCCGGCGCATGACGAGGCCGATGACCATGCATGTTTCACGCGCGATCGGTACCAGGCGGCCGCGCGTCGTGTACTTGGACACCCCGGCCATCCGCGGCGCGTGGGGCACCGGACGCTGCACGACGCGCAGTCCGGCCAAGACGAAGAGCGCCGGCAGCCAGCGATGCGCTCCGTCGAACAGCGGAGCGGTCGCGGTCACGGCGGCGAGGGTGTCGGCGCGAAACACGCGCAGGGGGCAGGCGAGGTCGCGCAGTCCGGGCGCGATGAGACCGCGGCGCGCGAGATTCGCCAAGATGGAGGCGAGCCGTCGTGACGGAGGATCGTGCCGCCGCATCCGGATGCCGCACGCGAGATCGGCCTCGCGGTCGCGGACGAGCCTCACCAGGTCCGGCAGGTCACGCGGCGGGCATTGCAGATCGGCATCCAAGGTGGCGAGCAACGTGCCGCGCGCGGCGTGAAATCCTGCTTCGAGCGCGCGCGTCTGGCCGGATCGTCGCGGGAGACGAACCGTGCACAGCCGCGCCTCACGTGCCGCGAGCGCCGCCAGGATCGACGGCGTCGCATCGGCGCTGCCATCGTCCACGATCACCAGCTCCCACAGGAGCTCCAGCGGATCCAACGCCGCCCGGGTCTCCGCCACCAGCCGCTCGAGATTCGGTGCCTCGTCGTGCGCCGGAACGACGACACTGAGCGCGACCTCGTGTGATTGCGAAGCGCTGTTCATTCGGACGGGATTCTCGTTCAGCGCGAACGCGAAAAGCAAGGGAAATTACCGATGCCGCCGCTGTCGCTTGGAGATTCGTCGACGGCCGGCGTGCTCGGATCGGGACATTGCTCGGCGCGGCGGGCGTCGCGTATACCTCGGCCGCATGGCGTCCGCGGCACCCGCCGAGCGACTCCTCGCCGCGAGCGTGCTCGTCCGACGAGGCGATGGCGTGCGGACGCGTCGGCTGGCGTTGCGTACGACCTCGTCGCCGGACGCGCGGCTCGCGACCGTCCTTGCGGGCGCGAACATCTTGATGGCCATATCCGACTATTGCGGTGCCTTGGCGCTTGCGGAGCGGGCGGAAGCGATGCCGGGCGGCGCCGAGCACGGCGCGGCATTGCGCTTCACGATAGAGCACCGCCTCGGCTTCTACCGGGAGTCGCGCGCCACGCTGGCGCGACTCGAACCGGCCCGGCACCCTGAGCTCCACGAGCGCCAGCTCCGCGTCCTGCTGCGCGTGGGTGATCTCGAGGGCGCGGCGGACCATCTCGCGCCGCTGCTTACCGCGCGGCCGGCAGACGAAAAGCTGCTGCGGATCCGGGCCGAGCTCGAGGCCGAGCGCATCGCCGCCGCCGCCGGCACGGCGCGTGACGACGCGCGCGTGGTGCTCGATACCATCCGCACCGCCGCACCCGAGCTCGTACTGGCGCGCCTCGAGGAAGTGCAGGCGCGCTATCCGACCAGCGGGCTGCCTTGGGCGCATCACGGCGAGGCGCTGACGTGGCTCGGTCGCCACGAGGAGGCGCGCATCTCGCTCGAGCGCGCCATCGCGGTCGACCAGCGCACGCGCTGGCCTTACTACGGTCTCGGCGTGCTGCACCTCGTCGCCGGACGGCCGCACGAAGCGATCGAGACGTGCGCGCGCGGCTACGCCGCAATGAGCAACACCGACACTCCCTTCGAGCACACCGTGCGCGGCGAGGCGCTGCGACTGCTGGGACGTCTCGACGAGTCGGCGACCGAGCTCGGCATCGGTCTCGCCGCGAATCCCCGGCGCCTGTCGACGCACGTCGTCCTCGGCCTGGTCCACGCCGAGGCGGGCCGGTCCCGCGAGCTCGCCGAGAGCTTCCGCCATACGGCACAGCATGCGCCGGCGCTGGTCGTGGCGGCGGCGGCGGATTGCGGTGTAGACCTGTGGCGAGCCGAGCCTGGTCTGCCGCCGTGGCCGGGGCTCGACGACGGCGAGCGGGCGCGCGTCCTCGCCGCGACGCTGTCGCGGATGGGCGGGAATCGCTCGGCGAGCTGCATCACCTGGCAGAACGACGAGCGGGTGATCCGGACCATCGACGGGCCCCTCGTCGGTGTGACCGCCCGGCACCTTCAGGACGCCCTCCGCCTCCTCACACCGCGGATCGCCTGAGCGTCGCTGGGCTCGAGTATGCGGAGCCTCCCGATCGAAGACGGCCACGGTCGCCGAGCACGGCGAGCGCAGAGCCTTGGACGCTTGGAACGCGGGCGTTCGTCGCGCTAGGGTCGCGGCGTGCCGCCGCGGATCGCTTCGGTGTTGCCTGCGCTAGTCCTGCTGCGCGACGGCGCACGGGGGCTCGGGATCGGCATCACCGACCGCGTCCCCGAGCGCACGTGGCGTGCCGCGCCGGCGTCGCTCCTGGCGGAGGGTGCGTCCGCCTGAAGCGGTGGTTGCGTCGCAGCGCTCTCGCCGTGCTGAGCGCTTTGGCGGTCGCGCTCGCCGCCGAGGCCGCATACCGCGCCGTGCTGTATGCCGACGCGCGCCGTCACGACGCCGGCGAATTCGAGCTCTATGGTGTCGGCGAGTCCACGATGGTGGGCGAGCCTTTCCATCCGAAGATCTCGGTGCCGCGTTTGTTGGAGTACATGTTCGGGGGCGTCATGGCGGGGCGGCCAATGAGGATCATCAATGTCGCCGAGCGCGGTGCGCCGCTCTATCCGCAGTCCATCGCCTTCGAGCGGGCGCTGGCGAACAGGAATCCAGCGGCGCCGGGAGTCGTGCTGATCATGTCCGGGCACAACGAGTCGTTCGCTCCCGGCGGCGACGCCGCGTGGTCGTTCGTTCCGAACGCCCTCAGCGAGAGATCCGCCATCGTGCGCGACGTGTTGCTCGCGCTCAGACGGCGCCGATTGGTCGGGCGAGAGCGGAGCCCGGCCGCGTCCGAGTACTATCTGCGCCAGGTCATCGAGACGGCACGCGCGAGTGGCCTGATCCCGATTCTCGCGACGATGGCATCGAACATCTCGCGCATCGAGCCGAACGTCGAAGCGACCGCAGAGGGTCCCATCGCCGACGTCGTAGCGCAGGGGCTTGCGCTCGAGGGCGCGGCCCGATTCACGGAGGCCCGCGACCTCTATCGCTCTCGTCTCGACGCTACACCGTCGGCGGTGGCGCTCGAGTACCGTCTCGGCCGGTGTGCGGAGGCTCTGGGCGACTTCGCCGCCGCGCGGGAGCACTACTGGACGGCCGTGGACCGCGATCCGCGTTTGATGTTCGGCCGCGCGACGCGCGACCAGAACCGGCTCTTGCGCGAGCTCGCGCGCGAGTACGGGGTGCCGCTGGTCGACGCGGTGCAGATCCTCGAGGACCACTCGCCGCATGGAATCCTCGGCGACGATCTTTTCATGGACGGCCAGCATCCCACCGTCGCGGGGTACGTGCTGCTCGCTAACGCCTATGCGGCGATTCTCGGTCAACGCTTCGATACGCCGATCACGCATCCCCTGCGCGATGCACACGACGCCGCCGCGGCGCTGGGCTTCGACTCGCGCGACGAGCCGCGGGCGGCGGCGATTGCCGGGAGCTGGCTGATCGCCACGTCCGTCGGACACCCGTTTCCGCACGACCGCATGGTACTGGCGGAAAAGCGCTTCGCCGCCGCGCTGGGCAAGGGCGACGACTTTTCGATGTATTTCGGCATCGCGCTGGCCCAAGCGGCAGCGCGCGGCGGCATGCTGCGCACCCCGGACGAGGTGCGAGCGCTCAGCGGATGGCTCGGCTACGTCCAGGCATACTCCGTCCCGTCGCCCCAGCTTCCCGCCATCCTCGCCCGATTCCACAGCTACGGCGTCGACGGAAGCGTGATCGAGCAATTGAGGCGTATGGAATCAGGCGGAGGGGGTCGAGCCGGCTTCTCTAGGTTCTCTAGGGAACCTCTGCACAGGTGGCTCCCGGCTACGAAGCGCGATCCATCCCCGATCGACGGCGGCGCGACGCCCTCGGCGTATCGTTCAGATACGCGGTCGGGCTTCGCGCCTTGCGCTCGGGGCGGCTCGCACTTCTCGCTCGGAACCTACCTGTGCAGAGGTTCCCTAGTCGGCCCCCGACGGGCGGGGCGGCAGCCGATAGAGGCCCAGCCGGACCGTAGGCTGCGTGAACGCGTACCACGACATCTTGTGCGCCGGCACGTCGATCTCCTCTACGGCGTCGCCGGCGAGCCGGGTCCGTATCGCCGCGCAGTCGCGGAGCCACTGCGGGAAATGCTCGCCCAGAGGACGGTGGTCCTGGTCGACGAGCGGCGCGCACGAGGAGCCGATGTACAGATAGGTTTCGACGCCGCTCGGCAACGGTTTGCCTCGACGGAGATCCCAGACCTCGAAGGTCACGTCCCGGTGCACGAACAAGTGGACCAGGCTGGCGTCGACGAAGCCGACGTCGTTCGCGGGTGGCTCGAGGACGTAGACCCGCGCCTCACGCGGCAGCGTCAAGACGTGGCGGCGCAAGAAGCGATACTCGTAATCGACCGTGAACGGCGTGAGCAAGGTATCGTAGGCGCGTCCGTAGGTCGTGACCGTGAAGACGGCGAGGAGCGCGGTGCCGATCGCCGCCGTCCGGGTGCCGAACGCCCGCATCGACTCGACGAACAAGGCGATTCCGATGCCGAAGGGCAACAGCAGCACGGATTGATAGCGAGCACTGGCCACCTGCCGATCGTACCCGACGAAGCTGTCGTAGACCCCGGTCGCCGACCACGCGACGTGGAGGGCGACGAGAATGAAGAGCGCTATCCACGCCGCGCGCCGGCGGATGCCGAGGGCGAGCCCGGCCGTCCACGCGAGGATCCACGCCGCGGGCGTGAAGTCGCGGCTCAAGACGATCGTCCAGGGCGGTGCGGTCGCGTTCGTCCGGAAGGCGTGGGTCTCGTTGGCCCATCCGCGCCCGTATTCCAGGAAGTGGAGGACGTAGACGAAGGCGAGTCCGGCGATCAGCGCGACGACGACACCCGCCGTGCCGCGGCGCCGCGCCGTGCTGGGGACGAACAGGAGCATCGCGGCGTTCAAGACGAGCACGTGTACACCCTCGGGCCGTGACGTGATCGCCAGGATGGTTCCCAGCACGAACGCGCCGAACGCGCTCTTCGCGCCGCGCTTCAGAAAGCCGATCAGGCCGAGGACCGACGCGAACATGGCGAACATCAGCGTCGGCTGACGACCGAGATCGGCGGAGAACGCGATGAAGAACGGGTGCGCGGCGACGATGAAAGCCGCAATCAGCGAGCCGACCGTGCCGACGCCCAGCTCCGCGGTGATCGCATAGATCACGACCGGAACGAGGCTGCTCACGACCAGGTTTACCGATGCGATGTGGCTGTCGTTGATACCGCCGAGCACCAGGTCGAGAAGTCGAAAGAGCCCGACCGGTGCCGGTCCCCAGCGCAGTTCCAGCTCGTCACCCCACCAGATGGCGGCGAGATTCAACCGCAGGTCTCCCGGCCCGCCGACGCACAGGAGCCAGCTCAAAGCGAGCGAACAACCGAACAACGCAAGCAGGGCAGCGCGCTCGGCCGGACTGCGAGCGCGGTGCCGCAGCTGCAGGAACAGCAGGGTTGCGAGGGCGATCCAGGCGAGCCCGAACAGGAGCGTCAGCCGTTTGTACGCGATCCACGAGGCCAGGAGCGTCAGGCTCGGCGGCTGCCGTTCTTGGGTGTCCGCTGCGAGAGCGTTGCGAGCGGCGGCGCGTAGCTCGGCCTCCGCCACATCGAGCGCCCCGACCGTGCAGGCGGCGAGCGTTCGCTGCAAATCTGCGCGCTGCCACCACGTCGCGACCGGCTCGGCGACGCGGCGCAGTTCCGCATCGGCCATTCGGCGCGCCGCCATCGACGTGGCGAGCTGTGTCCCGACCGCGTGCAGCGCCACGGCGAAGACTCCATCGCCGTGGCGCGCCGCGAGGCGCAATGTGACGACGCCGTCAGCCCCACGCCCGACCTCGACGCGGTAATCGGGATAACTCTCCTCGGCACGGACGCGGACGAGATCGAGATCGCACGACGTCCCGCGAGGTGTCTCCGCGGCGGCCGCGGCGGCCATCCCGACGGCGAGGAAGATGACGAGTGCCGAGCGCCGTGCGGCCGACGACACTCGTGGGCGCGTCCGCCGATGGAATCGGTCGCGCGCGCTCACGTGCGAGACACGTGCGACGAGCCGCCGCACGCGGATCGCGAAGGCGCTGGGGACGAGCCGGCCTTGCGCGAATTCTCTCCGCCGCTATAGACGCGCGCGGAGGGGGCAGCGCTGGAGAACGCCGAGCGGCAGTGCATCGATCGCGTCATCCCCAGCGTCCCGAGGCCCGGTCGCCGTGTGTGGGCGCCGGTGCTCGTCGCCCTCCTGTCGGCCAACGCCGCGCTCGCAACCGAAGTGCGGACGGCGGTACTGCCTCCTGAAGCCGGGGAGTTCTTCGAGCATTTGCTCCCGGCCTCGGCACTCACCGATGGCCTCGACATCGAGCTGCGCTTTGATCACGCGGTGTATCGCTTTCGCAAGGGCGAAGCGCGCGCCGACGTTCGTCTGTCGCACCCGTCGACCTGCGCGGCACCCGAGGGGCCACTATGCGTGACCGTCGTCGCTGCCGACGGTCCGGGCGCCGACGCGCTTGCCGGTGAAGCTCGCGCAGCGCTCGCCAGCGCGCTGCGCCAATCGACGGACGGCCCGACCTGGGTCGTGAACACGGCGCAAGCGGGGGACATCGGGCATGACGAGGGACGGGCGGGCAACTGGCGCACCGGTGCCAAAACGCTGTTCGTCGTGCTGCTGGGGGGCATCCTCGTGAGCCTGTGGAGATTGCGTCCCTGCATTCTTTCACGCGGCGCGGTGCTCCCGGGTGGTCTCGCCGTCGTCGCGCTCGGTCTACGCTTTGCCGCGCACGCGGGCCCGGCCGACATCCGCCCGGTGCTCACGAGCATCGGGACGCAGCGGGTGGGATGGGAGGTCATGGTCGATCTCCTGTACGCCGTCTTCCCGGCGCACGACGAGACGGTCTGGACCGTGAACCGCGTCGTCGGGGCGCTGTCGGTGCCGCTTCTCTACGTCGTCGTCCGGCGGCGTTTCGCCGATCCGATCGTCGCGATCGGCGCCGCCGCTACCTTGGCCGTGACGCCGTTGCTCGTGCGCTACTCCGCGTCCGACACCCCGTACATCCTGCTGTGCGCGGCGTTTCTCGGCGCCGTGGTTGCCTATGATTCCTACGCGGAATCGGAGGCGATCGGCGCATGGGCTCTGGCGCTCGGGTTGCTGACGGTAGCCATGCAGCTACGGCCCGACGGGCTGTGGCTGATCGTTCCCGCGGCGCTTCTCACGATCGCCGTGAGACGGCCGCGGATGTCGACGTCCGCCGTGGCAGCCGCGGTCGCATTGGTCGCCGTCAACGCAGCGCCGGCTGCGTGGGTGGTTACGGGTTACTCCCAAGGCCTGGACCTCGGCCGCCACTTCGTGCTCATCGGATCGATCCTCGGCAGCCCGTGGGCGGACCGCGCAATCACGCCGCCGATGCTCGAGGCGCTCGTCGTGCTCGGCGCCGTCGCGGTTCTCTACCGGCGGCGCAGGCCGGAGCTTCTGTGGCTGGCGGCAGCAGCGGTGGCACTGCCGGTCCACACTCCTGCAACCGGCGCCTACGCGAATCTCGATCGCCTCTGGGGCTCGGCATACTCCGTACCCATGGCCGTCCCTCTGGTCGGTGACACCGTCACCTTTCATCAGCTTGCGAATGCCCGCTACCACATCCCGTCGATGTATCTCGCCTGCGGCCTGGTAGGCGCCGGAATCGCCGGGGTGCTGGGCCTTCTCGCGTATCTCACGCGAAGAAAGGTCCCGGTGCCCGGCGTCTTCGCCATCGCCTTGGCCTGCGGAGCTGCATTGCCGCGGATCGACGTCCTGCACCGGATGTGGACGCCACAGCGGGAATTCGACTTCTTTCGCGAGGGGGTCGCGGGTTTCGATCCCGCCTGCCGCATCGCGACTCTGTTGGACGTGGCGGATGCGGGGTTCGTGCCTTTCGAATACCTAGCGCCCCACCGGATCGTGGATCTCGCGGAGCTCCTCGAGGGTCCTTCGCTGAAGGGCTGCGTCGTCTACTACCGTGGCGGCAATTGCTTCACGTTGGACCTCGTCCCTCGCGACCAGTGGCACGACTTTCAAATGCATCCCGTCTGCCGGGCGGTCGAGGAGCGATACCAGCTGGAACCCGTCGCCGAAGCGCGCGTTCCAGCGCTGCCATTCCGGGGTGAGATCTATGCGCGCGATCCCATTCCGATCGGGTTCTATCGGCTGCGGGAGCACCGGTAGACGAAGAGTCGGGCGTGCTCCGGCCGATGACGACGTGTTTCGAACGCGTCGGGACGCGCCGCATACCGGCGCGTCCCGATCTGTCGCGTACGTCGCTGCTTGTCAGTCCGCCTTGTCCTTGAACTGCTCGGCGTTCTGTTTCGTCGGAGGTCCGCTGAAAGTCGCCTCCCAACACACGCCGTCGCTGTTCTGAAGCTGTACGACGATCGGCTGCACCAGGGTGCTGAGATCGGGGAGGTGAAGATTGGCGCCGCGGCCGCTGAGCAGGATCTTCGCCTTCTCGACCGCGCCTTCCTTCAGCGTCATCTTGTAGCCGCCGTCGGGCGTGAGCTCCTTGTCGGAGTACTTGAAGCCCGTGAGACCGGTCGCCTTCCAGCACGGCTTCCCGGCACACGTCCCCCCCGCCGGATTGGTGACCTCGATCCGAAGTCCGGTCTGGTCGTAGAGGCACAGCTGGTAGTTGGTGCTGTTGAGCGGATCGTCGTAGTCGGCGAGCGTCGTCCGGGCGCCGCGCAGCCACTTCCATTGGAGAGCGTCCTTGGTATCGATCGCCTTGTTCGAGAGCTGCAACGAGGACTTCCCGGGAACGAACGGCTCCTTGCAGCCGGTGAGCGGCGCCTCCGGACAGCCGAGGCCGATCTCGATCTGGCAGGTGGGCGAGCAGCCGTCGTTCGGATCGGTGCCGCCATCGTCGCACTCTTCGCCGCAGCTCCCCTGCACGACGCCATCGCCGCAGGTCATCGAGTCGCCGATGCACGCGCCGGCAATGCAGGCGTCGTGGACGGTGCACGTCATCTGATCGTCGCATGAGGTGCCGTCCGGCTCGAACGCATCGGGCGGACACTCGGCCTCGCTGCCGGTGCAGCTCTCGGCGACGTCGCATTGCCCGGCGTCGGGGCGGCACTCGACGGTGCTCGGCTCGAAAGCATCAGCCGGGCAGGCGGCGCTGGCGCCGTCGCAGTTCTCGGCGACGTCACAGACGCCGGCCGAGGCGCGGCACTCGACCGTCGACGGCTGGAAGCCGTCGGCGGGACAGTCGGTGTCCGAGCCGGTGCACATCTCGGCGACGTCACAGACGCCGGCCGAAGCGCGGCACTCGACCGTCGACGGCTGGAGGGCGTCGGCGGGACAGTCGGCGTCCGAGCCGGTGCAGCTCTCGGCGACGTCACAGACGCCCGCCGAGGCGCGGCACTCGACCGTCGAGGGTTGGAAGGCGTCGGCGGGACAGTCGGCGTCCGAGCCGGTGCAGCTCTCGGCGACGTCGCAGACGCCGGCCGAGGAGCGGCACTCGACGGTCGACGCTTGGAACTCGTCGGCCGGGCAGTCGACGTCCGAGCCGGTGCAGTTCTCGGCGACATCGCAGACACCCGCGGAGGGGCGACACACCGTCGTGCTCGGGGCGATGGTGTCCCCGGGACAGGCTGCCGACGCGCCGGTGCAGTTCTCGGCCGGGTCGCAGACGCCCGCCGAAGCGCGACAGACGGTCGCCGAGGAGGAGAGGGCGTTCGCCGGACAGGCGGCGCTCGAGCCCGTGCAATGCTCGGCCGGATCGCAGACGCCGGCCGAGGCGCGACAGACCGTCGCCGAGCTCAGGAAGCCGTCGGTCGGACACGTCGGGCTCGAGCCCGTGCAGGTTTCCTGCACGTCGCACACGCCCGCCGACGTGCGGCAGACCTGCCCGGACCCGCGGAGCTGGCAGGTCGACGTGCAGCACGACGTCGCGCTGCCGTTCGAGCCGCCGAGGTCGCACTGCTCGGTGCCGTCCGTTTGGGAATCGCCACAGCTGGAGGTGTAGAACGCCAGGTCCGCGTGCGACCGGTCGACCTCCGCGCTGCCGTCGCCCTTTCGGTGCGCCGCGCCGGTGCCGAAATACACGTCCGCCGGTTGCCAGGCGCCCGATCCGGCGTCGCTGGCTTCGACCAGGACGTTGACCGTCAGGCTGCTGACCGCCGAGCCGATGCGCCAGAGCGAGTGCACCGACCCACGGATGTTGGTGCCGGTGAGCGCCCGTCGTCGTCCCGTCGCTCACCACCACGCCCGAGCCGCTGAACGTGAGCGTCACGCGCGTGTCGACGAGCGAGCCGTAGCCGGCGATCGACGTCTGCCCGGTGTAGCGGATGAAGGTCGCGCCGTCCGCCGACCAGGTGAAGCGTTCGTTGCCGCTCGGGTCCGCGCCGCCGGTGCTGTCCATGTTGTCACCGAACGGCACCGTCGTGTTGCGGTTGATCCCGAGGTAGAGATTGGTGAAGGCCCCGGCAGTGCCGCTGCACGAATAGTTGCCGCCGCCGGCGAGCTTCTCCGAGCCGGCGACCGGTGCGGTGCACGTCCACCCACCGCCCGGCGTATACGTCGGCCCGCCGGTGAGGACGATTGCCGCGGCCGGCGCCGCCGCGACCAGCAGTCCGAGGACCGCCAGGGTCGCCATGCTGGCCAGAGCCGAGCCGTGCCGTCTTGCGCGACCCGGTGTCGTCGTACCGAACGCACGGGTCTGCGCCGCCCAAATTCTCCGCTGTGGCCGAGCTATCGTCATCGCGACGCCTCCGTTTACGCCGAGGTGCCCTCTGGCACCGGGCGGATGCTCACCAAGATCCGTGTGAGCCGTGACTACCGTGCGAGCCGTGACTGCCGTGCGAGCCGTGACTGCCGTGGCTCCCGTGGCTGCCGTGGCTCCCGTGACTCCCATGGCTGCCGTGACTCCCGTGGCTGCCATGCGATGCGTGGGACAAATGTTGGGCGAGCAGCAGCTTCTCGCTGTTGGGTTCGGCGCGCAGCGCCCGCGCCGCCTCGGACGCGTCCAGCGCGACGTCGGGATTGAGCGCTTGGCGGGCTTCCTCCCGACTGAGGAAATCCACCGGCGTCTTGCGCAGTAACGGCAGCCCCTTCTCTTGGTCGCTCATGTCGGCTCCTTCACCTGAGTTCGCTTGCGTCCGCCCGTCACCGCAGCCTGCCGTCCGCCGAAGCATCCGCCGCCGCCGCGTAGCGCCGCACGCGCTCGGCGTGCGGCACGAGCTCGGCGAATACGCCGTCCGGCACCCGGGCCTCGTTGGCCGCCACCGCATGCGCCAGCGTCGCAACGGCCTGCCCCAGATGCTCCTCGGTCGGAAGATCCCCGTAGCCCTGATTCATCACCACGAGATCGACCCGCCGCGTGTAGACGATCCCCTGCGGGCTCCCGTCATTGCGGCAAAGATGCACGCGGTGCGCGCGCCCACGCGCGTTCTGCAGCGTCACGACCGCCGATCCGTCCCGGATCGGCGTCACGTCGACGAGACGCCAGCCGTGCGCGACCACGGCGCCCGCACGGAACGGCGCCAGCAGCTCCCAGGGCGGCGGCGCGGCGCTCGCTGCGGCGGCGTCCGGCGCCTCCGCGGCGTCCATGGGCGCGTCCGTCGCTGTCCGCCCGTCCCGGCCGCGCGTGGGATCGTCCATCGGCACCCGCAGGGGCCGCGTCGCCGCCACCGCCGTTCCCATGCCCCCCACTGCCAACGCTGCGGCCGCACCCACTGTCGCTTTGCCGATCAATTCGCGTCGTGAAAGCATCGCCTGCTCCCTTCTGGAAACCTGACTCGCTCGCGCTTCCGAATTCCTCCCCCGCTCCGCCGCACGAAGAGCCTGAACGGTCGGCAGGGGTCCCATCAGCGCCCGGCACGTTGGCACGTTCGACCGCTTCATGTCGAGGGAAATGTGTTGAAACGGTGCGTCGAAAGCGGCTGTGAACGTCTCGTCGTGCGCGACGCCGAGACCGAAGACGATCGCGTCGCCGACATTGAGCTCGGGCCGCGGCGTGCCGGCGCGTCCGTGTATCGGTGCGGGAAGCGCACCGCGATCTCGTCGCCGGCGTGTTCGACATTCCGGGATGCCGCTGCCGCGGACGATCGCAGGCGCGAGCTCGCGATTGCGGGCGTCGGTCCGCTCGAGGGCAAGGCGCGTGTGTGGCTACGCCCATTGGCGGGACGTCGCGCTGGCCGGCCAGTTTTTCCTTGAATCCGAGCGTCTAGAAATGCTACGCGCATCGAGGCGTTCCAGCCGGAAAACGCGCGTCTTCTCCAGGAGATGCGCGGCCACGGGCACGTCACACCGCGCGCACCATGCCAGAGCCGATTCAGTTTCACACCGATCTCTACCGCCGCGACGCGGTGGAGGCGGTCGCGGTGAAATACAGCCACCGAGCCCGGATCGACGTCAGCGAATCCGGTTCGCACGTCGTCGCCAATCTCGAGCCGCTCGTCCGCGACGAGGACCGCCGGTCATTGGCGGACGAATTCTGCAACGACGCCTTCTCGGCGACGGCGCGGCAGATGCGAAACGCGCCGGCGGAGACGCAGTCGGCCGAGCCTGACCAGGATTGCGAGCCGCCCTGGGCGCTGCTGGCGCCGTTCGGCGAAGGCACGCGCCTCGCGCTCGGTTGGGCGATCGAGTCGCTGAGCCCGGTCCGCGGCGGCGCCGCCACCCTGGTGCTTGCCCACGCGGAGCACGGCCCCGCCCGCATCGCGATCCGCCGCAACGGCGGCGCGCCGCTCGGCGTCGCGCACACCGACGCGCTCGATTTCATGCTGATGAACGGCGGCAGCGGCGGGGCACGGACCGAGGAATCGGTCGGCCGCGTGCTGATCGCCCTGGCGCTGCGCTCACCTCGGAGCCCACGGCACCGGGCGCGGCGCGACTGCTCGCGGCGCTGCTCCCGCACGCGGAAGCCCAAACGCCGCAGGCACCACGCGACGACGGCGCCGAGCCCGCGCGCCGCATCGCCCCGTGCATCGACCTCGCGCAGCGGACCATCGACTTCGTGATCGACGAGGCCGGGGTCAGCCGCGTCGCGCTCTACGACGCGGTGCTGCGTTCGCCGACCGCTGCTTCATCTTCCTCACCGTCCGGCCGCACAATCGATCGCGCTTCGCATCCGTGCCCGCGACGACTCGGCCCCGATGCGCTGAAGGGGCTCGCCGCCGAGGTGACGCGGGCGCTCAACCGCGTCGTGCGAGGCGGGGGCGCGCGGGAGAGCCGGACCGGGCTGCCGCCGGTACGCCGGCGCGGCACCGACCTCGACGCGCTGCTGCGCGAGCTCGCGGCGGCGGATGCGGCGACCCTCGGCCTCGGCTTCCAGCCGGAGCGCGGGCCCGGACACGAGGACCTGCGCGTCCTCAACATCCGCGGCACCGGCGCCTGCAACAGCGACTGCGTCTTCTGCGTCGAGAAGTTCGATCCGACGCACCGCACGATGCCGAAGGCCGACGCGACCCGCCAGTTCATCCTCGACAGCGCCGGCCAGTTCGACATGCTGTTCTTCGCCAGCGGCGAGCCGACCATCCACCCGAAGCTGTTCGAGTACGTCGAGCTCGGCCGAGAGGTCGGCTTCACCAGCTTCGGCATGTCGTCGCACTTCCGCACCTTCGCCGATCCGCCCTTCACGCTGCGCATGCTCGAGGCCGGATTCGAGTACTTCGACATCTCGCTGCACGCCGCCGACGCCGAGGGGCAGCTCGCGGTCAATCCGATCGGCGACGGCGGCGCGTCGCTGCTTGAGGCGCTCAAGGGGCTCGCGGTGCTCTATGCGCTCGCCGACGCGCTCGGCATCCGCATCAGCGTCACCCACAAGATCGTCGTCTCGCGGCTCAACGTGACGGCGCTCGAGGCGATGTTCCGCGCGACCTACGACCGCGGCGTGCGCCATTTCATCCTGCAGCCGGTGCGGGCGATGAATCTCGACCCCGAGCGGCAGGCGCTGCTCGCCATCGCCGAGGACGAGATCTTCCCGCACCTGAACGAGTTCCTGGCCGCACCGAGGGGCTCGGCGCCATCGTCAAGCCGTACGGCTTCTCCCGCCAGCACCTGTTGGCGGCCGCGCACGTCGAGACGGAGCAGAACCGGGTCAAGAACGTCTACGGCCGCACCCGCGGCGGCGTAGCACCCCGCCCGCACAAGATCGCGACGGAGGAGCGCCCGCGCGACGGCCGCCACTGGGTCGAGGTGCGGCTGTCCGACACCGGTCATCGGTTCCCGTTTCCCTCGACCGGCGCGGTCCCGATCCTCGACGAGGCGCTCGAGCGCGGCTACGAGCTCCCGTTCGGCTGCCGCATGGGCTCGTGCGGCATGTGCTGCGCCCGCCTCCTCGAAGGCGAGGTCGACCAGAGCGGTCAGATCTTTCTCACCGAAGCGCAGCAGCGTGACGGCTACGTGCTGCTCTGCCAGGCGCGCGCGAAGAGCGACGTCGTCCTGCGAGTGTGTACGGACGATGAGCTGGATCCGCTCTGAGCACGACGCGGGCGAGCGCGAGACGGAGCGCGATCCGCCAACGGTACGGCTGACTCGCGACCGCCGAGACGGGCGGCTGCTTCCCTACTGCGAGCGCGTGCGCTTCGCTCCGCGGCGCCGCAGCGCCCAGAGCGCGAGCATCGCGACCACGGCGCCGGCGGCGACCGCCCGCGGCCAGCGCCTCGGCGCCGTGCTGCCGTTGCCCACCTCGGTCCATTCGAACGCGGTTTCGCGGGCACGAATCCTGCCGGCGACCGCGTCGACCAGTCCGGCGGGTGGCGAACCGCTCTCCACCGTGACGGCGAAACGCTGCGTGCGGACGGCCTGGGGCGGCGCGCTCGCCGGGTGGCCCAGCCGCAGTGCGATCGGTGTGCCGCCGCAGGTGTAGGTGGCGAGGACCGAGGTGCGGTCGATTTTTCCGTCGCTGAGCGTGCACCCGCCCGCCAAGGTCTCTCCCTGTCCGAGCATGTCTCCGAATAGCGACTCGGTGCCGGGTTGGATGACGTAGCGCTCGTGCTGCCGCGCCTCATCCGCCTCCGCCGGCGGGCTCTCGGCCTTCGCAGGCGCGATCCCAGAGATCATCATCGCCATCAGGAGCGGGACAAGGATACGGGAACACGTCATGCGCATGGTCGAGAGGCCAGGGAGAGCTAGCCGGGCTCGCCCAGGACGTCAACGGATTCGTGATAAAAGCCTCTATAGGGCTGCAGCTTTCGGTGGACGCGACGCGGCCAATAGCTATAGGAACGCGTGAGGCGGCCAGTCAAAGATGCATTCAAATGGCGTGTCGGTCGTGCTGAGCCCGTTCATCCCGGCCCTGGCGGATGGCGTGACCGCAGCGCTCCGCGAGCTTCTCGGTATCCCCGCGCATCTGTCGTTCGCGTGGCACGACAAGCGGGTGAGCCCCTGGCGGATGGAGATCAAGGTCGGCGACCTGGCGCTGCAGCTGCATGATCCCGGGTCCGAGCCGGCGTTGTTCGCGGGTGACCGGCTCGCGTTCGCATACCGTGGCGCTGCGGACCCCGCGGTGCTGCGAGCGCTGGTGCGGCGGCTGCGCCACGCGGACCGGGACGGTGCGCAAGTCGACGCGCTCCAGGCGGCGTTGCAAGCGTGGAGACCGTTCGCCGGGATGCAGGACACGGACTTCCGGAACGCGTCGGAAACGGAGGCCATCATCCGAGTCGGCTTCCGCTGCAACCAGGACTGCGGGTTCTGCTGGCAGGGACGCGACTGGCCGGGCCCGCCGCGCGCCATGCTGGAGCAATGGATCGACGAGATGGCGGCGGGGGGCGTTCGAGAGCTGATGATCTCGGGCGGCGAGCCGACCGTCTACGCGGAGCTGCTCGATCTCGTGCGGCGCGCGCGTGCGGCCGGTCTCTCGCCGTGGCTGCAGACGAACGCGATCCGGATGGCGAAGCCCGGCTTCGCTCAGGGCCTCGTCGACGCCGGCGTCGACGGGCTGACCGTCTCGTATCATGCAGGTGATCCCGAGCTGTCGGATCTCCTGACGCGCGCGCCCGGTACCCACGTGCGCACCGAGGCCGGCATTCGCGCGAGCCTGCGCGCCGGAATGCGCCTCGCGCTCAACTGCGTCGTCGGCCGGCGCAATCTCCCGCACCTACCGGCGACCGCCGAGCGGATCGTCGCGGAGTTTCTGCCGCTCGCCTCGCACGGGCTCGCGGTCTCGTTCTCGAATCCGTCCGAGGCGCACGATCCGGAGGACGGCGACCCCGTCCCGCTCGACGAGGTGGCCGGTCCGCTCGCCGCCGCGGTGCGGACCCTGATCGGCGCGGGGATTCCGGTGCAGGCGGTCGGCTCCTGCGGCTTCCCGCCGTGCGTGCTGCGCGACGTTCCGGAGATGGTCGTGCCGCTTTCCCTCGACCGCCTCGCACCCGAGCACTTCGCCTCGCGACGGAAGCCGGACGCGTGCGCGCCGTGTGCCCTTCACGACGCCTGCGTCGGCCCCCGCGAGCGGGACATCCGCAACTTCGGCAGCCGCGGGCTCGTGCCGTTCGCGGAGCGCCCTCAGGGCCGGCCGTCGCCGCTCGCCTTCGTGCCGCGCTTCGACGACGCACGTCCGTGACGTGCCGTGACGACCGCGTCGTCGCCGTGGCTCAGGACGAGCGCGGGTAGCAGGCGCTGAGTACGGGCTGGCAGGCTCGGAGGTCGGTGTCCTCCGATATGCGCGGCGTGTCCGGCGCCTTTCCCATGGGGCGCGCGAGGAGATCGCGGCGCATCGCTGCCCAGTAGCCGTTCATTGGCGGCTCGGGTAGGCGGCACTGGGGTTGCGCGATGCCTCGCGCGGAAGCGAAGCGCGTCAGGACGTCGGTGAACACCAGGCATTCGAGCTGAACGGCGGCGACGCAGTCAGCCGCAAGCTCCGGACTGGTGAAATCCGAGCACGGCTCCATCTGCCGATTCGGTGCGTACCCCAGTGGAAGGCGTAGGCACGCTGTTCGGCCGCGCTCAGCCCCGCCGGTGGCGCGCCGTGCACCTTGCCGTCCTGGCGCCAGTTGAGCTCGCGGGCGATGCCGCCGATGCAGTCGAGGATCTGATCCTGCTCGGAGAGCGACCGGCAGCGCTCGATCGCGTGCTGCTCGCGCGTCGTGCCGGGTGGCGCGAGCCCGTACTGGTACTCGCGCTCGAAGCCCTCGGCAAAGCGCCAGGAGCACGCGGCCGCGCGGCATTGCGCCACAGCGCGGAGACCACCTCGGGCCGCCACGACAGCGCAGTCGGGGCGGTAGAGAAGCACGTCAATGCGCGATGGCCGCCACGCCGGCGAGCGTTGCGGCCGCCGTCCCCAACGCGCCTCGGCGCCGGCGCAGGCCATCCGACCAGCAGGGCGAAGAGGACGACGAGGGTCGGGTAGCCGTAGATGGCATACGGAGTCGACGCCGCCCTGCGCCATCACGGTGAGCGCTGCCAGGTGCAGGCATGTGAACGCCGACGACGATCGCCAGGGTGACGGGCGTGTGCCTCGGGCGACGGCGGCGTCCGCCGCTCGGCGCCGCGGAGCAGCGTCGGCGACCGAGGAGACGAGCGAGCAATGCGCCGCCGCCGACGAGCTGGCGGCCCAGACGGCGAGCAGCTCGATGCGATGCTCTGCCGAGGGTCGCGAGGTCCTCGAGGAAGGCGTGCGGGAAAGCCCGCGAGTTGCGCTCCGCCTTCGAGCCATGGTCGCCCAGCCGAGACCGTGCCGCTGCGCGATCACCAGGAGCTCCGGGCATCACACCCAGCAGGAAGCCGGCGAGCGCGGCGAGGAGGCGCGGTCGCGCTCGCCACGAGAGCGCGATTTCGGCCGACCCGAGCACCGGGATCACGAGCACCGTTCCTTTGTTGAGGTAGAGCGCGAATCCGACCAGCGCCCAGAAGGCCGCCGTGCGTGCAGCGGATCGGGTGCGGACGAGGCGCGAGAACAGGGCCAGCAGGATGATGTCGATCGCACTCCCTTCGGCGTGGTTGCCGACCGCATACATCGAGCAGAGCGTCACGATGCGCGGTGCCAGGGCGATCCCGATCACCAGCGCCGCCGTCGCCGCCCAGCGCGCGCGCCGGCTCGTCACGCCGAGCTCGTCCAGACATCCGCGCAGGAGCCAGAGCGCCGCGACCGCGCCGGCGGCGGAGATCACATGGGTCACCAGCTTGAGCGCCAGCACGCTGCGGCCGAGCAGCGCGAACGAGAGGGCGGCCAAGAGCCCGCTGAAGAACGATCCGTTGTCGTACTCGTTCGGCGCGTACGCGAGAAGCGGGAAGCGCACTCCGTGCGCGAGCACGTCGATCGCGATGCCGCCGATATGGCACTCCTGGTCCATGAGCGGAATCAGGTGGCCCCGCAGCATGAACCGCGTGACGAAGAGCAGAATGGCGAAGCCCGCGAGCTCGGCCGACAGCCGGGCCGCCGTTCGGATCATCGCGGTGGTCCCGTCTGTGCTGCCGCCGCGGGATCGGGCGGCCGGACGGTCGCGATCAGCACGCCGGGCGCGCGCAAGCGCGTCTGCGTGCGCGCCGCGAGGAAGCGTTGCGGAAACATCTGCTCGGTGCGGATGTCGTCGGTGTTGAGCACCAGCAACGTGCCGGACGGCACCCGTCCTTCGATGATGTCGGCAGGATCGGCGGCGCGGATGTACTCCGCCTCGTGAGCGAGCCGCCAGATGCGATCACGCTGCCCGTTCTCGGCGTCGCTCCAACCGAGCAGCTCCATGCGCATGTCGGGCTGCATCAACCCCTCGATGTCGAATCCGTGGGTGTCCCCCGACCGCGAGGCGAACGCGTGCAACAACTTCAGGTTCGTGTAGATCGGCAGCTCGCCGACTTCGGCGCGATGCTCGCGCAGCCAATGCGTGACCGTCTCCATCTGCGAGCGACTCCGGTAGCCGTACGGCAGTGTCGCAGCGAGTCCCACCAGCATGATCGCCGAGACTGCGGCGAGCGCCGGACCGGCGGCGACGAAGGCGCCGGCCGCTGCGATGACTGCCGTCGCGAGCGATACCCCGGCAAGCGACCATGCCGCGGAGGCGGCGGCGGCGACCGCGCCGGCGGTCGCCGCGAGAGCGCGTGGCAGCCGGGAGCTGCCGGCAAGCTCGGGAATGCGGTCCGCCGCACTCGCCGCGAGGAGCGCCACGGTGGGTGCCGCGGTCAGGTAGTACCGGTCGTCGAAACCGAACGCGACGCGAGCGAACGGCAGCAGCGTGATCGCCGCCACGAAGACGATCACGTACATCAGCAGCGGGGCCTCGAACGGTCGTGGTGTGCTGCGGCCGTGCGGCAAGAGGAGCAAGAGCGGCAGGGCCGGCAGCGTCACGCCCACCGAGCGGACGAGCGCAGCGGCGGACATGGATTGGACGCCCGCGGCGACGACCGCGAACGATGCGGGGTCCCACCGGCCCCAGGCGGGTGGGAAGTCGATGAACCAGAGGAGGTTGTGGTGGTAGACCATGCCGGCGGCAACGTAGGCGAACGGCAATGCGGCGATGCCGGCGAGAAAGCGCCGGCGGCGAGGCGTTCGGACGGCGATCAGCGCCAAGGCCAGCGTCAGCAGGCCGAGCTCGAAGCGAACGAACGGAAGGATCCCGGCGACCAACCCCGCGGCGAGGCCCGGTGACCGGCCGAGGCAGAGCGCGAGCGCGCCTGCCGCGACCGCCGCTCCGTCGACGTTTCCGATTCCAGACGGGCCGCCGGCGAGGTAGAGCGGCGAGGTGACGAGCGCGAGGGGTGCGATGCCGACCTCGCGAATGCCCGCTCGACGCGCCGCGATCGCGATGCCGAGCACGCCCGCAGCGCCGATCAGAACGTGAGCCACGAAGAAGCCGCCGAGGCCGAGCGCCGCTCCGGGCAGGTTCAGCAGCGCCAGCGCCGGATGCGACTTCAGCCAAAAGAACGCGGCGACGAAGTCCCGGCGCAGGAACTCCGCATAGGTGAACGTGAGGATGCCCTCATCGTGGAGATACCGATCGTCGGACAGCGCTCGCAGGCCGAACAGGACGTAGAACGCGACGAGCGCGGCGACGAATGCCCAGCTGCGTGTCCATCGGACCAGCCGTTCGATCCGGGGCTCCGCGCCGTCGGGAGATGCCGCGGCGACGGGGCCGCCGGCGACGGGCGAGAGCTGCGCTGCGTCGCCTCTGTGATCCCCTGGGGTGACCAAGAAGGACCACTCTCGCCAAAGTTTGTCTTGAAGGTCAAGATTCGGCGACGGTAGAAGGCCTCGTGCTTCGCGTCGTCAATGTGGTCGGCACCCGCCCGAACCTGGTCAAGATGTCGGCCGTGCTGGCCGCGCAGCGAGACCGCCCGGACGCCTTCGCGCCCGTGCTCCTTCACACCGGCCAGCATCGGACACCGGCGATGTCGGAGCGGCTCTTTGGGGAGCTCGAGCTGCCGCCGCCGGACATCGCACTCTCACCCGCCCCGAACGGCGCCGGCCAGGCTGGGCAGATCGGCCACATGCTGATCGAGCTCGGGCCAGTGCTGGCGGGGCTGCGGCCTGACCTCGTGGTGGTCGTGGGCGACGTCAACTCCACCGTCGCCGCGGCCTTGGCGGCGGCCGCGCTCGGCCTCCCGGTGGCGCACGTCGAGGCCGGGCTGCGCAGCTTCGATCGCACGATGCCCGAGGAGATCAACCGGGTCGTGGTGGATGGGATCAGCGAGCTCCTGTTCGCCTCGGAGGAGAGCGCCGTCGCCAACCTCACCCGCGAGGGGCGGCCGGCGGCGACGATCCACCACGTCGGCAACGTGATGATCGACGCGCTCGTGCGGTTTCGACCCCGCGCGGCCGAGCGCGATCCGGCGGCCGCGCTCGGCATCGCCGGCGAGTACGGGGTGCTCACCCTGCACCGCCCGTCGAACGTCGATCGCGCCGCGGTGCTGCGCCGGTTGTTGCGCGCGGTGGCCAGCGCCGCGTGCCGATTGCCGATCGTGTTCCCCGTTCACCCGCGCACGCGTGACCGCCTCGAGACCCTCGGGCTGGCAGCGGCGCTGGCGGAGGTGCCTGGCCTGGTCGTGACCGAGCCACTTGGGTACGTGGACATGCTGGCACTCATGCAGCGCGCACGACTGGTACTCACCGACTCCGGTGGCGTGCAGGAGGAAACCACGTACCTCGGGGTGCCGTGCCTCACCCTGCGCGACAACACCGAGCGGCCCGCCACCGTCATCCACGGGAGCAACCGCGTGGTCGGTACGCGACCCGAGCGGGTGCTGGCGGCGTTCGAGCACGCGCTCGAAACCGAGCCGCCGCCCACGCGTTGTCCGCCGCTCTGGGACGGCCACGCCGCCGATCGCGTCGCGGACGTTCTCGCCGACATTGCGGGCGGCGCTGGAGCTGCGGCGTCAGGAGGGTGAGCCGAAGCGGCGCGCGACGATGCGGCGAAAGATCCGCGCGCCGTCGCGAATGCTGTTGAGGTGACTCGTGCCGTGCGGACGCGCGGCGCGCCGCACGGGTACTTCCACCACGCGCCCGCCCGCCCGCAGCACGCCCAGCAGCAGGTCCACCTCGATGTCGAAGCGGTGGGCGCTCAAGCGCACCCGCTTGAGCGCGTCGGCCCGCACTGCCTTGAACCCCGCCTGGGTGTCGGTGAGCCGGGTCGAGAACAGCACGTTGATCGTGGTGGTCAGGAACCGGTTGCCCCAATGATTCACCGGCGTGATGGCACCGGCCTCGAAGCGACCGATGAAGCGCGAGCCGACGACCAGATCGACGCCGGGTCGCAGCGCTTCCAGCAGGGACGGTATTTCGGACGGGTCGTCCTGACCGTCGCCATCGATCAGCACGATCACGTCTCCCTGCGCCTCGGGCAGTCCGCGGCGCACGGCACATCCCTTGCCCTCGTTCGCCGGCAGGCGTACCACCCGCGCCCCCGCCTCGGTGGCGGTGCGGTCGGTCCCGTCGGTCGAGCCGTCGTCGACCACGAGGACTTCACCCGACGGCACCGCCGCGAGCGCCTTGCGCACCACGTCGCCGATCACCGGAGCCTCATTGTATGCCGCCACGAGGACGGTGACCTGCGGGTGGTCGGCGGCGGTCCGCGCCCGCACGTCGTTCATCGCAGGCTCCGCACGACGACGCGCGCCGCGACCGCGAACGCCTCCGCCGCCCCTTCGCGGATCTGCGAGCCACGCAATCGCGCCAGCGCCCGCACCACAGCGGCGTCGACGTACGGGCGGCCGCCGAAATCTTGTGACCGGTAGTTCTCCACCATGCGCACCTTCGCCTCGAGCTCCCGGGCGGACAGCGCGACGTACACGTGCGGCATGAAGCCGCCGACGTCGTTGTTGGGAAACTCGCCCGCAAGCAGCGTCGCGTGCGCCTTGAAGACGCGAGTCGCCTCCGCGGCAACCTGGCGGTGGTCTTGATTCGTGTCGGTCGCCGCGTGGGTGACCACCACGTCATACCCGTCCCGCAGCGCCTCCAGCGCCGCATAGAGCCGAGCCCGTTCCGCCTCGAACGCGCCCCGGCATGCGGGCAGCATCTCGCTCGAATGGTCGCGCACCTCGTTGCCCGACTCGGTTCGCAGCCAGGCGATGTTGTCTGTGAACTCGCGGCGGGCTTGTTGCGCGGTCGCCGCGTCGACCACACCGCGGTGGTCGCTGAAGACCAACACGCCGACCCGCGATCCCGCGAAGCATGCCCGCGCCAGCAGCCCGCCGGCACACAGCTCGATGTCGTCGCAATGTGCGCCGACGAAGAGGATGCGCTCGGGCAGCTTCACGCCGGTGTCCGATGGAGATAGCCGGCCGCGTGCAGCCAGAGCGCGGCCTGTCGAAGCCCGTCCCGGAGCGGCGTCGACGGGACGAAGTCGAAGAGCGTGCGCAGCCGTTCCACCGAGGCGCAGCGCCGCACCACGCGATCCCACGCGCGCGGCTCCTCGAAGCTCAAGCGGCTCTCGGGAAGATCGAACAAGCGCAGGATGTGACGCGCGAGCTCGACGACAGGTGTTTCCACGCCGCTGCCGACGTTCACCACCTGGCCGGCGGCGCGGCCGGCATCGAGCAGCACCCGCACGACGTCGTCGGCGTAGGTGAAATCGCGGGTCGCGCTGCTGCCGAAGATTCTGATGCGACCGCCGGGGTCGTCGATCGCCGCCATCATGTTCGGCACGGCATTGCGGTAGCGGCCCGGCGGATCGCCCGGCCCATACACGTTGAACAATCGGAAGATCGCGTGCGACATCCCCGACGACCGCACGTACGTTTCGCCGACCTGCTTGCTGATCGCGTACGGTGTGTAGGGACGGGTAGGGCCGTCCTCGTCGAAGGGTGGCTCGACGTCCCCGTACGACGACGACGATCCGGTATAGACGAAGAGACCGCAGCCCAGCCGGCGCGCCATGGCGAGCACGTTGACCGTGCCCTCGATGTTCGCACGCATGTCGATCGTGGGGTGGTCCATCGACAGCTCGTTCGCGAAGGACGCGGCCAGGTGGTAGACGCGGTCGACCGGTCCCGGCCCGACCCGCTCGAGGTCCTCGGCGAGTCGAATGTCGCCGTGCACGAACTCGACCCGGTCGAGGACGTCCTCGATCAGGCGGAGCGACCAGGTGGTGGCCAGGTTGTCGACGACGGTGACGTGGGCACCCCGCTGCACCAGCGCGCGCACGAGATTCGAGCCGATGAATCCGGCTCCGCCGGTGACGATTACGCGCATGAGAGCTCTGCCCGATTTGAGCGTGACTTCGACGAAAAGGCCATGTTATAGCCGCGCCGTATACCGCATCCACCTCGCCCATGGCCATCGTCACATTGATCAGAACCCCGAGTGTCGTCGGCCGCTTCGCTCTGACGCTCAACAAGACGCCACCGATCTCCGTCGCCTATCTGGCCGGCAGTCTGACGAATGCCGGCCACGAGGTGCAGGTGATCGACGCGGTCGGCGAGGCGATCGAGGCGATGCACCCCGGCTATCGGCCCGACATCCTGATCAACGGGCTCTCGGTTCCCGAAATCGTCGACCGCATTCGGCCGGATACCGAGCTCGTCGGCATCTCGTGTCTGTTCTCCCACGAGTGGCCGGTGGTTCGGCAGCTCATCGCCGCCGTCGCGGCCCGCCATGCCACGGTACCGATCGTGCTCGGCGGAGAGCACGCAACCGCCATGGCGGAGGCGTGCCTCGCGGAGGCTCCTGCGCTGCTCGCCTGCGCCGTCGGCGAGGGTGAGGAAACCGTCGTCGAGCTGGTGGACGCCTTGTCGCGCCATCGATCGCCGTGCGATCGCGCGGGCTCCCCGCGCGATCGCAATGGCTCCCTGCGCGACGTCGCGGGAATCGTCTTCCGCACGCCCGATGGGCCGTGCCGCACGACGCCGCGTGCCCGCATCCGCGACCTCGACGACATTCCGCCCCCGCGCTGGGATCTCACGCCAATCGAGCGCTATCTCGACGGCGGCTTCAGCTTCGGCGTGGACCGGGGCCGGACGATGCCGCTGCTGGCGACGCGCGGCTGCCCGTATCGCTGTACGTTCTGCTCGAGCCCGCGTATGTGGACGACGCGCTACACGACGCGCGCAGCGGCACGTGTCGTCGACGAAATCGAGGACTACGTTCGTCGCTACGGTGCCGTCAACTTCGACTTCTACGACCTCACCGCGATCGTGAAGCGCGACTGGATCCTCGAGTTCTGTCGGATCCTCGAGACCCGCGGCCTGTCGATCACCTGGCAGTTGCCGAGCGGTACGCGGTCCGAGGCGCTCGACGAGCCGGTACTGCGCGCCATGTACCGCTCGGGCTGTCGGAACGTCAGCTACGCGCCGGAGAGCGGGTCGGAGCGAACGCTCGACCTCGTCCAGAAGAAGGTGAAGCTCGATCGGCTCGAGCACTCGATGGCCACGGCCGTGCGGGTGGGGCTGAACGTGAAGGCGAACATCCTCCTCGGCTTCCCCGAGGAGCAGAAAGCGGACGTGCGTCAGACGCTGCGCTTTCTCCTGCGCATGGCGCGCATCGGCGTGCACGACGCGTCGGTGTGGACGTTCTCGCCGTACCCCGGCTCGGAGCTGTTCGAGCGCTTGCAGGCCGGCGGGCGCCTCACGCGGCTGGACGACGACTACTACGCGTCCCTGCTCTCGTACTCCGACGTCTCGGCGGCGGTGTCGTATGCCGACGGCCTCGACTCCGTGCAGCTGCAGCGCTACCGACTCGCCGGCCTGCTGCTCTTCTATGGCACGAGCTACCTCACGCATCCCGTGCGCCCGCTGCGGTCGCTCTACAACGTCCTGACGCGCCGGTACGAGTCGCGCATGGAGATGTCATTCGGCAATCTCCTGCGCCGGCTGTCGATGGCCCGCGCCCAGGTCGAGACGGCGTGATGCGCGTCACATTCGTGACCTGCGGCCTGGAGCATCTCGGGATCGAGGCCTTGTCGGCCTGGGTGCGGCAGGCGGGACACGAGCCGACCCTGGTGTACGAGGCACGGCCGTTCTCGTCGGGAACGGGCACCGACTCCGCACTGCTCGCGCGGCTGCTCGATCCCCACCCCGAGGAGACGGCGGAGAGGATCGTCGCCACGCGGCCCGACGTGATCGCGTTCACGTCGTACAGCGTCACGCATCGCTGGTCGGTCGAGGTCGCGCGGGCGGTGAAGCGCTCGTGCTCGGCGCCGATCGTCTTCGGCGGGCCGCACGTGTCGGCGTCGCCCGAGCGGTCGATTCGGGAATGGTCGATCGACGCCGTCGTCGAGGGCGAGGGCGAGGGCGCGCTGGTCGATCTCATCGAGTCCGCCGAAGCCGGGCGCTTCGGCCGCACCGACGTCGCGAACTGCACGTTCAGAGGCGACGGCGCGCCGATCCGCAATCCGGTGCGGCCGCTGCTCGCCGATCTCGACGCCCTGCCGTGGGCCGACAAGCAGGGATTCTACGACGCGGTCCCCGCCTTCGAGCACGAGTTCTACGTGGTTTCCCGGCGCGGCTGTCCGTTCCGTTGCAGCTTCTGCGAGTACAGCACCTTCCCGCGCCAGTACCCCGGTGAGAAGCCCGTCCGGCGCCGCTCGATCGAGCACTTGATCGGCGAGCTGGCGCACTGGAAGGCGCGCGGCCGCATCCGCAAGATCTTCTTCTGGGACGCGATCTTCACGCTCGACGCCAAGTGGATGGCCGCCTTCGCGGCGAGCTATCCACGCGCGATCGGTGTCCCGTTCGAGTGCTACACGCACCCACAGACGATGACGCGCGACATGGCGCGCTGGCTCGCCGAAGCAGGCTGCATCATGGTGCGCGTCGGCGTGCAGAGCGTGAACTCCGACACGCTCGCCGCAGTCGACCGCAAGGGGGACCGGGAGAAGGTGATCCAGACGCTACGATGCCTGGGCGAGTTCGGCGTGCCGTACTCGGTCGATCACATCATCGGATTGCCGGGCGAGGGCGCGGCCGACCAGCTCGACGCCCTGCGCTTCTACACCGAGATGCAGCCGAAGCGCATCGTGACGCATTGGATGACCTACTTCCCCGGCACGACCGCGCTCGACCATGCGCGCGAGCGCGGCATCCTCGACGAGGCGGCGATCGAACGGATCCTCGACGGTGACGTGGGGCCCGGCTACATGTTCGACGGCAATCACGACTACCGCGATCACGACGAGCTGCGGCATCTGTCGGGCGTGTTCGACCTCCTGCCGCTCCTCCCTCGGCGTACCATCGAATGGCTGCTCGCCGGACAGCGCTATCGCCATCTGCGTGGGGTCGGCCTCATGCGGCAGCTCGGGACGCTGGCGCTGGCGATTCGTGGAGAGCCGGCGACGCGAGAGCACGTGCGTCACATCCTGGCCACGACCATGGCCGCCACCCGTGGCGCCCTGCGCCGCAAGGTGCGCCGTGGCTTGGGGGTTTCCCCGTCCCATGCGTGACGATGCTCGCTGGCGCCGCATGGTGATGCGCGGTGCGTCCTGCGCGCGTGGATCCCGCCACTCGCCGCGATCCGTGCGATATGTGATCGCCGTCGTCCTCACGAGCTGCCTGTACGGCGCCATGTCGGCCGTGGCAGGCGAGACGGACGTGGCCGCGCTCGGACAACCGCGCGCCGATCTGAGCCCCGCCGAGCTCGCCGCGTTCAACGAGGGGAAACGCCGATTCGTCGAGAAGCTGCCCGGACTCGGTCCCTTGTTCAACGATCAGGCCTGTGGCGATTGCCACTTCCTCCCGACCCTGGGCGGCGGCGGC
This sequence comes from uncultured delta proteobacterium, assembly GCA_963774015.1. Taxonomy (GTDB): domain Bacteria; phylum Desulfobacterota; class Binatia; order UTPRO1; family UTPRO1; genus UTPRO1. The sequence goes on from CAVZDH010000001.1 coordinate 1,178,151, forward strand.
AGTCCCGAGCACGCGGCGATCGTCGGTCCCGGGGAAGGAAACGACGTCGAGGCGTACCGTCGCCACGCGCTACCCGGGTGGACGGTCCCCACGCCTCCCCCGAATGCGAGCCACCGCATTCCACCGCCGCTCTACGGGCTGGCGTTGATCGAGCAGATACCGGACGACGCCATTCGCGCCGCGTGCGCCGCGAGCGGCGGTCACGTCGACTCCGCCAAGGCGCAGGGCTCGCTACCGCGCAACAAGGTCGCGCGCTTCGGCATCAAGCCGTTCGTCGGCACCGTGCCGGACTTCGTCGACGCCGCGCTCCTGTCCGAGGCGAGCGTGACGGGCGTGCTCGATGGCGCGAAGGACGACGACGCCTTTCCGGACCCGGAAGCCGACGGTGCGTACATCGAGACCCTGGCGGCGTACGTCCGGGGTCTTCCACCCCCGCCCCGCGATGGCACCGACGCCGCGGGTGAGGCGGCCTTCAAGTCCTTCGGCTGCGCCAGCTGTCACGTCCCGGACATGCCGCCGGCCATGGGCGTCTACAGCAACTTCTGCCTCCACCGCATGGGCGACGGGCTCGCAGACGGTATCTCCGACCACGAGGCGAAAGGCGACGAGTTCCGCACCAAACCTCTGTGGGGGTTACGCTTCCGGCCGCTCTACCTGCACGACGGTCGGGCGAGCACGCTGGACGAGGCGATCACTGCCCACGGCGGCCAGGCGAGCGCTGCCGTCACCGCCTACCGCAATGCCTCCGACGAGCAGCGCGCTGCGCTGCTGCGCTTCCTGAAGACACTCTGACCACGGCATCCGACCCCACGCGCGAAGCTACCTCGCGAGAGGGGTCTCGGCCGCCGTCCGCCAGGACCGCAGCTGCTCGCAGACCCCATGCCCTTGCGTGGCGTTGCGAAGCTCGTCCTGGATCGCCCGTCCGGCCGCTTCCAACTTCCGAAATTCCATGTCCTGCCAGTACAGGACGTGCGCGTCGCCGACGTCGAACGGGCTGCTGGGGGAAGACGAGCACGTGAGCTCGAAACGTGCGCGGCCGGGCTCACCCGCGAGGGTCAGTAGCAGCCCGTTCTCCCGCAGCTGCAACGATTCGATCGACCATGCCTGCGCCACGATCTGACCGACGGCAAAGGGGCCGACCTGTCGCAGCACGGCGACGGTCGGGGCGGGAGTCGCGGCCCGCGGCATGGTCTCTTGCGTAGCCCGCCGAGCGAAACGGACGGCCTGATGGACGATGGCGAAGGAAGCGCCAACGGCGAGGGCGGCGACGGCGGCGCGATAGCGGCGGTCATCGGCGAGGAATCCCGTCGTGCGCGGCGGGCGCTCCGGCAATGCCGGATCCGGCGACAGCCCGACCGCCAGCAAGAGCACCATCGCTTCCCAGTACAAGATGTGCGTCGTCAGAAAATAAATGTTCGCGTGCATGCCCACCAAGCCCAGTGCGACGCACAGGCGAGCTCTCCGGTCGACGAGCATGAGCGGCCCTGCGAGCTCGAGCGCGACGGTCGCGACGGACAAGATGCTCGCCGCCACGGGTGTCGCCACCACCCACGATCGGTAGGGGGCGGCGAGGTCTCCCGTCACCATCCCGCTCTGTGCGACGACGGCGTACTGGACGGGAAGTCCGGAGATCCACGTCAGGCCTCCGTAGACGACCTTGCTGATCCCGGCATTGAAGTACGTGGCACCGAGCAGCGCCGTGCTGCCGATTCGGGCCCAGGACTCGTCTGCAGGCGCTCCCTGCTGGCGACGAGCGGCGAGTCCGATCAGCCAACCCGTCAAGCATGCGCCACCGAAGAAGAGATGCCGCCACGGGGAGCCGAACAGTATCGTGTGGGCGGTACTGAGAAGTACCAGTGCGCCGAGGGCGAGCAATCCCTCCCACAGGCGTCCGGCCCGGCGTCCGAATGCGAGTACCCCGGCGAGCCCGATCACGATCACGGTTCCCCGAACGACCGGTCGTGAAAGCACCTCGCTGAAGGACCCGATCGAAAGAGCCGTCGTGAGCGCGGCGGCTCGGGCTTCTCCGAGAAAGAAGTAGAACGACAGCAAGTCTACTGCGACGATGGCGGTGAGAACGATCCGGATGATCACCGCGAAACCCTGCAATGCGAGACCACGCAATCCGATGCGAGCGTCGGGGGAGCGCCGGAGCGCATGGACCAGGTGCGCAGGATCAGCTCGACGTCCTCCGTGCCCGCGCCGGGATGATTTTCGATGTATCTGGCGAGATCCGCGAAGAGATAGTTGATGGGGCGGGATTCGGAGCAGCGAGTCGGGACATTCGCGACCGGCTCGTCACAATCGAACGACCGAAACGTGGTGACCGGATAGACGGCGCCTCGCGCGTCACGAACCAGGAGGTGGCCGACCTGCGGGGTGGGAGCCTGGGCATACATCGAGAACGTATCGAGAGGGTAGACGAGCGAAGCGATCTGCTCTCCGAGAGGCATGTCGAAGCGAAACGCCCACGACAGCAGCACGTAGCCGAGCACGCAGAGCACGCCGAAGCGGCGCTCGTAACCTCCGGCCTCTCCGCGTGCCCGATTCATCCGAAGCACTTCTCGCTCATCGTTCCTGGGGTTGCGCCCCGTCGCCGCCCGGGTGTAGCACCGAGCGCCGACCTCGGACACGCGCCAGATGCCTAGTACGGGACGCTTCGCACCAGCAAGTAAGGAAGGCCCTCCAAGCGCTCCGGTGACAGCGCTCGCCCGCATCGGACCGCAGTGAGCTCGGCGTCCGGAACCCCATACTTCGATTCGGTGATCACACTCGAGGGATGGTGGGTCGCATCGCCCGCCGTGCTCTCGGTGCTGCACCTGATCGCGCTCGCATTGCTGCTCGCGACGGTGGCGGCGTGGGGTCGTCACCGGGGCCGGCGGCTGCTCGTCGCATCCGGCGTCGTGACGGTGGCGTGCGTGGCGCTCGCCTACGCAGCGGCGGTGCGGCCGCACGACATCCCCATCGACTGGATCACCATCCTTCATCAGAGTCTGGAGCAGCAGAACATTTCGCATCTCTACATGCGGGGCGTTCATGCCGGCGCCAATTTCCATTTCGTCGTCGCGAGCGTCGCCGAGGGCGCCGTTCCGACCCTGCATGACGTCGTTTGGCTGAACGTGTTGCTCGCTCTCGTGAACAGCGCGGCGTTCTTCTACGTCGCGCTCTACGTCGCGGGCCCGGCCTGGGCTCTCCCATGGACCCTGGTGTTTGCCCTCAATCCGGCGATGTTTCAGGCCTCGTTCTCCGAGCTCCCGACCAATCTCCTCGCGCTGTATTTTCTGGCCGGCGTCGCCGCGTGGGCCGTCGTGAAGGATTCGCTGCCGCAGCCTCGTTGGGCTCGTGCGGCTGCGTTGATCCTCTGCGCCCTCCTCACGTTTTTCGCCCTTCTCACGCGCCTCGAGGTCGCGGTCATCGGGGCGGTCGCGTTGGCAGCGCATCTCGCGTTCGCCGTGCTCGGACCGGAGCGCTGGTCGGCTGCGATCCGGCGGATGCGGGAGGTCGGCGGAAAGCTCCTCGCGACTCTCGGCGAGCATCCGGCGGTCGTCGTCGTGCTTTGCGTCGCGGGCTGCTGGTTCGCCGTTGGTGGCCTTCCGGGCCGGTTGCTCGGTCGTTCCGAGGTGACGGCCATCTATCCCTTCAATCCCTTCACCTTGGCGCTACCCGTCTTCCTGCCCATGCTGGGGCTGCCGCTCGGCGTCGGCATCGCGGTGGTCCTCGGCTTCGTTCCCGCCATCGTCCATTTTCGCAGGTTCGGCGGTCTCGCCCTGTCGTTGTTCATGCTCAACGGCGCCGAGTTCGCGGCCGAAACCGAGTACTATTCGATGGCGCGTTTTCTCAGCTACATGCTGCCCGCCGTTTTTTTTCTCGGCTTGTTCGGACGGCGGCAACTCGACGTGCTCGCCCGGCGCTGGCATCCGGACTGGCGCCGCGCGGCGGGCATCGTCTACCTGATGGCCTGGCTCATGCTCCCGCTTCCCGGCACCCTCGAGTACTTCGCTCGACCCGAGTACGACCGAAACGGCGGCGTGTCGCAGCTCCTCCTCGATCGAAATACGCAGCGGGAAGTTCGGCATCTGCTGGCGATGACCGAGAAGAACCCGGAGTGCGTCTTCGTCGCCCGCGTCATCCGGGTCGAGGGCGCTCCGACGGAGTTCGAGGAATATCAGTACGGCGTCTTCGGAAAGCCCCTCGCAGAGCCGGAGTTCGCGCCCGAACGCTCCGTGTCGCTCGACGAGTTCATCGCCCGTCATGCGCGCGGTGCGTCATGCGTTCGGCTCTACTACGGCGGCGACTGCAATCTCACGATGAGCGATCGCTGCGAGCAGTTCGTCGCCGGGCGGCGCCTCCTCGACGAGGAGCGGTTCTGGTCGCGGCCCTACCAAAACCCGCTGCAGTTCGGTTACGCCGCGCCGGAGATCGTCCTGGCCACGTACGCGTGGCCCTAGGGCCTATCCCACCAGACGAATACGCTCATAGTGCTGGACGCGTCGGTTTCGCCTGGACTACAGTCCCGACCCGCTCGGCGAGGCGGCACCGGCGACAAACGGCGGGGTCGACGACAGCGCGCTCGACGCGGCAACCGCAGGCAAGTGAAGGCCCCCCAGTGAGAGTGCTGCTCGTCAACCCGTCCCAGGGCGATCTCGTTCAACGGAAGGGACGGATCTACACGCGGGTGTGGCCGCCGCTGGACCTCGCCTACTGTGCCGCCGTGCTCGAGCGTGACGGGATCGACGCGGCCATCGTCGATGCGCACGCGCAGCAGCTCGGACCCGAGGACGTCGCGAAGCAGGCGCGGGGCTTCGACCAGGTCTTCATCACGTCGACCAGTCTGGATCGCTGGCAATGCCCGCAGCTCGATCTGCGTCCGTTCCTCCGCACGGTCGAGGCCGTCAAACGCGTCGCGCCCGAGGTGTACGTGCTCGGCACCCACGGGACCGTGCGGCCCGCCGAGATGCTGCGCGTGACCGGGGCGACCGCCGTCGTGCGCGGCGAGCCGGAGCACACGGTGCGGGACCTCGCGTGCCGGCGCGGGCTCGACGGTGTCGCCGGCATCACGTTGCTCGAGGACGGCGAGGTCGTGCACCGCCCCGAGCAGACGCCGGTCGTCATGGACCACTTGCCGCTGCCCGCGCTTCATCACCTGCCGATGCAGCGCTACCACTACGAGGTGTTGGGCCGGCGCTTCACGCTCTTCGAAATGAGCCGCGGCTGTGCCTCCGAGTGCACCTTCTGCGTGCTCAAGACCTATGGCCGGGGCGTGCGCAAGAAGTCCGTCGACACGCTGGTGCGCGAGATCGAATGGGCGATCGAGCGATTCGGCATTCGTACGGCCTATTTCATCGACCTCGAGTTCACGGTGCTGCGGAAGCAGGTGCTCGAGCTCTGCCGCTACCTCATCGCGGCCGGTCACGACTTTCGCTGGTGCTGTCAGACGCGCCTCGACCTCGTCGACGACGAGCTCTTGCGGACGATGAAGCGCGCCGGGTGCCGGCTGATCCACGTGGGCGTGGAAGCGGGGAGCGACCGGATCCTGAGCGCCACCAAGAAAGGGATCACCATCGAGGAAATCCGGCGCGGCATGGCGATGATCAAAGCCGCCGGCATCGACACGGCGTGCTTCTTCATGTTCGGATTTCCCGACGCGCAGGCGAGCGACATGGACGACATCCTCCGCCTCGCGCGGGATCTGGCCCCGACCTATCCGCAATTCCACGTCACCGCTCCGTACCCCGGCACGCAGCTCTACGACGACGTCCAACGGATGCCGAACGTTCGCTTCAGCGACGATTCGCTGTTTCCAGAGGCAATCGAAGGACGGCTGACGCTGCGCGAGCTGAAGGCGCTCACCCGCCGCGCCTTCATGAGCTACTACCTGAGGCCGTCGTACGTCGCGGACCGAATCAGGCGCGGCGAGATCGATCTGCTCGGCAAACAGCTCCGGCTGTTCTGGGGATACCTGCGTGCCTAGCGGCGTTCTCCCGCCGATCCGTGTCCGGTGAGCGGGCCGGACGACGCCGAAGCGGACTCGCCCGCCAGTCCCATGATCGACCCCGCGGCCGGATGCGTGGTCCACTCGTGGAACGAATGGGATCCGCTCGAGGAAGTCGTCGTCGGCCGGCTCGAGGGCGCGGCGGCGCCGCCGGCGCACGTGACGATGATCGGGAATCTCCCCGCGCGGGCGGCCCGCCTCTATCCGCTCCTCGCCGGGCGCCGCTATCCGAGGCTTCTCGTGCGGCCAGCGCAGCGCGAGCTGGAAGGCTTCGTCCGCCTCCTCGAAGGCGAGGGCATCACCGTCCGCCGGCCCGACGTCGTCGACTTCGCACGCCGCTTCGCGTCCCCGCACTGGCGATCGAACGGCTTCTGCACCGCGAGCCCGCGCGACGGCATCCTGATCATCGGCGACGAGATCATCGAGACGCCGATGGCATGGCGCTCCCGCTACTTCGAGGTGCACGCCTACCGCACGCTGCTGAAGGAGTACTGGGCTCGGGGCGCGCGCTGGGTCTCGGCGCCGAAGCCGGAGCTGCGTGACGAGCTCTACGACACGGGATTCGTGCCGGCGCCCAAGGGTGAGCCGGTCCGCTACATCACCAACGAGCTCGAGCCCGTCTTCGATGCCGCCGACTTCGTTCGCTGCGGCACGGACCTGTTCGTCACCCGCAGCAACGCCACGAACCGCGCCGGCATCGAGTGGCTGCGACGCCACCTCGGGCCGCGCTTCCGCATCCACGAGATCCGGAGCCGGTGTCCGCAGCCGCTCCACATCGACACCACGTTCATGCCGCTCGCGCCGGGGAAGGTGCTCGTCAATCCCGAGTACGTCGACCCCGCCGAGCTCCCGCCCATCCTGCGCGGCTGGGACGTGCTCGTCGCGCCCGAGCCGGATCCGATCCGCGGCTGGCGGAACCTCCATCTCTCGATGGTGAGCAAATGGATCAGCATGAACGTGCTCATGCTCGATCCAGAGCGCGTCGTGGTCGAGCAATCGCAGACGTCGATGATGCGGCTCCTCGAACGGCACGGCTTCACCCCGGTGCCGTGCCCGTTCATGAACTACAAGCCGTTCGGGGGATCGTTCCACTGCGCGACGCTGGATATCCGCCGTCGCGGGATCCTCGAGACGTATTTCTAGCGAGGCTCCGCCTTCTCGTGACGACGTGCTCGCCGACCTCGTCGCGAACCAGTTGATGGATGAGAGCACCTTGCGCCGTCACGAGCCCATGCTCGTCGCGATTCCGGCGATACGCTGCGTGTACGAGAGTCGACTAGGCCGTACACACCGCTCACGAGCGAATCGGGCCACCGCCGCAAGCGCCGCAGGAAGTGACGTTCGCCGCGAGCCGCGTCAGCGCACGTCCGGCGGCTGTTGCACGGCAACGGGCAGTGGACGACCCGGCAGCATCCCGTCGCGCACCTCGCAGATCGGGAGCGCCCCGACGTCGAGCGCAGCGGCCTCGTCGCACAGGCGGACGAAGCGTACGCGCTCGGTCGTGCGCGACAGAAACGCGTCCAGCACGTCGGCGTATGGACCGCCTTCGAGCTCGGCGTGGATCGTGTGCACGTTGAGCGCTCCCGGTCGGAGACGCGCCACGAGATCGTCGGCCAGCACGGCGGGATCGCGGCCGACGACGCCGTACGTCTCGTCGAGCGTCGGCAGCGTGGTCGGGAGCTCCGGAACGCAAAAGGCGTCGGCCGCCGACGGCCGGGCGATACGGTCCGGTGCCGCGGGTGTCGCTGCGGTAGGCAAACCCGGCGGCGTCGACGGCGGCGAGGCTCGTCGCCGTGCAGCGCCAGCCGGGTGCACCGAAGCCGCGCGGGTCCGTGCCGAGCGCCTCGCGGTAGACGGCGCGCGCCCGTGCCACCTCGGCCACGACGGTCGTGGCGTCGAGCGCCGGCAATCGGTCCTGCCAGCGGGCGTGGTCGTGGCCGTGCACGGCGACCTCGTGCCCCTCGCGCACGAGCGCGCGGAGCAGCTCGGGAAACGCCGCGGCGATCGGTCGGGCCGGGAGGAGCGTCCCCGAGAGCAGCGTCCGCCAGCCGTAGACCGACGGCGCGCGCGTCCGGATCAGCTTCAGGACGAAACTCGGTCGAAGCAGGCGGTGCAGGCGGCGGCCCATCGTGTCGGGTCCGCACACGACGAAGAACGAGGCGCGAATACCGTGCGCTGCGAGACGCTCACGGATCGCCGGGACACCGGCGCGGAGCCCGTCGTGCGTGTCGACGTCGACTTTCAGGGCGACGCGGGGCGGCTCCCCGGCGCTCACGTGCCGACCGATGTTCCGTCGCGCGGCTGACCTCGGAACCAGCCGATCGTCCGCGCGAGCCCGTCCTCGAGTGATGTCGTCGCCCGCGTGCCGAGGATCTCCGCCATGCGGGTCACGTCGGGGACGCGGCGGGCGACGTCCTCGTAGCCGTCGCCGTACACGGTCTCCTGCTCGACGAAGCGGAGCGTCGAGGCGCCGCCGCCGATCGCGATCATCCGCTCCGCGAGCTCGCGGATCGACGTCTCGAGGTCGGAGCCGACGTTGATGATTTGACCTTCGGCCGCCGCCGTGACCCCGGCGGCGATCGTCGCGACGATGGCGTCATCGACGTACGTGAAGCAGCGGGTCTGGCTCCCGCCGCCGATGACGGTGAGCGGCTCGCCGCGGAGGAGCTGGCCCATGAAGATGGTGATGACGCGGCCGACGTCGAGCTGGTCGAGACGGGGACCGTAGACGTTGAAGTAACGGAGGATCGTGACCGGAAGCCCGAGCCGCCGAAACGCGAGGCAGAAGTGCTCTCCGGCGGCCTTCGACGTCGAGTAGCACCAGCGGTCGATGGTGCTCGGTCCGAGCACCCGGTCGGCATCCTCGCGCCACGGGACGGCGGGGTTCTTCCCGTACACCTCCGACGTCGATGCGAAGACGACGCGGCGGCCGTGCTTCAGCGCGGCGCGCAGGACGTTCTGGGTTCCGTTGATGTTGACGTTCAGCACCTCGTAGGGATCGCCGACGTAGTGCTCGACCCCGACGATGCCGGCGAGGTGGTAAATGAGGTCCGCGCGCGCCGCCAGCGCGTCGAGGATGTCGGGGTTCATCACCGAGTCGACGACGAGGCGGAAGCGCGGGTGTCCGAGGAGGTGGCGGACCTTCTTCTGCGACCCGCTGTCGAGCGCGATGACGCCGTCGCCGCGCGCCAGGAAGCCGTCCGCCAGGTGCGAGCCGAGAAATCCTCCACCGCCCGTGATCAGCACGGTCAGCATGTCGCGTCTCCCAGCCGGTCGCCGGCGCGCACGCCACGGCGTCGCGCGAAGTCGATCGCGCGCTCCTCCGCTTCGCCGTCGAGCTGCAGCTGCTCGAGCCGCAGGCATCCACGTCCCGTTCCGACGACGATCCCGTCGGACGCGACCGCGGCGACGCGTCCCGGCTCGGCGTTCGCGGGTGCGTCGACCGGCGTTGCCTTCCACACGAAGAGCTTCGTACCGGCCCAGGTCGTGAAGGCGCCGGGGTAGGGGTGCGTGACGGCTCGGACGAGGTTGTAGAGCTCGCGCGCCGGCCGCCGCCATTCGAGGCGGCCGTCCTCCGGCCGCCGACCGCCGAACGTCGTCGCGCGCGCGCGGTCCTGCGGAACCCGCGGCGCCGCACCGGCGAGGACCGCGGGGAACGTGTCGCGGAGGAGCTCGCGCGCGGCGTCGCCGAGCTTCCGGTTGAGCGTGAGCGCCGTATCGTCGTCCGCGATCGGGACCTTCCGTTGTGCCACGATGTCGCCGCTGTCGGGTTGCGCCTCCATATAGTGAAGGGTGACCCCGGTTTCCGTCTCGCCGTGCACGAGGACCCAGTTGACCGGGCACCGTCCGCGGTAGCGGGGTAGCAAGGAGCCGTGCAGATTGAACGCGCCGCGTGACGGGATCGCGAGGAGATCCGGCGTCAGAACCTGGCGGCAGTAGAACGAGAACAGCAGCTCGGGTGCGAGCGGCGCGATGCGCTCGACGACGTCGGCGGCGTTGACGTCGGAAGGCTCGAGCACCGGAATCCCCGCGTCGCGGGCGCGCGCCGCGACGGAGCGAAACCAGATCTCCTCGCGCGGGTCGTCGCGATGAGTCACGACCGCGCCGACGTCCGCGCCGAGCCGGAGCAGCTCGTCGAGGCAGACCCAGCCGATGTCCTGGTAGGCCATCACGACGATGGACACGCGCGGTCTCGCGACGGGCCATCCACGGCGTGCTCTTGGGGCACGCCATGCACGGCACGCTTTTCGGACGCGCCATACACGGCGCGCACCACGTAGGAGGGCCGGCGCCGTACCTCGGCGTAGATGCGGCCGACGTACTCGCCGACCAGGCCGACCGCGAAGATCAGAAGTCCGAGAAAGACGAACAGGATCGCGAAGAGCGTGAACAGTCCGCCGCTCTCGGGACCGTGCGTCAGGCGTCGGAAGAGGAGGTAGACGCCGAAGCCGGTGCCGACGAGCGACACGCCGATTCCCGCCAGCGACACGAGCTGGATCGGGACGAGCGAGAATCCGGTCATCAGATCGAAGCCGAGGCGCATGAACCGGAGCGGCGAGTAGCGCGATCTCCCGGCGACGCGGGGCGCGTGTCCGATCGGGATCTCGGTCGGTCGTCTCGCCACCCAGGCGGCGAGCGCGGGGATGAAGAGCGCCCGATCCGCGAGCTGGACGACCGCGTCGACCACGGGCCGGCGGTACGCACGGAGCATCGAGCCGCAGTCCGTCATGGGCACGCCGACCGCAAGCGAGGCGAGCCGGCTCACCGTGGCGGACAAGGCCCGGCGCAGGAACGGATCGACGCGCGCGGCGCGCCGTGTCCCGACGACGTCGTAGCCGGCGTCCACCTGCGCGAGCAGCCGCGGGATCTCCTCCGGCGGATTCTGGAGGTCGGCGTCGATCGTGACGACCACGTCGCCGCGCGCGTAGACGAAGCCGGCGAGGACGGCGGCATGCTGTCCGACGTTCCGGGCGAGCGCCACGATCGTCACGCGCCCGTCGCGCGCCGCGATCTCCGTGAGGACGTCGAGCGACCGATCGCGGCTACCGTCGTCGACGTAGATCACCTCGACGGATCGGGCGAGGCGGTCGCACACGGCGGAGAGGCGAGCGTCGAAGCGCGCGAGCCCGGCGGACTCGTTGAACACGGGGACGACGATCGAGACCGCCGGCGCCTCCGCGTCCGCCGGCGTGACGATTCCGTCCGGCTCGGCCGTCTCAGACCGCATGGCGACGGAGCACGTCCGCGAGCGTGTCGACCACGTCGCGCACGTCGTGCTCGACCATCGCGGGGAAGAGCGGCAGGGACAGGATCGCGTGCGATGCCGCGGTCGCGTGCGGGAGCGCGGCGGTCGCGCCGGCAGCGCGATACAGCCGATGGAGGTGCAGCGCCTTGAAGTGCAGCCCGACGCCGATGTTGGCGGCGAGGAGAGCGCTCATGACGTCGTCGCGGTCGATGCGAAGCGCGTCGAGCCGGAGCCGAACGACCAGCAGGTGCCATGCATGACGCGCGGGGTAGGGCACGGGGCCGAGCATGGCCACCGCCGGCAGCGCGCGGAGCCGGTCGGCGTACCAGCCGGCGACGCGGGTCCGTGCCGCCACGAACTCCTCGAGGCGCGCGAGCTGCACGATCCCGAGCGCGGCCTGCAGATCGGTCATGTTGTACTTGTAGCCGAGCGTGACGATCTCGTAGTCCGGACTGCCGTGCTTGCCGTAACGCTTCCAGGCGTCGCGCGTGATGCCGTGGAAGCGGAGGAGCCGGAGCCGCTCCGCGAAGTCGGCGTCGTCGGTGGTGACCATGCCGCCTTCGCCGGTGGTGATGGCCTTGACGGGGTGGAAGCTGAAGACTGCCGCGGTGCTGCCGCCGCCGACCGGCCGCCCGTGATACGTCGTCCCGAGCCCGTGCGCCGCGTCCTCGATCAGCGCGACGCCGTGCCGCGCGGCGAGGGCGCGCAGCGGATCGAGGTCGACCGGCTGCCCGGCGAAGTGGACCGGCACGATCGCACGCGTCCGATCCGTGAGCGCGCGCTTCCACGGCGGCCGGATCGACGTTGAGCGTCACCGGGTCGACGTCCGCGAACACCGGCCGCGCGCCGACGGCGAGGATCATGTTCCCGGTCGACGCCCACGTGAGCGGCGACGTGATGACCTCGTCGTCCGGTCCGAGGCCGGCGGCGAGGAACGCCACGTGCAGCCCCGCCGTCGCCGAGCTGACGGCGACCGCGTGCGCCGCCCCGACGGTCTCGGCGAAGAGTTGCTCGAACTCCGCGACGCGCGGGCCGCTCGTGATCCAGCCCGAGCGGAGACATGCCACGACGGCGTCGACCTCGGCGTCACCGATCGACGGGCGGGAGAGCGGGAGAAACTCCCGGCGGCGTGGTCCGTCGAGTGCGGGAGCCGGTGGGGGCGACTCCGGCGGCGCGGCAGGCGTTTGCGGGAACGACGCCCGCGCGCGGCGGCGAGAGGAGTCTTGCATGGCCATCTTTTCCCGCCCACGCGTCTCACAGCGGGGCAGGGCGCGTCAACGTCGCCCGTCGTCTCGCTCCGGACCGAGCGGGACGGTTCAGCGAGATCCACCTTCCGCGCTGGCCAGAGCGCTCGGGTCCCGTACGACGACCGGGTAGACGCCGAGACGAATTTCCGCGCGGTGAGCGCCGTACTCGTAGATCTCGCTATAGGGTAGATTTTCGAGGACGCGCTCCTCGAGCGGGATCCGGCCGTCCGTCTCCGCTTTGCAGCCGTCGAAACCGACGAGATCGCAGTCCATGCTCCGGTAGAACAGGACGCACGGAGCGTCGGGAGCGAGCTCCGCCACGATCCGGTGCACCTGATCGACGCTGTCGCTGGCGTCCTCCTTCTCGGCGAGATTGCGGACGAGCATTCCGAACGCCAACCAGCGCGAGCCCGTCTTGGTATCGCTCGCGCTCTCTGCGCGCGCCGTCTTGGCCACGAAGACGCAGCGCGGATACCGCGCGACGAGATCGAGCAGGTACCGAACCTCCGTCTGCTGGTTGCGTGCGAGGAATGCCTCCGCCGTCGACAGGCCGGGCAGCTGCTGACGGCGGCCGAAGAATTCCCTCTGCCACGGGTTCCAGGCGGGGACGGTGGCGACGAGCAGCAGCACGGCGACCCGCTTCCACCACGCCGGCCAGGAGAGTCGCTCCGCGAAGGAGGACAGCTCGCGAAAGCCGAAGAGCGCCAGAAACAGCACGAACGGTGTGACGAAGGCCAGGTACCGAAACTTGTCCAGGAACGCTCCATGCGAGCCGCTCGCATAGGCCTTGAGCAGCACGAGCAGGCTGATCGGCAGCAAGAAGAAAGCGAGCCACCGCCGCACGCCGTGGATGACTCCGAGCACGAACAGCACGACGATCGCGAACGGGAAGAACAGCATGATCGCCTGCAGCCAGGTCAGGAACGAGAAGTTGAGCGGCCGAAGCGCCGCGCTCGCATACCGCCAGTCGTCCGGTGCCGGGACGTATTCCAAGGCGAGCAGCCCGGCACTCACGAGGAGGAAAACGACCAGCGGGCCGGTGACGATCGTCCGGAGGTACTGCCCGAGGCTCCGAAGCGCCCGCTGCAGCGCCTCCTCCGCCCCGACGACGTGCGCAATGGCGATGGCGAGCGCCGGGACGCCGAGCACCAGTGCCTCGATGCGCACCCAGGCCGCCAGGACCACCAGCAAGCCGAAGCACGCGAGCGCGAGCCAGCGCAGCCGCCGTGACGCGCCCCGATCCGACACCACCGCGGCCGCGATGCACGCGAGCCAGACGTGGATCGTCCAGACCATCGCGGGCGCTTCCGAGAAGGCCGCGTTGATCGTGTTCAGATTGCACGCGTAGGCTGCGGCGAACGCGAGGCTGGCCCACCACGAGCGCAGCACGTGGCTCGCCAGAAAGAAAAAGACGACCGTGTCGACGACGGCGAGGCACAGGTTTGCACGGACCACGGATGGCAACGCGGTCGGGCCGTGTTCGCTCACCCAGCCGACCAACGCGTGGAATCCGGAACCGGCATGCGTCCCCAATCCGTACAGCTGACGAATGTTTCGCGCGCTGCGGCCTTCCTGCAGGACCGTGATCCACCCCGTCGGGATGTCGGTCGACTTGACGAGCAGGAGGACGAGCGATCCGCCGAGCAATGCGCACGCACTGCCGGCAACGATTCTTCCGCGGACCGTCGGCCGCTGTCGCGCCCATTCGCCGAGGACGGCTGCCGAGAGGACGATCGCGACGGTGGTTGCGGCCAGCCACGTGAGCTCGTCCGGGTTCGCCCAGGACGTCATCGGTTGGTGGCCGAGGCGAGTGAGCGCGGCTTACGAAGTGTCCACGGGCCGTTCGTCACCCGGCTTCGGGGCGAGTCGCCGGTGGTGAAGCCCCTGGGTCTCGTGCGAGGAGCGGGATCCACTGAGGGCTCGTTCGTTGGCACACCTGCCGACAGGAAGTCCACCCAAAAACCGGGCGGCGTGCCGGGCGGCCCGCTGTCCTGTGGGGGGGCGGCGCCTTGACTGCTCGCTTGCACCGGGCATTGTTGCCCGGCCGCAGCGAATCGGAAGGGAAGGAGTCGACCATGGCTGAAGCCTACATCATCGATGCTTGTCGCACGCCGCGCGGGCGCAAGAAGGGAACATTGTCCGAGGTCCATCCGATGGATCTCTTCACCGTACCGCTCAAGGCGATCGTCGAACGCAACGGCATCGACCCCAAGGAGGTCGACGATGTGGTGGTCGGCTGTGTGACCGAGACCGACGAGCAGGGCACGAACATCGCCCGTGGTGCCGTCCTGGCCGCGGGATGGCCGGTCGACGTCCCCGGGGTCACCCTCAACCGTTTCTGCGGATCCGGTCAGCAGGCCGTGAACTTCGCTGCGCAAGCGGTGAAGTCCGGAGCGCAGGACCTAGTCGTCGCGGGGGGCGTCGAGAGCATGACGCGAGTCCCGATGGGCAAGGACATGGGACCGCTACCCAAGAGCCTGATGGAGAAGTACGACCTCGTGCCGCAAGGGCTCTCGGCGGAGATGATCGCCGAGCAGTGGGACTTCAGCCGCGAGCAGGTCGATCGCTTCGCCCTGAGCAGCCAACAGAAGGCCTGGCAGGCGATTCAAGAGGGCCGCTTCGAGAAGAGCCTCGTTCCCGTGCCGTGCACGCACAACGGCGAGAGCAAAGTCTTCGCTCGAGACGAGCATCCGCGACCGCAGACGACCTTGGAAGGGCTGCTGGCGTTGACGCCTTCGTTCAAGCCCGACGGTCGGGTCACCGCCGGCAATGCGAGCGGCATCGTCGACGGCGCGGCGACCGTTCTGCTGGCCTCGGAGGCCAGCGTGAAGCGCCTCGGCCTGAAGCCGCGCGCTCGCATCGTGGACCAAGTGATCGTCGGCTCCGAGCCCGTGATCATGCTGACCGGTCCGATTGCGGCGACCAAGAAGGTGTTGCAACGGACCGGGCTGAAGCTCGACGACATCGATCTCATCGAGATCAACGAGGCCTTCGCCGTCGTACCTCTCTGCGTCATGCAGGAGCTCGCCATCGATCCCGAGAAGGTCAACGTCAACGGCGGCGCCATCGCCCTGGGTCACCCGCTCGGCGCCACCGGGGCGATGCTGATCGGCACGCTGGTGGACGAGTTGGAGCGCACCGACAAGCGCTATGGCTTGGCGACGATGTGCATCGGTATCGGCATGGGAATCACGACGATCGTCGAGCGACTCTGAGCTGTCCGCGCCGGGCGTCGATCGTTCCGAAGCAGTCGGGGCGGTCGGCGTGCCCTGCGCACGCGCGACGAGGATCCGGCCGGGGCACGGAGACGGCCGTTGCGACGAGCTCATGGGGTTGGAAGGCGCCGGCGGATCGCTCGCCGAGTCGTCTTGCCTTCCACGGGAGAGGCATGGCAGCTGTATGCGACGCGCCCGCCGAAGCGCTCGAGAGAGGAGGAACGCATGACCATGCCCATCGCGACGGCAATGAACGACACGACCGGCGCTGCTGGTCGCGTGCTGACCCTGGTGTACGGGGTCTGCACCTATCTCTTCTTTTTCTGCACCTTTCTTTATCTGATCGGGTTCGTGGGGAACTGGGTCGTTCCGAAGGGAATCGACGACGGTGCCCCCGCCGCATCGACGGGCGCGGCGATCGCCATCGACGTCCTGCTTCTCGGGCTCTTCGCCGTGCAGCACACCATCATGGCGCGCCCGGCCTTCAAGGCGGTCTGGACCCGCTGGGTGCCGTGGCACGTCGAGCGCTCGACCTTCGTTTTGCTCTCGACGGCGATCCTCGCACTTCTGGCCTGGCAGTGGCGTCCGCTGCCCGCCCTGGTCTGGCGGATCGAGAGCCCGTTCGCCGTGGCGCTGCTCGTCGGCATTTCGCTGGCCGGGTGGGGGATCGTGCTCGCCTCGACGTTCCTCATCGACCACTTCGAGCTCTTCGGTCTCAGGCAATCCATCTCGTACGCGTTCGGACGGCCGCTGCAACACCCCACGTTCAAGGAACGCCTTTTCTACGCATGGGTGCGGCACCCGCTGATGCTCGGCTTCCTGATCGCGTTCTGGGCGACACCGACCATGAGCCAAGGGCATCTGCTCTTCGCCGCCGTGACGACCGCCTATGTCCTCGCTGCCATCCAAATCGAGGAGCGCACATTGGTCTACCTGCACGGCGAGCAGTACCGCGACTATCAGCGCCGTGTGCCGATGCTCTTGCCGTTCGGCGTCAGACGGAACGGGTGAGCGTGTCGCCGCAGGGCCGAGAATCCCGACCCGTGAAGTCCAGGCGCGACGGCACCCAAGACGGGTCGTACCGGAGATTCTTCATCCTCAGCTGATAGTCTCCCCCCTCTACCAGAACGAGGTCGTCGCGTTCAGGCGCTGGCTGTTGTGCGACAGTGCTCGGGTAACCGGCGCCTTCAGCCGCTACTATTTTTGGATCTTCGCGCCGGCGCGGTTCTTCGCGGTGGTGGCCGGCATGACGGTCGCCCATCGCCACCGCCTCGGCGTCGTCTGCCTCTGCGTCGGCGCTGTCAGTTTCGTCACGATCGGCGACGCGGTTCGAAGCGTACTGAGAGGCTCGCACCCGACGGCGCAGTAGCGCGTGCGCGTGCATCGCGACCAGCGGGGGGAGCGTCAGTGTGATGAATCCGCGTCGTCCACCGCGTCGCGCGCGAGGAGCAGAATCCACTGATTGCTCGTTTCCCGACTCGCCGGATGATGCTCGACGACGCGCAAGCCGTGGCGCCGAACGAGCGGCAGAACATCCTCGCTCGCGAGGTTTCGGAAATGCTGGTGGCCCGCGCGCGGGGCGCGGTCGGCCGCTTCGACCTGCTCGACCCGACGGAGCATCGCGAAGGGCGTCATCTCGACGAGCAGGAGCGAGCCGCCCGGTGCGAGCAGGCGCGACATCCGCGACAGTGCCTCGTCGACGTCGAGCACGTGGTTCAACGCACGCAGGCACAGCACATGATCGCAGCGCGCGGGCTCGCCTTCGAAATGCTCGATGTCTCCGACGTGGAGGCGAGCGTCCGGCAGCGCCGTGCGGAGTCGGGCGAGACTCTCCTCGTCGGGGTCGAGCCCCGTGTAGTCGATCGCACCAGAGCGCAGCAGCGCCGCAAGCCCCTCTCGGTAGAGCTGTTCCCCGCAGCCGACGTCGAGCACCCGTCCGCGCAGACCGCCGATATGCCCGGCGATCCATGCCTCCTCCCGAGCGAACGGTTCCCCGTCGACGATGCGGAATCGTTGCCCGCACCCGGCGCGGTTCGCACACGATCGGCAGACGGGGTCGGGAAGGGTCCGACGCATGCCGCTTTTGAAGTCGTCGAGAACGCCCGGTGCCGCGCGGTCGACGAAGAGATGGCTCAACGCGGACTTCACCTGCGTCATCTCCGCGTCTGTGAAGTCGCCCGTGTCCGTGACGTAGCGCGTGAGCCGATCGGCCTCCGTGAGCCACAGCTGGCGTACCGGATCGAGGCCACCGCTCAGGGCATGCGCGGTGCACGCGTTCGCCTCGGCCGTCCAGGGGACCGCCGTCTCGGTGCGAACGTAGTTGAAGGAGTTGGCGCGCGTCTTTGGCGCCGCGGTGCGCGTCTTCGCCGCCGTGGCGCGGGCGGATCCGAAGGGGACGAGCTCGCCGGTGCCATACCGCTTGGCGTACTGGCGCGAGATGCCCGGACAACCGCGCAGCGACGAGCACTGCCGACACTGCTCGCCGAACGCGGACAGCTCGGCTTCGACGTGGCGCATCGAGTAGATGCGCTCGCCGTTGGCGTCGTCGAGGTAGTGCGTCTCGCCGAACGCCCAGCGCCCGAGGTTCGTCGCGTCGGGATCGTCGCGGATGCAGTTCGGAAACGACTCGAAGAACACGTCGGCGTCGAGCTCGAGCGCGGTCGCACGCAGACGCTGCACCGTCGCGCGGACGTCGGCGTACCGCAGCGCGATGCCCTCCCATTGCCCGCCCTTGCCGAGCGTCGAGGGGAATACGAACTTGAACGCCGCGCGATCGCCATAGCGTCTGCGTCCGACGCGCAGGTACTCGTCGACCTCGCCGAGAGTCAGCCGCGTGAGCACGCAGTTGAGCGTGACGGCGACGTCCGCGTCGACGAGGCGGTCGATGCCGGCGACCGTTTCGTGGTGCGCGTCCTCCCGGGTGCCGAAGATGGTGGCGCTCGTCGCCGGGACATGGGAATGCAGCGAGACGATCGCCCGCTTCAGGCCGTGCTCGGCGGCTCGGCGCGCGAACCCCTCTTTGGCGAAGCTCCGCCCGTGGGTGTTGATGTCCCACGTGAAGCCGTCGGCGAAAAGCCGTTCCACCACGGTCCAGAAGCCGGGATGAATCGTCGGCTCGCCGCCGGTGACGACCGCGCGCTTGAAGCCGGAACGATGCAGAAAATCGGCGCGCCGCAGGAGCGTTTCGGTCGGATGGAAGAAGAGGGAGGCCTCTCCGGTGTTGCTGCACATAGGGCAGTCGTTGTTGCACTGCTCGCCGAACCGAAAGAGGGCCGCGCTCTCCGGCGTGACCGGCTCGTCGTCCGGGACCCTCTTCTTGAAGAGCCGGGGTGCGAGCGGCCGCGAAAAGTCCTTGCCAGCACTAGCCATGACGCACTACGATCCGCGCTCGGCATGGCCGCGGGCACGCACATCAGCGATGAAGATCGTCGCGCGGCTACCACGGTCACCAGTTCGGGATCCGGGCACAAATTCGAGATCCAGCTCGGCCACCTCTGCAACAACCGCTGCGTCTTCTGCTCCAGCGGTCAGCTGACCGCGATGAAGATCGCCCGGGCGGTGCCGCTCGAGCCGATCCTCGAGGCGCTCGAAGCCGCCCGCGCCGCAGGGGCGTGGCATCTGACGTTCCTCGGCGGCGAGCCGACCACCCACAAGCGTTTCCTCGACGCGCTCCAAAAGGCGGTGGAGCTGGGCTTCGAGCACATCGTGATCTTCACGAACGGCGTCATGTTCCCGACGCCCGGGTTCATCGACTCGGTGGTGGCCCTCGGACGGTTCGAGTGGCGCATCTCGATCCAGGGCGCGACCAACGAGGCCCACGTCGCGACGACCGAGCGACCCGACTCGTTTCGGCGCATCCTCCACGGCCTCGGCGAGCTCCAGCGCCGGGAGCAGCTCGTGACGGCGAACATGTGCGTCAACGAGCGCAGCTATCGGTCGCTTCCCGAGTATCCGGCGCTGCTGGCGCAATACGGGGTCCGCCAGCTGCACATCGACATCGTCCGACCGGAGAGCACGGGCGAGCGCGATCAAGAGTACCTCCGCGAGATCATGCCACGATACTCCGACATGGCGCCGTATTACGACGAAATGCTGGCGCGCTTCGAGGAGTCGAATCCGGATTTCGACGTGAACGTCGGCAATCTCCCATACTGCATCCTGCCGAAGTGGGGTGCGCGCATCCACCACGGTGGGCAGGAGACGGTGACGAAGTCGGCCGATGCCACCGGGCTCGAAGACGCGATGAACAAGTACGAGTGGCACGGGTCATTGCGCACGTACCTTCCCGGTTGCGACGAATGCGTCTTCCGGTCGCGGTGCACGGGGATCTTCCGCGTCTATCTCCAGCTCCATGGCGAGGACGAGTTCAAGCCCGTGACCCGCGAGGCGCTCCACGCCGTGGATCCCGAGCGACGGAACTTCGTCCTCCTCGTCGAGCCCCACCTCCGCGCGCTGCGCGCGGCCCTCGCCAGCCGGAACGTCCCTCCTTCGTGGCGGGCGGACCGCGAAAGCAGCGAGGACCGGCGACGGCGGGTCGAAATCGTGCTCGTGCACGACGACGGCGCGCGCGCGCGTTTCGTGCTCGTAGCACCCGGCCGCGGGCGCGCGCCCATGATCACGTGCGGAGCGTACGACGTCGATGTCGAGGTAGACGCCGGCGTGCCGGAGGACGACTTCGCCACCTTGCTCAAATGGGTGCATGCGCGGTTGGCGGAGGCGTCGGACGAAGGCTCCGTACCGGTGCTCGCTCCATATGCCGCGAGTGACCCCATGCTGCTCCGCGGCCGCCAGCGCGTCACGCTCCTCGCCAAGCGGGTAGCGGCGGAGCTCGTCGTGCCGGGGTGGCACGTGGAGCCGCTTCGCTGGCCGACCGAGGCCAGCGCCGTGCTGACGGTGTGCGGGTCCGGTGACGCGTCCGTCGAGGTCCGATTCGCCATCGGCGCCCGTGGGAGACGGTCGACGGTCGGTGTCGAGTTCCGCCCGGCGGATCCGGCGGGTGACGGCGGCGTCAAGGCCGTGATGGAGGCGCTCATCGAGATCCTGCGCGAGCGCCCCCTCCCGTCGGCGCCGCGAGAGGATCACCAAGCGGTCCGAGCGTAGCCCGTTCGCCCGGGCGCGGCGGCGGGATGGTGAGCCCGCGCGCGTCACGACGGGTGCACCTCGGTCGCGACGTTCGAGAGGCCGCGCGCTGTCCGCTCCGCCAGGTGCGCACAGCGAACCCGCGGTCCGCCCCCGATCACGATGACGTCGAACCGTTCAGCCATTGGACTTGTTGGTGAGGTGGGCACGACTTCGGATGCGGAGGCACCCTAGCACCAGTGCCGGTCACTTTACACGAGACGCGGTTTCCGTCGAGGTTCGGGGGTGTCGGGTGGGTGCGGGGAGGGCGCGTCCTGGAAGAGCGAGGAAATGTCGCGAGCGGCGCTCGGGACGCGGACGACGTCGATGAAGTGATCGCGCGGGGATGACGTTGGAAAGCTGCACTCTTTGACCAGGTAGCAGACGAGTGCTTCGGATGGGCCTCGGCCCCGGGCGCGGCTCCGTCCTCGTCCAGCGGCGCGCAGAGTCGGCGCGGCTTCAGCACGGTCACGACGCGCATGCCGAAACGGTCGCCGACGGCGAGCTGGAAGCGCTGGAAGCGAGGCGCGCTGCATGTCCCGCTCGCGCAGAAGTCGAGGCCGGTGCAGAGAAGAGACCGTCGTCGCAGGGCGAGCCGTTGGGATCCGGGGCGGTACAGCTGTCGGTCGCCTCGTTGCACGACTCGCTGCAGTTTCCATCCCGTCTGGCCCCGGACAGGGACTCGCCGTGTGCATGCCGCAGGTGCCGCCGTTGCACGTGTCCGCGCCGTTGCAGAAGACGCCGTCGTCGCACGACGCGCCGTCGCCTCGACGCTGCTCGCCGGAAGCACCGCCTTGCGCGCCCCGGACGCGAACCAATAGTATCAAAGCCTATCCATGGCTGGTATCAAAAAGAGCACGTCCAGGCACTCGGCTTCGGGACGGTTCGTGCTGCGGCTGAGCCCGGGAATGCACGCGGCTCTTCGCCGCGCGGCCCGGGATGCCGGGATCTCCCTCAACGACTACTGCGTCCGCACGCTCGCGGCGCCGAGCGGCAACCTGGATGGGGTGGCGGGCGCGGTCGCGGTCGTCGCCCGGGCGGCGGAGCTCTTCGGGGCCGACCTGCTCGCGGTCGTCGCGTACGGCTCGTGGACGCGCGACGAGGCGACGGCGGGGTCGGACGTCGACGTCCTGGTCGTCGTCGACGAGGCGGCTCCGATCACGCGCGCGCTCTATCGGTCCTGGGACGCGCAGCCGCTCGCGTGGGACGCGCATCCGGTCGAGCCGCACTTCGTCCACCTCCGCGGCCGCGATCAGGGGGCGAGCGGCCTCTGGGCGGAGGCGGCGGTCGACGGCATCGTGCTCTTCGAGCGTGGCATCCGAGTCTCCCGCCGCCTGGCCGAAATCCGCCGCGACGTGCTCGCGGGACGGCTCGTCCGCCGGACGGCGCACGGGCAGCCGT
Source organism: uncultured delta proteobacterium (assembly GCA_963774015.1). Classification (GTDB taxonomy): domain Bacteria; phylum Desulfobacterota; class Binatia; order UTPRO1; family UTPRO1; genus UTPRO1. The sequence goes on from CAVZDH010000001.1 coordinate 1,200,369, forward strand.
ACTGGTCCGAGGTCGCGTGACGATGCGCAATCGCGATCTCGCGGTTGACTACGTACGACGGGCGGAGGTGCGACTGCGCGCGATCGAGGTGCTGTTCGCGGCGGCGAGCTGGGCCGACGTCGTCCGCGAGTCGCAGGAGGTCGTCGAGCTGGCCCTGAAGGGCCTCCTGCGGAGCTGCGGTGTGGACGCTCCCCGCATCCACGACGTCTCGGACGTGCTGTTCGCCGAGCGTGCCCGGCTGCCGAAGAAGCTGCAGGCGGAGGTCGAGCGCCTGGCGAGCGTTTCGCGGGAGCTCCGCCGCGACCGCGAGCTGGCCTTCTACGGCGCCGAGGACCTGACGCCGTCGAGCTTCTACGGCGAGGCGGACGGCAAGCGCGCCCGCGACGGCGCGGCGCTCGTCGTGCGTCTGGTCGCGCCCGTCGTGCTCCCACGGCGCTGAGCGCCACCATAGATCATCGTCCGTCACGCATCCTAGAGATGATGGCTGCGCTGTCGGGACCGCTGATGGGCCGCGCCACGCCACGCAACGGCTTGCGATTGGCGAACGGGTTGCCAGCAGAAGGTCTCGCGTGCGGCAGCATCCGCGCGACGGGGGTGCCGCGCTCGGTTACGATAGACTCGCCTTCTGCCCGCACCTTCCTGAGCCAGTGGCCGGTCTTGTCGTGGATCTCCTTGGCGGAGATGGTCTTCGTAGGCGCCTCAACGTGACACCAGAGACTCTCGAAGCAAAGCCGCATGAGCGTCCGCACGGTCGCGCGCCGGGCCGCGGCGGCGGGGCGGTGTCACGCCAGGTGCACCTGTGTCGGGACGTTCGAAAGTCCGCGTGCCGTCCGTTCCGCGAGGTGGCGTCGCTCGAGGGCTTCGAGGTCGCCGAACAGGGCAACGCCCGGCGAGGTGAGCTTCGCATTGGCCCGCAGCATCTCCATGCCCTCGTGGTTCTTGAGATCGATCTCGGACAGGCGCGCGTCGAAGCCGGACTGCGTCGCCAACGGATGCCCGCCGTCGCGGATGCGACGCAAGAGCTCCGCCACGGGCAGGAACGCGTGTACCGCGAGCAGAATCCCCCACAGGGGGCGGGGGTCGGGGCGGACCGGACTCGGGTAGAGGGGGTGGAACGCGTTCTCGATGAAGTCGACGTCGTACGACGCGACGTTGAGCTTGTTGTGCTGAAACTCGTGCACGACGGCTTCCGTCATCGTCATGACGTTCGGGTGTAGCGTCAGGTAGATCGTGCCGATCCCCTCGCGGTAGGACGCGGAGAGGTGGCGTACCTCGTCGTAGCCCACCGGGATGACCTCGTGCAGCGCGAGGCGCATCTCGGCGAACGTCTGCGGCAGGAACGTCTCGACGAGTGCGAACGATTGCTCGAGGACGTCGACCCACTCCGCTTCCGGCCGATCGCCGAGGTCGACGGAGTTTCCGCGCTTGTCCGGGTGCGCCTCGAACGCCGCGATCGGGTTGTGGTCGACGGTGGCGAAGTGCGCGACGTCGTCGACCGGGTAGTAGCGGCGCTCGAAGCGGAAGCCGCCGGTCGCTTCCAGAGCGGCGTGGAGGCCGTCGTCGTCGAGCGGCAGGCGTGCGATCTCGGTGCCGTTCGCGACGGCTCCGACGCCGGCCGCGGAGAACACCAGCCCGGTCGCGGCCGCGGGTGGAACGATCTGACCCTCGAGGGCGAGCGAGGCGAGCCGCGGCGCGCCATGCTCCCAGACGGAGGCCTCCCCGTCGCCGATGAGCCCGCGCAGCGCCATCTCGAAGAGCAGGTGCGGCATCATGGCGGCGACGGCGTCATCGATCCGGGTCCGGAATTCCGGCAGGTCGTCGCGCAGCCCGATGCAACGCAGCGGCGTACCGACCGCGGGCGACGCGAAGCAGTGGAGCACCTGGCCTTCGTCGATCGCGAGGGCCCGCTGCACCAGATCGACGACGCGGCCGTGCGGGCCGCGTAGCGCCGTCGGGAGCTGCGCCCCGAGGGTCACGAACTCCCGACAGCAGGTCGCCAGATGGCGCGCATAGGCGACCCGGAGCGCGCGGGCATCGCCGCCGGGGCCATCGCAGAGCACGAGGTGCTGGCCGGTCATTGCACGATGAAGTGATCGAGGGTGCGATTCGTCGTCCACCGGCGGAACATCTCCATGTCCCGGTCGTCGGCCGATTCGAGCTTGTGCATGAGATAGTCGAAGATCGACTTGTGCTTCTTGCACCACGTCGAGTCGCGCATGTGCCCGTGCAGGCTTCCCTGGGTCTTGTAGTTGTACTCGACTTGCTGGCCGCACCACGGCTTGTATGCGCACGACACGCAGTCGGGCTGGGCATCGTTCAGCCCCGCCATGACCAGCGCGCGCGTCGCGGCGTTCGTCATCAGCTGCCGGTAGCTGTCGTGCACGGTGCCGATCCGGAACATGTCGTCGCCCATTGCGGCGACGAAGCGTCCCTCGTCCGACGAGTAGACGCCGCCGTCGGGAGCGTAGCCGAGCTGGCCGACGCAGGCGCCGCCGGGCGTGCGGAGGTCGAGATAGTTCGGCTCCTCGTCGACCAGAATCTTGTTCAGCATGATGGCCGCGTGGCGCTCCATCACCTGGACGCCCTGGCGGTTCAGCTCGATGATGTAGTCGACGGCGTTGGCGTAGAACTCCAGGTACTCGTCCATCGAGTAGCCGAGGGTCTTCACGCTCTTGGCGGCGAAGCCGAAGGGATCGAGCTTGCGGAGGAAGATGGCGCGACAGCCGACGGCGACGAACTCGTCGACGATCTCCTTCCAGCGGGAGAGGCTCGGGCGCGTGAGCGTCGGAAGCGCCTCGACGCGGTAGTGGTTCGTGTCGAGGCCCATCTCGGCGTAGCGCTCGTTGATCTTCTTCATCCACTGGACGAGCAGCTCGTGGCTGTTGCCGCCCTTGAAGACGCGGATCTTGTTGTGGAGGTCGGCGGGCCCGTCGAGGCTCGTGCAGATCTGGACCTTGTGATCGAGGAGAAACGCAAGCCGCTCGTCGTCCATCAGCGACAGGTTCGTCACCAACGCGAAGGACAGGACCTTCCCGACCTCGACGTTCTTCCGCGTCGCGTACTCGACGGCGTGCTTCAGCACGGGCCAGTTGGCGGTGGGCTCGCCGCCCTGGAACTCGATGGTGATGCCCCACGCGGTCGACTGGAACGCGACGTCGACGGCACGCTCCGCCACCTCGAACGACATGTCGGTGTCGGTCCGCTCCATCCCGACGACCGAGCTGTGGCAGTATTGGCAGCCGTGGTTGCAGCGGTGCGTCAGCACGAGTCCGTGCAGGGTGGGGCCATGGAAGAGGTACTGTTTCTTCCGTCGCCAGCGCTCCGCCTGCGCCGGAACGTCGACCGCCTTGGCGATGAAGTTCGCCTTGCTGAGCTTGTCGTAGAGCGGCTCGCCCGGCCGCGGCCGTCCTTCGACGAAGGATCGGAACTCGTCGGGGGTGAGGAGGAGCCAGTCGCCGAAGTCGTTCGTGACGAGGACCCGGCCGCGGATCATCCGCTGGTTGAAGGGGGTCGCGAAGCCCGGCATCCAGCGCTCCGGGGCGAGCCCCGCGAAGTCGACCTGGCGCCCGCGCGGCAGGAGCTCGCCGTCAAGCATGGCCGCTCCTCTGCGCGCGTGCCGAGTTCGCGAGGGCGAAATTGCAGAACTCGGCGACGACGTCGCCGTCGACGTCGCGTGCGATCGCGCTGATGTCCACGACGTGGTGCTCGCCGTCGCTGCGGACTGCGAACGATGCCAGGCCAGCGAACGTGGCCGCCGCCTCCGCGATCGCGGCTTCCGCGTACAGCGTCTTGTGGAACCGGACGGTCACTGTGTCCGCGTCGCTCGAGGTCATTCGGTCCCTTGCTTGCCCGGCTCGAACGGTCGGGCAATGCCTGCCGGGTCGGTGAGGAAGCCGCCTTCCGGGTCTCCCGGATCGCCGCGCCCTCGGAGAGGGACGAGCGGCGGATGCTCGGTCGCGGGCTCCGGATGCGGTTCGACGCCAGCCGATGCGCCCGCGATGGCGACGGCGACGACGTCCTCGATGATGCGCTGGTTCGCGTCGAATACCTGGTGACGCAGCGCCTGCGCGAGGAGCTCGTTTTCGAACTCGCCCGCCATCGCTCGGAAGGTCGCCTCGTCGAGAGGACGCTTGCTGCGGAAGCGGACGACGAAGCGGGAGTCCTGCCGGTCGAGGAGCACGTAGGCGCGGTCTAGGAACACGTACGCGGCGGCATACAGGACGTCGCGTGGGTACAGGCCGACGTCGAGGGAAAGCGTCAGGGTTGCAGTTGCGGGATCCAGGGTTTCGATGTGTACGTTGGGCATAGTCCTCACGCGGCCAGAGCCGCCGCCCGGTTGAGGGCAGATAAGAGCGCCGCGTACGCCCGAGCGCGTCTTGGAAGCCTCAGGAAGCGACGCGAGTTTGGCCGGGTGGCGGCAGCGACGGAATGTAGCTCAGCTCCGATTCTGCCGGCAAGCAACTTCATTGCCCAAATGGACCCCGGCGAGGCGGAGCGACAATGCTATGGCGCTCGTCAGGACGGGCGGCGGTTGGTCGACGTCGAGGTGGTTCCGGCGCCCGTGGGGACCGTAGGGAAGGTCGCGGACGACCGCGACGCCGTGGCGGCGGAGCTCGAACGGCGTGAGCCGGGCGCCGAAGGAGTAGGGGGATCGGATAGCCGATCCGGCGGATGCGCAGCACGGCGCTCGCCGTGAAGGCGGCACCGACGAGGCTCACGAAGAGGAAGAGCCAGGACACGACCAGGGCTCTCCTTGGCGCAGCGCGGCGGGCGCCGCGAGCCCGACCCCGATCCCTGCCTCGCATGTCTACAGTGAACAATATTCTTGCAGTCGACTGTAAGATCGTGGTAGGCGACGACCCGTGCGCTCGGTTGCCGCGTCCGTCAAGCCGGTCGTGCCCGCGTCCCGGCGCGAGCGGCGCCGCCAGGAGGTACGCGGCCGCATCATCGAGGCGGCCATGCACCTCTTCGACGCGAAGGGGTTCGCGGCGACGACAGTCGCGCAGATCTGCACCGCGGCGGACGTCGCCGAAAAGACGTTCTTCAACCACTTCACGTCGAAGGCCGACATGCTACGCGAGGTGGCGCGCATCGAGCTCGACGTGCTGCTCGGCATCATCGCCGAGGCGGTGCGCCTCGGGGCCGACGGCGACGCCGGGGCGAGGGTCGATCAATTCTTCCGACTCCTCGCCGACCGCGTGGCGCAGGCGAGTCCGATGCGTCGCGAGCTCCTGACGGAGCTCGTCCACCTGGCGCACGATACGGGAACGGGGTCGGCGCAGGCTCGCACGTTGCACGGCGCGTTCTCCGGGCTCCTCCGTGGCCGGGGCGGGGCGGTCCGCGGTCTCGCGGTCGAAACGGCGGTCGAGGCGATCGTCGGCGCGTTCTACGCGCTGATGCTCAACTGGGCGAACATCGAAGGGTACCCGGTGCGTCGACGGGCGCTCGCGATGGCGCGCTTCCTCGGCGACGCCGTCGGCCACGCCGGCAGGAGGAGACGATGAGCACGAACGGGAATCGTCACACGCCGCTCCCGATCCCGAACGGCTGGTTCGCGGTCGCATGGAGCAAGGATCTCGTCCCGGGGGACGTGCGGCGGGCGCGCTACTTCGACGAGGAGCTCGTGGTCTTCCGGACGCGCTCCGGGCAGGCGCGGGTGCTCGACGGCTACTGCGCCCACCTCGGGGCCCACCTCGCCGAGGGGGGCCGGGTGATCGACGAGTGCGTCCGCTGCCCCTTCCATCACTGGCACTACGACGGCCTGACCGGCGACTGCGTCCGGATTCCGTACGCGCAGAAGATCCCGGCGAAGGCGCAGGTGCGCGCCTGGAAGGTGGTGGAGCGGAACGGGATGATCTTCGTCTGGCATCATGCCGCCGGCGCGCCGCCGCAGTTCGAGGTGCCGACGTTTGCGGAGATCGGCGACTCCGACTGGACGCCGCCGCGATACTTCGACCTCAAGGTCGCCGTGCACATGCAGGAGATGGCCGAGAACAACTGCGACCCGGTCCACTTCAAGTTCGTCCACGGCATGATGGACGTCCCCGAGACGCAGATCCGCTTCAGCGCGGACGGGCGTCTGCATGCACCTGACCGACGAGGCCGAGCGTCCGAGCATGCAGGGCAACTTCCGCACCAAGCTCGAGCGCGACAACTTCGGCATCGGCATCGCGACGGTGCGCCTCGCCGGGATCCCGAACGCCGGGCTCTTCATGCTGGCGGCGACGACGCCGATCGACCGCGGGCACACCGAATCGCGGTGGATCTTCACGGTGACGAAGAACCTCGCCGACACGGCCGGCGAGGAGTTCGTCGACGGGCTCTCGACCGGCGTCCTCGCCGACATGCGCATCTGGGAGAACAAGATCTACCGGCCGCATCCGGTGCTCTGCGACGGCGATCTCTTCCTCGGCAAGTTCCGGCAGTGGGCCAAGCAGTTCTACAGCGAGCCGCTCGAGTGACGACCGCGCCGGGGAGGGCACCCATGGATCGCTTCGACGGCAGGCATCTCGTGATCTCGTCCGACTGTCATGCCGGCCTGCCGCCGGAGCGCTACCGCGACTACGTCGACCCGCAGTATCGCGAGGTCTTCGACCTCGCCCTGCCGATCCAGGCGGAGGAGGTGAAGAAGGCGGCGAAGAAGTTCCTGGTCGACGAGGTCAACGCCGAGTGGCGGAAGGGCCGCGAGCGGGAGCTCGCGGGCGCCTGGGATCACGACGCGCGGATCGCCGTCCTCGACGCCGACGGCATCGCCGGCGAGGTGATCTTTCCCGACGGCATCACCGAGATGAACATGCCGCCGTTCGGGGCCGGCCTGTCGCTCCCGACCGAGGGCATCAACGCCGAGCTGCAGTGGGCGGGCGCGCGCGCCCACAACCGCTGGCTGGCCGAGCTCTGCGCCGATGGCGCCCGAGCGGCGGGCCGGCGTCGCGATCGTCCCCGCGCTCTGGGACGTCGACGAGGCGGTGCGGGAGGTGGCGTGGGCGCGGGAGCACGGCCTGCGGGGCATCCTCATCCCGTCGATGTGGGGCGCGCTCGACGCCTACCATCACCCGAAGTACGAGCCGCTCTGGGCGGCGTGCGAGGACCAGGGGATGGTCATCCATCTCCACTCGGGCGCTGCGCCGATGGCCGACTACGGCGAGCACGTCGGCATGATGGGCATCTACATCACCGAGGTCGTCTGGTGGGCGGTGCGGCCGGTCACGTTCCTGATCTGGGGCGGCGTCTTCGAGCGCCACCCGAAGCTCCGCCTCGCGATCACCGAGTCGACGACGGTCTGGGTGCCCGAGATGCTGGCGCTGCTGGACTTCCGCTACGACGACACGCCACTACAGCGCGAAGCTCGGCGACTACCGGAGCCATCTCTCGATGAAGCCGAGCGAGTACTTCCGCCGCCACGTCTTCCTCGGCGCCTCGTGCATGCCGCGCCGCGAGGTCGACATGCGGCACGAGATCGGCCTCGAGCACATCATGTGGGGCACCGACTACCCGCACCCCGAGGGCACTTGGCCGGCCACCCGCGCCCAGATGCTCGACGCCTTCCGCGGCGTGCCGGACGACGAGACCGCGGCGATGCTCGGCGGCAACGCCGCGCGCCTCTACGGCTTCGACGTCGAGAAGCTGGCGCCGCTCGTCGCGCGGATCGGGCCGCCGAAGGCCGCGTTCGCGGCCTGACGGGCGCACGCCCGCGCGACAGGAGAGCCGATGCCTATCACCGAGCCCGCAACAGGGTACGAGGAGGATCCGATGAGCAAGCTCCGCTACGTGAAGAGCCCCGACGAGCTCCGGCTCGCCGCCAAGTTCGATCCCGAGTTTCTCCCGAGCTCGATGCGCCAGATCCGCGCCCTCTACGAGACCGATCCGGAGCTGCTCGCGGCCGTCCTGCCGCCGCCGCTCGCGCCCGGAACGCGGCCCGAGATCGGCGTGACCATCTCGCAGGTCAAGATGCACATGGCGCCCGGCTTCGACGTCGAGATCGGCGCCGCGATCTTCGGCGCGCGCGCCGTGCTACGAGGGCGTCGAGGGCATCTACATGATCACCATGCCCATGACGACCGAAGGCGCGGTCGTCGGCGGGCGCGAGACCTTCGGCGAGCCGAAGAAGCTCGCCGAGATCGCGTTCGATTTCGGCGCCGAGACGGTCGCCGCGACGGTCACGCGCCACGGCGTACGCGTACCTCGAGCTCCGGGGCCGACGCGGCGCCGCCCGTCCGGCCGCGGGCTTCACGGAGTACGCGTACTGCTACAAGTGCCTCCCCGCGCTCGAGAAGGGGAAGGGCCTCGAGTTCGACCCTCTGCTCGTGCGCCTCAACTGGGAGCACGCGCTCGAGAAGGTCGTCGAGGTCGCGGGCGAGGTGATCCTGCGCGAGTCGATGTTCGATCCCGTCGCCGATCTGCCGGTGCGACGCCTGGTCGCGATGACGTACGAGGAGGGGCGGAGCCGATCGAGCGGCGCCGTGCTCGCGACCGTCCCTGCCGCGGCGCTGCTGCCCTTCCTGCACCAGCGCTACGACGACATCACGCCGATGCTCGCGGCCATGGCGCCGCCGGACGCCGCCCGTGCGTGAGCTGCGCGGCAAGCACGCGGTCGTGACCGGCGGTGCCTCCGGCATCGGCCGCTCGATCGTCGCCCGTCTCGCGCGCGCGGGGATGCGGGTCGTCGTCGCCGACGTCGAGGCGGAGGCGCTTGCGCGCGCCGTCGCGGCGCTCCGCGCCGACGGCGCGGAGGCGACGGGGGTGCCGGTCGACGTCACGCGCTTCGAGTCGGTGCAGGAGCTTGAGCGGCGCGCGGTCGCCGCCTACGGCCCCGTCCACCTCCTCTGTAACAACGCCGGGGTCGGTGCGCAGGAGGACGTGCCGCTCTGGGAGCTGCCGCTCAGCGACTGGCGCTGGACGTTCGACGTGAATGTCTGGGGCGTGATCCACGGGTGCAAGGCCTTCCTCCCGGGGATGCTCGCGCATGGCGAGGACGCCCACGTCGTCAACACGTCGTCGGGAAACGGCGGCCTGATCGTCCTGCCGTTCACGCCCATCTATTCCACCAGCAAGGCCGCCGTGAGCGCGCTGACGGAAGTCCTGCTGCACCAGCTCGCGCCCACCAAGGTACGCGTCTCGGTGCTCTATCCCGGGCCCAACGTCGTCGCGACCAACATCTTCTCCGCGTCGCGGAACCGGGGCGCGGACTACGCGCGCGGCCAGGACCAGATCATGCCGCCGATTACGCTCGACGGCTTGCGTGAGATGTTCGGCGGGAAGCTCGACGTCACGCAGCCCGACGAGGTGGCGGAGCACCTGATCGCCGGCATCACGCGCGACGCGTACTACATCCTGCCGCCGAGCGAGCGCAGCGACGCGGGGGTGCGGGCACGGATGGAGAGCGTCCTCGCGCGGCGTACGCCGGAACCGCCTTCCTTCTGACGGCCGGGCCTCACTTCTTCTTCTCGTACTCCTCGAGGAGTGCCGCCCGGGCCGCGGTCTCGCGCTCGCGGAGCTCGTAGAAGCGCGGCTTGTCGGTGCTGCAATTAGATTGATGGCGAAGGCGCACTCGCGACCATGATCTCGTAGCCGAAGGTGGTCGCGAGATAGAGGTTCAGGTGCGAGCAGCACCCGCGCTCGCACTTCTCCTGCAGCGCACGCAGGTAGTAGCCGCGCGCGGCGTTTTGAAGAATCGGCCGCACCGCGAGTGGCGGCTTCGCACGCTCGGTTCGGCGGCTCACGAAGATCGAGGCGGCACGCTCCTTGCGATGTTGTCGCGCCATGGAGACCAACAAGCGAAGCTACGGAGGTGCCCTTCGGCATTGGCCGCTGGGCGTATGTGTGGCGGCCGTTGCCACCCTGATCCTGCCGGGGTGCGGCCCGCATCGACAAGAGCGGCTCGTGTCGACACGGACCGTGACGATCGAGCGCAACCTGCCGGCGCCGAAAATGGTCGACATCTCGATCATCGGCTTGCACGACGAGCCGGCTCTCGATTCCGCGCAGGAGCGAGTGGTCGGAACGATCGTGAACCACGGCGACCGCCAGGCGACCGGGATCTCGATCCGCGTCGACGCGATCGACGAGGACGGCCACGTCGTGAACAGCATCACGACCCCGCCACTGCACCAGGAGATCGACCCGTACGGCGGACGCGCGAGGTTCGAGGCGTTCATGCCGCGTGACAGCGACGTCACGGGCTATCACGCGGTCGCGATCGCCCGTTGACGCGCGGCGGGCAGCGAGTCGTAAAGAGGAGGAGTGTCATGAAAGTCACGAAGAGACTGTTGGCCCCGGCATTGGCATGCGCGCTCGGACTGTTCACCACGGTCGCGGCACGAGCCGACATGCAGCACACCGAGCGCACGACGACGACCGAGAAGACGACCACGTACCGTGGGACCGTCACCGAGGTGGACCCGGCATCGTCCACGATCGTTCTACGGTCCGAATCGTCGTCGGCGCCGACCAGGTACACCTACAACGAGAAGACGGTGTTCACCGACGCGCAAGGGAACGTGGTGGCGTACGAAGCCATCAAGGATTCGCCGGTCACGATCCAATACACGCGTGAAGGCGATCGTACGATCGTGACCAAGGTCACGAAGGAGCCGACCACGGTCCGGAAGGAAACGACGACGACGACCACTACCACCACGGATGACGAGTGAGTCGCCGGATGACGAGTGAGTCGCCGAGGGCCGCGTCGACCGGGCCACGGTGAGTGGGCAATTCGGTGGGGCCCCGCTGCCCACGGGCGCCATGATCCATGCTTACGCGGTCTGCGTGGACGCGGGGTTGGCGCCGACGTCGGCGCCGTCGGCGAGCGTCGGGACCGCCACCTCGTTCACGATTACCTGCGGGTCGAATCGCATCGCGGTCGGCGGCGGCTTTGACAATTCTTTCTCCGTCGGTGGGGATGGCGGCGTAGATACGTCGCGGGCGTCGGATGCCAACTTGGGAGGATGGAAACTCGGCGGGTGGATTCTTGGCGCCAGCAGCATCATGCAGAATGCCTACGCCGTCTGCGTCGGCGGGCCCTGACGGAACGTCCGCCGGGGCGGCCAGGTCGAGCGCCCGCGCGGGCGCCGGCGAGCGACCCCGTGGGGTGTCTGGCGCGCTACTCCTGGAGCTGCGTGTGACCGTCGGTGAGATCGTCGTCCGCCATCGAACCTGTGTCCGGAGCACGAGCACGAGCGGACTATCGGGTGAAGTCGATCGGCTGACCGCACGCGTTGCCGCCGGCGTTGTAGTCGAACACCATCCGACCGCCGTAGTCGGCGCCCTTGGTCAGGACGGCGAGCAGCACGAGCAGCAAGACGAGAAACAACGCGCGGCCCCGGACGGGCAGCGGTCGCGCCGCGACCGCCCAGAGCGCCAACGCGGAACCGAGACCGAGGCTCGCGAGCATGAGCCGCTCGTGCGGCTCGAGGAGCTCCGCCCGAACCGAGGGCGCGATCATCACCCCGGGCTCGGCATGGAGCCCGGTCGCCACGGCGGCCGCCGCGGAGAGCGCACCGAGGAGCAGCAGCCACAGCGCGGTCCATGCGACGGACTCCCGTCCCGTCGCCCAGGCGACGAAGTAGACGAGCGCAGCACCGGTCCAAAACGCGATCGGGAAATGCACCAGCAGCGGATGCGCGTTCTGGAGATGCTGCGCTCCGGGGAGAAGGTCCACCGTCAAGACGGGAACGCTTACTTGAACGATTCGACCGTCAGGAACGTGCTGCCGCCGGTCGCATGGACCTTGCCGGTCACCGTGACGTCGCTCCCCATCTTGTCGGTCAAACCTGCGGGGAGCGGCTCTTTGTCCTTGGCGGGCAACAGGACGTAGACCTTGTTGGTCCCGTTCTCGAGCAGCCCCGCGGGAATGCCCTTCTTCACGCAGTCGATGCCGCACTGCTTGTGGCTCGCGCCTTTGGCGCCCATGGTGGCGAAGCAGAACGTATCGATCACTTCGCCGGTCACCGTCTCCGCGCGCGCCGAGGCCGCAAGGCCGAAGGCAAACGTGAACGCCAATGCCGCGAATGCCGATCCAACGATCGCTGATTTCGTCATCACCTTCCTCCTGTTCTCCGGCTGATGGTCAGGGCCGAGCATCACTCGAACATTTCGGGGCGAGCGGGGCAACCGTGGGGCGGACGTATGGTTCCCGCCGCGGCCGGCGGATCGCCGCCCCCAATTCGGCGGCCCGGCGGACCCGCGACGCGGGGACGGCGCGACTACTCCGCCGCCGCCGGGAACTGCACCGTCAGCGTGTGCGGGACGATGATGAGCCCTCGCCGGCGAGGCCGCCGCTCTGCTTCACCGCGTCGCTCGAGGTCGGCGGGATGCAGAACGAGTTCACCGACTGGCCGCTCGACGATCCCGCGACGAAGCTCCCAGCCTGCCCCTGGAGCTCGATCGGGAAGACGTGACAGGGCCGATTCTCGCAGTGCAGCGGGTCGGCGTACGCGTGGCCCGCGATCGCCAAACGGGCGACCGTGCCGGCCAGGGCACGAGCGAGCGCGGACGGACGATCGACGATGCGACGGCTCTTCATGACGACCTCCCGAGGACCTGCTGCGGCCGCCGACGCTCGGCGGTGCTGACGCAGCAGTAAGGGGCTCGCGCGTCTCGCGACAATCCCGTCAGCGGACGAGACGGTTCGCCAAAACGAGGGACGTCCGCCACCGAAAGACGGCCGAACGCGGCGTGATACCGGGTGAACGTTTCTGGACGCCTGGGAACGCGATCCGAGCCCCGCTCTTTCCGCGGCCGACGTCATGTCTTTTCAGCGGCGTGCTCCTAGGGAGGCGGGATTGTGGGGCTTCGGACGCGGCTCCTACTCTCGCCGTCCATGCGGAGAGCCATGAAGCGTATCGTATCGTTCGTCGTCGCTGCGGCCGTGACGGCCGCGACCGGTGCCGCGCACGCACAACTCTCGCCCTCCGGGGTGCAGGCAGCCGACCGCAGCGTCGAGCCCGTCGTCGCGAAAGGGGTGAAGCTCGGCGCCTGGTCGGGTCCGGCCGCCTCGATCATCTGCATGCCGTACCCCTCGGGCGCGCCACGGGCGCGCGCGACGCGCACAACGGCACGTTCCTCACGCCGCCCGCGGACCGGCATCCCGGTGCACGAGATCGCCGCCTATCGCTGGGACGGTGCACAGTTCGTCGAGATCCCCGTGCAGGTGGACGAGATGTATCCGTACTGCCTCTCGAACCCGAACTCGTCGTTCGGCGTCTACTCGGGGACGGACATGGAGCTCACCTACGCGTGGGACGTCGAGTCGTGGAAGAAGACCGCCGGCGTCTGTTCCGCGGAGTACCCGTCGGGCGAGGGCCCGCTTCCCGATCCCGTGCCGACGCTCGACGACGACGACGAGGTCGTCTTCATGGCGAGCGACGCGGGCGCGCAGGCGCCGGTCGGGGCGACGCCGCCCGCGGGTACGAGCGACGGCCAGGCGCTCGTGCTCGTCGATCCATTGGACCCGGCGACGACGCGCTTCGTCTATCTCTTCCGCAAGCCCGGCGGGTCGTCCTTCACGGCCGCCGACGGCTACGTCGACTACGCCCGCGACCCGAACGCCGACGAGTACATCGACCGCTACAGCTTCGACGCCGGCGACCCGCAGCAGCTCGGCTCGAGCAACACCGGCTACGGCCCGAACCTCTCGGGCAGCGTATGCGTGCCGGCGCCGGCGCACGCGCGTCGACCGACCGCTTCCCGCGCGACGGCGTGACGGTCTCTACCGATCTGTATCGCTGGCGCGCGACCGGGCGGTGGATGGTGCGCGAGATGCACGTCGCGAAGCCGAGCCAGCCCGGCGTGTACGGCGCGGACCTCATCGACCGCTGGAAGGGCCGCGCGTTCCAGCAGGCGCCGGACTCGACGATCTCGCTCGTCGGCTTCGAGGACGAGCAGGTGAACTGGGAGGCGAACTCGTCGCTGCTCGGCGAGCGCATGGGCCCGGTGCGCGCGATCCGCGAGACCTGGGGCGCCGACTCGGGCACCAACGTGACGAAGACCGAGAGCTTCTACCGGAACGCGATCGCGTATCACTACCACGTGCGCGTCCACCCGATCCCGCCGGACGGGCTTTATACCTCGTGGGACTACAACCGCGGCGTCGCCGCGAAGTACTACAACGTGCTGAAGCCGGACGGCGTCGACATCGACGGCGTGAACGACGACCAGGGTAACATCGACAGCATCAGCAACTTCCCCGCGTACTTCGACATCCCCGATCCCACCTTCAGCCCGCCGTCGGCGCTCTTCCAGTGGGAAGAGGTATCGGGCGCGGGAGACACCGGCTCGCTCGTCTACATCGTCGAGCTGAAGGGCGCGACGACGCTCGAGAACCCGGCCGTCGTGCCGTACTACCGCGACGACGCCTGCCTCGACGACGGCACCGGCGACGATCCGGTGCAGCGGCCGTGGCCGGGCGAGGCGAGCAGCGACAGCCGCGTGCTGAACGGCTACTGCGCGGCGCACGGAAGCCGGCGATGTCACGTCTGCCGCTCGGGAGCGACCCGGGCCCGTGCGACGTCGATTGCAAGCTCGGCGAGACGCAGGGCGCGTACGGCTCGCACGGCATCCACTACTTCGTCACGAACGACACCGACAACGCGGCATCGCCCGGGACGCTCACCGAGATCGACGCGCAGCAGTGGCAGTTCGCGGTGCCGACCGAGCAGCCGACGAACGTCGGCGCGGTGACGAGCAACGTCGTCCTCGTGCCGCTCCAGGTCGCGGCCGTCCCGACCGGCGCGTTGCCGTCGCTGCCGCCGATCACGTCGAACGGGAGCGTGACGACCGATCACGACGTGGTGGTCACGGTGACGCTCACGGGACTCGACCTCGACACGTGCGAGCTCGGCGTTCTCGATCGTCACGCCGCCGGCGCACGGTATGCTCGGCGCGCTCGGCGCCGCCGCCTGCGCCGCCGGGACGCCGAACACCGACCGTGCGACCGTGCTCTACACGCCGGTCGCGGGTTATGGCGGCAGCGACTCGTTCACGTTCCAGGTGAACGACGGCACGAACGATGCGCCGGTCGCGGGCACCGTGTCGATCACCGTGAACGCGCCGGCCGTACCGACCGCGACCACGACGCCCGCCGTTCCGACCGCGACGCCGACGCCGGCGGGTCCGACACCAACCGCGACCGGCCCGACCCCCGCGCCCGGCCTCTGCGGCGACGCGCCGCGGAGCGGCTGCCGCACGCCGGTGCAGCCGCAGGGCGCGCTGCTCACGATCAAGAAAGGCTCGGACGCGAGCAAGGACCGCCTGCTCTGGAAGTGGGGCAAGGGCGCCGCGACCGCGAAGGGCGACTTCGGCATCCCGACCGAAACGACCGACTACGAGCTCTGTCTCTACGACGGCAACGACCGGCTGCTCCTGGGCGCCCGCGCACCCAAGGGCGACGTCTGCCGCACGAACGAGATCCGCAACTGCTGGGAGGAGAACGCCAAGGGTTTCCGCTATGTCGATCGCGATCTCACGCCCGATGGGCTCCAACAGATGAGCCTCAAGGCCGGGTCCGCGGGCAAAGCGCAGATCCTCGTGAGGGGACGCGGAAATAACTTGCAAGCTCCGCCGCTCTCGATCATGAATCTCCCCGTTCGCGTGCAACTCGTGAACGGTGGCGGTGCCTGCTGGGAAGCCACTTTTTCCGCGACCTTCCAAAATACGGCCGAGCGCTTCAAGGCCAAATCGGACTGAGACGGGTAAGCCATGAGCGGACGACGTCGATGCGCTCCGGGTCGGGCGGTAGAAGACCAATATGCCGATCGGGAAGCTGCGGAGGTTCGGCGCGAGCTCGGACCGCAAGCGGCCCATGGTGGGGTGGCGGGCGAGGAGCTTGAGCTTCTCCGTGACGGCGTCGATGAAGCGATCACTCGCCGCCAAGTCGTCCTGGGCAATGTAGACGGCGATCTCGAGGAAATCCGCCTCTGCCTCAGGTCGCTTGGTGACGCGGCTCATCCCGCCTTGCGTCGGCGGGCGAGGGTGGTGCGCACTTTCTTTTTGAGCGTTTCGGGATTGAGGGCGCTGGCGTGCCCGCTCGCGAGGCCCTTCCGGATCTCCTTCTGTAGATCAGCGAGCCGAGCGTCGTACAGGCGATCGCGTTCGTCCAACAGCCGGAGACCTTCGCGGATCACCTCACGCGCCGTTGGGTACAGGCCGCTCTTGATCTTCTTCTCGACGAGCAGCGAGAGCTCGCGCGTCAGGGAGATGGTCATGGCCGGCATGATGAGGCGCCACGAGGAATGTTGTCAACGTTCGATTCCTGGCCCTCGCGTTGCCGCGATCGCGATCCCTCGATGTGCGACGCGGCCCATCGAAGCGGGAGCGGTTCCCGATCGGATGCTGCGCGATGAGCCGCCGGAGGGCTGCACCACGCGCGGACGCGCGGGCAGCACGTGACATCGCGCTTCCCGGCCGCACCGCCGGCACTCGGTGACGCTGAACGCGAGCTTCATCTCGAGAAGAAGCTCACCGTGCTGTGGCGGTTGTTGCCGCTGCTTCGCGTGCTCCGGCAACGCGTCGTCGACGCGTCCGACGGTACGGCGAGCGACGCACCGTGAGCCGTCGGGGAGCATCGCGAACCGGGGCATCCAAAACCCAACCCCGCATTTTTTGGCACAGGATACCCCGACTCACGCTCGCTCGGGGTCCACTTGAGGAAAGGAGAGGTCATGCCCCATCGTACGTCTCGACAACCAGCGAGCACCGCGACGACCTAGCGGCGTTCTTTGCGGAGGAGGCCTTCGACGAGCTCGTCGTGCTCTGCCAGGACCGCCCGGCGCGTTCGACGCCGCGACGACCGCCCATCGCGATCGGAAGGAGATCCTTCGGAGCCTGGTCGAGCGCGTCCTCGTGACCGCCAAGACCACCGAAACGATCTCGGCCATCATCACATGGGCAGACGGCTCCGAGCCCACCACGATCGAGATTCCCCTTTGCGATTTGGACATCGGAGGATCGCCGAGATGGCCGAGGAAGGGCTCGGGAATGCCGAAATCGCACGCCGCTTGAACGAGCTGGGGCTGGAGACCTCGCGTGGTAAGCCCTGGTCGACGAGCACGGTCTGGCAGGTGCCTTTCCACGGCGCGCGTAGTCTTGAGTGTAAGCGACAAGCGTAGCCCGCCGGCTCGCCGTCCTCCGCGAGTGACTTCGGGAAGTGCGCCGCGATCATGATCGGTCCGAAGAGCTCCGTGGCGACGCACGAGGTCAAGAATCCTGCGGCGGCGCGACCGATCCATCCGTTGGCGTGGTTGACAACACTGGCGCGGCGTTGGCATCGTAGCCAACGTGAAGGCCGAGTTGCTTCAGCGCGACCGCTTGGTCTTCGACGATGGTGCAATTTTGGAGATGATCATTTGGCAGGTGCCCGAGCCGGTCGAAGGCAGCGTGCATCCGTACAAGTACCGGCTCTTCTACGGTCGCTCGGGTAGGCGAATCGTGGGCTACGACAACGAACGACCCAAGGGCGATCATCGCCATGTCGGCGGTATCGAGAGGGCCTACCGGTTCACCGACGTCGCGACGCTGGTTCGCGATTTCCTGGCCGATGTCGCGCGATGGAGGGCGAAATGAAAAAAGCGACGATCCGAATCCGCCGCGACAGCGGGGCAGTGCTCGCCGAGATGGGCGCGCGATTCGTTAAGGCATGGAAGTCGGCGAAGGGCGGCGGCGACGTGTTGACGTTCGAGTCGCCCGCCGCGCTGTTTCGTGCCCTCACGCCCAAGCGCTGGGAGCTGATCGAGCGCCTGCAGAGCCTCGGCCCCTCGAGCGTGCGCGGGCTCGCCCGCGCGCTCGAGCGCGACGTGAAGCGCGTACACCAGGATGTGGTGGCGTTGACCAAGCTCGGCTTGATCACGCGCGTCGAGGACGGACGCGTGCGCGTGCCCTACGACGTGATCCACGCCGACTTCGATCTGCGTTCGGTGGCGTAGCGTGGGCGCTGTGGCAAACGGTATGGGGCCCTTCGCCTACTCGGTTGTCAGTTCCTGGCAGTCGACCGCGGGCTCACCGTCGGCCCGCGTGCGGCGTGGGAAGAGTCGGCGGCGATCGAGAACTGGGCTCGCCTCGGGATGACCGAGGCGCAGGTGCGGGGTGTCCTCGAGACGGCCCGGTCCTGACGGGGGACGCGGCTTGCGCGACACGGGCGCGGGAGGTAGCCAGCCTCAGAGGGACTGCGCGGCAAGGCGGGACACGTACGTTTCGCCGGGAGCGGCACATGATCCACGGCACCATTTCCTCGTCGTTCGGTGAGCGGCTCCTGGGCCTGGTCATGGGAGCGGCGATGCTGCTCGCCGCGACCTCGGCGGGCGCGGCCTACACCGCCGCAGTGAACGGCACCACGCTCGTGGTCACCGGCGACCAGAAGAGCGATCAGCTCGCGCTCCGGCTCGACGCCAGCGGAACGAGGCTGATCGTCGACGTGAAGAACGACGGCACGCCCGATTTCACGTTCGATCGTGCGCTGTTCACCGCGGTGACCGTGTCCGCGGGCGCGGGCAACGACACGGTCATGATCGACGAGAGCGCCGGGGCCTTCACTGACGAGAGCATCGTGATCGACGGCGGGCCCGGCCGCGACACCCTGGTCGGCGGGTCGGGCGCAGACCTCATCCTCGGCGGCGACGGCGACGATGTCGTCGACGCGAGGCGCGGGAACGACGTCGTTCTGCTCGGCGACGGCGACGACGTCGTCGTCTGGAATCCGGGTGACGGCAGCGACACGCTCGAGGGTCAGGCCGGCGAGGATCGCCTCGAGTTTCGCGGAGCCAACATTAGCGAGAGCTTCGACGTGTCCGCCAACGGCGGTCGCGTCCGCTTCCTGCGCAACGTGGCCAACATCGGGATGGACCTCAACGGGATGGAAGAAATCGATCTCGCGGCGCTCGGCGGTGCAGACGTCGTCGCGGTGAATGATCTCACAGGGACCGACATGAAGCGCGTGCACGTGGATCTCGGGAGCACGGCCGGTGGGGGAGACGGTCAGCCCGATGCCGTCCTCGTGCAGGGCAGCCCGGGTGCCGACCTCGTGAACGTCGGGGTCGTCGCGGGGAACCTCGAAGTCGGCGGCCTCGCCGCCACGGTGCAGATCGCGAACGGCGAGTCCGCGCTGGACCGCGTGACCTACGCGGTCGGGGGGCCCGACGAGGTCGACGTCGTGGGCACGAAGAAGGCCGACACGATCACGATCGGGGCCTCGCCCGTCCTGGGAGCCGTGCGGACGTCCGTGGACGGCTTTCCGATGCCCGTCGACGTGTCGGGTGGCGGATCGCTCACGGTGCTCGGACTCGGCGGAAACGACACGATCACTGCTGCGAACGGCATCGCGGCGCTCGGGACCGCGCTCGAGATCGACGGCGGACCAGGGAACGACGTGATCACGGGCGGCGACGGTGCCGACGTTCTGATCGGTGGTCGCGGTAAGGACATCGTCCGGGGCGCGCGCGGGAACGACGTCCTGCTGCTCGGGAGCGGGTCGGACACCGCCATTTGGGATCCAGGGGACGGGAGCGACACGATCGAAGGGGAGGCGGGCGGCAACGACCGCCTCGAGTTCCACGGGGCGAACATCAACGAGATTTTCGACCTTTCGCCCAATGGGAGCCGCGTCCGTTTCTCACGCAACGTCGCCAACATCACGATGGACCTGGACGGGGTCGAGCAGGTGACCGTTGCGGCTCTCGGCGGCGCCGATCAGTGTGTCGTGAACGACCTCTCCGGGACCGCCATCAAGGGGGTGACGGTGGAGCTGGAAGCGACCCCGGGCAGCGGAGCGGGCGACGGCCAGGTCGATACCGTCGTCGTGAACGGAACGCCCGCAGCGGAAAAGATCAGCATCACCGCTGGTGCGAACGGTGTCGTGCTCGCGCGCAAAGGCGGTGCCGTTCGCATTGCGCATCCGGAGCCGACCGACACCCTCATGGTGAACGGACTCGGCGGCGGCGACAAATTCAAGGTGACCTCGACGGTTTCGTCCGCCATTGCGGTCACGATCAATCCGAACTGACCGGCGCCTGGGCGCTCAGCGGCCCGCTTTCGGCGGCCACCACGATCAGATCCGCCGCCCGCTCGGGCGCGAGCACGTCGGTATTGATCACGAGGTCGTAGTGGGTCGGCTGCTCTTCGGCGAGGTCGTGACGGTGGACCTATATGCAGCGGCCTGAGCTTGCCCCTTCCGTCAGTTCACCGGCGCGCACTCGTCGACGCGACTCTCCCAGTCGAACGGCTCGCCCTCGTCCTGTGCCCACCGCTCGGAGGACGAGATGAGGATCCGCCCGTTGCGATCGACGTAATGCGTCCCGGTGTTCGTGAAGCTCGTCCCACCCGCGGGGAAGAAGAAGGAGGTCGGCACCATGGTCTCGCTCGTGAGCGTGACGGTGTCGCCGAGCGTGATGCTCCAGACGTGGACGTAGTCGTCGCCGACGCCGTCGTTGTCGGGGCTGTTGTAGACCAGGACGTTCCAGAAGTTCGTGGCGTTCGTGACGTATCGCAAGAGCTGCGCCTGCGAGCCGAGATCGCCCGTGAGCTTGAAGTACGGGAGCGCCCGGAAGCCCCGACGTTCATCGGACCTTCGCGCGCCGACGCGTGCGATTCACGAAGAGATAGCAGTCGCCCGAAAGCGGATCGCGCTGGAGCTGCGCCGTGACGAGCGCCTGCAAACCGTCGAAGCCTTTGCGCAGATCGGCCGGCGCCGGATACGCCCACACCCGCAGCGTCCGCGTGCTGCCAATCCCGCGAGCTGCGCGAGCAGCGCCGGGATGTCCGCCACCTGGAGCCCCTCGATGCGGACTCCATTCGGGAGTGCGACGACGAGACCCGCCGCGGGCAGTGCCACGACCGCCGCTGCACGCACGGCGACGGGCCGCAGCCGGGACGGAGCTGTCTGCGCGCGGGCCCAGCTCGTGATCGCGCCGACGGAGAAGCCGACCTCGCGCGCGATCGTCGGCCAGCCGGCCCCCGCGGCCTGCCGCGCCCGCGCGTAGTCCACGATCGTCGCCCGGATCGCGTCCGGCACCCGACTCGTCACGCCACGCGGGCCCAATGCCGCCACCTGCTGCCGAATCCGCCCCCTCGCTGCGCTCGTGTCGCCCATCGCCGCCACCTCCGTAGCGACCGGCGTAGCGCAGGCATGTCAGCAATCACCAGACGGGGCGCGGCGAGCAGTTACCCTTTAGGTATTTCGAGGGTAACCTGATAGCCCAGGTCGGTGAGACGGCGGGGGTGATACGCGAGCAGATGATCGTGGCGGACGCGATGGAAGTGATCGGGGCCGAGATCGCGGAAGGGCACATCGTCGCGGAGCACATGGTAGACGGCGACGAGCAGGCTGTGCGCGACGGCGACGCCCCGCACGACGAGCCGGCGTCGCGGGGCGTCTTCGAGTCGGCTCGCGGCGCAGGTCACGCACGCGGGATTTCGCGTCGAGCGGCAACGCCGCGTCTTTCGCATCCCTGGGGTTCCTGCTGCCGCCGGCGCTCGCGGTCGCGCGGCGTCCGTACTCGCGACGAGTAGAGCTTCAATGGCGCGTCGCGGCCGTGCTAAAGCCCGAGGTCATGAAGACCAAACGGAAGCCCGTCACGTATGACGATCTGATGCGTGTGCCCGAGCACTTCGTCGCGGAAATCGTCGATGGCGAGCTTTTCACCTCGCCACGCCCGGCGACGCCGCACGCCCGTGCCGCGCTCCAAGTCGGACGCGATCTGGGTGGCTTCGACGGTCCGCCGGGCGATGACGACGCCGCCGGCGGATGGTGGATTCTCATCGAGCCGGAGCTGCACTTCGGTGCCGACGTGCTGGTCCCCGATCTCGCGGGGTGGCGGCGCGAGCGGCTCCCGAAGATCCCGAACGCGCCCGCCCTGACCCTCGCGCCCGACTGGGTCTGCGAGGTGCTTTCGCCGAGCACCATGCGCCTCGACCGCGCCCGCAAGATGCACGTCTACGCGCGCGAAGGGGTTGCGCATCTCTGGCTCCTCGACCCGCTCGCCCGCCTGCTCGAAACGTATCGCCTCGACGGCGAGCACTGGGTCGTCGCTGCGACGTTCGAGGGCGACGACGCGATCCGCGCCGAACCGTTCGACGCGCTGCCGCTCACGATGCGGCGCTGGTGGCTCGAAACGTAAACACCTCAGCGGGGCGTTCAGCTCGATTCGAGCCGCAGCCGTCGGTCCCCACGCTCAGGATCGGCCGTACGCACGGCGCGGATCTATCCCAGCACGGGCCACCCAGGTTACCATCGCCGGGTCGTGCCTCGCGATCAGCCGCGCATGCCCGCCGTCACGCCGCCGGAGCCGCCGCAGAGTCGTACGTCGGCCGCAGCTCGGGGTCGCCCCAGCGCTCCAGATAGTCACGCCGGAGGCCGAGGCAGCTGCCGTGCTGATAGCGGCAGCCGTTGCACTTCTCGGCATAGGTGTTCGGCGAGATCTTCGACTCCCAGAGCGCGAACGTCGCACGCGGCGTCACGACGAGCACCTTGTCCTCGCGCAGGTCGGCGACGTGGTCCTCGTACCCCGGGAGCATGCAGCGCGGGATGTGCCGCGACCGCACGGTGACGCCGAGGCGCCTGCCACGTTCGAACGCGGCGACGATGCCGTCACGCATCTCCGACACCGTCGGCAGCGATTCGAGGTTGTCGCGGTTGCGGTCGCTCAACGACACGAGCCAGAGGTTGAAGGTGTCGATGCCGAAACCAGCCCAGTGCTCGACGATGTCGCCGAGGTGCATCCACGTGTCGTGCTTGATGATGAGATCGCCGATCGGGGTGCGGCCGCGCGCCTTCAGGTTACGCACTCCTCGGGTCACGAGCGACAGCGCGTCCGGCCGGCCCATGATGCGCGCGTAGAGCTCGTCGGTGTGCGCCATGAACGAGATGTGGAAGTCGGTGACGCCGGCGTCGCAAGCGTCTGCGGTGAAGGACTCGTAGGAGTACATCAGCCCGTTCGAGGGAATCTTGATCGACCGCCAGCCGCGGTCGCGGCACCAGCGGACGAGCGGGAGGAGGTCGCGGCGGATGGTCGGCTCGCCGCCGCCGAAGGCGACCTTCACGGCGCCGCGGCGGCGGGCCTCGGCGAGCGCCGCCATGACCGGCGCGGTCGCCATGTTCTCCCTCCGCATCGCGTCGGTGATCGAGCAGTAGTCGCACTGCACGTTGCAGGCGTAGCCGATCATCACGTCGACCAGGACGTCGGCGTACTCGAACCACTCCTCGCCGAGCTTGACGACGGTTGCGCTCATGCCATCGCCACCACCGGGCGGGCACGCTCGACGCGCATGTCGGGCTTGTCCTGGAGGAACACCTGGAACCCCTCGCACACCGTGGTCCACGGGCACTCCGCGCAGACCTCCCGCTTTTCGCGGCGCGCTCCGAGCCACTCGTAGAGGTTCACTTGCTCGGGAAAGCGGGGGTCGGCGGCGAAGACCATGGTGCGGCCCATCTTCTGCAGGTCGCCGACGACGTAGCGTTCGTAGCCCGGAAAGACGCAGAACTGCGCGTTGATGACGTAGATCTGGATCTCGTCCGCATAGCGGTCGATGACGCGCATCACCGCGTTCGCCGCCTCCTCGAGCGGCGGCACCACGTCCTCCCAGGCCCGCCCGAACGGGGTGGTGAACTGGAAGTTGATCTTGGAGAACCCCTTCGCCACCGCCAGCGCGGTGAGCGCCATGAGGTGCGCGACGTTGGCGCGCACGATCGTGACGTTGAGGCCGGTCTCCAGGTGCGCGGGCCCGCGCGCGCCGAGCGCGCTGCGCAGCTCCATGACGTTGTCGATGCCGGCGACCGTCTCCGCGAAGCTGCCGGGCGAGTCGGTGGCCGCTTCGTGCACCTCGGCGGTGGCGCCGTGCAGCGAGATCAGGAGGTGCGAGATGCCGCTGCCGACGACGCGCTCGGCGAGCGCCCGGTCGCGCAACAGGCGGCCGTTGGTCGTCAGGTTGATCGAGCGATAGCCGAGCTCGCGGGCGAGGCCGATGGCGTCCGTGAGGCGCGGGTGCGTCGTCGGCTCGCCGCCGTCGATGTCGAGCTGGTCGGTCCCTTCGTCGCGGTGCTGCCGCAGGATCTCCTCGATCTTGTCCCACCCGAGCGCGGCCGACACGCGGTCGCCGGTGGCGCAGAACACGCACCGGTTGGCGCACTTGTAGGTGATGTTCATGATGAGCTTCTGCGCCGCGCGGGCCGCGATTTTCATGTCGAACGCGGCGCGCGCCTTCTCGAGGTACCCCGGAGGGCAGCCGGGCGGGTCGAAGCAGGGGCGGTGCTGGAAGAGCGCCCCGTCCTTGAGATCGATGCCCCCGGGCGGGATGAGTCCCATGGACACGCACTCGTCGTGGAGCGCGGTGCCGAGGATCGGGGTCGCGAACTGCATCGACGGCCACGCCCGGTAGCGGTCGTAGAGCTCCCACGCCATCTCGAGCGTGCCGGTCACGTGCGCCGGCGTCTCCCAGGGAAAGCCGATGATGTAGTGGCTCATGAGCGGCACGTCGATCTCGCGGCACCACTCCGCGACGCGACGAATGGCCTCCAGCGGCTGGCCCTTGCCGATGGGTCCGTTCAGATCTTCCTGCGTCGCGCTCTCCGCCGAGATGCTGAGCATGCCGACGCGCCCCTTCATGAGCGCGATCGCTTCGCGGCTCAGGTGATCCGCGCGCATGCCGTTCGGGAAGTCATAGGTGAAGTCGAGCTCGTTCAGCATGCGGAGCATCGCCTCGAAGTCCGTCCGGACGTTCACCATCTCGTCCAGGACGATCAGCTTTGTCGCGCCGAATACGGTCTTGAGGAGATATGCCCAGTGCGTGAGGCGGGGCAGGGGGATCGGCCGGTAGAGCTTGCGTCCCGTCCGTCGCCAGCCCGGGTTGCTGGTGCAGAAGATGCAGCGATGCGGGCAGCCGATGCTGGTGACGAACGAGCGCGTCCCGGTGCCGACGCCGAACGTGTTCTGCCATGTCCCGTCGCCGAAGCAGCGCTCGAGGAAGCGATCGAAGTTGCCGACGTCGATGCCGTCGAGGAAGTAGAACGGCTCGAGCGGGTCGGCGCCGCGCCCCTCCGAGCCGCGCAGCACGACGCGCGCATCGCCAAGGCTCGCGAGATATTCGGGCTCGGCGAAGAGACGCTCGCCGGGATACTTCAGGATCGCGTCGAGCTCCGGATATTGCGCCAGCGCCTGGTCGGCGTCGTAGTCGGCGTAGTGCTGGCCGCCCACGTAGCCGTCGGCGAGTAGCAGGACGGAGCGCGGAAATCGCGCCCGGAGCGCCGCGATCAAGGCACGCGTCTCGGCATGGGCGTTCTCGATGCGGAGGAAGACGGGACCGCCGAGGACCACGACGTCGTACCTGCCGCGGGGGAGCGACGCGATGAAGTCGTCGTGGCCGACGCCGAGCACCCATCCACCGGCGGCCCGGCGGTGGCGACCCGAGTCGGGCAACGCGAACGCGTCGTGCACCGTGACCTCGGCGCCCGACCGCGCCGCCAGCCCGGCACACGCGAGCAACCCGTGATTGGCGAAGAACGGGTAGTCGATGAAGTCGTCCTCGAGGACGAGCGGCGGATTGATGAAGAGGAAACGGGACATTGCGCTACAGGGGGCGCTCCATCGCCTGCTGCCGGCGCTCGAGCGACGGCTGCTCGGTCAGGGAGCGGCGACCGCCTCGTGCCATGAGCCGCGCCATGAGCTCCGGCGACGGGTTGCGTCTCAGCACTTTCGCGATCACCGGGGTGGGGTCGTCGAAGATCGGCGAGAGCTCGCGCTCGTCGTAGCTCTTCGCCATCGAGAACATGCCCGCACAGATCGGGTCGAAGCGGCACGCCTGACAAGCGTCACCCTTGCCGTGGAGGAACTCCTTCTGGTGGATGAAGCCCTTGAAGTCGAGGAAGCGAATGCAGCGCTCCTCCTCCTTGATGATCTTGCGCGCTTCCGTCGAGGCCCACGCGTAGCGCCGCATGTAGCAGAGCGGCACGCGCTCGGCGCGAAAGCTCCGCCCCGTGCTCACGAGGTAGTCCATCGCCTTCTCGAGCGACACCTGGAACTCGTAGTGCCGCGGGATGCAGTCGGGATTCTCCTCGGCGCGATTGCCGTCGGGGTCCATGTTGTTCCAGACGAAGTGGCGGATGAACGGGAAGTTCTCGCAGATCCAGCGGACGTTCTCGTGGAGATGGTCGGCGTTCCAGACGTTGATGACGGTGTTGATGTCGGAAGTGATGCCCATCTCCGGGACGTGCTCCAGGCAGCGGACCAGCACGTCCCACGCCCCGCGATACTGCGTGATGAAGTCGTGGACCTCGCGCCGGTAGCTGTGGAGCGAAACGTGGATGTGGGTCAGGCCGGCATCGACGCAGCGCTTGAAGAAATCCTTGTCGGCGAGCTTCTGCCCGTTGGTGATCATGCGGCTGAAGAGCTTCCGCTCGCGTGCGTACGCGAGCGCGGGGAGCAGGAGCTCGGAGGTGCTCGGCTCCCCACCGGTCAGGATCACGCCGTCGTAGCCCATCTCGACGAGCTTATCGATGTTGCGGCGCATCTCGGGCTCGTCGAGATGCACGCCGGTCGGCGGGTTACTGCAGAAGTGGCACTTTTGGTAGCAGTTCCGCGTGAGCTGAAGGTAGCCGAGGTTTGCCATCGCCGGTCGTTACCCTTGGAGCGAAACCTGGCGCCGCTGCGCGGCCTCTTGGCGCGCGCGCTCGCGTTCCTCGCGTTTTTTTTGCGCGAACTCGATCAACGGCTCGACCGGGGCTGCTTGCGGCGGCGCGAACCCGGGGAGGCTCGGCCCGACTGGCTGCAGGGGCTGGCCGTCGCGGACGCGCGGGAGGGGTATCGGCCGAAGCGCGAGCAGCTGCGCCGCCGCGTCCTCCGCCCACGCGCCTTCGCGCAGGGGCTGGAGCTCCGCGAAGCCCTGGTCGCGGATGAAATTGATGTGCGCACCCTCGCAGCGCTCGTTCACGCGGCAATCGCGGCAGCGGAGCGATTTGGCCTGGTACCCGTGCACGACGTGCGTTCGTGCCAACTCACGGATGGCGATGCGACCGGTCTCCGGGTCGAACAGCTTCCGCTCGAGCACCTTGGGCGCCTCGACGAGCTGTGTTCCCGGAGCGAGACAGGCGGTCAGACCGCTGGTCCGGATGGGGAGCGCGAGCTCGGTGAAGAAGCGCTTCAGATCGCGTACGTCGTTGGCGACCGCGTCTTTCAGGAACTCGTAGGTCGGCTGATGCAGACGGACGACGTCGAGGTACGTCTGCACGCGCTCGCGCTGCGACAGCAGCCAGGGGGCGGTGCGCTGGTTCAGCTCGATCTCGACCTCGACACTCGCGGGCAACGGCGTCCCGCTCAGCACGACGTCGAGCTGCTCCGGTTCGCGAAGAGCGAGCAGGAGGCGGTTCGGCACGCTCGCACGATCGACGAGTCGGGAGGTGCGTTTCGGTCGCACGTAGATGCCGACGTCCGGATGCACGCCGAGAGCTTCGACGTCCGGCAGATCGTCGATCTCGAGGCCGACGGATCGGCACCCGAACGGCAGTTCGCTCGGCGCCGGCAGGGTTTCGTTGGCTCCGTTGGCGGCGCCGATCCACCAGACGTTCCAGCTCTCCCGGTTCTGGCGCTCGATTACCCGATCGGCCGTGGTGCAGAACGGCTCGATGAAGCAGTGCACGCACCGCTCCTGTTGCCGGCATTCGAGGGGAACGCCTTCGTCGAGGTACTTGCGCACCTGGAAGCGCCGCCCGTTCACCTCGTCGAGCATCTTGTGCGGATCCTGGATGAGGTCTTCCAGACCCTCGAGGAACTCGACCGGGAAGCGATTCGTCCACACCACGACGTTGGGATGGCGGTTCAGGCGAAAGACCTTCTGCAGGCGGGGCAGGTGCTCGACGGGATCGTAGAAGAGGTCGTCCCGGTTCTCGAACGCCGCGCCCTGCGGGATGACGTGCAGGAGGTCGAACTCGTTGACTCCCACCGAGAGGCAGAGCGCGACGATCTTGTCGATGTACGCCACGTTCTGCTTGTTGATGCAGACGTCGACGTTCACGATGACGCGTCCGTCGCGGCGGGCGCGGATCATGCCCTTCATGAGCCGGTCGAAGGCGCCCTCGACGCCCGTCAGGCGGTCGTGCAGCTCGGGCGTGTGGCCGTGCAGGCTGAACGTGATCTCGCCGAGACCGGCCTCGACGGCCGCCAGGTAGAAGTCGCGCTTCGCGAACATGTAGCCGTTGGTGACCGTCTGCACCCGGTTGTAGCCGATCTCCCGGGCGTAGCGGACGAAGTCGATGAACTTCGGGTGGATCGAGCCTTCGCCGCCCGACAGGATGACCTTGTCGGCGTTCAGCTCCTCGCGCCCGCGCCGGAGCTCTTGGCGGACGTCGGGCTCCAGCAGGTACATGTTCCGCGGCGTGTCCGTGTCGAGGCAGAACACGCAGCGGCTGTTGCACGCCGTGACGAGCCGTACCCAGTGCTTCCGGACGTTGGCCGCGCGCTCGCGGTCCAGCATCCGTTCCGTCAGCTGTCCAGCATCCATCGTACCGACCTCGCGTTCCGCTGCCATCCGATCGCCGTGCCCGGGCAGCCGATCACGGTACACACATTTCCGTCGTCGCCGCAGCTCGCAAATGCGCCGACTGGATCCGAGCCACGCGGGGCGTACTCGACGCGTCGGCCGAACGCGACGCCGAATGCCGGCCCCTCGCCCTCCACCGACTCGCCGGAAGCACGATCGCCCACGTCGAGACCTGCTTCCTCGCACAGGCAGTGCGGCAGCACCGCCAATAGCGCCGATCGCGCGGCGCCCGCCGGCAAGCGGCGCGCGCACTCGACGACGTCGTCCAGTAAAGACCCGTCCGCCGCCAGGCGAAACCGCGGCTGCCCCGGCAGCTCGCCGCGGCTCCACGCGTCGACGAATAGGGGAACCAAGCGCGCGTCGTGGATGATCCCGTACGCGCCGACCTCGATCGACGTGTGCTCGTGCAATCGCTCGATGCCACGCAGGGTCGCCGCGAAGGAGCCGGCGATCCCGCAGTGGGCGTCGTGGCTCGTTGCGTCGGGTCCATAGAACGCCACGTCGATGCGCCGGAGGTCCTTCAATCGACGCAAATCGACGTCGCTCCACTTGACGATGGCGCTCCCCTCGCCGGCGCATTCGACGCGCGGGAAGAGCCGGACCGCATCGAAGAGCAACGCGGCGGCCTTCGGATGAGCGAGCAGCTCGGCGCCCACGAGCTGCAACACCGCCGGCCGGAAGCGCGCGGCCTCGACCAGCCTCGCGCGCACGGCGCGCGTCGACTCGGGTCCGAGCGTGGAATGACCGCCTGCGGTCGAATGACCGCCTGCGGTCGAATGACCGTCGGCGCACCCGTCGCACCGGAGGCGGCGGGGTCCGCGCCATGAGAGCACCATCGTTCCGGATGGCCGTACGCTCTGCTGCGCGGCGACGTTCTCCCGAACGCGCTCCGCGATCGGCGCCAGGTCGGCGAGCTCTTCCCAACCGAAGCGCGCAACGTAGTCCGCTGGGGCTCCCGCGCACTGCGGCCCGCCGGGGCAGTCCGGGCATCCGCGCCCGGCTTCGAGCCCACCATCACTCGACCGCGCCGACTCCATCGACGCGACCGACTGCGCCGACTTGGTCGGTGCGACCGTGCCGCCCGTCGTCAGCCACACTTCGGCGTCGGAGCGGGCGAAGAGCCGTCGCAGCCGCGGCGCCACGCAGAGGGGGAAATCGCGAATCACCAAGCGGGCCCGTCGCTGGAGTGCGATCGTCGCCGCGCGTTCGAGATCCTCGGCGAGCAGCGACAGGCGCGGCGAGAGCAGGACGAATTCGGGGACGTCGACGTCGACTGCGGTGAGACGCCGGAGCGAGATCGTCCGGACACCAACGCGCGTGAGGACGTCGACCGTCTCCGCGAGATGCGGCATCGTCGGCCGGGTGACGACGACCTCGGCCTCGACCGGCATGCCGGTGTCGACGCAGGTGCGAATCGCGCGCAGCGCCGTCTTGAGCGCGCCCGGTTGCCCGACCAACCAGTCGTGGGCATCCCGGCGTGCACAGTGAAACGGTATGCTCAGCCGCTGCACGCCGGCGGATCGCAGCCGGTCGACCACGGTGTTCGTGAGTCCGGCACCCGTGGTGCAGAGGCCCAGATTCTCGGGGCGTAGCTCCAAGAGATCGTGGAGAAGAGAGGGCAGGTCGGCGCGGCGAAGCGGATCTCCGCCACCGATCAGGAAGGCGCCGGGTCGGTCCGTGACGGCGCGCGCGGCGTGGAGGACGTCGCTCGCCGGAAGCTCATCGTCGGCCGCCGCCGCACCGCCTCGCCACGGCAAGCGGGCCGGACCGCGAACCAGCGAGACACGGAGGTTGATGCCCCGGATCGAGGCACCTGGTCCGGGGCCCCGTCCGCGCTCTTCGCTCGACGGCGTCGGATAATCGTGGAGAGTGGTGTTCACCTGGTGACGTCCGTTCCGTCGGGGACGGTTAGCACGTCAGCAGGGCCACCTGCCAGGATTTTCTGATCGGCTCAATCGCGGTTGCGCAGCGACGATCGCGCGGTGCGGAGCGCGCTGGCTTCCTGGAGCAGGTGGGCGTAGGGCCCCCGTTTTCGCCGTCCCTCCGACCTCGGGTGGAGGAGACCCCGCACCCGGTCGATGCCTGTTATCCGCTCGCCGCCGCAATTGAGCCACGAGCCATCCGACGTCACGAGCTCCTCGAGGAAGTCGGGACGGCGCCGAAGGAGCTGGAGCGCATCCGCCTGCGCGAATGCGCGGTCGACGAGGGCCCGGCTCTCCGCGACGCGCGCGTCCCAGGCCGGCTTGGTGAGCGTCGTCGTGGCCGGCAGCGGACAGGGGACCTGCTGGCCGAGGAGCATGGTCATCAGCCCCTGATAGCCGAACGTCGGATCGCCCATTACGAAGCGGTGCGCGTCGGTCTCGAGCCCGGGGCCGAACCTGGCGAAGCGTTCCAACACCGGTGCGAGCCCCGAGACCTCGACGGTTTCGCGGCAATCTCGCCAGAATGGCGTATCGAGCTTGCGATTGAACTTGTAGTGGATCGCGAGGAACCAGCGCAGGTCGTCCCAGTGTCTCCCGATGCCCTCGTTCGCGAACGCGCGGTATTCGGGGCGGTCGCCGGACGCTTGTATGCCGCCGAGCAGGTACGCGATCTCGATGATCACCATGTGGAGCGCCGTCGACTCGAGCGGCTCGACGAAGCCGTAGGAGTTGCCGATCGCCACGGTATTGCCCTTCCAGAACTCCCGGTGACGGCCGCTCCGGAAGCGCACCGACCACGGCTCGCCGAGCCCGGGATTCTTCGCCCGCATCTCGGCCAGTGCCAGGTCCGCATTCAGGTGCGCCGACGAGTACACGTAGCCGCGATGGTCCTCACCCTCGACGGGGATCCGCCAGCACCAGCCGGCATCCATCGTCTCCGCGGTGGTGTAGGGCTGAATGACGCCGGTCTGTGGGACGGTCGCCACGACCGCGGTGTCGCAGAGGAGGCTCGACGCGTAGCTCGTGAAGGGCGAGCCCAGGATCTTTTCGATCAGCAAAGCGCGGAACCCGGTCGCGTCCACATAGAGGTCGGCGCGCAGCTCACGCTCGTCGTCGAGGATCAGCCGGTCGATGCTTTCGCCGTCGGTGGTTGTCGCGTCTTTGACGACCGCGTCGACGTGATGGATCCCGCCGCGTCGAGCGTGCTTCGTGAGGTAGGTGACGAAGGGCTGGTTGTCGACGTGGTACGCGAACTTGAGATCCGGGAGGAGCGAGAGCGGGGCGCCATCGTCGCCCCGCACGATCGGCGTGCGGTTGGTCGCCATCATCATCGCGACCACCGACTGGTTCTCGATCGTGCCGTCGTGGGTGTAGGCCTCGACGACGTTGTTGTCGCCGAACCCGTAGGCGAAACGGTAGTCGCCGGGCAGTCCCCACTCGAAGTTGATGCCGAGCTTCCACGTCGGGCGGACCTCACGGTAGAAGTCGACGATGTCGATGCCGAGCTGCTGGTGCAGGAACGGCGGCATCAGAGTCGTCGTCGCTTCGCCGACGCCGATGATCGGAATCGTGCTCGACTCGACCAGCGTCACGTCGAGCTCCGGGAGCTGCCGCTTCAGCGCGAGCGCCGCGAAGTAGCCTGCGGTTCCTCCGCCGACGACGACGACGCGGCGAACAGGCCCCATCTAGCGATGCCGGCCGGCTCCGGTCGTCCAGCGCTGCAGGATCTCGATCGTCGCGCGGTCGTTCTCGTCCGCCAGTGACGCGAACAGCGTGCGTGCGACGGCCATGTGCTCCTTGCACTCGAAAGATCGCGGCCGTTGACCGAAGAGGTCTCCTTCGCGGACGTAGCTCGTCACGGGGGAGATGCCGCAGAACGGCTTGTTCCAGCAGTCCGCGCACATCGGCTGCGCGTCGAGGAGCGATGCCGCCGTGATCGCCCGGACCGTCGGGTGTCGGACGATGTCGGCGATCGTCAGCTTTCGCACGTTGCCGAGCGCGAAGATGGGATCCCCCAGCGCGTCGACGCGCCGTGCCTCGTCGCTCGGGAATATCTGGCCATCGACGTCGTACAGGAGCTCGCTCGTCCCGGCCGAGCACGGCGATCGGATCTCCCGCGCAGCGGGATTCCCGCAGGACAGGATGCTGTTCAGGAACCCCGACGCCGTTCGCTCGGCGAGGCGCACCCCGCTGCGATTCAGCTCCAGGATATGGCCGAACGCACGGTCGTAGAATGCCAGGTATTCCTCGGCAGTGTACCCGATCGTTTGCCACGCCTCGGCGTCGAAGCCGAGCGGGCTGAGCGGTTGCAGCTGGATGGACTGCATCCCACGAGCCACGTACTCGTCCACGACCTCGCGCCACGCCGGCAGCGTTCGCCGCGTCGTCGTGACTCTGGTGTCCACGTGCCAAACCTCGGGATCGCGACCGAGGTCGCGGTATCGACGCTCGAACCACGCGAGCCACCGCACCACGTCCGCGTGTGCGCCGGCCACCGTGTACCTGCGGTTCCACTCGTGGATCTCGGCTGGTCCGTCGAGCCACGTCCGGACGGCGACGTCGTTTGCGAGCAGCCACTCCGCGGTCTCCTCCGTCATCCCGCTCAGGTTGCTGACGAGCGTGAAGCGGAGCGTCTTGCCCGCGGCGCGCTCGTTCGTCGCCCGCGCGAATTCCACCAGGTGCCGGACGCCGTCGACGTTCAGCAGCGGCTCGCCCGCATGCGCCTGCAGCTCGAACGACACCGAAGGGGACGTGGTCTGGAGCGCGACGTCGACGATGCGCTCGGCCGTTTTCCGATCGAGGTCCAGGCGAGCGTCGGGTGACGCGGACGGGGCCTCGCCACGGTCATCGCAGCGCCGGGTCATCATGACGACGTGCAGCTCCGGCCCGCGCGCGACATGGCCCACGCGCCGCGCCAGCCTGGTTGCGAGCGCGTCGAGATCGAGGCCGTCGCGAAGAAAACCCCCGGCGTGGAGCTGCGCGAAGCGCGGGTGGCCTTCCGTGACCTCTCCCGCGAGCAGTTGGACGAACTCCGGCTCGCTCAGGAGCACCCAATCGCCACCGTCCGTGGTGATCAGAACCTTCCCGGCGATTCGGCCCCAGCGAAAGAATCCCAGCCGATCGATCGCGACCGTCGACGGGAAAGGTACCGCGAAGCTCGCGGACATTACTGAGCGCCCTCCGGACGGCCCTCCGGGCGGCCCTCCGAGGCTTCGGGCGCCTCCGGCGCCTCGAGCGCGGCGGCCCGCCGCATTCGCACGACGGTTTCCTGCAAGGCGAGGTTGCAGAACGAGTGCTCGATCGTGTCGCGATCAGCGCCGCGAACGGCGCCGACGACCGCGACCACCGCGTCGCCCGAGTGCTCGAGGGCGATGTCCGCGTACTCGGCGTAGGTCGCCGCTGCTGCCTCGACGGCGTCGGGAGCGTACAGCGATCGGTCGAAGGTGATCCGGCCCATCCGAAACGTGGCGACCCTACTTCGGCTCGCTTCCCTTGTCGCTTTGCTTCCCTTCCCAGGGAACGGAGATCTCGAGCGGGTCGTCCCCGAGCTCTTCCGCGTCGAGCTCGGCGAGGAGATCATCGACGGACGGCGCCGAGGCCGCTGCTCGCAACGCTGCGGCCGTGTAGTACTCGCGGATGCGCGCGGCGGCGTGCGATAGGCGCAGCCGCGTCGCCTGCGAGAGCATCTCGTTCATGAACTCGCCGGCGAGCACTTCGAGCTCGGCGGACGTCGCTGGTGCACGCGACGTCAAGCGAACGTTCACCACCTGGGGTCTCGGCCGGGAGAGAAACACGAAGCACCGGTCGACGAAAAGATACGCCCCCCCGTAGATCGCTTCGAGGGAATAGACCGTCTCGTCGACGTCGAATGATGCATGATCGCGCCCGAACGAGACGCCGAGGCGCGACTCGGGGACTTCCGACCGAACGTCATGTTCACCGATCGCCACGGCTCTTCCTTTCGCCCGTCGTTCTTGGTTCACCGGTGCGGGCCAGCGTCTGCTCGCGCACGAGGACGACGGATGTAGCTCAATTGCGAACTGGCGGGCAACAACGTCGTCGAAATGGAGATGTGGCGTCGGCGATCGCGTTCCGCATGATGCACCGTGTCTCCTCCCAGTCGGGACGTTCCTGCTACCTGGTCGCGCGTGTCGACGATGAGTCGCTCCAGGTGGCGCTCAATTCCGAGCGGGGCACGGCGCACGCGACCTGCGCCTGCACGAATGCACGATGTCGTGCGTTGCGCACGACGCGCGGCCCGTGCGGGTGCAGCCGTGTGTGGAGCCGATTCATCGCTGCCGATCATCCTGCGCCAAAAAGTCGCGCCAAAATTTCGTCGCCTCCTTACTTTTTCATTGACAAGTTCCCCTGCACCTATGGTAGCGGATCGCGTCCCCAAGTGCCGCGCCCCCACATGTCGCACATATCGCTCATAAGCGTTTCGCAAAAAGGCGGCTCGTCCGCGATGACGATCCACGCGGTGGTGGTCTCTGCGGAGCGGCATGGTGGGGAAGGATGTCGGAGGCGCGAGGGAGTCAGGTTTCCAGAAGGGAGCGGGCGATGCTTTCACGACGCGAATTGATCGGCAAAGCGGCAGTGGGTGCGGCCGCAGCGTTGGCAGTGGGGGGCATGGGAACGGCGGTGGCGGCGACGCGGCCCCTGCGGGTGCCGATGGACGATCCCACGCGCGGCCGGGACGGGCGGACAGCGACGGACGCGCCCATGGACGCCGCGGAGGCGCCGGACGCCGCCGCAGCGAGCGCCGCGCCGCCGCCCTGGGAGCTGCTGGCGCCGTTCCGTGCGGGCGCCGTGGTCGCGCACGGCTGGCGTCTCGTCGACGTGACGCCGATCCGGGACGGATCGGCGGTCGTGACGCTGCAGAACGCGCGTGGGCGCGCGCACCGCGTGCATCTTTGCCGCAATGACGGGAGCCCGCAGGGGATCGTCTACACGCGGCGGGTCGATCTCGTGGTGATGAATCAGGGCTACGGGGATCTTCCGACCGAGGAGCATCTGGGGCAGGCCGTTGCGACGCTGGCGCATGCGGTGGCGGCCAACGAGGCCCGGGTGCCGGACGGCGTATTCGCCGAGCTCGTGCCGCACGCCGAGCGCGTGCGGCGCTACGCGGCGGCGGCGGATGCTTCGGCGGACGGCAGGCTGCGGTGACGGGCGGACGCAAGCGAACTCAGGTGAAGGAGCCGACATGAGCGACCAAGAGAAGGGGCTGCCGTTACTGCGCAAGACGCCGGTGGATTTCCTCAGTCGGGAGGAAGCCCGCCAAGCGCTCAATCCCGACGTCGCGCTGGACGCGTCCGAGGCGGCGCGGGCGCTGCGCGCCGAACCCAACAGCGAGAAGCTGCTGCTCGCCCAACATTTGTCCCACGCATCGCACGGCAGCCACGGGAGTCACGGCAGCCATGGGAGTCACGGGAGCCACGGGAGCCACGGCAGCCACGGCAGTCACGGCTCGCACGGCAGTCACGGTTCCCACGGCAGTCACGGCTCTCACGGGTCGTGGTGAGAATCCGCCCGGTATCAGAACGCACCTCGGCGTAAACGGAGGCATCGCGATGACGATAGCTCGGCCACAGCGGAGAATTTGGGCGGCGCAGACCCGTGCGTTCGGTACGACGACACCGGGTCGCGCAAGACGGCACGGCTCGGCTCTGGCCAGCATGGCGACCCTGGCGGTCCTCGGACTGCTGGTCGCGGCGGCGCCGGCCGCGGCAATCGTCCTCACCGGCGGGCCGACGTATTCGCCTGGTAGCGGGTGGTCCTGCACCGCGCCGGCTGCCGGCCTCGAGAAGCTCGCCGGTGGCGGCAACTACTCGTGTAGCGGCACCGCGAGCGCATTCAGCAATCTCTACATCGGCATCAACAGCAACACGGGCTCGCCGTTCGGCGACAAGATGAACAGCAGCGGCGGCTCCGAGCCGAGCGGCGCGGAGCGGTTCGTGTGGTCGGCGAACGGCTCGACCTTCATCCGCTACACGGGGACCACCTCGATCACCGGCTTCGGCACGGTGTTCACGCGCGTGACGCTCACGTTCAGTGCCTCGGGCGCGGTGGTGGACGACGCGACGACCCAGGCCCTCACCGGCACCAATATCAACGGCTCGGTGCATGCGTTGTGGCGCATTGGGTCGGGGGTCGGTGCGATGACCGTCAACGTCCTGATCGAAGCGAGCAGCAGCTCCGGCGGGCCCTGGTCTCCGGCGGACGTGTTTTTCAACAACGGCGGGCACCGCTTGGGTAACGGCACCGACGTCGACCGCTCGCACGTCGACCTGGCGTTCTACACATCGACCTGCGGCGATGGCCAAATCGATACCGTGGCCGGGACTGATGCGAGTGCCGAGCAGTGCGACACCGGGATCGCCGGCAGCGTCTGCTGCAACTCCAACTGCACCTTCAACAGCGGTAGCGTGTGTCGCGCCGCGGCGGGCGTGTGCGACGTGCAGGAGACCTGCAACGGGTCGAGCGCGACGTGCCCGGCCAATGCCTTCGTGAGCTCGGCGACGGTCTGCCGGCCGTCGGCGGGGGTCTGCGACACGGCGGAGAACTGCACGGGATCGTCAGCGGCATGTCCTGCCGACTCCTTCGCGAGCTCGGCGACGGTCTGCCGGTCGTCGGCGGGCATCTGCGACACCGCGGAGAACTGCACGGGATCGTCAGCGGCATGTCCTGCCGACTCCTTCGCGAGCTCGGCGACGGTCTGTCGCGCGTCGGCGGGCATCTGCGACGTCGCCGAGAATTGCACCGGTTCGAGCGCCGCGTGTCCCGCCGACTCCTTCGCGAGCTCGGCGACGGTCTGTCGCGCGTCGGCGGGCGTCTGCGACGTCGCCGAGAATTGCACCGGGTCGAGCGCCGCGTGTCCGGCGAACGGCTTCCAGAGCTCGGCGACGGTTTGCCGTCCGTCGGCGGGCGTCTGCGACGTGGCGGAGACCTGTACCGGGGCGAGCGCCGCATGTCCGGGCGACTCGTTCGAGAGCGCGGCGACGGTCTGCCGCGGCGCTGCCGGCGTCTGCGACCTGGCGGAGAACTGCACGGGCGCGTCGGCGGCGTGTCCCGCCGACAGCAAGAGCTCGGCGGTCTGCCGTCCGTCGGCGGGCGTCTGCGACGTCGCCGAGAGCTGCGACGGGGTCGGGAACAACTGTCCGGCCGACGGCTTCGCGAGCGCGGCGACGGTCTGCCGAGGCGCGGCGGGCGTCTGCGACGTGGCGGAGAACTGCACGGGCGCGTCGGCGGCGTGTCCGGCCGACAGCAAGAGCTCGGCGGTCTGCCGTCCGTCGGCGGGCGTCTGCGACGTCGCCGAGAGCTGTGACGGGGTCGGCAACAACTGTCCGGCCGACGGCTTCCTGAGCTCCTCGACGGAGTGCCGGAGCGCGGCGGGTGTCTGCGACCTGGCGGAGAACTGCACGGGCTCGTCGGCGGCATGTCCCGCCGACAGCAAGAGCTCGGCGGTCTGCCGTCCGTCGGCGGGCGTCTGCGACGTCGCCGAGAGCTGCGACGGGGTGGGTAACAACTGTCCGGCCGACGGCTTCGCGGGTGCCGCGACGGTTTGTCGGGCAGCGGGCGGCGTCTGCGACCTCGCGGAGAACTGCACCGGCGCGTCGGCGGCCTGCCCGGCCGATTCGAAGAGCACCGCGGTCTGCCGTCCGAACGCGGGCGTTTGCGACACCCCCGAGACCTGCGACGGGGTGAGCAACGCCTGTCCGGCCGACACCTTCCTCTCGAGCGCGACCGTCTGCCGGCCTACCGCCGGCATCTGCGACGTCGCGGAGAACTGCTCGGGCTCGTCGGCTGCGTGCCCGACCGACGCTTTCGAGCCGAGCTCGACGGTCTGCCGCAGCGCCGCTGGCGTGTGCGACGCGGTCGAGAACTGCACCGGCAGTGGCGCGGCTTGCCCCGCCGACGGCAAGCTCAACGGCTCGACGACCTGCCGCGCGGCTGCCGACGTGTGTGACGTCGCCGAGACCTGCAACGGTTCATCCGACGACTGTCCCGCCGACGCCTTCGCCTCGTCGTCGACCGTCTGCCGGCCCGAGGCCGGCGTCTGCGACGTGGCAGAGAACTGCACGGGCAGCGGCGCGGCGTGTCCGGCCGACGCGGTGGAGCCGTCGAGCACCGAGTGCCGTCCGGTCGCCGGCATCTGCGACGTTGCCGAGAACTGCGACGGTAGCAGCGTGAACTGTCCGAGCGACTCCTTCGAGAGCAGCTCGGTTACCTGCCGGCCGGTGAACGGCGTCTGTGACGTCGCCGAGCAGTGCACCGGTACGGGCCCGAACTGCCCGGCCGACTCCTTCGAGAACAGCTCGGTGGTCTGCCGCCCATCCTCGGGCGTGTGCGATACCGTGGAGAGCTGCTCGGGCAGCGCGGCGGATTGCCCGGCCGATGGGGTCGAGCCGACCACCACGGTCTGCCGCCCGGCGGCGAGCACGGCCGACGCGCCCGAGGACTGCGACGGCACGAACAAGTTCTGCCCGGCCGACGCCTTCTTGCCCGCCGGGACGCCGTGCGACGACGGCAGCTTCTGCACCTTCGACGACCAGGCCGACGGCTTCGGGACCTGCGTCGGCCAGCCGGTCGATTGCGACGACCACAATCCCTGCACCGACGACTCGTGCGACTCGCAGTCGATGGGCTTCCTATGTGAGTACGTGAACAACGGCATCTGCATCGGGGCGAACTGCGGCAACTTCGTGGTCGACGCGGGAGAGACCTGCGATCCGCCCGACCTCGGCATCGGCCCGAACGGCCAGCCCATCTGCCGGCTCGACTGCACGTCGTGCGGCGACGGCGTGGTGCAGGCGAACGACACCGAGACCTGCGACGACGGGAATCTGGTGAGCGGGTGCCGGACCGACAAGCCGCAAAAGCCGCTCGACGACTGCCTCAACAACTGCAACGAGCCGATCTGCGCCGACCCGGCCCGCATCCAGTTCGGGTCGGAGGTGCGGCCCGACGTCTACCAGTTCCACGGCCGCCTGATCTCGCCCGTGCCGGTGGACTTCGTGAACAACCACTTCGTGATCGAGCTCCAGGACTCGAGCGGCAACGTGATCTACCGCTCGTCGTTGGTCCGCGGGTCGATCGAGGTGCAGAACGCGAAGTCGACACGTTACAAGAACCGTGGAGCGCGCGCCGCGGGTGGCATCTACCAGCTGAAGACGAAGCAGGCGGACGGCTACTACGTCGTGACCCTCAAGACCTACGGCGACATGTCGCTCGCGACGTCGGACATGTCGACGCACGTCTACATCGGCGCCGACGAATGGGCGATCCGCGGGATCTGGACGCAGCAGGGCTCGAAGGGCTGGAAGCTCACCAGCAAGGCGGTCTTCCTCCCCGTACCGTGATGCGATCCCGCGGCGCGGGCACGCGAGCCGTCAACGAACGTTGGCGGTGAGCCGTGCTCGCGCCGCGGCCAAGTTGGCCGCGACCATGGCGCGTGCCGACCAGCCGGGCGGTGCCAGCGCGAGTGCGCGCTCGTAGTCGCTAGCCGCCCCGGCGAAGTCGCCGAGCGATTGCCGTGCCCACCCGCGGTTGTTGTAAGCCCCGGGATCGTTCGGGCGGAGCTCGATCACCTTGGAATGGTCGGCCGCGGCAGCGGCGTAATCGCCGCGCTCCTGGAGCGCGGTCCCGCGGTCGAAGTAGGCGAGGCAGTAACGCGGATTGCAGCGGATCGCCGACGTGTAGTCGGCGATTGCCGCGTCACGATCGCGATCCTGGCGGGCGAAGCCACGGTTGGTGAGCGCGATC
This sequence comes from uncultured delta proteobacterium, assembly GCA_963774015.1. Lineage (GTDB taxonomy): Bacteria > Desulfobacterota > Binatia > UTPRO1 > UTPRO1 > UTPRO1. The sequence goes on from CAVZDH010000001.1 coordinate 1,240,562, forward strand.
CAATTGCACGGATCGAGCCCGAGCGTGTGGTCCCAAAGGGTCACGGAGTCGTGCCAGATGCTGGCCTGGCGGAAGGTGAGCGCTGCGAGAACGACGAGCGTCGCGACGGTTGCGCCCGCGAGGAGACGGGCCGCAAGGGCGCTCGCGCGCGCCCAGCGGCGCGCGAGCGCGACCATCGCAAGCGCGGTTGGCGGGAGACACGCGAGATAGCTGTAGCGGTCGGCGACGAGCTGCGGACCGGTCTGCGTGAGACCGAGCACGGGCGCTAGGATCACGACGTAGCCCGCCCACGCGGCGAGGATTCCCGGACGGCGCGCGCGCCCGCGGACGGCGATTGCAGTCACGACGACGACCGCGATCACCGCGGCGACGTAGCGGGGCGCGGCCGGGTCGAGCGGCGTGGGGAGCAGGTAGGCGGGCTGGAGTCCGGCGGGCCACAGCGTCTTCGCGAGGTAGAAGATGAGGCCGTACGCAGCCTGTGCGGCGCGTGCGGCGACGCCGTGCTCGGCGAGCGAGCGCATCTCGGGCACCGCCCGCTGTGCCGCGAACGCCAGGGCCCCCGCTCCGGCTGCGACGACCGCGATCGGCAGCTTCTCGCGGAGCACGAGCCGGGGCGCGCGCTCGAGTCGTTCGAGCGGGTACCAATCGAGGATCAGCAGGACGACGGGGAACGTGACGGCCCAGGCCTTCGCCGCGAGCGAGAGCACGAGGGCGGCCACGACGAAGGCGCGGGCGCGGCGTGCCGTGGTCACGGAAGCTTCGGCTGCGCGGAGGTACGCGAGCACGGCGAGCAGCCAAAACGCGCCGGAGAGCACGTCGCGCCGCTCGGTCGCCCACGCGACCGACTCGACGCGGAGCGGGTGGACGGCGAAGCCGAGCGCGCCCGCGGCCGCGATCCATGCCGCCGCCTCCTGCGGGACCGTGGTCAGGCGCCGGAGGAGCGAGCGGAAGATCAACCATACCAGGAGCGCGTTCAGGGCGTGCAGCCCGAGGCTCGTCAGATGGTAGCCGCGCGGATCCATTCCCCAGAGCGCGTGGTCGAGCGCGAACGAGAGCCATGTGAGCGGCTGCCAGTGGCCGCCGAGCGTCGTCGTCAGCATCCATCGGAGGTGCGACGGCGAAAGGCCGCGATAGGCGCCGTTCTCGGTGAGGTTCAGGTCGTCGTCCCAGTTGACGAAACCGTTCCCGAGGGTCGGCGCGAAGGCCAGGGCGGTCACGAGCACCACGCCGACGGCGATCGGCCATGCGCTGCGCTCTCGACGCGTCACGGGCGCTTCGGCTGCCACGAACCGGCGGCGACGACAAGCGGGCCGCCCGTCGCGAGCGGCGCCGACAGTTCACCGCGAGCGGTTGAACGGCGCCGCGGCGGCTCACTGCACGCCGGGCGGTGCGACGTCCCAGGCGGCGAGCTCCCCATCGTTGTCGGCGACGAGGAGGGTCGGGCCGCGTCCCCATGCGAGCGCGGTGATGCTCGCCTGGTGCCACGCGAAAGTTTCGTGGACGACGGCGTCGGGGAGGGTCAGCACGCGTACGACGTTTTGATCGTCGGACGCGGCGGCGAGGCGTCCGTCGGCCGCGATGGCGAAGCGCGCTGCGGGCGCGCCGAGCGCGAGGTCCTTCACGAGCGTGCCCCTGGCGTCGAAGAGCCGAACGTGGCCGTCGCGCGCGGCGACGACGAGCGCGCCGTCGACGAAGCCGAGCCCGGTGATCTCCTGCGTCGACGGCGTGAGCATGCGAGGCTTCGCGGCCTTGGACGCGGGCGATGTCGTTCCGAGGTCGACCAGCGCGACCGTTCCGACCTCGGTCCCGAGCGCGATCCTCTGGCCGTCACGGTCGAACGCCATCTTGACGACGCGACCGTCGACCGAAAGCGTCCGCCGGAGTCGCCCGTTCTCGGCGTCGAGGAGCCTGGCCTTCCCGTCGGCGGCGTTCGAGATCAGGAGCCTCGCGCCGTCCGGCGACCAGACGACGTCGTTCACCATGCCCTTGCCCTCGGGCCCCTCGAAAGCGCCGAGCACCCTGCCGCTCGCGAGGTCGTAGCGGATGAGGCGATCCTCGACCGCGAAGATCGTCGTTCGATCGTCGGGCGACACGACCAGCGCCTGCGGTCCCTCGCGCTCACCTTTTGCATCTTTTTCGTCCTCGTCGGGGGGGATCGGCGCGAAATGGTGCCCGAACGCTACGGCCGGCAGCGTCCAGGTGGTCGGCTCGACGTCGAGGAGCGCGATCAAGAGCTGTGATCCGTCGGGGGCGGCGGTCATGGCGGTCGTGCCGCGCCCGAATGAGACGACACATCGCGGCATCGATCCCGTCGGCCCCCGGCGTGCGGGTGGAGCGCAGCGCGGATGCGTCGCCTCGCCGCCTTCGGTGCGAAACGGCCCCGTCGGCGGAGGCTCGGGCGCGCGCACGACGTGGGGTCCGCAGGCCGATAGGGCGACCAGGGCGACGATGCAGAGGGGGGCTCTCCGACGACGGTCTCGAGGCATGGCCTGCTCTACACCGATGCAGTTTTTCCTTCCAAGTCTGGGGAGATGCCGTGTATGGTGCGGCGCCGACTTCCAACCCCCGGCCCCTGCGCGGGGTCGCCATCAGAGCCCACGAGGATGAGGTGAGAATGTTCCGAACGCTGATCGTGTCCGCCGTGCTGTCCGCAGCCTTGGCGACCTCCGCCGCGGCGCAGACTCTGACGCGCGGGCCGCTGATCCAGAATCCCGCCGCCATCACCACGACGATGACGATCCTCTGGTGGACGGACGTGACCGGCGACAGCACGGTGGAATACGGCCTCACGCCGTCGCTCGGCTCGTCGGTGAACGTCGCACAAGCCGGGAGCTGCGAGATCGGTGCAGCCGGCACCTGCCACGCGGTGCCGCTCACGGGTCTGCAACCGGGAACGCGGTACTACTATCGCCTCCTCACCAACGGCACCCAGGTTCTCGCGACGACCTACTTCCAGACCTTCAAGACCCCGAGCGACCCGAGCGAGCTCTATTTCACCGTCATCGGCGACTGGGGGCAGGGCACGAGCCAGCAGGGGCAGATCGGCAACAACATGAACGCCGACGATCCGCCGCTCGTGATGACCGTCGGCGACAACGCCTACACCAACGGCACCCAGTCGGACTGGGACAACAACGTCTTCATCTCGCAGTGGAAGAACGGGATCCTCCGGCGCGCCGTGTTCATGCCGACGCTCGGGAACCACGACCTGAACAACGTCGGCAACACCAACTGGGCGAGCTCGGTCGAGATCAAGATGCACCAGCTCCCGCGCAACGCGCCCGCCGGCCAGGAAGAGCGCTACTTCTCGTTCGACTACGGCGACGCCCACTTCGTGGTGATGGACGCGAACCCCCCCGGCATCAACTCGACCCAGACCAACTGGGCCGCGGCCGACCTCGCGGCGACCACCCGCAAATGGAAGTTCGTCTTCTTGCACCAGACGCCGTACTCCTGCGCCAACGGGTTTGCCTCGATCGGCAGCGACCACACCGTGCGCAATACGTGGGGACCGATCTTCGAGCAGTACGGCGTCGACATCGTGTTCATCGGCCACGACCACAGCTACGAGCGCTCGCACGCGGTCGACGACTATCTGGTCGGCGGCGGTTCCGGATCGGACGGCAAGAGCACCTACTACATCATGACCGGCGGCGGCGGTGCGGCGCTCGACGGCGCAGCGCAGGTCGACGGCGGGGGTCCGTACGGCCAGGGGCTCACGCATGGCAAGGAGTATTGCCCTTGGCTCGCGACCGACTGCTCGAACGGCGTGAACGGCATCTACTGCAGCTTCTCGAAGTACCAGCACACCGAGGTGCGGATCGCGAACGATTCCGTCCTCACGCTGAAGTCGATCGACAACAACGACTCGGTCTTCGATACCTGGGTGCTCAACAAGACCAGCATCTGCGGCAACGGTACCGTCGAGTCCGGGGAGCAATGCGATCAGGGCGCGGCCAACGGCACGGCGACCTCGTGCTGCGACGCGAGCTGCCAGTTCGTCTCGATCGGCACCACGTGCCGTACGGCCACGGGCCCCTGCGACGTCGCCGAGACGTGCAGCGGCGCGTCGGGGACGTGTCCGGGGAACGGCTTCGCTTCGTCGTCGACCGTCTGTCGTCCCTCGGCCGGCGGTTGCGATCCCGCCGAGCTCTGCACCGGGTCGACCGCCGCCTGTCCCGCGGACACGCTCTCCGGCAACGGCGTCGTCTGCCGTGCCGCCGCCGGCGCGTGCGATCTCGAGGAGGTCTGCAACGGCGTGTCCGCAGCCTGTCCCGCCGACGCGAAGTCGACCGCGCCCTGTCGGAACGCGATCGACCTCTGCGACGCCGTCGAGAGCTGCGACGGCGTCTCCAACACGTGTCCAGCGGATGCTTTCGCGCCGAACGGTACGCCGTGCCGGGTCGCGGTCGACCAGTGCGACGTGACCGAGGCCTGCACCGGCACGAGCGCGGCGTGCCCGCCCGACGGCTTCGCGTCGGCGAGCGTCGTCTGCCGCCCGGCGACGAGCATCTGCGACCTCGCCGAGAACTGCACCGGCGTCGGGCCCGGGTGTCCGGAGGACTTCTTCGCCGCCAACACCGTCGTCTGCCGCCCGGCGACAGGGCGTCTGCGACGTCGCCGAGAAGTGCACCGGTGCGAGCGCCGACGTGTCCCGCCGACGGCTTTGCGTCGAGCGCGACGGTTTGTCGCCCGTCGACGAGCGTGTGCGACGCCGCGGAGAACTGCACCGGGTCGAGCGGCACCTGTCCCGCCGACGCCTTCGCGTCGTCCTCGACGGTCTGCCGGCCCGCCGTGTCGCTCTGCGACGTCGCCGAGAGCTGCACCGGCAGCTCCGATACCTGTCCGAGCGACGTGGTGGCGCCGAGCAGCACCGTCTGTCGGCCAGCGAACGGCGTCTGCGACGTCGCCGAGAGCTGCGACGGCACTACGACCACGTGTCCCGCCAACACCTTCGCGCCGAGCACCCAGCTCTGCCGCCCCGCGAACGGTGTCTGCGACGTCGCCGAGAGCTGCAGCGGCACCTCGGCCAATTGTCCCGCCGACGGCTTCGCGACGAGCGCGGTCGAGTGTCGCGCCGCGGCGGGCGTGTGCGATGCGGCCGAGCAGTGCAGCGGCAGCTCCGCCGATTGCCAGGCCGACGCCTATCTCGCGGGCGTCGAATGCCGGCCGAGCGCCGGCACCTGCGACGTGCCCGAGCAGTGCTCTGGCACGAGCGTCGACTGTCCGCCCGACACCGGCCAACCGGACGCGGACGGCGACGGCATCTGCGACCTCGAGGACATCTGTCCGCAGCAATCCGATCCAGGCCAGCAGGACAGCGACGGCGACGGGCTCGGGGACGCGTGCGATCCGTGCACGAACAACAAACCCGTGCACGTCGTGAAACCGAAGCTCACGCTGCAGAGGCTCGGGCTCCCGCTCGGCGACGATCGCCTCAAGTTCTCCGGCACCATGACCGTGCCCTCGGGTGCGATCGATCCCTCGATCGACGGCTTCCGCGTCCTCATCGTCGACGCCGGCGGCCAGACCGTCGTCGATGCCACCGTGCCCGCCGGGCTCTGGAACGCCTCGTCGGCGTCGGGCTGGAAGGTGAACGGTCCGCACACCTCGTTCGTCTACAAGAACAAGGGTGGCACGATCCCGTCGCTCGCCGGCGTCAACAAGGTCGTCGTGAAGCGGAGCCTCAAGGTGCCGGGTGAGGTGAAGTTCAACGTCTCCGCCGTCGGCGGCAGCTTCCCGTTGCCCGGTAGCCTGCCGCTCAGAGGCACGATCATCCTCGACCCGCCGTACGCCGCCACCAACCAATGCGGCGACGCGCTCTTCCCGGGCCCGACGAGCCCGGCGTGCGCGTACACGTCGCCGGTCGGCACGATCAAGTGCAAGTGACGCGCTGGCGAGGCGCGCCGCTCATAGGTAGAGGAGAACGATGTCCGACGACGTCGTTCTCCTCGCCAAAGCGGGCCCCATCGCGACCATCACCCTGAACCGTCCCGAGAAGGCCAACACCCTCCGGCCCGAGGTCACCGACGGCCTCGATCGCGCCCTCGCCGACGCCAACCGCGACGACGCCGTCAAGGTCATCGTCCTCGCGGGCGCCGGCGACAACTTCTGCGGCGGCTTCGACTTCTCGAGCGGCCTCGATCACTACGCCGCCATCGCCGAGGACAACTACGACCCCGGCATGGACGTCCACTTCGTCATCAACCGGTACACCAGCTACCTCACGAGCTTCATGGGCCTGTGGCGCGGCTTGAAGCCGACCATCGCCAAGGTGCACGGCTACTGCGTCGGCGGCGGGTCCGAGCTCGCGCTCTGCGCCGATCTGGTCGTGGCGTCCGACGACGCGCGCCTCGGCACGCCGTACTCGCGGGTCTGGGGCTGTCACCTCACCGGCATGTGGGTTCACCGCCTCGGGCTCGCGAAAGCCAAGTACTACGCGCTGACGGGCGAGTGGATCAGCGGCAAGGAGGCCGCCGCCATCGAGCTCATCAATTTCTCGTATCCCTTGGAGGAGCTCGACCAGCGCGTGCAGGCCCTCGCCGAGAAGCTCGCGCGCATCCCTCTCACCCAGCTCACGGCGATGAAGCTCATCGTCAACCAGGCCTACGACAACATGGGCCTCCAGAGTACCCAGACCCTCGGCCCCATCCTCGACGGCATCATGCGCAACACGCCGGAGGGCCGCGACTTCGTGCGCGTCGCCAAGTCGGCGAGCGTGCGCGAGGCGGTCACACGGCGCGACGCGCCGTTCAAGGACTACAGCCAGGGGCCCCCGGCGGAGCAGCCGCGCAGGCGGAGTCGGATGGGGAAGGGGAAGAAGTGAGCAGGATCAATTTCAGCGACATTGCGGAGCTGGCGGGCGATCGGCTGCGTCGGATGAAACGTGTGGGACGCCCGACGATCGGGCGCGCGCCTCGCAAGACGGTCTCGCTGCGGGTCGATCCGGATGTTCTCGCTCGCCTCAAGGCCACCGCCGCGAAGCCTGGGGTCACCTATCAGTCGCTGATCAACGATATCCTCGCGCGGGGCAGTACGTCGCGTGGGATGAAGACCTGATTCTACCCGAGGCACGCGCTGCTCTGAACGAATTGCACTGGACTCGCGCGGGCTCGCCATCGTGACACGGCGCGCGGCCCCACGCGCCCCTCAAACCGAGAACACGCGCACGGAAACGACCATCGTAGGGCGTGGTTCAGTGGGGCCGACATAGCTACCGGCAATGGGCGGCACCGTCTCCGGATGGCGGGCGACGGCGACCTCGATGTGTTCGCTCCCCGCTACGACTCCAGCCGTGGGGTCGAAACCTTTCCAGCCGGGTCCCGGTAGGTAGACCTCCACCCACGCGTGGGTCGAGCCGGCGCCGGCTTCGGTCGCGTAGCTCGTGTGGTATCCGCTGACGAAGCGACTCGCGAGCTCCAGATGGCGGCAGGCGTCCAGGAAGAGGGCGGCAAAGTCGCGACAAGAGCCGCTTCCGCGCGAAAGAGTCTGCGCCGGCGACTGCACGCCCGGCTCCTCGCGTGCATGGTAGCGGAAGTCGCGGCAGATGGCGCGATTGAGCTGGTCGAGGAGGGCGAACGTCTCGACCTTGCAGGATCCCAACGATAGCCCCTGCAACCAGCGGGCGACGAGCGCGCGGTCGTCCGGCCACGCCATCGAGAGCAGCGGCGCCAGATCGGCACCTTCCTCCGGGCGGTAGGTGAAGGGATGGACGGCCGCATAATCCTCGACCACGAAATCAAGGGGCTCTTCGTCGTAGTGCTCGATGACCACCTGGCTTGCGACACGGAGCGACGCGCTGGGCGCCGTGAAGCTCGCCACGGCCGCCGAGTTGTCGAATGCGTCGCGCTGCCAACGGATGCGGTGCGCAGGCGAGATCTCGAGCATCGAGGACGCGATGCGCAGGCCGTGACTCTCGCGCGGCCGGAGGAGCATGCGGTGCGGGAGGAGCGTCACCTCCGAGCCGAAGTGATATTCCGTCAAATGGTCGATCTGCAGTCTGCGCACGCGCCCGGCCTCCTGAGAGAGCCTACCATTGTGCGTACTCCGGAGAAGTTGGACAGCGATCCGGCCTGGCGTTGGTCCCGAAACCGGACACGGCTCGGCGTCGCCTCCCGAACGGTGGACAAGGTCGACGTAGCCCTCAAACGGCGTCGAGGTGGCAAAGGACGCGGCGAAGATCATCCTGCTGGAGAAAGATCTCGCCGTCTTGAACGATGACATCATCGAGGGCCGGCGCTGGATTTAGGAGAACGGACCGGATGCGGAGGTTCTCGGCCTCGTCAGGAAAGCCGAGGTCGCGGAAGAACATGCCCGTGGAACGCGTCAGCTTGAGTTTCAGGAGTTCACGGAGGTGTTGCCTTGCAGAGCCCCACGTCTCGTTTCGGAGTCCGCTGCGAGCGTTTCTGGAAGGCGTGGAGCACGTAGACTTCCTCAGCCGAACTTTGCGAGATAGATGCGCACCGAGCGTCGCCTAACGGCCGCGTTGGGTGGCCGTGAAGGGTAATCCCTCTTCTGGGACGTCGAGGATGACAGCATGAAAAAGTCGGGCGCGAGCGCAGGCCAGTCGGCATCGGAGCTCATCTCGAAAAGGATCGCCGAGCTCGGGGACTGGCGCGGGAAAACCCTCGGCAGAATGCGCAAGCTCATCAAGGAAGCAGACCCGGACGTCGTCGAGGAGTGGAAGTGGATGGGCACTCCCGTATGGTCGCACGACGGCATCATCTGCACCGGCGAATCCTACAAGCAGGTCGTGAAGCTGACCTTCGCCAAGGGCGCGTCGCTGAAGGATCCGGCCCGTCTCTTCAACTCGAGTCTCGACGGAAAGGTACGCCGCGCGATCGACATCCGCGAAGGAGAAGACGTCGACGGTCCGGCCTTCAAGGCGCTCGTTCGCCGAGCGGTCGCTCTCAACGGTTCGGGCAACACGTCGAAACGCTCGAAGAAAGCGCAGACCTGAGGCGCCACGCTCGCGCCTTCCGAGACACCGTCGCGCGAGGATCGGTTGTCCGGGCGCCGAGAGGTGGGCTATGGCACTCCCCTCCATGGCCCCAGATGCGCCGCTCCGCAGACTCACGACGATCGTCGCCTTGGACCTTGCGGGCTACTCTGCGCGCACCGAAGCCGATGAGGCCGGCAGCACGGCCGAAGTAGCGGCGCTACGGAGCGTGATCGAAGGCATCGCCGCGCCGCGCGGTGGCCGTCTGTTCAACACCGCGGGCGACGGCTTCATGCTGGAGTTCGGGTCGAGCGTGGCGGCGGTCGAAGCGGCGTTCGCGCTTGCCGAGCGCTGCGAGCCCAAGGTGCGGATCGGCGTGCATCTGGGCGACGTGGTCGTGCAACCGAACGGCGACCTCCTGGGCCACGGCGTCAACGTCGCGGCGAGGCTGATGGCGCGGAGCGACCCGGGCTCGATGCTGGTTTCGGTGGACGTTCGTCGCACGATCCGGGGAGCGCTCGCCGAGCGCCTCGTCTCGCGGGGGTATCTGCAGCTCGACAAGATGAAGGAGGAGATCGAGGCGTTTTCCTTTCGTAGATTGTCGGCGTGGTGAGAAGGTTCAGAGCGCTCGCGGGTCGGACGGACTGCGTGCCGGCGTGACCTACTCGGAGAGCGGGCTCGTGATCCGGCCCGCGACCATCGCCGACGCCGATCCGGTCGCCGGGATCTACAATCACTACGTCAAAGAAACGACCGTGACGTTCGAGGAGGAGGCGGTTCCCTCACCCGAAATCGCTCATCGTATCCAGGCCGTGCAGTCAGCGTCGCTGCCGTGGTTGATCGCCGAGCGAGACACCGAGACCGTCGGCTACGCCTACGCGGCCAAGTGGCACGCCCGGGCGGCCTATCGCTTCTCCGTCGAGATCACCGTCTACGTCGATGCCTGCCACACGGGGCACGGAGTCGGCTCCCGGCTCTACGATCGGCTCTTCCCGATCTTGAAGGCGCGAGGCATCCACGCCGTCATGGCATGCATCGCGCTCCCCAACGAGTCGAGCGTGACGCTGCACGAGAAATTCGGGCTGTCGAAAGTGGCGCACTTCAACGAAGTAGGCTTCAAGTTCGGCCGCTGGATCGATGTCGCCTATTGGCAACGTACCCTCTAGACCATCGACGAGGGCGGTGAGACCGCCGGGCCGCATGGGCGGTGTGCGGTCTACCGCCAGCGTCATCGACCTCGAGGCGAAGACGATGAACGGAAATTCAGCGCGCATCCTACCGTGGTGGGCGAGGAGAATCGCATGACCGTGACGAACAAGCAGTCTGGGACGAACGTGCACGAGGTCGCCGAGGGGATCTATCGGATCAACACCCCGGTCGCGATCGAGGGCGCAGGCGGGTTCTCGTTCAATCAATATCTCATCGCGGACGACGAACCGCTGCTCTTTCACACCGGCCCGCGCAAGATGTTTCCGTTGGTGCGTGAAGCGGTCGGCCACGTGCTGTCGGTCGAGCGCCTCCGATACGTCGGGTTCTCGCACGTCGAATCGGACGAGTGCGGCTCGCTGAACGAATGGCTGGCCGTTGCGCCGCGGTCCGTACCATTGTGCGGCACGGTGGCCGCCGTGGTCTCGATCGGCGACCTCGCCGACCGGGCGCCGCGCGTGCTCGCCGACGGCGAGCTGCTGCCGCTCGGTACGCACTCCGTCCGGTGGCTCGATACGCCCCATCTGCCGCATGCCTGGGAGTGCGGTGTTCTGAGCGAGGAGCGAAGCGCGACCTTGCTCTGTGGCGACCTCTTCACGCAGGGCGGCTCCGATCTTCCGCCCGTCACGGAGTCCGACATCCTCGGGCCGAGCGAAGCCTTTCGTCACGCCATGGATTACTTCTCGCACACGAAGAATGCTCGCGTGATGCTGGAGCGGCTCGCGTCGACGCGTCCGACGACACTCGCCTGCATGCACGGCAGCGCGTGGCGCGGCGACGGGGCCGAGCTGCTTCGCGCGCTCGCCGATGCGCTGAACGCATGAACGGCCCGCCGCCGTCGGGTCTACGTGGCCGATCCCTTCGGGAACCGAATCGAGCTTATGGAGCCCGAGCGGTGACGTGCCCCGTCGCCGCGGACTGTCCCGCGCTAGCCCGCGCGACCGATCGCGATCACGTACACGTCGTCCGGGCCGAGCTCCAATCCGACCCAGTCCGGCTTCTCTTCTTTCTTTTGCCGCACGTACTCGCGGTAGCCACGGCCCGACGTGATGCTGATGCCGGCGGCTTCGAAGGCGTCGTTGACGCTGGAGAGGTAGTCGGGCGGCTCCTCGTCGGCGGCGAAGACGAAGATGCCGGGCTTCATCGGGAAGCGGACGGCCGAGTTGCCTTTGATCTCCCACCCCGCTGCCTCGAAGACACTCTGGATCTGCTTTTGAAAGGTGGCGGCTTCGGGGTTGTTGGGGACGGTCGCGAACCAGACTGGTCGGCCGGGGCTGGCGTTCAGCTTCTCCAACATGGCCTGGCGCTGCTCGGCCGTGAGCGTGCGCGCGGCGGCTGGTGCGGCCGGCGCGGCAGCGGGTGCGGCGGCGGGACGATCGGCGGGGGCCGCCACCGGCGCGTTCGACGCGGCGGCGCGCAGGCGCGCGTTCTCGGCGTTGATGTGGGTGATGTACCAGACGATAGCAATGGCCAAGACGAGGCCGGCGATTCTGACTGCGACGCGAGAGGTCATCGTCGAAAGGTCTTAGAAGAGAGGGGTCCCGAGGTGCAAGCCGTATTCACGGTTTCCGATGTGCCCATGGCGGTGGGTGGTCGGGATCGAGATCGTGCGGGCCATAGGGTGTGCCGAGTCGCCCTGGCGGCCACTGTGGCGTCCAGCCGGACGGGAAGCCCCAATACGGCCCCTCGTCGCCGTCGAGCTCGCGTGCGACCCGGGCGGTGATCTCGAGGAGCTCGTTCTCGACGTGACGGCGAAACGCCTCGACCGCGTCATCGTCGGCGTCGGGTGCGATCCAGTACGGGCCGCAGGCGAGCGTGAGCCGACGGTTGAAGGGCAGGGGGATCTGCGTCCGGTCCCACGTGTCGAGTGCGATGCCGCGCCGGTAGTGCGTGCGCACGACGACGATCGGCGCGCGGCAGGCGCGCGCGATCAGCACGGCGCCCGGCTTGAGGTGATAGACGGGACCTTGCGAGCCGTCGACCGTGAGGCCGTAGATCACGCGCGCGGTCGTCTGCATGTGCTCGATGAGGTCGCCGAGCACGTCGCGGCGTCGCGACTTCGACCCGGAGCCGCCGCGGAACACCACGAAGTTGCACAGACGCAACATGGCGCTGATCACCTCGCCGAAGTCGCTCACGCTCGCGAGAGTGTGCGGACGGTAGAGCCGGTAGTTGTAGGCAACGCTGAAGACCTCCTCGTGCCAGAGGACGCCGACGACGCGGTCGTGGCGCTCGAGTGCGCCGTAGATCTGCTGCTGCAGCGTGCGGTCGTCCTCGTGCGACGTGACGCGCACGAGCCACATGTAGCCGACGTAGAGGAGCGGCAGCACGACGGCCGCGAACCCGACCAGCCGCGCGCCGATCCAGCGCCGCAGGCGCTTCGCGAGCCGCGGCTTTCGGCGAGCCGGTGGGGCGCCACGCTGTGCGGCGGACGCGACGTCGACGGCTCGGGGATCGGGCGATGCGGCCACCGGCGCTATGTATCGCGTCACCGTCGCCTTGTCTTTCGCGGAGGCCTACGGGACAATCGCCGGCTCATGGCCACGACCTTCACCGTCGGCGTCGCCCAGATCGATTGCCGGCTCGGCGACGTCGAGGCCAACCTCGCGATCTACGAGCACGAGCTCCGCGCGGCCAAAGGCCGGGGCGTCGACGTGCTGGTGTTCCCGGAGCTGTCGCTCACGGGCTATTTCCTGAAGGACATGGTCTCGACGGTGGCGCTGCGACGTCGACTCACCGGTGGTCCGGCGGCTCTGCGCGCTCAGCCGGGAGACGGTTGCGTTCGTGGCGGGCGCGGTCGAGGAGACGCCGGAATGCCGCTTCTACAATGCCGCAATGTGGTTCGACGGCGGCGAGCTCCTCCACGTGCACCGCAAGGTCTACCTGCCGACTTACGGGCTGTTCGACGAGGTCCGCTATTTCGCGCGCGGCGACCGCATCTGCGCTTCGATAGCCGCTTCGGTCGCGTGGCGATGCTGCTCTGCGAGGATCTGTGGCACCCGTCGACGGCGTACATCGCCGCGATCGACCGCGCGCTCACGCTGCTGTGCCGTCGGCGAGCCCGATCTGGGGGCTCGAGGGCGGCGAGCTGCCGGAGAACGCGCGTACTGGCAGCGCATCAACGACGTGACGGCGGAGACGTTCGGCATGCATCTCGTCTACGCCAACCGCGTCGGCTTCGAGGACGGCGTCGGCTTCTGGGGCGGGAGCGAGATCGTCGGACCGACGGGAGAGATCCTCGCCCGCGCCAAGTACTACGAGCCCGACATGATCGCCGCCGAGATGAACCTCGCGGCCGTCCGCCGCAAGCGCATCGCGTCGCCGATGCTGCGCGACGAGAACGTCGACCTCACGATCAACGAGCTCGTGCGGATTCGCGGGGGCCGCGCGGCCGCGGGCGGCGAGCCGCCGGCGACGGGTGCCGTGCCGGCGTCGGTCCCCAAACCCGCGCGCGTCGCGCGTCCCGAGCGACCTCGCGTCGCCGTCACGACGAAAGCGCGCAAGAGCGCGAAGTCGGCGCGCAAGACGGCGCGCCGTCGATGAGCGGCTCCCGCCCGACAACGCCGCCGCCCGCGATCCCGCTGAACGCGCCGGTGCTGCGTCGCATCCTCGTCGCGTTCATTCGGAACGAGGTGCGCAAGGTCGGCGTCGAGCGCGTCGTGGTCGGGCTGTCGGGAGGCGTCGACTCGAGCCTCGCCGCCTTCCTCGCCGCGGAGGCGCTCGGGCCCGCGAACGTGCTCGGCATCCGCATGCCGTACCGCGCCTCGAGCCGGGAGAGTCTCGAGCACGCGGAGCTGGTCGCGGGGGCGACCGGCATCGCGGTGAAGACCGTCGAGATCACGCCGCAGATCGACGCCTACTTCGCGGCGTTTCCGGACGCGACGCCGCTCCGCCGCGGCAACAAGATGGCGCGCGAGCGCATGACGATCCTCTACGACCACTCGGCGAGCTGGCATGCGCTCGTCCTCGGCACCAGCAACAAGACCGAGCTGCTGCTCGGCTACGGTACGCTCCACGGCGACATGGCGTCGGCGCTCAATCCGATCGGCGACCTCTACAAGACCCAAGTGTGGGCGCTTTCCGAGCACGTCGGCGTGCCGGCGCCGATCGTGCAGAAGCAGCCGTCGGCGGATCTCTGGCACGGCCAGACCGACGAGCACGAGCTCGGCTTCGAGTATCGCGAGGTCGATCGGCTGCTCTATCTGATGGTCGACGAGCGTTGGGAGGAGGAGGATCTCCTGGCGGCGGGCTTCGCACCGGAATTCCTGGCGCGCGTTCGCGGCATGGTGCAGCGCTCGCAGTTCAAACGCCGGCTGCCGGTGATCGCGAAGATATCGGCGCGCACCATCGACCGCGACTTCCGCTATGCCCGCGACTGGGGCTGCTGACGAGTCCGTGAGGGCGCTGAAGAAATTCGGCGCGCCGCTCGACTCGGCCGGCGTGACCGTCGCCGATTTCTCGACGCCCGGGGCCGTGCAGCAAATCGGCGTCCTTCCTTCACGGATCGAAGTGCTGACGGACATCACGGGTGTCACGTTCGACGAGGGATGGCGGAGCCGCGACACGGCGACGCTCGAGGGCTTCCCGATGGCGTTGCTCGGTTGCGACGCCCGGGTCCGAAACAGGCAAGCGACCGGCCGGCCGAAAGACTTGGCCGACGTCGCGCGCTTGCGGCGCTGAACGGCGAGCGAAGCGTGACGTTCTCGCCCCGGGCCGAGCGCGGTCTCGTGATCCTCGCGCTGCTGTTCTTCGCCGGCAGCGCGCTCGTCGTCGCGCGCACCGATACGCCGACCGTCGACGAGTTCGTCTACCTGCCGGCGGGTTACTACCACCTCCTGACCGGCGACCTGACGTTCGACTCGACCAATCCGCCGCTCTTCAAGATGGCGATGGCGCTGCCGCTGCTCGCGATGGACTTGCAGCTCGAGCGCGACCCGCGCTGGCGCGACAACCGCACCGGCTGGGGCCCGTGGATCTACGGGACGCGCTTCATGCAGCTGAACCGCGACCGCTACTTCGATGCGTTCTTCCGGGCCCGCATGGTGACGATCGTGGTGGCGGTCGCGACGGGCCTGCTGCTGTGGTGGTGGGCGCGCGCCGCGCTGGCCCCGCACGCCGCGCTCGTGGCGCTCGCGCTCTACTGCACCCAGCCGACCATCATCGCGCACGGCGCGATCGCCACGCTCGACATGGGGGTGACGGCGCTCGTGCTCGCGGGGTTCTTCGCGCTCGCGCGCTTCACGGCGACCGAGCTCCGTCCGTGGGCGGTGCTCGCGGGCGTGCTCTTCGGGTGTGGGATCGCCGCCAAGGGCGTGACCTTGATCTTCCTGCCGCTCGTGCCGCTGCTCGCGGCGGTCGCGTGGTCGGGCTGGGACCGCGAGCGGATGGTGAAGCTCGCCGACGGCCTCGTCGTGCTCGCGGTCGCCGCCTGGGTGGCGCTCCTCGCGGTCTACCAGTTCTCGGGATTCCCGTTGCCGGCGCCGGTGCTCGAGGGCGTGCGCTTCCAGGCGAACGCCAGCAGCGCCGGCGAGTTTCCGGCATTCCTCAACGGCCATTGGTCGCAGACCGGCTGGTGGTACTACTTTCTCGAGGCGTTCGCGGTGAAGACGCCGCTCGCGACGATCGTGCTGACGCTCGTCGGCTTCGCGGCCATGGCGCGCCGGCGCGACCGCGCCGATCTCTGGTTCGTGCTGCCGCCGCTCTTCCTGCTCTACGTATTGTCCTTTCACTTCGGCAAGAACTACGGCGTCCGCTACCTGCTGCCGGCGCTGCCGTTCCTCTGCATCGTCGCGGGTCGCGGTGCGGAAGCGATGCTGCGCGAGCGGCGCGCGGCGATCGGGCTCGCGGCGCTGCTCGTGTGGCAGCTCGGGTCGTGCGTCGCGAACGCGCCGCACCACCTCGCGTACTTCAACGAGCTCGCCGGCCCGACCGATCATGATCGCCGCCTGCTGCTCGACTCGAACCTCGACTGGGGGCAGGACCTCGGGCGCCTGCGGACGTGGCTCGCGGCCGGCGGCAGCCATCGCGTCGCGCTCGCGTACTTCGGGCACGTCGATCCGGCGCTGTACGGTCTCGAGTACACGCTGCCGCCGAGCACGCCGACGGCGGGCCGCTTCGTGGTGAGCGCCAACTACCTCGCCGGCTATCCCTACGCGATCACGTATGCCCGCGACCACATGATCGGCGTGCGCCGCGGGCAATGGTCGTGGCTCGATCGGCTGGCACCGACGACCCGCATCGGGCGCTCGCTCTTCGTCTTCGACGTGAGCGAGGCCGACGTGCAGCGGCTCGCGGCGACGGCGTTGCCGGCCGACGCCGGGACGCGCTAGCCCGCATTTCTCACCAGGTCCCTGCTGCGAGCGCCAATCGCACGTCATCTCGGGCCGTACTCGCGCCTCGCTCCTCGACGCGCGCAGCGTCAAGAGGTCGCCTGCGTCGCTCGCCGCTCCGTTCGGCCCGATCTGACGCACGCTTGACGCTCTCGCAACGTGGACCTGGTGAGAAATGTGGGCTAGAGAGGCGCGCCGTGTCGGTCGGCCGTCGCATCGGAGCGTTCGTGATGTGGCTCGTCGTCGTGCTGGCGCTCGCCGAGGGTGCCGTGCGGCTCGCCGGCTGGGTGCTGCGGCGCGATCAGGTACTGCCCGCGGCACGTGCCGGCGCGAACACCATCTACTGCGTCGGCGATTCCTTCACGTACGGACAGGGGGTGGCGCCGAACGAGGCGTGGCCGCGCGTGCTCGCCGGGATGCTCGCCGCCGCCGGCGAGCCCGACGTGCGCGTGCAGACGCTCGCCGAGCCCGGGCGGTCGAGCTCGGTCGCGATGCTGGAGGTGGCGAAGGCGCTCAAGGCCGGCGACGCGCGGCTCGTGCTCGTGATGACCGGCTGGAACGCCAATGACGGCGACTTTGCGGCGTGGGCCGCGGCCCACGCCCAGAGGGTGCCGTGGACGGCCCGCGTCGATCTCTGGCTCTCGCACTCGCGGCTCTATCGGGTGCTGAAGCAGGCGCTCACCTATCGCCGCCGGACCCTCGTGCTCGACGACGTCGCGGTGATTCCGCAGACGACGCAGATGCAGCTCTACGATTTCCACGCCTACCAGGAGATCGCGCGCGACAATCTCCAGCGCATCGCCGCCATGTGCCACGCCGCCGGCGTGCCGTGCGCGTTTCTGACCTATCCGCACCAGGACTTGCCGCCGAACCCCTACACCAAGACCGAGTACTACCATGCGCTCTTCGGCCGGACCCCTATCGGCGAGACCGACTATCTCGTGCGGGATCGGCGGCCGGGAGAGATCGCGATCGACGCCGTGATCCGCACCGTGGCGGAGAGCGCCGACGTACCGCTCATCGACACCCAGCCGGCGTTTGTCACGGCGACGGGCGGCGGCCTCTATCAATCGGATTGGCACCATCCGACGGCGAAGGGCCACCGCCTGATCGCGGCGACCGTGTTCGCGGCGCTCCGCGGTGGTACGGTGCCGGCGGCGTCGGCGCCGACGGCCGCCGCGCGGACGCCCTGAGATCGTCAGTTCTTGGGCGCCCAGCAGCTCGCGAGCAGCCGATCGACCTCGCTGTCGTCGGAGCGGAGGCGACGAAGGTCGTCGCCCAGGCGGCGCGCCTCGTCGCACCGGCCGAGCGCCACGTGCAAGCGGAGCGCCGCGAGCACGATCGCAGGATCGCGCGGGCGAGCCCGGACCGCGGCGGCGCTCGCCGCGAGCGCTTGCTCGGGGTGACCGTCGAGCCGATGTGCGTCCGCGAGATAGGTGTGCGCTTCCCACGGATGGAACCCGTGGCGCAGCGCCCGCTCGAGCGCAGGTACGGCGGCGGCGAGATGCGACCGCCGCGCGTGCGCGTCTTGCGTCCGCTCGGCGAGCGCGAGCTCGAGCCGCCCGACCCAGAGCGCGGTCTGGCCCGGACCGCGCTGCGACTCGCCGGCCTCGGCACGGTGGAGATAGCCGAGCGCGGTCTCGAGGTCGCCGCGGCGCTCGTACCACTCGGCGAGCTTCTGCCACTCGCTGTCGAACCACACGTCGCCGTCGAGGCAGATCGCCGGCGCGTTCGCCGCCGCGGGCTCGCAATAGGAGTGGTTCACGAAGACGCCGGTCACGACGAGCCCGGCGACCAAGGCCGCGAGCGGTCGCCAGTCTTCCTTCGGCAGGATCCGGATCGCCCAATCGAGCACCGCGGCGGCGAATACCATCAGAAACGGCACTGCCGGCATGCGATAGCGCGAGCGCACGTAGAACAGCGCGATCACGCCGAGATAGCCGAGGCAGACGACGTAGAGCGGGTACGCGCCGCGGTGCCGGGCCGCGAGCGCGAGACCGAGCAGGCCGAGTGGTCCGACGATCGCGAAGCTCGTGCCGAGCCAGAGCCACGGCATGTACTGCGTTCGGATGAACGCGAAGTGGTAGCTGTCCGGAATCTCGTAGCTGTTCCAGAGGACGGTGATCTTCTTGGCGGTGGTCGTCACGAAATCGATCGGGTGCTGCGCGGCCCAGCCGAGCGCGCGTCGCACCCAGTATTGCGACACGCCCGCCGGCGTGAGCCGGTGTCCGGCGCCGCGCTCGGCGAGGATCCGCGAGTCGCCCTCCTCGAACTCGGGCACGTCGCGTAGACCCTTCGGCCGTCCCGAGAGCCCGGTCGTGAGCGGGTTGTTGCCGAGATAGAGATTCAGGCCGGCGTCGCCGCTCGTGAGCATGAGCCCGCCGCCCTGCCAGCTGTTCCACGCGATGATCGGCACGAGGGCTACGAGCGCGCCGCCGAGGAAACACGCGGCGAGCGTGCGCGCGAGCGGCTTCGGGACGTCGGCCGCCCAGGCGGCGTAGAGCGTGAGGCCGACCAGCGCCAAGAGCCACTGGCCGATGCCGATGATGGTGACGCCGAAGACGAGGCCGGCGGCCGTCATCAGGCGCGGGCGCCGGCCGGCGAGCGCCCGCACGAACCAGTGGAAGCCGAGAAGCCCACCGAAGATGAGAAGCGCCGTTTTGCCGAGCGAGATCTCCTCGAGGACCATCGGGCCGTAGGTCGCGAGCAGGAGCCCCGCCACGAGGCCGACGCGGCGGCTGAAGAGCTCGGTGCCGACGATCGCGAGGAGCCCGGTGCTCGCGCTACCGAGCAGAATCTGGATGATGCGCGGTGGCCACGGCGACGGTCCGAAGAGGGCCGTGACGACGGCGAGGTAATACGCGTAGAGCGGCGACTGGTAGAAGTGCCGGCTCGGCATCCAGTGGCCGGCCAGGATCTCGCTCGCCCAGACCTGGTAGCCGCGGGCGTCGATGTTGTCGATCTGGAGATAGGGCGTCGCCGTCATCTGGGTGAGCGCCACCACCCGAATGACGAGCGCCAGCCCGACCACGATCGCGACCGTGCGCCAGTGCACTGCCTGGCCGTCCGGCCACGACGGCCATTCGAACGCTGGGCGCGTGGGCGCCGGTGCGCGCGCCGGCGCGACGCGGGGCACGCTCGGGCCGTCGGTGACGGTCGCCCCCGGCGACCGCTCGCGTTTCTCGCGTGCCTTCTTTCCCATGCAGAATCGTCGCGCGGTCGATGCAGCCGCCGGACCGAGCGACGGAAACCGCCGGATCGCGCGCCGCCGCCGCTTCGGTGCTCGGCGGCGCGCGCGCGCGACTCAGTCGGCCTTGTCTTTGTACACTCCCGCGACGTTCTTCGTCGCCGGCGCGCTGTAGGTGGCTTCCCAGCAGGTCCCGTTGCTGTTCTTCAGCTCCACGACGACCGGGAGCGAGAGCGGCAGCGTCGGCATCGGCAAGTTGTCGCGCGCGCCCTTCACCTGGATCTTCGCCTTGCCGGTGGCACCGGCCTTCAGTACCATCTGCTGGATGCCGTCGGGCGTGAGATCCTTGTCCTTGTAGGTGAAGCCGGTCGGCTTCGCCTGCCAGCACGGCTTCCCGGCGCAGGTACCGCCCGCGGGGATGCGAGTGCGGGCGACGAGGCTTCCGCCGTCGTAGATGCACAGCACGTAGTTGGTGCTGGTGAGCGGTGTGCCGAAATCGGCGACCGTCGTGAGCGAGCCCTTCAGCCACTTCCACTGCATCCGATCCTTGCTGTCGGGGCTCTTGTCGCTGAGCGCCACCTGCGCCTTGCCGGACTGGACGGGCGTGCGGCAGCCGGTGTCCGGCGTCGGTGGGCAAACGAACTCGTTCTGGCAGGTCGCCGAGCAGTCGTCGCCGCTCACGGTGTTGCCGTCGTCGCACTCCTCGTTGCAGGCCGCGTCGACGACGCCGTCACCGCACTGGGTCGACTCCCCGGCGCAGACGCCCGCGGCGCACGCGTCACCGGCGGTGCAGGTCTCGCCGTCGTCACACGTCGTGCCGTCGGGCTCGACCACGTCGGCCGGGCAGGTGGCGCTCGACCCGGTGCAGGTCTCGGCGATGTCGCAATCACCGGTGTCGGGCCGGCAGACCGTGGTCGGCGGCTCGAGCGCGTCGGCCGGACACGTGGTGCTCGAGCCGGTGCAGGTCTCGGCGATGTCGCACGGGCCGGCGGCCGGCCGGCAGACGTCGCTCGCGGTCTTCAGGGCATCCGCCGGACACCCGGCGTCCGAGCCGCTGCACGTCTCGGCCTCGTCACATGGCCCCGCCGCCGCGCGGCAGATCTCCGTCGCGGGCTTGAGGGCGTCCGCCGGGCAGAGCGCGCCGGTGCCGGTGCAGTTCTCGGTGATGTCGCAGGGCCCGGTCGCGGCGCGGCAGATCGCCGAGCTCGCCGCGAAGGAATCGCTCGGGCACGTCGGGCTCGACCCGTTGCACACCTCGGCCAGATCGCAGACGCCCGCCGCGGGCCGGCATTGCGTACCGTTCGACGACAACACGTCCGCCGGGCAGGCCGCAGTCGATCCCGTGCAGTTTTCGGCGGGGTCGCACGGCCCGGCCGAGGCGCGACAGACCGTCGCGCTCGAGACGAAGCTGTTGCTCGGACAGTTCGGCCCGGTGCCGGTGCAGGTCTCGGTCACGTCGCAGACGCCGGCCGTCGGGCGGCACACGTGGGTGTTCGACTCGTAGGCGTCCACCGGGCAGGTCGTGCTCGAGCCCGTACAGCTCTCGGCGACGTCGCAGGGTCCGGCGGCGGCGCGACAGACGGTCGAGGCGGGTGCGAGCGCGTCGGCGGCGCAGGCCGTGCCGACGCCGTCACAGAGCTCGGCGACGTCGCACACGCCGGCGGCGGCGCGACACACGGTGGTATTCGGTTGCACCGCGTCGGCCGGACAGTCGGCCGCCGATCCGGTACAGCTCTCGGCGACGTCGCAGACCCCGCTGCTCGCGCGGCACTCGGTCGTGCTCGGCTCGAATGCGTCGGTCGGACAATCCGTCGCGGTCCCGTCGCAGTGCTCCGCGACGTCGCAGATGCCGGCCGACGGACGACACACGGTCGTCGCCGGCTCCACGTCGTCGGCAGGGCACGCGGTCGACGAGCCGGTGCACTGCTCCGCGACGTCGCAGACGCCCGCGGCGGCACGACAGACGGTCGTCGCCGGCTCGAGCGCGTCGGCGGGGCACGCCGCCGCCGAGCCGGTGCAGCTCTCCGCCGTGTCGCAGACGTCGACGCCGGGGCGGCAGACGGTCGAGCTCGGCAGGAGCGCGTCGCCCGGACAGGCGGCGGACGAGCCGGTACAGTTCTCGGCGACGTCGCAGACGCCGGCCGAGGCACGGCAGACCGTCGCGCTCGAGACGAAGCTGTCGGCAGGGCAGGCGTTGCCCACGCCGTCGCAGCTCTCGGCCACGTCGCAGACGCCCGCCGAGGCGCGGCAGACCGCGGTGCTCTTGGCGTCGGCCGGGCACGCCGCCGACGAGCCCGTGCAGTTCTCGGCGGGGTCGCACACGCCCGCCGAGGCGCGGCAGATCGTGGCGCTCGAGACGAAGCCGTTGGCGGGACAGGCGTTGCTCACGCCGTCACAGCTCTCCGCCACGTCGCAGATGCCGGCCGAAGCGCGGCAGACCGCGGTGCTCTTGGCGTCGGCCGGGCACGCCGCCGACGAGCCCGTGCAGTTCTCGGCGGGGTCGCACACGCCCGCCGAGGCGCGGCAGATCGTGGCGCTCGAGACGAAGCCGTTGGCGGGACAGGCGTTGCTCACGCCGTCACAGCTCTCCGCCACGTCGCAGATGCCGGCCGAAGCGCGGCAGACCGCGGTGCTCTTGGCGTCGGCCGGACACGCCGCCGACGAGCCGGTGCAGTTCTCGGCCAGGTCGCAGACGCCGGCCGAAGCGCGGCAGACGGTCGTGCTCGGCGAAAAGCTGTTGCCGGGGCAGGTCGCGCTCGACCCGGTGCAGAACTCGGCCGGATCGCAGACGCCCGCCGATGCCCGACACTGCGTCGCGCTCGACGCGAACTGGCAGCTCGAGGTGCAGCAGCCGACGCCCGGCGGCTCGCACTGCTCGGCCACCGGCCCGAGCGTGTCGATCACGCCGTTGCCGCAGAGGTTGGTGAGCGTGACGGTGACGAAGTCGCCGTCGCTCGACTGGGTGCGGCTCGGTGTGCCGGGGTAGTCGCAGGCGCCGCAGCTGCTCACGCTGCTGCCCTCGCCCATGCGCACCGCCGCCTCGCACGAGTTCGAGCGCGTGGTGCCCGTCCAGGTGAAGGCGAGCGTGTGGCCGACCGTGCTGCCGTCACTGTTGCCCGCGATGACCGCGCTCCCCGATTGATCGAAGGGTGTGCTCGAGTCACCGCCGCCGTTCCCGACGCTGCCGGGATCCGCGAGGTCGAGGCTCCCTGAGACCTGCGTGCCGCCAGTGAAGCTGCCCGACACGCCGCTGATGTCCGCCGCGCCGTCGCAGCCGCTCACGTCGGAGTTGCGTTGCATGATGCCGACGCGGTGCTGATCGATGTCGAGGCGATAGCCGCCGGGCGCCGTCACGTTGAAGGAGAGGGCGTGCCGCGCGGTGCCGT
The DNA here is from genome assembly GCA_963774015.1 of uncultured delta proteobacterium. Taxonomy (GTDB): domain Bacteria; phylum Desulfobacterota; class Binatia; order UTPRO1; family UTPRO1; genus UTPRO1. Next base: position 1,263,608 of record CAVZDH010000001.1, read on the forward strand.
TCGAGTCTTGCGTGCTCGCGACGGCGACGTCGGCGCTGATGTTCCATGCGAAGCGGGTCTCGAACTGGGTGCCGTTGTCGACTTGCACCTGCACCGACGACCGCACCGAGCCGCTAGTGTTCCCGGAGTTGGCGGTGCTTCCCGACGTGCTGGCGCTGGTGCTCGACAGGGATTGCGCGGTCGCGGGGCGTGTCGTCACGACGAGGGCGAGGCCGGCCACGAGCGCGACGAACGACGAGCGCAGCGCGCGGGGCCCGGGGGTACGGCTGGCCATCATGGTCTCCTTCGAAACGCGAGATGCGGATTGAATGAAATAAATGGAGAAGCGAAACGGCTGCACCGCTCGGCGGCGCGACGGCGGTGGTGGTTATGGCCAACCCTCATGCGAAGTGTCAAGGAAAATCAGCCGCTTCGGTTGTCCGGGCGGCCGTTCCATGCCACTTCCAGCCGGGCGCGCATGAGCGGAACCCTCTACGTAGTGGCGACGCCGATCGGAAACCTCGGCGACCTGACGGCGCGGGCGCGCACGACGCTGGCGGCGGTCGACCTCGTCGCCGCCGAGGACACGCGGCGGACGGGGCGTCTGCTGGCGCATCTCGGCATCAGCCGGCCGCTCAGGAGCTACTACGACGCCGTCGAGGCCGAGCGTGCCCCCGTGCTCGTCGGCGAGCTCTTGGCAGGACGCTCGGTGGCGCTCGTCTCCGATGCCGGCACGCCCGGGATCGCCGATCCCGGCTACCGTCTCGTTCAGGCTGCGATTGCGGCGGGAGTGCCGGTCGTGCCGATTCCGGGTCCGTCGGCGCTCACGGCGTTCTTGCCGGTCTCGGGCCTCCCGATCGACCGGTTCGCGTTCGAGGGCTTCCTGCCCGCGCGTGCGGGGGAGCGGCGGCGGCGGCTCGCCGCGCTCGTCGACGAGGCTCGGACGCTCGTCTTCTACGAAACCGGGCCGCGTCTCGCGGCGTCGCTCGCCGACATGGCGAGCGCGTTCGGCGCCCGTCCGGCCGCGATCGGGCGCGAGCTCACGAAGCTCCACGAGGAGATCGTGCGCGGCGATCTCGCGGCGCTGGCGGCGCGGGCCGGTACGCTCGTGGCCAAGGGCGAGCTCGTGATCGGCGTCGCCGGCGCGCCGCCGGTTGCTCGCGGCGCGGTCGACGCCGACGATGCCGCGCTCGTCGAGGAGATCCGCCGGCGCCGCGCCGCCGGGGCGAGCGTGCGCGGCGTCGCCGACGCGCTCGCGCGCGAGCGCGGTCTCAACCGTCGCGCGGTCTATCGGCTCGCGCTCGGCCTCGAGCGCGTGTGAGGGTCGGCGCCCGCCTGCGCCAAGGGATGCAGGGGATCGGACGCTTCGGCGGGATCCCGGCGGTCGAGCGGCGCCTGCTTGTGCTCCTCGGAACGGCGAACGCCGTCAACGGCTACGACCTCGGCATCCTGACGCTCGCGCTGCCGGCGATCCAGGCCGCGCTCGGTATCGCCGAAGCCGACGTCGGCTGGATGCTCGCCGTCATCCGACTCGGCATGCTGCCGGCGTTGGCGCTCGGTGTGCTCGCTGATCGCCACGGCCGCCGTTCGCTCCTGCTCGCGACGATCGTCGGGTTCACGGTCTGCACCGTCGGCACGGCGGCCGCGCCGAGCGCGGCGATCTTCGTTGCGATCCAGCTCGTCGCGCGCGTCTTCATCGCGGCCGAGGATACGCTCGGCATCGTCGTCGTCGCCGAGGAGATCACGGCGGAGCGGCGCGGGCTCGCGCTCGGCGTCCTGGCCGCGCTCGGCGGCATCGGGCACGGGCTCGCGGCCGTGAGCTACGCGATCGTCGGCAGTGGGCCGGACGGATGGCGGCTCCTCTATCTCGCGGGCGCACTTCCGCTCGGCGTGATTGCGTGGCTCAGGCGGAGCCTCGTCGAGACGCGCCGCTTCGTCGCCCATCGCACGCGGCTCCTCGGCGCCGGGGGCGGAGCGTTCTGGCAGCCACTGCGCGCGCTCGTCCATCATCACCCGCGCCGCGTGCTCGCCCTCGGCGGCATGATCCTGCCGATCTATTTCGTGACCGCACCCGCCATCGCGTTCCAGTCGAAGTTCCTGCAAGAGGCGCACGGCTACGCGCCGGCGACGATCGCGGGGCTGTACTTCGTCGGCGGTCTGGTGAGCGTGGCCGCGCAGCTCGGCGTCGGCCGCGTGAGCGACGCGGTCGGCAGGAAGCCCGCCGCCGCTCTGATGCTCGCGCTTACCGCCGGCGGTACGCTCGTCCTCTATCGCGGGCACGGCGGATGGGTGCTCGCGGGATGGGTCGTGATGATCGCCGCCTATCTCGGCCTCGACGTCATGGTGAGCGCCCTCGGGAGCGAGCTCTTCCCGACCGCCTACCGATCCACGGCGTCGGCCGCGCGCGCGGTGACGGCCACCGTGGGCGCGGCGCTCGGCTTGGCGCTCGAGGGACCGCTCTTCACCGTGACGGGCAGTCACGGCGCCGCGATCAGCTGGATGGTGGCGCCGCTGGCGGTGGTCCCGCTGGCGCTCGCCGCGCTGCCGGAGACGGCACGACGCGAGCTGGAGGAGATTCCGTAGACGGGGCCGGCGTCGACGGCGTCGCGCTCGAATGCTCCGGCGGGCGGGCGCTACGGGGCGCACTCGCAGGGGTAGGCGACGAACTGCGGCACGCGCAGACGGTCGACGCACAGCACCTCGTGCTCCGCGATGCAGGCGGTGCACTCGATGAGGTCGGCGAGCGTCTCGACGGGGCGATCGCAGAACGGGCCGCCGTCCGGAACCTGCAGGCCGGGGCAGGCCGCGGCGAAGCCGATGGCCGCGGGCGCGAAGTCGTCGCTGCCGCCGCTGCCGGCGATCGGGGTCTCGTCGAGCCCGATGACCGTGTCGTCGCAGCGCCGATCGGCGCCGCCGCATGCCTTGCAGATCGCGGTGACGCGCTTGCGGTCGGCCTTGGCGATGTTGATCGCCGCCTTCCGTGCCGGGCTGCGGATCGCCGCCGCCGGATTCGGGCACACGTCGGTGTGCTTGCCGGCCGCACGCGCGTCCCAACATTTGCGGAGCTGCTGCTCCTTGGCGATCGCGAAGCGGGCGGTTGCGGCGCCGATGGTGCGCTGACAGCGGTTCAGCGCCTGCGACGGGTCGGTGTCGGTGAGCGTCCCGTACGCGAGCGTACGCGCTTGTTCGACGGCGGCGTCGCCGACGCACGCGATGCAGGCCGCGATGTCGCCGCAGTCGCCGATCGACGCCGTGCAGTCGAGCGCGTCGGCGCCGACGATGCTCGGACAGACGGCGGGCCAACCGAGCGCGGCGGGGGTCGCTTCGTTGGTGAGATCGCCGCCGCATCGCTTGTCGTCGCCGCCGCAGACCTTTGCGATCCCGCGCGCCAGCTTGTCCGCGGCGCTCGCGATCGCGGCCGAGGCGGCGGCATCGGGACAGGGCCCGGGCGCGGCGTGCCTCACGACCGCCTGGGCGCAACGCTCGAGCGCCTTGGTGTGGGTCGCGAGAAATTTCGACGCTTCCTTCGCGATCGCGCGCCGGCACTTGGTGGTGCGCGCGCTGACGGGCTGCTCGGTGGCCGGTGCCATTCCCGGCGTGCAGGTGGCGCGCGGGGTCGCCGTCACGCTCGGTGTCGGAGTCGCGGTTGCGCTCGCCGGGGGCGTTGCCGAGCGTGTAGGCGTCGCGGTCGGCGTCGGCGTCGGGGTTGCCGTGCGGGTCGGGGTCGCCGTCGCCGAGACGGTCGGCGTCGGGGACGTGGTGGCGGTCGGGGTCACGCTGGGGGTGGCGGTCGGACTCACGGTCGGCGTCGGGCTCGTCGTCGCGGTCGGCGACGCGGTGAACGTCGGCGACGCCGTCGTCGTCGCGCTCGCCGACGCGGTCGTCGTCGGGGTCGCTCTGGTGACGGTCGGCGTCGGGCTGCGCGATGCGGTCGGGGCCGGCGTCGTCGGGTCGGCGTCGGTGTCGGCGTCGCGGAGAGCGTGGGCGTCGCCGCCGGGGCGGCGAGGCTGTTGAAGTACCAGTTGTAGCCCGTGTTGAAGTACACCGTTCCGGACGTGACGACGACGTGCTGTCCGTTCACGAGAAACGCACCGCCGGCGTTGCACTGCGCGAAGCTCGTCTGGGCGTCGTCGAACTTGAGCACGATGTTGCAGCTGGTCGTGAGGCCTGCATAGCTGAGCGTCACGGTATAGTCGTCCGTCGTGCCGGCGGTGAGATCGAGGCCGCTCATGCCGAGGCGGAGCGTCGCCACGTCGTCGGTGGTCAGGTGGCGCTGATCCTCGTCGTAGAAGGCCCCTTGCTGCATGACCGCCTCGGTGTTCGGGTAGCCGAGCAGCGCCGCGACGGTGCGGTCCGCGTTGGTCGGGAAGAGATGCCCGCTCGGCAGGTCGGCGACGTCGCGGCTGTAGGTCGTGGCGTCGACGACGCTCGCGATCGTGAACGGGTCGTCGTTCGCTTTGCGGAACCAATGCAAGTTGACGTCGTCACCACGGACGTCGTCGCTGGAACCGATGACGGTGTCCGCGCCGTCGTCGACGTTGAAGACGTTGTCGGCCCCGTCGGTCGACTTGGTGTAGTTCTGGTCGTTGCCGGTGAGCCCCGACTCGGTGGAGAGGTTCGGGTGGCCGAGGCCGAGGCAGTGGCCGACCTCGTGGAGCGCGGTCGACTCGAAGTCGATCTCCGTCGCGCCGATGTCGTTCGCGGCCCCGAAGAAGAGGTTTGGGCTCGTCGGTGCGAGCGCGTTCCACGTCGCGGCCACGTTCTGCACCGGCTGGACCATGCTCGCGGCGTTCGCCGAGGCCGGGTCGATGCAGATCGTGACGGTGAGATTGCCGCCGGTACCGTTGTAGCCGGCCGGGTGCGTCACGACGCCGACGCCGTTGGCCTCGCCGGCGAAGATGAACGAGCCCGCCGACGTCGGGGCGGGCGTGAGCAGGGCGGCTGCGAGCGCGGCCGCGAGGGCGCAGAGCGCACGGTGTCCGCGCCACCGAGCGGGACGGTCGGTCATCGCCGCACGCGCGTGAAGCCGGGGTGGTCGCGGAGCGCGCGCAGCTCCTGCTCGGCGGCCGCGAGATTGCGAAGCGCCGGGACGTCGGGATGCGCCGCGGCGTCCACCCGCAAGCCGGTCCACGCGACCCGCCGCTGCACGTCCCGGACCTCGCGGGCACCGGGAGTCGCCGGCACGTACCGGTTCGCGGTGACCTCGATGACGGTGGTCGACTGATCGGAGGCCTCGAACAGCACGACGGGTTGCCGCGCGGCGCGGGCGCGGTCACGCGCCGACTGGGTGGCGGTGCGGACGGCCGCGCGGGTGGCGGCGGCGTCGAAGTCGAGGACGCCTTTCGCGGCGAGCGAGGCGAGGAGCGCGTCGCGCTCGCGCGGCGCGAGTCGACGCTCCCAGTCGCCGGCGCGCTTCATGTAGAGCGGGTAGTGCGCGACGAGGCGACCGTCGCCGTACAGAGTGAGCGTCGGTCCGCGGTCGGTACCGGCCATCTCGCCCAGCAGCTCGCGGTACACGACCACGACCGCATCGGGTCGCCGGGCCGCCTCGAGGATCGGAGCGGCGATCGTCGCCCCCGGGGCGACCGTGCCGAGCAGCAGCACCGCGACGACGCTCGCCGACGTCGCCATGAGAGACCGCATGCCGATTCGTACGCGCGCCTCGCCCATGCCTTGACCCTAACGGCAGGGTGAGCACGCGAGTTGAGTCGTGGACGCGCGGATGTCCAGACGCGCGCCAAAGGTGTGTCCGGGCGGGCCGCGTGATACGTCGAGCGCGGTGGAGGCGCCGATCGTCGAGGCCGTCGGGCTGCGCAAACGCTACGACAAACGCGAGGTGGTCTGTGGGGTGGACTTCACGGTACGGGCGCGTGAGTGCTTCGGTCTGCTCGGACCCAACGGCGCCGGCAAGACGACGACCATCCGGATGCTGACCTGCTTCTCGCCGCTCGATGCCGGGACGCTCACCGTCTTCGGGCTGGCGGTGAACACCGCCAATGCGCGCGCCATCAAGAGCCGGCTCGGCGTGGCGCCCCAAGAGGAGAATCTCGATCCCGATTTGACGGTCGCGATGAACCTGGTCGTCTACGCGAGCTATTTCGGCATCGGCGGCGCGGCGGCGCGGGCGCGCGTGTCCGAGCTCTTGGTGTTCGCCGAGCTCGCAGATCGTGCGGACGATCGCATCGCGACGCTTTCCGGGGGCATGAAGCGCCGCCTGGTCCTCGCGCGTGCGCTGATCAATCGCCCGCGCCTGTTGGTGCTCGACGAGCCGACGACGGGACTCGACCCGCAAGCGCGCCACCTCGTGTGGGAGCGCCTACGCGAGCTCAAGCGCAGCGGCGTGGCGATGCTCCTCACCACGCACTACATGGAGGAGGCGGAGCAGCTCTGCGATCGGATCGTGGTGATGGACCACGGCCGCATCATCGCCGAGGGCACGCCGGCATCGTTGATCGCGGCGCACGTCGGCCGCGACGTGATCGAGGTCGCAGCCGGCGATCTCGCCGCGCGTGCGCGTGTCCAGGCGCTTTGTCACCCGCTCGGCGGGCGCATCGAGACCCTCGGTGATCGTGTCATCCTCTACGTGAACGGCGAGCCCGAAGCGCGCGCCGCGCTCGCGGCGCTCGTGTCGGAAACGATCGTGCATCGGCGCGCGACGCTCGAGGACGTCTTCCTCACCCTCACCGGTCGGGAGCTCCGCGAATGAGCCTCGGCTTCGTCGGCGGGACGCTGCGCGTCTGGCGGCGCGACATGGAGAGCTGGCGGAAGTACTACAAGGCGTCGCTCGTCGGCGCCCTCGGCGAGCCGATCCTGACGTTGCTCGCGATCGGCTACGGCCTGGGCCGGTTCGTCGCGATCGACCCGAGCGGAAGCGGGCTTTCGTATGCGCATTTTCTCGCGCCCGGCATTCTCGCCTCGGCCGCGATGAACGCCGCGAGCTTCGAGGCGACGTTCGGGTCCTTCACCCGCATGACCGAGCAGAAGACGTACGACGCGATCCTCGCGACGCCGATCGGCATTCGCGAGATCGTCGCGGGCGACACGCTCTGGGCCGCGTCGAAAGCGACCGTATCCGGCACCGCCGTGCTGCTGGTCGCCGCCGCGGCGGGTCTGATCCGGAGCCCGTGGGCGTGCGCCTTGCCGCTCGTGGCGCTTCTCGTCGGGCTCGTCTTCGGGGCGATGGGGCTCGTCGTTGCGTCGCGGGCACAGGCGTACGATTTCTTCACGTACTATTTCACGCTCGTGATCTCGGTCATGTACTTCCTTTCGGGCATCTTCTTCCCGCTCGCGAGCCTACCGGCGTGGGCGCGCGCAATGGCGTGGTGCCTCCCCCTCACCCACGCGGTGGCGCTCTCGCGCGCGTGCGTCGCCGGTACGCTCGGGCTCCCGGCGTTCGCGCATCTCGGCGTGCTGTTGCTCGTGCTCGGCGCGAGCTACGGCGTCGCCGTGCGCTGGGTCGGGCGGCGGCTGATCGCGTGAGGACGCGACCCGAGTCGGCGAGCCGTCGCTTCGCGATCGTCGCGTGGCTCGTGGCGCGCATCTACCTCGGCTACAAGCTCATTCAGCTGACGACTCGGCTCGGCTGGCCGAACGCCGCCGCCCGCTACGCGCGCCAGGATCGCCGGAGCGCCCGCGCCGTGTATCGGATGGCCGTGCGGCTCGAGGGCCTTCCGATCAAGGTGTGTCAGTTCCTCGGCTCGCGCGCCGACGTGCTGCCCGCCGACTACGTGACGATTCTGTCGCAGCTCCAGGACCGCGTCCCGGCCCGGCCGCCCGAGGTGATCACGGCCGCGATCGAGCGCGAGCTCGGCCGTCCGTGGCGGGAGGCGTTCGCGGAGCTCGATTCCGCCCCGCTGGCGGCCGCATCGCTCGCCCAGGTGCATCACGGTCGCCTCCGCGACGGCCGCGAGGTCGCGATCAAGGTGCAGTATCCGGAGATCGCGCGCTTGGTCGCGATCGATCTCGCGAACTTCGCCTTTCTCATCCGCGTGCTTGCCCGGCTCGAGCCGAACTTCGACTTTCGCGTCGTCATCGACGAGGTCGAGAAGTACGTGCCGCGCGAGCTCGACTTCCAGAACGAGGCCGCCAACGCCGATCGCATGCGGCAGCTCCTCGCCGCCCGTCGCGACGTAGTCGTGCCCGCGATCGTCCCCGAGCTCTCGACCAGACGGCTCCTCGTCATGGCGTACGAGCCCGGCGTCCGGCTGACCGACGTGGATGCGCTCCGGCAGCTCGGTCTCGACCCCAAGGACCTCGCGCGCCGCCTGCTCGAGCTCTTTTGCGATCAGATCCTGATTCATGGCTTTTTTCACGCCGATCCCCATCCCGGGAACATCCTCGTGCAACGCGACGGTCGCATCGTGCTGCTCGACTTCGGCCTGGCAAAGGAGCTGCCGCCGGGATTCGCGGCGGGCGTCGCGCGTCTGACGGCGGCGATCATGAGCGGCGACCACGCTGCCGTCGCGTCGGCCTTTCGCGCGCTCGGATTCAAGACCCGCGACACGTCGGACGAGAGCCTCTGGTGGCTCGGCGAGGCGTTTCTCGGCTGGACGCTTCGCAACAAGCGCTCCTATGCCGACGCCGAGCTGGTTGACCTCGTGAACGCCGAGATGCCGCGCATCATGCGCGCGAATCCGGTCGTCGAGCTTCCGGGCGACATCCTCTTGATCGGTCGGGTGCTCGGTCTGCTCTCGGGCATCAGCAAGCAGCTCGGGTCGGAGGTGGACGTCGCGGCGGTGCTGATGCCGTACCTCGGACGCGTGATGGTCGGAGCCACGAAGCCGGTGTAGCGGCCGTCCTCTGAAGGCGCGGCCATGACGAGATCGACCAGGCGTGCGGCTCGCGAGAATGCGCTGCCACAATGCCGCAGACTCCTTCGGGAGCAACTCCGCGACTGTCGCCGCAAGAGCTCGCTGCTACAAGACGCCGCATGCGGAGATAGTCCATGCCGACCGGGGTCCAGCCAGAGCAGGCGGCCCGTTCCGGGGTCGTGATCGCCACGGCATGGCTCCGTCGAGTGCGTCGTGAAGTGGACCTACGTCCGCGCCCGACGATGCGGTAGCGTCGCGACGTGATCGAGAATCAACGCACCGGGGAGCAGGTCGTATTCGAGATCCGCACGCCGGAGCTGCTCGTGATGCGGAGCACGTGGACCCGGTCGGGGAAGCGCGCGGGCGAGCACGTGCACCCGGAGATGGAGGAGCGGTACGAGATCCTCGCCGGCACCGCCGCTTTTCGGATCGGCGGCGTCGAGGGCATCGCGGGAGCAGGGGAGACCGTCGTCGTGCCGCCCGGCACGCGGCACCTCGCGTGGAACCCGACCGGGGGCGTCGTCCGTCTCCGCATCACGATGACCCCCGCTCTTCGCTGGGACACCTTCGTCGAGCGCCTCTTCGCCGGCGACGATCCCGTGGTGCTACTGCGCGAGTTCGGCAGAGAGATCCGGATGGCGGTGCGCTAGTGTCCCGTTCCCGAAGTTCGTTGCAGAAGGCTGGGAGGGATTTTGGGCCCTGCCAAGGCGCGACGACGCAGGAATAGTCTGGACGATTTCAAGGAGGAGGAGCGCAGGCGGGGGTCAAAAGACCCCCAGAATTCTGCGGCGAGCTTCGGGAACGTGACACTAGTTCCACTCGTCCCCGCTTCCCGCTTCCTTCGCCGCCTTCTCCTGTCCCGCCGTCCACGCCGCATACTCCTCCGGCGTGTCGATCGTGACGTAGCCGCGCATGCGGTAGTGGCCGAGACCGCAGAGCTGGGCACAGGAGATCTCGTAGCTCCACTTGTCGTCGCCCTTGCGTTTCTTCATCTCGTCGCTGCTCACGATCGGCTCGAACCACACCGGTGTCATGATGCCGGGGATGGCGTCCTGCTTCACGCGCATTTCCTGCAGGGCGAAGCTGTGGATGACGTCCATGCTGGAGAGGTAGATGATCGCGGGCTTGTTGACCGGCAGGTGCAGCTGGTTGACGGTCGTGAAGTCGTCGGCGGCGGCGGGATCGTTCTTGTCGATGCCGAGCGGGTTGGACTGGGCGTCGATCAGCTTGATGTCGGTCTTGCCGAAGATCCCGTCGGGGCCGGGATAGTGGATGTTCCAGGCGAACTGTTGGCCGACCACGCGGACGCGAGTCGCGTCCTTCTCGGCGGGGAAGTTGTCGACGCGGGCCGCCCACAGCGGAACGGAGAACCCGAGGAGAAGAATCGCCTCGGCGACGACGACCGCCACCTCGATGTAGCTCGACGCGTGGCTCTGCACGCCGTCGGGGTTGGCGACGGGATGGGCCGAGGCGCGAAACTTCACCAGGGCGGTCACGAAATAGATCGCCCAGCCGGTGAAGAGGACCGCCATCAGGAGGTGGACGTAGAGCGTCAACCGATCGAGGTCGCCGCCGTGCGCCGACGCGAGCTCGGGGAGGAAGAGGAGTTTCTGAGCGTTCATGGGAGCCTTTCTAGCCCTTCACGAGGCGAAACACCGGCCGCGGAACCGGATCGCGAAACGCACGGGCGCGGCGGCGCAGATAGAAAAAGAAGATCCCGAATCCGACCTGGACGAGCAGCATGACGCCGAGGAGAAACCACACGCCCTGCTCGGCGCCTTTGGTCATCTGCGCGTTGGGATCACCGAAACAAACCGCGCACGCTGCGGCGAGGCGCGGGGAGAGCAGTCCGATCACGCCGGCGACGATCGTGGCGGCGCGCATGGCGCACCGATGGCCGCTCACTCGCCCATCCCGCGCATCTTGACCAGGAACCAGCGCCCGTAGATCACGAGGCCGACGGCGGTCGCCGCCGCGCCCGCCGCGCCCGCCAGCATCCCCACGCCACCGTCCGTCTTCCACTGCGCGTAGCACCACGTTCCGAAGAGGACGGAAAGCGCGGTCGCCGCGGCGATGAAGACGACGTGGATGTGCTTGAGCGACATGCATGATCTCGGCGAGCTGTGCGTCTAGTGCGCGGCGATCGCGATGTGATTCAGGTTGGTGACCATCGGAAGGATCAGCAAGGCGACGGCGAATACGCCGGTCAGCGCCAAGATCATGAAGATGACCTGCCGTTCCGAGATCAGGTGCATGAAGAAGAGCGCCACCAGCGAGGCTTTGATGGTCGCGATCGTCACCGCCACCGCGATGGCCTCGTGGACTTCGAGATGGAGATAGGACACCGCCACGGTGATCATCGTCAGCGTGAGAAGCGTGGCGAAGACGATCATGTAGATGCGGACGTGCCTGTCGATCTCGGCGGGATCGTGTGAGCCGTGAGTGTCGTCCATCGAGCGCGTCTCCTTACAGAAGATAGAGAATGGGGAAGAGGAAGATCCAGACCAGGTCGACGAAATGCCAGAAGAGCCCGGAGTTCTCGACCCGGTTCACGAGGAGCTGACGATCGTGCTCCCAGTACGACGGTGCCGCGAAGAGGAAGTAGGCGTTCACGATCATCCCGCCGATCACGTGCAAGCCGTGCAGGCCGGTCATGATGAAGTAGATCGCGAGAAAATTGCTCGTGTGCGGCAGCAGGTCGTGCTCGAACTTGTGCGAATACTCGACGGTCTTGATGCCGAGGAAGCAGAAGCCGAGCGCCACGGTGAGGCCGAGGAAGAGGCGGTATTTCCCGAGGTCGTTCCGCATGAGCGAGGCCCACGCCATGACCATCGTGACCGACGAGGTGATCAGCACGACGGTGTTCACGGTGGCGAGCGGGACGTTCAGGATCGAGGAGCCGTGCGGCCATTCGACGGCGCTCGTGCGGAGCACGATGTAGCTCGCGAAGAAGGCGCCGAAGAGCATCACCTCGGATGCGAGGAAGCACCAGATGCCGATCTTGCCGTTGGTCAGGCCCGTGTCGGGTCGGGCTTCGGTGATGTAGGGAATCAGCTCAGCGGACATGGTGATCAGGCCTCCTGGGCTTGCGGGCGGAAGTCGCTGCTGTAGCCGCGCGGGCTGTAGTCGTACGGGCCGCGGTAGACGACCAGATCCTTCACGAAGTTGCCGTGGGGCGGGGGCGAAGGCGCCTCCCACTCGAGAGTGGTCGCGTGCCACGGGTTCTTGTCGGTCGCCTCGCCGCCGCGGATGCTCCAGAAGAAATTGACGATGAAGAGCAGCTGGGCGGCGCCCATCATCCACGCCGACCACGAGCTCACGACGTTCAGCCAGAGGACGTGCTGGGCGTGAGCGTAGCTGGCGCCGCCGTCGTAGAGCCGGCGCGAGACACCGGCGAGGCCCAACCAGAACATCGGCATGAAGACGCCGTTCATGCCGATGAAGGTGAGCCAGAAGTGCAGCTTGCCGAGGGTTTCGCTCATTCGGCGCCCGGTGGCCTTCGGGAACCAGTAATAGATGCCCGCGAAGAAGGCCATGATGGTTCCGGGCGCCACGACGTAGTGGAAGTGGCCGATCACGTAGTACGTGTCGTGCAGCTGGATGTCGGACGACGTGAGGCCGAGGGGAAGACCGGTGAGACCGCCGATCCCGAACATCGGCAGGAACGCGAGCGCGAACAGCATCGGGGTCGTGAAGCGGATCGAGCCGCCCCACAGCGACAGGAAGAGCGCGGCGAGGATCACGACCGACGGTACCGAGATGATCATCGTCGTGGTCTGGAAGAACGCCGCGACCGCCGAGCCCATGCCGGTCATGAACATGTGGTGCGCCCACACGATGAACGACATGAAGCCGAGGAAGATGATCGAGTAGACCATCGCCGTGTAGCCCCAGAGCGGCTTCCGGGTGTTGTTGGTGAGGACCTCGGCGACGATGCCCATGGCCGGGAGGATCAGGACGTAGACCTCGGGGTGGGCGAGGAACCAGAAGAGGTGTTGCCAGAGGAGCGGGTTGCCGCCGCCGGCATTGAGCATCGGCGAGCCGCTCACGACGAGTCCGCTCGGGAGGAAGAAGCTCGAGCCCGTGACGCGGTCCATCAGCTCCAGGAACGCGCCGACCTCGAGGGGCGGGAACGCCAGCAGCAGCAGGAACGACGTCACGAACTGCGCCCACACGAAGAACGGGAAGCGCCAGAAGCTCATGCCCTTGGTGCGGAGCTGGATCGTCGTGACGATGAAGTTGATCGCGCCGAGGAGCGAGGACGTGATGATCAAGACCATCGCGACGATCCAGCCGGTCTGGCCGGGGTTGATGTCCGCGAGGGGCGGGTAGGAGGTCCAGCCCGACTGGGCCGCGCCGCCCGGGAGGAAGAAGGTCGCGAGCATCATGACGCCGCCGACGAAGAAGAACTGGTAGCTCATCATGTTGAGGCGCGGGAACGCCATGTCCTTGGCGCCGATCTGGAGCGGCAGGACGTAGTTGCCGAAGCCGCCGACGCCGAGCGGGACGACGCCGAGGAAGACCATGATCGTCCCGTGCATGGCGCCGAGCTCGTTGTAGAAGTCCGGCGTCATGACGCCGCCGGGCATGCGGGCCTCGCCGAACCACGCGCCGATGAGCGGGAGCGGCTGGCCGGGATAGGCCAGCTGCCACCGCATCAGCATCATCAGGCGTGAAGCCGAACATCAGGAAGAAGAGCGCCGTGACGGCGTACTGGATCCCGATCGTCTTGTGATCGGTCGAGAACACGTACGTGCGCAAGAACCCGGCCTCGTGATGCCCGTGGGCGTGGCCATGGCCGTGGTCCTCCACGTGCTTGCGGGCTGGGGAATCGTGTCGTGCTTCCATCTATCGGCTCCTGTATTCCTGTTCGGCCCCGTGCGCTCTTTCACGCGCAAAATTGCGCGCGAAAAATGCTCCGATGGCCCTCGCGGGCGAGTGCAACGCGCGCCCGGGTCTCTTCAATTACCGCCGGGGGCGGTGAACTTGAAGTCGACGGTCTTGGTCTCGCCGTCGGCGACCGTCACCTTCTCGATCTTCGAGCCGAGCTTCTCGTGCCACGCCTCGATCTCGTAGGTGCCGGCCGGGAGATCGGCGAGCTTGAACTTGCCGTCCTCCTTCGTGACCCCGAAGTACGGGTTGTCGAAGATCGCGACGTGCGCGGTCATCCACGGGTGGACGTCGCACTTCATCTGAAACGCGTCGGGCTCGGCCTTGTCGAAGGTGTGCTCGGCGTCCTTGCGGGTCGGCGGCATGGCCATGTTGAACTGGCCGTTCACCTTCGGCAGCGCGTGGACGTTGTGGAGGACGCCGTCGGAGTTCAAAACCTTGAGCTCTTGACCCACCTGCAGCGCGAACACGTGCGGCTTGTACTGGCAGCCGTTCTGATCCATCACCACGGGATCCTTCGGGACCGGATAGGTCTTCCCGGCCGGGAGCCCGCTCTTCACCGACACGATGATGTTCGCCCATCGTGTTGCCGGGGCCGAGCACCAGCATCTCGTTGGCGACCGGAGTCGAGTGCTTGGATGCGCACGCCGGATCGGCATCCATGGCGAGCGGCTTCAGGTTGGGGATCTTGCCCTCGTAGGTGACGGTTCCGGTGATGGTGGCACCCGCGAGTGCCGACGACGCCGTAAAAGCAACGAGCAGCCCGCTGGCCAGGCTGCGCCCGATCATTTTCGATACACCCGACATGTCGTCCTCCTTGGTGGAAATGGAAAGGGTGAAGCTCAGACGTTTTCGAACGAGAGCGATTCCGGAAGGCGTGGGTCTCCGAGCGGGACCAATGCCCGTCGACTCGACACCCACCCGATTGCGGCGAGGAAGACCCCGCCTACCGCGCAGAACGCGGCGACGTCGGTCAGTCCCAGCTGTACGCCCTCATGATGCAGTACCGGCATGACACACCAATGGAGGTCGAGGAAGTGCATCGCGAGCTGCCACACCGCCGCCAAAATCAACAAACTGGAGCTACGCTTCACCGCTCGGGGCATGAGGAAGAAGAACGGGACGAGAAAGTGCCCGAAGGCGAGGAGCATGCCGATCGACCCCCACGACCCGACCTGCCGCTTCATGTAGTAGATCGTCTCCTCCGGAATGTTCCCATACCAGATGAGGAAGTACTGCGAGAAGGCGATGTAGGTCCAGAATATCGTGAAGCCGAAGAGCAGCTTGCCGACGTCTTGGAGGTGCTCCACCGTCACCACGCCTCGAAGCGCACCCTGCGCGTAGGCGAAATGGATGAGGAGGATGACGAAGGAGAAAATGGCGACCACCGCGCCGGAGAAGAAGTAGACCCCGATCATGGTGGAGTACCACTCGGGCTCGAGCGACATCATCCAGTCGATGGCCGCGAAGGTGGTCGTGAGCGAGAAGAGGATGATGCCGACCGGTGCGACACCACGCAGGCGTGCGCTGATTCGCTCGTCGCGGCTCTGGTCCTGCTTCTGCGATTGGGTGGAGAAGAAGGTGGCGAGCGCGCTCCAGGCCGTGAAATAGAGGAGGGCTCGGAGGAACCAGAAGCCCTCGTTCAGGAAGGGTGACTTGCCCTGCAGCACCGGGTTGCTCGCGACCTCCTCCGGGCGTGTCCACGCATAGAGCTCGTGACGGCCGAGCCAGATCGGCACGAAGAGGAGCGCGAAGACCGGGAGCGCCGCCATCACGTTCTCGACGACGCGACGGAGCGCCACGCCCCAGGCGGCCCGCGTCACGGCCAGGACCAGCACGAAGAACAGGCCGCCGAGCGCGATGCTCAAGAAGTAGAGGTAGGCGACGAGCCAGGAGAAGTAGAACTGTGCGGTGCC
Organism: uncultured delta proteobacterium; assembly: GCA_963774015.1. GTDB lineage: Bacteria > Desulfobacterota > Binatia > UTPRO1 > UTPRO1 > UTPRO1. Next base: position 1,279,203 of record CAVZDH010000001.1, read on the forward strand.
GCCTGCGACCGCGACCGACACGCCGATGCCGAGGACGGCGAGCACCGCGCCGATGCCGGTCAGCCGTCCGAGTGCGCGGCCGCTGTGTCGTGCGGGGTCGATCGCGACCGACGGGGCGTGGCTCACGAGGCCGCGCCCCCGCGCCGACGGACCAGCTGGACCCGTCGCGCGCCGGTGCCGGCGAGGAGCTGCTCCGTCGCCGTGGCGTCGAATTTCGGGTCCCACGCCTCGACCGAGATGAAGAAGCCGTCGTCGGTGACCTTGTCGAAGCGGTCGGCGCCGAACAGCGGATGGAAGAGCATCGGCAGCTTGTTGAACGCGAACATTCCGAACACGGTCGACAGCGCCGCGAGAAGCACGCCGCATTCGAAGGTGATGGGAACGTACGGTTGCCAGTTGAAGAGGGGCTTGCCGCTGATGATGATCGGGTACGCGATCGCGTTCGCCCAGATCTGGAGCGTCATGCCGCCGATCGCGCCGGCGAGGCCGAAGATCAGTGTCACGTAGGGCAGACGCGAACGACTCATCCCCATCGCCTGGTCGATGTTGTGGATGGGGAACGGCGAATGCGCGTCCCACTTGCGGTAGCCGGCGTCACGCACCTGCTCGCACGCGTGGAAGAGCGCGCCTGCGGAATCGTACTCGGCGAGGAGACCGAAGTACTCGCCGTCGGGAAACAGCTGCGGCAGGAGGCCCATCAGTTGGCTCCGAGGGTCATGTGGCCGTAGGCCGGAGCCCCGTGATGCGGCTCGTGGTGCGGGTCGGCGGCCGGGAGCACGGTCTTCACCTCGGCTGCGGCGACGACCGGTAAGAAGCGGACGAACAGGCAGAACATCGTGAAGAAGAGGCCGAAGCTTCCGATCAGGAGCGCGAAGTCCCACATCGTCGGGTAGAACATGCCCCACGACGACGGCAGGAAGTCGCGGTGGAGCGACGTCACGATGATGATGAAGCGCTCGAACCACATGCCGATGTTGATGAAGATCGACACCACGAAGTGAATCGGGATGCTGGTGCGGGCGCGCTTGAACCAGAAGACCTGGGGCGAGAGCACGTTGCACGTGATCATCGTCCAGTACGCCCACCAGTAGGGGCCGAAGGCGCGGTTGATGAAGGTGAAGTGCTCGTAGGGGTTCTGGCTGAACCACGCGATGAAGAACTCCATCGAGTAGGCGTAGCCGACGATGGAGCCGGTCACGAGCATGATCCTGCGCCATGCGGTCGAAGTGGAAGAGCGTGAGGATGTTCTCGAGCCCGAGCGCCTTGCGCGTGATCACCATCAGGGTGACCACCATGGCGAAGCCGGAGAAGATGGCCCCGGCGACGAAGTAGGGCGGGAAGATCGTCGTGTGCCACCCGGGCAGCTGGGCGACGGCGAAGTCCATCGAGACGACGAGTGCACGGAGAGCACGAGCGGCGTCGCGAGGCCCGCGAGGATCAGGTAGGCCATCTCGTAGTGGTGCCAGTGGCGCGCGGAGCCGCGCCAGCCGAGCGCGAAGAAGCCGTAGATGTAGCGCCGTGCGGTGGTGGTGGCGCGATCGCGGAGGGTCGCGAGATCCGGGATCAAGCCGACGTACCAGAAGAGCAGCGAGACCGTGCCGTACGTGGAGACCGCGAAGAAGTCCCAGAGGAGCGGGCTACGGAAGCCCGGCCACGTGCCCATCTGGTTGGGGAACGGCGCCATCCAGTACGCGACCCAGGGGCGCCCGACGTGGATGCCCGGGAAGAGGAGCGCGCACATGACCGCGAAGATCGTCATCGCCTCGGCCGCCCGGTTGATCGAGGTCCGCCACTTCTGCCGGAAGAGAAAAAGCACCGCCGAGATCAGCGTGCCGGCGTGACCGATGCCGATCCAGAAGACGAAGTTGGTGATGTCGAACGCCCAGCCGACGGGCTGGTTCAGTCCCCAGATGCCGATGCCTTCCCACACGAGCCAGCTGACGGCGACGCCGAGAATGCCGAGCATGCCGAGCGACGGAAGGAAGAAGAACCACCAGGCGAGCGGGGTGGCGCGCTCGGCGGGCTGCGCGACGGCTTCGGTAATGGAGTGGAAATCGTGGCCGCCGAGAATCAGGGGGGCACGACCCGCGACGGGCTCGTGGGAGACGTTGTCGGCGACTTCCATCATTCCGTGCGGGTGACCGCGCGTAGCACTACAAAAACATCTACCCGAGGGTCAAGCGATCGCGCCTGTCGCGCGTGTCTCGATCGCGTCGTGGACATGATCCTACGCCTCCTTCACGTGTGTGCGGCGTGCTCGCGCGCTTCTTTCAGCACGTGCTGCGCGCGATGAAACACCTCGTCGAGCCCGCTCTCGTCGGTGTCGTAGTAGCCGCGGATGTGTCCGCTCGGGTCGACGAGCACCACTTTGGTGGTGTGCGGAACGTCGCCGCTTTCGCGGGCGCCGGCGTCGAAGCCGGGCACCTTGAACCCCGAGACGCAGAGCTCGCGGACGCGGTCGGGCGGGCCCGTGAGTAGCGTCCAGCGCGTCGGATCGACCCCGTAGCGCGGTTCGGCGGCGCGCAGCACCTCGGGGGTGTCGTGCGCCGGGTCGACCGTGATGGTGACCAGGTGCACGCCCGTGATGCCCGCGTCCGCGAAGTGGCGCTGCAGCTCGGCCATGTGGCTCATGAGGAGCGGACACACGGACGGGCAGCGCGTGAAGAAGAAGCTCGCGATCCACACCTCGCCGGCGAGATCGGCGCTGCCGAACGGCTTTCCGGCCGCGTCGACCAAGGAGAAGGCGGGCAGCTCGCCGAGAATCGGCGGCGGCTTCGGCTCGTAGCGCAAGAACGGCCGCATCAGCGTCACCGTCACGCACCCGACCACGAACGCCAGGACGTACGGATTCCGCCAAAGCGGGACGCGCTCGTCCGTTTCCATCACGCTCGGGTGAGCTTCTCGAGGAGGACGGCGTACTTGTGCTGCCGGAGATTCTGGCGGGCGTTCAAGAGGATCAGAACGATGAGCACCATGCGAGGCGCCAACGGGAAGGTCGGGTCGTGGGCGCGCTTCCAGCCGTAGAAGAGCGCGAGACCCGCCGCGATCACGACGCCCGCGGTCGAGAGCGCGCGAAAAACGCGCTTCCGCCGCATGGCACGCTCGGCGAATGCGCGTTCGCCGTCACTCAGCGACTCGAGGGCGCGCCCGTCCGTCATGCGCGGAGCTTCTGACAGAGAGTCGGCGGCATTGCCAGTCGGGTTCGCACGCGCGCGCGCAGCGCGACGACGCGCGCTCCACGTCACGTCATGCCGCCATTCTTGACCTCTTCGCATTCCCTGCGGTAAGCAGCCGCTCGATTTGATGCGACTAGGCGCGGTCTTCAGCTAACAAACCAACGTCCACGGAAGTCGTCACGCCGCGCGAGTCTACGGCGGGGAGTCGGGTGCAGGCCGGTGGCGCAAATTTTTCCCGAGCGGTTGAACAACCTACCCCTGGCGGTCGCATTCGGTGCGCCGGTCGGATTGATCGGTGCTGTGGCCTTCGTCTGGTACTTCTTCTCGCCCTGGTACACCCAGGTCGGTTACCAGCCGACGCAGCCCGTTCCGTATAGCCACAAGCTTCACGCCGGCGACATGGAGATCAACTGCCGCTACTGCCATGCGGCGGTGGAGACCTCGGCGGTCGCCTCGGTGCCGCCGACCCAGGTGTGCATGAACTGTCACCAGCTGGCCAAGAAGGACAGTCCGCTGCTCCAGCCGATCCGCGACAGCGCGGCGAGCGGCCAGCCGATGGAGTGGGTCCGCGTCCACGAGCTGGCCGACTACGTCTACTTCAATCATGCGTCGCACGTGCACGCGGGCGTCGGCTGCGTCGAGTGCCACGGGCGCATCGATCAGATGGAGGTCGTGCATCAGGTGAAGCCGCTCAGCATGGGCTGGTGCCTCGAGTGCCATCGCAATCCTGGCCCGCGTCTCCGTCCGCCCGATCAAGTGACGAACATGCGGTGGACGCCGTCGGCGGGCCACGAGAAGCTCGCGGCGCAGTGGATTTCCGAGCGCAAGATCGCGCCGCCGACCGACTGCTGGGGGTGCCACCGGTGACCGACTACTGGCGTAGTCTCGGCGAGCTCGCGGGCACGCCCGAGTTCGAGGCGGTCCGCCATCGCGAGTTTCCCGAGGGAGCCTCCGAGGCGCCCGACGGCATCAGCCGTCGCACCATGCTCGGCTTGATGGGCGCGACGCTCTCGCTCTCGGGTCTCGCGGCCTGTCGCCGTCCGGTCGAAAAGATCGTGCCCTACGTGCAGGCACCGGAGGACATGCTGCCCGGCATCCCCCTCCGCTACGCGACCACGATGCCGTTTCGCGGCAACGCGCTCGGCCTCCTCGTGGTGAGCAACGACGGTCGACCGACCAAGGTCGAGGGCAACGAGCTCCATCCGGCGACGCGCGGCTCTTCCAACGTCTGGACGCAGAACGCCGTCTACGACCTCTACGATCCCGATCGCTCGCGGTTCGTCCTCCAAGGCGGTGTCGAGAAGACCTGGAAGGATTTCGTCGACTACTGGACGAAGCTGCACGGCGAGCATTCGGCCGACGGGGGTGTCGGTCTCGCGATCGTCTGCGAGCCGTCGACGTCACCGACCGAAGCGCGCGTGCTCGCCCTCCTGAAACAGCGCTTCCCGCAAGCCCGCGTCGTCCTCTGGACCCCGCTCGCCGACGAGCACCGCGCGGCCGGTCTCCGCGTCGCGACGGGCGCGGAGGTCGCGCCGGTCTACCACCTCGACCGCGCGCGCGTGATCGTGTCGCTCGACGCGGATTTCCTGCTCCACGATCCCGATGCGATTCGGCTCGCCGGCGACTACGCCGCGGGTCGCCGCGATCCGAAAGCGATGAACCGGCTCTACGTCGCCGAGAGCGCGCTCACGATCACCGGCATCGCCGCCGATCATCGGCTCGCGCTGCCGAGCGGCCGGGTCGCCTCCCTCGTGTTGGCGCTCGCGACCGAGCTCGGCGTTCGCGGCGTCGCGAGCATGGGCGTGGCGGGGGAGGGCGATGACGTCGACGCGACGTGGGTGAAGGCGGTGGCGAAGGACCTCAAGGCGAATGAAGGCCGGAGCGTCGTCCTCGCCGGCAGGCAGCAACCGTCGGAGGTCCACGCCGTCGCGGCGCTCTTGAACGACGTGCTGGGGAACGTGGGCAAGACCGTGACGTACGTCGCGGCGCCGGCGCCGGCGCAGTCGCGTGCGGCCGACCTCCAAGAGCTCGCGACGGCGCTCGCGGCGGGCGAGATGCGGACGCTCGTCATGCTCGGCGGCAATCCCGCCTACGACGCGCCCGCCGACGTCGCGTTCGCGACCGCCGCCCTCAAGGCTCCGAACCGCATTCGTCTCGGGCAGCGCGTCGACGAAACCTCGGCGATCGCCGAATGGCACCTGCCGCAGGCGCACTTCCTCGAGCAGTGGGGGGACGCGCGCGCGATCGGCGGACCGCTCTCCGTGATCCAGCCCCTCATCGAGCCGCTGTTCGGCGGACGGAGCACGATCGAGATCCTGGCGCTGCTCGAGAGCACCAAGGAGCAGCCCGGCTACGACCTCGTGCGCGACACCTGGAAGCCGATCCTCGGGGCGGATTTCGCGCGCCGTTGGGACCGCACGCTACACGACGGCGTCCTCGCCGGGAGCGAGCCGGCCGCCGTCACGCCGACCACCGACATGTCGGCGATCGACAAGCTCGTGAGCCTGCGCACGCGTACGAAGGACGAGGGGCTCGAGCTCGTCTTCCTGCCGTCGAACGTCGTGTGGGACGGGTGCGGCTCCAATAGTGCCTGGCTGCAAGAGCTGCCCGACCCGGTCACGAAGCTCACGTGGGACAACGCCGCGCTGATGAGCAAGGCCGATGCGGCCGCCATCGGCGTCACGGACGGTGATCTCGTCACCCTCACGATCGGCCAGCGATCGCTCACGGCGGCGGCGCTGGTCGTGCCCGGCCATGCCGTCGGCTCGGTCGGGATCGCGCTCGGATACGGCCGCACGGGCGCGGGACGGATCGGCAACGGCGTCGGCTTCGACGCCTACGGGCTGCGGACGGTCAAGGCGCTCGGCATCGCGCCCGGTCTCACGGTCGCGAAGGCCGGCGGCCGCCATCTCCTCGCGCTCACGCACGAGCATTGGAGCACGGAGGGCCGCGACATCGTGCGCGAGGAGGTCGTCGGTGCGCGCGGCGAGCACGGGGAAGGCGGGGAGCACCTGCCGCTCGTTTCGCCCTGGCCGGAGCGGACGTACGAGCACGGCCCGCAGTGGGCCATGACGATCGACCTGAACGCGTGCATCGGTTGCAACGCCTGCGTGGTCGCGTGTCAGAGCGAGAACAACATCCCGTCGGTCGGCAAGGACCAGGTGACGCGCGGGCGCGAGATGCACTGGATTCGGGTCGACCGCTACTTCTCCGGGCGCGCCGAGGCGCCGGAGTCGATCGTCTTCCAACCGGTCCCGTGCATGCACTGCGAGAACGCCCCGTGCGAGCAGGTGTGTCCGGTGGCCGCGACCGAGCACAGCTCGACGGGTCTCAACGAGATGATCTACAACCGCTGCATCGGCACGCGGTACTGCTCCAACAACTGCCCGTACAAAGTCCGGCGCTTCAATTTCTACAACTTCACGAAAGACACGCCCGAGACGTTGCAGATGGCGTACAACCCCGACGTCACCGTGCGCGCGCGCGGCGTGATGGAAAAGTGCACCTACTGCGTCCAGCGCCTCACGCGGGCGCTGCGCGATGCGAAGCTCGGCGACCGCGAGATGCAAGACGGGGACGCGCGTACCGCCTGCCAGCAGGCCTGTCCGGCGGAGGCGATCGAGTTCGGCGACATCCGCGACCCGAAGAGTCGGGTCACGGCCTCGAAAGCGTCGCCGCGTCGCTACGACCTCTTGGCCGAGCTCAACACCAAGCCGCGGACGTCGTACCTCACGCGCCTCAGGAATCCGAATCCGGAGCTCTCGGCATGACCCGCCCGCGTTCGAGAGCGATCGTGGTGCCCGTCGTCGCGGTGCTCGCGTCCCTCGGTCTCCAGGGGTGTCTGCGCGGGTGCAGCTCGAGCGAGCCGCCGGTGCTGATCAACTTCAGCATGTTCAACCAGCCGAAGTACAAGACGCAGGCGAAGAGCCGGTTCTTCTACGACGGCAAGACGATGCGGGCGCCGGTGCCGGGGACGATCGCGCGCGGTCACCTGCACGAGGACCTGACCTTGGTCACCGGGATGGACGCGGGCGGGCAGCCGGTCGCGAAATCGCCGGTCGAGGTCGACGCCGCGCTGCTCGCGCGCGGTGCCGAGCGCTACGGCATCTACTGCCAGCCGTGTCACGACGAGCGCGGCGAAGGGAAGGGCATTCTCTCGCAGCGGGCGAAGGTGCCGACGGCGAACCTCATGGACAAGCGCATTCAGAACATGCCGGACGGCCAGATCTTCGACACCATCACCAACGGCAAGGGTCTGATGGCGAGCTATCGGTATCCGATCAAGGCGCCCGACCGCTGGGCGATCATCGCCTACGTCCGCAGCATGCAGAAGAAGACCGTCGAGCTGGAGGCGGCCAAATGAACCGGCGTTTCCTGATCGGTGCGCTGGTGGTGGTGCTGCTCGGCCTCGGCGGCGCGGTGCGCCTGTACCTCGCGCTCGAGAACCAGGCCTACCATCCGCCGGTGCGGTCGACGAGCGTCGAGCAGGGATTTCCGCGCGAGCAGGCGCTCAAGGACATCGCGCAGGCCAACGAGACCAAGGCCAAAGCCAAGAAATACGAGCCGCCGACCTACCGCACGTTCCCCGTCATCGGGAGCCGCGTTGCGGTGTGGATCGTGGCCCAGCTCCACCTGATGTTCGCGGCCTTCGTGCTCGCCGTGCCGATGTTCGCCTTCATCATCGAGCTGATCGGCTACTTCAACGGCGACCCGCGGTACAATCGACTGGCGTACGAGTTCGCGAAGCTGCTCTCGACGTCGTTCTCCTTCACGGCGAGCTTCGGCGGGTTCCTGACGTTCCTCCTCATCATGCTGTACCCCGCATTCATGAACTACATGATGGAGATCTTCTCCTGGACGTTCGTCCCGTACGTCATGCTCTTCTTCGCCGAGGCGGGATTCCTCTACAGCTACTACTACGGCTGGGGAAAGTTTCACCCGTTGGTCCATCTCCTCCTCGGGCTCGGGCTGAACGTCATCGGCACCGGGATCATGTTCATCGCCGACTCGTGGGCCTCGTTCATGATGACGCCGGGGGGCGTGTCGGACGCCGGCGCGCTCATCGATCCGTGGGCGGCGTTCGACAACTTCACGTGGATGCCGATCAACATCCACCGCTTCATCGGCAACATCGCGTTCGGCGGATCGATCGCCGCCGCGTACGCGGCCTGGAAGTTCCTCGGTGCCAAGACCGACGAGGAGCGCGCCCATTACGACTGGATGGGCTACATGGGGAACTTCGTCGCGATCAGCGCCTTCCTGCCCTTGCCGTTCGCCGGCTACTACCTGGCGCGCGAGATCTACGGCTACAACCAGGCGCTCGGCATCATGATGATGGGCGGCGCCTTCTCGTGGCTGTTCATCATCCAAGCCGTGCTCATCGGCAACCTCTTCCTCGCCGCGAACTACTACTTGTGGCTCGGCATGGGCCGCATCCAGGGCACGCAGCCCTATCAGAAGTACGTGAAGTACCTGCTCGCCGGCATCACGATCTGCTTTGCGGTGTGGGCGACGCCACGCTCGATTCTCGCGTCGGTGAGCGAGATCAAGGCGATGGGCGGGACGCTGCACCCGGCGCTCGGATTCCTCGGCGTCATGTCGGCGAAGAACACGGCGGTGAACTGTCTCATCCTCACGACCTACGTGAGCTTTCTCTTCTACCGCCGCACCGGTAAGCGGCCGACGGTATCCTGGCACCGGATCGGCAACGCGATCCAGTTCCTGATCTTCGCCTGCGTGATCGCGTTCGTGATCGCGCTCGGCGTGGCCGGATACTTCGTCGAGGCAGCGACGCGCATCAAGCTCTCCATCCCCCAGGTGTTGTCGGTGCTGTTCGCGATGGTCTCGATGACCGTCATCGACGCGTTCCTCCTGCGCGGCGCCGAGGAGACCGGCGAGACCCATTGGGGCAAGCTGCCGGTGATCTCGCAGTACGTGCTGATCTTCATCGCCGTGACGTTCACCTGGCTGATGGGCCTCATGGGCTACGTGCGTTCCGGTCTCCGTCAGCACTGGCACGTGTACGGCGTCATGCGCGATCAGTCGCTCGACGCGTTCACGCCGACGCTCGGGTTCGCGACCCAGATCATCTCGGTCATCGTCGTCATCTTCTTCGCGTTCATCGCCTTCGTCTTCTGGCTCTCGAGCCTGCACGACAAACCGGACTGGGGCAGCAACGGTCCGGATCCGCACGGCAAGGGAGGGCACTGACGTGAAGATGCCCGTCTCCTTGAACGTCGTGCTGCTCGTCGTCGGGACGAGCCTCTTCTACACGTATGTCGGCCAGCTCGTGCCGCAAAAGCAGCTCCTGCCGCCCGCCGACGTCGAGATCGCCGCCGACCTCACGACCGACCAGATGGTGAAGGTCGGGTTCGAGGTCGTACAGCAGAAGGGGCTGTGTCTCACGTGCCACACGATCGGGAAGGCCAGCGGCCCGTATCGCTTCCCCGACCTCGCCGGTGTCGGTGATCGCGCGAAGACGCGCAAGCCGGGCTACACCGACATCCAGTACTTCGCCGAGACGCTCTATCACCCCGACGCGTTCATCGTGCCCGGCTTCAGCCCGGGCATGCCGACCATCAACAAGCCGCCGATCGGCCTCACCGACAAGGAAATCCTGTGCGTGATCGCCTGGCTGCAGAGCCTCGGCGGGACGCCGTCCGTCACGATGCAGACCAAACTGCCGGAACAGACCGGGGGCTGAGGCGTGTTCAATCTACCGATCATTCTCGGAATCGTCGCCGTCCTGGTGGTGCTCCGCCTCATGAACGCGTCGCTCCTGTTCTTCGTGCTGGCGTGGTGGATCGGCATGTACGTCTTCCTGAGCCGGGGCTTCTCGACCCCCGTGCCGGAGTCGGCGCAGCACATCTATCTAGGCATCGTCTCGCTCGCGCTGCTCGCCTACATCACGTCGAGCCCGGACCGCGTGCAGTCGTTCGTGGGGCCGCTCGTCAATTTCGCGGGGGATCGCCGCTATACGCTCCCGCTCGTGGTGGTGCTGCTCGCGCTGCCGGCGCTGGCCGCGTACCGGGTCTACGCGAACGCCAACGTGCCGGTCGAGCCGCCCTTCTTCGCCCGCACCGTCCACCCGGCGCCCCCGACGTCGATCACCGTCCACGACGAGAAGATCGACATGGTCGGGAGCGACAACCCGCTTCGTCATCTCGAGACGAGTGATCCGGAGGCGTTCAAGAAGCACGTCGAGAACGGCAAGACGGTGTACTACCAGAACTGCTTCTTCTGTCATGCCGATGCGCTCGGCGGCGACGGCATGTTCGCGCACGGGCTGAACCCCGCGCCTGCGAACTTCACCGATCAAGGCGTGCTGCCGAACTTCCAGGAGACCTTCTTCTTCTGGCGCATCGCCAAGGGCGGCCCCGGTATGCCGGACGAAGGCGCCCCCGGCGACTCGGCGATGCCCGAGTGGGAACGCTTCCTCACGAACGACCAGATGTGGGAGGTGGTGGCCTTCCTCTACGATCACACCGGCTATCGGCCGCGCGCGCGGGAAGAGCATGGCGAGAAGCACTGACATGAAGGTCGCCGCGACGCTGATCGGCCTCTGCCTTGCGAGCTCCGCGCTCGGGCTCTGTTTCGCGAGCCCGGTGCTCGCGGCGCCGGATCTCGGCAGCGACGCGCAGCGCGCCGCCGGCAAGGAGCTCTACACGCGGAACTGCGCCCAGTGCCACGGCGAGAAAGGCGACGGGAACGGCGTCGCCGCACCGCATCTGCAGCCGCGACCGCGCGACTTCACGTCGGGGAAGTTCAAGATTCGCACGACCCCGAGCGGAAAGCTCCCGACCGACGCGGACCTGAAGCACATCATCAAGGCCGGCATGCCGTACAGCTCGATGCCGGCGTGGCCGCAGCTCTCGGACGCCGATCTCACGAACCTCGTCTACTATGTGAAGTCCTTCTCGCCGGACTTCGCGAAGCCCGACCTCGAGGCGGAGGGCATGAAGATGCCGACGCCGCCGGCGGTCACCAAGGAATCCATCGAGCGCGGCAAGGCGTCGTACGCCGAGCTCGGCTGCGCCCGCTGCCACGGCGAGCTCGGTCGAACCGACGGCTTGACGGCGCCGACGCTGAAAGACGACTTCGACCATCCCATCCGGCCCGCCGATCTCACGCGGCCGTGGACCTTCCGCGGCGGCCCACATCGCGAGGACATCTTCCGCGCCATGACGACCGGCCTCAACGGCACGCCGATGCCGGCATTCGGGGATGCCCTCACGGAGGCGCAGCGCTGGGATCTCACCGACTTCATTCATTCGCTCGGCGGCTCGGAGACGCCCAACTACTCGTCGCTGCTCACCGCCAAGAAAACGACCGAGCAGATCGACCTCGCCAAGGCCGACACGTTGTTCGATCAGGCGCCTTCGGCGTTCTTCCCGATCGTGGGGCAGATCATGCAGCCGGGCCGGGCCTTTCACCCGGCGTCGAACGGCCTCACGGCGCGTGCCGTCTACAATGATACGGACGTTGCGATCGAGCTCCGCTGGGACGACATGCGGGGCAACACCAGCGGGAAAAACGCGCCGGATATCGCCGTGCCGCCCGAGGAAGACGCGGGCGAGGTGCAGGCGGCGAAGCCGGCAGGCGGCGAGAGCGAGGGCGGCGGTTGGGGCGACGCGGAAGAAACCGACGCCAAGCCGGCGGCAAAGGCCGACAAAGCAGCCGACGCCAATCCGTGGGGGGACGCGGAGGCCAAACCCAGCGACGCTGCGGGCGGCGGCGACAAGGATCCCTGGGCCGACGACAGCGCGGCGAGCGGCGGAGCTGCGGCCGGGGGCGGATCCGAGTTCTCCGATGCGGTCGCGATTCAGTTCCCGGTGACGCTGCCGACGTCGATCCGCAAGCCGTATTTCATCTTCGGCGACAAGGACCATCCGGTACACGTCTGGTTCGCCGACCTCGCCAAGAAGAGCCCCTCGCTGTGGGTCGGCAACGGGAGCGACAAGCTGGAAAACCTCGGCCCGCGCGATCTCACGATGACGAGCCGCTTCGACAAGGGCGAGTGGCGGGTCGTCTTCAAACGTCGCATGCGCAGCGCCGGGGCGCTCTCGTTCGAAGAGCAGGGCTTCGCGCCGATTGCGTTCTCGGTGTGGGACGGCGCCAGCCGCGAGCGCGGCAACAAGCGTGGCCTCACTACGTGGTGGTCCATCTATTTCGAGCCCGCCGAAAAACCGTCGCCGGCCGGACCCATGGCCGCGTCGGCACTCGGGGTGCTCGTGCTCGAGCTGGGCTTCGTCGCCTGGGCGCGTCGTCGCAAACGCCAGGACGGCGCGGCATAGAGCCATTTCCCTTCGTCTGGAGGAATTCGATGTACAAAACGATCTACGTCCCCGTCGACAATTCCGACTACTCGAATCACGCCATCAGCGTCGCGGTGGACCTCGGCAAGGCCTTCCAGTCGAAGATGGTCGGCTGTCACGTCTACGCCGCCAAGATGCACGACTACCGCTTCAAGCAGATGGAATACACGCTGCCTGAAGAGTACCTCGAGGAAACCGAGCTCGACCGCCAGCGCAAGATCCACGACAGCCTGATCACGATGGGCCTGAAGCTCATCTCCGATGGCTACCTCGTCCCGATGCAGCAGCGGTGCGTCGAGGCGGGGCTCGAGTTCGAGCCCCGCATGATGGACGGCAAGCACTCTACCGAGATCGTCGCCGACGTGAACGCAAACGACTACGACCTCGTCGTGCTCGGCGTGCTCGGCCTCGGGCGCGTGCGCGACAGCCAGGTCGGCTCGGTCTGCGAGCGCGTCGTCCGGCGCGCGAACAAAGACGTCCTGATCGTCAAGAACATCCCGACCGCCGACGACGTCGAGCGCGACACCATCCTGGTGGGTATCGACGGCTCGCCGCAATCGTTCGGCGCCCTCATGACCGCGATCGATCTCGCCAGGCACTTCGGCAAGAAGGTCGAGGCGATCGCCGTCTACGATCCCTACCTGCACTACACGGTCTTCAACGGCATCGTGAACGTGCTCACGGAGAAGGCGGCCAAGGTTTTTCGCTTCGAGGAGCAGAACCAGCTCCACGAAGAGGTCATCGACACCGGCCTGGCGCAGATCTACCAGTCGCATCTCGAGGTCGCCGAGAAGATGGCGGCCGAGGCCGGCGTCGAGATCCGGAAGACGCTCCTCGACGGCAAGGCGTTCCAGAAGGTCCTGAACCACGCCCGCAAGACGAATCCGTGGCTGCTGGTGATCGGGCGCATCGGCATCCACAGCCCGAAGGACGAGACCGATCTCGGCAGCAACACCGACAATCTCTTCCGCAACGCTCCCTGCGACGTCCTCCTGACGACCCGGCTCGAATACCCGGAGCTCGACGTGAAGGCGGAAGAGTCGATCCGCTGGACCCCTGAAGCCGAGCAGCGCATGACGCGCGTGCCCGCGCTCGTCCAGGGCATCGCCCGGACGGCGATCTACCGTCTCGCGGTCGAGAAGGGCCACAGCGTCATCACTAGCGATCTCCTCGACGAGGCGATGGATCGCTACATGCCGAAGGGTGCCAAAGCCGCGACCAAGCTCGCCGAGGCCGTCGTGCTCGAGCACGCCGCGGAGCGGCCGATCTCGATCTGCCGGAAGTGCGGCGTGTCGGCGTCCGAGGCGAATGCGGTGGTGTGCTCGGTCTGTGGCAGCACGTCGTTCCAGGTCGTCACGCCGGAGATGGTCGAGCAGATCATCGAGATGGAGGGCGGTGGTCAGGAAGAGACCGCCTACGACGGACGGAAGCTCACCTGGACCCGCGACGCGAAGCAGGCGCTCTGGACCATGCAGGACGCGTACAAGCGCCGCCGCGTGAAGGCCCGCGTCGAAAAGGCGGCACGTTTGAAGCGTCTTTCCGCCGTGAGCCTCGAGTTCGCGCGCAGCATGATCGAGGAAGAGACCGGCGTGCCGGTGGTTCTCCCGCCCGAGGGCGCGGCGGCCGAGGCGCCGGCGTCGGTCAGCGACGGCAAGCGGCTGATCGCGCGCGACGCGAAGAAAAACCCGCTCTTCTCCGAGCTCGACTGGGCCGCCGACGCCATCGAGCGTGTCCTGCGCGTTCCGGCGGGTTTCATGCGCGACCGGACGCAACGTCGAATCGAGGAGATCGCGCGCGAGCGCGGGCTCGCGCTCGTCGACCTCGCCGTCGTCGAGGACGGGATCGAGGACGGCCGGAAGGCGATGGAAGAGATGATCAAGGGTTACCAAGCGAACCCTGCACCGGCCCGTGCGGTGATGGAGCGCGCCGAGCCGCCGCGGACGACCCCGGAGGCGCCGCGGGTGCCACGGGTCGAACCGTCCTCGACGTCGGTGAGCGCGCTCCCGCTCAACGAGGTCGGCATCATGGCGGCGATGGAGGCGAAGCGGCGAGGCAACCCGACGGAGCACTGATCATTCGTCGGCGCGTCCGCGCCCGGCGACCGTCGCTTGACGAACGCCTCGCGTTGGCTCCCGATGTAGCCCATGGCCGGCTATCGCTTCTGTCGTTCCGACGACATTCCCCTCCTCGTCGCGGCGCACAATGCGTGTTGGGTGCCCCACTTCGGGCCCGAGCACGCGATCACGGTCGAGGACTTCAGGCGCGGGGTACGCGAGCTCGGCCTCTGGGCGAGCAGCTGCATGGTCGCGTTCGACGGTGACGAGCCGATCGGGGTGCTCATCGGCGCCAAGCGCGACGGCGAGGCGAACTGCGTCCATCGCCTCGCCGTGAAACCCGGCTGGGAGCGGCGCGGACACGGGCGCCATCTCCTGACGTCGCTCGCCGAAAAAGCGGCGATTCTCGGGCCGCCGCGTCTCGTCGCGGAAATCCCCGCGGCATGGGCCGAGGTACGGGCGTTTTTCGAGCGCTCGGGATTCGCGCCCGAGGAGACCTACGCCGACTTCGTGCTCGACCCCACGCCGGTCGCAGCGCCCGTGGATTCCGCCACGGCGGCGAGTCTCGTCGTTCCGATTGCGCTCGAGGATCTCGTGGAGAGCGGGGCGTTCGCCGGGTGCGGAAAACGGGCATGGGCACGTGGTCTCGCGTCGCTCCGAGCGCGGGCGAGCGAGCTCACGGGATGGGCGATCGCGACCGACCGCCTCGAGGCGCACGTCCTCTTTCGTACGGCGCGCGACGGTGCGGCCTGCGAGGTGATGTCGCTCGGCATCGCGACGGATGCAGACGAGCGATGGCTCGGGCTTCTCCTCGAGCGGTTGCGGGCCGACGGTCGGCGGGTCGAGATTCCTCGGATCGCGGAATGGGAGGCGAACGTCGCCATGCTCGCGGCCCTCGGCTTTCGTCGCGAGCGCGCCGCGATCGGCTACGTCGCCGTCCGGGCCGCGTGAGCGGGCACCCCGCGGATGGGGCGCGCAGCGACGGCGTCGCCGTCAGTTGCCGCGCTTCATGCCTTCGCTGCCGTACTGGTTCGCGGGCCCGTCGCCACCGTCTCCGAGCCGTCCGCCGGGACCGAGGTGTCCTTTCCCGGGTACGTGATTCACCTCGACGCGGATGCCGTCCGGGTCCTCGAACAAGACCGAGTAATATCCCGGCGCGAACTGCGCTTCCTCGGGCGGGTGCACGATGTGGGCCGCGAGCTCGTCCACCAGAAAGCGATGAATCGCATCGATATCCTCGCGGCTGCGGGCACGAAAGCAGAAATGATGGAGCCCGGCGCGTTCTTGGTCGAAGCGTCCGCCGTCGCGATCGGTCGATGCGCCGCGGACGAGGACGCCGGTCCGGCTGCCGATGCAATAGACGACGTCGGTGCCGCTGATGAGCGTCTGCATGCCGACGAAGTGGCAGAGCTTCTCCCAAAACGGCAAGCAGCGGGCCGGATCGTTCACGGTGAGTTGGATGTGGGCGATGCCGTTCAGCTCGACGGTCACGTGCCGCTTCTGCCGGTCGTCCCGAAGCGAGTCAACAGCTCGACGGCCGCGGCGCGACCTCCGCACGGTACCGGGCATCGAAGCTCCGGGCCGATCGCATGGCGCTCTCCGCGCTCACGTTTCGCGACCCGATCCTCTGAGCTCCGGGTTGGCCGCGGAGCTGCTGCACGAACGGGTCACGCCGGCGCCGGTGCTCGCCGGCACGCTCGTGGTGGGGCTCGTCGTCCACGTCCTGGAGGTCGGTCACGGGGTGTTCAAATGCCGGGAGGGCGGCACGACTCGACGGCGGCGCACCTCGTGATAGCGTCCCCGCATCGACCCGCCGCGCGCTCGTCGCGGTGCGAGCCCCAGGGAGGATCTCCGTGAAGTTCATGTGCCTCGCCTACGAGGACGAAGCGACGCTGAACGCGCTCTCCTCCGCCGAATGGGATGCGCTTCGCCGCGAGACCAACGACTACGTCGACGCGCTCCGCGCGAACGGGAAGCTCGTCGTGACCCATGCGCTCCGGAGCGTGCGCCTCGCCGCGACGGTGCGCGTCCGCGGCGGTCAGCGCTTCGTGACCGACGGTCCGTACGCCGAGACCAAGGAGCTGGTCGGCGGCTTCTTCGTGATCGAAGCGGCCGACCGCGACGAAGCGGTGGAGCTGGCGTCGCGCTGGCCGTCGGCGCGTCTCGGCACGATCGAGGTCCGACCGATCGAAGAGACGCTCCCGACCGCGAAGCGCTATACCTGAGGCGATCTCCGGCCGCAGACTCCGGCGCGGGGCGGCGTCGCGGACGTTCTTCGGCCGACTTGCGCATTGCCGCGATTCCGGCGAAGGGAAACTGCTCGCAGCGGGAACATCCTTGAAGACCTATCACGACATCGTGGGTGACGGCGGATCCGACATCGTCGGGCAGGTCGTCACGAAGCGCTCGAAGATCGCCGAGAGCTTGGCGGAGGTACGGCACATGGTGGCGGTCGGCTCCGGGAAGGGCGGCGTCGGCAAGAGCACGCTCACCATGCAGCTCGCGGAAGCGCTGCGGGCGGACGGTGCGCGCGTCGCGATCCTCGACGCGGATCTGAACGGACCGACGCAGGCCCGCCTCGGCGGTTTGCGAAGCGCGCCGGTCGTTCTCGGTCCCCGCGGTCTCGTGCCGCCGAAGACGGCGAGCGGCATCGGGGTCGTGTCGATGGGCGCCCTCGTGCCGGAATCGGAAGCGGTCGAATTCGACAGCGTCGCGAGCGGCGACTCGTACGTCTGGCGCGCCACCCGCGAGTTCTCGGCCTTCGGCGATCTTCTGGCGGGCGTCGGCTGGGGCAGGCTCGATTTCCTGCTCGTCGACCTGCCGCCCGGCGCGGAGCGGACGTTTCAGTACGCCGAGTTTCTCGGCGAGGCGGCGGCGTTCGTGCTGGTGACGATTCCTTCCGACGTGTCGCGCGGCGTCGTGTCGCGCGCCGTCGCCGCGATGCGGAAGACGCCGAACCGTATCCTCGGCTACGTCGAGAACATGAGCGGATACTATTGCGAAGGCTGCGACGCGGTCCGGCCGCTGTTCGCGACCGACGCGAGCGTCGATCTCGGCGTGCCGCGCCTCGGCGCGGTGCCGTTCGACCCCGAGCTCGCCGCCGCGTGCGACCGTGGCGCGACGCTCGCCGATGCGAGCCGTCCGGCGCTGCGCGCGATCCGCGCGGTGGCGGGCGAGATGACCCGGCTCCTGGAGGTGTGAGGATGAAGTTCCTCTGCGTGCTCTGCGATCAGCCCATGAAGCTCGTCGAGATGGCGCCGCCCGACCGCGGCGCACTCTCGATCGTCTACGAGTGCCCGGAATGCGCGCACCGCGTCGCCATGCTCACCAATCCGCTCGAGACGCAGGTCGTGACCTCGCTCGGCGTGCAGATCGGTCCCGGGGAGGGCGACATCTCGAAGTGTCCCTTCTCCGGCATGGTGCAGGAGATGACCGGTGGAGCAGGCGCGGCCGCGACGGAGGCGAAGCCGGCACTCACGTGGACGAGCACCGCACTCGAGCGACTGCAGCGGATCCCGGATTTCGTGCGGCCCATGGCGCGTTCTGGCATCGAGAAATGGGCGCAGGAGAAGGGGCTCGTCGAGATCGACGAGACCGTGCTCGACCACGCCAAGGACTTCTTCGGCATGTGACGATGCTCGCCGACGGCTCCGCCGAGGCCTTCGCCCGGCCTTACGTCATCTCGTGGAATCTTACCTATCGCTGCAACCTCGCCTGTGAGCACTGCTACCTCGACGCCGGCGGGAAGCCGGCCATCGACACGCCGGCGTTCGCCGACCGGAGCGAGCTCGATACCGCCGCCTGCCTGCGCGTCGTCGACGAGATCGCCGCGTTCGCGCCCGACGGCCTGCTCATCCTCACGGGCGGCGAGCCACTCCTCCGCCGCGACATCGTCGACATCATCCGCCACGCCGCGGCGCGCGAGCTGTGGGTGGTGGTCGGCACGAACGGCGTCAAGATCACCGAGAACCTCGCGCACATCCTGAAGCGCGAGGGCGTGCGCGGCTTGTCGCTCTCGCTCGACGCCCTCGAGGAGGAACGGCACGACGCGTTCCGCCGGGTGACAGGAGCGTTTCGCAACACGGTCGAAGGCGCGAAGATTCTCGGGCGCGTCGGCCTGCCGTTCATCGTGCAGACCACCGTCGGACGCCACAACGTCGGGGAGCTCGCCGCCATCGCCGACTTCGCGCACGCCGAGCTCGGCGCCCGCGTCTGGAACCTCTACTTCCTCGTGCCGACCGGCCGCGGATCGCACGTGTCCGACCTCGCCGACGCCGAGTACGATCGCGTGCTCGGCGAGCTCGCCCTCATCCAGCGTCGGATGACGGGACGGATGCTGGTGAACGCGAAGTGCGCGCCGCACTACGTCCGTATCCTGCAAGCCGAGGACCCGACGTCGCCGTTTCTCAAGAGCTACGCCGGCGGCGCCGGCGGGTGCCCGGCCGGAACGCACTATCTCGGCATCCGTCCGAACGGGGACGTCACGCCGTGTCCGTATTTGCCGGAGTTCGGCGGCAACCTCCGGCACGAACATCTCGGCGACATCTGGCGGAACGCCGACGTCTTCGTGCGCATCCGCGACCGCCCGGCGCTCGGGGGCCGGTGCGGAGCGTGCGAGCTGAACGCGGCGTGCGGCGGCTGCCGCGCGCGTGCCTACGGGATGACCGGCGACGTGATGGCCGAGGACGCGCTCTGCACGCACCAACCCGGTACGCTCGCGACGCTCGCCCCGCCGACGCTCGAGTACGGCGCGCCGGCCGCCGCGAGCGACGACGGCGTCGCCTGGGACCCGGAGGCGCGGGCGCGCATGAAGGACATCCCCGCGTTCGTCCGCGGCATGGTCGCGCGTCGAGTGGAAGCGTACTGCCGCGAGCACGGGATCTCCCGCGTCACGGCGGAGATCCTGAGCGACATCCGGTCGCGCATGCCGACGCCGAAGCTCTTCTCACGCTGATTGCGCGCGCGGCTCGTAGGGACATTCCAACCGGACGATCGTCCCGCCGCCGGGCGCCGACTGCACGCGCAGCCGCCCGCCGATCGCCGCGGCCCGCTCCTCCATGGCGACCAGGCCGAGGGCGGCGGTTCGCAGCGTTGCCCGCTCGAATCCGCGGCCGTCGTCGCGTACCTCGAGCGCGAACGTCTCCGGCCTGCTCTCGAGGACCACCGACACGCGCCTCGCGTTTGCGTGGCGCGCGGCGTTGGCGATCGCCTCCTGGGCGACGCGATACACGCCCACCGCCGTCTCCTCCGCGAGATGGGGAAGGTCGTTCGGTACGCCGACGGTGACGCTCATGTGCTCGGTCGCCATGCCCTTCGCGAGCGCGCGCAGACATTCCCCGAGGCCGAGGTCGGCGAGCTGGAGCGGCCGCAGCTCGCGGGCGAGCAGGCGCAGGTGCTCGGCGACCGCGCGGAGATACGTCTGCGCGCGCCCGAGCGTCTTCTCGGCGGGTCCCGAGACGCCGCGCTGGCGCGCCGACTCGATCAGGATACCGATGCCGACGAGCTCCTGGCAGACTCCCTCGTGCAGGTCGAAGCCGAGGCGCTTGCGCTCCTCCTCGCGGATCGCCGTCTGCCGGAGGCTCATGAGCCGGAGCTGCTCCTCGCGCTCGCGCAGCGCCGCGAGCGAGCGCTGCAAGGCTTCGTCGGCGGCGCGTTGCTCGCTGACGTTGCGGCCGACGCCTTGCACCTCGGCGACCATGCCGGCCGCGTCGGTGATCGCGGACACCTCCCACTCGATCCACATCCATCCATGCGGCGTCCGGCCGCGACTCACGCGCCGGTAGCGGCCGATCGCGGCGATGCGGGCGAGGGCCGCGCGCGCCGCCGCGACCTCGTCGGGATGGACGAACGTCAGGAAGTTCAGCCCGTCGAGCGCCGCCCGTTCGACGCCGTATGCGCGCCGACAGGCCTCGTTCAAGAACGTCAGGTTGCCGTCGAGGTCGGCGCGGTAGATGAGCGCCGACTGCGACTCGACGAGCCCGCGATAGCGGGCCTCGCTCTCGCGCAGCGCCGCCTCGGCGCGCGACCGCTCGGTGACGTCGCGGCTGATACCGTGAAAGCCGACGACGGCGCCGTTCGCGTCGTGCACGGGGTACGCGAGGATCTCGACCCACGTTCGGCCGTGGACCGTACGCCACTCGAGGAGCGTCGGCGGCAACGTCCCGTGCGCGGCCAGGTGCGCTCGCAGCTCCCCGGGTCCGGAGCCGTTCCCGCCCTCCGCGACGTACTGATCGACGTTGCGGCCGATGATCTCGGCCGGCGTGAAGCCGAGGATCCGCGCGCCCGCTTCGTTGATGTAGGTGATGCGCCCGTCGAGATCGGAGGACCAGATGAAGTCGCGCGCGTTCTCGGCGATGCCGCGATAGGTGTCGCGCGAGGCGGCGAGCTCGCGGCGGGCGTCTTCCTCGCTCCATTGCCGCCGCCGGGTCGCGCGAAAGTTCCGCGCGTGGCCTTCCGCGATCGCGACGCAGAGCACGGCGGCGATCGTGATGACGGGGAGGAGCTCCGGCGGGTCGAGCGCGAAGCGCGTCCACGGCGCCGCGATGGCGAGCAGCATCAGGAGCGTGGCGGTGAGCACGAGCTCGCGCCGCCAGCCCCACGGGAAGATCAAGGCCGTGAGCGCGCAGAGCGTGAAGAGCGCGAACCCGACGACCTCGCCGCGGAGGCCGGCGCCGACCAAGAGCAGCGTGGTCACGCCTGCCACCAGCAGCGTCGCGCCGAATACGATCGCGACCGCCGACCTCGACGAGCCGCGGCGCGCGATCGTTCGCCACGCGATCGCGAGCACCGCGGCCTGCGCGAGCCAGGCGATCAGCGCCGCGCGCGCGTGGACCGGCGCGGCGATGGCGAGCGTCACGGACCACACCGACGCCGGCATCAGGCATCCGGCCGCGAAGCGGCCGAACCGCGCCGCGACGGCGGCGCAGGCCGTTTCGTCGAGCGCCGCCGCCGTACGCCATGGATTGCCGGCACTCGGCGTCATGGGATCTCTCGCGGCGGAGGTAGAGCACGACTGCGCACCTTCTGTCACGCGCATCGCCGGGAGGATGGAACGGGAGATCCCTCTGCTCAAGTCAAACGATCGAGGGATGCGCGGCCGTACGATCGGCGAGAGTGTCGCGCAGAATTCGGAGTGCGTGTTGCAATTCGGCGCGGTCGTCGGCCGCGCCGAGACCGAGGCGCACGGCGTGCGGGACCGATCCCCGGCCGACGGCGAAGAGCTCCGCCGGTGCGATCGCGACGCCGCGCGCCAGCGCCGCGCGTGCGAACGACTCGCCGCGCCATGGATCGGGAAGCTCGAGCCAGAGGTGCAAGGCGTTCGGATGCGTGCCGGCGACCAGGTCGCCGAGGATGTCGCGCGCGATCGCCTGGCGGCTGGTCGCCTCGCGGCGTTGCGCGTCGGCGACCCGGTCGGCGGTCCCGTTCTCGATCCACAGCGCGGCGATCTCCGCCGTGAGCGGGGCCGCCATCCACGTGGTCGCCCAGATGCTGCGCTCGACGTGCTCCGCGCATTGTCGCGGCGCCGTCACGAACGCGACCCGCAGCCCACCGGCGATCGCCTTCGACGTGCCGGCGATGTGATAGGTCCGCTCGGGCGCGAGCCGTGCGAGCGGCGGCGGGGCGTCGGGGACGAGAAAACGATGGACGTCGTCTTCGATGATCGCCACGTCGTGGGCGCGGGCGAGCTCGGCGATCGCGCGCCGACGCTCGGCCGACAGCACGCTCCCGGTCGGGTTGTGGATCGTCGGCATGCAGTAGAGGAACTTCGCGCCCGAGCGCGCCAACGCCTCCGCGAGCGCGTCGGGGCGGAGGCCATCGGCGTCCATCGCGACGCCCTCGAGCGAGAGGTGGAGCAAGCCGGCGAGCGCCTTCATGCCCGGATAGGTGAGCGTCTCCGTCAGCACGCGGTCACCGGGCTTCGCGAGCGCGGCGAAGATCGTCAGCATGGCGTGCTGGGCGCCCGCGCAGACCAGGACTTGCTCGGGCGCGGCGGCGACGCCGTAGCGTGCGGCCCACGCGGCCCCCGCGGCGCGGTGGCGCACGGCACCCGCGTGGGGCTGGTAGCGCAGGAGGTCGTGCAGGTCGGGGCGCTTCACGAGGCTGCGGAGCGCGCCCGCGAGGTCGGGCGCCACGCGCTCGACGGGGACGTTGAGGCTGAGGTCGATGACGCCCTGCTGCCGCGCCCCGCGCGCGACGGCCGACCCGAGCGGTGTCGGCCCGACGAACGTGCCGCGCCCGACCTCGCCGCGCACGAGGCCGCGCCGCTCGGCCTCGGCATAGGCGCGCGTCACCGTTCCGGTCGCCACGCCGAGCGCGTCGGCGAGGTCGCGGTGAGTCGGCAAGCGCTCGCCGGCGGCGAGCCGTCCGCTCGCGACGTCGTGGGCGATGGCATTGGCGATGGCGGCATAGCGTGCTTTCGAGGCCTGCGGCAGCTCGGGCTTCCACATTGTCATAGTGACAATAAATATTTTGACTTGGATCAAGTGGTCAATTACTCAGCGCCAATGGAAGAGGAAGGTCGAGAATTGTCTCAAGACAATAGGGCTATACGTGATCTATTGCTCCACAGGGCGGGACTCGCGGCCGAATTTCTCGCAACGGCGAGCGACCGGCGTGTGGGACCGAGGTCGATCGATGTCCCGGCCGTGCTCGCCGACGACGGTGAGGATCCGCGTCGCGTGATCGACACGCTCGCGCGCGCGGCGGAGCGGGGGCTGGCGGCGAGCAACGGGCCCCGCTACTTCGGCTTCGTCACCGGCGGTAGCCTCCCGGCGGCGATCGCGGCGGATTGGCTCACGAGCGCATGGGACCAGAACGCCTCGCCGCACGTGATGTCGCCGGCGGCGGCGGCCGCCATCGTCCGATGCATTCGCGCTGCGAACGAGGCGCGCACCACGACTCGCGGGAGGGAAAGGAAACGAGCATGAACGACGAGACGCAGACGTTGAAGGTCCATCTGGCGGAGATGCTGAAGGGCGGGGTGATTCTCGACGTCACCGACGCCGGCCAGGCCCGCATCGCGGAAGATGCGGGAGCCGCCGCGGTCATGGCGCTCGAGCGCGTGCCCGCCGACATTCGCCGCGAGGGCGGGGTGGCGCGCATGGCGGCCATCGAGCGCATCGAGGAGGTGCGGAAGGTCGTGTCGATCCCGGTGATGGCGAAGTGCCGCATCGGCCATTTCACGGAGGCCCGCGTGCTGGAGGCGCTCGCGGTCGACTTCGTCGACGAGAGCGAGGTGTTGACGCCGGCCGACGACCAGCATCACATCGACAAGCACGCCTTCCGCGTCCCCTTCGTGTGCGGCGCGCGCGATCTCGGTGAGGCGCTCCGGCGGATCGGCGAAGGTGCAGCCATGATTCGCACCAAGGGCGAGGCCGGGAGCGGCAACATCGTCGAGGCGGTGCGCCATCTGCGCCAGATCGGGCGCGAGCTCCGCGAGCTCGCGGCGGCACCCGCCGACGAACGGATGGCGCGCGCCAAGGCGCTCGGGGCGCCGTACGAGCTCGTCGTGCGGGTGGCCGAGAGCGGTGGCCGCTTGCCGGTGCCGAATTTCGCGGCCGGCGGCATCGCGACGCCCGCCGACGCCGCGCTCTGCATGGCGCTCGGCGCCGAGGCGGTGTTCGTCGGCTCGGGCATCTTCAAGTCCGACGACCCGGCAGCGCGGGCGCGCGCCATCGTGCGCGCGACGACGCACTGGCAAGACGCCGCCGAGGTGCTCGGCGCCTCGCGCGGTCTCGGCGCCGCCATGCCCGGCATCGCGCTCGACGGCCTCGCTCCCGCCGAGCGGCTCGCGAGCCGAGGCTGGTGACGATCGGCGTCCTCGCCGTACAGGGGGGATTCGCGGCGCACGCGCGTGTGCTGAGGCGCGTCGGCGCCGCATCCGTCCTGGTCCGCACGCCGTCCGACCTCGACGGCGTCGCGGGTCTCGTCCTGCCGGGCGGCGAGTCGACGGCGATGCTCCATGGACTCGCGCGCGACGGGCTCGAGGCGCCGCTGCGGTCGTTCGTGCGCTCGGGTCGTCCCGTGCTCGGCACCTGCGCCGGCCTGATCCTCTTGGCGCACGCGGTGACGCACCCGGTGCAGCGCTCGTTCGACGCCCTCGACGTCGACGTGGAGCGCAACGCCTATGGCACGCAGCTCGACTCGTTCGCCGCGATCGTCGATGCCGGCAGCGTCTTTCCCGAGCTGCCCGCGGTGTTCATCCGGGCGCCGCGGATCGCGCGGGTCGGGACCGCGGTGGAGGTGCTCGCACGCGTCGCCGGCGATCCCGTGCTCGTCCGCAGCGGATCGACCTGGGGCGCGACGTTCCATCCCGAGCTCGGCGACGACGATCGCGTCCATCGCGCCTGGCTGCACGAGGTTTCGTAGCACTCTCCCAGCGGTCGCAATGCCGGCTGACGCATTTGTAATTGCGTTCCGATGGCGCGCGGCGAATGGCAAGGGTCGTGCGCGTCGCCCCAGCGCGCCGGGCGGCGCGCGTCGCACTCGTCTGCGCGCCCATCTCGCACGTGTCGCGCTGTGCGCTGCGGCGGAAAAATCCGCGCCGGCCGCGACATGTCGCACGGCGTCTTCGTCGTTGCGGCCTCCATGTCGGCTCGGGGCTCTTCTGGCATTCGCCGTGCAACGTCGCCCATCGGCGGGGATCGGTCGTGAGCCGACCGCCAGAAGGAGAATCATCATGGGAGCGCTCAGGACGACATTGCTGCTTGGAATACTGCTGACGGTCGGGGTGGGGCGCGCGGTGGCGGATTCGCAGTGCATGCAGGACGCGAAAGACCAGCGCACGGAGTGCCGCGCGGCGTGCGACGACGATTTCGCGATCATGCGCGACCTCTGTCGCAACATCGACCCGGAATGCGCGGCCGGGTGCCGCGCCGATCTCGAGGCCTGCCGCGCGCCGATCGTGGCGGCGCTCGAAAGCTGCGTCGACGCGTGCCGCGCGCAGCTGAACGCGGACCGCGCGGCATGTCCCCGCAGGGGCCGCGGCCGTGACTTCTGCGTCGACCGCGCGCAGGTGCGGGCATTTCTCTGCCGTGACGACTGTCGTGAGAGTCTCGACGTACACGCCGGCTTGAATGCGTGTCGTCTGGGCTTCCAGAGCTGCATGGCGGGATGCGGTCTGCCGCCGGAGGCGACGCCGGTGCCCACCGAGGCGCCGCAGCCGACCGAGCCGCCGCCGCCGCTGCCTACCGAGACGCCGAAGCCGGCGCCGACGCTCACGCCGAGCGGTCCGCGCTAGGGAAACTCTGCATAGGTGGCTCCCGGCTACGAAGCGCGATCCATCCCCGATCGACGGCGGCGCGACGCCCTTAGCGTATCGTTCAGATACGCGGTCGGGCTTCGCGCCTTGCGCTCGGGGCGGCTCGCACTTCTCGCTCGGAACCCATCTGTGCAGAGGTTCCCTAGGGAACCTCTGCATAGATGGCTCCCGGCGGCGAGGCGCGATCCATCCCCGATCGCCGGCGGCGCGACGCCCTCGGCGTATCGTTCAGATACGCGGTCGGGCTTCGCGCCTTGCGCTCGGGGCGGCTCGCACTTCTCGCTCGGAACCTACCTGTGCAGAGGTTCCCTAGCACTCCGTTCTCGAGCCGCCGGCCTCGGACGCCCGCCCACTCTCCGCGGGCGCACCCGAGGTCGGCGGGCGTGGCCTCCCACCACGCCGCCTCTCGCCACGCAGGTCGCAACGGATTTTTCGATTGCGACGCGAAGCGCGATCGGGCAACTTCTCCCGCACATCTCGCTGCCGACCTGCCGTGCCCGCCGCTGACGGCGCAGCCCTCGGAGGAGACGTCACATGGGAGACGAGAGCTCGACCTTGTCGGAGGCCGAGGCGCGCCAGCTGTTGCGCCGCACCGGCTTCGGCGTCCCGACGAAGACGCTCGCGAAGTGGATGGCCTCGGGTGTGACGCGCGGCAACGACGGCCTCAACACGGTCGTGCCGACGGGGGGCGTGCTTCGTCCATGGTACGAGAGCGCGCGCGCGACGGGTCCCGGCGGCTTGCGGCTGACGGCGGCGGATCTCGCCGATACCGCCATCGGCAACGACCCGAACACGGGCGCGTCGTTGGCGCTCCATCCCGGCTTCGCCGCTTCGCCGGCCGGTGACGGCGGCGCCGGCGGGCTCCTCGTCAAGTGGATGGCGGTGAACCCGCTCACCGTGCTCACGACCGACGCGGGCGATCCCACCCGCACCTGGACCGTCGCGAACTTCGACCTACCGCTTTTCTTGCCCTGACGGCGGAAACGGGCGACGGGGAGCAGCGGTGGAATCGACGCTTCCCGTGCTCGTTGGTGCCGGCGCCGGGTTTCTGCTCGCCGTGCTCTGGCTCGACCTGATGTTCGACGTCCAGGCTCGTCGCCTCGATGCGCCCGACGGCGAGGTCCGGCTGGCGTCGATCGCGCACTACTACGGGCGCGTCACCATCGACGCGTTTCCCGCCAATCGCTTGGTCGCGATCGTGATGCTGATCACCGTCGCCGGGAGCATTCTCGAGCTGTGGCGCGTGCCGTCGCTCCGTCATCTGGGCGCGCTCGTGCTCGTGATCACGCCGGTGACGCTTGCCTGGCGGCGCATCGTCCCGAACGCGATGCGCCTCGGGGCGCGCCGCGACCCGCTGCCGGAGCAGCGCGCGCTGGCGCGCCTCATCTGGCGCGATCACGTGCTCTGCTTCGCGTGCATCGCGGCGTTTCTCGCGTTGCACTTGACGTGACGCGAGCGCGTCGCCCGCGCGCTCCGTACGACCGCACCCGACGCCGGGGGATGCCGCGCCGGCGCGAGCGCCATGCCGTTGACGCGTCTGCCGACGCACGATAGCCGACCCGCCGAGGAGGCTCGCATGCTCATTCTCCATCATCTGCACCCGTGGCCGTGGTGGATCGCGGGGGCGGGCATCGCCGCCATCACCTTGACGCTGCTCGGCGTCACCAATCAGCGGCTCGGGATCTCGACCGGATTCGAGAACCTGTGTGCGCTGGTGCTGAAGGCGCCGTACCTCTCGCGGGCGGAGATCGTCGGCTCGCACGGCTGGCGTCTGCCCTTTCTCGGCGGCCTCGTGCTCGGGGGCGCGCTCTCGGCGATCGTCGGCGGCGGATGGACGCCGATCTGGGACCTTGGCATGTTCGACGCGCGCATCGGGCTCGGTCCGATCGGCAAGCTCGCGTGGATGTTCGGCGGCGGCGTGCTGATCGGCTTCGGCACGCGACTCGCGGGCGGGTGCACGAGCGGGCACGGCATCTTCGGGGTCTCGAACCTCGAGCGCGCGAGCCTCGAGTCGACGCTGGCGTTCATGGCGGCCGGCATCGTCACGACCCAGCTCGTGTATCGCGTGCTGTGGGGGGCGTGATGGGGCGTCTTCCGTATCTGGTCCTCGGCACCGCGTTCGGCTGGGTGCTGAGTCGCAGCGGCGCGGCCGACTACGACTACGTGCAGCGCATGTTCCTCTTCGAGAGCTTCCAGCTCTACGGCATCATCGGCACGGCGGTGGTGCTCACGGCGCCGGGCCTCTGGCTCTTGAAGCGCATCGGCCGGACCGCGCTCGGCGCGCCGCTCAAGATCACGGCCAAGCCGCGCCATCCCGGCAACGTCCTCGGGGGAATTCTGTTCGGCATCGGCTGGTCGATCACCGGGATGTGTCCGGGGCCGATTCTCGTGAACGTCGGCGAGGGGAAGGTCTATGCGCTCGCCGCTTTCGCCGGCGTGCTGGTCGGCGCCGGCGTCTTCAGCTCGCTCTACGAGCGACTCGCGCCGCCCCTCGGCTTGCCCGTGGTCCGTGTCGGCACGGGCGACGGCTGACCGGCGTCAGATGCCTTCGCCGCCCTCGAACGTCGCGTCGGACACGTAGCCGCCGGCCGTCCCGCGCGAGACGCGCCCGGCCCAGATGCCGATGGCGAGCATCGCGACCGCGAAGGCGAGCTGGGGAAGCGTCGCCGGCAGCGCCGCGCGGCCGGTCGCGGCGACGAGGGCCGCCTGTTTGAAGAGGATCACGAGCCCCATGGCCATGACGAAGGCGGCGAACGCGCGTCGCAGCGAGGCCGGCTTGACGATGCGTGCGAGGCGGACGCCCACCCACGATCCCACCACGGCCGCGGCGGCGACGCCGGCGATCAGCCCGTAGTCGACCGCCACGCGGGCGGCATAGCCCGAGAAGCCGGCGAGCGTCTGCAGCACGATCACGAAGAGCGACGTCCCGACGGCGACGTGGGTCGGGAGATGCGCCCAGAGCACGAGGGCGGGAACGATCAGGAACCCGCCGCCTGCGCCGACGAGTCCGGTGAACCCCCCGACGGCGAACCCTTGGAGGACGAGGCGGCCGGTGTCTCGCCCCGTCGGAGGCGTCGGCGCGACGGTTCCCCGGCTGCGCCACATCGCGCTCGCGGTGAGGATCATCATGGCCGCGAACAGCAGGAGCAGAATGCCGCCGTCGATCACCGCGCCGGCCCGGCCGCCGAGGTGCGCGCCGATCATGCCGGCGACCCCGAATACGAGGCCCGTCCGGAGGCGCACGTTGCCGGCACGCCAGTGCTGCACGGCGCCGAAGGTGCTGGCGAGCGCGACGATGAGGAGCGAGCTCGCGATCGCCTCCTTCGGCTCCAGCGCGAATACGTACACGAGCAGGGGAACCGTGAGGATCGAGCCGCCGCCCCCGAAGAATCCGAGCGACACTCCGATCAGCGTCGCGAGCGCGAATCCGAGGATCGTCAGATGGGCATGCCTCCCCGGTCGGTGGCGTCTCGGCGATCGCCGCGGACGCCTGGCGCGCCGCGCATCGCGGCCGGGATCGATCGGACCGCCGCGTGCGTGTCGGCGTCGGCGAGCAGATACGTGTCGGCCTCCATGTCGGCGTCGAACAGCTGTCGGAACACCATCCGCGATCTCCGTCGTGATGCGGCGCGCCAGCGGCGTCCGCCTCGTCTCCATAGAACGCTCCGAACGGGGCGTCCATGCTGGGGCGTCAGTCGCGATCGATGCGATACCGCCGGAGCTCGGGGATCGTCGCGGCGACGACCGCGAGCACGAGCAGTGACGCGACGCCCCCGCTCACGACCGCGAACGTCGCGCTCGTCGCGGCGGCGACGAACCCCGACTCGGCGGCGCCGAGCTGGTTCGAGGCCCCGATGAAGAGCAGGTTGACGGCGCTCACGCGCCCGCGCAGCTCGTCCGGCGTCGACAGCTGGATGGCGGTGCTGCGCATCACCACGCTCACTTGATCGGCGACGCCGACGAGCATGTAGGCGGCGAGCGAGAGCGGAAACGAGCGCGACAGTCCGAAGACGATCGTCGCGAGCCCGTAGACGCCGACGGCGATCGTGAGGGCGCGGCCGGCGTGGCGGATCGGGGGGCGCGCCATCAACACCAACGACGTGCAGAGCGCGCCGATCTCGAGCGCCGAGGACAGGAACCCGTAGCCGCGCGGGCCGACGTGCAGGATGTCGGTCGCATAGACCGGGAGCAGCGCCGCCGCGCCGCCGAAGATCACCGCGAACATGTCGAGGGTCATACAGCCGAAGATCACGGGCCGGCTGCGGACGAAGCGCACCCCCTCGCGGATGACGGCGACGCCGATGCCGCGTCTCGTCGGCGCCGACGGCGGCGAGGGGAGAAACACGAGGAGGACGAGCGCCGTCACGATCAACGCCACGTACGCCGCGTAGGCGGCCGCGATCCCGAAGTCGGCGATCAGCAACCCGCCGAGCGCCGGACCGGTCGCGAACGCGAGCGCTTGATTCGTGGACGCGATGGTCGCGATCCGCGGAAAAGCGGCGCGCTCGACCAGGCTCGGCAGGAACGCCATGCGCGCCGGGCTGTCGAACGCGGTTGCGACCGCCGCCGTCACCACGAGGGCGTAGAGGAGCCCGAGCGTCACCGTGCCGCGCGCCGTCGCGACGCACAGCACGACCCCGCTCGTGAGCGCGACCGTTTGCGCCGTCATCATGATGTGCCGCCGGTCGAACGAGTCGGCGAGCGCGCCGGCGACGAGCATCAGCGCGACGGCGGGGAGGAACTGCACCAGGCCGATCAGGCCGAGATGGAACGCCGAGTGGGTGAGCGCGAAGACGTGCCACGCGATGGCGGCCCGGAGCATCATCATCGCGGTGCCGACGCAGAAGCGGCTCCCCAAGTAGACGGCGACGGCGCGTGTGAGGGCCTCCGCGAGCCGCATCGGTCAGTGACGGATGCGGAAGCCGACCAGATCGTCGCCGACCGGCTCGGGCGACTCGCGCACGTCGACGACGCGGGCGCCGGCGGGGCCGCGTCGACACCAATCGGTGAGGGTGCGTACGGCGTCGGCCTCGCCCTCGAGCAACACCTCGACGCTACCGTCCGACACGTTGCGAACCCACCCGTCGACGCCGAGCTTCCGTGCCTCGGCCGCGGTGGCGCCGCGGTACCAGACGCCCTGCACACGGCCGGTGATCCTCAGGCGGAGACGAATTCGCATGGCGGCCGTGCACGGTAGCGAATCCGGCGCCCCGCGGCGAACGGCGGCAGTGGTTTGCCGTCGATTGCCGCGCGTCGCGACCGTGCTGCCGCGCGCACGCGGCGGGGGCGCCTCCGGTCCTCCAGCCTTGCCGCGCGTGGTCCATATGGTCTCGGTTGCTGGTCGGCGGCGCGCTCCCGGCTGAGACGGACACGTCGGTCGCCCCCGCCGCGTGCGCGCACGCGGGCCGAGGTGCGAGCGGATCGACGGAGCTCCGAACGGGGTAAGCAGCTACGCGTCCCACCTCGTGCGCGCGTCCGCAGCGCCGCGGCGCGAGCCGATCCACGCACCTTCGGGGGCAGTGACTACGCATCGCCGAGGAGCGCCAGGAACGCCGCCTCGTCGAGGATCGGCACGTCGAGCTTCTTCGCCTTGGCGAGCTTCGAGCCCGGGTCGGCGCCGGCGACGACGTAGCTCGTGTGCTTGCCGACGCTTCCCGAGACGTGTCCGCCGGCGCGCGAGAATGCGGCTCTCCGCCTCGCCGCGCGTCATGCTGTCGAGACCGCCGGTCAGCACGAAGGTCTTCCCGGCGAGCGCGCCGCTCGGCGCCGCGGGCGTCTCCGGCTCGACGCCCGCGCCCAGGAGATGCGCGACGACGGCGCGGTTCTTCGGGTCGTCGGCGAAGGCGCGGACGCTCGCCGCGACCTCGGGGCCGATGCCCTGGACCTCGAGGAGCGTGGCCTCGTCCGCCGCGAGGATGGCGCGGACGTCGCGAAAGCGCTCGGCGAGCACGCGCGCCAGATGCTCGCCGACGTGGCGGATACCGAGCGCGTAGAGAAAGCGGGCGAGGTCGGGGTGCTTGCTCGCGGCGATCGCGTTCGAGAGGTTCGCGGCCGACTTCTCGGCCATGCGATCCAGGCCGGCGAAGGTCGACGTGTCCACGCGGTAGAGGTCGGCGAAGTCGTGCACGAGCCCGCGCTCGACGAGCTGATCGACGAGCTTCTCGCCGAGCCCGTCGATGTCCATGGCGCTGCGCGAGGCGAAGTGACGGATGCGCGACTTGAGCTGCGCCGGGCAGGCGGCGTTGATGCAGCGGTACGCCGCCTCGCCTTCCTCGCGCACGACGTGGCCGCCGCAGCCCGGGATGGGACAGCGCGTCGGCATCCGGAAGCGCCGCGGCCGGCCGGCGCGCTTCTCCTTCACGACGCGCACCACGTAGGGGATCACGTCCCCCGCGCGTTCGATCACGACGGTGTCGCCCCTGCGGACGTCCTTGCGCTCGATCTCGTCCATGTTGTGGAGCGAGGCGTTCCGCACCGTGACGCCGCCGACGACGACCGGCTCGAGCTCCGCGACCGGGGTCAGCGTTCCGAGCCGGCCGACCGATGCGACGATGTCGTTGACGCGCGTCTCCGCCTGCTGGGCCTTGAACTTGTAGGCGATCGCCCAGCGGGGCGAGCGCGACACCTGGCCGAGGATCTCCTGGAGGCGGAGGTCGTCGACCTTCAGGACCATGCCGTCGATCTCGTAAGGCAGGGTGTCGCGGGTCGCGACCAGGGTCGCGTACTGCGCGAGCGCGGTCGCGAGATCCGGGCAACGCCGGTTCAGCGGATTGGTCTGCAACCCCCATTGCTCGAGCGTCGCCAGGAACTCCGAGTGCGTCGCGAAGCGCGCGCCCGTGATCGCGCCGGCACTGTGGCAGAAGAGCTCCAGCGGCCGGCTGGCGGTGATCGCGGGATCGAGCTGGCGCAGCGAGCCGGCGGCGGCGTTGCGCGGGTTCGCGAACACGGGCTCGCCGCGCTCGGCACGGTCGGCGTTGAGCCTCTGGAAGCCGGCGCGCGTGAGGATGACCTCGCCGCGTACTTCCAGTCGCTCGGGGAGCTTCGGCGCCTTGGCGGAGACGCGCGCCAAGCGATGCGGGACGGTCTCGATGGTCTTCAGGTTGACGGTCACGTCCTCGCCGGTCGTCCCGTCGCCGCGGGTGGACCCGACCACCAGCCGTCCGTCCTCGTAGACGAGCTCGATCGCGAGGCCGTCGAGCTTCGGCTCGGCGACGTATGTCACGTCGAGGTCGTCGCCGAGCTCGAGGATGCGGCGGATGCGGCCTTCGAACTCGCGCACCTCGTCCTCCGCCATGGCGTTCGCGAGCGAGAGCATGGGAAGCGTGTGGCGGACGCTCTTGAAACGTTCGGTCGGCGCCGTGCCGACGCGCTGGGTCGGCGAATCGGCGCTCCGGAGCTCCGGATGCGCCGATTCGAGCTCCAGCAGGCGCCGAAAGAGCCCGTCGTATTCGGCGTCGGTGATCTCGGGTGCGTCGTGTGCGTAGTAGAGCCGGTTGTGCCGCTCGATCTCCGCACGGAGCCGATCGACTTCCGCGCGCGCATGCTCGCTCGCCATGTGGGAGCGGAGTCTAAGCAGCGCCGCGACCAGGTCGCAATCGCGCTCGCGGCCCCGGCGTCGCGGCGCTCAGATCCCGTGCTTCTTGAGCTTGCTCCAGAGCGTCCGCTCCCCGATCCCGAGCCGCTTGGCCGCCGCGGCCTTGTTGTCGCCGGTCGCCGCGAGCGCCTCGAGGATCAAGCGGCGCTCGAGGGCGGCCAGCGCATGCTCCAGGTCGGCGGCGGGTGCCTCGGCGGCCGGGAGCGCAGCCGAGCCGCCGGCGACGAGCGAGCGGACGAACGGTGCGCCGACCTCGTGGCTGCGGCACAGCACCGCCGCGCGCTCCATGACGTTGCGGAGCTCGCGGACGTTGCCGGGCCACGGGTAGCCCTCGAGCCACACCGCGGCCTCGGGGGCGAGGCGCGGCGTCGGTGTGCCGAGCTCGCGCGCGAACTCCGCGAGAGACGCCTCGGCGAGCGCGGGCACGTCGGTGACCCGCTCGCGCAGCGGCGGCAGATGCACGTGCAAGACGTTCAAGCGGAAGAAGAGATCCTCGCGGAACGTTCCGGCCTTCATCGCGGCGCGGAGATCGCGGTTGGTCGACGACAGGATGCGGACGTCCACGGGCACGCGGCGGTTGGTGCCGAGCGGCTCGACGGCTCCTTCCTCGAGGACCCGCAATAGCTTGGCCTGCAGGCGCACGTCCATGTCGCCGATCTCGTCGAGAAAGAGCGTGCCTTCGTCCGCGGCTTGGAAGCGGCCGATGCGGTCGGCATGGGCGCCGCTGAAGGCGCCGCGGACGTGGCCGAACAGCTCGCTTTCGAGGAGGTCCGCGGGGATCGCCGTGCAATTGAGCGGGACGATCAGCTTGTCGCGGCGTGGGCTGAGGGCGTGGATGGCGCGTGCGACGAGCTCCTTGCCCGTGCCGGTTTCGCCGGTGATCAGGACCGGGCTCTTGGTCGGCGCGAGCTGGCGGACGACCTCGAACACGGCGAGCATCGCGGGCGAGCTGCCGATCAGATCCTCGAAGCGCGTGGGTTCGACGGCATGCTCCCGCAGGAACCGGTGCTCCAGTCGGAGCCGCGACTGGTCGAGGGCGCGACGGATCACGAGCTCGAGCGTGTCCACGTCGAAGGGCTTCTGAAGGAAGTCGACGGCGCCGAGCTTCATCGCGGCGACTGCCGCGCCGACCGTCCCGTGCGCCGTGAGGACGATCACCGGCACGTCGGCGTCGACGGAGCGGAGCTCGGCGAGAAAATCGAGCCCGCTCTTGTCGGGCATCTTGAGATCCGTGACGACGACGTCGCTGCGTTCCCGCCGAAACGACGCGAGGGCCGCATCGGCGCCGGCCGCGGCCTCGGCCGTCAGATCCATCTTGCGGGCGAGGATCTGGAGCACCCGCCGCATGTGCGGGTCGTCGTCGACGACGAGGAGCCGCTTCACGCGGGATCCTCGGCGAGGGGGAGCTCGACCCGAAACACCGTGCCGTGGCCCGGCGCGTCGTCCACCCGGATGCGACCGTGGTGCTCGAGCACCACGCGCTGCACGAAGGTGAGACCGAGCCCCACGCCGCCGCTACGCCGGCTTGCGAACGGCTGAAAGAGCGTCGCTCGCAACTCCCGGGGGATGCCGGGGCCGTCGTCGCGCACCTCGAAGCCGGCGTACCCGTCGCGCGGTGCCAGCACCGCGAGGTCGATGTGTCCGTCGGGCGGCAGGATCTGCACGGCGTTGACCAGGAGATTCAGCACGACTTGATAGACCAGCTCGGCGTCGCACACGACCGTGGGGTCCGGGTCGATGGCGTGGCGCCGGAGGGTGATGCCCTTGTCGCGCGCCTGGATCGCGACGAAGTCCGCCGCGCGCCAGAGGATCGGGCCGAGCGCCGTGGGCTCGCGATGCAGCTCGCGCGGTCGGCCGAGCTCGAGCAGTCCGGACACGACGCACTCGATCCGGTCCACCTCCGCGCGCACCATGTGGAGCAGCTCGCGGACCTCCTCGTCGGGCGCGGGAAGCGCGCGCTCGAGCAGCTGCGTCGAGCTGCGTAGCACGCCGAGAGGCGTGCGCACTTCGTGCGCGACGCCGGCGGCGAGCTCGCCCACGAACGCGAACTTCGCGGCCTCGACGAGGCGCCGTTCGGCCTGTCCGAGGTCGGCTGCCATGCGGTTGAACGCTGCGGCCAAGGAGCCGATCTCGTCGCGGCCGCGGACCGCGATCGACGGGACCAGTCCGCCGCGGCCGATCTCGCGGGCGGCAGCGGCGAGCTCGGCGAGCGGTCGGGTCGCGCGCTGCGCCGCCGCGAGCGCCGCCGCGAGCGCCGTCAGCAGCGTTCCCACGAGGATGGCGGCGAGCAGATCGCCCAAGTGTCGCACCGATGCAAAGGCCTCCGACACCGGCTGCGCGACCAGGATCGTCCACGGCGGCAGGTCGTCGGGGAGGCGCGCGCGTCCGATCAGCGCCCCGGCGGCCTCGTCGACGCGAGCCGCCGGCTCGGGCTCGGCTGGGTTCCAGCCGTGCGGTTGAACGCGATCGCCACGATGCCAGCGCGAGCCCTCGTGCGGGGCGCCGCCGACGACGACGGTATGCTCGTCGAGCACGAGCACCTCGGCGTCGATGCCCGCGCGCTCGAGGTTGGCGCGCGTGCGTGCCGCCGGCTCGGTCACCCGATTCCAGTCGAGGAGCGCGATCAAGTCGCCGAGGCCCTTGCGCGTTGCGTCCGGATCGGGAATCGCCACCGTCATACGGAGGATCGGCCGGGTACTCGTGGCGTCGATCGGGCCCGTGATCGTGACGCCGTCTGCCGGCTTCCCGACCGGTGTTCGCGAGGTCCGGCCGATCGACGCCGGCTCGCTCGCGGCCACGATGCGACCGTTGCCGTCGACCACCATGAGGTCGAGACACGGCGGACATCCGCCCCGCAAGGACGTGAGGAACGACGAGATCCGTTTGTCGAGATCGCCGACGCGGATCTCGCGCATCACGTCCTGGTGCGCCGCGGAGGCGAGCGCGTCGCGCGTCGCGCGCAGCTCGGTGGCGAGGCGATCGGCCGTGCTCTGGGCTTCGCTCGCGAGCTGCAGGCCACTGGCGCGGGCGAGCGCGCGTCGGCTGTTGGCGACGGCGAGCGTGCCGTAGATGACGCCCGGGATCACGACCACGACGGCGACGAACACGAGAACCTTGGTCCGAATCGAGAAAGTCTGTAGGGTCGCGGCGCTCAAACGCTCGGCATCGGGGTTGCTAGGGCTTTCCGAACCATGATCGCGACGGGCCGCCTTCGTGCGCTCCTCCTAGCGCTCCTCATTGCGGCGTTCCACCCGAACGCGCCGCGAGCCGCCGAGGTGTCGACCGTTCCCACTCGCGAGGGCGCGGAGCTCTTCGGCGTCGACAGCCCCATTGGGCGCCTCGACTATCGGACCGGCCGGGGGCTCCACCTCGGCGACACCAGCCTCACGATCGGCGGCTACGCGACGGCGGAGGGCGAACGGCTCGAAAACGGCGACAGCGCCGGTGGGCTCGACGTCAATTTTTTCCTGTCCGCGGACCCGACGGCATTTCTCCATCTCTTCAGCGAGCTCGAGGTCGGACAGCTCGTCGACTGGCAGAGCGGGGAGGGCCCGCACGCGGCGCCGAAGTTCAAGGCCGAGCGGCTCTACGGCGACCTCGGATGGACCGACCCGGCCCATCTCCGCTTCGGCAAGTTCCTCACGCCGTTCGGGCACTGGAACCAGGTGCTGGCCGATCCCCTGCTCTGGACGACCTCGGAGCCGTTGATCGTCGAGCTGGTGTTTCCCGACGAGGTCACGGGCGCGATGCTCTGGGGGACTCTCTTTCCGCGCGGCGCGGCGCTCTCGTACTCGCTCTACGGGTCGTTTCTGGACGGCGCCGTCGGCGAGCAGCCCCACGATGGGGTGGGCGCGCGCCTCGAATGGACGAGCCCAGCCGGCGTGTCGGTCGGTGCGTCGTATCTGGCGTCGCGGCGCCAGGGAGGAGAATGGAACCATCTCGGCGGCGTCGACGCGCTCTGGCAGCTCGGCGAGCGCCTCGAGTTGAGCGGCGAGGCCCTCGCCGGGGAGGGCGCAGAAGCCGACGGCGGACAATGGGGTCTCTACGCGCAGGCCGTCGTCGAGACGGTTCCGACGCTCTATCTCGTCGGCCGCTACGAGCGCTACGACCCACCCGCCGGCAGTCGTGGCGTCGACCTCTTCGACGTCGGTGTCACGTGGGTGCCGACCTACTATCTGCGGTTCAAAGTCGACTACCGCCTCGCCGACCACTTGGACGACCTCTCGGCGCCGGGGATACGGGCGTCCTTTTCGGTCCTGTTCTGACATGGCCCGCCTCGTTCTCGCCTTCGTCGGCGCCCTATTGCTGCTCGGACCCGTGAGCCGTGCCGACGAGCAGCCCGCCCGCCTGGTCGTGATCGTGCACCCGACGCGCCAGGCGGAGCTGTCGGTGGATTTACTGGCGCAGATCTATCTCCGACGAAAACGATTCTGGGACGACGGCACGCCGATCGTGCCACTGAACCTCGAGGCCGGCGCAGCCCTGCGCGAGGCGTTCTCGCGTGCGGTGCTGCGCCTAACCGAGGCCCGTCTCGCCGACTACTGGAACCGCCAGTATTTCTACGGCGTGCTCCCGCCCCCGACCCTCGCGTCGCCGAAGGCCGTCGTGCGCTACGTCGCCACCGAGCCGAACGCGCTCGGTTACGTCGCCGCCGCCGACGTCGACGCGTCGGTGCGAGTCGTACTGTCGCTCCCGTAGTCCCGCCCGTCAGGGAGGGGTGGTGAACGACACCAGCTCGTTGCGCGTTCCTCCTGCCGCGACGTCGACCTCGAGGATCACACCGATGCCGGGCGCATAGAACTTCTGCTCGTTGGCGTCCGGCTCGAGCGGCGAGAAATCGTGGGTCACGATGCACGTGCCGCTGCAGCTGCCGCCGGGAACGCTTTCGGTGCCGTTCGTGCCGAGGACCTCGCCCGCGTCCTCGGCGTCGCCGAGCGCGAACTCCTGGCGATAGACGTCGCCGACCATCGGAGCGCCCTTCATGACGATACCGGGCTTGGCGCCGTCGACGCCGGCGAGAAACGATCCCTCGACGTCGACCACCTCGCCGTTCTCGAGCTGCCTCGCCAGTTCTCCGAAGTACCACACCGTGCCGTCGGTCTGTTGCGCGAAGTAGTCGACGGTGTCTTCAGTGACGACGTCGCTCGCGTCGCTGACGACGTCGTGCACCACGATCGTCGTGACCCCATCGAGAACCCGGGTCTGGTCGGTGACCGTCACCGTGTCGGTTTCGCCGCCGCCTTTGTAGACCCAGACCGTGCCGGGAACGAGCGGGAAGTACTGGTTCGGACTCGCCGCGGTCGCGGCGGGCGAGAGGAAGTCGGCCGAGTCGATGACGGGATCGTAGGGTGCTTTCCCGAGCCTTTCGCAGAGCGCGTTCCGGGCGTCCAGCTGGTCGGCGCAATCGCCCTTCTTGGCGTCGTTCAGGTCCTGCTTCGCCGTCTTCTTGCATGCCTTGGTCGCCTCCGGCGACGAAAGGTTCAAGCAGGTGCCCGTGGCGATGAAGAACTCGTCGGTCTTCTCGTTCCTGCAGGCCTGATTCGCCGCCTTCGCGGTCGCGCGGCAGGCATTGCCGGCGCGCGCCGGTCCCGCGAAGCCGAGCCCGAAGAGGGCGATGGCGAGCGCTGTCGTCGCCGTGGTCGATATCCTCATCTGCGTTCTCCTCCTTCCGATCGAAGCTACGTCGACGCGTGAGCAATCGACGGACCATCGACCGCGTGCCCGCGCGTCGGAGCAGCCGGCCGCGGCGCAGTGCCGAAACCGGCAGGCACCCTGCCGGAGTCGGCAGGCTTCGATCCGTTCACGCCTCCGCGAGGCTCCGGATCGCGAGCGCGAAGCCGGCGAGCACGAAGAGCAGGAACGCGCCCGCCTCGAGCGCCACGGTCGACGGCCGTCCGAGGCCGACGGTGAGATAGCGCAGGACGTCGACGTGCCACGTGATCGGGTTCGCGTACGCGAGGAGGCGAAACCACCTCGGCAGCGGGTCGATCGCTGGCGACACGGCCGCGCGAGGCTAGCGCTTCCGCCCGGGTGGCGCGAGTCGCACGGCGAGCGTCGTTGAGGAAGCGACACGTCGACACTCGCAAATTTACACGGCGTGCGGTGTCCCGCCCGCAATTCCGCTCATGACGGGTGGCCCCGACTTTGCACCGGCGTGGCAGGGTATGCGTGGGGGTACGAAGCAAGCAGAGCAACCGCCGCGACCCCTGACCGAGCTCTTCCGACGCCTGGCTGTCCGAAGTGCCGAGGCGTTGGGGTCGAGCTGGGCGTTCACGGCGGCGCTCCTCGTGGTCGTGCTGTGGGCGGCGAGCGGGCCGGTGTTCGGCTTCTCCGACACCTGGCAGCTCGTCATCAATACGGGGACCACGGTCGTCACCTTCCTCATGGTGTTCCTGATTCAGAACGCGCAGAACCGCGATGCGAAGGCGCTGCACTTGAAGCTCGACGAGCTGATCCACGCCGCCAGGCAGGCGCGGAACGAGCTCATCGACGTGGAGAACCTGACTGACGACGAGCTCGCGCGCCTCCAAAAGGAGTTCGGTCGCCTGCGAACCGCCGCGAAAGGGCGGGTAGCGGCGGACCGCGCGTAGGGCCGGCGCTCGACGAGGGCGCGGCCGAGCATTCGATGCGCCGGGGGTGCGTGTGCCCGCTCAAGGGATCGCCGTTCAGCCGGCGAAGAGCGCCGCGCACCCGGTGTCGGCGAGGGGCGCAGCGACGACGGCGCGCTCGGCCGCTGCGAGCGCCGCGTGCCGCTCCCGGAGCCAGCGCAGGCACTTGGCCTGATAGGGGAAGGGGGACTGGGTCCACGGCACGCCGTCGATGCGGCAGTCGACGCGCTCGGCGCCGCGTGCGAGCGCGTCGGCGTTGGCGAGGAGAAACGGCGCGTAGACGCGGCCGATCTCGGCGAGCAAGGGTCGCAGCCGCGCAAGCACCGCCGCGCGCGCGTTCCATCCGTTCGGCATCGGATCGTCGAGCCACCCGAGGTCGTCGAGGCGGTTGACCCAGGCGATCACGCGCGGCGCGGTCTCGGCCGCGACCGCCGCCGACGTGGGATCGAACGCCGCGAGCTGGGACAATTGCCCGAAGAGCGCGAAGTCGGCGCTGCTCGGGCGCGCACCGAAGAGAAACGGCGCGTGCTGGACGAGCGCGTCGAGGAGCGCGAGCAGGCGGCGATAGCTCGCCTCGATGGTCGGCGTGGTCGCGGGATTGGAGCCGACGACGGCGAGCCGGCGGATCTGGCGCTCGGCGAACGCCGCCGAGAGCCGCGCGAGCGCGTCGGGTGTGACGGCGAGGTTCTGGTCGCACGGGAGCACGTGCGCCGCTTTCGCGGCGTCGGGTGCGTACGCCCAGCGATAGTGGAACATCGCCTTGGTCAGCCACTCGTCGGCGTAGTCCTCGATCAGCGCGTCGAGAAACGCCACGACGGGATCGTCGGGCACGATCGATCGGGTGGAAAAGGCCTCTTCCAGACGTCGGATCTGCAACGTCGAGTCGATCATGGCCGCGTCGCCGTCCGGTCGCGACCACGCGAGCACCGGGATGAGCGCGACCGGAACGGCGGGGATGCCGACGTCCTCGGGACCGCCGCGGAGGATCCAGCGAAAGGGGATGCGGCGATAGCGCAGGACCGCTCGCATCTTCCGGGTGTACGGCGACGCGTAGGCGCCGACGAGCCGAACGTTCTTCATGCGTGCTCCTTGGGGGGCTGCGTCGGGCGGCGCGGCGGATGCGCGCGCCGTCGGGCGGCAGCAGTGTCGTCACCGTGTGCTCGATCGCCGCGACCGCGCGCGCGCGTGTGAGCCCCTGAGCGCTGCGCAAGCGCTCCCAGGCCTCGAAGGAGAGCACGAGCTCGAGCGCCTCCTGCACGTCGGCCGACGCGGTGAAGAGCTCGGGCAGCCACAGACGCAGCCGGGCGCGCAGCTCGCCGACCAGATGGTGCTGCCGACTGCGGACGAACGGCGAGCGCCCGCGGTGCAGGTCGGCGGCGCGCTTGTAGGGCGCGATCCGATCGAAGAGGCGGGCGCGCTGGCGTACGAGGGCGCCGATCCGCTCGGCAAGGCTCGCGCGCGGATCCGGATCGTGCAGGAGCGGTAACGCCTCGCGTCGCAGACGCGCGTCGAGCGAGGCGAACAGGCTGTCGAGGTCGGAGAAGTGGCGGAAGACGCTCCGCATGGCGACCCCCGCGCGGGCGGCGACCTCCTGCGCGGTCGGCTGCAGGACGC
Source organism: uncultured delta proteobacterium (assembly GCA_963774015.1). Classification (GTDB taxonomy): domain Bacteria; phylum Desulfobacterota; class Binatia; order UTPRO1; family UTPRO1; genus UTPRO1. The sequence continues at coordinate 1,320,823 of CAVZDH010000001.1, forward strand.
CCTCGCCGACGAGCGCGAAGAGCGCGTCCTCGATGGCGGCGCGGCTGCGTGCGGCCCGGAGCGCACGGCCGTCGGTTGCGGTTGCCATGGGTCGACAATGTGTCATAGGAAGTGACAAAACTAAATCCCCGACAGGCGTGGGAGGCGACCCGATGGCGATCTATCCGACGTCCGAACAGATCCAGGCGCTGCTCACCGGCCCCGACGACCGGCCGGTGGTCATGCTGAACCTCCTGCGGTTCAAGCCGCGTGCCGGCGGCGAGGCCGGGCGCGGCGCGGACGGCGCCCCGCGCGGCGGCGACGGCACCATGCGCGGCGCGGAGTCGTACGAGCGCTATGCGACCGCCATGCGCGCGCTCGTCGAGTCGGAGGGCGGACGCTTTCTCTGGGCCGGCACCGTCGACTCGCTCGTGATCGGGCCGCCTGAGGCCGAGGGTTTCGACGTCGTCGGCATCGTCGAGTATCCGTCGCGGCGGAAGTTCGTCGAGCTCGCGACCAGCGAGCGCGTGCGGCAGATCGGCGGCGATCGCGCGGCGGGGCTCGAGAGCCAGTGGCTGATCGCGACCACGACGCGCGCGTTGCCGGGCGAGGGGCACGCCAATGGCCGGTGATCGGCGCGGTATGGATCGACGCTCGTTCCTGATCGGCGCCGCGGGCGGCGCCGCGGTGACCGCGCTCGGCGCGGCCGGTGTCGCGACGGTGCGCGACAAGGCGCGCAAGCTCCGCACGCCTGCCGCGGTCGACGCCGGCCAGCCCGCGGAGATCGCCGAGTCCTTCGCCGACTCGCGGCCGTCCTACGCGAGCAACGTCACGGCGCCCGCCGCCGCGCCGAACGTGGTGGTGATCGTCCTCGACGACGTCGGCTTCGCCGATCTCGGTGCCTACGGCAGCGAAATCCGCACGCCGAGCATCGACGCGCTCGCCGCGTCGGGGCTCCAGTACGTCAACTTCCGTACCTGCGCGATGTGCTCGCCGACGCGGGCCGCGCTCATGACCGGCCTCAACCACCATTCGGCCGGCATGGGCTGGCTCGCGGACGTCGACTCCGGCTATCCGGGCTACCGCGGCGACATGACGCTCGAGGCCACGACGCTCGCCGAGGTGCTGCGCGACCGTGGCTGGTCGACGATGCACGTCGGCAAGTGGCACGTGAACCTGGCGGCCTCGAACGGCCCGACGGGGCCGTACCACAACTGGCCCACCAGCCGCGGCTTCGAGCGCGCGTATTGGTTCCAGGGGCACTCGACGGACTACTTCAAGCCCTCGGAGCTGATCGACGGCGTCGCGCCCGTCGAGGCCGAGGCGCGCGACGATTATTTCGTCAACGACGCGCTCACCGACCGCGCCATCGCGTACGTGCAGACGCAGAAGATGATCGCGCCGGAGAAGCCATTCTACCTGCAGCTCTGCTATCCGGCGGCGCATTCGCCCCTCCAGGCGCGGCCGCGCGACCGCGACGCGTATCGCGGCGTCTACGATCCGGGATGGGACGTCGTGCGCGCCAAGCGCCTCGAGCGCCAGCGCGCGCTCGGCGTCGTCCCGGAGACGACGCAGCTGCCGCCGCTCTCGCCCGGCGCCGACCCGTGGGACGGCCTCGACGCGACGCAGAAGCGGATCTACGCGCGCTACATGGAGGTGTATGCGGGCGTGATCAGCAACGTCGATGCGAACATCGGCCGGCTCCTCGCCATGCTCGACGCCAACGGCTGGCGCGACAACACGCTCGTGGTGCTGTTCTCGGACAACGGCGGCTCGGCGGAGGGCACGGAGACGGGCACGCCCAACGTCTTCGCGCCGGCGTTCGGACGCCCGGTGCCGGTCGAGGAGGCGGCGAAGCTCTACGACGTGATGGGCGAGGACGTGACGTTCCCGCATTATCCGATCGGGTGGGCGTGCTGCTCCAACACGCCCTACCGGCTCTACAAGCAGTACGCGCACCTCGGCGGCGTCGCCGACCCGCTCGTCGTGTCGTGGCCGAAGCGCATCGCCGCCCGCGGCGAGCTGCGGAAGCCCTTCGTGCACGTCGTGGACCTCTATCCGACGATCCTCGAGGCCGCCGCGATCGAGCGGCCCGCGACGTACCGCGGGCGGAAGCTCAAGCCGCTCGAAGGCGCGAGCGTGCTCGCGACGTTCGCGAACGCCGCGGCGCCGACGCGGACGACGCAATACTACGAGCTCGGCGGGCAGCGTGCCTTTCTCGACGGCACGTGGCGGCTCGCGACGCGCCATCAGCGCGGCAGCGCATTCGATGCCGACGTGTGGGAGCTGTACGACACGTCGAGCGATCCGAACGAGCTGGTGGACCTCGCAAAGCAACATCCGGACAAGGTGCGCGAGCTCCTCGACGAAGTGGAACGCCGCGGCCGAGCGTTACGGCGTTTTTCCGCTCGACGACCGGAACCTCATCATCAAGATGGTGCAGGATCGCCAGCGCCGCGGGCATCCGGCCGCATTGGGAGTTCGTGCCGCCGATCGAGCGGCTCGCGAATCAAGTCGCGCCGCTCGTCTGCCCGCTGAGCCACGAGATCACGGTCGAGATCGAACGGCCGCCGGGTCACGGCGACGGGGTGCTCCTCGCGCACGGGTCGCATCACGCGGGCTACGTGCTGCACGTACGGGACGGCCGGCTCGTCTACGAGCAGAGCCTGGTGCCGTGGAACGAGCGCATCGAGAGCGACACCGCGCTGCCCGACGGGCCGGTCACCGTGCGCTACGTGCAAACCATGACCAGGCGCCCGTTCGACGGTGCGGGGGCGCTCTACGTCGGTGATCGCAAGGTCGCCGAGCACACCTTCGCGCGCGTGCTGTTCTCGACGTCGTACGACGGCTTCTCGCTCGGCGCCGACCTCGGCAACCGCGTGTCGTCGCTCTACGAGGGGCCGAACCCGTTCCAGGGACGCATCGTGCGCGTGAAGATCAGCGTCGACACGACGCCGTTTTCGCCGATCGAGACCATGCGCTTCATCGACGCGATCGGCATCCGCGTCGAGAGGACGCGTGCCGGGCGGCGAGGTCATGGTGGCGGTCCCGGCGGACGCTACGTCGTCGGCTCGGACGCGCACTATCCCGAAGAGCGGCCGCCGCGCATCGTCGAGGTCGCGGCGTTTCGCATCGACGCCACGCCCGTCACGAACCGGGCCTTCGCGCGCTTCGTCGCGGCGACGGGATGGGTGACCGTCGCGGAGCGAGTCGACCCGGCGGGGTCGGCCCTGTTCACGATGACCGCGGGTCCCGTCGATCTGCGCGATCCGTCGCGGTGGTGGCGCTTCGCCGCGGGTGCGGCATGGCATGCCCCGCTCGGCGTCGGGTCGACGCTCGCGGGTCGCGACGACCATCCCGTCGTGCACGTCGCGCTCGCGGATGCGGAGGCCTACGCGGCCTGGTGCGGGAAACGCCTGCCGACGGAGCACGAGTGGGAGGTCGCGGCGCGCGGTGGGCTCGACGGCGCGACCTACGCCTGGGGGGAGGAGCTCCTTCCCGACGGCGCGCTGCGCGCGAATTTCTGGACCGGCGCCTTTCCCTGGTACTTCGCGCGCGGCGGCACGCCGGGAACCACGCCGGTCGCGTCGTTCCCGGCCAACGGGTGGGGCGCCTACGACATGATCGGCAACGTCTGGGAGTGGACCGCGTCGCCGTTCGCGGCCCGGTCGGACGCGACGCCGCGGTGCGCGTGCGGCGGTGACGCGACGGCGCCGTCACGCGTGCCCACGCTCGTCGCGCTCAAGGGCGGCTCGCTACCTCTGTGCCGCCGAGTACTGCGCCCGCTATCGCCCCGCCGCCCGTATCGGCCTCACCCCCGACTCGACGACCGCCCACGTCGGCTTCCGCTGTGCCGCGGGTGCCTGACGCGGCTCGCGCCGGGAGTCCTGCCGCACGCGAGCGCCGCGACCCGCCGGTGGGGAATCGCAAACGGCTGTCACCCGTCGATGCAATGTGTCATGGGTTGCGCCCGTGGAGGACGCCGAGCGCCGCCTGACCGAGCTCGACGGCATCCGCGGGATCGCGGCGCTGGGGGTCGTCGTCTTCCACTTCCACAAGCACCTGCAGGCGGCGCCGTGGGTGACGGTGCTCTTCCCGGTGTACCGCGGCGGGACCTTCTTCGTCGATTTGTTCTTCGTGCTCTCGGGCTTCATTCTCTCGCACGTGTACGCGTACGAGGCCCGCTACGCGACGCTGCGAGCCGCTCTCGTATCGCGCCTGGCGCGCCTCTATCCCTTGCACCTGCTCACCCTCGTGCTCGTCGCGGCGCTGCAATGGGTTTACGTCACGCAGACCAAGAGTTGGTTCGTGTACTACTACAACAACTGGTACCACTTCGTGCTCAACCTCTTCCTGCTGAACCAGTCCGGTCTGCAGCGCACGTTTTCGTTCAATGGCCCCGCGTGGTCGGTCTCGACCGAGTTCATCGTCAACGTGCTGTTCTTGGTCGTGGCGTTGCGCAGCCCCCGACGTGCGGTCGGATTCGGCGCCGTCGTCGTGCTCGGTCTGATCCTCCTCGATCGCACGATCAACTGGACGGCACCAGCGCGTGAGGTGGCGCCGTTTCGACTCCTGTTTCATTGCTTTCTGGGCTTCGGAGCGGGGCTCGTATTGCGACGACTGTACGAACGCATCGTGACGGTGCGCATGCCGGGGTGGGCGGTCGAGACCGCCTTCGCGGCCGCGATCGCGGCCATGCTGTATTTCATGTCCTACCCCGATCGCATCTCGTCGAGCTACGCGCTCACCCTGGCGGTCTTCCCCGCCATCATCGTGCTGTCGCTGCGCTCGACGGTGATCGGTGCGGCGCTCCGCGCGCGGCCGATCGTCCACCTCGGCCACGTCTCGTTCTCCGTCTACATGCTCCACTATCCCCTGGAGCTGACGTACATGACGCTGTTCGCGACGATCGGTCGGACGCCGAGCTTCGGCAGCCCGCTCATGCTCGTGCTCGTGGTGGGCGTGTGCATCGTCGCGTCGCACTTCACGTGGAAGTACGTGGAGATGCCGTCCCGGCGCTGGCTGAAAGCCGTCGCCTCGGGAACGACCTGACGCGCTCGGCGAGCGCCTCGGCCGCGCGCATGGCGCCCGTCGGCCGCGCTCACTGCGCGATGTGCGAGACCGTCACCTCGGTCGACTGCGCCGGCAGGGTGACCAAGGTCCCGTCGTCGCCGAGCACCCAGCCGTCGGGTCGCACCTCGGAGACGCCGCGCAGGAAGACCCACTCGACGAGCTTGTTCGGAGGCGGCGGGTTCAGGTGGTACATGACGAGCAGGCGGACGCCTGCTTCGTTGGCGACCTCGGCGGCCTGCACCGGCGTGGAGTGATAGCTCGGGATGTCCGCCATGATCTTCGCGACGCGATCGCGGCCGATCGCCTTCGCCGCGGCGCCGATCATCGCGATCAGGTGATTCGACTGGGCCTCGTGCACGAGGACGTCGGCACCGTGGGCGGCGGCGATCAGGCCTGGGCTCTTGGCGGTATCGCCGCTCACCACGACCGAGCGTCCCTTGTAGTCGAAGCGGTAGCCGTACGCGGGCTTCACCGGCTCGTGATTCACCGAGAACGCGGTGACGATGAGGCCGCCCTCCTCGAGCACCGTCACCGGCTTCGCGCCCGGGCGCGTCGACCGGGATCGCCTGCATGCGCTCCAGGTCCGGGGGCAGAAATTGGGCGCCGTGGTGGGCCACGCGATACGTCGTGTCGAGCGCGTAGGCCTCCTGAAAGCCGGCGACCAGACGTTCGACGCCGGGTGGGCCGTAGACGCGGAGCGGCTCGGGGCGGCCCGCGCCCCAGGTCTGCAAATTGAACTCGCCGAGGTCGCCGATGTGGTCGGAGTGGAAGTGGGTGAAGAGAATCGCGCCGATGCGCTTGCCGTCGACGCGCATGAGCGCCAGCCGGTTCCAGGATTGCGGTCCGGTGTCGACGACCCAGAACTTGCCCGCCGCGAAGACGGCGACGCAGGCCTTGGCTCTGGTCGGGTGCGGAAGCGGCGCCGACGAGCCGCAGATCGCGACCCGGAGCGCGTCGTCGGCGAAGAGCGCATCGCCGGTCTGCGCGATGAGGCGTGGGATCACGCGCGCCAACACCGCGTCCTGCAGCGCGGGCGAGCGCCGGAGCAACGCGATTCCCGCCGCCGCGATGAGCAGGAGCACGACGAGCACTCCGAAAAGACGTCGCATGGCGGCCTCTCCTACAGGGTCACGCGGCCGTTGGCCATCACGAGAAGAGGACGCGGGCGCGCTCGATCATCCAGCAGGCCGCGAGCGACCCCATGGCGTAGGTGGGCAGCGCGTCGGCCCATGCGGGCACACGAACGAGAAGCGGCCGGATGCCGGCACGGAGCGTGAGCACCGTGAGCACGAACGCGAGCTGGCCGATCTCGATCCCGAGGTTGAAACCGAACAGCGCGAGCGGCACGGCGTCACCCGGGAGCCCCGCCGCCCGGAGGGTGCCGGCGAAGCCGAGCCCATGGAGGAATCCGAACACGAGCGCCATGAGCCACGGCCGCCGGCGCATGAGCGTCGCGTCGCGGGTCGCGTGCGGACGCGCCAGCTCGACGGCGAGCACGAAGATGCTGAACGCGATCAGCACCTCGACCGGCGCGGGAGGAACGCGCGCGACGCCGAGTACCGCGAGCGTCAGCGTGACGCTGTGGCCGAGCGTGAAGGCGGTGATCGTCGTCACCAGGCGGCGCCAGTCGCTCGCGAGCAGCAGCAGCCCGAACACGAACAGGAGATGGTCGTAGCCGGTCAGGATGTGGTCGACGCCGAGGCCGACGTAGCGACTCGCGACCCCGACCCAGGCCTCGCGCGCGGGAACGACGAACGAGGGCTCGCGCGCACGCAACACCGTGTCGATGCTCCGCCCGTCGGCGAGCGCGAGATGGAGGAGGGCGTCGGTCTTGGCGCCGCCGAGGCCGTCGACCCCGATGGTGGCGCCGACGAGCCCTCCGGCGCACGCGACGGTCCAGCGCGACGTCAGGCTGTCGGCGTCCTCGTTTTCGGTCGGCGTGTCGGTCGGCGTACATGCCGGCGGCAGGACGGGGCGGAGCTCGGCGCCGATCACGCGCATGGTGGGAATCTTCCAAGTGACCTCGTAGGTGCCGGCGGTGAGCTCGCGGAGCGCCAGCAGCGCCGGCGAGAGCGCGTGCGCCCCCACGGTCGCCGGCACCGCCGCGAGCGAGGACGAGCGCTCGCGACGAGGGCGTGCCGGAGCCGTTCACCCGGCATGGGAGTCCTCCGACGCGCACCACGTATGCGGCGCGTAGCTCGTCGATCATGCGTCGCGAGGTATCGGTCGCGCCGCTCGTCCCGATACGCGCGCAGGACGCGCGGGCGGACGGCGTCGAGCGGCGGCAGGTCGGCGGCGGTGCGTCCGCTCACCCACAGCAGATGCAGGCCGTACGGCGAGTGAATGGGGTCCGACCATCGCGCGGGCGCAAGCGCCGTCGCGGCCTCCGCGAAGCCGTCGCCGAACATCTTGGCGAGCCCGCTCCGCGACACGGCACGAAACGTCCCGCCGGCGATGAACGGATCGCCGAGCCCGGTCGCCGCGTCGGGTCCGACGTCCTCCGCCCGCAGGCGGTCGAGCAGGGCATGCGCGTCGGCATCGAGCGTCGCCGCCATGCGTTCCGGCGTTCAGGAAGACCTGCGTGAAGGTGATCTCGCCGCTGCGACGATAGCGGTCGCCGTGGGAGGCGAGGTAGGCCGTGAGCGCGCGGTCGAGCGCCTCGCCGGTCGGCTCGTCGGCCGGCTCGCGGCCTTCGCGAGGAGGCGCATCTTGGTGACGAGGGCATTGCGGACGACCACGTCGTCGCTTGATCGAGGCCGAGGGCGAGGCCGCGACGATACGCGGTCTCGGGGTCGCCGGCCGCCGCGTCGCCGAAGAGGAAGCGCACCTTTTCGATGATCCGCCATTGGACGGCGCGGTCGCCGCGATCGAGGCCGAGGGCGAGCGCCTCGCGATACAGCATTTCCTCGTCCGCCGCGCGCGCGACGAGCGCCTTCAGCTCCTCGGACGTCGGCGGCGCGAGCGTCCGCGCGTAGTCGTCGCGGATCTCCGCGACGCGCTCCGCCGTGATGACGATCGGTGCACGCGCGGCGCCGGCGTCGGGTGCGGCCGCGCCCCGGGCGGGGCGGCTCGCCGCCGTGTGCAGCGCGGCCAGGATCGCCCCGAGCACGAGGAAATGCAGCGCCGGGAGACGGGCTCCTGCGCCGACGATGCGGCCGATCGTTCCCGCCACTACCGCGATGCTCGCAGCTTTCCTCGCGTCGCGTTCCAGAGGCGGCTGTCGGTGCGGTCGTAGGAGCCGCTGACGAGCTGCACGTCGAGGCGATGGTCGCTCGTTTCGGCGTGCGAGAGGTCGAGGCGCACGGTGTCGAGGGCGAGGACGGCGGTGCCGTGCTTGTTGATGCGGAGGCGCGCCTTCTTCACGCCGTCGATGCTGCCGGTGCGGTCGTCGTAGCGGAAGCTTCGGCCCGGCGTGCGCGCGACGAACGCGTTCGGCGGCAGCGTCGCGGTGTAGACGACGTCGTCGTCGCGGACCGTGAGCGTGAGGCCGTTCGCGGCGACGTCCAGCGTCCGACGGCAACCGGCCGATCGTGAGCTGGAGCCGGAGGCGGTCGGTCGTCGGCGCCTTGCCGAAGAGAATCTGACCCTTGGTGCCGAACTCCTCGGGTTGGTAGTAGATCGGCGACGTCCAGGCGCGTTCCTGGATGGTTTTCTGGACCAGATTGCCGCAGCAGTTGCGGTAGATCGTGGGCACCGACCAGGAGTGCGTGCAGTCGACGCCGAGCGAGTTGCAGAGGCGCGTGCTCCAGCGGCAGACCGGGTTCTCGAGGACGCGGGCGTAGTAGAAGGCGCGCTCCTCGGGACGGAACGTCGGGTCTTCCCAGACCGTGCAGAGGGACGCGAAGCCGGTGCCGCTGGTCTCGCACGTGTCGGATGTCGACGCTCGCATCGCTGTGCGGGTCGCCGGCGACCTCGAAGACGCGCTCGTGGGCCTGGCCTGCGTCGTCGACCCAGCCCTTCACGATCTGCATGCGCTGGAGCGGCGTGCTCGGCTCGCCGTTTCCGCCCGGGTCCTGCATCGCCATGACCGCGAAGCGCGGGCTCCGCCGCCCGAGCGTCGGGCCGATCTCGCCGCCCATCGGCACGCCGCTGGTGTAGCCCTCTTCGACGAAGCTCGGGTCGTCGCAGGCGGTCTTCGGGGGACGGCCGGCGAAGAAGCGCACGATCGGGCGCGTACCGCTGGTCGCGTACGCCTCGCGCCGTCGCATGGCGGCGAAGAGCGCGTCGCGCGAGTTTTCCTCGGCCCAGAGCACCGCGAGCCCGCCGCCGTTCGTGACGATGCCGCCGGGCGCGATGTTCGAGAGGATGTTCTCGGCGCTGCCGTCGCGGACGCCGAGGTGTCCGGTGGTGCCGAAGTCCTCCTCGACGACGCCGCCCGGGAGACTCTGGTGGCCGTCGGTCGAGCCGACGAAGCCGAGCTCGAAGGGATTCACGCCGAGCGCGTCGTTCAACTGCAGGCCCCGCTCGAGGGCGTTCCGCACGAAGTTCGAGGCCGGGAGCGTGGCGAGCCCTTGGGTGGTGTTCGCGAAGAGCTGCGGTCGTTGCAGCTGCTCGAATCCGCAGAGCTCGTCGTTCGGCGAGGTCGATGGCTGACACTCCGAGCTACCTTTGTGCTGGAAGATCTCGACGAGCGGCTCGTGACCCGCGCGCCGTGCGGCGTCGGCGCTCGTCATCGGCGAGCCGTCGCCGTTCAGCGACTGGAACATCAGCCCGCCGCTCACGTTCGAGTTGTGCGGGATCGAGACGAAGTCGCAGTTGCCGGGGGCGTCGAGGCACTCGTTCTCGAGTACCCCGAAGAGGCCTTCGACCAGGGGCTGCTCGTAGTAGCTCGTCGGCAGCGGCGGCACCTCGGCGTTGCGGAAGATGATGTTGCGGTGGAGATTGTAGCCGTTCAGGTTGTTCGTCCACTCGTAGGCCGGGAACGTGGTGAAGGCGCAGGCGTCGGTGCGGTCGTAGAACTCCTCCGCAGCGTCGAGCTCGTCCTGCCAGACGAGCGCGGCTTGCGTCGTGCAGTTCGAACCGTCCGGACCGCAGAGCGAGAAGCGCATCGGATTCGCGTCCTGGATGGTGAGCTGGAAGGCGATCACGATGAGCGGCAGCGGCTGCGTGATGCCGGCCGGCGGGCTCGCGAGCTCGGTCCGCGTCGCCTCGCAATTCGGATCGTCGTAGCCCGGAAGGCCGGGAGTCAGGCAGGTGCGGATCTCGCCGAGGAACTCGGCGTGATCGGTCACGGCGGTGAAGTCGAGCGGACGGTGCAGCTGGGCGAAGCGCGTCGGCTGATCCATCGCGTCGTAGGGCGGCAGGCCGATCTGCTCGCCGCGCGCGAAGCGGTAGGCGTCGCGCGGCGTCGTCCGTACGCGGGCGAATGCGGCGTCCCCGGAGAACGCGGTGTGGATGTGGGTCTCGCCGAAGAAAGGGCTGCGGAGCGGATTGTAGCTCGCGCAATCGGCGCGCGTTCTCGGTGCGGGCCCAATCCCGTTGCGGCAGCTCCGCGGACGCCGCGGTGACGGTCAGGAGTACGGCGGCGAGCGGCGCGAGCCGCGTCAGCGATCGTGGGGGGTGCATCGTCATCCTCCTCGGAGCTCGACCGGACGGGCGGCTCGAACGGCACAGGGTCTCTACGAGTCTCAAGCCCGGTCGCCAGCGTCAAGCGGAAAACGTGCGCAGCGGGTGCTTCCTCGCGATCCCCATGCGGTTCGCGCTGTGCTACGGACCCGGCGCCGTGACGCCGCCGCCGCGCTTGACCCTCTGGGGATCGGAGCTGTCGCCGTTCGCGCTCAAGCTGCGTGCGTGCCTCGACTGGGCGGAATTGCCCTACGAGTGGCTTCCCGCCGAGGGCGGACGGCTCCGGAACCTTCGCGTCGATTGGCGAATCGAGCGCGCCAAGCGCACGCGCACCGTCGAACGCTACCCGCACCTCGACCCCCTCGACGAATACCCGTTGGTCCCGTTTCTCGTCGTGGACGACCGCCGCGTGCTGTACGACTCCTCGGCGCTGGCGCAGTGGATCGACGATTGCCACCCGGCCCCGCACGGCAGGCTCGTGCCGACCGATCCGGCGGTCGCCTTCGTCGCGCGCTTGATCGACGAGGCGTTCGACGAGCTCGGACTCTACCTGGTGCACCACAACCGCTGGGTCATGTCGGCGACGACGAACGACGCGGGCGCGCGGCTCGCCCGCGAGTTCCGTCGCGTGCTGCCGCCGGGCACCGGGTGGATCATGGCGCGGCGCTTCTCCGAGCGGCAGGTGCGACGATTGCCGTATCTCTTCAGCGTCGCCCCGCGAGGGTTCACGGTCGGGCTCCGCCCGGCGCTCACCCCGCCCGCGCCCGTCGGCTTTCCGCCGACGCACGCGATCCTCGAGGAGGCGTGGGCGGCGCTTCTCGCGAGCATCGACGCCGTGCTCGCACGCCGGCCGTACCTGCTCGGCGACGGCTTCACGATCGCAGACGCCGGCGTCTACGGGCAGCTCGCCATGAACCTCGCCGATCCGACCGCCGCCGCCGACATCCGCCGCCGCGCGCCGACGACGTTCGCGTGGCTGCGGGCGATCCGCGATCGCCGGCACGCGGGCGCGGGCGGGACGCCGCGTCTCGAGACGGACCTCGCCGATCTCCTCGCGGTGATCGGGCGCACGTTCGTGCCGCTCATGCAGCAAAACGCGCGCGCATACGACGACGCCTGCGCTCGCGGCGAGCGCACGTTCAACGAGCGCGCCTTCGAGCGCGGCCGCGCGCTCTACGACGGCACGCTGCTCGGGAAGCCTTTCCGCTCGGTCGTGAAGACCTTCCAAGTGCGGATCTGGCGCGAGCTGCGCGCGGCCTGGGACGCCCTCGACCGCGATGCGCGGACCCGGCTCGCGCCCCTGGTGACGGGCGTCATGCTGGGCTTCGACTGACGGTCCGCGCTGCGCGCGTCGCCGCGGAGGCTCGCTTGCGACGGAAGGATTCGAAGCCGGTCGAGGCGGCGACGCTGCGGCGCTCGTGCAGCGCCCGCGCGCCGTCGCGCGTCCGCGACTGCTCGGTCCGCCTCGCCACGCGAGTGGGGTTGGCTTGGGCGACGTGGCGCGGCATGATCGCGCGCTCGCGGCCGTTTCGACGTCGCCGCGACGGGAGGACGATGCAGGTCACGAGATACGGAATGATGGAAGCGGTGGCCGTCGCGCCGCGGTTGGCTCGTATCGGGACGCGATGTCGCGTGGTGGCGGGGGCGCTCGTGGCTCTGCTCGCGCTCGCGACTCCGGTCGGCGCCGCGATCGACCTGCCCGTCGAGAAGACCACGCTCGCCAACGGGCTCACCGTGCTCGTGCACGAGGACCGCGACCTTCCGGTCGTGAGCCTCTACATCTTCTTTCACACCGGCTCGCGCAACGAGCGGCCGGGCATTACCGGGATCTCCCACCTCTTCGAGCACATGATGTTCAACGGCGGCGAGAACACCGTCGGCAAGTTCGACGAGATCATCGAGGGCAACGGCGGCTCGACCAACGGCTACACGACGCGCGACTTCACCGTCTACCTCGAGAGCTTTCCGCCGCCCGCGCTCGAGCGCGTGCTGTGGCTCGAGGCCGATCGCATGCGCGCGCTCGCCGTCACGTCGAAGAACCTCGAGCAGGAGCGCGGCATCGTGAAGGAAGAGCGACGGCTCCGTACCGACGACGATCCCGACGGCACCGTCTACGAGCAGATCTATCTCGCCGCCTACGAGGCGAGCACCTATCGTTGGGGACCGATCGGGTTCATGGCCGACATCGGCGCCATCACGCTCGACGACGCCAAGCGCTACTTCCGCACGCACTACGCGCCGAACAACGCGACGATCGTGCTCGCCGGCGCCGTCACGCCCGCAGACGGGTTCGCGCTCGTGCAACGCTACTTCGGCGACATTCCCGCGCAGACGCCGCCGCGCACCGTCGTCAACGTCGAGCCGCCCCAGCACGGGCCGAAGCTCGTCGAGTACCACAAGGTCGCCGAGCTTCCCGAGGTCGCGATCGCCTACAAGGCCGTGAACGCGCGTCATCCCGATCGCCCCGCGCTCGACGTCCTGCAGACGATCCTCGGTCACGGGCAGAGCTCGCGTCTCTACCGTGCGGTGGTGCGCGACCAGGAGCTCGCCGGCAGCGTGGACGTGAGCTTCAACTGGGGCATGGACCCGGAGCTCTTCTGGGTGTCGGGCCAGGTGCGGCCGGGAAAGACGGCCAAGGCGCTCGCGCAGGCGATCGAGGGCGAGATCGCGAAGCTCCGTGACCATCCGCCCGACGCGCGCGAGCTCCGCAAGGCGAAGAACATCCTGCAGGCGGACTACGTTCGGGGCTTGAGCTCGGACTCCGGGAAGGCCAACCAGCTCGGCTTCTACGAGGTCGTGTTCGGAGACTATCGAGAGATGTTCAAGGAAACCGATCGGATCGAGGCGGTGACGGCCGCGGACGTGCAGCGGGTCGCGAAGACGTATCTCATACCGTCCGCGCGGACGACGGTGGAGCTGGTGCCCGAGAAGGCACGGCCCGGCACGGTGCAGCCGCCGCCGGCGGGACCAATGGGCGGGCACGGGCCGGCGGGGGTGATGCGATGACGCGCGCGCGGATCGGGATGTGCGGGCTCGCGGCGCTCGCAGGCGCGGCGCTCCTCGCCGGGTGCGCCCAGCGGGGATCGCTCTTCGGTCCGAGCCGGGCGACGCCGCCGCCGATCGGGCCGCCCGCGGCGGCCGTCAGGATGCCGAAGGTGACCGAGCGCGTGCTGCCCAACGGGCTCACCGTGCTGGTGTCGGAATATCACGAGCTTCCGACCATGCGGTTCCATCTCCTGGTGCCCGGCGGCGCCGCCTACGACCCGGTCGGCAAGGAAGGCGTCGCCGCGCTCACGGCCGCGCTTCTCGACGAAGGCACGGCGCGGCGGAGCGCGGAGGAGCTGGCGCGTGAGATCGAGTTCCTCGGCGGCGAGCTCGGCGCCGATGCCGGCACCGACTTCTCGACGGTCGCGGCGGAGTTCCTGAGCAAAGACCTCGACGCCGGCCTCGATCTCTTCAGCGACGTCGTGCTGCATCCGGCCTTCCGACCCGACGAGCTGCGCCGCGCGCAGGGGCTCGCGCTCGCCGGCATCGTGGCGGCGCGCGAGAGTCCCGCGGCGGTCGCCGAGCTCTGCTACGCGCGCTGGCTCTACGGGACGCATCCCTACGGGCACATGGCGCAGGGCAGCGAGGCGAGCGTGAAGCACCTCGGGCGCGCCGACGTGGAGGCGTTCTACGCGGCGCACTACGTGCCCGACCACGCCATCCTGGTGATCATCGGCGACGCGCGCGCCGACGAGCTGCTCGCCAAGGCGGAGCGTGCGTTCGGAGGCTGGAAAAAGAGCGGGGCCGCGCTGACGCTGCCCGCGGCGCCGCCACGCGTGACCGGCCGGCACATCCTACTCGTCGACAAGCCCGACGCCACGCAGACCCACATCCGCATCGGCAACATCGCCATCGCGCGCACCGATCCGAGCTACGTCGCCGCCAACGTCACCAGCACCATTCTCGGCGGCGGCTTCGGCGCGCGTCTCATCGAGGAGCTGCGCGTGAAGCGGAGCCTCACCTACGGGGCCTGGAGCGGATTCGCGGCGCGCAAGGTGCCGGGCGATTTCCGGGTCGGCACGTTCACCAAGGTCGCGACGACCGGCGAGGCGCTGCAGGTGGCGCTCGACGTGCTGGACGGGTTCGCCGCCAAGGGCGCCACGGCCGAGGAGCTCGCGCGGGCGCAGAGCCTTCTCACGGGCCAGTTTCCGAAGCAGCTCGAGACGCCGGGCGCGGTCGCGGGCAAGCTCGCCGAGCTCGCCGGCTACGGCTTGCCGCGCAGCGATCTCGAAGCGTACCCGGCGCGCGTGAACGCGACGTCGCTCGCCGACGTGGCGCGGCTCGCGAAGCGCTGGGTCCCGACCACCGACGAGGCGATCGTCGTCGTCGGGCCGGCCGACAAGATCGCTCCGCAGCTCGCCAAGTTCGGCCCCGTCGAGCGGACGACGCCCGCAGGCTGCGAAGGCCCGACGGCCCCGATCGCGGTGCCCTGATGGCCGGCGGCCTACGACGTCGGGGCGCGCGAGCAGTCGACCAGCCGACCGTCGCCCTCGGCGCGTCGCCGGGGGATCGCGGCGCTCGCAACGCTCGCGCGCGCTGATGGACCCGCTGGTGTCGGAGCGCGTCGACACCAATCGTCCGCCGTACGGCGCCGCCGCCGACGAGCACGAGGTCGTGAGCCCGGTGCGCGCCGGGCGCGAGCGGCGATGAGTGCGGCGCCGTTTCGCCACCTGCCTTCGCTCGCGGCGCTGCGCGTGTTCGAGGCCGCCGGGCGGCATCTGAGCTTCACCGATGCCGCCGCCGAGCTCTGCGTCACGACGTCCGCCGTGAGCCGGCAGATCCGGGCCCTCGAGGAGGATCTCGGTCGGCGGCTCTTCGCGCGACGTCCACGCGGGCTCGCCCTCACCAAGGACGGGGCCGCGTACCTGGCGCAGGTCGGCGACGCCCTGCGCCGGCTCGAGCAGGCGAGTGCCGTGCTCCGCGGCGCCGGGGGCCGGCGCACGCTTCGCCTCAGCGTGCTCGCGAGCTTCGCCGGCAACTGGCTCGTGCCGCGTCTCCCGGCCTTCGAGCGTGCGCATCCGGATCTCGACGTCGTGATGGAGGCGACGACGCGCTACGCCGACTTCGCGCGCGATCCGGTCGACGTCGCGATCCGCTTCGGCACCGGTCCGTGGAACGGGCTCGACGCGCAGCCGCTCTTCCCGCTCGCGTTCTATCCCGTCTGTCGACCCGAGCGGGTGCGCGGCGCGGGACGGTTGCGGGCCCCCGTCGATCTCGCCCGCGAGACCTGGCTCGAGGAGATCCACGTTCCGCAGGCCTGGTCGATCTGGCTCGCGGCCGCCGGCGTTCCGGACCTTCGGCCCACGCGGCGACTGACGTACGACCACGCGCAGCTCATGCTCGACGCGGCGATCGCCGGCCAGGGCATCGCGCTCACGAGCGACGTGATCGCGGAGCGCGCGCTTCGCGAGCGCCGCCTCGTCCGGCCGTTCGAGGTGACCGCCGCGGCGCCGTGGACCTATCACCTCGTGACGCGCCCCGACGATCGGCGCGACCCGGCCGTCAGCGCGTTTCGCGGCTGGATCGTCGCCGAGGTCGCCGCCTGGCGCCGCTAGGGAACCTCTGCACAGGTGGGTTCCGAGCGAGAAGTGCGAGCCGCCCCAAGCACAAGGCGCGAAGCCCGACTGCGTATCTGAACGATACGCCGAGGGCGTCGCGCCGCCGTCGATCGGGGATGGATCGCGCTTCGTAGCCGGGAGCTACCTGTGCAGAGGTTCCCTAGTAGGCAGGTTGCTGAAAAAGGGCCATCTGCTGCGTTGCTCCCTCCTTCGCTTGTGCGGCGTAGCTCCGCTACGCCTCCGCGCTCAGTCAGTCGCGCCTTGCAGCTGACCCTTTTTGAGCAACCTGCCGGGGCTGCCACGTGCGCATGGTGTGGGCGGTCGCTTCGCTCCGCCCATTCATTTTCATTGTGCCGAATACGTTGCGTTTGCATTCAAGATTGCCGGCGCGAGCGAAGCGATGCGCCCACCATGCGCACGTGGCAGCCCCGGCAGGTTGCTGAAAAAGGTCGAGATGCGAGGCGCGAGGAAGCGAACGCGGAGGCGTAGCGGAGCTACGCCGCACCCTCCTTCGAGGGCAGGCAAGTGAGCGACCGAGCAAGGACGCAGATCGGCCTTTTTCAGCAACCTGTCAGGGAAGCTCTGCGGCGCGATCGAATCCCGATCGGTGGCGGCGCCGCGGGCTCACTTCGTGCGCGCGACGTAGACGCCGTCCCAGTCCGCGGGCGGCGGGTCGGCGACGAACGCGCGGCAACGCGCGGCGAGCACGCGGCTCGGCGGATCGTCGGCGAGCGTATCGAGTATGGTGAGCGTGCGCGCGAAGTCGCGCCGGACATAGGCGTCGAGCGCGGCCTCGTAGCGGGCGACGAATGTCGGCGGGGCGTCCGTCGCGTTCCGGCGGCCGACGAGCTCGTAGATTTCGACCCCCGCGCGCTTGCCGAGCACGGCGACCCGATCGATGCGGCGAAGCCAGAAGTGCGCGCGCGCTTCGCGCTCGACGGCGGCGCTCACCAGGATCGACACGCCGTATTGCTTGCCGAGGCTTTCGAGCCGGGAGGCGAGGTTCACCCCGTCGCCCATGGCGGTGAAGCTCATGCGGTCGGGCGCGCCGAAGTGTCCGACCGTCACCTCGGCGCGATGGATGCCGAAGCGCGTCCGCCAGGGCTCGCGCCCGCGCCAGGCGGCGCTTCGGAAGAGCGCATCCGTCGCCGCGACGCAGGCGAGCGCCGCCTCGCACGCGCCCACGGCGTGCATGGCCACCGGCTTCGGGGCGTTCCAGAGCGCCATCACGCCGTCGCCGATGTACTTGTCGATGATGCCGCCGGTGGCGTGGATGGCGTCGGTCATCGCCTGGAGGTAGGCGCCGAGCGCCACCGCGAGCTCGTCGGGATCGAGGCGCTCGGCGAGCGAGGTGAAACCGGCGATGTCCGAGAAGAGCAGCGTCACGTCGTGGGGCTCGGCGCCGAGGATCGGCTCGCGGTGTGCGTCGTAGAGCTCGCGCACGAGATCGAGTGGGACGTACTTCCCGAGGGCGCGGAGCGCGGTCTTGGCCTGCTCGAGGCCCTGCGACGCCTCCTGCACGTCGCGGAACGCGGTGGCGTCGCTCGCCGACGGCGCGAAGTCGAAGCTCCGAAGATGCGCGGTCTCGCGGATCAAGCGACCGAGGTCGCGGCGCATGGCGCGCAGCATGAGCCCGGCGCCGCCCGCGGCCGCGATCCCGACGACCACCGCCAACGCGAGCACGCGACGCAGCGACGCGGCGAGGGCTCCCAGATAGTGCGCTTCGGGGACGACGATGCCGACGCGCCAACCTTGCGTCCGCTCGCCGAGGAGGGCCGCGACGCTCATCAGATACGACACGCCGCCGACGTCGAGCCGACGCACCGTCGCATCGGTGCTCGTCGCGTCGTGCATGGCCGGCGCGGCGAGCGCCGCGGCGACCTGAGCGGGAAGGGCGCTCGGTACGACGCGGACGTCGCCGTCGGGGTCGTTGCGGCCGTTCGTGTCGAGCAGAGCGAAGCGGTCGCCGGAATCCACCCGCGAGATCAGCCGGCCCGCGCGGTCGCAGAGAAAGACGACGTGGTCGTCGGCGACGGCGGCGTCGTCGACCGCGACGTGGACGAGCTCGTCGAGACGATCGCTGGCGAGCGTCACGCGCGCGACGCCGACGAATGCGCCCGCCGCCGACCAGAGCGCCTTCTGCACGCTCACGACGCGCCGGCGTGCCGTCTCCGGAAGCGCGGCGTCGGCCTCGAAGAAGGCGAGATCGCTCCAGAGCGCGCGGCCGCGGTACTCGGGGCGAGACGGTACGGTGAACGTCGGATGCGTCGTCGGGTCGATCGGCGTCGTGTCGGCGGGGGACGGCAGCCGGGTGCGGGTGCCGTCGGTGGCGATCGCCGTCGTCGTCGCCCGCCATCCCTCGGGACCCGGACGCAGACGGCGCAGCACGAGGCCGGCCGTGCCGCTCGCGCGCGCGACCGACACCTGGCCGCCGGAGGCCGCAGCGATGCGCAGGTCGCCGGCGTCGTGCGGTGCTTCGTCGTGCTCGTAGGTGCCGAGCGCGGTGCCGTAGGTGAAGGTCACGTCGGTCACCCGCGGATGGCCCGCGAGCGCGCCGAGCAGCACGGGCTCGAGATCGTCCGCCGTCCCGGTGCTCACGAGACCGAGCGCCGTCTGCGACTCGAGTGCCGCCAGCAGCCGCTCCGCCTCACCGAGGTGCTCGTCGATGCGCTCGCTCGCGCGTCGGCTCGCTTGGCGCATCAGCTGCTCGGAGGCGAGCAGGATCGTCCGTCGCGACCCGGCGTAGAAGACGGCGAGCAGGACGGCGAGCGCGACCGCGAGTGCGACGAAGCTCGCGCCGATGAATTGGCCGAGCGTGAGGCGCGGCGTGGTCATGCGAGGACAGGTGAAGGGGCCGGGCGCCCCGTCGTCGCTTCGATGCCGCCGGACGGATCCGGTCGCGTGGCGCCCCGCGCGCGCCTGGTTGCGCGCGCCGGATGACTCACGCGCCGGGCACGCGGCGCGCGCGTTGCTGCCGGCGGTAGCGAAGGATCCGTGCCGGTACGCCCGCGACGATCGCGTACGGTGGCACGTCGCGCGTCACGACCGCGCCTGCGCCGACGATGCTGCCGCGTCCGACCGTCACGCCCGGCAGCACGACCGCGTTGACGCCGACGTCCGCCTCATGCTCGATGCGGACGGGCTCGGCATCGACGTCGGTCGCGATCGTCGCTGTCTCGAGCGGGAGACCGGTGTGGGCGGAGCCGAGAATGCGAACGCCCGGACCGAGCGCGACGCCGTCCTCGATCACCAGGTCGCGCGCGTCGAGGTAGGCCTGCGGACCGATCCAAGCCCGCGGTCCGACGCGGCACGTGCCGCCGCTTCGGCCCTGGAGGTAGGCCTGTGCGCCGATGAAGACGCCGTCGCCGATCTCGAAGGTCTCGGGATGCAGGAAGCCTACCCCCGGCTCGATCCGGACGCCGTTGCCGACCCGGATCGCGAGCGCGCGGAGGATGGCCCGGCGCAGGAGCGCGTCGAAGTCGCTCGTGCCGTCGACGAAGCGGCCCCAGAGATCGAGCACCGACTTCGGGGGCATGCTGGCGCGGAGATGGGCCGCCAGGCCGAGCTCGAAGTCGGCGTCGGGCACGATCGGCTGGCGCGCATGCGTCGCGGGCAGACGCGAGACCTGGGTGCGACGGGGGCTCATGGGCCGGCGGGCGGTGCGACGCACGAGACGGTGGACCTCTGCATGGCGGATCGGCCGGCCGATGGACGGCGGGCAACGTCGGTGTAGCGCTCCGCGCGGTCGGCCGGCAAGCCGACGCGCGGTTCCGCTCGCACCCCGCCGCGTCGTGCGCGGAAGGCGGGGCGCGGTGGCTGCGTTCGAGGTGGCGCCGTCCGACCCGATCCGTCAGTGGCGGCCGCGATGAAACGCGACGGCATCGCGGATCGCCGCCTCGATCGGCCGGGGCCGCCAGCCGAGCTCGTTTCGGGCTTTCCCGTTGTCCATGTCCGGAATCCGGCGCGAGCACTCGAGCGACGCCATGGTGGCGCGGGTCTCGATGCCGAGGCGCCGCGCGACCGTCTCGATCGCACGAATGCCGCCCTCCATGACACGCGTCGGAACGTGCCAGAGCGGTGCCCGGGCGCCGCCCGCGCGGGCGGCGATCGCGAGAAGATCACGAAACGACAGCCAGCGTTCGGCGACGATGTAACGCTCGCCGACCCGGCCGCTGGTCTCGGCGAGGATCAGCGCCCGCGCGGCGTCGTCGATCGCGACCGACGGTCCGCCGCCGTCCCACGAGAAGAGCATGCGGCCGCGCGCCGCCTGCCGCACCAGGTTGCCATGCGGGGTCGCGGCCCAGTCGCCCGCGCCATAGGTGTTGCCGACGCAGAGCGCGACGGCCGGAAGCCCACGCTCGCGGCACGCGGCGAGCAGGAGCCGCTCGGCCTCGACCCGCGAGCGCACGTAGGCCGGCATCTGCTCGTGCAAGTCGATCTCGTCCGCTTCGGTGGCGCGCCCGGCGGCCGGACGTCCGATGGTCGCGATCGTGCTCGTGAACACGAAGCGCCGGACCTGCGCGGCGAGCGCCGCATCGATCGCGTTGCGGAGCCCGTCGACGTTGACGCGAAAGAGCGGCGTCGCGTCGTGCAGCCAGGCGCGCGTGTCGACGGCGCAATGAAAAACGGTCGCGCAGCCGTCCATGGCGGCGCGGAGCGACGTCGGATCGAGCACGTCGCCGAGCACGCGCTCGACCGCGAGGTCGTCGATCGCCCGCGTGTCGCTGGTGCGTCGGACGAGGATGCGCACGGCACGTCCGGAGGCCACGAGCTGCCGGGTGACGTGGCTTCCGAGGAACCCGTTGGCTCCGACGACGAGCGCCGTGTCCACGCCCACGCACGCACCCCCGTTCTCGCTCATGCCCATGGTCCGCCGTGCTCGCCGCCGTCGCCCCCGGCACCGGGATCCATAGCCGGCGGCGTTCCGGAGATACATCGGTGTAGTCGATCCGTCGTGCGGCCGTGCGCGAGCCCGAACGGCTGCACGGAAATGCGGACGCGCTTGCCGCATCGTTCAGCAGCCTCGCCGCCGCTGCGGGCCGCATCCGGCGCGTGCCGCGCGCTTTCCCGACGGCTTGCTCGATCGCAGGTGCTGGTCTCTGATTTGCTCTGCGGATCGTCGCGATGGCGCCGTCACATACGAGACCGGACGGGAGCCGTCATCGCCGCGCGTCGTGTACGGGGGTGGGGCAGGCGGACGGCGCGGCGGTGACGGCCGCGTCCGCGAACTCCGGCTCGGTGTCGGTAGCAGCCGGTTCGTCGGCGTCGACGCGGCTCGCATCCCTCGACGCCATGCGCGGGCTCGCGGTGGCCGGCATGATTCTCGTGAACAATCCCGGCAGTTGGACCGACGGTTATGCCTGGCTCGCGCACTCGTCCTGGAACGGGTGGACGTTCGCCGATCTCGTGTTCCCGTTCTTCCTCCTGATCGTCGGGGTATCGCTCGACCTGTCGCTCGCGCGCCGCACGGGTACCGCCGCCGAGCGCGCCGCGGTCGTCCCGGCGCTCCTCCGCCGCGCGGTGGTCTTGATCGCGCTCGGCCTCCTCCTCAACGGCTTTCCGGACTACGCGCACCTCGACTCGCTCCGGATCTTCGGTGTGTTGCAGCGGATCGCGATCTGCTCGCTCGCCGCAGCTCTCGTCGTCCTCACCACCGGTCTCGCGGCGCAGCTGGCGACGATCGGATGCGTGCTCGTCGGCTATTGGCTCGTGATGACGCTCGTACCGGTGCCCGGACACGGTGCCGGCGTGCTCACGCCCGACGGCAACCTCGCGGCCTTCATCGACGCGCGCTGGTTCGCGGGACATCTCTATCGCGACGGCTTCGACCCCGAGGGTCTCGTGAGCACGCTGCCGGCGATCGCGACCACCTTGATCGGGGCGCTTGCCGGGCGCTGGCTCCGGAGCCCGGTCGGCGGGGCGCGCAAGACGTTCGGTCTCGTCGGGGCCGGCGTGGTGCTCGCCGTCGCGGGGCAGCTCGGCGACCGGTGGTTTCCCATCAACAAGCAGCTCTGGACGAGCACCTTCGTCCTCCTGACCGCCGGTCTCGGGCTCGTCACGCTCGGCGTCTGCTACGAGCTCGTCGATCGGCGCGCCTGGCAGCGACCGGCCCGGCCGTTCGTGATGCTCGGGGGCAACGCGCTCGCGATCTATCTTGCGTCGAGCCTCGGCGGCCGCATTCTCGAGCTCTGCCAGGTCGCGGCGGGCGACTCCTACCAGTCGCTTCGCCTGTTCGTCTTCGAGCACGCGTTCGCGCCGTGGGCGGGGGCCGAGGCGGGCTCGCTCTGCTTCGCGCTCGCCTACCTCCTGGTCTGGATGATTCCGACGGTCGAGATGCACCGCCGGGACGTTCATTTTCGGGTCTGACGCGCCGTCAGCCGGCCTTGCGCATGCGGGGGGGATCGCCGACGGCGTCCGACCCGGACGCCGCGTCGCGGGCGCGGACGGGTGCGCCCGCGGCGAGCGCGCGTCGCTGGTCGCGGACGGCGAAGATGCGTCGACGCAGGTAGTCCGCGTCGATGCCGAGGACGGCGCAGACGTTCTCGAAGGCGTACAAATGCGTCTGCTCGGGCGCGGCGAACCAATCGCGGGCCTCCTCGTAGAGCACGCGCTGCTTCCGGTCCGTGGACGTGCAGTGATTGAGGAAGCAGCGTGACGCCTCCTCGAGCACGGCGATCATGAGCGAGCGCTCGGGATCGGGCAGACCGGTGCGCTGGCCCCCGAAGAACTCGGATGTCAAGACGACGTCCGGTTCGAATATGTGGTTTTCGGAATCCATCATCGCGGCGGAGATTCGTTGCATTGTCGTTCGAGAAACGGCGGAGAAGCGGAGCTGACTCGGTCGTGCCCGCCAAGCGTAAGGCGCGATCGCGGAACGTCAACCCTCGGGCGGGGCCGCACCGGCGTTCGACACCGCTCGCAGTGTCGTGCGATAGCCGGCGCCATGGTCCTCCTCAATCCCAAACGACATTCCCGCCCGTATGCCGACGAGCGTTCCGCCGAGGTCATGAAGAAGACGATCGCGTTCTTCGAGACCAAGGGGAAGGAGAAGCTTCTCGCGGACTACTACGAGCGCGGCTGGTACGCCGACTTCCTCGAGTTCGTGAAGGCGCACCGCATCTTTGCGACGATGTGCACGCCGGCGGGCGAGGGCGCGCCGGACGGGCGCTGGGACACCTGGCGCATCTGCGAGTTCGCCGAGATCCTCGGCTTCTACGGGCTGCAGTATTGGTACACCTGGCAGGTCTCGGTGTTGGGTCTCGGTCCGATCTGGATGAGCAAGAACGCGGCGCTCCGGAAGCGCACGGCGCAGGCGCTCGAGGACGGAGGGATCTTCGCGTTCGGCCTGTCGGAGCAGGCGCACGGCGCCGACATCTACTCGACCGACATGGTGCTCACGCCCGCCGGCGACGGCTGGCGGGCGAACGGGCGGAAGTACTACATCGGAAACGGGAACGCCGCCGCGATCGTCTCCACCTTCGGCCGGATCCAGCAGAGCGGCGGCGCCGCCGCGGGCACCGACGACTACGTCTTCTTCGCCGCCGATCCGCGCCACCCGAGCTATCACCTGATCAAGAACGTGTGCGCGAGCCAGAACTACGTGTCGGAGTTCGAGCTGCGCGATTATCCGGTTGCCGCAGGCGACATCTTGCACCGCGGGCGCGACGCCTGGGACGCCGCGCTCAACACCGTCAACATCGGCAAGTACAATCTCGGCTGGGCCTCGATCGGCATCTGCACGCACGCCCTTTACGAGGCGATCACGCACGCCTCGAACCGCGTCCTCTACAAGATGCACGTCACCGACTTCTCGCACGTGCGGCAGAATTTCGTCGACGCGTACTGTCGCCTGGTCGCGATGAAGCTCTTCGCGCTCCGCGCCGCCGACTACATGCGGGTCGCGTCGCACGAGGACCGCCGCTACCTCCTCTACAACCCGATGGTGAAGATGAAGGTCACCACGCAAGGCGAGGAGGTGATCAACCTCCTGTGGGACACGATCGCCGCCAAGGGCTTCGAAAAGGACATGTACTTCAGCCAGGCCGCCGTCGACATCCGCGGTCTCCCCAAGCTCGAGGGCACGGTGCACGTCAACATCGCGCTCATCGTGAAGTTCATGCCCAACTTCTTTTTCGCGCCCGCCGAGTACCCGCCCGTGTCGACGCAAGATCAGCCGCGGAACGACGACTTCCTCTTCCATCAGGGTGGGACGAAAGGTCTCGGCCAGATTCAGTTCCACGACTATCGGAAGGTATTCGAGGGCGTGACGCTCCCCAACGTTCGGCGCTTCGCCGCGCAGGCCGAGATCTTCAAGGAGCTCCTCGCGAGCGATCCGCCAGGTCCCGATCAGATGAAGGACGTGGCGTTCCTCCTCGCCGGAGGAGAGATCTTCGCGCTCGTCGTGTACGCGCAGCTGCTCCTCGAGAATGCCCGCATCTACGGCATCGACGACGATCTCCTGGACCAGATCTTCGACTTCATGGTGCGCGACATGTCGAAGTTCGCGCTCGGTCTCATGAGCCAGCCGTCGAGCACGGACACGCAGACCGCGTGCTGCCGCCGCATGATGCAGAAGGCCGTCCACGACCCGGGGCGCTATGCGCGCGTATGGGAAACGCACGTGGCACCGCTGAGCGGGGCGTACGAGATGAATTCGTAGCGGGCGAGGGCACGACTCTCACGCCGATCGCGGGGGATGCTCGCGACGCGGAACGACGCGTACCGTGCGCGCGCCGACGGCCCGCCGCACCAAGCGCACCAGCCCGGCGACGATCTCCTCCTCCGATGCCGTGTCGCCGCCGACCGGCGCGAGCGGGCCGACGAGGGCCTCTGCGATCGCGCCGACGATCGCGGCGGCGGTGAGGTCGGGATCCTCGTCGGGAAGCTCGCCGGCGGCGATGCCCTCGCGGAGCAGCGCGGCCATGCCGCGGCAGTAGCTCCGGCGGTAGACGAGACGCTCGGCGTCGACCAGCGGATCGACCGGCTCGTAGACGAGCGCCCACGCGAGGCGGCGGTTGTGGAGCGCGCGACGCGCGTATGCGGCGACGACGGCTTCGAGGCGGGCGACGCATCCCTCCGCCGTGCTGGTGGCGGTCCGGAGCGCGGCGAGCTCGCCGTCGGCGGCGGCCCGGAAGACCTCGACGAAGAGCTCGGCCTTCGAGGGGAAGTGGCGATAGAGGGCGCCGGCGGAAACGCGAGCGCGCTTCGCGATCGCGAGGACGGATGCGGTCGCGTAGCCGCCGCGCTCGAGGACGGCGCGCGCGGCACGCACCAGTCGGTCGCGGGTTCCCTCGTCGGCCCCCGCGGGGGGACGTCGCCGATCGTGACGTGCTCGGCGCGGAATCGTCACCCGGCGCCGCGTCACGGGACCGCTTCCGCTCCGACGCCGCGGGCCGCGAGCGCGTCTCGCAGCGTGCGATGGAAATGGCCGATCGCTCCCTCGAACCGTCCGAACTCGAGGAACGTGTTGGCGCCGCTCGCGAGCCCTTCCTGTACGGCGATCGTCGCCGCGTTGTCCTCGAGCGCGGCGGCGGCGATGAGGGCGGCACCTTCCGCGGAGGTGGTACGGACGCGCGGGCGCCCGGGGGCGCCGCCGTCCGAGGCGCTGCCCTCGCGGGGCTCGGGCCCCGCCGTGATGTAGGTGACGAACCGGGTGCGGTCGATGGCGAGGGGCTCGATCGCGACCATGAATACGAAATGGGGAAACGTCGCGACCATGACGTTCGGGAAGAGGTGGTAGACGTACGTGAGCTTGCCCTCGACCCGGCGCTCGGACGCCGGCACGCCGCGGAGCTTGTGGATCGCACGATAGGGGAACGTGACCCGGCTGTTCGGCCCGAAGCGCTCGACGACGTTCAGGTTGTCGAACTGCACCGGGTAGAACGTGTCCCGATGCGTCGAGCGGATGTGGTAGCCCTCGAGGAAGGACTCGACGAAGACCTTCCAGTTGACGGGGAGCTCCTGCTCGGTCGTTTGCACGAGGCGGTTCTGCGCCGGGATCAGCGGCGGCAGCGCGTCGAGCGCGGGCGCCTCGGAGCCGAGTGGTCCTGGGGTCACGAACACGAGTCCGTGCCGCTCCACGGTCGGCAGCGGCGCGAGGCCGCGCGTCGCCGCGTCAAGCCCCGGAAAGCCGTCCTCGTGCGGGACGTGGCGGAGCGCGCCGTCGAGCCCGTAGGTCCAGCCGTGATAGCGGCAGACGAAGGCCTTCTCGCAGCCGGCGCCGTCGGCGAGGCGCGCTCCGCGATGGCGGCACGCGTTCCGGAACGCGCGCACGCGGCCGTCGTGGTCGCGGACCGCGAGGAGCGGCGTGCCGGCCGCCGTGCGCGCCACGTACGAGCCGACGTCGGGCAACGCCGCCGACGGGCAGTAGGCCACGGCGCCGCTTCGGAGGAGGGCCAGCTCGGCGGCGTAGCGGTCGGGCGAGAGGTAGTGCGCGACCGGCTCGCGCCACGTTCCCTCGCCGACGTCGGTGCTGCCGCGGTCGATGTGCTCGAGCAGCCGCTGCACGACGGCCGCGTCACTGAGGAGTCCCAGCGTCGTGTGAACCATGATTCACGCGCTAGTGAATCCGCATTCACCAGTCAACGGGGGAGAACATACTTGCCGAGGGATGTCGGCGCGGCGTACACGCGGTCCCTATCGGCTTGGCCCCCATCGCAGCTATCGTGCTCGGCAGGAGGGTCGCACCATGGCTTTGCCGACAGAGGCCGAGTTTCTAGACTTCGCTCCGGGCCGCTTGGGCCACTGGGAGGGCGTCGCGGACACGTTCACGCTTGCGGCGGCACGGCTCGTCTCTCCCAACGATGGCAGCAAGCTTCTGGTCATCGTTTCGGCCTCGCCTGCATCATGGGCCGCCGCTACGGACGAGCGGAAAATGGCGCTGCTGACGAAAGCCATCGCCCGTGCGCGGCAGACGCTGGAGCATATGGCCTCGATCCGCTGGGATGAGTTCGCAGAGTGGGACGGCGATGGCGTTCTCTCGCTCGATCTCCTGGGTCACCAGGTCGACCCGCCGAAAGGGAATTGGGGCGAGGGCAACGCGACCTGGGTCGTCGCGCCGTTTCCCAGGCCCGATGAGACTCCACTCCTGACAGCCGTGGCAACCGAGCCCCGGTCGCGCCAGGTTCCCTAGCAACAGCGGGCCGCATCTGTCGGCGGCGCTGCGCCGAAGGATGCCCGCGTAGCACGAGTGCCATCGCGATCGACGCGGCGACGCTTCTGCGCGCGTCGCGAGCGTTCAGCGTGTCCCGGGCGCGTCGAGCCGGGCTCGGATGAACGCGGCGAGGGCCGTGACGGCGGCCGCGCCCCGCACGGAGACGGACGCGAAGAAGGGCGGGGCATGCGGCATGTCGCGCGGCTCGTCGATCGTGAGCGACACGCCCGCCGCGACGGCGCGCATCGCCCATGCGCGGCATTCGTCGAGCAGAATCTCGGCCGTGCCGACCTGGAGGAAGGTCGGCGCGATGCCGGCCGGGTCGGCGTTGCCGACGGAGAGCCGCGGATCGTCGAGGGGCAGGGTCCCCGCGAAGCGCGCCGCTTGCGCGCGCAGCATCTCGGGCGTGCCGTAATCGTAGGCGACGTTTCGCCGGTGCGAGTCGGCGCTCGACGTGAGGTCGAGCCAGGGCGAGACGAGAAAGAGGCCGGCGGGCTGCGGCTCGCCGCGGTCGCGAAGGGCGAGCGCGAGCGCCAGCGCGAGGTTGCCGCCCGCGCTTTCGCCGCCGACGACGAGGCGGTCGCGCCCGATGCCGTGCCGCGCGAACGCCGCCAGCGCGGCGAGCGCGTCGCCGAGCTGCGCCGGATACGGATGCTCGGGAGCCAGGCGATAGTCGAGCGCGAACACCGGGCGATCGGTCGCGAGCGCGATCCGCGCCAGGGTGTCGGCATGCGTCCGCGGCGAGCCGTAGAGGTAGGAGCCGCCGTGCAAGTACACGACGGCGCCCGTGGCGGGGTCGCCGGCCCGCGCACTGCGCACCCATGCGCCGCGGAGCGCGTCGTCGGCGACGACGCTTCGCTGCACGCGCCCGATCGCGTCGCGCGGGAGCGGTCGCGCCTCCAACGCCACACGCGCCTCCGGGATCGGCCAGGTGGCGAGCTCGGCGAGATCGCGGCGCAGGTATGCGACGGTCGTTTCGAGCACGAGCGACCATTCGGGCCGAAGGGGACCACGTCGACGTCGCGCGCGTGCGACCTCGACGAGGGCGCGCAGCCACAGGCGCATGAACCGCAGCATCGCGCGGCCATCTAGAAGATGTGGGCGGTGGACGCCATCGGCGCGAGCCGTGGGCGAGGACCGTTGATCGCTCCATCGTCTGGCATGGACGCGGGACACGTGGGAGAGTGCGCCGCCGGAGGGACCCCCATGAGCGCCACCGTGAATCGCGAGATCCACCTGCAGCGGCGTCCCGTCGGGACGCCGACGGCAGCAGACTTCGCTCTCGTCGAGACGCCGATCCCGCGGCCGGCCGCGGGCCAATTCCTCGTCCGGAACGTCTTCATGTCGGTGGATCCGTACATGCGCGGCCGCATGATGGATCGGGAGAGCTACATCCCCCCGTTCCAGGTCGGGCAGGTGCTCGACGGCGGCTCGGTCGGGCAGGTGATGGCGTCGGAGCATCCCGGTTTCGCCGCCGGCGACTACGTCTGCGGGTTCGCGACCGGCGGGTGGCGCGAGTACTGGGTCTCCGACGGCACGATGATGCAGAAGGTCGACCCCGCGCTCGTGCCGCTGCAAGCCTATCTCGGCGTGCTCGGCATGCCGGGCCTCACGGCCTACTCCGGCCTCCTCCGCATCGGGCAGCCGAAAGACGGAGAGACCGTCTTCGTCTCGGCCGCCGCGGGCGCGGTCGGCTCGGTCGTCTGCCAGATCGCGAAGACGAAGGGCTGTCGCGTGGTCGGCTCCGTCGGGTCGGACGAGAAGGCGCATTGGCTCATGCGCGAAGCGGGCGTCGACGCCGTCGTGAACTACAAAACGTGCGGCAACCTCGGCGCGGCCGTGAAGGCCGCCGCGCCGAAGGGCATCGACGTCTACTTCGAGAACGTCGGCGGCGAGCACCTCGAGGTCGCGCTCGAGCTCATGAACCGGCTCGGCCGGATCGTCGCGTGCGGGATGATCAGCCAGTACAACGCGACCGAGCCGCCGCCCGGCCCGCGCAACCTCATTCTCGTCGTCGGCAAGAGCCTCACCATGCAAGGCTTCATCGTCTCGAACTATCTCGACATGGTGCCCGCGTTCTTCGCCGACATGGGGCAGTGGGTGCGCGCGGGCAAGATGAAATGGGAGGAGACGGTCGTCGACGGCATCGCCAACGCGCCGCAGGCGTTCCTCGGGCTCTTCACCGGCGCGAATGCCGGCAAGATGCTCGTGCGCCTCGGTCCCGATCGCGCGTAGCGGGCCAGCGCACGGGGCCGAAATCTCGAAATCTATAGCGCCGCCAACATCGTCGGGTCGTCGATGTAGTACTCGATGCGCGTGACGAGCCCGTCCTGCACCGTCCAGACGTGCGCGACCGGCACGTCGAAGGCCTTGCCGGTCGTGTTCACCGCGCCGCGGGTGCGGCCGATCGCGACGACCTGCTCGCCGGCGTCGACGAAGCGCTCGACCGTCACCGCCGAGGTGATGGTCTGCACGAGCTTCCCGAAGAATGCCGCTGCTTCGGCGTGG
Organism: uncultured delta proteobacterium; assembly: GCA_963774015.1. Lineage (GTDB taxonomy): Bacteria > Desulfobacterota > Binatia > UTPRO1 > UTPRO1 > UTPRO1. The sequence goes on from CAVZDH010000001.1 coordinate 1,350,703, forward strand.
CCCGTGTAGCGGCCGCCCCAGGGGATCTCGCTCGCCTGGACGATCTCGACGTCCTCGTGCAGGAGGCCGAGGATCGTCCGCAGCTCGCGGCGCGCGAACGCGTCGTAGGCGCGCTGCACGACCTGCACGTTCGCCCGCACCCCGTAATTGGAGGCGCGCTTCGGCACGATGGTCGCGTCGGGGAGCAGGTACGAGAGCGGCGGCAGCTCCGCGAACTCCTCGACCGCGTCGTCCCCGTCCTCGAGCCAGTCGGCCTTCGAGCTCATCATGACGTGGGCGGCAATGCGGGTGCCGGGGTCGTGGTCGAGGCCGCCGGCTCGCACGCGCACGACCGGGTACTCGTCGTGGCGACCCCAGAGCTGCGAGCCGCAGCGGGTGCAGAAGGCGCGACGGCTCTGCGGCGACGACTGGTACTCCGCGACGAGGTCGTCGCCGGCCGTGACGCGGAAGCTCGTCACGTCGACGGGGGCCGCCGGGACGAAGGCCGATCCCGAGGCACGCCGACAGCGCGAGCAATGGCAGCACGTGATCGGGCCGAGCGCGCCGTCGATCTCGAAACGGACCGCGCCGCAGAGGCATCCGCCGGTCAGCATGTCGTCGTCCTCCTGAAGGCCCACACGAGCACAACTGCGACGGGATGCAAGCCTCGCGGCCACGGCTTGACCGGGCTGCGCGGACGGGCGTACGCCGGCCGGACGATGAACGCCTTCGATCCCGCGAGCCTCGGCCGCGACCATGACCCCTATGCGCAGCTCGCCGAGCTCCGGCGCATCGGCTCCGTCACGAGGCTGGCGAGCGGGTTTTGGGCCGTCACGGGGTACGACGCCGCGCTCGGCGTGCTCCGCGATCGCGTGTGCGCGTCGGGTCCGATCGCGGGCCGTTATCTCGCGGGCCTACCGCCGGGCGCGGCACGCGACGAGATGAGCCATCGCATCAACTTCCTCGACCCGCCGGATCACACGCGCGTGCGAAGCCTCGTGTCGAAGGCCTTCACGCCCCGGCGCATCGACGGTCTGCTGCCGTGGATCGCGGCGACGGCCGCACGCCTGGCCGATGCCATCCCGGCGCGCGCGCCGTTCGATCTCCTGCGGGCTTTCGCGCATCAGCTGCCGTCGCTCGTGATCTCCGAGCTCCTCGGCGTGCCCGCGGCCGATCGCGACCGACTGACGGCCTGGGCCGACGCGGTGGCGCCCCTCCTCGCGCTCGAGCTCTCCGACCAGGATCGTGCCCGGGCGGTGGCGGCGTCGGAGGCGTTTCATGCCTATCTCGGCGCGCTGCTCGACGAGCGGCGGCGCGCGCCGGGCGACGATCTGCTCTCGGCGCTCCTCGCGGCGGAGGAGGAAGGGCAGCGCCTGAGCCGCGTGGAGCTTCTGTCCCTCGCGGCGACGCTCTACTCGGCCGGCCATCGGACGACGCGCGACCTCTTCACGAACGGCATGGCCGTGCTGCTCGGCACGCCGGGACTCTGGGCGGACGTGGTCGGCGGCCGGTTCGCGGCGGCGGACGTCGTCGAGGAGTGGCTGCGCTACGCGACCCCGACGCTCTTCGTGGTGCGCATCCCGACGGGACCGGTCACGATCGGCGGCGTCGCGATCGACGCCTGGGAGCCGATCCTCGTCTATCTCGCGGGTGCGAATCGCGATCCCGCCGCGTTCGACGCGCCCGACGACTTCCGTCCGGGGCGGCGCGAGCGCGACCCGCTCTCGTTCGCGCACGGCGCGCACTTTTGCCTCGGCGCGGCGCTCGCGCGCGCGGAGGCGCGGCTCATGCTGGAGACGGCCGTGGAGCGCTGGCCCGGCTTGGCGCTCGCCGATGCGACGCCGCTGTCCTGGCATCAGCGGGGTCCGTTTCGCGGGCTCGACGCTCTCCGGGTACAGGCACGCTGAACGCGGCGATCGCGATCAGGCCGCCGACCGGCTCGCTGTCGCGTGGCCCAGCATCGTGAGCACGTTCCGTCCGAGGATCGTCGAAGCGCACATCACCGCCCCCATGACCGCGCCGCCGACGCCGGCCGTCGCGACGTCGGCGCCCGTGAGATAGAGCCCCGGCACGGGCGTCCGTGGTCGCAGCCAGCGCCGCCGGAAACGCGCGGGATCGTGCGCGAGTCCGTAGATCTCGCCGTGCGGGTGGCCGGCGAAGTGCCGCGTACTGAGCGGCGTGGAAAGCTCGTGCAGCGCGACGTGGCCGCGCACGGCGGGTACGTGCGTCTCGAGCATGGCGAGCAGATGGGCGGCAAGCTCGGCCTTCGCGGCGTCGTAGTCCGCCCCGCGCTTCTTCCAGCGCGTGTCCTGCCAGCGCACGAACGGCTCCCACGGCACGAAGGATGCGACCTCGATCGTCGCCTTGCCGGGACAGCGCCGCGCAAAGTCGGGATCCTTCGCGGACGGAAACGATACGTACGCGAACGCCGGTCGCCAGGGATCGGCGTTCGCGGCGGCGACGGTACGCTCGTGGTGCTCGTCGGGATGGATCCAGAGATTCGTGCGCGGGAGGGCGAGCGCCTCCGCCGGGCGATCGAGCCCGACGTAGAGGGCCACGTGCGCCGTCGAGGGCGGCGCGGCGCGCAGGTCGGCCCGGATCGCTGCCAGCGCCGGCACGTCGAGCGGCACCAGCCGACCGAAGGTCGTCGCGACTCCCGCGTCGCTCACGACGAGCGGAGCGCGGATCACCTCGCCGGTCTCCGCCATGCGGACACCGACCGCGCGGCCGTCCTCGAGCACGATCTCCGCGACCTCGGCGTTGATGAGCACGCGCCCGCCCGCGGCCGCGATGACGGGTAGGATGGTCCTCGCGATCTGCGCCGCGCCGCCGACCGGGTATGCGGCGCCACCGAAGTAGTGGTGGGCGACGAGGGCGTGGATCGCGAAGCTGCTCGTCGCGGGCGGCAGACCGTAGTCGCCCCATTGCGCGGTCAGCACGCCGATCAGGCGCTGATTCCGTGTCAGCGCTTCCAGCACCTCGCGCGTGGTGCGGGCGGCGAGGGCGCGGAAACGCCGTTGCGCCCACGGACGTGCGAAGGGTGCCAGGAGGGCCGGCATCGCCTTCGATTGGAAATGCGCCCGCGTCGCGTCGACGGCCTCCTCGACGAGCGCGAAGTAGCGCCGCAGGGCCTCCGTCTCGCCGGGGAAGCGACGACCGAGCGCAGCTTCGAGCGCGGCGCGGCCGCGCGGGAAGTCGTAGACGTCGTCGCCCATGAGCACCCGGTCGTAGGTCTCGCCCATGTCGGCCCAGTCGAGCGCACCATCGGTGAGATCGTCGAACAGCCGACGAAGGAAGCAGCCGGGAGCGGTATCACCGATGTAGTGTACGCCGACGTCCCATTCGTAGCCCGGCCGGTGGAAGACGTGGGTGAAGCCGCCGGCCGTGTAGTGGCGTTCGAGCACCAACACGCGGCGTTTCGCGTGGCGGGCGAGGAGCGCCGCGGCACCGAGGCCGCCGATCCCGGAACCGATCACGATGACGTCCCACGGCTCGTGCGCCGCGCCCGGACGCCAGGGCTCACCGATGCGGGTCATCGCATGCTCCTTCCCCGAGATCTACGCTGTATACTTCTGGTTGGTCCGCGCCAGCCGAACGCCCGCGCGAGGTCGTGGACCGACCGCCGGTAGATGGCGCGAAAGCGCGCGTCGTCCGCCGGCAGCTTGCCCGCGAGGTGCAGCGAGACGAGGCCGTGCACGTGCGCCCACACGGTCAGCGCCGCGTCCTCGGCATCGTCGACGCGCAGCACGCCGTCGGCGACGCAGTCGCGGATGCGATCGACGAGGAAGCGGAACGTGACCGCGTCCTCCCACCCCGCGTCGTTCGCCGCCGCCTCCGGTCGTCGCGGTCCCGCGTCGGTGAACAGTGCGGCATAGCGACGGGGGTGCTCGAGCGCGAACGCCAGATACTGATCGCCCGCCGCGAAGAACCGACGTTCGGCCGTCGGCTCCGCCAGCGAGCGTTGCAGATAGGCGAGGAAGGTCGCCTGCGCCTCCCCGACGATCGCTGCGATCAGCGCGTCCCGTCCGGGGAAGTGCCGATACAGCGCCATCGGCGTCACGCCGACCCGCGCCGCGACGCCGCGCATGGTGACGGCACGGGCGCCGGCGCCCGCGACGATGTCCTTCGCCTCCGCGAGGATCCGCGCCCGCATGCTCGTCGCCATGTATACGCTGTATACGTCGCGACGCGTTCGAGTCAATACGGCGGCGCCGCGCCCCGGAACGCGCGGCGCCCAACGGTGGGCGGCGAGACCGGACGCTTTCGCATTCCTGAGAGCGGGGCGCCGCGTGTGATTCCCACGAGCCGGAAGGCGGCGCGTCGTTTCGTTCCGTTTCCGCGGCGAGCGGGGATGGCATGCGCCCTGCAGTTACCGGAGCAGGAGGCGAATCCATGTCGCAGCTCGAAGCGATGCTTCTCGAGGCCTTCATGACCGAGCTCAAGCTGGAGCCCGAGCCGGATGGGGTGGCGAGCATCCGTCGGATTCTCTTTCCGTCCGATTTCTCGCCGTCCTCGCTGCGCGCTCTCCCGTATGCGGAAGAGATGGCGCGGCGCTTCGACGCGGAGCTCCTCGTGCTCTTCGTCGATTTCGCGCCCACGATCTACGATCCGTCGTCGGAAGACGTTCCCTCGTCGAAGCGGGCGCTCGAGCAAGCGGCCGAGGTGCTGCGGGGCCGACGGGTGCGGGCGCGGGGCGTGTATCGCCGCGGCGCCGCGGCGGAGGAGATCGTGCGTGCGGTCGCGGCCGAGGGCGCCGACCTGATCGTAATGGGCACGCACGGGCGGACCGGGCTCGCGCACGCGCTGATGGGAAGCGTGGCGGAGAGCGTCGTGCGTCGCGCCGCCTGTCCCGTGCTCATGGTGCGGGGGGACGCGACGACGAAGTGACCGCTGCCCGCCCGACAGCGGGCGGGCACGAGCCGCGCGTCACACGTCGCCGTACGCGCTCGCCAGCACGAGCACGTATCCGTCGGGATCACGAAGCCAGATCTCGCGGTGGTTCGCGCTCGGGTTCACGCGCGGCTCCTCGCAAATCTCGGCGCCGAGCGTACGGGCGCGGGCGACGGCGGCGTCGAAGCCGTCGATCTCGAACCAGAGGAGCACGCCGTTTCCGCGTGACGCGAGCGCGGGGTCGCCCATGTGGGGGTGCTGGTGCGCCTCCCAGGCGTGCAGCTGGAGGACGAGCGCGTCGTCGGCATCGACGAGCCGCTCGTACTCGCGGCCGCCGTGCGCGCTCCGGCAGCCGAGCAACCGCGTGTACCAGCGACTGCTCGCTTCGACGTCCCGAACGGCGATCAGCGGCTGCGGACGCGTCATCGACGTTCCTCCACGTAGAGCAATGGCTTCCCGTCCCTCGCGGGGACGTCCATAGCATCGCGACCAAGGGAACCTCTGCGCAGGTGGCTCCCGGCTGCGAAGCGCGATCCATCCCCGATCGACGGCGGCGCGACGCCCTCGGCGTATCGTTCAGATACGCGGTCGGGCTTCGCGCCTTGCGCTCGGGGCGGCTCGCACTTCTCGCTCGGAACCCACCTGTGCAGAGGTTCCCAAGTGTCACGCGAGGTCGCCCGGGCCGTGCGACCGGGAAGGAAGGCTCGGTCGTCGCCTGCGTGAGATCACGCAGCAGTTGGGGGATATCGCGCAGGCCGCATGCGGGCGTCGCCGGGTACCCACGGCATCTGCTAGGAAATCCTGGCCCGCGGCGGCTCGTTGTGGGAACGAAAGTTGCTCTCTCCGCGGCATGATCCCCTTCATGGCGAGCGATCCCAAATTCGACCGCGAGCAGGGCGGCGGTGACGATCCGCCGTCCTCGACGCGCGGACTGCACGTGATGGTCGTCGAGGACGAGCCCGTCCTCGCGCGCAATCTCGCGCGCTCCCTCGAGCGCATGGGTCACACGGTCGAGTGCACGGAGGACGGCGAGAGCGCCATCGCGCACGTGCAGGCGCAGCGCCCCGACCTCCTGCTCCTCGACAACCGTCTCCCGGGCATCAGCGGGCTCGAGACGTTGAAGCAGCTGCGCGCGCACGATCCGTCGCTGCTGGTCATCATGATGACGGCGTTCGCCACGCTCGACGACGCCGTGACCGCGATGCGGCTCGGGGCCGCCGACTTCGTGCGCAAGCCGATCGGCCTTGCCGAGCTCGAGCTCGCGGTCGAGCGCGTGGTGCAGAACGACCGCCTGCGCCAGGAGCTGCGGTACTACCGTGGCCAACGTGAGGGACGGGGCGCGAACGGGCTCATCGGCGGGTCGGAGGCGATGCAGCACCTCCGGCACACCGTCGAGCGGCTCCGCGGCGTACAGCGCGCGAAGGGTGGCGGCCCGACGATCCTCATCGTCGGCGAGACGGGGACCGGCAAGGGCCTCCTGGCGCGGACGCTGCATCAGAACGGGGTGCGCAAGGGCGGGCCGTTCATCGAGGTGAATTGCACCGCCATCCCCGAGGCGCTCCTCGAGTCCGAGCTCTTCGGCTACGAGAAGGGCGCCTTCACCGACGCGCACGCCGCCAAGCCGGGACTGATCGAGGCCGCCGAGGGCGGCACGCTCTTCCTCGACGAGATCGGCCACGTGAGCGGAGCGGCTACAAGCCAAGCTCCTCAAGGTGATCGAGGAGCGGACGGTGCGCCGGCTCGGGAGCGTTCGCGATCGGGCGACCGACGTCTGGGTGCTCGCGGCGACGAACCGCGACCTCGAGAAGGCGGTGCGGAGCGGCGCGTTCCGCGAGGATCTCTACCACCGCCTGCGCGTCCTCGAGATCGCCGTGCCGCCGCTGCGCGTGCGTGCCGACGACGTGCTCGAGCTCGCCGAGCATTTCGGCCGCATGCACGCGGCGCAGTACGGCGTCGCGACGCCGCGCCTGAGCCCGGCGGCGCGCGCGGCCCTCAGACGCGCTATCGCTGGCCGGGCAACGTGCGCGAGCTCGCGAACGTCATGGAGCGCGCCGTGCTCTTGAACGACGGCGGCGCGATCGAGCCCAAGGACCTCGCGATGCTCCCGCCCGAGGGCCCGGCGAGCGAGCTCCGCGTGATGTTTCCGCCCGGCGGCATCGTCTGGGCCGATCTCGAGAAGAGCCTGATCGAGCAGGCGCTCACCCAGGCGGGCGGGAATCAGGTACGCGCCGCCAAGCTCCTCGGCCTCTCGCGCGACGCGCTCCGCTACCGGATGGAGAAGTACGGTCTCGGCACGCGCCGGGAGGGCGAGGGCGAGGACGAGGCGTGATCCGCGCGCTGCTCGCGGCGCTGCTCGTCGCGGCGGTGCTCGCGCCCGCGGCGTCGAGCCGGGGCGGGTCGACCGAGCCCGCCCTCGCGATCGCCTCGGTCACCGCGTCGACGAACGACGGCACGGTCTCGCTCGTCGTCGTCGGCAACTACGATCATCAAGACGTGGTGCGCCTCGGCTATCCGGTGACGATCGTGGTGACGGCGGACGGCGCCGTGGCCCGTCTCGGTCTCGACGGCGACGCGACGGTCGCCCTCGGCGTGAATCCTCCCGCCCCGGTGCTCGGCGCGCCCGGTGTGATCGGGATCGCGCCCGACCGGCTGACGGCCGTGCTGCCGGCGGCGCTCGTGCCCGCGGGCGCGGCGACCGTGCGCCTCGAGGCCGAGCTCGAAGGGAAGCTCTTGCGGAGCAATGCCGTCGGGGTGGCGTGGTGAGTCGCGGCGGGGGATCGGTGCGCCGACTGGCGGTCGCGGTGGCGCTGGTCGTCACGACTGCCACGGCGCACGCCGCGAGCATCGTGTTCGACGGCGATCCGGTCGATCCCGGCACGGGCACGCCGTACGAGATCCTTCCGGGCGAGCCGCTCGTGACCGCCGGTCCCGACGGCCGCCTCGGCACTGCGGACGACGTCGTGCAGCCGAGCATCGTCGGCGATGTCGACCTCGTGGTCCGCCTGGGCGATGTGCCGGGCGGGAGCACGATCCCGCCGCCGGCGCCGATGCGCAACACGGTCGTCACCGCGGCGGCGGGGCTCCGCGGCGGCGCGGTCGCGATTCCGTTTCACGTCTATCTCTCCGACGGCGCCGTCGCGGCCGGCGTCCCGTACGGCAATCTCCTCGCGGCGCCCGACATGGTCGGTCTGCCGGTGGTGGTGACGCTCTTCGCCGACCGCGATGCCGACGGCTGGATCGGACCGACCGGCAAGGACCCGAGGCGCGACGTACGCGCGCTCGCCGAGCTCGTGCCCGTCGGCACCGAGGTCGCGCTCTTCGACGCCGCCGGCCGCGCCGACGGCACGATCGTCGCGACGGTCGGCGGGCCGCCGAGCCGGGGTGGCATCACGCTCGTCGCGACCGCGTCCGCCTTCACCGGGACGTACGACCCGCAGGTCCTGAACGGCGCCGTGCCGACCGGGCCGGGGATCACGACGGCGCAGCCTTTTCTTCCCGAGCGCGATCCCGCGCGCATTTTCACCGACGTCGGAGCGCTGCAGCCGAACGGTACACTCAATCCGCGGGTGCGCGCGGCCGCGATTCCCGATCCCAAGGGGCCGCTCTCGCTGGCGCTCGGCAGCAAGCGGCCGGGCCCGACCACCGACACGGCGCGCGCGGTCGCGGGGCCCGCGGTCTGTGCCCGTCTCGTCGAGTCCACGCACGGGCGCGCTCTTCCGAGCGAGCCGCCCGTCGTCGCGCTCGGCACGGTCGGCGGCGGCGCGCGCGCGAAGCTCGTGCTCGTGGCGGTGGACCGGCTCGGCAACCCAACCGATCCGAGCCCGGGCCTGACGGCGCGCGTCGTGACCGATGCGCCGCTCGCGATCCTGCCCGACGCGGGCGGCGGGGCGGCGAGCGAGACCGTGGGGGATCGTCAAAACCAAGGGAGCGAAGCTCACGCTGCTTGCCACGGGTGCGGGCAGCGGCGCGCTGCGGGTGCTCGTTGGCGGCGCGCTCTGCCAAACGCTCGCGGTCGACGCGCGCCCCGAGCGCAACAGAGGTGGGAGCGACGCCGTGGTCGCCGCCAAGGGACGTGCCGACTACCGCACGCTCGCGAGCGCGGTCGCGAACGCCGTCGACCGCGACGGCGACGGCCGCGTCACGATCACCGTCGGCGACGGCGTCTATCGCGAGAGCGTCGAGCTCACGCGTGCCGTCGAAATTTTCGGCGCCGGGGACGGGCGCTCGATCGTCGATGCGCGCGGGCTCGGCAGCGCCTTCACGTTCGCGTCCGCGGGCGCGGTGGTGCGCGGGGTGACGGCGAGCGGCGGCACGACCGGCGTCACGGTGGCGGTGCCCATGACCGTGAGCGGCCTCGATGCCCGCGGCAACGTCGGTCCGGGCATCGCGCTCGCCGCGCCGGGCGCGGTGGCGACCGCGTGCAGCGCCTACGAGAACGGCGGCGCCGGGTTCAGCGTGGCGGCGCCGGCGTCGGTCGTCGCGAGCAGCGCCTTCGACAACGCGGGCGCCGGTGTCGCCGTCACGGCCCCCGCGTCCGGCGTCGTCGTGCGCGGCAACGTGCTCGGGTCGAATGCGCTCGACGGCGTCGCGGTCGTGCTCGGCTCCGCGCCGGTCGTCGCGGACAACGCGATCGCCGGGAACTACGGTGGCGGCGTGAGCCTCGAGGAGACGGCAGGCGGTACGATCGCCGGCAACCGCGCTGCCGCCAACGACGGCGACGGTCTCAGCCTCGGCAAGAGCAACGGCGCGCTCGTCGACGGCAACGACTTCAGCGCCAACCACGGCTTCGGCATCCGAAGCGACCGCTCGGTCGCCGATTACGACGCCGCCACCGGCACGCAGGGGCCTCCCGGCACCAACGACGTGCGCGACGACCGCAAGGGCGCGATCGACGTCAGGTAGCGGTGGCGACGGAGCGAGCGACACGATGGCGGCGCCGCCGAGCGCTCGCGACGGCGAGCCCCACCGCGACGATGCAGGTCCAGGCGACGAGATCGCCGAGGCGGGCATAGGCTGTCGTCACGTCGAGGAGCGGCACGTCGACGATCTCGACGCCCGGGGTCGCGCCGTCGGTCTCGAGCGCGGTCGTCCCGTCGGGCAGGATCATCGTCGTCGGACCGAGGTTCGCCGCCCGCACCATGGCACGGCGGAGCTCGACGGTGCGGAGACGGCCGAACAAGAGGTGCTGGCGCGGGCCGGCCCCCGGGCGGAACCACGAGTCGTTGCTCACGTTGACGATCAGCTGCGCGCCGGTGCGAACGGCGGCACGCGGCAGCTCGGGGAAGATGAACTCGTAACAGACGAGCGGGGCGATCGCGAGCGCGCCGGCGGCGAGCGTCGTCGGGCCGGTGCCGGGTGTGAAGCCGTGGCCGGTGAGGATGCCGGCGCCGCCGAGCGACGGCATCGTCTCGGCGAGCACCAGCAAGCGGTGCTTGTCGTACGCGCCCATGATGCCCCCCGGTCCGATGAGGAAGGCGGAGGCGCGCAGGCTCGGACGGCCGTTCTCGACGATCGTGCGTGGCGCGCCGATCAGGCGTGGCACGCCGCCGCTCTGCGCGCTCACGCGCACGACGAGCTCCGGATTGTCCTCGAGGAGAAGGGGAACCGCGTTCTCCGGCCAGACGACGAGGTCGACGCCGGCGGGAACCGTGGCGTCGAGCGCAAGGTAGCGCTCGAAGGCGGCGAGCGCGTGTGCCGGGTCCCGCCGTGCGCCGTTCGGCAGCTCGGCATGTACGAGCGCGATACGCGCGGTCGGCGCCCGTGCGATCGCGGCGCGCACCTGCGTGCGACGCGCCATCCCGTAGCCCGCGGTCGCCGCGAGGACGGCGACCGTGAGGGCGAGCGCGGCCGCAAGGCCGCGCGGGCCAGTCGCCGCAAGGCCGGTCGCGAGGCCGCCGGAGCCGGTCGCCGCCAGGCGGCGGCGCGCGGTGCGCGCGTGCAGGAGCTCGGCCGCCGCCGCGCTCGTCAGTACGAGCACGAAGGTGATCGCGTACGCGCCGCCGAGGTCGGCGATCTGCGACACGGTCGGCGCCTCCGCGAGTGCCAGGCCGAGGAGGGCCCACGGCGTCCCGAAGGGAACGTGGGCGCGCAGATACTCGACCGTGACCCAGGCGGCGGGCGCGTAGAGGACGCGGCCGAGCGGCGTCGTCGGACGCCCGGCGTGGAGCAGCCACCCGAGGAACGCGAACGGCACGCCCCCCTGGCACACCACGAGCAGCAGCCCCGCGGTCGCGACGGGTGTCAGCCCGAAGAGGGCGTGCAAGGCGGGCGTCATCCACGGGGCCACCACTCCGAGGGCCCACAGCGTGCCGAAAAGCCAGACCGCGGCGGCCGCCGCGCCGGGGCGGGGAGCCGGTAGCATGAGCAGCACCGGCAACGGCGCGAGCCACGCGAGCTCCGTCCACGCGAAGGGCGGGAACACGAGCACGTGCAGCGCGGCACCGAGCGCGGCGAGAGTCGCCGCGCGCATGCCCCAGCCGGGAACGGGAGAGCCCGCTGCGCCCGCGCTCGCGCCGACCCCCGCCCGTCCGCGTCCGCCGTGGTCGATCCTGCTGACGCTCCCGTTCCTCGCCGCCATTGCGTTCGCCTGCACGTTCAACGCCGCCGCCTGGATCGACCGCGGGTATCCCGGGTTCTTCCTGTGGGAGAACGGTCTCGTCCCGGCCATCGGGATCCAGGACGACGCTGCCATTCGCGCCGGTCTGCTCTACCAGTCGCGCGTCGTCGCGGTCGATGGGGTCGCGGTCGATGGGCGACACGGCGTCGCCCGCGTGCTGGCGTCGCACCCGATCGGCACCGCGCATCGCTACACGCTCGAGAAGGACGGCCACGCCTACGACATCACGCTGCCGTCGACGAGGCTCGGTCCGGGAATGTTCGCCCTCACGCTCGGCAACTATCTGGTGAACGCGCTGGTGCTGCTAGTGCTCGGCGTCGTGGTGATCGTCCTCGAGCCCGAGAGTCGGAGCGCGCGGACCTTCTTCGTCTTCTGCAGCAATTACGGTCTCTATCTCGCGACGTCGATCGACCTCGTGGGACCGAGCTGGTTCCAGACCCTCTATTTCTTCCTGCTCGCGCTGGCGCCCGTGACGGCGTTGCAGCTCGTGATCGATTTTCCCGGTGCGCCGCCCGTCGTGACGCGCCTCCGCTCGCTGCTGCCGCCGCTCTACGTGCTCGCGGCGATGCTCGGCACGGCCCACCTCGTCGCCTTCCACCGCTCGTTCCGGGTGTTGCTGGTGCTCGATCGGGCCACGCATCTGGCGTGGGGGGCGGCGTTTCTCGCGGCGCTCGGGCTCGCGCTGGTCGCGTATCGGCGACCGTCGTCGGCGGCGGGGCGCGAGCGTGTGCGGGTCTTCCTGCTCGGTCTCGTGGGCAGCTCGCTCGCGCCTGCCCTCATGCTCTTGGGAGTCTATTGGCACGGCAACACGGTCTTTCCGCTCAACTATCTGACCTTCACGTTCGCGATCTTTCCGGCCGCGATCGCGTACGCGATCGCGCGGCACGACCTCTTCGGTGTCGACCGCATGATCCGCCAAACGGTCGGGTACGCGGTCGTGACGGCGATCATCGCGCTCATCTATACGGCGCTGTTGGCGCTCATCGACTACGCGGTGCTGCCGGACCTCCACGTCGCCCCGGTCGTGCACGTGGTCGTGACGATGACGCTGGTCCTCGTCTTCAATCCGCTCCGGGCGCGCATGCAGGGACTCATCGACCGCGTCTACTTCCGGGCGCCGTACGACTACCGGGCGACCGTGACGGCGGCGAGCCAGGCCCTCGCCTCGATTCTCGACGTCGACGAGCTGGTCGGACGACTGCGGCGCCTCATCACCGAGCAGGTCCAGGTGGAGCGCATGGAGGTGTGGTTGGCGGCCGAGACCGGCGAGGCGTTGACGCGCGTCGGCGCGGCCGCGCCGGAGCTCGCCGCGGAAGCCGCCCTCGTGCGGCACCTGGCGGCGCATCCGCATCGGCCGGTGCACGTCGCGCTCGGCCGCATGGGCGGGCGCGTCGCCGTCGAAGCGCTCGCCGATATGGTCGCGATCGGGGCCGTGCTCGTCGTCCCGCTCGCGTTCGAGCGGCGCCTGGTCGGCTTTCTCTCGCTCGGCGAGAAGCGCTCGGGGCGGTTCTACTCGAGCGAAGACCTCGATCTCCTGCGCACGCTCGCCAACCAGGCCGCGGTCGCGGTGCAGAACGCATGCGCCTATCGCGTGCTCGCGGAGACGAACCGCGAGCTCCACGAGGCGCGCGACCAGCTCGTCGAGGCCGAGCGTCTGGCGGCGATCGGGGAGCTGTCGGCGGCGGTCGCGCATGGCATCCGGAATCCGCTGGCCGGCATCAAGACGGCGGCCGAGCTCGCGGTCGCGGATGCGGCCCCGGACGATCCGCTGCGCGAGAGCTTCTCCGACATCCTCGGCGAGGCCGACGCGCTCGAGTCGCGCATCAGCGAGTTGCTCGATTTTGCGCGGCCGTTCGCGCCGAACTACACGGCCGGCGACCTGAACGACGTCGTGCGCGGCACGTTGCGTCTGCTGCGGCGCCAGATCGCCGCGCGCGCCATCACCGTCGATGCCGCGTATGCCGAACCCTTGCCGCCGCACGAGCTCGATGCGGCGCAGATCGAGCAGGTGTGTCTCGCCCTCGTGACGAACGCGGTCGAGGCGATGGCGAGCGGCGGTACGCTCACCGTTCGCACGATCTCGGCCGCTGCGACCACCGATCGCGGGCGGAGCGACGGCGAGCTCGTGCTGACGGTCCGCGACAGCGGCCACGGCATTGCTCCCGAACAGCTGCCGCAGATCTTCCGGCTCTTCTATACGCGGAAGGCGCGGGGCACGGGCGTCGGGCTCGCGACGGTGAAACGAATCGTCGACGGCCATCACGGACGGATCGAGGTGGCGAGCGATCTCGGGACGGGTGCCGAGTTCACGGTGCGGCTGCCGCTCCACCCGGAGGCGGGCGCCGCGCGCTCGCCGGCGCGGCGCGACGGCGCGGGCGGAGCGCGTCGCGTGACCGCGGCGGCCGGCTGACGGCGCCGCTCGGGTGACGTGCGGACCGCGCCGCGCGTCGCGCCCGCGCACGCGCCGCCGTTGCGCCCAGCGCAACGGTCGTGGAGAAAAAGTCGTTTGCGCCACCCACGCGCCGACCGTAGCGTCCCGCGCCATGGAACAGCTGACGCTCGTCGAACAGGGAAAGATAGAATGGCAGGACGTCCCGGCGCCGCGGCTCGAAGGGCCGGGCGAGGCGCTCGTCCGACCGCTCGCGGTCAGTCGATGCGACATCGACCTGCCGTACGTCACGGGGATGCTGCCGCCGCCGCGGCCCTTCGCGCTCGGGCACGAATGCGTGGGCGAGGTGACGGCGGTCGGCACGTCGGTCGCGACCGTGCGGGTCGGCGATCGCGTGATCGTGCCCTTCCAGATCTCGTGCGGCAGGTGCGGACGCTGCCGGCGCGGGTACACCGGAAGCTGCGAAGCGGTGCCGTTCCTCTCGGCGTTCGGCCTGCCGCTGCAGGCGCGCGAGTGGGGCGGCGCACTCTCGGACACGATCCGCGTGCCGTTCGCCGACGCGATGCTGCTGCCGGCGCCCGCCGAGGTCCCGCCGTGGGCGCTGGCTGCGGCCGCCGACAATGCGGCCGACGGCTGGCGCTGCGTCGCCCCCCATCTCGCCGCGCGGCCGGGCGCGACGGTGCTGGTGGTCGCCGGCATGGCGCCGAGCATCGCGCTCTACGCGGCCGACGCCGCACTCGCGCTCGGCGCGAGCCGGGTCGATGTCCTGTCGCCGAACCCCGCCATCCTCGACGTCGCGGCGCGCATCGGCGCGACGCCGATCGAGTCGAGCTTCAGCGGCAAACGCGGGCCGTATGACGTCACGGTGGACGCGTCCGTCGATCCCGCTGGCTTGGCGCTGGCGCTCCGTGCGACCGACCACGAGGGCGTATGCGTGTGCCCGGTCTACTACTTCGGCGAGTCGACGCCCGTGCCGCTCGGTCGCATGTACACCAAGGGCGTCCACTTCCACGCCGGCCGGTGCCACGCGCGCACGGAGATCCCGGCCGTCGCCGCCGCGATCGCGGCGGGGCGGCTGCACGGCGAGATCATCGCCACGCGCCGAGTGGGGTGGCGCGAGGCCGTGACCGCCATGGCGGAACCGGCGGTGAAGCTCGTCGTCGAACGCGAGGTTCCCTAGGGAAGCTCTGCACAGGTGGCTTCCGGCTACGAAGCGCGATCCATCCCCGAGCGACGGCGGCGCGACGCCCTCGGCGTATCGTGCAGATACGCGGTCGGGCTTCGCGCCTTGCGCTCGGGGCGGCTCGCACTTCTCGCCCGGAACCTACCTGTACAGAGCTTCCCTAGCTCTAACGCTCGGCGCGGCGGGCGGCGACGAGGGCGCGAAGCGTCTCATAGAGCGCCGTCATGCGGGGGACGGCCGCCCCGGCGGCGGCGGCGCGGCGGACGGCCTCGCCCCAGATCGACTCGACCTCGACGTCGCGGCCTTCCTGATAGTCGACGAGGCTCGAGGGGCGGTACGGGCCCATCGGAGGGGTGGCGGCGATCTGCTGCGCGACGAAGCGTTCGGGGATGGCGTGGCCGAGCTTCGCCGCCGCGCCGATGACCTCGAGCATCAACGCCCGCACCTCCGCCGCGAGCGCTGGATCCGCGAGGATACGATCGGTGGTGAGGCCGCCGGCCGCGATCGCGAGCCCGTTGAAAGGTACATTCCACACCAGCTTCCGCCACCGCAGCGCGGTGAGGTCGTCGCCCACCACGCATCGCACCCCGGCGCGCTCGAACCTTGCGGCGAGCGACCGCACGCGCTCCCCGGCCGGCCGGCCGAGCTCGGCGAGGCTCAACGTTCCGGGCTCGGCGCAGAGGATCTCGCCGGGTCCGGTACGCGTGACGCAGATGAAGCAGAGGCCGCCGAGCACCCGCTCGGCGCCGAAGAGCTCCGCCAGGAGCTCGTCGCTGCCGAGGCCGTTCTGCAGCGTCAGGATGGCGGTGCGGTCGTGCAGCAACGGGGCGACGAGTCGTGCGAGCTCGGGGTTGGCGGTCGTCTTGAGCGCCACGACGACCAGGTCGCACGTCCCGATCTCCTCCGGCGTCGCGGCGGCCTGCACGTCCGCGAGCGCGAGCTCGCCGTCGGGCAGGCGCACGCGGAACCCGTGCCGCCGTATCGCTCCGAGGTCGCTGCGCACGAGAAAGCGTACGTCCTCGCCGGCGAGCGCCAAGCGCGTGCCGTAGTAACCGCCCACGGCGCCGGAGCCGACGACGGCGATCGTGTGGTCGACGGTCGTCGTCACGTCAGCAGTGCCGCGTGCCGAACGCGGGCTCGTCCGCGGCGCACGGGCCGGCGTGATCCACGACCACCCCGATCGAATGGGCGCGGCGCTCGGGCGTCATCGAGGAGTCTCCATGGGTCGTCCGAACAAAGATCCCCGGCCGGTTGCCGTCAAGCGCCCGCGACGCCGAGGACTCAGCGGCGGCCGAGCGCCGCGGCGAGCGAGCCCGCGACGACGAGCGCGGCACCGAGGACGGCGAGTGGTGTCAGCGGCTCGGGGGCGACGAGGCTCGGGACGAGCGCGCGCGCGACCCAGATCGCCGCGAGCGTCGAGAGCGGGACGATCGCGAGCAGCGCGCTCACCCGTGAGGCCTCGAGGTGCACGAGCGCCTCCGCGAACGTGCCGTAGGCGACCAGCATGTTGACGATGCAGAAGGCGAGCGCGCCGAGCTCGGTCGGCGTCAGGCGCAGAACCCGCAGCGGCTCGGCCAGCGGCGCGAAGAGCACGGCGCCGCCGACGTAGAGACAGACGAGCACTTGCGGCGAGCGCATGCGGTCGAGGAGCTGCTTTTGCGCGAGCCCGTAGACCGCCCAGGCGATCGCGGCGAGCACGATGCAGGCGAGGCCCGTGTAGTATCGGTCGAGGAGGCCGACCAGGTGGGCGATCTCCTCGTAGGAGAAGAGCACGAAGCCGATCGCCATGGTGATGAAGCCGAGCCCCTGCGGGAGGCCCAGCCGCTCGCCGTACACGCGAACGCCGCCGACCGCGAGAAGGAGCGGCGCGAGCTGGATCACCACCTGCGCGGTCCCGGCGTTCGTGCGGTCGAGCCCGAGCACGTAGAGCAGGTAGTTGGCGCAGAGAAAGACGACGGCGACCGCGAGCAACATCCAGTCGCGGCGGGTGAAGCTCCAGAGCGGCGGCAGCGTGCCTCGCAACGCGAGCACCGCGCCGAGCACGAGGGCGGCGCAGAGGAAGCGATACCAGGTGAGCGTGGCGGCATCGAGGCCGCCGAGCGCGACGCGGAGGCCGAGCGGCAGGATCGACCAGAGCGCGACGGTCGTGAGCGTGAGCGCGGCGCCGAGCACCCGGCGCCCGGTCACCTGATGGAGGCGCGGGGGCGGATGGTCGGCGACGGGGTGGGTGGTCGCGGGCGCGCGCATCAAGTGCCGCGGCGCCCGCGGCGCTCGGTCACGCGGGGGGCGTCGACGAGCACGAGATCGATCTGCTTGCGCTCGATCGAGACGCTCGCGACCCGCACGCGAACCGCGTCGCCGATGCGAAACGCGCGCCCGCGCCGTCGGCCGACCAGGCAATGGCGGTGCTCGACGAGCTCGTAGTGGTCGTCGGCGAGCGTCGCCACGTGCACGAGACCGTCGACGAACCAGTCGCGCCAGCTCGACGAAGAACCCGAAGGCCGCCACGCCGGAGACGAAGCCGTCGTAGGTCTCGCCGATTTTGTCCTGCATGAACTGCACCTTCTTCAGCTGGATCACCTCGCGCTCGGCGTCCATCGCGATCGCGCTCGCGTCGCGAGCTCTCCTCGCAGATCTGGTCGAGCTCGGCGGCGATCGCGGCGAGCGTCCGCCCGTCGTCGCGGAGATGGGCGGCGAGGATGCGGTGCAGGACGAGGTCGGGGTAGCGGCGGATCGGCGAGGTGAAGTGCGTGTATGCGACGGCGGCGAGCCCGAAGTGGCCGGCGTTCGCCGGCGCGTAGCGCGCCTGCTTCATCGTGCGCAGCACGATGGTGTTCACGAGCCGCTCTTCGGGCCGGCCGGCGACGCGCTCGAGGACGCGCTGCACGGCGAGCGGCCGGATGCCGTCTTCCTGCGACCGCGAGCCGGAGGCCGAACCCCTCGAGGAACCGAGCGAGCTCGCGGATCGCGTCCGCGGTCGGGCGGCTCGTGCACGCGGTAGGGGATGGGCAGCCGCCGCGCGGTCAGGTAGTGCGGCGACGGCCTCGTTGGCGGCGAGCATGAAGCTCTCGATCAGCCGATGCGCTGACGTTGCGCTCGGCCTCGCACGATGTTCTCCGGGCGGCCGTTGCGTCGATCGAGCAGACTTCGGCCTCGGGGAGGTCGAGGTCGATGGAGCCTCGCCGTCGGCGCATGCGCCGCGAGCTTGTCGCCGAGCGCCGCCATGCGCTCGAGGTCGTCGACGAGCGCGGCGTGCGTCGCGGCGGGTGGGCAGGTCGGCGTCGACGACGATCCGTCGCACGATCGTGTAGGTGAGGCGCGCGCGGCTCCGCATGACGCCCGGGAAGAACGCCGCGCCGAGCACCTCGCCGCGCCCGTCGCAATCGAGGAGCACCGCCTGCACCAGCCGGTCGACGCCGGGATTCAGGCTGCAGATGCCGTTCGAGAGCGCCTCGGGCAGCATCGGGATCACGCGATCGGGGAAGTAGACGCTCGTGCCGCGGGCCCGCGCCTCCGCGTCGAGCGCGCCGCCGCGCGGGACGTACGCCGCGACGTCGGCGATGGCGACCAGGAGGCGGGTCCCGTCGGCCGCGCCCGGCGAGCACCGCGACCGCATCGTCGAAGTCGCGGGCGGTCTCGCCGTCGATGGTCACGAGCGGGAGATCGCGGAGGTCGATGCGCTCGCGGATGACGCGCGGACTCGCGCCACGGCCGCCGCGCCGTGAGCGGCGGCGGCAGGCCGGTTCGGAGCGCGCCGAGCATGGCCGGGTCGATCGTCGACGGGATGCGTGCCGGCCTCGGCGAGGACCGCCGCGGGAAACTCGCGCGGCAGCTCGAGCGCGTCGGATCACGGCCTCGGTCTCGACGCGCGGGTCGCTCGCCGGGCCGAGCACGCTCTCCACCCGCGCCTCGAGGTCGTGGTACGGCTCGGGGTATTGCGGTGATGACGGCGGTCACCATGTCGCCGTCGCGCGCGTCGCCCGTATCCGTCAGGCGGCACGCGTAGCGGATGCGCGGATCCTGCGGGATGAGGTAGGCGCCGCTGCGCCCGCGGCGGTAGACGCCGAGGAGTCGTTCCCACCGGCGGGCGAGGACCAGCACGACGCCGCCCCTCGACCCGCACGACGCGGCCCCGCCGCTGGTGGCGGACGGCGACCAGCACGGTGTCGCCGTGCATGGCGGGCCGGAGCCCCGCGCCGCCGATGAAGAGATCGTCCCCGTGCTCGTCGCGGCGCGGCTGGCGACGAGGAAGGCGTAGCCGTCGGGGTGGACGGCAGACGGTGCCGGCGTGGAGTCCGTGCTCGGCGGCGAGGCGCGCCAGCGCGTCGAGCTCGGGCGGCGCGCCGGCCGCGCCGAGGTCGCGCTCGACGGCCGCGACCGCCGCCGCCTCGTCGCGCGTGCCGACGTCGCGTGGCT
Source organism: uncultured delta proteobacterium (assembly GCA_963774015.1). Lineage (GTDB taxonomy): Bacteria > Desulfobacterota > Binatia > UTPRO1 > UTPRO1 > UTPRO1. The sequence goes on from CAVZDH010000001.1 coordinate 1,370,176, forward strand.
GGCGGCCGCGACGCGTGCGATCGTGCCGTTCGCCCTGGCGTCCGCGCTTGGCGGTGGGCGTCGAGCGCGCTCGACCGGAGCGTTGGCGGCGGGTCTTGGCGGGCGCGCGGTGGTCGCGAGCGGCGGATGTCGGCCTCGGCGCTCGGCGCGAGCTGCGGGCTAGTGCACCGCCGTCGAGATAGCATCAAGCATCGTGCCGTCCCTCGCCGCCCCTCGCCGCGTTACACCTCCTCGGAATATTCCCGATAGGCCTTCGTCGGCGTTCCTTGCGAGGGGCGCCGATGAGCAGCAATCTGCCTTGACGCTATCTCGACGGCGGTGCACTAGTCGGTTTCCGTCAGGTAGGTGTAGCCTTCGAGCGCTTCCTCGTACCGCCGCAGCAGGCGGCCCGACTCGGCCATCGTGAGGCGCTTCTCGCGCAGCGCCACCTCGACCGCGCGGCGCACGCGCGAGACCAGGTCCTCCTTCGAGTACTGCACGTAGGAGAGCACCTCGCTCACCGAGTCGCCCTCGACGACGTGCTCGACGCGGTAGTCGTCGCCGTCGAGCCGGACGTGCACCGCGTCGGTGTCGCCGAAGAGGTTGTGGAGGTCGCCGAGGATCTCCTGGTAGGCGCCGACGAGGAAGCTCGCGATGTAGTACGGGCTCGCCGTTCGGGGCGTGCAGCTCGAGGAAGTGCTTCACGTCGCGCAGGTCGATGAACTCGTCCATCTTGCCGTCGCTGTCGCACGTGAGGTCGGCGAGGACGGCGCGGCGCGGTCGGCGGCCGGTTGAGCCGGTGGATCGGGAGGGTGGGGAAGAGCTGCCGCACCGCCCAGTGGTCGGGCATCGACTGGAAGATCGAGAAGTTGCAGTAGTAGGTGTCCGAGAGCTGCCTCTCGAGGCCTTCGAGCTCGTCGGGCACGTAGGGCAGGTCGCGGACGATCTTCAGGATGCTGCTCGCAGGTGGCCCAGAAGAGCTGCTCGACGCGGGCGCGCGCCTTGCAGGTCGAGGCACGCCGAGGTTGAAGGCGGTGATCGCCTCCTCCTTGATCTGGAGCGCGTCGTGGTAGGCCTCCTGGAAGTTCTTGCGCGAGACGCCCGCGTAGGTCTCGTAGAGCTGCTGGATGACCTGGTGCTCGCTGCTCGCGAGGCGCCTCCGGGACCTGGCCGTCGAGGATCTCGTTGGTGCCGAGGACGTTGAAGACGAGCACCGAGTGGTGCGCCACGAGCGCGCGGCCGGACTCGGTGACGATGTCGGGGTGCGGGACGCCGGCGGCGTTGCAGGCCTCGGCGATCTGGCTCACGATGTCGGCTCGCGTACTCCTGGAGCGTGTAGTTCACCGAGGAGTGGAAGTTGGTCTGGCTGCCGTCGTAGTCGACGCCGAGGCCGCCGCCGCAATCGAGGAAGCGCATGTTGGCGCCGAGCGCGTGCAGCTCGACGAAGATGCGGCTCGACTCGCGCAGCGCGTCCTTGACCGCGCGGATGTTCGTGATCTGCGACCCGATGTGGAAGTGGAGGAGCTGCAGGCAGTCGAGCATCCCCTCGTGCGCAGGCGCTCGACGGTCGCCACGATCTCGGCGGTGGTGAGGCCGAACTTCGACCGGTCGCCCGTCGACTCGACCCACTTGCCGGCGCCCTTGGTCGTCGAGCCGCGCGCGCACGCCGATGACCGGCCGCATCTCGAGGTCGCGCGGCGCAGCGAGGATGGTCTCGAGCTCGCCCATCCGGTCCATGATGATGATGACCTGGCGCCCGAGCTTCTGCGCGAGCAGCGCGGTCTCGATGTAGGCGCGGTCTTTGTAGCCGTTGCAGAGGATGAGCGCCTCGGGGTTGTCCTGCAGCGCGAGCGCCACCAGCAGCTCGGGCTTGGAGCCGGCCTCGATGCCGAGATTGAAGGGCCGGCCGTACTCGACCAGCTCCTCGACGACGTGGCGCTGCTGGTTGACCTTGATCGGGTAGACGCCGCGGTAGTCGCCCTTGTAGTCGTTCTCGGCGATCGCCTGCTGGAACGAGCCGCAGAGCTGCTGGACGCGGCGTGCGCAGGATGTCGGAGAAGCGGATCAGGAGCGGGAGGTTGAGGCCGCGGCTGCGGAGGTCGTCGACCAGCTCCTTCAGGTCGATCTTCGGCGAGCCGGGGCCAGCCGGGCGTCACCTCGATGTTGCCGGCCTCGTTGATCGTGAAGAAATCGCGACCCCAGCCGTTGACGTTGTAGAGCTCGAAGCGAGTCTCGGATGGTCCAGGCTCGGAGATCGTTCTGCGACGCGACTTTCAGCAACGGTCCCTCTTGCCTCCCTCGATGACGCGTCGAGCCGCGTCGTTCTTCGACCTCTATAGTGCAGCGTCCTCGAAGTCTACTTCGCCTTTACGTTACGCGTCGGTTGTTACAGGCGCGTGACGGTCGCGCCGTCACATCGCGTACGCGCCCCGGGGGGTGGGGAGCGGCGCGCCGAGCGTGCGAGGCCGCCGACGTCCGGTCGCGATCCGGGCGGCCGGCCGTGGCGCCGGGGCGCAGGCCGCTACTTCACGACGACGTCGGTCGCGACGTCGGCGCCGAGCGTCTTGTCGGGGAGCTTCCCGCCGCAGCCCTTGTCCTTGATGGGCTTCGTCGGGTTCGGGTGCGGATCGCCGCCGCCCGGGAGCGTCGGTCGCGGGCAGACGTCGTCGGCACCGTGGGCGTCGGCGATGCCGCCGAGGGCGGCGTGGTGGACCGTCGCCACCCAATGCACGTCGTCGTGACCGGGGTCCTTCTTGCTGGTCTTGAGCGGGTCGTTGGCGCAGTCGAAGGCCGCGGTGAACGTCACGGTGAGCTTCTTCTTCGACTTGATCGTGACGGGTACCTTGTTCGGCTTCCCGGCGACCAGCGTCGCGACCGGTGCGGCGCAGCCGCCGAGCGAGGTCGCCTGCACGTCGACGAGCGCGGCGAGCGTCGCCAGGTCGGGGACGGTCTCGGATGCGGCGCCGCGGTTCTGGATCTGGACCTTGATCGGCTTGGTGAGGCTCGGCTTGCTCACCTTCAAGGTGACGCGTGCCGGCGGCTTCAGCTGCGTGACGGCGAGGTCGGCCGCCGGCTGGGTCTCGACCGCCCCGACGTCGCTCGTGTCGCCGCCGATCGCGTTCCCGACGGCGGGGTCGTCGACCGGGCGCGTGAAGCCGCGCTGGTCGGTCGTGTCGGCGAGGGCGGGGATGGTGTCGCGCTTGCCGGCGTCGATGGCCGGGCTCCCGGCCGCGGGCGCATGCGTCGGCGTCGGGCCACCGTTGTCGGCGAGGGGGCCGAGGAGGGCATCGGTGTTCCGCCGGTCGGTGGCGGCGTCGAGGAATCCGCCCGGCCCCGTCGTGCCGTCGCCGCCGGCGGCGTCGCTCGCGAGGTTGAAGCCGACCGAGCCGACGGCGCCGCCGCTGTTGGCGACGGTGCCGCCGCTCGCGCCGGCGACGAGGATCGTGTTGCCGATCTCCATCCCGGCGACGCCGCCGCTCATCACTTGACTCGTCACTTGATTGTAGAGCGCTCCTCCCGTCACCGCCGTGTTGCCGCTGAACGTGCAGTTGGTGACCTGTGCCGTGGCCTGGCCGCCCTCGTCGCCGACGTTGGCGATGGCACCGCCGTTCGTGGTGGCGAGATTGTCGCTGAAGGTGCTGGCGTGGACTTTCAGCACCGCGTGACCTTGGCTGAAGCCGTCGTTGAAGATGCCGCCGCCATCGCTGGTGTGCAGCGCTTGGTTGCCGCTGATCGTCGAGCGCACGATCTCGAGCGTCGCGCTGCCCATCGAGTACGCGCCGTCGTTGTAGATGCCGCCCGCGGCGGCGCTCGTGGTGGCGTTGTCGGCGATCGTGCTGTCGGCGATCAGCATCGCGGCTGCGGCGGCCTCGCCATCGTTCAGCACGGCCGCGCCGTAGCGCGCCGCGCACTGGCGGATCGCGACGTGGTCGAGGGTGAGCGTCGCGTTCTCGTTGTCGATGCAGCCGCCGCCGTCGCTCGTCGCGCCGTGCGTCGCCGTCAGATGGGAGATCGTGACGGTCTTTCCCGGAAGCACGTGGAACACCCGGAACGCGTCGTTGGCGTCGACCGTCAGCTGATCGACCCCCGGACCCGTGATCGTGACGCTCGCCCCGACCGTGAGCTCGCCGGTCGTGAGCATGATCGTCGCCGGGGTCGTGAGGGCGAAGTCGATGGTGTCGCCGTCGTTGGCGTCGGCGAGCGCCTGGCGGAGGGAGCCGGGTCCGCCGTCCGTGTTGCTGGTGACCGTTGCGGCGGCCACGGAGCCCGCGAGCGCGAGGACGAGGAGCCAAGCAGCGGAGTGGGTTCGTAGCATGCGATCGGGCCTCCCAGGTCGGACGTGGGGGTCCTCCTTTCTCGGAAGCGGCGTGGTGGTCAAGGGCGCGCGGCGCGACGGTTGCCGGCGGCCGGCGGCAGCGTCATCATGCGGCGCGCATGCCGCCCCCGACGGAGCCCTCGCCGCATCACGCGCTCTGGACGCTCGACCCGTCCGTGACGTTCCTGAACCACGGCTCGTTCGGGGCCTGTCCGCGTGCCGTGCTCGCCACGCAGACCGCATGGCGTGCCCGGCTCGAGCGCCAACCGGTGCAGTTCATGGCACGCGATCTCGAAGCGGCTGCTCGACGAGGCGCGCGCCGCGCTCGCGGCCTTCGTCGGCGCGGCCCCCAGCGATCTCGCCTTCGTCGCCAACGCGACCGCGGGCGTGAACGCGGTGCTGCGCTCGCTCGTCTTCGCGCCGGGCGACGAGCTCCTCACGACCGACCACGCGTACGGGGCGTGTCGAAACGCGCTGGACTTCGTCGCCGAGCGGAGCGGGGCCGTGGTCGTGACCGCGAAGGTCCCGTTTCCGATCGACGGTCCGGAGGCGGTGCTCCAGGCGGTGCTCGCGAACGTCGGGCCGCGCACGCGCCTGGCGTTGCTCGACCACGTCACGAGCCCGACCGGCCTGGTCTTCCCGATCGCCGAGCTGGTGGCGGCGCTGGCGGCGCGCGGCGTCGCGACGCTCGTCGACGGCGCGCACGCGGTCGGCATGCTGCCGCTCGACGTCGCGGCGATCGGGGCCGCCTACTACGCCGGCAACTGCCACAAGTGGCTCTGTGCGCCGAAGAGCGTCGGGTTCCTGCACGTGCGGCGCGACCTGCAAGAGCACGTCCGGCCGCTCGCGATCAGTCATGGCGCGCGGCTCCGCCGTCCCGACCGCTCGCGCTTCCTCGTCGAGTTCGATTGGACGGGCACGATCGATCCGACGCCCGCGCTCTGCGTTCCCGAGGCGATCCGGATGCTGGGCGCGGTGCTTCCCGGGGGATGGCCGGCGCTCCGCGAACGCAATCGCGCGCTCGCGCTCGCCGGCCGGCGCGTGCTCGCCGCGGTGCTTGCCATCGCCGAGCCCGCGCCGGCATCGATGATCGGCTCGCTCGCCGCGTTGCCGATCGCCGACGGCAGCACGACGCCGCCGACCTCGCCCCTCTATGGCGATCCGTTGCAGGACGTCCTGCGCGAGCGGGCGGGCATCGAGGTGCCGGTGCTTCCCTGGCCGGCGCCGCCGCGGCGCCTCATTCGCATATCCGCGGCGCTCTACAATACGCTCGCCGATTACGAGCGGCTGGCGAGCGCGCTCGCGGAGAACCGGCCATGACCGGCGCGCGCGCGCCCATGCCGGCCGCCCGCGTCCTCAGCCGAGCTGCACTTCGCGAGCGACTTCCCAGGCCTTGATGTCGAGGCCCTTCGGCTGAAGGGTCATGATGGCCTTCTGGAAGTCCGCCATGTGCGGGCTCGCCATGTGGGCCTTGATTGCCTCCATCGATTCCCAGCGCTCGGTCACGCGGATCGTGCCCGGGTCGCTGATGTCGACCGAGAACGCGTAGCAGTGGCAGCCGGCTTCCTTGCGGGTCGCTTGCTCCATGGCACGGACCGCGTCGCGCGCCTTGTCGGCAGCGCCCGGCTCCACCTTTACTTCGACGTTGACGACGATCATGCGACGAGCCTCCTCAGATAGCCTTCGGTGTTGGTCTGGATGCGCGCGGCCTTCTCCTTCGGATCTTCCTCGACGACGATCTCGTCGGGCGTCACCTTGAAGAGCGGCTGCCCCTTCCGCACCACGACGCCGCTCGTCGGCATCAGCACGTCGTTGACGGTGCCGGCGAAGGGCGCTAGCACTTTGTTGAACATCTTCATCACCTCGATGATGTAGAGCGGCTCGCCCTTTGTCGAAGTGGGCGCCCTTGGTGACGAAGGGCGGCAGCGTCGGCGCCTCTTGGGCATAGAAGGTTCCGCCCATGGCGGCGACGATCTCGTCGGCCTTCGTGACGGGCGGCGGCACGAGCACCTTCCGCATCGCGTCCTGGAGCTTCGGATCGTGCAGCCGCTCGGGGATGGTGATCGTCAGATCGTCCTCGAGCCGCAAGTCGTAGAAGCCGACCTTGGCGGCGATCATCGGCAGCAGCACGAGGATGTCGAGCCCGAGCTGATGGCCGGCGTGCGCCGCGCGGACGCGCGCCCAGGTGGCGTCGTCGAGTCCGAGCGACGGACGCTCCGCGCGCAGCGCGTCGTCGAGCTCGGGCCAGCTGAGCCCCTCGGCGCGGCGCGTCCAAGCGCGCGTAGAAACCGAGCGCCGTGCTCGAGCTGGTCGCGGTCGTGGTCCCAGATGCGATGGGCCGCCGCGGCGCTCGGCGTGTCGAGGTGGAGCAGGCGATACGTCTCGGCCAGCATCTCGACCGGATTGCGCTGCCAGACGACGCGGTCGGCCTCGAGCGCGAAGTCGCGGTGATGACGGCTCAGCCACGCGGAAAGATAGTGCGGCTCCTCGACGAGGATCTGCATCGGCCGCTCGAGCAGCGTCTCCTTGAGCTCGAGCACGCGGCGCGTCGCTTCGACGGTGTGCCGGCGCGGCGCCGCTCGTCGCCGTGCGAGCGATGCGCTGGAACGCGTAGTCGAGGTCGATCGACTGCGCCTCCTGCGCCAGCTGGCCGACGAGGGTGAGGTAGGGCACGACGAACTTGGTGGTCGGCTTCGCCCACGGGTCGCGGCGCGAGGAACCAGGTGAGCAGGCCGTAGTGGAACTCCAGGTTGGTCGCGAGGTCGATGCCGCGGAGCGTGGTGCGGCGCAGGATCTCGACCAAGCGCTCCCAGCTCTCGCGCCGGCTCGCCGCCGGTCGCGAGCAGCAGGGCGACGTTCGAGTCGTAGGCGCCGGCGAGGCGGTAGCGCATGAAGAGACCGGTGTCGGGGTTCTTGATGCAGATCCCCTGGTCGTCGCGGATCTCGCCCTCGATCGGATCGGACCACGAGACGATCACGCCGCCCGCGGCGGGGTGAGCGCGCGGTCGGTGGCGTTGAGGCGCGCCTCGATCGCGGCGCCGTTCGCGCAGCACGCGCGTCGGGCTTCGGGAGCCGCTGCTTGTGGCGGGCGATCAGGACCATCGCCTCGACCAGCGACTGCGACGTCGAAGTGCGTCCTGCGGGTCGTCGGGGTTGGTGAAGCGGAGCGCGTAGCAGAGCTCGGAGACCCGGTGCTCCACCTGGATGCGGGTGTTGACCTCCATGAAGTAGTGGCGGTCGCCGTCGACGATGCACTCGAAGGTCGACGCCGAGTCGAGCTTCACGGCGCGGCCGAAGCGCTCCGCTTGCTCCTCCATGCGTCCGAGCGTCACGAGATCGGTCTCGAGGGCCTTCGCCTTGGTCTCCTGCTCGGCGGCCTTGCGCCTGCGCGATCGCGTCCGCGAGCCCTTCGCGCGTGACCGACACCTCGACGAGCTTCTGCTCGTGCATCTGCAGCGAGCAGTCGCGGCCGCCGAGGGCGATGCACCACTTGCCGTTGCCGAGGATCTGGATCTCGTTGTGGCGCGTCTGCTCGATGTTGAGCTCGAGCAGGATGTTCTTGTTGTCGCCGACGCCGGTCGCCTTGACCTCGGCGAGCACCTCGCGGACGAGCGTCGGCACCTGTGCCGCCGCGTCGAAGATGCGCTGGCCCTTGCCGCCGCCGCCGCCGATCGCCTTCAGGCGGAAGCGCCGGCCGGGGTGATCGGTCGAGCAGCCGCGCCGCCTCGAGCCGGAGCGTCTCGGCGAGCTCGTCGATCGAGTAGAGGTCGACGTGCGCCGCGGTACGACGCCTCCAGCAGCTGCTCGGCCGTCTCCGCGAGCGGCAACGCTTCTCGTCGGCGACCGCCGGGACGTCGAGCCCGTGCGCCTCGCGCCAGCTTCTGCAGCGCGGTGCGATCCGGGAAACTGGCGCAGCAGGGTGCGGGCGGTCGCGTCGTTCACGCCCGGCGTGACCGACACGTCGTTCGCGATCGCCGTGCGCTTCGCCTCGTCCTTGGCGCCCGCCGCCATCTGGGTGTGCGAGCACGGGCCGATGAAGCCGATGCCGGCCTCTTCGAGCCGCCGCACGAACTCCGCGTCCTCCGCCATGAAACCGTAGCCGGCGAAAACGTAGCCGTAGCCGTGCTCGCGGCAGATCGCGATCATCTGCTCGATGCGCTGGACACGCTCCTCCTTCGTGGCCCCGGTGTAGTCGGGCACCGCATGCACGTGGCGGGGGTCCATGATGCGCAGCTCGGGGGAGAGCGCGCGCGGAAACACGATGCTGTCGCGTTCCGAGAGCAAGATCCCGACCTGCGTCATGCCCATCTCGCGGACGACGTCGATCGCTTCCTTGCGGATGGGGCCGCGGCAGACGATCAGGACGCCCATGTCGTCGCAGGCGAAGGATCGAATCCAGGGAGAGCTCGCGCGGCCGAGGCGGCGGTCGCGGTGCACCATGGGATTGTCGGCGTAGGGGGAAACGAGTTTGGGTGTCGTCATCGCAGAAGGCGCAAATACCTATGGTGGACGGGGGGAAAACGCCAGCACTCCGCGCCGGAGCAGGTTCCCTAGGCCATCAGAAACTTGCCGTTGCCGGCCGCGACCGGCCGGTCGCGGGCATCCTGCCATGCGATCACGCGGACGTGCGAAATGCGCCGCCCGAGCTTGAAGATCTCGCCGCGGGCCCGCGTCTCGCGCGGACCGGCCGAGCGCAGGTAGTCGATGCTGAAGGTGATGGGCCGGGGCACGCTCTCCACGCCGCTCTCGTCGATCAAGCGGAAGATCGCCGTGAGCTCGAGGAAGGCGCCGATGACGCCGCCGTGGATCGCGGGCAGGCGCGTGTTGCCGATCAGCTCCGCCCGGAAGGGCAGCACGCACTCGAGCCCGCCGTCGACCGTTTCGACGTCGATCCCGAGGAGCCGCGCGTACGGAATGGCGGCGACGATGCGATTCACGGTTTCGCCGGCTCCGCGCCCTTGAGGCCGCCGAAGGGGCTGCCCCCGCTGTTCGCCCCGATCATGAACGTGCCGAGGCAGCCGGCGAAGGGATCGCTCGGATCCTCGTCCCAGGCGGTCGCGCGCACGAAGGCGACGTTGTGACCGAGCTTGTAGCATTCGGAGCGCGCGAAGAGGTCGCGTCCGGGCACGGCGGCGCGCAGGTAGTCGACGCGGAGGTCGATGGTGGCGATCGCGGCGAGATCCTCCATCGCGCACGCGACGGCGAGCCCCGAAGCCTGGTCGATGAGCGTCGTGATCACGCCGCCGAAGACGACCCGGCGTTGCGGATCGGCGACGAGCTCCTCGTGATACGGCAGCGAGAGCGTCGCGAATCCCGGACCCGTTTCGACCACGCGCATGCGGAGCCGGCCGGCGTGCGGCGTGAACTGCCCGATGTCGAACTTCGCGGGGCCGAAGAGCCCGCTCATCGCGTAGGTGCGCTCGGTCGCCATCGGCCGGGCGACTTTCGACGGCCCCGGCGGTCCAGTCAAGCGGCGCGGCCGCTGCAGCCGACCTCCCGCTCCGGTCGTGCTCTTGAAGATGCCGGCGCCGGCGGTGCCGACGTAGAGAATCTCCGGCCGATCGGGATCGACGACGATGGCGTCGATGGCGCGATTGGTACCGGGCCGGGTGGTCTTCCAATGCTCGCCGCCGTCGACCGTCTTCGACACCAGGCCCGCGGCCGAGCCGGCATAGAGCGTGCCGGGGCTCCGCGGATCGATCGCGAGCGACCACACGATCGCGTCCTCGAGGCCGGTGTTCATGGCGTGCCACGTCTTGCCGGCGTCGCGGCTCTTGTAGACGCCGTTGGCGCTCGTGCCGGCGTAGAGCGTGCTCGGCGTCCGCGGATCGACGACGACGGCGCGGATCAGCCGATTGGGCAAGTCGGTGGTGACGTCGTTCCAGAGCGCGCCGCCGTTGGTGCTCTTGAAGAGCCCGTCGCTGGTCGCGACGTAGAGCTCCGCGGGCGACGAGGGGTTGATGGCGAACGCCCGAATCTCGAAGCTCGTCAGGCCGTCGTTGTGGCCCCTCCAGCTGAGCCCGCAGTCGATGCTCTTGAAAATGCCGGCGCGCGGGATGCCGATGTAGAGCGTCTGCGAGTTCACGGGATCGATCGCGAGCGTCCGGATCGGCCCGGCCGAGAAGTGCGCCGGCAGCAAGCCCCAGCTCTCGCCCGCGTCCTCGCTCTGCACGACGGTCCCGTCGCTCGTGCCCGCGTAGAGGATGTTCGACGCCTTGGGATCGACGGCGATGCTGCGTACGTCCGTGTTCGACAACCCGTGGTTGCTCGCCATCCAATGCGCACCGCCATCGACGCTCTTGAAGACGCCTTCCGGGGTCGCGAGATACACCGTGCCCTTGACGCGCGGATCGAGGGCGACCGCGTGGATCACGCCGCTCCCCGGGTCCTGCTTGGTCCACGGCTGCCGCGGGGCCGGGGGCGGCGGCGCCGGCGACAGGTACGTATAGGCGCCCGCAGCGGTGCCGACGGCGAGCAGGAGCACGACGAAGCTACGCATCTTGATCATGAACGGTTCGACCTCTCGCGGGTGCGTCTCGCACAGTCGGGGAGGGGCGTCGAGTAGGGGTGGCCGGGCCGATCCGGCACTCGCCGTGGCGGCGGCGCGGGAGAGCTGGGGGATATCGCGCAACGATGGGGCATTGGCCGCAGCTCCCCATCGTCGCCACGGACGAAGTGCCCGTCGGATCACGCGTTCGGGTACCGGCATGTCGGTTGCTCTACGGTCGTGTGCGACGGACCGCGCTGCTGGCGGTCCTCCCGGAAGGACGATCAGCGATGCGCAATGCGATGGCGATGGCGGGCAGTCTCCTCGTGACCTTCTTTCTCGGCGTCTCCCTGGCGGGAACGACGACGAGCGTCGATCTCCTTCCGAGCGCCGCTGTGCCGGCGGCGAGCGGCTCCGCGGCGATCCATCTTCGGAAGAGCTCGGAGGCCAGTTTCGACGTGAGCGTGCGCCATCTCGCATCGAAGACGACCTACGCCGTGCTGGTCGGCGGGGTGAACGTCGGCGCGCTCACGACGAGCCGGGGCGGAAGCGGTCGCATCAAGTTCTCGAGCAAGGGCACGGGCCGCGACCGTTTTCTCGGGTTCGACCCGCTCGGCGCCGCGATCGAGGTGCGCGACGACGGCGGCGACGACGTCCTCACCGGCAACCTGCCGGATACGCGCGCCGAAGGCGCGGCGCCGTGCTGCGCCCAGTCGAAGGGCCGTCACCCGCACGTCGAGTGCGAGATGGAGCCCGCCGACGAATGTGCCGCGCGTGGCGGGACGCTCGCGTCGACACCCTCGTGCCTGCCGGATCCCTGCGGAGCGACGCCTCCCGCGGACAGCGCGACGGTGTGCTGCGTTCCCGACGACGGCGGCCCGTCGTGCGAAGATCGCACGCAAGCGGATTGTGTCGCCGCCGGCGGGACGCTCGTCGAGGCGGCGTCGTGCGCGCCGAATCCCTGCGTGGCGCCCGCGCAGCCCCCGGATACGGAGATCCAGTGCTGCATCCCGGCGTACTATACGTGGGGGTGCACGGCGAAGACGGTCGCCGCGTGTGCCGCGGTCGGCGGCATCGCCAAGGGGCCGGGCAGCTGTGCGCAGAATCCCTGTGCCGGTATTCCCCCCGACGCCGGGCACGGCGTGTGTTGTCTGCCGAACGGCGAGGAGATCGAGTGCGAGGATCGCGCCGCCGACGCATGCGTGGCGGCCGGCGGCGTCGCGAAGGGTGCGGGCGTGTGCGGGCCGACGACGTGTGCCGACGTGACGCCGCCGCCGCCCGCCCCCGAGATCCGATGCTGTCAGCCGAATCCAGCCGGCACCGAGATCGAGTGCGACCTCGAGACCGCGAGCGCATGCAGCGCGGTCGGCGGCGTCGCGAAAGGGGAGGGCGTGTGCGGCGCGGACACGTGTGCCGACGTGCCGCCGCCGTCCCCGAAGATCGCGTGCTGCGTGCAGGCCTACTACACGTTCACGTGCGAGGATCTCACTCCGGAAGCGTGCGACGCCGAAGGCGGCGTCGACCAAGGAGCCGAGGCCTGTGCCGTCGACACGTGCGCGAGCGTGCCGCCGAAGCCGGCGCATGGCATCTGCTGCGCGCCCAACGTCGCGGGCGACGAGATCGAATGCGAAGACCTCGGTGCGACGGCGTGTGGCGCCGCGGGCGGCACGGTCAAGCCGGCGAGCGCCGGCGTGTGCGGTCCGACGACGTGTGCCGACGTTCTGCCGCCGAATCCCGACGTGCGCTGTTGCCTGCCGAGCACGGGGGGCGGCGAGACCGAGTGCGAGCCGCGTACCGAAGCGGCGTGCTCGGCGGCCGGCGGCGTCAACGAAGGTGCGGGCGTCTGCGCCCTCGATACCTGCGTCGGCGTGCTGCCGCCGACCGCGAGCGTGCAATGCTGCCTCCCGAAGTCCAACGGGCGGCTCGGCTGCAAAGACCGGACGGCGGAGCGCTGTACGGTCGAAGGGGGAACGAGCGTCGGGGTCGGGGTGTGTCCCGCGAGCGATCCGTGCCGCTGAGCGCCGCCGTTCGGGGAGCGGCGGCGGTGGCGACGATCAGTGGAACTCGCGTTGCACGCCCGTCATCGCCCCGGGCACGTAGTGGCGCAGCAGGAACTCGAGATTCTGTCCGAGCACGCGGCGCAGATCGGCCGGCATGACGATCTCGGAGATCGAGCCCAGGCTCAGGGCCTCACGCGGGTTCATGAGCTCGCGCTCGTAGCGCTGATTGAGATCGCCCTCCTGCGCCTTCAGCCACTCGGCGATCGCGGCCTCGTCGTCGCCCGCCTTGCGGCGCTTGGCGGCGGCGTCGCGCGCCTGCTTGAGCTCGGTCTTGTAGACGTACTCTTTGCCGGCCGGGCCCATGACGGCGACGCGCGTGGTCGGGAGCGCCAGTACGATGTCGGCGCCGGTCGCGTAGCTGTTGAAGGCGGCGTACGCGCCGCCGAAGGCGTTGCGCAGGATGAGCAAGATGCGCGGGGTCCGCAGGTCGATGATGGCGTCGAGCATGGCGCGTCCGGCCTGCACGATGCCGCGGCTCTCTTGGTCCTTGCCGGGGAGGAAGCCGGTCGTGTCCTCGATGAAGATGACGGGCGTGTTGTAGAGGCTGCAGAAGCGGACGAAGCGCGCGATCTTGAAGGCGGCGTCGACGTCGATCTGCCCGCTTGCGACCGAGCTGTTGTTGGCGACGAAGCCGACGACGTTGCCGTTCAAGCGGCCGAACGCGGTGATGGCGTTGCGCGCGCGGTCGGGTTGCAGCTCGAAGTAGTCGCCATGGTCGCAGATGCGCTCGATGATGATCGAGACGTCGACCGGAGTGTTGAAGCCGGTCGGCGAGTTGAAGGCCTTCCGCAACATGACGTCGATCTCGGAGGTCGGGCGGTCGATGGGGTCGGACGTCTTCCAGACCGGCGGCGCCACGGCGTTGGAGTTCGGCAGATAGCTGAGGAGGCGCTCGGCGGTGCGGAGCGCGCCGACCTCGTCGGCGACGGTGAGGTCGACGACGCCCGACGCGCCGTGCACCTTCGGGCCGCCGAGGTCGTCGGGCGTGACGTCCTCGCCGAGCACGCTCTTGATGACGCCCGGGCCGGTGAGGCCGAAGAAGGTGTCGGCGGGTTGGATCATGAAGCTGCCCTGTCGCGGCAGATACGAGCCGCCGCCCGCGTTGTAGCCGAACATGCACATCACGCTCGGCACGATGCCGCTGATCTTGCGGAGCGCGGTGAACGCCTCGGCGTACCCGTCGAGGCCGCCGATACCGGCCGGGACATAGGCACCGGCGCTGTCGTTCATGCCGATCAGCGGCATACCGCGGTTGCCGGCGAGGTAGATGAGGTTCGCGAGCTTGCGGCCGTTGGTGGCGTCCATCGAGCCGGCGCGAATGGTGAAGTCGTGGCCGTAGAGAGCGACGTCGCGGCCGCCGATCTGCACGACGGCGGTCACGAGCGACGCGCCGTCGAGGTTCTTGCCCCAGTTCTGATAGAAGACGGTCGGCTCGGTGCCGGCGTCCTTCAGGACGTCGATGCGCTCCCAGACCGTCATGCGACCCTTGGCGTGCTGGCGGAGCGTCGGCAGGACGCCCGAGGCGGCGTACGGGCGGCGACGGAGCTCCTCGCCGGCCGCGACCGCCTGGTCGTACGGACCGGCGACGGGCGCCGCCGCACTGGTGGCGTCGTTCAGGGGGTCGTCGAGGCTCGGGGCGACGTCGGAGAGGGCCGTCGTTGCGGGGGTGGCGGAGGCTTTGGCGCTGGTCTTGGTCTTCGTCATGGCGGAGCGGTCTACCTAATGTGGGAGGGGCCAAAAGGCCAGCGTGGGGGCGTTCGACCGGGTCCGTGCGGGGCGACGACGCGTCGCGCCCGGGCGCGGCCGCCCACGGTGACAAGCGCCTCCAGGTGGCTACGATGGACGAGAGATGGCTGGTGGACGACACGTCGATGTCTGGGGCGCGGACGCGCCCGCGACCGAAACGGTCGAGCGCGAGGCGAAAGCGGAGGAAGTGCTGGCCGCGGCCGTCCTGCGTTTGGCTTTCGAGGACATCCAAAAGCACAGGGGGGCATCGGAGGTGCGGCGCCGCCGCGCCTTTCGGGAAGCATACGTGTGGATCGCGTCGAACGAGCGCCGCTGGCCGTTTTCGTTCCTGAACGTGTGCGACATGCTCGAGCTCTCCCCCGAGGCGCTACGCAGGAAGCTGCTCGCCGATAGGAACTGAGCGCGCACGTGGTCGCGGGTCGGTACGACGATCGCAGCCGCCACGGCATCGGCCCGAGCGCTCGGCGCGCTCGACCCGCCGCGCCGCCCGAGGCGGGCGCAGCCGACTACGGGGCGCCCGGGACCTTCTCGAACGTCGCCTGATCCCCGGTCTTGACCCCGTGCTTCTCGCTGAAGCCCGCGTTCACCTCGAGCACGTAGCGTGACGGCGCGCCGACGGTGCGTGAGGTGGTGGTGAAGGGTACCGCGTCCTTCACGATGCCGACGACCTTGCGGTCGTCGCCGAGGAAGATCATGTCGAGCGGCAGCACCGTGTTCTTCATCCAGAACGGATGCTCGACCGCGGTGTCGAAGACGAACAGCATGCCGGCCGCGGCGCCGAGCTCCTTCCGGTACATGAGCCCGAGCGATTGTTGCGCGGGCGTCGCGGCGATCTCGACCGTCACCGGCACGTCCCCGCCGCTCGTGTGCAGGACGACGCGCGGCTCGTTCGCGCACGCCGCGACGGTGAGCCCGAGCACAATGGCGAGGATGGCGAGGGCGCGCGTCACGGCGGGCATCGAATGCACGGGCGCGCTATAGCAGAGCCCGCATGCCGCGCGAACCCCGTGCCCACGAAAGGAACCGAGTCATGTCGAACGTGCAACCCATTCCCGACGCTTTGCGAGGCGCCACGCCGTACCTCTGTTGCGCCGACGCGCCGCGTGCGCTCGCGTTCTACGCCGCCGCGTTCGGCGCCCTGGAGACGCTGCGCTTCGCCGAGCCGAGCGGCCGCATCGGCCACGCCGAGATCACGATCGGCGCCGCGGTCGTCATGCTCTCCGACGAGTATCCCGAGATGAACGTTCTGAGCCCGCGCGCGCTCGGCGGCACGCCGGTGATGATCCATCTCTACGTGCCGGACGTCGACGCGTTCGTGGAGCGCGCGGTCGCGAACGGGGCGGTCCTCACGCGCCCGGTCGCGACGCAGTTCTACGGCGACCGCTCCGCGCAGCTCGAGGACCCCTTCGGTCATCGCTGGTCGATCGCGACCCACGTCGAGGACGTCTCGACCGAGGAGCTGCATCGGCGCTTCGAAGCGATGGTGGCGGGGCAGCGCTCCTGACGCGCGTCAGCCGCGCAGGTAGGCGCCGATCGCCGTCTCGAACTCGGGGAAATAGCGGCTGACGACGCTCACGTCGAAGCGCGAAAGGATCGAGTCCTTCGACTCGCGCTCGAGGAGGAACTCGAACACGGCCTCCACGAACGCCTCGTCGCTCACGCGGCGGCCGGCGGTGAGTCGCGCGTGGAGTGCCGGGTCGAGCGTGACGGTGTGGCGACTCGACCCGCGTCCGTCGCGCACCTCGACGGCGAACTCGAGCTTCGGCTGCGTGCCCGTGCGGCTGACCGTGACGCTCATGCGGCCTCCTCGTCGAGGATGCGTGCGAGGTGGCGGGCGATCACGTCCGGCGCCTCGAGTTGCGGCCAATGTGCGACGTCGTCGAGGCGGATGAGGTCGACGTCGGGCAGGTGCTCGGCGACGCGCGCCGCCATGTGCGCGCCGGAAACGGGATCGAGCATGCCCCAGAGGAAGTGGCGCGGTACAGTGGTGGTCTCGAGCGCGCGCACCCAGCGTGCGGCGTGACGCTCGCGGTCGCGGATGTACTGGATCAGGCGATGGCCGATGCGATGCCCGTCGCGTCGCGACACCGTGGCCCACGCGTCGGCGAGCTCGCCGTCGCTCGGCTGACGCCCGGGTGCGTAGGTCGGGCGGAGGGCGGCCGCGAAGGTCTCGGGGGTGACGAGGTCGGCCATCTTCGGACCCTGCTCGGGATCGAGCAGCATCACTTGCGACGGCTGCGGGCGATGGAGATCGGGATAGATGCCGCCATTCAGAAACGTGACGCTGGTGAGCTCGACGCCGAGGCCGCCCTCGGCGTGGCGCGCGAGGATCTCCTCGGCGATCGACACGCCGTAGTCGTGCACGACGAGGTCGGTGCGCGTGATGCCGTGCTTCTGCCAGATCGCGAGCACGAGATCGGCTTGCTCGATCAACGTGTAGTCGTGGTCGGCGGGCTTGTCGGAATCGCCGAAGCCGAGGAAGTCGAAGGCGAGCGTGCGACGCCGCCCGGTCAACGTCGGCCATATGCGATGCCAATCCCACGAGGAGGTCGGGAAGCCGTGGAAGAGGGTGCACCACGAGCCGGCGCCGGCCGTCCGCGTGAAGACGTTCCAGGGGCCACTCGCGAGCCGCACCGACTCGCGCCGTCCGCCCGCCTGCCATTCGGCGAGGGTCACGTGCCGTTCATGCGGCGTCGCGGGGCGGGTCGTCAAGTCGTCGCCCGCTTGCACGCCCCGCGCGCGCGCCTGGCCAGCCTGCCGACCGCGGTGTATGTGCGCCGTCGCAAGGAGGCAGTCGCATGGCGAAGACCGTGATCAATCCGCCGAGCCTGGCGAAACCGACCGGCTACTCGTACGCCATCAAGAAGAGCGGCACGCCCGTCTTCATCTCCGGCCAAGTCGCGCTCGACGGCGCGGGCAAGCTCGTCGGCGAGGGCGACGCCTCCGCGCAAACCGAGCAGGTCTTCCGGAACCTGCAAGCGGTCGTCGAAGGCTGCGGCGGCACGCTCGACGACGTCGTGAAGCTCACGATCTTCGTGACCGATCCGTCCTATCGACCGGCCGTCGCGGCGGCGCGCCTCAAGTGGTTCAAGGAAGGGCAGTGGCCGGCGAGCACCTATCTGGTCGTCGCGGCGCTCGCGGTGCCGACGATGCTCGTCGAGATCGAGGCCGTCGCGGTCGTGTAGCGGGCGAGGGACGGCGCGGCGGTCCGCTGCCGACGGCTCGTGCCTGGTCCGGACCCGACCGGCGTTGCGGTCGCTGCCCGTCGATCGGACTCACTCGCCGGTCGGCTCGTCCGCGAACTCCGCTGTCGGGATGCGGGGGTCGGCGGGTGCCTTCTCGAGCTCGCGGCGCACGAGCTCCCGATGGGCGACCTCTTCGGCGCAGAGCTCCTCGAAGAGCGTGCGGACGGTGGGATCGGCGATGCAGGGAATGGCGGCCGCGAAGAACGCGTGGGCCTTTTCCTCCGACCGGAGGGCCGCATGGATGGCGTCGCGCAGAGTCATGAAGGCGCGGGCTTCGTCGTAGTCCGGTGCTTCGACGTCGAAGATCATGGCGCGCGTCACCGAGCACGAAGCGCCGGCGAAGAGCAGATCACGGCGCTCCGCGAGCGTCGCGCGCCGTGCTTCTCCTCGTTCGCCATCATGAGGCGGAAGAAGTGCGCGGCCTCGGGTGTGTGGTGCTGCGTCCATCTGGTCGGCGAACTCCTGTAGCGCTCCTGGGCCTCTTCCTCGATGAGGATGGCGAGATCGAGCGCGTCCTTGCAGGGACAGGGTCGCGAAATCGATGCCGCGGGTCGGGCTCATGGGTGGCCTCCTCGCTTCACTGCTGGATGAACGGGTCGAGGATCCGCGCGCGTGGCGTGGCGCCGACCCGCATGGACTCCTGGCGTTCGCGGACCAGCGCGCCGTAGGTCGGCGGCGGATTCGGGTTGCGGAAGAAGACGCCCGTCAGGAGCTCGCTGCCGTAGGACTGCGCCAGGTCCATCGCCTGCAGGCGGTCGTGGGGTCGTGGCCCAGGTCGTCGAGCGTCTTCATGACGGCCTTGTGCGCCTTGAGCTGCTGGTCGGCCTCGCCGAAGGTGACGCAGGGCGACTGGACGTTGACGAAGGCGAAGCCGGGATAGCGGATCGCCTCCTCGATCATCGCCGCGAGCCCCGGCATGTCGGCCGGGCGTGCCCTGGGCGACGAAGCCGGCGCCGTAGCCGAGCACGTAGAGCAGCGGGTTCACCGGATCCTCGAGGCTGCCGTACGGCGGAGGTCACGGTGTGCAGGCCGCGCGGCGAGGTCGGCGAGAGCTGCCCCTTGGTGAGCCCGTAGATCTGGTTGTCCATGACGATGTAGGTGAGGTCGATGTTGCGGCGGATCGCGTGCGGCACGTGGCCGCCGCCGATCGAGAAGCCGTCGCCGTCGCCGCCGGCGACCAGCACCAGCAGGTCCGGGTTGCGCCAGCTTGATGCCCTGCGCGATGGGCAGCGCGCGGCCGTGCACGCTGTTGAAGCCGTAGGCGGTGGTGTAGCCGGGGATGCGGCTGGAGCAGCCGATGCCGGAGACGAACGCGATCTCGTGCGGCGGCCGGCCGATCGCCGGCCAGCGCGCGGTAGATGCGCCTGCAGCACGCCGAAGTCGCCGCAGCCCGGGCACCAGATCGGCTTGAGGTCGCTCTTGAAGTCCTTGGCTGCGAGTGACGGGTTGGCCGTGTCATGGTTCGTGCTCACTGCACTCGGCGCCGGTTGCCGCGCGTCGGCTGCGCGCTGCAGCGCAGCGCGATGGCCTGCGCAGCCGCTCGCACGATCTCGGCCGGCGCGGAAGGGGTTCGGCGCCGCTGCGCGCCAGAACGACGTCGATCTCGGCGGGCAGGTCGACGAACATGCGCAGGAGCGATAGAGCTGTCCCTGGTGCGACTGCTCGACGACCAGGCCGGCGCGCACGGCGGCGAAGAAGTCGTCGATAGACGTCCTCGGCCACCGGGATAGAGCAGCTGCGGCACCAGCAGCTTGACGCGCAGGCCCTCGGCCTGCGCCAGCTGCAGCGCCTCGCGGCAGACGCCGGCGACGCTGCCCCAGCTGATCAGGGCCAGCGGGCGCGTCGGGTCGCCGTCGATCGCGAACAGGTCGCGCGCGCTGCGCAGCGGCGTCGAGCTTGCGGAAGCGCTTCTCGTTCATGCGCGCGTGCATCGCGCCGCTGGCGGTCGGCGCGCCGTGCTCGTTGTGCTCGATGCCGGCGCCAGGTAGTTGCCGCCCGGCATGCCGGGGTGGCTGATCGGGCTGATGCCCGACTCGGTGAGCGGAAGCGCTGGTAGTCGCTCGAGCTCGGCGGCGGTCGGCGTCGCGCGCGCTCGATCAGCGCGAAGCGCGAGGTGTCGATCGGGTCGACGGTCTCCTTGCGCTGCGCGATCTCCTGGTCGGAGAGCACGATCACCGGCGTCTGGTAGTGCTCGGCGATGTTGAACGCCTCGACGGTGACGCGCGAAGATGTCGGCGACGCTGGTCGGCGCGAGCACCGGGCGGACCACGTCGCCGTGCGCGGAGAACACCGCCTGGAACAGGTCCGCCTGCTCGGACTTGGTCGGCATGCCGGTCGACGGCCCGCCGCGCTGCACGTTGACGAACACCAGCGGCAGCTCGGCGATGCTGGCCAGGCCGAGCATCTCGGTCTTGAGCGACATGCCGGGCCCCGAGGTGGCGGTCATCGCCTTCTTGCCGGCGAACGACGCGCCGAGCGCGGCGCCGATGCCGGCGATCTCGTCCTCGGCCTGCAGCACCGCGCCGCCGTACTTCCAGATCTCGCGGCTGAGGAACTGCATGATCTCGGTCGACGGCGTGATCGGATAGCCGCCGAAGAACTCGCAGCCGGCGAAGATGGCGGCGGCGGCGCACATGTCGTTGCCGTCGGTCAGCAGCTTGGCGCTGCCGCCGGCGCCGGCGCGCTCCAGCGTGCGCGAGCGTCGTGCAGCGGGTGCGCCGCGGCGTACTCGAGCCCGGCGGCGAAGGCGCGCTCGTTGCCCGCCACCACGTCCGCGCCCTTCTTGGCGAAGCTCTTGCGGATGCCGGCGCAGCGACCGCCTCGCGCGCCGATGCCGAACCAGCCGGCGAGCAGGCCGAGCACGACGGTGTTCTTGGCCCTGTCGGTGCCCGCGGCCTCGCTTGCGCCATGCTCGGCGATCGGCACGGCGAACACCTCGCGCCGGCGTCACGCCGCGAGCGGAAGCGCGTCGGGCGCGACGCCGGTCTGCTGCGTCGTAGATGACGACCGTGTGGCCGCCGACCGGCAGCTCGGCGCCGAACTTGAGGAAGTCGTCCCAGTTGAGCGCGACCGCGACGTCGAGCGTGCCGCCGGGGTTGAGCACCGGGGCGGTCGAGAGGCGCACGCGGCACGACGACTCGCCGCCGCGGATCTGCGAGCCGAAGCTCTTGGTCATGATCGCGTGGTAGCCCTCGGCGGCGCCGCCGAGATGAGCGACTCGCCGGCGCAGACGATGCCGTCGCCGCCCGAGCCGGCCATGCCGATGACGAGATCTCGCATCGTCTGATTCCCACCCTCGCGAGTGGAGCAAGCACGGTGCCATGCCTTTTTGCGACGTCGGACGTGGTCCGATGCGCGTCGGCGGGAAAGTCCGCCCTTCGATCTTCCCGTTCGTCGGAAGCCGGGCGGCGGTCTCGTCCCGCCTGAATCCGGTCCGCGGGGACGGTCCGCCCGCCGCCGTCCACCGATACGCCGAAGGCTCAGCGGGCGTCGCGGGGGATGATGCCGTAGGCGATCGAGGTGCCGAGCGCCGCCGCGCAGGCCGACCACGTGCGTGCGAGCCACGGGTCGAGCCCCGCCCACCAGTCGAGGAGGGCGGTGAAGCGCGCGACGCCCATCAGCGGCGTGAGCACCCCCGCCGCGAAGATGACGGCGCCGAGGACGCGGAAGGCAAGCGGCGCCCGCGATTGCGGGGCCGCGACGAAGAGGGCCGTGCCGAGCAGCAGGCGAAGCGCGGAGGCCAGCGCGAGCCCGATCGGCCCGTGCAACGCGGTCGCGGGGGCGATCAGCCAGGCCGGTACGATCGTGCCGACCGTCCCCACGACCGCGATCAGTGCTCCGAGGATGAACGCAATGAAGGCCATGTCGCGCGCGTTGCGCCGGGCCGCCGGCTCGACGCCGTCACCGTCATAGCGCGTCGACCGCGCGTGTTTCGAGCGCTCGCTTCGCCTTGCCGTCCCGGAAACGATCCTTTAGAAAAACGCGAGCTTCGACGGCGACGAGCGCACGGGGCCGACATCGAAAGGTAGGCATTATGGATTTCTGGACGAGATTCGCCATCCACACCGTGATCGTCGCGATCGGTCTCGGGCTTTTCCTGCGCACCCTCTACGGCCGGGCCCGGGTGCTGCAATCGGTGCGCTGGGCGAACCTCTTCGACAAGATCCCCGAGCGCATCCAAGCGCTCCTCGTCATCGGCTTCGGCCAGAAGAAGTTCCTGATCGACCAGCGCGAGAAGTCGGCGGGCTGGATGCATTTCTTCATTTTCTGGGGCTTCACGATTCTCGGCGTGCGGGTGGTGACCGCCTTCGCACAGGGCTGGCTCGGTCCCGAGTTCCACCTGCCGCTGCTCGGCGTGGACATGCTCGGCGGCCCGTACCTCCTCTTGAAGGACCTGATCGAGGTCTTCGTGCTCGTCAGCATCAGCTACGCGCTCACGCGCTGGCTGATCATCCACCCGCACCGCCTCTACGGCTTTCGGCCGGCGGAGGACCGCCTCGCCGGCCAGGACCATGTCGAGGCGATCGTGATTCTGTGCTGCATCGGCGGCATCATGCTGACGGACCTCTGCTTCGAGGCGGGCCGCTACATCGCGCACGGCGACGTCGCGCACGTCGCGGCCGAGCGCGCCTGGACGCCGGTCGCATCGACGCTCGCGAGCGTGCTGCCGCTCGGCGCGGGCGGTGGCGCCGTCCTCTCCGAGGTGGGCTGGTGGGGCCACAACCTGCTGATCCTCTTCATGCTGAACCTGCTGCCGCTCTCGAAACACTTCCACATCATCACCGGCCTCCCGAACACGTTCTTCCGGAAGCTCGAGCCGCTCGGCGCGCTCTCGAAGATGGACCTCGAGAACGGCACGACCTTCGGTACGTCGCACATCGACCAGTTCACCTGGAAGCAGGTCCTCGACATGTACACCTGCACCGAGTGCGGCCGTTGCTCGTCGAACTGTCCGGCGACCCTCACCGGCAAGCCGCTGGCGCCGCGCCAGCTCTTGCTGAACCTCCGCGACTACCTCTACGAGACGCAGGACGAGCTGATCGCGAAGCGCGCGGCGGCGTCGAAGCCCGCGGAGGCGGCAGACGGGTCCGAGCTGCCCGAGGTCGGCAAGAACATCGTCGGTGACGAGAGCGTCATCCACGACGAGGTGCTGTGGAGCTGCAATACGTGCCGCGCCTGCGAAGAGGCGTGCCCGGTCATGATCGAGTACGTCGACAAGATCGTCGACATGCGCCGCCATCTGGTGCAGGAGGAGGCGCGCTTCCCGAGCGAGCTGAACCGCGTCTTCAAGGGCATGGAGACGCAGTCGAACCCGTGGGGGCTCGGCGCCGAGCAAGCGCGACGCCTGGACCGAGGGGCTCCCGTTCGAGATCAAGCGCTGTGTCCGAACATCCCGAGGCCGAGTATCTCTATTACGTCGGTTGCGGCGGCGCCTTCGACGACCGCAACAAGAAGACGACGCATCTCCTTCGCCAAGATCCTCGACCGGGCCGGCATCGACTTCGCGATCTTCGGCAAGGAGGAGCTCTGCAACGGCGACTCGGCGCGCCGCCTCGGCAACGAATACCTCTACCAGAGCATGGCGCAGATGCTGGTCGAGCAGATGAACGGCGCGGGCGTGAAGAAGGTCGTCGTCAACTGCCCGCACTGCTTCAACACCATCAAGAACGAGCTGCCCCAGTTCGGCGGCACCTACGAGGTGGTGCACGCCGCCGAGCTCGTGAAGCAGCTGCTCGCCTCGGGGAAGATCAAGGTCCAGCAAAACGGCCTCGCGAGCAAAGCCGTCACCTACCACGATTCCTGCTACTACGGTCGTTTCAACAACGTCTACGACTCGCCGCGCGAAGCGATCAAAGCCGTCACCGGCAAGATGCCGAACGAGATGGAGCGCCACGGGCGCGCCGGCATGTGCTGCGGCGCGGGCGGCGGTCGCATGTGGATCGAAGAGGATCCGGACAAGCGTGTGAACCTGCTCCGCACCGACCAAGCGCTCGAGACCAAGCCCGAGGTCGTCGCGGTCTCGTGCCCCTTCTGCATGACCATGATCGGCGACGGCATCAAGGCGAAGGACGTCGAGGACAAGGTCCAAGCGCTCGACGTCATGGAGATGATCGAGCGCAGCCTGGTGTGAGCCGGCCGCCGGTCGCACGCGGCCGAGACCACGCGGGCCGCAGATGCAGTTCGCGGGCGGCGGGCCGTCGGATCATCGCGCACGGGGCTGAAATCAATCGCCCGGCAAGCTGAACCGGAACGTCGCGCCGCCATGGGGCTCGGCCGCAGCCCACACCCGGCCCCCGTGGCGACTCACGACGGATTTCACGGTTGCGAGCCCGATGCCCAGGCCTTCGTAGTCCTTGGCCGCGTGCAGCCGGCGAAAGATCACGAAGAGGCGGTCGGCCGCGCTCGGCGCGAATCCGACTCCGTTGTCGCTGACGCGATACACGGTACCGTCGTCCGCGGG
The DNA here is from genome assembly GCA_963774015.1 of uncultured delta proteobacterium. Classification (GTDB taxonomy): domain Bacteria; phylum Desulfobacterota; class Binatia; order UTPRO1; family UTPRO1; genus UTPRO1. The sequence continues at coordinate 1,394,468 of CAVZDH010000001.1, forward strand.
CTCCGAGGCGACCTCCACGCGCGGGGTGGGTCCATCGCGGGTGAACTTCCAGGCGTTCTTCAGCAGCTCCACGAACGCGATGTGCAATAGGCCGGCGTCGCCGACCGCCGCGAGGAGCGGGTGGATCGTGGCGATCATCGGATGTCCGGCATGGAGCGCCCGGACTTCGTCGGCCGCGCGCCGTGCGACGGTGGTCATGTCCACGACGGCTCGACGGAGCTCGCGATGCTCGAGGCGCGAGAGGCCGAGCAATCCGTCGATCTGCGCGCTCATGGCGTGGGCGTTGTCGCGGATGATGTCGAGATACTTCGGGGCGTCTGTGGTCAGTTCTCCGGGCGCGGTCTCTTCGAGCATCGTCGCGAATCCGACGATCGCGCGCAGCGGCGCGCGCAGGTCGTGCGAGACGGAGTACGCGAACGCCTTGTAGGACTCGAGCGCCGCGCCGAGCTCGCTCCGCACGGCCGCCACCTCGCGTTTGAGCGCGGCGAGCTCGTCGGCGTGGGTAGCGTCGGTGGCGGCGGTCATGCCGCGTCCTTCGGTAGCCGCACCACGGAGAGCCAGAAGTCGTCGATGAGTTTGATCGTGTTCAGGAACTCTTGGAACATGACCGGCTTCTTCACGTAGCAATTGGCCATGGCCTTGTACGCCTTCAAGATGTCGGCGTCGGCATCCGAAGACGTCAGCACCACGACCGGTATGTGTTGCAGCGCGGGGTCTTCCTTGATGATCGAGAGTACCTCGCGCCCATCCATCTTCGGCAGGTTGAGGTCGAGGAACACGATGTCGGGTCGAGGCATGTCGACCCAACGGCCCTCGCGTCGCATGAACGCGACCGCCTCTTCGCCGTCCTCGACCACGTGCAGCTGATTCAGGACCTTGGCCCGCTTGAGTCCTTCGGCGGTCAGGCGGGCGTCGGCGGGATTGTCCTCGACCAGCAGAATGTTGATGGGCTCAGGCCTGGATTGCATCATGAGCGGAGTCCTCCTCCATTTTTGCCGTCGGTGCGCCGACGGGTTCGTGTGCCAGGGTGAAGTAGAACGTAGTGCCCTTGCCGGGCGTCGATTCGACGCGGATCTGGCCACCGTGGTGCTCCACGATGCGCTTGCACACCGCGAGCCCGATACCGGTGCCCGGATATCTTCCGCGTGCGTGCAGGCGGTGGAAGATGACGAACACCTTGGGCGCGTATTTCGGGTCGAAGCCGATGCCGTTGTCGCGCACCGCGAACTCGGTCGCGTCGCCGAGTCGTACCGCGGTGATGTGAATCTCCGGCGTTCGCTCGCTCCGGAACTTGACGGCGTTTGCGATCAGATTCTGAAAGAGTTGAATCAGCTGTGAAGAATGGCCGGGCAGCGAGGGCATCGCGTCGACGACGACTCGGGCGCCGCTTTCCGCGATGGCGAGCTCCAGGTTCTTCAGGGCCTGCGCCACCACGGACGCCACGTCGAGCGGAACGAACGCGGTGTTGGCCCGGCTGACGCGCGAGTAGGCGAGCAGGTCGTTGATCAGATTTTGCATGCGCAGCGCTCCGTCGATCGCGTAGTCGACGTAGTCCTGTGCGTCCCTGCCCAGCGTGCCCTTCGTGGTCTCGGCGAGCAGCTGGGTATAGCTCGCCACCATCCGCAGCGGCTCTTGGAGATCGTGCGAGGCGACGTACGCGAACTGCTCGAGATCGGCGTTCGAGCGCGTGAGCTCCTCGGTCTGACGCACCAGCTCGCGAGTGCGCTCCTTGACGCGCGATTCGAGCGCATCGCGCGCCGCCGCGAGCTCCGCGTCTCGTCGATCGATTTGCCGCAGCATCTCGTTGAAGCTCGTGCCCAGCAACGCCAGCTCGTCGGTGCCCTGTACCGGGACGCGCAGGGAATAGTCGGCGCTGCGCGAGATCGTATTCGCGACGTCGACGAGCGTCAGGATCGGGCGCGTCACCAATCGCTGCAATCGGCTCGAGAGCATCCATCCGAGCGCGAAGCAAATCGCGAGGGCCGCCACCGCCACGGCGATCGAGCGGTGGACGACGTTTCGCAGGTAGTCGAGGTCCGACGCGACGAGCAGGTAGCCGCTGCGGGCGCCCTTGAAGTCGATCGGATGGGCAAGCAACAGATGACCGGCGGTCCAGCGCCGTCCCTCGGGCATCAACGACTCGAGCTCGGGGAGCAGCCGGTCGTCGCCGCGCTGATACGACACGAAGAGGCTGCGGTCGGCTCGATAGAGCGCGGCAGCCGCGATGCGGGGATCGCCGCGCAGGGCGTCCACGATCTCGGCGGCCGATTTGCGGTCGTCGAAGGCGATGGGGGCGCTGCTGACCGACGCGAGGAGGTCGGCGCGCATCTGCAGTGAGCGCTCGAGGTCGTTGCGCGCCTGCATGCGGCCGTACTCGAGGAAGACGAGGCTCGCGACGACGAGCACGATGCCGCTCGCGAGCACGCTGACGAGCGTGACCTTCCAGCGGATGGACAATCCATGGAAGCCGCTCACGGCGCCCCCGCTACGAGGCGCACGATCCGGAGGAGTTGTGCGCTCATGCTGAGGCCCGCCGCGCGTACGCTGGCTTCGTTGACGGCCAGTCGGACCGTCGCGTCCTCGAGGTAGAAGCCCACCATCCCGCCGGCGTGGGCGAAGGCCTCGTCGTCGCCCACGGTGAGGACGGGCTGTCCTCGGAGGGCGTGCAACAGCCTGGAGGTCGTGGTCGACGCGGACGTGTCGACGAAAACGAGCTGGCAGTCGGTAGCCGCCTCGGGCCCGGCGATCCGCCGCGCGGCGAGCGGTCGACCCGCGACGCTTTCGTTCGCGAGCGTGCGGTCGAGCACGGAGCCGAACGGGTCGTTGCCGAGCACGCACAGCGTGATCGGAGCCTCGGGGGAGGGGAACGCGCTGTCCGGCCAGGTGACGAAGCGCGCGAAGTTGAAGAGGTAGACCGCCTTGATCTCGTACTCCGTCGCGGCGGGATGGGCGTCGGCGGCCGCGTGCAGCAGAATCAGCCCGACGCTCAGGAAATTGAGCGTCAACGCGGCGGCGCGGGCCGTGCTCGACTTCACCATCGGCACACGACCTTCCCGTAGAGACCGCGCTGGATCTCGAGCGGTGCGCCGCCCTCCGTTCCGAACTCGGCATGGTGATCGTGCACGAGGTTTTGGCCGACCAGGGAGAGCTCGACGTTGCGCGTGGCGTGCCAGCCGAGTCGCAGATCCAACTCGACGTACGGCTCGATCCGCTGCGTCGGCAGGTTGTCGACGTATCGGAGCGTCGTGTCGACCTCGACGCCGTGCGGGAGATCGAGCAACGAGCGCAGCGACGCGTGATTGTGCGGCGACGACCCTTCGACGTCGCGTCCGGTGAGGTCATGGCTGCCGGGATCCCGTGAGAGATCGACCTCGAGATGGGAATACGAAGCCGCCAGGCGCCACCCGCTGACCGGCGTCGCTTCGATCGAGACCTCGGCTCCGTAGACGTCTCCGTGCAGGCGATTGCGAAAAAAGACGGGGAAGATCGTGCGCGTGCCGGTGGACGTCGGCTCGACGAAGGGCGTTCCCGGCTCGGCGCTCAGGAGATCGTGGTAGTCGTTGTAGAAGGTCGCGACGTCGACCGCCAGGTTCGACGTCGGCCGGACGCGGTAGCCGAGCTCGTAGGCGACGACCGTCTCGGATTCGAAACGGCCGTCGCCGATCAGTCGGAGAAAGAGCGGGGTCTTGGGGTCGACCAGGGTGTCCGCGGCGAGATCCTGCTCGACCCGCGACGGCGTGCGAACGGCGCGCGACACCGCCGCCCAGAACGTCTGCGACCGCGTCGGGGTCGCCACCAGCCTGACGCTGGGCTGCACGTCGATGCCGCTGTAGTCGTTCCATTCGAGCTTGCTGCCCGCGATGAGGCGCAGACGGTGCTCGATGATCGTGATGTCGTCTTGGAGGAATCCGCTCACCCGGTGATTGGTGCGACGCGAGGGATCGAGGACGAGCGACGGGATCGTCACCGCGCGCCCGGAGCTGACGCGGTAGTTGCCGCCCCATACGAGCGCGTGGACACCGAGCGGGAGATGCGACTGGAAATCGACGTCGAACGTTTCTCGGTCCTCGCGGAACGTCACGTCGCGACGGCCCGTGTAGTCGTAATAGAGCTGCAGCGCGGTATCCGCACCGCCGCGAAACGCGTGCGTCCAGCGTCCGAGAAGGTTGCCGCCGGTGAGATCGATGTCGCGCGTCCGGACGCGAACCGAGGGCGGATCGACGGTGGAGACGAGGGCACGCTCGCCGGCTTCGCCGCCGTAGTAGTCGCCCTGGAAGGTGAGGCGATCCGGTGAGTGCGGCAGCCAGTCGGTACGAAAGCCCCCCTGACCCATCGCCCAGCCGTCGTAGTTCCGCGTGTCGCGGCTGAACGAGGCGTCGCGGTCGAAGGCCTTGCCGTAGACCCGATAGTGGAGGCTCTTGCCGAGGACGCCACCGAGCCGCGCGCCGCCGAAAGCGCGCTCTTGCGAGCCTCCGCCTCCGGTCACGAGCTGACCGTGCGTGTCGGCGGCGCTTTTCGTAATGACGTTGACGACACCGTTGACCGCGTTTGCACCCCAGAGGGTGCCTCCCGGGCCGCGAATCACCTCGATGCGATCGACGTCTTCCAGGAGCGTATCTTGGACTTGCCAATACACGCCCGCGAAGAGCGGCGTGTAGACGCTCCGCCCGTCGATGAGCACTAACATCGAGCGCGACAACCGACTCGTGAACCCGCGGATGCCGACGGCCCAATCATCCGCGCTGCCCCGTGCGACGTGGACGCCCGGGACCATTCGCAAGGCTTCGACGAGGGTGGTCGCGCCGGAGCGCCGAATGTCTTCTTGGGTGATCACGAAGACCGCGGCGGCGGCTTCATCGCGCGGCTGCGATCTCTTGCCGACGGAGGTCACTCCGACCGTCATGAGCTCCTCGAGGCTGAGCTGCTTCAGTCGGCCGGTGTCGTCAGCGCCTTGGGGGTCGTCGGCGGCGATCGCGACGACGGCGCCATGCGCGATGGCCACGCCGATGACAGCTCCAATCAGTCGAAAACCGATCCGGCCCATCCGCCCCTCCCCGAGCGTTCAGTGCGCGTCTGAACATCGGCCGCTCGGATCCGCCACCACAGGGGAGAATCCTAAAGGAATGAGGCGAGAACGGAGGGTGATATCGCTCTACTACGGGCGGGCGTCCCGTACTTCGAGCGCCGCCGCGTCGATCAGCTGGCGGCGCTTGCGGATCGTGACGAGCTGGTCGGCGATCCAGGATTGCAGCGCAGGGTCTCGTGCCTCGCGCCCGTACGCCCGGTAGAGCGCGATGTCGCGGTCGTCGTTCGTCCGGAGCGCGTCGACGTAGGCGCGGTCGAAGGCGGGGCCCTGGAGCCCGGCGAGCCGGGACTTGATCCCGCGCTGCTCGAGGTCGATGGTCTCGGGGGGTGCGGCGCCGATGCCCGGACCCGTGGCGAGCCCGCGCAGGGTGTCGACGGCGCGCGCGTGCTCGTCGTGCGCCTGGCGCGCGAGGCGACGGACGGCGGCACTTTCGCTCCGCTGCAACGCGAGATCGCTGAGCTCCATGCTGGCAAGGCCGCGTCCCGCGGCCACCGTGACGAACTGGTCGACCGTCGTCACCGGCTTCGTGACGGGCGGCTTCGGTGTCTTCGTGCCCGCCGCGTAGGTCGGCGGCGCGAGCGCGAGGGCGCACGCGAAGGCTATGGCGAGCGGATGGTCGAGGACGCGCATGGACGTGCGGCTGGTCTCCCGCGGCGGCTGGCGCGAGTCAAGGCGCGTCGAGCGCGATCTCGGGGCGCGAGGGTGGGGGTGGTCGGAGGGCACGCGGGCGCTCGGCGTCGCGATCACCTGCCGCGAGCGAGCGTGCTGCGCGGGGCGGGCCCTACGCGATCGCGCGCCTCGTCAGGGTGATCCGCACGACGCCGGGAGCGTGTTCGGATGCGCCGCCAAGGCGCTCGTGCAGACGTTCTCGAAGGTCGCGAGACATTCGAGGCAGGTAGCCACGTCGGCGAGGCTCGCGATCGTGACGTCGCCGCACGCCGACCCGCCGGGGATCGTGCGCGCCGGGCAGCTCGTGAGGCCGAGGCTCGCGGGCGACGCGTCCCCCACGCCGTCACAGGTCTTGTCGGCACCGCCGCATGCCTTGCAGAGAGTGGTGTGGAGCTTGGCGTTCTTGGCGGCGATCTTCGCGGCTGTCTTGGCATCGGGGCAGGCGCCGACGATCTTGCCGCGGGCGGCGGCGTCCTCGCAGCGCGCGAGCAGCGACGCGATCGCGCGGTAATGGCCGGTCAGCGCCTTGCCGAGCCCGAGTTGGCACTTGCGTAGCGTCGGGTCGGGCGCGGCGCCGTATCCGGCGGTCGCGAGCTCGTCGTCGGCACGGCGCACCCCGCAGTCGACGCACGCCGACACGCCGGCGACGTCGGTGATCGGGGCGGTGCAGGCCCCGGTGTAGCCGGGGCACGTCGCGCCGAAGCCCGCGTCGGCCGCGCTGAGCGCGCCGCAGGCCTTCACGATCGCCTTCGTGCGCTTGGCGTCCGCGGCGGCGACTTTGGCATCCGCCTTGGCGTCCGGGCACGGGCCGACGATCTTGCCTTTGAGGCGCTGCGTCTCGCAGGCCACGCGCGCGTTGATCTCGGCGGCGGCGAACTTGCTCGCGGCTTTGATGACCGCGCGCCGGCACTTCACCTGGGCCTTGCTCGTGCTCGGCGCGGGCGTCGGCGTCGCGGTCGGGCTCGGCGTGAGATCCGCGCACTGGTTGGCGTTGTTGCAGGGTGTGGCCGCCGCGAGCACGAAGTCGGTGTCGTTGCTGCCGGCCGCGCCGGTGTTCTTCGCGCGCGTCAGCGATTTCACGCCGTCGCCGGGCAGCAGGCTCGTCGGCGTGCCGGATTGCATGCGGGTTGCGTACGGATACCCACCGTAGGCCACGCAGTCGACGTAGTTCTCGGGCTTGTCGAAGTCCCACGTCGACGGATCGGGGGGATTGCTGGGATCCGCATCGGGTGCGCCCCAGCACACCATCCCGCTCGGCTCGACCACTCCCGCCGGAATCACGAAGTCGGGGACGATGCCGGTCGCGCTTTGGAACTCGGCGGTCGCGTAGAGGACGTTGCGGCCGGCGGTGCCGTTGGCGACGTCGTTCGGCGTCACGAGCAGCACCGCCGCGTTGCCGTCCTTGTCGAAGACCGTGAGGCGCGTGCCGGTCAGGTGGGTCTGACCGACGCCGTCCAAGCGGAGCTCGACGAACTGCACGTTCGGGTTGCCGAGAAAGCCGGCACCGAGCTCGCTGATGCTCATGAGATGAAAGGTGGCGAACGCGGGAGTCGCGAGACCGAGGACGGCGAGGACGAGGATCAGACGAGCGCTGCGGAACATGCTACCTCCCAGCGTCGGTGTCCGAGGTGCGGGTGTCAAGGCCGGTCCCGCACTCGTTGCGCAGATGTCGTGCGACTCGTGCAGTCGCCGACGAAGGGCAGCCCGGCCGCTGCGCGCAGGATTTGGACGCCGTCGGTGACCCCGATCGTCCCGTTGCCGTCGACGTCGCAGCGCGCGAGCGTGCAGGACGAGCTGAGGCTCGCGGCGGCGCGCAGGATCTGCACGGCGTCGCTCACGGACGTGGTGCCGTTGCCGTCGACGTCCCCGCAGAGGGCGCCGCCGCCGTTCGTGCGGCAGCTCGTGTCGCAGCCGTCGCCGTCGTCGTCGTTGCCGTCGTCGCATTGCTCGACCGGTGGGTCGACGGTGCCGTCGCCGCACGGTGAGAAGATCACGACCTCGCCGCCGTCGTCGCTCGGGGCGCCGACGGCCACGCTTCGCCCGAGCGCCGCGACCGCGCGGCCGAAGCCCGCACCGGCGCCGTCGGCCGCTAGCGACGTGAAGAGGTTGCCGCTGGCGTCGTAGAGATGGACCGCGCCGGCGTCGCCGCCCGACGGCGCGCCGACGGCGAGCAAGCCGCCCGCATACGTGAGCGAGGTGCCGAACGACGCGCCCCCGAGCCCGGGAGGCGGGTCGATCGTCCCGAGCACGACACCAATGCCGAGATCGAAGAGGTTCACTTGCGGGATCTCGGTCACCGCGAGGGTGGCACCGTTCACCGCCATCGCCGACCCGAAGTGGCGCGTATCGCCGTGGCGCGTGCCGACGAATCCGACGCGTGTGCCGGTGCGGGCGTCGAAGAGATAGACGCCGACCGGCTGGGTCGCGGCGAGCGCGATGGTGCTCCGGCCGACGAGCGCCATCGACTGGACGCCGCGTCGGTTCGGGTCGGGCATCGTGAGCGTGCGGAGCAGGGTGCCCGCCGCGGGGTCGTAGAGACCGGCGCCGCCGGCGGAGCCGATGAGCACGTCGTCGCCGACGCCCAGCGCGAGCGCGCCCGTGCAGCAGAACGTCCGCACGGTGCCGCCGGTCTCGCCGTCGAAGACGGTGACCGAGCCGCCGAGGCCGTCGCTTTCCTCGCCGGGAGCGATGCCGACGAGGGGATGCGTGCCGACCGCGCCCACGGAGAATTGCCACCAGCGGTCGTTGCCGATCTCGACGCCGAGATCGTAGACGAGCGCGCCGGTCGCCGGGTCGAACAGGTAGCCGTGCGCCGTCGTACTGCCGGCGGTGCCGAGGTTGGGCGCACCGACGAGGAGGCGCGCGCCGACGGCTGCGAGCGCCCAGCCGAAGTGGCCGCCGCCTGCCGCGACGGAGAGGCGGCGGATCGGACGGTAGAGCGGGGCGTCGAGGGTAGCGGCCGATGCCGGTGCCGCCGTCGCCGTGAAGAGGAGGGTCGCGACGAGCGCGGCGCGCAGACGCCGGCGCTCGTCGCGCGAAGCGAACGTGAGAGCGCTCCTCAGTGTTTCAGCTTGGCGACCGCGTCCTTCATCTCGGGCACGGCCTTGAAGAGATCGGCGACGAGACCGTAGTCGGCGACCTGGAAGATCGGCGCCTCCTCGTCCTTGTTGATGGCGACGATCACCTTCGAGTCTTTCATGCCGGCGAGGTGCTGGATGGCGCCCGAGAGGCCGACGGCGACGTAGAGCTCGGGGGCGACGACCTTGCCGGTTTGGCCGACCTGGAGATCGTTCGGAACGAACCCGGCATCGACCGCGGCGCGGCTCGCGCCCATCGCGGCCCCCAGCTCGTCGACGAGCGGCTCGAGCACGATCTTGAAGTTCTCGCCGTTCTTCAGGCCGCGGCCGCCCGACACGACGATGCGGGCTTCGGTGAGCACCGGGCGGTCGGACTTGATCTCCTCGAGACCGACGAACTTGGTCTTGAGCGCACCCTCGTCGAGCGTGACCGCCACCTTCTCGACGCTGCCGGCGCCGTCTTTCGCAGCCGCGTCGAAGGCGGTGGCCCGTACCGAGATCACGCGCGGCGAGCCTTCGAGCCTGACGGTCGCGAACACGTTGCCGGCGTACATCGGCCGGACGACCGAGCCGTCCGCGTTGATGTCCGTGATGTCGGCGGCGAGCGGAGCCCCGAGGCGCGCCGCGAGGCGGGGGGTCAGGTCTTTGCCGATGGCGGTCGCGGTGGCGATCACCGTCTCGATGCCCTTCGCTTTCACGACCTCGGCGAGGGCCGCCGTATAGGCGTCGGCGACGTAGTGCTCGAGCCGCGCGTGCTCGACGACGAAGACGGTCTTCATCCCGTAGGCGGCCGCCTCCGAGGCGAGCGCGTCGAGGCCGCTCGCCCCGAGCACGACGGCATGGCAGCCGGCGCCGAGCTTCGCCGCGGCGTCCTTGCCCGCCGCGAATGCGACCAGCGTCGTCTTCGGGAACTTCCCGTGTACGTGTTCGGCAAAAACCAGAACGTCACCCATTTCGATTCTCCTCGTGTTGCGAGCGGCGCGGATTGACTCCGCGCCGCGAGGCCCATCGGAGCATGTGCGGCGCGGAGCGCCGCACAGCGCACGGGGGCGAAATCACCTAAATGACTTTTGCTTCGGTGTGCAGAAGATTGACGAGCTCCTCGACGGAGCCCACCTTCTTGCCGGCCTGACGCTTCGGCGGCGGCTCCATCTTCACGAGCTTCACCTTGGGCGTCACGTCGACGCCCAAGTCGCCGACCGGGATCTCCTTCAGCTCCTTCTTGCGCGCCTTCATGATGCCGGGCAGCGACGCGTAGCGCGGCTCGTTCAAGCGGAGATCGGCGGTGACGATGCCGGGAAGCGGGAAGCTCAGCGTCTCGAGACCGCCGTCGACCTCGCGCATGACCGTCGCGGACTTCTGGTCGCCGGCGAGATCGAGCTTGGAGGCGAAGGTCGCCTGCGGCCAGCCGAGCAGCTCGGCGAGCATCTGGCCGACCGCGTTCGAGTCGTCGTCGATCGACTGCTTGCCCAGGATGACGAGGTCGGGCTTCTCGCTCTCGACGATCTTCGCGAGCACGCGCGCGACCGCGAGCGGCTCGAGGCCGTCGTCGGAGACGACGAGGATCGCGCGGTCCGCGCCCATGGCGAGGCCGGTGCGGAGCTGCTCCTGCACCACCTTCGAGCCGACGCTCACCAGTACGACCTCGGAGCCGGCGACCTTCTCTTTGAGGCGCAGCGACTCTTCGACCGCGATCTCGTCGAAGGGGTTCACGACCCACTTGATGTTGTCGGCGACGATGCCCGAGCCGTCGGGCTTCACCTTGATGCTGGTCTCGGGGTCGGGAACGCGCTTGACGGTGGCGAGAATCTTCACGGCGTGGGCCTCCTTCGGCTGCGAAAAAACGCGCCACCTAACACGGTAGAAAAAAATCGGTCAAGCGGCTGCGGCAAACGGCGTTAGCGAACCGAGGCGCGCGAGCGGCGCCGTCACGGATGGTGGCCGAGGCGCCGGGAGAGCTCGTGGCCCGCCTTCACGACCAGCGGCGCGAGCTCTTTCTGCATGCGCTCGGCGGTGAGTCGATACGCGGGACCGCTGAGGGCGAGCGCGCCCACCACTCGACCCGTATAGTCCTTGATGGGGACGGCGACCGCGCGCACGTCCTCGACGTGCTCGCCGGCGTCGATCGCGAAGCCGTTCTCCACCGCAGCCTTGAGTTGCTGCAGCAGCACGGCGCGCTCGGTGACGGTCTTGGCGGTGAAGCGCTTGAGCGTCTCGGGAAGGCGCGCCTTCTGCTCTTCCTCGGTGGCGAACGCGAGCTGCGTCTTGCCGACGGCGGTCGCGTGCAGCGGCAGCGTTTCGCCGATCGTCGACACCACGCGGACGGGCTGATCGGCCTCGAGGCCTTCGAGCGGCACCATGCCGCCCGGGCGCGCGACGGCGACGTACGCGCTCTCGCGCGCGTCCTTCACCAACGACTCCATGACGGGCCGCGCTTGGCGAAGAAGCCCCATGCGGCTCACGTAGGCCTGTCCGAGGTGGAGGCTCCTGAGGCCGAGGCGATAGTTCTCCGTCGCCTTGTTCTGCTCGATGTAGCCGCGCGACTCGAGCGTCGCGAGCAGACGAAAGATGTTGTTCTTATGGAGCTTCAGGCGCTTCGAGAGCTCGGTCACGCCGAGCTCGTCGGCGTCGCCGAAGAACTGCTCGATGACGTCCAGCGCATGCGAGACGGAGCGGATGATGTAGTTGGATTTTTCGCGCCGGACCATCGGACGTTGGCTTTGGAAAGGTGTTTTAGCGGTATTGGGTTCGATCCTCCTTGTCAATGCGACCGCCGGCTTGGCCGAAGCGGCCCGGAAGCCGGCTGTCACATATGACCTTAGATGTTGAAAATATTCGGAAAACTCGACGTTCTCCGGCGCCGCCGCGGCGGCCTCCCGGGGCGATGGGAAACAGGTTTTCAGTCGCGCCGATCTCAGGCCACGGCGTCGCGCCGCTCTGCCGGCGCGCTCGGGTTTCGACGGAGCGGCAAGGGGCCGGCGCGGCGCGCCGACGGCAGGCTCACCGGTGCGAGCATCCGGTGTACGCATTCGAGCCAGCCGAGCTCGGCCTCGTACGATCGCCGCGCCGCCTCGGCGATCAGCCACCGCACGCGTCCGCCGTGCGACATCGGCTCGCGCGCGACGAGCGCCCGCAGCGTTTCGGTCGCGTTGCGATAGCGCCGTGCCTCGTCGGCGAAGCTACGCAGCACGTCGTCGAGCTGCGTCGGCTCGCTGAAGGCGAGCTTCACGAAGAGCGGATCGCGCACCGGCCGGAGCCGCGCGATCGGCGTCGCCATCCATGCGGCGAGCGCCTGTCGGCCGCGCGGCCGGATCGAGTACGCGGCCCGCGCGCGCCTCGCGTCCGTCCTCCGCGTGGTCGCTGCGGCGCGCCGCCTCGGGACTCCGCCGCGATACCATGCCCGCGCGTCGCAGGCGTTCGAGCGTGGAGTACACCTGCCCGGAGTTGAGCTGCCAGAACTCGCCGAGGACGCGCTCGAAGCGGAGCTTCACCTCGTAGCCCGTGAGATCGCGCTCCGCGAGGAGCGCCAAGAGAGCGTGCTTGACCGGCATGCGTTGCCTCCTTTCCCGGGTCTGCGGTGCAACCGGGGTGCCACGACGAGATCCGTGCAATGCGGCGCTCGGCGCCGCTGCCGACCGTCGTCGCGCGTCCGATCGACGGTGTCGTCTGTCGGCCGGCGGACACGTGTCGTCCCGACGCGCGTGGCGGAGGGGAAGGCGCTCTGCTAACGGACGTCGTCATGGCGCTACGAATCGTGCTGTTCGGACAAGCGGCGTTTGCGGAGAAAGTGCTGCAGGGCTTGATCGCGCGCGGCGACGACGTCGCTGCGGTCTATTGCGCGCCCGACGTGGGCGGGAAGCCCGATCCGCTGAAGTCGGCCGCGGTCGCCGCCGGCATCTCGTGCCGTCAGCCGCCGAGCTACAAGTCCGACGCCGTGCGCGAGGAGATCGCCGCGCTTGCGCCCGAGCTGATCGTGCTCGCGTACGTCACCTCGATCGTGCCGGAGTCGGTGATCGCGATTCCGAGCAAGGGCGCGATCTGCTTCCATCCGTCGCTCCTACCGCGCCGGCGCGGCGGTAGCGCCATCAACTGGACGCTCATCGAAGGCGACCCGAAGGCCGGCGTGACGGTGTTCTGGACCGACGCCGGCATCGACACCGGACCGATCCTGCTGCAGCGCGAGATCGAGATCGGCCCGGACGACAGCGCCGGCTCGCTCTACTACCAGCGCATCTTCCCGGCGGGCGTCACGCTCGTGCTCGAGAGCGTCGCGCTCATCGACGCCGGACGCGCGCCGCGCGTGGTCCAGGACGAGACCCGCGCGTCCTACGAGCCACTGTGCCGTGACCCGCACGGCGCGATCGACTGGACGAAACCGGCCCAGCGAGTCCACGACCTGATCCGCGGCTGCGATCCGCAGCCGGGCGCGTACACCTCGGTCGGTGAGAAGCGCCTTCGCCTCTACGAGAGCCGGCGCGCCGAAGGGAAGGGTGCGCCCGGGACCGTGCTCGCGCTCGGCACCGACGGGATGACGGTCGCGACCGGTGACGGCGCCGTCCGCGCCGGCAAAGCGCGGGTCGACGGCACGCGCGAGAAGGTCGCAGCCGCCGAGGCGGCGGCGACGCTCGGCATCACCGTCGGCAGCAGCCTCGGCACCGCACGCGGATCCTCGTAGCCACGCCGAATCGTACCCCGGAGAGATCGCGGCACCCGTTCGCGACCAGGCGTACCAGGCGCGTCACGTTCTCGCGGCGACAGCCGAGGGCGGCTTTCATTGCGGAGCCTCCGGTCGTGTGCGGGAACCGTCAGGCGTGGTCGAGGACGATCAGCACTTGACCGGGCTCGATCATGGCACCGGCGACCACGTGCACCTCTTTCACGCACGCGTCGCCGTCGGCGCTGACGATCGTCTCCATCTTCATGGCTTCGAGCACGACGAGCGGGTCGCCGGCGGCGACCTGCTGACCGACCTCGACGCGCACGGCGAGCACCTTGCCCGGCATGGGCGCGGTGACGCGCGGCGAGCGGACGCCGCCGGCCGCCCCGCCCGCGCGCGCCTCGTCGCTCGCGGTACGGCGATGGACCTCGCCGTCGAGCGCGATCCACACCGTGTCGCGATCGCGGAGGACGGTCGCCGCGACGCGGCGGCCGTCGATCGTCACCTGCCACGTCGCGCCGGGCGGGGCGACCGTCCCGCTGCGCGCGACCGCGAGCTCGACCGTCGCGTCGTCGATCCGCGCCGTGAGCGCGTCGTCGCGGCCGTGCACCTCGACCGTGTGCGCCGTGCCGTCGACCGTGACGGTCTTGCGGATGCTCATCGCGAGCCCGCTCCCGGACGCCACGCGCCGAGCGCCTCCCACGGACTCGGCATCGGCGTGCCGGCGGTCCCGTCGTCGCGGCGCGGCCCGGGGCTCGCGAGCGCCAGCGCCGCGAGCACGGTCGCCGTCGTGCCGTGCCGGCCCGCCGGCGGCGCCCATCCCGCGAAGTGCTCGGCGAGAAACTCGGTATGGGTGGCGCCGGCCGCGAACGCCGGGTGGTCGACCACGGCGAGCAGATAGTCGCGATTGGTGACCACGCCGAGCAGGACCGTCTCGCGGAGCGCCGCCCGCATGCGCATGCGCGCCTCCTCGCGGGTCGCGCCGAACGTCGACAGCTTGGCGAGCAGCGGGTCGTAGTCGACGCCGATGCGCGTGCCTGCCGCGATGCCGGCGTCGAATCGCACCCACGCGCCGCTCGGCTCACCGAGCGCGTGGACGGTGCCGGTCGCCGGCAGGAAGCCGTGCGCGGGATCCTCGGAGTAGAGACGGCACTCGATCGCGTGTCCGCGCGTGGCGACGGCGTCGAACGACAGCGGTGCGCCGCGCGCCACGAGGATCTGCTCGCGCACGAGGTCGAGACCGGTGATCCATTCCGTCACGGGGTGCTCGACCTGCAGGCGGGTGTTCATCTCGAGGAAATAGAAGCGGCCCTGCTCGTCGAGCAGGAACTCGACGGTGCCGGCGCCGACGTAGTCGACGGCGGCGGTTGCGCGGATGGCTGCGGCCGTCATCGCGGCGCGCAGCGTCGCGTCGACGGCCGGCGAGGGCGACTCCTCGACGATCTTCTGATGCCGGCGCTGGATCGAGCACTCGCGCTCGCCGAGGTGCACGACCGTGCCGTGCGTGTCCGCGAACACTTGCACCTCGACATGGCGCGGACGCTCGAGATAGCGCTCGAGGTAGATGCGGCCGTCGCCGAAGGCCGCCGTCGCTTCGCGCGCCGCGCCCGCGACCGCGTCCGGGATCTCCTCCACGCGCCGCACGATGCGCATGCCCTTGCCGCCGCCGCCGGCCGCGGCCTTGATGACGACCGGGAAGCCGAGTCCCGCCGCGGCGGTCGCGAACGTCGCGGGCTCGGGGGCGAGCACGGGCGTCGCGGGTACGACGGGCACGCCCGCGTGCTCCATGAGCGTACGCGCGGCGACCTTGTCGCCCATGCGTCGCGATCGCCTGCGGCGGTGGTCCGATGAACGTGAGGCCCGCGTCGTGCACGGCGGCGGCGAAGCGGGCGTTCTCCGCGAGAAAACCGTAGCCGGGATGGATCGCGTCGGCGCCGCTCGCGGCGGCCGCGTCGAGGAGCTTGTCGATCGCGAGATAGCTCTCGCGCGCCGGGGCGGGGCCGATCGCGACCGCCTCGTCGGCGAGCCGGACGTGCGGCGCGTCGACGTCGGCCGTCGGAGTAGACGGCGACGCTCGCGAATGCCCATGGCGCGGCACGTGCGGACGATGCGGACGGCGATCTCGCCGCGGTTGGCGATCAGGACTTTGCGGACCGGTGGCATCGGCGGGCGTGTGTACCATGCGGCGCCCGGGCTCGCACACGGCGGCCGGCGTCCGACGGCACGATGCGGGGTCGCGGGGTGTCAGGAGTGTCAGATCGGTGCCGGAATTGCCTCCGCGGCGCCCCGTGCCCGTCGACGCGCTCGCGAGCTCGCTGTGGCATCGAGGTTGCTCGGTGCCTGGGTGGTGGACCTCCGGCGGGCACATAACGACGAGCTCGAAGGTCTCGCCCTTCGCCGGCTGCCGCTCGCGATGGGCGTCCTCGCCGTCTTCATCGGGGGTGCCCTGCCGATCGAGCGCCACTACTACCCCGGCCGCGTGCCGGCGTACCTCGCAGTGTACGGGGTCGAGCTCCTCGTATGCGCGTTCGCATGGCTCGCCGCCCGGCGCTGGCCGCATCGGACGCGCGCGATCGCCACGGCGTGGGGCGCGCTCATCGGACTCTGCGTCGCGGCCTACTATCCGATCGTGCAGGCCGACGCGACGCTCGCGATGGCGGCGCTCATCTGTCTGGTGACCGCGATTCCCGCGACGCTGCCCTTCGGCGTCCGCCATCAGCTGCTCTTCGGCGGCGCCTGCGCGGGGAGCTTCTTCGGGATCTTCCTCTGGGGCCTGCCGATGTCGCTGCCGTGGCAGTACACGTTCATCGCGTTTCTCGCCGTACTCACCACGTCGACGATCGGCGCGGGCACGATCACCCGCTTCCGCTGGGAAGCCTTCGAGCGCGAGGCGATCCTGCGCCACGCGCACGGGCAGCTCCGGATCGCGCTCGGGCGCGCGGAGGACACGGTCGAGCTCAAGACGCGGCTCGTCGCGAACGTGTCGCACGAGCTCCGCACGCCGTTGAACGTGATCGTCGGCTACACCGACATGCTGCTCGACGTCGGGGCGGGCGGCGCCGCGGTCGCGGAGGCCGCGCCCCGGATCCGGCAGTACGCGGTGTCGCTCGAGGCCTTGGTGAGCGAGCTGCTGGACCTGTCCCGGCTCACCTGCGGCAAGCTCGAGCTGCACGTCGTCGAGGTCGAGGTGGCGCCGTTGCTCGACGAGGTCGCGCGCGGGGCGCGCGCGATGCTTCGAGGCAAGCCGGTTGCCGTCGAGACCGATTGCCGGATCGCGCGCTTCGCGACCGATCCCCTGCGCCTGCAGCAGGTCCTCAACAACCTCGCCACCAACGCGGCCAAGTTCACGGACGAGGGCCGCATCACGCTCGCGGCCAGCGCCGACCAGGACACGGTCGTCTTCACCGTGCGCGACACCGGCTGCGGCATTCCGCGCGCGCAGCACGAGGCGATCTTCGACGCCTTCGAGCAGGGCGGCTCGGAGGCGGCGCGCAAGACGAGCGGCATCGGTCTCGGGCTCGCGATCGTCCGGCAGCTCACCGACATCATGGGTGGGACCGTGAGCGTCGAGAGCGCGCCGGGTGCGGGGTCGGCCTTCACCGTACGGCTGCCGTTTGCGACCATCGACGGCGAGGGTCGCACCGACGACGCGGCGCCGGCCTGGCGGCGCGCGGGCTAGGGAACCTCTGCACAGGTAGGTTCCGAGCGAGAAGTGCGAGCCGCCCCGAGCGCAAGGCGCGAAGCCCGACCGCGTATCTGAACGATACGCCGAGGGCGTCGCGCCGCCGTCGATCGGGGATGGATCGCGCTTCGTAGCCGGGAGCCACCTGTGCAGAGGTTCCCTAGAGCCTCGACCTCCGAGCGCAGCGTGCCAGGGCGCTCGCGTCAGTCCTCGCCGAAGAACCGCGTGCGAGCGGCGTCGTCGTGCGGCGCTTCGGGACCGCTCATGCCGACGTCCACCACTCGCGACGGATCGCGACGATGCGCGGCAGCGCCCGGGCGCGACGCGCGTCGGCGTCGGGACTCATTTCCATGAAGACGTCGCGATACCAGCCGTCGGCGGTGCGGACGATGCGTGCGTAGCGATCGTGCTCGCCGGCATAGGCGTCGGCCGCGCGCGCGTCGCGGAGCACCCGTACGTCGCGGAGCGCGAGCGACCTGCCCTGACCCCGGGTCGGGTCGCTCGTGGCCGCGGCGCCTGGTCAATGCAGCTGGAGCCCGATCAACTTCAGGCGGTGGGCGATGTCGTCGAACGTCGACTGCAGGAACTCGTTCACCGGTCCGAACGGCGAGCCCGTCGCGTGGTGGAAGAGCCGCCAGAGCTCGCCGACGAACGCCTCCACCCGGTGCCGTTCCGCCGCGCTCGCGGTCTTGAACTTGTCGGCGAGGTAGATGACGCCGAAACCGGCATGGCGCGACTCGTCGCGGAGGACGAGCCCGATCAGGTCGCGCAGCAGAGGGTCCGGACTGTCTTTCTGGAAGCGCTGAAAGAGGCCGACCGCGATCCCCTCGAGGAAGATCTGCATGCCGACGATCTTCTCGCCGTAGTGGTCGGAGTCGAGCAGGCGGTGCACCAACTCTTCGAGCGCGGGATTGAGGGGTGCCTCGTGCCCGAGCTTGTCGAGGTACTTGCCGAAGACCTCGACGTGGCGCGCCTCGTCCATTACCTGGCCCGCGAGACAGAGCTTGGTCTCCATCTCGGGCACCTCGTTCATGAGCTGCGCGCAGAGCGCCATCGCCGCCTGCTCGCCGAGGAAGAGGTTGGTGAACGTGAACGCGCGTTGCTGGCCGCGCAGGCGATCGTAGTCCTCGCGGGAGTAGACACGCCTCATGGTCTCGTATTCCTCGTCGGTATAGTTCTGGACCGGCCGCGTCCAATCGATCTCGGTCGTGGCGTTCCACTGATACGCCTTGAGCTTCTCGTAGAGCTCGGCTTCGGCGGGGATCTCGATGGTGAGGCGACGGTGCCAGGTCGGGCGAGTTTCGTGCATGGCGCTCTTAGGCCGTCGTTCGCGAGCCAAGTCAACGGCAGGCGTATCGTTGACGGTCGGGAGATCGGCGTGCGAAGCCCGTCCCGGTCTCTTCTGCGGCGACGTCGGGTGCTGCGACCCCGAGAAGACGTGCCTCGTCGGTCCGCACTTCTCGGGTACCTGCGGCTACGCCGCGGCGAATCACGCCTGTCGACAAAGCGCGGACTGCTTCGCCCCGCTCACGTGCAGCGGCGGACTCTGCGTGCTGTGAGAGACGGCGAGCGTCAGCGACGGCGGCCGACCGCCGCATCGAGCCACTGCACCGTCGCGTCGGCGAGCTCGGCGGCGACGGCGGCAATGTTTCGACCTGCGACCTTGTGTCCGTGGTCGCCGCGTTCGAGGCGGTGCCGCGTCGCTCCGGGCAACTGCGCGAGCGTCCGTGCGAGCAGCGTCGGGTCTGCGAAGGGATCGCGCGTGCCCTGCAGGAAGAGCATGGGCGCCATGATGCGCTCGAGGTGCGCGGCGCGTAGACGCTCGGGCTTGCCGGGCGGGTGCAACGGATAGGCGAGGAGCACGAGACCGTCGCACGCCACGCCGTCGGCGACGACGTGCGTCGCCATGCGCCCACCGTAGGAGCGTCCGCCGAGCAAGAGCCGTTGCGTGCGCGGGCGGAGCGCTTCCGCGACGTCGCGCCAGCACTGCTCGTCGCGTGCCTGCGGCCCCGGCGTCTTCCGGCCGGCTTCGACGTACGGCAGGTTGAAGCGCACGACTTGCAGGCCGCGCGCCGCCATCGCGTCGGCATACGCGACGAGCGAGGGCGTCTCGTAGGTCCCGCCCGCGCCGTGCGTGAGCGCGAGCAGCGTGTCGCCGGGCTCGCCGTGCCATGCTGCGGACACCGTGCCGCCGGTCCAGGCGAGGACGGCGCCGCTCATGACGGCGCCGCCACCGCGTCGTCCGCCGTCGGCGGGGCCGCGAGCGTCCGCCGGCGCAGCGCGAGCGCGACCGCGAGCGACAGACACGACGCGAGCGCGCCCGAGAGAAACGGCGCGGCCGCGCCGAGGCGCGCGAAGAGGAAGCCGCTCCACACCGGACCGACCGTCCGGGCGGCGCCGCCGGCGGACTGCGCGAAGCCGAGGACCGCACCCTGCTGGGCGGTGCCGGCGTGCTGGGACGCGAGGCTCGCGAGCATCGGGTTGGTGAGGCCGGCGCCGAGGCCCGCGAGCGCGACGCCTACGACGAGCATGGTCGCGGTACGTGCGACACCGATCGTCGTCATGCCGAGCCCGATCGCGACCGTGCCGCCGACGAGCAGGGTGACCGCCGGCAGGCGGCGCGACAGCTGGCCGATCGCTCCCCCTTGGACGAGGAGCGCCATCAAGCCGTAGAGGCCGAACAGGTGGCCCACCTCGTTCGCCGTCCAGCCGAGCCGCGCGTCGGCGAGAAGCGCGAGCGACACCTGCACGTTCGTCATGCAGATGAAGGTGAGGAAGTAGATCGCCATCACGGCGAGGATCGGTACTTCGGTGAGCACCGTGCGGAGCGGCCGGTGCGGTGCCGCCGCGGCGTCGACGCTGGTCGTCGTCGCGCGCGTCTCGGGCATCAGGAAATAGACGGCGGTCAGATCGACCAAGGCCAGCAGCGCGGCGGCGAGCGGCGGCGCGTTCGGGTGGAGACGGCTGACCGTGCTGCCGAGCACGGGACCGATGACGAGCCCGAGGCCGATCCCGGCGCCGACCCGACCCATGCCCGCCGCGCGGTCCGCACCGGTCGTCACGTCGGCGACCGCCGCCTGACACGCCGAGAGGTTGCCGGCCGTGGCTCCCGCGAGGATACGCGACAGGAACAGCAGGGCCAGCCAGGAGCGCTCGGCGGCGAGCGCGAAGATCACCATGGCGACCGCGTTGCCGAAGAGGCTCGCGAGGATGATCGGCCGGCGGCCCACTCGGTCGGAGAGTCGGCCGAGCATCGGCGTCGCGACCATCTGCATGAACGCGAACGTGCCGAGCAGCAAGCCGACGACCTCGGCCGACCCGCCCATCGACTGCACGTAGAAGGGCAGGAGCGGGATGACGATCCCGAACCCGATCATGTCCAAGAGCACCGTGACGAAAACGAAGAAGAGAACCCGGGATGGCATCGCGCGACGGGGGCCGTAGCACGGCCGCGCGCGTCACGCGATGCGTGACGGGCGGGCGAGAGCTGTGTTAGGGGGCGCGGATGGCGAAATTCGCAGTCGTCGGCGCGGGAGCCTGGGGTACGGCGCTCGCCGCGCACTCGGCGCGCCTCGGGCACGCGGTGACGCTCTGGGCGCTCGAGCCCGAGGTCGCCGAGGAGATCCGCACGCGGCACGCCAACTCGATCTACCTGCCGGGTCTGTCGTTGCCCGAGACGCTCGATGCCACCACGGACGTCGCCGCCGCGGTCGCGAACGCCGAGGTCGTGATCCTGGTGCCGCCCTCGTCGCACCTGCGCTCGGTCGTGACCCAGGTGACACCCGCGCTCGGTCCCGAGACGATCCTCGTCGTCGCGACCAAGGGCATCGAGGAAGGCAGCCTGAAGCTCATGTCGGAGGTCGTCGTCGAGGCCGCGCCCGAGGTCGAGGAGCGGCTGGTGTTCCTCTCCGGGCCGAGCTTCGCGAAGGAGGTGGCGCGCGGTCTACCGACGGACGTCGTCGTGGCGTCCGCGGGCATGTCGGCGGCGCACACCGTCCAAGAGCTCATCCACGCGCCGAACTTCCGTACGTACGCGAGCGCCGACCCGGTCGGCGTGCAAGTGGGCGGCGCGATCAAGAACGTGCTCGCCATCGCGACCGGCGCGTGCGACGGCCTGTCGTTCGGCGACAACGCGCGCGCGGCCGTCATCACGCGCGGCCTCGCGGAGATGACCCGCCTCGGCGTCGCGCTCGGCGCCAATCCCCTCACGTTCCTCGGGCTCTCCGGCGTCGGCGACCTCGTGCTGACCTGCGCCGGTGATCTCTCGCGCAACCGGACGCTCGGCAAGCAGCTCGCGCTCGGCGTCGATCCGAAGGCCTACCTCGCGAGCCAGCGCTCGGTCGCGGAGGGCTTTTCGACGTCGGCCGCCGCCCAGGCCCTCGCCGCGAAGCTCGGCGTCGAGATGCCGATCACCGAGAACGTCTACGAGGTGCTGCACGGCGGCCGGCCGCTCAAGGACGCGGTGAAGATGCTGCTGGAGCGCTCCTACAAGGACGAGCTCCACGGCATCACCTGAGCGGGTCGCTGAAAAAGGGGCATCTGCCGCGTTGCTCCCTCCTTCGCTTGCCTGCCCTCGAAGGAGGGTGCGGCGTAGCTCCCGCTACGCCTCCGCGCTCAGTCGGTCGCGCCTTGCAGCTGCCCCTTTTTGAGCGACCCGCTCCGCTGCCTCGCGCCGACAGGGTGCCTTGCGCGCAAGCGGTGGGGCGGTCGCTTTGCTCCCGCCCAACCAATTTCTCACGCCAGAGACTCTGCAGGGCGAATGAAATTGGTTGGGCGGGAGCACAGCGACCGCCCCACCACGCGCACGAGGCACGAGGCAGCTTGCTCAAAAAGGGTGAGATGCGAGGCGCGACCGAGCGAACGCGGAGGCGTAGCGGAGCTACGCCGCACCCTCCTTCGAGGGCAGGCAAGTGAGTGAGGAAGCAACGAAGCAGATCGCCCTTTTTCAGCAAGCTGCCGGGAGGGGGATGGCTGTGCCGCCGATGCCGCAATAGCCCCCGGGATTCTTCGCCAAGTACTGCTGGTGATAGCCCTCGGCGAAGTAGAACGCGGGCGCCGGCCCGATGTCCGTCGTGATGGTGCCGTAGCCGGCCGCCATGAGCGCCCGCTCGTACGCGGCGCGACTCGCCTCGATCGCCCGTCGCTGGCTCTCGTCGTACCAATACGCGGCCGACCGATACTGCGTGCCGACGTCGTTGCCCTGCCGCATGCCCTGGGTCGGATCGTGGCTTTCCCAGAAGGTTCGCAGGAGCTGCGCGAAGCTCACGAGCACGGGATCGAAGACGACGCGCACGACCTCGGTATGACCCGTCATGCCCGAGCACACCTCCTCGTAGGTCGGGTTCGGCGTGTGCCCGCCGGCGTAGCCGACCGCGGTGACGAACACCCCGGGCTCGCTCCAGAACTTCCGCTCCGCGCCCCAGAAGCAGCCCACGCCGAAGAGCGCCCGTGCCATGCCGACCGGGTAGGGACGCCGCATCGAGTGACCGTTCACGTAGTGGGTGGGTGGGAGGAGGAGCGGCTCGCTCCGGCCGGGCAGGGCGGCGGCGGCGGTTGGGATGCGCAGGGGCTTGGCGAGACGGAGCATGGCGGACCTCCCGCCGCCGTATGGTACGCGTGTGCCGAGACGCGTCAAATGCCGTGCGTGCTCGCGTGACGGACGCCTCTTCAGGACGGCGACGATCCTGTCGATAGGTCGAGCGGGCGCGCCCCCGGATGTTCATTCCCGTCGGACACGACGTCGACGGCCTGCGACGCTGGCCGATCGTCACGTTCGCGATCATCGCGATCTGCACCGTCGTCTTCCTCGCCGAGCGTCGGGGCGCCGACGGGAATCCCGGGCTCGTCTCGGAGCGTTTCCAGGCGGCGGCCGAGTACTACTTCGAGCACCCCGAGCTCGAGGTCCATCCGCTGCTGCGGCGCTGGATCGACGGTGCGATCGATGCCGAGGAGCCCGAGGTGCGGGAGAAGTTGCGGGCGGAGCTCGACGCGAATCGCGAGGCGACGACGCCGCTCCAGGACGTGCGGCAAGCGCAGCTCGACGCGTTGACGAAGGCCTGGCTCGCGGCGCTCCGCGAGGACTCCGCGGGACGCCACGGCTTGATCCCGAGCGAGGTCGTCCCGGAGCGGTACCTCACCCACATGTTCATTCACGGCGACGTCTTCCATCTCGCCTTCAACATGCTCTTCCTCTACCTGTCGGGTCCGCTGATCGAGGACGTCTGGGGCCGTCCGTTCTTCGCGGCGTTCTATCTGCTCGCGGGGCTGGTCTCGGCCTGGCTCTTCGTGCAGCAGTACCCGGATCTCGCGGTTCCCTTGATCGGCGCGTCCGGCGCCGTTGCCGGCGTGCTCGGCGCGATGCTGGTGCGGCATCCGCAGACGCGCATTCGCCTGCTCTGGTTCTGGGGCTTCGTGGTGCGGCGCTTCTCGACCCCGGCATGGGTGGTGTTGCCGGTGTGGGGCGCGGCCGAGCTGCTGTGGGCCTGGGTCATGGACATGGTCGCGCCCGGGTCGGGAGGCGGCGGCGTCGCGCACTGGGTCCACGTCTACGGGTTCCTGTTCGGCGTCGCGGTGGCCGGCGGCGTCCAGCTCCTCGGTCTCGAGCGGCTGCTCGCGCCGCGGCCGCCGGGGGAGGCGGATCACGCGCTGCTCCGCGCGGTCGAGCGCGCTCTCGCCCGCGATCGTCGCGACGATGCGTGGAAGCTCCTGGCGGCGCACGTCGTGCACACCCCCGGCGACCACGACGCGGCGCTCGCGTACTGGGACCTCGCGAAGACGCTCGGGCGGGCGCGTGAGGCGGCGCCCGTGCTGTTGCGGGTGGTACGCGCCGAGCTCCTCGCGCACGACGAGGAGCATGCGCTCGCGCACTGGCGCGACCTGCATGCGCACCTGCCGGACGTGGCCGTCGAGACCGAGCTCGCGGCGCGGCTCGCGTCGGCGCTCGGCGGCATCGGTCACACCCCGGAGGCGGCGGACTTGGTGCGCGACGCGCTCGCGCGGGTCGACGTGGCGACCCCGGCCGCGGCGCTCGTCGAGCTCGTTCGTGCCGCGCGCTTCGCCGACGCGCCCGTCGCCGCCGAGGTGGCGGCCCGCGCGCTCGCGCATCCCGGCCTGCCGCTCGCGGTGCGCCGCGCGCTCGCGACCGGCGGCGAGGCGGTCGTCGGCGCGGCGTCGTCGGGGGCTGACTCACCCGGCGCTTCGCGCTAGAAGCGCCTCCACTTCGCGTTTCGCAGGAGGTCGTTCGCATGAAGCATCGAGCCGTCGCCGTTGCCGTGGTCGCCGCGTTGGCCGGGCTCGTCCCCGTCGCCCGCGCCGCAGACACCTACGAGATCGACCCGGCGCACACCGCCGTGCAGTTCTCCGTGCGCCACATGATGATCAGCAACGTACGTGGCGAGTTCACCAAGCTCTCCGGCCGGGCCACCGGTGACGTCGCGCACCCGACCGCGGCGACCGTCGAGGCGACGATCGACGCGGCGTCGATCGACACGCGGAACGAGAAACGCGACGAGCATCTGCGCAGCCCCGACTTCCTGGACGTCGCCAAGTTCCCGACCATCACCTTCAGGTCGACGAAGGTCGAGAAGGCCGGCGCCGGCTGGAAGCTCACGGGCGACCTCACGCTCCACGGCGTGACCAAGCCGGTCGTGCTCGACGTCGGCAACGTCACGCCTCCCACCAAAGACCCCTGGGGCAACATGCGCATTGGTGCCCAGGCCTCGACCACGATCAATCGCCAGGACTTCGGTGTCAGCTTCAACAAGGCGCTCGACGGCGGCGGCGTGCTGGTCGGCGACGAGATCGCGATCACGATCGACGTCGAGGTGATGAAGAAAGGCGACGCGAAGTAGCACGGCGCATGCGTGCGCACGTGCCGCCGCGCGGCGGCGGGCGTACGTGCGATGGTCGCGAAGCTCCGGGTCGGCGGTATTTCGCCTTGACCCCGGCGCCGGCCCCGGGCTTACTCGCCGTGATGGGGGCCGTGATCCGTCGCGTGACGTTGGCGCTCCTGGTGACGCTCGTCGCGCACGGCCAGGTGGGTGCGGCGACGACACCGGCGCGGCGCTGCGCCGCGGCGAAGCTCAAGGCGGCGGGCACGGCGGCGGCGGCGCTCCTCGAGTGTCACGCGAGCGCCGCGAAACGCGGTGCCGCCGTCGACGGCGCCTGCGTGTCGAAGGCGCACGCCAAGCTGACGAATGTGTTCGCGCGCGCCGAGGCCAAAGGCGGCTGCGCCGGCAGCGACGACGTTTCCACCATCGTGACGAATCTCGACGACTTCGTCGCCGCGGTCGCGACGACGCTCGCGGACGACGGCAGCACGGACGGCCGACGCTGCGCCGCCGTGAAGCTCAAGGCGACCGGTGCGAAGGCGAGACTCAAGCTCGGGTGTCATGCGCGCGCGGTGACGAAGCTCCCCGCTCCCGATCCGGCGTGCCTCGCGAAAGCGGAGGCGAAGTTCGCGGCCGCGTTCGCCGGCGCGGATGCACGCTACGTGTGCGCGACCGAGGGCGATGCGGCGGCGGTCGAGACCAGCGACGTCGACCCGCTCGTCGCGGCCGTCGTGGCCGACGTGCCGCCGACGAGCGACGGCGTGGTCGTGCTGAACGGCAGCCTCGCCGGGCTCCAGGTCTTCCCCAGCGACAACTGGTGGAACCGCGACGTGTCGAGCGCGACCGTGCCCGCGAGCTCGGACGCGGTCATCGACTACATCGGCCGGACCAAGTCCCTGCATCCCGATTTCGGCACGACCTTCGGCATTCCCTACGTCGAGGTCGAGGGAACGCAGCCGAAGGTGCCCGTCACCTTCCTCTACGACGACGAGAGCGATCACGGCGCGCCCGGCTTGCCGCTCGGCTATCCCATTCCCGAGCTCGCGCAGTCCGTACCCGGGTACGTCGAGGGCGGCGTCGCGGGCGGCGGGACGAGCGGCGACCGCCACCTCCTGCTCGTCGACCGCGATCACGATCTGCTCTTCGAGCTCTACGCCGCGCACTTCGGCGGCGGGGCGTGGAGCGCAGGCTCGGGCGCGATCTTCGACCTCGGCAGCAACGCCCGCCGCCCCGAAGGCTGGACCTCCGCCGACGCGGCGGGGCTCGCCATCCTGCCCGGTCTCGTGCGCGGCGACGAGGTCTTCGACGCCGGCGTGATCACGCACGCGCTCCGCTTCACCGTGCGCGGCACCAAAGGCTACGTCTATCCCGCGTCGCACGACGCGACGTCGGGCCCGGGCGGCGACGCGCGTCCGCCGCTCGGCCTGCGCGTGCGCCTGAAGGCGAGCGTCGATCCCGATAGCTTTGCGGCGCCCGTCGCGGTGATCGTTCGCGCCATGCAGAAGTACGGGCTCATCCTGGCGGACAACGGGAGCGACTGGTTCGTGACGGGAGCGCCGGATCCGCGCTGGGATGACGAGTTGATGCACGACGAGTTTCTCCGCATCACGGGCGACGACTTCGAAGTCGTCGAGTAGCAGCGCCGGCGGCCGAGACACGGGCATCTGCTGCGTTGCTCGGTCGCTCGGTTGTGCGGCGTAGCTCCGCTACGCCTCCGCCCTCGCTTCCTCGCGCCTTGCAGCTGCCCGCGTCTCGGCCGCCGGCTCGGGCTGGTCGCGAATGGGGTGCGTTTCAGATGAGCTCGTGCTCGCTTCGCTTGCACTCGATCTTCTCGTGCGTGGCCGACGAGGGAAGAGAAATCAGTCGGCTTTGTCGATCAGCTTCGTGGGGTCGTGCTTTTTGAAGGGGGGCGAGAAGCGTGAGCCGAAGCAGGGGGCGGCGCCGCCTTGGAGCTGGACGTCGACGGGGCCGGTGATGGGGCCGAGCGCGGGGAGGGGGAGGGCGTCGCCCGAGCCGTGGACCGTGATGCGCGCCTTGCCGGTGGCGCCGGCGCGGAAGGCGAGGGTCTTCAAGCCGTTCGGCGTGCGGGTCTTGTCCGCGTAGTCGAAGCCGTGTGTGCGCCGCTTCCAGCACGGCTTGGTCGGACAGCGCCCGCCGGCCGGCGCGGTGGCGCTCATGACGAGCGCGCCGGCGTCGTAGACGCAGAGATCCCAGGCATCGGTCGCGAGCGGGTCGCCGAAGTCGGCGACGCTCGTGGCGGCGCCCTTGGCCCAGGTCCAGGCGAACGCGTCGCGCGTGTCGATCGCCGCGTCGTGAATCGCGACCGCCGCCTTGGCGCCGACGGCGGGCGTTCGGCACGGACGGGGTGTGGCGGCGCAGCGCGGCGTCGGCGTCGGGGCGACCACGCCGCCGTTCCGTTCGAGCAGGATCACGTCCGCGACCTCGTCGGTGAGCGCCATGTCGAGATCGCCGTCGTCGTCCAAATCGAAGAGCACGGCGCACGACGGATTGTTCGGCGCGTCGATCTGCCGATCGAGCGCGAAGTGCCCGCTGCCGTCGTTCACGTAGACGCGCCAGAAGCCGCCCCCGAAGCTCGAGAGCACCCAATCGAGGTCGCCGTCGCCGTCGAGGTCGCCGAGGTCGGTCGAGGGCGTGTGGGCGCCGGTTGCCGTCGTGACCGGCGGCGCGAAGGCGCCGGTGCCGTCGCCGAGCAGCACGGCGCCGTTGTTGCTGCTCGAGTTGGCGGTGGTGGCATCGAGGTGGCCGTCGCCGTTCACGTCGCCGAGTGCGATCACCCAGGTGTTGCCGCCGGAGCTCTGCGGCGCCGCCGGGGTGAACGTGCCGTCGCCGTTGCCGAGGAGCGTGACGATCGTCTGGCTGTCGCGTCCGCCGACCACGAGGTCGACGATGCCGTCCTCGTTCATGTCGCCGGACGCGAGCCCGTATTCGCCGCCGACGCCGCCGTCGAAGCGGGTCGGCGCGCCGAAGACGCCGTGACCGTCGTTCAACAGGAGG
The DNA here is from genome assembly GCA_963774015.1 of uncultured delta proteobacterium. Taxonomy (GTDB): domain Bacteria; phylum Desulfobacterota; class Binatia; order UTPRO1; family UTPRO1; genus UTPRO1. The sequence continues at coordinate 1,422,483 of CAVZDH010000001.1, forward strand.
ACGAGCTGGCTCCCAGCGCGGTCGGCGTCGACGATGTCGAGGTCGCCGTCGCCGTCGACGTCGAGCACGGCGATGCCGTGCGGCTCGCCGCCGAGGTCGATCGTCTGCGTCGTGCCGTAGGTGCCGTCGCCGTTGCCGCGCAGCACGGTGACGGCTTGGCCGCTCGCGGCCGAGAAGCAGCCGTCGGTGTTGCCGTCGTTGTCGAAATCGGCCGGCTCGTTCGGACTCGACTCCGTCGCGATCTTTTTGGGCGCGAGGAAGGGGGCGAACGTCCCGGCGCCGTTCCCGAGGCTCAGCGCCACGCGGACGTCGGCGCTCACCTCGTTGACGGTCGCGAGGTCGAGGAAGCCGTCGTGGTTCAGGTCGGCCGCCTGGGCGCCGTAGATGCGGGTCGCGATGCCGGGCGTCGAGCGGTTCGAGATGGTGTCGAGGAGCTCGAAGCTGCGGGTCGTCGGCGTGGTGGCGACCGTGAATTGGAAGGCGTCGCCGGCGGCGCGGAGCGGCGACGCGTCCGCGCCGGTGATCGCGTGCGACAGGTTCACGAGCACGACCTCGCCCGCCGAGAACGGCCGGGCCGGCGTGAGCGTCACCGTCTGGCCGCCGTTCGAGAGGACGATCGGTCCCGCCGCGGTGCCGCTGCCGTGTCCGAAGACGCGCACCGTGTCGGCGGAGATCGTCGCCGGGTCGAGGGCGCGATCGAAGTCGATGCGCACCGTGGTCGTGGGCGCGGCCGTGGCGTTCCGGGCCGGGCTCGTGCCGACCACTTGCACGTCGGTGGCGCCGGCGACGCCGCCGCGCGCGCCGACGAACGCGAGGCCGAGCAACAACGTACGCCGAAGCATGCGCCGCATGAGCCCCGCGATGCTACCCGCGGCGACGGCAACGTCAACGGCGATGTCGCATGCGTCCTCCGACCGGGCGTCCCGCGCGATCGCGCCTGACACTCGGGAAGAGGGTTGGCTACCCGCTGCGGTACCGCCGCCACCGTGCCGTCGTTCACGCGTCGAGCGGTGGGTGCGCGGCTCCCGCCGTCAGGAGGATGCCATGCCGCGCCCCCCGCGTCGTGGGTTTGCCGCCGACGTTCGTCGTTCCTGGCGCTGCGCTTCGGGTGCGGGCGGGATGGCGCGAGCGGCGGGTCCGCATCAATCTCCGAACGGCAAGGCGGGAAAGGGACAGAGCTGCTCGAAGCGTGCGGCGGTCGCGAGGACGCGCAGATCGTCGTGGCGGCGGCCGACGATCTGGAGGCCGATGGGCGTGCCGTCGACGACGCCGGCGGGGACCGAGATCGCGGGATGGCCGCTCAGGTTGAAGACGTAGGTCTGTGCGACCGTCGTGAGCGGACCGACCGCGCGTCCCGCGATCTCCATCGGAGGCGGACCTTCGGCGGCGAATGCCGGGATGGGCGTCGTCGGCAGGAGCAGGAGATCGACCGTCGAGAAGATCGTCGCGAGCGCTTGCACGAGCGCGTCGCGGACGAGCGCCGCGCGCCCCAGGTCGCGCAGACCGAGGCCGTCGGCGAGCGTGAAGAGGAGCTGGAGCATCGGGGTCACGTCGGCGGCACGCGCCGGCAGGAAGGGCGCATAGAGCTCGAGGAGATCGGGCGCCATGAAGACTCGCCACGCCTCCTCGGGATCGGCGAGCGCGACGGTCGGCTCGTCGACGACGAGCGCCGTCCCGGCGACGAGCCGATCGGCGGCGGCGCGGACGACACGCGCGACCTCCGCGTCGCACGCGCCGAAGCCGAGGTCCGCCGTCCATGCGACGCGGGTGCCGCGGAGGTCGAGGCGCGCGAGTGCGTCGGCGTAGGCGAAGCCGGGGTGCGGAAGCGAGAGCGGATCGTGCTCGTCGGCGCCGACGATGCAGTCGAGGATGCGCGCGGTGTCGGCGACGCTCCGAGTGAGCACCCCGTAGTTGCGGACGTTCGGGAAGCCGACGTAACCCGGACCGCGCGGTACGCGCCCGTACGTGCCCTTGAAACCGACGAGTCCGGTGAAGGACGCCGGGATGCGGAGCGAACCGCCGGAGTCCGAGCCGGTCGCGAACGGGACGAGGCCGAGCGCGACGGCCGCCGCGGAGCCGCCGCTCGATCCGCCCGGCGTCCGCGCCGCGTTCCAGGGATTGCGGCAGACGCCGTGCAGCAGGGACGCGGTGAACGAGCCGGCGCCCATTTCGGGCGACGCCGTGAGGCCGACCGGCACGGCGCCGGCGTTCCGCAGGCGCGTCACCTGCGTCGAGGTCGTGGTGGCGACGACGTCGGCGAAGACGCGGGCGCCGCGCGGATGCGGCCAGCCCGCGACGTCCTCGAGCTCCTTCACGCCGAACGGTACGCCGGCGAGCGGCCCGGGATCGTCGCCGCGCGCGACGCGAGCGTCGATCGCGTCGGCCGCGGCACGGGCGCCGTCGGGGTCTCGGAACACGAAGGCGCCGATCGGCGGGTCGAGCCGCGCGATGCGGTCGAGGTGATGCTCGAGGAGGGCACGGGCGCGGATCTCGCCGCGACGAACCGCATCGGCGAGCGTGCCGACGGAAGCAACGTGAAGCGCGTCGGCCATGCGGTGCCGGTTGGCGCTCAGCCTGCCGCGAGCGTCGGCGGCCGTGCGGGGACGTCGAAGTGGGCGAGCAGGGCGGCGAGCACGTCGTCGTGCTTGCCGCGACCGTCGATCTCCGCGAGCAGCCCGCGGTCGCGGTAGTAGTCGAGGAGCGGTGCCGTGTCGCGCGCGTAGACCTCGAGGCGCGCGGCGATCACGGCCTCGTGGTCGTCGTCGCGTTGCTGCAAGGCGCCGCCGCAGGCGTCGCAGGTGTCGTGCCGGCGCGGCGGCTCGAGGACGAGGTGATAGGGCACGCCGCAGTCGCGGCACGTCCTACGACCGCTGAGGCGGCGCACGACCTCGTCGGTCGGTACGTTCAGGCTCCCGACGCGATGGAGCGACCAGCCGAAGCGATGCAGCGCGCGGTCGAGGGCTTCGGCTTGCACGACCGTGCGCGGGAAGCCGTCGAGGATGAAGCCGCGCGCGCAGTCGTCCCGTCGCAGGCGCGCTTCGATGATCGTGATGATGAGCGCGTCCGGCACGAGCGCGCCGCGGTCCATGTAGCCTTTGGCCTCGCGGCCGGGCGCCGACCCGCGCTTCACCTCGTCGCGCAGCATCTCGCCGGTCGAGATCGCGGGGACGCGGAGACGCTCGGCGAGACGCGATGCTTGCGTGCCTTTGCCGGCACCGGGGGGGCCCATAAGGATCAGGTTGAGTGGCATGCGTGCACGCTCCTCAAGGAAGGGGGTGGGGGTGGGGAACAAGAGACATGACATGCGACGGCGTCGTGGTCGAGTCCCGAAAACGGCCTCAGCGCGAGATTTTCGAGCGGGACGCGACGACCGCGATGGCGCCGAGGGTCAGGAGGCCGGGCCCGACGAAGACCGCCGTCAGCAGCGGGACCGTCACGAAGAGGCTCACGCCGCTCGGCGTCGGCCGGCACGGTCCGCCGGCGAGCTCGGGGCCGCAGAGGACGCCCTGGATGGCGCTCGCCGCGACTGCGTTCCACACCACGTGCTGCAGCATCGCGAACAGCAGACCGAGGCCGGCGACGATCAACCGTCCGCGTGCGTCGCCGCGCGTCCACGCCCAGCCGAAGGCGGCGCCGGTGGTGGCCGTGAATGCGGCGTGGTTTCCCCCGCCGAGCAGGGCGCGGACGTACACGGCCCGGAGCAGCCCCGCCGAACCGCCCTGCAGTACCGCGAACGTGAGGTACACGACGTTCTCCGTGAAGGCGAAGCCGATGCCGACGAGCGCGCCATAGACGATGCCGTCGAACGTCCCGCCGAACGCGTCGCGCGCGAGCGCGACCACGACGAGCAACGCCATGGCCTTTGCGATCTCCTCGACGATCGGGGCCCCGGCGCTCGCGGCGAGCGGCCGCGCGGCCCACGCGAGCAGCCACGCGTTCGCCGTGTGCGCGGCGTACGCGGCGAAGACCGCACCCGCGAAGAGCGCCGCGGCGAGGACGAGCGGCGGCTCGGGCTCGCCACGGTCGATCCACACGATCGCGAGCGCATAGAGCGCCGCCGGTACGCCCGCCGCGACCACGATCCACCCCGGCACGCCGGCGAGCACCTGCGCGAACCACGGTATCGGGCCGAGGGCGACGAGCGCCGCGACGAGCGGGGCGGCGCGGGACCACGACGAGGACGGGCGCGGAGTCGCCATGCGGCGCCGAGCGTCTAGCATGGTTCCCCTCCCCCGAGTCGACCGCGCCGACCGTGCGGGCTAGAACCCGCCGCCGAGGGAGGGACGGAGATGCAGGACGGAACGGATGTTCACGACGCATGGCACGCGCGGACGCCGCTCGGCGCGGAGCTTCTTTCGCGCCGCGTCCGCGCGTCGGTCGAGCTGCTCGAGTCCGAGCCCGATCAGGCGGTCGCCGACGCGCTCGCCGACTTCTACCCGGACCTGGCGTTGCAGATCCTGTGGCGCCTGCCGGAGGTGAAGCGCCGCGCGGTGTTCGCGCTCCTTCCCGCGGAGAAACGGCGGCAGTGGAACCGCAACGTCGATGACCCGGAGGAGCGCGTCGGCTCGCACCACGGGCCAGAGTCAGGGGCCGATGCTGGCGCTGATCGTGCTCCTCGCGATGATCGGCGCGTGCGTCGCGCGGCGGCGTGAGCTGCATGCGCATCTACACCACCGCACCGCTCGAGGATCCGCGCGACGCGCGCGTCACGTATCCGGCGCTCGAGCGCGCCGGCTACGACGGCGCGTTCAGCTTCGAGGCGAAGCACGATCCCTTCCTCCCGCTTGCCGTCGCCGCCGAGCACACGGCGCGTCTCACACTCGGCACCGCGGTTGCGATCGCCTTCGCGCGGACGCCCATGACGCTCGCGAACATCGGGTGGGACCTGCAAGCGTTGACGGGCGGCCGCTTCCTCCTCGGGCTCGGCACGCAGGTGCGTCCGCATGTCGAGCGCCGCTTCGGTGCCGTGTGGTCGCATCCGGTGGCGCGCATGCGCGAGCTCGTGCGTGCCGTGCGCGCGATCTGGGCGACCTGGGAAGGACAGGCGCCGTTGCGCTTCGAGGGTGAGTTCTACCGCCACACGTTGATGATTCCCGCCTTCGATCCCGGACCGAACCCGTTCGGCCCGCCGCCGATCTATCTGGGTGGCGTCGGCCCGCGGATGATCGAGGCCGCGGGCGAGGTCGCCGACGGGTTCATCGCGCACCCGTTCGCGACCCGTCGCTCGCTCGTCGGCCACGTGTTGCCCGCCCTCGCCCGCGGGCTGGCGCGGGTGGGACGCCGCCGCGCCGATCTTCAGGTCGTGTGCGCGACCATCGTCGTCACCGCCGAGCGCGACGACGAGCTCGTGCGCATCCGGCGGGCCGTGAAGAAGCAGCTCGCGTTCTACGGGTCGACGCCCGCCTATCGGCCGACGCTCGCGTGCGAGGGCTACGACGATCTTCACCCCGAGCTGAACCGTCTTTCCAAGGACGGTCGCTGGGACGCGATGGCCGACCTGATCGACGACGCCCTGCTCGACGCGGTCGCGGTGGTCGGCCCGCGACGCGAGGTCGCCGCCAAGCTGCACGCCCGGCTCGGCGATCTCGCGGACGCCGTCAGCCTCACGAACAACCGGGCGCCCGATCCGACGCATTGGGCCGACGTCGTGGCCGACTTGCGGTCGATCGCAGCCTGACGCGGCGGCGCGCGGCGGTCGACCGTCAAAATCGTGCCGCTCGCGAGCGGCAGCGGATGCGGAAGACCGTCGGGTCCGCGTCGCGGTGCGAGGGCACAGCACTTGCTCGGGAGCCGATGGACGATCGGGCCTTCGACCGGCAAGACGGGCGCCCCCACGGCACCCGGGGGGATTCTTTCGTGACCGTGCAGCGCGACCGGAGCATCCAAGACGCCCTCGACGACGAGGCGACGCCGCTCCTCGTGCGCCGCATGCAGGTCGTCGTGGCGCTCGCCGCGGCCGGGATCCTCGTCGGCATCGGGGTCGACGTCGCGCTCGGGCGCGTCTTGCCGCCGCTCGTGCGACCGGCACGCGTCGTCGCCGTCTTGGCCTATGCGCTGGTGATCTTCGTGCTCGCACGCGTGGAGCGCGACCGCCGATGGCCGCAGGTACGCCGCGCCGCGATCGTGTCGGCCTCCCTCATGTGCCTCGCGACGTTGACCATCGACCTCGCCACCGGCGAGAGCGCGATGACCATCTACGTCGTGAGCGCCCTCGCGCTCGGCGGCGCGATCGTCTTTCCCTGGGGGGTCGCGGCGCAGATCCCGGTCGTGATCGTCTGCGCGCTCTGCTTCACCGTCCAGCTGACCCACGATCCGTCGCTCTGGGCGCATTCGTCCAATCTCTTGCTGACGGTCGGGACGGTCCTGGCGGCGTCGGTCTACGCCGCCGGCTCGCTCGATGCAGAGCGGTTCGCGCGCAAGCGGCTCGAGATCCTGCAGGTCGGACAGAAGCACGTGCTCGAGATGGTCGCGCGCGACGCGCCGCTCGTCGACGCGCTCGACGAGATCCTGCGGGTCGTCGAGCAGCAGTCGCCGGGCATGGCTTCCTCGTTGCTCCTCGTCGACACGACGGGCACGACGCTACGCCACGTCGCGTCGCGCGGGGTGCCGGCGGAGTACGTCGAGGCGATGACCGCGGTCGCGGTGGGCCCGGACGTCGGCTCGTGCGGCTCGGCGGCCTTCCTGCGCACGCGCGTGGTCGTCGAGGACATCGCGACGGACGCGCGTTGGGCGAGCTTCCGTGACCTCGCGCTGCGCTCCGGGCTCGCCGCCTGCTGGTCGCAACCGATTCTCTCGGGCGACGGTCGCGTGCTCGGTACGCTCGCGATGTACTACCGTACCGCACGCGGACCGACCGCGGCCGAGATCGAGATGATCGAGCTCGGTGCCCACCTCGCCGGCATCGCGGTCGAGCGTGCCTACGCGCGCGCCGATCTCGAGCGCTACGTCGCCGCGCTCGATCTCGCGCGCGCGACGGCCGAAAACCAGGCCTCGCAGCTCCGCGCGCAGACCGAGGAGCTCGCGGCCACCCGCGATCAGGCGCTCAGCTCGGCGCGGGCCAAGGCCGAGTTCCTCGCCAACATGAGCCACGAGATCCGGACGCCGATGAACGGCATCATCGGCATGACCGACATCCTGCTCGAGACCGGCCTCGACGACCGAGCAGCGCGAGCTCGCCCACACCATTCGGCGCTGCAACAACGCGCTGCTCGCGGTGATGAACGACGTCCTCGACTTCTCCAAGATCGAAGCCGGCAAGCTCGACGATCGAGCACGTGCCGATCGAACCTGCGGCATCTCGTGGAAGAGGTGACGACGCTGTTCGCCCAACAGGCGCACGAGAAGGAGCTCGAGATCGGGGCGGTGGTTCCCGCCGACGTTCCGGAGCACGTCCTCGGCGATCCGGGCCGCATCCGGCAGGTGCTGTCGAATCTCGTCGGCAACGCCGTCAAGTTCACCGAGCGGGGCGAGGTCGTCATCGAGGCCGAGGTGCGTTCGGAGCGCGGCCAATGGGTGAGCGTGGCGCTGCACGTGCGCGACACCGGCATCGGCATCCCGGGCGACCGCCAGCAGGCGATCTTCGAAAGCTTCACGCAAGTCGACGGCAGCACGACGCGCCGTTACGGCGGCACGGGCCTCGGGCTCACCATCTGCCGGCAGCTGGTGCAGCTCATGGAGGGCGAGCTCACCGTCGCGAGCACGCCCGGCACGGGAAGCACGTTCACCGTCGAGCTGACGCTCGAGAAGCAGGCGGCCGCGGCGGTCGACGATCCGGCGTCGGTTGCGTTGGCGGGCTTGCGGGTGCTCGTCGTCGACGACAATGCGACCAATCGGCGCATCGCGTGCCAGCACCTCCGCTCGTGGGACTGCCGCCCCGACGAGGCCGCCGACGGGCCGACGGCGCTCCGCATGCTCGTCGGCGCCCTCGGCAGCGACCCCTTCGGGCTCGTCCTCCTCGACATGCAGATGCCCGATATGGACGGCGCCGAGGTCGCGGCGCGCATTCGTGCCGAACCCGCGCTCGCCGAGCTGCCGCTGGTCTTGGTGTCGTCGATGGGCGCGCTGCGCGGCGGCTCGGAGACGGCCCGCATACTCGGCTTCGACGTGGCGGTGACGAAGCCCATCTGCCGCGCCGCGCTCGCGGAGACGGTGAGCGCGGTGCTCGAGCGACGCGTGCCGCGCGTGGCGTCCGGCGTCCGCTCCGTGCCGCCGGTCGCCCGTTCGCTGCACCTCCTGGTCGCCGAGGACAACGCCGTCAACCGCAGCGTGCTCTGCCAGATGCTGCAACGGCTCGCGTGTACGGTCGACGTCGTGGCGAACGGCTCCGAGGCGGTCGCCGCCGCGGAGACGGGTCGGTACGACGGCGTGCTCATGGACCTACAGATGCCGGAGATGGACGGCCTCGAAGCGACGCGAGCGATCCGCCGCCTCGAGGCCACGAGCGGCGTCCGGATCCCGATCCTGGCGCTGACCGCGCACGCGCTCGAAGGGCAGCGCGAGCGCTGTCTCGCCGCCGGCATGGACGACTTTCTCACCAAGCCCATCACCCTCGAAGCGCTCACGACGGCGGTGGCCGGGCTGCGTCTGCGGCGCGAGGTGAGTGCGCCCGTCGTCACGACGGCGGCGTGACGCCGCGCCGGCAGCCGCCCCCCGCCGCGAGGCTCGACCGGGCGATGCGTACCCGGCGCGCCGGCCAAGGCCGGCGCCGATCCCGCGCCGCGGGAGGCCGCGATACCGGCGGTCCGTGTCGAGCACGGGTGTCATCTCCGTCGCCGATGGCATAAGGTCGCCGTCATGCCGAAGCTCGTCGTCTCGCACCCGAAGCCGTCCGCTCCGTCGCGGTCGATCCAAAAGTCGGTCAAGCTCTCGAACGTCTGTTACGACATTCGCGGACCGGTGCTCGCGCGCGCGAAGCAGATGGAGGACGAGGGCCACCGCATCATCAAGCTCAACATCGGCAACCCGGCGCCGTTCGGGTTCGACGCGCCGGAAGAGCTCGTCCAAGACGTCATCCACAACCTGCCGAACGCCGCCGGCTACTGCGACTCGAAGGGACTTTTCGCGGCCCGCAAGGCCGTGATGCACTACACGCAGCAGAAGCACGTCGGCGGCGTCGGCATCGAGGACATCTACATCGGGAACGGCGTCTCGGAGCTCATCGTCATGAGCATGCAGGGCCTCCTGAACAACGGCGACGAGGTCCTGATCCCGGCGCCCGACTACCCCCTCTGGACCGCGGCCGTGAGCCTCGCCGGCGGCACGGCGCGCCACTACCTGTGCGACGAAGGGGCGGGCTGGCTGCCGGACCTCGACGACATCCGCGCCAAGATCACCCCGACGACGCGTGCGATCGTCGTCATCAACCCCAACAACCCGACCGGCGCGCTCTATCCCGACGATCTCCTGCGCGAGCTCGTCGAGATCGCGCGCCAGCATCACCTCATCGTCTTGGCCGACGAGATCTACGACAAGGTGCTCTACGACGGCGCCACCCACACGTCGATCGCGTCGCTCGCCGAGGACGTGCTCACCCTCACCTTCAACGGGCTCTCGAAGAACTACCGTGCGTGCGGTTACCGTGCCGGCTGGATGGTCATCTCGGGCGACAAGTCGCACGCCGAGGACTACATCGACGGCCTGAACATTCTCGCCTCGATGCGCCTCTGCTCGAACGTACCGTCGCAGTTCGCCATCCAGACGGCGCTCGGCGGCTACCAGAGCATCGAGGATCTGGTGCTTCCGACCGGCCGGCTCGGGAAGCAGCGCGACCTCGCACACGATCTGCTCACGTCGATTCCCGGCGTCACGTGCATGAAGCCCAAGGCCGCGCTCTACCTCTTCCCGAAGCTCGACCTCCGGCGTTATCCGATCGACGACGACCAGGCGTTCATCCTCGAGCTCCTGGAGGAGCAGAAAGTGCTGGTGGTGCAAGGCTCGGGCTTCAACTGGCCGAAGCCCGATCACTTCCGCATCGTGTTCCTCCCGAACGCGGACGATCTCACCGAGTCGATCGGACGGATCGCGAAGTTCCTGGACCACTACCACCGGCGGCACGCGTAGCGTCGGTCCGGCCGAGCTCGCGCCAGAACCAGAACGCGAGCGGGAAGCGGGGGAGAAGACCCGCGCGGGTCTGCCGGTACGGCCGAACGCCATGCCGTTCCGCACGCTGCGAGGCTCGCTCATGCTCGTGGGTGAGCATTCTCGTGGGTTGGAAGTTCACGGTGCCAGGCGTTGCCACCCGGCGAGAGGGTTCCGGCGGCGCCGCGTATCGGGGGCGAACTTGCCGGCAGGGAGGGCGTCAGGCATTTACCTGACGAGAGATGGCACGCATCGGTCTCGTCCTCGGCGCCGGCGGCGCCACCGGTCATGCCTTCCACGTCGGAGTCCTCGCGGCGCTCGAGGAAGCAACCGGGTGGGATCCCCGCACCGCCGACGTGATCGTCGGCACGTCGGCCGGCGCCATCATCGGGGCGTTGTTGCGCGGCGGATTGTCACCCCGCGACCTCGCGGCGCGGGCGCTCGGAGAGACCCTCTCCGAGGAGGGAGCGCGCATCGCGGCCATTCTCGGTCGACCCGTACCGGCACCCGCAGGTGCCCCGCGCGATTGGTGGTCGCTGCTCGACGCCGCCGACCTCGCCTATCTCAAGCGCGCGCTCTGGCGGCCGTGGGAGGCGCGCCTCGGCGCGCTGGTCGCCGCCGCGCTTCCGACCGGCCGCATTCCGACCGACCACCTGGTCGGAGGCATCGGGCGGCTCTTCGGCGATGCCTGGCCGCTCGGGCGACTCTGGATCAATGCGGTCCGGCTCGGCGACGGCGAGCGCGTGACGTTCGGCCGCGCCGGTGACCCGCCGGCGAGCGTCGCGGCGGCGGTCGCGGCCTCGTGTGCGATCCCGGGCTTCTATCGTCCGGTCGAGATCGGCGAGGGGCGATACGTCGACGGCGGCGTGCATTCGCCGACCAACGTCGACCTGCTCGCCGGCGAGGGCCTCGACCTGGTGCTCGTGAGCTCGCCCATGTCCGCGGGCTTCGACGTCTTCCGACCGAGCGCCGACGGACCGATGCGCGGCGTCTGTCGGTTGCTGCTCCGTCGCGAGATGGCGTCCGTCCGGGCGTCCGGCACCTCGGTCGTTCCGCTCGAGCCGGGGCGGACGGAGCGGGAGCTCATGGGCGTGAGCGTCCTCGACGGCGAACGCCGCCACGGCATCATTCGCGGCGCCCGCAGCTCCCTCCTCGAACGCTTCGCCGACCCGGTCCGCAAGCAACGCCTCCATCTGCTCCGTCCCGCCGACGTGGTCGCGCCGCACGTCGTCCGCGAGGCGCGTCCGCAATCGCGCGTCGTCGAGCTCGGCGTGCCGGTCCACTACGTCGACTACGGCGGTGACGGTCCGGCCATGGTGCTCGTGCACGGTCTCGGCGGCGCCCACGTCAACTGGATGTCGGTCGGGGAAGGGCTCGCACGCCGCTCACGCGTGGTCGCAATCGACTTGCCGGGCTTCGGCCGCACGCCGACCGAGGGTGATTCCGCGTCGATCCACGCCAATCGGGCGCTCCTCACGCGCTTCGTCGAGCGCGTGATGGGCGAGCCGGCGATTCTGGTCGGCAACTCGATGGGAGGGCTCATCTCGTTGATGACGGCCGCCGAGACGCCGGATGCCGTGTCGGGACTCGTGCTGGTCAATCCCGCATTGCCCGCCGCGCCGGGCGGGTTCTTCGATCTCGCCGTCGCGGCGATCTTCGCCGGCTACTGTCTTCCCGGCATCGGCGAGCTCTTGATGAGCGGGCGAAAGGCGCTGCTCGGGTCGGAGGGGTCGGTCCGTCAGATGCTCGACTTCTGTTGCGTCGATGCGAGCCGCGTCCATCCCGAGGTGGTGGCGGCGACGATCGCGCTCTCCCAGGAGCGCACCAAGACCGCGGGCGGCAACGCGGCCTTTCTCTCGGCCGCGCGATCGATCGTCGCAACGGTGCTCCGGCGCGGCACCTTCGAGCGCATGATCGACCGCATCGTGGCACCGGCGCTCCTGGTGCACGGAACGCACGACCGCCTCGTGCCGCTCACCGCGGCGCGCGCGCTCGCGTCGCGGCGGAGCGACTGGACGCTCGAAATCTTCGAGAACGTAGGCCACGTCCCGCAGCTCGAGGATCCGGAAGGCTTCGTGACCGTCGTCGAACGGTGGCTCCGGCGCGTCGGCGAAGCGCTCTTTGCGCGTACCGCGTCCTAGCCCGGATTATTCATGAATCGTCTGCTGCAAGCGCCGATCGCACGGCATTCCGGGCCGGGCTCGGACCTCGCTCCTCGACATAGTGCCGTACTATGCCTGCGTCGCTCGCTCCTCCGCGCGGCCCGGCCTGCCGTCCGCTCAGCGCTTTCGCGACGAGCATTCATGAATAATCCGGGCTAGTGGACAAGGCGTTCCTCATCGAGCAGCTGGCGGAGCGCCTGCGTGACATCGCGCGCACGGCGCGCGTCGCCATGGAAGCCGCGAACACGGAGGCCCGGGAAGGCGCGACGCCGGCCGAACGGCGCGAGGACTCCAGGGTCGCGCAGGAGAACTCCGGTCTAGCGCGCGGGCACCGGGCGCGGCTCGAGCGGGCGACGAGCGAGCTCGCGGCCCTCGACCGCTTTCGGCCGCCGCGCTTCTCCGCCAAGGCGTCCGTCGCCGTCGGCGCCATCGTCGAGGTCGAAGACGGCGCCGAGGGACGCACGCTCTTCCTCGCTCCGGTCGGCGCGGGCATCGAGCTCGACGGGCCCGGGCGGCGACGGGTTTCTCTCGGTCGTGACGCCGAGCTCGCCGATCGGCCGCGCCGTGCTCGGCCGCCGCGTCGGCGACGTCGTCGAGGTGGTCGTGAACGGCGCGAGCAGCGAGTGGACGCTCACCTGGATCGGGTGAGCGGGTCCGCCATCGTCAGCGCCGCTGCGGTATGAGGGCCGTCCTCCCGTGCCGAGATGCGGCTCCGGGAACGCCGGTGCTTTCCACCACGACCTGGCGCTGCTCCCGGGGGGTCAGCCGCCGCTCGCGATGTAGCTCTCGAGCTGCTCGATGCGGTAGGCCTGCTCGTCGAGGAGCGCTTTCACGACGTCGCCGATCGAGAGCACGCCGAGCAAATGCTCGTCGGCGATCACCGGTAGGTGGCGGAAGCGCTTGTCGGTCATGAGCGCCATGCACTCGTCGATCGTGTGCTCGGGGTGCACGCAGACCACCGACGTCGTCATGATCGCGTGGACCGGCGTGTCCTTCGACGCTTTACCTTTCAGGATCACCTGGCGAGCGTAGTCGCGCTCGGACAGGATGCCGACGAGGCGCGAGCCGTCGAGCACCAAGACCGCGCCGATGTTGTTCTCGGCGAGCGTCTGCAGCGCCTCGAAGACCGTGTCGTCGGGGCTCACCGCGATGACGCCGGAGCCCTTCTTCCGGAGGACGTCGTGAACCGTCGTGACCATCGTTCCCTCCTTGTCGTGCAGGGGGCCGCGGAGCCTCGCCCGCGCGAGGACCGTTGCTCACCCCTACACCAGGGCGCGATCGCAGCAAACGAAAAAGTCTGGCCCTGCGGCGCTATGTCATTTGCTACGGGCGGCGAGTCACATCCGGAAGACGCCGAAGGGGGTGTTCTCGATGGGCGCGCAGAGCGACGCGGCGAGCGCCAAGCCGAGCGCGTCACGGGTTTCCGCCGGGTCGAGGATGCCGTCGTCCCACAGTCGTGCGGTCGAGTAGTACGCGCTGCCCTCCTCGTCGTATTTGGCGAGGATCGGCGCCTGAAACTTCCGCTGCTCTTCGGCCGACATGGATTGGCCGCGGCCGGCGAGCTGTTGCATCTTGACCGTCAAGAGCGTCGACGCGGCCTGCTCGCCGCCCATCACCGAGATCCGGCTCTGCGGCCACATGAAGAGGAAGCGCGGCGAGTAGGCGCGGCCGCACATGCCGTAGTTGCCGGCGCCATACGAGTTGCCGACGACGACGGTCAGCTTCGGCACGCGCGCGTTGGCGACGGCGTTCACCATCTTGGCACCGTCCTTCGCGATGCCGCCGTGCTCGTACTTCTTGCCGACCATGAAGCCGGTGATGTTCTGGAGGAAAACGAGCGGTACCTTGCGCGCACAGCAGAGCTCGACGAAGTGCGCCGCCTTGAGCGCGGATTCGGAGAAGAGCGCGCCGTTGTTGCCGACGATCCCCACCGGGTAGCCGTGGAGATGCGCGAAGCCGGTGACGAGCGTCGGCGCGTAGCGCGCCTTGAACTCGTGGAAGCGGCTGCCGTCGACGAGTCGGGCGATCAGCTCGCGCACGTCGTATTGCTTGCGCGGGTCACGCGGCACGATGCCGTAGATCTCGGCGGGGTCGTAGGCCGGCGGCTCGGGCGTTTCGCGGGTGACGGGCAGCGGCGGCGGCGCCGGGAGCGTCGTGAAGACGTCGCGCGCGATCGCGAGCGCATGACGGTCGTCGGCCGCCAAATGGTCGGACACGCCGGAGATGCGCGTGTGAACGTCGCCGCCGCCGAGATCCTCCGCGGTCACTTCCTCGCCCGTCGCGGCCCGGACGAGCGGCGGACCGCCGAGGAAGATCGTACCTTGCTGCTCGACGATCACGACCTCGTCGCTCATCGCCGGGACGTAAGCGCCGCCCGCCGTGCACGATCCCATCACGATCGCGACTTGCGGGATGCCGGCGGCCGACATGCGGGCCTGGTTGTAGAAGATGCGGCCGAAGTGCTCGCGGTCGGGGAAGACTTCCGCTTGGAGCGGCAGGAACGCGCCGCCAGAGTCGACGAGATAGACACACGGCAGCTGGTTCTCGAGCGCGATCTCCTGGGCTCGGAGATGCTTCTTCACCGTGATCGGGTAGTACGTGCCGCCTTTGACGGTGGCGTCGTTCGCGACGATCACCGCCGGTCGCCCGTGGATCGTACCAACGCCCGTGATCATGCTCGCGCCCGGCGCGCCGCCGTCGTACATGCCGTGCGCCGCCAGCGGCGAGAGCTCGAGGAACGCCGTGCCGGGATCGACGAGCCCGTCGACGCGGTCGCGCGCGGTCAGCTTGCCGCGCTCCGTGTGTCGTGTGCGTGCGTCCGGCCCACCCCCCTCGCGTGCCTTGTCGAGGTGCCGTCGCAGCTCGTCGACCGCCGCCCGCA
Source organism: uncultured delta proteobacterium (assembly GCA_963774015.1). GTDB lineage: Bacteria > Desulfobacterota > Binatia > UTPRO1 > UTPRO1 > UTPRO1. The sequence continues at coordinate 1,437,603 of CAVZDH010000001.1, forward strand.
TCGCGGCGGCGTTCTCTTGGAATTCCTGGTCGGTCGTGCGGATGCGGCTCTCGAGGCGGGGTGTGCTCACGGTCGGCGGGTCCTCCAATGACGACGTGCGCGCCCATGCGGGGTGCGCGGGTCGGCTAACACAGGAGGTGCGAGAAGGCGAGTCGAACCCGGCGGCGCAGGGGCGGGGACGGTGCGCCGTCTCGCTCCGACGCACGAGCGCTGCCGCTCGTGTGCCGGAGGCGGCACGGTCGACGGCCGTCAGACGAGCTCGTTCCTGAACAGCGACGTCACTCGCGCCCACGCGTCGTCGGCCGACGTCGCGTCGTAGTCGGCGCGCTCGTCGCAGAAGAAGCCGTGGCCGACCTTGGGGTAGACGACGACCTCGCTCCGCACCCGTGCCGCGGTGAGGGCGTCCCTGATGGCCGCGACTTGCTCCTTCGGGATGTAGCCGTCGCTCTCGCCGAACAGGCAGAGGATGCGGCCGGTGATCTTCGGTGTGCGCGCGATCGTCGGCGGTCCGTCGTTGCCGGGACTGCCGACGGCGATGCCGCCGCCGTAGAAGCTCGCGGCCGCCGTGATCGGATGCTCGCACGCGGCGAGGTAGGTGAGATGGCCGCCGAAGCAGAAGCCCATGGCGCCGGTGCCGCGGCCGCCCACCTCGGGACGTCCCTTCAAGTAGGCGAGGGCGCCCGCGACGTCGGCCATGGCCTCGGTCGTGGTGACCTTGTTCATCAGCTCGATGCCGCGGGTGAGGCCCTCGGCGTCGTACTTGAGCTCGATGCCGGGTGCGGTGCGGTGGAAGACGTCGAGCGCGAGCGCGACATAGCCCTCGGCGGCGACACGATCCGCGACGCTCCGAATGTGATGGTTGACCCCGAAGATCTCCATGAAGACCAGCACCGCGGGGTAGGTGCCGGGTGCCGTCGGTCGCGCGAGGTAAGCGGGCATCGCGAGGGATCCGACGGGAACTTTGACGCGTTCGTGGACGACCTGCATCGAGCGAACCTCCTGAAGGTGGGGTGAGCTGCGGCGCGACGGTGCGCGGGTCGGGAGCTAACACACGGGTTTTCGAAAGGCGAGACATCCTCGCGTCGACCGGGGGCGCTTGCTATGCCGCGCTCCGCAGGAGGACGAGCGATGAGCAAGACCACGATGACGAGGAGCGAGCGCGAGGCGTTTCTCGCCGATGTGCACGTCGGTGTCGTGAGCGTGACCGAGCCGGGACGCGGGCCGCTGACCGTGCCCGTCTGGTACCAGTACGAGCCGGGGGGTGCGGTGCGCTTCTCGACGGGGGCCACGTCACGCAAGGCGGCGGCGATCCGCGCGACCGGGCGCGCGAGCCTGCTCGTGCAGACGGAGACCGCCCCGTACCAGTACGTGAGCGTCGAAGGCCCCGTGCGAATCCTCGGCGCGCCGGACGACGAGCGCGACGTTCGTGCGACCGCCGTGCGGTATCTCGGGAGCGAGATGGCGGAGATCTATCTCGCGTCGTTGGCGACGGAGGATGCGGCGGCCGTCTTGGTCGAGCTCACGCCGGAGCATTGGCTGAGCGTCGACTACGCGAAGGCGTTCGGGTGAATTGAGAGGTCGCATGGCGGATCTCACCTGTTTCCGTAAACACTCTCTAGTCGGCAGGTGATTGTCGGGCCACGCTGATTGCGCGTACGAAAGCCCGGTCTTCATCCGAACGCGCCGTCCCGTCGATGGGTCGGAGGAGGATCCCCCTGTGACCAACTCGCCTCTGCGGCTTCCACCTCGAACGCGATTGCCCCGCGTCCCGTTCGTCGCGTGCGCCGTCGTGGGCGCGCTCCTCGTGGGCGGTTCGCGCGTTGCCGCCGAGCCGGTCGCGTGCACGCGCGCGATCAACGCGAACCTCGCCAAATTCGTGCAGGCGAAGACCAAGCTCCTTCAGAAGTGCCACGACGCGGTCGTGAAGCTGAAGAAAGCGGGTCCGTGCCCCGATCTTGCGACCGCGACGAAGATCGCGCGCCTCGCCGGCAAGCTGCGACGCGTCGTGAGCCAGCGTTGCGGCGGTCTCGATCGCAATTGCGGAATCGGCGGCGACGACGACAGCCTCGCGTCGATCGGATGGAACGTCGGCACCTGTCCGAACCTCGAGAACGGCGCCTGCGGCAACCCGATCGTCGACTGCAACGACGTCGTCGATTGCGTGACGTGCGTCGGCGAGGCGGCCGTCGACCATGCCATGGACCTCGCCTACGGCGGGCTCACGTCGAGCGGCTCCGGCAGCGATCTCAACCGCTGCCAGACGGCGATCGGCAAGAGCCTCGCGCGCTACCTGCAGGCGAAGTCGCAGGCGCTCGCGAAATGCGAGGACAAGGTCGTGGGCGGGGCGCTCGCAGGGCCGTGTCCGGACGCGGCGAAGACGCAGCCGACGCTCGCTCGCGCGGCGGCGAAGGTAGCGGCGGCCATCTGCCGCGCGTGTGGCGGCCCGGACCGGGCCTGCGGCGGCGGCGACGATCTCAGCGCCGCGGCGATCGGCTTTCCGGCGAGCTGCCCGGACGTCACGGTGCCGGGCGGCACCGCGTGCGGCGGGCCGATCGCGACGCTCCAGGACCTCGCCGACTGCGTGGGATGTCTCGTGGACTTCAAGACCGGATGCCTCGACGCGCTCGCCGTGCCGAGCCTGAAGAGCTACCCGGGCGTGTGCAGCACGACGCCGGCGCCGACACCGACGGTGACGCCCACGGCCGTCACCACGCCGACGCGCACCGCGACGCCGAGCCCCACGACGACGAGCGTCGGCACCGCGACTGCCACGGGGACGCCGACGCCCACGCCGAGCGCGACCCCGACGCCGACCGTCAGCGCGACGCCGACCGCCACGTCGACCGGGACGCCGACGCCGACGCCCACCGCGACGCCGAACTGCGGCGACGGCATCATCGTGCCGCCCGAGACGTGCGAGCAGGGGATCCCGTGCGGCGTCACCAACACCTGCGTCGGCTGCACGCTCTGTCTTTGAGCTCGGGGCCGACGTCTCGTACGGCCACGTCACGCGCCGCGAGCCGCCGCGTCTCCTGGCGTTCGTGTGGGGCGCGCGTACCGAGAGCTGCCTTCCCGGTGAGGCCGCGGGCGGCACGACCTTCCGGCCGAGACCGGCGCTACGAGCGCGCTACGCCAGCACTCCGCCCGCCGCGACGATTTGCTCGGCGATGCGCACGCGGGCGTCGAGGAGGCCCTTCGGCACGAACGCGGTGAAGCGCGCGATCGTGGTCAGATGCGTATCGAGGTCGGCCCCGTCGGTGTCGTTCGCGAAGAGCGTGCGGGCATTCGCCGCTAGGCGCTCGCTCGCGTCGGCGACGAACACCGCGACCATGTCCTGCTCGAGCTTCGCCTTGTCCTCGCCGCGGCGGCGGATGAGCTTCTGCGTGCGCACGACCGCGCTCTCCATCGCGTAGAGGTCGATGATCATGTCGGCGAAGCGCTCGAGGTGCATCTGCTTCCGACCGATTTCCGCCGGTTCGCGCTGCATCAGGAGCTTCGTCGTGTAGGCGACGAGGCGCTTCGCCTGGTTCACCGCGTGCACCTCGTGGAAGAGCGTGTGGTCGACGGGCGGATGGTGGCCGTTGCCGCTCGCGAGATCGGCGTCGACCTCCTGCATGAACTCGAGCATGGGCAAGCCCTGCGTCATCACGCGCTTCATCATCGTCGCGGGAATGAGGAGGCGGTTGATCTCGTTGGTGCCCTCGAAGATGCGGTTGATGCGCGAGTCGCGGTAGTGGCGCTCGAGCGGGTAGTCGGCGACGAAGCCGTAGCCGCCGAGCATCTGGAGGGCCTCGTCCACCACGAAGTCGAGCGTCTCGGTGCCGAACACCTTCACGATGGACTGCTCGATCGTGTACTCCTCGATCGCGGTGATGACCCGTTGGTCGTAGTCCGCGGCGCCGGGCTCGATGCGGGCGATCGCGCCGTCGATGAGGCCCGCGGTCCGGTAGCTCGCGGCATCGGCGACGTAGATGCGGACCGCCATGTCGGCGATCTTCCGCTGCACGGCGCCGAACTCGACCAGCGGCGTCTGGAACTGTTGACGCTCGCTCGCGTACTTGACCGCGTATTCCAGACATTCGCGGGCGCCGCCGAGCGCGGCGGCGCCGAGCTTCAAGCGGCCGACGTTCAGGATGTTGAAGGCGATGCGGTGTCCGAGCCCGAGCTCGCCGAGCAGATTCTCGGCGGGGACGACCACGTCCTCCAGAATCAGCTGGCAGGTCGACGAGCCTTTGATGCCGAGCTTGCGCTCCTCGGCGCCGGTCGCGACGCCGGGATACGTGCGCTCGACGAGGAAGGCGCTGAACTTCTCGCCGTCGACCTTGGCGAACACGGTGAAGAGGTCGGCGAAGCCGGCGTTGGTGATGAACTGCTTCACGCCCGTGAGCTTGTAGTCGCCGTTCGGCAGGCGCATCGCCTTGGTCTTGGCGCCGAGCGCGTCGCTACCCGCCCCGGGCTCGGTGAGCGCGTAAGCGGCGATGAGCTCGCCGGACATGAGACGCGGCAAGTAGCGTCGCTTCTGCTCGTCGGTGCCGTAGAAGAGGAGCGGCAGCGTGCCGATGCCGGTGTGCGCGCCCCACGAGACGGCGAAGGAGGCGAGCTTGAACGCGCGCTCGCCGATCAGGGTGGACGCCGCCTTGCTGACGCCGAGCCCGCCGTGGTGGGTCGGGATGTCGAACATGAGGAGCCCGAGCTCGCCCGCCCTCTGGAGCAAGCTCCGCATGACGCCCGGGCTCTGCGCCTCGATCGCATCGACCTGCGGCAGCACCTCGCGCCGCACGAACTCCTCGGCGACCCGGGCGATCTGCTCGTCCTCGGGCCCGAGATCTTCGTAGGTGAAGCAGTCCCGAACCGTACTGCCGGTGAGGAAGCTGCCGCCGCGCGCGAGAGGCTCTCCGAACGTCATCGATGGCCAGAATCAGCAAGGGATGTGCCACGTTGCACGGCGCGTCGAAGGGTCAAGTCATGAGGTTGTCACGAGAAATTCGGATCCGGGTCACCGACGACGGTCGTGCGGTCGTGCAAGGCCGGAACCAGTCGCAGCACGTCTGTACGTTACGGACTCTTACGAGCCGCACGCCTGCGGCACCCGATCCGACGCGCGCTTGGGGCTCGCCCCTCAGGTCCGCTCGCCCGGCTCCGCCGGGCGGATCGCGACGACCTTGCCGCCCGCGGCGCTCGCCACGGCCGGCCGCTCGGACGCGGCCCGTTCGCTCGCGGCCCGCTCCGCCTTCTCGGCGGCGACGCGGGCGGCGTGCTGCTGATCCATGCGCTTGCGTGCCGCCATCACGCGCTTGGCGTCGCGGTACCCGGCGTCCATGAGGGCGCGGTTCTTCTGCGGATAGGCGTTGAAGACGTGCAGCGGACCGAAGCCGCTGTACTGCTCGCCCGGCTCGATGACCGTGACCGGTACGTCGTGTAGCCGGCCGTTCTCCATGCGCGCGTAGAGGTAGCCCATGTTGCCGATCGTTCGCCACATGACGTCGGTGAAGCGCTGCACGAAGTCGACGACGCTGCGAAAGCGTCCCTGGTACGGGAGCTGACTCGCGATCGGTGCGAGCAGATAGAGCTCGGTCGCGCCGAGACCGAGCGCGTGCTCGAGCGGAATGTTCCAGGCGAAGCCGCCGTCGACGAACCAGTCGTTGCGGAACTTGACCGGCGGAAAGAGGAGAGGGATCGCGTAGCCGGCGCGCGACAGCGTGCGGAGATCGCGCCAGGTCTCGCAATCGCGCTTCGAGTAGACCTCGCCGCGTCCGCGCGACAGGTTGAGGAGGATGAACTCGAGCTCGATCCGACTCTCGAAGATCTTCGGGAAGTCGATGTACTCCTCGATGGCGCCGGACAACCGGTCCATGGAGAACAGCGACTGCCCGAAGACGAGGTTGTGCCGAAGACTGGGCGAGAAGATGCGGGGCAGCGAGTAGAACGAGCTCCACGCCTCTTCGAGCTGCGGCACGCCGCCCGAGACGTAGCAGCAGGCGTTGATGACGCCGATCGAGCTCCCGACGATGGCGTCCGGCTTGATGCCCTGCTCCTCGAGGAGCCGCATGGCGCCGACGTGATGGGCGCCGAGCGCCGCGCCGCCGCCGAGGATGAAGACCCGCTTCTGCTTCCGCGCCATGCGTCTCTCCGCAACGGGGACTCGCCCCCGTCTACCAGAACCAGCTCGACCGCCGCCGCAGACCCGCTTGGATCATGTCGTGAATGCGCTGCTTCACCTGCGCGACCTTCCTGCCGATGATCTCGTCCTCGTCGTTGGCGTTGCCGCGGAACTCCATCGGCGCCCCGAAGTAGATGTGGTAGCGCACCGGCAGCGGGAAGTAGTTGAGGAGGATCGGGAAGGCCGGCATGCCGAGGAGATCGGCGAGCGGCTTCACGTTGGCGACCGAGATCGCCTGCTCCTCCGAGCCGACGACGGCGACCGGCACGATCGGCGTGTTGGTCTCGAGCGCGAGCCGCATGAACCCGTAGCCGAACTCCTGGAGCTGATAGCGTTCGGCGAACGTCTTGTTCATGCCGCGCACGCCCTCCGGAAAGGCGATCACCGCTTCGCCGTGCTCGAGGATGTCGCGGCAGTTCTTGGGCGTGCCGACGACGCCGCCCACCCGCGCCATGAAGACGTTGAAGAACGGGAGCGTCGGCAGCCAGTATTCTCCCATGCCGCGGAGCGGTCGCGGCGGGTCGGCGTCGAGCACCGTCGCGACGCCGATCATGCCGGCGTCGAGCGCGATCTGGCCGGCGTGATTCGGGATGACGAGCATGCGGCCGGTCGGCAGGTTCTCGAGGCCGGTCGTCTGGACCCGGAAGTAGTAGCGGTAGATCAGCGCGAAGAGCAGCAACGTGCGGCGCGCGACGTCGGGATTGAAGCCCCAGGGGTCGTAGCCGTAGCTGTTGACCTGGATCGGGGAGCGGCGGATGCGGTCGCGGATCTCGTGGTTCAGGTCGCGGATCAGCGACGGCGCCAGGCTTTCCAGCACCCCGCCGACGAGATCGGACAGCTCGCCGAACGAGTCCGTGACGTGGGCCGGGTCGAGCAGAGGGGGGAGGTCGTCCGTCACGGGAACGTCCGGGTCGTCGAGGAGCGGAGGCCGCCCCGGCTCATCATGCATGAAGATGCCGCCGGTGCCGACTATGCCTCTGGGGCGGGAACGCCTGCGGACGGGACGTTCGGAGGGCGATTTGGAGGAGATCTTCGCCATCGGATGCTCAGTGCCTCACGCTGCTGAAGATCTCTTCGAGCGTGAAAAGCGGCTGGAATTGCGTCGCTTCGCGGAAGCGACGGCCGTCGATCGTGCACGGGTACTTCACGAAGTCGAGCGCGCCCGGCGGCAGGTGGTAGAAGCCGAGGCGGAAGAGACCGTCGATCGCGTTGCGCGCGATCGGTTCGGGCAGCGGAACCGCGGTGCCTCCGGTTTCGCGGATCGCGACCTTCAACGGCACCGCGCCGGGGCCGGTCACGTTGAAGATGCCGCGGATGCCGGTCTCGAGCGTGCGTCCGATTGCTTCGGCGAGGTCTTCCTCGTGAATGAACTGCACCATCGGGTTGAAGCCCATGATGGTCGGCACGTAGCGCAGCTTGAGGTATCCGCCGATCGAGCTGTGGACGTAGTAGCCGAGCGTCGGGACCGGGCGCAGGATCGTGGTGGCGATCTCGGGATACTTCCAGAGAAACGTGTTGCAGAGCGTGTCGACCTCGGCGAGGTCGCGGATGTCGGGATAGTGGCGACTGACGTTCAGGGCCGTGTCCTCGTCCATGTAGTAGGGGCTTTCCGGGAGCGCCCCGTATACGTAGCAGCTCGACAGCACCACGAGCTTCTTCACGCCGTAGGCGGCGCAGCACTCGAGGAGGCGCTTGGTGCCGGCGACGTTGATCTCGTGGCGCACCATGGGATCGGCGCGGAAGTGACGGACGAAGGCGAGATGGACCACGGCGGAGGGTCGCTCGCGCCGGAAGATGTCCTCGAACTTCTTCTTGCGGAGGTCCATCGTGTGGACCGTGATGTGGTCGGGATGGCCCTCCCACGGGGCGCGGTCGACGCCGCTCACCGCGTACTGGTCGGCGACGCGCTTGGCGACCAGGCGCCCCTGGCCGCCCGCGATCCCCGTGATGAGCAAGCGCTCCATGCCGGGCTCATATGCGACCGACTCCGCGACCGCAACGTCGCGAAAAGACGGACGCCGTTGGTGCGCCGCTGTCCGTCCAGCTGCGACGCCGATCGTCGGGTAGCGCGGACGGTGGAGGCCTCGTCGGCGGGTCCTCCGGAGCCGGCGCGCGTGCGCGGCGCGGCGCGCGTGATCCGTAGTCATGAGTGACCGGCATCTGGCGGGCGCATGGCACTCGTGGCGCGCCCCGGCGCGGCCGCGGGAGACCGGCGATTGCGCGTCCAACCGAGACGGACCCGCCGACGAGCCCTCCACCCTCCGCCCACATCGCCGCTGCTCGCACGACGACCGGCGGTGCTGCACCGTCGGTGGCGGCGGCTCGATCGCGCGAAGCCGAAGGCGAGCGACCGGTCGTGCGAGCTCCGGCGTCGAGGGCGCGCGGTGGAGGTGTCGCCCGCGGGTCCGTCTCGGTCAGGAGCGCTCACCGCACGCCGCCCGTGCCGGCGGCCGAGCGCAACTACGAGCAACGTATGCCCACCACGGCTCGACCAGCGATGAGTAGCGGTCTCCCGCGACGCGCCGAGCGCGCGCGACCGGCTCCGGAGGACCCGCGGGCGACACTTCCATCGCGCGCGTTCCCCGCAGGCGGCCGTCGCACCGCTCGGCGTTCGATTGGGATCAGGTGAAGATCGAGTCGGGTACGACGCGACAGTGCGCACAGCAAGCCGCGTGCGCCCGACGCGCGGCCTCAAGTTAGGCAGCGCCTCATCCGATAGCAGGGCGGGGATGCGCGCATGAGCACCAGGGAGGCGCAGGATCTGGCGAAGCTGCGCGCGGAGATCGTCAACGCCCGGGACGTTCCGACCATCCCCGTTCTGCTGCTCCGCATCTTGCGCGTCGTCGACGGCGAGCGCGCGTCCGCCAAAGATCTGGTCGACCTGATGCAGCGCGATCAGGCGCTCGCGGGCCGCGTGCTCCGCCTCGCGAACAGCGGCTTCTTCGCGTGTGCGCGCGAGGTCGCCACGCTGTCGCGCGCGGTCATGCTGCTCGGCTTCTCGACCGTGAAGAACCTCGCCCTCGGCATCAAGATCTGGGAGACGATGGCGTCGCGGGGCGGTCCCGGCATCGCGGCGCTCTGGGAGCATTCGGCGCTGGTCGGTGCCGCCGCCCGCTTGATCGCCCAGCGCACGAAGGGCGCGGATCCCGAGGAGGTGTTCACCGCCGGTCTCCTGCACGACATCGGCAAGGTGATCCTGCGCATTCACTTCACCGCGGTCTACGACCGGATCGTGACCGTCGGCGGCGAGACGCCGCTCGTCGTTCGCGAGCGCGACGCGTTCGGCGTCGACCACGCCCAGGCCGGAGCCTGGCTGGGCGAAGCGTGGCAGCTTCCCGAGGTCATCGTCGAAGCGGCGCGCGCGCATCACGACGCGCTCACGCCCGACACGACGCTCTCCGCGCCGGTCGTCGTGAACGTCGCCAATCGTCTCGTGCACTGGACCGACGTCGAGCACGGCGTGCTCGCCCCCGAGGCCGAAGCGAGCCTCGCAGGCGCGTGCGGTCTCACCTTCGGTACCTGCGTCGAAATCGCGGCGCAGCTGCAGGGGCAGAAGGACGACCTCCGCGTCTTCTACGGAGCCGATTGACGCATGAGCCAGATTTTTCGCGAGGCGGTGGGCGACGCCCAGGAGCAGTACGACACGCTGCTCATGCATCTGTCGCTCATCCGCGACCTGACCCAGCTCGGACAGCACGCACCGTCCTTCGAGGGGCTCGCCGCCGAGCTCGCGCGCTGCCTCGTCACCGGGCTCGGCCACGAACGCGTCGTCGTGATCACGGGGCGGGCGTACGAGGCGCCGACGGTCCTCGGCAGCTTCAGCCAGGGCGAGCGGTTCGGCGGCGCCGCCGAGGCGGTGCCGGCCGCGTTGCACGCGCTCGCGATGGAGGTCGTTCGCGAGCAGCAGTTGGTGCGCTGGGGCGGCGACGGTGTGGGGCAACGGCGCCCGCTGCCGCCGGGGCTCGACGGCTCGGTGATCGGATTCCCCTTCTTCGTGGGCGGCGAATGCATCGGGGCGGTGCTGTGTCTGCAGCTCGTGCCGATCTGTTGGGACCTCGTGAGCCAACGCGCGATCGAGCTCGTCGGCGAGATCATCGGGCAGGTTGCGACGATCGCCCACATGCGGTTGTCGATGAGCGCGATGCAGATCGGCCTCGAAGCGGAGCTCGGCAGCACGCGGACCCAGGTCGAGCAGCAGGAGGAGACGTTGCGGGCGCAGTCCGCGCGCATCGGCGACCTCGCGAGCTCGCTCATTCGATCGAATCGCGCCAAGAACACCTTCCTCGCGCTCATGTCGCACGAGCTTCGGACGCCGCTCTCGGTGATCCTCGGCTTCGGCTCGTTGTTGCGCGACGGTCTCGTCGGTCCGATCAATCAGCAGCAGGGCGAGTATCTCGACCGCATCTTCGCGAACGGCCGCCACCTCCACCAGCTCGTGGAGGACATGCTCTTCTTCGTCGACGCGGAGACGGTGCGCATCACGCCGACGAGCGCTCCCGTCGAGCTCGCCGACGTCGTGAAGGAGGTGGTCGAGGCGATGCCGCGCCACGGCGCGCCCGATGCGCCCGCGCTGGTCGTCGAGATCGCTGCCGACGCGGGGACGCTGCGAACCGACGCCGCGCTGCTGCGGCGCGTGCTCTTTCACGTCGTCGGGAACGCCTTCAAGTTCACGGAGCGCGGCGAGGTGCGCATCGAGGCGCGGCGTGCGCCCGGGGGTCGCGGCTCCGTCATCCGCGTGAGCGACACCGGCATCGGCATCGCCCCCGCCCAGCTCGGGCGGATCTTCGAGCTCTTTCGCCAAGGCGACGACAGCCACACGCGCCGCCACGATGGCCTCGGCCTCGGCTTGAGCCTGGTGCGAGCGTGCCTCGGGCTGCTGCGCGGCGAGTGTCGCATCACGCCCGGCGCGGCCGGCGGGACGGTGGTCGAGCTCGCGATTCCCGATCTCGCGCCCGCCGCGGCGGCGCCGCCGGTCGCGGCCGAGCCGCTCCGTCACGTCGGCGGCTGAGGCGGATCGTCGCGCAGGCGAGCGAGCTCGCGGGCGCGATGCGCGCGCATGGTCGCGGCGAGCGCGGGGCGATAGCCCGCCGCGAAGAGCAGCTCGAGCGCGTGGTAGTAGAAGACGAGCACGAGGGGGATCGGATTCCGCGTGCGACGGAATTCGGCGAGGTTCATGGCGGTATCGTCGACGCCGTGCTCGAAGACGCCGTGTCCGATCCGGGTCTGGAAGACGAACGCGGCGCCGAACACGGCTGCGGCGAGCGCGACGTCGGCGACGCGCGCGCCGGTGGTGAACGGCGCGACGAGCGCGCGTAACGCCAGCAGGAGCACGATCATCAACGCACCGGCGACGAGGTCGGCGGCGAGGTAGACCAGGCCGACCGCCGCGATCGCGGCGCGTGCGAGGTCGATGGGCGTCGGCACGACCGCGAGGAGCTTCACGAGGGCGGCGAGCTCGATCGGGATGCACACCCAGTGGATGAGCCGGTTGGTCGCGTCGAGGTGATAGGCCTCGTGCACGCCCATGCGGCGGACCCAGTCGAAGGCGGTCGGCACGGTCCGAGCGTGTAGGACGGGCCGGCGCGCGGAGCAATCGCGGCCGGTCGGGCGTGCGCCGCGCGGTGCCGACGGTGCGGCGCGGACCCCGGCGCCGCTCAGGTGATCGGTACGACCTCGACGGCGACCGTGACCGTATGCTCGCCGCCGCCGAGGATCACGCCTTTCACCGGGCTCACGTCGCCGTAGTCGCGGCCCCAGGCGACCGTCACGTGCTGATCGCTCGGGATCACATTGTTGGTCGGGTCGAGGTCGATCCAGCCGCGGCCGGGATCGTAGATCGCGAGCCAGGCGTGCGACGCGTCGGCGCCGACCATCCGCCCGCCGCTGCGGGCGAGATTCAGCACGTAGCCGCTGACGTAGCGGGCCGCGAGCCCGAGCGCGCGCAGACACGCGATCTCGAGGTGCGTGAAGTCCTGGCAGACGCCGCGCCGATCGCGCAGCACGTCGGCCACCGGGGTTGCCACCGACGTCGATCCGGGCTCGTACGTGAAGTCGGCGTGGATGCGGCGCGTGAGGTCGAGCGCCCCGACGAGAAGCGGCCGACCCGGCGGGAACGACGGCCGCACGTATTCCAGCGTGGACGCGTCCCAGTGGACGTGGGGGGACTCGAACACGAATTGGTACGCGTCGAGGCCGGTGAGGCTCACGTCCTGGCGCAGCGCCGCGCGGACCTTCTCCCACGGCTGGGTGTCCTCGGGCGCGGGCGGCAGCTCGGAGCGCAGGCTCACGTCGCTCACGGCGGTGACCGTCATCTCGGAGTGCGGCGCTTGCAGGGTGAAGAAGTGGGTCGTGTTGCCGAAGAAGTCGTGCTGCTGGCTCAGGACCGATGGCGCCGGGTCGATGGCGAGCTGGGTACGACGCGCGTGCTGCACCCCGCCGCTGCGCGGCGTGAGGCGGACCTCGTTGTGCGCGATCGCGACCGGTTGGGAGTAGGTGTAGCGGGTCGAATGACGGACGCGGTAGTTCACCCCGAGGCTCCCGCGCCGTATCCCGAGAGCGGTCGCGTCGCGGTGGCATGGCTCAGATAGCTCTCCGTGATCGCGTCCGAGATGGACACGAGCTCGCCCGCGAGATCGTGCAGGAGATCCGCGAGCTGCACCCGCTCGCCGTGGAGGCCGACCGCGGCGAGCTCTTCGGGGACCACCATGCGCAGGCGGGCGAGCGCCGCGATCGCGGTGCGTTCTTCGGCCGTCCGCAGCGCCTCGCCGCCGGCACGCGGCAGGCGCTCGACGTGCTCCGCGATGGCGCGCACCTGGAACACCAGCGCGCGCGGGTTGGTCTCGTCGGTCGCGAGCAGGTCGAGCACCGGCGCCGGCTGCACGGTGCCGAGGTAACGCCGTCGATACGTGATGGCGCTGTCGGCGGTCTCGAGGAGCGCCTCGAGAAGCCGCGTCTCGTCGGGGCACGGTGCCACCATCGTGTGGCGCAAGACGGTGACGAGAAAGAACGAGCGCTCCAGACGACGGCCGATGTCGGTGAAGCGCCAGCCCTGGCCACGCGTCATGTTCTCGAGCGTGAGGCCGTTGAACGCCGCCATCGCGAGCACCAGCTGATTCATGCGCTCGATGGCGTCGCCGAGGGTGAGGGCGCGGAGGGCGTTGCGCGGCGGGAGATAGTCCTCGAGCTGGTTCAAGACCCGCCAGGTGTCGAGCGAGATCTGGTCCCGCGAGATCGAGGCGAGCCGCTGCGCCGAGGCGAGGGTGGGGCGCAGCGCCCGCGTCGGGGCGTGGGCGCGCAGGAAGTCGAGCACGGCGCGCTCGCGCATCGCCGGATCGGCGTCGAGGTCGGGCGCCACCAGGTCGTCCTCGAGCCCGGCGTGGGCCGCGAGCGCGGCGAGCAGGATCGGCAGCTCGGGCACGACGCTGCCGCTCGCTTCGTCGGCGAGGCGCGACAAAACCGAGCGCAGCAGGCGCACTGTCCCCTCGGCGCGCTCGACGTAGCGTCCGAGCCAGAAGAGGTTGTCCGCGACGCGGCTCGGGAGCTCGCTGCCGCCGCGCGTGAGCTCGATCGGCGCGCCGGGCGGTGGCAGCAGCGTCATCGCGCTCACGGGACCGTCGGTGCCGACCCAGGTGTCCTTGCTGCCGCCGCCGCGTTGCATGGAGACGACGAGCGATTCGCGCGACGTCGCGACGCGGGCGAGGCCACCGGGCATCACGCGGTACCCGTCGTCGCTGGCGACGCCGAACGTCCGCAACACGACGTGGCGCGGCTGGAGGCCGTCCTGCGTCCAGACCGGCGCGGTCGAGAGCGCGACCTGCTCCTGTGCGACGTACTCGTGCGGCCGGGCTCGCAGGCGATCGAGGAGGTCGCTGCGCATGCTCGCCGACAGCGCGCTCCCGAAGATCGGCTCGTGTCCGAAGATCGGAAACGCCGGCTTGATCACCAGGCTCTCGAGGTGCTCGACGACGTACGCGAGCGCGTCGGCATGGCCGCACCACCACGTCGCGACCGACGGCATGGCGAGATCCTCGTCGAGGAGGTGCTTGCAGAGGCTCGGGAGGAAGGCCATCAGCGCCGCGGTTTCGACGACGCCGCTTCCGAGGCCGTTGGCGACGACCACGTTGTGTGCGCGTACCGCCTGCATGAGGGCGGCGACGCCCAGCGACGAGTCGGTGCGAAGGCTCAATGGGTCGCAAAAGGCGTCGTCGAGGCGGCGGAGGATCACGTCGACGGGCTCGAGGCCGCCGAGCGTCTTGAGGTACACGACGCTGTCGCGCACCGTGAGGTCGGCGCCCTCGACGAGCGTGAAGCCGAGGTAGCGCGCGAGATAGGCGTGCTCGAAGTAGGTTTCGTTGTAGGGGCCGGGCGTGAGGAGCACGATGCGCGGGTTCTCCCGGTGCCGGAGCGCGAGCCCGCGCAGGCTGTCGCGCAACGTGCCGAAGAACGCCGCGAGTCGCTGGACACGGCACTCGCGAAAGACCTCGGGCAAGGTGCGCGAGACGACGATGCGGTTCTCGAGCGCATACCCGGCGCCCGACGGCGCTTGCGTCCGGTCGGCGATCACCCAGAAGCGTCCGTCGGCGGCGCGGGCGAGATCGGCGGCGTAGACGTGGAGCGCGACGTCGCCCGGGAGCGCGACACCGTGACACGGACGCAGGAAGGCGGGGTTCGCGTAGACGATCTCGGGCGGCAAGAGGCCGTCGTGGAGGAGGCGTTGCGGACCGTAGAGATCGGTGAGGATCAGGTTCAGGACGTGGGCGCGCTGCGCCAGCGCGCGCTCGAGCCGGTGCCACTCGGCCGACGACACGACGAGCGGCACTGCGTCGAGCTCCCACGGACGGTGCATGCCGCGCGGGTCACCGTAGACGTTGTAGGTGACGCCGTTCTCGTGGATCAGCCGGCGGCCGAGCTCCCAGCGCCGCGCCATCTCCGTGCGGCCCTGGTTGCGGAGCCAGCGCACGACGGGTGCCCAGTGCGGACGCGGCTCGCCGGGCGCGGCGAGCATCTCGTCCCAGACGTCGTCGGTCGGCGTGTAGGCGAGGCTGCGATCCGCGTCGGCGCGCGGGTCGGCGGACGGCGATGTCGTGCTCATGCGTCCGGTCGTCGGTGTCACGCTCGCCGGAGGTCGAGCGTGAACGGAAACTCGGGATCGCGGTGGGGGGCCTGCGGGCTCATCGTTCCCGGCGTATGCCCGAACGGAAAGAATCGCGCCACCCGCCGGCCCTCCGCCTCGTTCGCATTCACGGGAAACGTGTCGTAGCTCCGCCCGCCCGGATGCACGACGTGGTGCGTGCAACCACCGAGCGCGCGCCGGTTCCAGGTGTCGACAAGGTCGAAGACGAGCGGCGTGTGCACCGGGATCGTCGGGTGCAGCGCCGAGGGCGGGCACCAGGCGCGATAGCGAATGCCCGCGACGTACTCGCCGTTCGTACCGGTCGGGTGGAGCGGAACCGTGTGGCCGTTGCACGTGAGCACGTGGCGTCCGTCCACCATGCCGTTCACCTTCACCTGCAGCCGCTCGAGCGACGAGTCGACGCTCCGGACCGTGCCCGCCGAGGAGTGCTCCTCGCCGAGGACGTGCCACGGCTCGAGCGCCTGGCGCAGCTCGACGACGATGCCGCGGGGCGCGACCGCGCCGATCAGCGGAAACCGGAACTCCAGATGAGGCGCGAGCCATTCGGCCGCGAACGGAAAGCCCGCATCCACGAGCTCGCCGCGGATGTCCTCGAGATCCTGCGCGACGAAATGCGGCAGCATGAAGCGGTCGTGCAGCTCGGTGCCCCAGCGGACGAGCTTGGTCGTATAGGGCTCGTCCCAGAATCGGGCGACGAGTGCGCGCACGAGCAGCTGCTGGACGAGGCTCATGCGCGCGTGCGGCGGCATCTCGAAGCTGCGGAGCTCGAGGATGCCGAGTCGGCCGCGGGCCGTGTCGGGCGAGTAGAGCTTGTCGATGCAGAACTCGGTGCGGTGCGTGTTGCCGGTGACGTCGACGAGGAGATTCCGAAAGAGACGGTCGACCAGCCACGGCGGGACGTCGCGATACTCCGGCACCTGGCGAAAGGCGGTTTCGACCTCGTAGAGCTGGTCGTTCCGCGCCTCGTCGACGCGCGGAGCCTGACTCGTCGGGCCGATGAAGAGCCCCGAGAAGGTGTACGAGAGCGCCGGGTGGTTGTGCCAGTACGCGAGCAGGCTGCGGAGCAGGTCGGGCCGGCGCAGCAGCGGGCTGTCGCCGGCGGAGCCGCCGCCGAGCGTGAGGTGGTTGCCGCCGCCCGTCCCGGTATGGCGGCCGTCGAGC
This sequence comes from uncultured delta proteobacterium, assembly GCA_963774015.1. Taxonomy (GTDB): domain Bacteria; phylum Desulfobacterota; class Binatia; order UTPRO1; family UTPRO1; genus UTPRO1. Next base: position 1,454,057 of record CAVZDH010000001.1, read on the forward strand.
ATGAACTTCTCGGTACCGAGGCGGCAGAGGTGCGCTTCTTCGTAGAGGACGCTCGTGTTGGTGGCGAGCTCGTCCCAGCTCGAGGCCGGGTGGACGTTCACCTCGATCACGCCGGGATCCGGTGTGACCTCGAGCTTCCGGAGCCGCGGGTCGCCGGGAGGATGGTAGCCCTCGACGAGAACCGGAAGATCGAGCTCGGCGGCGGTATCCTCGACCGCCGCGACGAGATCGAGATAGTCGGCGAGCCACTCGAGGGGCGGCATGAAGACGTGCAGCTTGCCGTCGCGCGGCTCGACGCACACGGCCGTCCGAATGGTGTCGACCGCCGACTGCCACGGGCCCGGCGGCAGGTCGGCGAGCGGGCTCCGCGCGGCGAGCGCGCCGAGGCCGCGGCGCGCCGGGAGCTCGCGCGTCGTGTCGACAGCCGGTGGCGGCAGGACGCGCGGCTGGGTCGCGATCCGCGACCAGCGTTGCGGCAGTGCGGTGCGCGGCGCGAACGGGTCCACGTCGATCAGATACGGAAAGTCCTCCGTCGACACCCACGGCAGGGAATCGAGCGGCAGCCGGTAGCCCATCGCCGAGTCGCCTGGGAGCAGGTACATGCGCTCGGGGCGGAGAAACCAGCGGCCGCTGCGCCAGCGCGGCCCGTCCGACGCCGAGAGCGTGTCCCCCGGCGCCAGCGGCAACGCATAGCCGACCACGGTCGCGAGTCCCTGCTCGAAGATGCGCGCGAGGCGCGCGCGCTCCAGCTCGTCGTCGACGCGCGAGTCGAACGGGTCGACGTTCACCGGCAGGCGCCGCTCGCGCCAGAGGTAGTACCAGACGTCCTCGAAGCCCGGGATCGCGTCGGCGGGATCGACACCGAGATGACGGGCGAGCGTCCGGACGAAGCGCTCGGCGTCGGCGTCGGTCACGTCGTAGTCGGTCTCGTCGTCGGCGACGAGCCGCGGGTCGGTCCACACCGGCTCGCCGTCGAGACGCCAATAGCAGCCGAGCGCCCAGCGCGGCAGCGGCTCGCCGGGGTACCACTTTCCTTGTCCGAAGTGCAGGAGTCCGGCGGGCGCGAAACGGTTGCGGAGGCGACGCACGAGCTGTCCCGCGAGCCGGCGCTTGCCCGGGCCGAGCGCGGTGAAATTCCACTCGGCGCCGTCGCGGTCGTCGATCGACACGAAGGTCGGCTCGCCGCCCATCGTGAGGCGGACGTCGCTCGCCGCGAGCCGCGCGTCGACGGTTCGTCCGAGCCCGTCGATCGCGGCCCATTGCTCGTCGGTGTAGGGCAGGGTGACGCGCGGATCCTCGCGGATGCGCCTCACCGACATCGCGAACTCGAACTCGGTGCCGCACTCCTCGAGCATGCCGTCGATCGGTGCGGCGGACGTCGGCTCGTCGGTGCACGCGAGCGGAATGTGCCCTTCGCCCGCGAGGAGCCCCGAGGTCGGATCGAGACCGACCCAGCCCGCGCCGGGGAGATACACTTCCGCCCACGCGTGCAGGTCGGTGAAGTCCTCCGGCGGTCCCGACGGGCCGTCGAGCGCCGGGACGTCGGCCTTCAATTGGATCAGGTAGCCCGAGACGAAGCGCGCCGCGAAGCCGAGGTGGCGGAGGATCTGCACGAGCAGCCAGCCGGTGTCGCGGCAGGAGCCGAGGGCGAGCGCGAGGGTCTCGTCGCACGCCTGGATCCCGGGCTCCAGGCGGATGACGTAGCCGATCTCGTGATGGAGCCGTTGGTTCAGCGCCACCAGCACGTCGATCGTCCGGCCCGCCGGCCGGCCGACGCTCGCGACCCAGGCTCGGAGGCGCGGGCCCAAGGGCTCGGTCTCGCGATAGGGGCGGAGCGCGTGCGCGAGGCCCGCGTCGTACTCGAAGGGGTAGTGCTCCACCGCGGGCTCGAGAAAGAAGTCGAAGGGGTTGATCACCGTCATGTCGGCGGTCAGATCGACCTCGACGTCGAAGTAGCGCGTCGGCTCCGGGAAGACGGCACGTGCGAGGTAGTTGCTCTGGGGGTCCTGCAGCCAGTTGAGGAAGTGGCCCTCGGGCGTGATCTTCAGCGAGTACGCGAGCATCGGCGTGCGCGTGTGCGGCGCCGGTCGCAACCGGACCGTCTGGGGCCCGAGCCGAATCGATCGGTCGTAGCGATACGTGGTCTTGTGATGGAGAGCGACGTGTAGGGCCATGATGAGAGGACGGACGTGTGGCGCCCGCTCGAGTAGCGCGTTTCGTGCCACGATGGGGCGCCGGTTTTGCGCGGCTTCCCGCCGGCGGGTTCGCGGACCTGCCTCCCAAAAAGGCAGCACGCGCCCGTCTTCGACGGAGACGATCCGGAACCTGCGCGCGTCGTCGGGGGTGGGACGACGCGCGCGGTCCTCGGAGTGGGGAGGCGGGATCCAGAGGCGGGTTCAGGGAGGTGCCCGGCCGGCCGAGCAGGGCGAAAGGTAGGCGAATCCAGTGGCGAAGTCAAGGCGAAACTACGGCTCCCGATTTCTTGCGCCGTGCCTCGGGCCGCGGGCGTCGGCGTGCTACAAGCCCGGCCCGACGTGCGGATGTACTTCGACTTCGCGACCTGGCGTCGCATGATCCGCCTCGCATGGCGCGAGCCGCACCCGCGTACGCGGCGGAAGCTCTTGGTGCGCCTGCTCGTGACGGTGCCGTTCGTCGCGACCGTTCACGCGCTCTGCTTCTTCCTCGACGGGATCTTCTTTCCGGGCCTCCGCCGCGTCGCCGTGCGGACGCCCGTCTTCATCGTCGGCCACGCGCGCAGCGGGACGACGCTTCTCCATCGCCTCATGAGCGAGGACCGCGAGCGCTTCAGCGTCTTCCTCTATTGGGAGCTCTTCTTCCCGTCGCTGCTGCAAAAGAAGGTGGTCCGCGCGCTCGCCGCGCTCGACCGCCGTCTCGGAGGTCCGATCGCGAGCCGCGTCGAGGCCTGGGAGGAGCGCACCTTCGGTCCCATGCGGCACATCCATCCGATGGGGCTCACGATGCCGGAGGAGGACGACTTCCTGCTCACCTACTCGTGCGCGTCGGGGTACTGGATCGTGCTCCTGCCCTACATGGGCGAGCTCGACTTCTACCACGTCGACGCGCTGCCGGCGGCCAAGCGCCGCCGTCTGATGCGGTTCTACGCCGAGTGCGTGCGGCGACAGCTGTACCTGAACGGACGCGACAAGATCCATCTCAGCAAGAACCCGATCTTCTCGGGGCGGGTCGCGAGCCTGATCGAGACCTTTCCCGACGCGCGCATCGTCGTCTGCATGCGCGACCCGGGCGCCACCATCCCGAGCCTCTTGAAGCTGATGCAAACCGGGTGGGCGCGGCGGCGCTGGGACGCGGCGCGCATGCAGCACTCGCTGCGCCTGCTCGCCGAGCAGTCGGTCCACACCTATCGTCATCCGCTCGAGGTGCTGCGGCGCCACCCTGAGACGCCGCACGCGATCGTCGACTATCGCGATCTGGTGCGCGATCCGACGGGCGTCGTCCACGAGGTGTATCGGCGGCTCGGGTTCCCGCCGTCGGCCGAGCTCGAGCGCGCGCTTGCCGTGCAGGAGCGCCGCTCGGGCGCGCGCGCGTCGGCGCACGCGTACAGCCTCGAGGAGTTCGGGCTCGACGGTGCGGCGATCCGCTCCGAGCTCGCCGATCTCTACGCGCGCCTTCGGGTGGGACGAGGGCGCGCATCGAGCCGGAGAGGGGACGAGCGCATGACCGATGCCGCCCGCGAGCTCCGTCTCGCCTGGGATGACTTGCTCGCCGCGCTCGGGCGCGCCCGCGACGCAATCGACGACCCGCAGTTGCACGCCCCGCCCGCGTCCGAGCGCGTGCTCGCCGAGGGATATCGGTATCTGCTGGGTTGGGTGCACGGGGCGATCGAACGGGCGTTGCACGTCGATCCCGCCCGCCCGCACTTTCGCCGCGCCATCCAGCCGATCGCGAAGTCGACGATCGACAACGCCGACGCGCTCTACCTGAACGCCGAGCTCGACGGCGCGCGGCGCTATCGCATCATCGGTCGCGCAGCGGACACGCGCCATTGGCGCGGCGAGCCGTCGGCGCGCGGCCGGACCGCGCCCCAGTACGTGATCTTCGAGGCCGCGACCGAGTACGCCGGCGACAGCGGATCGATCGCCGAGCTCCGGCCGGGGCGCCGCGTCGGCACGGGCAAGCTCGACTCATCGGAGCTCCGGGTCGGCGCCGACGGCCGTTTCGAGATCCTGCTCGCGCCCGCGCGCCCCGCGGGCTACGACGGCAACTTCCTCGCCACCACGCGCGTCCGCACCGTGACCCGCAAGGACGGCGGCGAGGAGGCGGTTACGCACGTGGCGCGGCACGTGACGCTGCGGGAGCTTTTCCACGACTGGGAGCGCGAGGACGCCCTCGAGATCGAGATCGTCCCCCTCGACGACGGGGCCGCGGCGCCGCTCGACGCGGCCCGCGCCGCCCGCGAGCTCCGCCGCGTCGGGGCGATCGTCGAGCGGCAGATGAAGTTCTGGAACGAGTTCTACGCGGTCGTGCTGGAGACCCACGCCGACATGAACGGCGACGGCAAGCGCTTCATGCCGCGGAACGACTTCAACGCGCCGAACGCCGCCACCCTCGCGACCGGCGGCGGGCAGAGTACCAACCTCTACGCCGGCGGCGTCTACGAGCTCGGTGACGACGAGGCGCTCGTGATCGACGTGCGGGTGCCGACGCCGCCGCTCTACCAGGGCTTCCACCTCGCGAACCTGTGGGGCGAGTCGCTCGACTACGCCAACCACCAGAGCAGCCTGAACGCGCGACAAACGTGCTGGAACGCGGACGGCAGCGCGACGTACGTGATCGCGCACCGCGACCCCGGCATCGCCAACTGGCTCGACACGACGGGCGCACCGGTCGGATTCATGACGTTTCGCTGGACCTACGGCGAGGCGCCGCCGGAGATGCCGGCGATTCTCGTCGCCAAGACCCGCATCGACGACGTCGGGCAGCAGGTGGGTGCGACGCTGCCGCGCGTCGCCGGCGAGGAACGCCGCCGGGCGATCGAGGTGCGGCGGCGCCACGTGCAGCGTCGGTACCGGCAGTACTGACGCCGGGCGCACGGCACCTGCCGTGCGACCTCGCTGCGCGAGTCTCCGTCGTCGTTGCCGATTTCGGACGCTCCGTTCCGAAATCCGCTCCTCGCGGTCGCGCGCATGCTGCAATGGCGCGGGTGTCGGCGGGGCACGGATCGTGCTCCGAGCGAAGGACGTGTCGGTCGACCTTCTCGTCGCGGGGGCCGCGCTCGTGCTCGTCGGCGCAATTGCAGGCTACCTGTGCGGTCGCCGCATGCGTGACGCCGCGTCGGGGGGCGGTGCCGCATCGCAGCCGTGGCATGATGTCGATGCGCTCCGCCGCCAGGAGATGCTGCTCCGGACGATCGTCGACGCGACCCCGGATTGGATCTTCGTGAAGGATCGCGCGCATCGTTTCGTGCTCGTCAACAAGAGCTTCGCGGCGTCCATGGGCAGCGCGCCCGAGCACTTCGTCGGCAAGACGGACATCGAGATCGGCATCCCGGAGGCGTACGTCAAAGGCGACCCGGAGCGCGGCATCCGCGGCTACTGGCTCGACGACCGGGAAGTGATGGATTGCCGGCGTCCGAAGCTGATCGAGGAAGAGCCGTCGTCGATCGGCGGACGACCGATGATTCTCCGCACGTTCAAGGCGCCGCTTCAGGACGCGTGGGGCGAGGTGTGGGGTGTGCTCGGGTTCGTGCAGGACATCACCGCGCTGAAAGCGAGCGAGAGGGCGCTCTGCGAGGCGCGCGACGCGGCGGAGGCGGCGAGCCGTGCGAAGGCGGAGTTTCTCGCGACCATGAGCCACGAGATCCGCACGCCGATGAACGGCGTGATCGGCATGACGAGCCTGTTGCTGGATACCCGCCTCGACGACGAGCAGCAGGACTACGTGACGACGCTTCGCGCGAGCGCCGAGACACTGCTCAGTCTGATCAACGATATTCTCGACTTCTCCAAGATCGAGGCCGGCAAGCTCCTGCTCGAGCAGCAATCCTTCGTGCTCGAGGAGTGCTTCGAGGAGACGCTCGACTTGCTCGGTCCCAAGGCGGCCAAGCAACGGCTCGATCTCGTTTACGTCCCGGAGCCCGGTCTGCCGTACACGGTCGTCGGCGATCCGACGCGCTTCCGCCAGATCCTCGTGAACCTCGTCGGCAACGCGATCAAGTTCACGCCGACCGGAGAGGTCGTCGTGAGCGCCGAGGCGGAGCCTACGGATGCCGAGGGCGGCGTCCGACTCCATGTCCGCGTTCGTGACACCGGCGTCGGCATTCCGGCGGATCGTCTGGACCGCTTGTTTCGTTCGTTCTCGCAGGTCGACGCATCGACGACGCGCCGCTTCGGCGGGACGGGCCTCGGCCTCGCGATCAGCAAGCAGCTGGTCGAGCTCATGCAGGGGTCGGTGTGGGTGGAGAGCGAGGAGCGGGTCGGTTCGACGTTCCATTTCACGGTCCGCCTGGGCGCGATCGCCGCCGCTCGCCCGGCCGAAGTCGAACGGGTCGCGCGCGCCGCGCTCGCCGGTAAGCGCCTCGTCGTCGTCGGTGAGCCGCACACGACCGTCGAGCTCCTCGAGCGGTTTGCACGCGGGTGGGGCATGGTCGTCGCGGAGGTCGAGCCGGCGGCGGCGCTCGCCGAGCTCCGGTCGGATCACTCCGTCGATTGCGTCGTGATCGCTCAGCGGGGGCACACGCCCGATCCGCTGAGCCTCGTCACCGCGATCCACGCGCTGCCCGGGCGCGCGGCCGTCCCGTGTCTCGTCGTGTCCGCGAGCGCCGACGACCGTCACGCGCTGGCGCGCGGGGCCGCGGAGCTCGGCCGCGTCGCCGTCCTGGGGAAACCCCTGAAACGGGCAGCGCTCCGCGATGCGCTCGCCCGCGAGCTCGGCATCGAGCAGGCCGCCCCCATTCGTACGGCGGTGCCCGAGTTCACCTGCGACCGCGGTCTCGCCGAGCGATTGCCGCTTCGCATCCTCCTCGCCGAGGACAATCCGGTGAATCAAAAGGTCGCCGTCAGCATGCTCGCTCGTCTCGGCTATCGTCTCGACGTCGTCGCGAACGGCGTCGAGGCCGTCGAGGCCGTCCGGCGTCAGGACTACGACGTCGTACTGATGGACGTCGGCATGCCCGAGATGGACGGGCTCGAAGCGACGCGGGTCATCCGCGCCGAGCACCCGCCGGGCTCGTCGCCGCGGATCGTGGCAATGACCGCCGGTGCCCTCGAACGGGACCGATCCGAGTGCCGCGCAGCCGGCATGGACGACTACGTCGTGAAGCCCGTGCGCCCCGGCGAGCTCACGGCCGCGCTCGAGCGTGCGGCTGCGGCGTTGCGCGACGCCGAGCCTCCCCGCCGCGCCCACGGGTGAGGGCGTCTCGCGCCGCAGTTGCGACGTGCTTCCGCGGCGGCGTCTGCGGTCGAATGGACGCTGGGAGCTTGCTGAAAAATGGCCATCTGTTGCGTCGCTCCCTCCTTCGAGGGCGGGCACGTGAGCGGCCGAGCGACCATGCAGATCGGCCTTCAGCAACCCAATCTAGAAGCTCTGCACAGGTAGCTCCCGGCTGCGAAGCGCGATCCATCCCCGTGCGACGGCGGCACAGGGCGCGAGGTGCGCCGCGAAGCGGCGTTCGACAGATACGCGGTCGCGCCCCCCGCCTTGCGCTCGGGGCGGCTCGCACTTCTCGCTCGGAACCTACCTGTGCAGAGCTTCCCTAGCCTCGATGTGACAGAAATTTCACGGTGAAAACCGCTTTCGCTTGCACCAGAGCACGCCATCCGTGGCCGTGCTCGCGCACCGCAATGCTCACATACCATGACGGTATGCTCCGCTTGCGCCGCGCTGCGCTCGACCACGGCTGACGCACTCTGGCGCGTTTTCCCTCGCGAAACGTCTGTCACATCGAGGCTAGTCGTGTCGCTCCGCTGCCCGTCCCGGACCGCTCGCGACGCCGCGCGCCGTCGCCATCGCGACGAGCAACACCAGCAGCATGACCGCGTCCACGACGCCGATGCCGAGCCGTGGCGGGATGCCCGCGAAGGGCGCCGCCACGATCGCGCCGCCGATGCCGGTCGCAAGCGCGGCGCCTAGGACCTGGGCGAGCTGCAACGACGCCGACGCGGCGCCTTCCTGGCCCGCAGGCGCGAGCTCGAGGATCGCCGCGGAGCAGGTGGTGAAGGCGAGGCCCATGCCGAGGCCGGCGACGGCCCACGCGGCGACGGCGGCGGCGGGCGGCACGCGCGACGACAGCACCGTCAGGACGCCGATGATGCCGAGGCCCAGCACCGCGAGGCCGGCGATGATGACGCGGCGGCGCGGCGTGCGCTCGGCGAGCCGGACCTGGATCCACGCGCCCGTGGTCCACGAGAGCGCGGCCGCGGTGAGTACGAGCCCGTTCAGCATGACGCCGGCGCTGCGGACGTCGACGATCGCCAGCGGCACGAACGCTTCGGTGCCGAAGAACGCGAAGTTGACGAGCGCCATGGTAGCGACGGCGGCTGGGAGACCGCGGCGTGCGAGGAGCGTTCCGGTCGGAAGGAGCGTCCGGAGCGCGGCGACCGCGGCGCCGCCGCCCGCGAGCACGATGACGGCGGCGAGCAGCACGGCGACGCCGCTCGGGACCGATGCCGTGTCGCCGGCCGCGATCGCGCCGCCGACGGCGGCCTCGACGCCGCCGACCGCCGCCGCGTGCCCGCCGAACCCGCCGAGGCCGGCGAGGGCGACGCTCGACCCGAGCGCGAGCTGAACGGCCATTCGCGTCCGTCGGCGGCCGTTGGTCGCGGCAGCCTCGCTCGGCAGCGCGCGCAATGCGGGGACGACCAGCAATGCGGCGCAGGCGGGTAGGGGCGCGAGTCCGAGGAAGACCCAGCGCCAGCCGACGTGCTCGGCGACGAGACCAGCGAGCCCAGGGCCGACGAGGCCGGGTACCACCCAGGCGCTCGAGAGCGTCGCGAGCATGCGCGGCTGCTGCGTGACGGCGTACGCGCGGGCAATCGAGGCGTAGGCCACGGACGACAAGAGCCCGCCGCCGAATCCCTGCGACGTCCGTCCGAGGACGATGACCGGCATCGACGGCGCCAGCCCGCTCACGACGAGCCCGCCCGCGAACAGCATCGTGCCGACGATGAACGGCCGCGCCGGACCGTTCCGGTCGCTCTCGTTCCCGCCGACGGTAATGCCGACCAGATTCGCGAGCATGAAGGCGCTGAACGTCCAACCGTACCACGCTAGGCCGCCGAGCTCGGCCGTCGTGGTCGGCAGCACGGTCGCGACGGCGAGCGCCTCGAACGCGGTCGCCACGACGACGAGCGCGAGCCCGAACGTGAGGCGGGCGAGCGGCGGGCTCCAGATGCTTTCGGCGTCGGGCACCCCGTCTCTTCTGTCATCGAAGCTGGCAGGCTGCCATCGCCGTGCGTCGGACGGCGCGGGGCGCGGGGGCATCGCCCCCGATCGCGCCCGACCGCACGGGGTCGAACAGGGGCGCGGCGGCCGAATTGATTTCGGCCGGCGCGGGCCATCGGAGGATCGGGCGCGGCGCGCCCGACCGCACGGGGCCGAACAGGACCGGCGCCGCATTTTTCAGCAGGTCGCACGTCGCGGAGCGATCGGAGCGTGCGTCAGATCGGGGCCGAACGGCGCGGCGAGCGACGCAGGCGGCCTGGACAGTCCGTCGAGGAGCGAGGCGCGAGTACGGCCCGAGGTGGCGTGCGATTGGCGCTCGCAGCAGGGACCTGGTCGAGAGATGCCGAACAGGACTAGACGGCCTTCAGGTGGCGGCGCGGCGCGGTCGGCAGCGGGGCCGGTTGCGTGAGCTGTGCCGCCGGGAAGGCGCCGCTGTGCGACGCACGGAACTCTTCGATCAGCGCGGTCTGCGCGTCCTCGGGCTCCTCGAGCGGCGACACTCGGAAGTAGAGCCGTCCGAAGTGCGGATGCGGCGTCGCGGGGGCGTTCAGATGGGCGCCGAGAGCGTCGCTCAGGCTCTCACCGGCGGCCCCTATGAAGACGACCGTCCGGACCAGATTCGCGAGCTCGTACACCCCGGGGCAGGTCGGTGCCTCTGCGATCAGCGCCAGAGTCAGCGGCTTCCAGGCCGAGAAGTTGATCGCCATCGCTCTAAACCCTCGCGCCGATCAGCAACCGACGTGCCACGGCGCGCGTGACGAAATGCTCATGTGCTTCCTATCTCCGCTCGTCGTGCACGAAAAGCCGGGCGCCACATTTCTAACAGGGTGTACGTTGTGGTGTCGCCGCCGCGGAAGCGCTGTGCAGCGGGCTAAGCCGCGCGACCCGCGATCAGGGTGAGGCGGACGCCATGCGCGGCTCCCGGATCGACGGCGAGCGCGCGGGCGGAGCCCTTGGTCTCGACCGCGAAGCCGATACCGGCCGCGCGGAGCGCGGCTTCCGTGTCGGCGAGGCTCGCGACCTCCATGCAGACCTCGGCCATGCCCTCGCCGCTCTTGGCGAGGATCGTCGCGAGCGCGGTCCCGCTCCCGGGCGTCACGAACGCGATTCGCGCCTCGCCGATCCGCACGGCGGGCGACCCGGCGACCGGCGCCGACGGGGGGAGCTCGAAGTGGCCGCGGAACGTGGCGGCCGCGCCCTCGGGGTCGGGCGTCACGACGACGACGTGGTCGATGCGCGCGGTCCCGATCGGGTCGATCTTGCGGGCCGCCATCAGTGCTGCTCCTCGGCGAGCGGTTGGGCGTACTCGATCAGCACCCCCCGCGTGGCCGTCGGATGGAGAAAGCAGATCATGCCGGCGAGACCGAGACGGGGCTTCTCGTCGATCACCCGGATGCCCTTCGCCTTGGCGGCGGCGAGCTCGGCCTCGACGTCGTCGGTCTCGAAGCAGAGGTGATGGAGACCTTCGCCCCGCTTCGCGAGGAACTTGCCGATCCCGCTCTTGTCGGAGAGCGGTTGGAGGAGCTCGATCTCGCTCTCACCGACCTTCAGCAGCGCGGCGGTGACGTCCTGGTCGAGCACGGTCTTCACGACCTGCACCGGGAGCCCGAGCACGTCGCGCCAGAAGCCGTAGGCTTGCTCGAGATCGCGGACGACCACGCCGACGTGGTGGATCTTCGACAACATCGCCGCGCCTCGTCAGGCGACGCTGCCGACGAGGAAATCGTTCGGTGTCGGCGGCGTCGTCGAGTAGTCGTAGAAGCCCTTGCCGTTTTTGCGGCCGAGGTACCCCGCCAGCACGAGTCGGCGCAGGAGCGGCGGCGGCGTGAAGCGCGGCTCGCGGTACTCGTCGTAGAGGTTGTTCGACATGTGGAAAACGATGTCGAGGCCGATGAAGTCGGCGAGCGCGAGCGGCCCCATCGGGTGGTTCGCGCCGAGCTGCATCGCGGAGTCGATCGCGGAGATCGAGGCGAGCCCCTCCTGCACGGTGCGCATCGCGTCGACCATGTAGGGCGTCAGCAGCCGGTTCACGACGAAGCCGGTGAAGTCGCGGATCGTGACGCCGGTCTTCTTCACTTTGGCGGTGAACTGCTGCGCCGCTTTCAGCACCACCGGATCGGTACGGAGCGTCGGCACGATCTCGACCAGTTTCATGACGGGCGCGGGATTGAAGAAGTGCAGGCCGATGACGCGCGTCGGACGATTCGTCGCCTCGGCGAGCGCGGTCACCGAGAGCGTCGAGGTGTTGGTCGCGAAGATGGCGTTCTCTCCGACGACGTCCTCCAAGCGACCGAAGAGACGGCGCTTTTCTTCGAGATCCTCGATGACCGACTCGATGATCAGGTCGCACTCGACGAGGTCGTGCAGCTTGCTGGTGCAGCTGAGCCGGCCGAGGGTCGCGTCGAGCTCCTCTTGGGTGCAGCGCTGCTTCTCGACGTCGCGTTGCAGGGCCTTCGCGATCTTCTGCTTGCCGGCTTCCACCGGGCCTTCGGTCATCTTCACCAGGATGGTGTCGAAGCCGGCGCGCGCGGTGACCTGCGCCATGCCCGTGCCCATTTGACCGCTTCCGATCACGGCGACGCGACGAATCTCCATGGGGACGCTCCCTCCGAATGTGAGTGGTGGTGGTGCGGCGGCGGCCGAAAAGCCGCGCGACTGTACGTGCCGAGGGCGCGCCCGTCAACGAGCGGGACGCGTGGTGTCGTCGAGCGTCGCGACGATCGACGACCGCGCCGCTCTGGCGATCGCGTGGGCGTGAAACGCATGAAAGCGGGCGATTTGCGGGGCCGAACCCCGGTGTATAGAAAGACGCGTCCTTACGAAGCCGAGACCCCACCAGGAGGAATTCGACATGAGCAGCCAGCCGAGCCCGCGTCAGGACGCGAGCACCGGCGAGGCGACCGCGACGCTGCTCGCGGCCCTCGACCGCGCTCTCGAGACCGTCGTCGCCAAGGCGTCCGCACGCACGAGCCAGGGGAAGGGCATCGACGATCACCAGCCCCAGGCCGAGCGCGTCGCGTACTTCGCGACGGAGGTGCGAGCGGCGAAATGTCTGGCGGAGTACGCGGCGGGCGAGGGCAGCACGGAACCGCACCTCGACGACATGGCGCTGCTCTTCGCCGCCGAGATCGCGAGCAAGGCGGCGGGTCAGCTCGACGCGCACGCCGACGACTTGGGCATCAGCCCCGGGTTCATCGACGAGACGCTCGCGACGCCGGCCGTACGCGCCGCCGTGCGGGCGGGAGCGAAGGACCCGCGGGTGACCGCGATCGGCCGCCGGCAGCTCGAGACCCGCGGCGTCAACAACAGTCCGCTCGACGAGCTCTCGGCCATGACCCGCGACGCGGTTCGGCAGTTCGCGACGACCGAGGTCGCGCCGATCGCGGAGCACATTCACCGCCACGACGATCTCGTACCGGACTCGCTCATCGAGAAGATGGCGGAGCTCGGCTACTTCGGCATGGCCGTGCCCGAAGCGTACGGCGGGGGCGGCATGGGCAACCTCGCGATGATCATCACGACCGAGGAGCTCTCGGCGGTCTCGCTCGCGGCCGCCGGGAGCCTGATCACGCGGCCCGAGATCCTGACCAAGGCGCTGGTGAAAGGCGGCACCGATCGGCAGAAGTCGCAGTGGCTGCCGTCGATCGCGGCGGGCAAGATCATGGTGGGCGTCTCGGTCACCGAGCCCGACACGGGCTCCGACGTCGCATCCATCACCTGTCGCGCCGAGCCCGCGGAGCGTGACGGCAAGCAGGGCTGGGTCGTGAACGGCGCCAAGGCCTGGTGCACGTTCGCCGGCCGCGCCAACGTGCTCGCGCTGCTCGCGCGCACCGATCCGAATCCGAAGCTCGGCGCCAAGGGCCTTTCGCTCTTCATCGTGCCGAAGGACGCCTTTCCCGGGCACGCCTTCGAGATGCGTCAGCCGAGCGGCGGTCTCCTCACGGGGAAGGCCGACGCGACGCCCGGTTATCGCGGCATGCACTCCTACACGCTGATGTTCGACAACTACTTCGTGCCCGACGAAAACCTGGTCGGCGAGGCGGGCGGCGTCGGCAAGGGCTTCTATCTCCAGATGGCCGGCTTCGCCGCCGGACGTCTGCAGACGGGCGGGCGTGCGACCGGTCTCGCGCAGGCGGCGCTGCTGCGTACCTGCGAGTACGCGAACGACCGCAAGCAATTCGGCAAGCCGATCGGCCAGTACGGGCTCACCCAATACAAGCTCGGCCGCATGGCCACGCACATCGCGGCGTCGCGTCAGCTCACCTACGCGGCCGCGCGGGCGATGGACGACGACGAGTCGATCGCGCTCGAGCCCGCGATGGCGAAGCTCTTCTCCTCCGACGTCGCGGTGTGGGTGACGCAGGAAGGCCAACAGCTGCATGGCGGATGGGGCTACGCCGAGGAGTTCCCGATCTCGCGCTACGTCGTGGACGCAACCGTGCTGCCCATCTTCGAGGGCGTGAAGCCGATCCTCGAGCTCAAGGTGATCGCGCGGAATCTGCTCGGCTGACCCGCGGGGCACGGATCGGGCCAGGGGCGAGGAGAAGGTCGCAGGTGGCCACCCGGTTGCTGGCGCTACGGGCCCTGCTCGCCGTCCTCGCGCTTCCGGGGAGCGTGGCGCTGCTGCTGCCGTGGGTACTGGTGGAGGGGATGGGCAGGCGGGCCATGCCGATCTTGGCGCGTGCCGGCGGCGCGCTGCTGGTCGCGGCCGGAGGCCTCGTGCTCGCCTGGTGCGTCGTCGACTTCGCGCGCGTCGGCCGCGGGACGCTGGCGCCCGTCGATCCGCCGTCGGTGTTGGTGCGGCGGGGGCTCTATCGATTCGTGCGCAACCCGATGTACGTCGGGGTGCTGACGTTGGTCGTCGGTGAGTCGCTCGTTTGGGGGTCGCTTGCCGTGGCGCTCTGGGCCGCCGTCCTCGCGCTCGCCTTTCACGTGCGGGTCGTTCGCTACGAGGAGCCCGTCCTGCGCGCCACCTTCGGGCGCGAGTTCGACGACTACTCTCGCGCCGTGCCGCGCTGGCTGCCGGTGCGGCGCCGCGTCTGAGGCCGACGCGCGGCGCGCGGCGCGAGCCGCCTAACCCCCGCCTAATTCAGCGGTACGCGACGTCAATGGGCGAACGTCGTCCTGGTTCGCTCGCGTCGCGACGTCACGGACCGCTCTGCCGGAGCAGCTCGACGCACGTGCCGCCGACGAGCAACAGCACCGGCCCGAGCAGGATCAGCAGGAGAAGCCAACGTCTCATCGGCCGACGATCGCTAGAGCGGCAGATCCTTCATGCCCGTGCGCGGCGCGCCGACCAGGCACGCCATGTTGCCGTCCGGGTGCTTGTTCTCGTGCATCAGCTGGTGCGCGAGCGGGATCTCGTCGAAGGCGAAGGTTTCGCCGAGGCAGGGGTCGATCTTGCCGGCGAGCACCAGCTCGTTGAGGCCCTTCGCCTGCTCGTCGTTGGCGAAGTGCGAGCCCTGGAAGCGCTTCTGGCGCATCCACAGGTAGCGCAGGTCGACGACGGCGTTGTAGCCGGTGGTGCCGGCGCAGATCACGACCATGCCGCCGGTGTCGCAGACGAAGATCGACGTCGGCACCGTGTCCTCGCCGGGGTGCTCGAAGACGATGCGCGGGCTGCGGCGCTCGCCGAGCGACGTCCCAGATCGCCTTGCCGAAGGCGCGCGCGCCCGCGGCCCACTTGTCGTACGCGTCGTTGTCCTTCCAGTGCGGCAGCATGCCCCAGTGGTCGAACTTCTTGCGGTTGATGCAGCCCTTGGCGCCGAGCTTCATGCAGAAGTCGATCTTCGTCGTCGCTCGAGACGACCGCGACCGGGATGCCGCCCTGCGCCTTCGCGATCTGGATCGCCATGCAGCCGAGCCCGCCGGAGCCGCCCCAGATGAGCACGACGTCGTTCTGGCTGCACGGTGTGCGGCGGCCAGCCATGAGCATGCGGTAGGCGGTCGCGCCGACGAGCATGTACGCGGCGGCCGCCTCCCAGGTCAGGTGCTTCGGCTTCGGCAGGCACTGGTGCGCCTGCACCTTCGTGAACTGCGCGAAGCTGCCCCAGTTGGTCTCGTAGCCCCAGATCTGGAAGCGTCGGCGCGAACATCGGGTCGATCGCCGGCCTTCACGACCGGGTCGTTCGCGGTCCCAGGTGCCGCAGTGGATGACGACCTCGTCGCCGACCTTGATGTTCGTGACGTCGCTGCCGACGGCGTAGACGATGCCGGAGGCGTCGCTGCCGCCGATGTGGAAGCCCGGTCGTGTCGCCGCCTTCTGCGCGTGCACCTTGATGACGTCGATCGGGAGCCGAGCGCCGCCCAGACGTTGTTGTAGTTGATGCCGGCGGCCATGACGTAGACCAGCACCTCGTCCGGCGCGATCTCCGGGACCGGCACCTTCTCGACCTGGAACGCCTTCTTCGGCTCGCCGAAGCGCTCGGCGCGGATGAGCTGGGCGTACATCTGCTTCGGCACGTGGCCGACCGGGGGGATCTCGCCGATCTCGTAGAGGTCGCGCTTTTCGCTCATGAATCGTGTCTCCTGAACCCTCTCTCGTGAGAAATCTACGCGCGGCGCCCGAAGCCCACTTCGGGCGCTGCGGCCCATCGGATCGACACGGGCGGCGTGCCGACCGCACGGGGGCGACATGGAACAACCCCACTTACTCGACGTAGCCGAGCTGTCGCAAGCGTGCGCGGGTGGCGTCGTCGAGTGTCGGCGGGGTGTTCCCCGTGATCCGCGACGCGCGCCAGAGCTCGACGCTCACGGCGCGCGCCGGCGTCGACGGTGCGGGCGGCGTACCGTCGAGCTCTGCACCCGCGAGGTCGACCACGACGTCGGCCGGCGTGGCGCCGGCGCCGACCTTCAGCGTGCCGTCGGGGGCCGGCGCGCCGTCGAGCCGGATCGCGACCTTCAGCGCCCCCGCCGTCGCGAGCACGTCGAAACGGACGCGATCCTCGTCGCCGGGCGTCAGGGTTCCGAGGACGCTGAACGCGCTCGTGTGCGCCTTGAAGTCGACGAGGTCGCCCGCCTCGAGGTGCAGGCGATCGATGGCGATCAGCCGGCACGGCCGGCTCGCTCGTGACGTCGACGACGTAGCGGACCGCGCGATCGGCCACGCCGCGCAGCCGCAATTGGTAGCCGGTGTGGTCGAGCTTCGGCGCGGAATCCGTCGAGGAGCG
>CAVZDH010000002.1:0-703460 GCA_963774015.1 uncultured delta proteobacterium
CACCAAGCCGGAAGAGGCTCGTCCCAGTTGCGCGGATCGATGAGGATCCCGCTCAGGGTGCCCACGAGGCGTGGACCGCGAGCCACGATCTCGTCGACTGCGGTGCGTGGCAGGCGGTCCGCTTGTGTGAAGAGGAGATCGATCAGGTCCTCGTCGCCGAGGAGGCGGACCCGATCGTGAGGCTCGGGGTCGTCGGCGCCCTTTCGCCATGACTCCGCCGAGAAGGCACCGACCTCGGCTAGTACTCCCCGAAGTCCGGGGCGGGTGTCCCGGGGCTGAGGGCGTCTACGAGATGGCGGCTGAGGACGACCGACTGCGTGCACCGCTTCGTGCCGTGTCAGCCCTTCGCCGACGAGGCGGGCGAGCGCGTCTGCGACGCGAAGATCGGAGGATGCCGCCTGGTTCTCAACCAAGAGATGCGTGAGATCGTGCAGGCGCCGATTCGGTGCCGGGACGCGCGCAATGTGGGCTCCGGTGATGATGGGCGATCATCAGCAGTACGTCGTCAGCGTGGCCGAGGGCGTACAGGCGCCGGCGGCTTCTCGGGGTCGTAGCGCATCGGGGATCATCTGCGCCGCCGGGGCCTCGACGTCAATCCGTTCGCCAGGGCGATTGAATCCCCATCCCCGCGTTCTGTAGGAGTGTGTGCCCAGTCTGTGCTTCCGCCCGTCGACGCCTGCCTACGACCGCTACATCGGCATCGACTACTCCGGCGCCCAGACGCCGGCGTCGAGCCTGAAGGGGCTGCGTGTTTACACGGCCGACCGCGGATCGGGGCCGCCGATCGAGGCGCGCCCCCGCCGAGCCCGCGTCGCTATTGGACGAGGCGCGGCATTGCCGAGTGGCTGGCTGAGCGGCTGTCGGAAGATCGCGCGACGATCGTCGGCATCGACCACGGGTTCTCGTTTCCGCTCCGCTACTTCGAGCACCACAGGCTGAAGCCGCACTGGCCGACGTTTCTGGAAGACTTCCAACGGCACTGGCCCACGGACGACGACAACACGTACGTTGATTTCGTTCGCGACGGGTCGGCGGGCAATGGTGCGGCGCGCGCGGGGAATGCGAAGTGGCGGCGTCTGACGGAGCAGCGGACGCGAGCGGCGAAGTCGGTCTTTCATTTCGACGTGCAAGGGACCGTCGCCAAGTCGACGCACGCGGGCATACCTTGGCTGCTCTATCTGCGGCGGCGGCTGGGAGCGCGGGTCCACTTTTGGCCCTTCGACGGGTGGACCATTCCGGCCGGTCGATCGACGCTGCTGGAGGTGTATCCGGCGCTCTGGAGCCGCAGCTATCCGCGAGAGGATCGGACACCGGATCAGCACGATGCCTATTCCGTTGCGGCATGGCTGCGCGATGCCGATCGAGCTGGGACGCTCCGGACGGCGCTCGACCCGCCGCTCGAGCCTGCGATCCGCGTCGTCGCCGAGGTCGAGGGGTGGATTCTCGAAACCCCCGTCGATGGGGCGTCGCGTTGTGCAGCCCCGGGAGCGCGCCGCCCCCCGCTGGTGACAGCCAAGCCCAAGGCGAAGGTTCGTGCCCGAACTGGCGTCGAGGAATTTCTCGATTGTGCCGGCAAGCGACGGCGGTTTCTCCTGCAGATTTACGCGAACGGGCATTTTCTCGAAGCATGCGAGATTCTCGACGATGATTCTCGAGGCTCACGCATCGCGTTGCCGATAAGACCGGGAGCAGCCCCGCCGTGGGGCGAGATCCGGAAGCGGATTCGCGAGCGGCTCGCCCGGCGAGACCTGGTGCAGGATGAGGACGGGAGACTGGTGCTCGTCGCGGACGGGTTCCGCGGGCAACTGACGTGGAGCGACGACGGCGTCGCGCTCATCATCGACGACGTCATTCTGTCCTGGGACGAGGTGGGGCAACTCCTTGCGGCGCATGAAGGTTTCGCTCTCCACATCGAGATCCGCGATCCGGTGGAGGAATAGCGCGTCGCCGTCGACCGTCCGTCTGCGTCCGCTGCCCATTGGGACCCACAGTTACTGTGGTCTATTGCCTATATCTGTGATATTCCCGTTGGCAGGAGGACCAAATCCAATGACCAACCTGAACGTCTCCCTGCCTGAGGCCATGAAGGAGTTCATCGAAGCCGAGGTCAAGAAAGGGAGTTACAGCACCCCCAGCGAGTTCGTCCGCGAGCTCGTCCGCGACTTCCAGCGCCGCGCGGCGACCGCGGGAGAAGACCGCCTGGTGGATGCTTTACTCACAGGCGCGCCCATAGCGGATGATCCCACGCTCGAGGCGCTCCACGACAAGCTCCGCGCCCGCATCGACCGCAAACTCGTGGCGGCTCTCGACAGCGGCGCCGCCCTTGACGGCGAAACGGTGCTCAAGCGCCTCCGGAAGAAAAACCAAGCACGGCCTCGCAAGCGTCGGTGAGTTCCGGGCGCTTTGTCCTCCGACCGTCGGCCGCTGCGAACCTCGACGCCATCGAAGACTACCTCTCCGAGAACGCGTCCGCCGATGCAGCCGCCGCCTTCCTCGAGAGTGCCACCGACACCTTCCGGCTTCTGGCGGGCCAGCCGGAGATCGGCCGGTCATGGGCCAGCTCTCTGGCGCGGCTCCAGGACGTTCGCGCCTGGCCACTTCGCATTCATCAGGGCTATCTCATCCTCTACCGACCCCTCACCGCAGAGCGCGGCATCGAGGTGCTCCATGTCTTTCATGGCGCCCGCGACATTCTCGCGCTCTTGGACGACGACGAACCCTGAGCGTCCAACCCGAGAGCGTCGCTTCACGTACCTCGGTTCTGGTGCCAGTAGTGGTGCCAGTTGAATATCGAAATGGGCAGAAACCGGCGGAGACGAGCA
This sequence comes from uncultured delta proteobacterium, assembly GCA_963774015.1. GTDB lineage: Bacteria > Desulfobacterota > Binatia > UTPRO1 > UTPRO1 > UTPRO1. Next base: position 2,823 of record CAVZDH010000002.1, read on the forward strand.
GAACGAAGCGATCGGAGAAAGCCCAAGCGATACTCAGACTTCCACCGCAAGTCCGTGTTTCGCATGAGGCTCAATTTTGCGATCATTCGTCTTTCGAATCTGTAGGTTGGGGGTTCAATTCCCTCCGGGCGCACTGAGATTTCCCTGCCGCGACGGCGACTTCTGACGGTGCTCTCTTGGTGGCACGCTGTCGTCCCGTTGGGACAGGTGCGGGTTGAGCAACGAAGAACATCGCTGTCGAGAGAAAATCAGTGAAAGCGACCGCGCAGCAAATGCCGGGGCACGCTGAGCTCACGCAGAAAAATCGAGGTGTTCGGGTTCCCGCCTGAGACGCTCTCCGAGTCTGTACGTTGGCTATGGAAGCAGCGCGTCGATCTCTCGCTCGCCGTCAGGTAGCCCTGCCGCTCTTGGCCGCCTTTGTCCCGCGCGGCGATGCTTCCGCGAACCTGCGTCGTGACGTCGAGAAGCTCCGAGATGGTGGTCGCCAACCCCCGGGCTCGGTCGCCTGCGAAACCTCGGCGACGCCTGCGCACCGCCGGTTGACCACTATGTCAGATCCGATATAGAGCCCGGATGGTGGCGACGGCGAAGTCTCGTGGGGACAAGCCGCTGGTGTGGCTGCACGGCGAGGTCAAGACGCCGCCTTTTTCTGCGGCCGCACGGATCGAAGCGGGAATGCTCTTGCGACGATTGCAGCGGGGCGAGGCGCTCGCGATGCCCCATTCCCGGGCGATGCCGTCGATCGGAAAACGGTGTCACGAACTGCGCGTCATTGATCAAGGGCACCGCTGGCGAGTGATTCATCGGATCGATGGGGACGCGATCGTGATCGCCGACATCTTCGACAAGAAGGCCAGGGCGACTCCCGCACTCGTGATCGAGCGGTGCAAGGACAGGCTCCGTCGGTATGATGAGACGGCACGGAGAAGGACACGGCCATGAAGCAATCCAAGCAGAAGCGTTTGGAAGCGGCGGGGTGGAAGGTGAGCGGCACCAAGGAGCTCCTCGGCCTCTCGGACGAAGAAGCGGCCATGATCGAGGTGAAGCTCCAACTCGCCAACGCCCTTCGGACTGTACGAACGGAGCGACGTCTCACTCAGGATCAGCTCAGTCGGGTGCTTCGGTCCAGCCAATCCCGCGTTGCGAAAATGGAGTCGGGGGACCCGTCCGTCAGTTTAGACTTGCTGGTGCGCTCGCTTCTGAAGCTCGGCGCAACTCGACGCGAAATTGCGAAGCATGTTGGCGCTCGGAGCAAGCCGCGAGCAGCATAAGCGGTCTGTGGGGTTCCGCGGCCCACACGTCGTCAGTGTGCCCGTGAGCTGAGCGGTCCGGATTTCGCGATGAAGGACGACGACCACCAGACGCGAGGCCTTGGGCGGCAGCAACCCGAGCAACGCGCTCGCCGCGAGCAGTTGCGCGAAGCGATCGACCAGGAGGACGCTCGGCTCGCTACGCTCGAGGCCGAGCAAGATGATTCAAGACGCCGCCTCGCCGCGCTGCGAGCAGACTTGGCTTCGCTCGGCGCCGAGCCGGAGATCCGCGTGCACTTGCCCTTGGCACTTGGCGCGCCGGTTCCGCGCACTCCGGCCGACAAGGTGAAGCTCTTCCGCTCGCTGTTTCGCGGGCGCGAGGATGTCTTCCCAACTCGGTTCGTCAGCAAGAAGACCGGAAAGCCCGGGTACGCGCCTGCGTGCCGGAACAAATTCGTCAGAGGCGTCTGCGAGTTGCCCAAAGTGAAGTGCGGCGACTGCCCGAACCAGGCGTTCGTTCCGTTCGATGATGCCGCGGTGGCTGGCCACCTCACGGGTCGGCACGTGATGGGCGTGTACCCCCTCTTGGGGGACGAGACCTGCTGGTTCCTTGCGGTCGACTTCGACAAGAGTACGTGGATCGAGGACGTGAGCGCGTTCGTCGAGACCTGTAGAGGGGTGGGGCTGCCCGCGGCGGTGGAAAGATCACGGTCCGGCCACGGTGCCCACGTCTGGTTCTTCTTTTTGGCGCCGGTGTCGGCGAGCACGGCGCGCGCGATGGGCTGCTACCTTATCACCGAGACCATGTCGCGGCGGCATCAGTTGAGCATGGAATCCTATGATCGCCTGTTTCCGAGCCAGGACACGATGCCGCGCGGCGGCTTCGGGAATCTCATTGCGCTGCCGCTCCAGCACGAGCCGAGGAAAGCAGGGAACTCTGTATTTCTCGATGATGAACTGAAGCCGTACCCCGATGATCGGCAGTGGGCATTTCTCTCGTCGGTGCTGCGTATCGATCCGGCGGCGGTGGAAACGATCGCTCGCGAAGCGACGCGCCAGGGGTCGGTCGTCGGCGTTCGGATGGCCGAGACCGTCGATGAAGAGGACGCGACACCATGGGCGCGTCTACCGTCACGGAAGCCCAAGCCGGTGATCCTCACCGAGCCGGTCCCGCCGGTGGTGCGAGCGGTTCTCGCGCAGAGGCTCTTCGTCGAGAAGGCTGGGCTTCCCTCGCCGCTGATCAACGAGATCAAGCGGCTCGCGGCATTCCAGAACCCCGAGTTCTACAAGAAGCAGAGCATGCGCGTGACGACGGCGACGACGCCACGCGTGATCGCGTGCGCGGAGGATCTGCCGCAGCACGTCGGTCTGCCGCGAGGCCTACAAGCCGAGGTCCAGGGACTCCTCGGGAGATATGGCGTCACTCTCGACGTCGAGGATCGGCGCATAGGCGGTGAGCCGGTCGGGTTTCGATTTCAAGGAACGCTCACGCCCGTCCAAACGAGGGCTGCGGCCGCGCTGCTCGATCACGACATCGGCGTGTTCGTGGCGCCGCCCGGTGTTGGGAAGACGGTCGTCGGAACGTACATGGTCGCGGCGCGAGGTTGCAGCACATTGGTTCTGGTCCACCGGCGGCCGCTTCTCGATCAGTGGCTGGCGCAACTGTCGCTCTTTCTGGGGATCGAGCCGAAAGAGATCGGCCAGATCGGGGCGGGCCGGAAGACTGGCAATGGCCGGCTCGACGTGGCGATGATCCAGAGCCTCGTCCGTAGCGGACAGGTCGCAGGATCTGGTCGCGAACTATGGCCAGATCATCGTGGACGAATGCCACCACCTGCCGGCCGTCTCGTTCGAGCGAGTGCTCGCCGAGGCAAAGGCGCGCTACGTCGTCGGTCTGACGGCGACTCCACAGCGGCGTGACGGACACCATCCCATTACCGAGATGCAGCTCGGGCCCGTCCGTTTCGCCGTGGACCCCAGGAGCCAGGCGGCGCAACGTCCCTTCGCGCACACGCTCGTCGTTCGGGAGACCGGCTTCGCGACCTCGCGCGAGAATACGCCGAGCATCCAAGAGCTGTACGCTGCGCTCGCGGCCGACGAGCAGCGGAACCACCTGATCGTCAACGATGTGATTCAGGCGCTCGAGCAGGGGCGGTCTCCGATTCTGCTGACCGAGCGCAAGGATCACCTCGAATATTTCGCCGAACAGCTGGGGAAACTCACGCGACATCTGGTCGTGCTCCAAGGCGGTATGGGTACGAGGAAGCGCCGCGCCGCGAAGGAGCGGCTCGCGGCGATTCCTGACGCTGAGGAGCGCCTCGTGCTCGCCACCGGCCGCTACATCGGCGAAGGCTTCGACGACGCTCGACTCGACACGCTCTTCCTGGCGCTGCCGGTGTCGTGGAAAGGGACGCTGATCCAGTACACGGGCCGGCTGCACCGCCTCCACGCCGCGAAGAAGGAGGTCCGCATCTTCGACTACGTCGATCGCGAGGTGCCAATGCTACTGCGGATGTTCGAGAAGCGCCTGCGCGGCTACCGCGCCATCGGCTACGCGCGAGGCGAGGCGCCGCTCGGGTACGCGGAGCCGCGCGGCGAGCTCGTCGTCGAGTACGACGAGGAGGCACTGCGATTGCTCGAGGAGCGGGACGACTTCACATGAACGCCCCAAAACGCCCGAGCCGGCGCACCCGGATCGCCAAGGTGAGACTCGCGGAGATGATCGAGGAGGCAACCGTCGATGCCTATGGCGAGTCCGAGCAGGTCACGGGTTGGTTCACGGTGATCGACGAGAAGCTGGCGGTGCCCTTCGAGACGATGGTGACGGACGGTCTGGCGGTTCTGATGCCGGTGCGGCTGTAATCTCGGCGGTCTACGGTTTGTGGCACAACATGCCAATCCGTGTTACTCTAGCCCCATGCGCACCGCACTCAACATTTCCTTGCCCGAGGCGACCCGCAACTGGGTCGAGGATCAGGTTCGAAAGCACGGGTACGGCACCGTCAGCGAGTACATTCGGCAGCTCCTTCGCGATGAGCAGAGGCGGCAGCTGCGCGAAGAAGTCGACCACAACTTGCTTGACGCCCTCGACAGCGGTGACGCGTCCCCCCTGACCCGCAAAGACTGGCAAGATATCGAGCGCCAGGGGCTCAAGCGGGCACGGACGAAGAAAACCCGGCGGGCGAGGTGACCCGGCGGATCACGAAACGCCCCCGTGCCACACGCGATCTCATCGGCCATTTCGCTTACCTTGCTGAACACGCCTCGATCGAGGAAGCGCGCCGCTTCCTCCGGGCGATACAAAAACTACCTGCTGCTCTATAGGCCATCGCGGACGGGTATCGAGTTGCTCCACGTGTACTACTCGACTCGTGACATTCCCGCGCTCTTGGCCGAGGACGACGAGACTCCATGAAGCCGAGTGCGGCGCGAATTTGGTGCCGGTAGTGGTGCCGGTTGAGCAGCGAAAAAGGGCGAAACGCAGCTGACTGCATCGAAACCGATTTCGGACAAACCGACGACAGACTCTGCGATCACCCTGAGAAATCAAAGTCGCCGATGCCGGTTCGAGGCCCCTTCGAATCTGTAGGCTGGGTGTTCCATTCACCCCGGGCGCGCTTGATTCGGTTCGGTGGCGACGTCTCTGTTGGCGTATGTGAGCCGTTTGTCGATGCCTGAGTTTCTGCCCTTGCCGATCAGGCCTTCACCCGCGCGAGCGCCTGGCGCAGCGCTTCCTGGAACGCCGGAAACCGCGACGTTCGTTGACGGAGTGTGGCGACCCAGCCGGAGGTGATCACAGTCTTTCGGCCGTCGAGCTCGACGCAGCATCCGACAAGCGTTGCGGCGTGCTCGTAGTGGCGGCGGCGTTTCTCGCGGAGAACTCCCTCGACGCGCGCGGTGGCGGCGGCGCGCAACGCTGCCAGCACGACGATGCGATCCTGCTGCGAGAGTCCCTTGTTGACGGCGGCTTGGTGCATGATCTGCACGAGCGAGGGGGTTGAGAGTCTTGGCTTTTCGGGCTGTCCAGGGCCAGTCTCGTCGTCACGGTCGTCGACCGCGAAGCTGTTGAAGTCGGTTGCTGGTGGACGATCAATCGCAAACGCAAGCCTGTTGCGGAGTGACCCATTCGGCCCACCGTCGAGCAGCCAGACAAGAGCCGGAAACAGCAGATGTCCTGGATGATCCTCGCGTGACCAGCCAAGCCCAGGAGCTGTACCGAGCAGCCTGGCTGCTGGCTCAACCTCGCCGGCAATCAAATGCAGGATCCCTATGAGGCGCGCCGATTTCGTCGGGCACTTCTTCAGTGCCGACATCGCCCGCCTCCTCAGTGTTGCAGCGCTCGGTTCGTCGGCGCCGAGCCACCGGAGCAGTCGTTCGAGGGATGGTGCGCCGTGCCAAGCCGACTCGAATCGCTTCGATGTATCCGCGCGGCCGAGCTGTTGAGCCGCGAGGGCGGCACCGTCGAGGAATTCTGCGAGCCAGTTGGCCGATGTCACGAGCTTGGCGGCTTCCTCGTATGCGTGCAGTGCTCGTGACCAATCGCCCTCTTCCACGACGGCGTCGCACCACGCTCGTACTGCTTCGGGTCGCCGCGATGAGTGTGCTAGACGCTCGAGCCCCGCGAGGCCCTCGCTCCGGGCAACTGCTTCACGGAGCCAGCGGTGGCGGTTGGTTTCCCACTCTCCCGCCGGCATGGGCTCTCGCTCGAGCCGCTCGATCCACCCCGGCAGAAACTGAGCGAGCTGGGGTAGTGGGTCGGCCGCGACTCCCTCCATCGCGGCGATGGGCTCGCTCAGGTACGCGAGTCCCTCCACTGCGCCCATTGCCTCGAAGACCGCGTCGGCACGATCATCGGGGAGAGTCGTACAGTAGACGGCTACGACATAGCGCGCGGCGCTGTCGTGCATGTTCACGGTGAGGACCTCGTCGACCAGCTCGTGCTGGCCGAGATCGACTTCGGCCTCGGCGATGGCCAGTAGTAGGGCGCCGAGAATCGAGCGCGCCGTGGGCTGGTCTCCCGCGAGGGACGCTTTCACTCCCTGGCGCAGGTACTTGTCCACATGGCTCGGATTTGCGTGACCGACATGGCGAGCGGCCTCGACGAAGCGCTCGATCTCGCCCACCACGGTCGGCGACGGCACACTGGGGCGCCAACCGGTCGTGCCGCGCGCTGCACGTCGAAGAAGCGCGTCCTCCAGTTGTGTCCGTGGTTCATCCTCGAGTCTGCCGAGGGCATCCTGCACGAACGAGCGCAGCTCATCCGCGCTCATCGCTGCGAGGGCGGTCGACACATCGGATACGCCGTCGGTTCGCCGATTCGGACGTCTCGGAGTTGGCCTTGGCCTCAAATGCAACTCTCCATCGTCGTGGTTCCACCAAGGCATAGTGGAAGTCGCGCCCCCATTCGAGCAACTGAACGGGAGATCGAGGTTCTGCGCTTCCGGATCTCCGGACGGTCTCAGGTTTCGTCGTTGCGGCTCGACGGTCTACCCTTGCTCGTGTTACGGATTGGTCGTGGGAATCAATGTGAGCAAAGAATTCGAGCAAGAGATCCAACAGCGGGTGGCTCAAGGTCCCTACGCCTCTGCCGAGGAGTTCCTGCGAGCCAGTGTCAAGCGGGCGGACGAGTATCGCGCCCAGATCCGCGCCGCCATCGACGAAGGCACGGCGCAGGCCCAACGTGGCGAACTCTCCGACGGAGAAGCCTTTCTCGATCGCCTCGACGCTGACCTGGTGCGCAGCGATCGGGGCGAATGAGCCGCTATCTCCTTACCCCCCGCGCCGAGCAAGATTTTCGCGAGATAGCCCGCTGGTACAAGGAACATCGCGGCACTGAAGCAGCGCGGAAAACCATCCGAGACATCCGGGCTCAGCTCGACCAGCTCGGTCGCAACCCTGACATCGGTCACGTTGAAGAGGATCTTGGTTCGCGCGACCACCTTTTTTGGACGCACCGCCAGTTCCTCATCGTCTACCTCCGAGCTACCAAGCCCCTTCAGATCGTCACGATCTGGGACGCCCGGCGTGGCGCTCCAGAGCTCGAGTAACCTCGACCTCTTTCGTCACGCTCTCGGTCCCGCTTCCTTGATCGACACACTCGTGAACGACGCGGCGGTGACGGGTGCCGGTACGGCGTACCTCTTCGATGCCGGGACCGGCATGCTCACCCAGACATTCGTGACGCCCAGCCCGTCGGTCAGTGTCGAGTTCGGCTATGCGGTGGCGCCGCTCGGAAGCCACAAGGTCGTCGAGGCGGTTCGGCGCGACGATACGGGCGGACCGAACGTCGGCGCCGTGTACATCTTCGATGTGGCGCGACCGATACTGTCCGAATCACTGTCCGAATCGTGCGTCGATCACCGTCGAACATGACGCGGAGTGGTATGCTCTATCCGTGAGATGTTCGACGATGACCGAACCCCGACCAGGAGATCGTCGCGGCGCTCAAGCCCGGCATGGCATCCGTTCCCGAGGCCCTGATCGTACGTATCAGCTCGCCCTACGCTCGCCGTGGCGAGCTGTGGCGCGCCTACGATCGGCATCACGGACGCGACGGTGATCCCGTGCTCACCTGGCAGGCCGACACGCGCAGTATGAACCCGGCGATCGACGCCGAGCTGATCGCGGCAGCCTACGAGCCAGTGGCACCGCGCGGAAGATCGCACCGCACGCCTCGCGCAACCTGCTCTCGAGTTCCCGGCGTGTCGGCGGCGCAGTACAGGGTCAGGAGCCGCGCCGCTTGGATGTCGACGTAGGAGTCGGCGATGAACCCCTGGATGAACTGCTTGGTCCCGAGCATGCCGCCGTGCACCTCGCGCATGGTGGCGCGCTCGACCATCAGATCGAAGGCCCGCCACATCTGCCCGATCGCGTTCATGCAGTGATAGACGCGTCCCGCCCCGAGGCGGTCCTGGGCGGCCTGGTGGCCGGAGCCCGCCTGGCCGAGCTGGTTTTCCAGGGGGACGCGCACGTGGTCGTAGGTGATCTCGCAGTGGTCGCTCCGCCGGCCCCAGATCTCGACGCCGCGGACGATCCGGACGCCGTGTCCTTCGGCACGATGATCTGCATCATGCGGCCGGTGTCGTCGCCGCTCCCCTCCGTGCAGCACATGACGATGACGAAGTCGGCGCGGAGCCCGTTCGAGGTGAATATCGTTGCCGCCCGTCACCATCGTGAACCCGATGCCGAGGATGCTCGCGCACGAGGGGCGGTGCCGTCCTCGAAGCACTCGTGCACGAGGGTGGAGATCATGTCGCCGCCGGGGTCACGCCCGCGCTGCTCGATGAGCGTCCCGAAGTGCCCCGCCATGTCGGCGACGGCCGCCGCGGCGTCGCGCACGCTCCCGGCCGCGTTGGCGGACCACTTCGTCCGCAATGTCCGCCACTGGCGCGACGGCGGGATGCTCGTGCGCTGGATCGCGGCGGGGCTGCTGGACACGTCGCAGTGCTTGCGCGGCATCCGCGGCTGCAACGCTGCAACGTGCCCGCACTCATCCGCGCCCTCGATCGCCATCCGATAGACACCACGAAGGAGGTCGCGTAGACCACCGTCATCCGGAGCCGCCGCTCGCTGCGTAGGCGATCAAATCAACAGCGAGCAGGATCCCCCCCGACGCCGTTGCAATGAACGATCTCCCATCGGAGCCGACGTCAACCACGAGACTGGGTGTCACGGTGACGCCGCGGCGCCCCGGCTTCGACTTCGAGGGCCTCGAGCACGAGGTGCCGCGCGTCTGGCACCCGGCCGGTATCGGGCCGACGGCGTTCCTCGAGGCGCTGTCGACGCTGGCGCCGGTCGTGGAGCCCTTCTTCATCGACGACGCGCGTCGTTTGCTACGAGGCATCGCCGACGAGGCGCGGCGCGCCGAAGGCGACGCCTTCCTGCGCCAGGAGGCGGCCCACGCCAACATGCACGCGGCGTTCAACCGGCTGCTCATTCGGTGGGGCGTACCGGTCGAGCCCATCGGCGATTGGGCGCTGCGTTGGCTCGCGGTGGTCGACTGGACCTCGCGCGATCTCCGGAGCGCGATCGCCATGGCGGGCGAGCATTTCCTCGGCGAGATGGGCGACGCGCTCCTCTCGCGGCCGGCGCTGCTCGGCGGCGTCGACCCCCGCATCGCGGCACCGTTTCGCTGGCACGCGTACGAAGAGGTGGAACACAAGGCCGTCCTTTTCGACGTGTTTCACGCGGTGCGCGGCCCCGGGCTCTCCACCTACTGCGTCCGGATCGCCGGTCTGTGGATCGCGGTCGTCCTGATCGCCCTGGTGCTACCATCCGTGTGTTCTCGGATCCTCGCCAGCGCCGGTGCGCCGTATGACCTCCATGCGTGGCGAGCCCTCCTGCGTTTTGTCTTTGGGCGCGGGGGGATGTTGCGCGGTCGGTGGCGAGCCATTGCCGCGTACCATCGTCGCGACTTCCACCCGTGGCAGCACCGCGACAATCGGCGTTTCCTGGCGGATCTCCACGACGCGATCATCGATCCCGCATGGGAGGCCAGAGCACGCTGAACCCCACGCCTACGCGAAGCTCCACCGTCGCCCGCCGGCTGAGGCCGATATGCGGCGCTTCTTCGGTGTGACGGCGCCCTCGCTCCACCGGATGGTGCTCGAGCTCGAGCGGCGCGGTCTCGTGCGCCGTCAGCCCGGCCAAGCGCGGAGCCTCACGCTGCTCCTCGCGCCTGAGCGCCTACCTGTCTTGCGATGATCTCGATACCGTCGAGATGGGGCGATGTGACGGGGCGCCGAGCGGGATGCGTCGCGTTCCTTCCGCGTGGCGAATGAGCTTCGGCGTGCTCAGAGACGCGCGTGCGGGGGTCGATCACCTCCTCGACGGACACGCCTTCGAGCAGATCCGCGATCCGGCGAAGCAAGGAGACCAACCCTTGCCGTTCGGTCTCGATCTTGTCGTCAAGGGTGTTGGGGCCGAGGTCGTCCAGGGCTCCTCGTCCGATCACGTGAACGCAGCGTGGTAGCCCGCTCCGTCCACGAGATCGGAATAGAGGACCTCAGCCTCAGTGCCCGCCAAGTCGAGCCCTTGAATGGCGGTCATCTGCAATCCCGTGGGGCACTTCCGTCGAGCCACTCCAGGAGCCGCAGGTGACCCTTCGACAAGGTGTCAGCGGATATCCGACGCGGCGAACAAAGGGCACATAGCTTTGCGCTCTGTCCGTATAGAGCTGGGCCGGGTCGGATGGGCGGCTCATCGCGGCGCGTATCAGTCAGACGTGTCCTTGCTGGTCGTGCAGACGATTGCGGATTTTCGCCTGCTACCGTTTTGCTACCACTCCATCCGACATCAGGGCGCACTAGGCGAAAGTCCGTTATTCCACTTCGTCGAGAAAACAGTCGGATAGTGCTTCGTGGTGCTCGGGAGTTTCGCCCCGGCTTTTTCTTCGAATCTGTAGGTTGGGTGTTCGATTCACCCCGGGCGCGCTGCGATTTTCGGGAGAGGTCGGGGACTTGCGCACCGCGCGGCGCAACGATCCGGGGGGCGCGCCGGCTCGTGCCGGTGGTGGGTGCGAGTTGGCGGACGGTTCAGGAGTTGGATCGCTCGCGCGCGGTATGCCGGCGAGTGCGAGCCGGAGGTCATGCCATCGGAGGCCTTCGATCTTGGCGCGTGTCAGCGCCTTCCGCCTGACGGGTTTTGGGGCTATCTCTTCCCCGCGCCGGCGACGCCGCGCGCCAACCCCGAGAAGGATTTCCACCATGAGCACTGTCACCGTCGGCGACGTCGAGCTGTACTACGAAGAGCACGGCAGCGGTGAGCCGCTGCTGCTGATCATGGGCCTTGCCACCGACTCGACGGCCTGGATGTTCCAGCTCCCGGCGTTCGCGGAACGCTATCGGACGATCGTGTTCGACAACCGCGGCGTCGGACGGAGCGCGAAGCCGGCGGGCCCCTACACCATCGGCGGCATGGCCGACGATACCGCGGGCCTGCTCGCGGCGCTCGGCATCGAGCGGACGCACGTGGTCGGCGTCTCGATGGGCGGCATGATCGCGCAGGAATTGGCGCTCCGACATCCCGCGCACGTCCGGGGTCTCGTGCTCGCGTGCACGTATCCCGAGCCCGACGAGGAGATCCGCCTCGGCCGCGCGAGCTCGATCGCGCAGCTCGGCGGCAGCGTCGATGCCGCCGGCGCCGTCACGCTCGACATGGCCGCCGTCGATCCCATGATGATCTTCCAGACCTTGATGCCGAAGGTGTTCAGCCCCAATTTCTTGATGAACCAACTGCCGACCCTGATGCAGCTCTTCGGCGGCGCGCTGCAGTGGGGGTTCAGCATCGAAGCCATCATGGCGCAGGTGGACGCCGTGATGAGTCACAAAGCGACCGATCGTCTTCGCGACATCGTCGCACCGACGCTCGTCATCACCGGCGACTCCGATCTTCTGATCCCGCCGGCCAACTCCGACGTCATCGCGGGGGAGATTCCCGGAGCGAAGCTCGTGAAGATCCCGGGCGGCACGCACGGGTTCAATTTCGAGACCCCGGAGATCTTCAATCGGACGATCCTCGACTTCCTCGCCACCGTTCCCTGACGGGCGCCCCGAGCCACGCGCGGCTGCCGAGGCGCGGCGAGAAAGTCCTGCGACATGAGCCTCGTGGTCGCGATTCTTCCGACGACGAACAGGTTCACATGAGGCCCGCGCGACCCTGGCCTTTGTGCTCGCCGCCCAACGCTCCGCCGCGGAGCAGCGCGAGGTCCGCGTCGCCGAGCTCGGCTGAATCGCTGAACGCGTGATCGCCTGAACCGTCGACCGGCGTTGGGCTGATCAAGGGGGAGCTACCTGTGCAGAGGTTCCCTAGGGTTCTGATCGACCGTCGGGAAGATGCGCAAACGCGGCTCGAACCGCGGCCCGCTCCGCCTCCGTCGGACCGAGCTTCTCCATCAGCCGGCAGGCCTGCGTCCAGGTGGATTGGTGGGAAGCCGTTTCGGCCCGCGCCATCGCAACGGCAGCCTTGTAGAGCCGTGCGGCGTCCTCGTACTGCTTTTTGAGGAGAAACACCTCACCGATGGTTGCAGTCATCCAATAGTCACCTGGGCGCGGCTCCGTGCCGACGATCTCCTGCACGCGGGCCGCGTAGGCTGCGGACTTGGCCAGATCTTCCGGGGTGCCGAGGAACAGGCTCTTCGTGGCCGCATTGATCCCGGTGTAGTAGTCGTCGGTGGCTCGCTCGAACGCCTCGGCATAGAGGTCGCGGGACTGCTCGAGGTCCGAGCTCTCCCGTGAAATGGCGAACCGATCCATCCACGTGCGGCCGTAGATTCCGAGGGTTTCCGGGTCGCGCTCGCCCGCTTCGTACAGAGCCCCGAGAATGCGCTGCGCCTGGCGCAGATCACCCTCCGCGCCTCTTCGCGCCAGGGCCAACGCTTGCAGCTGCCGCGGCCTAATCGCGTTGGGAAACCTCCCCTCGAGCTCCTGGAGCATCTTGATCCCGTCGTCGTTGCGCCCGAGCTTAATGAGCCCTTCGGCTGCCTTGCATCCGAGCGCCGCCGACGTCTCCCAGGGGAGCCCGCCCTTGGCGAACAGCTCCAGGAGCAATGCGGGGTCCTTGTTCCGAATCGCGGCGCCGATCTCGTCTGCTTGACGCTTCGCCAACAGGTCCTGTTCGTCGGCAAAACGCGCGGCCTCGGGGCTGAGCGGGCGCCCGGTGATCGCATGAAGCAGTCGGAGCAGCTCGCCGCCGTTCGGACCATCCGGGTACGCGCTGAAGTCGAGAAACACACGATTCGCGGCGAAGGCCGGCAATATCGAGCCGTCGAGACGCACAGGCACGAACGAGAACCCCTTGCGTTCCGTCGCTTGACGTTCGAGCGTCTGATACTCGCGCCGCACCCAGTCCGAATCGGCCGTGGCCGACGACCACACGAGGACGCCCGCTCGACTTCGCTCGAGACCATCCTCGAGCACCCGGATGAGCTCGTCGCCGCCCGCAAGGACGACTTGATCCATGAAGACCTGGAATCCCTGCTGGCGCAGGACGTCGTAGAGGTTCAGCACCCAGGTGCGGTTGACCGAACGATACGACAGGAACACGTGCCATTTCTCGTCCGCCTGCAGCGGAGACGGCGCCGGCGCGAGCCGCAGCCATTGTTCGTTGAGCGTCATGATAGCTCCCGACGTTCCTAGTGCGCATGATGTGTGGGTTCGCGATCGACCACCCGCTCTAGCCATTCAGGTCCGATCCCGTCGATCGATCAGAGCATCTCCATACTCTTTGGGTAGGTGATGACCAGCGCGCGAAATGTACGATCGAAAACGAAGTGCGGCTCTATTTTTCCTCCGCATCGGCTCAGAATGGCGCAGTTTTCGGTTACGAACATCTTGCGAGCGGTCGGAAACCGGCACAAAGGCATCCGACGGGACGAGTCCGAAGCAGAAACCAGAAGGCAAAGGATGCGTCCGCAAACGATGGAAGCGCCGGTTCGTTGGAACGACGCGTGACGATTTTGGAGCCGTGGGCGGGCTTCTTGCTTCCCCCCGCTGAGCTACGGAGGACGGACAATGGCCCACGTGACGTTCATCCACGGGATCGCAAACAAGCCCCCCGCCGACCGGCTGATCGCAGCATGGACGCGCAGCCTCGCCGATGGCGACGGACTGGATCTTGGCGCCGACGGGGTGACGTCGGAGATGGTGTATTGGGCGGACGTCCTCTACGAGAAGCCGCTGGAGGACGCGTCGAACGAAAGCGCGAACGACGAATCGGCTGCGGAGTGCCTGACGGTCGAGGCGCCGGACCTCGGCATCGAGCGCATGACGCCCGACGAACTGCGCTGGGTGGAAACCCTCGGCGCGAAGCTCGCGGTGCCGCTCGGCGCTTCGGAAGCGGCACCGGAGATTTCGCGCGCGATGCACGAGAAGCTCGAGCGTGTTCCGTTGCCGTGGCCGATCAAGGAACGCCTCATGCGGCGATTCCTTCGCGACGTCCATCACTATCTGTTCAACGTCGAGTTCAGCCCGCGTCCAGGCACGACGTATATGGTCCAGGACGAAATCCGTCGGCGGATGCTCGACGCCCTCCAGCGCGGCGCCAAGAAGCCTGGTCCCCACGTCGTCGTGAGCCACAGCATGGGCACGGTGATTGCGTACGACTGCCTGAAGCGCGTCGGCGGGACGCCCCCCGTCGATGGGCTCATGACGATAGGCAGTCCGCTCGGGCTCGACGAGATCCAGGACAAGCTCGCTCCCGAATGGACCCGCAACGACGGCTTCCCCTCGCAGAAGGTGCGCGGCGACTGGATCAACGTGTACGACACGCTCGACCCGGTGGCGGGATTCGATCCAATTGTCGCCGACGACTATCGCCGTAGCGGAAGGGACGTTGTCGTCGACATGAACGAGGAAAACTACGGACCGTGGCGGCACGACATCTCGAAGTACCTCCATGGCGCGCTGTTGCGGCAGAAGCTGTCGGGACTGCTGCGCCTGTAGGGGGCACTTTCGATGACCTGGGACGCCACGCAGTTCCTCACGGATCTCGGTACAGCGGTCGACCGCTTCGACCACGCTCGCGCCGCCGCTCTGTGCGACGAGCTGATCGCACACGTGGACGACGGAGACGCCGTCGACCCCTCCGTCGGTCGCAAGACGCTCGCGACGCTGCGACGCAAGCGCTACTTCGACGTCATGGAACGCGTCGCCGAGGCGTTCCGCACTGCGGGTATCGACGACGACCAGATCCGCCGTCAGTACGCCCAGGCGCTCATCGATCAGGGATACATGTCGGCTGCGGCGTACGTCCTGGAGCTGCTGCTGCAGACGGCGGCGGACCCCGAGGAGAAGGCCGAGGCGTCCGGACTCCTCGGTCGTATCGCGAAGCAGCTCTACGTGAACGCGGTCAACGCCGATCCGGCAGACTCGGTCAAGCCGGCGCAGCGCCGCAACCTCGATCGGGCGGTGGGGGCCTACGCGCCCGTCTACCGGTCAAACCCCGCATGCTACCTCTGGCACGGCATCAACACCGTAGCCCTCGTCGAGCGCGCCAGGCGCGACGGTGTGCCGCTGGCGCACGCGATCGACTCGGCCGCGATCGCTCGCGAGATCCTCGCGGCGATCGAGGCCATGCCGCGGACCGACACCTCCCCGCAGCACTGGGACCTTGCGACCGCCGCCGAAGCGAGCCTTGCCCTCGGCAAGGTCGACGACGCGGTCGCCTGGATCGGTCGCTACGTGCTGCGTTCGAGTGCCGACGCGTTCGAGCTTTCGAGCACGGAGCGACAGCTTCGCGAGGTCTGGGGGCTGACGCTCGACCAGCCGCCCGGCTCGGTGCTCCTCCCGATGCTCCAAGCGGGCATTCTCGGCCGGAGCGGCGGAGCCGTCCGCCTGTCGCCCGCCGCTGTCCCGGAGACGATCGCGTGCACGCGGGAAGCGGCCGCGTCGCCGAAGCTCGAGAGGATACTCGGAACCGATGGGACCGTGAGCCTGGGCTGGTTCCTCATGGGCCTGGAGCGCGCGAAAAGCGTGGCGCAGATCCGACAACCGACCGGCGAGGGATGGGGGACCGGCTTCCTGTTTCGCGGTGGGGACATCGCGCCCGGGCTCGGGGACGAGCTCGTCCTGATCACTAACGCGCACGTGGTGAGCCACGATCCGGAGGTGCAAAAGAACGGAGCATTGGCACCCGAGGACGCGATCGTAGTGTTCGAAGCGCACGAGACCGCAAAGGGACAGCAGTTTCGGGTGCAGGAGCTGTGGTCTTCGCCTCCGAAGGATCTCGACGCCACGCTGCTCCGTTTGACACCTTCCATCGTTGGCACGTGTGGCGCGCCGATTGCCACCGGACTTCCCGTGCTCGACGGTACGCAGCGCGTCTATGTCATTGGCCATCCGGGCGGCCGCGGGCTGTCGTTCTCGCTGCAAGACAACCTGCTGCTCGGCTACGACGATCGTCTCCTGCACTACCGCGCCCCGACCGAAGGCGGCAGCTCGGGCTCTCCCGTCTTCAACCAGCAATGGAAATGGATCGGCCTGCACCATGCGGGCGGGTTCGGCCTACAGAAGCTCGACGGCAAGGGCGGCACCGAGGACGCCAACGAGGGAATCCAGATCCGTCGCATCGCCGAGGCCATCCGCTCGAGCGATCTTCACTGAGACACGGCCAGCACCATCGCCGTGACTCGATCGTGGTACGTGGAGGAGATCATGCCGTTGCAGGACCCCATCAAGCGCGCCTTGAAGGCTATCGCCGCCAGTGACGAAGCGAAGGAGCATCGCGAGCTCGCGATGATGACGCTTCGGACGGCGATGGCGCAGGCAAAACACGTGGATCGAAACTCGTTGCTGAAAGGCGCGATTCCGGATGACTACCACCTCGCGCTGGTCCTGAGCGCGATGGACGAGCACCTCGAGGCGCCGGGGAGCGCTCACTTCGAGGTGGTCGGTTTCGACAAGTACGAGGATCTCGACCCCGGATGGATCGGGAGTCTGTTGCATCGAATCGTTGCGAAGCGGGTCGACTTTCCGACCCATACGCAGCGTCACGTGACTCCCGTCGTCCAGGTCACGGACAAGATGCAGATCGCGATGGCCGGCGACTGGGGTACGGGGAACAGCTCATCGGCGGACATCGCGACGCAGATCGCGGCCATCGAGGCGAATCACACGATCCACTTGGGCGACGTCTACTATTCCGGCACCGACGACGAGGAGCACGAGAAATTCCTTGGTAAATGGCCCGCGGGGACGAGTGCCGCGGCGCCGTCCTTTGCGTTGAACGGCAATCACGAAATGTATTCGGGCGGCGGCGCGTATTTCGGCAGCGTGCTCGGCGCCCCGCAGTTCAAAGCGCAACAGGGCCTGAGCTACTTCGCGCTCGTCAACGCCAACTGGACGATCCTCGGCGCGGATACGGCCTACTCCAGCGACGACTATCTCTACCAGCACGGCGATCTCGGCGACGACGATTCCGTGCAGATGATGTGGCTGGGCGAGACGATCCGGCAGGCACGCGCCCAGGGCAAGCGCCTCGTGTTGCTCACCCATCACCACGGCCTCGACATCGATCCCGAGCGCAATCGAGTGACGTATGAGCAGCACCTCTGGGATCAGGTGCGAAAACTCTTCGGTGGCGGTCCGGACTTCTGGTACTGGGGGCATGTTCACGCCGGGATCGCGTTCGAGCCCGTCACCGTCGACGGCAAGCAGGTGCGCGTCCGCTGCGTCGGTCACGGCGGCGTGCCGTACGCGCCGTTTCCCGATCCGCAAACGCTTGGTGACCAAGGTGTCAAGGTCAAGTGGGCGGAGACGGGCAAGGCCGAAGATCCCGCCGAGATGCGTCGCGCGCTCAACGGGTTCGTGACGCTGTCATTCGACGGACCTCACCTCACCGAAGAGTTCCGCGACGAGAAGGGCAACGTGCGAACCACGATCGTGTGGTGAAGGAATCGCTAGGAACCCACCTGTGCAGAGGTTCCCTAGGTACTCCGATCAGCAACTGATGTGCTGCCTCGCCAGCCTCACGTATCGCGGCTTCTCGGACGGAAGCCCGGGCCGCTTCCATACCGATCCGGTTGGCCGCGCCATCGCGCGCGGCGTGCGGGCATTGGCGCCCAGCAGCGGGCCATGGGAGCTCGTCTGGGGGCCGGCGATCTATCGTGCGCCGCTGAGCGTGCTTGACGACGAGCTGATGTACGTCGTCCGGAAAGGCAAGCGTTACGTGGTCGCGATCCGCGGCACCAATCCGATCTCGGCCTTCGACTGGTGTCGCCATGCCCCTGCTGACGCCGATCCGGGACGAGCTTCTTGCTTTGTTGCAGGCAGTTGCGACCGAACGCGCGGCCCTGCCGGTCGAGGATGCCAACGACCACGTGCTCGCGATCGCGAAGACGTGGAGCTCTGACGCCTCTGCGAAGCTGTTCCCAATCCACGACTAGCCCGCATTTCTCACCGGATCCCTGCTGCGAGCGTCAATCGCACGCCATCTCGGGCCGTACTCGCGCCTCGCTCCTCGACGGACTGTCCAGTCCGCCTGCGTCGCTCGCCGCTCCGTTCGGCCCGATCTGACGCACGCTTGACGCTCTCGCGACGTGGATCTGGTGAGAAATGCGGGCTAGAACAGTTCCACCTCTCGGGGTTGGCCGGCGTCAACGAAACGTCTTGCGACCATTGATCTCTTAGTCGTCGAGCTTCACGGTCGCAGACATCATCCTCTACTGCGCTCGAGTTCGGCGCGAGTGCGGGTCAGCCGCTCGACGGCGCGCTCGCGAACGTCGTCGCCTGGAAGGAGCGCGTCGCAAAGCCCGAGTGCGTCGGCGAGCCTTCACCCGATGAGCGCCGCCATCGGCATGCATGGCCGAGTGACGCGGCTGCGAGCGTCGGCACCGGCGGTTGACGCTCGCAGCCTTTCGTTCATGGCAGGCCGAGCGCAGTGCCGCGGATCGTGATGCGGCCCGGCCCCGGGAGACCCGCGACGTTGTTGATCGACGGCGCGCCGGTCGGACCGACGCAGAACACCGCCGCGAGCGTCGGGTTCGAGACATCCTGCATCGGCGCATCCGCCATGCCGACGGCGATCAACGAGTCACTGCCGTCGTTGTGGCCCGACGGCTGGAACGTGCCGCCGCCCGTGAGGAAGCAGTGGCGTGGAATGCTCGCACAGCTGCCGGCCGCGCCGCCGCAGTCGGCGTCCGTCGTGCAGCCGCGCTGCCCGTGACCGGAAGCGACGGTGCAGTTCTGATCCGTCGGACCGATCGTGCAGTCCCCCTCACCGTCGCCGTCGCCGTCGGCGCATTCCATCACGCGATTGGCGACGGTCGTGTCGTCGACGCAGGCGCTCGGCTTGATCGGCTCGCCGGGCCGGGTGCAGCTGCCGCCCGGACACTGGGTCGCCGTCGAGCACGGCGCGCCCGCGTTGCTTCCGGAGAGACACCGCGTACCGCCACAGACGCCGGTGAACGGCCCGGCGCCGTCCGGATCCGGACAATCGGCGTTCGTGAAGCACGGATCGGCGTTGCCGTTGTTGCACGTGCTGCAGAGGCACTTGTCCCCCGCCGACCCCGTGCAGTTCGGGCTCGACGTCGTGACCGTCCGCACGACCAAGGCGGTCTTGTTGCTGAGGTCGATCGCCAAGGTCGCGATGAGCGCGGCCGCCGTCGGCGGGCAGTCGAGGCTCGTCCGGCCGAAGTCCGCACGAACAGGCACGTCCCCGTTGGCGTCGCAGGCGAGACCGACGCGTGCACCGCCGTCGCACGTGCCGCCGTTCACGCCGTCGTTGAAGCCGCCCGTGTCGGTGCACCGCGGACACGGGTTGTCGATGGCGAGACCGTTGTAGACCCGCGAGGTGAGGTGCGCGTTGGTGACGGCGTCACCCGTTTCGACGTTCGCCGTGCCGCTCACGGGGCCGCTGAACTGGTTCACGACGCAGGTCGTGACGCCGCCGGCCGCGAGCGGCAGGGGCGCGCCGAAGAAGTACTGGCAACTCCCGACGCCGCCGCCGCAATTCGCGTCGCTCGTGCACTTCGTCGACGTGTCGTTCACGCACCGACGCGTCGCGAGGTTTCCCGCCCCGGCGTTGGTGTTCTCGACCGGGCCGCTTACGTTGCAGACGCCGCAGGGACGGCTCGAGCCGGTGCAGCCGCTCAACGTCACCGTGGTCGTGCCGTTGCTGATGATGGGCGCGCGATGCGAGATACCGGTCCAGCCGGTATCGAGAAGGCTGATGGGCGAGCTTGCGTCGCCCGTGAACTGCACACGCGTCGGACACGCGCACTGACAGGTTGTGGGATTGCAAGTGATCGAGGCGCTCGTGTTGGAGACAGTCTGACACGACGTCGCCGCACCGCCCGCGGGATCGCAGTCCTCGCCGGCGTCGATCACGCCGTTGCCGCACGCGGCCGGCGTCGCGGTGGCGGTCGGGATAGGCGTCGCCGTTCGGGTGGCGGTTGGGACCGGCGTCGCCGTTCGAGTAGCCGTCGCCGCGACCACCGTGGAGGTGACGGTCGGAGTCGGCGTGCGCGTCACGGTCGCCGTCGGCGTGACGGTGCGCGTCGTGGTCGGGACTCCGGTCGCGGTCACGCTCGGCGTCGGCGTCGTGGCGCTCGTCGCGGTGACGGTCGGCGTGGCCGTGCGCGTCGCCGTCACGGCGGGGGTGGCGGTCCGCGTCGCAGTCACGGCCGGGGTCGCGGTGCGCGTGGGCGTGATCGCAGGCGTCGCGGTCGGCGCCGCGCCCGGGTTGCACTCGGCGGGATAACCCTGCCCGTTCCACGGCACCGCCGCGCGATCGGTGCAGTCGACCTTGAACTCGGCCACGCAATCGACGCAGTCGACGAGGTCCTGGAGCGTGTTCACCGTACCGGCGCACGAGCCGCCCCCCGGCATGGTCACGGCCGGACAGCTCGATGCGAAACCGATCGCCGCCGGCGAGAAATCACCGAGGCCGTCACAGCTTTCGTCGTTGCCTCCGCACGCGTGACAGATGTTCCGCTGCTTCCGCGCCTCGGCGCGCGCGATCGCGGCGGCAGCCCTGCCGTCGCCGGGCACCGGGCACGGGGCTGTCCCGCGTCCGAGGTTGACGCTCGACCAGCACGTAGCGAGCGCCTGCGACGTGCTGCGTAGGAACGCGGTCGCGCTCCGCCCGATCTCGCGCTGGCAGCGGTTCAGGTCGCTCGACGGTGCCGACGGCGTGAAGGCATCGTAGTAGAGCGCTGCGGCTTGATCGACGGCCGCTTCGTCGATGCAGAGCAGGCAATCGGCGATGTCGCCGCAATGGACGATCGCGTTCGTGCAGGCGCCATTCTCGAAGTTCGGGCATACGGCGCCCCACCCGAGCGAGCCCGGCGAATCGTCGCCGTCCGGCGTCCCGCAGACCTTGTCCGCACCGCCACAGGATCCAGCGATCGTCGCCTGGAGGCGAGCCGCAGCTTTCGCGATCAGGTTGTTCGCGCGCGGCTCGGCATGGCAGTCGGTCGACGGCGGGAGCTTCCCGGCCACGACGTTGCGCTTGCAGTTCGCGAGCGCGGTCGCCTTGGCCTGAACGAACTTGGCGGAGCTCCGCAGAATCGCCGCCTTGCATCGCGTCGCGTCCGCGTGCGCCGAGCCGACGCCGCAGAGCAGCAGGGCGAGGGCACCGCCTACGGAAGCCACGGCCGGAAATCGCATGGGGAGCCCTCCTTTGGGCCTCTAGAGAGACCGGGGCGCGGGCGTAGTCAATCCCGCAATCCGGTGCGCGCCTCCCGTTTACGCGTATTCCGCAATTCCAGCTTCGCGATCCGATCCTTGCGGACAGCCGCCCAGCGACACGGTGATCGCCACGTGGCACGTCTGGACGGACACGTGGTGCGATCGTCGCGGGCGTGAGGGCAGGAATCTCGTCGCGATCTCGTCGTGATGCCACGGTCGGATCGAGGCTAGTGCATGCGCCTCGCGCATTTCGAGGACGGCCAGCCGGTAGAGCAGCGCGATCGCGCCGGCGAACGAGATCAGCGAGACCAGAAGCCCCGCGATCAGCGGATGCCCGCCGAGGAGTGCGCCGCCCCAGCGCATGAGCAACGGGTAGAGCGGAAAGAACACGATGTTATCGCGTCGGAAGACGCTCGGATCCCAGCGGTACCCCGCCGTGGCAAGGGAGTGGTAGAACGCGGTATCCTATCGCGCGAGTAAGTTCGCCCACTCGATGGGCGAGACGCGCCAGAGCGCTTCGGTAACGGGTGGCGGGTCGGTGCCGATGAAGGTGACGGCCAGCAGGCCGATGAGGAGGACCGGAAGACGAGTGCCGAGCACCGTGCCCGCCATGTACAAGTATGCGGTCGTTTTCCCTATCGCGCTGGTGGAGGGTCCCCATCCGCGCAGAGCCCGGCCTACATGAAAATAGCATTCGTGAGCGAAGTCTGGAGCGCGCACATTGCAAGCGGGGTGGTGACTTGGCTGGTCAACATGAAGAAAGAGCTCGAGGCGAGAGGCATTGACGTGCAGGTCATCCATGCCGGACTTTTTCCATTCACCCTTCCTGTCCCAAGCGACCCATCTATCCCGTTGTCGTTGTTTGGGTACCGACGCATGGAGAAGCTTCTTTTGAGCATGAATCCTGACCAGATCCATCTCGTCACGGAAGGCCCGTTGGGTTTTGCCGCTCTGCAAGTGTGCCGCAAGCACCACTGGAGGTTTACCACCTACTACCACACGCGAATGCCAGAGCACATCCAGTTGAGGATTCCCGGCATTCAGCCAATTACACGGCGCTATTTCAAATGGTTTCACAGCTTCAGCAGTTGCGTGATGGTTCCTACGGTCTCTTTCAAAGAAGAGCTCGAAGGGCAGGGCATCAAGAATTTGTGCGTGGCAACCCACGGCGTAGACATGGAGATATACAAACGCAACCCTCGCGCCGCCGTCCCCGACGGCCTGGAAAAACCCATCTTCGTCTCTTTCGGAAGGCTTGCTCCAGAGAAAACCACCCAACGCTTTCTGGAATGCGACCTTCCCGGAACCAAAGTGGTCGCGGGCACGGGTTCCTTGCGATGGAAGCTCGAGCGCCGCTACGGGAAGCAAGCGAGATTTCTCGGCTTTGTACCCACCGACGTCTTGGTGGATCTGCTCTCCGTGTCCGACGTCTTCGTATTTCCGTCTTCCACCGACACCTTCGGTCTGGCCATCCTGGAGGCCATGGCTTGCGGTTTGCCCGTGGCCGCTTACGACGCGGTTGGACCGAGAGATCTCGTCGAACACGGC
This sequence comes from uncultured delta proteobacterium, assembly GCA_963774015.1. Lineage (GTDB taxonomy): Bacteria > Desulfobacterota > Binatia > UTPRO1 > UTPRO1 > UTPRO1. Next base: position 25,744 of record CAVZDH010000002.1, read on the forward strand.
GTGAACGGATATTTGGGTGAGAATTTGCAAGACAGCGCCATCAAGTGCCTGACGCTCAAGCGCGAAGACTGCATCAACACCGCGCGTCGGTATCCCTGGAAGGCGGCGGCTGATTCGTTCTTGGAGAAGTCCGTCAACATCCGCTAGCGGCGATCACTTCAAGCAGAGTTGCTTCATCTTGGCGAATTGGATCGGGCCCCCCACGAGCCTTGTGGAGATGAGGACCTGACAATCCATGAAGCGATCCCCCCAGAAGCCTTTCCACCGCCCACGTTTCACCGTCTTCCTGACGCCGACGACATGCGGCCACTCCACCACTTTCAGTCTGAGCCGTTGTCTGATGGCAAGAGAATTCAAATAGACCTCGAGGCCAAATCCGAGCAGTCGAGACAGTTGATTCGCGTCGTCGATGATTGTCCTGTTGAACGCTCTTTCTCCCGAAAGCCAATCCAGATTGAACAGGCGGTAGAGTAGCAAGCTGCTCTCTTTGATGGTGAGGGTCATGTCGGCGTCGCCGCTCACGATGGGCTGGATCAATAGATCCAGGTCGCGCGGGGTCAGGCCGACGAGATCGGCGTCGAGGACAAGAATCAGATCGTGCGTAGCGCGCTTGAGCCCCGTCATAACGGCATAGCTCTTGCCTCTGTTCGCGGCGTAAGAAATCAGGTGAATGCCGGACTCCTTCGCGAGCACCGCCTTGCTCTCATCCGTGGACCCGTCGTCCACCACGATCACTTCATTCACCATCTCGGTGGTGAGCGCCGTGTGAATGACATTTACGACTCGGTCGCCCTCGTTGTAACAAGGGATGATGCAGGACAGCGCAGGAGCGGTTCCTCGTCCACCATGCCGAGCACCCATTCCGCACCCGATCCTTCTATCCACCAGACGCTATTGCCGAGCGAGTCTGGCGGTGTAGTCGCCCGTGACGTATATCGGCCGGACGGCGCGAGCGCGCGAACGCGCCCCAGGAGACGCCTCATGTACGGACTCGTCCCGCACCCCAGGGTGATTCGCCCCCAGCGGGGAAGTCCGCGTATGTTCGAGAGCGGCTGGATCGAGCGGTACTTCTCGAGGGTCCGGCCGTCGCACGTCGTGGCGATATGGATTCCGGTCGCTCTCTTCTCGTTCTGGCGCGCCGTGCGAGCGCCGGTCGCGGCACCGGGTTGGCAGCTGTTCGCCGTCGCAATGGGGGTCGTGCTCTGGACGCTGCTGGAGTACGTCCTTCACAGGTTCCTCTTTCACTTCGTCCCCGACGAGAGCTCCGACTTTCAGAAGGAGACGTTGTGGCTCATTCACGGCGTCCATCACGACTACCCATGGGACGGCGATCGGCTCGTGATGCCCCCGACCCCGGCCGCCGTCATCGCAGTCGCGCTCTGGTTTCCTCTTCATTGGCTCTTCGGACCCTGCTTCTGGGCCGGTGCCGGAGGCATCGTGCTGGGGTACGTCTGCTACGATCTCACGCACTACCACCTGCACCACGGGAAGCCGACGACGAGTCTCGGGAAGTGGTTGCGCACGTACCACTTGGCTCATCACTTCTCGGCACCGAACGTTCGCTACGGGGTCACGACCCCCGTATGGGATCTCGTCTTCGGCACGTATCCCCAGCGCCAGCACCCAAGGGCGTGCTCGCGCCGGCATGGGTCGCTAGGGGACGAGCAGGGGCTTGCCGACCGTCTTGAACTTCACCGTGAAACTGTAGCCCACGTCGACGCTCGTGAAGCTCAGCGTGCCGCTGATCTTGACGGGTGAGAACGTACCCTTGGCGAACTTCATCTTGCCCGTGGCAAATGCATCGGCGAGCGTCCCCAATACCGGCAATTGGTACGTGCCGGCGAGCCAGAAGACGCCATCCTGGGTCATCGCGCCGTGCCCTGCGGTGGTCATGATGCCGTTCGGGTTCGTCGCGAATCGGCAGTTCACGCTGCCATCGAGGTTCCGGCCATCGAAGTAGATGAAGAACCGGCCCGAGGGATCGCTGTGAAGGAGATCGAGGAACGGGATCGACACATCGTCGGTGTTCTCTCCCCGCAGGATCGCACCGACTGCCTTGTCGTTGATCTTGGAGGGCTTGATTTTGAAGCCGGGACCGAAGGCAATGTCCGTCACCCAGATCTTCCCACTCACCGAGAGCGGGAAGACGAAGCTCGAACCGACACCTTCGCTGCGGCGGGGCCGCGGACACAGGAGGCAGAGGACAATCACGAGTACCGGGACGACGACCTTGCGCATGGGACCTCCGCCGGAACGAGCTGGATGTGACAATACTCGAAGCTCTACCGACAAATGCCTCACCGTCGCAAGTGCCGTCACGGTCCCGGGTGAGGTCAAGGCGCGAGGGGCCACCCGGAAGCGCCGGCGGCGGCGATCGAGCCGTCCATCCATGAACCGGGCAGATAGAAAACGTCAGCTGGGTTGTTCGTATCCGTAGATCGGGCGGTCGAGCACCCATCCCCCCCGCAACCTCAGACTCGCCCCAGCTCCGAAAGCTGACACAGATACAACGCCAACCGCGGCTGGAACCGCGTGTCCTCAGAGCCCCAGCCGCTCCACGCACCAGACGCCCAGCGCAGCCGTCGTCGGAAGCCCGGCGCGAGCAGTGGCCCCTCGACGTCGTGGCCTCCCCAGCGCGAGCGGAGGAGCGCCGCGGTGAAGCGGCGGTCTTGGAGCCGGGCGTCCACGGGCGGGGCCTCTGGGTTCTCGTAGGCGAGGTGCGCATGCGTTGGGAATGCGTGCGCGATCGCCGTGGTGTGGAAGCGTCGATCGACGAGCATCGAGGCGGGCAGTGCCGACAGGAAGTCGTAGAGCTCGTGGTCGAGATAGGGCGCGTAGATGGTCGCCGCGGCCGGGCCCAGCGCGTAGGGGGCGAGCGCGATCTCGCGGCGCGTTCGGTTCCAGAAGCAGAACGATCCGATGGGGTTCGCGGCGTCCGCGTGCGTCTCCAACTCGGCCGCGATGCGGTCGCGTGCGTGCGCCCGCGCCAGCGGCGCGCGCAGCGGGCGCGCGAGGATGCGGGAGAGCGTGCGCTCGTAGCGCGGCTTCAGGAAGGCCGCGGCGAGATCGGGGTAACGGCGCTCCGCCTGCTTCGCGAGCCGGTCCCGCGTCAGGAACAGGCCGGCCGACAGGACGTCGCCGCCGATGCCGTCGTAGATGGTGTCGAAGCGGCCGGCGAGATGGGCGGCGACGGCGACGAACCAGGCATGCTCGTCGGTGCAGAAGCTGGTCGCGACGTTCTTCGCGGCCTCCGTCTCGAGCTCGTCCGCCTGGTCCAAGAGCACGTGCGGCACGCCGAGCGCCGCCGCGACCCGGGGGGCGACCGCTGCGTCCTCGTCCGCGCGCGGGGGAAAGTAGCGCGCGGTCATGCATGCATCGGGCCTTCGTCCTCCGGCAACGAGCTCCAGCAAGATGTGCCGCGAGTCGCGCCCGCCGCTCAGCGGGACGGCGACGCGTCCGTGCGGAGGGCGTTGGCGCATGGCCTGGCGGAAGAGATCGACGTACGCGTCGACCGCGGCATGGTAGTCGATCTCGACTGGCGCGGTGCGCGCGACGGCGCCGTCGACGGTGAGCGCGTCGGGCGTCCACGCGAGACGAGCGCCGGGGGGGAGCGCGCGGATCGCCCGAAACGGCGTCTCGTCGCGGAGGAAGAAGCCGGCGTGCAGGAACACGGCAAGGGCATCGAGGTCCAGATCCGGCGGCGCACCGAGCTCGAGCAATCTCGGAATCGACGGCGAGACCATGATCTCCCGTCGGCCCACGTGGACGAAGAGCGGGTACATGCCGTAGCGATCGGTCTCGATCAGGAGCCGGTCGCCGTCGAGCCGCCAGTCGGCGAACACGCCGTCGGGACCATGCGCGCCGGCCGCCAGGCGATGGCCCAAGCTACATCGCGGGGCCCCGGTCGCGTGGACCGTCGATCCGGCGTCGACGACGTGGACGTACGGGGCCTCGCGGGCTGCTACCAACGATCGGTCTCCACCGGGAGCGTGCGCGCGGCATGCGCCTCGCGCGACTGATCGAAGTCGGGGTCGGATCGCTTGCGCTCGAGCACCGGCACGTAGCCGCCGGTCCAGATCCGCTTGTACGTCGCGTACATCTCGGGGCGGAATCCGGGTGACGTCGTGAGCGCGTGACGGGCGAACTCGTCGTGGAACGCGACGCGTCCGTGGGAGGGCAGGTAGTACTTGCGCGTGCCGAGCTTCATGGCCGTGAGCCACGGGAACCAGGTCGAATCCGAGCGGTGAAACTGCGGCGGCAGTGCGAGGAGACCGCTCTCGATCAGGATGCGGCGATCGAAGATGCACAACCCCGGGCCGGCGTAGTCGCACTCGGTCATCTCGGCCGGCGCGGGACCCTCGAAGTTCATGCGTACTTTCTTGAGAACCTCGTCGCTCCACTCGGTCCAGAGGGCCGTCCAGCACGACAGCACGTCGATCGGTCGGACGGTCGCGAAGGCATCGACCATGTAGCGCAGGAAGCGCTCGTCCCGGAGGATGACGTCGTCGTCGAGGAAAACGATGGTGTCGTGCCTGGCCAGGGTCGTCACCGGATACCGGACCCGGCAGAGCCAGTTGTGGCTCGAGTTGATGATCTTGGCGTCGGGAAAGCGGCGCAGCAGCCTGCCGGTGGTGGTCCAGGGCGAGGCCGAGAGGCGCGCCCCCGCGGCGTTGTTGCAGACGATGAGCTCCATCTCGGCGCCGTCGAGCTGCTGCGCGGCCAACCCCCGCAAGAGCGCGCGCAGCGCACGAGGGCGATCGTAGGTGAGGACGATGACCGTGAATCCCGTGCCGGCCGGCATGGCGTCCGGGCTTATCACACGCCGCGATTCGCGGGTTGCAGGGCCGTTGTCGCGCCGCCTATATTCGCGTGCTGCCCGGCGTGGTTCCCTCATGCGGTGGCCCTTCAGGCGAAAACACGCGGCCGAGGCCTTGACCGTTGCGACGAGCGCGGCCTATCGCGACGTGGGCGCGAACCGGCTCGAGGACTTCCTCGCCGCCGGCTTTCACGCGCGACACTGGTTTCCACATCGCGTGCGCTATGTCCCACGGCCGGGCTCGGACGGCCAGGTGCTTGCCGAGAGCATGTACGGCGTGCGCGATCCCTCGCGGCTCCGTCAGGTGCTGCTCCACGCGCAGGAGCGCGCGCTCGACGACATTCCCGTCGCCGTCTTCTTCGATCGCGATCTCGTCTGGCACCAACAGCATCTCGGCCTGCCCGGTCACGTCGCCGCCGCCAACCTGATCGTTGCCGGCCGCGACCTGCTCACGACCGCCCGGTACTCCGACCTCGTCCAGCGCATCTCGCGGCGTCGGGACCTGTCGACGCGCATCGAGAAGCGCTTCCGCGGCTGGGACCACATGCTGCTGAACGCCATCTTCGCCTACGCGGTCGAGCGCGGGCTGCGGCGCATTCACTTCCCGGGCTCCGAGATCGCGCTGGCGAACACGGATCGGAAACGGCATCCGCAACGGGCGCTCTTCGAGCGCATCTACGATGACGACGTGCGGCGACGATTTCGTGCCCGCCGCCGCGGCCCGTTCTGGGTCGTCGACGTGCGCGACAATCTCGACCGTGTCGTCCGACCGACCCGCGGGGCGGAGCACCTCGGCGCGGAGCGATCGATATGCATCTGTCACGATACCGAGCGCGAGCTCGGGCATCTGAGCGCCGACCCGGGCTTCGCCCGCGTCGCGGCCGAGGTCTCGGCGCGGAATCTGGAACGCATGCTGGAGGCCGAGGCGCGCGCGGGGATGCGCGGCACGTACGCGGTCGTCGGGCAGCTGATGCCGGCGCTGCGGCCGGCGATCGAAGCGAACGGACACGAGGTCGCATTCCACGGCTACGATCACGACCCGGAACGCCGGCAGCTCGGGCGCTGTCGGGAGGTCGACTACCGGATTCCCGGCTATCGGCCGCCGAACAGCCGCATGACGGAGGAGCTGAGCGACCTCGAGCTCGCTCGTCGAAACTTCGAATGGCTGGCGAGCAGCCCGAAGTCGATCGCTGCCCCGGTTCCCCAGGTGCGGGCGGCGATTGCGCGCATGCCGGTGCACTTCGACGATTACCCGCTGTACAAGGTGGGCGCGGCGTGGAGCGACTGGGAGACGGAAGCGTTGCGCGACGTCACGGCGCGGAGCACGACGATCTTCGGTGTGCACGACTGCTACGCGCATCTCTGGCTCGACCACTACGACGACTTTCTCGCCAAGCTGGCCGACGTCGGCCGCCTGCGGCCGATCGGGGAGGTCGCGGCCGAGCTCTTCCGGTGTGCCGCCGAATGAGCGCGCGACCCGAGGTGACGGCGCTGATGCTCACGATCGGCGAGCCGACGTTCGAGCGCGCCCGCGCGAGCGTGCTGCGGCAGACCCATCCGGTGCGCGACATCGTCGTGGTCGAGAACGTCCATCCCTTTCATCGCGCGTTCAACGAGGGAGCGGCGCGCGTCCGGACGCCCTTCTTCGTGCAGGTCGACGCCGACATGATCCTCGACGACGACTGCGTCGAAAGCCTTCTCGTGCGCTTCGCGGAGGGGGTCGGGAGCGTCGTCTGTCATCTGCGGGACGCGCTCTACGGCCGCGTCGAAGGGATCAAGATGTATCGGACGGCGTGTGTCGGCGGCGGGCTCCCCGATTCCATCTCGCCCGACACCGACTTCCACGATCGCATGGCGCGCGACGGATGGGCGACCGTCTATGCTCTCCGCCACGACGATCGCGACCACGAGGCCTGGCACACGTTCGGCGAGCACCGGCCCGACTACACGCCGTTCCTCGGGTACGCGCGCCACGTCGTCGACGGCAGGCGCTGGCGCTATCGAGGTAACGCGCCGGCGCTGCGCCATCATTTCCATCTCCTGCACCGGAGCACGCACCCGGCGGCGCTGATTTCCCACGTGGCGCTCGCCCACGGATTGTTCCTGCCCGGCGAGTCGGATCTGCTCGATCGCTACCAGCCGGACGCCGACTACCAGCGGATCGTCGAGCTGCTCGCGCGCGCGGCACGGCCGGGTGCACGCGCGCCGCGTGCGCGGTCGCGGCTCCCGTCCCTCACGGCGAAGCAGGCGTTTCGCCGCTCCTATCGCCGTGGCATCGCCATCGCGCAGCACGGCTGCCGGCGTGACCTCGAGGACGAGCTGGCGCGCCTTCATGCCACGCTCCACCCGTGGGCCTGGCTGATGCAGGCGGCGCTCTGCCAGGGACTGTTCGTCGACCGCTTCGACCCGCTCCGCTGCGAGCGTGAGTGGTCTCACCTCGCGGTCTTCGCGTATTACTTCGAGCCCGCGCGCGTCGTGCGCCGGATCGCGAGCGAGCTCCGGAGCCGGGCGGCGGTCGTGCGCCGGCGCCTCGCGGTGAGGAGCTGAGCCCGACCCATGTGCGGCATCGTCGCCATCTGGAACCGTGACGGACGTCCCCTCGAGCGGACGGCGTTGCAGCGCGCGGTCGCGTCGCTGGTGCGCCGCGGTCCCGACGACGAGGGCTACGTGTTGATCGACACGCGCTCCGGCCGTGCCGTGCCGTGTGGGGGCGCCGACACCCGCGTCGCGGGATTGCCGCGTCTCGAGGACGTCGACGGCGACTTCGACCTGGCGCTCGGCCACCGCCGTCTCGCCATCGTCGACGCGTCGCCTGCCGGACATCAGCCCATGGCGACGGACGACGGTCGGCTGTGGATCGCCTTTAACGGCATGATCTACAACTTCCGCGAGCTCCGTGCCGAGCTGGAAGGCGCGGGGCATCGCTTCCGGAGCCGCTCGGACACCGAGGTGATCCTCCACGCGTATGCCCGCTGGGGTGCCGAGTGCGTGACGCGGTTCAACGGCATGTGGGGCTTCGTGCTGTGGGATCGCGAGGCGCGGCGGCTCCTGATCTCCCGGGACCGGATCGGGATCAAGCCGCTGGTGTATCGCCTCGACGACGATCGCGTGGTCGCGGCCTCCGAGCTCGGAGCGTTGGCACCCTTCGGGGCGCTCGATGACGGCATCGAGCCGCGCGCCGTCCATCACTATCTGTCGCTCATGCAGGTGCCGGCTCCGTACACGATCCACGCGCGGGTGCGAAAGTTGCGACCAGCGCGCACGCTCTCGATCGGCCGGTCGGCGGTGACCGAGGAACGGTACTGGCGCCCCGCGCCCGGCCGCGTGTCGGTCGCGTCGGATCCGGGCGCGGCCTCCGAGCAGCTCGAGGCGTTGCTCCGCGATGCGGTGCGCCTGCGGCTGGTCGCCGACGTGCCGATCGGGTGCTTCGTGAGCGGGGGCATCGACTCGGGCACCATTGCCGCGCTGGCGGTGGCCGAGCGAGGCGGCGGACCGATCGCGACCTACTCGATCGCCGTGCCGTCCGACGCACGCATCGACGAGTCGCAGTACTCGCGAGGCATCGCCGCGCACCTCGGCAGCGTGCATACGCAGATCGACCTCACGAGCGCGGACTTCGCGGGCTTTCTGGAGCTCGGCGCGCTCTCCGGCGAGCCGTTCGCGGTCTCGTCCGTGCTCGGCGTGTCGCTGATCGCGCAGGCCGCCCGCGCGCAGGTGAAGGTGCTCCTCGCCGGTGACGGAGCCGACGAGCTCTTCGCCGGCTATCACCAGCGTCACGTGGCGGTCGACGAGCGCTGGAACCGCTTCGCGCCCGGTCCATTCGGGCGCCTGCACGTGGCCAGAGCCAAGGCCGCCGGGCAGTGGGTGCGCTGGCGCCGGCTCACGCGCGCGACGATACGAGGCTTGCGGGCTCGGAGCCTCTTCGTGTCCGATGCCGCCGGCCGCGATCACGAGGTCATGTCGAAGCGCTGCATGTTCAACGATCACGAGAAGCACGTGCTCTACACGCGCGCGTGGGCGGCACGGGTCGGCGACGAGGACACGATCCCGTGGATGCGCGCCGCCCTTCCGCCCTGCGACGGCGATCCGCTGCTGCGCCGCCAGCTCCACGACGTCGAGACGCTGCTGCACGACGAGATGACCATGAAGCTCGATCGGGGCACGATGGCGTGGGGAGTGGAGGGTCGCGTTCCCTTGCTCGATCACCGGCTGGTCGAGCTCGCGGTGTCGCTGCCGCCCGGGTTTCGGTATGCCGAGGGCGAGGGCAAGTGGCTGCTGCGGCGGGTCGCCGCGCGCCTTCTCCCCGAGGCGATCCTGACGCGCCCCAAGCGCGGCTTCACGATTCCGGTGGAAGCGTGGCTGCGCGGCGACCGACGCGACTTCCTGTACGACACGCTCGCGGCGTCGGCGATCCGACGGGCCGCCATCTTCGAGCCCGCCGCCGTGGCCGAGGTGCTGGCCTACTTCGAGCGCGAGCCGCATTTCCACACGGCGCACATGGTCTTCACGTTGCTGTGCTTCCAGCTCTGGCACGATCGCCGGGCCGCCGCATGATCACCGCGCTCGTACCGATCAAGGCCTACCACGAGCCGTACCTGCGGGAGGCGTTCGCGTCCTTGTTCGCGCAGAGCGCGCCGGGCTGGCGGGCGATCGTGGTGGTGGAGCCCGCCGAGCTCGCGACCTTCCGGACGGTGCTCGCCCGAGAGCTCCGCGACGCGCGGGTCGCGATCGTGGCCAACGAGGGGCGGAAGCTCGCCGGTGCGATCAACACGGCGATCCGGCGGGCGACGACCGAGTTCGTCGCCATCCTCCTCGCCGACGACCTCTGGGATCGCTCGGCCGTGGAGGTGTTGTCGCGGGAGATCGCCGCGCATCCGGACGTCGACTTCCTACACTCCGCCCGCCGCGCGATCGACGATCAAGGACGCATGTGCAGCGCCGTGATGCCGCCACGGCACGACGTGCGCCCCGCGCAGTTCGTGTACAGCTCGCCCGTGAAGCACCTCCTGTGCTTCCGGCGCTCGAAGGCGCTCGCGGTCGGCGGCATAGACGAAGCGATCAATTCCGTCGGCCCGGACGACTACGATTTCCCGTGGACGATGGCCGAGGCGGGGGCGCGCTTCCATCCGATCGAGGACTGTCTCTACCTCTACCGCGATCATCGGCAGGGCTATCGGCTCACGACCCATCTCCCCCGCAGCGTGCATACGCGCGAGCTCGTGCGGATCCTGCGCAAGCACGGCGTCGGGTGGCCGGCCACGATCCGGCGCATCCGGCGGGCGCGCGGCGACTACCTCAAGCAGTGCCTGTATCGGAATCGGCTGCATCGTTGGATGGTCGAGCGACTCGGCATCGGGACCGTGCGGATCTGGCGGGAGCCGTACCCGTGACGAAGACCGGACTCCCTTCGGTATCCGTCGTGGTCGCGGCCTACGACGCCGCGGAGGTGATCGGCGACTGCCTGCGCTCGCTCGCCGCCTTGGCCTACCCGAAGGACCGCCTGGAGGTCATCGTCGTCGACAACGATTCGCGCGACGACACCGCCGCGATGGTGCGCGGGTTCGGTCCGGCCGTCGTCCTCGCGAGCGAGACCCGTCGCGGTGCGGCGGCGGCCCGCAATCGCGGGATCGCCGTGGCGCGGGGGGACGTCGTCGCCTTCACGGACGCGGACTGCGTCGTCGACCGCGACTGGCTCGCGGAGCTGGTGACGGGCCTGCGTGACCCCGCGGTCGGCATCGCCGGTGGGCGCATCCGAGCGCGGCGACCGTGTACGCGCATCGCCGCGCTCGGCGAAGACCTCCACGATCATCGGCGGGCGATCGAGTCGACGCCGCCCTACGCGATCACCATGAACTGGGCCTCGCCGAAGCGGGTGCTCGACGAGGCCGGGCGTTTCGACGAGTCGTTTCTGCGCTGTCAGGACGTCGATCTCGCGTTCCGCATCGTGCAAGCTGGCTACCGACTGGCGTACGTCGATCGCGCCGTCGTTCATCACCGCAACCGCGCCACCCTTCTGGCCCTGCTCCGCGAGGCGCGGCTCCACGGGCGCGGAGCCGTCGCGGTGCGGCGAGCCCATGCTGCCTACCTCTCGAGGTTTCCTCCTCCCCAGTCGTACGGACGGCGCATTCGCGGACGCCTGCGAAGCCTCCGTGACGTGCGCCGTCTCGATCGCGGTCTGTTCGGGCTCGTCTTCGAGCTCGGCAAGATCAGCGGAGAGCTCTCGTCGCGGACGTGAGGATCCACCGGGTCGACGTCGTGCTCGCGCGTGGTGCATCCGCGGCGAGCGCGGCCGCGACGCTGTTCGACGAGGTCGGCATCGATCTGCGCGTCTTTGCGTTCCGAGCGGACGGCGACGGGATGGAAGCGGTCGCTCCGCCGGGTGGTGCGGCGGATGGCGGGGAGCGTTTGAAAGCCGAGTACGTCGTGGTGATCGCCGCCGACGCGGTGCCCTTGCCGGGCGCGGTTCCGCGCCTGCTCGAAGCGGCAACGGAATCGCCCGACGCCCTCATCCTCGGGGTCGGGATCGAGGGCGCGGGCGACCGCGAGCGCATGCAGGCGCACACGCGGCGGCACCTGGCCCGCGCGGCACGCTTCGCCGATGCGTCGTTCGTGACCGTCTACGGCGCCGACGAGGTCGCGGCGGTTCTCTGTCGTCGTGCGACCCTGCGGGCCGAGCTCCCGGAGGCGCTTCTCGCCGAGGGCCCGGTCGCGGTCCTCGACGCCCAGGCCGAGCGGCCGTGCCGCGTCGTTGCCGACCCGGTCGCCGTGCGACGCGCGGAAAGGCCGAGGGCTCCCGCCACCCGGCGCGCCGCCGCCGCGCTCGACCGGCTGCGCCGCCGGCGGCAGTTGCGTTCGAGGGAGCCCCGCTCGTCGTTCGCCATGGCCGGGATCGCGCTTGCAGCGGCGCTCGGCCTCGAAGGCTCCGTCGAGCGGCTGCGCGAGGCGCGGCGCCGGATCTGGGAGCGGGTGGCGTGGCGAGCGCTCCTGCCGATCGGCGAGAGGGCTCACGACTACCTGTTGGCGCGTTTCGCCGACTGGCCGATCGCGTGGACGACGCATGGCTCGGCGCGCCACGCCCGGGCGCGGAAGATCGCCTACTACGTCTGGCGATTTCCCGTGGTGAGCGAGACCTTCATCCGTCGCGAGGTGGCGGCGCTGGCGGAGGCGGGCGTGGACGTCGCGGTCCTGGCCGACGGTCCGGGGGCAGGGGCATCCGACGATCCCGAGCTGGCGCCGCTCCTACGCCGGGCCCGCTACGTGCTGCCGGTGACGCCCGCGGCGCTGCTGCGGGACCTGCTTGGCACGCTCGTTCGGACCCCGCTTCGCACCGCGAATCTCCTCGCGTACACGCTCTTCCGTCCGTACCAGGTCCCGAAGTCGCTCGCGCGGGACGTCGCCGTGTTCCTGAAGGCCGTGCGGGTCGCCGCGATGCTGCGTCGGAGTGGGGTCACCCACCTGCATGCGCCCTGGGGCGACACGAATGCGTTCATCGGCATGGTGGCGGCGCGACTCGCCGGTGCCGATTTCAGCGTCCAGTTTCGCGCCCAGGACCTGCATCGCCGGACGCTCGCGTTTCAGGTGCGGGAGAAGGTCCGCAACGCGCGCTTCGTGGTGACCAACACGCGCTACAACCTCGCGTACCTTCGTTCGCTGGCGGCTCCCGAGGATCACGCGAAGATCCGCCAGATCTACAACGGTCTCGAGCTCGAACGGCTCGCGCCCCGAGCTCGTGACCTCGCACGCCGCGAGGGGCCGGTGCGCGTGCTCTCGGTCGCGCGCTTGATCGAGCCCAAGGGGCTTCCGTACCTCTTCGAAGCGTGCCGGATCCTGCTCGATCGCGGGCGCGATCTGCGCTGCTCCGTCATCGGAGGTCCGGAGCTCCCGCAGTACGTCAACGATCTGATCGAGATCCGCCGGTCGCGGCGGCGCCTCGGCCTCGATGACGTCGTCGAGTTGCTGGGGGCGCAGCCGTTCGCGCGCGTGGTCGAGGCCTACACGACCGCCGATGTCTTCGCCTTGCCCTGCGTCGTCGGTGCCGATGCGAGCAACGACATCACCCCGAACGCAATCCTCGAAGCCATGGCCATGGGCGTGCCGGTCGTCGCGACGCGGATCACGGCCATCCCCGAGCTGATCGAGGACGGCGAGAGCGGGTTGCTCGTTCCGCCCCACGACGCCGTCGCGTTGGCGGAGGCCATCGCGCGCCTGATCGACGACCCCGCCCTGGCTGTACGGTTGGCCGCCAACGCGCGCGCACGCATCGCCGAGCGCTTCGACGTCAGCAAGAACGTCCGCGCCTACACGGCGCTTTTCGGGCTCCGATGAAGACGCGCGTGCTCGTCTGCTGCTTCGAGATCCCGACGCAGGGCGGGGCGGCCACCAGCGCGTACGCGCTGTTTGCGAAGATGAAGCGCGACGGGATCGATGCCCACTATGTGAACATCGTCGAGCGCGCGACCGTTCCCTATTACCTGTGGACCTACGGCACGCGCATCGGCAACCCCGAGGGGCTCGCCGACGTACACACCTGCATCGTGGAGCGTCCGTTCGCGGGAGCCCAGCCGGCGTTGCGCGATACGATCGCCCGCATCGCCCCCGGCGTGATCGTGGCCCGCGGGTACATTGCCACCTTGTTCGCGAAGCGCGCCGCCCCGGAGCTCCCGGTCGTATTCTCGACCGCCGGATCGCGGCAGGTGGAGTTCCTGATCGCGCAGGGCCGCGTAGGTCAGGCGATCGACCTGCCCGCGCTCCTCCCGCGCACGGGCCGCCTGCCGACGGCGGCACCCGGCAACGAGGGCGCCGCGTTCGATGCCGCCGACGTGATCCTGGCGAACTCCGACCTGGTGGGCGACACCATCCGCGCCTACTCCGACGTCGAGCGCAGCGGCAAGGTGCACGCGCAGGCAGTGTGGTCGGCCGAATGGGTCGTGGACGCGGTCGCGGCGCACGGGGTTCCATCCAAGCCGTTCGCGGAGCGCTCGATCGACGTCCTCTTTTGCGCGACGTCCTGGACGCGTCGCGAGAAGAATCTGCCGGCGCTCTGCCGGCTCGTGCCGCGGCTCGCCGACATGCGGGTCGTGATCGCGGGCGAATGCCGCCCGTCCGTCCCGGGCGCCGAGCACGTCAGCTACGTCGAGGATCGGAAAGCCATGTTCGCGCTCATGGCCGACGCCAAGGTCGTCGCCTCCGTCTCCCTGGTCGACGCCTGTCCGACGACGCTGTTCGAAGCGGCGTTTCTCGGGTGCAACGTCGTCGCCTCGCGGAACTGCGGAAACTGGCGGGTGTGCCACGAGACGTTGCTCGTAGATCCCCCGAACGATGCGGCGTTCGCGAGGGCGATCCGATGCGGGGTCGAACGGGAGTACGCCAACGGCTTGGACTGGTTCCTGCGTACCCGCTCGTACGAGCGCCTCCTCGAGATCGCCGACGCGCTGGCCGGGTGAGTCGCGCGTGCGACGTCAGTCCGGTCCCGTATCGCCGTCGGGCGGCTGTTCGGTTCCGATGGCCCCGCGTCGTTGCGTGCGGCCGGTGGCGGCTCGCGCATAGAAATAGCCGCTGGCGTTCGCGACCTGCGACAAGAGCAGCAGCGCGCTGCTCCGCCAGCTTCGCGCGCGGGACCACGGATACATCAGCAGGTCGCGATAGAAGGCAAAGGGCTCGAGACGAACCGGCGTCGTCGTCCATCGGGCGCGCCGGACGCGATACGTCCAGGCGCCTCGCCCGTAGGTGAAATGCTGGCGCCAGAACTCCGCGAGCGTCAGCGCGTGAGAATGATGGACCACGGCGTCCGCCACGAAGTCGAGGCGCAAGCCGCGCTGGAGCCAGCGGCCACAGATCTCGCGATCTTCGGCGCCGGCATGCGGCATCGTCTCGTCGAACCCTCCGACCTCGAGCAACTGGCGGCGCGACATCAGAAGGTTGTTCGAGGTGAAGAACATTCCGTCGCGCTCGCGGTAGTAGTCGTAGAGGTAGTCGATCAGCAGCTGCGTCGCATCGGCGCAGACGTCGCTCGTCAGGGTGTTGACGGTCCGACCGCCGTGCGCGCTGGTGGGCGTCGCGGCGTCGGCCAGGCGGCTGAGCCACTCCCGTGTCGGCATGCAGTCGTCGTCGGTGAAGGCGACGTACTCGCCGCTCGCCACCGCGACGCCGTGATTGCGTGCCGACGCAGGCCCGCGATTTGCCTGTCGTAAGAGTTGGACGCGATACGCGTCGGCGATCGCGCGGTTGGCGTCGGCGTTTGCGGCGACGCTGCCGTCGTCGACGACGACGACCTCGTAGCGGTCCGCAGGATAGTCCTGGCGGGCGAGCGCTTCGAGGCAGGCGCGGAGTGCCACGGGGCGGTTGAAGGTCGGCACCACCACGGAGACGAACGGGGTCATCGTCATCGCCGGGAACCCGATCGTTGGACGAGGTCGATCATGGCGGCGGCGGGGCGGGCGGCGGCCGATCCGTCGCGCTGGGAGAACGGCTCGTCCACGGCGGTGCGGCGCGCGGCGACCTCCGCTCCTTCGCGGTCCCGGCGGGCCAGCACGGCGTGCGTGACGGATGCGAGATCGTCCGGCCGGTCGACGATCGGGCAGAGCCCGCCGAGTAGCGGATCGAGCCCAGCCGTGTCGGCGTCGTCGCACGCTCCAGGATGGAGCGACCGTGAGTCTCGACCAGGGCCTTGGGTCGCGCGCTTCGATCCGTCGAGCCGGCTTCCCAGTCCGGCGGCGAGAATGATGGCCTGGCGAGGTGAGGGGTCCGTCACGGCGGGTTATCGGAAAAGGTAGCCGGTGGAGTCCGAGCCGAATCGCGCTTCGACGTCGTCGATGCCGGGGATGCGACGATAGGTCGCGGCGGAATTCAAGGGGCCGTCTTGGGGCTGCAACAGGAGCCGGACGCGGTCGCGCCGCTTCGCGGGCAACACGGGATCCAGACCGAGAAACTCGAGGATCGTGCCGAGCATTGCCTCCCTGCGGTCGATGGGAATTGCCGGGGCGAGCACGTCCTCGTACCAGAGATCCAGGAACGGGTTGCCGCTCTCGACGATGGCTCGTCTGTGGTGGGCGATGGCGTCTCGTTCCCGGGCCAGGAAATATCCCAGCGCCGCGGTGTCCAGCGCCGCGAAGGGAAATTCCCGCATCGCCGTCCGGTCCGCGTCGTCGATGCCCCACGCCTTGGCCTGTCTGCTCATTTGAAGCGAGACGAGCCGGCGAAGGACGTTCTGTCTGTTCAGGAACACGATGCGTTGCCGCGGCCGGGTCAGCAGCTCCCGATTGAGCGGCGATCCATCTGGGAACGGCCATCCCTTGGGATCCCACACGTGCTTGATCCCGCTGGTCCGCTTCCGAAGCTGCCGCAACTCGTGGTGCAGGCGTCCACCATCGGTGACGGGCTCCGGGGGTCGTCGGCGTCCAGGATTGAAGGGCTCGTGAACGCAGGAGACGGCGGGGTGGCACTCCAGCAACCGGCGGAGCGTTGTGCTGCCGGTCCGAGCCAGTGCGAAAATCAGAAACGGCGTGGCGCGACCCAGCCAACGCGAGAACGAGTTCAGGTCGAGTGGCACGGGGGTCCTAGGAACGTGGTCGACGCGCCAGCGAATTCTCCGGTCACGGTTACCATGGCGACTCGCCGGCGCGAAGACGGGAATTCGCGCCGGCGAGATCCCGCGGTGTCGGTGCTCCATGCTTGACGCCGGCGGGCGGATGCGCGTTTCGGGTTCTCGAGCGGAGAACGCGTCGTAGACCCGGGCGCGGGTACCAGGCTACGATCGCTCGCGATGGGTCGGCACGTGCTGGGGATCGACGTCGGCGGCAGCGGGATCAAAGGCGCCCCCGTCGATCTCGCGTGCGGCAAGCTGCTGGCCGAGCGTCACCGCGTTCCCACTCCGCAGCCGGCCACCCCGGAGGCCGTGGCACGAACGGTCGCTGAGATCGTCCGACACTTCGGCTGGAAGGAGTCGATCGGCTGCGGGCTCCCGGCGGTGATTCAGCGGGGCAGGGTGCGCACCGCGGCCAACATCTCCAAGCGGTGGCTCGGGGTCGACGCGCGCCGCCTTCTCGGGCGCGCCACGCGCTGCGAGGTCAGCGTCATCAACGACGCCGACGCTGCTGGCTACGCCGAGATGCACTTCGGCGCCGGGCGCGGCCGCGCCGGGGTGATCGCGATCGTCACGCTCGGGACGGGGATCGGGACCGCGCTCTTCGTCAACGGCCACCTGCTGCCCAACACCGAGCTCGGCCACCTCGAGGTCAACGGCAAGGAGGCGGAGGCGTGGGCTTCCGACCGGGTGCGCGACGCGAAGCACCTGAGCTGGAAGAAGTGGGCCAAGCGGCTCGACACCTATCTGGGTTGTCTCGAGCGCTATCTCTGGCCCGACCTCATCATCGTCGGCGGGGGCGTCAGCAAGAAGGCCGATCGATTCCTTCCCCGCCTGCATACCCATGCCCGCATCGTCCCGGCGAAGCTGCTGAACGAGGCCGGCATCATCGGGGCGGCGCTCGCATACGAGCACGAACGCCGTCGCGCCCGCCAAAAGCTCACCTTGGGCTGAGCGCGGCGGGAGTGCGGGCGGTGGGCGTCGGGAGTCGCACGGCGCCGTTTCTCTCCGGGACGATCAGCGGGTTCACGCCGCTGCGGGCGCGGGCAAGCCGGTCGTACAAGCTCTCTCCGCAATCGTCCCGGTGCGTCTGATTCTCGCGCTGCTTCCGCAGGTCGACGTCATTGGTCGCCGGCCTGGCAGTTGCGACGTGCAGAGCGGGTGAGAATTCCCGGTGCGGGCGGCGTCCGCCGGCGAGCGTGACAACCCCGACCATGGCATGTACCCCGCTCGCGTGAGGATGCTCCGTACCGTCGTCGCCCTCGGGGTCGCATCGGCGCTCGCCGTCGCCGTCGGCTACGGCGTTCCTCCGATCCGCGACCGGCTCTCGACGCGCCTGCCGCGGGTGATCTCCTTCCTGTTCGTCGACCTCTTCACGACCCACGCCACGTGGTCGGAGGGGCGCGCGGCGCCGTCGCCGAAGATGGAGGCCCAGACCGCCGTCGTCGGCGGCAAGCTCTACGTGTTCGGAGGATTCGCCGGGACGACCGCGACCTCCATGGCGCCGGTCGAGCCGAGGGTGAGCGTCTACGATCCGGTGGCGGACGCGTGGTCGCGCGCGGCCGCCACGCCGATCGACGTCACGCATTGCAATGCGGTCGTGGTCGACGGGTCGGTGTGGATCGCGGGCGGCTATCGCGGTCCGCATCCGGGGGTGCCGGTGGCGAACGTGCTGCGCTACGACGCGGCGTCGGACTCGTGGAGCGAAGGGCCGCCCTGCCGGAGCCGATCGCAGCCGGCACGCTCGTGCTCGTCGTGGCGATCGCGAAGGTTTCGCTGCCGTGCGCCCTGGACGAGCGGGTCGATGCGACGGGTTGATTCAGGGCATCGGCCGGCCGGTCGAGGATCACCGTGAGGCGCAATGGGCGGCTCGCCCTCGGTGTCCTCATCAGCCTCGTCGCCTTCGGGTCGATCCTCAGGGAGGTCAACTTCGCCCGCATGGCGACGGTCTTGGCGCGGGCGAATTATCTGTGGCTCATTCCCAACGTCGGCTTCACCGTCGCGGCGATGGGGGTGCGGGCGTATCGCTGGCGCGCGCTGCTCGATGATCGCGTTTCGGCGTGGCGCGCATTCCACGTCGGGAACGCCGGCAACTTCCTCAACAACCTGTTGCCCATGCGCATGGGCGAGGTGGCGCGAGCGTATCTTCTCAGCCGCACTGGCGACGTGAGCGCGATGCAAACCCTGTCGACCATTGCGGTGGAGCGCTTGTTGGACGTGCTCACCGTGCTCGGCCTCCTGCTGATCGTGCTGCCCTTCGTACCGGCGGACGAGGTGTTTCTGCGCGCCGGCGCCGCCACGGCCGCGGTCGCCTTCGCCGGTGCGCTGGCGCTGGTCATTGGGGCGTCTCTGCGCGAGCAATTCGTTGCCCTGGCGCGCAGAATCTTGCGGTGGGTGCCTCCGAGGTGGCGCGATCCGCTGCTGCATCATGCCGACGATTTCCTGCGCGGCATCCATGCCATCGGCGCCAAGCGTTTGGTCGTCGCCGTGTCGTGGTCGATCGTGGCGTGGGTCGGGTGGGTGGGCGACTGTTGGATGTTGCTCTTTGCCTTCGACCCGAATGCGACGTGGTACATGGGTGTCTTCGTCACCTGTGCCATCGCGTTGGGATTGACGATCCCCTCCGCGCCGGCTGGTGCGGGGATCTACGAGGCGGCGGTGGTCGCGGCGTTGGCCTTGTTCGGAATTCCAGGCGACATCGCGTTGGCCTACGGGCTTGCGCTTCATCTCTCCAGTTTCATCGTGGTGGCGCTGGCGGGGACGTGGGGATTGCATGCCGAAGGGCAGACGCTGGCCGGCGTGGCGAGCTCGGCCCAAAACGTGCACATCCCCGAGGAAGCCGCTCCATGACGTTGGATCTACCCATGTGACCCCGCTAGGGTACCGCTCCATCCTCACGGCGGAGGCACTGTGACCACCCTCGACAAAGACGCCCTCAAACGAAAATACGCCGAGGAGCGCGCCAAGCGTCTCCGACCCGACGGCAACGACCAGTACGTCGAGATCGAGGGCAAGTTCGAGCACTACCTCGACGATCCGTACACGCCGGTCGTTCCCCGCGAGTCCAAGGCCGATCACGTGACGGTCGCGATCATCGGCGGTGGCTTCGCCGGCCTCGTCACCGGCGCCCGGCTGAGGGAAGCGGGGATCCGAGACGTCCGGATCATCGAGAAAGGCGGCGACTTCGGAGGCACCTGGTACTGGAACCGCTACCCGGGAGCGCAGTGCGACACGACGTCCTTCATTTACATGCCGCTGCTCGAGGAGACGGGGCACATGCCGACCGAGAAGTATGCGCACGGACCGGAGATCCTCGAGCACAGTCGCCGGATCGGGCGGCACTACGGGCTCTACGAGAACGCGCTCTTCCACACGCGCGTCACGAGCCTCACGTGGGACGGGGATCGCTCCCGCTGGATCGTCCGCACGGATCGCGGCGATGCCTTTACGGCCGATTTCGTTTCGATGGGGACCGGGCCGCTCCACGTGCCGAAGCTCCCCGGCATTCCCGGGATCGAAAAATTCCGCGGCCACTCCTTCCACACGAGCCGCTGGGACTACGCCTATACCGGCGGCGATTCGACCGGCGCGCCGATGACGAAGCTCGCCGACAAGCGGGTCGCGATCATCGGCACCGGGGCGACGGCCGTGCAATGCGTTCCGCAGCTGGCTCCGGTCTGCCGGAAGCTCTACGTCTTCCAGCGCACGCCGTCCTCGGTCGACGTGCGCGACAACCGTCCGACCGATCCCGCGTGGTTCGCGGAGACGGCGCTGCCGGGGTGGCAGCAGCGGTGGCTCGAGAACTTCGCCGCCGTCCAGACGGGCCTCCTTCCCGAGGAGGACTACGTGAACGACGGCTGGACCGACATCGCGCGCCGCGTTCGGAGCAAGATCCTGACGCTCTCGGCCGAGGAGTTCACGCCCGAGGGCATGCTGCGCGCCTTCGAGGACTCCGACTTCGAGAAGATGGAGGAGATCCGCGCGCGCGTCGACGCGATCGTCGCGGACACGGCCACCGCGCAGAAGTTGAAAGCGTGGTACCGCCAGCTCTGCAAGCGGCCGTGCTTCCACGACGAGTATCTCCAGGCCTTCAACCTGCCGTCGACCGAGCTCGTCGACACCGACGGTAAGGGCGTCGAGCGCATCACCGAGAACGGCGTGGTGGTGGCCGGCGTCGAGTACGAGGTCGACTGCATCATCTACGCGTCCGGCTTCGAGGTCGGTACGGAGCACACGCGGCGGATGGGCTTCGACGTGGTCGGCCGCGACGGCGTGCGGCTGTCGGAATACTGGGCCGACGGTATGCGCACCAAGCACGGCATGTTCGTCCACGGGTTCCCGAACATGTTCATCGTGCAGGTGCAGCACGGCGCGAGCCTCGTCTCCAACGTGCCGCACAATCTCCTCGAGGCAGGGAAGACGATCGCCATGATCCTGAGGCACGCGCTCGACGCCGGTGCGGTCGAGGTCGAGGTCACCAAGGAGTCGGAGGACGCCTGGATGGAGCTCCTGCACTCGGGGCCGGGAACCTTCTTCGGCACGACCGAGTGCACGCCGGGCTACTACAACAACGAAGGCCAGCCGACGGTCCACGGCCGCGACTTCCTGCTCGGCTACCCGTTCGGCGCGATGGCGTACTTCCAGTATCTCGAGGGCTGGCGGAGCTCCGGCGCGTTCGAGGGTCTCGAATTCCGCGCTGCGCGCTCTCCGCTCGGAAATCCGGCATCCCGGCGCACTGACGACGGCTGACGGATCGCGTTGACGCTTGGCCGCTTCCGCGGAATGACGGCCGCGTGCGCATCCTCTTCGATCCCAGCTTCGATGCGACGCCGTGGCCGGGGCCGCTCGCCGCGTGCGAGGCGACCGCCGGGGAAGCGTGGGCCGGGCCGCGCTTTCTCCTGAATCTCCTCGAGACCCAGCTCGGTCTCGGCGGGCCGGTCGTGCCTCTGCCGCTCCGGGCGGCGGCATTGGTGCCGGCGCTGCGCGCGCGCGACGGGTTCTGGAGCGCGTCGGCCGAAGTCGACCCGCTCGGCACCGCGCGCATGCTGCTCGACTGGCGCGACGCGCTGTGGATGGCCGGGTGGCGTGGCGACGCGCTTCGCGCCGGCCGGATTCCCGCTCTGGCAGCCGTCACGAGCGCTGTCCTTCCCGGCGTTCCGGATCGTGTCGCGGCCGTTGCGGATGCACTCGCCGGCCGGCGGGCGGACGTCGACGAGCTCGTCCTCGTGGAGCCGACCGACGACCTGCCGCCGCTCTGGCGCGCGGTCGTAGATCGCCTCGCCGCGCACGGCACGCGCGTCGCGAGCACGGTGCTCGTGCCTGCCGATGCCATCGGCGACCTGGCGCGGGCGCAGCTTCTGTCCTTCCGACCTGAGGCCGACGGCACGCTGCAGCTCCTGCGCCCGCACGGGCCGCTGCAAGCGGCCGAAGAGGTCGCGGCGTGGCTCGCCGCGCGCGACTCGCTCGACGGCACCGTGGTCGTCCATGCCGATCCCGTGCTCGACGGGGCGCTACGCCGTCACGGCCTTCCCACGACCGGCAGCACGCGCCATGCGCGCGACAACGCGCTCATGCAGATCCTGCCCCTCGTCTTGGCGCTCGGCTGGGCGCCCCCCGATCCCGAGCGTGCGCTCGAGCTCCTCACGCTCCCCGACGGTCCGATCCCACGCGGCATCGCGTGGCGTCTCGCCCGCGCCCTTCACCAGCAACCCGCGGTCGACAGCGATCCGTGGCGGGCCGGGCTCCGGGACGGCCTCGCGGCGATCGCGTCGGCCGACGACCGCCCGCGGCTCGAGGCGCGTCTCGGGGCGCTCTTCGACGCGCGCGTGCGGCGCGGCGGGACGTATCCGGCGGTCGAGGTGCGCCGTCGTCTCGACCTGCTCGATCCGTGGGTACGGGGTCGCATGACGACCGCGCCGGCCGACCGGCTACCGGCGTGGACGGCGCTCCTGCGCGCGGGCCTCGCCCTTCGGCAGTTGGTCGACGCCTCCGCCCTCGATGCGCTCGAGGCCCCGGAGCTCGAACGGTTCGTCGAAGAGGCGCTCGACGGCGACACGCCGCTGCTCGCGTTTCCGGCCGAGGCCGGAATCGGGGTGGTCCACTCGCCGGGAGCGGTCGCGGGTGCGGCGTCGTGCGTCGTCTGGTGGAACTTCGATCTCGAATCCGTCCCGCCGACGCCGGTGCTGCCGCTGACGCGCGCGGAGCGGCGTGCGTTGCTCGCGGCCAATGTCGCGCTCCCCGATCCGGGCGAGCTCGCCGTCGCGGCGGCGGCACGCTGGCGACGGCCGTTGCAGCAGGCGACCGAGGCGCTCGTGCTCGTGTGTCCCCGCACGACGGCCGACGGCGAAGAACGTCATCCGCATCCGCTCTGGGACGAGCTCGAGGCCGACCTTGCGGCGGGTGCGTCGCTGGCTGGGCTCGTGCGCGCGACGCCGTTCGCGGCGCCCCCATCGTCGCGTCGGCGGCCGCGCGCGTTGCCGCAACCGCGACGGGCGTGGAACGTGGCGCCCGGTGTGCTGCACGCGCGGGCGGCGGAGTCGCCGTCGAGTCTCGGAACGATGCTCGGCTGCTCCTTCAAGTGGGCGGTCTCGTACCAGGGAGGCGTGTGGCCCGGCGGGACGGCGGCGTTGCCAGCCACCGAGCGACTCCTCGGTACGCTGACGCACCTCTTGCTCGCGCGCCTCCTCGGCGAAGGGATCGCCTCGCCGGCCGCGGCGGAAGCACGTGCCGAGGCGCTCTTCGACGCCGAGGGCGCGCGTATCGCGGCTCCGCTCTTCTTGCCGGGCTTCGACGCCGCTCGCGCCGACGCGCGCACGATCTTCGCGCTCGCTGCGCGCGAGCTCACGCGCCTGCTTGCCGGCTCGAAGCTCGCCGTGCGTGCCATCGAGACGCCGGTCGAGCGTGAGACCGCCGAGGGACATCTTGGCGGTACGCCGGATCTCGTGGTCGGTCCGCCGACCGCGGTCATCGATCTCAAATGGAGCGGTGCGCGTTACCGCCGCCAGCAGCTCGCGGCCGGCACGGCGCACCAGCTCGCGGCATATGCGGCGCTCGTCGGCGACGCCCGCCCGGCGGAGCTTCCGCCGGTCGGGTTCTTCATCGTGCGCGAGCAGCGGCTGCTCACGACCGACGACACGGTCTTCCGCGACGCCGATCGCGTCGAGGGCCCGGCAATCGACGTCACGTGGGACGCGTTCGTCGAGGCGCACCGCCGGAAGCGCACGGCGCTCGCGAACGGCGTGCTCGAAGCGCCGATGCCCGATGCCGATGCAAAGGAGACCGCCGACGCGATCGCCGACGGTGTGCTGTCCCTCCAACCGCCATGCGGCTACTGCGACCTCCGGACGCTCTGCGGTCGCGTCTTCGGAGTGGTCTGAATGCGCCGCATCGAGATCATCTCGGCGAGCGCCGGCAGCGGCAAGACCTATCGTCTGGCGAGCGTCCTGAACGACGCCATCGCGAACGGCAGCGCGCGCCCCGACGCCGTGCTCGCGACGACGTTCACCAACCGCGCGGCGGCCGAGCTGAAGGAGCGGACGCGGACGCGCCTGCTGCAAGCGGGGCGCATCCAGGATGCGCACCGTCTCGGCGCGGCGCGCATCGGCACGGTGAACGCGGTGTGCGGACGCCTCGTCGGCGACTTCGCGTTCGAGCTCGGTTTGGCGCCGGACCTCCGGGTCATCGACGAGCGCGCCGCGACCGTGGCCTTGCGCCAAGCGATGTCGCGCGTCGTGACTGGCAAGGACACCGAGCAGCTCGCCGACGTGAAGCGCCGTTTCGACGAGCATTGGGACTGGCAGGCGGACGTCGAGCGCATCGTGACGCTTGCGCGCGCGAACGGCGTCGGCGCCGACGAGCTCGCGCGCTGCGCCGAGCGCAGCATCGCGGGGCTACTCGCGCTCTATGCGCCGCCCGACGTCGACGGGCGCGCGCTCGACGCCGCGCTCGCCGAGGCGCTGGCGCGCTTTCTCGCCGAGGTCGACGTCGAGGTCGACACCACGCAAAAGACGCGCAATGCGATCGAGAAGGCCGAGCGCTGCCTCGGCCGCGTCCGGCGCGGGCTGCCGCTGCGCTGGGCCGACTGGTTCCGGCTGCAAGACCTGGACGCCGGGAAGAAGTCCGACCGCTGCGCCCAGCCGTTGGTTGCCGCCGCGTCGGCGCACGATCGTCATCCCGATTTGCACGCGGATCTCCGCGCCACCTGCGAGCTCGTCTATGCGATTGCGGCGCGGACGCTGCGCGCCTACGAGGACTTCAAGCGCGCCTGGGGTGCCATCGACTTCACCGACCAGGAGGTCTTCGCGCTGGCGCTCCTCGACCGGCCCGAGGTGCGGGCGCGTCTCGGCGGTGAGATCGACCTCGTGCTGGTGGACGAGTTCCAGGACACGAGCCCGCTCCAGCTCGCGATCTTTCTCCGGCTGGCCGACGTCGCGACGCGAAGTGTCTGGGTCGGCGACCAGAAGCAGTCGATCTTCGGCTTCCGCGGTACCGACCCGGCGCTCATGGACGCGGCGGTGGAGACGATTCTCGCCGGCGCGGAGCCCGAAACGCTCGCGCGGTCGTGGCGCAGCCGGCCGGAGCTCGTGGCGCTCACGTCGGAGATGTTCGCGAAGGGCTTTGCGGGTCAAGGTGTGCCCGAGTCGCGCGTTCGGCTCGTCGCTGCATCGGCGGAGGAAAGCCCCGGACTCGGTCCGGTCGTCGAGCGCTGGCGTTTGCGGGCGAAGAACCAGACGCAGGACGCGGCCTACCTGGCGTCGGCGGTGCGCGATCTCCTCGCCGATCCCGCGGTGCGCGTCCGCGATCGCGCGAGCGGCGACGTGCGCCTGCTCCGCCCCGGCGACGTTGCCGTGCTCTGCTACCAAAATGCGACGTGCGCGAGCCTCGCGCGCGAGCTCGCGACCCTCGGTGTGAGAGCGGTGCTGGCTCGGGCCGGTCTCATGACGACGCCCGAAGCGCTCCTCGTGTTGGCGGGTCTCCGCCTGTTCGTCGATGCGCAAGACACGCTCGCGATGGCGGAGCTCGCGCGGCTCGTCGCCTATCCCGCGTCCGGCGACGAATGGCTCACGCAGTTGATGGCGCATCCGGCGCGGGACGCGTTCGCCGAGCTGGACGTCGTGCAGGCCGTGGCGTTCGCGCGCGCGGCGGCTCCGCATGCCGGCGCGCTCGCCGCGTTCGACGCCGTCCTCGAGGCCGTGGATGCGCGCGAGCGCTGCCTCGAGTGGGGCGATTCGGGGTTTCGGCTCGCCAATCTCGATAGGCTCCGTGCACATGCCGTGACCTACGCGACGCTTTGCGCATCCGACGGTCGCGGCTGCACGCCGGCGGGCCTGGTCGCAGCGTTCGTCGACCTCGCGGCGTCGGGACTCGACACGCGCGCCGTCGTCGCGCAAGAGGACGCCGTCGTCGTCAGCACCTGGCACAGCGCGAAGGGTCTCGAGTGGCCGATCACGGTGCTCTTCGACCTCGACCGCGATCCCTACTTCACCGCGCTCGGCGTGCAGGTCGTCGCCGATCGCGCCGAGCTCGACGTCGCCGACCCGCTCGCCGATCGCTGGGTGCGCTACTGGCCGCAACCGTATCATCCGATGCACAAGAGGACGCAGTTCCATCAGCGTCTGCGCGATGCCCCCGAGACCGACGCCGCCCGCCGGCGCGAGGAGCGACAGGCGATGCGGCTCCTCTACGTCGGTTGGACACGGGCACGCGATCGGGTGGTGCTGGCGGGGCGCCCGAGCTGCCTCGGCTTCGGGATGGTCGCACAGCTGAAGGACGGGGACGGAAAGGCGCTGCTCGCCGAGGCACCGAGTCCGATGGATGGTACGAGCGCCGAGCTCGTCTGGGCCGGCCGCTCGACGACGGTGCGGGTCCGCGACGTTGCGCTCCTCGGGCCGGTGCCGCGCGACGCTACGCCAGGACGGGGCTACGAGGCGTCCGGTCCGCGGGTGTATCCACCGGCGATCGTCGTCCCGTCCGACATGACGCAGCCCGATGGTCTCGCGGGCGATGGTACGCCGGCCGACGTCGGCGCCGTCGGCCCGCAGCTCGATCGCTTCACTGATCGGATCGTCCTCGCCGGCAACCCCGAGATGGAGCTCGTCGGCGACGCAATCCACGGCTTTCTCGCGGCCGACCGTCCGACCTTCGACGGGCGCGAACGTCGCGCGCTCGCGGCGGCCCTGCTGGAGCGCTGGGGCGTGGCCTCGGCCTTGAGGCCGGACGATCTCGTGCGGGCGAGCGATGGCTTGCGCGGATGGATCGAAGGGCGCTTTCCCGGCGCGGTCTGGCATCGCGAGTGGCCGCTGCTGCATCGGCTGGCGAACGGCACCGTCGTTCGCGGCACGGCCGACCTCGTGATCGAGCATGCGGACGGGTTCGCGGTGATCGACCACAAGAGCTTTCCGGGAACGGCGGAGCAGGCGGTATTGCGCGCCATCGGCTACTCCGGTCAGCTCGCGGCATATGCGGCGGCGGTGACCGCGGCGAAGCGTCGGCCGGTCACAGGCTGCTACGTGCACTTGCCGGTGCTGGGATCCATCGTCCCGGTCCGTCTGTCGTAGTCGACGCGGCCGCGTTCCTGCCGATGGGCCGGTGATCGCGGGTCGTACGGACCTCGAGTCGCCGCGGATCGACGCCGCTTCGCAGGAAAAACGCTTCGATGGTTGCACCGCGCCGACGCGCCAGCTCGGCGTTGTGTGTTGCCGCGCTCGGAGAAACCGCTGAGCCCGCGATCAACAACCTCTGGCTCGGGTGCTGCTGCAGATACCCGGCGACGGCCGCGAGATCACGCCGCGCGCTCGTCTTGAGCTCGAGCTCGTCGACGAAGACGTCGGCGGAGATGAACAGCACGACACCGCGATTCGACGGTTCCCCGCGCACGCTCGTGAGGTCGGGAAACGCGCTCGTATCGGCACGCAAGGGCTCACGGGGGCGATGGCTTGCGGCGCAGCCTGCGAGCAGGAGGGCGCCGAGGCACGTCGCCGCCCATGCAATGCGATTCCGCTGCTTCATGGGGCTCGCTCCTCCGCGAGGGATTCAGCAGCGGGCGTGCCAACGCAAACCTGGTCTGCTAACGGGCGTTGGCGCTCAGCGCCCTTGGAACATTGCAGAATGTGCACGCGACGTCGGCGATCCGCACCGACGTCGCGCGCGCGAGAGTCGAACGGGGCTCTCTATCGGTGGCCGTGACGCCCGTGGCCGCCGTGCCAACGCCCGCCACCATGCCCGCCGCCGCCGTGCCAGCCGTGCGAATGGCCACGACCCCAGCTGCCGCCGCCGATGTACACGCCGCCATAGGCGGGGCCGTAGTACGAAGGGCCATAGTAGTACGAGTAGGCGGGCGGCGCGTAGTACGCCCGCGGGGAGTAGTAGGCGGGCGGCGGGTAATAGACCGGCGGAGGCGGAGCGTAGATCGCTACACCCGGAAGCGGAATCCCTATCGAGATGCCGACGCCCGCCGATGCCTTGGGAATGCCTACCGCGAGCAGCATGGCGAGGGTGAGTCCCACGATGGTCAGCATGGTCGTTCTTCTCATGGTCCCGAAAGCCTCCTTCTCATTGTGACCAACGCTCGAACCTTAGTCGAGTTGCGGCGTCCCGCTGGTTTCTTCACGACGGATCGCTGTGCCATCGTAGGCGGTGCCCCCGCGACCGCACCCCATCGGCGCTCCTCGTGTTGGAGGCGCGGTCTGTTCCCAAAGGAGGACCTTCGAGATGGCCGTGCGACGCAGCCTGGCAGTGCTTCTGTGCACGTGTGCCGTGACGTTCGCGTTGGGCGTTTCCGCTGTGGGTGCGCAAGAGGCGCGCGCGGTCGGCGTGACTCCTCCCCGGCTTTCGTTCGTGGACGGGGACGTCTCCTACTGGCGTCCCGGCGCCGACGATTGGGTCGACGCGCAAGTGAACACCGCGCTCGGTGCCGGCGACTCCCTCTATGCGGGTGACGGCGGCAACGTCGAGCTCGAGATCGGGACTCGCGCATACGTGCGAGCCGGCTCGGGTACGCAGCTCGGGGTCGAGTCCCTCGAGACCGGCTACCTTCAGCTGCGCGTGCCGGCCGGTCATGCCGCGGTCGACCTGGAGCGCATTCCGGAGGGACAGGAGATCGAGGTCGACACGCCGAATGGTGCGTTCTTGATCGAGCACGTCGGTTACTACCGTTTCGACGTCGATGACCAAGCGACCCGGTTCTCGGCACGGCGCGGCGGCATGGCGCGTGTCGTGCCGGCTGGCGGTGACGAGGCCGAGGTCGGTAGCAGTCAGCAGATCGTCGTCAGCGGTACCGAGACGGCGGAGCTGCAGCGCATCCCGCCCGCCGCCGACGACGCATGGGATCGCTGGAACTCCGAACGCACGGCCGGCCTTTCCGAGGAGCCGAGGAGCGCGCAGTACGTGTCGCCCGAGGTCGCCGGCGTCGATGACCTCGATCGGTACGGGGATTGGCGCGATACGCCGACCTACGGTCACGTGTGGATGCCACGGTCGGTCGCGTCCGACTGGTCGCCCTACAGCACGGGCCGCTGGGTGTGGGACGGCTATTATGGATGGACGTGGGTCGATGACGCACCCTGGGGCTGGGCGCCCTATCACTACGGTCGGTGGTGCTACGTCGACGGCTATTGGGGCTGGGCGCCCGGGCCGGTGGTCGCGCGTCCGGTGTACGCGCCGGCGCTCGTTGCGTTCTTCGGTGGCGGCAGCGTCGGTGTATCGGTGAGCGTCGGGACGCCGTTCGTCAGTTGGGTGCCGCTCGGCTGGGGGGAGCCGGTGGTGCCGTGGTGGGGGCCGCGCGGCTTCGTCGGGCGTCCGTATTGGGGCGGTTGGGGCGGTCCGCGGGTGGTGAACAATACCGTGATCAACAACACGACGATCGTGAACGTGAACAACCTCGACCGCTACTCGAACGCGCGCCATCGGAACGCCGTCATCGGCGTCGCCGGCGATCACTTCGGCCGCGGACGCATCGCGCCTGTCCGTGTCGACGCGGATCGGGTGCGGAACCTCCGGCCGGTGCGGGGCGAGCTCGGCGTTCGCCCGGTGCAAGCGAGCCTCGTGCCGCGCGAGACGCGCGGCCAGCGTCCGCCCGATAGCATCCGCAACCGTCGCGTCGTCGCGACGCGCGCGCCTCAGGATCCGGCGCGCCTACCGCGTTCCAACGGGCTCGTGCGCACCGATCAGCAGCGGCATCCCGAGCCGCGCATCGTCGCGCCACGGAATCAGGGCGTGGATCGCATGGATCGTGGCGGCGGCCGCAACGCCCCGCCGCCGCGCGGCCTCGAGCGCGACTCGGTCGAGCGCACGCACGGCGCGAGCGACCGCGCGCCGCGCGAACGCGATCGGAACGGTCGCAACCTAGGTACGTCCGTGGAGCGCCAGGGAGGCGATCGCGGCGCGACGCCTCCGCCGCGTGGAGGCGCCAAAGAGCCGGCGCGCGGGCTCGGCGGCGCCGACGAAACGTCACCGCCACCCCGCTCGTCGCACGAGCGCCCGAACGATCGGATCCAGCAGCCGGGGATGGAGCGCCGCGACCAGGGCAGCGGGCGGGACGAGCGTCCGGCGCACACGCAGCAAAACGAGGCACCGGACCGCGGTCGCATCGAACGGCCCGCGCCGCCGAGCCGGGTCGAGCAGCCCAAACCCCAGCAGCGGAACGAGTCGTCGCGGCCGCGCAACGAGCCGCGTGAGATGGCACCGCCGCGCTCCTCCGGCGGCGGCGGTGGCGGCCACGGCATGGACCGACAGCGCATGGAGCAGCCGCAAGAGCGCCAGATGGAGGCGCCGCGCGAGATGCCGCGCACGGATCCCCAGAGTCGCCACGAGCGGAGCTCGAGCGGCCGTGATGCCGGCGGCGGGTCCAATCGCGAATCGTCCCAGCGCGGCCCCGCGACCCAACGCGAGCCGCAACCGCGCTCGCAACACCAGGTGATACCGCACGTCGAGCGTGGTGCCGGCGGCGATGCGCGCCCAGGCCAGCCGCGCGGCGGGAAGGACGGCGGCAGCGGAGATCGGCACCGCGATCATTGAGTCGACCCGCCCGACCGGGTAAAGCGCGCGGCCGGGGAGGGACACACGATGACGCCGACCGCCACCGCATTGCTCGGATTCGCCGGCTGGTATCTGTTGTTGACGTTTGCGCTCGGGATTTTCCGAAGCGGTCTCGTGCTCTCCGGGAAGAAAGCCGCGAACTCGTTCGCGGCCGACGGCTCCGACGTCGGTGCGTTCGGACGCCGCCTCAATCGCGCGCGCGACAATTGCTTCGAGACCCTGCCGCTGTTTGCCGCGATCGCCCTCGCGGCGTCGATCGCGCACAAGCTTCCCGTGCTCGACCCGCTCGCCCTCTACGTTTTGTACGCCCGCATCGGTCAGTCGCTGACGCACCTCGTGTCGACGAGCATCATGGCGATCAACGTTCGGTTCTTCTTCTTCATCGTTCAGGTCGTCATCTACGCGATTTGGGTGGTACAGCTGCTGGCATGAGCGAGCGCCGCGAGCCCGTCGGCAGCAAGCCCGCCCGCTACCTCACGATCCTCGTCGGCGTGATCGTCGGCTACGTCGTCGGCCGCTTGTTCGAGGACCGGCTGGCGTGGGAGAACGCTCGTATGTTGACGATGCCGGTGGGCGGCCTGCTCGCCGGCGTGGTGGCTCGCTTCACGTTCTTTCGCGATCCCCAGGATGCTTCGCGGACAGGAGGACGATGATGCTCTCTCGACTTTTGATGGTGTTCGCCTTCGTGGCTCTCCTCGGACTCGACGTCGCGCGGGCCGACGAAACGTGCATGTCACCGTATCTGCCGAAAATCACCGGCCAGGAAGACTACGTGTACGTCTGGACGCTCGGTATCGAAGGGGTCGGCGACGGGTCCGACAAGCTCGTGACCGTCGGCGCCAACCCCGAGAACGCGAAGACCTTCGGCAAGGTGATCTCGACGGTGTCGGTCGGGGTCGCTACGAGGCGCACCACGGCGATTTCGATGACGCACGCCGGCACTTCTGGGTGAGCGGCCTCGACGATCGGAGCAAGATCTGGATCTTCGACGTCGCCGCCGATCCGGAGCGGCCGAAGCTCGTGCGCACGATCGACACCTTCGTGAAGGACAGCGGCGGCGTCGTCGGTCCGCACACCTTTTTCGCGCTGCCGGGGCAGATGCTCATCACGGGCCTATCGAATGCCGAGGATCACGGCGGCCGCACGGCGATCGTCGAGTACAACAACGCGGGTGATTTCGTGCGGACGATCTGGATGCCGAAGGGCGCGGAGTACGGCTACGACGCGCGCGTCCAGCCGCGTTTGAATCGCATGCTCACCTCGTCGTTCACCGGTGCGGCCGACTACATGCGCGACTTCGGCGCGATGGCGGCCGATCCCGAGGCCATGAAGCGGTTCGGCAACACGATGGTGGTGTGGGACTTCCATGCGCGAAGGCCGATCCAAACCCTCGCGGTTCCGGGTGCGCCGCTCGAGATCCGCTGGGCACTGCAGCCGCGGCACAACTATGCCTTCACGACCACCGCGCTCACGTCCAAGATCTGGCTCGTCGAGCAAAAGGACGACGGTACGTTCGACGCACGCGCGGTCGCCGATGTCGGCGACCCCAAGACGACGCCGCTGCCGGTCGACATCTCTCTCTCGGCCGACGATCGGTTTCTGTTCGTCGACACGTTCATGGACGGCAGTTGCCGCGTCTACGACGTGAGCGAGCCGGCGGCGCCGAAGCTCGTCGCGACCGAGAAGATCGGGTCGCAGGTGAACATGGTGTCGCAGACCTGGGACGGAAGGCGGCTCTACTTCACGTCGTCGCTGCTCGCGAATTGGGACAAGAAGGGCAAGGACGACGAGCAATTTCTGAAATCGTATGCGTGGGATGGCAGCAAGCTGACGCCCGTCTTCGCGATCGATTTCCGCAAGGAGGGACTCGGTCGTCCGCATCTGATGCGCTTCGGCCAGAAGCAGTTCTATGCAAATCAGATTTTCGCGGGCGAGGTGGCCGGCACGGCAGTGGCCGATGCACGGTGAAAGCGCGCGGCGCGCTCGCATCGCGACGCTCGCCCTGAGCATCGCTCTCGCGAGCCCCGCGGGGGTTGGCGCCGAGGTCGCCGTTCCGGAGCGGCTCCGCGACGTCGATCGTTCGGCGCTGTCGACCACCTACGCTCCCGGCGTGTTCGAGCCGGAGTACACGCCGCCGGCTCCGGGCACCTACGAGCTTCCCATTATCGCACGGATCGAAGACCACCCGCTCATCGACACCGAGGGTCGGCCGACCACCCTCTTCACGCTGACGGGACTGCGCCTCGCCGTCGTCGGGTTCATCTACGCGTCGTGTGTGGAGGCGGTTGGCTGCCCAATCAGCCACGCGGTCTTGCACGGCCTCGACCGTGCCCTCGCCGACGATCCCCCGCTCGCACGGAGCGTGACGCTCGTGACGGTGAGTTTCGATCCCGACCGCGACACGCCCGAGCGCATGGCCGCGCAGCGGAAGCTCCACGATCCGCGCACCGATTGGCACTTCGCCACCACACGCGGCGGCAGCGAGCTGGGGGCGCTGCTCGCAGACTTTGATCAGCCGGTCGCGAAGCTCCGCTACGCGGACGGCACCTGGACCGGACTCTTCCGCCACGTGCTGAAGGTCTTCCTGCTCGACGGCGAGCACCGGGTACGCGCCATCTATAGTACGGGCTTTCTCAACCAGGCCCTCGTGCTGAACGACCTGAAGACACTGGCCGCGGAAGCGAGGTAGTCAGGTGCCCGCGAGACCGAGGCGGTTCGCGATGTTGTTGCGCTGCATGTTCGACGACCCGCCGACGATCGGCATGCACACGACGTCCCTGACGTAGCGCTCCATGTCGTACTCGGCGGCGCAGCCGTACGCGCCGAGGATCTTCTGACACGCGAGCACGATCTCGACCGCCGTCTCGCCGATGAAGAGCTTCGCCATCGACGTCTCGACGCTGCACGGATTCCGCCGATGGGCGAGCCACGCGGCGTGGTAGAGCATGTGCTTGCAGGCCTGGAGCTTGGTGCGGGCATCGACGAGCGCGTGCCGGACGGACTGGTGGCCGGCGATCGGCTTTCCGAACTGCACCCGCTCTTGCGCGTAGGCCCAGGCATCGTCGACGGCCGCCGTCGCGATTCCGAGCGTGACCGCCGTGATCTCGAGCTTCTCGACGTCCAGGGCAGGGCCGGCGAGCATCTTCCAACCGGCGTTCCAACCGGCCTCGCCGCCGACGATGCGGTCCGCCGGTACGACGACGTCCTCGAGCGTCACGTCGGTCGTCTCGGCGTAGCGGAGGCCCAGATGGTCGATCGTCGTGATGGTGATGCCGGGAGAGGCGAGCGGCACCAGCACGAACGAGAGATTGCGGTAGCGCGGCGCCTCGCCGTCGGAGCGGACGAGCGTGTACATGTAGTCCGCGACCCGCGCCGCCGTGCACCAGCGCTTCGTGCCGTTCAAGACGACGCGCGTTCCGCCGTCGATGCGACGCGCGGTCGTCGTCACGCTCGCGAGATCGCCGCCGACGTCCGGCTCGCTCAATCCGTAGGCGAACAGGATCTCGCCGCGCGCGAGCCGCGGCAGGAGCTCGCGCTTCTGCTCCTCCGAGCCGTTCTCGGAGATGTTGAGGCCGCCGTAGAACGCGCAGTGGATGAACGGGCCCGCAATGGCGGCGCCGCGTCGCGCCAGCTCGTCGACCACCGCGATCGCGGCGACGATGTCGCGGCCGCTGCCGCCGTACTGCTCCTCGATCGTGAGGCCGCAGACGCCGAGCGCCGCGAGGCGATCGAACACGGCGCGATCGAACGTGCTCTCCTTGTCCCAGGCCCGGAGCTTCTCGCGCGGCATCTCCGCCGCCGCGAAGCGCTTCAGCGTCTCGCGCAGCTGGGTTATGTGCTCGGGCTCTTCGGCGAAATACATGGGGGACGGCTCAGGTCTTCGGCTTGCCGGGCGTGTAGATCGTGGTCGGCAGCGTGGCGACCTTGCCGCCGGACGACGCCACCGCATGGACCTTGCTGCTGCCGCTCTTGTCGACGCTGTCGATGCGAATCACCGCGTGCAGCGGCACGAGCGTACGCTCGACGCCCGCAAACTCGATCTTCAGCTTCTCCTCGGAGGGATTCACGACGACGCTCGAGCGCTCGCCGAAGAGCAGCCCCTCGATCTCGATGAATCCGAACAGGTCGCTCTGGCCGACCCTCTGGCAATAGACCTCGTAGACCTCGCTGTCGCTCCGAAACGTGACGCGGTAGACGCGCTTCTTCGCCATGGGCGCGGAGACTACGGAGCGGTACGCAGGTTGGCAACCGCCGCCCGTCGGACGGCTCCGCTGATGGCGCGTCCGCGGAGCCTCCGGTAGGCTCGCCCGCCATGAGCGATCCCCGCGGCCAAGCGGCTCTCGACCAGCTGGTCTCGATCCTCGATCTCGAGGAGCTCGAGCTGAACCTCTTCCGGGGCCGCACGCCGAAGGAGGACCGGGTGCGCGTCTTCGGCGGCCAGGTCGCGGGACAGGCGCTGGTCGCCGCCGGGCGAACGGTGGAGGGCGGCCTCGTCGTCCACTCGCTGCACGCCTATTTTCTCCGGCCGGGCGACCCGTCGATTCCGATCGTCTATCAGGTCGAGCGCCTGCGTGACGGGCGGAGCTTCACCACCCGTCGCGTCGCCGCGATCCAGCACGGGCATGCCGATCTTCAACCTGTCGGCGTCGTTCCAGCGCCCCGAGGCAAGGGATCGAGCATCAGCTCGAGATGCCGCCGTCGCCGGACCCGGACACGCTCCTCACGTTCCGCCAGCGGATCGAGCCCTACCTCGAACAGGCGCTGCATCCCGAGCTCAAGAAATGGCTGCAACGCGAGCGCCCGATCGACATGCGTTACGTGAACCCGCCCGACTATCTGCACCCCGAGCCGCGGCCGCCGCATCAACAGGTCTGGATCCGTGCCGACGGTACGTTGCCGGACCAGCCGCTTCTCCTGCACCAATGCGTGGTCGCCTACGCATCGGACATGACGCTGATCGACACCGCGACCTTGCCGCACGCGATTCCGTGGTTCGATCCGCACGTCCAGATGGCGAGCCTCGACCACGCCATGTGGTTCCACCGTCCGTTTCGCGCCGACGAGTGGCTGCTCTACACGCAGGAAAGCCCGACGGCGACGGGCGGGCGCGGCTTCACGACCGGTCGCCTCTTCACGCGCGCCGGCGTGCTCGTCGTGTCGGTCGCGCAGGAGGGGCTGATCCGCAAGCGCGACGATTCGAAGGGCCGGCGCTAGGTTCGGCTGCGGCACGTCGAGAGTCGACGGGTTGGTCTCGCCGAAGCTCACCCCGACGAGCCGCCCCACCGCGGCGGGCTACACGATCCGCGACGCGTGCCCCTGCCAATAGCGGTCTTTCAGGAGGCGCTTGTAGAGCTTGCCCGTCGGGTGACGCGGCAGCTCCGCCTCGAAGTCGACCGAGCGCGGGCATTTGAGCGGGGAGAGGTGCCGGCGGCAGAATCCGATCAGCTCCTCGGCGAGCGCGGGTCCGGCGGCGGCCATGTCGACCGGCTGGACGACGGCCTTCACCTCTTCGCCGAACTCCTCGTTCGGGACCCCGAACACGGCGACGTCCTGGACCTCGGGATGCGTGATCAACAGGTTCTCGGCCTCTTGCGGGTAGATGTTCACGCCACCCGAGATGATCATGTTGGCCTTCCGGTCGGTGAGGTAGAGGTAGCCGTCGGCGTCGACGTAGCCGATGTCGCCGATCGTCGAGGCGCCGTCGGGTCGGCGCGCGGCCTCGGTCTTCTGGGCGTCGTGCAGGTACTCGAAGTAGTTGCCACCGGCGAAATAGATCCCCCCGGCCTCGCCGACCGGCAGCTCCGCGCCGTCGTCGCCGAGGATGCGGATCGTGCCGAGGAGCGCCCGGCCGACCGAGCCTTTGTGCGCCAGCCATTCGGTGGAGCTCAAGGCGCAGAGACCGTTGCCTTCGGTGCCGCCGTAATACTCGTGGATGATCGGTCCCCACCACGCGATCATCTGCTCCTTCACCGGGATGGGGCAGGGTGCCGCCGCGTGGATGACGGTCGTGAGGCTCGAAAGGTCGTAGCGCCGCCGAACCTCCTCCGGCAGCTTCAGGAGTCGCACGAACATCGTCGGCACGACCTGCGTGTGCGTGATGCGGTGCCGTTCGACCAGGCGCAGAAATTCCTCGGCGTCGAAGTGCTCCATGATGACCGAGGTGCCACCGAGGCGCTGTACCGCGAGGTTAAAGCGGAGCGGCGCCGCGTGATACAGCGGCGCCGGCGAGAGGTAGCGCGTCTCGGGTCCCATCGCGTAGAGCGCGGTCACGAGCGCGATCAACGCGTTCGGCGTTCCGAGCGGATCGCCGCGGAGCGGAAACTTGACGCCCTTCGGACGGCCGGTCGTGCCGGACGAGTAGAGGAGATCGGTGCCCTCGCGCTCGTCGGCGATCGGGGTCGACGGCGCGCCGGCGAGCGCCGCCTCGAAGGATTCGTAGCCGGGGATGGTGCCGCCGACCATGAGTTTCCGCGTGACGCCGGGGATGCGATCGCGGACCGCCTCCGCGAGCGGCGCGAGAGCCTTCGAGGTCACGAACACCTTCGCGCCGCAGTCGTTCAAGACGTACTCGAGCTCGCCGGGCGTGAGCCGCGTGCTGACGGCCGTGTAGTAGAGGCCCGAGCGCTGCGCGCCCCAGACGACCTCGTAGTAGCGCGGGGAGTTCTCCATGCAGATCGCGACGCCGTCGCGAAGCTCGAGGCCGAAGCGCCGGAGCGCGTGCGCGAAGCGGTTCGAGGCGGCGTCGAGCTCGCCGTAGGTGACGGTCTCGCCCGCGGCGCCTTGCGGCCCGTTCGCAACGTCTTGCGGCGCCATGACGTAGGCCGGTTTCTGCGGATCGATCGCTGCGTGCGTACCGGGATGCATCGACTTACTCGTGGAGCCGCCGCTTCGGATGAACGCCGCCGACGTGGCCCATGAACGGCGGGTGGATCGAGTAGCCGATGAGCTCCCGCACGCGCTCGGAGAACGTCGCGACGAGCTCGGGTGGGATCGCGAGCGTGTAGTTCTCCTGTTGGCGGGCCCACGGCTCGCAGTACTGGGTCGAGAGCGCGAGACGGGGGGCCTGGCTGCGGTTCGCGCCGCCGCGATGCCAGAGCGTCCCGAGGAACACGATCGCCGAGCCCGACGGCATGATCGCCGGCTGCAGGCGCGCGTCGCCCGCGCTCGGCGCCGCCGCGGCGCGCATCAACGTGTTGGCGGCGCCGATCGCGCCGTGCCCGAAGCGCGACGGCTGCGCGAAGTCGGCCGACGACACGGTGCCGTCGGGCACGTCGTCGCCCCAGAGGTGACTCCCGGCGATGACCTCGGTGGCGCCGTTCTCGGCGGTGAAGTCGTCGACGGCGATGATCGTGGCGAGGCTCACGGGCGGACGGGGGCGCGAGAACGGATAGAAGCTGTCGTCGTAGTGCACGCCCTGTGCGGCCTCGCCGGGATGGATGCAGATCGCCTGCGCCGCCGTGAGGAGATAGTTCGGCTGGAGGAACGCGTCGCAGATCGCGAGCATGCGCGGATGCTCGGCGATGCGCGCGAAGACGGGCGCCAGCGCCGGCAGGGTATAGACCCGCTGCGTGCGGAGGCCTTCGAAGGGATTGCGTCCGAAGAGCTCGCGCGCGAGGTGCGGGGCCAGCGCCTCACGACAGGCGCGCACCTCGGCGGCAGTGAGGAACCCTTCGACGACGACGAATCCGTCCGCGCGGATGCGCGTGACGTCACGGCCGACGACTTCCGGAGCGACGGCAGCCGGCATGGCGGGCACCATGCCACCGCGCTCCGGCTCGGGCCAGACCCCACCCGCGTGCACCTCGCCGAGCCGGCGGAGCGCACCGCCGGTGCCGACCGCGACCGAGCATGCCGCGACGCGCGTCCCGTCGACGGGTCCGGTCGTCTTGACCCACCGGCGCGGCTTTGACCAACTAATGCACCGCCGTCGAGGCTACCTCTACGGCGATGCACTAGACTAGCCGCGTCTCCTTTCGCGACCTCCACGAGGTGTCCATGAGCGACGATTTCGATCTTGTGATCCGCGGCGGCACGCTCGTCGACGGCACCGGCGCGCCGCGTCGCCGCGGTGACGTCGGCATCCGCGGCGGGCGGATCGCGGCACTCGGTGACGTCCGCGGCGGCGCCGCGCGCACGCTCGACGCCGACGGGTGCGTGGTGGCGCCGGGGTTCGTCGACATCCACACGCACTACGACGCCCAGGTCTTTTGGGACCGCATGCTGACGATCTCGCCGTGGCACGGCGTCACCTCGGTCGTCGTCGGCAACTGCGGTTTCGGCGTCGCGCCCACCCGGCCGCGGCACCGCGAGCTCGTCCTCCGCACGCTCGAGAACGTCGAGGGCATGTCGCTCGACGCGCTCACCGCCGGGCTCGGTGCCGAGTGGCCGTTCGAGACGTTCCCCGAGTTCCTCGCCGCGATCGAGCGGCGCGGTACCGCGATCAATCTCGGTGCGCTCGTCGGGCACACGCCCGTCCGCCTCTACGTGATGGGCGAGGCCGCCACCGAGCGCGCCGCGACCGACGACGAGATCACGGCCATGCGCCGCATCGTCGACGAGGCGCTCGCCGCCGGTGCGCTCGGCTTCGCGACCTCGAAGTCGCCGACGCACGTCGGCTTCGCGGGGCGTCCCGTGCCGAGTCGCGCCGCGTCGGGCGCCGAGATCGCGACCCTCGCCGGCGCGCTCGGCGCGGCGGAGCGCGGTATCCTGCAGGCGACGATCGGTCCCGAGCTTCTGCTCGGTGAGCTCGCGGAGCTGCAGCGGACCACCGGACGCACCGTCACGTGGACGGCGCTCCTCGCCGACATGCTCGGTCCCGGCGGCCACCGTGTGTTCCTCGAGGAAACCGAGCGGCAGTACGCCGACGGCATCGCCGTCG
Source organism: uncultured delta proteobacterium (assembly GCA_963774015.1). Lineage (GTDB taxonomy): Bacteria > Desulfobacterota > Binatia > UTPRO1 > UTPRO1 > UTPRO1. The sequence continues at coordinate 65,053 of CAVZDH010000002.1, forward strand.
TGCCGCAGGTCGCCTGCCGGCCGCTCTGCTTCGAGTTTCAATGGAAGGCGCCGTTTCCGTTCGAGAGCATGGCGATCTTCAAGCCCGTCTCGGCGGCCACGAGCCGTGAGGCCAAGGCGCGCATCTACGCCGACCCGGAGTTCCGCGCCGTGTTTCGCGAGCGCAGCGCGCACCCCCGGCTGGCCCCGCTCTGGAGGACCATGGTGATTTCCACGTGCCCGAGCGAGCCGGCGCTCGAAGGGCGCCTCGCGACCGAGGTCGCCGCCGAGCGCGGCCGGCACGTCGTGGATCTCGTGCTCGATCTCGGCCTCGCCGCGAACCTCGAGGCGCGCTTCCGCATCGCGGTCATGAACACCGACGAGGCCGCGGTCGGCGAGCTGCTCCGTCACCCGGCGACGGTGCTGGGGCTTTCCGATGCCGGCGCGCACGCGAGCCAGCTCTGCGACGCCTGTTTCTCGACCCATCTCCTCGGCCACTGGGTGCGGGAGAAAGCCGAGCTCACGCTCGAAGAGGCGGTGCGGATGCTGACGTCGCGGCCGGCCGAGGTGTTCGGCATCGGCGATCGCGGCCGCCTCGCCGAAGGTCTCGCCGCCGACGTCGCGGTCTTCGACCCGGCGACGGTCGGCTGCTCGCCGCTCCGGCGCGTCCACGATTTGCCCGCCGGTGCCGATCGGCTCGTCGCCGACGCGATCGGCATTCGCGCCGTGGTCGTCAACGGCGTCGTCGTTCGGGCGGACGGTCGCGATCAGGTCGATCCCGACGGAGCGCTTCCCGGTCGTGTGCTGCGAGGAGGAGCGACGCCATGACGATGCCGATCATTTCCGCCGACTCGCACATCACCGAGCCGCCGAACTGCTATACCGACTACATCGACCCGCCGTGGCGCGATCGTGCGCCGCGGATGGAGCGGCGCGGCGACGCCGGCGACGTCTTCGTCATCGACGGCATGAAGCAGGCCGTCATGCTCGGGCTCGTCGCCGCCGCCGGGAAGCCGGCCGAGGAGATCACCCTCAAGGGCGGCCGCTTCGAGGAGCTGCATCGCGGCGGCTGGGATCCCGACGCGCGCATGCGCGACCAAGCGCGCGACGGCGTCGCGGCGGAGATCATCTATCCGACCGTCGGCATGCTGCTCTGCAACCACAAGGACTTCGCGTACAAGCGCGCCTGCTTCGCCGGCTACAACCGCTGGCTCGCGGAGTATTGCGGCGCGCATCCGAGCCGGCTGATCGGCATGGGGCAGGTCGCCATGGCGTCGCCGCAGGACGGCATCGCCGAGCTCCGAGCGATCAAGCAGCTCGGACTTCGTGGCGTCATGATGCCGGGCAACCCCGCCGTGGAGGACTACGACTCGCCCGTCTACGACGACTTCTGGCGCGCCGCGCTCGACCTCGAGCTGCCGCTCGCGTTTCACATTTTGACCTCGCGTGACGACGTGCTCGTGAAGCCGCGCGGCCCCAAGATGAACGGCTTCCTCACCATCATCCGCGGCTGTCAGGACGTGATCGGCACGATGCTCCTCGGCGGCGTCTTCGAGCGCCACCCGCGCCTGCGGATCGTCTGCGTCGAGGCCGACGCGGGATGGGTGCCGCACTACATGTACCGCATGGACCATGCCTTCAAACGGCACCGCAACTGGCTCCCGCCGGGACAGAAGCTCTCGAAGCTCCCGTCGGAGTACTTCCGCGAGAACGTCTACACGACGTTTCAGGACGACTGGGTCGCGTTCAAGACGGCGGATCTCATGAACTGGCACCGGCTGATGTGGGCGAACGACTTCCCGCACAGCGATTCGACCTGGCCGTGGTCGCAGGAGTTGCTCGCGGAGCACCAGGCCGACCTCACGCCCGAGCAGCGCGACGCGATCCTCGGCGGCAACGCGGCCGAGCTCTTTCGGATCGACGTCCGCGAGCTTGTGCCGGAGCGATCCCTCGCATGAGCGAGACCCGGCAGAAGGCCGGCGACCTCGCCCGTGAATCGATCGCCAGGGGCGATCCCGTCGGCTGGTTCGACCGATTGTACGTGCAAGCCGACGGCGATCCCGGCCGCATCTCGTGGGCCGACCTCGCGCCGAATCCGAATCTCACGGCGTGGCTCGATCGCGCCCAGGTGGAGGGCGGTGGTCGGCGCGCGCTCAAGGTCGGCTGCGGTCTCGGCGACGACGCCGAGGAGCTGGCGCGCCGCGGCTTCCGCGTGACCGCGTTCGACGTCGCGCCGACGGCGATCGACTGGTGCCTCCGTCGCTTTCCGAGCACGACCGTGCGCTACGTGGTGCACGACGTGCTCGTGCCGCGTGCCGAATGGGAGGGCGGCTTCGACTTCGTCCTCGAGTCCTACACGCTGCAGGTGCTCCCGCCCGACGTGCGGGCCGCGGCGATTCCACGCGCCGCGGGCTTCGTCGCCCCCGGCGGCGATCTGCTCGTGATCGCGCGCGGCCGCGAGCCGGGCGACCCGCCCGGTGCCATGCCGTGGCCGCTCGTGCGCGGCGAGCTCGCGGGCTTCACGGGCGCCGGGCTCGCGGAGGCGAGCTTCGAGGACTTTCTCGACGCCGAGACGCCGCCCGTACGGCGCTTTCGCGTCCACTACCGGAGACCGTGATGGCGACGTACGAAGGCGGATGTCACTGCGGGCGCGTGCGTTTCCGCGTGACGGGCATGCTCGACGAGGTGTCGAGCTGCAATTGCTCGATGTGCGCGAAAAAGGGCTTTCTCCACTGGATCGTCGCGCCGAGCGCGTTCGAGCTCGTGGCGGGCGAGGACGACCTCACGACCTATCGCTTCAACACCGGGATCGCCCGCCACACCTTCTGCCGGCACTGCGGCATTCACGCGTTCTACGTGCCGCGCTCCGATCCCGACAAGATCGACGTGAACGTACGCTGCCTCGACGACGTCGACCCGACGACGCTCCGCGTCCGCGCGTTCGACGGCCGCAACTGGGAGCAAGCGAAGGCGGCGCGCGACCGGCCCTGACCGCGCTACCGCGCCACGCGCGCGAGCGCGATCTTGAGGGGCGGGCGGCCGTCGGGCGACGGGAAGTCGTCGTCCGGGACGAGGACGTCGAGCGCGGCGAGCGGACGGCCCGCTTTCGCGGCCGAGCGTTCGAGCCCGGCGAGCCAGTCCTCGCGCGTCACCTCGGGGACGTGATTGGTCGCGAGCACGACGCCGCCGGGCGCGGTCGCGAGCAGCGCCGGCTTGAACAGGGACGCGTAGTCGCGCACCACGTCGACGGCGCCGTAGCGGCCTTTCGCCCAACGCGGCGGATCCAGCACGACGAGGTCGAATTGACGGGGAGGGCGCCGCGTGAACGCACGCGCCCGTTTCCCGCGCAGCGGCATCGCGAGGCCGGCGAATTGCCGCACGACCGGAATGACGTCGTCGGCGATCGTCGTGAAGCGCGCCTCGAGAGGCGCGGTCGACCCGTCGGACCACGCGGCGGCGTTCCGCTCCGCGTTCGCGCGGCCGATCGCGAGCGCCGAGCGTGCGAAGTCGACGTTCACGACCTCGCGGGCGCCGCCGGCGAGTGCCGCCACGCCGATGCTGCAGGTGTACGCGAAGAGGTTCAGCACGGTCTTGCCGCCGCTCGCCCCCTTGATCCAGCGCCGGCCGACCCGGAGGTCGAGAAAGAGCAGGGGATCCTGACCGCGATGACGCGGTCGCACGTCGTACGCGAGCCCGAGCTCGTGGCCGATCGGGGCCTCGAGCGCCGGGTCGGCGCGCGCCGACCCGCCCGGACCGTCGCCGCGATGATTCCAGCACGGCGCGAGGCTCGTACCGAGGAGGTCGCTCGCGACACCCGTGAGCGCGTCCAGCTCGCCGTCCGCGAGCGGTGCGCGCCAAGTCTGAACGAGCAGGATCGGGCCGTAGCGATCGACCGTGACGCCCGGCGCGTCCTCGACCACGCCGTGGAGCAGCCGCATGCAATCGGTCTCCTCGTCGGCGAGCCGAGCGAGGAGCGCTCGCCGCCGCTCGATCGCCGCCGCGAGCCGCGCGACGAGGCTCATCGGAGCATGCGGAGACGGCTCAGGAGGCGGCGATCGCGTCCAGCACGCGCGCGATCGTGCCCTTCGCGGACGGTCGGATGAGGCGCGCCACCTCTTCGCCGTCGCGCAGAAAGACGAGCGTCGGCCAGAGCTTCACGCCGAACGAGCGGCCGAGCCGCCGATCTCTGCCGTCCGAGACCTTGAAGTGCCGCACCTCGGGATGCCGATCGAGCGCCGCGGCGATGAGCGGTTGTGCCGCCTGACAATGGTCGCACCACTCCGCCCCGAACTCGATCATCGCCGGGCCGCGCAGCCCGTCGATCGCAGTACGGGCGGGCTCCCCGCGGTCGTAACGGAACGTCATCGGCCCCGTGGGAAGCAAGCCGGGTGCCAGGCGAGTCGCATCTGGAATTCACGACTTCGGCTCGTCGATCGGCCCCGCGGCGGTAGGTTTTGCTCTGCGTCGGCAAGGTCTACACGCCGCGGCCGTTCAGCCGAGCGCTCCGGCGACCACCAGGTCGGCGATGCGGTCCGCGTCGTAGCCGAGGATGGTTTCGAGCACGTCCTGGTTGTCGCGTCCGAGCGTCGGCGCCGGCCCGTCGACGACCGCGGGCGTGCGCGAGAGTCGTGCGCGCGATCCTTCGACCGGCGTCGTGCCGTACGTCGGGTGGGTGAGCTGGCGTACGTGCCCGCGATGGACGAGCTGCGGGTCGCGACAGAGATCCTCGCTGCCGGCGACGACGGCCGCCGGCACGCCCGCCGACTGCAGGGCCGCTTCGGCGGTGTGCGCGGCGCGGGCCGCCGTCCACGCGGCGATCGTCGCGTCGAGCGTCTCGGCGTGCGCCCGGCGCGCGTCGGCGCTCGCGAAGCGCGGATCGCGCGCGAGCTCCGGTGTGCCGAGCACGGTCGCGAGCGCCGCGAATTGTGCATCGTCGTGGACCGCGAGCGCCAGCCAGCGGTCGTCGCCGGCCGCGGGATAGACGCCGTGCGGGGCCGCGTCGGGATCGGTGTTGCCGGCGGCGGTCCACGTGCGGCCGTTCACCGTGTAGTCGAGCATCGCCGGGGTGAGAAAGTGGATCGACGCTTCGGCCTGCGCCAGATCGATGTGCTGGCCCTCGCCGGTCCGTCGGCGATGGTCGAGCGCGGCGAGGATCGCGCAGGTGCTGAAGCGCGGCGCGATGTAGTCGGTGTAGGCGCCGAACGGTCCCGCGGGCGTGCGGTCGGGCCACCCGCAGAGCGCGCCGAATCCCGTGATCGAATGGGCGAGGTTGCCGAAGCCGGCGTAGCGCGCGAGCGGACCGGTCTGTCCCATGAGGCACGTGCTCAGCATGATGATCGCGGGGTTCACCGTGCGGAGCGCTTCGTAGTCGAGGCCGAGCGTGCGCATCGTTCCGGCGGTGTAGGCCTCGGCGACGACGTCCGCCCAGCGCACGAGATCGAGCAGCACCGCGCGTCCCGCCGACGTTGCGAGGTCGAGCGTGATCATGCGCTTGCCGGCATTCATGTTGTGGAACAGGACGGCGCTCTCGGGGCCGGGCGGCAGCTCGTGGAACGGCGCCACCGTGCGGCAGATGTCGGTGCGGGTCGTCGACTCGACGCGCACGACGGTCGCGCCGTAGTCCGCGAGCATGCGGGTCGCGGCCGGGCCGGCGATCGCCCACATGAGGTCGAGCACCTTGACGTCGGCGAGGGCGGCGTCGGCCATCAGATGACGCCCCCGCCGCTCAGCTCCGCGAGCTCCGCGTCGCCGATGCCGAGCTCGCCGCCGTAGATCTCGCGGTTGTGCTCGCCGACCGTCGGCGGGCGTCGGCGCTGGCGAATCGGCGTCGCGGAGAAGCGCGCGAACGGACCGGGATGGCGCACGTCGCGGCCGAGCTCGGGATGCTCGATCGTCTGCCAGTAGTCGCGGGCCGCGAGCTGCGGGCTGGCGACGACCTCGCGCGTGGTTGCGACCGGCGCGATCAAGAGGTCGCTTCGCGAGCGCGGCCTCGAGCAACACCGCCTTCGTCTTCGTGCGCGTGAAGGCCGCGACCACCTCCTGCGCGCGGACGAGCTCGTTCAACGACTCGTCGCCGGTCATCATCAGGTCGAAGAACCGCACCCAGTCCTTGTCGCGCATCGCCGCGTCGCAGCCGCCCTCCTCGGCGATCCAGCGCATGAGGCGTTGCGTGAACGGTCCGACCGACGAGCCGAAGAGGAAGGTGATCGAGACGTGACCGTCCGCCGCCGGGTACACGAAGCGGACGCTGAGCGGCCCGATGCCGACGCCGCCCGCGATGCGCCGCGCGTCGGGAAAGCCGACCGCCGCGCTCAGGAGATACGACTGGGTCGCGATCGTGACCGCCTGCTGCGCCGACACGTCGACGTGCTGCCCGCGACCGGAGCGCGCGCGCTCGTGGTGCGCGACGAGGGCGGCGGCCGCCGCCTCGGCGGCGGCGTGGGCGTAGGCCTGCGGGACGCCCAGCCGCAACGGCGCGCGATCCTCGTCGCCGGTGAGGCGGAGCGGTCCGCCGGACGCCATGAGCACGAGGTCGCTGTCGGCCCAGGTCGCCTTCGGCCCCGTCTGCCCGAACGGGCTGATCGACACGTACACGAGGCGTGGCTGCACGGCGGCGAGCGCGTCGTAGTCGAGGCCGCGCGCCGCTTGCACGCCGGGGGTCTCCGATTCGATCAGGAAATCGGCGCGCGCGACGAGTCGCCGTAGCACCGTCCGTCCGCGCGGTACGTCGAGGTCGAGCGTGATGCCGCGCTTGTTGCGATTCGTCGCCCACCACTGCAGTGAGCGGTCCGGATGCGGCACGTCGTCGACGAACGGGCCGCGCCCCCGCACCGGCGACCCGCCCGGCGGCTCCACCTGCACGACGTCGGCGCCGAGGTCGGCGAGGATCTGCCCGCAGAGATGTCCGCGCGTGCGGGTCAGATCGAGGACGCGATACGGACGCAGCATGGCAGGCTCGGCGCTCGTAGCGGACGCATCGACCGAGTGTCAAAGCGGATCGCGCGGTTGCGAGGGCGTACGTCAGCGGCATAGGGTGCGGCCAGTACGATTCGAATGGAGTAGGCGATGGGCTTGCTCGACGATGTGCTCGGGCAGTTGGCCGCCGGTCCCACGAGGGCGAATCGCCAAATCCTCGCGGCCCGCCGCATGGGCGTTCAATGAACAGGGGGTGTGATGAGACGAGCGGTGATTGCAGGGCTGGGCGCGGTTGCGGTGCTCGTCATGGCCGCGGCGGTCGCCCATGCGATCGGCTTCATCGATTCGCCCTCGGCGTCGTGCCGGAAGATCAAGGGCAACGAGTGTGCGATCAGTTGGTATTACCTGTCGGTCAACGCGTCGCCGAACTACATGATCTGGATGCGCATCCGGCTCGGGCAGGGATCGGATCAGAAGCTCGTCTTCCATACCCAAGGGTTCTTTCAGACCTCGATGTACGTCCCCTACGACATGATCGGCGAGGTCAAGGTGAAATGCGGAAAGGCGGGGACGACGCCGGATCCCAAGCCGTCGCCGAGCCCCGCGCTGCCCTACGGCAATTCGTACCAGTACACGATCGACGCCCGCGACAGTGCCGGCCTGACCTCGGCCAATTACGGGACGGTCCTATGTCCGGCCAAGTGATCGCCCGGCGCGGCCTCGGCCTCGCCGTCGTATTCGTGCTCGCCGTGACGGTGGGACCGACCGAGCGCGCGGCGGCCGCGCGCGTTCCCTGCGAGGGCCGCTGCGACGATGGGTTCGGCAACGTCATGACGGTGCAGAACCAGTGCGACGACGCGGCCGAACGCTGCGTCGCCGGGTGTGACACCTCGGGCGCACGGCCCGAGCCCTACGCCGAGTGCGAAGCGACCGGACGGGCCGCGGTGGCGCGGCCGGCGCAGGAGAATCCCGGCGGCGTGCGCGTTCGCGACGGCGACTGAACCGGGGCGGAGCCATGGGCTCCTCCGTTGCGATGGCTGGTGGCGTGGGATGTAACGAGCGCGGCGGAGGCGCGCCACGCGCGCTCCGCGCACGACGTCATCACGCGGAGGGCAGGAATCGATGTCGCGTCTCGAGGATGCAGAGGTGTTCGTCGCGGTCGTCGACGCCGGCGGTTCCACCGCGGCCGCCACGGCGCTCGACCTCTCGCAGCCCGCGGTCAGCCGGCGGATCGCCGCGCTCGAGGCGCGGCTCGGGGTTCGGCTGCTCACACGCTCGACGCGGCGTTTGCGGCCGACGGACGCCGGCGCCTCGTTCTACGAGCGGGCGCGACGTGCGCTCGGCGAGCTCGCCGAGGGCGAGTGCGAGGCCGCGGCCGCGAACGCCGAGCTCCGCGGTACGTTGCGGATCACGGCGCCGCCGGCCTTCGGGCGGCACGTTGTCGCGCGGCGCCGCGCCGACGTCGCGGCGGTGCAGGTCGTGGGACCACTGCGTACGAACGACGTCGAGGCCCTCGCGGCCGCGGCGCGCGCGGGCATGGGCATTGCGCGCCTCCCGGCCTTTCTGGTCGCGGACGAGCTGGCGCGCGGCACCCTGCAACCGGTGCTGCCGCGCATCGCGGCCCGGCGCGTCGACGTCTTCGCCGTGTACCGCGAGCGACGTCACCTTCCGGCCCGCACGCGCGCCGTGCTCGACTTCCGCGCGGCCCGGCTGCGGACGAGGCGACGATGAGCAGGAGCGCCGTGCCGGTCGGTCGCGAGGAGGTGCTGGCGGCGATCGACGTTCAGATCGGCTGGTGCCGGACCCTCGATGCGCCGTTCACGGCCGGGATCCTCGGCGTGGTGCGTGAGCACATCGCCTGCGACGGCACGTTCGCATCGTTGGTGGTGCCGTGGGACGGACGGCCGCTCGCGGACGCCCTGCCGATCCGCATCGCCGGCGCCCTCCACGCGCTCGTTCGGGCCGGCCGTGCGCCGGAGCTCGCCGCCTTCTACCCGCCGGCGGCGGCGCCGACGTGGGACGCGCGCTCGACCGCCGACGTGCTCGCCGCCGCGGTGCTCGCCAACCGCGACCAGATCGCCTCCTTCATCGCTCATCCGCCGCAAACCAACGAGGTCGGCCGCTCGGCGATTCTCATGCCGGGCTATGCCGCGATCGCCCGCGCGACGGGTCTGCCGCTGCGCGTGCTCGAGCTCGGTGCGAGCGCCGGCTTGAACCTGAATTGGGATCACTACGCCTATCGCCTCGGCTCCACGGACGTCGGCACGCCCGACGCCGCGCTCACGCTCGCACCCGAGTGGCGCGGCGCGCTGCCGGCGATTGCACGGCTTCCCGACGTGAGCGAGCGACGCGGCTGCGACCGGAGCCCGATCGATCTCGCCGAAGCGGGTGCGGTCGAACGATTGACCGCGTACGTCTGGCCGGACCACCCCGAGCGCATACGACGCCTCGAGGCGGCGATCGCGATCGCCCGTCGCGTCCGTCCCGTCGTCGATGCCGTCGACGCCGGCGCGTGGCTCGAGGCGCGGCTCGCGGAACGGACGGACGGTGTCGCGACCGTCGTCGCCCACACCATCGTCTGGCAGTACTTCGCGCCCGCGACCGCCGAGCGGGCGCGCCGCGCGCTCGACGCGGCCGCCGCGGACGCCTCCGCTCGGCGGCCGCTCGCCCGGCTCGCGTTCGAGCATCGTCGCTCCGATGCGCCGCCGGAGCTCACGCTCACTCTCTGGCCCGGCGGCGCGCGCCGCCTGCTGGCGCGCGCCCACCCGCACGGCGCGTGGGTCGAGTGGCTCGCGTAGTGCACGATCGTGCACCGCTTGCCGGTTCGTGAGGCTCGTGCCACATTCGCCGCCGGCCGCGCCTCGTCCCCGCAGCGACCGCAGACACACGCACCGCGAGAAGGAGCACCCCATGACCGAGCACGAAGAGTTTCGTGAGTACTGCCGCCGCTGGCTCGCCGAGCACCGGCCCGCCGCACCGAGCTTCCGGCTGCCGCTCAGCCCGATCGAGGTCATGACGGAGGAGCAGCGGCGCTACCTCTGTGCGTGGGAGAAGAAGTGCTACCAGGCCGGGCTCATCGGCTGCGACTACCCCAAGGAGTACGGGGGCGGCGGCCATGCGGGCTTCCAGCAGATCGCGAGCCAGGAGATGGGCCGCGCGCAGGTGCCCTACATGATCAACGTGATCGGCCTCAGCATGGCGGCCCCGACGATCCTGAACCACGGCACCGAGGAGCAGAAGCGGCGTTTCATCCCGCCGCTCCTCGCGGCCGACGAGATCTGGTGTCAGGGCTTCTCGGAGCCGAACGCGGGCAGCGACCTCGCCAACGCGCAGGCCTCGGCCGTCCGTGACGGCGACAACTGGATCATCAACGGCCACAAGGTGTGGACGAGCCTGGCGCACTTCGCGAGCTGGATGATCATGGTCACGCGCACCAGCACCGAGCACAAGTACAACGGTCTCACCTACTTCATCGTGCCGATCGCCGACACCAAGGGCGTGACGGTGCGGCCCCTCATCAAGATCACGGGCGAGACCGGCTTCAACGAGGTACTGTTCGAGGACGTGGTCGTCCCCGACACGTACCGGGTCGACGAGATCGGCAAGGGCTGGACGGTCGCTATGACGACCCTCCTCTACGAGCGCGGCGCGGCCGAGGGCGCCGGCAGCGGCGGTGGCATCTCGCTCGACGAGCGCATCGCGCAGCTCGTCGGTCTCGCGAAGCGCTCGAAGCGCGACGGCAAGCCCGCATGGGACGATCCGATCATCCGCGACCGCGTGGCCCAGCTCGCGGTCCGCGTCGAGGGCATGCGGCAGGTGCACCGGCGGAGCCGCGTCGAGCCGCTCACCGATCATCCGATGCGGCTGCCGCTGCAGGCCAAGGTCACCGTGAGCGAGCTCATGCAGGACATCGCCGCGGTGGCGCTCGAGATCGAAGGTCCGGCGGCGAGTCTCTACGTCGGCGATCCCGGCGCCCCCGACAACGGCCAGTGGCCGCTCGCGTATCTCAACTCGTACGGGTTCACGATCGCGGCCGGCAGCAACGAGATCCAACGCAACATTCTCGGCGAGCGCGTCCTCGGCCTCGCGAAGTCGAAGTAAGGCGACAGCGGAGAAAACAATGGCCCAGCCCAAGGATTTCGGTTTCGGCTCGGAAGAGCAGATGCTGCGCGACTCGGCGCGGAAGTTCCTGAAGGACAACTCGCCGATCGAGAAGCTTCGCGCGCTCGTCGCGAAGGACCACAAGCTCGCCTACGAGAGCCCGGTGCAGCCGCTCGCGTGGGACGAGCGCATCTGGAAGCAGATGGTCGAGCTCGGGTGGACCGCGCTCGCGGTGCCCGAGTCGGCGGGCGGCGTCGGCATGAAGACGATCGCGGTCGCCGCTCTCGCCGAGGAGGTCGGCCGCGCCGCGCTGCCGTCGCCCCTGATCGCGACCCTCATCACGACGGCCGTGCTGAGCCGCGCCGACGGCGCGGCGGCCGAGGCCTGCCTCGAGCGCATCGTCGCCGGCGACGCGGCGTCCTTCGCGGGACCGGGGGCCGACGGCTCGTGGCTTCCGGACGCGACGGCGATCGCCGTGACGACGGCGGGCGACGGTGCGACGCTGAACGGCACCGCGCCCTTCGTGCAGGACGCGCGGAAAGCCGCGTTCTTCGTCGTCGCCGCGCGCGACGCGCAGGGCGTCGGCCTCTACGCGGTGGCGGCGGACGCGCCGGGCGTGACGATCCATCCCGACCGCGTCGTCGACCTCACGCGCGACCAGGCCCACGTGGAATTCGACGACGTGAAGGTCGACCGGGCTGGCATCGTGGCATCCACCGGCGGCGGCGCCGGCGAGAAGGCCGTCGCCGCCGCGCTGCCGTCGATCCTCACGATCGTCGCGGCCGACCTTTGCGGCGCCGCCGAGTGGCAGCTCCAGACCACCGCCGAGTACGCCCGGGTGCGGACGCAGTTCGATCGCCTGATCGGCTTCTTCCAGGCCGTGAAGCACCCGATCGTGAACGTCATGATCGACGTCGACCGCGCGCGCTCCCTGACCTACGCGGCGGCGTGCGCGATCGACACCGATCCGGCCGACGCGCTTCGCCTCGCCCGCATGGCGAAGGCCGCGGCGTCCGATGCCGCCGCCTTCGCGTCGAGCCGCTCGATCCAGCTTCACGGCGGCATCGGCTTCACCTGGGAGTGCGACGTGCACATCTACGTGAAGCGGCAGAAGCACAACCAGTTCTACTTCGGCGACGGCGCCTATCAGCGGGCGAAGATCGCGGAGCTGATCGACCGGGCGGCGTAGCGGCTCGCAGCATCGCCGAGCACGAGCCGTCCGCGGCCGGGGTGGGGCGCGTCGCCTCGGCGCGCACAGACGGCGCCCTTCTGACGTGGTGCGGATCGGCCTTGTCCGTACACGCAGCGGGCGAGCCGAAGCGCCGTCTCATGCGCGCCGCCGGCGACGCGCCCCACCCCGGGCGCTCGGACCTCCCATATCGGATCTCCCGTAGATGATCCGCCCCCGGCCCTGTCACCCAGCGGCGATCGATCCGAATTGCCGGGCAAGTGGCGGGACGCACGGCCCCGTGCGGACGTGCGAAGACGTTCGCCATGACCATCACTCATCGCGAAGTCCATCCCGCCTCCACTATTGGGGCACGCCGGTCGTGCTCGTCACCACGCGCAACGAGGACGAGAGCGTCAACGTCGCGCCCATGTCGTCCGCCTGGTGGCTCGGGTGGAGCTGCATGCTCGAATTCGACGTCAGCTCGGAGACCGTCGCCAATCTGCGCCGCGAGCGCGAATGCGTGCTCAACCTGGCGTCGCGTGACGACGCCGGGATAGTGAAGGCGCTCGCGCTCACCACGGGCAGCATCCGAGTGCCGGGAGCAAGGCGACGGCGTGCGGCAGCGACGCGCGCGCGGCGGCACCGGACCCCGGCCCAGGACGGACGATCGGCCGGAAAGCGCTCCGAGCTCCTAGTCTTGCGGCTGCGGCTCGGCGACGATGAAGTCGTCCGTCGCCACGACGTCGACGTCGCCGCCGTTGCGCGGACCGAGCGCCGAATTGCCGTAGGTGATCCGCACGCGTTTTACGACGGAGTTGTCGAAGAGCAGGCCGAGAAACGACAGCCCGCCGCCGTTCGCCGGCACGGAGAACTTCCCGAAGGAGACGTCGTCCTCGGCGAAGAGCTCGATCGAGCTCCGATCGGTGTCGACGTCGGTGAAGATCGCACCGAAGCCCCGCACGAGAGCCGGCTCGTCGGGCGAGCCCGGGATCGTGAACGTGACGTCGATGACGTTGCTGCCGATCGGGGCAACGAGCCGCTCGGGGCTGAACGTCTCGAACAGCGACGGGTACTGCGCGTTGACGTTCCCGAAGCGCACCGGGGTGAGCGTCGGGTTGTCGGCGTCGGCGCTCACCTGCACGCCGTCGCCGGGCGTCGTGACGCGGATGCCGCGGGCGAAGGGCTCGGTGCGGCTATTGAAGAAATCGGGCGAGAGAAATCCGGGGGCCGAGTTGCCGTCCGGGACGTCGTCCCAGCTGATCTCGCGTCGTCCGGTGAAGCCGCGCTCGGGATTGCCGCCGTTGTCGCGCCCGAGCTCGGTGCGGAACTCGGCGACGATCTCCGGGACCTCGGTAGCTTTGCCGGTGAAGACGACGGGGTCGCGCCGGCCGTTGGTGCCACCACCGCCGCCGCAGGACGATGCCGCCAGAACGAGTAGGGTCCCCGAGAGTACGAGCAGATGCCGAGCGTGTCCCATCACCATTCCCTCCCCTGCAACGAGATGAGCGTCCCTATCCCAAAGAATTGCGAAAAAGCAATTTCGCGGGGCGTCTCCGTCCCATTGACATCCGGCAGCGCCACACGGAAGCTCCACCTTTCCGCCGATGACGCCGTCCGAGCTTTTCGATCCCAACAATTTCTTCGCGACCAGCCAGCTGACGGGACCCGACGGCGCTCGTGCGCTGCTCGAGGCGGGCAAGAGCTTCCCCGGCGGCCCGGTCGCGCTCGTGTTCGCGCTCTTCTGGGCGCCCGTCGGTCCGGGCATCCCCGCGGGGGTGCTGCTCGCCCGCCACATTCCGTTGCACCCCGCCGTGACGTTCGGGTTGTACACGGCGTCGGACGTGCTCGCGGCGGCGATTTGCCACCCGCTGTTCGTCGCCTTCAAGCGCGTCGCGCGCCGCGTGCCGCTCGTCAAGCGTGCCGGGAAGCGCATGTTGCAGCTCGCGATGCTGGGGACGCCGGCGGCGCACGCGGAAGCGCGCGGCATAGCCTCGAGCCGACCGGCGGCGCTCTTCCGGGTCGCGACCATCGGGTTCGGGGTCGACATCTACACCGCCGGTGCGGTCGCGACCGGTCTCGACATCCCGCGCGTCCTGCGCTGGCTCTCTGCGATCGCGGGCGACCTCGTCTGGTTCGCGATTCTCCTCGGGACGAGCATCGTCGCGGCGTCGTTCGCGGACGACGATCGGGTCGTCGGCGGCGTGGTGTTGGTCGCGATGCTGGTCGTACCGTCGATCGCGCGCCGCATCTTTCCGGCCCTGCGTCCGCCGCCGCCCGCACCCGCCTCCGCACCCGCACCCGCACCCGCGGCGACGAGCACGGCCCCCGCCGCGCGCCGCCACGCGTAGCGCTCCGTCCGGGCCGGCGCGGGCCTTGGGAGAATCCCGACCAACTCGCGTCAGCCGAGGGGCTGCGAGGAAGATCGGTCGGCACGCCGCCTCGGCGCGTCCGCCGGGACCGACAGCGCGCCGTCCTTCGCGAGCGTCACGCGCTTCTCCTTCAGCAGGCGGCCGACGGCGCGCTTGAACGCCTTCTTGCTGAGCCCGAAGTGCCGTCGGATCTCGTCGGAACCCGTGTGGTCGCCGACGCGCGGCGTGTCGGGCAGGCGGAGGATCGCGAGCACGTGCGCGGCGTCGTCGGCGATCTCCTCGTGAGCCTTGGCGCGGAGCGAGAGCTCGAACTTGCCGTCGGGCCGGAGGCGCGTGACGCGGAACATCGCCGACTCGCCGCGCACGAGCGCGTGCGGCTCGCTCGTCGGCACGAGGCCGACGAACCGCCGCTCGACGATCACGAAGAGCCCGACGGCGGGATCGTTCCGCCAGGCCTCGCCCGCCACCCACTCGCCGGGGGCGACGACCGGCGTGGCGCGCAGCATCTCGCTCACGCGCATCGTGCCCGCGAGCCGGCCCGTCTTGTCGACGAAGAGGCCGACCGGATGGCGCTCGCCGACCTTCAGGTCGCGCGTCTGCTCGCGAAAGGGAACGAGCAGCTCCTTCGGAAGACCCCAATCGACGAAGACGCCGACCGACGTGATGGCGGTGACGCGAAGAAACGCCACCTCGCCGAGGTGCAGCGCGGGCATCCGCGTCGTCGCGATCGGCCGGTCCTCGGAGTCGAGCGTCACGAAGACCGAGAGCTCGTCGCCGACGCGCGTCCCGGCGGGGACCTCGCGCTTCGGAAGCAGGATCGCGGGGCGCTCCGAGCCGCCGGCGTCGTCTTCGACGATCTCGAGAAACGCCCCCGCCGCGGCGAGGCGCCCGACCCGCAGGACGGCCGTCCGTCCGACGAGATCGCGGTGCGGTACGACGACGATACGGGGGCGCCGCGGCATCGGTCCTGGGTAGCATGCGCGAGGGGGTGCCGATATCAGGAGCCTTCCGTGTTGCTCCCCGCCGCCGCTGCGATCGATCTCGACACCGTACGCGCCGGCGAGGCCCTCTTGCTCCACAATCATCTGTGGCATCGCTCCGGCACCAACCGCACCGGCAAGCGGCGGAGCGCCGCGTCGTTCTGCTACATGACGGCGGCGACGCGTTGCCTGCGGACCAAGCGCGCTCCGCGGTCGTTCGTACGCGTCTTCGACTGATCACGTCGCTTCTCATGAATGCGAAGCCGTTTCCGATTCACGGGGCGACGAGCGGACCGGTGCTGCGCCGACGGCCCGATCCGTCGGCCTCGGGAGGCTCTCGTCGCTGGCATGTCGCATGCTTTTCCTCCCCAGTAGGAGGTTGTCATCATGCGACGACCCAAAATCGTGTTATGCGCCGTCGATCTCACGAGCCTTGCCGCCCGTGAGGTCGAGCTGGCTGGTCAGGTGTGCGAAGCTTTCGGAGCCCGGCTCGTCTTGCACCACAACGTCACCGCGTCGGCTCCCGGCCTCACTCCCGGGTGGCAGTGGAAGGAGGTGCACCGCGAGGCGCACGAGTCGGCCACCGACGTGGAGCGTGCCATGCGCTCGCTCATGGATCGTGTTCCGCGTGGCGTCCCGGTCGAGGCCAGCGTGACGAGCGGCGCCGTCGTTCCGATCCTGCTCGATCTCGCGAATCGCCTGCCGGCCGACCTGATCGTGCTCGGCAGCCACGGGTGGAGCACCGAGGACCACGCGTCGGTCGCCGAGCGGATCGTGGCCCGCGCCTCGTGTCCCGTGCTCGCCATTCACGACGGGTCCGCGACCGACGGCTGCATGCGGCTCCGCGCCGAATCGGGGCATCCGGCCCCCGAGGTCGTGGTGGCGGTCGATCTCGACGAGGCGGGGATGAGCGCGCTCGACTATGCGTTCGAGCTCGCCCGCAACCTCGGACTCCGCCTGCACGTGTTGCACGTCGGCCCCGATGCCGCGAACGCCCGGACGCTCGACGAAGCGCGTCGCCGCCTCGAGGCCCTGGTGCCGGAGGATCTCGGCGCGCGCGTCGATTGTCACTTGGAGACGGGCGAGCCGAGCGAGCAGATCATGTCGTTCCTCTGCGAGCGCTTGCCGGCCTTCGCCGTCATGGGAGAGCACGCGCGCGGGTTCGCGCGGCGCTTCTTCACGCACGACACCGCACGCGACGTGCTGCATCGGGCGCCGTGTCCGGTCTGGTTCGTCCCGCCCGCCTGACGCGTCAGGCGAAAGCTTCGCGCGCGGACGGCGCCGTCTCGTCGTCCGCGACGTCGCGCTGCAGGAAGTCGAGGATCGCCGCGTTCGTCTCACGGGGTCGCTCGATCTGCGGCACGTGGCCACAGTCGAGCTCGAGGTGCCTGGCCGACGGCAGCGTCCGCCGCACGTGCGCCGCAAACCCGATCGGCACGAGCGTGTCGTCCTTGCCCCAGATGAAGAGCGCCGGGGGTGTGAGAGCGGCGAGCCGCGTCCAGAAGCCCTTCGCGCCGTGCGGTTCCTCGAGATAGATCTGTCGTGCCGCGGCGTAGAAGGCGACCCGGCCGCGCGGCGTGAGGTAGGCGCGCAGAAACTCGTCGACGCCGGCCCGCACCCATCCGTCCCGCGCGCCCGGGATGGTGCGGTGCACGATGCCCTCCATCATCCAGCGCGGCGTGATCTGCACCAGCCCGAGGTGCGGATTGAGTGCGCGCACGAGCGGCGCCCACGGACGCGCGCGCCGCCACGCGAGCGATGGCGCCACGAGCACGAGCTTGGCGACCCGCTCCGCGTGGCGGAGGCCGAGCTCGAGGGCGATGCGCCCGCCCATGCTGTTGCCGATGAGGTGGGCGCGCGCGACTCCCATGGTGTCCATCAGCTCCACGACCGCGCGCGCGAAGAACGGCGGGTGATACGGTGCGCCGAGCGGCTTATACGAGTCGCCGAAGCCGGGCAGGTCGACGGCGATCGTCCGATACGAGCGGGCGAGCGCGGCGACCGTGGGGAGGAACGATCCCTTGGTCGCGCCGAGCCCGTGGAGCAAGAGGACCGGCGCGCCCGCGCCGGCGGTCATGATCGACCACGAGCCCGACGGCGTCGCGACGCGCTCGAACCGCAGCCGTTGCGGGCCGGTCTCCCCCGAGGTCGCGGCGAGAAAGCCGACGCCGAGGTGCAGGTTGTCGCGGATGGCGAGCTGGCCGGTCTCGTGCGCCGCGAGACCGCTCCGCACGTCGACGACCATGCGCTCCCACGCGTCGCGTGACGCCGTGAGCGTGGCGTCCGGCGTGCGGCTCACGTCCGAGGCGACGAGCTCCGCCACGCCGGAATCGACGAGCACGTCGGCTTGACCGTCCTCGACGACGACGAGACGGATGCGCGCGCGTCCGGAAGGGGCGTCGAACGCAGCCGGATCGAAGCGCTCGACCAGCCTGCGCAGCGAGTCGAAAATGGCTTCCCTCACGCCGTGATCATCCCCATCGTGAACGAATCGAGCAAGGCTCGTGCCTTCGTGAGGCCTCGCTCGCATCTGCGCCGGGGGCGTCTCGGCAGGTTTCCCTTTCGCAGGTTTGGATCGATTTTCGTCGGGCGTTCGCGCGGGCAGGAATCGACGTCCGACACTTGCGCCGGAAGCGCCGGCTGGCGAGAACTCCCGGATGCACCGCCGTCCGTTGCTGGCCCTGCTCGCCTCGTATGCGCGGCGCTACCCCGCCGAGGCGGCGGTCGCCGAGCGCTTCGCGGCCTTCGTGCGCGCCCATCCCGATTGCTTCGAACGGGCCTGCATTCCCGGGCACGTCACCGGGTCGGCGTGGGTCGTCTCGGCGGATCGATCACGCTTCCTTCTGACCCATCATCGGAAGCTCGATCGCTGGCTCCAGCTCGGCGGCCACGCCGACGGTGATCCCGATCCGGCGCGCGTCGCGCTGCGCGAAGCGACGGAAGAGTCCGGCATCGGGAATCTCGCGCTGGTGCCGACCGACGGCGAGGTGCGCCCGCTCGACCTCGACGCCCACGAGATCCCCGCGCGCGGCCACGAGCCCGCGCACATCCACTACGACGTCCGCTATCTCGTGGTCGCTCCCGCGGACGCCGTCCTCACGCTCAGCGACGAATCGATCGCCCTCCGCTGGTTTCCGAGCGACGAGCCGCTCCGGGTGGACCACGACGAGAGCGTGGCGCGGCTCCGCATCAAAGCGGTCGCTTCTCGCGGTGTGCGTCAGGCCCCGGGCCGGGTCTCGAACGTCGGCACACCGTCGGGCACGTAGTGAAAGCTCTGCTTGTCGATCGTGTAGATCACCATCTGCGGCCCCGCGAACACAATGCAGGTGCGCGCGCGGCGGCACGCTCGCATTGGCGGAGCGATCCTTAGTAGAAGCCCGCTGTGCCCGGCACGACCCGACCGGGGAAACGGCAGTCGCCGCGCGCCGTGGCGATGGAGTCGGACTCCCCGAGGGCGAAGCGGTCGGTGATCGAGCGATCGCAGGTGGCGTGGATCATGGTCGGCCTGCTCGGGGCCGCATTCGGCGCGCACCACCTCGTCGATCCCGACCTCTTTCAGCATGTCGCCGTGGGCCGTCAGATCGTGGCGCATCCGGGCTCGCTCGGCGTCTCGAATTTCATCGACGCATATCCCGGCTATCCCTACGTCGAGGACAAGTGGCTCGCCTGTGTGGTGGTCGCGATGGTGGACGCGATCGCGGGCCTGAACGGCGTCATGCTGTACCAGATCGCGCTCTGCGCGATCGTGGCGATCGCGTGGTACCGGATGCAGCGGGTCTGGCACGCCTCCCGCGCGGCGGCGGTGCTCGGTGTCGTCATGGCGTTGCAGGCGTGCGCGCTTCGCCTCGAGCCCCGACCCGACACCATCAGTCAGGCGCTCCTGGCGGCCACGATCCTCCTCGTCGCGACGAAGCGGCCGTTCCGGCAGCTCCAATGGCTGACGGCCGCTCTCTTCGTGTCGTGGATCAACGTGCACGGGTATTTCGTCAATGGTCTCTTGGTACTGCTGGCCGCGGTGGTGGCGGCGGCGCTCGGGGACCGCACGCTGACGGAGCCCGGCATGCCGACGCCGCGCCAGCGCGTGTTCCAACTCGCGGTCGCCGTGCTCGCGTGCTCCGTCCACCCCCAAGGCGTGCGGGCGTTCTGGTCGCCCATCCTGCAGCTGTCGTTGCTGCGGAACGCCAGCGTCCACGCGGGCATTCAAGAGCTCGATCCTTCGACGCACCTGTTCGGTGGCGCTTCGGCTCCGCAATGGGCCGTGCTGGTCGCGCCGCTGGCGCTCGCGATCGTCGCGAGCGCACGAGGCGCGTCGGCGCGCGTGCGCCAGTCGCTCGCCGTGGCGGCGGCGCTGCCGTGGCTGGTGTGGCCCCCGCCCGCCATGGCGGGCGCGCTTCCGTACCAGCTGACCGTTGCGCTCTGGGTCGTGGCGAGCGTCGAGGCCGTGCGTGCCGTCGCACGTCGGAGCATGCTTCCGCCGCTGCTGTTCCTCGGCTTCACGGTCCTCGCCCTGCCGGCGGTGCGCAACCTCTCGCTGGTGATCCCCGCCTCGCTCATCCTCGTCGCGCCGGCATGGACCGAGATCGAGGAGCCCATTGCCGGCCGAGCGTCGACGCGGCGCGCGGCATGCGTGGCGCTCGTGGCCGTGGCCGCGTTCGCCTGCTGGTTCAGGCTGAGCGACCGTTGGAATGATGTCGTGCGGGCACCGACGCGAACCGGCTGGGGCGTGGATGCGGGTGGGGCTCCGCTCGCCGCCGCCGACTTCATTCGCCGCCAGGATCTTCCGGGGCCGCTCTTGAACGGCTTCGACATTGGCGGAGCGCTGCTCTATCGCCTCCACCCCGAGCGGCGCGTCTTCATCGCCGGCAACACGTCGATGTACCCGGCGTCGTTCTTTGCGGACTACCGTGCGAACGTCACGGGCCCGCACGCGGATCTGGGACGGCTCACGGATCGCTACGGCATTCAGACCGTCGTCTGGGACCTGGCGTCCTCGGTTGGGCAGAACGTGTTCGTCCAGTTGGCGGCGAACGCCGCGTGGAGGCTCGTGTATCTCGATCACGCCGCGGTCGTCTTCACCCGTGGCACCCGCGGTGCGACGCTCGATCTCCCAGAACGCGTCTCCGAGCTCTCGACACACCCGATCTTCGCGCCCGTCCTGCCGCGATGGCTCGGCGGCAAGCCGCTGACGTATCCCGCGCTGAATCTCCCGGTGTTCTTGCAGACGATCGGTCGTCCCGACTTGGCGCTTCGGGCCGCCGAGCCGTTGTGGGCCGACGTGCCGTCCGAGTCGCTCGCCGTGCTGATCGGCCTCGCGGCGAAGCAGACGCATGCCTTGGGCGCCCGTCTCGGCTGGCTCGAGTCCGCGCTCGAACGCTACCCGAGATCGCAGGACTTGCAGACGCTCCTGTTCGTCGGGCTTGCCGACGAGGCGAATCGCCTTCTGGGGCAGCGGGAGACGTCGCAGTCGCGACGATACCTCGAGCGTATGACGTCGCTTCAGCCACGCGCGTGCGGGCCCTATCTCGGTCTCGCGAAGATCGCCGCGATCGAGGGGGACGCGGCGCGCGCTCGCCGCCTGCGTGACCAAGCGCTCGCCCGCGACGTCGATGGCTCGTGCCGCGCCGGGATACGGGGAGACGCGGGGTTGTCCGCGCTGCCTTGAGGTCGGCCGGCGACGTTCCGGTGCACGCGGGCGGATGATAGCGTCCGGTGCTCGATGCGACGGCCGCACGCTCCCGAAGTCCTCGCGCCCGCGGGCGATCACGACGCGCTCGCGGCCGCGCTCGCGGCCGGAGCGGACGCGGTCTACTTCGGCCTCCAAGAGGGCTTCAACGCGCGTGCCCGCACGGGCAACTTCGCGCTTGCCGACCTCGCGGCGACGGTCGCGCGCATCCATCGTGCCGGCGCGCAGGCCCATCTCGCCGTCAACACGCTCGTCTTCGAGCCCGAGCTGGAGGTCGTCGAGCGCGTCGTGCGTCGGGCGGCCGAGTGCGGCGTCGACGCGCTCATCGTGCAGGATCCCGCCGTCGCCGTCTTGGCGCGCGCGATCTGTCCCGCGCTCGCCGTGCACGCGAGCACGCAGATGACGATCTCGAGCGCCGAGGCGGCGGTCTTCGCGGCGAGCCTCGGCGCCGTGCGCGTCGTCGTGCCGCGCGAGCTCTCCGTCGACGAGATCCGCCGCTTCGCGGCCGGCTCCGATCTCGAGCTCGAGGTGTTCATTCACGGGGCGCTCTGCGTCGCCTGGTCGGGGCAGTGTCTGACCTCGGAGGCCTGGGGCGGCCGCTCCGCAAACCGGGGCCAGTGCGCGCAGTCGTGTCGTCTGCCGTACGAGCTCGTGCTCGACGGCGAGGTCCGCCCGCTCGGCGACGTCGCCTATCTGCTTTCGCCGAAGGATCTCGCGGGCCTCCGGGCCGTCGCCGACCTCGCGGCGCTCGGCGTCCGCGGCCTCAAGATCGAGGGGCGACAGAAGAGCGCCGCCTACGTCGCGACCGCGACGACGACGTACCGGCACTGGGTCGACGCCGTGACGGCGGCGCCGGCGGGCGCGGGCGCGGCCGACGCGGCGCGCGCCGCGCGCGACCTGCTGCGCGCGAGTCTCGTCTACACGCGCGGCTTCGGCGACGGGTTTCTCGGCGGCTCCGATCACCAGACGCTCGTCGAAGGCCGCTTTCCGAAGCACCGGGGCGTGCTCCTGGGCCGGGTCGACACGGTCGCGCGCGGCCTCGTCACGGTCGCGCGCGATCCCGCCGGGCGTCCGTGGACGGGCGGACGCGCGAGCGCCGTCGCAGTCTCGGCACCGCTCGGCGCGCCCGCGGCGGCGCTCCACGGATTCGGCGGCGGCGACGACGCGAGCGACGGGCCGCGCGCGGCCCCGCTCGATCCGCGTCCCGGGATGGGCGTCGTCTTCGACGCCGGTCACCCGGAAGATCCGGCGGAGCCGGGTGGACCGATCTTCGCCGTCGAGCCGACGCGCGACGGTTGGCGGCTGCGCTTCGGCCGGCCGGGGCCGGATCTCGCGCGCGTCGCCGTCGGCGATCGGGTGTGGGTCACGGGCGATCCCGCGGTCGGGCGCGAGACCGATCGCATGATCGCCGCCGACGAGCCCATGGGCCGGGTGCCGGTGATGCTCACGGTGCACGGTCGCGCCGGGGAGCCGCTCCGCGCCGTCGCGGTCGCGGGACACGCGTGCGCCGAGGCGACGAGCGCATCGCCGTTGCGGCCGGCGCTGGGGGAAGGGCTCGGCGCCGCCGTCCTGCGCGACAAGCTCGCGGGCTTCGGCGGCACGCCGTTCGGGTTGGCGGGGCTCGACGCGCGCCGGCTCGCGCCTCACCTCCATCTGCCGGTCTCGGAGCTGAAGACGATGCGGCGGATGCTCGTGGCCGAGCTAAAGCCGGCGATCGAGCGCGGTCCGACCCGTCTCGTGCACGCGCGGTCGTTCGCGCCCGAGCTCCGCGCCTGCGCGCGCGCGCTCCGGCCGGCGCGTTGGCTGCCGCCCGCCGAGCCCGCGCTCGTCGTGCTCTGTCGCAGCCCGGAGCAGCTCGAGGCCGCGCTCGCGCACGGGGTCCCCGAGGTCGAGCTCGATTGGATGGAGCTCGTCGGTCTCGGTGCCGCCGTCGCACGGGCGCGGGCGGCGGGTCTCCGCGTGACGCTCGCAACGGTGCGCGTTCAGAAGCCCGGCGAGGAAGGCTACGACCGGCGGCTCGCCGCGCTCGCACCCGACGCGCTGCTCGTCCGTCACTGGGGCGCGCTCGTGGCGTTCCAGTCCCTCGCGGACGGGACGCCGCGCCCGCTCCTGCACGGCGACTTCTCGTTGAACGTCACCAACTCGATCACCGCCGCCGAGCTCTTCGAGCGCGGGCTCGACACCCTGACGCCGTCGTACGACCTCGACCGCGCACAGCTGATGGCGCTGCTCGATGCCGCGCCCGCCGAGCGCTTCACGGTCGTGCTGCACCACCGCATTCCGACCTTTCACACCGAGCATTGCGTCTACGCGCACGTCCTCTCGGGCGGCCGCGACTTCCGTACCTGCGGTCGACCGTGCGAGCGCCATGAGATCGCGCTCCGCGACCACAAGGGCCGCACCCATCCGGTGATCGTCGACGTCGGCTGCCGCAACACCGTTTTCAACGACGAGCTCCAGTCGGCGGCCGAGCTCGCGCCGGACCTGATCGCGCGCGGCGTCCGCCGCTTCCGGGTCGAGCTCGTCCGCGAGTCGCGGGCGGAGGCGGAGCGCGTGCTGGAAGCGTATGCCGCCTTGCTCGCGGGACGGCTGGCCCCGAGCGCGGCGCTCGGACGTTCGGGCGCGAGCGCGCACTACGGGGTGTCGCCCACGGCGATGGCGACGATGCGCTGAGGGCGCCACCACGCTGAGCGCGCAGGAAGGACTCGGCACTGGCACGTCGTGATTTCGGAAACGCGATCGGGGTGCGGCGGGCTTTCGGTCAGGGCTGCTCGGGCACCGGCACGGTGGAGACGCCCAAGATCGCTGCCAGCCGTATCGTCTCGACCGCCACCCACCCCAATTGCTCGGCGAGGAGTCCCGGTTCACACGGGAGCTCACGCCACCCGACTTTTGTGAACCAGTCGCGATAGGAGCGTGCCAGCTCGTCCTTCGATGCCGTACCGCACGCGGGTCTCGTGAGGAGCAGAATGCTCGTGAAGTCTGCCGTCTGCAGAACCTGGACGAGCCGTGGTAGTCCGCTCGGCTGCGCCGCGATCGCGTCGCGATCGTAGGTGTGGTGAACGCGCACCATCTCCGTCACCGGATCGGGCATGCCCCAGCGCTCGCATGCGAGACCTCCGAGGGCCGCGTGATCGAACCCGCAGATCCCGATTTCCGCCGCGACGAGCTCCGCTGGGGAGCACCAGTGGGTCTCATCGACTTGTCCGAGCTCGCGCGGGCTGCGGTCGTACATGATGAAGCGCCCGAGGTCGTGCATCAGGCCGGCCAGATACGCCTGCTCCGGCGCCACGGAGTCGGCAGGTGCCATCTCGGCGATGCGTCGCGCGGCGACGGCGGTCTGGATGGCATGGAACCAGAGATTGCGCTGCCCCCGGGTCGTCGGGACGAACACGCGCATGACCGAGAGCGACGTCACGGTTTCCGCGAGGCGGCGGGCGCCAATGTAGTTGATGGCCGTTCCGATGGACGGCATCGCAGTCTCCGGAACCCGCATGCCGGTCTGCGTCAGATGGAGAAGGCGGGCGGTGAGCGGTGGATCGAGCCGAGCGAGCTCCTCGACGGCCTCGGGAAAGGTCGGCGAGTCGGGATCGAGCTGCGCGAGGCGGGTCACGACCGCAGGTAGCATCGGCAGCTCGTCGAGGCGCTCTTCGATTTTCGCCAGCAGCCGTTCACGCTGCGCGCCAGGATCGTCGACCCCCCCGGTGCCGGTGGCCTGGGTCGACGACGGCGTGTCGTGCCGCGTCGTCGCTGAAGGCTCCCCGCTCGGTGCCTGCCGTCTCATCACCTCGATGCCGTGACGGAGCACGTCCTGCCACGCCTGCGAGACCTCGGCGCTACACTGGGGATCGAGAGCGGCGACGGTCGCCAGCAGCGCCGCGAGCCAGAGGTCATAGAGATCCGCGGGAATACCGAGCCGGGCGTGGATCCCGGCAAGCTGTTCCAGGTGTCGCTTGCCCTCGTCCGTACCTGCCGCGGCCCCCACCACCAGGTAGAGGGAAGCCGTCAGCATCCGCTTTTGATGCTCGAACTTCGTGTTCGCGAAGTAGGGTCGAACGGTCGGGTTCGACACGAAACGATCGTAGAACTGGCCCGCCAGGTCGCCAGACTGGCGGCACCTCTGGATGCTGTCGTTGAACAGCGCGAGTGTGTGCTGATCGAGGTGTGACCGCATGAAAAGCGCCGCGCACGTCGGAGCGAAATGCAAGCGAGCCGCCGTCTGACGACACAATGTCACGTCCGTGCCCGGATTGGCCATAGAAATCTGAGAACCACCGGACCGACTGCTCCGTTCCGGGGCAGGGAAGGAAGATCGCTTCGTCGTCGCCGGCATCTACTCGCTCGACGAGACGAGCGGCGATCTGATCCTCCTCGGGCACGCGCCGAGCGGCGTCTTCTCGCTTTCGATGGACTCGTTCGGACGCGTGATCTTCACCAAGTGGGACCACCTGCAACGCGACCAGCAGGGCGATGCTCCCGGCACGGCGGCGAGCTACGACGCGTTCACGTGGGCGAGCGAAGCTCCCGCAGCCATGGGCCGGCGTCGCGAAAGCCGGGACGGTTGACGTTCACGATCCGCCTCGTGGGTGCGTCCGCGCTGCCGGTCGTCGGGCCGGTCGACCTGGCGGTACGCTTCGGGAGCCCCGACGAGTGCGCGCGAGCGCACTGGAACGGACCCGACGCCGCGAAACCGCGCTGCCGTGGCAAGGCGACGGGGTGACCTACGGCTAGAGCTTCGCGCTGGACGCGAGCGCGCGCCGGAGCGGCGCGGCGAGGCGCGCCGGTGTCGCGCGCTCGAGCGTCACGTCGGCGGCGCCGACGAAGGCCGCGAGCGAGCGCGCCGCCTCGGCCGTCCCGGCGAGCACGGCGTCGAGCCCGGCGCGCCCGCCGCCGCGGGCTCCGAGCGGCGCCTCGAAGGCGACGTGTCGGAGTGCCAACCGGCGCTCGTCGCGATGGTGCTTCGCGTCCGCGCGTCCGACCAGCCGGCCGTCGCTCAAGATCGGCAAGGCGTAGTAGCCGAAGCGCCGCTTCGCGGCCGGCGTGTAGACCTCGATCCGATAGTCGAAGCCGAAGAGCCGGTGGGTGCGGCCGCGGTGCCAGAGCAAGGAGTCGAAGGGCGCGAGGAACGTCGTTCCCCGCTGCTCGCCCGGTCGCGCGGCCGCGCGCTCGAGCGCCGGCAGGTCGCGCGCCAAGGCGAACCAACGGCCGCGGTCGCCCTCGACGCCGACCTCCACCACCTCGCCGTCGGCGAGCGCGGCGCGCAAGCGTTCGCGCTGGGCGGCGGCGCCCAGGCGCGGGAACGTGAGGTAGAGACGGAGATCCGTTTCGGTCGCGGCGCCCATCGCGGCGAGCGAGCGACGGAGGTGCCAGCGCCGGAACGCGTCGGGTGCGAGCGGTTCGACGTCGTGCCACCCGGGGAGCAAACGCTCGGCGAGGTCGTACCGCTTCTGGAAGCCTACGCGCGAGTGCACGCCGATCCGTCCCGTCATCCAGAGGTAGTCGAGGGCGTGTGCCGCGGGCTTCCAATTCCACCACCCCGACGCGCCGCGCTCGGCGCGCTCGTCGGCGAAGTCGCTCGACGCGAGCGGGCCGCGCGTGGCGATCGCGTCCTCGACCGCGCGGAGCGCCGCCTCGTTCTTCTGGAGCCATCCCGACCAGCCGCGGTGCGCGGTCGAGTAGTCGAGCATGGCCCGCCGCCACGCGGCGAGGTCGCGCGTCGCGACGAGACATGCGGCGTGCGCCCAGTATTCGAACAGCACGCGACGCCGATAGAGCAGCCGCTCGAGCGCGCGCGCGTCGAACGTTCCGAAGCGGCTCCAGAGCGTGAGCAGGTGCGCGCGGGCGACGACGTTGATCGAGTCGAGCTGGATGCCGCCCGTGGCTTCGGCGAGCGCGGCGAGGCTCGCGGCGCCGAGGCGGCGGGCGCGCGGACGGTCGAGCTGCTGGCGCGCGAGGAAGAGGTCGGCGACGGCGCGGCGCGGAAACGTGCGCGCCCGGTTCGGCATGCGCGGCATGATCGGCGATCCATGACAGACGCGCCGCGGGTGGGGTAGGGGCGGCCGGCGGCCGTCCGACCGTCGTCGTCGCGGGTGCCCGCAATCCCGACGCGGCGTGGTATTACCCGGACCCGAAGCCGGCGGCCGACGAGATCCGCGGCTGGTACGCTTTCTGGCGCGGCGTCGAAGTTCGGCCGTGAGTCCCCGACGCCCGCGGTCGGCCGACGCGGTGCGGATTCAGGCGGCGCGCCGCTCGACCACCAGCGGCATGCCCTCCGACGGCGCGAACGCCACGCCGCGGCGCACGATGCGGGCCCGGCGGGAGCGCGGTCACGCGCTCGCTCGCGGGAGCGCGGTCGACGCGCTCGCTGGCTGGACGAGCGCGGGGTCGAGCGTGAAGAGCTCCTGGGCGCGTCCGACGCCGCGGAGCGCGAAGCGTCCGACCGACACGAGCATCGCGCGCTCCTCCGCCGGCGCGGCGGCGACGAAGTCCGAGGAGACCACGATCCCGCGATCGACGGAGCGGCACATCGAGGCGATGCGGCTCACCTCGTTCACGGCCGGACCGACGACGGTGAAGTCGAGCCGATCGTCGCTGCCGATGTTGCCGTAGAACACGTCGCCGACGTGGAGGCCGAGGTAGACCGACGTGACCGGGCGCTGCTCGTGCGCGCGGCGGACGTTCACGACCGCGATCCGGTCGCGCAGGCTCGCCGCCGCCTGGAGCGCGCGGCGGCAGGCCGCGGCGGAGTCGTCGGCGCGGAAGATCGCGAGCGTGCCGTCGCCGATCAGCTTCAAGACCTCGCCGCCCTGCTCGTGGATCGAGGAGATGACGGCGTCCGCGTAGTCGTTCAGCAGCGGAATGATCTCGCCGGGCGGCGCGTTGTCGGTGATCGTCGTGTAGCCGCGGAGGTCGGAGAACCAGAGCACGGCGTGGATGCGGTCGGCGACGCCGCGCGCGATGCGGCCCGCGAGCACGCGCTGGCCGGCGTCGCGGCCGAGGTAGACCCCGACGAGCGTGCCGGCGATGCGCGCCAGGGAGGCGCATTTGATCGCGAGCGCGAGCACCGGCATCAGCTTCTTCAGGAACACGACCTCGGCGTCGCGAAAGCCGTCGAGCCGCCGGGTCGTCCATTGCGCGTAGACGCAGTCGAGCTCGCCGATGCGGCCGTCGCTCGCGAACGGCTGCGCGAAGGCGACGTAGTCGATCTCGCCCTCTTTCCGCAGCGTCTCGAGATGCAGGAAGTCGCAGGGATCGCCGAGACCGATGCGGCGCCGGACCTGGTCGGTGCCGCTCGTGAGCAGATGGTAGAAGACGGTGCGGCGCCAGCTCTCGGCCGCCTGGCCCTCGCTCGTCGGTCCGTACTCGATGACGGCGGTCTCCTCGACGCCGTCGTTCCGCCAGCGGAAGGCGCGGCCCTCGTAGACCGGGTGCAGCGTGTCGACGAGCAGCGTGGCGCGCGAGACGTCGACGCCGACGGCGCGGCACTGACCGCAGAAGGCGTCGAGGATCGCCGTCTCGGAGGCGCCGTCGAGGCTCCCCGCGATGACGGCGCTGGCGACGCGATGCAGGTCGGTGTCGCTCATCGCTTGCGGGGTCGGATCTACCAGATCGCCCGAGGCATCCCAACGGAGCTTTTTCAAATTGACAAGCGGCGCACGCTTTCGGTACGCGTCGCCGTCCCGCCCGCGGTTCCACGGCGGCGAGCAATCCCACGCTCCCCGGAGGCTCCATGACGTCGACCCCCACGCGTTCCTCCCTCCGCGCCGCGGTCCTACTGCTCGCGGGCCTCCTCGTGACGGCGGCCTCCGCGGGCGCCCAGCTCTCGGCTCCCGCCCTCACCAACAACTCGACCGCCGACGACTTCAGCGGCGGGGCGAACAACAGCTGGGACCGGCAGAGCGCCGTCGTCCAGCTCTCGAGCAGCGGCACGGCCTTCGCGCTGCGCTACAAGGCGACGGTATCGAGCGACTCGGGCGCCTTCGGCGGCAACAAGACGGAGTCGCTCACGTCCGACTACACGATCTCCTTCACCGTGACCGCGCCCGGCGCGTACTACTTCGACGTCGCGACGCAGCTCCTCGGCGAGCTCGACGTCGACTACGACGGCGGGCTCACGGGCGGCAGCGCGGACGTGAGCGGCGTCAGCGGATCGCAGACGGGCGGGACGGCGGTGCTCTCCGGGAGCCTCGACCTCAGCGACCCGGGCAGCTGCTCGATCGGCGGCGGCTCCGCGACGAGCTGTCATCTCCCGTTCAACCAGAGCGGGTCGGCGCGCATCTTCGGCATCAGCAACGGCGCGCCGGTCACGCACACGTTGCGCTTCCAGTTCACGTCGAGCGCGTTCAGCGCCGCGGCCTCGGGACACGAGGCGGCGGCGCGGCTCGGCATCCAGTCGCGCGACGGCACGAACGGCGCGAGCCAATATCCCGGGGACAACAGCCGCGACGTGAACCTCGACGGCCATTTCGTGACGGTGACGCTCACCTCGCTCTGCGGCGACGGCGTGATCAGCGCGCCGGCCGGATCGGGGTACAGCGAGCAATGCGATCTCGCCGGGTCGAACGGCAGCGCGACCGCGTGTTGCAACGCGGACTGCACCTATCGCGCCGCCGGCGGGACGTGTCGCACGTCGGCCGGCGTCTGCGACGTCGCCGAGACCTGCACCGGCGCGAGCGCGCTCTGTCCGACCGACGCGTTCCAGAGCGGCACCGTGTGTCGCGCCGCCGCCGGCGAGTGCGACCTCGCGGAGACCTGCACCGGCTTCGCTGCCGCATGCCCCGCCGACGACAAGCGGGTCGTCGGTGCTCCGTGTACCGACGACGGGCTACCCTGCACCGTCGACCAGTGCGACGGGTCGTCCGTGACCTGCCAGCATCCGGTCGGGAACGCCGGCGTGATCTGTCGACCGGCCGCCGGCGGCTGCGACGTCGAGGAGACCTGCAACGGTACGAGCCCGGGATGTCCGCCCGACGTCGTCCAGCCGAGCACCGCCGAGTGTCGTCCGTCCGCCGGCCCGTGCGATCCCGCCGAGACCTGCGACGGCAGCTCGCCGACCTGTCCCGCGAACGCGTTCGCGCCGGCGACGACGGTCTGTCGCGCCTCGGCCGGTCCCTGCGACGTCGCCGAGCATTGCAGCGGCAGCACGGCGCCGTGCCCTGCCGACGGCTTCGCGTCGAGTGCGACCATCTGCCGTGCCGCCGCCGGCGTCTGCGACCTCGCCGAGACGTGCACGGGCTCGTCGGCACCGTGCCCGCCCGACCTGCTCGCGCCGCCGACGCAGGTGTGTCGCCCGTCGGGCGGCGTCTGCGATCCCAAGGAGGACTGCGACGGCGTGTCGCCGACCTGTCCCGCCGACGCCAAGAGCACGCTCGAATGTCGCGCCAGCACCGGCGTCTGCGACCCGGCGGAGTCGTGCGACGGCGTCGCCGACGCGTGTCCGGCCGACGTGCTGGAGCCGAGCACGACGATCTGCCGCGCCGCCGCGGATCAGTGCGACGTCGCCGAGCGCTGCACCGGGTCGGGCGGCGCGTGCCCGGCCGACGCCCTCGCGAGCGACGGCACGGGCTGTGACGACGGCAACGCGTGTACCGTCGCCGATCAATGCACCGCGGGTGTGTGCGAGGGCGCCTCGAGCGTCTGCGGCGACGCGACCATCGAGAGCGCGTGCGGCGAGACCTGCGACGACGGCAACACCGACGCGGGCGACGGTTGCTCGCCGACCTGCACCGTCGAGCCTGGGCTCGGGTGCACGCCGACGCCGCTCGCCGGCTGCCGGCTGCCGTTCGTGCCGGGCGCATCGTCGTTGCAGCTGCTCAGGCGGGGCGGCGTCAAGGACATGCTCAAATGGAAGTGGCTTCGCGGCACGCGCACGACGCTCGCCGAGTACGGCGACCCGACGACGACGACCAACTACCAACTCTGTCTCTACGATGCGTCCGGGCTCCAGGTGGAGATCTCGTACCCCGCCGGCGGAACGTGCGGCAGCAAGGCCTGCTGGCGCCAGAACGGTGTGAAGGGCTTCAAGTACAAGGATTCCGAGCTCACGCCCGACGGGGGGCTGCAGCTCGCGCTCAAGGAGGGCGCGGTCGGCAAGGCGCAGATCCAGCTCTCCGGGCGCGGCTCGAACCTCCATCTCCCGCCGGACCTCACCGAGCTGGTGCAGCCTTTCACGGTGCAGATCCAGCAGAGCGACGGCACGTGCTGGGGCGCGGTGTACGGGGCCCCCGCGAAGACGAGCACGCCGGTGAAATTCAGCGACCGAGCGGACTGAGCTCGGCGTCGGCGCTCAGGCCGCGCGTGCCGCCGCGACGATCATCGGCAGCGGCACGAGGTTGCGGCGGACGGCGTCGAGCGCGAGCCCGAGCGACTCGAGGGTGACGGCGCCGAGGAGCGTCGCGTCGCCGGGCTCGGCGAAGATCACGGGTGCGGCGCCTCGGCGGCCGGCGTAGAAGAAGTACGCGTCGCCGCGTGCACGTTCGATCGAAGAGCCGTCGGCGAGCCGGAAGCGCTGGCGGCCATGCGGTGCGACACCGAGGCGTTCGAGCACGGTGCGCGGCACGAACGAGTAGACGGCGCCGGAGTCGACGAGGAAGTCGACGCTCTCTCGGCGGTCCGGATCGTGCGGCGCGGCGACGTCGAGGGTGAGCACCGTGAGGCCCATGGCGGCCGACGCTAGCTGCCGGTGTGCGCCACCGTCAACGGATACTCGGCGGCGGCGGCGTCGCGATCGTCGGCGCGGCCCGCTAGAGTCCGCGCGTGCGCCGCCGCGTTCGTCTCTTCGGGGTCGTGACCGTCCTGATCCTCGCTTCCTTCGCCCCCTCGCTCCGCGCGGCGACGCCCACGCCGACACCCGGCGTGGTGCGTTACGAGGCCGGGCGGCTCACGGTGAGCGTGGTCGACGTGCCGCTCGACCGTTTGCTCGCCGAGATCGCGGCCGCGACCCACGCGACCGTGCGCGGGAGCGTCGCAGCGCGTCCGGTCTCGATCGACCTCTCGCGCGTGCCGCTCGCGGACGGCCTCGCGCGCATCTTCGGCGCCGAGAGCTTCATGCTGACCTATGCGGGTGACGGCTCGCTCCGCACCATCGACATGCTCGGCAAAGGCGCACCGGTCTCGCCCTCGCCGGACACGACGCCCTCGCCGTCGCCACGTCCGCCGCTCGCCGCCGAGGAGGACCAGGCGGCCGTGTTGCAGCGACCCGTGACGGTGACGGGCGGGCTCGCGAAGGCGGTCGGTGCCGCGCACCCGTCGATCGGACGCGTGCTGCACGCGGTCGTCCAAGAGCGCGACGCGGCGACGCGTGCCGCGGCGCGCGACGCGGCGCTCGCGGCCTTCGCGCGCGATCCCGAGGTCGAGGCCGCGTATCTCTCGACGCTCCTTCCCGTCGACGATGCCGTGCTCGTGCGCATCCTGCAAGCGAACGCCGGCGATCCGCGGAGCGTCGCGGAGTGGATGACCGCGCTCGCGGCGCGCGCGCCGTCGGCGGCGCTGCGCGCGAAGGCCGCCGCGGTGCTCGAAGCGCTGCCCCGCTGACGGCGTCGGCCGCCGCCGTTGAAGCGCCGTCCCTCCGCCGATAGCCTCGCGCCGCATGCGCAAGGTCCTGCTCTTCTCCGTGCTCCTCGTGGCCGGTCTCCTGGGGTCGCAGGTGTTGCCGGCGCTCGCGCTCGGGCACGGCGTCGCGTCCGCCATCCAGCTCGTCACGACGACGCTCCTCGGGTTCATCATGATCCACGTGGGGTACGAGTTCGAGATCGACCGCACGCGCCTCCGCTCGTATGCCGTCGACTACGGCGTCGCGGCGACGGCGGCGGCCTTCCCGTG
The DNA here is from genome assembly GCA_963774015.1 of uncultured delta proteobacterium. Classification (GTDB taxonomy): domain Bacteria; phylum Desulfobacterota; class Binatia; order UTPRO1; family UTPRO1; genus UTPRO1. Next base: position 98,070 of record CAVZDH010000002.1, read on the forward strand.
GATCTTCTGCAGCCTCTACTTCCTGCTGGTGCTCATGCCGCCCGGGGCGATCGGCCGCTTCGACGCGTGGACGGAAGCGCTGCTCACGGGGCGCTTCGCCGCGCCGACGTCGGCCGGCATCCTCTTCGCGATGCTCGCGGCGGCGGGCCTGTCGTCGACGTGGATGTTTCGGAAGGCGCGCGTGCTCGCCATCTTCGACGACCTCGACACGGTCCTGCTGATGATCCCGCTCAAGATGATGCTGGTCGGGATGCGCTGGCAGCTCGCGGTGATCGTCGTCGTGATGGCGGCGCAGCTGTGGGTGGCGTGGCGCTATCTCCGGCGCTTCCGCGCGCCGGTGTCGTGGCCGTGGGTGCTCGGCTATGCCGCCGTCATCACCGCGGCGTCGGAGGCGATCTACGTCGTGAGCAAGCTCGTCGACGACGTCGTGCCGATCCACATCGAGGTACTGCTCCCGGCGTTCGTCCTGGGCTGCATGCTCGCCCGGCCACCAGGGAGCGATCCCCACGTCGACGATGACCGTGAAGGGCACCAGGACGGGCCGGAAAGCCCTGCCGAGCAGCGGGCGGCGACCATCGTCTCGGGCGCGTTCATGGTGTTCGTCGGGCTCTCGATGCCCGTGATCGACCTCGCCGCCGGCGGGCTCACGTGGGGCTCGCTCCTCGGACACACGCTCGTCGTCACCGTGCTCGCGAACCTCGGCAAGATGTTCCCGTTCTTCTGCTATCGCGACGAGGCCGACTGGCGGCAGCGGCTCGCCATCTGCGTCGGCATGTGGCCGCGTGGCGAGGTCGGCGCCGGCATCCTCGTCGTCTCGCTCGGCTACGGCCTCGCGGGCCCGATGCTCAGCGTCGCGGCCTTCTCGCTGGCGCTGAACCTCGTCCTGACCGGCGCGTTCATCGTCGTCGTGCGGTGGCTGCTCGTGGCGTCGGACGCCGCGCGTGCGGCATGACGGCGGTCACTGACAGACGAGCGTCGTGCCGCGCCGGTTCGCCCGGCAGTCGAGGCTCGCGAACGCATGCGCGCCGCACGGCGCGGCGAGGCCGCCTCCCGCGTCGGCGCCCAGTGCCACGACGACGCGGAGCGGGCCGGTGAAGGCCGGGAGCGTGGCGTGCCGCGCGCGCAGCCGCACGGCGCGGCCGTCGGCGACGCGCCGCGCGACGAGCCGGGTGAGCCCGCCCGCCGATCCGGGCGCGCACGCCGGGCCGAGCGCGCCGCTGGCGTTCACGTAGACCTCGCGCGCCCGCTCGGCGCGCCAGCCGTCCGCCTTCGCGCACCCCGTGCCGCGCCCGCCCGGCGGGATCGGCGTCGTCCGCGTCGTGAGATCGAAGATCGGGAATCCCTGCGCGTCCTCGATGAGGATCTGGGCCCCGGAGGCGAGCCCCGACATGCCCGGGTCGATGCCCGTGAGGTGCCCCGTCAGTACGATGGTCTCGTCGCCGGCAGTCCCGCCGAGATTGCGGAGCGTGAGGTGTGCGTGCTCGAAACGCACCGGGCCCGCGCACGCGAAGGTCGGCGTGCAGTCGAGCTCGCAGCCGTCGCCGGAGCGCCGGTTGCCGTCGTCGCACGTCTCGCCGGCGGTGAGAATGCCGTTGCCGCAGCGCGTGACGGTGCCGTTCATGTCGCAGCCGTCGCCGTCGACGAGGTTGCCGTCGTCGCATTCCTCGCCGGGCTCGAGCGCGCCGTCGCTGGTGGGGCGCCAGGCGTCGACGATGCCGTCGTCGTCGGCTTGGTACTTCGTGAGGAGCGTGTTCCCGAACGCGCCGCGCGTACCGAAGAGGTCGAAGTAATCGCCGTGCGGATTGCCGACGGTCGCGATGTGCCCGCCGGTGGCACGGTCGAAGAGGTACACCGCGCCGGTCGAGTCCTCGCCGCTACACGGATCGCTGACGGCGAGGCCGAGGTCGAGCGACGCGATCGGTGCGCCGAAGCACGAGCCGGCGTCGGGCACGGGGTCGCGAAGCGTGTGACGGAGCCCGAAGGTCGTGGCGTCGTATGCGTGGACGAGCCCGAGGCCCGGGTTGGCGAGCAACACGTCGCCGCCGGCGACGGTCACGAGCCATTCGCCGCTCGACGCGGTGGTGCCCGGTGGCGCGAAGGTATGGAGGAGCCCGCCGCTTCCCCCGTCGACGAGGTACACGGGACCGCTCGCGCTCGCGAGCAAGAGGTCGTCTCCGAGCGGCACGACGCGGAGGCCGAGAACGGGCGCGCCCTTGGGTCCCGTGAACGTGCGCAACACGTCGCCGGTGGCGAGATCGTAGAGATGCGCGGCGTGTGTGCCCGAGAGCAGCGCTCCGGATCGGAACGGCAGCATCACGGCGCCGAAGTCTTCCGCGCGCTGTGGGGTCGGTGCGCCGGGTGCCGGCGGCTCCGTGAGCGTCCGCTCGAAGGCGCCGCTCGCGGCGTCGAAGAGATGCACGCCGGGCTCGCCCGCGTCTTGCACGAGGACGGTCGCGCCGATTGCCGCGATCGACCGTCCGAAGCTCCGCGACGCATCGGGAGTCGGATCGGTGAACGTCTGCAGGAGCGCGAACGAGGTCGCGTCGTAGAGATGGACGACGGGGTCGTACTCGTTGTCGCCGGTCAGCACGCGGTTGCCGGCGAGCTCGAGCAGGTGGGCGTCGCGGTCGGGAAAGACGTGGAGCCGGGCGCCGCTCTCGCGGTCGTAGACCGTCGGGTAGGTCTCGCCGGCGCGGGCGAGCACGAGGAGGACGTGATCGCCGATCGAGACCTGCGGATGTCCGTAGGACGCGACGGAGTCACCGGCGAACACGCTGTAGATGCGCTTCCACCAGTCGAGCTTCGTGGACTCGAGGTGGCACGAGGCGTCGCAGCCGTCGCCGGCGTCGCGGTTGCCGTCGTCGCAGCTCTCGCCGGCGTCGAGGACGGTGTCGCCGCAGATTTCGGCCTTGCAGAAGGACGAGCAGCCGTCGCCGTCGACGCTGTTCGCGTCGTCGCAGGTCTCGAACGGTCCGACCTCGCCGTTGCCGCACCCGGCCCATGTGCAATTCGCGTCGCACGCGTCGCCGGTCGTCGTGTTGCCGTCGTCGCATTGCTCGCCGCCCGCGACGACGCAATTGCCGCAGCCGGAGAGGGTAGCACGTGCTGTCGCAGCCGTCGCCGTCGACGGCGTTGCCGTCGTCGCACGCTTCGCCGGCCTGCACGACGCCGTCGCCGCAGCTCTCGAGCCGGCAGTCGGCGTCGCAGCCGTCGCCGGCGACGCGGTTCCCGTCGTCGCACTGCTCGCACGGGTCGAGCACGCCGTCGCCGCAGGCGAGCACGTATTGCAGCACGGTCGGAACGTCGTCGGTTCCCGCGGAGACGAATACGTCCTCGTGGTCGAGCAGCAGGCTGCGCCCGAATGGTCGTCCGAAATCCGGCGCGTTCGCGCCGATCGGCTCCGCGATGGTCGTACGGATCGCCCCCGAGGCGGGGTCGTAGAGCAGCACGGCGCCGACCGCGCTGCGCACGGGCCAGCGTGCCACCGGCGGCTGCGAGATCGCGATGCCGGCGCCGCCGATGTCGAGCCTCAGACCGAAGTAGCTCGCGTCCGGGAAGGGCGTGGTGAAGGTTCGTTCGAGGGAGCCGGTGGCGCGGTCGAACACGAAGACCGCCTCCGTCCCGCCGACGACGACGTGCGTCCCCTCGACCGCGATCGGCGCGCCGAACCCCCGGACGTCCGGGTCGGGGTGATGGAGGGAGCCGAGCAGGGCGCCGGTCGCGAGATCGAAGCGCCAGACCGTCCCGGGCTCGTCGTAGCGCGCATCGCCGACGAAGAGCTCGCCGTCGGCGATGGCGACGTCGGCGCCGAAGTCTCCTGCCTCGGGTGTCGGATCCCTGAGCGTGTGCAGCACCTGGCCGGTCGCGGCGTCGAAGACGTACACGACGCCGCCCGTGGGCGAGAGCCACGGCAGGTACGGTGCGCTCGCGACGACGACGCCGTCGGCTGCCGCCACGGCCGTCCCGAGATCGAAATGCTCCGTCGGCTCGGGATTCACGAGCGTCCGCACGAACGCTCCCGTGTCGGCGTCGAAGAGATGCACGGCACCGCCGTCGTCGTAGCCGACCTGCATGCCGCCGCGCTGCTCGCCGACGACGACGAGATCGCCGTCGAGGGCGACGTCTTGGCCGAAGAAATAGCGGGGCGCAGGGCTCGAGAGATGCGCCTGCAAGGTGCCGGTCGCGCGGTCGTAGACGTAGACGGCCCCGCTGGCGCTGTGTTCGAAGGATGCGCCCACCACCAGGTGTCGCTCGTTGGCCGCGATCGCGTTTCCGAACGAGTATTCGGCGCCCGCGAGGGTTCGCGCGAGCTTGTAGGAGATCGCCTCGGCCGGCCGCGCCGCGACGAGCAGGGTCGCCGCGACGAGGAGCGAGGCCCGACGCGTACGGGGGGAACGCGGCATCGTGCTCGGCAGAGCAACTCGCATACCGCCGCAGGTCGCTTTCGCGTACGGGTTTTCGGTTGTCGGCCGTGCAACTCTGCACGCCCCCGCGCGCCTGCCACTGCCTGCCGCCACGACGCGAGTCCGCGACGCGCTCGTCGCACGCCGGCCGCTACGCCATCAGTCGGACTTGTCCTTGAACTGATCCGCCTGATTTCGAATCGCCGGCGCCCCGTACACGGCGTCCCAACAGACACCCGTGCTGCTCCGCAGCTGGACGGTGACCGGCTGAGCGAGCGGCAGCGTCGGCATCGCCAGGTTCGCCCCGCGTCCCTTCACGAGGATCTTCGCCTTTCCGGGAGCCGCGCCGCTCTTGAGGATCAGGCGCGTAACCCCGTGGAGGCCGGTCTTGTCGGCGTACTGGAAGCCCGCGCCGTTCTCCTTCCAACAGGCCCTCCCGCCGCAGGCGCCGCCGGCGGGGAGCGGTAGGCTCATGCGCAGCGTGCCGCCGTCGTAGAGGCAGAGTTGATAGCTCGTGTCGATCGTCGGGTTGCCGAAGTCGGGCTTCGGGGTCGTGGCGCCGCGGCTCCACTTCCACTGGAGGTTGTCCTTGTCCGGGACGCTGGCGTTGCGGAGCAGGAGTGCCGCTTGTCCGGCCGCGACGGGCGCGCGGCAGCCGGTCGCCGGCACGGCACCGCAGCCCGGCGTGCTTTCGAGCTGGCACGTCGCCGAGCACCCGTCGCCGCTCGTGGTGTTGCCGTCGTCGCATTGCTCGCCGCAGCCGCCTTGCGTCGTGCCGTCGCCGCAGATGGCGGCGTTCCCCTGGCACTGACCCGCGACGCAGACGTCCGGCACGGTGCATGCGGCGCCGTCGTCGCAGCTCGTGCCGTCGGGTTGCGGCACGTCGGCGGGACAATCGGCGGCGGCGCCGGTGCAGAGCTCGGCGGCGTCGCACTGCCCGGCGGCGGCGCGACACTCGAACGTGCTCGGCCGGAACGCGTCGGCGGGACAGGCGTCGCTCGCGCCGTCGCAGCTCTCGGCGAGGTCGCAGACGCCGGCGGCGGCGCGACAGACGGCGGTGCTCTTCGCGTCGGCCGGACAAGCGGCCGAGGTCCCGGTGCAGCTCTCCGCGAGATCGCACACCCCGGCGGCGGCGCGACACTCGAACGGGCTCGGCCGGAACGCGTCGGCGGGACACGCGTCGCTCGCGCCGTCGCAGCTCTCGGCGAGGTCGCAGATGCCGGCGGCGGCGCGACAGACGGCGGTGCTCTTGGCGTCCGCGGGACATGCTGGAGAGGCGCCGTTGCAGGTCTCCGCCAGGTCGCAGACGCCGGCGGCAGCGCGGCAGACGGTGCCGTTCGGCGTGAGCGTGTCGGCGGGGCAGGCGTCGCTCGCACCGTCGCAGGTCTCCGCCGGATCGCAGCCGCCGGCGCTCGGGCGGCAGACCGCCGTGCTCTTCGCGTCGGCCGGGCATGCGGGGCCGGCGCCGGTGCACGTCTCGGCGAGGTCGCAGACGCCGGCGGCGGGGCGACAGATCTCCGCCGCGGACCGGAACGCATCGGCGGGGCACGCGTCGCGCGCTGCCGTCGCAGCTCTCGGCGAGGTCGCAGACGCCGCCGCCGGCGGCGGCAGACGGCGGTGCTCTTCGCGTCGGCGGGACAGTAGCGGGCTCGACCCCGTGCAGCTCTCGGCGGGGTCGCAGACGCCCGCCGATGCGCGGCACACGGTCGCGCTCGATGCGAAGGCATTCGCCGGGCACGTGTCGGAGGCGCCGGTGCAGGTCTCGGCCGGATCGCAGACGCCGGCCGCCGCGCGGCACACCGTGCCGGCACTCGCGAGCTGACAGCTCCCGAGGCAGCACGAGCCCGGCGCGCCGTTGTCGACGCCGAGATCGCATTGCTCGCCCGGCTCGACGACGCCGTTGCCGCAGGGATTCCCGGCCCAGAACCCTCCCGGGTAGAAGCTCGTCTCGTCGGCGACCGAGCACGACGCGTTCGTCAGCGGGTCCGCCGACGGCGCGCAGCACGGGCTCACCGCGCTGCATTGCACTCCCGCGAACGTGCCCTCGGCGAGCTTCGCCTGGCCCGTGCCGGCCGGATGGAAACAGTCGCAGCACGAGATGTCGCCGCTCGCGAACTTGTAGTGGAAGGGGGCCTCGACGAAGCGGATCCCGACGTCGGCCGCCTTGACCGCGCCCGTCGCCGACGTGCCGCCGGCCGGGATCGCGGCGTACTCGTTCGTGACTGCTTCCAGGATCGCGTTGTAGGCGACGGTCGTGTCGTACATGTCGATCCGGCGCGCGTTCGAGCAGTCGGCGGTCAGCGAGTGGCAGACCCCGCCCGCGCCGAAGATCGTCGTCAGATTCTGCCAGAAGAAGTTGCAGCTCGTGCCGAAGCCGAGACCGCAGCTGCTCTTCGAACCGAAGTTGCAGAGCTCGGAGATCCGTACCAGCGCCGAGATCAGGATGCGGGAGGACGGCACCTGGATGAGCTCGTCGAGGCCTCGGCGAAGCTCACGCTCGAACGCGGCATTGGTGGTGCGGCAGTAGTTGTTCGGGTCTTGATCGCCGCCGCAGCCGTTGCCGGTCTTGTTCTCGGTGTTGCTGCAGGCGTCGTTGTGGCCCATCAGCACGGTCACGTAGCGGGGCGCCGGCTGCGCGAGCATGTTCGCTCGCGACACGCTCGCCTGCGCGGCGAAGTCGCCGCGCATGGTCGCGCCGCTCTCGGCGTCGTTCAGGTTGGTGATGTCGCCGGGCTTCGCGCACTCGAGGCGCTCGGCGTGGCTGTAGGTGGAGTCGCTGCCGGTCGAGCAATAGCTCGAGCCGTGATTGTCGCCGGTCGCCCAGTTGCGGTCGACCTGGTCGCCGTAGCTGCAGGTGTTGGCGTCGAAGCCGCGCGTGATGCTGTCGCCGGTCGCGTCGATCGTGTCGGCGAGGATGCCGTCGGTGAAGGTCGTCGCCGCGGTGAGCCCGGACGAGCGTCCGGTCGCGGTGAGCAGGAAGCTCGCGTGGAAATGGTGCCATGCGACGACGAAGCTCGTGTCGAGCACGTTGCCGTCGGCGTCCGCGACGGTGATGAAGGCGACGTCGTCGAAGGTCCCGGGGGTCTGCTGGAGCAGGAGATCGACGGTCTCGTAGGGCGCCCAGCCGGAGCCGAAGATCGCGACCGTGTCGCCCGGCGCGTAGTCGTCCTTGTCGGTCTCGATGGTGGCGGCGTGCGCGAGCGCACTCGCCCCGAGCACGAGCGCCAGCACCACCAGCATCATGAGAAGGACCGTCGGCGTCGTTCGAGCGGGCGTCGCGCGTGTGGTCTCGGTCATGCGTAGGCCTCGTGAGCGTACGCGTGCACGGACATCGGCACGTCGACGCGTGAGCGTCCGCCGCGGCAGCGGCGGCGCGAGAGGAGCCTGTAACACGAGCCCCGCGCGTGCTGTCAATGCAAATCGGGGGGCGCCGGGGCGGGCGGGCGTGCCGTGCGCGTCAGGCTGACGAGCACCGTCAGGAGCTCCGCGGGGTCGAGCGGCTTCGGGACGTGGGCGTCGAAGCCGGCGGAGAGGAGCCGAATCTTGTCGGCGCGACCGGCATACGCGGTGAGGGCGACGGCCGGGATGTGCGCCGCGTCGCCCGCCCGCGTGCGCCAGTCGGTGATGAAGGCGTAGCCGTCCTCGCCGGGCATGCCGACGTCGCTCACGATCACGGCGGGGCGCCACTGCGCGAGGATTGCGCGAGCGGCGGCGGCGGACGTGGCTCGCCGCACGTCGGCTCCCTGCGCGGCGAGGAGCTCCGCCACGACCTCGCTCGCATCCGCCTCGTCGTCGACGACCAGGATGCGCACGCCGTCGAGGCGCGGCAGCACCGCGTCGTCGCCCGACGACGTGGTCGGATGGCGGCGGACGCGCTCGCCGGCCGTCCGCGTCACCATCAGCGGCAGCTTGACGGTGAACACGGAACCGCGGCCGCGCCCGGCGCTCTCCGCGTACACGCTGCCGCCGTGCGCCTCGACGATGTGCCGTACGATCGCGAGGCCCAGGCCGAGCCCGCTCTGCGCGCGCGTCGTCGACGCATCGGCTTGACGGAAACGGTCGAATACGTGCGGGACGAACGCGGGCTCCATGCCGTCGCCGGTGTCGGCGACCGCGATTTCGAGGTGCGAGTTGACGCGCTCGAGCGTCAAATGCACGCGTCCGCCTTTCGGTGTGAACTTGATGGCGTTGGTGAGGAGGTTCCACACCACCTGCTGGAGCCGGCCCTCGTCGCCGAGGACGGTGCCGGCCTCCGAGTCGAGGACGACGTGGAGGCGCAGATGCTTGGCCTCGGCGGACGGTCGGACGACCTCGACGGCGCGCTCGACGATCGGCGCGAGCGCCGTGGGACGCACCTCGAGCCGCATCTTGCCCGCCATGATGCGCGAGACGTCGAGGAGGTCTTCGATCAATTGCGCTTGTGTTCGCGCCGATCGCTCGATCACGTCGTACGCGTGGTGGCGCCGTTGATCGTCGAGCACGCCGTCGCGCAGCATGCGTGCCCAGGCCAGGATCGGCGAGAGCGGGGTGCGAAGCTCGTGCGACACCGTCGCGAGGAACTCGTCTTTGGCGCGGTTCGCGGCTTCGGCCTCGCGCCGCGCACGCTCGCTGACCGCCAGCAGCTCCTCGCGCTCGGTCTCCGCCTTGCGACGGTCGGAGATGTCGACGAGCGACAGCAGCACGCGGTCGAGCGTCGCTTCGTGGCCCGGGAGCGGGTTCATCTGCAGGAGCACGACCCGATGCTCGCCGGCGGTGGTCAGCACCGTCTCCTCGGTGCGTACGCGGCCGCCGTCGGTGCAGAGCGTGACGATCGCGCGGGCCGTCGGCGCCGCCGCCTGCGTCGGCAGATAGCGCGCGAGATCCTCGCCGAGCACGCGCGACGACGGCGCGCCGAGGAGGTCGAGCGCGACGCGGTTCGCCTCGCGCAGGCGGATGCGCCGGATGCAGCCCCATACCTCGTCGGGGTGAGCGTCGAGGTGGGCGGGGACGTCGCGGCCGTCGGCCGCGAGCTCGTCGAGACGGCGCTTCACCGGGCTCCAGTCTTCCTCGAGCAGCGCGATCGGCGAGTCTTCGAACAGCGCACGGTAGCGGGTCTCGCTGGCGCGCAGCGCCTCACGCGCCCGCCGGCTCTCGGTCATGTCGAGGACGAAGGTGACGCCTTCCGAGCCCGTGTCGTCGAGCGCGACGCCGCCGCAATACACCGCCACCCGCGTGCCGTCGGGGCGGAGCACGGCGGAGTCGAAGGGCCCGCACTCGCCCCGCGCCTGGATCTGGCGGAGCGCATCGAGGTGGAGCGGCAGACAGTCCGCCGCGACGAGATCCCGCCAGTTCACCCGACCGGCGCGGAGATCCGCGCGGCTCACGCCGGTCAGGGCGAGGAACGCATCGTTCGCATCGGTGATCGTGCCCGCGGCCTGCCAGAACAGCACGCCGATGATGTTGGAGTCGAAGAGGCGCCGGCTGCGCGCATCGCTGCGCCGGACCGCCTCCGCGCTCACGGCCGTCTGCCAGCGGGCGCGATGAAGCTCCTCGCTGAGCCGCGCGATCAGGAGGTTCACGAGCACGAAGACCACCGAGCCGGCCCAATACGCGCTGCCGCCGACGGTGGCCGGATCGACGACCGGCATTGCGGCCGTCGCGGCGGCCGCGGAGAGCGCCGTGGCGAGCGCCCCGGGTCCGAAGCCGCCGTACCACGCGGCGATGGTGACGGCGGGAAAGTAGGTGAGAAAGCGCAACTGCTCGCCGAGGAGCGGCGACATGAGCCAGCGCGCGAACGCGGCGACCGTGACGCACGCGACGGCGACCGCGTAGTGCCGTGCACCGGGCGCCGGACGGGGCTCGGTGAACATGCTCCAGGGCGAACGCGCGTCGCTCACGCGAAAGGCACGTCCATCCTTCGGCGATAGCCAGCCGTGGCGACGATCGCAAGCCGCCTGTATGGTCGCGCCGTGCGTCAAGCCACCCATCGCATGCACGTGCGTACGCGCGGCGCCGGGCTCTACGACGTGACGCCCGAGCTGCGGCGCTGGGTCGGCGGGCATACGCTCCGCGAGGGTCTGCTCACCGTGTTCATCCGTCACACCTCGGCCTCGCTCGTGATCCAGGAGAACGCCGATCCCGACGTGCTCCGCGACCTCGAGAGCTTCCTGCGCCGACTCGTTCCCGAGGACGACCGGTCGTACCGCCACACGACCGAAGGCCCCGACGACATGCCCGCGCACATCCGCGCCGCGCTCACGGCCACGCAGCTCGCGATCCCGATCGTCGATGGCGGGCTCGCGCTCGGCACGTGGCAGGCGGTCTACGTCTTCGAGCACCGTGCCGCCTCGCACACCCGCGAGCTCGTCTTGCATCTCGTCGGTGCGTGAGCCAAAGACCCGCCGTCTCGACGAGGAGGTCGCCGTGCCAACCCCGATGCTCAGCCGCGCCGAGCTCGAAGCTCTCGTGCTCGCCTTCACCGCCGCGTTCGTGCCGCAGCTCCGCGCGCTGGACTAGGGTCGGAGATGGCCGCCCGGCTCGTCCGCACCGACGGTACGGTGCGCCTCGGCATCTTCTCCGACGCGGTCGACGAGGTGAATCATCGCGACTTCGTCTGGCGCGACCCGTTCGGCAGGCCGCGCGGCTGGCTGGCGCGCCACTTCGGGTTCCACCAGTTCCAATTCCTCGGCGGGCTCTCGGAGACGCTCGTCTTCGGCTGCGCCGTCGTCGACACGCGCTGGCTCTGCTCCGCCTTCGTCTACTGCTGGGATCCGACGACGCGCCGGCGCGTCGAGGAGAGCGCAAAGCGCCCGCTCGGCATGGGCGCCAGCTTCGTGGACACGCCCGAGGTCGGCACGGTGTCGTTCGCGGCGGGCGGCATGCGGGTCGCGATGCACGCCGACGCGGCGCCGCGCGCGCGCCGGCTCGAGGTCGTCGCCGGTCCGATCGCCATCGACGCGACGTTCAGCGAGGAGACGCCCGCGATGGAGCCGATGCGCATCTGCACGCGCGCGGGTGCGACCGGCTGGGTCTACGCGCGCAAGACCGCCGGGCTCGGCATGCGCGGCACGCTTCGGTGGGGCGACGCGGCGTACGACCTCGGCGCCATCGGCATCCACGGCCATCACGACTGGAGCGCGGGCTACATGCGGCGCGAGACGTTCTGGAACTGGGGGTGTCTCGCGGGTCGGGTCGCCGACGGACGCATCGTCGGCATGAACGTCTCGTGCGGCGTCAACGAGACGAGCGTCACCGAGAACTGCTTCTGGATCGACGGCCGCCTCCACAAGGTCGACACCGTCGCTTTCGAGTACGACCGGCGCGACCTCATGCGGCCGTGGCGGCTCCGCTCGTCCGACGGCCGCGTCGCGCTCGCGTTCACGCCCGAAGGCATGCACGTCGAGCGCGTGAACGCGTTCGTGCTCGCGACCAACTTCCATCAGCTGATCGGTCGCTTCACGGGGACGCTCACGAGCGCGGAAGGCGAGCAGGTCGAGGTCGCGCACCTGTTGGGCTTCTGCGAGGACCACTACGCCAAGTGGTAGGCTCGGCATCGCGGTCACCGGACGCTGCGCGCCTTGACAGATCGAGGTCGACGGACGCAAGACCGACTACGTCCGAAGGTCCCCTCCTGGAGGTGTGCCGTGCCGTCTCGTCTCGCGTTTGCCCTCGTCGTCGCATTCGTCGCCTCGTTGCTCGTCGCCCATCCGGCGCAGCCGCAGGAGCCGTGGGGCGTCTGCACCCTCGACTGACGGGGCCCGATGGCGCGCTACGAGATCTTCCACAATCCGCGCTGCGGAAAGTCGCGTGAGACGCTGCAGCGGCTGACCGATGCCGGTATCACCCCGACGATCGTCGAGTACCTGAACGATCCGCCGACGGCGAAGCGCCTCGCGGAGATTCTCGGGCTCCTCGGCTTCGACGACCCGCGCGCCCTCATGCGGACCAAGGAGCCGGTCTACGCCGAGCTCGGCCTCGCCAAGGTCACCGACCGGAAGAAGCTCCTCGCCGCGATGGCCGCGCACCCGATCCTCATCGAGCGCCCGATCGTCGTCAAAGACGGCAAGCGCGCGGTCCTCGGGCGCCCGCCGGAAAACGTCGACCGCCTGCTCTGACGGCGCCGGCCGGGTCAGAACCAGCCCGAGAACCACGACGTGCTGGCCACGTCGCTCGGCGCCACCACGTCGACGCGGCCGAGCGACTCGCTCCCGCGCGTCACGACCACCTCGCCGATCACCTGCCCCTTCTTCACCGGCGCGGCGATCTGCGCCGGAACCTTCACCTCGACCTTCGTCTGCTGCGCCTCGCTCCGCGGCACCGTGAGGCGGAGATTGCCGGCGGCGATGCCGGTGATCTGCGGAACGCTGCCGCTGCTCACGGTGATGGGGCCGCCGACCGCCGCGCCGGCCGTGGCCGCTTGGATCGCCCGCCATCCGGCGAACCCGCTCGACAGGAGCTTGCTCGCCTCGTTGAAGCAGCCGTTCTTGGTGGGTGCGCCGAGCACGACCGCCATCAGCCGGAGACCGTCGTGGGTGGCGGTCGCCGTGACCTCGAAGCCGGCGGCGTCGTAGAAGCCGGTCTTGAGGCCGTCGGCGCCCGGGAAGGTGCGGACCAGATGATTGGTGTTGCGCATCTGGAGCGCGCCGCCGCGGAACGGGGCCTCCGACGTCTTGGCCCACTCCATGACCTCGGGGAACGCCGCGAGCGCGCGTCCGAGCGTCGCGAGATCGGCGGCGCTCATGAGATCGGGCTCCTGGCCGCGTCCGGGCGGCAGCCCGTGGACGCTGTGGAACTCGCTGTCCGCGAGCCCGAGCTCCTTGGCGCGTTGGTTCATCATGGTCGACGAAGGCGTCGGTGGAGCCGGCGATGCGCTCGGCGACGGCGACCGCGGCGTCGTTCGCCGACGCGATCATGATCGAGGCGAGGAGATCGCGGAGCGGAAACTGCTCCCCCTCGGCGAGGTAGACCTGCGAGCCGCCGATCTTGCTTGCCCATTTGGAGGCGGTCACGACATCGTCGAGAGAGAGCGTCCGGTCGCGGACCTGCTCCATCGCGATCAGCACCGTCATCATCTTGGTCATGGACGCGGGCGGCCAGCGCAGATGCTCGTTCTTGGCGAAGAGCACTTGCCCCGAGTCGCGGTCGACGAGGAGAGCCGCGGTATAGGGCGCCTCCGGGTGGAACCCGCTCGTCGTCGAGGCCGGCGCTGGCGCCGTCGGAGGTGAGGTCGCGGCCGGAGGCGGCGTCGTCTTCCGCACCGCATGCGACCGCGCCTCGACGCTCGCCGCCGCGATCAACACCGCCCCCACCGCCACCGCTCTCGAGATCCACAGCGATCGCATCGTCCGCGCCCTCCCCGACGAGGAGTTCTTAGCGCCGGTGCGAGGTGCTGGAAAGGCCGGCCGAGCGGCGCGCCGCCGCGACCGTCCAGGCCGGGGGGATTGACGCTCTCCGGGCGGCGACGCAACGTCCGGCGCATCGAGGAGGGTCTCATGATCGACGCGCGCCATCATTTCCGCTTCCACGCCCCGCACGTGCATCTGCATTCCGCCTTCGGCGGCGACTGGTTCGGGCTCAAGGCCGAGAGGTTCGCTCGCTTCTTCGGCACGCCGACGTTCCTGATCGTGCAGACGTTCGTGGTCGCGCTCTGGATCGCCGCCAACGCGGTCGGGATGGCGGGCTTCGACGCCTATCCCTTCATCCTCTTGAACCTCGCGTTCAGCACGCAGGCGGCCTATGCGGCGCCGCTCATCCTCCTCGCGCAGACGCGGCAGGCCGATCGCGACAAGGCCCACGCCGAGGCCGACACGCTCCATCGCGAAGAGCTCGCCAAGGCGAGCATCGAGCGGCAGGATCTGGCGGCGCACCAAGGCGCGCAGATCGTGCAGCTCCTCGAGGAGAACACGAAGCTCACGCGCATCACGCAGGAGCTGAGCGAGCGGATCGAGCAGCTCGCGCAGGAGATCCACCGCAGCCTGCAGATGCAAGCTCGCTGACGACGTCCGCGGGTCGAGGCGCCGCTATCGTGTCAACGAAAATCGTCGTCGCTCAGGACCCGTAGGTCTCGTAGAGGTAACGCCGGATCTCCGCCGACTCGAACATCTCGCGACCCGTGTTCGGATCGACGAGGTAAGGCACCATCATCTTCCCGGAGCGGGCGACGAAAGCCGGCCGGCCGGCGCCGTCCTTGCCGACGTTGTGGAGCACGTACGGCAGCTCGAGCTCGCAGAGGGCCTCCCGGGCGATCCGACAAAACGGGCTCGCTTCGAAGCTCCAGAGCTCGAGCGGCTGCGCGGGGCGGCGCGACGGGTGGGCCTGGCTGCCCGCGGTCGGACGAAACGCCGAGGCCAGCATGGAGCTCGCGGTCGCGAGCGGGCCGCGCACGAGCAGGCCGGGGTCGCGTCCGCCGTACGTCGCGTAGAGGTAGGCGACGATGTCGTCCGACTCGTACATGCGCGTGCCGGTGTTCGGATCGACGAGATAGGGAAACTGCGCCTTGCCGCCGCGCTCGAGCACTTTCGGCCGGTAGACCGTGCCGCCCTTCGGGCACGGGTAGACGACGGCCTCGAGGTCGAGCTCGGTGAGGGCATCGCGGACCTTGCGGCAGAAGGGGCAGCCCTCGAACTCGTAGAGCTCGAGGCGCTCGGTCGGCCGGTGCGCCGGCCGTCGCGCCTGGACGCCGGCGCCCAAGCGGCTCACCGTCGAGAACATCGACGTCGCGACGTCGAGGATGCGTGGCAGCTCCATGCGATTCCCTCCGAGTCAGGCCCTACGGGCGCTCGATCGAATCAGCTCGATCAAATGACCGTCGGGATCCCGTATCCACAGCTGCCCGACCTCGCTCCCGGCTTCGAGCGTCTCGATCCCCGCGGCGTGGAGCGCGGTCACGACGCCATCGTAGTCGTCGATGGTGAACGCGACGTGCCCCCCGAGTGGATTGAGCGACGGCGGCGGCGACCCGAGCGCCACGCCCTCGGGCGGTACGATGAGGTGGACCTGGATGCCGCCGCCACCGAGCCAGGCACCGGGGAAGGGCAGGTCGGGACGCGCGATCGGCGCGAGCCCGAGGACGTCGCGATAGAAATCGATCGAGCGCGCCAGGTCCCGGACCGGAAAGGACACGTGATTCATGCCCGCGAGGCTCACGATCGCCATGGCCGCTCCCTACGTCGCGACCCAGGGACGGTCAAATGCGGGGCAGCGGCCTGACCGTTTGCTCGGCAGCGGCTTTCATCAGATAACTTGCCGTCGGGTCCCGAATGACGACGTCCTTTAGCGAATTCGCTCTGATCCCGGCGCTGACCGAGGCCGTCGCCGACATGGGCTACACCCGTCCGACGCCGATCCAGGCCGAGGCCATCCCGGTCGCGCTCGCCGGTCGCGACCTCATCGGCTGCGCCTCGACCGGCACCGGCAAGACGGCGGCCTTCCTGCTGCCGATCCTGCAACGCCTGAGCGCCGGCGCGCGCAACGTCTGTCGGGCGCTCGTCCTGTCGCCGACGCGCGAGCTCGCCATGCAGATCGACGAGCAGGCGCTCGCAATCGGCTACCACGTCGGCCTGACCGCGGTGTCGGTCGTCGGCGGCGTCGACATGCGGCCGCAGGAGCGCGCGCTGCGCGCCGGCGCCGAGATCGTGGTCGCGACGCCGGGTCGGCTCCTCGACCACATGCGATTCGACTACGTCGACTTCAACGCCGTCGAGATCCTGGTGCTCGACGAGGCCGACCGCATGCTCGACATGGGCTTCCTGCCCGACATCCGGCGCATCCTCCGCGCGCTCCCCGTCGAGCGGCAGACGCTGATGTTCTCGGCGACCATGGCGCCCGAGATCCGCCAGCTCGCCAACGACATTCTGCGCGACCCGGTGCCGATCCTGATCGGCGGCCCGCAGCGGCCGGCGAGCGGCATCGTGCAGAGCGTGTACCCGGTCGCGCAGGAGCGGAAGACGGCGCTCCTCACGACGCTGCATCAAGCGCAGCAGTGGCGCTCGGTCTTGGTGTTCGTGAAGCGCAAGGTCGATGCCGACCGCCTGGCGCGCGCGATCACGCGCGGCGCCGCGCCGGCGACCAGCATCCATTCCGACCGGCGCCAGGAGGATCGCATGGCCGCGCTCGAGGCGTTTCGCCGCGGCGACTACCCGGTGATGGTCGCGACCGACGTCGCGGCGCGCGGGATCGACGTCGAGGGCATCTCGCACGTCGTCAACTTCGACGTGCCGTTCTCGCCCGACGACTACATCCACCGCGGCGGCCGGACCGCCCGTGCCGGCGCGGTCGGCGAGGTCCTGACGTTCGTCGCCCCCGAGGAGGAAGACGAGTTGCTGTCCATCGAGAAGGCGATCGGGATGACGTTGCCGCGCGTGATCCTACCGAGCTTCGATCACGGCGTGCACGAGCACGTACCGCGCCCGGTCGCCGGGGACGCGCGCGAGCGGCGCGGAGGACGCGGAGGGCGATCGCGCGGCGGCGGTGCGCGGCGCGGCCGGCCGTCGGCCGCGGGAGCTGCGACCGACGCCGGTGCCGGCGTCGAAGGCCGCGCCGACGCGACGAGCCCGGCGCCGGGCGACGCGCCGGCTGCCAAGCGTCGCCGTCGCCGCCGCCGTCGTCCGGCCGGGTCGGGCCCGGGCGCGGTGCCGGCCGAATGAGAGTCCACGTTCGACGCGGCCTCGCGTCGGCGACGGCCGTCGTCGTGCTCGCAACGAGCGCCTGGGCGGGATCGGCGCCGGTCCCCACGCCCGTGAGCGTCCTCGTACTGAAGGAGCACGGCGTCGGCGGAGCGTCGCTCGCGCAGGGCTACCTCGATCGCTTCATCGATCTCGCCGCGAAGCAATATGGATGGGCGGACGCCCACGGTCAGTACGTCACGACGCGTGCCGCCGCCGAGGCGTACATCCGCGACGCGAAGCCGCGCTTCGGCATCCTGTCGCTCGCGGCGTTCCTGGCATTCCGCCAGAAGTATCAACTCGAGGTGCTCGGCAACGCCATCGTGTCGCGCGCCGGCGGTCAGCAGTATTTCCTGATCAGCAAGAACGCGATCGATGCCAAGGGCTGCTTCGGCAAGACCATGGCGACCGACCACGCCGACGATCCGCGCTTCGTCGAGCGCGTCGTGTCCGGACGCGCCTTCGTGCTCGGCGACTTCATCCTCGTCGAGACGCAGCGCCCGATCCAGGCGATCAAGAAGGTGCTCACGGGCGAGGCCGAGTGCGCGCTCATCGACGATGCGCAAATGGCGGAGCTTCCCCACATCGAGGGCGCGCAGGGCATTCGGTCGGTCTGGGAGAGCGCCAAGTTCCCCTCGATGACGCTGGTGGCCTTCGGTACGACGCCGCCCGCCGAGCGCAAGAAGTTCAAGGAGGGCCTGAGCCTTCTGTGCGACGGCGAGGGCAAGACCGCGTGCGCCGAAGTAGGCATCCTGGCGCTCACCGCCTCCGACGCCGGCAGCTATGCCGGCGTCCTGAAGGCGTACGGGAACTGATCCGGTGTCCATCGTACGTCGGCACGCACGGCGGGCGTCGCTCGTCATCGGGACGCTCGCGCTCCTCGGGCTCGCGGCGTGCGGACCGCTGAAGGCCATCAAGGTGCCGCTTCGAGGCGGCGCTCCCGTCGATTGCCTCGCCGTGTCGGACGATCTCGAGGCGCTCATCGAAGCGGGCACCGATACGCCGAAAGCACGCGAAGCGGCGTACGACAAGGTGCGACAAGCGCCGTGCGACGCAGCCGCAGGCGCCGCGTTCGGCCGTGCCGCGGTGACCGGTCGGATCGTGCAGCAAAAGGGGCTTCTCGCCGCCAATCTGGTGCGTGACGTCGAGTTCTACGCCCGCCGCAGTCGCGAGCTCGACCCCGATTTCCGCGATGGCGCCGCGACCCGCATGCTCGGCACCCTCTACGTGCTGGCGCCGGCGGCGCTCTTGAAGCACGGCGACTCCGAAACCGGCCTGCAGATGCTCGAGACCATGACCCGGGAGCATCCCGACGTCCCCGAGAACCATCTGCGCCTCGCCGAGGCCTACCTCTCGCTCGGCGATACCGCCTCGGCGCGGCCCGAGGTCTGTCAGACCCTCGGCATGCGGAGCCGTCTTCGCCGCGACGACCAGAATCTGCTGAGCCAGCTTTTCGCGCAGCTGACCGCGGGCGGGAAGAGCCTCGGGTGCGCCGCCCCGGGCTGATCCGGGCAACGGTGTACAGGACCGGCAGGGCACGCTCACGGTGCGCTGCCCCGCGGGTCAGAACGACCGACGCGGCTCCCAGGAGCGCTCGCGATGCGCGGCGAGTCGGTCCGGCCGCACGAGCGGACGCACCAGGACGATCCCGGCGACGAACCCTCCGACGTGGGCCCAGAACGCCACGCCGGCGCCGCCTTCGGCTCCGGCGGTGGCGAGACCGCTCGCGAGCTGGAGGAACGCCCAATAGAGCAGCATCACCCACGCGGGCACCGCGATGCGCGTGAGGATGATCCCGAGCGGCACGATGGTGAAGACGCGGACGCGCGGATAGAGCACGAGATACGCTCCCATCACGCCGCTGATCGCGCCCGACGCCCCCACCATCGGCACCACGGACCTCGGATTGGTCGCGGCTTGCGCGAGCGCCGCCGCGAGCCCGCACGTCAGATAAAAGGCGGCATAGCGCGGCCGGGTCATCGCGTCCTCGACGTTGTTGCCGAAGAGCCAGAGGAACCACATGTTCCCGAGCAGGTGCATCCACGAGCCGTGGAGGAACATCGAGGTCAGGATGTTCGACACCTGTCGGCCGGGATCGGTGAGGCACACGATGCCGTCGCCCATGGGAAATGCCGACCCGGGCGGCCGGTTCTGCAGGAGCTCCGCCGGGATGAGCCCGAGCTCGCACACCGACTTCGCGAGCGGCAGCTCGGCGCCGGCGCCTTGCACCAGCACCCACGCGGCGCCGTTCAACGCGATCAACGCCACCGTGACGACGGCCGTTCGCTGCGTCTCGTTCTCGTCGTGGTAGGGGAACATGCGCCGGTCTCAGCGGTCCGCGGTGTCGTGCGGACGCTCGCGGAAGAGAATCCACAGCGCCGCCGGCAAGGCGGTGAAGTCGGCGATCATCGACAGCACGAACGCCAACGCCGCGAGCATGCCGAACTGCGCGATCGGCGGCAGGTCGGCGAACCCGAACGCGACGAACCCGCCGGCGTTGATCATCGTGGCGAAGAGGATGGCGCGGCCGGCGACGAGCAGCGTGTGGGTGAGCGCGTGCTCGACGTCGCCGTCCCTGCGGCCTTCGAGGAAGTGGTAGAAGAAGTGGATCTGGTCGTTCTCGGAGGTGCCGAGCACGGTCGACGCGATCAGGATCGTCGCGATGTTGAGCTCCATGCCGGTGAGACGCATCACGAGGAACATCACGAGGATCGCGAAGATCGACGGGATCATCGCCATGAGTCGCGCCGTGCCGCTGCGGAACACGACGAAGAAGGCGGCGAAGATGATCGCGACCGTCAGGATGAAGCTTTCCACCAACGTCGGCACGAGGCTCTGCGCCATCTTCGCGTGCAGCGGCGCGAGGCCGACGATCTGCAGCTGAAACTCCTTCAGCGCCGGCACGCGCGCCGCCGTTTCGGCGAACGTGGAGCGGATGCCGGCGGCGAGCCGCTTCAGGTCCTCGTACTCGGGCTTCCGGCTCACGACCGTGAGCTGCGTCTGCGCGAGCTGGTGCGGCTGCACGAAGCGCTGCAAGAGCGGCTCCTGCCCGACCAGACCCTCGAGCTGGCCCGCGGCTTCTTCGAGCTGATCGGGATCCGTCGGCCACGCGTCGCCCTGGCCGGCGAGGTAGCGGATCATGCGGAGGATCGTCGTCGGCCCGACCACCGAGCCGACGTCGGGATTCCGCTCGAGGGCCTCCTGGAAGGCGTGGAGGCCGTTCAACACCTCGGGCTCCGAGACGCTGCCGAGGCTGCCCTTCAGCCACACCTGCGTCACCGAGAGCCCGGGGATCTGCGGCTGCAGCCGTTGGATGTCGAGGTAGAGCGGCGCCTCCGGGTTCATGTACGCCACGGGATTGGTCAGGATCTTCATCGGCGCGACCAGCCCGGGAAGTCCGAAGAGCGCGATCGCGCCGAGCGCGGAGAGCGCGAGCGAGCTCAGCACCAGCGGCCAGCGCCAGCGATACGACGCGCGCGGCAGCCACGTCGCGACGCGCTGGATGGGCGCGCCGAAGGTGCGGCGCTCCTGGCCGGTCGGCGTCTGCAAGACCGCTTGCAGCGCGGGAAAGAGCGTCATGGTGATGACCCACACCGCGGCGAGCCCGAGGGCCACCCAGATGCCCATCTCGCGGATCGGCCGGATGTCGGAGACGGCGAGGGCGGCGAAGCCGACGGCGGTCGCGAAGACCGACGCCGTGCAGGCGACGAACTTGTTCACGTACGAGAAGACCTGGTGCGCCTCGACCGCGCGCTCCGGCGGGCGGTCGACGAAGCGCGAGTGCAGATAGACGAGCGTCGCCGTCGCCGTCACGAGGATCGTCATCGGCACCATCGGCGACACGATCGTGAGCGTTCCGTGCAGCATGCCGATGATGCCGACCGAGAACGCGAGACAGACCGCGAGCGTGATCAGGAAGGCCGCGAGCGTCGCCGCCGATCGGTAGAGGACGAGGTTCAGCACGACCACGAAGACCATGAAGAGCACGAAGTACTTCCACGCGCCCTGCTGGGTCTGGTCGAGGTACTGGTCGACCCACGGGGCGCCGAGCTCCGTGAGCCGCTCGAGCGGCGCCGGGTCTTTGCGGAAGCCGCCGATCGCGCGCTCGATCGCCGCGAGCGCCTCCCGGCGCTGATCGGTGTCGGCGACGTCGAGGATGAGGCCGATCGCGAGGTAGTGGTCGCCGATCAGGCCCTGTTTTCGAAAGAGGTCGGTGCCCGAAACGAAGGCGCGGAACGCCCCCAGGCTTTCCGGGGTCGGCGTGAAACCCGCCTTCGCTTTCCGATAGATCGAGAGCGTCGAGTTGACCGCGACGTGATCGATGCCGGCGAGCGCGCGTTCGATCTCGTCGACGCGGGTGACGATCGCGGGCGCGAGCGGGTCCTCGGCTTCGGCGAGGAGCAGCGCGAACTCGCCCTTGCCGAAGACCTGCTCGAAGGCGCGGGTCGCGACGACGTCGGGGTCGGTCGCGACGATCAGCCGGTCGACGGAGTTGTCCTGCCGCACCTTGGCCGCGTAGAAGGCCGCCGGCGGCAGCAGGACGGCGTAGACCAGCACCACGAGCCAGCGGCGAGCGATCAGCGCCGCGAAGAAGCGCGCGAGGGGGCCGTTCCCGTTCCCGGGCTCCGCGTCGGCGCCGAGCCGGGTCGGGGCAGCCATCGGGGAAGGGAGGTAGCACACGGTGTCGTCGTGCGCACGGGCCGCGGCCGTCGCGCGCGAGTCGATTCGCGACGGCGTCCCTGCTAGGTCTCTGGCGCATGACCACGGTCGGACGCATCGCGGACATCCGCCGCTACCCGGTGAAGAGCATGGACGGCGAGCGGCTCGACGCGACCGACCTCGGGGTGCAGGGAATACCCGGCGATCGCGCCTGGGCGGTCCGCGACGAAGTGAACGGCGGCATTCGCGGGGCCAAGAAGATCCCGGCGCTCATGCGCCTCGCGGCGGCATATCCGACGCCGCCGGCCGCCACGGGCTCGAGCCCGGCGGTGATCACGCTCCCCGACGGCACGACCGTCCGTACCGGCGACGCGGACGTGAACGAACGCCTGTCGCGCGCGCTCGATCATCGCGTGAGCCTCTGGCCGCTCCTGCCGGCCGACGCCCGCGACCACTACCGGCGCGGCGCGCCGACGCACGGCGACTTCGAGCAAGAGATGCGCGCGGTGTTCGGGCGTGCGCCCGACGAGCCGCTGCCGGACCTCACGGTGTTTCCGCCCGAGCTCTTCGAGTTCGAGTCGCCGCTCGGCACCTACTTCGACGCGTTCCCGCTGCTGCTCATGACGACCGGCTCGCTGCGCTCGATGGAGACGCGCCATCCCGCCTCGCGCTTCGACGTCCGGCGCTTCCGTCCGAACCTCGTGCTCGACACGCTCCCCGACGAAGCGGACGCGTTTCCCGAAGCTGCGTGGGAGGGCCGCCGTCTCCGTATCGGCGACGCCCTCCTCGCGGTCACGGTGTCGTGCCCGCGTTGCGTGATGACGACGCACGGCTTCGCCGACCTGCCGAAAGATCCCGCCGTCATGCGGGCGCTCGTGCGGGAGACCGGCGGGAAGCTCGGTGCGTACGCGACCGTGCAGGCCGCGGGCACGATTCGCCGCGGCGACGTCGTGACGCTCCTCGACTGACGGGCATGCGAAAGACGCACCGCGAGCACCATCGCTCGGACCGCATCGGCTGGCTCCGCGCCGCGGTGCTGGGCGCGAACGACGGTATCGTGTCGGTGGCGAGCCTGGTGGTCGGCGTGGCCGCCGGCGGCAAGACCAGGGCCGACGTCCTGCTCGCGGGCATCGCCGGTCTCATCGCGGGCGCGATGTCGATGGCCGCGGGCGAGTACGTCTCGGTGCGCTCGCAGGCGGATACGGAGGAGGCCGACCTCGCCCGCGAGCGGGGCGAGCTCCACACTCAACCGGCCCGCGAGCTCGAGGAGCTCGCCCACATCTACGTGGCGCGCGGCCTCGAGGCCGACCTCGCCCGGCGGGTCGCGCAGCAATTGACGGCAGCCGACGCGCTCGGCGCGCACGCGCGCGACGAGCTCGGCATCACGGAGACCTTGCGCGCACAACCCGTGCAGGCGGCGGTCGCGTCGGCGGCGTCGTTCGCGGTCGGGGCGGTCGTGCCGGTGCTGGCGGTGCTGCTGGGGCCATCGGCGTGGACGGTCACGGTCGTCGCCGCGACGACCGTGGTCGCGCTGGTCGCGCTCGGGGCCGTCGCGGCGCGGACCGGCGGGGCACCGGTCATGCCGAGCGTGGTGCGCGTGACGGGCTGGGGCGTGGGCGCCATGCTGTCGACTGCGGCCGCGGGGATGCTCTTCGGGGCGGCGCCGTGACGACCGGGTCCGGTGCGTCCGGTGACGCGGCGATCGACGCGACGAGCGTCGGCGACCCGGCGCGGTGGCGGTGGGTGACGCGGTCGAGGTGATCGCGCGACCGCCGGCCACATGCGATTCCATTCGCTCACGGGCGTGAACCCGACCGGGGCCCATCGTCTCAGATTGCACTCGACAGCGACGGCCCCATAGTGCGACTCTCCAACGGCGAAGATCGCGGGCCCATAGGAGGATCCATCATGCGCATCACGTCCCTGGCCACGCTGGCGTTCACTGGTGCCGTCCTCGTGCTGACGGCCCCGCCCGCACGAGCTGCCTCGAATCCCGAAGCCCGGTGTCAGAAGGGCCGCTATGCCGCCGCGGCGAAGTACGACGCGTGCCACCTGAAGGCCGCAGCGAAGTACTACACCGGAGGCGGTACGAGATTGAGAGACGAGGGCAAGTGCCTGACGAAGTACACCGCGACCTGGGCCAAGCTGCAGGCTCAGGCCAGCGGCACCGGGACGACATGCGACGCGCCACGGTTCGAGGACAACGGTGACGGAACGGTAAACGACCGCTTGACGGGGCTCCAGTGGGAGCAGAAGCAGAACGTGGACGCGGTGGCGAACCCCGCCGATCCGCACGACGCGGACAACCAGTACGCGTGGAGTGCGACAGGCACAGCCGCGGACGGCGCCGCGTTCACGGAGTTCCTCGCGGCGTTGAACAACGGCGCGTGCTTCGCGGGGCAGTGCGATTGGCGGCTGCCGAGCCTCGGCGAGCTGCAGACGCTGCTGCTGGCACCGTACCCGCTCGGTGGCATCGACCCGATGCTCGGCCCGATCAACTTCAACTCGTCCTACTACTGGTCGTCGACCTCGACCCAGCTAGAACCCGAAATAGCGTGGTTCCTGCACTTCCAAGACGGGTCGACGTCGACGGCGTCGAAGACGATTGCCACCCTCGCCGTGCGCGCGGTTCGTGGCGGTCTGTGAGCGATCGTTGAGTTGATCCGTCGGCGGGATCGGCGAGGCCCGTCGCGTATGCGAGCTGGCCGCCGCACGGCACGTGCGCGTGGCCATGCACGTGTGGGGCAGCGGGCCCACCATGATGGCGAACTACCACCTCGAGCGTCCCGTGATGCGCAACCCATTGGAGATCGGGACCCTGGGCGAGCCGCTCACGCCGGCGCGCCTCCGCGATCCTCTTCGGCTGAGCGGGCTCGGCGACCGCATGCCGCGCAGACTCGCCGCCAAGGCGTCGGCTCGCACCCCCATCCTGTCGTCGGCGATGCGCATCATCGCCGGTGAGGCGCAGCTTCGCAGCTACCTACGACGTGCGCTGCTCGAAGCAACACCGGCCGGCCGGGCTCTCTTCGCCACGATTACCGACCTCGTCGTCCGACAGCTCGAGCGGTATGGCGATGCGAGGGCCATGCCGAACGGCTCGCCTCTCGCCTGGCTCGCCGTGGAGGTCGTCGCGGTCGACCTCGCCGGCGTGGTCTTCGAGCCCATGCTCGCTCGAACCTTGGGGAAGAAGCCGTTCGCCCGCGACGTCGTAGCGTGGCGAACCGAGGCGAATCGCCGCTTCATCGTGGCCGCACTGAGGGAGTACGTTCCCTCTCGAAGAGACCCATGGCCGACCCGATGAGCGAGGCGGAGGCCGGGGCGGCCCGGCCCGCCGGGGCGGGTGGCGGGGCTCGCCTCGTGCTCGTCGCGGTCGTGCTGGCGCTCGTCGCCGCCTTCTTCGTCTTCGACCTCGGGCGGTTTCTCAGCCTCGACGCGCTCAAGCGCAACCGCGATGCGCTCGAGGCGTGGCGGCAGGCGCACCCGGCCGGCGCGCTCGCGAGCTACATGGCGGCGTACGTCGCGATGGCGGCGCTCTCGCTGCCGGGCGCCGCCGTGCTGACGCTCGCGGGCGGTGCGCTCTTCGGCGTCCTCGTCGGGACGGTCGCGGTCTCGTTCGCGAGCACGATCGGCGCGACGCTCGCCTTCCTGATCGCGCGCTTCGTGCTCCGCGACGCCGTGCGGCGCCGATTCGGGACCCGCCTTCGACCGATCGAAGAGGGCGTCGCGCGCGACGGGGCGTTCTATCTCTTCACGTTGCGGCTCGTACCGCTCTTTCCGTTCTTCCTGGTGAATCTGCTGATGGCGCTGACGCCGATCGCGACGGCGACGTTCTACGGCGTGAGCCAAGTCGGGATGCTGCCGGCGACGATCGCGTACGTCTACGCGGGGAGCCAGCTCGCGACGATCGACCGCCTCGCCGACGTCGCCTCGCCGCGCTTGCTCGCCGTCTTCGTCGTCCTCGGGCTCTTGCCGCTGGTGCTGCGGAAGGCCGTCGATGCCCTCGCCGCGCGCCGCGTGTATCGCGGCCACGTGCGGCCGCGCCGCTTCGATTACAACCTGATCGTCGTCGGTGCCGGGTCGGCGGGGCTCGTCGCGGCGTACATCGCGGCCGCGGTGAAGGCGAAGGTCGCGTTGATCGAGAAGGACACGCTCGGCGGCGATTGCCTCAACACGGGATGCGTGCCGAGCAAGGCGCTGCTGCGGACGGCGCGGCTCCTCGCCGAGGCGCGCGACAGTGCGCGCTTCGGCGTCGCGCGCATGGAGGCGCGGTTCGACTTCGCGGACGTGATGGCGCGCGTCCGGCGGGTGATCGCGACGGTCGAGCCGCACGACTCGGCCGAGCGCTACGGCGGGCTCGGGGTCGAGGTGATCCGCGGCGACGCCCGCTTGGTCTCGCCGTGGGAGGTCGAGGTCGGCGGCCGCCGGCTCTCGGCGCGGAGCATCGTCGTCGCGACCGGCGCGCGGCCGCTCGTGCCGCGGATCGCCGGCCTCGCCGACGCCCCCTACGTCACGAGCGAGACGATCTGGAATCTCCGCGAGCTGCCGCGCCGCTTCGTCGTGCTCGGCGGTGGGCCGATCGGTTGCGAGCTCGCGCAGGCGTTCGCGCGCCTCGGCAGCGCGGTCACCATCGTCGAGATGGCGCCGCGCCTCTTGCCGCGCGAGGACGCCGCCGCCGCCGCCGTGCTCGCGGCGCGGTTCGTCGCCGAAGGCCTCGCGGTCGCCGCCGCTCACGAGGCGCTCCGCGTCGAGCGCGCCGAGCACGGCTGGCGGCTGGTCTGCCGTCACGACGGCCGCGAGGTCGCCGTCGAATTCGACACGCTCCTCGTCGCGCTCGGTCGCGAGGCGCGGGTCGCGGGCTTCGGGCTCGAGGAGCTCGGCGTACGGCTCCGCAAAAACCGCACCGTCGACGCCGATCCCTGGCTGCGCACGAATTTCCCGAACGTCTACGTGTGCGGCGACGTCACGGGGCCGTTCCAATTCACGCACGTCGCCTCGCACCAGGCCTGGTACGCGGCGGTGAACGGTCTCGTCGCACCCTTTTGGTCGTATCGCGCCGACTACCGGGTGATCCCGTGGTGCACCTTCACGGAGCCCGAGGTGGCGCGGGTCGGGCTGTCGGAGGACGAGGCGCGTGCCCAGGGCATCGCGGTCGAGGTGACCCGCTACGGCCTCGCCGACCTCGATCGCGCCATCGCCGACGATGCCGCCGACGGCTTCGTGAAAGTGCTGACGGCGGCGGGGCGCGACCGCATCCTCGGAACGACGATCGTCGGTGCGCACGCCGGCGAGCTCATCGCCGAGCACGTGACGGCGATGAAGCACGGCCTCGGTCTGAACGCGTTGCTCGGCACGATCCACGTCTACCCGACCATGATGGAGGCGAATCGCTTCGCGGCCGGCGCGTGGAAGCGCGCCCACGCCTCGCCGACGGCCCTGCGGCTCGCGCAGCGCTTTTTCGCGTGGCGGCGGGGTTGAGCGTACCGCGGACCCTGCATAGGGTCCGTCGCATGTCGCACGGTGTGCGCGCCGCGCTCGTGACGGTGCTCGTGTCGGTGGCGGCGCTCGCGTCCGGTGCCGGCCTGGCGCGGGCGAGCGCGGGCTTCGACCGTACCCACGCCGACTGGACGCGGCTGCTGGCGGCGCACGTCCGGTGGAACGACGCCGGAACGGCGACCGCGGTCGACTACGCGGGCTTCAGGCGCGACCGCGCCGGGCTCGAGGCCTATCGGACGGCGCTGGCGGCGGTCGCGGAGGCGGACTTCGCGACCTGGCCCGCGCCCGACCGGCTCGCGTTCCTGGTGAACGCCTACAACGCCAACACGATCGCGCTCGTCCTCACCCGCTATCCCGACGTCACCTCGATCAAGGATCTCGGCGGCTGGATCACGAGCCCGTGGAAGCAACGCTTCGTCGCGCTCCTCGGGACGACGCGGACGCTCGACGACGTCGAGCACGGATTGATCCGCGGCGGCGTCGGCGCAGGCGTGCCGCGCGTCCACTTCGCGCTCAACTGCGCGTCGATCGGCTGCCCGGCGCTCCGGCCCGAGGCGTATCGCGGCGACGTGCTCGCGGGGCAGCTCGCCGACCAAGCGCGCCGCTTCCTCTCCGATCGCACCCGCAATCGCTACGATCCCGCCACCGACCGTCTCGAGGTGTCGAAGATCTTCGACTGGTACGGCGACGATTTCGCCCGCGCTGCGGGCTCGGTCGCACGCTTCCTCGGGTCGTACGCCGAGGTCCTGAGCGACGAGCCGGCGGTGCGGCGTCGCATCGCCGCCGCGGAGGTGCCCGTGACGTTCCTCGACTACGATTGGCGTCTGAACGACAAGGGGGCACGACGATGACGCCCGCCGAGCCCATGGCCGATGCCTCCGAGACGCTGACCGACGTGCGCCGCTATTACGGCGAGGTGCTGCGTACGAGCGCCGACCTGAAGACCTCCGCCTGTTGCGCCGGCGACGCCGTGCCGCCGCATCTGCGCCCGCTCGTGGCCGACGTCCACCCGGAGATTCGCGAGCGCTTCTATGGGTGCGGCTTGCCGTTGCCGCCGGCGCTCGCCGGCGCGACGGTCCTCGATCTCGGCTGCGGCACCGGGCGCGACGTCTACGTGCTGTCGCGCCTGGTCGGCGAGCACGGCCGGGTGGTCGGCGTCGACATGACGCCCGAGCAGCTCGCGCTGGCCTCCCGGCACCGGGCGTGGCACGCCGAGCGCTACGGCTACGCGCGCTCGAACGTCGAGCTCCACGCCGGCTACGTCGAGGACCTCGGCGCGGTCGGCATCGCCGACGCGAGCGTCGACGTGGTGGTCTCCAACTGCGTCGTCAACCTCTCCCCCGACAAGCCGCGCGTCTTCCGCGAGATCTTCCGCGTCCTGAAGCCGGGCGGCGAGCTCTACTTCTCCGACGTGTTCGCCGATCGCCGCATTCCGGGCGCGCTCCGCCATGATCCCGTGCTGCTCGGCGAATGCCTCGCGGGCGCGCTCTATCACGAGGACTTCCGGCGTCTGCTCGCCGCGGCGGGATGCGCCGACGCCCGCGTCGTCGCGAGCACGCCGATCACGCTCGACGATCCGGAGATCGCGCGCCGGATCGGCATGGTGACATTTCGCTCGCGGACCATCCGCGCCTTCAAGCTCGCCCTCGAGGATCGCTGCGAGGACTACGGCCAAGTAGCGACCTATCTCGGCACCATCGCCGAGCTGCCGCACGCCTTCGACCTCGACGATCATCACCACTTCGAGACCGGGCGGCCGATGCTGGTCTGCGGCAACACCGCCGACATGGTGGCGCACACCCGCTATGCGCCGCACTTCCGGGTCGAGGGCGACAAGGGCACGCACTTCGGGCTCTTCGATTGCGCGCCGAGCGGCACCACACCCGCCGCGACCGACGGCGGGGCGTGCTGCTGAGGACGCCGCGCGTGAGCCTCGAGAATGTGGCCGTCGTCGTGCCGATCGGACCGGGCGAGCGCGCGTGGCGCGGGCTCGTCGCCGAGCTCGCGCCCTTGCCGGAGGCGGCGCGCGTCGTGCTGGTCGCGACGACCATCGACGACCTGCCGCGCCCGAGCGACGGACCGTCGGGGTTGCGCGCCGAGGTCGTCGCTCTCGTCACGGCGCGCGGGCGCGCCCTGCAACAGAATGCCGGCGCGGGCGCGGCGGCGCGGCCGTGGCTCTGGTTCCTGCACGCCGACTCGCGGCTCGCGCCGACGACGCTCGCGGCGCTCGAGCGCGGCATGGCGCGCGCGCCGCATGCGCTCGGCTACTTCGACCTCCGCTTCGCCTCCGACGGTCCGCGCGCCGTCCACCTGAACGCGCTCGGGGTGTTGATCCGGAGCCGGCTCTTGGGGCTCCCGTTCGGCGACCAGGGCTTCTTTCTCGCGCGCGCGACCTTCGAGCGTCTCGGCGGCTTCGATGCAGAGCGGCCCTGCGGAGAGGATCACGCGCTCGTCTGGGCGGCGCGGCGTGCGGGCGTACCGGTCGTCGCGGCGGGCGCGCCGCTCTACACGAGCGCCCGCAAGTACGCCGAGCTGGGCTGGCTCCGCACGACGGCGCGCCACGTCCGGCTGACGGCGGCGCAGGCGTGGCGGGAGGCGCGGCGCGCCCGCGGGGTCGCATGACCCGGATGGAGAGCAGCGGCGGCGCGATCGCGATCTTCGTGAAGACGCCGGGCCGGTCGGCGGTGAAGACGCGTCTCGCTGCGACGATCGGCGAGGACGCGGCGTGGGCATGGCACCTCCGCGCCGCGGCCGCGGTCACCGAGGTTGCCGAGGCCGCGGCCCATGCGGCCGGTGCGACGGCCTACTTTGCCGTCGCCGAGCCCGCCGCGCTCGACGCGGACCCGTGGCACGCGCTGCCGTGCGTCTGGCAAGGCGAGGGCGGCCTCGGCGCGCGCATGGGACGCGTGCATCACGAGCTCATCCGCCGCCACGGCTCCGGCGTGCTCCTCGGCGCCGATACGCCGCAGCTCGCGCCCGCGATGCTGGGCGAGGCGCTGGCGTGGTGCCGAGCATCCGAGCCGCGCCAGGCGATCGGTCCCGCGCGCGACGGCGGGTTCTGGCTCTACGCGGGGAATCGCGCCGCGCCGCTCGCCACCTGGGAGTCGGTCGCCTACAGCCGTACCGACACGGCGGTGCGCTTGCGCGCGGCGTTCGGCGCCTACGGCGCGTTCGTCGGGCTGCCGTGGCGCACCGACGTCGACGAGGAAGCCGACCTCGCCGTGATGCGCCGCGAGCTCGCCGCGCTGTCCTCGCCGACGCCCGCGCAGCGGGCGCTCGCTGCGTGGCTCGATGCGACGCGCGACGGCGCCGATGTCGGAAAGGGCGGCGCGTGAGCGCGGCGGCGCTCGTCGCGTGGGAGCCGACGATCCGCGTGGCGGCGTTCGTCGGGCTGCTGATGCTTCTCGCCACCGCCGAGCGCGCCCGCCCGTGTCGGGGCGACGCCCGGCCCGCGTGGCGGCAGCTCGTGAACCTCGCGCTCGTCGCGATCGACACGCTCGTGCTGCGCGTGCTCTTCCCGGTCGTCGGCGTCGGGCTCGCGGCACGTCTCAGAGCCGACGGGCTCGGGCTCTTCGCGACGGTCGCGTGGCCCGAGCCGCTCGAGGTCGGGGTCGCGGCACTGGCGCTCGATCTCGTGATCTACGTGCAGCACCGGGTGCTGCATCGCGTCCCGCTCCTCTGGCGCCTGCACCGCGTGCATCATTCCGACGTGGCCTTCGACGTGACGCTCGGCGTCCGCTTCCATCCCTTCGAGACCGTGCTCTCGCAGGCGCTCAAGTTCGCGGCGATCGCCGTGCTCGGCGCCGCGCCGCTCGCGGTGCTGCTCTTCGAGCTCGGGTTGCAAGGCGGCGCGCTCTTCACGCACGTCGACGCCGCGCTGCCGGCACGACTCGAGCGCGCGCTCCGCTGGTGGATCGTCACCCCCTCGCTCCATCGCGTGCACCATTCGATCGCGCGCGACGAGACCGACAGCAACTTCGGGTTCAGCGTCGTGTGGTGGGACCGGCTGTTCGGAACGTTCCGTGCGTCGCCGCGGCTCCCCGAGGCGACCATGCCCATCGGCGTGCCCGAGCTCCGCACGCCGGCGACCCAGACCTTGCCCGCGCTCCTCGTGCAACCGTTCACGCCGCTCCCCGCGCGCGCGCTGACGGTGGGAGCGACCCATGCGCGCTAGCGGGCGGCTCGCCGCCACGTCGGCCGTCGAGGTGATCCATGCTCGATAGCTGGCCGCGTCTGCGGGCGAGCGACTTCCCGGCGCTCACGCGCGGCCCGCTCGCGACGCTGCAGCTGAACCTCGGCTACCTCTGCAACATCCGCTGCATCCACTGTCACGTCGACGCGGGACCGCGCCGCACCGAGCTCATGGACCGCGCGACGATGGAGCTGGCCCTCGCCGTCGCCGCGCGGCGCGGCGTCGCGACGCTCGATCTCACCGGCGGCTCGCCCGAGATGAATCCGGAGTTCCGCTGGCTCGTCGCCGCGGCGCGCCGGCGCGGCCTCCACGTCCTCGACCGCTGCAACCCGACGATCATCGAGGAGCCCGGCTACGAGTGGGTGGCCCCGTTCCTCGCCGGCGAGCGCGTCGAGGTGATCGCGTCGCTGCCCTGCCATTCCGCCGAGAACGTCGACGAGCAGCGCGGCGACGGCGTGTTCGCGGCGTCGATCCGCGCGCTCCAGCGCCTGAACGCGCTCGGCTACGGCCGGCCCGAGACCGGCCTCGTTCTGAACCTCGTCTACAACCCGAACGGCGCGTTCCTGCCGCCGCCGCAGACCGCGCTCGAAGCCGACTACAAGCGGCTCTTGGGGGAGCGCTTCGGCATCGCCTTCGACCGCCTGTTCACGATCGCCAACATGCCGATCAAGCGCTTCGGCTCGTGGCTCGTCTCACAGGGCACCTTCGACCAGTATTTGGCGACGCTGCGCGCCGCCCACCGCGCGGACAACACCGCCAACGTCATGTGCCGCACCCTCGTGAGCGTCGACCACCAAGGCCGGCTCTACGATTGCGACTTCAACCAGATGCTGCGCATTCCGGCCGGCGGCGCCGCGACGGCGCGCCATCTCCGCGAGCTGCTCGACGCGTCGCTCGAGGGCGACGCGATCGCGGTCGCGGGGCACTGCTACGGCTGCACGGCGGGGCAGGGCTCGAGCTGCGGCGGCGCGCTCACGCGCGGGTGAGCGGGGTTCGCAGCCGGACCTTTCGAGCGGCGGGCGAACGTCGCGGAAGCTCGGCCTTCGCGATCGGACGGTCGCGCGCGCCGTCCATTCGTTTCACTTCCCCGAACCGCCCAGCGCGGAGAGGACGCTCGCGAGAGCCGTGCGGATCACTTCGAGGCTCGCGTGGTCGACGCGGCCGTGGACGTCGCCGCGCTCTTTCTCGGCGACGGCGCGCTCGAACCAGGGGCGGGCCTCGGCGAACTCGCCGGTTTGGGAGAAGCAGTACCCGATTAGATGGAGACTCGCTCCGAGGCTCGCGTGGTCGACGCGGCCGTGGACGTCGCCGTGCTCGGCCTCGGCGACGGCGCGCTCGAACCAGGGGCGGGCCTCGGCGAAGCGGCCGGTCTCGGTGAGCGCCCGGCCGATCCGGCGTGAGGCTTTCGGGTCGATACCCGTCGCACGCATCTCCGCCCAACTTCCGATATCGACGTCGAACGAAAGCAGACGCAGCTTGGCATCGACGCTAGCGGGATGCGCCCCGAGCTCGTCGGCCGCATCGAGGAGGCGCGAGAATAGTGTGCTCTTTATTCCGAGCTCTCTGCCTGACTCTTCGACAGGTGGCTGCGTGCGGACGAAGCGTCCCCACAGCTGATGCATGCGCAACGGGTCGCTGCCTTGAAGCACCAAGAGATCGGCGCACGACGTAAGCGCCTGATCGAATCGTGCCTTCGGCCACCCGGCCGCACGCTCGAATGCGTTGAAAAGAGTGGCAGGCGGGATGCGCTCGCGGTGGAAGAAGCTCGCCGCCCACAAGACGAGCTGGCCATCCTCACCCAGTGCCGCCCAGGCGCGCGCAAAGCTCGCCTGGGTTTCGTCGGCGAGGGCATCCGGGACTTCTGTGGCATGGCCGCGCTCGCTCTCGATCCGCAAGCTCCTGGCCAAGGGGACGAGCTGCACCGGGAGACCACCGGCTTGTTGAATGACTTCGCCGCCGAAGCGGCGCGCCAGATCGGCACCCGCCAGCTGCTCGACGACGTCGCGCGAGGCGCTGTCGGCGAGCGGTGGGACCGGTAGCTTGTCCCAGCGCTCGTCCCAGCGGTCGCGCGTGGTCGTCACCACGACGTGGCACGGCATGCCGTCGGGAGGGAGCCAGGGGTCGAGATCGCCGGGTTGCCGGGCGTTGTCGTAGACGAGAAGCGTCGAGGCGTCGGCTAGGTCGAAGAGGGCGCGCTGGCACTCTTCGTCGAGAGAGAGGCCGCTCGGAGGAAGCCCGAGCGCGGTCCGACGGATCTTTGCGAGATCGACCGGGGGCCCGCTTCCCTGCATGTCCACGACGAAGGTGCCGCCGGGATAAGACGCGCGATGGCGGCGGGCGTACTCGCGCGCGAGCTCGCTCTTGCCGACGCCCGACTGCCCGTAGAGGACCAGTAGCTTGGTGCTGGTGACGTCGGCCAGCAGCTGCTCCATCTCCGCCAAGAGCGAGTCGCGTCCCGCGAAAGGAGCATGTCCACGCGTCGGGACGGTGCTGCGGAAGGGGCGTTTGGCGGCGTCGGCGGCGGCCGCGACCGACATGCCGCGGCGCCGAAAGCCCCGACCTTCCAAGATGCTCACGATGGTGGCGAGGTGCGCATCCCAGTCTTTCGTGTCCAACGGGATCGCCTGCAGCTCGGCGAGCGGAGCGATCTGCGGAATGGTCCGGAACGCGTTTTTCGATAGCGGCGGCGCGCCGTCGATCAGGACCGGGATGACAAGCGTGCCGCATGTGAGCCCCGTCTCGATCTCCTGGCGCACCCAATCTTTTGGCTCGTCGAGGCGGCGGACGCCATCCTCGCCCTGGAGCGTCAGCCAGCGTTTGCCGATGAGGACCAGCATGACGCTGGAGGCGTGGGCTTGCTGTCGCAGATCCTCGGGCCAAACCCCGCCCGGCGCGAGCTTCCGGTGATCGAGAAAGACCTCACCCCAATCGAAGGTCTGCTCGAGGGCACGCTGCAAGGCGGCGGCGACCTGCTCGGGTCGGCGGATCGATAGTTGATGAAGACACTCGGTGGTGGTGTCGAATCCGAAGCCATGACGGCGCGACCTGTAGCATGGGGCTTCACCACGCCGGTAGAACGACGATCGACGATGTCCGAACGGTGTCTCGGTTCGGACCAGCAAACTGCTCCGGGCTCAGCCTCCGATCGCCCATGGTGGGGAGGATCGCGACCCAGTGCCGGACGGGCGGAAACCGACGGCAAGCTCGGGAATGCGACATCGGTCGCGCGAGCATTTCGGCCGGATGCTGTCTGCGCATGTCACGCTGCGCGTACGGTCGGACGTACCGTCGCTTCGCACGGTCTCGGTCGTGCAGGAGATCGAGCGGACGTTCGCGGCAGGCTGTGAGCGGCCGGGGTTTCGATTGGTGCACTACTCGCTGCAGGGGAACCACGCGCACTTGGTCGTCGAAGCGCAGGA
The DNA here is from genome assembly GCA_963774015.1 of uncultured delta proteobacterium. GTDB lineage: Bacteria > Desulfobacterota > Binatia > UTPRO1 > UTPRO1 > UTPRO1. Next base: position 132,877 of record CAVZDH010000002.1, read on the forward strand.
TCGACGGGCGCTCGGGCGCGGCATGATGGCGATCGGTGCCGCCTGGCCCGCGCGGTCAACCGGATCGCCCGGCGAAGCGGCGGAGTCCTCGCCGACCGCTATCACTCTCGCATGCTCTCCACGCCGCGCGAGGTGCATCGGGCGCTGCGCTACGTGCTCCTGAACGCGCGGCGGCACGCGCGCACGAAGGCGCGCGCGGCTGTGCGCCCGGCGCGCAGCCTACTCGATCCCGCGTCGTCCGCGCTGATTCGACGGCTGGAAACGAGGCCGAGCTCCCGTGACCGAACAGGGGCGCGACGCGACGGTCCACGCGCCACCGGTGGCACGCGCGCGGACGTGGCTCCTCAAGCTCGACTGGCGACGCAACGGTCTGCTCGATCCGGGGACGTGCCTGGGCGACCTGACCGAAGCTCAGGGAGTGGCGGGCCGACCGGCCGCCGCCGCCATGCGCTCCGCCAGCTCGCTCTGGAACTTCCGGATCCGTTTCGCGTTGGCGCCGAGGTCGCCTTTACCGATGCGGGAGTGCGAGCGGACGATGACCGTGGTCTGCTCGCCGTCGGGGCGCGTCGTGATGGTGACGTCGTCCTTGAAGTGCATGAGCGGGGTGGTCGCGACGGCGGTGATGACGCCGGCACCGCGGTCCTCCTTCGTCACCTCCCAGCCTTCGGCGCGGGCGACGGCGGACGCCGCGTCGAACACGCGCGCGGCCGGGGCGGCGAAGCGCTGCGGCTGGAGGTCGGGGTATTCGGGGGTCGCGCCGGTGGTGACGTCGTTGATGTTGAGCGCGGGGTTCAAGCATCCCGCGACGACGCGGATCACGACCAGTACGACCAGCACCAACCCGAGTCTGCGCGCGATCTTCATCGGACACGGCCCTCCCGGGGGTCTCATGGCCGACTTTGCACACCCGAGTCCAGCGCCGCTCGGCAGGGCACTGCCCGGGTCGGGTCCTGCCCGGTCGCCCAGTACCCCGGCGCGGTTGGCTTGCCCGCAGTGCGGATGTCCGCCATTCGGTGCCGTCACTCTGTGCCGTCACTCTTTGGTCAGAGCGAGGACGAAGAGGGCGGCTCGCGGCGCGAGCTGAACGGAGACGGCGACGCACGCCCGTCGAGCAAGCGATTCACTCCGTCGGTGCGACTCGCAGATCGTTGCTTGGGATCAGCCTCCAGCCAGTGAACCGCCGGCGCTCGTACGTGAGGCCGCCACACCCGAGATCGGCGCGGGCGACGGGCACCGACGGTCCCCGACGTAGGTCGCGAGCGGCGGCGTCCCGCTCCGCACCCCGAGTCGCCACTCGATCGCCGACGGCGCCGTCCCCGACGCGCGGATCGTTCCGTCGTGCAGCCCGTGGAGGTGGTGCGCCGCGCAGACCGCCGTCCGATTGTCGCGAGTGTTGCGCCCGCCGTGCGAGCGGAACGTGATGTGGTGATCGTGCAGGTTCCGTCGCGAGCTGCATCCCGGCACCGTGCAGCGCCAGCCGTCGCGGGCGAAAATCGGATCGGGATGGCGCGGCGCGCTCTCCCAATGGTGCACGACGTGACGGAGCAGGCGCTCGAGCGCCGTCCACCGCGGGGCGCCCGGCCGTGCGAAGGCGTCGAGGACGTCGCGCAGCAAGGCGACGACCGAGGCGGGAGCAACGAACGTGATCTCCGTGTCGGCGACCTCCGCCCGCCGCCGAGTCGAGCGCCGTAGTCCTCGTCGATCGGTCCGTGAATTGCGGCCCGGATTGCTCCGTAGGTCGCTCCGTCGATGGCCCGAGGGAACGCGCACCGATTTGCACGTCGCAGCCCGGTGACACTTCACGGCACTTCTCTCCCGGTACGGGCCCGAGTGACGATGCACGGTGGCGCTCCACGAGCGTCCCGACAGGCGACGCCAGCCGGCTGTCGAGCGGCGGCGGTGCCAGCGACGCCGCCGTGCCGGCGACGTCGCGCGCCTCGAGAACCCAGCTCACCTCGTCCCCGAGCCGGCGCACGGTGACGGTGTCGGCGCGGGCGACCCATGCCGCCGCGTTGGTGCGCTCGAGCACCGGGAGCAGCGTCAGCGCCTGCACCCAGGACACGCGCCCCTCGCGGTAGGCCCGGGCGAAGTCGTCGCTCCGCGCCGTGGCCCGCTCGACCTTCGCGAGCGCCCAGACCTTGCGCATCGAGAGGCCGAGCCGCTCGCGCGCGTAGTCGTCGAGCTTCGCGTACCCGAGCGCGCGGTAGAGGCGGTGGTCGACCACGACCCGCAAGAGCCGCCCGATCCGCGGCTCGGCGGTCCGGATCACGCGCATCGCTTCCTGCAATCGGGCGTCGAGCGCGAAGGCATCGGCCGGGCACGCCTCGGCCTCTGCCGGGAACGCGTGGGCCTCCGCCGGTCGGCGCAGTGCATGGGCGTCGTCCACAGGCGCACCGTCCGCACGGTCCGCGCGCGTGCCGATGGTGGCGGCCGCAGCCGACGCCGAGCCGGCTGGCGCATGACGGTCCGTGCCACTCTCCGCGACCTCGGCGTCGGTCCGGCGACCCTCGCGCATCTTCCGTCGGGCCAGCCGGATCGCCGCCATCAGCGCGCGGTCGCCGACCGACGCACCGGCCGGGCGGCCCGAGAAGCCCTCCGCGGCAATGAGCTCCGACGCCTGCCACGTCGCGAGCGGCTGGCCGGCCATCCGCGACGCCAGCTCGACCGCGCGCCGCCAGACGGCGCGCACCCGGGCTGGGCAGACGAAGCGCCAGCGGAGCACTGGCTCCCCGTCGATCTCGCCGCCTGCCGGCTCGGGATCGGGCGGGATGTCGCGCCGCGGGCGCGCGCGCTTGGCGAGCCGCTCGAGCTCCTCGACCGTGTGATGGCGCGCGACCTCCAACCACTGCTCCTCGTCGCCGGCGGAGGCGGTCGCGCAGAGCGCGCGGGCCTGCGCCCACGAGAGCTCGGAGCGATCGTAGGCCCGCGACACCGCCGGCAGCGCGTCGAGCCGCGTCGCGAGCCATGCCGCCGCCTGCAGCGTGCGTCCCGAGATTCCGAGCCGCTCGCGCGCGTAGTCGCTGAGGCGGACGAAGCCGAGCCGACGGTAGAGCCGGCGGCGGAGGAGGACGCGGGCGGCGCAGCCGAGCTCCCGGCGCATCGCCATCTCGCTCCGACACGCGAGCCGGAGCTCGACGTCGACGCCGGCGGCGAAGCGTGCTCGCTCGGATTGCAACGCGCGATCGTCGACGGCCGCGGCCGCGGCGCGCGGCCGGACCGTTCCGGTCCGCTGCGGGCGCACGTCGGTCCGATGCAGGCGCACCGTGCGCCCGGTCCCCGGGCGACGGCTGGGGAGCCGCGCCCACCGGAGGCGCCACGCGGTCGAGAGGGTCATGATCCGCTTCCCATCGTCGATCTATACGAATCTGTTGTTGATGGTGCTGCGTCTCCAGCAGGCGAACAATAGGCGAAGTCAGATGCGGTGTCAACGGAAAAATTGCTGGCGGAGGTGGATACGAGTAGCCGTCGCGGGCCGGCAACGAGGCGAGGCGAACGCCCGAGCCCGAGGCGCGGCGCTGCCAATCGATTTCGTCCGCCGCGCACCCGCGAGGAGCTCGGCTCGCCCGCGGGAACCCGACTGCATCAGAACGAGACAAGAACTCGCAGCTACCGGGAGTGATCTTTCTTGAGGCGTGCGGCGCGCGGCCCCTATACTTCGCGCGCCGTGCGAAGCGTCGCGCTATAGGATCGTTGGTTCGCTGACGCGGGGACAGGGGCCGGTACCGTCGCGCAAACCCACACGTTCCGTCACTCGTTCGCGACGCCTCTCCTCCAGTCCGGCTCCGACATCCGGAAGGTGCAGGAGCTATTCGGTCACCGCGTCGTCCGCACGACGCCGATCGATACACACGTGCGCAACCGCGGCCCGTCGGCGGTGCGGTCGCCGGCGTCTCTGGTGGTGTCGGGAGCGCCGCTTGCTCTTCCGCTCGACGGTCACCTGCCGTCCGCGCGATACGCTGCAGGTCCGCGCGCAGTCCAACGCCGCGGAAGGGACGTGACGAGTGAGGGGCTATGCGTGCGCCGCATCGGTGAAAGGGGCCGCGTTCGTCCGATCGGCTGCGGCGCGATGGGCTGCGCCGGATTGCAGTCTTCGTGGTGTTATCTGGAACCATCCAAATCTAGTTAGACGGCTCAGGAGGCGACACCCCATGAACATTGGAGGCAGATGATGAAGGTCTTCATCGGTTGGAGTGGACCCCGAAGCCAGGCCATGGCCGTGGCGCTGCGCGACTGGCTGCCACTCGTCCTCCACTATGTCGAGCCGTGGCTGTCGGAGACCGACATCGCGGCCGGAGAGCGGTGGGCCGACGCGATCGCGAAGGAGTTGGAGGCGTCTAACTTCGGCCTTCTGTGCGTCACCCGGGAAAACCTGGCCTCGCCGTGGATTCTCTTTGAGGCGGGCTCGCTCGCGAAGTCGCTTTCGAACAGTCGGGTCATCCCGCTACTGCTTGACCTGGAGTTCAGCGAGGTCAGCGGTCCCCTCGCTCAGTTCCAGTCGAAGAAGGTCGACGAGGACGGCATGGGGGAGGCGATTCAGTCGATCAACCGGGCCGCCGAGCATGCTGTTCCCGACGGACGCGCAAAGCAACTCTTCGATGCGCTGTGGACCGACTTGCACAAGAAGCTCGAAGCGATTCCAGCGCCGAAGGAATCCACCAAGCCCGTGCGAAGTCAGCATCAGATCCTCGAGGAACTCGTGGCGAGCGTCCGGTCGCTCGAAGCAAAGCTCCGAGATGTGGCAGAGATAACCTTGAATCTTCGCTCTCCTCGTCATCGTCGTTTTGGTCGCGTGATGCACCACCCAATGATGATGGCCGACATGATGGGCGCCAAGCCCGGCGATCCCGTCATGTTGCTGATGTTTGCGAGCTTCTGCCGCGACGAGGTCCCTTGGCTGTATGAGCTTGCGATGGACGCCTACAGGGCAGCCAGGGCCGGTAACCGTGCTGAGGCGAAGGAGACCCTTCAGCGCCTTCGCCGGGCTTCCAAGTTCATGATGGAGGGGCCGTTTATGGAGGAGTTGGGCGCGGACCCGCGCATGCTGCACATGCTGCTTCGAGACATGGAACACATGCTGCACCTTGAAGCGCCCGATGAGTCCCAACCCTCAGATGCGCCCGCCGCAAAGCCTCGGCGCAAGAGGCCCGCGAAGGAGTCCTAAGCCAATGCGTGAGCCGTCTATTATAATCGTCGTTAGACGCATCGGCGAGCGAGGAAGAGGCGAATGGCAGCGCGAAGAGACGACGACCTGCTTCTGATCGTTCTTGTGGCTGTACTTCTCCGTGACAGCGGAGACGATGATCCGTTCATCAGCGAGCTGGTCTACCGAGCGCTTCGTCGTCAAAGGCGACTTCAGGAGTCATTGGATCCAGAACTTGACCACCTGCTCGACAGAGCGCTGCGATACCCTCGCCGTCCGCGCCGACTTGAGGAGATGCGGGAGATCGCAAACGCAACGTTGGACGGGTTTCGTCGTAGCTTCCAGGAATCGGTCGAGCAGCGCCTCGGCGAACTCCGCGCCAGAGTTGATGGCCTGGTGGAATCCCAGGCGGAAATGGCAACCACGGCGGCGGAGATGCAGGAAGACCAGCAGGGGACGAAGGATACCCTTCACAGTTTCCTCTGGCTTCTCTCGTCTGGTGCGGACATTACGAAAGCGCGCGTGACCCGGTATGTTCCCGTGCGGATCTATTTCGTCGATCCCCTACCCGACGAGAGTACGCGCCGAACGATCATTGCTGCGATCGAAGGCCTCGTCGGACCGGCGGGCTTTGAACGTTTATATGAGCTTCCGGAAGAGTCGGGGTCTTGGTGGAAGCGGCTCGTGTTGCGGACTAAGGGATTCTTCACGCAGGAAGAGGTTCGGAGTCGCTTGCAAACCGCAGAGCGTGCTCTGGAAGTCACCTATTTGGACAAGCCCCAGGCCGAGGCGAACAACTTGCAGGCTCAGGCCGCTGCAGGACTGATCGGTGCCCTCAGCTCGACTCCGAACGCATGCATCCAGGTTGGAACGCTCTTGCTCGTCAAAGCGACGGACAACGACGGTCGATGCGCACTCGTGGCCCGCACGCTAACCAATGACGAGCTGAGGATGCTTGAGGAGAACCAAACGATTCTCAAGAAGCCGGGGGAGATACTGGAGTACCTTAACGCGCCTATGGGGCGTTATAAATAGGTCGTCAAGCCCTCGGGCGCGCTGATCTACGCGTATGAGCGAGAAACCAAGGGTTGCGGTTCTGGGCTATGGTGCAGCAGGGGCAGCGATCGCCTACGAGCTCGGTCGACGCTGCAACGTCTCCGTCGTGTGCAACCTAACAACCGGTTGCAGCGGACGGCCCGCTGCGCGGCCCGCCGCTGAACCGGAGCGTTAGCTGGACGAGGACGATCGAGCCATGATGCCCAGGGTGTTCATCAGCCACTCGTCAAGTGACCGGAAATTCGTTCAGAACGATCTCCTACCTCCGCTCAAGGACAATGGGATCGCGCCCTGGTATTCCGACCATGACATCATGACGGCGGACGAGTGGGAGAGAAAGATTGTCCAGGGTCTCAAGGACTGCGATTGGTTCCTGGTCGTCATGTCCCCGAATGCCGTTGGCTCGGATTGGGTCCGCGCCGAGGTCCATTGGGCCGTACAGGAACGCAAGGGCAGAATCGTTCCCGTGCTGCTCGCTACATGTAATCCAGCGGACCTCCATCTCCGCCTGTTGAACATCCAGTACGTAGACTTCCGACGCCCCCTGTGCCAATGACCGTGAGAGAGGGGGTGGGTGGAAATTAGTGTAGGAGCGGGGACGGAGGAAGGCACGGGAATGGCAGCGAAGGTGAAGGGAGCAGGAGGGGCGGTGGCCGGGGCGCCCGGAACGGAAGGAGCCCGTAGGGCGACTGGAGTTGCGGGCGCGCGCGCGCTGGTGGGGACGGTCCAGCGCGCGGACCCCGAGGTGCCGGCGAAAGCGCAGCGGCGCCGCTTCACGGCGGAGTACAAGCTGCGCATCGTCGAGGAGGCCGACGCGTGTCAGGAAGCGGGCGCGGTCGGAGCGTTGCTCCGGCGCGAGGGGCTGTACACGTCGCACCTGAGTATGTGGCGTGAGCAGCGCCGGGCCGGGGCGCTGGCCGGGCTGGTGGCGCGGACCCGCGGACGCAAAGCCAAGCACAGCCCGGGAGAGAAACGGCTGGCGCAGGTCGAGCGTGAGAATGCGCACCTGCGGGAGGCGCTGCGCCAAGCGCACGTGATCATCGCCGTCCAAAAAAAAATCTCGTGCCTGCTCGGGATCCCGCTGGCGGAGGAGAGCGAGGACGCGCCGTAATGGGCGCGGTCGTGGACCTGGCCCGCGAGGTGGGCATCACGCCCGCGTGTCGGGCGCTGCAGGTGGCGGTGGCGAGCTTCTACCGCTGGCGCCGCCCGGCCGGCGCGGCGGCGCCGCCCCCTCCGCGGCCCGCCCTGGCGCTCACCGCGGTCGAGGAGCAGGCGGTCCTCGCCGTCCTCCACGCGGCGCGCTTCGTCGATCAGGCTCCGGCGGCGATCCATGCCACGCTGCTCGAGGAGGGCGTCTACCATTGCTCGGTCCGCACGATGTACCGCCTCCTCGCTCGGCACGGCGAAGTGCGCGAGCGGCGCGACCAACTCCGGCACCCGCCGGCGACGCGGCCCGAGCTCCTGGCCACGGCGCCGAACCAAGTGTGGTCCTGGGACATCACCAAGCTCAAGGGCCCCGAGAAGTGGACGTACTTCTACCTCTACGTGATCCTCGACATCTTCAGTCGCTACGTCGTCGGCTGGCTCTTGGCCGATCGCGAGTCGGGGGCGCTGGCCAAGCGGCTGGTGCGCGAGACGGTGGAGAAGCAGGGACTCGGGGACGCGACGGCGCTCGCGCTGCATTCCGATCGCGGCCCGGCGATGACGTCGAAGACGCTCGGCCAGTTGCTCGCCGACTTGTCGATCACCGCGAGTCTCTCGCGCCCCTACACCAGCAACGACAACCCGTTCTCCGAATCCCAGTTTCGCACGCTCAAGTCGCGGCCCGCGTTTCCCGATCGCTTCGGCTCGCGCGAGCACGGCCTGAGTTTCCTGCGGCCGTTCTTCGCCTGGTACAACGACGACCATCGGCACAGCGGCATCGGCTTTCTCACCCCGGCGAGTGTCCACTACGGCGAGACCGCGGCCATTCTGCGGGCGCGCACCCGGACCCTCGACGCCGCCTTTCACGCGCATCCCGCGCGCTTCAAGGGACGACCACCGCGGGCGCCCCAGGCGCCGACCGCCGTCTGGATCAATCCGCCCGCACTCGACCGTGAGGGCGTTCCCAGTCTCCGATCCCGACACCACGGCGCGCTCCGCGCCTCGCCGCGCGACGCCACGACGGCGATGCAGGGTGGAGGTACCCCCGCAATCGAGGGACTCACGGTCGCGGGCGCCGACGGCGACGCCCCGCTCATCACAGCCGTGGGACAGTAATTTCGTGACGCCCCTCTCTCATCTCATTGACACGCGCCGCCCGGCTGCGATGACGCGTGCAAGAAGCTCCTTGCACGGTGGCACGACGCACAACGGAATAGTGAGCCGAGTGGGCTCGACTCTCCACCGCCGCCGGGCGGCACGGGTGATTCTGGAGACTCCGACTACAGCGGAGATGATGAACGCGTCTGGTTTAAGTTCCGGTGCGAGGGCGGGCACGCGACGTGGCAGCAGCTCTGGGAAGTCAAGGCGTTCCATGAGTGGCTTCAGGACCGTCGGGATATCGAGCAAGGCATGGGACTGTGGGCTGTGTGCAAGACTCACGGACACGGGATCGATGGAACTGTCGAGGAAATCCGCGTCAAAGCTGGCCCGGGGGGACGCATGAGCAAACAGGAGAACCATGACTGAGTGGGTCGCAGTCACCATCTCGGCCTTTGCGCTGACGGTGTCGGCGATTACGGCTTGGCTCACCCTCTTCCGGGCGGGTCAGCTCCGCATGACGCAGCCGACGGTTGTCTTCTTCGGCCCCGATGGTGGAAGGAGCGATGGCGAGAAGCCGCGCCTCAAGGTCTTCCTGCGCACTCTCTTTTACAGTACGGCTCGGCGAGGGCAGACAGTCGAGTCCATGCACGTTAACCTCCAGCGCGGCGAGTCCAAGCAGAACTTTTCCATCTGGGTCTACGGTGACGACCGGCTCGCGCGCGGGAGCGGGCTCCATGTCGGAGCCGAGGGCGTCGCCTGCAATCATCACTTCCTTCTACCGGAGGATGGTGCAGACTTCCGGCTGCTGGCGGGCCAGTACAACGTTCGCGTGTTCGCGAAGCGTGTCTCCGATCGAGAGCCCCGCGAACTCGCTCATCTCGTCTTGTCTATCGCGGAGTCCCAGGCGAAGGAGCTACGGAAGGATGATGCCGGCATCTATTTCGACTGGGGGCCGGACCAGCAGGCGTACCATGCGCACGTGGAGATCAGAAAGCCGCGACCACTTCCACCGTGGCTGCTGGAAGCGGCTGCGGCCCCTTATGTCTGATTTCAGACTCACCACGGAAATAGTCGCGCGCTCGCAGGCGAAAACGTGGGACCAAGCAAAGCGTGAGTGGGAGCTGTTCGATGTCTACGAGACTGACGAACCGGAGACATGTCTTTGCGGTCATTTTCCAATAGTTGAACTTTGCACTCTGCGGAACAAGCTCAATGGAGGAGACGTCACTGTTGGCAATTGTTGTGTAAAAAAGTTTATTGGCCTACCGTCCGAGAAGATCTTCCAAGCGGTCAAGCGCGTTCGCAAGGACCGTACAAAATCGCTCAACGCCGAGGCAATCGCCCATGCGTTTTCCAAAGGTTGGACTACCGAATGGGAGCGCGACTTTTATGTTGATGTAATGCGGAAGCGCAACCTTACAGTGAAGCAAGCCGCGAAGAAGGCCCAAATCAATGAGAAAGTTATCAGGAACATACAGCGCCCTACTCGGCCTCGGGGCTAACCCGGCAGCGCAGCGGACGCGCGCGAAGCGCCGCTCACAGCCGCGTCACACGAAGGTTAGTTAGCGGCCGCGCGCCGCTGGCATCCACGTTAGCTGGCGTAGGCCCGGAGGGAGAGTGCGGGACGCGTGAAATTCGAGATCGTCGGCGAGATCAAGCGCACAGAGACGATTGCGTCTGGCCGTGCCGTCGAGATCCGTGGACACTTGCGCAAGCTCTACGGTGCGGGACGGTGGCACAGGCCGAAGGGGCTCGCGACGGTACGACTTGTCAACGGCGCACTTCGTCGCGTGGAGCTGCATTGGTACGAGGCCCACGGCATCGGCAAACGCGATTTCAAAATCAAAGCGTACAGGGACGAACCATGAGAAAGCAGACACGAGAGCTCGCATTGTGCCTCGACAACTCGCGGACTGAGGCTTCGCTGATCGTCGGCAAGGTCTACCCAGTCGTGCCCGACACCCGCGCAGCGAAGGACGGCCTCATCCGCGTCATCGATGAGAGTGGTGAGGACTACTTGTTCGACGGCAGTCAGTTCGCCGTCGTCGACTTTCCCCTAGCTGTGCGGCGGAAGATTCTGGCGCTTCAGCGCCCAGCTAACCTCGCGATGCAGCGGTCGTCCGCCCGCGGCGGCCGCCGCTGATCGCCGAGACGTTAGACGTTGACGATCTGCTCGGAGGCATTGATGCCGCGAGTGAGGGGAATTCCTGGTCCGTACCGAGTGTTCTTCACGAGCTTCGATTGCACCGAGCCACCGCATGTCCATGTGGAGCGCGAGAACAAAACGTGCAAATTCTGGCTCGAACCACTCGGGCTAGTACGAAACCATGGATTCGACGCCCGTGAACTGGGTCGCATCCGGCGACTGATCCGACTACACCACGCGAAGATCATGGAGGCCTGGCATGAGCACTGTGGCTAGCAGCGAGCCGCGTATCCGGAACGTCCGCGTCACAGGCAACGAGATCATCGCCCACCTCCTCGATGGGCGGGTGATCAGTGTTCCGCTCGCCTGGTCCTGGCGACTTTCGGATGCGACGCCAGCGCAACGTGCACGCCACCGTCTCATTGGTGGCGGCCAAGGTGTGCACTGGCCGGATGTCGATGAGGATATCAGCGTGGAGGGAATGCTCGGCGGTACTCCGGCGCGCCGCCCCCGCTCGGGCGACAAACCAATGCGGCAGGCGCCCAAGCGTGCGTCTAACTCGCGAATGCAGCCGACGCGCAGACGAGCTGCGCGCGGCTGATCCGCCATCCGTTGAGCGGCGGAGCAAACCCGCGTCTCTTGAACTTCGAGAGTTTCGACCCACGGACATCGCTGAGCTATGAACTCGGGGCAAGTTCACGCGTCCGTCGTGGAACGCTGGGCCACCGCGGACGGTGTCGAGCTCGACTCCTCCGATGCCCCCGACGCTCTCACGTCGTTCCTCGATCGCAATCCCGGCTTGAGCACGCGGCCGCTCATCGCCACGACGTCAGGCGGCGTAGATGGCAGGTAGGCCACCGAGTCGTCAGGCAACCAACGGAGGTGCACCATGAAAGTCTACGACATCAAGGCGATCCTCGATCGACTCGGGCCGGTTGGTGAGGTCAAGACCGCGGACGAGGATGCCGCAGCATTCCCGCAGCTCACTACCTACGACGGCGGCGGGGTCTACGTTGGTCGTTTCGCAGGCGGGAGTGGTCCATGGGAGCTCCATCCCGACGCCGATGAGCTCCTCCACGTTCTCGAAGGACGTCTCGAGGTGACGGTGCTCACTGGCGATGCTGCGAGCACGGTCACGGTGAACGCGGGATGCTTCGTCGTCGTGCCCCGGGGTCGCTGGCACCACGTTGCTGGGCGACCGAGCGTCGCGCTGCTGGCCGTGTCGCCGCGCACGGAAGTCTCATACGCGGACCCGCGCTAGCTCGGCCGCTCCCAGGTGCGGTCGCAGCGATCGCAGCGGTAGCTGTCGACGGGCCAGGGAGCGACGGCCTGGTCGGTGCGGGTGCCGAGGTATTGCCAGTTGCCGCGGTGGAGCAGGCGGCACTCGAGCAGGCGGAGGATGCCGGGACGGTCGCCGTGCCAGGTGGCGACGGCGGCGGCGAGGGCGGTCTCGTCGGCGGTCCGACTGCGGGCGAGGGGCTTCATGCGAGGAATCCCATGTCGAAGTTCTCCTGTGTCCAGCGGGTGGCGGGGTCGCCGCCGTCGAGGGTGAAGACGCCGCCGAGGATGGTCGCGGACGGCATGCCGAGCCAGTGCTTCAAGATCGTGCCGTAGATGTCGCGCATGTCGGTCGAGCGGAACGGGTCGGCCGCGGCTTGCGAGTAGACGGTGTTGCCGTCGTCGGAGAGCCCGCTCTCGTTGAGGTTGGGGTGGTTTCCGTAGACCCCGCCCTGCACGGCGCCGCCGAGGACGAACACGGGATACTGGGTGCCGTGGTCGGTTCCGCCGTCGTTCTGCTGCACGCGGCGCCCGAACTCGCTCCACACCATGAGGACGACCTTGTCGGCGACGCCCATGTCGGCGCAGTCGTCGTAGAAGAGCTTGAGCGAGTTGCCGACCTCGCCGAGGAGCTGCCAGTGGTGGCCGTCCGGGGTCGTGCTGCCCTGATCCGAGTGCGTGTCGTAGCCGCCGGTCGCGACCTCCATGAGACGCGCGTTCACGTTCGGGACGCCGCTCGCGATGCCGTGGATGACCTTGGCCGCCTCGCGCAGGTTGTAGCCGAGGCCTTCGTCGAGGTCGTCGTAGGCCTGATTGAAGGCGGCGCGATCCGAGAGGTAGAGGTCGTGCAGTCCGGCGTAGCTCTCCGTCGCGAGCAAGGTCGCGATCCCGCTCGACCCGACGTACTCCGCGATCGGGAGACCGGCGGCAGCCGCACCCTGGTAGAGCGCGTTGAACGCGTCGCGCTTGCGGTCGCTGTCGTCGCCGTAGCCGCCGTCGTAGGGAAACTGGAGGTAGCGCAGTCGGTGCGCAGCGAGCACGCTCGTCGCGTTCTGCCGGAACTCTCCGGGGACCTCCGAGCGGATGCAGATGCCGGGGATGTCGCTGCCGCTGTAGTTGGCGGCGAGGTAGCGTCCGAGCCAGCCCGTGCCGGTACTCTGGCCGGGCAGCATGCCCGACTCCCAGGCGACGCGGGACGTGTCGTGGGAGAGGTTGGGCAGCGGGTAGCCGGCTCCTTGGATGACGGCGAGCTTCCCGAGGTCGTAGAGCTGCTTGAATCCCGTGAGGGCAGGGTGGAGCGCGAGCTGCGCGCCGCTGCCCGGGTCGGTGCCGATGAGCGTGGCGGCGAGCGCCGCGGGCGTGAGGTTGATGCCGTCGGTGCCCGTCACCCGGGCGACGTCGTAGGCGGCGCGCAGCGTCGCACCGCCGTCGTCGACGGGGATCACGGTGTTGAAGCCGTCGTTTCCGCCGTCGAGGTAGACGGAGATGAAGTAGCGGTCGCCGATCGTCTCGGCGAAGGCTTGCCGCACGAAGGGATTGCGCAGCAGCGCCGGGACGACGAGCGAGCCCGCCGCGGCCAGGCCGCTGCCCTTGAGAAAGCTGCGTCGTGAGATCGCCATGGTCGAGTCCTTTGCCTCAGTGCAGTTGGTAGGCGGGCGATTGCATCAGGAGCGCGAAGAGCCCGTTGAGCTTCCGGCCGCGTACGTCCAGGTCGTTCAGGTCGAGCGTGGGCGCCGTGCCCCCGTCCGTCAGGTAGTCGATCAGGGCGGCCCGATCATCGGGGCTCAGCTGATCGGTGATGCCCAAGACGCCGCTCGCGGCATCGAGGATGTCGTCGGGCGCTTGCAGCTTCATCGACATGAGCTTCTCGGGGTGGAATCCCACCTTGCCCCGCTCCCGCTCCGCGGCCACGTCGCGTACGAACCGGAACCGTCCCAGCAAGGTCGCGCTGCTGATCCACGCGGCTTCCCAGTCCCATCCGAAGACGCTCGGCGGCTCGAAGAGGTGCTGCCCCATGTCGTCGATGTACGAGCGCAGCGAGTCGTTGTTCACGAGCGCCAGCCCCTGGTACTTCCGGCGCTTGGGGAGGACGTGGAGGGCGCGGAGCGTGCCGACGACGTAGTCGATGGGCCACTTCACGGATTTCTTGGTGCCGCCCGCGTGGAGCGGGACGGCGGTTTCGTAGAAGGTGTCGTGCACCAGGATGGTCTTCACGAGGTCCGCGACGCTCCAGGTGTCGGCGAAGCCCGACATCGCGAGCAGGGAGTCGACGAGCGCCGTAGACGGTTCGGCCGACGCGAAGAACTCGAAGAGCCGGCGCGTCATGCGGCGCCCGACGGTGCTCTTGCCGTCCGTGTCGCGATGGCTCAGGAGGATGTCGATCACGGCGTCGATCTCGACCGCGCCCTCGCCGTGCTGCGCGATGTCGACGCCGCCCGCACCGAACATCCCGTGGTCCTTGAAGATGATCTTCGGGCCGCGCTCGGGGTGGTCGACGTTGAAGTCGTGGCGGTCGTCGCGGAAGACGGCGTTGCCGTTGTCGTCGAGCCGCCAGCCGGTGAAGGCGCGCGCGATCTGGACGATGTCCTCCTGCGCGTAGTTCGGCGCGCCGTTCTCGTCGACGACGCCGAGGGTGAAGAGCTCCATGAGCTCGCGCGCGTAGTTCTCGTTCGGCTCCTTCGGCCGGTTCCGCAGGGTGTCGAGGAAATCCATCATCGCCGGGTCGGTGTTCATGCGCTTCAGGAACTGGCGGAAGTCGCCCTTGGCCATCGTGCGCAGGAGGGCGTTCTGCCGGGCCATCCGCTCGGTGTCCTGCACCTTGGCGTTCGCCGTCGCGAAGTGGTCGTGCCAGAAGAGCGTCAGCTTCTCGAGGAGCGGCTTCTTGGTTTTCAGCATCGTCTCGAGCCAGCGGTCGTAGACGTCGTCCATGCCGTCCTTCTTGTGGACCTTGATGGGCTTCGGCTTGTAGGCGAGCAGGCGGTCGACGAGCTCACCGCGGGTGTACCCGCGCTTCACGATCTTGCCGATCTCCTTCGGTGACGCGCCGAAGCCGGCGCGGCGCATCAGGTGACGCGCTTCGGACTCGGTGAGGACGCTATTGGCATTGCCCATCGGTGACTCCTCCTGCGGTGTCAGTCGGTCCCGTCGACCCAGCCGTCGGCCGGCGCGCCCGCCGCGACCCAGCGGCGGATGACGTCGACGAGCGTGTCGTCGAGCTTCGCGCGGTGGAACGGCATGCGCGCGCCGAAACCCGGCGCCAAGTCGCCCGTGACCTTGTGGACGAGGTAGCTCGTCGCGACGTCGCCGTGGGTCGCGTCGACGGTGGTGACGCGCTGCCACCCGGCCGCGGCGGCGTCGGCGTTGGTCGGCGTCTTGCCGACCAGGTTGTCGTAGGCGGCGCCGGGCTCGAGCAGGAGATCGGCTTGCACGGTCTGCGAGTCGTGGCAGCCACTGACGGCGCACGACTGGTCGAAGATCTGGGTCTGGATGCGGTCGAACGTCGAGGTGAAGAAGGTACGCGCGCTGCAGCCGGAGGCGGCGGGCTCGCAGATCACCTTCAGGCGGTCGACGTCGGCCCGGGTGTGTCCGCCGCCGGGCGCGGGGAGCGCGACCACGCGAATCGTCTTCAGGCCGCGGCGGCACCGGCCGCGGGACAATGGACCGACGACCGGGACGTGCACCGCGGTCGGCGCGCTGCACCGATCGGCGCGCGACTCGGGGTACTCGAGGACGAATCCGGCGCGCGTCGCGATCGCTTGCATCTCGGGATCGAACTCGGGATCGCCGTTGTCGAGCGCGTGGGCGACGGTGACGGCGCTCACACCCGGCGAGGCGCACTTCGGGTCGGCGGTGCTGTTCGCACAGAGCGCGATCGGCAGCTCGCAGCGGCCGTTCACGAGCCCGTCCGCGTCGCACGGGTCCCCGTCGGTGCAGCGCACCAGACGCGGCCGGCGCGCCGGCTCGGCCGTCGGCGTCTCGAAGACGACGAGGCAGTCGCTCTTGGCGCTGCCGCCGCCGCTGACGACGATTGCGGCGGCCGGACCGGCGAGCAGCACGCCGGCCCAGGCCGTCGCGAGCGCCGCGGCGATGCGCACGGCCGCGCCGGATGCGATCTGACGTCGCATCGCGCCGCGTGCTCGCTCGTGGTCGCAGGGGGTCGCGGCGCTCGTCACGTCGCCACGGGCAGCAACGGTCGTGCCGCCTGCCCGCGCATGCGCGCTGGTGTTCGAGCGGCGCGCCGGCGTCACCCAGATGACGGACGGCGCGCGCATGGCGCCGTCGGCGTCGTCGCGGGCGCCGCAAATTGTCAGCGCCGGTCGATACTTGCTTCGCGGATGCTGTGCGCGCCGCTTGAAAGCCCCGGGGGGCG
The DNA here is from genome assembly GCA_963774015.1 of uncultured delta proteobacterium. Taxonomy (GTDB): domain Bacteria; phylum Desulfobacterota; class Binatia; order UTPRO1; family UTPRO1; genus UTPRO1. Next base: position 149,110 of record CAVZDH010000002.1, read on the forward strand.
ACTGGTACCGACTGCCGCATGACCGACGGTAGCCAGATTCTCCAGCACGAGACCGGCGAGGTGCGCGCCGCGCACCGATTCGACGTCGCGGCGCTCGAAGCCTACATGCGCACGCATGTCGCAGGCTTTCGCGGCCCGCTGTCGGTGCGGCAGTTCAAGGGCGGGCAGTCGAATCCGACGTTTCTCCTGACCGCGGGCGGCGGCGAGCGCTACGTGATGCGCAAGAAGCCGCCGGGGAAGCTCCTCGCGTCGGCGCACCAGGTCGATCGCGAGTACCGGGTGATCCACGCGCTCGCGGCGACCGACGTCCCGGTCGCGAAGGTCCACGCGCTCTGCATGGACGACGCCGTCATCGGGAGCGCGTTCTACGTCATGGATTGCGTCGAGGGCCGCATCTTCCGCGACCCGCAGCTCCCCGGGCTCTCCCGCGAGGAGCGCGCCGCCGTCTACGACGAGATGAACGACGTCATGGCGCGCCTGCACCGGGTCGATTACGAGGCGGTCGGTCTCGCCGACTTCGGGAAGCCGGGCAACTACTTCGAGCGGCAGATCGGACGCTGGACGAAACAATACGAGGCTGCGCAGACCGACGACGTCGAGGCCATGCGCAATCTGATCGCCTGGCTCCCCGCGCACGTGCCGCCCGGCGACGAGACCTGCATCGTGCACGGCGACTTCCGGCTCGAGAACTCGATCTTCCACCCGACCGAGCCGCGCATGCTGGCGATGCTCGACTGGGAGCTCTCGACGCTCGGGCACCCGCTCGCCGACCTGGCCTACAATTGCCTTCTCTACCACATGAACAGCCCCACCCAGGGGACGCTCTGCGGCGTCGACCTCGGCGCGCTCGGCATCCCGACGGAGCGGGAATACGTCGAGGACTACTGCCGCCGCACCGGTCGCCCCGAGGTCGCGGACTGGGACTTCTATCTCGCCTTCTCGCTCTTCCGACTCGCCTCGATCGCGCAAGGCGTCTACAAGCGCGGCCTCGACGGTAACGCGAGCTCGGAGCAGGCCATGACTTACGGGACGATCTGCCAGCTGCTCGCGTACGTCGCGTGGGAGATCGTCGAGAAGGGCAGCGAGCGCTGACGGCCGGCGCCGTCGCGCTCAGATCCCGGCGATCGCGTCGCGTGCGATCCAGCCGCGCTTGCCGTCGGAGCGCGCGACTTGCGCCCAGCCTTCGCGCTCGCCGAGCACGCGCAGCACCGTGCCGGGCTTGCTCGCGAAGTGCGCCGTGCCGTTCGCCGAGGGCTCGAAGCGCACGTCGGTATCGTTGGCGGCGACGACGACGGCGTAGGTCGGCAGGTCGATGGTCGCGAGGCGATAGGCCGCGGCGGTGCCGCTGAGCGCGAGCAGCACGCCCGCGACGATCGCCGCGAGCCGGGCCGCGCGCGCCCGGCGCGGCAGCACCCGGGCGCCGATCAGCGCCGCCATGAGCAGCACGAAGCAGGCGTTGGCGGCGCTCAGCAGCTCGTCGCTCGACGCGGACGAGGCCAGCGGAAACGCGAGGCGCGCCCAGAACGGCATGGGATCGCCGTCGCCGGTTTTCTCGCGCGCGTAGCCGAGGTTCGCGTGCAGGTCGGGATCGCGCGGAATCAAGCGCCGCGCGCGCTCGTAGGCGAGGACGGCGTGGCCGACGTCGCCGCTCTTGAAGTAGGCGTTGCCGAGATTGAAGTAGAGGTTGCCGCTTTCGTAGCCGGCGGCGAGCACCTTCTCGTAGGCGGCGACCGCGTCGGCGTAGTGCTCGTCGCCGTAGAGGGTGTTGCCGCGGAAAAAGAGCGTCTGCGGCGTCTCGCCGCCGGGATCGGCGGCGCCGGCGGCGCCCGCCGCGAGAACGCCCGCCAGGAGGCCGAGCGCGAGCATGGCGGCGAGCGGCGGTCCGAGCCGGCGCTCGCGCTCGAGGGCGCGCACGATCGCGTCGGCGCGTTCGAGCGACTGCTGCATGTCGCCGTCGCTCGCGCTCGCCGGCGCGAACCGGACCTGCTCGCAGTGCGCGAGCAGGTCGCGCAGCTGCTCGGTGACCGCGGGCGCGACGCCGCGGCTCGCGAGATGCGCGGCGACCACGTCGGGCGCGACGGCGCCCGGCGGCAGCTGGAGCTTCGCGCCGAGGTAGTCGGTGAGCGCGCGCGCGACGGCGTCGTAGAACGGCGCTTGATGACCCGACGCGAGCGCCTGCTTCGCCGCGTCGAGCGCGCGGCGCGCCTCGCGGCCGGCGCGCGTGAAGCGGGCATAGCCGGCGTCGCCGTGGAGCCGCTGGCGGCGGCGATCGACGGCGACCACGCCGATCCAGGCGAGGAACGCCATGATCGGCACCGTCCAGAACACGATGCTGCGGTGCAGACGCGCCCCGATCGGACGGAGCCGTCCGGGGCCGTCCTTGATGAAGACGAGATCGTGGCCGAGCGTCTCGGGCTTCGGCGCCGCCGCCGGCGGCGCGGCGCCGACGACGTGCGAGGGCGCGCTCCCCGCGGCGCGCGGCGTGACGTTCAACGGGATGACCGGGTGCGTGAGCGTCCGATACGCGCCCGCCGTCGGGTCGAAATAGCTGAAGCGCAACGTCGGCAGATTCCTCGTGCCGGCGCGCTCGGGGATCACCACTTGCTCGAACGTGCGCTCTTGGACGTTCGCGGCCGCGGCCGGCTTCGCGCCGTCGCCGGTCTGCTGCGGGGGGTACACGCGGAGGCCGTCGCTCGCCGGGATGGTCGGCGGCGTCACGTTCTCGAGGCTCCCCGTGCCGCGCATCGTGAGCGTCACGGTGACGGGATCGCCGGCGGCGACGTTGAGGGGAGCGGCCTTGACCTCGAAATCGAACGTCCCGACGGCGCCGGAGAAGTCGGCGGGCTTCCCCGCGTCGGGGAGCGGCAACACCGTCAGCGTCAGCGGATCCGACGTGGCCTCGAGCCGGCGCTGCTCGCCGCCGAAGAACGGGTCGCTGAAGAAGCGGTCGAAGCCGCGTGCGGTGCCGCGGCTCCGCACCATCATCGTGAGGCCCATCTCGGCGGGACCGACGGTGAGCGTGCCGCTTCGCAGCGGCGTCAGCACGGTCGCGAAGTCGAGGACCTGGAAGGTGCCTTCCGAGGTCTGCTCCTGGCGCTGGTCGGGCTCGGAGAGCTTGTCGATCGCGAAGCCGTCGCCGCCGACGGTGGGGTACTGCACGTCGGTCACGCGCACTTGGCCGACCATCAGCTTCACGTGGATCGGCAACCGCTCGTGGACGTAGACCGTCGTCCGGGGTGCGGAAAGCTCGAGGCGCAGCTGGTTGCCGGTCGGGTTGCCCGCGGTGGCGCCGGGCTTCCCGGCGACGACGTCGAGCGTCGCCGTGCCCGCGTCGTAGCGCTTGCCGCCGATCGCGACGCTGATGGGCCCGAGCGTGATCCGTCCCGCTTTGTTCGCGGTCACGGAGAAGTGGTGCGTGACCGATGCCGACATGGCGCCGTTCACGAAGCTCACGCGGGACGACGGTCCGAGGTAGCGCACGGTGGCGCCGCCGGCGTCGGCGATCTCGGGGACGCCGCTGCTCTGCACGCCCATCACCTCGACGCCGAGGTCGGCCTCCTCACCGACCGCGACCTGCGCGCGGGCGAAGGTCGCCTTGACCGTCACGTCGGCGCGCGCGGCCCCGGCCGTCGTCAGGGCGGCAAGGCAGACGGCGAGCGCGACGAGCGCGGCGCGGCGCCGAAGCAGCGGCTCGGAGCGCATCCGGGTTTCCTACCAGTCCTGGGCGGGCTCGGCGACGCGTGCACCCTGGAGCTTCTTGATGACGTCCTCGGGCGAGACCTCCTCGCCCCGCTGTGAGTCCAAGATGGCCGCCGCTTCGCCCTTCGAGAGCTCGCCGTCCTTCTTCTCGTCGGCGACGGCCTCGCCGCTCGCCTCCTGGTTCTGCTGCGCGCCCGGCTTCTGGTCGGCGTTCTGCTGCGCGCCCGCCTCGCCCTCTTTGCCGGCGTCCTGCTTCTGCTTCTGTTGGTCCTGCTGGTCTCCCGCCTGCTGCTGCTGTTGTTGCTGATCCTGCTGCTGTTGCTGCTGTTGCTGCTGATCCTGTTGTTGCTGCTGCCCCTGTTGTTGTTGCTGCTGATCTTGCTTCTGCTGATCTTGCTGCTGGTCGCCCTGCTGTTGCTGATCCTGCTTTTGCTCGTCCTGCTTCGCTTGGTCTTGTTGCTGTTGGTCCTGCTGCTGCTGCTGATCTTGCTTCTGCTGCTCCTGGTTCTTCTTCTGCTCTTCGAGGCGCTTCTTGAGCTCCTCGATCCGTTGCGTGACGAGCTCGTAGTTGAACTTGCTGTCCTCGTCGTCGGGCGCGAGGCCGAGCGCCCGGCGGTAGGATGCGAGCGCCTCGGCGTACAGACCGAGCGCCTTTTGCGGATCGGTCTGCTCGAGCCCCTGGCCCTTCCGGAAGGTCGCGTTGCCGACGTTGTACGCGACCCGGCTCGCGCGTGTGGGATCGTCCGCGGTCTCCACCTTCTGGAAGGCCGCGATCGCCTCGTCGTACTTGCCCTCTTTGTAGGTCGCGTCGCCGAGGTTGAAGTGCAGATCGGGCGAGTCCGGGCGGTCCACGAGGGCGGCGTTGTACCCGGCGGCCGCGTCCTCGTACTTGCCCGCGGTGTAGAGCTTGTTCGCCTCCCGCACGGGCTGGTGGGGATCGAGCCAGCCGATCGAGGTCGCGGCGACGAGCGCCGCGGCGAGCAGCAGACGGCGCGGCGTCATGCCGCCTCCTCGTCGTTCGTCGGCGCCTGCGCCCGCCGCCGCGTCCAGCGCCAGCGCCGAGCCTGCCACGGGCGCGGTCCCGGACGCCGCTCGCCGATCAGCGGCTCGACGAGCAGCAGCGCGAAGGCGAGCACGAGCGGCCACTGGAAGCGGTGCTCGTAGCGTCGCTCGAGCGTGCTCGCGAGCTCGCGCTTCTCCATCGTCGCGATGTAGTCGCGATAGAGCTCGGTCAAGCCGAAGGCGGTGTCGGTCGCGTGCAGATAGGCGCCGCCCGTGGCGTTCGCGATCTTCTGCAGCGTCGCCTCGTCGAGACGCGACTTGACCACCTGACCGCTGCGGTCCTTGAGGAAGCCGCCCTGCTCGAGCGGGATGAGCTCGCCTTCCGTCGTGCCGATGCCCACGGTGTAGATCTTCACCCCGCGATCGGTCGCGCGCTTGATCGCGTCGTCGAGGTCGCTGCCGTGGTCTTCGCCGTCGGTGATGACGACGAGCGCCTGGTGCTCGGCTTGCCGCCCCTCGAACGCGTCGAGCGAGGTGTCGATCGCGGCGGCGAGGCTCGTGCCGCCGCGCGGAATGATGCCGGCCTCGATCGCCTCGAGGCTTTGCGAGAAGGCCCCGAAGTCGAGCGTCAGCGGGCACTGGAGGAACGCGCTGCCGGCGAAGGCGACCAGCCCGACGCGGTCGCCGCTCACCTGCGAGAGCAGGTCCTGCACGGCGAGCTTCGCGCGGGCGAGGCGGTTCGGCTTCACGTCGGTCGCGAGCATGCTCCGCGAGGTGTCGATCGCGACGATCAGGTCGATTCCTTCGCGTTGGACTTGCTGCCAGCGGAAGCCCCACATCGGACCGGCGAGCGCCACCGCGAGCAGCAATACCGCCACGCAAAGGACGATGGAACGGAGGCGTCGGCGGCGCCAGTCGAGGTCGGGCGTCACCGCGGGCAAGAGGCCCGCTTCGACGAACGTCGCGAGCGCATGCCGGCGTCGTCGCAGGCTCCACACCAAGAAGAGCGCGAGCACCGGCACCACGACGAGCGCGCCGAGGGTCATCGAGTCACGCCACTGAATCACGGGAGCTTCCTCAACAGGGTCTCGCCGAGCCCGATTTCGACCAGCACGAGGGCCAGCGCGGGCCACACCAGCCACGGATAGAGCTCGCGGTAGTCGAGATACTCGGGCGCCTCGAACTCGCTCTTCTCGCTGCGGTCGATCTCGGCGTAGATCTCCTTCAGCGTCGGCGTGTCGGTCGCGCGGAAGTAGCGGGCGTGCGTCGTGGCCGCGATCTTCTGGAGCGTCGGCTCGTCGATGTCGACCTGCATGGGGCGATAGACCTTGTTGCCGAAGAAATCCTGGGTCGGGTAGGGCGCCATGCCGCGCGTACCGGCGCCGACGGTGTAGACCTTGATGCCGAGCGCCGCGGCGGCGTCGGCGGCCGTTTGCGGCGTGATCTTCCCGGCGTTGCTCTGACCGTCGGTGAGCAGCACCACGAACTTGCTCTTGGCCGTCGACGGCCTGAGCCGGTTCACCGCGGTCGCGAGCGCCGACCCGATGGCGGTGCCGTCCTCGATCATGCCGACCTGCGCGCGGTCGAGGTTCTGGAGGAGCCACCCGTGATCGAGCGTGAGCGGGCATTGCGTGTAGGGCCGCGCCGCGAAGAGCACGAGCCCGATGCGGTCCTCGGGGCGTGCGGTCACGAACTCCTTCACGACCGACTTCACCGCCTGGAGACGATTGGCGCGCTCGTTGCCGAGCGTGAAGTCCTCGGCGAGCATGCTGCCCGAGATGTCGACGGCGAGCATGACGTCGACGCCTTCGCGATGGATCTTGGTCGCGGCCGACCCGGCTTGCGGACGGGCGAGCGCGACCGCGATCGCCGCGAGCGCCGCCGCCCGCAGCGCCAGGAGGACGAGTCGGCGCGACCCCGCGCCCCGCGGTGCGATCGTGCGCAGGAGGCCGAGGCTCGGAAAGCGAACGGCGGCGCGTCGGAGCGGTCGGCGCGCGGCGCGGACGACGAATGGAATCGGCGCCAGTGCGAGCAGCCACCACGGGTCAGCGAGCTGCATCGGCTCCCCCGGATACCCCCGCGCCGGCCGCGAGGGCGGTCTCGTCGACGAAGCGCGTCGCCGCGCCGTACGCGCGGTCGGCGTCGGCCAATGTGGGATGGTGGCGCGCGAACTTCACGAGGTCCGACTCGCCGAGGAACTCGCCGAGGAGCGCGCGATGGTTGTGCTGCAACGCGGCCCCGCCCCGTGCCGTCACCATGAGGAACTCCTCGGTGGTCATCTCGGGCGCGCGGAGGCGAAAGCGGTGCTCGAGGTAGCTGCGCACGATGCCGGTGAGCGCCGAGTAGTACTCCTTGAAGGCGCCTTGTTCGGGCAGGCCGCGGGCGCGCAGGCGCGCCAGCTCCTCGTGCGCGACCTCGTGCGCCGGACGCGGCGGCGGCCCGGCCGGCACGCGTCCCGGCCGGCGCAGGACGCGCAGCACCACGAACGCCACGAGCACGAGGACCGCGAGCGCCCCCGCGACGAGATAGTACGGGCGCCAGTCGATCGGCGGCTCCTCCGGCGGCTTGATGTCGCGGATGTCGTTCGCCTTCGGGTCGCGTGCGAGCAGGCTCGCGATCTCGACCACCGTCTCGTCGGCCGGCGCCTCGGTAAGCCCCTCGCCCGCCAGCCGGTAGCGCACCGGCGGCGACTTCACGAGGAAGTCGCCCGTCGCATAGCCGGCGAGCTCGAACCAGCGCGTGACGACGGTCTTGCCGTCGCGCTCGACGGGCTTCGTGTCGCCGAAATCGACGATCTCGAAGTCGCCGAGCTTCTCGGTCGGTTGCGCCAGCAGGATCTCGACGCCGGGCGGCGCCGCGACCTCGATCGTATAGCGAAAGTGCTGGCCGATCGTGATCGTGCCTTTTTCGACGCTGCCGTGGACGTCGACCGGCGACGGTGCGGGCGAGACCGTCGGCGCCGGCGACGGCGCGGGCGACGCCGACGGCTCGTCGGCGCGGGCGCGGACGCACAGCGCCGCCAGAAGCAGCCCGATGCAGATCGCCGGGACCGGTCGCCGCATCATTGCCTGCGCTCGCGCATCCGGAAGAAGCGCAGGAGCGCTTCCGTGTACGGTCGGTCGGTCGTGATCATGATCGCGTCGACGTTGGCGGCGTGCAGCCAGCGGTCGCGCGCGACGCGTGCCGCGGCGGCACTGTCGGCGAACGCCTTCCGCAGGCGCGCGTCACTGGTGTCGACCGTGTAGCGCTCGCCGGTCTCGGCCTCCTCGAGCTCGACCAGGCCGACGTCCGGAAGCTCGCGCTCGCGCGGGTCGTCGAGCACGACGGCGATCACGTCGTGCCGGCGTGCCGCGATGCGGAGCGCGCGCTCGGCGCTCGCGTCGAGGAAGTCCGAGAGCACGAACACGACCGAGCGCCGCTTGCTCACCATCGCGAGATGCTCGAGCGCGGCGGCGAGATCGGTGCCGCGTCCCCGCGGCTGCAACGACAGCACCTCGCGGATCACCCGCAACACGTGGCGGGTGCCCTTGTGCGGCGGGACCGCGAGCTCGATGCGGTCGGTGAACATCACGAGGCCGACCTTGTCGTTGTTGGTGATGGCCGAGAAGGCGAAGAGCGCGCCGAGCTCGGCGGCGAGCGCGCTCTTGAGCTGCTTCACGCTGCCGAAGCGCGTCGAGGCGCTCGCGTCGACGAGCAGCATGACCGTGAGCTCGCGCTCCTCGGCATAGCGCTTCACGTGCGGCACGCCCGTCCGCGCCGTCACGTTCCAGTCGATCGTCCGCACCTCGTCGCCGGGCTGGTAGAGCCGCACCTCGGCGAACTCCATTCCGCGCCCCTTGAACACGGACTGGTACTGGCCCGCGAAGAGGTCCGAGACGAGGTGGGACGTCCGGATCTGGATCTTCCGAACGGCTTTGAGCTGTTCCCGCGTCAGCATCGCGCGGTCGTCGTCGACGCCCCCGTCAAGGCACCGGAACGCCGTCGAGGACGCGCTTGACGACCTCGTCGGCGTCGATGTCCTCGGCCTCGGCTTCGTAGGTGACGATCAGGCGATGGCGCAGCACGTCCGGTGCGATCGACTTCACGTCTTGCGGGGTCACGTAGCCGCGGCCCTGGAGGAAGGCGTGCGCCTTGGCGGCGAGCGTGAGGTAGAGCGTCGCGCGCGGCGAGGCGCCGTACTCGATCAGCGGGCCGAGATCGAGCTGGAACGTCTGCGGCTCGCGGGTCGCGAACACGAGGTTCACGACGTACTCCTTGATCTTGTCGTCGAGGTAGATCTGGTCGACGAGGACGCGGGCGGCGAGGATGTCCCCGGGTGTCACCGTCGGGTTGACCTTCTTCGGCCGGCCGATCACGGCCATGCGCTCGAGAATCTGCCGTTCTTCCTCGCGCGTCGGGTAGCCGACCTTGAGCTTCAGCATGAACCGGTCGATCTGGGCTTCGGGCAGGGGATAGGTGCCCTCCTGCTCGATCGGGTTCTGGGTCGCGAGCACGAGAAACGGATCGGGGAGCGGATAGGTCTCGTCGCCGATCGTGACCTGATGCTCCTGCATGGCCTCGAGGAGCGCGCTCTGGACCTTCGCCGGTGCGCGGTTGATCTCGTCGGCGAGGATCAGCTGGGCGAAGATCGGCCCCTGTTTGCAGGTGAAGACGCCCTCGCGCGGGTTGTAGATCATGGTGCCGATGAGGTCGGCGGGCAGCAGGTCCGGGGTGAACTGGATGCGGCGAAAGCTCGCGGAGATCGCCTGCGCCAGGGTCTTCACGGCGAGCGTCTTCGCCAGCCCCGGGACGCCCTCGAGCAGCACGTGGCCGCCGGCGAGGAGCCCGATCAGCAGCCGGTCGACGAGGTAGCGCTGCCCGACGATGACCGTCCCGATCTCCTCGCGCAGGCGGTAGAGGAAGGTCGAACCCTCTTTGATGCGGTCGTTCACTGCCGCGATGCCGGTATCCATGGGGTGGTGGGGATAGCAGAAAACGGCGGACCGTAAAGCCAGGTTGCGCGGTCGAGCCGCGCGTCGGGGCGCGGACGTACGTGAACGGCGGCATGCGGAGCGCGGGAACCGGGACCGTGTTCTGGGATCGCTTCGGCAAGAAGCCCGGCGCGTAGACGGCCGCGACATGCGAAGCAATTGGTTGTACCGCCGGCCTCGGGCTGGTAAGGTGCAGGGCACTGGCTGTTCGACGCGAGACCCCGCCGCACGCTTCGTCTGGGACCGTTCCTTCCCTTCGTTCTCCTGCAGTCGCGCGCGTCACCGGGTGAGTCGCACCGCCCCGACCAGACATCGACACATGGCAAGGAAGACGCACGCATACGGCCGAGGACGGCGCTGACACATGGCAGACTCCGACGCCCGCATGCACCTCCGCCGCGAGCTGACACGTCACGTGTCCGAGCTCGGGTACTCGCTTTCCCTCGAAGCTCCCGGTCCCGAGGAGCCGGAGATCCTCAGAATGAGCCCCGTCCGACGGCGCATTGCGTACGGCGAGACGGTGCTTCGAAGCGATCTCAGGAAAAAGCGGTGTCACGACCGGCTGCGCTCGTTCTCGCAGCGCCGGACACGCCGCCGGGGCAGCATTCTCTTCTTCATCGGGGTCGCCACGGACGACCAACAGGAGCTGGAAACCCTGTTGGCCGACTTGGAGATCCGCAGTGGCATTCGCGGGGGGCACGTCCACGTGGTCCCGATCGCGAAGCCGGAAACCGCGGCACGGCGCGCGTCGTCCAAACGCAGTGCACGTGGTTGATCGGCGCTCGAGGCATTCGCGACTGACGCGCTAGCGCGCTTCTCGCCTCACGAGCGTCCCCATTTCCCCTTGCCGGAGCCGGTCGAGACGACCGACGCTCCGACTCCGAAAGGAAACACTTTTCAGTGAACGTTTCACACGCAACTGCATCCACTACCGCATCCGAGTCCACCGCTCCGACGTCGACCTTCGCCGATCTCCCGTTGTCGGCGGCCATGCAGGCCGCCCTCAGGCGAGCGTCGTACGTCGCGCCGACCCCGATTCAGGCGGCGACCATCACTCCCGCGCTCGCGGGCCGCGACGTCATCGGCGCCGCGCAAACCGGCACCGGGAAGACGGCCGCTTTCATGATTCCGATCGTCGAACGCCTGCGCGCCGCCGCCGAGGGAGGCCACCAACGCGGCGCGGCCGTCGTGCTCGCCCCGACGCGCGAGCTCGCCGAACAGATCCACGGCTGGGCAGGGCGCCTCGGCGCCGGCCTCAAGACCGCGCTCGTCGTGGGCGGCGTCGCGTACGGTCCGCAGACGGGCGCGCTCCGCGCCCGCCCGTCGATCATCATCGCGACGCCCGGTCGCCTCGTCGATCATCTCGAGCGCAAGACGTTGGCGCTCGCCGACGTTCGCATCTTCGTGCTCGACGAAGCCGACCGCATGCTCGACATGGGGTTCAAGCCGCAACTCGACACGATCATGCGGAGCCTTCCCGCCGAGCGGCAGACGCTGCTCTTTTCGGCGACCATGCCGCCCGATCTCGGCGCCCTCGCGCGCATGCATCTGAAACATCCCGTGCGCGTGTCGGTCGGACCGCAGGCGGTGCCGCCGCCGAAGGCGACCCAGGACGTCTACCTCGTCGCCAGCGGGGAAAAGACGCCGCTCCTCCTTTCGATGGTCGCGACGAACCCCGGCAACGTGCTGGTCTTCGCGCGCACCAAGCACCGCACCGACCGTGTGATGCGCTCGCTCTGCGACGCGGGCGTCGCCGCGCAACGCCTCCACTCCAATCGTACGCAGCAGCAGCGCCGCGAGGCGCTCGAGGGGTTCCGTCGCGGCAAATACCGGGTGCTGGTCGCGACCGACATCGCGGCCCGCGGCATCGACGTCGCGGACATCCGTCACGTCATCAACTACGACCTGCCGCAGACGGTCGAGGACTACGTCCACCGGGTGGGACGGACGGCCCGCGCCGATGCGCACGGACGGGCCACGAGCTTCGCGTCGCCGGAGGAGCGCGGTCAACTCAAGGCGATCGAGCGGCACATCGGACGGGCCCTGCCGCGGCAGGCGACGCCGGAGCCCGCCACGCGCTCGGTCGCGGCGACGCCGCGTCATCGTGCGCCCCGAACGGTCGACGCGGCCGCCGCGCCCCGGCCGCGCGAGGTGCATCCGCGTTCGTGCGCCGCTCCGGCGACGAACGTACGCTCGGGTCACACGGGCCCGCCCTCGGCGCGTCCGCGTCGACCCTTCGGGCTCAGCGATCTCGGCGTCGAGGAGCACGCAAGGCATCGTCGTCCAAACGCCCACGCCCAGGTGCGGCGGGCGCGGCGCGGCCGGCCCAGCTGAGCGCGGTCGCTCGTCTCGTTTCGGTCTCCCGGCGCGGGCTCGCCCGCGCCGGGACGCCTCTGCACAGGTGGCTCCCGGCTACGAAGCGCGATCCATCCCCGATCGACGGCGGCGCGACGCCCTCGGCGTATCGTTCAGATACGCGGTCGGGCTTCGCGCCTTGCGCTCGGGGCGGCTCGCACTTCTCGCTCGGAACCTACCTGTGCAGAGGTTCCCTAGCGATCGGGACGGCGCGGAGCGCCGTGTGACACGCTCGGCGCGTACACACCGCGCCACTCGCGCCGCCACCACGCGCCGCTCGGGTCCCCCGGGTCGGTGAAGTGGTATTCCCAGAGGATGGCGCGCACGAACGCCGGGGGATGGTCGGGGAAAGGATTCGACGCGAGCAACGCCAGTACGTCGGGCTCGCCGTCGAGGAGGCGGTCGAGAAGGCGCGCGAACCATCGGTCCGGGTTGGCGCCGTAGGGCGTCAGCGCCGCGAACCACATCTGCCAATCGAGTCGCGGTTGATGCGGCGCTACGAAGGCCGGCCGGCGCATGACGTCACCGGGCTTCCAGCGAAACTCGTAGGGCAGCCACGTCATCCCGTCGTCGCTGCCCTCGAGGACGATCTCGTTTCGCACCGTCGTCATGCGCGCGAACAGGCCGTAGCCGTTGACGCTGCGGAGGGGGGCGAGCCGCTCGAGGAGCGGCCGCACGAGCGACGGTACGACGTCGCGACCCGCCATCTGCCGCGCGAAGGTGAAGGTGCCCGCTACGCCGAGCACGACGAGCACCGGGGTCACGACGATGGTGCGTACGCGGGAGGGGGCGCGGCGCGGCGCGCTCGACTGCGCCGCCCGTCCGACGCGGTCGGGCAGTCTCGCCGCGAGCGCGCGATCGTCACACAGCACGAGCGTGAGCGTGATCGTGAGCCAGTTGAAGAACGTGTAGTTGCCGGTCGCGATGATGAGGAGCTGGAAGCCGACGAACCCGGCCGCGGCGACGAGCCGCGCGACGCGCGGCCCGAAGATCAGGAAGGGAAGCGCGAGCTCGATCACGAACATCAGCGCGCACGACAGGCGCTGCCACCAGAGCGGCAGATGATGCGCGTACCACGCGGTCCATGGCGGCAGGCATTGGGTTTCGTAGTGATAGGCGAGCGCGGTGAGCGTGTGCCACGTCGGCAGCGCCGGATCGTCGTGGACGAGCTTCACGACGCCCGAGGCGAACATCAGACGGAAGAGCAGCCACCGCAGCAGCCAGACGGCGAGGCGCGGCGGCTCCGCCACGGTCGCGCGACGCGGCCGGAAAGACCACGGCGCGAGGAAGACGGCGATGAGGCCGGTTTCGAGCAGCAGGCTGTCCCACTGGAAGCTCAAGAAGACGCGGCCGGCGCTCACGAACGACAGATAGAGAGCCCAGAGCGCGAGCAGGCAGGGTCCGGGCGCGATGCCGAGGATCGCGACGACGGCGATCAGCGCGCCCGTGTCGCAGAGCCGAAGCAACGTGCCGTCGCCGGCGCCGAGCCAGGCGAACGTCGGCAGCAGCCAGAAGCGCTCCGGCCCGACGCGCTCCGCGACGACGCGGAGAAACTCCGCGATCGGCAGGATGCCGTGGCTGCCGAAGAGTGCGAGCAGCTGCACGCGCAACGAGAGAAACGCGATCAGGTAGATCAGGCCGAGCGCGCGCACGAAGATCGCGGCCGTGAGGACCATCGACGACCGCTCGGTGCGCGCGGGCTCGCTCACCGGGATCGGTTCGAGTGCCAGACGGCGGGTCGGCGCTTCCGTTTGCGTTTGGCGGTGCGCGGGTCGCGGAGCGCCTCCTCGACCGCGCTCGGCGGGTCCGCGCTGACGGCTTTCCGCACGTCGCCGCCCTCCTCGAAGGCGATCTCGGCGAGCAGGCGGTCGCTCACCACCGAGCGCGGGGCCGCGGTCGTGACGTCGTCGGTCGAGGCGGCGGCGTCGCGATGCTTGATGAGGAGCCAGCTCTTGCCGCCCTGGTAGCTCCGCGTCCGCACCAGCACCCACGAGCCGGCGAGCTTCGCGCCCGCGAGCGAGAACTTGAGCTCGCCCTTCGCGAGGCTCTTCGCGACGTCCGGAACCTCGGGCGTCCACGTGCCGCGATCCCAGATCATGACGGTGCCGCCGCCGTACTCGCCGTCCGGGATCACACCCTCGAACTTCGCGTACTCGATCGGGTGATCCTCGACCTGCATGGCGAGCCGCTTCACGCTCGGATCGAGCGACGGGCCCTTGGGGACCGCCCACGAGAGCAGCACGCCGTCCCACTCCAGACGAAAATCGTAGTGCAGATGTCCGGCGCGGTGCTTCTGCACGACGAAGCGCAGCTTCGCGGCGCGCTTCCGGACGCGGGTGCCGCCGTGCGGCTCGGACGTCACGCCGAACCGTCGCTTGCGGCGATATTCCTCGAGAGGCATGGCGGGGACCTCGCTCTGCCTCGATCTCGCAAACTCGCGTGCCGCTGTCCACGGCGGCGCGGGTGCTCAGACGCGGCGGCGCTTTTCGAGGTCCGTCAGCATGTCGATCTGAATCTGCTGCAGCTCGAGCAGCCGCTCCCACTGCGTGTGCAGGAGATGATCGAGCTTCTCGTGCAGGTTCATGATGGCGATCTCGGCCTTCAGGTTGACGCGAAAGTCCTGATCGGCCTGGGCGCGGTCGCGGGCCGCCTGGCGGTTCTGCGCCATCATGATGATGGGGGCTTGGAGCGCCGCGAGGCACGAGAGCACGAGGTTCAACAGGATGTAGGGGAACGGGTCGAAGGCGCGGCTCGCCAGCAGCGCGGAGTTCAGGACGATCCAGGCCGCGAGCACGACGCCGAAACCGCTGACGAAGCCCCACGACCCGCCGATGCGGGCCGTCGCGTCGGCCGCACGCTGGCCGAACGTGATCGAGCGTTGGAACTCCTCGTCGAGGTGCTCGGCGACGAGCAGGCTCTCACCGGAGCGGCGCGCGAGCTCGATCTCGATGGCGGAGAGCTCGCCGCGCTCGCGCTCGAGCTCGGCGACGACGTAGGCGCCGTTCTGGACCGCGAGGCAGGAGCGACAGATGAATCCGGCGGAATCCCACGCCTTTCGCGTGACGACGATGTGGCTCGCGACCTGCGGGCGGACGGATTCGCCGCGCGTCAGGTCGCCGCGCCGTCCGATCCGACCGCACAACTGGCAGCGGCGGTCCGCACCGCCGTCGGAACGTCGCGCGGGCGCCGACGGTGGCTGCTCGTGGTCGTCGGACGCCATGCCTTCAGCGACAACCCGGCATCACGTCGCGGACGAAGAGCTCGAGCCCTTCCCAATCGAACGGCGCCCGCACGGCGAGGATCAGCCATTCGGCGCCCGCGCGCTCGTATTCCGCGATGCGGTCGATCACCCGCGGCGGGGTTCCGATCAGGATGCCGGGCTTCACGAACTCGGTGAGCCCGCCGAACATGCTCGGCAGTCGCTCTTCCTGGCGGCGGACCGCCGCGTCGTCCCGGCCCACCGCGAGGCCGACGTTGATCGTGCGGGTGATCGCGCGCGGATCGCGGCCTTCCTTCGCGCACCAATCGTCGAGCGTCGTCGCGCGCTGCGTGAAGACTTCGGGTGCGAGGAACGGGACGTTCCAACCGTCGGCATGTCGCGCGACGATGCGCAGGAGCCGCTTCTCGCCTTGGCCGCCGATCCAGAGCCGGAGGTGCGGTTGCAGCGGGCGCGGGTCGCAGAGCGCGTCCTGCAGGTGCACGTGCGTCCCCTCGAAGGTGACGCGCTCCCCGTCGAAGAGCCGTCGGAGCACGATCGCCGTCTCCTCGAGCTGGTCGAGCCGGTCCTTGATCGGCAGAAACGGCATCCCGAAGGCACGAAACTCGTTTTCGTTCCAGCCGGCGCCGAGGCCGAGCTCGACGCGTCCGCCGCTGAGATGGTCGATCGTGACCGCCGCTTTGCAGAGCACGCCGGGGTTGCGATAGCCGACGCAGAAGACGAGACACCCGACGCGGACGCGCGTCGTCGCCGCCGCGAGCGCCGCCATCGTGGCGATCCCTTCGTAGGCGGGGCTCGCGGGGTTGGTAAGGTCGGAGATCGAGTAGAGGTGATCCCACACCGAGCACCAGTGGAAGCCGTTGTCGTCGGCGAGCCTCCAGAGCCGCCGGAGATCGTCCAGCGTGCAGTCCTGCGGACCCGCGTGGATGCCGAAACGCATGCGCGGTCGCTTACTACAGGCCGCGCGCGCCGCCTAGCGACGCGCGCGTGCGAGGGGCGGTCAGTTCAAGAAGCCGGAACGGGGACCGTCGTCGTCCTCGTCGGCGTCCGCGACGGGACCGGCGTGATGATGCGCGATCTTCCAGTCGCCTGCTTCCTGCACGAAGACGTTCGTCGCGACGAGGTCGCCGGCGTCGAGGCTTTCGGTGCAGACGACGAACGCCGCCGAGCCGGCGATGCGCGCGACCTCCTCCGTGCACCGGATCGCCGGCGGGACGCCTCCCAGAATGCCGCGCCAGCTCGCCATCACCGCTTCCCGGCCGTTCAGCACCTGCCATCCCGGGTGGATGCACGCGACCGGGACGCTCCGCGCCCAGAGCGCCTCCATCGCGTCGACGTCGCGCTCGGCGAAGGCACGATAGAAGGCGGCATTGGCGGCGAGGACGGCGCGTTCGTCGGTGGTCATGGGTTTTTCGAGCTCCTCCGGTGCGCGCGATCTTGGCACGCGTGGTCGGGGATGCAACTCGCGGCGCGTGCCGCCCGCGGTAGACGCAGGCGCAGCGCCGCGCGCCGACGCCTCAGAGACGGTCGCGCAGCGCCGCGAACGCGGCGACGGCGTGGGCGACGTCGTCGTCGCTGTGCGTCGCCATGAGCGTGGCGCGGAGGCGGGCCGTGCCGTCGGGCACCGTCGGCGGACGGATGGCCTGCACGAAGACGCCGCGCTCGAGGAGCCCGCGCGACCACGCGAGCGCGCGCTCGCTGCTGCCGGCGAGGACCGGGACGATCGGGCCCTCGCCGGGCGGTATCTCGAAGCCGAGCCCGCGCAGCCGTTCGCGCAGCGTCGCCGACAGCGCGGCGAGCCGACGGCGTCGCTCCGGCTCGCGCTCCACCACGTCGAGCGCCGCGTCGACCGCGGCCACGACCGGCGGCGGCAGCGCGGTCGTGTAGATCAGGCTCCGCGCACGATTCACCAGCAGATCGACGAGGGCGCGGCTGCCGGCGACGAAGGCGCCGGCGACGCCGAGCGCCTTCCCGAGCGTTCCCATCTGCACGGTGACGGCGTCGCCGAGCCCGAGCGCCTCGACGAGCCCCGCGCCGGTCGCTCCCGTGATGCCGGTCGCGTGCGCTTCGTCGACCATCACCATCGCCTCGTGGGCGGCGGCGACCTCGCAGATCTCGCCGAGGGGCGCATGGTCGCCGTCCATGCTGAACACCGAGTCGGTGACGACGAGGCGGCGCGGCGCCGGGTGCCGGGTCAGGAGGGCGGCGAGCGCGCCCGCGTCCGCGTGCGGATAGACGTGGACGTCGGCTCCCGAAAGACGACACCCGTCGATGATGCTCGCGTGGTTCAGGCGGTCGCTGAAGACGGCGTCGCCGCGGCGGACGAGCGTCGTGATCACGCCGACGTTCGCGTGGTAGCCGGTCGGAAAGAGCACGGCCGCTTCGGTGTGCTTGAAGCGGGCGAGCCGTGCCTCGAGGTCGCGATGGATCGCGAGCGAGCCCGAGATGAGCCGCGACGCGCCCGCGCCGACGCCGTAGGCCGCGGCGGCACGTGCGGCTGCGGCGGCGAGCGCGGGGTGGTTCGCGAGCCCGAGGTAGTTGTTGGAGCACAGGAGCAACGCGCGCACGCCGTCGACGGTGACCCAGGTGTCGACTGCGCCCTCGATGCGACGGAGCTCACGCCAGAGTCCCGCGGCGCGCACGTGCGCGAGCTCGTCCGTGAAGCCCTTCTCGAACGCGTCGCCGCTCGGCATCGCGCCGTGAAATAGACCATGCGCGTCGGCTCGGCTAGAACGACGCGCATGGACGAGCCCGGCCGATTGCATCGCATGCTCGACGACGACCCGTCGACGATGCTGGCGCCGCTCGCCGCGTTCTACACGGGCGCGGGACATGGCCTGCCGACGGTCGAGCGCGTCGCGGCGGACGAGGTGCCGCCGGAGCTGCGCGCCTTGCTGCGGTCACCCGAGCCGCTCACGCCGCGGCTCGAGGATCACCACGGCGAGAACTTGGCGCTGCGCGTGCTCGAGCGCCACCGCAGCGGCGACCGCTATGCGCGCCGTGTGGTGCTGGTCCGCGGCGACGGCGTGCCGGTCATGCTCGGCGCGATCGAGATGAATCTCGCGCGCCTCGCGCCCGCCCTACGTGCCGAGGTGCTCGCCGAGTCGGTCCCGTTCGGTCGCCTCCTCGGAGGCGCGATCGCCGATCCGGACGCGCTATTGCGGGTGCGCTGCGACGCGGCGATCGCGGCCGCGCTCGAGCTGCCGCGAACGGGCGGGTGGCTCTACGGTCGCCGGCGCACCGTCGCCGACGCGGACGGTGCGGCGATCGCGACCGTCGTCGAGATCCTCGCGCCCGAGCCGCCGCCGCGCGTCCGCAGCCGCGGCACGGGGTCGTAGCTCAGCCCCACTCGTCGCGACGGATGCCGCGCAGGCGCTTGAACGCCGCCGAGGCGAGCGCGATGGCGGCGACGATCGGACCGCCCCACCAGAAGTTGATCGCGACCGCGTCGTCGAGCGAACGGGTGTGGTGCCACCATCCGTGCGGGATGAAGAGCGTCTCGGCTTCGCCGACGACGCCGCCGATCGGACGCGTGCCGCGAAAGCGCGGATGGCGCCCGTAGTCGGGCCGTTCGGGATCGACCGCGGAGAAGTTCGGCATCCCGGACAAGAGGCCGCGCGGGTACATGCCGGAGGCGCCGGGAGGATAGAGCAGCCAGCGTTTGCGGCCGGTGAGGTGGACGTTGAGGTTGTGCGGAACGTCGCGGTGCATGGGCGTCCGCGTCCCGGCCTTGCCGACCCAGAGCTTCGCGCGCAGGTGCCACGCGCCGCTGCAGTAGACCGGCAGACGGTAGTCGCGTTGGAAGGCCTCCGGCAGGTTCCACGTGGGCGCCATGACGTAGTGGCTCGCGCTTCCGGGGCGCGCGAGGGACGTGACGAACTCGCGGAGCGCGATGCGCCGGAAGTCGACGCGGTCGCCGGCGAGCGTACCGTCGGTGAGCACCGCGGCGATGACATCCGCATCGCCGTAGCGCTCCGCGACGCGCGCGCAGGTCCATTCGCGCGGCGGGACCCAGCCCTCGGTGACCCCGGTCAGCACGACGGGCCGGCCGGGACGGAGATACTCACGGAGAAACGTCGCGGTGTCCGGCGCGGGGACGCGTTCGAGCTCCGTGACGTCGGCGGGGGCGAGCGCGGCGTCCATGGAGATCCAGAGGGGTCCACGGCATCCGCCGGTCTGTCAAGCGGAATCCGAGGGCTTCCTCAGGGGGTCAGACGCTCGAGCATGCGCGGAAACGGGATCGTTTCGCGCACGTGGTGGAGGCCGCAGAGCCAGGCGACCATGCGCTCGATGCCCATGCCGAAGCCCGCGTGCGGCACCGAGCCGTAGCGCCGCAGGTCGAGGTACCACCCGAATGCTTCCGCCGGGAGGCCGTGGGCGCGCACGCGGCCCTCGAGCGCATCGAGATCGTCCTCGCGCTGCCCGCCGCCGATGATCTCCCCGTAGCCTTCGGGCGCGAGCACGTCGACGCAGAGCGCGAGGCGCGGGTCGGCCGGATCGGCCTTCATGTAGAACGCCTTCGCCGCGGCCGGATAGCGGTGCACCATGACCGGCCGGTCGAACTGCTCGGAGAGCACGGTCTCCTCGTCGCCGCCGAAGTCGTCGCCGAAGGCGACGGGCTTGCCTTTGGCGGTGAGGAGCGCGATCGCCTCTTCGTAGCTCACGCGCGGAAACGGCTTCTGGACCTTGGCGAGCGGCGCCGGGTCGCGCTCGAGGAGCGCGAGCTCGGTCTTCCGCTCGTCGACCACGCGTGCGACGACCTCGACCAGGAAGTCTTCGGCGAGCGCCATGTCGTCGTCGAGATCGGCGAACGCGACCTCGGGCTCGATCATCCAGAACTCGGTGAGGTGGCGGCGGGTCTTCGACTTTTCGGCGCGGAAGGTCGGCCCGAAGCAGTAGACCTTCCCGAACGCCATCGCGGCTGCCTCCATGTAGAGCTGCCCGCTCTGCGTGAGATACGCCGTGTCGTCGAAGTACCCGACCTCGAAGAGCGTCGTCGTGCCCTCGCACGCGGCGGGCGTGAAGATCGGCGCGTCGATCAGGGTGAAGCCGCGCCGGTCGAAGTAGTCGCGACACGCCCGCACCACGCTCGCGCGGACGCGCATGATGGCGTGCTGACGCGAGGAGCGCAGCCACAGGTGGCGATGATCGAGCAGAAACGCCGGTCCGTGCTCCTTGGGCGTGATCGGGTACTCGCTCGCTTCCTGAAGCACCCGCAGGTCTCGCACGGCGAGCTCGAAGCCGAGCGGCGAGCGCGCGTCGGCGCGGACGACGCCGGTCACTGCGAGCGACGACTCCTGCGGCACGTGACCGGCGCGCTCGAAGACCTCGGGCGGCACGTCCTTGACGAAGACGACGCACTGGATCGTCCCGGTGCCGTCGCGCACCTGGAGGAAGTGCAGCTTGCCGCTCGAGCGGCGGCCGTACAGCCAACCTCGCAGCGTCACCTCGCCGTCGACGTGACGATGGACGTCCTCGACCCAGACCCGCATGCGGCCTCCCCGGATTGCGTTCTGCACCTCGCGCACACTCGATTGTGCGCCCGCCAGCGAGCGACTATAGCTGCGCGATCGGGGCGGGTGCCAGGCGCTGAACGTGCGCACGTGCGGCCCGCTTCCTCGGTGGAGGAGTGGCATGCGGTTCTTGGTCGTCGCGTTGATCGGAGTGCTCGGGCTGCTCGCCGCCTGCGGCCCGACCTCGCACCGCCACGACGACGAGTGGGGCGAGGGCCCGACGAACGAGCCGACCATCACCGGCGACAACGCCCGGGACGAGGCGCGCTGGCGTCGTGAGCTCGCCTCCGATCCGTGGGGCGACGACTCCGATCTTCTCACGGACGATCCGCCCAAGAGCGCGCAGGAGTATCAGGACGGGGCCGACGACATTCCGCCGCTCGACTTCGTGGGCCCACCGGCACCCCCGTCGAGCTGGGACAACATGCAGAAGCGGAGCACCAAGCTCGGCAAGATCCTCTTCTCGGTGCTGACGGTCTTCGTCACCCTCGGGATGATGGCCGCGCCCTACCTCCTGATGATCTAGGGAACCTCTGCACAGGTTGCTCCCGGCTACGAAGCGCGATCCATCCCCGATCGACGGCGGCGCAAAGCCCTCGGCGTATCGTTCAGATACGCGGTCGGGCTTCGCGCCTTGCGCTCGGGGCGGCTCGCACCTCTCGCGCGGAACCTACCTGTGCAGAGGTTTCCTAGCGGCGGCGATCGTCCGCTCGACGTGGCGGCGGTAGTGCGCTTGCAACGTGCGCGTCACCGGTCCCGGCGTGCCTGACCCGATGCGGGTGCGCTCCACGCGCACGACGGGGAGGACCTCGATCGTCGATGCGGTCAGCATCACCTCGTCGGCGCCGAGCAGCTCGCGGCGCGTGAGCCGGCGCTCGACGAGCGGGACGCCGGCCCGCTTGGCGAGCGTGGTCACGACGTGGCGCGTGACGCCGGGGAGGATGCCATGCAGCGGCGGCGTGATGAGCCGTCCCCGCTCGACCGCGAAGACGTTGCTCGTCGTGCCCTCGAGCACCGTGTCGTCGGCGCCGAGGTAGACGGCTTCCCAGGCGCCGCGGCGGCGCGCGATCATCTTGCCCAGCACGGCGGGCAGGTAGTGGAGGGTCTTGTGGCTCGGCAGGGTCGCGGTCACGAGGCGGAACGGAAAGAAGCACATGGTGACGCCGCGGGCCTGCGCCGCGGGCAAGCGCGGGTCGACCGGCGTTGCGAGCATCATGACCGTCGGGCGGAGCCCGGCGGCCGGGACGATGCCGAAAGGTCCGGCGCCGCGCGAGACGGTGAGGCGCACGGCGGCGTCGGTCGCGAGCAGGTCGTTGGCGCGGAGGCAGCGCCGTACGCGCGGCAGCCAGTGATCGGGCGAGGCCTCGAACGGGATGCGGAAGACGCGCGCGGAGCGCGCCAACCGACGGAGATGCTGCGGCAACCCGAACGGGACGCCGCGGTACGTGCGCACGGTCTCGAACAAGCCGTCGCCGTAGACGAAGCCGCGATCCAAGGCGGAGATGGTCGCCCGTCGCGCCGGCACCAGCCGATCGTTCAGCAGCAGGACGAGATCGCGCGCGCTCATCGGGTCGCGCGCCGGGTCGAGGGTCCCGCGGTGCGTTCGGCGGCCCCGAGCGCCCGGAGAAACGCCGCCGCCTTCACGTGCAGCTCCTCGTACTCGCGCTCGGCACGCGAGTCGGCGACGATGCCGCCGCCGGCGTGGTACGTGAGCAGCTCGCCGCGCACGACGGCGGTGCGGATCGCGACGTTCAGGTCGCAGTCGCCGCTCGCGTCGATCCAGCCGATCGCCCCCGTGTAGAAGCCGCGCGGAGCGCCTTCGATCTCCGCGATGATCTCCATCGCGCGAATCTTCGGCGCCCCCGTGATCGAGCCGCTCGGGAAGGTCGCGCGGAGGAGCTCGCTCGTCGTGACCGCCGGCCTGAGCATGCCCGTCACCGTCGAGACCAGGTGCTGCACCGTCGCGAAGGGCACGCACTCGGCGAGGCGCTCGACCGCGATGCTTCCGGTGAGGCACACCCGACCGAGGTCGTTGCGCTCGAGGTCGACGATCATCACGTGCTCGGCGCGCTCCTTCGGGTCGCACACGAGCTCGGCGGCGAGCGCGGCGTCGGCGACCGGCGTCGCACCGCGCGGTCGGGTGCCTTTGATCGGGCACGTCACGATGCGCGCATCGCGTCGGCGCAGGAAGAGCTCGGGCGAGCGCGAGAGGATTCGCTCGCGGCCGAGGTCGAGATAGGCACCGAACGGGACCGCTTGGGTCGCGCGGAGACGCTCGTAGACGTCGATCGCCGGCGCCGGGAGCCGCGTCGCGAAACGCTGCGTCAGGTTCACCTGATAGACGTCGCCCGCCGCGATGTACTGGTGGATGCGGGCGACGCGCGCGGCGTACGATCGCTCGTCGACGTCGCTCGTGATCGGGGCGGCGTGCATCGGCAACACGAGCGGCCGCGCTCCGCGGGCGGCGTCGGCGGCCGCGTCACGAATCTCCTCGGCGAGCGCTCCGAGGGCGGTCGCGTCGAGGTGCCAGCTCGCGAGCCAGTAGCGGCGGGTGCGGTGATCGTACGACAGCGCCGCGTCGTACAGTCCGCCGACGAGACGGGGCGCGTCCGGCTCCTCACCGGTGACGCGCGGCGCCGACTCGATCGCGTGGCGCGTCTCGTAGCCGATCGCCGTCACGATTCCGCCCGCGAACGGCACGGGGCGGCGCCGCCGACGCGCGCGCGGCGACGGCGCGATGTCCGCGAGGAGCGTATCGAGCACGCCGAGCGGGGCGTCGGCGGCGTCGCGCGCGGTCACGCGGAATTGCATCCGCGGACGGAAACCCATACACGACACCCATTCTTCGCCCCACGGTTGTCCGGCGTCGATGAAGAAAGGCCGCTCCTTGCTGGTGAGCGCACGAAAGAGCGACCACGGATCGGTATCGAGCGTGAGCTCGCGGGCCTGCATGGTCGATCCCGTCATAAAGATCGAGGCCGGCGTCCGCAAGGCGGCGCCCGTCGCGCGCCGGATTCGGTCGGTGAGCGCCGCATGAACGCCTCGGTCCGGTTGCTCGAAAGCACGCTGCCCGCGACGGTGCATCTGCACGTCACGGTGCCGGAGACGCATCCGTCCGCGTCCGTGCTCGGAACGGATCGCGTGGGGAGCGGCGTGCTCGTCGACCCGGCGGGGCTGATCGTCACCGTCAACTACGTGGTGCTCGGCGGCCGCGACGTGCGCGTCACGCTGTTCGACGGCCGCGAGGTCGCCGGCCACGTCGTCGCGCAGGACTTCGCGACCGGGATCGCCGTCGTGCAGGCGGTCGGCGAGGACTTTCCGGCCGTGACGGTCGTCCGGAACGACGCGCCGCTCGCGGTCGGCGACGACGTCTTCATCGTGGCGAGCATCGGAGATGCCGGCCGCCGCGCCAGCTCGGGCGCCATCACGTCGCTCGAGCACTTCGACGCCAACTGGGAGTTCGCGCTCGAGCGCGCCATCGTCACCTCCACGATGAACCCGGGCCTCGGCGGCGGCCCCCTCGTCGACCGCCGCGGGCGCGTGGTGGGCATCGTCTCGCTCAATCTGAACGAGATCAGTCGCTTCTCGTTGGCGATCCCGATCGAGCACTATCGCGAGCACCGCGACGAGCTCCTCCGCCACGGCCGGCGGACGAGCCGTCCCTCGCGCGCGTGGCTCGGGCTCTATTGCTACTTGCTGCGGGGCCACGTCGTGATCGCCGGCCTGCTGACCGACGGTCCCGCCGAGAAGGCCGGGCTCGCGCAAGGCGACGTCGTGCTCGCGGTCGGCGACCACCCGGTGCGCACCCGGCGCGAGCTGTACGAGCGCTTGTGGGATCACCGCGCCGGCGACGAGGTCCGTTTGCGCGTGTTTCGCGAGGAGGCGATGCGGACGGTGATCGTCCCGAGCGGCGACGTCGAGGAGTTCTTCGCGTGATGAAGGCGCGAATGCGCGTCGGCGACTTTCTGGTCGCGTATCTGCAGAAGATCGGCGTCACGCATCTCTTCGGCATTCCCGGCGATCTCGTCATCAATTTGTTCTTCAAGTTCGGCCGGCCGCGCGGCATGCGCATCGTGACCTTGTCGCACGAGCCCGGCGTCGGCTTCGCCGCCGACGGCTACGCGCGTGCCACCGGGCGCATCGGCGTCGTCTGCGTCACCTACGGCGCCGGCGGTCTCAACATGGTGAACCCGGTCGCGGGGTCGTTCTCCGAGCGGGTCCCGATCCTGGTGGTGAGCGGCGGCCCGGGGGAGGAGGAGCGGAAGCTCGGACAGCTGATCCACCACCAGGCGAAGGAGATCGAGTCGCAGTACAAGGTGTACGAGGAGATCACCTGTGCGGCCGCCGTGCTCGACGATCCGCGCCGAATCGCCGGCGAGATCGACCGGGTCGTGCGCACGATCTGGCGCGAGCAGCGACCGGGCTACCTCGAGATTCACCGCGACATGGTGGAGCGCGTGATCGAGGTGCCCGAGCCGATTCGGGCCTGGGACGGCGGGCTCGAGTTCGCGCGCTCGGACGAGCGCAAGACCGCGGAGGCGGCGCGCGAGACCGCGGCGCGCTTCAATGCGGCCAAGACGCCCGCCGTCATCGTCGGTATCGAGACCTTTCGCTACAAGCTCCAGCGCGACGTCGTCCGGCTCGTCGAGCGCATGGGCGCGCCGTGCATGACGACGGTGCTCGCCAAGGGCGCCTTTCCGATGGATCATCGGCTCGCGATGGGCGTGCACATCGGACCCATCAGCCCGCCGCCGATCCGTCGCCGCGTCGACGACGCCGACCTCGTGCTCAATCTCGGTACGCTGCTCACCGACATGAATCTCGGGAGCCGCCCGCCGCAGATCACCCGCGACCGCTCGATCTGGGCGGTCGGCAATCGCGTGAACGTCAGCTGCCATACCTACACCGACGTCGGCATCCGCGACTTCGTGCGCGCGCTGCAGCGCGAAAAACTGCGCCGCCACCACGAAGAGGTGACGTATGCCGACAACCTCAAGCCCGCGCGCGGACCGCTCGGGCGCGCGGTCACGGTCGCCGACATGCTGCGCGAGGTGAACCGTTTCCTCGACGGCAAGCGCGGGTTCGCGGTGATCGCCGAGTCGGGCGACATGCTCTTCGCGGGGCTCGACGTCCGCATCGGGCGCGGCGGCGCCTATCTCGCGCAGGGCTACTACGCGTCGATGGGCTTCGGGGTGCCGGGCGCGCTCGGTCTCGAGATCGGCACCGGCCGTCGGCCGATCGTGCTCTGTGGCGACGGCGCGTTTCAGATGACCGGACCCGAGCTGGCGCAGGCGCCGCGTCACGGCCTCCGCCCGATCGTCGTGCTCATGAACAACGGCGGCTGGGGCATCTTCCGGCCGATCGCGGAGCGCGAGGATCTCCTGACGATTCCGAACTGGCCCTACGCGGACCTGGCGCGCGCGTGGGGCGGGGCGGGCTACGTCGCGTCGACGGTCGGCGAGTTCCGCGACGCGCTCGCCGACGCGGAGCGCGCGCCGACATTCGCGCTCATCGAGACCCGCGTCGACCCCCACGACCTGTCGCCCGTGAGCCGGAAATACATCGAGGCGTCGGCGCGCAAGGCGGGCGTCCGCAGCAAGGCCGCCTCCACGCGTAAGCGTGTCACCATCGGCTGAGCCCGCCGCGCGGCGACGGATTGCGCCTCGGCGGCGGCCAGCGATTCGCGCGCGCTCCCCCGGGGTGGTACACCGAACGCCTTGCCGAGGATCCGCATCATCTACGAGTCCGGCGCCCCGGAGCGCACCATCGAGTTCGAGGGCCCGGGCCCGTTTCATCACGACGGGGAGCCGGGCTCGATTCTCGACGTGCTCCTCGGGCACGGCGTGCACCTCGAGCATGCGTGCGGTGGCAAGTGCGCCTGCACGACGTGTCACGTGATCGTGAAGGAAGGCGAGCACAACCTCTCGCCGAGCACGGAGAAGGAAGAGGACGAGCTCGACAATGCGCCCGGCCTCACGATGCACTCGCGGCTCGGCTGCCAGGCGATCGTGAAAGGCGACATCACGATCGTGATCCCGAGGTACACGATCAACCAAGTGTCGGGCGGACACTGACGCGATGGAGGTTGCGCTTCCGCCGTCCTGGCAGGAGGCGCTCGGCGCCGAGATCGCCGCGGACTATTTTCGCGAGCTCGCGTGCTTCGTCGATGCCGCCCGTGCGGCCGGCGCGGTATATCCGCCCGCGGCCGACGTCTTCAACGCCTTCGTCCTGACGCCGCTCGCCGCGGTGAAGGTCGTGCTGCTCGGGCAGGATCCGTATCACGACGAGGGCCAGGCGCACGGGCTGTGCTTCTCGGTGCGACCCGGGGTGTCGCCGCCGCCGTCGCTCGTGAACGTCTACAAGGAGCTCGCGGCCGACGTGCCGGGCTTCGTCCGCCCCGCCCACGGACATCTCGTCGCCTGGGCGCAGCAGGGCGTGCTGTTGCTGAACGTGGTGCTGACGGTCGGTGCGCACGCGCCGGGCTCGCACGCTCGACGCGGCTGGGAGCGCTTCACCGACGCGGCGATCGCGGCGGTGAACGCGCGGCGCGAGCACGCCGTCTTCGTGTTGTGGGGCGCCCATGCGCGCAAGAAGGCCGGGCTCGTCGATCGCGCGCGTCACACGGTGATCGAGGGCGCGCATCCGTCGCCGCTCTCGTATCGGCTGTTCGCCGGCTCACGGCCGTTCTCGCGCGTGAACGCGGCGCTCGCCGCGCACGGGCAGGAGCCGATCGACTGGCGCCTGTCGCCTGTCGATGGTCCCGCAGACGCGTGATAGGGGTCGGCGGCGATGGAGGCGACGCCACCGGAACGGGCGCCGAGCGGCCGCCGCGTGTACCGCGCGATCCTGACGCGCATCCACGAGCACCTGCCCGGCACGCGCTCGCTGTTCTTGCGTTTGCCCGCGGGGGAGCGGCTGGCATTCACGCCGGGGCAATTCGTCTCGTGCGAGCTGCCGGTCGGCGCCGGTGCGCCGCTCGTGCGCGCCTATTCGCTGGCGTCGAGTCCCGAGGACGACGAGCTCGAGATCTGCGTCGATCGGGTGGCCGGCGGACCGGGATCGGCGTACCTTTTCGCCCTCGAGCCGAACGCCGAGCTGGCGTTCACCGGGCCGTTCGGGAGCTTCGCTCTCGCGGAGCCGCCGGCTGTGCCGCTCGTGTTCGTCGGGGAGGGGACGGGTATCGCGCCGCTGCGGCCGATGGTGCGGCGCGCCCTCGAGCGCGGCGGGACGCCGTCGATCAGCGTGCTGCAGGGGGCACGCTACGAGCCCGAGCTGATCTATCGCGACGACTTCGAGGCATGGGCCGCGCGGTATCCGCGTCTCCACTGGGAGCCCGTGCTGCTCGCGAGGGAGGCCGAAGTCGGTCCGATCGACGCGCTCGAAGAGCTCGTGCTCGAGCATTTCGTGCGAGCCGACGACGACCGCACCCGCCGCTTCTGGATCTGCGGCGTCGGCCCGATGCCGGGACGGCTTCGCGACGCGCTCCGGGCGGCGGGATACGAGCGGAAGGCCGTGCGTGCGGAGGAATGGTAAGTGCCGCGACCGGTACGCACGTCGAGTGCCACGACGGGCGCGGCTACTCGGCGTCGTGGAAGATGATGCCGAGCGTGTACCGCTCGCCCCGCGTGAGGACGCTCACGCCGTGCCGCATCGCGACTCGATGGTCGCCGCGGGTGCCCCGCACCGGCCGCTCGCGGTTGGTGAAGACGATGCCCTCGCCGGCGTCGACGGTCAGGGTCGTTGCACGCGACTGCGCGCGCGGCCGCTGCTCGACGAGCACGACCTCGCCGCCGTCGTAGTCGCGCCCTCGCTCGGAGAGCACGATCAAGACCTGGAGCGGGAAGGCGACGGCGCCGTAGCGGTCTTGATGCAGCGCGTTCCAATCGCCGGCCTCGTAGCGGAGGACGAGCGGCGTCGGCCGGCATTGTCCCGCCGCGTGGCAGCGGCGGAGGAATCGCGCGAGGGTCGCCGGAACGGCGCGCGAGTCGCCGCCGAGACGTTCCGCCCAGCGGCGTGCGACCGCGGCGAGCGGAGGGTACAGCGTCGTCCGCAGACGCGCGACCAGCGGCGGGAGAGGGTAGGCGAAGTAGCGATAGCGTCCACTGCCGTAGCCGTGGCGCCGCATGTCGATGGTCGACCGAAACAGCGCGTCGCGTGCGAACATTGCACGCACCCTCGCGCATTGGCCTGGAGTGAGTAGTCCCGGCAGCCGCGCCCAGCCTCGGGCGTCGAGGTCGGCGGCGACCGCCGCCCAATCGCGCCGCGCCGTCATCGCTTGCGTGGGCCTCAGCCGAGCTGGGAGGTGAACTGCTGCATGTCGAAGTAGTCCCGCCAGGCGCGGATCTTGCCGTCGCGTCCGATCTCGAACGCCCCCATCACCGGGAGCTCGATGCGCTTGTCGCCGATCACGAAGCGGTCGACACGCTCGGTGAGGACCGTCGCGCCTTGCGTGGCGAGCGCGACGATCGCGAACTCGACGTGCGACGCCGGCGCGATGAATTGCGTGAGCGTGGTCGCGATCGCGTCGCGGCCCGTCAGCGGCGCGAGCGGCATGTTGTGGTAGACGGCGTCGTCGCTGAAGAACGCCACCAGCGCGTCGACGTCGCGGCGCGCGACGGTGCGGCAGAAGTCTCGAACCACGGATTCGGGTGTCATGGCGGCGGTCATACGCCGCGGGTCGCGCCGGCGCTACAACGAGAGCACGTTGCCTTCCGCCGGATCTCTGTCGGGGGTCATGGGCGAGCGCTTACAGGAGCCGCATCTGATCACCAACCGCGGGCGGCCGACGGAACGCCGCGACCGAAAGCGGCGGGAACGGTCGGTCGAGCCCGAGCTTGCGCGTGGCGACGGTGAAGAGCGTGGCGATCTGCTCCGCATATACGCCCGTGCCGCGCATGCGCCGGCCGAACTGCGCGTCGGACATCCGGCCGTCGCGGGTCTCCCGGATGCGGTTCAGCACGCGCGTCTGGCGGTCGGGGTAGTGCTCGGCGAGCCAGACCGTGAAGATCTCGTCGAGCGGCTTTGCCAAGCGCAGCAAGACCCATCCCGCGGTGCGTGCGCCGGCGTCTCGGGCGGCGGCGAGGATGCGCGGGATTTCGGCGTCGGTCAGGCCCGGGATGACCGGCGCGACCATCACGCCGACGGGCACCCCCGCGGCGGTGAGCGTCCGGATCGCGTCGAGTCGCCGTTCCGGCGTCGCCGCGCGCGGCTCGAGGCGCCGCGCCAGCTCGGGATCGAGCGTGGTGATCGAGCACAGCACGTGCGCCGCGTCGCGCGCGGCGAGCGCCGCGTAGAGGTCGGCGTCACGCGCGACCAGCGCCGACTTGGTGATGACGGCCACGGGATTTCGAAACTCGAGGAAGACTTCGACGCAGCGGCGCGTGAGGCCGAGGCGGCGCTCGACGGGCTGATAGCAGTCGGTGTTGCCGGAAAGCGCCACGACCTCGGGCTGCCACCGGTGCGAGCGGAACGTGGCGCGCAGGAGCTCCGGTGCGTCGTCCTTCACCATGATGCGCCGCTCGAAGTCGAGCCCGGCGCTGAACCCGAGATATTCGTGCGACGGGCGAGCGTAGCAATAGGCGCAGCCATGCTCACAGCCACGGTACGGGTTCAGGCTGAAACGGAATCCGACGTCCGGGCTCGCGTTCTCGGCGAGCACGCTGCGGCTCGTGTCGCGGTAGAACTGCGTGGCTTCGGGCGCGCCCTGGTCGGCGTCCAGGTCCTCGGGGTCGCGCTCGAGGTGGAGCGACTCGTAGCGATTGGCCGGATTGAGCGAAGTACCGCGACCGGGAGGGCGGGTCGACATTCGCCATATATTCGCCCTCGCTGGGCCGCGGCGCAAGTGCCGGTCGGTGGCGCGATCGCCCCGGGTCTCCTATTTTCGCGGCCGTGCCGCCCGTCGATGCCCCGCGCCGGATTTTTCTCGTGCGTCACGGCGAGACGGTCTACGGCGCGGGTCCGGGCGGCGGCGACGACCTCACCCCCGAGGGCTATCGGCAGATCCGTGCGCTCGAACGACTGATCCGACCGATCACCCTCGATGCGATCTACGCGAGCCCGCTCGAACGGGCGCAGGCAACCGCTCGAACCTTGGCCGGAAGATCGGGCGTGCCCGTGACGACGGTCGACGCGCTGCGGGAAATCATGCCGGGCGACCTCTCCGTGCTCGCGGCGTCGTCGGGACGGGCCGTTGCCGCGCCATCGTCGACGTCGTGGCGGGGCGCCCCGTGCTCCGGCTTCTCAATTTCACGGCCTACGATCCCCTCAAGGCAGAGCTCGAAGCGAGCAGCATGGAGGTCCTGCGGAACCTGCTCGCCAGCGGCCTCG
This sequence comes from uncultured delta proteobacterium, assembly GCA_963774015.1. Classification (GTDB taxonomy): domain Bacteria; phylum Desulfobacterota; class Binatia; order UTPRO1; family UTPRO1; genus UTPRO1. Next base: position 180,192 of record CAVZDH010000002.1, read on the forward strand.
GGACGTCCGGGGGCTCCTTCGGACCGGCGTCCTTCGGCCCGTTTCCTTCGTTAGATCAAAAGTTTGTATTGACTTCGGGGCTCTCCGCCCTTAAGCTCGCCATTCGAACCGTGTCTTTTGCCCCCGCCAGCAGCGGCTGCGGCTGCACTGTGCCGACCCATGATACGCGTGCGCGGCTCTCGCGCTGCCACGTCCATGCAAGCGTCAGCGGAGAATGTTCCCGGCGATGAAATCCATATCCCGATCCAAGAAGGACAAGCCCGTGAGCGATGCCGGCAACTCGAAGTTCAATCGAGTCGTCGAGATCGGTCGCGAGCGCAAGTACGTACCGGCGGGCGATCGCGAGCAATTCGGCAGTGACCCCGGCGCGTCGGAGGAGATCGGCGGCGTGATCTCCATGCTCGGCGACGGCGACGGTGACGGTGAGATCGCCGTCGAAGCCGCCGAGGACAGCCCCTTCGCCGAGGCCGAGGAAGAAAAAGACGAAGAGTGGGTGCCCGAGGTTCCCGAGGAGAAGGAGGAGCGCGAAGACCGTTCGTCGTTGCTCCGTGACTCGTCGGACCCGGTGCGCATGTACCTCCAGGAGATGGGCGGCGTCGCGCTGCTCTCCCGCGAGGACGAGGTCGTCATCGCCAAGAGCATCGAGGCGGGCGAGCTCGAGGTGCGCAAGGCCGTCTTCTCGCTTCCGCTCGCGCTGCAATACGTGCTGAACCTCGCCGATCGCCTACGTGACGGCGAGATCGACGGACGTCATCTCTTCGGAGACGACGAAGAAGAGGCCGCCAACGGCGAAGGCGCAACCGAGCAACGCGAGGACGCGCGCGTCGGCGCCTTCCTCAAGCACATCTCGCGTCTGCGTCGCCTCGTAAACGAGCGCGAGAAGCTGGTCGAGGAGAAGTTCAAAAAGAAGACCTCCGCGAAAGCGGCGGCGAAGATGGACCAGCGCCTCGAGGCCATCAAGCCCGCGATCCACTCCGTGCTCTCGGAGGTGCCGCTCGGTGCGCGTCAGGTCACCGTCATCGTCGACAAGCTGAAGGAAGCCATCACGACGCTCGACGCGCAGCGCTCGAGCATCCGTCGGAACGAGCCCGAGCCGCCGAAGAAAGAGCCCCCGGTGAAGGGCAAGGCCGCCGCCAAGCCGGTGCGCGTATCCGCGCCGCGCAAGACCGCCGAGCAGCTCGCGCAGATGGCCGCTGAGGTGCGCGAGGCGAAGAAGCGCATCAAGACCGTCGAGCGCGAGACGCAGATGACGGAGCAGGAGCTCCGCGACTCCTTCGCCGCGATCCGGCGGGGCGAGTACAAGGCCCAGGAAGGCAAGCGCCAGCTGATCGAGGCGAACCTCCGCCTGGTCGTCTCGATCGCCAAGCGCTACACCAACCGCGGTCTCGGCTTCCTGGACCTCATCCAAGAAGGCAACATCGGCCTCATGCGCGCGGTCGAGAAGTTCGAGTACCAGCGGGGTTACAAGTTCTCGACCTACGCGACGTGGTGGATCCGGCAATCGGTCTCGCGCGCGATCGCCGACCAGGCCCGTACGATCCGGATTCCCGTGCACATGATCGAGACGATCAACAAGGTGCTCCGAACGTCGCGCTATCTGGTGCAGCAGCTCGGTCGCGAGCCGTCGCCCGACGAGATCGCGGCGCAGATGGAGATGCCGCCCGACAAGATCCGCAAGGTCTTGAAGATCGTGAAGGAGCCGGTCTCGCTCGAAACGCCGATCGGCGACGACGAGGAGAGCTCGCTCGGCGATTTCGTCGAGGATCGCCAGAGCATCTCGCCCGCGGATGCCGCCATGGCGCTCTCGCTCGAGGAGCAGACCCGCAAGGTGCTCGCGACCCTGACGCCGCGTGAGGAACAGATCCTGCGCCTGCGCTTCGGCATCGGCGAGAAGTCCGACTACACGCTCGAGGAAGTGGGCCAGCGATTCCAAGTCACGCGCGAGCGCATCCGTCAGATCGAGGCGAAGGCGCTCCGAAAGCTTCGGAATCCGTCGCGCGCGAAGAACCTCGAGAACTTCGCGCACAGCTGACGCGTCGCGCGGCCGGTGGCGTCAGCGCCGGCCGTGCAATGCCCAGCCGAGCTCCGTACGGGCCGCGCGCGCGATCCCGCGGGCGCCGGCGAGCGCGGGCGATCCGCCGGTGAAGGCCGATGCGACGGCCCACACGACGGTCGGCCGCAAGCGGTGCTCGTTGGCGACCAGATAGAGCGGTTCCCACGCGGCGGGCTGGAACTTGGCTTTGAAGGCCTCGAGGCCGTCCGTGTTGTAGAAGCGCTTGCCGTGCTGGCGCAGCCAAAAGAAACCGAGGCGCAGCCATCCGGGCGGCGGCAGCGATCGCCGGGCGTCGGCCCGGTCCGAAAGGAACGCGCCCCCGAGCGTGAAAAACGTCGCCCGTTCCGCGGCGATGGCACGGAGCGCGGCGTCGACGAGCAGCTCCGCCGTTCCGTTTGGGGCGTGTCGCCCGCGCACGATCTGCTCGGCCAACCAACCGTTGCGTTGCGGCACCGGAGAAAGCACGAGAAAGCCGACCGTGTCGTCGCCGCGCTCCGCCACGAACACGCGCCGGCCGTGCAAGCGGCCGAGGGTCGCCGGCTCGACGAGGAAGCGAAGCGGTGGGAGCCCCCGCCCGGCGAGCCATTCCTCGAGGCACCGTCGCAGGCGGGGATCACCGCTGCTGCGGGTCTCCGGCCATTCGACGACCTGGATTTTCTTGTTGCGCGCGCGGGACACCTGGGCGCGCAGCGACGCGTGCGATCGGTAGACCATGTCCCATTCGTCGGGTCGAAAGACCGGCTGCGCTCCGATCACGATGGCGCGGTGCGAGCCACGTGGAAGCGCGCCCAAGAGGCGATCCTGCGCGGCCACGTAGCAGACGCGGGCGCTGGCGCCACGCGCGTCGTCTTCGAACTCGGCGACGACCGACGTCAAGCGCTCGAGCCCGCAGACCGGCGCGCCGGCGACGACGCGGACGCCCCGACGCGCGACGTACCCGACCACCGCGTCGTGTTCGCGCGAGAACCAGAGCCGAAAGCCCGGATTCAGAATCTGGAAGCTCGTCGTGTTCCAGCCTTCTCCGAGCACGAGCTCGCGTGCGCGCTGCAACGCCGACGCGTTCGACGACATGCGGTCTTCTCTCCGCGTGGGCGCGCGTTCGCAAGAGGGGCGAGGGTGCGACGCCGGGCGCGAAATCCGGGAAGCGGCGCCCCAGGGCCCGGCCTCTCCGTCCCGCGCTTCTCCAGGGAACCTCTGCACAGGTAGGTTCCGAGCGAGAAGTGCGAGCCGCCCCGAGCGCAAGGCGCGAAGCCCGACCGGGTATCTGAACGATACGCCGATGGGCGTCGCGCCGCCGTCGATCGGGAATGGATCGCGCTTCGTAGCCGGGAGCCACCTCTAGCGGATTTCGATCGCGGGCGCATCGGCGAGGATGCAATCGTCGGCGGGAACGCTATAAGGGCCGGATGCGCCAATCCCAGACCTTGATTCCGACCCTGCGCGACGTGCCCGCCGAGGCAGAGGTGGTGAGTCACAAGCTGATGCTCCGTGCCGGCATGATCCGCCAAGTGGCGCGCGGCATCTACGACTTCCTGCCGCTCGGCGTGCGCGTGCTTCGCAAGGTCGAGCGGATCATCCGCGAGGAGATGGATCGGGCCGGTGCGCAGGAAGTGCTGCTTCCCGCGATCTGCCCGGCCGAGCTCTGGCAGGAGAGCGGCCGCTGGGAGAAGTACGGCAAGGAGCTCCTCCGCATGAAGGATCGGCACGACCGCGACTTCTGCTTCGGGCCGACGCACGAAGAGGTCGTCACCGATCTCGTCCGCCGCGACGTGCGCTCGTATCGCGAGCTGCCGATCAACCTCTACCAGATCCAGAGTAAGTTCCGGGACGAGGTCCGACCCCGCTTCGGACTCATGCGGGGCCGCGAGTTCGTCATGAAGGACGCGTACTCGTTCCACGTCGATCGCGCCGACTGCGATCGCGAGTACGAAAACATGTTCCGGACGTATTGCCGGATCTTCGACCGCTGCGGCCTCGCGTACCGTCCCGTCGAAGCCGACACCGGCGCGATCGGCGGCAGCCGCTCGCACGAGTTCCAGGTGCTGGCGGAGTCGGGCGAGGACGCGATCGTGAGCTGCGACGCCTGCGAGTACGCGGCGAACGTCGAGAAGGCCGGCATCGGCGCCACGCCGGCGCCGGCGGGGGAGACGACGCCGCTCGAGGAGGTCGCGACGCCGGGACAGCGTACGATCGACGAGGTGTCGGCATTCCTACGGATGGCCCCGGAGCGATTCGTGAAGACGCTGCTCTACGTCGCGGGCGACGCCGTGGTGGTCGCGCTCGTGCGTGGGGACCACGCGCTCTCCGAGCCGAAGCTCAAGGACGCGCTCGGGACGCCGGGCGTCGAGCTCGCGCCCGAGGACGTCGTGGAGCGCGTCACCGGCGCCCCGGTCGGCTTCGCGGGCCCCATCGGCTTGCGGGGCAAGGTCCGGCTCCTCGTCGACCATGCGCTCGCCGGCATCAGCGGCGCGGTGAGCGGGGCGAACAAGGCCGACACCCACGTGCGCGGCGTCAGCGCCGCACGCGACTTCGCGCAAGCGGAATTCACCGATCTCCGGACCGCGACGGCCGGCGACCGTTGCCCGCGATGCAGCGGTCGCTTCGTGCTCCAGCGCGGCATCGAGGTCGGCCAGGTCTTCTATCTCGGGACCAAGTACAGCGAGGCCTTGAAGGCGACGGTGCTCGACGGCGAAGGGAAGGAGCGCGTGCTCGAGATGGGGTGCTACGGCATCGGCGTCACGCGCACGATCGCGGCGGCGATCGAGCAGAACCACGACGACGCCGGCATCATCTGGCCGATGCCGCTCGCCCCGTTCCAGGTCGTGATCGTGCCCGTGAACGTGACCGACGAGCGCGTGCGAACGACCGCCGAGCGCTTGCACGCCGAGCTCGGCGCGCGCGGGATCGACGTCCTGCTCGACGACCGTGACGAGCGCCCGGGCGTCAAGTTCAAGGACGCCGATCTGATCGGCTGCCCGCTCCGCATCACCGTCGGACCCCGGGCCCTCGAGCGCGACGCGGTCGAGCTCAAGCGCCGCACCGAGAAGGCGGCGACCGAAGTGCCGATCGTCGACGTCGCCGCACGGGTGGCGGAGATGGTCGCGGCGGAGCTCGCGCCGTGAGGTGCGGAGAATCGCCGCGCCAGTGGCGGGCCGGGGATCCCGCGGTGGGCCGCTGGGGATCCCCGCGTGGGTAAGGCGGCGGCTCGGCGCCGGTTGGTGTTGCCGCTCGACGTCGACTCGCTCCGCGACGCCGACCGGTGGGTGCGGTTGCTGACGGGTGAGGTCGGGCTCTTCAAGGTCGGGAAGCAGCTCTTCATGCATGCCGGCCCCGAGGCCGTCCGCCGTGTCCAGCGGCGCGGTGGCGACGTGTTCCTCGATCTCAAGTTTCACGACATCCCGCAGACGGTGGCGCTCGCCGCGGTCGAGGCGGCGCGCCTCGGCGTTCGTATCTTCGACGTGCACGCCTCGGGTGGTCGCGCGATGATGACCGCGACCGCCGCCGCCGTGCGCGACGTCTGCCGTCGCGAGCGCTTGCGCCGTCCGCTCGTACTCGCGGTGACGGTGTTGACGAGCCTCGCGCGACGCCGACCTCCGCCGCATCGGCGTCGCGGCGACCGCCCCGCGCCAGGTCGTGCGGCTGGCGCGCCTGGCTCAGGCGAGCGGGATGGACGGGGTGGTCGCGTCGCCGCGCGAGATCGCCGCGATTCGGCGCGCGTGCGGCCCCGCGTTCGTGATTCTCACTCCCGGGATCCGCCGGGCGGGTGACGCGGTCGGCGATCAGAAGCGCGTCGAGACGCCGGAGGCGGCGATGCGCGCGGGCGCGGACTATCTCGTGGTCGGACGTCCGATCCGCGACGCGGGCGACCCGGTCGAGGCGGCGCGGACGATCGTCGCCGCCATGGCGCGCGGGCTCGCGGCGCGCTGACGCCGCGGCCCGGCGGTCGCTGCATCATGGCGCGTGATCTCGATCTCGTCGTTCGACCGGACGTGGCGCTCGATGCGAGCGCACTTCGTCGCGCGGCGTGCCGGGCGATCGGATGCCGTGCCGAGGACGTGCGCGAGCTGCGGGTGCTCCGGCGCGCGCTCGATGCGCGTCGAAGCGTCCGCTACCAGTTGCGCGTGCGGGTGTGGCTCCGCGACGAGGCCGTGGAGCCCGACGTCCTGCCCTCGCTGCCGCGCTTTTCCTCGCCGCGCGCCGGCCGGCCGGTCGTGATCGTCGGTGCCGGGCCCGGCGGTCTCTTCGCGGCCTTCCGGCTCGCGGAACACGGCATTCCGGCCGTCGTGCTCGAGCGCGGGAAGCCCGTGCAAGCGCGACGCCGAGACATCGCGCTCCTCAACCGCGAGGGCCTCGTGAATCCCGAGTCGAACTACTGTTTCGGCGAAGGCGGCGCCGGGACGTACAGCGACGGCAAGCTCTACACGCGCGCGCAGAAGCGCGGCTCGGTCGCCGCGGTGCTCGACTGCCTCGTCGCGCACGGGGCCGATCCGGACATCCGTGTCGACGCGCGCCCGCACGTCGGGTCGAATCGGCTCCCGAAGATCGTGACGGCCATGCGGGAAACGTTGGCGCGCGCCGGCGTCCCGATGCACTTCGATGCGCGCGTGAGCGAGCTCGTCGTGAACGGGGCGACGGTCGAAGCGGTGCGGTGCAGCGACGGCCGCGAGCTCGCGGCATCCGCGGTCGTGCTGGCGGCGGGCCACAGCGCGCGTGACGTGCACGCGCTCGCAGCGCGCGCCGGGCTCGCGCTCGAGGCGAAGGCGTTCGCGGTGGGCGTTCGGGTCGAGCACCCGCAACCGCTCATCGATCGGGCGCAGTACGGCGGAGACGTCGGGCGCTTTCGCCTGCCACCGGCCGCGTATCGCTTGGCGACCACGGTCGAGGAGCGCGGGGTGTTCTCGTTCTGCATGTGTCCCGGCGGGTGGATCGTGCCGGCGACGACGGAGTCCGACGCCGTCGTGGTGAACGGGATGTCGCTCGCGCGGCGGGACTCGCCGTTCGCGAACAGCGGCATCGTGGTCGGCCTCGAGCCTGCCGACGTCGCGGCGCTCGGCTTTCCCGGGCCGACGGGCGGCACGGCGCTCCAGGCGATGCTCGAGCAGCGCGCCTACGCGGAGGGCGGCGGGGCGCAAGTGGCACCGGCGCAGCGTCTCGACGATTTCGTCGGTGGGCGGGCGAGCGGCGACCTGCCGCGCTGCTCCTATCGTCCGGGTGTCCGGTCGGTACGGCTCGACGCGATGCTGCCGCGCTTCGTCGCCGACCGCTTGCGCGCCGCGCTCCAGCGCTTCGGGCGCCAGCTCCGCGGTTTCGACACCCACGACGCGATCGTGGTCGGGGTCGAGACGCGCTCGTCGAGCCCGGTGCGCCTGGTCCGCGATCCAGCGACGTGTGCCGCGTCGACGCGCCCGAACGTCTACCCCTGCGGCGAGGGCGCCGGATATGCCGGGGGCATCGTCAGTGCCGCGCTCGACGGGCACACCGTCGCGGACGCGGTCGCGCGCGTCTGGTCGCCGTGAGCTACCGGTGCAGAGGCTCTAGTCTAGCAGGTTGCTGAAAAAGGGCCATCTGCTGCGTTGCTCCCTCCTTCGCTTGCCTGCCCTCGAAGGAGGGTGCGGCGTAGCTCCGCTACGCCTCCGCGCTCAGTCAGTCGCGCCTTGCATCTGGCCCTTTTTGAGCAACCTGCCGGGGCAGCCACGTGCGCGTGGTGTGGGCGGTCGCTTCGCTCCGCCCATTTTTGCTCTTGGTCAGAAGCCTTTGTTTGATTGTCGGCGCGAGCGAAGCGATGCGCCCACCATGCGCACGTGGCAGCCCCGGCAGGTTGCTCAAAAAGGTCGAGATGCGAGGCGCGGGGAAGCGAACGCGGAGGCGTAGCGGAGCTACGCCGCACCCTCCTTCGAGGGCAGGCAAGTGAGCGACCGAGCAACGACGCAGATCGGCCTTTTTCAGCAACCTGCTAGACTAGGCCGCTCGCCTCTGTGCGATCGCGCAGAGGCCATCCGCTTCGATGCCGAGGGGCAGGTTCAGCAAGTTGTAGTAGTTCTCCAGCGCGTTCAGCCAGGTGATCTCCACGATCTCGCGCTCGCTGAAATGACGCTGCAGCTCGCTGAAGGTCGCGTCACTCACGTGTTTGTGGCGGGTCGCCTCTTCGACGTAGGCGAGCGCCGCCCGCTCGCGCGCGTCGAACAGCGGGCTCGTGCGATACGACGGCAGTGCTTCGAGCTTCTCGAGCGTCATGTGCCGGTAGAGCGCCGCTGCCTTCGCGATGTCCACGCAGAAGGTGCACTCGTTGATCATCGCGGGCCACGTCCGGACCAGGTAGCTGATCGTCGGATCGAGCGTGACCTTCGTCTCGGCGATCTGGATCTGTTGGTAGGCGTGACGAAAGAGCGCGGGAAAGCGCGCGTAGATGACCTTCATCGGGGTGATGACCTTGCCGAGGCGGCGCCTGGTCATCCAATAGGCGAGCTTGCCGATCAGGTCTTTCGGGCGTTCGATGGGTGCGAGACGCATGGTGCTGCTCCTTTCGTGCGACGATTCAATGCGCGTGCGAAGCGGCGTGGGCGGCGGGCGACGGATGACGATGCGACGACGCGCCGTAGTGGACGAACGGCAGGCTGGCGAGCCCGAGGCCGATTCCGATACCGGCCGCGACGCGGAGTGCCCGCCGCCAGGTCATGCGTGCGCCTCCGACCCGCGGATCAGCGCTGCCATGAGGGCCACGAGCGCGATCGTCGGCAGGTAGACGAGGGGAAAGTCGATGCCCCAGTGCTCGGGTCCGACCAGCCCGCGGCTCGTGTCCCAGACGTGGACGAGCGCGTGGAGGGCGTTGAAAACGGTGACGAGCGCCAAGACCGGGATCCGGACGCCGACGCGCGCCGCTCCCCACAAGAGGGCGAGGCCGAGCATCGCGAACGTCGAGCCGATGTCGCGGACGAAATGCTCGTTCAAGGGGCCGAAGTCGGGCACGGCGGCCGGCAACGTGGCGTACCAGTGCGCTGGGGCGGCGAGCATCCAGAGACCGTTTCCGAGATTGCCGATCCCGCTCACGAGGAAGATCCACGTCCAGGGATCGCTCATGGAAGGCCGCGTGGCCGCGCTGCGCGTCATGGGTGGCTCCGGCGTCGGCCGAGCTGCTGCGCGAGCAGGCCGCCGAGCAGTTTGACGCCCGCCGTGATCTCGGCGGGCGTGTGATTGGCGAACGACAGGGCCAGATGCCCTGCACCCCGGTCGGGTCCGCAGAACACGTCGCCCGGCGCGTACTGCACCCCCGCGTCGAGCGCGGCCTGACGAAGGGCTTCCGCGTCGGTGCGAGCGGGAAGGGTCACCCACACGGAATGGCCGCCGCGCGGCCGCGTCCACTCGGTTCCGGGGGGCATGGCGGCGGCGAGCGTCGACAGCATCGCGGCGAGCCGCGCGGCGTACACGCCGCGCACGCGTTTCACATGACGCGCGAGCCCGCCGGTCGCGAGCAGGTGCGCGAGCGCCGCCTGCGCCACGACGTTGGTGGTGACGTCGGCGTTCCAGCGCGCCAGCATCATCTTCTCGAGGAGCGGCGCCGCGGCGACGACGTAGCCGACCCGCAGGCCCGGGAAGAGCACCTTCGAGAAGGTGCCGACGTAGATCACCTGTCCGGCGCGGTCGAGCGTTTTCAGGGCGGCGATCGGCGGCCCCTCGTAGCGCAGCTCGCTGTCGTAGTCGTCCTCGAGGATCGGGACCTGGTGCTCGTCGGCGAGCGCGAGGAGCGCGCGTCGCCGCGCGTCGCTCATGACGACACCGGTCGGGCTCTGTGCCGCCGGCGTCGTGTACGCGAGCTTCACGCGCCGCGCGCGCAACACGCGCGCGAGATCGTCGGTGACGAGCCCCTCGTCGTCGACGCGCACGCCGATCACGTTGGCCTGGCTCGCGGTGAACGCGACGCGGGCGCCGAAGTATCCCGGCTCTTCGAGGACGACGCTGTCACCGGGATCGAGCAGTACCCGCGTGGTGAGGTCGATCGCCTGCTGCGCGCCGTTCACGATCGCGACGTCGTGCACGTCGCACGCGATGCCGCGTCCGACGAGATAGCGCGCGACCTCGCGTCGGAGCGACGTCAGACCGTACGGAGTCTGCGATGCGGCGATGTCGTGCAGATCGGACCCGAGCACCTGCGCGAAGGCGCGGCGCAACTCCGCGCAGGGGAGCGCGTCGAGCGCGACTTGGCCGCCCCGGAAGTCCCAGCGGGTGCGGCTCGCGCGTCGCGGGGTCAATCCCGCGGGAAGGGCGAGCGCGCGAGCGCGAAGCGCGAAGAGACCCGACCAGACGAAGCCGCGTTGCGCATCGTCGCGGGCGCGACGCGGCGTGCGGTCGCTCGTCGCCGGCCGCGGCGCCGCGACGAACGTGCCCTGGCCGACATGGGCGGCGAGCAATCCGTCGGCGATCAGCTCGTCGTAGGCCTGCGCCACCGTGTTGCGCGAGAGGCCGAGTGAGCTCGCGAGCTCGCGTGTCGCAGGGAGCTTGGTGCCGCGCGGCAAACGGTCGGCAGCGATGAGATCGCGGAGATGGTTCCGCAGCTGACGGTAAACCGGCTCGCAATGGGCGCGATCGGGGGTGAAGGCAAGCTCGAGCACGAGCTGGACTCTAGGGAGGTCCAATAGGACCGTAAAGATCCAATTGGCTGCCTCAGGAGTGGGCCAATCCGCGAGAGCCGCCGAGCCCGAATCCGGGCTAGGCGATCAGGACGACGGGGACCCGGGCGCCCGCCGCGAGCGTTGCCGTCGCGGCCGGAATCCGCACCAGACCGTCGGCCCGCACGAATCCCACGATGTCGCCGGATCCGCCCGCCACGGGGTGCGCGACGACCTCTCCGTCGCCGTTCGTCGCGAGCGCGACGCGGACCCAATCCTCGCGTCCCGCCAGGGAGGCGACGGCCTCGCTCAGGCGCGCGCGAACGGTGCGCTGCGGCGCAAACGCGGCGGCCGGGGGCTCGCCGCCGAGGAGCCGTAAGAGCGGCAGCGCGAAGACGTGGAAAATGACGAGCGCGGAGGTCGGGTTGCCGGGGAGGCCGATGATCGGCTTCCCGGCCGCGCGGGCGATGAGCGTCGGCTTCCCGGGCTTGATGCGGATGCCGTGGACGAGGATGCGGGCCCTCGGCATCGCGGCGACGACGGCCGGCGTGAGGTCCTTCGTCCCGACCGAGCTGCCGCCCGAGACGAGCACCGCGTCCGCCTTCACGAGCGCCGTTCGCATCGCCGCGCGGATCGTCGCCTCGCGGTCGGGGAGCACGCCGAAGTCGACCGGCGAGCAGCCCGCGGCCGTGATGAGCGCCCGGAGCGCGTATTGATTGACGTTCCGCACCTGTCCCGGTTTCGGCGTGACGGTTGGCGGTACGATCTCGTCGCCGGTGGCGATCACGGCCACCCGTGGACGACGGACGACCCAGACGCGGCCGAGCCCGATACCCGAGAGTGCCCCGACGTCGGCCGGACGCAAGCGATGCCCGCGTGCGAAGAGGCGCGTCCCCTTCTTCGCGTCCTCGCCGCGCCGCATGACGTGCTGGCCGCGCGAGGCCCCGCGCGCGATCATGACGGTGCCGTCGTCGGCTTCGGACGTGTGCTCCACCATGACGACCGCATCGGCGCCCGCCGGCAACATGCCGCCGGTCGGGATGCGCATGCACTCGCCGGCGTGGAGGCGCGCATGCACCGCATGACCCATGAGCACGCTGCCGACGACGCGGAGACGTGCCGGAGACGTCGCGCTCGCGCCCGACGTGTCGTCGGCCCGAACGGCATAGCCGTCCATGTACGAGCGCGCGAAATGGGGCAGATCGAGCGTCGTGCGGACGTCGCGCGCGACCACGCGTCCCACCGCGTCGGCGACCGGCACCGGTTCGGCCGCCAACGATCCGAAGCGGCGGAGCGCCGCGTACGCGTCCTCGACGGTCACCAGCGGGAAGCGGCTCGGTCCTCCCGTGTGCGGATCGGGCGCCGGGCGGGAGCGCGCGGCTCTCGTCACGGGAGCAAGCGGGCGTGCGCGAGGCACGGCATCTCGCGGCGAACCCTGGCCAAGTGCTCCGCGTCGAGCGCGGCGGTCACGATGGCCTCGCCGTCGCCGGCGCTGGCGAGGACGCTGCCCCACGGGTCGACGATCATCGAATGCCCGTAGTCGGGAAAGCCGTGCGGGCTCGTGCCGGTCTGGTTCGGTGCGATCACGAACACCTGATTCTCGATCGCGCGGGCTCGAAGCAAGGGCTCCCAGTGCGCCGCTCCGGTGTGGGCCGTGAAGGCCGAGGGGAGCGTGACGATCGTCGCTCCGGCCATCGCGAGCCGTCGAAAGAGCTCGGGGAAGCGGAGGTCGTAGCAGATCGCCATGCCGACGACGCCGAGGTCGGTGGCTGCCGTCATGACCTCGTTTCCCGGCGCTCGCGCCTCCGACTCCCGCACGGTCACGCGGCCCGGCAAGTCCACGTCGAAGAGGTGCATCTTTCGGTAGACGGCGCGGATCGCGCCCTGCGGATCGATCAGCAGCGACGTGTTGAAGGACTTCCCGGGCTCGCCGGCGGCCTCGAGAAACGAGCCGCCGACCAACGTGACACCGAGGTCCGCCGCGAGCGTGCAGAGGAAGTCGCTCACCGGTCCCGGGATCGGCGATGCCACGCCGGGCTCGGCGCTTCGGAGGCCCCGCCAGGCAAAGACCTCGGGCAGCACGACGAGCTCGGCGCCTCGGGCGGCCGCTTGCGCGACTAACTCGCGCGCGCGTGCCAGATTGGCTTGGAGGTCGGAGCCGCTCTGCATCTGAATGGCGGCGGCGATCAGGCTCGGCACGGAGGGGGAACTCTAACAGTGCGAGGCGGGAATGAGGAGGGGACGGTCGACTTATCGCGGGCTTGCCCTGTACCGTTCTGGAGCGACAACTTGATCACGCGTTGCGGCGTATGGTACTGCGCGTCAATCCCGTGCAGAGGCTCAAAGTCGAGACCGAGTCGCAGATGGAGATGATCGACGTGACCGCGGGAATCCGTCGCATCGTCAGAGAATCCGGTGTGATGCGTGGCATGTGTCATCTCTTCGTTCCGCATACGACCGCAGCCATCACGATCAACGAGAACACCGACCCAAACGTCCGTAAGGACATGATTCGCGAGCTGCTGAAAACGATACCGATGCAGGACGACTACTTGCACGCCGAGGGCAATGCCGCGGCTCACATCCTCTCGACTCTCGTCGGGGCCTCGCAGGGCATCATGGTCGAGAACGGCAAGCTCGTCCTCGGGACGTGGCAGGCGATCTATCTTTGTGAATTCGACGGACCACGTTCGCGTACCGTGCTCGTGCGGATCATGGCCGAGTGAGGAGCCCCCAATGAGCCAGACGACCCCCCTTCGACTGATCAAGCGCTACGGCAACCGGAAGCTCTACGATACGTCGGAGAGCCGCTACATCACCCTCGACGAGATCGCGCGCCTGGTGCGCTCGGGGAACGACGTCAAGGTCATCGACAACGAAAACGGCGACGATCTCACCGCGATCACCTTCGCGCAGATCATCCTCGAAGAGGAGAAGCGCCGCTCGAGCCTGATCTCGCTCGGCCTCCTCCGCGAGCTCGTGCAGCACGGTGAGGACACGCTCGCGCAACTCCGCTCGCAGGTGGAGAAGGGTGTCGAGGCGATCGGGACGATCGGCGAAAAGGCCGGTCGCCGCGTTCAGGAGATCGTTTCCGGGACCGTCGCGGGCGAGCGCTCCGAAAGCGGCGCGGGGGCGGCGGTCACGCCGGACGCGCCCTCCGAGCCCGGCAAGGGATTTTTCGACGACCTCATCGCGGCTCCACAACGACGCCTCGAGGCGCTGCAACGCTCCATCGACGAGCGTATCAAATCTTCCGTGGGCCGCATCACCAACCACCCCGTCGTCCAGCACGAGGTCCAGCGCATCGAGCGCTCGATCAAGAAGCTCGAGGAGCGGCTCGCGCGCCTGCGGCGCGAAGAGTCCGATTCGTCGCGCGGCGGCGACGCCGTCGGCTGACGCCGTTCGCCGACCTCACGTTTGACACGCAAAGTGAGGCCGGCGTATCTCAAGCCGAGGTCCCGAGCCGCCCGGCACCGGCGCGTGTGATCCTCACGCGTCCGGCCCCGTAACCACAGAAAGGACACCCGATGCGGAATCTCACGCGCAGCTCGCTCGCCGTTGCCGCGCTCGCCCTGATGGTCGCGGCCCCGGTCGGCGCCGAGGTCGCTCCCGGCGACGTGATCACCAAGGCGAACGCCGACAAGGTGAAGGACTTGGTGTCGCCGGGCATGCTGTGGTGCGTGCAACATGGCTGGCCGATGAAGATCATCGACAGCAGGCCCATCGTCTGGAAGCGCGCTTACAAGGAAGCGACCGAGAAATACGCCTCCCAGGTCAAGCTCGGCGACGACGGGAACGGCTTGCAGAACTACGTCGCGGGCCAACCATTCCCGAAGGTCGAGACCTCCGACAAGTACCTCGCCAACAAGCTGATGTGGAATTTCAACTTCCGCCCCGGCTTCGAGGACGATCTCGATCTCCGCAATTTCGACGCCGACACGGGTCCGATCTCGGACGAGCGTTCGCTTCAAGTCGAGCGCCACTTCCTGGTCGACCACTTTCGTCGCCTCCGCTACGTCGGTCGCCTCTACGTCGATCCCAAGCCCGAGATCCCGAACAACGAGAAGTTCGAGTTCAAGGAGACGCTCCATCCGCTGATCGAGCCCTTCGATCTCAAGGGTGTCGGCTTCACCTACTACCGCTATTTCGACCCCGCCAAGCAGGACGACAGCTGGCTCTACCTGCCGTCGCTTCGACGCGTCCGCCGGCTTTCGACGGCGCAACGTTCCGATGCGCTCTTCGGTCAGGACACGGATCAGGACAGCTATGGCGGCTATGCGGGGCAGATCGCCTGGGCCGATTGGAAGTTCCTCGGCGAAAAGGAAGTCCTCGGTGCCTTGCACACCGAGCACTTGCCGGTGAAGTGGAACGACGGCGCGATCGACTGGTCGTTCGAGGGCGAATGGGAGAAGCGCAAGGTGTGGGTCATCGAGGGTGAGTCGAAGCTTCCCCAATACGCGTACTCGAAGCGCGTGCTCTACATCGACAAGGAGATCTACGAGGTCCCCTACACCGACATGTACGATCGTGCCGGTGCGCTGTGGAAAGTGTGGGTCAACAACTTCACCCAGCGCAAAGAGGCGTTCTCCGGCGCCAAGATCAAGTACGACGAGGAGACCACGATGATCCCGGCGATCGTCATGGTGGACATGCAGCTCCAACACGCCACCAAGGCGGCATTGCCGAGCCACCGTTTCCCGGGCGAGCCCGGTTGGTACTGGTCGCAGGGCGCCGAAGCAGGGACCGTCGAGGACAAGTTCACGATCGCCGAGCTGATCAGCTCCGGCAGCTGAACGCGCGCCCGGGCGGCAGCGCCCGGCACGACGTCACGAGGGCTCGCGGCCAGGGACGGTCGCGGGCCCTTCGTGCTTCAGCGGCAGAGAAACACGGGCGCGGTCGCGTTCCGCAGGACGTACTCGGTGGTGCTGCCGAGGACCATCTCGATGATGCGGCTGTGGCCGTACGCGCCGATGAGCAAGAGATCGTGGTCGCCTTCCGCCATGACGTCGAGGATGACCTCATTGGCATGTCCGGCTCGGCTGACGCATTGGGCCTCGACCTTGTGCATCGCGAGATAGCGCCGGGCCTCGTCGATCACCCGATCGGTCGCGGGCTCGTCCTTGCCGACGTGCAGCACCGTGAGCGGCAGGCGCAACGCCGCGCTCAGCTCGGCCGCCTCGTGCATGGCCGCTGCCGCGCGCTGGCTGCCATCGTACGCGAGCAACGGCCGGCGGATGGGATGGAACTCCATGGGCGATACCAGAAGCGGCTTCGGGCACTTGCGGGTGACGCTTTCGGTCGTGCCGCCGAGCAGCCCCGTCGAGAAACGCTCGTTCACGCCGCGGTGCCCGACGACCACGAGGTCGGCCGTCCGCGCCTGCTCGCAGATCTCGTTGGCGACGATGCCGGTCGCCAGTTGGGTGTCGGCGCGGATGCCACGCGCGTTGCACGCGGCGAGAAACTGCTCGAGTATGACGCGACCCCGGTCCTGGAGCGCCTCCCGCATCTTCGAGGAAAAATCGAGGTAGGGCTCGAAGCCGAGCGAGCCGGAGACGTCGTGAAGGAACGCTCCGGAGCCCTCGATGGAGACCACGTCCACGACGTGTATGCCCACGACCGTCGCCTGGAGCCGTTCGGCTAGCCACATCGCGTACTGCGCAGCGGTTTGCGAGTGCTCGGAACCGTCCAGCGTCGCCAGGATGCTCTTGATCATGGACTCTGACCGGCCTTTACCACTATGATTCGCGCTCGTGAAGCGTAAGGAATCGGCGGCGGTTGGGGCGATGGTCGAGGAGCTCGTGCGGGTCGCGCGCGAGCTCGGGTTCGACGTTCGCGAAGAGGAGCTGTTGCGCGACGTCGGGTACCGTCCGCGGAGCGGCGTGTGCCGCATCGGCGAGCGCGACGTCATTCTGATGGATCGGAAGCTCTCGGGGCCCGAGCGCGTCGAGGTGCTGTGCGCGGCCCTCGCCGACCGCGACCTCGAGCGGGTCTTCCTGTCGCCGGCGCTTCGGGCGTTGATCGGCGGGCGAAGGCCGGCGGCCATGGCGGAGGCGTGACGGCGCGGACCGCCGCGGCATCGTCCATGGGCTCGACCTCGGCCGTCAGTCAACGAATGCAGACGCAGCGCTTCACCGCGTTCAAGGACGCATTGCGCGAGCGATCGCTCAAGTCGACGTCGCAGCGGGACGACATTGCTCGGGTCTTCTTCGCCAACAACCGGCACATCAGCGTCGAGGAGCTGTATCGCGAGGTGAAGCGCGTGAACCCGCGGGTCGGCTACGCCACGGTCTACCGGACCGTTCGGCTCCTGCGGGAGTGCGGGCTCGCGGCCGAGCGTCACTTCCACGACGGCGAAGCCCGGTTCGAGAACGTCGAGCACGAGCATCATCACGACCACCTCATCTGCGAGCGCTGCGGCCGCATCGTCGAGTTCGCGAACGACGCGATCGAGCGCCTGCAGGAGCAGGTCGCACAGAAGCTCGGCTTCGTGATCACCCGGCACAAGATGGAGCTCTACGGCGTGTGCGCCGAGTGCCGGAGCGGCCGCGAGCCGCGCACGACCT
Source organism: uncultured delta proteobacterium (assembly GCA_963774015.1). Taxonomy (GTDB): domain Bacteria; phylum Desulfobacterota; class Binatia; order UTPRO1; family UTPRO1; genus UTPRO1. The sequence goes on from CAVZDH010000002.1 coordinate 197,411, forward strand.
CCAAGCGCGATGCCCGCATCCATCACATCTGAGGGTCGCGCCCGCGGTGCTCGATGAGGAGCGTCGGCAGGCGGTGCTCCCACTTGACCGTCGCGACCCGCGTCCTCGGCGCGAGCCCGTCGCGCGCGTCGCTCGCCGGAACTCCGGCCGACCGGAGCCGCCGGACGGCCGCGTCGGCCTCGCCGACCGTATAGGCGAGACCCCAGGCGCGCTCGCCGCGTTCGCCTGCGCCGCCTTGCCCGAGCGGCGCCACGACCTCGAGCGTCACCCCGCCGAGGCGGAGGCCGACGTTGACGGTGCCGCGTTCCGGGAGCTCGCGCCGCCACCGTTCGGCTGCGCCGAAGACGTCGCGCCAGAGCGCGAGCGCGCCGGCAAGATCGTCCGAGAAGAGCACCACGTGGTCGACGTCGTCGACGACCGATCGTGAATCCGCGGTCGGCGCCGCCGAGGGCAGCGTCCCCCCGTCGTGCTGGATCGCGATCACGGCGAGTCCGCGCGTGTCGGAGCGGTCGAGCATGAACGAGCGCCACTGCCGCACCGCGCCCCCCGCGTCGTGGCCTTCGCCCGGCCGGATCGGGCTCGGAGAGAGCCCGTGCCGTGCGACCCGTCTCGACGCCGCTTCGAGGTCGTCGCACCCGAGGGCGATGGCGAAGAGGCCCTCGGCACGTCGCTCCAAGTACGCGGAGAGCGTCGCGGCGATCGGATGGTCGCTCGGCTCCACGCCGCACGCGAGCAGCTCGAGATAGCAGTGGCCGAGAGCGAAGAGGGCGTTCGCCGTTCCGTACGTAGGATGGCGGCCGCGCCACGACGGCGCGCGTCCGAGCATCGCCGCGTACGCGTTCGTGCTGGCCTCGAGATCCCGAACGGCGATCACGAGGTGGTCGACGCGTACGAAAGGCGAGGGCTCCACCCTCGCGGCTATCCCAACCGGTCGGAGACGAGTCAACCCGACGCTTGACAGCCGCGAGGCGGCCGCATACTTAACGGCGGCCGCTCCGAAATTGAAAGTCAATTTCAATTAGACCACGATGATTTCGCTCGCTCGACCGTTTCCGACCGTGCTCTTCCCGACTGCGCTGCTGGTCCTGGGCGTCGTCGCGGGTGCGGGTGCGGCGCCCGCGGCGACGCGGGCCGAGCTCGTCATGGGGACGATCGCGCGCATCACGCTCGTCGACGGACGCGACGACGCCGCGTTCGAAGCGGGCTTCGCGGCGCTGCGCCGCGTCGACGAGGCCATGAGCCTCTACCATCCCGACAGCGGGCTCGTGCGTGTGAACGCGCGCGCCGGGCGCCGTGCCGAGCGCGTGGACCCGGATCTCTACGCGTGCCTCGCCCGCGCGCAAGCGATGAGCGCCGCCACCGACGGCGCGTTCGACGCGACGGTGCTGCCCCTCCTGCAGGCGTGGGGGGCGTACCCCGACCTCCCATACTTGCCGGTGGGCCGCGCGGACGCGGTCGGCTGGGGCAACCTCGAGCTCGACCGGCGGGCGCACACGGTGCGGTTCGCGCGCGCCGGCATGGGAGTCGACCTCGGCGGGATCGCCAAGGGCTTCGCGCTCGATCGGACCCGCGCCGCGCTCGTCGCGGCCGGCGTTCGGCGAGCCGTGATCGATCTCGGCGGCAATCTCGCCATGGTGGGTGACCAGATCGGCGGATGGCGCATCGCCGTCCGGGATCCGACCGACCCGAACGGCACCATCGGCACGTTGGTGCTCGACGGCGGTCTCTCCGTTTCCACCTCCGGCAACTACGCCCGCGATTTCGCCGCGGAAGGTTGGCGCACCCGGAGCCACATCTTCGATCCTCGCAGCGGGCGCGCCGTGCGCGCGGACCTCGCGGTCACCGTGTGGGGCCCCGAAGGCGCGGCGGCGGACGCGCTTTCGACGGCCTTGCTCGTCCTCGGTCCGACCCGGGCCGCGGACGTGCTCGCGCGCGTGCCCGGCGCCGGAGCCCTCTTCGTCGACGACGGCGGACCCGCCCGCCGCATCGTCTTTGCGGGGCGCGCGCCGCGTGGCTTCGGGCCCCGCGCGGCCGCGGCCCGCGTCGCCGTGAACGCCATCGAAAGGAAGACTGCCGAGTGAAGACGAATCGTATCGTTGCCGGTGTCGTGCTGCTGGTTCTCGTTGCGATGAATACCGCCATCGTCCCGGCGTTCGCGGAGGACGACCCGCGCATCCGCGCCTACCAGGAGCAGCTCGACCGCATGCAAAAGGAGATGGACGACATGCGGGCACGGCTGCGCGCGCTCGAGGCCGAGCATCGCGCGGCCGGTGAGCATCCCGCCGCGAAGGAGCGCGCGGTCGCGCCCGCCGCGGCGGTGCCGCCGCCCACGCCGCCCGCGCCGCAGACGGCGAGCGCACCGGCCGCCGCGCAAACGGAGCAGGACCGCAAGATCGGCGTGCTCGCGACCGAGGTGGAGCGTCTCAAGAGTGCGCTCGTGCTGCCGGAGAACAAGGAGCTCAAGAGCGTCTATGGGCTCGGGCCGGCGGCGTCGAAGGTCTACCAGCTTCAACGCGGCCTCTCGATCGGCGGCTACGGCGAGTTCGCGTTCCAGAAGTACGTGAGCAACCAGCGCGGCCAGCGCGATCGATTCGATCTCGAGCGTTTCGTCCTCTACACCGGCTACAAGTTCAGCGATCGCATCATCATGAACTCGGAGATCGAGTTCGAGCACGCGGTCACCGCCAGCGACAAGGAGGGGCGAGGTCGAGGTCGAGTTCCTGAATCTCGACTTCCTCGGTTGGCAGGCGCTGAACTTCCGCGCCGGCTTGCTGCTGATCCCGATGGGCTTCATCAACGAGATCCACGAGCCGCCGTTCTTCCACGGTGTCATCCGGCCCGAGGTCGAGCAGCGCATCATCCCGACGACGTGGCGCGAAGGCGGCCTCGGGATCTTTGGAACGCTGGCACCGGGACTCGACTATCGTGCGTACGTGGTGAACTCGCTGACGGCCGAGGGGTTCAGCTCCGACGGGATTCGCGAGGGAAGGCAGGAAGGCAGCCTGGCGCTCGCCGACGATCTCTCCGGCACGGTGCGTGTCGACTATTCCCCGTTCGCCGGTGCGCTCCTCGGCGGCTCGTTCTGGGCCGGCGACTCGGGACAGGACAGCACCTTCGCCGGCAGGAAGCCCGGCGTCTTCACCTTGATCTGGGAGACGCATGCGCAGCTCCGCTATCGCGGTCTCGAGCTCCGCGCTCTCGGGGCGTTCACCAACATCCACGACGCCGCCCTCGTGAGCGAACAGCTCGAGGACACGATCGGCAAGGACCAATACGGCTTCTACGTCGAGGCCGCCTACGATCTCATGCCGTGGCTGCTGCCCGAGAGCACGCAATACCTGGCGCCGTTCTTCCGCTACGAGAACTTCGACACGCAAGACGCCGTGCCGCACGGTTTCGTCCGTGTCCCCGGCAATGCGGTGCAGCTCTACACGGTCGGTCTGGACTACAAGCCGCTTCCGCAAGTCGTGCTGAAGCTCGAGTACCGCGACTTCGACGCGGGCAACGTGCGGCCCCGCGCCGACGAGGTGAACGTTGGTGCCGGCTTCGTGTTCTGACGTGCGATCCGTGGGCACGCTCCTGACGACGCTCGTGGTCCTCGCCGCCGCCTCGCTGGCGCCGGCGAGGGCGTTCGCGACCGTCTTTCTCGCCAAGGACGAGGCGTTGGCGCTGGCGTTCCCCGGGAACGATCGCATCGAGGAGCGCGTCGTGATCCTTACGGATGCGCAGAAGGCCGAGGTCGAGCGACGCGCGCGGGCGCCGCTCGAATCGCAGCTCTGGACGATCTACGTCGGCTGGAAGGGCGGGGAGGTACAGGGCTACGCGGTGATCGACAGCCACACCGTTCGGACGCTCCCGGAGACCTTCATGGCGGTCGTGGATCCGAAGGGCAGGCTCCGACGCGTCGACGTCTTGGCGTTCCACGAGCCGCCCGAGTACCTGCCGACCGGGCGTTGGATCGAACAGTTCACAGGCCGAACGCTCGATGACGAGCTGAAGCTCGGCGGCGGAATCCAGGGCATCACCGGCGCCACGCTGAGCGCGCAGGCGATGACCGCCGGCGTCCGGCGCGCGCTCGCCATCATCGCGGTCACGACGCCGAGTGCCGGCGCGACGAACGGAGACAAGTGATGCGCTTCACCGTCACGCCCGATTGGAAGGACAATCAGCTGCTGCGGTTGATCCTCGTCTGGTTCCTGGTGTTCGTGACGCTCCTCTGGGTCACGAACGCGCTCCTCTACTTCGCCAAGATGACGCTCGATCCTGCGTCGGTCGTGGCGTACTACCTCGGCAACGAGGCGACGTTCACCCAGCCGCGGAGCTATCAGGGGCTGCTCGAGATCACCCACTTCCACCTCTTCGCGATGGGCATCTTGGTCCTCACCATGACGCACCTCCTGCTCTTCGTCCCGATGCCGAACGACCGAAAGGCCGTGATCGTGACGCTCGCCTTCGCGTCGGCGCTCGCGGACGAGGCGTCGGGATGGCTGGTGCGATTCGTGTCGCCCGTCTTCGCCTACCTGAAGGTGGCGGCCTTCGTCAGTCTCGAGCTGGTGCTCGCGTTCATGATCGGCGCGGTCCTGTGGGCGATCTACACCACCCAACCCAACGCCTACCGCTCGAGCGCGCCCGACGACGATGACGATTGAGCGGCACGGCGGCGACGGTGGGGCAGGACGCGCGATGACCACCACGATGGTGGTGACGGCGATGATCGTGCTCGGTGCCTTGGCCGCGCCGGCGACGGCGCAACTCTGCGGCGACGCCGATGGCAGCGGGAGCATCACGGTCACGGACGGCGTGCGCGTGTTGCGCGCCGCGGCCGGGCTCGGGGAGTGCGACCTCGCGCTCTGCGACGCCGACGGCAGCGGGGCCGTGACGGTGAGCGACGGCGTGAACGTGCTGCGCGCGGCGGCGGGTCTCGGCGACCCGACCGGCTGCGGCGGCGGCAGCGCGCTCGGACCGCGGCGCACGTTCCTCAGCGATCTCGCCGCCGTCGGCGCGCTGCCGAGCTATCGCGCGCTCGCGGCGGACGCGACGGCGCTGCAGATCGCAATCGAGGATCTCGTGACGGCGCCCGGCGGCGAACGTCTCGCCATCGCGCAGACGGCGTGGCGCACCACGCGCCTTGCGTGGAAGGAAACCGAGGCGTTTCGTCTCGGTCCGTCGGAGACCCAGCGCACCAGCGCGCGCATCGACTGGCCGAGCGCCAATACCGGCCAGATCGACCTCGAGATCGCCGGCGGCAACGCGCTCTCGTCGGCCTACCTCGACACGCTCGGCGCGCAAAAGGTCGGATTCCAGGCGATGGAGTATTTTCTCTTCGATCCTGAGGGCGGCGACCCGGGGGTGGTCAATCGACTCCTCGGGAACGACAACGCGCGCCGCCGCGCCTATCTGCTCGCGCTTGCCGTCAACGTGCGCGAGCGAATCGAGGAGCTCCGCGACGCGTGGGAGCCGGCGGGGGGAAACTTCGGCGCCGATCTCGTCGCTTCCGGCATCGGCGGGCGCACGTTCGCGACGCTCGAGGAGGCGTTCGACGAGGTCGTCAATCGTATGATCGCGACCGCCGAGACGGTCGAAGCGGATCGGCTCGGTGCCCCGCTCGGCGTGAACGGCGGCGGGACGCGTCCCGACCTCGTCGAGTCGCCGCGGAGCGGCGACTCGCTCGCCGGCATCGTCGCCGATCTGCAGGGGATCGCCGACGTGTATCGCGGGACCTACGTGGGCGGAACGGCGACCGGCATCGGCACGCAGGTGGTGCCGCTGAGCGTGCAGGTCGACGTCAACGTGCGTGCGCTTCTCGACGGAGCGATCGCCGCCGTCGAGAACGTGCCGCCGCCGCTGGCGGCCGCGGTCGTGCAGCACCGTGACGAGGCGCTGGCGGCCTACGATGCGGTGCAAGCGCTCCGGCGCGCGCTGATGGGGGACGTCGCGAGCGTGCTGGGGGTGAAGCTGACCGTCACCGGCAACGAGGCGACCGAGGCGGTGGCGCGCTGACAAGCGGGGATCTGCGTCGTTGCTTCCTCTCTCGCTTGCCCGCCCTCGAAGGAGGGTGCGGCGTGGCGGCGGCGGCGATGGTGCTGCTGCTCGTCAGCCGTCGCGGCGGCGCTCGATACGCGCCGCCGCGAGCGCAAGGGTGGAGAACGCGACGAGCATCGTGACCGCGAGCGCGGTCGTCGACGGGGGAATCGGGCCGAGGAGCGTCGCCGTCTGCAGCAGCACGAGCACGAGCACGGCGCACGCGACGGCGCGCGCCGCCGCCGCGCTCGCCGAACGCGTCGCGTAGCCGGCGGCGGTCGCCGCGAGCAGGCCGACCTCGACGAGGAAGGCGGTCCGAGGATGGTTCCAGAGCCCGAAGCCGAGCCGCGGGCCGCCGCCGGCGAGCGTGAGATCAGGTCGGTGCACGACGAGGTCGAGTACCCAGTGCGAGAGCACCACCGCGCCCACGACCAGCGCGGCACGGCGCGTACCGCCGAGCGTGGGGACGGCGAGCACGACGGCGCCGGCGAGCCCCGCCCAGACGAGCCCCGCCGCGAGGCTGTGCGTGAACGGCATGTACTCGAGCACGAGTGGATTCGACGGCAGGGTCGCGTCGAGCGTGAAGCGCTCGATGCCGACGAGCACGAGCAAGGCCCACGCGACGTCGACCAGCTGCGCCGCCAGCATCAGCACCCAGAGCGGTATCCGGGGCGCGACCGTCTTGCCGGCGAAGGCCGCGCTGTAGTGACCGACGAACATGGCCGCGATCGAGTACTGCGTTCGCCGAGCCCCAACAAGGCGGTCGCGCCGCGCGCCGGCCGCGTCGGTCAGGCCGACGCCGGCAGGCGGAAGGCGCGCTCGGTGTTGAGGGTGGTGAGGCGCGCCACCTCGGCGAGGTCGAGCCCGAGCACGCGCGCGATCGCGTCTGCGACCTGGCGGACGAGCGCGGGCTCGTTGCGCTTTCCCCGGTGCGGGATGGGTGCCAGGAACGGCGCGTCCGTCTCGATGAGGAGGCGATCGCGCGGGGTTGCGCGCACGACCGCGCGCAAGCGGTCGGCGGTCTTGAACGTCACGATGCCCGAGAAGGAGAGGGCGAAGCCGAGGGTGAGGCACGCCTCGGCTTCGGCCGGCGTGCCGCTGAAGCAATGAATGACGCCGCCCACCGCCGCCGCGTCCTCCTCGGCGAAGATGCGGAGCAGGTCGGGGAAGGCGTCGCGGCAGTGGATGACGAGCGGGAGGCCGGCGCGCGCGGCTTCGCGGACGAAGCGGCGGAGATGGCGTTGCTGCACCTCGGCGGGGGAATGCTCGTAGTAGTAGTCGAGGCCGGTCTCGCCGACCGCGACGACCTTGGGATGCGCCCACAGGCGGCGGAGCTCGGTCCAGGTGTCGTCCGTGACGTCGCTCGCGTCGTGGGGATGCACGGCGACCGCGGCGAAGATGTCCGGGTCGGTCTCCGCGATCGCGACCGCGGCGTGATTGCTCGCGAGCGGCCCGCCCGCGCCGACGGTGATCATGCGGCCGACGCCCGCCGCGCGGGCGCGGGCGATCACGGCGGTCCGGTCGCTCGCGAAGGCGTCCTGATCGAGATGACAGTGCGAGTCGATCAACGGCACGACCGTCGCGGGGGGCTGCCAGTCGAGAGTGCGCGGGCGCGCCGTCACGCCGCCGTCGCCGCCGGTCGTACCCATCGCGTCAATCGCCGATGCGCGGAAAGAGCGGCACCGGCTTCTGCACGACGTGTCCGACGGGGAACGCCGTGCCCCAGGCGGCGCCGGGAAGATCCAGCGCATCCGCGGGGAGGCCCAGCAGCTCGACGATGCGGCCCGCCGTCTCCGGGATGAACGGGGCCATGAGCTGCGCGGTCGTCCGCAGCGCCTCGAGCAGGTGGTGCAGGATCGCGCCGACGCGCGGCTCGTGCGCCGGATCCTTCGCGAGCGTGAAGGGCGCGGTCTCGACGATGTACTTGTTGGCGTGGTCGATGGCGCGCCACAGGGCTTCGAGCGCGTGGAGAGCATGAGGTCGCGCACCTGCGCGTCGATGTCGCGGGACGCCTCGGCATAGGCGGCGGCGAGCGCGGCATCCTCCGGCCTCGGGTCGGCCCGAGCGGCTGCACGACGCCCGCGAAGTAGCGTCTGCTGCATCGACAGCGTCCGGCTCACCAGGTTGCCGAGGTTGTTCGCGAGGTCGGCGTTGACGCGGGTGACGAACGCATCCTCGCTGAACGTCGCGTCTTGGCCGAAGACGCATCTCGCGCAGCAGGAAGTAGCGGAAGGCGTCCATGCCGAAGCGCTGCCTTCATGTCGAGCGGCCGGATCGACGTTGCCGAGGCTCTTCGACATCTTGCTCTCGCCGCGCGTCCAGTAGCCGTGCACGTGCAGGTGCTGGATACAGCGGCAGACCGGCCGCCATCAGCATGGTCGGCCAGAAGACGCCGTGCGGCTTGAGGATGTCCTTGCGCGATCAAGTGCTGCGCCGCCGGCCAGAACGCGTCGGAAGCGCTCGGCGACCAGCCGTGCGCACCGCGCTGACGTAGTTGATCAGCGCGTCGAACCAGACGTAGGTGACGTAGCGGTCGTCGAAGGGCAGCTCGATGCCCCAGCTCGAGGCGGCGTCTTGGGGCGCGAGATGCAGAGGTCGCCGAGCGCCTCGCCGCGCAGCATCGCGAGCACCTCGTTGCGATAGCGCTCCGGCACGGATGGTCTGCGGATTGCGCTTCGAGGTCGCGCGATCAGCGCCGCCTGGTACTTGGCTCATCCGGAAGAAGTAGTTCTCCTCCTCGATGAACGTCGGGCGCCGTACTGATGGTCGGGACACTTGCCGTCGACCAGCTCCTTCTCGGTGTAGAAGCGCTCGCAGCCGGTGCAGTACAGGCCGCCGTAGCTGCCGAAGTAGATGTCGCCGTTGGCGTGGACGCGGCTGAGGATCTCCTGCACCGTGCGGACGTGGTAGGCGTCGGTGGTGCGGATGAAGTGGTCGTAGCTGAGCCCGCAGGCGTCCCAGGTGTCGCGGAAGATGCGACTGATGCGGTCGGCGTAGGCTTGCGGGTCTCGCCGGCGGCGGCGGCGGCCTGCGGCGATCTTGTCGCCGTGCTCGTCGGTGCCGGTGACGAAGAGCGTCTCGTCGCCGCGTTGCGCGGTGGAAGCGCGCCAGCGTGTCGGCAGATGACGGTCGTGTACGTGTGCCCGAGGTGCGGTTCGGCGTTGACGTAGTAGAGCGGCGTCGTGACGTAGAAGCGACCGCGCCGTGGTGCGTCGGGCGGCGCTCAGTCGGCACTGCTTCTCGACCAGGTCCTCGAGCGTGGCCTCGACCTCGGTGCCGTCGTCGGCGCGTCGGACGATGACGGTCTGCTTCAGCAGTCTGGCGAGCGACCACGCCGTCGCCCTTCACCGACGTCGACCTTGGCGCCCACGTGGGCAAGGCCGCGGCCGAGCTCGAGGTAGGTATCGTACTCGTAGCGCAGGCAGCACTTGAGCCGCCCGCACATGCCCGCGAGCTTCGACGGGTTCAGCGAGAGGCCTTGCTCCTTCGCCATCTTCACCGACACCGCCTGGAACTCGCGCAGCCAGCTCGAGCAGCAGAGCTCGCGCCCGCACGGGCCGACGCCGCCGAGGAGCTTGGTCTCGTCACGCGCGCCGATCTGCTTCATCTCGATGCGGGTGTGCAGCTCCTGCGCCAGGTCGCGGACCAGCTCGCGAAAGTCGACGCGGCCTTCGGCGCAGAAGTAGAAGATCACTTTGCTGCCGTCGAAGAGCACGTCGACCTTCACGAGCTTCATGGTCATGTTGCGGGCGCGGATGCGGGCGAGACAGAGCCGAAGGGCGTCCTGCTCGCGCATGCGGTTCTGCTCGTCGCGCACGAGGTCGTGCGCGTCGGCGCGGCGCAGCACGCGGGGCGCGTCGGCGGGGGGCGGCGCCGGCCGCGGCGGGCGCGCGATCGTCGCGAGCGCGGTGGCGCGCTGCACCTCGACCACCACGCGGTCGCCGCGCGCGAGCTCGAGCCCGCTCGCGTCGTAGTCGTGGACGATACCGGCGGGGGCGAACTGCACGCCGACCACGGAGGGCGTCGGGGACGAGTCGGAAGCGCTGGTCATGTCACTCGAAGCGCATCAGCATCTGGATCAGGGTCAGGTTGCGGTTGGCGTTCTGACGAAGCGCCCGCATCGTAGCATGGGTGGTCTCGAGATTGCGAAGGCTCTGCCCGATGTCGGGCGTGCCGACGACGGCGGCGAGATCCGCGTTCTGCAGCTCCGCGTCGGGCCCGAGCACCGCGCGCCGCAAGAGATCGCGTTGCCACGAGGCGATCACCGCGAGCACCGTCGCCGGGTCCTTGTCTTCGGCGGCGAGCGTCTGCGCGAAGTCCGCGAGCTTCTTGAACCCCGCGCCGCGCAGACCCGTGAGCGTGGCGAGGAGCTCGCGTCGACGCTCTCCGAAGAACACGGGGTCGAGGGCGAGCGCGGCCCCCGGGCTGCCGTTGGCATAGGCGGCGAGGGCGCGCGCCTCGGCGGCGCTCCGTCCGTGCGCCTCGAGCACCGCGACGACGTCGGCGTCGGGGAGCGGTCCGAAGGTCACGCGCTGGCAGCGCGAGAGGATCGTCGGCAAGAGCGCCGACTGCTGCACGGCGACCAACACGAGCACGCTGTCGCCGCTCGGCTCCTCGAGCGTCTTCAGGAGCGCGTTCTGTGCCTGGGCCGTGAGGAGATGGGCCGCGTCGATGATGCCGACCTTCGGATGGCGCGAGAGCGAACGAAACCCGAGCTCGCGCTGGAGCTCCCGCACCTGCTCGATCGAGACGTCGCGCTTGCCGTCGAGGGGGCCCGCGACCACGCGGACGTCGGGATGCGTCCCGGCGGCGATCGTCCGGCACGCGTTGCACGCGCCGCAGGCGTCGAAGGGCGCCTGCTCGCAATGGAGCCCGGTCGCGAGCGCGCGCGCCACCATGCGCTTGCCGATGCCCGCGGGTCCGGTGAAGACGAACGCGTGTGCGAGGCGCTTCGCTTCCCAGGCGCGCCGGAGATGCGCAATGGCGCGGACGTGTCCGCGCACGTCGGCGAAGCGCACGACGGGCGTGCTCGCGGTCGCCGAGGGCTCGGCGGGTGGGGACGGACGCCGCGCCATCGGTCACGCCCTCGCGGAAGCCGGGGCAGCGGGGACCCCCCGCGCCTCGAGCCAGGCGAGAGTCACGCGCGCGACCTCGGCGCTGACGGCGGCGAGCTCGCGGCTCGCGTCGATGCGATGGACGCGGTCGGGTGCCGCAGCCGCCTCGGCGAGGAACCCCGCACGCACGCGCTCGTGAAACTCCGCATCGAGCACCTGATAGCGGTCGGTTTCGCGCTGCCGCCGTCCGGCCCCGAGCGCGATCGGACAATCGAGCAGGAGCGTCAGATCCGGCACGACGCCGGCGCCGCTCTCCGCGTTCCAGCGCCGCACGCGGTCGAGGTCGCGGCGTCGGCCATGGCCCTGATAGGCGACCGTGGAATCCGCGAACCGGTCGCAGACGACGATGCTACCCGCGGCCAGCGCCGGTGCGATGACGGTCGCGACGTGCTCGGCGCGGTCGGCGAGGAAGAGCAGGAGCTCGGCATCGGGGGTGAGCGCGAGCTCGCGGCCGAGCACGATCCGGCGGAGCTCGCGTCCGAGCGCCGTCGCCCCGGGCTCACGCGTCGCGACGACGTGATGCCTGCGGGCATCGAGGAGCGCGGTGAGACGCTCCACCTGGGTGCTCTTGCCGGCGCCGTCGATCCCCTCGACCGTGATCAGACACCCGCGCGCTCGGCTCTTCTCGTTCACGTCGGCGACCTCGAAGGCCGCGGACTCTAGCCCGCCACGCCGGTCGCGTCCACGCCGCGATCGGCGCCGGGAAGCGGGCGTCAGCTCGAGACGACCGATGCCGGACGATGGGTGCCGAGGACGAGCCGGATCCCGTACGCCAGGTCGCGGGAGGTGCACGGCTTCGTGATGTAGTACTCGGCGCCCTGCTTGTACCCGGTCAGCACGTCGTCGTCCTGGCTCTTCGCGGTCAGCATGATGACGGGAATGTCGGACGTGCTCGGGTCGTGTTTGAGACGCGACAGCACCTCGAGCCCGCTCATGTGCGGCATCATGATATCGAGGAGGATGCAGTCGGGATGCCGCTCGGCGATCTGCGACAGCGCGTTCGGTCCGTCGATCGCCGTCATCACCTCGAAGCCGAGGCCCGAGAGCATCCGTGCCGTCATGCGGGTGGCGTTCTCGTTGTCGTCGACCACCATGATCATGTCGGGCATCGCACTGTCTCCTCTGGGCTCGCGCCGCGCCTGCGCCGCGCGGTGGCCCGGTTCGTTCACGTGGGGGCGCGGTTCGTTTGTGGCGTATGTCCCAGGACGAGGTTCACGCCGTAGATCAGCTCGTCGGCAGTGAACGGCTTGGTGATGTAATAGTCGGCGCCTTGCTGGTAGCCGCTCAGGACGTCGTCGTCGGTCGTCTTCGCGGTGACCATGATCACCGGGATGGTCGCCGTCGCGGGATCGGCCTTCAGCGCTTGCAACACCTCGAGGCCGCTCATGTGCGGCATCATCACGTCCAGCAGCAGGCAGCTCGGGCGTTGGCGCGCCACGATGGCGAGCGCCTCGGCGCCGTCGCAGGCCGTGATCACGGCGAAGCCTCGTTGCGTCAGCATGCGGGCACTGATGAGCGCGATGTCTTCGCTGTCGTCGACGACGAGAATCGTGTCTGCCATGAAGGTCCTTTCAGGGGGCCTCGCGCACGGCGACGATGCGGGCGCGCGCGGGAAGCGGAGCGAGAGTGGCGGCCATCTGGAGGGCCGAGCTGCTGGCGCGGACGAAGCCGCCGCCGCGGAGGTCGAGGGCCGGCGCGCCGGCCGCCCAGACGCCGCCGCAGACCTCGAGGGTCGCGCCGGGCGCGACGTCGATACCGTCGGCGGCCGCGACGACGCCGGTGAAGGCGAGGCGGCTCGTGACGTCGAGCCGTCCGGAGACGTAGAGCACGCCCGCCCCACTCGCCGGCACGTCGACGCCGACGTCGCCGTCGGCGATCGTGAGCTGCGGCGCGGCGTCGGTGCCGAGGGCGGTCGGCAGCGTTCCCGCAGCGACGTGCGTCGCGGGTGAGGCGGTCGCGACCTCGGCAAACGAGGGCGCGTCGGCGCGGACGATGCTCGGGGCCGCACCGCGACCGACGATCTGGTCCGGTCGGGCGAGCAGCGGGAGCCCGCCTCCTTCCGGAAGCGCCAAGCCCGCGCGCGCGGCGCCGGGGGTCGTGACGGTGCAACCGCTGCCCATGTCGAAGTCTCGGCCGTCCAGCGAAAAATCTGGAGTCAGCGTGCGCAAATCCCCCCTCGAAGTGAGGGCGCCGGGCTGGCGCGGCATGATTTCCCGTCCGATCACGGCCTCGAGACGGCGCCGGACGGGCTCGGGACCGTAGGCATTCACCCGCAACGTGACACGTGCGTTGACATCTCGCGTGTCGTCGCGCGGGGACTCGTCGGCGTCGTCGGCGAAGCCGACGGCGAAGGTCCAGGCGGCGCCGGTCGCGGGCGGCGGCCCCGGCATGGCGCGGAGCGCCTCGGTATACGCATGGCCGACGGGAAGGGCCGCGACCGTTTCCGCGAGCCCGCGCTCGGCGAGATACCAGGCCCGCGCGCCGTCGCGGTCGAGCCGCGCCCGCGCGAGCGCGCGGCGACCGAGCTCGGCGAGCCCGGTCGCGACGATGCCCGCGAGCGCGAGCAGCAGGATCGCGAGCACGAGCGCGCTGCCTTTGGCGTTCACCGGTTCACCAGGCGGGCGCCGCCATGGAGGTGCAGCGCCGCCGCCCCCGCCGGCGTCGTCGTGAGGTCGACCGTCACCAGGCGGGCGGCGGCGCCCGTCGTCGCCGCCGACGGATCGAGCTCGGTGCCGTCGCCGTCGGCGTACGCGAGCCGCAGGCCGTCGCTCGCTACGTCGCTCAGAATCGGCAGCGACTGCGTCCCGACCACGCGCTGCAGGCTCCGGCTGCTCGCGGCGACGCGATACGTGATGCGCTCCTCGGAGCTCGCGTCGATCGCGCCGTCGCCGTCGAGATCGGCTTGCAGCTCGAGGCCGTCGGCCGCTGTCAGCGTGAAGGGCGCGATGCCGATGCCGCGCGGGTCGTAGCCCGCGACACGCACGTCGCGCACCAATTGATCGAGCGCCGCCGCGGCTTCGATGGCGCGCTCGGCCTCGCTGCCGGCCCGCGTGCTCGCGGCCGCGGCGACCCGCAGCACCATCGTCATCGCCGCCGCGGCGACGAGCCCGAGGAGCATGCCGACCAGCAGCTCGACGAGCGTCATTCCGCCGGTGTCGCGGCGGCTCGACGCGGCCGTCACGGGTCGGCACCGTCGGGAACGAGCCGGCGCGTGGCGAGCGCGACGTGCTCGCTCGGCTGTCCCGCGGCGACGTCGACCGTGAGCGTCACGAGCGCACCGTCGCGTGCGGCCACGGTCGAGCAGGTGACCGGGTCGACGAAGCCGCTCACCACCAACGTCGCGTCGGTGCTGGCCGCGGTCGCCGCCGTGGTCGAGACCGTCGCGAGCTCGCGGGCGGCGAGCGCCGTCGTGCGAGTGAGCGCCGCCGCGCGTGCGGCGGCGCGGAGCCCGCTTCCCGCCGCCACCGCCACCAGGGCACCGGCGACCGCGATCAGCACGAGCGCCACGAGCGACTCGACGAGCGCCGAGCCGTGCTCGCGCCGCGGCTCGATGCCCGCGGCGCCCGCGCGCGCCGCCCGCCCGATCACGTGCGGCCACCGTCGATCGTGACGCGACCGCGCTGATTCACGCGCAGCGTCGCCTGCACGCCGCGCGGGTCGACGAGCACGACGGTGCCGTTCTCGGCGTTGCCGCGCGCGGAGAAGACGAGGTCGCCCCCCGAGTTCGCGTCGGCGACCCGGATGCCGCGCGGCAGCGGCCGGATCGCCGTCAGCCGGAAGGCGCCGTCGTCGTCCGCGCGCTCGACGCGATAGCTGGCGGCGCCGCGGGCGAAGACCAGGCGGGCCCGCGCGGCGGACGCGATCGCGAGCACGCGGACGTCGTGGAGATCGGCCGCGAGCTGGTGCGTCGCCGCGTCGAGTCGCAGCACCGGCTCGAGCCGCGCCCAGGCGAGCGCTGCGCCCGCCGCGAGCGCCGCGAGCACCCCGATCGTCACCACCAGCTCGACGAGCGTGAAGCCCGCCGCGATCCGAAGCCCGCGCATGCCGCTCTCCTCCCGCCGACACCTGTACGCGCGACCACGTCGCCGCGCATCGCTACTCGGAGCGGTCACCGCCGACGATGCGCCGATCGGCCTCGGGTGCCGCCGCGACTCGTCGCGCAGCGGCCGCGTGCACCCGCCGCGCGCCCGCCGCCGGGTCCGCCTCGGCCGGGAGCGCGCCGCCGTCCCGCAACCGAGACAATATGGACCACGCGCGGCAAGGCCGCAGGACCCGCCGGCGGTCCCACCGCGGGTGCGCGCCGCGCGCCCGCTCAGGGCGCGGTATCGTCGACGCTACACGCCGAAGTAGAAGGCGAGGATGCGGTCCCCGAAGAAGAGATAGACCAGCGCCCCGCCGGCGAGGAACGGTCCGAACGGAATGGCGAGCTTGGTGTCGGCACCCTCGTAGAGCATCACGACGACGCCGATGATCGAGCCGATCACCGAGCCGACGAAGAGCGTCACGAAGATGCTCTGCCAGCCGAGGAAGGCGCCGATCATGGCGAGGAGCTTGACGTCGCCGCCGCCCATGCCCTCGACGCCGCGCAACTTCTGGTAGAGCCACGCGACCGTGAGCAAGGTCCCGCCGCCGACCAGCACGCCGAGCAACGCATCGGTCGGCGTCACGAGCGGCGACACCAGCGAGAAGGCGAGCCCGACCACGATGCCGGGCAGGCTGATGACGTCGGGGATGATCTGGTGGTCGAGGTCGATGAAGGTGATGACGACGAGCGCCGCCGCGAACGCGAAGTAGCCGGCGAAGGCGAGCGTCGGCCCGAGCCGCAGGAAGAGGGCGACCGCCAGCGCACCCGTCAGCACCTCGACCGCGGGGTAGATCGCGGAGATGCGGACGCGGCAGGTGCGGCAGCGGCCGGCGAGCAGGAGGTAGCTCAGGATCGGCACGTTGTCGTACCAGGCGATGGACGACTGGCACTTCGGGCAATGCGAGGGCGGGCGGACGATCGAGCGGCCCTCGGGCAAGCGCGCGATGCAGACGTTCAGGAAGCTCCCGATGATCGCGCCGTAGGCGAAGACGAACGCGAGCGTCACGGTCTCCATGTCGCGGGGCAATGTAGCAGAGACGGGGAGCGGTTTCGCCTCAGAAACGGCGCGGCGCCGACCCGGCGGCGACCGCCATGCGCGCGTCGCGCGGCGGCGGCCGGAAGGAGCGGTCGGCGGCGGGGAACGTCGTCGCGAAGGGGTTCCGATCGTAAACGAGCTGGCCGGCCCGGAAGCGCGCGAGCGCGTCGGCGTGTCGTTCGCCGACGCGGATGAAGACGATGCTCACGGGATCCGAGTAGACCAATTGCCACCCCGGGTCGCCCCGCAGGAGGTGCGCCGCGGCGTGCTTCCGATCCGCGATCACGACGTCGGTCGGGTACTGCGTCAGGAGGTCGTCCCAGCCCGGCCCGCCGGTCATGAAGCGCCACGCCGCCGCCAGGAGGTCGTCGGGGTAGGCGGTCGTGAAGCGGCCGTCGACGGCCACCCGCGACCCCTCCGGCAGCGCCCAGAGCGCGTACTCGCCCCAGCGGAACGGGAGGGCGACGTTGCCGACGATGTCGTTCTGCGCCAGGAAGCGCACCGCCTGGACCGGATAGCCGGCGGGAGCGACGGCGATCTCGCCGCGCCACGTGGCGGTGAGCAAGAGCGCCACGACCAGCTGCATCGCCGCGGCCGCGGTCAAGGCGGACCGTCCGAGCGCGACCACCTGGGTGCCGGCCCGCGCCGACCAGCGGCGGAGTCCCTCGGCGAACAACGCCGCGACGAGCGGGGCGGCGGCGATCGCGAAGAGCGGCACGTGGCGTTGATGGCGAAGCGCCGCCACGGCGGTCACGAGCACGACCGCGGTCTCGGCGAGCCCCGGCCGCAGGAGCACGACGGCGGCGGCGAAGAGCAGGAGCAGCGCCTTGAAGACCGGAAAGGCGACGCCCAGGAGCGGCACCGGCGCCCACTCGGTGATCGGGACGGTCGGCGTCACCTCCGAGACGAGAAACGTCACGAGGCGGATGCCGTAGGGGTTGACCGCGAGCGCGGCGGCCGTCGCGAGCACGAGCGCGGCGGAGGCCACCGACTCGCGCACGCCGAGCGTTCCGTGCCAGAGCTCGACCGTCCGCGCCGCCAGCAGCGCCACGGCGACGAGGCCGACGCCCGCAAGCACGCCGCCGTGGACGTTCACCCACAGTGCCACGAGCGGCGGCAACGTCCAGGCGACGCCGGCCGCGCGGCGGCCGCTCGCGCGCAGCACCTCGAGCGTCACGGCCAGGAAGAGCATGGTGAAGAGCTGCGGCCGGATCATGAAGCCCGGCCACATCGCGTAGAGGGCGAGCAGGAGCGCGAGCGTCGCCCCGACCGGCGCGCCGCTTCGTCGCCGTGCCGTCCGCCAGAGCACGGCCGCGGTCGCGAGCCCGAGCGCGGCCTTCAAGGCGACCAGGCCGGCGGAGCCGGCGACGTGATACGTCCACGCCATGACGGCCTCGGACAGGAGCTCGTGGTTCACCCAGGGCTGGGTCGGGGTCGTGTAGGCGTAGGTGTTCTCGAGGCGAAGCGTGCCGGACAGGAACGACGCCCCGAAGAGCAGATGACCCCAGAGATCGGGGTCGGCGGCCGAAGGGACGAGGATCGAGATCGCGGTTGCGATCCAGAGCGTGTGCAATGTGAACCGGTCACGCATGCTCGAGCCAGCCCGTCCCCCAAAAGAAAGACGCGGGCGGACCCGAAGGCCCGCCCGCGTTGGTGCCAACCGGATTCGGTCAGCCGATTGCGGTCGTTACGGTGCCGCGGTCGCGCACACCATGTTCGGATTGCCGGCCGTCGGGTTGCTGGTCCACGTGCACGAGAAGCCCGCGGTGCCCTTCGCCGAGTCGCAGGTGACGGTGAACGAGGTGTCGGTGCCGTCGAGCGCGACGGTCACGTCCTCCGACTGCACGAAGCCGGGAAGAGCCGACGCCGCCGAGGAGTAGGTCGCGTTGTCGACGAAGTACGCTTCTTCGGCCGTCGCGGCGTTGCGGCAATCGCTTTCGGCGCGAGCGTCGAAGCCCTTGGCGCGGTACGCAGCGAACTGCGGAATCGCGATCGCGGCCAAGATACCGATGATCGCGACGACGACCAGAAGCTCGATCAGGGTGAAACCGGACTGATTCTGCTTACTCATTGTTCTGCCTCCTAGTGTCTCGGGCCGTTGATCGTCCCGAAGCCGATTTGTTGGAACGGTGGGGGAGCAAGCCAGGTGCCACGCGGCAGGGGGGCGCGCCGTGCGAGCGAAGCCCGGGGCGCCGCCTCCAATGGGAACGAGGATTTTTTCGCCGTGCGATTCGTCGACCAGCGGCTCGCTTGCGCGTCCGCAACGCCGCTTCGTGTACGAGACCGCATTGCGTGCGCGGAGCGGCGCCGCCAAAAACCGGCGGATTCCTTGACGGTGACATTTTTTGGCCGTCACAAACACGCCGCTGATCGGGTCGCCGACAGCATCGCGCGCAGCCGATGCGCCACCGCAACTGCGCACGCACATGTGGGTGGTCGAGGCGACCGCACGACGCGGGACCGTGGTGATCGCGAGGCAGACGTCACGTGCCGGCGCTGCCGCATACCGCGAAGCACCGCACGGCGGGGGACGAACGGGCGAGGTCCGGCGGAGTACGCGCCGCGCGCCCGGGGCGAAATCACTGCAGCGAGAAAATCAATGCACCGACGGACCGAGATCCAGCTCGTCGTCGTCCGGGCTCGCGAGGCCGTACTTCGAGAGCCGATGGCGGAGGCTGCGATACTTGATGCCGAGGAGCTCGGCGGCCCGCTTCCGAACGCCCCCCGCGCGCTCGAGCGCGGCGAGCAGCATGTCCTTCTCGTAGGTCGCGAGCTGCTCGTCGAGATTGCGTCCGTCGCCGAAGACCGGCGCCGCCGGCGGCTCGGGCTCGGGCGCCGCCGCTCCGCCGTCGGCGTGCGACAGCAGCTGCGCCGGGAGGTCGTGCTCGGTCAGCGCGTCGCCGTCGCAGAGCGTGACCGCGTGCTCGATCACGTTCTCGAGCTCGCGGATGTTGCCGGGGTAGGTGTAGGTGCAGAGCGTGCGGAGCGTCCGCGGCGAGACGCGCTCGACGGTCTTGCCGTGGCGCGCCGAGCAGGTGCGGAGCAGGTGGATGAGGAGGAGCGGGATGTCCTCCGGCCGCTCGCGCAGCGGCGGCATCTCGATGCGGATGACGTTCAGCCGGTAGTAGAGGTCCTCGCGGAACTTGCCCTCGGCGACCGACCGCTCGAGGTCGCGATTGGTGGCGGCGACGATGCGCACGTCGACGGCGACCGCGGTCGTGCCGCCGACCGGGACGATCTGCCGCTCCTGCAGCACGCGCAGGAGCTGACCTGCATCGGCAGCGGCAGCTCGCCGATCTCGTCGAGGAAGAGCGTGCCGCCGTGCGCCTGGCGGAAGAGGCCCGGCCGATCGGTGACCGCGCCGGTGAAGGCGCCGCGCACGTGGCCGAAGAGCTCGCTCTCGATGAGGGTCTCCGGGATGGCGCCGCAGTTGACGGCGAACGAACGCGCTTGCGCGGCGCGGGCGCTGCGCTGCGTGGATGGCGCGGGCGACGAGCTCCTTGCCGGTGCCGCTCTCGCCGGTGATGAGCACGGTCGAGTCGCTGGGCGCGACCTTCTCGATCAAGGCGAACACCCGCCGCATGCCTGGCTCTCGCCGACGAGGCCTTCGAACACGGTGACGTTCGCCTCGCTGAGTGGTGCGGACGGTGTCGGCATACGCTTCCAATTGTTCCTGCTCCGCGCAGTCGAGCCTCGAGATCGCGGACGGTCGTCACGTCCTGGATGACGTAGAGCGCGCCGATCGGGTGCGGAAGGTGTCCGTCACGGTCGCCGACCTTGATGCGCAGGTGCGCGGCGCGCGTCGCCGGTGTCGCCGATCGCGAGCTCGGTCGCGGCCGTCGTCGGCGGCGAGGCGCGCTCGCGCCCGGGCAGCGAGCGTATCGAGCGCCGGCGCCTGACGGTGCCGGCCGACGAGCGCCGAGGATCTCGCGCCGCGTCGGGTTGGCGGAGATCGATGCGCCCGTCCGCGTCGGTGACGACGAGGCCGCTGTCGACGCGTTCGCGACCAGCTGCTGCAGCACCTCGATGCGGCCGCGCTCTTCCTGGCGCTCGCGCGAGCAGCTGCTCGGCGGCCGCGAGCTGCGCGGTGAGGAAGCGCGCGAGGCAGGCGATCGCGAAGAAGGAGAGGATGATGGTGCCGTGCGCTCACCGCGTGCGGTCCGATCGCGAGGTCGGCCCGGCGCGGCCGACGGCGAGCGACGAGCATGAGCGTGCGTAGACGACCGCCGCCGCGACCGCGGTCGAAGAGGATGCCGCGCCCGAGACGGAGCAGCGCGGCGTTGATGATGGCGAGGCTGTAGAGCACGGCGAACGGGCTCTCGAGGCCGCCGGTCAGCGAAGATCACGAGCGTGACGAGCGCCAGGTCGAAGGCGATCTGCACGCCGGCGAAGAGCGACGAGCCGGCGGACGCGCGGCAGGAGCAGCGCCGAGATCGCGGTGACGCCGTAGCCGAGCGCGACAGGCCGAGCCGCGGGTCGGGGCCGGCCGCCTGCTGCGGGCCGTAGACCGCACGCCGCCACCGCCAGGAAGAGGGTCACCAGCAGGGTGCGGACGAGCAGGAACCAGCCGAGGCGCCGGCGGAGCGCACCTCGCGTCCCGCCGGTGCGGCGCCGCCGTACCCGCGATGGTCCTCCGCCGTCATGCGCTCCCATGTCAGGACAGCACCGAGCCGAGCTTGAAGATCGGCAGGTACATCGAGATCACCAGGCCGCCGATGACGACGCCGAGGAACAGGATGACCAGCGGCTCCATCAAGGCGGTGAGGTTGGCGACCGCGTTGTCGACCTCGTCCTCGTAGAACTCGGCGATCTTCTGCAGCATCGCGTCGAGGGCGCCGGTCGTCTCGCCGACCGCGATCATCTGGCAGACCATCGGCGGGAAGACCTTGCTCTGCGATCAGCGGCTCGGCGATCGAGTTGCCCTCGCTGATGCTCAGGCGGGTCGCGAGCACCGCCCGCTCGACGACCTTGTTGCCGGCGGTCGTGCCGGTGATCGTGCAGCGCGTCGAGGATCGGCACGCCCGAGGAGACCAGCGTGCTCGAGCGTGCGCGTGAAGCGGGCGATCGACGGACTTGCGGATCAGGTCGCCGAAGACCGGCGACTGCGAGAAGCGACCTGGTCGATGCCAGTAGCGCCCGCGTTCGGTCCGGTACGACGTGACGCGAACGCGCACGGCGGCCGCGATGATGCCGCCGATGATGATAGTGGAAGTAGGCGATGGTGAAGTTGCGACAGGTTGATGACGAACTGCGTCGGCGCCGGCAGCGCCTGCCCGAAGCTGCGAGAAGAGCTCGGCGAACACCGGGATGACGCAGACAGCAGGATCGGCGGTGACGCCGACGGCGACGGTGATGATGGTCGCCGGGATAGATCATCGCGCCTTTGATCTTGCCTTCAGCTTCATGGCCTTCTCCATGTAGACCGCCAGGCGGTGCAGGATGCGTGTCGAGGATACCGCCGATCTCGCCGGCGGCGACCATGTTGACGAAGAGGTCGTCGAAGATCTTGGGGTGCTTGCGCAGCGCGTCGGTGAAGGTCGATGCCGGCCTCGACGTCGTCCTTGAGCTTGCGCGATCTTGCCGCGCAACTTCTTGTTCGTCGGTCTGCTGCGCCAGGATGTCGAGGCACTGCACGATCGGCAGACCGGCGTCGATCATGGTGCCGAGCTGGCGGGTGAAGATGACGACGTCGCGCTGCTTGACCGGCTCGCCGAACGCCGGGGAGGTTGATCTCGCGATCGAGGCCCTTGCCCTTCTCCTTGATCTTCGCCGGGACGGGTTGAATGCGCTGCGCGCGCAGGCGCGCCAGCACCGCGTCGCGGGTCGGCGCCTCCATCTCGCCGCGCATGCGTCTCGCGCGTTCGCTTGCCACGAAACCGCCATTTTTTCACCTCACTTTGAAGACTGGCATCGGCGAACTCTGCCTCCCCAGTTCGCGCCACTGGACTCAGGTGCAGCACGCCATCGTGCCGGACCTTCATCGACGCATGCCGGCCTGCTGTCCCAGCATGGTCTTCGAGCTCGTCGGGCTCGGTGGCGTGGCCCATCGCCTCGTCGTAGGAGATCAGGCGGCGCTGGTAGAGGTCGAGCAGCGACTGGCGTCATCGTCTGCATGCCGAACTTCTCTGGCCGACCTGCATCTGCGAGTAGATCTGGTGGATCTTGTCCTCGCGGATCAGGTTGCGGATGGCGGGGTTCGGGATCATCACCTCGACGGCCAGGCACGCGGCCGCTTGCCGTCGGAGCGCGGGATGAGCTGCTGCGAGACCACGCCTTGCAGCACCAGCGAGAGCTGGGCGCGCACCTGCGGCTGCTGGTGCGGCGGGAAGATGTCGATGATGCGGTTGATCGTCTGCACCGCGCGAGTTGGTGTGCAGCGTCGAGAGCACCAGGTGGCCGGTCTCGGCGACGGTCAGCGCCGCCTCGATGGTCTCCAGGTCGCGCATTTCGCCGATCAGCACGATGTCGGGGTCCTGGCGCAGCACGTGCTGCAGCGCGTGCGCGAAGCCGTGCGTGTCGGCGAAGACCTCGCGCTGGTTGACCAGCGCAGCTTGCGGTGCTCGTGCACGAACTCGATCGGGTCCTCGACCGTGATGATGTGCTCGTGGCGCTCGCGGTTGATCTTGTCGATCATCGCCGCCAGCGTCGTCGACTTGCCGCTGCCGGTCGGCCCGGTCACCAGCACCAGGCCGCGCGGCAGCTTCGTCAGCTCCAGCGACCGACCGGCGGCAGGCCGAGCTCGGCGAGCGGCCGGGACCTCGTAGGGAATGGTGCGGAAGGCGCCGCCGACGGCGCCGTTCTGCATGAAGAGATTGCCGCGGAAGCGGCTCAGGCCGCTGGATGCCGAACGAGAAGTCGAGCTCGCTCTCCTCCTCGAAGTCGGTGCTTCTGCGCCTCGGTGAGCACGCTGTAGCAGAGCTGTCTTGCGTGTCGTTCGCCGTACAGCGGCGGGAACGGCAGCGGCCGGAGCTCGCCGTCGACGCGGATCAGCGGCGGGCTGTCCTGCGTGATGTGCAGGTCGGAGGCCCCCGCTTCGAGCACGATCTGGAGAAAGTCCTGGATGTTCGACGCACGGGACGTACCTCCGCAACCGCATGTCAGGAGAGCATAGCGACATCGCCGCAGCGGAACGTCAGCCCGCTTGCGTCAGTCCGGCATCGTGATGCGCAGCGACTTCTTCGACGGTCGTCACCCCTCGGCGAGCTTGATGATGCCGCTCTGCCGCAGCGTCATCATGCCCGAGCGCGATGGCGGTACGCTTGATCTCGGTCGCCGACGCGCCGGCGAGCACCAGCTCGCGGAGCTCCTCGCTCATCGGCATGACCTCGTAGAGCGCGAGCGCGGCCGCGGTAGCCCGTGCCGTTGCATTGCGGGCAGCCGGCGCCGCGGAAGCACGTCATCTGCCCTGCCGTCCTCCGGCGACGCCGATCTCGAGCAGCGCCTGCGGGCGGCATCTCGACTGGCTTCCCGGCAGTTGCTGCAGATCACGCGCACCAGGCGCTGGGCCAGGATCAGGTTGACCGACGACGCCACCAGGAACGGCTCGACGCCCATGTTGAGCAGGCGGTTGATGGTCGACGGCGCGTCGTTGGTGTGCAGCGTCGAGAGCACGAGGTGGCCGGTGAGCGCGGCCTTGATGGCGATCTCGGCGGTCTCGAAGTCGCGGATCTCGCCGACCATGATGATGTCGGGGTCCTGGCGCAGGAAGGCGCGCAGCGCGCCGGCGAAGTTGAGGCCGATGTCCTCGTGGATCTGCACCTGGTTGATGCCGACCAGGTTGAACTCGACCGGATCCTCGGCGGTGGAGATGTTGGAGCGCGATCTTGTTGAGCTCGGAGAGCGCCGAGTACAGCGTCGTCGTCTTGCCGCTGCCGGTCGGTCCGGTGACCAGCACCATGCCGAACGGCTGGTAGATCGACGTCCTTGAAGTCCTTGAGCGCCTTCTCCTCGAAGCCGAGCTTGGTCATGTCGAGCTGCAGGTTCGACTTGTCGAGGAGGCGCAGCACG
Source organism: uncultured delta proteobacterium (assembly GCA_963774015.1). Taxonomy (GTDB): domain Bacteria; phylum Desulfobacterota; class Binatia; order UTPRO1; family UTPRO1; genus UTPRO1. Next base: position 221,673 of record CAVZDH010000002.1, read on the forward strand.
ATCTTCTCGCCGAAGATCGTCGGCAGCACCGAGACGCGGAAGTCCATCTCCTGGCCGTGGCCGAGCTTCAGCTTGATGCGGCCGTCCTGCGGCAGGCGGCGCTCGGCGATGTCGAGCGCCGCCATGACCTTGATGCGCGAGGTGATGGCGTTCTTCAGCTTGACCGGCGGCTGCATGATCTCTTCGAGCACGCCGTCGCACGCGGAAGCGGACGCGGAACATCTTCTCGTACGGCTCGAGGTGGACGTCGCTGGCCCGCCGCTTGATGGCGTTGGTGAGGAGCGCGTTGACGAGGCGCACCACCGGCGCGTCCTCGGTGGCGCGCTCGAGCTCCTTGAGGTCGACCTCCTCCTCGCCCTGCACCAGCTCGACGTCGCCGTTGTCGCCCAGCTCGTTGAGCACGTCGTCGTAGTTGGCGCCGGTCGTCGTAGTAGCTGCTCGATGCGCGCGCTGGATCGCCGGTGGCGCCGGCGACGGCGACCTTCACGTCGTAGCCGGTGAGGAACTTCACCTCGTTGATGGCGACCAGGTTCGAGGGGTCGGACATGGCGATGGTGAGGGTCGAGCGCACGAGGTTCACCGGGATGAGGTGATGCTTCTGCGCCATCGCCGCGGGGACGAGGCCGAGCACCTCGGGCGGGATGTCGAGGTTCGACGGGTCGACGACCGGGAGCCGGTACTCCTTCTGGAGATAGGAGAGGAGGGCGTCCTCGTTGATGAAGCCGAGCTTGACCAGATGGCTCGCGAGCGCACCGCCCTGCGTGCGCTGCTCGCTCATGGCGCGCTCGAGGTGCGCGGCCTCGATCTGGCCGCGTCGAACGAGAAGCTCGCCGAGACGGGAGAGCGTGGTCACCCGTCGATGCCTCGCTTCGGGAATCGCATGCTGGTCGTCGTAAGTGGTCTCCGTTGCGTGCTCAACGGCTACGAGCAGCCGGTCGCGTGCATGCGCGATGTCCACGTACTTCGCATGCGCACACGCTCGCCCGCTCCTCGTTTCGGCATATCGGCAGGGCACGCCGTTTCCGTGAGCGTGCGTGATTTTCCTTTCGTTGCGTCGTGCACGCGGCGTAGATTCGACGCAGGTGGATTGCTCGCGATGCGTCGCGCTCCTGCGCTCGTGCTCCTGCTCTGCACCGCCGCCACCGCGGCGCATGCGGAGGACCGTGCCCGCGGACCGCAGCGCTGGCTCCTCGAGCCGACGGAAGACGCCGATCGCGGGCACGACGAGGTGCGCGCGCCGACCGCCGCCGTCGATCCGCTCTCGCGCTTCGTCGCGCACTGCAAGCGCGACCCGGTCGGCCTCTGGCCGATCGCCACGCTCGTCCCGCCGCCGGCGGACGGCGGGCGGAACGCCGAGCTCCCGACGCTCGCGCTCTTCGCACGCGCTCAGGGACGGACGCTCGTCTCGCTGACGCGCGTGCAGGCGCGCCCCGACGCCGGCCAGGAGATCGTGATGCAGCGGACGATCGTCTCCGATCTCCTCGCCGGCCGGCGCTTCTCGCTGACCGTCTACGAGGACCACGCGATCAGCGACGCGGCCGCGCGCCTCATGGGCATCGGCACGCGGCTCACGCTCCGCCCCGCCGGCTGGCCCTTCCGGGTCGAGGTGCTCGGAGCCTACGACGTCGACGCGGGCGCGAGCGCCTACGTCGCGATCACCGGCGTCTTCGCCGCCCCGCCGCTGCCGCCGTCTCTCGGGCGCTGAGCGCCGTGCGGCGAAGTGAACTCCCGGTTCGAGTACACCGCACCGACCAGCTGATGACCCTCGAGTCCGAAGAAGCCGGTGCGCACACGACCTTCTCCGGCGAAGGTGCCCGCGACGGGAACGTCACGGGATGGCTCCGATGGCCAGCGCGATCGTCCGGGCCTCGTTACAGTTTCGCGGGCTTCCAACTGACGTCAGGGTCGAACTCGTCCATGACCTTGGCGCTCTCGGCCGTCTTCGGGCCGAGGTCCTTCTGGAAGACGATGCCGGTCTGGTTCACGACGAAGGTCATGACGCCGCTGACTCGGTACTCGGCGGGCCATGCCACGAGGGCGAAGCCACCCGTCATCTTTCCGTCGGCGAGGTAGCTCTTGGCCCCACCCGGCGCGTTCGCGCCTTGGGCCGTCATGATTCTGAAGAAGTATCCATGAAAGGGCTTGGGGCCGCTCGCGGATGCCTTGACCTCGTATCCGTCGTGGGCGGCTTCCGCGGCGAGCGGGCCGAGGGGGCTTTCCTGCTCCCCGGTCTTGGCGGGCCAGTAGAGGCCGTCGTGTGTGCCCGCGGAGCTCAACAACCTTTGGGCGTACCCGCCGGCCGCGCCGTTCTGACTCGTCTGAGCGTACTCCCGCTGTGCCGTCACGAAGGCTTGGCAGAGCGCGATGGCGCGCAGCTCGTTTCGTCCGATCCGGCGACTGATCAATTCTTCCTTGCCGGCGGCCGTGTCGAAGAACCATCCTTTCGGTCCCTTCACGATCGGAATGGGGAAGGGCCACGCGTCCGGTCCCATCGTGAGAAAGACCGACGTCGCGGTCGTGGTGAGCAGAACCGTCTTGTCCTTGGCAGCCGCGAGCAAAGCCTCACGACCCGCTCGGTCCGCCGTCTCGTCCCCGGAGGACACGACCTCCTTGCCCTCGGGGCCGAGGACGGCGAGGAGATTGCCGGTGGCGTCCTCAGCCGCCGCGGCGAGCAGCGCATCGACGGCAGCTTGCGGTGACGTGAACATCCTTGCGCCCGGAGGTTCGGTTGCCCGGGCATCGACGAGGGCAAAGGAGAAACAGATCGCTGCAACCGCTCCAAGGCGGCTCCACTGTTGCAATCGGGTGTTCACTGGCAGGACCTCCGGATTCCGGCAGACGTGTACGGTGCGACGAAGCTCGTTCATGATCAGCGCCTCCGGCCGCCGCCGCGGCCGCCCCCACCTCCAGAGCCGCCGCCGCGGTTGACACCGCCGCCGCCACCACGACTCGCCCAACCGCGATTGCTGGCCGCACTTTCGAAACCTCCACCTCCACTGCCGCCGGCCGCCCCTCGTTGTCCGCCACTGCCACCTCCACCCTCACCGTATCCACGCGCGGCGGCGCTGTTCTGCGCGCTGCCGCCGTATTGCTTGTTGAGGGAAGGATTGCTGTAGGGCTGCCCTTGCCGTTGGGCGGAATCGTGCTGCCAGTTGGAAGAGCCGGCGTTGTTGGTGTTCCCGCTCCTCGTCTTGCCGGTCGCGGAGTTGTAGCTGTTCACCTGGCCGGTGTTCTTGTTGTAGGCGGCCGTTGTGTTGCCGGCATGGGCGGCTGAGCCGTTTGCTCCCTGCACGGCCGTGCCGCGCGCGCCTTGCGTGACGTCGCCGCTCCGCGTGTTGCCGGTGGCGGAGTTGTAGCTGTTCACCTGGCCGGTGTTCTTGTTGTAGGCGGCCGTCGTGCTGCCGGCGTGAGCAACGGAGCCGTTGGCGCCGCGATAGCCGCCTGCCTGGTTCGAGTACGTCGCTCCCGAGCGGGAGTAATAATTGTTGTTCACAGTCACGTTGCCGGTCGACCAGGAGCAGTTCGACGAAGAGCTCCACGCCGCGCCGACCGCGACACCGGCGCCAAACGCGATCGCGCCCGCCGCCGCGTTGTAGCCGGGCGGTGGTGCGTAGACAGCCGGCGGGTAGTACCAAACAGCGGGAGCCCATGCCGCCCCGTACACCACCGTCGGGTTGTAGCTCGGGACATAGACCACTTGCGGCTGGGCCGGCACGATGACGATCGTGGTCTCCTGCACGACCACTTTCTGCTTCGAGGTCGATGTGAGGTTGCCGGCGACGTAAGCCTTCTGCCGCATGTCTTGGATCGTGCTCAGCACCTGTTGTTGCTGCGCGAGAAAGGCCTCACCCAGGTTCTGCGTCCACTCGAGGTTCGTGAACATGCGATCGACGACCTGAGGAAACTGGACCAGGCTTTGAACGCTCGGGTCCCAACCCTGCGACTTGGCCGCATCTTGCGCCTGCGCACCCGTGAGGTGCTTGTTCTTCTGCAGCCATTGCGCCGCTTCCACCACCTCGACGGGATAGGTCGACGCGATCAGGATCTGCGACACGAGCGAATCAGGGTAGAGCGCGATCGGCGCCACCATTTGCTCGAGCTGGCTCGCGCTATAGGCCTGACCGGCGGGAGCGCCGTCGTTCTGACCGATGGCCATGCGGCTCGGGACGACGAACCCCACCACCAATAAAAGCACTGCGATTCTCTTCATTGTCGGATACCCCATTTCATCCGTCGCGATCGCCGCATGAACGTGGGCTATCGGCAACCCTTATTGTTTTTGCCCTTCACGCACGTGGTGCCATTGGGCGCTTTGTATACGCCCTTTCCATTCTTGGTCTTGGCTTCTCCGCCCCTGCTGCTTTCCGTGGTGGTGACGCCGTTGTCGTTCTTTTCCGACTTCACGGCATTGCCGGTTTTCGGGTTGTACGCCGCGGCGTCTTCGCCGTTGTCGCACACCTTCTTGCCACCGCGGGTGGTTCGGCATTCCGCGGAGGCCACGGAAGAGAACGCCAGGCATGCGAGCACGACAACGAGTGTCTTCATCATCGGGATCTCCTTCGATGCGTGTATGGATGCGTTGATTGCGGCGGGCGGCCGTTGTGAGCCGCCCGCCTGGATCATCATCCCGTTACTTGCCCATTGCCGCTCTGGCGGCCTCGATTTTCGCCTTCACCGCATCGAGGTTGAAGCTTGCGCCCTTTTGCATCGGCGGGAACTCGACGGCTGTCATGGCGAGCTTCGCCACTTCCTGCTGCACGAAGACGAAGCGCCAGAACTCGTACTTGAACCACTCGAAGTATTCCTGTGACCCCTCCTTGGTCAGATCCACCGGCCAGCCCGTTCGCTCGAATGGATCGAGGCGAAGGTTGGTCAGGAAAGGCACGTCGGGGTGCGTCTTGTTGCCCAACCAGCCGCCAGGCTGATCGATGAAACGATACTTGTAGTCGTCGATGCGGACCGCACCGAGCTCGCTCTCGCCGAAGTAGAAGATCTCGTGGCGGGCGGAGGGGCCTTTGCCGGTGATGAGGGCCATCTGGTTGTAGCCGTCGAGATGCACTTTGTAGGTCTGACCGCCGAGATCCTTCCCCTTCTTGAGCTCGTCCACGATGTTCGGGTCGCCGGCGGCGGCGACGAAGGTCGGGAACCAATCGAGACCGGAGAAAATGGCGTTCTCGACCTTACCCGCGGGAACCTTGCCGGGCCAGCGCAGCAGCGCCGGGACGCGAAAGCCACCTTCGAGGACGGTTCCCTTGCCCATGGCAAACGGCGTCTGTCCGCCATCGGGCCAGGTGAAGTTCTCGGTGCCGTTGTCGGTGGTGAACATGACGATGGTGTTGTCGTCCACGCCCATGTCCTTGAGCTTCTTCATCACGTCGCCGACGATGTCGTCGAGCTGGGCCATGCCGGCTTCATGAACAGTCCAGCCGTTCTTCGAGTTGCGCATCTTCTCGTACTTCTCAGAGAGGTGGGTGACGATGTGCATGCGGGTCGGATTCAGCCAGAGGAAGAACGGCTTGCCGTCCGCCTTGGCCTTGTCGATGAATTTGAGGCTCGCGGCGAGGATCTCGTCGTCTACCGTCTCCATCCGCTTGGGACAGAGCTGCCCGGCGTCTTCGATCTTCTGCTTGCCGACCTTGCCCCAGCGTGGATCAACCGTCGGGTCGTCCTTGGTCGTCGCGTAGCTGTGGAGCATGTTGCGCGGACCGACCTTGTCGAGGAGCTCCTGCGGGTAGTTGGGGTGACACGGATCCTCCATCGCATCGAGGTGATAGAGGTAGCCGAAGAACTCGTCGAAGCCGTGGACGGTCGGCAGGAACTCGTTGAGATCGCCGAGATGGTTCTTGCCGAATTGACCGGTGGCGTAGCCCTCCGCTTTGAGCGCCGTGGCGACGGTCACGGCTTGTGCTGGGAGGCCGATGGGCGAGCCGGCCTGGCCGACGGTGGTCATGCCGGTACGGATCGGCAGCTCACCGGTGACGAAATTGGCGCGACCTGCCGTGCAACTCGCCTCGGCATAGTAGTCGGTGAAGCGCATCCCTTCGGACGCGAGCTTGTCGAGGTTCGGCGTTCGACCGGCCATCATTCCTTCGTGGTAGGCACCGATGTTCCAGTACCCGACGTCGTCGGCCATGATGACGACGATGTTCGGCGGCTTGTCGGCGGCCGTGGCCACTGTGGCGCTCCCGACGACGGTGGCGGCTGCGAGCGCCACCATCACGGAGTGTACGCGCTGCTTCATGCTCTCTCCTCGTTCTCCCCTGTGGGGCTCTTGTGCCTTGTCGTGCAGAGTCGGAGTTTCGCGTTGGGCCCCGTCCTTCAGGTTGGGAACAACAGGATGAAGGCGAAACGGATGCCCCAATCGGGCGCGCCGGTCGGGCCGGTGACGTAGAGCTTGGGACCGAGCTGGAGGCTGACCGGCTGGGGTCCGATCTTGAGGATCTGGCTGACGAACGGATTGATCGGCACCGTCCACTTGCTGTCGGCCCAGTCGTACGTGGATTCGGTATTGATGCCGAGCGTGGTGTGCGTCTCGAAGGTGTATGTGAGGAAGGGCTGCAGAAAGGTGGCATTGACGTTGCGGGTGTGGCTCGTGCCCGCGACCGACCACAGGTGGTTCGCCAGGACGCCGTAGGTCCAGCCGCCGGTCTGGCGCAGTGCAACCGCGGTCGGACCGAGGCCGAACTTTTCGGCGCCGAGAAAGCGTGTCGTCGAGGTCGGCAGCAAGAAGACGGGACCCACGCCCCAGATAACGCCGCCGGCCCCGGGCTCCTTCGGCGAGAAGAAGAGACTTTGCGTGATGTCGCCCATCCCGTTCTGCTCGCTGTCGGGGATCAGGTCCTGTTGATGGATCGTTGGGACGATCGTGCGCGAGATCACATTCCAGTCGGCCGCGATCGAGATCGGGATCACGGGCTGGGTGTTGAGGGTGTACTTGAAGCCGTCGCTGCTCCGGCCGCTGCCCCACTCGAAATTGCTTTGGAACGGTACGCTGATCAGCGCGGCGACGGGGTTCTGCAGCTTCTTTGCGAGCTCGGAGGCCTGGTCCTCTTCCTCGGCGATTGCGCTCGTGCCGGCCAGCGCGAGCGCGCAGGCGAGCGCGGCGGCAACGAGATGCGGTGCGCGAAGGGTTTTCGTCGGGGAGGACATCGTCGTCACTTCCTCCCGCTGAGCGCGAGGGATCGCGCACCGGTGCCCCCGAGATGTGGGACAGGGAGAGGGGTCCCGCCAGTCGGACGCTGAGCGAGACCACGTAGCGCGACCCATACCTCGTAGAAACCCCAGTCGCAATGAAACGTATTCTCGATGCAAATAGTGCATGGGGTCATGACTCTCGCTCGAGAGGTCGAAGCCGAGATTCGCGATGCCGAGCACCGAGGTCGCGCTCGTGCGGCCGGACGGAGCACGGGCGGCAAGAAGCGCGAGCGGGTGCGGTAGATCGCGGCGACGCCTCGTTGCCGCTCAACCGCCAGCGGTCGGCGCGGCGGCGATCGCGTCCTCGATCACCTGCCAGAGCCGTCCGATGCCGTCGCAGTCGAAGGGCGGGCAGAGGCATTCCTCGCGCCAGGCGAGATGACCGTCGGATGCCCTCGCCACCGCGATCGTACGCACGAGATGCGGGCGGGCGCCCGCGGCTTGGTCGGCCCGCCGAGCCGTCGAAGGAGGAGCCGGCGATGGCGTGGCTCGTCGCCTCCGACCACGAGGCTCGCTTGGTGGACGTGCGGGGGCCCGACCTTCAGCGGGGGTGGACGCGCGTCCCGTCGTCGACCGCGTTCGGGGGATGACGGATGACGACCTCGCCGCCGCGAAGACCGTCCACGATCTCGACGGACGTCGGGTTGCGCTGCCCGACCGTGACGTCGCGCCGGCGGGCGCGGCCCCTCTCGACGACGAACACGCTCATGTCCTCGCCGCGGCGAAAGACGGCGCTCGCCGGCACCGTCAGGACGTCCTCCTTGCTCCAGACGACGATGCGGGCATCGACGCGATACGCGTCGGCGAGGCGTCCCGGCGGGTCGACGAAGTCGGCGATCACGTTCACGCGTTGCTCCTCGACTCCGAGGGCGGAGACTTTCGTGAAGGCGAACGGCTCGACGACGCGGACGCGCGCATGGAGCGTCTGCTCGCCGCCCCAACCGTCGAGGAGAACCTCCATGCCGGGCTCGATCTTGACGGCTTCGGTCGAGAGCACGTCGATCACGATCTCGAGCCGGGTGGGATCGCCGAGGACGAGGAGCGGCGTGCCTGCCTGGACGACGCGCTCGCTGCGCTCGGGAATGCGCAGCACCCGACCGGCCGCCGGCGCTCGGAGCCGTACCGCGCCCTCGGCGCCGCTCTGGTGCTCCGCGAGTGCCAGGCGCGCCGCCCGTGCCGCTTCGGCGTCCGCCGCGGCGGAGCGCTCGTGGAAGCGGGCCTCCTCGAGCGCGTTGGCTTGGGTGCGCTCGCCGACCATTGCCTGCTCGGCCTCCTGGCGAGAGACCATGCCGCGGCGCTCGAGCTGCTCCACGCGCTCGCGGTCGCGGCGCGCCTGCGCATAGTCGGTCTCCGCGCGCCGTACGCGCTCTTCGGCCTCGCGCGCCAACGCTTCGGCGGCGACGATGCGGGCCATCTGCTCTTCTCGCTCGCGCGCCGAGAGCGGCAGGGTCCAGATGCGGGCCACTTCCTGGTCGGCCACGACCTGGTCGCCTTCGCGCAGGTCGATACGAGCGACCCGTCCGGCGACGGGGGCGCTCACCACGAAGCGATCGCGCGCGCGTGTTTCGCCGTCCTCGTCGACCGTGACCATGAGGGGTCCTCGCGTGGCGGTCGCGACGTCGACCTCGATCGCGTCCGGCACGAGGGCGTAGACGAGCGACGCCACGACCAGCACCCCGAGCCCCACGTACACCCACCACCGACCGTGTCTCGCCATGTCCGTCTATTCCCTGGTTTTCAGCACGGCGACCAGATCCAGTCGATGGAGACGGCGCACGACGAGGGCCCCGGAGAGGAGCGCCGCCACCACGACCACCCCCAAAGCGAATCCGAACGTCTCCCGGGTGAGGACGAACGGAATGCGATACAGCTCGGTCGTCAAGCGACGTGCGAGCAGCCAGCAGACGGCGGCGCCGAGGGCGAATCCCACCGGTACGGCGGCGAGCGTCAGGATGCCTTGCTCTCCGAGCAGGATCACGGCCACCTCGCGGCGCGTGAAGCCGAGTACCCGCAACGACGCCAACTCGTTGCCCCGTTCCGAGAGCGCGATGCGCGCTCCGTTGTAGACGACGCCGAACGCGATCACGCACGCGAAGAGGACGTTGATGAGGGTAGAGACCGCGAGACTGCGATCGAGGATCTCCTGGAAGCTCTGGATCACCGACGCCCGGCTCGCCACGCCACGGACGGCCGGAATGCGCTTCAAACGCGCGTAGAGCTCCGGCGCCCGGGCGGGATCGACCGCGAGATACGCTCCGGAGAGCGCCGCCTCTTCGCGCAGCAGCCGATCGAGCGCCGTCTCGTCCATGTAGGCGCCGACGCCGACCGGCTCGTCGACGAGCGCGGTCACGATCACGTCGCGCTTCGCGCGCGTGCCTTCGAGCACGTCCACTCGCACCCGTGCGCCCGCCGTGACGCCGAGACGATCCGCCAGCGTGCGGGTGAGGACGAGACCGTCCGCCGGCAGCGCCACCGGATCGAGGTGCGCGTCGACGAGCCGGCGCAACTCCGGTGCGGGTGGAAGACCGGTGAGCTCGACCCGACGCGTGCGGTGCTCGAAGCGCAGGCGGACCGGCACTGCGCGGAAGGGCTCGACCCGCAGTACGCCGGGCAGACGCTGGACCTCGAAGCGGCTCGCCGCGGATTCGGTCTCCGCGAACAGAATGGTGACGTCGTCGCGCTGCACCACCTCGAATTGGACGTGCATGAGATGACGGATGGCGTCGAGGAAGAAGCCGCCCATCACGAGAATGCCGACGGCGGAGGCAATGGCGAGCATGCCGAGCGCGGAGCGCCATCCACGCCGCAGGACTCCGCGCGCGATCATGCGCGCCGACGGCGCGAGGACGGTCGCGAGCCCCGAGCGTTCGAGCAACCCGACGTGGAAGCTCGCGGGCGGCTCGGGTCGCATGGCCACCGCGGGCGGCAGCGCGGCGGCCCGGCGCACGGCACCGAGCGCGCCGAGCGCGGCCGAGGCGAGGCTGACCGTGACGGCGACGCCGAGCACGTCGGGGCCGGCGCGGAAGTCGAGCGCTGGGAAGCGATAGAAGTCGCGGTAGAGGCGCGTAAGTGCCCCGCCGAGGTACACGCCGGCTCCGCTGCCGAGCACGACGCCGGCGAGCACGATGGCGGCGGCGAGCTCGAGATAGTGGAAGCCGACGGCGCGATTGCCGTAGCCGAACGCTTTCAACACCCCGATCTCGGTGCGCTGCAGGTTCACCAAGCGCGACAGCACGGTATGCAGCAGGAACGCGGCGACGCCGAGGAAGATCGCGGGAATGAAGGTCGACGTGATCCGGTTCTGGGCGATCTCGTCGGAGATGAAGCGGTGGGAGACTTGATCCTCGCGCCCGTAGGCCCCGAGCCCTCCCCACCGTTCGAGCGCTACGTCGAGCTGGCCGATGACGTCGGCCTCGACGGCGCCCGCCGCCAGACCGATGGCCACGTCGTTGAAGGCGCCGTCCATGTCGAAGGCGGAGCCGAGCGCCTCCTCGCCCATCCACAGCACCCCGAAGCGTTTGTTGTCGGGGAAGATCGAGCCGCCGCCGACCTCGTAGATGTACTCGGGCGAGAGCGCCACGCCGACGATGTGGAGCTGACGCCAGCGTCCATTGATGATCGCGCCCACGTGGTCACCGAGGTCGAGGCCGTTGGCTGCGGTGAAGGCCTCGCTCGCGATGACCTCGTCCGGACGTCCTCGTTGCACCCACGTGCCGCGGCGCAGGTGCAGGTCATTCAGCATCGATTGCCGATGCTCGGGAATCGAGACCAGGCGGCCGACGGCCGGCTCGGCGAGACCGGGGACGTCGAGGGTCACGTCGCGGACGACGCGCGTCTGCACCGTCGCGACCCCGGGAATCGCCGCCAGGCGCGGCACCAACGTCAAGGGGGCGCGCTTCAGTTGCGCGAAGACGTCGGCGAAGCGGAACGACGCGTAGTAGGCGTCGCGGGCCGCGCGCAGCGAGAGGTAGGTGCCGCGCATGGCGACGAACGAGGCTACGCCGCAGGCAACGACCAACGCCGCCGCGACGGCCTGGCCGCGGAGATGCCAGAGGTCGCGCACCAGCATGCGACTGCGCGCCGTCACCAGGAGAGCTCCGCCGGGGAAGCACGGCGCGTGTTGCGGGTGACCTCGACGATCCGGCCGCTGCTCATGTGGATCACGCGATCGGCCATGGCGGCGATCGCGGCGTTGTGCGTGATGACGGCAGTGGTCGTTCCGAGCTCGACGTTCACGCGCGCCAACACCTCCAGCACGAGCTTGCCGGTCGCATAATCGAGCGCGCCCGTCGGCTCGTCGCACAGCAGCACGTCCGGTCGCTTCGCGACGGCACGCGCAATCGCCACCCGCTGCTGCTCGCCGCCGGAGAGCTGGGCCGGGAAATGCTCCAGACGCTCACCGAGACCGACGAGGCGGAGCGCGTCGGACGGGTCCATGGGATGGGTCGCGATCTCCGTGACGAGCGCGACGTTCTCCACGGCCGTGAGACTCGGAATCAGGTTGTAGAACTGAAAGACGAAGCCCACGTGCTCGCGGCGAAAGCGCGTGAGATCGTTCTCATCTGCGGCCGTGAGGTCGTGATCGAGATAGCGCACCGTGCCGCTCGTCGGGACGTCGAGACCTCCCAGGATGTTGAGCAACGTCGACTTGCCGCTGCCCGAAGCGCCGAGCAGCACGACGAGCTCGCCCGCGTAGAGCTCGAGGTCGACGGCTTGGAGCGCCTGCACCTCCACGTCGCCCATGCGGTACAGCTTCGATACCGCGCTCACGCGGAACACCGCCCGCGCGCTATCCATGCTGCCGGAGGTCACGCCGCGGCGGAATCTGGCAGACGGCATCGCAGCCGTCCACGTCCGCGACGGCGCCGTCGTGCCCCGGAGCTTCCGCCGCCCGGGAAATTCCGCCCGACGCGCGTTGCACGCGTGAGAATCCGAGTGCCCCGCCAGGGGTGATCCGCCCCGGCGATGCCGCAGCGGGCGGAGGCGATCCGGCGGAAAATCTCGGTCGCGTCCGCATGCCGCGATACCATCCGAGATGGCGCGCGACTTGCTTCGCCACCGTGCAGCACCCCACGCGGAATCCACCGCGTGCCACGCACCGGAGGAGATCGCACCCATGCGCGCGCGAACCGTCAACGGCCGAAAGAACCCTCGCGGTGTCTTGCTTGGTCTCGGGATGATTGCCGTGTTTCTCGCGGCCTCCGGCGCGCACGCCGCCGACCCGGTGCAGCAGTGCCGATCAGGAAAGAACAAAGCGGCGGGCAGCTACGCCGCGTGCCGGCAGAAGGCCGAGGCGAATCTCGCGACCTCGGGGAGCACCGTGAAGTACGATGCCGCCATCGGCAAGTGCGAGACGAAATTCAACGCCACGTGGGCCAAGATCGAGACCAAGGCCGCCAGCAAGAGCGTCGCGTGTCTCGACGGGTCGCCTACTGCGCCGCAATTCAAGGCCGTCATCGACGACCACACCGACACCGTCGCGAGCGCGCTCGCCGGGAGCGGGCCGGTCGGCTGCGGCAACGGCTTCATCAACGCCGGCGAGCAATGCGACGCCGACAACCTGAACGGCGCGACCTGCGTGAGCCAGGGGTTCGCGTTCGGTACGCTGCAATGCAGCCCGACGTGTACGCTCGACACGAGCGGGTGCACCGCCGTGCGATTCAACGACAACGGCGACGGCACGATCGGCGATGCGCTCACCGGTCTCACGTGGGAGAAGAAGGGCCACTTCGATGCGTCGCCGGTCGTCTGCTCGAGCGCGGCCGTCTGTCCCGACCCGCACGACGCCGACAACGAGTACACGTACAGCGCCGACAACCCGACGGGCCCTCCCGGGACCGTGTTCACCGTCTTCCTGGCGCAGTTGAACGCCGGTGGCGGATTCGCGGGCCACACGGATTGGCGCCTGCCGACGCTCGAAGAGCTGCGCGGCATCGTCGACCACACGGATGCGACCAGCCCGACGGTCCTCGCGCTCTTCGACAGCGGGTGCTCGTCCACGTGCGACGCCGTCGGCTGCAGCTGTACGGCGCCGGGCCGCACGTGGACGGACGATCTGGTGCCGAGCATCGTCGGCAATGCCTGGACCGTCGACTTCGGCGACGGGGGCGTCATCAACGACACGCGTGACACGACCTACGAGGCGCGCGCCGTGCGGTGAGAAGCGGTCGTGGCGGCGCCGCGTCTGTGAACGCCCGTCGCTGCCGTCGGTCCCGTGGTCGCGGCGCGTCCGTTGCGGGTGTTCGACGCGCCGATCGACGGCGCGACGACCGTGGGCGGGCACGTCGCCTCTACTTGCGCTCTCGTCGTGACGGCGGTCTGCTGGTGGCCGGGATGGAACCGGGGGTCGTGGACGATGCGGGGAGCGCCGAGGCACGCGAGCTGCCCGGCGGGTTTCCGTTGCAGTGGCGGCGGTTGCCGCCCGCGCGCCGTACCACTGGCCGCGAGCGACGTTGGATCGACCCGCAGCGCGGCGTCCTCAAGGGCATCGAGCGCGCCCTCGACCGCGTCACCGCGCGATACGTCTATCCGCACTTGCTCGGCATCTGGCACCCGTACTGCTGGCTGTTGCCGCGCCGGTTCGCGCTCTCCGTCGGGACGCTGGCGCCGCCGCGATGGTCGCGGCCCGCGCACGATCTGCGCGTCCTGCATCTGAGCGACATCCACTGCGGCGCCTTCCTTCACCCCGGCGTGCTCGCCGCCATCCTCGAGCCGCTGATGACGCTCCGGCCCGACCTCGTCGCGATCACGGGTGACATCGTGGAAGGACAGGTGGACGATCTCGACGGCTTTCTCCCCGTGCTCGCGGCGCTCGCCGGCGCTCCGCTCGGCGCCTGGTACTGCCACGGCAACCACGACTACTTCACCGAAGCCCCGGAGGTGATTCGCGATCGCTTGGAATCGGTCGGCATCCGGACGCTGCACAATCAGTCGACCGTCGTTCGCGCCGCGCACGGCGACCTCGTGCTCGGGGGCATCGACGACCGGACGTTGGGCCGGCCGGATTGGGCCGCGCTGGTGGCGGACCACGGTCCGCCGGCGCTCCTGCTGGCGCACAATCCCGACGACTTCTACGAGGCCGAGCGCCGCGGGGTCGCGCTCGTGCTCTCGGGGCACACGCACGGCGGCCAGGTCCGTCTCCCCGGAATGTCGCGACCCATCGTTCGCCAGAGTCGATTCTGTCTCGACGAAGGCACCTACCTCCACGGCTCCGCGATGCTCGTCGTCTCCCGCGGTCTCGGTGCCGTGGGTTTGCCGTGGCGGGCGGGAGCTCACCCCGAGGCGGCGCTGCTCCGGATCCGATGCGGGGAGCCCTGACGCTTCAGCGCGTCGGCGGGCGCCGCATCGACCGCGCGAGCGCGCGCCGCATCGCCGCGAGCGGCGCGGCCGCGCCCGTCCAGAGCGTGAAGGCGAGGGCGCCCTGGTGGAGCAACATGCCGGTGCCGTCCATCGTCCGTCGGCCGGCCGTGCTGGCCTGGGCGAGGAAGCACGAGGGCTGCGCGCCGTACATGAGATCGCAGCAGAGCGTCGTGCGCGCCGTGGCCGCGAAGTCGATCGCCGGCAATGCGTCGCCGCCGAGGCTCGTGGAGGTGGAGTTGACGATCAGGTCGACGTCGCGGAGCACCGCGCGGCTCGCGAGCACCTCGAGGCCGGCCGCGATCGTGCGACGATGGCGCAGCGTCGCGGCGAGCTCGACGGCGCGGGCGGCGGTGCGGTTGGCGACGATCAGGCGTGCGACACCGGCGCGGGCGAACGCGTGTGCCACGCTCCGCGCCGAGCCCCCCGCGCCGATCAACAGCACCGTGCGGCCGCGCGGGTCGAAACGCCGCTCGGCGAGCGCCGCCAGGAGCCCGGCGCCGTCGGTGTTGTCGCCGACCCAACCCCTCGGCGTGCGGATCAAGGTGTTGGCGGCGCCGCAGGCGCGGGCGCGCGGGCGGAGCCCCGCCGCGAGCCGGGCGACCGCTTCCTTGTGCGGGACCGTGACGTTCAACCCGGCGACCCCCGCGGCGTGCAGGCCCGCGAGCGTCGCGTCGAGATCGCCGGCCGCGGCCGGAAAAGGGACGTAGACGGCGTCGAGGCCGGCCGCGGCGAACGCCGCGTTCTGCATCGCCGGCGAGCGGCTGTGCGCGACCGGGTCGCCGAGGATGCCGTAGACGCGCGTGGTGCCACGCACGCCGGCAGGCAATCCTCGAGGACCCGACGCGGTCATTTCTTCGTGCGGCCCGCGAGCGCGGCTTGCGCCGCCGCGAGGCGGGCGACCGGCACGCGATAGGGCGAGCACGACACGTAGTCGAGCCCGATGCGGTGGCAGAACTCGACCGAGCTCGGATCGCCGCCGTGCTCGCCGCAGATGCCGATCTTCAAGTTGGCCCGCACGCGGCGGCCCTTGGCGACGGCGATCTCCATCAACTGCCCGATCCCGGTCTGATCGAGACTCGCGAAGGGATCGACCGGCAGGATGCCGCTGTCGACGTACCGCGGCAGGAACATGGCGGCGTCGTCGCGGGAGAGGCCGAAGCCCATCTGCGTGAGGTCGTTGGTGCCGAACGAGAAGAACTCGGCCTCGCGAGCGATCTCGTCGGCGGTGAGCGCGGCGCGGGGCACCTCGATCATGGTGCCGATCGTATAGGCGACTTTCTGACCGGTCTCGGCGATGACCGTGCGACAGAGCTCGTCCGACGACGCGCGCAGGCGGGCGAGCTCGTTCACGTGGCCGACGAGCGGGATCATGATCTCGGGGATCACCTTCACCTTGTCGCGCGCGACCGCGCAGGCGGCTTCCATGATCGCCCGCACCTGCATCAGGTAGATCTCGGGATAGACGATGCCGAGGCGGCAGCCGCGCATGCCGAGCATGGGGTTGATCTCGTGCAGCTGCTCACGGCGCGCCCGCAGCTTCGCCGGATCGACGCCGATCTTGGCGGCGAGCTCGTCGGTGTCCGCGTCGGTCTGCGGCAGGAACTCGTGCAGCGGCGGATCGAGCAGGCGGATGGTGACCGGGCAGCCCGTCCATCTCGCGGAAGATGGCCTCGAAGTCGCCGCGCTGCATCGGCAGGAGCTTCGCGAGCGCGCGCTCGCGGCCGGCGAGGTCGGACGCCAGGATCATCTCGCGGACGGCGTCGATGCGCTCGGCGTCGAAGAACATGTGCTCGGTGCGGCAGAGACCGATGCCCTCGGCGCCGAACTTCGCGCGCCACCGCGGCGTCGTTCGGCGTGTCGGCGTTGGTGCGCACCTTGAGCGTGCGGGTCTTGTCGGCCCAGCTCATGAGGGTGGCGAAGTCGCCGCTCTCGCCCTCGGCGGCGGACGGTCGGCGACGCGGCCGAGGAAGACCTCGCCGGTCGAGCCGTCGAGCGTGATCCAGTCGCCGCGGCCGACGCGCTGGCCTTCGGCCGCGAAGTACTCGCCGTCGTAGTGGATCTCGAGGTCGCTGCAGCCGGCGACGCAGGACTTGCCCATGCCGCGCGCGACGACGGCCGCGTGCGACGCCTTGCCGCCGCGGGCGGTGAGGATGCCCTCGGCGACGTTCATGCCGTGGATGTCCTCGGGCGAGGTCTCGATGCGGACCAGGATCACCTTCTTGCCCGCGCCGGCGGCGGCCTCGGCGTCGTCGGCGCTGAAGACCACCTCGCCGGTCGCGGCGCCCGGCGACGCCGCGACGCCCTTCGCGATGAGCTTCTTCTCCGCCTTGGGATCGAGACCCGGGTGGAGCAGCTGGTCGATCGAGCCGGCATCGACGCGGCCGAGCGCGGTGTCGCGGTCGATGAGCTTCTCCTTCACCATGTCGACGGCGATCTTGATCGCGGCGTGCGCGGTGCGCTTCCCGTTCCGCGTCTGCAGCATGTAGAGGCGGCCGCGCTCGATGGTGAACTCGATGTCCTGCATGTCCTTGTAGTGCTTCTCGAGCTGCCCGGCGATCTTGGTGAGCTGCCGGTAGAGGTCGGGCATCACCTCTTCGAGCGACGGCAGCCGGTCGGCCTCGGCGAGCCCTGCGCCTTGGCGTCCTCGAACGCGGCCTTCTTGCTCAGCGGCTGCGGCGTGCGGATGCCGGCGACGACGTCCTCGCCCTGCGCGTTCACGAGGAAGTCGCCGTAGAACGCGCGCTCGCCGGTGGCAGGGTCGCGCGAGAAGCCGACGCCGGTCGCGCAGTCGTCGCCCAGGTTGCCGAAGACCATCGCCTGCACGTTGACCGCCGTGCCCCACTCGTCGGGGATGCCGTAGAGCTTCCGGTAGGTGATCGCGCGCGCGTTCTTCCACGAGCCGAACACGGCGCCGATCGCGCCCCAGAGCTGCTCCTGCGGATCGGTCGGGAAATCGATGCCCGAGCTTGGCTTTGATGAGCGCCTTGAACTCGCCGACGAGCTCGTGGAGGTCGTCGGCGGTGAGCTCGGTGTCGAGCTTCGACGCCGCGCGCGTGCTTCTTCCGCTCGAGCACTTCCTCGAACGGATCGGCTTGCAGCTTGTCCTCGGGCTTCATGCCGAGCACGACGTCGCCGTACATCTGGACGAAGCGGCGATACGAGTCCCACGCGAAGCGCTCGTTCTTGGAGTCGGCGATCAGGCCCTGCACCGTCTCGTCGTTGAGGCCGAGGTTCAGGACCGTGTCCATCATGCCGGGCATCGAGGCCCGCGCGCCCGAGCGCACGGAGACGAGCAGCGGCGTGCTCGGGTCGCCGAACTTCCGGCCGACCAGGCTCTCGACGCGCGCCAGATGGTCCGCGACCTGCTTCTTCAGCTCGGCCGGGTAGGTGCGGCGGTTGTCGTAGTAGTAGCTGCAGACGTCGGTCGAGATCGTGAAGCCCGGCGGCACGGGCAACCCCATGCCCGCCATCTCGGCGAGGTTGGCGCCCTTGCCGCCGAGGAGGTTCTTCATCTCGGCGCGCCCGTCGGCGCGTCCGCCTCCGAAGGCGTAGACATATTTCTTGGCGCGGCCGGCCGCGCCGGCCGTCCCGCCGCGCGGCTTTCCGGTCGCGCGCCTCGCGGTGGTACGCGTCGCCGTCGCCTTCTTCGCGGTGCGCTTCGTGCTCTTCTTCGTCGTGCTCTTGCCACGGGAGCTCTTGGCCATGGGAATCGACTCCGTTCCGATCTGGGGCGCGCGGTGCGCGCGTTCGTGCTCGTTCAGAGCGCTTTGGCTACGACGCCCGCGCGACCGCTGGTCACGCGCGCGCGCAGCTCGTCGACCAGGCGATCGACGGGCATGCGGACTTGCTGCATCGAATCACGTTCGCGCACCGTCACCGTGTCGTCCTTGAGCGTGTCGTGGTCGACGGTGATGCCGAACGGGGTGCCGATCTCGTCCTGCCGGCGATAGCGCCGACCGATCGAGCCGGCCTGGTCGTAGGCGACGGCGAAGTGTTGCTTCAGGAGGTCGCGGATCGCCTGCGCCTTCTCGGGATGGCCGGCCTTCCGCAAGAGCGGGAAGACGGCGGCCTTCACCGGCGCGAGCCGCGGATCCAGGCGGAGGACGACGCGCTCCTCGCCCTCGGCCGTGTCCTCGTCGTACGCGTCGACGAGGAACGCGAGCAACGGCCGGCCGACGCCCGCCGACGGCTCGATCACGTACGGGATGAAGCGCTCGCGGCTCTCCTCGTCGAAGTACGAGAGATCCTTGCCGCTGAACTCGGCGTGCTGCTTCAGGTCGAAGTCGCTGCGGTTCGCGATGCCCTCGAGCTCGGACCAGCCGAAGGGGAACTCGTACTCCACATCCGCGCATCCCTTGGCATAGTGCGCCAGCTCGTCGGCGCCGTGCTCCCTGAGGCGAAGCCTCGCGGGATCGATGCCGTACTTCTGATACCAAGCGAACCGTGTCTCCTTCCAATACTGGTGCCACCGTTCGTCCTCGCCGGGCTTCACGAAGAACTCGATCTCCATCTGCTCGAACTCGCGCGTGCGGAAGAGGAAGTTGCCGGGCGTGATCTCGTTCCGGAAGGACTTCCCGATCTGGCCGATGCCGAACGGGATCTTCTGGCGCGAGGCGTTCAGGACGTTCTGGAAGTTGACGAAGATGCCCTGCGCGGTCTCGGGGCGCATGTAGACGACGCTCGCCGTGTCTTCGACCGGACCCATGAAGGTCTTGAACATCAAGTTGAAGTTGCGGGCCTCGGTGAGCTCGCCTGCGCACTCGGGGCAGCGCTCGCTCGTCAGCTGATCCGCACGAAAACGCTGCTTGCACTTCTTGCAGTCGACGAGCGGGTCGGTGAAGCCCGCGAGGTGCCCCGACGCCTCCCAGACGCGCGGGTGCATGAGGATCGCGCTGTCGAGACCCACCATGTCCTCGCGCGACGTGATCATGTCGCGCCACCAGGCTTCGGTGAGGTTGCGCTTGAGCTCGATTCCGAGGGGGCCGTAGTCCCAGCAGCTCCCGAGCCCCCCGTAGATCTCGCTCGATTGGAAGACGAACCCGCGCCGCTTACAGAGGCTCGTGATCTTCTCCATCGTGACCGCGCGCGCGCCCGAGGCGCCGGGATTTTCGGGGGTTTCCAAGACGGGGGTCGATATCACCCCACCTATGGAGGGTCAATTTGGATGGCGCGCGCGTGCCTCCAACGAGGCGCGTGCACGACGCTCGATCACTGGCGCAGACGCCCCCACACGGACCGGGATCACCCGTCTTGCGAGCGACGCTCGCGCGGCGATCGCACGTCGTCGGCGACGTTCGGCTGCCGCGCTGGTAGGCAGCGCATCGATCGTGGGCAGCAGCACGCTCGGCGCCCGGGTCGGGAGGTCCGCGGCAAACGATCCGCCGCGATCGATTCCGACGGCGAGCGTGGCACGGGCCGTGCTCCGCTCGGCGACCGGTCGCCGCGTCCCCAGCGGAAAAGGAGCCCCCGACCCATGCCGCCTCGCTTCCCCTGCTCCGTCGTGCCGATCCTCGTCGTCGCGTACGCGGTCCTGCTCGCGCCCGAAAAGGCCCACGGCGGTTGCAACCTCATTCCCGGCACCGAAAAGACGTTCAACGGTGTCCTCGGCGCGACCAATCGGCCGTATGCCGGCCCCGGCGAGATGCTCGAGTTGCGACTCCGCCCGTGCGACGTCGGGTCGACGGGCTTTCTTCCCGACCCGGCGGACCAGGTCGTCACGCTCGTGTTCAAGGCGCCGGACGGCACCAATCGCGTGGTCGCGCTCGCGACCGACTGCAGCGGGGTCGACACCGCGACCTGCGCCGGCACCGCGGGAGTCGCGTCCGCGGTGTGCCGGGTCGAGCCGCGGCTCGCGACGCGGATCGACGTCGACCTCGGCGACCGACGGCTCGCGTTTCCGTTTCCCGACACCGACGTCGATTTCGGCGCGCCCGCCGACGACCTGACCCTCACGGGCCCGGTCGCGCTCGCGGTGACGCCGAAGGTCGACCCCTTGCCGTGCCAGCTCGCGACGGCGACGTGTGCGACCACGACGGGACTCCTCGCCTGCGTCGACGCGCTCTACGCGAACGACGGCGCCTGCGGCACGACGGCGCCGGACGACGTCTTCCCGCACTTCACCGCGCTCCCCGTGCCCAACGACTACGCCGCCGGATGCTTCGCCGATTCGCCGCCGTGCACGGCGCTCGCGACCGAGGTGCGCGCGGCCGTCGACGCCGACGGGAATCTCCTGATGCCGTTCGTCTGGGGCGGCATCCTCACCCGCGACCAAGGCATTCCGGTCCCGCGGCTCATTCGCTTCCGCACGAAGTCGCCGCTGCCGTTCGAGGTGCCCGCGCAGGCCTTTCTCGGCTCGTTCACCCCCGAGGGCGGCCGGCTGCCGCCGATCCTCGAGCCGCAGCTCGATCCGACCGTCGTCGACCCGGACGTGTTCACGGCGTTCGGCTCGATCGACGCGCCGGCGACCACGATCCGCGTGGCGCGCCGACACGGTACCTGTCTCGGCGGCGATCTCGCGGGCACGCGCTGCACGCGCGACCTCGACTGCCGAGGAGGGACGTGCGAGCGCTCCTGCGTCGACGCGCCGGCGACGCTCTGCCCGAACGGCACCGAGTGCCCGACCGGTGCGTGCGGGACGCTCTTCGACCTGACGGCGTTGGCGCCGAACGGCGGCCCATTGGTGCTCGCGCGCGCGATGCCCGAGTTCTGCCAGTTGCCGCCGCATCAGGATTGCTCGGGGAACCCGGGGCTCTGTAGCGGCGTCGGCAACGCGTGCGTCTCGTACGCGCTCGAGGCGCAGAGTCCCGTCCCGCTCGACGGCCTCGTCGCGAGCGCCGCGATCCGCACCTTCGCGTTCCGCGAGTCGATCGACGGCGTCGACCGCAACGGCGACGGCGACGCGCTCGACACCGTCGCGACGCTGCGCGACCGCTCGACGGGTGTGATCGGCGCCCTCGGCGCTACGCCCGGATGCGGGCTCACGCCGGGCGCGGAGGGACGCGCCGTGCAGCGCGTGAGCCGGCCGCCCTTCACGTTCCCGGCGCTGGCCGTCGAGAACGACGTGCTCGCCTTCCTCGAGAGCGAGAGCGGCCAGGGCGCATGCGTAGAGAACGGCGATGGCGACTTCGCCGACGGGGTGCTGCGCATCTTCCGGCTCGGTGGCGGCGAGACCGCCCTCGCGCGTGCGCGCGCCGTCGACGGCGCCTCCAAGATCGATGGTGCGCCGGTCGCGGTCTCCGGCGGGCGGGTCTTCGTCCGGACCGCGGAGGCGGACAACGCGACGGCGACCTTGCAGCGTGCGAGCGTTCCCGACGGCGGCGGCGAGGCGCAATTCGGCGGCATCGACGGGGTGCTCTCGGCGAACGGCCGCTACGTCGCCTTCGACACCGCGGGCAACAACCTCATCGGTCCCGGGAACGACACCAACGGCGCCACCGACGTCTTCCGCCATGATCTCGTCACCAACGAGACGATCCGAGTGAGCGTTCCGACCGGGGGCGTCGGTGAGGCCGACGGCCTTAGCCTCTTCCCGGCGATCTCGGGCGACGGCCGCTTCGTCGCCTTCATGAGCGGCGCGGACAATCTTCTCGGTCCCGGCGTCGACACCAACGGCAACGTCGACGTGTTCGTGCACGACACCGTGACGCACGTGACCGAACGGGTGAACGTCGCGTTCGGCGGCGGCCAATCGGTGGGCCTCGCGAACTACGGACGCATCGACATCTCCGACGACGGGCGCTTCGTGGCCTTCGTCAGCGACGTGAGCGACCTGTTGGCGCCGGGCGCGGACACCAACGGCGTCAGCGACGTCTTCGTCCGCGACCGGCTCACCGGCACGACCGAGCGGGTCAGCGTCGCCAGCGACGGCAGCGAGGGCAACGACGCGTCCGGGGCCGTCCGCATCGCGATCTCGGGCGACGGCAACGTGGTCGTCTTCACCAGCGACGCCGACAATTTCTGGCCGGGCCAGACCTTCCCGCCCGGCAATCCCACGACCTACCTGCACGACCGCGCGACCGGCGTCACCGAGCCGTTGGCATTCGAGCACGCCGACTTCGGCGGCGGTGTCCTCACGGGGGAGCGTCTGCCCGTGGGCATGAGCTACGACGGTCGCATCATCGCCTTCCCCGGCTTCGGCAGCACCACCCTGCTGCCGGCGGGGAAGGACACCAACGGCGTCAGCGACATCTTCGTCCGCGACCGCACGACCGGCATCGTCGAGCGGGTCTCGGTCGCGAGCGACGGTCTGCAGGGAACCGGCGGCGCCAATGCGACCAACATCTCGTCCGCGGCGCTTTCGGCCGACGGGCGCTACGTGATCTTCGACAGCGACATGACGAATCTGGTCCCGGGCGGGACGACGGGAAATCACCCCTATCTCCACGACCGCGTCACCAAGACCACGCGGCGCCTCGACGTGGCGAACGACGGCACGCCCGGGAACGGCACGAGCGTCATCGACACCGCGCTCTCGGCCGACGGCCGCACGGCGCTTTTCTCCAGCGACGCGGACAATCTCCTCGGCCCGGGCGGCGACGGCGACGGGGATTTCGACGTCTTCGTGGTCCGGCCCGATCCCGCCGATCCTGCGGGCGCCGATGCCTTGCTCTTCCCGAACGGGCAGCTCGACGACGTCGTGCTCGAGTCCATCGACGCGGCAACGGGCGCGATCACCACCCTCTGTCCGGCCGACGAGGTGTCGGTCGCGAACGGCAACGCGGCGTTTCTCCGTCCCGAGTCCACGACCGGCACCGCGAGCTGCCCCGGCGGCTCGCTGAACGGCGACGCGGACACCGACGACCGGGTGGTCGAGCTCTCCGTCGCCGGCGGGCCGGCCCAAAACCTCGGCCTCGCCGCGACGGCGGTGAAGCTCTCGCCGACGATGGTCGCGGCGCTCGCGGACGAGGCGGCGCAGGGCGGGTCGATCCTGAACGGCGATGGGGACGCGACCGACACGGTTCTCGAGGTGCGCGGCCTCGCCGACGCCGCGTGGACCAACGTCGGCAAGGCCGCCGACAGCATGGCGGTCTCCGGGAATCGCGTCGCCTTCCTCGTGCCGGAGGCGCAGCAAGGCACCAAGTCGCTGAACGGGGACGGCGACACTCTCGATCGCGTCCTCCACGTCTACGAGCTCGGCGGCTTCAAGCTCCGGAACGTCGGGCAGGCGGCCGAGGAGCTCGTGCTCGGCGAGCCGACCGGGACGGCCTGCGGTCCGCGTCATCTGATCGCCTTTCGCACCCTCGAATCGGCGCAAGGCGCGGGTCCGCTGAACGGCGACGGTGACACCGACGACGGCGTACTGCAGATCTACGACATCGAGACCAAGACGCTCACCAACGTCGGACAGGCGGTGACGCCGTGTCGGCTCGAGATCTGCGATCCGAGCACCCCCTACAAGGTCGAGGGTGCGTCCGTGAAGTTCCTGACGCTCGAGAGCGAGCAAGGGCAGGATCTCGACGGCAACGGCGTGATCGGCGGCCTCGTGCTGCAGCGCTACGACGCGTGCGGCAACGTGGTCACCGTGATCGGTCCCGTCGATCCGGCGACGCCGAGCGATCCGCTCGCCACCGAGCAGTCGAGCCAGCTGTTCACGGCGCCGGGCGGCCGTTGCAGCGACCTCGTCGCGTGCGATCCGATGGCCGACACGTGCGCGCGGGGCACGTTCTGCAGCCCGGCGACGTCCACGTGCACGCTCCTCGAGCCCGGGACGTGCGTCGGGGACGACGACTGCCCGCCGGATACCGTGTGCGCGAGTCAGCCGGTCGTCGCGGCGGTGACCACGGCCGACGCGGACGACGACGGCGTTCCCGACGACCTCGACAATTGTCCGGCGGTTCCGAATCCCCTCCAGGAGGACGTCGACGGCGACGGCACCGGCGACGCTTGCGACCGCGTCTCGCACGGCTGCCCGCTCGTCCCGCTCACGGGGTGCAAGACACCGATCGTCGAGGGGAAGGCCTCGCTCGTGATCAAGGACGCGGCCGCCGACAAGAGCGATGCCCTGACGTGGAAGTGGGCGCGGGGCGAAGCCACGAGCGTCACGGACTTCGCGACGCCGGCGACGTCCTCCGACGTTCGTCTCTGCATCTACGACGGTCCCGCGCCGACGCTCGTCGCGGGCATGATCGCGCCTGCGGGCGGGACGTGCGCGGGGAAGCCGTGCTGGAAGGTGACGGGGGGCGGCAAGGGCTACGGCTACAAGGACAAGCTCGGGACACCGACCGGCGTGCAGTCCGTGAAGCTCAAGGCCGGCGCCGCCGGCAAGGCGGCGATCCAGGTGCAAGCGAAGGGCGTGCACGTCGACGTGCCGTCCTTGCCGCTCACGGGGCCGGTGCTGGTGCAGTTGTC
Source organism: uncultured delta proteobacterium (assembly GCA_963774015.1). Classification (GTDB taxonomy): domain Bacteria; phylum Desulfobacterota; class Binatia; order UTPRO1; family UTPRO1; genus UTPRO1. The sequence goes on from CAVZDH010000002.1 coordinate 246,573, forward strand.
CGCGGAGAGCGGCGCGTGCTTCGAGGCGGCATATCAACCGGGGTCCTTCGCGAAGAACGAGCCGGGAGCGTTCAAGGCGACGGGCGGCGCGCCGGTGCCGTGAGCGACGCGACGCCACGACGATACGGCGCGGAGGCTCAGCCGAGCGACTCGAGGAACTTTTCGGATGCGAGGGGCGCGGTGAGGTTCGACGCGAAGAAACACCGCACGAGCGCGCGGGCTTCGGCTGCCATGCCGGGGGCGAGGCGGAACGGCTCGGGGTCGAGTGCGCTGAACCGCATGCGCTGGAACGCGATCAGCCGCTCGAGCACCGGCGGCGAGGCCTGGTAGGCGCGACCTTCCCCGCGACAGCGGACGCAGAGCACGCCGCCGCGCGCCGGGTGCACGTACATCGTGGCTCCCGCCGCCGTGGTGCCGCAACGGCGGCAGCGGTCGAGCTCGGGCTCGTAGCCGGTGAGCCGCAAGAGATGGAGCTCGAACGCTCGCAGCACGCCGGGCTCGGCGTCGCCGTGCTCGAGCAGCGCGAGCGCGTCGCGGACGAGCTCGTAGGTATCGGGGCCGGCCTCGTGCTCGCGGACCATGCGGTCGGTGAGCTCGAGCACGTAGCTCGCGTAGGCGAACTTCATGAGGTCGCGCGCGAGGCTGATCGGGGCATCGCGGAGCACGCACGCGTTCACGAACGCGAGGTCGCGACCCGGCCGAAGGCGCAGGGTGACGTCGACGTGGGTGAACGGCTCGAGCACGTTCACGAAGCGGCGCTTCGAGCGCCGTGCGCCCTTGGCGATGCCTGCCATCTTGCCGCGGTCGCGCGTGAGGAACGTGACGATCTTGTCGGACTCGCCGAAGGCGCGTGTACGCACCACGATCGCCGGCGTCACGATCTCCTCCGAGGGAATCACCGACGCAGGCACGCATCCTCTAGTAGCGAGCGAGGTCGCGACCGGCAAATGTCGGGTCGCTTGGTTGACAGGGGGCGATTCGGCCTTAGGTTCGCGCGGGTCTTCAGGATTTCCGCAACGAATCCAACCAGAAGGGAGCCGCAAACGGATGTCGGACGAGGACGCGACGCGCCCGAAAACCGCCGATGGGCCGGCCGGCAACGGTGCCGACGCTCAAGCGGGCGAGGCGGTGGACGGGGCCCGCGAGGCCACCGCGGCCGAGCAAGAGCGTTTGCAGCTTCGCGCTGAGCTCTCCGATGTCAGAGACCGCTGGCTTCGCTCGCAAGCCGACCTCGAGAACCTCAAGCGACGCGCGATCCGAGAGAAGCAGGACGCGCTGCGTTTCGGCTCCGAGAACCTCCTCAAGGACCTCCTGCCCGTCATCGACAACCTTCACCGCGCGTTGGCGCACGCCAAGAGCGACGATCCCATTGCGGCCGGCGTCCAAATGGTGTTGCGCGGGTTCGACGAGGTCTTCGAGCGTCACGGGGTGAAGATGGTCCGGCGCGCGGCACGCCGTTCGATCCGAATCTCCACGAGGCGATCAGTCACGTCGAGAGCGAGCACCCACCGAACACGGTCATCGACGAGCACCAGCGCGGCTACGTGCTGCACGACCGCTTGCTGCGGCCGGCGCTCGTCACGGTCGGCAAGGGCCCCGCGCGGAGCGGCGACGTTGCGAAGGACTCGAAGGATGCTTAACGAACCTGGCACAAAGGAGCCACGAGAATGGCAAAAGTCATTGGCATCGATCTCGGTACCACCAATTCGTGCGTCGCGATCATGGAGGCGGGCGACCCGGACGTGATCACCAACGCCGAGGGGAGTCGCATCACGCCGTCGGTCGTCGCGTTCACCGAGGGCGGTGAGCGCCTCGTCGGGCAGATCGCCCGCCGGCAAGCGATCACCAACCCGGAAAACACCATCTTCGCGGTGAAGCGCCTCATCGGCCGCCGCTTCGAGGACGCCGAAGTGCAGAAGGCGATCAAGATCTCCCCTACAAGATCGTCAAGGCCGACAACGGCGACGCCTGGGTCGAGATCCGCGGCAAGAAATACAGCCCGGCGGAGATCTCGGCGTTCATCCTGCAGAAGATGAAGCAGACCGCCGAGGACTATCTCGGCGAGAAGGTCACCGAGGCGGTCATCACGGTCCCGGCCTACTTCAACGACAGCCAGCGCCAGGCCACCAAGGACGCCGGCCGCATCGCCGGTCTGAACGTGCTGCGCATCATCAACGAGCCGACCGCGGCGTCGCTCGCCTACGGCCTCGACAAGAAGAAGGACGAGAAGATCGCCGTCTTCGATCTCGGCGGCGGCACCTTCGACATCTCGATCCTCGAGCTCGGCGAGGGCGTCTTCGAAGTGAAGGCGACCAACGGCGACACCTTCCTCGGCGGCGAGGACTTCGATCAGCGCGTGATCGACTACCTCGCCGACGAGTTCAAGAAGGACCAGGGCATCGATCTGCGCAAGGACCGCATGGCCCTGCAGCGTCTGAAGGAAGCGGCGGAGAAGGCCAAGTGCGAGCTCTCGACGGCGATGGAGACGGACATCAACCTGCCGTTCGTCACCGCCGACCAGACCGGCCCGAAGCACCTCAACATGAAGCTCAGCGCGCGCCAAGCTCGAGATGCTGGTCGCCGACCTGCTCGACCGGCTCGAGGCGCCGTGCGTCACGGCGCTCCGGGACGCCGGTCTCGGCGCGAAGGACATCGACGAGGTCATCCTGGTCGGCGGCATGACCCGCATGCCGGCGGTGCAGGAGCGCGTGAAGAAGCTCTTCGGCAAGGAGCCGCACAAGGGCGTGAATCCCGACGAGGTCGTCGCCATCGGCGCCGGCATCCAGGGCGGCGTGCTGAAGGGCGAGGTGAAGGACGTCCTGCTGCTCGACGTCACCCCGCTCTCGCTCGGCATCGAGACCCTCGGCGGCGTCTTCACCAAGCTGATCGAGAAGAACACCACGATCCCGACCAAGAAGAGCCAGGTGTTCTCGACGGCGCAGGACAATCAGAGCGCGGTCACCATCCGCGTCTTCCAGGGCGAGCGCGAGATGGCGGCCAACAACAAGCTGCTCGGCCAGTTCGACCTGGTCGGCATTCCGCCGGCGCCGCGCGGCATGCCGCAGGTCGAGGTCACCTTCGACATCGACGCCAACGGCATCGTGCACGTGCACGCCAAGGATCTCGGCACCGGCAAGGAGCAGTCGATCCAGATCACCGCTTCGAGCGGTCTCTCCGAAGAGGAGATCAAGAAGATGGTGAAGGAGGCGGAGGCGCACGCCGCCGAGGACAAGAAGAAGCGCGAGGAGGTCGAGGCGCGCATCCAGCTCGATCAGGTGGTCTATCGCGCCGAGAAGTCGATCGCCGACGCCCCGGCCGACACCGACGCCGCCGTGAAGAGCGCGCTGCAGTCGGTGATCGACGACGCGAAGAAGGCGCTCGACGGCGGCGACCCGGGCGCCATGCAGTCGGCTCGGACCACGCTCGAGCAGGCCGCACACAAGTTCGCCGAGGCGATGTACGCCAAGGCGTCGCAGCAGGGTGCGGCCGGCGGCGCGGACGGTGCCGGCGCGGGTGGTGACGGTGCCGGCGCCGGCGCCCGACCCGGTCGCGACGATGCGGTCGACGCCGATTTCGAAGAGGTCAAGGAATAACGACTCGGCCGCACCGTCGCGGCCGCCGAGGACGATGGAGGAATCGCATGCGGGCTCGTGATCGCCAACCGCGCGTCACGAGCCCGCGTGCGCGATTGATCGATGGCAGCTCCGAACCGCTTCCGCTATAACGCCGCCTAATGCCCGCAGCACGACGCGATTTCTACGAGGTGCTCGAGGTCTCTCGGGACGCGAGCGACGAGGACATCAAGCGCGCCTATCGCAAGCAGGCGCTCAAGTACCACCCCGATCGGAATCCCGGCGACAAGGAGGCCGAAGATCGCTTCAAGGAATGCTCGGCCGCCTACCAGATCCTCTCCGATCCCGAGAAACGCGCGCAATACGACCGCTTCGGCGCCACGGCGTTCGAGGGCGCGGCCGGTGGGTTCGACTTCAACGCGGGCTTCGAAGACATCTTCAGCGGCATCTTCGGCGACTTCTTCGGACAGTCCCGGGGGAACGGCCGCGGCGGACGCAGTCGCGCCCGCCGCGGCGACGACCTCCGGTACAACCTCGATCTCGGTTTCGAGGAGGCCGTCTTCGGCTGCGAGAAGACGATCACTGTCCCCCGCATGGCCACCTGCGAGACCTGCGATGGTCACGGCGCCAAGCCGGGAACGAAGCCCAAGACCTGCACGACCTGCCGCGGCTCGGGGCAGGTGCGCTTCCAGCAGGGGTTCTTCAGCATCGCGAAGACGTGCGGTCAGTGCAGCGGGCAGGGCAGCATCATCGGCGATCCGTGCACCAAATGTCAGGGGCAAGGCGTCGTCCGCCGGACGCAGAATCTCAGCGTGAAGATCCCCGCCGGGGTCGACACCGGGTCGCGTCTGAAGCTGCGCGGGGAGGGCGAGGCGGGCGGCGGCGGTGGGCCCTCGGGCGATCTCTACGTCGTCATCCGGGTGCGCGAGCACGCGCTCTTCCGGCGCGAGGACAGCGACGTCATCTGCGACATTCCGATCAGCTTCCCGCAGGCCGCGCTCGGCGCCGACATCGAGGTGCCGACGATCGAGGGCAAGCACAAGATGCGCATCCCGCCGGGTACGCAATCCGGCGCGCTCTTCCGCTTGAAGGGCAGGGGCATCGCGGATCTCCGCGGCTATGGACGGGGTGATCACGTGGTGCGTGTCGTCGTCGAGACGCCGCGGAAGCTCACCAAGCGGCAGCAGGAGCTCCTCGAGGAGTTTGCCAAGAGCTCCGGGCAAGAGGTGCATCCGATGAGTCGGGGGTTCTTCGACAAAGTCAAAGAGATGTTCGGCTAAGCGTGTTGCGGATCGCTGAAAAGGGGCCATCTGCCGCGTTACCTCCTCGCTTGCTTGCTCGTCCTCGGAGAGGATGCGGCGTCGCTCAAGTACGCGCGGCCCGCGGCCGCGCTCCGCGTGCGCTCGGTCGCGCCCTGCATCTGACCCCTTTCGAGCGATCCGCCCGGGGTGCCAATCCCGCGTAGCAAAGCGACGCGCTCGCGGCTCGGCGACGTCGGCGAGCTTGCGTTGCTCGCGGAGATTCGGCGGCTCGTGCCGGCGCGGGGCGCGGTGATCGTCGGGCCGGGGGACGACGCGGCGGTGGTAGGGAAGTCGCCGTATCCGTTGGTGCTCACCACGGATGCGCTGGTGGAGGGGGTGCATTTTCGGCGCGCATGGCTCTCGGCGCGCGAGCTCGGGTGGCGGGCGTTTCAGGTCGCCGCGAGCGACGTGGCGGCGATGGGCGGACGCGTCCGCGCGGTGCTGCTCGCGATCGCTGCGCCGTCCGACTGGCGGGTCGCCGACCTCCGCGGCGTCGTCCGCGGCGTGCGCGCGGCGGCGACGAAGGCGGGGGCGGCGCTCGCTGGCGGCAATCTCACGGCCGCTCGCGAGCTCTCGCTGACGGTGAGCGTCCTCGGCGATGCGCCGACGCGTCCGGTCCTGCGGCGCGGCGCCCGCGTCGGCGACGCCGTGTTCGTGACGGGCCGTCTCGGCGGGGCGGCGTTCGGGTTGCGCCTGCTGGCGGGCGCTCGTAGTCTTCCGGGCGGTGAGGTCGCACGGCGGTGTTGGCGTCGACCGGTCGCGCGCCTCGGGGCCGGATGGGCGCTGGCGGCGGGCGGCCTCGCCACGTCGATGATGGATCTGAGCGACGGTCTCCTGATCGATGCCGGTCGCCTCGCACGCGCGAGTCGCCGCCGACTCGTGCTCGAGGTGGAGCAGCTTCCGCTCGCGTCGCCGCTCAGACACCTCCGTTGCGAGGACGCGCGTGCGCTCGCCGTCGGCGGCGGCGAGGATTACGAGCTGCTGTTCACGGTTCCGCCGTCCCGTCACGCGCGGCTCGCGCAAACGGCGCTCGGCTGTGCCGTCACTCGGATCGGCACGGTCACGACCGGGCGGGGCGTCGCCCTCGTCGACGCATCCGGTTGCCGGGTCGCGGTGCCGCGCGGCGCGGGGCACGAGCACTTCCGGCCGTGAGCGACCCACTCAGTCACCTCCCGGCGGCGTCCGAGATCTTCGTGCTGGGTGCGCTCGCGGCGGCGCTGCTCGTCTGGGCGCTGCTCGCCAACGCCGAAGCGACGCTCGCGGCCGCGCGTGACGTCGCCCGCACCCCGGCTGGGCCGGAGCGGCTCGGCGAGCTCTTCTACGAGCTCCATCGTCATCCCCGTCGGCTCGTGATCTCGCTCGCGCTCGGACGCGAGCTCGCCCTCGTCGCGGCGGCGGTTCTCGGTGCGTCCGTCGGATACCGACACGACGGACTGCGCGGGGGCATGGCGGCCGTCGCGGCGACGGCGATCGCTATCCTGGCGTTGCGGGGGGCCGCCGCCGGCGTCGCGAAGCGACGGCTCGTCCGCGGTACCGCCAGCACCGGACGCGCCCTCGGGTGGATGCTGGCTCCGCTCCGCGGCCTCGCGGCCGTCGAGAAGACCGTCGGACGCGCGCTCACGCATGGGTTCCTCGGGGAGGCGCCGTCGGGCGAGAACATCTTCGCGCCGGAGGAGATGGCGGTGCTCTCATCCGAGGGAGGATCCGAGCTCGTCGACGCCGAGCGCACGCTCGTGGCGAAGGCCGTAAGCTTCGGTGAGCGCTCGGTACGGCACGTGCTCACGCCCCGGCGCGACATCGTCTCGATGCCGAGCGACATCGCGGCGACCAAGGTGCTCGAGGTCTTCCACGAGTCGGGCTGCTCGCGATTGCCGGTGTATCGCGGCGACAAGGAGGACATCGTCGGTTTCCTGTACGTCAAGGACGTGCTCGGCGTGACGCTCGGCGCCGACGGCATCGGTCCGCTTCTTCGCCAGCCCTACGTCGTCCAGGTGGCGAAGTCGGTGGGTGAGCTCTTTCGGGAGTTCCGCGCCCGCAAGGTGCACATCGCCCTCGTGCTCGACGAGTACGGGAGCCTGGTCGGCCTGGTCACGATGGAGGACCTCCTCGAGGAGCTCTTCGGCGAGATGCGCGACGAGCTCGACGAGGACGTGGAGCCGTCGATCCGGCGTCGTGGGGTGGGGTCGTTCCTCGTCAGCGGCCGAGTGCCGGTCGAGGAGCTGAATGCCCGCCTGAAGCTCGACATTCCGCCGACGGAGGATCAGACGACGATCGCGGGTATCGTGATCGAGCGCCTCGGCCGCGTGCCGGACGTCGGCGAGAGCGTCGACATGGACGGCTGCCGCGTGACGGTCGAAAAGCTCGACGGGCCAGCCGTCGATCTCGTGCGAGTGGACCTATGGTCGTCGCCTTCCTCGCGATAGCGCTGATCGCGCTCGGGCTGCGCGCGATCGCCGCGGGCGGTTCGGCGGCGTTGTACGCGCCGCTCGCGCCGCGGACGGCGGCGAGCCTCGAGGCCGGCGCTGCCGTCGCGGCGGTCGTCGCCGCGGGGGCGAGCGGGCTCGCGGTGCTCGATTCGACCGGCGGCATGAGCGTCGTCGCGCTGGCGATCCTGGCGCTCGCGCCGGTCGCCGTGCTCGCCGCGGATCTCCTGCCGCGCGCGCTCGCGCAGGCGGAGCGGCGCATCCTGCCCGCGCCGATCCGCGCCTTCGCGCACCGGATGCTCGCGGTCGCCTGCACGCCGCTCCGCTGGGTCGAAGGCGCGGCGGCGCGCGTCACGGGCGGTGCGGGCCACCACCCGGTGCCTGCCCTCGGGCAGGTACTCTCCGATCTTCTCCGTCGCGGGCGGCCCGGAGAGGACGTGATGCTGTCGTCGCCCGAGGTGATCCGTCGCATTTTTCAATTCCGCGAGACGCGCGTGCACGAGGTGATGGTGCCGCTCATCCACATCTACGCGGTGCGGGACGACGCTCCGATCGAGGAGGCCCTGGCGCTCGTGGCGCGGGAGAAGGTCTCGCGCGTGCCGGTGTTCCAACAGCGCATGTACAACATCATCGGCGTCGTGCACGCGTTCGATCTCCTCGGCGAGGCCCGTCTGGCCGAGCCGGTGCGGACGATCATGCGTCCGCCGCTCTACGTCCCCGAGAATCGGCTCGCGCACCAGCAGCTCCGACTCATGCAGCGGCGGGGCATCAACATGGCCGTCGTGGTCGACGAGCACGGGGGTACCGTCGGCATCGTGACGGTGGAGGATCTGCTCGAGGAGATCGTCGGCGAGATCGAGGACGAGTACGACGAACGCGAGGTCCTCTTCGAGCCGCGACCCGACGGGTCGGTGCGCGTCGCGGGCGCCATGGAGGTCGATCGCTTGAACGAGATCTTTCCCTGGCGTCTGCCGGCCGGCGACTACGAGACGATCGCGGGCCTGGTCGTGACGCAGCTCGGGCGCGTGCCGCGCGCGGGGGTGCGGCTGAAGCTCGGCCGCGTCGCGCTCGAGGTGACGCGCGCCGACGCGCGCGCCGTCCGTGAGGTGATTGTGCACCCGATCGCCGCGGGTTAGCTTCGTCGCTCGATGAATCGGCGCGGCCTCGCGGCGCTCACCGCCATGACGAACGGCTGCGCCGCCGGCGCGAGGCTCGCGAACGACGACGACGCCTCTGGTGTCCAGTTCGCGGCGAGCCGTATCGACGGGGCCGCGGCATGAGCGCCCGTACGCCGCCGTCGTCGGGCGCGCCGCGCTCCCGCAAGCGTCCCACGCCGGCCGCGAGCCGGACCGTACCGCTCACCACCGGCCGCGCCCGCCGCATGCTGAAGGTCGGGAGCCTCGGGACGTCGGTCGGCACGAGCTATCTCTGGCAGGCGCTCAAACGACCGTTCCAATCGCAGGCGCAGACCGAGCGCGACCTCCTCGACGCGCACGTGCGCAATGCGGTGCGTATCGTCGAGGGCTCGACCGAGCTGAAGGGCGCCTTCATGAAGCTCGTGCAGATGCTCAGCATGCGGAGCGATCTCTTGCCGGCCGAGGCGCTCGCGGTGCTGTCGACCGTTCAGTCGTCCGTGCCGCCCATGGACCCGGCGGCGATCCGCGCGCAGATCACCCGCGAGCTCGGTGCGCCGCCCGAGCGCCTCTTCGCCGAGTTCGAGACCGAGGCGTTCGCCGCCGCCTCGCTCGGCCAGGTGCACCGCGCTCGTCTTCCGAGCGGCGAAGCCGTGGTCGTGAAGATCCAATACCCCGGCGTCGAGGCCACGGTCGTCCAAGATCTGAAGAACGTTCGTGCGCTCATCGCGACGCTCGTACGCATCGGGCGCGACGTGATGGGCCAGAAGATCGACGCGACCGAGGTAGCGCGCGAGCTCGAGGATCGCCTGCGCGAAGAGCTCGACTACGTGAACGAGGCGGCGAACCTGACGCGCTTCCGCGCGCTCTTCGCCGACGACCCGGAGGTCGAGATCCCGAAGCCGGTGCCCGAGTTCTCCTCGCGTCGGGTGCTGACGATGCACGCGATCGAAGGCTACCCGCTCGCCGACATCCTGGCGCCGGGCGTGGACCAGAGCCTCAAGGATTGGGTCGCACTCAAATACTTCCGCGTGCTGTGGCGGCAGGTCTTCGAGTTCGGGACCCTCCAGACCGACCCGCATCCCGGCAACTACATGGTGACGCACCATCCGCACCTCTGCATGTTGGATCTCGGCAGTGTGCGCGTCTTCGAGGAGCCGATCCGCCGCGCCTATCTCGACCTCGCCGTCAGCCTGCTCGCCGGCGATAGTGCCGCGATGAGCGAGTGCTTCGTCCGTCTAGGCTTCCTCGATCCGGACGACGACCCCGCGCCGATGGTCCGCATCATGCGCATCGTCTTCGAGCCCGCGCTCGTCGATGCCGCCTACGACCCGAAGCAGTATCGATCGGTGGATCGCGCGATGGAGGTCGCCCAGATCGCGCTCGAGCACCGCATGTTCAAGTCGCCCGGCCACCGCGTGTTCCTGATGCGCGCGCTAGTCGGACTCGAGTCGTACGTGCAGCAGCTCGGCACCGTCACCAATTGGCGGCGGGCGTTCCAGGCGTGCGTCGAGCAGGCGCGGGCGCGAAAGCGCCGCGGCAAGTCGACCCGTCGCTGAGCGCGAAACGCCGTCGGTCTCCCGCCGGGAAATGGCAGAATTCGTTGGGTCATTGACCTTGCGGCCAGGGCGAAAATGGCCGACTCTCCGGGCATGCCACGCGTTTCTGCCACTCGCCGCATCGTCATGGTCGCGTTCCCGGAGGTCCAGGTTCTCGACGTCACCGGGCCGCTCGAGGTCTTCGGCTGCGCGGCGCGCCTCCTCGCCGAGCGGCGGGCGGTGCCGCACCCGGCCTACGTCGTCCAGATCGTCGCCAGCCGGGCCGGGGTGCTCACGTGCTCGTCGGGCATGGAGATCGTCGCCGCGCGCGCGCTCCGTGCGGTGACGACCGGCGTCGACACGCTGCTCGTCGCGGGCGGCACCGGCACGGCGGCGGCGGTCCGCGACGTCGGGCTGGTGCGCTGGCTCCGCACGATGGCACCGCGCGTCCGCCGGCTCGGTTCGGTTTGCAGCGGCAGCTTCGTGCTCGCGGAAGCCGGGCTCCTCGACGGCCGGCGCGCGACGACGCACTGGGCGTGGTGTAGCACGCTCGCCAAGCAGTACCCGCGGGTGACCGTGGCGCCCGATCCGATCTTCGTCCGCGACGGCAACGTCTACACGTCGGCGGGCGTGACCGCGGGCATGGATCTCGCGCTCGCGCTCGTCGAGGAGGACCACGGTCGCGAGCTCGCGCTCGAGGTGGCGCGGCAGCTGGTGATGTTCCTCCGCCGGCCCGGCGGGCAGTCGCAATTCAGCGCCCAGCTGGCCGCCCAGACCGCCGAGCGCGAGCCGCTGCGCGAGCTCCAAGCATGGATCGGCGAGCATCCCGACGCCGACCTCTCGGTGCCGACGCTCGCGCGTCGCGTCGCCATGAGTCCGCGGAACTTCGCGCGCGTCTTTACGCGCGAGGTCGGCATGACCCCGGCGCGATTCGTCGAATCCGTCCGCGTCGAGGCGGCGCGTCGCCGGCTCGAGGAGTCGGCGCACGGGGTCGATTCCGTCGCGGCCGCGTGCGGCTTCGGCACCGCGGAGTCGATGCGGCGGGCGTTCCTCCGCACCGTGCGGGTTCCGCCCGCCGCCTATCGTCATCGTTTTCGCGCCACGCTGCACTGAACGAGGAAAGGGCACCCCATGAAGATCGTGATCCTGCTCTACGAAGGCGTGACCGCGCTCGACGCGGTCGGACCCTACGAGGTGTTGTCGCGTCTCCCCGGCGCCGACCTCATCTTCGCGGCGGCGCGTGCCGGCGTCGTCACGACCGACACGGGATTCCTGCGGCTCACGGCGACGGCCGGCCTCGACGACGTCGCGCACGCCGATCTCGTCCTCGTGCCGGGTGGGCCGGGCGACGACGCCGTGCGCACGCATGCGCCGACGCTCGATTGGCTCCGGCGCATGCACGAGCAGACCACGTGGACGACCTCGGTCTGCACGGGCGCATTGATCCTCGGCGCGGCGGGGCTTCTGCGCGGGATGCGCGCGACGACGCATTGGGCGTACCTCGATGCGCTGCGCGCGTACGGCGCCGAGCCGGTGAAGGCGCGCGCCGTCGAGAGCGGCAAGATCGTCACCGCCGCCGGCGTGTCGGCCGGGATCGACATGGCGCTTCGGCTCGTGCAGCGCATCGCCGGCGACGACCTCGCACGCGGCATCCAGCTCGGCATCGAGTACGATCCGGACCCACCCTTCGACGCGGGTGCCCCCGAGAAGCTCCCGTCCGAGGTGGTCGAGCTCGTGCGGGCATTCGGCCTCGCCGCGCGCGCCAAGCGTGCGGGTCGGACGGCGGCCTGACCATGGAACGCAAGCAGGTCGGCATCCTGATCTTTCCGGACGTCGAGGTGCTCGATTTCTGTGGACCGTTCGAGGTGTTCTCGGTCACGCGTCTCGACGACGCGCGCCGGCGCGAGACGCCGTCGCCGTTCGAGGTGCGCCTCGTCGCCGAGACCCGCGACGTCGTCGTCGCGACCGGCGGTCTCAAGGTCACGCCCGATTGCACGCTCGCCGAGTGTCCGCCGCTCGACGTGTTGGTCGTGCCGGGGGGGTGGGGGACGCGGCGACTCCTCGAGCATCGTCCCATCCTCGACTGGATCGCGGCGCGCGGCGTTGCGGTGCCGAGGCTGACGTCGGTCTGCACCGGCGCGCTCCTCCTCGGCCGCGCCGGTCTCTTGGACGGCCGCCGCGCGACGACGCATTGGCGGTCACTCGATCTCCTGCGGGAGGTCGCGCCGGGCGTGGTCGTCGAGGATGGGCTGCGCGTCGTGGTCGACGGGCGTGTGGTCACGTCGGCGGGGATCTCCGCCGGTATCGACATGGCGCTCCGCGTGGTCGCGGACACCTACGGCGAGCGAATCGGCCGTGAGACCGCCCGACAGATGGAGTATCCCTACCCGGAGGACGACCGCCGCCGCGTGTGACGCTCGCGATCCGTCGCCGCTATTTCGGCGCGGCGGTCGCCGCGGGGGCCGGCGTCGTCCACGGCAGCGGCGACGCGCCGCCGAAGCTCGCGGGGGCGAGCAGCTCCGGCGGCACCGTCGCCGCCTGCGACCAGTGGATCGTCAGCGTCGCCTTCGAGTTGTCCTCGAAGTTCTGGACCTCGATCGTGCCCGGGAACCATTTGTTGCCGATCAGCACGTGGTTCGAGTCGGTTCGGAGCTTCACGAGGTTATTCAGCGCCTTCGCGTAGAATTGGACCTTCAGTGGAATCGTCCGCGTCTTGTCGAAGGTGTAGGCGCGATAGACGTATGCGGATTCCACCTTCGGATTGGCTCCGGCGAGCACGACGTCGGTGCTCTCGTCGGCGATCTGCCAGAGCTTGAAGTCGTCGGCGACGAAGCGGCTCAGGTCCTCGTAGCTGATCCCGAGGTCGTCGATCGGCTCCCCGATCGCGGTCGTCTTGATGCTGCCGCCGCTGCGCTGCATGACCTTGTGCTCGGCGCCGAGCACCAGGGCTTCGATCGCGGGCTCCTCGAGCTGCAGGTACCAGCGGGCGTCTTTGCCCGGCGCGAAGAACGCGATCGCCCGGGTGGTGCGCGGACCCTTGTAGGTCTCTAGCGCGATCGCGATGTCCGCCCGCATCGTCGTCTGCGGGGTGTTCATGTCCTGCGCCCCGAGGAGGAGGAGCCGGAGCGATTCGCTATCCGTTGCGCGAGCGCTCGCTGCGGCGAGCACGGTAAGGCACGTCGCCAGGGCGAGGCGCCGAAGGGTCGCCACGCTTCCGATGGAGTTCCGCATGCCGCTTCCCCGATCTCCGATGCGATGGCCGACGCGCATCGGTCACGATGGTCTATCGAAGCGCGGTCCTCCCTTGTCAAGGCGAGCTGGCCGTGCCGGAGTGCGGCATCGCCCCGCGACGTGCTGCGTCCCGATACGGTCGCGACGCCCGAGGCCGGCCGGCACCCGATCACCTCGCGCGTGTCGCTGCCGATGGGCGCGAACCCATCGAGGTCCTCGCGCTCGATCTCGAGTGGGACGAGCGCGGTCCGAACCCGCGCAAGCGTTCGGGCATCGGCCGACGCACGGGGTTGCGCCGCTCATGCTCGAACGTCCCGCGTCTTCGCGTCTCGACGCCCCTACGATGAAGAACCGTTGTCCCGAGCGCTCACGGGCCGACGGCCTTGAAGACCGTGCCGTCGGCCTTCTTGATCTCCGTCAGGCCGATGCCGAAGCAGGCGCCGTTGCTGGAAAGAATCTGGACCGTGGCGCCGCTCGGGTTCTGCAGCAGGCCCCCGACGACCCCGGTCGGCAGGTTGCCGCTCGAGTTCTTGCCCTTGATCTTGACCTGGCCCTTGCCGGCGTCGCCGCCCTTCAGCTTCGCCAGCAGGATGCCGTACGCGGTGGTGTCCTTGTCCTTGTAGATGTAGCCCTTGTCGGACAGGGCCTTCCAGCACGGCTTATTGCCGCACGTCGCTCCCGCCTGCGCGAGCGAGTACTCGCCCCGGAGCTGGTTGGCGGCGTCGTAGAGGCAGACTGCGTAGGCGGTGGAGCCGTTCACCGGGTCGCCGAACTGTCCCTGGGTCACGGCCACCTGCAACTTGCCGAGCGTGATGTCCAGCTTCTCCTTCCCGGGCTTCTTCTCGTCGACCAGGAGGCTGCCCTTGCCGGATGCGATGCAGCCCAGGGCGGGCGCCGCACCGCAGGAGACGGCGGGTGTCGGGGTTGGCGTCGGGGTGGCCGGTGCCGGGCAATCGCTGTCGGCCGGGTAGTCGGCCGCGCCATCGCCGTCGTTGTCGAGGCCGACGCTGTCGAGATCGAAGGGCAGATCCTCTTGCGCGCTCGAACAGGGGTCGGTCAACCCGCTGAACATCGGTTGGAAATACGGCGGCGGGACGTTCTCACCGTAGAGCGTCGGGAACGGATTCGGGGCGCCGAGCGCGCCGGGTTGATGGCAGCCCGAAGGTCCGCACGACGTTACGCCGTTGTTGACGTGGAATTGGCGCAGGCCGTAGGAGGTGGACTTTGGCTGGAGGCTGTTCGGCGAGGTCTCGCCGTAGTCCTGTCCGTGACAACCGGCGCAGCCGTAGCCGCCGCCGGGGCCGCTATTGTACGTCAACACGGGCTTGGTGGCGCCGCCGTTCGGGTGGCAGAGATTGCAGCTCACGATCCCGAAATTGTTTAGGTGTTGGAGGTGGAGCGGGCCGGCATTGACGAAGCCGGTGTGGCACGACACGCAGCCGGAGCCGGAGCCGTTGTCGTACCATTTGTACGCATGCGCGCTCGGCGTCCACAGCATCACTGCCAGGAGGGAGAGCGCGCCGCCGGCGCACCGGGCAATCATCTTCACGGACGTCGCCGTCCTCGGTTGGAGTCGGATCATGATTCCCGCTGTCTCCCTCGGTCTGATGAAGATCCTAGGTTGGTACCGGCGCACGGCGCCCCCGGCGGAGGCGATCCTTCCTCACCCAGTTCGCTCGAGTCAAGGGAATTTCGCCGGCTGACGGTGATCATGATCTGGACGCGCGCCGGTGGACGGGAAGCGTCGCACTGAGCCCGAGCCTACCGCGCAAACTGTAGAGACTTGGCCTTGCTGAACTGCTGTGCCGCTTCGTCCTCTCGGCCGAGCTGACGCAGGACGCCGCCGAGAGCGTTGTAAACGGCAGGGTTGGGCCGCTGCATCAACGAGCGCCGGTAGTAGTCGGCCGCCTCCTCGAGCTTGCCCTGGCGGGCGAGCGCCTCGGCCAGATTGTTGTAGGCCGGCGTGAATTTCGCGTCCGCCGTGATCGCCCCGCGGAACTCGGCAATCGCCTCGTCCGCGCGGCCCTGGCGGGCGAGTACGAAACCCAGCCCGTTGTGGGTCTCGGCGGTGGGCCGTCCCGGCAGCGCCTGGCGGTAGTGGGACTCTGCGCCCGCAAGGTCGCCGGCCTGCACGGCGGCCACCGCGAGGTTGAAATGTGCCGAGGCGCAATTCGGATCGAGCGCGAGCGCTTTTTGGTACTGTACGTTGGCGTCCTCCGTACGACCGAGCCGCGCCAGAACGAATCCCAGATCGCTGTAGATGTCCGCCTTGGGCTCGATCGCCAGCGAGGCGGAGAAGTGGGTGGCGGCCTCCTCGAGCTGGCCGAGCTCGACCAGAGCCAGCGCGAGGTTGTTGTGGGCCTTGGCGTGCTTCGGGTCCGCGACCAGCGCTCGCTTGTACTCGACGACCGCCTCCGCGGTCCGCCCGTCCTGGAAGAGCACCCATCCGAGCGCGTTCCGCAGCTCGGCATTGTCCGGGGCGACCTCCAGCCCACGCCGGTAGGAGCGCTCCGCGCCCTTGCGGTCGCCGGTGTTCTGGTTGGCCAGGCCGGCGCGCAGGAACGAGTAGGCGTCCAGGAACTGCTCGCGGATGTCGGCGATGGCGTTCCCAGGTAGGTGGGAGAACTCGGGGATGTTCGCCGCCCGGTCCGGCGAGGTGAAGCGCTCGAGCAATACCGGCGGGGTGTCGTTGCCGTCGTCGTCGATGTGGGTCAGGAAGAGCTGGGTGTAGGGCCCGTTTACCTTCGAGGAGAAGACCAGCCAGCGGCTGTTCGACGACCAGCTGTGCCAGGAGTTCATGCGCGGCGTGTTGTAGCGCAGGCGCCGCGCCGTGCCGCCCGCCGCCGGGATGATCCACAGCTCGCTGTCGGGCTGCAGCAGCATGTAGCTTTTCGATTTGGTGAACACGATCCACTTGCCGTCGGGCGAGTACTTCGGGAAGTAGTTGCTCATCCCGTCGTCCGACGCGCCTTCGATCGGTGCGGGTGTGCCGCCCTTCCCGTCGTTGAACGGGATCCGGTAGAGGTCGTAGCGGAATGGCTTCTTGTCGACGATGAACTCGGGCACGTCCTTCTCGTCCACCAGTGCGGCGTTCTGCTGCTCGAGGTGCTCGGCACGGTAGGCGGTGGCGCGGGCGAAGGCGATCTCGCTGCCGTCCGGGCTCCACACCGCGTTCGTCTGCACGTACTTCGGATCGTCGGCGCCCGGCAGAGCGGCGAAGTTCTTCGTCTCGCGATCGTAGACGACGAGGATTCCCTTGATGGGGAAGAAGAGCTGCGAGATCATCAGGTCCGGAATGGCGACGAACACCGAGCGGTCTTTGACGGTGCTGATCACATAGCGCCCGGTCGGCGACACGCGTGACAGCAGGCCAAAGGTGAGCTCACCGTCGGAGCGCTTGTAGTCGGCCCAGGTGATGATCTTCTCGTCGTTCATCACCATGTGCGTGGACACCGGCATGATGCCGTAGGCGCCCTTGTCGTTGCCGTAGTCGACGTCCATCCCGAGCACGCTGCCGTTGTCCGCGAAGGAGTGGCAATTGCCGCACACCGGCAGGTTCTGCAGCACGATCGGCGGCCCAGCCTCCTGATCGATGGTGCCGAAGCGCCAGCGGATGCGGGTGGGATCTTGGACGGCGGTGAGGAACGGCAGCGGCACCTCGCGATAGAAAAGCGCGTCGTTGACCGGATCCTTGGAGGTCCGGATGCGGACGCGCGCCGCCGACAGCACGTTCCCCTGGTGGGCCTGATTGACGCCGGCGACGATCACCTCGGCGTTGCGCTCTGCGCTGCGCCGCTTGATCTCGCGCCAACGGTCCTCGGACGGGCGCCAGCGCGGCGCATCGACCGCCTCGCGCAACACCTCGCCGCCCGCGTCGTCGCGCACCACGACGTACCAACGGTCGACGCCTGCGGTCTCGTCCGTCCAGACCACGGTCGGGGCGACGATCTCGGGCGGGAACAGGGTGTCCTCCTGCGGATAGGTGATCTGTATCCTCCCCGTGGCCGCGTCGGCCCCGGCGACGATCGCCTGTGTACCGGGCACGCGATTGCAACCGGCGAGGAACGGGGGCGCCAGGAGCACCACTCCGAGGATGGCCGCGATCACCGCCGACTGACCAGTTCTAGCCCGCATTTCTCACCAGGTCTCTACTGCGAGCCCCACTCGCACGCCATCTCGGGGCGGACTCGCGTCTCCTCCTCATCTGACTGTCCAGTCCACCTGCGTCGATCGGCGCTCCGTGCGCCCCGATCTGGCGCACGCTTGTCGCTCTCGCGACGTGGACCTGATGAGCAATGCGAGCTAGCCATGTTTGGTATCTACGCCTCGGCGCGGTCAAATGGGAGCATGGCTACCGCTTCCACCTCGCAGAGCAGCTCGGGCCGGCACAGCGGCGCCTCGACCAGCGCGCAGGGGAAGCCATCGAAGCCACGCTGACGGCAGAGCGCGCGCAGCGCCGGCGCGTCTCCCGGGCGCTTCAGGTAGATCACCCCGGACACGAGGTCGGTGAAGGTGGCCCCCTGGCCGGCGAGCAGGGTGGCAATGTTGTGCAGCATGCGCTCACCCTGGGCTGCGACGTCACCGAGGTGGACGCTCCGCCCGGCCTCGTCGATGCTCGCGGTGCCCGAGACGTAGAGGGCCACTTTGTTCACCTCGGCGACGCGCAGGCCGCGGGAGAAGTCCGCGCCGTAGCTCCACGCCTCGTTGAGTGTCGGGGTGGACATCGCGGCGATGGCGAGGGGGCGCGCCGACCGCACCGCATGCAGGCGGATGGAGAAGTCGTGTGCGTCGGGGAACGGTGCGCCCTGGACGCCAGTGCTGGCCGGCCGCGGGTCGAGGCCGTGGCGCTGGAAGAACTCGCGCCGCGCGCGGTTGAGCGCGTCGTAGTCGCGATCGATGTCGCGCAGGTGGATCCAGGTGCGGATGACGTCGCGAAACCCCATGCCGCAGCGGGCGAGCAGCCGTTCGGCGGCGCCGAACATGTCGAGCGCCTGGACGAAAGGGTCGTCGCCGATGCCGTGGACGTTGGTGCTATGGAGCGACGTCTGGTCGCCGAGGCGGACCAGACGAGCAGCCGAGCGCGCGCATCCCGCGCACGGGCACGACGGCGCCGCCGCGACGTCGCGCACCGCCCAGGCGTCGCGCCGGCGGGGGATCACCGCCGCCGCCGCGAGCTCGACTGCCGCCCCGGCGAGCGGCGCTTGCTGGATGAACGCCGGCGGCGGGGCGGCGGCACCGTGGTCGACCACCGCCAGGACGCGCGCCCGTGCGTCGAGCACCGACGGCAGGTCGCGACGGATGTCGCGCAAGAAGAGCGTCTCGGTGACGAGATCCTGGACCGACGCCTGCTCGCCTGCGAGCCGGGCGACCAGCGACCGGTAGGCCGCCTCGGCCTCCGCGGCTGGATTCCTCGCTGGTTCGGAGGGACAGAGGATCGTCAGCTCATCCGCCTCCGGCCCGGAGAAGCGCCGGAGGATGGCCGAGCTACCGCGCAGGGGTTTTGTCACACGCGCGCGGCAGCTCGGGCGCGCGCCGAACGCGCGCCCGCCGACCTCGACACTACCAGTTGCACTCGCTGTTATTCGAACCGAGGTGATTGAACGTAATGCCTATCTGTGGCGGCGCAGCCTTGTTGTCCTCGAAACAGTTGTTGTGTCCGCCAAGCGGCGACCACGGAGGGTTGGGGAACGCCACCAACGCCAGATCCCCCGCGAGCGAATCGAAGATACCGCCAGGCGGACTGCTGCCGTTGTCCCCCAGCGAGTTAGCCTTCACCCGGTTGAGGTCCGGTGCCGGCTGGACGAGCGGCGGATTGGTGTTGCAGTCGAAATCCGTTCCGTCCAACACGATACACCAGTCGAGCACGGCGACCCCGACAAAGTCGTTCCCCGTGATCTCGTTCTTCTCGACGGTGACGCGGTCCACCCCCACCAGCAGGACGCCGAGGCCCGGCGGCAGCCCGGACACCAGCCCCTCCGTCACCGTGTTCGGCCTGTTGTTGTCGTGGATGTGGTTGCCCTTGAGCACCCAGTCACCAATTTGGCCGAGCGGCCAAGGAGAGGTGAGCCCTGCCCCGTTGGGGTGGTACAGGCCGACGCCGACGGTGTTGCCGTGGATATCGTTCTTCTGGGCCTTCACCTTCTTGGAGATCGTGATCTCGAGGCCCGTCGGGCTGTCGTAGAGCTCGTTCTGCATGACGCGGACGTTCTCCGACGCCTCGACCCACAGCGCGCTGTCCTGCGCGCCGTAGGCAACGTTCTTCTTCACGTTGCCGTTTGCCGAGAGGGTCGGCCAGATGCCGTTCTCCAGGTTGTTGACCGACTCGTTGCCCTGGATCGTGAACTTCTGCACGTGCTTCAGCCAGATGCCGTTGTTCGAGAAGCCCTCGACGGTGAAGCCCTGGATCTTGAGGCCGACGATGTCCGGATCCCCCGGATTGGCGGGTTCGACGACGATGCCGTCGGTCTGCCCCGGGCCAGCCAGGATGCGCACCCGGATGTTCTTCTTGAGATTGCTCTTGGCGAGCAACTTGAGCGACTTGGTGATCCGCACCGCTGGGCCGCTGACCGCGGGCTCGGTGTAGTCGCCGGGCATGACCTTGACCGTGTCGCCGGGCGCCGCGGCGTCGACCGCTGCCTGGATCGAGTCGCCGGGATTGACCGTGATCGAGGCCGCTGGCGCGACGGCCGGCGCCAACAACGTGGCGAGGCCCACCCCAAAACCCAATAGCGTGACCAAGTGAACTTGCTTCATCTGCATTTCCTCCAGGTGCGGCCCCGAGGACACCGCGTGGGGTAAGTGAGAGAAAGACTCCTAGACGGTAGCCGACAATAGAGTCAAGAGAATTCTCATGCGAAGGGGGTTTCCCGTCGTTCTCTTTCGCTCACGCGCGCTCTCTCCATCTCCATATAGAGAGAGCGATGCAGCTCGGTCGGATGGCGCTCGTGCTCCGCGTAGGCGTCCATTCACGCTGACCGACACCGATGACCTCAGCCATGGCGCCCGCCAGCGCCGCATCCGGCGCTTCCGGCGTCATCACCATGCCCAACGGGATCGCTGCGGTCACCCACTGACCCGCCTCCACTCGAATAGCCGCATCAAGTTGGAGAGGCACGAAGCGGTGAACCGCTGCACCGATTCGACCGGCCTCCTCGGGTGCCTCTTCGAGGGCGGCACGAGCACGTGTCTCGGCGATACGACGTGATTGCACGGTCGATTCGCTCCCGCCCCTCATCTCATTTTTCTAGAAGCTCAACGCGGCGCGGAGCTTGCGCGTCACTTTGGCGGGGTCGTGGGCGTCTAGGAGTGCGCGGACGACGGCGATGCCGTAGGCGCCGGCGGTGCGGACGGCCGCGGCGTTCTCAGCGGTGATGCCGCCGATGGCAATCACGGGGCACGGGACGCGCGTGGCGGCGGTGGCGATGGTTTCGAGGCCGAGCGGGGGGCCGTACGGCTCCTTCGACGGGGTCGCGAAGACGGGGCCGAGGACCACGTAGTCGGCGCCGTCGGCCGCCGCACGACAAGCCTCTTCCGATGCATGCGTCGAGCGGCCGATCCGTGGGCCGGCTCCGAGGAGGGCGCGAGCCGTGGCGATCGGAAAGGACGCCGCGGGCAGGTGCACGCCGTCCGCCTCGGCGGCGAGCGCGACGTCGATACGGTCGTTCACGAGGAGCGCGGCCCCATGCGCGCGTGTGAGCGCGCGGAGGTCGCGCGCGGCGGCGAGCAGCGTGCCGCCGCCGGCGCGCTTGTCGCGGAGCTGGATCGTGTCGAGCCCGGCCGCGAGCGCGGCGACGATCGCGGCGCGCCGCGCCGTCACGTCGGTGGTCGCGACGATCAGCATCAGGCGCGGCGCCCGCGCGGCCGCCGCGCCCGCGCTCATTCGATCAAGCCGGAGAGCGGGCTTGAGGCGGTCGCGTAGAGCTTCCGTGCGATGCGCCCGGCCTTGAACGCCTTCCGGCCCGCGTCGACCGCGAGGCGCATGGCCTCCGCCATCAACAACGGATCGCCGGCGCCGGCGATCGCCGTGTTCATGAGCACGGCGTCGCAGCCGAGCTCGAGCGCCAGCGCCGCGTCGGAGGCGGTGCCGACGCCGGCGTCGACGATCACGGGCACCTGCGCGTGCTCGAGGATGATGCGGAGGTTGTAGGGGTTGCGGATGCCGAGCCCGGAGCCGATCGGCGCCGCGAGCGGCATCACCGCCGCGCACCCCATCTCTTCGAGGCGCTTGCAGGCGACGGGATCATCGGTGACGTAGGGCAACACCTGGAAGCCCTCCGCCACGAGCTTCTTCGCCGCGTCGAGCGTCGCCGCGACGTCGGGGAAGAGCGTCCGCTCGTCGCCGATCACCTCGAGCTTCACGAGGGTGCCGACGCCGGCGTCGCGTGCGAGTCGGCAGGTGCGGATGGCGTCGTCGGCGGTGTAACAGCCGGCCGTGTTCGGGAGGATCGTGAACCGCTTCGGGTCGAGGTGATCGAGGAGATTCGGTGCCTTCGGGTCGGTGATGTTCACGCGCCGGACCGCGACGGTCACGATCTCGGCACCCGAGAGCTCGACGGCTTTTCGCGTCTCCTCGAAGTCGCGGTACTTGCCGGTGCCGACGATCAAGCGAGAGGTGTAGCTCTTGCCGGCGAGGACGAAGGGATCGTGCACGAGATGCGTCTCCTTTGACGTTGCGAGATCGGCTCAGCCTCCGCCGACGAAATGGACGATCTCGACGCGATCGCCGGCCGCGAGCGGGTGACCGTCGTACGTGCCGCGCGGCACGACGCCCTCGTTGACCTCCACCGCGACGCGTCCGGCCGCGAGGCCGAGTCGCTCGAGGAGCGCGCCCACGGTTGCGGGCGCGGGGAGGTCGTAGGGTTCGCCGTTCACGGTCAGCGACGTCATCCGTCGTGGAGCGTGCCACGACGGCGGGCCGCGCGCAAAATCCGCGGCGCGCGCGGGGGCGCGGAACCTTTACAACCATCCGACCGTGGGCTACGAGGTCCGCTCTTCTTCTCCGACGTCGCGACGACACTCCAGATGGGATCCGAGCTGCAGGCGAGGCCGACCGTCGCCGAAATCGACGGGCGCGCGCTCGCCGACAATTTCGCCGAGCTCGGGCGCATCGCCGGCTCGGCCGGCGTGCTGCCGGTGGTGAAGGCCGACGCCTACGGACACGGGCTGACCCTGGTCGGCCGCGCCCTTCGCGACGCCGGCGCGGAGCGCTTCGCGGTCGCGACCGCTGCGGAGGGCCGCGATCTGCGCGCTGCCGGTGTGCAGGGCACGATCGTCGTGCTCGGGGGCGTCTATCCCGCCGACTTTGTGATGGTCGTCGAGGCGCGTCTCGCGCCGGTGGTGTGGGAGGCCGAGACCGCGCGCGGGCTTGCGGCGGTGGCGAGCGCAGCGGGGCGTGTGGTCTCGCTTCACGTGAAGGTCGACACCGGCATGAGCCGCCTCGGCGTGGCGCCCGCCGACGCGGCCGATCTGCTGACCAGCCTCGGCGAGATCGACGGCGTCACCGTCGAGGGCCTGCTCACGCACTTCTGCAACGCCGAGAGCGTCGAAGGTCCCGAAACGACCCGCCAGCTCGCGCGCTTCACCGAGCTCGTGCACGCTCTCACCGCCGCTCGGCTCCGCCCGCGGCTCGTCCACGCCGCCAACAGCGCGGCGACGCTGGTCGCGCCGGCGGCGCACTTCGATCTCGTCCGGCCCGGCATCGCCCTCTACGGCATCCACCCTTCGCCCGAGCTTCGCGATCGGGTCCGGCTGCGTCCGGTGATGCGCTTTCTCACCAAGGTGATCGCGCTGCGGCAGATCGCGCCCGGGGAGGCCGTCGGATACGGAGCTACGTTCGTCGCGTCGCGGCCGAGCGTGATCGCGACCTTGCCGGTCGGCTACGCCGACGGGTATCCGCGTGCGCTTTCGAACCGCGCGCAGGTGAGCCTCCGCGGCGGGCGCGTCCCGATTGCGGGACGCGTGTGCATGGATCAGATCATGATCGACGTGACGGACGTGCCGGGCGTCGCGATCGGTGACGAGGTCGAGCTCTGGGGGCGCGACCTGCCGGTCGAGGAGGTCGCGGCCGTCGCCGGTACGATTCCCTACGAGCTCGTGACCCGGGTGGGCGCTCGCGTCCCCCGTGTCGCGGCCGAATCATGAGCGCGCGAGGCCCATCGGAGCACGGCCGCGGAGGGGCGGCACGCACGGGGGCAAAACGGAACAGGAGGAACGTATGCCACGCATCGCTCGAGCCCTCGTGAGCGTCAGCGACAAGACGGGCCTGGAGCGCCTGGCGCGCGCGCTCGTCGCGGCCGGCGTCGAGATTCTCTCGACGGGCGGGACCGCGAAGGCGCTCGCCGACTGGGGCATCGCCGTCACCGCGGTCAGCGACTACACCGGACAACCGGAGATCCTCGACGGCCGCGTGAAGACGCTGCATCCGAAGATCCACGGCGGCATCCTCGGCATCCGCGGCGAGGCGAGCCACCGCGAGCAGATGGAGCGCCACGGCATCGGCCCGATCGACATGGTGGTCGTGAACCTCTACCCGTTCGAGCAGGTCATCGCACGCCCGAAGACGAAGCTCGCCGAGGCGATCGAGAACATCGACATCGGCGGGCCGTCGATGGTGCGCTCGGCCGCGAAGAACCACGCCGACGTGACCGTGCTCACCGACCCCGCCGACTACGACGAGGTCGTCACCGAGCTGCAGCGCGACGGCGACGTCTCCGCGGCGACCAATCGTCGGCTCGCCCAGAAGGCATTCGCGCTCACGGCACGCTACGACGGCGCGATCGCCGACTATCTCGCGGCGGCGGCCAACGACACGCCGTTCGGGGCGACCGCGCGCCTGGTCGGGGTGAAGGTGCAGGACCTCCGCTACGGCGAAAACCCGCACCAGCGCGCGGCGTTTTATCGCGATGCCACGCCCGTCGACGAGCCGTCCGTGACCAGCGCGCGCCAGCTGCAAGGGAAAGAGCTCTCCTTCAACAATCTCGTCGATGCCAACGCCGCGCTCGAGCTCGTGAAGGAGTTTCGCGTGCCGGCGGCGGTCGCGATCAAGCACATGAACCCGTGCGGCGTGGCGATCGCGCCGGAGCTCGTCGACGCGTTCACCAAGGCGCGCGCGTCCGATCCGGTGTCGATCTTCGGCGGCATCGTCGCCGTGAACCGCATCCTCGACCGCGCGACCGCGGAGGCGATGGGGGATCTCTTCCTCGAGGTGGTCATCGCGCCGCGGGTGTCCGCGGGCGCGCGCGAGGTGTTCCAGTCGTCGAAGAAGCTCGCGAACGTGCGCCTGCTGTCGCTCGAGATGGACGAGGAGGTGGACCTCTTCGACGCCGCGCGCGAGGCATGGCAAGGCCCCGCCGGCCGGAGCCGCGACGTGAAGCGCGTGGTCGGCGGGTTTCTGGTGCAGGACCGGGATCTCGCCGAGGTCGACGTCACCAAGTGCGACGTCGCGACGGTGCGTGCGCCGTCGGCCGACGAGCTCGCCGCGCTCGATTTCGCCTGGCGCATCTGCAAGCACGTCAAGTCCAACGCCATCGTGGTGACGAATCGCAGCCAGGTGATCGGCGTCGGGGCCGGGCAGATGAGCCGGGTCGACTCGGCGCGGCTCGCGGTCATGCGCGCCGGACAGGCGGGGCTCGCGACGGCGGACACCGTGGCCGCGTCGGACGCCTTCTTTCCCTTTCGCGACGGTCTCGACGTGCTCGCCGCTGCCGGCGTGCGCGCGGTGATTCAGCCCGGCGGCAGCGTGCGCGACGCCGAGACGATCGCCGCCGCGGACGAGCACGGGATCGCGATGATCCTCACCGGACAGCGCCACTTCCGGCACTAGGCGAGGCCAAGCCGACGATGCGGATCCTGGTGGTGGGCGGCGGCGGACGCGAGCACGCGCTGCTCTGGAAGCTCGCAGCGAGCGCGCGGCGACCGGAGCTCCTCTGTGCGCCCGGCAACGCCGGCACGGCGGAGCTCGCCGAGAGCTGCGCCGTCGCCGCCGACGACGTCGCCGCTCTGCTCGCGCTCGCGGCGGCGCGCCGGGTCGACCTCACGATCGTCGGGCCCGAGCTGCCGCTCACCGCCGGCATCGTCGACGCCTTCGAGGCGAAAGGGCTCCGCATCTTCGGCCCGAGTCGCCGCGCCGCCGAGCTCGAAGGCAGCAAGGCGTTCATGAAGGCGCTGCTTGCCAGGCTCGGCGTGCCGACCGCGTCGCACCGTACCTTCGCGGACTACGCGGCGGCGTGTCGCCATCTCGACGAGGTCGGTGCGCCGGTCGTGCTCAAGGCCGACGGCCTCGCGGCGGGGAAGGGTGTGCTCGTGTGCGAGGATCTCGCGACCGCACGCGCCGGCCTCGAGGAGATCATGGTGCGCCGCGCGTTCGGCGCCGCCGGCGAGCACGTGGTCATCGAGGAGCTCCTGCCCGGGGAGGAGCTCTCGTTCATGGCGCTCACCGACGGCACGACTGTCGTGCCGCTCGCGTCGTCGCAGGACCACAAGCGCGTCGGCGACGGTGACACCGGACCCAATACCGGCGGCATGGGAGCCTACTCGCCGGCGCCGATCCTTACGCCCGCGCTCGAAGCCGAGGTGATGGAGACGATCATGCACCCGGTCGTCGCCGGGCTCGCCGCCGCCGGCATCCCGTACCGAGGGGTGCTGTACGCCGGGCTCATGATCGCGAACGGCCGGCCGAAGGTGCTCGAGTTCAACGTCCGCTTCGGGGATCCCGAGTGTCAGGTGCTGATGATGCGCCTGCGCTCGGACCTGATCGACCTCGTCGAGGCGGTGTTGGCGGGTCGCCTCGCGGGGTGTCGGCCGCAGTGGGATCCGCGCCCGGCCGCCGGCGTGGTGCTCGCGGCGGAAGGGTATCCCGGTGACCCCGCGAAAGGCGACGTGATCACCGGTCTCGCGAACCGGCCGCATTCGACCGAGTGCGCGGTCTTCCACGCCGGGACGGCGCGGCGCGGCGCGGACGTCGTCACGAGCGGCGGTCGCGTGCTGACCGCGTGCGCTCTCGGCGAGGACTTCCCCGCGGCCATCGCGAACGCGTACGCGCTGGTAGCGACCGTCGGTTTTCGCGGCATGCACTATCGCACGGACATCGGACATCGCGCGCTCGCGCGCGGATAACGAGAGCGCTCGCGCGCTGATCGGAGGGCAGATGGCGAAGAAGGCGAACGGCAAGGCGACGAAGGCGTCCGCACCGCGCGTCGCGATCCTCATGGGCAGCGACAGCGACTGGAGCGTCATGTCGGCCGCGTCGGAGCGTCTCACGAGCTTCGGCGTCTCGCACGAAGCGCACGTGCTGTCGGCGCATCGCTCGCCCGAGGAGACGGCGCGCTTCGCGCGCGACGCCAAAAAACGCGGCCTCGCGGTCTTCATCTGCGGCGCGGGCGCCGCCGCGCACCTCGCGGGCGCCGTGTCGGCGCAGACGACGCTGCCGGTGCTCGGCGTACCGCTCGACGCCTCCGGCCTCGGCGGCCTCGACGCCCTGCTCGCGACGGTTCAGATGCCCGCCGGCATTCCGGTCGGCACCCTCGCGATCGGGAAGGCCGGTGCCGACAACGCCGCGATCCTCGCGGTGCAGATCCTGGCGCTCTCCGATCCCGACCTCGCGGCGAAGCTCGAAGGTCACAAGGCCGGGCTCGCGACGGGGGTCGCGGAGAAAGACCGGCGACTGCAGGCGACGATGGCCGCCAAGCGCCCGTCCGGGAAGTAACGCCGCGTGCATCACGGCGAGATCGTCAGTTTCCTCTGGGGGTCGCCGATCTCATCCGCGACACCTTCAAGCGCGGCAAATACCGGGACGTCATCCTGCCGTTGACGGTTCTACGTCGCCTCGACTGCGTGCTCGCCGGCACCAAGGAGAAGGTGCTCGCCAAGCAAGCCGAGCTTCGCGGGAAGCAGCTCGAGAACCTCGATCCGCAGCTGCGGCGCGCGTCGGGTTTCGCCTTCTACAACACCTCTCGGTATGACTTCGGAAAGCTCGCCGAAGACGCTCCGCACTTGGCGGCGAACCTCCGCAACCATTCGGCAGCACGCTCGGGGACGATCGCCACCGCGGCCACACGTTCGACTATCTGATCGCCAATCCTCCCTACGGCAAGGATTGGAAGCGCGACCAGGACGCCGTCGAGGCCGAACACGAGCGCGGTGCGGCCGGCCGGTTCGGCCCAGGCTTGCCGCGGATCAGTGACGGGCAGCTCCTGTTCTTGCTGCACCTGCTCGCGCACGCCAAGGACCCGAAGGACGGCGGCACGCGGCTCGCGATCATCATGAACGGCTCGCCGCTCTTCACCGGCGACGCCGGCAGCGGCGAGAGCGAGATCCGCCGCTACGTGCTGGAGCACGACCTCCTCGAGGCGCTGATCGCGCTTCCCGAGCAGCTCTTCTACAACACCGGCATCGCCACCTACGTGTGGGTCGTCACCAACCGAAAGGTTCCCGCCCGCCGCGGCGAGGTGCAGCTGATCGATGCGACGTCGTTCTGGGTGCCGAGTCTTCCCGACGACCCATTTCGGTTTCCGCAAGATCACCGTCGAGCGGCCGCTGCGGCTCGCGTTCCAGGTCACGTCGGAACGCATGGCGCGACTCGACGAGGAGAAAGGCTTCCTGGCTCTCGCGCACTCGAAGAAGAAGGGTGCCGCGGGCGCGAAGGAGCAGGCGGACGGTCGCGCGCTTCAAGAGCGCATCCGTAGCTTCCTGCGAGGACTTCCGGGTACGCCGGTGAACGACCGCGACGCGTTCGAGCGCCGCCTCGACGCTGCCGCGAAGAAGGCCGATCTGAAATTGCCCGCTCCGGTCCGGAAGGCGATCCTTGCGGCGCTTTCCGAACGCGACGAGACCGCCGCCGTCTGCCGTGACAAGGACGGCCACCCCGAGGCGGATCCCGAGCTCCGCGACACCGAGCGCGTGCCGCTGGCCGAGAGCATCGAGGCGTTCTTCGACCGCGAGGTGAAGCCCCACGTCCCCGACGCCTGGATCGATACCGCAAAGCGCGACGCCAAGGACGGCGAGGTCGGCGTGGTGGGCTACGAGATCAACTTCAACCGCTACTTCTACCGCTACACTCCGCCGCGCCCGTTGGAGGAGATCGAGGCGGACATCGTGCGGATGCTGCGCGAGGTCACCGGCTCGGCGAGCTCGTGAGCTCGGGCTGCCGACACGCCGTCGGCGTCGGCGCGTTCACCCGACGAGGGCAAGAGAAGTTTCAAGGCGGCGGTCCGCAGGCTCCCGACGCGCGTCGAGATCAGGTCCGGTATGGAGCTCCGTGAACTCGGTCCGGACCGAGTTCCGCCCGCTCTGCCGATTCCGGCAACTTCGGCAGAGCTCGGTCCGGACCGAGTTGCTTCCAACCCGCCGAGCCCAGCACCCTTGGCGGAACCGGTGCCGTCGACTCCACCCCCAGCAACGCTCACGCCCCTCGCGCCGACGCGTTACAAAGTACAGTTCACCGCCAGCGCAGAGCTCCGCGACAAGCTCGAACGCCTCCAGGCGCTCACGCACGAAGACCTCGCAACGGCCATCGAAGCGGCGGTCACCGAGAAGCTGGAACGTCTCGAATCCAGGCGCTTCGGCCTGACGAAGTCCCCTCGAAAGAGCTTGGATCAAACCGACACCACGCCGTCCTCGCGCTACCTCCCCGCGCCCGTCCGGCGCGTCGTGCGGCAACGCGACGGCAACCGATGCACGTTCATCCATCGCGACGGCAGCCGCTGCGCCGAGCGCCGCAGGCTCGAGTTCCATCACCGGGAGCCCTACGGACGCGGCGGCGCCCACAGCCCCGACAACGTGTGCGTGATGTGCCGCGAGCACAACGCGTACGTGGCCGAGCTCGACTACGGCAAGGAGCGGATGGAGAGGTATCGACGACGTCCCGATCGCGTGTCCGACGGTTTGCCCGCGTACATGGTTGGGTTGCCGTCGGTGGCGTTTCCGCCACGCGAAGCCGCGAGGACATGCCATGCCTGAGATTCGGACGGGTGGCCTCGCCGGGAGCCTGCGACGTTTCAAACCCTACCCGCGTACAAGGACTCCGGCGTCGAGTGGCTGGGTGAAGTCCCGGCGCATTGGGACAGTCTGGCTCTTTCGCGAGTGACGTTCTCAAGGTGTGACGGGCCTTCTGGTAGCGCGCTGAAATCCGATCACTATTCTCTGGATGGTGTGAGAGTCATCCGCCTCCAAAACATTGACGCGGTGACTTTCTCAGACACCGATCGCGCATTCATCGATGAGACCTACGCCAGGGGAATCGGTGATCATGGGGTGACGAGCTGGTGGCCGGCGGCGACGAATTGGCTCCTTGGGATCAGGACCAAGGCGCCGGGTTCTTCCTGCCTCCTGACACGGCGATGCTCGAGAGCCTCGCAACGGTGAGCGACTGGGCAGGAGAGGACAGTCCTATCGTCCGGCAGCGTCAGTTCGTTTCTGCAGGACGCGGACTACTACCTCGTTGCCCACGCCCACGCTCACGCCCACGTCGTGGTCACACATGAGGTGCCGAGTGATGGCGTCAAGCAGGTGAAGATCCCGAACGTGTGCATCGGACTGGGAATCAAATGCGTGACCCCTTACGAGATGCTGCGCTCGGAGCGGGCGAGGTTCGTCTTGGGGCCGTAGCCGGTGGGCCGACGAGGGCCCGGTCTCTAGTAAAGCTAATTGCCCTTGGCTTTACTTGCGGGCCGCGTTGTTAAAGCGAGCTTTCGTTAGGACACGACGATGCGACGGGACGCGCCAGGGGTCTACGAGAACACCGCAATGGCGGGAGAGTCCGTTCGCGCCTTCGTTCCCAATCCGCTGCCGCCCAAACCGGCGCTTCAGCTGGAGGATCGCACTCGTGAGATCCTCGACGCCGCGCTGTTGGCCCTGGGGCGTCTCGATGGCGTCTCGAGCCAACTTCCGGACACCCACCTCTTTCTCCACTCCTACGTCCGCAAAGAGGCCGTGCTTTCGTCGCAGATCGAGGGAACGCAATCGACGCTTTCCGATCTCCTGCTGTACGAGATCGACGAGGCACCGGGCGTTCCGATGAACGACGTCGTGGAAGTCTCGAACTACGTTCGCGCTATGGAGCACGGCCTGAAGCGCGTCCGGGGGGATCTGCCGCTTTCGAATCGCCTGATTCGGGAGGTCCACGGCATCCTGCTTTCGCGGGGACGCGGCCACGGGAAGTCGCCGGGCGAATTTCGCCGCAGCCAGAATTGGATCGGTGGGACGCGACCCGGCACTACCCGCTTCGTTCCCCCGCCTCCGCGTCGCGTCGGCGAGGCGATGGGTGATCTCGAGAGGTTCCTCCACGACCAGCCGACCCGTACGCCCGCGCTCCTCAAGGCAGCGCTCGCGCACGTCCAATTCGAAACCATTCATCCGTTTCTCGACGGCAATGGGCGAGTCGGCCGGCTGCTCGTGACGCTCTTGCTCTGCACGGAAGGCGTTCTTCACGAGCCGATGCTCTACTTGAGCCTGTATCTGAAGCAGCACCGCGGGCGGTATTACGAGCTGCTCGACGAGGTGCGCCGGTACGGCGAATGGGAAGCGTGGGTCGAGTTCTTCGCCGAAGGCGTGCAGCCATGACCGTCGCGGTGCCGCGTCTGCACGAGGTGCTGCCGGGCCTCGCCGCCGAGCCCGGCGTCACCATCGATCATCTCTACGACTACTGAGGCCGCGGCTTCGGCGCGCGGCGCGGTTCGGCATGCCGCGCCGGACGACGGTCGCCTCCTGCGTGCTTCATCGCGGGTCGCGGGTCACGCGCGGCAGCGTCACCTCGAAGGTGGCCCCCGCCCCCGGAGTGCTGCGGACGGCGAGCGTGCCGTGATGCGCGTCGACGATCGCCTTGGCGATGGCGAGGCCGAGGCCGGAGCCGCCGGAGCTTCGCGCGCGCGCGTCGTCGACGCGATAGAAACGCTCGAAGACGTGCGCTTGCTGCTCGGGGGTCAGGCCCGGACCGCGGTCGGCGACGCTGATCCGCGCCGTGCCGTTCTCGCCGGTCACGGCGACCGACACGGTCGAGCCCGCGGGCGCGTGGCGGAGACCGTTGTCGAGCAGGTTGTCGAGTACCTGACGCAGGCGATCGGCGTCCGCGAGGACGGTCACCTGCGTGCACGTGTTCTCGGCGCACTCGACGCGGACGTCCCGCGCCGCGGCGCGCCCAGCGCATGCAGCGACGGCATCGGCGACGATCGCCGCGGCGTCGCACGGCGCCGGTCGATGAGAGAGTCGCCCGGCTGCGGCGCGCGACAGCGTCAGAAGATCGTCGGCGAGCCGGCACAGGCGATCGATCTCGCGGCTCGCGGCCGTGAGGGTCTCCCGGTACTCCTCGTCCGTGCGCGGGCGCCGCAGCGTCACCTCGATGGTCCCGCGGAGATTCGTGAGCGGCGAGCGCAGCTCGTGCGCGGCGTCGCTCACGAAGCGGCGCTGCGCGGCCGCGGTTCGCTGCTCGGCGAACGCGGCGCGCTCGAGCGCGTCCAGCATGTCGTTCAGAACCTCGGTTACCGTGCGCAGCTCCTCGTCGGTCGACACGGTCGGGATGCGGGCGGCGAAGCCCTGGGCCGGGACGGCGCGGGCGGCGTCCGCGATGGCCGCGAGCGGCGCCGTGAGATGGTGCGCGAGGTGGGCGGAGACGAACCCGGCACCGAGCGCGGCGATCACGAGCGCGAGCGCGAGGCCGCCGGCTACGGCGCGAAGCGCGCGGTCGACCGGCACCGTCGGCAGCGCGACGAGCGCCACGAGCGGGGCGTCGGGGTGCGCGACGGGATAGTAGAGGGCGCGATAGGTGCCGCCGTCGCGGGTGAGGTCGGCGAACGCGATCGTCCCGCCGAGCGCGCGGGCGCGTGCGGCGTCGTCGTCCGGCAAGGCCGATCCGGACGCCAGATTCGGCGTCGTCGCGAGCACCGTGCCCGCACGGTCGCTGATGCGGGCGAACTTCTCGTAGCCGGAGCCTCCCGCGAGCGCGAGGGCGCTCGGCGACTCGGGGTGAACGTGGACGCCGACGCCGGGCTCGTCGAACGCGGAGGCGACCTCGGTCCGCGCGATCGCGAGGAGCGTCTGATCGAGCCCCTCATGCAGGGTGTGGCGGATCTCGAGGTAGATCAACGCGCCCGCCATCGTCAGCACGCCGAGGCAGAGGGCCGCGAGGCGGGTCGCGAGCCGCGTCCGGAACGTCGTCCCCGCCATCCCCGCTCAACCGGTCGCGCGTGCGGGTGGGTCGGTCTCGAGCACGTACCCGCCGCCGCGGACGGTGCGGATCAGGTCGGGGTCGCGTCCGAGCTTGTTCCGCAGATAGCGAATGTAGACGTCGACGACGTTGGAATCGGGCTCCGTGCCGCTCTCCCAAACGTGCTCCCAGAGCGCCGTCCGGCCGACGATCCGACCGGCGTGTTGCGCCAGGTAGAGGAGTAGCTGGAATTCGCGCGCCGACAAGTCGACGCGCCGCTCGCCGCGTTGTACGCGCCGGCGCGCGGTGTCGATGCGGAGGTCGCCGATGCGGACCTCGGGGCTGCCGACGAGGTTCCGCGGACGGCGGAGCAACGCCTTCACCCGCGCCAGCAGCTCGGCAAAGGCGAACGGCTTCGGGAGGTAGTCGTCGCCGCCGCCCTCGAGCCCGCGCACCCGGTCCGCGACGTCGTCGCGCGCGGTGAGGAAGAGAACGGGAGTCGCGACCCCGTTGGCGCGCCAGCGTCTGCAGAGCATGAACCCGTCGGCGCCCGGGAGCATCACGTCGAGCAGTATCGCGTCGTAGTCGCAGGTAGCGACGCGGTCCTCGGCCGTCGCCGCGTCGCTCGCGACGTCGACCACGAACCCCTCTTCGGTGAGACCGCGGCGCAGGAACTCCGCCGTCGGCGCTTCGTCCTCGACCACCAAAAGCTTCACGAACCGACCTCCCGAGGTGTAATAGAAGCAACCCCAGTGCCAGGAAATCGCTCGTATTTCCGGGCTTCCACCGCGCGTCCTGCTCTCGACAGCGCGACGGGATTCCTGAAACTGCGAAGCGTGGCCGGAGGGGCGCCGTCAGGCGCCGTAGGTGGCGATCTCGGTCGCCTTGATCGTGACCCACAGGGCTCCGCCGCGCTCGAGCTCGAGCTCGGCGGCGGCGGCGCGCGTGACCTCCGCGACGAGCGGAAAGGGCGCGGTCAGGCGGACCCGGATGCGCGCGCCCTCGTCGTCGGCCGAGACCAGCGTCGCGGCGAGCACGTTCCGTGGGCTGCCCGCGGGCTTGGTGCGATGGAGCGCCACGGCCCGCGGATGGACGACGACGAAGACCTCCCCCGCTGCGGTGTCGGGAACCGTGAGGGTCCCGCCCGCGGCGAGCGTGATCTCGTTGCCGGCGGCGCGGCCGCGAAGCCAATTCACGCCGACGAAGTCCGCGACGTAGCGCGAACGCGGGCGCGCCGTGACGTCGAGCGAGGACCCCGACTGCACGACGCGACCCTCCTCGACGACCACCAGGCGATCGGCGAGCGCGAGGGCGTCGATCGGATCGTGCGTGACGAGCAGACGGATGCCGCCGAAGGAGGCGAGATGGCGGCGGAGCTCGCGACGCACCTCGGCGCGCGTCGTGACGTCGAGCGCGGAGAGCGGCTCGTCGAGCAGCAGGACGCGCGGCGTGACGGCGAGCGCGCGCGCGAGCGCGACGCGCTGGGCTTGCCCGCCGGAGAGCGCCGTCGGCATCGCGTCGGCGAGGTCGGCGATGCCGATGCGCTCGAGCCATTCGCGGGCGCGCGCCCGCGCGACGAGGCGGGCGCTGCCGGTGAAGCGGAGGCCGGCGCCGACGTTGTCGAGTACCGAGAGGTGCGGAAAAAGGAGCGCGTCCTGGAGCACGACACCGAGGTTCCGCCGCTCGGGCGGCACCCATTCGCCGGTCGCGGTGTCCTCGAAGACCGCGCCGTCGAGCACGACGCGTCCGGCGGCGATCGGTACGAGGCCGGCGATCGCGCGGAGCACGGTCGTCTTGCCCGCGCCGCTCGGGCCGAGCAGCGCCACCACTTCGCCGCTCGCGACGTCGACGTGCACGTCGAGCGCGAGACGATCGAAGCGTACGGCGATGGCGGCGTCGAGACTCATCGTCACCAGGTGAGCCAGCGGCGGCCGAGACCGATCAGCACCGCGAGGGACACCGAGAGCAGGACGAGGCTCAGGACGAAGGCCGCCTCGGGATTGGTCTCGAGCGCGAGGTAGACGGCGAGCGGCAAGGTCTGCGTGCGGCCCTCGACGTTGCCGGCGAACGTGATGGTGGCGCCGAACTCGCCGAGCGCGCGTGCCCACGTCAGGATCGCACCGGCCTGGAGCGACGGGCGAATGAGGGGCAGCGTGACGCGGCGG
Organism: uncultured delta proteobacterium; assembly: GCA_963774015.1. GTDB lineage: Bacteria > Desulfobacterota > Binatia > UTPRO1 > UTPRO1 > UTPRO1. The sequence goes on from CAVZDH010000002.1 coordinate 281,071, forward strand.
AAGACCGTCCAGCGCGACGCCCCGAGGGTGCGCGCGACGTCCTCGAGCCGGCGATCGACCGACCGCAGTGCGCCCTCCATGGTGAGCACGAAGAACGGCGTCGCCACGAAGGCTTCCGCGAGCGCCGCACCGGCGACCGTGAACGGCAGACGGATCCCGAACCAGGCGTCGAGCCACGCGCCGAGCATGCCGCGGCGTCCGAACACCACGAGGAGCGCCACGCCGGCGACGACCGGCGGCAGCACGATCGGCAGCGTCGTCACCGCGCGCAGCACGCGCCGACCCGGGAAGCGCATCCGCGCCTGCACCCACGCGAGTGGGAGCCCGAGCACGACCGCGAGCGTCGTCGCGCCGAGGGAGCAGACGAGCGATAGGCGGAGCGCGCTCACGATCGGCGGCGACCGGAGCGCGTCCCAGAGCGTCGCGAGCGGCGCCCGCCAGAGCAACCCGATGATCGGCAAGGCGAAGAAGGCGGCGGCGAGCGCGGCGAGCAGCGCGACGACGAGCGGGGGTCGCTCGCGGCGACGCGATGTCAGGGGTGCTGGAATCCGTAGTCTCCCAGGATCTTGGTCCCGGGATCGGATAGCACGAACGCGACGAAAGCCCGTGCCGTGTCCGCATGCGAGGCCTCGTGGAGCACGGCGATCGGGTAGCGCGCCGCGACCTTCTGCGCGGGCGGAAGCCCGACGCCCTCGACCTTGCCGGCGGTAGCCTGGACGTCGGTGGCGTAGACGACGCCGGCGTCGGCCTCGCCGAGCGCGATCTTGGTGACCACCGCCTTGACGTCGGTCTCCCGGCTGCCGGCGGGCGGCGCGACGCCCGCCTTCCGAAACGCCTCGAGCCCATAACGTCCGCACGGCACCGTGTCGCCGCAGAGCACGACCACGAGCCCGGGACGCGCGAGGTCGGCGAGGCCGGTGATCCGCTGCGGGTTGCCCTTGGCGACCGCGATCTGCAGCAGGTTCCGGGCGAAGATCCGAGGCGCCTCGGCGACGGCACCGGCGTCGACGAGCTTCTGCATGTTCGCCTCGTCGGCGGAGGCGAAGACGTCGGCGGGCGCGCCCTCGCGAATCTGCTGCACGAGCGTCGGCGAGCCGGCGAAGTTGAGCGCCACCGTGGTGCCGGGGTGGGCGGCCTCGAAGGCGGTCGCGATCGCGCGGAACGACGCCGTGAGCGACGCCGCGGCGAAGACGTCGAGCGTCGTGCCGTCCGCCGCCTGCGCCGGGAGCGGCGCGAGGAGCAGCGTGACGGCGAGCGCGACCACGCGCGCGCGGATCGGCTCGTGCGAACGACGCATGGTCAGAACTCCACCTGGAGGCGCGACAGCACCGCGTTGTTCGAGTGCTTGCTCGGGTTCGGGCTCGACCCGGGGCCCGCCTCGTCGAAGTAGCCGTAGACGTAGTTGAGCGAGAAGCGCATCACCTCGTTCGGATACCAATTGAGGCCGGCGACGAACGCTTGGTAGCGGTTCTCGACCGCGCTCGCGGTCGGGCTGTCGGGGTCGTGGCGCAGACGGAATCCCTCGTAACGGAGCGCGCCCTCGAAGGTGCCCCAGCCGATGCCGCTCGCCGGGCTCCAGAGCGGCCGGTGCGGGCGGACGCGCGCGTTGAAGGGCGTGGTCTCACCCGTGAGGAGATACGTGACGTTGACGTAGCCTCGTCGGCCGCGCCCGCGGACGCGACGGCCGCGACGACGAGCAGGACGGTGAGCCACGTGACGAGGCGCGAGCGACGAGGCAGCGATCAGGCCCTCCGTTTCGGGCCGGGGACCTCGATCACGACGTTGGTGGCCTTCACCGCGGCGATCGCGCGCATGCCGGGGACGAAGCCGAGCTCGTCCGCTGCCTCGCGCGTCATCAGGGACACCACCCGATGCGGGCCGGCGTGGATCTCGACCTGAGCCGTCACCTTGTCCTTGAGGACGCGGGTGACGATGCCGGGGAAGCGATTGCGCGCCGAGCGGGCGACGATGACGTCGTCCTCGGGCGCCTCGAGGTTGGCGACGAGGAAGCGCGCGAGCTCGGCGCCGTCGACGACACGATGGCCGGCGGCGGTGCGCTTGGTGCGCAGCGTGCCCGTGTCGGCGAGCCGTCGAACCGTGTCGGCGCTCGTTCCCAGGAGCGTCGCGACCTCGCCCATGCGAAAGGTGGCGGTGCGCGTCGAAGGCATGCCGCGACCGTATTCGTAAATGCGAGGAACAAAGGCAAGCGTTCTTGCAAATACGAGGATAGCAGCGGAGATCGGCGACGCGGCCCGCGCGTCGGCATCAGATCTCGATCTGCGCTCCGAGCTCCACGACTTCGTTGGCGGGAATACCGAAGAACTCGGTGGGCGAGCGGGCGTTGCGGGCGAGGAACGCGAACAGCGCGCGGCGCCAGTGCGGCATGTTCGAGCGGCCGGTGACGATGAAGGTCTCGCGGCCGAGGAAGTAACTGGTCCGGCCACGGTACGTGGCGAGGCCCTGCGTCGCGGCACGCTTCATGACCTCGGGGACGTTCGGCGTCTCCATGAAGCCATAGCGGCCGATGACGCGCCAGAAGCCGGCGTGGAGCTGGGTCACCTTCACGCGTTGGTCGTCCGGGACGGTCGGCTCGTTGAGCGTGAGGATGGTGAGGAGCACGACCTGCTCGTGCAGCACCTGATTGTGCTTGAGCTGGTGGAGGAGCGCCATCGGCGTGCCGTCGGCGTCCTGGGTCATGAAGACCGCGGTGCCCTTCACGCGCGCGGGCGGTTGCAGCTTCAGGCTCGTGAAGAAGTCCTCGAACTTGATGCGCACCTTCGAAAGCTCGCGGAAGCGCCAGCGTGCGCCCATGCGCCAGGTGGTCATGACGCTGAACACCCCGAGGGCGGCGACCATCGGGAACCACCCGCCGTGGAAGATCTTGGCGAGGTTGGCGCCGAAGAACGCGAGGTCGACCGCCAGGAAGAGGACGACGAGGCTACCGGCGTGGATCCGCGACCATCCCCAGCGGTTGCGCGCGACGGCGTAGAAGAGGATCGACGTTACGGCCATGGTGCCGGTGACCGCGATGCCGTAGGCGGCGGCGAGGCGGGACGAGCTCCCGGCGAAGAGCACGACGGCGATGCACGCGACCGTGAGCGCGGCGTTCACGCTCGGCACGAAGATCTGGCCCTCGGTGGTCGCGGAGGTGTGGACGATCTGTACGCGCGGGATGAAGCCGAGCTGGACGGCTTGTTGCGTCAGAGAGAAGGCGCCCGAGATCAACGCCTGGGACGCGACCACCGTGGCGACGGTCGCGATCAGCACCATCGGATAGAGCATCATCGAAGGCACGATTGCGAAGAACGGCTTCTCGACGGCGGCCCGGCATGCGGCGGTTGCGATGCCTCCGGGCCCGTCGCAGCTGCCGAGCAGCAGGGCCCCTTGCCCGAAGTAGTTCAGGAGCAAGGCGGGAAACACGATCGTGTACCACGCGGCGCGAATCGGGCGGGCGCCGAAATGGCCCATGTCGGCGTAGAGGGCCTCGCCGCCGGTGATGCAGAGGACGACCGAGCCGAGCACGAGAAAGCCGTGATAGCCGTGCTCGAGAAGGAAGCGCGCGGCGTGGCGCGGGTCGACCGCCAGCATCACGCTCGGGTGACGGACGACCCACGGCAACCCGGCGGCGGCGATGCTGATGAACCAGACCAGTGTGGCGGGCCCGAAGATCGCGCCGACGTCGGCCGTGCCGCGGCGTTGCACCAGGAACAGGGCGAGCAGGATGGCGACCGTGATCGGGACGACGAACGGCTCGACGCTCGGGGCGCCGACCTCGAGTCCCTCGACGGCGCTCAACACCGAGATTGCCGGTGTGATCACGCCGTCGCCGTAGAGGAGCGCCGCCCCGAAGAGCCCGAGCGTGATGAGCCGCGAGCGCGGCTGATCGGCGGGTCGGAGCAGCGCGAGCAGCGCCAGGATGCCGCCCTCGCCGTGGTTGTCGGCCCGCATGATGAACGTCATGTATTTCAGGACGATCACGATCAGCAGTGACCAGAACACCAGCGAGATGATGCCGAGGACGTTGGCGTGCGATGGATCCAGCCCGTGCTCGCCGCCGAAGCACTCTTTGATCGCGTAGAGCGGCGACGTGCCGATGTCGCCGTAGACGACGCCGAGCGCGGCGAGGCCGAGGACCAGGAGACCAGTGCCGTGTCTCGCGGTGTGGGGGGTGGAGCCGTCGTCCGTAAGGGACACCGTAGCCGGCGCGGACATGCTGGTCGGCCCGCTCTATCCCGATTCCGGCCCGCTCACAAAGACGTCGCGCCAGCGCGGCGTGCGAGATCCCGCAGCCGCGCACCCCTCCTCCGATGCGTTGGGCCGACGCCGCGTCCGTGGCCATCGCGCTTGGCGAGCGTGGGACGATTCTCTAGATTGCCGCCCCTCTGCATGGATCTCACGGCGATCACGTTCACCGAGCTCCGCAGCGTTGCCGTCGTCGCGGACGCCCCCGAGTCCGAGGCCGGCGCGTGACCTCGCGGGCGCGCGCCGGGCTCCGGATCGACCTGCTCGTCCCGATCGTCGTCCGCGCGGTGGTCGTGCCGGCGAGCTATGCGCGTGCGGCGGCGCTCGCGTTGGCCGTCGTTCCGATCGCGCTGCCGGCCCTGCGCGCGCGCCTCATCCAACGGCCGGCGATGCCGACCGGCTAGCGATGGATGCGGCCCGCCTCGACGCCGCGCTCGCGACCCTCCGGCAGGGCGGGGCCGTCGTGTATCCCACCGAGACCTTCTACGGCCTCGGTGCGCGCGCTCTCTCCCGGTCCGCGGTCGGCGCGGTGGCGGGTCTCAAGGGTCGCGACGCGGGAAAGCCGATCGCGCTCGTCGTGGCCGACGTCGCGATGCTGGCGCGCGTCGTCGCGTACGTCCCCGCGCCCGCGCGGCGCTTGATGGACGCGTTCTGGCCGGGACCGCTGACGCTCGTGCTGCCGGCGCGCCCCGACCTTCCGCCCGCGCTCACCGCCGGCGGCGACCGGATCGGCGTGCGGATCTCGAGTCACCCGATCGCGCAGGCGCTCGTGACGGCGCTCGGCGAGCCGCTCACGGCGACGAGCGCCAATCCCGGCGGCGAGGCGCCCGCGCTCGACGTCGCGTCGGCGCGGGGCTACTTCGGCACGCAGGTCGCGTACGTCGACGGCGGACGCCTCGCTGGCGGGCTCGGGTCCACCGTGCTACTCGTCGCCGACGACGCGGCGCGGGTCATTCGTCGCGGCGCGACGTCGGTCGACGAGATTCGCCGCAGGCTCGGATCGACGCCACTCCATTCGGAAGCCTGAAGGAAGACTCGTGGCCACTTTTCGACCGTTCTCCGGACTGCGCTATGACGCCGGCGTCGTCGGCGACCCCGCGGCCGTGACCGCACCGCCCTACGACGTGATCGACGCCGCGCAACGCGACCGGCTCTACGCGCAGAGCGACTACAACGTCGTGCGCATCGACCTCTGCCGCGACCCGGATCCCTACGCGAGCGCCGCCGCCACGCTCGCCGCGTGGCGCGAGGAGGGCGCGGTCGCCGTCGATCCGAAACCGTCGCTCTATCTCTACGCGCAGCGCTTTCCGCTGCCGGACGGTACGACACGGGAGCGGGTCGGGATCATCGGTGCGCTGCGGATCGAGAGCTTCGCGTCCGGGAAGGTCCGTCCGCACGAGCGCACGCTGCAAAAGGCGAAAGACGACCGCTACGCGCTTCTCCAGGCATGCGGGGTGTCGCTGTCGCCGATCTTCGGTCTCGTGTCCGCGCCCGAGCTCGATCTCTCCGCGCTCGTCCCGACGACCCGCCCGCCCGACGTCGACGTGCGCGGCAAGGACGGGTCGCACGACCGCATGTGGCGCATCGAAGATCCCGCGCTGCTGGCGCGGGTGACGGCGGCGGTTGCGCCGCACGAGGTCTTCATCGCCGACGGCCATCATCGCTACGAGACCGCGCTCCGCTATCGCGACGAGCGGCGGCGTAGCGCGGGAGCGTCCGCTCCTCCGCCCGGCGCGGCGCCGTACGACGACGTGCTCTGCTACCTCACGACCATGGAGAACCCGGGGCTCGTGATCTTCCCGACGCACCGGGTATTGGCGACGCTCGACCTCGTGCCCGAGGCCTTGCGGGGTGCGCTCGCCGAGCACTTCACGGTGGAAGAGCTCCCATGGTCCGCCGACGGGCTCGCGACGCTGCTGCGGCGCTTGGATGTCGCCGCCGTCGATCGCAGCAGCGACACGGCGCATCTCGGCGTCGCGGTGCGCGGCGCGGAGCGCTTGTGGCTCTGCACGGCGCCGACGAGCGTGCTGCCGTTCGCGCCGACCGTGGCGCCCGAGCTCCGCGTGCTCGACGTGACCGTGCTGCACCAGATCGTGCTCGCCGGCATCCTCCAGCTGCCGATCGGGGATCGCGGCGGCGCGCCCGGGCTCTCGTACACGCAAGACGCGACGCGCGCGCTCCGCCTCGTCGAGCAGGGCGAGGCTGCGGCCGCGTTCTTCCTCCCTGCGACGAGCGTCGGGGATCTCCGCGCGGTCGGCCTCGCCGGCCTGACGATGCCGGAAAAGTCGACGTACTTCTTTCCGAAGCTCCTCACCGGTCTCGTGTTCTACCCGCTCGGCGACTGACGGACGGCACGCGATGGAGATCACGTCGGAGGCGGTGCGAGCGGGCATGGCGGCGGCCCGCTACGTCACCACACCGCGCGTCGAGACCGTCGTCTATCTCGCGCTCGTGCTCGAGAAGCCGCTCCTCGTCGAAGGGCCCGCGGGCGCCGGGAAGACCGAGCTCGCCAAGGTGGTTGCCGCGATGCTTGCGACCGACGTCATCCGCCTCCAGTGCTACGAGGGCCTCGATGCGGCACATGCGCTCTACGAGTGGAACTACCAGAAGCAGTTGATGCGTCTGCAGGCCGATCGTGAGCACGCCGGTTGGGACGAGCTCAAGGATCACATCTTCTCCCGTGAATACCTCTTGGAGCGGCCGTTGCTGCGTGCCATCAGCGCACCGCGGCGCGCGGTGCTGTTGATCGACGAGGTCGACAAGGCCGACGAGGAGCTCGAGGCCTTTCTGCTCGAGGTGCTCGCCGAGTATCAGGTCACGGTGCCCGAGCTGGGGACGCTGGTCGCGCGCGAGCGCCCGGTGGTGATTCTCACCTCCAATCAGCGCCGCGAGCTTTCCGAGGCGCTGAAGCGGCGCTGTCTGCACCTCTATCTGGATTTTCCGGGCGTCGAGAAAGAGCGCGAGATCATCGCGCTCAAGGTGCCGGCGCTCGGCGAGGAGCTGCGCAGTCGGGTCGCGGAGTTCGTCGCGCAGCTTCGGAAGCTCGGGCTCAAGAAAGCTCCGAGCATCGCGGAGACGCTCGACTGGGCGCGGGCGCTGGTGGCGCTGGGCATCCGGGAGCTCGAGCCCGAGCCCGTCCGGCGAACGCTCGCCGTGCTGCTGAAGCACGAGGAGGATCTCCGCAAGGCGGAGCCGGCGATCGCCAACGTCGCGAAGCGGGCGGTGACCAGACGCTGAGTCGGCTCAGCCGAAGAGGCGCTGGGCCCAGGGCACGAACGACAACGCCGCGTACGCCGTGAACGTGATGGCGAGACCGATGGTAGCGAGCGAGCGGCGCGGCGTCGTGGCGAGAATCAGCACGAACATGATCGCGAGGGTCTTCGCGACGAGGAGCGTCGGGCCGGCGCCGAAGCGGTCGAAGCCCGCGAGCAGGAGCGGGTTCATCTCGCCGTGCTGCTGCCAGCCGATGTATGTCGCGACGCCGTCGAAGAGCTGGAGCGCGAGGTTCAGGACGACCAGGATCGCGAGCTGGATGCTGCCCTGCATGCTCCCGGGTGGAGCAACCGAAGTGCCACGGGACCCCGCGAAATCATTGGAGGCCAGACCCGCGGCCGTGCCGCAACCGTGCACGATCGGGGTCGGGCGGGTGCGAGCGCGCCCGGAATGAAGGCACGTCTCGAAACCCTGGTCGCGGCGCTCCGCCGCGCCGACGTGGCCGTCAGCATCGCAGAGGCCATGGACGCCGCCCGGGCGACGACGAGGGTCGGGATCGAACGAGTCGCGCTCCGCGAGGCGCTCGCGGCGACGCTCGTGAAGGACGAGCGCGATCGCGGGGTCTTCCTCGCGGTCTTCGACGAGATCTTTCCGGCGCGTCCGGCCGACGTGCCGAGCGTGCGGGGACGTCGCCGGGCGCGCCGCGGTGGCGCGGGCGGCGCGGGCGGTGCCGGCGGGTCGGGGGGCGAAGCGTCCGCGAGCCTCCGCCCTCTGCCTCGAGCGGCGGGCGCCGACGAGGCGCACGGTCGCGCCGCGAGCGCGGATGCGCGGTCGGACGAGCATCGATCACGCGAGGACGACGCGGGCGAGGAGACGGAGGCCGCGCGCGCGGCGGCTCGCCGCGCACCGGTGCGCTCGGACGACGACACGCGCCCCACCGCCGCGCGCGCCCGCGACGACGCGGGTGGCAGCGACCGCGGGCACGACGACGACGTCGCCGCGGCCGACGCGACCGGCGCGCTCGCGCGCCTCGGTCGCGAGCGTCGCCTTCTCCGCCTCCCGTTTCGCGACATGACGCCTGCCGACGTGGATGCATGCGCCGACCTGGCGCGTGCGCTCGCGGCGCGCATCGCGGCGCGCGTCCGGCGCCGCCTGGCGCCGCGGCCGAGCGGTCGGCTCGACTTTCGCCGGACGATTCGCGCCGCCGTGCCGCGCGGCGGCGTACCGTTCGAGCGGCGCTGGCGCGGCCGGCGGCCCGGCCCTCCGGATCTGGTCGCGCTCTGCGATCTCTCGCGCTCGACGGCGACGGCGACGGATTTCTTTCTCGCGCTCCTCGCGCCGGCGGCGACGTACTTCCGGCGCGTACAGCTCTTCGGGTTCGTGGATCGGTTGGCGGAGATCGAGTTCGTCGCGGGGCAGGTGCGGCCCGCGGCGGCGATCGATCTCATGGCGCGCTCGGACTTCGGACAGGTGCTCCGTGATCTGGTCGCGCGCGACGACGTGGGCCTCGGCGCCGACACGGTGCTCGTGATCCTCGGCGACGCCCGCAACAACCGCCGCCCGCCGCGCGCCGACCTGCTCGCCGCCGCTCGCGCGCGCGTACGACGGACGCTCTGGCTGAATCCTGATCCCCGCGAGCGCTGGAACACCGGCGACAGCGTGATCGCGGCCTACGCGCGCCACGTCGACGCGGTCGTCGCCTGCGGCACGCTCGCGGAGCTCGAGCGCGCGCTCGCGGTCGTCTAGCCCGGATTATTCATGAATCCTCTGCTGCAAGCGCCGATCGCACGGCATTCCGGGCCGGGCTCGGACCGCGCTCCTCGACATAGCGTCAAACGTCCGTCAGATCGGGCCGAACGCAGCGTCGAGCGACGCAGGCGACCTCTTGACGCTGCGCGCGTCGAGGAGCGAGGCGCGAGTACGGCCCGAGATGGCGTGCGATTGGCGCTCGCAGCAGGGATCTGGTGAGAAATGCGGGCTAGTCGCGGGCTGCGCGCGCGGAAGGTGCCGCGAGCTCAGAGTTGCCGGCCGAGCGCCACGAAGAAGAGCTCGAGGAAGCGGTACGTCAGGCCCCAGACCACGTGGCGCTCGGGCGCGCCGACGAGGATGCCGGGATAGTGCGTGGAGCGCTGCTCGCGCGGCCAGTAGAACGGCACGCGTCGGCTGCCGTCCTGAAGGTGCGCGAGCGGAACCCACAAGACGTCGCGGACCTCGTGGTTCAACGTCGGCGGCGAGCGGCGATCGAGGTGGTAGACGAAGGCCGACACCACCAGCGAGTCGAAGCCCGGAGGCGCGCCCTCGACGTCGTCGAGGCGTCCGAGCATCTCCGCCGTGCCGAGATCGAGGCCGACCTCTTCGCGCGTCTCGCGCTCGGCGGCGTGCCGCGCCGACGCGTCGCCCGGGTCGACCCGTCCCCCGGAAACGCCATGTGGCCGGACCAGGGATCGTGCGGGTGCTGGGCGCGCTCGATGAACAAGATCTCGCTGTCGCTGTCGGTCTCGTGCAGGACGGCGGCGACCGCCGCGTGCTTGGCGGTCGGTCGGATGATGCGGGGCGCGTGCGCGGCGAGCCGCCGCCGCACCTCGTCGACGCGGAAGGCGCTCATGCGGCCGGGAATGCCAGGCTCGCGAAGGTGACCGCCGAGCGCGTGCTCTCGTCGCGGGTCTCGTCATGGCAGAGCAGGCGTCCCGGTAGGCCGCGCAGCAGCTCGAGGAAGACGAGCAGCGGTGCGGCCCCACAGATGCGCGTGCGGTCCGCGTCGGCGGCGAGCGCGGCGAAGAATGCGTCCGGGTCCCCGGCTTCGAGCGCCGCGAGCAGCTGCCGATCGCGGGCGACGGTTGCTGCCTGGAGCGACGGCGTGAGGCCGTCGCGATCGCCGAACTTGGCGCCGACGTGCGCGAAGTCGACGCCGGCGACGAGGACGGTCGGGACGTCGTCCTCCGCGAGCGTCGCCCGGAGCGCGTCGACGAGCTCCGCGATGCGCGGATCGTCCATCGGCCGCGTGCCGCGCGCGATCAGATCGTGGAAGGACGTGACCAGGATCGGCACGACCGTGAAGCGTCGTCCTTCCCCGAGCGCGTGCTGCAGCATCACGACTTGAAACTCCACCGCGTGCTCGGTGCGGTGGAGGATCTCGTCGACGTAGAGACGCTCGCTGCCGCCGTGCGCGCCGAGCCGAAGCGCGAGTCGATCGAGGAACGCGCGATCCGTCGCGACCGTGCCGAGCGGGGTCGCGAAGTCCTTGCGGGTGGCGGCGAAGCGCGTCGAGCCCGGGGCATGGGAGGTTCCGAGCACGATGTAGCGGCTCGCTGGTGCGGCGGCCGCCGCGGCGTAGGCATGCGCGTAGGCGCGCCCACCGACGCGCAGGTCGATGTGCGGTGCGACCAGACCCGCGAGCCGCGGCGGGTGCGGTGACGGCGGCAGCTCGGCGAAGAACCCGTCGAGCTGTGCACGGAGCGCGGCCGGATCGTCGGGATAGCTGGTACCGGCGTGCGCCGGGGCGCGAACGGGTGCTGCATGGAATGCCGCGTCGATCGTCTGCCGGCGGGCGTCGAAGCGCGTCGAGTCGAGGAAGTGATGCTCGTCGAGCGTCGCGAGCAGCGTATCGAGCTCGCCGCCGTCGAGGCGGGTGCCGTACTGCCGCTCGAAGGCGTGCCGTACGTCGCGCGCGGAGCGTCGTCCGTCGAGCAGCGTCAGCACGAAGTACGCGGGGTAGGGCACCAGCAGCGGCGCCGCGGCGTAGTGTTGCGGGTCACGCAGGCAGACCAGCGGACGGGCGTCGACGTCGACCGGAAATACCTCGATGCTGCGGAGCTTCGGAAGCGGCGTGTCCATTGGTCGCGACGCACGAGCATGCTAGGCAAGTCGATCCCATGGAGCAATCAGGCCGGGAGCTCGTCGTCGGAGCCGTCGGCGATCTCGCGCCGGGCGCCACGCGTAAGTTCCTGTTGCCGACCGCCGGCGAGCCGACCGAGGCGTTTCTCGTGAACGTCGCCGGCGAGCTGCACGCGTGGGTGAACCGCTGCCGGCACGTCGAGATCACGATGGATTGGGTGGAAGGGCGTTTCCTCGACGAGAGCGGCCGCTACGTGGTGTGCGCCACGCACGGCGCGCTGTACGAGCCCGACACCGGCAAGTGCATCGCCGGACCGCCGTTCGGACGATTCTTGATTCGCGTGCCCCTTCGCATCGACGGCGAGCGCGTGATCGCGACGGTGCCGGACGAGCTCTAGGTTGCTGAAGGAGGCCGATCTGCAACGCGGCAGATGGCCCTTTTCGAGCTTCTCTAGCGGTGGGGTCTCACTCCGGCTCGTCGCCGAAGTGGGCGCGGATGATCCGCTGCTTCAGGTACTCGAGCGTGCCCAAATCCTCCACGATGTCGCCGCCCGTGTCGTAGAAGAAGATCTCGCCGCTCTTGTTGCGTCCGACGGCCACCACCCACTCGAGCTCGTCACGATCTTCGAGCAGGTAGTTGATGGTCTGCGACACTCCCTTGCCGGAGATGATCGTGACCTTGGCGCGTGCCGTTTTGTCGTCGTTCGCCATCAGGGAAGGGAACAGATTACTGCACGGGACGGTATAGGGGGGCTATGGAGCAGTCAATACGGCTTCGAGGACCGTTTCGACGTGCTCACTCTGCGGAAACATGTCGATCGGTTGCACGCGGCCGACGACGTAGCCGGCGTTGGCGAGCGTGCGCACGTCGCGAGCGAGGGTGCTCGGCTCGCAAGACACGTAGACGATGCGTGCGGGTCTGAGACGCGCGAGCAGTTGCACGGCCGCGACGGCGCCCGTGCGCGGTGGGTCCAGCACGACGACCTCCGTGCCTGCGAGCCCGCGCCGCCGGAGGAAGCGGTCGGCGGCGCCGTCCTCGAAACGCACGTTCGCGAGACCGGCGGCGGCGGCGCTGGCGGCACCGTCGGCGACGCCGGCCGTATCCTGATCGACGGCGATGACGGAGGGTGCGCTGCGGGCGAGCGCCAGGCTCAGATTGCCCGCACCGCAGAACAGGTCGAGGACCGGGGCGCCGCCGCCCACCATCGTGACGACGGTGCGGACGAGGAGACGGTTGGCGGCGGGATTCACCTGGGTGAAGGTGCCGAGCCGTTGCACGATCGGGGCGCCGTTCGCCTCCGCCGTGACGGTGAGCTCCGTCGTTCCGAAGCGCCGTGACCAGCCGCGCCCGCGCACGCCGAGACCCGCGACCGCCGGCGTGCGCTGCAACCATTCGCGGATGCGCGCGTCGTCGGCGTCGTGAAAGCGGCCGCGCGCTGTGGTGTCGACGACGAGCGCACCCCGCCCGTTGGTGGCGATCTCGACGTCGTCGAGTGGCGTCCCGAGCGTCGCCGTGAGCGCTCGGAGCGGCGCCAACGTCGCGGAGATTTCCGGGTCGGCGATCGCGCAATGGCCGATGGCGACGATCTCGTGCGAGCGCGGACGTCGGTAGCCGAGCACGCCGCCCGCCGCGCTGTGGAGTCGGATGCGATGACGGTAGTGCCACTCCGCTGGCGCCGCGAGGATCGGCAGCATCGTGCCCGGCGTCACGCCGGCGATGCGCGCCAGCGACTCGCGTACGTTGGTCTCCTTGGCGGCGAGCTGTGCCGCGTAGTCGACGTGTTGCCACGGACAGCCGCCGCAGGCGTCGACCCACGGGCACGGGGGATCGCGTCGCGCCGGGCCGGCCGCGCAACGATGGACGACGACGGCGCGGGCGTAGTTGCCGTGCTGCTCGACCACGCGGACGCGGACGCGATCGCCGGGCGCCGCCCCCGGCACGAAGATTACACGACCGTCGTGGCGGCCGACCGCGTCGGGTCCGTGCGCCAACGTGGCGACGTCGAGGACGAACGTCCCCGGCTCGTCGAGGCAATGGTGCGTCAGTGGCGTGCGCTCAGTCGGCGGGGGTGGGCGCGGCGTCGGGGGCGGCCGTCGGCTGTGCGGCGATCTGCGAGCGGGTGACGGCCTCGAAGCGCGTCACGAGCTCCTCGAAGCGGCGCGCCATCTGCTCGCTCCGGCCGGCGACGTCCTCCAATCGGCGCGCCATGAACGCCCGCTGGTCCTCGAGCTCGCGGATCTTGCTCTCGAGCTCCTGCACGCGCGGGTTCGCGGCGATGATGTAGTTGCCGGCGCCCGACGTCACCATGAACACCGCGCCGGAGACGCCCAGGATGAATCCCAACAAGAAGCCGACCAGTACCTTCAGAATCATGACCCCTCCTCCAGCCGTCCGAGCTCGCGTACCAATACCATGATTGCGGCGAGCGTGACGGTACCGGCGCTCTGGAGGTCGGCGAGGAGGGCGCGGATGCGCTCCAGCGCACCGGCGCGGCGGAGCCGGAAGGTCGCGACCCGGGCGGGCACTTCGCCGCTGCCGGCGAGCAGCTGACGCGTGAGCGCGCGACGGACCTCGTCGAGCGCGGCCCCGAGGCCTTCCACCGCACGCCGCTCCCAATGATCGTCGCCGGCGACCCCGTCGAGCGTCTGCCGGAGCCAGGCGAAGTCGACGATGGCGCCCGCACCGTAGTAGGCGGCGGTCACCATCGCGGGGGTGACGCTCGCGGTCGTTGCCACGTGCGCGACGTCGAGGTCGGCGCGTAGCCCCTCGAGGCGGACCCATCCTTCGGCGAGGTCCGCCGGGACGCCCTCGGTGGCGAGCGCGGCGCGCCGCGTGTCGCGTCGCTCGCGCTCGCAGGCAGGCAGGGCGGCCTCGACGTCGACCAGCACCGGCTGCAAACGATCTACCAGCGCGTCGAGCGGCCCGAGGCTCGGATACGCCGCGAGCAGCCAGCGGATGCCTCGCTCGATCGTGGTCACGAGACCCTCGAGCACCCGCGCTTCGACCGCCGGACCCGCATCGGAGGCGCGCGCCGCGAGGGCGCGCGCGTCGGTGAGCGCGTCGACGACGACGAAGGCGCGGGTGATCTCGGGCACCGTCGCGCCGCTCTCGCGCATGGTGCGGGTGAAGAACGTCGCTCCCATGAGATCGACGATCTCGTTGGTGAGGGTCGTCGCGATGATCTCGCGGCGGAGCCGGTGGACGCGCAGCGCGTCGGGGCAGCGGGCGACCAAGGCGGTCGGGAAGTACGCGAGCAGCACGCGCTCCAGATGCGGATCCTCGCACAGCGCGTCGCTCCCGAGGAGCCGGGTGGCGTGCATTTTCGCGTAGGCGAGCAATACCGCGAGCTCGGGACGCGTGAGTCCGCGGACGATCGCGCGCCGTGCCCGCAGCGCGTCGCGGTCGGGGAGGTCTTCGAGCGCGCGGTCGAGCAAGCCGATCGACTCGAGGTCGGTCATCATCTCTCGGAACTCGACGAGGCGGGTCTCGCTGCGCCGTTGATCGCGGGAGATGGCGCGGCTCTGGCTTCGGTTGTGCGCGAGCACGAGCGCCGCGACCTCGTCCGCGACCGCCGCGAGCAGGGCGTTGCGATCGGCCAGCGTCAAGGCGCCGCTCGCGACGAGCGGTTGCAGCGCGATCTTGAGGTTCACCTCGTGATCGGAGGTGTCGACGCCGGCGGAGTTGTCGATGGCGTCGGTGTTGATCCGGCTGCCGGCGAGCGCCAGCTCGATGCGGGCGCGCTGGGTGAAGCCGAGATTGCCGCCTTCGCCGACGACGCGGGCGCGCAGCTCGGTTGCGTTCACCCGCACGGAGACGTTGGCGCTGTCGCCGACCTCGGCGTTGGTCTCGCTCTGGGCCTTCACGTAGGTGCCGATGCCGCCGTTGAAGAGAAGATCCGTCGGCATGCGCAGGACGGCCTGGATCAGCTGGTCGCCGTCGATCGTGTCGGCGGCGATGCCGAGCATCGTCCGGGCTTCGGGTGCGAGCTGGATGGTCTTCGTCCCGCGCGGAATGACCGCGCCACCCTTGCTCAGCAGCTCGGGACGATAGTCGGACCAGCTCGAGCGCGGCAGCGCGAAGAGGCGGGCGCGCTCGATGAAGGACGCTTCCGGATCCGGATCCGGATCGAGGAAGACGTGACGATGGTCGAAGGCGGCGCGCAAGCGTGCCGCACGCGACCGCAGGAGGCCGTTGCCGAACACGTCGCCGCTCATGTCGCCGATGCCGGTGACCGTGAAGGCGTCGCGTGCGACGTCGCGGCCGTCGAGCTCGCGGAAGTGCAGTGTGACGCACTCCCAGGCGCCGCGGGCGGTGATGCCCAGCCGTTTGTGGTCGTAGCCGTGCGATCCGCCCGACGCGAACGCATCGCCGAGCCAGAAATCGTACTCGGCGGCGACGGCGTTGGCGACGTCCGAGAGGCTGGCCGTACCCTTGTCGGCGGCGACGACGAGATAGGGATCGGGCTCGTCGTGGCAGACGACGCCGGCGGGGCGGACGGTGCGGTCGCCGACGATGTTGTCCGTCAGGTCGAGCAGGCCGCGCACGAACGTGCAGTACGCGTCGACGACGGCCGTCGGGCCCGGGGGTCCTTTGAGCACGAAGCCGCCCTTGGCGCCGACCGGTACGATGACGGCGTTCTTCACGGTCTGCGTCTTCATCAGACCGAGGATCTCGGTGCGAAAGTCGTCGGGACGGTCGCTCCATCGCAGCCCGCCACGGGCGATGCGGCCGGCGCGCAGGTGAATGCCCTCCACGTGCGGTCCGTGCACGAAGATCTCGTACAGGGGGCGCGGCTTCGGCATGTGATCGATGCGCGCGCAGTCGATTTTGAACGCGACCGTGTGGCCGCGGCCGGCCGCGAGCTCGCGATAGTAGTTCGTGCGCACGGTCGCGCCGATCATGACGCCGAACGCGCGCAGCAGGTGATCGTCGGCGATGCTGGGCACGTCCGCCAAGCTGCGCAGGAACGCGTTGTACGCGGCGCCGGCGTCGTCGCGGCGCGCGTTCGGGTCGTGGCGCGCGGCGAACCAGCGGAAGAGCAGCGCCGCGTGTCTCGGATGTCGCGTGAGCGCGTCGACGGAGGCCCGGTGGCTCGGGGCTGCGCCGACCTGGGCCGCATAGGCCGCGTAGGCCCGCAGCACCGTGATCTCGTGCCACGCCAGCCCGGCCGCGAGCACGAGCCGGTGCAGCCCGTCGCTCTCGACGATTCCCTGGCGCACCGCGAGCACGGTCGCGATCAGGCGCTCGGCGTCGCGCGCCGGGTCGAGGCGGTCGCCCGTGGCGGTCTGCACCAGAAACGTCTCGAGATGCGCCGGCGCGTCGTCGAGCGCGGCGAGCGTGACGGTGTTCTCCGCGAAGACGCGCAAGCCCAAGTGCTCGAGCGTCGGCATGATCTCCGAGAGGACGAGCGGCTCACGGAGGTACAGCTTGAGCGCGGTGTACGCGTCGGCCGGCGCGAGGGCGATGCGGATCGGCGTGCCGGCGACGAGCGCTTCGAGCTGCGCGACGTCCGCGACCGCCGCCGCCGGATCGGTCGTCGCCTTGTACGCGGCGGGAAAGGCGCGCGCATAGCGCTCGGCGAGCGCGTGACCGTCGGTATCGCCGTACGCGGCTTGCAGGCGATCGCGCAACCGGTCGTCCCAGCCCCGTGTCAGCTCGGCGATCTCCTGTTGCAGCTCGTCGCGGCGGACGGCGAGCACGCGCGCGCGCGGTGCCGCCACGAAGAAGTGCAGCCGGGCGTGCTCGCCCTCCGCGAGCACGAGGTGATCGTCGACGATCTCGCCCGTGAAGCGCGCGGCCAGCGTGTCGCGCATGCGGCTCCGCACGACCTCGGAGTACGCGTCGCGCGGCAGCACGATCGTCACGGCGACGCCGCGTTCGAGCGCGTCCGGACGCAGCGTGAGGGTCACGTCGCTGCTCCGTTCCGCGGCGAGGATGGCACGGATCTCGGTGCGGATCGCGTCCGCCGACATCGCAAAGAGCTCGGTCTTGGGGAGGCTGTCGAAGACCGCCTGGATCTCGCGGTGCTCGTGCGAGTCCGGAACCACGCGTTCGGCCTGGAGGACCTGATGCAGGCGCCGGCGCAGCACCGGGATCGTCGACGCTTCGTCGGCGTATGCCTTGAAGGTGAGGAGCCCGAGCAGGCGGTACTCGCCACGCACCCGACCGGAGCGGTCGAGCTTCTTCACGCCGACGTACTCCATGCGCACGTCGCGATGGACGGGTGCATGCGCGGTGGTGCGTGCGATCACCAGCAGCGGACCGCCCACGACGCGACTCCGAACGGGCTCGGGGATGCTCGCGACCGGCGTCGGCTCGGCGTAGTGCGAGCGCTCGGTCCGGCGGAGGAGGCCGAGCCCCGACTCCGAGTCGAGGGCCAGCGTCGGCACGCCGTCGCGCTCCTCGAGCGACACGCTGCGATAGCCCAGGAAGACGAAACCGCCGGCGATCAGCCAGCGGAGGAGCTCTTGGACCTCCTGGACCTCCTCGTCCCACGCGGCACTGCCGCCCTTGTATTCCTCGAGATGCGTCACCACGCCCTCGGTCGCGACGACGAGCGCAGGATAGTCGTCGGTGACGAGCATCAGATCGTCGAGGCGCGCGGCCACCGCCGCCTCGAGCGCCGCGCGACGATCGGCGTCGAGCGGTGCCAACACGAGGTGAACGAGCGACTCGCGCTGCCGGCCGTCGGCGGCGACGTCCAGACCGCGCAGCGCGCCCAGCGTGTGCGGGCCGTTCGCCGGCTCGCGCACGGTGGTCAGCAGCGGGTGCAGGACGTGCCGAATCTCGATGCCTTCCGCGCGCACGCAGTTGCGGATCGTATCGACGATGAACGGACGATCGGTCGCTACCGTCTCGAGCACGGTCGCGTCGTCCGTGGCATGGCTTCGCACCCGCGGCACCGGCCCGGCGGCCGCGAGGAGGTCGAAGCTTCGTCGGGCGACGGCGGCCGCCGCGTCGTCGCCGAGCTCGTCGGCGTACGCCTCGCCCTCCTTGCTGAACAGCGCCGTCGCGAGGAGGGCGACGGCGTCGCTTTCGGAGCCGGGCTCGTCGGCGCGGATCGCGTTCACGATGCGCGCCAGGCGATCCGGCTCGGCGGTTGCCGGACGGCTCATCACGAGAGCGAACGACGGTGAATCCGTCCGCCGTCCTCCCAGCTCGCCTCGTCGCCGGCCGTGGTGGCTCGATCGTCCTGATGCACCTCGAGCCGAGTGCATCCCCGCGCCGACGCATGCGTGCCGGCGCACGCGAGGAGAAGCGCGACGGCGTCCACGTCGCCATGCAGCTCGCGAACGATCGCGGTCATCGGGCCGAGGCCGCGGAGATACGCGATCACGGCGAGGCCGGCGAGCGCGTCGTCCCCGTCGCGCTCGACCACGTAGAGATCTTCACGCATCGTCGACACCAGGCGTCGGAAGCGCTTGCGGTCGGCGCGACTGGCGCTTGCCGGCGCGCCGAGCAGGGCCCGTACGCGCGCGAAATCGTCGCGGCGCGCGCGTCGGACCGTGAGCTCGCCCTGCATGGCGGCGGTCTTTACCAACCCGCGCGCGGTCGGGCCAGCAGGTATCGACGACGGTCCGCATGGCGAGATCGGCGCGCTCTCCGTGGCGTCGTGCCTCGTCGCCGCGTCGGCGGTCTCAGCGCTTCTTCTGGCGGCACACGACGCGCGTGGCGCTGCGATTCATCTCGCAGCCGCTCGCGCTCACGTAGCGCTCGTCGGAGACCGCGATCGCCAAGACCAGCTCGTGCTCGCGACTGCGCTCGAGGTCGAGGTGCGCGGCGCCGACGGCGAGCGTGTACTGGGCACCATCGCGCGAGTGCAGGGCGACTTTCGTCACGCCGCCGAGCAGGAGTCCGGTCCTGTCGGCGAACGTCAGGCTCGTGCCGCTGCGGTTGATCTTCCAGCGATTGGCCGGCACGACGACCTGCATGAGCTGATCGCCGTTGACGTTCGAGAGCGTCATGGTGAGCGCGTGTCCGGCCACGTCCGACATGGCGGCGGCGACGGCGGAATCGAACCGTCCCTTCACCGTGATGGTGTCCTCGTTGGCCTTCTTGCCGATCTTGATGCGCATCGACTGGATCACGAGCAACCCGCACGCGTCGGTCGCGAGCTGATCCGGATTGGCGATCGCGGCGCAATTGTCACAGACGTCTCCGAGCCCGTCCCCGTCGATGTCCTCCTGTTTCGGATTCGCGACCAAGGGGCAGTTGTCCACGGCGTCGCTGATGCCGTCGGCGTCGCCGTCGGGCGGAGCGGGGGTCGGCGGCGTGGTCGGCGTCGGGACAGGCGTCGGCGCGGATGCCCCGTCCGCCGGATAGAGGTACGCGACGCCCGCGCGGTCGTCGTCCGTCAGCCCGGCGCCGCGGCCGTCGAAGTGCGCGAACGAGTACATCGTCGCGCTCGGGTCGGTCGAGTGTGCGAGGCCGATCGTGTGCCCGATCTCGTGCGTCGCGACTTCGGCGAGGTTGGTGGCGTTCCAGAACGAGCAGCCGGTCCACCCATTGTTGAAAATGACGTCGCCTTCGACGATCTCGCGGAAGGCGGTTCCCTTGAAGTCCATCGAGGTGCCGCTCGCGCAGTACCCGCCGATCGCGAGCACGCCGCCGCATCCCGAGGGATCGGTCACTTCGTTGAACGGGTCGTTGAAGATGATCTTGCTCGTGCCGTCGCAGAATCCGTTCGCGCTCGCGGTGGTCGTGCCGGCGGACAGCATCACGAGTGAGGCGGTCGAGACGTTGGTCCATGCCGCGAACGCGTCCGTGACCGCCTTCTGGCTGGCGGTGGCACCGATCTTCGCGTCGCCGGCTTGGTCGATGTAGTAGCGCACCGGTTGGCCGGTGTCGGGGAGGAACCAGCGCACGTCGTTGAAGAGCTTGAATCCCTCGGCGTCGCTCGGCGCCGGTGCTTGCTCGGCGGACGCCGCGGCGAGCGGTTGCAGCATGCGCGGCACCGGCTGACCCCGCACGATGTCGTGGAGGCGCGCGACGAAGGGATCGGCGAGCCGGCGGTCGGCGGGATCGAAGCTCTGCAGGCGGGCGGCTCCGAGGACCACGACGCCGTCCTCGTCGAGCGCGCGGCTGGCGATGCGCTCGCCGGTCGCGGGGTCGGTCGTGACCGAGAACTTGCCGAGGGCCATCTGACTGGTGCGCAGGAAGCCTTCGCCGTCCTGACCGAGGAACGCGATGACGTGCTCGCCGACGGTGTACTGCGCGGAGCCGTAGAGATGAAGCTCGTCGTCGCCGACGCGACCACC
This sequence comes from uncultured delta proteobacterium, assembly GCA_963774015.1. Classification (GTDB taxonomy): domain Bacteria; phylum Desulfobacterota; class Binatia; order UTPRO1; family UTPRO1; genus UTPRO1. The sequence continues at coordinate 301,618 of CAVZDH010000002.1, forward strand.
CGCATCGCGGACGGTGACGGAGGCCTGCGGAATGTACCCCTTGATGACGGCGTCGATGGCGATCGCAGTGAAGGTCGAGATCGTCCCGACGCCTGACCGGCCGGCATGGACGTCGGTCACGGTGCCGGTCACGATCGCGTCGGCTCCGAGCGTCAGGGCCTCGTCGCTCATGCGCACCAGCGTGGTCGCGCGTGTGGGCGCCGACAGCAGCAGCAGCAATCCGGTGACGGCGGCGGCGAAGCGAAGAGTGACGAGGATCGACCGAAACGACATGCAATGCCTCCACGACCCGCATCTGGGTCATGGGGAGCGCAGCAAAGCGGGTGCCACCGGATTTCGAGCGGGCGACGCTTGCGGGACGCATCACGGGCCCTGCTGATGCGTGCCCAAGCGGTGGCGAGCGTCATGCGCGTGACGAATTGCTGACGCGACGGGACGGAAGACGGATCATCACTTCGCATGTCCGTTGCCTTGCGGCTTCTCTTTTCGGTAGAACCCCGTCCACCGCGATGTCGACGTCCAACCACGGCGGCGCCAAGCTCGACGTCACGATCCTCGGCTCGTCGGACGCCTTCTGCAGCGGCGGCCATCCGTACGCGACCTACCTCGTGGAGACGCGGCGCGCGACCTTTCTCATCGACTGCGGGCCGACGGTGCTGTTGGCTCTGAAGCGGCAGCAGATCGATACGGCACGTCTCGATTTCGTCGTGATCAGCCACATGCACGGCGATCACTTCGGCGGCATCCCGTTCCTCCTGCTCGAGTTCATCTACGAACGGCCGCGGACGCGGCCCTTTCGCGTGTTCGGCCCGCAGGGCATCGGCGAGCGCGTGTGGACGTTGATGCGCGCGCTCTACCCGGACGTGGTGCCCGATGCGCTGCCGTTCGCACTCGAGTTCGTCGAGCTCGAGCCCGAGCGGCACGTGGCGGTCGAGGACCTCGAGCTCCATCCGGTACGCGTCCCGCATCAGGACGAAGACGTCTCGCTCGCGATCGGTTTCACGACTGGCAGCAAACGTCTTCTCTACAGCGGCGACTCGCCGTGGGACGACCGCTTCCTCGAGCTGGCACGCGGCGTCGATCTCTTCCTCTGCGAGTGCACCGCATACGACGAGCCGATGGGACGCCACATCCAATGGTCGACGCTCCGCCCACTCGTGCCACGTCTCGGATGCCGGCGCCTCGTGCTGATCCATCTCGGGCGCGCGATGCGGGCGCACTGCGCGGAGCTCGGCGTCGAGTGTGCGACGGAAGGAATGAAGCTCGAGCTCTAGCCTGCTACCGCCGGTGGGGTGGTGGACCAGCGGGCGGCGGACGGAGAGTCCCCGGACGCACCAGCACCGAGCCCTCGGCGTCGGCGCGCGCTTTCGCCTCGTCTTCCACGATGAACGCGCCGACGCTGCGGCGCAGCAGGTCCGTGAAGAACGGCAGCGACGGCGTCCCGCGCGCGAGCGCCGCGGCGGTCGCCGCGGCGATGCGCCCGAGCTCGGGGCGTCCGCTCGCGTGGAATACGTACGCGAGCTCCTCGAGGCGGCGTCGGTAGACGGTTGCGTGCGTGCCGGCGAAGAGCTCGCGCTCGGCGCGCGCGAGCGCGGCCGCTACGCGCTCCTCCTGCTGCGGCCGACTGAGCAGGATCGGGCTCTCGCGCGCCGCTCGGATTGCGTCGAGGTGCGGCGCGAGCGTCTCACGATCGAGGAGCCACGTCGTGAGCTCGAGCGTGTCGAGCAGGCGCGCGCCGTCGGCGACTGCAGCCGCGTCCTCCGCGGCGTCGGGAGCGACCCGCGCGATCAAGGGAGGTTCGAGCGACGCCGGCGGCTGCGTCGTGAGACGTGCACGCAAGGTCGGATAGTGTCCGACGGCTTCGGCGGTGCCGGCCGCGCGCGCCCGTTCGAATCCTTCGGTGAGGAGCGCATCGCAGTACGCGCCGTCGGCGGCGACCATCTCGACGTGGTGGCGCGCGCGCAGATCGTCGTGCATGCGGCGGAGGGATTTTCGCGGCATCTCGGCGAGGTTCACGTCGCGGAGCCCCTTCGGCTCGTTCAGGATGGCGGTCATCGCGAGGACGCCGCCACCCGGTTGCGGACGGACGATCCACACCAGGCGATCACCCCGGCCGTCGATGCCCGACAGCCACCCTGCGAGCGGGCTCGCCATCCGTCGCGGCGGCGGCGCCGGGGACGGCGGTGCGGCTTTCGGTACGATGCCGCGTTGACCGAAACGATAGAGCGCGCGGCGCGCGTCCTTGGCGACGGTCTTCCAACCGCGGTGCTCGGCGCCGGCGGCGAGGTCGCGGAGCGCCGTCGCATGCGGCTCGTCCACGACACGTGCCAGGCGCGCGACGACGGCGCGATCGAGGGCGACGTCGCGGCCGGCGAGCGCCACGAGCGTCGCCGGAGTGGTCTCGTCGTCGGCGATGCCGGCGGCGCGAAGCGCGGTCTGTCCGGCCGCGACGTCGTCACTCATCGCGATGGGCGGTGACCGTCGCGCGCGGATATTGCTCGAGCTTGGCGGTCACGTGATCGCGAATCCACTTGCCGTCCCACCACTCGACCGGATCGACGTGGACGCCGTAGAGCATGACGCTGAAGTGCAAATGGTCACCGCCGGCCAAGCCGGTTTCGCCGGTCCGACCGATGGTGTCGCCGCGTTGCACTTCTTGGCCCGGCTTCACCATGATCGCGCTGAGGTGGCCGTACAGCGAGAAGATGCCGAGCCCGTGATCGATGATGACGGCGTCGCCGTAGATGCCGAGGTTCTCGGCGAACACGACCGTGCCGTTGTTCGCCGCGAGGACGGGCGCCTGGCGGAGTGAGGCGAGGTCGTACCCGAGGTGCGTCTGCGTGTCGATGATGTTGCCGTCGTGCCGATACGAACGACGGTCGCCGAAACCGGCGAGTGGCGCGCTGTTTGGTTGGCGAAGGAATGCGCCGTTCCACTTCGGCGTCGGAGCCGAGGTGCGCGTAGCCTCTTTGATCCGCGCCTCGCTGTTCCGTCGCACGGTCCGGTTCACGTAGAGGTAGCCTTGCACGAGATCGGGCTGCGCGGGCAGGTGGCTCGCGGTGAGGATCTCGGGAACCTTGCGCTCGAGGAACGCGTCGTCGATGTCGAGCGTCTTGTTGGCGAACGTGCGCGGTTTGACGACGGTGTGAAACGTCACTTCGCGACGATTGCCGGCCGCGTCTTCCGCGACCGCCTTCGCGGTCGCCTTGCTGTCGAGATCCTGCGGCACGGCGAAGAACGCGGCGTGGATGGTGGCGTCCTCGAAGAGGCCGGCGGTGCCCGGGAAGAAGTAGCTGGCGACGGCCACCCCGCTCCGCACCGCGTCCGGCGACGTCTTGTAGAGCATGAAGTCGAGGCCACCGAGGGTGAGATAGTGCTGCTGCGACAGCACCTCGACCGTGGGCGCCGTGAGATCGATCGTGAAGGGCGCTTCGAGCAGCACGCGGTTGCTCCGCAGCCATCGCAGCCACGAGTAGTCGTCGGCGAACACGCGGAGCGTTGCCGGTCCTTCGGCGAGCTTGTGGTCGACCGGCGCGAGCGGCGTGCTGATCGTGGCGTCGAAGCGCCCGCTTCCGCGCCACGTCTCTGCCGGGTAGGTCTCGTCGGCGAGGACGGTCGTCGTGCCGTTGCTCTCGACCTCCACTCGGCTCCAGGCGAGCCCGGTCCCGACGTCGTGCAGCCGCACGTCGATCGTGCTCGTGCGGCCGAGCGCCGTGATCGGGTGGGCGAGCGCCGCCGTCGGGCGATGCGTCTCGAGCTTCACCCAGCCGACGAACGCGAAGAGCGCCACGAGACCGACCGCGCATCCGAGCATCAGCCGGCGACCCACTCCACCCTCGCGCTGACCTCGTTGTCGCGCTAGTCGTGACATCGACCCGCTCGCGACCTTACGAGCCGTTCGAATGGGTGTCAACGTCGATCGATGCGGATTGCGGTGAGCAGGTCGAGCAAGCTCGCAGTGATGCGTTGGGTCGCGCCCCAGATCACACGTCGGTCGTGACGATAGGAGGTGACCGGGATCGCACGTCCGTCGATCGTCCACGTCTCCGCGACCACGGTGGCCGGATCGTCGAGCACCCGCAGCGGCAGCGAGAACACGTCGGCGACTTCCCGCGGATCGGGGCGGAACGGATACGGATGAGGGATCCGGGCCACGAACGGTGCGATCGAGAAGTTCGAGCTGAAGGTGTGGATCGGATCGAGCGCGCCGAGCACGTCGACGTCCGCGGCGCAGAGGCCGATCTCTTCTTCCGACTCGCGGAGCGCCGTCGCGAGCAGCGACGGATCACGGTCGGCGGCGTGCCGACCGCCGGGAAAGGACACCTGCCCGGCGTGCTGCGGCAGGCTCGCGCTCCGGGTGGTGTAGAGGACGTGCAGCTCGCCCGCGGAGTCGAAGAGCGGCACCAGCACCGCCGCCGCCACACCCGGACGCACCGTCGCGACTGGTCGCGGCTCCGCGAGCGCCCGGCGCAGGTGTTCCAGCACGTCGCGGGTCATGGGCGCGGATACCATGTGGATTCGCCTGCTCGGAAGCGCGTGCTATGGCCTCCCGATGGCCTGCATCGTCGTCCGCTACCACGAGATCGCCCTCAAGGGCGGGAACCGGCAGCGGTTCGTGCAGCGTCTGATCAGCAATCTCCGCGACGCGACGACCGGGCTCGGAGTGCGGAGCGCCGACAGCTTGCCGGGCCGCATCGTGCTGCGGGTCACCGCCGACGCGTCGGTCGAGGCGATCTGCGAGCGCGTCGCCCACACGTTCGGCGTCGCGAACTACTCGGCCGGCGTCGAGCTTCCGGTCGACCTCGACGCGATTCGCGCCGCGGTGCTCGCCTGCGCGCGGGCGGAGCCGTTCACGACGTTCGCGATTCGCACGCGGCGGGCCGACAAGTCCTTTCCGCTGACCTCGCCCGAGCTCGGCGCGCTCCTCGGTGCCGCGGTGGTGCGCGAGGTCGGCGGCCGCGTCGACCTCGAGACGCCGGATCTGCCGATCACGGTCGAGATCCTGCCGCGGACGGCGTACGTGTCCGGTGCCAAGCGTCCCGGTCCCGGCGGATTGCCGGTCACGATCAGCGGGCGCGTCACGTGTCTCATGTCGGGAGGCATCGACTCGCCGGTCGCCGCGTATCGCATGATGCAGCGGGGTTGCCGGGTCGATTTCGTCCATTTCAGCGGCGCGCCGTACACGAGCCGTGCGAGCGTCGACAAGGCGCACGACTTGGTCGAGCACCTCACGCGTTATCAGCTGCGCTCCGATCTCTGGGTGGTGCCCTTCGGCGAGATCCAGAGCGAGATCGTGGCGCGCGTGCCGCGGAGCCATCGCGTCGTGCTCTATCGTCGCATGATGCTGCGCATCGCCGAGGCCCTCGGCGGTGCGCGCGTGCTCGTGACCGGCGAGAGCCTCGGGCAGGTGTCCTCGCAGACGCTCGAGAACATGCAGGCGATCGCAGCCGTGACGTCGACGCTGGTGCTCCGACCGCTGGTCGGAATGGACAAGAACGAGATCATCCAGCAGGCGAGCCGCATCGGGACGTTCGCGACGTCGATCCTCCCCGACCAGGACTGCTGCTCGCTCTTCACGCCCGTGCATCCCACGACGCGCGCGACGCTCGCGGAGGTCGAGGCGGCGGAGCGGCAGCTCGACGTCCCGGCACTGGTCGCGCGCGGGGTCGCGGACGCGATCCACGAGCGTTTCGTCTTTCCGCCGGCGCTCGCCGCCAAGCGCGACGTCGGTGCGCGTCTCAGGGTGCCGGGCTGAGGTTCGGCGCCGACCGCGCGAGAAACGCGCGCGCGACCGCCGCCGGCGCCTCGCCGTCTTGATCGACGGCGGCGTTCAGCCGCCGCATGAGGTCCGGGCCGATCGCGCCGGCGAGCGGGCGCAGCGCGGCGAGGACGTCGGGTGCTTCCCGGGTGAGGCGCGCGCTCGCGAGCACGACTGCGTCGTACGGCGGAATCACGTGGCGGTCGTCCGTCAGGACGGTGAGCCCGAGCGCGGCGATCCGGCCGTCCGTCGAGAAGGCGCTGATGACGTCGACCTGCGCGCTCGCGACGGCGTCGTACATCAACGACGCATCCATGCTGCGGCGGTCACGGAAGCGGAGTCCGTAGGTCGTCGCGAGCGCGCTCCACTCGGGACGGCTGAAGAACTCGTAGTCGCCCGCCATCACGAGGCTCGGGGCGTACGGGGCGAGCTCGCTGATGGTCGTGATGCCGAGTCGGCCGGCCGCTTCGTCGCGCATCGCGAGCGCGTAGGCGTTCTCGAATCCGAGGGTCGCGACGAGCGTGATGCCGTGCTCCTGCGTCAGGTAGCGGCTCACCTCGGACAGCACGATGGCGGGATCGGCCGGTACCTCGGTGCGTTTCATGATCGTCGCCCAGATCGTGCCGGTGTAGTCCACGTAGAGATCGAGGGCGCCGGCGACGAGCGCGTCGAAGGCGACCGTCGAGCCGAGCGAGGCCACGATGCGGGTCGTATGCGCCGTCGCGCGGCGGATCTCGCCGGCGAGGATCTCGCTCAACACGTATTGCTCGGTGAAGGTCTTCGCCCCGATCGTGATCGGACGCGCACGGTCGCCGCGCCAGTCCTGCGCCGCATGAACACCGGTGCCGAGCGCGAGCGCGGCGAGCAGCGCGAGCGCGACACCCGTCACGCCGCGTCGTCGCTCGCGCACGCCGCGCTCGAGCGCGTGCACCAGGCCGTCGAGGACCAGCGCCAGCATCGCGGCGGCCACGCAGCCGATCAATACCGCCGCGAGGTTGCGCGTCTGCAGCCCGCTGAAGATGTAGTTGCCCAGGCTGGGCGCGCCGATCGGGGTCGAAAGCGTCGCGATGCCGACGACCCAGACGGTCGCCGTGCGGACGCCCGCGATGATGACGGGCCAGGCGAGGGGCAGCTCCACGATGCGCAACTGCTCGTGCGCCGTCATTCCGACGCCGCGCGCCGCCTCGACCACCGCGGGATCGACACCGCGGATGCCGGTCACCGTGTTCCGGACGATCGGCAGGAGACTGTAGAGCGTGAGCCCGATGAGCGCGGGCAGATACCCGATGCTCGGTACGCCGATGCCGAGAGCGCGGTGCGCCACCGTGCTCAGCGCCGCGAGCGCCGGGACCATGACGGCGAGGAGCGCCAGGCTCGGGATGGTCTGAATCACGCCGACCGTTCCGAGCACGACGGCTTCCGCTCGGGGATGGCGTGTCGCCCAGATCCCGAGCGGGACGCTGATCGCGATGCCGACGACGAGGGCGACGAGCGTCAGCTCGAGGTGCGCCGCCAGGTACCCGGGAAGGAGCGCGAGCTGCTCGCTCACGCGGGTCGCCGCCGTCGTCCCGGCAGCCTGCACCCGTGCGAGCTGTCGGAGCGGAGTCGCGAGCATCGCGCGGACGTACTCGGTCGCCGGTCGGGCGACGAGCTCCGCGGGCGTGCCGAGCTGCTCGAGACGTCCATCCCTCAGAATCGCGATGCGATCGCCGATCACGAGCGCCTCGACGAGGTCGTGCGTGACGAAGATCGCCGTCAGATGCGAGCCGACGCGCGATCGCGAGGAACGACTGCTGCAGTCGTTCGCGCGTCGAGCGGGTCGAGCGCGCCGAACGGCTCGTCGAGCAGCAACACGCTCGGACTCGCGGCGAGTGCGCGCGCCACGCCGACGCGCTGCTGTTGTCCGCCCGAGAGCTGACGCCGGCGCGCGCTCGCGAAACGCCGGCGGATCGAGCTCGACCATCGTCAGCAGCTCGTCGACGCGGGTCGCGATCCGCTCCACCGACCAACCGAGCAGGCGCGGCGTGATGCCGACGTTCTCGGCGACCGAGAGATGCGGGAAGAGCCCGACTTGCTGGAAGCAATAGCCGATGCGGCGCCGCAGCTCGTGGGCGAGCGAGCGACGCGACGTCGGTGCCGTCGAGCTCGATGCGTCCGCCGTCGGGCTCGATCAGCCGGTTGACCATCTTGAGCGTGGTGGTCTTGCCGGATCCGGAGCCGCCGAGCAGCACGAGCGCTCGCCGTGCGCGACCGAGAGCGACAGCGCGTCGACGACGACGGTGTCACCGTAGCGCTTGCGGACGTCGATCAGCCGAAGCACGTGCTCACGCGGGCGGAAGCCCGGCGAGGAACGGCTCGACCGCGGCGAGGAAGCCGGTCGGGTTGTCGCCCATGACCGAATGCCCCGCGCCGGGAACGGTGCGAACCTCGGCGCCGACGATGCCGCCGAAGCGCGCTGCCACCTCGGGGGCGAGGATGTCGCTCTCGCCGCCGCGCACGATCAGTACCGGACAGCGAATCGTCGCGACCCGTTCCCAGAGGTCGCCCATGCCCTCGCCGACGCGGGCGGGATTGCGAAGCATCGGGTCGTACTTCCAGGTCCACCGGCCGCTCGGCAGCTGCTTCAGGTTGTGGCGCAGGCGTTCGCGGATGTTCTCGAGCGAGCGGCGGGGATTGAACGCGTGGGCGCGGGCGACGAAGTCGTCGAACGTATCGAGCTCGTCGGTGGCCGCGACGAAGCTTCGGATGTGCTCGACGCCACCGCGCTGCACCTCCGGCGCGATGTCGACGACCACGAGCGCTCGCACGAGGTCGGGACGCCGCGCCGCGAGCGTGAGCGCGACCAGGCCGCCCATGGAGAGCGCGACCAGGATCGCCGGGGCGGCGCCAGTGGCTGCGAGGAAGCGCTCGACGTCGTGGCTCTGGGTCGCGAGCCGGTAGTCGCCGTCGGCAGCCCAGCTCGAATCACCGTGGCCGCGCTGGTCGAGGGCGCGAACGTGATGCGTACGCGCGAGGCTCGGCGCCACCTCGTCCCAACTGTGCGCCGTCTGCGTGATGCCGTGCAGACACACGAGCGATGGACGTCCCGCGGTGCCCCAATCGAGATAGTGCAGGGTCAACGCGTCGATCGTGACGGTGGCGTCGGTCCGGGTCGGCATCGGATCCTCGATTCAGCGGTCCCGCGCGCGGCGCCGCCAGGCTTCCAGCACGTCGGAGAAGCTCGTGCGAAGCGCGGCGGGAAGCGCGTCGAGGTCGGCGTGGCGTGGAGGCGGCGGACACGCGGCTCGCGGTCGTCGCGGCGGCGGCAGCGGGGCGGAGCGGCCTTCGGTCAGGACGAGGAACACGTCGTCGACGAGAGGCCGCGGCAACCGCTCGTTCAGCGCCGCGATCACGTTGCGTTTGAGGAGCGTGAGCTCTTGGATCCACGGCGCGCTCGACACGGCGACGATCAGCGTGCGACCGCGGAGGCGCACCGGCTCCGCGCGACGCGCGATCGCGGCTCCGACGGCATCGTCCCAGACCCGCCAGATGGCGCTGGCACCGGGGGCTCCGAGCAGGCGATCGAGGCAGGTATCGAGCACGACGTCGATGCTCGCCGGCTCACGACGCGGATTCACGCGCCGGTGCTTAGCGTGCGCGGGGACATGGAGAAAGCCTTGGAGCCCGCCGCGATTTTTTTCTTGACAGGCTGTCCATTCCTTGTGTACTGACCCGCCTCGCTCTACAACATCTTGATGGTCAGCGGATCGAAGCCAGGTTCCGACACGGCGTGCTCCGAGCAGCTCGGAGCCCAGCACAACGAGGATGGTGCCATGGAGAACGGGGTGGCTGTGGGTGGCATGGACGGGGTGGCGGAAGCGCAACGGGGGCCGTTCGGTGCAGGAGGTGGGGAAGGGGTCGCGGTGGAGGGGCGGCGAGGTCTCACCATCAAGCGGTACTTCACCCAGGCCGGGCTCGATCCGTTCACGAACGTGGAGTGGGAGCGGCGGAGCGCGGTCATCTACGGGGAAAAGGGCGAGGTCGTGTTCGAGCAGCACGACGTCGAGATGCCGAAGGCGTGGACGCAGCTCGCGACCAATGTGGTCGTCTCGAAGTACTTTCGTGGACCGCTCGGCACGCCGCAGCGCGAGACCAGCGTCCGTCAGCTGATCGGCCGCGTCGTGGGAACCATCCGCTCGTGGGGTACCGCCCAGGGCTACTTCGCGACGCCGAACGACGCGGCGGTCTTTGCGGACGAGCTCACCCACCTGCTGTTGCATCAGAAGGCCTGCTTCAACAGCCCGGTCTGGTTCAACGTGGGCGTCGAGCCGAAGCCGCAATGCAGCGCCTGCTTCATCCTGTCGGTCGACGACACGATGGATTCGATCCTCGATTGGTACCGGCGCGAGGGGATCATCTTCAAAGGCGGGTCGGGGTCGGGTGTGAACCTCTCGAAGCTCCGGTCGTCGAAAGAGCGCCTGGTCGGCGGCGGCACGGCCTCCGGGCCCGTGTCCTTCATGAAGGCAGCGGACGCCTCGGCCGGCGTCATCAAGTCCGGCGGCAAGACCCGCCGCGCCGCCAAGATGGTCGTGCTGAACGTCGATCACCCCGACATCATGGAGTTCATCAACTGCAAGACCGAGGAGGAGCGCAAGGCGCGGGCATTGATCGCGGCCGGGTACGACAGCTCGCTCGACGGCGCGGCGTATGGGTCGGTTGCCTTTCAGAACGCCAACAACTCGGTGCGGGTCACCGACACCTTCATGCAAGCGGTCGTCGCCGACGGTGACTGGCACACCCGCTTCGTGCGGACCGGCGAGGTCGCCGAGAATTTCCGTGCCCGCGACCTCATGCGCAGCATCTCGGAGGCGGCGCACGCCTGCGGCGATCCCGGGTTGCAGTTCGACACCACCATCAACGACTGGCACACCTGCCCGGCGAGCGGGCGGATCAACGCGTCTAATCCGTGCAGCGAGTACATGCACCTCGACAACTCGGCCTGTAACCTCTCGTCGCTGAATCTCATGAAATTCGTGAGTGCGACCGGCGATTTCGACGTCGCCGCATTCAGGCACGCGGTCGACGTGATGATCACGGCGCAGGACATCATCGTCGACAACTCGAGCTATCCGACGCCCGAGATCGAGAAGAACGCCCATGCCTTCCGCGAGCTCGGGCTCGGGTACGCCAACCTCGGTGCGCTGCTCATGTCACTCGGACTTCCGTACGATTCCGAGTCCGGTCGTCAGTACGCCGGCGCCGTGACGGCGCTCATGTGCGGGGAGGCCTATCTCCAGTCGGCGCGCATCGCGGGGGAGATGGGTCCATTTTTCGGGTACGCGCCGAATCGGGAGGCGATGCAACGCGTGATCGGCAAGCACCGCGCTGCCGCGCACAAGATCGATCCCGCCCTCGTTCCCCTCGACCTGCTCAGCGAAGCGCGCCACGCGTGGGACGACGCGTTCGCGCTCGGCGAGCGGCAGGGCTTCCGCAACTCGCAAGCGACGGTGCTCGCGCCGACCGGCACGATCGCCTTCATGATGGACTGCGACACGACCGGCATCGAGCCCGACATCGCGCTCGTGAAGTACAAGAAGCTGGTCGGCGGCGGCATGCTGAAGATCGTCAACATGACGATCAAGCGGGCGCTCCACCGCCTCGGGTACGAGAGCCGCGAGATCCAGGACATCCTCGAGTACGTGGAGGACCAGGAGACGATCGAAGGTGCGCCGCATCTCAAGGACGAGGACCTCCCCGTCTTCGATTGCGCCTTCAAGCCGCAGCACGGGGCGCGCTCGATCCACTATCTCGGGCACATCCGGATGATGGGCGCGGCGCAGCCCTTCATCTCCGGGGCAATCTCGAAGACCGTGAACATGCCGGCCGACGCTGCCGTCGACGACGTCACGGAAGCGTATATCGAGGCCTGGCGTGACGGCCTGAAGGCGATCGCGATCTACCGCGATGGCTGCAAGCAGACGCAGCCGCTCAACACCGGCAAGAGCGTCGAGGTGGTGGCCAAGGTCGAGGCACGTCCGACTCGGCGGCGATTGCAGAACGATTGCAAGTCCGAGCGCCACAAGTTCGAGATCGCCGGCCACGAGGGCTACATCCACGTCGGTTTCTACGAGGACGGTACGCCGGGCGAGATCTTCATCAAGATGGCCAAAGAGGGGAGCACGATCTCGGGCCTCATGGACACGATCGCGACGCTGACCTCGATGGCGTTGCAGTACGGCGTGCCGCTCGAGGTGCTCGTGAACAAGTTCGCGCACGTTCGCTTCGAGCCGTCGGGCTTCACCAAGAATCCCGAGATCCCGATGGCGAAATCGCTGACCGACTACATCTTTCGCTTCCTCGGCTCGCGTCATCTCTCGGCCGAGCAGCGACGCGAGGTCGGACTTGCGGAGATCGTCACGGCCGAGGCGCGTACCGGCCGGGAAGAGATCGAGGCGGCGCCGCGTGCGAGCGCCGTGAGCTTCAGTCCGCAGGCCGATGCGCCGAGCTGCTCCGACTGCGGCGCGATCATGGTGCGCAACGGCAGTTGCTACAAGTGTCTCAACTGCGGTTCGACGAGCGGTTGCTCGTGAGCCGTCGACCAGGGTCCGGCGTCGCGACGTTTCCGGAGCGTCGCGACGTGGAGGGGGAACGGGAATCGGTGGGGAACTGAGGGCGGTGGTCGTATTCCCAGAGCCTCGTTGTGGTCGTGGTGGCCGGGGGAGAGAGAGCCGGTACGTGCGCGACACGTACCGGCTCTCTTCGTATGGTTCTTCGCGTGCTTCGTCGCCGTGTGCTCCCTTGACAGCGAAAAGCGGCCCCCTATAAGGGCGGCATGCATACGAGGGGCGGCGCATGGCCGACACGCTGAAATTCACGAACGATCATCTCTGGCTTCGCGTCGACGGATCGCGTGCGCACGTCGGCATCTCCGAGCATGCGCAAGGTGAGCTCGGCGAGATCATCGCCGTCGAGCTTCCCGACGTCGGCGACGAAGTGGAGAAGGGCGAGTCGTTCGGCGAGCTCGAGTCGGTGAAGACCGTCAACGAGCTGATCGCCCCCATCTCCGGACAGGTCGTGGCCATCAACACCGAGCTGGACGATCATCCGACCATCGTCAACGAAGACCCCTATCACGAGGGCTGGCTCATCGAGGTCGAGCTCAACGACAGCTCCGAGCTCGAAGCGCTTCTGGACGCCGACGAATACGACGAGCTGATTTCAGGCGAGGAAGAGGCGTGAACGTCGGGCTTCGGCCCGTGCTCGCCATTCTCGCGCTTTCGCTCTGCCGGCTCGTCGCCCCGGTAGGCTCGGCGCTCGCCGTCGACGACGCGTCACTCGACGCGCATCTCGCGTCGCGCGGTATCCACGACGCGCGCATCCTCGACGCGTTCGCCCGAGTGCCGCGTGACGTTTTCGTGGCCGAAGACGCCCCCGAGCGTCGCTTCGACGACAAGCCGCTGCCGCCCGGCTTCGCACAGGTGATTTCGCAGCCGTACCTGCTCGCCCGTATGATCGAGTTGCTGCAGTTGAAGCCCGATGCGCGCGTGCTCGAGGTGGGTACCGGCACCGGGTATGCGACGGCGATCCTGGCCGAGCTCGCCGGCGAGGTGTTTTCGGTCGGCGTCATTCCCGAGTCCGCCGCTGCGGCGCGCTTGCGGCTCGCGCGCCAGAGCTATCAGAACGTGCACGTGAAGTTGGGTGAAGGGGGGTTGGGCTGGCGTGAGTACGGCCCGTACGACGCGATCATCGTCACGTCGATCGGTCCGCGCGTGCCGCCGGCGCTCATCGCGCAATTGGTCGAGGGCGGCGTTCTGGTGATGGTGGTCGGACCGCCCCACGGCCGACAGGTTCTGCTGCGGGGCGTCCGCAAAGGGTTCAAGCTGCACGCGAAAGAGGCCGCGGAGCTTCAGCCGGCTGCGTCCGCCGAGACCGGCGCCGCACGAAAAGCGAAGACGCGAGCCGACGCGCCCCAGACCGTCAGGGAGAAGCGTCCGTCGCCGAGCCCGGACGACTCCCGAAGCGATAGATGACTTCGCCCGGACGCGTGAAGCCGAGCTGCTCCCGCGCCAGCCGCTCCAGCGTGCGGTCGTCGGTCCGCAGCCGATGAATACGCTCCCGAAGCTGCTCGTTCTCGTGCAACAAGAGCGCAATGCGCCGCCCGAGATCGTCTTCTTCCTGGGTGAGCGTGCGGAGATGGAGAAGTCCGCGGCTTCCGAAGATGACGATGGCGAGGAGCACCGCCGTTGCGCCGCCGGCGATCGTCATCACCACACGCTGGCGAGTGCGACTCGCCCAAGTCCCCCACCACATGCGCCGCGATCGTATACGAGCGATCCGCCGGCTCACAAGTCAAACCACGCAAGGAGACGTCAATGAAGATCGTCAAAGTGCATGCGCGCGAGATCCTCGACTCACGCGGCAACCCGACCGTGGAGGTCGACGTTACGTTGAACGACGGCACGTGCGGCCGCGCCGCAGTTCCGTCGGGGGCTTCGACGGGGGAGTACGAAGCGGTCGAGCTTCGCGATGGGCAAGCGAAGCGCTACCTCGGGAAGGGCGTCACCCGCGCCGTAGAGCACGTCAACAAGACGTTGGCGCGCAAGCTCGTCGGTCGCGACCCGCGTCGTCAGGCGGAGATCGACCGCCTCATGATCGAGCTCGACGGGACGGAGAACAAGAAGCATCTCGGCGCCAACGCCATCCTCGGCGTATCGTTGGCGGTCGCACATGCCGCGGCCGCGCGGTCGGGAAAAGCTCTCTACGCGTATCTCGGCGGTAGCGCCGCGCGCGTGCTCCCGGTGCCGATGTTCAACATCCTCAATGGCGGGGCCCACGCCGACAACACCGTCGATCTCCAGGAGTTCATGGTGATGCCGGTCGGCGCTCGGTCGTTCACGGACGCGCTCCGGATGGGGGCCGAGATCTTTCACGCGCTGCGTGCGGTGTTGCGCGGTCGCAAGCTGTCGACCGGGGTAGGCGACGAAGGCGGCTTCGCGCCGAATCTGGCATCGGATGAAGAGGCACTGGCGGCGATCATGGAGGCCATCAAGGCCGCCGGATACCGCGCCGGGACGCAGGTTCGCATCGCGATCGATGCCGCGGCGAGCGAGCTCTGGAAGGACGGTCGCTACGTGTTTCGGAAATCGGGTGCAGCCGACCGAACACAGTCCGACATGGTGGATCTCTATGCCGACTGGGTCGCGCGGTACCCGATCGTCTCCATCGAGGACGGGATGGCCGAGAACGATTGGGAGGGTTGGCGGCTGCTCACCGAACGGCTCGGGCGAAAGATCCAGCTGGTCGGCGACGATGTCTTCGTGACGAATCCGAGCCGACTGCGCCAGGGGATCGAAATGGGGGCCGCGAATTCGATTTTGATCAAGGTGAACCAAATCGGGACGCTCACCGAAACGCTGGAGACGATCACCGTCGCTCGCGCCGCTGGCTACACGACCGTCATTTCGCATCGCTCCGGGGAAACGGAGGATGCGACGATCGCAGACCTCGCGGTCGCGGTGAACGCGGGGCAGATCAAGACCGGGAGCCCGTGCCGGGGCGAACGGACCGCAAAATACAACCAGTTGCTCCGCATCGAAGAGGCTCTCGGTCGCCGCGCCATCTATCCCGGCGCCAAAGCCTTCACGTTCCGGGCGACGAAGCGACCGAAGGCCAAGCGGTAGGCTTTCGTAAATTCTTCGCTCCGGCGTAAGGAGGCTGTGATGGGTTGCCGGGCCGTCGCGCCTTCACGGTTTAAAACGCTCTGTTACTCTTCGTACGGACTCGAGATGAACGCGATTTTATGCACGGCACTCCTCCCCGGCATGCTCCTGATTCTTCTCCAGAAACGCCTTACAAAATGCAATTTTTCTCTTGACATGCCCTACAGCACTTTCCTATGATGCGTGGCGTTGAGTGGTGGGGTGGCTGTGGATTGGGGGAGCGCTCGCCTGAGCGAACCTGGGTCAAACGCAGCTAACGTTTTTGAGGAGGTGCCTATGGCAGCCAAGAAGAAAGCGTCCAAGGCCAAGAAGAAAGCGCCGGCCAAAAAGGGCGCTGCCAAGAAGAAGAAGTAGTTCTTCCGAGTTTCTGTTCGCAGCGAGAAGTTCTCGTAGCGTGTAGTTTCCTTCCGGACTCAGGCGAGGTGTAGAGCCCTCTGGGCTCTATGGAAAAAGGCCCTTCGGCACATCGTCGAAGGGCTTTTTTCATTCACGATGACATCCGATTCCCCCGGCATGACCGTGAAGGTCGTGCGCGCCGAACGGTCGCGCTTTCGCCATCCCCTGCTGTTGCTGCACGGACTGTGGACGGGGTCGTGGATCTGGCGTGACTTCGCGCCCTATCTCGGCCATCGGGGGTGGGATTCATGGGCACCCTCGTTTCTCGACGACGATGCCGCGCTCGACTTCGAGTCGCGGCGCCGGATTGTGCTCTCGGCCCGCGCCGACATGGCGAGCGCACCAGTGGTGATCGGACATGACGTCGGCGGCATGCTCGCCCTTGCCGTCGCTCGCGAGCTCGCCGCTCCGGCGGTCGTGGTGATTGCGCCCCCGACTGCGAGCATGCTCGGCCGTCGCGGGCCCTGGGCGTCACCGCGATTCTGGGGAGCCCGCCTGATGATGCCACGCCTTCCGCTACCGCGAGGCCGCACCGCGGAGACGCTGCTGGCTGGGCTCGCGAACGACGACCGTGGGCGATTGCATCCGGATTCTGGATCGTTCTTTCGCGCGCTCTCGTCTGGGGGTCTCGGGCCACCCGAACCTCCAGCGTCCCTGGGCCTCGTGATCGCGTCTTCCGGAGATCCGGCGGCTCCGCGTCCGACGTGCGAGCGGCTCGCGTCCGAGCACGGCTGGCCGGTGGTCACGCACGACGCTCCGGGACATTTCCCGATGCTCGGCGCCGTCACGTCGAGCTTCGCCGACCTCGTGCACCGACGGTTGGTGCAGGCGCTGGGTGCGGATCTTCTGGCGTGGCTCGACGAGGAAGAGGGGGACGGATGAGTCCACCACCCCACTTTACTCTATGAAACAGATTAGATATCTGCCTCCCGTTCACCCACTCCACTTTCAGCGGCGTTAAGGAGGCTTCAATGGCAAATCCACCGGCTACAAACGTCAAAGATGTGTTCGCGCAGATGCCGACCCGCTTCAACGCGGGGGCGGCGAAGGGTCTGAAGGCCGTCTACCAGTTCGATCTGACCGGCGACAACGGCGGCAAGTACAGCCTCGCGATCGACGACGGCAAGCTCACCGTCGGTGACGGCACCCACGCTTCGCCGAACATCACGATCACCATGGCAGCGAGCGACTACCTCGACATGGTGAACGGCAAGCTGAATCCGCAGATGGCATTCATGAGCGGCAAGCTGAAGATCGCGGGCGACATGGGTCTCGCGATGAAGATGCAGCAGCTCTTCCCGATGAGCTGAACGCTTCGCGAGTGTCCGTTTCCTGGGGGGAGCCCGACCGAATGGACGGGGCTCCCCTCAGTCGTTTTGAGGGAACCCGCCGCGAAAAGCCGGGATGGGCGCCGAGAGCACGGCGGCGGAGCCGCGAGGAGCCCGGATTGGGTTCGGCTCGAGGCCCAGCGGAGCACCGCGGCAGAGCCGCCGCGCGCACGGGGGCGGGAACCTCTGCGTTCCCTAGATGTCGCGGCCGGGATCGTTGAACGCGGTATGAATGCCGCACTCGGTCTTGTTCTTGCCTGCCCACCGCCCAGCGCGCTCGTCTTCCCCGGCGAGCACCGGGCGCGTGCACGGCGCACAGCCGATGCTCGTATAGCCGCGCTCGAAGAGTGGATTCAGAGGGATGTCGTGGCGCTGCATGTACTCGTACGTATCTCGCGCGCGCCATCGGACGAGGGGATTGATCTTGATGATCCCGTTTTTCAGCTCCTCGAGGATCGGCAATGCGTTCCGCGTCGAGGCCTGATCGCGGCGCCGGCCGTTGATCCATGCCCGGGCGCTGCGGAGGGCGCGGCGCAGGGGCTCGACCTTGTTGATCTCGCAGCAGCGATCGGGGTCGTGTCGGAAGAGCTCGGGACCGTGCGCGCGCTCGACGTCGTCCTTGCTGATCGCCGGGCCGACCTCGACGAGATGGAACCCGAAGCGTGCGACCAGAAGGTCGCGGTACGCAAGGGTCTCGGGAAAGTGGTAGCCGGTATTGATGAAGACGACCGGAGTTGCCGGCGCGATCGATTGCAGCATGTGCGCGAGCACCACGCCTTCGTGCTGGAAGGAGCAGGTCAGCACCACGTCCGGGGCGTATCGGTCGACGGCCCAACGGAGGGTCTCGGCCGGCTCGGCCTCCTCGAAGCGGAGCGCCAGCGCCGCGATGTCCTCTTCGGGGGGAGCAACCTTCAGCATCGTCGGCTTCTATATCCGCCACCCCCAGCCGGAGCAACGTAGAACGCCATGCGAATCGTGGGGTACCGCCGGCCAGGCTCGAAGCATTCCGACGGGTTGGATACCCTAGGGAACCTCTGCACAGGTAGGTTCCGAGCGAGAAGTGACCTGTGCAGAGGTTCCTTAGGCCTTCGCGACCGAGATCGCGCGCGTCGGAACTTCGCGCGTCAGGAAGTCGGTCGCTTCCTCGGGCGTCTCGCCGGTGCGCATGCGCTGCATGCCTTCGCTCACCGTCTTGCGGGTCATGAGGATGCCGTAGCTCTCCATGATCCGTCGGATCATGTCGTAGTGGATCTCGATCGACTGCGTGACCGACTCGTACCCGTGCTGCGCCGCGCGGCGACGCTCCCAGAACGCGATCGGCGTCATCTGGAAGAAGTCGAGGTCCTTTTCGGTCGGCTCGATCAGGATGATGTCGCCTTTGAAGTTCGGGTCGTCTTGGTATTGACGCAGGCCGAGCTGCAGGCGCGAATGCAGGAGCGTGCGTAGCACCTGGTTCAGGATGGTGAGCATCCCGCGGTCGGCGAGCTGCACCCCTTCGGCGACGTAGTCGTCTTTTTGGGGGTCGTACTTTCGAACCACGCGATTCGAGAAGGGCCGGAAGGGATTGTAGCAGATCACGAGATCGGCGCCGTGGTCGATCGCGACGTCGATGTTTGCGGTGCGGCGCACGCCGCCGTCCACGTAGTCGATGCCGCGGATGCGTGCCGGCCGATAGAAGCCGGGGAGCGCCGTCGATGCCTGGACGGCCTCGGAAATCGAGAGTGAGCTGTCCTCGTCGTGGCCGAAGACGACGCGCTCGGCCGAGTCGAGGTTCATGGCGGCGATGTAGAGCTCCTTCTTGCGCGCCTGGAAGAGCGCCTTGAAGCTGTTCGGCATGCGTCGGCGCTCGAGGTTGTCGCGCAGGTAGTGCTCGATCGTGACGTTGTCGAAGAGCCCCGAGGGCAGATAGTCGAGCGGGAAGGGGAACGGTCGCCCGGCGAGCAACGCCTGCCCGAGCGGACGCAGCACGTCGGCGGCATGCGTGAACGACGGTGTGCGCACGAACTCTCGTACCGGCTCGGCGATGCTCTCTGCGAGCATCGGGCTCTTGGCGACCAGATCCAAGATCGAGCCCGGGACGAACGCGGCGAGATCGAGCACGTATCGGATCGGCCGTTCGATGAACTCGGCGTAGTTCGGTTGGTAGAAGTCGAAAGCGCGAAATTGCGTGAATTCTTCGGAGCTCCCCTCGAGGCTCCGCAGCATCTCGGGCGGCGTGACGCCGCTCGCGAGCGGCGCCGCGAGGAAGGCTCCGGCGGACAGCCCGACGTAGATGTCGAAGTCCGTCGTCTTGCGATTGACCAGGAAGTCGTCGAAGGCCTTGAGGCCGCCGAGCTTGAAGCCGCCGCCGCTGATGGCGCCGCCTGCGAGCACGAGCGCGATGCGCGGATTGCGCTTGCGGGTGGTGAGGTCGCTCTTCTGAACGATCGTAATGCCCATGTCACCCTTCCGTGCCGCGCGAGGAGCTCGGCGGCACTGGAGCCCGTTCCGAGGTTGGAAGCGACGTCACCCACCATGCGGCAGCAAGCGTCATGCCAGGTCCCTGTCGATGGTGCACACTTCATTGAGGTGTAAAGCAGATGGCAAAACTGCGTCAAGCGTGAACGTTCCGCCGTGCGTTGCGTCCGTGCACGTTCGCCCCGTGTGCGTCATGCCGCGACGGAGCCTGGGACGAGAGGCTCCTGCGGTCGTCGCCCCGCCTTCATGGCGTGGCGATGGTTCCCAGGTGGGCGAGTCGCGGTTCCAGGAGATCACGTGCCGCGCGCTCGCGATCCGCCGGCGTATCGATGACGCGCCAGAAGCCGTCGAACGGGAAGCCGTGGAGCATGGCGCCCGCCGCGAGCATCGCAGGGTAGGTGTCGTGCGTCATGCTGAAGGCGCCGCTCGGCGGCATGAAACGGAACACGTTGGTCGACATCACGTGCACGCCGGCGAACATGTAGGGTGCGAGCTTCGCGTCGGCGATCTCCGGGCGTCCGAGGAATCGGCGGATGCGTCCCTCCTGATCGATCTCGATCTCTCCGTAGCGTGCCTGTTCCGGGTCCCGGCGCAACACGAGCGTCGCGGCTGCACCGCGCGCTTGATGATGCGCGATCAGCCGGTCGAGCGGGAGGTCCACGATCGTGTCGCTGTTGAGAACCAGGAAATCGTCACGGCCGAGAAGCGCCTCGGCGTGCCGGATCGCGCCGCCGGTGTCGAGCAGCGGGTCTTCCGGCGAGTACGCGATCGCGAGACCGAACCGGCTTCCATTCCCGAGCGCATCTCGCAGCGCGTGACCGTGATGGTGCAGGTTCACGACCACGTCGGTGATGCCGAAGCGGCGGAGCAGGGCGAGGGTGTAGACGATCAGCGGCCGACCCGCGACCTCGACCAAGGCCTTCGGGCGGTCGTTCGTGAGCGGCCGAAGGCGCGTGCCGAGCCCGGCGGCGAGCACCATCGCCTTCATGTCATGCGCTCGGCATCGTGCGAGGAGCGTCGTGCGGCCACTGCGCGGCGAGCTCGCTCGCGAGCGCGCCCGGCGGTGCCACTTCGGCGAGGAAGCGCCGGCAGGTCGCGACCACGTCGGGCAGAAACGCGAGCGGCCCGGGCTTGCCCTTGGCGAGGGCTATATAATGAAGGCGCCCGATGACCTTGAGCGCCCGATGCAATGCGGCGAGCGCATAACGTCGTCGATCGGTCCCGGCGGGGTGTCCCCGGACGGTCCAGTAGTAGGCGAGGAGCCGCGCCTCCATGGCCGGGTCGACGAGGCGAGGCGTGATCCGGTCCGTCAGCAACGACGCCAGGTCGTACTCGGCGGGCGCGAGCAACGCGTCCTGGAAGTCGATGATCACCGGTTGCTCGTCGCGCCACAGCAGGTTCCAGCTGTGGTAGTCGCGATGGCTCAGCACCTTCGGGGCGGATGCGAGCTCGCGGGTGATGAGGTCGAAGCTCTCTTGATACCCCCGGTGCATCGCCGCGGAGAGCGTGACGCCGAGCCGTCGCTCGACCCCCCATTCGAGGAAATGCTCGAGCTCCCATTGCAGGAGCCGCTCGTCGAGCTCCTGTTTGAACGCGATGCTGTCGGTCGACCGAGCGCTGGTGCCGCGCTCGTGCAGGACGAGCAGCGCGTCGATGGCCCGGCGGTACACGGCCTCCGCCTCGGCCGGCGCGCGCGTCGCGGCGTCCCACAGAACGACGTCGCCGACGTCCTCGAGCAGGAGCACGCCGCGCTCGACCGCCGCCATGTAAATCTCCGGCACCGACGCGCCGATCGCGGCGAGCAGACGATGCACGTCGAGAAAGGGCAGCTCCACGAGAGGCTCGGGAAACACCCCGAGCTCCTCGGAGCTCAGCGGCACGCCGCTCCCGGCGAGCACCATCACGACGATGGTCTCGGGCGCGCCGCCGCCGGCGAGGGCCGCACGCAGGTAACGGCGCGCGGAAAAGTCGCCGGCGAGATGCGCGACGCGGACGACGTCGGCGCCCGGCCATCGTTCCCGGACCAGGCTCGCGATGAGCGGCGCGAGCTCGTCGTTCATGGCGTTGGTGGTTTGCACGCTGCGCGCTCGGCGCTACCAGCGGCCCGGCGCGTTGTCCAGGCAACAACCTTGACATGCGAGAGACCATCGGCATAACGGGGGGCGCCGCGCGGACCTAGCTGCGCGGGTCACGGGTTTTGCGGGGGCATTCGCAGTGCTGGATCAATACATCGGCGTCGTAATCACGTTCGCGCTCGGCGCCGTGATCGTCCTCGGGATGGTCTCCGGCAGCATGATCTTCGGCGCCCGCAGCACGTCGCGTCGTGCCGTCAAAGACGAAGTCTTCGAGTGCGGCAACCCGTCGTCCGGTTCGGCCCGCGGTCGCTTCTCCGTTCATTTCTATCTCGTCGCGATCCTCTTCATCCTCTTCGACGTCGAGGTGGTGTTCTTGTATCCGTGGGCGATCGTGTTCCGTCGGCTCGGCGTCCCGGGACTGATCGAGATGCTCACGTTCGTCGCCGTCCTCGGCTTTGGTCTCGCCTACGTCTGGCGGCGCGGGGCGTTGGCGTGGGACTGATCGACGTCGGTATCGCCGGGGTCAAAGCCCTGCTGGTTCTTCTGATGGTGCTGAACATGAGCGCCATCCTCCTGTGGGTCGAGCGCAAGGGCAGCGCGCTCATCCAAGACCGCATCGGCGCCAACCGCGCCAACATCTTCGGCGTGATGCCGTTCAATCTCGGGCTCATCAACACGCTCATCGCCGACCCGCTCAAGCTGCTCACCAAGGAAGACATGGTGCCCGCGGGCGCCGACAAGCTCCTGCACTTCCTGGCGCCGTTCCTGGCCGTCTTCCCGGTGCTGGTCACCTTCGCCGCCGTGCCGTTCGGCGATCAGCTGGTGATCGGCGACAGGACGATCAACCTCCAGGTCGCGGATCTCGACATCGGCATCCTCTACGTGCTCGCGATGTCGTCGCTCGCCGTGTACGGCGTCGTCCTCAGCTGGCTGGGCGTCGAACAGCCGCTGGGCGCTGCTCGGCGGGATCCGCGGCGCGGCACAGATGATCTCGTACGAGATCGCGATGGGCCTGGCGTTGATCGGGGCCGTCATGACGTTCGGCACTCTCGACATGCAGGCCATCGCGCGCGCGCAAGGTCATCATTTCTTCGGTGTCATCCCCGCCTGGGGCATCATCTATCAGCCGCTCGGCTTCCTGATCTTCCTGATCGCCGGCATCGCGGAGAGCAAGCGCGTACCCTTCGACCTGCCGGAGGGCGAGTCCGAGCTTATCAGCGGTTACTTCACGGAATACTCGGGCATGAAGCAGGCGGCATTCATGCTGAGCGACTTCGCCGAGAGCGTCGTCGTGGCCGGCCTCGCGACGACGCTCTTCTTCGGTGCGTGGCAGGTGCCGTTTCTCTTTCGCGACGGTTTCCACTTCCCGGGCGGTGCAATCGTCGCGCTCCCGCAGCTCGTCGTGGTGCTCCTGCAGGTCGCGAGCTTCACCATCAAGGTCTTCGTGCTCTGTGTGTTCCAAATCCTCGTGCGATGGACGTTGCCGCGCTACCGCTACGACCAGGTGATGGACCTCGGGTGGAAGTACCTCCTGCCGCTGGCGCTCGCCAACATGCTGGTGACCGGCGTCGTCATCGTGCTGGTCGGCTGATCGCGATGGGAGCTGCGCTCTTCCTCGTGGTCGCCGTGCTGACCGTGGTCTCGGCGCTCACCGTCGTGATCCATCCGAACCCGGTCAAGTGTGCGCTCGCGCTGGTGGTGACGCTCTTTCTGCTGGCAGTGATCTTCGTTCTCCTCGAGGCGCACATGATCGCCGCGCTCCAGATCATCGTCTACGCCGGCGCCATCATGGTGCTCTTCCTCTTCGTGATCATGCTGTTGAACCTGCAGAACGACGATCCCGAGCGCGGCCGCCACCGCTACGTGCTCCGCGCGCTCGCGTGGCTCGGCGGCGTGCTGCTCGCCGGCGAGCTCGCCGTGCTGACGCGCGGGGCGACGCTCGGGTCGGCCGCTCCGGCACCCGCCGGCTACGGCGGCGCCGCCGCCGTCGCACGCAGCCTCTTCACGGATTTTCTCTTCCCCTTCGAGCTCACGTCGATACTGTTGCTGGTCGCGGTGGTCGGAGCCGTCGTGCTGGCGCAAAAGCAAAGGCGGCCGACTCTCTCATGATCGTTCCCACGGAATGGGTGTTGATGCTGTCCGCGATCCTCTTCGCGATCGGTGTCGTCGGCGTGCTCGTCCGCCGGAACGTCATCGTCATCTTCATGGCGATCGAGCTCATGCTGAACGCGGTGAACCTGAGCTTCGTCGCGTTCGCGCGGAGCC
This sequence comes from uncultured delta proteobacterium, assembly GCA_963774015.1. Lineage (GTDB taxonomy): Bacteria > Desulfobacterota > Binatia > UTPRO1 > UTPRO1 > UTPRO1. The sequence goes on from CAVZDH010000002.1 coordinate 325,595, forward strand.
GCAATGCCGTCGACGGTCAGGTGGTGGTGTTCTTCGTGATGACGGTCGCGGCCGCCGAGGCCGCGGTCGGCCTCGCCATCATCATCGCGTCCTTCCGCAACCGAGCGACGGTCAACGCCGACGAGTTGGCGTTGCTGCGCGGGTGAGCCGATGCACGCCGCTCCTGTGACGATGGACGCGCTGATCCTGCACTCGCGGGTGTTGTGGCTGATCCCGTTCTTCCCGCTCGTCGGGTTCTTGGTCGCCGTGTGCGCCGAGCGCGCCCCGGGCCTGGTGAAGATCACGTCGCCGCTCGCGGTGTTGGCGTCCTTCGTCGTCGCGCTCGGCTCCGTGATCGACGTCGCCGGCGCGCCCGAAGGGGCGCGGCTCGCGCAGAACGTCTACACCTGGATCGCCGCGGGGCCGTTCTCGGCCGACATCGCCTTCCGCGTCGACGCGCTGTCGGCCGTCATGGTGCTGATCGTGACGGGCGTCGGGTTCCTCATCCACGTCTACTCCGTCGGCTACATGGGTCACGACGAGAGCTGCTCGCGCTACTTCGCCTATCTGAACCTCTTCATGGTCGCGATGCTGATGCTCGTGCTCGGCGACAACCTACTCGTGCTCTTCGTCGGGTGGGAGGGCGTCGGCCTCTGCTCCTATCTGTTGATCGGCTTCTGGTACGAGAACGACGACAACGCCGCCGCCGGCAAGAAGGCGTTCATCGTGAACCGGATCGGCGACATGGGGTTCATCCTCGGGCTCTTCCTGCTCACGTGGAGCCTGGCACCGGCCGCGGGCGGCACGTTGAGCCTCGATTTCGCCCACATCCAGGCCCATGCGGCGAGTCTCGCGCCCGCGACGGCCACCGCGATCGCGCTCCTTCTCCTCGTCGGCGCGACCGGCAAGTCGGCGCAGATTCCCCTCTACGTCTGGCTACCCGACGCGATGGCGGGCCCGACGCCGGTCTCCGCGCTGATCCACGCCGCGACGATGGTGACGGCCGGCATCTACATGATCGCGCGCCTGAACGTCGTGTTCGCGCTCAGCCCGACGGCGATGCAAGTCGTCGCCGTCCTCGGCGCGCTCACGGCGCTCTTCGCGGCGACGATCGCGCTGGTGCAGACCGACATCAAGAAGGTGCTCGCGTACTCGACCGTGAGCCAGCTCGGATTCATGGTGCTGGCGCTCGGGGTCGGGGCCTTCGCGACGGCCGTCTTTCACGTCATGACCCACGCGTTCTTCAAGGCGCTGCTCTTCCTCGGCGCCGGCAGCGTGATCCACGGCATGAGCGGCGAGCAGGACATCCGGAAGATGGGCGGGCTCCGCACCAAGATGCCCGTGACCTTCTGGACCTTCCTCGTCGCGACCCTCGCGATCGCGGGCGCGCCGGGCTTCGCCGGCTTCTTCAGCAAGGACGAGATTCTCCATCACGTGTGGGCCGGCGGTCATCCGGTGCTGTGGCTGATCGCCACGGTCGCGGCGACGCTCACCGCGTTCTACATGTTCCGACTGTTGTTCCTCACCTTCTTCGGCGAGCTCCGTGCCGATCACGACGTCGCGCACCACGTGCACGAGTCCCCGGCCGTCATGACGATCCCGCTCGTGATCCTCGCCGCGCTGTCGATCGTCGGCGGCTGGGTCGGTCTTCCGGATCACTGGCTCTGGGGCAACCGCATCGGCCATTTCCTCGCGCCGGTCACCGGACATCCTCATCTCGCGGAGGGCGGTGTGCTCGGGGAGGGCACGCTGATGCTGATCGCGACGACGTTCGCGGTCGCCGGCGCCGCGCTCGCCTACGTCTTCTACGTGCGGCTCCCCGGCCTGCCGGCGGTGCTGAGCTGGCGTCTCCAGGGCGCGTACGAGATCCTCCTCGGCAAGTACTGGATCGACGAGCTCTACGACGCGATCGTCGTCCAGCCGTACGTGCGGGTCTCGACGTTCCTCTGGAAGGTCGCCGATCAAGAGCTCATCGACGGCTTCGTGAACGGTCTCGCGGGTGCCGTCGCCGACAACGGCAACCTGTGGCGGCAGGCCCAGACCGGCAACGTGCAGCACTACGCGCTCGTGTTCCTCGGCGGCGTCGTCCTGGTGCTCGCCTACTACGTGATGCGATGAGCGGCATGGAAGCAGCGGGCTCGACCGGCAACGTGCTGCTGAGCCTCGTCGTCTGGACGCCGATGGTCGGCGCGCTCCTCGTGCTGCTCCTGCCGCGCGAGCAGGTCGACGGCGCGCGGCGCGCGGCGTTCGTGTTCTCGCTGATCACCTTCCTGCTCTCGCTGGCACTGTGGGCGGGCTTTCGGCCGAACACCGCCGAGTTCCAGTTCCTCGAGCAGAAGCCGTGGATCCCCGACTGGGGCATCCAGTATCTCGTCGGCATCGACGGCGTGAGTCTCTTCCTCGTCCTCCTCACCACCTTCCTCACGCCGCTCGTCATCCTCTTCTCGTTCGGCGACGTGCAGAAGCGGGTGAAGGAATACTTCTTCTTCATGCTGATGCTCGAGACGGCGATGATCGGTGCGTTCGTCGCGCTCGACCTCTTCCTCTTCTACGTCTTCTGGGAGCTGATGCTCGTGCCGATGTACTTCATCATCGGCATCTGGGGCGGCCCGCGTCGCGTGTACGCATCGATCAAGTTCCTGCTCTACACCTTGACCGCGAGCCTGCTGATGCTGCTCGCCATTCTGTACCTCGTCGGCGCGCACGTGCGCGCCGGCGCGCCGACGACCTTCGACCTGCGGCTCCTCTACGACGTTGCGCTCAGTCCCGCCGAGCAGGGCTGGCTCTTCGCCGCGTTCGCGCTCGCCTTCGCGGTGAAGGTGCCGATGTTCCCGCTCCACACCTGGCTTCCGGACGCGCACGTCGAGGCGCCGACCGGCGGCTCCGTCATCCTGGCCGGCGTCATGCTGAAGCTGGGGACCTACGGCTTTCTCCGCTTCGCGATGCCGCTCTTCCCGCTGGCGATGGCCGCGGCGACGCCCTTCATCGTCGGGCTGGCGGTGGTCGGGATCGTCTACGGCGCCATGGTCGCCATGGTGCAGCCGGACTTGAAGAAGCTCGTCGCCTACTCGTCGGTCTCGCACCTCGGTTTCGTGATGCTCGGGCTCTTTGCGGTGAACCCGATGGGTGTCGAGGGCGCCATCTATCAGATGCTGAATCACGGCCTGTCGACCGGGGCGCTCTTCCTTCTGGTCGGCATGATCTACGAGCGCCGCCATACGCGGCTGATCGCCGACTTCGGCGGGCTCTGGAAGCCGATCCCGCGCTTCGCCGCCGTGTTCATGCTCGTCACGTTCTCGTCGGTCGGCCTGCCGGGCCTCAACGGCTTCATCGGCGAGTTCCTGATCCTGCTCGGCGCCTTCGGCCAGAGCCGGCTCGCGACGGTCGTCGCCTCGAGCGGCCTCGTGCTGGGGGCGGTCTACATGCTGTGGATGTTCCAGCGCGTCGTGTTCGGGCCCGTGCGGCACGAGGAAAACTCGACCCTCGAAGATCTCCGGCCGCGCGAGATCGCGGTGCTGGTGCCGGTGGTCGCGATGATCGTGGTGATGGGCGTCTATCCGGCGCCGTTTCTCAGGGTCATGGAGCCGTCGGTGAAGGCCCTGATCGCGCGCATGGAGAAGCACGCACGCGAGCGCGGTGGCGGTCGAGAGCCACGAGGCGCCGACGACGCGGCCGGGAGGCGTGTGATGCAGCCGTTGGCCCTTCCGCCGATCGACTGGCTCGCCGTCCTTCCCGTGGGGCTCGCGGCGCTGCTCGGCATCCTGCTGCTCGGCGTCGGCCTGTTCGTCGACGACGACGAGTCGCTCGGCTGGGTGACGCTCCTCGGCCTCGGCGCGACCGCGATCGTGACCGCGTGTCTCGCCGGGCAGAAGGTGAGACCTTCAACGGCACCTTCGCGCTCGACGGCTACGCCGTCTTCTTCGACCTCCTCTTTCTCTTCGCCGGGATCGTCGTCGTGCTGATGTCGATGACCTATCTCGAAGGCACCGGCATTCCCGCGGGCGACTACTACGGGCTCCTCAGCTTCGCGATCGCGGGCATGATCGTCATGGCGTCGGCGACCGATCTGATCGTCATCTTCCTCGGCCTCGAGGTGATGTCGATCAGCGTCTACGTGCTGGCCGGCGCCTGGCGCACGCAGCTCCGCTCGAACGAAGCCGCGATGAAGTATTTTCTCCTCGGGCGCCTTCGCGACGGGCTTCCTGCTCTACGGCATCGCGCTCGTCTACGGCGCGACCGGGCGCGTTTCGCCTCGATCGGATCGCCGCCGCGATCGGCGGCACGCCGAACCGTACGATGCTCGTCACCGGCGTCGCGATGCTGCTCGTCGCCTTCGGCTTCAAGGTCGCGGCCGTGCCGTTCCACATGTGGACGCCCGACGTCTACGAGGGCGCGCCGACGACGGTCACGGCGCTGATGGCGGTGGCGGTGAAGGCCGCGGCGTTCGCCGCCTTCGTGCGCGTCTTTCTCCACGCCTTCGAGGGCCTCCGCGGCGATTGGTCGACGCTGCTCTGGGTCATCGCGGCCCTCACCATGACGGTCGGCAACGTGCTGGCCCTCGCGCAGCGGAACATGAAGCGCATGCTCGCCTACTCGAGCATCGCGCACGCCGGCTACATCCTCGTGGCGCTCGTCGCCTCGGGCGCCGCCGGAGGGGCCGCCGCTCTCTTCTACTTGCTCGTGTACTCGTTCATGACGCTCGGCGCGTTCGGGGTCGTGGCGGCGTTCGGGTCGGTGGGCGAGCCCAACGAGACCCTCGACGACTATGCCGGTCTCGGCTTCCGCCGTCCGCTCCTCGGCGTCACCATGACGATCTTCATGCTGTCGCTGACGGGCATCCCGCCGCTCGCGGGGTTCGCCGGGAAGCTCTACATCTTCACCGCCGCGATCCGCGAGGGCTACTACGTGCTCGCGGTGATCGGCGTCCTCGAACAGCGTCATCTCCGCCGGCTACTACATCCGCGTCTTGATCGCGATGTATCTGACGCCCGGGGCCGAGGAGCACGGGCGCGTCGCGCGCCAGCCCTACCTCCTCACGTCGATCGTGCTGTCGGCCGTCCTGACGGTGGTGGTCGGCGTGTTCCCGGCGCTCTGGATGCAGCTCGCGCGGCTCGGATTTCTCTCGCTCTGATCGCGCCGTCGTGGTCCGAGCGATCGCTTCGCTACGGCGAGTCGCGGGCGCTCGGTGGGTCGGAATCGGCGGGGGAAATCGCGTCGCCGCGGTCGTTCCCGGCTTCGTCGCGCCGCAGCGCGACCCGCGATACGGGGTCGCTTCCGCGGCGCCCCGAGAGGTCGAGGTTCCTCAGCGCGTTCCGGACGGCGGCGCGACCCGGACGCGGAGGTGCCAGATCTCCGCCAGGCGTTCGAGCAGCCTCGCCTCGCGCCGGTCGATCGCATCGGGAAGCGCTCCCTCGATGACGGTTTCGTAGATCAGCGCGCGTGCCGCCGGCCGCTGGACGACGGGCGCGAAGAGCAGCAAGTCCCCCACGTCTCGGAAGCGCCGTCCGCACTCGGCCGCGCACGCGCGATACGCGTCGTCACCGAGCGCCGCGGCGACGCGGTCGAGGACGGCGGACTCTTCCTCCGACACCCGGGCGTCACCACCGACCGCGCACCCGAGGGCCGCGACGAGGACGAGGCGTTCGTCGTCGTTCAATTCGGCGAGGTGCACGGCTCCTCCTTTTCGGGCGGCGCGCTCGTCGTCGCGGCGGGCGCCGTCGATGGGCCGGCGGCGGCGGGCCCCGTCTTCGCCGCGGCGTCTGGCCTGCGTTCCGCAAGCGCCACGAGCTCTGCGAACTCCTCCTCGACGAAGGTCACCAGCTCGTGCAAGTCGGGAACCGCATCCCAATCCGCGTTGAATCCCCAGAACAAGCCCCCGCTGCAGCTGAAGATCGCGATGCCGAGCGCCTGATCGGTGTAGAGCGGCACGAGCGGATACGAGGCGAGCATCTCGGCGTCGAGCAGATATACCGGCGCCGGCGGTCCGGGAACGTTGGTGACCACCATGTTGTAGGCGCGGGTGCGGGCGCCGAGACGCGCGTACTCCGTGAAGAGCATGGGAATCGTCCAGTCGCTGATCTCTTCCAGCACCTCGGTGCCGTAGGACTGCTTCGAGCTCTTGAGCCGCCCCGTGGTCTCTCGCACGAGCCGGAGCCGCTCCGCGGGCGTGCGCGCCCCGACCGGCAGCGTCGCCACCAGGAAGGTGACCTGGTTGCCGAGCGTGTTGCGGAGCGCCGCGGTGCGGATGCTCACGGGCACGAGCGCGCGGAAGTCGAGCCTGTCGGGATCGACCCCGCGACCACGCAGAAAGCGGCGCATGGCGCCCGTGACGACGGCCAGCACCACGTCGTTGAGCGTGCCGCCGAGGCGGCGCTTCACCCGCCGCACGACCTCCAGGTCGAAGCGGGTCCAATCGAAGCGGCGGTGCGGGCCAATGGTCACGTTGAGGGGCGTCGGAGATCCCGACGTCGCGCCGGCGAGCAACGCCTCGCCGAGGCCGGCGACCGCATCACGAGCGTTTTCGAGCGTGCGGACGGGTGCGGTGAGCGCTCGCCATCCCGTCACGGCCATGCGGATCGGTGCCGAGGCGCGACGCGCCACGTCCTCCGCGAGCAGACGCATCGGTGACGGTGCCGGTCGCGGCACCCAGGGCCCGTGCACCTGCTCGACGGTGTCGGTCGGAGTCAGGCGCATGAGGGACGACATGAGGTCGATGCCCGAGATGCCGTCGATCATGCTGTGGTGCACCTTGGTGATGACGGCGAACCGGCGCTCCGCGAGCCCCTCGACGAACCACATCTCCCAGAGCGGCTTGCCGCGGTCGAGCTGCTGCGACATGACGCGGCCCGCGAGGCGCTTGAGCTGACGCTCGTCGCCCGGCGACGGCAGACAGGTGTGGCGGAGGTGGTAGCTCAGGTTGAAATGCGCGTCGTCGATCCACACCGGATGCCCGGTGACCGGCGTGTAGGCCAGGCGCTGCCGAAACCGCGGCACCTTGCGGAGCGTCGCCTCGGACATGGCGCACAGGCGGCCGAAGTCGAGGTGCCCATGGTCGTCGACGAGGGAGCCGCCGCTGAAGATGCCGACGGCGCCGACGTGCATGTGGACCGCGGCGTCCTCGATCGCGAGGAACATCGCGTCCAGCGCGGAGAGGCGGTCGTAGTGCGAATAGCTCATCGCGAGCCCTCCTCGGTGGATCGCGGAGCGTTCACGCGGGTGACCAACGTGGCGAGCTTCGCGAGATGCAACGCCTTGTAGACCGTCGGCGCCACCGCGGCGCAGCGTACCTCGATGCCCGCGTCGCGCGCCGCATGCAGCGCGGCGCCGAGCGCGCCGAGCTCGGCGGCGTCGAGCCGCTCGATGTCGCGCAGGTCGATGGTGGCCGTCCCGTCCCGGACGCGATCGAACGCGTCGGTGAGCGCGGCCAGCCCCGTCGCGACCGCGCCGGGCTCGAGGCGCACCACCAGCGCCTCCGGACACTGGTCCGGCCTCGACGACGTGGGTCGGGGGCGCGGCATCATGCGGGTCCTCCCTCGTAGGCGGTCCATAGGAGCGTCTCCAGCTCTTGCAAGAGCGGCATGCGGGGATTCGATCGGATGCTGATGTCGTCGTAGGCGGCGCGGATCACGTCGGGCAGGGCGCGCGCGAAGTCGTCGCGCGCGATGCCGAGGCCGGCGATCGAGCTCGGGACGCCGCAGGTCGCGAGCAGCTCCCGAATGCCCGCGATCAAGCGGTCGACTTTGTCGGCCACCGTCTCGCCGCCGAGGCCGATCGCGTCGGCGAGCGCGGCGTACTTGCGGTCGGCGACGTAGGCGCGGACGTTCGGGAACGGCATGAACTTGCTCGGGACCGCCGCGTTGTAGCGCACGACCCAAGGCAGCATGACCGCGTTGGCGCGTCCGTGCGCGAGACCGAAGGTGGAGCCGAGGCTGTGGGCGAGGGCGTGGTTCACGCCCACGAACGCGTTGGCGAAGGCGAGCCCGGCCATGCAGGCGGCGTTGTGCATCTTGGCCCGGGCGTCGAGATCGTCGCCGTGCCGATAGGCGCGCGGCAGAGCCTCGAAGACGAGACGCGCGGCTTGGAATGCGAGCGCGTCGGTGTACTCCGACGCAAAGATCGACACCGCCGCCTCGAGGGCGTGGGTGAGCGCGTCCAGGCCGGAGTCGGCCGTGACGGTCGGCGGCAGCCCGCGCACCAGCTCGGGGTCGAGGATCGCCACGTCGGGAATCAGGCTGTGGTCGTAGAGCGGCACTTTGCGGCCGCGCTCGCTGTCGGTGATCACGGCGTACGGCGTCACCTCCGAGCCCGTACCGCTCGTGGTCGGGATCGCGACCAGCGTGAGCCCCTGGTGCGTCGACTTGGGATACTGGATCACGCGCTTGCGCGGATCGAGGAAGGTCGTCTCGAGACTCCGGAAGTCGAGGTCGGGATGGCAGAAGAAGAGACGCATCGCCTTGGCGGCGTCGAGCACCGAGCCGCCCCCGACCGCGATGAGGCAGTCGGGGCGATGGTGCTTGATGGCCTCGACGCCCTTCGCGACCACCGCGTAGTCGGGCTCGATCTCGACCTCGTCGAACGCGTGGAAGACGATGCCCGGCGGCAGGTGGGCATGAATGCGGTCCTTGAAGCCGAGCTGGTCGAGATCCTGGCTCGTGATCATCAGCACGTTGGTGCACTCGAGGTCGCGCAGGTTCTGGAGCGCGTGCAGGTTGTAGTGGATCCGACTCGGCACGCGGAGCCACTGGTGGAGCGGCGTCCGCTTCGCGACCGACTTCACGTTGAGGTAGTTCTTCACGGTCACGTTCTCGATCGTGCTGTTGCCGCCCCCCGTGCCGCAGCCGAACGAGAAGGTCGGTGCCAAGTCGTTGTAGACGCCGCCGAGCGCGCCCACCGACGACGGGCAGTTCACGATGATGCGCCCGGCGTTCAGGGCGTCGCCGTAACGCTCGACGACCGCGTCGTCCTCGCAGAAGATCGCCGCGGTGTGGCCGACGCCGCCGAAGTAGAGCACGTCCATGGCGGCGTTGATGGCCTCGTCCTCGCCGTCGACCGGCACGATGCCGAGCACCGGAAAGAGCTTTTCGGCCGAGAGCGGATGACGTGGACCGACGCCCGCGAGCGGTGCCAGCAGGAGCTTGGTCTCGGCGGGAACGTCCATGCCGACCGCCCGGGCGATGGTGCACGCGCTCTGACCGACCGCGGTCGGCTGCATGCGGAAGGTCACGGGATCGACGACGCTCCGCTCGAGCAGCGCCACCTCCGCGGGGCTGCACACGTGCGCACCGAGCTCGGCGAAGAGCGCGAGCGTGCGCTCGTAGACGACCCGATCCACCAGCAGCGTCTGCTCGGAGGCGCAGATCGTGCCGTTGTCGAAGGTCTTGGACGTGAGAATGTCGACCACCGCCATGCCGAGATCGGCGCTGCGATGCACGTAGCAGGGCACGTTGCCGGCCCCGACGCCGAGGGCCGGCTTGCCGGAGCCGTATGCGGCGCGCACCATGCCCGGGCCGCCGGTCGCGTCGATCAGTGCCACGTCGGGATGACGCATGAGATAGCGCGTCTCGACCTGCGTCGGAGCGTCCACCCAGCAGAGCATGCCGTCGGGTGCTCCCGCGGAACGTGCGGCGTCGGCCATGACGCGTGCGGCTTCGTTGGAGCAGCGGGCGGCGTGCGGATGGGGGCAGAAGATCATCGTGTTGCGTGTCTTCGCGACCATCAGGGACTTGAAGAGCACCGTCGAGGTCGGGTTCGTGATCGGTGTCACGCCGACGATCACGCCGATCGGCTCGGCGATCTCCTTCAAGTTGCGCTCGGGATATTCGCGGATCACGCCGACCGTGCGCTCGTCCTTGATCGAGTGGTAGACGAACTCGGTCGCGACCATGTTCTTGATGGTCTTGTCCTCGATGAGGCCGAGCTTCGTCTCCGCGACGGCGAGCGCCGCGAGCGACTGCGCCGCCTCGAGACCCGCCAGCACCATGGCCCGCACGATGGTGTCCACGTCCGATTGGGTGAACTGCGAGAACGCGGCGGCCGCGAGCTCGGAGCGTGCCACGAGGGCGTCGAGCTCGCGCCGGCGCGCCGGACTCGGCAGGTCGAGGGTTTCGACCGTCGCCGGCGTGATCGTCTGAGGTTCGAGCATGGTCGGGACGTCCTCCGAGGTGTCGTAGACGTCCTCGCAAGGACCCTGCCAAGGGGCGCGAGCAGCAAATGCGAAGACTCGGACCCGATCTACGAGCGCCGCTTCCCAAAGGCGGGAAGCCGCGGCATCCCCGCCTTCGCAGCTTTGCAACGGGTGGACGGGGACGCGTGCTCCCGGAGCAGCACACGGCGCTTCGAAACGTCGGTTCGTGCATGGCTGCACCGAACCGACGACCGCGAGTGTCCGCGCTGCCGCGCCGATTGACAGTGGAGAGCACGCGGTCGACAAGTCGCCATGCCCAATTCGTGCCGCTCCTCCGCCATCTCCCCTGGAAGTGACGTCGGCTCCACAGAAGTGAAATCGCCGCTTCGGATCGATTGCGCACCCGCGGGCCGACGATCGCGGCGGCGCCGTCGGACCGTCGGCTACGCGCTGGTCTTCCTCGCGATGGTGCCGTTCGCGGATTCCGACGCGCAGGCGGGCTGCAACATCATCCCGAGCGCGACCCAGACGTTCCGGGGCGCGCTCGGCTCCACCAATCGACCCTTCGCGGGGCCGGGGGACTTCGTCGAGGTCGGGGTCGAGCCGGCGCACTGCGACCCGACGTCCGCGGGGCTCGGCCCGGCCGGCGACGATCACGTCGTGAGCGTCGTGTTCAAGCCGACGGGCGGGCCGGCGCGCGTCGTGTTTCTGACCGCCGACTCGTGCACGGGCGGAAAGGCGAAGGCGCTCCGTCAGAGCTGCGAAAGCACGGCCGGCGTCGGCAACGTCGCCTGCGTGCAGGCGTCGCCGAACGACCTCGCGATCGTGGAGCGAAACGGCGTCCCGCGCCTCGCCTTCCGCTTTCCGGACACCGACGCCTTCCTTCCGCCCGACGCCGACGACCGGACGCTGGCGGGACCAGCGACGATCGCCGTCACGGCCGTCGGGACGCCTCTCCCGTGTGGCCTCGCGACCGGGACCTGCGCCTCGGCGACGGGGACCGTCGCGTGCATCGACGACCTCTACGAGGCCGATGGTACCTGCGAGCCGACGCCCAACGCGACCTTCGGTCACTTCACCGCGCTGCCGCAGGCGAACGACTACGCGAGCCTCTGCTTTGCGAACAGCCCTGTGCCGTGCAATCCGACGACCGCCGAGCTCCGCATGACGGTCGACGCGGCGGGGAATCTGCTGGTTCCGTTCAACTGGCAGGGGCTGCTCGCGACCAACGCCGGGGTTCCGGTGCCGCGGCTCCTGCGCGCCACGCTGCGCTCGCCGCTCGGCTTCGCGATTCCCGATCCGGTGTTTCTCGGCTCCTACACCCCGGAAGGCGCGAAGCTGCCGCCGATCTTCGAGCCGGCGGCCGACCCCACGGTCGCGGATCCCGACGTCGTCTCCCTCTTCGGCTCGGTCGACGCTCCGTACACGATTTTGCGGATCGCGCGCCGCGCCGGTGCCTGCTCGAATGCGCCGGGGCAAACCTGCGTGCTCGACTCGGACTGCCCGACCGGTGGCACGTGCCCGACCGCGTGCGTCGGCGGCGCGACGCCCGGGGCCGTCTGCAGCAACGATGGCCAGTGCGGCGGCGGGCGTTGTGGCGCGCTCTTCGGCGATTTCGCCGCGCTGGTCTCGGACGGGGGTCCGATTCCGGTGGCGAGGACGCCGGTGGCGACCGGCGTCTGCCAGCTCGATCCGCACGCGCCCTGCACCCAGCCGCTCGATTGCCCGGGCATCGGCAACACCTGCGTCAGCTATGCCTTCGAGGCGCGCAATCAGGTGGCCCTGGAGAGCCTCTATCAAGGGACGACGGATCAGTTCGCTTTCACCCTGGAGGAACGGGTCGATCTGACCGACCACAACGGCGACGGCGACACGACCGACTCCGTGATCACGCTGCGCGACCGCCTGACCGGTGCCGCCGACAACCTCGGCGCGCCTTCCGGCTGCGGCATCGCCGGCACGCCCGAGGGACGCGCCGTCGTGCGCATCAGTCAGCCGCCGTTCAACTTCGCGGCGAGCGCGATCGAGAACGACGTCCTCGCGTTTCTCGAGTCCGAGCCGGGCCAGAAGCAATGCGACATCGACCAAAACGGCGAGGTCTCGGGTGCGATCGCCCGCGTCTTCCGCCTCGGGACGGGGGAGATATCGATGAGCCCCCCGCGGGCCGTCGATGCCTCGCTGGTGGTGAACGGGCAAAGTCTCGCGGTCTCGAACGGCCGAGTGTTCTTCCGTTCCTCCGAGCCCGAAATGGCGGCGCGGACGACCACGCGCGTGAGCCTGACCGCCGGCGGGCTCGGCCCCAACAAAGACTCGTCCCCGGGCCCGCTCTCGTACGACGGACGGTACGCGATCTTCTCCAGCGCCGCGAACGACCTCCCCAATGCGAACGACTTTGCCGTCTTTGCCAACTGCAGCAGCCTCTACCTCCGCGACCGGGTCGCCAACACGCTCGAGCAGCTCGATCCCCGAGCCGACGGCGGACCGCCGAGGTGCATCTATACGAATGGCGGCTCGACGAGCGCGAAGACGTCGCGCGACGGGCGCTTCGTCGCCTTCGTCTCCGACGACTGGAACCTCGAGAACGTGGTGTTCGATCCCATGGTCTCGGGTGCCTTCGATGTCCACCTGCGTGATCGCTGCGTCTCCAACGGGGCTCCGGTCGGAGGCGGCTGCACGCCCTCGACCGTGCGCGTCAGCGTGGCGTACGACGGCTCCTATTGTGCGACTCCGGTCGGCTCGTCGTCGTCGCCGGCGGTCTCGGACGACGGCCGCTTCGTCGCGTTCGCCAGCAACTGCACGAACTTCGTTCCGGGTGACACGAACGGCAACCCCGACGTCTTCGTCCGCGACACCTGCCGCTCGAACGGCGTCGTCGTCCCCGGCTGTACGGCGACGACCGAGCGCGTGAGCGGCCTCCCGGGCGCGCCGGACGAGAACGACGTTGCCCTCTCGGACGTCGACATGTCCGCGGATGGACGGTACGTCACGTTCGCCGCCCAGATCTTTCCGACTCCCGTGACGCGGGGACTCCTCCGCGATCGGTTGCTCGGCACGACCACGGTACTGAACTCCAGCACGTCGGGCCTGAGCACCCATCAGAAGATCTCGCCCGACGGCCGCTTCATCCTCTTCTCGAGCAACGCCTCCAACCTCGTGTCGGGTGACACGAACGGCGTCGACGACCTGTTCGTGCTCGACCGCCAGCTCGGCATGACCGAACGCGTGACCGTCGGCACCGACGGCACGCAGGGCGACCAATTCACGACCCTCGGGCAAATTTCCCCCGACGGCCGCTTCGTCGCCTTCCAGACGCTGTCCACGACGCTGCTCGGTTCCGGCGGCGACACGAACGCCATCAACGACATCTACGTCCGCGACCGGCTGCTCAACGTGACCAAACGCGTGAGCGTCGCCTACGACGGTGCCCAGTCGACGGTCGGGTCGAACGGCTTCGCGTCGATCGGCTTCGCGCTCTCCGGCGACGGCCGGACCGTGGCCTGGGCAAGTCCCGACCCGAACCTCCTTCCCCCCGGCACCGACACCAACGGCAAGAGCGACGTCTTCGTCCGCGCCGTCGATGCGGCGGACCCGCTCGGTGTCGACACGCTGCTCTTCCACAACAATTCGCTGACCGACGCGGTGCTCGAGGTGCTCGATGCCGGTACGAGCACGTTGCAGACGCTCTGCCCGGCGACCCAGGTCGCCGTCGCGGGCGGCACGGCCGCGTTCCTGCGTCCCGAGTCGGCGCTCGGCACGGCGACCTGCCCCGGCGGCTCGCTGAACGGCGACGGCGACAGCACCGACATCGTCGCCGAGCTCTGGCCCGGCAGCGGCAACGCCCAGAGCCTCGGCGTCGCCGCCACGGCGGTCGCCATGTCGACGAGCGCGATCGCCGCCCTCGTCGACGAGCACGGACAGAACGATACGATCTTGAACGGCGACGGCGACGCCGCCGACACGGTCGTCGAGGTCCATCCCCCGACCGTCGCCGGCACCTGGACCAACACCGGGCAGGCGGGCGACGTCGTCGAGATGTGCGACACGCGGGCCGTGTTTCTCACGCCGGAAGCGGCGCAGGGCGCGGGCAGCCTGAATCCGCCCGACGCCGACAGCCTCGACCGCGTGCTGCAGCTCTGGGAGACCACGAGCAACACGCTCACCAACACCCAGCAAGCGGCCGAGGAATTCGTCTGCGGCCCGAGCCTCGTCGCGTTCCGCACCAGCGAGGGCGCCCAAGGCGTCGACCTCGACGACGACGGCGACATGAACGACGACGTGCTGCAGGTGTACGACCCGGCGACCCACGCCGTCCACAACACGCACCAGCCCGTCCGTCCGTGCCGCATCGCCGAATGCGATCCGCGCATCCCCTACCGGGTCTTCACGTCGTCGGTGAAGTTCCTGAGCTTCGAGTGCGATCAGCAGGGCAGCGTGTTTTCCGGAGGCTGCCCGACCGGCGGCACCGATCTCAACGGCGACGGCGACGCCGACGATCTCGTGATCCGGCTCTACGATCTCGCGACCGGCACGACGCGCACGATCGGGGCGGTGACGCAGGGGAACCCGCTCGCGGGCAGCGATCCGGCGGCCCCGAGCGACACGATCTACGTCACCACGGGGGCGTGCATCGAGGTCGGCGGCGCGTGCGCGACCACGGCCGATTGTGGTTCCGGCGCGTCTTGCGAGTCCGGCACCTGCACCCGAGCCCAGGGCGTGTGCACCACCGCCGGTGATTGTCCGCCCGGCACCACGTGCCAGCCCGTCGGCATCGTGCCCGCGAGCCCCGACACCGACGGCGACGGCGTGCCGGACCACGTGGACAATTGCATCCTCGTCCCGAACCCCGGTCAGACCGACGGCGACGGCGACGGTGTCGGCGACGCGTGCGATCTCGCGACCTGCAGCGACGGCGTGATCGAGGGCGGCGAAGCCTGCGACGGTGCGGCGCTGGGCGCGTGTCCGGGGACGTGTCGCGACGACTGCACCTGCGCGTGCGTCGGCGAGGTCGCCGACCCGAAGGCGAGCATCACCGTGAAGACCAAGAAGGAAAGCGGTCAGCTCAAGGTCAAGATGGTCGTGCCGCTCGTCGCGGATCCCGGTCCGAGTGACGTCGTGACGGTCCGCCTCGACGACGGCGACACGCAACCGATCGCCCAACGGACCCTCCTGCCGCTCCCGCCTGCGGGCAAGTCCGGCAAGCTCTGGCGATTCCAGGACAAGGTGGGGAGCCTCCGTCGGGTGCAGGTGAAGAGTCTCGCACCCAAGCAGCCGGGCATGTACCAGCTCGTGATCCAGACCAAGGGGTGGTTCACGGCCGCGGCCGCCGACGATACCGCCGCCAATACCAGGGTGACCGTCACCGTCGGCGGACAGTGCCTGACGCACGCCGCGACGAAGAAGACGGACGACTGACCCCGAGAGGTTGTCATGCCAGGCCTGCTGTTCGAGAAATTCGACCAGGTCGCGACCGTCACCACGCGAGCGTTGAATGCGCTCCTGCTCCTCATGCGCTCGCACGACTTTCAGGAGGGCATCCTGTCCTTCATGGCGAAGCGCGCCCCGCGATTCAGCGGGACGTGACGCCTAGCAGCAAGGTTGCTGAAAAAGGGCCATCTGCATCTGCTGCGTTGCTCCCTCCTTCGCTTGCCTGTCCTCGAAAGAGGGTGCGGCGTAGCTCCGCTACGCCTCCGCGCTCAGTCAGTCGCGCCTTGCAGCTGACCCTTTTTGAGCAACCTGCCGGGGGTGCCACGTGCGCATGGTGGGCGCATCGCTTCGCTCGCGCCGACAATCAAACAGATACTTCTGACGAAGAGCAAAGATGGGCGGAGCGAAGCGACCGCCCCACCACGCGCACGCGGCACCCCCGGCAGGTTGCTCAAAAAGGTCGAGATGCGAGGCGCGAGGAGCGAACGCGGAGGCGTAGCGGAGCTACGCCGCACAAGTGAGCGACCGAGCAACGACGCAGATCGGCCTTTTTCAGCAACCTGCTACGCCCGCGCGATCGTCCAGATCCCGAGCGCGACGAACCCGGCGCCGGCGAGCCACGACAGGACGCGCGGGCTCACGTACTGCGCGACGACGCCGCCCATGGCGACGCCGATCGCCGAGGTGACGACGAGCGCCGTCGCCGCGCCGAAGAAGACGGTGAGCTTCGAGTGCTCCGCGTCGGCGGCGTAGAGGAACGTCGCGAGCTGGGTCTTGTCGCCGAGCTCGGCGAGGAAGACGGTGGTGAAGACGGTGAGAAAGAAGCGGACGTCCATCGCGGGGGCGGTCAGAATTTCACCTGCGGCACCTGCTTCGCGGACTCGGGCGCCTGGAAGTACTTCTGCTCGGTGAAGCCGAGCGCCTTCGCGGTGATGACCGCCGGAAAGCTCTTGGTGAGCGTGTTGTATTCCTGCACGACCTCATTGTAGCGCCGCCGCTCGGTCGCGATCCGGTTCTCGGTGCCCGCGAGCTCGTCCGAGAGCCGCGCGAACTGCGCGTCGGCTTTGAGGTTCGGGTAGTTCTCGGAGAGCGCGAGCAGGCGCGACAGCGCCGAGGAGAGCTCGCCGGAAGCGGCGATCTCCGCGTCGCGCGAGCCGCCGGCCGCGATCATGCGGGCGCGCGCGTTCGCGACGGCTTCGAAGATCTCCTTCTCGTGCGCGGCGTAGCCCTTCGTCACCTCGATCAAGTTCGGGATCAGGTCGTTCCGGCGCTGCAGCTGGTTCTCGACCTGCGCCCAGGCACCGTCGATCGCTTCCCGCAGGCTCACGAGCCGGTTGTAGCTGCAGCCCGAGAGCGAGAGCGCGACGACCGCCAAGGTCACCGTCGCGAGCATCGTGCGTGATCGCTGCATCGTTCCTCCTCCGTGTGTGTTCCTCACCATTTGCCGCCGGCCCCACCGCCACCGAAGCTGCCGCCGCCGAAGCCGCCGAAGCCGCCGCCGGCGCTGCCGCCGAAGCCGCCGCCGCCGAACGTGCCGCCCCACATGGGCGGTCCCGCGCCCCAGCCGCGCCGCCGCCGCACCGTCCCCTGCGCGCCGGGCGGTCCGTTCCAGCCGAAGAGGTACGGTCCGAAAATCACCAGCAGGATGATGGCGAGCACGATGAGATCACCGCGACTGAAGCGCGGCGGCGCGGGGGCGTCGGGCGATGGTGAACCCGTCAGCTCCACCCGGTACTCGCGCGCGATGATCGCCGCCATGCGGTCGACGCCGGCCTCGATGCCGCCGGCGAGGTCGCCGTTGCGGAACTTCGGGACGATGGTGCGGTCGCGGATCTCGCCGACCAGACCGTCCGGCAGTGCGCCCTCGATGCCGTAGCCGGTGGCGATGAACAGCTCGCGGTCTTGGACCGCGACGAGGAAGAGCACGCCGTTGTCCTTGGTGCGGTCGCCGGGCTTCCATGCCTCGGCGAGCCGAACGGCGCGCTCGGACACGGGATCGGGCGCGGTGGTCGGCAACGTGACCACGGCGATCTCGGAGCCGGTCTTCTGCTGCAATTCCTTGATGCGCGCGGTGAGCCGCGCCTTCGTGGCGGCGTCGATGACGCCGGCGAAATCGGAGACCAAGCCGATCGGCGTCGGCAGCGGTGCCGGCGCCGCCTCGACCCGCAGCGCCGCGAGCACCAGGAGACCCGCGAACGCGAGCGCCCGCCGAGCGGACCTCATCGCGCGGCGGATCCGGCGCCGTCCGCGAACGCGGCGAGCGTCTCGATCTCGGCGAGGTAGTCGCCGAAGCGCTGCTCGATCGCGCCCGGATCGCGGCGCGTGACGAGCGCCTCGAAGACCGGCAGCGCCCGTCCGTACGCGCGCGCGAAGGCCGGCACGACCTCGCGCTCGTGGGTCTCCCACCTGCCGGCGCGCAGGAAGAGCAGCCCGCGCATCACGTGCAGGAAGCTCTTCCGCGAGTCGATCATCAGCTCACGGATCTCCGCCGTCGAGCCCGCGAGCTCGAGATAGAGCGCGCGCAGACGCAGGAGCTTGCCCTTGGACTCGCGCTCGCACTCGAGGCGCACGTCGTCACGGTCCACGGAGATGCCGCCGAAGAGCTCGGCGCCGGCGAGGGTCCGATGGCGCGCCTGGATGTCGAGCATCTCGAGCGGGAAGACGTCGAGCGAGCGGGTGAGGTCGGCGGGCGTGAGCAGGAGCGGCGCGGCGACGCGTTCGCCGCGCCAGCGCGCGTACCATTGGGCCACGCGCTGCAGATGCGCGAAGGTCACCGGCTCGGCGACGGCCGCGAAGTTCACGTCGGAGCGTTCCGGGCGAAAGTCCGGGTGTCCCGCGCTGCCGTACACCACGACGGTGCGGAGAGCCGATCCGAAGGCCTCTGCCAGCTCCGCTCCCGCGTCGCCGACGATGCGCTCGGGCGTGATCCGCCGCGGCATGCGCGCGGATGATAGGGGCGGCGGATGGGGCGCGCAAGGCTTTGGGCTGCACGGCTGGCCGGTGCGTGGGCGAGCTGGTAAGAGCCGCGACCTGCACGACGCACGCCGCGTCCAGAACCGCCGCGGAGGGAGGAGCAGCATGGCCACCAAACCGACGCACGTGATGGCGATCGATCAGGGAACGACGGGCTCGACCGGGCTCGTCTTCGACCGTCGCGGCCGCATCGCCGGACGCGCATACTCCGAGTTCCGCCAGTACTACCCGAAGCCCGGATGGGTGGAGCACGATGCCGAGGAGATCTGGCGCATCACGCTCGGGGTCGCCCGTCAGGCGCTCCGCAAGGCCAAGGTCAAAGCCGCGGCGCTCGCCGCGATCGGCATCACGAACCAGCGCGAGACGACCGTGGTGTGGGACCGGCGCACCGGTCGGCCGATCCATCGCGCGATCGTGTGGCAGGACCGCCGGACCGCCGGCGCGTGCGCGCAGCTGAAGGAGGAGGGCGCCGAGGCCGACATCCGCGCCAGGACGGGCCTCGTCATCGATCCGTACTTTTCGGCGACGAAGGTCGCGTGGCTCCTCGACAACGTCCGAGGCGCGCGCGCCCGTGCGGCCGCCGGCGACCTGGTCTTCGGTACCATCGACAGCTGGCTGGTGTGGAAGCTCACCGCCGGCAAGGTCCACGCGACCGACCCCACCAACGCGTCGCGGACGTTGCTCTTCGACATCCACGCCCGCGGCTGGGATCCCGAGCTGCTCCGCCTCTTCGACGTACCGGCGTCGATGGTGCCCGAAGTGCGGCCGTCGAGCGGGGTTCTCGGGGAGACCGAGCCGCATCTGCTCGGCGCGCCGGTCTTGATCGCGGGGATCGCCGGCGATCAGCAGTCGGCGCTCTTCGGGCAGGGCTGCTTCGCGCCCGGCATGGTGAAGAACACCTACGGCACGGGGTGCTTCGTCCTCATGCAGACGGGCAGTGAGGCGGTGGCGTCGGAGCGCGGCCTCGTCACGACGATCGCCTGCGGCGCGGGCGGCGCGCCGACCTACGCGCTCGAAGGGTCGGTGTTCGTCGCGGGCGCGCTCGTGCAGTGGCTGCGCGACGGGCTCAAGATCCTGAAGAACGCCGCCGAGAGCGAGACGGTGGCGCGGAAAGCGAAATCGACGCTCGGCGTGTACGTCGTGCCGGCATTCGTCGGGCTGGGTGCGCCCTATTGGGATCCCGATGCGCGCGGCGCCGTCCTCGGGCTCACGCGCGGCGTCGAGCGTCCGCATCTCGTCCGTGCCGCGCTCGAGTCGCTCGCGTACCAGACCCGCGACGTGGTCGAGACCATGGCGGCCGACGCCAGCAAGCCGATCGCCGCGCTTCGCGTCGACGGCGGCGCCGCCGCCAACGACTTCCTGATGCAGTTCCAGGCCGACATTCTGGGCACGACGGTCGACCGTCCGAAGGTCGTCGAGACGACGGCCACCGGCGCCGCGTTCCTCGCCGGTCTCGGCACGAGCTTCTGGACCCAAGCGGAGCTCGAGCGCGTCCGCGCCGTCGACAAGGTCTTCAAGCCGAAGATGAAGTCGGAGGAGCGCGAGGCGGCGTACGCGGGATGGCAGGACGCGGTTGCGCGCGTGCGCAGCCGTCGCGTTCGGTACTCTTGAACGCTGCCTCGGCACGGGCACGATGTGGGGCTGCGGTCCACATTTGCTCGGTTGCGGGTTGCCGGCGCGCTTCCGGCCGAGGCGGACCCGCCGCAGCCCCACATCGTGCCCGTGCCGTTGCGAGTTGCCGAGGCGCCGGGGTAGTGGGTCATTTTAAGATCACACGCCGTTCGTTTTCCGACGTCTCGCGCTCGCGCTGTTCCAGCAGTCCGACGATCTCCTCGATCTCCCACGGGTGATTCGCCACGCCCGCTTCCATCGCCGGAGTGCAACGCAGCGTCTGGTGGATGCGCGCGAAGTTGTAGTGCAGGAAGTGCAGCGCGGTCGCGTGAATGTGGTTCTCGACCTTCTTTGAGAAGCCGTTGGTCAGGCGAGTGTAGCGCCGCATGGACATTCTCATCGTGAGATTTTGTCTCTCGACAAATGAGGTCGACACGTCCTCGGCCTTCGGGTGGCCGATGATCTCATCCACACGCGTTCCGATGCACTCAGCGGGGAGTATCGATGCTCCTCGCCAGCCGCTTCGCCGTAGAGCTTCACCAGCATGGCGTAATCGATGTCGCGACCGAACGCATCGCGAACCGCGTTCAAGTACGCCGCGTGGCCGTCAGTGGTGAGCTGGATGCGACCACGGAGACGCCCGGCCAGATCGACCATGAACTCGTAGGCGCAGCCGGCGTCACGCGTGCCGACGTGGAACGACGGAATCAGCTTCGTGTCGGCGCAGATCGCGACCCAGGTCCACACGGAGCCGACGCCGGCCTTGTCCTTCATCGACTCGGGCAGATTCTTCTGCTTCGCGTAGCAGAATTGCCAGATCTCGTCGCACTGCACCTTGCGGCACGGGAGGTTCACCAGCGTGCGGTCCATGTAGTCGCGGCAGACCGGGCCGAGGTCGGCGAGCAGCCGCAGCACCGTACCCTTCGCCGTGTCGGTCATGCGGCACGTGGCGCGGATCGACATGCCTTCCACGAGGGCGGAGACGATGGCGGTGCGGCGGGCGGTGTCGAGCTTGTTCATGGGACAGAGTATGCTTGACCGGTCAGGCATTGTCAAGGCTGCACGGGTGCCCTTGAGGGCATCTCCCATCCTCGAAAAGTCCGGTCCCGCTAGGGGCCCGCGATCGCGTCCGGCTGCACGTCGGGACCCGTCGCAGTTTCGTGGACCGTAATCTCGAAAGGAACTCGGGCTATAGTCTCCCAGCCCCCGTCCGGCTCGCCCTGTTGGATGTGGAACCGGTAGACTCCGGGACCAACGTAGAGAAGCTTTTCGACCCGAATAAACCCCCTCGACCGTCGGCCGGTGGTGAGGTCGACATCAAGAGTAGGCCATGTTTTCAGTTCGGCATCGTCGGGTCCGTGCAGGGTCACGCGAAACTTCAAAGTTTCCGGTACGTCTCGATCACTGCGAGTCCAGAAACTCACCAGCATGCCCGACATTTCAATATCGGCGGCCTCACCTGGGGGCGGAGCCTTCTGGAAAGTAATCGCCATCTCTTCGACGACGTCGAAGATGCTAACTTGGTTGCTGTACTTATCCAGTACGCCCTTCAAGCAGAAAACTGACCAGACGTGTTCAGCCATGCGCGTAATCCGCGACTGGTGCAGTATCCCCAGAGTGGTTGACTGCTAGGGCTATTGAATACGGTTTCGGCCCGAGCCTCACAGAGACCACTCGTGCAACGTCTGGTGTCGAGTATTCATCGACCCATCGCGTGAGCGCTTCTGGATTTGCGATGTGCAGATGCAGAACTCCACCAACTGCAAGCGCGAGCCTGACGATGGTCGTAAGCGTGTAGTTTCCATTGCCGTCGAGCATCTTCGTGACGTACGCGGGTGTTTTGCCAAGAATCCGGGCCAGTTTGCTGCGAGTAATACCCCGCTGGGCCATGCGGTCAGAAAACTCCGCCATAAATTCAGTCAGCGCGGCTTCGACCCAAAACTGCTCAGAGGACTCAAGCTCCTCAAACAGTCGATCGTATTTATCGGGTTGTCGTTCCATGGGTGGACTCCGTTTCTTCGATAGAAAGCCGGCCGGCTGCTTTGGCTGCTAGATACTCCGCGCGCATCTCTTTCGATCGCTTCCGAACTTCTGGAGGCGACGTCTCAGCCTTCGCAAAGGCGATGGTGCAAACGACGATACGATTCTCGTCGTAGAAAAAAGCGACTCGCAGCTTGTGCCCCTTCGGTTGCTTGCGAAACTCGAATATCCCGTCACCCAGAGACCGGGTGAGCGGCATCCGTAGCGGCGGACCGTAGTCGGGAACTTGCCGGCGGAGCAGCGCTCCCATCGAGCGGACGGCGGCGTGATATCCGCGCTTGTTTTCTTCGAGGAAGTCGAGCACTTGGCAGTCACCGCGCTCGTTCAGGACCGCCAGCACCTCCCATCTCCGCCTCGGGGCTATCCGTCGGAGCCGCACGGCAGCATTTAACTCGCAGGTTAAATGCTGTCAAGATCCTGATTTGACAGGTTTGCCAGAACCCCACCTGGCTTGAGCGGCTCGCTTCGCGATTTCACTACGTCGTCGCTTACTTAGACTTTCCGCCCGAGCTTTCCCGCCCTTGAGCCCACCCCGCCGGCCAAGCGTCACGGCGGGACTCTCTCCGCTCTCCGCTGTCAGGATGTCGAGCGTCGCCTTAGCCGCTTGGTTCGCGTCCCGGCTCCCGAGCGCGTCCAAGATCGCCGGCCACTGCTCTTTGATCTCAGGTAGGACGGCCAGCAGTACGTGATGCTGCGCCGGCCCGAACTGCCCTCGGATGCTCGCCTGATCGCCCCCTCGGGGGACAATCTGGAGACCAGCCGTTTCGAGCCTCCGGAGGAGCGCCGTGGCACTTCTTGAGCGGTTAGGCATGAGTGGAGTATGCCTGAGCCGGTCGTGGTCGACAACCAATTTCGGAGGGTGCATGACTCCTATCGAAGCTCGACTCCGCGAATCGCTCGCCGAGTTCGAGAAGGATCTCAACAAAAGGGGCGGAGTCTATGGCGGCAGGCTTTCCTACGCCCGGCATGATGCTTTCATGAAGGGCGCCCGACTGTTCGTCGACTTCCTCGTAGGTGCTCCACGGAAGAAATCGCGAGCCCGAAAATGAGGGTGGCTGCAAAGAGTCCCTTGTCCCAGTCTGGGTTCATTCGGCCCGTGGTCGCCGCAATTCTGGGAGCGTCCGCCATGATTGCGGGCCTCCTTGCCGGCGGCATCTATCAGACCGTCGGTAGTGTGCGGGCGGGTTACATACGAACCAACCGACTCACGGGCGCGATGACCTGGTGCGTGGCGGGATCCTGCCAGCCGGTAGCGTTGGATCGAAAAAGTGCCCCTACGCGAGTGGCACCGACCCCACCGCTCATCGACTTCTTACCTGAGCTTCCCGACCAAAAATAGCAAACGGCGTTTGCTTGACCGGTCATGCTAACGCCGTTTGAAACCAAAACGGCCCACTACCGGCGCCGGTGGCCGAGTTGCTGCCCCCCAAGCCCGGTGGTATGGTTCGCGGCTTCGTACGACGCGCCGAGGAGTCAATCAATGAAAGAAGGCATCCATCCCAACTACGAGGCCGCCAAGATCATCTGCGCCTGCGGGAACGTCATCCAGACCCGCTCCACGCGGCCCGAGATCCACGTCGAGCTCTGCTCCAATTGCCATCCCTTCTATACCGGGAAGCAGAAGCTCGTGGACACGGCTGGACGCGTCGAGCGCTTCCGGAGGAAGTTCGGCAGCGTCACCAAGGCGCCGGCGCAGCAGTAGCGCGTCGGTCGGTGCCCGTCGCGGTGGGGGTCGCCGCGACGTCGGGGCAGGGGGTGCGTCCCCCGGCCCTTTTTTTTCGTGCCGGAGCCGGGGGTCGAGGGGCGTCGAGATCGAGCCATGTTCGACAAGCTAGCCGCGGTGGAGACGCGATACGTCGAGCTCGAGAATCTGCTCGTCTCGCCCGACGTCATCGCCAACCGCAAAGAGTTCACGAAGCTCAGCAAGGAGCGTTCGGGAATCGAGCAGATCGTCCATAGCTATCGGGCGTGGAAGGAGCTGCAGGAGCAGATCGAGGGCAACAAGTCGCTTCTGCACGATGCCGACGAGGACGTCCGCGCCCTCGCGCTCGAGGAGCTTCCCGGCCTGAAGCTCGAGAACGACGCGCTCGAAGCCCAGCTGAAGGTGCTGCTGTTGCCGCGCGACCCGAACGACGATCGCAGCGTGCTGCTCGAGATCCGCGCCGGCACCGGCGGCGAGGAGGCGAGCCTCTTCGCCGCCGAGCTCTTCCGCATGTACACGCGCTATGCCGAGACGCGGCGCTGGCGCGTCGAGATCCTGAGCTCCAGTGAGACCGGGCTCGGCGGGTTGAAGGAGATCATCGCGTCCATCGAAGGGCAGGGCGCGTACAGCCGGCTCAAGTTCGAGGGCGGCGTGCACCGCGTGCAGCGCGTGCCGGAGACCGAAGGCTCGGGCCGCATCCACACCTCCGCCGTCACCGTCGCCGTGCTGCCGGAGGCGGACGAGGTCGACGTCGCACATCGACGACAAGGATCTCAAGATCGACGTGTTTCGGTCGTCGGGACCGGGCGGCCAGAGCGTCAACACCACCGACTCCGCCGTGCGCGTGACCCACCTCCCGAGCGGCTTCGTCGTCTCGTGTCAGGACGAGAAGTCGCAGCTCAAGAACAAGGCGAAAGCACTCAAGATCCTGCGCGCCAGGTTGCTCGAGCGGGCGCAAGCGGAGCAGCAGGCCGAGATCGCCGCGTCGCGCAAGAGCATGGTCGGGACGGGCGACCGCTCCGAACGCATCCGGACCTACAACTTCCCGCAGAGCCGCGTCTCCGACCACCGCATCAACCTCACGCTGCACTCGCTCGACAAGATCCTCGAGGGCGATCTCGATCCGCTGGTCGACGCCCTCATTACCCACTATCAAGCCGAAGTGTTGAAGACGGCGCATTGATGGGGGCGGACCGGAGGAGGGCGACGCCGGAGACCGCGCTCGCGTACCTCGAGCTCGCGGCCGAAATTCTTCGTCGCGCGCGGCATCGAGACCGCGCGCCTCGACGCCGAGCTGCTGCTCGCGGAGGTGCTCGCGACCGATCGGGTCGGCGTCTACCTGCGCTTCGACCGCCCGCTCGGACGCGGCGAGGTCGACGCGTACCGCGCGCTCGTGCGGCGGCGCGGCGAGGGCGAGCCGGTCGCGCACCTCACGGGGCGCCGCGAGTTCTGGTCGCGGAGCTTCGTCGTCACGCCCGACGTGCTCGTCCCGCGGCCGGAGACCGAGCTCGTCGTCGAGCACGCGTTGGCGGTGGTTGCGCCGGGGCGTGCGGTGCGCATCCTCGACCTCGGGACCGGCAGCGGCGTGCTCGCCGTGACCCTTGCGGCCGAGCTGCCGAACGCCGAGGTCACGGCCGTCGACGTCTCGCCCGCGGCGCTCGCCGTCGCGGAGCGGAACGCCGCCGCGCACGGCGTCGCGGGGCGCGTGCGCCTCGTCGCGAGCGACTGGACGGCTGCGCTCGATCCCGACGCGCGCTTCGACGTCGATCGTCGGCAACCCGCCCTACGTCGCGACCGCCGACGCTCGGCCGCCTTGCCCGCGGAGGTCCGGCGCGACCCGAGGCTCGCGCTCGACGGCGGCGTCGACGGTCTGGACGCGTATCGCCGCATCGCCGACGAGGCGCCCCGCGTGCTCGCGCCCGGAGGGACGATCGTTTGCGAGATCGGCGCCGGGCAGGCGGCGGCCGTCGCGGCGCTCTTCGCGACGGCCGGTCTCGAGCGCATCGGGCGGTTCGCGGATCTCGCCGGCCTGGAGCGCGTCGTCACCGGGCGGATGCGCGGGCGACGTTGCGGAGCGCCTGGCCGCGTCATGACGAAGATCGTGATTCGCGGCGGCCGGCGACTCAGCGGCCGCGTCCCGGCGAGCGGCTCGAAGAACGCCGGGCTGCCGCTCCTCTTTGCCGCGCTCCTGACCCGCGAGCGCTGCACCATCCGCGGGCTCCCGCGCGTCGCGGACATCACGACGACGTTGCGTTTGCTCGAGAAGGTCGGCTGTCTGGTCGGCGACGACGCGTTCGAGGCGATCCTGGTGGAGGCGCGCGACCTCACCTCGGCGGAGGCCCCGTACGAGCTCGTGAAGACCATGCGCGCATCGTTCCTCGACGCTCGGGCCGCTCGTCGCGCGCACCGGCTACGCCCGCGTGTCGACGCCCGGAGGATGCGCGATCGGCAGCCGGCCGGTCGACATCCATCTCGCCGGGCTCGAGCGCATGGGAGCCACGATCCGCCAGGCGCACGGCTACGTCGAAGCCGAGGCCGATCGCCTGCACGGCGCGCGCCTCGCGCTCGATTTCCCGTCGGTCGGGGCCACCGAGAACCTCATGATGGCCGCGACGTTGGCCCGGGGAGTGACCGAGATCGAGAACGCCGCCCGCGAGCCCGAGATCGAGGATCTCGCCGCGGCGCTCGCGAAGATGGGTGCCGAGATCTCCGGCGCCGGCACGTCGATGATCACCGTCGAGGGCGTGCGACGAGCTCGGCGGGTTCGACCACACCGTCATTCCCGACCGCATCGAGGCCGGCACCTTGCTGCATCGCCGGCGCCATCACCGGCGGCGACGTGACGGTCGAAGGCGCGCGCGCCGAGCACCTCGACGCGTTGCTCGTGAAGCTGGAGGAGGCCGGTCTGGCCGTCGACGCGCGCGCCCGACTGCGGTGCGCGTGCATGCCGGCGGCGTGTTGCCGTGCGACCGACGTCCGCACCTCGCCGCATCCCGGCTTTCCGACCGATCTGCAGGCGCAGTTCATGGCGCTCATGACGCTGGCCGAGGGACGCAGCATGATCACCGAGACGATCTTCGAGAACCGCTTCATGCACGTGCAGGAGCTCGTGCGCATGGGGGCGGACATCCGCGTCGACGGCAAGACGGCGCTCGTGCGCGGCGTGTCCTGCGTTCTCCGGCGCGCCGGTGATGGCGACCGACCTGCGCGCGAGCGTCTGCCTCGTCCTGGCGGCGCTCGCGGCCCACAACACGACGGAGGTGTCGCGCGTCTACCATCTCGACCGCGGCTACGAGCGCCTGGAGGCGAAATTGTCGAGCCTCGGGGCCGACATCCAGCGGGTGCGGGCATGAGCGCGCGCGCGCGACGTGTTGCTGATCGTGCCGACGCGCGGGACGCGTCTTCGCGCGGCGCTTGGCGCTGCTCGAGTCGCGCGGCGAGCAGGCATCGGCGAAGGTCGAGGCGGTGGTACGCGAAGATCATCGCCGACGTGCGCCGCCGCGGCGACGCCGCGCTCTTCGCGTACACGCAACGCTTCGACGGCGTGGCCGTCACCGCCCGCACGGTCGAGGTGCCGCGCGGCGGAGCTGGCGCGCGGCGGCAGCGGCATTGCCGGCCGCGGTCCGGAGCGCGCTCCGGCTGGCCGCGCGCCGCATCACGCGCCTTCCATCGCCGGCAACGGCAGGGGTCGTGGAGCTTTCGCGACGCGACCGGTGCACGCTCGGTCAGCAGGTGCGCGCGCTCGACCGCGTCGGCGTGTACGTGCCCGGCGGCACCGCCGCCTACCCGTCGTCGGTCCTGATGAACGTCATCCCGGCCAAGGTCGCGGGCGTCGGCGAGGTCGTCGGGGTCACGCCGCCGGGACGGGCGAGCGCCGAGGTGCTCGCGGCGGCGCACATCGCGGGCATCGACCGCCTCTTCCGCGTCGGCGGCGCGCAGGCCGTGGCGGCGCTCGCCTACGGTACGCGCTCGATTCCGCGCGTCGACAAGATCTGCGGCCCCGGCAACATCTTCGTCGCCACCGCCAAGCGGCTCGTCTTCGGCGCCGTCGACATCGACATGATCGCCGGACCGAGCGAGGTGTTGATCGTCGCCGACGGCCGCGCGCGGCCGGAGCTCGTCGCGGCCGACCTGCTGTCGCAGGCGGAGCACGACCCGCTCGCGGCCGCGATCCTCGTGACGCCGTCGGCGGCGTTGGTCGGCGCGGGTCGCAGCGCGCGCTCGAGGCGCAGCTCGGCGCGCTGCCGCGGCGGGCGATCGCCCGCCGCGCGCTCGCGCGCTACGGCACCGCGTTCGTGACCGCGACGCTCGCCGAGGCGGTCGAGCTCGCGAACCGCATCGCCCCCGAGCACCTCGAGCTCGCGGTGCGACGCGTCCCGAGCGTTGGCTGCCGAAGGTCCGCCATGCCGGCGCGATCTTTCTCGGCGAGCACGCGCCCGAAGCCTTCGGCGACTACCTCGCCGGTCCGAACCACGTGCTGCCGACCGGCGGCGAGCGCGCGGTTCTCGTCGCCGCTCGGCGTCTACGATTTCATCAAGCGCTCGAGCGTGATCGCCGCGGGCCCGCGGACGCTCGCGAAGCTCGGTCCGGCGGTCGCGCGGCTCGCGCGTCTCGAAGGCCTCGACGCGCACGCGCGCGCGGTCGAACGGCGCCTGCCGTCGCGCGGCTGACGCGCCTGCCTCAGCCGTCCGCGACGATGGTCACGCTCACGCGGCGGTCGGCGCGCGGGCCGTCGAACTCGCAGAAGAAGATCCCCTGCCAGGTCGAGAGCCCGAGCGCGCCCTCGATCACCGGGATCGTCTCCGACGGCCCGACCAGGCCGGCCTTGAGGTGCGCGTCGCCGTTCCCGTCCTGACGGTCGTGCAGCCAGATGCCGGGCGGGACGAGCGCGCGGAGAAAATTCACCACGTCGGTCGGCACGCTCGCGTCCCAGTTCTCCTGGATCATGACGGCGGCCGTCGCGCCGTGGGCATACACGCAACAGAGCCCGTCCCGGACACCGCTCGCCGCCACGACCTCGCGCACGCGGGCGGTGAGATCGACGAGCGTCTCCCGCTCGTCGGTCGCGAGCGTGATCAGCGACCGCATCGTGATCTCCGCCGGCATGGCGACAACTCGGCGCCGATGGTACGCGCAGTCCCCATGAGCACGCTCGTGACGTATCGCAGCGACGACGGCATCGCCACCATCACCATGGACGACGGCAAGCGGAACGTGCTGTCGGGGCAGATGTTCGGCGAGCTGAACGCGGCCTTCGATCGTGCGGGCGCCGACGACGTACCGGTCGTGCTGACGGGTCGTCCGGAGACGTTCTCCGCCGGATTCGACCTGAAGACGCTGACGGGCGGCGGGCGGGACGCCGTCGCGATGCTGATCGCCGGCTTCGAGCTGAGCGAGCGCCTCCTCGGCTTTCCGCGCCCGATCGTCGTCGCGTGCAACGGCAACGCGATCGCCATGGGCGCGTTCCTCTTGCTCTCCGTCGACTACCGGCTGGGCGCGCTCGGGCCGTATCGTGTCGTCGCCAACGAGGTGGCGATCGGGCTCACGATGCCCCTCTTCGGGGTCGAGATCTGCCGGCAGCGGCTGGCCCCGGCGCACTTCCACCGCGCCGTCATCAACGCCGAGAGCTACGGGCCCGACGAGGCCGTCGTCGCCGGCTGGTTGGATCGGGTCGTGCCGGCGGGCGAGCTCGCCGCGGCCGCGCGCGTGAAAGCCGAGGAGCTCCTGAAGCTCAACGCCGGGGCGCACGCCGCTACCAAGCTGCGCGCGCGCGGCGCGACGCTGCAGGTGATCCGAGCGGCGATCGACGCCGATCACGCGGCCTTGCGCGCGATGTTCGGCGTCTAGCTCACAAGGGGGATCTCTCCCCCTTCGCTCCGCGCGGCCGAGCCGCACGGAGCTCATCCCCGGCTCGCTGCGCTCGGCCGCGCGCTTCGCGCTCGGAGGTCGCGTCTCGCGGCAGCTCACACGGGGGATCTCTCCCCCTTCGCTCCGTGCGGCCGAGCCGCGCGGAGCTCATCCCCCGGCTCGCTGCGCTCGGCCGCGCGCTTCGCGCTCGGAGGTCGCGTCTCGCGGCAGCTCACACGGGGATCTCTCCCCCTTCGCTCCGTGCGGCCGAGCCGCACGGAGCTCATCCCCCGCCCATGAAGACGCACGGTCAAGTCCTCTCGCGCCCCACACGGCTCGGTGGGCTTGCACGCCCACGGGGGATGCCGGGGTCACGATGTTGGAAGGGAGTGTCGGTCGGTCCGCCGTCGCCGCCAGCCGTCCATTCGGGGTCGCATGCGCCCCAGTATTTGTTGCGGAGAGTCCGGCCCCATTCGGTTTTCGAGGCTTGGTAGCCCACGGGCCAACCCGGGGTCACGGACTGTATCGCGGACGGACAGACCATGGGATTGCGACGGGGAAACTCAGCGCGACGCCGTCCGCCGGTAGCGGCGCGTCGTCGTGCGCGTGAAGGGTCCCTCCTCGATCGCGAGCTGCTGCGGGTCGAAATCGGTCCGGTCGCGCAGCATGGCGAAGAGGATGCGGCAGAGCCGATGGGCCACGGCGATGGTGGCGAGCTTGTAGCCGCGGCGCGCGCAGAGCGCGGCGAAGTACGGATTGAGCGGGTGATCGGGACGCCGCGCATGATGGGCGGCTTCGCAGAGCATCGCCCGCAGCTCGCGCGAGCCCCGCTTCGTGATGTGACCGTGCTGGTCGCGCGCGCCGGACTGGTACGTCGTGGGGACGAGCCCGGCGTAGCTCGCGACGTGTTTGGCCGACGGAAAGCGCGTCACGTCGCTGAAGACGGCGAGGGCGGTGAGCGAAACGATGGGGCCGACGCCGGGGACGGTCTGCAGCCGCTGCACCTCGGCGCGGTGTCGCGCCGCATACGCGTGCAGCTGCTGCTCGAGGGTGACGATCTGCTCGCCGGCGCACCGCCAGAGGGTGAAGTGGTGCGTGAGGTGCTGATGCAGCGCCTCCTCGGTGAACGACCGCATGGAGCAACGCGGTCCACGCGGTGGCGGTGCCGAGAGTCTTCGTGCTCAACGTCGCGCAGCCCGCGCTGCGGAGCAGGCGCTTGGCCGCATTCACTTCCGCGGTCTGCTGCCGCACGAAATGGCGCCGTCGAGAGAGCGTTTCGCGGAGCGCGCTGATCTCCGGAGGCGGCACGTGGACGGTCGCGCGGTACAGGCCGCGTCGTATGCCGTCGCAGAGCTCGAACGCGTCGCGACTGTCACTCTTCTGATTCGGCCGATGGGCCTTGGCGCGGACTTCGTGCGCGTCCACCACGATCGGCTGCAGCTCGAGCGCGGCCAAGAGGCGGGCGGCGAAGAACGCGACGGTCCCGGTTTCCAGCGCCACCGGAGTGGCGGACGGCAAGGCGAACCGGGTCCGCAAGCCTTCGAAGCCCGAGCGATCCGTGGCGATCCGGCCGCGCCCCAGGATGGTGCCGTCGGCGCGTTGCACGACGAATACGCTCTCACGCGTGTGCACGTCCAAACCTACGTAGTACTCTGCCATTGGGCTGTCCTCCTTTCGCTGCAGTCGTGGGGCTCCTCATGGATGACCCCGTGGTTTGCCGCGGACCTTACCGCGGTGCGGGGAGGACAGCCCGCGTCTTCATCGATACGGCTCGCTGCGCTCGGCCGCGCGCTTCGCGCTCGGAGGTCGCGTCTCGCGGCAGCTCACACGGGGGATCTCTCCCCCTTCGCTCCGTGCGGCCGAGCCGCGCGGAGCTCATCCCCCGGCTCGCTGCGCTCGGCCGCGCGCTTCGCGCTCGGAGGTCGCGTCTCGCGGCAGCCTAGTGCGGCGCGCGGCTCGCGGTGCCCGCGAGCGCGCGCACGTGGGCGAGGGTGTCGATCTCCGCGGCCGGCTTGTCGTCGCGGACTCGGACGATGCGCGGAAAACGCAGTGCGTAGCCGGCGGCGTGGCGCGTCGAGGGCTGGACGATGTCGAAGGTGACTTCCAGCACGACCTCGGGACGGACGCGGTGCCAGCCGCCGCGGCGCTCGACGGTGAGCGCCTCGAAGCGCGTCGTGAGCGCGGCGATCTCGGCGTCGGTGAGGCCATTGTAGGCCTTGCCGACGTCGAGGAGCGTCGGATCGTCCTCGCCGGCGCGGACGGCGAAGGTGTAGTCCGACAGCACCTCGTGACGGCGTCCGTGGCCGCGCTCGACCGCGGTGACGACGACGTCGAGCGTGGCGAGCGGGCGCTTCAGCTTGATCCACGCCCTGCCGCGCCGGCCGGGCGTGTAGGGCGAGCCCGGATCCTTGGCGACGATGCCCTCGTTGCCGGCCGCGCGTGCGGCGGCGAACGCGGCTTCGACGGCGTCGGCGTCGGAGGCGAGGTTGGTCGGTGCGAGCCGGACGGTCGGTCCCGGCCAGTCGTAGCGCGCGAGCCGTGCGCGCCGGTCGCGATAGGGCTCGTCGATGACGAGCGCGGCGCCCGCGGCGAGCAGGTCGAACACCAGGTAGGCGACCGGCACCCGCGCGACGAGATCCGCGCTCGGGCGCTTCCGGCCGAGCCGCTGCTGCAAGGTTCGGAACGGCGCGATGCGCTCGCCGGGCTCGATCTCGCGCGCGACGACCTCGCCGTCCAGCACGAGCCCGCTCGGGAGCGCGCGGAGCGCGGTCGCCACCTCGGGGTAGCAGACTGTGACGTCGTCGAGGGTGCGCGAGATCAGCACGACGCGGTCGTCGGCGACATGTGCCTGCACGCGCATGCCGTCGTACTTGTCCTCGACGGCGAAGGGCGCCGGCAGCGTCGCGGCCAGCTCGGCGGGCGTCGCGAGCGGCTGCGCGAGCATGAAGCCGATGGGATGGCAGAGCGACAGCGCGGCGCTCGCGAGGGCGTCGTGCTTGGCGAGCACCGCGACCTCGCCGACGTCGACTCGCAGCAGCCCGGCGCGCCGCACGTCGGCGAGCGGCCGCGCGAACGCCGCCGCGACGGCCTCTTCGACCTGCGCCTCCTTGAGCCCGATGCGGAGCTCGCCGCCGAGGAGCTTCACCAGATAGCGGGCCTCGAGCGCGCCGGCGCGCGCCAGCACCTCGTGCACGAGGCGGCGGCGATTCATCGGACCCGGCGCGGCGGAGAGGTCCGCGAAGAACGCGTCCGTCTCCGCGAGCGTGAGGCCGCTCGGCGCCCGGTCGGTGAGCAGCGCACCGGTGAGGTCGCCGAGGTCCCCGTGCGCGACGTACGCCTCGCCGAGCGCCGCCGCGTCGAGACCCGAGATCGCGAGGAGTGCGTCGCGGATGATCGCCCAGCCGACTCCCGTCGTACGGGCGTCGTGGCGCGCGAAGACGCTGCCGGCGAAGAAACGGGCGGCGATCGCCAGCTCGGCGTCCGCGAGCGCGGCGAAATAGGCGGCGAGGGCGGCGCTCTTGCGGGTGCGCGCGCGGGTCGCCCGGATGGCCTCCGCGACCTCGACCCAGCGCTGGAAATCGCCCCTCCCGTCGGCGGCCATCGCGGCGATGCTAGCAAATGACCGTTCGCGGCGCCGCGAGGCCTCGGCTATGATGCCGCCCCATGGCGCGCGCACGCACGGTGAAGAAGGTCGACGTACTCCGCGGCACGGGACGGTCCACGAGCCGCTCGGCGAGGGTGTCGCGCAAAACCAAGGAAACCGCGATCGAGCTCTCCCTGAACGTCGACGGCGATGGTCGATACGACGTCCAGACCGGTGTCCCGTTCTTGAACCACATGCTCGAGCTCTTTACCCGCCACGGCTTCTTCGACCTCACGATCCGCGCCAGCGGCGACATCGAGGTCGACGACCACCACACCGTCGAGGACGTCGGCCTGACGCTCGGCCAGGCCTTCCGGCGGGCCCTCGGCGGCAAGGAGGGCATCCGCCGTTTCGGCGAGGCCACCGTGCCGCTCGACGAGGCGTTGATCCAGGTCGTCGTCGACCTCAGCGGCCGGCCGTTCTTCGCCTACGATCTCGCGACCAAGCAACACCGCGTCGGGTCGTTCGACGTCGAGCTGATCCACGACTTCCTGCTCGCCTTCGTGAACGAGACCGGGATGAATCTGCACGTCCGCATGCTCGCGGGTCGCAACCCGCACCACATCGTCGAGGCGACGTTCAAGGGCTTGGCACGTGCGCTCGATGCCGCCACGCAACGCGATCCGCGGGTCCAGGGCGTGCTCTCGACCAAGGGGACCCTGTCCGGATGAACGAGGCGCCCCGCGCGACGGCGCGCTCCGCCGCCCCCCGGAGCAGGGCGTAGCCATGACCATCGCCGTCATCGACTACGAGATGGGTAATCTGCGCAGCGTCCAGAAGGCGCTCGAGCGCGTGGGCGCCGCCGCGATCGTCACGCGCGATCCCGAGGTCATCATGGGCGCGGCGGCGGCGGTGTTGCCGGGGGTCGGCGCGTTCGGCGCCTGCATGGAGAATCTCGGGCGCCACGGTCTCGTCGAGCCGGTCAAGGTTTTCGCCGCGAGCGGCCGGCCGTTTCTCGGCATTTGCGTCGGCATGCAGATCCTCTTCGACGAGAGCGAGGAGTTCGGTCCCGTACGGGGGCTCGGCATTCTGCCCGGCAAGATCGTGCGTTTCGCGCCCGACCCCGCGGGGAAGCGCAAAGTCCCGCAGATGGGTTGGAACGCGCTCACGATCGCGAAGCGCCCGCCCCACCTCGCGGGGGTGCGGGACGGCGCGCAGGTGTACTTCGTCCACTCCTACTATCCCGTGCCCGCGGATCCCGACGTCGTCGCGACCACCACCGACTACGGATGCACGTTCGCGTCGTCGGTGTGGTCCGACAACGTCTTCGCGACGCAGTTCCACCCGGAGAAGAGCCAAGCGGTGGGGCTGCGCATCCTCGCCAATTTCGCCGCGCTCGCCGGGGAGACCGTGGCGACCGCCGCGGCGCGCTGAGGCGACGCCCATGCTGGTGATTCCCGCGATCGATCTGAAGGGCGGCCGCTGTGTGCGGCTCGTGCAGGGCGACATGGCGCGCGAGACGGTCTACGCCGAGGATCCCGTTGCGGTGGCGCGCGGTTTCGAGCACGCCGGCGCCGAGTGGATCCACGTCGTCGACCTCGACGGGGCGATCAGCGGGAAGCCCGTCAACGAGGATGCGATCGCGCGCGTCTGCCGGAGCGTCGGTGCCAGGGTCGAGGTCGGCGGTGGTGTTCGCGATCTCGCGACGCTCGAGCGCGTGCTCGCGGCGGGTGCCGGTCGCGTCGTGCTCGGCACGGCGGCGCTCGAGGACCCGACGTTCTTCGCGACTGCATGCCGCCGCCACCCCGGCCGGATCCTGGCAGGCATCGACGCGCGCAAAGGCAAGGTGGCGGTGGCAGGGTGGACCAAGGACAGCGCGACCGACGCCGCCGGGCTCGCGGTCGAGGTGCAGCGTGCCGGCGCCGCCGCGATCGTCTTCACCGACATCGCGCGCGACGGCACGGGCGAGGGCGTGAACGCGCCCGCCGTCGATGCCATCGCCGACGCGGTCGACGTGCCCGTGATCGCGTCGGGAGGCGTCGCGTCGCTCGACGACATCCGCCGGCTCCGCGCGCTCGGCCGCCGCAATCTCGACGCGGTCATCGTCGGCCGCGCGATCTACACCGGGGCCGTCGATCTCGCGACCGCGTTGCGCGTCGGCCGTGGCGAGGAGCCGGGGCCGACGCCGGCATGACGCTCACGAAGCGGATCATTCCCTGCCTCGACGTGAAGGACGGGCGGGTCGTCAAGGGCGTCAACTTCGTCGGGCTCCGCGACGCCGGGGACCCGGTCGAGGTCGCGACGCGCTACGACCACGACGAGGCCGACGAGCTCACCTTCCTCGACATCACCGCCTCGCACGAGGCGCGGCCGATCCTCCTCGACGTCGTGGCGCGCACGGCCGAGCGCGTGTTCATGCCCCTCACGGTGGGCGGGGGCATTCGCGAGATCGCCGACATCCGCGCGCTCCTGAATGCCGGCGCCGACAAGGTGTCGATCAACACCGCGGCGGTCGCGCGTCCGGAGTTCGTCGACGAAGCCGCGCAGCGCTTCGGGAGCCAGTGCATCGTCGTGGCGATCGACGCGAAGCGCGTGCCCGCGCCGCCGACGGAGACGCCGCGCTTCGAGGTGTTCACGCACGGCGGCCGCCGTGCGACCGGGCTCGACGCGATCGAGTGGGCGGTACGGATGGAGCGCGCCGGCGCCGGCGAGATCCTGCTCACCAGCATGGACCGCGACGGTACCCAGGCCGGCTACGACGTGCCGCTCACGCGCGCGGTCAGCCGGGCGGTCGGCATCCCGGTGATCGCCTCGGGCGGCGTCGGCAAGGTCGAGCACCTCTACGAAGGGCTCACGGCCGGCGAGGCGGATGCCGTCCTGGCGGCCTCGATCTTCCACTACGGCACCTACACGATCCGCCAGTGCAAGGAGTACCTGCACGCGCGCGGCGTCGAGGTCCGGCTCTGAATGAGCGACCCGTCCCGCAACGCCGCACGGGAGCCGGGCGTCGTCGACGCGTGGATGCAGCAGCCGACGGCACGCTTCCTCGCCGACCCGATGTTCGAGTCGCTGCGGCGCTGGGCCGGCGGCGCGATCGCCGATGTGCCCCTCGAGGCGACGATCGCGGCGATGGACGCCGCCGGCGTCCGGCTCGGGCTCACCTGCGCGTGGTGGGGGCCGGAGGGTCCGCTCATCTCCAACGACGAGGTGGCGGGTTTCGTCGGGCAGTATCCCGGCCGTTTGCTCGGTGTCGCGTCGGTCGACCTGCATCGTCCACTCGCCGCCGTGCGCGAGCTCAGGCGCTGCGTACGCGAGCTCGGCTTCCGCGCTCTCCGCGTGATCCCGTGGTTGTGGGAGCTTCCGCCGGACGATCGCCGCTACTATCCCCTCTATGCCGAGTGCATCGAGCTCGGCGTACCCTTCTGTCTGCAGGTCGGCCACACCGGGCCGATGCGCTCGTCGGAGCCGGGACGGCCGATTCCGTATCTCGACCGCGTGGCACTCGACTTCCCGGAGCTCACGATCGTCGGTGGGCACATCGGCTGGCCCTGGACCGAGGAGATGATCGCGCTCGCGACCAAGTATCCGAACGTCTACATCGACACGTCGGCGTACACGGCGCGCCGCTATCCGCCGGCGCTGGTCGCGTATCTTCGGGGCCACGGCCGTCGCAAGGTGCTGTTCGGGTCGAACCATCCGGCGTGGCCGGCGTCGCAATGTCTCGCCGACCTCGCGGCGCTCGGGCTCGACGCGGAGACCACCGAGCTCTTCCTGCACGGCAACGCGGAGCGCGTGTTCGACCTGACGGCGTGAGCGCCAGGGCGTTCGCCCGCGCTCGGCTTCGTGCGCGACGAGCGCGCTTGCTTGGATCGACGCGAAAGGTGCTACGGTCGACCGATGTCCACCACCGCCGTCCGGCTGCTCGCGCTGCTCCTCCTTCTCGCCTTCCCCGTGCCGGCGCGTGGTGTCGTCATCTATGATGCGTACGCTGGCTTCTACCCCGCCAACTTCTTCTACCTCCATGACGGAGGGGGGTTTCTCCCGGCGGCGGTCGACAGCTTCGACTTCTCGTACGGCGGTGCGCTCTGTCCGGCGGCGGGGACGCCGAACTATCTCTGCGCGCGCGTTCGCGCGACGGCGGGCATCAATTTCGGCCGGCTGTTCCTCGGCGCCGGCGCCCGCATGAAGCGCACGAACGCGCAGTTCACGCAGGAGCACGGTGCCTACGCCGGCGCCCGCATCGACATCTACAACGTCGGGGGTTACGCGTCCGGGCCCGCCCCGGGCGCATATTTCGTCTTCGGTTTGCACGGGACCGTTTCGAGCTCCGTCACCACCGCGGCGGTGGCAGTCGACTCGTATACGGTCGCCACGCTCTACGCGGGGAGCGGCGGCGGGGTGCAGTGTTTCGGACCGGGTGGCTGCCCTCCTTCCTCGCAACAGCAAATTAAGGTTACCGATTGGGATCCTGCCACCGGCTTTTCGCTCGTCCTGCGCTCGGACGTGAAGATGTTCAATCCCGACGAGGTCACCGGGTGGGACGGAGAAGGCGTTGCCGACTTCTACGACACTCTCGAGCTGCTCGCGGTGCAGCTGCTCGATGCGGACGACCAGCCCATTCCGGGCGTCACGCTCACGTTCACCGACAAGGACGGTCAGCCGATCGTCATCCCCGACACGCCGCCCGAGCCCACCGCGACGGCCACGTCGACGCCGCTCGCAACGGCGACCCCCGTCCTGCCGACCCCAACCCCGACCGTCACGCCGGTCTGCGCGAATCCGCCGTGCGAAGATTGCGAGAACTGCGTCGACGACGACGGCGACGGCTTGATCGATCGCGCCGACCCCGATTGTGCGCCACCCGCTGACGGCGGCGGTCTCGGGCTTCCCGATCCCGCGAGCGCGAAGGCGCTCGACAAGTGCGCCAAAGCCCTTCGCAAGGTCGGTGCGAAGCTCACGACGACCACCCTCGGCGCGCTGCAGGGTTGTCTGAAAGCAGTCGGAGATTGCATTCAGCTGAAAGCGGGCGACGTGAAATGCCTGACGAACGCGCAGTCCAAATGCGTGAAAGGGCGGACCGGTCTCGCCGGTGCTCAGGCGAAGCTCACGTCGTCGGTCGAAAAGCCGTGCGGCGAGCCCGCCGTCGCGTCCGCGTCACTCGCGCTTACCACGGGGCTCGGCTTCGCCGGCGAGGCGACGACATGCAGCCAGCGCGGTGTCGGCAGCCTCGCGACGGTCGGCGAGGTCGCCGAGTGCGTTCGCCGTCAGCAGGCCTGTGGCGCGGAGCGCGTGATCGGGTTCGCGGTTCCGCGCGCCGCCGAGTTTCTGACGCTCGGCGGATGGGACGTCGCGAGCGAGCTGCCGTGCCTGCGCGATGCGAGCGTCGGCGGAAGTGCCGGTATCTCGACCGACAAACAGAAGGCGCTCCGCAAGTGCGACCTCGCATTCCAAAAGGGGACCGCCAAGCTGGTTGCCGCGCGCACCAAATCCACCGGGGCGTGCGCCGCCGCGGTCTTCACCTGCGAGCAAACGAAGCCCGGCGACGGCGGTTGCCTCACGAAAGCGAGCGCCACGTGTACGCACGTGTCCGCGTCACTGCCGACGGCGGAGGCTGCGTTCGGCGCCGCAATCGCCAAGGCCTGCGGCGGGGCGCCGCTCGAAATCGCCGACTTGCGCGCACCTGCCGGTCTCGGATTGAGCGCGCGCGACGGAGAGTGCGTGGCCCTCGACGGCGCGAGCCTGACGACGCTCGACGGTGTCTCGAGCTGTCTCGTGCGCCATCTCGCGTGTCGTGTCGATCAATCGCTCGCAAACGCTACTCCCCGGCTCATGGAACTGCTGGACACGATCGGCAGATGATGGCGGCGGTATCCGAGGCGCGCCCGTAAGGCGATCTCGTCGAGCAGCGACCGCTCGGCTACGTCTCGTGCGTCGCTCGGACGTCGTGCGCTCGCCGGCTCGCGATACGGCGATCCGCTCAGCACGCTTCGAGGAAGCGCTCCGCGTCGATCGCCGCCATGCAGCCGGTGCCGGCCGCGGTGATCGCCTGGCGGTAGACGCGATCCTGCACGTCGCCGCAGGCGAAGACGCCGGGGACGTTGGTCTTGGTCGAGCTCTTCTCGGTGACCAGGTAACCGAACTCGTCCATGGCGAGCTTCCCGGCGAAGAGCTGCGTGTTCGGCGTGTGGCCGATCGCCATGAAGACGCCGTCGGTCTCGACTTTGGTGAGCGCGCCGGTGCGCGTGTCCCGCAGCGTCGCCGCCGTGACGCCGTGGCCCTGCGGCTCGCCGTGGATCTCGTCGATCGTCGCGTTCATGATCCACTGGATCTTCGGATTGCAACGCGCCCGATCCTGCATGATCTTCGACGCCCGCAGCTCGTCGCGCCGATGCACCACGGTGACCTTGCTGGCGAACTTGGTGAGGAAATTCGCCTCCTCCATGGCGGTGTCGCCGCCGCCGACGACGAGCACGTCTTTGTCCTTGAAGAAGAACCCGTCGCATGTCGCGCACGCCGAGACCCCGTAGCCCATGAGCTTCGCCTCCGACTCGATCCCGAGGAGCTTCGCCTGGGCACCGGTCGCGATGACGAGCGTGTCGCAGGTGAGCGTGCCGTC
The DNA here is from genome assembly GCA_963774015.1 of uncultured delta proteobacterium. Taxonomy (GTDB): domain Bacteria; phylum Desulfobacterota; class Binatia; order UTPRO1; family UTPRO1; genus UTPRO1. Next base: position 365,493 of record CAVZDH010000002.1, read on the forward strand.
GCAGAGCGTCAGCGTGAACGGCCGCTTGGAGAGGTCGACGCTCAGCACGTCGCCGGAGCGATAGCGCGTGCCGAAGCGTTCCGCTTGCTGGCGGAAGAGCTCCATGAGCTCGGGCCCCTGAATGCCGGGCGGGAATCCCGGATAGTTCTCGACCTCGGTGGTGATGGTCAGCTGGCCGCCGGGTTGGGTTCCCTCCACGACGAGCGGCTCGAGATTGGCGCGGGCGGCGTAGAGCGCGGCCGTCAGACCGGCAGGTCCGGACCCGAGGATCAACACTTTCGCGTGGGGCGGTGTGGTCATCGCGCGACCGTAAACACTGGCCGACGACGATGCAAGTCGAACCGAGGTTGTCAGGCGCGTACACGGGCAATAGATTCGGCGCCTCCATGCCGGCCCGCGCGCGACTGTCGCACCTCGACGCCGATGGTCGCGCCCGCATGGTGGACGTCGGCGACAAGCCGGTGACGCCGCGTCTGGCGGTCGCCGCCGCGACCGTCCGCATGCGGCCGGCGACGCTGCGCGCGATCACGGACGGTGCGCTGCCGAAGGGCGACGTGTTCGCGGTGGCGCGTCTCGCCGGCATCATGGCCGCCAAGCGCACCGCCGAGCTCATTCCGCTCTGCCACCCGCTCACGCTCTCGCACGTCGACGTCCGGCTCGCCCCGCGCGGTCGCCGTGAAGTCGTCGTCGAGGCCTCGATCCGTCTCGAAGGCCGCACGGGCGCGGAGATGGAGGCGCTCACCGCGGCGAGCGTCGCGGCGCTCACCGTGTACGACATGTGCAAGGCGGTCGATCGCGACCTCGAGATCACGGACGTGCGGCTGCTCCGCAAGGAAGGGGGCAAGAGCGGGACCTACGTGCGGCGCAGCGGCCGCCGGGCGCCGTGACCGTGCGGATCACGTTGAAACCGGGGCGGGACTTCTCCGTCCGGGCCGGCCATCCCTGGATCTTCTCGGGCGCGATCGCGCGGGCCGAAGGCGAGGGGGGCGCGGGCTCCGCGGCCGAAGTACGGGCGGCCGACGGACGCGTGCTCGGCTGCGGTACCTGGAATCCCGCGACCAGCATCGCGGTCCGCATGATGACGCGGGGGGCACGGCCGATCGACGCCGCGCTGGTCCGCGAACGGCTCGCGTCCGCGCTCGCGTTGCGCGCGCTCGTCACCGGCAGCGACGCGCTCAGGCTCGTGAACGGCGAGGGCGACGGCCTACCGGGTCTGGTCGTGGATCGCTACGCCGACTTCGCGGTCTGTCAGTTCCTGACGGCGGGTGCCGATGCGCTGCGCGCGTCCGTCGTCGCATCGCTCACGGAGCTCGTGCCGCTCCGCGGGATCTTCGAGCGCAGCGAGGGAAACGTACGGAACGCCGAGGGCCTCGCCCGTCGTGTCGGCGTGCTGCATGGGGACGAGCCGCCGGCGGAGATCGTCATCGACGAGCACGGTCGCCGGCACGTGGTCGACGTGCGCGGCGGTCAGAAGACGGGATTCTTCCTCGACCAGCGTCCGAATCGCGATGTCGTGGTCGAGCTGGCCGCGGGCAGGCGGGTGGTGAACCTCTTCGCGTACAGCGGGGGCTTCTCGATCGCGGCGGCCCGCGGGGGGGCGGTGCACGTCACGTCGGTGGACAGCTCGGCGGCGGCGCTCGCGCAGGGCGAGGCGGCGTGGCGCCTGAACGGCCTCGTCGCCGAGGGTGCGAGCTTCGTCCGTGCCGACGTGTTCGACTATCTCCGCGGCGATCTCCCGCGCGCCGACCTGATCGTCCTCGATCCGCCGCCCTTCGCGCGTCGCCGCACCGACCGCGAGCGCGCGCGGGCGGGATACAAGGACGTGAACCTGCGCGCGCTGCGGATCGCTGCGCCGGGCGCGCTGCTCCTCACGTTCAGCTGCTCGCAGCACGTCGACGCCGCGCAATGGGAGGGCGCCGTGACGGCGGCGGCGATGGACGCCGGCCGCGCGTGCCAGTTGCTTACCCGGCTCGGTCCTGGCATCGACCATCCGCAGGCCTTGGCGCACGTGGAGGGTCGCTACTTGAAGGGCCTCTTGCTACGAGTCGAGTGATGGACCGGATGGCGAAGACCATTGCCTCGTACGGTCTCTGGGCGCTCATCCTTCTCACGTGCCCGCCGCTCTTCGTGGTCGCGTTTCTCGTCTGGCTCGTGACGTTTCCGTTCGATCACCGTCTGCGCCTGCTGCACCTCTACTCGTGCGCCTGGGCGTCGTTCTACACCTACGTCTTTCCCTATTGGAGGACGTCGGTGCGCAACCGCGAACGTCTCCGCAACGACAGGGCCTACGTCATCGTCTCGAATCATCAATCGCTGCTCGACATCCTGGTGTTGTTCCGCCTGTATCGACACTTCAAATGGGTGTCGAAGGAGGAGATCTTCCGGCTGCCGTGCATCGGCTGGAACATGACGCTCAACAGATACATCCGCATCCGACGCGGCGACCGTCAGGATGCGGTACGGATGATGGCCGCGTGCGGGGAAGCGCTCGAGAGCGGCAGCTCGATCATGATCTTTCCGGAGGGGACGCGCTCGCTCGACGGGGAGCTTCGCGACTTCCGGCACGGGGCGTTCACGCTGGCGCTGCGACATCACGTCCCCATCCTGCCGATCGTCCTCGATGGGACGCTCGACGCATTGCCGAAGCACGGTGTCACGTCGCCCGGCGCCGACATCGTGATCCAGGTGCTGGACCCCATTGCGGTCGACCGCTTCGACGACGTCGACGCGCTCCGCGACCACGTGCGTGACGTGATGGCGGAGACCCTGCGCCGGCTCCGCGCCGAACGGCTCGGGACGGCGATGGTGTCGCCGCCGCGCGCCGCGCGCTCGGCGTGATCCGCTACCCGTAGCGATGCGCGGGATCGCACCCGACGGTAGCACCGTCGCATGGCGCAACGCCGGTCGCACTCCATCAAGGCATGGCCTTCGCACGAGCGACCGCGCGAGAAGCTCGCCGAGGCCGGCGCCGATCGCCTGACCGACGCGGAGCTGCTGGCGATCGTCTTCCCGACCGCGGCGCCCGGTGCGCCGAACGCGGTCGATCAGGCGCGGCTCTGGTTACAGCGTTTCGGCTCGTTGCGCGCGCTCGTCGACGCACCGCCGCGCGCGCTCCGCGCCACCTCGGGCCTCGGCGCCGCGCGCGCCGCCATGGTGCAAGCGCTCGGCGAGCTCGCGCGCCGCTACGGGGAGCAGCGGCTCGCGCCCGGTACGCCGCTTCGGACCAGCGCCGAGGTGTATCGCCACTGCGGCGAACGTCTCGCGGCGCTCCGGAAGGAGCAGTTCCACGTCATTCTGCTCGACGGGAAGAATCGACCGCTCAAGGACGTACGCGTGTCCGAGGGCACGCTCACCGCCTCGCTCGTCCATCCGCGCGAGGTCTTCGTGCCGGTCATCGAGGAGAGCGCCGCCGCCATCATCCTCGTCCACAACCATCCGAGCGGCGACCCGACGCCGAGCGCGGAGGACGTGGCGATCACGCGACGCCTCCGGGAGGTCGGCGACCTGATGGGCGTCCGCGTCCTCGACCACGTCATCATCGGCCACGGCCGCTACGTGAGCTTCAGCGACGAGGGGCTCTAGAGTGGGGAACTTCTGCACCGGTGGCTCCCGGCTACGAAGCGGGATCCGTCCCCGCTCGACGGCGGCTCGCCCTTCTCGCGCGGAACCTACCTGTGCAGAGGTTCCCTAGGACGACGAGGCCGAGAAGGTGTCGGCGGGAGGACCCCGAAATTCACGTCGGGGTCCGACGTCCATTGGTCAAAAAGGAATGTCGTCGTCGTCCGTTGCCGGGGCGCCACCGCCCCCCATGCCCATCGCGGGCTCCTCGGGGAGCCCGGGATCGCCCGAGCCGCCGCGACCGCCCCCACCGCCCTGGCCGGCCAAGAAACGGACGTTCTGGGCGATGATCTCGGTGATGTACCGTTTGTTGCCGTCCTTGTCGTCGTAGCTCCGAGAGCGGATCTCGCCTTCGACGAAGACCTGCCGCCCCTTGCTCAGGAACTTGCCGCAATTCTCGCCCTGCTTTCCCCACACGATGATGTTGTGCCACTCGGTACGCTCTTGGCGGGCGCCTTCGTTGTCGTTCCAGGTGGTCGTGGTGGCGAGCGGAAACTTGCACACGGCGCGACCGGTGCCGGTGAACCGCACCTCGGGATCTTTGCCGAGATTACCGACGAGAATGGCTTTGTTGACCGACATGACGACCTCCGGGGGGACGAGCTGAGATTGCGCGAGGCTTAACAGCGCACCCCCATACCGTCAACGACGCCGAGTAGCGGGTGGATTCTGGCGCTCGCGACACCTTTGTGGGAGGCTTCGGAGTCGATGGCGGGAGGAGCGGCCGGCGGAGTGCGGCAATGAGCGACGTGCTGCGAATCGTGCCCCTCGGCGGGCTCGGCGAGATCGGCCTCAACATGATGCTCGTCGAGTACGGGGACAGTGCGATCGCAATCGACTGCGGCGTGATGTTCCCCGAGCCGTCGATGCTCGGAATCGACCTCGTCATCCCCGACCTCACGTATCTGCGCGAGCGTCCGGATCGTCTGAAGGCGATCGTCTGCACCCACGGCCACGAGGATCACGTCGGGGCCTTGCCGTTCGTGACGCGCGAGCTTCCGGTGCCGACCTATGCGACGCCGTTCGCGCACGCGCTCGTCGCACACAAGCTCGAGGAGCACGAGCTCGCGTCGCCCCTCGAACGATTCAAGGCGGGCGACGTCTGGCGCGTCGGACCCTTCGAGATCGAGGCGATCCACATCACGCACAGCATCGTCGACGCGGTGGCGCTCGCGATTCGCACGCCGCTCGGCATGGTCGTGCACACGGGCGATTTCAAGTTCGACCAAACGCCGCTCGACGGCCTGCCGTCGGATCTGGCGCGGTTCGCGGCGCTCGGCGACGGGGGCGTGCTGGCGCTGCTGTCCGACTCGACCAACGTCGATCGTGCCGGCGTGACGCCGTCGGAGCGCAGCCTCACCGGCCGGCTGGAGGCGGCGTTTCAGCGCTCGCGCGGCCGTGTGCTCGTCGCGACCTTCGCGTCCCATCTCCATCGCATCCAGCAGGTGCTCGACGTGTCGGCGAAGGCGGGGCGGCGGGTCGCGGTGGTCGGTCGCGGGATGGTGCAGAACCTCCAGACCGGCCAAGATCTCGGGTACCTCCGCGTGCCACCCGGCCTGATCGTCGACCTCGCCGCGGTCGCGGCGCTGCCGCCGTCACAGGTGACGTTGCTCTCGACCGGCAGCCAAGGCGAGCCGCTTTCGGCGCTCACCCGCATCGCGATGGACGACCACAAGCAGGTGAAGATCGGGGCCGGTGACACCGTGATCATGTCGTCGCGCATCATCCCCGGAAACGAGAAACCGATCGGCGACGTCATCAACCACCTCTATCGGCGCGGTGCGGAGGTTCTGCACGAGCCGTACGCGGGGCTGCACGTGTCGGGACACGCGAGCCAGTCGGAGCTGCAACTCATGCTGCAGCTGACGCGTCCGCGCTACTTCGTCCCCGTGCACGGCGAATATCGGCACCTGGTACGGCACGCCGCGCTCGCGGGCGAGATGGGCATCGTCGATACCTTCGTCCTCGAGGACGGCGACGTGCTCGAGATCGACGCCGCGGGCGCGCGGCAGGCGGAGTCGGTCGCGTCGGGACGCGTCTTCGTCGACGGCAAGGGGGTCGGCGACGTCGGCGACGTGGTGTTGCGCGACCGCCGGCATCTCTCCGACGGCGGGCTCGTCCTCGCGATCCTCGCCGTCAATCAGCACACCGGGGAGATCATTTCCGGGCCCGACCTCATCTCGCGCGGGTTCGTGTTCGAGGACGACAGCCAGCCGTATTTCGAGCGCGCGAAAGAAGCCGTGCTCGAGGCGCTGGCGGCGCTCGCACCCGAGTCGCGTACCGTGCCGGCCGAGGTGAAAGAGGAGATGCGGAAGACCCTGCGGCGGTACTTCAAGAAGACGCTCGAGCGCCGGCCGGTGATCCTCCCCGTCGTCATGGAGCTCTGAGCCCCTTCGTGTTGCCGGCGCGATTGGCCGGACGCGTCGACGCTGGTCGCGCCGCTCGACGTGCAGCTCCGGGCCAGCACCGGCACGTGCTGGCAAGGGATGTTCGGGCCGCCCCCGACGAGTCTGCGGCCGACCAGATTGTCCGCCCCGGCGGACTGACGCCTTGCGGAGTTCGGGACTTGCGCCTACCGGGCCGTCCATGACAAGTCTCTGACGTTGCGTCGGGGGTGGTGGTGGCGGGAAAAGCGGCACGCATAGCCAAGAGCGGGGTGCGGGAGAAGGTCGAGCAAGCGACCGGAACGCTGCGGCGCGAGGTCGAGGCTCTCTTCGCCATTGCCGGTGCCTGCTATCTCGCGCTGAGCTTTCTCAGCTACACGCCGGGTCGGCCGGCCGGGAACGTCGGTGGTCCGGTCGGGCATCTGCTCTCGGATCTCTTCGTCCAGGCCTTCGGGCTCGCGTCCTTCTTGATACCCGCCAGCATCGTGCTGGTGGCGGTGGTGGTGCTGCGTGGTGGTTCGCTCGCGCTGTCGGTCGTGCGGGGCGCGGTGCTGACCATGGAGCTGCTGCTGGTCGCGACGGCGCTGGCGCTCGTCCGCGGTCCGGGGCGCGAAGCCAGCGCCGGCGGTTGGGTCGGGGGCTTTCTCGCGAGCGTGCTCGCCGGGCTCTTCAACGGCCTCGGCGCCTTCCTGATCGTCCTCACGGGGCTCGTTCTGACGACCATGGTGGTGACGGGCGGCTCGCTGGTCGGCGGAATGGGTGCGATCGCGCGGCGCGCGAGTGCCGCGCGCGAGGCACTCGGCGGCGCGCTCAGCCGCTGGCGGGAGCGTCACCGGCCGGCCGACGACGAGGACGCCGACGTCGTGACGCTGCCGCCTCCGCGCGAGCGCAAGGAGCGAGAGTCGAAGGCCGAGCGCGACGCCGCGCGCGCCAAGCGCTCGGCGTTGCCGCCACCGCCGGCGCCGCCGATCCTGGTGACCGAGCCCGAGCCGCGAACGGCGAAGGGCGGTAAGGGCAAGGCCCCGAAGACGCTCAAGCAGGAGGAGTTCCACTTCTCTTCGGGGAACACGCAGTACGAGCTGCCGCCCCTCGGCTTCCTCGATGCGCCCGTCGACTCCGGCGTGCAGATCGACGAGGAGTCCCTGATCGCGAGCTCGCGCATCCTGCAGTCGAAGCTCGCCGACTTCGGGGTCGACGGCAAAGTCGTCGCGGTACGCCCGGGCCCGGTCATCACGACGTTCGAGTTCGAGCCCGCGGCCGGCGTGAAGGTGAATCGCGTCGTGAACCTCGCCGACGACCTGTCGATGGCGCTCCGCGCCCACAGCGTGCGCATCCTGGCGCCCATCCCCGGGAAGCCCGTGGTCGGCATCGAGGTCTCGAATCCGCGGCGCGAGAAGGTCTGGCTCCGCGACATCATCGCGAGCGACCAGTTCCAGCGCTCCGAGTCGAAGCTCACGCTCGCGCTCGGGAAGGACACGACCGGCAACACCTACGTCGCCGACTTGGGGAGGATGCCGCACCTTCTCATGGCGGGCGCGACCGGCACCGGCAAGTCCGTGTCGCTGAACGCGATGATCATGAGCATCCTCTACGAAGCGTCGCCGCACGACGTGCGCTTCATCATGATCGACCCGAAGATGCTCGAGCTCTCGGTCTACGACAACGTTCCGCATTTGCTCGTGCCGGTCGTGACCGATCCCAAGAAGTCCGCCTATGCGCTCGCGAACGTGATGCAGGAGATGGACCGCCGGTACCGCCTCCTGAAAGAGAAGGGCGTCCGCAACATCGACGGCTACAACAAGGCGATCGCCGCCGAGCAGGCCGAGAAACACGCCGGAGTCATCGAGCTCACCGAGCCGGAGGACGAGGAAGAAGCCGCGAGCCCGTTCGTTCCGGGGCAGCCGCTCGGCAATCCGCCCCTCGTCCACGAGCATCTGCCGCGCATCGTGATCATCGTCGACGAGCTCGCCGACCTCATGATGACCGTCGGTCGTGAGGTCGAAGAGTCCATCACGCGCCTCGCGCAAAAGGCCCGCGCCGCCGGCATCCATTTGATTCTCGCGACGCAGCGGCCGTCGGTCGACGTCATCACCGGGCTCATCAAAGCGAACTTCCCCGCCCGCATCTCGTTCCAGGTGACGTCGCGCATCGACTCGCGCACGATCCTCGACGCCATGGGCAGCGAGCGCCTGCTCGGTGCCGGCGACTGTCTCTTCCTGCCGCCCGGGACGGCGCGCCTCACGCGCGTGCACGGCGCGTTCGTGTCGGACGAGGAGGTACAGAAGGTCGTCGAGTTCTGGCGGAAGCAGGGAACGCCGACGTACCGCATGGAGCTTCTCGAGGGCGGCGACGACGACGAGGCGGCCGAAGGCGAGGAGGACGACCTCCACGACGAGATGTACGACATGGCGGTGCGCGTCGTCACCGAGAGTCGCCAGGCGTCGATCTCGTGGCTGCAGCGCAAGCTCCGCGTCGGCTACAACCGGGCCGCGCGCATGATCGAGCGCATGGAGCGCGAGGGCGTGGTGTCGCAAGCGGAGGGCGCCCGGCCGCGCGAGGTCCTCGCCCGTCGCGTCGACGCGAACGACTGAGCGGGGCCCTGCTGGCAGCGCCGCCGACGCGCTGTTAGAGAGCCCACATGCGTCGTTGGTCGCTCTCGTTGCTCGCGCTCGCGCTCGCCGCGCTGGCTCCCGCCGTTCCGCTGCGCGCGGAGATGAAGCCCGCGGCCGGCGGCAGTTGCCCGGATCCGGCCACGATCGTGAAGAAGCTCCAGGAACGGTACGACGAGACCCGGACCTTCGAGGCACGGGTGCGTCAGGAAATGAAGGTCAAGTCGATGGGCGTGAGCGACGTTTCCGAGGGCACGGTGGTGTTCAAGAAGCCGGGCAAGATGCGGTGGGAATTCACGACGCCGCGCGTGCAGCAGATCGTGTCCGACGGAAGCCTCCTGTGGATTTACCAGCCCGACGACCAGCAAGTACTGAAGGCGCCGTTCCGGGCGGCGTTCGTGTCGACGACGCCGGTCTCGTTTCTGCTCGGCGTCGGCCGGATCACCGACCAGTTCCGACCGGAGCCCGATTCGCGCGGTTGTACCGCGAGCCGGCTGTACGTCGCGCTCGCGGCGAAGAGCGGCGATGACGTCGGGGCGCTCGCGCTCGGCGTCGATCGCGCGACGTACGACATCGTCGAGGCGGCGGTGACCGATCCCCTCGGCAACGTCACGACGCTCACGTTCGCGGACGTCCAGCGGAACGTCGACGTTCCCGATTCCACCTTCGAGTTCACGGTGCCGCGCGGCGTCGACGTGATCACGCCCCCGGGCACGACGCTGCCCCCGTCCTGACCGCGGCGACGCGCCTTCGTCAGGGGGGTGTGACGCGCAACTGATACGTGCCACGCGCGCCCCCGTACCCGTCGACGACGACGTAATACGCAACACCCGCCGTCACCCGCAGACTGACGCGTGAGCCGTGATGGTCGTTGGGCTCGCCGGTACCGCAGCCGGTGGTGTCGTCGTTGCAGGAGCGCTCGGGGCCGCTTTCGCAGCTCGGCTGGCGGACCGAGACGACGGTGTCGAACGTGGTCGCCGTTCCGCAGGTCTCGAAGGCCGCGGTCCCCGACCGTGGCGCGACCCAACGGTAGACGTTCTCCGGCGACGTATTGCTCGACGCGCAGGTCGCGGCGAGCGTGCTCGTGCCCGCGGTCGTGCCGGTGAAGAGGCCGCCTTCGCTCGCGATCGTCAGGGCGGTCGTGCACGCACCGGCGGTCGCGGTCGGGACGGGCGTCGAGGTGCGCGTGGCGGTGGGAGTGGCGAGCGGCGACGCCGTCGCCAGGGGCGTCGCCGTCGCGGGCCCGCCTGGGGGCCCGGTTACCGCGAGCGCGTAGGCGCCCGCCGCCCCGTTGTAGCCGTCGACGAAGATCACGTACGTGCGGCCGGCCGTTACGGTCGCGGTGATGGCCGAGCCATGGTGATCGTTCGGCTCGCCGGTGCCGCATCCGCTCGTGTCGTCGTTGCAGGCGATCTCGCCGCCCGTGCACGAATCGCCGCGCACGTAGAGGACGGTGTCGAAGCGCGTCGCCGTGCCGCAGGTACGGAACGTCGCGGTGCCCGACGTCGCGGGCGTCCATTGATAGGCATTCTCGGGCGAGTTGCCGGTCGAGCCGCAGGTGCCGCTTTGGTGACTCGGTCCACCGGTGGTGCCGGTCACGATACCGCCGCCGGCAGGGATGATGGCCGTGATGCCGCAGCCCGGAATCGGCGTCGGCGTGGTCGCGGGCGTCGCCGACAGGGTCGACGTCGCGCTCGCGCCGGGGGTCGCGGCAGCGGTGGCGGCGGCCGTGGGACTCGCGCTCGCGAGGGCGGTCGCGCTCGCCGTGGCGGCGGCCGACGGTGTCGGGGTGCGCGTCGGCGTGCGGCTCGGCGCCACGAACGGGGACGGGCTCGCCGTCGGGCCGGGGCGTGCGATCGTCACGGTCTGCTGGACGACGTTGTTGCTCTCGGAGAGCTCGAGGATGCGGTCGAAGGGGTCGATGGTGACGCGCAACACGTACGTTCCCGACGGGATCCCGGTGATGTCGAGATACTGGCAACCGAGATTCGCGCCGTAGAGGTCCGAGCAGCCCGCGCTGATGCCCTGGTTGGTGCACGTGTACAGGGGGGCGGCGCAGGTCGTGTCGCGGAGGCAGTAGCCTTGCTTGTGTCCGACCACGACCGCCTGCCCGGTGCCGTCGAGGAGCTCGTAGCGTGCGTAGTTGCTGTAGTGGGCGTGGTTGTGTCCTGCGGCCGGGCTGCAGACGAAGTCGGGATCGCCGCATACCTCGAGCGGATGCTCGTCGCATGGGCTCGGACAGAGCGGATCGCCGAGCACGAAATCGGCGGTACCGTCGTTGCGCGAGTAGGCGCCGAAGCGCAGAAGGTCGACGCCCGACGTCGCCTCGGCGCACCCCTCGATGACGTCGCCGACGGCGACGGTCGCGTCGAACTCGGTGCTGACGTCGACGATCTGTGGAACGAGATCCGGCAGGCCGCCGGCCGGCGCTACGCACGTGCAGCCGCTCGTGCACTCGCCGCTCGGGCACTGCGCCACGTCGCCGCCGTCGCACGCTTCCGCGCCCTCCCGTACGCCGTTGCCGCAGTTGCTCGGCGGCGTGACGGTCAGGGTGTAGGTGCCGTGGGCCCCGTTGTAGCCGTCGACCGCGACGACGTAGGTCTGCCCAGCCGTCACGCCGAGTACGATGCGCGACCCGTGATGGTCGTTCGGCTCACCCGTCGTGCAGCCGGTGGTGTCGTCGTTGCAGGCGAGCTCCGCGCCGCCGCACGTCCCCGCGTGGACGTGCAGGACGCTGTCGTAGAGCGTGCCGCTGCCGCAGGTCGCGATGACGGCGGTGCCGGACGCGGTCGGCGTCCAGCGGTAGACGCGTTCCGGCGACGGTCCGGTCGATCCGCAGCTCCCGGTCATCGAGCCGGCGCCGCTGGTAGCGCCGACGACGGTGCCGCCGTCCGCCGGCAGCGTGGCAATGGCTTGGCAAGACGTGCAGCCGCTCGCGATCGCTCCGCCGACGCACGTGCCGCCGTTGCAGAGGTCGCCCGTCGAGCAGGCGTTGCCGTCGTCGCACCCGGTGTTGACGTCGGCATGGACGCAGCCGAGCGCGCTGTCGCAGAGATCCTCGGTGCAGGGGTCGGCGTCGTCGCAATCGACCACGGTCGCGCACGCGAGCAATCGGACCGGACAGGCCAGCGTGCTCACGAGCAGCACGAGGCCGACGCGTCTCTCCCACATCGAAACCCCCTGGACCGTTGCCCCGGTCCGCCTCACGCGCGACACTCCCCGAAGGCGCGAAGCTAGTGTCCCGTCCCCGAAATTCGCCGCATAATTCTGCGGGTCTTTTCAGCCCTGCCCGCGTTGCTCCTCCTCGAAATAGTCCAGACTATTCCTTCGTCGTCACGCCTCGGCAGGGCTGAAAATCTCTCGCAGCCTTATGCAACGAATTTCGGGGGCGGGACACTAGGGAACCTCTGCACAGGTGGCTCCCGGCTACGAAGCGCGATCCATCCCCGATCGACGGCGGCGCGACGCCCTTAGCGTATCGTTCAGATACGCGGTCGGGCTTCGCGCCTTGCGCTCGGGGCGGCTCGCACTTCTCGCTCGGAACCCATCTGTGCAGAGGTTCCCTAGGGGAACGCCTGCCGGTCAGTCAAATCCGCCGTTCGGGTACGGCCGATCGTACTGGCAAGGCGGCGACCGCCCTGCTACGAAGCGCCGCATGCCTTCGTTCGACGTCGTCTCCCGCATCGATCTGCAAGAGGTCGACAACGCGCTCAACCAGACGCGCAAAGAAGTGGCGCAGCGGTACGATCTGAAGGACAGCAAGACCGAGATCGCGTGGGACCAAACGGACATCACCATCACGTCCGCCGACGACTACAAGGTGAAGGCGGTCGTCGACGTGCTGCAGTCGAAGCTCGTCAAGCGCAACGTGCCCATCAAGAATCTCGACTATGGGGCGGTCGAGCCGGCGCTCGGCGGCCGGGCCCGTCAAACGATCACCGTGCAGCAGGGCATCGAGACCGAGAAGGCGCGTGAGATCGTCAAGTTCATCAAGGGCACCGGAGTGAAGGTGCAGGCCCAGATCATGGACGACGAGGTGCGCGTTTCGGGCAAGAAACGCGACGACCTCCAAGACGTGATCGCGAAGCTGCGCGGTGCCGACGTCGGGCTGGCGCTGCAATTCGTGAACTTCCGCGATTGAGGCCGTGGCTTCCCGCTCGACGCCGCGTGCGCGGCAGCGCGCGCGCGTGAAAGACGGCCGCGCCGACAACCCCCACCCGCTGAATCGCGGCGCCTATCAGGAGCGCATTCCGCTCTTCGAGTCGTTTCTCCGGTTCGCCGAGGCGCTCGCGCGCTGCTCGCCGGCCGCGGCCCACCGTGCCGGGTGCGTGCTCGTGAGCCACAACCTCGAGCGCGTGCTCGGCGCCGGGTTCTCGGGTGGCGCCGCGAGCGCGCGGGGTTTCGCGCCCGATACGCGCATGCGGCGCGGCAGTCTGCTGCACGCCGAGGAGCACGCGTTGCTGATCGCGGGCGCCGTGGAAAAGGACAAGCTGATGTTCGTCACCGAGGCGCCGTGCCGGCTCTGCGCGGTGCGGGCGATCAACAGCGGGGTCAGCCACGTCTACTACCGCACTGCGAGCGCGCGCGGTCGCCAGGGGCTCGAGCTGCTGCGGCGGGCCGGGAAGTCGGTCATCCACTACCCCCGATGGCGTCCGCGCGGCAGCGGGCCGCACCCGCCGGGGCTGGTCGGCGGACGGCTGCCCGTCCGCATGACGCTCCCCGAGGCCTACCAGCGTTTCGCGGAGGCGCTCGCGCTCCGTTCCACCGACGGCTCGCAGAAGGTCGGCTGCGTGGTCGTCTCGGCGGATCTCGAGCGCGTCCTCGGCGTCGGGTACAACGGCGGTGCGGCCGGCATGAACGACCGCGAGTTCATTCCGGCGGATCGCAGCGGTTACGTGCACGCGGAGGAGAACGCGCTCTTGAAGGCGGGCGCGATCGAGAAGGACAAGGTCATGTTTCTCACGCACACGCCGTGCGTGATGTGCGCGAAGCGCGCGATCAACAGCGGCGTCATGCGCGTTCACTGCCGCCAACCCAACCGGCGCGGCGACGCCATGGGGCTCGCGCTGTTGCGCCAAGCCGGCAAGCGCGTCGTCTGGTGGCGCGGCGATCGCTCGTCCTTGACCGCGCCGCTCCGGGTCTGAAAGATCGCCTCGATGCTCACCGTCCGAATCACCAAGCGCGACCCGCGGGCGCGCGTCCCCGAGTACGAGACCGAAGGCGCGGCCGCGTTCGATCTCGCGATCCTCGACGACGCCGTCGTGCCGGCGCGCGCGCAAGCGCTCCTCCGCACCGGGCTCGGCGTCGGCGTGCCGGCGGATCACGTGTTTCACGTCTACGCGCGGTCGTCGCTCTTCCAAAAGCACGGCCTCCTGCTCGCCAACGGCGTCGGCGTGATCGATCCCGACTACTCGGGTCCCGACGACGAGGTGCTGATCTCGGTGTGGAATCCGAGCGATCGCGAGGTGAAGCTTGCCGGCGGGACGCGCGTCGCTCAGGGGATCATCGTTCCGCGTCCGCGCGTGCGATGGGTCGTCGCCGACGCGACGGGGCCCGGCCGCGGGGGCTTCGGCTCGACCGGCCATTGAGGCGACGGCGCGCAACGTGAAGGCGTATCTCGACATCGTCCGGCGCATCCTCGCGGAAGGCGAGCGCAAGGCGAACCGCACCGGCGTCGACACGATCGCGATCGCGGGCGCTACGTTCGAGCACGACATGGCGAGGGGCTTCCCGCTGCTCACGACCAAGCGGACGCCGTTTCGGCTCGTCGCCACGGAGCTCGAGTTCTTCGTGAAGGGACTCACCGACAAGCGCTGGCTGCAGGAGCGCAACAACCACATCTGGGACGAGTGGGCGCGTCCACACAAGGCCGCCTACGGACACGACGAGGCCGCCAAGCGCCGCATGCTCGAGGAGCCCGATCTCGGTCCGATCTACGGGTTCCAGTGGCGGCACTTCGGCGCCTCCTACGTGGACCACGTCACCGACTACAGCGGACGCGGCGTCGATCAGCTGCGACACGTCGTCGAGACCCTGCGGACCAATCCGGACGACCGTCGCATGATCGTCAGCGCGTGGAATCCGACCCAGCTCGCCGAGCAAGGCTTGCCGCCCTGCCACTTCGTCTTTCAGGTGACCGTCATCAACGGGAGGCTCAATCTCCTCTGGAATCAGCGCTCGGTCGACGTACCCCTCGGGTTGCCGTTCAACATCGCGAGCTACGGTCTCCTGCTGCACCTGCTCGCGAAGGGAGCGCGGCTGCGGGAGGGAAAGCTGATCGGGTTCCTCGCCGACACCCACATCTACGTGAACCAGGTCGACGGCATTCGCGAGCAGCTCACCCGCGATCCGGAGCGCTATCCGCTGCCGCGGCTCGTCACCGAGCCGTTTGCGTCGATCTGGGAATGGACGGCGGACCACAGTCGTGTCGAAGGATACGAGAGCTATCCCAAGATCGATTTTCCGCTCGCCGTCTGACGTCATGGTGACGATCGTGGCGGCAGTCGCCCGCAACGGCTGCATCGGCAAAGACGGCGGTCTGCCGTGGCGGATTCCCGAGGACATGAAGCGCTATCGCGACGTGACCATGGGGAAAGTCGTCGTCATGGGGCGGAAGACCTGGGAGTCGATTCCCGAGAAATACCGTCCTCTTCCCGGGCGGACGAACGTCGTCGTGACCCGTCAGAGGGCGTACCCCTTGCCGCTGGGCGTGGAGCGCTTCGCGGCGCTCGACGAGGCGCTCGACGCGCATGCCGGGGACGACGTCGTGATCAACGGCGGCGGCGCCATCTACGCCGAGGCGATGGAGCGTACCGACGTGCTGGACCTGACGCACGTCCACCGCGACGTCGCCGGCGACACGTTCTTCCCGCCGATCGACCCGGCGGTCTGGAAGGAGACGTGGCGTGAGGACCGCGACGGGTTCTCCTTCGTCACCTACCGGCGCGCATGAGCGGCACGTTCATCGTCCTCGACGGCACCGACGGCTCGGGGAAGGGCACGCAGACCGCGCGGCTCCACCGCCGGCTCGCCGCGGCCGGACGCGACGTCGTGCTCGTCGACTTTCCGCGCTACGGCGAGCCGTCGGCGTATTTCGTCGAGCGATACCTGCGCGGTGAGTACGGGAATCTCGGCGCCATCGGCGCGTATCGGGCGTCGATCCTCTATGCGCTCGATCGCTTCGACGCCTCCTTCGGTATCCGCGCGGCCTTGGCGCGTGGGGCGATCGTGGTGTCGAACCGGTACGTGTCGGCGAACAAAGGCCATCAGATGGCCAAGATCGCCGACCCCGCCGAACGCGAGCGGTTCCTCGCCTGGCTGAACGACCTCGAGTACGGCGTGCTCGGGATCCCGAAGCCGGATCTCACGATCCTGCTGCACGTTCCGGCCGACGTCGGCTTCGAGCTCGTGGCGGCGAAGGACGAGCGGGCCTACCTGAAGGGCAAGGTACGCGACATCCACGAGGACGATCGCGAGCATCTGCGCGCGGCGGAAGCTGCGTACCTCTCGCTCCTCGCGCTCGACCGGACCGAGCGCTGGCACCGCATCGACTGCATGGAGGACGGTCGCCTCCTCGGGATCGACGAGGTCGAGCGACGGGTGTGGGACGTCGTCGCACCCTTGCTGACCGACCGATCCAGACGCACGGACTAGGCGTTTCGCGAGGTTCTACCGTCCTCCGCGTTTCTACGGCGGAGAGTTGACACGCCCGGTACCAGCCCTTACCATCCGCCGCCTTTCGAGGGAGACCATGCGCAAAGCTTTCCTGAAGACCGCTCGCGAGACGCTCGAATCCATGAAGCGCCAGCTCTTGGCCGAGATCCAACAGGATCTGAAGCAGGGCCGCGAGTCGTCCAAGGACGAAGGCATGGACACCTACGATCTGGCGAGCGAAGAGCGCGAACGCGAGATCAATTTCATCCTGACCGACCGCGATCGCGGCAAGCTGCAAGCGATCGAGGACGCGCTCGACCGAATCGGCGAAGGCTCGTACGGCGTCTGCGAGAGCTGTGAGCAGGAGATCGCCGAGGGCCGGTTGCAGGCGATGCCGTTCACCCGGCTCTGCGTCCAGTGCCAGGCCGACCGCGAAACCGAGGCCAAGCAAAATCGCCGCAGCGACGACGATCGTGCCTACCGCCGGCTCGGCGCCACCGACCTCGACGAAGAAGGTCAGTAAGCCGCCCGGGCGCGCCAGCCGTTGAAAAACGGCCGTCTGCGCCGTTGCTCGGTCGACGCGCACGCCCGCTCTCGAAAGGAAGGCGCAGCATCGCGCCGCCGTCGAGCGGGGATGGATCGCGCTTCGGAGCCGGGAGCGACCTGTGCAGAGGTTCCCTAGCGATGGCAGCCGGGGGCGAAGCCGTGGTGATAGTAGCCATGAGGATGAAGGCCGAGCGCCCAGCTGATCGCGATGATGACGATGGTCGCCAGCAGCACGCTCAGCACCGATTTCGTCGCATCGAATCCGTTCACGCGTTCGAGGCCGACGATGATCAGGAACATCGTGTAGAGGAACGTGAGGCCGCCGAGGACCGGTACGAACATCAACGCCATGGGGGCGGTCGCGTACGCGACGACGCGATACGTGGCTTCGAAATCGGCTGCGCCGGCGAACACTTGCCGGGCGACGAGCATGAACACGACCGCATAGAGGAACGAGCGCAGGGTTCCCCAGAACACCAGGCTCAACCCGAAGCCTCGTGGTCCGATCACGAGGAAGCCGAGCGCGGCGATCACCAGGCATCCCACCAAGAAGAGCAAGGGCGACTGGATGCCGCCCCGGATCGGCATGTCCTGGAAAAAGCCGCGTGGGTCGGTGACGACGCGCTTCCAGACTCCGATGAAGCTCTCGGCGAATTGCTCGGTGCGAAACTCTTCGTGCATCTGATCCTCCGGGATGTGCAGGCTCGGCGACGCGAGGCGGGCCTCGCGCGACGCTACAGAAAGCTCCGATGCCAGGCAAGGTGACGCGGCGCGGACGCGTCGCGCCGCGCGCGCCGCACGGCACGCGCGCAACGCTGCGCGCGGCGTATCGGGCCGCGATCGCCGCGGTGGATCCGCGCGCGTCGGCGGCTCGCGCGCTCGCGATCGTGGGACGTCGGGTCGTCGTCCGGAGCGGTCGTCGCTCCGTCGCGTTGCCGCTCGCCGCGGGCGTCGTCGTGGTCGGCGCCGGCAAGGGGGCGGCGGGTCTGGCCGCGGGTGTGGAGGAAGTGCTCGGATCGCACGTCGTCGACGGGCTCGTGATCGTACCGCCGGGCTATGGGCGTCGACTCACGCGCATCGCGGTAGCATACGGCAGTCACCCGCTTCCCGATCGCGCGAGCACCGCGGCCACGCGACGTCTCCTCGCGATGCTCGCACGCTACCCGCGCGCCGCCGTGCTGGTCGTGTTGACCGGGGGGGCGTCGAGCCTGCTCGCGCTTCCGGCCTCTGGCCTGACGCTCGCGGACGAGCGCCGCGCCGCGGCCTGGTTGCTCGCGAGCGGTGTCGACATCGCGGCGATGAATGCCGTCCGCAAGCATCTCTCCGCGGTGACGGGAGGGAGGCTCGCGGCGCAGCTCGTCGGACGTGCCGCTGCCGCGATCGTCGTGTCGGACGTGCCGAGAGACGACGTGACGGTGATCGGTTCGGGGCCGACGGTCGCCGATCCGACGACGTTCGCGCAGGCGCTCGCCGTCGTGCGGGGGACGGGACGGATGGCGGCACTCCGCCCCGCGTCCGGCGACGGCTCGAACGGGGAGCGCGGGGTCGGATCGCGGACACGCCGAAGCCGGGCTCACCGGCGGCGCGCGCGTGTCCCACGCTGCTCGTTGCCGGCAACGCCACGGCGCGACGAGGCGCTGCGACCTGGGCGCGGCGCGGCGGATTCACGTCGATCGTGCTGCGTCGGCGCGCGTTCACCGGCGCGACGGCGGACGCGGCGCGGAGCATCGCGCGCGCGATCCGCGCGTCGGCGGCGCGCGCGGGCGAGTCGTGTCCGGTACTCTGGATCGCCGGTGGAGAGACGACCGTGCGGCTCGGTCCGCGGTCGGGGAAGGGCGGCCGCAACCAGGCGCTGGCGGCCGCCGTTGCGGCCGAGCTCGCCGGGATCGGAGGCTGGGCGCTGCTCGCGGCCGGGACCGACGGCATCGATGGGCCGACCGACGCCGCCGGGGCGTTCGCTGACGGCGCAAGCGCGCGCCGCGCGCGACGCACCGGGCGAACGCTCGCGCAGGCGCTTGCCGCCTACGACGTGTATCCCACGCTGGCGGCGCTCGGCGATCTCTTTCGGCCGGGGCCGACCGGAACCAACGTCGCCGATCTCGTGCTTGCGCTCGTGTGGAAGGATCGCGGATGGCGGCTCCCCGCCCGTGTGATACACTCGACGCGCCGCTGATGACGAGGTCGCGCGCACGCTGGAGAGAGCCCCGTGTCTGATGGGCGCCGCGCCGCCCTCGGCGAGGCTCTGGCGACGCCCCGCTTCGATCTTCTGGTGATCGGTGGCGGCATCAACGGGGCCGGGATCGCTCGCGACGCCGCCATGCGCGGCCTCTCCGTGGCGCTGGTCGAACAGGGCGA
Organism: uncultured delta proteobacterium; assembly: GCA_963774015.1. GTDB lineage: Bacteria > Desulfobacterota > Binatia > UTPRO1 > UTPRO1 > UTPRO1. The sequence continues at coordinate 384,658 of CAVZDH010000002.1, forward strand.
TTTCGCAAGCGGCACGAGCAGCAAGTCGTCGAAGCTCATCCACGGCGGCCTGCGATACCTCGAAAACTACGAGTTCGCGCTGGTACTCGAGGCAAGCCGTGAACGCGATCATCTCCGTCGTCACGTCGCGCCGCACCTCGTGCAGCCGATGCCGTTCGTCTTTCCGATCTTCCGAGGCGACCCCGTCGGCCGCTTGCGCTTGTCGGCGGGCCTCTGGGTCTACGACGGCCTTTCCGCATTCCGGAACATCGCGCGCCATCGCTCCTGGGGGCACCGAACGACGCTGCGGCACGAGCCGGCGCTGCGGTCCGAGGGCCTGCGCGGCGCGATGCACTACTACGATTGCTGGACCGACGACGCGCGGCTCACGCTCGAGACGATCCAGTCGGCGATGGCCGAAGGCGCGATCGCCTGCAATCACGTCGGCGTCACCGAGCTGCTGCGCACCGACGGCCGACTCTCCGGCGCGCGCGTCGTGGATCGGCTGACCGGTGCCGCGTTCACGATTGCAGCGCGGCAGGTGGTGAACGCGACCGGACCGTGGCTCGACCGCGTTCGCCGGCTCGACGACCCGAGCGCCGCGCCGGTGCTGCGACTGACCAAGGGCGTGCATGTCGTGGTGCCGCGCGCGCGCGTCGGCAATCGCAACGCCATCGTGCTGCGGGCGCCGTGCGACGGGCGCGTCATGTTCGCCATTCCATGGGAAGACCAGACGCTCGTCGGCACCACCGACACCGACTACGACACGGGGCCCGAGGCCGTCGCGGCCGATGCGGACGACGTGCGCTACCTGCTCGATGCCGTGAATGCCTACTTTCCCGCCGCGCGATTGCAGGAATCCGACGTGATCGGCGCCTATGCCGGGCTGCGTCCGCTCGTCGCACCGCCGGTGACCGAAGCCGGGACGCCGTCCGAGACGTCGCGCGAGGAGGAGATCTTCGAGAGCGCCTCCGGGCTGCTGTCGCTCGGGGGCGGCAAGCTCACGACCTATCGTCGCGTCGCCGAGAAGGTGGTCGACCGAGTCGTGGCGACGCTCGAAAAGCTCGAGCCTGGAAGGCGGTTGGCGCCCTGTCGCACGGGCGAGATTCCGCTTCCCGGGGGGCGAGTCGACGACCCGGATCGCGGCGGCTTCGGCGGCTTCGGGAAGCGCCTTCGCGCGAGCGCGCCGTCGACGATCGACGACGGGCTCGTTCGTCACCTGCTGCACCGCTACGGCACCGTCGCTCTGGAATTGATGCGTCGCCTCGGACGCGATCCTGATGCGGCGCGTCCAGTGGTGGACGGCTTACCGTACCGCCGCGTCGAGATCACGCGGGCGGCGGAGGACGAAATGGCGATGACGCTCGACGACGTTCTTCGGCGTCGGGTGCCGATCGCGTTTCGTCACGACGACGGAGGCGCGGCGGCCGCGCCGATGGTCGGCGCGATCATGGCCGCTACGCTCGGGTGGAATGCGGAGCAAACCGCGCAGGCGGTCGAGCGCTACTGCACCGGTGTCGTCGACGAGCGGCAACGGCGGGAGCAGCCGCCGGCGACCTCCGCCGAGCTCGGATCCCGGCGTCGCGCGTGACGCGACCGCGGGAGACGACGCAAGCGCGGAGGGCGCGCGCCCGCAAGATCGATCGCGCGCTCGCCGATGCGTACCCGGATGCATGGTGCGCGTTGCGTCACGAGAACGCGTGGCAGCTCTTGGTCGCGACCATCCTGTCGGCGCAGTGCACGGACGAGCGGGTGAACATGGTGACGCCGGCGCTCTTCGCGCGCTATCCGACGCCGCGGGCGCTGGCGGATGCCGATCCGCGGGCGCTCGAGACCTTGATCCACTCGACCGGGTTTTTTCGCCAGAAGGCGAAAGCGCTGCGCGGCGTCGCGGCCGCGACCGCCGACGAGTTCGGGGGCACGCTGCCACGCGACCTCGACGCCCTGGTGAAGCTTCCCGGCATCGGCCGCAAGACGGCCAACGTCGTGCTCGGGACCGCGTACGGGGTGCCGTCCATCGTCGTCGACACCCACGTCCGTCGGCTCGCGAATCGCCTCGGGCTCACGCTCGAGGACGACCCGACGAAAATCGAGATGGACCTCCGGGATCTCTTGCCGCCCGCGTCGTGGACCCACTTCACCCATCGGTTGATCCACCATGGCCGGCGAGTGTGCCACGCTCGGAAACCGGGGTGCGAAACGTGCTGCCTGGCGAGGCTCTGCCCGCGTATCGGTGTGGAGGAGCCCACGAAATCGGCAACATAGCGGTCCAGCGGCACCCGCTGAGCGCCCGCCGCGTGGGGTTCGCCATATTCCACTCCGTATCAGCTGATGGCCAGAAAACTATTGACTATCGCGGGGTTAGGGATATAACTGAACGAATCTCAACATCTCAATCGGGTGGCGGGCGTAAAAAATGGCGGTGTACACGAATCTCGATAGGCGGCAATTGGCGGAGCTGGTCGAGGAGTTCGGGCTAGGCAAGCTGCAGGCGGCCAACGGCAACGGCGGTGGGACGGACGGCAATTGCCGTCTCGATACCGCCAAGGGCCGCTTCTGGCTCCGAATCGACGACGAGCGAAGCGAAATGGAGGTCAAGCGGGAGATCGATCTCCTGCTCTACCTCCGCAAGCACGGCTTCCCCTGCCCACAGCTGATGATCGACCGCAAAGGGCGGCAGTACCACGAGCTCGGCGGCAAGTGCATTTCCCTCTTCAAGTACATCGACGGACACAAGCGCGAGGGTGCGACGTTGTCCCTCGCCCAGATCGAGAACGCCGGACGGGTGCTCGCCGATCTGCACGTCATTGGTAAAGGCTACAAGAAGGGCGTCGACAATCGTTTCACCTTCGAGCGCGTCGCCGACGTCTACCAAGAGGTTCGCGACCGACTGCCCTCGTATTTCAAGAAGATCACGCGCACGCTCGACGAGGAGGTCGGCTACCTCGAGCACTATCTCGAGTGCAAGCTGCCGAAGGGCATCATCCACGGCGACCTCTACCTCGACAACATTTTGTTCCGCGGCGAGAAGGTCGTGGGGGTCCTCGACTTCGAAACCGCGTCGCGCGGCAAGTACATCTTCGATCTCGCGACCGCGGTGAACGCGCTCTGCTACGACGGCGAGCGCTATGACCTGAAGCGATTCGAGGTACTGATCGGCGGCTACGAGTCGCTGCGTACTCTGTCGCTTGCCGAGTGGGACGCGTTTCCGAACGAGCTCCGCTTCTCCGCCCTGCGCTTCACGGTGAACCGCCTCCACGCCTTCTATCTCAATCCCGTCGACGAGGCGCACCGGATCAATCGCGATTTCCGGGAGTTCTACGATCGTCTCATGATCCTCCGCCGCGAGCGCGAGGGGGGCATGGAAGGGCTCCTGATGGCGATGGCCACCGGGTACGATTACCGCAAGTACCAAAAGGTCCGCGCGATCGAGAAGAAAGGCAAGTCTTGAGCAGTGCGGAGCTCGTCCGCGGGCTCCTGCGGGCGATTGGGGAAGATCCCGATCGTGAGGGCTTGCAAAAGACCCCGGAGCGTGTGACCCGCGCGCTTCAGTTCCTCTCCAAAGGCTATCACGAGGATCCGGCCGCCATCCTGAACTCGGCGCTCTTCACCGAAGAGTATTCCGAGATGATCGTGCTGAAGGATCTCGACTTCTTCACGCTCTGCGAGCACCACATGCTGCCGTTCTTCGGGAAGGCTCACGTGGCCTACATCCCGAGCCAGAAGATCCTCGGGTTGAGCAAGCTCGCGCGTCTGTTCGAGGTGTTCGCACGCCGTCTGCAGGTGCAGGAGCGATTGACGACCCAGGTTGCGACCTCGCTCATGGACGCGATCGAGCCGCAGGGGGTCGGCGTGGTCGTGGAGGCCGAGCATCTCTGCATGCGCATGCGAGGCGTCGAGAAGCAGAATTCCGTCGTCGTCACGAGCTGCATGCTCGGGACGTTCCGGACCCGGCAGGAGACGCGCGAGGAGTTCATGACGCTGATCCGCAGCCGGAACGGTCGCTGATCTCCGGGATCGTCCGACGCGTCCCGTGTCATCCTGGCGACGCGAGGCGGAGGAGCTGATCGCCGGCGAGGTCGGTGTCGCGGCTGTGCGGTGGCATGCCTGGAACGAAGGCGCTGCTCCCGGCGCGGCTCTCGGGTCGCCGACCATCCTCTCCCTCATAGGGTGTGCGCCCGCAGCTGCGGCACGAATCGCCGCCTTCACGGAGGTCGCGGGACGCGCTCCGCTCGGCGCCGTGTTGATCGTGGTGGACCACAACCGGCCGCGCCGATTCGCCAGGGCCATGCGGGCAGTCGTCGGTCGACCATGGGTCCCGGGTCGGTCGCCGGCGGCGCGCTGGCGTCGCCTCGGTCATCCCACGGCGCGCGAGGTGCAGGCAGCGGGGTTTCGCGTCGAGCGTTTGCGCCTGGTCGCCGGCGAGCGCGTCCAGATCGTGATTGCAACCCGCTGCGGCTGAGGGGATGGACACCCGCGCGCGCCGGCTCCGGTGCGCGCGGGTGTCGCAACGAACCCCGCGTTCTCAGGGCAGGACGATGGTCGACGGGACGCAGAGATCGCGCGGACCGAAGAACGGGAATTGGTCCGCGCCGAATTGATTGTTGGTGTAGACGAGGTCCGGCGCCGTCCTGGGCGGGCGGCCTCGCACTTGGTAACACAGCATGGCGGCGCCGGGGTTCGGAATCCCTTCGTCGTTCTTGTCCGCCGCGAGGCACAGGTGCAGCGGCCGCTTCACGTCGATGTCGATCGTGCCGAACTGGTCGGTGATCGTGAAGTCGTCGAAGCGCGCTCGGGCGCTGCCCACGCGGTAGCACTTGAAGTGGTCGAGCGGCGTCGCGAGCGGCGCCGGCGGTGCTGTCAGGCTCTTCGAGGTCGGCACCAGCAAGCGATCGGGCCGGGCGAGCGTCACCGTCATCGTGCCGAACGGATTGGTCACACCGACGTTCTTGACCGGCGTGAACGGATTCAGCTCGTGGATCGTGTAGTAGGTGAAGTGGCCGGGATGGGAGGGGGCGGTCGGGTTCGTGCCGTTGATGTCGGCGGGCGCGCAGATGCGCTTCGCGCGTTTCACGACGACGGTGCTCGTGCCGAGCGCGTCGACGAGCGTCACGGTGCGGTTGAGCGGCGGCCGATGGATCTCGTAACACTGGAACGGATCGATCGTGTCCCCGTTCGGCGGTACGAGCGGCGGGAACTCGAGGGTCACGTTGTTGTTGGGATCACCCGTGATGCGGTCGGCGATGTAGCGCCCGAAGAGTTGATTTCGTCCCCCCAGATCGAGCCAGCCCGTCGGCGAGAAGAATTGCACGTGGATCTCGGCGTAGTGCGCGAAGTTCACCACCGGCGCGGCGTCCGGGTTGAAGCCGAGCGCCCCGAGGAAGATGCGCGCCCCCGACGTCGTGCCGACTCCGAACCGCAGTCCGTCGTTCACCGAGATGTCTTGGTCGATCTGCAGAATCGTCTGATCGGTCACCTCGATCGTGACGTTGGCGCCGATCGAGAGGCTCCGGAGATCGAAGGTTCCGTCGCCGAAATGCACGGTCACGCCGTTGTTCAGACGGACGTCGCGGTAGGCACCCGGCGCGAAGGTATACGGGCTCGGCACTCCCGTTCCCCCGACCGTGAGGTCGTTCGCGTTGTCGGTGAGCGCGCGGCCCGGCGTGAACGGAAACGCGGGCAGGTTGGCCGGCTGGATGATCGGCGGCGTGAACGGGATGGGACCGGTGCCGTTGATCGTGGGCGCGAAGCTCGCATTCACGCGATTCGCGAAGAGATCGAAGAAGATGCCGTCCGGGCTCGACGCGCGCACGCTGTCAGCGACCGCCTGTGACCCGGGATCCATGATCACGCGCCCGGACGTCGCGTACGAGAGCGAAAAGTCGGTCGGGTTGGTGGTGGGATAATTGACGCCGATGTCACCGCCGCGGATGTGCCCGCGCGGCGACGCGCCCGTCGCGCCCTTCAGGATCATCTCGTCGTACGCGAACAGTACGTAGCTGTCGATGATGCGGGGCGGCTCGACCGCGCTCGCGATCGAGGCGGAAAGTAGTAGGCACAAAGCGATGAGGGCCGACCTCACGTACGTGCAGGGGGCTGAGGCCATGGCATTCGTCTCCTTCCTTGGAGGATGAAGCGAGCAACGGATCCGGGTGGCGAACGGATGGCAGTCTAGGGGAAAGGCTGCCGTCGAGTCCACCGGGCCGGCTCAGAAGCGCGCCCACCATGGCGTGAAGTGCTCGCCCGGCACCTCCACCACCACCGAATACTCGTCGAGCAGCGTTCCCTCCGCGCGCGCGAGCTCGGCCAGCGAGATGTTGTAATCGGTGGCGGCCTGCAACTCGATACCCCGGGCGCTGGTCAGCTGGTCCTGGAAATCGAGGACGTCCTTGGTGGTGACGATGCCGACCTCGAGACGTTTCTGCTGGTTATGCAGGTTCTCTTCGGCGAGCTCGCGGGCGACCCGCGAGGCCTGGATCCGCTTGATGTTCGCGACCACGTCGTTGACCGCCGTCGAGACCTCGAGACTGATGTCCGAGAACAGCTGGCGGCGGGTGAGCTCGGACTGCGAGACGTCGATCTTCGCCTTGGTGTACTCGGCTTTGGCCGCGGCGTTGCCGAGCGGCACCTCGATCTCGACGCCGGCCTTGTACGAGTAGAATTTCTTGCTGGTCAGTCGGTCGAGCGCTTCGGCGTAGGGACCGTCGAAGGGGGTTTGGACCTGCTGGCCGTTCACGGTCACGGGAACCGCATCGCCCGCCAGGCCGTTCAAGCCGAAGTTGCCGACGAAGTCGACGCGCGGGAGGAGCTGGTTCTCGCGCACGCGCGCCGTCACTTGCTTGCTCTGGAGGTCGAGGGTCTGGGCATGCACCTCGGGACGACGTTCCAGGGCGAGGCTCAATGCGGCGCTGGCGTCGACGTTCACGGGGGTCGTGCGCGGCCGGTCGATGGGCTCGATCGGCCGCGGGATGAACGAGTCCCCATGTTGCAGATAGACGATCTGGCGCAGGGCGCGGAGCGCGTTGTCGAGCTGATTCTCGGCGACGATGACCTGTTGCTCGCGCGCGGCGGCCTGGCTTTCGGCTTCCTTGACGGCCACGGGAGCGAGGAGCCCCACCCGGACGCGCTCGTTGTTTTCGCGCAGCGTCTGCCGCGCCAGCTCGAGCGATTGTTGCTGCACCACGAGGTTTTCCCGCGCGTAGACCACGATCCAGTACTCCGCGACCACCTTCTTGACGAAATTCGCGAGGTCGGCCTGATACGTCCACGCCGCCGCCTGCGATTGCAGGCGGGTGACGTCGACGAGCAGGTAGGCGAAGTTGAGACCGAAGTTTCGCAGCAACGGTTGATTCAGCGAGAAGACCAGCTCGGGCTCGTACTGCGGGATCAGCCCCTGGAATTGGGCGTTCGAGACGAAGCGGTTGTTGGTGAAGTCGATGCGGAAGTCGCCGCCCGTCCGCAAGGTCTTCTTGAAGCCGAGGTCGGCGTTGAAGTTTTGTTGGACGTTCACGCGGACGCCGGCGAGCGCCGACGAGTTCGGGGACTCACGGCGGTCCTTGTCCACCGCGCCGGTGAGGATCGGGTCGAAGATCGCCTCGGCCGAGTTCACGGCTTCGAGTTGTTGCAGCGGCGTCAGACGTTGCGCCGCGACGCCGGGGTTGTGGAGGAGCGCCTGGTGCACGGCTTCGGCGGCGGTGAGCTGCGCGGGCTCGTTGGCTTCGCGATTCGCGTCCGGGGTCGTGATCGGCGCGCCGCGATAGATCCACTGGTTGGTGAAGACTTGCGGGAGATACGGCGTACGCTCGAATTCCTTCGTGCGTTCCGCCGAGGCTTTGGTGTCGATGGTCGCGCGCCCGGCCGGGTCGCCGCTCAGGGCAGCGGGTGGCGGGGATGCGGGTGCCTCCTCGGCCATCGCGCGGCCGGCCAAGGCGGTGAGCCCGATCACCACGGCAATTCCGATTCGTCGACACGTCTTCATGCAGCTGCTCCTTCGCAGCGCGACGAGATGACCGTCACTGCCGTCGCGCTCATTCCGTCGACGCCTCCGGCGGCGTGACCGGTGAGCGTCGGGCTTGTGCCCGGCGCTATTTACGACGAGTGCGCGTGACGTACCAGTACCGCGCGATCGCGCGCGGCGGGGCGCCATCACCTTGACACTCCAGGGGTGCTTCGTTACGCTCCGCCGCCTTCATACGACTGTTTGGGTATCGCACGACTGGCGTTGACGTGGAGCACCACGAGGAAGTGCGACCTTCAGGAGCCGAACGCCTGGGCCTCTGACTAGAAGGGGTCCAGGCTTTTTTGCGACCGCCGGCCCTCGCACGCAAGACAGGTAGGTACGACGATGATCAAGAAATATCTCCTCGCTCCCGGTCCGACCCCCGTTCCCGAGTCCGTGTTGCTGGCAATGGCGCAGCCGATTTTCCATCACCGCACGCCGCAGTTCGAAGCCCTGTTCGCCGAGACCGCACGATCGCTCCAGGCCCTGTTCAAGACGAAGCAAGACGTCATCATGCTGGCCTCGTCCGGTACGGGCGCGATGGAGGCGGCGGTCACCAACACGACGTCGCCCGGCGACCGTGTGCTGGTGGTGAACGGCGGGAAGTTCGGGGAGCGCTGGGGCAAGATCGCCGCCACCTACGGGCTCACCGTCACCGAGCTCAAGGTCGAGTGGGGTACGGCGGTCGACCCCGCCGCGATCGCCAAGGCGTTGCAGGATCATCCCGAGACGAAGCTCGTGCTGATGCAGGGCAGCGAGACGTCGACGACCGTATTGCACCCGGTGGCCGAGGTCGCGAAGATCACGCGCGAGAGCGACACCCTGCTCGTCGTGGACGGCATCACCGCCGTCGGTGTGCTCGACCTGCCGATGGACGCGCTCGGCATCGACGTGCTCCTCACCGGCTCGCAGAAGGCGCTGATGCTCCCGCCCGGCCTCGCGTTCGTCGCGCTCTCCGAGAAGGCGTGGAAGGCCGCCGCCGCCGCCAAGTGTCCGCGGTTTTATTTCGATCTCAAGCGTGAGCGCGACAACCAGCAGAAGCACACGACGGCGTGGACGCCGGCGATCTCGCTGATCTTCGGCTTGCACGAGGCACTGCGGCTGATGTTCGCGGAAGGGCTCGACAACGTCTTCGCCCGTCACGATCGCCTGGCGCGCGCGACGCGCGCCGGCGCCGAAGCCCTCGGCCTGAAGCTCGTCGCGCCGACCGCGCCGAGTCCGGCGACGACGGGCATCTACCTGCCCGAGGGCGTGCCCGGAAAGCTCGTCGGCTATCTCCGCGACAAGGTCGGCCTCACCTTCGCCGGCGGCCAAGATCAATTGAAGGGCAAGATCTGCCGCGTGGCGCACCTCGGCTACATCGGCACCTTCGACATCGTGACGGCGATGGCGGGGCTGGAGATGGGCATCGCCGCCTTCGGCAAGGAGATCCGGTTCGGGGCCGGCGTCGGCGCCGCGCAGAAGATCCTGATGGCCGGCATGCCCGCCGCCCCGGCGGCGTGAAGGAGCGGACGCCATGACCTACCGAGTCCTCGCGACCGACCCGCTCGACCAGCAGGGCGTCGACGTGTTCAAGGCCAATCCCGAGATCGAGCTCGATCTGAAGCCGGGCATGAAACCCGACGAGCTCGCGCGCGTGATCGGCGCGTACGACGCGCTCGTGATCCGGAGCGGCAGCAAGGTCACCGCCGACACGCTCAAGAACCACGGCAAGCTGCGGGTCATCGGGCGCGCCGGCATCGGCGTCGACAACATCGACGTCGCCGCCGCCACCGCCCGCGGCATCGTCGTGATGAACACCCCGGGCGGCAACAACGTCACGACCGCCGAGCATGCCATCACGTTGATGCTCGCCGTCGCACGCTGGATCCCGCAGGCCGACGCCTCGCTGCGGAGCGGCAAGTGGGAGCGCACCAAGTTCACGGGTACCGAGGTCTGCAACAAGACGCTCGGTATCGTGGGTCTCGGCAACATCGGCGCGATCGTCGCCGAGCGTGCCCAGGGCCTGCGCATGCGGGTGATCGGCTACGACCCGTTCGTCACGCCCGAGGCCGCCGCCAAGCTGAAGGTCGAGCTGGTGTCGCTCGACGAGCTCTACGCCCGGGCCGACTTCGTCTCGGTACACGTGCCGATGACGCCGGAGACCAAGGGCCTGATCGGCGCCGCCGCCTTCGCCAAGATGAAGAAGGGCGTGCGGATCGTGAACGCGGCGCGCGGCGGCATCGTCGACGAGATCGCCCTCCACGAGGCGATCACCAGCGGCAAGGTCGCCGGCGCGGCGCTCGACGTTTTCGCCGAGGAGCCGCCGCCGAAGGACCACCCGTTGCTCGCGCTCCCGCAGGTCGTGGTGACGCCGCACCTCGGTGCCGCCACCAGCGAGGCACAAATCAACGTCGCCATCGCGATCGCCGAGCAGATCACCAACTTCCTCGTGAAGGGCGAGGTGCAGGCCGCGGTCAACATGCCCTCGGTCAGCGCGGAGATGCTCCAGCTCCTTCGCCCCCATCTCCTGCTCGGCGAGAAGCTCGGGAGCTTTCTCTCGCAGCTTTCCACCGAGCCGCCGACCGAGATCGCGGTCGAGTACGCGGGCACCGTCGCCGAGCTCGACGTCCGTCCCGTGACGATCGCGGTGTTGCGCGGCCTGCTCTCGCGCTTCATCGACGACGTCAACTACGTGAACGCGCCGGCGCTCGCGCGCGAGCGCGGGATCGTCGTGAAAGAGGCACGCGCCAACAAGCCGACCAACTTCGTGAACGCCATGACCGTGCGCGTGACCCGTAGCTCGGGCACGCAGGTCGTGGAAGGTGCGGTCTTCGGCGCCAACATTCTGCGCCTCGTCCGGATCGACGACTTCTACATGGAGGCGGTGCCCGAGGGGTTCGTGTTGATGTTGAACAATCGTGACGTTCCGGGCGTGGTCGGCCGGGTCGGCACCATGCTCGGCCAACACGGCATCAACATCGCGGGGCTCGAGCTCGGACGCGAGAGGGCGGGTGGCATGGCGATTTCCTTCGTCCACGTCGACGAGGCGGTGCCGGAGTCGGTGCTCGGCAGAGCTGCGGCGGTCGCCCGACATCGTCGCGGCGCAACTGCTCCAGCTCTGAGGCGCGCGATGTCCACGACCGTGGTCGTCGGCGTCCAATGGGGCGACGAGGGCAAGGGAAAGTTCGTCGACATCTTGGCGCGCGACGCGGACATCGTCGTGCGCTTCCAGGGCGGCAACAACGCCGGCCATACGCTCGTGGTCGGCGACGAGCGCACGGTGCTGCATCTCATCCCGTCCGGCGTGCTGAACCCCGGCAAGATCTGCGTGATCGGGAACGGCGTCGTGGTCGATCCCGCGGTCTTGGTCGAGGAGCTCGCCGCGCTTCGCCAGCGCGGATACCTGACCGACGATGCCTGCCTCAAGATCAGCGACGAGGCCCATCTCATCCTGCCGTACCACAAGGCGATCGACCTCGCGCGCGAGCGCCTGCGCGGGAAGGGTGAGATCGGCACCACCGGCCGGGGCATCGGTCCCGCCTACGAGGACAAGGTCGCGCGCACCGGCATTCGCATCGTGGACCTGCTCGACGACGTCGTCTTCAAGGAGAAGCTCGAGCGCAACATCCGCGAGAAGAACCACTACTTGAGCGCGATCCTGCAGGAGCAGGCGCTCGACTTCACGACCATCCACGACGCGTTCCGCGCCCATGCCGACCGCATCCGTCCCTACGTGACCGACACGGCCCTCTATCTCCACCGCGAGATCGAGGCGGGCCGGCGCGTGCTCTTCGAGGGCGCCCAGGGGACGATGCTCGACGTCGACCACGGCACCTATCCCTACGTCACGTCGTCCAACTGCGTCGCGGGCGCGGTCGCCGCCGGCGCCGGCATCGGCGCGGGCGTGGTGAAGCACGTCGTCGGGATTTGCAAGGCGTACACGACCCGGGTCGGCAACGGTCCCTTCCCCACCGAGGAGCTCGGCGACGTCGGCGCGCGTCTGCGGGAGACCGGCGACGAGTTCGGTGCGACGACCGGTCGACCCCGGCGTTGCGGCTGGTTCGACGCCGTGCTGGTGCGGCAGGCGGCGCGGTTGAACGGGCTCACCGGCATCGCGCTCACCAAGCTCGACGTGCTGACCGGGCTCGACCCGCTGCGCATCTGCACGGCGTATCGTGCCGACGGCGAGCGCTACGAGCGCGTCCCGGCGAGCGTTCGCCTGCTCGAGGCCGCGGTGCCGGAGTACGAGGAGCTCCCCGGCTGGACCGAGCCGCTCACGAGCGCCCGGCGGCTCGACGACCTGCCGACCAACGCGCGGCGCTACGTCGCGCGTCTCGAAGAGCTCTCCGGTACGCCGTTCACGATGATCTCCGTCGGCGCCCGCCGCGAAGAAACGATCGTCCTCGATTGAAGGGCTGACATGCGACGGCTCGCACCGCTCGTGCTGATGCTCGCGAGCGTTGCGGCGGCGGCCGGCTTCCTGGAGATCGCCCTCCGCGTGCTGCCGATCGACGTGGCGTCCTTCCATTCGATCGCGGGCTTCACGGTGTACGACCCGGTGCTCGGGTGGAAGCTCGCGCCGTCGCGGGTGCTGCGCTTCCGCGGCGCGCACTTCTCGGTGCGGGTGGAGCACAACGCGGAAGGCTTGCGCGACCAGCATTACGACTATGCGCGCCTCCCGGGCCGCCGACGCATCCTCGTGCTCGGCGACTCGGTCGTCTGGTGCTGGGGTGTCGAGCACGCGGACTGTTTCACCGAGCGCCTGGAGAGAGCGCTCGGCGACACCGACGTGATCAATGCCGGCGTGCCGGGCTACTCGACCGCGCAGGAGCTGCTCTTCTACGAGCGGGAGGGGCGGCGCTATCGCCCCGACGTCGTCGTGCTGGTCGTGGCCCCGAACGACCCCGACGACAACCTCGACCCCCGCGGGCCACGGTTTCGGCTCGCCGCCGGACGGCTCGTCTACGAGGACGCGCCGCCGCCGCGGCGGAAGACCGTCGTGCACGAGTGGCTGCAAGGGCATTCGCGGCTCTTCGCCTGGGTGAGCTATCTCGGAGCCGTGGCGGAGAAGCGTTGGCGCGCGTCGCCCGGCGAGCCGGGCACGATGGCGACGCCGATCGTCGCGCCGAACGCCCCGGCCATCCCGGTCGCGGCGCCGAGCGCGGAGCCGACCCCGGCCTCGTGGACCCTCACCGAAGCGCTCTTCGATCGTGTGCGTGCCGACGTGGAGCACGACGGCGCGCATCTCGTCGTCGTGCTGGAGATGATGTCGGAGCGCCTGCGGGCGTGGCAGCGCGACTACTGGGCCGCGCGCGGCGTGCCGTGCCTCGAGCTGGCGCCGGCCCTGCTGGCGGCCGAAGCGCGCGGCGAGCGCGTGCGCCTCGACGGCGATCCCCATCTGGCACCCGCCGGACAAGCGATCGCGGCAACCGAGCTCGAGCGCCTGCTGCGAGGGCTACCCGACTTCGAGCGGATTCGTTAGAGAAGCGGCTCGTTGTGACGCGCCTCGCGCCGACACCGCACGCCGTTCGTTGGATCACGGCGTTGCTCGTGCTCACGATGACGGTCGAGTGGTCGGGTGCGCCGCGCGACGTGTACGCGTGGGGCGGCGTTGCGCTGACGCTGGTCTCCGCGCCGCGTCGGCCGTTCGCATTGCGCGACAATCCCGCGCTCGTGCTGCTCTTGCTTTTCGTGACCTGGGCGCTCGTCGGTACGCTCTGGGCGCCGAGCCCGTATCTGGCCTTCCGCGATTGGATCAAGCTCGCGACGCTCGCCGCGTTCGCGTGGACCACCGCGCAGCTCATGGGGACGCGCGAGAACGTGGAGCACGTTCTCTTGTGTGTCTGCGCCTCGCTGACGCTCGTCTACACCGTCGAGATCGCCGTGTGGCTCCGGACCGTCGGCGTCACCTGGCACTTCGGTGATCGGGTCATGGACTCGTTCAGCTTCCAGCACATCAACACCTTCGCGGGCATCATCGTCGCCTCCTTCGCGCTCGCGTGGCTACTCGTGCGAAGCCAGTGGCGTTGGCGGAAGACGATCGTCGCGTTGCAGGTGGCGTTTGGGCTCGTGCTGCTCTGGCTCTTCGCCTCGCGCACGGCGCAGTTGAGCCTCGTGGTGCTCGTGATCGTCGCGCTCGCGGCGCAGCGCCGACCCGCGATGCGCCGCCTCGCGGTGGTGGCGTTGGTCGTGTGCACGGTCGTGGTGCCGATCGTGAACCCGCGATTCCGGGATGCGACGATGTGGACGCTCCACAACCGCGTGCAGCTCTGGCGAGGGACCGCGCGATTGATCGCCGAACGGCCGATGCTCGGGCACGGCTGGGGCGACCGGACGTTTCAATCGACGTACATCGAGCGCAATGCCGTGCGTGCGGAGAATTATCCGCATGCGCACGACCTCCCGTTGGAGCTCGTCTTCGGCGTCGGAATCGTCGGGTTCCTGCTCTATGCGGCGATGTACTTCGTCGTGATTCGCGGCCTCTGGCGCCGCTGGCGGTCCGGCGGGCAGCCGGACGCCCGCCTCGCCGGCGTGCTGCTCCTCTGCTTCTTGGCGACCGGGATCTTCTCGATCGCCGACATGCCGCGCGGGCCCTTCCACCTGTACCTCTGGACGCTGTGGGCCGCGGGGGTCGCGCTGACCGCGGTGCGCGCCGCACCGACGGCGGCCGCTTTCGCTCAGGTCTCGTCGAGCCGCGGCGCGCCGCCGGACAAGCGGGGGGCGCGGCCAGCCGCGAGCATCGCGCGGTAGTGATACCAGCGGGCGAGGGCGCGCCGCCGCGCCTCACCGTGGGCCGCGAGCGTGGTCGCCGCGACGCCGAGCGCGGCCCGGGCCACGTCCGGCAAGAGCCGCAACGCGATCGCCAGCGACGACCGCCGCGAACCGAACTTGTAGTAGATGCGGCTCCGTCCGCGCGCCTCGTGGAGGGCACGGAAATAGGTGGCACACAGCCGCTCGGGCTCGACGGCGTGGTGCGCGATCGCGTCCGGGATCCAGCCGATGCGCTCGCCCGCCGCATGCAAGCGGAGCGCGAGCTCCGTGTCCTCGGAGGCGCCGGCGGCGCCCGGTCCGAGCCGCTCGTCGAACAATCCGACGCGGGCGAAGGCACGCCGCGTGACGAGCATGTTGGCGCCGATCAGGGACGGGGCTTCCACTGCGGCGGGTCCGAGGTCGCAGCGGGGAATGGTGTGCCAACGATCGATCGCCGCGACGAGGGCCGCATTCGCGGCGGCGTCAGGCGTGACGTGAATTGCCCCTTGCGCCGCTGCGAAGCGAGCGCGCGCGAAAAAGGCCTCGACCGCGACCAGCCACTGCGAGTCGAGCTCGACGTCGTCGTCGAGGAAGGCGTACCGCTCCGCAGGGGTGGCGCGGATCGCGACGTTGAGCGCCCGGCTCTTGCCGCCGAGCGGTACCGAAAGGTGGCGGACGTTCGGGTGTGCCGCGGCGGTCGTCGCCACCAGCTCGGCGGTGCGGTCGGTCGACCCGTTGTCGGCGATCACCACCGCGGGCGCCGCCGTGTCGAAGCCCGTCATGGCGACGATGCTCGCAAGCAAGCGTCGGAGGCTCGGCTCGCGGTTCCGGGTCGCGACGAGGATGGCGAGACCCGACGGCATCAGCGCGCGGCGGCACCACCTTGCTTGCGCTGGTCGGCGGCGGCGATCAGGGTGCCGTCGCGCGCGACGACGACCTGCACGGCACCGCCGAACGGGAAGCGCCGCAGGACGTGGCCGCGAGCGGTCAGGTATGCGGCAGTCGCCGGGTCGAGATCGGTCTCGGTGATGAGGGAGGGCGGCGCCCACTGCTGGTGAATGCGCGGCGCGGCGACGGCCGCGGCCGGATCGAGGCCGAAATCGAGGATGCCGAGCAGGGTCTGCAACGTGGCCGAGATGATGAGTGGTCCGCCCGAGCCGCCGATGACGACGCGGGCTCGCCCGTCGGCGCGCGCGATGAGCGGGGTCATCGAGCTCAGCGGCCGTTTGCCCCCGGCGACCGCGTTCGCCTCGCCGCCGATCAGGCCGAAGGTGTTCGGGACGCCCGGCGCCACCGAGAAATCGTCCATCTCGTTGTTGAGGATGACTCCGGTGTTGCCGGCGACCAGCATGGCGCCGAAGCCGGTGTTGATCGTCGTGGTACACGCGACGGCCATCCCGTCGGCGTCGAGCACCGAGAGGTGCGTCGTGCCCGCGTCCGGCGTCGTGCCGTAGCGATCCTGTGGGAGCGTCGTGTCCGGTTGGATGCGCGCCCGCAGCATCGCGCCGTACTCCGGTGAGGTCAGTCGGTCGATCGGCACCTGAGTGAACTGCGGGTCGCCGTACCAGCGGGCACGATCGGCGAAGCCGTTGCCCATCGCCTCGGCGAGCAAGTGATAGTAGGCGGGGTTCGTCGGCCCGAGCGCGGCGAGATCGTCGCCGGACAGGATGTTGAGGATCTCGATGATCACGCCGCCCGAGCTCGGGGGCGGCATGGTGAAGATCTCGAACCCGCGATACGTGCCGCGCAGCGGATGACGCCAGTGCGGGCGATAGCCCGCGAGGTCGGTCGCCGAGAGAATTCCGCCCGCGTCGCGGACCGCGAACCCGATCTCCTCGGCGACCGGACCCCGGTAGAACCCGTCCGCGCCGTCGCGGGCGACGCGCTCGAGCGTGGCGGCGAGCGCCGGCAGCCGGATGACGTCGCCTTCGGGCCGCGGGTTGCCGGCGGCGTCGAGGAAGATGGCGGCGAGCGCGGGCGCGGCGCGCAGCGCGGTCAGGTTCTGCGCGATCTCTTTCGCGAGGTGCGGGCCGAGCGGAAATCCGTCGCGTGCCAGCGTGATGGCGGGCTCCATGAGCACCTCCCGCGGCAGGCGCGCGAAATGCTCGCGCGCCGCCTCGAGACCGGCCACTTCTCCGGGCACCGCGACGGCGAGCCCACCGCGACGCGACAAGTCGGGCACGACCTGCCCGTCGCGGACGAACAGGTCGCGGTGCGCCAGTGCGGGAGCCGTCTCGCGATAGTCGAGCGCGCTCACCGAGCCGTCCGGTTGGTTCACGAGCATGAAGCCGCCCCCGCCGATGCCGCACGACGACGCGTTCAAGACGCAGACGGCGTAGGCGGTTGCGATCGCGGCGTCCACCGCGTTGCCGCCGCGCTCGAGCATCGCGAGCCCGATGGCCGCCGCGCGCGGGTGCTCGGCGGCGACCGCCCCGAGGTGGCCCTCGGCACGCCCGGGCGGCGGCGTCGGCGAAGCCGACGGCTTCGCCGCCAGCGCCAGGGAGAAGCCCCGACGTTGCGTGCGGCCGTCCTTGCCGGCATCCGGAGCGACACAGGCGCTCGTCGTGAGGAGCGCGGCGAGTGCTACGACGAGCGCTCGCGAGGCCCAGGAGCCGATCACGCGCCCTTCCTACGAGGCGGGTTGGGCAAAAGCAACTTGCGGTTCGTTCGCGATGCTCGGTCCGACTTTCGCCCCCTTCGCGCTTTCGTGGTACGTGCCGCGCATGGCGCCGAGACGCCCCGCGGTGGTGTTCACGGAGAAGGAATTCTACCTCGACGAGTTCCGCGGGCGCACGCTCGTCTTCGCCGTGCATCACGACGGCCCCGCCGACCGCCTGCGTGTGCTCGGCGAGGTGACGCGCGATCTCCTGGTGAACGACACGCGCGTGCTGATCCTTCTCGGCGGTGCGGCGGCGCGCGAACGGAGCGCGCTACGAGCGCTCGAGCGGCCGCTCGCCGGCCTCTCCTCGGCGCAAGTGCCGCTCCCGTTTCCGCAGCTGCGTCTCGCGCCCGCCGACGGCGCCGGTCCGGTGGTGACGGTGGGGGCCGAGACGCTGGCGGCGCCGACCATCTCCGATGCGCTGCTCGCTCGGCTCTGGGACGTCGTCCGCGGTACGCCGCTTTTCCTCGGACTCTGCGACGCCGATACCCCGGAGCGTCTCGCCGGCTTCGCGGCGCGCGTCGGGGCACGGTTGCGCGTCCACAAGCTCGTGATCGCCGACGCGGTCGGCGGGATCCATGCCGCCGACACGGATCGGCCCTTGTCCTTCATGGACGAGAGCATGACGACCCAGCTTCTCGCCGCCGGCGAGGCCGAGTCGAGCGGGCTCGGCGGCCGCCGCGCGCTCCTCGACGCCGTGCGGAGCGGTCTCGTCGCGGGCGTCACGTCGATCAACGTCTGCACCCTCGACGGGATCGCGCGCGAGCTCTTCACGTACGAAGGGTCCGGCACGCTCTTCACGCGCGAGGACTACTGCAGGGTCGAGCCGCTCTCGCTCGACGACTTCCACGAGGTCGAGAAGCTGCTGGAGCGGGGACAGCGCGAGGGCTTCCTGAAGGTCCGAACGCCGGCCGAGATCGCCCCCATCCTGTTCTCCGGCTACGGCGCGACCATCGGGCAACACCATTTGGCCGGTGTCTGTTCTCTCCAGACCGAGCGCTACGCGGGCGAATGCGCCGGCGAGATCGTCGGCCTGTACACGATTACCCGGTTCAAGGGCGAGGGCGTGGGCGTGAAGCTCATCGACTGCATCAAGTCGGTCGCGCGGCAGCGCGGGCTCGAGTATCTCTTCGCGTGCACCACGCAGGAGCGCGTCGGACAGTTCTTCGAGCGCCAGGGCTTCCGCGAGATCCTGCAGAGCGAGGCGCCGCCGGAGAAGTGGGTGGGGTACAGCGAGGCCCGGCGTCGCGGCTTGGCCGTCTACCGCTTCGATTTGTGAGTCGCGGTCGTGCCTTGCGGGATAGTGGGTGAGCTCGACGCTCGGCGTCGGGCTTCCCCACGGGCGGAAGACTCCCGTTGTCGCGGGTGTCGTGTCCGGCGTATGGTTGGCACATGAGGGCTCGTCGAATCGTCGGGGTGACGTTGGTCGCTGGCTTCATGGCGTTCGTGGTGCATGCGTCCGCGGCCAATCAATGTCCGGCGAGCGCGCTCGGTGCCTGCGCTCGCCTCCATGCCGAGTTCATGCGGCCGCGGATGGCGCCTCCGATGGCCCTCTTGGCGCCGCCGATGCGGGCTGCGACCGATCGAGGGTGACATGCGCTCGTATCTTCGCCTGCTCGGCAGCGTCCTGCTCGTCGGTGGGCTCGTCGTGTGCGCGGTCGCGGCGTTCTTGGCCCTCGGCGACGAGACCTTCTACAAGGCGGGCGAAGCCCTCGAGCGGCATCCCGATCACGTACTGTTCCAGGGCGAGTATTACGCCGCGCTCCTGCGCCACATCGCGTACATCCTGACCGCCATCGTCGGCGGGTTGCTCGGCACCGTCGGCAGCGCCACGCTCTTCGGCATCCATGCCATACTGGCACGCTTGGAGCGCATCGAAGCTTCGCCGGCGGTGTCGTCGCACGCGCACTGAGAGCGTGCTGGTTCCCGCGCTCGGCCGCGCGCTCGCGCCGTTCGGCTTGAATCTGATCGGCGTCACGACGCCGGGTGCGTACGACGCGCTCGTGCCCGCGACGCATCGTCTCGCCGCCACCACCGCGGGAGCGATCGTGGTGATCGGCAACGGCGGCGGCGGCTTCTGGAGGGCCTATCGCGATCACGTGGCGCGTCGGCCCGAGGATGCCGAGCTGGCGCACCCGCTCGACGCCTTCACGGCACGGGTGCTGACCGCATACGCCCTCCCGGTCGCCGAGCGCCTCGGCGGTCGACCGGCGCTGCGGCTCCCGTTCGAAGAGGCGGCGGTGCCGCTCTCGTTCGTCCATCTGGCGGAGGCGGCCGGGCTCGGGCGGCGGAGTCTCCTCGGCGTGCTCGTACATCCCGAGTTCGGGCCGTGGATGGCGCTGCGCGGCGCGATCCTGGTCGATGCGGCGTCGCCGGCAGCGCGGCCTGCCGCGGGCTTCGACCCGTGCGCATCGTGTCGCGATCGGCCGTGCGTCGCGGCCTGTCCCGGTGCGGCCGTCTCCCATCCCGCCGGCTGGGACGTTCCGACGTGCCTCGCGTTCCGGGTCGAGCGCGGCGGCGACAATCCCTGCGTCGACCGCTGCCACGCCCGCGTCGCGTGCGTCTACGGCCGCCACCACCGCTATCCCGACGACGCGCTCGCCTACCATCAGGGCCGCGCCTTCGCGGCGATGCGTGGACGGCGGGCGTCGCGGGTCAGGCGTCCGGCTCGACCGGAAGCGTGACGTGAATAGTCGTGCCGCGGCCGATGCCGGTCCGAATGCGGAGCTCGCCGCCCATCATCTCGACGCGTTCGCGCATCGTAGTGAGCCCGAGCCCCGCCAGACGCGGCTCGGCGGGATCAAATCCCTTCCCGTCGTCGACGACCGTCAGCACGACGCGCTTGCGGCGCCGGGCGAGATGCACCGCGACCTGTGACGCTTCGGCGTGGCGGGCGACGTTGGTGAGCGCCTCCTGCACGATGCGGTAGAGGTGCAGCTCGTGATCCGCCGACAGCACCGTGCCGAGCGGGACGGTCGCGAGCCGGAGCGCCAGCCCGTGGCGCAGGGCGAACGCCTGCGCATGGGTGCGAATGGTCGACTCGAGCCCTTCACCGAGCAGCTCCGCGGGATGCGTATCGTCCACGAGTCGCGCGACCGACTGGGTGATCTGACGTACCGTCGCGTGGGTTGCGGCCAGCGTCGGTTGGAGGTCGCGGTCGACGGCGCCGGGGGTCCGTTCGAGCGTATCGAGCAGCGCATCGATGGTCCCGACGGCGCGGCCGATGTCCTGGTGCAGCTCGCGCGCGAGACGTCGGCGCTCGGCGTCGAGCACCTCCAACATGCGCTGGCCGAACTGCCGCTGCGCCGCCTCCATGTGGGTACGCTCCGTGATGTCGCGTGCGACGCCGAAGACATAGTACTCGCCGGCGATCTCGAGGCGCGCGAAGCTGACCTCGCTCGGAAAGAACGAGCCGTCCTTTCGCCGCGCGCGCACCGGCAGCACCATGCCGGGTCCGGGTGGGAGGGTGGCGAGCGCCTGCCGATAGAGCCCGAGTGGGAAGTCGGGGTTCACGTCGGCGATCGTCATGTGCCGCAGCTCGTCCCAGGTCCACCCGCCGAGCTCGAGCGCGCGCTGATTGACGTAGCGGAAGCGTCCGGCGGCGTCGGTCAGGAAGAAGGCCTCGCTCGACATGTCCGCCATCTGCCGGAACACGGCGAGGTCGAGAGCGGGCGGAAAGGCCGGCGCCGCAGGCGGCTGGCGTGGAGCGGCCACCGCGGTCGCTTAGCGTCGGCACTCCGTCAGCGTCAAGTCGCCGACGAAGTCTCCACCGCCGTCGAAGCGTCGGCGCCGTGTGTCACGATGGGCAGGACGACGCGCACCTCGGTGCCGCGCCGGGGACGGCTCCGGATGGTGAGCGTCGCACCCATGATCTCGGCGCGCTCGCGCATGGTGGCGAGCCCGAGGCCGCGCGTCTCGATCTCGCCGGGGGGAAAGCCGACGCCGTCGTCGTGAATCGTGAGCAGGACCCGTTGGCCGCGGCGCGCGAGCCGCACGACGACCTCGCGTGCGCGCGCGTGGCGGGCGACGTTGGCGAGCGCCTCCTGCACGATCCGATAGAGGTGGAGCTCGTGCTCGTCGTCCAGCATGGCGTCGAGGGTCGCGGTCGAGATCCGCGCCGTGAGGCCGTGACGGCGCGCGAACTCCCGGACGTACGCACGCAGGGTGTCCTCGAGCCCGAGCCCGAGGAGCTCCGCCGGATGATACTCGCGGCAGAGCCGCGCCACCGACTCCGTCATCTCGCCGATGGTGACGAGTGTCGTTTGCAGTGCCGGCCGCATGGCGTCGGCGACCGCGCCCGGCGTCTGCGTCAGCGTGTGCAGCAGGACGCCCACCGTCGCGACCGCTTGTCCGACGTCGTCGTGCAGCTCGCGGGCGACGCGCTGACGCTCGGCCTCGAGATTCTCGAGCATGCGACGGGCGAAGCTCCGCTGCATCGCCTCGACTTGCTTCCGCTCGGTGATGTCGCGCACGACCCCGAAGAGGTACGCGGCGCCGCCGAAATCGAGACGCGCCAAGCTCACCTCGGTCGGGATGTAGACGCCCTCGCGACGCAGGGTCCGGGCCTCGAAGGTCGGAATCGGGCCCCGCACGGCGGCCTCGATCATGGCGAAAAAGCGTTGGCGCGGGAACTCCGGCTCGAGGTCGAACAGCGTCATGCGCAGCAGCTCGTCGCGGGCGTAGCCGGTCAAGCTGAGCGCGCGCTCGTTCACGTAGCGGAGGTGCGCCTGCGCGTCCGTCAGAAAGAACGCCTCGTTCGACATGTCGGCCATGCGGCGGAACACCTCGAGATCGAGCGGGGCGGGCAGCGCGGGCAGGGGCGATGCGGGGTTCGGCAGATTCGTCATCGGTGCCGTCGCTCGGCGCGCCGCGCCGGTTTCGCGGGCATGCGCGCCGCCACGCTCGCCGCGGCCGCCGGGGTCGGCAGCGCGAGCGAGCGCTGCGGGTCGATCGGCACGGCGATCCGTACTTCGGTCCCGCGGCGTGCGGTCGAGTGCACGCTGAAGTGCGCGTGCATCAGCTCGGCGCGCTCCTGCATGGTCACGAGCCCGAGCCCGCCGTTCGCGCGCGCCAGCTCGGGCATGAAGCCGATGCCGTCGTCGCGAATCGTGAGCATGAGTCGTCCATTTTGCTCTTTCAGGCGGACGACCACGCGCCGCGCGTGCGCGTGACGGGCCACGTTCGCGAGCGCCTCCTGCGCGATGCGATAGAGGTGGAGCTCTTGGTCGTGGTCGAGGAGGTCGGCGGTCGAGGTGGTGGCGAGCTCGAGAGCGAGGTGATGCCGCTGCGTGAACTGCACGACGTGCGACCGCAGCGTGTCCTCGAGCCCGAGCCCGAGGAGCTCGGCGGGATGATAGTCGCGCACGATCCGCGCCACCGCCTCGGTGACGTGGCGAATGCTGCCTTGGGCTCGCGCGAGTGCCGGCCGATGCTCTTCCGCGACCGAGCCCGGCGTCTGCTCGAGGGCGTGCAACAAGACGCCGACCGTCGCGAGCGCCTGTCCGACGTCGTCGTGGAGCTCGCGTGCGATCCGTTGCCGCTCGGCCTCGAGCGTCCGCAGCATGCGTTGCGTGAACTGCTTTCGTGCGGCTTCCAGCTGCTTCCGCTCGCTGATGTCACGGACCACGCCGAACATGTAGTCGGCGCCGTCGATGTCGAGGTGCGCGACGCTGATCTCGATCGGCATGCTGCTGCCGTCCTTGCGGCGGTTGCTGGTCTCGAACGGCGGGACGGGCGCGTGGCGGAGGTCACGGATGAACTCGGCGAAGCGGTCGGGCGGGAACGCAGGGTTGATGTCCGACACGGTCATCGTGAGGAGCTCGTCGCGGGTGTAGCCGATGGAGCTCGAGCTCCGGTCGTTCACGTAGAGGAACCGTCCGCGCGCGTCGCAGAGATAGAACGCGTCGTTCGACATGTCGGCCATCTGGCGGAACACGGCGAGATCGAGAGGCGGTTGGACGTCCGGTCGAGGCGCCGGACGAAGGGGGCGCGTCACCACGCGCGGACGCTACTGCCGTCCGTTCGCGAGGGTCAAGGCGCCGCCGCGCTCACTTCTCGAGGACGATCACCCAGCGCGTCGCCCGGGCCTCCGCCGAGACCACGTGGTGCCCTTCGGCCTCCGCGGCGCGCGGCAAGTCGCGTGCGCCGCGCGGATCGTCGAGGGTGAGCTCGAGCAAGTCCCCGCGGGCGAGGTCCGCGAGGACGACCTTCGTCTTGGCCCAGGAGAGCGGGCAGGGCACGCCCATGAGATCGAGACGGTGCGACGTCGCCATCGCGGGCTTTCGTAGCAAACTCGTGGAGATGCCGCGAACCGATCGGCCGCGCCGCCGACGCTTGACAGGTTCCGGGTCGGCCGGGATAGTCCGTCGATGACACAGAGCGCCATCGACGCAGAGCTGAAGGCCGGTGGTCCGGCCGTCCCGAGCACCTTCCAGATCCGTCCCGACATCCGCAACATCGCGATCGTCGCCCACGTCGACCACGGCAAGACCACGCTCGTCGACGCCATGCTGCACCAGAGCGGCATCTTTCGCGCCAACGAGGTGGTCGCCGAGCGAGTGATGGACTCGAACGACCTGGAGCGCGAGCGCGGCATCACGATTCTCGCCAAGAATACCGCGGTCAACTACCAGGGCATCACCATCAACATCGTCGACACCCCGGGCCACGCCGACTTCGGAGGCGAGGTCGAGCGAACGCTCCTCATGGTCGACGGCATTCTGCTCGTCGTCGACGCGTCCGAAGGACCCCTCCCGCAGACGCGCTTCGTCCTGAAGAAAGCGCTGGAGCGCGGGCTTCCGGCCGTGCTCTGCATCAACAAGATCGATCGCGCCGACGCGCGCATCGCCGAGGTTCTCGACGAGGTCTACGATCTCTTCATCGATCTCGGCGCCGACGAGAGCCAGCTCGAGTTCCCGGTGGTCTATACCAACGCCCGCGCCGGTTTCGCGCACACCAAGCCCGACGGCGACGAGACGACGCTCAAAGTCCTCTTCGACACCATCGTCGAGCGGCTGCCGGGTCCCGCGTACGATCCCGCCGCCACGACGCAGTTCCAGGTGAACAACCTCGACTACAACGACTACGTCGGTCGGCTCGTGATCGGGCGTCTCGTGTCGGGCGAGATCGCGGTCGGCGGCCAGTACACGCTCTGTCGTGCCGACGGTCAGCAGCTACCGTGCAAGATCACCCAGCTCTACGCCTGGCTCGGTCTCGCGCGGAGAGAAGTCCCGAGCGCGCGCGCGGGCGACATCATCGCGATCGGCGGCATCGACGAGATCGGCATCGGCGACACGATCGCCGACAAGGAGCAGCCGCTGCCGTTGCCGCCGATCCGGGTCGAGGAGCCGACCATCGCGATGATCTTCGGCGTCAACACCTCGCCGTGGGGCGGTCGCGAGGGGCAGCACGTGACCTCGCGGAAGATCCACGAGCGCCTCTTCGCCGAGGCGCGCAAGAACGTGAGCCTCCGCATCGAGGAGACGGGCTCGCCCGACTCGCTGCGAGTCGCCGGCCGCGGCGAGCTCCAGCTCGCCGTGTTGATCGAGACCATGCGGCGCGAGGGCTACGAGCTCCAGGTGTCGAAGCCGACGATCATCACGCGCGAGGAGAACGGGCAGCTGTTGGAACCGATGGAGACGCTCTTCATCGACGTCCCCGAGGATTACATCGGCATCGTGTCGCAGCTCCTCGCGGCACGGAAGGGCGTCATGACCGGCATGGAGCACCACGACTCGGGACGCGTGCGGCTCGAGTTCAGCGTGCCGTCGCGCGGTCTGATCGGCTTTCGCTCCTACTTCCTCACCTCGACGCGCGGCACCGGCATCGCCAACATGCTCTTCGCCGGCTATGCGCCGTGGGCGGGTCCGATCCGCGGCCGCACCAACGGCGCGCTCGTCGCCGACCGCGAGGGCGTCGCGACCCCGTACGCGATCTTCCACTTGCAAGAGCGCGGCACGATCTTCGTCAAGTCCGGCACCCCGGTCTACGAGGGCATGATCGTCGGCGAGTACTCGCGCGACAACGACCTGGACGTGAACCTGACCAAGGAAAAGAAGCTCAGCAACATGCGCGCGACCGGCCACGACGAGGCGACCATCATCACGCCGCCGCGCGAGATGGGCCTCGACGCGGCGCTCGAGTGGATCGCCGAGGACGAGCTCGTCGAGGTGACGCCGGAGAACGTCCGAATGCGGAAGAAGGTGCTGAAGAAGGGCACGCGGCCGAAGGGCGACTGACGCGCCGCCTCGTCAGCCGACGCCGCGTTGCAGCGCCGCCATCAGGTGGCGCTCGAAGTCCGGATACGACATGCCGAGGGCTTGGCGAAAGGCGGCGTCGTTGGTGTCGGCGGTCGCCATCGCCTCGAGGAGGCGGCGGACGTTGTAGCCGCCCTTGGTGTCGAGCAGGTACTTGGCGGCGAAGTAGGCTTGCGAGTAGGCGAGGCTCGCCTGGTCGCGATCGAAGTGGGTGAAGCCGTTTTCGAGGTCGCCGAGCGGGAGGAGCGTGCCGTCGGCGACGGCCATGCGCAGGCGATTGGTGCGTCCCTCGTCGTCGATCTCCTCGGCGACCTGCGCGAGCCCTTCGTTCAACCAGACCGGCGCCTTGCCTTTCGAGAGCGTGACGATCGCCGCGTGCGCGTACTCGTGCCGGACCGTGCGCGCGAGCCGTTCGCTGCCGCGCGCGAGCCCGCCGATCGGCATCTTGATGCGCCCGTCGTAGATCGCGCCGCTCCAGTGCGGTGAGCCGGTCACCTCGCGGAAGGTCTGGTCGGGATACAGCACGACCTCCTGCCGATCGAGTGGATAGTAGGCAAAGCGGGCGCCGACGCGGCGGTAGGCGTCCTCGAGCGCGTTCAGGACGGTGCGCGCCGCTTCGGTGTCCTCGCGTCCTTCGATCTTGATCACGAAGTGCGAGCTGCCGAGCGAGTGGTAGTCGGCCTCCGCCGCGGCGTCGCGCTCGAGCCGCGCGATCGTGTCCGTGAGCCCCGGCGAGTCGGCTCCCACGGCGACCGCCTGCTGGAGCATCGTGAGCGCGTGGGTCTGGTCGTGGCGATCGAGCAGGATGCGGCCGAGGGTCAGATACGTGTCGGCGTCGCCCGCGCCTTCCGCCACCGCCCGCTCGAGGTTCGCCCGCGCCTGCTCGGGCTCGTTGGTCCGATAGTACGCGTAGCCGAGGCCGCGACGGATCTCGCCGCGGTCGCCGAGCGCGAGCGCCTCGGTGAAGCGCGGGATCGCCTCACGGAAGCGTTCGGCGTGGAGGTCGGCGAAGGCGGCGTTGATGAGCGCGGCCTGGAGATTGGTGCGGTAGAGCTCGTTCGCCGGCTCGAGCCGACGTGCCTCCCGCAAGAGATCGATCGCGCCGGCGCCGTCGCCGTCGCTCGCGCGCGCCACCGCCTCGCGATTGCGCTGCTCGGCCTCGGAGAGCGGGATCGGGGGCGCATCGTCGCGTGCCGACGCTGCGCCCGCGTCGGCCGGGTCCTCGGCGACGGACTCGCCGTCCGTCGCCGTGTCGTCCGCCGCCACCACGGGTGCCGCGACCGGCGCCCGCGCACCCGGTTCGGTGTGCCGCCCGAGCCCGAAGTATCCGAGCGCGAGGCTCGCGACGGTCGCAAGCGCGAGCCAGGCGAAGCGGCTCAGCATGCCCGTCGCTCAGTGCACGTTGTGCGGCAGGTCGGTCGCTTCGGAGATGACGCCGAAGGATGCCTCGTAGCGCTGAATGTTCTCTTGCAGCGCCCGCACGATGCGCTTCGCGTGCTCGGGAGTGGTGATCACTCGCGAGCGGAGCGCGGCGGATTGATTCGCCGCCGACTGCTGCGGCGGGACGAACAGGAAATCGAGGATGAACTCCTCCTTGCGGTGGCTCACCATCATCAGATTGGCGTAGACGCCGAGGCTCGTCGCCGGGTCGGCCTGCACGGCCATCTGGTGATGGTGATGATGCTGAGGGGTCTTCTCGTCGTCGGCCATCACGCTCCTCGGCCGAGGAGCGTGACGAACCGCTGGGCATAGGTCGGCCCCGTCCCTTGCTCCTCGTGCTTGAAATAGACGAATACCTCGTTCCAGCCCGCGGCCGCCGCGCGCGCGGCCCAGTCGGCGAGCGCGGCCTCGTCGTAGTCGGTTCGCCGCAGACGCAGGTAGCCGAACGACGTCGTCGTCTCGAGCGGCGTCGTGCGCTCCTCGCTGTCGGCGATGCAGAGCGCGACGCCGAACCGTTTCAACACCGCGTAGGTGTCGTCGGAGAGCCACGACGCGTGGCGGAACTCGACCACCGGCTTCAGCCCCGGGGGCAACTCGTGCAGGAACACCTCGAGGAGCTCCACGTCCTTCTTCATGAACGGCGGCAGTTGGAAGAGCAGCGCGCCGAGCTTCGGTCCGAGCGTCTTCGCGATCGAGCAGAAGGAGGCGAGTGTGTCCTCGACGCTGCGCAGCCGCTGGTCGTGCGTGATCCGTCGCGGCGCTTTCAGGGTGAAGCGAAAGCGGTCGGGGACCTCGGCGGCCCAGTTCGCCAGGATGCGATTCGTCGGCATCCGGTAGAAGGTGTAGTTGATCTCGACGCTCGAGAAGCGCTCGCCGTAGAAGGCGAGCATCTGCTTGTCGGAGATGTCCTCGGGGTAAAAGCTCCCCTTCCATTCCTGATAGTTGTAGCCTGAGGTTCCGACCCAATAGTCCGCCATGCTTCCCTTCCGTTCGATGCGTCACGCGGCGTTCGGGCATTATTGTCGGGCGAACGCGGCCGGTTCAAGCGAGGTCGTCCTCGCAGTGGGTGACGATCGTGATCCCCGAAGCGTGCAGTGCCGTGCCGGGGGCGTCAATCGGCGATCGCAGGTCTCGGTTGCAATCCCTCCGGCGAGCCCGTACTCGGGGGAGATCCCACCGGGGCGATCTGCCCGGGAACGGTCGTCGATCCTCAGATGAAGCGCTACACGCTCCGCGGCGAGCCGCGCGCCGCCGCCGCGACCCATTTCCGCATCCCCTACGCCGACGAGCTCAATCCGCAGCAGCTCGAGGCGGTGACCACGCTCGAGGGGCCCGTGCTCGTCGTCGCGGGCGCCGGCAGCGGCAAGACGCGGACCCTCGTCTATCGCGTCGCGCGCCTCGTCGAGAGCGGCGTCACGCCCGGCCAGATCCTGCTGCTCACCTTCACGCGCAAAGCGGCGGAGGAGATGCTGCGCCGGGCGGGCGGCCTCGTCGGCGGCGGTTGCGCGCAGGTGGCCGGCGGAACCTTCCACTCGTTCGCGCACCAGGTCCTGCGCCGCCACGCGGCCGACGTCGGCCTTGCGCCGGGCTTCACCATCCTCGATCGCGGCGACAGCGAGGACGTGATCGGGCTCGTGCGCGGCGAGCTCGGCGCTCGACCGGAAGGAACGGCGCTTCCCGCGCAAGCAGACCCTCGGTGAGATCTTCAGCATGGCGGTCAACAAAGGCACGACCGTCGCCGAGCTCGTCGCGACCGAGTATCCGCACCTCCTCGAGGAGCTCGAGGATCTGCTGCGGGTGTACGCGCGCTACACCGAGTTCAAAGAGGCGAAGCAGCTGCTCGACTACGACGACCTCCTGGTGCGGCTGCGGAACGGCGCTCGCGACCCACGCCGCGCTCGCGGCGCAGCTCGGTCGCGCAGTACCGCTACCTCATGGTCGACGAGTATCAGGACACCAACGCCCTCCAGTCGGAGATCGTGCGGCTGCTCGCCGCCCCGCACGGCAACGTCATGGTGGTCGGCGACGACGCGCAATCGATCTACGCGTTTCGCGGCGCCGACTTCCGGAACATCCTCGACTTCCCGAACCGCTTCCCGGGGACGCGCGTCATCACGCTCGATCAGAACTACCGCTCGACGCCGCCGATCCTCGATCTCGCGAACGAGATCATCAATCGTGCGCCGCACCGCTACACGAAGAATCTGTTCTCGCGGCGCGAGCCCGGCGAGCGGCCGGGTCTGGTGCAGGCGCTCACCGAGCCGGAGCAGTCGCGTTTCGTCGCGCAGCGCATCCTCGAGCTCCGCGAAGAGGGCGTGCCGCTCCAGGACATCGCGGTGCTGTTTCGATCGAGCTTCCATTCGTTCGACCTCGAGCTCGAGCTCGGCCGACGCGACATCCCGTTCGTGAAGCGCGGCGGCTTCCGCTTCATCGAGACCGCGCACGTGAAGGACGTGCTCGCGCATCTCCGCGTGGTCGCGAATCCGAACGACGCGGTGTCGTGGAACCGCATCCTGCTGCTTGCTCGACGGCGTCGGACCGAAAAAGGCGGGCGAGATCCTGGCGGCGCTCGGAGGCCCGACGCCGTGGGAGCGGCTCGGCGACGTTCGCGTCCGCGGACAAGCGGCGACCGAGCTCGAACGGCTCGCGCGGTTGCTGTGCGACGTCGCGCACACGACCAACCCCGGCGAGCAGGTGAGCCGACGTCCTGGCCTACTACGAACCGGTGCTGCGACGCGCGTACCGAGACGACTACCCGAAGCGCGAGCGCGACCTCGAGCATTTCGCGACGATCGCGCTCCGCTACCGGACGACGGGCCAGCTGCTCGCCGACATGGCGCTCGAGCCGCCGACGGACAGCGTCGGCGGCGTCCTCGCCGCCGACGGCGAGGACGAGGGCATGGTGACCCTGTCGACGATCCACTCCGCCAAGGGGCTCGAATGGCACGCGGTCTTCGTGCTGTGGGCGGCCGACGGGAGGTTTCCGTCGCCCTACACGGTCGAGCGACGACGCCGACCTCGAGGAAGAGCGGCGGCTCATGTACGTCGCGGTCACCCGCGCGAAGGATCTCCTGTATTTGACGTATCCCATTGAAATCTATGACCGTGGCGTCGGGGTGATCCTCGGCAAGCCGTCGCGGTTCGTCGCCGACCTCGACGAGACGCTGCTCGAGCCGATCGCCTTGGTCGACGAGGACGCGTGACCACGTTCCCGCGCCCGCGAGGGCACTGGCGGGCGGCGCGGCCGCGATGCTAGGTTCGCCGGGTTCCGAGGAGGATGGAGTGGATCGACGCATCGTGTACGCGGCGGCGGGGGTGGTGATGACGATGCTGGCCGTGCGGCCGGCCGCCGCCGAGGTGCTGGCGGTCCCCGAGTTCGTGCGTCAGATGCACGTACCGATGGAGGCGACCCATGCGCTCCGCTCGACCGGTGGCGAGATCGTCGGCGAGCAGCACTTTCAGGCGGCCGTCGCCGGTGACCGACTGACGTTCGACGTCGCGACGCGCTTCACGAGCGGCGAGGAGTGGGACGAGCACGGCGAGATGGCCGTCGCCGACGGGTTTCGCTCGCGGCGCTTCGACAAGACCGTGCGCAAGGACGGCCGTGTGGTGCAAGAGCAGCACGTCGACTTCACGAGCGGCAAGGTGGGTTGGCTCGTCGACGGCGTGTACGCGGACCGAACGATGACCTTCGCGCCCGACACCTACATCGGTCCGATGCTCGCGGTGGTGCTGGCTTCCGTGCCCGAGAAGACGCCGGCGGCGAGCAGCTTCGAGGCGCTGGTGTTCCGCCCCGACCCGGTGGTCGTGACGGTGCGGGCCGAGGCCGTCGACGAGGAGGTGCACCCCCTCGGTACGCAGGTCGCAGCGGCGACGAAGGTCCGCGTCAAGGCTGACCTCGGTCCGGTCAAGAACGTGCTCTTCGCGAGCCTGATCCCGACGCATTACTTCTGGTTCACACGCACCGAGGCGCCCGAGTTCGTCGGGTTCGAAGGTGCGCTCTCGAACGGGCTCGAGGTCGTGATGACGGCCGAGGCGCCCCTCACCACGACCGCACACGCGCCCTGACCCTCAGAGCTAGGCGCTCAAGGTCGCGAGCGGGACGGGCTCCTCGGCATCCGCGGCGAGCCGGCGATCGTCGTCGATCGGCAGCAGCAGCGCGAACGTCGAGCCGAGCCCGGGAGTGCTTCGTACCGCGATGTGCGCGCCCATGGCCGCGGCGAGCCGGGCGCTGATCGCGAGGCCGAGGCCGGTCCCCTCGTGGCGTCGCGTCGAAGATCCGTCGAGCTGGTGAAAGGCGACGAACAGGCGGCGCAGATCCTCGGCGCGGATGCCGACGCCCATGTCCTTGATCTCGACGTGGACGTATTCACGGCCGCGCGCGTCCGGCCCGGGATCGGGCACGACGCGCTGCCAAGGGGTGGCGTGCAGCGGGTCGCGCCGGAGCTCGAGCCGCACGGGCCGTCCGTTGGAGAACTTGAGCGCGTTGGCGGCGAGATTGGCGACGATCTCCTCGACACGACCGGCGTCGCCGCGGACGGTCGGCGCCTCGGACGGCAGGACCGTCTCGATCATCGTCCCCGGGGTGCCCGCGATGGCCCGCATGTCTTCGGCGACCTTGGAGACGATCGACGCGATGGCGAGAGGCTCGCGGGCGAGCTCCAGTGCCCCGGCCTCGACCTTCGAAAAGTCGAGGAGCTGAATGATCAATCGATAGAGCGTGAGCGCGTTTTCGTGGATGCGCGCGAGCCAGCCGCGTTGCTCTTCGGTGGCGCCCTCCAAGTAGTCGACGAGCATCTCGGTGAAGCCCAGAATCGCCGCGAGCGGCGTCCGCAGCTCGTGGGTGATGTTGGCCAGGAACTCGTCGCGATGCCGCCCGATCTCCTCGAGCGCCAGGCGCTGCAGGAACTCGCGCCGATAGGCAAGTGCCGCGGCGCGATGGCTCACCACCATGATGAGCGCGGTGGATCCGAGGAAGAAGAGATTCTGCACGAACAGGGCCGCATCGGGGATGCCGCCCCAGGTCGCGCAGATGCCGACGTAGCTCCCGATGACGGCGACCGCCGCGGTGAGCGAGAGCGTCGTGTCCCACGGGAAGAGGACGGCGGCCGCGAGCATCACCAGGTTCAGGCCGGCGTAGTAGCCGCTCGACGCGCCGCCGTCGAGGGCGGTCATGAGCGCGATCCCGAAGCCGATCTCCCAGACCATGAAGAGACTCAGCGCCGGAGCGCTGCGGCGTCCGCGCTCGGTTCGCAAGAGCGCGAGGACCGCGACGGCGGCCAGCATCATGATCGCGCGGATCAGGAAGAGCGTGCGGACGATCTGCGGGTGCACCAGCAGATCGAGGAGGAAGAAGAGCGGGATGAGGAGAAACGCGAGACGGCACGCCAAGCGGAGCCGTACGATCAAGAACTCGCGCAGCTCCGCTCTGAGCTGGGTGCCGGCCTCGGGACGCTCGGCGAAGGCGTCGGGCGTCGCGAAGGACGACACGGGGCTCCGATCAGGACTTGCGGACGGCGAAGGACGGCCCCGCCGGAATCGACATCGGCGAGACCGGCGGGGTGTAGCGCACGAAGCGCTCCCGCATCGGGGTCGCGAGCGCGGCCGCGGCGACCTCGGGGGCCGGCATCGTGGCTGGCTGCCGCTCCTGGCTTGCCAGCTCGCGCTCCCAGCGTCGCAGGCGAACGCACTGCAGAACCGCGCGGACGGTCGTCAGATGCGACACGTCCTCGGGGGAAAGGGTGATGTCGAACGACCGCTCGAGGTTGGCGGCGAGGCGACGCTGGACCTCGGGGGAGTCGATGCCGGGAAGGACGCTTCTCGATCGTGCGGCTCGCAGATCTTTGCCGCAGCTGATCGACACGATCTCGCGGACGTTGTCTCCGAAGTGCATGCCAAGCTGCACTGCAATTTGGGAGCCAGCTTCCCCGCGCACCGATCGTCAGATGCACAATCGAAGTAACATATTGATTTCATTATGGTAGGCTCAGCGGCAGCATGGCGGTCCAGCGCCGCTACCCAGGCCGGCGCTCGTTTGCGCGCCTTGCTTTGTACGATTGGGCGACACTCGTACGTCGGCCTGCCAACGAAAGAACGGCGCAGGTGCCAGCGCACCTGCATGCCCACTCATCGTCCGACGAAGCGCGGCGACCGCTTTTCCAGGAAGGAGGCGACCCCTTCGCGAAAGTCCTCGCTCGGGAAGCTCCGCAGCATCTCGCGATCGGTTTCGGCCGATGCCGCGGCGAGGTCGGCGAACTGGTGGGTGTAGACCAGGCGTTTCATGACGGCGATCGAGCGGGGCGAGCTGAGGGTCGCGAGCTCGGTCGCGCGAGCGTAGACGTGCGAGAGCAGCTCGTCGTGCGGCACCACTGCGTTCACGAGACCGATCGCCTTCGCCTCGGCGGCGTCGATCACGCGTCCCGAGAAGAGGAGGTCGCACGCGTGCGCGGGACCGATCAAGCGCGGCAACATCCAGGAGCTGCCGTGCTCGCTGATGAGCCCGCGCCGGGCGAAGGCGGTGGTGAATCGGGCCCGGTCGGACGCGATGCGAAGGTCGTAATAGAGCATGTGGGTGAAGCCGAGCCCCGCCACCGGTCCGTTGATCGCCGCCAGGACCGGTTTGGGGACGCTCAGCGGGTAGGCGTACGGGGTGTCGAGGGCGGGGTGGAGCGGTGCGATCGCCGGCGCACCGTCGTCCACCCGGCGCGTCGGGACCGCTTCGGTGACGGCACCGGAGGGGGTCGTGCTCTGGATCTCCCGGAGATTCTGCATGTCGGCTCCCGAGCAGAATCCCCGACCCGCGCCCGTGACGACGATGACGCGAACCTCGTCGTCGGCGGCGGCGATCGCGAACGCCGCGTAGAGCTCCTTGCCCATCTGCGGTGTCCAGGCGTTCAGGCGCTGGGGGCGGTTCAGCGTGATGGTCGCGATGCGATCGCGGACGTCGAAGAGGATCTGCTCGTACGTCATGGCGGGGCTCCTTCCGGCCGGGTCTCATAACGTCCGCGACCCGCCCAGGCAACGCGTGCGGCGCGCTTCCTTGCCGACGCGCGACCGCGCTAAGATCCGCCGCTCGCGGCGGAGCGCCATCCCCCTTCATGCCCGACGAACAGCACTCTTTCGAGCGCGAGCGCTGCGAGCTGATCGCGCGCCGGGTCCCCACGTTCGCACTCGGATGGGTGGGTACCATGACCATCTGGCTCGTCGTCTTCGCAGCCGAAGGACGGCTGTCGGGGGCCGCCGCAGCGCTGTTCGCGGCGACGGTCGTCGTGCTCGCGGTGACGCACGCGCTCGTGCGCTCCGATCCGACGGCCGCGCGGGTGCCGGCGGTCGTGGTCGTGAGCGTCGGCATCCTCGGCGTTTTGGCGATCGCGCTCGTGGAGACGGTGGGCGCGTACGCCGAGGTGCTCGCGTTCCTGTTGCTGACGCTCTACCTGCTCGCGGCGTTGCTCTTCGCGTGGGGTTGGCGCGCCGCGCTCGCGCTGCTCGCCGCGACGCTGCTTCCCTGGCTCGCGCGCGTGGACGCGCTCGAGCGTTTCGTACCGTGGCAGGAGCTCGTGGCGGCGGTGACGATCGGCGCGTCCTTGGCGCTCGGGGTCGCCGAGGCGTCGGCGCGGAACATTCGGCAGGTATGGCGGCGCCGTCGCGCGGAGCGCCAGGCCACCGCCGCGTTGCGGTCCTCGCGCGACGCGTACCGCGATCTCGCCGAGCGCGCGCCCGACATGATCTGGAGCAGCGATCTCGCCGGCCGACTCACGTACGTGAATCAGGCGCTCACGCGTTTCCTCGGTCTTCCCGCCGAGGCGATCCTCGGCCGCTCCGGTACCGAGTTCTGGACGCAGCACGCGGAGAATCCGGATCGCGCCGCGCTGCTTGCCACCGACTCCGCCGAGCCGGCGCCGCCGACCGAGATCCAGTGTGCCACGCCGCGGGGCCCGCGCTGGGTCGAGGTGGCGTTGTCCGTCGATCGGGACGACGCGGGCCGGCCGGTCGGCTTCCGCGGGATCAGCCGCGACGTGCACGAGCGCCGGGTGTCGCAGGAGGCGCTGCGCACCAGCGAGGCACGCTACCGGGGGCTCGTCGAGTCGCAGCTCGAGATGGTGGTGCGGCTCGATGCCGGCGGCCGCTACGTCTTCGTGAACGACGCGTACGCCGCGAAATGCGGTTCGACGCGCGAGGAGCTTCTCGGGCGGACCTTCATGGAGCGCGTGCATCCGGACGATCATGCCGCGCTGGCCGACGCGATCGCCGCGATGATGCGGCCGCCGCACCGCGTGCTGGTGGAGATCCGCAACCTCACGGTGGACGGCGTCCGCTGGGTGGCGTGGGAAGGCGTGGTCGTCATGGACGCGGCGGGGTGCATGCTGGAGGCCCAGGCCGTCGGCCGTGACGTCACCGCGCGGCGGGAGGCCGAAGCGAATCTGCGCGAGAGCGAGGAACGCTTCCGCCGCGCTTTCGACGATGCCGCGATCGGCATGGCGCTCACGACGACCGACGGCCGTACGGTCCGCGTCAATCCCGCGCTCTGTGCGATGCTCGGCTACGACGAGGCGGAGCTGCTCACGCGCTCCATCGAGGACGTCGTGCACCCCGACGACCGCGGGCCCCTCGAAGGGGATCGCGCCCGATTGGCCGCGGGCGGGGTGCCGTTCTATCGCGCCGAGCGTCGGTATCGGCACCGCGACGGCGGGCTCCTGTGGGTGCAGGTGACGGCATCGCTCGTCCGCGACGCGGGAGGTGTGCCGCGCTACTTTCTCGCGCAGATTCAGGACATCACCGAGCGCCGCGTTGCGGAGGACGCGCTTCGCGACTCGATCGTCGACCTCCGCCGCAGCGAGGAGAAGCTCCGGCTCCTGGCGCAACGGCAAGTCACGATCCGCGAGGAGGAGCGCAAGCGGGTCGGCCTCGACCTGCACGACGACGTGTGTCAGGAGCTCGTGGGGGTCGGCATCCTGGTCGAGTCGCTCCGCCGGAAGCTCACTCCCATGTCCGCCGACGTGGCGGCGGATTTCGGTCGTGTCGTCCGCTATCTCGGCGAGGTGGTGGAGCATCTGCGGCTGCTCGCCCGCGAGCTGCGGCCACTCCTGCTGCACGATCTCGGGCTCGACGGCGGCCTGCGCTCGCTCGCCGACGGCATGTCGTCGCCGACGCTCGCCGTGCGGGTGGATTTCCAGACCGCCGTTCCCCGGCTCGACGAGGAGGTCGAGCTCGGCGTTCATCGCATCGCCCAGGAGGCGGTCGCCAACGCCGTCCGCCATGCGGAGGCGCGCTCGATCGTCATCAGCCTCGCCGCCGTCGACGGCGTCCTCACGGTCACGATCCGCGACGACGGTCGCGGGTTCGACCCGGAGGCGCGTCGGGCGGCGGCACTCGGCCTCGCGAGCATGGAGGAGCGCGCGCTGGCGCTGGGGGGAGGTCTCGAGATCCGCTCGGGGGCCGGGCGGGGTACGACCGTGACGCTGCGCTGCTCGCTCGCCGTCGGCGCGTCGCGCCTCAGGGAGCTTGCGGGTTCGTCTCCCACACGATCTTCTTCTCCCCTTTCAACAACGACCACACCGCGATCAGCGGCGCGAGATTGACGAGACAGAAGTAGAGCGGGACGAAGAGCCCGCGCGGGCGGATGCCGACGCGGTCGAGCACGAGCCCGGCGAGCGCCGTGCCGTAGAACGCGACCTGGAGCGCGAACGTCAGCTGGTAGAACCGGGCGTCGAGGAGGAACCCGTTCGACACGAACGCGAGGATCAAGAGGAACGGGATGCCCCACCGCAGCAGACGGTGCGAGATCAGTTGGAAGAGCAGGAAGGGGTGCTGGAACGGGTTCAGCGCCTCCGACATGTACCCCACGCCGCGGATGCCGCGGTTCACGACGCGAGCCCGGCGACGGAGCTCGTCGCCCATCTGTTTCGACTCGGCGACCTCGTAGCAGGTGGCGTCGTCCTCGACGACCGAGCGGTAGCCCTTCAAGAGCGCGCGGGCCGGCTGGACGAAGTCGCTGATCGCCGCCGGATCGAGATGGGTGTAGAGGCTCTTGCGGAGCGAATAGATGCAGCCGGTCGCGCCGATGACGGTGAAGATCTGGCTTTCCCAGCGGCGGATCGACGCCTCGTAGCTCCAGTACATCTGCCGGCCCTTGGCGCTCGCCTCCTCGCCCTCGCGGACGTAGCGGACGTCACCGCCGACGCTGCCGACGAGCGGATCGGCGTAGTTCGCGACCATCGCGCGCACCGCCTGCGGGTCGTACATGGTGGTCGCATCGGAGAAGACGAGGATCTCGCCGCGCGCGACCTCGGCGGCATGGTTCTGCCCTACCGTCTTGCCGCCGCGCGGCAGATCGAGGAGCGTCACGCGCCCGGGATGCCGGACCTCGTATTCCCGAACGATGCGGTTCGTGCCGTCGTTCGACCCGTCCGACGCAACCAGAATGTCGAGGCGCTCGGGCGGGTAGTCGAGGGCGAGGGAGTTGTCGAGCTTCTTCGCGATCGCCTGCTCCTCGTTGTAGGCGGCGATCACCATCGTGACGGTGGGGGTGATCGCGCGCCTTCGCGACGTGGCGCCGCCAGACGCGCGACACCAGGAACAAGAGGATCGGGTAGCCGACGTACACGTAGGCCATCGCGCCCACGCAGAGCCAGAAGACGACGTACATCACGCGAGGTGCAGGCAGTCGCGCATGGGGGCGAAGCGGAAGTCGCGGAGCAGGCGGCGGAGCTTCGCCTCGGTACGCCCGAGATTCACGTAGTGGCTGCTGAAGCCGCGCCGGCCGGCGGTCTTCATGCGCGGTTGCTCGGGATCGACCTCCCACGGGTGGATGTAGAAGACGGTGCCCTTGCCCTCCTGACGGTTCACGCGCCGCATGCCCCACTTCATGTAGACGTACGGGAGGAGCCGCAGGTAGCCGCCGCCGCCGAGCGGGAGGTTCCGGCCGAAGAGCTCGGTCGTCGTGATCGGGAACTCCACGAGTCGGCGGCCGTCGCGCTCGCGAATCACGTAGGGGAACCGCTCGGCGTCCGGCATCCCGTAGAGCGAGTCCTTCACCGGGAACACGCTCGAGTCGTAGCGGAAGCCGAGGTCGAGGAGCACGTCGGGACCCCACTGCGAGCGCGCCGTGAACGAGAAGGAGGGAGCCCGGTAGCCGAGCACGGCCTCTCCCGTGATGTCCTCGAGCGTCTTCTTCGCGCGCTCGACGTCGGCGGCGAACTGCTCGCGGGTCTGCTCGTAGACGATTCGGTGGGCGTAGCCGTGGGAGGCGATCTCGTGACCGGCGGCGTGGATCTCACGCACGATCTCCGGCCAGCGCTCGGCGTTCCAGGTGAGAATGAAGAACGTTCCCCTGACCCCGAACTCGGCGAGAACGGCCAGGATTTTCTCGGTATTCCGGCGAACGCGTGACTCGTAACGATCCCAGGCGTCGAACGGCACGACGGCGTCGAAGTCGGCGACCTGGTACCAGTCCTCGACGTCGACGGAGAAGGCGTTCAGCGGAGACTCGGCGCTTTGCGTAACCATTGCGGCGGGTTCCAGACCATAGCGGAAGGTTCGACGCGGCAACAACCCGTGAGTTGCACGGTCGGGGCCTGCCCCAGCTTGGCGCATGAAATCTGCGGCACGATGCCGAAGGAACGGGCGATTTCCGTGCGCCGCATCCCCGTCGCTGCTAGAGAGCACACAACCAGGTCGTACCCGTCCCCCTCTGCCAGGCGCCGCGTGGCCCTCGCCGCGGTCGCCATCAGTGCCGTCACCCGCACGCCGTCTTCGGACGCCCTGCGGTTGCAGTTGCAGGAAGGAGGCTCGTTCCGTGTTTGCTTCCAATCCGGCTCGCCGTGTCCTGCTCGTCGTCGCGGGTGCCTTGGTCGCTGCGCCCGCGCTCGCCGCCACCATCACCGTGCAGCCGTCCAGTCAGGACGCCTTCATCCGCAAGAACGCTCCCAACCGCATCGCCGGTGCGAACCCGACCAACCAACGCATTCGCGTCCAGGCGTCGCCGCCGAACACCCAGGTGTGGCGCGGGCTCGTCCAATTCAGTCTCGCCGGCATCCCGTTCGGG
The DNA here is from genome assembly GCA_963774015.1 of uncultured delta proteobacterium. Taxonomy (GTDB): domain Bacteria; phylum Desulfobacterota; class Binatia; order UTPRO1; family UTPRO1; genus UTPRO1. Next base: position 423,765 of record CAVZDH010000002.1, read on the forward strand.
TCGACGGTCAACTCGGCGGTCGCCGAGCTGTCCGCGGGCAACAACGCGAGCGATCCGACGTTGATCCACGGCCTGCACCGGATCACGGCCGGCTGGCTGCAGAGCGCGGTCAAGTGGAACAACGCGCCGCCCTTCGACATGACGCCGACCGCGACCGCGCTCGTCGGCAGCGGCACGGGCTTCAAGGCCTTCACCGTCACCGGCGACGTCCAGGCCGCCGTGAACCTCTGCGCCGACGACCACGGTTGGATCGTGAAGGACGAGGACGAGACCGCGACCAACGACTCGGTGAACTACGTCTCGCTCGAGGACATCCACCCGGCACAGCTCGTGAAGCGTCCGCAGCTGACGGTCGATTTCACGCCGCCCCCGTGCACGACCGACGCGGACTGCGCCGACACCAACTTCTGCACGACCAACGAGCATTGCGTGGCCGGCGCGTGCGTCGTGACGCCGGTCGATTGCGACGACGGCAATCCGTGCACCGACGACCTCTGCGATTGCGCGTCGGGCTGCATCAACGCGAACATCTGCAACGACGGCTTCTCGTGCACCACCGATACCTGCGACCCGGACACGCTCGCCTGCACGAACACGCCGAACGACGCGGTCTGCAACGGTCAGTGCTCGACCGGCACGTGTCTCGCCGATCCCGACGATACCGTCGAGGATCCCGTGACCGGCTGCATCCTGACGGCGACGGACCCGGACGGGACGTCCTGCAACGACGGCAACGCGTGCACCACGACCGACCAGTGCACCGGCGGACTGTGCGGCGGCGCGCCCGTCGTCTGCACGCCGCTCGACCAATGTCACGACGCCGGCACGTGCAGCGCGGGCGTGTGCTCGAATCCCTTCAAGCCGAACGGTGCGGCGTGTGACGACGGCAGCCTCTGCACGACGCCCGATCAATGCGACGGCGCCGGCACGTGCGTGGGTGGCGGCCCGGTCGTGTGCACGCCGCTCGACCAATGTCACGACGCCGGCACCTGCGACGGCGGTACCGGGCTCTGCTCGAACCCGCCGAGCGCGGACGGTACGTCGTGCGACGACGGCGACGGCTGTACCCAGACCGACGCGTGCGACGGAGGCGGCACCTGCGTCGGCGGCAACCCGGTGGTCTGCACGCCGCTCGACCAGTGCCACGACGCCGGCATCTGCGACAGCGGCACGGGGCTCTGCTCCGACCCGCCCGTCGGCAACGGCACGAGCTGCAGCGACGGCAATGTCTGCACGATCGCTGACGCCTGCACCGGCGGCGTCTGCATCGGCAGCTCCGTCACCTGCGGCGACGGCATCGTCCAGCCAGGATGCGGCGAGGATTGCGACGTTCCGGGCGGCGGACCCAATTGCACCGCCGATTGCCACTTCCTCTGCGGCCCGACTCCGCAGGCCGGCTGTCGCGGTCCCGCGCTCCCCGGCAAAGGCACCGTCAAGCTCACCGACAAGTCGCCCGACAAGAAGGATCAGCTGAACTGGAAGTACGTGAAGGGCGCGGCCACCACGCTTGCCGACTTCGGCGACCCGACGACCACGACCGACTACACGTTCTGCGTCTACGACTCGTCGGCCGCGCCGCAACCGATCCTCCTCGCGCACGCCCCCGCCGGGGGTACGTGCGGCACCAAGCCGTGCTGGAAGACGATCAAAGGCGGGTTCAAGTACAACGACAAGCTCTTCACGCCCGACGGGCTGCAGCAGATCCTTCTCAAGTCCGGCCCCGCCACCAAGGCGAAGATCCTGGTGAAGGGGAAGGGTGTCGATCTGCCGATGCCGGCGTTGCCGCTCACGACCAGCGTGACCGTGCAGCTGAAGAGCGAGTCCGGCGTCTGCTGGGAGGCGCACTACTCGACGGTGAAGAAGAACTTCGCGGAGCAGTTCCGGGCGAACGCCGACTAGGCCTCGACTAGACCTGTAAGAACTCGCGGACCGCGATCGTCATGCCGGCATGCGTGACGTCGCGGTCCGCGGGGTCGCCGGCCACGCGCCGTCGCGGTCGTCGCACCTGGTGGCCGGTGCGGCGGCGTCCCGCGGGGTCGGTGTCGCTGCGGCCAGGCGCGTGCTGCGGCCGATGGGGCGATGACGTTCGCGTTGAGCCCGACGCTGCGCTTGCTCCTGCGTGTCGGTACTGCCGAGCGTCGTAGTTGCGGCGTCGAGGAACGCACGATAGGCGTGGCGCCGCCGAAAAAGGCGCCGACCGTGGAAGTGCACCGTCTGAGGAGCCGTCGCGAGTTTCTCGCGCTCATAAGCGATCCGCGGTTCGCGCCCCGGTGGGGGCTCGAACGCCATCTGGCGCAGCAGCACCAGTACACCAGCGCGTTCGCGATTCCCGGCATCTGCCCCCTGTGCGCCCAGGCGGTCGACTTCACGGGCGACTTCGCGCATCCGTGGGAAGCGCCCGACGGGCTGGTGGTCCCGAACTGGCGCGAGTGTCTTTCCTGCTCACGATGCGGACTGACCGCCCGGCAACGCCGCGTCGCCGAGCTCGCCGCGGGCGTCGTCGAGCAGGTGACCGCCGCTGCACCCGTCGTGTACGTGATGGAGGCGCTGTCGCCGCTCTATCGCTGGCTGGCGCGTTCGCTCGCGGCGGAAGTGATCGGCAGCGAGTACCTCGGTGCGGACGCGCGGGGTCACCGGGAAGACGGCATCCGCCACGAGGACGCCGAGCGCTTGAGCTTCGCCGATGCGAGCCTCGACGTCGTCGTCAGCTGCGACGTCTTCGAGCACGTGAACGACCCGGATCGGGCCTTTGCCGAGGCGGCCCGGGTGCTGCGGCCGGGGGGCCGGGCGATCTTCACCTTTCCGATGGATCCCGACGTCGATGCGAACCGGCGCCGTGCCGAGCTCGTCGACGGCGCGGTCCATCATCTTTTGCCGCCCGTGTACCATGGCAACCCGCTCTCTGCCGACGGCGCTCTCGTCTTCACGGATTTCGGCTGGGAGGTCCTCGCCGATCTCCGTCGGGCCGGGTTCGACGATCCGACGCTCGAGCTCTATTGGAGCTACAAGCACGGCTATCTCGGGATCCAGTTCTGTTTCCTCGCGGGCAAGGTGTGACGATCCGCCGCCGGGTGGTGCTCGGCAGCGTCCTGATCATGGCGCTCGCCGGCGGATGCGATCGCGTTCGCGACGCCCTCGACGGCGGACCGCCGCGCGTCATGGGCCCCGCGACCCTGCTGCACGCGCCGGCCGGACCCGACGAGCCCGATCTCGATCTGCACCACGAATGGCGTGCCGCCGACGTCCGGCAGCGGATCGACCCGCGCTCTCAGGACTGGCCGTATCGGCCGTTCTCCGAGCTCGTGGTGCTGCAGGGGGTCGCGCATCGGGCCTTGCTCCTTCTGCCGTCGCTGCACGGCGCGACGAGTCGCGCCAGCTTCGAGGTCGCCGTGCCCGCCGAGAGCGACGACGAGCTCGTGGCATGGGTGGCGCTCCTTCCGAGGTTTGCCCCCGAGAGCGACGGGGTCGACGTCGCGTGGGCGGTCGCCGACGCCAGCGCCGACCCGGCGCGCGTGCCGCTCACGTTCCAGCATCTCGACGGCGGCCGCGCACCGGACGACTGGCGCGAGGCGCGCATCGACCTCGCGCCGTGGCGCGGGAAGACGATCTGGATCGTGCTCGCCTCGCGCGCGGGCGTGAGCCGCCGCAACGACTGGGTCCTGTGGGCCGACCCACGCGTCCGCCCGAAGGAGCGCGCCGCGCCGCTCGTCGTCGATCCCCGGGCGTTGCCGCGCCGGCCGCGCGGCGTACCGTGGCGCGCCGCGACGGTCTTCAAGACCTACTCGCTCTTCAGCGCCGACGGTCCGCGCTACGGACGGCCCGCGTGGTTCCGCGAGGCGTTTCCCTGGCTCGCCTCGCTGCGCATCCTCTCGGCGCTCGGAGGCAACTACGGGCCGACGCTGGCGCGCGAGGACGCCGAGCACGCGCAGGCCGGTGCGGAGTCCGCGAGCTTCGAGGTCGGGGTGGCGGAGCGCTACGAGATCCTCCACGGCAAGGCCGCGGCCGATGCGGCGACGCCGCTCGCGCTCGACTGGACGGCGTTCGACGCGTTGAACGCGAGCGCCGCGTCGGCCGGCCTCGACCTGCACTTGAACCTCGCCGCCGCGCCCGAGCGCTTCACCGGCGGTAGCGGCAGCTATCCGAGCTATCGATTCAACGAGCTGCCGGTGGTCGACCGCGACGGCTGGCAACGGTACGTGGGCGCGCTCTTCGGCCATCTCGCGCACACGCCGTGGTACCCGCGCGCGTCGTTCTCGTTCTTCAGCGAGCCCAACTGCGTGTGGGTCGATCCCGAGGGCGGCGTTCGCAAGGTCGGCTTCCAGGGCGACGCCGCGACCTACGCACGCCAGTATCTCGCGACCTGGCAGGCGATGGCGCCCGTGATCGGCGCCGCGCCGGTATCGCTCGGTCCGTGGGTCGTCGAGACCGCGCGCACGTCGCCCGCCGCCGACAACCTCGGCGAGTACCTCGGTGCGATCGTCGGTGAGTTCGCGCGCGCCGGGGCACCGCTGCCGCCGTGGGCGGACTTCTCCTTCAACCTCTACGAGACCCCGCAGCTGACGCTCGACCAGTTCGCGAGCAGCAAGATGGCGCACGCCCGGCAGGTGGTGCACGAGGTGCTCGGGCGCGATCTCCCGCTGCGCATCGAAGAGCTCGGCATCCATCCCCTGATCCTGGGCACGTTCGCGGACGCGACCAAGACCGCGCTCGGCACGACGCGCTGGGAGATGGCCTGGCATGCCGAGATGGCCGCGCTCCTGCTCGAGGAGCGCATCGTCGAGGCGGCGTCGTGGTACCCGATGCTGATGATCTACCCCCCGAACCAGTCGTTGCGCGGCTACGCGTCCTATCTCTTCGCGAGCGTCGTCGTCGGCGCCGTCGACTGGGCGGCGCAGGCGGACGGTACGCTCGCGGTCCGGCCGCGGCCGACCGCGGCGGCGACGCCGACCGACGTGGGCGTGCGGCTCGCGAGCCGTCACGGCGACCGCATCGGCATGCTCGCGGCCGCGGAGCCGGATGGGTCGGTACGTCGGCTCGCGGTGTGGAGCTATCCGCGGTTCGCGGCGCTCGACGACCGGGTGGGCGTCGGGGCGGCGAGCGAGCGCGTCGAGCTCGTGCTGCCGCCGCGCGCGAGCGGGCCGTGGCGCGTGCGCATCCTCGGCTACGAGGACCAGCCGCCGCTCGCCGTCGCCGCCGCCGTCCGTCGTTTGACCCTTGCGACCTTCGGCGGTCTTCCGCCGTTCGCGCTCCGCGAGCTCAGCGCGCGCGATCGCCTGGCCCTCACGATCGCTCCCGGGAGTCTCTACCTCGTCGAGCTCGAATAGGCGCCGTCTCGCCGGCGTCAGCGCCGCGGCACCGCCACCGGCGCGAAGCCGGCATCGGCGTCGAGCACGACGTGCGCCGAGTCGAGGGGCGGGAGCGGGGCGCGGAGGACGTTGCGATCGAACACCCGCACGGGCAGTCCCGGCCGTTGCAACAGGAACTCGAGCATCGGTGCGTTGTCGTCGGCGGTCAGTACCCAGCGCCAGAACACGACGTCGTCGGTCACGAACGAGAGCGAACGCATGGGGGCCTGGCGCTGGGCGACCAGCACCGGCTGCCGGATCGTGCCGGCCGCCGCGGCGGCGTACTGCCAGTCGTAGGTCGCAAACCGGTTGCTCGCGAAGCCGCCGACCGCGATCGCGGCGACGGCGAGGGCGGCGACCGTTCTCCCGCGCCGATGGGTCCCGCTCCAGGCGACGCCGAGCAGCACGGCGGCGCCCGCGAGCGGCTCGTACGCGTAGTAGACCTGCAGGTTCCGTACGAAGAGCGGCGGCGCGAAAAACGCCGCCATCCACACCGTCGGGACGAGGAAGGCCCGCCAGCGCCGACGTGCGCCGACGACACCCGCGGCGAGGAGCGCGAGAAGGACCGCACCGACGCCGGCGTCGACCGCGTCGGCGCGGTCGGCGAACGTTCCCGACGCGAGGCGCGCGACGAGGGATCCGAGGCCGCTCGCGCCCGTCTTGTCGTGCCAACCGAACGAGGTGTTGGTCAGCGCCGAGAGGAAGACGAGACTCTTCCGGCCGACCTCGGCGAGCGAAAAATGCGGGGCGTAGATCGGATTGCCCCACGGCATCGGACCGACCACCGCCCAGCGCAGGCCGACGCGCAGCGCGGCGACGATCGCGAGCGGCGCGATCCATCCGACGAGCGTGCGGCGCCGCGTCGCCGGCGAGTCGGCGAACGCCCGCTCCGCGACGACCGCGAGGAGCACGACCAGCGCGACGACGCCGTAGTCCTTGGTGAACGCGCACAGCGTCGCGAAGCCGAGCGCGAGCGCGCGATCGACCTGCGAGCGGGTCTGGCACCACCGCAGCGTGCAGAGGAGCGCCGCGAGGAAAAGGGTCAGCATCAGGATGGAATCGAAGATCATGAGGTAGCCGATCGTCGTCAGGTGCACTTTCGACGCGGCGAAGAGGAGCACGGCGAGCACCCGCGCCGGGCGCGATGGGACGAGCCGCAAGAGCACGCGATGCAAGAGCGCGAGCGCGACGATCGTGAGCGCGTAGTTGCGGACGTGGTAGCCCAAGGGGTGGGGCGGCAGGAGAAAGTACCACGGCAGGCTCGCCGCGAAGCAGACGGGTTTGAAGAAGATGAAGTCGCTCGGGCTGAAGAGCGCCGTCCAGAAGCGCTCGCCCGCGCCCCAGTACTGCCCGAGGTACAAGAAGGCCTCCCCGAAGAAGTAGGCGTGGAAGGCGGGCCACGCCACGATCGCAAGGAGCGTCGCGGCGGCGGTCGTGACGAGCGCCGTCTCGCCGAGCGCGTCCGGCGACCGCCGCCCGATCACGGGTCCGGCCACGCCGTGAAGGTTCGCAGCGCGAGCGCCGCCCCGTCGGCGAGCACGTCGTCGGAGCCGCCGCCGGCCACGACCCGGCACGGCTCGCCGGGGGCGTCGTCGAGCCCGAAGGACAGGGCGTTGCGCGGGCCGGTGCCGCGCGCGCCGAGCTCGAGCGTGTAGGTGCGGCCGCCGGAGCACCCCTCGGGCGGTACGTCGATCGCGAGCCAATCGCGATCGGGCGCGACGCCGGCCCACGTTTCGTGCGACGCGACGACGCTGCCGTCGTCGCGTCGGAGCGTCGCGTCGAGCACGTGGTCGAGCGCGAGCCCGTAGGTGACGGTGCGGACGTCCACGCGTACGAGCCCGTCGTGGCGGCAGGCGAAGCGCTGGACGAACGTCTGGCCGTCACCGAGCGGGGGGGACACGGCCGCGCCGAGCGTCGCGCGATGGTCGGGTCGTGCGGCCGGCTCGCGGGCGGCGCGGGCGACCCCGCCGGGGTCCAGCGCGACGAGCTCGCGCTCGGAACGTGCGACGCGTCCGAGGCTCGCCGGGCGCGTACGGCGCAGGCCCGCCATGACCGTGCTGAGAAACGCGGCGAGCGGGCGTCCTTGGGCGGCGGGCGTGAACCGGAGCTCCACGTCGGCGCGCGCCGTCGCCCCGACGTGCGCGGCGCGCTCGGGATGCGACACGACCACCTCGAGGGCGCGCTCCCACGCGGCCGCGTCGGCCGCGATCCATCCGGTCACGCCGTCGCGGACGGCGTCGTGGAACGCGTCGGTCGGGCTCGCGATCACCGGAACGCCGACGCTCGCCGCCTCGAGATACTTCACCGCGCCTTTCGCGGCGACGAAGGGATGGCGCCATTCCAACGGGACCAGGCTCGCCGTGCAGGAGGCGACGAGCGTCGGCAGCTCCGTCCAGTCGACGAGCGGCCGGCGGAGGATGCGCGCGGCGAGTCGGTCGAGCGCGGCCGGAGTCGCGACCGGGCCGACGATCACGAGCTCGACGTTCGGGTGCCGGTCGAGGACCGTCGCGAGCGGCGTGGCGATCGTCGCGAGATCGTCGTCGTGGGTGGCGGTGCCGCTGAAGTAGCCGAGCCTCGCCGGACGCGCGTCCGCCGCCCGAGTCGCACGTGCCGCGGCGGCGATCTGCAATTCGACCACCGACACGCCTTGGCGTTGCAGCAGCGTCGGAGTGCCGAGGACGCGGCCGACGGCCGCGATCGGCCCGGTCGTCGCGACCAGCGCGTCGCATGCCTCGAGCGTCCGTCGATAGCGTGCCACGCCGTCGTGCCAGAGCTCGCGCGCCTCGTCGCTCCGTCCGCGCAGCGGCGGCACGTCGGTGAGCGCGGGATCGACGATCAGGTCGTCGACGGCGAAAACCGTCGGACGGTCGAGGCTCGCGGCGCGTCCGAGCAGGTGGCGGATCCAGTCACCGTCGGGAACGCGATAGAGGAGCAGCACGTCGTGCGACTCGAGGTCGGCGGTGAGCCGCGGGTCGGTATGCGCCCACACCGTCGACCCGATCCCCTGCGTCGCGAGCTGCTCCGCCCAGTGCAGCGGACCGTAGCGGTGACAGAACCCGTCGATCCCGCTCGCGATCAAGACCCGCATGCGACCGGTCTTTGCACATGCGTCTCGCACACAAGCAAGTCGCGGGGCGCGCTCGCGCGGGCGTCGGTTCGCCGGGGAGCGCCGGCGCTGCCACGGCGCGCGCTCGCGGTGGAGGCGCCTCCGGTCCTCCGGCCTTGCCGTGCGTGGTCCATATCGTCGCGCTTGCGGGCCGGCGGCGCGCTCCCGGCCGAGACGGACGCGTCGGTCGCCTCCACCGCGGGCGCGCGCCGCACCGGCTGCGCCCACGTCGCCGTGCCGGCGCTGGCGCGCACATCGGCCGAGACGACCGCGTACAGTTGCAAGGTGGGATCGCGGCAGGAATAGTCGCGGCCGTGAAACGCAAGTCGAGTCGTGTCGTCACCGTCGGCCTGGTGCAGATGCGCTGCGCGGTCGACCCGGACGTGAACCTCGCGGCGGCGGTGAAGCACGTGCGCGCGGCCGCCAAGCGGGGCGCCGACATCGTCTGCCTCCCCGAGCTCTTCCGGTCGCGCTACTTCTGCCAAGCGGAGGATCACGCCAACTTCGCGCTCGCCGAGACGATTCCGGGTCCGTCGACGACGCGGCTCGGCAAGCTCGCGCGCGAGCTCGGCGTCGTGATCGTGGCGTCGCTCTTCGAGCGCCGCGCCGCCGGCGTCTACCACAACACCGTCGCCGTCCTCGACGCCACGGGCGCGCTCGCGGGAACGTACCGCAAGATGCACATCCCGGACGACCCGCTCTTCTACGAGAAGTTCTACTTCACCCCCGGCGACCTCGGCTTCCGCGCCTTCGACGTCGGGGCGGCGCGGATCGGGACGCTGATCTGCTGGGATCAATGGTATCCCGAGGCGGCGCGGCTCACGGCGCTCGCGGGCGCCGAGGTGCTGGTCTACCCGACGGCGATCGGCTGGCATCCGTCCGAGAAGAAGGAGCACGGCGCGGCCCAACACGCCGCGTGGGAGACCGTGCAACGCAGCCACGCGATCACCAACGGCGTCTTCGTCGCGGTGCCGAACCGCGTCGGCCACGAGTCGCATCCCGGCGGCGACGGCATCGAGTTCTGGGGTCAGAGCTTCGTCGTCGATCCCGCCGGCCGGATCCTCGCCCGCGCGAGCGTCAACCGCGAGGAGATCCTCGTCGTGCCATGCGACCTGGGCGCGATCGAGACCGCGCGCACGCACTGGCCCTTTCTGCGCGACCGGCGCATCGACGCGTACGGCGACATCACGCGGCGCTACGCCGACTGACGACCATGACGATCGCGCTCTCAGAGACCGCGCTGACCTTCCCGCGCGACGGCACCGCGCTCCACGGCTACGGCGCCTGGCCCGAGCACGGTACGGAGCTTCCCGGGCTGGTGGTGATTCCGGACGTCCGTGGTCTCACCGACCACTACCGCGACATCGCCCGCCGCTTCGCGCGCGCAGGGTTCTTCGCGCTGGCGGTCGACCTCTACAGCCGCGAGGGAGCGCCCGATCTCCCCGACATGCCGGCGGTGTTCGCATGGATCCGGGCCCTGCCCGACCCGCGCGTGCTCGCCGATCTCGGCGCGGCGGTGCAGTATCTCGCCGGCCGCTCCGAGGTCCGACGCGAGCGCATCGGCGTCACCGGCTACTGCATGGGCGGACAGTACGCGCTCATGGCGGCGTGCAGCGTGCCCGGCGTCGCGGCCTGCGTGTCGTGGTACGGCATGCTCCGCTACGACGAGCACGACGAGCGCAAGCCCGTGAGCCCGCTCGAGCTCGCGCCGCGGCTCGCGTGTCCCTACCTCGGCCTCTTCGGAGCCGAGGACGCGCTGATTCCGAACGCCGACGTCGAGGAGCTGCGGACGATCCTGACGCGCGCCGGCAAGACCTTCGAGATCAAGAGCTACGCCGGCGCGGGGCACGCGTTTTTCAACGACACGCGGCCCGATGCCTATCGCCCGGACGCCGCCGCCGATGCCTGGCCGCGCGCGCTCGCGTTCCTGCGGCGGCATCTGACGGCCGGTTGATCGTGTCGTGAACGATCCGACGCCGCGCGTACTCGGCTTCCGCATGCCGGCCGAGTGGGAGCCGCACGCCGGAACGTGGCTCTCGTTCCCGCGGCCCGACGGCATCAGCTTCCCCGGCCTCTACGAGCGGGTGCCGGCGCTGTGGCTCCGCATGATCGAGGAGCTCGCGACGGGCGAGGACGTGCACGTGAACGTCCTCGACGCCGACGACGAGGCGCGGGTCGCCGAGCTCCTCGGCAGCTCGCCGCGCCTGGAGCGCGCGCGGGTGCGCCTGCACCGCGTGCCGACCAACGAGCCGTGGTGTCGCGATCACGGCCCGATTTTCGTGACGCGTCCCGGCGAGGTCGCGGTGGTCGATTGGGGCTACAACGCCTGGGGCGGCAAGTATCCGCCCTTCGATCGCGACGACGCGGTGCCGCGGCAGGTCGCCGAGCTGCTCGGTCTGCGGGCGTTCCGTCCCGGCATCGTGATGGAAGGCGGCTCGCTCGACGTGAACGGACGCGGCACACTGCTCACGACCGAGTCGTGCCTCCTCAACCCGAACCGGAATCCGACGCTCGACCGCGCCGCCATCGAGCGCGTGCTCGGCGACTTCCTCGGCGTCACGCGGATCGTCTGGCTCGGCGACGGCATCGCGGGCGACGACACCGACGGACACGTCGACGACATCACGCGCTTCGTCGCCGTCGACACGATCGCGACCGTCGTCGAGAACGACCCGGCCGACGAGAACCATGGTCCGCTGCGCGAGAATCTCGAGCGGCTGCGGCACGCGCGCGACCAGGACGGCCGTCCCTTCACGATCGTCGAGCTGCCGATGCCGCGTCCCGTCGTCCGCGACGGCCAGCGTCTTCCCGCGAGCTATGCCAACTTCTACGTCGGCAACACCGTCGTCCTGGTGCCGACGTTCGCCGATCCGAGCGACGCGATCGCGCTCGCGGTGCTCGGGCGCTGCTTCCCGTCGCGGCGCGTGGTCGGCATCGATAGCCGCGATCTGGTCTGGGGTCTCGGGGCGTTTCACTGTGCGACGCAGCAACAGCCCGCATGTCCGCCTCCCGAGCCCGAGACATCGAAGCCGGCTTGACCCACACATGACGTGCGCTTAGGGTCGAGCGCGAACCCGAGGATCACGTCACGCCCTCCGTCCGCCACGCTCGCCCCATCGTCGTCGCCGTGCTCGCCGTCCTCCTCGCCGGGACGAGCGTCGGTGCGCCGCGCGCCTGCGCGCAATTGATCGATCCCGCGCAGGCGAAGATCGTGGTCAATTGCGAGAAGAACGTCAGCAACGCCGGCCGCGCCTTCATCGCCAACAGCTACAAGGCGCTCAAGAAGTGCGTCGACACGGTGTTCGCCTGCGTCCAGCTGAAGGCGGACGACCCGCGCTGCATCCCGAAGGCGCAGGCCACCTGCGACAAGCAGTTCGCGAGCCTCGACACGCAGGCCCTGAAGCTCGAGTTCGCCGTCGACAAGAAATGCACCGAGGCGCTGATTCCGTTTTCGACCCTGCGGACCGCGCTCGCGGCGAATCTCGATGCGCTCGTCGCCGATTGTTCGCCCTACATCGCGACGCTGTCGTCGCTCGACGACTACAAGGAATGCCTGCGCGATGCCTACCAGTGCCGCGTCGGCGACTTGCTCCGCTTCGCCGCGCCGCGCGCGAGCGAGATGCTCGGTCTGGTCGGTCATACGCTGGCGGCCTGTCCGACGCCGACGCCGGCCTCGACGAGCGTGACGCCGACCCGCACCGTGACGCCGACGCGTACCCGCACCCCGACGCCGACGCGCACCGCGACGCCGCCCCCCGTGAACGGCACGCCGACCCTCACCGCGACGCCGACGCTCACGCCGACGGCGACCGCCGCCACCCCGACCCCGACGCAGACGCCGACGCCGACGGTCACGGCGACCCCCGATTACAATCGCGTGTTCGTGACCTCGACGCTGCAGAACGGCGCCTTCGGCGGGCTCGCCGGCGGCGACGCGATCTGCGCCGCGCGCGCCCAGGCGGCGGGCCTGCCCGGGACGTACGTCGCGTGGCTCTCGACGACCAGCGTGAACGCAGCGAGTCGTCTAGGTACTGCCCAAGGCTTCGTCCGGATCGACGGCAAGCCCTTTGCGAACACCGTAGCGGACGTCGTCGCGAACGAGATCTTCTATCCGCTGCGCATCGACGAGAGCGGAGTCGACATCTCGAGTAGCGCGGCGCCGACCTCGAGCGAGCTCACGGTCTGGACCGGGAGCACGAAAGACGGTCTCGCGGCGGCCGCGACCTGCAACGACTGGAGCTCGCTGGCCGGCGCCGATACGGGGTCTGTGGGGCGAGCCACGGGCGGTCCCGTTGCCTGGACCGCACGGAGCAACGCTGGATGCGACACGGTGCGCCACCTGTACTGCTTCCAGATTGATCATTCGGGTGCGAACCTCGTACCGTCAGCGACCAGTGGCAAGATCGCGTTTGTGAGCACCAAGGGCTTTCTCCCGGGTCCAGGTGTCGGATCGCGGCGGCCGACAGCCTCTGCGCTGGCGATGCGACGAACGCCGGATTTGGCGGAACCTTCATGGCACTCCTTGCGACGACGACGGCAAGTGCCGCATCGCGCGTAGCGCTTGCGCCGCTCTACGTTCGACCCGACGGGATCCCGATCGCGACGGGTGCGACGATTGCCGCCGGCAGCTCCCTCGAGAGCGGCATCTGGCAGCGTGCCGACGGAACGTACGTGCCTTCTGCGGGCGACCTGACCTTCACGGGCGCCGTTTCGCCTTCGGCCACCGGCACGGCGACCTCGACGTGTGACGATTGGACGACGCAGACGTCGACTACGGCCTTCCTCGGCGCAGACGCGTTCGCCGATTCGACGTGGTGGAGCCACGCCACGACGGGGAACTGTGCGACTCGACGCTCGCGGTCTACTGTCTCGAGCAGTAGGCGCCGCCCGTTCGACGCCGGTTTGAGTCCGGAGCACCTGCGGGGCTATGGACGCGCCATGGGTCGAGCCATCAAGGGAAGCAAAGCGCCGCGCCGCACCCCGCGCCCCGGCGGCGCGACGCGCGCCGCGCGCGCGACGCGGCGGACGAAGGCGGCGGCGCCCGCGTTGCTCACGCGCGCCGAGGTGGTGCGGGCCGTGCTGGAGCTCGCGAACAAGCTCGCGCCCGCCGACGTCGGTGATCTTCTGGTCGCGGAATCGTCGATCCACGAGCGGGCGGCGGCGCTGCCCGGCGCACCCGGACGCGCGCTGCGCGGCCAGCTCGAGCTGGCGCTGCTCTGCCTGAAGGACCACGCCGCCGGCCGGTGTCCGCAAATCCCGTACTTCTCGATCAGCTTGCTCGCCGCCGGCGTCGCGTATCTCGCCGACCAGCTCGATTTCGTCCCCGACGTTCTGCCGCGCATCGGCATGATCGACGACGCGCTCGTGATGGCGGTCGCCTGCGATCTCGCGCGCGACGGCCTCAAGCGCTACTGCGTGTGGAAGGGTATCGCACCGGCGCTCGTCCGGCGCGGGCGCGCGGGTCGCTGAACGACGGCCGTCCGCCCCGCCGCCGTTACGGGATGGTGAGCGGGGAGGTGGGGCCGCCGTCGACGGCGAAGGTCTGGCCGGTGACGAAGCCGGCGGCTTCGGAGGCGAGGAAGACGCAGGGCCAGGCGATCTCCTCGACGCGGCCGAGGCGGTTGAGCGCGGTCGATGCTTCGACCTGCGCCTTCATCTCCGGCGTGCCCCAGCTGCGCGCCGCGGCTTCCGGCGTGTCGATCGGGCCGGGGGCGATGCAGTTGACGAGGATGCCGTGCGGCGCCCACTCCATCGCGAGCGTGCGCGTCAGGTTTTGGACGCCGGCCTTGGCGGCGGCGTAGTGCGACATGCCGGGTGCGCCGTAGGTGCCGGCCTCGGACGACATGTTGATGATGCGGCCGCCGCGCTTCTTCTCGATCCAGCGGCGCGCCGCCGCGCGTGCGCAGAGAAACGTCCCGTTCAGATTGATCGCGACGATCGTCGCGAAACCGTTCGGGCTCAGCTCCTCGGCACGCGCGTAGAAGCTCGCGCCGTGGTTGTTGATCAGCACGTCGACGCCGCCGAGCTCGGACTCGGCGCGGTCGAACATGGTCTCGATCTGCTCGGGATCGCGCACGTCGCAGGTGATGGACTCGACGATCCCGCCGTCGTCGCGGAGCGCCTTCGCGACCGGGCCGAGGTGCTCGCCGTTGCGGCTCGCGATCAGGACCTTGGCGCCGCGCTCGCTGAAGACGCGCGCGATGGCGGCGCCGATGCCGGTGCCGCCGCCGGTCACGATGACCGACTTGCCGGCGACGTCGAAGGGATCGTGGATCGCACTCATGATTGCTTCCCCGCGGGATCGCGCGGCGCCGGCGACCAGCGGCCGTCGCGTCCGATGGTCTCGTCGATCTGGCGCTGCGCGTCTTCCATCTCGCGTGCCCAGTTGCGGGTCTGCTTGGGCGTGCTGCGGAACTCCGCGTAGAGCGGGCGGGCGAGCTCGCGTCGGCTGATGCCCTCCGGCGCCACCATGATGTCGACCTGCGCGCTCGGAAGGTCGAAGCCGCTGTGCACGATGTCGTCCGCCGCCATGCCGAGGTCGGCGAGGATCTGCCGGAGCTCGGCGGCGTTGGTCCCGAAGCGGCGCGCGACCTCGTGGATGTTTTGGATCCGATAGCCACCGTCGGGCGTGATGCCGAGGTGGTAGGCGCAGAAGAGATCGAACGCATCGAGCTTGGCGGCCTGTGGCGACGACGCCTGGGGCCGCGGCGGCGGCGGCGTCCGCGCCGGGTTCGGACGTGCGCGGGCACGATCGTCGCCGGCAAAAGGGCGCGGGCGTCCCTGGGGCCCGGCGTTGCGCGCCCCGACCGCGCCTCCCGACCAGCGGGAGCGCGGCGCGTCTTGCGGTGCGCCGCCGCGCGGCGCCTGGCCGGCATAGCCGCCGCGCGGCCCACCGCCGTAACGGCCGTCGGGCTGCTGTCCACCGCGTTGGGGTGCGCCGTACGGCACGCGGCCGCGAGGCGGCGCTTGGCTCCCGGGTGCTCCGCGCCCGTGATGCTGCCAGCGCGTCAGCGGCGACGGCGGCGGCGTGTAGCCGCTCGGCGAGCGGGCGCTTCGCTGCTCGGGGCGGCCGCTCGGATCGACCAACGGTTGCGCGTGCTCGTCGGCTCCTTCGCGTGGGCCTTCGGGACGGCGTCCTCTCCGCCTGCGAGTCATCGAGGGCGAGACTATGCCTCATGCGTTCTGGGGCGTCGAGTCTGCGGTGCGACTTCTCTTCCCGCGTCGTCTGCGACGCGCTATGAGCGCCCGCGATGTCGGACGGTCGACCGCGCGTCGCGGACGTGCTCGTGCTGACGCTGCTGGTCGCGTTGGCACTGGCGTGGCCGCTCGCGGCGCCGCCGATCGGGACGCACGGCGAGGCGCGCGAGGGGCTCGTGGTGCAGGATCTCGTGCATCGCCACCACGTCGTGCTGCCGCTGCGGAACGGCGAGGTGCCGTCGAAGCCGCCGCTCTTCCATTGGATCGCGGCCGCGACGGCCGGCGTGGTCGGCCTCTCCGATGCGGTCGTGCGCTTTCCGTCGGCGCTCGCGGCCTGGGTGGTGCTGACCACCGTCTATCTCGTCGGCGCCGCGACCGCGGGCCGCGCCAGCGGCTGGCTCGCGGTCGCCGCGCTCGCCGGCACGCACAGCTTCGTCGAGGCCGCGAGCGAGGCGCGCGTCGACATGCTGTTCGCCGCGACGCTCACCGTCGCGCTCGCCGCGTTCCTTGGGTGGTATCGGACCGACGACCGCCGCGCGCGCGCGGCGTGCTACGTCGGCGTCGCGGCCGCGGTGCTCACCAAGGGGCCGGCGGGGGCGGTGATCGTCGCGTTGGTGATCGTCGCGTACCTCGCGGCGGAGCGCCGCCTCGATCGGCTGCGGGCGCTCTGGTCGTGGCCGCTCGTCGCGCTCGTGCTGGTGGTGGACGGCGGCTGGTACGCGCTCGCCACCGCCGTCGGCGGGCACGATTTTCTCGCCCGGCAGATCCTCCACGAGAACCTCGACCGCTTGGTCGGCCGCGGCGTGTTCGGCATGCACGGCGGCCGCGCGCGCCTCGCCATGGTCGGCAGCCTCGCGACCGATCTGGTGCCGTGGAACCTCGTCCTGCCGTGGGCGGCGTGGCGTTGGTGGCGGGGCGAGCGCGAGGACGAGGTTGGCCGCTTCCTGCACGTCTGGTGGATCGCGATCGTGACGCTCTTCACCGTGGCGTACGGCAAGCGCGGGATCTATCTCCTGCCGCTCTATCCCGCCGTGGCGCTGCTCGCCGGGCGCGTGCTCGCGGCGCTGCTCGCGCGCTGGCGGGACGAGCCGGACCGGGCCCTTCCCGGCGGCGTCGCGAGCGCGCTCCGGCGCGTCACGAGCGCGCCGCCGGCGCGGCTGCTCATCGGCACGCTGATCGTCGTCGACCTGGCCGTCGTCCTGGTCGGTCAGAGCGTGCGCGTCCATCGCGCCCGGCGGAGCTCGCTTGCGCCGTTCGCACGCGAGGTGGCGGCGCGCGTTCCACCGCCGGCGCCGCTCGTCGCCGACGCGACGGTCGACGAGAGCGACTTCCTGGTGCTGGCGTATCGGCTCGATCGCGCCATCGCCCGCGTCCCCGCGGGCACCCACTGCGTGCTCGGGGCGCATCGGCTCGCGACGCCGCGCCCGGGCGCGCCGCTCGTGTCTCCGCTGGTCGTCTCCAAGCGGCGCGGCGTGCCGGTCGGCCTGGTCGCCGACACGCCCGAGACCTGTCCCCTTGCTCCCGAACGCGAGGACGATAGATAGGCGTCGCCATGCCGGTTTCGAAGACCGTGCCGCCGAAGATCATGCTCGGGTTCGTCGTCCGCCAATGCGCCGTCGCCCTCGGGCATCGGCCGTCCGCCGAAGAGTTGGTGCGGTGGGCCAACAACCAGGGCGAGGGCCGTGAGCGCCATTGTCTCTTCGGGCGCCCGATCACGATCGCCGAGGCGCGCGTGATCCTGCGTCATCCGGGCCGTCCGGTCACCGTGCGCAGCACCGATCCCTACCCGATCTTCGCGCTCGCGAGCCGCTGACGAGCGGTCGCGCGGGTTGCGAACGGCGCCCGAATCGACGCTCAGCGCCGCGTCCAGGCCCGCGGGGGACGAAAGGTGGCCAGGCGCTCCTCGTTCGGGTCGCGACTGCCCACGCTCACCAGGCGGCACCGGAGCGAGCCGTCGACCGCGTGCCGCCACACGCTCACGGCCCCTTGCCGCAGCAACGCGAAGGCGAGATCCGCGACCTTGGCGAGCGCCGCCGGCGGCTCGCGCCCGTTGTCGACGTACCACTCGACGAGCCGCCGTCGAATGATCTCGGAGCCGTGCAGATGCGACGGTCCCGCGAGCTCACGCCGCGTCGACGCCACGTCCCTGGGACCTCAGACCCGGATGATCGGCGACCGGACCTTGTCCTCGAGCCATTGCGAGAGATCCGCGAGGCTTTCGGCATTGATCTCGTGGCCCATGTCGTACTCGCGATACACGACCGGCACCCGCAGCGCGCGCAAGGTCTCGATCGACTGCTGAGCCCGCGCGACCGCGATGATCTCGTCGCCGCTGCCGTGCTGGACGAGCGTCGGCAGCTCGTCGCGGCCCTCGACCGCGGGAAGCGTGGCCGCCATCTGCGGCGGCAGCCACGAGCTCAGCGCGACCAGCCCCGCGAATCGTCGCGGCGCCGCGAGCGCCATGCGGTACGCGAGGACGCCGCCTTGGCTGAAGCCGAGCAGGACGAGCTTCCGCGGCGCGACGGCGTAGCGTGCGAGCGCCGCCTCGACGAAGCGCTCGAGACCGGCGACGGCCTCCTCGATCGGGCCTTCGACGGCGGGTTGCACGGCGCTCAGCGGGAACCATCCGAAGCCGACGGCTCCCGTCATGCCGAGCGGCACCTCGAGCGGGCCTTGCGGGCAGATCACTTGGAATTGCCCGCCGCCGAGGTAGGGCGCGAGCCCCATCAAGTCGAACGCGCTCGCGCCCCAGCCGTGCAGCGCGATGATCGTCGGGTGCGGTCCGTCGCCGGACGGCTCGTACAGCGTATGCGCGAGATCCACGAAAGCTCTCCTGACGTTGGTGACGTCGTCCGCCTCTGCTAGCCTTTCGCGATGCACGTCCGCAAGGCGGTGCCGTGACGCTCCTGCTCTTCGATCTCGACGGCACGATCCTGCACGCGCGCCACACCCCGGGACGGGTGCCGTTCGATCTCGCGATGCGCGAGGTGTTCGACGTCGACGTCGAGCTCGCGCGCATGCGGCCCGACGGGAAGACGGATCCGGCGATCGTCGCCGAGCTCCTGACGCTCGCGGGCGTGGAGTCGGCGGTCGAGGCGGCGCGCTTGGCGCGGTTCGAGCGGGCGCTCGCCTCCCACCTCGCTGACGCGATCGCCTCGGGTGCGACCCGGGTCACCGCGGTGCCGGGGGTGCGGGCGGTGCTCGAGGCGGTGGCCGACGATCCACGCTTTGCGAGCGCGGTCCTCACCGGCAATCTCGCCGGGGCGGCGGAGCTGAAGCTCGCCGCGGCCGGGCTCGCCGACTTCTTCGCGGTCGGTGCGTTCGGGAGCGACCATCGGCTGCGGGCGGCGCTGCCGGACGTCGCCCGCGAGCGCTATCGCGCGCGCACGGGACGTCGCGTGCGGCGCGAGGACTGCGTGATCATCGGCGATACGCCGCTCGATCATGCCGCGGCCGAGGCGAACGGCATGCCGGCGGTGTTGATCGCGACCGGGCGCATCCCGCTCGACGAGCTCGCGGCGCTCGCGCCGGTCGCGGTCTTCGCCGATTGGCGCGACGGCGCCGCCATCCACGCCGCGCTCGCGGCTCTCTCGCAACGAAAGGAAACGGCATGAGCGCCGGCTACCGCGTCGTCGTCCAAAAGGACTATCTCAAGTTCTCGGCCGCGCACTTCATCGCCTACAAAGGCTTTCGCGAGCCGCTCCACGGCCACAACTACCAAGTGTCGGTGACGCTCTCGGGCGCCCTCGGCGCCGACGGCTACGTGCTCGACTTCGGCATCGTGAAGCGGGTGACGAAGGCCGTCTGCGAGGAGCTCGACGAGCGTATCCTGGTGCCGGCGCGCAGCGACTGCCTGACGGTCGCCCACGAGGGGCCGAGCGTGGTCTTGACCTACGAGGACGGAGCGCGGTTCGTGTTCCCGGCGACCGACTGCGTGTTGCTGCCGATCGTGCACGCCTCGGCGGAGGAGCTCGCGGCATACGTGTTGGCCCGCCTCCGCGAGGGGCTCGGCGCGCACACGATGCGCGGGCTCGCCGACATCGAGGTCGGCGTCAGCGAGGCGCCGGGGCAAGCGGCGTACTGTCGCGCCGACCTCTGACGCGTCCGCGGCGTCCGTGCTCGTCGCCGGCTGCCCGCGCCGTGCCTTCTTGCGGGGGACCCGCGCGTGCTTGCGACGACGCCCGCGGCCGTGCCATCAGCAGCTAGGGAACCTCTGCACAGGTTGCTCCCGGCTACGAAGCGCGATCCATCCCCGATCGACGGCGGCGCGCAGCCCTCGGCGTACCGTTCGGATACGCGGTCGGGCTTCGCGCCTTGCGCTCGGGGCGGCTCGCACTTCTCGCGCGGAACCTACCTGTGCAGAGGTTCCCTAGCGAGGGGGATACGCGATGACGACGTTCACGGTGATCGACGGGGACGCGGTGCGCGAGGTTACGGCGGACATCGACGGCGACGTGGTCGCGATCGCGCCCGGCGAGCTCGGCTGGAAGCTCGACGCGACGGGTCTCTGTCGCGGCGACGTGTGCGTGCCCATCCGCGACCGCGCGCGTCTGGTGCGTCCGGGCGGCGTCGACGTGCGGGAGCTCGCCCGCGTCCTCGACCGGCCGCTCGCGCTCGACGTCGCCGAACGCGTGGCGGTGCTCGGCGCCTCGGCCGCGCGGCGTGCCGGCGACCTCGCGTCGCTCGCCGCCCCGGACTTCGCGCTCGGCGATCTCGACGGGCACGTGCATCGGCTGTCGGACCATCAAGGCAAGAAGCGGCTGCTCGTGACCTGGGGGTCGTGGTGCGGCTGCCGCGAGGACCTGCCGGTCTGGCAGCAGCTCCACGAGGAGCTCGGCCCGAAGGGCTTTCTCCCGATCACGGTCGCGCTCGACAGCGGCCCGGACGCCGCCCGGCCGTTCATCGAGCGCGCCGCGCCGACGCATCCCGCGCTCGTCGATCCCGAGCATCGGGTTGCCGACCTCTTTCACATGATCAACGTGCCGACGATGGTGTGGATCGACGAGGAGGGCCGGATCGTGCGTCCCAACGATCAGCAGTTCGGCACCGACCTGTTCGTGCAGCTCACCGGCAAGCCGTCGGCGCCGTTTCTCGCCGCGTTGCGGGCCTGGGTGCACGAGGGCAGGGGCGCGCTCGGCGCCGACGAGGTGCGCGACCAGCAGCTGCTGCCGACCGCCGAGCACCAGCTCGCGCGGGCGGAGTTCCGCCTGGCGTGGCATCTCCATCGGCACGGGAAGGCCGCGGCGGCCGAGCCGCATTTCCTCCGCGCCGGCGCGCTGGCGCCGAACGACTGGACGATCCGGCGGGCGCAGTTGCCGATTCGCGGCATCGATCCGATGACGAGCGAGGAGTTCCTCGCGCTCTGGCAGGAAGGCATTCCGCAGTACCCGACGCGCACGTTCGCGTCCGAGGAGTGAGGCGATGGCGATGACGCCGGCGCGCTGATCCCGGGCCACCGCGTGACGTCCGTGCTTGTCATCGCGGGGCGTTCCGGATAGCCGGTGCCGCTGATGCGGGGGGTGCGCGGGTTGGTCCTGCTCGGCTCGATGGCGGTGATCGCAGGATGCACGCGCGCTTTGCCCGATCCCGACTCGCCCGGCGCGCAGCTCTACGAGGCCCGCTGCGGAACGTGTCATCGCTTGCACGAACCGCGGTCGCTGACGGCCGCGATGTGGGAGATCCAGGTGAACAGGATGCGAGAGACGATGCGCCGGGGCGGCGCGACTCCGCTCACCGAGGCCGAGCAAGCGCTCGTGCTCGACTACCTGCGGGCGCACGCGACCGACGCCGGGGGGCGATCGTGAAGATCCGGCTCGCCGACGTGCCGGTCGAGCGGACCGATGCCGACCTCGTGGTGTTGCTGGTCGCGAGCGACAAGCTCACCCGGCTGCGGTCCGTGAAAGCCGCGGGGCCGGCGGTGCTGCGCGGGCTCGAACGGCAGCGCTTCACCGGCGCCGAAGGCACCTCCACGCTGCTGCGCGCGGTCGGACGGGGTGCGCGGCCGCTCGCGCTCGTCGGTGTCGGGGCGAGCACCCAGACCAACGTCGCCGACGCCTATCGTCGCGCGGGCGACCAGACGGTCGCGCGGGCCCGCGAGGCGCGCGCCCGGACGATCGCGGTCGCGTTCCTCGCCGAGCCGACGCGTCTCCCGATCGAGCGGCCCGAGACCTTCGCGGCGTTCGTCGAGGGCGCCCTGCTGACGGCCTACGGGTTCACGGCGTATCGCCACGATCGCGATCGCGTGGAGATCGCGAGTGTCACGCTCGCGGGCGTGACCGCGCCGCGCGACGCCGCGCTTCGGCAGGCCGTCCGCAGGGGGCAGATCCTCGCCGAGTCCACCAACCAGGCGCGCGACTGGATCAACGAGCCCGCCGCGGTGCTGACGCCGGCCGCGTTCGCCGCCGCCGCGGAGCGGGCGCTGCGCGCGGCCGGGCTCGAGGTGCGGGTCGACGGGCCGGCCGCGCTCCGCACGCTCGGGATGGGCGCGCTCCTCGGCGTCGCCCGCGGCAGTGCGGAGGAGCCGCGCTTCATCCGGGCGGTGTATCGGCCCCCGCCGCCGCGGCGGGCGGCGGCGGCGCCGGCGTCGCGCGCGCGCCGGCTCGCGTTCGTCGGCAAGGGCATCACGTTCGACAGCGGCGGCTTGTCGCTGAAACGGCCCGACGGCATGGAGCACATGAAGCGCGACATGGCGGGGGGTGCTGCGGTGCTCGGTGCGATGCTCGCGATCGCGGCGCTGCGCCCGGCGGTCGAGGTGTACGCCTACGTGCCGGCGAGCGAGAACATGCCGGGCGGCTCGGCGATCAAGCCGGGCGACGTGCTGCGCACGCCGTCGGGGAAGACCGTCGAGGTGCTGAACACGGACGCGGAAGGACGGCTCGTCCTCGCCGATGCGCTCACCATCGCGGTCGGTGATCGGCCCGACGTGATCGTCGACGTCGCGACGCTCACGGGCGCGGTGCGGAGCGCGTTCGGTAATCGCATCGCCGGGATCATGGGCAACGACCGCGCGCTGGTCGCGGCGCTGGTCGCGGCCGGTGCGGCGGGCGGCGAGCGGCTCTGGGAGCTGCCGCTCGTACGCGACTACCGGGCGGATCTCGACAGCGAGGTCGCGGACCTCGCGAACGTCGCCGCCGGCGGATACGGCGGTGCGATTCACGCCGGGCTCTTTCTCCAGGAGTTCGTGGGGGCGGTGCCGTGGGCGCATCTCGACATTGCCGGCGTCGGGTTCACGGATCGGGACATTCCGAACGCGCCCCGCGGGGGGGTCGGGTTTGGGGTCCGACTTCTCACCCGCTACGCGCTCGGGGTGGGCGGCCGATAAGGCCACATCTGCTGCGTTGCTCGGTCGACTCGCTTGCCTGCCCTCGCAGGAGGGTGCGGCGTAGCTTCGCTACGCCTCCGCGCTCGCTCCCTCGCGCCTTGCAGCTGTAGCCTTCTCGGCCGCCCACCGCCCACACCGCCCACGGGTCGCGGTGGCGTGGTTTGCTGCTGGAGCGCTCGCTTGGCGCTGGCGCGCCGTTGCTCGGGGGGCTGCCTACTGCACGTAGCCGAGGGCTTTGAGGGCGGCTTTGTGCTCGGGGCTCATGGGGGCGGATTCGGCGCGTTTGGCGGCGAGGCGGGCGGTGTCGTGCCAGGTGGTGAGCTCGTTTTGGAGCGTGGTCGTCGTGGCCGGGTCGGTGGGGGCGAGGTTGGTGTGCTCGCCGGGATCCTTCTCCAAGTCGAAGAGCTCCTGCGTGGGATCGCCGAAGGGAGACGTGATCAGCTTCGCGTCGGGATGGCGGACGGCGCTGATGCCGTGCGGCTGGAGGTCCGCGAATGCCGGGAGCGCGGGCATCGTCGGCGCGCCGCGGGCCACGAGCGGGAGCAGGCTTTGCCCGCCGTACGGGGCGAGCGTCGGGTCGAGGCCGAAGTCGGGCGGCGACGGGGTGTCGGTCAGGGCCAGGATGGTCGGCGCGATGTCGATCGTGCGGACTTGGCGCTCGACGACGGTGCCGGCGGGGACGCGGCGGGGAAAGCGGATGATCAGGGGCACGCGGATGCTCTCGTCGTAGAGCGCGTTGCGGTGCCCCTTCTTGCCGTGCTCGTAGAACTCCTCGCCGTGGTCGGAGGTGACGATCACGACGGTGTCGTCGAGGAGCGTGCGGCGGCGGAAGCCGTCGAGCATGCGGCCGACCCAGTCGTCGGTGTAGCGGATCTCGCCGTCGTAGAGTGCGACGACGTGCGCGAGGTCGCGCGCGGGCATGCCGGCATACACGGCGTCGCCGTTCTCGAAGTCGAGGCCGAGTCGCGTCGGGTCGCCCCGATAGCCGGGATCGAACAAGCGATCGTACGGCGGCGGCGGGTTGAAATCGTAGTGGACGTCCCAGAGATGCACGAAGGCGAAGAACGGCCGGTGCGGCGCGGTCGTGCTCCACCCGTCCAGCCATCGGGTGAGCGCCGACGCGACCGCCGGCGAGGTGCGGGCGCGATGCACGGCGGGACGCGAGATGCGGACCGCGCTGTAGTCGTCGTAGTGGTCGAAGCCGCGCGCGAAGCCGTACCCCGCGTCGAGGTAGGGACCGGAGACGAAGCCGGCGGTGGCATAGCCGCGGGTCTGGAGCACCTCGGCGAGCGTGACGACGCTGGCGTCGAGGCGAAGGTCGTCGTTCACGACGCCGTGCACCTCGGGCGGGAGCGCGGTCAGCAACGTCATGTGGGCGGGCAGGGTCCACGACGTCGGCGAGACGACCGTCGTGAAGCGCGCGCCGGCGGCGGCGAGCGCGTCGAGCGTCGGGCTCGTGTCGCGCCCGTATCCATAGCTGCCGAGGTGATCGGGCCGGAGCGTGTCGATCGACACCAGGAGCACGTTCGGCGTGCTCGCGGGCGGCACCGTGCGCGTCCCGACGTCGTGATCGTCGGGCGCGAGCAGCGCGGCGCCGGCCCCGAGCGCCGCGGCGAGCGCCCCCGTCGCCGCGACCACGCTCGCGCCGCGCACGAGCCGGCGCGCGGCGGCGCGCGTCCATACCAGGCGTGCCACGGCGTACCCGGCGACGAGCACGATGGCGCCCCCGCTCGCCCAGAGCGCGCCCCGGCCGAGGTCGGTCCACAGGCTCAGGCGGTGCACGACGAGCGGCAGCAATGATGCGGCCGCGACCGCGAGCGGATACGCATCCGGCCAGGGGCGGTCGTCGCTCGCCGGTTCGCGTGCGAGCGGCACGAGGAGCGGGGCGACGAGCGCCGCGACCGCCCACGCGAGCACGAGGTACACGGCGATCGCGAGCGCGCTGAACGACAGCAGCGCGCTCGCCGCACGGAGATCGAACGGCACGTGCGAGATCTCCGGCAAGCGCGCGAGCAGCGCGGGCGCACGGGCGTCGAGGAAGAGACGGATCCGCGCCAAGGCGCGGAGGTCGCGCAGGCGGGCGATCCCGACCGCATGGCGGAGCGCCACGACGTTGGCCAGGGCGACGGCGACGGCGACGGTGCCGGAGACCGTGAAGAGCACCCGGCCCGCGCCGGGCTCAGGCCGCGCGCGTCGCATCCGAGTCGTCGGCCGGGCGCCCGCGCGCGGCGCGTTCGAGCGCGACCGCCGCCAGGACGCCGGCGAAGGGGATCAGGACGTGATGGAAGCGCGGGTCGCCGTAGATTGCGGCGAAGAGCGCGATCCACACCACGACGAACGCATCGACGACGCGCCACGCGACGCGCGGCTCGGTTCGGCGGACGCACCAGCCGACGGCGGCGAGCACGCCGACGACGGCGAAGTAGAGATTGCCGACGACGGCGAGGAGCCGGCGCGCCGACGGCGACGGCATCAGGCGCGGGGTGCCGGGCTCGTACCACGCTTGCCAGACGTGGTCGCCGCGAAAGAGGTGGAAGACGCGCAGCGGTGCGAGCACCGCCTCGCGGGCCGGATGGGCGAGGGCGAACGTGACGGCTTGCGCGCCGAGGAGGCGGTCGACCGCGAGCTCGCCCGCCGGCGTCGTCGCGTGCGCGCCGGCGGCGTCGAGCGCCGTTTGCATCGCGTCTTGGATCGCGACGTTCATGCCGCCGGTCGCCGCCGGGTTGTGGCCGATCCAGAGCGTCCGGCCGAAGCCCGTGCTGGTCGGCACGAAGGTGCCGAACACGCGCGCGTTGCGCAGCGTCCACGGGGCCAGCGCGATCACGACCCCGGCCAGCACCGCGCCGCACGCCCGCGCGGCGGTGCGCGGATCGCCGCACAGCGACAGCGCCGCAGTCGGGACGAGCACGAGCACGACGCTCTCGGCGCGCACCAGCGCCGTCGCGCCGACGGCCAGACCCCAGAGCATCCAGTGCATCGTGGGGGCCGGCCGAGCGCCCGTGACCAGCGCCACCGCCGCGAGCACGAGGCCGCAGACGAGGCAGGTGAAGAGCGTCTCGGTGAGCACGAGCGCCGCGAAGAGGATCTGACTCGGAAAGCAGGCGAGGAGCGCCGCGGCGACGAGACCGACGCGGGGGCCGCCGAGGCGGAGGCCGAGCCGCCAGACGAGGAGGCACGTGAGGGCGCCGAACGCGGCGTTCATGACGACCGCCGTCGTCGGGCTCGCGCCGGCGACGCGGTAGCCGAGCGCCAGCACGAACGGGTACCCGGGCGGCCATGCGGCGGTCGGGAGCGCGGTGAACGGGTTCACGTAGCCGCCGCCGGCGGCGAGCGCGGTCGCGGTGAGGTGATACCAGGCGGCATCGTCGAATACGGCGCCGCCGGGCGTCACGCCCGCGGCGAGTCCCCACGCGAGCCGGATGCCGAACGCGAGTGCCGCGAGCCCGAGTGCCGACCGCGCGTCGTGGGTCCGGGCGCGCACCGCGGGCATACGTCCGGGGCTTCTAGCCCGCATTTCTCACCAGGTCCACGTCGCGAGAGCGTCACGCGTGCGTCGGATCGGGCCGAACGGAGCGGCGAGCGACGCAGGCGGACTGGACAGTCCGTCGAGGAGCGAGGCGCGAGTACGGCCCGAGATGGCGTGCGATTGGCGCTCGCAGCAGGGACCTGGTGAGAAATGCGGGCTAGCACGAGCCTTCCGGCGCCCGATAGTCGTTCGATGCCTTCATCGCCGCGGGCACACCGGATAAGGTGGCTGCTCGGAGGTGCGCTCATGCGGATGACGACGACGATCGCGATGGCGGCGCTGGTGCTGGTGGCGCGACCCGTGCTGGCGAAGCTCGATTGCGCACGCGTGCAGGAGCTCAAGCAGCAGGGCTCGAGCGCGGTCGAGATCGCGCGCGCGCTCGGTCTCACGACGCCCGACGTGCAGGCGTGTCTCGCCGGCGTCGTCGAAGAGCCGCAGATGGCCAATCCCGCCGGCAAGCTGCCGCTGGCTCCGCAGCGTCCGGTCGCCGACGGACCGATCCGGCGCGCGCCCGACGGTCAGGACGAGTAGCGTGCCGAAGGGGCACGCGGCGCCGGTCGCCACGTTGCAGCCGCCGGTCTGGGCGAGCTCGGCCCCGGCGAGCGAGACGGCCGCCGTGCTCGGCGACTTCCAGGCCTGGCGGCGTCAGTATCTGCGTGCGCTCCGGCTCGGCGACGAGATCGCGGCCAAGCGCGCCCGCGTCGGGCTCGGCGCCGCTCGCACGGCCGCCGCCGGCATCCTCGAGCGGCCGCGCTTCCGACGCGCCTGGGAGTCCATCGAGTACACCGAGGCGTTCCTCGTCGAGGAGTGGCTCTCCGACGAGCCGACCCATCACGATCCGACGCTCTGTTATCTCTGCGATCCGGCCGCCACCCTCGGGCTCTCGCTGCCGCGTGCCGTCGGCTATGCGACCGCCTCGCTCTTCCAGATC
The DNA here is from genome assembly GCA_963774015.1 of uncultured delta proteobacterium. Lineage (GTDB taxonomy): Bacteria > Desulfobacterota > Binatia > UTPRO1 > UTPRO1 > UTPRO1. The sequence goes on from CAVZDH010000002.1 coordinate 451,191, forward strand.
GAAAACGGCGATCAGGTCGACGACGAGTTCTTCGCCGACTGGGACGAGATGCGCCGGGCGCGGGGCGTGCGGGTGGTGGCGATCGCCGACGTGGCGTCGTCGCCCGAGGCCTACGACGACCTGCTGGCGTTTCTCGCCTGGGAGCTCGAAGGCGTCTGCTGCGACTACGCGCTTCCGCACGTGCGGCAATGGCACGCGCAGGCCCTCGACCACGTCGACGTCGATCGGCTGATCGCCGACCTCACGATCGAAGCGACGCGCTACTGGCTCTCCGGGAACACCTTGAGGAACGGCTTCAGCTCGACCCGGTTGTAGATGCCGTTGGTCACGAAGGGATCGCGCCCCACGATGGCCCACGCGTCGGCGAGCGATTCGGCTTCGAGCACGATCATGCTGCCGCTGCCGTCGGTGAACGGGCCCGCGAGGGGGACGCGCCCCGCGCGCGCGAGCGGCGCGAGGTGGGCGAGGTGGGCCGGGCGATGGAGCGGACGCTTCTCCTTGGAGTCCGGCGCGTCATGGCCGATCATCACGAAAAGTGGCATGGGCGGCTCATAGCACATGGCGCACGATCTCGAGCCACCGCCGGTTCTCGAAACCTTGATCGCCCGTCTCGGCGAGCTCGCGGTCGTCGTCGGTCCGGCGGCGGCGCCACGGCTCGCCGTGGTTCGCGACGGTCTCACGCGCGCCCTCGGTCTCAAGGCACGCGGCGACGTCCCGGCGGCGATGCGGGCGATCACGGCCGCCATGCACGAGCTCGCGACCATCGCCGCGGCGCTCGATCCGGCCGAGGCGGGCGTGATGCGCGCCGTCGCCGAGCAGTTCGGCGCGGCGATGATGCGCGGCGAGACCGCCGAGATGCAGCGGACCAGCGAGGTCATGCGCGACCGCTCGGGCGCGCGCCCCGTCGACAAGAAGTGAGTCTCGCCGCCGCCTGGGACCACTGGCGGTACACGCGGCTGTTGCCGCGCGCGGCGCGCAGCGCGCGGCGCGGCCTCGCCTATGCGGCATTCGTCGCGGCGATCGAATGGCGCCGCGACCGCGCCCGGCATGCCGTGGCGACCGCTCGCATCGGGCGCTGGCTCGGAGCGTCGTCGGGCGACGCCGCGCGCGTGTACCGCGGCAGCCTCCGCTCGGAGGCGCGCGAGGAAGCCGACAGCGCGTTCTTCATGCGCCGGCCCGACGCGCTGCCCGCGGCCTTCGCGGCGCGGCCGCTGGCGCTGACGCCCGCCGCCGCGCCGGTCATCTACGTCGGCCTGCATCTCGGGAGCCCGGTGCTCGGCTATCTCGACCTCTGCCGCCGGCTCGCCCCCGAGCTCGCGCTGATCGCGCGCGGCATCGGTCCGTCGAATCCCATGCCGACGGCGAAGCGGCGGTTCGCGGAGCGCAAGGTCGCGTGGACCGAAGCGACCGCGGGCCGGCCCTTCTTCGCGACCGACGCGGCCGCGATGCTCGGCGTGCGCCGCCATCTTCGCGCCGGGCGGCCGCTCTACCTGCTCGCCGACGTGCCGGGAGACGCGGTTGGACGGGCCGCGAGCGTCCCGTGGTTCGGCGACGCCGTGCGACTCGCGTCGGGGCTGCCGACCCTGGTGCGTGTCGCCGACAGCACCGTGCAGACGCTCGCCGTGACGCGCGAGCCCGACGGCTTCGCGGTGCGCGTCGGGCCGCGCCTCGCCGCGGGCGAGGCCACGCTCGCGGCCGTGCTCGCCGCGCTCGCGCCCTTCGTCCGCGCGCATCCGGACCAATGGTGGATGTGGCCGTATCTGCCGCCGGCGATTGACAGTGCCGACGCGTGACGTGAGAACCACGCGATGGCGACGGCGTCGGAGCTGGCGGTGCTGATGGCGCTCCGCGTGGGCGGCCGCGGCGATGCGGCGCGCGTCGCGCGTGCGGTCGGCTGCGCCGAGGTGGAGGCGGCGGCGGTGCTGGCCGCGCTCGCGGAGCGCGGCGCGACGACGGCCGTTGCGTCGGGGCCGGCCGAGAGCCCGTCGGCCGGCCTGGTCGGGTTGTCCGACGACGGTCGCGCGTTGCTCGCGCGTCTGGTCGCGGCGGAGCCCATCGATCGCGCCGCGCTCGCCGCCCTCTACGAGCGATTCCTCGCCGCCGACCGTGAGCTCAAGGCGACGATCACGGCGTGGCAGCTGGCGACCGACGCCGACAAGCCCGCGGCACAGGCGGCCGTGATGGCGCGCGCGGCGACGGCCGGCGGCGTGGCGGCGGCGCTCGCGCGCGCCGTGCCCCGCCTCGCGCCCTATCCGCTCCGCATTGCCGAGGCCGCCGCGGCGATCGCGACCGGCCAGGCGCGCTTCGTCGCGAGCCCGCGCGTCGATTCGCTGCACCAGGTGTGGTTCGAGCTGCACGAGGATCTGCTCGTCATGCTCGGACGGAGCCGCGGCGCGTGATCACGCCCCCGCCGCGGGCGCTCCGCGCCGTGATCCTCGACTTCGACCACACGCTGACCGACTTCGGGCGCTGGGTCGACTGGCAGAGCGCGCGCAGCGAGGTCATGGCGCTCTATCGCGCCGAGGGCCTCGATCCCGAGCACGTCACGCGCCGGAGCTACGCGTTCGGTCTCTTCTCCGCGCTCGACGCGGCGTTGGCCGAACGGGCCTCGCGCCCGCACGCCGACGCCGTCCGGGACCGGGCCCTCGCCGTTCTGGAGCATCACGAGCACGCGGGGGCCGCCCGCGCGAATTGGCTGCGCGGCGCGGCGGAGCTGCTCGACCTCGCCGCCGCGCGGGGGTTCGGGCTCGCCATCGTGAGCGCGAACGGCGAGGCGCCGATTCGCGCCGCGCTCACGCGCTTGGGTGCCGGCGATTGCTTCGCCGCCGTGCTCGGGCGCTCGCCGCTCTTCCCTCCCAAGCCCGCTCCCGACATGCACCGCGAGGCGCTGCGCCGCCTCGGCGTCGAGGCCGCGTCCGTGCTCGGTGTCGGCGACAGCCCGAACGACATGCGGGCGGCCCACGCCGCCGACATCCTGACCGTCGGCGTCCTCGGCGGCGAGGGCAATCAGGAGCGGCTCTTCGCAGCCGGCGCGACCTGGGTGCTCGAAGATCTGACCGTTCTTCCGACGCTGCTCGAGCTGTGGGCCGCCGCGGTGTGAGTCGCCGTCGCGCACGTCGCGGCGGCGCCGCCCTCATCGCGGGGACGAGGGCGGTCTCGCACGTACGAACCCCGAGTCGTCGAGTCTTACGGGGCAGTCCCACTTTCTTGCGCTGAGCCTGCCCGGTATTTCTGGCCGCGAAGGAGGCACGAATCATGTCGAATCGGATCGATCGCGTCGTGATCACCGGCGCGAGCAGCGGCATCGGCTTGGACCTGGCACGCCGCTTCCTCGCCGAAGGCTCGCGGGTGCTCATCAACGGGCGCGACGGCGAGAAGCTCGAGCAAGCGCGCCGAAGCCTCGGCGCGGGCGAGCGCGCGGTCGCGGTCGCCGGCCACGTCGGCGAGCCCGCGACCGCGCGTGCGGTCGCCACGGCGGCGCGCGAGCATTTCGGCGGCGTGGACGTGCTCGTCAACAACGCCGGCATCTTCGGCGTCAAGCCGTTCCTCACGAGCACCGTCGAGGACCTCGAGCGCTTCTTCACGACCAACGTGAAGGGCACCTATCTCATGACCCAGGCGATCGTGCCGCTGATGATCGAGGGCGGCGGCGGCGCGATCATCAACGTCGGCGCGACGATGGTGCAGCAAGCGATGACGACGGTGCCGGCGTCGGCGGTCATGGCGAGCAAGGGCGGCGTGCACGCGCTCACCATCGCGCTCGCGGCCGAGCTCGCGCGGCACGCGATCCGCGTCAACACGCTCGCGCCCGGCATCATTCGCACGCCGCTCGTCGACGACGCGGATGCCTTGGCCGCGGTCCATCCGCTCGGGCGGGTGGGCGAGGTTCAGGACACCTCGGACGCGGTGCTCTACCTCGCCCGCGCCGCGTTCGTGACCGGCACCACGCTCGAGGTCGACGGAGGCTACGCGCATGGCCGCTGACCAAGCCCGCTACGTGATGCTCATGGGGCTCGAGATCACCGACGACGGCGCCTACGCCCAGTACCGCGCCGGCATGACGCCGATCCTCGAATCCTACGGGGGGTCGTTCGGCTGCGACTTCGTGGTCGCCGCGGTCCTGCGCGGCCCGAGCGAGCGCCTGAACCGCGTGTTCACGATCGTGTTTCCCGATCGGGCGACGCAGGAGCGCTTCTTCGCCGACGCGCGCTACCAGGCGGTGCGCGCCCGGCATTTCGAGCCGGCGGTGGCACGTACCTTCGTGCTGGCCGAGCTCGAGAGCCCGCTCCCGGCATCCCAACCACCGGCGGGCTCGCGATGATCCACTGAGATGACGGCGGTCTGAGGTCGGCCGGCCCGCGGGCGAGCGCGCGGCTCGCTCGCGGCAGGGGGCGTCGATTTCGGCGCCGAGGTGTCTATCCCATCGAAAAATAGTGCTTTGACACCCCCACAGACCGTGTGTCACCCTCGATGGATCGACCATGAAGTTGGTGATCCAGATCCCCTGTCTGGACGAGGAGGCGATCCTCCCCCAGACCCTCGCGGCGTTGCCGCGGGAGATTCGCGGCATCGACGAGATCGAGGTCATCGTGATCGACGACGGGAGCACCGACCGGACGGCCGAGGTCGCGCGCGCGCACGGCGTCCACGAGGTCGTCCGCTTCCCGAACCATCAAGGCCTGGCGCGTGCGTTCGCGGCCGGCCTCGACCACGCGTTGCAGCGGGGCGCCGACGTCATCGTCAACACCGACGCCGACAACCAGTACGACGCGCGCGACATCGAGGCGCTGGTGCAACCGATCCTGCGCGGCGAAGCCGACATGGTGATCGGCGACCGCGATCCGTCCCGGCTCGAGCACTTCAGCGTCATGAAGCGGGTGCTCCAGCGGCTCGGCAGCTGGGCGGTGCGCCAGCTTTCGAACACGTCCATCCCGGACGCGACCAGCGGCTTTCGCGCCGTGAGCCGGAACGCCGCCCTCAAGATCAACGTGCTCTCCGACTTCACCTACACGCTCGAGACGATCATCCAGGCCGGCAAGAAGCAGATCGCGGTGACGCACGTGCCGGTGCGCGCGCGTGCGACGGAGCGTCCGTCGCGGCTCTTCTCGGGCGCGTCGCACTACATCCGCCGCTCGGTGGCGACGCTGCTCCGCATGTACGCCTTCTACGAGCCGTTCAAGTTCTTCTTCGCGATCGGCGGAGTGCTGATCGCCGCCGCGACGATCATCGGTGTCCGCTTCCTCTGGCACTACTTCACGGCGGGCGGCGCCGGCCACATCCAGTCGTTGATCCTGGCGGGCGCGCTGTTGATGATCGGTGCGGTCACCTGGCTCTTCGGCGTGCTCGCCGATCTGATCGGCCGCAATCGCCAGCTCTCCGAGGAGATTCTGCTCCGCATGCGCCGGCTCGAGCTCCACGTCGGCGGCGGTCCCGAGACGCGTCGCGGCGCCACCGCGCGACGACCAAGCCGCGCCCCGGCGCTGGGCGGACCGACGGCCGCGATGATCCGCGCCGTTCTGTTCGGAACCTATACCGCCACTCATCCCGCCAACCGTCTCCTCGCCGCCGCCTTTCGCGCCGCCGGCATCGCGGTCGACGTCTGCCACGAGCCGCTGTGGGAGCGGACGCGCGACAAGCACGCGAGCTTCTTCGGCGGGCGGAGCCTCCGCCGGCTCGGGCGCGCGTACCTCGGCGCGGCGTTGCGCTTGCGCGCCCGCTATCGTGCGTTGCCGCGCCCGGATCTCGTCGTCACCGGCTTCAACGGCCAGCTCGACGTGCTGCTCGCGCGTCTGGTGGCGGGACGCGGCGTGCGGCTCGTCTTCGCGCCTCTCGTCACGCTCACGGAGACGCTGGTCGACGACCGGCGCGTCTATCGCCGCGGTGGCCTCAAAGGCCGCGCCGCGCGCTGGCTGGATCGCCGCACGCTCGAATGGCCGGGTGTGGTGCTGACCGACACCGAGGCGCATCGGGAATGGATCGCGGCGCGGCTCGACGGCGCGCGCGCACACCGCCACGCTCTACCTCGGTGCCGAGCCGGCGTTCGCCCCGACGCCCGCGCGCGTCCGCCGGGTCGATGAGCCGCTCCGCGTGCTCTTCTACGGACAGTACGTGCCGCTGCACGGGACGACCGTGATCGTCGAGGCGGCGGCGCACCTCTCGTACGAGGGCGGCGTCGAGATCACGATGATCGGCACGGGTCCCGAGCGCGAGGCGACGACGCGGCTCGCGGCGGCGCGCGGCGTCCGCGGCCTCACGTTCGAGGAGTGGGTCGACTACGACGCGCTCCCGGCCCGTCTCGCCGGGTGCGACGTCGCGCTCGGCATCTTCGGGACGACGAGCAAAGCGCGCATGGTGATCCCGACCAAGGTGTACCAAGCGGCCGCCGCGGGCCGCGCGATCGTGACGGCCGACACGCCGGCGCTCCGCGAGGTCTTCACGCCCGGCACGGACGTCCTGACGGTGCGTCGCGGCGACGCCGGGGCGCTCGCCGCGACGTTGCGTCGCCTCCGCGACACGCCCGAGCTCGCGCCCCGGATCGGCGCCGCGGCGGGTCGCCTGCTCGCGGAGCACCTCGACGCGCGCGCCCAGGGCGAGCGCCTCGCCGCCGTGCTGGCGGCGGCGTTTCCGGATCTCGCGCCGCGCTTCGCGACCGAGCCCGCGGCCTTCGCGCCGACGTTGGCCAGCGCCCCGGTCGTGTAGCGGCGATGGCCACCGCGACATCCATCGGCATCGTGGTGCCGACGTGGAATCGTGCGGCGACGGCCGCCACCGCCGTCGCCTCGCTCGACCGGCTCGACCGTCGTCCGTCGTGCACGATCGTCGTCGACAACGGCTCGCGCCCGGCCGAGCGCGACGCGCTGGTCGCGGCGCTCGCGGGACGTTCCGGCGTAGAGGTGCTGGCGCTGCCGGGCAATCGCGGGTTCGCGGGGGCGGTGAACGCCGGGCTCGCCGCCGCCTTCGCGCGCGGCGCGGCGAGCGTCCTGGTCTTGAACGACGACGCCGAGGTCGCGCCGGATCTCCTGGCCACTCTCGCGTCCGTCACGGACGCCGATCCGGGCGTCGGCATCGTCGCGCCGCGCGTGGTCGACGCGACGAGCGGACGCGAGGTCTCGCGCGGCGAGCGGGTGTGGTTGCCGCTCGTGTGTCTGCCGCGCACCTGGCTGCGCGTCCGCGGTACGGGCACGACGCCGTACGCCGTCCGCAGCGTCCTCGGCGTCGCGTTCCTCGTGACCCGAGCGTGCTGGGACCGGCTCGGCGGGCTCGAGGAGAGCTTTTTCGCCTACTACGAGGAGGTCGACTATTGCCTGCGCGCCGGTGCCGCGGGCTTGCGCGTGATGGTGGCGCCGGCGACGACCGTCCGGCACGACGGCTTCCGCGGATTTGCGGGGGGCTTCACGCCGCTCGCCGCGTATCTCAAGGCGCGGAACCTGCCGCTGCTGGTGCGCCGGCACGGGGGCGTGCTCGCCTGGATCGTCTTCGTGCCGACCTACGCGGCGATGCTCGCGGCAAGCGCGCTCGCGTACGCGCTCCGCGGCGAGGCGGCACGCGTCGTCCCCGCGATCGCGCGCGGGCTCGTCGACGGTTTCGCCGCGCGCAGCGGTCCGCCGCCGATGCTCGCGGCGCCGGCCTCGGGGAGCGCCTGATGCGGATTGCGATCGGCGCGATCGTGCGGACGCTCGGCGGTCCCGCGACCTACGCGACCGAGCTCGTGCGCGCGCTCGCCGCGCGGCGCACGCCGGGTCTCGAGTACGTCGTTCTCACCGACGGACCGGAGGCCTTCGACGGGATGCCGGTCGCGGTCGAGCACCTGCCGCTCAGGTCGCCGTGGGCGCAGCCGATCTGGGATCACGTGCAGGTTCCGCGCGCCCTCCGGCGCGTCGCCGCCGATCTCTACCACGGCACCAAGAACGCCGTGCCGCTCGCGTGCCCGTGTCCGTCGGTCGTGACGATCCACGATCTCGCCGTCTACCACCACCCGGAGAGCTTCGCGCTCGCGCAGCGCTGGCACCTCCGCGCGCACACGCCGCACGCGCTCCGCGCGGCGCGTACGGTGCTCACGGTCTCCGAGCACTCGGCTACGGACCTCCGGACGCGCTTCCCGGGTGCGGCCGCGAAAGTGCAAGCGGTGCCGAACGGCGTGAGCGAGCGCTTCCGGCCCGCTGAGCGACGCCGCCGCGCTCCGTGCGTTTCGCGAGCGGCACGGGCTCGGCGACGGTCCGCTCGTCGCCTACCTCGGCACGCTGCAACCGCGGAAGAACGTCGAGCTGCTCGCCCTCGCGTTCGGTCGCCTCGCCGCCGCGCTTCCCGACGCGGAGCTCGTGCTCGCGGGCCGGATCCGGCCGGGCTATCGTCCCGACTTGCCCCGCGAGCGGGTGCGGCTGATCGGGCCCCTGTCGGACGCCGAGCTGCCGCTCTTCTACAGCACGGTTGCGGTGCTCGTGAACGCGTCGCTCTACGAAGGCTTCGGGCTCACGCTGGTCGAGGCGATGGCCTGCGGCTGCCCGGTGATCGCGCTGCGGCGAAGCGCGGTGCCCGAGGTCACGGGCGACGCCGCGCTCTTGATCGACGAGCCGACCGAGGAGGCGCTGGCGCAGGCGCTGCTCGCGATGGTCGGGACGCCGGCGACGGCCGCGGCGCATCGCGCGCTCGGTCTCCTGCGCGCCACGGAGTTTTCGTGGGCGCGAGCGGCGGCCGCGATCGAAGCGGTGTACGGGCGCGCGCTCGCGGGCGGTGCGGCGCCGTCGGCCGCGTCCGCGGCGGCGGGCGGCTGAGCCGTCGTCAGCGCGGCCCGGTTTTCGCGCCGTGGCGCTGTCGAGCGACGGCGTTGTAGATGCGGCTCAGCGCGTACCCCGCGACGCCGCCGTACAGGAACCCCCAGCCGAAGCCGACGAGGCTGCCGAGGAAGGTGACGCGGTAGCCGGGGCAGAACTGCGCGAGCAGGGCGAGATTCGGCCCCACCACGGTTCCCCCCTTCAGGACGAGCCAGTTCGTGGCGACGAACACGACCAGGCCGGCGATCAGGCCGATCGTGATGCCCTGCGCGGCCGCGTCCAGACGCAGCACCCGGACGCGCGGATCGTCGAGCCCCGGTTCCACTTCGGTCACCTCCCGCCTTACAGCGAATCGAGGAACCGTCCGAACGGACCCGATTCCACGTCGCGTCGAATCATCACCTCGTAGACGAAGAAGCTGGCGTTGCGGAAGAGGGCGAAGAGCCAGCCGACGACGAAGCCGGTCAGGAGGCCGTAGCCGAGGCCGACGAGGCTTCCCGCCAGCGACACGCGGTAGCCCGGGAAGTACTGGCCGAGGAGCGCGAGGTGCGGTCCGACGGTGTCGCCGCCTTTGAGCGCGAGCACGAGCGTCATCACGCAGAGCACGATCCCGCTCACGATCCCGAGCGCACCGCCGAACGCCCAGCGGTCGAGCTTGGCGAACATGCGCTCGAGCTCGACCGCGACGACGTCGTCCTCCGGTCCGGCGACGTCGCTCCGGATCTCCTCGTGATACTCGTCGTCGGTGTTGACGCTCCAGATGTCGTTCCGCTCGCCGTCGACCAGGTTCCGAACGGCCAGCATGCCGGTCATCATCGCGTGGTCTTGGTTGTTGTAGCGGTGCAGGCCGTTGCGGCCGATGGTTTGCAGGTTGGCGAAGCGGCTCACGTATGCGCGGACGACGTCGAGGTGCTCGCGGTACGCCGAGTCGTAGACCGGGTAGGCCTTCTGTACGCGGCGGACGCAGCCGTCGACGAAGTCTTCCGCGCGCGCGAGGCCGATCGCCGCGACCTCGCGCTTGCCGAGGTCGATCAAGTCCTCGTCGCGCATCGTCCAGAGCTCGTCGCCCTCGGTGCAGAAGTACTCGAGGCCGAGGCTGGTCTTGCCGGCGTCGGGCACCATGTCGGGACTCCAGTTCTTGAAGTTCTGGATGCGGCCGACGCGCACCGCGGGATCGTGAATGTAGATCCAGTTGTCGGGGAAGAGGTCGGGCGCGTCGAAGATCAAGCACACGGTGAGGAAGTCGCGATACGAAAGCCGGCGCGCCGCTGCGCGCACCTCTTCGGGCGCGGGCGGGTCGAGCCGGGCCACGAGATCCGTGATCGGCATGCTCGAGAAGACGGTGCTCGCCGGGATCGTCTCGCGGCTGCCGTTCCGGGCCACGACGACGTGCGAGAGCCGGTCGCCGTCGTGGCCGATCGCGACCACTTCGCTGTCGGTGTGGACGGTGCCGCCGCGGCCCTGGACGTCGGCGCGCATCGCGTTCCACATCATGCCCGGGCCCGAGCCGCGGGTAGTCGAATTGCTCGATCAGGGTTTTGATCGTGGTGGTCGGCCGCACGAACATGTTCATGACGGCGGTGCGCAACGAAAGATCCTTGATCCGTTGCGCCGCCCACTCGGCCTTGAGCTCGGAGCACGAGACGCCCCAGACCTTCTCCGTGTAGGTCTTGAAGAAGGTGAGGAAGAGGCGGCGGCCGAAGCGGTTGGTGACCCATTGCTCGAACGTGTCTTCGGTGCGGTGCGGCGCGATCTGCCAGCGCAGGTAGCTGAGCGCGATGAGGACCGCCTTCCACGGACCGAAGCCGGCGAGCGCGTTCCACGGTTTGAGCGGGTAGTGGAAGAACTTGCCGTCGTAGTAGATGCGCGAGAGCCGCGGGCGTTTGACGAAGTCGGCGCCCAGGACGTCGCGCCACACCTGCTCGACCTCGGGTACCTTGGTGAAGAAGCGATGCCCGCCCATGTCGAAGTGGAACCCGCGGTAGCTCTCCGTCCGCGCGAGCCCGCCGACGATGGATTGCTGCTCGAGCACGGTGGGTGCGAGCCCCCGCTGTGCCAAGGTGTAGGCGGCGGTCAGGCCCGCCGGCCCCGCGCCGATCACGACGTATCTGGTCATTCAGGTGACTTCGGGAGTGGATCCGTCGCCGGGGTCAGGCAGCCCCATACGAAGCCCGCACCGCAACACAAAAAGTAGAGCACATGCAAGGGCACGGCGGCGAGCGTGAAAGCGAGGCCGCGCTCGCGCTGGAGAAAGCGATAGAGGGGACGGTTGAGGACGACAAGGGCCAGGAGCAGCACGACGGCGGCGACCGCGAAGGCGCGGTGCAGGATCGCGAGCCCCGCGCACGCGGTCGCGAGCCCGGCCGCGGCGACGCTCGCACGCTGCGTCCCCCCGAGATTCAGGTCGGCCGGGGCCGTCGTGGTGCGGCGGATGAGGCGCGTCCACGGAGCGGCGCGAAAGAACGTGTCGGTGCGGAGCACGCCCGCGAGCGTCCAGCGCTTGAGATGGGTCGCGCGGAGGTCCTTGTCGAGGACGATCCGATGGCCGCCGGCGTGCAGGCGATAGCCGAGCTCGATGTCCTCGATGAAGTGCCAGGCCGCGCTCGTGTCGAACCCGCCGACGCTCTCGAACGCGGCTCGCCGTACGGCGCCGCAGCCAGCCCAGAAGGTCGAGGCCTCGGTCGCGGCCTGTTGATGGACGTAGTGGTGCAGGAGGTTCCGGTACTGCGACACCACGCCGGTCGCGCGCGGCCGGGTGTCGTACGAGCCGAACACCGCTGCGACGTCGGGGCGCGTGGCGAGGAGGCGCGCCACCCGCGCAGGCGCGTCGGGCGCCACGACCACGTCGGCGTCGACGAACCAGAGCACGTCGCCGCGCGCGGCCGCCGCGCCGGCGTTGCGAGCCGCGGCGGGGCCCCCGTTGCGTTCGCGGCGCACGACGCGCGCGCCGGCGGCGGCGGCGACCGCGGCGGTGTCGTCGGTCGACGCGTCGTCGACGACCACGATCTCGTCGACGTCCGGCGATGCGGCGACGAGCGCGCGCAGGCATTCGCCGACGTAAGCGCGCGCCTCGAAGGCCGGAATGATCGCCGAGATGGTCATCGAGGTCGTCGCGGAAGGCGCCGGATCATAGCGGAAGGGTCCGCGCGCTGTCAGGCCGCGATCCGGTGGGTGCCGTCCGGCCGCGGCCGGTCGGCGACCGTGGCGCGGGCGCAAAGCGGCACGAAACCCGCTCGGTCAGCGGGGCGCGCGCGGGAAGGCACGCCAGCGCGGGGTCGCACAGCCGTAGTGCAGGCGGATCGCGTCGATCCGCTGGTGCCGCTTCTTCGAGCGCAGGCGGACGATCGGCTCCAGCGGGAGCGGCGCGTTGGCACGCGTGAAGGCGTCGCGCTCGACGAGCAACGTTCCGGCCGCGGCCTGCGAGCAGAGGAACGCGGCCTGATTCACCGGCTCGCCGATCACGCCGAATTGCTTTTTGCCCGACGGTCCGAGGAGGCCGATCGTCGCGCGTCCGAAGCTCACCCCGATGCCGAGGCCGATCGTCGCCACGTCGCGGCCTTCGGCCCGCCATTGCGCCCGCCAGCGCGCATTCAGTCCGTCGAAACGATGGTGCAGCTCGCGGCCTGCAGCGCGGACGACGCGCTCGAGCATGACGGCGGCGTCGGCGCCCGCGAGCTCCGGGAGGAACATCGCCAGCAGCCCGTCGCCCGTGTACTGGAAGACGACGCCGCGATGGCGCTCGATGATCTCGGTCATCTCAGTCAGGTACTCGCCGATCAGATCCGCGAGGTATTGCGTGTCGTGCAAGACGCCCGTCAGGTGCGTGAATCCCCGCATGTCGATCGCCATCACGGCGAGGTGGTGCGGATGGGGCACCAGCATGCCCGGGTGCGCCCGCGCCCGGAGCGGCTGCTGGATGGTGGAGGCGCCGGCGTGGTCGGCAGCGGCGGCGAAGGCCCCGGATCCCCAGCGCACGACCGCGGACGCGGTCGGACCGAGCCAGCGCGCCGCCTCGATCGCAAACCGCCCGACGATCCGATGGGGGACACCCGATGCCCGCCGCAGCGCCGGCCAGCTCCGGGCGTCGGCGAGCCAGCGCGCAACCGGCGCCGGAAACTCCGGCTGACCGGCGCTGCAGGCGAGCACGAGGTCGAGCTGCCTCGGCTGATAGCGCACGACGTCGACGGCCGTTCGCGCCGCGCGCCAGGCGAGACCGTCGAGCATGGTCTCGGTCGCATTCCTCATCCAGCCCCGGCTCGTCATGGGCCTAGTGGGGATAATATACTTGACACAGCAGGCGTCGTCATCTAGATTCTCCTCATGCCGAAGAAAGCCGAACGCACCGAGGCTCCGCCGAGCACCCTCAAGGAAGCGATCGAGTACTTCTCGAATCCAGACCTCGCCCATGCCTTCATGACCTCGCTCCGATGGCCCGATGGGAAAGTCGCCTGTCCGACCTGTGGTGCTCACGCAGTGCGTTATATCAGTACGCGGCGGATCTGGCAGTGCGGAGGCGATCACCTGCGCCGGCAATTCTCCGTAAAAATCGGAACTGTCATGGAAGATTCACCGCTTGGCCTCGATAAGTGGCTGTGTGCGTTCTGGCTCCTCGCTAACTGCAAGAACGGGATCTCGTCCTACGAGCTGCACCGGGACCTTGGGGTCACTCAGAAGTCCGCCTGGTTCATGCTCCACCGCATCCGACTCGCCATGCAGGAAGGGTCCCTGCTCATGCTCGGCGGATCAGGGAAGGCGGTCGAGGTTGACGAGACATTCATAGGCGGCGCAGCCCGCTCCATGAATGCGAAGCAGCGGCGCCGGTCGGCCACGCCGGTCACGGACCCGCGCTCTGGGCCGGGACGCGGGAAGCGTCCGCAGCTTCACACCAGCAAGGCGATCGTCATGGGCATGTTGGAGCGCGGCGGCAAGGTCGTCGCGAAGGTCGTCGATTCGCGTCGTCGGAAGGCGATCATGCCGGAGGTGGTGAAGCACGTTGCTCCGAAGTCCGAGCTGCACACCGACGAGCTGCAATCGTATCGGATCTTCGGCGAGGCGTACTCCGCGACCGACTACGAGCACAAAGTGATCGACCACACGGCGGCCTACGTCGACGGCCAGATTCACACCAACTCGATCGAAAACTTCTGGTCGCTGCTGAAGCGCGGCCTGCGCGGCACGTACGTTTCGGTTGAGCCGTTCCACCTCTTCCGGTACCTCGACGAGCAGATGTTCCGGTTCAACGAGCGCGAGTTGACCGACCAGGGGCGCTTCTTGCGCGTGCTCCAGATGGTTGTTGGCAAGCGCCTCACCTACAAGCAACTGATCGGTGAGGGCGCACTGGAGGGGCACCCCGCGACCGCGTGAAGCGGCAGGGGCGGGGGAAAAGGGGACTGTGGGATCCGTAGTAGAGGGTTCGAATTCTACTCTCTGTATCTAGTGTCATACCGGAAGCCAGCCACAAGATATAGGCCTTGCGGCCTAGACCGGATCTTCCCGGTTTGCACCTAACGTGCTTTAATGACCTCGATCGTTTTCGTCGTACGTTCGCCTACTTAGTAGAAGTTCAAGTACGACACACACGGATCGGGGACGTCATGGCTCTTGCGCAGCTCAAGGAAGACTCCAGACATTGGAATGGGGCCGTCTACACAGCAAGGGGATACCTTCGTGCTGTCGAAGCACAATCAAAAGTTTCCCGAAGAAACATCGCCAAAAGTTTGTTGATGGGTTTGCGGAAAAATTTGACCGATGTTCTGAAAGTTGGCGAGCCACTTCTCGGTAAAATCAAACAGGAACTCTTGAAAGACCAAGATTCGCTCAGCGAACGCGATCAGCAGGATATCTTGTTGATGATTGCCAATACAAATGGGGCTCTCCGCGCTTGTCTTGTAAAACGGCCCTCGTTGTTGGCAGCCAGCCGTATGACGGGTGTATACTGGGACGAAATTCTCAATGGTCGCTTGCACGACCTCCTGGAAGGCCTTGAGGACATCGAGGAGACCTTGGCTCTTGGTCTGAGTCGAGAATTTCGTACTACCCTTGAAGCCTGTCGCACTGAAGCAGGGTTAGAACCCATCGTCCCTAATGGCGACTCCAGTCGAGATCATGCCGACGCTCTGCTTTCAGCGGGAGATCAGGGCGCTTCGTAAGAAGTTTCCTTCGATCGATAGGGAAATCTGCGACGGCTTGGCTCGGGATGTCTGTCCTGATCCCTCCGGGATAGCCGCGGGTCAGCCCATCCGGGGCTATGCGGGTCTCGTCTTCAAGATTCGGTTCAAGAACGTCGATAGCCACAAAGGCAAGCGGGGTGGCTACCGTGTCATCTACGAATGGCATCCCGACAAACGTTGTCTGTGGCTGCTCTCGATTTACACGCACGACGAGAAAGACGATGTGGTGAAGGCTGAGATTGATCGAGCGCGGAAAGAGGCTGAGATAGCATAGGGAAGTTTCTGAACCCTAGCGCGTCTTGGCGCCCCGTTTCTTTTTCGCGCGCTCGCGCTGCCATTCCGCTTCGCGCTTGTCCACTTCACTCTTGGGCACCGCGATCACCTTCTTCGTCAGCTCGCGGAACTTCTCGAACGGCGTGGGCTCGCGGGAACTGGGTGGGCTGTCTTTCACGACCGACTCCGTCCACGAGCGACTCTCCAAAAGCTGGCCCGTCTCAACGCCGTTAGCGCCGCTTGGTCCGAAGGTCGCACGAACCGAGGCGCAGAGTTTCGTTTAGGGGCCGGCGGCCGGTGTGTCGCGCAGAACCGCGCTCGGTAACCGCGTAGGACGGTGGAGTGTGCGCGACCGCAGACGTTGCATTTCTCGAGCTGCAGATCGCGCTGAATTCGCCGCGTCATCGTCCCGGGTAGGGAAGCCGGCTTGCGGGCAGCGCGGATGTAGTGGCGAAGCGACGATGGATTCACCATTCCGGGTATCCGATCCATGGGTTCCCCTTACCGCTCGGCGGTGACGAGCGCCAGCACGGGATTCAGTATGCGTGCGACGAGGGCGGCGTTGACAGCGTCCCCGGCAGCAACGCGATTCTTCATCGCCTCATCGATACATTCGATCACATAGCCGGCCAATCGCACGCAGTCGTTCGCGGAGCGCGGTTCTTCTGGGAGGGGGTTGTCGTATTGATAGTCGGCTTTGCGACGCCATGCATAGAGCTGAGTAAGGAGGCCGCCAGCCGCCTGAAATCCAGCGTGCGGAGAACCTACGAGAATCTCTCGCACGATGAGGTGGCCGACGCCCCGCTTGGGGATCTGACAGCCGAGCGATTCGAGCGCCTGGTGCGCGACGCCATACGCACTGTAATACGAACGATTGATCGAGCTTCGGCGGTACTCGACCGGCGCACACGCAGCAAGCTCGGCTGCGATGACCCTGTACTTCCGCGGGTCCACGCGATCACCGCACGCGATACGAGAATCGCATCCGGTTCGCCGTCGATGACGGTACAGCCGAGTACAGGACACGGATGAAGGCGAGGAAGCGTTGCGCGGGATCCTCGCCTTGTGGCCTTGTATCCTCGCTGACATCTAGCTCGATATCGAGCCAATCGTCGTCAGTGTCCTCATCCTCGACAACGAACGCTTGGAGGTTGCGCGGCTCAACGAACGCCACCTTCAGCATCGGCAGCACCTTGGTGAGCAAAGGCAGGCACAGTTGGTGACGAGCGGCATACTGGACAACGTCGTCTGACAGCTCCCGGATGTCGCCGAGGGATACCGGAAGGAAACGCACCATCTCGACCATCACATCGAGCACGTCGCGAAGGGGGAATGTTCCACTGCGAACCTGTTCGCTGATGGCCTCCGATCGACGTAGCTCGTCACGCACCGCCTCGTCGAGGGCATCCGTCCAGTGGCGGCGGATCCTCGGTTCAATCGTGAGCACGGTACCGCGTGCGGTGAGCAGCTCACGCGTTTCCTTGGCGCGGCTTTCAATAAACGCCAGCCGCGCCAGCCTACTCGCTTGATCCTGCTGCTCTATTGATATCAGGGTTGCATCAAGTCGCAGCAGGATGTCGCTGTGGACGAGGCCCTCACGCACCTTGGCGGCATACCAATCCATCTCAGCATCGGTGAAGACAATGCGGGCGCGTGCGGCGCCAATCGCGTCCAAGATCGCATGAATCTCGGCGTTGAAGGCGTCGTGGGCTCGTGTGTCCTGGGGCCTCCCCTAACAGCACGCGCACGAGGGTAGCTCGGTCGTTGGTATCTGACCAAGCCGCGAAGCGGCGGACCTCGCGCCACAGCCGCGCAAGCGCGCCCATCGGGCGTCAGGTGAGGCGGCGCGGAGGAGCCGGCGCCGACTGGAAGCTGAGCGGGAAGCTGGCCATGTCTAGTCCACATGACCTAGAAGCTGCCAGAAGGGCAACTGCTGAGTCAAGTATGTTATCCCCGGCCTAGTCTGCCAGACGCGACGCGTCAGGAACACCGAATCACATATGAAATTTCAATTACTTGAGAAGTAGGTAATTATTTAGGTCACACGACCTAAATAGCCGTATATCCCTCAAAGCGTCGAGGGATCGGCCCCGTCGGTCTCGATACCGAAGGCGCCGATCGCCTCGGCGAT
This sequence comes from uncultured delta proteobacterium, assembly GCA_963774015.1. Classification (GTDB taxonomy): domain Bacteria; phylum Desulfobacterota; class Binatia; order UTPRO1; family UTPRO1; genus UTPRO1. The sequence goes on from CAVZDH010000002.1 coordinate 468,536, forward strand.
CCGGGCGATATCGACGGCCCCACGCCGCGCGAGCTCCGCGAGCGCGGCCACGCAGACGCTTTCCGCGTCGACCTCGAAGAAGCGACGGAGCGCTTCGCGGGTCTCGCTTCGCCCGAAGCCGTCGGTCCCGAGCGCACGGAGCCCCGCCGGGACGAAGGGGGCGATCTGGTCGGGGACCATCTTCATGTAGTCCGAGGCGGCGACGATCGGCCACGGCTCGGCCGCGAGCGTACGCGCGAGCCAGGAGGTGATCGGCGGCTCGCCGGGATGGAGCCGGTTCCAGCGCTCGGAGGAGAGGGCGTCGCGCCGGAGCTCGCTGTAGCTCGTGACGCTCCACACGTCGGCCGCGACCCCGCGCGCCGCGAGGAGCTCCTGGGCACGCAGCACCTCACGCAGGATCGCGCCGCTCCCGAAGAGATGGAGCCGCGGCCCGATCGACGGGTCCGGGGCGGGGCGGACCTTGTAGAGGCCTTTGATGATGCCGGCCTCGGCACCCTCCGGCATCGGCGGCTGGAGGTACGCCTCGTTCATCGCCGTCAGGTAGTAGAACGCGTGCTCGCGGGCGGCGTACATGCGGCGGATGCCGTCCGCGACGATGACCGCGAGCTCGTAGGCGTAGGCTGGGTCGTAGGCGCGCACCGTCGGCACCACGCTCGCGAGCAGGTGGCTCTGGCCGTCCTGGTGCTGCAACCCCTCGCCCGCGAGCGTCGTCCGACCCGCGGTGCACCCGACGAGAAAGCCTTTGCCGCGCGCGTCGGCGTGCGCCCAGATGAGGTCGCCGATGCGCTGGAAGCCGAACATGGAGTAGAAAAAGAAGAAGGGGATCGTGTTGACCCCGTGCGGCCCGTAGGCGGTGCCGGCGGCGGTGAACGACGCCATCGCGCCGGCCTCGGTGATGCCCTCCTCGAGGAGCTGCCCGTCCTTGGCCTCGCGGTAGTAGGCGACGACGTCGGAGTCGACCGGCTCGTAGCGCTGCCCCTGTTGGGAATAGATGCCGAACTTCCGGAAGAGCGAGTCCATGCCGAACGTGCGTGCCTCGTCCGGCACGATCGGCACGATCGAGCGGCCGAGCGCCGGATCGTTCATGAGACGACGCACCATGCTGACCAGCACCTGTGTCGTCGCGACCTCGCGCTCGCCGTCGCCGCCGTGGAACTCACTGAGGAGATCCGCCGGGACGTTCGCGAGCGGCTCCGAGCGGACGCGTCGCTGCGGCACGGCGCCGCCGAGCGCCGCTCGCCGTTCGCGGAGGTAGACCAGGTCCTCGCTGTCGTCGGGCGGCCGGTAGAACGGCATGCGATCGAGGTCCGCATCGCCGATCGGAATGCCGAGACGATCGCGGAACTCGCGAAGCTCGGTGCCGGAGAGCTTCTTCGCCTGGTGGGCGATGTTGCGGCCCTCGGCGGTCGCGCCGAGCGCGTAGCCCTTGATCGTCTTGGCGAGGATCACGGTCGGCGTGCCGCGGTGCGCGGTCGCCGCGGCGTAGGCGGCATAGACCTTCTCGGGATCGTGCCCGCCGCGGCGCAGACGCCGCAGCTTCTGGTCGGTCAGATGCTCGACCAGCGCCAGCAGCCGTGGGTCGGTACCGAAGAAGTGCTGGCGAATGTAGGCACCCGACTCGACCGTGTACTTCTGGTAGTCGCCGTCGACGACCTCGCCCATGCGGCGGACGAGGAGCCCGTCGACGTCGCGGGCGAGGAGATCGTCCCAGTCGTCGCCCCAGACGACCTTGATGACGTGCCACCCGGCGCCGCGAAACGCCGCCTCGAGCTCCTGGATGATCTTGCCGTTGCCGCGCACCGGGCCGTCGAGACGCTGGAGGTTGCAGTTGACGACGAAGGTGAGGTTGTCGAGGTTCTCGCGGGCGGCCAGCGTGATGGCGCCCATGCTCTCGGGCTCGTCCATCTCGCCGTCGCCGAGGAAGGCCCACACCCTGCTCTTGGTCGTGTCGGCGAGCCCGCGCGCATGGAGATAGCGCGCGAAGCGGGCCTGATAGATGGCCGAGATCGCCGCGAGGCCCATCGACACCGTCGGCCACTCCCAGAACTCCGGCATGAGCCAGGGATGGGGATAGGAGGAGAGCCCGCCGCCGGGCGCGAGCTCGCGGCGGAAGTTGGCGAGCTGGGTCTCGGAGAGCCGGCCCTCGAGAAACGCCCGCGCATAGACGCCGGGCGTCGCATGGCCTTGGAAGTAGACGAAGTCGCCGGCGGCGTCGGCCGTGTGGGCGCGGAAGAAATGATGGAAGCCGACCTCGAGGAGCGTCGCGAGCGAGGCATAGGTGGAGATGTGGCCGCCGATCCCGCCCGAGTGCTTGTTCGCCTGCACGACCATCGCCGCCGCGTTCCAGCGGATCATGTTCTTGATGCGCCGCTCGATCTGGCGGTCGCCCGGATAGACCGGCTGCGCGCTCGCGGGGATGGTGTTGACGTAGGGCGTGTTGGCGCTGAAGGGCGCCGTGACGCCGTGCCGGTAGCCGTAGTCGATCAGCCGCGCCAGCAGCTGCCGCGCGCGCGCCGGCCCGCTCTCGCGGATGACGGCGTCGAACGACTCGAGCCAGCCCGTCGTCTCCTTCGGATCGGTGTCCTGATCGGGTGCCATGTCCATGCTCCCGACGATACACGCGCGCAGGGGGCGGGCGCGACGGGGTACGAGCGCTTCGGCCTGCGTAGGCGATCCGCAAGCGTCGTGCGGCCTCATGAAGCCGCCGGTCGATGGTCCAGCAGCGACTCCGGTCATGCCATCACATTGACACCACGGCACCATGCCGGCACATTGACGGCATGACGCGTACGCAGATTCAACTCCCCGACGACGTCTACCGGCGGGCGAAGCGGCTCGCCGAGGCGCGCGAGATTTCGCTGGCCGAGCTGGCTCGCCGTGGTCTCGAATACATCTTGAGCGTGTACGCTCCGGAAGCGGACGGGAGTTGGCAACCGCCCACGCCTCGCCGGTTGGGATGGAAGGGGATGAGCGACGCGCAGTTGAAAGACGAATCGCAGCGATCGACGGCCGACGCGGCCTTGATTCGCAAGCGCAGACATCGCCGCTGACCGTGCTCTCGATCGACACCAGCATCTTGTTCCACGCGTGTAACGCCGATTCGCCGAGTCACGCCCGCGCCTTTCGCTGGCTCACGTCGCTTCAGCGTACCGACGAGGTGGCCATCTCCGAGCTGGTGCTCGCCGAGCTCTACGGCCTCTTGCGCAATCCTGCCGTGGTCACCAAGCCCCTCGGCGCGGACGATGCCGTCGACGTGATTCAGGCATACCGCAACCATCCGCGCTGGCGTCTCGTCGGATTCACCGCCGAGAGCCGGCCGCTCCATGACGCGCTCTGGACACGGGCGCGGGCGAAGACGTTTGCCTTTCGGCGTTTGTACGACACGCGCACGGCCCTCACCCTCACGGCCCACGGGGTCACGGAGCTCGCGACCGTCAACGTGAAGGATTTTGACGGCCTCGGCTTCTCGAAGGTGTGGAACCCGCTCGCCTGACCGAGCCCGGGTCTCCGCCGGGTAGTGCCTCAGTTTGATTCCCGGCGCTCGATCGCGCCCCGTTCACCCGCCGACGACTCGTGCTAGTCTCCCGTTCGATGCCGAAAGGCCCCAAGGGTGAGAAGCGACCCGCCGACGTGATCGGGAACGCCGTCCACGTCATGCGCATCGCGACGGGCGAGGTTGAGGACGTGGTGCGCGACCCGGCGAAGGAGCACATGCGGCGGGGCGGACTGGCGGGTGGCAAGGCGCGGGCCGCGAAGCTATCGGCGACGAAGCGCAAAGCGATCGCAAAGAACGCCGCGCGCGCTCGTTGGGGTAGGGGCGGGCGAGGTCAGAAGGCGAGCAAGAAGGTCTGAAGCGGCACGAAGAGGATACGCCGCTTTTCATCCCATGCGTTGAAATCTCTGGTAACGACCACTCCGGCAGTATCCCCGAGCAGCTTCGGGTACTTGTCGATGAAGTGAAGCAGGCCCTGCAAGTCAGGTTCCCGGATCGTCTTTCTAAACTTCACCTCGATCGGAAGCACCTGTCCGTTCAGGGTCTCGGCGACAAAGTCCACTTCCCGAATCACTGACCGATAGTCGCGAGGATTCTCGTGCTCGCGATAGTAGTGGACTTGTAGATTGTGATCGCGGATCACGCCCTGAACCATCGTCTCCACCAGGGGTCCAAGATAGGTGGGGTCTGACTCAGAAAGCGACGGGGCACCTCGAAAGATCGCGTTGCGTACGCCCAAGTCGCTAACGGTCATCTTCGCAGGCACTCTAGCTGAGGCCTTCTTGGCCAACGGGTAGCGCCTGAATTCGCGGATCAACAGCGCGTCAGAGAGGTAGTGCAGGTACTTTCCGACGGTCGGTTGGTTCGTCGCGAAGCGCGCCGCGTTCGCAATCTCGGTCAGTTTAGTCTGAGCAACGATGGTCCCGGTTTGTCGCGCGATGGACAGGTACAAATGGCGCAAGAGTTGTGGTTCATGAACCGGAAAAAGGTCAGGAATGTCCGCCCCGAGAACGTTGTCGAAGATCGTTTGTACGAGGTAGTCGGCCCAAACGTCCTCGTCGATTTCTCCGCCGTGCAAGCGTGGGTATCCGCCACGACTGTAGTAGCGTTCCAAGTGCCGGCTGATGGCCAGTCTCTGTTGCGGCTTGAGCTGATTGATCGCTTGCGTAGATTCTAGAAGGCGGGCCCCAAACGCCTGCGAGAATCGGATCGACGGCGGCAAGACTCCCGCTAGCTTGGATTTCCAGCATTCGAGTACTTCCCGAAACGAAAATGTCGGCAACTCGGTCGTGAAGACGCGTCCAGCGAGGCTCTCTCGCCCGCCGCGCGCAACCAAGACACTCGACGACCCGGTCAGCAGCATTCGCACAGAAAACGTATCTCCAATGTGCTTGACCTCGTCGGACCAGCGTCGAAGTTTGTGGATCTCGTCGAGAAACAGGTACGTCGTCGCGCCTTCGTGAAGCGGCCGCCCGCGAATCTTTTCTGCGTACCATTGGACAATCGTACGTAGTGCGGCCGGCTCTTCACGCAACAATTCAAGATCGAATCTCACGAAGATGATGTCTTGCGGCACAGTGCCGGCTTGCAGCAAATCTTGGATGATCTGGTATATTCCAGTAGTCTTCCCGACCTGTCGGGGCCCACGCACTACCTCGATGAGACCTCTGGGCCGACGAAGGCGGGCAAGGAGTTCCCGGACCAACGGACGACGGTACGCGGGGGGATCAGGGCGCACGACGGGAGGCGAAGTAGTCCACCACGGATTTAGCTGCGTCAGCACTTGGATCGCCTCATCCGTCAGCCTGATCGCCATGGTGCAGATCCTATAATTGGAATTATAAGATCAGGCAAGCGGCGATCATCGAGCGAAAGGAGAAGAACAGCCGAACACTCAAGCTACTGGAACCCGGCTAATTCAGTGAACTTCTTGCTTGACACTCAAGCAGCAACTTCACATAATACCCGCATGAACAAGTTGTCGGTCGCCACGCGGATTCAGATCCTCTCGATGCTCTGCGAAGGCTCCTCGATGCGCTCCATCAGCCGCGTCGCGGACGTCTCGATCAACACCGTCACCCGCTACCTCGTGCTCGCCGGCAAGGCATGCACCGAATTCCACGACGCGACGGTGCGGAACGTGAAGGCGCAGCGGGTGCAGTGTGACGAAATCTGGTCGTTCGTCGGCATGAAGGAAAAGGCCGCGAAGGCGAAGGCATCGAAGGACAATCGGCCGGCGAACGTCGGCGACGTGTGGACGTGGACGGCGATTGATGCGGACTCCAAGCTAATCGTGTCGTGGCTGCTCGGCGATCGCGGCGCGGGCTGCGCGTGGGAATTCATGACGGACGTCGCCGACCGGCTCGCGAACCGCGTGCAGCTCACGACGGACGCGCACAAGGCGTACCTGACGGTCGTTCCCGAGGCGTTCGGGTTCAACGTCGACTACGCGCAGATCGTGAAAGTGTACGGCGCCGATCCGAAGGAAGATCAGCGCCGCTACTCCCCCGCGCAGTGTCTCGGCGCCGAGAAGCAGCCGATTCACGGCTACCCGAAAGAGGAGCACATCTCGACGAGCTACATCGAGCGCTCGAACCTCACGCTCAGGATGCAGAACCGGCGGTTCACGCGACTCACCAACGCGTTTTCAAAGAAACTCGCGAACCACGCGCACATGGTCGCGCTCTACACGTGCTGGTACAACTTCGTGAAGATGCACAAGACGGTCGGCTGCACGCCCGCGATGGCGGCGAAGGTCACCGACACGCTGTGGTCGATGACTGATCTCGTGGCGCTGGTCGATCGCTACGACGCCGCGCAGCCGCGCAAGAAGGCGGGCCGGAAGCCGAAGATGCCAGCCGCGTAGCGATCCGTCGGGATTGCTTTAGCGCGGCGTCGTGATCGGATCGGCGTGCCGATGAACCAGCTTCCAGGCATCGCCCTCCAGTCGAAAGACACTGGTGACGCGGAGGGCGGCCGACGTTCGCGCGCTCGCGTCGGCGCCCATTTCTCCGTGCTCCACCTCGACCACCACCGCCAGGTTGTCGGCCAGGTAGGTCGCGATGCGATCGAAGTCGGTCGCCCTGCCGCCCGGCATGCGTGCCGCTGCGCTGGCGAGCGTCGCCTCGACGTTCGCGCGGCCTCGCGCAAACGGGCCGAACGGGTTGCCCCAGGTCACATCCTCGCTGTCCGAGAGCAGCCCCACGTAGCCGGAGCAGTCACCATTCACCATCGCGTCGAGCGCGGCGTGATTCTGCGCCACCGCTTGATCAAGCGTCTTTGCGATCATGGCATCCTCCTTGAGAACTGGTTGCCGGGCGTTGTCAGCGGGTTGTTGGTCTGACCGGCCGGCATTGAACCATCGAAGTCCGACGTTCCGGCTTGTACTGCCGTTTGACCGCTTCGCGACCTTGCCGCAAGCGGGGGCGGTGCAGGGCGTGATCCGCGCATGCGTGGCCGGGAAATCAAACTGAGGCACTACCCTCCGCCGGGTGGCCTTGACACCATTCCGTTCGCGAATTTATGGTCGTCCTTACCGTTTGTAAGGACCGAATGCCGACGGCGAAGCTCACCAGCAAAGGGCAACTGACGATCCCCCAACTCGTCCGGGAAGCTCTCGGACTCGAGGCAGGAGATCGGGTGGATTTCGTCGCGGACCCCGCCGGAAGCTATCGCATGGTAGCGGTACGAAAGGACCTCAAGTCGCTGCGCGGCCGATTCGCCGGGCGTGTCGCCCGGCCCGTGAGCGTCGAGGAAATGAGAGACGCCGTCGAGTCCGAGGTCGTGGAGCGGTCGGCACGACGGTCTCGTGCATCCCGACGATCGAAGGCGCGATGATCGGCCTCGATACGAACGTGATCGTTCGGTATCTCGTGCAGGATGATCCAGTCCAATCGACACGGGCGACCCGGCTGATCGAACGGCAGCTCACAGAGCGCGTGCCCGGCTATATTGGTCTCGTCGTGTTGGTCGAGGTCTGTTGGGTCCTGAAACGGCTCTATGGAGCCACACGCGGCGAGCTTCACGAAACCGTGCGCGATCTCCTCGACGCGCGGCAAGTGGTCGTCGAACAGCGTGCGGTGGTCACTGCGGCGCTCGCACGATGGGTGGGGGAGACCGGCGACTTCACGGACGCGTTGATTGCCGCATGCGCTCGAGCCGGCGGGTGCCGGCGTACCGTGACGTTCGACAAAACGGCAGTACGCGCCGGGATGGTACTGCTCCGCTGACGCGTCAAACGACGTACGCTACGCGCGGGACAACGATGGGTTGTCTCCCGCCGTCTCTCGCTGCTACTCAATTCGCATGAAGGCAACTACCATAAAAGTAGAGGGAGATCTGCTGACGGCGCTCGAGCGGGCGAAGCCAGCTCGACAGAGCCTGACGACGTTCGTCCGATCGATCCTCGAGCAGGAGATTCGGCGCCGGCGCATGGCCGAAGCCGCCGACCGGTATGCGGAGTTCCTCGCGGAGCATGCTGACGAGCGCGCGTGGCTGGAAGAATGGGATCGCGCCGATCTCGCGGCGGCGCCGAAGCGCGCGCGGCAATGAAGGCCGGTAGCGTCTACTGGATCAATCTGGAGCCCGCCCAGCCGCCCGAGCTGGGCAAAGTTCGGCCCGCGATCGTGGTCTCGAACGAGATCTACAACGAGCGGCTCGACTCCGTCGTAGTCATTCCGCTGTCGACCCGCGCGCCGGAGATCTGGCCGCTGCGACTGCGCATCACGGTCCGCGGCCTCAAAGCATCGTTCGCGGTGGTGCCGGGCGTACGCCAAGTCAGCAAAGCCAGACTTCACGAGCTGATCGGCCCATTGGCCGCCGAGGCGCTCGACCGCGTGCGCGAGGCGTTGGGTCTCTACCTCGGCGACTGAGCGGGAAGACGGGGTGCAGGCGCGTCAGACGGCGTACGCCAGGCGAAGCCGCCGTGCGGCGTCGTGGAGGCGGCGATCGCTGGTCCAGAGCCGGCCCTGACTCAAGGTCGTTGCGGCGAGCAAATGGACGTCGGCCCATCCGAGCCCGCGACCGGACAGGCCATGGTCATCGAGGAACTGCAGCGCCTCGTCGTCACTGGCAGCCACGGCGCGCGGCAGGCGTCGCAGGAGTCCGAGGGTCGTCCCCCGCTGAGACAACGTGCCGCAGGCCAGCTCTCCGATGACCGCGGGATGGCAGAGCACGCTCCCGGCATCGAGAAGACCGGCGAGCGGCGGCAGGTCACGGCGAAAGTGTGCGATCCAAATCGAGGTGTCGACTAGAACCACGTCGGTTCACGAGGTGGCGCGGCGCCGCCCCGCTTTCGCCGCGGAACGCCGTCGCCGCCCGGCCGTCGCCTTGGTATCGGAGCCTCCGAGGCGCGCGAGCCGCTTTGCGGCTTCGTTCGCAATCAGCGCTTCGAGGCCGGCGTGGATCAAGGCGGTCTTTTCGGTGATGCGGGTGATCGCCATGGCCTGCTCCAGCAAGTCATGCCGCAGATTGAGTGTCGTGCGCATGCATACGAGTATGCATCAACGGTGCAGACCTTCCAACCTGCTCGACGCGTCACATTCAAGTCGCGGAGATAGAACCTGCCAGAAGAGGTCGTCTTCCGCGCGGCTCCGAGTAGCGTTCAGGCGCCGAGCCAGAAACGGCTGCTGCGGCCGAGCAGGCGGCGCCCCGCCACGACCACGAGCGTACTGAACGCGAGCCCGGCGCTCGTCAGCACGACCATACGGAGCGGGAGCGGCGTGCGGCCGCCGACGTAGGGCATCACCGGAGGATAGGCGAACCAGTGCCAGAGGTAGATGGTCAGGGTCGCGTCGCTCAGGAAGCGCACCGGAGCCAGCGCCCCCCGCGACGGAGAGAGCGACGCGAGGAGCGCCATCGCGACGAGCGTGTAGACGGTGCGGGCGAGCGGATGGGCCACGGCACTCGGATACGTCGTCGCGGCCCACGTGAAGGCCGCGATGCCCGCGGCGGCCGTCAGCGCGACGACGGGTGCCACGCGCGTGCCGATGCGCGTCAGGGCGCGGCGGTGGCGCGACGCGATGATGCCGAGGAGAAAATAGCCGACGTGGAACTGGAGCACCGGGTTCCGTACGTTCCAGAAGATCGTGTTGCTGAAACGCCATGCCGGCTCGAGCCACATCGCCTCGGCGGCGATCGCGAGCGCGACGGCGGCCGCGATCGCCCCGCGATCGCCGAGACGGGAGAGCAGGGGGAGCAGCAGGAAGCAGAAGGCCAGGACCGGCACGAAGTAGTAGTGGCCGAACGCGACGCCCGTCACGACCACGAACACGAGCTTGCGAAAGGTCGGAAACGTCACCATGCCGAACGCCCAGACCGCCGCCGTCGCAACCAGGTAGGGCGGCAGCAGGCGCTGCAGGCGGTCGGCGACGCGCCGCCATCCGACCGGCACGTCGGCGCGCGAGAGGAATCCCGAGACGAAGAGAAACGAGGGCACGTGAAAGCCGGTGAGCGTCAGCGCCAGGAGCTCGCTCGGCGTGAACGGCCGGTCGAAGAAGGCCGGCACGGCGTGCGTACAGAGCACGGCCACGATCGCGGCGGCCTTGATCGTGTCGAGCGCGGGGATCCTTTCGGCAGCCGACATCGCGGCCGACCGCATGACACTTTCGCCGCCGGCAGTCGAGTCGCCGAAGCGGCCGGCGGCGGCTGAGCGTCCGGCGCACTTGAGCCTCGTCGGTGTGCCCTACGACCGCCGAGCGTATGCGCGGAATTTTGAATCTAGGAGGCGTACGCCGCTACACTGTTCCGGGACGTGCGCGCGTCGCGGACCGCTGCCCGCGGGACGGTCACGACAAGCGTCGCACCAGCGCGAGCACGCCCTGCTTCAGCGCCGAGCGGTGGGGCGACGCGTTCTTGGCGGCCAGGATCTCGGCCTTGTGGGCGCGGTACCAGTCGTACGACTCGCAGAGCATCTCGTCGTTCGACCAGCGCGAGCTCCAGCCGAGCTCGCGCTTCGCCTTGCTCGACGTCGAAGTAGAGGCTGCGGCCGTACATGAGCGAGTGATACGGGCCGAGGGGCGAGAGGCCGAGCGCGCTCGTGAGCCGCATGGCGGCGACGGCGAGACCGAGCGGCACCGAGTAGACACGGCTGCCCGGTGCCGGCATGGCGGCAGAGCGCTTCCAGGACCTCGCGCATGGTGCCGAAGCGCTCGGCGCCGATGTTGTAGACGGCGTTGCCGGGACGGCCGGCGGCGCGGATGCAGGCGTCGGCGAGGTCGTCGGCGTGGACGAACTGGTAGAGGTTGTCGCCCTTTGCCGAGCACGGGGATGCTCCGGCCTTCCTCGATCCAGTCGAAGAGGATCTGGAAGATGCCGAGGCGGCCGTGGCCGACGATGGTACGCGGCCGGATGATCGTCACGTCGAGTCCGTGCTCGGCGGCGAAGCGGGTGACGAGCTGCTCGCCGGCGAGCTTGGCTTTGCCGTACTCCTCCATCGGCGTCGGCTCGGTGCTCTCGTCGACCGGGTTCTTTTTCGGGACGCCGAAGACGGCGCTCGTCGAGGTGTGGACGACCTTCTGCACGCGCGCGTCGCGGGCGGCGACGAGCAGGTTTTCCGTGCCGCCGTGATTCACGGCCCAGAAGAGCGCCCGGTCCTTCGCGAGCGGCACCTGGGCGACGTTGTGGTAGACGACGTCGGCGCCTGCGCACGCGCGCGCGACGGCGGCCGCGGTCGCGGATGTCGCCCGCCACGTACTCGACGCTCGCCGGCCGGTCGTCGACGTCGACCAAGTCGAAGATCCGCACCGTGTCGCCGCGCTCGACGAGGCGATCGCGGAGGAGACAGCCGAAGTAGCCGGAGCCGCCGGTGATGAGCGCGCGCATCAGATCCGGTGTCCGTTGGCGAGGCACCACTCGATCGAGCGCCGCATGCCCTCGCGGAGCGCGACCGTGGGGGCATAGCCGAGCTCGCGCTCGGCCTTGGCGATCGAGCAGGCGATCGACTGGTGCATCTCGCCGAGCACGTGGATCTTCTGCTGGTAGAGGCCGAGCGCCCTGCAACGCCGCCGTCGGCGAGCGCGCGCGAGCTCGCCGACCGCGCGCGGGCAGGCGCATCTGCTTCCGCGTGCACGCGAAGCCGAACTCGACTCGAGGACGTCGCTGCACGGTCGCGACGATCTCGTCGATGGTGTAGGGGCGCGCGTCGGCGATCCAGTAGGTTTCGCCGTTCGCGCGCCGGCGTCGTCGCCGCGAGCAGCAGCCCCTGGCAGATGTTGTCGACGTAGGCCATCGAGCGGCGCTGCGTGCCGTCGCCGAGGATCGGGAAACTGCCGTCCTTGATCATCGTGAAGAAGAGCGTCTGCCGCGGCGGCTGGTGCGGTCCGTAGAACCAGGGCGGCCGGACGACGACGGTCTCGAGCGGCCGCGCGCCTGCACCTCGCGCACGAGCGCCTCCATGCGCGCCTTCGAGCGGCCGTAGCCCATGTAGGGGTTGTACGGCGAGGTCTCGTCGAACACGTGGCCGGGGATCAGCGGATTGCACCCGAGCGGCGAGTTGGAGGACACGACGACGACGCGGCGCACACCCGCCTCCTCGGCGGCGGCGAGCAGCGCGCGCGTGCCGTCGACGTTGACGCGCTCGAAGTCGCGCGTCCAGAGCTTCGGATGAATGAGGCCGGCGACGTGGAAGAGGGTCGCGCCTTCGGCGCCGCGGCAGAGCGCCTGGAGCGAGGCGGGATCGGTGAGGTCGCCGGTCGCGAGGGTGAGGCGCTCGGAGATCTCCTCGAGGCCGCGCGTGTCGTCGGCGCGCCCGGACGAGGCAGCGGAGCCCACCGGCCCGCGGCGCCGCCAGGCTCGGCACCTCGGGGAGGCCCTGCATCAACACCTCGGCGAGGCGGGTGCCGAGCCAGCCGGGGGCGCCGGTGACAGGAGATGGTCCGGACGCTCCGCGGGCGCGGCGCGGCCTGCGCGCGGGAGCGGAACGTCGCTCGTGCATGAAGTGGTCCGAGTTGCGAAGCGCGATCGCCATCGTGATGCCCTGCGGGTTCACGCCGGGGGAGTCCGGGATCAGGCTCGCGTCGTTGAGGTAGAGGTTGCGGAAGCCGTGCACCTTGCCGAACGAGTCGGTGGCGCAGACGTCGGGGTTCTCGCCCATCGGGCACCTGCTGAACGCGTGCACGGTCGAGAGGCCCATCATCGTCGCGGGAAGCGGCGACCTCAGGAGGCCGCGGCACTGCTCGATCGAGCGCAGGATCGGCGCGCCCGGAGCGAGGGATAGACGGCGCGGGCGCCGGCCGCGAAGAGCAGCTCGCCGAGCCGGCCGAGGCCGGTCGTGAGGTTCGCGCGGTCGGCCTCGGTGAGCTCGTAGCGGATGACGACGCCGTCCTCGAGGCCGCGGATCGCGCGCATCGAGCCGCGCACCATCGCGCGCGTGCCGGCGTAGTAGAGGCTCATCCGCGGCCAGTCCGCCATCGCGTGCTGGTAGGCCTTCCAGCTGTCGGCGAGGATCATCGCGAGGAAGCCGGGCGTGAAGACGGCGCCGCCGATCGTGATCGTCGGCCAGAACTCCTTCACCTGGTAGACGGGCAGGGCGTCCTCGTGCGCCTCGACCTCCTCGTCGAAGAGGGCGGCGGCCTTGATCATCGGGTGGATGCAGAGGTTGTCGCCGACGTTGTGCTTGATGCCGCTGCGACGCAGGAGGGCCGGGGTCTGCATCGCGCCCGCGCAGAGGAACACCGCATCGGCGCGGATCTCGAAGCGGCTGCGCTCCCCGTTGCGTCCCCGTACGACCTCGACGCCGACGACGCGGTCGCCGGCGAGCACGAGCTTCATCGCCTTCGCGTCCGCGACCAGGCGGGCCCCCGCGGCGAGCGCGCGCGGGATGTAGGTGCGCTGCATCGACTGCTTCTCGCCCGGCGCGAACTGGCTGCCGCCGCTCTTCTGGCAGCGCGGCACTTGCTGGTAGCTCCAGCCGAGGCGCTCGATGCCCTGGCGGAAGAGGCGCGAGCTCTTCGGGATCTCGTCCTCGGGCACGAGCGAGACCGAGAGCTCGCGCTCGATGCGCTCGAAGTACGGCGTCATCCCGCTCGGCGTGAGCTCGGCGACGAGATATTCGGAGCGCCAGCGCGGGTACGCGTCGTCCGGCATCCGATGCCAGAGGCCGCTGTTGATCTCGGTCGAGCCGCCGACGCAGCGGCCCTCGACGAACGCCATCGACTGCCGCCCGAGAATCGGCGTCATGCCGCCGTTCCGGTAGAGCTCGGAGATCGCGCGCGTCGAGTTGGTCGCGATCCGCGAGGTGTCGGCGTGCGGTCCTTCCTCGAGCAGCAGCACCTCGTGGCCGGCCTCGGCGAGGGCCGCCGCCGTGACGGCGCCGCCGGCGCCCGAGCCGACGACCAAGATCTCGGTGCGGACGCGGCCGTCGGCGTCGCGCGCGAGCGCGGCGTCGGTCATCCTGCGAGGACGCCCGCGGACGCGGCCGACACGGTCTCGACCGTGAGCGGAGACGGCGCGTCGCTCGAGCTCCCGCCGCGCCTCGCCTGCGCGCGGAGCGCGGGTTGCAGCGCCGGATGGTCGTAGTACGCGAGGAGCGCGCAGCTCCGCATGAGCTTCACGAAGTTCCGCATGAGGCCGAGGGGCGCGTCCGTCCAGAAGTCGACCCAGGCGCGTCGCCGCTCGAGGTCGAGGGCCGTGAACGGCCGTCCGAAGCGCAGCACCGGGAGCCACTCGAAGGCGACGAGCGCCAAGCGGTAGGGCCAGCGCAGGAAGTCGGGAAGGGCGCGGACCTGGGACGCCACGAACGCCGATACGTCGGCGAGCACGAGGGCACGGGTCGCCGCGTCGAGACGCGGGAAGTCGGGCTCCAGGCATTTCGCGGTGGCCGCGACCGTGCGGCTGGTGGGCGACGCGGCGGCATGGCGGACGTTTTGGCGCATGGTAGGGGCCGGAACCTCCGGGCCGAGCGATGGGGGGTCGGTGTGCGTCACGTCATGCCGGCGGCGAGACGGGCCCGCGGCCGAGACCTCGGTCGAACAGGCACTGTAGCACGTCACCGTGGGGGCGACGACCACCAAGGCGACGTCGGTCCCGTCGTTCAGCGCGTCGCCTTCGAATCGGATCCCACCGTCGTGGCGGGTCGCCGCTTCGCGGGCGTGCGGGTGCGACCGCTCCACAGCTCGGCGGCGTCGAGCTCCGGCGCGATCGCGATCAGCGCGGCGCGCCCTTTCTCGGCGCGTAGTCGCCAGCCCGGACCGCGAGCGAGGGCTTCTCGCCAGGCGGCATTAAATGCCGTCGCTTGGGCACTGGCGAGAAAGTAGGCGGCGAGGCTGCCGACCTGGAGGAGGTCTTTGCGTGCCTTCGTGCGTTCCCGCGTCGGCCGTTCGCCGTGCACGATCAACTTGTGCACGGCGAAGCGTTCCGGTGCAGGAACGTTGACGACGCAGGCGCCCGTGCGGGCGATCAGGCATGCCTGGGTCGTCTCTTCGAGGATGAACTCCATGAACTTGAGCGGTTCGAGCGCCAAGTTCAGCTCGGGCATGACGACCGGGCCACTGCGGCGCACCATGCTCGTCACGAAATCGATGCGGAGCTCCTCGTCCTTGGGGTTCCGGTACTGTGCGCCAACCCGCCCATCGAACTGCGTCATCGGCAACAGTCCCATCTCGAGTGATTCGAGGGCGCCATGCACGTCGATCCGAACCGTCGCGGGCAGCGCAATCGAGACATTGCGGCCGGCGTGGGCGAAGTCCACGTCCAGCGTCGTCGAGCCATCGGCCCAGCGCACGCCGAGCAGATTCCCGAGCGCGATGAACGCATGCGTCCCGATCAAGACGCCACCCGCGCGAAAGAAACCGTACTCCGCGAGGCGCTTCACCACCCGGAAATGTTTCGGCGTGGTCAGTGCGCATCCGAGCGCGATCGCCGACTGCGCGGAGGCGGCGAGGGGCTTCGTCCGGCGAACCGCGGCAAAGCGCTCGACCAGGTGTCGCACGCGCGGCTCGTCGGGGCCGACGTAGGCCATTCGAACCCGTTGATCGAGATCGCGGTAGGCAAAGTACCAATAGCTCGCCTTCTTGCGACGCATCCGTTGAAACGAGCCCTTGAGGCCCGCGAGCGCATCGGACAGCTCGAGTGCGCGTGCCTGTTCGGCGAGCTCGGCATAGGCGGTCTGGGCCGCGAGAGGCAGTTCGACGAAGCGGGTCATGACGCCGCCAGTTGCTAAACATTTCTTCGCATTGTTTAGCAACCCCTTTCCTCTGCCGCAGTGCGCCCGCCGGACGCTCCGGGACGATCGGTTGGGGGCCGAGGTGCGTCGGCGCACGATCGCGACTGGTAGGCCCTCGAAGGGCCGTGCTACGACCCGCCCAGGATGCAGATGTTCTCGGAAACGCGCGTACCGGCCGACGACGTCCCGCTCTGCGTCGATCTCGACGGGACGCTCATCTGCACCGACTCGCTGCACGAGGCGATTCTGCTGCTCGTGAAGGCGAGCCCGTTCACGGCGTTCCGCCTGCCGTTCTGGCTCCTCCGCGGGAAGATCGCGCTGAAACAAGAGGTCGCGAGCCGGGTGACGCTCGATCCGGCGACGCTGCCCTATCGCGACGAGCTCCTCGACTACCTGCGTGCCGAGCGGACGAAAGGGCGACGGTTGCTCCTCGTGTCGGCTGCCCACGAGTCGATCGTCCGAGGAGTCGCGTGTCACCTCGGGATCTTCGACGACGTGATCGGAACCGATGCGGTACAGAACCTGAAGGGCGCGAACAAGCGTGACGCGCTTGCGGCCCGTTTCGGGGCGGGCGGCTACGACTACGCGGGCGACGATCGCGCCGACGTGCCCGTGTGGGAGGCCGCGCGCGGTGCGATCGTGGTCGGCAACGACGCGGGGCTCGCCCGTCGCGCCGGGCCGCGCGTGCAACGCGTCTTCACCTCGCCGCCGCGGCGTGGTGCGACGCTGGCGCGGGCGCTCCGCGTGCAGCAGTGGGTGAAGAATTTGCTGGTCTTCGTGCCCCTCCTGATGGCGCCCGAGGCGCGCGACCTACCGCTCTTCTTCGACGCGTTTCTCGCGTTCGTCGCCTTCAGTCTCTCCGCGTCGGCGGTCTACGTCCTGAACGACTTGCTCGACCTCGCCGCCGACCGCCGGCATGCGACCAAGCGCCTCCGCCCCTTCGCATCGGGCGACCTGTCGCTCGCGACGGGCTTCGCGCTCGTGCCGGTGTGTCTCGCAGCGGGCTTTGTCATCACGCACTGGCTGCCGTCGGCGTTCCTCGCCGTCCTCGTCGTCTACCTGCTCGCCACGACGGCATATTCATTTCGCTTGAAGTACGTGCCGCTCGTCGACGTGATCGTGCTGGCGATGCTCTATGTGGGACGCGTGATCGCCGGTGCGGCCGCGACGCACGTCTGGCCGTCACCGTGGATTCTCGGGTTTTCGCTCTTCTTCTTCCTCAGTCTCGCGTTCGTGAAGCGCTACGCCGAGCTGTACGCCATGCGCGCGGAACCACCCGACGTCCGTGTGCGCGGCTACTATCCGGCCGATCTGCAGCTGGTCGCGATCAATGGCGCCGTGAGCGGCTACATCTCCGTGCTCGTCGCGGCGCTCTACATCAACAGCGATCGCGTCACCGGTGTGTACGCGCGCCCCGAGCTGCTGTGGCTGATCTGTCCGCTCCTTCTCTACTGGATCAGCCGGATGTGGATGCTCGCGCATCGCGGCGAGCTTCACGACGACCCGGTGCTGTTCGCGATCAAAGATCGCGAGAGCTGGGTGGTCGGCTTGCTGATCGCCGTGGTGCTGCTGCTCGCGCGCCTATGAACAGGACGGAAGGTCGAAGACAGAGCATTGCTGCCGCGCTGCTCATCGCGGCGGGAGCCGTCGCGTTTTGGTATTTCCGCATCATCCGGCCCGCGTGGAATCATCCCTTCATCGGCAATCTGGGCAATGTCGACTTCTTCACGCAGATCTACCCGATGTCGTTTCGCGGGGCGGCGTGGATTCGCCAAGGGATCGTGCCGCTCTGGAACCCCTATCAGTTCGCCGGCCATCCGTTTCTGGCGGCGGCGCTCTACGGGGTGTGCTATCCGCCCAACGTTCTCTATTTGTTTCTTCCTACCGCCGTGGCGATCGAGGCGATCGTCGTGCTGCACTTGGCGCTCTCGGGCTGGTTCACCTACCGCTATGCGGCGGTCGTGGGACTACCGCCCCTCGCTCGTTTCGCGGGTGCGGCCACGTACATGTTCTGCGGCTTCATGGCGAATCAGGCGGGCTGGTTCACGCCCGCGATTTCGTCGTCCACGTGGCTGCCGCTCGCTTTGATCGCCGTCGAGCGCATCGTCGACCGTCGCGATACTCGTAGCGCCGCTCTTCTCGCTGCAGCAGTAGCCCTCGCGCTGCTCGGCGGATGGACGCAATTCTGGGTCTATACGATGTACGTCATCGGTCTGTATGCGGCGGCCCGCGTCGCGGCGAGCGCGTGGAGGGGGGCGACGCGGGCGCAGATCGGCACGATGGTCGTGCTGTTGGGACTCGCCATCGGTCTCGGCGTGGCGGTGACCGCCGTCCAGTTGCTTCCGACGCGCGAGCTGCAGGTCTTGGGGCCGCGTCGGCCTGGCGGGCTCACGACGGCGCAGCTCGTGCCCTTCGTGTCGCTCTCGCCCCGGCGTTTGATGAGTGAAGCGCTCGACTGGCGAACGGCGCGGCCATTCATCGCTCACTTCTACTTCGGGCCCATCGTTCTGGCGCTCGTCGGGCTTTCGCTGCTCTCGACGCGCAATCCGGTTTCCCTCGGCGTCATGTGGGTCGTGCTCGTCGCGAGCTATCTCGTGAGTATTGCGCTCAACACCCCCTTCTTCGAGCACGTGTATCTCCACTTGCCGGCTGCCCGCTGGTTTCGCCTGCCTCAGCGGATCTGTTTTCTCCTGGCCTTTTCGGCCGCCGTGCTGGCTGCATTCGGGACGGATGCACTCGGCAATGGGCCGCCGGCGCGCCGGGTGCCGACGCTAGTGGTCGGCATCGGAATCCTCGTGTGCGGTGCCGTCTTTCTCGTGGGTCGCCCCCCTCTGCCGGCTGTCGAGCTGGCATTGATCGGCATTGCGGCATGCGCGTTCGGAGGAGCGATCCTGGCGCAGGGCACCCGCCAGCGCACGCGTCTCTCGACCCTCGTGGTGCTCGTCGCAATCGCGGATTTGGTGCATGGGGCGAACAACGTCTTCAGACATCCGATCCACGGCGTCGAAGTGCTGCATCGGCAAGACGCCATTCTCGACTACGTTCGCGAACATCAGGGCCTCGATCGAACGTATCTCCACGACAGCATCGGGTTCGACTTCTCGATCACGCAGAAGCAGGGGACGCTGCACGAGATCTATTCGGTGGGCGACTACGAGCCGCTCAGCCTGCTGCGCTTCGCCGAGCTGTTCGATTTGATCGGCATATCGCGGGCCATCGCGCCATCTACGGTCTATTTCCCATTTACGGGCTATTTGAATGTTGACCCGCGGAGCCCTCATCGTGCGGTGCTCGACGTGTTGAGCCTTCGCTACTGGGTCGTAGGCCGCATGAATCGGGCGATGCTCATCGCCATGAGCGCGCCGGGCTCACCATGGCATCGCGTTCCCGGCGTCGCGACGAAAGCGTACGTCTTGTTCGAGCACGCAACGCCGTTGCCGCGCGCCTACGTCGCGACCCATGCGGTGATCGTGCCCGATGGTGCCGCGAGCCTCGCCGCGATCGCGGCCTCGGACTTCGATCCGCGCCGGAGCGTCGTCGTGGAGAGCGCCGTGGGTCTCCCGCCGCCACCGCGCGGGTCCAGCGAAAGTCCAACCTCCGTCACGCCCGCCCACATCACGAGCTACGAGCCGCGCGAGGTTCGTATCGAGGCCGACGTCGCGGCGCCCGGCTATCTCGTCCTCACCGATACGTACTATCCAGGGTGGAAGGCGACCGTCGATGGTGTTCCCGTCCCGATCTATGCGGGCAACCACGTCGTCCGGGCGGTGCCCGTGGAGTCCGGGCACCACCTCGTGACGCTTCGCTACGAGCCGATGAGCGTGAAGCTTGGAGCATTCGTCAGCGCCATATCGCTGGTAGCGATCTGCGCACTCGCAGCGGTCGGTGGCCTACCCGGCTGATCGGCCGCTTGCGAGAGTCGTGACAGCCTCGCAATTGCGCGATTGCGGGGTCCGGTATCCTTCTTCCGGAAGGTCGCTACACATTCGAGTCTCAACAGGGCTTGTTGGGCGAGGTTTGCTCATGCGCCAAGTAGCCAAGGCCGGTATCGGGCCGGTAAGACGTGCTGTGCAAGCACGACCGCGCCAGCGGTCGCTCCGAGCGAGATGCTCCAGACCATTGCGGTCCGGGTGAGCGGTGGCCAGTTGACGAGGCGTGACGCTAGCAATGCGGCGAGCGGCGCGTGGTAGAGGTAGATTGGCAACGTGGCCATCGATAGCCAGACGACGACGCGTGGAGGTTGGATTCGCATCCATGCGGTGACTAGCCAGGCGACCCCGACGGCGTACGCCATCCGTAGGGCGAGATTGGCGACGACGTCCATTGACGTTGGAAACGCGGGCTCGCGGTGAAAGAGCAGCCACGGGAGGCAGCATCCAAGGGCGAGGATTCCGGATGTCGGACCCATCCGGTCCCAGCTACGAAGTCGTGCGCACCAGCCAAATAGGAAATACGCAATAGTGCCTTGACCAACTGGATCCCGGATCGCCCACCAAAGGCCGGTCGGGGGGCTTATGACGTGGCGGAGCAACGACAAGACGGTTGCGAGAACAAGGGCAATGACGCACGCGCGTGCCGTGAGACGGGACCACAGCCAGCTCGTGACAAGCGCCCACGTCCAGAGGAACACGAAATAGTAGATGCCTAGGCCGTCGCCGAGCAACAACCTTTGCGGCAATCGCGCCCATGTTCCGTAGCCGAGCGCGGTCCAGATCAGCGTTGCGACGGTGTACGGCACCAAGACCTTGGTGAGTCGACGGCCGAGCACGGACCACGGAAGCGGTGCCGTGGTGGCGAGCAGGTAGCCCGACATCATCAAGAAGGTCGGCACGTGGAACCCGGACAGTACCACGCGCAGACGATATTCCGCCGTCGGAGCCGGCGCGAAAAGTGCCGGGCCGCTGTGGGTGGCGACGACGGCGCAGATGGCGCTCGCCTTCAACCAGTCGACGGTAGCCGAGCGCACCGTGTCACCGAGCAGGACATGAGCAAGTTTGTCGGACGGACACCAAATTGTACCCTATTGCTCGTAGCCACCGCGGCGCCCGTATCAGATCGTGCTTTGGATATCTCGTACACAGCTGCTTGCGCAGGTATTGTCGAAATCGCGCGGATTGTGCTCAGCTCGTCAGGTCTGCGAGGACACGCTCCATCCTCTCAAATGGACTGGCCATGCGTATATTCATTTATTCATTGAACAATCCGGCCACCATGGGCTCCTTGACCCTGAGCTGCGAGGTGGTCCCAGCTGCCGTTGAAATGTCACAAGCGCCCACGGGAGACATTACCGAGAGAGATTTTCGAGGGGGGAATGATGGCTCAAGCTTTCTCATTTCCTTGCGAGCGCGTTTCTCGGTCCGCCAGCGACGGGCACGCTCGTTTCTACCACGAGATGAGACGTTGGGGGCAAGTGTCCGGCGGGGTGGTTGCGGCGAGCCGACGCCGAGCACTTCCTGCGTTGACGGACGCGAGGACTGCGGCTACAAAGAAAACTTTATTGGATTGCGAGTAGGGCAAGCTACAGGAGGCATGGTGATACGTCGACCAATGATGCGGCACTATTTGCAGATCACAGCAACGATCTTGTGGCTCGCGGCGGCGACTGCCGCCAGAGCGGAGGATCCATGCGCGGCCGACGCACTGAAGCTTTGCAAAGACGTGAAACCGGGAGAGGGTCGCATCGTCAAGTGCTTGCAGGCTCACGACGGCGAGCTCTCGGGCGGCTGCAAGGCGATGCTCGCGAAACATCAAGGCGCGAAGACGAATGGGTGTAAGGACGACGTCGCGCGCTTCTGTGCCGGCACCAAGCCGGGAGAGGGTCGCGTCATAGCTTGTCTCAAGCAGCACGAGGCCCAGCTCACGGAGGGGTGCAAGACCCTCGTTCGTCGCTCTGGATCGTCGCCGCAGCGCAATGGCACCAATGTGTGCGCGCAGGACCAAGCCCGATTCTGCAAGGATGTCCAGCCGGGGGAGGGCCGGGTTGTCGCGTGTCTCAGGAAGCACGAGGCGGAACTTTCGGTCGCCTGCAAGGCCCACCTGCTGCCGAAACCTGCGAAGCCCGCGGGTCAGTAAAGGCGTGCCAGCCTCCCGGGCGCAGTCCTGAGACGGACCGCCAACCGCACCGGTACGATCGCGCGTCTTCTCTGGGGTTGACCACCGACCGCCCTGTGCGGCGTTCCTCTCGCGCGTTCATCGCAGACGACTCGGGCGCTACGTTCGCGGCCCGACCAGCTCGGCCACGCGAAGGCTGATCACCCGTGTCGCGCGATGCGGGCTGGGGGGCGTTTGCAGGAGATGGGAGAGCCTCTGCTATGGGTACCGCATCACGCCGGGCGAGCAATTCGACCCACCTTGTGATGCCGGGATGAAAAGGAAGCGTTCAAGATCGATCGAAGCATGGATTTTGGTGGCGTGCCTTCGAGATGCTGATCGCTCTTTGCAGGCAGATCGAGCCCGGTCTCGTCGACGAAGCCAAAGCGTATTTGGCGCGCGTCGGTGTCGTCGCAGCCCGGGCGGGCAAACTCGATACTCCGCATCCATCTCCAGGCCCAGGTAGGCGCTCGTGAACCGCCCGGTCGTCGTCGTCGTCCCGTGCTTCAACGAGGAAAAGCGTTTGGATGGCGAGACCTTCCTCGACTACGTGCGCCGGCATCCCGACGTGGGCTTCCTCTTCGTCGACGATGGTAGCCGAGACGGTACCGCGGAGCGGCTCGAGCACCTTCGTTCGAACGCGCCGAACGCGATCGCGGTCCATTCCATGGCGAAGAACTCCGGGAAAGCCGAGGCGGTACGCACCGGAATGCTGCTGGCGCTGGCAGAGGACCGCGAATCCGTCGGCTATTGGGACGCGGACCTCTCCACCCCGCTCGACGAAATCACGCGGTTTCGCGACATCCTCCGGGCCGACGCGGCGATCCTCGCCGTTCTCGGATGCCGGGTTCGGCGGTTGGGGGCCGACGTGCGACGACGGAACGTACGCCACTACATGGGGCGCATTTTCGCGACGGCGGCATCGATCGTCTTGCGCCTACCCGTCTACGATACGCAATGCGGCGCGAAACTCTTTCGGGTGGATGCGCGGGTTCGCGAGGTTTTCGGCTCTCCACTTTCGAGTCGTTGGGTGTTCGATGTCGAGGTGATCGCCCGTCTCAGATCCGGACTCGACGACGTCCAAGCACAACGGCTCTTCTACGAGCAGCCGCTGAGGCGCTGGAACGACGTGTCCGGCTCCAAGCTCGGTCCCGGCCACATGCTGATCGCTCTGCTCGACTTGCTGCGAATCTGGTGGAGCGGACCACCGAAGGCCCCTCGCCCGCAGAGGTGAGGCCGTCATGGTTGTGATTGTTGTGCAACGACAAGCAACACACTATATATCGCGTTTTTTGCATGGGCGACCGTTAGCTTAATATGGCAGGACGTTTCTGAGGCGGAGTCCTCTCCCTTGCCCGGCACTCGCTATGCCCCATCGGTCGCGGTTGAAGTCGCGCTGCTGGCCGTTTTGGCCACCGCAGCGCAGCTGTCGACGTACGCCCTGAGCCTCGTTCCTCTCGACGAAGGGCAGCTCGTGCAGGTCGGGTACCGCCTTCTGCATGGAGATCGCCTCTACGGCGACATCTACACGGGGATCTTCCCGGGCATCTATTGGTTGACCGCAGGACTCCTGCGTATCTTCCGGACGGACGTCGTCGTGACCAGGTGGGCGGCGGTGTTCGTCAACACGGCGACGATGGCGATCCTGTGGGCTCTCACGCGCAAACTCGCGGGGCGGGCGTGGGCATGGCTCACCACGGTCTTGTACCTCGCGCTCGTGGTCCTGAGCTTTCCCGCCTTCACGATGCTGGCGTATTCGTCCGTTTCGCTGCTCTGTGCGCTCGGGGCGTTGTTGTTCCTTCTTCGCTACCTCGAGTTGGGACGCGTCCGCGACGGCGCGGCGGTGGGGGCGCTCGTCGTTCTGTGTGGGGTCTTCAAGCAGAACTATGGCGGTCTCCTGTTGATCTCCGGCCTCGGCTCGTTGTTCTGGGGCCGACGTGATCGCGACAGCGTCTTCGCCCAACGCACTATGCGCAGCGTGCTGGCGGCGCCGGTGGTCTCCGGGCTCGTCGTGGGGTTGCCGGTCATCGGATACCTGATCTGGACCGGGACGTTCGGGGCATTCCTCTTCGACACGCTGCTGGTCATTTCTCATTCGCAGCTCGACGCATTCCATCAGCCCATTCCCCCGGTACTCGGTCCGCATCCCGTGAGCGACGGTCGCTTCACCTTCCTGTATTCGCCTCCGTTGCTCTTCAACTACCTCGTCCGCGGTACGCCCTCCGCAGGGCCCGAGACCGTGATGAGGCTCATTGGGGTATGCATACGCGTTGGCTACGGGTGCGCCCTTTTGGCGCTATTCGCCGCTCCCGTGCTGCTCGCAGATCGTTTGCGGTCTCTCGACCCCGACGTCCGCAATGCCGCCCGCGTCGTGCTTCCCTTCGCGTGTCTGTTCTTCTTCGGGCTCTTCCCGTCGGCGATTTGGTCCCATCTCGCCGTCGTCCTGGTGCCTTTGCTCATGGTCCTCGTTCTGCTCGCCAAACGCCTGGCTGATCTCACGGATCGCATCGGACCGGTGGCCGTCTGGCTACGGCGCGGGACGATGGCGCTGCTCGTGTGCGGCGCGCTGGCCACGCTGGTCAAGGGATCGAAGAACCTCCGTGAGTGGCATTCCGAACCGCTGAATCTTGTCGGTGCCTCGGTCCGGGTCGATCCGCAACGAGCCGAGCTCTGGCGCGATGCGGTGGATTTCCTGGGCGCGTGCGCCGAGGGCGACGAAACGATATTCGTCGCTCCCGACATGCCGCTCCTGTACGTCTTGACGAGGAAGCGCAACCCGACGCCGTTCGATCTCATCATCCCCGGCAACGTCGAGGACGACGTCATCGTGGAGAGGCTGCACGCGGCGAACACGCGATGCGTGGTCTACAATCCGAGCATGTATGCGCAGTTCGAGCCGTTCGATCGGCTGTTTCCTGAAACGGCGGCCTATTTCGCGAGCTCGTTCGAGGTGAAGCGACGTCTCGGCGCGGGGCAAGCCGAGTGGCTATGCCTGGAGCGCAAGGAAGGACGAGATGGCGCGTGATCCGCGCACGAGCAGGCTTTGGGATCTCGTCACCTTGGCTGCGACGACGCTGGTCGTTCTCGTCAGCACGGTAATCGTATTCCGCCGCGGTCTGCTGCTGGGGGACGAGGGCTATATCCTCGGCCAGTCGCTTGCGATCGCCAACGGGGAGGTGCCGTACCGGGATCTCGACATGTTCGTAGCGCCCGGCATTTGGCTGCTGAACGCGGGGCTCTTCAAAGCATTCGGTCCTTCCGTGCTGCTCTCGCGCGTCCCGGTCGCGATCTGCTACTTGCTCACGGTCGCCACTGCGTACTGGGTCGTGCGGACCGAGAGTGGGCGGACGTGGGCGATGGCGGCGGTGGCGCTTTTCGTCGCGCTCCTGCTCTGGGCGTTTCCAGCGTGGTCGTTTGCGTTCTATTCACAGTTTGCTGCCCTGTGTGTGGTCGTCGCGATGGCGCTGCAGCTCGCGTGGGTGCGGCGTCCCACCGTCGTCAAGCTCGTCGCCACCGGAATGGCCGTCGGTCTCGGGACGGTCTTCAAGCAGAACTACGGCGTCTACGGCGCTGCGGCCGCCGTCGTGGTCGTCACCGCCGTGACGATCGCCCAAGCCCGAACGA
Source organism: uncultured delta proteobacterium (assembly GCA_963774015.1). Lineage (GTDB taxonomy): Bacteria > Desulfobacterota > Binatia > UTPRO1 > UTPRO1 > UTPRO1. The sequence goes on from CAVZDH010000002.1 coordinate 493,903, forward strand.
CTCGCGAAGCAAGCCGTCGCGTGGCGATCCGGCTGCTGCTCGTGACCGTCGGCAGCCTGTCTGTGTGCCTGCCGCTGGTGGCGTACCTCTACGCGCGCGGAGCCGGCTGGGCGATGATCGACTCGCTCGTGCTTCGCCCCTTTCATGGTTTTGCCGACCAGCACACGATCCGCTACCTGCCTTTTGCCGACATCTGGCGCCAACGGCGGATCATGGCATCCGGCGGGTTCGTCTACCTTCCGCCCCTCCTGTTCATGACGGGCGTCATGCTGTCATGGCCGGCGTGGATCCTCACGACCGTGAAAACCCTCGACGGCGTGCTCTATTGGCTGCCTGCCGCCCTGCTCGCGGGCGGCGTCGTGGCGGCACGCAAGCGGCGGAGCAGGGGTGCCGAGCTCGATCGGTCCCTGCTCGTCATCGTCGTATTCGCCGCGTTTCTGTTCCTGGGTGTCTTTCCACGCGCCGACTTCAACCATCTCGTCAATGTCTATCAGCCGTTTCTGATTCTGTCCGTCGTGCTGGTGCAGCGGCTCGTCGCTCGTATCGAGGGACCGCTGCGGTCGCTCGTGATCGTACCTGCCGCGCTGCTCTTCGCCTGTTACTGCGGATTCGGGGCGGTATGGCTCCGCGACGTTCGTCGCATGTTTGGAACCGCGCTCGCATCGGAGCGTGGTGGCGTCCTGGTGGATCCCTTGACCGCCTCGCTGGTGAACTACCAAGTCGGCGCGGTACGCGCGCTGACAGCTCCGGAGGATTCCGTTCTCGCCATGCCTGGGCTCGCGATGCTCCCGTTCTTGGCGGAACGGCCGATGGCGACGGGCTATTACAACTACTATGCCGTGCACATCGGCCACGATTCAGGCGCGAGGGCCGCCTCCGAGGCCGACGTCCGGCAAGCGAAGCTCGTCATCAGCGACTACAACAACTTCTTCTCCGATCCGGTCGGCATGCTGACCTACGCGCCGCTGTTGACCGACTATGTGCACAACAACTTCCGCGAGGTCTTTTCGGCCGCCCCCGGGCGACAATTGTTTCTCGTGCGCCGGGAGCACCCGCTGCCGTTCCGGCGTCGCTCTCGTCTGCTGACGGATTGCTGGGTGACGACGCTTCCGGCACAGGCAGGTTTCGTCGTCGAGCACGTGCTGTTTCGTGCGCTCTACCAGAGCCTCAGGTCGGGTGAGCCCTCCACGGACACGTTCTGCAACGTGACCGTACCCGAAGACGGGGTGCTTCGATTCGCTCTCGGGATGCGCATACCGGACGCGGCGTCGCCGGAGGCGCATGTCCTTGCAGAGGTCTGGGTCCTGCCCGAGACGGGCGCACCCCTGCCGGCCACGCGAGCGTTCCATGCCGATCGACCCGTCGTGCCGCTCAGCGGATGGGTGGGCCCGCCTGCGACCGAATACGCCGTCGATTTGCGTCGCTATGCGGGAGAGCGCGTTCTCTTGATCTTTCGCTCGCGCCTTTTGGGGGAGGTGGTGATGAACCCGCTTGCACCCTGGACCTTCGCGGTCGGATGGGAGGGGCCGACCGTCGAGACTCCGCCGCTCGTAGCGTCCGACTCCGAGGATGCCGTCGAACGCTAGCTACTGAATGTAGCCGAGCGCGCGTAATTTTTCCTCTTGTTCGGGGTCCATGGGTGCCTTCGTCGGCGCTTCGGCGTGCGCCCGATCGGCGGGGATGAGCTGCGCGCGCCGCCGTGCCGTCGTGGCCTGGTAGGCGTCGAGCGCCGCCGCGAGATCGGCCGGCTCGGGTGTTTTGCCCGCGCACAGGTTGGTTCGCTCACCGGGATCCTTGGTGAGGTCGTAGCACTCGGACCACCTTGATCCATCCTCTCTCTTGTAGCGCGCGGCCTTGCGCTGTCCCTGGCGGACGGAGAATGCGGGTGCGAAAAACTTCATCAGCTTACCTTCCGGCCCGATCGCCAAGCTCCCCCATGACTCGCTGAAATAGAAGGCGCCGTCGGCGGCCGAGTCCCCGTCGCGGAATGCGCGCCGCAAATCGACACCGCGCGAGCCACGCGGAGGATCGACACCGAAGAAGGATGCGATCGTGTCCGTAAGATCGACGTGACCGACGGGTGCGGCAACACGTAGACCACGCGGTATGCCCGGTCCTCGCATCAGCAGAGGGACGTGGGTGACCTCTTCGAAGAAAAACGAGCTATGCCGGAGAAATCCGTGTTCGAGAAAGGCTTCTCCATGGTCGGAGAGCACGATGAATACGGTGTTTTCGGAAAGGCCAAGCCCATCGATCGTGGCAAGCAACGAACCGAGCTCGTCGTCGACGTATCGAATCTCTTGATCGTAGCTTCGGGCTTCTCGTACCTGCGACGGCGCGTCGATGCCGATCGCATCGCCATGTTCGTCGGTGGGAAACAGGCTCGCATACCTGGGCGGAGGCGCATATGGGTCGTGGACCTGGAACGTATGCAGGAACAAAAAGAAACGCTGGTCGGCGTGACGCTCCAGCCAGGCCTTTGCAGCGGCGAACGTCTTGTCGACCTGGCCGCTGGGTGCCATGATATTGGGGCTCTTGTTTTCTTTGTACTCGTCGAAGCCTCTTCCGAAGCCGCGCTCCGCGCCGAGCCAGCCGTCTTCGGTGATCGCGCCGGTGGTCACGCCGGCCGCGCGGACTTGCTCGGTGACGGTGAGGATCGCTGGGTCGAGGACCTCCACGCCGGCCGTGATGCCGTGTTCCAGCGGCTGTAGTCCGGTGAAGATCGACATGTGCGCTTGCGGTGTCGACGTTGCGGCAGCCACGCAATTGTCGAAAACCGTGCCGCCGTGCTCGAACTCTTTCGCGAGGACCGGCGCCGTGTCGCGGAAATATCCGTACGTCGGAAGGTGGCGGGCGCTCAATGTGTCGACGGAGAGAAGAACGACGTTGGGTGCCGATCGATCGGCTCTCCGGGGGATCCTGATCGTCGGATTGGCCCATACCGGCAGGGAGATTTTCTCCTCGGAGACGGGCGACAGCGTCGATCGAAAGACGAGACTGACGGTCTTACCGGCGTAGGGATCGAGGGCGACCGACGCGTCCCGCCAGCCTCGGTCCGCCGCTTGCGCCGGATCCATGCGGGTTTCGTAGAGAGGCTTGCAAGCGTGGTCCTGGCAGGCCTCTACGAGGAAGCGTACGGGTCCCTGCCCCCAGGCCGGTGCGAGCACCCCGGTCGCGAGCTCCAGCCTGGAGTTCTTCGGGATCTCCAATGGTGAGGTTTGCAACGAGATCTCCGGTCCCCAGTCCACCGCCATGGCCATGACCAGCAGGAAGACCTGCTTGCCCGCCATGGCCTCCGGGAGCTGGAGATCGACGGCGACCTCGGGTGGCCTGCCGGGTCGTCCACGTCGACGATACGAGTGGGGAGGTCGGTCCATGTCGGAGCCGAGCTTGACGCGAGGCATGAGCAACAGGCGCGAGGATCCGGCGAATGGCCCGCCGGCGGGCACGGTTTCGTGAAAGGCGCCGGTCGATGAGACCTCGAAGTGCGGCCGCATGATCAGTGCGCCGCCAGCCGGCGCTGCCAGGACCAGACGGGTATCGTCTTCGAGCTGGGCGCTCGGATAGCCGAAGGTCAGCGTACGGGTCGCCAGCGGAGACATGGAAAGCGGACCCGGGCCTTGCCCGAAGTCGGCTACCATCCCCGCGCGATATGCCGGATCGACGAGTCGCCCGGTGTCGTCCTGCGGCGTCGAACGATGGCAGCCGATCGTGGACGCAAGAAGGATCAGCAGCAGCATGCCCAGGCAGCGGGAGCCGATTCGGAATCGCAGCGGTACGCCATCTGGCGTGTCGCCGCATACGTTCATGGCCGCAGGCATGGGAAGCTTCTGCCGACAACCAGCCGTCGCTGCAACCCGACGGGCCGCTCTGGATTCCGGACCCGGTCGAGGCTAGTCGCAGGGGGCAAGGAAAGCCATGCAGCCACGTGACATCGAAGACATGTACGCCACCGAAACCGCGCACTGGTGGTTTGCGGGCAAGCGTCTGCTCATGCGCCGCCTCCTCGGGGAGCGACTGCGCCGCCCGGGACTGCGCATCCTGGACGTCGGCTGTGGAGCGGGGGCCACCTCCGCGGATTTCAGCGCCGACGGATGGGTTTGCGCGTGCGATCGGAGCCTGCACGCGCTGCGCTTCGTCGGCGAGCGCGGCGTCACCACCCGGGTTGCCGCGGATGCGGATGCGCTTCCGCTCCGCGAGGGCTCCTTCGACATCATTCTCGCCTTCGACGTCATGGAGCACGTGGCCGACGACGCCGCGTTCCTCCGCGAGCTCGCGCGTGTTCTCGCTCCGGGCGGTGCGCTGGCAATCCACGTCCCCGCCTGGCCCTCGCTCTGGAGTCATCACGACGAGGTGCTCGAGCACAAGCGTCGCTATACGAGACGGAGCTTGAGTGCGTTGCTGAGCGATTCTCCGTTGCGCGTCGCCTATATGGGGTGGGCGAGCTGCGCGATATTTCCCGTCACGGTGGCGATCCGCTGGGCCCGGCGCGTCTCCAATGCGGAGTCCGAGGGCGCCGACCTCGGGGTGGTGCCTGCGTGGCTCAATCGTCTGCTCACGGGGGTCTATCGCGTCGAGTCTTCACTGGCAGTCCGCACCGGGCTGCCATTTGGTGTTTCTCTCGCGGTGATTGCCACGCGACCCGAATGAGATGCTCGGCCGAGCTTTCCACGCGAGCGTTCGGCGCGTAAAATCCGAATTTGGGAGTGTGCTGCGTTGACGGATCCGGTCGTGCTTAGGATCGACGACTATCCAAGACCTTCCGATCGTCGCTAGATCTCGCCCACGTCGGGCTCTCCACCGAAGGACTGCGCAGACCCCCTGGAGCCTCGGTCTCGAAATCGCAATCGAACTTCCCTAGAGGTCCCATCCATCGACAATCAGGTCACAGCAGCTGATCCCCCAGCTAACTCGCGCGATAGCCGTGTAGACAGGACAAAGGCAGCAGCCATCGTCTGTGTGGTTTGCATACATGTCTTTGAACTGGGTAGGAGGACTGACCTTATCGGCCAAGTCTGGGCCGCGGCAACCATTTGGGCTGTGCCGGCATTCTTCGCCGTCTCAGGTTTCCTCCACAGTCGCGCTATTCCTTACCGGCCAGGCCAACTCTTCCGCTGGTGTCTGCGGCTACTCCCGATGTACTTCTTAGCAACTTGCCTAGCCCTACTGTATCGGCACCTTGAGCTCCGCGAATCGGTTGGGTTCCGCGATCTTCCGGCAGCACTGGTGGGGGGGAGCGGCTGGGGAATCTATTACTTTGTTCCTGTTCTTCTCGGTGTCCTTTGCGTATCGATTGTGCCAGCGCGGTACCCCAAGGCCGCGGCTATTTGTCTCGCGATATTTCTCCCCGCTCTTTTCGCCGTGAGGTGGAAGTGGCAATTTGATCCGATGGTTGCGCGATGGGGCATGTTCGGGATGTTTCGCTCGCCATTTTTCTGGTGGGGATATTTCTTCAGTGGGTGGGTTGGGGCGCCATACTTGCGCAAGCACCGCGACGTCTCTTTGTGGGCCAAGCTGCTTCTGATTGCGGCAGCAATCTCCGGTATTGGACTGCTGTATGCTACTGCCGGCTGGCACTTTTCTCCCGTGCGCGCGCTGCTGCTCTCAGCCGTGCCGTTTCCTATAATGCTGTCTATATTTTCGTTGTCCTCACGCCCGCCACGTCGTGTAACGCTCGCGCTTAGCAATAGCTCTTACGAGATCTATCTTTTACACATATTTGCGGTCGACTTAATTATGCGCAGGTTTGCCGTACGCGATGCTGGAATTGGCTTTGAAGTCGAACTGCTAATTATTGCGATTGGGGTACCGATCGCAATAATTAAACTTCTCACCGGCTACGCAAGATCGGTGCTGGTAGGCTTACGCGCGAAGTTCTAGGTAGGTCGTCCCTCTGGTTGACCTGCGGGAAGATTCTAGTCGTTGTTGATGTTGTTCCCGGCGCGCATGCTGCCTTACGTTGGCGCCCCGTGCTTTCGGCATTCCGTCGGCTCGTGCGGGTGGCGGCAGTAGATGCACCTGCTCGGGTCCGGGCGGCCGTGGGCCAGGATGAAGACTCCTGAATTCGATGGACTCGGGCGCGGCCGAGCCTCCCAGCGGTACTCGGTTCACCCGATCAGCTCGCGGGCGCGTCGTTGCCCGAGTATCCGGCGAACGGTGATGACGAGTATGACCGTGACAAGTGACGCCAACAGCATGCGCTCGACGTATTGAATTTCGGTCTTGGGCCGCAACCACCGATCGAACAAGTTCACGAACGATATGTGGTAGAGATAAAGTGGGAAGGTGGCGTCGCTCAGCCATCGTACTGCTGCGCTGGCCGGACGCACCGAGGCGCATACAAAAGATGCGATCGCCGAAAGGATCATGCCACCGAACACTGCCTGCGCCCACATCGGCCAATAGCCTGCGGGCTGTGTTGCGAACTTTGCGGACAAGACCAGCATGAGGACAAGCCAGGCGACTGGTGCCACCCAGGCTATGACGGGTCGCCAGTGTGCGATCGTGGTCGGCCGCGTCAGCCCGCATGCCCAACCAGTCATGAAAAATGGTGCTAAGCGAAAAGGGCTGCGCATCAGTACATTCCAGCTGCCGCCAAGCAGCCAAATGACTGGATCATAGCGCATTCTCATGAACATGTAGGGCGTCAGCAGCGCGCAGACGATCCATGCTGCTCGTCGGGAGCGAGCAAGCGGCATCGTGACGATCATGGTAAACATCAAGACGGGGACGAAGTAGTAGATCCCTCTTCCCAGCAGGAGGTCGCGCGCGAAGCGCGGCGCCGAGATTGGATATCCGAAGACCCGCGCGTCGAAGATCGTGATGTAGATTGTCGCGATGACGTACGGGATGCCGATGCGTCGAAACCAGCGAGCGAGTGTTCCAGGCGGATACTTCGTATCGCGAGCGTGTAGCCACCCGGAGGCAAAAAAGAACGCAGGGACGGCCCATGCACATATGATCGCGGATCGCTGCACGTAGACGGATTTCGCAACGTTGAAAGCTTGGAATCCGTGAATCCACAGCACGGTAACGATCGCGAAGCCCTTGACGCGATCGAGTCCGTGGATGCGGGGCTGACCGATGGTCTCGTTGGCGACACCGGTTCCGGGCTGGGGCGCAGCGGGGTTTGATCTCATGAGTGGAGGGGAGGAGTACGCCCCGCCCTGGGGGTGGTCAACGGCACTTGTCTCTCCATGGGCGATTGCACGGGGCTGCGTGGGCGTGGAAATGTGCTGGCACCGATGAGTGATCTGCGTCACATCGCTCGGGTGTCCATGATGGGCGTTGCCGGTGCGTTGGCCCTCCGGTGGGGCGCGCATCGTTGGACCTCCCGTTCGTCAGCCATTTTGTCACCAATCCGGGGAATGTCGAGTTCTGAACGCAGGTCCACCTGATGTTGCTGCGGGCAGCAGCTTGGATGCGTGAGGCCTCGTTGCCCCTGTGGAATGCACACCAAGTCCCTGGGTCACCGATTCCTTCCGACGGCGCTCTATGGCATCTGCTACCGGTTATTTTTCTCTATCTCCTCCTGGCGATGACGGTGGCGGTCGAAGCGACCATAGTGCTGCATGTCGCACTGAGGGGTTGGTTCCTGGCCGTGCTGCTCGGCGTCGCGCCCTTCGCGCGGCGGCACCCGGTCGGACTGGTGCCGGCATGGGATATTTTCGTTGGAGGGCGATCGGTGACATCATTTTCGTGGGCATGGTCGTCGCGGGCGTGCTCGGTCGGAGGCGCGTGACGGCGTGAAGTACGGCATCGCGGTCGTTGCGCTGGTCGCGCTGTTCGTCGCCTTCCGTGTCGCCCTCCTGGTGTCGTCGTACGACGACAACAACAATTGGGAAGAGCCGGTCTTTCTCTTCAGTGGGCTCGAGCTCGCGCACGACGGTCTCGCTCGCGTGCTCGACTACCAGGACGATCTGAATCACGGCGGTTCCGTCGTCTTGCTGGTGCTCGCAGTGCCGTGGATCCGCCTCGTGGGGACGAGTCTCGTCGCGCTCAAGGGGCTCGCGATCGTGTGGTCCACGCTGACGCTGATCGCGTTTCTCGTGGTGGGGTGGCGTCATTGGTCGCCGCGGGTCGCGCTCTGGTTCGGCCTGTGCTTCGTGCTGGCGAGTCCGACGTTCGCTCGCCTGAACGTCACCTTGGTCGGGTCGCATCCCGAGTCCTTGCTGCCGGTCGCGCTGGCCCTCGATGCGTACCTGACGTGGGCGCGGCGGCGTCGCGGAGGTCTATCCGAATCCGCATGGTGCGCCTTCTTCTTGGGGCTCTGGAGCGGGGTGGCGATCTGGATGTCGTACGTTTCGCTGCTGTTCGTTGCTCCAATTCTGGTCCTCCGCGCCCTGCCGCGCCCGCATCGCACCCGCATGGGGCTCGTCGGGGTGGGGTGGATCATCGGCGTCATTCCGTGGGGGGTGCAGAATCTATGGCTGCGACCACACGGCGCTTGGCTCTGGCGGACGCACGTGACAGGTGATGCTCCCCGTTATTGGCTTCGCGACGCCGGACGGGTCCTCGCCGAGCTCGCGGCGTCGTTCGGATGGGCGTCTCCCGGCGGAGAATGCCTCCTGGGGCTCTGTGGCGCTGCGTTGCTCGCGCTCACGGCGACGCTGGTCCGCGGTCGAGATCCGGAAGTGCGAGCTCGGCGCTGGGAGCTTCTGCCGTTCGTGGCTGCGCCCTACGTGGGCTTCGCGATGCTGCTCGCGGCTCGAATATCTCCGTCACCGGCCGAGGGTTACTACTACGCGCGCTTCTACGTCGCGCTGCAGGTGGCGCTGTTCTGGGTGCTGGTGCTGACAGCCGACCGATGGACGAGGTCGGTGGACGCTCGGGTGGTGGCGACGATCGTGGTGGTGCTCGCAGCCGGCGCCTTGGCCGGGCAGATGCGACTGCTCGGTCAAGGAACGAGCTACGTAGCGAATCTCGAGGCGGACCGCGCGAAGGGATGCATGGTCTTCGGGTTGGCGGAAGCCGATCGTTCGCGAGACTGGCCAGCCGCGACGGCTCGTCTCGGCGACCTTCGCGATGCGCGCTGTCGCGATCGGGCCTTCGGGGGTTTGGGCTGGGGTATGGGGGCGCGCTTTCTCGCCAGCCACGATCTGGACGCCGCGCGCGGCGCTCTCCAATCGATCGCCGATGTTCGGTTTCGATGGGCCGCGTGCGGGGGATTCAATTTCCTCGTACACAATGCAGCCTCACCGGCGAGCCCGGAGACCATAGAGCAGGTGGCCGCCATGCTGCGGGCGACATGCGTACGGCCCACAGGGTGAGGGTGAAGCGCGCGATCGGCGGTGGGCTCGCCATCCTGCTTGGTGTCGTTGGCGTCGGGGCGTCGACGAATGGTTGTCGATCGAACGCGACGCCGCCGCGCAACCTGATCGTCATCAACGTTGACACGCTGCGCGCGGACCATCTCGGCTGCTACGGCTACGGCCGCGATACGTCGCCGTTCATCGACCGCCTGGCACGCGAGGGGGTGCGCGTGGCGGACGCCCGCACCAACTCGTCCTTCACGCGCGAATCGGTGGCGGCGCTCTTCACCGGCAAGCTGCCGTCGACGAGCGGGGCGGTCGGGTGGGAGGCGAAGCCGTCGGCCGGCGACGCCACGCTCGGCGGGCTCCTCGAGCACGCCGGCTACGAGACCGGCTTCTTCAGCGCGACGACCATGCTCACCGATCCGGCCTTCACGCGGGGATTCCATACCGTGCATCACCTGACCGAGGCGTGGGGCGTGAGCGGTCTCGGGCCGAAGCTCTCGGAGGAAGCGGTGGCATTCGCGGCGCGCGCGGCCGAGCGCCCGTTCTTCATGTACCTCCACTATCTGGACCCGCATGGGCCGTATCAGCCGACCGAGGCGCACTATCGGAAGTTCGCACCGACGCCGATCGCCCACCCGCTGAACCTCTATGCCGACGTGCGGCCCCGCTTGAACGAGCTCCGCGCGACCGGGTTCGGCCCCGGCGATCCTCGCTTCGACGATCAAGTGGCGCGCTACGACGCCGAGATCGCCGACACCGACGCCGCGATCGCGGCGCTCTTCGCCGGCCTGCGGAAGCTCGGCGTCCTGGAGCGAACGCTGGTCGTGCTGACCGCCGATCACGGCGAGGAGCTGCTCGATCACGACTTCGTGGAGCACGCGTGGACGCTCTACGACGAGGTGCTGCGCATCCCGCTCGTGCTGTGGCCGGCGCAGGCGTGGCCGACGCCCGCGGCGGGCCGCCGGGTGGCGACGATCGACGTGCTGCCGACGATTCTCGACGTGCTCGGCGTGCACGACCGGCCGCGGGATCTCGACGGCGTAACGCTCGCCGCGACGCCGTCGCGACCGTTCGTGGCCGAGCTGCTGATCGCCGAGCGCAACGTGCTCCGGACGGTGATCGACGGTCGCTGGAAGTACGTCGGGGCGCAGCAGTGGCTGGTGCCCGCGGCGCGGCCGGCGGCGGCGCGCGTCGAGAACGACCTGCGCGGCGCGGGTGCGCCGGGCGTCGATCCGTGCGGGCCGATCGTGCACGAGGAGCTCTACGATCTCGCCGCCGATCCGGGTGAGCACCACGACGTCGCCGCCGCGACGCCCGAGGTGCTGTCGCGTCTCCGCGCGGCGCTCGCCCGGACCCTCGCCGCCTGTCGCCTCTCGCGCCCACGCTCGGCGGGCGCCGCCGGACCGAACGACGACGACCGCCGCCGGCTGCGGGCGCTCGGCTACGTCGAGTGACGGATGTGCCGATCGGCGCTGCGTTTTCGGGCTTGCCGCTCCTGCATGGCGCATGGCACTCTCGCAAGCGTGGCCGCGGGTGCTCGTCATCGTCCTCGATTGGAACGGCGCCGATGACACGCTCGCCTGTCTCGAGAGTCTCCAAGGGGTGGATTATCCGGCATTCGACGTCTTGGTGATCGACAACGGCTCGCGCCGATCGGTGGGTCCGATGGTGCGGGCGGCGTTTCCGGCGGTCGATTGCGTCGAGCTGCCGATCAACCTGGGATATGCGGGCGGAAACAACGTGGGGCTGCGGCGGGCACTCGAGATGCAATACGACTTCGCATACGTTCTGAACAACGATGCAGTTGCCGATCCCGGCGCGCTCCGCGCCGCGGTCGCGGCGGCGGCCGGCGGCGACAAGGTGGCGGCCGTCGGCGGCAAGGTGCTCGCCTTCGACGACCCGAGTCGGCTGTGGATGACCTACGGGGCGATCGACTACCGCCAGAGCCTGGTGAGCCTCGCCGGCTGGGGCGAGCGCGACACGGGTCAGTACGACCAGCCGCGCGACGTCGAGTGGGTCCCCGGGTGCGCGCTCTTGTTGTCGTGCGCCGCGCTCCGCGACGTCGGCCTCTTCGACGAGGAGTTCTTCGCCTACCACGAGGACGTCGACTGGTGCACGAGCGCGCGCGAGCACGGCTGGCGCATCCGCTACGCGCCCGACTCGGTCGTCCGCCACCGCGGCAATCGCACCCTCGGCGGACCGAGCTACGTGAGCCCGCGGAAGTATCTCAGCGCCCGCAGCACGGTGCTCTTCGCCCGCAAGCACGCGACGGGGGCACAACAGCTCAAGCTCTGGGCGAGCATCGTGCTCACCCTGCCGTTCGTGTTCGTGCGCCGGCTCGTCACGGGCGAGGCGCGCGGCGTGTGGTTGAAAGTGCGGGGATGGCTCGACGGGCTCCGGCATCGCGAGCCTCCATTCCACGCCCTCGGACTGCGCTGATCCCGCGCGACCAACCCCTTCATGGCCAAAAAGATCGTCGTCATTCCGACCTACAACGAGCGCGCGAACATCACCGCGATCGTCCCGCAGATCCTCGCCGTCGATCCCGAGATCGAGGTGCTGGTCGTGGACGACAGCTCGCCCGACGGGACGGCCGACGCGGTCACGCACCTGTCGCACGAGAGCCCGCGCGTGCACCTGGCGCTGCGCACCGTGCGGCAAGGCATCGGCCCCGCGTACATCACCGGCTTCAAGCGCGCGCTCGAGATGGGCGCCGACCTGATCGTGCAGATGGACGCCGATTTCTCGCACCCCGTCTCCGCGCTCCCCGCGCTCTTTCGCGAGATCGACGGCGCCGGCGTCGTGCTCGGGTCGCGCTACATCAACGGCATCACGGTCGTGAACTGGCCGATCGAGCGTCTCCTCCTCAGCTACTTCGGCAATGCCTACGCGCGCGCCATCACGAAGATGCCCGTCCGCGACATCACGGGCGGGTTCAAATGCTGGAAGCGCAGCGCGCTCGAGCTGATCGACCTCGACCGCGTGCGCTCGAACGGCTACGCGTTCCAGATCGAGATGTCGTATCGCCTGTGGCGCAAGGGCGGGCGCATCAAGGAGCTGCCGATCATCTTCGCCGACCGCACGGTCGGCGAGTCCAAGATGAACAAGCGCATCAGCATCGAGGCCTTCTGGATCGTGTGGTGGCTGAAGATGCAGGACCTGCGCGGGAAGCTCTGACGGTGGCGGCGAAGCGGCCGCACCTGTTCGTCCTGAACGAGCGCGACCTCGCGAATCCCCTCGCCGGGGGCGCCGAGGTCCATCAGAACGAGGTCTTCGGGCGCCTCGCGTCGCGCGGCTTTCCGGTCACGCTGATCTGCGCCGGCTATCCCGGTGCGGCGCCCGTCGGTGACGAGCGCGGCATGCGCGTGCTCCACGTCGGAAACCGCTACAGCTTCTACGCGCGCGGTCCGCTGGTCGCGCGCCGACTGGTCCGCGACGTCGGCGATCGCGCGCTCGTCGTCGAGAACCTCAACAAGCTTCCCTTCTACGGCCCGCTCTGGTCGGCGGTGCCGGTGCTCGGCCTCGTGCACCACCTCTTCGGGGCGACCGCGTTTCGCCAAGTGAGCTTTCCGGTCGCGGCCGTGACCTACCTCAGCGAGCGGCCGATCCCGAGGATCTATCGGAAGGTGCCGATGATCGCGGTGTCGCCGAGCACGCGCGACGATCTGATCGCGCGCGGCGTGCCGGCCGCCAACGTCACCTTCATTCCGAACGGGCTCGACCACGAGCTCTATCGGCCGGTGCCGACAGCCCCCGGGCCGATCGTGCTCTCGCTCGGCCGCGTCGAGACCTACAAGCGGATCGACGTCGTCGTCGACGCGCTGCCGCGCGTGCTGGCGCGCGTGCCGTCGGCGAAGCTCGTCGTCGTCGGGCGCGGCGAGGCGGTCGCCGGGCTCGAGCAGCACGTCGCGCGCCTCGGTCTCCAGTCCGCCGTCGAGTTCCGCGGCTTCGTCGACGAGCGCGAGAAGGTCGCGCTCTACCAGTCGGCGCGCGTCTTCGTGAACCCGTCGGAAAAGGAAGGCTGGGGCCTGACGGTGTTGGAGGCCGCGGCGTGCGGTGCGCCCGCGGTCGCGAGCGACTCGCCCGGGCTCCGCGATTCGGTGCGGCACGACGAGACCGGATTGCTCGTGCCGCACGGCGACGCGGACGCGTGTGCGTCGGCGCTGCTGCGCCTGCTGACCGACGATACGGACTTGGCAGCACCTGCGCACCGGTGCCCTCGCGTGGGCGGCGCGCTTCACCTGGGACGGCGTCACCGACGAGATCGAGGCCGTCGTGGAGCGCGTGGCGGCCTTCGGGGTCGGCCGTGGCTGAGCGGCGCTCGCACGCCGTCCTGGCACTCGCGGTGTTCGCGGGCGCGCTCGCGTACTACGCGCTCTTCGTCCACTACGGCGTGAACCTCGACGACGAGGGCACGCTGCTGGCGCAGATCTATCGCACCGCGCAGGGCGAGCTCCCGTACCGCGACTTCCACATGGGCTACACGCCGGGCGGGCACTACTATCACGCCTGGCTGATGCGCCTGTTCGGGCCGAGCGTGGTGCCGCTGCGCTGGTCGCTCGCGGTCTGCAACGCGCTCGTGTCGGCGCTGCTCTTCGCGATCGGCCGGCGCGTGATGCCGACCTCCTTCGCGCTCCTGCCGGCCGCCGCCTATCCCGCGTTGATGCAGGTCTTCCCGGGCGACTTCGCGAGCTTCAACATCCCGTATCCCTCCTGGTACGTGGTGCTCTTCGGGGTCGCCGGCTTCTGGATGCTGCTCTGCTACATCGAGAGCAACCACCTGGGTTGGATCGCCGCCGCGGGCCTCGCGACCGGCATCTGCTTCGCGTTCAAGCCGAACGTCGGCCTCTTCCAGCTCGCGGGAAGCGGGCTCGTCCTGCTGGTCACGCTCGAGCCGCTCGCGGACGGACGGGCGAAGCGGTGGCAGGGCCTCGTGTGGTGGCTCCTGCTGGCGGGCATCTCGCTCGGCCTCTTCGCGGTGTTCGCGTCGCAGGCCTCGCGGCGCGACGTCGAGATCTTCCTGCTGCCGATCATCGTGCTCTTGCTGGTGCTGGCGGCGCGCCGCCTGGCGCGGCGGAGCTCCGACCCGCCGCCGCACGAGCTCCTGAGCTCGGGCCTGCTCTATCTCGCGGTCATGCTCGCGGCGATCGTGCCCTGGGTCGCGACGTTTCTCCACCTGCTCGGCGCCGATCGCTTCCTCCGCCAGATTCTCTTCGTCGGGACGGGCTTCGAGCAGTACTACTACGCGTCCTTCCACCATGCCGGCCCGTGGGATCGCATGTTCCTCTATGGCGTCGTCGCGCTCGTGCTGGCGGGCGTCGCCGTGCGGTTGCGGCGCGTGCCGATCTGGTTGTTGCACGCGGTGGGGTTCGTCGGCACGGCGGCGGCCGTGGTTTTCGTCGCGCGCGCCGACATGCCGCAGGGCGCCCACGAGGCGGTCTTCTCGCGGCTCCAGGATCTGAGCTTCACGGCGAGCTTGCTGACCCACTGGCTCGGTCTCGGGGCGCTCCTTCCGGTGGTGTGGCTGCCGCGGCATTCCGCCGCCGAGCGGACGCGCATCGCGATCCTGGTCGGCGCCTTCGCGATGTATTTGCAGCTCTATCCGCGGAGCGACTTCGCCCATCTCGTGAACGCGGTGCCGCTCACGATGGTCGTCGGCGCGGGGTTGGCGTTCCGCTTCAGCGAGTGGTTCCCGGAGACCGCGGGCGTGCGCCTGGGCGTCGCAACGCTGATGGTGGGAAGCGTGCTCGGGTTGATCGCGTACCGCGTGGTGCCGAATCTGGCCGCGCAAATCCGCTGGTACGACGGTCCCGAGTGGCGTCCGCAGGTGGCGCTCGCGCTCGAGCGGCTGCCGATCCGGCTCGAGCTCGGCCGCGCCCCGCGGCTGCAAGCGCTCCGGCGGACGGTGACGTGGCTGCGGGCCAACACCCGCGAGGGGGAGGCGATCTTCCCGTTTCCCTCCATCGAGATCCTCTGCTTCCTCGCCGATCGCCCGAACGCGACGCGCCACGGCTACTTCTTCCCGGGCTGGCCGGGCCACGACGTCGAGGCCGAGGTGGTGGCGACGCTGCGCGCGGCGCCGCCGCGGGTCGTAGTGGCGTTGCAGACGACCCCGTACTTCTTCTTCGACGCGCCGACGTACTACTACGCGCTCCGCGACTTCGTGCGGACGCACTACCGGCAGGTGGCGTCGTTTCGCGAGTACGCCATCCTCGTCCGCAACGACGTCCCGGACGGCGAGCTCGTGACGCCGGACGATTCCGGTCCCGATCCCGGGACCCCGCTCGACGCCGAGTACGGGGCCGCGCTCCGGGCCGGCGGCGAGCAAAGGCTCGCGGCCATGCAGGCGCTCGCCGACGAGCGTCTCGATTTCGCCTGGGCGCCGGTCGTGGCCGCGCTCGACGATCCGTCGGTGCAGGTGCGGGACGCCGCCGTCACCGCGCTCACGGCCGCGACCAGCCCCGACGTCGCCGCGGCGCTCGCCGCCGCGCTCCGGCGCGACGTGGTGCCGCCGGAGAGCCGCCTCGCCGCGCTCCGCCGCCTCGTCGTATCCGGCGACACCCGCATAGTCCGGCCGCTCCTCGAGATGCTGCCGGCGGCCGCCGACGACCGCGAGCGCAAGACGATGCTGAGCGGGCTCCAAGTCGTCGCGCACAAGCTCGCCCTCTCCGACGATTGGCTCGGCTCGTGGCGTCCGCGGGACGTGACCGACGAGGATTTTCCCGATCTCGACGTGCTTCGCCGCCGGCTCGCGGATCCGACCGAGGATCCCACGTTCCGGTCGTTCCTGGTCCAGACGCTGCCGCGCCTCGGGCACGAGGATCTGGTGCCGGCGCTGTGGATGGCGTTCGGTGACGATGATCTCGACTTTCGGGTGGCGGCCGCCAAGGGGCTCGTGCGCCTTGGTCAAGATCATCATGGCCTCGAGCTGATCGACTTGATTCTGCCGATGATCGCGCGCGCGCCGCGGACCGCGCCGTCGCTGGTCTTCGAGATGCAACGCCGCGATCCGGCGTCGGTCGACGCGCGGCTGCTCGCCGTGCTGCGGACCGACGGATTCGTCTACGACCGCATCTCCGTCGGCTGGGTGGCGGCCGCCACGGGCGATCCGGTCTTCCGCGACGAGCTCGTGCGGGCGATGGACGGCGACTGTCGGGAGCTGAAGCTCGCTGCGCTCGCCGGGCTCGGGCGCCTCGCCGACCCGACCACGCGGCCGGCGATCGCGCACGCGCTCGCCGACCCGGACTTCACGGTTCGCGACTTCGCCGCCCGCGCGCTCGCCGCGCTGCCCGCGCCGTGAGCGTCGCGGACGACACGCCGGCCCCCGTCGCCTTCTCGGCGCGGCGCCGCCTCGGCGTCGCCGCCGTGGCCTTCGTGCTGGCGCTCGCCTATCTCCTGCCGTTTCGCGCCTACGGGCTGAACGTCGAGGACGAGGGCACGCTGCTCTACCAGATCCTGCGCGTCACGCGGGGCGAGCTGCCGTACGTCGACTTCAGCACCGGCTACACGCCGGGATTCTTCGCGTTGAACGCGCTCGCCTGGCACGCGACCGGCGATCTGGTGTCGTTCCGGACGCTGCTCGCCTTCGTGCACGCGGGCACCGTCGCCGGCATGGCTGCGCTCCTGGCCGGCGTCGCGCGGCCGCTCGTGGCGCTGCTCCTGCCGGCGCTCTACCTCGCCTACATCCCGCTCTTTCCCGGCGAGTTCTGCGCCTTCAACGTGGCGTACCCGGCGTGGTTCGCGACCGCGGGCTGGCTCGCCACCGTCGCGGCCGTGCTGGCGTTCACCACCGGCGGTCGGCGGCGGTGGCTCGTCGCCGCGGGGGTGGCCGCCGCGGTGACGCTCGCGATGAAGCCCAACGCCGGCGTCTTCGCCTTCGCCGCGGCCGCGGCGAGCGTGCTTGCGAGCGAGCGGCGGGGAAGGGACGGCGGGCGCCTCGCCACGGCGCTCTGGTCCGTCGTGGGCATCGGCATCGTGCTCGGTGTCGTCGTGGTCTTCGGCGGCACGCCGCGCCCGCTCGATGCGGCGATCTACCTCGTGCCGCTCGTGCTCGTGACGACGGCGCTCGTCACGCCGGCGCGTACGCGGCGGGCCGAGGCGTTCGGCGATCTCGTCGTGCTCACGCTGCCCTTCGTCGCGCTCTCGGCGCCCTGGCTCGTGTTCTTCTGGCGACGGCTCGGCACCGAAGGGTTTCTCCGCGAGGTGCTGCTGATCGGATCGCATGCCGCCGACATCTACTACGTGCCCTTTCCGGCACCGGAGCCCTGGGCGTTGCTCCTGAGCGTCCTGATCGTCGCGTACGGCTGTGCCGCCCTGTTCGCACGGCGCTGGCTGATGCCGAGGGCGGCGTTCGCGGCGATCGTCGCCGCCGTCGTCGCCAGCTTCGTCGCGGTGTCGCGACTCGGGGTCATGCCCGAGGGGCTGGCATGGTCGATCATCTGGCAGCTGCAGAGCACGGGCTTCATGCTCACGCTCGTCACGCATCTCACGGGCATCGCCTGGCTCTGGCGCCGCCGGCTCCGTCCCGCGCCCACGCCCGCCGCGCCGGGTGCCGTCGCCGCCGAGGCGGCGCCGACCGTGCTGCTGGTGTTCGCGATCTTCATGGACTTCCAGCTCTATCCGCGCGCCGACTTCATGCACCTCCTGATCGCGGCGCCGCTCTCGCTGGTATTCGCCGGGTTCCTGCTCGAGCGCGTGCTCGTGCTCTGGGACCATGCGCTCGCGGGACACCGCGGTCTCACGTTTCGCGGCGTCGAGATCGGAACCGCGCTCGTGCTCACGGCGGCGGTGGTGGTCGGGCTCCTGCCGGGGGCACAGGCGTTGAGTGCCGGCCGGCATTTCGTGCTGCCCTTCGCGGTGGCACCGGTCGGCGTCGAGGCGGGACGGGCCGACGACTTGCGTGCCCTCGCGGCCGCGGGGGAGCGGCTGCAGACGGAGGTCGCGCCGGGGGATCCGAGCGTCGGCTTTCCGAGCATCGGCGTGTTGCTCTTCTTGACCGGCGGACGCAATCCGACGCCGCACGACTACTTCTATCCGGGCCGTCCCGATCATCGTGAGGAGGCGGAGATCGTGGACACCCTCGCTGCCACGCGTCCCGCGTCGCTCGCGGCGCTCAACCGGCACTTCACCTTCTTCGACGCGTCGCAGGCGTATTACTTCCTGCTGCGGCGCTGGGTGCGTGCGCACTACGCGCTCGGCGCACGAGCGGGACGGTTCGACGTGCTCGAGCGTCGGGCTGCGCCCGGCGTGCCGGCGCCGTCCGTGCCGGCGATGGATGCGAGCCGGCGCGATGCGAGCGCCGCACGTCCCGCCGCCGACGCGCCGGTGCGCCCGCTCGACGCCGCGCTCGCCCGGGTCGACGCCGCGCCCGATCTCGGCGCCCGGCTGGCTGCGGTCGCGGCGTTGGAAGCGTATCCGGCGGCGGCGACGGCGCCGCGCTTGCTTGCGCTCGCGAGCGCCGCCGACGTCCTGGTGCGCCGCGCCGCGCTCGCGGCGCTGCTCACGGCGGTCGCGCGCGCGCCCGAGCACGGGCTCGAGCACTACGTCGCGGCGAGCTCGCTCGACCGCCGCAGGCGCATCCTCGTGCTGCGGACGATCCGCGACCTCCGTGATCCGCGGGCGGCGTCGCATCTCTTCGCGGAGGCGGCGAGCGGCGACCCTCGGCTCGTGCGCGACGCCCTCGGCGCGATGCAGGTGACGCGCGCGGAGATGATCGCGCGGCGCCACCTGTGGGCCGGGCCGGAGCGGCCGGCCGCGTGGCCCGGGCGTACGGATCTTCTCGCGGCGGTCCGGGCGACGCTCGCCGCCGCGACCGCGCCGAACGACGCGGCGGCCTTCGCCGCGCACCTCGCCGGCATGCTCGACGACCGGGCCGCGTCGGTGGCGCTGCTGCGCGGACGTCTCGCCGCGGGCACGCCCGGCGTGCCGCAGACGACGCCGCTTGCGGATGCCGCGACCACCGCCTCGGCGGCCGACGCCCTGGTGGCGCTCGCACCCGACGGTCTCGCCTGCGACCTCGTGCAGCTCCTCGCCCGGCCGGACGCGCCGATCCAGGAGCTCGTGCCGTCGCGTCTGCTCGACCTCGCGGCGACGGGCGAGAACGCGCGTCGCGAGGTCGTCGCGTGCCTGCGCGATGCCATCGCGGCGGGGTCGGTGAACGCGGCGCCCGCGGTCTGGATCGCCGCCGCGCTCGGCGAGGGCTCGCTACTGCCCGTCGTCCGCGCTGCGCTCCGTGCCGCCGCGCCGGATCTGCGGCAGGCGGCGGCCTGGACGCTCGGCGAGCTGCCGGACGACGCGGCGGCGGCATCGCTGCTGGCGGACGCCGCGGAGCACGACCCCGACGAGATCGTTCGGCGCCTGGCGCGCAGCGCCTATAGCAAGCAGATGGGGCGCAGGCCGCGCACGCTTCCCCTTTCCGGATCCGGGTGCCACGGGCTAGAAGACTGGCTCTCCCGAAACGACCCCGTGAGCGCGGAAGGACCGGCATGAGCCAAGCGGCGACGACCCCCACACTCCACAGCGGCGAGCGACCCGGCTACGGCGCGGGTTTCGCCTACGACGAGGCGCGCCACCTCGCGGCCTATCTGTACGCCCGCGAGCTCGCGCGCGACCGCCAGGTGCTCGACGCCGGGTGCGGCGAGGGCTTCGGCACCGTCCTCCTGGCGGAGACCGCGCGGCGTGTGACCGGCATCGACTATTCGTCCCAGGCCGTGAAGGCGGCGACCGCCAAGTACAAGCGCCCGAACCTCGAGTTCCGCCAGCTCGACGTCTACAAGCTCCCCGGGCTCGACCTCCGCTTCGATCTCATCACCAACTTCCAGGTGATCGAGCACCTCGCCGAGCCCGACCGATTCCTGACCGCCGTCGGTGCCGCGCTGAAACCCGAAGGGGTGTTGATGCTGACGACACCGAATCGGCTGACGTCCGTTTCGGAGAATCCCTACCATCTGCGCGAATACACGGCCGACGAGCTCGTGACGCTGCTGCGGCCGCTCTTCGGGCGGATCGAGCTCTTTTCGATGATGGGGAACGCCAAGGTGCGGGAGTTCGACGCCGCGCGCGCCCGCCAGGTGCGCCGGATCCTCCGGCTCGATCCTCTCGGCCTCCGCCACCGCTTGCCCGAGCGCGTCGTGAAATTCGCCTTCGGACGCCTGGCGGTGATGGTCCGTCGTCGCGTCGCCGAGCAGGAGGAGGTGAGCCGCACCATCGTGCCGAGCGACTTCCACGTGGCCGAGTCGGCGGAGCCGGACGCCCTCGATCTCGTCGCGCTCTGCCGACGCTAGCCCGGCGCCTCCGCCATGACGATCCCCTGCGCGCTGTGCGGCGGTACCAGTTATCGCGTGGTCCACGACATGGGCTGGCGCCGCATCCTGCGCTGCACCGGCTGTCGGCTGGTCCGCGCCGATCCCTTGCCGTCGCTCGCCGAGAAGGCGGTGGTCGAGACACAGGGGTACACCGACGAGACCGCGTTTCCGGAGGTCAGTGACTTCTTCGCGAACTGTCACCGCAACTTCGTCGAGGATCCCGTCATTCGCGAGATGCGGCATCATCTCGAGCGCCTCGAGCGCGCGACCGGCGGGCCGGGCAAGCTCCTCGACGTCGGCGCCGGCACGGGCATCCTGATGCACCTCGCGCGCGAGCGCGGCTGGCAGCCGCAAGGCATCGACATCTGCTCGCTCACGGCGGAGAAGGCGGCGCGCGAGTTCGGGCTCGAGATCGTCGTGGCGCCGTTCGAGGAGCACGGCTTCGACGACCGCTTCGACGCCGTCACGATGCTCGACGTGCTCGAGCACGTGGTGGACCCGCTGGCGACGTTGCGGCGCGCGTACGATCTCCTGCGACCGGGCGGTGCCATCGCGATCGCGGTCCCGAACCAGCGCTGTCTCCTCACGTCGCTGGTCGGGACCTACGCGCGCATGGGCGGCCCCGCCGCCAACGATTTGCTCTTCCGCCTCTACGTGCCGCCGCACCTCCACTATTTCACCCCCCGACCCTCCGGCGCATGGTCGAGACGGCGAAGTTTCACGTCGTCGACCTCCGGCAGGGCGCGGTCTATCTCGGCCGCTACCGCATGTCGCTCGCGATGCGCATCCCGCTCGAGATCATCCTCGCGGCCGGTGCGGCGATCGGCATGAACGCGCGCATCGCGGTGATTGCGGTGAAGTAGGTGGCGCGGATCGGGCTCGCCATGCTGGCGCTCGCGATCGTCGGCTGTCGGCCGGGCGCGCCCGCCAAACCCGACGTCGTGGTGATCGTGGTCGAGTCGCTCCGCGCCGACCACGTCGGCGCCTACGGCTCGCGCGCCGCGACGACGCCGCGTCTGGACGCGCTCGCGCGTGACGGGGTTCGGTTCGCGGCGGCACGCGCGCCGAGCTCGTGGACGTTGCCGAGCGTCGCCTCGCTCTTGACCGGGCTCTATCCGGTCACGCACGGCGTGACTCGTCTCGCGGTGGCGCTCTCCCCGGACGTCGCGACGATGCCGGAGGCCTTTCGCGCCGCGGGCTATCGCACGGGGGCGGTGTCCGCGGATCCTGGCTTCGTGACGCCGCTGCAGGGGTTCGGTCGCGGGTTCGACGACTTCGTGGTCGAGCGCGGCGCTGCCGCCGCCGACGGCCGGCACGGCGACGTGACGCCCGCGGATCCGTGGCTCGCGTCGTATGCCACGGTGCGGAACGCCGAGGCGGTCACGCGGCGTGCCCTCGACTGGATCGCGGCGCGCGACGCATCCGCCCCCTATTTTCTCTACCTCCAGTATTTCGACCCGCATGCGGGCTATTTCCCGCCGTCCGCCTACGCGGCGCGGTTCGGTGTCGCGGCCGACGACCCGCTGCGCGGCGACGCGCAGTGGGCCGTGCTGACGGCGACCACGCCGCCCGACCGCGGCGCCGTCGCGACCCTGGCGAAGCTCTACGACGCCGAGATCGCGTACACCGACACCGCGATCGGGACGCTCCTCGACGGCGTCCGCGCCCGCGCTCGCCCGACGATCGTCATGGTCGTCGGTGACCACGGCGAAGAGCTCAACGAGCACGGCGGCCTGCAGCACGGTCGGACGCTCTACGACGAGGTGCTGCGCGTCCCGTGGATCGTCACCGGGGCCGGGCTTCCGGCAGGAGGCGTCGTGCCGAGCGCCGTGTCGCTCGTGAGCCTCTGGGCGACGGTCGCCGAGCTCGCCGATCTGCCGGCGCCCCCGGACGTCGACGGACCGTCGCTCGTGCCGCTCATGCGCGGCGATCGATCCGCAAAGACCCGAGCGCCGAACGTCTTCGCGGACCTCGAGGCGCGCTTCTTCGGCGACGTCCCACGCCATTCGCGCGCCATCGTGTCGGGGCGGTGGAAGCTCGTACCGTCGGCCGGTCGAGGGCCGAGCTTCTTCGATCTCGACGCCGACCCCATGGAGCAGATCGGCGTCGTCGACGTCGGCGGCGGCCCGCGCGGCATGCTCGAAGCCCTCCTCAAGGTCCACGAGCGCACGCTCCACGCCAAACGCGTCCGCCACCCACCCCGCGTCCTGCCCCCACCGAAGTAACCCGCGCTCAGGATCCGCGCGCCACCCCGTTGCCCCTTTACGCCGAAGCGGCGTGCGGGGCGTGGGCTTCGCCGGCCGCGGAAATGTCCTCGGCGCCCGCGCGCTCGAAGATGTCCTCGGCTCGGCTCCGCTGAAGCGCGTCCTCGGCGTGGACCGAGATCAGGTAGTTGCCTTCGCGGATGCGACCCTCGTAGCGCTTGGCCTCGTACTCGGGGATGCCCAAACCGATCAGGGCGCCGGTGATGCCGCCGACGGTCGCGCCGACGGCAGCGCCGCTGAGGGCCGCCATGATCGGACCGGCGGCGATCAATGGGCCGACGCCCGGGATCGTGAGCGAGCCGATGCCGGCGAGCCAGCCGAGCGCACCGCCGAGGAGCCCGCCGAGTCCGGCGCCGGCGGTGCCGCCTTCCGGGGCTTTGCTGTGATGCTCGTGTGCGAAGTCACGCGTGCCGGTCTTGTCCGGGAAGAGCACGGAGATGTCGTTGTTGCTGAAGCCGCGCCCTTCAGATCGATGACGATCCGCTCGTCTGGTCTTCGGTCTTGGCGATGCAAAAGACGGCCTGTCCCATGGCGATTCTCCCTCGTGACCGTTGTGGTCAGATCCGCTCGATCTCGAGCTGGTCGTCGACGCGCTTCACAGCGCTCGTCGCCTGCCCGCGGATTCAGCGAGATGCGTGCCAGGACCGCGGCCGCCGCACGGCATGGGTTTGCGTGGTTTTCGGCCTGGCTCCGCGGGTGCGGCGGCGACGACCCTACGGAGGTCCAGGATCCGTCCGGCGCGCATTCGCCGATCGCGGGGCCGTCGACAATGGCCGCGGTCGGGTGCGCCGAACGTGCCGAACGGACGTCACGAGCCGCTGCGCTCGAGGACGACGACCCGCCCGGTGCCCGGCGGGAGCCACCGCCGATACGGGAGCGACTGTCGGACGTCGTATCCCGGCAACGGGCGGAAGCTCACGACGTACTGATCGTCGATCACCCACCACCAACTCTTGCGCGTCGGGGCTGCCCGGGACGCGCCCCCGCGTCGGTCGGCCAGCGGTCGACCGTTGCGGCCAGCTTCCACCCGTTGAACTCCGATGCCGCCGTCGATTCGTTCCGGAGGAACGCCCTCGGCGGCGAGCGCGGCGAGGCCGGCGTAGCGGGCGCGGTTCCAGCGCGAGATAGTCGTGGGTGCCGGCGACGGCGTAGTGCGCGAGGAGGGCGGCGAGCGCGAGGCTCGTCCGCGTGGAGCTCGAGGCGCGGCGTGACCGCGGCCGCGCCGATCGCGAACGGCAGCACGGCGAGAAGGTAGCGATCGAAGTAGTAGCGCGTGTGAATCAGGCTCCCGAGAAACAACACCAGGGCGCCAGCACGAGAAACAGCACCGCGGGCTCGCGGCGACGGCGGAAGCCGTCGGCCGCGGCGACGGCGAGGATGGCGGCGGCGCCGACGGCGAGGATCGTCATGGGGATCCCGAGGGCCGGGCCGAGCTCGACGGGATGGCGCAGGGCGAGGAACTGGGTATCGCGGAGCGACGACGCGCCGAGCCCGAGGTCGTACATGACGTTGGTGAGGTAGAACATCGTGGCGCCGGTCTTGCGGTGCAGCAGGACCGCCAGCACCGCGATGCCGGCCGTCGCGGCGGCGGTCAGCCGGCGATGCCGCGTCACGACGTCGTGCCGGATCGCGAGCGCGAGCGGCGCGAGCAGAAAGGCGAGCGTCGCGAAGCCGCGGAAGGCCGCGTTCACGACGCCCGTGACGTTCACGCGGCTCGCTTCGGAGAGCTTGGTCTCGACGGCAAGCGGCGCGCCGTGAATCGCGAACAGCCAGACGTGGAAGCCGACCGAGGCGAGGAACGCGGGTGCGCCGGCCGCGACCGCGTCGACGAGGCGGGCGCGCCAGGGTCGATCGCTTCGCGCGAGCGCCGTGAGGCTCGCCGCGAGCGCGACGAAGATGCCGTGCTGACGGATCAGCAGGGCCGCGGCGGCGAGGCACGATCCGGCGACGAGCCAGCCGCGCCGCCCGGTCGCGAAGCCGCGGACGTAGCAGTACCCCGCCCACACGGCGGCGACGGTGAACGGGACGTCGGTCATGAACGTGAACGAGAGATTCACGTAGAGCGGATCGAGCGCGAACAGCGTCGTGGCGAGCACGCGGGGCGTGCCGCGGACGCCGACCCAGCCGAGCAGCAGGTAGAAGCCGATCGCGCCGCTCGTCGCGAGCGCGAGCGTCGAGAGCCGCAGCACGTCGAAGGACAGGCCGAAGACGCGGCAGAGCGCGGCGCCGTACCACGTTTGCAGCACGAGGCTCGCCCCCGTCCACGGCATGAAGCGGAGCACTCCGTCCTCGCAGAGCGCGCGCACCGAGAAGGCATAGGACCAGTCGTCGCTGAGCGGGAAGTTGCCGTGGATTCCGACGGCGGCCATCACGAGGACGGCTCCCGCGACAATCGCGACGATGCCGATCGCGTTCGCGCGTGCCGTCGGCGCGGCGGCGCTCACCGGAGCGATCGGATCGCCCACGCGAGGAAGCCGAGGCCGGCGACGACGCCGGGCACCACGAGCCAGGGCAGCCACCGGCGCGTCGCGGGCGAGTGCTTGAGGAGGGCGCCGACCGCGACGCCGACCGAGAAGTAGGCGAGGGCGATGGCCACGACGCCGTACGCGCCCGCGTGCGGATAGGACGGGCCGAGCTTCGGCCAGAGCGAGGGCGGCGCGAGCGGCACCGCGACCATCGGGTTCGGTGGATGTGGCGACGGCGGCGCGACGGGCGGCGTGGTCGGCATGCGCCCGACGCTTATACCGATCCCGGTGGGAAGATCACGCCCGGTGCCAGGATGCCGCGCGGGTCGAGGGCGCGCTTCACGCGCCGCATCGCCGCGACGCCCGCGTCGCCGTAGAGCTCGCGCAGAAGCGCTTGCTTCACCGGATGGCGGCCGACGCCGTGCTCGGACAGCGGGCTCCCGCCGAGCGCGAGCGCGGCGCGGCCGATCGCGAGCTGCGCCGCGGCCGCGGCGGCGGCGTCCGTCGGGCGGCGCGGCAAGACGTTCGGATGCAGGTTGCCGTCGGAGAGGTGGCCCCAGATCGCGTGATCGAGGTCGGCCGCGGCGAAGATCGTGCGCATGCGGTGGACGAGCTCGGAGAGACGGTCGGTCGGCACGATCACGTCGCCGCCCGACTTCGCGAGCGCGGGATCGATCGTGCGCTGCGCCTCCGCGACCCGGCGATTCACGGCCGCGGGGACCGCCTCGCGAAGATCGATCAACGCCTGGCGGCCCGCCGCGTCGTCCGGCAGCGCGGGAATCGTGGTCGCCAGCACGCCGTGCCGATCGAGCAGCCGGCAGAGGCGCGCGAGCATGGTGTCGGACGTCGGATCGTCGGCGCGCGCGAGCTGCTCGGCGGCGGTCGGTCCGTCGACGTCGGAGGGTAGGGCGACGTGGAACAGCAAGGCGGCTCGCACCTCCTCGCCGATCGGCAGCGCCAGCCGCCCGAGCGTGCCGTCGTCGCGGACGAGCGCGAGCGCGCGGTCGTCGAGATACTCGATCGCGGCGACGTCGATGCCCGATCGGACCGCGGGCGGCGGCGTGCCGGAGCTCGTCGGCCAGCGCGAAGGCGGCGCGCTCGGTCGGGCAGGGTGCCAGCCCCACGAACCAGGCCGGTGGAGGATCCAAGACCTCGAGCGTGGCGCGCGTGACGATGCCGAGCGTGCCCTCGGCGCCGACGAAGAGATCCACGAGATCCATGCCGGGGGCGGCGTAGTAGCCGGCGGCGAGCTTCCGGACCTTCGGCATGCGGTAGCCGGGTACGTCGATGCGCCGGGTTCGGCCGTCGAGGTCGACGATCTCGAAATGACCGTCCGGGCTCGCGGTGACCTCGCCGCGTGTCAGGTCGAGCACGCCTCCCTCGGCGAGCACCACGGTGAGCGCGCGCACCCAGGCGCGCGTCGCGCCGTACTTGAAGGTCGCGGCGCCGGCGGCGTTGGTCGCGATGGTGCCGCCGACCGTGGCGGCGTCGTACGTCGGCATCGGCGGATACCATTGCCCGCGCGTCGCCAGCACGGGCGTCAGATCGGCGAGCACGACCCCGGGCTCGACGGCGACCATGCCGCGCGCGACGGGCCCGATGGTCGTGAGCCGCGCGGTCGACAGCACGATCTCGCCGCGCGGCGTCGCCCCGCTCGTCAGGGACGATTGCGCCCCGACGACCAGGACGGGCGTGGGGCCACGGAGGAGGGCCGCGACGGCCGCTTCGGTTGCCGGGAAGCAGACCTCGGACGCCGTGCCCCCGGGACTCCGCGCCGCGTCCGTGAGATAGGCGGCCAGGCGGTCGCCGTCGTTCGTGCGGACGACGGCGTCGGGAGAGCCGTGCGGTGGCCGGCAATGCGCCACCCACTGCGAGCGCGGGCGCATGACGGCAGCTACGAGGCGGCCGCGGCCTCCATGCGGCGCCGCATGAGCTCGAGGCCCTCGCGCGCGCCGACGAGACGCGTGGTTCGCAGGAGGGCCTGGGTGGTGCGGTTGTCGACGCCGCCGCGGAGCGGCCGGGCGGCGGGCTGGTGCAGATCGAGCGTCGCCACCGGTCGGAGGAACCCGTCGTCGTAGCCGAAGACTTTCGCCGCGAGCCGCGCGAAAGCGATGCGGCTGAGGTAGTCGGGTCCGACGGGGTGCACGATGCCGCGATGCCGACCGAGGGCGAGCTCGCGCACGGCGGCGGCCAGGTTGTCGGCGAGCGTCGGTGTGCCCCACTGATCGCTCGGCACGCGCATGGGCTCGCCCGCCTTCGCGAGCCGCGCGAGGGCCATCACGAAATTCTTGCCCGCCGGTTGGTACCCGTACACGCCGCAGGCCCGCACGACGAGATGATCGGCGACGATCTCGCGCACGAGCGTTTCGGCGGCGAGCTTGTGACGGCCGTAGACGTTGATCGGGTGCGGCGCGGCATCGGGCGGGTAGGGGCCGTCGCGACCGTCGAACACGTAGTCCGTCGAGAAGTAGATGAAGCGGGCACGGGTGCGCGCCGCCGCCGCCGCGACGTGCCGCGTGCCGGCGACGTTGATCCGCTCCGATTCCGCCGGCTCGAGCTCGCAGCGGTCGACGTTCGGTTGCGCCGCCGGGAGCAGGATCAGCTCCGGGGCCACCCGGTCGACGAGGGCGTCGACCGCGCCGGCATCGGCGACGTCGAGCGGGACGAGATCGGCGCGCGGGTTCGTGAGGTACGTGCCGACGGCATCCGGGAAGACGGCGTGCAGCGCCCCGCCGACGAGCCCGGATGCGCCGATGATCAACGTTCGCACGGACGAGACCTTCCGGAAGCTTCGTGGTATCGGAGCCGACGTCTCATGTTGTTCGGTAAACGCATCGCCGTCGTGTTGCCGGCCTATAACGCCGAGCTCACGCTCCGGCAAACCTACGCCGAGATTCCACGCGCCTACGTCGACGACGTGTTGCTGGTCGATGACGGCAGCGTCGATCGTACGGTGGAGGTCGCTCGGTCACTCGGCATCCACACGATCGTGCACGCGAAGAACCAAGGATACGGGGGCAACCAAAAGACCTGCTATCACGCCGCGCTCGAGCGCGGCGCCGACGTCGTCGTGATGCTGCATCCCGACTATCAGTACACGCCGAAGCTCTTGGTCGCGATGGCGTCCCTGATCGCGGTCGGGCAGTACGATGCCGTGCTCGGCTCGCGCGTGCTCTCGGACGGCGCGCTCGTCGGCGGCATGCCGAGGTACAAGTACGTCGCCAACCGCGCGCTCACGTTCTTCCAGAACGTCCTGCTCGGGAAGAAGCTCTCCGAGTATCACACCGGCTATCGCGCGTTCTCGCGGCAGGTGCTCGAGACCCTGCCGCTCCTCGAGAACTCCGACGATTTCGTCTTCGACAATCAGATGCTGGCGCAGATCGCGTTCTTCGGCTTCAGCATCGGCGAGGTATCGTGTCCGGCGAAGTATTTCGCCGAGGCGTCCTCGATCAACTTCCGCCGCAGCATGATCTACGGGCTCGGGGTGGTGCGGACGTCGGTGCAGTACCGGCTCGCGAAGTGGGGCGTCGGTCACGCGCGGCTGTTCGCGCCGGACGGCGCGCGTCTCGCCCCCATTGACGGGTCCGCGCGGCGCTGAGTATGTCCCCGCACGTCATGCGACGAACGATTGTGATCGCGACGATCGCCGCCTTCGGGGGGTTCTGTCTCGCCTCCGCCAGCGCCTACGCGTCCTTGCGGTACAACATCTGGAAGGCCAACGGGGACTCCTTTCAGCTCGGATACGTGATCGGCTATTTCGATGCGATCGGCCTGATGCAGAAGAAGGATCCGCGCGTGAGCGTGTCGAACTTGAGCGGCAAGAACTTCGATCGTTGGGTGAAGGACGTGAACGCGTTCTACCAGGACCCCGCCAATGAGAAGCGGCCCGTACCCGACGCGATCTACGAAATCGGTTCCCGCGCACGCGACAAGATGTTGCGCGAGTGGGGCTTGCGGCGTCAGGGTCGGCCGGTGCCGACCCCGAGCACCGCTCCCTGAGTGGCTGAGCTGACGGTCCTCCTGCGCGCGGCGACGCTGGTGACGTCGCTGGGGCTCGCAGGCTGGATGCCGGCGCGCTTCGGACGGAGGCGCCCACCGCCGGTGGCCGGCGGTGGGCCGTCCCGGAAGTCCCAGGTGAACGTGAAGGGCGGCGTGCCGTTCGACGCCTTGGCCTCGACGGTGACGACGACTGCGGTCATCACGTGCGCGCCATGGAAGAGATCTTCGAGGATATGCGGGGCGCCATGGGCGCGGCCGACGCGCCTGATCAGCCGACGTCGTCCGGTACGCAGCGCGCGAGGAGCCGCGAGAAAAACCGACGGTTGCTTGCGACGATGCGGTAGCCGAGCTCGACGACCCAGACCAAGGGCGGTAGCGCGGCGACCCGCGCGAGCCGCGGCCAGCCGACGCGCCCCAGCACGAAGAGGCAGGCGCGACCGGCGCGCAGCCAGGACCCGTCGGCCGTGCGGACGTGGACGGCGTCGCGACAGGCGGCGGCGAGTGCCGGCGTCATCGGTGGGCTCGGCAGCGACTGATACGGAATCGCCTCGAACTGCCCGTCGCAATCGCGCGCGATCGCCCACTCGACGGCGCGGCGACAGAAGCCGCACTCGCCGTCCCAGACGATCCAATGCCGGCGCGCATCCATGCCGCGACGCTAGCACGGATCGCCCCGGCGCCCTTTCGCCGCACCCGGATCGCCGGCGGCGCCGCTTTCGCGGCGCGCCGATCTCGCACGCGATCGATTCGACCGTCGCGCGCGCTCGCGGGGCTCCGCGCCTTCTGGTAGCTCGCGCGTCACGTGTCGACGCGGCGGAAGCTCTGGTGGATCGCGCTCCTCTATTTCGCCGAGGGCATGCCGATGGGCATCGTGGTCGACAACCTCCCCGTCTATCTGCGGGTGCACGGCGTGTCGCTCGCGGCGATCGGCGTGTTCTCGTCGCTCACGCTGCCGTGGACGCTGAAGCCGCTCTGGGCACCGCTCGTCGACCGCTTCGGCGAGCGGCGGCAGTGGATCGCGGCCGCGCTCGCGGTCATGGCCGTCGCGACCTTCGCCATCCCCCTGACCGACGCGTCGACGCCGGGGACCCTGCTCGTCGCCGCGGTGCTCGCGCTCACGATCGCAGGTGCGACCCAGGACATCGCGATCGACGCGTACACGATCGGTCTCCTCGCCGCGGGCGAAGAGGGCGTCGGGAACGGCGTCCGCGTCTCCGCCTATCGCGCGGCACTGATCGCGAGCGGCGGCGGACTCCTCTTGGTGGCGGGGCGCGGCGGCTGGGAGCTCGCCTTCGAGCTCGCCGCCGTGTCGTTCGCCGCGCTGGCGCTGGCGGCGTTGCGCGCGCCGCGCATCCCGGTCGTGCGGCAGCCGGCGGCGGCATCGCTCCGCGCGCTCGCAAGCTGGCTCGCGCGACCGGGCGCCGCAGCGGTGTTGCTCTTCATCGTGCTCTACAAGCTCGGCGACGTAAGCATGGGACCAATGGTGAAGCCCTTCTGGCTCGACAGCGGCCTCACCATCGACGACGTCGCGCTCGTGTCGACGACGGCGGGCGTCGCGCTCACGGTACTCGGCGCGCTCGCGGGCGGCGTGTTCACGTCGCGCTATGGAATCTTTCACGGCCTTTGGATCCTCGGATTGCTGCAAGCCTTCTCGAACCTCGGCTACGCGGGCGCGGCGGCGATCGGCGGCGGCAGGCCCGCAATCTACGCGGCGTCGATGCTCGAGAGCTTCACGGGCGGGCTCGGCACGGCTCCGTTCCTCGCGTTCCTCATGCACGTGTGCGACCGCGAGCAAGCCGCCACGCAATATGCGTTGCTGTCTGCGTTGTTCGGGCTCACGCGCTCGGTGAGCGCGCCGTTGACCGGATTCGGCGCGGCCCGTCTCGGCTATGCGGGCTATTTCGCGCTGACGTTCGCGCTCGCGTTTCCCGCGTATGCACTTCTGCCGTGGATTCGTTCTTGGATCTGTGACCGGCCGACGCATCACAGTCGCGATGCGTCGTAATCCCTAGAAATCCCAATTATTTTCTTGACAACCTTTCGGACGCTGACTTACCCTCGTTTCTCAGAAGCAATACTTCCCCGGTGCCGTCAGTGCCGCTGCTTTGTCACTCAGTGCCGTGAGTGAACGCAGATCGAGAACGGGATTTCGCAAACCTTAAGGAGGGTAAACATGAAGACAATGCTGCGGAGCGCGGGCATCGCGCTACTCGCCGTGGTCATGTCCGCGCCAGCCGCGAGCGCCGAGACTGCCAAGTGTGAGAGGGCGATCGCCAAAGCAGGCTCACAATTTCTGCAGGCCAGAGTCAAGGCCCTCTCCAAGTGCAATGAAGGCGTCGTGAAGGCCGGCGTCGGGACATGTCCCGACGACAAGGCGAACGCGTCGATCGCGAAGGCGGCATCCAAGCTCGAGACCACGATCGCCAAGAGCTGCGGGGGCGCCGACAAGACATGCGGCAGCACTCCGCCCAACGACAACGAGGATTCGCCGGCATCGGTCGGCTGGCCGAGCGTCTGTCCGAACTTCGAGAAGGGTGCCTGCAACAACGTGATCAACGACTGCAGTGGCATCGCGACCTGCATCGAGTGCATCTCCGACGCGGCGAGCGACCAGTCGATCGACCTCTCCTTCGGTGACATCGTTCTCCAGACCAGCGACAAGGCCCTCAACAAGTGCCAAGCGACGATCGGGAAGGCGAACGCCGCATTGCTGAACTCCATCAGCAAGGCACTCCAGAAATGCTGGGACGCGCGCATCAAAGGGAAGCACAGTCTCGACTGCTTCCCGCCCTCGGCCGGCGACGGCAAGTACCAGGCGGCGATCGACAAGGCCAAGAACAAGGCGAGCGCGGCCATCTGCAAAGCGTGCGGCGGTGCCGACAAGGCGTGTGGCGGCGGCGACGATTTCACTCCCGCCCAGATCGGCTTCGCGTCGGATTGCATCTACGTGACGCGTCCGCACGACCTCGTGGATTGTAGCGGCCCGATCTCGACCCTGCAGGACATCGTGGACTGCACTTCGTGCGCCAACCAGTTCAAGGGGCACTGCATGGACGACATGCAGGTGCCCCAATACTCACCTTATCCCCCGGTGTGTAACTCGTGCACGGCGGTCCCGCCCTCCGGTCCGTGCCCGTCGACCATCTCCTTCACGGCCGACGGTACGAACGCCGATCTCGATACCGGCTTCACCGGCCTGGCGCACCATGCGCGAATACCGACGCAAGGCCGCATCACCCTCGCGGTGAGCGGTTGCGCCGGAGGCAGCCAGCCGACGTGCGGCCAGTGCAACGTCAGCGGTCCGCTCGAGAACGGGGGCGGTGAGACGTTCAGCAACCATCGTTGCAAGGACACGCCGTGGGTGCAGTGCACGAGCGACAGCGACTGCACCAACGCGGAGATCTGCATCGGCGGCACCAACAACCAGGCGCTCTGCACGGACAACTCCGAGTGTCCGGGCGGCACGTGCCAGAACGCGGGATACGCGGGTCCCTGCATCTTCTACTTCGGTTCGCCGCTGCCGCTGGTCGCGGGCGGCGTGTCGACGTGCATCCTGAACGAGATCTCGGGGCCCATCTCCGGTACGATCGACTTCAGCGACGGCAGCTCGTTCTCGAACGTTCCGCTCTCGTCGAAGGTCCACGTCTTCGGCGACCAGGTTTCGGGGCCGTGTCCGCGCTGTACGGCCGGCCAATGTACCGCGGGCGCACGGCAGAATCATGCGTGCACCGTGACCGGTCACTCGCTCGAGTTCGGCGACGTCAGCCTCGATTGTCCGCCGACCAACCAGGTCTCGACGCTCGGCATCAATCTCAACATCGCGACGGGCACGCAGACGAAGACGGTCGAAGCGGGGAACCCGACCTGCCGTCAGAATGGGTACACGGGCCTCAAGTGCCTCTGTGACACGTGCAACAACGTGAACCAGGAGGGGTGCTCGACGAACGCCGATTGTCCGGCGACCACCGTCTGCGTGGGTGGCAGCAACGACGGCGCTCAGTGCACCGATTCGTCGGAGTGCCCCGGCGGGAGCTGCGGCAGCGGGAACGGCATCTGCGGCGGGCGGCGCTGCGTCGGCGGCACGGAGGCCGGGAAGCCGTGCAACACGTGCGTCGGCGGCACGAACCACGGGGCAACCTGCAGCGACTCGTCGTCGTGTCCGGGCGGCACCTGCCCGACCGGATGCGCCGGTGGCGGCGCGTGCACGCGTCCCGGAGAGGCGACGCAACCAAACGCGTGCCAGGACGACTCGGCCACGCCGGGCCTCGAGGGATGCGTCGACATCGGCAACAACGATGGCGAGTGCCAGATAGGCCCCGTCGATACGGTGTGCTCGATCCAGACCTACAAGAACTGCACCGTAAAC
The DNA here is from genome assembly GCA_963774015.1 of uncultured delta proteobacterium. Lineage (GTDB taxonomy): Bacteria > Desulfobacterota > Binatia > UTPRO1 > UTPRO1 > UTPRO1. The sequence goes on from CAVZDH010000002.1 coordinate 527,557, forward strand.
GCGGATTGCGACCCGGCGACGTGCCCGGATTGCCTGCCCGGCCAGCAGTGCATCGCGCGCAATCGACCGTGCTTCACGGACAACGGGATCATCGGGAATGCGATCGCCGTGAGCGGTACGGCCGATACGCCGTGTGGCGGTGTCTCGAAGCCGACGGTCGGCACGTTCTTCTGTATCGCTCCGACGAGTGCGGGGGCCGTCAACTCGGCCGGCGGTCTGCCCTCCGTCGGACGCGTCCGGATTCCGGGTGTCGTGCTGATCGATCCCTGATCGATCAGGCTCCATTCACGACGATGCCCCCGCGCCCTGTGATGGGCTCGGGGGCATCGTCGTTTCGGGCGCGACCTCCATGTCACTTGGCACACGACTCTCCGATAGCGCTGCGCGTCATCCAGGTTTTTTCTTGACTGCCTCGTCTGCACCACATTACTCTGGTTGAGAAATCACACCGGGTGCCGTGATCGTCCGAGATCCCCGGTATCGATATTCGACCATACCGTTCGACCAACCGAAGGAGGAAACCATGGGACGCACAGCACGCTGCCTATCAGCGCTCGCCGCGGGAATGCTCGCGTTCGTCGTCGGGACGTCGACGGCCCACGCCCTGAGTAAGGATCAGTACAAGTGCCAAACCGCCATCGCGAAGGAGGGGCTGAAGTACGTCAGCAAGCGGCTGAAGACGATCCAGAAGTGCAATGACGCGAACCTCGCGCTTGCCAACAGCTGCCCCGCACCGGATTTCACGAAGCTCATCGAGAAGCTGCGCTCCGGCATCGCGAAGAAGTGCTCCTTCGACAAGCTCGGACCCGGCTTCGACGACGATAACCTCGCGACGATCGGCTTTCCCGGTCCGTGTCGCGACCCCAATCCCGCGAACGGCTTCACCGTCACCGATCTCGAGGACTGCATCGAGTCGAGCCACACCTTGCTGATGACGGGCCTCTGCAGCGGCGGTACGAACACTGGCGAGTCGTGCACCACGATCGCCGATTGCCCCGACCAGGGTGCGGGCACGGCGTGCCAGGGCATCATCCCCACCGAGTACGATCCGAGCGTGACGGGACCGCTCACCGGTGCCACGTTGAAATGCCAGTCCGCGGTCTCGAAAAACTCGATCAAGTTTCTGACGAGCCTCATGAAGGCGGTGCAGAAGTGTCGCAATGCGCTCCTCAACTGCAAGCAGGTGTCTCCGGCCCCCGGGGTCACGCAGACGGTGTGCAAGCTCTCCGGCGTCGCCCCCCAAGACTGCGCCACCGGCGACCAGAAGACCAAGGACACCGTCGACAAGGCGCGTGACAAGGCGGTCGCGGCGATCGAGAAGGCCTGCTCGGACGCCTCGATCGACGTTCCCGCGCTGAAGCTCTGCACGTCGGACGCGGCGACGGCTTCCGACGCGGCGACGTGCGAGGTCCAGGTGCATCAGGATCTCGCGGACAATCCGGACCCCGGGGCCATCAGCGACCTCATCGACTACGAGTATGCCCAGCCGGGTATTTGCGGCGACAACCACGCGAACCCCCCCGGCGAGGAGTGTGACGGCGTCGACGACGCTGCCTGCCCCGGTCTGTGCGGCGCTCCGTCCGGGTTCTTCCCCTGCCTCTGCCAGGGCGGCCCGGGCATTCCGCCGCGTCAGCGCGTCATCGAGCACGCCAACGCCGATCTCGACAACGGCTGGACGGGCAACAGCCACGACTCCGGCATCGTCGAGGGTGGCGGCTACGTGGCCGATCTCTTCGATTGCGATGGCCCGGGAGGTCCCGACACGCTCTGCACCGTCGGTCCGAGCTGCAACCTGCCGCCGCACCAGGCGTGCTCGCCGGCGCCGAACGCGACCGGAACGGCCGCCAACGCCGACTCGATCTGCACGGGCGTCGGGAACTTCTGCCGGAAGACCGCGGGCGGCGCGACCGGTCCGCACTGCGCGATCGAGTTCAAGCGGCGCTGCTCGAAGGACGGCGATTGCTCGCTCGCCGGCGATTACTGCGTCATGGTCCCGCACGGCGCTCCGCTGCCCCTCGTGTCGCTTGGCGTAGCGGTCTGCGTCCAGAACACCTTCAGCGAAGACGTCGTCGGGACGACCGACCTCGCGACCGGTGAGGGCGCGGTGCGGTTGCGTCAGGGCTCTGCAACCTTTCCGGGTGAGACCGGGGAACCGTGTCCGGTGTGCGGCCACTTTTGCACGGGTCCCGCTTCCACGACGAGCCCCGGCTCGCGGACCCTCTGCACGACCGACGCCGATTGCTCCGGCGGCGCGACCTGCGTGACCGCTCCCATCTGCAGCTTCGGGCTCAACAAGGACAAGTCGTGCCGTCCGGATCCGCCGTTCGGCGGCCCGACTGAGTTCTTCGGAAATCCCAGCATCGACTGCCCGATCGGTGGAAACCCGTACGGGACGATCGACATCCTCTTCAACCCTGCCAGCACGCAGAACGTGAGCCTCACGGCGAACAAATCATGCGGGCCGGCGCCGGGCATCAACGGCAAGAAGTGTGTCGGTGGGGCGAACGAGTTCCGTTCCTGTACGGTCGATTCCGAATGCCCCGGTGGAACCTGCAACAATCAGTGCTTCTGCAACACGACAGCGGGCCTTACGCAGTACCCGAACGGATGCGCCAACGCGTGCCGGGGTGGTGGGTTGGACGCCCAGCCGTGCGGGGACGACCTCGATTGCCCGGGCGGCTTCTGCAATTCGTACGATTGCCGCGTGAATGGGTCGGATACCGATTCGGCCCAGGAGGGTGCCTGCACGGCAGGACCGAGCGTCGGGCACTGCTCCGGCTACGCGCCCAAGTCGTGTAACGTCGACGCCGACTGCGCCCATGGACCAGGCTGTCCGCAATGCGGGATGGGCGAGACCTGCACCGTCACGCCAAAGGAGTGTTTCGTGTGGCCGACGATGGTTCGCGAGGGCTCGCCCGGCGTGCCGGACCGGACGTCGGCCGCGATCTTCTGCATCAAGGAGACCGGTGCGTCCGCGGTGGACGGTGTGGCCGGTCTCCCGGGTCCCGGGGCGATCACCAACCCGACGACCACGATCGAGGTCGGTTTCTAGCCGCCTCGATTCGCTGATTCGTCCGACACGAAGGGCCGGTAGCCTCCGCGGCTACCGGCCCTTCGTACTTGTGCGCCGGGCGGAGCGCGCCCACCTCGCCCCCATTGACGGGTCCGCGCGGCGCTGAGTATGTCCCCGCACGTCATGCGACGAACGATTGTGATCGCGACGATCGCCGCCTTCGGGGGGTTCTGTCTCGCCTCCGCCAGCGCCTACGCGTCCTTGCGGTACAACATCTGGAAGGCCAACGGGGACTCCTTTCAGCTCGGATACGTGATCGGCTATTTCGATGCGATCGGCCTGATGCAGAAGAAGGATCCGCGCGTGAGCGTGTCGAACTTGAGCGGCAAGAACTTCGATCGTTGGGTGAAGGACGTGAACGCGTTCTACCAGGACCCCGCCAATGAGAAGCGGCCCGTACCCGACGCGATCTACGAAATCGGTTCCCGCGCACGCGACAAGATGTTGCGCGAGTGGGGCTTGCGGCGTCAGGGTCGGCCGGTGCCGACCCCGAGCACCGCTCCCTGAGTGGCTGAGCTGACGGTCCTCCTGCGCGCGGCGACGCTGGTGACGTCGCTGGGGCTCGCAGGCTGGATGCTGGCGCGCTTCGGACGGAGGCGCGTCGACCTGTTCGCCGCGGTCTGGTGGGGCCTCGCCGTCACCTCGCTCGCCGGCGTCGTGCTCGGCCGCGCCGGGCGATTCTCGCTCGGCACCCTCGAGATCGTGGTCGGCGGCGTCGGGATCGTGGCGGCGCTCGGAGCGGGACGCTTCGCGCGTGCGGAGTCGAGGATTTCGCTCGGCTCGTCGACCCGGCGGTGTCGCGTCTTCGCGTGCGGGGCGGCGCTCGCCGCCGTCGCGTGGTCGTGGCCGCCGTTCGAGACGTTCATCGCCGCCTCCGATTCCACGATGTACGTGGACGCGGGCATCCACCTGGCACGCACCGGCTCGTACGTCGTCACCGACACCGTCGCACGCGGCTTGCCGCCGGATCTCGCGCGGGCGCTTTTCATGAGCGTCGGCGCGTTCGATGCCGGACCGTTCGTCCGATTGCCGGGCGGCCTGCTGGTCGATGCCCGCGATGCGGCCACTGCGACGCCGGCCTTCTTCCCACTGCTGCCGACGTGGAGCGGTGTGTTGGCGGCCGTCGGCGGACCATCGTTCGCACCCGTCGTCGCACCGCTCACGACCGGCCTCGCGGCGTGGGCGGTGACGCTGTTCGTCGGGGAGTCCATGGGCATCGCCGCCGCGGTGCCGGCAGCCCTGTTCTTCCTCGGGAACTTCGCGGTGTGGTGGTTCGGGCGCTTCCCGATGTCGGAGCCCCTCACGGCCGCGTTTGTCTGGGGCGGCCTGGTGTTCCTCGGGCGCGGCGCGCCCGTCGCCGCCGGCGTCATGCTCGGGCTCGGCGGCGTGGCCCGCGCGGAGACCCTGCTGTTCGGCGCCGCTGCCGTCGCTTGGTGGGCGGCATGGACCGCGGTGCCGCGGCGCGACCTCCGTGCGCTCGTCGTCGGGGCGGTGAGCGCCGGCTTGCTGGCGCCGATTGCGCTCGTAGCATCGCCGAACCACCAGCTCGCGTATCTCAAGAACGATCTGATGATCGGGTGGCTGCAGGTGCTGTTTCGGATCTTGCCGGCCTTGTCGGACGGCCGCGTCCTGAGCGTGCTCGTTCTCCTGCCAATGATCCCTTTGCTGGTCGGCGTCGTGGCGGCATGGCGAGGATGGCCGATTCTGCGCACGCTCGCGCGCTTCCTGCTCGCGTGTGCGACGTTCGCGGTCGCCGTTCTCTATTTTCGGATCGGTGGTCGCTCGGAGCCGATGCGCCATCTCTGGTGGGTCGCAGGGTCCACGTCGTGGCTCGGTCTTCTGCTCGGTCTGGCCGGAAGCGGCGTCATGTGGTCGAGAGGCGGGCCGGCCGCGCGTCTCGCGGTCATTCTGGTGGCGCTGGTGGCAGTGATTTTCATCGGCAACCCGCGCGTCGGGGGCTACCAGCCGTGGGCGATGCGTCGCTATCTCCCGGTGGTGATTCCCGGTCTCGCCGTCTTCGCGGGCGCGGCGGTGAGCGCTCTTTGGCGAACGTCGCGGCGAAGCCTCGCGATCGCCGCGCTCCTGCTGTCACTGACGACGTTCGCGCTCCAGATCCGATCGATCGTCGCGACGCGACCCGCCCCGTATTTCGTCGGCAGCTTGCAGGCGATGCGGGACATCGCGGAGCTCATGCCGGAGGACGCCGTCATAGTGATCGACGGCGGATCCGCGGATCTCGAGATGCAGACCGGGCTCTGGCTCGTGTTCGGCCGCGAAAGCATCATGGCGACGGGCGGCGGTCCTGCCTGGCGGGCGTTGCTGTCGAATCTCGTCACGAACGGTCGCTCGGCGTATTGGCTCCAGAACCGCTACGCGCCCCGCCCCGAGGCTCGTGGGCTCACCTTCACGCCGGTCGCTCGCCAGAGCGATTTCGCGATCCATCTTCCCGATTCGCCGGCCGATACGCCGCCGACGGCCGTCATGCGAAAGCTCATGCCCCTGCAGCTCTACGGCGTGACCAGCGGCTGACAGGTGCGGTTGTGGCTCCGCGGCACGCGTCCACGGGGGACGCGTCTGATCGCGCTGCCGCCGAGCTTACGGACTGGGAACGGGCGGACTGGGAACCGGAGACGCCGGCGCCCAATCGGGGTACCGGGCCTTCAGATCTTCGATGGTCTTCTCGTCGGCTTGCATGCGGTACGCGAAATCCACCGGATGGGAGACCAAGATCCCGAGCGTCATGAACGCCGTGGCTCCGCTCGCGTCTTTTCCGGTGACCGTGACGTCGATGTGGCCGAGCTTCATGAACGAGTGCCTCACCATTTCTCCGGGGGCGGCGGGGGAGCCGTCGCCGAAATCCCAAGAAAACGTGAAGGGCGGCGTGCCGTTGAGTGCTTTGGCTTTGAAGGTCACGATGTTGCCTCGCGGCATGAAGAAGCTAGTCGCTCCCGCATCGATCTCGAAGTCGGTTCCTTCGGCCTCGTCGGCGAGATTCCAGTCGTAGTCGGCGACGTCGGAGAAGTCGTCATCGTTCGTCGCCGATGCCGCAGGAGATGCCTGGGGTCCCGCCGCCGCCGCTGGTGCCACGACCGTCGGAGCCGGGATTACCGTCCGCGCCGGCGTCGCCGATGCGACGGGACGTGGGGTTTCGCTGGAGGAGCAGGCTTGAAGAATCAGGGCGAGAGCGCAGAGCCCAAGAAGCACGAAGCCACCCGCCCGTGGACGGGGCGAGTGGCTTCCGCAGGAGAACCGAAAAGAAGCGTCCAAACGCAGCGAACTACGGGAGGAAGGTGCCGAGGTTCGCGAAGGTGTTGCCGTTCGGATCCTTGATCAGCACCGAGACGACCTCGATGTTCGTGCAGGCCGGGAGCGCGGGCTGGTTGAGACCGTCGAGAATCGCGCTGGCCGAGCTCTTGACGGAGATCTTCCCGTTGCTGGGCGTAACCGGGAAGCCGGTCGGGAAGTCGATGACCGTCATCGGAGCGGACTGTTCGGCACGGTCGACGAAGGTCGCACGGGCAACCGTCTGAACCGCACCAGGGAAACCGTTGGCCAAGCCAGTATTGTCGCGAATGTCCGAGATCTTCACTTGGATGTAGAGATCAACGGCGTTCGGGTCGGTGTTCTGCGAGTACGGATCGTTCGGGTCGCTGGGATTCGCCTTCAGCTTGTTCTTGCCGGCCTTGAAGCTGATCGTGCCCTTCGACTTCGGACCCCAGGTCCAGCCACCGGCCGGCGAGCCCTCCGCCTCGTGGAAGGTCTCGGCCGGGTAGCAGGTCGGGACCGTTCCGGTCTCGGTGGTGGCATTGGGCGTGTGCCCGCCCGCGTTGTTGCAGGAGACGAACGCCTGGGTGAGACTCGCCTTGATCTGCTTCGCCTGCGACGGATGCTGGTAATTCACCGCACACGGCACGCTGGCAGCGCTCGCAATGCTGACGCTACCGAGCGCCAACACCGCAGCTCCAGCTGCGTAAATGAGCTTCTTCATGGTTACCCTCCTTCGTTGGGTTGGTTGGGGATGACGCCGCAGTGCTCGAGTCGGTGAGGTCCACGACACACCCGGAAACTCGAGAATCCACTCCGCCATCAGCGTGACTTCCACTCGCTTCCTAACGTTATTTTTTCGAACTGAAGATGGTGATCCGTTTCGGCAAGCTAAACGGCACTCAAGTGCTTCATTCAGGTCGTGAGATCAACATATAGGAGCCCCATCTGACCCTTGTCAAGAAAAATAATCGCCGCGGATCGCATTGAAATCCAGAGTTTTCATGCACTTGTGCGAGATCATCGCAAGTTCGCACGCGCTCCGATCGACCCCAGCTCGACGATCATTGCAGCACTACGAGGCCCCGTTTCCAGCTCCTTGCCGTCGTCGCCATAGCGACGGTGGCTGGAGCAAATCGCATACCCCGTTGCGCTTGTATCGATGCACCAGCGTTTCCAGTGGGTTGCCGTATGAGCTCTGGCGTCGGATTTCTGACCGGCGTCGATTCGGCAACTCTGCTGACAAGAATGGACGGATCGCCGCGCACGTCAGCTGATTTGCTCCTCGTGTGATCGCCCCGATACCATCGCTTCGGATGCGGCTGCGGTGGACGGTGATCACTCTGATCCTCCTCCTTCGCACGAGCGCGCTTGCGCTGACCCTCGAGGATCTGCCTCCCGAGAGCGTCTACACGGTCTCGCGCATCCGCGTCGTGGGTAACGACACCGTCTCGGCGAGCGCGATTCGCTCGGTGATGCAGACGCGGTTGCCACCATGGTACCTGCCGTGGAAGCGGTGGCTCGAGCCGACCCTCTTGAGCCCGAATCTGCTGCGGAGCGACCTGGAGCGCATCACCGCATGGCTTCGCGAGTCCGGTCGCTACGAAGCGCGGGTGAGCTACGAGCTCGCCGTCGACGGCGAACGTGTCGCGATCGTCATCCACGTCGACGAGGGGCCGGTCGTGCTCGTGAAGAGCGTCGATCTCGACGTCGTGGATTTTACGCCGAGCGAGAGCGAGCTCGCGGCTCTGCGTGCCGAGCTGCGGCTCGAGCCGGGTGCGCCCTTCACGCAAGCCGACTACGACGCCGGCCGCGATCGTCTCGAGCTGCATTTCCAGACGCGTGGCTTCGCCTACGCGAACGTCGAGAAGTCGGCGGTCGTCGACACCGCCACGCACGAAGCGACCGTCCGCTATCGGGCGACGCGCGGCATTCCGGCCGTCTTCGGGATCACGTACGTCGAAGGAACCGACCAAGTCGCGGTGCGCCTGATACGGCGTGAGATCGCCTACCGGCCCGGCGATCCGTACGACCCGGGGAAGTTGGACGAGACCCAGGCCCGCGTCTTCGGCCTGCGGCTCTTTCGCTCCGTGCTCGTGCGGCCGCGGAACCTCGCGGCCGCCTCCGGGACCGTCGACGTCGCCGTGACCGTCGTCGAGGGGCCGCCGCGCGAGATCGTCGCCGGCATCGGCTACGGGCTCGAGGACGAGGTGCGCGGACAACTGCGGTGGCAGCACAACGACTTCTTCGGGGGCGGGCGGCAGCTCGGAGTCCGCCTGAAAGCCTCCAAGATCGAGCAAGCCGTCGAGGGCGAGTTCCGGCAGCCCTACTTTCTCCATCCCCAGCAGACCTTCATTGCGCCGCTCACCCAGCTGCGCGACGACGAGCCCGGGTTCACCGTGGCACGCATTCGATTTGCGCCGCGTGTGGAGCGGAGAATCACGCCCCATCTCACCGTCTCGGCGGGCTACGACGTCGAGTACGACGACTTGAGCAACGTCTCCGATTCGACGATCGCGCGTTTCGACGGCGGCCACGCCGACTACGTCCCGCGCGGTGTCGTGTCGAGCCTGACGGGCGTCGTCGAGCGCAACACCACCGTCGACTTGTTGGATCCGCGCGACGGCAGCGTCGTGAACCTGGCCGTCGAGCAGGCGGGTGGGCCGTGGCAGGGGGCCTACAGCTTCTACACCGCAGTGCTCGACGCCAAGAAGTACGTGCCGTTGCCCGGCAAGCGGACGCTCGCCGGCCGGGTGCGTATCGGGAGCGGGAACGGCTTCGGCCAGAGCCGCGACCTGCCGCTCTTCCGGCGCTTCTTCGCGGGAGGCATCAACAGCACGCGCGGCTACGGCCGCCACATGCTCGGACCCTTGAACGACTCCGACGACCCGGTCGGTGGCCGGAGCCTCCTCGAAGCGAGTCTCGAGCTTCGTACGCCGATTCATGGGCCGTTCGGCGGCGTCGTGTTCTTCGACGTCGGCGAAGTGCGACGGCAATTCGCGAGCTACACGGTGGGCGACCTGAAGCTCGGCACCGGCGTCGGCGTCCGATATCAGACGATCGTGGGTCCGCTGCGCCTCGATGTCGGTATCCCGCTCGATCCGCCCCCGGGCGAGCCCCACTGGCAGATCCATTTCAGCATTGGGCAGGCGTTCTGACGTGAGCGGGGCGTCGGTACCGACCAAGCGTCGCCGATGGCCGCGAGTCGTGGTCGCGGGCGTCGGCGTCGTGATCTCGTTGGCGGCGGGTCTCGCCGGGCTGTCGCAGACCGCGGCCTTTCGCGACTGGCTCCGTCGCCAGGTGCTGGTGCATGCCAACGCCGCGCTGACGGGGCGACTCGCGATCGGCGCGCTCGAGGGCAATCTCTTCGGGCGGCTCGTCGTGACCGACGTCCGGCTCGTCCAAGACGGCACCCGGGTTCTCGCGATCCGTCGGCTCGCGGCGACCTACGATCTGCTCGCGCTGTTGCGCGGCGGCGGCTTGCGGCTGTCGTCGGTCAGCGTCGACGGGATTGCGGTGCAACTCGTCGCCGACGCGCGGGGCTGGAACGTCGAGCGTCTCGGGAGGTCGCCCGCGCTGCCCGGTTGGGGCGCGGGTCTGGAGGCCGATCTCCACGACGTGCGGATCACCGGCGGCGCCCTCCGCGTGATCCGCCCGGATCGGGTGTGGCGAATCCGTGGGCTCACGCTCGCGGGTGCGGCGCGATTGGGCTCCGGGGCGTCGCAGGTCGCGATTGCGGGGCTGTCGTTCGTCGAGGTCGGAAGCGGCGTGCGCGTCCGCGAGGCGACGGCGCGTGCCCTGATCGACCCTGACACCGGGTGGAACGTCGAGGACGGTCGCATCCGTACGGCGGAGTCGGAGATGGCCTTCGACCTACGCGTCGGCTCCGCCGTCGCCGCGCATGTACGTGTGGCGCGTCTCGCGGCCGCCGAGCTGCGCGCGCTCTTGCGCGTCGACGAGCCGCGCAGCGATTGGCGCGGTGAGCTCCGAGCCGAGGGGCCGCGGGACGCCGTCGTGCTCGCTGGCGAGCTCACGGCCGACAGCGCCGCGGGAGATGGACGCTCGCTCGCGGGGCGCATGCGGCTTGCCGGCACGCTCGATCTCGCGAGCACGAGGCCGACCGGCAGGCTGCGTGCCGACCTCGAGCGCGTCGACCTCGCCGCCATGGCCGGGCCACGGTTGCTCGCGACCGATCTGACCGGGTCGGTCACGATCGCCTCCACGGGAGGCGATCCGCGCCCATGGCAACTCGAGGCGGATCTCGCGACGTCACGCATCGCGACCCTGACGCTCCAGTCGGTGAAAGCGACGGCACGTCGCGACGACGACACGATCCGCTTCGACGTCGTCGCGACGCAGGGGGGAGGCACGGCGCATGCGAGCGGCGACGTCGCGCCGGCGGCGGAACGTTTCACGGTGAACCTCGAGGTGGACGAGCTCGACGTCGGGCCGCTCCTCGCTCGACCGGCGCTCGCTGGGCGGGTGAACGGCGAAGCGCGCATCGCGGGCGTCGGCTTCGCGCCGGGCACGGCGCGCCTCGAGGGCACCTTCCACCTGTCGCCGAGCCGCATCGGCGACGTTGCCGTCCAAAGCGGCGACGCCGCGGTGCGCCTCGACGGCGGCCGGCTCGACCTCGACCACTTCACCATCGCGACCAACGTCGGAGCCGCATCGCTGGCCGGCGACGCGGCGCTCGCGGCCGACGTGAAGTCGACGCGCGGGGGCCTCCGGGGCGAGGTGCGGGTGGACGATCTCCAGCCGATCGGCGCGCTGCTCGGCCGACCGGACCTTCGCGGCACGGCAACCGCCAAGCTCGCCGGGCGGGGCGACCCGACGGCGTTCGATGCGACCGTCGAGCTCGCGGGACGAGACGTTCGTACCGCGAGCTGGCGTATCGGCACGCTCGACGGGAAGGTCGTCGCTCGCGACCTCTGCAGGGCGGCGGGCGCGGCCGACATCCATGCTGCGGCGGGCGACCTCGTGCTCGCCGGGCGCCCAGTCGAGGATCTCACGCTCGATGGTTCATGGCACGGCACGCTCGCGGCCCTGAGCGCCGACGTCGCCCTCCGCGCGCGCGAGTCGGATGGCGCGACGCACGAGTTGCGCGCGAACGTGACCCGGGCAGCGGACGTCACCCGCGTCACGGTCGCGAAGCTGCGCATGGATCTTCGCGGCGCGACCTGGAATGCCGTCGGGACGCCCGTCGTGGAGCTCCGCGGCGAGCGGCTTACGGTCGCGGACGTCCTGGTGCGATCGGCGCAGGGAAGCGCTCGCTTGGGCGGGATGGTCGCGCGCTCCGGAAGCGACCTCGAGTTGGTCGTCGACGGCCTCGATCTCGATGCCTTGACCGGCATGGTCCCCGACGAAGTGCGGGGCCGGCTCGTCGGACGCGCCCACCTCGACGGGGACGTTCGCCGCTCCGCGCCTCGACGCCGACGTCGCCCTCACGTCGCCGACGCTCGGCGGTGCGCGTTACGACGAGCTGCGCGCGCGCGTCGCGGCGGCCGATGGCGGCGCCGAGCTGCACGCGCGACTCGCGCGCGCCGCGCAAACGCTGGTCGTCGACGGTAGCGCGCCGCTCGAGCTCGGACTGTCTCCGTTCCGGTTCGCGATGGGCGATCCCGAAGCCCACGTGCGTGCCGCTGGTATCGACGTGGGATTCGTCGGCGCGCTCTGGCCCGGGCTGGTGACCAAGGTCGGCGGGACCGTCACCGCCGACGTCCGGATCGCGGGGCCGCTCGCGGCGCCGGAGGCGTACGGAACCGTCGCGCTCGCCGGCGGTCGTGCGTACGTCGTTCCGCTCGGCCTCACCTACGATCCGATCGAGCTCGCGCTTCGGCTCGACGGCCGGGCGGCTTCGATCGAGCGCTTGGCGCTCGCGAGCGGCAAGGGACGTCTCGTCGGCGGCGGCGGCGCGCGGCTCGCAAGCGACGGTACCGGCATGGACATGCGCTTCGAGGCGACGAGCTTTCCCCTCTTCGCCAACCAGTACGGCCGCGGCGCGGCGAGCGGCTGGCTGTGGATCTCGGGCACGCTCGAGGCTCCCGTCCTCGGAGGGTCGCTCACGACCGACGGCCTGGTGCTCCAGGTGCCGGAGACGTTGCCGAGCGCCGTCCGTCCGCCGGATCCTACGATCGTCGTGATCGGTCCCGGGGCGCCGGCGCCTCCGCAGGAGGCCGTGGCGCCGCCGCCGCCGACCGTGCCGGCTCTTTTCCGAGCGTGCCGCGGTGACGGTGCAGATCGCCGTCCCGCGCGACGCGTGGGTGCGCCGTTCCGACGCCAACGTCGAGCTGCAGGGCTGGATGACGGCGTGGAAGAAGCCCGGCGGCGAGCTGCACCTCGCGGGCGACATCGAGGGCGTCCGCGGCTGGTACGCGTTCCAGGGGAAGAAGTTCACGCTCTCCGAGGGCCGCGTGCGTTTCAGCGGCCAGGGGCTCGATCCGGTGCTCGACATCACGGCGACGCACACCGCCGGCGACTATCTCGTGCGGCTGAAGGTCGGCGGCACCGTCACCAAGCCGACGCTTGCGCTCGAAAGCGAGCCGGCGCTCGACCAGGCCGACGTCCTTTCCGTGCTCTTGTTCGGCGCGCCGGCGAGTCAGCTGAGCCGCTCGCAGTCGGTGGGATTGCGCGAGCAGGCCCTCGGCATCGCGGGCGGCTACGTCGCGTCCGAGCTGCGCCAGTCGGTCGCGAACGCGCTCGGCGTCGATGATCTGCAGTTCGACACGGGAACCGCCGGCCTGCAGGATGCGCGCGTTTCGGTCGGCAAGTACGTGGCGGACGACATCTTCGTGAGCCTCGCACATCGCTTCGGGCAGAGCGTCGAAGAGGTGCGCATCGAGTACGTCATCCGACCGGAGTGGAGCCTCGAGACGTCCACCGACACGCTCGGGCGCAGCGCCGTCGACCTCCTCTGGAAACGTCGTTATTGAGCGGCGCCGCGCTCGACACCCGCCGCGATACCCGTCATAAGGCGCGAACGATGCCGACGAAGATCCCCGCCAAGAAAGCGGCGCGCGCGAAGAAGACGCCCGCGCGCAAGGCCGCCGCGCGCCCGCGCACAGGTCGCGCGCCCGCGTCCAAGACTGCGAAGACGCTCCCGGCGAGCTCGGAGGCGCCGCGCGCTCCGCGTCGCGCGGTGTTCATCGACGTCGAGAACACCAGCAGCGAGAGCGAGCTCGTGCGCGTGCTCGAGGAGCTCGCTATCGATCTCACGACCGGGAATACCGACGTCACGGCCATCGGCAATTGGCGCGTCGTCGGCCAGCAACTGGGGCGCTCGCTCGCGCAACGGGGTGCCCATCTCGTTCACAGCGCTCCTGCGACGCGCGTGCCGGATTGGAGCGATCTATGGATCGCCGTGCACGCGGGCATGTGGCTCGGTCGGTCGCGTCCGGGCGATGCGATCGACATCGTCTCGCACGACCGCGCCTTCGATGCGGTGGGCGACGCGGCCGCGCGTCTCGGCGTGCGATTCAACCGCATCACGTATCGAAGCGCGCATCCCAGCACGACCGCCGCGCACGCGGCCGAGCCGAGCGCCGAGCGGCGCCCTCGACGGCGCCGACGACGCGGAGGAAGCGGTCGCAGTACCGGGCACGCAGCGACGGAGCAGCCGGCGAGGGCAGCGCACGTCCCGGCGACGCCGCACGCTGCCCGCCCGGCACGGCGAAGAGCCGCACTCCGCCTCCCAAGAGCAGATCGAGCAAGTCATCGCGCGGCTGGCGGCGTCCGACCCCGCGCATACCGTGACGCTCGACGCGCTCACCGTGGCGTTGAAGGCGGCGGGCTTCCAACGCCCCCCCGGATCGCCACGGCTGGTGACGCGGCTTCGCCGCATGAAGGACATCGAGGTGCTGCCGAACGGGCGCGTCCGCATGCTCGTGAACGTCGACCTTGCGGCGCCGACCGGGGCCGAGCCGGCGCCGGTGGACGAGGTCGCCGCGGACGAACCCGACACGGAGACGGGCGAGGACGCCGCGGAGACCGCGGCCGAGAATGGAGCGGCCACCGAAGGCGCCACCCGGCGGCGGCCGCGGCGACGTGGCGGACGGCGTCGTGGCGGTCGCGGCCGCAAGGGCGCCGCGGACGCCCCCACCTCGCCCGCCGAGTAACGTCCGGTCGCTCCTCAGCCCGGGATGCCGGGCTTCGTCATTCGCAGCGGGTCGAGGATGCGCGCGAGCTGGTCCTCGGGCAGCACGTGCCGTTCGCGTGCGATCTCCCGGACCGTGCGGCCGGTCGCGTAGGCTTCTTTGGCGATCGCCGCCGCGGCATCGTATCCGATCACGGGCGCGAGTGCCGTGCACATCGCGAGGCTCCGCTCGATCGCCGCCGCGGCGCGCTCGCGTTCGGGACGAATGCCGACGACGCAGCGATCGGTGAACGCGCGCACGGCGGCGGCCAAGATGCGAATGCTCTCGAGCTGCTGGTGCGCCATGATCGGCATCATGACGTTCAGCTCGAAATTGCCCGCCTGACCTCCCAGCGTGACCGTGAGATCCGCGCCGATCACGAACGCTGCCGCCTGACAGAGCGCCTCCGCCATCACCGGGTTCACCTTGCCCGGCATGATCGACGAGCCGGGCTGGGTCGCAGGAAGCGTGATCTCGCCGATGCCGCAGCGCGGACCGGAGGCGAGCCAACGGACGTCGTTGGCGATCTTGGTGAGCGCGACCGCGGTCGTCTTCAGCGTTCCAGACAGGTGTACGACGGCGTCTTTGGCGCCCTGCGCTTCGAAGTGATCGGCGGCTTCGCGAAAGGGGAGGCCGGTACGGGCCGACACGAGCGCGATCACGCGGCCGGCGAACTCGGGATGTGCGTTCAAGCCCGTGCCGACCGCGGTACCGCCGAGCGCGAGCTCCTCGAGCCCGCGACCGGCCGATTCGAGGCGCTCGATCGCGAGCTCGACCTGACGTGCATGCCCGCCGAGCTCTTGTCCGAGACGGATCGGGGTCGCGTCCTGAAGATGCGTGCGCCCGATCTTCACCACGTCGTCGAGCTCGCGCGCCTTCGCGGTGAGCGCCGCGGCGAGCATGCGCAAGGCCGGTAGCAGGTCGCGTGCGAGCGCCTCGCTCGCCGCCACGTGCATCGCCGTCGGGATCACGTCGTTCGACGATTGGCTCATGTTGACGTGGTCGTTGGGGTGCGCCGGCGCTCCCGCCGCCGCCGCGCGATGGGCGATGACCTCGTTGGCGTTCATGTTGGTCGAGGTGCCTGAGCCGGTTTGGAACACGTCGACGACGAAGTGGGCGTCGAGCATGCCGGCGGCGACTTCGTCCGCCGCCGCACGGATCGCGGCACTGCGCGCCGGATCGAGGAGGCCGAGCGCTTCGTTCGCCTCCGCCGCTGCGGATTTGATCAGGCCGAGCGCGCGGATGAATCCGCGTGGGAACCGCCATCCGCTGATGGGGAAATTCTCGATCGCCCGTTGCGTCGAGGCGCCCCACAGCGCATCGCGCGGTACCTGCATGGTGCCCATCGAATCGCGTTCGATCCGCGTCGATTCGTCGCTCATGGCGTGTGCTCCTCGTGACGATCGTGTTTTGACACGGCGGGCGAACGATTCATATAAGCAGCGCCCGTGATCGCGCCCGGGTCATCGGCAGCCGACGTCGTCGCGATCATCCCGGCGCGCTACGCCTCCACGCGCCTTCCCGGGAAGCCGCTCGCGTCGATCGCCGGTCGTCCGATGATCCAGCACGTGTACGAGCGCACGGCCCGCGCGGCCGGCGTCGCGCGGACGCTGGTCGCGACCGACGACGCGCGCATCGCCGAGGCGGTGCGCGCGTTCGGCGGCGACGTCGTGATGACCGGCGAGCACGCGACCGGTACCGATCGCCTGGCCGAGGTCGCGCGCGGCCTCGAGGCGTCGATCGTCGTCAACGTGCAAGGCGATCTGCCCCTGCTCGACCCGACGACGCTCTCCGCGTGCGTGGCGGTCTTCCGTGATCGGCCCGACGTCCAGATGGCGTCGGTGATGACACCGATCCGCGACGAAGACGAGTTTCTGCGACCGCACGTCGTCAAAGTGGTGACCGATGCCGACGGGTGCGCGCTGTATTTTTCGCGGAGCCCGCTGCCGTACTGGCGCGGCGCTCGCGCCGGCGCGCCGTTCGGCCGCCGTCACATCGGGCTGTACGCCTATCGTCGCACGGCGCTCTTGTCGCTCGCCGCAGCGCCGCGTTCGGCGTTGGAATGTGCGGAAGAGCTGGAGCAACTCCGCGCGCTCGAACGCGGCATGCGCATCCGGATGATCGAAGTTGACAGTGCGCCGCCCGAGGTGGATACAGCGGAAGACCTCGAACGGGTACGGCGCTTGGTGGAGGGTCAGCGGTGAGCACGAAGAAAGCCAAGACCAAGTTCATCTTCGTGACCGGAGGCGTCGTGTCGTCGCTCGGGAAGGGGCTCGCGTCGGCCTCGCTCGGCGCGCTGCTCGAAAGCCGCGGCCTCAAGGTCACCATGCTGAAGATGGATCCGTACATCAACGTGGATCCCGGCACGATGAACCCGTTCCAGCACGGGGAGACGTTCGTCACCGACGACGGCGCGGAGACCGATCTCGATCTCGGTCACTACGAGCGCTACGTCTCGACGCCGATGACGCAGAAGAACAACATCACGACCGGGCGCGTCTACCAGTCCGTGATCGAGAAAGAGCGGCGCGGCGACTATCTCGGCGGCACCGTGCAGGTGATTCCGCACATCACGGACGAGATCAAAGCGCGCATCGCGGCCGCTGCCGAGGGTTTCGACGTGCTGATCGGCGAGGTCGGCGGCACCGTCGGCGACATCGAGAGCCTGCCGTTCCTCGAGGCCGTCCGGCAATGTCGCGCCGATTACGGGCGCGAGAACGTCATCTATGTGCACCTGACGCTCGTGCCGTACATCTCGACGGCGCACGAGCTCAAGACGAAGCCGACGCAACACAGCGTGAAGGAGCTCACCGGGCTCGGCATTCAACCCGACGTGCTGCTGTGCCGAACCGACCGCATGCTCGATCAGAAGCTGAAGGCGAAGATCGCGCTCTTCTGCAACGTCGAGGACAACGCCGTCATCACGGCCCGCGACGTCGAGTGCATCTACGAGCTGCCGCTCGTGTTCCATGACGAAGGGCTCGACGAGCGCATCGCCGAGCGCCTCAACATGTGGACGGGCACGCCGAAGCTCTCGCGCTGGAAGAAGATCGTCGCCATCGCGAAGAACCCGAAGGAGCGCGTGCGGATCGCGGTCGTCGGGAAGTACGTCGACGTGGTGGACTCCTACAAGAGCCTGAACGAGGCCCTCACGCACGGTGGCCTCGCCAACGAGTGCGCGGTCGATCTCGATTACGTCGACTCCGAAGTGTTGGAGAAGAAGGGGCTCGGTGCGCTCAAGGAAGCAGACGGCATTCTCGTGCCGGCCGGCTTCGGACAGCGCGGCACCGAGGGCAAGATCGCGGCGGTACGCTACGCCCGCGAGCACCACGTCCCGTTCTTCGGGATCTGCTTCGGCATGCAGATGGCGGTGATCGAGTTTGCGCGCCACGTCTGCAATCTCGACCGCGCCAACTCGGCCGAGGTCGATCCCGATACGCCGCATCCCGTGATCGACCTCATGACGACCCAAAAGGGCCTCGACAGGAAAGGCGGCACGATGCGGCTCGGCGCCTACGCGTGCGTCCTGGCCGACGGCTCGCTGGCGGCCAAGGTGTACGGCAAGAAGAAGATCTCGGAGCGGCATCGCCATCGCTACGAGTTCAACAACGCATATCGGGACACGATCGAGTCGCACGGCATGCGACTCTCGGGTCTTTCTCCCGACGGCGCCCTGGTCGAGATGGTCGAGATCCCCGAGCATCCGTGGTTCATCGGCTGTCAGTTCCATCCCGAGTTCAAATCGAAGCCGCTCGACTGTCATCCACTCTTTCGTGGATTCATCCGCGCCGCGTCGGTGCGTCACAATGCGGCGGGCGACACGCTGCCGCTCGGCAATCTGCGCGCCGCGCGCAGCTGATCCGGCGTCGCAGGAGAGCGAGGCCAGGTGAGCGAACGTACGGTCGCGGTCGGTTCGGTCGTCTTCGGGAACGCGCGCCCGCTCGCGTTGATCGCCGGTCCGTGCGTCATCGAGAGCCGTGACTCCGTGTTGCGGCACGCCGAACGTCTGCGCGACCTCACGCGCGAGCTCGGTGTGCCCTACGTTTTCAAGGCGTCGTTCGACAAGGCAAACCGGACGTCGCGTGACGGCTTCCGCGGTCCGGGAATCGACGCCGGGCTCGCGCTGCTCGCCGAAGTGCGTCGCGAGATCGGCGTGCCGGTCCTGACCGACGTGCACGAGGCGTCGCAGGTGCCGGCCGTCGCGGCGGTCGTCGACGTCATGCAGACGCCGGCGTTCCTTTGCCGGCAAACCGATTTCCTCGTGGCGGTCGCGGCCGCCGGGAAGCCGGTCAACGTCAAGAAGGGGCAGTTCCTGTCGCCTCCCGAGATGGAGCACGTGCTCGCGAAGACCAGCGCCGGCGGGAATCAGCAATTGCTGGTGACGGAGCGCGGCGCGAGCTTCGGCTACAACAACCTCGTCGCCGACATGCGATCGCTCGCCATCATGGCGCGCTTCGGCTATCCGGTGATCTTCGACGCGACGCACAGCGTGCAGCTCCCGGGTGGCGCGGGGACGGCGTCGGGCGGCCAGCGCGAGTTCGTGCCGACCCTCGCGCGTGCCGCGGTCGCCGCCGGCGTGTCCGGGATCTTCATGGAGGTGCACGAAGACCCCGAGCGCGCCAAGAGCGACGGACCGAACTCCCTCCGGCTCGCGGATCTCCGACCCCTCCTCGAGACGTTGATTGCGCTTGATCGCGTCGTGAAGCAGTCGGCGACGAGGATCGCGTGATGGCGCGGGCGCCGCGGGCACGCTCGGGACGGACGGCGCGGACGGTGCCGGCGGTGCCCGCCAGCGTCGAGCACGGACGGCGTGTGCTCGGTGTCGAGGCCGACGCGTTGGCCGCGCTCGCCGCGCGCCTCGACGCGCGCTTCGACGCGGTGGTGCAGCTGATCGCCAGCCGCGGCGGGAAAGTCGTCGTCACCGGCATGGGGAAGTCCGGGCACGTCGGCCGAAAGATCGCGGCGACCCTCGCCAGTACCGGCACGCCGGCCTTCTTCCTCCATGCCGCCGAGGCGCTGCACGGCGATCTCGGCATGCTCGAACGCCACGACCTCCTGCTCGCCGTTTCGAACAGCGGGGAGACCGCCGAGATTCTCGAGCTCGTGCCGCACGTCAAACGACTCGGCTTGCCGCTGATCGCGCTCACCGGTTGCGCGGCGTCGACGCTCGGTCGGACCGCGGATGCCGTCCTCGACGTGAGCGTCGCGGAGGAGGCGTGTCCGCTCGGGCTCGCACCGACCGCGAGCACGACCGCCGCGATCGCGATGGGCGACGCGCTGGCCGTCGCGCTCCTCGAGCACCGCGGGTTTCGCCCCGAGGATTTCGCGGCGCTGCATCCGGCCGGCACGCTCGGTCGAAAGCTCCTTCGGGTCGCCGACCTGATGCACGTCGGTGACGAGGTGCCCCGGGTTCCTCTGGCCAGCATGATGACCGATGTGCTCCTCGAGATGACGGCGAAGCGCCTCGGTGTGACGGCGGTCGTCGACGAGGGCGGGCGGCTCGTCGGTGTCGTGACGGACGGGGACCTCCGCCGCGCGCTCAGCCTCGGAGAGTCGCTCCTCAGTCGCACCGTGGCCGACGTCATGGGACGGCGCCCGAAGACCATCGATGCCGAGGCGCTCGCGGCGCTCGCCGTCGCAAGGATGGAGCGGCACACCATTACGGTGCTCTTCGTCCTCGATGGCGACGGGCGGTTGACGGGGGTCATCCACCTCCACGACCTGCTGCGGGCCGGCGTCGTCTGAGCGCCGACGGATGGCCGGTCGCCGACCGTCTCGTGCGGCGTTGGCGCGCGACATCGACGTTCGCGCGCGCACGATTCGTCTGCTCGTCCTCGACGTCGACGGCGTGCTGACGGACGGGCGGATCACGATCGACGCGCGAGGACGGGGGACCCGGACGTTTCACGGCGCCGATCGCACCATGGTCGCGTTGCTGATGCGCGGCGGCATCGACGTCGTCGGCCTATTGCCCCGGCGCCCCACGGCGACGCCGGCATGGGCGCGCGCCATGGGCATCGCGACCGTGCTCGCCGGCGCCGGGAACGGTCTCGACTCGGTGCGGCGCTACTGCGGCCGTCGACGCATGCCGCTCGATGCCGTCGCGTACGTCGGTTGGGACGTCCTCGACCTGCCGCTCACGGCCGCGGTGGGCCTTGCGATCGCCGTCGCCGACGCCGCACCGCACGTGCAGCGCGAATCGCAGTGGGTGACCAACCTGACGGGCGGGGGAGGCGTCGTCCGAGTCGTCGGCGAGCGTCTCCTTCGCGCCCAGGGAAAGTGGGGAAGCACGATTGGAGAGATCTGGCGACAATGGGAGTGATCTCCCTCCGCCACAACCAAATCAAACCTTTACTATCCGGAATCCCGATGGTATTTTTTTTGCATGCACGCTATCGCCCCTGCGACCTCGAGCCGCCGACGGGTACGGGCCCTCGTCGGCGTGCTGATGGTCGTCGCCGTCGCGGCGGTCGGGGTACAGCTGATCCGCAGCCAGTGGGCCCAGCACCTCAGGAGCCTCCGGACCCGCGAGCTCGACTTTCTGCCCCAGGTGTCGCAGCGCATCCAAAACTTCCGACGAGTCAAGATGGAGGGCGACCGCAAGGTGTGGGAGGTGGCCGCCCGCGAGGCCCAGTACTTCGAGGAGGACAAGCAGATCCTGGTAGACGATCCCCGGGTCGACTTCTTCGTCAAGGACGACCAGGGCGTGGTGTCGGTCAGGGGCAAGCAGGGCAAGATCCTGCTGGATGGCCGCGAGATGGATCGCGTCGACCTCGAAGGCGGGATCGAGCTTCGCTTCCGCGACTACCTCGTGAAGACGGATCGGGCGGTCTATCAGCGCACCGACGATGCGGTCATGTCGCCGGGAACCGTCGTCGTGACCGGTGACGGATTGTCGCTCACCGGAGAACGGATGACGTTGGAGATGGGATCGCAGCACGTGCGATTCGAAGGCGGGGTGCACACGGTATTGGAGCGAAAGACCGAGGGGACGGATGCGAATCGGTCCTGAGTCGTTGCTCTGGGCCGTGGCTCTCGTCGTCCTCTCCGTCGTGCTCGCACGTGGGGACGACGCGAAGCCGGCGACCGCGACGAACCCGGCCGGTGGTCTCTTCCAGAGTCTCTCCCTCGGCTCGGGCAAGGGTCCCGTGGTCATCGACTCGGATGCGCTCGAGCTCGACTACAAGAGCAG
This sequence comes from uncultured delta proteobacterium, assembly GCA_963774015.1. GTDB lineage: Bacteria > Desulfobacterota > Binatia > UTPRO1 > UTPRO1 > UTPRO1. The sequence continues at coordinate 549,218 of CAVZDH010000002.1, forward strand.
CAACATCGTGTACCGGGGCCATGTTCACGTCGTGCAGGGTGACGTCACCCTCACCAGCGACACGCTCTCCATCAGTTACGACCCGCGCGCCGTCAAACAAACGACCGACGCCGGTGCGGCTCCGACCCAGACGCCCACCTCCGGCGGCGGCGCTGCGGACAAAATCAAGGAGATCGTCGCCGAGGGCAACGTACGGATCCGTCAGGGCACGAAGCTCGCCGAGGGAAAGCGGGCGGTGTTCGACCAGGCGAAGCAGACCTTCACGTTGAGCGACGGGGCGGTGCTGCACGACGGACCCAATCAAGTCGCCGGCGAGCGCGTCATCGTCTACTTGAAGGAGGAACGGAGCGTCGTCGAAGGCGGCTCCAATTCCCGCGTGAAGGCGGTCCTGTATCCCGGAAAGGAAGACGCCGAGGCGGGGACCAAGGCGACGGCACTCTCGATCCAAGCCGCGGCGACGCCGGCCGCGCCGCCACGACCGTGACCGAATCGCTTCTCACCGCCGAGCGTCTCGACAAGTCTTTCGGAGGGCGACGGGTCCTGCGCGACGTCTCGGTTCGCATTTCCGCGGGCGAGGTCGTGGGCCTGCTCGGCCCCAACGGCGCCGGCAAGACCACGACCTTCTACGTGATCGTCGGACTGGTGCGTCCCGACGCGGGCCGCGTGGCCCTCAACGGCGTCGACGTGACCGAGCTGCCGATGTACCAGCGTGCTCGGGCGGGCATCAGCTACCTGCCGCAGGAAGCGTCGGTGTTTCGCAAGCTCACGGTCGAAGAAAACGTGCTCGCGATACTGGAGACGTTGCCCATTTCTGCCGAGGAACGCCAGGGACGTCTATGGCGCCTTCTCGAGGAGCTCAGCATCGCGCATCTGGCAAAGACCAAGGCATATGCCTTGTCGGGCGGCGAACGGCGGAGGCTCGAGATCACGCGCGCATTGGTGATCTCACCCGCGTTCATGCTGCTCGACGAGCCGTTCGCGGGCATCGATCCGATCGCGGTCATCGACATTCAGAACATCATCCGGCAACTCAAGGAGCGGGGCATCGGCGTGTTGATCACCGACCATAACGTGCGGGAGACGCTCGGCATCTGCGACCGCGCGTACATCCTCAACGAAGGTTCGATTCTCGAAGAAGGCATTCCCTCCCACATCGCCGAGAGTCGCCAGGCGCGCGAAATCTACCTCGGCGAGCGGTTCAGTCTCTAGGCCATGGCTCTCGAAACCAAGCTCTATCAGAAACTGACGCAGCAGCTGGTGATGACGCCCCAGCTGCGGATGGCGATCAAGATCCTCCAGGTCGGCCGCATGGAGCTGGAGGCGTTGATCGTCGACGAGATGTCGCAGAATCCCGTCCTCGAAGAGGCAGCCGAGACGACCGAGGAGCAGCAGAAGGCGGATACCACCTTCGAGACGTCCGAGGTACCGACCGTCGACGGCACCGTGGCGAGCACCACGACCGACGAATGGAAGCCGACCGAAGACGGCGCACCCGAGGTCACCGCGGCCAACGCGCTCGGCGAAATCGACTGGAAGGACTATCTCGACAACTACGGCAACGACTTTCACAGCACGCCGTCGGGGTCGTCGAACGATCACGACGAGGACAAGCGTCCCGCGCTCGAGAACACGCTCGTGCGCACCAGCTCGCTCGTCGACCATCTCCTGTGGCAGCTGCGTCTCTCCGATCTGAGCGAGCACGAGCAGACCATCATCGGCATCCTGATCACCAACCTCGACGGCGACGGGTATCTGCGCTTGCCGCTCGAGGAAGTGGCGTTCATGGCCGGGACCGATCTCGAGGAGACCGAGCGCCTGCTGAAGGTTCTGCAGGCCTTCGATCCTCCCGGCGTCGCCGCGCGCAGCCTCTCCGAATGTCTGCTGCTCCAGCTCACGCAGCTGGGGCAGGGCGACTCGCTCGCCGCGGCCCTGGTGCAGGATCACCTGGCGGCACTCGAGGGAAAGCGCTTCGACAAGCTGGCCCGCGAGCTCAAGGTCACGACCAACGACATCGCCGAAGCGCAGAAAGTGATCGCGACGCTCGAGCCCAAACCCGGCCGCGACTACGGGGACGGCGACGTACGCTACGTGACGCCGGACGTCTACATTCAGAAGGTCGGGGACGAGCTCGTCGTCACGTTGAACGACGAGGGACTGCCGCGCCTGCGGGTGAGCCAGTTCTACCGGCGCGTGTTGGGGCAGGGGGAGTCGTCGGAGGCCAAGGGCTACATTCAGGACAAGATGCGGGCTGCGGCGTGGCTCATCAAGAGCATCCATCAGCGCCAGCGCACGCTCTTCATGGTGACCCATTCGATCATCAAGTTTCAGCGTGAGTTCTTCGAGCACGGCGTGTCGCACCTGAAACCCCTCGTGCTGAAGGACGTCGCCAACGACATCGGCATGCACGAGTCGACCGTGAGCCGCGCGACCGCAAACAAATACGCGCACACGCCGCAGGGCATCTACGAGCTCAAGTACTTCTTCACGTCGAGCTTGCGAGGCGCGGACGGCGAGGACGTCTCGGCCGAGAGCGTACGCAAGAAGATCAAGGAGATCATCGGCAGCGAGGATCCCTCGAGTCCGTTCAGCGATCAGTCGATCGCCGAGAAGCTCGCCAAAGACAACATCGATATTGCGCGGCGTACGGTGGCGAAGTATCGGGAGCTGATGGGAATTCTGCCTTCGTCCAAGCGCCGGCAGTTCGCCTAGCAATCGGGACGAAGGCTTCGCCTCCATGGGTGGAGGCTCCGGGGGAGGGGAGCATGCGAATCAACGTCACCTTCAGGCACATGGAGGCGACTGACGCGCTCCGTGAGCACGCCGAGAAGCGCGTGCGGCGTGTCGCCAAATACGTGCATCGACCGATCGACGCTCACGTGATCCTGTCGGTGGTGAAGCGGCGTCACATCGCCGAGGTGATTCTCAACGCCGACCGGACCACGATGACGGCCAAAGAGGAGACCGGCGACCTTTACTCGGCGATCGACCTCGCGAGCGACAAGCTCGAGCATCGTGCCCGCAAGCACACGGAGAAGATCACGAGCCACAAGATGTCGCCGCGCTCGCGGCGCGCACAGACCACCGCTCCCGAGGCGGCGGCTCCGGAGCCGCAGGAGACTTCGGGCCTGCGAATGAACGTGCTGCGCGCCGACAGCTTCGGCCGTCGCAAGGGGCCGGAGGTCATGCACAGCAAGCGCCTGCCCGTGAAGCCGATGTCGGTGGAAGAAGCCGTGATGCAGATGGACCTGATGAGCAACGAGTTCCTGGTGTTTCGGAACGCGGCGAACGATACGCTCTCGGTGGTCTATCGTCGGAAAGACGGGCATTACGGCTTGATCGAGCCCGAGGCCGGCTGACTTTTGCTCGTGAGGACGGGCTGCGATATACGCTCCCGGATCGCCCATGAAAATTCTCGACATCCTCGCTCCGAACGCGATCATTCCGGCGATGCGGGCGACGACGAAGAGCGAAGCGTTGCACGAGCTCGCGACCTTGCTGGCGACGCTCCATCCGGAGATCGACGGTGCCCGGCTGATGCAGGTGCTGCTGGACCGCGAAGCGCTCGGCAGCACGGCGATCGGCGAAGGGATCGCGATCCCTCACGGCAAGATGCCCGGCGTCACCAACGTGATCGCGGCGTTCGGACGGAGTGCCGCCGGACTGCCGTTCGACTCGCTCGACGGGAACCCGACCCGCCTGTTCTTTCTCCTGGTGGCTCCGGAGGATTCCGCCGGCATCCACCTGAAGGCGTTGGCTCGTGTCTCACGCTTGCTGAAGGACAAGAGCTTTCGGGATCGTCTGGCCGTCGGCGGGTCCCAAGAGCAACTCTTCGCGATCATCAAAGAGGAAGACGAGAAGTACTAGGAATCACTCGGCGTCCGCGTGATCGGGCGGTGAGAGCACGAGGCGTCGCGCCATGGTGACGATCAGCGAGCTGCTGCAAGCACGCAGCGAAGCATGGAAGCTGAAGCTGATCGCCGGCGCCGGTGGGCTCGCCAACGGCGTCTCCATTCCGCGCATTCAAAAGCCGGGCCTCGCGCTCGCGGGCTACTTGCCGCAGATTCACCCCGAACGCGTGCAGGTCGTCGGTCGGACCGAGCTCGGATACCTCGCGACGCTCGGCGACGAGGTCGCGAGCGGGGCGGTCGATCGCATGCTCGGGGAGCGGGTCGCCTGCTTGATCGTCACGAACGGCGCGGAGCCGCCGGCGTACTTCGCCGAGTCGGCGACGCGGCACAACGTGCCGCTGGTCACGTGCGAGCTCCAGAGCTCCGACCTCATCCGCAACCTGACCGCCTGGCTCGAAGATCGCCTGGCGCCGCATACGCTGATCCACGGGGTGCTGGTGGAGGTGTTCGGTCTCGGCGTGCTCCTGCTCGGCAAGAGCGGCATCGGCAAGAGCGAGGCGGCGCTCGACCTGGTGGCGCGCGGCCACCGGCTGGTCGCGGACGACGTCGTCGAGGCGCGCGCGGTCGCCGGTGGACGGGTGATGGGGTCGGGTGCCGAGCTCATTCGCCATCACATGGAGATCCGGGGGCTCGGCATCATCAACGTGCAGGACCTCTTCGGCATTCTGGCTACCCTGCGTGAAAAGGCGATTCAGCTCGTGGCCGAGATGTTCGACTGGAGCAAGGAGGAACGCGCCGATCGACTCGGCCTCGAAGACGAGATGCACACGATTCTCGGTGTCGCGCTCCCGAAGGTTCGGATCCCGATCCGGCCTGGGCGCAGCATCGCCACGATCATCGAGGTCGCGGCGCGCAACCACGTCTTGAAGCGCCTCGGCCGTCATTCCGCGCGCGAGGTGGCCGCTCGTCTCGACGGCGAGATCGCGCGCCGTCAGCGCCGCGGGGCCGCCGACGAGGTTGCCCTGGTGGGCCCAGGCGCCACGGGCTCCGGCCGCGCGCCCGGGGAGGGCTCGTGCACGTCGTAATCGTGACCGGCCTCTCGGGCTCCGGAAAGAGCACGGCCATCCGGGTGCTCGAGGACCTCGGATTCTACTGCATCGACAATCTCCCGGTCGTCCTCACGCCGAAGTTCATCGAGCTGTGCCAGAACTCGGAGGAGGAGATTCCCCGTGTGGCGCTCGGGATCGACCTGCGCGAGCGCGCATTCCTCGGCGACTATCCATCGGTGTTGGAGGACGTCCGGCGGGCGGGCCACCGCGTCGAGATCCTCTATCTCGACGCCGCGGACGACGTGTTGGTGCGGCGATTCAGTGAGACGCGACGCCCGCACCCGCTCGCGGAAGGGTCGAACGTCGCCGCGGGCATCGCCCGGGAGCGGCAAGGTTTGGCGGGCCTGAAGGGCCTGGCCGATCGCATCATCGACACCTCGGCCTTCACCGTTCACCAGCTGCGCGACGAGCTGCGGCGTCTGCTCGGGGACGTCATGGGCGGCGAGACCGCCATGCGCGTGCTCCTCCTGTCCTTCGGCTACAAATACGGCTTGCCGACCGACACCGACATCGTGCTCGACGTCCGGTTCCTGCCGAATCCCTTCTTCGTCGAGGAGCTCCGGGCGCTCGATGGGACCGACCCGGCGGTGGCGCGGTACGTGCTCGATCGTACGGAAACCCAGGAGTTCCTGGCGCTCACGACGGCGTTCCTCGACTTTGCGCTGCCGCTGTACGTGCGCGAAGGCAAACGCTATCTGACAGTTGGTCTCGGCTGTACCGGTGGACGTCATCGCTCGGTCGCGCTCGTTCTCGAGCTCGAGCGGCGGTTGGCCGGCCACGGATATCCCGTGCGCGTACAACATCGAGACGCGAATCGTTCATCATGATCGGCATCGTACTCGTCGGCCACGGCGGTCTCGCTCCGGAAGTGCTTCGCAGCATCGAGAGTGTGCTCGGACATCCCGTGCCGAACATGGTCGCCGTGGGCGCCGATCTCGACGACGACCTCGCGACCTTGAAATCGAAGATCTCGGCGGCGGCGGCGGCCGTCGAGCAGGGAGACGGCACGATCATCCTCACCGACATGTACGGCGATACGGCGACCAACGTGAGCATGACGCTCGCGCGCGAGAACCACATCCAAGTGGTGACCGGCTCCAATCTGCCGATCATCGTCAAGGTGATCTCCGCCCGTCACGAGATGCCGCTCGAGCGGCTCGCGGCGTTCGTCGTCGACTACGGACGGGAGCACATCTTGCGCGCGGACCCGGACGAGGTCGAGGTGCCCCCCTTGCGTACGCGACGATGACGCTCCTCCGGAAAGCGCGCCTCGACGCCGACACCGTGCAGGCGGACGTCGAGATCATCAACCAACTCGGGCTGCACGCCCGGGCGGCGGCGCGGTTCGTCGAGGCGGCGAGCCGGTTCACCGCCGAGGTCTCCGTCGTGAACGGCGACGAGTCGGTCTCCGGAAAGAGCATCCTCGGCCTGATGATGCTCGCGGCCGCTCAGGGCACTCAGCTGACGCTCGTCGCGACCGGTCCGGACGCCGAGGAGGCGATCGACGCGCTCGCCGATCTGATCGCCAAGCGGTTCTACGAAAACGCGTGAGCTATGCCGAGCGCCACAGGCAGCGACCGGCTCGTCTCGGTAACCGCATCCCATCCGGTTTCCGCCTTGACGCTGCGCGAAACGCCTCTGTATAAAGTCGCACCCACCTAGGAGGTTTTCTGCATGCCACTCAAGGATTTCATGTTCACGTCGGAATCGGTGTCGGAGGGACACCCCGACAAGATGTGCGACCAGATCTCGGACGCGATTCTCGATGCGTTGCTCACCGAAGACCCAGAGAGCCGCGTCGCGTGCGAGAGCCTGGTGCAAGACCGGCATGGCGGTCGTGGCAGGCGAGATCACGTCGACCGCGGTGGTCCCGTATGCCGACATCGTCCGCCAGCACGGTCAAGGAGATCGGCTACACCTCCTCGGAGATGGGGTTCGACTCCGAGACCTGCGCGGTGCTGATCGCCGATCGATCGGCAGTCGCCGGACATCTCCCAGGGCGTGACCGAGGGCGAGGGGCTCCACAAGGAGCAGGGCGCCGGCGATCAGGGCCTGATGTTCGGCTACGCCTGCGACGAGACCGAAGAGCTGATGCCGTTCCCGATCCAGATGGCGCATCAGCTGGTCGAGAACCTCGCCGCAGAGCGCAAGAGCGGCAAGCTCGACTTCCTCCGTCCCGACGCCAAGTCGCAGGTGACGGTCGAGTACCGGGACGGCCGGCCGGTCGCGCATCGACTCGGTCGTCGTCTCGTCGCAGCACTCGCCCGACGTGTCGCACGAGAAGCTCTCGCGAGGCGATCATCGAGGAGGTCATCAAGAAGACGATCCCGGCGCAGTACCTGGACGCGAAGACCAGCTACCACGTCAACCCGACCGGTCGCTTCGTCGTCGGCGGACCGATGGGCGACTGCGGGCTCACGGGTCGCAAGATCATCGTCGACTCGTACGGCGGCTACGGGCGGCACGGCGGCGGCGCGTTCTCCGGCAAGGATCCCTCGAAGGTCGACCGCAGCGCCGCCTACATGGCGCGCTACGTCGCGAAGAACGTCGTCGCTGCCGGGCTTGCGTCGCATTGCGAGCTGCAGCTCGTCGTACGCGATCGGCCTCGCGCGAGCCGCTCTCGGTGCTCGTCGACACGTTCGGAACCGGCGTGTTGCCCGACGACAAGGTCGCCGCCCTGGTCCGCGAGGCGTTCGACTTCCGGCCCGCGTCGCTGGTGAAGACGCTCGACCTGAAGCGCCCGATTTATCGTCCAACGGCCGCGTACGGGCACTTCGGACGGAAGGCCGAAAAGGGCCTCTTCCCGTGGGAACGCACCGACCGTGCCGAAGAGCTGCGGAAGGCGGCGGGCCTCGGAGCTCCCAAGGTCGCGGCCGGCGCTCGCTGACGCTCCTCGACGTCCCGACTCGAACGAGAAAAGCCGGCGCCCCTCGCGGGAGCGCCGGCTTTTCTCGTTCTGTCGCCGCCGACGGCGGCCCGGATCAGTATCGGTAGTGGTCCGACTTGTAGGGGCCCTCGATGGGTACGCCGATGTACTCGGCCTGCTCCGGACGGAGCGTCGTGAGCTTCACGCCGAGATGATCGAGGTGGAGCCGGGCGACCTCTTCGTCGAGGTGCTTCGGCAGCATGTAGACCTTCTTCTCGTACTTGTCGTTGTGCAGATGCAGCTCGAGCTGCGCGATCACCTGGTTCGTGAACGAGGCCGACATCACGAAGCTCGGGTGGCCGGTCGCGCAACCGAGATTCAGTAGACGGCCTTCGGCGAGAATCATCACGCTGTGGCCGTCGGGGAACCGCCACTCGTCGTATTGCGGCTTGATGTTGATGCGCTCGATGCCGGGGACTTTCTTCAGCCCCGCCATGTCGATCTCGTTGTCGAAGTGGCCGATGTTGCCGACGATGGCCTTGTCCTTCATCCGCTCCATGTGCTCGACCGTGATGATGTCGAAGTTGCCGGTCGCCGTGACGAAGATGTCCGCGGTCGTCGACCACGTCGTCGAGCGTCGTCACCTCGTAGCCTTCCATCGCCGCCTGCAGCGCGCAGATCGGGTCGATCTCGGTCGACGACGACCCGGCAGCCCTGGCCGCGCAGCGCCTGCGCGCAGCCCTTGCCGACTTCGCCGTAGCCGGCCACGACGGCGACCTTGCCGCCGAGCATGACGTCGGTCGCGCGGCAGAGCCGTCGACGAGCGAGTGGCGGCAGCCGTAGATGTTGTCGAACTTGCTCTTGGTCACCGAGTCGTTGACGTTGATGGCCGGGAAGAGGAGGGTCCCGGCTTCCTTCATCTGGTAGAGCCGATGCACGCCGGTGGTGGTTTCTTCGCTCACCCCGCGGAGGCGCGCTCGCGATCCGCGTCCAGCTGGCCCTTGTCCTGCTTCTGCACCGTGCGAAGCAGGTCGAGGATCACGCCCCACTCTTCCGGATCCTTGTTCGGGTCGAAGGCCGGGACCGCGCCGGCCTTCTCGAACTCGAGCCCCTTGTGCACTACCAGCGTCGCATCGCCGCCGTCGTCGACGATGAGCGTCGGCCCGCTGCCGTCGGGCCACACCAGCGCCTCGTTCGGTGCACCACCAGTACTCCTCGAGCGTCTCGCCCTTCCACGCGAAGACCGGCGTCCCGCTGCGGATCGTCGACGGTGCCGCCCGTCTCCGGCCGACCGACCACGACCGCGGCGGCGGCGTGATCCTGGGTCGAGAAGATGTTGCAGGACACCCAGCGCACGTCGGCGCCGAGATCCGACCAGCGTCTCGATCAGGACCGCGGTCTGGATGGTCATGTGCAGGCTGCCCATGATGCGCGGCGCCGGCAAGCGGGCTGCTTGCCCGTAGCGCGCGCGGAGCGCCATCAGGCCGGGCATCTCTTGCTCGGCGAGACGCATCTCGCGGCGGCCGAACTCCGCCAAGCGAGAGATCGGCGACCTTGAACGGCGGACGGCCGTTGCGGGCGGCGTCGCTGAACGCGGTCGTGGGCTTGGTTGCAGGCATGCTCATCGTGACTCTCCTTCGTCAATCGTCGTTGGTGGGGACACTCGCGCGCCCGTTCGTGACCGGACGCGCGGACTCGGCGGATCGGCGTGAGGCGGCGGCGGCGAAGAGCGAGGGCCCCTGCGCCGTCGGGTCGGGTGGAAGCGCACGGATGCGACCGGGATCGAAGCCGGCGTCGGCGAGATAGCGTTGGATCTCGACTCGGAGAACCCGAGCCACACATGACCCATCTGGTGACGATACGCTTCGCGGTCGTGCGGCATCATGTCGGCGAGCAACAATCGGCCTCCGGGCCTGCAAGACGCGCGCCGCTTCGATGAGCGCCCGCTCCGGCGCCGGCAGGTGATGGAGCACGAGCACGCATGTCGACCGCGTCGAGCGATGTGTCGTCGATCGGCAACGCCTCGAGGTCGCCGCGTCTCACCTCGACGTTGGGGAGGGTCCGCACGCGACGTTTCGCCGCCTGGAGCATCGCCGCGGAATCGTCGACGGCGATGACTCGCGCGACAAGGGGCGAGCGCTTCCGCGACTTGGCCGGTGCCGCAGCCGAGGTCGCCGACGGTCCAGTCGGGATCGAGCAGCCCGAGCAGGGCGGAGAAATGGAAGGATCCGCCGAAGAGCTCGCCGCGCAGCTTGTCCCATTGACCCGCGGATGTCGTGAAGAATTGTTGCGACTTGGACCGACGGTCGCTCAACACGCGCTCGAGCCGTCGCCCGTCTTGCAGGGCGCTCGCGGTGTCCGCCACCTCGTCGCGGACGACCTGCCACAGTCGTGCTGCGGCGGGCTCGATGGCGTCGCGGACGCCCCGATACAGCCTGCTCGTGCCTTCCGCGCGTGCGGTCACCCACCCGCCGTCGGCGAGTGCTTTCAGATGCCGGCTCACCGTCGATTGCGGAATCTGCAGCACGATGCAGAGCTCGGCGACCGTGAGCTCCTGCCCCTCGAGCAAGAGCAGAATCCGGGTGCGGGTGAGATCGCCGAGCACCGGCAGGTGCGTGAACACGGTCGGGGTAGCGGAGGCGGGCATAGTCAATCCGTTCAGCCGGATTGATGGATACATGTGGCGCCCGAGAGCGTCAAGACGCCTTCCGACGCGGCGACTCGGTGCTCAATGCTGGCCGGTGTCGCGCGCGTCGCGCAGCATCCCGACGAGAATCTTCCGTACCTGCTCGGCGGAGCGAACCTCGCTCGGGAAATTGACACGCACGCCTCGAAGCCTGTTTCCGCAGCGTGCTCGCATGCGGAATCCCATGCGATCGACGCTGGTCATCGTGGCGCTGTCCGCCGCGATGCCGGCGTAGTGGCGACAGTACAGGACCAGCGCATCGGCGTGATCGGCGTTCATGTGCCCGACGATCGCGGGCTCGACGTCGACCAGCGGATCGGGCGCGGCGGCGCGGTAATCGCCCGCTTCGACCCATCCCATCGCCCCGAATCCCGCGACGTAATACACGTCGACGACGTCCATGCGGTAGAACGCGAAGTCGTCGAAGTCGACCCACGCGTGCGCGCTCGGATGGCGCTCGAGGTAGACGGCCCGCGCGCTTCCCGCGTCGTCGAGTCTCCGCACTTCGCCGACCAGTGTCGCGCGTGCCCCCGCGAGCGGATCGTCGCTCCACCCGGGCTGCGCGACGAGGAGACTCGCCCGCGGATCACCGGCGAGGTTTTGCGTGTGCATGGCCATCGAGCTGACGAGGAACGTGGGGCGGCCGTCGTCGTCGAGGCCGTACGGCATGATCGACGCGAAGGGAAAGCCGCTCCGCTTGCGCGAGTGCGTCGCGAGCGTTCCGGTCCGCCCGACGTACAGCAGCGTCCGGACGCGCTCGGCGAACGGGGGCTCGGGAACGGGAGGTGTCGCCGGTGGGGGCGCGGCGTGCTGCGGACGCGACTCCACGACGGGCTAGCCGGGCTAGTCGGTGACGCGGATCTCGAAGTCGCGACTCTTGGTCGCGCCCGGCGCGCCGCCGCCGTTCAACGCGATCACGACGTGGTACCGTCCGAGCGGGTGCTGGCCGGCGGCGGGAGGAATGTGAAACTCGAAGCGCTGGGGCTTCGTGGGGTTGATCTCCTGTTTCTGGTCGGCCAGCACGTTGCCGCTCGGGTCGGTCCATTTCGCGGTGAGGGTCGCCTTTCCGGTGCCTTCGGTGGCGATCGACGCGTAGATAGTGCTGGTCGGAGCGAATGTTTCGCGCGCCGAGCGAGGCTCGTTGTGCTCGTCGATCTCGTGGGTGAGGTCGACCGCGACGATCTTGACCGGCTCGGATGGCGCCGAGCACGCGGCCAATCCGATCAGCACCGCGGCGGACAAGAGAACGGCGTTTCGACGCATCGCTTCGACCATTGGGACCCCCTTCGTGCCCGCGCCTTATGGCACGAAGGGACGGGGGCGGAAAGGGAGGCGGCGCGAGTTGTGGTGCCCCGGAGCCGAGAGTAAGTACGTCGCATGAGCTACGAACAGATCACGATTCGACGCACCTGCGAGGCGATCCAGATTCCGCACGGCAACACGGTGACGATCGAAGAAGGCACCCTCGCGATCATCACGCAGGCTCTCGGTGACACGTACACCGTGCAGGTCCCCGCGATGGGCGGCCTCTTCCGCGTGCACGATCGCGACGCCGACGCGCTCGGCAAAGAGCCCCGCCGCGTGGAGGACGCGGCGGAAGAGAGCGTGGACGGGCGGGTGAGCGAGGCGGCAGTCTGGGACGCCCTGAAGAACGTCTACGATCCGGAGATTCCGGTGAATATCGTGGACCTCGGGCTGGTCTACGATCTCGCCATCGCCGAGGCTCCGGCCGGGGGGAGCGCCGTCGACGTCCAGATGACGCTCACCGCGCAAGGGTGCGGCATGGGACCGTCGATCGCCATGGATGCGCAGCGACGCATCGAGGCGCTGCCCGGAGTCGCGGAGGCGCGCGTCCAGGTGGTGTGGGATCCTCCGTGGAACCCCAACATGATTTCACCCGAAGGAAAGGTCCGACTCGGGATGGCGTGAGTCCGGGGCGCGTTTCGGCATGCGCGAACGCGCCGTGTTGCCTATGCCCGGCACCGAGCGCAGCATGTGCCGGATGCATCCGCGCGCTCTCGACCTCGCGGCGTGTCGCGATTGGTTTTGCCGCAATCGCGCCCGTTCACGCGCCTGGTTCGACCTGCTGACCGACGCCGCATACCTCGCGCAGCCGATCGCATTGCGGCATCCGATCGTCTTCTACGAGGGTCACGTCGCAGCTTTCAACGTGAACACGCTGGTGAAGCGCGCCCTCGGATTACCGGGCGTCGACGAAGAGCTCGAGCAGCTGTTCGAGCGCGGCATCGATCCCGACGAATGCGACGCCGCCGCTTCGCGGGAGGTGCCGTCGTGCTGGCCGTCTCGGTCGCAGGTGCTGGAGTTCGCGGCGGCCGCCGACGCGTCGGTCGACGCGGCGTTTGGGCGCGAGGGCTTGGTGCGCGACGATCATCCGCTACTCCGGCGCGGTCTCGTGCTCTTCACGATCCTCGAGCACGAGGCCATGCACCACGAGACGCTTCTCTACATGTTTCACCGGCTGCCGGCCGAGTCGAAGCGCCGCCCCGCCGGCTACCGGCCGGTCGTCGGCGGCGAGCCGCCGCCATCCGCAATGGTCGAGGTACCGGCCGGCATGGCGACCTTGGGCGCCGACCCCGACCTGGTCGTTTTCGCGTGGGACAACGAGCTCCCCGCGCAGACGGTGGACGTGCCGAGCTTTCGCGATCGACGTCCACGACGTCACGAACCGGGACTTTCTCGCGTTCGTGAGGCGGGCGGGTACGCGGATCGGTCGCTCTGGACCGCGGACGACTGGGCGTGGCGGGAGCGCGAAGGGATCCGACACCCGAGCTTCTGGATCGCAACGTGACGGACGTTGGTTTTGGCGCGGGCTCTTCGCGGAGATCCCGTTGCCGTCCGCCTGGCCGGTATACGTGAGCCACGCCGAGGCGGGCGCGTACGCGCGGTGGAAAGGCCAACGGCTGCCGACCGAGGCGGAATATCATCGCGCCGCGTTCGGAACGCCCACAGGGGACGAGCGCGAGCATCCGTGGGGTGGTGCCGCACCGACGGTCGCGCATGGGAACTTTGCCTTGCGGCAGTGGGATCCTGTACCGGTCGGTTCGCATCCGGCGGGGGCGAGCGCGTGGGGGGTGCACGATCTGGTCGGCAATGGGTGGGAATGGACATCGACGGTCTTCGCGCCGTTTCCCGGCTTCACTCCGACGCCGTCGTATCCGCAGTATTCGGCCGATTTCTTCGATGGAGGGCACTACGTGATGAAGGGCGCATCTCCCGCGACCGCACCCGAGCTCGTACGGCGGAGCTGGCGGAATTGGTTCCGGCCCCGCTACCCCTATCCCTATGCGACGTTCCGGTGCGTCCAGTCATGATCGCGCCGGGGGAGTTGCGGCAGTCCGCGCGACCGACGTCCACCGAGCACGACGCCCGTGCGGAGTTCGCCGCCGACGTCCGTCGCGATTTGCAGCTGCGTCCGCGCCAGCTGCAGGCGAAGTATTTCTACGACGCACTCGGCTCGCAGCTGTTCGAGGCGATCTGCCAGCTGCCGTGGTACCGCATCCCGAGCGCCGAGCGCGCGCTCCTCGCGGCGCACGGGGAGCGCATCGGGGGGTTGCTGCCGGACCTCACCACGCTCGTCGAGCTCGGATGTGGGAGCGGCGCCAAGCTCGCGCTCCTGGTCGAGCGGATGCGCCGAGCGCGACCGATGCTCGTCCGTCTGGTCGACATCTCGCCGACGGCGCTCGAGCTTTCGGCCCGCACGCTCGGGCGCCTCTCGGACGTGTCGGTCGTCGGCCATCGCGCGCCCTTCGGCCCGGGGCTTCGGGATGCGGTCGCGCACCGGCCCGCTCTCGGCTCGATGCTCGTGCTCTTCCTCGGTTCCAACATCGGCAACTTCCATCCCGCCGCGGCGGCGGCGTTCCTCCGCGAGGTGCGCGCATGCCTCCGCCCCGGAGACGGATTCCTGCTCGGTGCCGACCTGGTGAAGCCGGAAACGGAGCTGTTGCTCGCCTATGGTGATCCCGTCGGGGTGACTGCCGCGTTCAACAAGAATCTCCTCGATCGCATCAATCGCGAGCTCGGGGGCGACTTCGATCTCGACGCCTTCGAGCACGTACCGCGCTGGAACATGGAGGCGGCGCGCGTCGAGTCGCATCTCGTCAGCCGGCGTCGACAGACGGTGCACATCGAGGCGGCCGGGCTCACGATCGTGCTCGCGGCCGGAGAGGCCATCTGGACCGAAAGCTCCTACAAGTACGAGCCCGGAGGATTGATCGCGATGGGACACGCCGCCGGCCTCGCGTGTCGCGGACAGTGGATCGAAGCGACGTCGCGATTCGCGCTCACGCTCTTCGGCGGTAAGGAAGCTCTGCACAGGTGGGTTCCGAGCGAGAAGTACGAGCCGCCCCGAGCGCAGGCGCGAAGGCCGACCGCGTATCTGAACGATACGCCGAGGGCTTCGCGCCGCCGTCGCTCGGGGATGGATCGCGCTTCGTAGCCGGGAGCCGCCTGTGCAGAGCTCCCTAAGGGCTCCGGCTCGTCGCACGCTACAGGAACGATGCGAAGATCGAGTCGGCGAGGAGCAGCCCCCGCTCGCTGAGCGCGAGACGACCGTCGCGCTCCGCGAGAAAGCCGTCCGCACGATGGACTGCCACCTCGGGATGGACGTCCTCGAGGGCGCGGCCGAAGCGATCGGCGAAGGCGGCCGGGTCGATGCCGCGCGACTCGCGAAGCCCGAGGAACACGAACTCCGCTGCCGCCGTGTCGAACGACAGTATCTCGGCTGTGGCCGTGGGATCATCGCACGCGACGGCGGCGACGTAGCGGTCGGGAATGCGCTCGTTCGACCACCGTCGACCCCATCCTGGCTCGGAGGCGTAGGAGTGCGCGCCCGCACCGAGCCCGAGGTAGCTCGTGCCACGCCAGTAGCTCTGATTGTGGCGCGCCTCGTGTCCGGGCCGCGCGAAGTTCGAGATTTCGTATTGTGCGTAACCGGCGGCGGTGAGGGCAGCGCGCACGTGCTGGTACATCCACAGCTCGTCCTCGTCCTCGAGCGGACGGAGGGCGCCGCGGGAGCGCAACGTGTGGAAGGGCGTTCCGGGCTCGTACGTGAGGTTGTAAGCGGAAACGTGCTCGGGGGCCCAGCCGACCGCTTCGGCCACGTCGGCTTCCCAATCGCGGCGGGTCTCGCCGGGTACCGCGAAGATCAGGTCGAGGTTCAGATCGTCGAAGCCGGCGGCGCGCGCCGCACGGATCGCCGCGCGTGCCTCGTCGGGACCGTGGATGCGGCCGAGCGTCCGCAGCAGAGGCTCCTGGAACGACTGGATGCCGAAGGAGAGGCGTCGGACTCCCGCGTCTCGGAAGTCCGCGAGACGCGTTCGCTCTACCGTGCCGGGGTTGGCTTCGAGGGTGATCTCCACGTCGTCGGCGAGCACGCAGGTCGCCGCGATCCCATCCAACAGCCGACCGATCGTGCGCGCTTCGAAGAGCGACGGTGTGCCGCCGCCGAAGAAGACGGTTGCGATCTGGGCCTCGGCGAACGGCGCCTCGGCGCTCCGCCGGCGGAGCTCTGCGAGCAGCGCGTCGGCATAGGCGTCTTCGGGCCAGCGGGCCGCCGCGTACGAGTTGAAGTCGCAGTACGGACACTTCGCCTCGCAATAGGGAATGTGGACGTAGAGCGAGAAGCTTCCGTGCCTCACGATTCCAGGCCTGCCAGCACGAGCGGGAGCTCGAGGATCGTGGCGATGGTGCCGTCGATGTGCTCGCCCGTGTCGCTCGCGGGCTCGCCCACGAGCACCGTGCGCATGCCGAGCGCGCGTGCCGTCGCGAGATTGTCGGTGCGGTCGTCGACGAAGAGGCAATCGGCGCCATTGGCACCGAGCCGGGCGAGCACCGTCTCGAAGGCGGCGCGTGTGGGCTTCGGGACGTAGGCGACACCCTCGAGGCTGAAGACGTCGGCGAAGTTGGCGCGGACGTCGAGACACGCGAGCACCCGCTCTGCATGCGCCGAGGAGGCGTTGGTGAAAATCGTCTTCGGCTGGGTGAGCGACGTCAGCATGGCGCCGAGCGCGGGATCGGGGGCGAGCAGCTCCTCGACCGCGATCGCGTGCACCGCCGCGAGGTATTCGTCCGGATCGATGGCGTGGTGGAGCATCAAGCCGTTCAGCGTGGTGCCGTGCGCGTCGCGATAGCGCGCCCGCAACGCGCCCGCGATCTCGGGCGCCATGCCGAGCTTTTCGATCATGAACGCGTTGATGCGGGCGTCGACGCGCTCGACCACCCCTCGACTCGGAGGATACAGCGTATTGTCGAGGTCGAAGATCAGGTGAGCGAGCGCCACGAGCCTCAGGCCGCGGAGCGACGGCGTTGCGGCTGGTATTTCCGCATTACCGCCGTCACGACGCCGCGAATCTCGACGTCGCTCGCGCGCGCGAGAATGGGGGTCAGGGTGTCGTTCGCGGGCTGGAGACGTACCATGCCGCCCTTCTCGCGGTAGAACCGCTTGACCGTCGCTTCCCCGCGCACGAGCGCGACCACCGTGTCGCCGTTGTCCGCCTGGTTGCGTGCCTGCACCACCACGTAGTCACCGTCGAGGATGCCTTCGAGCACCATCGACGTGCCCTTCACTCGCAGCACGAAGGTCTCGCCGCGGCCGACGAGCTCCTCGGGAACGGAGATGGTGTCGTTCTGCTCGAGCGGCTCGATCGGGACCCCGGCCGCCACCCGACCGATCAAGGGTAGCTCGACCGCGGCCGCTTTGCGTTGTTGCGGCACGACCTCGAGCGCGCGACTGCGATTCCACTTGCGGCGGATCATTCCTTTGCGCTCGAGGTTCGTGAGGTGCTTGTGGATCGTCGCGAGCGAGCTCAACCCGAAATGTTGGCCGATTTCCTCGAGCGTCGGCGCGTATCCGGACTTGACGATGTACGCATCGAGATAGTCCACGAGCTCCTTTTGTCGCTTCGTCAGCATCGGTCCCGTCATACGCTCCTCCCCTGTCGGCCGCGCATTGTAAGCGAAAGAAAGGCGAAGTCAATGCGAGTGGCGCTGATAGCGTTCCACGGCGCGGTTGTGCGCGGCGAGGTTGTCGGAGAATTCGTGGGAGCCGTCGTTGCGGGACACGAAGTAGAGCGCGGTCGATTCCGCGGGAGCGAGGGCCGCGTCGATGGCGGCGAGCCCGGGATTGGCGATCGGGCCCGGCGGCAGGCCGCGGACGACGTAGGTGTTGTACGGCGTCGCGCGCTGCAGGTCGGTGCGGGTCAGATCGCCCTGGAAGTCGGCGATCCCGTAGATCACGGTCGGATCGCTCTGCAGCGGCATCCCGAGCCGCAGACGATTTGCGAAAACGGCGGCAATCAGCCGTCGTTCCGTCGGCTGACCCGTTTCCTTCTCGATGATCGAGGCGAGCGTGATCACCTGATTGACGGTCCACTGCCGCTCGCGGGCTCGTCGATGGCGTTCGCCGTCGAAGCGCTCGTGGAATCGGCGCACCATCGTCTCGAGAATCTCGGCCGCGCCGGCCGTCGGTGCGAATCGATAGGTGTCGGGAAAAAGAAAGCCCTCGAGCTGAGGTCCGGGCACGCCGGCCGCGAGCAGAAACTCGGGGTCCGACGCGAGGCAGAGAATCTCATCGAGGTCGGCGAGGCCGTGTTTGGCGAGCAGCTGGCCGACTTCCCGCACGGTGAGTCCCTCGGGGACGGTGACCTCGTTCGCCTCGATGCCGGCGACGAGGCGCTCCAGCACCTGAGGTATCGCGGTTGCGGCCGTGAATCGGTACGTCCCCGGGCGCATGCTGCGGTCGCGTCCGGACCACCGTGCCCGAAGACGGAAGAGCAGGGCGCTTCGCACCACGCCCGCGGCTTCGAGGCGGCGGGCGATCTCGCTGACGCCGTCGCCATCGCGGATCGTCACGACCGCGCCCTCGGGAGGCAAGACCGGAACAGAGACGAGCCAGCCTGCGGCGATCAGGAGACACGGGATGAGCGTGCCTGCGCCGACGAGCACGACGATCGAACGGCGTCCGACGCTCACGAGCGGCCGCGAACCTAACAGCGCCCGGTGCGAGCCGCAATGTGCGTGCGCTCCCGCTGTCGGGTCGGACATGACACTCGGCTTGACAACCCATACGCTGGTTGGCAGGGTCGCCCGCGCGTCGCGTTCCCCCCCAAAGGAGCGTTTCTTCCGAGTCGAAGCGGATGGACGAGCAACGAACCTCGACAGTGCCGCACGGACTGCTGGCAGCGTTGCTGACGCTGGTGCTCCTGAGCGGCGTTCCCGAAACCCTGGCGTCCGGTGATTTTCGCGCCGAGGCTCAGGGCAAGACGCACGGCGTAGCGAGAACGCGCGGCATCGCGAGCCCGGCGTCCACGGTGCCCGGCGACGATGGCGCGAAGGTTCGTCATCTCGTCGCGGAGGGCGAAAGCTTCGCGAGCATCCTCGGCGAGCACGGGTTGCCGGCGGCAGAGGTCACCGCCTGGGAGCAAGCCGCAGCGGCCGCATACGAGCTCGACGGAATCAAGCCGGCGCACGCGATCGAGCTCACCTTCGCAAGGGACCAAGGGAGTCTGCTCGGCCTGGAATACGAGATCGATCCGCATTCGGTGCTCAGCATGCGCCTCGTGCACGGACAGATTCAGGCTCGCTTGAAGGCGATGCCCCAGCTCGCGGCGGTGCGTGGGGTCGCCGGTCGCGTCGAGGCGAGCCTCGCGACGTCGGCGTCGGCGGCGGGCGTCCCGGTGCAGATGATCTCCGAGCTCGCCGACCTCTTCGGGTGGCAGGTCGACTTGCAGCAGGACGTTCATCCCGGCGACGAGTTCCGCGTGCTCTATGCCGAGCTCACCGATGACGACGACAGCACGCCGCGCCCCGGCGACATCCTCGCCGCCGAGATCACGAGTGGTGGTCGCACGTTCACGGCCATCCGTTTCGAGAACGACCGCGGCGAGACCGAGTACTACGACCTCGACGGTCGCGCCCTCGGCCGGCCGTTCCTCAAGTATCCCGTCGAGTATCGGAAGATCACGTCCAACTACACCGGCGCGCGGTTTCATCCGGTGTTGCGCCGCATCCGTCCCCATCGCGGCGTGGATTTCTCGGCGCCCGCGGGGACACCGGTTCGGGCCGTCGCGAGCGGCGTCGTCACCTTCGCCGGGCGAAGCGGCCAATACGGCAATCACATCGAGATCGAGCATCGAGATCCCTACGCGACGTCCTACTCGCATCTGCAGGGATTCGCGCGCGGGCTGCACGTCGGCAGCACCGTCCGCAAGGGACAGGTGATCGGCTACGTCGGCAGCAGCGGCATGGCGACCGGCCCGCACCTGCATTTCATGCTGTTCAAGAACGGCATGTACGTCGACCCGCTTTCGGTGAAGCTGCCGGCCGACGAGCAGATTTCGGGTGCGGCCTGGAAGCGGTTCGACGCCCTGCGCACCGCCCTCGTCGACCGTCTCGCGAGCCTCGGGAGCGACGTGCCGCTGCATACGGTCTCGCTCTCGCCGGTGTCGCTGCTCGACATCCTGCGGCCGCACGCCAGCTCGTCGATCCGCTGAGGGGGCCGGCGGTGCGAGTCGGATTCGCGGGTGCGCCGCCGCGCCTCTTCGGGCATCGCGGCGCGGCGGGTGTCACCCCGGAAAATACGCTGCCGTCGTTCGCGCGAGCCGAAGCCGACGGCGTCGACGTTCTCGAGCTCGACGTCCATGCGACGCGCGACGGCGAGGTCATCGTGCTCCACGACCCCACGCTCGAACGCACGACCGACGGGGCGGGGCCGGTCGCCGCGCTGACCTTCACCGAGCTCGCGCGCCTCGACGCGGGATACCGGTTCACCCGCGATGGCCGTGCGTTTCCATTCCGCGGGCAGGGAATTCGGGTGCCGCGCCTCGCCGATCTTCTGCGGGCATTTCCCGACATGCCGCTCAACATCGAGATCAAGTCGGAGGGCGCCGACATCATTTCCGCCGTGGTGGCGATGGTACGGGCCGCGCCGGCGCGCATCGTGCTCGCGGCGGAGCACGACGCGATCATGCAGGCGATTCGCGCCGCCGCTCCGGACGTTCCGACCAGCCTGGCGACCGGCGAGGTCGCGTCGTTCATCGGCGCCCTGCATGCGGGCGCGGCGCCGGCGCTTCCCGAGGGTGCGGTCGCGTTGCAGATTCCGCCGAGCTTCGCCGAGATGACGCTCGTCACCGCCGAGAGCGTCGCGGCCGCACACGCCCTCGGTGCGGAGGTCCACGTGTGGACCATCAACGAGGCCGCGGAGGCGCGTCGGCTCCTCGCGCTCGGCTGCGACGGCATCATGACCGACGTTCCGCACGTGATTCGGCCGGCGGTCGCCGAACGGCGCTCCAGGTCCTGAGTGGGGCGGTTCGGTGCGCTGCGAACGCTCGTCGTCGCGGGCCTGCTGGCTGCGGCGAGCGCGAGCCATGCGGGCGAGCGGGTCGACGTCACCGCGATGGACGGCGTGCAATTGATCGCCGAGCTCGACGGTACGACCGGTCCCGGTGTCGTGCTCGTTCCCGACGCCGATCACGATCGTCGGGCGGAGGCGGCGACCGCGGACGCCCTCGTCGCGCGCGGCTTCCGCGTGCTGCGCGTCGACCTGCGGGGCCGTGGAGAGTCGTCCGGCAGCGCCGACGTCGCCGTCGCCGATCGCGACGTCGAGGGCGCCTTCCGCTATCTCCTCGGGCGCAAGATCCGCCCGGTCTTCCTGATCGGCCAGGGCGCGACTGCCCCCGCCGTCCTCGCCGTCGCCGCCCGCGTCCCGACGGCGGGCCTCGTGATCGTGGGACCGGGGGCTCGGCCCGACGGAGTCAAGCTCACGGTGCCGCTTCTACGCCTCGACAGTCCGTTGACCGCGGCGACGCGCACGCGCCTCGCGGATTGGCTGAGCGACCCGACGCGGGCGAGCACCTCGCCTTCGTCCGAAACACGGTAGAGCGTTCGCGCCTCTATTCCATGGAGGCGCGGACGACCCGGATGGTGTTGAGAATCGGGCGATGCAGGAGCCCGTTCGACGCGATCAATCCCGGCAGCAGGGTGTCGGGATTGTTGAAATGAATCGCGCGGCCGTCGGGATCGGTCACCATGCCGCCCGCTTCCGCG
Source organism: uncultured delta proteobacterium (assembly GCA_963774015.1). Taxonomy (GTDB): domain Bacteria; phylum Desulfobacterota; class Binatia; order UTPRO1; family UTPRO1; genus UTPRO1. The sequence goes on from CAVZDH010000002.1 coordinate 570,788, forward strand.
ACGAGCAACGCTCCGGCGCAGACGTCCCATTCGTTCTTCGGCGTGAGCGTGAACGTCGCGTCATGGCGGCCGGCGGCGACGAGCGCGAACTTGTAGGCGACGCTGCCGGTGAGCTCGACGCGCATGCGTGATTGATACGGCTCCCACTCGCCGCGCGCCTCCTCGCTTCGGCTCGCGAGCACGCTCGCGTGGCGGAGATCGCTCGCCTTGCTGACGTGGACGGCGGTGCCGTTCAGCGACGTGCCGCCGCCCTTCGACGCCCAGAAGAGCTCGTCGCTAACGGGATTGTACTCGACGGCCACGCGCGGGGTGCCGTCCTCGACCAGCGCGATGCAGACGCAAAACTCCGGGATCTCGCCGATGAACTCTTTCGTGCCGTCGAGCGGGTCGACGATCCACACGCGCTTCTGCCGGAGACGATCGTCGGAGTCGGCCGTCTCCTCGGAGAGCCAGCCGTCGTGCGGAAATGCGCCGAGGATGGTCGCCTTGAGCACCTCGTTGGACTCGAGGTCGGCCACCGTGACCGGATTGTCGGCGCTCTTCTCGGCGACGCGATAGGCGCTCCCGTAGTAGCGCAGCAGGACTTGTCCGGCGGCTTTGGCGGCACCGCGGGCGACCTCGAGCTCGTGTTCCAACGTCGGCATTACGTCATTCTCTCCGCGCCTGAGGGCGATCGCACCGCGCCCGCGCCATAGGGTTTGTGGGGCTCTGCAGCATCGGGCGCGTAACGACCGGGCTTTGTTACCATCTTTGCGCGACCGAGACCAAGTGCCCGGCGCGGAATCGTCATGCGATGTCGAAAGTACGTTGACATGATTCTGCGCGGCCCGGTATCGTCCGCGAGACTTTAGAGCCTTCCTCGAGCGCGTACGTCTCGAAATCCCCTCGCATGAACATTCCTCGGCTTCGCTCTCTCACAGTGGCTCTTGCGGTCGTGCTGTCGACCGTCTCGATCGCCCACGCGCAGGCGACCGTCACGGCGGTCTGCGGGCTCGATGCGCTGCAGAACACGCAGAACGTGCTCTGCGCCAACGGTACGTGCTCGGCAAGCGAGGTGCACCTCACGACGCCGGTGGACGTCACCGCGGGCGGTTGCGAGTTCGATCTCGGCGCCCGCGACCTCTTCGTCGAGAAGCTCTTCCGCATGGCGGGGAACGGCTTCATCAAGGTCGTGAACGCGCGGAACATCTCGGTCGTCGGCGCCGGACGCCTGCAAGCGGCGGGCGATTTCTATCAGCCGAACGGCTACATCATTCAGGGCGGCCTGATCTCGCTCTCCGCCAGCGGGCAGATCGTGTTCGACGGAACGAACTCGTTGGACGTGGCCGGCGACGGCGGCGGCACGGTCTTCCTGGTCGCCGACGGTACCGACACGGTGGTCGCCGGCCAGCCGCGCGCCGCCATTCATTTTCTCGGCGGCGATCCGGTCATGGTCGGCAACGGCATCAGCTCGTTCTCCGATCAGGGCGACCGTTACACCGACGGCGGCGAGCTCACCGCCATCGCCAAGAACGGCAGCATCATCGTCGACGGTACGCTCACGCTCTCCGGCCAGAACGGCGGCACCGGCGGCGTCGTCGACCTCCAGGGCGCGCTCAACGTCGACGTGCGGAAGCAGGTGGACGTGAGCGGCGGCGGTGGCGGCGGCGGCGAGTTCGACCTCACGGCCGGGGACGACGTGCTGCTCCACCGCTCGGTCAACGCCGACAGCAGCGCCGGCGGCGGTGACGGCGGCTCGATGTCCTTCGCCGCCGGCGAGGACGAGATCGGCGGCATCACGCCCGGGGGGCGGCTGCTCATCGACGGCGACGCCGTGATCTCGCTCACGCTCCGCGGCAGCGCGACGGACACCTTCGGCGGCTACGGCGGCAGCATCGACGCGACGTCGTTCGGCCTCATGTTGTTCGACAACGTGACCATGCGTCTCGACGCCGCGACCAACTTCGACGGCGACGGCGGCTACCTCACGCTCGATTCGAGCGACATCGACTACTACCGCGTGAATCCCCTCGACGGCGACCTCCAGTTCGTGGGCGGGCTCATCTCGATGACGAGCGGGAACACCGGTGGCGACGGGGGCTCGATCGATCTCACCGCCGGCCGCGACCTCTTGCTCGGCAGCGACATCAACGCGCACGGCTTCGACACCGGCGGCGACGTGGGCGGCACCGCCGGACGCGCCATCGCCCTCACGGGCCTGATGGACGCGACCGGTGGTGGTGCGAGCAGTGCCGGTGACGGCGGCTACGTCGATTTCGAATCGGGTCTCGGCACCGACGAGGGCGCCTCCGGCAACATCAGCGTCACGAAGAACATCCTCGCGTTCGGCGGCGATCTCAGCGGCAGCGGCCAGACCATCACGTTCTCCGGCTGCGGCCTGAGCGTCGGGAACAACGTGAAGATCGACGGCCATGCCGGCGTGAGCGCCTCCAACGTCGCGGGCGGCTCCGACATCGAGCTCATCTCGCGCCGGGCCATGACCCTCGGCGGTGGCTCGCAGTACCTCGCCAATCCCGGTGGGACCAATATCCTCACCCATCTCGCGGGCACGAATCCCGTGATCGGCTCGGGCATCACCTTCAATCCGCAGTACATCGATCACCTGCTGACCGCGGGCGGACCCAATTGTCCGGTGTGCGGCGATGGCGTGCGCCAGCAGGGAGAGACCTGCGACAAGGGCGCGGCCGCCGACGGGGCGTGCTGCAACGCCGACTGCTCGGCGTTCACCTGTCCGACGGTGACCCCGACGCCGATGCCGACGCACACCCATACGCCGACGCCGACGCACACCGCGACGCCCGTTCCGACCGCGACCAAGACCGCGACGCCGACGATCGTGCCGACCGCGACGATCGTCCTGCCGACTCAGACGGCGACGGTGGCGGCCGCGACCGCGACGCCGGTCGCGACGCCCTCGGTCACCGCGACCGCGACGCCGGTCGCGACGCCCTCGGTCACCGCGACCGCGACGCCGGTCGCGACCGTGACCGTCACGGCGACGCCGTCGGCCGCCGCCACGCCCTCGGCCACCACGACGCCGATCACGACCGCGAGCCCGGCGCCTACGGTCACCGCGACCGACGTCGTCGTCACCGGGACGGCGCCCGGCGGGCCGACCCCAACGCTCGTGCCGACTCCGATCCCGACGTCGATCGTCGTCGAGCTCGGTGGTCTCACCGACGCGACGGCGGCCAAGTCGGCGACGAAGTGTCAGCAAGCGATCGGCAAGGCCGGCGTGGCATTCCTCTCGGTGCGGCTGAAGCAGCTCGATACCTGCACGAACGGTCTGTTGAAATGCGTCCAGATCAAGCCGAACGATCCCGCCTGCATCACGAAGGCCAGCGCGAAGTGTGCGGCTCTCACCGCGGCGGCGACGGCCGCGCGTACGAAGCTCGAGGCGTCGGTCGAGGCGAAGTGTGCCGCCGGTCTCGTCAGCACGGACGATCTACGCGGTGAGACCGGGCTCGGGTATCGCAGCCTCGACGTCGACTGTGAGGGCGAGCTCGGACACGTGCCGAACGGCGTCGCCGACGTCGCGGAATGCATCGCACGGCGCTATGCCTGCAGGTCGAGCGACATCTACGGCACCGAGGCGCCCCGCGCCGGGGAGCTCCGTCGCGTCGCGGGTCTCCCGGCCGAGGCGGACGGCTGCCTCCCCGATCACGCGGGCGACGGCCAGGGCGTCGGCGACGTCGTCCAAGGTAAAGCGCTCCAAGCGTGCGCCGCCGCCATCACCAAGGCGGCCAGCGGCTTCGTCACGAAGAAGCTCGCGGGACTCACGAAGTGCGTCGGCAAGGTCTTCAGCTGCATCCAGTTGAAGCCGAACGACGCCGCCTGCCTCGCGAAGGCGAACGCCGGCTGCGGCAAGGAGGCGGCGAAGATCACGGCCGCACGCGCCAAGCTCGGTCTTGCCATCGACAAGAAGTGCGGCGGCATCGATTTCGACGTGAATCTGCGTCCGCCGCGCGCCGCGAATCTCGATGCGCTGGTGGCGACGCTGCCCGGGGCCGATACGCTCGCGACGCTCCAGAGCTATGAGGCCGCGCTCGGATTGAATCACGACTGCGACGCCGAGGAGCTCCTGCGAGCGATCGCTCCGCGTGCCGGGGCTTTGCTGCCGGCGCTCGCTCCTTCGCTGCCGGTCAGCACCGCGGGTTGCACGGCGCCCTGATTGGTGGCCGCGGCGAGATCCGTCGTGGACCGCGTCGTTGTGTTGGTCGCGAGCGGAGCCTACGTCGGGTATGCCCCGGTGGCGCCGGGGACCTTCGGCTCGGTGCTCGCCTTGCCGCTCCTCGTGTGGCTCGGCAGCGCCGGCATGCCGGCGGGTGTCGTGGTGGTCCTCGTCGTCGCGAGCGGCCTCGTCGCGATGCCGATCTGTGGTCGCGCGGGACGGGTCTACGGGTTGGTCGACAGCCCGCGGATCGTGCTCGACGAGGTGTGCGGCATGTTGGTTGCCGGTGCCCTCTTGCCGCCGACCGCGCGTACGCTCGCGTTCGTCTTCGTCGCGTTTCGTTTTTTCGACATCGTGAAGCCTTTCCCGGTGGGCTGGTTCGATCGCAACGTCAAGAATGGTGTCGGGGTCGTTGCGGACGACCTCGTCGCGGGCATCTACGCGCAGCTCGTGGTACGGATGCTCGCATGATCCACGCCGCGATCATCAGCACGGGGGACGAGCTCACCACCGGCCGCACGACCGACACGAATGCGGGATTCATCGCCGACCGTCTGCTCGAGCTCGGTATCGACGTCGTCGCCGTGCTGACCGTCGGTGACCATCCAGAGCGACTGCGCTGGGCGTGGAGCGAGGCGCTCCGCCTCGCCCACGTCGTGATCGCGACCGGCGGGCTCGGGCCGACGGCGGACGATCTCACGACCGAGACGGTCGCGGCGCTCCTCGGCCGGCCGATCGTGCACGATCCCGAGGTTGCCGAGCGCATCCGCGAGCTTTTCCGGCTTTTCAACCGTCCGATGCCGGAGAACAACTTGAAGCAGGCCGCTTTTCCGGAGGGTGCCGTCATCGTGCCGAACGGTCTCGGGACCGCACCCGGCTACCGCGTCGAGGTCGGCCCGCCGCACGACCGCCGCCATCTCGTCGTGCTTCCCGGCGTGCCGCGCGAGATGAAGCCGATGCTCACCGACACCGTGCTGCCCTGGCTCGCCGAGCTCACGGGGGCGGCGCGCGTCGGGCACCGGACGTTTCAGACCTTCGGCATCAGCGAGTCCGGGCTCGACGAGATCATCGCCGGCATCCCGGGTGAGGGGCGATGGTCGTTTCGCGCCAACTTTCCCGAGGTGTCGGTACGGGTCGTCGTGCGGGGTGACGACGTCGACGAGCGCCTCGAAGCCTTCGGGCGCGAGGTCTACGCACGGCTCGGCCAGTACATCTACGGCGAGGGCGACACGAGCATGGAGCGCGTCGTCGGGGCGCTGTTGGCCGAGCGGACGCTCACGGTCGGCTTCGGGGAGTCGTGCACGGGCGGGCTCGTGGCGCACCGACTGACCAACGTTGCGGGCTGCTCGACGTACTATCGCGGCGCCGTCAACGCCTACGCCAACGACGTAAAGATGCAGGTGCTGGGCGTACCCTCCGACGTGCTCGCCGCGCATGGCGCGGTCAGTGCAGAGGTCGCAGGCGCGATGGCCGAGGGGACCCGGCGCGTGCTCCGCACCGACATCGCCGTCGGCGTGACCGGCATCGCGGGTCCCGACGGGGGGACGGCCGAGAAGCCGGTCGGCACGGTGTGCTTCGGTCTCGCGGTTGCGGGGGCCTCGACCGTGACGCGGCGCTACCAGCTCTGGGGCAATCGCGAATGGGTCAAGCTGCTTGCGTCTCAGATTGCGCTCGACTGGATCCGGCGTCACTTGCTCGGGGCGCCGCTTCTCGAGATCGGACGCCACGGTACGGTGCCGACCGAGCTCAAGCGGGAAAGTGTCGCGCCGGGGTGAGCGTGATGCGTCGTCGGCCTCGGACGTACGCTGGCGATGCTTCGTCGCGATCGATCTCGCCGAGCCGGCGCGCACGGCGGTGGTCGCCTACCTGGCGGCGCTCCGTACGACGGTGGCCGGCGTCGCGTGGACTCGCCCGGAGAATCTCCACCTCACGTTGGCGTTCCTCGGCGACCTTCCGGCAGCGCGGATCCCGAGCCTGACCGAGCGCCTGACGCTCGCGCTTCGCGGATCGCCGCGGCTCGAGATCCGGGCGGTCGGGGTCGGTGCGTTTCCGAGTCTGGGGCGTCCGCAGGTGCTCTGGGTCGGCATCGAGTCGCCGCGTCTGGCGGCGTTGGCGGATCAAGTCCAGACGGCATGCGCGCGGGAAGGCGCGGCGCGCGAGGCCCGTGCGTTTCGCCCGCACGTGACGCTCGGGCGGGTGCGAGCGCGCAGCCGCCGGGCGGGTCCGGATCTGATGCCGCTCGCGCGCGACGGGGCACGCGAGTTCGGCACGGCCCTCGTCGAGCGGGTCGTGCTCTATCGCAGCGAGCTCGGTACCGGCGGCGCGCGACATACGCCGCTCGCGACGTTCGCGCTCGCGGCGGCGTGATCGTTGACGGGGAGAGCTTATTCGCCTAATCTTCGCCCCGTGCGAACGGAGCGCGCTAGGGAACCTCTGCACAGGTGGCCCCCGGCTACGAAGCGGCGATCCATCCCCGATCGACGGCGGCGCGACGCTCTCGGCGTATCGTTCAGATACGCGGTCGGGCTTCGCGCCTTGCGCTCGGGGCGGCTCGCACTTCTCGCTCGGAACCTACCTGTGCAGAGGTTCCCTAGGCCGACAACGGTTGCCAGACGGATATTCGCAGCGTCGCTCTTCGGTGTACGACCCGGATACGAAGGGCTAAGACGACGCACGTCGGTCGAGGATGCGACCGTGAAACGGTCGCTGAGAGACACGACCGCCAACTCGAGGTGAAAGGGAGGGGTATGGCCACCATGGCAGCAGAAATGAATCGCGATCGCGCGGGCGATCCGAACAATCGCGAACGCGCGCTCGATCTCGCCGTCAGCCAGATCGAAAAGCAATTCGGCAAGGGCGCCATCATGAAGCTCGGCGCGGACGCGCTCATCCGCGACGTCCGAGATCATCTCGACCGGCTCGCTCGGGCTCGACCTCGCGCTCGGCGTCGGCGGCCTGCCGCGCGGCCGCGTCATCGAGATCTACGGCCCCGAGTCGTCCGGCAAGACGACGCTCGCGCTGCAGGTCATCGCGCAGGCGCAGCGCAAGGGCGGCATCTGCGCCTTCATCGATGCCGAGCACGCGCTCGACGTCGGCTACGCCCGGAAGCTCGGCGTCCGCACCGAGGATCTGCTCATCTCGCAGCCCGACAACGGCGAGCAGGCGCTCGAGATCGCCGAGACGCTGGTGCGCAGCGGCGCCATCGACGTCCTGGTCGTCGACTCGGTGGCGGCGCTGGTGCCGCGCGCCGAGATCGAGGGCGAGATGGGCGATCCGCAGATGGGCCTGCAAGCGCGGCTCATGTCGCAGGCGCTGCGCAAGCTCACCGGCACCATCTCCCGCTCGAACACCATCGTCATCTTCATCAACCAGATCCGCATGAAGATCGGCGTCATGTTCGGCAACCCCGAGACCACCACCGGCGGCAACGCCCTCAAGTTCTACTCCTCGGTGCGCCTCGACATCCGCCGCATCGGCGCCATCAAGCAGGGCGACGAGGTCATCGGCAGCCGCACCAGGGTCCGGGTGGTGAAGAACAAGGTGGCGCCGCCGTTCAAAGAGGCCGAGTTCGACATCCTCTACGGGACGGGCATCTCCCGCGAGGGCGAGCTGGTCGACATCGGCACCGAGCTTGGAATCGTCGAGAAGAGCGGAGCTTGGTACTCCTTTGACGGCGAGCGCATCGGCCAGGGCCGTGAGAACGCCAAGGAGTTCCTCCAGGAGAACCGCGAAACGGCCGATCGTCATCGAGCGGAGGGTCCGGGAGAAGTGCGGTCTCGGCAAGGCTCCGGCCGGTGCCGGGAATGGAGAGCACCGCAGGCCTGACCGGACAGACCGACATGGAACTTGACACGATTCTCGGGCAGGGCGTGGCGCACGAGGCGTCCGACGTTCTGCTGAAGGTCGATCGGCCGCCCATGTTCCGGGTCATGCGGCGACTTCCTGCCGCTGGAAGGTGCGAGCGCTGCTGACGCGCCTGGACATGGAGGGCATCCTCGCCAGCCTGCTCGACGAGCACCATCGTGCGCAGCTCCGCGAACGGCTGCAGGTCGACCTGGCCTACGCCAGCCCGGGATCGGCCGCTTCCGCGTCAACGTCTTTCGCCAGCGCGGCGAGATCAGCCTGGTGATCCGCGTCATCCCGCCGCAGTCCGGACGATTCGCGAGCTGAATCTGCCGCCGGTGGTCGAGCAGATCGCCCTCGAGCAGCGCGGGCTGGTCCTGGTCACCGGCACCACCGGCAGCGGCAAGAGCACGACGCTGGCGGCGATGATCGATCACATCAACCTCACCCGCGATCGGCACATCATCACCATCGAGGATCCCGATCGAGTACACGCACAGGCGACGAGCTCTGCTTCGTCAACCAGCGCGAGGTCGGCTACGACGCCGCGACCTTCGCGGTCGCTGCGCGGGGCGCTGCGCCAGAACCCGGACGTCATCCTGGTCGGCGAAATGCGCGACCTGGAGACCATCGAGACCGCGATCCTCGCCGCCGAGACCGGCCACCTGGTGATGAGCACGCTGCACACCCTCGACGCGCGCGAGACCATCACCCGCGCGATCAGGGCCTTTCCCGAGCACCAGCGCGATCAGGTCCGCCTGATCCTCGCCAGCGTCATCCGCGGCATCATCAGCCAGCGCCTCGTGCCGCGCGCCGACGGGAACGGCATGGTGCCGGCCGTCGAGGTGCTGCTGTCGACGGCGCTCGTGTCGCGAGTACATCGCCGACAAGGAGAAGACCCGCGATCTGCACGACGTCATCGCCCAGGGGCACACCACCTACGGCATGCAGACCTTCGACCAGTCGCTGATGGCGCTCTTCCGGGAAGGCCTCATCACGCTACGACGAGGCGCTTGCGCACGCCACCAACCCCGACGACTTCGAGCTCAAGGTGCGCGGCATCGCCTCGACCAGCGACGCCCGCTGGGACGAGTTCGACAAGCCGGAACGCGCCGATAGTGCCGGGGCGGCGGCGTTCAAGATCGACCGGTTCTGATCCGCGCGGGGAGGCCGGCGCCGCGGGCAATCTCGACCCGCTGACGGCCGCCGTCGCCTATCTCGCGCGTGCCGCGCGCTCGGAGGCGGAGGTCGCGGCGCACCTCGAGGCACGCGGCATCCGTCCGGAGACCGTCGTGGCCACGGTGCGGACGCTTGCTGCGCGTGGGTACGTGAACGATGCCGAGCTCGCCGATCGGCGCGCCGAGGAGCTCATGTTGCGTCGTGGCGCCGGTCGGCTGAAGGTCGCCCACGAATTGACTCGCCGGGGTCTCACCGGTACCGTCATCGATCGTGCGATTGCCGGAGTGCTCGAAGGTCGGAGCGAGATCGCCCTGGGGCGAGCGGCGCTCCGCCGACGCTTCGGGGACGACATGCCGGCATCGCGGGCCGAACGGGCCAAGGCGTTTCGCTTTCTCGTCGGCCGGGGCCATCCAGCAGACATCGTGAGCGAGATTCTCGGAGAGGACGACTAGCGCCAAGTGCCGACCGGCAGAGAGATTCGAACGGGCTTCTTGGACTTCTTCGCGGCCCGTGATCACCGGGTGGTTCGAAGCGCGCCGATCGTTCCCGAAGGCGATCCGTCGCTGCTGTTCACCAACGCGGGGATGGTGCAGTTCAAGCAGATCTTTCTCGGCCAGTCCGCGCCGAGCCACCCGCGTATCGCCGACGTGCAGAAGTGTCTGCGATTGTCCGGCAAGCACAACGACCTCGAGCAGGTCGGGCGCGATACCTATCACCACACCCTCTTCGAGATGCTCGGCAACTGGTCCTTCGGCGACTACTACAAGGCCGAAGCGATCGAGTGGGCGTGGCAGCTGCTCGTCGAAGAGTGGAAGCTCCCGCACGAGAAGCTCTGGGCGACGGTCTACACGACCGACGACGAGGCGGAGCGGCTCTGGCGCAAGGTCACGACGCTGCCGCAGGAGCGGCTGCTCCGCTTCGAGCGCGAGAACTTCTGGGAGATGGGCGAGACGGGTCCCTGCGGGCCGTGCTCGGAGATCCATTTCGATCGCGGACCGGCGGCCTGCGATCACCAGGGCGTTCCCCATGCGTGCCGGGTGAACGGCGACTGCGCGCGCTACATCGAGCTCTGGAATCTGGTGTTCATCCAATACAACCGCGAGCCCGATCAGAGCCTGCGCGAGCTTCCGTCGAAGCACGTCGACACCGGCATGGGGCTCGAGCGCATCGTTGCGGTGCTGCAGAACGTCCTCAGCAACTACGACACCGACCTGTTTCGCGGCATCATCGACGCCACGGAAAGTCTCGCGCGGCGCCGCTACGGCGCCGATGCCGAGGCGGACGTGTCCTTCCGCGTCATCGCCGATCACGCCCGCGCGGTCAGCGTCATGATCGCCGATCACGTGCTGCCGTCGAACGAAGGCCGCGGCTACGTGCTGCGTCGGGTCCTCCGCCGCGCCGCTCGTCACGGGAAGATGCTCGGTCTCGACAGGCCTTTTCTCACCACGCTCGTCGAGGCGGTGGCGGCGATCCTGGGCGATGCCTATCCCGAGCTGCGCGAACGGCAGAGCTTCATCGCCGAGGTGGTGAAGAGCGAGGAAAGTCGCTTTGCCGAGACGCTCGACAAGGGGCTCGGACTTCTCGAGAGCGAGCTCGCGAAGCTGCCTGCAGCGGCGGGCGTGCTTTCCGGCGACGTCGCGTTCAAGCTCTACGACACCTACGGCTTCCCCCTCGACTTGACCGAGGACATCGTGCGCGGCCGCGGCCACACCGTCGACGCCGCCGGCTTCACGCGCATGATGGACGAGCAGCGGGCGCGCGGTCGCGAAGGCAAGAAGTTCGTCGCGCAGAGCGCTGCGACCGGCGACCGGCGCTCGCGCTTCGTGGGCGACCGGATCTACGAGTGGGAGTCCACCGTCACCGCCGTGGGCACCGCCGACGGCGACCGGCCCGGCGGACTCCGCGCCGGCGAGGTGGGTGAGCTCGTGACCGAGGAGACCCCGTTCTACGGCGAGTCGGGCGGACAGGTCGGCGACGTCGGCACCATCGAGACCGAGCGCGGCGACAAGCTCGAGGTGCTCGATACGCTCCGCCACGGTCCCGATCTCGTCGTGCATCGGGTGCGCGTCCTCGCGGGCGGCGTCGCTCCCGGTGATCACGTGCGGCTGCACGTCGATGCCGTCCGCCGCGAGCAGATTCGCTTGAATCACTCCGCGACGCATCTCATGCACGGCGTCCTGCGGGAGCGTCTCGGTACCCACGTGCGACAGGCGGGCTCCCTGGTGGCACCGGATCGCCTGCGCTTCGACTTCAATCACACCGGGCCGATCGACGCCGCCGAGCTCGGGGCGATGGAGGACGAGATCAACGCCCGCATCCGCGCCAACGTCGAGTGCCTCAGCGAGGAAATGGCCTACGACGAGGCGATGAAGCGGGGCGCCCTCGCGTTTTTCGGCGACAAGTACGGCGACCGCGTGCGCGTGCTCCAGATGGGACCATTCTCGGTGGAGCTCTGCGGCGGAACGCACGTGCAGCGCACCGGCGACATCGGCCTCTTCAAGTTCCGCGCCGAAAGCGGCGTCGCGGCGGGCGTGCGGCGCATCGAGGCCATGACCGGCGGCGGTGCGCTCGACTGGGTGCAGGAGCGCGAAGAGCGTCTGCGGCAGATCGGCTCGGCGCTCAAGGCATCGGAAGAGGAAGCCGTCGACCGTCTCGAGCGGCTGCTCGCGCAGAGCCGCGAGCTCGAGCGCCGGATCGAAAAGATGCAACGCGATCAGGCGAAGTCGCAGAGCGGCGATCTGCTCGCGCACGCACGCGAGCGCGACGGTCTGAAGGTGCTCGCGACCCGCGTCGACGGCCTCGACGACAAGGCCCTGCGCGAGCTCGCCGACCGCCTGAAGGAGAAGCTCGGCACGGGCGTCGTGGCGCTCGGCGCGAGCGACGGGAGCAAGGTCAGCTTGATCGCCGCCGTCAGCAAGGACTTGACCAAGCGCATCCACGCCGGGAAGCTCATCAAGCGCATCGCGCCGCTCGTCGGCGGCAACGGCGGCGGTCGTGCGGACTTTGCGCAGGCCGGCGGCAAGGACCCGACCCGCCTCGATGAGGCCCTCGCCATGGTCTACGAGCTGGTCGGATGAAGCCGTCACCGCCCTCCGCGCGTGTCGAAGGCACGTCGTCGGAGCCCGCGTCCGGCGGGACGCGCGCCGAACGGCGCGCGATCAGTACGGGGCCGGACGTCGTGAGCCTCGAATTTCAGGATCATCGTCTTTTTCACGAGCTCCTCGGTCAGCACGACGAGCACGTGAAGGCGATCGAGAAGTCGCTCGGCGTGCGCATCGGCGTCGCCGGCAACTCGGCCTCGATCAGCGGCGACCAGGTCGAGCGCGAGCTCGCGGGCCGCGTGATGACGCAGCTCTACGGCGTGCTCGAGCGGGGCTTTCCCGTCTACTCGAGCGACGTCGACTACGCGCGTCCGCATCCTCGCGAGCGACCACACCGCCAACGTGCGCGACATCTTCCTCGACACCATCTACATCGCGGCGCAAAAGCGCGTGATCACGCCGAAGAGCGTCGACGCAGAAGGCGTACATCGACTCGATCCGCAACCACGACATCGTCTTCGCGCATCGGGCCGGCCGGTACGGGCAAGACCTATCTCGCGATGGCCATGGGCGTTGCGGCGAGTGATGAAGCACGAGTTCACGCGCATCGATCCTGACGCGCCCGGCGGTCGAGGCCGGCGAGAAGCTCGGGTTCCTGCCCGGCGATCTCGCCGAGAAGGTGAATCCGTACCTGCGTCCGCTCTACGACGCGCTCGCACGACATGGTCGACTTCGACCGCGCGCGGAAGATGCTCGACCGCGGCACGATCGAGGTGGCGCCGCTGGCGTTCATGCGCGGGCGCACGCTGAACGACTCGTTCGTCATCCTCGACGAGGCGCAGAACACGACGCCGGAGCAGATGAAGATGTTCCTCACGCGTCTCGGCTACGGCTCGAAGGCGGTCGATCACCGGCGACGTCACCCAGACCGATCTTCCCGCCGGCAAGATCTCCGGCCTGAAGGAGGCGCAGCACGTCCTCAAGGACATCGACGGGATCAAGTTCGTGCGCTTCAGCGAGCGCGACGTCGTCCGTCATCGGCTGGTGCAGGACATCATCACGGCATACGAGCGCGCCGAAACGGCCTCCGGGCGGAACGACTCCTGACTCGTCGGCGTCGGTCCTCATGCCCGTAGCGTTTGCGTGCCGGACGCCGGCGGGCGCCGTCTGGAGCGGGTATCTGACCACCCGTGCGCGGCAGGTGCTGCAGGCGCTCGGCATCCGGCGGAGCGAGCTCAGCGTCTCGCTGGTGGCCGATCCGGAGATCCGGGAGCTCAATCGCGACTACCGGCGCAAGGATCGCCCGACCGATGTGCTCGCATTTCCGCTGCACGAGCCGCCGGTGCCGGCCGGGGTCGCGAGTCTCGGCGACGTCGTGATCTCCATCGATACGGCGACCGTCGAGGCGGCGGAACGCCGCCGGTCGCTCGCCGCCGTGCTCGACGAGCTCCTGATTCACGGCGTCCTGCATCTGCTCGGGTACGACCACGAGGTCTCGCTCGCGGAGGAGCGTCGGATGGCGCGCAAGGCGCGGGCCGTGCGCGCGGCCATCGGGACGCTGGCGCCGCCGGCGCGCGCGAGGCGATCGTGACGGCCAACGGCGTCCCGCTGCGCGAGCCGACCCTCATCACGGCCGACGCGCCCGTCTTCGCCGGGCGGAGCGCGTTCGGGCTCGCGGCGATGAGCGGGGCGCTCTTGGCCCTGGCGTTTCCCATCGTCGATTGGGGTCCGGTCGCGTGGATTGCCCTCGTTCCGCTGCTGCTCGCGGCGCTCGGACGCGGGCCGCGCGCGGCGTTTCTCGCCGGCTGGATCGCGGGCGTCGTGTTCTATCTCGCGACGCTCTATTGGCTCGTCTTGACGATCGGCACCTATACCAACCTCTCGCCCCTCGTGAGCGTCGGGCCGTTGCTCCTCTTGTGCTCGTTCTTGGCGCTCGGCTTCGGGATCGTCGCGAGCGCGTGCGAATGGGCGCGCCGACGACGCCTCGCGCTCGCGCTCGTGGCGCCCCCGACGTGGGTCGTCGTCGATTGGATCCGGACCTACATTCTCGGCGGGTTTCCATGGGTGAGCCTCGGTTATTCACAGTATCGCGCCACGTATCTCGTACAGTTCGTGGAAGTGACCGGAGTCTACGGCCTTTCAGCGCTCGTCGTGCTGGTGAACGTGGTGGTCTACGGCGCGGTGCGACGCTGGCTCGCCGGCGAGGCGCCGAACACGCGGTCGATGCTGGTGCTCGCGAGCGCGCTCGTGATGCTCGTCGGCTGGGGCTACTGGCGCGTGCACGACGTCGCCGCGCGCCCGCCGAAAGGCACGCTGCACGTCGGCTTCATCCAAGGCAACATCGCGCAGGACGTGAAGTGGGATCCGGCGTATCAAGACGCCACGATCGACCGCTACGAGGAGCTGACGCAGGAAGCCGTGGCGGACGGTGCCGAGCTCGTCGTCTGGCCGGAGGCCTCGGCGCCGTTTTTCTTCCAGGAGGAAAGCGCGCTTCGCGACCGCATTGTCGACCTCGCGCGCCGATTGCACGTCTGGCTCGTCGTCGGCAGCCCGGCCTTCAGCTACGAGAAGGGTGCCCTCCGACTCCACAATCGGGTCTACCTCGTCGAGCCCGACGGCACCGCCGATCAGTTCTACGACAAGATGGAGCTCGTCCCGTTCGGCGAGTACGTGCCGCTGAAGTCGCTCTTCTTCTTCGTCGACAAGGTCGTCGAGGGCGTGGGCGACTTCCGCGCCGGCGACACGCCGGTCGTCTTCCGGACGGCGCGCGGCAACTTCGGGACCCTCATCTGCTACGAGGGCATCTTTCCGGGCCTCACGCGCCGGTTCGTGGCCGGTGGCGCCGACTTCCTCGTGAACATCACCAACGACGCCTGGTTCGGCCGCACGTCCGCCCCGTATCAGCACCTCGCGATGGCGACGCTGCGCGCGGTCGAGAACCGTGTGCCGCTCGTGCGCGTGGCGAACACCGGATTCTCTGCTATGGTCGACGCCGACGGGACGATCCGCTGGCGCACCGGGCTTTTCGAATCGGCATGGCGCGTCGACACCATCAGCTGGGTCGGGATCCGAACGTTCTACGCCCGCTTCGGTGACGTGTTCGTCTACGGGTGCATGCTGCTGCTCGTGCTCGTGGTGATCGTCGGCGGACGCGAACGCTCGGACGTGACGACGGAGGGGAGAGCACGGACATGAGCACGGCGCCGCAGATCACGACCAACGAGCTGAAGGAGCGATTGGCCTCGCTCGAACGGCGTCTGGAGACGCTGCGGGGGCATCTTTGACGTCCCCGGCACCGAGGCTCGCCTCCGCGTGCTCGACGAGCAGGTCGGGCAGCCCGATTTCTGGAACGACCACGAGCGCGCTCAAAAGGTCCAGCGCGAGCGCGCGCAGCTGACGTCCGCCCTCGAGGGCTGGAGGCGGCAGCGGACGGAGCTCGACGACGCCAACGTCTTCCTCGAGCTCGCCGTCGAGGGCGACCCTGACGCGCTCGCCGAGGGCGTCGGCAAGGCCGACGCGGTCGACGAGGGCATCGGCAATCTCGAGATGCGCCAGATGCTCGGAGGCGAGCACGATGCCGGCAACGCCATCGTGAGCATCCACCCCGGTGCGGGGGGTCTCGAGGCGCAGGACTGGGCCGAGATGCTCTTCCGCATGTACCTCCGCTGGTGCGAACGCAAGGGCTTCAAGGTCGACATCCTCGAGCAGCAAGAAGGCGAGGGTGCCGGCATCAAGAGCGCCACGTTCATGGTCGAGGGCGAGTACGCCTACGGCTATCTGCACGCGGAGTCCGGCGTCCATCGTCTGGTGCGCATCTCGCCCTTCGATGCCAACGCGCGCCGGCAGACGTCGTTCGCGTCGGTGTTCGTCTATCCCGGAGATCGAGGACGACATCGAGGTCGAGATCAACGATGACGATCTGCGCGTCGACACGTATCGCTCGAGCGGCGCGGGCGGCCAGCACGTCAACAAGACCGACTCGGCGGTGCGGCTCACCCACTTGCCGACCGGCATCGTCGTCGCGTGCCAGAACGAGCGCTCGCAGCACAAGAACCGCGCCATGGCGATGAAGATCCTGCGCGCCCGGATCTACGACCTCGAGATGCAGAAGCAGAAGGAGAAGCTCGACGCCTTCAGCAAGAACAAGAAGGAGATCGGCTTCGGCAGCCAGATCCGGTCCTACGTGCTGCACCCCTATCGCATGGTGAAGGACCATCGCACGTCGTGCGAGGTCGGCAACACCGACGCCGTGCTCGACGGCGACCTCGACAAGTTCATTCAGGCGTATCTGCTGTCGAAGATCAGCGGGAGCCCTCAGTAAGGGGGACTGGCGGCGTCAGCCCGCGCGTCGCGTGGCGTGGAGCGCGGCGTCCATCGTCGTGAGCGCGTGCGTGATCTCGGCGCGGCGGAGCGTGAGCGGCGGCGCGAGACGGATCACCGTGTCGCGGTGGAGCGTCCAGCTCACGATGAGCCCACGTGCGAGGCAGGCACGCGCGAAGCGTCGCGTCGCGCTGGGTGAGGTGAGCTCGATCGCGAGCAGCATGCCGATGCCGCGGACGGTGCGAATCATCCGATGGCGGGTCGCGAGCTCCTCGAGCCCACGGAGCAAGACGGCTCCGTGGGCGGCGCCCCGCTGCGGCAGGTCACGCGCCACGATCTCGTTCAACGCGGCCAGCCCGGCGGCACACGACACCGGATGCCCCCCGAAGGTCGTGACGTGGGCGAGTGCCGGCCTTCGCGCCAGGGTGGCCAGGATGCGGCGGGAGCCGAGAAAGGCGCCGAGCGGCAGGCCGCCCCCGAGGGCCTTCGCCAGCACGAGCAGATCGGGCCGCACCCCGCTCTGTTGGAACGCGAAGAGCGACCCGGTGCGGCCCATGCCCGTCACCACCTCGTCGAACACCAGCAGCGCGCCGACCTCGCGGCAGCGCTGGCGCAGCAGGCGGAGAAACGCGGGATCCGCGATGCGCACCCCGCCTTCGGCCTGCACCGGCTCGATCACGACCGCCGCCGTCCGGCGGTCGATCGCTCGCAGCGCCTGCGCATCCTGCCACGGCAGGATCGTCGCCTCCGGCAGCAGCGGCAGGAAGGGATCGCGGTAGACGGGGTTGCCGCCGACCGAGAGCGCGCCGAAGGTGTCGCCGTGAAAGCCGAGCGCGAAGCCCACCAGACCGCTTCGACCGGTGTATTTGCGCGCGGTCTTGAGCGCGCCCTCGATCGCCTCGGCGCCGCTGTTGGTGAAGTAGCACGCCTCGAACGGCGCGCCGGCGAGGGCCGTGAGGCGCGTGGCGAGCTCGACCTGGGTCCGCAGTACGTATTCGCCGTAG
Source organism: uncultured delta proteobacterium (assembly GCA_963774015.1). GTDB lineage: Bacteria > Desulfobacterota > Binatia > UTPRO1 > UTPRO1 > UTPRO1. The sequence goes on from CAVZDH010000002.1 coordinate 588,346, forward strand.
ACCATCACGTGCAGATGGCGCCGGAGCTGTGCCGTGCAGGCACGAGTGACGGCGCGGTTCCCGTGCCCGAGGTTCATGACGCCCATGCCGGAGAGCAGGTCGAGATAGCGTCGCCCATCCGCGGCGACGATCCACGCCCCACGTGCGGCGGTGATGGCGAGTCCGAGCGGGGCCGTGGAGGTCTGTGCGACGTGCAGCCGGAAGTCGCGCGCGAGCTCGGAGGCAGCTCGATGTCCGCCGCGTCGGACGCCCGTCGTCCGGCTTCGGGTGGTCACGCGAACTGCGACCCCGGCCCGGCCGCCGCCTCGTCGCGGAAGAAGCTCGCGAGGCGGCGATGCCCGCTCTGGCACCAGGCGAAGGGCGGCGATTGCAGACGGTCGAGCGGGCACAGACGAGGGGCGCCAGCGGCGGCGGCGAGGGCGGAGACCTCGGCGAGCCGGGCGGTCGGTCCGGCATAGCCGACGGCTTCGAGCACGCCCGCGAGCCGAGTGAGCTTCACGGCGGTTGCCCCGAGCGTGGCCACCGGCACCATGACGAGATGTCGGAAGGTCGGGCTCATCGGCCAATCGTCCGTACGATCGCAGACGACACTCGCGGTACCGTCGCGTCCGCCGTGCACGCAGACGTCGGCGCCTTCTTGCGCACGCCAGCGGTGGCGCTCGAGGAATCGCCACACGCCGGCCGTCTCTGCGAGGGTTGCGGTCGCGCGCGGCAGCTCGTGCTCCAGGGCTCCGAGCTCGGCGGCGACCAGCTCGGCGAAGGCATCGACCGTCGGGCGTCCGGCATCCTCGACGAAAGCCACCTGCGGTGAGCAACAGCCCTGCTGATCGTAGAGAGCCACTTGCCGGGCGAGCGCACGCGCGGACGTGGGCCCGAGCGCCGAGCGTGCGATCAAGGCGACGCTCAGGCGATGCCCGAAGCGAAGCAGGCGCCGTGGCCGGTGCGCGGCGAGATGATCGAGCGTCTCGTCCCGGCCGTAGGCGAGGACGACGTCGGCCTCGGCGAGTGCCGCGGCGTCGAGCTCGCGGCTGCCGCCGCGCCAGGGCGCGATCGCGAGCGCGCGCTGCAGCTCGGGAGCGACCGCGACGACGGACTCGGCGAGGAGCGCCGGAAAGAAAGGCTCGCGGGCCGCCGGCTTCACGAGACTCGGCACCCCGGCGAGCAGTGCGGCGACGATGCCGAAGGCGCCGACGCCCGGGACGTTGCCCGCGAGCACGTGGAGCGCCAGCTCGGGATGGGGAGCGCCCTCCACGTCCGGAAGCTCTCTCTCGACGGTGTGGCGGAGCTCGGTGGCACGAAGCGCGCTCCACAGATTGGTCGTCGCGATCTCGATCGCCGCAGGCGGGAACCCGGTCGACATCGCGAGCTCGGCCCGCGCGCGCGCACGCCATGGCGAATGCTCGGTGAGCCAGCTCGCGGCCACGCGATCGACCGCGGCGAGGCGTGCCTCGGGGGAGAGCGCACGAAGGGCGGAGCCGCCGGCGCGGAGCGCTTGCGCCACGGCTCGGAGCCGGCCCGGGACGAGCGGCGTCCGGGTCGGCGTCAAACGCTCGTCGAGCCGGATCACGCGCCGCCTTCGTCGACCAACAGCGAGCAGCCGCGCGTGACGGCGCCCGGGGCGCGGCCGAGGAGCTCGATGCCACCTTCGCGGACGCGACCGAGATCCTCGGTTTGGACGGCCATGACCGAGCCGAGGTTCGCGAGGTCGAAAAAACGCAGACAGCCGACGTCGCCGGGTGCGACCGCGCGTCCGGTGCGGAGGTCGCAGGGGACCACGCGGAGCCAGGGCGGCGGGCGCAGCGGGCCGTCGCCGCGGGCGTAGAGCTGCGAGCCGAGCTCCGTCATGCCGTACTCGTTCATGACGTGCTCCGCCGGAACGTCGAGCACGCGGCGGTAGGCGGCGAGCACGTCGGCGCGCGGCACGTCCCGCTCGTATCCCTTGCAGCCGCCGGTATCGATCACGAGACTGCCGGACGGCAGCGAAAACCCGCGGTCATGAGCGTCGGCCCAGTCGACGAGCCGCAGCAGTGCCGAGGTGACGGCGAGGAGCACGATCGGCGGGCCGCCGGCGACCCGCTCGAGCGCGTGCGCGAGGCGCTCCTCGTCGACGCCGGCGGCGTCGAGGCACGACGGCATGCCGTCGTCGTCGTAGGTTTCCCGGAGCCACGACACCATCTCGCCGAGCGACGACGACGGATGCGAGGCCCGCTCCGGGGCGGCGACGACGAATCGCCGGCGGAGGCCGCGCGGCAAGACCGCGAGCGAGAACCCCGTGAGCGCGGCGGTGCGATACACGTCGACGTCGGGAACGGGATGGGACGCGCGTCGATCGAGGCCGGCGGTCGTGCCGCTGCTGCGATACACGCGCTCGGCCGGCCCGCACGCCAGAAGGCTCATGCGGAACGCCTCCGCCGGCACGGCGGGAATCTCGTGCCAGGCGCGCGGCGGCGCCAGAGCCAGACGATCGACGAAGCGACGGTAGGGGGGATTCGCCCGGTACTGGTAGCCATGGACGTCGAGCGCGAGGCTGTCAAAGTCACCGTCGGAGGGTGCGACGATGAACTCGCAGCACGCGGGCGCGCAGGTTGCGACCCATCTCGTCCGTGGTGTGGTTGGTGGCGACTGTCGCTTGGCTCACGTTCGGCTCAATGCGTCCGGCCGGGGCTGCCGTCCTCGTGCGATTCATCAACGGTCGGGAGGTCGTGGCGCGTCAGTACTGGTGCGTCGGTGCGCAACTCTTCTTCACGCACCCTCGCGGGACCGTCGGGGTCCCGCGGACGTTCGTGGCCGCGATCGAAGCCGTCGACGAGGAGAGAGGAATAGGAGGCGGTCCGCGACCTGTCAACGCGTCGCCGCTTGTCGCTCCGAAGGCGATTCGTTAGGCTCTCCGGCCATGCCGACTGCGGAAGAGCTCTACGATCTCGCCGTCGACCACGTTGCGGAAGGACGGCTCGACGAGGCCATCGCCACCTACCGCGAAGCGCTGGCGCTCGATCCGGGTTTCACCGATGCGCTTCTCGGCCTGGCCATGGCGTATGCCGACGCCAAGATGTTCGACGAGGCGATCGAGCAGGGCAAGAAGCTCGTCGAGCTCACCCCAGACGATACCCTGGCGCACACGAGCCTCTCGATGTTCTATCAACGCAAGGGAATGATCCCGGAGGCCGAAGCCGAGGGCGCGAAGGCGCGGGTCCTCGACTGGAAGCGTCAGCTCGCCGAGCAGAAAAAATAAGACGCGGGGGTTCGGGCCCGCGCCGTCGGAGAGGAGCAGACGGCCGCGCCGTGGGAGCGGCGATCTGCTCCGGTCGTGAGCTTACTGCCCGCCGCCGGCGGCGGCTTGCTTCTGGCAGGCTTCCTTGTCGCGGGTGCACAACGCGAGCTGGCTCTTCAGGGTCTCGCGTTCGTTCTTGAGCGTGTTCACCTGTTCCGTCGTCGACGCGAGGTCGCGCTGCAGCGAGCTCGCGTTGCCCCACATGGTGTAGCCGATGAAGACGCCGGCGCCGATGCAAATCAGGATGATGACGACCCATCCCGCATAGGTCCATACGACGTCTTTGACTTCTTCTGCTTCGTGGCCTGCCTGTGTCATCGTGAACCCCCTCCCTTACGCGATCATGCTCTCGCCTGGTTGTCGGAGTGCGACTCTCGTCCGAGGTAACGTCCGACGATCAGCCGCGCGCGCTGAAGCGCGTCGTCGAGGTCACGAAACGACTCTTCGCGCACCCAATCTCCCCGGATCCAACAGTCGAACGATGATGCCTCGCCAAGCGTGAACTCGAGTACCCGCTCGCCGACGGGATCACCCGTGAGGACGAAGCGCGCCGAACGGCCGCAGTCCACTACCACGCCCCGCGCGCCGGGGGAAGGGGTAGGCAGCCCTTGATGCGCTCGATGTGCTCCAAAGGAACACGCTCGTCCGGCACCATCCGAACGAGCCGCCATTCGTTCGCGTCCGGCTGCGCCGCGGCGAGAATCTTGAGATTGATGTCGGTCAAACGCTGCTTCGCGTGCTCTTGATCGAACTCGTAGCCGATGTCGAAGAACCGGCTGCCGATCGGCGGCCGCTCGCGCGTCACCGCGGGCGTTGCGCGCTCTTTGGTCGTGTCGCTGTCGACCCACCAACGGTTCGCGACCGTCGGCTCGCCGTCCCCGGGCTTGGGCATCACATCGATCCTTACCAAGGCAGTCGGCGGAAACGCAAGGAAACCAGCGGGTTGCCGGTCCGTGCCGCATGCTCTATGGTCGCGTCCCCCATGGCGGACGAAGGGCAGCGGTGGGCGCTGATTCTCGGCGCCTCGAGTGGCTTCGGCGAGGCGACCGCGCGGACGGTCGCTGCCCGCGGCATGCACGTCTGCGGCGTACATCTCGACCGACGTGCCGGCATGGCGCACGTCGACGAAATCACCGCCGCGATTCGCGCGACCGGTCGCGAGGCGCTTTTCCTGAACGTGAACGCCGCCGACCATGACAAGCGTCGGCAGGTGCTCGACGCGCTCGCCCAGCGCATCGCCGAGAATGGCGGCGGGATGGTGCGCGTGCTGATGCATTCGCTCGCGTTCGGCAGCCTGACGCCTTTCGTCGGTGCCGAGCCGGCACGGCTCGCGACGCCGGCGCAGGTCGAAATGACCTTGAACGTCATGGCGCACAGCCTCGTCTACTGGGTCCAAGACGCCGTCGCGCGCGATCTGCTCACGCGTGGGAGCCGCGTCGTCGCGATGACGAGCGCCGGCTCGACGCGTGTCTGGCCCGGCTACGGAGCCGTTTCGGCCGCGAAAGCCGCCCTCGAGGCGCACGTGCGCCAGCTGGCCGTCGAGCTCGGTCCGATGGGTGTCACCGTCAACGCCATCCGCGCCGGCGTCACGGACACGCCCGCGTTTCGGAAGATCCCGGGGTCCGAGCTCATGGCCGAGCAAGTGCGCACGCGGAATCCGAGCGGCCGCATGACGACGACGTCGGACGTCGCCGACGTGATCGCCATGCTCGCGGGCGACGAGTCGCAGTGGATGACCGGCACGGTGATCGGCGTCGACGGCGGCGAAAACGTCGCGACGTGATGCTCAGTCGGACTTCGCTTTGAAGGTCTGCGCGTCGTTTGCGCGCACGTCGGCCTGGTAGCTCGCACTCCAGCACGCCCCGCTGCCGCTGCCGAGCTGCACGGTCAGCGGTAACGCCGTGACGGGGAGCGCGGGAAGGGTCAACGACGCTCCGCGGGCCTTCAGCCCGATCCGCGCCTTGCCCGCGTCGCCGGCATGTAGGTCGATGCTCGTGACGCCGTTCGGGGTGGCCGCCTTTTGCGTGTACCGGAAGCCGGCGCGCCTCGCCGTCCAGCACGGACGGCTGCCGCAGAGGCCTGCGGCCGGCACGGCGGCTCCGGCGAGGAGACCGGCCGTCCCGTCGTAGACGCAGAGATCGTATCGCGTGCCGGTCGTCGGATCGCCGAGATCGGCGGCGGTCGTCGCGCCGCCGCGGGTCCACTTCCATTGCAGCGCGTCCTTCGCATCGCCGGTCTGATCGCGCAGCAGCAGCGACGCGGCTCCCGCGGCGATCGGCGTACGGCAGTCGCCGCGCGGGGCCGGTGGGCAGTGCGGCGTCGCCGTTGCGGTCGGCGTGATGGTCGGCGCCGGCGTCAACGTCGGTGCGACGCACGGACCGGCGGCGACGCGCTCCGGCGCCCAGAGGTTGCCGGACATCGCGATCATCGCGAGGAGCTTCAGTGTGTTCTCGTAGTAGCCGTCGGTCGCGGGCGGCGTTGCGACGACGAGATCCCAGATCGCGTTCAGCCAGCCTTGGTTGCTCGCGTCGACCATGGCGCCGACCCCGAGCGGCGCGACGAACGCCATCGACAGGTAGTCCGCGCCGCCGATCATGGTGCCGTCGAGCTTGTAGCCGCTCTTGATGTTCGCGGGGTCGTCCGACGTCGTGCTCCGGATCCACGCGTTGATGCGGTCGAGGGCCGCCTTGGCCCGGGGCTCGCCCGACACCAGGACGTCGACCGCGAGCCGCCAGGGATCGCGACACGCGTTGTAGTAGTAGCGCCCGTCCTGCGGGCCTTCGAGGAACCCGCCGGCGACCGGAGCGGCCGCGTCGAGTGGATTCTTCACGAAATCGGGCAAGAGTCCGGTCGTCGGTGCGTACGCGGTCTGCAGGCTCGCGATCAGGTCGTAGGTGTGCTCGCGAAGCGTCGTCCACACCGCATTGCCGGTTGCCGCTTCGAAGCTGCGGGTGTGGTCGGGCATGAAGTCCGACGAACGTGTCGACGCATAGTATTTCGCGCTCTCGGAGGGCGCGACCCAATCGCCGAGCAGCACGTAGCGGCCGGTCGCGTCGACGTCGCCGTCGCGAAGGTCGGCGAGAACCCGCTGCGCTTCGAGCAGATAGTTCACGGGTCCGCAGCTTCCCCATTGGCGATCGGCGAGCAGGAGGGCGAACGCGATGTCGAGATCGCCGTCGGTCGCGCTGTCCAGGGCACCCGGCGGCGTCGTGCAGGACGCGTCTTGGTACCAGCTCATCAGATGATCGTGGAACTCGGTCGGGTGGGCGCGGAAATAATCGAACATGCCGTCGAAGATTTGGTGCGCATCCGGCTCGTAGCCCGCCATGAGCGCCATCAGCATCATGCCGTAGCCGTGACCTTCGGAGACCGTCAGGTTCTGCGCGTCGGTACCCGTGAGCACCACCCAGCGGCCGCTACCGCACGTCTGCCGCAGGAAACGCGCTTTCCACGCGTCGTAGAAGTCCCGCACCGCATCGTCGAGTGTTCCCTGCGCGGCGTGATTCGGAAGGATCGTTCCCGCCGCATAGCTCATCGGATGCGATCCGAACGGATGGAGCTCGGCCGCATGCCCGGGCGTCGCGAGGAGCGCCGCGGCGAGGATCGATGCGATGCCGGTGCGGAGGCTCAGCCGACTGCCGACCGCCGCCGCGCCACGCTGCGCTGCTGTCCGGTCATGCGTACGCGCGTTATCGGCTTCTGCCGTGCTCGTTGCGGTTTCGGCATCTCGTGGCTCACCCCGGACATCATGTTGTCGGCGAAGAGGTCGGCCTTCCGCTCGGCATCGGCCCAGAAGAGGTAATGGCCCATCTCGTGATGCACGGTATGAATCCATTGCCGCATGGTGTTGTATTTCCGGCCGCGCTTCCAGTTCTCCGGATGCACGAGCCCGATCTTTCCGTCGTCCCACGTACGGCCCGCGCCTTTGCCCCAATCCAAGTATTCGTACCATTCCACCTTGGGCTGTTTCACGCCGTAGAAGCGGCAAATGGTGCTGACGAAGCGACGGAATTCGGCACTGCGGTAGGTGGAAAAAAAACCTCGCAATGCGCGGTCGACGTCACGCCGGGCGTGCAACGACGGGAGAATCATTCGCATGATCGGAGCCTCGAAAGGTGTCAATCGGAAGCGTGGACCGACAGACCTTAGAAGGGGGGCAATTGCCTGTCAACTCACGTCCCGACCCGCGCGCGATGCCATAGACGACGCAGTTGTGCGCGCGCTGGCGAGCGAGCTTCGAGGGCAAAAGAGGTGCTGGGAAAAGGGGCAGCGGGCGGGCTCGGAGGGTCTCCGATGCCCGCCTTTCGAGCACGGAACCTGGGTCAGGAAGCTCGGACGTAGCGGGTACCGCGGCGGGTCCCCGTGCGCTTCAGCTTCTTCTCGTTCACCCACCCCGTCAGGCGCTGCGACAGCGTCCCGGCGGCCACTCCCGGGACGAGGGCTCGTACGTCGCTGGCTTTGAAGGACGTTTTGGGCAGCTTTGCGAACACTTGGTTCCAGTCGACGCGGCTCCGGCCGCCACCCCCGGCGCGCCGTCCAGCGCCCCGCCGGGCGCCCCGGGCGCCGCCGCTGATCGCCATGCCGAGCTCCGAGAGGAGCTCCTGCCGTTGCTGGTTCAGCTTGTCGATCTGACGCTCGATCGCTCGCACCTGCTGCATTCCGGCACGGCGGAGCCGTCCCATCATGGCCTCGGCCCGTCGTCGAAGAGCGGCCAAGGTTCCGGACGCCCGGTTACTGGAGCGAGCGGCTCGCTTTTTCGTCGCCATGTCTGACCCCCGTTTGGAGAATATGATGACTTCCAAAAGCTCGCTCACCGTTATCAATGATGGTCGTCAGGTGCAACCCGACATTTCGAGAAGATATTACGCAAAATTGACGCTGACAGCGGTCATTTGGTGTCACCGCGTCAGGTCGGACGAAGCATCGCTCCAATCGCCGGCATATGTCATCGTCAAGTGTAGGACGGTTTCGACGTTGCCGGGGTTTTCGTATGCGTGTTGACGGTCGGCGCGGAAGAACGCGACGTCACCCGTGTGGAGGAGGGCGGAGGATTCGCCGGCGCGTATCAACAACGTGCCTTGCGTCACGACGATGTGCTCGAACGTATCGCGTGCGTGCGGCGCGGCGTCCTCGTGCCACCCCGGTGCGAGCGTGAGCTCGTAGATCTCGGGCTCCCGCGGGTCGCCGGCCGCGGACAATGGACGTGTCCGGAACCCGCCGTCCGAATCCACGACGGGCGTGTCGGCCGAGCGCAGCACGTGAAAGGTGGTCGTGGCGGACGGCGCGCCCGAGAGGAGCACGCCGAACGGCACCTCGAATGCGTCGGCCAGCGCCCAGAGCGTCCGCAGGTGCGGCACGATCCGTCCGCTCTCGATCGCGACCACCTGCTCACACGTGATGCCGGCGTGCTCGGCGAGCGTTTCCGGGTCCCAGCCGGAGTTCTTCCGCAGACGTGCGACGGTCGCCGCGACGGCGTCGGCCATCTCGCGCGTGCGGGAGGCGTCGGACGGCGCGGGCAACGCCAACGCGTGCGTGCTGGTCATGACCGTTCATCCAGTGGTTGGCGACGCGCTCGAACGATCCCCATCCTCGCCCGAGCGCGCCGCCGCGAGGCGGGCGATGCGGCTCCCGGTCCCGGGTGGCCGCAGCGTCCCGCTCGACTCGACCGTCTCCGAGGGCGTGACGAGCACGCCCTCGGAGACGACGCGTTGCAGGAATGCCGAGAGTGTAGCGGCACCGACCCCCACGTCGGCACCGCCACGGCTCAGCGACAGATGCAGACGCCCACGAACACGACGCCGCATCTTCCGGACGTGTCGGTGCAGCGCCGCGAGACTGCACGGCGTTGCCTCGGCCGCGAAATAAAGGGACTCGCGCGGTGACACGATCCATGCCTGCAACACGGTGCTGCTCCTTTCCTTAGAAGCTGACCTGGAAGCGCGTCAGCAGTGCGTCCTCGTGCGTCTTGGCGTGGCCGCCGAACGTCGGCGCGCCCGCGAAGTCGGTCCGCACGTAGTTGAATTGGAACTTGACGTTATTGTTGAAGTACCAATTGAGGCCGGCCGTGTACTCCCACGCGTTCGTCGTGCCCTTGGCGATGCTGAGCTTGTCGACCTTCTTGAACACGTCGTTGTCGAGGTCCGTGTTCGAGACGCGGGCCCCGATCTCGAAGGCGCCCCAGCGTCCTTGCCGCGGATCGAAGTTGTTGATCGGCGTGACCGCCTTGTAGGTGTTGTCCTCGCCGGTCAGCACGTACGACGCCTGCGCGTACCACCCGGTAGCATGGTAGTTGGCGCGCTTGTACGTGTTGTTGGCGGTCCCTTCGACGCGGTCTTTGCTGACAGCGTACTCGGCCATTAGGCCGAACGGGCCGTAGTAGTAGTAGAGCTGCGGGTTGATGCGGGACCACGGGCCGCGCGACACGACCTTGGCGTCGGAATTGAAGCTGAAGTACGTCGAGCGTGCGGCGGTCTTGTGTGAGACCCCGAGCGACTCGCCGTTGTGGTCACCCCACGTACCGGCGATGCCGATGCCGAAGTTCCGGAGCGCGGCGACCTCGAGCGGCCGGAACGGGTGCGAGAAGACCCGGCCCGCGAAGTCCTTGTCGTCGGTGAGGTCGAGGTCGGGCACCGACTGCGTGTCTTGGACGCCGTTGAAGATGCCGAGCTGGTAGCCGAGGGTGCCGTCCCAGAAATCGCCGGCCAGCTGTACCCCGACGTCGCGGTTCGTCACGACGTTTTGCATGATCGAGCGCTCGATGAAGGTGAGCGCGGTAGCCGACTGCAGTCGCTCGAGGCTGACCGGCGCCTTGAACTTTCCGAAGCGCACCGACGCCCACGGGAAGTAGTTGATCTCGCCGTAGGCGTCGTAGAGGACGGTCTGCCCGCCGCCGAAGTCCGGCATGATTCTGAAGCCGAAGTACTTGTAGACCGTGCCTTCGAAGATCGGTCGGACGCGGCGCATGTAGAAGGTCGCGTTGCCGGTGTCGCCGGCGTCGTCCGCGAAGAAGCGACCGTCCGCCTGCACGTAGCCGCGCAGTTTCAGCTTGAAGTCGCCGCTGGGAGATTGCAGGAAGAAGCCGTCCTGCCATCCGGCAAGTACCTTCTGCTTCTTGAACGCCGCGTCGACGATGTTCTTCACCTGCGATTCGCCGACCGGCGGCTCTTCGGCGGCCTCCGCGCGCTCGCGCTTCAGCTGCTCGATCTCTGCCTCGAGCGCGCGCAGCCGGTCGTCGACGTTGCCGCTCTTGGCCGTGCCGCCGGCGAAGGAAACTCCGGGTCCCGTGACGACCAGTCCGGCGACCATCGCCGCGACGAGCAATCGTCTCCAGCTTGCAAATGCGGCTCCAGTGGCGGCCGCCGCGTCGGTCGATCGCGGGTTCCATCGTCGTAGGACGTTGCGGAGAAACATGCCGTGCTCCTTTCCGAGGAGTCGTTGGCGTGCCTCCGGATCCTCCGGTCAGCGGCGCATGTGGCGAGATGCTACGGGCCTCCCGTGTCCGGGTCGGCCCCGCGGCGCGCATGCGCGCGCCGTGTTTTCAGCGGCGGTCGGAGCGCTGCAGACGGACTTTCTCCGTCCGCTCGACTTGCACGATGACGCCGTTCTGGACGACGGCGGTCACGGTGCCGAACTCGAGTCCGCGCAGTGCGGACGCGATTCGATTGAGCGCGCCGTCCCGCACCGGCTCCTCGGCTTCCAGACGAAGCTCCGAACCCTCGACATGCTCTCGACTCATGGAAATCTCTCCTCGTGGTTGCTGCATGGTCAGATCTGAAAATCGTGGACGAACACGCGGACGTTGCGCGGCGACACGTACACGGTGTCGCCGCTCTTGAGCCGCAATTCGGCGTACCGCTCCCAGCTGACGTCGACGTTCAGCCACACGCCGAACTCTTCGGCGTGCAGGCGCACCTTCACGACCGGCCGCGCCGGGTTGATGTGGACGACGTCGGCTTTCAGCGCCGGACGGCCGTTCCGCTCGCGTTGGATCTCGAGCTCGTGCGAGCGGACGAACGCCTTCGCGCCGTCCGGATCGGCTCCGTCGCTCGGCAGGGCGACTTGCAGCTGGTCGATCGCGGCCCGGTCTCCCTTCACGCTGCCGTGGAACACGTTGACGTTCCCGAGGAAGTCCATGACGAACGGATTCGCGGGATGCTCGAAGATCTCGACCGGGCTCCCGACCTGCTCGATCGTGCCTTTGCTCATGATGACGACGCGGTCGGCGACCTCGAACGCCTCCTCCTGGTCGTGCGTGACGAACACGCTGGTGACGTGGATCTCGTCGTGCAGGCGCCGCAGCCACTGGCGGAGCTCCTGGCGCACCTTCGCGTCGAGCGCGCCGAAGGGCTCGTCGAGGAGCAGCACCTTCGGCTCGGCGGCGAGCGCGCGCGCCAATGCCACACGCTGACGCTGACCGCCCGAGAGCTGCGACGGCATCGAATGCTCGTAGCCTTCGAGCTGCACGAGCCGCAGGAGCTCGAGCACGCGGGCGCGGATCTCCGCCTTCGGACGACGCCGCACGCGGAGGCCGAAGCCGATGTTGTCGAACACCGACATGTGTCGGAAAAGCGCGTAGTGTTGAAAGACGAAGCCGACGTTGCGCTCGCGGACGGATGTGCCGGTGACGTCCTCCTCTTGGTAGAGAATCGACCCGCGATCCGGGACCTCGAGACCCGAGATGATCCGGAGCAGGGTCGTTTTGCCGGAACCCGACGGCCCGAGCAGAGCCAAGAGCTCGCCGCCGGGGACTTCGAGGCTCACGTCGTGGAGTGCCACGAACGATCCGAACGTCTTGGTGACGTTCTTCACCGAGATGCTCACGCGTTTCCTCCTTGCGCGGCCGGCCGCTTCCGTTCTTCCAGATCACGACGGGTGCGCCACTCGAGCGTCGTCTTCACGAGCAGCGTCACGAGCGCCAACATGGCGAGCACGGACGCGACGGCGAAGGAGCCGGGCAGGCTGTATTCCTGGAACAGCTTCTCGATCCGGAGCGGCATCGTGTCGGTCTTGCCGGCGATGTGTCCGGACACGACGAAGACCGCGCCGAACTCCCCCATGGCGCGGGCGTTGCAGAGGATGATGCCGTAGAGCAGGCCCCATTTGATGCTGGGCAAAGTGATGAGGCGCAGGAGTTGCCACGGGCGCGCGCCCAAGCTGACGGCGGCGATCTCCTCGTCCGCGCCAATCGCCTCCATCAGCGGAATGAGCTCGCGCGCGATCACCGGGAAGGTGACGAAACAGGTCGCGAGCACGAGTCCCGGGTAGGCAAACACGATCTTGATGTCGTGCTCGCGGAGCCACGGCCCGAAAATCCCCTGGAGACCGAAGAGCAGCAGCAGGAAGAGTCCGACCACCACGGGCGACACCGTGAAGGGAAGATCGATGAGTGCGGTGAGTGCCGCGCGGCCCGGGAATCTGAACCGGGCGATCGCCCAGGCGGCCGCGAGGCCGAAGATCGTGTTGAGCAGGACGGCCACCGGCGCGACCTCGAGCGTGAGGAACATGGACTGCAGCGTATCGGGATCGCCGACGAGGTTCTGCCAGTAGGTGGCGATCCCGCCGGCAAATGCTTCGACGAAGACGTCGGCCAGCGGCACCACGACGAGCAGAATCATCACCGTGAGCGCGAGACCGATGAGCGTGCGACGGACCCACGGGGGATCGTCGTACGCGCGCCGGGGAATCGGGATGACGTCGTGGTCAGCCATGATGACGCGCGCTCCAGCGCTCCAGCAGGTTGATTGAGAAGAGCGTTACGAAGGAGATCGTGAGCAGCACGCACGCGATCGCGGCGGCTTCGCCGTACGCGTACTCCTCCAGACGGTTCACGACCAGGACCGGGGCGATCTCGGTCCTGTAGGGCATGTTCCCGGAGATGAAGACGACCGAGCCGTACTCCCCGAGCGAGCGCGCGAACGCGAGCGCGAATCCGGTGATCGTCGCCGGCATGATGGACGGCAGGATCACCCGCACGAACGTCTGGAGACGGTTCGCGCCGAGGCACGCCGACGCTTCCTCGATGTCGCGCTCGAGGCTCTCGAGGACCGGCTGCAGCGTCCGCACGACGAACGGGAAGCCGATGAAGACGAGGACGATCACGATGCCGAGCCGCGAGTAGGCGCCCTCGATGCCGAGCGGCACGAGGAAGCGGCCGTACCATCCGCCTTTGACGAACAGGCTGCCGAAGACGAGGCCGGCGATCGCCGTCGGCAGCGCGAACGGAAAATCGACGAGCGAGTCGAAGAAGCGCTTCAACGGGAGCTCGTAGCGGGCGAGCACCCAGGCGACGAGCCCGCCGAAGAGCACGTTCACGACGGCCGACGCGAACGAGGTCCAGACGCTGAGCCAGTAGGCCGCGAGCGCGCGATCGCAGAACGCCGCGCGGGTGAAGTCGTCGAACGAGAGAGACGAGGCTTTCCAGAAGCCCGCCACCATGGGTACGGCGATCATGAAGCTCAGGTAGAGCATCGCGTAGCCGAGACTCAGGCCGAACCCGGGAAGGATGCGGCGGTTGGTGTCCATCATGGCGGCGGGCCTCCTCGTCTTTCGGGTCGGCGCTTACTTCTTGGGTTTGTAGAAGCCGTCGAAGATGCCGCCGTCGCCGAAGTACTTGGCGATGGCGTCGTCCCAGCTCTTCGCGATCGCGTCGACCTTGAAGAGCTGGATCTCCGGAAAGGTCGAACGGTGCTTCGCGAGGACCCCGGGATTGGTGGGCCGGTAGAAGTTCTGCGCGATGATCTCCTGGCCCTCCGGCGTGTAGAGGAACTCGAGGTAGGCTTTCGCCGCTGCCGCCGCGCCCTTGCGCTCGACGTTCGTGGTGACGACCGCGACGTGCGGCTCGGCGTAGAAGCTGATCGGCGGGTAGACGATCTCGAGCGCGCCGTTCGCCTCTTTCACCTCGAGCTGCGCCTCGTTCTCCCAGGCGAGGTGGACGTCGCCGATCTTCTTCTGCGCGAACGTCGTCGCCGCGGCGCGCGCACCGAGGTCGAGGACGGGCGTCTGCTGGTAGAGCTTCTTCACGAACGCGCGCGCGTCCGCGGCGGAGCCGCCGCGCTGCGTGACCGAGCCCCAGGCGGCGAGAAAGGAGAGCTTGCCGTTCCCCGACGTCTTCGGATTCGGCGTCACGATCTCGACCCCGGGCTTCACGATGTCGGGCCAGTCCTCGATGCCCTTCGGGTTGCCTTTGCGGACGACGAAGACGATCGTCGACGTATAGGGGGCCGAGTTGTTGGGAAACTTCGAGGTCCAATCGAGTGGCAGCAGCCCGGTCTTGGCGATCGCGTTGGTGTCCGGCCACATCGCGAGGGTGACGACGTCGGCTTCGAGGCCGTCGATGACGGCACGAGCCTGCGTGCCCGAGCCCCCGTGCGATTGTCGGATGGTGAGATCCGTACCCGTCTGCGTCTTGTACTTCGGGATGAAGGCGGCGTTGATGGCGCGGTACAGCTCGCGGGTCGGATCGTATGAGACGTTCAAGAGCTCGAGCGATTCGGCCCGTAGCGAGCTGGCTCCGAGCGTGAGGCTCACGAGTAGAGCCAGGGCGAGTCGTTTCATCATGGGGATCTCCTTTTGGTGGTGCTGCCGCATTCCAATGTTCTCCTCGGGAAATTTCCGCCGAGAGGACCGCTCTGTCGCGCCAAATAAAAAAGGCCCGGGAGGATCGTTCCTCCCGGGCCTTTTGGGCGCGCTTGCGTTCGAGTGGAGCTAGTTGACCAAGATCAGCTTGGCTCCGAACGCGGCGAGTCCGTGGGCATGGGAGATCCCCGGGCACTCGGTACAACAACACATCATCGCGTTCGGAATCATTTGTGGAACCAGCTTATGGGGGAGCCGATCGGCTCTGTCAACACGCGAGGCGCGAGTGACGAAAAGATTTTCACGGCCCGTATGCACGAGCTATGATGATCGCTATGACGCCGTCGGCGCGCGCCTGCTTCACGTTCGACAACATGGCCGAGGCCGCGGACGTCGGCGCCGGACGCGAAGCGCCGATGCGTGCGGCGGGCGCCGATCCGTCGTTGACGATCGGCTACCCCCGTCTTTACGAGTTGCTCGTGCGCCACGGCGTGCACGCGACGTTCTTCATCGAGGGGTGGAACGGCGTCCATCATCCCGACGCCGTGGCCGAGGTCGTGGGCCGTGGGCACGAGCTCGGCATGCACGGCTGGGTGCACGAGCCGTGGGCCGGGCTCGACGTCGTGACCGAGCGCGACGTCGCGCTGCGGGCGACCGCAGCGCTAACGCGCGCGAGTGGCGTACGGCCGCGGGGTTTTCGCGCACCCGGCGGGGCCCGTTCCGCGGCCACCGAGACGATTCTTCGCGACCTCGGCTATCACTACGACGCGAGTCTCGGCGACCGCATGCGTCCACGGTGCTTGGCGTCGGGCCTCGCGCAGATCCCGTTCGTCTGGCCCTGCGTCGACGGCTTCCACTATCTGCGACCCGAGCCCGTGCCGCCCATGACCGTTCGCGATCGCTGGCTCGGCGAGCTCGCGCGCGTAGCGGAGGAGGGCGGCTTGTTTCTCGTGATCTGCCATGCGTTCATCACTGGCGTCGACGAGGCGCGGCTTGCGACGCTCGATGCCGTCATGGCGGCAGCGGCGCAGGATCCACGCGTGCGGGTGACGACGGCCGGCGCGCTCGCCGACGAGCTGCGCGCCGGGGAGGAATGCTCATGACGATGCCGAGAATCGCGACTCGCTTGAACCACGTCGCGTACCCGACGTTCGATACCGCGGCGACGGTGCGCTTCTATACCGAGGTCATGGGTTTCCGACTCGTCGACGCGGTTCACGACGAGAGCGGACCCAAGCCATTTCTGCACACGTTCTTCGCGATGGAGAGCGGCGAGATCGTCGCCTTCTTCGATATCCCGGGAGTGGAGAAGCCCGCGCGCGATCACCTCCCGCCCTGGGTGCGGCACCTCGCGATGAGCGTCGACTCGCCGGAGACGCTCGCGGCGTGGAAGGTACGCCTCGAAGCGCACGGTCTGCACGTGACGGGTCCGATCGACCACGACGGCGTATGGTCGTCGATCTATTTTCAGGACCCGAACGAGGTGACCCTCGAGCTCACGTATCAGTCCCGCGCACTCGACGAGTCGGACGCCGCGCGGGCTGCGGCCATCGTCGCCGAGTGGACGGTCGCGAGAGCACAGGGTTGAGTTGACGATCGGCTCCCACGGGCCCTGCGTGACCGTCGTCGTCGGCAGCACCGCCGGCTAAACCCGGACGTCAGTCCGTTTTTCCGTTGTCAAGCATTCATGCTCGGGCCTGCCTTTTTTCGATAACCAATCCTAATCAAAAGGATTACGGCCTACTTGTTCTCGCCGTATCGTTTCGCCATCATGACCCGGCGTCGCAGAGCGTCAAAGTTCGTGAATGTGCCACGAGTAAGAACAGGTAAGGAGGACAGTATGGGGAACGCTATGAGGAGGGGCCTCGCGGTGGCATTGTGTGCCGCCGTCGTAGGCTTCGGTAGTACCGCCCGCGCCGACGGCCCCGAAGTCGGCGTGAACGCCGGGATGGCATTCCCGCTTTCGAAGTACCGTCACACGACCGATCCGGACATCGGTGGGACGGTCGGCGTCGAAGGCGGCTATCGGTTCAACTTGACTGACAATTTCGCGTTGTCGCTGCTCGGGAACCCGCAGTTCTTTCTCTATGACGGCGAGCATCACTGCTGTAACGGTGCTTCGACGAACGACGACGTGGGGAGCGTCTTTTCGTTCACGGCCGGTCCGCGCTTCTCGCTGCTGACCGGGCCCGTCGAGACCTACGTCGGTGCCGCCGGCGGTTACTACCGAGACATGAGCGGGCAGTTGAGCGATGACGGTGCCGGCTTCAACGCGGGAGGTGGCATTGCGTTCGAGGTGGCGCCCAATACGACGATCGGGTGGTTCGGGCGCTACGACTACGCCAACATGGTGGCGCGTCCAGGCTCGGACGTTGCGCGCCAGTGGGCGTCGACCGGCCTTACGGTGCAGCACGTGTTCCAACCGGAAGAGGCGCCGCCCCCGGCTCCGCCGCCTCCGCCGCCTCCTCCGCCGCCAGCGCCGAAGCGGCGCATCGTGCTCCGTGGCGTGAATTTCGATTTCGACAAGTCGAACATCCGTCCCGACGCGCGCGTCATCCTCGACGAGGCGGTCGCGACCTTGAAGAGCGAGTCCGACATCCGGGTCTCGGTCGAGGGCCATACCGATTCGCGCGGCACCGACGAGTACAACCAGAAGCTGTCCGAGCGGCGTGCCAGCTCGGTGGCGGACTATCTCGCGCGCGGCGGCATCTCACGCAGCCGTCTCACCACCGAGGGCTTCGGCGAGTCGAAGCCGGTTGCGAGCAACATGACCGAGGACGGACGGGCGCAGAACCGTCGCGTCGAGCTGCGCATCATCAATCAGTAAGCGCAGCGGTTCGATTCAGCGGAGCGGGGCGCCGGGCATTTGCGGCCGGCGCCTCGTTTCATTTCGGCCCCGTGCGCTTCGGACGCTCCGCGTCCGAATGCTCCGATGGCCCGCCGCCCGCGGAATGAATCCGCGGGCGGCGTCATTTCGGCCCCGTGCGCTTCGGACGCTCCGCGTCCGAATGCTCCGATTGGCGAGCGCGAGATCGCAGGTCGTCGACATCGTATTGGAGCGCTTCGGCGTAGCCGGTCAGTAGCGGCGGCGGGTCGGGCCGAGGAGCGCGCCCATCAGGCTGCGCGTCAATTGCGTCGCGACCGAACGCGTGAGCGGCGACTTCAGGATCTTCTCGAAGGTGCTCGGCTCGTGCGACAGGGGCCGCTCGGGCGTCGTGGCCGCATCGGCGTGTCGCGCCTCGCTCTTCGCCGCCAGCATCTCGCGCGCACTCTCGCGGTCGATCGCCTGCGCGTACTTCTTTACTTGCCGCGTCGCGAGATGCGGGGCGATCTCGGCTTCGGTGAGCGGTCCCATGCGTGACGCCGGAGGGATCAAGCGGGTCGCGAAGGGCGGCGTCGGCGCGCCGTTCGCGCCGAGCACGGTGACGAAGGCCTCGCCGATGCCGAGCGTCGTGAGCGTCTCCTCGACGTCGTAGAAGCTCGTCTTCGGAAACGTGCGTGCGGCGGCTTTGAGGGCCTTGTCGTCCTCCGGGGTGAACGCGCGGAGCGCGTGCTGGACCCGGTGCCCGAGCTGTCCGAGCACGTCCGGCGGCACGTCCTTCGGGCTCTGCGTCACGAAGAACACGCCGACGCCTTTCGAGCGCACCAGGCGGACCACCTGCTGGACCTGGTCCAGAAACGCCTTGCCGGCCCCGTTGAACAGGAGGTGGGCCTCGTCGAAGAAGAACACGAGCTTCGGCTGGTCGAGATCGCCGACCTCGGGGAGCGTCGCGTAGAGGCGGGCCAGCATCCACATCATGAAGGTCGAGAAGAGCGCGGGCTTGTCCTGTACGTCGGAGAGCTCGAGCACCGTGACGAGCCCGCGTCCGTCCCGCTCGGTTTGCAGGAGATCGTTCTCGAGATCGAACTCGGGCTCGCCGAAGAACGCGAGCGCGCCCTGGGCCTCGAGCTCGACCATTTCACGGAGCAGGACCCCGACGCTTGCCCTCGACATCCCGCCGTAGTCCTTGAGGTCGGCCGCCCCGTCGCCCGTGAGGTGCTGCAGGACGGCGCGGAGGTCGGCGAAGTCGAGGAGCAAGAGGCCGCGGTCGTCGCAGTACTTGAAGACCATCGCGAGCACGCTCGCCTGCGTGTCGTTCAAGCCGAGGACCTTGGAGAGCAGCAGCGGACCGAACGACGAGACCGTCGCGCGCAGCTGCGCGCCGTGCGTGCCGGTGAGGCTCACGAGCTCGATCGGAAACGCCGCCGGCTTCCAGGCGTACCCGGTGTCGCGCGCCCGGCCCGTCACGCGGTCGCTGGTCTCGCCGGCGGCGCCGAGCCCCGAGAGGTCGCCCTTCAGATCCGCCACGAAGACGGGCGTGCCGGCCGACGAGATCTGCTCGGCCATGAGCTGGAGCGTCTTGGTCTTTCCGGTTCCGGTCGCGCCCGCGATCAGCCCGTGACGGTTCAACATCGCGAGCGGGACCTGAACGAGCGGCTCCGGGCAGCAGGCGCCGTCGTGGAGGGGGGCGCCGAGGACCACGGTCTTGCCGGTGGCCGGGAAGGCGGCGCGAGCGGCGGCGACGAGTTGCGAATCGATGTCCATGGTGGCGC
Source organism: uncultured delta proteobacterium (assembly GCA_963774015.1). Classification (GTDB taxonomy): domain Bacteria; phylum Desulfobacterota; class Binatia; order UTPRO1; family UTPRO1; genus UTPRO1. Next base: position 607,784 of record CAVZDH010000002.1, read on the forward strand.
GCACTCTAACCCGCACCGGCGACGACCGGAAGGTTGCGCGTCCGGCACGACATCTCGTGGGCACCCACGACGCCACGGGCGTCTCCCACGGTGCTCACGAAATTTCGTTGCCTGGGGCGGACCACGCGAAGCCGAGGTCGGGCCGCGGAGCCTCGTGAAATTGCTCGGATCTTCGTCGCCGAACGGGCGGCCAGCGGCGGCGGGACGACGTTGGAACGCCGGTTGCTGAATCGGCTCGCCAGGAGGGAGCAACGTCATGTTGAAGCTGATCACCCCACGCACCCGCACCACCGAGACGCACGAGCACGAGCTCGTGGCCGCGCTTCGCGCCGGTGAGGAGCTGAGCTACGAGCGACTCGTGCGCGAGCACGGTGGGGCCATGCTGGCCGTCGCCCGGCGCTACATGCGGAGCGAAGACGACGCGCGCGACGTCGTGCAGGAGGCAATGCTCTCCGCCTTCCGCGGGATCGCGAGCTTCGACGCCGATGCCAAGCTGTCCACCTGGCTGCACCGCATCGTCGTGAACTGCGCGCTCATGCGGCTGCGGAGCCGCCGCCGGCGTCCCGAGGAATCGCTCGACGACCTGCTCCCGAGCTTCGACGAGCAGGGTGCCTTCGCCCACGGCGTCGTCGAGTGGGATGCGCCGGCGACCGAGCAGGTCGTCGAGCGTCGGCAGATGCGGCAGATCGTCCGCCGCTGCATCGATCGGCTGCCCGACTCGTATCGCGCGCTGCTCGTGCTCCGCGACATCGAGGAGCGCGACACCGAGGAGAGCGCCGAGCTTCTCGGCCTCACGGTGTCCGCGGTGAAGAGTCGTCTCCATCGGGCGCGGCAAGCACTCCGCGAGCTCTTGGTCGAAGAGCTCGGCATGGACGCCGACGCGCGCGAGCTCGCCGTCGGCTGACCCCGATCGGGTCGGCGTTGGAGCGCCGGCCGGACGTTGGTAGGGAGAGCGGCCATGACCACCTCTCTCCTCACGCTCGGCTCCTTGGTGCTCGCCGCCACCCTCGAAAGCGGAGGCGATGCACTGATGCGCCACGGTCTCACGCGCGGACCGCGCGCGTGGGTCGTCGTCGGTGCGCTCGTGCTCGCGGTCTACGGCTTGGTCGTGAACCTCGACCGGCGCGTCGATTTCAGCACGCTCATGGGAACCTACATCACGGTCTTCTTCGCGGTGAGCCAGGCGATCGCGGTCGCGTTCATGGGCGAACGGCCGGCGCCGTCGACACTCCTCGGCGGCGTCCTGATCGTCGCGGGCGGAATCGTCGTGCAGTACGGCGAAAAGACGTGACACGCCGGTCCAGCGTCGATCGAGCGTTCCGCGATTGCGTCGTTCGGCACGCCGTTCCACCCACGCCTCGTTGTCGTGCGCGGATCAGCATCGTGCGCGGGCGAGTTGCGTTTTGGCGAGCCATTGGTACCCTGCGGCGCTCGGTCGGCAACGACCGGTTCCATGGCGGGCTCCTCGCACTCGCAGACTGACGGCGGCTCGACCGACGACGACGCGCGCCGAAGCGCGCGGGAGCGCGTCGGCCGGGTGGTCTTCGGCGACCGCAAAGACCCGCTCTCGCCGACGATCTTCCACCAGATCTCGCTGATGGCGTTTCTGGCCTGGGTCGGTCTCGGGGCCGACGGGCTCTCGTCGTCATGTTACGGGCCCGAGGAAGCCTACCTCGCGCTCGGAAACGAGCGTTTTCTCGCGCTCTTCCTGGTGCTCGCGATGGCGCTCACCGTGCTCGTCATCTCGGCGAGCTACTCGCAGATCATCGAGCAGTTCCCCACCGGCGGCGGCGGCTATCTCGTTGCGACCAAGCTGCTCGGACCGATCCCCGGCGTCGTCTCGGGGTGCGCCCTCGTCTTCGACTACGTGCTCACGATCGCGATCTCGATCGCGAGCGGCGCCGATGCGATCTTCAGCTTCCTCCCGGAGGGGCTGCTCGCGTGGAAGCTCGCGTTCGCGGTCCTCGTCGTCGGCACGCTCATCGTCTTGAACCTCCGCGGCGTGAAGGAGTCGGTGACCGTTCTCGTGCCGATCTTCGTCGTGTTCCTGATCACCCATGCCGTGGTGATCGTGCTCGCGGTCGTGGGGCACGCCCACGAGGTGGTGCCGATGGTGCGGAGCGCGGTGCACGACACCGGGACCGAGATCGGACGGGTCGGATTCGTGGCGATCGCGGTGGCGTTCCTGCGGGCCTACAGCCTCGGCGGCGGCACCTATACCGGCATCGAGGCGGTCTCGAACGGCCTCCAGATCCTGCGCGAGCCGAAGGTGCGCACCGGCAAGCGGACGATGCTCTACATGGCCGTCTCGCTAGCGTTCACCGCCGGCGGCATCCTGCTCTCCTATCTGCTGCTCCACATCGGGCACGAGCCCGGACGCACGCTCAACGCGACCCTCATCGACGAAGTGGCGGGCGGGTGGCACGTCGGCGGGCTCCGCCTCGGGCACCCGTTCCTGCTGATCGCGCTCGTAAGCGAGGGGGCGCTCCTGTTCGTGGCCGCCCAGGCCGGCTTCCTCGACGGGCCGCGCGTCCTTGCCAACATGGCGGTCGACTCGTGGGTGCCGCATCGCTTCTATCAGCTGAGCGACCGTCTGGTGACCAAGAACGGCATCCTCATCATGGGATCCGCGGCGCTCGCCGTCCTGCTCTACACGGCCGGAGAGGTGCGGCTGCTGGTCGTGCTCTACAGCATCAACGTCTTTCTCACCTTCTCGCTGTCCCAGCTCGGGATGTGCGTGCATTGGTGGAACGAGCGCCGGACCGAGCCGCGCTGGGTGCGGCGCCTGGCCGTGAACGGCATCGGCCTCGCCTTCACCAGCGCGATCCTGGTCGCGACGACCACGCTCAAGTTCGGGCAGGGGGGCTGGCTCACGGTCGCGATCACCGCCGCCTTCGTCGGCCTCTGTCTGTACGTCCGTCAGCACTACCGGATGGTGGAGCGGGCGCTCGGCCGCCTCGACGAGGAGCTGCTGAGCTTCCCGGTGCTCGAGGGCGAGCATCCGCGGCCCCAGCGCGACGTCACCAAGCCGACGGCCGTCATCCTGGTGACCAGATACAACGGCATCGGCCTGCACAGCGTGCTCGCCGTCCCGCAGCTCTTCGGCAACCACTTCCAGAACTTCGTTTTCGTCTCCGTCGGCGTGGTCGACTCCAATCGCTTCAAGGGGGCCGACGAGATCCAGAACCTCAAGGAGTCGACCGAGGCGATGCTCCAACAATACGTCGACTTCGTCCGCAAGCACGGTCGTCACGGCGAGTACTGGTATGCGATCGGCACCGACGCGGTCGAGGAGCTCGAGAAGCTCTGCCAGCAGGTGGCCCGGACCTTCCGCAAGGCGTGCTTCTTCTCGGGGAAATTGGTTTTCTCGGAGGAGAACTTCCTGACCCGTCAGCTCCACAACCAGGCGTCGAGCGCGCTCCAGCGCCGGCTTCAGTTCAAGGGCCTGCAGATGATCGTGCTGCCGGTGAAGGCTCTCTGAGCTCGTAGATCGCGAGCGGGGCGGCGATCGAAAGGAGCCCCTCGGCCCCAATCGCGTGGTCGGCAAGCGACGGCGCGCTGCGTTACTCGAGCCCCCAGCGCTTGCGCTTCCGCCACAGCGTCGTGACGTTCACTCCGAGCCGCGCCGCGGCTTCCTCGAGCGTCGCCGACTCCGCGAGCACCCGCTCGACGTGGCGGCGCTCCACGTCGTCGAGCGCTTGCGGCGCGACGTTCGGCGCGTCCGTGGCGGCCGGCGGAGTGAGCAGCCGATCGGGAAGATCCTCGCCGGCGATCTCGTCGCCGCGTGCGAGCACGGCGGCGCGCTCGAGGGCATTGGCGAGCTCGCGGAGATTCCCGGGCCACGCGTACGCGTGGAGGGCGGTGCGCGCGCTCGCCGACAAACGCAGGGTGCGGCCTCGATCCCGGGCGGCGAGCGCCGCCAGGGTGTGATCGATGAAGGCATCGAGGTCTTCGCGTCGCTCGCGGAGGGGCGGCAGGTGGATGCCGACGACGTTCAGGCGGAAGTAGAGGTCCTCGCGGAAGCGTCCGGCGGCGACCTCGGCTTCGAGGGCGCGGTTGGTGGCGGCGATGACCCGGACGTCGACCGTCGACGTCGTCGTCGCGCCGACGCGCTCGAAGCGGCGCTCCTCGAGGAAACGTAGGAGCTTCGCCTGCAGCTCGAGCGGCAGCTCGCCGACCTCGTCGAAGAAGAGCGTCCCACCGGCGGCCGCCTCGACGCGTCCGGCCTTGTCCTTGACGGCGCCCGTGAAGGCGCCGCGCACGTGGCCGAAGAGCTCGCTTTCGAGGAGGTGCTCGGCGAGCGTCGTGCAGGCGATGGTCACGAACGGCCCGCGGGCGCGCCGGCTCCAGGCATGGATCTGGCGCGCCAGAACGGTCTTGCCGGTGCCGCTCTCGCCGGTCAGCAGCACGACCGCGTCGCTCGCGGCGGCGCGCTCGGCGGTCGCGAGCGCCTGCTGCATCGTCGGGCTCGCGGACGTGAGGATCGAGGCTTCACCGGCTGCCTGGCGTAGGCGCCGGTTCTCGCGGCGCAAGCCTTGGAGCTCGAGGACACGCTTCAGGACCAGATCGACCTGATCGAGGCCGAACGGCTTCACGAGGTAGTCGTGGGCCCCGGCGCGAATCGCCTCGACGGCTTGCGCGACGGTCGCGTACGCGGTCATGAGCACGACCGTCGTCTCCGGAGCCCGGCGAACGATCTCGGTGAGCAAGGCCATGCCGTCCATGCGTGCCATGCGGACGTCCGAGAAGACGACGTCGAAACGGTGCTGCTCGATCGCCGCGAGCGCCTCGACCCCGTCGACGGCGGTCTCGACCTGGTGTCCGAGGCTCCGAAGGTAGCTCGCGAGGTGGTTGCGGATGTTGGCTTCGTCGTCGGTGACGAGGATGGTTGCCATGTCAGCTCCGCGGGAGCTCGAGCGTGAAGCAGGTGCCGCTCGCCGGCGTGCTCTCCAGATACACCCGGCCGCTGTGCGCCTGCACGATGTCGCGCACGATGGCGAGCCCGAGACCGGCCGCTCCCGCGCTGCCTGCGCCGTGGTGCTGGGTGAAGCGCTCGAAGATGCGCTCCTGCTGCTCCGGCGGGATGCCCGGTCCGGTGTCGTGGACGGAGATGCGGACGAGGTCGCCGTCGGTCGCGGTCGCGACGTCGATGTGGCCTCCGCGCGGGGTGTAGCGGAGGGCGTTGGCGACGAGATTGGAGAGCGCCCAGGTGAGCTTGGTCTCGTCGCCGTCGAGGATCGCGCCCGGCGCGAGCGTGCTGGTGATCCGGACCTGCTTCTCCTCGGCCTGGATCGCGAAGAGCGTCCTCACCCGCTCGACCAGCGTCGCGAGATCGACCCGCTCGCGCCCGACCGCGATCGCCATCGCGCGGACGCGGGCGACGTCGAGGAACTGCTGCGCCACATCCTGGAGCCGCAGGACGTCCTCGTGCGCGGTGTCGAGCAAGCGCCGCTGCTCGGGCGTGATGCCGCCGGCATCGCGGCGGAGCAGCTCGAGCGCCATGCGGAGAGAGGTGAGTGGCGTGCGGAGCTCGTGCGACAACGTGGCGACGAGGTTCTCGCGGCGACGCTCCTGGTCGCGGAGGTAGGTCACGTCCTGCAGCGTCAGGATGAGACCCGCCGGCGTGCCGTCGCGCGCGTGCCGGCGCGTCGGACGCAGCACGTAGTGGTGGTCGCGGCCACGGAGGAAGAGCGTGATCTCGACTCGGTCGCGCTCCCGCTGCGGGTGGGTGAGGATCTCGCGCACCGCTTCGCGGAGGCGGAGGTAGTGCGGATGCGTCGAGGCGAGGTCGTCGAAACGGGCGTGCAGGGCCTCCCCGCGCTCGACCTCGAGGATGGCGCACGCGACCTCGTTCACGTGCTCGATCGTGCCCTCCGGGTCGAGGACGATGAGGCCGTCCTCACTGGCTTCGAGGATCGCCTCGATCTTGGCTTGCTCTTCGAGGACGACGTCGATGCGGGTGCGCTCGATCGCGATCGCGACCTGATCGGCGAGCGCGTCGAGGAGCTGGCGTTGATCGAGGGTCAATTCGCCCGCGCGCGGCCGGAGGCCGAGGACGGCGACCATGCCGCGCGCCGTCTTCGCCGGGACGTAGCACCACTCGTCGCTCGGCAGCGTCTGCGTTCCCCGGCCTGCTGGCTCGTCGTGGTCCCAGACCCACGCGGCGGCCGCGAGCTCGTTGTCGCCGAGCGCGAGGCCGGCCGGCTCCGTCGCGCGTACGCCGAGGTGCCCGCCGTCCTGCGTCAGGACGGTGGCCTCGGAGTCGAAGAGGCCGGCCAGGTGGCGCACGACGATCGGCAGCAGGTCGTCGAGCCCGACGGCCCCCGCGATCTGGCGCGCGAAGGCGTAGAGGGCGGCGGTGTGCTGCTCGCGATGACGCGCGAGCGCCGCCTGTGCACGCGCGCGGGCGGTGAGCTGGCTCGTCAGGATGGCGACCAGGAGGAATGCCAGCAGCGAGAGCACGTCCTGGGGCTTGGTGACGGTGAATGTGTACCGCGGGTCGACGAAGAAGAAGTCGTACACCAAGAGGCTCAGGAACGAGGCTGCGATCGAGGGTCCGAGGCCGGCCACCACCGCCACGAGCAGGACGGCGGCGAGGAACACCATGGCGGGGTCGGCGAGGCCGACCGCGAGCTCGAGGCCCTTCGCCACGAGTGCCGCTACGGCGACGGTGAAAGCTACGAGCAGGTAGCCGGCCGAGCCACGCGCGGTGAGCGGGCGCCGGGCTCGTGTGGGCGCACGCCCGCGCTCGCCTTGCTCGCCCGTGATGAGCCGGACGTCGATGTCGCCGCTCCGGTCGATGACGTCGCGGATCGGCGACGCCGAGAGCAGCGTGCGCCACCACGAACGGTCCGGCTTCCCGAGCACGATCTCGGTCGCGTTGTGCTCGCGGGCGCAGCGCACGAGCTCGTCGGCCACTCGCTCACCGGTGATCGTCACCGGCTCGCCGCCGAGGCGCTCGGCGAGTCGCAGGGTCTTCGCCACCCGCTCCTTGGCCTCGTCGCCCCGACGCGCGAACGCCGACGTCTCGACGAACACCGCCAGCCACTCGGCGCGCCGGCGCGCCGCGAGACGCCGCGCCACGCGCACCAGGCGCCCGGCGAGCGGGCCGTCGCTCACGCCCACCAGGATGCGCTCGGTCACGGGCCACGTGCCGCTCACGGCGTGCGCCCGCATGTAGGCCTGCATCTCATCGTCGACACGCTCGGCGGCATGCCGGAGCGCGAGCTCGCGGAGCGCGGTCAGGTTGCCGGGCGTGAAGTAGTTAGCAAGCGCACGCTCGGCGGCGGGACCGAGATAGACCTTGCCTTCCTCCAGTCGCCTGATCAGGTCCTCGGGCGGGATGTCGACGAGCTTGATCTCGTCGGCGCGCTCGAGGATTCCGTCCGGCACCGTCTCGCGCACGCGGACGCCGGTGATCTGCGCGACGACGTCGTTCAAGCTCTCGAGGTGCTGGATGTTGATGGTGGTGTAGACGTCGATGCCAGCGTCGAGGATCTCCTCGACGTCGGAGTAACGCTTGGGATGCCGGCTGCCCTCGACGTTGGTGTGGGCGAGCTCGTCGACCAGTACGATCGCCGGCCGGCGCGCCAGGATCGCGTCGAGGTCCATCTCGTAGAGCGTCCGTCCGCGGTACTCGATCGCGCGCTTCGGAATCACCTCGAGACCCGCAAGCAGCGCCTCGGTCTCGGCGCGCCCGTGGGTCTCGACCACCCCCACCACCACGTCCACGCCTTCGCGCTGCCGCTCGCGCGCGGCTTCCAGCATGGCGTACGTCTTGCCCACCCCGGGGGCCGCCCCCATGAAGATGCGGAGCCGGCTGCGCTCGGCACGGCCCGCCACGTCCAGCATGGCCTCCGGCGAGGGGCGGCGCTCCTCGCCGCTGTCTCGGTTCGACATCGCTTCAGGGTACCGAGGGCCGGAAATAGCAGATCCGACCATGGCCGGGCGAGCAAGGCGCTCGGCGATTCACGAAGCGCGCGTTCACGAATCCCCGTCGCCCGACGGCCGGTTCTCGGCGAGCAGACGGCTTCGGCGCCGGAAGCACACCATCTCGCGGACGGCCGTCACGATGGCACCCATACAGCACAACGCCCAGGCCAAGGGCAGGGTCGCGTCCAACCACGGCGGAGCGGCCGCCGGGAACGCGGTCGTGACGGTCATCAGGCCGCCGAGCACGGCGAGCACGTGCACCCATGACAGGCGGAGACTCCGGAGCGACTCGTACCGGACGTGCGCGTCGAGGAGGGCGTTCACCACGCCGTTATTTCCACTCTCGGGGACCTCAAAGCGGATGAAGGGCTGACGTTCCAACATGGCCGCTCAAATGGCGTGCGTGCCGCGCTCGCCGGTGCGGATGCGGAAGACCTCCTCCATCGGCGACACCATGATCTTGCCGTCGCCGATCTTGCCCGTCTTGGCCGCGTCTTGAATCGTCTGCACGACGAGCGCGACACGCTCGTCGGACACCGCGATCTCGAGCTTCACCTTCGGAAGGAAGTCGATCTCGTATTCCGCGCCGCGATAGAGGGCCGCTTGTCCCTTCTGCCGGCCGAATCCCTTGACCTCGGTCACGGTGAGCCCCTCGATGCCGACGGCGGCCAGATGGTCCTTCACCTCGTCGAGCTTGAACGGCTTGATGATGGCCTCGATCTTCTTCATGGGGGCCTTCACTTCGCGCCGAGCGCGTCGAGGGCGAGGTTGAGCGGCAGCACGGCGACGACAGGCTCGCCGAGGACGCCGAGCTGGCGCCCCGTGGTGTGCTGGGCAACAAGCCGAGCACGGTCGCTTCGGGGATGCCGCGGACGCGCGCCACGCGCCCTGCCTGGTACCGCGCCGCGGCCGGGCTGATGTGCGGGTCGAGGCCGCTCGCCGACGCGGTCACGAGGTCGACCGGGACGGGCGCGGTGTTGCCGGGATCGGCTTCGCGGAGTGCGGCGATCCGTCCTTGCACGGCGGTGGTGAGGCGTCGTTCAGCGGGCCGAGGTTCGAGCCCGACGACGCCGCGCCGTTGTACGCCGCGGGGCTCGTCGCCGACGGCCGGCTCCAGAAGTACTTGGGGTCGTCGAAGGGCTGGCCGATCAAGGCGGAGCCGACGACCGTCCCGTTCCGGACGATCAGGCTGCCGTTGGCCTGGGCCGGGAAGAGCAGCTGCGCGAGGCCGGTCATGACGAGCGGGTAGACGACCCCCGTGAGGACGTCAGCGTCACCAGGGAGAGAACAGCGGGTTTCAGTTGCTTCATGGTCGTTCCTCCATGTCCGTCGCGTCAGGCGAGCCCGAGGCCGACGAGGACCATGTCGATCACCTTGATGCCGACGAACGGCACGACGATGCCGCCGAGGCCGTAGATGAGCAGGTTGTCGCGCAGCAGCACCGCGGCGCCGACGGCGCGGTAGCGGACGCCGCGCAGCGCGAGCGGGATCAGCGCGATGATGATGAGCGCGTTGAAGATCACCGCCGAGAGGATGGCGCTCTGCGGCGTCGCGAGGTGCATGATGTTGAGCGCGTCGAGCACCGGGTAGGTGGCCGCGAAGGCCGCCGGGATGATCGCGAAGTACTTGGCGACGTCGTTGGCGATGCTGAAGGTGGTCAGCGCGCCGCGGGTCATCAGCAGCTGCTTGCCGATCTCGACGATCTCGATCAGCTTGGTCGGGTTCGAGTCGAGGTCGACCATGTTGCCGGCTTCCTTGGCCGCCTGGGTGCCGGTGTTCATGGCCACGGCGACGTCGGCCTGCGCGAGCGCCGGGGCGTCGTTGGTGCCGTCGCCGGTCATCGCGACCAGCCGGCCGCCGCGTCTGGTACTCGCGGATCAGCTCGAGCTTCGTCTCCGGCGTGGCCTGGGCGAGGAAGTCGTCGACGCCGGCCTCGGCGGCGATGGCGGCGGCGGTGAGCGGGTTGTCGCCGGTGATCATCACCGTCTTGATGCCCATCTGCCGCAGCTCGGCGAAGCGCTCCTTGATGCCGCCCTTGACGATGTCCTTGAGCTGGATGACGCCGAGCGACCTGCGGCGCCGTCGGCGACGACCAGCGGCGTGCCGCCCTCGCGCGCGATGCGCTCGACGGCGCCGCGCACGGCGACCGGGAATGTGCCGCCGTGCTCGGCGACGTACGCCTCGATCGCGTCGGCGGCGCCCTTGCGGATCTGGCGGCCGTCGAGGTCGACGCCGCTCATGCGGGTCTGGGCGCTGAAGGGCACGAACGTGGCGCCCGAGCGCGTGGATGTCGCGCTCGCGGAGGCCGTACTTCTCCTTGGCGAGCACGACGATGCTGCGTCCCTCCGGCGTCTCGTCGGCGAGCGAGGCGAGCTGCGCCGCGTCGGCGAGCTCGTCCATCGCCGACGCCGTCGGCGGGAATGAACGCCGTCGCCTGGCGGTTGCCGAGCGTGATGGTGCCGGTCTTGTCGAGCAGCAGCACGTCCACGTCGCCCGCCGCCTCGACCGCGCGGCCGGACATGGCGATGACGTTGGCCTGGATCATGCGGTCCATGCCGGCGATGCCGATCGCCGAGAGCAGGCCGCCGATGGTGGTCGGGATCAGGCAGACGAGGAGCGCCGACGAGCACGGTCATGGTGATCGGCGCGCCCTGGCCGGCCTCGTGCACGCCGTAGAGCGAGAACGGCAGCAGCGTCACGGTCGCGAGCAGGAAGATGATCGTGAGCGCCGGCGAGCAGGATGTTGAGCGCGATCTCGTTCGGCGTCTTCTGGCGCTTCGCGCCCTCGACCATCGCGATCATGCGGTCGAGGAAGGTCTCGCCCGGGATCGGCGGTGACGCGCACGACGAGCCAGTCGGAGAGCACGCGGGTGCCGCCGGTGACGGCGCTGCGGTCGCCGCCGCTCTCGCGGATGACCGGCGCGCTCTCGCCGGTGATCGCGCTCTCGTCGACCGAGGCGACGCCGTCGACGATCTCGCCGTCGCCGGGATGAACTCGCCGGCCTCGACGAGCACGACGTCGCCCTTGCGGAGATCAGCGCTCGTGGCGAGGTCGTGCGTGCCTTCTTGGGATCGAAGCGTGCCGCTCGCGGCATCTGCACGAGCTTCCGCGCGACGATGTCGCGGCGCGCCTTGCGCAGCGCGTCGGCCTGCGCCTTGCCGCGGCCCTCGGCCATCGCCTCGGCGAAGTTGGCGAACAGCACGGTGAACCAGAGCCAGAGCGAGACCGCGAGGATGAACCCGGCGGACGCCTCGCCGTGGCCGACGAGCGCCTGGAAGAAGAGCAGCGGTGGTGAGCACGCTGCCGACCTGCACCACGAACATCACCGGGTTCCGGACCTGGTGGCGCGGGTCGAGCTTCGTGAACGACGTCGACGATGGCGCCGCGGACGATCGCCGGGTCGAACAGGGGACGGGCTTTGCGTGGCTGGACATGGTTCGAGCTCCTCACTGCGAACAGCATCAGGTGCTCGACGATCGGCCCGAGCGCCAGCGCCGGGATGAAGGTCAGCGCGCCGACGATGATGACGACGCCGATCAGCAGCACGACGAACAGCGGCGTGTGGGTCGGCAGCGTGCCGGCGCTCGCCGGCACGTGCTTCTTCTGCGCCAGCGAGCCGGCGATCGCGAGCGTCGGGATCGCCGAGCCAGTAGCGCGCGAACAACATCGCGATGCCGCCGGTCGTGTTGTAGAAGGGCACGTTCGCCGATCAGCCCGGCGAAGGCGCTGCCGTTGTTGTTGCCCATCGAGGTGAAGGCGTAGAGGATCTCGCTGAAGCCGTGCGCGCCCGGGTTGAGCGCGGCCGCCGTGCCCGGCCTCGGTCACGACCGCGAGCGCGGTGACGCCGAGCACGACGATCGGCGGGATCAGGATCACGAGCGACGCCATCTTCATCTCGTAGGCCTCGATCTTCTTGCCGAGGTACTCGGGCGTGCGGCCGACCATCAGCCCGGCGACGAAGACGGCGATGATGGCGAAGACCAGCATGCCGTAGAGCCCGGAGCCGACGCCGCCGAAGATCGACCTCGCCGAGCTGCATCAGGAACATCGGCACCAGCCCGCCGAGCGGCGTGAACGAGTCGTGCATCGAGTTGACCGAGCCGTTGGAGGCGGCGGTGGTGGCGGTCGCCCAGAGCGCGGAGTTGGCGATGCCGAAGCGGACCTCCTTGCCCTCCATGTTGCCGCCCGGCTGGACGGCGCTCGCCGCTGAGTCGACGCCGAGCGCGGCATGCCGCGGGTTGCCGCGCTGCTCCGCCCAGTCGCACACGCCGAGCAGCGACGACGAAGATGACGGTCATCGCCGCGAGGACCGCCCAGCCCTGCCGGGTGTCGCCGACCATCTTGCCGAAGGTGTAGCAGAGCGCCGCCGGAGATCAGCAGGATCGCCAGCATCTCGAGGAAGTTCGAGAGCGGCGTCGGGTTCTCGAACGGGATGCGCCGAGTTGACGTTGAAGAAGCCGCCGCCGTTGGTGCCGAGCTGCTTGATCGCGATCTGCGACGCGCCGGCCCCATGGGAGCGTCTGCTCGGTCACGGCGACGTCTCGGTCTTGGCTGCCCTGCGTCGAGCACGGGTTGCCGTCCGCGTCCTTCACCGGGTTCGTACGAGGTCGCCTGCACCAGCGGCACCGTCTTGTAGGCGCTGAAGTTCTGCACCACGCCCTGCGAGACCAGGACGAGCGCGAGAACGAGCGAGAGCGGCAGCAGGATGTAGAGCGTGCGTGCGCGTGAGATCGACCCAGAAGTTGCCGATGTCGCGCGTCGTCGCGCTGCGCGAAGCCGCGGATCAGCGCGACCAGCACCGCCATGCCGGTCGCCGCCGAGACGAAGTTCTGCACCGCGAGCGCCGAGCATCTGCGTCAGGTAGCTCATCGTCGTCTCGCCGCCGTAGCCCTGCCAGTTGGTGTTGGTGGCGAAGCTGACCGCGGTGTTGAACGACGAGTCGGGCGTGACGGCGCCGAAGCCCTGCGGGTTGAGCGGCAGCACGCCCTGCAGCCGCTGGAGCGCCGTAGACGACGAGGAGGCCGAGCGACGTTGAAGAGCAGCATCGCGACGGCGTAGCGTCTTCCAGTCCATCTCCTCGTCGGGGTCGACGCCGCAGACGCGGTAGATGAGCCGCTCGAGCGGGCCGAGCACGCGGATCGAGCCAGGTCGGCTGGCCCTCGTAGACGCGCGCCATGTAGCCGCCGAGCGGCTTCGCGAGCGCGAGCAGGACGACGAGGTAGAGGCCGAGCTGAAGGAAGCCGTTCGCGGTCATCAGAACAGCTCCGGCTTGAGCAAGCGCGACGAACAGGTAGACGAAGAGCCCGAGGCTCACGACGCCGCCGAGCACGTAGAAGATGGTCATAGTGGCCCTCAGAGCCGGTCGAAGAGCTCGACCAGCAGCAGCGAGACCGCGAAGAATCCGACGGTCAGTCCGAGATAGACGAGATCCATGAGCGGCCTCCGATGAATGATTCCACCAGCAACCCTCATGCCGAGTCTGGTGTGCGTGCCGATTCGGGACTTTTGCGCAGCGCACCAAACGCCCACTGCAGAATGCAAAGTCCCGGATTGCAGGTTGCACCGCGCGCAGCGCGCGCGGACCCGATTCTGCAGATGCTCGACGGCATCGACGGCGATACGCGGAGTCCTCTCCGCTCGGTTTTCGCGTGATCGGTAACCACGTCGAGCCGTGCGACGACGAGGTATGCGCCTTGCTCGTCGGCAGCGGGCGTGCACGCGCCATTTGCGGGGCCCGTTGCGAGAAGGGGAAAAGGTCATGCCGATGAAGCCCGGCGTTCGAGATGCCCTGTGGATGGCGAGCGGAGCCGCCGCGTTCCTGGTCCTCATGTTGGTGTTGCTGCACGTTCACAAAGGCGACGACCCTGCCGAGCAGATCGCGTCGAAGGCGAGGAGGATCGAGTTGGTCGACCGGATGCGGGCGGCGCTGGCATCGGCGTCCGAGGCCGAGAAGAGCGCGGTGCTCGCCATCACCGACGAGGATTCGCAGCGGTTCGCCGAGGAAGCCCGTGCCGCCGGCAAGACGGTCGAGGAGGCGCGGCAGGAGTTGGGTGGGTTGCTCCAACCGAGCGGCAGCGATCGCGAGCTCTTCGGCCAATTCTCGCGGGCGTTCGCCGATTTCCGGCGCATAGACGACGACCTCCTCAGCTTGGCGATCAAGAACACGAACCTGAAGGCATACGCGCTGGCATATGGACCGGCCGGGGACGCACTGAAGGAAATGACGGATGCGTTGTCTCGTCTCGCAACGGCGAGCGTCGATTCCCAGAGCAGCGCCAAGATGAGCCAGCTTGCGCTCGGCGCAGCGATCGCCGCGCTTCGCGTGCAGACGATGCTCCCGCCTCACATCGCCGAAAGGAACGACGAGAAGATGGATCAGATGGAAGCGTCGATGACGATGGAAGAAGAGGAGGTGCGGAAGGATCTAGAGGCTCTGGTCGCACGTCCGGAGCTCCGTGCGAATAGCGAGCTCCGAGCGGCAGCGTCGTCCTGGGCGCGCTTCCGCGCGATCAAGGTGCAGATCTTGGCGCTCTCACGGGAGAACACCAACGTCCGGTCGCTCACGATCTCGCTCGACCGAAAGCGGAAGGTGATGCTTCTTTGCCAGGACACCTTGGCAGCGCTGCGCCAAGTCATCGAAGAAGAGCCGATTCGGGGCGTCACCTACGGGGTTCCGGTCAAACCTCGTTAGCCGGTGGAGCCGGCTCGGACCCTTGAGCTCCGCCGTCGACCTGAATCTCGTCGCCGCCGCCGGCATCTGAGAGACGTGGCGAACGCACCCAAGAAACGGATCCTCATCGTCGGCGGCGGCTTCGGCGGCGTCTACGCCGCGCTCGAGCTCGAGCGCCGACTGCGCGCGCGCGACGGGGTCGAGGTGACCATCGTCAACCGCGACAATTTCTTTCTCTTCACGCCCATGCTGCACGAGGTCGCCGCGAGCGATCTCGACGTCACGCACATCGTGAATCCCGTTCGCAAGCTGCTCCCGAAGACCGCCTTCTTCGACGGCGACGTCGCGGCGATCGACGTGGACCGCAAGGTCGCCGTCGTGTCGCACGGGACCGACGCCCACACCCACGAGCTGCCGTACGACCATTTGATCGTCGCGCTCGGCTCGATCACCAACTTCTTCGGGCTTCCCGGTCTCGCCGAGCGCGCCCTCACCATGAAGTCGCTCGGCGATGCGATTGCGCTGCGCAATCGCTCGATCGCGCTTCTGGAGGAGGCCGACACGGAGTGCTGCGCATCCATGCGTGAGCGGCTGCTGACTTTCGTCGTGGCGGGAGGCGGCTTCGCCGGGGTCGAGACGATCGCCGGCATCAACGACTTCGTGCGCGAGTCGCTGCGCTTCTATCCGAACCTGCGCGACGACATGATCCGGATGGTGCTGGTGCACCCGGGCGAGGTGATCCTGCCCGAGCTGTCGCCGTCTCTCGGACGCTACGCCGAGCGGAAGCTCGCCGAGCGCGGAGTCGACGTGCGCACCACGACGCGCGTCGCCGCCGTCGACGGGGACACGGTCACGCTGAGCGACGGGACGACGCTCGACGCGTCGACGCTGGTCTGGACCGCGGGAACCACGCCGAATCCCCTCCTCGGCTCGTTGCCGTGCAACAAGGAGCGCGGCCGTCTCCTGGTCGACGAGTTCCTCAAGGTCGTGAGTCATGCCGGCGTCTGGGCGCTCGGTGATTGCGCGATGGTGCCGGACGGCGCGACCGGCAAGTTCCACCCGCCGACGGCGCAGCACGCGATCCGCCAAGGTCGCTGCGTCGCTCGCAACGTCGTCGCCGCGCTCCGCGGCACGCCGCCGCGGAAGTTCGCGTTCCGGACGATCGGGCAGCTGGCGTCGCTCGGCCGTCGCACCGGCGTTGCCCAGATCCTCGGCGTCAACTTCTCGGGGTTTCTCGCCTGGTGGCTCTGGCGCACGATCTATCTCGCGAAGCTGCCGCGGCTCGAGAAGAAGCTGCGCGTCGCGCTCGACTGGACGCTCGATCTCGTGTTCGCGAAGGATCTCGTGAAGTTCGAAACCATACGCGGGGTGACGATCTCGCACCCGCACGACGACCACGCCGCCGCGCCGTCGCACGCCGCGTGAGCCGCCGACCAACGCAAGGAGACTCGGCCATGACTGCTCTCATCGACGTGATGCTCACCCTTCGCCGCTGGATCTTGACGATCGCCGGCGCGCTCTCGTGGGCGGGTCCGACGCTCGCGCGCTGGACCGTCGGCTGGATCTTCGTGCTCTCGGGGTGGGGGAAGCTCCACAACCTCGATCAGGTGATCCAGTATTTCGGCGAGCTCGGCATTCCGCACCCCGAGCTGCAAGCGCCGTTTGCGGCCGGCACCGAGCTCGTGTGCGGTGCGCTCGTGCTCGTCGGCCTGTTCACGCGCGTCGCCTCCGTGCCCCTGATCATCACGATGACGGTCGCGATCCTGACCGCGCAGAAGGACAACGTCGGCTCGGTCGGCGACCTCTTCGGCCTGATCGAGTGGTGCTACATCGCGCTGCTCGTCTGGCTGGGCGTCGCGGGTCCGGGTCCGCTCTCGCTCGACGCCTTGCTGGTGCGCTTCGCGACCCGCGCCCGCGCCGCGAGCGACGCCGTGGCGCCGGGGCGGGTACCGGTCGCGTCCAGCGTCCACTGAGCGGCCGGCGGCGGGTGCCGTTTCCCCCGGGGTTGCGAGGCGGCCGCGGTGCGGACAATCTCGACCCGAGAGCATGGCGTCCCACGTCGAGACGGCGAGCGCGGTGATGCTCCGCTTCGCGGAGCGCACGGGGCTCACGTCCGACCGTCCGCCGCGCCGGTACCTGTGGACCGACGCCTTCGCCGTCTGCAACTTCCTCGGCTCTCGCGGCGGCGACCGGCGACCCGCGCCATGGCGAGCTGGCCGTACGGCTGGTCGAGCATGTTCATGCGTGCTCGGCCGCCATCGCGCCGACGAGCCCGGGCGCGGATGGCTCAGCTGGGCTCGGACCGAAGAAGGCGAGGCGCATCCGACGTGCGCCGGCCTGCGCATCGGCAAGCCGCTGCCGGAGCGAGCGCGCGACGAGCCGTTCGACGAGCGGCTCGAATGGGAGCGCGACGGTCAGTACTTCCACTACCTCACGAAATGGATGCACGCGCTCGACCAGCGTGGCGGGCGCGACCGGCCGGGCGGTGTACGACGCCTGGGCGCGCGAGCTCGCCGTCGCGGCCCATCGCGGCGTTCGTCTACACGGCGCCGGGCGTCGGCACGAAGCGGATGTACTGGAAGATGAGCATCGACCTGTCGCGGCCGCAGGTCGCGTCGATGGGGCACCACGACGCGCTCGACGGCCTGGTCGCGTGCCGCACGCTGGCGGCGGCGTCGCGCGTGCGAGCGTCGAGCGCGAGGGGCCGGACTCGCGACCGCTGATCGCCGACTTCGCGGCGATGGTGGACCGCGCCCGGCTCGGCGACCGACGATCCGCTCGGGCTCGGCGGCCTGCTCGTCGACGCTGCCGAGATGGCGCGCCTCGAGCTGCGGGCGCCTGGCCGCGCGACGACGGGCTCCTCGCCGCGTCGCTCGCGGCGGCGGGCGGTCGGCTTGCGACACTACGTACGGCGCAGCCCGATCTCCGCCTGCCCGCGGAGCATCGTCTGGCGTTCCGCGAGCTCGGCCTCGCGATCGGGCTCGCGGCGATGGAGCTCGTGGATGCCGAGGCCGCGCTCGGTGACGCCGCGCGGGCGGCGCTCGAGGCGCTCGCGTCTCATGCGCCGGTGCGGACGGCGATCGAGTCCTTCTGGCTCGTGCCCGAGCATCGCCGCCAGGCGAGTTGGCTCGAGCACGAGGACATCAACGACGTCATGCTCGCGACGGCGCTCGTGCCGGGAGGGTTCCTCACGAGACTGTGAGCCCGAGCGCGCGCTCGGGCGGCGGCCGGTCGCACGGCGGTGCATCGCTCGACGCCGCGCGGGCCAAGAGCGCGTGAAACACTTGACGCGCCTCGTGGAGGCGGTGTCTCGACGCGCCGACCGTCGCGCCGAGCAGCGCCGCTGCGTCGGCCTCTTCGAGACCGGCCGCGTCGCGCAGCAGCAGGATGGTGCGGAACGACTCGGGAAGGTCGTGGACACAGCGTCGCACGACGGTGCGCGCCGCGTTGGGCTCGGACGGCATCGTGAACGGGACGACGGCGGTCGTCCAATGGCCGGTGTCGTCGAAGCGGGGCAGTAGCGCATCGGTCGCCTCCGTCGCATGCGCCGCTTCCCCCGACCCTGATGGCCGGCACCGAAGACGCGCGCGGGCCGCGCTCGTCACGGCGCGGACGACCCAGCTCGCGAGAGGCGCAGCGGGGGGAGGTCACGGATGCGATCGCAGGCCGCGAGCAACGCCTCGCGCACGACGTCGCGGGCGTCGTCCTCGTGTTGCAGAAGGCTGCGCGCGATCGTCAAGGCGCGGGGACCGTGGCGCCGCACCAGCTCCTCGACCGCGGCGGCGGCGCCGTTGCGGAGGCGCGCGACGAGGGCGGCGTCGTCGGCCTCGTCGCCGACGTCGACCCGGTCGGTATGGGCGCGGAGCAGCGCGCCGATGAACGGCGAGGCGCCGACGACGGTGACGCCGCGACGCGCGAGCGCGTCGATCGCCGCGGCTCCCTCGGGATCGACGAAGACCACGCCGCTCACATCGACGAGCACGGGCGGGCCTTCCGCGAGGGCGGCATGGCACGCCTTCGCGAGCTCGCCGGCGGTACGGAGCACGATGCGCCCGTCGACGCGGAGGCGGACGACCGGATCGGTGGGAACGGAGCGTCGGGTGATCTTGATCATGCCGACGATGGAGCAAAGGGCGTACCGCCGGCGGGTGCGCGTCGCACAAGGAAGTGGCGTGTGCGACGGCCACGAGACTTCGCGGCTCGTGGGCGCGCCGCGACATTTCGCGGCGGGCCGACGCTCGCGACGACTCGGACCCCGTGGGCATCGAAGCGCCGAGATGCCCGTTCCGAGCGAGCCGTCGCCGCGGTCGATCAGCTGTCGTGAGGTCGTCGCGGCGCTCGCCGACTACCTCGAAGGCGCGCTCGGGTTCGACGTCCAGGGACGTCTCGAGGCGCATCTCCACGGATGCGTGGGGTGCCTCGCGTACGTGGTCGGGTATCGCGAGACGTGTCGGTGGCTGCGTGCCTCGCACGACGAAATCGCGAGCGCGCTCCCGGAAGCGCTGGTGCAGGCGATTCTCGACAGTCGCCGCCCGTCCGCTTGACGCGCTGTACGTGACGGCGCGCACGAGTCTCTACCGGGTGCGGCTCACGGTTCCCGGCATTCGTCCGTGAGGACGGACGCGAACGGGACGCAGCCGCGGATCCGCGTCAGCCCGAGCCGCGGCGTGCGACGCCGCGGAAGGGGCGAACGCTGCCGACCTGTCCGCTCGACGGCGGGAGCGGCGACAGGCTGAACGTCGTCTGCACTCCTTCCGCCTCGAGCTCCTGCAGCAAGGTCGACACGCGTCGGTAGGCGGCGTTCGTGCTCGGCCGATCGATGCGGAGATCGAGCCGCGTGTCGGCGCTGGCGGCGGCGCGAAGACCGCGCACGTGCGTCCGAAGGTTCTCCAGGTCGTACATCGTCGCCTCGGCGGCGAGATACAACGAGCCACGGGGAGAAACTATCCGCGCGTGAAACATGAACTGCCTCGCAGCAGGTGGGAGTGTCGGAACGCCCGGAGTCTAGGAGCCGCTGCGATCGCGCGTCAATCCCGTCTGCACGGGAGACGGTACGATTTCTCGCATCGCCGTCGTCCTCCGGAGCATCGAAGAGCCAAGACCACTGCGCGGAGGATCGCATGTCACCTGATCATCACTACGACGTCATCATCATCGGGACCGGCGCGGGCGGCGGGACGCTCGCCCATCGCCTCGCCCCGACCGGCAAGCGCATTCTCCTGCTCGAGCGCGGCACCTACGTGCCGCGCGAGAAGGAAAACTGGAGCTCGCACGCCGTGGTGGTCGAGAATCGCTACCACATTCGGGAGCCGTGGCTCGACAAGTACGGCAAGGAATTCCATGCCGGGACGCACTACTTCGTCGGCGGCAACACGAAGTTCTACGGGGCGGCGCTGATCCGCTTGCGGCAGCGCGATTTCGGCGAGATCCGTCATCATGGGGGCCTTTCACCCGCATGGCCGATCTCCTACGACGACCTTGAGCCGTACTACACCGAGGCCGAGCACCTCTATCAGGTCCGCGGCACGCGCGGCGTCGATCCGACGGAGCCGCCGGCGAGCGCGCCCTATCTCCATCCGCCGCTCAGTCACGAGCCGCGCATCCAACGGCTGGTCGACGACCTGACCCGGCTCGGCCATCGACCGTTTCCGATGCCGGTCGGCGTCATGCGCGACGAGCGTCGGCCCGAGCGCAGCGCCTGCATCCGCTGCGATACGTGTGACGGCTTTCCGTGCCTCGTGAACGCCAAGGCGGACGCACAGGTGATCTGCGTCGACCCGGCGCTCGCGCACCCGAACGTGACCTTGCTGACCGGCGCCTACGTCGATCGCCTGGAGACGAGTCGCTCGGGACGCGAGATTACCGAGGTACAGGTCGTCCGTGACGGCATGAAGGAGACGTACAGCGCCGGCATCGTCGTGGTCTCCGCCGGTGCCGTGAACTCGGCCGCGTTGCTCCTGCGCTCCGCCAGCGATCGGCATCCGACGGGGCTCGCGAACGCGTCCGGCGTCGTCGGGCGCCACTACATGTCGCATCTCAACTCCATGTTGCTCGCGGTTTCGCGCGACCCGAACCCGACGCGCTTCCAGAAGACCTGGGGGCTGAACGACTTCTACGCTCCGACCGAGGAGTTCCCGTATCCGATGGGGCACATCTCGATGATCGGCAAGACCGACGCGAGCATCCTGCGGGCCGGCGCGCCGCGCCTCGTGCCCGGATGGACGCTCGAGAAAATGGCCGAGCACACGCTCTCGTTCTGGCTGACGTCGGAGGATCTGCCGGACCCGGACAATCGGGTCACCCTGGACGGCGACGGACGGATCACGCTCGCCTACACGCCGAACAACGAGGAGGGGCACAAGCGGCTGATCGCCAAGCTCAAGGGCCTGCTGAAGGAGATCGGCTGCCACGATCATCTGATACCGCTCAACGCCTACATCCCGGCGCGCATCCCGCTCGCCGGCGTGGCGCACCAAAACGGCACCATCCGCTTCGGACGCGATCCGAAGACGTCGGCGCTCGATCCCTTCTGCCGCGCGCACGACGTCGAAAATCTCTACGTCGTCGACGCGAGCTTCTTCCCGTCGAGCGGCGCGGTGAATCCGGCGCTCACGATCATGGCAAACGCGCTGCGCGTCGGCGATCACCTGCGCGCCCGGCTCTGCTGAGCGCATCCCCGCTCGAGGACCCCGCGCTTGCGCCTCGTCCGAGGTGCACTAGGATGCGCGCCAGATGCGAGCTCTCGGCGCCGTGACGAGCGTGCTGGCGGCCCTCGTTCTCGAGACCGGCTGCGCGCTGAACCCGGTGACGAACCGGCCCGAGCTCGCCATGGTCTCGCAGTCGACCGAGCTCGAGCTCGGGAGCGAGCAGGCCAAGGCGATCGAACAGGACATGGGGCTCGTCGCCGACGCCGAGCTCGGCGCGTACGTGCGGAGCGTCGGGGATCGTCTCGCCGCAAGCTCCCCGCGGCGCGACGTCCCGTACGCCTTCCACGTCGTCGACACGCCGGAGCCGAACGCCTTCGCGATTCCCGGACACGTCTACGTGACGCGCGGCATCCTCATGCTCATGAACGACGAGGACGAGCTCGCGGGCGTGATGGCGCACGAGGTCGGCCACATCGCCGCCCGTCATGCCGTGCAGCGCCTGTCGCGGGCGCTGCCGGCGGGCATCCTGACCGGCGTCGTGTCGGGCGTGACCGGTCTCGCGAGCCCGCTCCTCGGGAGCCTCTTCGAGGCCGGCGGCTCGCTCGCGACCGAGGCGCTGCTCGCGCCGTACAGCCGCGACCAGGAGCGCGAGGCCGACCGCGTGGGTCAAGAGATCGCCGCGCGCGCGGGCTTCGATCCGGCCGCGCTGGCGCGCGCGCTGGCGACGCTGGAGCGTTTCGAGGCGCTCGGCGACGAGCCCCGTCGGCGTCCCAGCTTTTTCGATTCGCATCCCTCGACGCCCGAGCGGGCACGAACGACCGCCGCGTACGCGCGCGAGCTCACGCGGGCGCCGGCGTGGAGCGCCGCCGCCTCGCCCGACGCCTTTCTCGGTCATCTCGACGGCCTCGTCGTGGGACAGAGCGCCGCTCAAGGCGTCTTCGAGGAGACGACCTTCCTGCATCCCGATCTCGGTTTTCATCTGCAATTCCCGCCCGAGTGGAAGACCGAGAACGGCCCGAGCCACGTCATCGGCGCCGCCGCCGCCGGCAAGGTCGGCGTCGTGCTCACGGCGGCGGTCGACGGGAGCGATCCGATCGACGGTGTGCGCGCGTTCGAGAGGGACGTGAAGCAACCGCTCGTCGCGCGCGTGGAGCGCGAGACGATCGGCGGCCTTCCAGCGGCGCACATCGGTGCCAGCGCCGAGTCCGACGGACGGCGCGTCGCGGTCGAGCTCTTCTGGATCGCGCTCGGCGGCCACGTGTTTCAGGTGACCGGGGTCGCCCCGGCGCGGCTCGAAGCCGAGGCGCGACCGCTCGTCCGCTCGATCGCGCGCACGTTCGGGAAGCTCACCGCCGACGAGCGGAGCAGCATCCGCGAGCGCCGGCTTCGTTTGGTGCCCGCGCATGCCGGCGAGAGCGTGACCGCGTTCGCGCTCCGCACCGCGACGCCATGGAAACCCGAGCTCGTCGCGGTCGCGAACGGCCTCCAACCAGGCGTCCCGATCACCCCCGCCCGCCGGCTCAAGGTCGCGAAGGCCGAGCCCTATCGCGGTCCGCGCTGAATCGCGTGATTGCAACGGGCGCGCTTGGTGCCGTGACGTCGACCGGCAGGCGACGCGTTCGCGTGCTCGGGATTCGGCCTCGCGATACCTCGGCGAGTGCGCTCGATCATCGCGGTGGCAGCACCGGACGAGATCGCGGCGCTCGTCTTCGAGCCAGGCTCATGCGGCGCTGGAGCGGCTCGCGCTGGCGCGCTACACCTGGGGCGTCCGCTGTTCGCGATTGCAGTCGCTCCAACCTGTCATGAGGATCTCAGAGACGACCATGCCCGCAGAGATCTTGCCGTGGGCCCCGGGGCGCGAGGGCTACTACGGGGACTTCGGCGGCGCGTTCGTACCCGAGGTGCTCCACGAGACTCTCGCGGAGCTGCGCGCGGCCTTCGACGATGCGCGGCGCGACCCGGCGTTCTGGAAGTCCTACGTCGAGGTGATGGCGACCTACGCGGGCCGCCCGACGCCGGTGACGTACTGCGACAATCTCACGCGGAGGTTCGGCGGCGCCCGGATCTACGTCAAGCGCGAGGACCTGAACCATACCGGCGCGCACAAGGCGAACAACGTCATGGGCCAGGGCCTGCTCGTCCGGCGCATGGGGAAACGGCGCGTGATCGCCGAGACCGGCGCCGGGCAGCACGGCGTGGCCACCGCCACCATGGCCGCCAAGTTCGGGCTTCGCGTGCACCATCTACATGGGCGAGGAGGATGTCGACCGCCAGCGGCCCAACGTCTTCTGGATGGAGCAGCTGGGCGCCGAGGTGGTCCCGGTCACCGACGGTCGCGGACGCTGAAGGACGCCATCAACGCGCGCCTTCCGCGACTGGGTCGCGAACATGGACTCGACACGCACTACGTCCTGGGCACGGTCTGCGGCCCGCACCCGTTCCCGGAGATGGTGACGTACTTCCAGTCGATCATCGGCCACGAGGCGCGCACGCAGATGCTCGAACGCGACGGGCGAGCTGCCGGCGCCGGGTCTACGCCTGCGTGGGCGGCGGCTCGAACGCGTCGGGCGTCTTCGCAGGGATTTCTCGACGACCCTCGGTCGAGCTCGTCGGGGTGGAAGCGGGGGGCAAGGGGCTCGACTCGGGCCAGCACGCGGCGCGCCTCGCCGGCGGCAAGGGCTCGACCCGGTGTCGCGCAGGGCTACAAGACATGTTTCCTCCAGAACGAGGACGGCCAGATGCAGGATACGCATTCGGTGGCGGCCGGCCTCGACTACGTCGGCGTCTCGCCCGATCCTGGTCGACCTGCGCCAGCGAGGGCGGGTCCGCTTCGAGTCGGCGACCGACAGCGAGGTCGTCGAGGCGCTGCGCCTCGACGATGCGGAGCGAGGGGATCATCCCGGCCCTCGAGAGTCGCGCCACGCGTTCGCCGCAGGCGTTCAAGGAGGCACCGAGCCTCTCGAGCGCCGATCAGCGGTCCTCATCAATCAGTCCGGCCGCGGCGACAAGGACATCTTCACCATCGCCGACGCGCTCGGCGACGAAGGCTGGAAGGACTTCATCCGGCGAAAGGCCGCGAGCTACGAGCGATGACCCTCACTCGGACGGCGGGCCTCGAGAGCCACCTGCGCCAGCGGCTGGCGAAGAAGCCGCTCCTGCTCATGACGCACCTGGTGGCCGGCTATCCGTCCTTCGACGCCAACTGGACGATGCTCGAGGCGATGGACGGAGCCGGGGTGGATCTGGTCGAGCTGCAGCTGCCTTTCAGCGAGCCCATCGCCGATGGGCCGTCCTTCGTGAAAGCGAATCACGACGCGATCCAGGCGGGGACGACGTGGCATGCCTACTTCGATCTCGCGGCGCGCGCCGCGACGCGGTTCGGCTTCCCGATCGTCTTCATGGGCTACTACAACAGCGTCTTCCGCATGGGGGCGGAGCGCTTCTGCGCGACGCTCTCCGCGACGGGCATGCGGGGATTCATCCTCCCGGACCTGCCTCCGGAAGAAGCGGTCGAGCTCAACGCGCTCGCGCGCGGGCACGCGCTCGACCCGATCCTCATCATGACCCCGACGAGCTCGTCGGTCCGCCTGGCCGAGATCGGGCGCCAAGCGTCGGGCTTCGTCTACTGCGCCGCGCGCAAGGGCGTGACCGGGCGGCAGACGGACCTCTCGCAGGGCGTGGCAGCGTTCCTTTCGAGATGCCGCACGGCGACGTCGCTGCCGCTCGGGCTCGGGTTCGGGATCAGGACGGCCACCGACGTGCGCGAGGTGCGCGGCCTGGCCGACATTGCCATCGTCGGCACGGCGGGTCTCGAGGCGTGGGAGGAGCGCGGTGCAGACGGCTATCGGCGGTTTCTTACGACCCTCACGGCCGAGACCGTTTGACGGCGTCCGGGCGAGCCGCGGATTTTAGTCCGCGGTCCGAGGGCGGATGACGCCGCGACCGCTGCGGACGGAGCGGCCCGACCCGGCCCGCCGGCCTGCGATCTCGCGCTCGCCGGCTCGCGCTCGCCAATCGGAGCATCGGGCGCGGAGCGCCCGAGCGCACGGGGCCGAAACAGGGGGCGAGGAGCGCGGATTGAGTCCGCGGTCCGAGGGCCATCGGAGCATCGGGCGCGGAGCGCCCGAGCGCCCGGGGCCGAAACAGGAATAATGGAGCAGAAGGGGTTCGAACCCTCGACCCCCACGTTGCGAACGTGGTGCTCTCCCAACTGAGCTACTGCCCCAGAATGCTGCGAAGTTGGCAACCTAGCAGCGCGCGCCGCTCCCTTCAAGGCGATGTGCGGGTGCGCGGGTGCGACGGGCTCAAGTGCTTCACCCGGAGCGTCGATAATCCGGACGGGTCCGCATTGGCATGAGCATCCGCATCCTGGTGGTCGACGACAGCGTCTGCGATCGTGAGCTCACGGCGCGCGAGCTCCGCAAGCTCGAGCCGCCGCTCGACCCGGTCGAGATCGTCGACGTCGGAGACTGGCGCGAGGGCGAGCGCCACGTCGACGGGGGCTTCGATCTGATGCTGCTGGACTACCATCTCCCGGGCCGAAACGGGCTCGAGGTGCTGCGCGAGCTCCACGGCCGGATCCATCCGCCCATCGTCATGATGACGGGCCAGAACGACGTTGCGACCGCCGTCGAGACGCTGCGGGCGGGCGCCTCCGACTACGTCACGAAGGGCGACGATTGGGGCGCGAATCTCCGGCTTGCCGTCGAGCGGGTGATCGTACGCGCGCGCCTCGAGCGCGAGCTCGCGGAATCGCGTGCCAAGCTCCACGCGTATGCGATGGCCCTGGAAGAGAAGGTCGAGACGCGCACCGCGATCGTGCGCGCGCAGGCGAACGAGATCGAAGCGCTGTATCTCAAGGCCGAGGAGTCGGCACGCCTCAAGGCGGAGATCGTCGCGAACGTTTCGCACGAGCTCCGTACGCCGTTGAATGCCATCTTCGGCTACACCGAGCTCCTGCAGGAGCACGTCGACGGCGAGCCGGCGGAGATGCTCGCGTCCGTGCGGACCCAAGCGGAACGGCTGCACCAGCTCGTCGAGTCACTGCTGGCCCTCGGACGGCTCCGGACCGGCACCGAGGGCGTCATGGTGACGCGCTTCGATCTCGGTCACCTGGTGGAAGAGCTGAAGACGCAGGCGTGCATCCTGAACGCCGACCGCGGGCTCATCGTCGATTGGGTAATGCCGTCGCAACCATGCGTCGTCGTCCACGACCGCGACAAGGTCCGCACGATCGCGTACCATCTCGTGAACAACGCCATCAAGTTCACCCCGGCCGGGCGGGTCGAGATCGTGTGGGACGTTGGGCCCGCCGGCGATCTCGTCCTCACCGTGCGCGACACGGGCATCGGCTTCTCGCCCGAGGCGGAGGCCGTGATCTTCGACGATTTCCGCCAGCTCGACGGCTCCACGACCCGTCGGTACGAGGGCACCGGCATCGGGCTCGGCATCGTCCGCCGGTGCACGGAGCTGCTGAAGGGATCGATTCGATCCGAGAGCGCCCCGTCGCAGGGGACGACGATCGTCGTGACGTTGCCGTCTCCGCCCGGCGAGCTCGAGCGCGAGGCGGCGGTTGCCGGCTGACGCCGCACGGCCGGTGCGGCGTGATCAGGCGGGGGCCGCGCTGCTCGCCGGCTGCTGGTTCAGCACCAGCCAGTAGAGCCCGAGGTCGGCCACGGCGCGCACGAACTGCTCGAAGTCGACCGGCTTCACGATGTAGCTGTTCACGCCGAGGTCGTAGCTTTCGACGATGTCGCGTTCTTCGCGCGACGAGGTCAACACCACCACGGGAATACGGCGCGTGGCCGGATCGCCCTTGATCCGACGCAACACCTCGAGACCGTCGACTTTCGGAAGCTTCAGGTCGAGGAGCACCATCTTCGGCGCCGGCGCGCTATCCGCGCCGCCGAAGAGGATCTCGAGCGCCTCGGCGCCGTCGCGTGCGATGCGGAGTCGGTTGGCGAGGTTATGCTTCTTGAGGGCTCGCACAGCCAACTCGACGTCCGCCGGCGTGTCCTCCACCAGGAGTATTTCGATGCTCGTCGGATTCATGGGTTCGTCCTTTCGCGCTCGCGCGGTCCACGGCCTCAAGAGCACGCCGCGTGCCGGCCGCGGGCAGCGAGCATGCTCCGCTCGTCTTCCCCCTCGTGTCGTCGGCCGCGTCACGATTCTGACCGCATGGCCCGGCGCTGTCAGGAGACCCGACAAGGGGAGCGCGGCGCGGTTCTCGCGGCCCATGGTGCCTGCTACAAGCGTCGCGATGAGCGCTCCGCACGACCGATTGCCCGAGCTCGCCGCCCGCATGCGCGCGCAGGGGCTCCCCGATCTCGCGATCAGGACCTTCGCCTACTACTACGAGCAGCTCGTGTCCGGCGTCACGGGCATGATTCCCGAGGCGACGATCGAGCCGATCGACACGCTCCCCGACGTGACGACGTTCGGGCCCGCGCTCGCCGAGCGGGGTCGCCGGGCCCTCGCCCAGACCGTGCTCATGAAGCTCAACGGCGGCCTCGCGACGAGCATGGGGCTCACCGGGCCGAAAGCGCTTCTCCCGGTGAAGAACGGTCTCACCTTCCTCGACGTCGTAATGCATCAGGCCGAGAGCTACGGCATCCCGCTCGTGCTGATGGACAGCTTCAGCACCCATGCGGCGACGCTCGCCGCGGTGGCACGGCATGCGAAGTCACGCGCCGATCTCGTGGTGGCGTTCGAGCAGCACAAGATCCCGAAGATCACCAAGGCCGAGCTCGGACCGGGCACGTGGCCGAACGACCCGCACCTGGAATGGTGTCCTCCGGGGCACGGCAACCTCTACGCCGCGCTGGCGACGAGCGGCGCCCTCGACCGCCTGCTGGCACGAGGGTACGAGCACGCGTTCGTTTCCAACGTGGACAACCTCGGCGCGGTCATCGATCCCGCCATCCTCGGGCACTTCGCCGAGCACGGGTATGCCTTGATGATGGAGGTGACCGACCGGACGGAAGCCGACAAGAAGGGTGGACACCTCGCGCGCCGGCACGACGGTCGGCTCGTGCTGCGCGAGCTCGCCCAATGTCCGCCCGACGAGCTCGCCGGCTTCCAGGACGTCGCGCGTCACCGCTACTTCAACACCAACAACATCTGGCTGAGCTTACCGAAGTTGAAGGCGTTCCTCGATGCGAACGACGGCGTCGTGCGGTTGCCCATGATCCGCAACACCAAGACGATCGACCCGCGCGACGCCGCGTCGCCGGCCGTGTACCAGCTCGAGACCGCGATGGGTGCCGCGATCGAGTTGTTTCCGGACGCCGCGGCGGTGCGCGTGCCGCGGCTCCGCTTTGCGGCCGTCAAGAAGACCGGCGACCTCCTCGGGATCCGCTCCGACGCGTTCGTGCTCACGGACGACTTTCGCATCGTTCCGAATCCGGCGCGCACGCTCGGCGCGCTGGTGGTGAATCTCGACGACCGTTTCTACGCGTTCATCGACCAGATGGAGGCGCGGTTTCCGAGCGGGGCGCCGTCCCTCCTCGGGTGCGAGAAGCTCGAGGTAGCGGGCGACGTGCGCTTCGGGCGGAACGTGGTCGTGCGCGGCACGGTACGGGTCACGAACGACACGCCGACCCAGCGGGTGATTCCGGACGGGGCGGTGCTCGTCGGCTGACGCGGCGGAGGATCAGCCGCCGCGGAGCTTGCGCTCTTGCACTTCCTGCAGTGACTTGCAGTCGATGCAGAGCGTGGTGACCGGACGCGCCTCGAGACGCTCGCGTCCGATGCTCTCCCCGCACTCCTCGCACTTTCCGTAGCTGCCGTCGTCGATGCGCGCGAGCGCCTCTTTGATCTTCACGATCAGCTTGCGCTCGCGGTCGCGGATGCGGAGCGTGAAGTTGCGGTTGGATTCGAGCGAGGCGCGGTCGGTAGGGTCGGGGAAGTTCTCGGCCTTCGCGTCGGTCATGCCGTCGACGGTCCGGTCGGCCTCTTTGAGGAGCTCGTCGAGCTTCTCGTGCAGCAGCGCTTGGAAATGTTTGAGCTCACGTTCACGCATGCGTCGACTCGAAAAGGGCGGTAACCTAGCACAGGGGAAAAAGACTGCAAACAAGCGATGTTGCAGCCGCGCCGGCGCCGCGAGCCGAATTCGCCATGCGGGCGTTCCGCGCTGCCTTTCCGGTTGCGCGGCGAGGGGACTCTCGGAGCCGCGGCGTGCCGATCGCGAACGCGTGCTCCGCCGGTCGAGCGCGGCGTCGCGAGCATTCGCGCGCGCGCCGGCATGGTTCCGAGTGGTGCATGCCGCCGCGCGCGCTCGCTAGCCACGAGCCGCGACATGTGATCTGTGACCGATCCGTCGTCGTAGGAAAGGAGATCACGGATGGGTCGAGGATCGCGGGGGTTCGGAGCGCGAGACGTCGTGTGGGCGGTGGTCGGGCTGGCGATGTTGGTCGCCGCCGCCTGCGGCGGTGGTGGAGGCGGGAACGACAATTTGGAGGGCTATCGTGCCGTCGCCTTCGGGACCGGGGGCTTCGTGGCGGTCGGCACGACCGGCAAGCTCGGAACGTCCGCCGACGGGCGCGGCTTCAACCGCGGTACGTCGGGCGTCGACGCGACCCTGAACGGCGTGACCTTCGCCGCCGGGCAGTACGTCGTCACCGGCGACTCCGGCACCATCCTCACCTCCACCGACGGTCTCAGTTGGACGATCGAGACCGTGCCCACCGCCGTTTCGATGCAAGGGGTCGTGTTCGCGAACGATCGCTACGTCGCGGTCGGCTACGCGGGAACGATTCTGGTCTCCGCGGACGGGCACACCTGGACCCCGCGCCCGTCCGGCACCGCGAACGCCTTGCGCGGAATCGACTTCGGCGGCGACCGCTTCGTTGCGGTCGGCGACTCCGGCACGATCGTCGCCTCGACCGACGGCAACCTGTGGTCGCCGGCCGTGTCGAACACGGCAGAGGGCTTGGCGCGCGTGCGATACGGCGCAGGGCGGTTCGTGGCGGTGGGTTTCGTCGGGACGGTCGCCGTGTCGGACGACGGTCTCAGCTGGAGCTCGCGGCGCGAGAACTTCCAGAACTTCGCTAGTCTGAACGACGTCACATTCGCCCGCGATCTGTTCGTGATCGCCGGCTCGTCCGGCGCGATCGTGACCACCCCGGACGGCAACGTGCTGACCCAGCAGGTATCGCACACCACGCGCCAGCTCTCGGGCATCACCTTCGGCAACGACACGTTCGTCGCGGTCGGCGGCAACCTCGCGTCCATCACGTCGCCCGACGGCGTGACCTGGAACAACTGAGGCCGCGAGCGCACAGGGGTGCGATGGCGTGGTGCTGCGGCGTCGACTCGTCGGCCTCGTGACGACGTCGCGGACGACGTGGAGGGCGATCGGTCTACCGGTCGCACTCGCGACGCTGCTCTGCGCGCGTGGCGCGGTGGCGGCGCCGGCGACGCCCGACCGTGCCGTCGAGACGCCGCGGCCGCGCGAGCTCGACGAGATCCTGCCCGAAGGATCCACGCTCGGCGGTCACGAGATCTACGATCGCCTCTTCAAGAATCGGAAGCGCTTGCGGACGATCGTCGAGACCGGGCGCATCCTGTCGAAGGACCCGGCCGGCAATCCGCAGGAGACGCGCTTCGAGCTCCGCGCCAAGGACTATCGGGACGCCGACGACCAACCCACCGACGGGGTCTACGCGAAGGTCGTGATCATGCTCACCGGCCCGCGCGACCTCGAGCACACCGGATACCTGTACGTGCACCGGAGCGACCGTCCAGACGATCAGTTCATCTACTCGCCGATGCGCCGACGCTCGGCACGCGCCAACCTGCGAGGCCAGAACGTCGCGGGAACCGATTTCAGCTTCGACGACTTCCTGACGACGCTCGACGACCTCGAGCAGGCGACCTATCGCCGGCTCCCGGACGAGGTCGTGGACGGCGTGCCCTGCTACGTCGTCGAGGCGACCATGCGGAAGGGCAGCCGCTCGCGCTACTCGCGGAGCGTCGCCGCGATCGAGAAGGAGCACTACGTGCCGCTGCGAACCCGCTATTGGGACGACGTCGGCGTCGCGGTGAAGGAGCTGCGCTCGCCGCGCGCGTCGCTCAAATCGTTCGACGGGGTGTGGGTGCCCACCGAGTCCACGATGACCGATCTCCTGGAGGACACGACGTCGAGGGTCACGCTCGAGAAGCTCGATCCCAATCCGACGCTCGCGGACATCGAGTTCAGTACGACGGTGCTCGAACGCCGCTGAGCGGCCTCGCGCTCACACCCGGACGCGGGTCAGCAACGCGGGCATCATCAGCAGGTCGCCCCATAGGCAGATCTGGATCGTGAGCGCGGAGAGCCAGCCGAACTGGCGAAGCGTCGCGAACCCCGAGAGCGTCAATACGAGGTAGCCGCTCGCGAGCATCAGCGACGTCGTCACGATCGGCGCGCCGAGCTCGCGCAGCCCCGCCGCGGCGGCGTCCGGCGAGGGTAGGCCGCCGGCGCGGAGGCGTCGATAGTTGACGACGAAGTGTGCCGTGTCGTCGATGGCGATGCCGAGCGCGACCGAGCCGATCAGGCTGGTCGGCAGCGAGAGGTCCGCGAGACCGGCGCCGAGGAGCCCGAAGAAGAGCACGACGGGTACGACGTTCGGCGCCATCGCGACGAGCCCGATCCGCACGGAGCGGAAGGATGCCGTCATGAGGACGAGGATCGTCGCGGCCGTGAGCACCATCGACGTCAGCTGATTGCCGGCGATTCCGTCCGACGCTTGCGTGAAGACGATCGTGTTGCCCGTGATCGTCGCGGTGAGCTCGGGCGGCAGCGCGGCCGCGGCAATCGCCCCCTCGAGGCGGTTTCTGAGCGCCGCGACCTCCGCCGAGCCCGTGACCGCCGTGCGCACGAGCAGGTTCACGCGGCTGTGATTCGCGTTGGCGAAGCGGCGGAGCTTGTTCTTCGGGATCAGGAACAGGAGGTCCGCGATCTCCGCCCGCGTGGTCGGCAGGGTCTCGAACGCGGGGTCGTCGCGCTCCACCGCGCGGTGCAACACCGCGAGGAGGTCGACGATCGAAAGCGTGGCGCTCACGCCGGGGACGCGGTCGACGAGGTGTTGCAAGCGCTCGAGCGCTCGGACGTTCGCGGGCTCGCGAAACGCGCCCTCACCGGGGCCGCGGAGCGTGAGGTAGATGGGGACGGCGCCCACCAGGCGCGCGCTGATCGTCGCGAAGTCGCGACGCACGTCGGAGCGCGGATCGAAGAAGCTGAGGTAGTCCGTGTCGACGACGATGTGGGGAATCGCCGCCGCGGCGGCGAGCGTGAGCAGCGTCCAGGCGACGAGGATCGACGTCGGTCGCCGCGTCGCGAAGGCGGCGACTCCGGCGAGGAAGCGCTCGATCGCGTACCCCATCCATCGGCTCGCGCGCGCGGGGAGGCTGCGCGCTGGTCCGCGCTCGGCCCGCGGGAGCGGGAGGCAGGCCAGCAAGGCGGGGACACCCGTCACGGCGACGAGCGACATAGCCGAGACCCCGAGGATCGAGTAGCAAGCGAACTGGCCGATCGCCGGCTGCGGCGAGACGAGGAGGGCCGCGAATCCTATCATCGTGGTGACGCCGGAGATCATGACGGGAAGGATGGTGTCGGCGATGCACTCCGTCGCGGCCGCCGGCGCATTGCCGAGCTCGCCCGCCAGCACGTCGTAGCGCGCCAGCACGTGCACGCCGTAGACGCTGCCGACGCAGATCAGCATCGGCCCGAGGACGATCGTGATCAGGTTCAAGGCCTGTCCGGCGAGCGCGAGGGTGCCGAAGGTCCAGAGCGTCGCGACGAGGCTCGCCCCGACCGGAACGGCCGCCGCGCGCAGCGAGCCCGAGATCAGCCAGCACACGCCGGTCCCGACGGCGACGGCGAGCGGGATCAGTCGGAAAACGTCGCGCAGCATGACGGCGGCGGCGCGCGCTTTCACGTGTTGGC
The DNA here is from genome assembly GCA_963774015.1 of uncultured delta proteobacterium. Lineage (GTDB taxonomy): Bacteria > Desulfobacterota > Binatia > UTPRO1 > UTPRO1 > UTPRO1. Next base: position 640,960 of record CAVZDH010000002.1, read on the forward strand.
GGCCGGTCACGAAGAAGCGGCGGCCCGGAACCGTTTCGCGCGCCACGATCGCGCGCACGGCATCGTCGACTCCCGCGGCCACGAACTCGCCGTCGGTCATCGTGCGAAACGACACGTTGATCGCCGCCGTGCGGCCGTCGCGCGAGACCACGGTCTTCGGATACAGCCGGTCGGCGAGCGCGCGTGCCCGCAGCCGTGCCAGCACCGCGGCGTCGGTCGGGATCGCGTCGATGAAGGGCTCGACGGAGAGCAGATCCTCGTGGGGGTCGTACCGAAAGGCGGTGGCGTCGACCAGCGTCTCGGTGGCACGGACGCCCGGGAGGCGACGGATTTGGTCGGTGATCCGGCGCAGCGCACGCAGTTGGTCGGCCTCGAAGACACCGCCGTCGGTGTCCATGCCGATCACCATGACGTCGTCGTCGCCGAAGTTGCGGACGGCGTCGGCATAGACCTCGCGGCTCGGGTCGCCGACGGGCAAGAGGGGTTCTTCGGAAGGGTCGAGTCGGATGCCGCCGTTCGGAGCGCTCGGGTGCAGCACCGCGAACGCCGCCCCGACCGTCACGAGCGCGATCGCACCCAGGATCGCGCGGCGCCACCGGATCACCGCCGCGGGTCGCATCCAGGCACCGACGTAGGCCACGCTGAGCGCGACCGAGAGGAGCAGGACCACGCGCAACGACTCGCTCAGTTGGCCGACCTCCTCGTGGGCGTCACGCGGGGAGTGTCCCAGCGCCCGCGCCGGTCCGCAAGCGAAGGTGCCGCGTTCAGCGCCGGAACGCGATCGGCATGTGACGCACGCCGGTGTGCTTGTTGCTGCGCGTCCACTCGACCGGGCCGGCGAGCTCGATGCGGCGACGCGCGCCAGCAGCGCCTCGAGGACGAGGCGGATCTCGAGGCGCGCGAGCGCGGCGCCGAGGCAGAAGTGGTTGCCGTGGCCGAAGGCGAGGTGCGGGTTCGGATGCGCGCCGCACGTCGAAGCGGAACGGGTCGGGAAACGCGGCTCGTCGCGGTTGGCCGACGCCCACCACAGCGTGACCTTGTCGCCGGCGCGGATGGTCTCGCCGCCGAGCACGGCGTCGCGGGTCGCGGTGCGGCGGTTGTAGGGCGTCGACGACGCCCAGCGCAGGATCTCCTCGACCGCGGTCGGCAGCAGCGCCGGGTCTCGCCGCAGCGCGCTGCCATGCGGTCGGGATGCTCGATCAGCGCCAGCAAGCCGACCGCGAGCGAGTTGCGCGTCGTCTCGCTGCCGGCGGCGATCAGCAGGTTGAAGAACATCTGCAGCTCGAGATCGGTCAGCGGCGCGCCCACGCCGCTCGCATCCGCGATCGTGCCGTGCACGACGGCCGACAGCATGTCGTCGCCGGGCGCGCGGCGCTTCTCGGCGATCAGCGCGGTGCCGTACTCGAACATCGCCGCTGCGCGGCCTGCGTGCGCGCGGTCACGCTCGCCGAGGTCGCGGTCGTCGTAGTCGAGCGTCGCGTTCGCCCACGCGAAGAGCCGATGGCGGTCGGCCTGCGGCACGCCGAGCAGGCTGGCGATCGCCTGCAGCGGCAGCTCGGCGGCCACGTCGACGAGGAAGTCGCAGCCGCCGCGCGTGACGGCGGCGTCGAGGATCGTCGCCGTTCGCTCGCGCAGCTCGTCCTCCAGCCCGGCGAGCACCCGCGGCGACACGTTGCCCATCGCGAGTCGGCGAAGACGCTGATGGCGCGGGTCGTCCATCATGTTGAGCAGCACGCCGGCGGCGAAGCCCCGCGGGCAGGTCCTCGATCAGCGTGCCGCCGCCCGCACGGACGCCGCCACCCGCCGACGAGAAGGTCGCGGCGTCCGTCGCGGCCGCGACGATGTCGGCGTAGCGGCTCACCACCCAGAACCCCTCGCCGCCCGGCGTGTGGCGCGTCGGCGGATGGAACCACACCGGCGCCTCGCGGCGCAGCAGGGTGAACACGTCGTGCGGGAAGCCGGCGGCGAAGCGATCGAGATCGGTGAGGTCGATGTCGTCCACGCGGTCCGGAGGTTCCCTAGAGCATCGTCGCGCGCGACGGTAGGCACAGGCGCTCTTCGCGGGAGCCGTCGAGCCGCTCGGCACCGAACTGCGAGTGCACGAACACACCCGGATGCGGCGGGTTCTTCACCGTCGCCTTTACCTGGTAGCAGAGCTGGTGCAGGACCGGATGCAGGATGCCTTCGCCGTTCTTGTCGACGGGCGTGCAGAGATGCGTCGGCTTCTTCACGAGGAAGGTCTGCGTTCCCGGGAAGAATTGATCGGCCAACGTCACGCTCAGTCCCTTGGGAAACTTCGGCGTGCCCGGCGCGACCTTCACTGCGTAGCACTTGTAGTGGTCGACCTCGATCGACGGCGCGGGCAGCGGCGGATCCGCCACGAGACTCAGGTTGGTCGGCACGAGGAGAAACGCCGGCTTCACCGTCCGTACCGTGAGGCTTCCGAGCACGTTCTCGACGAGGGCCGTACGCTTGACGTGCTTCGGCTGACCCTTGACCGGCCTGATCGGATAGCTCTCGAGATGCGTCGCGGGGTCGAGCACGGGATTGCCGTTCTCCTCGGTCGGGAGGCAGAGACCCTTCGGTTTCGCGACCGTCACGTCGAGCGTCTCGAGCGCGTCGGCCAGGCTGGGCGGTGGCGGCGCCACGAAAGGAGCGCCGAGCTTGGAGGTTTTGGCCTTCGAGCACAGAAACGGGTCCACGCAGCTCGGCAGGCCGCTGCACACCCCGGCATGGCACTGGTCGGGCCCGGTGCAGCTCTCGCCGTCGTCGCACGCGTCGCCGTCGGCCTTGGCCGGGTTCGAGCACACGCCCGTCGACGGATCGCAGACCCCGACCTCGTGGCATTGGTCGAGCGCGCTGCACGTCACCGGGTCGGCTCCGGTGCAGACGCCTCCCTGGCAGGTGTCGGTGGCGGTGCAGGCCGAGTGATCGGTGCACGGCGTGTCGTCGGCATGCGGCGTGCAGACCGAGGGCTCGCCGTTGCACGTGTGGCAGGGCTCGACGCGGCAGAGCGCGTCGCATCCGTCGCCGTCGGCGGTGCCGCCGTCGTCGCACGCTTCGTTCGGGTCGACGACGCCGTCGCCGCAGACGCCGCACGGCCCCCAACCGATGTCGCAGAGCAGTTGGAAGGCGAGACCGGGCGAATGGTTCGGACCCGTGTACGCCGGCTCCATCAGCTCGTTCGGCGTGACGTCGACGTCGAAGTGCGCCACCGACGAGCCGAGCGCGAGCGTGGTCGGCGCATACATCTGCACATGACCGCCGGAGACCCCGCCGGTCAGACCGGCGAGCGCCGCGTTCACCCCCGGCCCGACGAAGTGCAGGTTGCCGTCGTCCGTGGACGCCGCCGCGCGGCCGGCGTTGGTCATCGTCGCGAGCGGACCGACGCCGTGCTCCTCGAGGCCGAGCTCGTAGACGTCGTCGAGGCCGAGTAGCTCGGCACCGGTCTGGACATCGAAGATCGGCGTGAAGCCGAGACCGTGGCCGAGCTCGTGGAGCGCCACCGCGACGAGATCGATCGACGTCGGGTTCGGCGGATTGCCGTCGAGACCGAGATAGAAGTCGAGACCGCAGGTGCCGCCGGCGCCGAGCGCCTGATTGAAGCGTGCGACGATGTCGTCATTGCCGGGGTCGAGGTCCATGCCGGCGACCTTGTCCGCGAGGGCGGACGGATAGAGCGTGCTCGGGATCGCTCCCGCGAAGTCGAAGAAGACCGCCTCGGGGCGAGCGCTGCCGAGGAGCGCCGAGAACCCGCTGCAGTCGAGCGTCTCGAAGGTGACGCCGATCTCGATCTCGACGGGGCTCGTGAGATACGCGCCCCAGATGTCGGCCGCGAATTGCAGCGCGGCAAGTCGCTGGGTGCCGAGCGTCGTCGCGACGTTGCCGCCGACGGGTGCCCGCGGCGTCGGGTCGTTCAGGCCGGTGCCCGCGGTGTCGTGATTCACGATCGTGAGGACGGCGGCGCGAACGGGCGTGGCCGGGACGACGGCGAGCAGCAGCACCAACGCGATCGCGGCGGTACGAAGCGCGCGACGCATGATCAGCGCTGCTCCGGCGCCGCTGCGTCGTGGAGCCGTACGGTGTAGCCCCCGGCGGCGGTCGTGCCGGGCGTGACGACGAGCGTGTCCGCGTCGCGTGCGCCTTGGTCGCCGGTCGTCGCTGGTGCTGGCGCGGTTGGGGCCGGCATCGAGTACGTCCCGGTCTCGGGATCGACCTGCACGCGGAGTCCCGTGTCGGGCACCGTCACGCCGCCGTGCGCGCCGCAGGGGCGGGTTTCTTCGGCGCGACCGAGCCCGGCGCTCAGCCCGAGCGCGAGGAGGAATGCGGTGACGACGAGAGACCTCATGACGAACCCCCTGGACGGTACGCGTCGGCGAGGGCGCGCGCACCGGGCGACGAGCCCCGAGTGTCGCGTGTCCGCGCCCGCACCGTCAAGGACGATTGCGCCTCGCAGGCGCCCTGCGATTGCTCAGCGCAGAGCGCGCGCGAGCGGGCTTCCGAGGTCGGCGAGGCGGTCGCGGGCGCGCTCCGCCGCCGTGCCGCCGGCGCGGAGCGCCGCGAGGAGCTCGGCCGCCTCGCCACCCAGCCACGGCAGCGCTCCCAGGCAGGGGGCCGCGGTGAGGCGCGCGAGCAAGGATTCGTTGGTGGCGACCGCGAGGTCGTCGTCGGTCCCCAGCCGGTTGATCACGTAGCCGGCCATCGCCATGCCGCGGTGGGCGAGTGCGTCGAACGTCAGGAGCGCGTGGTTGATCGCGCCGAGACGCGATCCCACGACGACGACGACGCGCGCCGCGAGCCGTGCCGCGAAGTCGGCGAAGCTCGCGTCGCGTGCGAGCGGCACGAGGAGCCCGCCCGCGCCCTCGACCAGCAGCACGTCGACGGTCGCCGCGCGCCGCCGAACGCGGCGGACGAGGTCGTCGACGTCGATGACGACGCCGGCGCGCTCCGCGGCGAGCATCGGCGCCAGCGGGTCGGGGAGCCGGTACGGGCACACGGCATCGAGGGGGGCGTCGTCTCGCGCGGCTGCGGTGAGCGTCCGCGCGTCCTCCGCGTCCGGGCGACAGCCGGTCTCCGCGGGCTTCACGACGCCGACCCGTCGGCCGTGCCGCGTCAGCGCCGCCGCCAACGCCGCCGTGACGAGGGTCTTGCCGACGCCGGTGTCCGTCCCGGTGACGAAGAGCACGCTCACGCTGCGGTGACGTCCACGATCGATTGGGCGGCGACGTCCACCAGCGTCGCGATCTCGTCGTCGGCGATGCCGAGCGGCGGCATCAGCACGAGGACGTCGCCGAGGGGCCGGAGCACGACGCCGTGGCGCCGGGCGGCGAGGATGACGCGATGACCGACGCGCTCGCCGGGCGCGAACGCCAGGCGACGTTCCGGGTCGCGCATGAGCTCGATGCCGACCATCAATCCCCGCTGGCGGATTTCGAACACCGCCGGGAGCGGCCGCACCTTCGCGGCGAGCGCGCGCGCGAGCACCTCGCCCTTCGCGGGCAGGCTTGCCAGCATCGCGGGCGTGAACAAGTCGAGACTTGCGAGCGCCGCGGCACAGGCGAGCGCGTTCCCGGTGAAGGTGTGCCCGTGGAAGAACGCGGTGTAGCCGTCGTACGGGCCGAGGAAGGCGCGGAAGATCTCCTCGGTCGCGAGCGTCGCGGCGAGCGGGAGATAGCCGCCGGTCAGCCCCTTGCCGAGCACGAGCAGGTCGGGCGTCGTTGCGGTGTGGTCGCAGGCGAAGAGCCGACCCGTGCGTCCGAACCCGGTTGCCACCTCGTCGCAGACGAGGAGCGTGTCGTAGCGTCGGGTGAGCGCGTGCACCTCACGCAGATACTCGACGGGCTGCGGCCACATTCCCGCGGCGCCCTGCATGAGAGGCTCCATCACGACGGCCGCGATGGTTCCGTGCGTGCGGCGGAGCGTGTCCTCGAGCCGCTCGAGCGCGACCGCGAGCGCGTCGCTGACCGTCCGGCCTTCGTTGCGCTCGAGCGCGTACGGTGCCGGGACGCGCTCCACCGCCAGCAGCGGCCGATAGAACCGGTGGAAGGTCTCCGAGAATCCGACGCTCATCGCCCCGAGCGTGTCGCCGTGGTACGCCTCGACGAGGGCGACGAACCCGGGCCGATGCTCGCCGCGTAGCCGCCAATACTGCAGCGCGAGCTTGAGCGCGATCTCGACCGCCGTGGCACCCGCATCGGAATAGAAGGTGCGCGTGAGTCCCGCGGGCGTGAGGGCGGCGAGCCGGGCCGCGAGGATGGCGGCGGGCGGGCTCACGAGGCCGAGCAGCGTGGTGTGCGCGACGCGGCTCAGCTGGTCGCGGATGGCCGCATCGATGGCGGGGTGACGATGGCCGTGCACGTTGCACCAGAGCGACGACACTCCGTCGAGGTAGCGCCGTCCGTCGGCGTCGATCAGATAGTTCCCGTCCGCGGCCGCGATCACCAACGGATCGGCGGCGAGCCATTCCTGCATCTGGGTGAAGGGATGCCAGAGATGGGCTTTGTCGAGAGCGACGACGTCGCGCGGGCTCGGCTCGTGCATGGCGGCGAGCTTCCCTAGGGAACCTCTGCACAGGTGGCTTCCGGCTACGAAGCGCGATCCATCCCCGATCGACGGCGGCGCGACGCCCTCGGCGTATCGTTCAGATACGCGGTCGGGCTTCGCGCCTTACGCTCGGGGCGGCTCGCACTTCTCGCTCGGAACCCACCTGGACAGAGGTTCCCTAGGAGAGCCCGATCGCCCTGTCAACCGAAGGTCGGGGTATCGGTTGACGAGTGCGTCAGCGTGCCGAGGAACGTCGCGAGGGCGGCGAGCACGCGCTCGCGTTCGCAATCGACGGTGACGACGTGAAAGCCGCGGTCGAGCACGACCATGCGCTTGGCCCGACTCCCGAGCCGCGCGAAGAGCCGCTCAGCGCCCGCGAGTGGACACGTGTGGTCGTTGGCGGCGTGCATCACGAGCGTCGGCTGGGTCAGTCGGGGCGCGGCGTCCCACGCGACCCGCTGGAGCTGGAGGAGGTTGAGGAGGGCGCGCAGCGGCACTTGGCGATAGCCGGGATGGCGGCTCCGGACCTCGAGGTCGGAGATGTCGCTTCCGCCCTTGGTCCCGACGAGCGGCGCGAGCCATTGCCGTACGAAGGGGAGCTCGGCATCTGCCGTCGCGAGCAATCGCAACGGCAGGCGCAGTCGCCGGAGCCACGGTCGCCCGAGCTCGATCGCCGGGGACAAGAGCGCAACGCCGGCGACCGCGTCGCCGCGCTCGACGGCGAGCCGGATCGTCAGCATGGCTCCCATCGAAAGGCCGACGACGACGATGCGCGGCACGATCCGCAGGAGCGCATCGGCCCCTCCCGCCGCCGACGCGTACCAATTCCGCCACGACGTCCCGGCGAGATCCGTCACGGACGTCTCGTGCCCCGCGATCCGCGCGAGCCAGAGCGGATACCTTCCATGGAGCGCCTCGGCCACCGGTGCCATCTCCGCCGAGGTCCCCGTCAGCCCATGCAGAAGGAGCACGCCGACATCCGCGGCTCCTGGAACGACGCGTTCGGACGGAACCGACATGAATCAGTCAGTACGGCGCTGCCGGCGATCGCGAGAGCGACCGCCCGGGGTCAGCCGGCGCGTGCCATCACGTCGGGATTGACCGTGATGCTGGCGCGCTCGCGCAGCTGATCACGATAGGCCTCGAGCACCTCTTGCCGCTTGCGCGCGATCGCCTGATCCCTGAGCGCCTTCCGCTTTTCGTCGGTGAGCCCCGTCGGGTCGGCCGGGACGCGGTCCTTGAGCGCGACGACGACCGCGGCGTCGGAGGTGACGAACGCCTTGGCGCCGAGCGGGCTCGTGGGAGTGAGGGCGAACACCTCGTCTTTGATCGGCGCGGGGGAGAGCTTGGGAATGACTTCGCTCCGACCGAATGGTCCCGTCGTGTCGACCGTGTAGCCCTTGGCTTTCGCCTCGGTGAGGAGCGTCTCGATACCGCCGCCCTTGCGGGCCGATTCGAGGAGCGCGTCGGCGGCGGCACGCGCGGCCTCTTTCGTCTTGTCGCGCGTGAGCGTCTCGACGATGCTGCTGCGGACCTCCTCCAGCGGTGGAATCGAGCTCGCCACCTTCTCCTTCACCTTGAAGAGATAGTAGGGCGGGTCGGGATCCATCACCTGGTCGACGGCATCGGGCTCGAGGACGAGGGCGCTGGTGACCATGGTCGTGCCCTTCACGCCGGGGATGAGCTGACCGCGCGCGACGGGCTTCGAGGTCGTGACCGTGAGACCGTGCGCGGCGGCGATGTCGGCGAGCGAGGTTCCGGCGCGCGCCTTCTCGAGGTCGGCGGCGAGCGCGTTGCGGGCGGCGTCGTCGGCGCCGCGCGAGCGCAGCTCCTTCAGGATGTCGTCGCGGACCTCGGCGAGCGGCTTCGGGCCGCCGGGGATCTTCTCGTCGAGACGGATGATGTGGAAGCCGCGCGAGCTTTCGACGACGTCGCTCACCTCGCCGACGTCGAGCTTGAAGGCCGCGTCCTCGAGCGGCGCCTCGAGCGCGCCGCGTGCCACGATGCCGAGGTCGCCGCCGTTCTCGACGGACATCTGGTCCTCGGAGCTCTTCTTGGCGAGCTCGGTGAACGTGTCTTTGTCGCCGGCGCGTGCCGCGGTCAGGACCGCCTCGGCCTTCGCCTTGATCGTGTTCTTCGTGGCCTCGTCGGCGCCGGGCGGGACCAAGAAGAGGATGTGCTGCAGGTGCAGGCGCTCGGGCTGCTCGTAGTCCGAGAGGTGCGCGTCGTAGTAATCCTGCACCGCCTGGTCGTCGACGGGCACCTGCTCGGCGAAGTGGTCCGGCGTGTAGGGAACGTAGTCGATCGTGACGGTGTCGGGCTTCCGGAATCGCTCGCGATTCTTCTCGTAGTAGTCGGCGACTTCGGTGTCGCTGACGGTGGCGGCGTCCTCGAACTGGCTGAACGGGACCTTGACGAAGGTCACGTCGATCTTCTCGTTTTCGAGCGTGTAGAGGTTCGCGACCTCTTGGTCGCTCGCGGTCAGGCCGTCGGTGAGGAGGCCTTCGAGCTTGGTGACGAGCAGCGTCTCGCGCTGCGATTCCTCGAACTCCGCGGGCGTGAGGCGCGAGGCGCGGAGCGCGTTCAGGTAGCGCGTTCGATCGAAGCGGGCGCCGTCCTGGAACGCCGGGATGTCGAGGATCGTCTCGCGGACCTCGTCGTCGGTCACCTGGAGGCCGAGGCGCGTCGCCTCGCGCTTGAGCAGCATCTCGGTCACCAGGTCGTCGAGGGCGCGCTGGCCGAGGTTCAGTTGGGCGAGCAACTGCGGGCTCAGGTGCTCCTTGTAGAGCTCCTGGTAGACGCGCTGCATCCGCTCGTGGGCGCGCGCATAGGTCTGGACGCTGATGGGCTCGCCGTCGACGGTGGCGGCGACGTTCATCTTCTCGCCGCTGCCGGCGACCATCACTCCGACACCCCAAAAGACGAAAACGACGATGATCATCCAGAAGATGATCTTGATGAACGACGACCGCGAGTGTTTCCGCAGGAACCCGAGCATAGTCGGGGAACTTTAGTGAAGAGCGTGCATGAACGCAATGCAAAGTCGCGCTGCATTCTTGCCCTGTTGGGTGGTTTCGGCTATCAAACTCGGCGCAGTTGGGAGGGGCGGGGGTCGTTCCTTTCCGCGTCGCGTTCTGCCTGCAACATTCTAAGAGATTCGAAGGGGTCGTATGGTTCTCAACTCGTTCTGGGGCATGTTCTCCAACGACCTCGCCATCGATCTCGGCACGGCGAACACGCTGATCTACGTCAAGGGCAAGGGCATCGTCTGCAACGAGCCCTCCGTGGTCGCGGTGCAGAAGGAGGCGAGGGGCGGCCGCAAGGTGCTCGCCGTCGGCGCCGAGGCGAAGAAGATGCTCGGCCGCACGCCGGGCAACATCGTCGCCATTCGGCCGCTGAAGGACGGCGTCATCGCCGACTTCGAGATCACCGAGGCGATGCTGCGCTACTTCATCCAGAAGATTCACAACCGGAAGACGCTGGTGCGGCCGCGCATCATCATCTGCGTGCCGTTCGGGATCACCGAGGTCGAAAAGCGCGCCGTGAAAGAGTCGGCCGAGTCGGCCGGGGCGCGCGAGGTCTATCTGATCGAGGAGCCGATGGCGGCCGCCATCGGCGCCGGGCTGCCGATCACCGAGCCGACCGGCAACATGATCGTCGACATCGGCGGCGGCACCACCGAGGTCGCGGTCATCTCGCTCGCGGGCGTCGTGTTCTCGAAGTCGGTGCGCGTCGGCGGCGACAAGATGGACGAGGCGATCAGTCCAGTACATCAAGCGCAAGTACAACCTGCTCGTCGGCGAGCGCACGGCCGAGCTCATCAAGATCACGATCGGCTCGGCGTACCCGGCGCAACGAGATTCAGACGATGGAGATCAAGGGCCGCGATCTCGTCGCCGGGGTGCCGAAGACGGTCGAGATCTCGGACGAGGAGATCCGCGACTCGCTGCTCGAGCCGATCAACCAGATCGTCGAGGCCGTGCGCATCGCGCTCGAGCGCACCCCGCCCGAGCTCGCCTCCGACATCGTCGACAAGGGCATCGTCCTCGCCGGCGGCGGGGCGCTGCTGCGCAATCTCGACGTGCTGCTGCGCGAGGAGACCGGCCTGCCGATCATGTTGGCGGACGATCCGCTCACCGCGGTCGTGATGGGTGCGGGTCGGGCCCTGGACGAGATCAACCTCCTCCGGGACATCTCGATCAACTAGCGCCGCGTCGTCCGAGCGGCCATGCTCGAGTTCGTTCGGAGAAACCGCGTCCTCCTGATCTCCGGGTTCTTTCTGCTGTGCTCGCTCGGGTTGCTGTCGGCGAACGCGCACCAACCAGGACGCATCGATCCGCTCGGGCACGTCTTCCTCGAGCTGATGGCGCCGTTCCAACGGCTGACGGCCGGCATCGGCGTCATGACGCGAGGCCTCTTCGACCGCTACGTGCTGCTCGTCGGGACGCAAGCCGAGAACGAACGCTTGAAGGCTCGCATCCGCGACCTCGAGCGGCGCAGCACGCATCAAGGCGAGATGGAGCTCATGAACCGGCGCCTGAAGCGTCTCCTCGCCCTCCAGCGGGAGCTTCCGACCAAGGCGGTCGCCGCGTCGGTGACGGCGCGCGATGCGAGCGTCTGGTTCCAGAGCCTGACGCTCAACAAGGGCGAGGTGGACGGCATCAAGGTCGGCATGCCGGTGATGGCGCCCGAGGGCGTCGTCGGGGTGATCTCGAGCACGAGCATGCACGCCTCCCATGTGCTCCTCCTCACCGATCCCAACAGCGGCATCGACGTCCTCGTGCAGCGGACCCGCGTGCGCGGCATCCTGAGCGGTCTCCTCGAGCAGGGAACGACCCTCAAGTACGTGAAGCGCAGTGACGACGTGCGCGTCGGTGATCGCGTGGTCGCATCGGGGCTCGACGGCGTTTTCCCGAAAGGCCTCCCGGTCGGCCGCGTGACGAGCGTGTCCCGGAAGGATCGCGGACTGTTTCTCTATGCCGAGGTCGCGCCCACCGCGGACGCGAGCCGGCTCGAGGAGGTCCTCGTCGCGCTGCCGAGCGGGGAAGCGCTCCGGCGACCCGCGGCGCTGCCGAGCGCGGCCGGGCCGCCCGATCCGGCCGCGCTCGGGCTCCTCGGCCCTCCGGTTCCCGCGGGCCGCGGCGAAGGGCGGCGATGAGCCTGCTCCAGACCTCCTCCACGCCGACGCCGGGCGTCGGCGCCGAGGCCCGTGCCGCGGCCATCTACGTCGTCACCGGCATGCTCGCGCTCCTCTTGCAGACGACCGTGCTCCACGGGCTGACCGGCGGTCGCGTCATTCCGGACCTAGTGCTGATCCTCTGCGTCTACCTCGGGCTCCACGAGCACAACGTCGGAGGGGCGACGGGTGCCTTTCTGCTCGGCTACCTCCTCGACAGCTTCTCGGGGAGCCTCGTCGGGCTCCATGCTTTTGCGATGACGACGGTGTATCTCGTGGTGTACCTTGTGTCCCGGCGGTTGTGGATGGACAACACCGTTTCAGGGGTGGCGATGGTCTTTCTCGGGAGCCTGTTGAAAGGGGTCGCGATCGTGGCGGCGCTCGCGGCCTATCTCTCGATCGACCGCATGTCGTTGCGGGTGGCCCAGACGCTTCTCGCGGAAGCCCTTCTCGCCGCCGCGCTCACGCCGGTGCTCTTCGGAAGCCTCCGCTGGGCCAAACGCATCACCGGCGGCAATTGACATGGCATCGACGCTCGTCACCAGCCGCCGCGAGATACCGAACGAGTTCCGTCGTCGTCTCGGATTCGCCGTGGCGCTCGTCGTCGCGCTCTTCGCGATGACGTTCGTCCGTCTCTGGCATCTGCAAGTGAGCGAGGGCGACGAGTACCGCTCGCTCTCCGAGCACAATCGCATTCGCTTGAAGCGCGTGCGCGCGACCCGCGGAACGATCCTCGACCGCCACGGCGACGTCGTCGTCGACAACCGACCATCGTTCGATCTCGTGCTCGTGCCCGAGGATGCCCACGACGTGCCCGCGACGATTGCCGCGCTCACGCGTCTGCTCGGGCCCGAGGTGGGCGATCTCTCCGCGACCGTCGCCGCCGCGCGCAACCGGCCGGCGTTCGAGGACGTCGTGCTCGTCCGCGACCTCGATTGGGAGCGCATCGTCAAGATCGAGACCCATCAGTTCGAGTTTCCCGGGGTATCGGTGCAGGTCGGCCCACGGCGGACCTATCCGTTCGGAGAGATGGCGGCCCACCTCCTCGGCTACGTCGGTGAGGTCAGTCAGCAGGAGCGCGAGACGCGGCGCGGGTACCATCTCGGCGACCTGATCGGCAAAACGGGTGCGGAGCGTTACTGGGAGGACTATCTGCGCGGTGTCGACGGCGGGCAGCAGGTCGAGGTCGACTCGGTCGGCCGAAAGCTGCGCGTGCTCTCCGAGGTCGACGAGACGCCGGGCGACAGCCTCGTGCTGACGATCGACCGCGATCTGCAGCTGGCCGCCGAGCAGGCGATGGAGGGCCACGACGGCGCGGTGGTCGCGCTCGACACGCGCACGGGCGAGATCCTCGCGATGGTGAGCCGTCCCGCGTTCGATCCGAACGTGTTCGCGCGCGGCATCCGGCTCGCGGAGTGGAAGGCGCTCGTCGACGACAAGAAGCGTCCGCTCAACAGCAAGAGCGTGCAGGGAACCTACCCGCCCGGCTCGACGTACAAGGTCGTGATGGCCGCGGCCGCGCTCGAGGAGGGCGTCATCACGCCGTTCACGACGATCTTCTGCGGCGGTGGGATCTTCTTCGGCAATCGCACCTTCCGCTGCTGGCGGCCGCAAGGCCACGGCTCGCTGAACGTCCACGACGCCCTGGTGCGCTCGTGCGACGTCTTCTTCTACCAAGTCGGGCAACGGCTCGGGGTCGACACGATCGCCGAGTACTCGCATCGATTCGGCCTCGGCGCGCCGACCGGCATCACGCTCGAGCACGAGAGCGCCGGGATCATCCCGTCGACCGAGTGGAAGCGTCAGCGCTTCGGGGAGCCCTGGTATCCGGGCGAGACCCTGTCGATCTCGATCGGCCAGGGGTACGTCACGACGACGCCGCTCCAAATGGCGAGCGTCATGGCGACCATCGCGAACGGCGGCATCGTCTACCGACCGCAGTTCGTGAAGCGGGTCGAAAGCACCGAGGGGGCCACGGTCCTCGAAGAGCATCCCGAGGTGGTACGCAACGTCGGGTTCAAGAAGAGCACGCTCCTGCAGATCCGCGAGGCGCTCTCGGACGTGGTGAACAGCAAGCACGGCACCGGCTCGAACGCGCGGTTGCCCGGCATCGAGGTCGGCGGCAAGACCGGCACCGCGCAAGCGAGCCGCGCCGGCGGCGACAAGGCGACCCAAAAAGGGTGGTCGCGCGAGAAGCGCGATCACGCCTGGTTCATCGCGTTCGCGCCGGTCGACAACCCCGAGATCGCCATTGCCGTCTTGGCGGAGCACGCCGGGCAGCACGGCGGTACCGCCGCCGCGCCGATCGCCCAGAAGGTGCTGGCCAAGTACTTCAACATTCCGGACGAGGATCTGACGGCGTTGAAGCGCGTCGCCGGATTCGTTCCCACGAACGATCAGCCGGCCGCGATGATCCGACTGTCCGCCGTGAACGCGCCCGATCCCGGCGACGACTCGGACGCCCACGACTGAGCCCATGCGTCAATTCGATCGTCGCCTCGCGTATCATTTCGACTGGCTGTTGCTCTTCCTGACGTTCGCCATCATCGTCGTCGGGCTCGCCACGATCTACAGCGCGACCGAAGCACGGGTACAAACCGGGTTCACCAGCAATCCCCTCGTCATGCGTCAGGCCTTCTACGCGGGCGTCGGATTCCTCGGGATGATCGGGGTCGTGCTGATCGACTATCGACGGCTCGAGCGCTACGCCTACGTCCTCTACGCCGGCGCGCTCCTCTTGGTGCTCGCCGTGCCGCTCGTCGGCAGCGTGGGCGGCGGGGCGCGGCGCTGGATCAATCTCGGCCCAGTGTCGCTCCAGCCCTCGGAGATGATCAAGGTCGCGCTGGTGATCGCGCTGGCCCGCTATTTCCATCGCGCGCAATCGACCGGCGACGTACGCTTCATCGACGCCGTTCCGGCGTTCGTGCTCGTCGCCATCCCGGCCGTGTTGATCTTGGCGCAGCCCGATCTCGGCACCGTCGGCATCATCGCGGTCGTCGCGTTCAGCGTGCTGTTCTGCGCCGGGCTCCGCCTGCGCGTCTTCATCCTCCTGGCGGCGCTCGCCGCCGGCGCCGTGCCGCTCTTGTGGGGGCACCTGAAGCCCTACCAACAGCAGCGCGTGCAGACCTTCCTGTCGCCGGAGATGGATCCGCTCGGTGCCGGATACCACGTCATCCAGTCCAAGATCGCGATCGGGTCGGGACAGTTCTGGGGCAAAGGGTTCTTGCACGGTACGCAAAACAAGCTGAACTTCATTCCGGAGCAGCACACGGACTTCATCTTCTCGGTCTTCGCGGAAGAGTGGGGGTACGTCGGCGCGATCGTGCTGCTCGGCCTCTACGCGGCGCTCGTGCTCCGCGGGCTGACGGTGGCGTATCGCGCGAAGGACCGCTTCGGGGCGTTACTCACGTTCGGAGTGGTCTCGATCGTGTTCTGGCAGGTCGTGATCAACGTCGGGATGACGTCGGGTATCTTGCCCGTGGTCGGCATCACGTTGCCGTTCTTCAGCTACGGCGGCTCGTCGCTCACGACGATGATGATCGCGGTCGGGCTCATGATCAACGTGAACATGCGGCGGTTTCTGTTCTGATCGTCCGAGTGTCGCGGGCCGGTGCGCGCGGGGCGGCGGGGCCGAGCTCCGGGGCCGCCAGACGTCGACGAGCCCTGCGCGTCATGGCTCCGGACCGCCACGTCGCCGCGGCCGTCTGAGGGCCCCGGAGCGCAGCTCCGCCGCCTCCGCGCGCAGAACGACACCGCCGCATTCTTCTTCGGCCGAAGTGAGAGCGGGCGCGCGACGGACCCGCCGCGTCATCCGTCGCGCAGCGGCGTATGCTGCGGGGTGTGGGTGGTCGCCGGAAGCGGCCGTAAGGCGACCCGGCGACGCTGCGCTGCGGAGCTGTGACGCGCAGGACTCGTGGTCGTCTCTCGGCCGCGGAGGCGATCACCCACGCCCCCGCACCACCGACCCAACGCACGTCGTATGGACGAACGGACGACCGCCGCGCGCTACGCGACGACCTTGTCGATGGCCTTCACGAGCTGGGTTTTCGGCACCGCCCCGACGATCTGCTCCTGCACGGCACCGCCCTTGAAGATGATGAGGTTCGGGATGCCGCGGACACCGTACTTGGCCGGCGTGTTGGGATTGTCGTCGACGTTCATCTTCACGACCTTCAGCTTGCCGTTGTAGGTGCCTGCGAGCTCCTCGACGATCGGCGCGATGGCGCGACAAGGCCCGCACCACGGAGCCCAGAAGTCGATGAGGACCGGCAGAGACGCCTGGAGAACCTCGGATTGGAAACTGTCGTCACTGATCTGCTGGACATCCGCCATGGATCGGCTCCTCTCGTCGCTGTCGACCCTCTGTAATGATTGTCCCCGGACGATGCAACGTTGGTGCGCGTTGGCTCTCTGCCAGCGAGCGGGTATGGTCCGAGGCCGACGCCATGACCATCCGCCGAGTCGAGAACCGGTCGCCTGCCTCGCCCCTCGAGGCCGTGCGCGCGCTGGCACCCGCCATCCGCGGGCGAGCCGACGAGATCGAGCGCGATCGCCGCGTGCCGCTCGACCTGGTGCGCGGTCTCGCAGACGCCGGCGCATTCCGCATGTGCGTGCCGCGAACGCTCGGCGGTGCCGAGGTCGACGTCGCAACGCTGCTCGACGTCATCGAAACCGTGGCGCGCGCCGACGGGTCGGCGGGCTGGATCGTCATGATCGGCGCAACGAGCGGTCTCATCAGCGGCTACCTTCCTTCCGAAGCGGCTCGGGAGATCTACGGGGCGCCGGATGCGATCGCCGGCGGCGTGTTCGCGCCGCGCGGGCAAGCCGTCGTCGTCGATGGAGGCTATCGAGCGCGCGGCCGATGGGCGTTCGGCAGCGGCAGCGAGCACTGTACCTGGCTGCTCGGGGGCTGCGTGGTCGTCGCCGACGGCACGCCGGTATTGCTCGGACGCGGAATTCCCGACTCCCGCATGATGCTCTTTCCCGCGCGCGACGTGCGGATCGTCGATACCTGGAACGTTTCGGGTCTCCGCGGTACCGGCAGCCACGATTTCGAGGTCGACGACGTCTTCGTCCCGGCCGATCGCGCCGTCTCGCTCGTGAGCGACCGGCCGCACGCCGACGGGCCGCTCTTCCGGTTCCCGGTGTTCGGTCTCTTGGCGCTCGGCATCGCGGCGGTCGCGACGGGCATCGCACGCACGGCGATCGACGAGCTCGTCGCGCTCGCGGCTGCGAAGACGCCGACCGGCAGCAAGCGTCTCCTCGGCGAGCGCGGCGTGATCCAGATGCAGGTGGCGCAGGCGGAAGCCGCGCTCGAGTCGTCGCGGGCCTGGCTTCGTGCCGCCGTCGCCGATGCCTGGAATGCCGCGACGACCGGCGCCATCTCGGTCGCGCAGCGCGCGACGCTCCGTCTGGCCGCGACCGAGGCGACGATGCGGGCCGCGAAAGCCGTCGATCTCATGTACGAAGCCGGCGGCGGTACCGCGATCTACGCCACGAGCCTGCTCCAGCGTTGCTTCCGCGACGTCCACGTCGTCACCCAGCATGCGATGGTGGCGCCGGCGACGTACGAGCTCACGGGTCGCGCTCCTTCTCGGCCTCGATACCGACAGCGCGATGCTCTGATGGCCGATTTCCAGACCCTCGCGCTCGAGCGCATCGGGGACGTGTTGAAGGTGACGATCGCGCACCCGACGAGCGAGCTGAACGCCGTCGACGAGCGCTTGCACCAGGAGCTCACCGCGCTGTTCGCCATGCTGCGCCGCGAGGAGCAGGCGCGGGCGGTCGTGCTGACCGGCCGGGGCCGCGCGTTCTCGGCGGGCGGGGATTTCAACTGGTTTCCCCAGCTCCGCGACGTGGCGCGGCTGGACGCGCTCCGGCGGGACGCGAAGCAGCTGATCTGGGATCTGCTCGACGTCGAGCTGCCGATCGTCGCGGCGGTGAACGGCCACGCGATGGGCCTCGGGGCCTCGATCGCGCTCCTCTGCGACGTGATCTTCATGGCGGACACCGCGACCATCGGCGACCCGCACGTGAAGGTCGGGATCGTCGCGGGCGACGGTGGCGTCGCGATCTGGCCGCTCGCGCTCGGGCCGGCGCGCGCCAAGCAATACTTGCTGACGGGCGATCCGCTTTCGGCGCGTCGAGGCGGAGCGGATCGGGCTCGTGAATCGCGTCGTGCCGGCCGCTTCCCTCGCGGAGGAGGCGATGGCCTTCGCGGCCCGGCTCGCCGCCGGTGCGCCCCTGGCGGTCCGGTACACCAAGCTCGCCGTGAACAAGCTCGTGAAGGACGCGCTGAACGTGGCGTTCGACGCGTCGACGGCCCTCGAGCTGGTCACGTTCCAGAGCGACGATCACCGGGAGGCGCTCGCCGCGATTCGCGAGCGCCGACCCCCGAACTTCAAAGGACGATGACCGTGGACGTCTTCGAGGCGATCGAGACCACGCGCGCCGTGCGTCGGTTCAGCGACGCGCCCGTCACCGACGACGAGATCGCGCGCTGCATTGGTGCCGCCGTGTGCGGCCCGAGCGGCGGCAACATCCAACCGTGGCAGTTTCTCGCCGTGACCGACCCGGAGGTGAAGCGCGCGCTCGGCGACGTCTATCGTCGCGCGTACGCGCGCTACGAGCCGGTGGTCCTGAAGATGCGGCAGCCGCTCAAGTCGGCGGAGGACGAGGCCGCGTTCCAGCGGACGCTCGCAGCGTCACGGCACCTGGCGGTGCACCTGGGCGAGGTGCCCGCGCTCGTACTCGTGTTGATGCCGAACATCTCGATGACGCTCGAGGACGCCGAGGGTCCGCTCGACGTCGGCACGCCGTTCGCGTCGGTGTATCCGGCGGTGCAGAACTTCATGCTCGCCGCGCGCGGGCTCGGGATCGGCACCACGCTCACCACGGTCTACCGAATCCATCAGGACGAGGTCCGGTCGATCTGCGCGATCCCGGCGCGCTACGAGATCGTCGCGCTCATCCCGATGGGACGGCCGCAGGGAAAATTCGGCCGCGGGCGTCGTCGGCCCGCCGAGCAGGTGACGCACTGGAACCGCTTCGGCACGAAGCGGGGGGCGTAGCGCGTCCGGAGGATCGTTCCAGGCGCGGTCGGCGGCGGGGCCCGAACGAATCCGGGCCCCGCTGCGCCGGGCTCTCAGTCGAGGACGTTCAGCTCGACGCGCCGGTTTTGGGCGCGTCCTTCTTCGGTGTCGTTGCTCGCGACCGGTCGCGATTCGCCGAAACCTTGCGGCTGCAGCCGGCCCCGGCTGACCCCGAGCTCGATCAGGCGGTCGACGACCGCTTCGGCACGGCGCTCGGACAGGCGCTGGTTGTACTCGTCGGTGCCGCGGGCGTCGGTGTGGCCGTCGACGGAGACCCGTACGTCGGGCTCCTCGCGCAGGATGCGCGCCGCCTCCGACAGGATCTCGGCGGCATCCGGGCGGATGGTCGACTTGTCGAAGTCGAAGTTCACGCCCCGAAGCACGATCTTTTGCTTCACGACCGGAGGCGGCGGGGGTGGTGCGGGCGGGGGCGGAGGCGGAGGAGGCTCCTCGCGCAGCGGATCGAAGGCGCAGTGGCCGAAGAGCCCGCCGATGAGCGCGCCGGTGACGGCGCCGATGCCGATGGCGGTCGCGTAGTCCTCGGTCTGGCGCTCGGTCTCGCCCGACGTCGCGACGATACCGCCGCCGGTGGCGGCGCCGAGCGCCGCACCGGTGAGAGCGCCGCCGATGGTGCCGCCTCCCCAGCGGCGATCGCAATTGAACGCGCCGCGGTTCGGTCGCATCGCACAGCCGTCGAGGGCGAGCACGAGGGTGAGCGCCGCCACGACACCGATCCGCCGCCGGATGCACCTCGTCATACGTGTCCTCCTTGCCCCCGAATCGAGGCCTCGATCGGAGCTGCGCGTACTTGCGTCCGTTCGGATAGTCAAGCCGTGCGCGCCATTCGCCGCGCTGCTCGCCCCCACGACGAGGGTGTCAGGTCGCGGGCGGCGGCGCGGAGGCCGCGGTGGTCGCGAGGGCGGCGAGCCAGCGCTCCTGCGTGAACCGCAGGAGCGGGCGCAACACGAATCGCAAGAGCGACGGCACGGCGCCGCGCTGCGTCTCTTCGGTGACGACGCGGCAACCG
This sequence comes from uncultured delta proteobacterium, assembly GCA_963774015.1. Lineage (GTDB taxonomy): Bacteria > Desulfobacterota > Binatia > UTPRO1 > UTPRO1 > UTPRO1. The sequence goes on from CAVZDH010000002.1 coordinate 660,797, forward strand.
GTCGCCGTCGGCTCGAGGTCCCACGAGTGATAGGCGGCAGCGCCGAGGCCCGTGCCGCTCCAGGCGAGGCGATGGGGCTGGTCGCATTCCTCGACGATCGTTTCGACCGGCACGCCGAGCACCGTCCAGCGAAAGCGGGTGCCGATGCCGAGCGCGGGTGCCGGTCCGGCCAGGATGCGGACGCTGCCGCACTGCGCGTACCAGGTCGGCCAGCGTTCGGCCTGGACGAGCCAGGCGAAGACATCGCCGATCGACGCGGCGACGTCGACCGCGGAGCGCGCGTACACCGGCGAGACCTCCGGCCGCGCCTCGTCGGGCCAACGCGCGGCCGTCACTCGCGTCCCGCCCGACGTCATCGAAGCCTCGCCCGTGTCACGCCGCGGCTTCGGCGAGGATGCGGAGCGCGTCGATCTGCCGCGTGCCGCAGACGACGGTCGTGACGCCCGATTCGCGCCATGCCTGGAGGCGGTCGCGGATGCGCTCGGGCGGGCCAACCAACGATACCTCGTCGGCGAGGGCGTCGGGCACGGCGGCCGTCGCCTCGTCCTTCTTGCCGCTCAGGTAGAGGTCCTGGATCTTCTTGGCGGCTTCCTCGAAGCCGTAGCGGCAGGCGAGGTCGTTGTAGAAGTTCTTGCCGCGCGCCCCCATGCCGCCGACGTAGAGCGCGAGGCCGGGCTTCACGTGGTTCAGGCACTTCTGGACGTCGGATCCGATGACGATGTTCACCGACGCGGCGATGTCGAAGGTGGCGAGCGACTTGCCGCCGCCGGCGCGCGCGAACCCCGCCTCGAGGGCGCCCTTGAAGACGTGGGTGCGGTGCGGCGAGTACCAGATCGGCAACCAACCGTCGGCGATCTCCGCCGCCTGCTCGACGCTCTTCGGACCGATGGCGGCGACGTAGATCGGGATCTGGCGCCCGTGCAGGATGCTCTTGAGCGGCTTGCCGAGCCCGGTCGCGCCGGGTCCGCGATACGGGATCTGGTAGTGCTCCCCCTGGTGCTCGACGGGCTGCTCGCGCGCCCAGATCTTGCGGACGATCTCGATGTATTCGCGCGTCTTCACGAGCGGCTTGCCGTAGGGCCGACCGTGCCAGCCCTCGACGACCTGCGGACCGGAGACGCCGAGTCCGAGGAGAAAGCGTCCGCCCGAGAGCTGGTCGAGCGTCGTCGCCGTCATCGCCGTCATCGCGGGCGTACGCGCCGGCATCTGCATGATGCCGCTCGCGACGTGGATCCGCTGCGTGCGGGCGGCGATCCAGGCGAGCGGCGTCACCGCGTCGGAGCCGTAGGCTTCGGCCGACCACACCGAGTGGAAGCCCAGACGGTCGGCCTCCTCGATGAGCGGCATGTCGAGCGCCATCTTCGCTCCGGAGTAACCGATGGTGAGGCCCAAGCGCATGTGCGTCTCCTCTCGTCGAGCGCCCGAGGTGCTAGCCCGGATTATTCATGAATCCTCTGCTGCAAGCGCCGATCGCACGTCATTCCGGGCCGGGCTCGGATCTCGCTCCTCGACATAGTGTCCTACTATGCCTGCGTCGCTCGCTCCTCCGCGCGGCCCGGCCTGCCGTACGCTCAGCGCTTTCGCGACGAGCATTCATGAATGATCCGTGCTAGACTGCGGCGCCTGCTATGTCCAGGCGTCGCGCGGCTACAGCGGGGGAAAGCGCTCGGCCCAATCCTCGCGCGTGACGCCCGCGCCGTTCGCGACGAAGGCGATCAGGTGGTACCAGCCCGCGAGCACGAGGATCTCGAGCAGCTGCTCCCGCGTGAAGTGGGCGACGAGCTCGCTCCAGAGCGCATCCGAAACGCAGGCGCCGTAATGCAGCTCGTCGACGAGACGGACGAGCAGCTGGTCGACGCCCTGCCAGACCGCGTCGTCGGGCCGGCCGAGGACGGTCGCTCGCATCGTCTTCGCGTCGATGCCGGCGCGGGCGCCGAACACCGTCGCATGCACGCCCCACTCGTACTCGCAGCCGAGCCGCGCGCACACCCGCTGGATGACGATCTCCCGTTCGCGAACACCGAGCGCGGCGCTGCGCCCGAGGAGGTATTTCCCGAGCGGGAGCATCGCCTGTGCCAACGGGAGGTGCCGGGCCAGGGTCCGGAACAGCGCCAAGGGCTCGATGGGCGAGCCTTTCGGCATCCAGCGCGCGAGCTCCTCGGCGACGGCGGGATCGAACGGCGGCTCGACGGGCGGGATGCGGGGGCTGTCCATGCGGTCCTCCTCGTGCTACGGATTCCGTAGCGTATGGCCTGCTCGTGCCTAGCACAAAGCGACCCATGAGCGCGACCCGCGGCGCCCGGTCGTCGCGCGGCTCGCGTCCGATCATGCAGGTGCTCGAGTGGCTCGGTCGACGCTGGACGCTCAGAGTGTTGTGGGAGCTCCGCGCCGGCGCGCTGCCGTTCCGTGCCCTCCAGCAGCGCTGCGACGCCGTGTCGCCGACGGTGCTGAACGATCGCTTGCGCGAGCTCCGCGCCGCCGGCGTGGTCGAGTGGCAGGAGGCGAGCGGCTACGCACTCACGGCGGAGGGCAGGGCGCTCGGCGCGCTCTTGCTGCCCATGAACGCGTGGGCCGAGCGTTGGGCGCGACGCGCTCGTTCGCGGCGCGCCTCGTCGTCCCAGATGCGCTAAGGAACCTCTGCACAGGTGGCTCCCGGCTGCGAAGCGCGATCCATCCCCGATCGACGGCGGCGCGCCGCCCTCGGCGTATCGTTCGGATACGCGGTCGGGCTTCGCGCCTTGCGCTCGGGGCGGCTCGCACTCCTCGCTCGGAACCGACCTGTGCAGAGGTTCCCTAACCGCTCGAGCGGCGGGGATGCGATGCCCGTGGCAGCCGCACGGGCGAGCGCCGCTCGGCGGCGTGCAATGCGGGTTGCGGCGGTCAGGCCGTCGGGACCCAGTTTCCGTGGAAGCCGTAGGGCACCCGATGCGGGACGCGAATCTCGACGAGCGGCTCGCCGGTCAGATTCCGCGCGTCGAGCACGAAAAAGGCGCTCGCGTCGCGGCCCTGGTCGTACGCGAGCACGAGGACGTAGCCGTCGTCCTCTGCCGCGCCGGCGTGGCGCGGGACGAAAAGCGGCTCGCCGACGCCGTTTCCCGCCCCGAACTGTCGGGTCTCCGCCGTGCCGCGCGCGAGGTCGTACTTGCGCACTCCCGTCCACACCGGCACCCCCGACGCGTTTCCCTCCGGCCCCGTCACGGCCATGTAGCCGTAGCGGTGCTTGCGTCCGAGCAGGCGCTCGTCGACGCGCGGGAACTCGCCGTCGCCGTCGTCGAGCGGTGTCGAGCGCACCGTGCCTTTGGCGAGATCGATCTCCCACCGATGCAGGCGGGCGACGTTCTTGCCGCGCCATCCCGGATCGCGCGCCGCCCGCGGATCCATGGAGAGGAACTGCTCGTAGCGTGCCACGTCGAGCGTGAGGAGGTCGTGCTCCGCGTAGGCGTTCATCGGATGGAAGACGTAGCAGGGGTCGATGTCGAACCAGCGCACGTCGGCGTTGCCGCCGCTCCGCGGCATGATCCCGAGCTTGGCGCCGCGCTCGGGCTCCCACGAGAAGAGACTGCCCCCTTTCGTGACGTTCTCGAACGAGAACACCACCGGGCAGAGCATGAAGATCACGTAGTCCTTGGTGATGGCGAAATCGTGCATCATCGACGGCCAGGCGACGTCGATCACCTCGGAGCGGATGAGCGCGCCGCGCGCGTCGGCGACGTGGTAGGTGAGGTAAGGCGGGAACGGACGCGTAGCCGAAGAAGAGCATCTCGCCCGTCTCCGGATCCATCTTGGGATGCGCGGTCATCGCGGTCTGGAGCTTGCCGCCGAAGTCGTAGAGCCCGATCGTCGCGAGCGTGCACGGCGTCATCTCGGTCGGCAGCGACGATTCGACGAGCGCGAGCAGCTTCCCGGCGTGCGCGACGATGTTGGTGTTGGCAGTGACTTTGATCGCCGGCGCCTCGGTTCCCGACATGCTGATGATGCCACGGTAGAGCGGCCGACCGGCTTTGCGCTCCTCCGCGAGGCCGTCGCTCTCGACCCAGCGGTTGCGGTAGGACGCTCGCCCGTTCTCGATCCTGATCGCGTGGATCATCCCGTCGCCGTCGAACCAGTGATAGCGGCCCTCGGGCTCGAAGGATGGATTCGGTCCGGCGCGGAAGAAGGTGCCGTTCAGGTCGCGCGGAATCTCGCCGATGACCTGGAGCGCGTCGACGACGCCCTCGTCGCGCCACGGGGCGAAGTTGCCGCGCAGAAACGGATTGACCTCGGACTCACGCTCGCTCATGGGGCTCTTCCTTTCGTGCGCCGAGCTCGCGACGGCTTCGGCGTGGTGAGGTGATCGATCATGGCGTCGCGCACGAGCGCGATCGCCGGGGTGTCGGGGGTCCAGTACTCGCTGATGAGCAGCGACGTCACGCCGTGCACGGCCGCCCAGAACGCGGCGGTCGCATCCTCGAGCGGCACGGCGAGTCGTCCGGCGTCGGCGATCGCCATCATGCGGCGGCGCAGGCCGTCGTACGACGCGACGCCCGCCGCCGACGGTCGCGCTGGGCGGGCACCGAACATGAGGCGATAGTGCGTCGGGTGGCGGAGCCCGTACTCGACGTAGCGGTCGAAGCCCCACCGCAGCGCCTCGACCGGATCGTGCGGCGCGGCGCGGCGGGCGAAGGCGCGGTCGAAGTCGGAGAAACAATCGTCGACGACGCGCGCGACCAGAGCAGCCTTGTCGCCGAAGTGGTGGTAGATCGTGGGCGGCGTCACGCCGGCGCGCGCGCACACCTCGCGGATCGAGAGGCCGGCCTCACCGACGGTCGCGAGCAGCCGCTCCGCCGCGTCGAGAATCGCCCGGCGCGTCGCCTCGGACTCTTGATCGCGGGAGCGGAGATTGGCGACGGTCGCCGTCACGAGGCGGATCTATAGTGCCGTTACATTCATGAGGCAATGCGATCCGGGAGACAGGCGAAAAAAAGCCATCTTATGGTATATCGAAGCTATAGATTTGAGGAATCGCGGACGAAGGTGCCCAGGAGCTCGACGTGGTCGGTCTGCGGCAGGAGGTCGAACGGCCGTACCGCCACGAGCCGAAATCCTCCGACGACGAGCTCCGCGGCGTCGCGCGCGAACGAGTCCGGATTACACGAGAGATAGAGCACCCGCCGCGGTGCGAGCCGCGCCAGCGCACGCGCGACCTTCGGGCCGCAGCCTTTGCGCGGCGGATTCATGGTGACGACGTCGGCGGGCTCCCCCTGCGCGGTGAGCACGTCCTCGACCAGGCCCGCGACGAACCGAGCGTGGGTCGCATGCGCCCGTGCCGCATTGGCGCGTGCGGCGTCGACTGCCGCGGCGACCTCTTCGACGCCGAGCACCGATCCGGCACTGCGGGCGAGCGTGAGCGCGATGCCGCCGACGCCGCAATAGAGATCGAGGGCGCGCGAGCGCGTATCGAGCTCGGCGGCGGCCGCGATTGCGGCGTAGATCATTGCCGCCATCCGGGTGTTGGCTTGCACGAAGGCGGTTGGTCCGGCGGCGAGAACGACGGCGCCGTAGCGCTCGGGGAGCGTGGCTTCGCCGACGATCGCTTCGGTGCGTGCGCCCAGGATGACGTTGCCGGCGGTCCGGTTCTCGTTGACGAGGAGGCCGGCGAGGGGCACGACGCGGCGCAGGCGATGCGCGACGCGCGCCGCGTTCGGCAACGGCGTGCGCGAGCTCACGAGCGTGACGAGGACGCGATTGGCGGCGACGCTCGCGCGCAGGAGGGCGTAGCGGACGCCGGTCCGACCGTGGCCGTGGATGGGGACGCGCTCGCTTGCGAGCGCGTCCGAGAGCCCGCGGATCGCGCGTCGCAGAAGCGGATGATGCAGCGGGCAGCAGCGTGCGTCCGCGATACGATGGCTGCCGGGCTCGTAGAGGCCGAGGACGAGACCGCGGCTCGTGGTGCCGACCATGAGCTTCGCCTGGACGCGATAGCCGCTCGGCTCGGGCGCGGGCGTGATCGGCGCGACGACGGTTCGCGGGAGGTCCGGAAGCGCGGTCGTGAGCGCCGTCAGGACACGACGCTGCTTCGCCGCGAGTTGCTCGTCGTAGGGGCGGCCGACCCACGGACATCCCGGGCAGCGGGGGAAGTGTGGACAGCCGAACGGTGCCGCGATCGTCGGGTCAGGTGGACGCGGCACGAACGCCCTCGTGGGATGGAAAGGACGCGCGCCCGCCCGACACGGCGGGCGCGCGCGACGTCAGTGCGCGGCCGGCTTCGCGGGCGCTGCGCCCGGCGCTCCGGTCGGCGAGTCGGTCTCGCGGTACTGCATCTCGTACTTCTGCTCGAGCGCCTCGATGCGGCGCTCGAGATCGCGCCGCTTCGCCTCGCTCATCTGCTCCGTGGGCTTCTTCGTGTGCGCGGGTTTCTTCGTCGTCTTGGTGCTGCTCTTCGCGCTCTTGGTGGTCTTGGCTTTCGGTGTGGTCGCCTCGGCCGCGTAGGCCGCGGTCGTGGCCAGCGTCAAGAACAGCAGGCCGGTGAACAGAACGGATCGCATAGTGCTCCTCCCTTGAGGGCGCTCTGGTATCGCAGCGGCGCGAGAAAGAGAAGCCGTGGCGCCCAGGCCTTTGCGTAGGGCGCCTCCGGTGAGTAGAGGAGAGGCATGGGTCGCCTCGTCGGAATCGTCGGGATGGTGCTCGCCCTCGCGGGCGCGGCGTTTGCCGAGAGCACCATCGACGCCAAGCTGCAATGCCAGGTCGAGTACGGCTCGCAGTCGGAGATGGGTGCTGCGTGCAAAGAGGGCGTCGACTTGGCGGCGCGCGCCGCCGCGAAGTCGGAGGACGCCATGAATCAGTGCAGCGCGAGCCGCGAGAACGGGGCGCGCGTCGCGGCGTGTCAGCAGGGCGTTGCGCTCTATGCCCGCTTCGCCGGTCGGGTGCGGAGCAACGACAAGAGCAGCTTCTCGTACACCTGGCGGCAGCCCGAGACCGGGTTTCAGGTGGATCTCGGCGACTACCAGGCGAGCGTCGGCAATCAGAAGGCGGTCGAGGATTGCATGCGGGCGTTCGACGGCACTGGCGCGCCGCCGAGCTGCATGTCGGGCATCACGGTCCAGCCGCAAGCGCCGGCACCGGTCGGCGCGCCGGCGCGCAAGTAGCTTCGGCCGCGTTTTCGGCTAGGAACCTCTGCACAGGTGGGTTCCGAGCGAGAAGTGCGAGCCGCCCCGAGCGCAAGGCGCGACGCCCGACCGCGTATCTGAACGATACGCCGAGGGCGTCGCGCCGCCGTCGATCGGGGATGGATCGCGCTTCGTAGCCGGGAGCCACCTGTGCAGAGGTTCCCTAGTTCGCGCACATCCGTCGGAGCGACGGATCTTTCGCCAGCGAAGCCTCCGGGATCGAGTCGCAGATCTTGCTCACTCGGGAGTGATGCGCCTCCTCCTCCTCGGCCTTGCGTTTGGCCACGCGCGCGGCCTCTTGCGCCGCGGGATCGCGACGGGCGTTTTCCTCGGCGATGCCGGCGGCGATGTCCTCGTCGGTGGTGCCCTCGGGCGCCTGGATCTTCACGGTGACTTCCTTCGGCGGGATCTTCGGAGCAACCGGCGTATCGTCGGCCCATACGACGACCCCCACGCTCAGCATCAGTGCCGTTCCCGCGATCACGATCGTCCTCATCGCGTGCCCTCCTCGCCCTGGCGCGACTGCATGGCACGTGCCACGCGGAAGCGCGCCCGCTTCCTCGCGTCCATGGGACCGCGCACGTCATGGGCGTGACGGCCGACGCTTCGGTGTCGGTGAGATGCATGCCCGACCCGCATGCGAGACGACACGACGTCAGCGTGTGGGGGACGCGACGGGAACCGGTACGAAGGGTGACGCTTTGGCGGGCGGTGCGGCGATGGGTAGCTGGCCGGCGGACACCTCGACCGGGTGGCCTTGATCGGCCCAGACGAAGAATCCTTCGTCGAGTATTGCGGTGTTCGGATAGCCGCGCTTTCGAAGCTCCTCGAGCACCCGGCCCGACTCTTCGTGCGGGCAGACGCAATACGCGACCACCCACGTACCGTCGTTCGGTACCAGGTCGAGATCGTGCATGTCGAAATAGGGCACCGAGATCGCACCGGGAATGTGCATCCGGAGATAGTCGGACGTGGGCCGGGCGTCGATGAGGACGAAGCGTCGCTTCTGCTCGTAGGCGGCGGCGACGTCCGCGACCGATGCGTAGCGCCCGAGGCGCAACGAGAAGTCCGGCGCACGACCCGACGGATTCATCACGATCGGCATCGGGGGCGCGGGCGACGGCATCGCGACCGGGACGGCCGGGACGGGCCGGGCGAGCGAGCGGACGTAGGCGATCACGTCCTCGATCTCGGTCGGGCTGAGCTTCGCTTGCCAAGGCTCCATCGCCGTTCCCGGACGACCCTCGACGAGCGCGACGCGCAAATAGGCGTCGGTGGCGGAGGCGAGGAACATCGGGTTCGCGAGGTGCACGGCGTTGCCGCGCTGCGCGACCGTACCGTGGCAGGTCTCGCAACTCGCGGCGTAGATCTGCGCTCCTTTCGCGACGTCGCCCCTCGAAGCCCGTGGAGGCAAGACGGGAGGGGCGGGCGCGCCACCGCGGACGAAGTCCACCAGTGCGTCCACCTCGGCCGGTCCGAGCGGCCCGCCGACGCTTGTGCCGTACCCGGCCATCGCGGTGCCGGCCCGGCCGCGCTCGATGGCCGCTTGCAGGAAGGCGGTGCTTGCGGTGGCGCGAAACGTCGAGGAGGAGAGCGACGGTGCGTTGTCCGCCGCATAGCCCTCCAGCGCGGCACCGTGACAGAGCTGGCAATACTGCACGTACAGCGCGCGGCCGGGGTCGGTGGAAGTCGCGGCGCGGGCGGAGCCGCCGGCGAGCAGTGCCATGGCGGCGAGCACGGAGCACAATCGAGCGGTCGGCATGAGGCGAGGGCCTCGAAATGTCATAGATCGGGGCTGCGAGCCACCCGGTGCCGACGCGCTTGCCGAGCGGCAGTGGGTGCGCGAGAAGGTGCGCGGTGCCGACCGGAATCCCGCGCTTGATCGCCTTCGCGCATCCGCTGGTCGCGCTCGCGAGCATCGGCTTTTTGGCGTACGTCGCCTCGCTCGGCCTCAGGTCGCGCGACCGGCTCGACCGCCATCTGCGGCCGCGTCATGCGCGGCTCGCCGCCTATGCCTACGCCTTGATGATCGTGAACGTGGCGGCGGGGCTCGTCTCGACCTGGGCGCTTCGTCCGGATCTCGCGGCGCGCGGCCCGATGCACTTCCGTCTCGGCCTGGCGATCGTCGCCTTGATGACCGGGGCGGCGCTACTCTCGCGGCGCGTCGACGCCAACGAGACGGCGCGGGTGCTCCATCCCATCCTCGGTCTGCTCGCGCTCGTGCTGTCCGGGTTGCAGCTCTTCTTCGGGATGCCGCTCCTGCCGTTGTGACGTCGCCGACATAACGTCTTGCGATCGCCGCCATAAGCCTCTCGCGCGTCCGGCGAAAGTCGTTGACGACCTGGGGTGGGAATGACAGGACGTGACGTCACGCGTGCGACCCGCGTGTCGACGATCGACGCACGCCGTAGAGGTTTTCGTGCCCTCGTTCTCGCCGCGCTGGTGCTGGTGCCGGCGGTTCCCGGTCGGGAAAGAAGCGAGTGATCGAATGAAGTGCCTGCTGGTCTCCGACCTGCACTACACGCTCAAACAGCTCGACTGGGTCGACCGGGTCGCGACGGATTTCGACGTCGTCGTCATCGCGGGCGATCACCTCGACATTTCGTCGGCGGTGGCGCTCGAGGCGCAGATCGTCGTCATGCTGAAGTATCTCCGTCGCGTCGGCTCGCGCGCGCGCCTGCTCGTGAGCTCGGGGAATCACGACCTGAACGCGCGTGGCGAGCACGGCGAGAAGGTCGCCCGCTGGATGACGCGTGCGCGCGAGCTCGGCATCGTCGTCGACGGCGACGCGGTGGACGTCGACGGCACGCTCTTCACCGTCTGTCCCTGGTGGGACGGTCCCGCGACGCGCGCGCTCGTCGACGCCCAGCTCGCACGCGACGCCGTGCGGGCGAAGGGCGCGTGGGTGTGGATCTACCACGCGCCTCCGAGCGACTCGCCGACGAGCTGGGCCGGGACGCGGCACTACGGCGACGAGGCGCTCGCCGCCTGGATCCGTCAGTATCGCCCCACGATGGTGCTCAGCGGCCACATCCATCAGTCGCCCTTCCGGGAAGGTGGCTCGTGGGTGGATCGCGTCGACGACACGTGGGTCTTCCAGGCGGGCCGTCAGATCGGTCCGGTGCCGACGCACGTGATCATCGACACCGGCCTCGGGCGCGCGATGTGGTTCTCGCTCGCGGGCAACCAGATCGTGTCGCTGCGCGCGCCGTTGGTCCGGCCGATCGCCGAGATCGGTCCGGACGACGGCATAAGCCCACTTCAGTAGTCGGGCTCGTCCTCGCGATCCGAGCCCGGCTCGTGATCGTGGTGCTGCGAGTGCGAGAGCGCGTCGAGCACCTCGTCGACCATGCCGAAGTGATCGCTGTGGTGCTCGAACTGTTGCTTCAAGTCGACGAGGTAGGTGGTCATGGCATGCAGCCGCTTCGCGAGCATCCGCGCCACGCCGAGCGCGACGTCGGGGGTGGAGCGCAGAAACTCGAGCGGGTCGTCGACGATGTAGAAACGCGACGGCATCGTCGTTTTGACCGTCGCCGTGTGCACCGTGTCGAGCAGCACCGAGATCTCGCCGAAGACCGCACCGGGATCGCTGATGACGTTGATGACGTACGCTTCCTTTGCGATTTCGACGGCGCCGTCGGCGAGGATGAAGAGGCACCCGGCGCGCGTGCCTTCGGCGATGATGACCTCGCCCCCGCCGAACGACCGTTCGGGGAGCCGGCCCTGACATCCTTCGAGGATGGTCGGCATGACGCGCGAACGCAGGATATGCGTCGTCCCGCGCGTGTCAATTGCGCGCGCGATGTCTCGCGCCGTGGTGGCGGGCGCGCCGCCGACGCGCTGCCGGCCTCGTGAGCAGGGCGTGCCCATTTTCGACGCATCAGGGCCCGCGCCGCGCATGCCGGTCGCGGAATTTGCGGGGGGTCTCCGGTGGCACGTCCGGTGCTCGCGCACGGCCGCATGGGCGCCCCCACCCCCGTGGTCGTGTCGCCGATCCAAAGCTATCTCGAGCGGCTGCACGCGAAGCATGCGGGTCTCCGCAGCGGCGAGGTGGCGACCTACATCCCCGAGCTCGGCAAGGCCGATCCCGAATGGTTCGCCATCTGTCTCGCCACCACCGACGGGCAGGTCTACGAGGTCGGCGACGCGCGCCAGACGTTCACCATCCAGTCGATCTCGAAACCGATCACGTACGGCCTCGCCCTGGAGGACCAGGGCTACGAACGGGTGCTCGCGAAGGTCGGCGTCGAGCCGAGCGGCGACGCGTTCAACTCCATCAGCTTGGAGCCGGGCAGCGGCTGCCCGCTGAATCCGATGATCAACGCCGGCGCCATCGCCACGACCTCGCTCGTCGCCGGGCACTCCGCCGCCGATCGCCTGGAGCGCTTGCTTTCGGTCTTCGCGATGTACGCCGGCCGCCCGCTCGAGATCGACGAGGCCGTCTATCGCTCGGAGAAGGAGACCGGCCATCGCAATCGTGCGATCGGCCACATGCTGCGGAACTTCGACGTGTTGACCGACGCGCCCGACGACGCGCTCGACCTCTATTTTCGGCAGTGCTCGATCCTGGTGAATTGCCGTGACCTGGCGCTCATCGCGGCGACGCTCGCGAACGGCGGCGTCCATCCGCTCACCGGCGAGCGCGCGGTCGATGCGAAGGTCGTGGACAGCGTGCTCAGCGTGATGACGACCTGCGGCATGTACGATTTCGCGGGCGAGTGGCTCTACGCCGTCGGCATGCCGGCGAAAAGCGGCGTCGCGGGCGGCGTGCTGGCGGTCCTGCCGGGGCAGCTCGGCATCGGCGTCTTCTCGCCCCGTCTCGACGCGCGCGGCAACAGCGTCCGCGGCGTCGCCGTCTGCACGGATCTCTCACGCGATTTCAATCTCCATTTCCTGCGCGTGTCGCGCTCGGCGCGGGCGACGCTTCGCGCCGAATACGATCTCGGGCACATGCGCTCGCGTCGGCTCCGCAGCGACGCCGAGCGCGCGGTGCTCGATGCCGACGGCGGCCGGGTCCGAATCTACGAGCTGCAAGGCGATCTCTCGTTCTCCGCGGTGGAAGGCCTGGTGCGGCACGTGGTCGACAACGGGCCGGAGATCGCGGTCGTGGATCTCCGCCGGACGGCGCGCATCGAGGCGTGCGCGCCCGCGTTGCTCGCGAGCCTGGTCGTCGACCTCGGTCTCGCCGGCAAACGCCTCGCCGTCATCGCGTCGCGTGCGCACGCCGGACTGGTTCGCCATCTGCAGGAGCGGCTTGCCGCCGAGGGCGGTCACGGGACGCTGCAGACGTTCACCGATCTCGATCCGGCGCTCGAGTGGTGCGAGCAAGTGATGCTGAAGCAGGCCGGGGTCGCGGTGCCGACCGCGTCGACGCTCGCCGAGCACGACTGCTGCCGCGGGCTCGATCTGGACGCGGTGCGCGTGCTCGCGACGTTTCTCGAGCGGCGCCACTTCGAGGCGGGCGCGACGATCATCCGCCAGGGTGATCTCGCCGACGCGGTCTATCTCCTCATGAGCGGTACGGTGAGCGTGACGATGGACCTGCCGACGGGCGAGCGTCGGCGTCTCTCGACCATCGCGCCCGGCATGGTCTTCGGCGAGCTCACGATCGTCGACCGGTGCGCGCGGACGGCCGACGTTCACGCCGACACGGCGGTCGAATGCCTGGTGCTGAGTGCCGCCGAGCTCGAACGGCTCGAGGCGGCGCATCCCGCGATCACGATCGGGATCATGCGCAACCTGCTCCGGAACGTGCACCGGACGGTGGCCCGCATGAGTCGCGAGGTGGCGGCGCGACGGGAGTGAGCCTCGCCTCAGCGTCCCGGGCCTGCGGGAACCCCGGCGCGGCAGGCGAGCAGACGCGTGCCCATCTCCCACGAGAGCCACCCGCCCGCGAGCGCCGCGAGCACGAGCACCGAGGCGAGCACGAGCCCGACGTAGGCGCTGCGTCGGGCGGCGCGGCCGGTGAGCGTGCGCGTCGTGCCGACGCTCCACATGCCGGGCGGGGGAAAGCGCTCCGCACGGACGGCGCGCAGGGAGGCCGACACGAGCGATGCCCCGAGCGCGCCGACGACGGCGAAGAGGGCGAGGCCGCCCGAACGGATCTCCAGCGCGAGCCGGGCGCGGGCGGCGATCGGGTCGGTGCGCGCGAGGTCCGCGAGCGTCGCGAGATGCACCTGCACGAGGTGGTTGAGGAGGAGGCCGATCAGCCCGGCGCCGAGTAGCACCCCGACGCGCATCCAGAGCGCGCGTGCGGACGCCGTAGAGACGGGAACCGACATGTGCCCATGCTGCCGGGCCGGGGGAGGGGCGCTCAAGATCGCATCTGCAGCGAGCGACGCGACCTTCTCGGCGCGTCGCCCGTCAGCTGTGCAGGACCGTCCCGTACTCGCCGGCGCACGCTTCGACGACGCGCCCGATGCCGCCGCCGGCGCGGAGCAGTACCGCGGCGTGGAGTCCGAACGCGAGACACGCGGACGCGGCAATCACGCTCGGCAGTCCGACGACGCCTGCGAGCGCCGACGAGACCAGGCCGGCCACGGGCGCCGCCACCGCCCACGACAGACCGTAGAGCGCCATCACTCGGCCGCGAAGCTCCGTCGGTGTGGATTCCTGGATCATCGTTTGGATGAGGGCGCCGAGCGACGCCGTGGTGCCACGTGCTCCATTTACGTGCCGGTCATCGAGATCACCTCGCCGATCCACACGACTCGAAAGTCGCGTTCGGCGAGCCCCGAGAGCGCGGCCGGCAATCGCGGCCGGAGGGTCATGCCGTCGTCTTCGGATCCGGCAACGGGCGCATGGTCGAGTGCCTCTGCGAAAAGCATCCCGTGAGGGGAATGGCGCGTGTACGTTTCCTCGGGGACGTATACTTTGTCCATCGTCGAAGGCGAGGCGGGGAATGACGGGCGACACCGAGGCGCGAGCGAGCGACGACGAAAAGGATGCGGTCGCGACGTCCGAAGCGTTGGTGTCTCCGCTGTCGGTGATCGAGCCGGGCAAGGGGTGGGCGCCGCTCGATCTCGGCGAGCTCTGGCGCTACCGGGAGCTGCTCTATTTTCTGGTCTGGCGGGACGTCAAAGTTCGCTACAAGCAGACCGCGCTCGGCGCCTCGTGGGCGATCATCCAGCCGCTCTTTTCGATGGTGATCTTCAGCGTGGTCTTCGGTCGCCTGGCGGGCATCGGGTCGGACGGGGTGCCGTACCCGGTCTTCAGCTTCGCCGCTTTGGTACCGTGGACGTTTTTTTCCAACGGTCTCGTTCAGGCCTCCAACAGCGTGGTGAACAGTCAGAACTTGATCAAGAAGATCTACTTCCCGCGCTTGGTCCTGCCGGTGGCCACGGTGTTGGCCGGGCTCGTCGATTTCGCGATTGCCTTCGTGGTGCTCTTGGGGATGACGGTCGTCTACGGCATCGTGCCGACCGCCAAGTTGGTCTGGATTCCGGCGCTGCTGTTGCTCGCGTTCGTCACCGCGCTCGGCGTCAGCCTGTGGTTCGCCGCCCTCAACGTGCGGTACCGCGACGTCGCGTACGTGACGCCCTTCGTCGTGCAGGTGTGGCTCTTCGCCACGCCGATCGCGTATCCGAGCAGTCTTCTGCCGGAGTCGTGGCGGGTACTGTACGGGCTCAACCCGATGGTGGGGGTGGTGGAGGGCTTCCGCTGGTGCCTCTTGGGTACGGCGACCGTGCCCGGTCCCATCGTCGGCGCCTCTGCCGTTGCCGCGCTCGTGATCTTGGTGGGCGGGGTCTACTACTTCCGCTCGCTCGAGCGCGAGTTCGCGGACGTGGTGTGACGATGGTCGGACACGCAGTACGGGTACGAGGCATCGGCAAGCGGTTCCGGCTGGGCCAGACGCGCCCGACGTTCCCCACCTTGCGCGATGCGCTGGCCGCCTCCGTGCGGCGCGCCGGCGACGTGCTCCGACGTCGACCCGGCGCTCCGAGCTCGCGCGATCGCCCCGAGACCTTCTGGGCGCTCCGCGACGTCACCTTCGACGTGGCGCAGGGTGAGGTCGTGGGCATCATCGGGGGCAACGGAGCCGGCAAGAGCACCTTGCTGAAGGTCCTGTCGCGCATCACCGAGCCGACCGAGGGCCGAGTCGAGATCCGCGGACGGGTCGGAAGCCTGCTCGAGGTCGGGACCGGGTTCCATCCGGAGCTCTCCGGCCGCGAGAACACCTTCCTCAATGGGGCCATTCTCGGGATGTCGCGTCGGGAGATCGCGCGCAGGTTCGACGAGATCGTCGCCTTCGCGGAGGTGGCGCCGTTCATCGACCTGCCGGTGAAACACTACTCCAGCGGGATGTACCTGCGCTTGGCCTTTGCCGTGGCGGCACACCTCGAGCCCGAGATCCTGATCGTGGACGAAGTGCTGGCCGTCGGCGATGCGGCCTTCCAAAGGAAGTGCCTCGGCAAGATGAACGACGTGGCGCGCCAGGGACGGACGGTCCTGTTCGTCAGTCACAACATGGACGCGATCCAGCGCCTCTGTGCCCGCTGCGTGTTGCTCGATCGCGGCCGCATCACCGCCGAGGGGCCGGCCGACGCGATCGTGCCGCTGTACCTCGCGCGCGCCTCGGATCTCGCGGGCCCCGAGACCTGGATCGACCTGACCCAGGCCGCACGGCGCGGGGACGGGGGCGTGCGGATCCTGGCCGCGCGCTACGTCGGCGATCCGGCGTCGGCCGGGCGCGCCGCGACGGGAGGCGAGTTGGAAGTCTGCTGCCTGATCGAATCCGACACGGCGAGGGATCTGCGCTCGTTGGCCGTCGCGATCTCCACCCGAACGGGCGTGAAGCTGCTGAGCGCGGACAGTCTCGAGCTCGGCGAAACGATTCCCGTTCCTCGCGGGCGAAGCGTGGTCGGCATTCGGATCGCGGCGCTGCATCTGAATCCCGGTTCGTACCTGATCGGCCTGTGGATCGGCGATTCCGCGGGACACGCGATCGATTACATCGAGGAGGGCTTCGAGCTCGAGGTGGTTCCCCCGCGCCACCCTGGGTTCGGAGCACCGTCCAACGGCATGGTTGCCTGCGAGTTCCGTGTGCTGGAGGCGCGTCCCGAGCCGAGGCCGTGGCCGATGGAGTGACGACCCTCAGACGACCTTGCGCCAGGCGGCGGCGATCTCGGTTCCGGGTGTGTCCGGCCGATGCGCGAGCCAGCCCATCAGCGAGACGGGTGCGACGAGCAGGTGGAGCAGCGTGCGACTGGTCCGCGAGAGGCGGCTGAAGCTCACGTCGTGGCTGAGAGCGAGCAGGGGGTTGATGAACGATGCGATCGCCGCGGCCGGGGCGCCGAACAGGGCCTCGAGCTCGGCTCGGGTATAGCCGCGGCGGACGTGACCCCAGGCGGCGAAGAGGTCTTCTTCGGTCGGGCAGATGGGCTGGAGGACTCGATAGTACGGGTAGCGCCAGCGCGCGCGGTTCGGGGTGCTGACCAGGATCCAACCGCCCGGGCGCAACACCCGCAATGCTTCGCGGGCCACCCGGCCATCGTCGTGGACGTGCTCGAGGAGATCGAACATCGTGACCAGATCGAAGCTCGCGTCACGGAACGGCAGGCTCGCGGCGTTTCCCGCCATGAAGCTGACCCGCGGGTTGCGGTTGCACGGGGCGTCGGCGAAGGCGGGAGCCAGGTCGAGATTGACGACCCGGGCGCGCGGATAGAGCATCGCCGACAGCCCGCTCTGCCCGCCGCCGATCTCGAGGAGATCGGTGATCGGTACGTCCGGCGCGATGCGGTGCAACGCCCGCATTTTGTCGCGAAAAAACAACCCGTCGGTCAGCGGCCCGG
Source organism: uncultured delta proteobacterium (assembly GCA_963774015.1). Taxonomy (GTDB): domain Bacteria; phylum Desulfobacterota; class Binatia; order UTPRO1; family UTPRO1; genus UTPRO1. Next base: position 677,733 of record CAVZDH010000002.1, read on the forward strand.
AAAACGGGTTGCGAGCGAGAAAAGCCCGCAGCGTCGGCTTGTAGCGCGGGGTGGGAGTCACGGCGCCACGCCCGGAGCGTCGAGACGGGGCGGCCCGCCACCGCGTAGCCGGTGCACCGCCTGAACGAGGCCCTCGAGGTAGCCGCCGATCTGCGGTCGCGCCAGCGCGAAGCCGGTGCGGTCCGCGTGGTAGACGGCGTGCGCGACGAGCTTGAGATAGTGCCAGGGCATGGTCGCGAAGGCGCGGATCAGGTGACACGGCCGACGATCCTGGGCGAACTGAACGAAGAGGGCGGTGAGATGCCCGCGCGCGTAGCCGCGGAGCTGGCGCGCAAGCCCGGGCCAGTCCGGGCGGTGGTGATGAAAGACGACCGCCGCCGGATCATAGCGGCAGATCCGGCCGGCACGCAGCAACCGGAACCAGAGCTCGCTGTCCTCGCTGCATCCCGAGGCCCCGGCGCCGAGGCGCGGATCGAAGAGGCCTACCTCGGCGAAGACGCGGCGGCGGATCATCATGTTGGCGCCCGCCCCGATCTTCCAGACCTCCGGTGCTCGCCACCAGCTCCGCTCGAGCGCGGCGGCATCGAAGCGCCGTTGCGCGAGCTCCTTGCCGAAGCCCCCGATCTCGAACTCGAAGCGGCACGCCGCGTCTGCCGCGAGCGAGGCCGGCAACACCGCGCCGGTGACGCACGCCACCGCGGGATCGACGAAGGGCGCGGCGCCGCGCGCGATCCAATCGGGCGCGACCTCGGCATCGTCGTCGGTGAAGGCGACGACCTCGCCGACCGCCGCTTTCACGCCCGTGTTGCGCGCGTGGCTGAGCCCGCAGCGGGGCTCGCGGAGGTAGCGTACCGCCGGAAAGGTCTCGGCGACCGTCCGCGCGGCGTCGTCGGTCGGGGCGTTGTCGACCACGATGATCTCGGCCGGCGCGGGCGCGCAGCGGGCGAGGGCGGTCAAACAGCGACGGAGATCCTCGGGCCGGTCCCGCGTGCAGACGACGACCGACACGCGTCGCGGCGGGCCGGAGTCTTCCGGTGGGGCCTCGGCCCGTACCTTCATCGCCTCGGCACGCCCCGCCGCATCGGCGGCGAGCGCCGGCACGGCAGCGGCGGGCACCGGCAGCTCGGCCGCGAGCAGGAGGCGGGAGCCCACCGGGTGGCCGTGGCGCCAGAACACCACGTAGAGCGAGCGTTCACCCGGCGCCGCTGCGATGTCCGCGAACGGCGCCGCGATCGCCACGTGCCGCACCCCGCAGGGGGCGAGGTCGCGTGCCCTGCCGCTCATCGCGGACGGGAGGCGCGGATCGCCGCGACGCGCCGCTCGGAGCGGGCGTATTCGCCGGACAGGCCGACGATCCCGCCCAGGATCTCACCGAGAATCATGCCGATCGGCGTCGGCTCGCGATCGATCAACCGCCGCACGAGCCGTTTCGTCTGATGCGCGAACCACCACACGATCATGCGGCAGAAGCGGACGGCCATCGCGCGGTCGGTACGCATCGACTTCGTGATGAAGGCGGCAAACCCGAGTCCCCAGGTGTAGTACTGCCGCCGGAGCCCGGCCAGCTCGCGACGATGCTCGTGATAGACCGCGGCCTGCGGCTCGTAGACCAGCATCGCGCCCGAGCGCAGCACTCGGTAGAACAGGTCGAGGTCGCCGCCGCCCGGCAACGACCGGCCGGTGTCGAGCGCTTCGTCGAAGCCGCCGAGCCGAAGCACCAGGTCGCGCCGTACGCTCATGTTGGCGCCCGCCCCGAAATGGCCCGCGCCGCAGGGGTAGTGCTCCTCGCCATAGCGCTCGGCCGCGAAGCGAAAGGGGCGGAAGCCGCGGCGGAAGCCGCCTCGCATTTCGAAGAGGATCTGCGCCTCGGTGTCGAGCGCCATCGGCAGGACGAGTCCGGTGACGCAGCCGGCATCGGGATTTTCCGCCCAGGCCCGGCGTATCGCCCAGAGCCAGTTGCGGTCGACGACGACGTCGTCGTCGAGGAAGGCGACGACCGCGCCGTGGGCCTCGCGCAGGGCGCAGTTGCGGGCGAAGTCGAGGCCGACGAGCGCTTCGCGGACGTAGCGCACTCCGTCGTGGGCGGCACAGACCTCGCGGAGGCGATCGTCGGCCGAGGCATTGTCGATCACCAGCACCTCGAACGCCTGCTCGTCGCGCACGGCCGCGAGCGAGCCGAGCAAGCGGTTCACCAAAGCCCAGCCGTCTTTCGAGCAGATCGCCACGGTCAGCGAGGGGGCGTCACCGGGCGGCGCGCCGATCTCGGCGCGCAGGCGTTCTACCGCGGCCGCTTCGCGAACCGCTTCGTCGACGAGCGCGTGGGGATCGAGGACTCCTGCGGGATTCGGCCGGGCGACCATCCGGAATCCGACCAGTCGATCGTGGGCGCGCAGCACGACGCCGAGCCCGTCTTCATCGGGCTCGAGCACCAGCCGCTCGGGTAAGCCGTCGACGTCGAGATCGCGCAGCCCATATCTCACTGTCGGCACTCGCTCTCGGACCGTCCTCGTGGAATCACGGGCCCCAGGGTACGACACGGGCACCTCGATGCGGAAGCCGGGAAGGGGTCGTCTCGCCACCGTCGATCGATGCAACCCGGGTCGGTCCTGAACGCATGGAAACCACGCCGCGCTCCACCGCTACGCGCCACGTCGCGCTCTTCCCCTGGGGCGGAGTCGTCGAGGACTTCCTCGATCACATCGGGCTCGACCGCCGGACCTTCGCCGAGGAGACGTCGGGGGGCTGGATGTTCGGCTATGCCGAAGCGCTCCGAAGGCAGGGTGTGACGACGACGATCGTATGCTTCTCGGCCGGGCTGGTCCGTTCCGAACGTCGGGTCAATCCGGTGACGGGGATCGCGACCCTCTTCCTGCCGCCGTCCGCGCTCTATCGTCGTCTCCGCCGTTGGCCGGGCGACACGGACGACATCCTGCGCCCGCGCCTCCGGCCGGCGGCGCAGCCGCTCCAGGATCTGGTCCGGTACTTCGCGACCCCGGTCGCGACCGTTACCGCGGCGCTCCGCGCCGAAGGCTGCACCGCCATGCTGACCCAAGAATACGAGAATCCGCGTTGCGACGTCTTGGTGCGCCTCGGCCGCCGCCTCGGCCTTCCGGTGTACGCGAGCTTCCAAGGTGCCCCGCCCCCGGGCGCGCTCGAGCGGCCGATCCGGCGTCGCACGCTTCGCGCGGCTGCCGGTCTCATCATCGCCTCCGGCGACGAGGCGGCACGAGTGCGACGGACCTACGGACTGCCGGCCGAACGCATCGCGGTCATTCCCAATCCGATCGACCTCGCGCTCTGGTGTCCCGAGCCACGCCAGGCCTGTCGGCAGGCTCTCGGCCTGCCGGAGAGCGCGGAGATCGTCGTCTGTCACGGTCGGATCGACATGCGCCGGAAGGGACTCGACGTCCTGCTCGATGCGTGGCGCGGCTTGACGAATGCCCATCCCGGCCGCGATCTGCGCCTGCATCTGATCGGCTCGGGGCAGGACGATGCCCGCCTCGCGGAAGAGATCGCCCGCGCGCCGGTGCCGGGGCTGCGCTGGCTCCGCCGGTACGTGAGCGATCGCGCCGAGATGCGCCGCGAGCTCGGCGCCGCCGACGCCTACGTGCTGCCGTCACGACACGAAGGATTTCCCGTGGCGCCGCTCGAGGCCCTGGCATGCGGTCTGCCCATCGTGGCTGCCGCCGCGCCCGGGATCGCCGAGATCCTGCCGCGGGGGGAGGCCGACGGCGGGATCGTCGTTCCGACCGGCGACGCGGTCGCCCTGCGGCAGGGACTCGAACGGCTGCTCGACGACGGCGCGCTCTGCTCCCGTCTCGCGGCGCGGGCGCGCGGTCGGGTCGCCGAGTTCTGCTCGCTCGAGGTCGTCGGCGCCAGGCTCGCGGCGTTCATGACGACGTGAGCCGGCCGTTAGCTGGCCCAGACGCCGCCGAGCCGGCCGCGGGTCGCGGGATCGTCGCGGAGCGCACGCTGCTGCGTATGCCGACCCGCGAGAAAAGCCGCGCGGATCAACCAGTCCCTCCAGGGATAGCGACCGTTCAGCACGTGATACGTCGACGCGGCATGACGTCGGATCTCTTTGCGCAGGAGCGTTTCGACCTGCGGGAGCCAGCGCGACGGCTCGGGCGAGCCCATGAGGTTGACCAGCTCCGCACCTGCACCGAGGCCGCGCGCGAGGCCGAGAAGCTCGCGCATGTGCTGCCGGGATGCGGCGATCCGATGGTCGATCCGCAGGGACGGTACGTACCAGAGCTTCCGCCCCGCCGCGGTCAGCCGAAAGGAGATCTCGACGTCTCCGCCCGACACGTGACCGAGGCCGGTTCGGTCCGCGAGGTAGGGCTCGGCGGTCCAACCGACGGCGTCGAGGGCGCGGCGGTTCACCACCAGACCGGCGCCGACCAGGTTTTCGACCTCGCGGACGTCCGGTCCATGATCCTGCGCCGCAAAAAGCCAGGCGTGTCGGGTGAGATGGCCGGGAGGCGTGCGGCCGAAGTCCGGTACGACGCGACCCCCGAACGCGCCGGCGCTGGGCTGGGTCGCGGCGAAGCGCAGTGTCTCGGCGACCCAGTCCGGCGCGACCAGGCAATCATCGTCGACGAACGCCACCCAATCGGCCGAGCTTTCCGCCAGGCCCTTTTGGCGCGCCGGCGTCAGGCCCTGGCGCGGCTCGACGACCCGCGCGAGGTCGGGGACGTCACCTTGTCGCGCACGCAAGGCCACGATATCAGCCGTGCGGTCGGTACTGTTGTTGTCGACGACGGTGGTACGCCACTGGGCGGAGACCGGTCGTTGCCGCGCCAGTGCCTCCAGGCATCGGTCGAGATCCGCGGCGCGATTGTAGGTACAGATCACGACATCCAACGTTGGCAATGCGGTTTCCACCTGCCGGCACTATAGCGGGCTGCGATGATCCGTGCTCCGGAGCCGCGCCGTTCTCCGCTGCGGCTGATCGAGAGGACGTTCCCCCGGCCATGAGCACGCGTCCCCTCGTGTCGGTGATCATCCCTGCCTACAACGCGGCCGCGTTCCTGCGAGGGACGCTCGATTCCGTGCTGTCGCAGACCTACCGCCACCTCGAAGTGCTGGTGGTGGATGACGGCTCGCAGGACGAGACCTCCCGCATCGTCGAAGCCGTGGCCGCGAGCGACGGACGGGTTCATCTGCTTCGGCAACCGAACCAAGGGGTCGCGATGGCGCGCAACACGGCCGTGGCGCACGCCACCGGAGCCTACATCGCTCCGCTCGACGCGGACGACCTCTGGTTCCCGTCCAAGATCGAACGGCAGGTCCGCAGCATGGAGGACGCCGGGCCGTCGGTCGGCCTCAACTACACCTGGTGGCGCGGCGTCGACGAGGATGGGACGTCCTTCCTCCGGTCGCATCCGTGGCGGCTCGAGGGTGAGATCGCGAATGCGCTCACGGCCTTGAACTTCATCGGCAACGCGAGCGTGCCGTTGATCCGGAAGACCTGCTTCGATCGCGTGGGGGGGTACGAGCCCGGGCTCCGCGCACTCGGCGGAGAGGGATGCGAGGATTGGGATCTCGCTCTGCGAGTCGCGGAGCACTATCGCGTCAGCATGGTGCCGGAGTACCTGACCGGGTACCGCCGCGTGCGCGGCAGCATGTCCGGCAACTTCGCGGCGATGATCAGGTCGCACGAGTTGATGCTCGAACGGCTGCGACAGCGGCGCCCGGACCTGCCCGACGTTCTCGCGCGTTGGTCGCGGGGGCAGCTGTACGGCTACATCGCGATGATCTGCATGCGAAGCGGCGACTATCGCAGGGCAGTGTCGTGTTTCGCGCAAGGCCTACGAGCGCGGAAGGTCTCGTACCTGTCCCCGTGGGTGCTCGAGCTCATGCTGTCGAAGTTGCCGGCCGTCGTTGCGCGCGCCCCGATGAGATTCGTTCGACGGCGAATGCGGCGCTGGAGCTGATCAGCGGCCGTGGCGGACCTCATTCGCACCGCAACAGGAGATCCGCATCGTTGCAACTCGCGAAGTCCCTCACGCTACCGTCCGCCTCGATCAGGTGTATGCCGCCGGTGGCCGTGAAGACGACCTGACCGATCACGACGCCGTTGGACGAGATCTCGACTTTGCCGTCGCGGGGACAGCCGTCGGGATTCGCCGGATCGAAGAGGGGGGGTTGGATGGTACGGTAGGCGAAGGACGACTGCGCACCGCTACACTGCGACGTGAGGCCGCCCGAAACGCTCAGCTCCGAGTTGGCGAGCGTGTATTGCAGCCCCTGCGCACCGTACAGCGTCGTGAAGGTCTCGCCCGTGAAGCCGTCGGTCGTGGTGATCGAGCCCGCGGTACGCGTGTAGGTCGGTGAGCACTCCGGCTCCGCCGAGAACTCGATGGTCTGGTCCAGGTGGTCGAACGTCTGCACGCTGTGCACCTCTCCGCCGTCGAAGATCGCCACGTCGATGTTCCCGGTGAGGTCCCGGTCCCGCTCGAACATGGAAACGGAGTCCGCGGAGTTCGTGCACGTGCTTCCATAGGTGAGCAAGCCCGAGGTCTCGTCGGTGTCCCGCTCGAAGAGGGTGCCGTCGGCATCGACGAAATCGAAGACGAGCGGCGAGCGCTCTTCGAGCTGCTCGACGCCGGTTTCGAACGGGAGCGGATCACAATCGGCGAAGTCCGGAACGGCGGTGAGAATGACGCCGTTCTCGATCTGCAGTCCCCCGTCGTTCTGCGGGAAGGCGCATTGAGACTCGTCCTGTCGCGCAAGCGTGACGCTACTGCCGTCCTTGGCGACGTCGACCTCGCAGTGAAACGTCTCCGAGCCGCCGCCGATGCAATCGGACGTCTCGTCGCGCGAGGTGGACGCCGCCTGGACGCGCCGCGCCTGCGTGCGAGCTCCGGGCACGAGCATGCTGGCGGCGGCGCCCGTCGGGACCTTGGTGAGACCACCGAAGGGATTGTTGCCGACGACCTGTCGGAGACCGACGGCGAGCGGGCCGCGGGTCGGGGAGGGGACGGAGAAGAAGTCGACCGGCAAGGTCACGTCGCCAACGGGCTGGAAGCTCGGACAGCCCGCGGGAACCGAAAAGAAGTCCGCCGGCAGCGTGACATTCGAGAGGAAGGAGTACGGGGCGCAGGTCGTGTCCCCGCAGCGATCGGCGCCGGAGCACGAGTAGGAGGTGCCCCCGAGCGATTCGCAGAAGAGAAAGACCGGCGGGCGGCCGTCCGTGAAGAAGACGTTGCCGGTCAGCGAGCCGTCGTCGAGATTGGCGGTGATCGCGTAGCGCTCGCCGCCGACGTCCTTGCTCACGAGCGTTCCCTTGCCGTCCGGTCGGCGTTGGATGCCACTTTCGCGACCGCTGCTCGGACACGGGTCGGCGACGGAACACGAGAAGCTGCTTCCACCCTCCGCCGTGCAGAAGAGAAACGCGGGCGATCGTGCGTCGGTGAAGAACACGTTGCCGGTGGCGCTCAGATCGGTCCGATCCTGCGCGATCGCGTACCGCTCGGAGCCGACGTCCTTGTTGACCAGAATCCTCTTGCCGTCGGGCGTCCCTTGAATGCCGCTTTCCCGTGCGAGCGCATGCGACGCACCGAAGACCCCCGAGATCAGCGCACAGAACGCGAATAGTCCGGAGAGCGCAGGCCCAGCACGCCTCATCATGGCCTCCTTTGCCGAGACGGCTCGGCGTCCACCGAACCTATCGCGCAGGTCGCCGTTCTTGGCTAGCAGAAACGTATCGCGGCCGATTGCGCTCGGTGATTCGATCGAGCGGGCGGCAGAAGCCTGCCGCCCGCTCGCGCGTCGGTCTACTCCGCGACGAAGGTCACGATGCCGCTCCCGACCAGATCGACGGTCGGGTCGACGGTATGGGTTCCCGCCGTGCGCGGCGCGGCCAGGAGGGCTTGCATGTCCACCAGCGCCAGGAACGTGCGCTCCACGTTGCTGATCGCGAGAAGCGCCTTCCCCGTGGACGGGCTCGTGTAGGCGGTGATCGTGTGGGGGTCGAGCCCCATGTTCCACGGTCCCAGAGGATTGTCCGGCATGCTCGCGGCGACGAAGTCCACCGCGCTCGGCGTCCCGCTGCCGCTGACGGCAGGCAGCTGCACCACCCCGAAGGCGGCTCCGCCGAACTCGTCGGTCACGCCGGCGAGGTGCGAACCCGGGGCGACGGCGACTCCCGAAAGTCCCGCCGCGGTGAAGCTCAGAAAGTCCGGAGAGAAGTCTTGAGTGGCGGCGGGCGCCGACCACGTTCCCGGCGCTCCGGGCGTGTACACCGCCTGCGACAGGTCGACGATCACCATCGAGGCCGAGAACTCACCCGGGGCGACGGCGATTCCGGTGCTGCAGTCCTCGGCGGTCGCATTCAACTCCAGGGCATAGTTCACGGCCGAGTCGAACACGGCGCCCGTCAGCGTGTTGACGATCTGGAAGTCGCCGGTCTCCACGGCCGACAAGATCAGATGGCGAACCGGATCGATCGAGATGTTCTCGCTCGTGAGCTTCCCGAAGAGGTCGAGGGGTGCGCCGAACGTGGGAGCAACGGGCTCGAGCGATTGCAGCTGACCGCTGCCGAGGCTCGTGCCCTCGGCGAGCCACGCCAGCCCGGTCCCGGCATCGGTCGCGACGCCACAGCTCACGCACGTGCCTCCGGAGAACGTCTGCTCGCCGGTGCCACCCGCCGTGAGCGTCGTGAGGAGCGCCGTACCGTCGAGCACGTACACGTCGTTGGTATTGCCGGTACAGACCGTGAGCCCCGTCGACCCGTTGCTCGAGCACGCGTTCACCGGCCCCGTCGTCGCGATCGTGCTGGGAGCGCCGACCGTCGGTTCGAGCTGCACGGCGACCACGCCCGTCATCGTCTCGGACCAGCTGCCGAGCGGAACGTACGCCGTCACGGTGTTGCCCTGGATCAAGACACCCAGGCTGGACGACGGAAGACAGGAGCCGGCAACGTCGGCCGAGACGCAGCTCCCCCCGGTGCACGTCGTGCCGGGCCCGCAGACCGTCCCGCAGGAGCCGCAGTGGCTCGGGTCGGTGTTCTCGTTCACGCAGACGCCGCCGCAGAGTGCGGTGCCCGGAGCGCAGATGCTCTGACACGCGCCGCCCGCGCACGTCGTGCCGGTCGCGCAGGTGGTGCCGCACGCCCCGCAGTTGTCGGGATCGGTGCCCGTGTTGACGCACACGCCGCCGCACGGCGTGGTGCCCGTCGGGCAAGTGTCGTTGCACGCGCCGGCCGAGCAGGTTGCGCCGGATGCGCAGGCATGGTCGCACGCGCCGCAGTTGCTCGGGTCGGTGCCCGTATCGACGCACGCGCCGTTACAGAGCGTCGTGCCCGCGGGACACTCGCACGTGCCGGCCGTGCAGCTGGCGCCGGATGCGCACACGGTCCCGCACGCGCCGCAGTTGCCCTCGTCGGTGTCCGTATCGACGCACGCGCCGTTACAGAGGGTCGTCCCCGCGGGACACTCGCACGCGCCGGCCGTACAGGTTGCGCCGGATGCGCACACGGTCCCGCACGCGCCGCAGTTGCCCTCGTCGGTGCCCGTATCGAGGCACGCGCCGCTACAGAGGGTCGTGCCGGCTGGACAGGTACATGTGCCGGCCGAGCACGTCGTGCCCGGTGCGCAGACGTTTCCGCACGCGCCGCAGTTGTTCGAGTCGGTGCTCGCGTCGACACAGTCGGCGCCGCAGGGGATAGTGCCGGCGGCGCACGAGCTCACACAGGAGCCGTCGGTGCAGATGGCGCCGTCGGTGCACACGTGACCGCACGCGCCGCAGTTGCTCGCGTCGGTCGCGAAATCCGTGCAGCGCGACGCCGCAGACCCGCCGAAACAGCAGTCGCCGGCTCCGCTCGCGCACACGGCATCGTTGTGATGCGCCACGTGGGCCGCGACCGCCGACGGCGCGACCGTGAGCAGTTGCGCGTTGGTCGGGTTGCCCGGTGGAAAATGGCAGAGCGCGACCTTCGGCGCAGCTGCCGCCGCCGTCCCGGAGACGGATGCCATCGTGAATCCGGCGATCAGTAAGACTCGTGCCGCCGCATATGCCGCTCGCGTTTTCATCGTCGTCTTCTCCACGTTGAGGGATTTCGGACGCACCGAACGGATCGTCCGCTCACTCGACGAACCAAGTTCCATGCCAGGGCTCGGCGCGTCGGTCGTGCAGTCGACGACAGGGGTTTGCGTGTTTCGGTTCCCGGAATCGGGATAATGCGTGATGCTGGCGCTCGTTTCCGAGAAGACGCAGCAACGAAATGAGAAGGTTCTCATTGCGATGGGTCTGCGCTCCGCCGTGAAGGCGGCGACGGCCCCAATGCAATCTCTCGTGAGATGCGCCGCGCGAACGAGACGCTGAAGCTTCAGCGAGCTGCCGACGTGCTCGGGGGCTGCTCGATCGGAAAGAACTGCTTCCAGTCGTCCCCTATGCTGACGACGGTCCAACCCGTTTGCTTCGCCTGCGCATCCAGCATGGGGGGAAGGCGCCGAGCTTGCCGACCGCGTGCACATAATGGGCGGGGAGTGGTGTTGCCAACCGCCATTGGCACGCGCGTGATCCGCAGCTTGGCACGAGCGTTGCTCGCCTAGCGAGACATGAGGAAGGGAGGGTGTGATCATGCGGGCTCGGAGAATGACGGGACACGAAGCGGACGAGAGTCGGCGTGACCGTACCGCCGCCGACGAGCGCCGGATTCTTGCAGTCGGCAAGCGCATCGATCATCGGTGGATCGTGGAGATGAGCCTCGACCACGGGCATAGAACCGGTGGCGGAGCGCGCGCGGGGCGCGCGATCTGACTCGCGAGCGCAGGGTCGCGTTGCCGTCGGTGGGAAAATTTGCGGGCGGCGATCTCGCGATCGCGCGATGACCGTGTCGGTGGGCGTTGCTGCCGGACCAATGTGGAGGCGTGCTCGACGCGAGACGACGACGGAAACGCTGAGCCGCGTCCGGCGTTCGTCCGACGGCTACCGTGCTAGCGAGGCAGCCGCTGAACGTTCTTCGCGAGCGCTTCCTTGGCGCCGCCGAGCTTCGGCGTGCCGTGACCGGAGATGAGGTTGTCGAAATCGAGCGCCAGTACGCGCTCGAAGTCGGCGCGCATGCTCCCCCCCGGCGGCGTGACCGTTTTCAGCCAGATCGGTCCGATCACGCAGGGCGTGAAGAAGCCCATGGGATACATGACGAGCTTCGCAAGCAGGGACATGAGCGGGTCGTGGTCGTAGTGCTGGACGCTGTCGCAGGTCACGAGCAAGCGGTGCTGTGGCAGGCAGACGACGCATTCGGGGCGCGTCGCGCTCTTGAAGATCACGACCCTGGCGCCGGGGATCGGGAACGGCCCTTCCTCCGTGATCTCTCGGCTGAGCTTCGGCTCAGGGTACGTCTGCTCTCCGGGCACCCCCCAGAACTCCACCCCGAGCTTCTCGACGTAGTAGCGATCGTCGCGACCGTGGTAGGTGCCGAGCCGGACCGCGTGCTTGAAGGGTGCCTGTGCCAGTAGCTCCGCCTCGGCGCCCTCGCTCAGCCGCACGGGGTTGAGCAGCACCCAGCCATCCGGACCTCGGACGGCGACCATGTTGCGGCTGAACGTGATCGTCAGGCCCAGCGGAATCGACATCGAGTTCGCGCTCGCTGCCAGCCAGACGTCGGGGAAGCACTGCTGCAACGGTAGGTGGTCCTCGGCGGGTGGGTGATCGCTCATGGTGCACGGTAGGTCGGCCGCGAGGTCGACACAACGAAGCGACCTGAGGAAGGAGCCGAATTCGGAAGAGAGATCGCCGAAGATCAGAGGGGTGTCCGAGCGCCACCTGTCACGGGCCGACTGTTTGTTGTCCGCCGTTCGCCACACGGAGACAAATCGACGGGTGCAACCGACGATCGAATGCTCGATCACAAGGCCGACCGCACCGCCCGGACGAAAGCGGGGCCTCCCTTGCCGACCGGATTCACGGCCCCATTGCCGAAGAGTACCGACCAGGCTTTCCCGTGTTGCTGGCCTGGGTGGTGGACGACCAGTAGAAGAACGGCATGCTCGGTCCGAAGATCGGGTCGATGCAGGGATGCGTCACTGGCGGCACCCAGCCGCACGCAAGGGATGTCACGGCCGCGGCGTAGGCGTGGCCGGAGCGCGGCGTGCCGACTCCTCGAGGAAGTCGACCGTGGCTGCGATGCCGTCCCCGGCGGCAGCAATCGTGCACTGCATCCGGGCCAGACCGGATCGCAGCGCGTCGTCCGCGATGGCACGCTCGATCAATTCCCCCAGTCGATCGCCCGTCACCTTGGCCATGCGTATCGTCACCGCAATCCCGTGATGCACCGCCCGTACGGCGTTGCCGGGATGGTCCCGCACGTCCGGGACGATGACCATCGGCACGCCGAAGGCGATGCATTCCATGACCGAATTCGTCCCTCCGTGCGTCACCATCACCGATGCCCGAGCGAGGAGCGCGAGCTGCGGCACACGCCGGCGCACGACGAGGCTCGTGGGAGCGGGCGGCAGCTGGCCTTGCCAATCCCCGATGTGCAGCACGAACTGCCACTGCGGATGCGCCGCGCTCGCGGCCACGATCGCGCGAAAGCAGCGCTCGGCGTTGGGATACAGGTCCGCAGCACCTCCCAGAGAGCAGTAGACGAGCGGTTTCTCCGGGTCGATCTCCGCGGGCAACGGCTCCTCGGCCCGGGCACGATCGACACTCGCGCCCAGATATCGCCGCCCGATGACCGGCGCATCGGGGAGTTGGAACGGCTCGGGGCAGAGGGCGATCTCGGGAAGGGCGAGGCGGGGACCGAACTCGGTCATCCGGTAGGTTCGGTTCTCTTCGCGGGGATAGCCGGCGCGCGCGGCCGAGCGTAGGAAGAGGTCCCGGCGACGATGCATTCTCGCCGGACATCGCAGCGGTCCTCCGCAGAGTGCCGCCCTGCGTCCGGCGAGAAGAAGACGCCAGCGGGTCCACCACCACGCGGCTCGCACCCGAAGCGGCGACCACGGGCTCGCGTTCGGTCGCACGTGCGTGGTGAGGGGAGGTACCGACGGATTCGCCGGCAGTGCGAGGTTGCCCGACACGTTGACCGTCGGAACCCCGAGCCGGAGCGCGCGCAAGGCCGCCCACCAGAGAAAGGCATCACACAACAGGAGGTCGGGATCGACGGCCCGGAGGTGCCCGTCGAGCTCTCCGCCCTCGATGCGACGCAACCACGCGGCGAAGAGCCGCCCTTCGGCACGCTTCGCTCGCCAGCGGGCGCGGATACCTCGCGGCCGCCGTACAATGGCACCGAAGAGGTCCCGCGAGCCGACCGGGAGCAGATCGGGCGCGAAGAGCACGCTGGCATATCCTTCACGACGGACGAGCGGTTCCATGTCCGCGAGGGTGAGGTAGACGACCCGATGACCGCGATCGCGGAGCGCACGCGCGAGGCGAAACGTCGAGACGTGGTGGCTGTCCTCGCCGTACAGCGCAAACAGGATGGTAAGCGACCTCAGCGAACCGCTCCCGTTCGCCCGTGCGGGACGCGCGCCAGTGCCGGTGCCGTCAACGGGAAGACGATCTCGCCGAGCGCGGCCGAGCGCGCGATGACCGCGAGCTGCGCGCGCTTGCGGGCACAGCTCGCGGGCCAGCGCAGGAGATCGGTCGCGGGGTCGCCCAGATACCAGCGCGCGCGATCGGTCCAGCATGCGTCGCTCGTGCCGAGTTGCAGGAACACGTCCGGCACGGTGGCCGGCGTGAGCACGCCCCGGTGATAGTCCCGCGGCAGTACCGGAGTGATCGGAAACGCCACCGACTCGAAACGCAGAAAGACGTGGACGCGTTGATCGCTTCCCGGTCGACCGCAGGGATGACGATCACCGAGCGCGGCGATCTCGCGAACCGTCGGCCGCAACCGCCCGTACGGCTCGGCGTCGATGATCAACAGCAGATCGTCGAAATCCCAGAAGGCGCTCTTCACCACCTGTGTTCCGCGACACTTCTGACCCCACCTCGTCGCGAGATGATCCGTCAGGCCCTGCAGCAGCGCCGCCTCCCGCGCACCGATCTCGATCTCCGAGCGCGGACAATCCACCCGCAACGTCGGGGCGGGGTCGACGGCGAGGAACGGTCGGACGCGAAACGCCGCCCAGTGGCGGAGGAACGCCTCGAGGAGGAAGCCGAACACCTGGTCGAGAAACCCGTCGTCGAGCGAGAGGAAGCGGCGAGCGCTGGCGGCGCGCAGCCTCGCCGCCAAGTCGGCATCGAGGCGATTGATCCCGTCGGCTCTCGTACCGGCGTACTCGCCGGTCGCGAGCGCATGATACGCGTTGGCGACCTCGCTCGCGGCCTTGTACGCCATCGAGCCCGCCATCACCGGATCGGACTGCGCGGCGGTCGATCGCAGCACCTGGCGCGCGAACAGCATCCACCAGTGATTCATCTCGGCATCGCAGGCGGTGCGGCGCTGCATCTCGGTGAGCGGCGGCAAGTCCGCGAGCACGTCGTGGCCGTGCAGCAGCTTCCAGCTCGTCTGCCCGGCGAGGTACATGGCCTGCCAAACCGGAACGTTCCGCCAGCGATCACGCAGCGTCGCGCGGCTGTGCAGGAAGCTTCGATTGTAGTCGATGGTGCGCCGGGTGATGCGATCGAGCGCGCGAAACCGCCGTGCGATTTCGGCGGTCTCGCTGTCGTCCTCCGTCACCACGACCAAGTCGATGTCGCTGATGCCGGGTGTGATGCCGTCTTTGGCCGCGCCACGGATCAAATAGATGGCCGCGACGGAGTCGAAGCTGCCGAGGATCCTCGCGGCAAACGCGATCGCGGCCGCATAGAACCGGCGATACAGCGCGTCGAGCGGTCCTCGCGCGCTCCATACGACGAGCCAGCGCAGTCGCCTCGCCAGGGCCGCCATGCGTCAGTGCGGCGTCACCGACGCACCATGCCCGGATGAAGATCCCCGACGTCGCGACACCCCGAAAGCACGAGCGCGGTCGCGGTTTCCTCGGCGAGGTGGCGGAGGACGCGGGCGACGCCGGCCTCGCCCTGCAACGCGAGACCCCACGCGTAGGGGCGCCCGAGCAGCACGGCACGTGCGCCCAGCGCGAGCGCCTTCATCACGTCCACTCCACACCGGACGCCGCCGTCGAGGTAGACCTCGCAGCGTTTCTGCACCGCGGCCGCGATCTCGGGGAGGACGTCGATCGTGGCCGGTACGGTGTCGAGTTGGCGTCCGCCGTGATTCGAGACCACGACGCCGGCGGCACCATGCTCCACCGCGAGGCGCGCATCCTCCACGGTCAAGATTCCTTTCACGACGCACTCGCTCGTCGACCGCGCGTCGCCGACATGGAGCTCGACGTGGGCGATGGCCGAGGGCTGGTCGTCATCGCGATCGAAGCCGATCGCTGGCACGATCTCTCATACGTAGATCCTGCCCGACCCCGCAATACTCGGACGAGTCGAGGGAGAATCGCCCGATCGCCTTCCGCGCCGCGCGCGGCGGCGGCGTGCGCGGCTCAGTGCGTCGTCTCGCCTTTGACGGCGAAGGCCGCCAGGCCACCGCCGCCGGTGATCATCGCGCGCTTGAGCTGGCGGGGGTTGGACCCGTTGTCGGCGCTGATCACCAGGCGATCGCCCGACACCACCGCACCGCTGCCGGGTTCGCGGAGATCGACGCAGCCGTTCTCCCACACGAACGTGACGTCGTCCGTGGTGGCGCCGCTGCTGGTTTCGTAGCTGTCGGGCCAGACCTGGCTGAACCAGGTCCAGTTCGGATCGCCGGCGACGGCCTCGGTGGCGGCGCCGGCCGGGGCTCCCGCACAGGTCACGGTGGCGGTGCGCAGCAGATTCGGCTGCGAGCGCTGGAGACGCGGGAAGTAGGCAGTGCTCGAAACACCGCCCGAGCCGGCACCCACCGACATCGCGTCGAACATGCTCTCGCTGTTCTCGGTGCTGTGGCCACGCACGTTGAGGACGGCGCCGGGCCGCAGCGCCGCAACGTCGAGATCGCTGGCCGAATCGCGCTCGTCGCGTACGCGCACCGAGTAGCCCGAGACGGCTTGCAGCACCACCACCACGCCGCCGCCGCCGCCTTCTCCGACGGCCGACTTCGAACCGTCGGTCGTGGCTGGCGGCAAGCCGTCGGTCGAGACCACGTGAACGCTCGAACCGCCGACCGCGCCGCCGCCGGCCGCGATGCGCGCCAGCCCGCGCGGATAGTGGTCGAGCCCGTCCACGTTGACCGGCGCACCCTGGCCGGCCGGGGCGCACACCATCGACGTCTTGAGCTTGTCGAGCGTGCGCGTTCCGAACGCGTCGCTGACGTCCTGGGGCGCCACCGTCGCCTTCGGGCAGGCAACTTTGTAACAGATGCGGCCCCCAGCCGCGCGCGGCCCGTCCACCGGAACCGTGGTCGCTCCGGGCAGCGCGACGTTCTGCGCGTCGGCGGGGACGCAATACAGTTGGGCTTTGGAGATCTTGCAGCCCTTCGCCACCCCGAGGGAACCAGCGTCCACGTCGAGGGTTCCCTTGACCTTCAGCGGGTCCTTCAGCTTGTAGCAGGTCAGATGGTCGCTCTTGCTCTGAGCGAGCGCCGGCACTGCAGCGAGTAGGAAAACGGTGAGCGTCGCCAGAACACGAGTCCGATGTCCCATGAGAAACCTCCCCTGCGGCAAGGGGCGCCTTGTGTGGAGCGCGGCACCGTCGCGCACGATCGCCTGCACCATAGGGCCACCTGCCGAGTGCCGTCAACGCGGAAGCTTCATTTCGAGGCGCGGCCCGCGCCCGCCGGCCGGCTCGCGGACGGCGCGACGGTGCTGGCGCAGGCGGGGCGAGGCCTCGGCCTCGGGGTAGCTCCGCCTCACGGAACGTCGGGAAAGGCCAGCGCGCGCCAATCGCCTTTGCGCGGAGTCCCGAGGTGGAAGACGTAGACGCCGATGTCGTCGCCGGCGGTCTCCCAGGGAGTCGATTCCCGCCGGCGGTTCGGCCCGAACGAGTAGATCAGAATGTAGCGGGCCGCCGAGTCGCACTCGTCGCTCACCCAGTAGGGCATGTTCCAAGGATCGAGAAGGTAACGAACCCGCTCGTCGGTGGCCGAACCCACCGCGCGCGCGAAGGCCCCCTCGTGGAGGCGGGGCAGCGGCAAATGGGAGTCGACGGTGTGCAGACGCGCGTTGAGGTTGCACTGGGTCACGAAGCGGCCGCCGCTGTCGCGGCGGATGTCGGCGAAGTCCTGCCGCAGCGCTTCGAGCTCCGCCCGCGCTTGCGCGACGCGGGCGTCGTCTCCCGCTCCCTCGCTGCCCGTCGCCGCCGCGCTGGCGATCCCGAGAGCGGCCGTCAAGGCCACCGCGGCGACCAGCGCCGGCGATGAGCTTCGCGGCGCGGCATTCGCGCGGGCCGATCCCGTTTCTTCGGCGTCCTGGCGGCAGGCCGCGAGCAAGATCCCGAGTCCGAGGCCGAGCTCGATCAGCTCTTCGCAGAGACGGAAGGGATGCACGACGTAGAAGAGGAGCAATACGGCAAAGCCCGGCGCCCACGACAGCGGCGGAACGTAGACGGCGAGGCGACGCGCGAGCGCACGCGGCTGGTCGGCAAGCAGCAGCAGCGGCACCACCACCCCGAAGCCGGCGAGAATCGCCTCGATGCCGAAGTTCCACACGGCGGGTTGCACGAGGTTGTGGAGGTTGCTCTCGAGCTGGACGTTGTGGGCGAGGAAGTACTCGGGCGGGCGAAAGCCGAGGAGGCGCTGTCCCCAGGAGATCTCTTCGCCGGCGTCGAGGACGCAGAACAGCGCGACGCCGGCCTTGTACCAGACCGCGGCGAAGCCGCCGTCTGCGGCGCGTAGCGCGAGCCGGGCGTTGACCAGCACGCCGATCGCGAGCGCCCAAAACGTCGCCCATTCGACGGGACCGTCCTCGCAAACTCCGCGATAGTACGACGCCGGCCAATACGCCTCCGCGACCCAGCCCGCCGCCATCATGGCGACGAACACGCCGTTGACGAGCAGCGCGGCGGTGGGGTCGCGCCCCGAAGCCTTCATCGGGGAAGGCCGCTGTGACCGCGCGAACCAGGGAAGGGGCCAAGCCGAATCGAACCGGCCCGAGCGAGACGTCCACCAAAACAGCCTTCGAAAGACGTGAGTGCGAAGCCGGGCCGATCCCTGCCGAGCGCAGCCCCGTGCACGCCGAGGATTTCGTCGCCGCGCGGGAACGAAGAGCAAACTTGCATCGCGATGGCCCGTCCTATCCAATCTGCCGAATCCCTTGTCTACCGTGGATCGCCCGAGGACGCCGGCTCCGCGCGCCTCCAGCCGTCAGCGGCCGTCCTGTGTGCCGGCGACGGAGGCGTCGGCGGGGCAGGTGATTCCGATCGTGCGGGGGACGCAGGCGTGGCCGGTCGCGACTGATCTTCCGAATGCCGGAGGTCGGACTTGAACCGACACGAGGTTGCCCCCACGGGATTTTGAGGACGGTACCGTAGCAAACCGAACGCGACCGGACGCACACCTCGCAACGCTGTCGAGGCTCTTACGGTGTCGAGTGTGCGTCTGGTCGCGTCCGGCAGCGATCTGTTCGGGCACAGTTCGGGCACAGCGTCTTGCCGGAGAGTGACAGGGGGCGCCTACGGCCGAAGATCAACGGAGACCGCCTTGGGCCATTTTCGGCGCGGGTGGCGCCGAATGGCGGACGAGGGGTCATTCTCCTCGTTGCCGATCACGCAATGTTCTGTATATACGGAATCAATGTTCGAGTGGGATGCGGGGAAGGCGCGGAGGAATCTGGAGAAGCACGGGGTAGCGTTCGAGGAAGCTGCTGGCGTGTTTGCGGACCCGAGAGCTCTCGACGGTGACGATCTCCTTCACTCGGCGAGCGAGATGCGACGTTTGCGTATGGGGAAAAGTCCTGCCGGTCGTCTTCTCGTCGTTGCCTACACCATCCGTGACTCCGGCGTCCGGGTGATCAGCGCCCGACTGGCCAGCCGAAAGGAACGGAGGCGATATGCCGAAGCCTAAGATTGATTTCAGCGACATTCCCGAGCTGTCCGACAAGCAGCTCCGGCGCATGCGTCGTGTCGGGCGTCCAACCATCGGACGGGCACCGCGCAAGGCCGTCTCGTTGCGCATCGACCCTGACGTGCTCGCTCGGCTGAAGGTGACGGCGACGAAGCGCGGGGTGCCTTATCAATCGCTCATCAACGACATCTTGGCACGTGCGGTTCGTCGCGCGGGCTGATGCTCGCGAATGCCGGAGGTCGGACTTGAACCGACACGAGGTTGCCCCCACGGGATTTTGAGGGGAGGCGCTGCGGAAACTCAGCGCTACTCGACGCATGTCATGCGAATCGGATTCGCGACGTGCGACGCTTCCGGCTGCAGGGATTGCGTTCGGTTGCGTCCAGAACCTTCAAAGAACCGTCAAAGCGAAAGCTCGCTAGAGGGAATGCCGCAGGTCAGTGGCGGTGGACGCGAACCGGAAGGTGCGCATACCCCTTCACGAAGTTCGAGCGGACCCGGACGGGCTTGCCGACGACCTCGACGTGGCGGAAGCGGGCGAGCATCTCCTCCCACAGGACGCGCAGCTGCATCTCGGCGATGCGGCTTCCCATGCAGAAGTGGACCCCCCGGCCGAAGGCGAGATGATCGCGCGCGTTCTCTCGATCGATGAGGAAGTCGTTCGGCCGCTCGAAGACGTCCTCGTCCCGGTTGGCGGACACGTACCACATGACGACCTTGTCGCCCTTCGCGATGCGCTTGCCGGCGAGCTCCGTGTCGCCGGTTGCGGTGCGGCGCATGTGCGCCAGGGGCGTCTGCCAGCGGATGATCTCGCTCACCATGTTGGGCACGAGCTCCGGCTGCGCGCGGAGCTTCGCGTATTGGTCGGGGTTCTCGTTCAACGCCAGGACACCGCCGGAGATGGAATTCCGCGTCGTGTCGTTTCCGCCGACGATCAGCAGGACCAGGGTGCCGAGGTACTCCATGGGCTCGAGCCCGCGGGTTGCTTCCGCGTTCGCCAGGGCCGTGACGAAGTCGAGCCGTCCGCTGGGCGCGGCATGCTGCCGCTCCTTCCAGAGCGCCGTGAACACCTCGAGGCACTCCATCAGCGCCGCCTTGCGCTCTTCTTCGGTCACGCCCGTGGCGCCGACCTGCTGCGGGCTGGCGGTCGCCATGTCCGACCAGAACGTGAGCTTGCGCCGTTGCTCGTAGGGAAAATCGAACAGGGTGGCCAGCATTCTCGTCGTGACCTCGATCGACACGCGGTCGACCCAGTCGAACGTCTCGCCCACGGCAAGCGCGTCGAGGATCTCGCCGATCCGCTCCCGGATCAGCGGCTCGAGGAAGACGATGTTGCGCGGCGCGGCGACCGGCTGGACCACCTTCCGGTGGGCATCGTGCCTGGGGCCGTCCATGGTGATGAACCCGGCCTCCAGTGGGAAGTCGGGATCGGGATCCCCCACCACGATGCTGCGCGCCGAGGAGAAGATCTCGGGGTGCTTCTCCACCTGGATGACGTCGTCGTACTTCGTGACCGACCAGTAGGGACCGAAGTCGCTTTGCGCGCAGTAGTGGACCGGATCCTCCCCGCGGAGGCGCTCGAAGTATCCCCAGTGCGTATCGGTCTCGTACAGCTCGGAATCGGACACGTCGATCCGATCGAGAGAGATGGAGTGCGGGTCGGTGCCGGCTTGTCCCTTGGAAGGCGGGATCAGTCGTGTCACTCATGGTCTCTCCTCCACGTACGCGTCATAGCTGAAGGCGTCAGTGTTTGGACAGGTCGGAGATTCGTTCAGGACGCGTGCCGACCACTTCAGCATTGCCCTGCCGTCGCCCACGTGCAGGTGCCCCCACGCCGGGAACGTGCCAACCGCTGCGCCCAAGGCAGCATCGCCGCATTCCTGCGCGAGGAGCGCGGCCGTTCACTCTGGTTGCATCGCGTTGCGTTTAGAACAGTCAGACAATCGTCAGAGTCGGGACTCGACTATGCCGCGTGCACTGCACGCACCAGCCGGCAACATCAGCGCCAGACCGCTCTGGCACCGTGGGCCTCAAGAGCCCAGGAAACCGTGTGGGGCCGCACTCTCCGCAGCGCAAAGTGGGGCGGTACGACCCCGAATGGACGGCTGGCGATCGCGCGAGGGATCCGAAACCAACCGCAGAGAACCGAACGGAGAACGACCTTCGGAAAGACTAGATTGACATATCGCCTTCATGGGCGGGGGTACTTCAGAGGTGGGGTATCACGATACGCGAGAGCCGTGTGCGCTCTGCGCTCTGGAGCGCGATCCCGGCGAGGAAGGCTGAGTCGGAGCCGAGGGCAACGCGCCTTTGTGCAGCACGGCCCTGACGTGTCTCGCCGAGCACCCCAGGGGACTGCTCCCGACTGCAGCTTACGGTGTGTCGGGTGGTCCGAGGACGCACTCCTCAAGCAGCTCGAGACGCACAAGCATCACCGCGCGGCAAGGTGTCCCGTCGGGGAGAAAGAGGGAGAAGCCTGTCTGCACCGACTCGAAGATGCCCTTGAACGAGGCGCCGGTGCCCCACGTGAGAAGCGCCGTCGGCGGGCGATGTATGCTCTCGTCCACGCGTGCGAGGTTCTCGATCTTGTCGGTGATCTCGCGCACCGATGTGCCCTCTTCGAACGTGTCGAAGAGGAGCTCGACATCGAGGGTGGCGGGGGCGCCGCTCGTGAGACTCGTCTCGACGGTCCGAAGATCGATCCGGCCATCGATCGAGTCGCCGATTTCGGACTCGATGTGCAGTGCCACGATCTCCTTCGACTTCTTTCGCTTGGGAAACTTGGGACACTTCGCCGCATCGGCCACCGCGGGATTGAGCCCGAGCGCCCCTGCGGCGACGCCGGCGATCGCGAGCGTCCGGATGAAGTCGCGGCGATCAAGCGACGTATTGTTCGCGTCCATGCACGGTCCTCCTCAGACTCGCCATACATCGGAGGCGTGCCGAGGTGTCAAGGAATTTCGGCGGTCCGGGTGTCAGGTGCGGCGGCAGCGGTAGCCGACGTCTTGACCGCACGCGCGCGCGGGCTCGGGAAGAAAACCAGCGCTGCGGAGGCGTTCCGGAAGTGCATCGTCGTGGCGCACCCGCAGCACCGTGAGCACGAAGGTGCCACCCGGCGCGAGGACGCGCGCCACCTCGGCGAGCGTGCGCCGCTCGGCGTCCGCGTCGGCGACGATGCGGAGCACGGTGAACGCGAGGACCGCATCGAACGTCGCGTCGCGGAATGGGAGCGCGTCGATCGGGCACTCTGCGACCGGCAGCGAGCGCGTGCGTGCGCGGGCGAGCATCGGGCGCGCGAAGTCGACGCCGACGAGCGGCGCAGTGGCGCGAGCGTGAGCCGCGAGGTACTCTTTCAGTAGGCCGGTGCCGCAGCCGAGGTCGAGCCACGGCCCGTGCCCGAGCTCTTCACGGAGCATGACGGCGTACTTCTCGTACTGGAGGGCGCGAAACCGATCGTCGTACGTCGGCGCGCTCCGGTTGTAACTCCGGCGAAGCGTCTCGCGATCCATATGAGGGGACTCCGGGCTTCGGCGCGGAGGGCGAAGCGCATAGAGAAATCGGCGATCCCGAGAGCGCTACCACGGTCCGGCCGCGCCACAAACCCAAATTGGACCGCGCCAACTCGTCGAGCAGTGCCTTCGCGTCGATGAGATCGCGCGTGTCGAAGCCTTCGGTGAACGTCGCGTAGACCGGAGCGCGAGGGGGGGTCATCAGAGAACCCCATGGGACGATCTGTCAGCGCGTCCAGGCAGAGCTTCGTGACAAGTTCGACAAGTCGTACTCGGGGACAAGCGAGACGTGGCTTTGTATCCAAGTCCGCGCTCCGCTCGCCGACCGGAAGTCGGTTGAGGATTGGTAAGCGTTCGGTGAACCGCGTGGCTGACGAGTCGTCGGCGATGCCGTACATCACGGCAGCATGGGACGTGCGACCCGAGGGGAATGGGCGGCTCGCGTAGCGCGGTGGGAGCGGAGTGGCCTGACGCGCGCGCAGTTCGCGGCACGCGAGCGGATCAAGCCGCGGACGCTGAGCTTTTGGAAGTGGAAGTTGCGCGCGGCTGGGACCGCCAGCCCAGCGGCGCAGGCCGTCCGCTTCGTGGAGCTCGTCGGGACGACGCCGGGCGTGCCCGCGCTCGAGCTCGTGCTGCCGGCCGGCTACCGGATCGGCGTCGCGCCGGGCTTCGATGTCGCCACGTTGCGCACGCTGCTCACCGTGCTCGAGTCGCCGCGATGATCCCCGCGCACGTGCGGATCTTCGTCTGCACCGAGCCGGTGGATCTGCGCGCTCGTTCGACGGGCTGGCGCTCGCGGCCCGCGAGCGCCTCGGGCACGATCCGCGCGCAGGCGGGCTCTTCGCGTTCGTGAATCGGCGGGCGAACCGGCTCAAGATCCTGTGGGTCGACCGCAACGGGTACTGCAACTACCCGACACAGTACCCCGAGAGCAGCCCTCCGGAGGCTTTGCTACCCGTGGCACCCGCTGTTCGGTGAAGAGTTACTCGTCACCGAGATCACGCACCGCATCCGAGGTCGCGTCGCGCACTGTGGCCGACCTGGCAGTTCCGAAGCGCCGCGGGTCGAAGTGCCGGCATGGATGTTCGACCCGGAAGTTTGTCGAGGGATGCGGCTGGTGCGGGAGCCGACGATCGCGCCGTCTGCACTCCTCGAGCTCGCACGGCTGCTCCGCGAAAGCGACTCGTCGCCGACACGCACAGGCACACTGGCGGCGGGAGGACGACCGATGCCGGTGCAGGGGCAACAGCAACGACAGCGGATGCAGCAGCAGCTCGGGCTGTTCGAGGCGCGGATCCCGTTGCCGCGCTGGTGCGATCTCGATCCGGGGGACACGCACGGAGATCGTGACGACGCTCGCCGCGGTGCTCCGCGAAGACGGCGGACGGGGTGACGCCACGGGCGAGGCCCACGATGAGGAGGCCCACGATGCATGAGCGGATCAGACCGGTGCACCTTCAGCGCAAAGCGGTCGTCTACGTCCGGCAATCCAGTGTCTACCAGGTCACGCACAATCTCGAGAGCCAGCGCCTGCAGTATGCGATGGCCGAGCGCGTGCAGGCGCATGGGTGGCAAGAGGTCGAGGTGATCGATGCCGATCTCGGGAAGTCGGCGAGCGGGGACGTGGGACGCGCGGGCTTCGAGCGCCTGCTCGCCCAGGTGTGTCTGGGAGAGGTCGGGGCCGTCGCGGCCCGCGAGCTGTCCCGCTTCGCCCGCAACTCGCGCGAGTGGCAGCAGCTCGTCGAAGTGTGCCGGGTCGTCGACACCTTGCTCATCGACGAGGAAGCGATTTACGACGCACGGCGGATGAATGACCGGTTGCTCCTGGGCCTCAAGGGGAGCCTCAATGAGTACGAGCTCGACGTCCTCCGCCAGCGCTCGCAGGCGGCCCGCGAGCAGAAGGCGGCCGGGGCGAGCTGGGGATGAACTGCCCCGTGGGCTACGTCAACGCCGGCGGCGGGGTGCTCGAGAAGCACCCGGACCGCCGGGTGCAGCAGGCCGTCGCGACGGTTTTCGAGAAATTTGTGGAGCTGGGCAGCGCGCGGCAAGTCATGCTGTGGTTTCACAGCAACGGGGTGCAGTTTCCGCGCCCGTGCTGGGACGGCCATACCTGGGCGACGGTGTGGAAGGACGTGACGTACCATGCCGTGCTGGGGACGCTGAAGAGCCCGACCTATGCCGGCGCCTACGCCTGGGCAAGACGGAGACGTCCATCGCGCTCAAGGCGGGGGAGCCGCGGCGGACCACTCGGAAGAAGGACGTCGCGCAATGGTCGGTGCTGGAGCGCGAGCATCACCCGGGCTACATTGCGTGGGCGACCTACGAGCGCATCCAAGAGATGCTCCGCAAAAACGTGCAGGCCTACATCGCGACCGTGCCCGGGGCCGCCAAGCGTGGGGCCTCGGTGCTCGCGGGCCTGCTGCGC
Source organism: uncultured delta proteobacterium (assembly GCA_963774015.1). Classification (GTDB taxonomy): domain Bacteria; phylum Desulfobacterota; class Binatia; order UTPRO1; family UTPRO1; genus UTPRO1. The sequence goes on from CAVZDH010000002.1 coordinate 702,604, forward strand.
TGCCGGCGCTGCGGGAACAAGCTCCGGGTGCGCTACGGGAGCCATGATGGCTACGTGGTCCTGCGCTATGTCTGCCACGTGGCGTACCACGCGACGGGTGCGGTCAGTGCATCAGCTTCGGGGCCAGCATTGACAATGCTGGGTGACCGCTATGTCCTGGACGTGATCCAGCCGGGCCCGTAGGATGCCGTGAGCTGATCGTCGTGAGCAACGACCCGGGACACGGCAACGGATCGGCGAGGCGATCCGTCTCGGAGGTCCAGGCGCGGGAGTAGAGGCCGAACCGCCCCCGGCAATACGACGCGACCGATCCCGAGAACCGGCTCGTTGCCGGCGAGCTGGAGTCCCGCTGGAATGCTGCGCTTGAGAAGGCCGCGCGGGCGCGCGAACGGCTGGCGCGCGAGCAGGAGGCGCGCGGCGCCGCCAACGACCCGAGTCGCGCGGAGCTCGAGGAGCTCGTCCGCCGCTTTCCTGCCGTGTGGGAAGCGTCCACCACGAACGTGCGCCTCCGGAAGCGTATCGTGCGCGCGTTGATGGAAGAGATCGTCGTGGACATCGACGAGGGGACCGCGCATGTCGTGGCGCTCGTACACTGGAAGGGCGGCGCGCATACGGAGCTCCGCGTGCCCCGCCGACGCTCGGGGCAGAGCAGTCGCTGCGTCCCGACCGAGACCGTCGACGCGGTCCGCGCGCTGGCACGGATCTGCGACGACGCCGCGATCGCGGCATGGCTCACCCGCAGCGGCGTGCGGACGCCTGGCGGACATTGTTGGACGCGGCAGGATGTCACCGGCTTGCGCCACCGGCATGAGATCGCGGTCTACGACGGCGCACGCGCAAGCGACGAGGGCTGGATG
>CAVZDH010000003.1:0-194961 GCA_963774015.1 uncultured delta proteobacterium
TGTGTGCGTCTTCCGCATCGTTGCGTATTGCTGCGCGCCAGGCGCGAAGCCCGACCGCGTATCTGAACGATACGCCGAGGGCGGCGCGCCGCCGTCGATCGGGGATGGATCGCGCTTCGTAGCCGGGAGCCACCTGTGCAGAGGTTCCCTGGCCGGCGCGCATGCGGATCAAGGCCGCGTCGATGTGCCCGCGGATCCGCTCGACCAACACGCGAGATCCTCGTCGGGACGCCGCGCAATGGGATCGTCGATGCGTACGCGCACGCGGACGCCGAACGGGATCGGCCAGAAGTTCCGCTGCATGAGCCGCCACGAGCTCTCGATCGTCACCGGGACGACCGGCGTCGACGGGGCGGCGGCGAGCAGCGCCACGGTGCCGCGGCTCTTGAACGGCTTCAGCTCGCCGCGCCGCGCGCGCGTACCCTCGGGAAAGATGACGGCGGAGACGCCGCGCTGCTCGACGCGTCGTCCGAGCTCGGCGATCGCACCGACGGCCTGCTCGGCGTCGTCGCGGTCGATCAGGCAATTGCCGCCGCAGCGGAGGTTGTACGACACGCTCGGGATGAAGCGCGCCAACTCGCGCTTCGACACGAACTTCGGGAAGTTGGTGAAGAAGAGGTGCAAGAGCAACGCGATGTCGAACATGCTCTGGTGGTTCGACACGATGAGATACGCCGTGTGCGGCAGGACGCGCGGCGAGCGATCGACGTCGAGGCGGAGCCCCGTGATGCGGAAGGATTCGACGAGCGCGTACCGAGACAGGCCACCACCCAGTCGTGGGGCCGCTTGCCGATCGCCTTCGCGATCCACTGGATCGGCTCGAACACGACGAGGATCGAGCCGAAGACGATCGCGAGCACGATCGTCGCCGGCCAGTCGAGGAGGCGCGCCATCGGCCGCGGAAGGTGCCGAAATTGCGCGCGCGAGACAAGCGCTACGGGTGTCGGGCCTCAAGACCGCCGGAGGTCGACGAAGCGGTTGTAGAGGCGACTCACGGCGAAGCCCGCGGCGGCGCCGTAGGCGACTCCATAGGCGAAGCCGACGAAGCTCCCGCCGACGCTCACGGAATAGCCCGGGCAAAACTGCGCGAGGAGCGCGAGACGGACCACGACCGGGCCGCCCTTCAGGACGAGCCAATTCGTCGCCGTGAAGATCGCGAGCCCGAGCGGCGCGCCGCGGAGCCGCTTGCGGCGGCGGCGTCGAGGCGGAGGGTCCACACGCGGAGGTCGTCGTCGTTGGTCGATGGACCTCGAAGCACGCCGGCGCTCGCGGTTCGTGCACGCGGCATAATACGTTCTGGCGCCCACGATAGCTCGGTGGACCGATGGTCGCCGCCAGACGCCACCACACCGCATGACCGCATCCTTGATCGTGTTGGCGGTGGTCTCGCGGCTCGTCGCGGCGCTGCTGCTCCGGGATCAATTCCATTCATCGACGAGGCCATCTCGTCGACGCCCGCGCGGCGTTTCGGCGGGACGGGGCAGGATCGCGTTATGCGACATTCCCGCGCAGCCCCATGTTGCTCGCACGTGCTCGCGGCGCCGTGGCCGACGAACCTCGTGCTCGTCGTTGCGGGCATGCGATCCTGACCGGCGCCCGGGGGCGCCCGTCGTGCGCGGCCCGGCGGCTCACCGCGCCGCGGCGCCGGATCGCGCTCGTGCTCCTGGGCACCTCGACCCTGGTCGTCGTCGCGGCGGCCTCCTCTATCCGACGCGATCGCCAGGGGTGTGTTGGCGGGTCGCTCGTCGCCGCGCTCGCTGCGGCCGCCGACGATCGTTTCGTGTCGACGGCGATCGCCGGTGCGCTGCTCGGCGTGACGGTTCTCTTCCGGCCCGTGGCGGTGCTGTTGGCGCCCGTCCTCGCGCTCTGGATCGCCTCCGTCGTCCGGGCACCGCTCGCGCGGCGGTGTAGCCATGCGCTCGTCGTGCTCGTCGCCTGCAGCGTCGCCGTCGGACCTGGGTGCGCGACAACTATGTGCGCGGCGGACGGGTGATTCCGGTCGGCATGGCGGGTCTCCAGGCGGCGCCGGTCTCGACGGCGGTGATCCATCGCGACGGCCTCGCGGCGTCGCTCGGGCGGACGTTCTGGGAGCAGCCGGCCCGGATCGCGGGCCGGGTGGGACGGGAGCTGCTGCTATTCTGGGAGCTCTACCCGACGCGCTTGCAGACCGACGACCCCGCCGAGCGCGCCTCCATGCATCGTGCCGACGAGCGACTCTCGATGGCGGACAGCTTTCCGCGCGGGCTGCGCGACGTCGCGAGCGCGGTCTCGTTCGGGGCCGAGCTCGCGTGCGCGCTCGCCGGCATCGTCGTCGGCTGGCGGAGGCAGCGCGCCGCGGCCGTGCTGCTGGTCGCCGTCGCGTTCGTCTACGGGCTCGGCTACGCGATCTTCGTCGCGAAGCTCCGCTATCGCCTCGCCGTGCTCCCGTGCGTCTTCGTGCTGGCCGGGCTCGGAGCCTCCGCGGCGCTCGAGGGAGCGCGCGGGCGGGGACGGGCCGCCGTCGCGGTGAACGACCGGCGCCGCGCCTCGTGACGCGGGCGCGTGTCGCGCGTCGGACCGGCGCCGCCGGCAGCGCGACGACGAAGCTCGCGCCGGCGTTTGCGTCTGCATCCGGGAATCGTCCTGGGAGGCCGCGACACGCGAACCGCCCGGCGTCACTTTCCCGCGACGTCGTCCGTGGTCGGCTGGTTGCCGTACATCCCGACCAAGCGCGCGATCAGGATCGCGAGAAAGAGCTGCCCGGTCAGCCCCTCCGCGACCGCCGCGTACCGCGCCTGCAAGCTCACGGCGGCGATGTCGCCGAAGCCGATCGTCGCGAGCGTGGTCAGGCTGAAGTAGACCAGCACCGGGAACGCGTGCACGCGCGCCGTCTCCGGGTCGACCATCGGCGCCGTCGTGCCGAAATTGAAGGCGCCGGGCTGGACCTGGAAGATCACGATGTAGAGCACGCCCCACGTGAGGCCGATCAGGAGATAGGTCGAGATCGCCATGCTGATGGTCTCGCGCGTGACCCGCTTGTGGCGGAGCACGCCGCGGAGCCCGGTCCACGTGACGAAGGCGAAGAGCAGGAGCCAGCCGATCGAGCCGATCAGGTAACGCCCCGGGCTCGGCGCGAGAAACGCGACGAGACGTTCTCCGATCGCGAGCGCGGCCAGCACGGCGCCGACGAGTCGCCTGGTCGTGCGGTCCCGGCGCCGTTGGGTCGTGCCGCGGTCGTCGCGCTCGACGTTGTAGAGCCCGATCGACAGCACGAGCACCATGCACGTGCTGAAGGCGACCGGACCGACGCCGACGTCCCCGATCAGCGGACGCGTCAGGAAGAGCGCCGCGATCGTGACGAGGAGGGCGGTGTGGCGGTGCTCGTCGAAGCGCGCCCGAACGCTCGGGGACGCGGCCGGCGGATCAGCGGCCACGGCGTTCGCCGACTCGCCGCGGCTCGCCGCCTCGATCGCGGCCGCGATGTCGCCGCTCACTTTGGCGAGCGCGCGGCTGTGCGCCGCGGCGAGCGCGTCGAAGCCCGTCGCCTTCGACCGTCTCGCTGGCAACCGCCGAGCGGCCCGAGCGGGTCGCCCGCCGCCGGTCTTCCGCACCGCCAGACGGCGTCGACGTCGCGCCTCTTGCCCGGGAACGAGTCGAAGCGCTGGACGTCGATCGTCACCTGGTAGGCGGCGCTGAAGCTCGGCGGCGGCGGAACTGGCGACCTCGGTGGTACCGAGCAGCACGGCGAGGTCACCGGCGACGGCGCGGGCGATTCCGTCGTCTAGCGGAGCGGCCCAACGATTAAATTCGTCGATCGCGACGCGGTTCGGCGCCGCCTGCACCACGACTGCGGCCGGTCGACGCGCCGGCGGAATGGAGACCGGCCCGACCGGACGCGCATACCTCGCGGCGGGCGCGCCTGCGCCGCGCCGTCGCCTCGAGGGTGTAGAAGCGCGCCGGCGCCGTCGGGCCGCAGCCGGCGACGTCGACGACGAGCACGATCGAGCAAGGAGTGCAATACGACGGTGCGCGGATCATCACTTGGCCTCCCCGGTCTTACCGCGCAGGAGCGCCTCGGGATGCCGCTCCAGGTAATCTGCGAGGACGCGCAGCGCGCGCGCGGCGCGCCTCACCTCCTCCAAGCGTCGCACCCAGCTCGTCGCAGCGCCGAGCTCGGCGCGATCAGCTTGTCCGGCGTTGTCGAGGGTGCCGCGGCGCTCAGCGAGCGTCCGTCGAGCTCGACGATCGCCTTTGCGACGTCGTCGCCGATCGCCTCGAGCGGCATCCTTGTCGATCTTCTTGACGATGCTCACGATGCTGGCCTCGATCGCCTGCGAGCTCGCCCGGAACGGTCGGCAGCTACGGTGGGGTCGCGTCCAGTCGACGGTCGCCGGCGGCGCGCCGGGGAATAAGTCGAAGGCCACGTACAGCGCCCCGGTGAGCAGGTTCCGGTGTGGAGCTGGGCGCGCAAGCCGTGCGATATCAGTGCGTCGATGCATGCTGTCTCCGCGCCGCCTCGAGGGCTTCGCCGGGTCGCGAGCTCCGAGGAGTTTGACGCCGAGCTGTTTCGCGTCGACGCGGACCGTCACCGGCGACGAGAACTCGCGGTCTTGGCGTCGAGCTCGGCGTCCAACGCCGACGACCTCGCCGATCTGGATGCCGCGGAACTCCACCGGTGCGCCCGCCGCGAGCCCGCGCACCGATTGCTTGAAGACCAGCGGAACGGTCTGGGGTCGCGCGGCGGCGGCTTGAAGGCCTCGGTGCGGTCCCGGAACAGGGTGAACGTCGTGTCGCATCGGCCGGCGGCGGGAGCCGCGCCCGGTGCGGGCGTCTCGAAGGCGACGCCGCCGATCAGGATCGAGAGCAGCGATTGCGGTCTGCACGTTGAGGCCGCTCGCGGTGAGCGACACGTCGATCCCGCTCGCATGCCAGAAGCGCGTCTCCGCGGTCGACGTACTGGTCGTAGGGGGCGTTGCACGAAGACCTTGACGGTCAAGGCCTGGCCGTCCGTGTCGAGCGTCGTAGGACGACGACCTCGCCGACCTGTAGGCGGCGGAAAAAGATCGGCGTGCCCCTGTCGAGCGAGCCGAGATCGGCCGTCTTCAGCACGAAGAAGCGGCCCGGGACTGTCGCGGGTCACGACCGGTGGCGTCTCGAGGCGACGAAGATCGCTGCTTCTCGTGCGAGCTGCCCGATCTCCATGCCGATGTATGCGCCCGAGATCAGCGTGCCGAGGCCGCTCACGTTGGCGCGGAGATGCGCGGCCGGTCGACCCAGAAGCTGCGTGTCCGCGACAGGAAGTCCTCCGTCTTGGGCTCCATCTGCGCCGTCGCGATCACCCGCTGGTGGTCGTCGGAGAGCCGGATCTTCGTCGATCGTGCCGACGTCGACGCCGTTGTAGCGGATCTTGGTCTTGCCGGCCTCGAGGCCCTCGGCCGATCTGAAACGCGATCGTGATCGTCGGACCCTCGGCGAGGATGCGCGTGACGGCGACCCACGCGCCGGCGAGCGGCGGCCACGATCGGCACGATCCAGACGAGCGACAAGCGGCGCTGCTTCTTCGGACCGTGCGCGACTCGGAAGCCGGAGGCGGCGTATGGGAATCAGGCATGTCGAGACCTCGTTGGCGTTGGCAGCGTCCCAGATCAGGCGCGGGTCGAAGGACTCCACGGCGAGCATCGTCAGCACGACGACGGCAGCGAAGAAGAACAGGCCGGGTCCGGGCTCGACCGCCATCAGCGGCTGGAGCTGCACGAGCGCGGCCGTGAAGGTGTCGACGAAGACGTCGACCATCGACCAGCGTCCGATGAGCTCGACGGTGCGGTAGAGGCGAATGCGCTGCTCGTTGTTCGCGGCCGAGCGGCGCTGGACCGTGACGAGCAGGTAGCCGAGCGCCAGGATCTTGGCGCTCGGGATCATGATGCTCGCGACCAGCACGATCAGCGAGAGCGGCCAGCCCGTCGGCGACCAGAGGAGGATCACGCCCTCCATGATCGTGTCGGGTGCGCTGCCGGCGGCGGTCGTCGTGACCAGACGGGCAGGAGGTTGGCGGGCACGTAGCAGATCGCGGCGGCGATCAGGAACGCCCACGTGCGCTCGATGCTCGCCGTGCTTCCGGAACGCGAGCTCCTCGTCGCAGCGTGGGCAACGACCGACCTCGGCGCCGGCGGCCGGACGTGAGAGCAGGCCGCAGGCCTCGCAGCTCTGCCAGCCGAGGGGCATGGCGGTGACGACGGTCGCGCTCACGGCGCCGCCTCCACGGCGTCGGCCGACGCCGCGGCCGCACGCGCCGTTTCGTCGGCCCACGCGACGCGGCTCCACACCTCGTGCGGATCGAAGGCTCGTCTGGATCGCGGCGAGCAGGAAGACGAGCCCGCCGAGCGCGAACAAGGCGAGACCGGCGATGACCGACGCGTAGTCGGCGATCTTGATGAGCGCGACCAGCACGCCGAGGATCATCACTTCGATCATGCTCCACGTGGCGGTCGTCGGATGATGGCGGAGGAGCGTTCCGACCCAGCGTCGGGGACGCGGCCGGCGCGCGCCGAGCACGATCGCGAGCATGAGGCCGATCTGGAGCGCCGGCGCCACGACCGCGGTGACGAGCACCAGCACGGCCACGATCTGCTGGCCGTTTTCCCAGAGGTGGCGTGCTCCGCCGACGAGCGTCGTCGACGCGTGGTGGCCGACGGCGGAGAGGCCGAGCATCGGAACGGTGTTGGCGACGACGTAGAGGATCGCGGCGGCGATGCTCAGCGCGAGCGTGCGCTCGAGCGAGTCCTCGCGGCGCCGCCAGAGCTCCTTGGCGCAGCGCGGGCAGCGCGCCGCCTCCCCCGGCGCCAGCGCCGGGAGGCGCTGCAGCAGGTCGCAGTGCGGGCAGCCGACGAGCCGAAGATCGGACGTTGGCGTGTTGTAGGTCGCGGCATTCAAGGCTTCGTCAATGCCCCAGTGGCGCGGAGGCGGCGGGCCGTTCATGGCGCGACGCGCGTCAGGTCGATCACCGAGCAGGTCGATGCCGCATGCGTCACGTACGGGAACCGACCGTCGGTCCTTCTCGGCGCGCGAGCGCAATGACGTGCCGGTGCGTGGGCTTCACTCGGTCCCTGCTTGGTCATGTGGTTTGGTCGAACCACCCGGACGGCGCGCGCCATCGGGTTACTGCGGCCCGGGCTGCACGCGATGCAGCGGCTTTCCGTCGAGCGCCTCCGCTTCCGAGGTTTCGAGCTTCTGGATGTCCGCGGGCGACAGTTGCGGCCGGTCCACCTTGATCGTCAGCTTGTCGAGCTTGGCGGTCAGCGTGAACGGCGGCTGGTAGTCCTCGTCGTTCACGCCGGTCAGCGTGTCGGAGCCGATGTCGAAGCTCTCGTCCCACTGCAGGATCATCGGCAGCGTGTGCTCCATCTTGATGGTCTGCACCGCTTTGCCGTCCACCGTGAGCGTGCCGGTGCCGGAGCGGCCGAGGCCGCTCATGTTGTTGAAGGCGAGCGTGCCGGCGCCGAGGCCGTCGTACGTGAAGTCGAACGCCAGCGTGTGCTTGCCGGCCGCGAGCGCCTTGGGGCCCTGCCATTTGACGCGCTTCAGGTCGACCAGGTTCCAGAGGAACGTCGGCTTGCCCTTGAGCAGGTAGAAGCCGTAGCCGGCGAAGCGGCCGCCGGAGGTCAGGATCATGCCCTCGGCGCCGCCCTTCGGGACCTCGATCTCCGCCGTGATCGTGTAGGACGCGTTCAGCAACATCGGCGAGTCGCCTTGCGGGAGGCCGACCATCGGCTGCGTGTAGACGAACTCGGTGCGCCCCGCGGTGATGTTCGGGCGGGGCGCCACGATGCGTGCGGCCACCGACGCGTCCATCGGGAAGACGTGGTACTTCGTCGCTTCCGCGACGAACTTCTTGCGGAGCTCCGCCACCTTCGCCGGGTTCTTCGTCGCGACGTCGTCGGTCTGGTCGAAGTCCTTGCGCAGGTCGTAGAGCTGGAACACCTGGTTGTTGAGCGGGTCGTCATTCGCCGCGCCGAACGCCTGCCAGGGCGCGCGGTTCACCTTGGTGCTCAGCAGCCAGCCGTCGTCGTAGAGCGCCCACTGGCCCATCATTTCGAAGTACTGGGTCTTGTGCCGCGACGGTGCCTCGGCGTTCTTGGCGTCGAAGGTGTAGGCGAAGCTCGTGCCTTCGATCGGCGCCTGCTTGATGCCGTCCACCGTCTCGGGCGCCTTGATGTTCGCCGCTTCGAGAATGGTCGGGACGACGTCGATGACGTGGACGAACTGCTGGCGCAGGCCGCCCTTGTCGGTGATGCGCGCCGGCCACGACACCACCATGTTCTGATTGATGCCGCCGAGCCGCGACGCGTTTTGCTTGAACCAGTCGAACGGCGTGTCGAAGGCCCACGACCACCCGGCCGACATGTGATTGTACGTCTGCTCGGTGCCCCAGACGTCGTAGAACTTCAGTTGCATTTGCACGGGCATCTCGTTGACCCCGTTGAACCACGCGACCTCGTTCGGCGTGCCGAGCGGCCCGCCCTCGGCGCTCGTGCCGTTGTCGCCGTTGATGTAGATCACGAGCGTGTTGTCGAGCTTGCCGAGATCCTGGAACGACTGGATCACGCGCCCGATCTCGTAGTCGTTGTAGGCCGCGTAGGCGGCGAACACCTCGACCTGCCGGATGAAGAGCTTCTTCTCGTCGGCGGACAGCTGGTCCCAGGGCTTCAGGATGTCGCTCGGCCACGGTGCCAGCGCGGCGTCCTGGGGAATCACGCCGAGCTTCTTCTGGTTCGCGAAGATGCGCTCGCGAAGCTTCTCGTAGCCGTCGTCGAAGAGGTGCATGGCGTGGATCTTGTCCACCCACTCCTTGGTCGGATGGTGCGGCGCGTGCGTGGCGCCGGGCGCGTACTTGATGAAGATCGGCTTGCGGGGGTCGATCTGGTGGATGCGCGTCATGTAGTCGATGGCGTCGTCCGCCATCCCGGTGACGAGGTTCCAGCCCGGCTTGCCCTCGAAGGGATAGATCTGCGTCGTGTTGCGGAAGAGGTTCGGCTGCCACTGGTTCGCGTCGCCGCCGACGAAGCCGTAGAAGTACTCGAAGCCCATCCCGGTCGGCCATTGGTCGAAGGGCCCGGCTTGGCTGGCCGCGAACGTCGGCGTGTTGTGGTCCTTGCCGAACCAGGCGGTCGAGTAGCCGTTGTCGAGCAGGATGCGACCGATCGTGGCCTTGTCCTTGGCGATGATGCTGTTGTAGCCGGGAAAGCCGGTCGACTGCTCCGAGACGACGCCAAAGCCGGCCGAGTGATGGTTGCGGCCGGTGATCAGCGCGGCGCGCGTCGGCGAGCAGAGCGCCGTCGAGAACATCCGGTTGTAGCGCAGGCCCTCGTTCGCGATGCGGTCCATCGTCGGGGTCGGGATGACGCCCCCGAAGGTGCTGGGCACGCCGAAGCCGGCGTCGTCGGTGATGATCAGGAGCACGTTCGGCGCGCCGGCGGGCGGTACGGTGCGCGGCGGCCACCACGCTTTCGACTTGAGCGCGTCATGCTCGATCGTCCCGCCGAACGGCATGTCGGGCGCCGGCAGCTGCTTGCCGTCGAGCGAACGGGTCGCCGCGGGCGAGCCGATGGGCGGCGCGGCGGACGCCTTTTGCGCCTGGACGGTGGGCGCGTGCGCGAGCAGAAGGCCGAGCACGGCGGTCGTAGTGACGGCTGCCAAACGTGTCTGGTTCATGTGGCGCTCCTCGCAGTGTGAGAGTCGTGAAATCGGATCGTCGATTCAGGGCGCCGTGACGACGCGATAGAACACGCCGTTCGCGCCGTACGACGGCTTCAGCCACATCCCGTTGCAGCTGTAGTAGGGGTTGCCGCCGACGGCGAGGTAGTTGCAGCCGCCGGGCAGTGTGGTCACGATCGCGCCGACCGACGACGCGGAGCCGACGGCGACGCCCGCCGCGTACGCGTTCGCGGCGGTATTCTGGTTCGCGGCGTTCGCGCTCGCGGCACCGATCGCGGCGCCGGCCGCGAGACCGACCGCGGCAGCGCCCGCGGTGTTCCAGCCGCCGCAGTTGCCGCAGCCGCTCGCGTAGTAATGGTTGACGACGGTCGGCGGGTGGTACGTCGAGTACGTGCCGCCGTAGTAGGCACCGCCGTGGTAGCCGTAGGCCGTCGTGCCGGCGGCGGTCGTGCCGTGCCACGACCCGCCGCCGCCCGAGGCGGAGCCGCCGCGAAAGCCTTGCGCGTTCCACGAGCCGCCGCCGCCGGACGCGGTCGAGCCGCGGAAGCCCTGGCCGCTCCACGACCCGCCGCCGCCCGAGGCGGAGCCGCCGCGGAAGCCCTGCGCGTTCCACGAGCCGCCGCCGCCGGACACCGTCGATCCGCGTGCGCCGGTGTGGCTCCACGAGCCGCTGCCGGCGTGTCCCCAGGCGAGCGCGTTGCCCGCCGTGGCGCCGACCAACGAAAGACCGGCGAGAAGAGCAATGAAGTTCCGCATGAGATTCCTCCCTGTGCGTCCGTCGGTCATTTGAGCGTCGCCGGCTCGTCCTTCGCCGTCGGCGGCGCGCCGCCCGGCGGCTGCGGCTCGGGACGCGCGAAGGCGATGTGCTTCGCCTTGGCCGCCTTCACCGGGGCCGTGAACGCCGATGCCGGCACGGCGCCGTTCAGCTGCCAATGCGAGAGCGTGACGTCGTGACGCAGGCGCGCCGGATCGTCGAGGTAGATGGCGCGCGCGCGGCGCGGCAGCTGGTCTTTGGCGCCGATCCAGATCTGCGCGAACACGCGCTCGTTCGCGATCACGACCATGTCGGTCGTGGTGCCGTCGACCACCTGCGACTGCCCGACGTAGAACGCCACCTTCAAGCCGTCGGCGATGTCTCGGTACGGGTCGGCGACGACGACGTCGGTGAACGGGAAGTAGATGTCGGCTTCGCGGTACGCCTGTTTCAGCGCGTCGTCGATCGTCGCCGGCGCCGGCGCCGACGCGACGAGGTCCTCGGCCGGCGCGTACGCCGTCATCGTCTTGCCGTCGTAGAAGAACTGCTGCGCGGGCCCGTCGCCGGGCGTGAGGACGCGGAGCTTGTTCGGTCGCTGCACGGCGACGTCGGACGTGGTCGTGTACGCGATCTCCGGGCCGAAGCGGCTCGGGCTCTCGTAGGTCGCGACCGACGTGAAGGTCATCGACTTCGCGGCCGCGAGGCGCGCGCTCATCGCTTGCAGGATCGCGATTGCCTTCGGCTCGAGATCCGGCGGCCCCGAGAAGAGCGGCGCGGGCGCCGTCGCGGTCTCCGGGTGCGCGGGCGCCGGTGCCTTGTGGGCGCAGGCGGCGAGCGAGAGCGTCGCGACGGTCACGAGCAGCTTCCAGGCTTGTAGTCTCGTTGTGTGCATCGTCCGAGCTCCTTACGGTTGCGCGGTGATCCAGCCCTGCGGCGCGAAGACGCGGGCGAGATAGTCGGCGGACTGGTCGGCGCTGCGGCGCCATCTGTCCGAGCTGCGAGCGGAATGCCTTCGCGCCATCTCTTCCTCTCCGTGGTCGTGGTTACGTCGGCTGCGAGATCGTGTGCGGATCGTGCAGGAGCCATGCCGCCGACAATCGGCTGCAAGTCGTTGCTCCGGAGCAGTCGAGTCGTCCCACGACTGCGAAAGGCCGGCGGCTCGCTCTCGCAGGTCCGAGAAGGCAACCGCAACCATGATGCCGACCCCGATGCCGGAAGCGAGGCGATCCTTGCCCGAACGCGCCAACTTCTGGCGCGACGAGCTGCGCTGGAATGGCGCACCCTGCTTTGGTACGCGTGGCTCGCGGCGGCGATCAGTGCTGCGAAGTGGTCTCGCGCCGGTACGCGCGCGGCGAGGTGCCCGTCCAACGCCGAAACGCCTTGTGGAAGGTGCCGATGTCTCTGAACCCCATCTCGTCCGCGATGGCCGCGATCGTGACCGACGGATCGCCGAGGCGTTGGATGGCACGCTCGCGTCGCGTGTCGTCGCGGAGCTCGCGAAACGACGTGCCTTCGTCCTCGAGGCGACGTTGCAGCGTGCGCAGGCTCATCGCGAGCCGCTTCGCGATGGCGCTCGAGTCCGTGCCCTCGCCGCCCGCGAGCGCTGCTCGCAGCGCCGCAGCCACCCGCGGTCGCAGGCCCGCCGCCGCCGCGATTCCGAGCTGGCGCTCGGCGACCTCGTGCAGGACGGCTGCGACCTCGGGGCTCTGCGTGTCGAGCGGTGTTTGCAGCACCTCGTCGGAAATCACGATCTCGAAGCGCGGCTGGTCGAAGCGTACGCGGCATCGCAGAATCCGCTCGTACTCGGCCAGCGCTCCCGCGCGTCCGTGCGGAAAGCCGACCTCGCGCGGTCGGAAGCGACCGCCCGAAGCGCCGTGGAGGTCGGCGACGATCACGGCCGCGAGGTACTCGCGCACGTGCCGCGACGTGCCCGAGGCGTCGGACCAGATCTCGAACACGATCGCGGCGCCGCTCGGGCGACGCTCGATCGCCACCTGGAGGTCGTCGAGCGCGACGGCGAGAAAGCGCGCGAGCTCGCGGACCGCCTGCTCGACGGTCGGTTGGGTCGCGACCAGGTAGGCCAGCAGATCGCGCGAGCCGAGCTCGGCGGCGTGCAATGCGATCAGCGGGTCGTTCCGGAGCTCCTCCGCCGTCGTCAGCAGCCGACGGATCAGTCGCCAGGGCACCCGGGTGTCTCGCCCCGCCAGCGTCGAGGCGTCGAGTCCGACGTCGCGGCAGAGGCGTCCGGAATCGAGGCCCAGGAGGCCGAGGTTCCGGAGCAGGTCGTCGACCTGCACGCCCCCCGCGCCCGCAGTGTCTTCGCGCGGGGTCGGTCGCTTTCGCCGTTCGGCCACGGAACGGTCGGTAGCGCACGGTCTTGGCGCGAATCAACCGCGAATTGGCGCACGAAGCCACGACGGCGCCGTCGATGCCGCGTATAGCCTCGAGACGATGCTCGCGCGGGTTGCGGACATGAAGCTCGAGACCAGAACGTACCGGGTGAACGGCATCGACATGAACGTGCTCGACGTCGGCGCCGGGCCCGCCGTCCTCCTCGTGCACGGGTTCCCCGATACGCACGCGGTCTGGCGGAAGCAGATCGCGGCGCTGGTGGCGGCGGGCCACCGCGTGATCGCACCCGACAATCGCGGGGCGGGTGCCACCGACGTTTCACCGCGCGTCACGGATTATCGCGTCGAGAACCTCGTCGCGGATCTCGTCGGTCTCCTCGACGTGCTCGGCGTCGACCGGGTGCGGCTCGTGGCACACGATTGGGGCGCCGTCATCGGATGGCATTTGGTGATCGCGCACCCCGAGCGGGTGGCGCGCTACGTCGCGTTGTCGGTCGGGCACCCGACCGCCTACCTCCGCGATCCGATGCAGCGCCTCCGCGGTTACTACGTGCTGCTGGTGCAGGTGCGGGGGCTCGCCGAGCGCGTCCTCGCATGCCGCGACTTCCTCGGGCTCCGTCTCTTCGCCCGCTACGACGACGAGCTGCCGACGTGGCGGGCGAGTCTCGGACGACCCGGACGCCTGACGGCGGGGCTCAACTACTACCGCGCCAATCTCGACCTCTTCCGACGTCGCGATCATCCGCCGGTGCAGGTTCCCGTGCTCGGCATCTGGAGTAGCGGCGACGCCTTCCTCACCGAGCGGCAGATGCTGCGCTCGCGGCAGTTCGTGGCGGCGCCGTGGCGCTACGCCCGCATCGACGGTGCAAATCACTGGATGCAGCTGACGGCGCCGGAGCGGCTGACGGCGCTCGTGCTCGAAGACCTGGCCATGGAGGACCTGCGACGATGATGCGCGCGACGATGATGCGAAAGGCGCTTGCCGTCGTCGTCGCGGTGGCGATCGCGGCCGCGCTCGTCCTGGTCCGCTGGGAATATCCCGGGCGCGTCCTCGGGAAGGCCGAGGTCGACGCCTACCTCCGCGTGATCGACACCGGGCTCGCGCTTCCCGCGGAGGAGAAGGCCGACATCCTCGCCCACCTCCGCGCCTGGGCCGAGGCCGACGACGGGAAGCCGGTCTTCATGCTGAACCTGATGCGCTACTACGACACCGTGCGCGATCTGCCCGGCCTCGGCGATCGCGCGCGTACGCCGCGCGAGGCGAACGCCTACTACGAGACGGTCGCCATTCCGCTGCTCGTGCGGCGCGGCGCCTATCCGCTTTTCGCCGGCACGCCGCAGGGCGTTCGCTCCGGCGGCGCGCCGAGCACCAACGTCCTCGGGTTCGACGGCCCGGTCGACAACTGGAGCCGCGTCCTCGTCGTCCGGTATCCGGACCGCCGGACGTTCCTCGAGTACCTGAGCGACCCGGCGTTCCTCGCCGTCATGCCGTACAAGATCGCCGCCTTGAACGTGAGCCTCGTGCCGTTGCAGGACGATATCACCGTGCCGGACGTGCCGTGGCTGGTGGGAGCCCTCGTGGTGGTCGCCTTCGGGCTCGCGTGCATGCTGGTGGCGACACGCCCGCAGATCGTCGGCGGCGGAAAGGAGGTCAGCCGTGGCCATTGAGTCGTTGCGCGACAAACGGGTCGTGATCACCGGTGCCGCCTCGGGGATCGGTCGGGCGGCCGTGCTCGCGTTCGGACGCGAAGGCGCACGGGTGGTCGCCGTCGATCGCGACGGCTCCGGGCTCGCGACCGTACGGAGCGAGACGGAGGCGATCGGCGCCGCGTGCGAGACGCACGTCGTCGACGTGAGCGATGCCGACGCGATGCAGGCGTTGGCCGACGACCTCTGCGCTCGGGGCGGACCGCCCGACGTGCTCGTCAACAACGCCGGCATCGGGTACCTCGGGCTCTTTCTCGCGAGCGACCTCGCGCATTGGCGGCGCGTGCTCGACGTGAACGTGATGGGGGTGGTGCACGGGTGTCACGCGTTTCTGCCGGCGATGGTCGCCGCCGGCGGGCCGCGCCACGTGTTGAACGTCGCGTCGTCGGCGGGGAATTTCCCGGTGCCCTCGATGGCGGCGTACGCGGCGTCCAAGTACGCGGTGAGCGGGCTCAGCGAGGTGCTCAAGATGGAGCTCGCCGCGACCGACGTGCACGTCACGACCGTCTGCCCGGGCGTCATCGATACGCCGATCGTCACCGTGCGGAGCAACATGGCGCCGAGCATCTCGGAGGCGCAGATCGCGCGGTTGCAGGCGTACTATCGCCGCGAGGGATGCTCGCCGGACGTCGTCGCGAAGGACATGCTGCGCGCCGTCCGCACCGACGTCGACGTGCTGTTGACGGGACCCGCGGCACGGCTCATCTATCACTTGCGGCGTATCTCGTTGCGATTGGTGCGCACCGTCACGCTGCGCTTCGCGCGCCAGTCCGGATATCTCGCGGAGGAGGGCTCATGAGCGACGTGACTGGCGGCGAGCTGTTGGCGCGATGTCTCGCCAACGAGGGCATTCGTCTCGTGTTCGGTCTCCCGTGTCCCGAGGTCGACCCGCTGCTCGCGAGCCTCGAGGCCAACGGCATGCGTCTGGTGCCGATTCGTCACGAAGCGGCGGCCGTGCACATGGCCGAGGGACTCTACAAGACGACGGGGCAGGTCGCGGCGGTGCTCGGCAACCCCGGTCCGGGATCGGCGAACCTCTTGCCGGGCGTCATCACGGCGCGGCACGAAGGCGTGCCCGTCGTCGTCATCACGTCGCAGCACCGGCTCGGCATCGTCTACCCGTCGCCGCCCTCGACGTTCCAAGGCCAGGATCAGCTCGACGTCTTCCGGCCGACGGTGAAGTGGGGCGGTCCGATCTTCGATTGGAGCCGCATTCCGGAGGTGACCGCGCTCGCGTGCCGCGAGATGTGGTGCGGGCGCCCGGGACCCGTGCACCTCGAGATCCCGGCGCCGGTGCTGTACGCGACCGGCGACCCGGCGAGCGTCCGCATCGTGCCGCCGGCGGCGTCGCGTGCGATGTTGCCGCAGGCTGCCGACGCCCAGCTGGGCGCCGCCGCCGCCCTCTTGCACGAGGCGCGCCGTCCGCTCGTCGTCGCCGGGTCGGGCATCGACCGCGCGGGAGCGAACGCCGCGGTCCGTGAGCTCGTCGACCTCTTGCGCTGCCCGGTGATTACGACGATGGCCGGACGCGCGAGCTTTCCGATCGACCATCCGAGCCGCTTGCATGGGTACGGGCCCGCGGCGGATCTCGCGCGCCGCGAAGCGGACGTCGTCTGCGTGCTCGGCTCGCGGCTCGGCAACCTCGACTTGCCCTTCGACAAGTACTGGGGCGATCCCGCGAGCCAACGCGTGATCCAGATCGACGTCGACCCGCGCAACGTCGGGGTCACGCGTCCGATCGCGCTCGGCATCGTCGCCGACCTCGCGACCGCCGTGCCGGGACTCGTGGCCGCGCTCCGCGCGCTCGGGGCGAGTCGCGGCGACGCGGCCGTGACGGCGCGCTACGCCGAGGTCGAGGCCGGTTGGCGGGCCGATGCCGTCGCGCCGATCGCGGCGTGGTCGGGACCGGGCATTCACCCGGCGCACGCGATGCGCGTCGTCGGCGAGACGTTCGGCGGCGACGCGGTGTACGTGACCGACGGCGGCAACACGTCGCTGTGGGCGCATACGTTCCTGCCTGCCACGGCGGCGCGCTCGTACCACAGCATCCTCGAGCTCGGCATGCTCGGCACCGGCATTCCGTCGGCGATCGGCGCCAAGCTCGGCGCGCCCGGCCGCGACGTCGTCTGTGTCACCGGCGACGGTGCCGCCGGGTTCCACTTCATGGAGATGCAGAGCGCGGCGCGCGAGAACCTCGCGCTCACGACCGTCGTGTTCGCCGAGGGGTCGTGGACGATGGAGGAGCTGAACGAGCGCATGCTCTACGCGCAGACCTTCGGCACCGCGATGGGCACCGTCCGCTGGGACACGGTCGCCGAGGGGCTCGGTTGCCGCGCCGCCTACGTCGACCGGCTCGAGGATCTCGCGCCCGCGCTCCGTGCCGCACGTGCTCATCCCGGCCCGAGCGTCGTCTGCGTTCGGACCGATCGCGACGCCAACTCCGCGCTGCCGCAGGACATGATGGGTCGCTTTTTCGAGGTCTACCAAGGCCCGGCCCAGGGCTGACGGGCGCGGCGCGCCGGGACGGAACGGGCTTCGACGATGCGACTCGCGTTGGTGACGATCTCGCCATTCATGACGTCGCGCACGAGGTCGGCTACCGCGATGCCGTGCACCTGACGCGCGCGTTCCGGCGCTGGAGCGGCACGACGCCGAGCGCGTATCGCCGCATGCAGGGCGAGGGCGACGGAAGCAATCCCGCGCGATCGGGGAACGCGGCCTAGGGCCGGTCGTCAGGGCGTTGCGGCGTCACTCGTCGTCGTCATCGTCGTCGCCGACGGCCGGTGGCTCGTCGCTCGTTTCGGGGTCCGCCACCTCCGCATCGGCGGGTGGCGGCGCCGCCACTTCCGGCGCGGCCGGTACGTAGGGCGCCGGCGCGTCGTCCGAGACCTCGGGTGCGGCCGGCACGTCGTCCGCCGGCGGCGGGGTCGCGACCTCGGGTTGCGCGTTTTCGAGGTCGGCCTCCGGCGGCGGCGCGACATCCATGTCGGCGTATGCCCGTCCGGAGGAGACCAGGAGCAGAATTCCGATCGAAGCCAACGATGCTCGTATCGACGTGCGCATGGGTGTCACTTTCCGACCGGGATGGTGAGCGCCGGGACCGCGTGCGGCGCTGCCTCCACGAGGCGCATCCCGATCAACGACTGCAGGAAACGAAACACGGTCTTGCTCGCATGATCGTTCTCGGCGATCCAGAACCAATATCCGTGATGGCGGACCGCGACCAGTACGTCGCGCCGGCCGGCGTGAGGAGAATGCGCTTGCCGTCGAGCCGGGTCTCGTTCATGACGTCGCTCTACTCGGCCGGGCACAGTGGCAGTCGAGCTCCGGGAGATCAAGGAAGAGGAGGCGCGCATGACGAGACGCTTCATCGTGATGGCAGCCGCCACACTGGCAGTCGTCAGCACCGGCTGCTCCACCATCTTCGCGGTCAAGGGCCAGCAGCGTCTCGCCGACGCGAACTGCGCCATCTCGGGCACCGTCGCCGCCGAGAAGCCGCCGAAGGGGCCACTGATCGTCGCCCTCTTCACGCCTGGCGCTCCTGGCGGCGACCCCTACGTGCTGGTCGACTATTTCACGGCCGCGAAGCCGGGCGCGTGGGTGTTCGGCGTGCAACCCGGCACGTATTGGGTCGCGGCCTTCGAGGACGTGAACGGCGACGGCGCCTATCAAGACGAGCCGTTCTACCGGCCCGATCCGGCCCACCCGGTGGTCTGTGGGGCCGGGCAGCGCGTGACCGGCATGAGCATCGTCGTGCCCTTCGCGGGTCGCGCGCTCAGGACCGAATACCTGACGCTGAGCGGATTGATGGCGCGCGGCGACGAGGAGCAGAAGACGCGCAGCATCTACGCGCTCAGCAAGCTCGGCGAGGTCACGACGCTCGCCGATCCGCGCTTTTCGGAGGATAGCGCCGAGAGGGGGATGTGGAAGTTCTACGAGTTCCTGATTGCCGGTCGGGCGGGCATCTACTTCCTCGAGCCCTACGATCCCAAGCGCATCCCCGTGCTCTTCGTACACGGCATCAACGGCACTCCGCGCAACTTCTCCAGCCTGATCGCGAAGCTCGACCGGACGCGCTTCCAACCCTGGGTGGTCTACTATCCCTCGGGTGCGCGCCTCGACACGCTGGTCACGTGGCTCGACGAGCTCTTCACGCGGCTCGAGGTGTCCCTCAAGCTCGACAAGGCGGTCGTCGTCGCCCACAGCATGGGCGGGCTCGTGTCGCGCGGCTTCGTGCTCCGCCATCACGAGACGAGCACCAAGGACCCGATTCGCACCTTGGTGACGATCTCGTCGCCGCTCGGCGGCATGGCGTCGGCCGGCGAAGGCGTTGCGACCTCACCGATCGTCGTGCGCTCGTGGTACGGCCTCGCGCCCGGGAGTCCGTACCTCGACGGGCTCTTCTACGCCGATCCCGGCAGGCGGACGAAGCGCCGCCGATTGCCCGCCACGCTCGCGTACCACCTGCTCTTCGGGTTCAAGGGCGGTTGCTCGAGCGACGGCGTCGTCGAGGTCGCGAGCCAGCTTCGTCCCGAGGCCCAAGAGGAAGCGCGCTCGATCCGCGGCTACGACGAGACGCACACCGGCATCCTCGACAGCGCGGCCGTCGCGGCGCACCTGAACGAGATCCTCGCGCAGGTGCACTGATACTACCGGGCAGCGCAGCCCGCGGGCCGTGCGGTCGCGTCAGTTCGCGCAGCCCGCGATCGTGTTCAGCGGCGAGCAGTTGTCGGGCAGGTTGTCGGCGATCGTCGACTTGGTGAGCGACACACTCGCGTTCGCGGTCGCCACGGCACCGCCGGCGCTGCCGGTGTTGAAGCGGATCGTCGAGCTCGTGATCGTGGTGGTGCCGAGGTTCGAGACCGCGCCGCCCAGGGCGCCCGAGCGGTTGTAGCGCAGCGTGCACTTCACGAGCGTCGTCGTTCCGCCCGACTGGGTGTTGATGGCTCCGCCGTTGACGGGTGCGACGTTGGTGGAAAAGGTCGTCTGCCTGACGGTCAACGTACCGCTGTTGATGAGGGCGCCGCCCCCGACGCCGGTCGTCGCGTTGAGGAACAGGGCGCTCGACGCGATCGTCGCCGTGGCGTCCGCGAGGACGGCGACGCCGCCGCCGTTGCCGGCGACGTTGTTGGTCAGGGTCACGTTCTTCGCCGTCAGCGTGCCGGCGACCGAGATCGCGCCGCCGAGCCCGGCGATGCGGCCGTTCTCCAACGTCAGCTTCCTCAACGACAGGGTCGCGCCGGGATCGACCGAGAACAGCCGGAAATCGCTCGCGGCCGCCGGGTCGCGCGTGAGGATGGTGTTCTTGCCGCCCACGATGCTGATCGAGCCGGTGATGACCGGAAACGCCTCGGTCGCGGTCGCGGGCGTCAGCACGGAATAGATGCAACTCGGTGCGAGCTTGATCTGCGCGGAGCCGGCCGTGTTGGCATCCATGATCGCCGTTTGCAGCGCGGTCGCGTCGCAGGCGACCATGAATTTCGGGATCGACGTCGATCCCGCGCGCGTCGCCGCCAGGCCGCTCGCCGCGAGCACCACGCCTGCGATCCCAGCCAACCACCGTCGGGTGCGGTGTGAACGATGTTCACTCATGCCCCAGGTTCCTCCTCGGCCCCGCTCGTACGTTGCACTGCGCATGCCAAGACGAAGAGCGGATCGCGGGCGTCATCGACGGGGGCGCGAGCCGGGGGCGGTCAGAACCGCCGACTCACCTAGTCAGAGAACCCGACGGTACGGAGCGCGTCGCCGATCCGGTGCCGCGCCTGCGGGTCGCCGAAGGGAAACGAGCGAAAGAAATCGGCGACCGTGATGGCATCGCTGCGAGTGCGGACGATCGCCGCCCAGCTTGCCGCCCGTTCGCGGTCGCCGTTCAGGACGTGCGCGGCGACGGCGATCACCGCGATCAGCACGTGCGCGCCGGGTGCGCGTGCGGCGCGCTCGGCCCAGACGGCCGCTTCCGCATCCTCCCCACAGACGATGTGCGAGAGTGCGCGTGTCGCCGCCATCGCGTAGTGGAGGGGGTCGAGCGGGCTCAGCGCCATCGCCGCGTCGGCGTCGTCCCTGCCGGCGCCGCCGCGACCCGCGAGCGCATGTGTCCACGCCCGCGCGTAGATGCCTTGCGCGTAGCTCGGGCTGAGGACGACGGCGCGCTCGAGCCATGCGAGGCCCGTGTCGAGATCGCCCTCGAGCCAGAAGCTTCGTCCCATCGTGAAATTGGCGAAGGGGTCCAACGGGTCGAGCTCGACGCTGCGCTCGGCGGCGCGGCGTGCCTGCCGCACCTCATGCTCGACCGCGGGCGCGTAGCGGAGAAACGCGTTCTGGAAGTGCACGAAGGAAAGGCCCGCGTGGGCGCGCGCGAATCGTGGATCGGCGGCGATCGCGCGTCCGAAGAGCTCGCCGGCGATCTGGTTGTCGGCGCGGTGGAAGCGAAACATGTGCTGCAGGCCGAGATGATAGGCCGACCACGCGTCGAGCCCGTCCGGAGGCAGCAGCCGCGCCGCCTGCGCTTCGTGCAGCGGAATCTGGAGCTCGAGTGCGCTCACGATTCGCGCGCGGATCGTGGCGCGCGTCTCGTGGACGTCGTCGACGGCCGAGACGACCCGATCCCCCCACACCACGCGACCGTCGCTCGTGTCGACGAGCTGCACCGTGACCGCGAGTCGCGCGTCGGTGACCGCCACCGTGCCCGAGAGGAAATAGCGCACCCCGAGGAGCTTCCCGACGTTCTCGGCATCGAGGGGTGCCGACCGCAGGCGGAACGAGGAGCCGCGCGCGATCACGAAAAGCCATCGCAGCCGCGCGAGCTCGGCGATCAGCTCGTCCGGCAGCGCGTCGGCGATCGTCGTGGCATGGGGAGTGGGGACGCCGGCCACCCGCAACGGCAGCACCGCGATCGACGGTCGCGCGCCGAGCGCGCCCGGCGCGCGCACGCTCGCGGCGGCGACGCGCACCGCGCCGACGAACCGGAAGCCGCGTCCGTGCACGGTGCGGATGAAGCGCTGCGTCTTGCCGTCGTCGCCGAGCGCTCGGCGCGCCGACTTGACGCGGCTGTCGAGCGCGGCGTCGGAGACGACGCGCCCATCCCACACCTTTTCGATGATCTCGTCGCGAGACACGAGACGGTCGGGGTTCTCGACGAGGAGCGCGAGCAACGCGAAGACCTGTGGCTCGACCGGGATGACGATCGCGTTCCGGCGGAGCTCGATGGTCGTGCGGTCGAGCTCGAAGGCGTCGAAGCAGTACAGCACCGCCGGAGACGATAGCCGATCGGCCGGCGCGCTCCTAGAAATCTCCAGGAGATCTTCCGGTGCTCTCCAAGCATGCGGCTCGCGCGTCTCCGCGTGAGCCGGCGATCAGTGGATCGGGAAGACGAGGTTCAGGCCGAACGACGGTACCGGGGGCGGGGGCACGTAGACGCGCGGCGCGTAGTAGTATTCGCGGGGCGCGTAGTAGGGCTGCTCGTAGTAGTAGTAGTGCGCCCGCGGCTCCCCGTGGTGCTCGTGCTTCCAATGCCCATGGTGGTGTCCGTGCCAATGCCCGTGGCCGTGGTCGTCGTGGTCGGCGCGGGCCGGGCTCGCGGCGCCGGCCAACAGCATGCCGGCGACGACGAGCGCGCCGGTGAGCCGCGCGCCCACCCACCTCATGACTTCCTCCGCGCGGCCGCCGCGCGCACACGGCTCCGGAACACGTTGTCGGCGGTCTTTTTCTGGGCCGCCGACATGGCGTCGTAGAGCGTCTGGAAGACGGCGGCGAACTTGTGCACCGCTTCCGCATGCACATCCATCGTCTTCGCATACGCGTCGATGACGTCGGGGGCGCTCGCCGACTTCTCGTCCGCGGCTTGCTGCCGACGCGCCTCCGCGACCGACGTGGCGTTGTCGCGCATGGCCTGCGCCACGTCCTTCCACGCCGCCTCTTGCTCGGGCGCGATGTGGAGCTGAGCGTGCAGCGTCTTGATGCGCGTCTCGACGTCGCCGCCGAAAGCTCCGCGCGCGCCCTTGGCCGAGCTCACGCCCGGCGCGACGAGCACCAAGGTGCCGACGAAGGCGACGGCCGCGAGCCGTACGCCGACCGATGATGTGTTCGTGGCTCTCATGCTCGCCGGTGGGAGCAAGCGCCGTGCCCGAGCGAGGTCTCGTGGTTTCACCGGCGTGCACGGGTCGCGACTTGTAAAATGCGGCCGCGATGTAAATGCGACTCTGCGACCGTCAGGGCGACGGTCGGCGCACGGGCCGCATGCAGCGCAGCAGCTCTACGGGATGATCGAAGCCGGCGAGCGTCCGCTCGCCGATCGAGTCGAAGCATGGGCGGTCCGTCGCCGTCGGGACTTGGTCGATGGCGGCGCGGGCGACGACCTCCGCGGACACGAGCACCGTTCGAGGCGCCGCGAGCGCGACCACCCGCGCGGCGCGATGGACGGCCGGACCGAAGTAGTCGCCGCGGAGCGCGGCAACGACGCCGCCGGCGAGGCCGACCCGCACGGGCGGCAGGGCTTCCTCCTCCGGAAACGCGTCGACGAGGGCGAGCCCCAGGCGGCATGCCGCGTCGGCGTCGTGGACGACGAACATCACGCCGTCACCGAGGCGCTTCACGAGGGTCGCGCCGGCGCGCGCGATCGCGTCGGTCGTTCGCTCCTCGAAGAGGGCGAGCGCGCGGTCGAGCTCCGTGAGCTCCAGTCGTTCGACGAGCGCGGTCGAGCCGCTCACGTCCGCGAAACCGACGACCACGTCGAGGACGTTGTTCGCCGAGGGTCCGAGCGCGGTCGCATACCGCCGGCGAAAGTCGGTGAGGTGATGGCGGTGCAGGGTGTCGAGGAGCTTCCCGGCGGCGGGGAGAAATCCCGCGATCACGCGCTCGTACTGGAGCAGCAGGGTCGCGCGCGCCACGTGCTGCTCGAGCAGCGGCGCCTCGATCTTCGACCGCACGAATGCGACTTCCGACTCGGCGACGCGCGACATCGCGGTGCCGGCGGCGCGCGCCATCGCCATCGCCCACGCGTCGCCGGCGATGTCCGCCGCCTCGCGGACAAAGCCGATCGCGTCGACGTCGGCGTCGGTCCAGCACGCCTCGTCGGCGCCGGGATCCGGAAAGCCCCAGGCGCGCCAGAGGCGCCGCAGCTCGTCGGTCGTCATGCCGGTCACGACCGCGACCTCGGCGGTCGTGCGGCGCGGCCCGGGGCGGATCAAGTGCTCGAAGGCGGCGAGGACGAGCGTGCCGATGCGGTGCGAGGCGAGCAGATCGTCGGGTCCGAGGCCGCGGGCGGCGAGCCGCTCGAGGAGCGCGAGCTGGTCGGCCGCGTCCTCCGCGGTCGGATCGTAGATGTGCGTGGCGCGCAGGCGCTCGAGATCGTCCGGAGACATGGATCGTGGGACCCTACCGCGAGCGCGGCCCCGATGCCCAGCACGCGACAGGGTGCCTTGACCCCGCGCCGGAGTCGTGGTCCCTCGTGCGGGTGCGACGCACGGCTCGACGCGGCGACCCGCTGCCCTCGGTCCGCCCCTCGTCGCAGCGCCCATCGACGCCGGCCGTCGCGCTCGCCGTCCTGCGCCACGCCGTTCCGCTCGTGCCCCTCTACCTGCTCCGCGGCAGCATTCCGGCGTATCTCGTGGCGACCGCGTTCGACTTGGCGCTCGGGCTCGTCCTGATCGTCGGGACGACGCGGGATCGCAGCGACCCGACGACCGTCGATCCGCGTGCGACCTGGCTCGTCGCGCGCCTGACCGCGGTCGTCGTGCTGGCGGTCTTCTTTACGCTGGTCGCGGCCGTGCTCGCGGTCCCGATCGCGTTTCCGGCCGTGGCGTTGGGATGGGCGACGGGTGTCGACTGGCGCGCGCTGGCCGCCGAGCCGAGCTTCGTCACGGCGATGGTCGCCATGAGCTTGGCGGCGGCCGTGCGCGCGCAGGAGCAGTTCGAGGCCGTCACGACGCCCGGCAAGGTCGGCACCTCGCCGCACGCGGCGCCGGTCATCGGCGACCTCGACGCGGACCGTCGGCAGGCGCGCGCCGCGTATGCGGCGCACGTCACGCTGATCGCGACCTACGTCGGGCTCTCCTACGGCCTTCTCGTCTTCGGTCGCGTCGGCGCCGTCGTGTTGCCGATCGCGTACGCCGCGCTCCTCGCCTTCTACGACGCGCGTCCCGAGACGGCACGGCGGATCTTGCCTGCGGTCTGGCGCGACGCCGGGCCAGAGCGGCGGTGATCCGCGGCGGCGCCGGCCGCTTCGTCACGCGGCGGTGGCGGGATTCCCGACCTTCAGCGGGCATTCCAGCCTGACGCAGGTTCCTTTGCCCGGGCTCGAGACGATCTGGAGCCGGCCGCCGAGGGCGAGCGCGCGCTCCTCCATGCTGGCGAGGCCGAGCGAGTCGGTGCGTCGGGCGGTACGGTCGAAGCCGCGGCCGTCGTCGCGCACCTCGAGCAGCAGCGTGTTCTCCGCGCTGCGGAGCAGGAGATCGATGCTGCGCGCGTCGGCGTGGCGGAGCGCGTTGCCGAGCGCCTCCTGTGCGATCCGGTAGACCGCGATCTCGGTTTCGTCGTCGAGGCGTGGGATCGGCGTCGGGAAGCGCGCGGTCACGCGGCGCTGGAGCGACGAGACGTTGGTGGTGAACGCGCGCAGGCTCTCCGTGAGCCCCAAGTCGGAGAGCAGCATCGGGCGGAGCTCGCGGCCGACGAGCCGCAAGTGCTCGATCACCTCCATGAGATGCCGCGCGGCGTGCCCGAGCTCGGGCCCGTCGGCTTTGCGCACGCGCGCGACCTCGAGCAGCACGCCGATCGCTGCGAGCTCTTGGCAGACGTTGTCGTGAAGATCGAGCCCGAGTCGGCGCCGCTCCTCTTCGCGGATCGAGGCCTGCCGGCGGGCGAGGCGCCGCAGGGTCTCCTCGCTCCGCTTCAGATCCTCGAGCGAGCGACGGAGCGCTTCCTCGGTGATCTGTCGGTCGGTGACGTCGCGGCCCGCGCCCTGGATCTCGGTGATCATGCCGTGCTCGTCGCGCACCACGCCTTGCTCCCACTCGAACCAGCGCCACGTGTCCCCGATGCGGATGCGGTTGACGACGACGTTGCGATAGGGCGGCCGCTGGACCTGCTCGAAGCTCGCCAGCACGCGCCCGCGATCCTCCTCGTGGATGTGGGGGAGGATCGTGACGCGGCCGGCGTCGACGTCCTCGCGTCGGTAGCCGAACGCGTTCAGGTACGCGTCGTTCGCGAAGAGCAGCCGGCCGCTCGGGTCGGCGCGGGCGATCAGCTCGAGCCCGGACTCGACGAGGCTCCGGTAGCGCTCTTCGCTGGTGCGAAACGCGCGCTCCGCTTCCTTCCGCTCGGTCACGTCGAGGCCGATCGTCTGCAGCTCGCGGATCACGCCGTCGGCGTCGCGGATCGCGCAGGCCTCCCACTCGAACCAGCGCCAGCCGCCGAGCGTCGGCACGCGGTTCTCCACCAGCACGCGGTAGGGCGGCGTTCGTACCGCGGCCATGCTGGCGAGAATCGCGGCCTGGTCGTCGGGGTGCATGAACTCGAAGATGCTGCGGCCCAGCATCTCCTCGAGCGGGACGCCCGTCAGTCGGCAGATCGGCTCGTTCGCGAAGAGCACGCGGCCTTGGAGATCGGTGCGCGTGAACACCGACTGCGTCGACTCGACGATGCCGCGATAGCGGGCTTCGCTCGCGTGAAGCGCTTCCTCTGCGCGGCGTCGTTCTTCTTCCGCGGCACGGCGCTCCGTGATGTCGCGACCGATGGCACGGATGCCGACGACCTTGTCGTGCTGGTCGCGCATCGCGGTGCCGTCGACCTCGAACCAACGGGCTCCGCTGGCGGTGACGCATTGGACCGGCTGCGGCAGGATCGGCTCGCCCGCGACGAACTTCGCGAGCGTGGCCGCGATGTCGAGGTTGTCGGGATGGTCGGTGAGGAACTCGTAGAGCGAGCGGCCGACGAGCCCGACGGACGTGTCGCCGAGCAGTCGCGCCGTCGACTCGTTCGCGTAGGTGATCCGCCCCGTGAGATCCGCCGTCCAGAGGAAATCGCGCGCGTTTTCCGCGAGGTCGCGGTAGGCGTCGTAGGACGCCTTCAGCGCGTCGACCGCGGCCCGCTCCCGCTCGCGGAGATCGATGCCCATGTAAAAGGTTCGCGCCATGCTCTCCGCGAGCCCGACCGTGATCACCCAGCTGATCAGCGTCACGCTCACGAGCTCGAGCGGCGAGGTGGAGACGCCGAGCCGGGGCAGGGCGAGGAGCCAGATCGTGCCGGTGAGCGCGTTCAGCGCGACTTGCGGGCGCCATCCCCAGACGAAGAACGCGGCTGCGCTCGCCGTCAGCGCGAAGAGGAGGACCCCGAGAATCTCCGCCGACCCCCCGAACGATGCGAACGTGCCCGTGATGGAGACGGCGAGCGCGCCACAGAGGGCGATGACGATCGTCCGCGCGTTGGCGGCGGAGCGCCAGACCACGGCGCCGCCGACGATGGTCGCGTGTAGCGCGAGGAACGCGAGAGCGAGGACCGCGTCGAGTCGGCCCTGGAGCATCTCGCTGACGGTGATGACGGCGACGAGGACGAGCCACGTGCCCGCGAAGAGGGGCACACGGTCGGCGAGGAGCTCGGCTGATGCGCTCGTCGTGTCGGTGACGGTACGCACGTCGGTTGGGATCCCGAAAGCGCGCGCATTCTAGCGCCGGTGGGCTGCGGGCAGTCAACGGCGCACGGTCGGGGGGCGGGAGCCGCCGGGGAGGGGCTCGCTACCCGACGACCTTCCGCGCCGCGGCGACGATCGGTCGGGCCCAGGTCGGCGTACGATCCAGGCTGGGTGGACCGAGGATCGCCCCGTGCCGCAGGTGCAACACCAGCACCGGCTGCGGCGTCTTGCCGGACGCGGGATCGGCCTCCGTACTGTTGTCGTAGACGGCGAGCTCGGCGAGGTGCGGCAACGAGACGATCAGATTCCGCCGACTATGGTCGTAGCGCCGACGGACGTCCGGCTCCGGGATGTCGTGCCCACCCCGGCGGACGCGTGCCGCCACGCGGGCGAGGTGCAGCTCCGGCGTCGCGAGGCCGGCGTACCAGACGCGCACCTCGAAGCCTCGGCGCGACGCCTCGAGGAGGAGGCCGGTGAACGTCCGCCCGCCGAGCGTCGTCTCGAGCGCGAAGTCCCGTCGGTCGCGGATGGCCTGCTCCAAGAGGCGGCGGCCCGTCGCCCAGGCGTGACCGTTGGCCGCTGCGGCGTCGAGGCTCGGATCGGCGGCGCGCATCGCCCGGGCGACTTCGTCGGGGTTGAAATACTCGCCGCCGGCCTCACGGAGGAAGGCGCCACCGATGCTGCTCTTGCCCGCGCCGTTGGTGCCGGCGAGGACCAGGATGCGCGGTGGCGAGTCAGGCACGCTTCCGGGCGGCCTTGGTCGCCGCCCGCCCGAGGGCGGCGGGCTTCGCGGCGAAGAGCGCGTCGCCGGCCGCCCGCGCTCGCGGCGTCTGCATCGCCGCGACCAGCGTATCGAACTCCGACTCGAGACCGGCGAGCACTCGGGACGAATTGTTCACGAGCGCGTCGTACGCCTCCAGCGAGAGGACGACGGCGCGCACCTTCTCGCGCTTGGTGATCGCGACGACGCCGCGACTGAGCGCCGTGTCGAGCACCCGTCCGAAGGCATTCTTGGCTTCCGTGGCCGTGACGGTCTCGACCGCGCGGCCGCGCTCGTCGCGCATCGGTTCGGCTGGCATGGGGAGATCCTCCAGGAAATCAACTAATACAGCCATATTAGGCATTCAAGCCATAATAGTCGTCGGTCGTGCCGGCGAGTCGCCCGGGCAGATCCTCGAAGGGCGGCGAGCCTCGTCGGGTACGGGACGCCGCCCGCTGCGATCCGTCGGGATTGCGGGCTTGTGCAGAAGCCGCGCGCACCATAAAAGGTGCGGGCAGTCTTGAGGTGACGGAAGTCGAGTTTCTGAGCCGCGGTCCTCGCGGCTTGGTGTGACGCGCAACCTTCTTCTCGAAGACGAGTCTTTGGAAAGGAGGTTACGCTCATGCCAGTAGGGACCGTGAAATGGTTCAACCCCGAAAAGGGGTTCGGCTTCATCACCCAGCCCGGCGGCGAGGACGTTTTCGTCCACTTCAAGGCCATCAGCGGCGACGGTTTCAAGTCGCTCGACGAAGGCCAGAAGGTCGAATTCGACGTCGTCAAGGGTCCGAAAGGACTCCAAGCCGCCAACGTCGTCAAAGCCTGACGTCGACGCGCGGATGCCCTGGCCCGTGTGCCGGGGCATCCGCGCCCGATCGCGACGGTCAGGCGACCGTCAGGCACATCAGGGACACGACGGATTCACGAGCCAGTAGGCGTCGGCGCTGGCGTTGTCTCCGCACGTGTTGAGCCGGATGATGCTCAGCCGTGTCGCATGCGAGCGGCGGCCATTTCGGCGAAACGTCCGCCGGTGATGCTCAGCGTGTGCTCCCGTCGCGCGGCGAAGCGCCAGCCGTCCGCCGTCCGGACGTATTGGTCGTGGTAGACGCCGCTCACGTCCATCACCTCGCTCGCGCCGTCCCACAGCACGCCGTGGCGCGCGAACATGTGGAGTGACCCGGTCGCGGCATCCGCACCGGTCGCTCGGAGCCGGTGGGTCAACACCGAGTGGAGCGTCCACGTGAAGAGCGAAATCGCCTGCGGCATCCAGGCGGCCACCTCCGCCGGCGTTCCGGCGATCCCGCCGGCGGACGTGTAGTCGATGTGCGCGTCCGGCGTGAACAGCGCCGCGAACGCCTGCCAATTCCGCTCGTCGATCGCGAACGCGTAGGCGACGACGAGATCGCCGATGAGGGCTCGATCCTCGAGGGAGAGAGTCATGCGGCGACCCTGGCACAGGGCCAGATGGTTTTCGAGGTCTCGATCGTGCGTGACGGCGCGCGCGCTCCGTAGACCTTCCTTCGGCATCCGACGCGGCATCTCGCATGCCACTTCTCGTGCGCCTGCGCCGATGCTCCGACCGGAATGCGAGACTCCGGCGGCGTCGCGCAGGCGCGCACGAGGCGCCCGTCGTAAGCCGTTGAATCGCCGAAGCGTTTCTCGGCACGAGTCTAGCTAATCAGGTTTCGCATCTGATGCGACTCGTGAGGGAAAACTATATGCGTACATTCGTATTCGAGAATGAATATCGTTTCGTATGTTCGACGATATGTCGTCGCGTCGCGACGCGCGTGCTGCTGGCCGTGGTCCTGCTGGCAGCGGGCTGGCGCGCCGCCCCGGCGTCGGCCGCGGAGGCGACCCTCACGAGTCTCGGCGTCGGTCTCTACGATACCGTCACGGGCTCGACCGGCGGTCCGGACGAAACGTGGTCCTTCGTGGGCTCGTTCCACATCGCGATCGACGGCGGCGCGTCCAGCGAGGCCTACTGCGTCGACATCCACAATCCGCTGACCTTCGGCGACACGGAGCCGCAAATTCCACCCGACTATCCGTGCGAGGTGGTCTCCATCCTCACGCACGCCTACCCGAACCCCGGCACGATCGGCTCGCCCCTCGCCGATCCGAGTCGCGAGGCGGCCGCGGTGCAGTCGGCGATCTGGTACTTCACCGACGGCTTCGTCATCACGGGCCCGTCGGACGTCCAGAGCCGCGCCCTCGAGATCATCGACGGCGCCACGGACCAATGCGGCCAGGTGCCGCCGGTGCCGCAGGAGCTGACCCTCTCTCCCGCCGACGCCACCAACTACCTCCCCGACGAGGTGACGCACACGGTCACGGCGACGTTGCGCGACACCAACGGGCAGGTCATCCCCGACTACCCCGTCGAGGTGACCATCGCCGGCGCCGCCGGTCCGCAGACCTTCGACGGCTCCACCGATGCGCAGGGCAACTTCGTCGTGACCTACGACAACACGCTCCAGGTGCCGGGCGTCGATACGATCACCGCCAGCGCCGACTTCACCGTCCCGGTCGGCTTGAAGTTCAAGGCCGAAGGGATCCAGGGCATCGTGCTCGCCGGCGCCCCCCGACCCGGGACCGTCACCGGAACGGCGACCAAGCACTGGGTGCCGGCGGCGTGCGGCGACGGCGTCGTCAATCAGGCCGGCGAGGAATGCGACGACGGCAACGCCGTCGACGGCGACGGCTGCGACCACAATTGCACGCCCACCTCGTGCGGCAACGGCGTCGTCACGGCGGGCGAGGCCTGCGACGACGGGAACCTCCTCGACGGCGACGGCTGCGACTTCAACTGTACGGTGACCGGTTGCGGCAACGGCGTCGTCACCACCGGTGAGGAGTGCGACGACGGCAACGCCGTGAACGGCGACGGCTGCGACGACAACTGCACGGTCCCCCGCTGCGGCAACGGCGTCGCCGACCCCGGCGAGCAATGCGACGACGGCAACGCGACCAATGGCGACGGCTGCGACACCAACTGTACGGTCACCGGCTGCGGCAACGGGGTCGTGACCGCCGGCGAGCAATGCGACGACGGCAACGCCGTCGACGGCGACGCATGCGACAGCAACTGCACCGTCACCGGCTGCGGCAACGGGGTCGTGACCGCCGGCGAGCAGTGCGACGACGGCAACGCGGTGAGCGGTGACGGCTGCGACGCCAATTGCACCGTCACCGGCTGCGGCAACGGCGTCGTGACCGTCGGCGAGCAGTGCGACGACGGCAACCAGATCGACGGCGACGCATGCGACAGCAACTGCACCGCCCCCGCCTGCGGCAACGGGATCGTGACCGCCGGCGAGCAGTGCGACGACGGCAACGCGGTCGACGGCGACGGCTGCGACGCGAATTGCACGGTCACCGGCTGCGGCAACGGCGTCGTGACCGCGGGCGAGCAGTGCGACGACGGCAACCAGATCGACGGCGATGCATGCGACAGCAACTGCACCGTCCCCGCCTGCGGCAATGGCATCGTGACCGCCGGCGAGCAGTGCGACGACGGCAACACGGTCGACGGCGACGGCTGCGACCACGACTGCTCGATCACCGCGTGCGGCAACGGCATCCTCACCGCGGGCGAGGAGTGCGACGACGGGAATCGGGCCGACGGCGATCTCTGCGAGTCCGACTGCACCCTCGCACGGTGCGGGAACGGCATCGTCGACCAGGGCGAGCAGTGCGACGACGGCAACCTGGAGGACGGCGACGGCTGCGACGCCACCTGTCATCTGCAGGAGATCTGCAGCAACACCATCGACGACGACGGCGACGGCGCCGTCGACTGCGACGATACCGACTGCGGCTGCCTCCAGATCCTGCGCGATCCGGCGGTGATTCGCTTCGCCGCCACCCGTCCCAAGTCCTCGCGGCTGCGCCAACGCCCCGACTTCTTCCGCGTCCACGGACGCCTCCAGCCGCCGCATGCGCTCGACGCGATCGCGAAGGGGCTCACCGTGGTGCTCACGAACAGCAACGGCGTCATCTACAAGGCGCGCCTCCTCCCCGGCGACTTGCAGCGTCACTGGTCGACGCTGTCCTTCGTCGACAAGGCCGCGGCGCGCGGTCAGGGCACGCGCGACGGTCTCTACCGGGTGAAGCTGAAGCACGGCGTCGGAGACAGCCTCGTGATGACGCTCGAAGCGTACGGCGACTTCAGCGCGGCGACGCTGCCGACCATGACCGTCCAGATCGGGATCGGCGACGACATGTTCTTCACCAAGGGGGCGTGGACGCGGCGACGCTACGGTTGGTACTGGTCCTTCTGAAAAGGACGACCGACGACCGGTCGGCGGCGTTACCTTGAACCGTCAGGGCGCATGCAGCAAAGTGCGAGGGCCAAGGAGATGCCATGCGTGAAGCCGTGATCGTCGAAGCCGTGCGGACGCCTCTCGGGCGGGGCAAGCAGACCGGTGCGCTCTATCCCGTCCACGCCGTCGATCTCGCCGCCAAGGCGCTCGGCGCCCTCGTCGAGAAGTCGGGCATCGATCCCGCCGTCGTCGAGGACGTGATCATGGGGTGCGTGAGCCAGGTCGGCGAGCAGGGCCTGAACGTCGGCCGCAATGCCTTGCTCGCGGCCGGCTTTCCCGAGACCGTCTGCGGGACGACGGTCGATCGGCAGTGCGGGTCGAGCCAGCAGGCGCTGCACTTCGCCGCGCAGGGCGTGATCGCGGGCGCGTACGACGTCGTGATCGCGGCCGGCGTCGAGTCGATGAGCCGGGTGCCGATGGGCACGAGCGTCGGCATCGGCGGTCAGCCCTTCGGGCCGGCGATGATGCAGCGCTACGTCGACGAGAACCTCTACGGCGTCGGTGGGCTCGTGCAGCAGGGCATCTCGGCCGAGATCATCGCCGAGAAGTGGCAGCTCGCGCGGGAAGCGCTCGACGAGCTCTCGGTCGGCTCGCACCAGAAGGCCGCCGCTGCGACGCGGAACGGCTGGTTCGCGAACGAGATCGTGCCCGTCGAGGTGCGCCGGCCGGACGGCAGCCGCGACGTCATCACCACCGACGAAGGCATCCGCGCCGACAGCTCGCTCGCGAAGCTCATGAGTCTCAAGCCCGCCTTCAAGGACGACGGCGTCATCACCGCCGGCAACTCGAGCCAGCTCACCGACGGCGCCGCCGCGATCCTCGTGATGGAGAAGCGGCGTGCCCTCGACCTCGGCTTCCGCCCGCGCGCCCGCTTCCACGCCTTCGCGCTCGGCGGCGTCGATCCGGTCATCATGCTGACCGGCCCGATCCCGGCGACCACGAACGTCCTCGCGCGCGCCAAGCTCTCGCTCCGCGACATCGACGCCGTCGAGATCAACGAGGCGTTCGCGCCCGTCGTGCTCGCGTGGCAGCGCGAGCTCGACGCCGACCTCGCCAAGGTCAATCTGCACGGCGGCGCGATCGCGCTCGGTCACCCGCTCGGCTGCAGCGGCGCGCGGCTCATGACGACGCTCGTGAACATCCTCGAGCGCACCGGCGGGCGCTACGGCCTCCAGACGATGTGCGAGGGCGGCGGGATGGCGAACGCGACGATCATCGAGCGGTTGGACTGACCGCCGTGATCTTCGAGGAGATTCGTAGCGGCGGGTGCTGCTCGTACGTGATCGCGTGCGGCGACACCTGCGCCGGGATGGTCGTCGATCCCGAGCTGTCGCAGATCGATCGCACCCTCGCCCTCATCGGCAAAGCCGGAGTCCGCGTGCACTACGTCAACGACACGCACACGCACGCCGACCACTTCACGGCGTCGCGCGAGCTCGCGCGCCGGCTCGGCGTTCCGCGCGTCATGCACCGCGCCAGCATCGCGCCCGACGTCGACGTCCGGCTCGACGACGGCGAGACGCTGATCGCGGGTCGCATACGCATGCGCGCCCTCTCGACCCCCGGTCATACCGAGGACTCGATGACGCTCGTCCTCGCCGATCGCGTGCTGACGGGCGACACGTTGCTGCGCGGAGCCACCGGGCGCACCGATCTTCCGACCGGCGATCCCGAGGGGCTCTACGAGAGTCTCTTCGGGAAGCTGCTGCAGCTCGACGACGCGCTCGCGGTGTACCCCGGACACAACTACAAGGACGCGCCGGTGACGACGATCGGCCAGGAGAAAGCCGAGAACCCGCGTCTCCAGAAGCGCGATCGCGCCGCGTTCGTCGAGCAGATGCGCGCCCTCAACCTCGGCATGCCGGATCATCTGACCGAGGCGCTCCGCACCAACCGGACCGGCGGCAAGACGGTCGCGCAGCTGCTCGACGAGGCCGCGGGACGGATCGCGTTCATGTCGATGGACGACGTGCGGGAGCGGGTCGAGTCCGGCACCGGCGAGCTCGTCGTGCTCGACATCCGCGAGCGCGACGCCTACGACGCGGCGCACATCCCGGGTGCGCGACACGTGCCGCGCGGGCAGCTCGAGCTCCGCATCGACGGGGTGCTCCCGGATCCGACCGTGCGCGTCGTCACCTGCTGCGAGTTCGGAAAGATCTCGACACTCGCCGCCGACACGCTCCGTACGATGGGGTACGTGCGGGCGGTGGCACTCGACGGCGGGATGAAGGGCTGGCGGGAAGCGGGATACCCGATCGAGGCTGCCGCGCCGAAGGCGTAGTCTGCGGCCGCCGGCATGCGTGTTGCCGCGGACCGACGCTTTACTTCCCGCCGCACTCATGTTTGTCCTCGGCGCTGCGGCGCCGCCGACCCGACCCAGGCATTGCGATGACGATAGAGCTCGACGAGCACGCGATCCGCGATCGGGTCGCCCACTACATGGCGCAGCCGTCGGTCGTAGAGGGCATCCGGGCGATGATCGCCGACCGCTTCCTGCTGGCCTTCTTCCTGATGAGCGTCAGCGAGGGCGAGGCGATGGGCGAAGCGGGGGTCGCCGCCATTCGCGAGGAGGAGGTGTCGCGCCTGGTCGCCGACATCGAGCGGCAGCAGCGCGAAGAGGCGGGACACAAGCAGCTGTCCCTCGACCTGGCGCGCGGCGTGTTCCCCGAGTACTTCGGGTCCGACGGGTATTATCGCTACCAGCACCAGCTCACCGGCCGCGGCTACTACCTGCGGGTGCTGCAGGAGAACCGCGACCGCTTGCGTGCGCGCGGGCGCTACTCGCGCCTGAACCTCTACCTCACGACCACCTTCGGCTACGAGATCATGGTCGGCCTGTACTACGGCGCGGTGCTCGACGCGGTCGAGCGTTCGGAGATGCCGCCCGAGCTGCGACGTGCCGTGGCCGGCCAGCTGCGCCGCATCCTCGACGAGGAGGATACCCACCTGGCGATCGCGACCCAGCACAATGCGTTGCTCGAGGCCGATCGCTCCGACCTCTCCGCGCGGACGGTCGCACTGCTCGACGGTCTCGCCACGCTCTCCGCCGAGGACTACGAGTGGGCTGCGGAGCTCTCCGTTCGTGAGGTGGTGGCTCTCATCGGCGACTACGCGCAGGGCCCGGCCTTCCGCGCGCAGATCGAAGCCGCGGCCGCCGCGCAGGGCTGAGCGTGCTCGACTTCTCCTTCACGCCGGCTCAAGAGCAGTATCGGGCCGGCGTGCGCAGGATCGCCCTCGAGGAGCTGGCGCCGCGCTATCAGACCGGCGACGCGCAGCAGGTCTATCCGCGCCAGCAGATCCGCCGGGTCCTCGCTTTCGCGGCCGAGTTCTGGGCCGGGCGCGAGGCCGAGCACGATCTCGTCACGGTCGGCATCACCGCCGAGGAGGTGGCGCGCGGCGACTTCAACGCGGTCCTGCCGAGTCTCGGGCCGGGATACACGCGCATGTTCCTGGGCGCGGCGAGCGACGCGCTGCTCGCGCGCTGGCTCCCGGGCCTCGCGACCGGCGAGCAGACGATCGGTCTCTGTCTCACGGAGCCCGGCGCGGGCTCGGACATGGCCGCGATGGCGGCGACCGCGGTGCGCCGGGGCGACGTCTATCGGCTCGACGGCGTGAAGAACTCGGTGAGCTTCCTCAACGCGGACGTCTTCTACGTCTTCGCGCGCACCGACCCCGCGTCCGCCGGCTGGCAGGGCATCTCCGCCTTCCTGATCCCGCGCGAGACCCCGGGGCTGTCGTTCGAGGCCTGGGACGACCTCGGATGTCGCGCGGTGCCGCGCGGCATCCTGCGGCTCGCGGGCGTCGAGGTCCCGGCCGACTGGATGGTCGGCCCGGAGCACCTGGCCTTCGCGATGATCAGCCGTTTCTTCGACGTGAATCGCGCCGTCATCGGTCTCAAGTGCATCGGTGCCGCGCTACAATCGATCGACGAGACGATCGAGCACGCCAAGGCGCGCGTGGTGTTCGGCGCGCCGCTCGCGTCGAACCAGGCCGTGTCCTTCGGCATCGCCGAGGACGTCACCCATCTCGAGCTCGCCCGGCTCCAGTGCTACCGCGTCCTCTGGATGCGCCAGAACGACATCCCCTGCCAGGACGCCGGCGCGATGGTGAAGTGGTACGCGCCGAAGATGGCGGCCGAGGCCGTGCACCGTTGTCTGCGTCTCCACGGCCACTACGGGTACAGCAAGGCTCTGCCGCACCAGCAGCGCCTCCGCGACATCATCGGCTGGCAGATCGGCGACGGCTCGGAGGAGACCATGAAGCTCCTGATCGCGCGCGCGCGCTTCGGGCGCGACGTCTTCCGCGCGCCGGTGCGGCACGAGACGTCGTCGTAGGGCGCGTTCCGCCGGGGGTACGCGCCGGCCCTTCTGGCCGTCTGCACGATGTTCTCCGTTTCAGGGCTTCTTCGGTTTGAGCGGCTTGTCGGTCTTCAGCTCCGTACCCGCTCTCTCGAAGACGACCGAGATCGACCGGTCGGTCCCTTGCCCTTCCTCCTTGGGGGGAATGAACGAAAGCGTGGACGTGCCGTTCGCCGAGTGAATGCCGGAGACCGACACGGGCGTGCCCGCGACCTTTACTTGGATGTCCTGCATGGTGAACGCCCGCAATTCCGTGCTCACCACGACGTTCGCGGCATTCTTGTCTTGAGGGTCCCATTGGACGTCGGTGATCGTGGCGCCGACGAGCGACTTCGCCAGCGAAGCCTTCTCGGCCTGCTGAATCTGCTGAGTCAGGTTGTCGACCTCTTGTTTCGCCCGAGCCGCCGCGAGGGCGGCCCTGCTCGAGCGCGCGGTCTCCAGTTCCGTCTCGGCTGTGGCGACGCTCTCTTCCAGTTTGCGCAATGCCTTGACGCACGACGCCGGCTCCGGCTCGTCGCCCTGGTAGGTGATCTCGGCTTCGGCCACCTGGAGTCCCGTGGTCATCTTGTTCGCCGAGTCGGTGTAGATGGCGGCGAGATCTTGGTTGTCGAGGACTGCGAAGAAACCGCTGGTGGCGCCGCCGGAGATCGACAGGAGGGCGATGCTCGTCCCGGCTGCTCCCACTGCGCCGAGGCCGCCCGTCGCCGCCGCCGTGCCGAGGGCGAGTGCGCCCGCCACGTAGACCCACCAGCGGTTCTGCGAGGCCCGCGAATGATAGGCCTCCCGGAGGTGGAGCGTTTTGTTGTGGACCTCCTCGTATCGTTTACAGGCGTCTTCGCCGCGCTCGAAGAGGGGTGGGTCCGGCCGGAGGCCGAGGTTGTTTCCTTTGAAGGAGTTGGCGGTGCATCCGCCGAGGAAGGCGAGGATGACGACTGCAACGGCTGCTTGGACGATCCCGAAGCGAGTACGCATCGTTGGGCTCCCTGGCGAGTTATTGAGGAATGGAGCGCGGCTCATCTCACGAAGCGATGATAGTGTAAACGCCGAGCGCGGCGGGTCGGGCCGAATTCGAGCCGAGTTGTTTCAGAATGGTGCAGCTCATCGAACGCGGAACGGATCGCACGGATTGCCAACGCGAAGGGCTCGCGTTCGATCGCGGCCGACGCGCTACGCTCGGTAGATCTCGATCGCCCGCCGCTCCGCTTCCCACGCCGCCTCGTCGCGTGCCGCCATCGCGTCGAGGTCGGCGGGTGTCGCCGCCGCGTCGTCGACCCACTCGCGCAGCAGACTGCCGCCGTTGAGTACGTCGATCGCGCGCCGTCCGGCCTCGTACTCGTAGAGGAAGTCGCGCCAGAGCGGATAGTCGGGGCGGAGCCGGCGGACCGCCTTCAGCGCGAGCGCGACGAGCCGCCAGGGTCGGAAGGCCGCGTGGTCGTACGCCGGATCGTCGACGTGGATCTGCAGGCCGGCGCAGAGCGCGCCGGCGTGCTTGTGGAACGTCGGCTCGAACCAGCACGGGCGGAGACGGCAGCCGCGCAGCCATTCCGGGGCGAGTGTCTCCATCGTGCGCAGCAAGGCGCGCGCCTCGAGATCGGGAGCGCCGAACAGCTCGAGCGGCCGGGTCGTGCCGCGGCCTTCGGAGAGCGTCGTGCCCTCGAGCAGCACCGTCCCGGGATATGCCCGCGTCGTCCAGAGACTCGGGATGTTCGGGCTCGGATTCACCCACGAGCGCTCGCCGAGCGGCCAACCGTAGCCGGGAGCATCGAGTGGGCGCCAGCCGTCCATGGTCACGACCTCGCACTCGACGTCGATCCGCTTCTCGTGCACGAACCAGCGCGCGAGCTCGCCCATCGTGAGGCCGTGGCGCATCGGCAGCGGTCCCGCGCCGACGAAGCTCTCGCAGCCGGGTCGGAGACGGAGCCCCTCGACGGGCCGGCCCGCGGGGTTCGGCCGGTCGAGCACCCAGACTCGTTTGCCTGCCGCGGCCGCGCCTTCGAGCACGTAGAGCAGCGTCGTGACGAAGGTATAGATGCGACAGCCGACGTCCTGGAGATCGACGATCAGCACGTCGCACGCGTCGAGCATCGCGGCGGTCGGCCGGCGCACGGCGCCGTACAGGCTGAAGACCGGAATCCCGTGCACCGGATCGTCGAAGTCCGGCGACTCGACCATGTTGTCCTGCTTGTCGCCGCGCAGGCCGTGCTGCGGGCCGAACGCCGCCGTCACGCGTAGGTCACCGACGGCCGCGAGCGCGTCGAGCGTGTGCACGAGGTCGCGCGTCACCGACGCCGGATGTGCCACGAGCCCGAGGCGTTTTCCCGCGAGCGGACGCCGAAGCGCCGAATCCGCGAGCAGGCGATCGATGCCGAACCTCACGTCGATGGTCCTTCGCCCGCGTCCGCGTCCGCCGCGTGCGGCGGCTCGAGGCGCAGCGCGAAACCGTCGGGATGGTGAAAATCGGGGCGCGCGCTCGGATGGCGGAGCGCCCAGTACGAGCGCCGGCCGTTCGTCGCCTCGACGACCATCGACAAGCCGACGCGGAGGACGGCGTCGCGATACGAGCGCGAGAGGTCGGTGAGCGCGACGACGACGTCGAGGGCGATCGCGTCGCGCTCGCGCCGCACGACGACCCGCGGCGCGAGGCGGCGCGCCGTGAGCGGCCCGCCCTCGCGGTAGGCCGTGAACGCGTACGCCGCCCATTCGCGAGACGGCGAGACGTTGAGCTCGACGTAGCCGGGCGTGCCTTCGGCGGCGACGAAGGCCTCGGCGCAGGTGTGCTCCCAGAGGCGGTCGCCGCGGCGGAGCGGGCCGGGCGGTGGGAGCCGGATGGCGTCGAGCGGGCCGCGGAGGACGTAGCGGAGGCGCAGGTCGTCGTCGGTGGTGCGGTCCGCGCGAGCGGAAGCCTCCCATGCGCTCTCGGGTGTCGACGGGTGCGGGGCGAGGGCGATCACTTCGGTCGACTCGATGGCATCTCGAGGCTGCGGCGTCCAGCGGTCACCGCTTCCTGGCACGAGCGCCGTCGCGGCGTCGGGTCGCCTCGTCGCGGAAGAGGCCGCGACCGAGGACGGCTCTCACCAGGCCGACGAACTCGTCGATCGTGCGCGGCGACGCCGCGTCGATGCCGACGCTCCGCTCGGCGAAGGCCGTCACGTCGAAGAGATGGCTGCCGGCGCCGAGCATGAAGAAGAGCACGAGCTCGGGGCGCACGTCGTCGAAAAGGGCCCCGCTCCGTTGGCCGCCGCGCACCGCGGCGACTACTTCGCGGAACGGCTCGCCGAGGTGGCGATCGACGAGATAGGCGAGGCGGGGGCTCGCCGTCGCGCCCTCGCGTGCGACGATGCGCGTCGCCTCGGGATGCGCGGCCACGAAGCGAACGAAGGGCTCGATGCCCGCGAGCAGCGTGGCCGCGGGATCACCGTCGGGGCTCGGCAGGAAACGCGGTACGTTCGTGAAGACACGGTCCATGGCGGCACGCCAGAGCCCGTCCTTCGAGCCGAAGTGATGATGGACGAGCGGCTGGGTCACGCCGGCGTCGCGGGCGATTCCCGCCGTCGTGGCGCCCTCGTAGCCGAGCTCGGCGAAGGCGCGGATCGCGACCGCCAGGATGCGCTCGCGGCCAGCGCTCTCCGCCGCGCTGCTTTTCGGGTCCGCGCGCCGCACCACGGAATGCGCGCGCGACCGCCGCTGCGGGCGCGCGCCGCTCACACGTCGCGCCGGGCGAGCACGCGCGTCAGCACCGCTTCGAGCTCGGCCCGCGGCGGCCGCGGCCACGCCGAGACTTCGCCACGCGACGAAACGGTCGGGACGCACCAGCACGGCGCCACCGTCTACCGATCTCGCGTTGCCGAAGCCAGGTGCAGCGCGGGTCGCGATAGTCGCCGTCGAGATGGCCGATGCGGACCGCGCGGAGGGGCACCCCGAGCTTCGGCGCGAGCGCACGCGCAGCGTCGCACCAGTCGGCGCCGTCCTCGCCCGCGATCAGCAGGAACTCGCCCGGCCGCACCAGGTGGAGCAGCGCATGACGTCGACCGTCGAGGTCCTCCACCTCGGCGTGTGGCAGCGGCGAGCCCGGGCGCGTGCTCGGCTGGTAGAGCCGGACGTCGTCGAGCGGGACCGGGTCCGGCGTGCCGTCGGACACGACGGCGCTCGACGCATAGCGCTGGCCGTACTCGACGTTCTGCTCGTGAAACTCCATCGACTGGGTCGCCAGCACGGCGAGCGCGTGTCGGCGAGATGCGACGTCCTCCGGCCCGTCGCCGAGCGCACGCTTCAAGGCGGCGAGGTTCGTCGCCGTGTCGTTGCCGTGCGCGAAGCCGAGAGCCTCGGCGATCACCGGGTGGTTCATGCCGTTTTCGAGCGAGCGCTGGACGTTGCGGCCGTCGGCCGGACGGCGCTCGGCTTCGTAGGTGGCGAGCAGCTCGGGACCGGCATGCCCGGCGAGCACGGCCGCGATCTTCCAGCACAGGTTATGGGCGTCGTGGATCGCGCTCGTGAGGCCGAGACCGCCGGTCGGCGGATGGCGGTGGGCGGCGTCGCCCACCATGAAGATGCGGCCCGCCTGGAAGCGGTTCGCGAGCACGCCCTCGAAGGCCCAGCGGCTGATCACGTGCACCTGCGCATCGAGGTCGGGGAGCCCGAGCGCGTCCTTCATGTCGTCGATCACCTGCGCGTCGTCGATCGCGCGCGTGTCGCCGCTCTCGTAGTTCAGATGGAAGACCCACTCCTCGGAGTCGGGGCCCCAATGATCGGGACCCATGGGAACGAGGGTCGCCATCTGCCCGCGGTGCGGCACCCAGAGCCAGCGGATCAGCACGTCGGGGTCGCGCGCCCAGCGCGAGAGGTCGGCGGAGAAGTAGACCGACACGATGCGCATCAGATCGCGCGCGCCCTCGAGCTCGATGCCGATCTGCCGGCCGACGGTCCGCCCACCGTCGCAGGCGAGCACGTAGCGGGCGCGAACCTCGTAGACCGTGTCGCGCGTCTTGTCGCGAACGGTCGCGGTGACGCCGTCCACGTCCTGCACGATCGTCGTCAACTCGTGATTGAAGCGCACGCGGTCGGGCGCCGCGGCCTCGGCCCCTCGCTTGAGGATGGGCTCGAGCCGAATCTGCGGCAGGTTGGTCTGCATACACGGGCTCGCCGCCGCCCAGTCGCGATCGAGGCCGCCCGCGCCCCAGCTCTCGAGGCGGCCGAGCTGCCGCCCGTACGCCGCGTCGGGGCCGGCGAGCCCGACGTAATACGCCGTGTGCCGCATGTGCTCCGGCGGCGTCCCGCGCCGATAGATCTCTTCGGCGACGCCGACGTCGGTCAGGATCTCCATGGCGCGCTGATTGAGCACGTGCGCTTTCGGCAGCACGGACGTGCTCGGCAGCGCGCTCACGAGCAGCGACTCCACCCCGAGCTGCGAGAGCAGCATGGAGGCGGTGAGACCGGCGCCGCCGCCGCCGCCGATGAGGACGGGAACCGTGATCCGAGTCATGGAAGCTCCTTGGGGTTGGCGCGCCGTGAACGTCGATGCGCGCGTGCCGCATGGCGGGGAGACTTATAGATCTATAAGTCTCCAGTCAAGTAGGATCTTGCTCGGGTGGGGGCTGGATCGCCTGCGCTGTGGACGCTATGCCGACGGCGAAACGAGATGAACCAGGGAATTACCGATCCCGCGTTCTGGCATCGGCTCCAGTTCGCCGTCACGATCACGTACCACTATCTGTTTCCCCAGCTGACCATGGGGCTCGCCTGGTTCCTGGTCTACTGGAAATGGCGCGGGTTGCGGACGGGCGAAGCGCAATACGATCGGGCGGCGAGGTTCTGGGCCAAGATCTTCGGTCTCAACTTCGCCGTCGGCGTGGTGACCGGCATTCCGATGGAATTCCAGTTCGGCACCGACTGGTCCGCGTTTTCGACGTATGCCGGCAGCGTGATCGGCCAGACGCTCGCCATGGAGGGCATGTTCGCCTTCTTCCTCGAAAGCGCGTTCGT
This sequence comes from uncultured delta proteobacterium, assembly GCA_963774015.1. Lineage (GTDB taxonomy): Bacteria > Desulfobacterota > Binatia > UTPRO1 > UTPRO1 > UTPRO1. The sequence goes on from CAVZDH010000003.1 coordinate 42,544, forward strand.
CGGCGCGCTCATCTGGGGCGAGCAACGGCTCGGCCCGCGGAAGCACTTTCTTGCCGCGGTGGCCGTCGCAACCGGCAGCTGGCTCTCCGGCTACTTCATCCTGGTGACGAACGCCTTCATGCAGCACCCGGCCGGCCATCTCGTCGCCGCGGACGGCTCGCTCGGGATCGGTAGCTTGCGCGCCTATTTGTTGAATCCCTGGGCCCTGGTGCAATTCGCCCACAATCAGACCGCGGCCGTCGTCACCGGCGCCTTCGTCGTCGCCGCAGTGGGAGCGCTCTACACTCTGCGCGGCACGCACCGAGCCCAGGCCCGGCTCTATCTCCGGGCCGGAACCCTGGCCGGGTTGATCGCGGCGCTGCTCGCCGCCTTCCCGACCGGGGACCAGCAGGCGAAGATGGTCGGTGATCACCAGCCCGTGACGCTGGCGGCGATGGAAGGAAAATTCGAGGGCGGGCCGCTCGCGGGAGTCGCCGTGATCGGGCAGCCCGACGTCGCGAAGCAGCGCCTCGAGAATCCGATCGAGATCCCCGGTGCGCTCAGCTTTCTCGCCTACGGCACCTTCCACAGCTACGTGCACGGGCTGAACGAGTATCCCGCGGATCTGTGGCCCGACAACATCGAGCTCCTCTACTACGCGTTTCACTTGATGATCACGCTGGGAACGCTCTTCATCGTCGTCATGGCCTACGCGAACTACGAGCGTTGGCGGGGACGCCTCGATTCCAATCGTGCCCTGCTCTGGATCCTGATGCTGGCGTTTCCGTTTCCGTACGTCGCCAATACGCTGGGATGGATGACGGCGGAGCTCGGCCGCCAACCGTGGCTGGTCTACGGCCTCTTCCGCACCCGCGACGGGTACAGCCGGGTGGTGAGCTCCGGTGACACCATCTTCACCTTGATCGGATTCACCGGCCTCTATTTCGTCCTCGGACTCCTGTTTCTCTGCTTGGTGGGACGCGAGATCGGCCATGGGCCGGAGGAGGAGCCCGCGTCGTGATCACGGCCTGGTACGGCATCGTCAGCTTCATGCTGATCACCTACGTGGTCCTGGATGGGCGCAATTTCGGCGCGGGGATGCTCCATTGGCTCGTCGCCCGAACGCCCGAGGAACGGCGACAGGTCGTGGCCGCCATCGGGCCGCTCTGGTCCTGGCACGAAGTGTGGCTGGTCGCGTTCGGCGGCACGCTGCTCGCGGTCTTCCCCCACCTCTTGGCCTCGGCGTTTGCCGGCTACTATCTCGCGCTGTTCTTGATCCTGTGGTGTCTCATCCTGCGCGGGATGGCCCTGGAGGTGGGCGGGCACCTCGACGATCGGCTCTGGCAGGGATTTTGGGATTTCGTCTTCGTCGTCTCGAGCCTGCTGCTGGCCGTGCTGTTCGGCGTGGCCGGAGGCAACGTGGCGCGGGGCGTTCCGCTCGACGAGCACGGCAACTTCTCCATGGCGTTCTTCACCGACTTCGGTGTCCGCGGCCAGGTGGGCCTGCTCGACTGGTATACGGTGTCCGTCGCGATCTTCGCGGTCGTCCTGCTGGCCGCCCACGGCGCGACCTACCTGACGCTGCGGACGGAGGGGCCGGTGCGCGACCGCAGCGAGTCCCTGGCGAGACGACTCTGGACCGCGAGCGTTCCGTTGCTGACCGTCGTCACGGTGGAGACGTGGATCGTCCGTCCCGACCTCCCGGGCCGAGCGCTGCACCGCCCCGTGTGCTGGCTGGGAATGCTGGTGATCGCGGCGTCGGCCTACACGCTGGTTTCCGGCTTGCGCCAACGCCGAGAGGGTACGGCCGTCGTCGGAGCCAACTTCCTGATCGCTGGGCTCCTCGCCGTGGGCGCTGCCGCGCTCTTTCCGGTGATGCTCTATTCTACGCTCGCACCGGAGCACTCGCTCACGGCTGCCGCCGCCGCCGCCGACCCCAAGGGTCTATTTCTCGCGGCCATGTGGTGGCCTGCGGGACTCGCCTTGGCCGGTGGCTACTTCCTTTTCATCTCGTCCCACTATTCCGGAAAAGTCAGCGTCCACCGCGACAATCAGGGATACTACTGACGCCCCGCGATGCGGTCGCCGAGCGCCTTCAGGTGCAGCGCGGCGCCGCCGAGCGTGAGCTCGATCTGGCGCGTCGTCCGAAAGTAGCGGAAGAGCGGATACTCGGTGTCGACGCCGATCCCGCCGTGCAGGTGCTGCGCGGCGTGCGCGACGCGGAAGCCGCCGTCCGCCGCCCAGACCTTCGCGGTGTGCAGCGCGGCGTCGGCGGGACGGCCGTTGGCGAGGAGCCAGGCGGCCTGGCGAGCCGTCAACGTGATCGCCTCGGTGTCGATGTAGGCGTCCGCCGCCCGCTGCGCGACGGCTTGGAAGGTTGCGATCTTCTGGCCGAACTGCTCGCGCTCCGACACGTGCGCGGCGGTGAGCCGCAAGGCCTCGGCGGACACACCGGCCTGCGTCGCGCAGAGTCCGGCGACGAGACGCTTGGTGGTGGCAGCGACGATCTCCATGCCGGCGTCGGGCGCGCCCACCAAGTCCTCGGCGGCCACACGCACGTCGTCGAGTCGCGTGGTCGAGCGCAGCTCGCGCGCGGTCGTCTCCGTGGTGTCGAGCGTGATGCCGGCGACACGCCGATCAAGGAGGAAGACGCCGCACGTGCCCGGTCCCGTGCGCGCCGAGACGAGCAGGCGGTCGGCGACGTGCGCCATCGGGACGAGCGGCTTCTCGCCGTCGAGGCGCCAGCCGGCGCCGGTGCGCGTCGCGGTCGTCGCCGGCAGCGTCGTCGCGAGCTCGTCGAAGCGCTCGCCGAACGCGATCGCGAAGACGAGCGAGCCGTCGACCACGTGCGGCAGCAGCGCCTGGCGTTGCGCCGGTGTGCCGAACGCGTCGATCGTCATCGCCGCGCCGACGACGGTCTGCAGATAGGGCAGGGGCGCCACCGTGCGGCCGATCTGTTCCAGTACGAGGCACGCCTCGACGAGACCGAAGCCGCCGCCGCCCACGTCCTCGGGGAGCGGGACGCCGAGGAGACCGGCGGTCGCGAGCTTCCGCCACTCGTCGAAGGCGACGTGGTCGTCGGTCGATTCGATGGTGCGGAGCCGTTCCCGGGTCAACGACGCGCGGAGGATCTGCAGCGTGAGATCAGCGATGGAGCGTTGGTTCTCGTCGAGCTCGAGGTCCATGGTCGGGGGTCCCGGTCGTTCCAGTGGCGCGGTGCACGCGGCGTGCGGAGCGACCCTGGCGTGAACGAGGGCGGTCGTCAACCGACGGCGTCGCGTCGCGGCGCGACCGACCGGCACGATCGTTCATCAGGGCGGGCGCTCGCAGCTGCAGGACCGTGAACGATCGTTCACGCCGCCGCGCATTTCGTGCGTGCTCGTGGACGGCGCGGAAAATGCTCATCGTGGTGGCAGCGTCCGAAAAAAGGATCGACTCGTTGGAACCGGCGTACCTACGATGAGCACGGTGGTCGTGTTCTTTCGATCGACGTCGTCGTCAAGGGGGTGGCACATGTCGGCACGAGAACGGGTTGTGACCTGGCAGCGGTCGCCGCTGCGCGAGTGCGTGGGGGCGGCCGCTCTGCTCGCCGCGCTTCTCCCCGTTCGCGCGGTTGCAATGGAGAACGGTATGACGCCCCTCGCGGATCAATGCCCCGCGCTCGCGACGCTGCCCGCGGTGGAATGCCGCGCCACCGAGCTCGTCCGCTCGATGGAAACGGCGGCCGAGATCGGCTCGCTCGATCGGACATCGCCGACGATCGCGCACAAGGCGCACGTTGCGATCACGGACGCGGCCTTCAGGTGCGACACGCCCGCACGCGGCGCGCACGCGCGTGCGGTCGGTGCGCTACGAAGGGCGGGGCAGTTGCTCGACCGTCTGCGTCGGCGGCTCGTCGCCGAAACGAGACACGCGAAGATCGATCCGGCGATCGAAGATGCGTACCGGGCCGTCATCGTGCCGCTCGTCGCCGATCTCCGCATCGTGCGCGAGCAGCTGGTCTGTCCCAGCAATGCCGACAACGTCTGCGGGGACGGCGTTCCGCAGACCGGTTTTGCCGGTGGTCCCGGCCAGGAGGAGTGCGACGACGGGAACGACCGCAACGGTGACGGATGTTCGGCGCAGTGCCTGCTGGAACCGGTGCGCGAGGACTTCTCGCGGTTCCATACGTTCACGTTCAGTCGCGATTCCGCGTTCGGATTCTGTCCTCCCGTGGGCGAGCTCTTCGATGCGCACGTCACGACCGACCCCGGTGGCGTGGTCAGCCTGCATTGGTCGATCTTGCGGGACGACGCCGGATGCACGGAACCGCCCTTCCAATGCGCGGATCGCGACGCATTCTCGCGTGTCTTGACGTCCGACGAGGTCACGCAGCTCCGAGACGCGTTTCGTACCGTGCGGGTCGTCGACGCGACGCCGAACGGCTGCGCCACCATCGCTTTCGATCCCTGCCTCGTGAACGGCTTCACGTGGGACGAGTTCCACGCGAACGACTTCCTCTGCCATGCGCCGCTCCTCCGCACGGACGAGGTCACGAGGATCCTCGGTGTGCTGACCGGCCTCGCGCAATGCGCGGACTGCGGCGACGGCGGCACGAATGGCGCCGTCGCGTACCAATGCCTGACGGACGGCGATCCCGGGATCCGGGGAGATCGGATGGTCGTAGAGGACTCGAACGGCGCATTCGTCTTGTCGGCGCCGTTTTCCTTGCAGTCGGTCACGAGCGGCCTGACGCTCACCGTCGATTTGGCCGACACCGAGCTGCCGCAAAACGTCATCGTGCAGGCAAACTTCAGCTCGCTCGGACGCCCGCTGAACCTCTGTGGCGTCGGCGTCAGTCCTGATGGATCGTCGACGACGATCAGCGTCGATCCGGACGGTCGCGTGAGGCTCGACATCGCGCAGGCGGGACTCCAGCGTGCCGTGGAGGTGGTCAACACGGCTCCGTTCGAGGACTGCCATGACGTGAGCAGCGTGGCGGATCTGGCGCTCGCGAGCTTTTACATCTTTCGCGAGCTTTCGCCGCCGCCCGACTTCAGAACCGAGCGGGTGACGCGAATTGACGCCGTCGCCGTAGGTATCGGCGAGAACGTCGTCCCGACCGCGGACACGCCGGCACCGATCTGCGGACCGCCGTGACGATGTCGATGCCCGGTCGTCCTAATGCCGCGGCACGCGCGGCATGCCGAGGCCGAAGAGCGCGATCAGGTCGCGCTGCACCTCGTTCACGCCGCCGCCGAAGGTCAGGAAGAGGGTGCCCTGGTAGGCGCGCTCGAGCCGGGGCGCGTAGCTCCGCAGCATGCCGGCCGGGCCGTAGATCTCCTGGAGCAGGCGGTAGGCCTCGCAGAAGAACTCGCTCCCGAACACCTTGGTCGTGCTCGAGATCCCCGGGTTGGGCTCGGCGCAGGTGATGGCCTTCCAGTTCGCGAGCTTCAAATACTCGAGCTTGGCGTGCACGCGCGCGAGGCTCGTCCGCACCCAGTCCTGGTCGATCACGCGCCGCCCGTCGGGAAGCGTCGTCGCGCGCGCCCAGGCGACCGTGTCCTCGTACACCTTGTCGACCATGCCCGGCGGCGCGATCGCGACCCGCTCGTAGTTCAGCTGGTTGGTGATGAGCTTCCAGCCCTTGTTCACCTTGCCGATCAGCGCCGCCGCCGGCACCCGCACGTTGTCGTAGAAGGTGTTGGTCGTGCCGGACGCGACGAGCGTGTGGATCGTCGAGTACGAGAACCCCGGCGCCGTCGTCGGCACCGCGAAGATCGAGATGCCCTGGTGCTTCGGCGCGTCCGGGTCGGTGCGGGCGGCGAGCCAGATGTAGTCGGCGTAGGCGGCGAGGCTGGTGTAGATCTTCTGGCCGGTGATCACCCAGTCGTCGCCGTCGCGCACCGCCCGGGTCTTGAGGGACGCCAAGTCGGTGCCCGCCTGCGGCTCGGTGTAGCCGACCGCGAAGTGCAGCTCGCCCTTCAGGATGCGCGGCAGGAAGAACCGCTTCTGCTCCTCGCTCCCGTAGGCCATGATCGTCTGCGCGATGGCGTTGATGGTGAGCGCCGGGATCGGCGCCAGCGCCCGCCAGGCTTCGTCGTAGAAGATGAACTGGTCGACGAGCCCGCGGCCCTGGCCGCCGTACTCCTGCGGCCACCCGATACCGAGCCAGCCGTCGCGTCCCATCTTCTTCACCGCCTCGAGACAGTGCGGCCCGCCGGTGTCGCCGTTCGCGACCTCGGCCTCGACCTCGGGCGTCATGATGGTCGCGAAGTAGGCGCGCAGCTCGGTGCGGAGGGATTCCTCTTCGGGGGTGTAGGCGAGATACATGGCGGCGCACCTTGCGCGGAGGGGGCGGCGCCGTCAAACGGATCGCCGCTTCGCAGATGCAAACGGGCGGCTCGAGGAGCGAGAGGCCCGGCGCCTCATTTTGGACAAGCTTCTCGAGACGTGAGAGCCTGACCGGGCCATGACTCGACGTCCATGCATCCACGAAGTGCTCGGACCCCCAGCCATGACCACCGCGATGGGTCTCACGATCGTCGCGCTCCTTGCGCTTGCATGCCCGGCGCGTGCCGACGTCGCCTGCGGGAACACGATCACCGCGAGCACGAAGCTCACGGCCGACCTCGACTGCAACCAAGCCGACGGCCTACGCATCGGCGCCGACGGCATCACGCTCGATCTCGGCGGGCACACGCTCGAGGGCGGCTCTACGGCCGCGGGGTTCACGGGGATCCTGGTCGACGGCCACCCGGGTGTCACGATCAAGAACGGCACCGTGAGGGACTTCTTCATCGGCGTGCGCGTGGCGCACTCGCCGGGCAGCGTGGTCACCAAGATGCGCGGCCTCTACAACGGCACCTCGATCGACGTCGAGGACGGCGGCGTGACCGTGAGCAAGAACACGCTCGTCGGCGGCGGCTACGCCGTCAGCGTCAGCGGCTTCGGGCACACCATCGTCAAGAACACCGTCGCCGCGCTCGGCAATCAGGGGCTCCAGGTCTCCGGCGACGCGAACCTGTTGACGGGCAACGTCGTGGCGTCGAGCTACCTCGGCATTGCGATCGTAGGGCAGGGGAATCGGGTCGTGAAGAACGTCGTCGAGGGGAGCGCGGCCTTCGGGATCGAATGTGCCGGCGCGACGACGGTTCAGGCGAACACGGTGATCGGCAACGCCGGCGGCGGCATTCATCTCGTCGCTGCGCCGATGAGTAGCGTCACGAAGAACAAAGTGAGCGCCAACGGCGGCGCCGGCATCGCGGTGAGCGCCGACAGCACGGCGACGGCGATCGTCGGGAACACCGTCACGGCCAATTTCGGGAGCGGCATCGACGTCGCGAGCGGCGATGCCGGCACCGGCATCGGCAAGAACGTCGCCCTCCGCAACGGGGGAAACGGGATTGCCGCCCCGAACGGCGTCACCGACCTCGGCGGCAACAAGGCGCACGACGACGTCGGGGACGATTGCACGCCGGGCGTGATCGTCTGCCGCTGACCCGCGGAGGCGTCGCCGCCGCGCGGCCCCCCGGCATCTACAGCGACGCCAGGAACGCCAGGAGGTCGGCCTTCGCGGCGGCACTGAGCGCCTCGTAGGCTTGGCGCGAGCCGGCGGCTTCTGCGTCGTGCCGATCGATCGCGTCGTCGATGGTGAACGAGCGACCGTCGTGCATGTAGGGCGGCGTGAGCGAGATCCCCCAGAGGGGAGGCGTTCGAATCTCGAGCGGGCCCGCGCTACCGGCCGCGATCCCGGCGCTGCCGTCGGGCGCGACTTGGTGCAGCAGCAAGTCCGTGTACGCGACGATCCCGCCGGGCGCGACGAAGCTCTCCGTGTGGCAGCTCGTGCATTCCGCCTGCTCGAAGAGGATCTTTCCCCTCGCTTCGGCCGCGGGATCCTTGCTCTGACCGGGCGGGGGAGCCAGGTGCTTCATGTAGAAGACGAGGGCATCGACGTCGTCCTCGCCGATCTCGGGGTCCGGGACTTCATCCGCATCCGTCGGCGTGCCGAAGGTGAGGCCGGCCATGGCCGGAACGGTCACGCCGATCTCGTTGGAGAGTCCGTCGCGCGCGAACTCCTCCAGCGAGGGGATGTCGGCCTTCCAGCCGAAACGGCCGAGCTGGCCGGACGGCAGGACGTGAGGACATCCCGAGATCGCCGCCGGATCAGGGTTGTCGCAGTCGGCGTGGGCGAGCACGTCGGCGTCCGGGATGCTCGTCGAGAAAACCGAGCCCGAAGAGCGGCGGAGTCTGACGCGTCTCGAACGTATTCGCGATCGGGTCGGGCTCCGGACGGATGTCGAGGTGCGTCGAGTCGCGAGAGAGAATCGTGCCGTCCTCCGGCGCGGTGAAGACCCCGTCGACGAGAAGTCCTTGGCGGATGACGTCCACATCGGCGAAACCCGCCCCGCCGATGACCGGTAAGGAATGGCAGGCACGACACGAATCGCCGTTGAACTTCGGGCCGAGACCCGCGGAGAGTGGAGTGTCGCGGTCGAATAGTCGTCGCCCGCGAAGAAACAGCTGCTGCTCGCCGGCGCTGAGCGGTCGATCCGGCCCGCCGAGACTGCCGACGGGGAGAGTCGGCGCACCGGGAGGGAGCAGGCCGTCGCTCTTCTGCGCCGAGCCCCCGAGGGAATCGAGAAACGCGATCACCTCGTTCTGCTCCGCCCCGGTGAGAGCGACGTACGCGTCGCGCGCCGCCTCGGCTTCGCCGCCGTGCATGCGGATGGCGTCGTCGAGCGTGTCGGCGCGGCCGTCGTGGAGGTAGGGACCTTCCGCCGCGACGCCCCACAGCGGCTGGGTGCGAAACTCCGATCCGCTGGCGAGGCCGAAGGTCATGCCGTCCGCCAGGTCCGGACCCATGTCGTGCAGCAGCAGATCCGAGTAGGCGGGAACCGGGCCGCGGGGTCCCTCCAGCGCCCGCACGTGGCAGCCGGTGCAACCGATCGCTCGAAGAGCTGCGATCCCGCCTCCGTCGTCGGCGTCGGCGGATCCGGCCGGGGCGCCGCGAGAAGCATGGAGAACGAGACGAGATCGAACAGATCCTGATCGGACATCTCCGGGTCCGGCACGCCGTCGTCGTCCGTCGTCGGCGCATCGGGTGCCGCCGCCTGCGCGAATGCCTCCTCGACGAACAGCAGGTCGGCGAGGGCGCTGCGCGCGGGCGCGGCGGGCGGCACCGGAAGCTTGGCCCGGAGATCGTCGGGCAGGGGATTGGTCGTGATGCCGAGGTGATTGAAGAGCGGGCCGCGGATGAACGCTTCGATCGACACCGTCTGCGACTTGCGTCCGAAGCGACCGACGAAGCCGCGGTCATGATTGGCACGGCCGCTGATCCCGTCGCCGTTCGCGTCGTCCGCATCGACGCGCTTCAGGATCTCGGAGTCCGGGATCTCGGCGAGCAGGCCCACGCCGAAAAACGGAATGGGATTGCGGGTCGCCTCGAGATTCGTCGCCGGATCGGTCGGCCGGCGGCCGCCCGGCTCCAGGGTGAATTGGGGCTGGACTCCGTTCACGCCGGTATTGAGGGAGACGCCGTTGCTCTCCACGGAACGCACGAGGAGGAAGTTCCGGTAGCGTCCCGCGGAGCCGCCGATCGCCGGCCGCTCGTGACATGCCGTGCACGAGGTGACGTTGAAGTCGGGCCCCAGGCCCTCGGCGGGAACACGGCGGTGCATCGCGACCTGGCGCCCGCGCTCGAACGTCGCGAGCTGCTGCGTGGTCGCGGACGGCAGGGGCTCGCCCATGTCGGCAAAGATGCTCTGCTCCGCCTGCGGAGTGCCGTGACCTTGGCCTCCGCCGCAGCCGGCCGACAGCGTCAGGAGAATGACGAGGAGAGAGCTGACACGTACCGGCATGTGGGCAGAGCGTTGCAAGATCTCGAGCTCAGGACGGCCGCCAGACCACTTCGGCGCCGGGGCCAGTGGGGCGCCCGAGCAGGGATCTGACCGCGGCGATCGTTATGCCGCTCAGGGACTGCCGCAATCCCCCCAGCGAGACGAGCCGCAACAACTGGCGAGCTCGCCGCGGCTTGCGCAGGTAGAACCGCGCATAGGTCAGGAAGATCTCGCGGTCGACCTGTGCCGAGTCGCCGTTGAAATCGGGGAGCGAGCTGTCGCCGTTGATGAACGACTCCTCGGTATAGTCCCGCCGGACCATGCCCTCCTTGACCAGCTTGAGGAAGCTGCCGGTGCCGGGAATGGCGCAGTATCGGTGCAGCTCGAAGATGTCGAGGTCGAGCTCCGCGATCAGACGATAGGTCTCCTGGCGCTCCGCCGCGGTCTCACCGGGATAGCCGATGATGAAGTACGCCTGCAGCCAGAGCCCGGCGTTCTTGACCAGACGGGCCGCGCGGCGAATGTCCTCGGACGCCATGTCCTTCTTCATCAGCTTGCGCACGCGCTCGGAACCGGACTCGGGCGCGATGGTGACGACCTTGAAGTTGGCGCCCTTCATCAGCCGCACCATTTCCTCGTCGAGATTCTCCAGTCGCACGCCTCGATAGAGCTCCATCTCCAGATCCCGGAGGTCGAGGGCGATGATGCCGCGACAAAGATCCTTGAAGAACTCGACGTCCTGCGTGGCGTTGTCGTCCATGAAGAGGATCTGGCGGATGCCGTAGCGGTCGTAGACTTTGCGGATCTCCCGGGTGAGATACTCGACCGAGTAGTGTCGGAGCCGCGTCCCGTTCATGATCGGCGCGGTGCAAAAGTTGCAGGCGTACTCGCAGCCGCGAGTCGCGAACATCGCGAGCTTGCGCCGCGGCCCGAGCAACGTGCGCATGTAGCCGCTGCGCAACGCCCGATCGAGCTCGATGAACTCGTAGTCGACGGCACCAAGCTCGTCGAGGTTGGTGTGAAACGTATTGCGCCGGCGAATCACCTCTCCCGTCTCGGAGTCCCGGTAGCAAATCCCGGGACAGTCGACGATGCTCCGACGATCGCCGGCCTGCAGCAGCGCCACGAACTCGGCGAACGTGCGCTCGCACTCTCCGGCCATCACGTAGTCGAAGGCGCCCGTATCGAAGGCTTGCCGCGTATTGAGCGTGGCGTAGTTGCCGCCGAGCAGATAGGTCGCCTGCGGACACACCTCCCGCGCCACCTGAATCGCGGCGAGCGCGCTCGGAAACGCCATCGGCCAGGCCGTGGTCGCGACGAGGTCCGGTTGGAAGGCCGCAATGGCCTCACGGAACTCGGGAGAGCTCGCCGTCCAGCCCTCGAGAGGGAGATTGAACAACCGCACGCGGTGCCCCTGGTCACGGATGTTGGAGTAGAGGAGGCCGAGAGACAGCGGCAGCGTGTGGTAGACCGTGCACGCATGCGGCCAGATCAATGCGATCCGCATCGTCGGTGATGTAGCACGATGAGTCGGGAGGCCAAGGTGCGGTGCGGCGTCGCCGGGGCCGGATGCGCCTACTGCTCGAAGCAATAGAGCCGCAAAGGGAGGCTGCAGCTCGGGATGCTCGCCGCCGTCCAGGCACTACTGGCTGCGGCCGTGCTGCCGCATTGTCCGCCGCCCGAGCTGCTGCTCGACCAGTCGTTGCAGGTCGCGAGCGCCGCGTTCCCCGCGGGGTCGGTCCCGGTCCAGACGTCGTCGACCGACGAGATCGCCGTTTTCGTCCTCGTCGATCGGATGCGCCAGGGGCCCGGTCCCGTCCACGAGATCGGCCCAGTCCAGCGCCACCACGGTGCCGTCGACCAGGACATAGGGAACCGCCGCGCGTCGCGAACGTCGTCGCGGGTGAGCCGTCGGAGGCCGACAGCCACGCTTTGAAGGTGCCGCTCAGGCCGGCCGCCGCGGCGCGCGTCGCGCAGAGCGCATCGGCACCGTCGAGACCGCCGAATCCCCCTTTCTGCGTCGTGCTGGTCGCAAAGACCAGCTTGACGCTCGTCGGCGTGGTGGTCGGCATCGTGGTCGGGGTCGCCGTTGGTTCCGGCGTCGTCGTCGGCTTCGGCGTGACGGTACGCGTCGATCCGGGTACGGGCGTCGCGCAGGAGAGCGTCCCCGGCAAGCCGGCGGCGGCCCGGAGCACCCTCACCCCGTCGGTCACCGTCACCGCGCCGCTGCCGTCCACGTCGCAGGCAGCCATGTTGCCACCGCACGTGCTGTCGAGGTCGGCGGCCGCGCGCAGGACGTTGACGCCGTCACTGACCGTAATGACGCCGCTGTCGTCGGCGTCCCCGCAGAGCTGCGCCCGGGCGCTGGCGACGAGGAGCACGAGCACGCCCGCCACGACCATCGCCCCGGCCGCGAGCCGGGCGGGCCGCTCGTCTAAAACCGCCTGTAGGGCTGCGTTCATCCGCGCCGCAGCTTCCCCGCAATCCGATCGTTGGTCAACGCTTCCGGTCCGACGCAAAACGATTGCACCCACGGGGGTCGAGCGCCTATCGTCGCACCCATCGAGTCCCATGGATCGGAGGTCCCCACATGGATCGGAGGTCCCCAATGATCCCTCAATCCGCACCGTGAGCATGCGGTCGAATCGCGGGGCCGTCGCCGGCGCGCTCATTCTCGGCGTGCTCGGCCTCTGCGTCGCGTCGCATGTCGCTCGGGCCGAGGCCGACAGCGTCGATCCGGAGACGCTGCGGCGCGATCTCGTGGGTTTCGCCGCCGCCATGGCCCAGCACGCGGGGTCGGCGATGGTCGCGTCGGACCTTCGCGATCGAGTCGAGCGGCTGCAGCCGGACGAGCTGACGGCGTTCGCCGACGCGGTCGCCGCGCAACCGGGATGGCAGACGACGCTCGACGTCGTCCGGTCCTTCGCGATCTCCCCCGCACCGGGCGCGCGAGCCAAGGTCGTCGAGCCCGGACCACCCTCCGCCCGTTGCCCGCCGCCCCTGCTCTCGACGGCCGCCATCCTCAACCTGATCCTGACCCGCGAGGCCTTCGAGATCACGGCGGCAGGCTTGCACGCGGGCTGCGACATCGATGTCGCCGGATTCAACCCCGCACCGCTCTGCGTCGCGGCCGGTGTCGCCGACGCGGTGTTCCTCACCATCGTTGCGGTGCTCGATACCAATGCCACCTGCGCCGACGAAGCGGATTCCCTGGCCCACGACGCTGCGGTCGATACGCAGGCCGGGATGGCGTCGCAGCTCGACTCCATCGAGAGCAAGCTCGACGCGAGCGCCTCGGCGATACAGGACATCGCCGAGCGTCAACTCGAACGGCAGCTGCAGAGCTGCCGGCCGCTGGTGAGCCTGGTGCTACCGCGCCAGTTCGGAGGTCGGCTGGAGGACGTCCGTGCGCTGGTCGCTCAAAGGCTCACCAACGTCCAGCTCGCGGGTGTCGGCGACGTTCCGGGGGCGACCGCACGGCTCCAGCATGGCGACGAGGCGCTCGCGACGCGCGACTACCGAGGCGCGTACCGAAACTTCTGCCTGGCCTATCGTCTGATGCTGGCACGCTGACGTGGAGGACCCGATCGCCATGTGGAGGCAAGCCTCGATCGTCGTAGCGCTGATGCTGACCATCGCCCCGCGGCCGACGTCCGCCCAGCCCTTCGACGCGATGAAGTGCGTCCAGGTGCGGGATCACACCCGCTTCAAGGCCACCCTCGATCTCACGGCGCTCGACCCGGCCTTCGGCGTCGAGGGCGGCTGCAAGATCCTCGGAACGCGCCTGCTCTGTACGCCGGTCGCGAGCACCACGACCAGCAGCAACGTCGGCCAGATCGCGGTCGAAGGCGAGCCGCTCTCGACCGACAAGATCTGCTATGCCGTGCACTGTCCTCGCGGGCGGCCCTTGGATCGATCGGCGACCGACCAATTCGGCGGACATCAGCTCACCGCCCGGCGCACCCAGCTGGTGTGCGTTCCCGCGGGCTCGGTCCTCTGCGTCCCCAGCGGGCCGGAGACGTGTGATGGCATCGACAACGACTGCAACGGCCAGGTGGACGACCTGGGAAGCGTCGAGTGCGGCACGGGCCCGTGTGCGCGCACGGTGCCACGGTGCATCGACGGCGTCCCCCACACGTGCACCCCGGGCGCCCCGCAAGCCGAGGTCTGCAACGGGATCGACGACGACTGCAACGGCAGCATCGACGACGGGCTCGGGACGACGACCTGCGGCGTCGGTGACTGCGAGGTCACGGTCGAGGCGTGCATCGGGGGGAAACCGCAGGAGTGCACGCCGAGCGAGCCGGGCATCGAGATCTGCGACGGCAGGGACAACGATTGTGACGGCGCCATCGACGAGGGCCTGAGCGGGACCACGACGTGCGGCCTCGGCGCTTGCATGGCCGAGGCCGACAGCTGCGCCGACGGTCGCGCCGGGACGTGCGTCCCCGGCGCGCCTTCCACCGAGATCTGCAACACCGGGATCGACGAGAATTGCAACGGACTCGTGGACGAGCAGGGGTGCGTGTGCCAGCCCGGGACGGCCGACTGCGACGTCAACGCGAGCAACGGATGCGAGGCGGATCTCGAAACCGACGTCGATCACTGCGGCTCGTGCGAGCACGCGTGCGCGAGCGGCGAGGTCTGCGCCGGAGGGATGTGCGTCTCGCCGTGACGCGCGCGACGGCGCCGCCGTCGTTGCTCTGCATTCCTTTCAACAATTCCCACCAATTGGTAAATCGAGCCGTGCTCAGGCGGATCAGCGGGGAACCCCGGGCCCGGCACGGACGGTTCGTCGGCGACGCGATCCCATGACCACGGATGGGCCCTCCCAGTGGCTGATTCTCGAGCGCTATCGCGTGCTCGGCGAGCTCGGACGAGGCGCGATGGGCATCGTCTACAAGGTGCACGACGAGCGCCTCGATCGAGTGATCGCGCTGAAGACGATCCGCAAAGACCGCTTCGTCGTCGAGGATGAGCCCGAGCAAGAAGTGTTGGAGCGTTTTCGGCGCGAGGCCAGGGCCGCCGGCAAGCTCTCGCACCCCGGTATCGTGACCATCTACGACATCAGCGAGGAGGGTGACGACCTCTACATCGCGATGGAGCTCGTCGCCGGCGAGCCGCTCGGCGAGCGCATGCGTGCAACGCCCCGCATGCCGGTGGCGGAGGCGGCGCGCATCGGTACGCGCATCTGCGAGGCGCTCGAGTACGCCCATGCCCACGGGGTGATCCACCGCGACGTCAAGCCGGACAACATCATGTGCTGCGCCGATGGAGACGTGAAGCTGACGGACTTCGGCATCGCCCGCATCGTTTCGGCGTCGGCAACGCACACCGGTCGGCCGCGGGGCACGCCGCGCTACATGGCGCCGGAGCAATGGCGCGGCGACCCGGTCGACGGCCGCGCCGACGTCTTCGCGGTCGGGATCATCCTCTACGAGATGCTGACCGGTTGCCCCACCTTCCCCACGAAATCGCCGAGCGAGCTCCGGGACCTGGTGTTGCACGAAGAACCGGTCCCTCTCGCGCTGGTGAATCCCGCGCTCCCCGCCGCCATCGATCCCGTCGTGCGTCGCGCGATCGCGCGCGAGCCGGCCGATCGCTATTCCACCGCCGGCGAGCTCGCGCGGGCGCTGGCGCCATTCGTGACCGGCGCGCTCGCGACGCCACACGTCACACCCGAGGAGGCAGTCACCGTCGCGCGCTCCCAACCGACCCTTTCGGGAGTCGAGCCCGGCTTCGTGACGGGCCGCACGGTCGCCCTCGCGACCGCTCTGCTCGGCGTGGTCGCGCTCGCGATCACGGGCATCTGGTGGGCGAGGCCGCCGCGACGCTCCCTGCCCATGCCCCAGACGTTCGGGGTCGCCACGGCAGCATCCGTTGCCGTCACTGCGTCCGCCGCATCGACGGTCAGCGCGGTCGCACCGACGCCGGAGGTCGCGTCAGCCTACCGCGAAGCCGGCGCAACTCTCGCCGATCCCGAGCAAGCCGACGCGACCAAGCTTCCGGTCATCGCCACCCTCGCCAACGACTCGAGCGATGCCGCCACCGACGTCCTCCTGGTGTCGACCCGGAACGCGTCGATCCTGGTGTCGATGGCGGCCGTGAAGGCCCTCGCCGGACGGCCGTGCGCGCGGATCGTGGGTCCGCTCACCGCGCTCCTGGCCGACGAGGAGTGGCAACGCCGAGCGTGGGCCGCCAAGATCCTCGGGGGAGACGGCTGCGTCGGGGCGCGCGACGCCCTCGCGGCACGACGCGGCCGCGAGACCGACGCGCGCGTCGCGAAGCTCGTGGACGACGCCATCGAGATGCTCGACGAGAAGGCGGCCGACCGATGAGACGCGATGGTGCTCGGCCACCGGCCGCGACGTTGACGATCTTCGCGCTAGCCGTGCTGGTCGGAGGATGCGCCACCGTGCGGCCGGTGGTCCAACCGAAGCCTTGGGACCGCCACGCCGACAGTGGACCGCTCAAAGTCTTCGGCGCGGAGTCGACGAGCCCCGGCCAGCAAGTATTTCAGGCCCTGTTGCGTGAACCGTCGCTGGAGGCGCTCCTCGGGCGCGAGGGTCAACCCGATACGCTCGAGGTCATCGGGAGCCGCTGGAAACCGAAGCAGATCCGGCTCACCTACACTCGACGGGGCGCGGGGCGCCCTCGCCGCATCGTCCTCGACTCCGCCAACGACGGGTTCGTCGCGCGCGCGCCCGAGCCACTCGCCACCCCGACACCCGCGTCGAAGCGCGGCCGTGTCCCCGCGCAGTCGCGAAAGAAGGTTCCGGAGCCGACCGCCGTTCCCGAGAGCGAACCCAGTGCGGAGCCGACCCCGACCGCGCGACAGCAGTTGGAGTGCCCCATCGACGCCACCCGGTCGGACTGCCAGGCGCTCTGCAGGCCCGGCGCCCCCTACGAGTGGTGTCGCTGACGAAGGCCCGCCGCCGTCGCCGTGATGTCAATCGGCTTTGTCGTCGAAGACCGTGCTCGACTGGAACCGTGGCGGCGCGCGTACGCAGCGACGCCGGACGCGTGGATCGCGCCGCCGTGGAGGCCGTGGAGGTGATGCGCCGCGAGCGCCCAATCGACCTCGTCAGAGCGGCGGCGGACCGTCACCGACTCCGCCCGCGCGATCCATGCCGGCGCGGTCGCACGGTTCAGCACCGGGAGCAGCGCGAGCGCGCCAACCCACGAGAGGTGGCCGTCGTGCGCGCGTGCGGGATGGCGGGGCGTGGCGCGCGGCGATCGCGCTCGATACTCGTACCCGCCACTCCGTGTACGACGCCGCCGGCCGGCACGGAGCGGAGAGCCACGACGCTCACGTGGTCTCGAGCCACCAGCGGGAGACGTCGAGCTCGAGCGCGTCGAAGGGCTCGACGCGAGCCGGCGCGTCGCCGGTGTGAACGGCCGCAACCAACCATTCGCCATCCCGGAGCCGAAAGACTTCGATCGTCCGGAGGAGCGGGTCGACGAGCCAGAGGTGGCCTACGCCTTCGCGCGCGTAGATGCGCATCTTCCGGCCGCGGTCGATCGCGCCGGTGCTCGGCGAGACGACCTCGCAGATCCAGTCGGGAGCCTGGCTGAACGCCGCGACGTTCGGCAGCTTCGGCATGCGCTCGCGACGCCAGCCGGCCTGGTCGGGCACGAGGACGTCGTCCCCAAAGTGCAACTCGGGCTCCATCAGAATCCACCAGCCGCCGGGGCCGCGCGCCTCGCCCGGTGGCCCGTGAAATGCCCCACGGATGTCGACGATGATCGCCGCGGCGGAATTCGCATGTGGCGACGCCGGCCGCGGGGACACGATGAGCTCGCCGTCGATGACCTCCGCGACCTGCGTGTCGGGAACCGCGAGGAGGTCATCGTAGCGCGCTGGCTTGCGCGACGGTCTCATTGCCCGATCGTGTAGCACGGTGCGCGACACGCGGTCAGGGCCTACTCGTACCTCAAGTATTGGTCCGGGTCTCGAGCCCGAGCCGCGTTCCGCCGGAGAGAAAACGTCGCCTTCTGTGAACGACGCCGACGGCAAGGTCACGGCGCACTTCGACCGCACTCCGCTCTCGGCTATCTCACGCCCAAAGAGTATCGCGAGGAATGAGCGCCCTGACCTGTACGAAAACCAGGGGAACACCCCACCAGCCGCTTCGCCTCGAGTCCCTGCTGATCGCGGAAGTAGTGCAGCTCCAGGCTTCGACCCGCGTTTGTCTGCACCTTGGCGATCTCTCACCCCGACGTCGGCCAGCACCCACTGGCCGGTCCGACGCGGTAGGCGATCGATGCGGCGCCCGCGCGAACTCGAGATCGCTCCGCGCCCGTCGCCGCCGATCGCCGGCGCGGTTCTGGGTAACGCGTTAGGCGCGTCATCGTCCGCGGCGCCAGCGATACGCCGAGAGCACCGCTCGACGGGCGAGATCTTCATGTCCGCGACCGAGTCGCTCGCGACCCCCGGCCCTTCCCGGCGCCGAGCGCGGCGAGCGGTTGCTTTCTCGACGCGCAGGAGAGCAAATGCGCGTGCGGAGCCCGCACCCCATGAACGGTGGGGGCCTCGCCGCACTCCACGACCCAACGCTCGACGATCGGAGAAGATACCGTGCCGGCTAACAAAGAGATGCTTCTCGCCGCCATCCTCGTTGCAACGGCTCCTCGGCTCGCCACCGCGGCGCCGATCGACGTCACGCGATTCGACGATCCGCCGGGACAGTGCGACGTCGGCGGTTGCTCGCTTCGGCAAGCCGTGCTGCAGGCCAATGCGGTCCCGGGCGCGGACACGATCACGCTGCACGCGGGAACCTACAAACTGAAGCTGCGAGGTGACGACGCCACCGCGGCCGCCGGTGATCTCGACATCACCGAAGCGGTCACGATCGACGGCGACCCGGCGGGCGGAACCATCATCAACGCGAAGGGGGCGAAAGATCGGGCGTTCGAGGTCCTGGACGGCGCTGCGTTGACGCTCGGACACGTGACGGTGAAGGGTGGCCACGCGGCGGTCGACGGCGGCGGCGTCTTCAGCGTTGGGACGCTCACGATCCACGACAGCGTCTTCGTCGGAAACAAGGCGGACAACAGCGGCGGCGGCATCGCGAGCGAAGCGGGAATCTGCACGCTCACGGACGTGGTCGTGACCAAGAACAAGGCCGTGAACAACGACGGCGGCGGGCTCGAGTTCTTCCCGGAAGGAACGGCGACCGTCCTCCGTTCGACGATCGCGAAGAACAGCGCGGGAGATACCGGAGGGGCCATGGATTCCGACAATGGCGTCACGGTGTCCTTCACCGACTGCACGATCTCCGGAAACAAGGCCAAGCGCGAGGGTGGCGGTCTCGACCCGAGCGTCGGTACGGTCACCGTCACGAACAGCACCATCAGCGGGAACAAGAGCGCGAAGGGGGGCGGTATCCAGCTCGAGAGTGGCGGCGAGCTCGTGCTCGATCACGTCACCATCACCAAGAACTCCGCGAAGGAGGGCGGCGGCCTGTGGACCGAGCCGGGGACCACCGCGACGCTCACCGGAACGATCCTCGCCGCCAACTCGAAGTTCGATTGCTTCGGTCCGATCGTCTCGAACGGATCGAACCTGATCGGCGCCGTCGACGGCTGCTTCATCGGTGGCGACACGAGCGGCAACATCACCGGCGGCCCGAAGCCCGCGAAGCCGGTGAAGCCGAAGCTCGCGGGCCTGAAGGACAATGGCGGTCCCACGAAGACCCACGCGCTCCTTCTCGGAAGTCCGGCCATCGATGCGGTGGTGACCGGGTGCCCGCCGCCCGCGACGGATCAGCGCGGTCTCCCGCGGTCGGCGCCGTGCGACATCGGCGCGTTCGAGTTGCAGTAGCGGCGACGCGCGCGGGCCACCCAGAGGCGTTTGGCTAGCTCGTCGGCGTCAACAGGTCGGGAGCTGGAACACGGCCATGTCCTCTTCCTCGCGTCATCCTACAATCCGATCGCGCGGGACATCTACACCCGCGCGGACCCTCTACCCGTTGCATTCCAACCGCAATGCGACCAACACGAGAAGAGAGCTTCGGGCCGCTCGCGGAGGCGAGTCGTGATCATCCGTGAGATGAGTAGGAAAGAATGCTTCCAGACGCTGGCTGGAGCGCGCTTGGCCAGGTTGGCGTGCTCGCGCGACGATCGGCCCTACGTCGTGCCCGTCTACGTGGCCTGCGACGAGGCGGCGAGGTGTCTCTACGGCTTTACGACGCCGGGCCAGAAGATCGAATGGATGCGGGCCAATCCACGGGTCTGTGTCGAGGTCGACGAGGTCGTGGCCGACGATCAGTGGGTGAGTGTCGTCGCCACCGGCAGCTACGAGGAGCTGCCCGAGCGCGCCCCGGACATCCCGCGACACGACAGCCGCCAGCTCGGGTTGGGTGACGACGAGGGACGCGATGACCAGCGGGAACGAGCCTGGGAGCTTCTCAAGAGCACCCATCCCCTGTGGTGGGAGCCCGGTTGCGCCGCCTGGGCGGCTCGCGTCCACCGCGGCCCCACCGCTCCGCTCGTCTTCGTCTACTACCGGATCCGCATCGGCGAGGTTTCGGGTTACGAAGCGACTCCGGACGTCAGGGACGCGGTGCCATGCGCCGAAGCTCCTCCGGACGAAAAACGGTCCTGGCTGCGCATGCTGATGGACTCCCTCTGCAACTCATGTAAGGGGCGCCACCTGTATCGTGCTCAGCAGCCCAGGACGCGCGGCGCCGCTGCGGCGGTGAACCAGGAGCGCAAGTACGCTTTCTTGCTGCGGGGCCGGACGGAAGCGAGCTCGACTCCCTACTCGAGCTCGGCACAGTTCCAGATCGGGCAGCTCGTTTCCCACGCGGCATTCGGACTGGGGGTTGTTACCGGTACCCGCGACAACGTGAAGATCGACATTTGCTTCGCCGAAGGCGAGAAGGTCCTGCAGCAAGGCTGCTAGCGCCGCCTCGCTCTCCTTCTCGAGCGCCACGAGCTTACGTTTCGAGCGGTCGGTCTGATGTCAATCGGCTTTGTCGTCGAAGACCGTGCTCGACTGGAACCGTGGCGGCGCGCTGTACGAGGCCTCCCAGCAGGTGCCGTTGCTGTTCTTGATCTGAACCGTGACCGGCTGCGCCACGGTCGAGAGGTCGGGTAGTCCGAGGTTGGCGCCGCGGGCGGTGAACTTGATCTGTGCTTTGCCGTCGGTGCCCTTCTTGAAGTTCACTTTCTGGGCGCCGTCGGGTGTGAGCTCCTTGTCGCTGTACCGGAAGCCCGAGGTGCCGACCGCCTTCCAGCACGGCTTGCCGGCGCACAAGCCGCCGGCGGGGACGTTGACGCTGAGGCGGAGGCCGCTCGCGTCGTAGAGGCAGAGCGTGTACTGCGTCGCGCCGAGCGGATCGCCGTAGTCCGCGAGGGTCGTCAGCTCGCCGGGGAGCCACCGCCACTTGAGCTGATCCTTGAACACCGTCGAGCCGCGCTTGATGAGGATCGCTGCCTTTTGAGACACCACGGGGCGGCGACACCCGGTGAGCGGCTCCGGGCCACACGTCAGGGTGGTCTCGGCGAGGCAGGTCGCCCCGCAGCCGTCGCCGTCCTCGAGGTTGCCGTCGTCACACTCCTCGCCGCAGGCGCTCTGGGTCACGCCGTCGCCGCACGTCGTCGGGCTGGCCTGCACGCACATGCCGAGGCCGTCGCACGCGTCGACGGTGCAGGGGTCGTTGTCGGCATCACAGGGTGTCGTGGCCGCGGCCAAGGCGTCGGCGGGACACCGCTCGCCGGCGTTGCCGCTGCACTGCTCGGCGACGTCGCAGGTGCCGTTCGCCGCCCGGCACACCGTCCCCGCCGGCTTCACCACGTCGGCCGGACAGGACGCACCGGGAACCGCGGTGCAGGTCTCGTCGGGATCGCAGCTGTCGCCCGAGCCCGTCCGACAGACGGTGCTCGGATCCGCGACCACGTCGGCCGGGCAACCCTGGTCGGGTACCCCGGTGCACCGCTCATCGGGATCACACACGTCACCGGAGCCGTGGCGGCAGACCACGTTGAGCTTTCCGGGCGCGTCGTTCGGCGGGCACGTGCTGCCCGGCACGCCGGAACAATACTCGGGCTCGTCACAGATATCGTTCACCGCTGACGATCGACACAGGACGCCCGCCTTCCCCGGGGCGTCGTCCGCCGGGCAGCCCTGTCCTGGAATGCCGGTACACGACTCGTTCTGATCACAGATGTCGCCCGAACCCGTCCGGCAGACGTTGCCACCGTTGATGGGGGCATCGTCGGGCGGACAGGCTGCTGCGGCGCCCGTGCACGTCTCGCTCGTGTCGCATTGCAGATCGACGCCGGTGCGGCAGACGGCACCGCTTGGCCGGAACGTACAATCGCTCGCACAGCAGGTGCCGGAGGCTCCGTTCCCTGCGCCGAGATCGCACTGCTCGGGGCTGTCGACCTGGCCGTCGCCGCAGTCCGAGTAGTAGAAGGCGAGGTCGATCGAGCTGGTGTCCGCGCTGCCCGAGGACGGCGTGTGAGTCGGATCGTAAACCGCCGGAGAGGCTTGGCCTGGTCCGAAGAACGGATCGCTGGCGCTCACGTCGACGCGGATCGAGAAGTTGCCGCTGGCGACGAGAAACACCCTCTCGATGTCCCCGAAGCTATTGCTGGCCGGAATTCCGCCCGTAGCGACCACCGACGCCGTTCCCCCGGTCAACGTCAGCACGAGCGCGTTGCTCACCGTCTGGGTGCCGTGAAGCAGATCGCCGACGGTCGTCGTGCTCGTGTAGGTGATCGAGCTGGCGGTGCTGCTCGCATAGTCGAACACCGCCGGCGAACCGGAGGCCGGCGCGGTGCCGGTCATGGTATTGCCGTTGACGTTGCCGTTGTTCTTGATGCCGAAGTAGACGTGCGTGTGATTCGCGAGGTTCACGCCCGTGCACGACAGCGTGGCACCGCCGGTTTGGCTGGAGACGCCGGCGACCGAGCAACTGCCTCCACCCGGTAACGTGTAGACCGGCCCGCCGGTCAGCGTGAGCGCCGACGCATTCGCGGCGAGGCCGAGCGCGATCGAGATCGCCAGGATCGACAGGCGTTTCATACGGCACTCCTTCATGGGGTTGGGGCCAGGTTGGCGAACAGCGAGAGGAAGCCGCCATTCCTGGAGACCTCGACGCCCTGCAGGCTGAGACCGAAGAACTGCGGCAGCGGGAAGCCGGAGAGCGCTCCCGCGAGCTCCGGAATGAGCGGCCGGAAGAGCGCCGGGCAGCATCGTCTTCGACCTGCGCCTCGTTGGCCCCGAGCGGGTTGTCGATGACCGTCGATGACGATGTTGGCTGCGTGCGGGACCGCGAGGGTGATCGCCAGGCCCGAGCCGTCGGGCAGGAACGCGAGGTTCAAGCCGAGGCGAGCGTCGAAGCGCGCCGCTCAGCCAGACGGTCTCCGGACCCGGCTCGACGATGTCGATATCACCTGCGCGATCTTGAGCTCGGTCAGCTCGCCGCCCGGACCCGGGGTTGCCGGTGACGATCGGCGCCAGGGTCGGCGCGATGTCGATGCGCAGCGGCGTGTTCGGCGGCAGCTTGCCGAACTCCGGCACGAACAGCGACAAGCAACGACGAGGTGATCGGCAGCGGCGGCGCGCCGCCCGGCGCCGTCGAGATCGATGTCGGTGAGCGACGTGCGCATGAGGCCGCACTCGGTCTGCCCGCGCAGCAGCTGGTTGAAGCCGGCGCTCGAGATGCCGATGCCGAGGCCGTACGGAAGGTTGCCGACCGGCGTGTTCGCCCCGAAGGTCGGGAACGCCTCGGGCTTCGAGTACGACGCCGTGAGATCCGGCGCGCCCGGCGGCGGGATGCACTGCCCGGGCCCGCTGCCGATGCTGACGGTGAAGCGCGAGCTCGAGCCGAGCGTGATGCCGGTCGTTGTCCTCGGCCACCTCGAACAGCGGCGACTCGAACATCAAGCCCGAGGCCCGGAGCCGATCGGGCCGGAGATCGAGATCCCGGCGAGCGTCGTCTGGATCGCCGCGGCGATCGGGCTGTCCTGCGGCCCGGCGCCGTCCGGATCGCTGAGGAAGCCGCGGATGCCGTCGGTGGTCGACCTGCTGGATGTCGGGCAGCAGGGCCTGGATGATGTCGCCGATGATCGGCGCGTCGCAGAGGCCGGAGGTGAACGTGTGGTTGAAGCCCGATGAACCCGACGCCGATCGGCCCGGATCAGGTTGACGTCGATGTCGCTGGCCGATTCGCCGGCCGGCTCGAGCGCGTAGTTGCCGGTCAGCGACAGCTGGGTGGCGGTCAGGCGCAGGCCGCAATTGGGCACCAGCCCGCTGCCGTTGATGTCGACGTCGACGCGCAGGTTGTGGATGCGGATGTCGCCGAAGACCGAGTTCGGCTTGCGAGTCGATGCGCGAGCGTGAAGCTTGCTGAAGGACGGCGGCGGGTTGGCGATCGTGACCTGGGCGCTGCCCCAGCAGCCGATGACGGAGATGAAGCACTCGTCGATCAGCACCGTGCCCGGCGGCAGGAGGGTGGCCAGGTCGAGCTGGCCGGCCGCGAGACCGGCACCAGCGGCTCGAGCGAATCGAGGCCCGCTGTCGTTGATGCGCATCGCCACGCTCTGCGGCGAGTAGGCGCCGTCGGCGACCGACTGGCCGTCGATGACGACGATGCGGTCGTGGACGTCGTCGCCGTTGGCGGTGTTGGTCAGCGTGGCGAGCACCGGGTTGAAGATCGCCGTCGCGCTCGAGCGGGACGGTGTGCGAGAAGGTGCGCGGCGTGGTGTTGACCGAGTCGGCCGGCACGCCGTTGATGGTGATCGCCGCCTGGCCGGCGGGCAGCAGCGTGTAGTGGCCGGTGATCGACGACGCGAGCTGGCGGTGGTGAAGGTGCCGTTGGCCGGCGAGTCGATGAAGATCTCGAACTGGCTTGCACGGCAGCGCCCGGCGACGGGCAGAGCCAGCCCGACTCGTTCTTGCAGCTCGGCGCTGCAGCCGTCGCGGCTGACGGTGTTGCCGTCGTCGCACGGTCTCGCCGCCGTCGAGCGATGCCGTTGCCGCAGGTCGGCGTGCAGACGCTCGGCTGGCCGCCGCAGACGTAGCCGGCTCTCGGTCGGTGCAGTTGGCGTCGCAGCCGTCGCCGTTGCTGGTGTTGCCGTCGTCGCACTCCTCGACGGCGTCGAGGATGCCGTTGCCGCAGTCGGCGTGCAGACGCTCGGCTGGCCGAGGCAGGCGAAGCCGCTCTCCTGCCGGCAGAAGTCGCCCGAGCAGCCGTCGCCGCTCGTCGTGTTGCCGTCGTCGCAGTTCTCGAAGCCGCGGATGAAGCCGTCGCCGCAGACGGCGATGCAGTGGCTCGGCTGCCGATGCACGTGGAAGCCGGCCTCGACCTGGCACGGGAACGAGCAGCCGTCACCGCTCGTGACGTTGCCGTCGTCGCAGGTCTCGGCGCCGCGCTGCAGGCCGTCGCCGCACAGTCGGCGTGCAGACGCTCGGCGGGCCGGAGCAGAGCCAGCCCGGCTCGATCTTGCAGATGTGCGCTGCAGCCGTCGCCGGCGACCGCGTTGCCGTCGTCGCAGGTCTCGCCGGTCTGGAAGACGTGCCGTTGCCGCAGACGAAGGTGCAGACGCTCGGCTGCGCCGGTGCAGTTGCAGCCGTCCTCGACCTGGCAGGTGCTCGAGCAGCCGTCGCCGTTGGCGACGTTGCCGTCGTCGCAGGCCTCGCCGTCGGCGGCATCGAGCCGTGCCGTTGCCGCAGTTCGTGGGTGCAGACGCTGGGCGCGCCGCTGCACGACGTAGCCGTTCTCGACGACGCAGGCGCTCGAGCAGCCGTCGCCGTCGCGGTGTCGCCGTCGTCGCAGGTCTCGCCGGCGTCGAGCGCGCCGTTGCCGCAGTTCGGCGTGCAGACGCTCGGCTGGCCGCTGCAGCTCCAGCCGCCCTCGATCGTGCAGCGAGTCCGAGCAGCCGTCGTTGTCGGTGGTGTTGCCGTCGTCGCACGCTTCGTCGGCCTGCACGATGCCGTCGCCGCACTCGCGGCCGCAGCTGCCGTTGGCGCCGTTGCCGTCGTCGAAGCAGGTCGCAGTCGCGCGCCAGGCCGTCGACCTCGTCGAGGTAGCGACACAGGCTGCAGGCGGCCGCACTGCCGACGCAGGCACCGAGCGCAGCCGGATCGGTGGTGGCGCACGCGGAGAAGCCCAGCGCCAACGGTGTGGTCGCGCACCAGCGCGTGATCTCTTTGGCGATCTTGAGATTGCAGTCGGTCGCGATCCGGCCGAGGTCGGCTTGCGCATGGTCGCCGGTGCCGAGGCAGACGTCGGTGAGCGACGCGCCGTCGCTGACGACGCCCTTCTTCATCGTGACCGTCTGACAGGTGAGGAAGGTCTTGAGGCGCGTGTCTTGGCAGGTGAGGATCGCCGCCGCGACGCGCGACTGGCACGTCGCGTCGACGCTGTTGGGGAGTATGCCGGCGGTCAAGTCCGGTGCCAGCGTCGTGTGCACGAGGTTGATCGGTGCCAGCGCGGCCGCGACGGACGCAGCATCGAACGGGGTGACGCCGAAGGCGGGCGTGACCCCGGAGCACTTGGCCGCGATTTTCGCCGCCCCCTTCGCAACCGCCCTCGCGAGCTTGCCGCCGCGGTTGCTGCGCATGCAGCTCTCGATGTCGATCGCCTCGGGGATGCCCGCCGCGAACTCACGGAGGCACCGCTTCACGAGATCCGTCTGGGTGCGCTCGATCTTCCACAGCGTCTTGTTGAAGATCGTGATGCACGTCTGCTCTCGGGACGGAACCAACTGCGCGCGCGCCGGCGGTGCGGCGATCGCGGTGACGCCCACGAAGACCAGTACCGCCGCGCCCGCGAGGCTTGCTGCGCGAACCATGTCGCGACCTCTCATGCGTCGCCTCCAGGGTGATTTCCGTTACGGGGCACCGGCGGAACGGCAACGCGGCCATACCACGATCGCTGCGCGACATGTCAAGGAAGAATTGCGCCTCGGACTCGAGCAGGCTCGGAATCGGCGGAGGTCAGCCTCGCGGGGGCTCAGGAAGGACCGGAATCAGCCGGTCGGCGCCTTGCTGGTGTTGACCGCCAATTGAGCGGCGAAAGCCCGCTTGTAGGCGGGCCGCGCTTCGCCGCGGGCGACATAGGCGGCCAGGTTCGAATATTCGTCCAGAATGCCCGATGATTTCAGCCTGAGCAGCACCGACACCATCAGCAGGTCGCCCGCGCTGAATGCACCATCGAGCCAGTCGGCACTGCCGAGGCGAGCGGAAAGCTGCTGCAACCGGTCGCGGACGCGATCCTCGACCAGAGGCAGGCGCTCCTTACTCCAGGGCTTATCGCACTCCAGAAGCCTGGCGGTTGCGAGCTCGAGGATCGTCGGCTCCACCGTGTTGAGCGCGGCAAACATCCATGTGATCGCGCGCGCCCGGGCAGTGGCATCTTCCGGCAGCAGGCCCGTATGGCGCTCGGCGATATGGAACACGATCGCCCCTGTCTCGAACAGGGCGAGATCGCCTTCCTCATAGGTCGGAATCTGGCCGAAAGGGTGAAGCGCCAGATGCGCGGGTTCCTTCATCGCACGGAACGAAACGAGGCGAACCTCGTAAGGTTGGCCCACTTCTTCGAGCGCCCAGCGAACGCGCGTATCGCGCGCCAGTCCCCTGCCGCCATCGGGTGACCGCTCGAAGGCAGTAATGGTGATGGGCATCGTCACGAAACGGCCGCTAGCGTTCGCCCCACCAACGACGCATGTCGATTTCGATCGCGGCGAACGGCTCGGCGCGCACGCTCCCCGAGCCACTGTCATTGCTCGCGACCATCCACCGCTCGCCTGGCATGGCGCCGCGCGGGCTTCACGCGATCGGCATAGCACGGGGCGCGCGGAAGCGTACGCCCAACGGATGCCGACGATGGATTCGGCGTCATCGGCGCGGCGCGCGACCACATGGCGGCCTGCATCGCACGGTCGATCGACATGCGCAGGGTGCGCGTCCGTGGGAGGATCGTGTGCGCCCTCAATCCGCTGCCGGCCTCGCCAGCGAATAGCTCGTGCTGCGACCGCCGCCGGGATTCCGAACCAAGACTCGATGCTCCACGAGAGAAGCGATGTCGCGCGCTGCCGTGTCCTGAGAGCACCTCGTGAGCCTCGCGTACTTGGAAGACGTCAGCTTGCGGTCGAAGCCGTCGAGCAGGCGATCGAGGACGAGGCGCTGCCGGTCGTTCAGAGCAACACCGGCAATGGCTTCCCAGAAGCGTGCTTTCGCCAGCACGGGGGCGAGAGTCGTCTGCGCGCCCTCGATGGCGCGCTCCAAGCACCCGAGGAACCACTCCATCCACGGCGTGACGTCGAGCGTGCCCTTCTGTGCATGCTCGAGGATGTCGTAATAGGCGGTCCGCTCCTGCCGGATCTGCGACGACATGCTGTAGAAGCGCTGCGGGCTCTTCTCGGAGCGCGCCAACGCCATGTCGGCGATGGCACGTGCGATGCGGCCGTTACCGTCGTCGAAAGGATGGATGGTCACGAACCACAGGTGAGCGAGCGCCGCCTTCAGGACCGGATCGATGCTCGTCCTGGCATTGAAGTCATCGAGGAAGAGCCGCATCTCGTGATTGAGGCGTTCCGCCGCCGGCGCCCGGAAGTGCACGCGCTCCTTGCCGATGGGTCCGGAGACGACCTGCATCGGCCCCGCGCCGTCATCACGCCAGGCTCCCGCACGGATCTTCGTCATGCCGCTCCGCCCTGTCGGAGAGAGAGCCGCGTGCCACGCGAAGAGCCTCTCCGTGGTCAACGGCTCCGCGTAGCGGCGTGTCGCGTCGAGCATCATCTCGACGATGCCCTCGACGTTGCGGTCGGCCGGCTCGAGGCCGCCGATATCCATGCCGAGACGGCGAGCGCCTGGATTCTCCGCAGATGCCAGTATTCTCCGCATAATATACGGAGAATAAGCGGCCTAATCTCCGCATCAGAGCGCAGCGCTCGTCGGACACCCGGAGATCGCGTTCGGGCTAGGAGGACGCCGCGTTTTCGATCGTCGAGCGCTCCGACTCAACGTCGAACGCCACGGAGCCGCGCGTGAAGCGACGTCTCCCGCAGGTTTCGCTTGCCACGCGCCGTCCGTCTGACGCTATAAGACCTCCGGCCCGGTTCATCGCGGCACATCGTCTGATCGGAGTAGAACCATGACCGCCCCACGTCCCGCCCTCGCTACGATCCTCGGTCTCTTCGCGTGCGTTGCCCTGCTCGTCGCCGCGTCCAACGCCTCGGCGATCGACAAGTGCAAGGTGAAGGTCGACAAGCACACCGGCGTCATCAACGTCGACGCGGCCGGAGTCGGCGGACCGCTCACGTGGGGCCCAGCGTCGGGCTCCGAGACGAACGTCTTCTTCAACGACGCCACCTGCAACAGCGGCGGCAAGGCCAAGCGCTGCAACCTCGCCGCGCCGGCCACGCTCGCCGCCAAGACGCCGCCGCCCGGCTGCACGATCTATCTCGCCGACGGCGTCGCGCCCTGCTCGGCGTGGATCACGGGCTGCTCGCCGGGCGCCCGCAGCGCCGCCGGGGCCTTGGTGAAGGACGCGAACGGGGTCCTCATTGGCACCGCACTCGACCCGGTCGGCACCGCCGTACGCGATGTGGCCGGAACGCTGCTGCGGTTGCCGGTCGCCGGCGACGGCAGCGGGTTCGTCACGACGTTCGGCGCCTTTCTCTTCACGTCGGCGAACTGCACGGGCACACCGGTTCTGCCGGCCGACTCCTCCATGGTGAAGACCGTCAGCGTGCTCGGCACGACGGGGTACTACGCGCCGACGTCGACGTCGATGCAGGCCATCAATAGCAACCTGCAGATCGCCGCCAACGTGTACGTGAGTCAGACGGACTGCGACAACAATTTCGGCATCGGCAATTCGACGTTCGTTCCGCCGGACGGTTGCTGCCTGAGCTCGAGCGGGTCGGGCTCGTTTGGCACGGCACAGTCGATCGACTTGAGCGTGTTCACGCCGCCGTTCAAAGTCGAGTTGCAGTAGCGCCGCGCCGCCGGGTTCCGGGCTCGGCGCACCTCGAGCACCCGGAGGTCGCGTTCGGGCTCGGAGGAGCTCGGGCATCGGACTGACGGAGGCGATCGCCAATGTATGCGAGAAACGGCGGCGCACCGGGTCGGACGCCGAGCTGCCATTCGATCGCGTGCGGAGCGATGCCCGACGCGTGGATCGTGCCGTCGTGGAGGCGCATTTTGTCGCTCTGTCGCCGACGGCATCGCGGCGCGAGCCTCGCGCGCCCAGATCTGCAGTCGGGCGAGCGGTGACAAATCGCGGCACTGGTCCGGCGGCGCGAACCGCAAGCGATGTGACGGCGATCGGCGACGGCGCCATGGCCGACGCGATGACGGAGTTCAATCAGAAGGTGATCGAGGAGTTTCGCGGCAACGGAGGCAAGGTCGGCGGTGCATTCGCGGGCGCGCCGACGAACCCGGCCTGGTACCACAACCTGATCGCGCACCCCCGAGGTGACCGTCGAGGTCGGGGCCGAGCGCGACCGATTGTTCGACGCCCAGGCGCGCCTCATGCCTCAGTTCAACGAGTACAAGAAGAACACGACGCGGACGATTCCGGTCTTGACGCTCGAGCGGGTGCGGTAGCCGGGCGGAGATTCGTAGAAGCGGGCAATGCGGCGTCGGCCACGTCGGCGGCGGCGAATGTCGACGAACCGCGCCGCGGACGATCTAGGAGGCGGCGCCCAGCACGGCCTGCACTGCGCCGACGCGAATCGTGATGCCGGCGCGGCGGCGGCCGCTAGCGTTCGCCCCACCAACGACGCATGTCGATGTCGATTGCGGCAAACGGCTCGGCGCGGACGCTGGTCGATCCGCCGTGACTGCTCGCGACCATCCAGCGCTCGCCCTCCAAGCGATAGGCCTCGAGCGTGCGTGCCGTCGGATCGATCAGCCAGAGGTGAGCGACACCGTTCCGGGCATAGATCGGCATCTTGCGGGTGCGGTCGAGTGTGGCCGTCGTCGGTGAGAGAATCTCGCAGGCCCAGTCGGGCGGTCGCGTGAATGCAGGCGCGTCGGGGAGCGTGGGCAGCCGCTCGCGGCGCCAGCCGGCGACATCCGGCACGAGGACGTCGGCATCGAAGTGGAGCTCGGGCTCGTCGATGATCCACCAGCCGCCAGGACCGTCCGGGTCGCCCGATGGTCCGTCGAATGATCGCAAGTCCTGGCCGAGCGCGGACGCCGTGCGCGCGTGCGGGATGGCGGGGCGCGGGCTCGTGTAGAGATCGCCCTCGATCAGCTCGGCGACGACGAGATCCGAGGCGTCGCGAACGTCGGCGTAGGTAGCGTGGCGCCGCGCGGGCTTCATGCGTTCGGCATAGCACGGGGCGCGCGGCGATCGCGATCGATACTCGTATCGTCGAGGCGAGCTCACGAGCTCGGCTCGGCGTGCGAGCACCTTGCGAACCGTCCAAATATCGTCATGCATTTTGTGACGTGCGTTTTACCTGGGATCTTGGACCCTGATCGGTTCATCCTCATCGGCCATGCCCCATTGCAGCGGCTGCCCTACGTCGTACACGCGGAGGTCCGGGCCGACGAAACATGAATAGGCGCGCTACCAGAACGACTGACCCACTCGACGGTCAGTCGGTCGCGTCAGGCAACCCGGCGTACAGCGGGTTCACGTCGATCTCGCACCCGAGCGCCGGCAGCGGCACGCGTGAATCGCTTCCGTACGTCTCGCGCGTCCAGTCGCCGTCCTGACGTCGCCACACTTCCAGGTGCGGCTCGCGTTGTGCGATCAGCACGACCTCGCGGAGCGCCGGGATCTGGCGATAGTGCTCCAGCTTCTCGGTGCGGTCGTACTCTTCGGTCGAGTCGCTGAGGACCTCGAACAGGGCGGTCGGGTTCACGACGGCGTTGCGGTCGGCGGGATCGGTCTCGAGCAGACCGCACACGACCGACACGTCCGGGTAGGTAGCGAGGCCCGTTACGAGGACGCGAATGCGGAGGTCCGAGCTGAACACCTCACAGCCTCGGCCCGCGAGCTGGGAACCGAGCGCGCCGGTCACGCGCCCGATCAACGCCGCATGCCGGGGACTGCCGCCCGACATCGCGTACATTACGCCGTCGAGGTACTCGTGCTTGACGTTGCTGTACGCCTCCAGACGGAGATACTCGGCGAAGGGCACGCGACGGCGAGCCGGCGTGGTCATGTCGCTTTCATGCTCCCGGGGACACCGCCCCGCAAGAGGTGAAACGCGCGACCCGCTACTCGTAGACGTGCGGGCACGGGGCAAGAGGATGGGCCCGTCGGTCACCGTGCACGCCGCCGACGGTAACGTCACGGCGCGCTTCGACGAATGCGACCCTTATCCGTTCGACACCGAACCGCCCGTCGAGACCACGCGCTTCGCCGCGCTCCCGACGCGGAAGCAGTACCCGGTCAGCTACTACTCGGCGAGAAACGCGAGGGGCCCGTCGCCTGAGTCGGGGTCGAACCGGCGGCGGCGGTTCCGCGCCCGCGTCGGCGGCCCCGTCGCCTGCGCTTCCGCGGTGCCGCAGGCGGCGCCGCTTCTGCCGCGGGCGCTCGTGGCGCGGGCGACAGCTGGGCTCTGGGATCCCGATCGCCTGATTGCGATCGCGCGAGCGGAGGCAACCCGCGCGCGACGCGGCGCTGCTGCTCGTCGAGCTCCACCGCCTCGATCTCGCGGAGGATCGCGCTCGTGTCGGCACTCGTCTCGTCGGGCTGCCAGCGACCGGTGAGCATCGTGTCCGCTGTCAGCTCGCTGCGCTCGTAGATGCTCCAGAGCTCTTGCCCGTAGGGCAGCCCGATCGCCGTCGGATCGAAGCGACCGAGAAAGCTCGTCAGGTTGTCGACGTCGCGGATCAAGAGCTCGCGCGCGTTCTGGTTGCGAGACGCGTCGACCCACTGCGGAAAGTCGATCAGCACCGGCCCGCAGGCGCCCATGAGCACGTTGAAGTCGGAGAGGTCGCCGTGCACGACCCCGGCGCAGAGCATCCGCACGACCTCGCGGAGAAGTCGCTCGAAGACGGTGCGCGCCTCGCCCGCCGTCATCGCCACTTCCCCGAGGCGCGGCGCCGGGTGCCCCTCGCCGTCCGTCACCAGCTCCATGATGAGGACACCATCGAAGAAGTGGAACGGCTCCGGGACGCGGACCCCGGCAGCTCGCAAGCGATAGATCGCCTCGACCTCGGCAGAGCGCCACGCGTCCTCGTCCTTCGAGCGCCCGTAGCTCGTGTGCTTGCTCATGGCGCGCTGGTCGCGACTGTTCCGCACCTTCCTGCCTTCGAGATAGTCGCTGCGGTGCTTGAACGTCCGGCTCTCGGCGTCCTTGTAGATCTTGGCGACGCGTTCCCCGCCGTCGACCGACACCAGATAGATCTGCGCCTCCTTGCCGCTCCGCAGCGGGCGCAGAATCTCCGCAATGATGCCCTCGGCTTTCAGGGCGGTGAGGCTGTCAGGTGCTCGCATCTTCCGTTCTCCTCGACTCCGGGCTGACGAACCGGAGCTCGTATGGGCGCCGCACCGGTGGGCCGGTGCGACCGGAAGACGTGGGACCGTTCTACTCCGCGCACAGGGAAGACACCAGCGTGCTCCGACGTGGCGACGGACGCCCATCTCGATCCGATTCCGCTCGAGTCGTACGACGACTGGATCAGCGGGTTCAGCGTCATCGACGACGGGGTCTCGTCGTCAACAAGCTCGTCGGTGGGCGCGCGGTGACCATCTTCGACGCCGCCACGGGCCCCCGCACCGGCGCGTTGTCTCCCGCCAGGTCGTTGAACGGGCTTGCCTGCGTCGCACGTCCGTAGTGCGGCGATCGCGGTCTGCCTACGAAACCCGGTCGCGCTGCGTTTTCCGCGCGGCGCGTGCCCGCGGGCGATGGCTCGCTATGCATGCTCACGGTGAGCCGCTGAACGAGGTTCGCGAATCGGCTCATCATAACTGAGTGGCAGCCTCGCGGCGCGCGGCACCGATGGCATCGTCAGGCTGGCAGAGGCGATCGCCCACGAACGCCAGGAAGGGCGACGCGCCGGGCCGGACGCCGAGCTGCCATTCGACCGCATGCGGGGCGACGCCGGAGGCGCGGATCGTGCCGTCGTGGAGGCCGTGCAGATGGTGCGCCGCGCAGACCGCCGTGCGGTTGTCGCGCCGGTTGTCGCCGCCGCGGGAGCGGAAGCGGATGTGGTGGTCATGGAGATTCCGGCGCGAGCTGCAGGCCGGCACCGTGCAACGCCAGCCGTCGCGCGCGAAGACCGGGTCGGAGTGACGCGGTGTGCTCTCCCAATGAGTGATGACGTGGCGGAGCAGTCGTTCGAGTGCGACCCAACGCGGCTCTTCCGGAACCGCAAACGCATCGAGGACGTCGCGTAGCAGCGCCACGACGGAGGCCGGCCCTCTGAAGCGGATCTCGGCGTCGGAAATCTCAAGGGCGTGCCGCCAATCGGCCGCGGGGGTCGTGACGCACGCCGCTCCGGACGGCGTCGCGGAAGGCGTCGCCGGAAGCGCCGCAGTCGTGCCGTCGAGCGAGGCGGTTTTGCCGTCGAGCGACGCGTGCGCGACGTCACCACGCGCGTCGTGCGCACGGATTTGCAGTCGCGCGGGCAGTGACAAATCGCGGCACTCATCCGGCGCTGCGACGCGAACCGCGCCCAAGGTCCCCGACCCCGGCGACGCGGGCGACGGCAAGCGGCTGTCGACCGGAGGCGGCGCCAGCGAGACGCCCGACCCGAGCGCGTCGCGGGAACAGAGCACCCCCTCGATCTCGTCGCAGAGGCGGCGGACCGTCACCGACTCCGCCCGCGCGATCCATGCCGGCGCGGTCGTCCGGTCGAGCACCGGCAGGAGCGAGAGCGCCCGGACCCACGAGAGGCGGCCGTCGCGGTAGGCGCGGTCGAAGTCGGCGCTCCGGAGGGTCGCCTTTTCGACCTTGAGGAGCGCCCACGCTTTCCGGACCGCGATACCGAGGCGTCCGCGCACGTAGTCTTCGAACGTCGCGCAGCCGAACGATCTATAGATGCGACGATCGATCACGACGCGCAGCAAGCGGCCGATCCGCGGCTCGATGGTCCGGAGGACGCGCATCGCTTCGGCCAAGCGCGCATCGAGAGCGAAGGGGTCGGAAGGGGCGGGCGCGTTCGCGGGTAGCGCGGCGGAGGTCGGCGGGTTGAAGGCGCGCGCACCTCTGACCCGCTCGCCTCCGCAGCGCGCGTCGGGGGCGGGCGAGTAGGAGAAGAGCGCGGCGGAAGTGGGCGGATCGGAGAAGACCGCGGCGGAGGCGAGCGCGAACGGTCGATCGGCAACCGGGACCTCGAACGCGCGGCCGACCGGCGTCGGCGCCTCGCTGCTCGACTGCGTTGCCGGGTCGTCGCCGCGCCGCCGCCGAGCACGACGCGCCAGCCGCAACATTTCGAGCAACACGCGGTCGCCGATCGACCTGCCGCGCGGCGCACCCGAAGAGCCTTCAGCCGCAATGACCTCTGCGCCGCGCCAGTCGGCCAAGAGCTCGCCGGCGGCCCGCGACGCGAGCTCGAGCGCATGACGCCAGAGCGCGCGGACGCGAGCCGGGCAAGCGAAGCGCCACCGCACCGCGGGCTCGCCGTCGATCTCGTTCGGAGCGCCGTCCGGATCGTCGGGGACGCCGTCGGGGTGTCGCGCGCGCGCCACGAGACGCTCCAGCGTGTCGACGGTCGATCGCCGGGCGAGCCTAAGCCACTCGTCCTCGTCCGCGGCAACGGCAACGCTACAGATCGCGCGGGCCGCAGCCCACGAGATCTCCGAGCGGTCGTAGGCGGCGGATACTGCCGGCAGCTCGTCGAGGCGCGTCGCCAGCCATGCCGCGCTCTGCAGCGTCCGCGCCGACACACCGAGGCGCTCGCGCGCATAGTCGCTGAGACGCACGAACCCGAGCCGGCGGTGCGCTCGCCGCCGCATGAACGCGCGTGCCGCGCAGCCGAGCTCGCGGCGCATCGCCGCCTCGCTCCGGCACGCGAGCCGGAGCTCGAGGTCCAGCCCGGCTGCGAACCGCGCACGCTCGGACTGTAACGCGCGATCGATGTCGGCCGACGGTTCCCGTCGCGGCCGTACGCCGATGTCTCCTTCGGGACACCGCAACCGGCGCACGACTCCACGCAAACCGAAGAAGCGCCGCGGGCGGTCGGCCGGTGAGATCATGCTGAGGATGCCTTGCTTTCGATACCAAAACGTAACGCGATCGTTTCGATTACCGTAGGCGAAGAATAGGCGAAGACGAAGGTCGAGGTCAAGAAAAAAGTTTCGCGAAGGTGTCGGGACCGAACGCCTTGCCGCCCGACGGGTCCTGCTTTCCACCTGGTTGCCAAGTTGCGCGCTAGAGGTAGCGACCGCGGAACGTCACCGTGGCCTATCGCCCGATCGCCGTCGCCCGCCCGGCCACCATGGGCGGTAAAGCCGGTAGAGCGCCCGCGGCAGATGAAGGAAGCGCACCGGCTCCACGACGACGCCGTCGCTCGTCCGGAACGCGAGCGGGCCGGGCCGCTGGCCCGACGCGACGGCGCGCAGCTTGGTCACCTCGCAGGTGTCGCCCCCGAGCCGCATGGCGAGGTAGTCGAAGCTGCGGAGGCGGCGGCGGAGCTCGGACCACGCGAGCGCCGTCGGGTCCTCGACCACGCGGATGCGGCGCCACGCCGCCACGCTGAAGTACGACGGCGTTCCCGCCTGAGGCCGGCCCGGATCGCCGCGCCGCAGCGCCGTGAACAGCGCGGGCAGCTGCTCGGCTGCCTGCGCGGTCTTTCTCCATTCCATCTCGATCACGCTTGCATTCGGCTCGACGGGAACGGCGCCTTGCAAAAGAATCGGACCGTCGTCGATCCGCTCGTTCATGCCGTGAAACGTGAAGCCGGTGGCGCTTTCCTCGTGGTACATCGACCACGCCGTCGCACCGGCGCCGCGGTACGCCGGCAAGAGGCCGTTGTGGTAGTTCACCGGGCGCCCGAGTGCGGTGAGGAGATCGCGCCGCAAGGTCTGGCCACAGGCGAGCGAGAGGCCCCAATCGGGACGGAGCTCGTCGGCGACTCGGCGCACGAACTCGGGATGGTTCACGTCGCGCTCGGGTGGCACGAGAACGGGCACCGCGAACCGACGCGCGATCGTGGTGAGATGGCGGAACACGAGGCTTCGCACCCGAAGCGGATACAGCGCGTCGAACGCGCGTTTCATCGCCGCGGCGGCGAGCGCGCGCGTCATGGCGCGACCGCGTCGGTGCGGTCGAGCGCCGGCGTCACAGACGCCGACCACCTCGATGCCCTCCGCACGAGCGAGTCGGAGCGCGGCCTCGATGAGGATCGCGCTCATGAACCAAGCCGGATCGCCGAAGAGCAGAACCCGCGGCGGCGGCGAAGGAGCGCTCACCACGAGATCACGTGTAGCGCTCGAAGGCGGCATCAGACGCCGCCGTGGTCGCACGGGGGGAGGGCGGCCCGCAAACGCGCTTGAGCAAGCGGTGGCGCGTCAGGTCAGGGAACGGCCCACCCACATTGTGCTGCGCCGAGCTCCATGCCGAACGTTGCCGCGTTATGAGCAGGGCAACACGAGGCAAGGATCGACTCATCGAGCTCTCGGGCGGTCTCATGATGCGCACGCCTCCGGCAGCAATAGGTCGCCGGGCTCGGGGGTGTCTTCAGGTCCGGCTGTTGTTGTTGCTGCCGCGAGAAGGTCTCGTTTCACCGGATGACCTGCCCGATCCGTCCCCAGCGGATGACGAGCTCCGGCAGACGGGTGGACGATGCCGTGCGCGGGAGCGAGGTGATTGGACAGGCCCGCGCTGCGCTCGGTCAGCGTGACAGCTGAGCTCAGACGCCCGTAAAGAGCAGATCAAGGGCCGCCACCAGCTCGTCACGGCGGCTTCGTAAGTTTCCGACGGGCGAGTGGAGCGCCTTCGTCGGGATTGCGGCGAGCTCCTGGAACAGAACGGCATGATCGCGCCCCGCGATCGCAACGAGGGGGTTGAGGCGTGCCAGGGGCTTTCCTCGCAGCTTGCTCAAGGGAGCGAGTGGCACGACGACGCGGCTCGCCAGGTCCCGGAGCAGATCGGTCTGAATGTCGAGAAGAAACGGATAGGTCTTGCTCCGCGGATTCTCGAAGAGGTCGAACTGGGCCATCAGAACTTCCGCCAATCGTCGCCAAAGACTCCGTCGCGTTCGACGCGCGCGTTGTACGAGTCGATGGCCTCCTTGTTTTCTTCCAGCCACAACTCTTGGCGCCGGCGTCGGATGGCCTCGGCAACGGCGGACTCGAAGACCTCGGACAAGTTAAGCCCGAGCTCCTTGGCCTCACGGACGATGTCGGCTCGGGCGGAGAGATTGGTAGCGACTTTGGGGGTGGCGCGCATCGTGACCCTCCCGGGGATGGAAAGATGCGCAGACTTTATGCGCACCACTCGATCGTCGCAAGCGTCGAAATGCGCAAACCGACTCGGGTTCGCCGTCAAGCCGCTGGCGCCGCCGCGGAGTCGTACGTCGGCCGGAGCTCCGCGTCGCCCCAGCGCTCCAGATAGTCTCGACGGAGGCCGAGGCAGGCGCCGTGCTGGTAGCAGCAGCCGTTGCACTTCTCGGCGTAGGTGTTCGGCGAGATCTTCGACTCCCAGAGCGCGAACGTCGCGCGCGGCGTCACGACGAGTACCTTGTCCTCGCGGAGGTCGACGACGTGGTCCTCGTATCCCGGCAGCATGCAGCGTGGGATGTGGCGGGAGCGCACCGTGACACCCAGCCGCTTGCCGCGCTCGAAGGCGGCTTCGATGCCCGAATCCCATCGTCGCCTTCGACCTCGGCGTGCGGCTCGACCTGCCTGCCCTCACGGGCAACTACCAGTACGCGGTCCCGGGTAGCGGCGCGGTAGCGGCGCGTCGGGAGCCGCGTGCAAGGGGGTCGCGATTCAGTAAGGGATGCGGGATGCGGGCCGCTTCCTGCACGGCAAAGGTCGGCCGGCGATCCGTGCTCCTTGCTCGACGAAATCGCCGGCGGGGGAGCCCACCGGATACGCGTGAGGCGCCGGGGTCCGAGGTCGCTCCGTACCTGCGGGCACCTGGCGACGGTTGCTTGCTGTGGCGAACGGCAGCGCAGCCCGAACGTCCGACTCCGCACGCTTTATGTCGACCAGCCCGGTAGGGCCGCCTTCTATCAACCCGGCTTCCTCGCGGAACACGACGGTTGGCTGGCGCTCAGCGACCGCGGACTCCCGATCGCCGACTCGGTCTTCGCGCGCTTTCTATGACCGAGACCTCCGCCGACCTCACGTTTGCCTTGCTGTTGGTCGCGGAAAATATTGGCGGCCTCCGCGAAGCACGTCGATCCACATGTCGACCGTCGGCACGTAGCAGACGGGCGCCCGCTTCGCGCGGCGCGTTCAGGATCGGGTACGGGTCGGCGAGCTAGTCGGGCGAATGGATCGACCGCCGCTGCGGGAGCAGTCGCGCGATCGGTCATGCCGAGCGACCTAGTAAAAATTGAGAGTCCCCCCGGCTCTGCCGGGGGATGCTTAACCCGAATCCTGCGATGGGTACAATCCGGGCGTAGCATCGTGGACCCGGCAACCGTCGATCCATTGCACATGTGGTCTCATGAGACTACATTGTGGCCGTGGCCCAAGTCGGTATCCGCGCCTTCAAGGCAGAGCTCAGTCGATATCTTCGGCAGGTCCGCCACGGGCGGAGAGTATTGCTGACCGACCGCGGGCAGGTGATCGCCGAAGTGACGGCTCCAACGGCCGCCGCGAAGGGACCGACGGCGCAAAAGCTAGGTACGAGTACACGCCTGGCTGCGCTGATCGAGCGGGGCATCCTGCGGCCGGCCGCGCGCACCGATCGTCCCTGGGCGAAGGGCCGTCTCGTACGGCTCGCCCCCGGAACAGCCCGCCGACTGTTGGATGCCGACCGCGACGAGTGAACGGGTATGCCGACGCTCTACGTCGAGACGAGCGCGCTACTCCGGGTGGCCCTTGAAGGCGATACGGTTCTACGTCGGCGCTTCGTTGCCGCCGATCGTTTGGTGACGTCGGCGCTGACCTGGGTCGAGGCGGATCGCGCCCTCCGCCGCGCGCAGGCGTTGCGCCGGTTCCGCGCAGGAGCGCACGGTCAGGCGAGACGGTGGGTCGACGACTTCCTCGCGAGTTGTGACGAGATCGTGCTCGACGCCGGTGTGCTGTCGCGAGCGCGACAGACTTTCCCGGTTGAACCCGTGCGGACGCTCGATGCATTGCACTTGGCGTCTGTCCTGGCGTGGGATCAGGCCATCGCCCGACTGACTGTGGTCTCGTGTGATGACCGCGTCCGCGCCAATGTCCTCGCGCTCGGCTTCGACGTCGTCCCGGAATGAGAAGGGAACCATACTCTCGTTTAGAAATAGGAAGAAGTTCGAGGGGGGCGCAGTGTCCGATGAGTCCGGGATACGTCAACCAGCGCAGTATGCGTCCTATCGACGATCCGATCGACCTCGACTCACCTCGACCGCATTTATGCTTCGGTCGCTGCGTGCCCGCCGACTACCCCCGCAATCAATCCCAATACCCGCCGCGCTGCCTTCGGAATCTGTGTCCCTGGCCCGAAGATCGCTTTCACTCCCGCCGCCTCCAACATCTTGTAGTCCTTCGACGGAATGATCCCGCCGACCGTGACCACGATGTCACCGGCGTCCTGCTTCTTCAGCTCCTCGATCAGGGCGGGAACCAGCGTCTTGTGGCCGCCGGATTGGGTGGAGATGCCGATGATGTGCACATCGTTCTCGACCGCCTGCCGCGCGACCTCCTCGGGGGTCTGAAACAGCGTCCCAACGTCGACGTCGAAACCGAGATCGGCGAAGGCGGTGGCGATGACCTTGGCGCCGCGGTCGTGGCCGTCCTGACCGATCTTGGCGACGAGCATCCGCGGACGGCGGCCGTGGTCGGCGGCGAACTTGTCGACCTCGGCGCGGAGTGACTTCCACTCGGCGTCGTCACCGTAGGCGCCGCCGTAGACGCCGGTGATCGAGCGGATCTCGGCGTGATAGCGGCCCCACACCTTCTCCATGGCGTCGGAGATCTCGCCGACGGTGGCGCGAACGCGCGCAGCCTCGATCCCGAGCGCCAATAGATTCCCCTGACCGCTCTGCGCCGCCTGAGTCAGCGCCTCCAGCGCGGCAGCAACTTTCTTCCCGTCCCGCGACGCCCGAATCTTCTTCAACCGCGCGACCTGCGACTCCCGCACCGCCTTGTTGTCGATCTCCCGCGTATCGATCTCGGGCTCTTCCGGCAGCTTGAACTTGTTGACCCCGACGATGACGTCCTCGCCGCGGTCGATCCGCGCCTGCCGGCGCGCGGCGGTCTCCTCGATGCGGAGCTTCGGCATCCCGGCCTCGATCGCCTTGGTCATGCCGCCGAGCTTCTCGACCTCCTCGATGATTCCGAGCGCCTTCCGCGCCAGCGCGTGGGTCAGCGACTCCATGAAGTACGACCCCGCCCACGGATCGACGACCTTCGGAATCCCAGTCTCGAGCTGCAGGATCAATTGCGTGTTGCGAGCGATGCGGGCGGAAGCGTCCGTCGGCAGCGCGATCGCTTCATCGAAAGAGTTGGTGTGCAGCGACTGCGTGCCGCCGAATACCGACGCCATCGCCTCGATCGTGGTGCGGATGATGTTGTTGTACGGGTCCTGCTCGGTCAGCGACGCACCCGACGTCTGGCAGTGCGTCCGCAGCATGAGCGACGACTGGCTCTTGGGGTTGAAGTGCTTCTTCACGAGCGTCGCCCACAGCATGCGCGCGGCGCGCATTTTGGCGATCTCCATGTAGAAGTTCATGCCGATCGCCCAGAAGAAGGAGAGGCGGCCGGCGAACTGGTCGATGTCGAGGCCCTTCGAGAGCGCGGCGCGCACGTACTCGAGGCCGTCGGCGATCGTGAACGCGAGCTCGAGGTCGCACGTCGCTCCGGCTTCCTGCATGTGGTAGCCGCTGATCGAGATCGAGTTGAACTTCGGCATCTCCTGCGACGTGTATTGAATGATGTCGGCGCAGATCCGCATCGAGGGCGTGGGCGGATAGATGTAGGTGTTCCGCACCATGAACTCTTTGAGGATGTCGTTCTGGATGGTGCCGGTGAGCTGGGCGCGCGGGACGCCTTGCTCCTCGCCGGCGACGATGAAGCTCGCGAGCACCGGCAGCACGGCGCCGTTCATCGTCATCGACACCGACATCTTGTCGAGCGGCACGCCGTCGAAGAGGATCTTCATGTCCTCGACGGAGTCGATGGCGACCCCGGCCTTCCCGACGTCGCCGACGACTCGCGGATGGTCGGAGTCGTAGCCGCGGTGGGTCGCGAGGTCGAAGGCGACCGAGAGCCCCATCTGCCCCGCCGCGAGATTCGCGCTGATAGAAAGCGTTCGACTCCTCGGCGGTCGAGAACCCGGCGTACTGGCGGATGGTCCAGGGCTGGCCGGCGTACATGGTGGCGCGCGGGCCGCGGATGAAGGGGAAGGTGCCGGGGGTGGTGTCCGTGAAATCGAGGTCTTGGACGTCGGCGCGCGGTGTAGAGCGGCTTGACGTCGATGCCCTCAGGCGTGTGCCAGACGAGGCCGGCGGGGTCCTTGCCTTTGCGTTCCTTGGTGGCGAGCTCGGTCCAGTGCTTCAGGTCGGCGGGCGTCTTGGGGTCGGCCATGACGGCCAAGATTGACCATCCGCCGCGGGCGTTCAACTGGCGAGAACGTCCGGCGGCGATCGTCTACGCGGGTGCGCGTGGTCTCTACTTTATTGGCACGCGCATGCGCGCGCGACGTCAACAGCCAGGGCCGAAGAGTTCGTTCCGGGGTTGGTGCAGCGGACTCCATACGGCGCCTGAGACAGACACCCGAAGCCGCCTGAGCAGCCCCCCGAGTCGAAGACGGGGCTGACGTTGGCGTTGATGGCGGCGAGTACGGCCACGCAGTTCGCGTTGCTGCCCGCGCTGCCAGCGTAGGTCGAGGTCGCGCTGTCGTAGACCGCGCTATGTGCCGCGCACACGGTGTCGCAGCTCTGGTTATTGCTCCCCAGGTACCAGCACGCGCCACCGACCTCCCGTCCCGAACCATCGCCGCATGGGATCGGTGTTGCCGTCACGGTCGGCGTGGGCGTGTCGGTAGCCGTCGGTGTCGGTGTGTCCGTCGCGGTGGGCGACGGAGTCGGCGTCGCGGTTTCGGTGGGCGAGGCGGTCGGCGTCGGAGTGTCGGTGGCTGTTGCCGTCGGTGTCGGAGTTTCCGTCGGCGTCGGAGTTTCGGTGGGCGAGGGGGTCGCCGTCGCGGTAGCCGTCGGCGTCGCGCTCTGGGTTGCCGTCGTCGTCACGGTCGGGGTGAGGACGGCCGTCGCTGTCGGCGTGGCGACAAGGCTGCGGCACTCGTTGGGGTAGCTCGCGAACGGCTGCGCTGCGACCCGATCGGTGCAGTCGACCGCGTACCCCGTCACGCAGCGCACGCACTCGACGAGATCGGTCAGCGTGGCAACCGATGCTGCGCACGAAGCACCTCTCGGCGGCGTCACGTCTTCGCACGTCGACGGGAAGCCGATCGCGCTCACGGCGATATCGTCGTCGCCGCCGCATTGCTTGTCGGCGCCGCCGCAGGCCGCGCAAATCGACTTCGTGAGGTTGGCCTCGGCCTTCTGGATCGAAACCAGCGCTTTGCCGTCGCCCGGAGCCGGACACGGCCCCGACGCTTCACCGCGGTTGACGGCGCGCCAGCAGCGCGCGAGTGCCTTCACCCTCAGCGCCTCCATCTTCGTCGCCGCGGCGCCGATCGCGCGCTGACATCTGTTGAGCAGGCGTTGCGTCTGGCGATTCGTCGGTACGAGCGGGTCGTAGATGAGCGCGAGACCGTGGGCCGTCGCCGCGTCGGCGATGCATCCGACGCACGTTGCCACGTCCGCGCCGTCCAAGACGGGGTCCGTGCAGCCATCGGCGAATCCGGGGCACACGGAGGGGAAGTCGATGGCGGCCGGCGCCTCGTCGGCACGGCCGCCGCAGGCGTTATTGATGCGACTCCGCAGCGTCACCACGAAGTGACTCAGC
Source organism: uncultured delta proteobacterium (assembly GCA_963774015.1). Classification (GTDB taxonomy): domain Bacteria; phylum Desulfobacterota; class Binatia; order UTPRO1; family UTPRO1; genus UTPRO1. Next base: position 86,327 of record CAVZDH010000003.1, read on the forward strand.
GTCTCGCTCGTCGTTGGGTCACTCTTGCAATCCGTTCCCTGGGGCTTCGCGCCCGTTACGATCTTTTGCTCGCACTCGCGGAGCACGCGCCACGTCTTCTGCGCGTACTGCGCCGTCGCATCGACGAGTGTGGCACGGCAACCCGACGGATCGGCGTCGGCTCGACCGGGATGCAAGGCCGTCAGTACGATCATCGGCAGCACCCAACGTCCCAACCTCCGAAACCCGCGCCGCATTCGTCTTTGCATGACCCCATTAGGGGGACACACGTAGCAACCGACAAGGCGGAAAACGGCGAGGACGATTCTTTTGCGCGCTCAATCGCCCAGGCCAGAAACTTGACGGCCACGAGACGATCCATCGACACCTTTCGAGTCGAACTTCGGCATCTCCTGCGACGTGTACTCGATGATGTCGGCGCAGATCCGCATCGAGGGCGTGGGCGGATAGATGTAGGTGTTCCGCACCATGAGCTCTTTGAGGATGTCGTTCTGGATGGCGCCGGTGAGCTGGGCGCGCGGGACGCCTTGCTCCTCGCCGGCGACGTCGATGCCCCCGGGGGTGTGCCAGACGAGGCCGGCGGGGTCTTTGCCTTTGCGTTCCTTGGTGGCGAGCTCGGTCCAGTGCTTCAGGTCGGCTGGCGTTTTCGGGCCGGCCGGTGGCGCCGCAGCTCGAGTCGCTGCGGGCGGACGTCAACACGGTCGCTGCGAGCGTGAACGGTCTTCGGGTGGAAGTGCAGGGCGAGCTGAGCTTGGTTCGCGGCGAGCTCCTGGCGTTGCGGGGGGAGCTGACCGGTCTTCGCGGTGAGCTGAATGGTCTCCGCGCCGAGACCGCCGCCCATGTCGCTCGCCTCGACGAGCGCCTCACGGTCGCGCTCGACGTGCGAGAACGCCTCGTCGCGCTCGAAGCCCGCGTCGCGCGGTAACCCGCGCCGGCCTGCCGTCGACGTTTCACCACGGCACGACGTCGCTGCTCATCGCCGTCGCCTGAGCTCGCGCGCGTGGTCAGAGCTCGTCGAGGAGCGCCTGCCAGGGGAGGGCGCGCACGCCCGGGGCCACTGCCCGCAGCTCGCCCCCGGCCTTGGGTGCCTCGTGGACGAGAAACATCGCGACGGACTTCGAGCGCCTCCGACCCATGGCCTCGGACAGACGCCGCATCGGCGCCGCCATCTGGGGGGTGACGGTGCGCGACGCCTTGCACTCGATCAGCGCGAGGGAGCCGCCCCGCCCCGGCACGAGGAAGTCCACCTCGAGCCCCTGCTGATCGCGGAAGTAGTACAGCTCCCGGCGCCGACCCGCGTTCGCCTGCACCTTGGCGATCTCTGCCGCGACGAAGCCTTCGAAGAGGGCTCCGAGGAACGGCGAGCGGGCGAGCTCGGCCGCCGTCTCGATGCCCAACAGGTGACACGCGAGCCCGGAGTCGGCGACGTACACCTTCGGCGACTTGATCAGGCGCTTCCCCAGATTCTCGTAGAAGGGCGGCACGATCAGGATCTGGGCGGTGGTCTCCAGCACGCCGAGCCACTGGGTGATCGTCGGAACGCTCACCCCGAGTGGTGCCGCCAGCTCGGTCTTGTTGAGAATCTGACCATGACGGCTCGCGAGGAGTGCCAGGAGGCGACGAAACGTTGCCAGGTCCTTCACGGCAGTGACGGCGCGCACGTCGCGCTCGAGGTAGGTCTGTAGATATGAGCGGAACCACAGCGCCGCCGCGCCCGGGCGCGCGATCACTTCCGGGTAGCCGCCGCGCAGCAGGCTCACCTTCGGCGTCTCGCGCGACGATAACGGGAGGAGATGCAGGACCGCCGCGCGGCCTGCCATCGATTCGGTCACGCCGTGCATCAAGGTGGACTCTTGCGATCCGGTCAGCACCCACTGGCCCGTCCGACGCGGGTGGCGATCGATGCGAGCGCGGACGTATGCGAAGAGCTCCGGGACGTTCTGCATCTCGTCCAGGATGGCGGGGAGCTCGAGCTCGTCGAGAAACCCCTGCGGGTCGGCGCGGATGCGGGACACGACGTCGGGGTCCTCCAGCAGGACGTAGCTGGCGCGCGGCAGGAGGTGGCGCAGCAGCCACGTCTTCCCAGCCCGCCGCGGGCCGGTCAGGACGACCGCCGGGAAGGCCTTCATCGCCCTCGTCACCTGGGCTTCGAGCGCTCGGGGGAGGTATCGCACCTGTGAGTTTTATAAAGTGATACTTTCGGATTCTCAATACAACATCTCCGGCGACGTGTATGGGACGACATCGGCGCGCGGGACGCCTTGCTCCTCGCCGGCGACGATGGAGCTCGCCGGCACCGGCAGCACGGCGCGGTTCTCCGCCACTCCGCGGCAGCAGATCCGCGGGCGTGCCCCGGGGTGCTGCAGCAGCTACTGACCGTACGCGAGGCCGCTACCGTTTGCCCCGCGACCGACGCATGTCGATCTCGATCGCGGCGAACGGCTCGGCACGGACGCTCGTCGATCTCAGGGGATGCCCTCGCGGTCGTGGAGGAAGACGTCCGAGACGCCGTTGGCGTCGCTCGGGATCAGGCTCGTCGCATAGCTGTCGAACGCGAGCCAGCGGCCGCTCGCCGAGATGCTGACCGTGTAGCTGTGACCGTCGCTCTGCGTGCCGTTCGTCGCCCGGCTGACGCGCTCCGTCGCGCCGGTCTGCCGATCGTGCACGAACACGTCGTAGACGCCGTTGCTGTCGCCGGCGACGAGGTTCGTCGCGTAGCTGGAAAATGCGACCCAGCGGCCGTCCTCCGACACGCTCGGCCGATAGCTTCCCGAGTTGCCGAGCGTTCCGTCGGACGCGACGCTCACGCACTCCGTGTCCCCCGTGATGCGATCGTGGACGAAGACGTCGGACTCCTCGTTGTCGTCACCGGCGACGAGATTGCTCGCGTAGCTGTCGAACGCGACGAAGCGCCCGTTGCCGGAGATGGCGACGCTCTCGCTGATACCGTCGGCCTCCGTCCCGTCGGAGGCGACGCTCATGCGCCGGGTCATGCCTGTGAGGCGGTCGCGGAGGAAGATGTCGCTGAGACCGTTGTCGTCGTTCGCCACGAGGTTGGTCGCCTTGCTGTAGAAGGCGACGAACCGCCCGTCGGCGGAGATTGCCGCCGTGGAGCTCTCGCCGTTGCCTTCGCTGCCGTCCGACGCGAGGCTCACGCGCTCGGTGGTGCTCGTCGCCCGATCGCGCACGAATACGTCGTAGGCGTCGTTGGTGTCGTCCGACACCAACACGGGGCTGCGCGTGGCGAACACGACGAAGCGGCCGTCGCCCGACATGGCGAAGAACGTGCTGCCGTCACCGCCGAAGCTCCCGTCCGAAGCGACGCTCACGTGCTCGGTCACGGCGTTCTGGCGATCCCGGACCAGGACGACATTCGCGGCGGTGCCGAGCCCGAAGTTCAAACCGTAGCTCGTGAACCCGACGAAACGTCCGTCGGCCGAGATGCCCGCCCCGAAGGACGATCCTGCGGCGGCCTCGCTGCCGTCGGTGGCGACGCTCACCCGCTCGGTCGCGCCGGCGACACGGTCGTAGACGAAGACGTCACGGAACCCGTTCGTGTCGCCCGGGACGAGGTTCGAGGCCAGGCTCTCGAAAGCGACGACGTTGCCGTCCGCGGAGAGTGCGGGCCAGAGACTGTCCCCACCCGTCGGCTCCTCGGCACTCGGGCCGAGGCTCACGCGTTCAGTGGTGCCGCAGGTCGTGCACGCGGGCGTCGCGCTCGGGGTCGGAACCGGCGTCGGACAACCGGGATTGCCGGGATCGGATCCGCAGAGCACGCCGCCGGCGAACGCATCGGCCGCGGCGCGCAGCGCGGCGGCCTGATTCCCCGGATGCGTGCAGTCGGAATGCGCGGCAGCCTTGTCGAGGCAGCCGGTCGCGTCATTGGCGAGCTTGGTCTGGGCTTTGCCGACGCACGCGGGATCGAGCGTCCCGGTCTTGCCCGCGCCCTTGCTCGCACAGCCGGCGATCGCGGCGACATACTTGCCGACGCAGCGGATCTTCGTCGGATCGCACTTGCCGCTGGCGCTTCCCGTGACGCTCGGAATGCCGACCGCGTAGTCCGTGAGAGCGTCCTCGAGTATGCCGCGATCCCCGAAGGTGAGACACGGCGTCGGGCTGACTTGCGAATACTTCGCTTCGAGCTTCTGGAAGGCCCGCGTGAGCGCGGTGCTCGCCTTCTCGTGGCACGCGGCATCGGCCACGCCGAGCTGCGCTTGCTTGCTGTAACAGCGCGCGCGCGCCGAGAGCGACTTACCGACGCTCTTGATCTTGCCGGCCGCGCATTTGTTGATCGTGAGGGTGGCGACTTGCGCCCCCGCGCCGGTCGCCGTCACGACCAGAATCACCGACGCGAGTCCCAGAGCGCGACGCAGCATCATGACGCGGCACCCTCGGTCATAGTGCCCTCGCAAGTCAACCAAAAACGGACGTTATGACCCGTCGGGCACGCATCGCACCTCTAGGGAACCTCTGCACAGGTGGGTTCCGAGCGAGAAGTGCGAGCCGCCCGAGCGCAAGGCGCGAAGCCCGACCGCGTATCTGAACGATACGCCGAGGGCGTCGCGCCGCCGTCGATCGGGGATGGATCGCGCTTCGTAGCCGGGAAGCCACCTGTGCAGAGTTCCCTAGGGTGACGACAAAATCGCCACGACGGCTCGGTCGGCGTGACGATGTGCTGCATTCCGGCGCAGGTCGCGTCGCGAGACGATTCTCGGGCCGCGTCGAGCTCGTCGAGCCGATCGGGCAAGGGTCCTTTCGGCGGCGCCGTTCCCCAGCGGCGCCTGACATCCGTTTCGGGTTGGCGTACCATCCGCGCCCGCATGGCGACACGCTACCGTCGTTCGCGCGGATTCGTTCGGGAGGGGCGGTGCAAGGTGGAGGCGGACATGGGCGGAACGAAGACCAAGAGCCAGCGCCGGCGGCGCGCGCACGCGCTTGCGGCGCTCGGAGCGCTGGCGCTGCTCGCGGCCGGCGCGAACGTGCGCGCGGCCGACGAGGCGGCGGGCCGCATCGAGAGCATCCAGCTCAAGACCGACGGACCATCGACCAAGGTCATCATCATGTTGTCGCGGCCGCTCGCGTTCGACGTCCACGTGCTCGACGGGGACGCGTCTCGGAAGAGTGCGCGACGCCTCGTGCTCGACTTCGCGGACGCGGCGCTCGCACCCGCGGCCACGAAGCCGATCGAGGTGGCGAACGATCTCCTGCGGCAGATCCGGCCGGGACAGTTCGACGCGAAGACCGCGCGGATCGTGCTCGACCTCGCGCGCGACACCACGCACTCGGTCGAGGCCTTCGATTCACCGCCCCACGTGACGATCGCTCTCGGCGGCCCGGCGACGGCGGGAACGGCCGCGCCCGGCGCATCGGATGCGCCGCCGCCGGCCGCCGCCACCGGCGCGTCGGGGGCACCGCCGCCGCCTGCCGCCACCGGTGCGTCGGAAGTGCCGAAGACGACGGCACGCACGATTCCCATCAGAGCGCGCGGGCGCAGGCCGTACTCGCTGCTCTACTCGCGCTGACGAACCGTCGGACGGCGCACATGGAACATCTCGCCGATGAGCTCCGAGACGTAGTCGAGCCACCCGCGCGTCGTCGGCGACCTCGGGAAGGCGGGGGCCGCGTGGCCGAAGCCGACCGGGAACCCCATCTGCCCGCAGCGAGGTTCCGCCGATACAGAGCGTTCGACTCCTCGACGGTCGGGACCCCTCCGTACTGACGGATCGTCCACGGCCCGCCGGCGTACATGGTCTCCCGCGGGCCGTAGATCAAGGGGAAGGAGCCAAGCGTGGTGTCCGTGAAATCGAGGTTTTGAACGTCGGCCGCGGTCTAGCGCGGCTTAACATCGATGACCCGCGCGTCCCGATTCGGCCCAGCTCCGACTCGTGCCGAAAAGCGATCCATAGTGGTACACGCGCGGTCCGGTCCGCGAATCTTGGCTTCCGCGGCGCGGCGCAATCATGTTACTCGCCGATCGTCGTCGTTCGTGAGCGGTGATGAATCGCCGCAACGAATCTCACCCATGTAGTCAGCCGAAGAGGAGTCTGCATGCCTGCGCGAAGTGTGGTCGTCGTCATGCCGTTTGGTGGCACGGGAAAGGACGACCAAGAGAAGGAAACCCGACGGCGGCGAGCGATCCTCAACTTCAAGCGGGTCGAATATCTGATCCGTAGCAAATGCAAGGTTACGGCGAAGACCACGACGGGAAGCACGGAGTCGATCTCGTATGCCGTCGAGGTTGCTCGGACGGCGACGGAGGACATCCCGGAACGGGCGCTGCAGCAGATCGAGGCCGCAGACGTGCTGATTGCGCTCTTCACGGAGCAGAACCCCAACGTCATCTACGAGGTTGCATATCGCCGCGCACGCGATCGCACCGTCGTGCTCGTCGTGGATGCCCCCGACACGCTTCCGCTCTATGTGAACTCATTGGGGCGTCAGAGCTGGAGACAGGCCCAAGTCCTCGATCGAATCGACAAGATCGTCGGTGATTCAGGCCGTGATCTGCCGGATTTCAACGTTGGCATTCCCGAAGACTTGAAGAAGGCGATCGACGAGAACGACAGCGCGTTACAGAGTGGACTAGAAGACGCGCTGTTCGAGGTGGAGAAGACATTCAAGCCACGCGTCAGCGAAGCCGTTGCCCATCTGCGTGGAATAGTCACTGACCGGACGATCACCTTCTATCCCAACTCCATCGTCGAGGTGCCGTTTTCGGCCCGCAACACGTTCGATCCGATCCGCCCCGCGAGCGTCGTGGAGTTCGACGAAGCCTTCAGCCAATTGTACGGATACCCAAACAAGCAAGCGGCGGAGAGCGATCGCCCGCTGACGCTCGCGAAGCTGCTCGGACGTGCCGAGAGGATCACCGATCCCGAAGATTGGATCCCCTTTTATCACGATCAGGGCGCGCTCACCGAAGTCCTGAAGGACTACGGTTTTGCACGCGCGAAGGTGCCATTGCGGATCAACGGCACGCACCAACGCCGCGAGTTCAAGGACTCGTCGTACCTTCCGTGCGTCGTCGCGCAGGTGATCGACGGCAACCAGGACGGATCGCACTCGATGTATCTGCTCATCACGTACATCGAGCTGCCCGACCGTCGGTCGCCGGTGGCCGATGCATCCTGAGCCGATGTCGGCGGAACGAGGGAGCAAGGCGGGCGACCGACTGTTCCTCATGCAACGGCCTGCGATCCTGCGGATTTGGAACGAGATGCAGACCTTGCAGACCGACTTCGGGTTACCCCAGGAGCTTCCTGCGTTCTACGCATCACCTCCGTGGCATGCAGCGGCACGTGTGCTGGATCTGGGCTGCGGCAACGGTTACTACCTTCAGCAGCTCGCTGCGCGGTTTCCCGACAAGACGTATCGTGGCTTCGACCTCTCCCGTGAGCTGACCGCGCACTCGGACGAGCACGCCACGGCGGGGAACGTCACGTTCGCGCAGGCGAACCTCTTCGACGTCAGCGAGGCGTGTGATTTTGTAGTGCTCCGTCTCGTTCTGCAGCACCTCGACGACATCGAGGCGGTGTTGCGCCACGTCGCGACGCTGGTGCGCCCCGAGGGATCGGTCATGATCATCGATGCCGACGACGAGGCCCGCTCTTTCCACCCCTTGTTGCCGGAGTTCACGAGGTTCTTCACGGCGTACGCCGAGCGCGAGCGCCAGTGCGGCAGAGATCGCGACGTCTGCGGGCGAGTGGAACGAGTGCTTCGGTCGTCCGTGCCGTGGCGCATGGGAGCGTCGTGGCGCGTCCTCATCCCGTCGACGATTCCGGGCAATCTCGAGCGCTTCAACCGAAACTATTCGTTGCTTGTGGACCTTGTCGAAGAGGTGGGCGAGGTCGCGTACGATTTCCCCGACGTGAGACGAGCGTGGCGCGAATGGTCGCAGCGGTCCGACGCGTATACGCAGGTCGGATTGCATCTCCTCCGCCTCGATCGAACCTGAGCCCCGAGCTTTCCACGGTCGTGACCTGCATGGAAAACCGGGGGGCAACACGTGGACTAGACCGTGCCGTTTAGGGACCGTACTCAGGTTCGTCCCCTTTGCGACGGCGATTCAGCAGAGGCCGTTATCCTGGAGGGCAGCCCTTACCGAAGCGCCGCGTTCGGGTGTCGCCCTCGGATGATGTGACGAGCGGGCGGCGGCATGGCAGAAGCAGGTGAGCTCGGGAGGGTGACGTGCGCACATACGGCAAGGACACGGCCAGCATCACGGCTCGCGTCGGTGAGTCGTTCGCTCTGGAGCTTCCCGCGATGGCGACTGCGGGATTCAGGTGGCACGTGATCGACGCGCCCGACGTCGTCACCCTCGGCGACGAGGGCATGCGGCCCGCGCGGCCGGGCATCGGAGGCGCGTCCGTCCAGGCGTTCTCCCTCGCCGCCACGCGCGCCGGCGCGGGGACCCTCCTGCTCGAGTACAAGCGGTCGTGGGAAGCAACGCCGGGCGACCGGTTCGCCGTCGAGATCGTCGTCGAGTCGTGATCTCGCGCGGCGGCGGGCGGCCGCTCGCAAACGGCCGCCCGCGTGCCCGAACCGCGATGCGTTAGCGCCGGCGGCGCGCTTTGGCGGGCTTCCGGCCGCGCCCTTCTTTCTTGGCGTCGAACGCACCGCGAAGCGGCGGCATGACGGCGTGCGCCTTCAGACGCTGTTGCACGGCGGAACACACCTCGCCGTCCTCGTGAATCAAGCGCTCGAGGTCGCGGAACGGGAGGTAGAACTCGCCCGACTTGCCCCAGCCGTCTCCCCACGAGTTGGAGCAGAGAGCGAGCGCGCGTTTCGTGTCGGCGCCGCGCCAGAGGTAGCAGTGTCCACCCTCGACCTTGGCGGTCGGGGTGATGTGCACGATCCCCTCGGCATCGGGATTGAAGCTCGAGTACCAATTGGTGCCGAGCACCACCGGTCCCTGCGTCAGCGCCCACTCGACCGCCGTCTGCAAGTCGAACGCCCATACGTACGACTTGAGCAAACTGCGTGCGTCGAGTGCCTGGGCGCCGGCGCGCACCGTCGTGCCGGACTGGAGCCCGGGGTCGTTGTCGGGGAGCTTGGCCTCGCCGTCGTTCTCCTTCCACGGATCCAGGAGGACGGCTTCGCGATAGATGGTGAAGGCCGATGGATCCGGCTTGGTGGTTCGGATTGGTGCACAGCGCAGGAAGTTCCGCCAGCCGTGGCCGACGCACGTGCCGGTGTTGCCCTGATCGAGCGCCGTCTTGGCGATCGCCCACGTCTTCTTCGTCGGCAATTTGACCGCGCTCACCTGGGGGAGCATGCGTCGCATGAGGTAATTGTGATCGCGAGGGTCAGCTTGGAAGCGTCGTCCGAATCCCGGCATGAGAGTGACTCCTTTTTCGTCTCGATCGTGACCGCGCGGCGCGGGTCAGACTCGTCCGCAGAGTTGTCGCTTCGGAAGCAATGGCGCGAGAAGCGCCGGGCGACATATCGCGCGGTCGGAACGCCGTGGCCAGATGAATGTACGTTCGATCGGAGCAAAGCGTCTCACTCTGGCGCAAGAATCATCGCAGGCGAGTCGCTACGACTTCGGGCTCGCGACGATGTCAGCGGCGATCCGTATCGAGGGCGTGGTCGGATGCGAGCGGTGTCACGGTGACGGCTCACGCCGCAACCCGCGGCAGCACCTCGCGCGCGATCCGCGCGATCGACTCCGCGCCGACCGCATCCGCGAAGCCGAGCGCGCCCGGAACGACGTAGCAATAGTCGAGGCCCGCCGTGGCCAAGGCGTGCAAGCGCCGTCGCACGCGCTCGGCCGACCCGGTCACGGTGAACCAGTCGAGAAAATCGTCGGGGAGCTCGCGCGCATGCGCGGCGAGTCCCTCGCCGTGGGCGCTCATGTCGTAGTGCTCCCGTAGGTGGTGCGCGGCGCGGGCGATCTCTACACCAAGGTGGTCGCCCCGTCCTGCCGCACCTGCCACACCGCCCAGACGCTCGACTTCCTCAGCCACTCGACGATGCAGTCCTCGAGCTTCTACAACGTCTGCGGCGCGTCCTCGAAGGCGATGCCGCACGCGTACATCACGTACAAGAACTTCTGGCTCGGCGGCACGGGACCGTCGTATCTCGCGAGCCTCGCGCAGACGGGGAGCTCCTGCCAGTAGCCGGTGAAGCGCTACGTCGCGCGCAACGCCGGCGCCCCGGGGAGCTGTCCGCCGTAGGCCGGGTTCGGCTCTCCGGTCGAGATGTTTGCGTATCTTCCGGCCCTGGTGCAGTCCTCGCTCATGCAGCTCGACCTCGCGGCTTCCGCGCACTGGTTGTTGTCGAGCGTGTCGCTTCTTCCGCTCGTTCTCGGCGTCGCGATCGGCCAGCAGGAGGCCACCCCGGCCGCCATCCGAGCCTTCTTCGCCGGCAAGAAGATGAAGGTTCTCACCTTCTTCGGATACTCGGGGGCAGGGTACGAGGATCCTGCTGCCATGCGGGCCACGGCGAGCCGCATCCTGGACGAGGTCGATCCGAAGACGACGATCGTCAACATCGGCGCGACTGCGGAAGGAATCGGCGTGGTCTACGAGATCGCCAAGCGAAAGGGCTTCGTGACGACCGGCATCGTGTCGACGCAGGCACGTGACCTGAAGGTGCCGTTGTCGCCGCACGTCGACGTGACGTTTTTCGTGGAAGACGAGACCTGGGGCGGGTTCCTACCCGGCAGCATAGAGCCATCGCCGACGTCCAAAGCGATGGTCGAGAACAGCGACATTCTGATCGCGATCGGTGGCGGCGACGTCGTCCGCGACGAGCTTTCCTATGCGCGACGACTCGGCAAGAAGGTGCGGTTCATTCCGGCCGACATGAATCACGCGGCGGCATCGAAGAAGGCAGCCGAAAAAGGAGCGCCGGCGCCCACCAGCTTTGGCGGCAGCGCGGCAAGCGCTTTCGCCTCCGAGGACCGGCGCTGAAACGTCGCGCCGTCGGAAGGGGAGCGAGGGTGCGTGCGGTCGGCGTGCCGGCGGAGGAGTCGCACCTCGCTCCCGATTCGTCTCGCGCTGCAACTGTCTCGAAATGGCGCGTCGAGCGCGCGACCTCGGCTTTCGGGCACCGCCGAAGCGTGTCACGCTTCGGCCCAAAGGAGCCTGTGTATGACCTTCACGGACGAGCACAAGGAAGCCCTCTGTCTGTCGGGCATCACGTATCGCGGCTTTGGCGTGGGAGGGGGCGGATGGATGCACGGCGACACCCTGCACACCGCCATCTCCGAGGGATTGGAGAACGTGCCGATCACGAAAGGCAACTGGGAGCTCGTCTGGGGCCCCGTCGCCTATCGCGCGCCTCTTTCTCTCGTCGACGATGCGCTGATGTACGTCGTACGGCGACGCGCCGATCCGGCCCGCCACGTCGTCGTCATTCGCGGCACGAATCCCATTTCCATCTTCGATTGGATCTTCGGCGACCTGTGGGTGACGGTACAAATGCCCTGGCCGTACGGCGGTGCGCCGCCGAGTGCGAAGATCTCGCTGAGCACGGCGCTCGGCCTCGGGCTCGTGCAGTCGATGCACTCGCCTCCGCCGCCGAAGGGTCTCGCCAAGGAGCTTTGGGAGGCCCTCGACGGAGGTGTCGGCAGCGCCCTTCGCAAGGCGGGCGGCGCGCTCGTGTCCGGGATCGGCGCCGTGCTCAATCCCACGCTGAGCGCGCTGCGAGAGGAGATCGCTCCGTTCACCGATCGGCTGACGGCGGCCCGTCGCGCGCGCGCCAAGCTCCTGCGGACCGATCCGGTCGCGGCCGTTCTCGCCGGGTGGGAAGACTCGCTACAGCGGAGCGCGCTTCGCGAGATCGTGCGGACCCTGAACGTGCTCACGGAGCGCTACTCCGGCCTCGCGTTCGCGATCCTCGGAGCCACGACGGCAAACCCGGAGCCGGGCGTCACGCTCCTCGAGTTCCTCCGTGCTGCGAGAGATCGTGCGACGGGCGACTTCGACGTGTTGGTCACCGGGCACAGCAAAGGAGGTGGGCTCGCGTCCACCGTCGCGCTCTGGCTCGCCGACACGCAGGGGACGAGCAACGTCGCCGCGAGCGACCAGTGGGATCCCACCGGTAGCGCCACGGTTCGCTGCCACTCGTTCGCCGGCCCAACCGCCGGAAACGCGGCGTTCGCGGCGCATTCCGACGCCAAGATCGGCAGCGTCTGCGCGCGCATCATGAACACCAACGACATCGTGCCGCATGCGTGGGCGGTCGCCGAGCTGGCGAAGATCCCCAGGCTGTGGGACCTCGCCGTCGGCAATACCGCGATCGAGCGCCTCGTCGACCAGATCACGAGCGATCTCACGACGCTGAAGCTCGGCTATACTCATCCCGGCACCCTGAAGGAGTTCACGGTCCCCTCGCCGGCGGGATCGAGCGAATTTCTCGACCTGTTCAGGTACCATCACCTCGACGCCTATTTCGTCGGGCTCGGCATTCGCGATCAGATACACCCGATCGACATGATCGTCCGGCCGTAACTCCCGCGGGCGGCGCGCCGAGCTGTTCACCGCGCCGGTACGATGTTGCTCCACGTCTCCGTCAGCACGTCCTTGCGGTTCTGCAGAAACCCCCGCAGCTCCGTCGGTTCGGTCGGATGCAGCTGCTTCACCCGCACGAACATCCGCCACGCACCGGTGGCGGCGACGCGGTACGCGTTGCTCTCGACGATCTTCCCGTTGGAGGGCGCGGTGACGACGGCCTTCACCGGCGCGTCGGCGGGCAACGCCGCGAGTGACGGGCCGGTGAAGTCGACGACGAACTGCCGTTCGTCGTCCGCGATCTCGGCATAGCCGCGGCCGGCGCGCGTCTGCGCCACCCATGCGCCGGGGGGATGCTGCATCTGAGCGCCCTGCCAGTGCAGACGGTAGGCGAAGTCGAGCGGCTGGCCCGTCGCCGGAATCTCGTCCGGCACCCAATAGGCGACGATGTTGTCGTTGGTTTCGTCGCCGGTGTGCAGTTGCACGAGCTCGACGCGGCCGGGTCCCCACGACCCGACGGGCTCGACCCAAGCGCTCGGTCGGAGCTCGTAGCGCGCCTCGTCGTCCTCGTAGCTTGCGAAGGTGCGATCGCGCTGCATGAGACCGAACCCCCGCAATTGGCGCATCGCGAACGACGTGGTGAAGGTCTGATTCGGGTTCAGCAGCGGACGCCAGAGCCATTCGCCGTCCCCGGTCGCGACCAGCAAGCCATCGGAGTCGTGCACCTCTGGACGAAAGTCGGTACGGTGCGGCTGGTTCTCGCCGAAGAAGAACATGCTGGTGAGCGGTGCCAGGCCGAGCGTGGCGACGGGTGCGCGTAGGAACACGCGTGCGCGCACGTCCATGACGGTTTCCTCGCCCGGGCGCACGTCGAGCTGGTATGCGCCGCTCGCGCGTGGCGAGTCGAGCAGCGCCAAGACCGTCAGCGTGCGTGCGTCCTCGGCCGGCCGTACGATCCAAAACTCGGTGAAGCGGGGAAACTCCTCGCCGCCTCCGCCGACGGTGTCGATCGCGAGGCCGCGCGCCGAGAGACCGTAGCGCAGGCCCGCGGCGAGCGCTCGAAAGTAGGTGCCGCCGAGGAACACGACGAGCTCGTCTTTGTATGCGCCGCCGTTCAGCGGGTAGTGGGCGCGAAACCCCGCGAATCCCAGATCGCCCCACTTCTGGGGCGACAGCCGGTTGTGGCCGTAGTCGAAGTCGGCGCTGTCGTACGCAACGTGACGCACGCCCCCGGGAGTGACCTCGTTGATGCGAACCGGCGCGGTCTGGAACTTGCCGCCGAGGTGAAAGAACATCAGCTCGAAGGGCAGCTTTTCGAGGCGCCACAGGGCGTGATCGGGGCGATAGCGGATGTCCCGGCATTGGTCGTAGGTGAGGGCCTGCAGCTCGGGGGGTATCGCCTGAGCGTCGTTGCGGTAGGCGTGCTCCGCCTGCGACTTCGCGAGCGCGGCGACGTCCTCGAAGCCGAAGGCGCCGACGGGGACAGGGCGCAGGAGTGCCAGCAGAACGCACGCGAACGGGATGGCGCGTCGGGCGCGCGAAGGGGCTCGGCTGGACGGGATAAGAAAGCGCAAACGGGTCGGCATTAACCGGCGCGACGTCGATCGGCAAGCCCGCCGAAGGGTCGACCGGGCTCGACGGGACGCGCGGCGACTCAGCCCGCGCTCGGCACGGCCATGCCGCGTTCGACGGCGGGGCGCGCCCCGACCGTGTCGAGCCAGCGCTGCACGTTCCCGAGCTCGCCGATCTTCTCGGGCATCATCGTGCGGAACGGTCCCCAGGCGGCGATCACCCACGGGTAGGTCGCGATGTCGGCGATCGAGTAGTCGCCCGCGAGGAATTGGCGCCCGGCGAGCGCCGTCGCGAGGACGCCGATGATGCGCACGGACTCGTTCACGAAGCGCTGGATGGCGTAGGGAATCTTCTCGGGTGCTTGATTCACGAAATGGCCGGTCTGACCGATGATCGGACCGACGTGGCTCATTTGGTACATCAGCCACTGCATGACGGCCGCGCGGTCGCGCACATCGTGGGGCAGGAAGCGGCCGGTCTTCTCCGCCAGGTGCACGAGGATCGCTCCCGACTCGAAGATCGCGAGCGGTTCGCCCGGGACGTCGTGGTCGACGATCGCCGGAATCTTCTGGTTGGGGTTGATCGCCGTGAACTCGGCGCTGCTCTGCTGCTGCTTGTCGAGGTCGACCGGGATCACCGTGTACGGCAGACCGGTCTCCTCCAGCATGATCGAGATTTTCCGTCCGTTCGGTGTCGTCCAGGTGTAGAGATCGATCATCGCGTCGTCCTCCGCGCCGAGACGCTAGTTGCCCGCGCGGTTGACGCAAGGGTCGCGGATCGGCGCCGCGGCACCACCGCTGCCTTCGGCCGCTCGCGGGTCGCGAGGGAGTCGCGCCTCGTCAACTCGACCGCCGCGGGCGGCGGGGTCGCCGAGATGCTGCACACGCTGGTGGGCTACGCGCGCGGGGCGGGCGTCGATGCCCGCTGGCTCGTGATCGGCGGCGACCCCGACTTCTTCACGATCACCGCAAGGAAGGGCACCTCGAAGCCTACGCGCGCGAGCTCGGGACCCGGGCTCGCCGGCGCTGCATCCGACACTTTCTGCCGCCGCGCCACTTGCGCCAGTACGTCGACCTGCTCGCGGACCTCGCCGCGCTTCGAGCGCCACGGCGCGCGTGATCCCCTCCGCTTCGCACTCGCCGTGCGAATGCAAGTAGACGCTGCGTCTCGCGCCCTCCATCCTTACCACCGAGGCTAGTCGGTATGAGTCACGGGCTGCAGGGTGGGCCGGGTGGAGACTGATCGGTCGCTGACCGCGCCGGCGGCGTCGCGCGACCGAGGCCGTGCGACGATCGCCGCGGGGTTTCTCGCGGCGCTGCTCGGCCCGCTCACGCTCGCCGGTTGGACGACGCATACCGTATGGCTCATGTCGGCCTTGCCGGGGCTCGTCCCGATGAACCCGCTGACGGCGATCTGCTTCAGTGCCGCCGGCCTCGCGCTGGCGCTCGCGGGCGTCGAGCGCGCCCCGCGCGCGGTCCGGGTCCTGGCGTGGAGCGTCCTCGCCGTCGGCGTCCTCCGCGTCGCCGCGGACGTCGCGGGATGGCGCATCGCCATCGACCAGATCCTGTTCCGCGACGCGCTCGCGACCGTGCCGCATGGGCCGAACCGCATGGCCCCGAACACGGCGACGAGCTTCGTCCTGGTGGCGCTCGCCCTCCTGGTACTGGACGTCGAGACTCGTGACGGGCACCGGCCGTCGCAGTATCTGGCACTCGGTCCCGCCGTCATCAGTCTGCTCGCGATGACCGGCTACGCGTATGGCGAGCCCCGTCTGGTCGCGGTCCGGGCGTTTCTCCCGATGGCGCTCAACACGGCGACGGGCTTCGCCATCCTGGCGGCGGGCCTCCTCGCCGCGCGCGCGAATCACGGGTTCATGCGTGTCGTGACGAGCCCGTATGCCGGCGGCGCGACCGTGCGGCGTCTCCTGCCGGCGGCGATCCTCATTCCCTGGGCACTCGGCTGGCTCCAGCTCACCGGGCAACGGCTCGCGCTCTTCGCCCACGAAGCTGGTCTCGCCCTCACCACGGTCGACCGACATCACGACTCGCAAACACACGGAGGAGACGCTGGCGGAACGCACCCAAGCGCTCGAGGCGGCAAACCACGACCTCGAAGCCTTCAACTATTCCGTCTCGCACGACCTGCGCGCGCCGCTCCGCGCGATCGACGGCTTCGCGCGCATCCTCACCGAGGATCACGGACCGCAGCTCGACGAGGATGCGCATCACGCGCTCGACATGATCACCGACGGTGCACAGCGCATGAGCCGGATGATCGAAAGCCTGCTCAAGCTCGCGCGCTGCGGGCGGCAGGGTCTCGATCGCACCGCGGTCGACATGGCGGCGCTCGTCGAGTCGGTGAGCCGCGAGGTGCGCCAGCTCGATCGCGATCGTGAGGTGACCTTCACGATCCTGCCGCTGCCGCCCGCCGGCGCCGACCCGGCGATGCTGCGCCAGGTGGTTTCCAACCTGCTCGGCAACGCCTGGAAGTTCACGGCCGGCCGGCCCGACGCCAGCATCACCGTCGGTGCGACGCCGGGCGACGGCGAGACCATCTACTACGTGCGCGACAACGGCGCCGGCTTCGATGGCGCCCACGCCGCGAAGCTCTTCGGCGTCTTTCAGCGCCTGCACTCGGCGTCCGAGTTCGACGGCACGGGCCTCGGCCTCGCGATCGTCCGTCGTATCGTCGAGCGCCACGGCGGGCGGGTGTGGGCCGAGGGTCGCCCCGGCGCGGGGGCGACCTTCTACTTCACGTTGCCGACGGGCGATCCGGCAATGATCGCCACCCCCAGCTGAGGGGCCGCCTCACCGGGATGCGAGCCTCCGCCTCCCCCCTTTTGGGAATGTCGAAAAAGTAACGCGACTCCGATGGCTCCGACTCAAGATTCGAGCCGAAGCGGTCGAAAGTGCGGCATGATCCGTCTCCTTGTTGTGGAGGACAATCCGACGGACCAAGAGCTCGTACGGCGGGGCTTTCGCGATCCCGGTCTCCTTCCCGACCCCGTCGACATCACCGTCACCGAGTCGATCGAGGCGGCGCTGGGGCTTCTCCAGCGCGAGGCCTTCACGGTGATCCTCGCCGACTACTCGCTCCCCGGCCGTACGGGCTTGGATCTGCTCCATGAGCTCGAGAGGATGGGCGATTCGACGCCTCTGATCATGCTCACCGGATCCGTCGACGCGGCCATCGCCGTGACGGCGCTCCAAGACGGCGCCGCGGACTTCATCATCAAGGACATTGGATACGAGCGCGTGCTCGCCGTGGTCGTGCGCCGCGTTCTCGAGAAGCGTGCGCTGACGAGTACCCTCGAGCCCGATCGCGGCGGGACGCAGGAGTCCATCAATCGGCTCGAGCGCAGGCTCGACGTCCAGGCGCGCGAGCTCAAGCGCGCCCTCCAGGAATCCGAGGTGCTCCGGCGCATCGGGCAGCGGCTGTCGTCGACACCCGAGCTCGCGGATGCGCTCGACCTGGTGTCGCGAACCGCGGCGCAACTGCTGCAGGGACAAGCGGCCGCCATCCTGCTGCGCCACGGTCCGGAGCTCGTCCTCGTCAACAGCTGGGGCGTCCTTCGCCAACCGGTCGGCATGAAGCACGCCGACCTCGCGGCGCTCCTCGCCGGCGACTGGATCGCCACCGCCGACGCGATTCTGCGCGAGGACGGCGGTCCAATGGGCCGTCTCTGGGTCGGGCGTACCTGTCACGGGCCGTTCGCGGCGCACGAGATCGATCTGCTCGAAGCGCTCGCCGACCTGACGGCGCTCAGCATCGCGAAGCTCCGCATGCGCGAACAGCTGCGCCGACTCCGCGAGGGCGCCACCTTCGCGAACCTGGAGCCGCCCCCGACCGACACCGCGCCGGTACCCCAGGCTGAACGTTCCGCCGAGCCCGGAATGCCGCCGGCGGAGCCGCTCATCGAGGTCTCGGATCCCGCCGAGGCGCTCGACCAACGCGCCGTCTTGGTCGTGGACGACAGCGCGAAAGTGTTGATGCAAGCGCGCCTCGCCCTCCAAGACACGATGACCGTGCTCACCGCGACCAGCGGGAAGCTCGCCATCGAGAAGTACGCCGCGACGCGGCCCGCGGTCGTCCTCATCGATCTCGTCATGCCGGAGATGGACGGGCTCGCGACGCTCGCCGAGCTGCGGAAGCTCGGATGCACGACGTGTCTCGCGCTCGCCGTCCGCGGCGACGCGACCGCCCACGAACGGGCACGCAAGGCCGGCTATCTCGGGGTGATCGAGAAGCCGTTCCGCGAGGGCGACCTCGCGGCGCAGATCGCGAAGGCGCTGGCGTTCGCCGACGGGGTCACCGCCGACCATTTCTCCGAAGAAGACGGCTACCCGGTTCTGACGCTGCCGAACCCGTCGTTGCGAGCGCTCGCGAAGCTGCTGCCCCTTTTCGATCGCCAGCTGCGAACGCTCGCCGAGGAAGGTAGCGACCGGCTGATCGTCGATGCCACCAACGTCACGCAGATCACACCCGAGCACATCAGCATGCTGGTACGCCTCTTCTTCGAGGCCGCCACGCTCGGCATCCAGCCCGTGATCTGTGCGGCCGACGACGGGCTCATCGCGAAACTCCGCCAGATCGTGGAGCTACGCGACGCCCGCTACGTGCCGAGTCGTGAAGCCGCCAAGCTCGTTTTGCAGTAGCGCACGGTTGTACGGCACGGCGATCCAATGTCGCGGGAGCGAAGATGGTGCGCCCCCGGCTCCTCGCGCCGCCGCGTACGGCCACGAGGTCGCACCGGGTACCCGCCGGGGGCGCTCTGCGCTAAGAGACTCGTGAGTGCTGGTCGTGCCGCCTGCAATTCCCATCGCCGAGCGTTTGCGTCTGCGATTCTTCCGCGTCTTCTTTTCGCTGCTGCTGGCCACGATCGCGGTCTGCGAGGTGATCGTGTCGCTGCGCGTCGTGCACCGGCTCGGGATGCAGCCGCCGCCGCTCGCGGCGGCCGTCGGCGTCGCGGCGTTCTACGTCGCGAACGTGCTTCTCACGCGGCGGGGACACGCCGGGCCGGCGCATCCGCTCGTCACCGTCTATGCGGCGTGCGCGTTCACGGCGCTCTTCGGGGGCGTCTTCGTGGCGCTCGCGGAGCTCGGGTGGGTGCTGATCGCGTTCGCGGCGCCGCCGGCGGTGCATCTCGCGAGTGTCGTGCCGCTGCTCGACGGGGCGGTCTGGCGGCCGCGCTTCGAGCTCGGCGTCGATGCCGGTCTCGCCGCCGTCGCCGCGCTCTTCGTCTTCGGCTACACGGCGGGACGGCGCGCGCTCGACGTCACCGTCCAACGCGTGCCGATCGCGGGGCTGCCGCCTCCGTTCGCCGGATTCCGCATCGTCCACGTGAGTGATCTGCACCTGGGGAGATTCCTCGGACGCGAGGAGCTCGCGCGCCACGTGGCGCGCATCAACGGTCTCGCGCCCGACCTCGTCTGTATCACCGGCGATCTCGTCGACCGGGCCGCCACCTGCGCCGAGGCCTTCCCCGTCCTCGCGGGCCTCCGAGCCCGTCACGGCGTCGTGGTGACCCTCGGCAATCACGATTTCGCGGCCGGGGCCGATGCGGTGACGGAGGCGCTCCGGCGCCTCACGCCCTTCACGGTGCTGCGCAACGCCCGTATCGACGTCGAGCGGGACGGGGTGCGGCTTGCGATCGTCGGCCTCGACGATCTCGGACGCGATTGGGCGCGCGGCGTGCTCGAGCACCCGGCGTTGCCGCCGCTCGCGCGGGCGGTGCCGTCCGATACGCCGCTCGTCGTGCTGTCGCATCGTCCCGATTGCTTCGAGCAGGCCCAGACGCTCGGCGCGGCCCTCGTGCTCGCCGGACACACGCACGGCGGCCAGATCGGCATCCCCATCGGGTCCGGTCGGGTGCGGAACCCGGCCGAGGTGATCACGCGCTACGATCGCGGCGTCCATCGCGTCGGCGCGGCGACGCTGATCGTCAGCAACGGCCTCGGGTTCACGGGCCAGCCGGTGCGCCTCTTCACCCCGCGCGAGATCGGTTGCCTCGAGCTCCTCCCCGCATGAGCGGGTCGGCGACGCGGCCCCTCCGCGAGTCGCGGGTGCCGGTCGTCTGCCTCGCGATCTTCAGCGTCATCTGGATCTGGTGCGCGCTCGCGCCGCGCTTGCGCGCCGATTGGCTGCTCGAGAACGGGCCTACCTTCGTCGCCGTGCCGCTGCTGTCGTACGGCTACCGACGGTTCCGCTTCTCCGACCGCGCTTACGTGCAAGGCACGATCTTTCTCGTCCTGCACACGATCGGGAGCCACTACACGTATTCGGAAGTCCCGATCGGCGAGTGGGCGCGTGAGGCGTTCGGGCTCGCGCGCAACCACTACGACCGTGTCGTTCACTTCGCGTTCGGCGCGCTGCTCTTGCGTCCGGTCCGCGAGCTCGGCTTCGGCCGGCGCCGCCGTCAGGCGCCGGGCGAGCTCGCGACGCTCTATTTCAGCGTCGCCGGGGTCTCCTTTTGGAGCGGTCTCTACGAGATCGTGGAGTGGTTGACCGCCCGGGTCGTGGATCCCGTCGCGGGCACGGCCTTTCTCGGTACCCAAGGTGATCCGTGGGACGCGGAAAAGGACATGGCGTGCGCGCTCGTCGGCTCCGTGGTCGCCGCCGTCGTCGAGGCCGTGCTCGATCGCCGGCTCCGTTACACCCGCTCGCGCTCCGGCTGACGCAGGGTTTCGGTGAGAAAGAAGGTCGCCGAGGCCCGGGCGAGAATCTTGCCCTCCGGAAGTAGTTGATCTTGAGCTCGACGGTGGCGCAGCCGCGCCCGGCGGGAAGCTCCTCGATCACGGCGCGCCCGAGGGCGGTGTCGAGCAGCGTGAAGAGCACGCCGCCATGGGCCCGGTCGGCTCGGCTCATGTGGCGCGGCTCGAGATCGAGCTCGATCGTGAAGGCACCGTCGCGCATGCCGAGGGTTCGACACCCGAGATAGTCGGTGAACTCGCGCTCGCCCATCGCCGGACGACTCAATGGCGTGGAGTCGCGCTCGCCCGTACCGGGTCTCGCGTGGACGGCTCGAGCACGATCAAGGCGACCCCGTGCGGCTCGACGTCCGCCGAGACGCGCCCGTCGAGGGCGCCGAGCGTGCGCTGTGCCCAGACGTCGATGCCGTTCGCCGGCCCGTCGATTCCGAGCTCGGCGAAGCTCGCCGTGATCGTCGCCGAGGCCTCGCCGCGATTGAAGAGCGCGACCGCGGTGCGTTTGCCTTCGAGGGGCCTTGCCCAGACCTCGAGCGGCCCGCGCTGCACGACGTGCCTTCCCGGAGTCCCGAGCACGTCCTGGTCGACCGCGATCACGTCGCGGTTGGTCAGGATGGCGATCGTTTCCGGTGCGGAGCTCCGGACGTCGTGCCCGGCGATGAGCGGCGCCGCGAGCAGAGCCCAGAGGGTCATGTGCGTTCGATACTCGGCGGCCGTCATGTGCCCGTTCCCCACCTCGAGCATGTCGGGGTCGTTCCAGTGGCCGGGGCCGGCGAACGATCCGAGCTCGTCCTGCGCGAAGCCGATCGTGGACATGATCTGCCAGCGATCGGCGATGTCCCCGGTCGTGCGCCACAGGTTGCCGCCCACGTCCGCGCCCCATTTCCAGACGTCGGCGCGGCCGTACTGGCAGAGGCTGAAGACCATGGGCCTGCCGGCCGCACGGATGGCCGCGGCCATCTTCAGATACACTGCCGGCATCTCGGCATCGTCGTAGATCAACCCGGCGCTGCACCAATCGTACTTCACGTAGTCGACGCCCCAGGCCGCGAACGTCCGTGCGTCCTGCTCCTCGTGGCCGTAGCTGCCCTCGAATCCGGCGCAGCTCTTCGGTCCCGGCGAGGTGTAGATGCCGAGCTTCAAGCCGTGCTCGTGCAGATGGTCGGCGAGCGCTTTCATGTCGGGAAACTTCTGATTGGGACGAA
Source organism: uncultured delta proteobacterium (assembly GCA_963774015.1). Taxonomy (GTDB): domain Bacteria; phylum Desulfobacterota; class Binatia; order UTPRO1; family UTPRO1; genus UTPRO1. Next base: position 108,263 of record CAVZDH010000003.1, read on the forward strand.
GGTCGCCATGCTCGTCGCGCTCGCCCTGCCACCCGTCGTCGATGTTGACGTACACGTAGCCGGCGTCGCGCATGCCGGTCGTCACCAAGGCGTCGGCGACGTCGCGGATGGTGCGATCGTCGATCGCGGTCTGGAAGTGGTTCCAGGTGCTGAACCCCATCGGCGGCGTGCGAGCGAGACCGTTGGGTGGCAGTGGCTTCACGGACGGAAGCGGGAGCTTCTTGGGCGCGAGGCTCTCGAGCACTCGACGCTCGTCCTCGGAGGCTCGCCGCAGGACCGCGGGCGGTTGCGTACTGCCGGGCGTCGCGATGCTCAAGTGATCGTCCGTGAGCGTGCCGTCGAGCGGGGTCTCCATACCGCGAGCCATGCGGATCGCCAGCCGTATCCGGTCACCGTGCTGCTCCACCGCGACCGGCACGCCGGCGAGCGTCGGAACGATGAGCTTGCCGGTCAGTGTGTCGCCCGTCTCGCGTATGACGAGCACGCGCACGTTCCGCGGCTGATGCGTGAGGATCTCGGCCGTGAGCTGCTGCGGGACCCACGTGCCGGTGAGGTCTTGAGCCGCGGCCGGGCCGACGAACGTCACCATCACCGCGAGCGCAATCAGCATCCCGCTTCGGTTGCAGCGCACGAGGGTCTCTAGCGCGGCTCGCCCCGTGATGGGAAGCGCGACGTCGATCGACATCGGCGCGACGCGCCGACTACAGTGCGGTCATGCACCCCGATACCATCTGGCGGTTCGTTCGCGGCACGTGGACCTACGAGCTCGTTTCCATCGATGGCCAGTCGGTTCGCGTCGGGACCCTGCTGGTCGCCGTCGCGCTGGTGGGTCTCGGCTATCGGCTGTCGCGCGCCGCGAGCGGGATTTTGAAGCGGGTCCTCAGACGTCGGTTGTACGTCGAGGAGGGCGCGGCGGACGCGATCGAAAGCCTCGCGTTCTACCTGCTCTTCGCCAGCGTCGCGATCACCGCCCTGCGCTTCGTGCACTTTCCGCTCACGGTTTTCACCGTCGTCGGCGGGGCGCTGGCGATCGGAGTGGGCTTCGGCAGTCAGAACATCATGAGCAATTTCATCAGCGGGTTGATCCTCATGCTCGAGCGTCCGGTTCGTCCAGGCGACCTGATCGAGGTCGACGGCACCCACGGGCACGTCGAGCACATCGGCGCGCGCAGCACGCGCATCCGGGCGTCCAACAACACGCAGATCATCGTCCCCAACAGCTTCTTCCTGCAGAGCAACGTCGTGAATTTCACCCTCTCCGACGACGTGCAGCGCAGCCAGGTGATGTGGGCGTCGCCTATGGGTCGCCGACGCGGGAGGTGGCGCGCCTGATCGGGCGTGCGCTCGCGGAGCATCCGGCGGTCCTGAAGACCCCCGAGCCGCGCGTGATCTTCGGCGACTTCGGCGACAATGCATTGCTGTTCGAGGCGTACTTCTGGCAACGCTCGCGCTTCATCCTCGATCGGCGCGCCGTCGAGAGCGAGGTCCGCTTCCGACTCGACGAGGTGTTTCGCGAGGCCGGCATCGTGGTCGCCTTTCCGCAGCGCGACGTCCACCTCGATTCGACGCGCCCCCTCGACGTGCGCGTCGTATCGGCCGCGGAGGATCGCCAAGAGCGGCCGCTCCCCTCGGGCAGCCCGTGAGCAGGACGGCGCCGACCGTGCAACCGGGGCAGGTGCCCGTCGCTTTGCCCGCTCGACGGTCTCCCAGCACTTCGCGAGCGCCTTGGCCTTCGCGGCGACGAAGGTGGTCGCGGCGCCACCGATCGCCGCCTGGCACTTGTTGAGCGGCTTCTCAGCCTTGTTCTTGGTATCGGTCGGTGCGCGGATGTCAACCGCGGGCGGGCCGTTTCTCCCGCTGCGTTCGCGGTGCTACGGATCGGATCGGAGGGACATGCCATGAAGAGCTCGAAATGGCCCGTCGTGACCGCTGCTGCGGCTCTTGCCCTGGTCGCGTGGCTGCGACCGGTCGACGCCGCGAAGCCGCCCACGACCAATCTGTTGTTCCCGTTCCTGTCCAACCAGGCGGGCTTCGACACGCTGTTCACGATCTCGAACACCGGCGCCGACCCGTTCGGGACGGCGGCGACGGGAGGCTCGTGTGTCGTCACCTTCTACTCGGGCGGGGTCGGGACACCCATCATCATTCCGGGCTCGGTGCTTCCGGGACAAACCGCGACGTTCCTGCTTTCGGTCATCCATCCCGGATTCCAGGGCTACGCGATCGCGCATTGTGAGATCGCCTTCGCGCACGGCATCGCGCGCGTCTCGGACCTCGGGGCGCGGAATCTCGCGGCCTCCTACCCGGCGCTCGTCCTGCCCGAGAAGCGGGTCAAGGCCGACGAACGGCTGGACAGTTGAGCGATCGGAAAGGACGGACCCAATGACCAGCCTCTTCGCATTGCTCGTCGTCCTCGTGCTCGCCGGCTCCGCCGGCGCCGCGAAGGCTCCCGCGACCCATCTCCTCTTCACCCACGTCACCAATGCGGGCGGATTCGACACCGGCATCGAGATCGCCAACACCTCGGCCGATCCGCTCGGAACCAAGCCCGAGAGCGGCAGCTGCACCATCAGCTTCTTCGGGACCAACGCTCCGCCGCCTTTCTCGACCGGCACCATCGCCGCCGGTGCCATCTTCGTGACCCTCGCGTCCCAGCACGCAGCGCAGTTCGACGGGTACGCGTTCGCCGACTGCAACTTCAACTACGCCCACGGCATCACGTTCGAGAGCGACCTCGGCGCGCGCAACCTCGCCTACGGCGAAGCGGCGCTGGTGGTGCCCGCCAAGAAGAAGCGACCGGTCAAGCTGGAACACTTGGGACATTAGACCGCGACGTCGCGGCGGTACGGCCGGAGACGTCCTTCGCGGGGTGCTAACCTCGATGTGCCCGCGACGGTGCACGTCGGGGCCGCGATCCGCGCCGCGGATGAGTGAGGCGCCCGTGCGCCTCGCGCGTCTCCGGTGCGAGGAGGCGCGTGTTCGCTCGTCGGGCGCGCGCGTCAGCGGGCGCGTCGGCGGCGGGCCTTCGCCGGAGCGCGGAAGGTCAAGACCGGTATCTTCGAGAGCCGCACCACCTTCTCGGTCGTGCTCCCGACCAAGAGGTGCGCGAAGCCGGTTTGGCCGAGGGTCGCCATGACGATCGAGTCGGCGGACCGCGCCGCGGCGAGAATCGCCCGGATGGGCTCGGCGATCACGACCTTGCATTCGACGATTCCGGCGTGCTTGCCGACCGCGGCCGCGACCTCCCGCTCGAGCCGCTTCTGAAACCCGGCGCGGATCTTCGCGCGCGAGCTCCAGACCACCTCGGGTGCGACCACCGACGGTGACAGCGCGTGCAGCACCTGCACGCGTCCGCGATGCCGCGCCGCGAGCGCCACGGCCATCTCGAGCGCGGCGGTCGCCTGGGCGGAGAAATCGTAGGGCACGAGTATCCGATGAAACAGCGCGATCATGGTCGCTCCTCCCGCAGCGCTCGGCCGCGACTGCATGGAGGAAATACGAAGCAACGACGGGGAAGTCGAGCGCGCGCGATCTTGGATGCTCCGGCCGTGTGGGGCTATGGAAGATCACCATGTCGACTCCGGAGGCAGCCGATCCTCGCCGGGCGGGGAACAGGATCGAGCTCAAGCTCCACAACATCGCCCAGCTCTTCAACTCGCTCGATCCTTCCCCATTCCCCGAGAAGGACCTCGATCGCGATGCGGAGGAGTTCATCCTGGCCTGGGCACAGGAGCTTCCCGTCCATGGAGAGCTGCGACTGACGATTCTCCTCGAGCAATCGCTACCGCCAGCGCAGACCGAGACGACCGTCGAGGCCTCGGTACGGCACTACTTTGCCTACCGAGCCGGCGCGAGCCGACTCGATCTCGTGCAGCTCCTGCGGCGCGGGCGCACGAGCCTCGTCATCGGGGTGACCTTCCTCAGCATCTGTCTGCTGCTCGGCGAGGTCATTACACGATATGTATCGCAGGGCGTGCTTTTCGGTATCCCGCGGGAGGGCCTCACGATCGGCGGCTGGGTTGCGCTCTGGCGGCCGATGGAGATCTATCTCTACGATTGGTGGCCGATCCGGCGGCGTATGAAGCTGCTCGACCGGCTCGCTCACATGCGGGTCGAGCTTCGTGCCCCGTGAATTCCAGGCAGGCGCCGCGGCCCGCACCCTTGCGAGGCGCCCATCGAGATACGACCATGCCGGCTCGACGGCAGTCGGAACGTCGGCATCACATCCCAACCAGCGATGGAGGAGCACCGGATGACACTTACGCTCGACGACGAAGAACGAACACTGCTCGCGGAGATCCTCGACCGGGATTTGCGCGAGCTCGGACACGAGATCAATCACACCGACGATCACGGGTTCAAAGCGCGGTTGCGGCACCGCGAAAGCGTCCTCAACGGCATACTGGCGCGCGTCCGAGGCGGGTCGTCCGCCGCGGAGAGGTGAGGCCTGGTCGGCTCCTGCGCGCCGCGCCGGGCACGTGCGGCGCCACGCGCCCCGTGACGGGAAGCTCGCCGGCGTCGTGCGAAGCAAAGGCGCGACGCTCGCCTCGTCGCGCCCGCTCCCCGATGGCGATTCCGCCGTCGCCGCTTCCGTCACGGCTCGAGATCGTCGTCGGGGGAATCGTTCAGCTCGTCGTCGGCGGAAGGCTCGTCGAGCAGGCTCCCGAGGTCGGGTGGCGGTGACGCGAGCACCTTGCCGCTCCATTTCTCCTTCTTCTCGCCGCAGAAGTGCTCGCAGACGACGCGGGGAGGGGCGCAGCAATGCGCCTTCGCGTCGCAGGCGGCGACGTCCGGAGCCGTCGTGCGGGTGCACTGACAGTTCATGGTTCGGCAGTCCTCGGCCTTCTCGCAGGGCTCGTGGCAGGGAGCCGGGGAGGCGCTTGCGCTCGCGCCGGCCGAGCCGGGCGTCGGCGCGGTCTCGGCCGTGTATCGTCCCGTCCATTTCTGGTGGTTCACCTCGCAGAAGCGTTCGCACGCCGTGCGAGGATCGACGCAGCAGTGCGTCTTTTGGGCATCGCAGGCCGCGACGCCCGATCCCGAGGCCCCCGCGCACTCGCAGGTGAATTTCGGACAATCCGCGACGTGCACGCACGGGTGGTCGCACGCGCTCACTGGCGTGGGGGATGGGGCCTCATGTGGCGCCGCCGGAGCGGCGATCACCAGGAGCAGTACGAGAGGTGCAAGGGTGGAAACGGTGGATCGGGTCGTGTTCATGGCTCCATCCACCACGGCGCGGCCCGCCATTCAATTCCCGCGCCGCCCGCGGCGGGCGAACGTGCCTGCCGACGCGAGCGCACGGGGCGGGCCCGGCGTCGCTTACGGCCGCGACTTCGGCAGCTCGCAGCCCGTCTTCGAGGCCAGCCGTTCGAGCGATTGCTCGCCGCTCGCGCGCGAGCCGTCCGCGAACGTCCACGTCGGATAGCCGTCGATCTTGGCCGCCCGGCAGGCGGGGGTCGTCTCCTTCCCGCCGTCGACCGAGCACTCGACGTAGCGGACGTGGTCCATCGCGTCGCCGAGGGTTTCGCGTTGTGCGCGGCAGTGCGGACACCACGACGCGCCGTAGAAGGTCGCGCCCTTGCTCTTGAGGCAGCGGCCGAAGCCCTCGAGCGTCACCGCGTGGGAGTCGGCTGCCGTCGCGAGCCCGAGCGCCGCGATCACGAGGAAGAGCAGTCGTCGCCGGGTGGCCATGCGTCTTCCCCTTGGGATGCCGGAAGCGGTCGAAGCGGCGCTCACCTACCGCTTGTCGTCACCGAACACCGCGCGTCGGCGGCGGCCGCTCATCAGGTAGACGTCCGAGCGCGTCGGGGTGAGCGGGTCGCCGGACGGGGCGATGCCGTCGATCTTCGGGTCGGGATCGAAGATGATCTTTCGTCGTTCCGGCGCCTGATCGTCGCCGCGGGCCGTGAGCGTGATGGTGCCGAACGCGACCTCCGTCCGGCTCTCCGGCCACGGCATACTCGCGTCCGTCACGTCGTCTCCGGTATCGGCCAACTGCACGAAGACGCCGAGCTCGACGGGTCCTTTGGCCAGGCGCGCATCGAGCTCGTCGAAGAGGAAGCTCGCACCGCGTGCGGCTGCCTCCGCGTCCGAGAGGTACTCGCTGCCGGCGGCGGGTCGGATGCGGAACCGTCCGTGTCGCCGCGCGCCGTCGCCGTTCGTGAATGCGAACGAGGTGACCGCGAAGAACCGTTCGCGCGCGAAGCTCGTCGGGATCGGCTTCGGAAGCTCGACGAACCGCCGCGCGTTCGGGTGCGATGCCAGGAACGCACCGAGCGCCTCGGGCTTGCCCGCGCCGGCGGCCGCCGCCGCTCGCAGGAGCTCGACGAACTCCTCGCCGGTGCGCACCGGGAAGCCGTTTGCCGAGTGCGCGATGATGTCGGTGTGGACGTGGTCGGCGAGGTGAAATCGCACCGCGATGCCGCGTGGCCCGGACCGTGCCGGATCGTTGTCGGGAATCGTCGGCAACCCCGTCGAGTCGGAGAAGCGGACGGTCACCGGCGTCGACGGCCTGCTGCGCGTGCGGCGCGCGCGTGAGACGCGCAGCCTCGGGCGCCGGCGTGAACGTGCCGGTGTACATCGCGCCCTTGGCATGCGCGGGTCGAAAACCGGGGTGGACGCCGCCCGCCGACGCGTCCAGCGCGTCGAGCAGATCCTTTGCGAGCGTCGGGTTCGCGATCGGATTCGTCACCATGACTCTCCCTCCGCTCCGACGTCATACTGCGTCGGAAAAGCCAGCGTAAGGTGCGTCCCGGTGCTCACCAGTCACGCAGGGGGACACCGGCGTTCTCCCGCGGGGGCTCGCCGATGCCTGTCCCCGACCGGCCCGCGGCTTCGCTCCGACCTTCGCGCGATCGCGTCTACCGCTTCTCGATCTGCGTCACGTCGCGCACCGCGCCCCTCGCCGCGCTCGTGGTCATCACCGCGTAGGCGCGGAGCGCCACCGACACCTCGCGATCGCGGTTTGGGCGGCACGCGGCGGCGCCGCGGGCGAGCATGGCGGTCCGGCGGCGCTTCAGGGTGTCGTCGTCGACGACGCACGTCGATGCGGCGGGCGGGGATGTCGATGCGGATGCGGTCGCCCTCCTCGACCAGCGCGATGGCGCCGCCTTCGCCGGCCTCCGGCGAGACGTGCCCGATGCTGAGGCCGCGACGTGCCGCCGCTGAAGCGCCCGTCGGTGATGAGCGCGCAGGCCTTGCCGAGCCCCTTCCCCTTCAGGAACGACGTCGGGTAGAGCATCTCCTGCATGCCGGGGCCGCCCTTCGGGCCTTCGTAGACGATCACGACGACGTCGCCCGGCGTGATCTCGTTCGCCAGTGATGGCGTCGCACGCCGCGTCCTGCGAGTGGAAGACGCGCGCCGGGCCTTCGAACTTCCAGATCGACTCGCGTCGACGCCGGCCGTCTTCACGATGCAGCCGTCGCTCGGCGATGTTGCCGTAGAGCACGGCGAGGCCGCCGTCCTTGCTGTAGGCGTGCGCGACGTCGCGGATGCAGCCCTTCGCCGCGTCGGCGTCGGCGCTCGGCGAAGTACTTGTCCTGCGAGAACGCGACCTTCGTCGGCACGCCGCCGGGCGCGGCGAGCGCGCGCTCTGCGCGCGTCGGCGGTCGCGGTCGTGCGGCGGATGTCGTTGGCGTCGATGGCGTCGCCCATGGTCGCGGCGTGCACGGTGCCGACGCTCGCGGTGGATCAGGCCGGCGCGGTCGAGCTCGCCGAGGATCGTGAAGATGCCGCCCGCGCGGTGCACGTCCTCGACGTGGTAGTGCGACGACGGGCGCGACCTTGCAGATGTTCGGGACGCGGCGCGAGAGGCGATCGATGTCGCGCCATCGTGAAGTCGACGCCGGCCTCGTGCGCGATCGCCAGGATGTGCAGCACGGTGTTGGTCGAGCCGCCCATGGCGATGTCGAGCGCCATGGCGTTCTCGAACGCCTCGAAGGTGGCGATGCTGCGCGGCAGGACCGAGTCGTCGCCCTCGACGTAGCGCTGCTTCGCGATCTCGACGATGCGCCGGCCGGCGGCCTCGAAGAGCTCCCAGCGGCGCGCGTGCGTCGCGAGCAGCGTGCCGTTGCCGGGCAGGGCGAGGCCGAGCGCCTCGTTCAGGCAGTTCATGCTGTTGGCGGTGAACATGCCCGAGCACGAGCCGCAGGTCGGGCAGGCCGAGCGCTCCATCTCGCTCGAGCTCGGCGTCGCTCACCTTGCGCGTCGCTCGACGCGATCATCGAGTCGATGAGGTCGAGCTTGCGGATCGAGCGGCTTGCCGTCGCGGTCGTGCGTGCCCGACGAGCTTGCCGGCCTCCATCGGCCCGCCCGAGACGAAGATGGTCGGGATGTTGAGGCGCATCGCCGCCATCAGCATGCCCGGCGTGATCTTGTCGCAGTTCGAGATGCAGACGAGCGCGTCGGCGCAGTGCGCGTTCACCATGTACTCGACGCTGTCGGCGATGAGGTCGCGGCTCGGCAGCGAGTACAGCATGCCGCCGTGCCCCATCGCGATGCCGTCGTCGACGGCGATGGTGTTGAACTCGACGCCCCAACCGCCCGCCGCGTCGATGACGCTTCTTCACGCGCTGGCCGACGTCGTGCAGGTGCACGTGGCCGGGCACGAACTGCGTGAAGCTGTTGGCGATGGCGACGATCGGCTTCTCGAAGTCGGCGTCCGTCATCCCGGTCGCGCGCCAGAGCGCGCGCGCGCCGGCCATGTTGCGGCCCGCGGTCGAGGTGCGGCTGCGATATCCGAGAGGCGTCATCCCTCGACCCTACCTGGAAATTCGCTTCCGGCCCACTCCCGCGTGCGGAGGGTTACGCGGGCGCTCGGCTCCTCCGTCTGGCCGCCCGTCTCGTCAGGCCCGTCTGAAAGTATCGCCACGCAAGTCCCCGCGTCGCGGGTGCCCGAAGCACCCCGTCACTCCACCAGCACCTGCCGGCCGTGGGGGTCGCGGAGATCGACGGGGTCGTGGGCGAGGTTGTGCCAGCTGATTGCGGTGGCGAGCGCGACGTATCCCGCGAGCACGGTTGCGAGCGTGACCCGCCGCGGCAGGCGACCGCCGGCGTCCGCGTGATCGAGCAGGAAGCGGGCGATCGGGAAGCCCGCGAAGAAGATGCCCTGCATCATGACGAACCCGGCCGAGAAGGCGTCGCGGCTCAGCAGCACGTAGGCGAGGTACGCCGACGGGACGAGACAGAAGAGCCGCATCGTCGCGCCCCGGTGCTCGCGGTAGCTCCACCAGGCGACGACGATCGCGGGCAAGAGGCCCGTGCTGAGGAGCTTGAACGCGACGTTGTCCCACGTCGAGTAGCCGAGCTGCGCGTCCACCGCGTAGAGCAGGTTGCGGGTACTGTCGAAGCCGTCGACGACGTTCAAGAGCGCGAAGGGCAGCGCCAGTCCGAGCGCCGCGGCGACGACGCGGGACCCGCCGCGCGTGCGCAGGAGATGGAGCGCGAAGCCCGCAAAGAAGATCACGGCCGTGAGCTTGAAGAGAAGGGCGAGCCCCATCAGCAGGCCCGCGCCGAAGGCGGCGTCGCGACGGAGATGGAGCCAGATCCCGGCGGCGAAGAGCAGCAAGGTGACGAGGTCGTCCTGCTCGCCCGCGACGACCGTGAGGTTGGTGCCGGGATAGAACGCGAACAGCCCGATCGCGATTGCGGTCGCGGCGCCGCCGAACGCCGGCCGACCGAGCCGGCGTTGGAGCTCGCACGCGAGCCCGAAGGCGAGCACGTTGAACGCCCGCAGGCCCGGCACCCCGCACCGGTGGTACAGCGCCCACCAGATGACCGGCCCGACGGCGGTCTTGCTCGTGATGAGCGGATGCCCCCGGTGCAGGAGATAGTCGTGCCCGAAGTTCACGGCGCGGATGACGTCGTCGTAGAGCCCGTGGGGAAAGCGCACGAAGAGGGCCAGCTTCACGGCCAGCGCGAGGGCGACGATCGCGACGACGCGCGCGCCGAGCCCGGCCTCGAGATCGCTCGCCGCATCTCCGTGCGGCTCGGCTGACGACGACACGCGGAGGCCACGCCTACCGCGCCGTCCGCGCGGCGATCAAGCCGCGCGGCGCGTGCTCACTCCCGCGCCGCCGTCTCCGGGTGTCGCAGCAGCGGTACGAACGGCGCCAGCAGCAAGAACACGACGAAGATGAGGCGATAGCAGTCGCCGAACGCCAGTGAGGCCGCTTGCACGCCGAGGATGCCCTCGAGCGCCGCGTAGGCGGCGGTGCCGGCGTCGGCGACGGTGGCGCCGTGGAGGTGGAGGCCCGTCGTGATGGCGGCGAGGCGCATCTGCGTCGCGGGCGCGAGCGGCGAGACCGCCTCGGCGAGGTAGGCATGGTGGAGCGCGCCGCGATGGTCGATCAGGGTCGCGAGGACGGCGATGCCGAGACTGCCGCCGGTCTGTCGGAAGAGGTTGTAGAGGCCGGCGGCCTGGAGCACGTCGCGCGGCGGGAGCGCGCGCAGGGTCGCGGTCGAGAGCGGGACGAACATCAGGCCCATGGCGACGCCGCGCCCGATCTGCGGCCACCAGAGGTCCCAGAAGCCGCTCTGCGTGGTCCACCCGCTCATGCTCCAGAGCGCGGGCAGAAAGGCGGCGATCCCGGCGCCGAAGAGCGGTGCGGGTCCGAGCTTCCAGACCAGCCGTCCGGCGATCGGCATCACCACCGCGGTCGTGAGCGTCGACGGCAGGATGGCGAGCCCCGATTGCCACGCCGTCCAGCGCAAAACGCCCTGGGTGAAGAGCGGAAAGAGGAAGACGCTTCCGTAGAGGCCGACGCCCATGGCGGCGCCGTAGGTGCACCCGACGACGAGCGCGCGATGGCGAAAGACGCGCAGGTCGACGACGGGGTGGGCGGTGCGGAGCTCGTGCCAGACGAACGTCGCGAGCGCGAAGGCCGCGACGAAGGCGAGCGCGACGATGCGGTCACTGTCGAACCAGTCCTCCCGGTGGCCGTTCTCGAGCAGGATCTGCAGCGCCGCGATGCCGACGACGAGGAGCGCGATACCCGGCCAATCGACGTGCTCCGTGCGGCGCATCGAGCCGGCGGGCGGCTCCGGCAAGTAACTCCAGCAGAGAAGCGCCGCCGCGATGCCGAGCGGGACGTTCACGTAGAAGATCCAGGGCCACGACCACACGTCGGTGATCCAGCCCCCGAGCGTCGGCCCGAGGCTCGGCCCGAGCATGGCGCCGAGGCCGAAGATTGCCTGACCGGTGCCCTGGCGCTCGGGCGGAAACGTCTCGACCATGATCGACTGTCCCATGGCGAGGAGGGCGCCGCCGCCGAGCCCTTGCGCAACGCGACAGAGCACGAGCTGCGCCAGCGAGTGCGCGTTGCCGCAGAGAAAGGAAGCCGTGGTGAAGAGCGCGATCGACCCGACCAGGTAGTTCCGGCGCCCGAAGCGCCCGGCGAGCCAGCTGGTCATCGGGATGACGATGACGTTGGCGACGATGTACGAGGTCACGACCCAGGAGATCTCGTCGACGGTCGCGCCGAGATTCCCCATCATCGTCGGCAGCGCGACGTTCACGATGCTGGTGTCGAGGATCTCGAGCACGACCGCCAGCATCACGCCGATGAGCATGAGCCATTCGGTGGCCGTCAGCGTCGGGTGCGACGCCGCGGCGCCGTCAGCGGACGCGGACACGCACGTCGACCGAGAGCCCGACCGGCAGCCACGGTCGTCCGTCGCCGAGCGCGGGGAACGCGCTCGTGCCGTCGATCCGATCGAGGGCGATCCGCACCGGCACGCGCTGCACCACCTTCGTGAAGTTGCCGCTCGCGTTGTCGGGGGGCAGCAGCGCGTACTTGGCGCCGGTCGCGGGCGCCAGCGACTCGACGTGACCGTGCAGCACCTCGCGCGGGAACGCGTCGATGGTGATGGTCGCGACGTCGCCCGGGTGCATCTTCTCGATCTGCGTCTCCTTGAAGTTGGCGATGATCCAGCTCGGGGCCTTCTCGGCGAGCGCCAGGAGCGCCTGTCCGGGCGACACGTTGGCCCCGACCTCGACGCCGCGCTTGCCGACGACGCCGTCGAAGGGCGCGGTCACGACCGCGTGCTCGAGGGCGAGCTGGGCTTCGCGCAGCATCGCCTCGGCCTGTCGCACCGGCGCGTCGTTGCCGAGGACCGCGCGCTCGGCGCGTTCCGCCTCTTGCGCGGCGTGCAGCTCGGCGGTCGCCGCATCGCGCTCGGCGACCGCGGCGTCGAACGACGAGCGGCTACCGGCGCCGCTCACGGTGAGATCGCGGTCGCGGCCGAGCTCGAGCTCCGCGTGGTGCAGCCGGACCTCGACGGCGTGCACCTTCGCGGCCGCCGCGTCGGCCGCCGCCTGCGACGCCGTCATGCGGTTCTTCGCCGCGTCGAGATCGGCAACGGCCCGCGCCACGCGGGTCTCGAAATCGACGGGATCGAGCCGGACCAGCGGATCCCCAGCGTGGACGTGTTGGTTCTCCTCGACGAGCACGGCCACGACCTGGCCGCCCACCCGCGCCGAGAGGAATACCATGTGGCCGTCGACGAACGCGTCGTTGGTGCTCTCGACGCCGCGCCAGACGAGCGCCCAGTAGGCGACGAGCGCGGCGACGACGAGCAGCACGGCAACGCCGATCAATGGTCGGGCGCCGGGCCGCCCTCGCGAGGTCGTCACGCGCCAGGGTTGCTAACACGCATGCGGTGCTCTGCCCAGCGCGCGGCCCTGGCAATGCCCGACCGTCCGCGTGTAGCACTGCGCTGCCATGGAAGCGGTGCGCGCGCGAACGGCGGAGCTGCGGGCGCCCGAGCCGGCCTCGACGCGGCGCGTGCTGCTCGCGAGCCTCGTCGGTACGGCGGTCGAGTTCTACGACTTCTACATCTATGCCACGGCGGCGAGCCTGGTGTTCGGAGCGCTCTTCTTTCCCGCGGCGAGCGCGTCGGCGCAGCTCTTGTCGGCCTATGCGACCTTCACGGTCGCGTTCCTCGCGCGGCCGGTCGGCGCCGTCGCCTTCGGACACTTCGGGGACCGCGTCGGCCGGAAGTCGACGCTCGTGGCCTCGCTCTTGGTGATGGGGCTTTCGACCTTCGCGATCGCGTTCCTGCCGTCGTACGCGCGGGCGGGATGGATCGCGCCGACGCTCCTCTGTCTCCTCCGCTTCGGGCAGGGCTTCGGCCTCGGCGGTGAGTGGGGCGGCGCGGCCTTGCTCGCCGTGGAGAACGCGCCGCCGGGCTGGCGCGCCCGCTACGGCATGTTTCCGCAGCTCGGTGCCCCGGTCGGCTTCGTCGCGGCGAACGGCCTCTTCCTCGCGCTCGGGCTCGTGCTCACTCCCGCGCAGTTCGTCGCGTGGGGCTGGCGGCTCCCGTTCGTCGCCAGCATCGCGCTGATCGCGCTCGGGCTCTGGGTGCGTCTCCGGCTCGGCGAGACGCGGGCCTTCCAGCGGGCGCGGAGCGAAGCGGCACCGCCGCGCGTACCGTTCATGGAGGTCGTGCGCGCGCACTTCCTCCCGGTGCTCGGCGGGACGTTCGCCGTCGTCTGCTGCTTCGCGCTCTTCTACCTCACGACCGTCTTCGCGCTCGGCTACGGCACCAAGACGCTCGGGTACGGGCGCGAGACGTTCCTCGGGCTCCAGCTCGGTGCGATCCTCTTCATGGCGGCGGGCATCGTCGTCGCGGGCCGCTGGGCGGACGCGTCGAGCCCGCGCCGGGTGTTGATGACGGGCTGCGTGCTGACGATCGGCGCGGGCATGGCATTGGCGCCGCTGCTCGGCTCCGGCTCGCTGGCGCTGGTGTTTCTCTTTCTCGCCGGCGCGCTCTTCCTCATGGGGCTCGTCTACGGCCCGCTCGGCGCCTTCCTGCCGGGACTGTTCCCGGCGCGGGTGCGCTATACGGGCGTGTCGATCGCCTTCAACGTCGGCGGTATCATCGGCGGCGGCCTCGCGCCCATCATCGCGCAGGCCCTCGCGGACGCCGGCGGCCTCTGGCTCGTCGGCCTCTACCTCGCGGGCGCGGGCACGGTGAGCTTCCTGGCGCTGCTCGGTCTCGAGCGGCCGCCGCTCGACTGACGCCGCGCCCGCCGGCGCGCGCATACGCGGCGGATCGGGCCGTTCGACCCGAGGGTGCCGACGTGCTCTCGTCGCCTCCATGGCGACCGTCACGCTCGACCCGCGGCTCTCCCGTCTCGCCTATCGCTGTTTTCCCGACGGCTGTCCGCGCGGCCGGACCTGCTGCGTCGGCCTCGCGATCCAAGTCTCGCGGCGCGAGGTGCGCGTGATCGACTCGCTCATGGACGCGCTCGCGGCCCTCGTGCCGGCGCTCCGCACGCCGGGCGGGTTCGCCGACGCCTTCGCCGACGACGGCGACGGTTGGCAGATCGAGCCGCGCGACGACGCGGGTACGTGCCCCTTTCTGTTCAGTCGCGGCGCCCGCGCGCTCTGCGCGATTCACGCCACGGCGCTCCGGACGGGTCGCGACGTCGCGGCCGTGAAGCCGCGCGCGTGTCGTCACTGGCCGCTCGTGCTCGAGCGCCGCGGCCGGATGCTTCGCATCTCGGTGCACCCCGACGCGGAGCGCATGGGTTGCGTCGCGCCGCGCTCGGCGCTGCCCGGCCAGCCGACGGTGCGCGAGGCGTTCGCGGCGGAAATCGCGGAGCTCCGCCGGCTCGTGACCAGCTGACGGGAGCTCGTGCCCAGCTCACGGACGCGCGCTCGACCACGCGACGCGTCCGTGCGCGCTCCGACCGAGTCGCGATCGTGACGTCGTGCCTCGAGCGGGCGTCCCCGAGGGGCTGAAGGCGGTGCGCGGTCTTCGCGTTCCCACCGCTTGCGATCGAAGGTGAGGAGCGGCGACTCCGGGCGCTGGCGGTGCCGCCGCTCCCCTCCGGTTACTTGGCGATGACCCGGAACTCGACGCGACGATTCTGCGCCCGTCCGTCCTCGGTCTCGTTGCTGGCGACGGGCTTCGATTCGCCGAAGCCGATCGTCGAGATGCGGCCGTGCGCGATGCCCCCGGCGGTCAGATAGTCGGCGACGGCTTCGGCCCGCTCCTTCGAAAGCCGCATGTTGTAGGCATCCGACCCGACCGAGTCGGTGTGTCCTTCGACGGAGACGCGGACGTCCGACTCTTCTTGCAGCGTTCGGACGGCCTCGTCGAGCACGGGTTTGCCGTCGGGCCGTATGGTCGCCTTGTCGAAGTCGAAGTTCACGCCTCGGAGCACGATCCGGCGTGCCGGCTTCTCGCCGCAGAACACGTCGCGGACGAAGCGCTCCATCTTGGACGCATCATGGAGAAGCTCCACCCCGTCCGCGTAGATGCCGCGCCCCGCCTTGCTGACCTCACGGTTCACGTCCTGCCCTTCGGGCGAGTCCGCCAACGAGATCACGTGTACCTGCGCGTTCGGGTGCGCGCGGACGAGCTCGGTGGTGGCCTCGACCGGGTCTGCCCCGGTGTTTTGGCCGCCGTCCGACAGCACGATGATCGCCGTCTTGCCTTGGATCGGGCTCACGACGTCTTCGAGGCTTTCGATGCCGCCGCCCATCGGGGTCAAGCGCAGCGAGACCGACTGGCCGTCGGGGATCCAAGAGATCCGGGTGTGCATCGAGTCTTTGTAGTAGCGGCCGAAGTCCTTGACCGACTCGAAGGGCGCGAACAGGTAGAGGCCGCCCTTGAGCCCGCAGCCGGGACACGAGGAGTGAGGGATCTGCTCGTTCATCTGATCGAGCAGCTGCTTCGCGAGGGTCTCCTTCACCTCACCGACGTCGCGGTGGGTTTGGTACATCGACCCCGACTGGTCGACGAACCAGATGAAGCCGTCGACCTTGAGCGAACAGTTGGTGACCTCCGCCGCGGCGGGTTCGACCCCGCCAACGACAGCTAGGGCTACTCCGAAGAGGACATGAAGCGCTGCCAGTTTCATCCGCATAGCGTCTCTCCTTTCGATGGCGCCCGCTTCCGACGATCGGCGCGCTGGGCTCGGTGCGAGGGTGTTCGGCTGTTTGGCCACACGCAGGCTATCCCATACACGGGCTCTTGCGATAACTCCACGCATCCATCAGTACATATTCTGTACTATGCATTCCTTTGCGCGAAAGGACGTCCCCATGGCGAACCCCAGCTGGAGCCCAACGGCCTGCATTCTCTGCTACGTCAACTGCGGCCTCGAGGTCGCGATCGACGGACGCCGCATCAGGCGTGTGCGCGGTGATCGCGCCAACGCCCGCTCGCAGGGCTACCTCTGTCAGAAGGCGCAGCGGCTCCAGTGGTACGGCGACCACGCCGACCGCCTGACGACGCCGCTGCGCCGCCGCCCCGACGGGACCCACGAGGCGATCACGTGGGAGACCGCGTTCACGGAGATCGCCGCCAAGCTGAACGCGCTCCGCGCGACGCACGGCGCGGACGCGTTCGCCTTCTACGGCGGAGGCGGGCAGGGCAACCATCTCGGGGGCGCCTACTTCACGGCGCTCCGCGGTGCGCTCGGCGCGACCAAGCACTTCAACGCGCTCTCGCAGGAGAAGACCGGCGACTTCTGGGTGAACGGGCGCCTCTACGGCGATCAGCTGTGTCACACGGCGGAGGACATCGAGCACACCGAGCTGCTCGTCGTCCTCGGCTGCAATCCCTGGATGGCCCACGGGTTCCAAGCGGCGCGGAACACCGTCAACGAGATCAAGAAGGCCCCGGGCCGGCGGATGATCGTGATCGACCCGCGCCGCACCGAGGTCGCCGACGGGGCGGAGCTGCATCTGCAGCTCCGCCCCGGCACCGACGCGTTCCTGCTCTCCGCGATGCTGGCGATCATCCTGCGGCGCGGCGGCGAGGCGGCGGACTTCCTCGCCGCGCGCACGACCGGATTCGCCGCCGTACGCGCCGTGCTGCTCGCGGTGCCGGTGGAGCGATGGGCGGCGCACGCCGGCGTCCCCCGCGCGGACGTCGAGCGCGCGGTCGACATGATCCTCGCGGCACGGTCGATGGTGGTGCGGGTCGAGCTCGGCATCCAACAGAGTCGGCACTCGACGCTCAACTCGTATCTCGAAAAGCTGCTCTACCTCCTGACCGGCAACTTCGGACGCCCCGGCACCAACGCGATCCACACCTGGCTGCAGCCGCTCTTCCGGAGCTCGGAAGGCGAGCGCTCGTCCGTGACGGGTCAGGAGATCATCGGCGGCCTCCTGCCGACCAACCGCTTCGCCGACGAGGTGCTGACCGACGATCCGCGGCGCGTGCGTGCGGTGTGGGTCGACTCGAACAATCCGGCCAATACGGCCGCCGACACGATGCGCTTCGAACGCGCCTTTCGCGCCCTCGAGCTGTCGGTGGTGGTGGACGTCGCGTACACCGAGACGGCGGCGCTCGCCGACTACGTCCTGCCGGCGGCGGCACAGTACGAGAAGTGGGAGGCGACCTTCTTCACCTTCGAATGGCCGCGGAACTTCTTCCAGCTGCGCGCGCCGCTCATGACGCCGCTCGCGGGCACGCTGCCCGAGCCCGAGATCTACACCCGGCTGCTGCGCGCGATGGGCGACCTCCCCGGCGACCACGACCTCGCCGAGCTTCGCGCCCTCGCCGCCGAGCACCGCGGCCGGATGATGCAGCGGGCGTTCCAGATGTTCGGCGAGACCCCGACGCTCGTGCCGATCGCCCCGGTGCTGCTCTACGCGACGCTCGGTCCGACGCTGGCGGACGGCGCCGCGGCGGCGGCGCCGCTCTACGCCGCGTGCCACCGGACCGCCATGGAGTATCCGCTCGCGGTCCAGCGCGCGCTCGCGACCGCCGTCGAGCCGCCGCAGCTCGGCGACGCGCTCTTCGACGCGCTCCTCGCCAGCCGCTCGGGTCTCGTCTTCACCGCCCACGAGTACGACGAGGTCTTCCAGCTCGTGAAGCATCCCGACGGCAAGATCCACCTCGCGGTCCCCGAGATGCTCGACTGGCTCGGCCGTCTCGACCCGGCGGCCGAGCCGGACGATCCCGCGCATCCGTTCACGCTCGTCGCCGGCCAGCGCCGCATGCACAACGCCAATCAGATCTTCCGGACGCCCGCGTGGCGGAAGAGCGATCCCGACGGGGCGCTTCGCGTCCATCCCGACGACCTCGCTCAGCTCGGCGGCCGCGACGGCGGCTGGATGGCCGTCAGCACCAAGACGGGCCGGCTCGTCGTGCGCGTGGAGAGCGACGCGTCGATGCGGCGCGGCCTGGTCGCGCTGCCGCACGGCTACGGCCAGTCGTACCCCGATGGCCACGGCAATCGCATCGTCGACGGCCCGCGGCTGAACCTGATCACCGCGCACGACGACTGCGACCCGATCGCGGCGACGCCGTACCACAAGAACGTCGCCGTCCATTTGGCCCCGGTGGCCGGGGCCGAGGCCGAGGCGGCCGAAGCGGCGTCGGCGCGCGTCCGGGCGGTCGCTGCCGCGCATGCGATCGTCGGATGAGGAAGCGCCACGATCAATATTGCCCGATCGCCCGCACGCTCGACCTCCTCGGCGACCGCTGGAGCTTGCTCATCCTGCGCGAGGTATCGTTCGGCGATCGGCGCTTCGTCGACCTGAAAGCGGAGCTTCCCGGCATCTCGCCGACGCTCCTCACCGAGCGGCTTCACGCGCTGGTCGCCCAGGGTCTCGTCGCGACCCGCGAGCTGCCGCCGCCCGCGGCGCGGACCGTCTACACCGCGACCGCGAAGACCCGGGACGCGGCGCCGATCCTGCGCGCGATGGCGCGCTTCGGCATGGCTCTCCTCACGCCGCCGCGACCAACGACGAAGGTGCGCCCCGAGACCGCCGCCCACGGCGCGCTGCTCGCCTACTACGATCCGACGGCGGCGCGCGGGATCGACGAGGTCTATCGGCTCGTGATCGACGGCCGCGAGTTCACGCTTGCGAGCACGGCCGGCGGTAGGACCGCGCCGGGACGCAAGCCGGATCTGGTTCTCACCGGGCCCGCGCACGTGATCGTCGCGGCCCGCCGGGGCGAGACGCGACTCGCGGACGCCATCGCGGCGGGCACGGCGCGCGTCGCCGGCAGCAAACGCGCGCTCAAGAACTTTCAGCGCGTGTTCCGCCTGGCGTAGCCCGACATTGCTGTGCTGTGCGCGCGTTTGCGAGTGCGGGTCGCGCAACCTCCCGCACCCCCCTGGCATCGTATCGGCGACAACTGGTAGATGGCGCCACGCGTATCCGACGCGTGGGTCGGTCCAACCACCACAGAAGGAGAGGTCACATGAACAAAGTCACGGGATTTCTGCTGGCATCCGCGGCTGCCGGTCTGATGCTTTCGGGCGCGGTCACCGCGCGTGCCAATGATGCCAAGACGGGCGGCGACGTCTACTGCTCGGGCATCAACTCGTGCAAGGGCACGGGCGCGTGCGCGGGCGCGGGTCACGCGTGCGCGGGCAAGAACGGCTGCAAGGGCCAGGGCGTGGTGAAGAGCACGTCCAAGGAATGCAAGGAGAAGGGCGGCAAGGAAGTTCCCGATCCGCACGGCAAGTAAGCGGATCGCCGCATCACGAGGCGGGGCGGTGCCGACGGCGCCGCCCCGCCTCCGCGAGCGCCGTCGGAGCGTCAGGCGCCGATGAAGACGGCTCGCCGCGGGGCCGGCGGAAAGCGGTCCGCGTAGCGGTCGGCATCGAGCCCGAGCGCGTCGCGAAAGCGCGTCGGCTCGAGCGCGAGCTCCGACGCGAGGCGCGCGTCGACTAGCCGTGCGAGCGGCGGATAGGCGCGGAGGTCGCCGAGCACGTCGGCGAGCGAAAGGTTGTGGACCTCGGCGAGGCAGCACATCGCCGCGTAGTCGAGCTGGCTCGCGTTCGGCTTGAGGCGCCACACCTGGCGGAGGGTGAGGAGCCGCGTCTCCGCGGTCTGCACGCGGATGGGCACGACGTCGTCGCGTCCGCTGCCCTCGACGCCGGGCGGCAGGAAGACGATCGCGGGCCCGTCCCCGTCGAGGGCGACCGGATGCGGCACGTAGTGCGCGGAGGCGTAGTCGGCGACGTCGGCGAGCGCGCGGCGATAGGCGGCGACGTCGTGTCCGACGTCCTCTGCAACCGACCACAGATACGCGCCGAGGGCGCTGCCCCGGTGCTCGGCGGCGCGCGCGAGCGCCAGCATCGCGTCGGCGCGATAGCCCTCGCGCTGCGCGACGCGGGCGAGCTCGGGGATGCGGAGGGTGAGCGCGAGCGCGTCGATACCCGTGGCGTCGGTCGGAGTCGCGGCCGTGATCGCGCCGGCGCGGATCGGGGTACCGGCCGCGGCCGGCTCGAGCACCATCGCGAACCGATCCCCGTACTGAGAAAGCTTGCCGAAGCCGCGACGACAGCTCGTGAGCCGCACGCGGAACGCGTCCTCGGCGGGCAGCGGCAGGAGCGACGCGAGCCCGAGCCCGCTCATCAGCGAGCCGTACGCAATGACCGTCGAGGTGCGCGGCATCGTCATCGAGACGGGTCAGCTCTCGACCGGCCCACGGCGGCGGATGGCCTCGTTGGCGAGAAAATCGCAGCGCTCGTTCTCGACGTGGCCGTCGTGGCCGCGCACCCAGTGCCAGCGCATGGTGTGCTTGCTCGCTTCGGCCTCGAGCGCCTCCCAGAGATCGGCGTTCTTCACCGGCTGCTTGCCCGCCGTGCGCCAGCCGTTCCGCTTCCACTTGGCGAGCCAGCTCTCCATGCCGTTCTTGAGGTATTGCGAATCGGTGTAGAGGTCGACCTCGCACGGCTGCTTCAGATTGCGGAGCCCTTCGAGCGCGGCCTGGAGCTCCATCCGGTTGTTGGTCGTCGCGGGCGCGTAGCCGGCGATCTCGCGACGGTGTTGCCCGGACACGAGGATCGCGGCCCAGCCGCCGGGCCCGGGATTCCCTTGGCATGCGCCGTCGGTGAAGATGTCGACTCTAGTCATTTCCATTTCGCCCCCGTGCGCTGGCGCCTACGGCGCCATGCTCCGATGGGCGTCGGCGCCGGAGTGAACGAGCTCGAATCCCGGCGCCTCGCGCCATTTCGCCCCCGTGCGGTGGTGGCGGTGGCGCCATGCTCCGATGGGCGGCGGCGCCGGGAGTGAATCCCGGCGCCTCGCGCCATTTCGCCCCCGTGCGGTGGTGGCGGTGGCGCCATGCTCCGATGGGTGTCGGCGCCGGGAGTGAATCCCGGCGCCTCGCGCCATTTCGCCCCCGTGCGGTGGTGGCGGTGGCGCCATGCTCCGATGGGTGTCGGCGCCGGGAGTGAATCCCGGCGCCTCGCGCCATTTCGCCCCCGTGCGCTGGCGGCGGCGGCGCCATGCTCCGATGGGCGTCGGCGCGCGTTTCGCGCGCGTCCGCGACGGGCCTCGGCACAGGACTCAATTTGGGGTGCTCGCTTCGCCGTGCAGGAGCTCGCGGGCGATGGTCAGGATCTGCATCTCGGTGGTGCCGCCGCCGAGCTCGATCAGCTTGGCGTCGCGGGCCAGCCGTTCGACGACGTACTCCTCCATGTAGCCGTTGCCGGCGAGAACGTGGATCGCCTCGAAGGCGACGAAGGTGCCCATCTCCGCGCAGTAGAGCTTGCCGGCGCAGACGTCGGCGACCGACTCTCGCAGCGGGCGGCCAGCGAGATAGTCGGCGTAGACGATGCGCCGGCAGTTCGAGAGCGCGACGTACATGCGGGCGAGACGGCTCTGGATCATCTGATACTCCGCGATCGCACGCCCGAACTGCCGGCGCTCGAGGGCGTAGTCGCGCGCGATCTCGTAGCAGCGCTCCATGATGCCGTACGAGAGCACCGCGAGCCCGATGCGCTCGCTCGCGAGGCTCGCTTTCACGTGGCCGCGCTCGCGGACGCCGCCGCCGAGCAGCTGGTCGGCCGGCACGCGAACGTCGTCGAGGAAGATCTCGCCCGTCGGCGAGCCGCGCATGCCCATCTTCTTCATGGGCGGTCCGGTCGTGAGCCCGGGGGTGCCGCGCTCGACGATGAAGCTCTGGATCGAGCCGTCACCGCCGCGGGCCTCGTCGAGGCGCGCGAGCACCAGGAACACGTCGGCATAGGGCGCGTTGGTGATGAACGTCTTGCTGCCGTTCAGCACCCAGTGGTCGCCGTCGCGGCGTGCGCTCGTCTTCATGCCGCCGAGCGCGTCGCTGCCGCTGCCGGGCTCGGTGAGTCCCCAGCACCCGATCGCCTCGCAGCGCAGCACGGGACGCGCGAAGCGCTCGATCTGCTCCGGCGTGCCCTTGCCGAGCACGTTGCCGGCGAAGAGCCCGAGGCTCGCGCCGTAGCTCAGCGTGAACGAGGGGCTGACGCGCGCCATCTCGACGGTGAAGGTCGTGCGCGCGTAGCGGACGGTGTTGGGCGCGAGGCCCGAGGCGTCGCGCCCGTCCGCGTTCACGTCGCCGGCGTCGCGGGGGGCACGGCTCAGCAGCGCGTCGAGGCCGAGCGCGTCGTGCATCGGCCGCATCAATGGATAGGGCAGCATCGTGCCGCGCTCCATCGCCGTCACGTGCGGCTCGAGCTCGCGGGTGAAGTAGGCGCGGAAGGTGTCGCGGAGCAGACGTTCGGTCTCGGTCAGTTCCATGCGGTGGGTGCGATCGGCGGGTAGCTAGCGGCGGCAGTCCTCGTCCCACCCCGGATCGGTGTCCGGCGCGTCGTCGAGACGCGCGAGGCAGCGCGCCGCTTCCTCCAGCGCGGTCGCGTTTTCGTAGCGCTCGGAGCCGCATGCGGGCAAGCCGCCTTCGACGATCGCGTGCAGCTCGCGGTGCGCGGCGGGCAGGTCGCCCGTCCGCCCGAGCGCCTCGGCGACGACCAACCGGTTGGAGAGATGGCAGCCGAATCTCGGCGTCCGCGCCGCCTCCTCGATGAGCGTGCGGCCGGCCGCCGGATCGCCGCCCGCATAGCGAGGCACCTTGAGCAGCATCGAGGCCTCGCCGCGCGTCGCGGCCCCGTCATGATCGAGTCCGGGCGCCGCGCCGCCACGGGCGCGGTGGAACTCGTCCATGAGTTGGCCGGGCAAGCGGATGTTGAGGGGATTCCAACTGCCGCGGGCGAGGACGCCGCGCGAGGCGGCGTGCCACATCATGCACTCGTGGTTCTCCGGGTCGATCTCCAGGCAGCGGGTCATGGCCGAGAACACCACGCCGAGGCGCGCACGCCACTCGCCCACGCCGAGGCTCGCGTCTTTGAACCCCGACTCGGCGAGCAGCACGCGGGCACGATTGCGGTCGAGCTCGGGCACGCCGTCGCAATCGACGAGGCAGACGGCCCGCCCGTAGGCGGCGTCGACGCGCGCGCGGTAGCGATCGTGCATCACCGGCGTGAGCGGCATCTCGATGGCTTCTTCTCGGCTCGCCCAGATGGCGCGTGTGGCCGCGAGCTCGTCGGCGAAGCGCGCGCAATCGCATGGTAGGCGGGTGGCGGGCGACGGCGTGCGCAAATCCTCCGCGCCGGCCAGATGGGCTCCGAGCAGGGAGAGGAGGAGGGGAAGCACCACCGCCACGCGCATCGCGACTGGTCCTAACACGTCCGACGGCAAGGCGGCCATCCGCGACCCCGCGCCCTTGAGTGAGCTTCCCCGTCGTGGTGGCCTCGCCGCACGATGATCGCGGTCGACCGTCATCGCGCCCGCCCCTGGCGGGTGCACACGCTGGCACCGGATTTCGAGTTGCTCGACCTCTGGCGGATCCCGCTCGACGCGGATGCCGCCGCGGGTGAGCGCTTCGTCGATTTCCTGCGCGTGTTCGTGGCGGCGGGACGCGGAAACCGGCCGCTCTATCCGCTCCGCGTGCGCAGCGTCGCCGACGCCGTCCACGTGGTCCGCCTCGGCGGTGCGGCGGCGCTGTTCGAGCTGCGACGCGTCCTCGGACGGCTCTTCGCGCTCGACGACGGTCGCGAGTCGCTGCGCATCCCGGGGCGTGCCGAGACGCGGGTCCGCGCGCGACTCGACGAGCACGACCGGGCGCGCGACCTCGGCGTCTTGCCGCCGACGGTCGGGACGGCGTTCGAGCCGGTCTACGCCTTCGAGGACGAGGCCCTGCTCGAGATCGCCAACCGGACGATCCACGCGCTCCTGCATCTCTCCTGGATCGAGGGGCGCGCGGGCCGCAGCGACGTGGCGCTCGCGGTCTACGTGAAGTCGCGCGGGGTCGGGAGTCGGGCCTACCTGGCGCTCATCAAGCCGTTTCGCCACGCGGTCGTGTATCCGGCATGGATCGCGCACCTGAGGCGCACGTGGGAGGTGCTTCGTCCGCGTGCGTCCGGCCCGCAGGGGCTTGCCTGAGGCTCGTGGCCGTGGTGCGTTCCGTCGCGATGCCGTCACTGCCGTGGCACTCCCCGAGCTCGCCCGTCGGCGAGCGGACGCCCGGGGCCGGTCTGTGGTACTTCGCCTACGGCAGCAACATGGGCCGCGCGACCTTCGTCGAGCGCCGCGGCATGCAGCCGACGGCGGCACGGCGCGCCTACCTCGACGACCATCGCGTGTGCTTCGATCTCCCCGTCGGTCCCGGCGAGCGCGGTGTCGCAAACCTGGTCGTCGCGCCGGGCGCGCGCGCCTGGGGCGTGATCTATCGGCTCTCGCACGACGCGTGCGCGTTTCTCGACCGGACCGAGGGCGTCGACCGCGGGTTCTATCGGCGCATCGCCGTCGAGGTCGTGATCGACGCCGGTTCGCGCGTCGACGCCTTCACCTATCGCGGCGACGCCCGCGACCCGCGGCGCAAGCCGTCGGCCCGCTATCTCGGTCTCTTGCTCGCCGGTGCGCGCGAGCTCGCGCTCCCCGCCGAGTACGTCGCGTGGCTCGAAGCCCTTCCGCTCGCCGTCGACGAACGGGTGGATGCCGGCACCGTTGTCGAGTAATCCGACACGATGGCGTCCGTCCGTGAGCCGCGACACGGTCTCGACCTCTCCTGGCTTCTGACGCTCCGCTGGGGCGCGCTCGCCGGCCAGCTCGCGACGATCCTCACGGTCGACCGCGTGATGCACATCGACCTGCCGCTCGTGCCGCTCGCGTGCGTGCTCGCGGTCGGCGCCGCGAGCAACGTCGCGCTCGACTCGTGGCGGCGGCGTGCGGACGTCGAGGACGGGATGCTGGCGGCGGTGATGCTGCTCGACGTCGGGCTTCTGACCGCCGTGCTCTATTTTACCGGCGGGCCGTTCAATCCGTTCAGCTTCCTCTATCTCGTGAACGTCGCGCTCGCGGCCGTGCTCTTGCCGCCCGGCTGGACGTGGGCGCTCGCCGGCGTGTCGCTGGCGCTCTTCGGCGGGCTCTTCTTCGCCCACGTTCCGCTTCCCCTCGGCGACCACGCGATGGGGCACGACCATCCGATCTCGATGCACGTGCAAGGGATGTGGGTCGCGTTCGGCGTCGCGGCGGCCTTCATCGTCTATTTCATCCAACGCGTGCGGGGCGCGCTCGCGGAGCGCGATGCCGAGCTCGGCGAGGTCCTGCGGGCGGCGGCGCGCCACGAGAAGCTCGCCTCGCTCGCGACGCTCGCGGCCGGCGCCGCGCACGAGCTCGCGACCCCGCTCTCGACGATCGCGGTCGTCGCCAAGGAGCTCGAGCGTACGCTCGGTACCGCGGCGGGGAACGGGCCGGCGATCAGCGACGTGCGGCTCGTGCGCGCGCAGGTCGAACGCTGTCGGGAGATTCTCCAGCAGATGGCGGCCGACGCGGGCGAGAGCACCGGCGAGGCGCCGGTGGTAGTGCCGATCGCCGCCGTGCTCGACGCCGCGCTCGCCGACCTCGCGGGTCGCGAGCGGGTGCGCCGCGAGATCGCGCCGGCGGTGGCCGGCGGCCTGATCCGGGTGCCGCCGCGGGCGCTCTCGCAGGCCCTGCGCGGCATCCTGAAGAACGCGCTCGAGGCGTCGCCTGGCGAGGCGGACGTGTGGGTGCGGGTCGAGCAGGCGCCGGGGCAGTGGCGGATCGTCGTCGTCGACCGCGGTCGGGGCATGACGCCGGACGTGCTGGCACGCGCCGGCGAGCCGTTTTTCACCACCAAGAACGGCGACGGGCTCGGGCGGGGCATGGGACTCGGCCTCTTCCTCGCGCGCATCGTATTGGAACGCCTCGGCGGCGAGCTCGGCCTCGTGTCGGAGCAGGGCCGCGGCACCACCGTCACGCTCACCCTGCCGGCGGAGGCCCCTGCGACGATCGGTCGCATTGAGTCCGGCGTCGCCGCGCCCCATGCTCTCTGATTCTCCCGAGGCTCCTGCCATGAGCGACCGCGACGCCACCGTTCCGACCGCGCCCTCGATCTTGATCGTCGACGACGACGAGATCTTTCGCACGCGGCTGGCGCGGGCGTTCCATGACCGCGGCTACGACGTGCGCGACGCGAGCGACTACGATGAGGCGCTCGCCAAAGCGCGCGAGGACTCGCCCGAGATGGCCGTCGTCGACCTCCGCATGCCGGGACCGTCGGGGCTCGAGCTCGTCCGCGACCTGAAAGCGCTCGATCCCGCCACTCGCATCCTCGTGCTGACGGGCTACGGCAGCATCGCGACCGCGATCGAGGCCGTGCGGGTCGGCGCCACCTACTATCTTTCGAAGCCCGCCGACGTCGACGACATCCTCGCCGGCTTCGCGCGCGGCGAGGCCCCGCCGCTCGATCCGCCGCCGACCGACTATGCCGCGCCCTCGCTCGCGCGCGCCGAGTGGGAGCACATCAGCCGCGTGCTCTCCGACTGCGGCGGCAGCGTCTCGGAGGCCGCGCGTCGCCTCGGCCTCCATCGCCGCTCGCTGCAGCGGAAGCTCCAGAAGTATCCGCCGCGCAGCTAGGGAACCTCTGCACAGGTGGCTCCCGGCTACGAAGCGCGATCCATCCCCGATCGACGGCGGCGCGACGCCCTCGGCGTATCGTTCGGATACGCGGTCGGGCTTCGCGCCTTGCGCTCGGGGCGGCTCGCACTTCTCGCTCGGAACCCATCTGTGCAGAGGTTCCCTAGGTTCGCTGGCTCGTGACCCGAGACTCGTCCGGGAGCGGGCGGGTGGGGGTCGGTTCTCCGCTCGTGAGTCGGAGGTCCCCAGCGCGAAGAGCCCGCCGCGGCGTATCCGGCTGGCGCACACGTGCGCCGCTACTCGCTCCGAGCCGACCCCCACCCGCCCGGCGTCGCACGCAATGACCGGAGCGCGAGCGCCCGCGCCTCGCTCGTCCGAACGGGGAGTCGTCCGCCCCCGCTCACGTGCGCCTGGCGGCGCCCCAGTAGGTGTAGGTCATCGGCCGCGGCCCCGGGAGGTACATCTGCGAGACCTCGGGAAGCGCGAAGCCCGCGGCGTCGAGCAGCTCCGGAATCGCCCGGTTCAGATTGCAGCCGCCGCTCAGGCGCCGCCAGAGCGGATTCAAGCGATCCTGCCAGCGCACCACGCCGGCGTCCGGCGCTCGTCCGTGCTCCGAGAAGAGCAGCTCGCCGCCCGGACGCAGGACGCGGTGCATCTCGCGGAGCGCGCGGGCGACGTCGGGAATGCTGCACATGGTGTAGGTGATGACGACGCTGTCGACCGAGGCGTCGGCGAGCGGGATCTCCTCGCCCGATACCGGGAGCAGCTCGACCGTGAGGCCGGCCGTCGCCGCGCGCTCACGCGCGATGCGTTGGAGGCCGAGCGACGGGTCGAGACCGTAGAGCTTCAGCACCTTGCCGCGGTCGTAGTGCGCGAGGTTCAGCCCGGACCCGACGCCGACCTCGAGGACGTGCCCCTGGGCGCGCGGCACGACCTTCTCGCGCTGCCGCCGGATCGGCTCTTGGCGCATGACCCAGTCGAGGATGCGCGGAAAGACGTACGTCGCGTAGAGGCCCATGGGGGAGGAGCTTGCTGGGTTTGCGCCGCTGCGACAACCCTCAGTAGGGCGATCGGCCGTCGAAATCGCGAATCGCCGGGCGATGCTCGCGAGGTGTCGCATCGGCGTCGCCGGAGGGTGTCGGGTTTCGGGCCTGTGTTCTCGGCGGCGCCCGCTTTAGCGATCCGTGAGGGTGTTGAGGAAGGCGACGACGGCATCGATCTCGTCGTCGTTCAAGCCGCGGTGGCTCTCCCGGCTTGCGGTCGTACGGCACTTCCTCGGTATTCACGTTCGCCCGGTACTCGGGCGGGCAGGTCGTTGAACTTCTGCGACGTTGCCGGCAGCGATCCGCGGATACCAGAGCTCGGGGTTGGTGTCGCGCGTCACATAGAAGCGGACCACGTCGCGCAGCGTGGTGAAGTAGCCGTTGTGCCCGTACGGCGCGGTGCAGCTCGACGTTGCGGAGCGTCGGGACCTTGAAGGCGCCGCAGAGGCTCCCGACGTCGAACTGCGAGGCGGCGCCTTCGCGGCAAGCCCGTCCTGCTGGCAGAGCCCGAGGTCGAAGAAGGTCGGATCGTCGTTGTCGGGGATCTGCGCGTTTCGTGGGATGCCGAGGTTGTCGTACGTGAAGTCGGTGAAGAGCCAGTCGCGCGGTGTCGGGAGCCTTCGTCGCCGACGTGGCAGGCGATGCAGTTGCCTTTCTCGGGGATCCTTGAACAGCTCGAATCCGCGCGCCTCGACCGGATCGAGCGTGCGCTTTGCCGCGCAGGAAGTCGTCGAACTTCGACGAGAACGGGATGGAACCGGGACGTTTCCTCGAATGCCGCGATCGCGTCGAGCAAGCCGGTCGTAGGCGGCATCCGACGTCGTCGAAGGCATCGGCGCCGTAGACCGGAACGGAACAGGTCGGCGTAGGCGCTCGTCGCGGACTTTGGCGATCACCGCCGCCTCGCTCGGGTTGTTCATCTCGCGCGGGTTCAGGAACGGCTTCATGGCCTGCTCGGCCAGGCTCGCGGCGCGGCCATCCCAGAACTGTCCGCCCGTCGGCGTGTACTCGATCGTGCCGTTGGTCGTCCGGCTCGGCGACCAAAGCTGAAGCTCGGGGCTGAACAGTCGCATACATGGCCGTCGGCGCGTTGCGGTTCCCGAAGACTTCGGGACGGCTTCCGAGGGAGACGGCCGCGGATGCGAGAGCCGTTGTTGCCCGTGAACGCCCGTGCGGAGTCGTGACACGAGGCGCACGCTTGCCCGCGCGGCTCCGGAAAGGTCGGTGTCCTCGAAGATCCGCTTGCCCGAGGAGCTGGACCGCGGTGAGGGAGGCTTCGTCCGGGGGGAGGCTACCATCGGTCTCCGACCCGCCGGTGCCGCAGGCCGGTAGAAACAGGAGTCCAGCGAGGAGAAGGGGCGCCATCAGGCCGGTGCGGGTCGCCATCTCGCGATCCCTAGCCTAACTGAAAACGATTTTCAATATCAATCGGTCCGGGATGCGCGGCGGCGGCCGAGGCAGGTCACTAATCGTGCGCGGCGTCGCCGTGCGTCGCGTGGTCCGGCGCGCCGTGCGCGGCGGCGTCGTGGCGCGGCGGCGGCAACTGCCCGAGCAGGGCCGTGCACGCGAACACGACGAGCACGAGGGCGGTCTCGCGCGCCACCCAGCTCGCGATGCCTGCCACGGCGGGCGGCGTGCCCGCGTCGTTGCCGGCGGCCTTCGGCGGTGCGAGCGCCGGTACCATGCGGTAGCGGTTCGCGGCGGCGATGGCGAGGACGCCGCCGACCACCAGGAGCTTCGCGACGAGCACGCGACCGTACGCGCTCGTCCAGAGCGCCGCGACCGCGTTCACGCTCGTCCAGACGTTGTACGCTCCGGACGCGACCACGAGGGCGGCGCACACGGCGGCGAGGCGTGAGAAGCGTCGGACGGTCGCACCGATCCACGACGGGTCGGCCGCGTCCCGCGCCGCCGGCAGGACGGCGAGCGCGAGCCCGAAGAGGCCGCCCGTCCAGACCGACGCCGCCGCGACGTGCAGCCAATCCGCGAGGACGGCGAGGGTCGCGTCGCCGCCGTCGGCGGCATGGCCGGTGAGGGTCGTCGTGACTGCCAAGCCGAGGGCGATCGCGAGGGCGATGCCGCGTGCCGTCCGGGCGCGTGACGTCCGGAGGAGAGCGAGCACCGCGAGACCGCCCGCGCGCAGGCACCACACCCGGCCGAAGTGGGTCATGCGGAGCACGAGCGGCGCCGCCGCGAGCGCCGCTCGCCCGTCGCCGTCCGCCATCGTGTGCGCCCGCACGAGGAGCTCGCCGCCGCCTGCGACGGCGAGTGCGACAAGGCCGATGCCGACCACGACCGCGAGGCGCCGACGGGTGCGCGCGTCATCCGCGCTCGGCCCGGGGAGCACGATGGTCTCGAGCGCGATTCCTCCGACTACGCCGGCGAGCGCCGTGAGGTCGAGCCAGCGCACGGACGCGGCGAGCGCGACCTCGAGATCCGGCACGCTCAATGCGTCTCGACGCGGAACGAAAACCGGCCTTCGGTGCGGTGGCCGTCGCGCGCGACCACGCTCCACACGACCTGATACGCGCCTGGTGGGAGGGACGGCACGCTCACCTCGAGGAGCTTTCCATCCTGGGCGTCGACGTGGGCGTCGCCCTGATCGACGCGCTTCCCGTCCGCATTCTCGACCTGCACGGTGCTGAACACCGGCTCGATGTCGCTGTCGAACCAGATGCGCACCATCGGCGGCGACGCGGCGATGGTGTGACCGACGCGCGGGTCGGTGTGATCGGGGAACGCGTGCGCATGGACGACGCCGGGGCTCGCCACGACCGCCATGAGACACGCCGCCGCTAGCGCGGCTGCGTAGGGCCGAGCACGCCCGAGAACGGCGTCCAGGTGAAGACCTCGGGCCAGATGTCGTCGATGTAGAAATGGACCTGCGCGATGCACCCGACCTGTCCTTGCTTGCGCTCGCCGAGCCCGGCGTTGCCGTTGACGGGGATCACCGCCTCGAGACCGAGCTGGACGTAGCGTCCGAACCAAAGCACGCCCGGGTTGATCGTGCCACTGGTGTGGCCCTGTCCCTGCACGGCGCTCTCCATCGCGAATTCGACGATCGGGATCGTGCGATCCAAGGGCGCCGTGAGGCCGACGTCGCGGACGAAGCTCTGGAGGTACTGGAGGTTGTACTGCAACGAGAAGCCCCACTCGACGGTCCGCGCGTTGAGCTCCTGCTCGACGTCGACCTCGCCGTCTTCCGCGACGGTCTTGATCTTCGTGTGCGCGCTCGTCGGGAGCCCGAGGCCGAACGCTCCCGTGATCGCCACGGGGCGGAGCCAGCCGAGCGTGTCCGGTAGGTCGCCCATGCCCTTTCCGAAGAACAGCTGCGGGGACACCACCGAGAGCGACTCGGCGCCGATCCGCTTCTGGCCCGTCCCGCCGACCTCGGCCTCGACCCCGGCCGACACGAGGAGCTCGTGCGCGGGGTCGTGCCAGAAGACGTACTTCGCCGACACGGCCAGGTTGTCGAACCCGCCGATCGTCGGTCCGCGCATGGGATCCTCGACGAGGAGCGTCCCCGCGATCGAGAGCCCGAAATTGCGGCTGAGGCGTTTGGAGAGCTCGGCGCTGATCACAGTCTCCCACCCCGCGAGATCGTCCGCGGACTTCCGGCGCACGCTCTCGACGGTCGGCAGCGAAAGCTCGTCGGCGACGAAGGGATCGTCGATCGTGAGGGTCGCCGGGAAGAAGCGCTGGCCCACCATGCCGTGCGCGGCTGCGGATGCGGGACGCACGGCTGCGGCGATCGCGAGCAGCGCGACCATGCGACCGAGTCGAGAAACTCGACGCGCCGCCGTGAACGATCGTCCTTGCCGAACCCTCGAGTCCATAGCGTCCCTCCTGCGAGGACGCCGTCATAGAGGTGCACCGTCTGCTTCGGTAGTGTGACAAATCGTCGCAGATTCGAGCCGCGAGGCTGCGCTGCCGCTCACCGTGTTCTCCTCGGGCCGCGCTTCGCCGCCCGCGCACGCCGGCGGAGGACCACGCCTCTCGGTCGCGCGCGGCGCGCGACCGACGCGCCGTCGCCACCAGCGTTCGAAGCGCGCCGGCGGCTGCGCATCGACGCGGAAGCTCATGCAGCCGGCGCCGCAGCCGCACTCCGCATCGCAGGTGCCGAGCGCAGCGCCCGGTGTAAACCGCAGATCGAGCGTCTGGAGCGTTCCCGGTCCGACCGGAAGGGCCGCGGCCATGCCGGGAATCCAGAGGCTGTGGACGACGTCGGCGGAGCTGATCTCGAGTCGGACCACGCGATCCGCCGGGACATGGAGCGCGTTGCGGGTCCGGACGTCGAGGCCGACGTACTCGAAGTCCCAGTACCACTGGTGGGCGACGACCCGGACGGTCAACTCGGGCGCCGTGCGCCGCGCCGCCGCTGCGACCGCCACGATCACTCCCACGAGCAGGACGAGCAACGCGAGCTGCCACCTCCGTCGTCGCGGCGAGCTGCCGATCACCGTGAGCACTCCGTCAATCGAGCCGCTCCCCGCGCGCGGCCCGCCGCACGTCGGCCGCGATCGTTGCGGGGTCGGCGCGAGCGGCGACGTACTGGCGCAGCGGGTGTCCGTCGGGGCCCACGAGGAAGATCTCGAGCACGTGTTGGAGGGGTCCTTCCGCATTGCGGTCGCGCTTCACGTGGAAGCGTCCCATCAGGTCGTCGATGTCTTTGGGAGCACCGGTCAGGAACGTCCACCCGTCGATCTCGGCGCCCTGGGCGCGGGCGAAGCGGAGCAGATCTGCCGGCCGGTCGTGCTCCGGGTCGACGGTGACCGACACGATCCCGGCCGCGTCGCCGAGAGCGCGTCCCAATTGCTTGGCGACCGCCACCACGTGCGTCGTGAGTGCCGCGCACGGCCCGGGACACGTCGTGTAGATGAAATCGAAGAGGACCGGTTTCCCTTTGAGCGAGGCGAGCGAGAAGGGACGCCCGTCAGCGTCCGTGAGCGGCAGATCGGGAAGGCAATCGGCGGTGCGATCCGCGACGGGGAACGCCGACGGCGCCTCTGCGGAGTGCCGGCAGGCTGCGGTCAGCAGCAGCGCGACGGCGAGGACGAGCCGCGGCGGCAGGAGAGTCATCGCGCGCTTCACCGCATCGCTCACGAGCAGAGTGTCATGCGGGACGGCTTCCGGCACAAGCCGAGGGACGCCGGCGGCGGGGCCATCGGTGTGCGGCGATGCTCTGGACTCCGCTGAGCCAAGTGTGGCAGTCAGCCGCGCCATGGGACTCCTCGATGCGATCACGGGCGGCGGCGATCCCGCCATCACGACCGGGCAACAGGCGCCGGACTTCGCGCTTCCGGATGCGAACGGGAAGACCGTTCGCCTGAGTGACTTTCGCGGCAAGAAGGCGGTCATCCTCTATTTCTATCCGAAGGACGATACGCCGGGCTGCACGAAGGAAGCATGCGCGTTCCGCGATCAGTACGAGGACTTCAAGGACGCGGGCGCCGAGGTGATCGGCGTGAGCTCGGACGGCGGCGAGGCGCACGAGAAGTTCGCGACCAAGTACAAGCTGCCGTTCATGCTGCTCTCGGACCGCGGCGGCGTGGTGCGGAAGCAATACGGCGTGCCTGCGACGCTCGGACTCCTCCCCGGCCGCGTGACGTTCGTGATCGACAAGCAGGGCGTCGTGCAGCGCACCTTCAACTCGC
The DNA here is from genome assembly GCA_963774015.1 of uncultured delta proteobacterium. Lineage (GTDB taxonomy): Bacteria > Desulfobacterota > Binatia > UTPRO1 > UTPRO1 > UTPRO1. The sequence continues at coordinate 141,627 of CAVZDH010000003.1, forward strand.
AGTTCCAGGCCACCAAGCACGTGAGCGAGGCGATCGCAGCGCTCCGCGGCATGCACGGCTGACGATCAGGTCGGCGGTCGCGCCGCGCGGTTGCGCCGCCGCGTGCGCGGTGCCATGAGACGCGCATGCCAACCCTCCATGATTTCTCGGCGACGACGATCGACGGCACGGAACGGTCGCTCGGTGACTACGCGGGCAAGGTGGCATTGGTCGTGAACGTCGCGTCGCAGTGCGGGCTCACGCCGCAGTACGCCGGGCTCGAAGAGCTCTACGCCACCTTCAAAGACCGCGGGCTCGTCGTCCTGGGCTTCCCCTGCAACCAGTTCGGCGGCCAAGAGCCCGGGACCGAAGGCGAGATCAAGACCTTCTGCGAGACCAAGTTCGGCGTCACCTTCCCGCTGTTCGGCAAGGTCGACGTGAACGGGCCGGCGCGCCACCCCCTCTACGGCTTCCTCACCGGCGCGGCGACGGCGCCCGACGGGCCCGGAGACATCCGGTGGAACTTCGCCAAGTTCCTGGTCGACCGTCAGGGCAAGGTCATCGCCCGCTTTCCACCGACGACACCGCCGGCGTCGGAAGAGATCGTAAGCGCGCTCGAACGAGCGCTCGCCTGAGGACGCGCACGTTGCGGGCACCGAGACCGCCGGCACTCGTCGTCGCGCTGGCGGTCGTGGCGCTGCTCGCGAGCGTCGCCGGCGCGCCGCGCGCCGACGTCGAGCCCGACGAGCACGGTCAGGTCGCCGTCCTTCCGCCGACGGCGAGCCCGCACTGGGTGTGGGTTCCCGATCGCCTCCTCCGTCACGCGATGCTCTTCGACGGCGACACCGGCCGGGCGCTCGGCGCGCTCGACGGCACGTTCAGTCTCAGCGGTCCGTCGCCGCTCTTCTCGCCGAAGCGGGGCGAGATCTACGTCGTCGATCAAGTCTACGCGCGCGGACATCGCGGCGAGCGCAAGGACTACGTCACCATCTACGACGCCGCGACGCTCGTCGTCCGCGGCGAGGTCGAGATCCCGCCGCGGTCGTCGAGCATCGGCCACGGATATGCCGTCGCGGCGGTGCTCGACGATCAACGCTTCCTCGTCGTGTTCAACCAGGATCCGGCCAACTCGGTGTCGGTCGTGGACCTCGAGAGCCGGCAGTTCGTGGACGAGATCGTGATCGGGGGCTGTGCGCTCGTCTATCCGACCGGCCCGAGGCGGTTCGCCACGCTCTGCGGCAACGGGACCGCGATCGCGGTCGAGCTCGACGCGAGCGGGCATCGCGCCAGCGCCACCCGCAGCGCCAAGTTCTTCGACACCATCCAGGACCCGCTCACGGAAAAGGGCGTGCGCGACGGCGCGCGCTGGCTGTTCGCGTCGTTCGAGGGGAAGCTCCAAGCAGTCGACTTCTCGGGCGAGCAGCCGGTCGCCGCGCCGGCATGGCCGCTCTTCACCGACGCCCAGCGGGAAGCGAAATGGCGGATCGGCGGCACGCAGCATCTGGCGCTCCACCGCGCGACGCATCGACTCTACTCGCTCGTCCACCAGGGCGGACCCGGTTCGCACAAGGACGCCGGCTCGGCGATCTGGGTGTACGACGTCGAGCAGCAGAAGCGGGTGCAGGAGATCATGGTGCCGAACATGCTTCCCGCCTTCGCGCGGCCCTTCCTCGAGCTCGAGCGCGGCGGCTGGGGCGATTGGCTGCTGCACCAGGTGCTGCCGAATCCCGGGGCGCACGCGATTGCCGTCACGCAGGACGCGGAGCCGCTGCTGTTCGTCCGGCACGATCAGATCGGCACCCTCGGCGTGCTCGACGCGCGCTCGGGCGCGCTCGTCCGCGAGATCGACGAGGCCGGCCTGTCGGGGCCGCTCCTGCTCGTGCCGCCGACGCCGTGAGGCGATGATGACGGCCTTCGTGCACGATCCGGCGGTGATGCTGGCGGCGCATGCGGCGTTCGCACTGCTCTTCGCCGCCGCGGCCTGGCACAAGCTGCGCGATCGCGTCGGCTTCGCCGCCGTCCTGAGCGCGTATCGCGTCCTGCCGGCGGCGGTCGTGCCGGCCGCAGCGTTGGCGGTGGCGATCGTGGAGCTCGGGGCGGCGGCGGCGTGGCTCGTGCCGCGCGCCCGCGTCGGGGCCTTGATGCTCACCGTCGGCCTGCTCGCAACCTACGGCGTCGCGATCGCCGTGAACCTCGCGCGCGGACGGCGGGCGATCGACTGCGGGTGCGGCGTCGGCAGCGCGCGCCAACCGATCGGCGAAGGGCTGCTCGTACGAAACGCGCTGCTCGCCGCCGTGGCGGTCGCGGCCGCCGCTCCGAGCGGGGAGCGGCCGCTCGTCTGGGTGGACGCGCTGACGGTCGCGGGCGTGCTCGCCGTCGCGGCGTGCGGATGGACGGCGGCGCACGACCTCGCCGCAGCCGCGGCGCGCGTCGCCGCGGTGGACGAGCGCCGCGCCCGCCGCCTGGGAGCGGTGCCGTGAACGAGGCGCTGCTCGTGTCGAACGTGATCCTCTGGATCGCGGTGATCGCCCTCGCCGCGATCGTCGCGGCGCTCGTCCGCCAGATCGGCGTGCTCCACGAGCGGGTCTTTCCGGTCGGTGCGCTCGTGATGCCGGGCGGGCCCCGGGTCGGCGAGGCCGCGCCCACCCTCGCCGTCGTCGATCTCGAGGGCCGCGCGGTGACGATCGGCGGCGCCGACGGTGCGGGGCGCGCGACGCTCCTCTTCTTCGTGTCGCCGACGTGTCCGGTCTGCAAGACGCTGTTGCCGGTCGTGCGCGGCCTCGTCGCGGGCGCCGAGCCGGCGACGCGGCTCGTGCTCGCGAGCGACGGCGATCTCGAGGCCCAGCGCGCCTTCGTCGCGCGCGCCGGCCTCGCGGAGCATCCCTACGTGGTGTCGAGCGAGCTCGGCGTCGCGTATCAGGTCGGGAAGCTCCCCTACGCGGTGTTGATCGACGCGCGCGGCAGGCTCGTCGCCAAAGGGCTCGTCAACACGCGCGAGCACGTCGAGAGCCTCTTCGAGGCGTCGCGCCTCGGGGTTGCGTCGATGCAGGAATGGTTGCAAGAGCACGGCGACGTGCGGAGGACGGCATGAGCGGGATCGACGCGCTGCTCGAACGCTGGGCGCGCCGCCTCGCGCGCCGGAGCGACCGGCGCGGCTTCCTGGCGCGCGTCGGCGCGCTGGTCGTGGGCGGTGCCGTGCTGCCGCTCTTGCCGGTCGCGCGCGGGCTCGCGGCGGCGTCCGATCCGGCGCCGCCGGCCGAGGTCGATGGTCCCGAAGGCGACCCGACGCGCTGCGAGTACTGGCGGCATTGCGCGATCGACGGCTTTCTCTGCAGCTGCTGCGGCGGCTCCCAGACCTCGTGCCCGCCCGGGACCGAGATGGCGCCCGTCACGTGGATCGGGACCTGTCGCAATCCCGGCGACGGGAAGCACTACGCGATCTGGTACAACGACTGCTGCGGGCGCGGCTTCTGCGGGCGCTGCTTCTGCAACCGCAACGAGGGCGACCGTCCCGTCTACCACCCGTACCGCAGCAACGACATCAATTGGTGCGCCGGCGCGTCGTCGCAGATGTACCACTGCTCGACCGCGCTCGTGATCGGCCTCACCGAGGACGCCGAGCCCGAGCAGTGACGCCGCGGCGACGGGGTGGGCTCGCCGGAGCGCTCGTGCTCGCCGCCGTGGTGGCCGCCGCGGCGCTCGCCCAGGCGTCCGACGACGACCGTCGCCAGGTGCACGACTACCTCCTGAGCTGCGCCGGGTGTCACAAGCTCGACGGGTCCGGCTCGGCGCGCGTGCCGTCGCTCCGCGGCGTCGACCGACTGCTCGACCGTCCCGGCGGTCGCGCCTACGTGCTGCGTGTCCCCGGCGTGGCGAACGCTCCGCTCTCGGACGAGCGCCTTGCCGCGCTGCTCGACTGGATCTTCGCGAGCTTCGGCAATCACGCCACGACCCGCTTCGGCGCCGCCGAGGTCGCGGCCGGGCGTGCGAGCGCGTTCGTCGATCCGAAGGCGGCGCGCGCCGCGCTCGAGTGAGCGGCGTCGACGCCGCCGAGGGCGGCGGCGCGCGCCGTCAGCGCGCGCTTCCGGTCGGCCGCGGCGCGCTCAGCGCGCGGTCGTCCGCGCGGCGTCGACGAGGCTCCGCAGGCGTTTGATCAGCGTCGCGGCGACGAAGCGATTGCCCGCGTCGGTGTAGTGGCCCGCCGCGCCGTAGTACTGGATCGCGCCCTCGGGGAAGAACATCCCGTCGAGCGCGGCGGCGGGGACGCGGCGGCAGTCCTCGCTGAGGTCGAGCACGTGGAAACCGGCCTGCTGCGCCCGCGGTCCGATCGTCCGCCACCAATCGATCCCGCTCGGCGCAGTCGGAGGGAGCAGGCAGTCGGCGCGCGTCGGGAGATAGACGAGCACGAGCGTCCCGCCGTTCCGGTCGGCGATCGTCCGGAGCTCCCGGAACACGGCGAGCGCCACGTCTTCGATCTCGCCGCGCTCGAGCGGGTCGATGGGGGCGGTGGTCGCAGGCGGCGTGCCGTTCACCCGCCGCCGCAGGCGATCGATCAGCTCGTAGGTCTTGGTCTTCCGCACGATGTCGCGCACGCGGACGGTCGGGATCCAAAACGGCCGGCGCCAGGCGGGAACGTTTTCGACGGTGAGCGCGCCGGCGCGGAGCGCCAGCGTCGGTTTCCCGAAGTCGAGGAAGCGCGACGTCCGCATGCGCTCGAAATCGCCGTCGATGAACGCGAAGAGATGAATGGCGGGCGCGAGCGCGGCGCCGTCGCGGCGATACCAGAGGAACGCCTGATCGACGCCGTACCCGCCTTGCCCCATGTTGACGGTCTCGAGCCGGGGATCGAGCTTCGCGAGGAGCGCGCACCAGGTGGCGAGGTCGCCGACGCCGTACCCGAAGGTGAACGAGTCGCCGCTGCAGACGACGCGAGTCTTCTCGGGGGGCGGCGTGGGGGCCGGATCCACGCGCCCGCGGAAGCCGTGGGTGGTGGTGTGGAGGTCGGCGCCGCGACCGTACATGTTCGGGATCGCGACGTTCGGCAGGCTGACCCAGCCGAGATCGGGGTCGTACGTCGCGTACCGTTCCTGCGCGAGCCGCCCGCTCGATCCGAAGAGCAGCCCGGCCGCGATCGTGAGGCTCGCGAGTCCCTCGACGAGCGCCAGGGCCGCGACGACCGTCGCGGCGAGCGCGAGCGCGGCGGCGAGCCGTCGGATCATTCCGGGGGCGTCAGGGCTTCTTGCCGAGGGAGCGCTTGAGCAGCTCGCCGAACGTTCCGAGGCCGCGCGGTTGGTTGGTCGTGGCGATCGCGGCGGCTTCTTCCTGGCGCTCGGCGTGCGCGCTCGCCTCCTGCTCGCGCCGCGCTCCTTCGACCATCGACAAGGCGATCCGCCGCTGCTCCGGCTCGACCGAGAGGACGGTGACCTCGACCTCGTCACCGATCGCGACGGCCTGCTTCGGGTGCGAGATGCGGCGGTCGGCGACCATGCGGGAAACGTGCACGAGCCCGTCGATGCCGGGCGCGAGCTCGACGAACGCGCCGAACGCCTCGAGCTTCCGCACCTTCCCGCGCAGGGTCGAGCCGGTCGGGAATTTCTCGCGCACCGTCGTCCACGGGTCGGGCGCGAGCGCGCGCAGAGAGAGACCGATCCGCCTCTGCCCGGTCTTCGGATCCGGCTCGATCTTGATCACCTGCGCCTCGACCGTTTCGCCGGCCTTCAGGACGTCGGAGGGATGTTGCCCGCGGCCGTAGCCGAGCTGGCTCACGTGGATGAGGCCCTCGACGCCGCCGAGGTCGACGAACGCGCCGAAGTCACGGAGCGACGTGACCGTGCCCTGCACGGTGGCCCCCACGCGCAGACGTTCCCACGTCGTCTCGGCGAGCTTCGCGGCCTCCTCTTCCAGGAGCTGGCGGCGCGACACCACGATGTTGCGGCCGTTGCCCTCGATCTTGGTGACGCGAAATTGCAGGCGCTGGCCGACGTACTCCGCGGCATCGCGCCGTCGCAGGTCGATCTGCGAGGCGGGGCAGAACGCGCGCTGTCCGATCACTTGGACGTCGAAGCCGCCCTTGTTCTGGCCCGTCACCGTGCCCTCGACCGCGATGCCGTGATCGAGCGCCTGTTGCAGCTCGCCCGGGACGTGGCCGCCGCGACCGAGCGTCTTCTTGAGGACGATCGATCCGGAGCGGCTGCCGTCGTCGGTGACGGTCGCTTCGAGCTGATCGCCGATGGCGATCGTCAGCTCGCCGGTCTCGGGGTCACGGAACTCCGCGAGGTTGATCACCGCCTCCGACTTGCCGCCGATGGCGACGAACGCGGTCTCGGCGCCGAGGGCGATCACGCGTCCGCGCACGGTGTCGCCGGCGCGGACGCGGCGCTCGGCCTTGGCGGATGGGGTTTCGCTCGCTGCGAAGAGCGCCGCGAAGTCCTCTTCGGGAGCGGGCGTTTCGTCGTCGTTCGTGGGGTCGCTCGTGCTCATCGATGGTTCCGGCCTTACACCGCCGGTCCGCGTTTGGCGAACGCTTTGCCGCGTCTACGCCGCGCCGTCGAGGATCGAGCGGAATCCGGACGGCGCATGCGGCCCGAGCACCAGTTGCTCGAGGACGCCGATGCCTTCGCGGCCGTCCATGCGGGCGCGACACACCTGCTGCACGTGGACGTGGCGCGGATCGAGCGGGTCGAGATCAGCGAGCGTCCATACCTCGCCGCCGACCGCCTGGTCGCCCTTCCACATGCCGTGACCCCACTCGGGATCGAGATAACCGAGCCCGCGCATCTGGAAGGCGAAGAGCGGCTCGAGCTCGATCGTGAGCGGGTCGCGCCGCCACGGCGTCACGACGATCGCCGCGGCGGCGGCGCGGCGCGTGCCCGGCCGCCACCGCACGCGATGGTCGACCGACGCCGCGTACTCGACGGCCGCGGCGTCGAAGTCCCCGACCCGGACGAGGTTGCCGTTGGCGTGCCAGCGGCGGCCGTCGCCGTCCTCGTTGACGTCGAAGTGCACGCAGACGTCGTCGAAGTTGATCGGCGCCCAGAGCCAGAAGAACTGCGGCAGCATCCCGGGCGCGCCGCCTTCCGGCTCGCCGCACACGCGAATGCCCCACGAGCGGTCGCGTGAGCCGAGCACGTGCGCGGGCGCGATCGGCACGGTCGCTCCGTCGACGCCGATCCGGCCGTCCCACGCGCCGAACTGCGTGAGACGCGTCGAGTCCATGACGAGCCGGCCGGCGACGCGATGCGTGAAGCGGGGCTCCTCGATCGGGGCGGTGCGCGCATGGAACGTGAGGTCGGCGGTGAGCCCGTGCGCGTTGTCCGCGACGCGGAGACGGAGCACGCGCAGCGGCTCCACTACCTCGACCGTGATCGGGCCGACCGTGGTCTCGGCGCGCTCGAGGGGGGCGAGCCGCGAGGCGCGCACCACCCATTGCCGGCCGCCGCGCACGACGCTGAAGGCGGCATCCATGACCCGGCGATTCGGGTAGACGCCGAGCGCGGCCGCGAAGAAGAGGTCGCCGGCGCGGGTGTAGCCGTTGAAGAAGTAGCGATCGTAGACGTTGCGGTCGCCGGTCGCGGGCTGCGCGATCGGCTCGGCGGTCTGGTGGACGGGGTAGTCGTCGAAACGGGTCAGCATGGCTCAACCTCGCGAGATCTCGCCGAGCATGGAGGGCTTCAGCGTGGCGACGTCGCGCATCGCTTGCGCGCCGAGATGCTCGGCAATGGGGGCGCGGGCGGCGCGGGCGACGTCGGCGTTCGGCAGGGCGGCGATCGCGGTGAGGGCGTCGACGAGCGCCGCGCGCAGCGCCGCGGCGCGTGCGGTGGGCGGGTGCAGGGGCGCGGCGGCGAGCGCGGCGCGGATGCGGGCGGCGAGCGCTCGCGTGTCGTGCGCTTGCTCGCGCGTGCCCGGCGCTTCCTCGGGCGTGCCCCGCAATTCCTCGGACCTTCCGGTCACTTGCTCGAGCGTTCCGCTCGATCGCTCCAGCGCGGCGGCGGCCGATGCGCTCTCCTCTTCGGCGAGATCGGCGCGCGGCTCGACGCGGTCGCGCAGGTTTCGCAGCACGTCGACGGCCGCGTAGAGCTGGCCGCGCGCGAAGGGAGTCGCGACGTCGGGCAGCACCGCGTCGGTGAGCGTCTGCACGACGCCGTCGATCAAGCGTTCCACCGGGATGCGCATCAGGCGGCACCTCCTCCGAAGAAGTCGAGCGTCACCGCGAGCACGACCAAGAGATACGGCAGCTGGTGGTCGAAGATCGCCATGCGGAGATCGCGCGTGCGGCCGTCGTTGAAGGCGCGGATGCCGGTCTGCATGATCGCGATCATCTTCACCAGCGTCAGTACGTCGTAGAAGCGGTAGCGCGCCGGATCGACCGTGCGGCCCGACGCGGCCGTGTAGACGGCGGCCATCTCGTCGGGCGGCAGCAGCCCCGACGCCCATTCGGTGCCGGCGCGCCAGAGCGGCGAGGCGCACCACGCCAGATCCTCGAGCGGATCGCCGAGGTGGACCATCTCCCAGTCGAGCACGCCCGTGAGCCGCGCCGCGCCGCCGGCGCGCTCGACGAGGAAGTTGCCGAGGCGGTAGTCGCCATGAACGAGGGTGATCTCGTCGCAGCTCGGGACGTGGGCGCGGAGCCAGAGCACCGCCGCCGTGATCGCGGGGTCGGCCGGCAATCCGCTCTGCGCGAGCCGCGTCTCCCAGCGCGCGAGCTCGCGCGCGGCGGCGGCGCGGCCGGGACCGGGATCGCCGAGGAACGCGAGGCCGAGCCGGCGCCAATCGACGGCGTGGAGCTCGGCCAGCGTGCGCGCGACCTCCGGACCGAGCATGCGGCGCTCGTCGTCGCTGAAGGGGCCGCGGCCGTCCGCGGTCGGCGCCGGGATCGGCACCTCGCCGGGAAGGCAGCGCATCACGTAGAACGGCCGCTCGAGCACGGCGGGGTCGGGCGTGAACCAGGGCGTCGGCGGCGACGGAAACGGATCGTCGGAGAGCGCGTGCAGCACGCGAAACTCGGGCTCGAGATCGTACGGCTCGAGAAGCCCGGCGACGGGCTCGCGTTTCGCGACGAAGCGCTCCGTCGTGTGCGCCTCTCCGCGGCGAACCTCCACCTCGATCCGGAACGTCTCCTGCGAGAAGCCTTCGGTCGAGCGCGCGAGCGTGAAGATCCGCACGCCGTCGGCGCGAAGCTCGCGGGCGAGGAAGCGCTCGAGGCGATGGGTGAGATCGTCGCGCGTGGCCATGTGCGCGCGGACGATGGCAAACCGGGCGCTGCCACTCAAGGTCGCCGGGCAGATTGGAGATTTTGCAGTTGCGCCCGTGTGCCTCCCTACTGTTCGTCGAGCGCTCGTCTGGTCTCGGACTTGCACCCACAATGGATGGAGGACCCCTGGCATGGCCAAGATCGGGATGCTCGTCGGCGAAGGATTCGAGGACCGTGAGCTCGGCGAGCCGTGCGCTCATTTCAAAGATGCCGGCCACGAGGTGCTGGTGGTCGGTGTCGAGCGCGGCGCGCACCTCCGGGGCAAGCGCGGCCAGGAGATGGTGACCGTCGATCGGGTTGCCGACGAGGTGAATCCCGCGGAGCTCGACGCGCTCGTCATCCCGGGCGGTCACTCGCCGGACGATCTGCGCACGCATGCCGACGTGGTGTCGCTCGTGCGCCGGTTCGCGGAAACCAACAGGCCGCTCGCGGCCATCTGCCACGGTCCGCAGCTCTTGATCGAGGCGGATCTCGTCGAAGGCCGCGAGCTGACGTCATGGCCGTCGGTGCGGAAGGATCTCGAGAACGCGGGCGCGTGCTGGGTCGATCGTCCCGTCGTCGAGGACGGCAACCTCATCACCTCGCGGCAGCCCGAGGACCTCGACGCGTTTTGCCGGGCCATCCTCGCGCGCTTGCCGGTGCTGATCGGCCGGGCGCATGCGCGGGAGATGATCGGTTGAGCGCGGGCGCGCCGCGCGAGATCCCGAACCCGATTGACGCTATCTCGACGGCGGTGCACTAGTCGAACGCGGTGGGGAAACGCGAACGATCGCGGCGGCTCGCGCAGCGCCGGCACGTGCGCGATCTCGAGCGCCTCGCGCAGCTCGCCGTCGGCGGCGCCCCCGCCCGTCCCCTCGAGATCGACACGCCGCCGCTCGTCGAGGTGATGGCGGCGGCGATGTCGTGTCCGCTCTGCGGCGGGAGCCTGCGCCTGGTCGAGCATGCGGCGGAAACCATCGACGGCGTGCGTTTGCGGGTGGCGCGCGTCGTGTGCACCGCCTGCGGCGTCGCGCGCGCGATCTACTTTCGCTTACGCGAGGTGATGCTCAACTGACGCCGACGTCCACGCGGCGATGCGCCGCGCGGCCGTGAAGCTCGCCCAGCCGGTGAGCGCGACGAGCCGCCACGGCACGCGTCGTGGCGTCCGCGGCCGCGAGCGGTACGGGGGCGACGCGGCGGATCTGCCGCGCCATCGTCGCCTCGATGCCCGCCCACATGGGAACGGCTCGAATCGGCCGCGCGCTACTCGACCGGGGCGGCGCTCTCGTCGTCGCGCGGCACCGCCGGCGAGCCCGGGTCGCTGCTCGCGGCGCCGACGGGCAGGGTCAGGCGGGAGCTCGCTTCGACGAGGGCGAGGGCGAAGGCTTCGATCGAGGTGAGCGGCTCGTTCGTGTGCACGTGCCCATAGTGGTGGCGTGCGGAGTCAAGTCAACGGGCGCCGCGCGCACGACCTGGATCCTCGTGCGCGCCGGGAAGGCGTACGTGCCGGCAGCCACGGGATATCCGCCCGGCAAGACCTGGCACCGGGCCGCGCTCGTCGACGGACGGGCGACGCTCCGGATCGCGGGCAAGCGCTACCCCGTGATGCTCACGAAGGTCGACGCCGCGGCGGTCGTGTCGGCGGTGCGCGACGTCGCGCTGCGGAAATACCCCGTGCGTCCCGGCGAGGTGTGGCTCTTCGCCGTGACGTCGCGATCCGCCGACGCGAGCCGAGGGGTACGCTCACCGTCGCGGCCAGCCGACGCGGCCGGCCGCCACCTCGGCGAAGAACCAGGCATGGAAGCCGCGCGCGAGCATCCACTCGATGCGGTCGCCGCGCCACACGATGCGTGCCGGACGCTGCAAATCGGGTCCGAGGTCGCGGAGGAAGGCGCGGGTGCGCTCGAGGTCGGCACGGCAGACGTCGAGCTGGCGGAGACGCTTGTACCAGGCGAGCAGGCGCGGGTGGGTCGCGCCGTCGAATGCGACGTCGAGGAACCTCACCGCCGTCAGGTGCGGGAAGAGCGCGAGGTCGGCGATCGAGAGGTCGCCGCAGAGGAAGTCGCGGCCGGCGAGCGTCCGCTCGAGATCGGCGTAGATCGGCGCGAGATCCTCGCACGCCGCGTCGAGCAGGCCCGGCGGACGGCTGTCGCCGGGAAAGCCGAAGCCGCCGTTCGAGACGTCGTGGGTGATCGCGTCGACGAGCGTGTCGGCGAGCCGTTCCCATGCGAGCGCCGCGACCCGCACGGCCGGGTCGGCGGGATACACGGGACGTTCGGGATGGCGATGCTCGAGATAGGCGACGACGTGGGGCGAGTTCACGACGACCAGGTCGCCGTCGACGAGCACGGGCACCTCGACGCGCGGGTTCAGCGCGGCCAGGCGCTCGTGCCCCGCGGGCGTCAGGCCGTCGATCGCGTCGAAGGGGATGCCTTTGTGCTCGAGCACCATGCGGACCTTGCGCGCGAAGGGACTGAACGCGTTGTCGAAGAGCGTGATCATTGGTTGCCTCCGAGCGGGTCGATAGCCGAGGCGCGGAGGTGCGTCCACGAGGGTTGCGGGTTGACACCGCGGCGCGACGGCGTCACACGACCGCATGCCGACCTTCCGTCCGTACCTATCCGCCGTCGACGACAACTCGCGCTGGAGCGGGTTCGTGCCGCGCCCCGGCGACGTCTTCGTGTGCACGCCGGCGAAGTGCGGCACCACCTGGATGCAGTCGATCGTCGCGAGCCTGCTCTGGCCGACGAGCGAGCCGCCCGGGCCGGTGCTCGCCATCAGTCCCTGGATCGAGATGAACGGCCTCATATCGGTGGCCGACCTGCACGCGATGCTCGCGGCGCAGACCCACCGCCGCTTCATGAAGACCCACACTCCCGCCGACGGGATCCCGTGGTTCGACGAGGCGCGCTACGTGTTCGTCGCGCGCGACGGCCGCGACGCCTTCATGTCGATGTGCAACCACCTCGAGAAGTTCCAGGACGCGCTGCGCGAGTCGCTGAACGCGGCCGCGCCGGAAGGCGTCCCGGAGATGCCGGCGTGGGACGGCGACCTCCACGCGTTCTTCCAGCGCTGGCTCGCGGAGGACGTCCTCTTCTTTCGGCACCTGGCGACGTACTGGCGGGAGCGGCACCGCCCGAACCTCTTGCTCGTGCACTACAACGATCTCAAGGCCGACCTTGCGGGCGAGATGCGCCGCATCGCCGCGTTCCTCGGCGCCGAGGTCCCGGACGCGAGCTGGCCGGAGGTCGTCGACCGCTGCACGTTCGAGCGCATGCGCGACGGCGAGGCGCGCCTCGGCGCCGTCGACATGGTGTTCAAGGGCGGGCTCAAGAGCTTCGTCTTCAAGGGCACGAACGGTCGATGGCGCGACGTGCTGACCGCCGCCGAGCTCGCCGCCTACGACCGGCGTGTCGCCGCGGCGCTTCCCCCCGACTGTGCCGCGTGGATGGCCGAGGGCCGCCGCGCGCTCCCAGGCTGAGCCCGGGGAGGAGATCAGCTCCGCGCGACCTCGGTCACCGCGAGCGCGCCTTCGGCGTGGCGCGCGCGCAGGACCTTCTTGTCGAACTTCCCGACGCTCGTCTTCGGGACCTCGGCGATGAAGGCGAAGCGCTCCGGCAGCCACCAGCGCGCGACGCGCTCGGCGAGGAATCCGTGCAGGTCCGCCGCGGTGGTGGCGGCGGCCGGGCCGCAGCACCACGCACGCGAGCGGGCGCTCCTGCCAGCGCTCGTCGGGGATGCCGATGACGGCCGCCTCCACCACGTCGGGGTGCGCCATGAGCTCGTTCTCGAGCTCGACCGACGAGATCCACTCGCCGCCCGACTTGATGACGTCCTTGGCGCGGTCGGTGATCTGGATGAAGCCCTTGGCGTCGACCGTGCCGACGTCGCCGGTGCGGAGCCACCCGTCGTGGAACTTGTCCGGCGCGGGATCGCGATAGTACGCGCCGGTGATCCACGGCCCGCGCACCTCGATCTCGCCGGCCGTCGTGCCGTCCCACGGCAGCGGCTCGCCCGCGTCGTCGACGATGCGGAGGTTCGACGCCGGCGACAGACGCGGCCCGTCTTCGCGCGCCACGTCATCTCGTCGGCGGGCGCCGTGCCCTTCGGCGGGAGCGCGATCGACGGCGAACGGGCTCGTCTCGGTCATGCCCCAGGCCTGGATGATCCGCACGCCGTAGCGCTCCTGGAACTTCTCCATCAGCATGCGCGGGACCGCCGAGCCGCCGCAGACGACGAGCCGGAGCGACGAGAGGTCGAGCGGGTGGTCCTCGCCGTAGCGGAGCAGGTCGTTCCAGATCGTCGGGACCGCGGCGGCGATCGTCGGCCGTTCGGTCGCGATCATGCGCGCGAGCGGCTCGGCTTGCAGATGGCGCCCGGGCATCACGAGGTCGGCGCCGACTTGCCACGCGGCGTAGGGCAGGCCCCAGGCGTTGGCATGGAACATCGGCACGACGAGCAGCACGCGATCGTGGTCGTTCAACGCGTAGGCCGCGCCGCTCGTGACCGCGAGCGAGTGCAGCCACGTCGAGCGATGACTGTACACCACGCCCTTCGGGTGGCCGGTCGTACCGCTGGTGTAACACATGGCGGCGGCGCTCCGCTCGTCGGTCGTCGGCCAGGCGAAGCCCGGCCGCTCGGCTGCGAGGAGATCGTCGTAGCGCAGGACGTCGTCGGCGAGCGCGCCCGCGTCGCCGTCGCCGACCACGATGACGTGCTCGCACCGTCTCGAGCTCCGGACGCACCTTCGCGAGCAGCGGCACGAGCGAGTCCTCGACGATCACGACGCGGTCCTCGGCGTGGTTGGCGACGTACGCGAGCTGCTCGGGAAAGAGGCGGATGTTGAGCGTGTGCAGCACCGCGCCCATCGCGGGCACCGCGAAGTACGTCTCGAGATGCTCCTGCGTGTTCCAGCCGAAGGTCGCGACGCGATCGCCGGGGGCGACGCCGAGCCGCGCGAGCGCCGCCGCCAGGCGCTCGGCACGCTCGGCGACGTCGGCGAAGCGCGCGTGACGCGTGTGGTCGTCCGCGCAGGTCGCGACCGTGCTCTCCGCATGCACCGTCCGTCCGTACGTGAAGAGGTCGGTGATGGTGAGGGGGTGATCCTGCATCGTCGCGCGCATGGGGCGAGTCGTAGCCAACCCGCTGCTTGACTCGCAACCCCGCTCGGGAGAGACGCAGCGCATGCCGAAGGATGTCCAGCCGGTCGCCGTCGTCACGGGCGGCGGGGGAGGAATCGGACGCGCGCTCGCGCTCCGCCTGGCGCGCGACGGCTTCGCGATCGGCGTGCTCGATCGCGATCGCGCCGGCGCCGACGCCACGTGCGACGCCGTCACGCACGCCGGCGGACGTGCGTCGGCCGTCACCGCCGACGTCACCGATCAGTCGCAGGTGATCCGCGCCTTCGCCGACCTGAAGGCCCGACTCGGTCCGACGCGGGTGCTCGTCAACAACGCCGGCTGGGACGTCTTCGGCATGTTCGCGCAGACCGACGCCAAGACCTGGGGGAAGATCATCGACGTCAACTACCTCGGCATGCTGCACTGCACGCACGCCGCGCTCGCCGACGTCACGGCGGCCGGCAACGCCGGCCGCATCATCAGCATCAGCTCCGACGCCGCGCGCGTCGGGAGCTTCGGCGAGTCGGTCTACGCGGGCTGCAAGGCCGCGATCGTCGGCTTCTCGAAGTCGCTCGCCCGCGAGCTCGCCCGCGACCTCGTCCCGGTGAACGTCGTCTGTCCCGGTCCGACCGACACCGCGCTCTTGAAGTCGGTCGGTGCGAGCGAGCAGGGTGCGAAGATCGTCGCCGGCATGACGCGTGCGATCCCGTTCCACCGGCTCGGCACGCCCGAGGAAATCGCCGAGGCGGTCGCGTTCTTCGCCTCGCCGGCGGCGGGGTTCATCACGGGGCAGGTGCTGTCGGTGAGCGGCGGCCTCACGATGGCGGGCTAGTTTAGCAGGTTGCTGAAAAAGGCCGATCTGCGTCGTTGCTCGGTCGCTCACTTGTGCGGCGTAGCTCCGCTACGCCTCCGCGTTCGCTTCCTCGCGCCTCGCATCTCGACCTTTTTGAGCAACCTGCCGGGGCTGCCGTGCGCGCGTGGTGGGCGCATCGCTTCGCTCGCGCCGGCAATCTTGAATGCAAACGCAACGTATTCGGCACAATCAAAATGAATGGGCGGAGCGAAGCGACCGCCCACACCATGCGCACGTGGCAGCCCCGGCAGGTTGCTCAAAAAGGTCGAGATGCGAGGCGCGACCGAACGAACGCGGAGGCGTAGCGGAGCTACGCCGCACCCTCCTTCGAGGGCAGGCAAGTGAGTGAGGAAGCAACGACGCAGATCGGCCTTTTTCAGCAACCTGCTTGTGCTAGTCCTCGGGCTCCGCGCCGAGCGTCGTCCAGTCGATGTCCCAGAACTCCGGCAGCGGGGGACGGAGCTCGAGGTGGCCGCCGAAGCACTCGAAGCTCGGCTTGTGGGAGAGTCGCTCGACGACGTAGTGCACGAACTCCTCGACCGGCTTCGCGCCCGGATCGCCGACGGCGAGGCGGCGGTGACCGCCGCACTTCTTGCAAGTTACGTCGACGTGGAGCGCGGCCATGGGCGAGGCGGGGGAAGCGGGACTTCTACCCACGGGGCCCGCTGCCGGCAAACCGGCGGGCCGGGATTTTTCCTTTCCTCTACCGGGGACCCTGGTGCTATGCCGGTCGCACCCCGACCCCCCGCGCGCCGCACCTGAGCGGGGGGAGGCTTGCGAGTTCCGGCAACAGAGGAGGCCCCCCCATGATCGCTAGCCCGCTGCGATGCCGTCCCGCGGCCGTGGTGTCCGCTCTCGTCTCGTGCGCCATCATCGGAGCGCTGCCCGGTCGCGCCGCGGCCGAGATCGGGGACGCCGCCGCCGATACCGTGATCGGACAAAGCGCGCTCACCGACGCGATCGCGTTGCCGCTGTCGGCCTCCTCGTTTGCCCGGCCACGCGGGGTAGCGATCGATCGCAGCGTGACTCCCAACCGGGTCTTCGTGTCGGACAGCACCTACCACCGCGTGCTCGGCTGGTCGGACGTCGATGCGCTCGCCAACGGCGCCCCGGCCGACATCGTGATCGGGCAGCCGGATTTTGCGGCGTTCGGCTGCAACCGCCACAGCTATTTCGACGGGGTGCCCACCGGCGCGTCCCTCTCCACGTTGTGTCAGCCGGCGGGTCTCGGCGTCGACGCGAACGGGCGCCTCTACGTGGCGGACGCGGGCAACTGTCGCGTGCTCGCCTACGACGATCCCTTCGGGACCGATCAGATCGCCGACCAGGTGATCGGCCAACCCGACGGCACGACCAGTACCTGCACCGGCACGGCGTCGGCGACCAATCTGTATCAACCCTTCGGCGTCGCGGTGAACGCCGCGAACGATGTCTTCATCGCCGACATGCTGCACTGCCGGGTGATCGAGCTCGACGATCCCGCGACCACGGACACCACCTTCGACCGGGTGTACGGCCAGACCAGCCTCACCGCCTCGAGCTGCAGCGGTCCCGGGAACCTCTATTTCCCGACCTCGGTCACGCTCGACCCGAGCGGCAACCTCTGGGTCGGCTCGTCCTCGCGGGTCTACGAGATCGACGACCCCCTCGGCCCCGATCACGGCATCGATCGCACGCTCGGCGACGCGCAATGCAACGACGGCGGCGAGACGGCGTCGTCCACCTGCGGTCCGATCGCCGTCGCCAGCGACGCCGCGGGGCGTCTCTACGTCGGCGACGCGGGCAACAATCGCGTGCTCGAGTACGACACGCCGCTCGTGCTCGCCCAGGCGAGCCGCGTGTTCGGTCAGCCCGGGTTCAACGGCGGCAGCACCCTCTTCGTCGACGAGTGCAACAACGGCGGAGCGGATGCCGGCAGCTTGTGTCTCCGCCAGGTCCAAGTGTTCGACGACGGTAGTGGCACCTACGACCAAGATGCCGCGCTCGACGTCGACGACGCCGGTCGGCTCTACGTGGCGGACGGGCTCAACCATCGCGTGCTGCGCTACGACGCGCCGGCCGCCAGCGACGCCGTCGCGGATCTGGTGCTCGGCCACGACACCATGACCGACGTGCGGAAGCCGGTCGCGGTGATCGACGAGCCGCACGTCGCGGTCGGCCGCAGCTTCGAGGTCGTCGTCGCCGATCCCGGCACGAGCCGCGTCCTGATCTACGCGAGCTGGGGCAGCTATCCCGACATGCCGCAGGGCGTGATCGGCCAGCCCTCGATGAGCGCGAGCGGATGCAACACCGGCGGGATCAGCGCCTCCTCCCTGTGCACGCCGCGCGCGGTGTCGGTCGATTTCGCGGGGAACCTCTGGGTGGCCGACAGCGGCAACAACCGGGTCCTCGAGTACGACTACCCGTGGTTCCAGTACAACACGACGACGCGACAGTACGAAGTCCGGAGCGCCGCCGATCGCGTCGAGGGCCAACCGACTTTCGACTCGAGCGCCTGCGGATCGGGTGCGAGCGGGCTCTGCGATCCGCGCGGGGTCGCGGCCGACCTCCACGGCAATCTCTACGTCGCCGACAGCGGGAACAACCGCGTCGCGCAGAACCAGAACCCGCTCGCCGACGCGACCTTCGAGCGGGCCTTCGGCCAGACCTCGCTCGCCGGGAGCGCGTGCAACGACGGCGGCGTGAGCGCGACGTCGCTCTGCGACCCGCGGGAGATCGCTCTCGGGACGGACGACACGCTCTTCGTCGCCGACGCCGGGAACCACCGCGTGCTCGCCTATCTGAGCGCCTTCAACGGCGACACCCAAGCGGATCGCGTGTTCGGTCAGGGCGGCAGCATGAGCGCCGCCGATGCCGGCGGCGGCGCCGGAGGCCTGAGCAGTCCCGCGGGCGTCGGGCTCGACGATTCCGGCAATCTCTACGTCGCCGACACGGGCAACGATCGCGTGCTCGAGATCGATGCTCCGCTCACGGGCGACCTGCTGGCCGACCGGGTGTTCGGCCAGCCCGATCTGAGCGCGACCGGCTGCAACGCGGGCGGCGTGTCCGCCACCTCCCTGTGCGGGCCGGTGAGCGTCGCGATCGACGGCAGCTACTACGACAAGCTCTTCGTCGGCGACGCCGGCAACCAGCGGGTGCTCCGCTACGACGCGCCGTTCTGCCGCGGCGACTTCACGCTCACGGCCGCGAACCGTCACGACAAGAGCGCGCGGAGCAAGCCGACCGCCACCTCGCTCAAGATCAAGAACGGACCGGGCGCCGGCGACGATCTTCTGACCTTCAAGGGTACGGTGGTGCTGCTCGAGCAGGACGGCGGTATCTCGCTCTCCGACTCTCCGCTCCTCACCTTCTCGAGTGGCGGCGCGACCGTCTTCCAGCAACGCGTTCCCTATCTCCACAACCTCCGGGCGACGGCCAAGGGCGGCATCTGGGACACCGAGTACCTGAAGGGCGAGATTCCGACCGGTATCGACGCGTTCAACGTGCACGAGGGCTTCGTGATCCCGGGCAACGACGCCAAGCCGCAGTTCGATCGCCTGAAGTACAAGGGGCGTGCGGTCGGCCTCGAGCTCGGCGGCTTTACGGCGAGCTCGGCGAGCTTCCGCCTGCAGTTCGGCTCGGTGTGCTTCACGACCGCGCTGACCTGCAAGGGGAGCGGCTCGTCACGGAGCTGCAGCCCGAGCCGCTAGGTTGCCTGGCACGGTCGCTCCCGGCTGCGCGGCGCGATCCACTCCGGGTCCGAGAAGCGCTTGCTTCCGAGGGCCCGCTTGCGCAACGTCGGTGCACACCCGACAGTGGAGGTTCCGGCATGGTTCAGATCGGCACGTTCGCACCCCAAGGATGGCGGCTCGAGATGCGCGGCATCGAAGGCGGCGCGGCGCAGTGGCAGCGGCTGAAGAGCGTCGCGCAGACGCTCGAGCAGATCGGCTACGACTCGCTCTGGCTCTACGATCACTTCCACACGGTGCCGCGGACGGAGATCCAGCCGACCTTCGAGTGCTGGACGACGATGGCCGCGCTCGCGGAGGCGACCAAGACCATTCGCCTCGGGCAGCTCGTGACCTGCGCGCTCTACCGCAATCCCGGCTACCTCGCGAAGGTGAGCGCGTGCGTCGACGTGATCAGCGGCGGACGGGTCGACGTCGGGCTCGGCGCCGGGTGGAAGCAGGACGAGTTCGATGCCTACGCCTATCCGTTTCCGAAGATCCGCGAGCGGCTCGATCGCATGGCGGACACGGCGCGCATCCTGAAGGCGATGTGGACCGAGGAAAAGGCGACGGTCGCCGGCAAATACCTGTCGGTTACCAACGCCGTGAACGAGCCGAAGCCGCTCCAGCGGCCGCATCCGCCGCTCTGGATCGGCTCGCAGGGACCGAAGGTCGGCCTCCGCATGGTCGCGGAGCTCGCCGAGGGCTGGAACCACAACCGCGGCCAAGCGGTCTTCGAGGAGAAGCTCGGCATCCTGCACCGGCACTGCCGGGACATCGGGCGCGACCCGCAGACGATGCGTGTGTCCGTCGAGCGGACGTGCGCCATCTTCCACGACGAGAAGGAGCGCCGGGCCCACGTCGCGCGCTGCTGGCCGGGCGTGAACCCGGATCGCATCAAGACCTTCCTCGACGAGTCGTGCACCGGCACGCCCGAGACGATCGCGAAGGAGCTCAACTTCTACATCGCGCGCGGCGCCGAGCTCATCATTCTCTGGTTCCAGGATCTCGCCGACGTCGGCAGCGGCACGTCGATGGCCGAGCGTTTCATGACGGAAGTGAAGCCGCTTTTGAACGAAGGAGTCTGACGATGGCGATGCCCCAGCCCGAAGCGCCCTTTGGCATGTCGCTCGAGGAGGCGATGCGGACGCAGCGCGCGATCCGCCGCCTGAAGCCCGACCCGGTCGACGACGCCCTGGTGCTCAAATGCATCGAGCTCGCCCTCAAGGCGCCGACCGGCTCCAACGCGCAGAACTGGGAGTTCGTCGTCGTCAAAGACCGCGAGGTCAAGGCCAAGCTCGCGCGCCTGAATCGCATGGCGTGGGCGGCCTACGGCGGCATCGGACGCTGGATGGCACGCCGCCAGGGCGACGACAAGATGCTCCGCATCATCGACGCCGTGCAGTGGCAGGCCGATCACTTCGAGGAGATCCCGGTGATCGTCGTCGCGTGTCTCAACACGTGGGTGCCGCCGCTGCCGTCGATCGCGAGCAGCAGCCTCTACGGCTCGATCTATCCCTCGGTGCAAAACCTCCTGCTCGCGGCGCGCGCGGCGGGGCTTGGCGCCGCGCTCATCACGCTGCCGCTCTGGAGCCGGACGCTGGCGCGCTGGGCCCTCGGCCTCCCGTGGAAGGTGACCCCCGTCGCGGTCGTCCCAATGGGCTGGCCGACGGGCCGCTACGGGCCGACGACGCGGAAGCCGGTCGAGGAGGTCGTGTCGCTCGACCGCTACGGGAACCGGGCGTTCGTGAAGCGCTGAGCGGTGCGTGCGGTCGCCCTTCGGCGCCGAACGTGCTATCCCCTCGGACGCATGGCTACCCCCAAGACCAAGACCGGCTCGACCGTCGACAGCTGGTGCACGAAGTGCAAGCTCGTTCTCGCTCACACCGTCGAAGCGATGGTGGAGGGCAAGATCACGCGGGTGCACTGCAACACCTGTCGCGGCCAGCACGCCTACCGTCCCGACGCTCCCGGTGCCGCCAAGAGCGGCGGGGCCACGCGCCGGAGCGCCCCCAAAAAAGCCGTCGCCACGGTTCCAAAGCGTAGCGAATACGAGATGTTGCTGCGTGGCAGGACGGGGGACAAGGCGCGCACCTATGCCACCTCCGAGCGCTTCCAGCCGGGCGAGCTCCTCAGGCACACGTCGTTCGGGCTCGGGGTGGTCGTCGCCGAACGGGACAGCGTCAAGATCGACGTGCATTTCCCGGACGGTCCGAAGGTCCTCCTGCAGGGGCGCTGAGCCCGCGGGAGTCGCCGGCCGGGGTCGTCAGCCGCGCTTGGCCTCGAGCTCGGACCAGCGCGCATAGAGCCGTTCGACCCGCGTGCTCGCGGCCTCGTTCGCCGCGAAGCGTCGCGCGAGCTCGGCGGCGTCCGACACGACGGCGGGGTCGGTGAGCGCGGCTCGGCACGCCGCCAGCTCGTCCTCGGCGGCGAGGATCGCCTCCTCCATCGCGTCCCACTCGCGCTGCTCGTGATAGCTGAGACGCTTCGCCGCGGCCGCGGGGCGCGGCGCTGCCGGACGCGGGCGGGACGCCTTCGCGGCGTCCTCGGCGGCGACCAGGGCGGATTGCCACTGCGCGAGATCGGCGAACGGCGTCACCCCGCCGCTGCCGTCGAGCGCCAGGAGCGAGGTCGAGACGCGATCGAGCAGGAAGCGGTCGTGGGTCACGAGCACGAGCGCGCCCGGAAACTCGAGGAGGCTCTCCTCGAGGATCTCGAGCGTCGGGATGTCGAGGTCGTTGGTCGGCTCGTCGAGGAGGAGGACGTCGGCGGCCTGGAGCATGAGGCGGGCGATGTGCACCCGGGCGCGCTCGCCGCCCGAGAGCTGGCCGACCGGTTGTCCGAGCTGCTCGCTCCGGAACAGGAAGCGCTTCGCCCACGACGCGACGTGCACCGCGCGCCCGCGATAGATCACGGTGTCGGCGTCTCCGGCGAGCGCGCGGCGCAGCGACCACGCGGGATCGAGCCCGCTGCGGTCCTGCTCGAAGTGCACGACCCGGAGCTCCTCCGCGTGCGTGACCCTGCCGCGATCGGGCGCGATCGTGCCGGCGAGGAGGCCGAGGAGCGTGCTCTTGCCGCTGCCGTTCGCGCCGAGCAGCCCGAGACGGACGCCGGGGCCGAGCACGAGGTCGAGCCGCGCGATGATGGTGCGTCCGCCGAGATCCTTGCCGAGGCCCTCGGCGACGATCAGCCGCCGCGTGTGTCGTGCCGAGGCGGTGAACGCGATGCCGGCCTTGGCGGTGCGGGCGCGATCGTCGGCCGCGTCGAGCTCGCCGATCAGGCGGCCGGCCTCGGCGATTCGCGCCTGCTGCTTCGTCGTGCGCGCCTTGGCGCCCTGGCGCAGCCACGCGATCTCGCCCCGCACGCGATTGGCGAGCGTATCGCGATAGGCCGCCTGCTCGCGGAGGGCGTCGTCGCGGCGTTCGAGGAACTCGCTGTAGCGGCCGGCCGTCTCGAAAAGGCCGCTCGGATGGATGCGGTCGATCTCGACCATGCGTTCCGCCACGTTCTCGAGAAACCAACGGTCGTGGCTCACGACGAGGAAGGCGCGGCGCTCGGCGCGCAGCAACGTCTCGAGCCAGACGATGCCCGCGACGTCGAGGTGGTTGGTCGGCTCGTCGAGGAGCAGCACGTCGGGCTCGCGCGCGAGCTCGCGGACGATGGCGAGGCGCTTCTGCCAGCCGCCCGAGAGCGTGTCGACGCGTGCCGCCGTGTCGACGAAGCCGGCGCGGCTCGCCGCCTTCGCCAGGCGGAGCTCGGCGTCGCCGCCCGCGTGCCCGTCCTCCGCGAGCGCGCGCACGACGACCTCCGCGATCGTCGCGCCGGCGGGAAAGCTCGGCTCCTGCGGCACCTAGCCGACCCGGGCCGCGCGCCGCAGCGCCCGCGTGCCGCGGTCGGGGGTCTCGATGCCGGCGAGGATGCGCAGCAACGTCGACTTGCCGCTCCCGTTCGGGCCGACGACGCCGACGCGGTCGCCCTCGCCGATCGCGAGCGACAGGTCGGTGAAGAGCGGCGCCGCGCCGTACGCCTTGGCGACGCCTTGCACCGAGAGGATGACCGGGCCGCTCATGGGCCGCGCCCGGGTCCTGCCGGGCGCAGCCGCGGACGCCGGAGGCGGGCGCCGCCGACGAGCGCGTTCTTCTGGTCGCGCGTCAGCGTCTTGATCCAGTGCTCGGTCTTGAGCGCATCGCCCCAGGTGCGGACGCGCCGCGACCACAGCAGCACCACCGGGAGGCGCGCCCGCGTGTAGCGCGAGGCGCGGCCGGCGTCGTGCTGGGCGAGGCGGCGCGCGAGGTCTTTCGCGGCGCCGGTGTAGAGCGTGCCGTCGTTGCAGCGCAGGATGTAGACCACGTGCATCGCGGCGGGTTCAGGGCGGCACGATGCCGGCAAGCGCGCACGCGGCCCAACCCGCGAAGCCGACGAAGAGCGGGATCGTCAGGTTGTCGTCGAGGCGGAGCGGCAGCATCTCGAAGATCGCGCCGGCGAGGCCGATCGCGACCGCCACGCCGGTGAGGGTGCCGGCGGTCACGGCGACGCTCGCGTGCAGCGCGACCGCGGCGATGATCGCGGTCGCGAGGAAGAACGCCCCCGAGCCCTCCACGCTCTTGCCCTCGACCACGTGGTGCCGGCCCCAGGTGATGCCGACCAGCGCCGACAGCGGGTCGGCGATCGCGAGCGTGTAGATCGCGATCAGCGCGACGGTCTTCGGAAAGGTGAGCAGGGTCAGCAGAATCGCGATCGCGTAGGGCGTCATCGCCGACTCTTTGAACTCCTCCTCGGCCCGGAAGAGCAGGCGATTGATCCACGGGGCGCGCGCGAGGAGCTCGGGATAGTGGATGCGGACGCGATCGAGGATGTAGACCAGGCACGCGATCGACCCGAAGGTGTGAACGATCTGTTGGTGCGTGAAGATCAACGCGTAGGCGCTGGCGATGGCGCAGCCGTTGGCGCAGTGGACGAGGCGGCGCCCGAGTTGCAGATCCTTGCGGGTCGCCGACGGGGCCGTCGGTTCCGGAAGCGTCGTCGCGGGCATCATGCCGTGGTCATGGGGGCAGCGCGGGCCCGGGTCGCAACGTCTTGAAGCGACCCGCGAGCCAATCGTCGAGCTCGGAGGTGTACCACGGCGAGAAGCGGCGATCCGAGGGCCCGCCGGCGAGGCAGGTGTGCGCGCAGGTCTCGCCGAAATCGGTCACCAGCCGATACGACGGCGCGAAGCTCGTGACGCGTCCGCCGGAGCGATAGACCTGGCCTTGGTGGATGGTGGCGCGGTTGCCGCGCAGCACGATCGGGCCGCGGTCGAAGCCGGCCCACACCGGAAAGCGGCCGCCGAGCGTCAGATGTTTCATCATCACGCGCTGCTCGCTGCCCCAGGTCGTGAGGGGCCCGTCGAGCGAGCGGGCAATCACGCGCGCGAAGATCTGGTCGCGGCTCTCGTCGCCGAACCAGACGCTCGACTCGGCGAGGAGGATGCGGTCGAGGTTGTAATAGAAGTCGGCGAGGATCGCCGTCTCGCCGGTGACGTGCCGCATCACCTCGGCGCCGCAGACGGCGCCGAAAACCTCGCGTACGAGGCCGCGATAGCAGCGCTCGAAGAGCGTCGCGCCGAGCGACGCCGGATCGTAGCGGCAGTCCCACGTGCGGAGGATGTCCGCCGACGGCGTCACGGGCAGCAGCGGCCGGAGGATCGCCATGAAGCGCTCGGCGTGCGGCGACAGCACGTCCATCTGCATCGCCTCGACGTCGGCGACCGTCCAGTCGTCGCGAGCGGCGAGCAGCGCGGCGATGCGCTCGGCGCGGTAGGGGCCCATCGGCAGGTTGATCGGGTGGGCCCGGCCGAGATGGTTCAGGTCGTCGTTGGCCGTGGCCACGAAGCCCGAGTCGGGATTGTGCGCGCGCGGCAGCTCCGCGGGCGGGACGAAGCCCTGCCAGTCGTTCGCCGCATCCCAGCCCGCGAGCGGCACGAGGCCGGTCCATCCCTCGCGGCGCACCGGCATGCAGCCCGACATTTGATAGCCGATGTCGCCGTGGCGATCGGCGAGCACCCAGTTGAACGACGGCTCGAGGCGTCCCAGGTGCTCCATGCCGGTCGCGACGTCCGTGGCGCCGAGCATCGCGAAGCACGCCTGCAACGACGCCGCGCCGGTGCCGCTTCCCGACGCCCACCGCGTCGCGAGGTAGAGCCCCGGCACGGTCGCGTCGCCGTCGAGCACGCCGTGGTCGTTCTCGTAGAACGTGAGCGTGACGTCGGGCTTGCCCTTGCGATGGACGGTCTCGGTGCGGACGCGAAACGGGATCCAGCGATCGCGGCCCTTCTTCACGCGCCGGAAGCGGCCGTCACGGCAGTCCTCGATCCAGGAGTCGATGCCGTCGAGGAAGGTATAGGTGGCGCCCCAGGCGAGGTCGTTGGTGCGGCCGATCAGGAGCGCCGGGAGTCCGGGCATCGTCGCGGCGATGCAGAAGCGCTCCGCGAGCTCGACCACGATCTCGTACCAGACGTTCGGGAGGCGGTTCACCTCGAGGTGCGGGTCGTTGGCGAGGATGGCGTGACCCCCCGCGGTCTTCTTCGGCGCGAGCACCCAGTTGTTGGAGGCGACCGCGCGCGGCAGCACGTTCATCCAGCGCAGCGCCTCCGGTACGAGCCGGTCGCCGAGGGTCACGCGCGCGATCAGGTCGGCGTCGAGCAACCCGAGCTGGCCGGGAAAGAGCTCGTCGAGATGCGCGCGCGGCACGCCGGCCTGGACCATCTCCACGAGCAGCCGCTCCATGTCGCCCTGCGATTGCGCGAGACCGACGTACCCGACCACGCGCGACGCCAGGACCAGGTCGGCGAGCGTCCACGGCGCCGGGCGGTAGCCGAGCAAGCGCAGCTCCCACGGCGTCCGCTCCTCGAGGGCCTCGTTCACGCCGGCACAATAGGCGAGCGCGAGCGCGCGGACGTGGTCGGAGGCGCGTGCGAGCTCGTCGTCGGCGCCGGCGGTGAGGTTCAAGCGACGGAAGAAGCGGTCGAGGCGCACCATGTCGTCGCTCGCGTCGAGCAGCTCGGACGCGCGGCCTTGGCCGAGGATGCGCATGAGCAGCATCTGCAGGGCGCGATCGGTGCCGTGGCAATGACCGATCCCACGGTAGAGGTCGGCCTCGGTCTGCGCATAGACGTGCGGAACGCCGTGCTCGTCGCGCTTGATCGGGATCTGGCGCTCGCCGGCCAGGGTCCACGCGCTGCGGACTCCGAAGACGCGTTGCATGCGTGGAAGGTCAGCCGTCCCCGCCGTGGGTCATGGGATCCAAGGAACGCAGCATGCGAATTGGGGTCAAGGTAGAGGAGCGTCACGTGTCGCGCAACGCATTGCGCAGGACGTCGCGGCCGTATCGTGGCCGCGCAGCGGCACTGCGGCGACGCGTCCCTGCGACGCGGCCGGCCGCCCCCTGCCGTTCCGCTCCGCTTGACCTCCGGCCGCGCTCGGTGTCCGGTCGCGCGACGGAGGTCGCCATGCTCGACGGAGTGCGCGTCATCGAAATGGGACTATGGGTCGCGGGACCGGCCGCGGCCGGGATCCTCGCCGACTGGGGCGCGGACGTGGTCAAGATCGAGCCGCCGGCCGGCGACCCGATGCGGGCGTTCTTTCAGCTCGCGACCGGGAGCAAGGTCGACCGCAATCCCCCCTTCGACCTCGACAACCGCGGCAAGCGCAGCATCGTGCTCGACGTGCGCGCGGCGGCGGGCCGCGACGCCGCGTATCGGCTGCTCGCGGCGGCGGACGTCTTCGTCACCAACGTCCGGCCCGACGCGCTCGCGCGGCTCGGCCTCGATCCCGCGACGCTGACCGCGCGGTTTCCCCGCCTGGTCTACGCGAGCATCACCGGCTACGGCCGCAGCGGTCCCGAGCGCGACCGGCCGGGCTACGACGTCGGCGCGTTCTGGGCGCGCTCGGGTGTCGCGCAGACGCTCGCGCCCGAGGGCACGGCGCCGCCGCAGATTCGCGGCGGCTTCGGCGATCACGTGACGGCGATCGCGACGGTCGCGGGCATTCTCGCGGCGCTCTACGAGCGTGCCCGGTCGGGGCGCGGCCGGGTCGTGGAGACGTCGCTCCTCCGCACCGGAGCGTACTGCCTCGGTTGGGACCTCGGCATCCAGCTCGCGTTCGGGAAGATCAAGGCGCCGGTGCCGCGGACGGAGGTCGAGACGCCGCTCGTCAACTGCTATCGCGCCGGCTGCGGGCGGTGGTTTTGGCTGATCGGGCTCGAGGCGGATCGCCATTTTCCCGGCGTCGCTCGCAGCGTCGAGCGCGAGGATCTGCTCGGCGATCCCCGCTTCGCGAGCGTGCGGGAGCGGCGCCGCCGGTGTCGGGAGCTGATCGCCGAGCTCGATCGGGCGTTTGCGACGCGACCGCTCGCGGAATGGGCCGTGCGCTTCGACGGTGAAGGCGTCTGGTGGGCGCCCGTGCAGTCGCTCGACGAGGTCGTGCGCGACCCGCAAGCGGCGGCGGCCGGTGCCTTCGTCGACGTGCCGACGCGCGACGGCGGCACGCAACGCGCGGTGGCGAGCCCGGTCGGCTTCGCGGATGGTGCGACCACGCCGACCCGTCCGGCGCCGGCACTCGGAGAAGACACGGCCGCCGTGCTCCGCGAAGCCGGATTCGACGACGCCGCGCTCGCGGCGCTGCGTGCGGCGCGCGTCATTCCGAGCTGATCGTTCCGCCCGAGCGGTGAGTGCGGGATCGGCCGTCCGATCGCCGGCCGGCGCGGGTCAGGAATCAGGAATCGAGCGTGGCGTCGGCGACGTGCGGCCGGCGTGCAGGCGGGGACGCGCGGCCGGCGCGCGGCTCCGTCGCGTCGAGCTCGTCGCGCATGATCGGAAAGTAGGTCTGCCGCTCGTCGTCGCTGCCGGTCGCGTCGCGCTCGACGCGCCGGCCGTGGCGGTCGCGCAGCGGGAAGGGCCAGAGGCGATAGCCGCTCCCCTCGGGGCCGTCGCGGCTGATGATCGGATAGGGATAGTAGTAACGATCGAGCGACGGCCGCCGCACGTGCACGTAGGCCGGAAACGCGACCATGTCGACGTGCTCGTAGCCGAGGAAGTCGTCGAGGTCGGCGTAGAGCGGGATGACCGAGAGCCGGCCGGACGGCTCGGGGTTCTGCCACTCGTAGAAGTAGACGGGGAGGAGCCGTGCCCGCTGCGCTTCGAGGGTGCGGCCATCGGCGCTGGTGCGGGTGCGGTAGGTGAAGAGGCCGCCGAAGCCCGTGGTGACCTGCTCGGTCTGCCCCCAGTGCGAGGTGAGGAGCGGGCCGAGAAAGGTCATGTGGTCGTCGTGGCCGACGCGTGACTGGTCGATCGAGAGCAGCGGGCGGACGAAGAACGCTTGGCGCTCGGCATCGGAACGGTACTCGATCAACGGGCCGAAGATCTGGAGACGACTCGTGCGGGTCGCAGGATCGGACGCGTAGCGGAAGAGCGGCCAGAAATTCACCGAGCGCGGCTTGGCGCTCGGAGCGGGCGGCGCGACGGGCTCCGTCCGCGCGGCGACGCCGGGCTCGAGAGGCGCGTGCGGAAGCGTCGGCTCGGCGGCGGGTGGCGGGGTAGCGGCGACGGCGGGAACGGCGGGCGCGGGCGGACCGCTCACGCCGCCGCCCGCCGGTCGCGTCGCGTCCGCGTCGTCGGCAGCGCCTCCGCGCGTCGCGGCGGCCGCGATTGCGAAGACGAGCAGCGTAATCACGCAGAGTCGCCGCGCGCGCGCCGTCGTCACGCGGCCCGCATAACAACGGCGATCGGGGAGGGCAACCGACGCGCTGTCGGATGCCATGTCGTCCGCGCGCCGAGCGCGGCGCGGACGATCGACGCGTCCCCGGGCGTGCGAGCGCGCGGCGCAACGAGGGTTGACAGCGGCGCTTTCCGCAGAGAAGTCTGCACGCTACCCCACTTTCGGAGGCGTGCATGCCGTCTGTCACCGACATCGAGTCCGTACTCAACGAGCAGCGCGTCTTCGCGTGCGATCCCGCGTTCGCGGCCGAGGCGCACGTGAAGAGCGCCGACGAGTACGAGGCGCTCTACCGGCGTTCGACGGAAGATCCCGAGGGCTTCTGGGGCGGCGTCGGCCGCGAGCTCAGCTGGTTCACGGAGCCGGTGCAGACCCTCGAGTGGAACTGCCCCGACGCCAAGTGGTTCGTCGGCGGACGCATCAACCTCTCCTCCAACTGTCTCGATCGGCACCTGACGACGGCGCGTCGGAACAAGGCCGCGATCGTCTGGGAAGGCGAGCCCGGCGACACCCGGGTGCTGACGTATCAGATGTTGCACACCGAGGTCTGCCGGTTCGCGGCGGGCTTGCGGCGGATCGGCGTCCACAAGGGCGATCGGATCGCGATCTATCTGCCGATGATTCCCGAGGCCGCGATCGCGATGCTCGCGTGCGCCCGTCTCGGCGCCACGCACTCGGTCGTGTTCGGCGGCTTCAGCGCCGAGGCGCTTCGCGACCGCATCAACGACGCCGAGGCGCGGTTCGTGATCACGGCCGACGGCGGGTGGCGGCGGGGCGCCGTCGTGCCGCTGAAGGAGGCCGTCGACGAGGCCGTCGAGGAGACCCCGTCGGTCGAGCGCGTCGTGGTCGTGAAGCGGACCGGTACGCCGGTCAAGATGAACCGGCGGCGGGATCTCTGGTGGGACGAGCTCGTCGAGGGCGTGCCCGCGGTGTGCGAGGCCGAGGAGCTCGACAGCGAGCACCCGCTCTTCATCCTCTACACGAGCGGTACGACCGGGAAGCCGAAGGGCGTCGTCCACACGACGGCCGGATACCTCGCGCACGTCTACCTCACGACCAAGCTCGTCTTCGATCTCAAGGAGAGCGACATCTACTGGTGCACGGCCGACATCGGCTGGGTGACCGGGCACAGCTACGTCGTCTACGGGCCGCTCGCGAACGGCGCGACGACCTTCATGTACGAGGGGGCGCCGAACCAGCCGCAGCCCGACCGCTTCTGGGACATCATCGAGCGCTACAAGATCAACATCCTCTACACCGCGCCGACCGCGATCCGCACCTTCACGCGCTGGGGCGACGAGTGGCCCGCGAAGCACGACCTCTCGAGCTTGCGCTTGCTCGGCACCGTCGGCGAGCCGATCAATCCCGAGGCGTGGACGTGGTATCGGCGCGTGATCGGCGGCGAGCGCTGCCCGATCGTCGACACGTGGTGGCAGACGGAGACCGGCGGCATCCTGATCACGCCGCTTCCGGGCGCGGTGCCGGCGAAGCCCGGCTCCTGCACCCGGCCGTTCCCGGGCATCGTGCCCGACGTCGTGAACCGCGAGGGCGAGTCGGTCGGACCGAACGAGGGCGGCTATCTCGTGATCAAGAAGCCTTGGCCGGGCATGCTGCGCACCGTGTGGCGCGACCACGAGCGCTTCATCAAGCAGTACTGGAGCCACATCGACGGGATGTACTTCACCGGCGACGGCGCCCGGCGCGACGAGGACGGTTACTTCTGGGTGATGGGCCGCATCGACGACGTGGTGAACGTCTCGGGCCATCGCCTCGGCACGATGGAGATCGAGAGCGCGCTCGTCAGCCATCCGCGCGTGACCGAGGCCGCGGTCGTCGGCCGTCCCGACGACTTGAAGGGCGAGGCGCTCGCCGCCTTCGTGACGCTCGCCGCCGGCACCAAAGCCGACGACACGTTCAAGAAGGAGCTCCGCGAGCACGTCGGCAAGGAGATCGGCGCGTTCGCGAAACCCGACGACATCCGCTTCACCGATGCGCTCCCGAAGACCCGCAGCGGCAAGATCATGCGCCGCCTCCTGCGCGACCTCGCGGCGGGCAAGGAGAGCGTCGGCGACACCACGACGCTCGAGGACTTCTCGGTGCTCGCGAAGCTCCGCGAGGAAGACGAGTAGGATGGGACTCGTTCTCCACAACACGCTCTCCGGCCGGCAGGAGCCGTTCGCGCCGCTCGTGCCCGGCAAGGTCGGTCTCTACGTCTGCGGCGTCACCGTCTACGACCGCTGCCACGTCGGCCACGCGCGCTCGCTGGTCTTCTTCGACACGGTGGTCCGCTATCTCCGCTTCGCCGGCTACCAGGTGACGTTCGTCCGCAACATCACCGACATCGACGACAAGATCATCAAGCGCGCCGCCGAGGAGACGATTCCGTCGGAGGAGCTCGCGTCGCGCTACATCGGCACGTTTCGCGCCGACGTCGCCGCGCTCGGGTGCCTGCAGCCCGACATCGAGCCGCGCGCGACGGACCACATCCCCGAGATGCTCGCCCTGATCGCGCAGCTCGAGAAGCGCGGCATCGCGTACGCGTCCGAGGGCGACGTCTACTGCTCGGTCGGCAAGATCGAGGGCTACGGCAAGCTCTCGAAGCGGAAGCTCGACGAGCTGCTCGCGGGGGCGCGGGTCGAGGTCGGCGAGCGCAAGCACGACAACCTCGACTTCGCGCTCTGGAAGGCGGCGAAGCCGGGCGAGCCGTTCTGGGAGAGCCCCTGGGGGCCTGGGCGCCCGGGATGGCACCTCGAGTGCTCGGCGATGTCGACCAAGTATCTCGGACAGCCCTTCGATCTCCACGGCGGCGGCGAGGACCTCATCTTTCCGCACCACGAGAACGAGATCGCGCAGTCCGAGGGTGCGACCGGCACGCCCTTCGTGAAGCATTGGATCCACCACGCGTTCGTTCGCATCAACGAAGAGAAGATGTCGAAGTCGCTCGGCAACTTTCTCACCATCGAGGAGATTCTGACGCGCGTCCCCTCGGAGGCCCTGCGCTTGTTCCTCGTCTCGACGCACTACCGGAGCCCGGTCGACTTCAGCGACCAGTCGCTGCTCGACGCGCAACGGGCGTGCGCGCGGTTGCACGAGACGTTGGCGCGCGTCGAGGAGAAGCTCGGCGCGGCGGCGGCGGCCGGTGGTGCCGCGCCGGGGCCGGCGGCGGGGTCGTTGCCGGCGAGCGTCCGGCCGTTCCACGAGCAGTTCGTCGCCGCGATGGACGACGACCTCAACTCCGCGCGCGCGCTCGGCGTCGTGTTCGACGAGGTGCGCGAGATCAATCGCCTGCTCGATGCGGGCGGCGATGCGCAGGTGGTCGGCGAGCACCACGCCAATTTCAGCCGGCTCGGCGGCGTGCTCGGCGTGCTGCGCCACCCGGCCGCGAGCTATCTCGAGTCGGCGAAAGGACGTCACCTCGCCGGTGCCGGCATCGACTCCGCCGAGATCGAGCGGCTGATCGGCGAGCGCGCGGCCGCCCGCAAGGCCAAGGACTTCAAGCGGGGCGACGCGATTCGCGACGAGCTTCTCGCCCGCGGCGTCGTCTTGAAGGACGGTGCCGGTGGCACCACGTGGAGCGTCGTGCAAAGCTGAGCGCACGATGCGGCGCGCGATGCTCTTGTGGGTGGCTACGGCCGTCCTCGCCGCTACGCCGGCGCCGAGCGCGGGCGGTTGGCGGTCCGCCGATCGCCCCGGGATGGACGACGCGGTCGACGACGCGGGCGAGCGCGGCGTTGCGGATCCCCAGTGGCGCCAGGAAGGCCGAGGACGGCAGCGTCAGCAGGCCGAGAGGGTGCAGGGCACGCGCCCTTATTGGGGCACGATGCGACCCTACTGGAACGCGCCCGAGGAGCCGGGCGTCATCCACCGCGGCGCCCGCAGCGCGCCGCTCAAGGTTCGCTAGGACTCGGCGGTGATCGCTTCCATGTGGAAGGTCGCGTCGTCGCACTCGGGCCGGCTGAAGAAGAAGCCGTAGACGGCGATTCCCGACGCCTTGTCGAAATCGACCCGGCTCACGCCCTCGACCACCCACTTCTTGTCCGGCTTGTCGGGACAGGTGAGGTAGTTGTGCGTATTGATGAAGGCGGGGTGGACGCGGGTTCCCTTCACTGGGACGTAGCGGAGATAGATGGCGGCCCGCTGGATGAAGTCGCGGGCGGGGCCTGTGCGCTCCATCTTCAGCACCTTCGACGAGGTCTTGGCGACGTCGACCGACATGTCGAATTCGGCTCGCGCCATCGCCGGGGCGATGAGGACCGTGATCAAACCGAGCGTGCCGAGCAGCCATCCGGATGTGCGCATGAGATCGAACCTCGCGTGGGGGAGTGGGAGACGAGGGCGGAAAATCGCCGGTAGGGCCGGCGGTGTCAAGAGAGGCGTGCCGGGAGGCACTGCCCTCCATAGAAAGCGCTCGGTCACAGCGCGGGTCGTAGGAGACGTCGAATGCCCCCACGATCGGCGCGCGCGGTGCCTGGCGTCGGGGGAGTGGATCGCCTAGCTAGCTTCGCCGGCATGGAACGACGCGCGATCAATCCGTGGACGTGGCAGGACGCATTGGGGTTCGTGCAGGCGACGGAGCTCGGTCCGGCGAAACGGACGCTCCTCTGCTCGGGCCAAACCTCGGTCGACGCCAACGGCGTCCCGCTCCACGCCGGCGACATGGCGGCGCAGCTCCGCCAAGCGGTGGCCAATCTCGAGACCGTGCTGATCGCCGGCGGCTTCGACCTCACCGACGTCGTGCGGCTGAACTACTACACGACCGACGTCGACGCCTTCATGCAGGGCGCTGCCGCCGGCGGGCTTGCACGCCTCGCCGAGGTGAGCTGCCGGCCGTCGTCGACCCTGCTCGGCGTCACGCGCCTCTTTCACCGCGACATCATGGTCGAGATCGAAGCGACCGCGATGAAGTAACGCTGCGACCTCCTCTGCGAGTCGCATGGCGTCTTTCTCTTGACCGTCGGGCGCCCGTTTGAGCAAGTCCCGCGCATGACGACCTCGCTCATGCGCCGCTTCGCCGGCGCCGCCGTTCTCGTGACGTGTCTCTCGTCGATGACGTTCGCGGCCGACGGTCCGCCGCCGCCGAAGCTCACCGACGTCCTCCGCAGCACGAAGGGCAAGCTCGTGCTCCAGCCCGTGCACATGCGGCGCGGGCAGACGCTGCTCGTGACCCACACCAAGCTCGCCGACGGCAGCGTCAAGCCGGGCCAGCAGCGCGCGATCCAGCTGATCGTGTACTCGTCGACGCGCTCGGACCTCGCGGGCGACTTTCCGGTGCTCTTCACGACCACGGAGATCATCGCGGGCGCCGGTGCGGACGCCGGTCCGCACGTGAAGGTCTTCGACGGCTACATGCCGGACCAGGACGACCAAGGCATCATCGCGATCCTGATCGGTCTCCTCCTCCCCGCCGTGCAGACGGACCCGGTCAGGTACGTACCGCTGCCCGCGACCGACGTGCTGAGCGCCGAGATCCTCGATCCGACGGGCACCGGCCTGCTGCTGCCGGCGGTGCAGAAGATCCGCGAGGCGGCGGCGCGCTGACGGGGTAGCGCCGACACAGCGCAGGCATCGCGCCCCCCGGCGTCGACACTTCCCGCGGCGACGACCGGCATCCTCCGCGGCTGGCGACTCCCGCCGAATCAGGCTAGTACCCGTCCCGCAACGCCTGCGCCCGTAGCTCAATTGGATAGAGCGGCAGACTTCGAATCTGTAGGTTGGGGGTTCAATTCCCTCCGGGCGCACTGAGATTTCCCTGGCGAAACCATGACTTCTCCGACCGCCATTTTTCTTCGCGCACGCGCGTTTGCTCGCTGGTGCCAGTAGTGGTGCCAGTTGGCGACCCGGCTGAGGCGCTGCACGGCGTCGAGGCGGTGCCGGCGAGAGATGCGCGTAGCGCAGCGTCATCGCGAGCGTCTTGTGGCCCATCAGCTCCTGGACCGTCGCGAGGTCGACGCCCGCCATGGCGAGGCGGCTCGCGAAGGTGTGGCGGAGGTCGTGCCAGCGGAAGCCCGCGATGCCGGCGCGCTTCGAGCGCGGGCAGGAAGACGCGGTTGCATGAAGTTCTGCGCGTCGAGCGGCGTCTGCCCGTGTCGCTCGGGAACACCCACGCGCTCTTCAGGCGCGACGGGAGCGTCGCGCAGGATGTCGCGCACGTCGTCGTTCATCGGCACGTGGTAGTCCTCGCCGGACTTCGAGTCGCGGGACGGTGACGATGCCCGTCGCGAAGTCCACGTCGTCCCAGCGGAGCTGGAACTGTTCCGCTTGGCGGAAGCCCGGTGTGGAGCGCGACGGCGACCATGGGCCAGTCGCTCCTCGCCGATGCTCTGGCGAGAGCGCTTCTCTTCGTCTCGGTCAGGTAGCGGACGCGGCGGTTGTTCTCCTTGAAGAACTTCACCGGCGCGCACCGGGTTCGCCTCGACGTGCCGTCGGCGATCGCGACGTTGAAGACGCGCTTCAGGAAGGCGAGCTCGCGGTTGACGCTCGCCGGCGCGACCTCGCGCGATGCGCCGGGCGACGTAGCGCTCGATGTCGCCCGCGGCAGATCTGGCGAAGCGTCTTGCCCCGGAGGGACTCCTTCGACGAGCCTCCCCGCCCGCGCATGCACTCGTGATGAGCTGCGGAGCTGTCCTTCGCGCGGGCGAGGTAGTCGTCGACCATGTCGGCGAGCCGAACGTCGCGCCGCCGGATGCGCTCCGGAAAGAAGCGCCGCTCTTGCGACCTCGTTCTTGCGCTTCTGGTAGACCTTCAGCGGCGAGGCCCTTCGGGGCCGACCCTCTCGCGGTGCACGCGCCGGACTCGTCCGCGTAGCGCACCCACCAGATGCCCGACCTGTGCGGGCGCTCGAAGATGCCCCGCGGCGGCGTCGTTCGCGTCCGCGCCGCCTCAATCGTCTCGCTTTCTCATCGGAATGCCTCCGTCATCGATCGCTCACTCGCGCTCTGGCAACCGCCGCCGACGCGGGCAGTTCCCAATCTCGATGAGCAGCTGCTCGACGTCACCAAGCGAACCGTAGCGGGCCACGTCGTCCAACAGTTTCACCACGGGAATCCGACTGTTCGTAGGCCCACTGGTAGAGCGTCGCGGGCTCTAGCCCGAGGCAGGGCGGCGGCCTCTCGTACATCGAGAAGCCGGTCCGGAGTTTCGCCAGGATCACGCGCACCCATCGGGGCGCCGTGCGGTCGCCTCACGGTTAATTCGTCGGACCCGGCTCATGGCTCTGACCTTCGTCCCGACCTCGCGCCCCTCGGACCTCGAGCGCGCGGCGCGTGCGAAGCACCAGGCGTCCTCCGAGCGGGAACGCGTCCACCAGCACCGTGAGCGCGTCTTCCTTCCGGTTCCAACGCGACGCCCACTTCTCGCCAGCGGCTTCGTCCGTTCGTCTCCGTGACTGCATACGCGATGAAATCTGGGTTTCTTGCTGCCATGGCTTCTCTCCTCTCAGGTTGGTGCTCACCCCAACAATTTTTTGGGTGAGCGGGCCTTCACCGGAGTTGAGGCCCGCGAGACCAAAATTTGGTCTCGTCAAAGGTGCGACGGTCGGCGCGGAGTGAGCGGCCGAGTGCCAGGCGCTGTTCCTGGCGCGAGGTTGCACGGAGCGCCGGCCGTAACCGCATTTGTGCGGTGGGCGGTGTCGGAGCTGGACGGGCGGGCGCGGAGGAGGATCTACGGTGGCGAGAGGAGGGGGGCGCGGACTTATCCACAGACGCCCTTCCTGCCGCGCGTGCTTTCGCTCGCATCCAGGTGGCGAAGCGCGTGCTTTCGCTCCCCGAAACGGTGCCGGGGCGCGTGCTTTCACTCCCGAAACGGCGTGTAACCCCTCGCGGTTATTCGCGATCCGGCGAGGTAAAGTACTAATGCTCTAAAGTACTTTAATGCATTAAATGGAAATGCGGTTTAAGACATCTGAAGATGAAGGCAAAGATAACACAACCAATCTCAACAGAGAGGTACTTCAGAGACCCTTCACATCAGATGCCTTATCGTAGCGGCTACCGTTTCGGACGACGGATCAAGGCGGCAACGCTCGACGAAAGTCGGGCGGTACGATTTCGACCTCGCCGAGTTTCCGCTCTTTCGCTATCAGAAAAATCCCCGCGCGAACGCGTCGCAAGGTCCGCTCATCTATTCAGATGTCATCACGGGCCGGGACGGTGAGAAGGTTGCAGCGCGAGTGGAAAGTCTTCCCTGGCGCCTTCGGCTTCGGCGGCCAGACGACCCAACAGGTGCTCTACGAGCTACTTCAGCTCTATATCGAGCAGGGCTGCCGCGGAACGCAGATTCAGTTCGGAACCCCGCGAGCGCTCCTTCTTCGCATCTGGCCGGAGCACCGGCATCCCTCATCCAAGGACTACGTAAGACTTCGGCGCGATCTCGACATCCTTCGCGGCTACGACTTCCAGTGTCGAAACGCGTTCTGGGATCGAAAGCGCCACGCGTATGTGGACATGCACTGGCGGCTCTTCGGAGACGTTTGCTACTTCAAGCCGCGGTCGGAAGCGTCGCGCAGGAGGAACTTCCCTTGGCTTCATCGAGGTGAGCCGCGTTCTTCAGCAGATCGCTCGCACGCGCGGTTTCTTCTCGCTCGGGTTCAACTCGGACCTCTTCCACACACTGCGTCCGCTCGAACAGCGCCTCGCCCTTTACCTCTCAAAGAAGTTCGTCTCGCAGGCGCTCATCAGCGCCGCGTGATGGACCTTGCCCGGGCGCTGCCGATCGAGGCCTCAGACCCGAAAGATGTCCGAAAGGCCATCGCGCGAGCTGCGCGGGGGCTCCTCGATCGCCGTGTGCCGACGCTCAAGAGCGTCCGCTTCGAGAAGTCGCCACGCACAGGAGAATGGCTCGCGGTGTTTGAGCGCGATGTCAGGCCCAAGCAGGACTACCGCGTACCTCGCCGCGGAGCTCTCAGTCTCGATCCCGAAATCGGCCTTCTGGTGAACGACATCGTCCGCCAGGTCGGAAGTCGCGACGAGTGCTCTGGTGGACGAAGTGCGCCGAAGTCCTCGGCGCAGACTTGGTGACTCAGGGGCTTAGTCAGCTCAGGGACGCGGCCCAAAGCCACCGGATTCGAAGCCGCGGGGCGTTTCTCACAAAAGTCTTCAAAGACCTCGCCCACATCCCACAAATTCTCGATCAACTAGCCGCGGCGTTTCCGCCGCGTCTCCTCCCGCTCTCGAAGAGGAAATTCCGCCACCACAACCCCGGTAGCGCAGCCGGCCTTTGCGGCGTCAAGGCCACGCTCGCTTCGCTCGTGCCTGCGGCAGCCTTGACCCCTCGGCCGTCCGCGCAAGACCGCATTTATCGGGTTCAAGCGGGGGCCTGCTGTCGGCCGAAGCAAGTGCCCACGGCAGAACCCGTACTGGTCCGGTGTAGCCGGGCTCGGTCGTAACGAGAGGTGCAGAGTCATGACGAACGAGAGCGATCCGAAGACGACGGTTGAGAAGTTGGGGAGTCGAGGGGGGAAATTTTCGATGGGAAATCTGTACGCAACGCCGGGTGCCCTTGGCGCTGTTGCGTCGGACAGCTCCTTGCGTGCTTGGGGAGGCATGCGCGCGGTGATTGGGGCGACTGCGGCACGGAGGACTGGCAAGCGAACGAGCACGCGCTTGTCGATGGTTGCCGCACATCTCTCCCGTCTACAAGCTGGCGTCCGGCGTGAAGCTCTGGATCATCACGGAAGCTGATCGCGCATCGACGACGGCCCTTCTCCCGAGGAGTACTAAGCACCAAGGGTAGGGGAGGAGGTGCAGAACCTCTTCCCCTGCACCGCGGTACCGCTCGCAGCGCGTCGAGAAGAACGGTCCTCAGTCGGCTGCGCCGCCGATCGGGCTGATAGATCGCCCCGCCGCGTTTCCCCGCTCCCCACACCGTACGCGGAGACGCTTCCCCACCGCAACCAGTGTCGCGCTCGCGAACGCTCGCACCGCAGAGATTTTTCGCCTCTCCACCACCAGCGGCAGCACCCCCACGTCCCACCACCCAGCGGCACGCCCGCGCCAGCCGGAGCTGTCACGCGCCTGCATTTCGCTTACCCAGCCGCCGCGTGGGCGCGCTGCCGAACCACACCGTTTCTCCAGAGGGAGGGGGATCGGTTCGCCTGACGGCTGCGAGTGAAACCAATCCCCCCTCCCTCCGGAGAAACTCCCGGGCAGGCGATGAGGGGCGGCAGAGGCATACACACGCGCCGACCGTGGTTTGTCGCGGCGGCACAGCTGGAGAAACGACGATGAAATCCTTGCCCACAGACGTTCCCGAGCGCTGTTTTCCACTCGGCCAGATCGTCATCACACCTGGAGCGCTGAAGGCGCTGAGCGACGAAGAAGTCGCGCGCGCCATTGAGCGCCACGCCATGACCAATTCAGGCGCTGCTAGAGTCGAAGAAGACGAGGCCGCAAACGAGCGGGCGCTCCGAAACGGTGGCCGACTCTTTTCGAGCTATCGCTCGGAGGACGAGGTCATTTTTTGGGTGATCACGGAAGCCGACCGGACGGTTACGACCATCCTTTTGCCCCTCGAATACTGACCAGTTGCCAACTGGCCGCCGGTGCAACCGGCGGCCTGTACGTGGAGGAATCCCATGAATCAGGAGAATCTTGCCCTCGAAGCTGCCGAGGTTTTGGTTGCAGCGTACCGAGAGGGGAAGCGGCGCGGTGGCCACATCGAGTGGAGCGACCTCGACGTCGCGCACGAGATTGCACGCCACGCCCTCGTCGTGGCTCGGTGCTTCGTCCGCGCCCGTCGACACGCGACACCATCAACGCGTCGCTTCGGCGCGGCGTCTTCTTCCCCATCCTCATTCCCCGTGTTGTCGCTGAGGGCGATGTGCCGACGCCTTACGGCGAGGCAATCACCGAACCCGAAGACGTGTGGAACCTCTTCAAGCAGGATGCCTTGAGCTGGGACCGCGAGCGGTTCCTGACGCTTGCGCTCGATCCGCGCAAGCGCCTTGGTGTCGAAGAGGTTTCGGTAGGAACGCTGACATCCAGCGTCGTGCACCCTAGGTTATGTTTTGCAAAACATAAGCGGGGTTATGTTGCGGTCACAGTTATGTGGCGTACGGCTGGCCGCGGCGGATCTCCTTCGATGATTTCCTTCCCGACGCAACATAAGTCGGCCTACACGGGGGGCGGTTGGCGGCCCAGTGACGCTCGCGCACCCGCTTCGCGCTCGGACACCGCGCAGACGTCACTGCGCCATCCATTCCTTCGGCGTGTGGGCAATGCCGTCCTTCACCGTCCACGCGATCGCGCGCAACGCGCCGAGGTCTGTGAGCGGATCGCCGCGGACGATCACGAGGTCGGCGCGCTGGCCGACCGCGACCGTTCCGAGCTCGTTCGCCAAACCGAGCATCTCGGCCGGGGTGCGGGTCGCCGCCACAATCGCCGCCATCGCCGGCAGCCCCGCTTGGCCGAGGAGCTCGATCTCCCGGAGGGTTGTGGGTCCGTGGAAGTTGTAGAGCGCTTCAGGCCACGGGGAAGGGGCGTCGCTTCCCACCACGATCGGTACGCCGGCGTCATAGAGCCGCCGGACATTGCGTTGCATGTAGGCGAGGCCGTCGGTCAAGGTCCGCTGCGTCCACACGTAGCGAGCAACGTAAGGACGGAGCATGGAGGGCATCCAGGGGATTCCGAGAATCCCGTCCGCAAAGGCCAGCAGTGCATCGGCATCGCGCGCCGTCGCAAGCTCGACGTCGGGCACGGTCAAGCGCACGAGGGCATCGTCGAGTCGAGCGACCGAGAATAGGCCAGGCCAGTTGTCGATGAGGGAGAACGTGGTGACCTGATACGCACCGCTCGACTTCATCTCACGCACGAAGTCGTCCGAGAGATCTCGTGGCGGGAGACTGGCCGACCCATACTCCGCCGAAAAGACCGTGCATGATCGCGTGCGCTCCCCATGCGAGCGCTTCGTGTTGCGTCGTCTCCGTGGTTGCGTGCACGTAGAGTGGCAACTTCCGGCGACGAGCGCCTTCAATGATGGCCTGCCGGAGCTCCGCTGAAAACGCAGCGCGGCCGTCCTCGAAGGCCAGCTTCACGCCGGCCGCTCCCAGGGTCTGCAGCACGTCGAGCTTCGCGTTTACCTCCTCGACCGTCGACTCGGAGCCGAATCCGTCCCACCCATATCCACCCGGTGGTCGGATGTATGGTCCGGTAGTGAGGAAGCGCGGCCCGGGATGCCCGCGGCCGAGCCATTCCTTGATCTCGCGCGCGCTCGCGGGATCGATCCCGGCGTCGAGCACGGTCGTCACGCCGCAGGCGAGATACGCTCGCAGATGCTGGCGAGTGAGCTCGCGC
The DNA here is from genome assembly GCA_963774015.1 of uncultured delta proteobacterium. GTDB lineage: Bacteria > Desulfobacterota > Binatia > UTPRO1 > UTPRO1 > UTPRO1. The sequence goes on from CAVZDH010000003.1 coordinate 182,551, forward strand.
CGTGTTTCCGGCGAGTCCTTTCGGTAGGCGCCGCCGGGCGCCGCGATGAAGTGAACGTGCGAGTCGATCAAGCCCGGCAACACCGTCGCGCCCGCGGCGTCGAGCACCGGAATACCTTCCACCTCGATTCGGTCCGTCGTGATCTCATGAAGGCGGCCGTCACGGATCAGAAGCGTCAGACGCTCACGGGGTGGCGATCCCCTGCCGTCGATGACCCGCGCGTTGGTGATAAGCAAGTCGGCGGCGTTCACGTCGGAGATCCTCGCGTGCGACCCAAAGACGATCAGCGTGCACGCGGCGATGGTGCGAAGTCGTATGCACGATTGCCATACCGCGTTGGCCACGCCGCTTCATTCAGCAGGCGCTGCCGCGATGTCAAGGCGGAAGGGGGCTCCAACTGGAATCGTTATGCGCGCGTCCTGGGATCGTCGTGTCACTCCGACGCACCGACGCACAAATTCCTCGGAGGAGGCCAGCGTATGTTCGATCAGCTCTTCGGCAAACTCTCTGTCGTCGTCCACCACCGGGCCGCACCGTACGCGGCCGAGCGGGAGCGATTCCTTGAGCAGTGCGCCCGGCAAGGATACTTGCGGACCTCCCTCAAGCGGCTGGCAGCGACGCTGCTCGTTGCCGCGTACGAACTCCACGCACACGGCGGGCTTCCCGCAGCGCCCGGCGACCTCGAGGCCGCTGCGGATCGGGTCCTGCAGCTACGGACGGATCTTCACCGACCCGGTGATGCCCAGACCTATCGCGCAGAATTCGTCCGCGCGGCGACCCAGTGGCTGCTCTTCCTGGGTCGCTCCGCATGCCAGCCGTTCCTCCGCGGCATTTTCCGGCCTGCTCGAGGACTTCGCGCAATGGATGACGCAGGAGCGCGGGCTCTCGCCGCACACGATCCGAAAATCGCCGCTGGCACGTCGAGCGGATTCCTCGCGTGGCTCGACGAGCGCCATCGCCCGCTGGCGGAGCTGCAGCTGCGGGACATCGACGCGTACTTCGCAGCGTTGCACGCGCAAGGGGCTTTCGCGCGTCACGATCAAGATTCACACCGACGCCGTCCGGGCGTTCCTGCGCCATGCCGAGCGGCGCGCGTGGTGCTCCGCCGGCCTCGCCGACACCGGTGTCCGGTCCGCGCATCTATCGGCACCACGAGCTGCCGCTCGGACCGTCCTGGGACGACGTCCAGGGCTGATCGAGAGACGGCGTCCGACGCGCCAGCGGACATCCGGGATCGCGCGATCTCCTGCTCTTCGCCGTCTACGGCTTGCGCGCCGGCGAAGTCGCCGCCCTGCGCTGGACGATGTCGACTGGGAGCAGGATCGACTCATCGTGCCGCGCACGAAGCAGGGCCGGCGGCATGTCTATCCGCTCCTCCCGTCGGTCGGGCAGGCCATCATCCGATATCTCCAGGACGTCCGCCCGCCATGCTGCCTGTCGCCAGGTGTTTCTGAAGGTCCTCGCGCCGATCGGGCCGATGACCTCGAGGAGCCTCTATGCGATCGTCGCCGCGCGCTTGAAGCGCTTGGGAATTGCGGCGTGCCGCTCACGGCCCGCACACACTGCGACACGCCTGCGCCGGACGGCTCCTCGCCGAAGGCCTGTCGCTCAAAGAGATCGGCGATCACCTCGGCCATCGCAGCCTCGACCAGCACGCGCGTGTACGCCAAGGTGGATCTGCACGGCCTGCGTGAAGTCGCGGCCTTCGACCTCGGGGAGGTCGTATGACCCTCGCCGAACTCATCGACACGTACGTGTCGTGAAGCGCGCTCTCGGCATGCGGTTCGACAGCAGGGCGAAGATCTTCCGGATGTTCGCCCGCGCGCTGGGGCCGGTCGACGTGGCGGCGATCGATCCGGAGACGGTGCGCGCATTCTTGAACCGCTCGCAGCTCAGCTCGTCGGTGGCACACGAAGTACTACGCGCTGCGCCGGGCTCTTTCGTTTCGCGATCCAACGCGGCCTGTTGGACGCCTCCCCGCTGCCGCACCTCATCCCGAAGCGGCCGGCCTATGCGACGCCGTACATCTATGCGGCGGAAGAACTCCGCCGCCTGCTCGACGCCACGGCGATGCTCGATCTGCATTACCCGAAGAACGGGTCAGCGCCCCGGCATCCAACCCGCAGACCCTGCGGACCCTGATCCTGCTCCTCTACGGCGCCGGGCTGCGTCTCGGCGAGGCGCTGGCGCTGACGCCCGACGACGTCGACCTGTCCGCGCCATGTCTCGTCGTGCGGAACACGAAATTCTTCAAGACCCGGCTCGTGCCGATTGGGCCGAAGCTCGGAGCGACCCTGGCGCGGTACGCCGACCATCGCGTCGCGCTTGCCCGCCGACTGCCAACGACGACCACCTTTTTCCTCGATCGTTGGGGGAAGACCATCGCGCGGCAGACCGCCGAACGCTACTTCCGGATCCTTCGCGATGGTATCGGGCTCGAGCGGCGCGATGGCGCCTACTTCCAGCCGCGTCTCCATGATTTACGGCACAGCTTCGCCGTCCATCGGCTCGTGGCGTGGTATCGATCCGGCGCGGACGTGCAACGCCTGCTGCCGAAGCTCTCGACCTACCTCGGGCACCTCGGCCTGGCTGAGACGCAGCACTACCTGACGATGACGCCGGAGCTCTTGCGCGAGGCGAGCCGGCGCTTCGAGGGCTACGTGGGCCGGGAGGTCAGCCATGACCAATAAGAATCTCGTCGCGCCGTGGGTGCGGCGCTTTCTCCTGGAGCACGTCGTCGCGGAGCTCAACCTCTCGCGCCATACGCAGGCGAGCTACCGGGATGCCCTGGCGTTCTTCCTGCCGTTTGCCGCCAAGGTGCAGCGCCACGCCGTCGATCACCTGGAGGTCGAGCACCTCTCGCCCGACGTCGTGCGATCATTCTTGGCCCATCTCGAGGAGATCCGGCGCTGCTCGGTCACGACGCGCAATCAGCGACTGGCTGCCATCCACAGCTTCGCGCGCTTCGTCGGCGTGCGCAGTCCCGAGCATCTGCACTGGTGCGCGCGAGGTCGCCGCGGTGCCCTTCAAGAAGGCGTCGAAGGGAACGCTCCCGTATCTCGACAAGCCCGAAATCGACGCGCTCCTCGCGGCGCCGAATCGTCGCAGTCGCCAGGGGATCCGCGATCACGCGCTGCTGCTCTTTCTGTACAACTCTGGCGCGCGCTGCGACGAGGCGGCGCGGCTGATCGTCGCCGACCTCGACCTCGGCGCCTCGCCGGCGGTGAAGATCCTCGGCAAGGGCAACAAGGTGCGCCTCTGCCCGCTCTGGCCGGCGACAGCGAACACCCTCCGAGCGCTGACCGACGGACACGGCGCACAGGATCGCGTGTTTCTGAACCGCCGCCGCGAAGCCGATCACACGCTTCGGGATTTACGCCATGGTGGGCCGGTACGCGCGTCAGGCGACGCAGGATGTCCCGTCCCTCGGTACGAAGCGCGTCAGCCCGCACGTGATCCGGCATACTACGGCCGTCCACCTGCTTCGTGCCGGCGTCGACATCAACACGATTCGCGCCTGGCTGGGCCACGTCTCGCTCGACACCACCAACGTCTACGCGGAGGTCGATCTCGAGATGAAGGCCAAGGCGCTGAGCATGTGCGAGATTCCGGAGGCACGCGCCACGCAACCCTGGCATCGCCAGGTCGGGCTGCTCGCTTTCCTCAAGGAGCTGCAACGGGTGACCTGAAGAATCATCGGCCGACTTATGTGGCGCTGCCTTGCACGGCAACGCCGTCCGCTGAGGGGCAGCAAGCGCGACGCCACATAAGTGCGGCCACAACATAACCTAGGGAGGTGATGAAGAGCCTCATTCTGGCGAACGCCGCGGCGTTTCTGCTCGCCCACAACCACCCGTCAGGCGACCCGACGCCTTCGGCCGAGGATCTCGCCATCACGAAGCGCATCCGCGAGTGCGCCGATCTCTTCGGCATGCGACTGCTCGACCACGTCATTCTCGGTCACGGCCGCTACTGCTCGATGTGCGACGAGAATCTTCTCTGAGGCGAGCTGGCTTCACAGGGGGCGCACTACTTGGTTTCACCCACGCCGCCCCCATGTGGCGACAACCCGCAATCACGCGGCGCTACGGATCGACCACCAGTGTTCCGCTCGCGCATGCGATTCCCGATACGGTCGCCCGGTTGCAAGCGTGTACTGTATAGTTGCCAGCAGTTGGTATCACAGCCATGTTTATCAAGAGTTGCGCTTGGGTCCAGACCGTCGGCCCGCCGACAAGGTAATTGGGCCTTCCGATGCTAGTTCCATTCACATCCCATTCGGTGCTGCCTTGAGCGCCCGAGCCAAATGCACTGTTAATCACAAATCCAGAGCCGTTAACCCGGACGTCAAACCCGTTTCCGGGCGTGCAATTGATATTTGCTTTGCACTGCCCAGAGGTCGACGTAGCGGTGGGAAGCGGATTATAGATCGTAAACGTCATTGAGTTACTGCGCTGTCCAGGATCGCCGAACTGATTGCTCGGATTGTATACCGTCAGGAAGTAGGTGCCGACGAAGCTGAAGTATCCCCAACCGGTGTACAAAGTATCACCGGGCTGGTTCGCGACGTACGCCAGTGCTGTGCTACCTCTCGTCGTTGGCGGAAAGCGTACATCTACGTACACACCATCGCTAGAAGACCAAAGGATGTCCGAGCGGTCCGGATCGAAGTTGCTGCCAGAGATCGTGAGTGTGTTGGCCCCATTGTGCACTGTCGATGTACTCGGATTGACCGTAGTGATTACAGGCGCGCCCGTGGGGCTTCCATGACGCCGCAGCCATCCGAGCACAGGTAGGCTTCCTCGCGCCGGCATGGTCCAGACTCCGGTTTGAGAGTCCTTAGAGATCGGTAGCTGAATTGTCCCCGTCGCTGACCAGTTCTGCTCAATTACCGTCACAGTCGTCGCCGTAGCGCTCATCACCACGGCAATATGCCCGAAAGAGTTCGGATTGCCCGCGCTACCGTCGAAAACCAAAAGATCGTCCGGCGCCGGCGCCACGCTTGTGCTGCCGTTCGCGAAACGGTCGAGGCCCTTCTGCGTAGCGGTAGGGTAGTAGTCCTTGGCGTTTCCTGTCCACCCGGATGTGTTTACTCCGACGGCCGTACGGTAAAACCGTCGCACGTACTCGACGCACTGATATTGCCACCCATCAGGGCCCTTCGCAGGTACGCATGAGTTGCCGGTAGCTTGATACTGCCCGTTGGATAAAGCTCCCACACCCTTATACGTCGCCGTCAAAGCACTGCACGGAGCGGCGGCGAATGAAGGCGAGGGAATGAAGGCCGCTAAGAGCGCCAGTATTATGGGGATCGGACGGGTCACGGCGTCGCGGATCTCTGGGAGCCCCTAGTTGAAGGTTAGCGATTGAACGATCGCGTTAAGGAGTTGGATTCTCGCTTCGGGCGTCGTGTAGCCCAGACCATCCAGATCGTTGTCCTGCGACAAAGACACAACCGCGATCTTTGTATTGTCCGAGGAGCTTACGTAGGCATACGGCACTGGCGGACCCGTGTAGGTATCCGGTATCCCCGCTGCATTGACGAGCGCCCGGCGCCCGTCAGAGAGTTCGACCGCTACAAAAGTGCCTGCCGGTAAGAGGACACCATCAGGATCGACGTTGGCGGCGAACCAATCCTCAAGCGAAAGATGAGCGGAATTGTCTCTAACGATTATGCCGAATGTGGTGAGTACCTCAGAGCCGACTGTCAGAGGGACTTCTAACACCACCGCCCCGGGCTCATCGTGGATGACAACCGGCTCGCCGACCGACCCCTGAGAGGCGGGATACCTAAACGAGACAGGTGTCGAGTCGACGACCGGCCACGGGTACAGCTCCTGCGCAAGTTCAGAAGCAAAACTGTCGAGCTGTCCGTTCACCGCCGTTGCGTCACCGATCGTGGCGCATTCGGACCCTAGCTCACTCTTTGTGAACGATCGTGAGAGCTTCGTAGCGACGTTCGCCTTCGCGCGCGTTAGTTTGTCGCCATTGGTCTGCCTACGATCCTGTGCGTACGCCCTCGCCGTATTTCCTGTTGCGGTAGCGAGCGCCCGCAGCTTTGTTGCAGAGCACCCCGACACCGACGGCTGCGGGCGGAGAGCGGATACGGCGGCGTCGACATACTGCGTAATGAGCCCGGCAATGGCCGAGTTATCCCCTGTCGTCGCGCAGGTTGTGCCAGCAGCGATTGCAGCGTTTTCCGCCTTGGAAAACGCCGCCTGCATGTGATCCTGGGCGCCGGTGGTGCATGTCGGGTCAACGACGCTGCCGAGCTTCGCGGATTTGGAATGACAGTTGAGGAGAGACTGCGCCACTTTTCCCGCAGCTTTGAGCTTTCCTGATTGGCAGGACGCCACCGGGTCTCCACTCGCCCGGATACCAACGACTGCGACTCCGATAAGGGCAACGACGAGGACAAGTGGGAAGAAAGCGCGCTTCACAGGCTTCTCACGGCTGGAGTGGATCTCCGGAGTCGCACCTGGCGCGCTCGGTGGACATGGCCGCCCAGTAGCAGCAAAAGCGATTCAGCGTCAATGCGAAGCGCTAACAACCCGTCCCCCAATTGCTCCGAATTGACACACCCCAAAACGGTTTTTGCGTCGGTGGGCTTTGCGCCTCCAAGCAGAAAATCGCAGACGCCTCCCCCTGCCGATTTGGACGCGGAGAGTGGCGACTGCAATTGCTCAGATGCCAGACTCAAAGAAGGTCTCCGGCTCTGAACCGAACGGAAGGGTAGGGCAGAGCAGGGAAGTCCCTTCCTACGTCCGCCACCATCGACCCTCCGGCTCGGGCGAGAGGGTCGACGGCGACGGCCGAAACGGAAGGGTAGACAGCTTTTGCGGCGGTGCGATAGGCACGCTGCCGACCGCAACGTACTCCACCCCCACCTACGGAGGAGCCATGCCAACAAATCGCAAGAAGTCACCGCAGACAGGGGCGAACGCCGACAAGCGACTGACCGTAAGTGCTCGCTGCGCCCCGTCTGGTGATCGCTGACGCGTGTGCGCTACGCCGATCGCTACGGAGGTGGCGGCGATGGGCGACGCGAGCGGCGCGATGCGCGGACGGATTCGGCAGCAGGTGGCGGCGTTGGGCCCGCGTGGCGTGACGAGTCGGGTGCCGGACGCGATCCGGGCGACGATCGTGGACTACGCGCGGCAGCGGCAGGCCGCGGGGGCCGGCTGGCCGACGATCGCGCGCGAGGTCGGCTTCTCCGTCGGTGCGATCACGGGTTGGGCGCGCGCGGCGATGCGGCCACCCCGGATGCGGCCCGTGGCCGTCCGTACGGACACGGTCGTGGCGTTGCCCGCGTCGGGGGTCGTCGTCGTGCTGGCCACGGGCGTGCGGATCGAGGGGCTCTCCGTGGCGGACGTCCCGGCACTGCTCGCGCAGCTCGCGTGATCGGCAGCACGCGGACGCTCCGCGTGTGGGCGTATCCGGCACCGGCGGATCTCCGCAAAGGCTTCGACGGCTTGCAGGCCCTCGTCGCGGGGCAGCTCCAGCGCGATCCGCTCTCGGGCGACTGCTACCTGTTCGTGAATCGCACGCGGCGGCGCGCGAAGGTCTTACTGTGGGACGGCACGGGCTTGTGCATTTATCAGAAGCGATTGGAGCAAGGGCGCTTCGCGGCGCTCTGGGCCCAGGCGGGCGCGCCGGCGGTGGAGCTCACGCTGAGCGAGCTCGCGCTCTTGCTCGAAGGCTGCGCGCTCCTCGCGCAGCGGCGCCTCTCGCCGACCGTCGTGACGCCGCGGGCCCTCACCGCGACGCGATAGTCATTGGATCTATCAGAATCGTATTGCCATTCGTCTACCCATCTGCCATCACTCTCCCGTGGTGCAGATCGAGCACGAGACCGACATCGAGCGCCTGCGCCAGGTGGCGCTGCTCCAGCACGCCGAGCTTACCCGCCTGCACGAGCGCCTGGCGGCGCTCACCGCCGCGCTCGCGGCCGCGCGCGGCGACGGCGCCACGACGAGTCTCCAGCTCGAGCTCCAGCTCCTCCAGGAGCAGCTCGCGGCGAAGACGCGCGCGCTCTTCAGCCCCCGCTCGGAGCGGCGCCCCCAGGATGGCGCCGACGCCGACGATACGCCGCGGCCTGCCCCGCGCGGGCACGGCCCGCGGCCCCAGCCGACGCTGCCGCTCGTCGAAATCATGCACCCGCTCGACGCCGCCGATCAGCAATGCCTGCAGTGTGGCGGCGCGCTCACCCTCTGGGAGGGGCAGACCGAGGACGCCGAGGAGATCGACGTGGTCGAGCGGTCCTTCCGCCTCGTCCGCCATCGGCGGCAGAAATACCGCTGCCGCTGCGGCGGCTGTGTCGAGACGGCGCTCGGCCCGCCGAAGCTCACGGCCGGCGGGCGGTACTCGGTCGCCTTCGCCGTCGGCGTGGCACTCGCCAAGTACGCCGATCATCTGCCGCTCGCGCGGCAAGTGAAGCAGATGGCGCGGGGCGGGCTTACGATCGACACGCAGACGCTCTGGGATCAGCTCGCCGCGCTCGCCCACCACCTCACGCCCACGCACGACGCGCTTCATGCCTACGTCCTCACCACTCCCGTCCTCGGCGCCGACGAAACGCGTTGGCCGTTGCTGGGCCAGCCCGGGGCGACCAAGTGGCACGCCTGGGCGCTCGCCGCGCCGGACGGCGTCTGTTACCGGATCGCCGGCTCGCGCGGAATCGCCGCGGCGGCTGCGGTGCTGCGGGACTATCAAGGCTGGCTCATTGCCGACGGCTACAGCGTCTACCCGGCGCTCCGCGATCAGCACGCGGCGGCACGCGCGCCCACGTTTCGGCTCGCGCACTGCTGGGCGCACGTGCGCCGGAAGTTTGTCGAGGCCGCGCCGCATTACCCGGAGGCGGGCGAGGTCGTGCGGCTGATCGGTGAGCTCTACGCCCTCGAAGCGCGCAGTCGCGCGCTCCCCGAGCCGGCGCGCACCGCCGAGCGGGCCACGGGCCGGCAGACGGAGGGCGCGGCGCTGGTCGCCGCGATCCGCGCCTGGTGCGTCGCGCATCCCGTGCTCCCCGAGTCCGCGCTCGGCAAGGCGATCCGCTACACGCTCGATCTCTGGCCGGGGCTCACGGCCTTCCTCACCGAACCCGCGCTCCCGCTCGACACCAATCACGTCGAGCGTGGGATGCGCGCGCTCGCCGTCGGTCGCAAAAATCACTACGGCTCGCGCTCCGAGCGCGGCACCCGCGTCGCCGCGCTCTTCTACAGCCTGATCGAGTCGGCGAAACTCGTCGGCCTCGAGCCCGGCGCGTATCTCGCCGAAGCCGCGCGCCGCGCGATCGCCACGCCCAGCACTGTCACGCTGCCCGCCGCGCTCCTCACCCCGTAGCCACTCCCGCATCGCGGGTCACTGTCGCGGCTGACATCACGCCCGTCCAGACGGGCCGCGGCGAGCACTTACAGTGCACCTTCTGCGTGGACATCGCGAAGGCAGCGGCGCTCTACCGGCACATGACGCTCGAGAAGCTCGAAGCACTGCCGTCGTATCGCACCAGCCCGCTGTTCGACGCGCGCGAGCGGGCGGCGCTCGCCTACGTCGAAGATGCGACCCGCCACAAACACGTGCAGTGACGCGACCTTCAGCGAGCTGCAGCGTCATTTCAGCGAGCGCGAGATCGTGGAGATTACCTGGCTGAACGCGCTGGAGAACTACTACAACTTGCTGAACCTGCCCCTCGGCATCGAAGCGGATGGCCTCTGCGCGATCGCACAGAGGCGAGCGGCGTGAATCTCACGCGACTGAGAGGGTCCGACCGCTAGCTGATCACGACAAACCGATCCGTCACCAATACGAGAGAGGCAACCTCGGCCACGAAGAGCGGAGCACCGTGGTATGGTAAGAGCACGTTATCGCCGCGCTCGAGCGTCCGCATATCGTCGGCGAACAAGCGCCCTACCGCAACCGAGAGGATTCTTGGCTCCTCGCCCGCGGCAAAGCTCAATGTCTCACCGGCAGCAAGGGTACGGCGCGTGATGCGAAACGCGCTACATTGCGCCAACACTGCGTCGGGGCCGGCGTCCCGTACGACATGCGGCGCGTGCGCGGTGTTCGCACGAATGGATGCGAACGCTTCCTGGATATGAAGGGCGCGAGGCTGGCCGCTGGCATCGACTCGGCCCCAGTCGTCAATCCGATAGGTGGTTCGGAGTTCTGCTGGATCTCAAGAATAAAATTTCCGGCGTCGATCGCATGTACGACGCCGCTCTCAATCAGAATGGCATCATTGGAACGCGTCGCCAACCGCTGGATGCACGACTCCGGCCGATTTTCCATGATGCTCGCTTCGAAAGCAGCCGTATCGATGCCCGGCCCGCAATCCTGCCAGCACCGCCGCCCCTGATTCCGTCTCAAGAAAGTACCAGTGCTCCGTTTTGGTCTCACCGGCGAACTGTCCCGCGACCGTAGGAGGCGGGTGCACTTGTACGCTCAAGCGATCCTGACAGTCGAGCCATTTGAGGAGATTCGGGAATCGGTCTGTCAGGCTCCACACCGGACCCAGGATGTCCGCGCTACGTTCCTCGATGAGCGCGCGCAACGTCGGCGCCTCCCAGGGACATTTGTCACTCGAGACTGAAACGGATCCGGACGATCGACGATCTCCCAGCTCTGGCCGATCGGACCATCCGGAAGCGTTCGTCCGAGCCAGGTCCAAGTCCACGCCCACCCAGAGCCAAGGTGCGGAAGCGGATGGAACTGCAGCACACAGCTCACGTTGGCTACTCCATCACACGGTGATCAGATCCTCGAAGTCGATGGAATCGGGACCATCGTCGATTCAACGTGCATCCCTGTTCTCCGAGACCGACTCGACCACGTAGCGAACGCTGATCAAGGCCTCGATCGCCCTGGCAGGCTGGGATTGCGCCCTCGTCGAACCTGAAGAATGAACGCAGATAGGCCTCGTCGGTAAGGAACTTTGCCATCGCATTTGTGGCCACACCGCTGAACCCCGAAAGAATCATCACCTTCCGCCTTGGATCCAACTGGCTGAAGGGATTGTCGGCGACGATTAGAATGCCGTGCATTCTTCCAGTGCCGGCCAAGATCTTCGCACTCGTTGCCGGTTCAGGGGGGTGCAGCCGTTGCTCACCCGGCCCGGACGCGCGACACCCTCACACTCGCCCTCAGCGGTGTCCCAGTAAAAGGAGCTGGCCGTATTTTTCTTATTGCGAACCAAACAAACCCCTTCGCCTTCTTTCGCTCGTTGTTGTACGCCGTGATCCCGTGGATCTCGAGGGTACGATTTCTGCGAAGTCGTCCACATCCGGCGATCCTCCGATAATGCAATCTTTATCTATCAGTAGCGCATCTGCTGCGGAAAGCCGTGCAGCGAGGGATCCGTACCTGATCAATATCCTCCTGTTGCAGTTTGCTGGCGGGGTCCTCGCTCCTCAGCTTCGTTCCGGGATAATTCGACGCAAAATAATGCGCGATGTCGAGAACCGCCTGATAATCCCATTTGTCAATGTTGGTTCGCAGTCCACCAGTTCCGCGCGGACGCGCTGGATCCGGCGGAATGTCTCGACCGCAGGTAAAAATATGCACATCGCCATTCTTGGCGAAAGGTCCCCAAAATCGCCGATGCTGATAGTATTTTCTCGCTTCCGCGACCTTTATATGCTCTTCTCGAGATCTCACGCAATTCCTCTTTTCCTGCTCCACCTTTCGCTCTATGTCGCTCAAGCGCTGGGTCAGGACCCGAAGATCCTCCCTAAAGATGTGCACGATCACATCACCCAACGATTTCGCGCGCTGCAACTCACCCAGGCCGGTCGGAACATGCTTGTCCTCGGCATCGGGAGAGTTCAGGTCGGACAGCCTCCTCGATGGGTCATTCCTGGACGATTCGCGAAAGATACGAATCTCCCGGTTCACCTCAACCGACGCTTTGGTGTTGACGGTGCAATAGAGCAGAAAGTGTCGACTGCTCTTGATGGCATTGTTGAGATTGTCGCGCCATTTGACGCCTGGAGAAATGTCTCGATCCCAGGCGACGCTGATGTCTTGCAACCGGAGCTCGGAAATCAGATTTTCGACGACCTTGCGCTGCTCTTTGGCGTAGCTGACCGCGAAGATTTCGTTGGGGTATCCCAGACCAGCTTGGCTGGCGCTTTCGGTCCACCCTTCAGATTCTTCTCCGTGCGCCGGCCCGATCTGCAGGCGCCCTTGAGAGAACACGTAGGGCGGATTTTCGAGGAGTTCTGGCGATCCTGCGATCTTTGGCGAGACATCTTGCCATGCCCTTAACACATCCCACCTGCTTATCGAGGGAATTCAATACGACTATCCACGCAAAAATGCCTCAGTTTAGTTACAGGCCGGATCGAGCTACACATAACAGATAGGTTCTCTGCCCCTCTCGTTCCAGAGGGCGTTGCTCGCGCGTTGGCGCTCCCCCCC
>CAVZDH010000004.1:0-27451 GCA_963774015.1 uncultured delta proteobacterium
GACATGGCGTTGCTCTTGCACCTCTTCTTCACCAACGTCCCGAAGTTCGTGTCGAAGCGCGAGTTGGCACGCTTCATCCCGAGCGTGTCCTACAACCTCCGCCGCGGCGGCAATTGCCTGATCGACCGCGACGACGCCGAGCAGGCCGTCGGTGCGATCGCCGAGCTCGGACGACGCGTCGAGCAGCGCGGCGTCTCGGCCGTCATCTTTCCCGAGGGTACACGCGCGCGGCGCGGCGAGCTGAAGCCGTTCAAGAGCCGCGGCACCGTGGCGCTGCTCGCCGCCGCCCCGGCGACGCCGATCGTCCCCGTGACGATCGAGAGCTCGTGGCGGCCATGCAGCGGACACTTCTGGCCGATCCCGTTCGGCGTCCGGGTGCGCGTACGCATCGACGATCCCATTGCGCGGCGTCCCGACGAGGTCTCGGCGTGTTGGTCGAGCGGATCCGCGGGCACATCGACGCGGCCTTGATCCGCATGCGCGCCGGCTAGGGAACCTCGCACAGGTGGCTCCCGGCTACGAAGCGCGATCCATCCCCGATCGACGGCGGCGCGCCGCCCTCGGCGTATCGTTCAGATACGCGGTCGGGCTTCGCGCCTGGCGCTCGGGGCGGCTCGCACTTCTCGCGCGGAACCCACCTGGGCAGAGGTTCCCTAGTACGCGCTGAACCAGCCGCCGCCGGGAAGCGCGACGAAGGTATCCTGCAGCACGAGCACGCGGACCGCCGACTGATCGTCGAGATCGCATCAGCATGTGGCCTGGGGTCGCGGCCGAGAGGTCGCCGTAGCTCTCGAGCCAGACGCGGTTGCCGCGGCCGCGGCGCGCGTAGCGGATGCGCAAATGCCGGATGCCCCGCGCTCGGCGGGAACGGTATGGCGCGGTAGTAGCAGGAGCTGCCGTGGTCGTCGCACGCGCGGGGCTCGAGCGCGACCGCATAGGCGAGGTCGGCGAGCACGAAGCCGGTCGCGGCGTCGTAGCCGCAGACGACGAGCGGCTCGCGGTCGGCGATGAAGACCGGCATCTCGCCGCCGGGACAATTCCAGAGCTCGACGCCGAAACCGTCGCTCGGCGAGAACGGCGCGCTCGAATAGCTGCCATGAAAGAAGAAGGCATCGACCGGCGCGTGGCGGCGCACGGTAATGGCCCCCTCCGCGCCCGACGCAAGCCCGAGCGCCAGCAGCACACCCGACAGCCAACCGAGGCCCACGCTCCACGTCGTCGTCATCGGCGTGCTCTCGTTCAGCGCGGGCGCAGCAGCACGACCGGAATGTCGCGCGTCGGTCCCGGCTTGGTAGTCGTCGTAGCCGGGCCACTGCGCCGTCATGATCGGCCAGACGCGCTTCTTGTCCGCCGCGGTGCCGGTGCGGGCCGTGACCGGGATGACCTCGTCCCACACCTGGATCTCGACGTCGGGGTGCGCGACCAGGTTCAGGTACCAGCCCGGGTTCGTCCGGCGCGCCGCCCTTCGAGGCGACGAGCACGTAGTCGTCGCCGTCGCGTCCGTAGATGAGCGGGAACTTCCGCGTCTCGCCGGACTTGCGCCCGATCGTGTGCAGGATCAGGCAGCTCGTGCCGTTCCAGTCGTGACCGACCTTGCCGCCGGTCGCTTCGTACTGTCGGACGTGCTCGTCACCAAAGAGACTGTAGTCAGGCATGTCATGGACCCTGCCACGGTCGTGCTTCTTTGGCGAGACCGTGATGATGCGTCTCGCGTCCCCGCCGAGCCCCTACGCCGACGGTGCGGCCGTCGCCCCGACCGATCGCGGTGGTCGCGCGACCCTCATTCGACCACTTGCAGCGTTCCCACCATGTCCTCGTGCCCGTCGCCGCAGAACACGTCGCAGTGGAACGCGAAGACCCCGACCCGATCGGGGACGAACGCGATCCGCGTCACCCTGCCCTGGTGCAGATCGGCGCGGATGCCGAACGCCGGCAGATCGAACCCGTGGTCGTGATCGAGGGCCGTGATCTCGAGCACGACGGGCTCGCCGAGACGCACCGCCACCACGGGCGGATCGTACTCGAACCGCTTCGCCGCGAGCGTGACGACGCGCGGCGACTCGGCGGCGACGGCGAGTGGTACCGCCGCCAGTACCGCCAGCCCGAGAAGCATCGCTGCAGCGAGCCGTGTCATCGCACCACCGGCAGCTCGACGAGCTCGTAGCGGCGCGCCGTCACCTCGGCCTCGACGTCGCGCGGGCCGAGCCCTTTGTAGGGTGCCGCCGGGTCCCAGGGATCGGCGCCTTCTTCGGGACGGACCCCGGGGCCGGCAGCGGGAACATCAGGGACGCGCCGCAGTGGTGCGCGATGTGGCCGGTCACGTGGTGATGCTCCTGATGGATGTGCCCGTAGAAACCGTCACGTTCCCGAACGGCTCGAGCGCGGCGATCGTGGCGGCGGCGTCGCGGGTCGCCCAATCCCAGTCGGGATAGAGGTCGAAGAGCGGCCGGTGCGTGAAGACGACGATCGGCGCGTCGTGGTGCTGGCGTGCGAGATCGTGCTTCAGCCACTGCAGCTGCGTCTCGCCCACGACCGCAGCGGGGTCCGAGACGTTGTCGAGGACGATGAAGTGCACGCCGCCGTGGTCGAAGGTGTAGTGCAGCGCGCCGAACTCGCGCTGATAGACGTCGCCGCGGTCGAGGGCGGCGTCGTGCTCGCCGGCCATGAAATGCACCGACTTCACGTCGAGCGCGGCGACGATGTCGCGGAACCGTCGCATGCGGTCGCGCCGCGTTCCGGCGTCGTCCGTCGTGTGGGTGAGATCGCCGGTGAACACGACGAAGTCCGGCTTGTCGTCGAGCCCGTTCACCGTGGCGATCGCCTTCGCGAGCGTGTGCTCCGCGTCGGGATTCACGGTGGGGTCGGCGAAACCAATGTGCGTGTCGGAGAACTGCACGAAGTAGAAGTCGCTGGCCGCGCTCCGCCCGCGGCGCCGCCCCGTGGCCGCGCCCGCCAGCTCGGCCGCCCCGAGGGCCGACGCGAAGACCACGCCGCCGATGCCCGCCAGCCGCAGGAACTCGCGGCGGGTGGCCGACGCCGACGCGAGCCATCCATGATCGTCCGGTATGCGCATTGCGCTGCCTCCTTTTCAGACCGTTTGCCGAGCGATACCGTCGCGGCGCCGTGGATATTCCCGACCGCTTTTGCGGGAATACGTTCGACTTCCCGCGAGTCTCTCGGATGTGGGGATCGCTCTGCCGCGAATGGTCGACGAGCCGGTGAGCAGGCGCGACCGCCAGGACGAGCTCGCGGCATTGCTGCTGCCGCATCTCGACGCCGCCTACGACCTGGCGCGCTGGCTCGTCCGTCACGATCGCGACGCGGAGGACGTCGTGCAGGAGGCGTATCTGCGTGCCGTTCGCTACGCCGACTCGCTGCTCGGCACCGACGGACGCCCGTGGCTCCTGGCGATCGTGCGCAACACCGCGCTCACGTTCTTGCGGCGCCGGGGGCTTCTTCGGAGCGTGCCGCTCGAGTCCGCGCCGGAGACGGTCGACGAAACCACCCCCGACCCCGAGGTGCTCGCGCTCGCGGCGGCCGATCGCACGCGGGTGCGGCACGCGCTCGACGCGTTGCCGGTCGAGTTTCGCGAGGTGCTCGTGCTCCGCGAGCTCGAGGGCTTGAGCTACAAGGAGATCGCCGCCGTCATCGACGCCCCGATCGGCACGGTGATGTCGCGCTTGGCACGCGCGCGCGAGCGCCTGCACCGTGCGCTCCGGCGCTCCGGAGAGGAGGACTGACCATGCGCTGCCCCGATCGCAGCGATCTCATCCACGCCTACCTCGACGGCGAGCTCGACGTCGCGGCGAGCATCGCGATGGAGGAGCACCTGGCGGCCTGCCCGCACTGCCGCGCGAGCGCGGCGGAAGGACGCGCGCTCCGCGACGTGCTCACGAGCTCCGCGCCGCGGTTCGTCGCCGATCCCGCGCTGGCGACGCGCATCGCGGATCTCGTCGGCGCGCGCCGGAGCCCCGCGGTCGCCGCGCCGGCAAGCGTGCCCCCACCTCGGCCCGTCGTCGTCCGGCCGCTGCGTTGGGCGTTCGGCGGAGCGGCGGTCGGCGTCGCCTGCGCCGCCGTCGTGGCGGCTCTGGTGCTGCCGGCCGTCGTGCACCGCGAGCGGCTGGCCGACGAGCTGCTCGCGAGCCACGTACGATCACTCATGGCCGGCCATCTGACCGACGTCGCGTCGAGCGATCAGCACACGGTACGTCCCTGGTTCAACGGCAAGCTCGATTTCTCGCCGGCCGTCCGCGATTTCGCGGGCGAGGGGTTTCCGCTCGTCGGCGGCCGGCTCGACTACGTGGAGGAGCGCGCCGTCGCCGCGCTGGTGTACCGCCGGCATCAGCACGTCATCAACGTCTTCGTCTGGCCCGAGACGGGACGGGGCGCGCTCGCGCCCGCTGCCGAACGCCACGGCTACCATCTCGTCGCCTGGAGCGCGGACGGCATGCGGTACGTCGCCGTGTCCGACCTCAACATCGCCGAGCTCGGGCAGCTGGTCGCGCTCATCCGGGGCGGCGCGTAGCACGCCGGGCGCCCCCGATCGGCCGGGTCACACCTCGTCGAGCCGCCGCGCACCCGCGACGAGCGTCGCGCCGACCGCGACCTCGACGGTAATGAAGAGCGCGGCGAAGGCCGCGCCTTGGAACCACCAGGCGAGGGTGCGCGTCACGGCCGCGCCGCCGACGAGCGCCGCCGGCACGTACAGCAGGGCCGAGCGGCCGGGACGGCTCCCGAGCAGCATGGTCGCGCCCGCGACGAGGAAGAAGGAGGCGAGATCGCCGACCTGGGTGCTGCGTGCGAGGCCGTCGAGGAGCGGCATGCCGAGCCCCGCGGCGACGCGCCCGGGATCGACCAGCCAGGCGAGGCCTTGGAACAGGAAGACGGCGCCGAGAACGGTGATGATCAGTCGCAGGCGGGCATGCATGGAATCGAGTCTCCTCAGTGCGGGGCGCACGCCTTGAGCGTGCGCACGTCGCTGGTCTGAACGTCGCCGGGTCCGAACGTGCTCGCGAAGCAGGCGCCGCCCGCGAGGTTCACGAGCTCGGGACGGCGGCGCGCACCGTGACAGCGTCGCAGGCGATCCGCAAGCCGCGGCGCGCGATTCGTCGTTCCCGCGTCGACTCGCCCGCGAGGGCCCGCTATAGGGCGAGCCCATGCGCAATCCCGAGAGCTTCGGACCCACAACGACGACCGACGAGGTCCTCGACGGCATCGACCTCGGCGGACGCATCGCGCTGGTCACCGGCGGCTCGAGCGGCCTCGGGCAAGAGACGGCGCGGGTACTCGCGGCTCGAGCGGTGCCGAGGTCATCCTCACGGCGCGCGACGTCGCCGAAGGGCGAGGCCGTCGCGGCGGCGATCCGCGGCGCGACCGGCAACCAGCGCGTGTCAGGTCGAAGAGCTCGAGCTCGGCTCGCTCGCGCACGTCCGCGCCTTCGCCGCCCGCGTCCTGGCGCGTCACCCGCGCCTCGACATCCTGATCGACAACGCAGGGGTCATGGCGTGTCCGTTCGCGCAAGACGGCCGACGGCTTCGAGCTCCAGTTCGGCTCCAACCACCTCGGCCATTTTCTCGTGACCTGCCTGCTCGTGCCGGCGTTGCTGCGGGCGACGCCGCGCGCTTCGTCTCGCTGAGCTCGCGCGGCCATCACATCGTCGCCGGTCGGGTTCGACGACCTGCAGTTCGCGCGGCGGCCCGTACGACAAGTGGCAGGCCTACGGGCAGGCGAAGACCGCCAACGTGCTCTTCGCCGTCGGCCTCGAGCGGCGCCTCGGCGCGCGCGGCGTCCACGCCTTCGCGTTGCACCCCGGCGCGATCGTGACCGAGCTCGGCCGCCACCTGCAGGCGGAGGACATTCGAGTTCCTGCGCACACGCAACCGCGGCATGCAGTTCAAGACCGTCGAGGCAGGCGCGGCGACGTCGTGTTCGCGGCGACGGCGCTCCGAGCTCGCTGGCCGCGGCGGCCTCTACCTCGAAGATTGCCACGTCGCGGCGGTGAACGACGCGCCCGACGCCCTCGAGGGCGTCAAGTCCTACGCCCTCGACGCGGCCAACGCCGAACGCCTGTGGACGGTCTCCGAGACGCTCGTCGGGGCACGCTTCGATCTCGGCTGAGCGTGCTCGGGCGTCCCGCTCACGACTCGGAAGGTAGAAGCTACGGGGCGTCCGGCGATGCGAGCGGGAGGTGGAGCGCGACGATCGTGCCCTTTCCCGGCGCGCTCTCGACGTGGATGAAGCCACCGGCGCGCTCGACCAGCGCATGGACGATCGCGAGACCGAGGCCGGTTCCCGCGTGCGCCTTGGTCGTGAAGTACGGCTCGAAGATGCGCGGACGCGTCTCGTCGTCGATGCCGGCACCATCGTCGGTGACACGCAACACGACGGAGCGTCCGCCGGGATCGTCGACGACGCTGGTCGCGATCCGCACCGTGCACCCCTCGCACGTCGCGTCGAGCGCGTTGCCGACGAGATTCATGAGCACCTGATCGAGGTGCGTCGGCTCGAAACGCACGCGCACGTCGCCGGCCCCGAGCGCGAGCTCGATGCGCTGTCCGCGGCGCGGCATGGCACGCAGGAAATCCGCGGCCGTCACGATGCTCGCATCGAGGGCGATCGTCGCCGTCGGCGTGTCGCCCCTCCGACCGAGCTCGGCGAGCTGTCGCGTGAGCTCGCGACTGCGGTCGATGGCCTCGATGAGGGCGGTCGCGTGCGAGGCGGCCGCGGGCGGGAGCTCGGGCACCGCGAGGATCTGCTGCGCGTGCGAGAGCACCATGGTGAGGAGATGGCCGAAGTCGTGGCCGACCGCCGCCGCCACGCGGCCGAGCGCGACCATGCGCTCTTCCTCGCCGACGCGCCGCGCCGGCTCCTCGAGAGCCCGGCGCGCCTCGATGTGCGCTGCCTGCTCGAGCGCAACCGCGACGAGATCGGCAACCGACGCGACGAATCCCGTCTCGTTCGGCGTCCACGTGCGCTCGGGACCGACATGCTCGTGGCACACGACTCCGACGACCTCGTCGTGGCGCACGAGCGGCGCATCCAGCATCGACGTGATCCCGTTCGGCACGAGGTAGGACGCGGTGAGCTCGCTCGTGAGCGGGTGCGTGCGCGCGTCGTCGGCGACGATTGCACGGTAATCGTGGAGCGCCGCGAAGTAGATCGGATAGTCGATCTCGCGCAGCACGTCGTCGGAGCGGTAGCTGTCGCGCGAGCGATTGTACTGGCACGCGAGGCGGAGCTGGGTGCGACGCTGCTCGTACAGCCAGATGCCGACCCGCTCGACGCCGAGAGTGGACGCGATCAGCTTCGTCGCTTGCTGGAACATGCGCTCGAGCGAGCGTTGCTCGTCGACGGGAAGGCGGGCCAGGTTCTCGAGCGCGGCTTCGTAGGCTGCGACCGGGTGCTTCGCGAAGCGCTTGAGCGCCGACCCCACCGGTCGCCTCTGGCACACGCCGCGCGCGGCCGTCAAGGCGCGGCGCCACGGGTAGCCGACGACGAATGGAAGAGGCACCATGCCGCCATGAGGAGGCACGATGCGGCAGCCACGCCCACCGCGGCGGGGCGGCGAGCGACGGGTGTCCGCGGACGCGCCCTTCGGATGACCATCGAGCAGTCCCTCGGGTGACGGCCGCGCGGCACTGGCTGCGGCACGCACGTGGATGGATGCCGCAGGAGAGTCGCGTCCTCCTCGCGGCGCTCGGGATCGTGCTCGGCCTCTGGACGTTCTACGTGCTGGGGAGCGCCATGACGTCCGGACGGACGCAAGGCTTCGACGAGCGCGTGCTGCTGGCGCTCCGCTTGCCGGCCGACCGGGCCGTACCGATCGGCCCACGCTGGCTCCAGGCGACGGCGCTCGCGCTGACCGCGCTCGGGAGCAGCGCCGTCCTGGTCACGATCACCCTCTTCGTACTCGGCTACCTCGCGATCGAACGGCGCTTTGCCATGCTGGGCCTCGTCTCGCTCGCGACCTTCGGCAGCATGATCCTCAACACCGTCCTCAAAGCCGCCTTCGCGCGGCCGCGGCCGATCGTCGTGCCAGCGCTCGCGGTCGTCGGCTCGACGAGCTTTCCGAGCGGGCATTCGATGATCGCGGCCGCCGTCTACCTGACGCTCGCCGCGCTGCTCGCACGCACGACGACGCGCTGGCGCGCGCGGCTCTACTATCTGGGCACGGCGATCTTCATGACCGCCCTCATCGGACTGACGCGCATCTACCTCGGCGTCCACTACCCGACCGACGTGCTCGCCGGGTGGGCGGCCGGTAGCGCGTGGGCGCTCACGTGCGAGCTCGGCGCCGCGTACCTTCAGCGCCGCGGGCTCGTGGCACCGCCGGCGCGATGAGCACGCCGGCATCCCCGGACAGCACGTGCCGCCGCCCGTGGAGCGACGACGAGCCGGCGCCCCGCGGCAGGAGGGTCCGGCAACGTGGCACGGCCGCTCTCCGAACGGGCATGGGCCGACGCGGCATCGTCCCGATCCTGGTCGCCCTGCTCGCCACCGGCGGGTGTTTCGCTCCCGCGCCGCATCCGCCGCGACCGGCCCCGCCGCTCCTGCCGTGCGCGACCCGGGAGTGTCTGCGCGTCCTCACGTGGAACGTGCACGCCATTCCGTTCCTCGCACCGTGGCCGACCGCGCGCCTGCACAACGTCGCCGCCAAGGTTCTCGAACAGCAGCCCGACCTCGTGCTGCTCCAAGAGGTCTGGTCGCACGCCTACGCACGGCAGCTCGCTCGCGACCTCGCGGGCGCCTACCGCGTGATGACCGCGACCGGCTGCGCCCGGCCGTTTCCGTGCGGCGGCCTCGTCGTCCTGGTGCGGAACGCGAGCGGCTGGACCGCCGCGACACCGCGTTTCGCGGCGTATCGCGCCTCGGGACCGTGGTACCGCCTTCGCGAATGGGACGCGATCGCGAAAAAGGGCATCCTGATGGTCGACCTCACCCGCGGCGGCGCCTCGCTCGCCGTCGTCGATACGCACCTCCAGACCGACTACGCGCGGTTCGGACGCACCTATTCCAGGGTGCGGCGCCGCCAGCTCGAGCAGCTCGCCGAGACGCTGGACGCCGCGTTCCCGGGGCGCCCCATCCTCGTCGGGGGCGACTTCAATACGGCACCGCGCGAGGCGAGCGGGCTCTACGAAAGCCACGTGGCCACGCTCGGCACGGATCGCACGGCCGACCTCCGCGCGGCCTGCGCCCCGTGCGGGACGAGGCCGACGCTGCTCCACCCCGCGCGCTGGCTCGACTACGTCCTCACCCGTGATGTGCCCGCGACCGCCGCCGCGGCGCGCATAGGAAACGACGGGATCGACCAGCCCTTCTCCGACCATGACGGCGTACTGGTCCGCCTCGACGGCGTCCCGTCGCTACCGCCCGCCTCCCGGTGACGCGTGACGAGCGGACCCCCCATTGCATGCGCGCCAAAACGCTCTTAGCGTGCGGTTGCAACTCCATTCCGCAACCCAAAGGGGAGAAACGACGATGAGGGTCATCACCATGCTCGCGCTGGGTCTCGCGCTGGTCGGTACGTCGACCGCGGCACTCGCGAAGACCAAGCACACTGCACCGAAGACGCCGACGCATCATTGCATGCTGAACGGCGCGGAAGTGCAGAAGACGAAGAAGGCCTGCACCAAGGCGGGCGGCACCTGGGAAGCCGGTGCGCCCACCGGCAAGACCGGCGCGAAGTAATCACAACGGCGTACGGCTCCAGCGGATGCTCACGGTCCGCTGGAGCCGCCTCACCCTTCCGGCCGGGAACGCAGCGCCGACGCGGGTGTCCAGTGAAATCCGTCGACACGCCGCGACGGTCGTCATTCACGCATGTAGTGACAGGTGTACCCGCCCGGATGCTTCTCCAAGTAATCCTGGTGGTACTCCTCCGCGCGCGTCACCGGGCCCGCATCGGCGATCTCGGTGACGATCGGACGCTTCCACTTGCCCGAGGCGTCGACGCGCGCCTTCACTTCCTCGGCGATCTTCCGCTGCTCGGGCGACGTCACGAAAATCGCCGAGCGATACTGCGAGCCGACGTCGTTGCCTTGCCGGTTCTTCGTCGTCGGGTCGTGCATGCGGAAGAACCACTTCTCGAGCAGATCGGCGTACGAGAGCTCGCTGCGGGTCGAAGATCACCTTCACCGCCTCGGCGTGGCCCGTCGTCCCGTCGTGGAGATCCTCGTACGTCGGGTTGGGCGTCGTGCCGCCGGTGTACACGGCCTCGGTGTCGAGCACGCCGGGGATCTTGCGGAGGATCTCCTCCATGCCCCAGAAGCAGCCGCCGGCGAGGATCGCGGTCTCGAGCGTCGGGGCGCAACCGGGCTGGCTTCCCGACCCGACCGTGCAACTGTTGGCCGTCGCGGCCGGGGCCGCCGCGCCGGCACCGAAGAGCGCCGCGTACTCGCCGTAGCCCTCCGCGACGAGCCTCGTCGCCGGGACGAACCGCAGCGCGGCGGAGTTGATGCAGTAGCGCGCGCGCGTCGGCGCCGGCCCGTCGTCGAAGACGTGGCCGAGGTGCGAGCCGCCCCCTTGCGAGCGGACTTCCAGCCGCGTCATGCCGTGGCTCGTGTCGGCGTGCTCGATCACGCGCGCGGGCTCGACGGGTTGCGTGAAGCTCGGCCAACCCGTCCCCGAGTCGAACTTGTCCGTCGAGCTGAAGAGCGGCTCGCCGGTCGCGACGTCGACGTACAGCCCCGGCTCGTGGTTGTCCCAGAACTCGTTCCGAAACGGCGGCTCGGTCGCCGCGTTTTGCGTGACTTCCCATTGGAGCCGCGTGAGGCGCTTCTCGAGCTCCGCGGCCGACGGCTTCTCGTAGTGCTTGTTCGACATGATCGTGCTCCTCGGTGCCGTGCCTGCCCCCTCGCTCGAGACGAGCGGCATCATGAGTCCGAGGCCGAGTACGACCGGCCAGAGAATCGACCACCACGATGCCGGCGCTTGTCGATGCGGGAGCTGCACGGGTGCCTCCGTCCTAGCATGAGATGCGTGCCGCGGCAGGAAGGGTTCGGGCAGCGGCTCGGTAACTCTTACAGGCGCGCCTCGCCGCGTCCGCGAAAACACCACACGATGCGCGCGGCACGACGGTTGCTGCTCGCACGCTCGGAGGGACACGACGATGACACGACATCTCTCGATCGGACCCACGATCCTCGCCGTCACCGCTGCACTCCTGGTCAGCGTACCGAGCGCCGGCTTCGCCGCCATGCAGAATGAAGTCGACCAGGCAGCCGCGATCATCGAACGGTTCCGCGACATCCCCGAGAAGAGCATCCCCGATGCCGTCCTGCGCGACGCAAAGGGTCTCGCGATACTCACGGTATTGAAGGCCGGCTTCGTCTTCAGCGGCCAAGGTGGATGGGGCGTGGTCGTGGCGAAGACGCCGCACGGGTGGAGTCCGCCGTCGGCGATCGCCACCGGCGGCGCCGGCTTCGGCTTCCAGGTCGGGGCGGAAGTCACCGAGTTCGTCATCGTGCTCAATACGCCCGAAGCCGTCGAGGCCTTCGCACACGGCGGCAACGTGTCGGTCGGCGGCGCGCTCAGCGCCGCGGCGGGCCCGGTCGGCCGGACCCTCGGCGCGAGCGTGCTGCCGGTCGCGGCGGTCTACACCTACAGCCGGAGCCAAGGCGTCTTCGCGGGCGTGTCGCTCGAAGGCACGGTCATCGCCGCACGCGACGACGCGAACCGCGCATACTACGGCCGCGCGGTGACGCCGCGGCAGATTCTCTCCGGGAACGTGAAGGCGCCCAAGGGCGCCGCGAAGCTGCGACGCGCCCTCGGACGCCTTCCGTGAGCCCCGACATGCGTCAGGTCGCGGGGGAAGACGCGAGCACGCTCGGATCCATCCACGCGAGCTCCCAGACGTGCCCGTCGGGATCTTGAAACCCGTGACCGTACATGAAGCCGTGATCCTGCGGCGGACGGAACGTCGTCCCCCCCGCCGCGACGGCCTTCCGCACATAGTCGTCGACCTCGTCCCGACTCGCGCACGAGAGGCAGATCAGCACCTCGCTCGCCTGCGTCGCGTCGGCGATGCCCTTGGGCGCGAAGGCGGCGAACTTCTCGTGAGTGAGCAGCATCGCGTGGATGCGGTCGTCGATCACCATGCAAGCAGCCGTCTCGTCGGTGAACTGCGGGTTGAACGTGAAGCCGAGTGCGCGGAAAAACCTCATGGCGCGCGGAAGATCGCGCACCGGAAGATTCACGAAGATCATCGTGGACATGGCGAGTCCCCTTTCGTCCGTTTACTCCTCGTCGAACAGACGAACGGAAAATCGACAGGCGGGCCGGCGTACGCCGGATCGTCGCGAGTCGGGTCGCCCGGCGCGAAACCTCAGGCGCCGAAGCCGCCGTCGATCGTGTGCATCGCGCCGGTGACGATCGCGGCGTCCGGCCCCGCGAGATAGGCGACCATGGCCGCGATCTCCTCGGGCCGGGCATCGCGCTTGATCGCCATGTACGAGTGCATTTGCTCCGCCATGGGGCCCGCGGCCGGGTTCATCTCGGTGTCGACGGGACCGGGCTGGACGACGTTACGGTGATGCCACGCTCGCACGCTCCGATTGCGCCGACGAGCGTCGGCAACAGCCCCCGTCGGATTCACACCGCCGCGATCGCGTTCGCGACAGCCTCGATGTTGCGCTCGTTGAGCGCGGCGACGCAGATTCGCCCCGAGTCGACGGCGTAGATCGCAAAGCGCTCGCGGAGCGCCGCAACTTGGTCCTTGGTGAGCCCCGAGTAGGAGAACATCCCGCGTTGGCGCGTGATGAAGCCGTAGTCGACGTCCGGATGCCGCGCCTGCAGGAGCGCCGTCAGTCTCTCGCGCATGCGCCGGATGCGATCGCGCATCCCGGCGAGCTCGCGCTCCCAGAGAGCGCGGAGCTCCGGGTCGTTCAGCACCGTCGCGACCACCTGCCCGCCGTGCGTCGGCGGGTTGGAGTAGTTGGTGCGGACGAGCCGCTTCAGTTGGCTGAGCGTGCGCGCGGCTTCGTCGGCGCTTCCCGCGACGATGCTGAGCCCGCCCACACGCTCGCCGTAGAGCGAGAAGGATTTCGAGAACGAGCTCGACACGAACACGGGATGGGTCGCGGCGGCGAACGCGCGCACGGCGGCGGCGTCGGCGTCGATGCCGTCGGCGAAGCCCTGGTATGCCATGTCGAGAAACGGCACGAGACCGCGCGCCTGGACGATCTCGCACACCGCCATCCACTGCTCGGGCGAGAGGTCGACCCCGGTCGGGTTGTGACAGCAGGCATGGAGCACGACGACGTCGCCCGTCGGGATCGCGCGCAACCCCTCGAGCAGCGCCGCGAGCCGCAGCCCCTTCGTCGCCGCGTCATAATACGGATACGTCGAGACCTTGAAGCCCGCGTTCTCGAAGAGGGCACGGTGATTCTCCCAGCTGGGATCGCTGAGCCAGAGACCGGCAGCCGGCGCGACGCGACGGAGAAAGTCGGCACCGACCTTGAGGCCGCCGGTCCCGCCGAGCGTCTGTACCGTGACGACACGCTTCTCGGCGACCGCCGGAGAATCGGCGCCGAAGACGAGCGTCCGCAGCGCTTGGTCGTAGGCCGGCATGCCGTCGATCGGGAGATAGCCCCGCGGCCGCGCCGTCCCGACGAGCTCGCGCTCGGCACGCTGCACACACTCGAGCAGCGGGATCTTCCCGCTTTCGTCGTAGTAGACGCCGACCCCGAGATTCACCTTGGCGGGGTTCGCGTCGGCGTTGAACGCCTCGGTGATGCCGAGGATGGGATCGCGGGGCGCCATCTCGACGCCGGCAAGAACGGAAGCAGTCATGGGGCTTTTCTATAGCGGCTGGGCCGGCGCCATGCCACGCCGTGTCGATTTGGCGGCGTCCGATCGTACCGCCGCCCGAGTCGGCGAGCGGCCGCTCGCTGACTCGGTTGCACGCGCACACGGGTTCGCCTAGCTTCGCCGACCGTGAACGGCGCGCGCGCGCTCGAAGCACCCCGCCGCGCCACCGCGATTGCCGTCGCCGTGCTCACGCTCGCGGCCGCGGGTCTGCGGTTGCCGACCGTCGGACGGTCGCTCTGGCTCGACGAAGCCTGGCGCGCGAACATCGCGCTCGCACCGACCTGGCAGGAGTTCTGGTCTCGTGAGCTCGGGTCCGGGAACGGCATCGGCGCACCCATGCCGCCGCTCTTCGCGTTGGCGCTCCGCGCCATCGGCAGCGTCGTCGGGCATTCGGCCGCGGGCATGCGCGCGTTCCCGGTCGCGGCGAGCATCGCCGCGGTCCCGCTCGCGTACGTCGTGGGCCATCGCGCGGCGGGAAGGTGGGCCGGGCTCGCGGCAGCGCTCTGCTTCACCGCATCGCCGACCGCGCTCCTGCACGGGCAGGAGCTGAAGCAGTACTCGACCGACATCGCGCTCGTCTTGCTGCTGCTCGCCGCGACGAGCCGCGTCGCGCTCGCACCGTCGTCGCGGCGGGCGTGGATCGTCCTCGCGCTCGCGATGGGGCTCGCGCCCGGTCTCGCATACCCGGCTGCGCTCGCGCTCCCGGGGATCGCCCTCGCGACCCTCGCGTGCTGCCGAACCCGCGTCGACCGCGCGCGCTGGCTGGTGGCCACGGCCGCGAGCGCCCTCGCGGCGCTCGCCTGGTACGTGGAGGTGATCGGCCCCCAGCGCGCGCGGCCGCTCGTCGCCGCGTATTGGGCGCAGGATTTCCCGCCACTCGACGGCGTGCCGAGCGCGGGATGGGTCGCGACCCAGCTGCTCGACTTCCTACGCTACTGCTCGCTCGCTCCCGCCTGGCTCGCGGCGTGCTTGCTGCTCGTGGGCCTTCTCCTCGCGGCGCGCTGGCTCGGCATCGCGGCGATCGCGAGCGTCGCAACGCTCGTCGGCGCGGCGGCGTGGCGCCTCTATCCCCTCGCGGGCGGGCGGACCACGATCTTCCTCCTGCCGTTCGTCTACGTTGCGCTCGCCGCCGTAGTGGGGGCGGCCGCGCGCCGCGATCTCGGTGCGCCCATCCGCTTCGGCGTGGCGGTCGTCGCCGCGTGCGTCGTGGTCCCGATGCTCACGTACGGCCTCCGCGCGCCGGCGGCAGGCATCGTGTACGAGGAGACCGCGCCTCTCATCACCATCCTCGAGACGGCGCGCCGGCCGCAGGATCGCGTCTACGTCTACGACGGAGCCGTCGCGGCGTTTCGCTTCCGTCATCCGACGCTCGACCCCGCGATCACGCTCGGCGGCTCGCATCGGAGGGACCAAGCCGCGTACGCCGCCGAGCTCCGCCCGCTCCTCGTTCCCGGCACGCGGCTCTGGCTCCTCTTCTCGCACGTCTTCACACCGGCGAGCGGTCGCCCGGAGCGCGACACGATTCTCTCGGACCTGACGCTCTATGCCCGCCAGCTCGAGGTCCACGAAGCGCGGGGCGGCGCGTCCCTCCACCTCTTCGAGGTGACGCGCGCGCCCGACACGGTGCGGTACCTGAGGCTCACCCCCGGCGATCTCGCCGATCCCGCGCGCATGAAAGAGCTCCTCGGCCGCTGAGCTCAGCGGACTGCCCGGTCAGCTCACGCCGAAGAGCGGTTTCAGGTCCTTCTTCATGATCTTGCCGTTGGCATTGCGGGGCAGCGTCTCGGGCAGGAAGAGGATCTTCACCGGCACTTTGAAGGCGGCGAGCGTTTGCGACACGAAGTGCCGCAGCTCCTCCTCGGTCGCCTCGGCGTCCGGCCTTGAGGTGCACGACTGCGGCGGGCTCCTCGCCGAGCGTGCGGTGCGGGATGCCGATCACCGCGGCGTCCATCACCGCGGGATGATCGTAGAGGGCGTTCTCGACCTCGACGCAGTAGATGTTCTCGCCGCCGCGGATCAGCATGTCCTTGGCGCGGTCGACGATGTAGACGAAGCCCTCCTCGTCGACGCGCGCGAGATCGCCGGTCTTCACCCAGCCGTCGACGAAGGTCTCGGCGGTCGCCTGCGGCTTGTTCCAGTAGCCGCGCACCACGATCGGTCCGCGATACCAGAGCTCGCCGACCTCGCCCGGCGGCACGTCCTTGCCGTCGGCAGCGACGATGCGGACCTCTCCGGTCGGTGACGGCACGCCGCAGCTCGAGGGCTTTCGCTCGTAGTCCTCGGCGACGTTGCTCGTGGCGGTCGCGGACGTCTCGGTCATGCCCCACCCCTGCCCCGCCTGCAGCTTCGGGAACCGCTCCTTCAAGCGGCGCACCAGCTCGGGGGCGGACGGCGCGCCGCCGTACGAGATGTTCTCGAGCGACGACAGGTCGTACTCGTCGAAGCGCGGGTGCTCGATGATCTGCCACGCGATCGTGGGAACGCCACCGGCATTGGTGATGCGCTCGCGCTGGATGATCTCGAGCGCGAGATCGGGATTCCAGCGTCGCATCATCACGAGCTTGAAGCCCGCGAGGATCGACGGAACCATCACCGCGAAGCAGCCGGTCGCGTGGAAGAACGGCACCGAGATGAGAATCGCCTTCTGCGCCGCCATCGGATTCGGCGGCGGCGGCTCCTCACCGCGACGGAGGAACGCACGCGACTGCGCCGCGAGCGCGTTGAAGACGTTGGAAATGATGTTGCGGTGCGTGATGACGGCGCCCTTCGGCTTTCCCGTCGTCCCCGACGTGTAGAAGATCGTGGCGTCGTCGTCGGCAGCGAGCGCGACGCTCGGCAGGTCGATCTGCTCGAGCTCGGCCCACGTGTTCGGCGGGCCGATCACCTCCTCGAGCTTCCGCACCCGCGGATCGGAGATGTCCTGCTCGTTCGAGCGGCTCACGTAGACGCGCTCGAGGTCGGGGCAGGCGTCGACGTGCTCGCGCAGACGCTCCCAGCGCTCGGCGTCGGCGATCGCGATCTTCGTGCCGGAGTCCTGGAGGCCGTACTCGAGCTCGGGGCCCGTCCACCAGGCGTTCAGCGGCGTCACGATCGCGCCGGCGAGGGCCGCGGCCCAGAAGGCGACGCACCATTCGGGCAGGTTGCGCATGACGATCGCGACGCGATCGCCCTTCCGCACCCCGTCGACGACGAGCCGCGCCGCAAGGCGCGCGACGGCGCGGCGATGGGCATCGAACGTGACCCGCTCGTCGTCGTTCACGAGGAAGGTACGGTCGGCGAAGAACGCGCTGAAGGCGAAGACCTCGGCCAGCGTCGGCGGCGCGTTCTTCCACACTTTGACGCGCGCGCCGCGGATCTCGCGCTCCTCGACCTCGAGCATGGATCCGGGCGCGGCCATGCGGCGATGCGCTTCCTCGATCGACATCGCGGGGAACCCGGGGGGCAGCGTCGGCGCTTCGGTCGTCATGGCGAACCTCGTCTCTGGGGAGTCCGGTCCGACTAGGGAAGCTCTGCACAGGTAGGTTCCGAGCGAGAAGTGCGAGCCGCCCCGAGCGCAAGGCGGGGGGCGCGACCGCGTATCTGCATGATACGCCGAGCGCCCCACGCCGCCGTCGCACGGGGATGGATCGCGCTTCGCAGCCGGGAGCTACCTGTGCAGAGCTTCCCTAGCGCGGGTCGCATCCCGCCTCAAGCACGACCCGCGACGCGGGACGGGCCCGTGCGATGGAGCGAGCACCATGAGGCGAGGCCCGAAAGCCGCCGCCACCGGCTGACCATGCCCAGGTAGGCGGACCGCCGGATGCAGCTCCCCGCGACGGACGACGTCTGCCTACCTTGCCGGTCGTTCCTCGCGCTTGTGCATGACGACCTGTCGATGGTACATGCGCAACCCTCCGTCTCCCGAGCGCCCGTTCCGTCACCGCTTCGTCTTCCGAGGAGGAGACCATGCCACAGCCCCCCGACCGTCCGGACCACCGAGCGTCGCTTTCGTCCGTCGCGATGCCTGCGCGAAGACGTTTCGGACGCGCGGCGGCGCTGCTCGCGCTCGCGGCGTTGCTCGCCGGAGCCCGCGGGGCCCTGGCGGCGAATCCGGCCCCGGTGCAGCTCTTCTACATGCCCTTTCCGGAGGACCAGCTCCTGACGGCGCTGCAGGCGATCGAGTCGGGAGGTCCGAGCACTGCGCCCACCAACCCGATCACGACCTACATCTCGATCGCGGCCGTCGCGAACGGCACCATCATCTATTACGACCAGTGGGAGAACGGGTACGACGCCGACATCGCGAACCCGGCCAATCTGTACAGCATCGGCAATCCGGGCGGCACCCAGATCTGGGGTGACGGCAACCCCGCCAACGGCTTTCCGCCGGGGGTGCCCTCCGACGTCATCAATGCCGGGACCGTCATCGTCCTGAACAACGACATCAACACCGGGAACCTCGGCGCGATCGACTTCGACGGCCGCGACAAGGTCGCGGCCACGCGCGGCGTCGCGATCAGCCACACGGCGTGGGCCGCGGGATCCGGCACCTTGCTCGCGGGGTCGGTCGAGGTCTTCGACACGTCGTATTGGGGCACCGACTACCGCGCCCCGATCGGTCAGAACATCCCCGACGCGACCGACCATCAGATGTTCGAGTACACGAGCTTGTCGATCCAAGCCGGCGAGGGCGGCGCGACCGTCCACATCGACGCCGACGCGAACGGCACCTTCGAGACGACCGTAACCTTGAGCGAAGGCGAGACCCGGTTCGTGAACGGCGGCGTCAACGTCGGCGGACACGTCGTCTCCGACAAGCCCGTGCAGGTACACATCCTGGCGGGCGACATCGGCTCGAACTACGAAAGCCGCGACTCGCAGCTCCTGCCGACGACGCGCTGGTCGACCGCGCTCTACACCCCGGTCTCGACGTCCGCGACCGCCCAGGGCATCGCCGGCACCGCGACCACGGTGTGGCTGTACAACCCCGGAGCGAGCGCCTTGACGGTGCAGTACACGACGCGCGACGGCAGCGGGAACCTCACCACGATGCCGCTCTCGGTGCCGGGCGGCGCGGCCGGGGGCTATCTGCCGCAGGTCATCCCGGACGGGTACGGGGCAGCCTTCACCGCGAGCTCGCCCTTCTACGCCTATTCGACCACCAACTCGACCGACCCCGACACGAGCGGCAACCAAGCCTGGGATTGGTCGTTCTCGCTCATCCCCGAGGACGCGCTCACGCCGCAGGTGTTGATCGGTCTCGGAATCGGCCGGGATCCGACCTCGGGCGTCAACCCCAGCGAGAACGGCAATCCGGTCTGGGTGACGCCCGTCGGCAACGGCGACACGCCCGTCACCGTTTACGTCGACTACGACGCGGACCCCTCGACCGGGGCGCTCACCGATCCGAACGGCAACAAGTACGACGTGGCGCTGAGCTTGAAGGAGCTCGAGCGCGCCAAGGTCTACGACAACACCGACCACAACCAGACCGGCATGCTGATCTACACGCTCACCAACGGGGTCGACCTCGCAGCGGCCTGGGGCCAAGACCCCTTGACCGCGAGCCCGGCGTCACCCGGCCTCGACGTCGGCACCGGCATCCCGCCTCTCCCGCTGTTCTCGGCGAGCAAGGACGGCGCGCTCTTCACCGACGTCGACGGCGACGGATTCGTGAGCCCGGGCGACGTGATCGAGTACACGATCGTCGTCAACAACATCAGCCGTTCGCCCGTACCGAACGTCGTGGTGCAGGACACGTTGCCGCCCGACACGACGTACGTCCCGAACAGCACGTTCTTCACGAACGCCTCGAACGTCGTGACGCAGGTTCCCGACGACGGCGTCGGCACGGCGTTCCCGCTCGACGGCTCCGGCGTGGTGCTCGACGCCGTGAATCCGCTGCCGGTCGGCGGCGCCTACGCGGTCACCTTCCGCGTCACCATCGACACCTTCCCGAATCTCACACCCGGGACGACCCAGATCGTGAACGTGTGCGCGGTCACGGCAGTCGGCACGACGATTCCCTGTCGCGACACCACGACGATCTACGGCTGCATCGGCGACTTCGTGTGGAACGACCTCGACGGGGACGCGGTGCAGGACGGCGGCGCCGAGACCGGCATCTCGTCGGTCCAGCTCGATCTGTACGCCGACACCAATGCCAACGGCATGATCGACGGCGGCGAGAGCGTCGTCGCGACGCAGGCGACGAACGGCAGCGGCGTCTACCACTTCTACGGGCTCGGGGCCGGGAGCTACATCGTCGACGTCGTGAACGCATCGGTGCCGGCGGGCTACGTGCTCACGACCGCCAACGACCCGAAGGCGATCACGATCGCGGGCGGGGAGTGCAACCTCACGGCGGACTTCGGATACCGCATCCCGCCGACGCCGACCGCGACGGCAACGGTCACGGTGACACCGACGGCGACACGCACCGCCACCCCGACCGCGACGCGGACACCGACACCCACCGTGACCGCGACCCCGACGGCCACCGCAACGGCCACGCGTACAGCCACGCCGACCGTGACCGCCACCCCGACGGTCACGCCGACCCCGACCGTGACTGCGACGCCCACGGTCACCGCGACGGCGACGGTGACCCCGACGGCGACGGTGACCGCGACGCCGACCGCGACCGCGACCCCGACGGTGACCGCCACCCCGACGCGCACCGCGACGCCGACCGTCACGGCCACCCCCACCGCCACCCCGACCGCGACGGTCACCGCGACCCCCACGGCGACGGCGACCGTCACGGCGACGCCGACCGCGACCGCGACCCCGACGGCGACCGCCACGCCGACCCGCACGGCGACGCCGACCGCGACGGCGACGCGCACGCCGACCCCGACCGTGACCGCGACGCCGGTCTGCGGCGACGGCGTCGTCGCGTTCCCGGAGACCTGCGATCCGCCGGGCGCGGTGACGGCCCCGAACGGCAACCTCTGCCGGACGAGCTGCACCTATTGCGGCGACGGCATCACGCAGACCGACGCGGGCGAGAGCTGCGACGACGGCAACGACGTCTCGGGGTGCCGGCTCGACAAGCCGCAGAAGCCGAAGGACGGCTGCCTGAACAGCTGCAACCGGCCGATCTGCGACGATCCGGCGCGCATTCAGCAATTCGACAAGGCGGTGACCGGCAAGGACGACGTGGTGCAGGTGCATGCGCGGCTGGTGACGGACGTCGAAACGAATCCCGACGGGCCGCCGTTCGCGCTCGAGATCTCGCGGCGGCTGTGCTCGAAGGACCCGACCGAGGCGTGCACGGACGACGCCCACTGCGCGGCGCTCACGAGCGGCTCGACGTGCACGGACCACGCGTGCTCGCACGACGCGAGCGTGCTCTGCAGCACGGACGCGCAGTGCGATGCGCTCTCCCCCGGCGCGACGTGCAGCGTGGTGAGCGAGGCGAGCGTGGTCTTCCGGCAGGCGCTGCCGAACGGCGTCCCGGTCGGGAACCCGCTCCGGTGGCGGTTCCGCGATCCGCTCGCGAAGACCCAGGGCGGCATCTTCCAGGTGAAGATCCAGTCGAAGATGGATCCGAAGCGGTGCGCGGGCGGCACCAACACCGACCACACCTGCGTCACCAGCCAGGATTGCCCGGGCGACGGCGCCTGTGTCGGGTACTACCAGTTCAAGCTGCGGGCCTACGGCGACGCCGAGCGCGCGGTGCGCGACATGGAGACGCGCATCACGATCGGCCAGGATCACTGGGCCATCCGCGGCCTCTGGAGCCGCTACCCGAACGCCTGGAAGCTCAACAAGAAGAGCCCGCTGCTCGAGACGTATCCGTAGGCCGGCGGCGGTCGCAGCGCGACCGCGGGAGCACGTACGACGAGCGGTGCCGACGCGTACCATGCGCGCGGCGCCGCTCGTATCGTCGGATCACTCCGGCAGCGTCTCCCCCGACCCACCCATCTCGGCGGGCACGTCCTTCATCTTCGGCAAGCCGTCGCGGATGCGCAGCACCGTCTCCTGATAGTGCACGTGCACGCCCGGCGTGAACGGAAACCCCGGGATCGTCGCGGCATAGACGTCGGTCAGCTCCCAGGACGGGTGCTCCGTGAAGAGATGCCCGCCACAGACCGTGCACCACTTGCGCGAGCTCTGCGGCGTCTTGTTGTAGGTGCCGATCTTGTCCGCGCCCTTGGTCACCTTCACCGCGCTCGGCTTCCACAGCGTGAAGCCGTTGATCGGCCCGGCCGACCACGACCGGCACGAGCTGCAATGGCAATACCCTTGTGCCGCCGGCTCCCCCGTCACCTCGAGCGTGACGGCACCGCAGAAGCAAGTTCCCGAATGGGTTCGTTCGTTGCTCATGATGCCTCTCTACGCGACTCACCTCCCTGACGCGATAGGCGGAGGGCGCCGGGCGCGAATCCCGCGATCCGTGATGCGATCGAGCGCACCGAAGAACGCCAGCAGGCCGCGCGTCGTCAGCCACAGGAACCGGAAAGCGATCGCGAAAGGCACGTGCGACCATCCGCTGACTCTGCACGTGCGCCGCCGTGTCCGGCCGGCCGAGCGCCCCAGGCGTAGCGAGGCACCTTGGACCCGCCGACGATCGTGCGCCGCGCCGTGAGGCGATAGCTCTCGAGCACCTCGTGCGCAGTGTACACACCCTCGCGTCCTACCCAGCCGCCGAGCCCGGCGAGCTGTGCGTCGTCGAGTGGCGCCGTCTCGAAGAGCGTCACGTAGAGCGGAACGATCCGCGAGCCCGGAGCCCCGATCTCACGGGTCCACGCGTTGCTCGCCATCACGACGCGCTCGGCGCGGAGGCGGTCCTGGTCGGTGCGGACCACCGGCCTGGCTCCGCCGGTCACCTCCACGACTCGAGGCCTTCGTAGAGAGCACGCCCGCCGCACGCGCGGCGTGACGGAGGCCGAGGACGAGCTTCCCGGGATCCAACGTGCCGCCTGCGCCCTCGAGCGCGCCGCAGAGGAACGCAGGCGGGATCCCGCGAGTACGCATCGCGTCCGCGGCGAGAAAACTGACGGCCGCACCGACCGTGCCGGCCACCTCGGCGGCGCGGCGCAGCCGCTTCTCCTGCTTCGGGTGGACGACCGCCATCACGTTGCCGGTGGCCGCGTAATCGCAGTCGATGGCCTGCTCGGCGATGAGCGTTTCGGCACGATGCACGCAATGTTCCGCGAACCGCACGATCGCCGTGGCGCGCTCCCGGCCGAACAGCATGAGCAGCGTCGGCAGATCCTTGCCGACCGTGGGGGTCAGGTGCCCCGCGTTGCGACCACTCGCCCCCGAAGCCGCAGAACTCGCGTTCGAGCACGGCCGCGCGGCGATTCCAGGTAACCGCTGATCGGAAGGAACGGTGCCGATGAATCGTTCCTGAGAACGCCTCCCCCCTCGAGCATCCGAGAGGGAAGGCGTCCGTGATGCGACCGTCGGTTCGTCAGCTCACCGGCACGACACTTTGAACTTGACGAACTTGCAGCTCGGTTTGGCGTTCTCGAGGAACTGGATCTCGCCGCACTGATCGCGCCCGGGGGCGCCGCCGGGCGGCAACGCGGTGTCATTGAGCTCGACCGTCACGCGCAGCGGCTCGTCGCCCGGGACGATCGAGTACGTGCCCTTGTTGCCCTGCACGGCGACGCTGAAGCTCAACGGATCGATGAAGGCGCGGTTTCTGATGATGACCTTCGAGATGCCGTTCAGGACCGGAGGCTTGGTGCGATCCGTGTAGATCCACTGATTCGCCGGTGTGCCGACGGTCTTCCAGCCGCGCAGCGGGGAGGGCGAGCCGCCAGGGACGTGCTCGTCGACGATGAGCTTGCCGTTCTTGTCCGTGACGCGGACGTGCACGCCGTAGATGTCGGGCTGAATGGTCGGCTGAAGCGATCCGACCGTGAAGATGCCCTTCAAGCGCATCGTGTCGTCGCCGGCCGGCGAGCCGACGCGGGCGAACAACACTTTGGGCTTGGTCCACGTGCCGGCGTTGCCCGTGCGCGAGCACGGATCGTTCCCACCCTTCGCCGGCGGGTTGAACAGCGACCCGATGCAATAGAGGTCACCGTCACTGTCGTTGTTGACGTCGCCGGGGCAGATGTCGCAGGCGTCCCCGAAGATGTCTCCGTCGAGGTTGCTCTGCGACGGATCCGCGCTGTTCGGACAGACGTCGTCGCGATCGCAGATCCCGTCGCCGTCGGCGTCGATGCTTTGACAGGTCGCCGAACAGCAGAGATCGGTGCCGTTGTTCACCCCGTCGTCGCAGGTCTCGCCGGGGGAGACGACGCCGTTGCCGCAACCGGTCGGCGTGCAATTGCTGTCGCAGCCGTCGCCGTCGATCAGGTTGCCGTCGTCGCACTGCTCGAAGGCGGACACGACGCCGTCGCCACAGGCCCCTTCGAGCCCGCAGATCGCGCTACAGCCGTCGCCGGCCGTGTTGTTGCCGTCGTCGCACTGTTCGGGCGCGGTGACGATCCCGTTGCCACACGAGGTGATCGTGCAGTTGGCATCGCAGCCGTCGCCGTTCACGAGGTTGCTGTCGTCGCACGCCTCGCCCGGCTCGAGCGTTCCGTTGCCGCACGAGTTGTTGGGGAAGAAGTAGACGGCGCCGGCATCCGTCTCGACGGTGTCGTCGCGTGGCGCCCCGACGACGATGTACGAGCCGGCCGTCGCGATCGCCCAGCCGAATTCGTCACCCGTGACGGGCACCGGCTTGGTGACGGTTTGGAGGAGCGTTTGGGTGTTGGCGTCGAACACCTGCACGACGCCCGGACTGCCGACCGGGTCGGCGTTCGCCAGGTAGGCGCCGATGGCGATCTTGTTGCCGCCGGTGACCGCGATCGCGCTGCCGAACTGATCGTGACCGAGCGCCAGCACCGGCGTGTACATGTTGACGACCGTCCCGGTCGTTTCGTTCACGCGATAGACGATGCCGGAATTCTGGGTCGGCGCACCGACCAAGAGATCGGTGCCGTACGCGGCGATCGTGGTGCCGAACGCACCGCCGGTGAAGCGGATCGGGTCTTCGATGGTGCCCTCGAGCAGGCCGCTCATCGCGTCGTAGCGATAGACCGCACCCGCGTCGGGCGCCGGGAACACGAACCCGCTGCCGGGGAGATCGTGTCCGGGTGCACCGATGACGACGTCCGAGCCGAATGCCAGGACCGACGTGCCGAAGCCGTCGTTCGCCGCCGGCGTCGGGTTCAAGTAGACCTGCACGAGCGAGCCGGTATTGATGTTGAAGAGGTACGCGACACCGCCGCCGGAGAGGCCGGTCGTGTCGAGCGGCGCGCCGATCAACACGTGGTTCTGGCCCCACGCGGCCATCGACCATCCGAAGTTCTTGCTGCCGCTCGGATCGGGGTTGAGGAAGGTACGGACGAGCGCGCCGGTGGCGGCGTCGAAGAGGTAGGCCGCACCGGCTTGGGTACCGACCGTCGCATCCATCGGCGCGCCGACGAGCACGTACGGGCCGATCGCCGCCACCGAGAAGCCGAACTCGTCGCCCGGGTCCGCCGTCGGGTTCTCGAACGTCCGCACGGGCTGGAAGGTCGTACCGCTGTAGAGATACGCGAGACCGGTGTTGATGGCGCCCGTCTTGTCGTGGAGCGGGACGCCGATGACGACGTTCGTTCCCGCGGTCGCGAGCGCCGCGCCGAAGCGGTCACCCGCCGCCGGCACCGGGTTCAAGAGCTCGCGTTGGCAGGTCGACGAGCACGAGTCGCCGTCGACGAGGTTGCCGTCGTCGCATTGCTCGCCGGCCGTCACGATGCCGTTGCCGCAGCCCGTGGACTTGCAGTTGCTGTCGCAGCCGTCGCCGTTCACCAGATTGCCGTCGTCGCAGCCCTCTTGCGGATCTTGGATGCCGTCACCGCAGATCTCGAGCGTGCAGTCGCCGCGACACCCGTCGCCCGCGATCAAGTTACCGTCGTCGCATTGCTCGCCCGCGGTGAGGATCGTGTTGCCGCACGCGGTCGTGGTGCAGTTGGCGTCGCAGCCGTCGCCGCTCACGAGGTTGCCGTCGTCGCACTGCTCGCCCGCGGTCGTAATCCCGTTGCCGCACGCGGTCGGGGTGCAGTTGGAGTCGCAGCCGTCGCCGCTGTTGACGTTCCCGTCGTCGCAGACCTCGGGCGGGTTGATGACGCCGTTCCCGCAGGCGGGCGCCGTACAGTTGGCGTCGCAGCCGTCGTTGTCGATGAGGTTGCCGTCGTCGCATTGCTCGGGAGCCGTCACGATGCCGTTGCCGCACGCCGTGACGGTGCAGTTCGAGTCGCAACCGTCGCCGCTCACGAGATTGCCGTCGTCGCACGCCTCGCCGGCGGTCACGACGCCGTTGCCGCACGCGGTGGCGGTGCAATTGGAGTCGCAGCCGTCGCCGTCCACGAGGTTGCCGTCGTCGCAGGTCTCGCCCGCGGTCACGACGCCGTTGCCGCACGCCGTGACGGTGCAGTTCGCGTCGCAACCGTCCCCACTCGTGACGTTCCCGTCGTCGCACGCCTCGCCCGTGGTCACGACGCCGTTGCCGCACGCCGTGACGGTGCAGTTCGCGTCGCAACCGTCCCCGCTCGTGACGTTCCCGTCGTCGCACGCCTCGCCCGCCAAGGTATTGGTGACGCCGTCACCGCAGACGGGAAGCGTACAGTCCGGGTCGCACGCCGCCGATCCGAGCGGGCCGGCGTCGCAGGCCTCACCGGCAGTCACGACGCCGTTGCCGCAGGCCGTGACGGTGCAGTTGGAGTCGCAGCCGTCGCCGTCGACGAGGTTCCCGTCGTCGCACACCTCGCCCGCACTCACGACGCCGTTGCCGCAGGCCGTGGCGGTGCAATTCGAGTCGCAGCCGTCGCCGTCGACGACGTTCCCGTCGTCGCACACCTCGCCGGCGGTCACGACGCCGTTGCCGCAGGCCGTGGCGGTGCAATTCGAGTCGCAGCCGTCGCCGTCGACGACGTTCCCGTCATCGCACACCTCGCCGCGCGGTCACGACGCCGTTGCCGCAGGCCGTGGCGGTGCAATTCGAGTCGCAGCCGTCGCCGTCGACGACGTTCCCGTCGTCGCACACCTCGCCGGCGGTCACGACGCCGTTGCCGCAGGCCGTGAGGGTGCAGTTCGAGTCGCAGCCGTCGCCGTCGACGAGGTTGCCGTCGTCGCACTGCTCTCCAGGATCGAGGATCGTGTCTCCACAGATCAAGGCCGCGGCCGGTCGAGCGAAGAGGACGAGCGCGAGAATGGCGGACAAGAGGGGAACGACAATGCGACGGATTCTCATGGGGGAGACTCCTTCCAGAGCTTGGGGGCTACATCGGCGATGTTCTTCGAGGCGTACGGCGGGGCCCGAGGTCTTCCCCGGGGAGCAAGTCACATGCCACGTTTTTTCGCATTCTGCGTTGTTTTTGGTCGGTCGTGTTTGCAAGGTTTGCGCGGACGCACGCCTAGGGCTCCGCTTTTCCCGCACCGGGCCCTCGTGTAGTCCCGCCATCCACGCGGCGGGAGGAGGCCATGGGAACGGGACGGTCATTCGGGGGTGGACGTGCTCATCGTGATGGCGACGGTGGCCTTCGTCGTGGTCGTCGGGGCCCTGATGCTCCGCGTCTTCGATGTGTCCTGGGGTCTTTCTCTTGGATTTCCGCGACACCATTCACTACCCGGACATCGGCGTGGCGCCAGGGCGGCATCCTGACGATGCGACCGTCTA
>CAVZDH010000005.1:0-377500 GCA_963774015.1 uncultured delta proteobacterium
AGCGCTATCGGCCGTCGGCTATCGGAATCAATGCGAGCCCGCTACTAAGGAAACATGGAAGCTTGTCAGGTTCTCCACTTCTTATCTTCTTTTGAGACTCTCGCGGACGCGGAACGCCGTGACTTTGCGAACGAGATCCAGAGGCAGTGGATCTTCGAGTGGAAACTGAATCGCTGCATCCGACGTCTTGAATTTAGCAAGATCCTTTGCGAAGGCTTTGACTGCCGAGGGCGTGGGATAGAAGCCAATGTGATGTTTGTACACGGCGAAGGTCACCAGAATTCTGCGATAGGAGAACGCAGGCATCCCCCACTTCAGCCCCTCGGTGGCATCTGGTGCGGCAGCCCGAATGCACGCAAGGATGTCACGCAGTTTTTTCTGCGCTTCCTTGGGGGCGGCGGCTGGAGATGTATTCGTCGATGGTTGCAGGGCGAGCTTTTTTCGTAGCCATCCTTCATTGTCCTGTCATACACACTGACGAATGGTACTTGGCGATTTCGACCGGGCCCTAGACTGCAATTATTTTTTTTACGTTCAATCGGCAAACAAAGGACTTAAGGCTACTTAAAGCTACGTATCGCAGCCATAAGGAGTTAGCGAACATTCAATTGAAATCTAAATCCTACTTCTATTGTGACAGATTGGAGGGGAGCAACTGGACACTTTCGCGGAATTTATTTCTATCGTGGAATGAGGTATTTGGGAGGAATTCGCGACGATTGGGGACTTGACAAGAAAATGCCATTCCGGGAAGTAACTGCAGGTCGCTCGCTGCGCAAGCTCGTGATGACAAACAAATTGGTCGGAGGAGCGCCGCAGGCGATGGCGTGGCTAGAAGGATGCAGGCTCGGACAAAACGGCGGGTAAGCAAACTGCAGATCCCTCGCGCACGAGACGCGCTCGTGATGACAAGCAACCGCCCCACCCAAGCCGAATGGTCACCAGAACGTCGCTTGCGGCTCGAGGCGGACAGGGGCCCCACACGTACGAGAATCAGTGCATGCCTGCGCCGGGCCCGCCTTTGTGGCGTGGCGGCTTCATCAGGAAGATTAGAGGCAGCACCGCAAGGAACATCATCCCAAGAAGACGAAAGGCGTGCAGGAACGCGATACCGACGCTTGTTGCTGGACCATTCCGAACATGGCGCCGTACGCCTGTTTGCTGGCCGTCGCGAAGTCCACGCCTTTCGACATGAACATATTGCGGGCACCCTGGTACATCATCCGCGCCGCTGGATCGTACTGATTGGTGTGTTTGCTCAGCACGTTGATGTTGGCTTGGGTCTGGCGCGCCACGATGGTGGTGGAGAGCGGGCAATGCCCATGCTGCCGCCGATGTTGCGCATCAGGTTGAAGATGCTGGTGGCGTTGCCCATCCGCTCGCTTGCGGAATAGGCGTCCATGCGTGACCGTCGTGAGCGGGACGAAGAGATCGAGCGACGTGCCCACGCCCTGGATGAACTGCGGCCAGAAGATGTCCCAGTAGCCTGCCTGCAGGTTGATCTTCGAGAGCCACCACATGGAACCTGCGGCCACAGTGAATCCGACTCCGAGAATTTCTGTGGCTCGATCTTCGACACTGACAATACTCATCAGCGGCATGGCAAGAAAGGAGCCCAACCCGCGCGGGAGCATGGCGAGTCCTGCGTCTAACGCCGAGTATCCGAGTCCACGTCCGGGTGCTCCGGCGAGCTCGTGAGGTTCTCGAAGTAGTACTCGTGGAGCACCATCCCGTTGTACTCGAAGCCCAGCCGGCGCGTCAGCTCCGAATACGCCGGCATCTCCTCGGCGTCGACCTTGCCGTCCGCGAGGATGGCGTCGATCCGCTGCGTGAGAGCGTTGGTCCCTTTGACGTATCCCTCGTACAGCTTGAAATGCATTTGCAGCGTCTGGTCCGAGATGCCCCGCAGGCCCTTGAGAGCGAACTTCCGCGCTTCGTACGTCACACGTCACCTCCCATGATCTTTTCTTCGACGT
Source organism: uncultured delta proteobacterium (assembly GCA_963774015.1). Classification (GTDB taxonomy): domain Bacteria; phylum Desulfobacterota; class Binatia; order UTPRO1; family UTPRO1; genus UTPRO1. The sequence goes on from CAVZDH010000005.1 coordinate 1,977, forward strand.
CGCAAGCGGCATGCCGTGTACGATTCCGTTCCAACGTGGCGCATGTGCGGAAGGATCGCGCCGGTCCGAAGCTCGCGATTCCGGGTAAGTTGTAGAAAACAGCCGCTCGGGAATTGTGCGTAGCCAGGCCCGACCGATCGCCATGCCGGGCATGGGGCTTGCTCTGTTCCGCTCCATGATCTCCTGCACGACGAGCCGAGCGCAGACTGGCCAGTCGATGCGCGCCGTCGCGCCGTCTGATGGCATCGTGCTCGGCGGTGCGGCGCGCGACGGGGATCGCATGGTGCTCGCGAGCCCTGCGGAGGGCGCGCCTGGTGTCCGGCACGTCGAGGAGCGTCTGGAGGTGCGACGATGGCGCGGGCTGCCTTCTGCATTGCGAGCACGGTGACGCAGGCGTCGCAGATCGTCGGCGATCTGCGACGCCACGGCTTCGACGACGACGCGATCTCGGTGCTCTATTCGGACCTCGGTACCTCGCGGGACTTCGCGCATACGAGCGCGACGAAGGCGCCCGAAGGCGCCGTCGCCGGTGCGGGCACGGGAGGCCTCGTTGGCGCCGCGCTCGGCTGGCTTGCGGGCATCGGCAGCCTCGCGATTCCAGGTGCCGGTCCCTTGGTCGCGGCGGGTCCGATCCTCGCGGGGCTCGGGGGCATGGGGCTCGGGGCGGCGGTCGGCGGAACGGCGGGCGCGCTGGTCGGCTACGGCATCCCGGAGTTCGAGGCGAAGCGCTTCGAGGGCAAGATGGTCGGCAGCGGGATCCTCGTTTCGGTGCACCTCGCGACCCGCCGGGAGCGGCGGCGGGCCTACGAGGTGTTCGCGAAAGACGGCGGCGAGGACATCGCCGTCGCGGACGAGGCGCGTGCCGATTTCCCCGCGCCCCAGGCGCGGGGCGCGTAGGGCTTACAACCCGATGCGGGTCGCGAGGACCGCCGATGCTCGTCGAATCGGTGGCATGCTTCTCGCTCCCTTCATCTCACCACATCACCAAGGAGGCTCAGATGCTGCACTACGCGATTCTGTTCTTCATCGTTGCGCTCGTAGCTGCATTGCTCGGTCTGCGGGGGATCGCGGGATTGTCCGCCGAGATCGGCTATGTCCTCGTGGCCGTCGCCGTCATCTTCCTCATTGTCGCGTTCCTGACCGGCCGAGGTCCGATCACCCCCGTCGGTTGAGTCCCTCCCCCGGCACTCGACCGTTTCCCGAGAGCGGTGGGCCGACCGGCCCGCCGCTCTTTTTTCTTGGGGCTTTTTCTTGGGGCCTCGAGCGTCGTCCTACCGATCGTGTTACCGACGGCTGATCGACTGATACCCGAGCACGGTCGCTTGCGGATCGGCGAAGTGGCCGTCGCTGCGCTCGGGGAGCGGCGGATTCGGCGTGAACTGGAACGCGAGCCGCCCGCCCGGCGCCAGCGGGCCCGCGAGCGTCATCACCGACGAGCGTCCGGGGCTCTCCTCGCCGGGCTTCGTTTCGTTCGCCCAGAGGAAGGGCATGTCGATGAGGACGCGGATGTCACGGATCTCGTCGTCGCCGCGATTGACGATCGTGCCGACCACCGTGTCACCCCTGCGGGTGACGTCCGTGATCGCCACGGCGGAGTGGATATTGCCGTCGGTGATCTCGACCGTCGCCGCCGATGCGGCGACGGGTCGGAGCAGGGACGTCGTCGGAACCAACGCGAGAGCGGAGAGAGCTACGACCGTCATCGTCTTCGTGGTCATCATGCGGGTCGGAGCGAGCACGTTCTGCGCCAGCCACCATGGGCGTGGCGTTTCGCCGCGTCGCCACGCCCTCTGTCCCGCACAGCTGTGTTTTCTACATGGGGATCGTTCTCGGCTGTAGCTTTTACAGAGTAGGAGCGCCGGCTTTTTCACGCGTCGAGTCGAAAGCAGCGGAATCTTCGATCGCGCAACGGCGCGACCGCCTTGGCATCGCATTCGCAGAGGCTGGAGCCCATGATCGACCTCAGCAACCATAAGACCGCCCGGCGCCGCTCCCGCAACGACATCGACTCGGGCACGGGTCGGGGACCGGCCGACGTATCGGTGCCCGACATCGTGTTGCCGGATCAGTTCTTTCCCGGCGACGCGATCGCTCTGCCCGACAGTCCCGAGAAGCGGCTCATGTTCGCCGTCCTGCTCGATGCGATCAGCCAGCTGCGCCAGCGCCAGAGCACGCGGGCCATCGAGGCCGAGCATTGGATCCGCGATGAGCGGGACGATGGCGTCTTCTCGTTTGCGAACGTGTGCTGCGTGCTCGGATTCGAGCCGTGCTCGCTCGCGAAGGGCCTGCTCGCGGCGAATTCGCCGGTCTCGCAGCGTGCCCCGTTGCGACATCCCCGTACGTCGCGCCTGCGCGTGACCCCGCGACGTCGTGGACAGCGGCAAGTCGCCGCCGTCGGCTAGTCGTCGGCCACGAGGCCGCAATGGCGACTACCTTTCCGCAATCGTACGTGGCCGAGGCATGGCGGGTCACGTTGGCCCACCTGCGACTGGGCGAGGTGCCATTCGAGCGACTCGACATCGCGGGGCCATGGCCGCTCGCTACGGAACGCGAGAGCCAGCAGCCGGTGCCGGACGCGGCGCCCGAGCGAGGCTCGTCGGATGCGGAGATCGACGAGTCCGCTGCCGAGTCGTTTCCCGCGAGCGATCCGCCCTCATGGCCCCACACGCACGCCTAAGCCGGGCGCCGCAGTGGACCGGCGGAAGCCCTGCCACGCAGCAAGGTGGATTCGTCAACGGTGGAAGCGTCGTCCCGACTCACCCCAAGCCGGCGGTCGGATTTCCGATCGCCGGCTCCCACCATCCGCGCCGGTGCGAGCTGTCCAGCAGCAATTGCACGGCACATTCGAGTTTTACAGACGGCCAAGTGATGAAAAGGTCGCGAAACACCAGCTCCGCCGCCCGGCATGCTTCTCGCTCGATGCTCCCCACCTAGGATCCCTAGTGCGACGAAAGGGGAGAGACATGACGAAGCGGAACATCATCGTAGCGGCCGGCGCGTTGGCCGCTCTCTGTTGGCTGGACGCCGTCGCAATCGCGGCGCAACCCGATGCCTGGATCACGACGAAGGCAAAGATGACCCTTCTCACGAGCGAGGGCCTGAGCGCGACGGGCGTCAATGTCGACACCGTCGACGGCCGCGTCACGCTCCACGGCAAGGTGCGTAGCGAGGCCGAGAAGAAGCAGGCCGGTGGCCTCGTGGCGAAGATCGACGGTGTCACCGACGTGCGGAACCTCCTGCAGGTGGTTGCGGCCCGGAACGAGAAAAAGGTCGCGGCGTCCGACGACCAGATCGCCACGCAGGTGCGTGATGCCTTCAAGAAGGATCGTACCCTCGCATCAAGCGGAATCACCGTGCAGTCCGTGAACGACGGCGTGGTCTTGCTCGCGGGCGAGACGCCGTCGATGACGACGCATCTGCGCGCCATCACCACGGCCGCGAGCGTCGCGGGCGTGCGTCGGGTCGCGACCGAGGTGAAGGGTGCCGATCAAATGGCCGACGCCGAGCCCGGGCAACGGGCGGATGGAGGTCATGGAGGTATGGATGTCGCCCGGGACCGCATGGAGGCTGGAGCGGCAAAGGTCGGTGACGCGGTGAGTGACGCCTGGGTCACGTCGCAGACGAAGCTCCGGCTGCTCGCGGACAGCGCAACGCCCGCGCTCGACATCAACGTCGACACGACCAACGGTCACGTCACGCTCTTCGGCATCGTGCCGACCGCCGCCGCCAAGGCGGCCGCGGAGGCCGAGGCGCGCCGTGTGAGCGGGGTCCGAAACGTGGCCAACGATTTACAGATCGTTCCGTCGAGCAAGCGCGACGTCGCGACCGCCAAGGACGCGGACATCCAGTCCGCCGTCGAGCGGGCGCTGGAGCGCCGCCAAGCGGTGACCGGCGATCAGATCGACGTCGACGTGAAGGCCGGCGTCGTACGGCTGACCGGCTCGGTGCCGAACGAGGCCGCGCGCGTCACCGCGGCCACCACCGCACGCGCCACCAGGGGCGTGAAGGCCGTCCTGTGGGAGGATCTGCACGTCGAGCTGACCAAGGCGGCGATGCACGATTCGTGATCCTGGCTGCTCGCACCAGCTCGGGAGTCGTCGGGGGGCGACTTCCGTGATGACGGCACGCCGTTCTCGCGAGGACGGCGTGCCGTTGTCGTTTCGACCCCCGCGCGCTATGTCCGCGCGCCGAGTGCGACGGCGAACGGACATCTTCGTATGCATCGGGCTGGCGCTGGCGACCGGATGCACCGTGCCGGCACGCACCGCGACCCTCGAGCAGGAGCAGGCCCGGTTGCAGGAACAGGTCCTGACCTTGCAGGCCAAGGTCGACCAGCTCGACGAGAAGGTCGTGGCGCTCACCAAGCGGATCGGCGCCGTGCCAAGCTCGAAGCTCGCCAAGCGCACGCTCGAGCAGCGCCTCGCGCCGCTCGAGCAACGTCTCGGCGTGATGGAGCAGGATCGCGACGAGGGCGACGCGCGCGGGTCCGGACCGGTACCGACCCCGGGCGGGGTCGTGCCGACGCCGGTACCGACGGCGCTCCCCGAGCTCGACATCGATGGTCTCCGTCGCGAATCGGCGCGGCAGCTCCCGGGCGGTTATCGTCGCGGGATCGATCAGCTCCGCGACGGCGCCTACGAGCAGGCGATCCGCACTCTTCGGGATTTCGCGCGCGCGAAGCAGGGCTCGGCCTTCGTTGCCGGCGCGCACTATTGGATCGGGCAGGCGCACATGCAGCTCGGGCAGTTCTATCAAGCGATTCTCGCGTTCACCGACGTGCAGCAGCGGGCGCCGCTCGGCGAGTACGCGCCGGCGGCCGGGCTCGCGAGCGGTGTCGCGTTCCTGCAGCTCGGGAACGTGACCGAGGCGCGCCGCGCGTTCGAAAAGGTGATCGCCGACGTCCCCGAGACTCCGGAGGCCGAGAAAGCGCGGGCGCGACTCGCCGACCTCGAGCGATCGCAGCGCTGAGGCCGCGTCGCTCAGGCCTGGATCACCGCGCCCGGCGCGTCTTCGTCTCGGCGGTCGCAGCGTTGCAGCGGCAGATCGATGATGAACGTCGCCCCCTCGCCCGGGCGTCCCTCGGCGCGGATGGCCCCGCCGTGATGCTCGACGATGCGGCGGCAGATCGCGAGCCCCACGCCGGAGCCCGACCCTGCGGCCTTGCGTCCCGGGAGCTGCTCGAAGAGATCGAAGATCTTTTCGGCGTCGCTCTCGGCGAACCCCTGGCCGTTGTCGATCACGCGGATCTCGCAGTACCGCGAGCCTTCGCGCTCCGTGATGCGTCCTGCCACCCGCACGAGCAGCGACGCGTCGGGCCGGCGGTACTTCACCGCATTCTCGAGTAGGTTGCGAAAGAGCTGCCGCATCTGGCCGCTGTCGGCGTGGACGGTCGGGACGTCGCCGATCTCGACGGTCGCTCCGGCGCGATGGAGCCCGAGCGTTCCGTCGCCCACCACCTCGCGGACGAGGGCGGCGAGGTCGACGTCCTCCTCCATCGTCGGCTGCGTGTAGGTGACGCGCGCGAGCCGGAGCTGCGCCTCCAGGAACGCGGTCATCCGGTCGATCGAGGAGTGCAGCTGCTTCAGATAGCCGCGGCCGCGCTCGTTGAGGCCGACGTCGGGATTGCTCTCCAAGAGGTCGGCCCAGAGCGCCATCGTCGCGAGTGGCTGGCGAAGCTCGTGCGAGACGAACGAGGCGAAGTGGCGGAGATTGCGGTTCGCCGATTCGAGCGTCGCTTGGGCGCGCTGGCGGAGCGCGTTCTCGTTCCGGAGCGCCGTGTTCGAGCTCGCGAGCTCGGCGGTGCGATCGCGGACGCGCTGCTCGAGCTCGGTCGCGAGGGTGCGGATCTCCTGCTCGGCGATGCGACGCGAGGCGACCTCGTCGTGCAGGGATCGATTCACGCGCGCGAGGTCCCGGGCGCCGCGCCGTTGATGCGCGAGCACCTCGAGCATGGCGGTCAGCAGGATCGAGATCAGGATACCGGCGGCGAGAATCATCTCCGGGAAGGAGCTCTCGATCGTGGCGCGCAGCTCCGGCGACGGTCGTACCCAGAGCACCCATCGCCGTCCGCCCGGCAGATCGAGGGTGTAGTCGCGACACGACGGGCACGGGGGGAGCGCGGTGCGCGGGCCGTAGATCTGGCGGTCGCCGTCGTGCACCGTGATGATGTAATCGTGGATGCTCGTCGCGAGCAGGTCGTCGAGCATCTCGTCGACGGCGAAAAGCGCCGTCACGAAGCCGTCAGGTATGCCGCGCCGCGAGAGCGGAACCGCGAGTCGGAACCCGAACTGGTTCGGGTCGTCGGCCGCGAACGCCGGTGTCGCCGTCGGGCCGTGCTCCGTCCTCGCGGTCGACAGCGCGCGGCGTGCCGCGTCGTCGACGGGTGGCGAGGGCTCATTGCGTCTGCCCGCCGCCGCGACGCGCGTCCGCGACGGCGCCACGACGTACACCACGTCGAAATCGTCGTCGATCCATTCGACGGCGCGCGGCCCGCCGAGCCGCTCGAGGACGAGGCGGCATTGATAGCGCCACTGTGCCGCCGGGAGGCGTCCCGCGGCATCCCATCCTTCCGCGATGTGATTGAGCGCGCGCGTCACGCTCCGGACGAAGGCTCCGAGCTCGGCGAGCGATCCGACCGCGGTCATCTCCACCACGCGCTGCAGCTCGGCGCGCTGATGCGCCACGATCGATTGCCAAAACAGAACGGTCGCGAGGAGGCACGTCGCGCCGGCCGCCAAGGGGATGTAGCGCGCGATCCGCGTCGGCACGCCTCGGTAAGACCAGAAGGTCCAGGCCTAGGCAAGCGAGGTAGGACTTACAATGCGTGCAAGAGTTGCACGTGCGAGGGCCGCCGCCGCCGATGTTTTTCTCGAGAAAACGCTGGCGCAGCCTTTGCACATCCGCCGGAAGGATCGATGCCACGTTGCCGACCGTCCTCGTCGTAGAAGATGATGTCCCACTCCGACGTGCTTTGATCGCCGCACTCTCGGCGGAGGGGTATTGCGCGAAAGAGGCGGCCGACGTGAGAGCGGCGCTCGAGGAGATCGCCGCCGATCACGTCGACGTGGTGCTTTCCGACGTCGGCATGCCGGGGAACGGCTACAACTTGCTCGCGAAGGTGCGCGAGCTTCGCCCGGGAACCCCGGTCATCTTGATGACGGGCATCGAGGAAGACGATTTCGGCCGCCGCGCCCGTGATGCGGGCGCCTACGCGTATTTGATCAAGCCCATCCAACTGAGCGTGTTGAGACAGACGCTCGACGGTGCCTGCCGTCACGCGTGACGGCGCGCCGCGTGTCACCACCAAGGAGTCGTGCCTATGAGTGGGCTCGCGCCTGTGTCGCAGGATGAGCTACAAGGTCACCCGGAAGAGACCCCGATGCCGTCCGTTCTCATCGTCGACGACGATCCGGATTTCCAAGCTGCCATGGCGGAGCTCGTGCGCGGCGAGGGCTTTGCGGTGGAGACCGCCGGCTCGCTCGCCGAAGCTCACGCCCTCTTCAAGGTTCGCATTCCCGACGTCGTCCTGGTCGATCTCACGTTGCCCGACGGCAACGGTCTCGAGCTGCTGAGCGCGGTCGAGGGCCCGGGGGCGCCCGAGATGATCGTCATCTCCGGCCATGCGACCGTCGACAATGCGATCGAGGCGTTGCGGCAGGGGGCCTCGGACTATCTCACCAAGCCCGTCGACTTGCCGCGCTTGCGCGCGATCCTCGTGAACGTCGCGCGCCGGCGCGACATGACGGAGGAGATCGAGGGGTTGCGCGCGGAGCTCCGCGGTCTCGGCCGCTTCGGCGCGCTCATCGGCGGCTCGCCGGTCATGCAGCACGTCTACGAGCAGATCCAGCGCGTCGCGCCGAGCAACGCGACGGTCTTCATCCAGGGCGAGAGCGGCACCGGCAAGGAGCTGGTCGCCGAGAGCGTCCATAGATTGAGCCGACGACGGAAGCGCCCGTTCATCGTCATCAACTGCGGTGCGATCGCCCCGAACCTGATCGAGAGCGAGCTCTTCGGTCACGAGCGCGGCAGCTTCACCGGGGCCGATCGGTTGCACCGCGGCTACATCGAGCGCGCGAACGGCGGCACCCTGTTCCTCGACGAGGTCACCGAGATGCCGCTCGAGCTCCAGGTGAAGCTGTTGCGCGTGCTCGAGACCAGCCACCTTTCGCGCGTCGGCGGCGAGCAGGAGCTGCCGGTCGACGTGCGAGTGATCGCGGCGACCAATCGCGATCCGCATCAGGCCGTGGTCGATCAGAAGCTCCGCGAGGATCTCCTCTATCGGCTGCGCGTTTTTCCGATCATGCTGCCGCCGCTGCGCGAGCGCACGGGCGACATCGATCTCCTCGCGGAGGCGTGCCTGGCCGAGCTCAACCGCGACGAGGGAACGCGGAAGCGTCTCGGCCGCGCCGCGCTCGAGCGTCTGCGGAGCCATCGCTGGCCGGGGAACGTCCGCGAGCTGAAGAACGTCATGCACCGCGCCTTCATCCTCGCCGACGACGAGATCGGGCCGCAGCAGCTGCCCGACTCGACGCCGACGGGCGCTGCCGCCGCGGAGCTCGCCGCGGGCGGCGACGCCATCCTGCAGGTGAAAGTCGGCAGCTCGATCGCCGACGCCGAGCGTCGCTTGATCCTGGCGACGCTCGACGCCTGCGAGGGCAACAAGGACCAGGCCGCGAAGATCCTCGGCATCAGCCTGAAGACGCTCTACAACCGGCTGAACAGCTACAAGAACATCCCGGCCCCGGTCGCCTGAAGGATGGCGACCCGGCTGTAGGATTTGCAACCGTCCGCCGGGGCGCGCCAGTGCGGGTCCCGCAACCCCACGATCGCTCGCGGTCGCGGCGGCGGCAATCGCGCGCGGCGCTGGCGCGGTTCGTGCTCGGAGACGCCGCATGCGCCTCGCACGACTCCGATCCGAGTGGATGTTGGTGATGTCGTTACTCGCCGCGTGCGGCGGCGGTGGGGGCGGTGGCGGCAACGGCGGCGGCCCGCCGCCGCCGCTCACGGCGAGCCGAACGTATCGTGCGATCGCGGGCGTCTCGATGGGCGGATACGGGGCGCTGAACCTCGGCACCAAGCACCGCGATCTCTTCGCGACGATCGGCTCGCTCGGCGGTCCGGTCGACCTGCGGCAGCTGCTGCGCGACAACATCGCCGACGACCTCGAGGTGAAGGCACAGACGGCGATCCCGCGGAACGTCGGCGACGACTTCACGTTCGACCATCTGCCGCCCTATCCCGACCGCGACTCGCGCATCAGCCAGTTCCAGGATCTCGTGATCGCGTTCGGCAACCCGTTTCTCCACAATCCCGATCCGGCACGCCTCTATCTCGCGTCCGATTCCGAGCCGGCCCGTCTCCTGCGGGACGACCGGTTCGATTCGTTCACGTTGACGGGCGACCCGCGCGGCTTTCTCGACGGCGGCGACGCGAACGCCAACGGGGTGCGCGAGACGAGCGAGGCGCCGACCCAGCCCGTCGACGTCCTGTTGCTCGCGCGGGGCTCGGCGCCAGCCCTCTCGGGCGGCGTCCCCGGTCAGCTCGTCGGCAACCGGGAGCTCGTGGATCTCGACGGCGACGGCGTCTACGACGTCGGGGACGGGATCGTCGTTAACTATTCGGAGCCGTTCACCGACACCAACGGGAACTTCGAGCGCGATGCCGGCGAGCCGTTCGAGGACGTCGGGCTCGACGGCGTCGCGGGCACCGGCGACTTCGGCGAGGGCAACGGGCAGTTCGACTACGATCCCGACCGCGCTCACGTGCTGGCGGAGGACCCGGCGTCGCGCATCGCCGCCGAGTCGGCGACGGACGTCGCCACGCAGCGCATCTACATGGACGTCGGCATCAAGGACGAGTTCGGCTTCGCCCGCCACTACGACAACCTGGTGCAGACGCTCGAGACGAAGGGGCTCACCGTCGAAGTGCAGGAGGGATTCGGCGGCGGCAATTGCGCCGACCTTCCCGACGACGACGCGCAGTTCCGTCTGGTTCGCTACGACGCGGGCCACGTCGGGGTCGCGAAGGTCGATCCCGACGATCTCCTCTCCGGCGACGTATGCGGCAACGACACCGTGTGGCAGCGGTTGCTCTCGTTGCTCGGCTATTTGAACCAGGCGTTCCCGGACGGGTTCAAGGGCCCCGGCGGCGATGCGGGCGGTATCGGCATCGACCTGGATCCGAAGCACTTCGATTTCGACGTCGAGCTGCCCGATCCCGATCTTCGGGGCGAGATCCTGTCGGCGACGATCGACTCGCCGTCGCTCGCGACCGCCGGCGGCGCCGGTGCCGACGCGCGACGTGTTGGTGTATCGTCCGCCGGCCTTTCATCGCACCGACCGGCAGTTTCCCGTCGCGTACTTCCTCGGAGGCTACGGTCAGAAGCCCGAGGACTTCGCCCGCATCAATCTGCTGCTCGACGGGCTCATCCTGACCGGGCAGCTGCAGAACATGTTCGTCGTCGTGCTGCCGGGCGCAGGCGGACGCCGGGGATCCTTCTACGTCAACCACGTGGTGCCGGAGAATCAGGTGCCGGACATCGCGCAGGTGACGTCGGGGCGGTACGAGGACTCGACGATCGACGATCTCATCCCGGTGATCGAAGACCAGCTGCTGGAGCGGCGGGTGCGACGGTGATCGTGCGGGGGGTGCGCCGGCCGCTGCGCGGCTCGCCGCCCGCCTCGGGCCGTCGCGCGCGGCGCTCCGAGCTCCGCTGTTTCGAAATTGGAAAATCTCGACGGGCGGTTTAGGGTGCGGGGTGGAGGATCTCCCATGTCGTTTTTTCAGACGCCGCCCGTGTTGGGGAACCAGTTCGACGAAGACCGAGTCCTGCAGAGCTTCCTGCGGCGGCGCGTGCCGGCGGACGTGTTGGAGGCGATGACGCCGTCCCTGTCGCGCATGGGCGGGCGCGCGGTCGGGGATCTCGCGGCCGCATGTGCGGCGTCCTACGGCGAGGAGCCCGAGCTCGTGCAGTGGGACCCGTGGGGGAATCGCATCGACGAGGTCGTCGTGCCCGAAGCGTGGAAGCTCTTCGCACGGACGGCCGTGGAGGAGGGACTCATCGCGACGGCGTACGAGCGCGCGTCGGGTGAGTACGCGCGCCTCCATCAGTTCGCGCTCGTCTACCTCTTCGATCGCTCGGCGAAGGTCTACACCTGCCCACTCGCGATGACGGACGGTTGCGCACGGACGCTCGAGGTGACCGCCGAGCCGGCGCTCCGCGAGCGCGTGATGGCGCGCCTCGCGTCGCGCGATCCGGCGTACGCGTGGACGTCGGGGCAATGGATGACGGAGCGTACCGGCGGCTCGGACGTCGGCCTCTCCGAGACCGTGGCGCGTGAGACGTCGGAGGGCTGGCGGCTCTACGGGACGAAGTGGTTCACGTCCGCGATCACGGCCGATGTGGCGCTCACGCTCGGGCGTCCCGAAGGGGCGGGACCGGGCGGTCGCGGGCTCGCGCTCTTCCTCGTCGAGACGCACGATGCGCACGGGCGTCTCAACAACATCGAGGTCAACCGTCTCAAGGACAAGCTCGGGACCAAGATGGTGCCGACCGCCGAGCTGACGCTGAACGGGGCGCTCGCGATTCCGGTCGCGGGTCTCAGCGACGGCGTTCGCAACATCACCCCCATGCTCAACATCACCCGCACGTGGAACGCCGTCTGCTCGGTGGCGAGCCTGCGGCGCGGCATCGCGCTCGCGCGCGACTACGCGGGGCGCCGATTCGCCTTCGGTGCGGTGCTGGCGGAGAAGCCGCTGCACGTCGACACGCTTGCCGGCATGCAGGCCGAGTACGAAGCGGCGTTCCACCTCGCGTTTCATGCGGTGGCGCTTCTCGGCCGGGAGGAGACGGGCGTGATCACCGAGGAGGAGTCGGCGCTCCTGCGGCTGCTCCAACCGCTCGCGAAGCTCACGACCGCGCGCCAAGCCGTCGCCGGCGCGAGCGAGACGCTCGAGTCGTTCGGGGGCGCGGGTTACGTGGAGGACACCGGTCTCCCCGAGCTCTTGCGCGATGCGCAAGTGCTGTCGATTTGGGAAGGCACCACCAACGTGCTCGCGCTCGACGCGCTGCGTGCCATCGCACGGGCCGAGGCGTTGCCGGTCTTCGGCCGCGAGGTCCGCCGGCGCGCCGCAGCCGCGGCCGGGGAGGCCTCGCTCCGGGGACCGGCGGAAGCTGCGGTCGCCGCGCTCGAGCACGCCGAGCGGTGGATTGCCGACACGAGCTCGCGGGGCGGAGCGCACGTCGAGGCCGGGGCGCGGCGCTTCGCGCTGACGCTCGGCCGCACGCTCGCGCTGTCGCTGCTGGTCGACCATGCGGCATGGGCGCTCACCCACGAGCGCGACCCGCGGCCCGCGGCCGCGGCGCGTCGCTTCGCGCGCGCCGGCGTCGATCTCCTCGGGGCGGACGACGGCAACGCGGAGGACGCGGCGCTCCTCGCGCTCGACCGCCGCAGCTAGCCTCGATGTGACAGAAGTTTCGCGAGGGAAAACGCGCCAGAGTGCGTCAGCCGTGGTCGAGCGCAGCGCGGCGCAAGCGGAGCATACCGTCATGGTATGTGAGCATTGCGGTGCGCGAGCACGGCCACGGATGGCGTGCTCTGGTGCGAGCGAAAGCGGTTTTCACCGTGAAATTTCTGTCACATCGAGGCTAGAAGCTCTGCACAGGTAGCTTGTGAGCGAGAAGTGCGAGCCGCCCCGAGCGCAAGGCGCGAAGCCGTGACCGCGTATCTTCCCTAAAGCTTCAATCGGCGCATCACCGCGAGCCCGCCGTCGATGACGTGCCGGCCGAGTACCGCCCCCGGACTCGGCGCGCAGGTCGGAATGGCGCGCAACATCGCGATCCAGGCGTCGGGCAGCCCATGATGCTTCGCTCCTTCGATCAAGAGCTGCATGTACCGGTCCGACGGTCGTAGGTCGGGTGCGCGCTGGTCCGAAACCAGCGTGAAGGCGCGCGCCGGGCCGTCGCTGCTCGCGAGCGGCTCGACGGCGATCTCGACGCGCGTGTAGTTGCCGATCAGGACGCCTTCGGTGAGGTCGACGTGGGAGAGGTCGTCCGGGGTGATCTCGTAGACGACGCCGAACGTCTCCGCCCCGGCCGTCGCGATGAGGTTCGCGAACGACTCGCCGATCGGAACGAGCGGCGGCTTGTCGAGCACGAGCCGCCACCCCAGCGCACGCGCGGGGAGGGCCTGCGCCGGCACGATGCCGCGTCGCTCCGCGAACGTCGCCGGCTGCATGTTGGAGCCGTAGGCGAAATACCACACGCGCGCGCTCATCCGGCCCGGGGCCCCGCTGCCGCGTCGTCGCAGTCGAGCCGGACCGCGAGCGAGCGTCGGGTGTCGGCGACGAGGGCGACCCAGCAGTCCGCCCAGCCGTACTTGGCGGCCAGCAGCGTCCGGATCTTCTGGTGGCCGGCGGGGTTCGGGACGACCGCCGCATGACACGGGCGCGCCCGGCCCCGGCGATCGAGCACGAGCGTCGGCTCGCGCGCGAGGTCGTGGAGGAAGGTCCGCTCGGGATTGGCGGCCTCGATCCAGACCGCCCCCTCGGCGTCCGCGATCCAGGTGCGGGTGGCGTGCTCGCTGCCGTCGGCGGCGCGCGTGTGGAGCACGACGACCTCGCGTCCTTCGAGCGCGATCACCGTGACGACGCCGAACGCGAGAGCCGCCAGCAACCCGACCGCGAGCGCGCGTCGCATGGGCCTGTTCCTGCCCGAGCCCCGCGGCTCTGTCCATCGGGCATCTTGACCCCGTTTCGCAGAAGGCGTTACGTCGGCGCATGCCGATCGAGCGCCTCTCCCCCGACACGACCGGCGACCGCGTCGCCGAGGTGCTCGCGCGCGACGGTTGCGTGATCGTCGAGCGACTCGTCCCGCGCGCGGTGATGGATCGGGCGCGGTCCGAGCTTGCGCCCCATCTCGAGGCGACGCCGTTCGGGACGGACGAGTTCGCCGGCCGCCGCACGCGGCGGACGGGCGGCCTCCTGCTGCGGTCGCCGACCTGTCGCGAGCTCGTCATGCACCCGTTGGCGCTCGACGCGACGCGTGCGTCGCTCGTCGACGCCACGAGCTTTCATCTGCATCTCACGCAAGTGATCGCGATCGGGCCCGGCGAGCCGGGGCAGACGATCCACCGCGATCAGTGGGCGTTCGACTTCTTCCCGTTCCCGCGAGGCTACGAGGTGCAATGCAACACCATCTGGGCACTGACCGATTTCACCGCCGAGAACGGCGGCACCCGCGTGATTCCCGGGAGCAATCATTGCGAGGACCGCCGGCAGTTCACGCACGAGGAGTGCGAGGCGGTCGAAATGCCGGTCGGCTCGGTCGTCTTCTACAACGGTTCGATCTATCACGGCGGCGGCGCGAACCGGTCGAGCGAGGTCCGCTACGGTCTCAACATCACCTACGCGCGCAGCTGGCTCCGTCAGGAGGAGAACCAATACCTCGCGGTGCCGCACGAGGTCGCACGCACGTTCCCCGAGCCGTTGCTACGCCTCATGGGCTACGCGCGCGGCGCCTACGCGCTCGGCTACGTCGACGACCTGCGCGATCCGCTCGACGTCTTGCTCGGCCGCAAGGCCGGTGCGGACGGTCTCGGTGATCTTCGCGCGGCCAACGAGCGCGCCCGCGGCTAGTGCACTAGAAGACGTTCGGGTCCCAGCCGTAGGCCCACGTCGTGAGTAGGGTGCGCATCGATTCGAGCCGCAGCGCGAGCTCGCTCTTCGTGCGTTGCACGCCCTCCGGATCGACCGTGCGTGCGACGAGCACCGCTTCCGTGCGCGCGACCGCGAGCCGCGCCTTCGCGAGCGGAAACGACTCGCCCTCGGCGGCGGCGAGCGCCGCGAGGCGCTGGCGCTCGGCGGCGAGGAAGTCACGCGTGTCTTTCGACGACGATCGACTGGCGAGCGCGACGTCGCCGATCACCGCGTAGGCGAGGGCGTTCGGCGCGAGCTTGGCGGCGTCCTCGGCGGCGGCGTGCACCACCTCGAGCTCGGCGTCGGTGTGCGGCGACGCGAGATACATCATGCGGCTCGTGGCGGCGATCGCGGGAGTCGGGTAGCGCAGCGTCCCGGCCGTGAGCGCCGCGATCGTCGGTGCGAGCTCGGGACGGCTGGTGTCGGCGAGCACTGCGTGATGGCCGTCGCAATAGAGGTAGGCCCATGTCGATCCTTCGGCATAGATGAGGCCGCCGAGCGGCACCGAATAGGTCGCGGTCATGGGCAGGATGGCGAGCCCGACGTCGTACGTCCCGAGCGCATCCCGTGCCGCCACGGCGCCCGTCCGCAGGTCCTCGTGCAGCCGCAACGTGGTCTCGTCGTAGACCTGCTGGGCGCGGCCCCCGATCAACACCGTTACCGGCGTCTCGGTCCAACGCAAGTAGCCTTCCGCCTCCCACGCCGCGTACGCGCGGCCGCGAATGTCGTTGGCCCGGAGGAACGCCGCGGCGTCGCGCGGAAAGGCCGGTGCGTCGACCATGCGCTCGAAGGTGGTGAGGCCCGCGAAGATGGGATTGGCCGCTGCGTAGCGACGGACGACCGGCGGCGCCGCGACCGCGACCGCGGCGGCGAGCGCCACGGCTGCGACCCGTGTCGGCCACGCCGTTCGGAGCCGCCGCTGCCACCAGGTGATCGCGGCCGCGAGCGGCGCGGCGAGCACGACGAGCGCGAGCGGCACGAAGCGGCGGGCGCCGAGGGCCATCGTCGCCACCGCGAGCAGCGCGACCGCGTCGAAGTACGCGAGCCCGCGGGCGCGACGCCGCTCGTCGTCGGTCGCGGCCGTGCCGGGTCCGCGCCCCGCGACGAGACGGGCGAGGAGCAGGACGACGAAGACCGCGGCGAGCGTGCAGATCTCCCAGCGGCTGCCGAACGCCGTGACGTCGGAGGTGTAGAGCGGGATCCACTCGGCGACGGTTCGCCAGGCGGGGCTCATCGCGACGACGAACGGGTGCGTGAGATTCGCCGTGCCGAAGGGCGTGGCGAAGGCCGCGAGCGCGACCGCGGCGGCGCAGGCCGCGAGGCCGGCCGGCAGCATGCGCGGACGCATCACGCCGACGGTGGCGGTCCAAGCGGCGAGCAGCGCGAGCCCGAAGATGAAGCTCCCGTGGGCGTTGGCCCAGATCGCGAGCACGCCGACCGCGAGCAGCAGCCAGGACGGGCGCGCGGCGGCGCGCCCGAGCGTGGCGAGGAGCGCGCACGCGAGCACGAGACCGACGAGCGCGGGACGCAGATCGACGTAGCTTCGGCTGGCGGCGAGAACGACCCCGGCGACGAGCCACGCCTCCGCCCACCCCGCGCCGCGCGTGCGTCCGGCGGTGGCGAGCAGGGCGGCGGCCGCTACCAGCAGCACGGCTTTCAGCACGAGGAGGCCGGTCGGCCCGGCGGCGGCATGGGTCGCATAGAGCAGAACGTCGCTGCCCCAGTTCTGGTTCAACCAGACGCGCCCCCCGGTCGTGTACGACCAGTCGTCCGGCGCGCCGAGGCGACCGGCGACGACGTCGCGCCCGCCGGCGAGACCGATGAAGAGGTCGTCGAGCGGGCGCGGCTCCGCCCAGACGAGGGCCAGAAGACAGGTGGCAACGGCGAGACAGAGAAGGAGGTCGCGTCGATTCGTGGGGGGCATGGGCGACGGTCAGGCGGACGCTAGCACATCGTGCTCGGGCCGGGCATCCACGCCGGCCGTCGCGACGATCGCGACGGCCGCGATGTACGCCGCGAGGGAGAGGAGCGTAACCGTCCACTCGATCCAGAGCGAGCCCGCGCGCGCGGCGCGATGGCGCGCGAACGCGAGTTGCAACGACTCCTCGGGCCGCGGGCCGGCCTTGGCGTTCTCCACCGTGGTCGGCCGGCCGCGCCAATAGGCGTCGAAGCGGTCTTGGTGCAGCTCCTCGACGGTGCGGCGATCGAAGCTCCCGACCGGGGGTCCGGGGCGCCAGATCATCCAGGAATGCTCCATCGTCGCGACCAGCAGCAGGACGGCCACGACCGGCCGCAGGCGCGGGAGCATCGTCGCGGCGACGATCACGAACGGAACGCAATAGAGGATGTAGCGCTCGTGCACGCGCGTCGGCCACATGAAGACGCTCCACAGCCAAAGGCTCGCGAACAGCACGGTCGCGAGCGCGGGCGACCGGCGAAACCGCCGCCAGCAGAGCGCGGCCACGGCGACGAGCGCCGTCCCGAGCAGGATGCGTCCCCATGCGTCGCGCGTGAGCCCGGCGACGGTCGTCGTGGAGGCGAGCACGTCGTAGACCGGATGCCGCTCCGCGACGAGCGCGATCAGGTACCAGACGTTGTACGCCTGGAGCGTCGTGTACGAGAGGACCTCGAAGAGGTTCATGCGATAGCAGCGCTGCACCCATGCGAGCCCGTCGGCGAGCATCCAGGGCGCGCTGCCGACGGCGACGGTGGCGAGGGCCGCGCCGCCGAGGAACGCGGCACGGCGCGTAATCGCCGCGATCCCAATCGGGGCCGCGACCGACACGGCGAACGCCGCGATCGGCAGCACCAGCAAGCCTTGCGGCTTCGCGAGCAACGTGACGCCGACGGCGACGCCGGCGGTGAGCCACCGGCCGCGCACCATTGCCCACACCGCGAGCACCGCGGGGGCGAGGGCGAGCGCGTCGTATTGCCCGAAGAGGCCCGTGTTCATCATGAGCGGCGGCGCGAGCCAGGTGACGGCGGCGGCGCGCGCGGCGGTCGCGGCCCGGCCGGTGAGCGCGTGCGTCAGCAAGCCGACGCCGACGGCTGTCGCGAGCTCGAACAGCCAAGGGACCACCGACGTGACCAAGCGCGTGTACGGCGTGTTCGCGACGAAGTCCGGCGCGCCGACGTCGAGGAAACGGCTCTGCGCCCAAAAGACCGTGGTGGCGATCGGCGGATAGTTCGGGGGATAGACGCCGCGTCGCTGGATGACGACCGGCCTGCCGCTCCGGACAATCCAGCCGCGCAGCACGGGCAGGCTGTTCATCGGAGCCGAGTACGCGTGCGCGAGGCCGCGCTCGGCCGCGACTTGGCCCATGCCGAGCACCTCGAAATGATCCCAGGTGTATCCCCACCGCGGTGCCGCGGCGACGAGCGCTCCACGGAGCGCCATTCCGACGACGAAGACGAGGAAGGCGCCCCGCACCATCGATCAGGCGCCGCGCAGCGCGGCGGTGAGCTCCGGACCGAGGCGTGCGACTGCGGCCGCGTCGATGCGGAGCTGCTCGCGCGCCTGCGCGGTCGTCTCGCGGGTGTCGTCGGTGACGTGCGCGGCCAGAAAGTCGCCCACCGGGCCTGCGAGGGCCGGCGGTGTGAGGGTTGCCATGCCCCGGATGACGTACTGGCGCAGCATCGGGTCCATGGTGAGGATGCGCGTGTCCCACCCGGTGCGGACGAACTCCCAGGCCGCGTGGCGCGAGGCGCGGCCGCCGAGGAGCCGCGAGAGCACGAACGCACGATCCTGGGCGCGGACGTCGTCGGTGAAAGTGAGGGCGAGCGTCCGTTCGACGAGCGTCGGATCCTCGAAGCTCGCGAGCGCGAAGAGGAACCGCTCTTCCTCCTCGGGGTCGTCGGCCGCGCTCGTGCGCTTGCGTCCGAGGAAGCGCTCGTAGAGCGCCGCGTCGCCGTCGCGAGCGACGAGGTTTGCAACCACCGGCACGAGGTTCGGCTCGAGCGCGGCGCGGTCGGTGAAGTAGCGCTCGAGCCTCGTCCGCGCCTCGGCGAGCACCGCGCCGTCGCGCGCCAAGTGCCCGAGCGCGCCGATCACTGCCGCGCGCTTCACGCGGAGGTCGACCGGCTCGCCGGGCCGCGCATCCCAGCCGAGCGCGGCGAGCTCGGAAGCGAAGAGCGCCCGCACGAGTGCGGCGAACGGCGGCCGGTCGGCGTCCGTCAGCACGTGTCCCTCGAGCCAGGAGAGCCGCTGCGAGATGGCCTCGAGGACGGCCCGGTCCTGCTCGCCCGCGAAGCCGCGTACCAGGGTCACGAAGGCGCCGGCGTTGCCGATTCCCGCCTTCAGGAGCGCCCATTGATTGCCGATCAGATTCAGACGCTCTTCGGGCGCGAGGCCGGTCGCGAGCGCGGCGGCGAGGCGTGTGATCGCGCCGTCGTCGAGCGCGAAGCGGTAGAAGCCCGCGCCGCCGCCGTTCGGGAACACCCAGGTGGCGCCGGCGAGCGTCACCTCGGCCTCGGTGCCGGCGAGGATCACGCGCTCTTCCCGGATGCCGGCGGCCCCCCCGATCTTGAGCACGAGCGGCACGGGCCAGCGCTGCGCGGGCGCGGCGCCGCTCATTTGCGGATCGGAGAAGAACCGGCGTTGGCGGAGCGTGAGCGTGGCGCCCGTCGTGTCGAAGCGGCTCGCGATCTCGACCACCGGATGGCCCGGCTCGCGGATCCAGGCGTTGGCGATCGCGGTGACGTCTCGTCCCGACGCCTGATCGAGCTCGCGCCAAAAATCGTCGGCGGTGGCGTTCTTCTCGGCGTAGCGGGTGAGGTAGCTGCGGACGCCCGCCTGGAACGCGTCCGAGCCGAGGAAGCGTTCGATCATGCGCACGACGCCCGCACCCTTCCAGTAGGTGATGACGTCGAAGCGCTCCGCCGCTTGGCGCGCGTTCTCGACCTGGAACGAGATCGGATGCGTCGACACGAGCGCGTCCAGCGCGAACGGGCGCGCCAGCGTCGCGACGAAGTCGCGCCACATGCCCCATTCGGGGTTCAGCTCGGCCGTCGCTTTCCACCCGACGAAGGTCGCGAACGACTCATTCAGCCAGAGGTCGTTCCACCACGCCATCGTGACGAGGTCGCCCCACCACATGTGGGTGAGCTCGTGCGCGGCGGTGTAGAAGATGCCCTTCAGCGTCTCGGTCGACGCGTCGGCCGGATCGGCGGCGATGGCGGTCAGGCGATACGTGATGGCGCCCGGGTTCTCCATCGCGCCCGCTTCGAAGTCGGCGAGGCCGATCGCGTCGATCTTGCCGTAGGGGTAGGGGATCGCGGTGTAGTCGGCGAGCCATTCGACGGCCGCTCGGTGGGCGTCGCGCGCGTAGAGCCCCTTCTCGGCGAGCCCGCGCGGCAACCAGACGCGCACTGGGGTTGCCGTCGCCGTCTCGACGGTAGGCGTCGCGTCGAAGGGACCGACCAAGAAGGCGACGAGGTAGGACGAGATCGGTGGTGTCTCGGCGAAGCGCACGAGCTTCCGGCCGCTCGCGCTCGGCTCCTCCGCGACGACCGCGCCGTTGGCGATCGCGGTCGCGTCGGCCGGGACGTCGAGCGCGAGCGCGAAGCGCGCCTTGTACTCGGGCTCGTCGAAGCACGGGAATGCGCGGCGGGCATCGGCGGCCTCGAATTGCGTTGCGGCGTAGCGCTGGTCGTCCTTGACGGACCGGTAGAGGCCGCGGAGCTTCTCGACGATCTCGCCGCGAAATTCGAGGGTGAGGGTCGCTGCGCCGGGGCCGACCGGTGCGGAAAAGCACAGGCTTATCGCCTCGGCCTTGGGATGGACGGCCATCGCCGTGGCGTCGGTCGGAAGGCCGGGGGCCGGGCCCTCGAGGCGGGCCCGCGTGATCTCGAGGTCGAGCGCGTGCAGCGTGAGGACGGAGATCGGTGCGTGGAGATCGAGCGCAATCGCGACCGACCCCTCCTGGCGCCAGCGTTCGAGGTCGAGCGCCAGGCGGAGATCGTAGCGGCGGGGCCAAACGTCGCGGGAAAGGCGAAAATTCACGCCGGGATCGGCGGGACGGCTCGTGGTCATGGGGCCGCACTGTTCCTTACGGCACGGGTCGCCGCAAGCGAAGTCCGGCAAGAAAGCCTTCGTAGCCGGGAGCCACCTGTGCAGAGGTTCCCTAGCCTTCCACGCCGAGCCGCGCTAACTTCCGCGGCCTATGAAGACACTCGTCAAGACGCTCCTCCCCACCGTGCTGATCCTGTCCCTCGCGGCCTGCCAGAACCAAGGCGGCGGCGAGAAGGCGGCGACCGGCGAGACCAAGGCCAAGACCGAGGCGAAAGCCGATGCCAAGGGCGGCGGCACGGGCAGCGCGCCCACCCTCGAGATGTACGTGATGTCGCAATGTCCGTACGGGGTGCAGGTGGTCAATGCCGTCGCGCCGGTCAAACAACAGCTCGGCGACGGCTTGAACCTGAAGATCGGCTACATCGGGAACGGCAGCCCGGGAAGCTTCCAGTCGTTGCACGGCCCCGCCGAGGTGAAAGGCGACATCGTGCAGCTCTGCGCCGCGAAGCAGGCGCCGAGCAAGTACCTCGACATGATCGTCTGTCAGAACAAGAACCCGCGCGCGATCGACACCAATTGGAAGGAGTGCGCGACGCAGGCCGGTATCGATACCGGGCCGCTCGAGACCTGCGCCAACGGCGACGAGGGGCAGCAATTGCTCGCCGCCGCCTTCGCCGAGTCACAGCAGAAGGGCGTCAAGGGCTCGCCCACCATGATGATCAACGGCAAGCCGTACGACGGCGGCCGCAAGTCCCGCGACTTCCTGAAGGCGGCGTGCAACGCGACGACCGGTGACCAGCCGGAGCCCTGCAAGAACATCCCCGTACCGCCGGTCGTGCACGCGATCTTCTTCTCGGACAAGCGCTGTGCCGAGTGCAACATCGCGCCGCTCGAGCCGCGCATCAAGAACGAGCTCGGCGGTCTCCAGGTGCAATACGTCGACTACATGACCGACGAGGGCAAGAAGCTCTACCAGGAGCTGCACGGCGTCGATCCCAACTTCAAGATGCTGCCCGCGATCCTGGTCGACAGCGACGAGGTCGCCAAGGACACCGAGGGTTCCGCTTCGTTGGCGTCGTACATGCAGCCTCTCGGCAAATGGAAAACGCTCCGGCTCGACGGCAAGTTCGATCCGACCGCGGAGATCTGCGACAACGGCGGCATCGACGACGATGGCAACGGCCAGGCCGATTGCGCCGACGCGGCCTGCAAAGAGGCCAAGGCCTGCCGGGAGGCCAAGCTCAAGACGCTCGACATGTTCGTGATGTCGCACTGCCCGTACGGTGCGCAGGCGATGGTCGCCGCCAACGACGTCGTCGACCACTTCGGGAAGGATCTCACCCTGAACGTGCACTTCATCGGCAGCATCCAGGGCGACACGCTGACCTCGATGCACGGCCCGACCGAGATCGACGAAGACCTCCGCGAGATCTGCGCCGCCAACAAGTATTCGAAGAACAACCAGTTCGCGAAGTACCTCGCCTGTCGCAGCAAGGATCTTCGCAACGACGACTGGCAAGCGTGCGCCAAGTCGTCCGGAATGGACGAAAAGGTGATCGCGAAGTGCGTCGAGACCGAGGGCAAGGACCTCCTGAAGAAGTCCTTCCAGTTCGCGGATTCTCTCAAGATCGGCGCGAGCCCGACGTTCCTGTCGAACAACCGCCGCGAGTTCAACGCGGTCGATGCGGCGTCGCTCCAAAAGCAATTCTGCTCGGACAACCCCGACGTCACGGGTTGCTCCACTCCGATCGGCGCAAAACAGGGCTGAGTCGAGTGCGAGGGCCGCGGATTCAGTCCGCGGCCCTCGGACCGTCGGAGGGTGTTCCGGGCGCTGCGGCTCCCGGAAAATCGGAGAGGACGTCGCCGGCGTGCGTCGCGGGTGTGACGCTGTCGTAGACCTTGCGCACCTTGCCGTCGCCGCCGACGAGGTACGAGATCCGACTCGCGACGGGCTGCTGATCGGAGGCGACGGCGCCGACCTTCCGCGCGAGCGTGTGGTCGGTGTCGGAGAGGAGGCGGAAGGGGAAGTGCTCGGCCTTGACGAACGCCGCGTTCGCCGCCGGGTCGTCGAACGACACGCCGACGATCTCCACGCCGCGCTGCTGGAACTCCGCGAAACGATCGCGGAGCCCGCGGCCCTCGGCGGTGCAACCCGGTGTCTGTGCCTTCGGGTAGAACCAGAGGAGGTACGGTTTGCCGGCGAGCGACGCGGAGGTGACGACGGCCCCGGTCTGATCGCGGAGCGACCAGGCGGGGAACGCATCGCCCACGTGGAGCAGGGCCGCTGGGCTCGCTGCGTGGACGGCGACGCTCGGCGCGAGCAGTCCGAGCGCGACGACGGCCGCGATGACGGTGGTACGCATGGACGTCAGTCGGATTTGTCCTTGAATTGGACGCCGTCGTTTCGTGCCGCGGGCGCGCTGTAGGTCTGCCCCCAGCACGCGCCCGTCGACGCGTGGAGCTGGACGACGACCGTGGGACTCTGCGCGAGGGGCAGCGCCGGCGCCGCGAGGTGCACGCCGCGTGCCTTCACCAGGAGCTGCGCCTTGCCGGCGACGGCGGGGCGGAAGGTCGCCTGGGTCACGCCGTCGGGCGTCGCGTCCTTGTCGGTGTACTTGAGGGTTCCGCTGCCGCTGGTCTTCCAGCACGCGCGGCCGTGACAGGCGCCGCCGCCGGGGATGCGGAGCCGCGCCGCGAGCGAGGACGTGCCGGCGCTCGTGTCGTACACGCAGAGATCGTAGCGCGTCGCGCTCGCGAGCGCGTTCCCGAGGTCCGCGCCGGTGGTGGCGTCGCCTTTCTTCCATTGCCAGGCGAGTTGATTGCGGGCGTCGGGGGACGCGTCCGGTGTGTGGTCTTTGATCTGGAGCTGGCCGCCGAGCGCGCTCACGCAGGTCATTGCCGGCTCGGGAGCGCCGGCGCACGCGCCGCTCGTGCACGCGTCGCTGGTCGTACACGGATTCGTGTCGTCGCACGGCGCGCCGTCCGCTTCGAGCTGGCAGCTCGCGTCGCAGCAGTCGCCCCCGGCCGTGTTGCCGTCGTCGCACTGCTCGCCGGCGGTCGTGATGCCGTTGCCGCAGCCGGTCGGCGTACAGTTCGAGTCGCAGCCGTCGCCGTCGAGGAGGTTGCCGTCGTCACAGAGCTCGGGCGGCTCCGTCGTGCCGTTGCCGCAGCTCGTGGCCTCGTCGGCGCCGCAGTCGACCCGCGGGCCGTTCCGGCGCGCCGCACCGTCGAGGTCGATCTCACCGACCGCGGGGACGTAGGTGGGGTCGCCCGCGTCGATCGCCGGCGAGCCGCTCCCCAGGTGAAAGTCGCCGCTCGCGGGTGCCGCCAGCAGCGGGTTTGCGAACACCGAGCTCGCGTCCTGTCCGGTGCCGGCCCGATACGCTCCGAAGCCGAGGTACTCGGTCGCGTTCCACGAGAAGCGCGCGGCCGCGGCGCCGGCGTCCACGTACCAGAGATTGAAGTCGAGCATGGTGTTCACGTTGCCGTACTCCGACACCAGGAGCTTGTTCTGCGCGGTCGCATAGACGAGGTTGCTCCGCACGACGTTGTCCTCGGCGTACTGGATCCAGAGCTCGCCGAAGCCCGCGCCGAGCGTGTCGTTCCGATAGAGCGTGTTGCCCGTGAACGTGCAGCCGTTCACACGGCCCGTGTGCGAGGCGTAGCCGCCGAAGGCGAGGCCGGCCTTGTCGTTAGCATAGATCAGATTGTTCCGGACGACGATGCCGGTCGAGACGATCCCGCCGTTCTCGGCGCCGATTTCCATGCCGACGTCGCATTCGGTGACGACGTTGTTCTCGATCACGAGGTCGCGACCGCCGTCGCTGTAGATGCCGGCCGCGAAGCCGCCGCCGTAGCTCGAGCGGGCGCGCTCGACGCGATTGCCGCGGATCGTGCCGTTCCGGCAGACCTTGGCGTCGTTGGGCTGGATGTCCGATTCACCGCCGATGCAGTCGATGGCGATGTTGTCGACGTCGTGCACCCAGTTGTTGCTGACGACGAAGCCGTCGACGTTGCCGTTGAGGGTGAGCGCCTCGCTGGTCGCGGGCTCGCAGTCGTAGATTTCGTTGCCGTCGATCACGAGGTCGGAGATGGCGGCCGGCTCCGTTGCGTAGACCGTGATCCCCATGGCGTTCTGGCCGCGGATGTCGTGGATGCGGTTGTCGCGGATCTCGAGGTGCGATCCGGCGCCGACGATGCGCACACCGGAGCCGTCGGTGACGCCGAGGTCGTTCCGGATCTCGAAGCCGACGACCTTCAGGTACGACTTGCCGTCGATGAGGATCATGCTCTGGTCGCCCGGGACGCCGGTCCCGTCGAGGATCGGGTGCTCGCCGGGCGCCGCTTGGAGCGTGATGAAGCCGCTCCCGGCGCTGCCGCTGCGCGGAAAGACGAGCCGCTCGAAGTAGGGGGTCGGTTTCGCGCTGACGAGGACGGTGTCGCCCGCCTGTGCGGCGTCGAGCGCGTCGTGAATCGCGGTGAAGTCGCCGCCCGAGGCGGCAACGGTGTAGACGGTCGCGAGTGCGAGGCGGGGCAGGGCGACGAGAACGACGAGCGGAAGGAGCGAGCCGACACGCATGGGCACACCATAGGCCGCCGTGTCGGCCTCGCGCTACCCGTCCGACGCGCGCTTGGGGCGCGCCGCTGCGCCCGCGGGTCGCGCGTCGCCGACCGCGCGGGTGCTCCCCGCGCTGGGAGCCTACCCGCGCGGAGCTTCTACAGTGTGAGCCCGCTTCCCTGCTCGAACGTCGCGAGGTCGAAGTAGTCCCGGAACGCCACGATCTTTCCCTCACGGACCTCGAAGACGCCGGTCACGGGCAGATCGAAGCGGTGGCCGTTCGGCATCACGAAGCGGTCGATGCGCTCGGCCATGACGAGCGCATCGTGCGCGACCAGGTGCACGACGTCCAGCACGATCCCCGGCATGGTCGCGAGAAAGCCCGCGAAGGTCTCACGGATCGCGGCGGCACCGACGCAGGGAGCGACCGGAACGTTGTGGTAGACCGCGTCGGGGGCGAAAAAGCGCATGAGCTCGTCGAGATCGCGGCGTGGCCACGCGGCGAGGAACTCGCGCACGACCGTTTCGGGGGTGGATGCCATGAGGTCTCCTTCGATTTCCCGAGGTCAGGGGACGACGTAGCCGCCGTCGACGGTGAGAGCATGGCCGGTGGTGAACGAGGCCGCGTCGGAGCAGAGCCAGACGACCGCCGCCGCGACCTCGTCCGGCGTCCCGAGCCGGCCCATCGGTTTCACTGCCAGTAGCGCGTCGATCATGCCCGGGCTCGCGGCGGCGAGACGGTCGACCATCGGGGTTTGGATCACTCCCGGACAGACGGCGTTCACCCGGATGCGGTGCGCCGCGTACTCCAGGGCCGCCGCCTTGGTGAGTCCGATGACGCCGTGCTTGCTCGCGACGTAGGGGGCGAGGCCGCCCGCGCCGACGAGCCCTGCGACCGACGCCGTGTTGACGATGGCGCCGCCGCCCTGAGCCGCCATGCGCGGAAGCTCGGCGTGGAGGCAGCGCCAGACGCCCATCAGGTTCACGTCGAGGACGCCTGCGACGACGTCCTCGAGCCCGTCGCCGATCGACGCGAGGGCGCCTTCGATTCCGGCGTTGTTGAAGGCGCAATCGAGGCGGCCGAAACGCTCGATCGCCGTCGCGACCAGCGCGTCGACGTCGCGGAGGCTGCGGACGTCGCAGGGGAGGAAATGCGCCTCGCCGCCGGCGGCACGGGCCGCGGCGGCGGTGGCCTCGCCGCCGGCGGTGTCGAGGTCGGACACCACGATCCGCGCGCCCGCGCGCGCGAAGGCGAGGGCCGTGGCGCGGCCGATGCCGGAGGCGCCGCCGGTGACGATCGCCGACTTGGCGTCGAGCACGCCCGGCATCAGACACGCACCCGGACGTAGCCATAGGCGGCGTTGCTCGGGACGCCGCCGTGCGCGACGTACTCGCGCTTCAACGTGCCGAGCCCGTCGCCGTCGAACAGCTCGGCCGCGGCGCGCGCCTCGGGCTCGAGCCGGTACAGCCGTGCGGTGTTTCCGCCGAGGATCGCGCGCTTGACGACGCCCTCGGCGGGGCCGAGCGGCGCGAAGCCGTGGCGCTCCTGCATGTCGGTGGGAATCTCGATGCGCCGGAACGCTTCGATCTGCCATTGCGGCGAGCCGTACCAGACCGAGTCGGTGCCCCAGAGGACGTGCTCGTGGCCGAGCCCTTTGACGAGCGTGCCGAGGAGGGCGGCCGCATGCCGCGGGTGCGTCACGGCCGAGGTCGCGAAGGTGGTGCCGAGCTCCGCGTACACGTTCGTGACGCCATGCCGCGCCGGGATCTCCGCCAGGTCGGTCACCCAGTCGATGCGGCCGGTCGCGTCGAATTGCGCGAGCGACTCGTCGGGCGGCGTCATGAGCGGCTTCAGTGCCGAGTGGTAGATGACGAAGGTGAGCTGCGGCCAGTCGCGCGCCGCCCGCCCGACGTCGTCGACCATCGCGTGGCGCCAGTGCTCGAAGGTCTTCTCGTAGTCGGGTGGGATGAGGCCCTTGTGGATGCAGACGGTGCGGATGCCCGCGCGCACCATGCGCTCGTAGGCGGGGTAGACGAGCTTCTCGTCGTCGAGGCGCCATGGCCACTTGGAGGGCGAGAGTGGATCGCCGACGGTGTAACCCTTCCAGCTCTCGGGCCGGAGCTCGGCGGCACACCGGTCGAGCTCGTCGAGCCAGCCCGGCTGTCCGGGGCGGATCACGGAATGACACAACAGCCGACGCGTCCCCGCGAGGCCGTTCACGACCGTGCGCGCCTGCGCCATTTGGTCGTTGCTGAGGATCGAGTTCGCGGGGTCGTCGGCGGGGGCGGCGCTCAAGATGCCGATGCGTGTGTCGCTGTCGAGGAAGACCTCCTTGACGAAGTTCTCGAACTTGTAGCGGTGCATCGTGACGCCCTCGGCGGCGAGGACCGGGTTCCAGCGTTTCGCCCACTCGCCGAGGGCCAGGATGCCGGGCCACGCGAAGTCGTCGCGGACGAAGTGGAGCTGCGCGTCCAGGACGAAGTCGCCGGCAGAGGCGGCACGGCGCCGCGCCGCCGCGCCGGGGTCGGCCGCCTCCGCGGCGTCGACCGTGAAGAGTCCGCCGTAGACGCGGTTCATCGCCAGAAAGGCGGCCGCCATGCCGCAGCTCGTGCGGAGAAATCGTCGGCGGCTCATGCCGAGGGCCCGGCCGTGCCGGTCCGCCAGATCGGCGAGGGCGCGCTCGACCGCGCGCTGGGCGGGCGTTTGCGGCGGCGGGAGCCACTCGCCGTTCGAGACGACGCGGGTCGGGATGGGCGAGGGCAGGGCGGCGGTGCGTTCCGCGGCGGCCGTCTTCGCGAGGTCGCGACGGGTGAGCCACGTGGACATCAGGCGGCCTCCTTGGGCGCCGCCGGCCGGTCGCCGGCGGCGGTGAGCGCACGCCACACGATGTACGGGTGGAAGAGTGTGCGCGGCGACTTGGTGAGATGCATGACTTCGAGGAAACGCTTGCCGACGAACTCGTCGCGCCAGGTGAGCTGCTGCACGCGCCGTGTGTACCAGTGGAGGAGCGGCATCCATGCGGGGCGCGTGCCTTCGGCGGCGATGCTGCGGAGATCCTCGCAGGTCGTGAGAAGCCATGGCGAGTCGATGCGCGCCGCGAGCCGGCGCTGGAACGCGCGCGAAAAGCCGCGGAGCTCGGCCGCGTCACGCCGCCGCGCATGAGCGGTCAGGGCGATGTCGAGCGTGCGCGCGCCGATGGCGCCGGTCGTCATCCCTTGGCCGTAGATCGGATTGAAGCTGCAGAGCGCGTCGCCGATCACCGCGAGACCGTCCGGCATCGTCGCGAGGTCCTCGTAGTGCCGGCGCAGGTTGGCCGGAAACTTGTGCAGCACGATCGGCGAGAGCGGCGTGGCCTCGTGGATCGCGGCGTGGAAGTCCGGGACGGGCAGGCTGCGCGCGAAGGCGAGGAACCCGGCCTCGTCGTCGGGAGGATGATCGCCGAACCAACCCACGAGCGTCACCATCCAGCGGTCGTCCTCGATCGGCACGATCACGCCGAGGCGCGTGCCCGGCGGCCGCGGGTAGATGAAGAGCGCCTTCCAGTCCGCGAGCGCACCGGCCGGGCGCCGGTAGACGCGGCTCGCGTAGCCGACGGCGACCTTCACCTGGGTTTCGCGCGGGGTCGGCAATCCCGCGTCCGCGAGCCACGCGGCGGCGCGCGAGACGCGGCCGGTCGCGTCGACGACGAGGTCGGCGTCGAGCGCGACGGTCGTGGCCGGTGATGCGCCGCTCGCATCGGCGACCCGGACGCCGCGGACGCGATGCGTCTCGTCGAGGACGAGCCCGCGTGCCTCGCTCGACGGCCGGAGCGTGACGCCCGGCTGCGACGCCAACCGGCGTCGCACCTGCCATTCGAGAAAGCTTCGGCTCTGCGACAGGAACTCGACGCCGCTCGCGAAGCGCGCCTTCCAGTCGCCGAAATAGAACCAGCGCGTGTCGCGCGCCATGTCGATCGTCGTCGCGCCGGCGGCCTGGAGCTCCTGCACGAGCCCGGGGAAGAGGTCGGCGAGGATGTGCTCGCCTTCCTTCAACAACACGTGCACGTGGCGTGCTTGCGGGACGCCTTTGCGCGTCTCGGGGGAGGCGGGGAGCACGTCACGCTCGACGAGCGTGACTCGGCCGAAGTGCCGCGCGAGCGCCGCGGCCGCCATCAGCCCCGTGAGGCTGCCGCCCACCACCACCGCATGCGCGTCCGAAAACGTGGCCCTCGACACGCGGCCGATGTCGCATCCTGTGCGCCGCGGCGACAATCGAGGGATCGAGGGAATCGACGTCCCCCGATCGAGGGAACCGTCCTACGCCTGCGCGCGCGCCCAGGCTTGCATCACTTCTCGCTCGGAACCTACCTGTGCAGGGGTTCCCTAGCCTAGCGAATCAGCTGTTGGCGGAGCGCGATCGCGACGGCCTGGGCGCGGTCGGCCGCGCCGAGCTTCTCGTAGAGGCGCTTCAGGTGGGTCTTCACCGTCTCTTCGGCGATGCCGAGCAGCTGACCGATCGTCTTGTTGCTCTTGCCCTCGGCGAGCAGCTCGACGACCTCGATCTCGCGGAGGCTGAGCGTCGTCGCGTTCCCGGCCGCGCGCGCGTCGGCCGCGAGGCGGCGGAGGAGGGGCTTGGTGACCTCGGCCTGCAGGAAGCCGGCGCCAGCATGGACCGCGCGTACGGCTCGCACGAGATCTTCCTTGGTGGCGCTCTTGAGGACGTAGCCCGACGCGCCTGCGTGCATCGCTTCGTGCACGTAGCTCGCGTTGTCGTACATCGTGAAGACGATGATGCCCGTCCGCGGCGAGGCGGCCAGGATTTCGGGGATCGCTGCCAAGCCGGGGAGGCCCGGCATCTTGAGATCCACGATCGCGACCGCCGGCGTCGTCGCCGCGATGCCGCGGACGCCGGCGCGGCCTTCGCCGGCCTCGCCGAGCACGACGATGCCCTCGGCTTCGAGCATGACGCGTACCGCTTGCCGGACGACGGTGTGGTCGTCGACGAGATACACGCCGATCGGCGGCGTCGCGCTCATGCCGCGGGCACCGTCACGGCGATCTCGGTGCCCGCGCCGGGAGCGCTGCGGATCGCGAGCGCGCCGCCGCACGCCTCGGCGCGCTCGCGCATGTAGAGGAGGCCGAAATGCCGGCGCGGCGGGCTCGCCGGATCGAATCCGCGCCCGTCGTCGCGCACCACGAGTCGCAACCGCTCGGGGTCGGCACGTCGGAACTCGATCGAAAGCCGAGCCGCGGAGGCGTGCTTGCGCACGTTCACGACGGCCTCTTGCAGGATACGGAAGAGCGTCACGTTGACATCCGGGCGCGCGCTGCGGACGGTATCGTCGACGTCGAGTGCTACCGCGAGGTCACCGTGGTCGGCGAGGCTCGTCACGTACTCGCGAAGCGCTTCGGTGAAGCCGAAGTCGTCGAGCACGGGTGGGCGGACCTCGTTCATGAGCGCGCGTATCTCCGTGCTGCACGCGCGCGCGGCGTCGCCGAGACGGGTGAGCGCGATCGCGGTGGCATCGTCGCCGACCGTATCGCGGCAGCGGTCGATGCCATAGGTGAGCTCGAAGAGTTGACGACCCATGCGGTCGTGGATCTCGCCGGCGATGCGTCTGCGCTCTTCTTCTTCGGCGTGAATGAGCCGACGCAGCAGCAGCCGCGCCTTGTCGCGCTCGGTCCGCGCGTGCTGCCAGCTCGTCCGCGCCTCACGGCTCAGGAGGCTACCGATCAGCGCGGAGAAGAAGAGATAGAAGATCCGCAGCCCGAGGTCGCTCGGCGTTGCCGCCGGCCCGGGAGCCAGCCGGGCGACGACCACCGAGAGCGCGGCGTGCCATGCGAACGCCACGGCCGTCTCGGCGGCGCCGAAACGCATCGCGGTCGCCGGCAACGTCAAGTAGAAGTAGGGGTAGAAGTCGCTCCGCAAGCCACCGCTGACCACGCAGATCGCGGCGACGATGAGGGCGTCGCCCGCCGTGCTGACGACCGCCGTCCGGCGAATGGCGACCGCGCGCCGCGCCCGCCAGTGCGCCGCGATCGTGTAGAGCACGCAGGCGGCGTAGACGCCGTAGGCGACGGCGGGCGCCACGGTGAGCTCCGCCCGCGGGATGATGAAGCACCAGGAGACGATGCCGAGCCAGCGCAGCCGCGCGACGACGAGCTCGGTGCGGCGCAGGTGGTCGAGCTCGGAGGCATCGTCATCGAGGGACCCGCGTTCCCCGGCCATGGGGCCCGCTTAGCAGTCTTCCGGATCGGGGTGCCATCGCGGATCGTCACCGCTGGCGCAGCGCCGCGCGGAGCAGCAGAATCGGGCGATGCAGACCGCGATGCCGCGACTGGGGCTCGGGACCTGGCGCATGGGCGAGCGTGCGGAGACGCGGGCGGCGGAAATCGCGGCGCTCCGTCTCGGCCTCGACCTCGGACTCTCGCTCATCGACACCGCCGAGATGTACGGCGAGGGTGGGGCGGAGGAGGTGGTCGGCGAGGCGATCGCGGGACGGCGTGGCGACGTCTACCTGGTGAGTAAGGTCTATCCGCAGAATGCCACGCGTCGCGGCACGGCGTCGGCCTGCGAGCGCAGCCTCCGTCGCCTGCGCACCGATCGGCTCGATCTCTATCTCCTCCACTGGCGGGGAAGCACACCGCTCGCGGAGGTGGTCGAGCAATTCGAGGCGCTCGTGCAGGCGGGAAAGATCGTGCGGTGGGGCGTCAGCAACTTCGACGTCGACGACATGGACGAGCTCTGGGCCGCGGGCGGGACGCGCGCGGGCGCGAATCAGGTCCTCTACAATCTCACGCGTCGGGAGGCCGATTGGGCGCTCCTGCCTTGGTGCCGTCGCCACCGCATCCCGGTGATGGCGTACACGCCCCTCGGCAGTGGGCTGCTGAAGCAGCGGGCGCTGCGCGCGGTCGCGGAGGCACGGGGCGTTTCGCCGGCGACGATCGCGCTCGCATGGGTGCTCGATCAACGCGGGGTCGTCACGATTCCGAAGTCCTCGCGGGTCGCGCACGTGCGGGAGAATCACGCCGCGCTCGCGATCGCGCTCACCGCGGTCGAGCGTGATCAGCTCGCGCGCGCCTTCCCGGCGCCGGACGGACCGGTGACGTTGCCGACCGCTTAGCGACGCCGGCGCGGCGCGCGGCGCCGAACGCGGGTCAGGCGGCGCGCTCGAGCACGGTGTCGATCATCGCCTGCACGATCGCCCCGACGTCGCCGTCCTTCGGCGTGAAGACGTGCCGGCAGCCGAGCTCGCGAAGCAGCGGCTGATCGGCCTCCGGGATGATGCCGCCCATGACGATCGGGATGTCGCTGCCGCCCGATTCGCGGAGCCCGCGCTGCACCTCGCGCGCGATCCAGAGGTGCGAGCCCGAAAGGCTCGAGATCCCGATGAGGTCGACGTCCTCTTGGATCGCGGTCGCGACGATCATTGCGGGCGTCTGCTTCAAGCCGGTGTACACGACCTCCATCCCGGCCTCGCGGCAGGCGAATGCGAGGAGCTTGACGGCGTTCACGTGGCCGTCGAGCCCGGACTTGGCGAGGAGCACGCGCATTCGCTTCGGCGCGCGCGGAATGCGCAGCGGCGGGGCGTCCTTGATCTCCGAGCCGAGCGGCGCCTGATAGCGGGCGCCGAGGGCCTCTTCGAGGGCGGCCGTCCACTCGCCGGTCGTGCCGCCGGCCTGCGCGAGCTGGATCGACGGGGGCACCAGGTTCTCGCCGGCGACGGCCGCGTTCTTGAGCCCGGCGAGCGCGCACGCGACCGCGCCGCCGTCGCGCGTCTCCTTCCACGTCTTCACGTCGGCGATCCGCTGCGCGATCGTCTCCGGAGTGACGGCGTCCTCGGCGCGCACGCTCGCGGTCCCGGTGAAGGCCCCGACCTCGCCCAGGAACGCGTTCACGCCGACCACGAGCTTCGCCTTGCTCTCGATCTGTTGCCGCCAGCGCACCAACGAGGAGGTGAGGCGGAGCGCGATCCAGGGAATCGCGCCGGCGTAGCCGATCTTCTCCATCTCGGCGATGAGCGCCCGCGCCTCGTCCTTGATCTCTCGCGTGGCCTGCTCGACCACTTTCGATCCCTCGAAGATGTCCGGGTAATCGGCGATGCCGGTCTCGTACATCAGCACCTGCTGGGTGCGGAGCGCCAAGATCTGCTCGCTCGGGTCGGGAAGCCCGAGGGCTTCGCGGAAGCCCGGGAGCTGGAGCGCGCCGACGCGCGCCGACGCCGACAGCACGACCGGCAACGATTGGTACGCGATGCGGATGATGTTGACCTCGGGTTGCTGCTCGGTGAGGGTCAGCGAGCGTACCTGGCATCCGGCGCGCCACTTGGTCGCGACGCCGTAGCGCTCTCGGCAGATCTCGGTCCAGAGCTGGCTGTAGGCCCGTACCTTGGCGATCTCGGGCACGAGCTCGATGCCGGAGTTGATGAAGAAGCTGATGCGGTCGACGACCCCGGCGAACGCGTCGGCGGGGAGCGCGGGGCGGATGGCCTCGAGGATCAACATGGCGTTGCCGATCGCGTAGCCGACCTCTTCGGCGGGCGACGCGCCCGACTCCATGTAGTGGTAGCCGCAGCTGTTCATCGGGTTCCACAGCGGCGTCTCGGCGGCGGCGAACTTGATGAGATCGGTCGAGAGCCGCAACGACACCGTCGGGTCGAACACCGACGTGCCGCGCGCCACGAACTCTTTCAGCAGGTCGTTTTGGGTGGTGCCGCGGAGCTGCGCGCGGGCGACGCGACGACGATCGGCGACGGCGACGTAGAGCGCGTACAACCAGACGGCCGTCGCGTTGATGGTCATCGAGGTGTTGATGGTGCCGAGGTCGATGTCCTTGAACAGCGTCTCCATGTCGCCGAGGTGAGAGATCGACACGCCGGTGCCGCCGATCTCGCCCTGCGACATCGAATGATCGGCGTCGTACCCATTCTGCGTCGGGAGGTCGAAGGCGACCGAGAGGCCGCGCTGCCCTTGGGCCAGGTTCTCGCGGTACCGCCGATTGGACTGCTCGGCGTCGCCGAACCCGGCATAGGTTCGGATGATCCAAGGGGTGCGCGTCTCGGATTTGGCCATGGGAATCCTCCGCGGGGCGGGATTCTGGCCCGGCGCATCCACCCGTGCAAGCGACGGCCGCGCGTGACGCTCGCCATCGCGCGCGCAGCCGATTTCGCGTCGAGGGTCAGCGCGTCAGCGCGTCGAGACGTCGCCGGGCGCGGCGCTCGAGACGGGCCTCGTCCGCCCGGCGCGCGTGCTCGACGGCGACGCGGGCGAGCGCGCGGGCCGCGTCGATCGCGATCGGCCGGAGCGACGACAGGCCGAGCGCGGCCTCCGCCGCGACCCCGTGGCCGGGCCGCGCGTACAGTCCGCGCGGTGCAGCGAGTCGCTCCAGGATCGTGCGGTAGTCGTCCCGCGCGCGCGACGCGTCGCCGTGGGCGCGGGCCGTCCGCGCCGTGCGGAGCCGCTTCCGGGCGGCGGCGAGCGTCGCGGGATCGAGCGGCGCGGTGCCGGGTGGCGAGGCCGAGGGGTCGGTGCCGAGCGTCGCGGTGCCGCTCGCGGGATCGACGGCGAGGCTCTTCGCGGCCTCGTACGTGAGCACGGCCTCGCGATAGGCGGTGTCGATCGCGTCGAAGGGCGGTGCGCCGGCGCCGGCGAGGACCGCGTCGCGCGCGACCGGGCCGATCGGATCGACGACGTCGAACGGCGCCGCGATGCCGGGGGTCGTCGCGCCTTCGTTGGCCGCCGTGAACACCTCCGCGCCGGCCGTCAGCAACGGGCGGTCGCCCGCGAAGAAGTTTCCGACCACGTTGCCGCGGGCGCCGTCGCGGAGCTGCGCGCCGCTCTCCACGTAGCCGCGGACGACGTTGGCGCGGACGTCGGCGAGCGTGCCGCCGTCGACCGCCCCGCCGTCGATCGAGGGATTCCGCCGGAGGTTCTTGTCCCAGACGTTGGCATGCGCGGAGAAGCGGGTGACGCCGTACTTCACGAGCGACCCGCCGCCGCACCAGATCTTCGCGCACGGGCCGCCGTTCGCCGCGAGATAGTTCCACGAGAGAGTGACGTCGCTGACGAGCGCGCCGTCCGATCCCGTCACGTCGATGCCGCCGTCGCCGCTGTTGGTGACCGAGCAGTGGTCGACGACGACACGGGCGACCGCGACGCCGTGTTTTGCCGCAATCTGGATTCCGTCGTTCACGGCGTTGCGGATCCGGAGGCCGCGCACCACGACGTTGCCGCGGTTGATCTCGAGCACGCCGCCGCCGGGCGACAGCCGATCGCCCCAGAGCGTGATGCCGGGAGCGGGCGCCGTGAGCCCGTCGATCGTGGTGTTGCCGGGCACCACGAGCTCGGCGAGCAGCACGACGTCGCCCGCGACCGCGAAGTCGATGCGGCCGCCGCCGAGGCGACCGGCGGCGTCGAGGACGCTCCGCAGGCTGCCGATGCCGTTGTCGGCGAGCGCGGTGACGGTGAAGCGCGGACGGCCTTCGCCGCCGGTCGCCTCGTTCCCGAAGCCGGTATAGCTGCCGCTCAGCGCGCGGATGTCGGGGTCGAGATCCCCGCCCGGTGCCCACGCGTCGACGACGTGATCCGGGCCCGTGCCATCGTCGGCCGCGACCGCGCCCGCGAGCCCGAGCAGGAGCGCGACGACGAGCAGGGACCGTGCGAACGTGAAGGCCGAGCGCACCATCCGACGCGGCAGGGAGCAACGCAGGTGCCAGTCGGTCGCGGGCGGGAAAGGACGTGATTGCAGCGACGGCGGGCTCGTGCGCCGTCGCGACGGACGTGGGCGACGCGATCGCGCCGCCCACGCGCCACGCGAGATGTCATGGCGCGGCGGCGGCCGGAGACCGCCGCCGCCGTCGCATTACTTGGGGTTCGGTGGGGTGGTCAGGACCGGGGCCGGACAGGCGATCGGAAGCCCCTGCGGGTCGACGCTCGTCCGCTTGTACTTCCATTTGCAGATGCCGCCGCCGGCGGGCGCGAAGTTGTCGAAGGCGAAGACGGTGGCACCCTTGAACGTCGCTTTCACCTGGCCCGGCTTCGCCGAGAACGACATGCGGCCGAGCTCGTCGAAGTCGAGATTGTCTCCGAGCACGTCGTTCGTGCCGCAGTAAACCAGCACGAAGTCGCCCTTCTTGTCGGGCTTCTTCAGGTCGGGGCTCACGAGCGCGGTGTAGACCTCGGGGTTGTTGTCGCCGTAGTCGAGCTTGATGCCCAGGCCGTCCCCCAATTGCGTGATGCGGATCGTCGGGTCGAGAAAGAGCTTTTCCTTGGCGCCGTTGAAGTTGTTCTTGCACTTGATGGTGCCGGTCCACTCGCCGTTCAAATCGACGGCGAGCCCGCCCGCGTGCGCGATGCCCGGCAGCACGAGCGCCGCTGCCAGCGCGGCGATGACGTAGCGTCGAGCCTTCATTGCGCACCTCCCGTGCGTTGGCTGCTTGCCACGACCGACGTGAATCCGGCGCAGTCGGTCGCGAGGGTGCCCGGGTCGCGATCGATGCGCTTCCACTTCCACTTGCACGTGCCGAGATGCGGGCCCGGAGCGGTCGGCGCCGAGAAGTACGACAGGCCTTTGAGGCTGGCTTTGATCTTGTCGGCGTTCGAGACCGTGACGTGCACGAGCTCGTCCGTGGAGACGCCGAGCACGTTGTCGGTGCCGCAGAGCGCGAGCGTCGCTTCGCCCTTTTTCTCCGGTTTCTTCGCATCGGCATTGGCAAGGCCCGCGTAGAGGCGGGTGTCGAGACCGGTCCCGATCTGGACGCCGAAATTGACGCCCGCTTGCGTGATCTTCATCGTCGATGTGGTGACGGTCTTTTGCTTCACCCCGCCGACGAGCTCGCTGCAGGTGATGGTGCCCGTCCAATTGCCGCTGAGGTCGTAGGTGATGAATGCTGCGGCCGCGGGGCCGGCGCTGCTGCCGAGCGCGACGCACGCCGCGACCCATGCCAGTCGTCTTCGAGTAGGTCTCACGCGTGATCTCCTTTGAGCGCGGCTTATTTCGATGCGGGGCGGATCGTCAAGCGCCGGCAACCGGCACGAAATGCGCTCCCCCGAAGAGGGGAGACGAAACTGTAGCTCCTCTCGATGCGTGGGTACAACGAGCGCGTATGCACGCACGATTCGCTCAAGTGGGTGGATGCGGGCGACGATGATCGGTGTGGGGGAAGCATCGATGAACGATCATCTCGTCGGCACGATCGCAGGGCGCGCGGTGGGCGGCGCGGTGTCGCCGCCCGGGACGCCGCCGTCACACTCGCACCGGCCGCCGGAGCCGTCGCGCGCGACGGCGCGTGGGGCCGCGGAGTCGGCACCGGCCGCGGCACGCGCCGCGCCGCTCGCCGCGCCCGCGCCGCCCACGACCGAGCTCGCGTTTCACGTCGATCGCGAGGCGGGACTCCTCATCGTCGAGGTCGTGGATCAGGAGAGCGGCACGGTGGTGCGCTCGATCCCACTCGTGCTGCCGGGACTCGGTGGTGGCGCGAGCCAGGAGCCGAGCCGCGGCGCGCTCGTCGACGCGAAGGCGTAGGCTCCGGCCGGCGCCCGCGAGAGCAGCGCGCCGGCGTCGCGCCGGTTCAACTCGACGCCCGCGCGCGTCTGCGCCCGCGCTGCGCTCAGCCGAGATCGTCCCACGCCGTCAGGCGACGCTGCCGGCTGGCACGAAAGTTCGTGATCTCGAGCCGGACCCCGTCGGGGTCGGCGAAGAACATCGCGTAGTAGTCGCGATCGTACTCCGGGTAGTAGCGCGGCGGGCTCGCGCCGACACCCGCCGCGGCGAGCCCGCGCGCCGCCTCGTCGACGGCGGCCTCGTTGGCGACGCGAAAGCAGAAGTGATGGAGACCGGGCGCGTACGGATCGTGTGCGATCGTGCCGGGGCGCGCCGGGCGGATCGAGAAGCCGAAGTGACGATTGAAGTAGTGCCGATGGGGATCGCCGCCGATCGTCGAGGCTCCCTTGCGATAGCCGAGCACGCCGACGAGCACGCGGTCGTAAAACGCCTCGGACGCCGCGAGATCCCGCGCCGTCACGTACACGTGGTCGATACCGAGCACCTCGACGGGCATGGCGATGGGATCCGCTCAGACGACGGGGGCGGTCGCGGTCGGGATCGTCGGTGGCGGAGGGGGCGGGGTGTAGGTCGTCCGCGTCCCGGCGGCCGGCGTCTCGGGCGTCATCTGCGATACCGCCACCAGCATGCCGCCGACGACCGCCTCGAACGCCGCCGAGGCCCATCCCCACCAGCCGGGGTTGCCGTCGATCACCACGCCGTAGAGTCGCCCCAGGCAGGCGCCGATCCAGAGGAGCCCGATCATCAAGATGCGGCCGCGATTGGTCGCGGGGTCCATGGCCGCGAGCACGGTGTAAATGCCGAGGACGGTGAAGATGCCGCCGTAGGCCGCACGTACTTCCCCGCGCACGAAGTTCACCGGGAAGCGCGGATCGACCGCGAAGCCGGTGATCTGGTGCATGACCATGTCCGGATAGATGAGGGCGAGCATGCCCATGACGATCGTGAGCACACCGATGACGCTGGTCGTGACGCGAGGATTCATCGCAGCTCCTTCATTCGAGTGATCGGCGCCGTGTTCGCCGAGCGCGTCGGCTCACGCCGGCCCGGCGATGGTGGCGAACGAGTCCACGTAGCGGCGCTCGACGAGCGCGTCGTCGAAGCGGCCCGTCGCCGCAAGCGCCGCGTGCAGCTCCGGCAAATGGTAGTGGGGGACGCCGGGATAGAGGTGGTGCTCGAGGTGGTAGCCGACGTGGTGCGGGTTCAAGAAGAACTGCGCCACGGGATTGCGCGAGACGACGGTGCGCGCGTTGCGAAGCGGGTCGGTCTTGTCGGGCACGGCGGCATGCTCGAGGAGGCCGCGGACGCGCAGGATCACTTGGTAGACGATCAGGAGC
This sequence comes from uncultured delta proteobacterium, assembly GCA_963774015.1. Lineage (GTDB taxonomy): Bacteria > Desulfobacterota > Binatia > UTPRO1 > UTPRO1 > UTPRO1. The sequence goes on from CAVZDH010000005.1 coordinate 41,117, forward strand.
GGCAACACCCAGAGGGCCGCGAATGCGAGGCCGTACCCCGCCCCCACGAGCCCTCCGATCAGCAGCGCCGCGAGCGCGCGCGTCGCGATCGTCTGGGCGCTCCAGTAGCGCAGGAGATTCCCCTGCCGGGGCGTGAAGCGCATCCGACCCGACGCCTTGTCGACTGTCACGTAGCCCCGCATCACGAGCGCCGAGAGGCCGCTCGCGTCGCGGAGGAGCTTTCGGAGAAAGCTCCTCCGCCCGCACGGGAAGGGCGCCGAGAGCGCCAGATCGGGATCGTTCTCGCTGTGCAGGCAGCGGTGATGCCGGAGGTGGATCATTCGATAGATGTAGAGGTGGCTCGCGATCGGCTTCGCGCAAAGCCATTGGCCGACGAAGTCGTTGAGCCCCCGCTGATCGAAGAGGCGATAGTGCGCCGCCTCGTGCATCAGCACCGCGAGCGCGTGCTGGCAGCGTCCGACCACGAGCGCCGCGACGATCCAGACCGCCCAGTGCCCCGACCAGAGCGCGGCCGCGATGCTCGCCGCGATCAGCCCCCACGTGCCGAGCAGCGCCTGCAGCGAGCGGGCCGGCGAAAGCTTCTGCAGCGGTCGCAGCGCGTCGGGCGCGAGCCGGAGCGGCGCGGGGGCGGTCGGTGCCATCGACCGCTCGGGGTCGAGCACCGAGTCGCGCGTCGGGACGAGCGGCTCTGCCGTGCGGCTGATCATGCGGCGGCGACTTTAGACTACGAGCGCAGCGAGCGGAAGCCGCGCGGACGCCGCGGCGCACCGCAGCGGCTCAGCGCTTGCCGAGCGCCTGCAGGATGATCGCGATGAAGGGCGTCGCGATGATGAGGGCGACGATCAGGCGCACGAGAAAGGGCGTCCAGGCCCAGCGGCGGTCGGTGTCGTCGCTCGGCGTCGTCATGGACTCGAGCTCCGGACCGCGTCGGCAGCGCCGGCCGGCGGCTCGGGGGCGCGCATGGCGTAGGCGCGCGTCAGCCGCACCTCGATCGTCACGACGTGGCGTGGCGTGCCGCTCCGGCCGGGGCGCGTCTCCCGCAGGCTCCCCGGCACCTCGCGGGCGCGTCCGTACAGAATCGCGACCGCGCCGTCCTTCCACGTCGTGAAGGACACGCGCGGGTTCGTCTTCAGATCCGCGCGCCGGACGGTGTTGGCGTAGACGACGAGCGAGAGGGTCGTGCCGTCGAGCGTCGAGTGCACGGGCGCCGAGTGCGGCTGACCGTTCGGGCCGACCGTCGTCATCGCCATGATGCGGGCGTTCTTCCAGAACGCGACGAGCTCCGCCGCGCGCATCTGGCGCTCCGGATACGCGACCGAGTCGGCGACGGCCGGAGTTGCCGAGCGCGTACTGCGGTCGAGGAGCGCTTGCAGCGCGGCGAGGGACATCGGGGCCGCACTATGCCGCGAACGGCCGGCGCCGGCCAGCCGGGCGCGTCGGCGTCGACCGGAAGTTGAGGAAGTTGAAACGCCCCTCTACTTGCCTGCCGGTTTTCGCCGCGCGGAGCCGTTCAGCGCGTCGCGATGGTGCGCTGCGCTTGATCCAACGTCAGCCGGCGGACGCCGCCGTCGGCTCTCCGTTCCCACACCGACGCGAACAGGAGCGGCGTCGCCCCGGCGATCGGGGGACGAAGCGCGGGCATCACCTCCCGCGTCGAGACGTCGGACGACAGGAATGCCGTCGTCCAAGGATTCCAGAGCTCGCGAACAGGGGGCATGACGACCTCCATCTCGATCGTGTCCCGGTCTCGCCGGGAGAATGAGGGGAGGGTGCGAGCAAGGAGCGCGCCGAGCGGACGTCCGCGATTTCGCAAGACGAGCCTCGGGGGGCGCGCCGATCCTTACAAGCGGGCGCGGCCATCGACGGAGCAAACTACAAGCGGGTCCGTGCGGCGCTCAGGCGTGATGCGCGACCTGGTGGTGCGGGCCCGTCACCTCGTCGATGATCCGGCCGTCGCGGAGCGTGATCATTCGGTCGCCGTACGCGGCCGCACGAAGGTCGTGGGTCACGAGCACCACCGTCACGCCCGTACTCTCGCTCATTCCCTTGACCAGCTCGAGAATGTCCTGGCCCATCTTCGAGTCGAGGTTGCCGGTCGGCTCGTCGGCGAGGAGCACTACCGGCTCGATCACCAGCGCGCGCGCGATCGCGACCCGTTGCATCTCTCCGCCCGACATCTCCCCGGGCCGATGCCGCGCCCGGTGGCCCATGCCGACGAGGTCGAGCGCGCCGGCCACCCGCTCCGCGATCTCGGCCCGCGGCCGGCGATCGGCGCGCAGCGGCAGCGCGACGTTTTCGGCTGCCGTCAGCGTCGGAAGGAGGTTGAAGAACTGGAAGATGATCCCGAGCTTGCGCCGACGGAAGATCGTGAGATCTTCGTCCGTCATCGAGGAGAGCTGCTGGCCGTCGATCGAGATCTCACCCTTGGTCGGTGTGTCGAGCCCGGCGAGGAGGTTCAACACCGTGCTCTTCCCCGACCCGCTCGGTCCCGTGAGCGTCACGAACTCTCCCCGCAAGATCCCGAGGTCCAGATGGTCGACCGCCCGCACGGTCCCAGCACCCGCCTCGAAAACCTTCTCCACCCCCTGCAGCCGAATGAGAATGTCCCGCATGCTCACTCCATCTGGAGCCCGGCTAGAATCGCCTCCGCCGTGATTCGCCTAGCCGGAAAGTATGATGCCGCCGTCGCAGCGACCGAGACCGCGATTAGGGTGGTAGCGGCCAGGTAAGACGGGAAACGGAAACCTAGAGACCATCCCATCGCCACTGTGAGAGAGTGCGTTACCATGAAGTAGGCAGCTGGAATTCCGGCGAGCAGGCCTAGTGTGCTGCCCGCTACGCCTATCAAGCAGCCTTCCAGCATGATCGCACTGCGAATTTGTGCAACGCTCACGCCGATGCTCCTCAGTGCTGCTATCTCTCGACGTCGATCAACGACGGCCGAAAGCAGGAACGTCACAACTCCTAGCACTGCGATGCCGCAGGCAAATAGTTGCAGCGACCCGAGCAGCTTCAGGAGATCTCGAATACGACCATCAATCTCTGCGCGAAATTCTACGTTGTTAGCGATCGTGACGTTTGGTGAGTCGGAAACTAGCCTATTGGCCGCTGCCCTGATATTATCCAAGTTAGCGCCTCTTGACGGCCAAATGTGGGCATACGTCAGGCGCTTGTCCTGCCATAGGCGCTGATACGTATCGATATCGATAACGATGGTGCCAAGGTCCATTGTGTAATCCCGGGCGATACCGACGAGCTCAAATGATCGATGACCCTCGGGCGTCTCGATTGAGATCGCGTCTCCGATGTCGAGATCGTAACGAAATGCCAGACTGTCACTTATGATCGCACCGGTACCCTCGGAAAGTCGAATGTATGGCTTCTGGATGCTGCGTATGAGAATCAACGGCTGGCCGTCTGGGCGATTCTTGCTGTCTACGGCTGCAAGGATTACCGGGTGGCCGTTGAAAATATGCAGACCCTTCCGGTAACGTTCCACCGTTGCCACTCCCTCCAATTGGGCGGCGCGGTCCGCAATCTCGGATTCGAAGAATCCACTCGTAAGACCAGGCGGCATGCCAATCGATAGTGCGGCGCCAAAGGTCTTCTCGATCCAATGGCCCAGGGTGTCTGTTATGCTCAAGACGACTGAACCAAGGACTATCACTAGTGCATATCCAACCATAATTGCCGAAGCTGCGGCAGCGATTCGTTTTGGTCGACGAGCAAAGAACTCGCAAGCAAGCCCCAAGGGCAATGGCGACTGGTGGCCCAGCGGCGCAAGCGCACGCGACCACCCTAGGATGTATGGTGATGCTAGCAGTGCGGTTCCGAGGATAAGCATGGCGTGGCCGAACATAATCCACGAAATTTTTGCTCCGGCGCTATCTAGCCGTAAATTGGTGGCCAATATCGATAGGGCGAGGACCGTAACCCCAGCGCCCGCTGTCAAGAGCTTCCAGTATGAAATGCTGCTTGCCGCACCCAGGGTTCCCCGCAGAACTTGCGCTGTGGGCTCGCGAGCTGCGGTGGTTGCGGGTACTAAGGCGGCAAGGACGCAAACGGACATGCCGATCGCAGCCGCGGTTGCGGTGGGTCCGAAGGGTAGCGTCACTTCACCGGTTCCGACTACGAAATACATCCCGGACACGCCTGCCGAAGCGGTGGCGAAGGATAGATAGGCCAGGACATAGCCACCCACGACGCCTCCGGCGGCACCGAGTACCCCCAGGATCAGCGACTCGAGCATGAAGACGCCCGCGACGGAGCGACGCGTGAAACCGAGTGAGCGGGCGATGGCGATCTCGCGGCGGCGCTGTTCGACGGAGATCGCGATCGTTTCGTAGATGATGAAGAAGGCCGCGATCATCGTGACGAGGCTCGCGAGGGAGAGCGCGACGCGGACGGAGCCGAGGAGTGCGTCCATCTGCTGCCCACGCGCCTCGGTGCGCTCGACGCGGGCACGGTCGCCGATGGCGGCGCGCAACTGGGCGGCGAGCGTGTCCACTTCGACGTCCGGCTTCGCCTCGATGTAGATCGTCTGAGTGAGGCCGGGGCTCAAGAAGACGTCTTCCGCCACGGGCAGGTCGAGCAGCGCGACCATGCCGCCGAAGAGCTTGGTGGGACCCACGTTGTCCAGGCTGCCGCGAATCACGTAGGGGCGGACGCCGCTCGGTGTTGCGAGCCGAACGGTGTCGCCGACTTTCGCGTGGAGGCGCGCGAGGAGCGGCTGACCGAGCGCAATCGAATCGAGCGCGTTCACGAAGCGGAGCTCGTCGGCGATGTGGACGTGCTCGCGTGGGAACTGCGGACTCCGCGTGCCGACCATGCTGAGCAGGTCGATGCCGAAGGTGCGGATACGAAGCGACGTGTCCTCGGCCGACGTCAACGATCCATCGACGACGGCGACCGCGCTCTGTACGCCCGGCACGTGCAGGGCCTCTTCGGCCAGGGAGTCGGGAATTCCGGTCTCGGGACCCGCGATCTGCAGGCGTGCGCTGCCGGCGATCGCTTCGAGGCCGGCTTCGAAGCTCTTGATGATCGAGTGATTGAGCGCGCCCATGGCGACCATGCCTTGGACGCCGATGATGACACCGAGCAGCGTCAGGAGGATCCGGCCGGCGTGGGCGCGAAGATACGGGATGCTGACGGTCAAGAGGAGGGTGGTCACGCCGAGAGCGTCGCGACCGTCTCGCGCCGTGTATGCATGGGGACGAAGGGAGAGGTCGGGGCTGTTGGCGCGGTGCGCAGGAACAGCGCTTGGGCGCGTATGGCCAAACGCTCGTGCTCGTGCGCACTCGGCAGGGTGGCGAGCACCCCGATCGCTGCACAGTGCAAGGCGTCTACGGTCGCCATGGTACGGACGGGATCGGCGCACAACGCGGCTTCGTCCGCCAGCGCGTGGGCGAGCGCGACGGCCTCCGCCGCTGCGCCGGCGTCCGCCGACCAGCCGTGAGCCGCCGACAGCGTCTCGCGACCGAAATTCCTTCGGACCGCAATGCGGTGCTCGTTGGCGCGGGCGGCGGCCATCGCGGACAAGCCGGGGTGGAACCACTCGAGGACACGTTCGATCCGGGCCGGAACGCGAGCCGCATTCGCCGGCTCGTGCGCGTCCGGCGATTCGAGGAATGGGGCTGCGAATAGGGACGCGGAACAACGCTCCTCGGTCGTATCGGCCACGAACTTAGGCCGCCCGATCCGGAGCCCGCGTGCGACGCTGGCGCGCGCCAGCTCGCGGAGCTGCCCGCGGGCGTCTCGGGCCGGCAAGACCTCGAGTGCGGCGATGGCGCGCGCGAGCCACGACGCGGCGACGGCCGCCGCCGCCGCGACGCCTCCGCGCCGCAGAATGACGGACGCACATTCGGCAATGGCCCTCGCATCGCGGGCCGCGCGGATGCGCTTCAGCAACGGAGGCATCGTGCCCTGCGGATCTTCGGTGAGAAGGTACGGAAGCGTGAGCACGCCGTCGCGAAGGTCGGCGCCGTTGGCGCGACCGAGCTCTTTCGGATCGCCGACGAGATCGAGCACGTCATCGGCGATCTGGAACGCGACGCCGAAGCGGCGGGCGAAGCGTCGCACGGCAGCGGCGGCTCGCACGTCGGAGCCGGCGACGATCGCACCGAGAGCGGCGGCCAACTCGAAGAACGCGCCGGTCTTCTCCTGCATGACGGTGAGTCGCTCCTGCGGGGTGACGACGACGAAGGGAAGGGCGAGCTCGCGGATCTGGCCGCGACAGGTTGCGAGCAGGGCGCGGCGCATCGCGCCGCGCGCACGGCTGCCGAGTGTTGCGACCAGCTCGCTTGCGAGATGTGCCAATGCAGCACCGGCCTCGGCTGCGATCGCGACGCCGTGTTCCCGATGGACGGCGGCGACCCCACGGCGCGTTTCGCTTTCGTCGACAATGTCGTCGTGAACGAGCGAGCCAAGGTGGGCGAGCTCGATTGCCGCCGCGGCGCACACCAGGAGCTCGGCCGGCGCGCCGCTGGACGTCGTGGCGGACGCGTGTGCCGCCCACCAGAGCAATCGCGCACGGAGTCGTTTGCCGCCCGCGTCGAGCAACCTATGGGCGGGCGCGGCGGCTGGCGTCCGTGCGATCACGGTGCGCATGCGGGATTCGACCATCCGTACGAACTCTTCGATGTCGATCATCGTGGTGGTCTCGGAGCGCGGAGCGTGCGTCCGCCGGGCGACGGATGCTTCGGTACGACGCTGTCGGGGGATGGCTCGAAGCTCTGGAGCGTGGCACGACAATGCTCGAGCCACCTCAGGTGCGCCTCGGCGTGAAACAGCGCCGCGTCGGCCGCCAGGGAGTTCAGCAACCGCTCTTCGGTCACGACCGGCTCGAGACTGCGGCGATACACCGTGAGGTGTGTGAGGTGCTCGCGATAGACGTGCTCTTGGCGGGCGACCTGGTTCAAGGAGGCACCGCGATCCTTGCGGTCGAGCACCAACAGGCGAATGAAGATCTCGTCCCGGATCGGTTGCGGTTGCTTCGGGTAGCGTTTGAGCCAGGTGTCGAGCGACCGGCGGCCTTTGGGCGTCACGGTGTACACCCAGCGTCCAATGTGACCATCCCCCTGGTCGAAACGTCCCTCGACGAGCCCGCGTCGGCGAAGATCCTTGAGGGTCTGGTAGATCTGCCCGAAGTTCAGTGACCAGGCCGGACCGATCCGATCCTCGAAGACGCTCTTGATGCGGTAGCCGTGAAGCTCCTGCCCATCCAGCAGGCCCAGAATCGCATAACGCAGCAACATGCAGGCTCCTAATCTAGGCCGCAGGCGCCTGGGAAACGGGGCTTCGAGCGTGCGGATTTTCCATGCGTTGTCGGGCGAATGTCAACGAAAAGCGTTCGGAGGAGAGTAGATAGAGAAGACATATGTGTCACCGCGGATCACCGTTGGTGCGACCGCATGGCGAGCGCTGTGGAAGGCGGGGGCTCGTGAAGACGTTGCCAGTCGCCGGAAGACTCCGCCCCCGGCTGGTGCACTCTACAAGCTTCGTGCGCCGCTCAGCGGCGGCGGCGCTTGCGGAGCCGGCGCAGCACGGGCGTTCGTGGGGGCGTCGTCGGCGGCGTCGACGATCCTTCCGTGCGCGCCGCCATCAGGTAGCCGACGTAGTGATCGCGCATGATCTCCGCGCAGGCGCCGAAGATCTGTCCGACCACGACGAGGAGACGCAGCGCATAGGCACCGAAGACGGCCAGCATCGAGCCGATCATGGCCAGCATGACGGTGCGGTGGAGGAGAAATCCGGTCTCGGCGTCCATGCCGATCTTCTCGGGGCGCACGCCCGACGCTTCGGCGGCGCGGACACGCTGCAGGACGCCCGGGACCTGGCACGCCACCATGAGGCCGAAGGCGCGCGGGAGCCAGCCGCTGGTGACGAGCGTCCACGGGTCGAGGTCGGCGCCCTGGACGAGGGGCAGCAGCATGAAGGCGGGAACGCCGATCGTGAAGGTGAAGAGGCCGGCCGCGAAGACGAACGTCCCGAAGACGGCGGCCCAGAAGTTGAGCGCGGGGATGAGCCCGGACTCGCCGTAGTCGAATTGCTTGGCGGCGAAGTACGCCGCAACGCCGCCCACCGCCCATAGGCTGCTGAGCGCGTCGAGGAAGAGCGCGGCGATCGTCTCGAGCACCGACCAGCCGAAGACGAAGACGCCGATCACCGGAATCGCGTGGCGGGCGAGGATGGGGACGGCGCGGGGATCGGTGAGACGTTCGAGAAAGGTGGCGCGAAGGTCGCTCACGATCGAGGACCTCGGCTCAGCCGGCGAAGTCCTGGGTCCACCAGCGGTGGCCGCGCTCGTCGATCACGCAGCCGACGCCGATGCGCTTGAACGCGCGGCGCAGGATGTTGGCGCGATGGCCGGGGCTCTGCATCCAGCCGCGCATCACCGCGTCGGCGTCGGCGTAGTTGTAGGCGACATTCTCGCCGAGCGCGTCGGCGTCGAGGCCGGCCTTGCGGAACGTATTCTCCCAGCCCCGATGCGAGAGCCGGCGTTCGGCCGCCATCGCGGCGGAGCGCGCCGCTGCGATGCGCGCCAAATTGGTGTCGGTGCCGAGGCCGTGGAGACCGGCGCGCCGCCGGACCGCGTTTACGAGCTCGACGACGCCGCTCGTATCGGCGACGGGACAGGTGCGTGACGACGCGGCGTAGGCGTTGCCGCTCGCCAATGGTCGCGCGCCCGCGGTGCCGCACCCCGTGGACACGGCCGCGAAGGCGAGCGCGAGCGCGAATCTCGTCGCCTGCCGCACGGAAGCGTCGTCGCTTAGCAGCTCGGCGGACGCGCCAGCAAGCGCATCGCGGGGCTCTCGATACGATGCGCTACGAAAAATGCACGGCGCGACTTTCGCGAGACCGCGCTCTGGCGCATACTGGATGTCGAAGGGCCTGGGGCGATGCGGTGGTGAGGTCGTGTCAGGTCTGTGCGACCCCCGTGTTTGCGTCCGCACTGATCACGATGTTGCTTGCGGCTCTCGTGCCGTCGCTCGGTGCCCGAGGCCTGCAGGCGTTCACGCGCGACCTCCTCGTGCTCGCGCCGGTGCCGGCTTACGCGGGTGACGTGTGCGACGGTGCTCCCGACGGGACGCCGTGTCCCGACGGCGACGCGTGCAATGGCGACGAGACCTGCGTCGGGGGCGTCTGCACCGCCGGTACGGCCCTCGTCTGCGACGACGGCAACGTCTGCACCGACGATCTCTGCGACGCGGGTCTCGGCTGCGTCCACACCGACAACAGCGCGTCCTGCAACGACGGCAACGTCTGCACCACCAACGACGTCTGCAACGGCGGCAAGTGCGTCGGCGGTCCTCCCGCCGGCGGCTGCTCGCCCTGCGACGCGGCGGCGATCATCCCGGCGGCCGGCGGCACCTTTACGGGGACCACGATCAACGGCAACGGGAGCATCCTCACCGGGGCTCCAACCTGCAGCGGCGACGGGGGCGCCCCCGAACGCGTCTATCGCTGGACCCCGAACGTGTCGGGACAGGTCGTCGTGTCGACGTGCAGCGACGCAACGCTCTACGATACCCGCGTCTACGTCTACGAGGGGACCTGTCCCGGGACGGTCGTCGCGTGCGACAACGACGCGTCGGGATGCTCGACCGGCACGCCGAGCTCGAATGCGGGGTCGCGCGCCATGTTCACGGTCACCGCCGGCGAGACCTACTACGTCGTCGTCGACGGCTTCGCGGGGCAGGGCGGGGCGTACAGCCTCTACGTCGGGACCCCGACCGTGTGCGGGAACGGCGTCCGCGAGGGCGGCGAGCAATGCGACGGCGCCGACGCCTCGCTCTGCGGCACGGGCGCGTGCACCGCGAGCTGCACCTGTACGATCCCGCCCGGCGGCTTGTCCGACCTCGAGCCCGAGATCACGGACGTCGGCCTCGACGTCAATACCTCCGTCGCGAGCGGCGACGTCGCCGAAGGCTGCGCGGAGACCACCTCGAATCTCGACCTGCTGCGGTTCGGCGTGAAGTCGTGGAACGTCGGCACCGCCGATCTCGTGCTCGGCGACCCGCAGTGCCCGCTGCCGTGCGCGGATCATCCGCTCGCGATCTGCGGCAATCCCGACTTCATCTGCAGCCCGGCCGCCGGTCACAACCACCCGCACTACGCCAACTACTCGCGCTACGAGCTGCTCGACCAAACCGGCCAGGCGGTGGTGGTGGGTCACAAGTTCGGACACTGCCTGCGCGACACGCAGTGCGCGAACCCGGTCTTCACCTGTACCTACCAAGGTCTGACGCAAGGCTGCGCCGACGAGTATGGCTCCAACCTCGGCTGCCAGTACCTCGACGTGACGGGCATTCCCGACGGGACCTACCATCTCCGCGTCACCATCAACCCGTACCACTTGATCGACGAGATCTACGAGGGCGACAACGTCGTCGAGCGGTTGGTGACGATCTCGCGGTCCGTGCCGACCCAGACGCCGACCGCCACCCCGATCGCGACCGTGACGCCGACGCCCACCCGCACGCCGACGGCGACGGTCACGATGACGGCGATACCGACAGCGACGTCGACCGTCACGCCGACGCCCACGGTCACGCCGACCTCGACGCCGACCCGCACCGTCACCCCGACGCGTACCCCGACCAAGACGCTGACGCCGACCCGCACGGCGACCGCGACGCCGACGGACGTCCCGGCGGCGACGCCGAGCCCGACGAGGACGGCGACGCCGACGGTCACGGCCACGGAAACCGTGACGGCGACACCGACCGCCGTCGCAACGTCGACCGCAACACCGAGCGCAACCGACATACCGACGCCGACGGAGGTGCCGAGCGCGACGCCGACCGAGACCGCGCCTCCGGTGCCGACCGTCACGGCGACGCCGGTGGACGGCACGGTATGCACCGTTCAGCCCGCGTCCGGCTGCTTCCGTGCGCTCCGGCCCGACGGCGGGACACTCCGACTGACCGACCGCACGCCCGACAAGAACGACGGTGTGACGTGGCGGTGGAGTCGCGGGCCTGCGGTCCCGCGCAGCGCATTCGGCGATCCGCTCACGACCACCGCGTACCGGCTCTGCATCTACGACGGCTCGTCGACGCTGGCCCTCGCGGCGAGGATTCCCGCCGGTGGCGTTTGCAACCCGAGGACCAAGCGGCCCTGCTGGCGCTCCGTGCGCCACGGATTCTCGTATCGGAACCTCGACCGGACGACGGCGGCGATCCAAAGTCTCGACCTCCGTGAAGGGCTCGTGGCGAACGCGGCGCACATTGCGCTGCGCGGGCGCGGTCCGCTTCTCGGCATGCCGAGCCTGACGGAGACGCCGCTACCGCTCACCGTGCAGCTGCAGGCGAGCGACGGGACCTGCTGGGAATCCGTCTACTCGCCGCCTGCGAGCCGCCACTCGGCAAAGTCGCTGGTCGACACCGCCGACTGACGCGCCGCCCGTTGCGAGCCATGGTACGACGCCGCTGGCCGGGCGAGTCGACGACGCTCCGGGCGCGTCCGGCGCGCCGCGTGCGGCGTCAGGGCACGCCGCCGTTCTATCGCCTGGTCTACCGGGTGGTGCGACGTATCCCGCGCGGGAAGGTGGCGACCTATGGACAGATCGCCGCGATTCTCGGTCAGCCGCGCGGCGCGCGCGCCGTCGGCATGGCGCTCGGCGCGCTTCGCGACGAGCAGAGCGAGGCGGTGCCATGGCAGCGTGTGATCGGTGCCGCCGGACGGTGCACGCATCGCGACGGATTTCAGGCGGGCATTCAGCAGGAGATGCTCGAAGCCGAGGGCGTGGTGTTCGATCGCCGCGGCTACGTCGATCTCGCGACCACGCGCTGGAGGGGGCCGCGTCGCGAGTGGGTGACGGCGCTCCGCCTCGAGCTCTGATCCACCGTGCATTTCGCGCTTGCAGCATTCCCGACGCTCGTGCATGGTGGCGGCTCGATGCGCACCCTAGCCGTCACGCGTCATGCGAAATTTTGGTGTGCCCGCCGCGATCAGCGTCGGGCGCACGCGCACGCGTCGGCATGGGGAATCGGTTCGTAGTCGGTCGTTCCTGAATCCGTTCACAGCCCCTCCCGCCGTGCCCGGCCGGAGGGGTTTTGCGTTTCTGGCGCACGACTTTCCGGCGGATGCGGCGGCAACCGGAGAGAATGATGCCCCAGAACACGACCCTGAGACTCGTCGTCAGCCGGCCGGCCGTACCCATGGCCGGCGTCGCTTCGCCGGAGCTTGCCCCGAGCGCCACGGCCGCGCTCGCCACCTGGTTCACCGCCGACCTCGCGCGCGTGCTCGGGGCGGCGAGCATCTGGGGCTTCGCTTTTTCGACCTTCTATCTCTTGCCGAAGTTTCTCGCCCAGGACCTGGCGGCGAGCCCAGCCGAGATCGGATTCACCGTCGGCGTCTTTTCGTTCGCGACGGTGGCCGCGACGCCGTTCGCCGGATGGGTGGTGGATCGGTTCCCGCGTCGCTACGCGATCGCCGCCGGCGCGCTCGTCATGGCCGTGGCGGCGGGCGGGTTCGTGTCGGTGCACCGGCTCGGTCCGTTGCTCGACGTGCTGCGCGTGCTGCAGGGCGTTTCGTATGCGCTCGTCGTGACGGCGGTCGGGACCCTGGTCGCCGACGTGGTGCCCCGCGCGCGCCTGAATCAGGCGCTCGCCTTGTCGGGGGCGAGCATGCTCGTCATGAACGCGTTGGCGCCGGCGGTCGCCGAGCCGCTCGCGAGCGCGGCCGGCTGGCCGGTGGTGTTCGTGCTCGCGGCGATCGCTGCGGCGGTGGCCGCGGCGTTGGCAGTCGGGGTGCGCGAGCCGGCGTGGACGCGGACCGCCGCTGCGACCGGCGGCATGCGCGCTCTCCTGGGGCAACCGCTCGCGCGCCACTACGGTCTCGTCGTGGTGCTCACCGGCGCGACCTTCGGGGCGGTATTCACGTTCGAGCCCGCGTATGCGCTGGTGCTCGGGCGCGAACGAGTCGGTGGGTTCTTCGTCGCGTACGGGACCGCGGCGATCGTCGTGCGCGTCGTCTTCGGAGGGCTGCCGGCGCGTCTCGGCTCCTATCGCGTCGCGCGCGGATCGCTCGTGCTCTACGCCGCGGTCGTGCTCGGATTGGCTTGCGCCGGTCCGCGCACGCTCGAGCCGCTCGGCGCGCTCTTCGGCGTCGCGCACGGTCTCTTCTTCCCGGCGATCAACGCCATCGTCCTGACGGCGGCGCGTGCCCACGAGCGCGGACGGATGGTCGCGTTGTTCACCGGCGCGTTCGCGACTGGGCTTGCCGCGGGGTCGATTCTGCTTGGCCACGTTGCGGGATGGGGTGGCTACCCCGCGGTGTTCATCGTCGCGGCGGGCGGGACGGTCGCCGCGGTCGCGATCCTGGTGAGATCGCCGCCGCTACGCGCCGCGGGCCGGGCGCTCGACGTGTGAGGATGACGGGCGCGGCGGGCTCAGCCGTCCGCGCCCGTCGTGCTCTTGAAGATGCCGTCGCCGGCGGTGCCGACGTAGATCGTGCGGGGTTCTTTCGGGTCGAGCGTGATCGCCCAAATCTGCCGGCGCGTCCGCGGCTTCACGTCCTTCCAGTGTCCCCCCGCGTCGACGCTCTTCGCCATCGCGCCGCTGGAGGCCGCCGCATAGAGCGTCGCGGGGCTCGTCGGATCGATCGTGATGACCGCGATGACCTTGCCCGTGAGCCCGGTCGCGGCGTCTTTCCACGTCGCCGCGCCGTCGGTGCTGCGGAAGACGCCGAGGCCGCTCGTGCCCGCATAGACCGTTTGGGGCGCCTGCGGATCGATCGCGATCGTGCGGATCACCGAGTTCTGGAGCCCCGCGTTGCTGGCCTGCCAGCTGGTGCCGCCGTCGGTCGTCTTGAAGATGCCCTTGCCGTTGGTGCCGGCGTAGATGGTCGTCGGCGCGCTCGGGTCGACGGCGAGCGCCCGCACGTCGAGCTCGGTCAGGCCCTCGGTGACGGCGCGCCAGGTCATGCCGCCGTCGCTCGTCTTGAGGACGCCCGAGCGCGGGATCGCGGCATAGACGGTCTGGGAGTCCTTCGGGTCGACGACGATCGCTCGCACCGGCACGATCTGGGTCGTCTGCACCTCGAGTCGTTGCCAGTGTGCGCCGCCGTCCGTCGTCTTCGAGAGGATGGCGTTTGCGGACCCGGCGTAGAGGACGTCGGGGGCCTCCGGATCGATCGCGAGCGCGCGGGTGTCGCGGGTCGCGAGCGTACCGGTGGGTCGCCACTGGGCGCCACCGTCGGTGCTCTTCACGACGCCGTCGGTCGTGGCGGCATAGAGCGTCTTCGGGTCACGCGGGTCGATCACGATCGCCCGGATCGGGCCGACCCCGGGCTCGAGCCGCGTCCACGCGCTTCCGACCACGGCCGTCGGCGACGCCTGCGCGGACGATGCCGTGGTCGCGGACGGCGTGCGTTGACATCCGAGGGCGAGGAACGCGACGGCCAGGGCGGTCGAGGTGCGCCGGGACGATCGAGCCATGCCGGGTCCGTGTCGCATACTCGCCGGCAGTCGTCGAGCCGGGCCCCCGATTGATCGCGAGGGCGCTCTCGCTTAGCTTGGGAGGCCTGCCCAACACACACGACATCAGAAGGAGCGAGCGATGAGCGATCGAGAGTGTCCCTTTTGTGACCTGGGCGATCGGGTGCTCGCCGAAAACGAGCTCGCCGTGGCGGTGCGCGATCTGGAGCCTGCGTCGCCCGGTCACACGCTGATCATCCCCAAGCGTCACAGTGCGAGTTTCTTCGACCTGACCAGTGCCGAGGTCGCCGCCTGCCATGCGCTCTTGCAGGGCGAGCGCGCGCACATCGCCAAAGCGCATCGTCCCGACGGCTACAACATCGGCGTCAACGACGGCGAGGCGGCCGGCCAGTCCATGGCGCACACGTACTTCCACCTCATTCCCCGCTACCGGGGCGATCATCCCGACCCGCGCGGAGGGGTGCGACACGTGATTCCGACTCGCCGCTGACGCTTCCGCAGGCTTCCCTTACGGAAACGCATGACGTACTGCTCGGCGGACATATTGCCGTCGTAGAGGAGCCGCCATGTCCATCGCCAGCACGCCGATCGTGAACCAGCTCGAGGGGATCGACCAAGAGCTCGACACCATCCTGACCTCGTTCGACACGAGTTACGCCTGGAACTACGGCAGTGTGAAAGAAGGGCTGCGCGACCTCTACGAGAAGGCGAAGCGCGATCAATGGAACGGCACGACGCAGCTCGCGTGGGACACGAGCGTCGATCCCGAGCACGGGATCCTGCCGGAGATGATCAACCCGCTGCACGGCTACGCGCCCTACGATCGGTTGAACGCGAAGGAGAAGGATCGTCTGCGTCACGCGCAGGTCGCGCTCCAACTCTCCCAGTTTCTGCACGGAGAGCAGGGTGCGCTGATCGTGGCGTCGCAGCTCGTCGGCGCGGTGCCCTGGGTCGACGCCAAGTACTATGCCGGCACGCAGACCATGGACGAGGCGCGTCACGTCGAGGTCTTCTCGCGCTACCTCGACGAGAAGCTCGAGTGGCAGTGGCCCATCAACGAGAACCTGAAGGAGCTGCTCGACGCGACGATCAAAGACGCGCGCTGGGACTTCAAGTATCTCGGCATGCAGATCGTGATCGAAGGGCTCGCGATGGCGGCCTTCGGCAACCTCTACCACATCACGTCCGAGCCGCTCCTGAAGGAGCTCATCCACTACGTGATGCGCGACGAGTCGCGCCACGTCGCCTTCGGCGTGCTCTCGCTCTCCGACTACTACCAGGACATGCCGGCGTCCGAGCTGAAGGACCGCGAGGACTTCATCATCTACGCGTGCGAGCTCTCGCGGAACCGTCTCGTCGGGGACCAGATCGCTGACGCGATGGGCTGGAGACGTGAGGAAGTGCGCCAGCAGGTGCTCGCCTCGAAGCCGTTCATGGACTTCCGCCGCTCGCTCTTCATGCGCATCGTCCCGAACCTGAAGCGCCTCGGTCTCTTGAGCCCGCGCGTTCGCGAGGCGTTCGACCGTCTCGGCATCCTCGAGTTCGAAAACGCCGACCCCGAGGCGCAGGATCGCGCTCTCGGCCTCGCCTAACCTCGATGTGACAGAAATTTCACGGTGAAAACCGCTTTCGCTCGCGCCAGAGCACGCCATCCGTGGCCGTGCTCGCGCACCGCAATGCTCACATACCATGACGGTATGCTCCGCTTGCGCCGCGCTGCGCTCGACCACGGCTGACGCACTCTGGCGCGTTTTCCCTCGAGAAACTTCTGTCACATCGAGGCTAAGTCCTCTCCCGCAGTCGCCGGCCCCGAGCTCGTGTCGCGCGCGGGCCGCGTCCCGTGCCGCGCGGTGGCCCCATTGCCAACGTTGCCGACAAGAGTAGGCGTGGAAGGGAGAGGAGGGGAGGTCGATGGGCTGGGTCAACCCGGAACGCCCGTTCCGGAAGAAGGGGAATTACCATGAAAGTCGAACAGTTGATGACGAGAAACGTCGAAACCTGCCGCGCCGATGATTTCGTGAACCGAGCGGCGCAAATCATGTGGGAGCACGATTGTGGCGTCGTTCCGGTCGTGGCGGCCGGCAACGGGGATGCTCGCATCGTGGGGATGCTGACCGATCGCGACATCTGCATGGCGGCATACACGCAAGGATGTGCGCTCGCGGACATCCCCGTCGCGAGCGCGATGTCGCACCACGTGGCCACGTGCCGACCGAGCGACGCCGTCGCAGTCGCCTTGAAGGTCATGGAGACGAATCAGGTGCACCGCTTGCCGGTGGTCGATCAGGACGACCAGGTCGTCGGCATGCTCTCGCTCGCAGACATCGGACGCGAGGCACAGCAGGAGCATGGAAGGAAGACTCCGGCCCTCACGGACGCGGCGATCGGGATGGCGATCGAGGCGATCTGCCTGCCTCGCGCGAGCGGCACGCTCGCCGTGTCGGCCTGACCGCTCGGCACGTTCCGGCGAAGCGTCTCACGTCGGCGAGCCCCGAGCTCGCGCGCGCCGTTCGGTGCTCCAGCGGCGCGCGCGGGCCTCGCGCGCAGCCGGCCGCGGCGGCCGCCTCTCCCTCGTCCGGGCGGCGCTCCTGATTGCGTCGGCTGGGGCAGGGTTGTAACAACCGCCCCCTCGGAGGGAACGCATGCGCGCCGTCGTCTGCAAGGAGTTCGGACCACCGGAACGTCTCGTCGTCGAAGAGCTGCCGACGCCCGAGATCGGTGATCATCAGGTGCTGCTCGACGTGAAGGCGTGCGGTGTCAACTTTCCCGACCTCTTGATCATCGAGAACAAGTACCAATTCAAGCCGCCGCTTCCGTTCTCGCCCGGTGGCGAGGTCTCCGGCGTGGTGAAGGCGGTCGGCGCCAAGGTCGGCGCGCTGAAGCCCGGCGATCGCGTGCTCGGCGCGCCCGGTTTCGGCGGCTTCGCGGAGCAGGTCGCCATCGACGCGCGACTCTGCGTGCCGATCCCCGCGGCGATGCCGTTCGACGTCGCCGCGGCCTTTCTCTTCACCTACGGCACGTCGCACTACGCGCTCAAGGATCGGGCGGCCCTGAGAGCCGGGGAGACGCTGCTCGTTCTCGGAGCCGCCGGCGGTGTCGGGCTCGCGGCGGTCGAGCTCGGGAAAGCGATGGGAGCCAAGGTGATCGCCGCGGCCTCGTCGGCAGAAAAGCTCCAAGTCTGTCGCGAGCACGGCGCCGACGAGGGAATCGACTACGCGAAGGAAGACCTGAAGGAGCGCATCAAGGCGCTCACCGGCGGAAACGGCGCCGACGTCATCTACGACCCGGTCGGGGGCGATTTCTCCGAGCAGGCGTTCCGGTCGATTGCGTGGGAAGGACGCTTTCTCGTGATCGGCTTCGCGGCGGGTCCGATCCCGAAGATTCCGCTGAATCTGGTGCTCTTGAAGGGCGCGCAGATCGTCGGAGTGTTCTGGGGCTCGTTCACCATGCGCGAACCCGAGCGGCACCAGGCGAACATCCGTGAGCTCATGGAGTGGTACCTCGCCGGCAAGCTGAAGCCGCGCATCTCCGCGACGTATCCCTTCGCGCGCGTCGCCGAGGCGCTCGGGGATCTCGCGGCGCGCCGAGTGAAGGGTAAGGTCGTCCTCGTGCCCTGAGCGACTCGCCCGCGCTTCTCCCTAGCCCGGATTATTCATGAATGCTCGTCGCTTGCAGCAGAGGATTCATGAATAGTCCGGGCTAGCGCGGGTCGAAGCGGTAGACGTCGCCCTCGAGTGACAGCAGATAGAGCTCGCCCGCGGCGTCCTCGCCGAACGACGAAAGATCGGCAAGGCGGCTGTCGGGGTCGAGCGCCGCGCGCCAATCCCAGATGTCCGTGATCGGCTTCCCGGGCCCGCTCCATTTGAGGCTCCGAATCATCGCCGTGCAGTAGTCGGCGTAAAAATAGCGTCCGACGAGCGCGGCCAACCGCGTACCGCGATAGACGTAGCCGCCCGTGATCGAGCAGCCGTCGCCGTGATCGTACTCGATCACCGGTGCCGTGAACGCGTGCTGATCGCAGGTCGGCGCGCGGAAGCAGTGCAGGCCTTCGACCGTATTCCATCCGAAGTTGACCGGCGTCGGCGCCGTCCGCGCGGCGGCGGGAAGGACGTCGACCTCCTCGAACCTGTTCTGCCCGACGTCGCCGATCCAGAGGTCGCCGGTCGCGCGATCGAAGCCGTAGCGCCAGGGGTTGCGCAGCCCGAGGGCGACCATGCGAGGCGTCGGCTGCCCGGCGCCGTCGACGTCGAGCGCGAGCATCTTGCCGAGGCGCACGCTCGGGTTCTGTCCGTTCCCGTGCGGATCGCCGGCCGAGCCGCCGTCCCCGAGCCCGACGTAGAGGAGACCGTCGGGTCCGAAGGCGAGATTGCCCCCGTTGTGATTGCCGAACGGTTGATCGACGAACAGCACCTCGTGCTCGCTCGCGGGATCGGCGTGGTCGGGGTCGCCGTGCCGCGCGGCGAGCTCGACCACGTGCGTGTCCCCCTTGGTGTCCGTGAAGTTCACGAAGAAGCGGCGGTTCTCGGTGAAATGCGGGTGGAACGCCAGGCCGAGGAGGCCTTGCTCCGAGCCCCGCATGGTGGCGCTCTGCGAGACCCGGCTCGACCAGTCGAGAAACGGCTCGGCTTTCGGATCGACGGCGCCGTTGCGGAGGATCCGGATGGTGCCGGTCTGCTCGACGATGAAGAGACGTCCGCTCGTGTCGCCGGGTGCGAACGTCAGGGCGAGGGGCTTCGACAAGCCGGTCGCGATCCGCCTGAGCCTTACGCCGGCGGCGACGGCGGGCGGTACCGGCACGGCGCGCGGGCTCGCGGCAGCGGGGTGGCACCCGGCGACGGCCAGGAGCGCGAGCGACACGAGGCGGCGCGGCGCCGGCATTGCCATCGTGATCGCACGCCGATCCGCCGGCATCAACGTGCGGTGCGCGCGAACACGAGGACGTACTGGTACGGCAGGAGCGTCGGCTCGTCGACGAGCGTCCACCCGGCCGCACGCATCTCGTCGACCACCTGCGGGCGCGCGATCTTGTGTTCGCGCGGCGGTCCGATCGGGAGATCGCGCTGCTGCCAGTCGACGATGGCGATGCGGCCCTTCGGCTTCAGCGCCGTGCCGAGCCGTCGGAAGTACGCACGCCGATCATCGAGGTGATGGTAGGTGTCGACGATGAGCACCAGATCGAGCGCGCGCGGCGGAAGGCGCGGATCGTTCATCGACGCGAGCACGGGGATGACGGTCGCGGTCCGTTCCTCCTCGGCGCGGGCGCGCAGGTGCACGACCAGGTTCGGCTCGACGTCCACGGCGAAGACGACACCCGTCGGGCCGACCGCCGCGTCGAGGTAGCGACTGAAATACCCCGTGCCGGCTCCGAGGTCGGCGACCCACGCCCCGGGTCGCACGGCCAGCGCCGCGACCAGCTCGCGCGGCTTCTGCCACGCGTCGCGCGCCGGATCGTCGAATACGTGGCGCCACTGCTCGACGTCGGAGAAGTCGTGGCGGCTCCCGGGTGTGGCGGCGAAGGGTGCCGCCGTGGCCGTCGGGGCGGGATCGGCCGATGCGGCCCACGGGGAGCCCACGGCAAGCGCGAGCACGGCGCCGGATGCCACGGCGAGGCGGATCCATGCGGGTACGCGCCGGAGCGCCCGCGGCGCGACGGACGACCAGCTCGGGCGAACCGGACGGCGCGTCAACCCAGGGCGCATCCCATGAGGTCGACGAAATTGTCGGCGTAGAAGCGCGTCTTCGCCGTCGGCGGCGTATCGGCCATCGCGTCGTGAATCAGGCGTCCAGCGGCGTACGACATCGCGGTCGATCCTCTCTCGTCGAGACTCAGCGGAACAGGCGCTGGGTCGCGAGCCGTGCCCCGTCGGCGAGCGCGCGGAGCTTCAGCCAGACGACCTCCTCGGCGACCTCGCCGAGGCCGGCCGCCGTCGCGAAGCCGCAATCGGGAGTCGCGAGGACACGGCGCGGGTCGCCGACCGATTCGGCGACGAGCTCGATACGGTCGGCGACGACCTCCGGGTGCTCGACGTAATTGGTGGTCGGGTCGACGACACCCGCGATCACCAGCATCTCGGCGGGCAGGGGATACTGCTTGAAGCAGCGGTGTTCATGGGCGTGACGCGGATTGGCCATCGAGACCACGAGCGCGCCGACGTTCGCCGCGTAGAGGCGAGGGAGGATCTCGTCGAGGGGCACGTCGTCGTCGTGCGGTCCCTCGTAGTTGCCCCAGCAGACGTGCAGCCGCACGCGCTCCTCGGGGATGTCGCGGAGCGCGCGGTTCAATGCCGTGACGTTGGTGTCGATGAAGCGCAGGAAGTCGGCGAGCGGGCGGTCGGCGTACGAGGTGTGGCGTTCCATCGCGAGATCCGGCGCGTCGATCTGCAGCACGTACCCGTGGGCGACGATCGCCGCGTACTCCGTCGCGAGCGCGTCCGCGACCGCCACGACGTACTCGTCGTAGGACGGATAGTGCTCGTTCAGCATCGCGGAGGCGACGATGCCCGGCGACGCCGCGGTCATGAAGCACTCCCGAAACTGCGTCGGTTGCTCGGCGGTGACGCGTGCGAGCAGCGCGCATTCCTCCTCGACCCAGCGCCGCTCGGTGTACGTGACCGGTCCGATCGCCTTCGGCGCGTTCATCAGGCTCACCATGGTGCGCGAGAGCTCGGGGAGCTTCAGCTGCAGGAAGCTCGGGTAGTGCGTGATGTCCCGCATGATCGGCCGTTGGCTCTGACCTCCGAAGCCGCTCATGCGATGCTGCACGTAGGAGAGGAAGCTCTCGCGCGGCTGCTCGCCGTCGTTGCCGACGTGGATGCCCGCCGCGAGCTGCTTCGCGACGACGTCGCGGGTCGCGCGTGTGACCGCCGCCGTCAGGGCGGCGTCGTCGACGAGCTCGCGGCGGCTCACGCGCACGAGCAAATCGAGCAGCTCGGGCGGGCGCGGCAAGCTGCCGGCGTGGGTGGTGAGGATCTCGTCGCTGCTGGCGAGCATTGCCCGACCCTCGTCGGATGCTCCGAGAGTGTCAAGCACGGGCGCCATACGCTACGGTGCGAGCCATGTGCGGCCGCTTCACTCGCTCGAGCCCGCCGCAGGCGATTGCCGACGAGTTCGGCGTGCGGGTCGGCGAGATCGTGACGGCGGGTCCGCGGTTCAACATCTGTCCGAGCGAGCAGGTCCTGGTGCTCGCGCGCGGGACCGCGGCAGCGTCCGATGAGGGCGGTGCCCCGGCGAGCGCGGGAGGCGTGGCCGAGCCGTCGCCGCTGGCGGCGGGCGTGATGCGGTGGGGCCTCGTACCGTGGTTCGCGCGCGACCCGAAGTCCGGACCCCGTGCGATCAACGCGCGCACCGAGACGATCGCCGACAACCGAACGTTCCGCGACGCCTTCGCGCGCCGACGCTGCCTGATCGTCGCGGACGGCTTTTACGAGTGGCGCCGCGTCGGTGGCATGCGCCAGCCGTACTTCATCCGACTGCGCTCACGCCGGCCGTTCGCGTTTGCGGGCGTGTGGGAGCGATGGCGCCCACCCGCAGGCGAGTCGCTTCTCACCTGCGCGATCGTCACCTGCGGCGCGAACGGCGTGGTGGCGCCGATCCACGACCGCATGCCGGTGATCGTTCCTCCGCCCGCGCGCGCGGCGTGGCTCGCGCGCGACGGGAGTGCGGCGGGGCTCAGGGCGCTCCTCCGTCCGTATCCGGACGAGGAGATGGAGGCCTATCCGGTCTCGACGCTCGTGAACGCGCCGCGGAACGACGCGCCCGAGTGCATCCGGCCGATCGAGACGTAGTCGGCGACACCTCCCGCCGCGCTCCCGGCTGACCTCGGACGCGGCGGCGGTCCTGCCGGCGTCCAGGGGACAGCGACCGCCGCCCGGCCCGCCTCGTGCGGGCGATGACTACTCGTCGACGTTGCGAGCCTGCGGGCACGGCGCGTACGGTGCGTCGCGATGGCGGCGCTCACGGCGAGGGACGACACGCGGGCCGAGACCGTGCGTGGTGCCGCGCCGACGGGTCTCGCCCGCCTCGTCGGCACGAGCACGGCCATGGAACGCCTGCGCGCGCGTGTGACGCGCGTCCTTCCCACCACGGTGCCCGTGCTCATCCAGGGCGAGACCGGGACGGGAAAGGAGCTGCTCGCGCGTGCGATCCACAGCGGCGGCCCGCGTCGGCACGGCCCCTTCGTCCCGGTCAATTGCGGGGCGCTTGCGTCCGAGCTGATCGACGCCGAGCTCTTCGGCCACGAGCGCGGGGCGTTCACCGGCGCGGTCGGCCGCCGCCTCGGACGCGCCGCCGAGGCCGACGGCGGCACGCTCTTTCTCGACGAGATCGGCGAGCTGCCGACGCTCCTGCAGTGCAAGCTCCTGCGCCTCCTGCAGGAGGGCGAGGTGCAGCGGGTCGGCGCCGACCGGCCGAGCGCGGTCGACGTACGCGTGGTCGCCGCCACGAACCGCGACCTCCGCCGGTTGGTCGAACGGGGGACCTTTCGCGCCGATTGCTACTATCGGCTGAGCGGCGTCGTGATCGAGGTGCCGCCGCTGCGCGATCGTGACGCCGACGCCCTCGAGCTCGCCGACCGCATCGCCGCGCGGACGGCGTGCGAGCTCGGACGCCCCGGTCTGACGCTCTCGGGCGAGGCACGAAACGCGCTCGCCGGTCATCCCTGGCCGGGGAACGTCCGCGAGCTCGAGAACGTCGTCCGCGAAGCGGTGCTCTATGCCGAGGGCCCGGTGGTGTCGGCGAGCGACGTGCGCGTCGTGCTCGCCGCACGTGCGGGCGGCGCCATGCCGGCCGTGGGCGCCGCCGAGCTCGTCGACTGCCTACGGCGCTGCGACGGCAACGTGACGCGCGCCGCTCACGAGCTCGGCGTCAGCCGGCCGACGCTCTACAAGCGCCTTCGCGATCGCGGGCTCGATTGCGCGTCGTTTCGCCCGCCCTCGGTCGTCGCGCGCCGACACGTCGGTCTCGGGTGACGGCGCTACTTCAGGCAGCGCAGGCGCAGCTGGTCGGTGTCGCGGCGTTTGGTGGTCGTCACGGCCCGGCTCCGCAGGACTTTGGTTCCGACCGGGACGACGATGCCCTGCAACGGTGTGCAGCGGTCGAGCGCCGCGAGCGCGGGCGAGAACGCGATGCGGCCGTCGGCGACCGTCGGCGCTGCCGGTACGCCCAGGTTCGTCACCGCGGCGAGGAGCGTGGCGGCGTTGGCCGCATCGGCCGCGTCCCGGGGTCGTCGGCCGTTCGGCGCGAGCAGGCGGTACTCCGTGATGGCGGACGGGACGCAGCGGCGCGTCGCCGGGCGCGGATCCGTGTCGTTGGCGCAGACCGCGACGTGGAAGACGCAGCTGCCGTTCTTGGCGCTGCTGCCGTCGAAGTCGCAGCGCGGGTCCCCGTCGGCGCAGGTCACGCGATAGCTCGGGATGTTGCGGGTGCCGAGCCGCGCGCTGACGATGGGGGGCACCGGTTGGACGAGCCACTCGGTCACGCAATCCGTCCGTGGCGCGCCGGTGCCGGGAATGCACTCGCCCGGCGCGTCGCTCTGGCACGCCGCGGGCGGTGCGACGTCGAAGGTCGCGGTGAAGACGAGCGTTCCGCCGCTCGATGCGAAGTCGGTGACGGCGACGAGATACGGCGTGTCCGCCGCGACCGGCAGGCGCAGCACCGCCGCGAGACCGGCGCCGTCGCCGTCGTCGTTGCAGCCGACGGCGGCGACGTTGCCGCAGACGCCCGTGAACGCCGCGAGCACGGTGTCGTAGCTGCTGCCGGCGGTCGAGAGCGTGATCGTTCCGGCGAGCGGAGACGTGATGCGGAACCACACGCTCTTGGTTGCCTTCGGATTCGGCGTGACGACGCAGCCCGCGATCGGGTCGTCCGTCGCGCTCGTCGCGAGCCCGGTCTCGAGGGTGGTCGTGAACGGGAAGCTCGTGAGGTCGATGGCGTCGGCACAGGCGTCGTTCGCCGGGGGCGGCGAAACGTTCAGGACCACGTCCACGCCGCTGGTCACCGTGCCCGCGCCGACGATGATCGGGACGCCGGGAGCCGCCGGGTCGTCGGGAGGGTTGGTTCCCGCTTCGTCGTCGCCGCTCCAGAATTCGGGTGGGCCAGGAAGTACCGCGGGCGGGCTCAGCGGCCCGACGCCCGAGCCGCCGGTGAAGATCGGCGAGACCGCTTCCACCTCGACGGTGTACGCCGCGTCGGGCGTGAGGCCGGCGAGCTCGTAGGCGCCCACGAGGGCATCCACTCCGGGCACCGAGCTGCCGGCGACGTAGCGGGTGCCCGAGACGTAGCCGACGGCGTCGTGCCGTGGATCGTCGACGTTGCGGGCGATCACGAAGGCGCCCTGGAAGGGCGCGCCGGTGTCTCCGCGACGGATCTCGCCGGTGACGGCGGCGGTCGCCGCGGCGAAGCCGGCGGCCGGATACAGCATGGACAGCGAGACTTCGTCGTCGCGGGTGAGCGTCGCGATCTCGGGGCCGCTCACTACGAACGGGAACATGGTCGCGATCGTATCGTCGCCGACCGTGCTCCCGTCGAACGCCTCGGCGAGGTTGATCTGCGAATGGTCGAGGTTCACGTAGTGACCGAACTCGTGCACCATGACGCCGAGGAAGGTGTCGAGGTCGACCTCCGGATTGCCGCCGTTCGCGATCCCGTCGATGAACTTCCCGTTCAGGACCGCCGAGGCCTCCGTGATCACCGGCGGCGTGAAGGTTCCGCACTCGGGGCCGGCGAACCCGAGGATCGAGTTGGATGCGCCGGTACCGAAGAGCGCGTCGGTGATGCTGCCGTCCGTGTCGAAGACGACCGGACTGAGCCCGTCGCCGCAGACGCCGACGTAGAGGCCGACGTCGTCGGCCGTCACGTCGACCGGGAGCGCGCCGACGTCGGCGAAGGTGATGTCCGCGGTCGGTACGGCGGCCCAGACGGCGAAGGCGTCCTCGACGAGCTGGTGGGCGCTGGTCTCGTCGAGCACCCCGAGCCCGCCACGATCGGAGCTCCATGGCACGGGCCGCGTGGTCCAGACCAGCGGCGTGCCGGCGTCGTTCACGAAGAGCGGGCCGGCCGCGAGCGTCGGCCGCGTGAGACCGGCGAGCAGGACGACGGCGGCGAGGACCGAGCCCCCACGTCGCACGCCGAGTGCCGCTGCGATCCGTGCCGCCATGCGAGCCTCAGCGCTCCGCGTCGACGAGCGCGCGTACCCGCGCGAGCAGCGCGTCGAGTGCGAGAGGCGCCGCGGACGGCGCCGCGGTCACGGTAGCGCCGAGCGTGCGGGCCGGCGCGGACGCCGGGGCGAGGTTGCGGTTGCCGACGTCGTTCTCGGCGACCGCCGCGCCGCGCTCGCTCCGGACGCGAAAGCAACCCTGGCCGAGCCCGACCGGGCTCGTGAAGCCGAGGACGCTTTCGGGTTGCATGAAGAGCACGACCGACTCCCCGACGCGGTAGCGCGGCAGGGCGGGATGGGGGAGGACCGGACCATCGGCGCTTCCGAAGCTCGTCCCGAGCTGCTTCACCGTGACCGTATCGCCGACGGGGCCCTTCACGCGCTCGCTCACCGCGAAGGTCGTCCAGGTGGCCGGTACGCCGCTCGCGTCCCGACCGCTCTCGATGCGCTCGACGCGTCCGACGAAGATGCGGGCGGCTTGACCCGTCATCGCCGGCAAGTCGAGCGGGAGGATGGTCATGGCCGACGCCGGAACGGCGCGTGCGAGGAGCAATACCGCCCACGTAGCGATGAGTGCCGCGCGCATCGAGTCAGTCCTTGCCGAGGTCCATGCCCTTCGGCACGACCACGACGCCGCTTTCGCTCACCGTGAAGCGTCGGCGGTCTTCGGCGGGGTCGTAGCCGATCGTCATGCCGGGGGGGACCACGACGCCCTTGTCGAGGATTGCGCGCCGGATGCGTGCGTGGCGGCCCACCTCGACGCCGTCGAACAGGATCGACTCGTGAACGTGCGCGTAGCTGTTCACCCGCACGCGTGGGCTCAGGATCGACCGCTCGACGTGGCCGCCGCTGATGATGCAACCCTCCGACACCATCGAGTCGACCGCCGTTCCGCGCCGCTGCCCTTCCTCGTCGGCGAACACGAACTTCGCCGGCGGGTGCGGATAGTACGCGGAGAGCGTCGGCCAGCGCGGGTTGTAGAGGTTCAGCTGGGGCGTGATCGAGATGAGGTCCTCGGAGGTCCGCCAGTACATGTCGATCGTGCCGACGTCGCGCCAGTAGCCGCGTTGGCCGTCGTGCATGTTGGGAATGGTGTTGGTCGAGAAGTCGTAGGCGACGACGGTCGCGGAGCTCTCCACCATCCGAGGCAGTACGTCCTTCCCGAAGTCGTGAGCCGAATCGGTACGCTCGGCGTCGGCCGTGACCTCGCGGACGAGGGCCGCGCAGTTGAAGACGTAGAGGCCCATCGAGGCGAGGCGCGTGCCGGTTGCGCGGGCCTCGACGGGTGGCTTCTCCCGAAACCCGACGATGCGGTTGGACCGGTCGCAATCGACGATGCCGAACTGGTCCATCTCGGCGGTGGGGACGGGGATGACCGCGACCGTCACGTCGGCGCCCTGGCCGCGGTGGAACTCGAGCATCTGGCAGACGTCCATTTGATAGATGTGGTCGGCGCCGAAGACGCAGACCTCTTGCGGTTGCTCGTTCTCGAGGACGTCGAGGTTCTGAAACACGGCGTCGGCGCTGCCGCGAAACCACTGCGGGCCGACGTTCATCGAGGCGGGCACGGGCGCGACGTAGTGGCCGAGCTGTGGAGCGAGCTGCCAGCCGCGGGCGAGGTGCTGCATGAGAGACCCCGCTTTGTATTGCGTGAGGACGCTGATCTTCGAGATCCCGGAGTTCACGAAGTTCGAGAGAACGAAATCGATCATGCGATACCGGCCGCCGAAGGGCACCGCGGGCTTGGCCCGGTCGCGGGTGAGCGGGTAGAGTCGCTTGCCTTCGCCACCGGCAAGGACCATCGCAACCACGTCGCTGGAGCTGCTTCTCGCCATGGCCGGCAGTGTACCAGAAGACGTTTCGCGGAATGAACTGCAGGAGGCACCGCGGTGGCGGGCTCGCGGCCGAGAGGCTAAAAGGAACGAATCATGAGCCACCTCGATTTCGTGAGCCGTGTCAACGCGGACTACGTCGAGGACCAGTACCGACGCTATCGTGTCGACCCGAGCTCCGTCGACGAGCGCTGGGCGCTGTTCTTCGCGGGGTTCGAGATGGCCGACGGCCACGGGAACGGTGCCAACGGCCACGAGGAGGTCGCCGTCCACCTGGCGCCGCATCGGACGACGCGGCCCGACGTCGAGCCGGTTCTCGGCGTGTTCGGTCTCGTGCACGCCTACCGCGAGCTCGGCCACCTCATGGCCCACCTGAACCCGCTCGCGCCGAAGCCCGCCGTCCACCCCATGCTCGAGCCCTCCGAATTCGGCTTCAGTGCGAACGACATGGACCGCATCATCGAGTGCGCGGACTTCAAGGGATGCACGACCGCCGCGCTGCGCGAGCTGATCGCGCGGTTGCAAGCGACCTACTGCCAGACCTTCGGGGTCGAGTACTTCCACGTCCAGGACCGCGAACAGCGTGTCTGGCTCGCCGAGCGCATGGAGCCGACGTCGAACCGGCCCGAGCTCACGGCGGACCAGCGCCGGCGGATCCTCGACGACCTCGTGCTCGCCGAGGGCTTCGAGCAATTTCTCCAGCTGCGCTACACCACCGCCAAGCGCTTCTCACTCGAGGGTGGCGACGCGCTGATTCCCCTGCTCGACACGTTGCTCGAGGAGGCCGGAGACCTCGGTGTCGAGGAGATGGTCATCGGCATGCCGCATCGCGGGCGTTTGAACGTCCTCGCGAACATCCTGCGGAAGCCCTACGAGATGATCCTCGCCGAGTTCGAGGGCGCGTTCCTCGCGAAGCAGGCGACCGGTGACGGCGACGTCAAATATCACCTCGGTTACTCGAACGACCGGGTGACCCGTGCGGGGCACAAGATTCACCTGTCGTTGAGCGCGAACCCGAGCCACCTCGAGGCGGTCAACCCGGTGATCGAAGGCATGGTGCGCGCCAAGCAGAATCATCTCGGCGACGCGGAGCGCTCCCGTGTCGTCCCGGTGCTGATGCACGGCGACGCCGCGTTCACGGGGCAGGGCATCGTGTCCGAGACGTTGGGTTTGTCCGAGCTCGAGGGCTATCGGACGGGCGGCACGATCCACATCATCGTCAACAACCAGATCGGCTTCACGACGCCGCCCGAGGCGTATCGCTTCACCCCCTATCCGAGCGACGTCGCGAAGATCATTCAAGCGCCCGTGTTCCATGTGAACGGCGACGACCCCGAGGCCGCCGTGCAAGCGGCACGGCTCGCGATCGAGTTTCGGCAGCGATTCAAGAAGGACGTCATCATCGACCTCGTCTGCTACCGCCGCCACGGGCACAACGAGCTCGACGATCCGAGCTTCACGCAGCCCGTGATGTATCGGACGATCGCCGAGCACCCGACGCCGCTCGCGCTCTATCGCCGTCGGCTCGTCGCGGACGGCGTCGTCACGGACGCCGACGCCGAGCGGCGAGCGAAGGAGCTCCGCGATCTTCTCGACGACGCCCACGCCTACGCGCGCGATTTCATGCCGCGGCAGCCGGTGTTCGCGTTCGGCGGCCTCTGGCGCGGGCTCGGGTGGGCGGGCGACGACTGGTCGGCGCGCACCGCCGTGCCGGCCGACGTGCTCCGCGAGGTGAGCGCGGCGATGCTGCGTACGCCGCCCGGGTTCCACCCCCATCCGAAGGTCGTGAAGCTGATGGAGCAGCGCGCCGCGATGGTGCGCGACGGTGCGCGGATCGACTGGGGATGCGCCGAGGCGCTCGCGCTCGGCGCGCTCGTGCTCGAAGGCATTCCGGTCCGCATGACCGGCCAAGACGTCGGGCGCGGGACGTTCAGTCATCGGCACGCGGTGCTGCACGACGTCGAGACCGGGGCGTGCTACGTGCCGCTCGACAACATCCGTCCCGGCCAGGGCAAGTTCCTGATCCTCGACAGCATGCTCTCGGAGAACGCGGTGCTCGGGTTCGAGTTCGGCTTCAGTCTCGCCGATCCGCACAAGCTCGTCATCTGGGAGGCGCAATTCGGCGACTTCGCCAACGGCGCGCAGGTGATGATCGACCAGTTCATCGCGAGCTCCGAGTCGAAGTGGCAACGCATGAGCGGGCTCGTCATGCTCCTGCCGCACGGCATGGAAGGGCAGGGGCCGGAGCATTCGAGCGCGCGGCTCGAGCGCTATCTCCAGCTCTGTGCCGACATGAACATGCAAGTCTGCAACCTGACGACGCCGGCACAGTACTTCCATGCGCTGCGCCGTCAGATGCACCGTGCGTTCCGGAAGCCGCTGATCATCATGAGCCCGAAGATGCTGCTCCGCTACAAATGGGCGGTATCGTCGCTCGCCGAGCTGACCGACGGCTCGTTCCAGACGGTGTTCGACGAGCCGCTCGCGGGGACCGTCGACGTCGGGGTGACGATCGATCCACGGAAGGTCACGCGGGTGATCCTGTGCAGCGGCAAGGTGTACTATTCGCTGCTCGCGGGTCGCGCCGAGCGCGAGATCGACACGACGGCGATCGTGCGCGTCGAGCAGCTGCATCCGTTCCCGCGTCAGGAGCTGGCGACGATCCTGGCCGGTTACCCCGCGGCCCGACAGGTGTTCTGGGCGCAGGAAGAGCCGTCCAACATGGGTGCGTGGCACTTCATCTGGAACCAGATGCGGTCGGTGCTCCTCGACGGGCACACGCTCGCCTACGTCGGCCGTCGGGCCGCTGCGAGCCCGGCGACCGGCTCCTACAAGATCCATCAGCAAGAGGAAGCCGATCTCATCAATCGAGCGTTCGCGCGCTGAGCACGCCGGCGCCTAGAGCTGGGGCGGGCGGGAGGACAGGACGGTATGGCGTTCGAGGTGCGGATTCCGACGCTCGGCGAATCGGTGACCGAAGGGGTGATCGTTCGCTGGGCGAAGCAAGACGGCGAACGGGTCGAGCGCGACGAGATCTTGCTGGAGCTCGAAACCGACAAGGCCAGCATGGAAATCGCCGCCGAGCACGCCGGCGTGCTGCGCATCGTCAAGGACGCCGGCGCCACCGTGACGGTCGGCGAGCTGGTGGCACGGGTCGAAGAAGACGCGCGTGCGGCCGCGCCGGCGTCGAGCCCGGCCGCGCCGGCCCCCGCGGCGTCGGCGGCGCCGAGCGCCCCGCCCGCGATCGCGTCGGGCGCGTCCGCGATGCCGACGGCCACCGCCGCCGGGCGTTCCGCCACGGCCGGGCGTCCCGTCGAGCCGTTGAGCCCCGCGGTACGCCATCTCGTCGCCGAGCACGCGCTCGATCCGGCGGCGATCCCGGCATCCGGCAAAGGGGGTCGGTTGACGAAGGGCGACGTCCTCGCGCATCTCGCGCACGACGCGACGCCTTCGGCGCCGGTCGCTCGGGCGGATGGGCCGGCGGCCGTGACTTCGACACCAGAGCCGTCGGTGGTGCCCGTCGCGACCGCGCCCAAGGACGGCGAGGAGATCGTACCCCTCAGCCGTCTTCGCAAGCGGATCGCCGAGCGGCTCGTCCAGGCGCAGCACACCGCCGCGATTCTCACGACCTTCAACGAGGTCGACTTGAGCGCCGTCATGGCGCTCCGCGCGGCCCACAAGGAGCGCTTTCAGAAGGTCCACGGCGTCGGCCTCGGGTTCATGTCGTTCTTCGCGCGCGCCTGCATTGCGGCCCTGCGCGAAGTGCCGGCGATCAATGCCGAGATCCGCGGCGACGACGTCGTCTATCGGCGCTTCGTGCATCTCGGAGTCGCCGTCGGCACCGAGCGCGGTCTCGTCGTGCCGGTGGTCCGGAACGCCGACCGCCTCTCGTTCGCCGAGATCGAGCGCGAGATTCTCCGCCTCGCCGGTCTCGCGCGCGAAGGCAAGCTCAGCATCGACGATCTCTCGGGCGGTACGTTCACCATCTCCAACGGCGGCGTCTACGGCTCGCTATTGTCCACGCCGATTCTCAATCCGCCGCAGAGCGGCATTCTCGGCATGCACAAGATCGAGAAGCGTCCGGTCGTCGTCGACGACCAGATCGTCGTGCGGCCGATGATGTATCTCGCGGTGTCGTACGATCACCGATTGGTCGACGGCGAGCAGGCGGTCACGTTCCTCGTGCGCGTCAAGGAACGTCTGGAGGATCCTGCGCGCCTGCTCCTGGAGGTGTGATTGATGGCAGCCGACGCCTACGATCTGATCGTCATTGGCTCCGGCCCCGGCGGCTACGTCGCCGCCATCCGGGCCGCCCAGCTCGGGATGCGCGTCGCCTGCGTCGAGAAGTCCACGACGCTCGGCGGCACGTGCCTGAACGTCGGTTGCATCCCGAGCAAGGCGCTCCTCGATTCGAGCGAGCTCTACCACCAGGCGAAGGACGGCCTCGCCATCCACGGCATCGGCACGACCGGAGTCGCGCTCGATCTCCCGGCGATGATGGCGCGGAAAGACAAGGTGGTGAAGCTCGGCACCTCGGGGCTCACTACGCTCTTCAAGAAGAACAAGATCGATTGGGTGAAGGGGACGGCGCGCTTCGTCGATGCGCGCCGGGTCGTGGTTCGCGACGGCGAGCGCGAGCAGACGATCGCCGGCACGCGCATCCTGATGGCGACCGGCAGCGAGCCGAGCCCGCTCGCGGCCGTGCCGTTCGACGGGGAGCGCGTGGTCAGCTCGACCGAAGCGCTTACGCTGCCGCGGGTTCCGAAGCACCTGCTCGTGATCGGCGGCGGCGCGATCGGCCTCGAGCTCGGATCGGTCTGGCTACGACTCGGTGCCAGGGTGACGGTCGTCGAGTTTCTCGATCGCATCGTGCCGATGATGGACCGCCAGATGGGCGTGGCGTTACAGAAGGCGCTGCAGAAACAAGGCATGACGTTCCAGCTCGAGACCGGCGCGACGAAAGCCGAGCGCACCGCGGACGGCATGAAGGTCGTGCTCGAATCGAAAGGGAAAGTCGCAGAGGTGGAGGCCGACGTCGTCTTGGTGTCGGTCGGACGGCGCGCGCACAGCGAGGGCCTCGGCGCGCGCGAGATCGGCGTCGCGTTCGACGACCGCAACCGCGTCGTCGTGAACGAGCGATTCGAGACCAGCGTTGCGGGGGTGTACGCAATCGGCGACCTCATTCCCGGGCCGATGCTGGCGCACAAGGCGGAAGAGGAGGGCACGGCGGCCGTCGAGATGATGGCGGGACACGCCGCGCACGTGAATTACGCGGCCATCCCGAGCGTCGTTTATACCTGGCCCGAGCTCGCGAGCGTCGGGCTCAGCGAAGAAGAAGCGACGCAGCAGGGCATCCCGCTCGCGATCGGCGCGTGTCCGTTCCAGGCCAACGCGCGGGCGCGCTGCCTGGGTGAGACGACGGGCTCGGTGAAGATGCTCGCCGACGCGCGTACGGACCGCATCGTCGGTGTCCACATCCTGGGACCGCGGGCGTCGGATCTGATCGCGGAAGCGGCGATCGCGATGGAGTTCGGCGCGTCCGCGGAAGACATTGCCCGCTCGGTGCACGCGCATCCGACGCTGCCCGAGGCGATCAAGGAAGCTGCGCTCGCGGTCGCCAAGCGGGCCATCCATCTGTAAGAGGGCGCCCCGCGGAGCGGGCCCGGGACGCTAAGTTGCCGAAAGGACTCGGCGTTCGATTGGTCATGGGATTCGGCATTGATAATGATTCTCAATGTCGCTAAAACCGCCCGACCATGATCGTGTGCCTGTGCGCCAACGTCAGCGAACGAAAGCTCGTCGAGACCATCGCGGCGGGTGCCTCGACCGTCAAAGAGGTCGGCCGTCGCTGTGGCGCCGGAACGGGATGCGGCGCCTGCAAGCCGCTCATCCGCGAGTGCCTCGATCGCTGTCGGGCGGCCGCGGTCACGGAGTCGTCGCCGACCATGGTCGGGGGCGAGTCGGTGGCGGCCGAGCCGGCCTGACTCGTCCGGAGCGCGCCGTGACGGCGCCGGGCGCGGTGAGATGCGAACCGGCCGAGGCGGAGACGCAGGTGCCGCTCTCGTTCGTCGTTCTGTGCTACCGGTCGTCATCGGAGAGGAGGGTCTCATGAAGGGCAACGAGAGGGTCATCGAGCTCCTGAACGACGTGCTGACGGGTGAGCTCACCTCGGTCAACCAGTACTTCATCCACGCCAAGATGTGTAAGAACTGGGGATATCGCGGTCTCGCGGCGCGCGTGCGGAAAGAGTCGATCGACGAGATGAAGCACGCGGACGATCTCATCGAGCGCATTCTCTATCTGGAAGGCATTCCCAACTTGCAGCGGCTCTACAAGGTGAACGTCGGAGAGACGGTGCCCGAGCAGCTGAAGCTCGATCGACAGCTCGAGGTCGATGCGGTGGCCCGCCTGAACACGGGTATCGCGCTCTGTACCGAGGTCGGCGACAACGGAAGCCGCGAGCTCCTCGAAGACATTCTGGTCAGCGAGGAGGAGCATCTCGATTGGCTCGAGACCCAGCTGCATCTGGTCGGGACGATAGGCGAGGCGCACTACCTCGCGCAGCAGGTCCACGAGAACGACTGACGCGACGACGCGGCGCAATGGTCACATCAGGCAGCAGGTGACCTCGAGCAGCGCGGGATAGATGCGGTCGGGGTTGGTGCAATGCACGGACCCGCCGTTGGTGCCGTCGTCGGGGCGCACGTCCACGGGATCGCACGAGACGGGGAAGGGCATGCCCGAGAACGGATTCAGCAGCCGATACGACACGACGCCGTTGCGGACGCCGTGGACGCCGCTGGCGGTCGGACACGTCACGGCCGTGCTCGTGCGCGGTGGCACGACGGCGTTCATCGTTCCGCAACCGCTCGGCGGCGACGCCGCCGCCGCTTGCGGTCCCGCCGCGGGCCATCGCGCGGGCGGACGTAGACCTTCGCCGCGTTCGAAGAGGTTCTGCACGTACGACCCGTCGTTGCTCTGATCGACGACGTCGTTCCCGCGTTGGTCGAGGACGATGTTGCGTTCCAGGATCGCCGCGCGCGATTCCGGATCGAGACGGAGCCCCGGACCGGCGTTGGCGAGAATGCGGTTGGCGACGATACGGCAGCGATCGCAGTCGTGGAGATCGACGGCCGCGCCTTTCGCTCCGGTCGCGTTGGCGAAGATCTCCGTGCCCTCGAGCGCGAAGCGGGCGCTCTGCTCGACGCGGATGGCGCCGCCGTCGGCGGTCGCGACGCCGTTACGGTGGAAGAGCCCGTTGCGTACGCGCACTCCGTCGGTCCCGACGGCGAGGAGACCGACTCCGCAGCTGTCGCTGACCCGCACGTCGCGTACTTGCACGCGTACCGCCTCCCCGATCGCGATTCCGGTCACGAAGCCCCGCACCAGACCCGGTCCGAGGATCTGCGCGCCGTCGGCGGTCTGTTCGACGCTGACGCCGCTCGGGGCGGCGCCATCCGCGCACGAGCGCGCCGATGCGATGGTGTGGCCGTTGAGCTCGAGGACGCTCCGCGGATTGCGCAACACGACGCCGACGCCGTCGCACTCGAGGTCGCGGTCGAGGACCGCGTCGTCCTCGACGACCGTTCCGCATCGTACGGGCAGGCGACCGGCCTCGCCGGCCGAGGCCATGAGCGCGGTAACGAGCAAGGCGAGCGCGAGAACCCGCATGGACGGTATCCTCTCCGGGCGCCGCCGCGGCTGCAATGGGGGTGGGACGTCGTCCGCGGCTTCAGAGCTCCGGGCTTGCCGGCAAGCTCGTCTCGCCCATCAGATACGCATCGACTCCGCGCGCCGCCTCGCGACCTTCCCAGATCGCCCAAACGACCAGCGATTGCCCCCGTCGCATGTCGCCGCAGGCGAACACGCCCGCTACGCTCGACTGGTAGTCGCTCCCGACGGCGACGTTGCCGCGCTCGTCGAGCTTCACGCCGAGCTCGGCGAGCATGCCCGCCTTTTCCGGTCCCACGAAGCCCATGGCCAAGAGCACGAGATCGCAGTCGAGCTCGAACTCGCTGTCGGGGACCTCGACCATCTGTGGTCGTCCGTTCTCTCCCGTCTTCCATTCGAGACGTACGCCGTGGAGCTTCTTGACGTTGCCGTCGGCGTCGCCGCTGAAGCGCTTGGTGTTGATGCTCCAGTCGCGGGTGACGCCTTCTTCGTGCGAGCGACGAGCTGCGAAGGATCATCGGCCAGTAGGGCCACGGGGCGACGTCGGCAGTGCGCTCCGCCGGCGGCTTCGGCAGCAGCTCGAATTGATGCACGCTCTTCGCCCCCTGGCGGTTCGACGTGCCCAAACAGTCCGATCCGGTGTCGCCGCCGCCGAGGATGACGACGTTCTTCCCGGTGGCGACGATCTGGTTCGGGACCGTGTCGCCCGCGACCTTCTTGTTCTGCTGCGGCAGGAAATCCATCGCGAAGTGGATGCCCGTGAGCTCGCGGCCCGGGATCGGCAGATCGCGGGCCGCGGTGGCGCCGCCGGCGAGTACGATCGCGTCGAAGCTGCCCCGCAGGTCGGCGACGGCGACGTTGCCACCGACGTTCGCGTTCACGTGGAAGACGACGCCCTCCTGGCGCATCTGTCCGAGCCGGCGCTCGACGATCGACTTCTCGAGCTTGAAGTCGGGGATGCCGTAGCGTCAGCAGGCCGCCGATCCGGTCGGCGCGCTCGAAGACCTCGACGGTGTGGCCGGCGCGATTCAGCTGCGCGGCGGCCGCGAGCCCGGCCGGACCCGATCCGACGACCGCGACCCGCTTGCCGGTTCGCTGGCTCGGCGGCGACCGGCGGCGACCCAGCCTTCTTTGAAGGCGTGGTCGATGATCTGCTTCTCGATCTGCTTGATCGTGACCGGGTCGTCGTTGATGTTGAGGACGCACGCTTCTTCGCACGGCGCGGGGCAGACGCGGCCGGTGAACTCCGGGAAGTTGTTCGTCGGAATGGAGCCGGTCGATCGCGTCCTTCCAGCGGCCGCGGTACACCAGGTCGTTCCAGTCGGGAATGATGTTCCCGAGCGGGCAGCCCTTGTGGCAGAAGGGGATGCCGCAATCCATGCAGCGCGCGCCTTGCAGCTGCAGCTTGTCCTCGGGGAGCTTGCCCTCGAGCTCGCGCCAATCCTTCAGGCGCTCCGCAACCGGCCGCCGCGCCGGCATCTCCCGCGGAATCTCCAAGAAAGCCAGTGATCTTTCCCATCGTCATCCCGTCGCTCTAGACCGACGCCGAGGCCGCGACCGCTTCGCTGTCGAGATGCGCCGCGGCGAGCACCTTGCGGTACTCGACCGGCATCACCTTCACGAAGTGGCGTGACGTATCCTTCCAGCCCGACAGATGCGCCAGGCAACGGTGCTTTCGGTGTACTCGTAGTGGCGGCTGGACGAGGTCCTTCACGGTCGCGAAGTCCTGCTCGTCCATCGGGTCGAGCTCGACCATGCTCATGTTGCAGCACGGCGTGAAGTCGCCGTCGGCGTCGAGCACGTACGCGACGCCGCCGCTCATGCCGGCCGCGAAGTTGCGGCCGGTCTTGCCGAGCACGACGACCGTGCCCCTGGTCATGTACTCGCAGCCGTGGTCGCCGACGCCCTCGACGACCGCCGTGACGCCGCTGTTGCGGACCGCGAAGCGCTCGCCGGCCTGGCCGCGGCAGAAGACCTCGCCGCCGGTCGCGCCGTAGAGCGACACGTTGCCGACGATGATGTTGTCCTCGGGCACGAAGCGTCGCGTTGCGCGGCGGGAACACCACGATGCGTCCGCCCGAGATGCCCTTGCCGAAGTAGTCGTTCGCGTCGCCTTCCAGCGTGACCGCGATGCCCGGTGCCATGAACGCGCCGAAGCTCTGCCCGGCGGAGCCCGTGAACCGGAGCTGGATCGTCTCCGGCGGCAAGCCCCTCGGCGCCGTGCCGGCGTGACACCTCGGCCGAGAGCATGGTGCAGACCGTTCGATTGACGTTGCGAATCGGAAACTCGGCCTCGACCGTCTTGCGGTGCTCGATCGCCGGCGCGCACGTCGCGATGAGCTGATTGTCGAGCGCACCCTCGAGCCCGTGATCCTGCGTGGTGACGCCATGGATCGCGACGCTCTCGGCGACCTCGGACTTGTGCAGGATCTCGGTGAGATCGAGGCCGCGCGCCTTCCAGTGGTCGATCGCCTCGCGGCTTTCGAGCTTGTCGACGCGTCCGACCATTTCGTCGACGGTGCGGAAGCCGAGCTCCGCCATGATCTCGCGGAGCTCCTCCGCCAGGAACATCATGAAGTTCACGACGTGCTCGGGCTTGCCCTCGTATTTCTTGCGCAGCACGGGATCTTGGGTTGCGATGCCGACGGGGCAGGTGTTGAGGTGGCAGACGCGCATCAAGATGCAGCCGGACGCGACCAGCGCCGAGGTCGCGAAGCCGAACTCCTCCGCACCGAGCAGCGCGGCGATCGCGACGTCGCGACCGGTCTTCAATTGCCCATCGGTCTCGACCCGGATGCGGCCGCGCAGGTCGTTCATCACGAGCACCTGCTGCGTCTCGGCGAGACCGAGCTCCCACGGAATGCCGGCGTGCTTGAGCGAGGTCAGCGGTGACGCACCCGTGCCGCCGTCGTGGCCGCTGATGAGCACGACGTCGGCCTTCGCCTTGGAGACGCCGGCGGCGACCGTGCCGACGCCGACCTCCGCGACGAGCTTCACGCTGATGCGCGCCCGGTTGTTGGCGTTCTTCAGGTCGTGGATCAGCTGCGAAAGATCCTCGATCGAGTAGATGTCGTGATGCGGGGGCGGCGAGATGAGGCCTACCCCCGGCGTCGAGTAGCGGATCTTGGCGATGTACTTGTCGATCTTGTGGCCGGGAAGCTGACCGCCCTCGCCGGGCTTGGCGCCCTGGGCCATCTTGATCTGGATCTCGTCGGCGTTGACCAGGTAGTGGCTCGTCACGCCGAACCGTCCCGACGCGACCTGCTTGATCGCGCTCCGGCGCGAGTCGCCGTTCGGGTCGCGCTGGTAGCGGACGGGATCCTCGCCGCCTTCGCCCGTGTTCGACTTGCCGCCGATCCGATTCATGGCGATGGCGAGGTTCTCGTGCGCCTCGCGGCTGATCGAGCCCAGGGACATGGCGCCGGTCTTGAACCGCTTCACGATCGCGCTCGCCGGCTCGACCTCGTCGAGCGGAATCGACTTCGACGGCCGGAACTTCAGGAGCCCGCGCAGCGTGCAGAGATTGCGGCTCTCGTCGTTCACCACCTCCGAATATTGCTTGAAGAGCTTGTAGCTTCCGGCGCGCACGGCGTGCTGCAGCTTCGCGATCGAGTTCGGGTTGTACATGTGGAACTCGCCGCGCCGGCGCCATTGATACTGGCCGCCGGGATCGAGGTCGCCGTCGAGCTCGGGCGCGATCGTGTAGGCATGCGCGTGGCGCGCCGCGCTTTCCGCCGCCACGGCGTCGAGGCCAACGCCTTCGATGCGCGACGCCGTGCCCGTGAAATAGGCGTCGATGAGCTCGCGATTGAGCCCGATCGCCTCGAAAATCTGCGCCCCGCGATAGCTCTGCAGGGTCGAGATCCCCATCTTGGTCATGACCTTGAGGATGCCCTTGTTGGCGGCCTTCAAGTAGTGTGCGACCGCCTCCTCCTCGCTCACGTTCTTGAGCGCGCCGTTGCGGACGAGCTCCTGGACCGTCTCGATCGCGAGGTAGGGATTGATCGCGCCCGCGCCGTAGCCGACCAGCAGCGAGAAATGCTGCACCTCGCGCGGCTCGCCGGACTCGAGAACGATGCCGCAGCGCGTGCGGGTCCCGACGCGAATGAGATGGTGATGGACCGCGGCGGTTGCGAGCAGACTCGGAATCGCGGCGTTTGCCTCGTCCATCCCGCGGTCGGTCAGCACGAGCAGCGTCGCGCCGCTGGTGATCGCGACCTCGGCTTCCCAGCAGAGCACCGCCAATGCCTTCTCGAGCCCCGCGCCGCCGTCGGCGACGGGGTAGAGCATCGGAATCGTGACCGCCCTCAGTTTGTCGCGTTCCAGGCCCTTGATCTTCGCCAGCGCCGCGTTGTCGATGACGGGCTCCTCGAGCTCGAGCTGACGGCAATGCGCGGCGGTCTCCTCGAAGAGGTTCTCCTGGCGGCCGATGGTCGCCTTGAGCGACATCACGAGCTCTTCGCGGATCGGGTCGATCGGCGGATTCGTGACCTGGGCAAAGAGCTGCTTGAAGTAGTTGAAGATCAGCTGCGGCTTGTCCGAGAGCACCGCGAGCGGGGTGTCGGTGCCCATGGAGCCGATCGCCTCTTGGCCGTTGAGCGCCATCGGGGACATCAGGAACTTCAGGTCCTCGAGGGTGTAGCCGAACGCCTGCTGGCGGGTGAGCCGCTCCCCGTCGTCGTACGGGGCGGGGGTGGCGGTCGGTGCCGGCAGGTTCTCGAGGCGCGTCAGGTTCTCGTCGAGCCACCGCTGATACGGCTGCCGACGCGCGATCGCGGCCTTCAATTCTTCGTCGGCGATGATGCGACCCTCGGCGAGGTCCACCAAGAACATGCGGCCCGGCTGCAGTCGGCCCTTCGCGACCACGTTCTCGGGGGCGATGTCGAGGACGCCGACCTCGGACGCCATGACGACGAGCCCGTCCTTCGTCACGACGTAGCGCGACGGCCGGAGCCCGTTGCGGTCGAGGACGGCGCCGATGACCGTGCCGTCGCTGAACGCGATCGACGCCGGTCCGTCCCATGCTTCGGTGAGACAGGCATGGTAGCGATAGAAGGCGCGTTTCTCCGCGCTCATGCTCTCGTGCTTCTGCCACGCCTCGGGGATCATCATCATGACCGCGTGCGACAGCGGGCGGCCGGTGTGCACCAGAAGCTCGAGCGCGTTGTCGAAGCCCGCCGAGTCGCTGCCGCCCGGGGCGATGATCGGGAAGAGCTTCTCGACGTCGTCACCGAACAGCGGCGACGCGAACATCGATTCGCGTGCGTGCATCCAATTGACGTTGCCGCGGAGCGTGTTGATCTCGCCGTTGTGCGCGACGAAGCGATAGGGATGGGCGCGGTCCCACGAGGGAAAGGTGTTGGTGCTGAAGCGCTGGTGGACGAGGGCGAGCGCGCTCGTGAAGTCGGGGTCGGTCAGGTCCTGGTAGAACTGGGGGATCTGATCGGGAAGCAGCAGCCCCTTGTAGTTGATCGTCTTGCACGAGAGGCTCGGCACGTAGAACGACTCGGAGTCGCGGAGCCCCGACTCGCGCACGAGTCGCTCGACGCGCTTCCGGATGACGTAGAGCTTGCGTTCGAGCGCGGCGGTGTCGGGCGTGGTGCGGCCGCGGGCGATGAAGATCTGCCGGATCTCGGGCATCGACTCGCGGGCGAGTGGTCCGCACTTGCTGGCATCGACCGGCACCCGGCGCCAGCCGAGGAGGCGCTGGCCCTCCTCGCGCACGACCTTCTCGAACATCTCGAGGCACTCGTTGCGCTCGTCCACGCGCTCGGGGAGGAAGACCATGCCGGCGCCGTACTCGCCGGCGGGTGGAAGGGTGAGGTCGAGCGTGGCGCATGCCTTGCGAAGGAAGGCATCGGGCATCTGGGTCAGGATGCCCGCACCATCACCGGTCAGTGGGTCGCAGCCGCACGCTCCGCGATGGGTGAGGTTGGCGAGGATCTGCAGACCCTGTTCGATGATCGTGTGCGACGCCACGCCCTTCATGTTGACGACGAAGCCGACGCCGCACGCGTCGTGTTCGTGGATGGGGTCGTACAGACCGTGGCGTCCGGGGGGTCGCGTCGATTGCATGGGTCCTCCTAGTGCACGCCCTTCAAATGCAGGGCCTTTTCCGGGGTGCGCCGACCGCGCTTCGCGACCGGAGCGGGCTCGATGACCGGAATCTGGCTGCGCTCGGTGTGGGTCGAGAGCACCACCATGGTCTCGGTACGGACGACGCCCTCGATCGCACGAATGCGGCTGATCAGCTCCTCGAGCGACGAAGTGTTGCGGGTCTTCGCCTTGAGGATGAGCGTGTGCATGCCGGTCACGTGATGGCATTCGAGGACGTCGTCGAGCGACTCGATCTCGCGTTCGAAGCTGTCGATCGCGTGGGGGTGGCCCGTGGAGACGCCGATGAAGGCCGTGATGTCCTTGCCGAGCAGGCGCGCGTTCACGACCGCGCGATAGGCGGTGATGATCCCGCCGTCCTCGAGCTTCTTGACCCGCTCCATCACCGACGGTGCCGAAAGGCCGACGTGCTCGCCGATTTTCGCGAGCGGAAGACGGCAATTCTCCTGCATCAGGGTGAGGATTCTGCGGTCGATGTCGTCGAGATCCGGGTGCTCTTCGCCTAATTTCATGAGGTATCGCCCCCTGTCGGCCGAACGGACGTATAGGCAATTCAGTATTTTGTCAAGTTTCATTAGGTTATCCGCGAATTGAGTGATGGGGCCGATCAGGGTTGCGAATCGTATCCGCGGGTACGCGCGCGCTCGGCTCGCGTAGCCGTACGAGCGCCGCTACAGTTCGCGCGGAGCGGAAAGGAGAATCGGGAGTGATACTTACGCATGACGTGATACTCGCTGAGCTCGCGAGCGGCCGTCTGGTGATCGATCCGCTCGAGCCCGACCAGGTGGGACCGGCCTCGGTCGACCTCCACCTCGGCGACGAAATTCGCGTCATGGAGGGCGGGCCGCCGGTGATAGACCTCGACGAGGCGGCGGACTATCGGACCGTGACGCAAGTGCGTCCCCTCACCGAGCCCTATGTCCTCCAGCCCGGCGAGACCATCCACGGGATCACGCGCGAGCGTATTCGGCTTCCGCCCGACGTCGGGGGGTGGCTCGAGGGGCGCAGCCGCTACGCCCGTCTCGGGCTCATGATCCACGTCACGTCCGGCTTCGTCGCGCCCGGCGTCGACAACCGCCAGGTGCTCGAGATGTCGAACGTCGCCGGTCGGCCGCTCGCGATTCGTGCCGGCATTCGCCTCTGTCAGATCGTCCTGCAGCGTGCGGAGGGAGCCGCCGTCTATGCGGGGCGGTTCGCCGATCAACAGCGCATCTAACGGACACGTCCAAGGAGAGATCGTGAAGAAAGAGAAGCCGAGCAAGAAGAAGCCTTTTCTGACCGACATCAAAACGCTCCGGCGTCGCGCCCGCGAGCACATCGAGCGCGGGGCCGTGACCGAAGGCTATCGCGGCGACCCGCAGGTCGTCGTGAAGATCTTGAACGAGGCGCTCGCGACCGAGATCGTCTGCGTGCTCCGCTACAAGCGGCACTACTTCATGGCGAACGGCATCCACGCACAATCCGTTGCGCAGGAGTTCCTGCAACACGCCACGGAAGAGCAGGGGCACGCCGACGAGATTGCCGTGCGCATCGTACAGCTCGGGGGCGAGCCGAACCTCAGCCCCGAAGGCATGCTGACCCGCAGCCACTCGGAGTACGTCGAGGGCGGGAGTCTCGTCGACATGATCAAGGAAAATCTCGTCGCCGAGCGGATCGCGATCGACTCCTACGCCGAGATGATCACCTACGTCAGCGACAAGGATCCGACGACGCGCCGTATGCTGGAGGGCATCCTCGCGATGGAGGAGGAGCACGCGGAAGATCTGGCGAGCCTCCTCCAGACCATGGACGCGGAGAAGTAACGGCGGAGAAGCGCACGCGGCGTCCGCTGCTGCGTCACGCGGACGCCGCGCGTGTGCGAAAATCTACTTCGGCGGCATCCGGAGCGCGCCGTCGAGTCGGATCGTTTCGCCGTTCAGCATCGGGTTCTCGATGATGTGCTTGGCGAGCGCCGCGAACTCCGACGGACGTCCGAGGCGCGACGGAAACGGAATGCCGGCGCCGAGCGCGTCGCGGTGCTCCTGCGGAAGGAGCGCCAGCATCGGCGTGTCGAAGGTGCCCGGTGCGATCGTGCAGACGCGAATGCCGAGCGAGGCGAGATCACGCGCGATCGGCAATGTCATGCCGACGACGCCGCCTTTCGACGCCGAGTACGCGGCCTGGCCGATCTGACCGTCGAAGGCGGCGATCGACGCCGTGTTGATGATGACCCCGCGCTCTTTTTCTTCGTTCGGCTCGTTGGTGGCCATTGCGGCCGCCGCGAGCCGGAGGGTGTTGAAGGTGCCAAGGAGGTTCACTTTCAGCACCATGTGGAACATGTCGAGCGGGTGCGGTCCCTGCTTGCTGAGCGTGCGGACCGCGATGCCGATGCCCGCGCAGTTCACGCAGGCGTTCACCTTGCCGAAGGCGGCGACGGTCTTGTCGACGGCGCTCTTTACCTCCTCCTCGGAGGTGACGTCGGCGGGCGCGAAGATCGCCTGCTTGGCGCCGAGCTCCGCGGCGAGCGCTTCGCCGGGCGACTGCGGGCGATCGAGAATGGCCGCGCGCCCGCCGCCGGCCACGATCGTGCGAACGGTCGCCTCGCCGAGACCGGACGCACCTCCGGTCACGATCGCCACTACGCTATCGAGCTTCATGCAGTCCTCCTGAACGTGGGGTGGATTGGCGGGCGACCCTAGCGGATCGCCGGCGGCTCCGCCACGGGAGCGCCCAGGTGGGCCGGTGGCACGGCGATGGGGGCGCTTCGGTGAGCACCGGCGGCCGACGTCGTGGCGTCAGCGTGGTGTCGCCGCGACGCGCGCGAACCAGTCGAGGATCGCCGGGTTCTCGCTGCGGGGATACGTGTGGGAGAGCTCCGGGGGCTCGCGATACGTCAGCTCCGCGCCGGCCGCCGCGAGCGTGTCGCGTGTGACGTGGGCAAGCCCGACGGGAAAAAGAAAGTCCTGCGCGCCGTGTACGAGGTAGATCGGAACGCCGCGCGCCCGTTCGAGATTGCCGTTGGCGAAGTTGATCGGGTGGAAGACACCGCAACACGGGGCCAGTGCGCGAAAGATCTCCGGATGCGCGAGACCGTAGACCAGGGTGAACGTGCCGCCATCGGACAGCCCGGTCAGCAACACGCGATCGGCGGCGATGCGATACCGCGCGCGCATCCACGCCAGGATCTCGAGCAGGCCGAGCTCGTCGACCTCGCCCCACGTCGCGCCGACCGCCGTCGGTGCGACGAGCACGTGGCCGGCGCGCTTTGCGTCGCGTACCCACGTCCACAGGAAGTCGCGGCCGTTCCCGGAGCCGCCGTGCAGGGCGACGATCAGCGGCCAGTCGTTCTGCCCGTCGTACTCCTCCGGAACGTATACCGCGAAGCCGCCGTGATGGCCGCCGGCGGAGACGCGCGTGAGCGCCGGCCGCGGCGTCGTGTCCGTATCGGGAGCGTCGCCTACGCGATCCGGCGACCAGAAGTCGCGGAAGGGAGGCAGTAACGACCGGACGATGTAGAGGTGTTCCTGCGCCTGCGCGTGATGGTGCAACGCGGTGAGAATGCGCGGGATGCGCTCGCTCGACGGAGCACTC
The DNA here is from genome assembly GCA_963774015.1 of uncultured delta proteobacterium. Classification (GTDB taxonomy): domain Bacteria; phylum Desulfobacterota; class Binatia; order UTPRO1; family UTPRO1; genus UTPRO1. The sequence continues at coordinate 85,896 of CAVZDH010000005.1, forward strand.
GGGAAGCCGGCGAACAGGGCCGCGCACGCGCGCACATGTCCGAAGCCGGCCGCGAAGATGCGATCGAAGGCGACGAGCGCTTCGGGGGCCGGTGCCGCCGCGAGTGCCTGCGCGCGAGTGTCGAGCGCTGCCGTGAAGCGCGCGTCGATCGCGGCGGCGAGCATGGCCGAGCGCTCCGGGGCGAGCCGCTCTGCGGCGTCGTCCATTGCCGCGAGCAGCTCCGCCGCGACGACGCTCGCCGTCAGCACGGCGCGGAGGTACGCGAGCTCGGCGGCCGATCGTGAGTCGGCGTCGTCGCTCATCGGAGCGTTTCCGTCCGTGCGGTATCGCGAGGGCGCGACATGCGCGACATGTGCGGCGCGGCGCGGTGCCAAGTCAACGGAGCCCGGTTGCCTCTCCCGCCGCGATCTGCGACAGCCGGAACATGGCCGGTGCCCCGCATCTGTTGATGCTGTTGCGTCACGCGATCGCCGACGAACGGAGCGACACGGGTCGCGACGAGGATCGGCGGCTCACGGGCGAAGGCAAGCGGAAACTCCGCGAGGTCGTGGTGGGCATGCGTGCGCTCGATCTTCCCGTCGAGCGTATCCTGTCGAGCCCGCTCCGCCGTGCCGTCGAGACGGCTGAGATCGTCGCCGAGGGCTACGGACTCGAGGACGAAGTCGACGTCGCGCCGGCGCTCGCGCCGGGTGCCGGACCGCACGCCGTCTTCGATGCGCTTGCCGAGGTCAGCCGCTCGAGCGGCATCGTGCTCGTCGGTCACGAGCCCGATCTTACCGCGCTCGCCTCGACGCTCCTCACCGGCACGCCCGGCCTCGTGCACATGGGATTCCGCAAGGCCGGTCTCGCGGGCATCGTCGTCGCGAGCCTGCCGCCGCGGGCGGCGGGGGAGCTCGAGTTCTTCCTGACGCCGGGACAGTTGCGGAGGATCGGGCGGGGCGAATGAGGCGGGCGTTGCGGCAGCGCGTCAACGCTGCGCTGCGTGGTGTCGGCCGGATCGCTTCACCACTACAAATAGCGCTCGGGCGTCGTGTGTCGCCGATAGCATGCGACATGACATGCGGGGTCGCGAAACGTTCGACTCGAAACTTGCTTGTGCGCGCGCGCGTGAGCTAGTTTGCGTCACCCCTCGGAGAAAGTGACCTTCGCGCTTGCGGCGAGTTGTCATTACCGGTCTCGGTTGCATCACCCCCTGCGGCATCGGCACTCAAGAAACTTGGGATGCGGTTGTGCAGGGACGATCGGGAACGAAAGCGGTGTCGGGGTTCGATCCTTCAGCGTGCGGCAGTCGTGTGGCCGCACAGGTCGCGGATTTTCGCGCAGAGGACTTCGTGTCTCGGCGAGATGTCACCGCCTACGCTCGATTCGCGCATTTCGGCATCGCTGCGGCGCGCATGGCGTGGGAAGACGCCGGTAACCCAAACATCGATCGCGACCGAATCGGCGTGTGTATTGGTAGTGCCGTCGGCGCGATCGATCGTACCGTGAGCGACGGCGTGACTTTCTTCGAGCAGGGCTTATCGCGAGTACATCCGATGTTCCCGTTGCAGTATCCGGGTACGCTGCCATCGCAGGTGGCGATCGAGCTTGGTCTTCGCGGTTTGGCAGTTCCGACCAGCAGCGCATGTACGGCTGGCGCGGACGCGATTGGTCTCGCGTTGCTGCAGATCCAGTCGGGCATGTTGGACGCCGTGTTGGCTGGAGCGAGTGATGCCCCGGTCTTCCCCCTACTGTTCGCATCCTTCGACCGACTTGGTGCGTTGTCGCGGTCTAACGAGGATCCCGCGCGCGCGTCGCGCCCGTTTTCTCGGGATCGGAGCGGATTCGTTCTCGGGGAAGGTGCTGGTGTCGTGATGTTGGAGGCGGAGGAAATCGCGCGCGAGCGTGGTGCAAAGATCTACGCCGAGTTGGCCGGCTTCGGCGCGACGTGCGACGCGTTTCATCATCTGGCTCCCGACCCGGAGGGGCGGCAAGGAGTGCGGGCCATTGCGCTGGCACTCGCTCATGCTGGGTTGACGAGCGCCGATATCGACTACGTGAATGCGCACGGTACGAGCACCCCGAAGAACGATGCCACGGAGACGGCGATCTTGAGGGCGGCATTTGGGTTGCGCGCTTACGACATACCGGTGAGTTCGTCGAAATCGATGCTAGGGCACCTCATTGGCGCGTCGGCGCCGGTGGAGCTCATCGTGTCGACGTTGGCGGTGCGGCATCGGATCGTTCCTCCAACGATCAATTTCAGCGAGCCAGATCCCGAGTGCGACCTCGACTATGTCACGGACGGAGCGCGCTACGACGTCCCGTTGCGTGCGGTGTTGTCGACCTCCTTTGGTTTCGGATCCCGTAACGCGGCACTCGTCATACGATCTATGGAATGAAGGGCCCATCACATGGACAGCGAAGTGCACGAGCGAATTCGTCAAATTATCGCCGACGAGCTACAGCGCCCCTGTAGCGACGTTTGCAGCGGAACGTCGTTGCGGCGCGAATTGGGTATGGACTCCGTGGCGGCGATCAATATCGTCTTCGCGATCGAAGAGACGTTCGGAGTCCACGTTCCCGAAACCGAGCTCGAGGACGTGGACGACATGGATCAGATCATCCGCCTCGTCCTCCAGCATCGCATCTGACGGCAGGCGACCTTCGACGCTGTGCGGGCGAGTGGCCGGGCGCCCGATTTTGGGATGGCGGCTGCTGACGCTGTCATTTACAGTGGCGACATCTTGCGAGGGTTGGGGGTGGTGAACGTTACGGCGCGATGGGGTGCGGCTATTCTGGGGCGGTTCGCGACCGCGTCACTGCAACGCATCGGTCGTCATGCGACTTTGCATGTCACCGCGGCGGAACGTGTGTTCGAGGGGGGATCGTGTGCTGCCTTCGCCGCGCGGTTGCGGCAGGACGCTGCGATGGGCCATGTCATCGTACCGTTCTGGAGTGCGCATCAGGTGACGATCGGTTTCCTCGCGCTCGAACGCTTCGGTTTGCGCCCGGCTCTTGAGCACTTCGAGGTCGTGGCCGACGACTCTTTCGCAGGCGAGATCATGCGTGTGATGGGCGAGCGTCTCGGTCTCGCGATGCGTCCGATTCACGTTCGTGGGAATGCGAGACGCCTCGAGGACGTGAGTGCCTGGTTGCGACAACCAAAGCCGTTCTTCATCGCCGTAGACGGCGGGAGCGAGTACGGCACCGTCCCGACCGGTATCATCCGCATGGCGGCTCGCCTGGGCTCGACCGTCTGGCCCCTCGCGGTCCGCGTACGCCCGAGCCTGCGGGTTCCGGGGCTTGTTGCGGACTTCCCGAGGCCAGGATCAGACATTGGCCTCGGTATCGCAGGCCCTCTACGTATCGATCGTTCGATGTCGGTCGCGGCCACGGCAATGCTCGTGAAGCATCATCTCGATATGGCCACGTTTGCTGCCGACGCGAAGCTGTGTTCCCCGGGGGGAGCGGGTGCGGACGCAATCTGGGTGCGTGAGGAGCGCGCGTCGTGACCGAGGTTCACCTCCCACCGGATTTCGCGAGCCGTCGTCGAGCCTTCGTTGATGGCCTTTTCTTTCGTCTGGTCGCATGCAGCTTCCTGGAAGTCATCTTGGCCGTCACGGCGTTTCTTTCGGAGCTTCCACTACGGACGTTCGTCCCCGGGGCATTCGTCGTGGCGGGAGCGTGCGCCGCGAACATTCCATACTGGTACTGGGGTCAACGGCGCGGGTTTCCGGTGCGCGATTTCTTCGTGCATTGGACGGTCGATCTCATCGGAATCAGCATGCTGATCTATGCGATGGGAGGCACGGACGTTGCCTTCGGGCCGTTTATCTTCTCGATGATCGTGATTACGTCGGCGACCTTTACGTCACGGACCGGCGGCTATCTAGTCGCGAGTGGGGCAGCGATCGCCCTTATCGCCATGAGCGCGAGCATTCGTTTCGGCGTGGTGCCCCCGCCTGCACGAGTATGGGCCCACCATTTTTCCTTGGCGGGAGAAATTACGTTGATCGTGGGCGCCATTATATTCTTCTTCATGAACGCGTATCTCGCGGGAACGTTGTCCGATCAGCTGAAGGTCGCCAAGGCGCACATCGAGGAACAGAATAGATCGTTGGAATTGCGTGTGCGGGAGCGGACGCGGGAGCTGGAAGCACGAACAAACCAGCTGGAGGAGCGGAGGGACGAGCTCGAGGAGATGGTCCACATCATGACGCACGATCTTCAAAACGTCGCCGTCGCGAGCACGGAAACGACCCGGAAGCTGATCGAGCTGGATGGTGAGCAGTTCTCGCCCCGCGGGAACCGGTACGCTGAGCGCCTGCTCCGTGATTGCCGACTGATGGGTACGATGCTGCGAAACCTTCTGGAGGCGGTTACGGCGAGCGAGGTGGCGGAGCGCCGTGAGCTCGTCGACGTGGAAACCGTCGTACGCGAAGCAATCGCACGCGCCCACGGCGTGATTGAAGCCAAAGGCATCGAGATTGTCGTTGGGCCATTGCCCCCGATCGGTGCAGAGCAACAGAAGATCTACCACGTCTTTGAGAACCTGCTGAGCAACGCGTGCAAATACGTTGGCAACGATCCGCAGCCGCGTATCGAGATCGGCGGTAGCACGACGCCGGACGGCATCGAGTACTATGTTCGCGACAACGGTATCGGGATCGAATCGAGCCAGCTGCAGCGTATTTTCCAATTGTATCATCGCGCGCCAGACCAAACGGTGGCAGGGGAAGTTCAGCAAGGCCATGGGATCGGACTCGCCATTGTGAAGCGGATCGTCCAGCGCTACGGCGGTCGCATATGGGTCGAGTCCGATCCGGGCAGTGGCGCAACATTCTATCTGAGCTTTCCGCGCGAAACGCTGGGGGAAGAAGTGAGGGTGACCGCATGAGCCAAGCTGCTTTGTTGGTCGAAGACAACAGTTCGCATGCCGAGCTGATCGCGGATGAGCTTGAAACGGCCTTGTCGGAATGGACGCTCGACCAAGCGCCGACACTCGCGGAAGCGCGAAGACGGATGGCGTCACGATCGTACGATCTGTTCGTCTTCGATTTCCGCCTCCCGGATGGTGACGGGATTGAGCTCCTGCGGGAGGTTCGATCGGCGGGTGTAACAACGCCAACCATCTTCGTCACGACCGCATCATCTGCGAAACTCGCCGTCGACGCGATGAAGCTCGGGGCCGATGATTACATCGTCAAGGAAGAGGGATATCTGTCGGTTCTTCCATATCTCGTCCAGGAGGTATTGAAGCGGCGCCAATTGGCGGACGAGCGCCAGCAGCTCGAGGATCGCCTCCAGCGCGCCGAACGTGCCGCAACGCTCGGGCTACCTGGCGTCGGGCCTGGCGCACCACATCAACAATCCGCTTGCGACGATTCGGACCTTTCTGCAGTTGCTACCGACGAACATCGACGACCCCGAGTTCCGATCGAAGTATCTCGAGATGGCGCTCGCGGAGAGCGAGCGCATTCGCGATCTGGTCAAGGACATCATGCGGGCGGCGACGGTGCCTCAGCACGGGCACGAGGTGCAAAGCCTCGCGGCGATCTTGGACCGCGCAGAGGAGGGCGTTGCTGGAGCGATGCAGGCCAAAGGTATCGTCTGCCACCGTACGCTGCCGCCGGATTTGCCGCTGGCGGAGGTTCACGGTGAAGCTGCGACTTGCCTCTTCTTGACGCTTCTGCAGAACGCCGTCCGGTTCTCTCCCGAAGGGAGCACAATCGACATCGATGTTCGCGTAGACGGCGACAGCGGGCGACTAGTCACGGTGATTCGGGATCGGGGCCCCGGTGTCCCGGCCGATCATCGCGACAAGATCTTCGAGCCATTTTTTACGACGGCAGTCGACGGTCTCGGAATGGGGTTGTTCGTCGCGTCGCGCATAGCAGATCTTCAAGACATTCGTCTCGTGTTGCTCGATCCGCCGAGCGGCGGTGGGGCGGCGTTTCAGGTGGGCCTGAAAGTGGCCGCCGCCAAGGCGGAACTGGCTCGTGATGCGCAAACAGCAGCGCTCTGAGGTTCGAGTGCGGTAGTCACTGCTTGTGCCCTGCGATTGGGTCGGGTTACGCTAACATGATGCGTGAGGCATGGCGCTCGGTCCCATGAGCAAGAAGTTCGCTTTGCTCGTAGAGGACAACTCGTCCCACGTCGTACTGATCGAAGATGAGCTGTCGACCGTTCTCGGCGACTGGCACCTAGATACGGCTGCGACGGTTGCCGAAGCCCGACGGTGCATTGCCCGCCGTCGGTATGATCTCTACGTGCTTGATTACATGCTTCCGGATGGAGACGGCTTGGCATTGCTGCGAGAGATTCGCAGTGGCGGGGGCCTGACTCCGACCTTGTTCGTCACGACTGCCGCCTCGGCTCGCATGGCCGTCGAGGCCATGAAGTGCGGCGCGGACGATTACATCGTGAAGGAGGAGGGCTATCTCGCGATCCTGCCCTTTCTTGTGAGTGAGGTGCTCGATCGGTATCGGCTGGCCGAGGAGCGACGCGTGCTGGAGGAGCGTCTGCAGCGTGCGGAGCGGTCTGCTACCCTTGCCTATTTGGCGTCGGGGCTCGCGCACCACATCAACAATCCACTGTCCACCATCCGCACGTTTTTGCAGCTTCTTCCGCAGCATTTCGACGATCGTGATTTCTGCACGCGGTACCTAAGCTTGACGATCGCGGAAACCGATCGTATCCGAGACCTCGTGCTCGAGATCATGCGCGCGACGACGGTCCCGGCGCACGGACAAGAGACGCATCCTCTGGAAACCATTCTGAACCGGGCGGAGGAAAACGTCCGGGACGAACTCGCGCATAAGACGGTGGTGTGCCGCAAGTCGATTTCCAGCGGTCTACCGGTCGTTCGCGTACACGGGGATGCGGCCGTCTGCTTGTTCCAAACGTTGCTGCAGAACGCTGTGCGGTTCTCTCCGGAGGGGGGCCAGGTGGAGATCGAGGTTTCCATCGACGCGGGCGCTGGCAGGGTCGTGACGATCGTGCGTGATCACGGTCCCGGTGTTCCAGTCGAACACCGGGAGCGGATCTTCGAACCATTTTTCACGACGGCTCTCCAGGGGCTTGGCATGGGGCTGTTCGTGGCGTCGCGGATCGCCGATCTGCAGAATATCGAGCTCTCGCTCGAGCCCCGGCGTGAGGGTAGTGGTGCCGCTTTCCGGGTTGCTCTACCGATGGCCTGATGCGTGCGCCCCCTCGCGAAACAGAAACGATGGCTCCGTCAGCAGAGCGAGGGCGGGCAACAGGGTGATTGCCGCCAGACTGGATACGACCATGGCCAGTGCCACCAGAACGCCGAGTTCGATGTGAAACACGAATCCCGAGATGCACAGCACGAGGTAGCCGCCCGCGATCGCCGATGACACGTAGACGATGGCCTTGCCGGATGTTTGCATCGTACTGGCGAGCGCGAGCTCAACGGTGCGACTCACGGCAAGTTCTTCGCGTAGCCGGAACAAAAAATACACGGCATAGTCCGAGCCAATGCCGACGGCCATTGCAGCGATCGGCGACGTCATGACATCGAGCGGGATGCGAAGAAAGCCCATGACTCCGAAATTGATCAAGACAGCAACGGCGAGTGGCGTGGCGACGAGGATGCCGCCCACCAGCGAATGCAGCACGAGCCCGGACACCGCGACGATGATCAATGCGATTTGGAGCATGTTGAGCACCTTCCCATGCACCATCGCTTCGGTCAGGGCCGCGCTCGAGGCGATCGTACCAGAATATCGGACGCGTATGCCTGGTGGCATTGTCGCGTCGATGTGCCGACGGACCCGAGCAAGTAGTTGCTCACCGTGCTCCGTGGAGTCGTTGCGTAAGAAGACGCGGACCGCCGCGGAGCGGTGGTCGACATCAATCTGACTGTTGAGGTCTTCGGGGCCGCCGGACATCCCGTAGAGAAGCAGGTACTGGCTCACGAGTTCCGCAGACGATGGAATCAGCGCTTGACCCGGGTCCCCGCCGTTGAGTGCGCGGTTCATCTCTTTCAGGTAGTCGACGATAGAAATGGTTTTGCCAACGTTCGCGTCGGTCTCGACGAAGCGTTGTAGGTCATCGATCGCTCTGAGCGCCGCCGGGTCGTGGAGTGCTCCGGCTTCGGGGCCCTCGACCAGGAACACGAGAGTATTCGTGCCGCTGAAGGCACGCCCAAGCATGTCGTCTGCGATTCGTACGGGATGTGACGCGGGGAACTGGCGTTTGAAGCTGGTGTCGACGCGTATTCGGAGTGCGCCAACGAGGGCGATACCAGCTGTGAAGACGGCAAGGAGTACGACGAGTCGGGGGCGAGCCGCCACGACCGCCGCCAAGCGGAGCAGGAGGCGGGACAGGATCCTGCCGCTGCGTGCCTCGCCGGTGATCTCCTGCCGCCGCGGCGCTGGGAGTATGGCGCGTAGCGCCGGAATCAGGGTGAGTTCCACGAGCACGGTCGCTACGATTCCGAATCCAGCCAGCAATCCGAAGTTGCGTATCGTATTGGTGCGGAATGCGACGAGTGAAAAAAACGAAAGTGCCGCAATCGCGCCTGCCGTGATCATGACGGGCCCGACCTTTACCACTGCTTGCCGTATCGCGACGTGCGCATCGCCGTAGCGCTCGTATTCTTCGTAGTAACGCTTGAGAATTTGCACGGCGTGGCCTGCGGCTACGGCCAGGATCAAGATCGGCGTTGTCGTGTTGAATGGATCGAGCGGTATGTGCATTGCGCCCATCAGCCCTAGACTCCACGCGACGGCGAGGATCGCGGTGACCACCGGCAAGAGCATTCCTTGCAGGGTTCGAAACGCTTCGTAGTGAAGGAGGGCGATGATCAGCAGAGCGACCGGGAAGAGCGTGACGGTCCGCTCTGTGATGTGCGCCAAACCGGCGTTGAGGGCTACGATGCCCCCCATATGCAGGTCGAAACTCCCGTCGTTTTCCTGAGCGACGATCTCGCTCAGCCGGTCCGCAATTTCCGGATAGCCAGGCAAATCGGGGTTTAGCCGGAAATTGGCGATGATCGCGACGGCCGAACCGTCCTCCGCGGCGAGCGTTCCCATATACAGTGAGTTCACGTGTAACCGGCGCCGCACTTCCGCAACGTCCGCGGCGGTCGTCGGGGTCCCGTCCAGAATTGGTCGGACGAGGAGCGTGTCGCCGTCGCCTTCGATGGCTTTCGCCAAAGGCGACGCGATGCTCAGGTACGTCGAACGGATGAGCCCCGGCATCTCACCGATGCGTCGCGTGATGCGTTGAACCTTGGCGAGAAACGCGGCCGTGTAGATGTTGCCGTTCTTCGGGAAGAGTCCGACGACGACGAGGTTTTTCTCGCCGAACGTCCGCTCCAGCGTCTTCAGTGCTTGGATGTACGGGTGGTCTTGGGGGAGGTTGGCGTCGGGGTCGATCTCCACTCGAAGCGCTGGGAGCTGCGAGGCCCAGAAGGCGGTCACCGCGAGCATCGCGACGACGACGAAGATGCGATGACGGACGATCCAGTCGACGTAACGCTCGAACCCGCTCACTCCCCACCAACCATGCGCGGTGTTTTGCACGGCGAGCCGCACGGCGGTCAAGGAGCCCTGCGTCGTGCGTGGCGTCGGACCGGTGGCGATGCTAGGCGTCCCGCGACGACGTCACCGTCGCTGAGCGGTGCGCGGCGATGCAAGGAGGGAGGATGCGCCGAATGCTCGTGCTCATGGTGCTGATCGGCAGCGTGTTGGTGGCGGCGGTCGCGCACGCGGGGTTCAGTTCCGACGTGGCGGCCGCCCTGCACTCGTCGAAAGAGATCTACGTTGCGACCAAGCGCGCCAACGGCACGCTCAGCAAGGTGGTGCCGGTCTGGTTCATGCTCGACGGCGACGCGATCTACTTCACGACGCTGGCAAGCAGCTACAAAGCCAAGCGCATCAAGAAGGGGAGTCCCCTGTACGTCTGGGTCGGCAGCGCCGACGGTCCGCAGTTCGTCGGGTCCGCCGAGCTCTCGCATGACCCCGAGCTCGCCGCGCGCATGGCGCCGGTCTACGCCAAGAAGTACTGGATCGCGTGGCTGGGGCTTTTCAAGCCCAACCCCGAGCGCGTGCGGAGCGGCAAGACCGTGATCGTCAAGGTGCGGCCACCGACGTGACGCTCGCGGCCGCCGACGGCGCCAAGACGAAGCGGTGGCGGGGCGCGGCCGCGTTGGGGGCGTGCAGCGGGTAGAAGCGCTCGTCCAGCGCCGCGAGCACGGCGGGGGCGTCGTCGGACGTCGTGAGTACCACGACGGCGCCGCCGAACCCGGCACCGGTCATCCGGGCGCCGAGCGCTCCGGCGTCTTCGGCGACCGCGACGAGCGCGTCGAGCGCGGGTACGCTGATTCGATAGTCGTCGCGGCAGCTTGCGTGAGACGCGTGCATCAGTCGTCCGAGGCCCGCCAGATCCGCGGCGGTGAGGGCACGGACGGCGGCTTCCACGCGGTCGGCCTCGTGGAGCACGTGGCGGGCACGGGCAAACGGGCGAAACGTGGGATCCTCGCCGACGTCGAGACGGTGTCCGCTCGGATCGCACACGAGCGCCGTCACGGCGTCGAGCGGGAGCCCGCTCGCGACGGCGATCTCCGGGAGGGACATCGCACGGTCGGGGAGCCTCGCCGCGAGCGCGTCGACGAAGCTCGCGAGCGGGCGTCCGTCGGCGACCGGCACGAGATCGCCGAGCCGCTCGAGCGGGACCCGCAGCTCGGCCGCGAGCGCCTGGCACGCGAGCCGACATTCGACGACGCGACGGTTGTACGCCGTCCGCGCTGTCCCGCTCTTCTCGGCCCGGACGAGGCTATCGGCAACGATGATGCTGCACTCGTTCGGCATCGCGACGGCGCGTGTGCGCAGGGGAAAGAAGTCGATGCGGAGCGCGGAGCCCGCTTCCGCGAGCAGAATGACCGCCTGATCCATGCCCCCCGAGAGCACGCCGACGTAGCGTTCGGCGGCGGCGAGCTCGTCGGCGAGGGTGCGTCGGTCGACGTCGCATCCATGGGCGGCGAGGGTCGCGAGGCTCGTCGCGACGACGAGCGCCGCGGATGACGACAGTCCGCCCGCCGTCGGCAGATCGCTCGCGACCGTCAGTGCGACACCGGTGCTGCGGTCGCTCGGCAGATGGGTCGCGACCGCTCGTACGGCGGCTTTGAGGTAGTTCTCCCAGTGGCCGGGTGCCGAGGGAGGGGTCGTCGGGGCCCAGGTGAACTCGCATGCGGCGAATGTCGCGTCGAGGTTGCGCGCGGAGACGCGTCCGTCGTCGCGAGCGCGAGCCGCGACCCAGACGGCGCGGTCGATCGCCATGGGCAGCACGGGCAGGCCGTTGTAGTCGGTGTGCTCGCCGATCAAGTTCACCCTTCCGGGCGCGCGCGCGAGCACGAGCGGTGTCGCGCCGGGGCCGGCCGCGGCCACCACGGCTGCAGGGAGCGGTGCCGAGATCCGCATGATCGCGGTCTAGCCGTGTCCTCCAGCGGAGGCGACGGGGAGGTCTCGCTGGCGGGGTCGGCTGTCACCCGGTACAAATGTCGGATGCTCACGATCGCGAACCTCAGCAAAGCCTTCCGGGGACAGAAGATCCTCGACGGGGTGAACTGGTTTGCGCCCGAGCGCACCTGCATCGGTCTCACGGGCATGAACGGGGCGGGAAAATCCACGCTCCTTCGCATGGTTGCCGGCCAGATGGAGCCGGATAGTGGCGAAATCGTCCTGCCGAAAGGCACGACCGTCGGCTATCTGCCGCAGGAGGTCGTCGGCGCGTCGGGGCGAACGGTGCTCGCCGAGACCATGGACGCGTTCGCCGAGCAGCATGCCCTCGAGGCCGAGTGTCGTCGCCTCGAGGAGGCGATGGCGCACGCACCGACCGAAGGTTCGGAGCACGACGCCCTGATGGCCGCGTATCACGACGTGCGCGAGCACTTCGACGCATCGGCCCGCTACGACCTCGAGGCCGACACCGAGCGCGTGTTGAACGGCCTCGGGTTTCGCAACAGCGACTTCACACGTGACGTCGGTACCTTCAGCGGCGGTTGGCAGATGCGGATCGCGCTCGCCAAGCTTCTCTTGCGCCGCCCGCGGGTGCTGCTGCTCGACGAGCCGACCAATCATCTGGACCTCGAAGCGCGCACGTGGCTCGAGGAGTTTCTCGCATCCTGCGAGTCGCTCGTGATCCTGGTCGCGCACGACCGCTATTTCCTCGACGTCTGCGTGCAGCGCATCACCGAGGTCTCGCGCGGCCGGCTCACCGACTACAACTGCAACTACACGCGCTATCTCGAGCAACGCGAGGAGCGGCGTGCGCACGAAGCAGCCGCCTATACCGAGCAGCAGGAAGAAATCGAGCGCGTCGAGGCGTTCATCCGGCGCTTTCGCTACCAGGCGTCCAAGGCGACTCAGGTCCAGAGTCGCGTCAAGCAGCTCGAGAAAATGGAGCGCCTGGCGCCGCCTGAAGGGCACGAACGGCGCGTGACGATCCGTCTCCCCGAACCGCCGCGCAGCGGCCGTATCGTCGTCGCAGTCGAGGGTGCGGTGAAGCGGTACAGTGAGATCGAGGTGTACGGCGGCGTCGACGTCGCGATCGAGCGCGGCACGAAGGTCGCGCTCGTCGGGCCGAACGGTGCCGGCAAGTCGACGCTCTTGAAGCTGCTCGCGGGCGTCGAGCCGTTGACCGCGGGCAAACGCACGGCGGGTCACAACGTCCGGCTCGCCTACTTCGCGCAGGATCAATCCGCGGTTCTGGATCCGACCAAGACCGTTCTCGAGGAAATGATGGCCGTCACGCCGGTCGAGATGGTGCCGCGCGTGCGCGATCTTCTCGGAGCCTTCCTCTTCAGCGGCGACGCGGTCGACAAGCCCGTGCGTGTGCTCTCGGGCGGCGAGCGGAACCGCCTGGCACTTGCCAAGCTACTGATCGAGCCGGCCAATTGTCTGCTGCTCGACGAGCCGACGAATCACCTCGACCTGACCGCCAAGGAAGTCCTCCTCGAGGCGCTGCTCGCCTACGAGGGCACGGTCGTTCTGGTGGCGCACGATCGCTACATCCTCGACCGCTTGCCGAGCGAGATCGTCGAGGTGGGCCACGGCGAAGCCGTCCGCTACCTCGGGAACTACGAGGAGTATCTGACGAAGAAGGCGGGCGGGGTCGTGGTCACGCCTCCGCTCCGGCCGACGTCGCTCGCGCCCGTGGCCGCACCGCCGACACCGGAGGCCGCGAACGGCAAGATGACGCGCGACGCGGAGCGTGCCGCCCGTGAGGCCGAGCGCAAGCAAGCGCGGGCGGCGGAAAAGCGCGCGAAGGAAGCGGCGAGCGTGGAGAGCTCGATCGCTGCGAAAGAAGCCGAGCTCGCCGAGCTCTCCCAGGTCATGAACGATCCGGATTTCTACCAGACGCATCCGAATCCGCAGGCCGCGTTTTCCACCTACGCGCGGCTGAAGCGCGAGGTCGAAGGTCTGTACGAGAAGCTCGAGCGTCTGAGCGCCTGACGTTCAGGGCGCGGGCGGCGCGTACCACGCGTCGGGCGACGGCGTACGGAGAAGGAAATCCTCCCAGTCGGGCATGGTGGGCAGCGCGATGACGAGCGAGCCTTGGACGTGATTGCCCTCGGGGTGCCACCAGGGCAAGGGTCGCGAGCGCCAGTCGTTCCGTAGCGGAAACGACACGTGACTGTAGTAATTGAGGAGACGCACCGCGAAGCGTTCGCCCTTGTGCTGATTGCGCTCGCGATCCCAACGCCGCCAGGCGCGCGTCGCATAGATCATCCGGAGGAACGCACGCGGTCCATTTTCGAGGTCCGCCCGGTAGATGTTGTGTGGGCTGTCGCGCCAATGGACCTGCACCGCGTCGAGGTCACCGGCGGCCCAGCGCGTGTGGAGCTCGAGCGCGTGCTGCGGCACGCCCTCGACCGTGAAGTATGCGTCGTAGTCGGGATCGAGCACGAGCCACTTCCCGAATTGCGCCGTCCACACCTCGGTGACGACATGGCTGTCGCCGGGGGTGAAGCGCAGCTCGACGCGGCGCGCGTGGCCCCCGAGCGCCGTCACTGCCTGCACGAGCAACGGGGCGATCGTGCCGCAGAGGTACCCTTCGCCCGGGTGCACGCGTTCGAGGAGCGCCGCTCCGTCGAACGCCTGCGCGTCCGGGGCCGTGCGGTTCGGAAGATGCGGGAAGCGGTCGCGCGCCCAGTGCATCAAGGCGACCCAACGCTCGAAGTCGTTGGCGCCGCTCGCGACGACCGTGTCGAGGTGGAAGCGCTCGCGAAGCTCGCGGAGCGCGGTGGGACGCTCGGAGGTGAAGCGCCGAGCGTCGGCGGGGCGATGAACACCGAGGATGCGCTGCGCGCTCGGCATCAGGAAGCGAAACGCCAGATGCTGCGCCCGCAGACGCGGGTATTGGGCGCGCGCCAGAGAGATGGCGAGCGTGACGACGAGGGCCACGACGACGACGGATACGTAGGCGAGCGCGCGCACTGCGAGGCGCGCCCTATACACCGCGGGTGCGGCCGACGGCTACCCAGGCGAGCGACGACCGTGTCGGAATGGCGGGATCAGACGAGCGGGGCGCGATCGCCGTCGTGGCGCGCGAGGCCGTTGGCGATGCCCGGGGGACGGATTGCCGGGTCGAGTCGCGGCGCGCGCCGCCCATACGCGCGCCAGCCCCGACGATCCGTGTCCTCGACCTGCACGTCCGCGAGGCTCGCATCGCGAAACCAGGCGAGCAGCTCGTCGCGATCGTGAAAGTGCGTGATCGGCGTCGACAGTCGATCGTGGACGCCGGCGATGCGTGCCGTCCAGCCGTGCGCAACGTAGTCCGAGAGCGGCAGTCGGTCGACGATCGTGCCGAGCCCTGCGGCTCGCAGCGCCCTGAGCGGCTCCCAGTAAAGCGCCGACAGCACGGCCGCCACCGCCCGCGACGCGCGCACCCGCGACGCACTGGAAAGTGACCGTGTCACGGCGTGCAGCGCCCGCATGTGCGAGAGCCGATACGTGAAGCGCATGCCGCGATACCCGTAGACCCAAATCGCGATCAGGCCGCCGTTCGGCCGCGCGAAGTCGACCAGGGCGCGAAAGCCGGCAGCGGGATCGGGCATGTGATGCAGCACGCCGAACGACCAGACGACGTCGAACGACCCGTCGCGGAGCGGCCGCTCGTGCAGGTTGCCTTGGACGACGTGACAATTGGGGAAGCCCGCGAGGTTCCGATGAGCCACGTCGACACCGCCCGAGAGGTCGATCCCCACCACCTCGGCGCCCTCTGCGGCGGCGATGCGCAGGTGACGGCCGAAGCCGCACCCGACGTCGAGGATGCGCCGACCGCGCAGCTGCTCGAGCGAGAGAGCGTCGCCGAGATTGCGTTGCAGATTCCTCCGCCATTGCCCTGCGAGCGCCGGGCCCGGGAGATCGAGATCGAGCCGTTGGCGCGTGAAGCTCTCGAGGGTGTCTGCGAGCGGATCGGCAGCGGCGGCACGGCCGAGGAATTGGGGATGGGCGGCGAAAAATCCGGGGTGGCGCCTGCGTACCTGCGCGAGCAGCGCCGCAGAGAGCAAGCGCGGTATCCCCGCGATGATCGGATACGTCGCGCCGCAGCCGGTACACCGCAACGCGCCGTCGACGACCTCGGGCTCGCCGCGGGCCCCCTCGTCTTGGCGATACACGTCCAGCGTGAAGCGTTCGCGCGACCGCGGACAGACGACGAGACCGAGGAGGGAGCGCCGCACGACTCAGGCGTTACGGACATCCGTTTGCGCAGTCAAGGGACGAGCAGACGAAACACCGATGACGCGGCGCCCTGTCGCGTAGAAAAACGGCAACGCTGCCCGAAGTGGCCGGCGATGCCGACGTGCGAACGCACCGAGGGGCAGCGTCGAAGGCGGCGCTATCGTCGGTGCGGAGAGGTCATGCCCGCCGCGGGTCGGCGCGCAGCGCCGCCAAGGCGGACCCGCTAGCTTTCGCGGCGAGACACTCGTCGATGAGATCCGCGATCCGCCGCGCGGCCACGTTCGGCGACACCCCGCCCTCGTGGATGTTGGAGATGAGGGTACGGTCGGGCTCTGTGGAGGCTCGTGACGGCCGATAGAGGACGTACGCCGAGAGACTCGTCGCGGTCGCGAGCCCCGGGCGCTCGCCGACGATCGCGCAGCATATCTCCGGATGGAGCACGTGTCCGATCTCGTCCTGGATTCGTACCCGACCGTTGCGCACGAAGAGCGGCGTGCCGAGCCGACGACCGCGTCGCGCGAGCTCGCGCCCCAGTGCTCGCAGCAGCGTGCCGGCGTGCGCGACGACGGCTGCCGACGAGAGTCCGTCGATCACGAGCAATTGCACTTCGGGGCGCTTGCGGCAGCGGGCGAGGCGGGAGCGCGCGCTCGTGGCGAGCGCGCGACCGAGACGGGGCTCCTGGAGATACGCGGCGCGCGTCGTGGCCTCGGTCGCGATCTCGGTAAGCCCGAGCTTTTTCACCACCTCGCGCGGTACTTCGGTGGCGACGGCGTCGCGCGCACGGCCGTGGTCCGTGAGGAAGCGCAGGTAGGCGGCGGTCGTGAGCCGTGGGCCGCTGCGTCCGATCGCGAGGCGGGCCGGCGTCGCGGTGAGGAGCTTCGCGCGCTCGGACGTTACCGTACTCATGCGAGGAACACGCCGAGATCCCCCGCACGTTCCGTGAGGCGTCCGTTTTGCATCAGTCCGCGCCCGACGAGCCAGGCCTCGAATTCGGGCGCAGGGCGCAGCCCGAGCAGCTGCCGGAGCGTCGCGCCGTCGTGAAAGCTCGTGCATTGGTAGCTCAACATCACGTCGTCGCCGGCCGGTACGCCCATGAAGTAGTTGCAGCCCGCCGTCGTGAGCAGTGTGGCGAGGGTGTCGCAGTCGTTCTGGTCCGCGTCGGCGTGATTGGTGTAGCACGCGTCGGCGCCGAGGGGGACGCCGAGGAGCTTCCCCATGAAGTGATCCTCGAGGCCGGCGCGCACGATCTGACGTCCATCGGCGAGATACTCGGGTCCGATGAACCCGACGACGGTGTTCACGAGGAACGGATCGTAGCGGCGCGCGAGCCCGTAACAGCGCGCTTCGAGGGTGACCTGATCGGCGTCGCCGTGGGCGCCGGCCGAGAGCTCCGAGCCCTGGCCGGTCTCGAAGTACATGAGATGAGGAGTCGTGCCGGCGCCGCCGCCGTCGCGGCCGCGGAGCGTCGACCGCTCGCGGATCATGGCACGCGCCTCGTCCAGCATGGCGACGGAGGTGCCGAAGCTCGCGACCGCGGCTTCGGTGCCGGCGAGGCTCTGGAACAAGATGTCCATGGGTGCGCCGCGCTCGAGCGCGCGCATCTGGGTCGTCACGTGCGCCAGCACGCAGTTCTGGGTCGGGATCGCCAGGCGCGCGATCAGATCGTGCGTCAGCTGCAAGAGCGCGGTCACGTTGTCGACCTCGTCGATGCACGGGTTGATGCCGATCAAGGCGTCACCGGCGCCGTACGCGAGCCCTTCGTAGATCGCGGCGGTGATGCCCGTGGGGTCGTCGCTGGGATGGTTCGGCTGGAGGCGCGTGCTGAGGCGACCCGGCAGCCCTACGGTCGTCCGGGCGCGCGTCGTGACGGGGAGGCGGCGCGCGGCATAGATCAAATCGAGATTCGAGCAGAGCTTCGCGACCGCCGCCGCCATCTCCGCGGTGAGGCCGCGGCTCGCGCGTCGCATCGCCTCCGGCGTCGTGTCGTCGGCGAGGAGCCAGTTGCGAAGCTCACCGACGCTCCAGCCGCGGATCTCGCGGTAGACCGCCTCGTCGACGCCGGCGTCGATCACGCGGCTCACCTCGTCGTCGTCGAGCGGTGCCACCGGATGCGCGCGGAGATCGGCGAGAGTGAGCTCGGCGAGGACGAGCTTCGCGGCGGCGCGTTCCTCGTGTGAGCGGGCGGCGATGCCCGCCCGGACGTCTCCGGCCTTCGGCTCGTTGGCGCGCGCCAGCACGTCGCGCACGGAGCGAAAGCGATGGCTCCGTCCGCGCACGCGCACTCCCAGCTGCATGGCGGCGGTGTACTAGAGGAGAGGCGCAGAGTCGAGGTGAGCGCGCATCCGGGACGGCTCAGGGTGCGTCGCCGCCGGAGGGTGGTAGCGCGTCGAGCACGAGCGGCGCGTCGAGCCATGTGCGCGCGTTCCTCCGCACGTCGCGGAGGCGAACGCGGCCGTCGGCATCGAGCACGAACGTCGCCGGCAACGCCGCCGCGCTGCCGTCGGGGGCGGGCGCAGCGAGCCCGAGGCGCTCGACGAGCCCGGCGTCGTCGATCAGTACGAAGAACGGCAGCCGGCGGTCGCGGACGAAGGCGAGGCTTCGGGGGGTGGCTTGCGCCGCGGGTAAGATCACCGCGACGCGTAGATCGCGCCGCGTGCCGATGGCGTCCACGAGATCGAGCAGGTGCGCTTTGGTCGGCGGTGACCAGTCGAGGCTCGGTACCACCACGATGACGGCCGGCGTGCCGCGCAACTGCTCGGAGCCGATCTGCGCGCCGCTCACGTCACGCAGGGAGAAGGTCGGAAACGGTTCCCCGACCGCTGGGCCGACCTCGTGGCGCTCGTCACGCGGCGCGAGATCGGGTCCGTAACACCCACCGATCCGGAACGTCACGCCGAGTAGGTAGAGACAGAGCAGGGTGACGCCGATCCGGCCGGCGAACACGGGCCGCGTGCGGTCGATCGACTCGGTCATTCGGTGTCGGGTGGTGGCACGCGTGGCGGTCGCAGCCACACGAAGCCCAGCGCGAGCACGAGCAGTATTGCCGACTCGAGTCGTAGTTGATCGTCTACGGGGCGGTACTCTCCGGAATACCAGGCGAGGAGCCGCAGGATCGCACCCAGGATCAGCCCGACGATCGTCGCCGTCCCGACGGCGGGATTCGCGGTGGGTGCGCGGACGGTCGCGAAGAGCGCGACGGCCCACATGATGAGCGCGGATCCGGCGATACCGACGATGTAGTAGCCCCAGGAGTCGGTGTCGAAGAGCGGGTGCGCCAAGACCTGAAACAGGGCGCGGTCGATGAAGCCGCAGAGGAAGACGAATCCGAAGAGGAAGAAGCAGCTTGCGGTCGCGGCGGCGAGAACACGATACGCGAGATGCCGGGGCATGGTGCGGCGCGTCTCCTCGCAGAGGGGGGTAGGCCTGTCAACGGGGCGCCGACCGTGGCGCGGCGGGGGCGCGACGTGTAAGGACACGACCGGCGCGAAACGCGCGTGGCAAGGAGGTCGCGTGAAGGCTGCACGATGCGAGCGCGGGTGTCTCACGGGCGAGAGCTTGATCGAAACCGTCGACGGACCGGTCGCGATCGGCGGGCTCGTCGGTAAATCGATCACCGTGATGACGCGCCTTCCGAACGCACGGATAGGCTTTCGGCTCTTCACGAAGATCGCCGTCGGTGCGACGGCGGTGCCGGTCCTCAAGGTCGTCTTCGACAACGGGCAGTCGGTCACCGTCGACGAGGGGCACGTCTTCTATGCGCGGGACGGTTCGGAACGTCTCGCCTCGTCGCTCGCACCCGGCGAGCTGCTCGACAGCAGCGCGCACTATCCCGAGGGCTACGTCTTTCGGCGGATGGACGGAAGCACGCAGGTGTCGGCGGGTGCCGTTGCCGTCGCCGCGATCGAGCCCGCGGGGGTGGCGGACGTCTTCGGCGGCGTCGTCAACGAGACCGGCTCCTATTTCGTGACGGCGGGCGTGCGCTGCAAGGCGTAGGTGCGGCGCCGCGTCAGTGTCGACAGGGCGGGACGGTCACCGTTGTGGCAGGTGCCACGTCGCTGGCGCGGACGCGTTCCGACGGATGTCCGGTCGACCCGTGTCCGAGTCCGCTCCAGAGCTCGCTCGGCGCGATGCGAGTGATCGACACCTCGCGCGGTCGGCTGCCCGTCGCGATCACGAGGGCGATCGACGCATCGACGGGTCCGCGAAACCGTCGCGCGGCGTCGGCAATCGACATGCCGTCGGTCGATGTCCCTTCGATCTCGAGGATGCGATCCCCCGGTCGAATGCCGGCTGCGGCGGCTGGCCCGTCCGGTACCACGCGATCGACGATCAGCTGAATGCCCCCGTCGGTGCTCGATTGCTGGTCGAGCGACATGCCGATGATGCCCATGTGGTGCGCGACGGTCTGTGCGCGGGGCTCCGAACAGTCGCGCACGGTGCCCGTGCGGATGGTGCGCGTGCATGCCGCGCCCATGAACGCGACCACGAGGATCAAAGCCAGATGACTCCGCATCGCTCGTCCCCCTTCCGGGCTCGAATGGCCGCCGGAGCGTCCCGACGACCGCGTGTCGTCCATCCGGCGCGTGCGTCGAGCGCCGGCGAGCCCTTATAGAAAGATTCCGCTGCGTTTGGCGAGCAGGACGCGGAGCCCGGCCGCGATGGCGTCGCGAATGCGGCCCGTGAGATCGGCGACGCGCTCGTCCTCGGAGCGGCCGTCCGCGGGCGGCGGCATCAGGGGCACGCCGAAATGCATCAACCATTTCGTGGGGAGAGGGAGGGCGCCGGCGACGCCGCACAATGGAAAGGTCGGCGTGACGGGAATCCACGGAATGCCGACGAGCCGTCCCGCACGGTACAAGCGTGCAATCACTGGGTAGGCTTCTTCGGCACCGACGATTGCGACCGGCACGACCGGACTACCGGTCCGGATGCTGAGACGTGCGGTTCCGGTCTTGAAGGGCCGCAGGCGATAGCGCTCGGTGCAGCGCTTCTCGACGCCGGCGATGCCCTCGGGAAAGAGGCCGACGAGCTCGCCGCGGTGCAGCAGTCGCTCCGCGTTCGGCAGGGACGCCGTCACGCCGCCGAGGCGGCGGTAGAGGTCGCCGACGAAGGGCAGCCCGTCGACGAACTTGTCGTAGAGCACGCGGAGGCAGCGCCGCGCGCCGAGCTCCAGCGCGGTCGCCATCATGAAGGCGTCGGCGGGAACGGCGCCCGAGTGGTTCGCGACCACCAGCGCCTCTCCCGCTGGCACGTGTTCGAGGCCGCTCACCTGGATTCGCCAGAATTGCTCGAACATGAATCGGAAGATCGGGAGGGCGCGAGCCCGAAACGTGGGATCGATGCCGAACGGGTCGGGTCCCAGGTCGACGATCGACGGGGTCACCGTCGGCGCACCCGACGCGATGCGCGGGATGGCTGCGCCGCCGATCGCGGTCGTCACGACGGACACCTCGTGGGTCGCGAGATCGTCGAGCGTCTTGACCAACGCCGACGCCCTCGCATCCGCGACGTAACGAAGCTCGACCGTCACCGGGGCGCGATGGCGGAGCCGGAGGGCCAACGACTCGCGACGGACGCGCGCAATCGCCGATTCATCGAGATCGGCGACGAAGGTCAGCGCCGGATGGTCCCCGGTGCTCGGATAGATGCTCGCGGCGAGGAGACCCAAGGCGTGTCGCCCAGCGACAGGAGCATTCGGGGCGGCACGCGAGGGGGCGACTGCCGTCGGCGGTGACCCGGAGCGAATGAGCATGCGATCTCCACATGGTCCGCGCCACCTTTCGCGTTGTCAACGCGGTTTCCGCCGCGGACCAGGCCGGTTTTGATCTTGCGTCCTCGCCCGACCGTCGATATTGCGGAGACCCGTTCCGACTGCGTCGGCGCTTTCGAATCGTGACGACCCCCCGAGCCCGACGTCCCGTGTTGTTCGTGTTGCCGACGCTCGGCGGCGGCGCGGCGCGGGTCGTGATCACTTTGCTGCGCCACCTCGACCGGACGCGGTTCGAGCCGCATCTCGTCGTCTTCTATACGTTCTACGGCTTCTGGTTCCGCTCGGAGGTCCCCGACGACGTCGTCCTGCACGTGCTCGAGGCCAAGCGGGCGCGCAATGCCATGCCGAAGCTCGTGCGAATCCTCTGGCGGGTGCGTCCGGCCGTCGTGGTGGCGACGCAGGGCTACATCAACTTCCTCTTGCTGCTCGCGAAGCCGGTCTTGCCGCCGTGCAAGATCGTGATTCGAGAGGTCATCGGCGAACGCTACATGGAACACAATCGCTACCGGGATCTGCTCTATCAGTGCTATCTCCGCTTGGTGCGACGCGCGGATCGGATCGTCACGCAGACGGGGGCAGTGGCCCGCCGGTTGGCCGGCGAGATCACACCGCGCCCGGGCCAAGTGGAGTGCATCCACAACCCCGTCGACGCCGAGCGTCTCGCCTCGGCCGCGGCAGGCTCGACGTCGCCGTACGCGGGTCCGGGGCCACAGGTGCTGGCGATGGGGCGGCTGACGTTCCAGAAGGGCTTCGATCTCTTGCTGCGCGCGATGGCTGGCGTGCGCGCGGCCGGGGTCGCGGCGCGACTCACGATCGTTGGTGTCGGCGAGCTCGAAAGCGAGCTCCGCGCGCAGGCCGAACAGCTCGGGATCGCGGATGCGGTCGACTTGGTCGGCTTCCAGGAGCAACCGGAGCGCTATTTCGCCCACGCCGACGTCTTCGTGTTGTCGTCCAGGTACGAAGGCATGCCGAACGTGGTCCTCGAAGCCTTGGCGTGTGGGCTTCCGATCGTCGCCTTCGACTGCCCGCACGGCGTGAGTGAGATCGTCCGGCACGACGTGAACGGACGCTTGCTTCCCGCCGAGGACGTGTCCGCGTTGACGGCGACGTTGATCGAGCTGCTCCGCGACGATGCGGCGCTGCAACGGATGCGCGCTGCGGCGGTCGACTCCGTGCGGCCCTTCACGGCGCCGGTCGTGAGCGCGCGCTGGAACGCGATCTTCGCCGAGCTCGCTGGAGCCTGAGTCGCGCGCGGCGCGTCGTCCTCCCCCATGTGTGGCATCTGCGGCATCGTCGACTTCGAGCAGGACCGGCCGATCGCTCCGGAGCTCGTGAACCGTATGCGGGATACGATGATCAACCGTGGTCCCGACGACGCCGATACGAAGATCGTGCCCCACGCCGCGCTCGCCCATCGTCGGCTGAGCATCATCGATCTTTCGCCGCGCGGGCGGCAGCCGATGAGCAACGAGGACGGATCGGTGTGGCTCGTGTTCAACGGCGAGATCTACGACTTCGAAACGCTGCGCGCGGAGCTCGTGTCCGCGGGCCACCGCTTCACGAGCGACTCCGACTCCGACGTGCTCGTCCACGGCTACGAACAGTGGGGCATCCACGGCCTGCTCGAGCGGATCAACGGCATGTTCGCCTTCGCGATCTGGGATGCGGGGCGACGGACGCTGCATCTGGCTCGGGACCGGCTCGGCAAGAAGCCGCTCTACTACGGCTGGCACCAGGGACGTTTTCTCTTCGCGTCCGAGCTGAAGGCGCTCTGGATCACGGATCCCGGCGGCTGGCGGGTGCGTCCCGACTCGCTGGCGCGGTTTCTCTACTGGACCTATCTCCCGGGCCGCGAGACCATCTACGCCGATGCGTTTCAGCTCCTGCCCGGTCACGTCCTGACCGTGACGCCGGAAGGGCAACAGGAAACCCGCTATTGGCGGCTCTCGTTCGCCCGTAAGATTCACGGTTCCGAGGCCGATCTCGTAGGCGCCGCCGATCGCGTCGTGGCGGCCGCCGTGCGACGTCGTCTGCGCAGTGACGTGCCGCTCGGGGCGTTCCTGAGCGGCGGCGTCGACAGCGGGATCGTCGTGAGCTGCATGGCGGAAGGGGCAGGGCAGACGGTCCGCACCTTTTCGATGGGCACCGGCGACGCCGCTCACGACGAGCGGCGCTACGCGCGGCGCGTCGCGGAGCATTGTCGAACCGCCCATACCGAGTTCGAGGTCACGGCCGATGCCTGGGGCCTCCTGCCGCGGCTGGTGTGGGAGTTCGGCCAGCCCTTCGGCGACGAGGCCTGCATTCCGACGTATTACGTCGCGCGGAGCGCACGTGAGCATGTGACGGTGGCTCTCACCGGCGACGGGGGCGACGAGTCGTTTGCGGGGTACAGTCAGCACCTCGGCCGCTATCTCGGCGCGGCCGTCGGGCGCGTCGTGCCGCAAGCTCTCCTCGATCGCTGGCGGCGCGGCAACACCGCGCTCCTCGATGCCGGTGATCGTGGCTGGCGCGCGTCGGCGGCGCGCTTCCTCCGCTATGCGCAGACCGACCCGCTGGTCAATTGGGCGGGTGCGACGACGTGGTCGCTGCACCACATTCCGGCGCTCTGGTCGGCGCCGCACCGCGGGCTCGCGGATCGCGACGTGCTGCTCGGATACGCGCTCGAAGCGGCGGCGGACTTCGACGGCGACTCGGCGCTCGATCGTGCGCTCCATCACGATCTCACCGTGCTCCTGCCGTTCGGGTACAACCCCAAGGTCGACGTGGCGACGATGATGAGCAGCCTCGAAGCGCGGTGTCCGTTTCAGGATCGCGAGGTCGTCGAATGGGCCGCGACGGTTCCGGCCGCCGCGAAGCTGAAGCCGTGGGAGGCGAAGTCCCTGCTGAAGAAGGTGGCGGCGCGCCGGCTGCCGCATGACGTCGTCTATCGGCCGAAGCACGGTTTTTCGATTCCGCACGACGCGTGGTTCCGCGGCGCGTGGGCTTCCCCCGCGCGCGCGATCATCTTCTCGGAGCAAGCACGCAGCCGCGGCTTCTTCGACTTCGACTACCTCGAGCGACTCTGGCAAGCGCACGCATCGGGCGCGGCGCGCCACGGAACGCGCTTTTGGCTGCTCCTCTGGCTCGAGCTGTGGTTTCGGACGTTCGTCGACGGCACGTTCGGTCCGGATCACGCCATGCCCGCGCTCGGCGCCGCCTAGCCAGCCGCTCCACCATGCGCATCTGCTACATCGTCCATTCGCAGAGCCATTTCGCGGCGCCGTACATCGATTACTTCGCGCGTCAGGGCCACGAGATTCACCTGATCAGCTTCACGCGCGATCCCCTGCCGAATGCCGTGAACCACCATCCGCTGCCGCACGACTGTGATCCGACCAAGAGCCCGATCGCCTACGTGCGGGCGATTCCGCAGGTGCGCCGCCTCGTCCGCGCGATCGCGCCGGATCTCGTGCACGCGCACTTCCTCACGAGCAACGGTCTCGTCGCGACCGCGAGCGGCTTTCACCCGTTGGTGGTGAGCGCGCGCGGGAGCGACGTGCACAATTCACTCCGCTCGCATGCGCGCCGCGCCCTCATTCGTTGGGTCGTGCAACGTGCCGACCTCGTGAATCCGGTATCCCGGGACCTCGCGGCCAAGATCGCGACACTCGGCGTGCCCGCGGACAAGATGCTCTGTCTGTCGCAGGGGATCGACGCGAGACGGTTTGCGGTGCCGCGCGCCGAGTCGCGCCCGGACGGCGTCGTTCGCCTGATCTGCACCCGCAAGTTGCACCGGCCATATCAGCCGCAGACGATCGTGGCCGCGCTGGTGCGACTCGCCGAGGCGGGGGTGCGGTTCGAGATGACCTTCGCTGCGGACGGCCGCGATCAAGCGGCGCTTCGAGGGGAGGTGCACGCGCGCGGACTCGAGTCCCGCGTGCGCTTCCTCGGCGGGTATCGCTCCGAGGATCTGCCGGCGCTGCTCGCGGCCTCGGACGTCTACGTGTCGGCGTCGCTCTGGGACGGCACGAGCCCGGCGCTCTTGGAGGCGATGGCTGCCGGCGTCTACCCGGTCGTGACCGAGTGCCCCGCCAATCGCGAGTGGCTCACGGGCGACGGCGACGGTCTGCTCTTTCCGCCCGACGACGTCGCGGCCCTCACGACGGCGCTCGCCCGCGCGATCGCGTCGCCGGCGTCGTGGCCGGCGGCCTGCGATCGCAACCGCGCGGTCGTTCGTTCGCGCGCGGATCGGGATACCAACCTCGAGGTGCTCGGGCGACACTACGAGCGCCTCGTCGCGGAGCACGGTCGTAGGCTCGGACGGGTCGCCGTCCAGCGGCGCGATTCGGCGCCCGTGCCGCGAGCCCGGGAAGCCGGATGAGCGCAGTCGGCGGCGCGGTCACGACGGTGCGCACGGTTGCGGCGCGCCTTCTGAGCGCGAGCGGCTCGTACGGCGCGTTGGAACGAGCGCTCGGCCGCAGGCGGGGAGGCTTCGTGCTCGCGTACCACAACCTTCCAGCCGCGCGCTTCGAGGAGCAGATCCTGGCGCTCGCGCCGAGTCGGCCGGTGCCGCTCGACGAGCTGGTGGAGCGGCATGCGCGCGGAGCTCCGACCGGCGGTCTCTTCGCCGTGACGTTCGACGACGGCGTCGCGGATACGGTACGCGCCATCGCGGCCGTCGCGAGCGCGAGGCAATGGCCGGTGACGTTCTATCTCCCGACGGGCTATCTCGATGTGCCGGGCGGCATGCCGTTCCAATGGTTGCGGGCGATCGAGCGCCACGTGCCGCGACGACGGATCGAGCTTCCGGGAGAGACGCTCGACTTTTCGGAGCGCGATGCCGTTCGTGCCTTCGCAAAGGTCATGACGAAGACGATGTACACGCGGCCATGGGGGGAGTACGGGCCGCGCTTGCGCACGCTCGCGGAGACGCTGGTGGCGCACGGCCTCGTGCCGCGCGAAGCGCTCGCCGCGCCGCCCGCGATCAGCTGGCCGGAGGTCGAAACACTGGCGCGGGGGGGCATCGTGAGCTTCGAGAGCCACGGTATCTCGCACACGGCCGTTGCGGCACTCGCCGGCGACGAGCTCGAGCGCGAGCTCGTGGAGAGTCAGCGTACGATCGCGGCGCATACCGGGCGGGCATGTCGGCATTTCTGTTATCCGTACGGCGGCCCGGCGAGCATCGGCACCGTCGCCCCTGCCCGTGTCGCGGGCCACTATCGCTCCGCCACCACCATGACGCGCGGGCGACTCGGTCGACACGGGCTCCCGCTGTTGCCGCGCGTCCCGGTCTATCCACACGACGATGCGGCGCTGGTGCGGCTCAAGGTGCTGACGGCATGAAGCATACGAGATTGACTGTCTCGGGCTCGATGCTAGTGCTCGCGGCATGATCGAGCGCATCCGGCGGCAGACCGACGACATCGTCCGTTGCTACGGCGAGCTCGATCGACGCGTGGCGAGCACCGGCATGGAGGGCATCGCCGGGCTCCTCATCGTCTCGCAGCATGTCGAGGCGGCCCTCGCGCTCGTCAGCTCACGCGAGCTCGACGGGATGGTGCGCGAGGTTCGTGCCGTAGTGGAGCGATTGGTGCGGATTGATTCCGAGCTGCAACGCATCCGAACGCTGAAGACGTTGCTCGCGACCGACGACGCGACATCGTGAGCCGCGCGAGATAGCGTTCGAGACGTTGGACGTTCGTGCGAGTTTGCACGAGCTGCCACCGCCTATGGCGAAGCTTAGTTATTGATTTTGCAGTTGTTTTGATGATTGCGCCGCAGGTTCGTGGCATCGGAATTGCTTCGTACGCGCGCTAGGAGACCTTTCGCGTGACGCAGGAAATCCGGGAACTCATCGACCGCATTCTCTCCTCCTACGACGAGATCGACGCCCGGTTCACGTCCGCAGGTGGCCTTGGCAGCATCTTGAGCCTCTACGAGCAGGTGCGACGCGAGCTCGAGCGAGTGTCGTTCCAAGAGCTCGATCGCATGACGGGCGAGATCAAGAACGTCATCGAGGCGCTCCTCACGATCGACTACGAGCTGCGGAAGGTCCAGAACCTGAAGCTCGTCTTCGAATCGCGTGGCGGCCAAGGGAACCAGTAGAAGCGCCCGACCCGTCGCGTTTCTCGTCGTCACCTCGCACGGGTGCCGCGTCGTCGTGCCGCATGCCTGCGAGGCGTGCACCGATGGGTTGGATACGCCATCCCCTCGAATTCACGAAAATTTTGCACGCATGCTGCGAAAATTCGCGGGTTGAAAGGCCAAGTGCGCCCAAGTACACTCGCCGTCGTCGGGCTCGCTCTTGCAAAGCCGCAAGCGATCCAGATTGGCGCACCCCCACCCATGACGGCCCACCGCGATCGATCACAAAACCTCGTGCCACAAGAGACCGCGCTGGCGTCGCGTCCCGAGACGCGCCCCGAGCACGGCAGTCTCGTGGTCGTGCAAGAGCGAGTGCTCGCGGACATCGCGCACGAGCTCGGAAACTTTTTTCACAAGCTCTACTACTGGTCCGACTTCATCAAGACGGACACCGAGACCGCGAAGAAGGCCGACTCGACCGCGGGCCACATGCTCGAGCGCACGATCGCCAATCTCGAAGAGTTCCTGAAGGTGGCGCTGGAGTACTTCCATCCGATCACGTTGAACTTCACCAAGGTTCCGGTCGGTGAGCTGCTCGACGGCTTCATGGCCCATCTCCGGTCGCATCTGAACGGCAATGCCGTCCAGGTGCGGCGCGACGACATCGATCCCCCGGCGACGATCCTCGTGGATCCGACGCGCATCTCGCAGGCGTTTCGCATCGCGCTGCATCACGTCCACGAAGATTTGAAGCTCGGTGGCGCGCTCACCGTCTCGCTCGGCACCGCACGGCGGCGAGACTTCGACGGCTTGGAGATGCGGCTCGACGTCGAGCCGAAGGCACCGGCGTCGCCGCTCTTTCGGGGCGCGGAAGCCGGAGTGGAGTGGGCGGTCGCACAAAAACTGATCGAGCTGCATGGCGGCGAAATCGTCGAACGCTACGAGGCCAACGGTCGCAAGGTGGTCACGATCTTCCTGCCGCTCTACGTTTAGAGATTCGGGAGCACACGCACGCTATGGACACGCGCATTCTCATCGTCGATGACGATCCCCTGATTTGCCGCCAGCTCGAGGATCTCTACACCTCGCAGCAATATCTCGTGAGCAGCGCGGGCAATGCGTCCGAGGCGCTGCGGCTCCTCGGTGAGCACGATTTCTCTCTTGCCGTCGTGGATCTGCGGATCCCGGGCACCGACGGCATCGGGCTCACACGCGAGATCAAAGAGCATTGGCCCGATCTCGACGTGATCATGATCACGGGCTACGCGAGCATCAAAGGCGCCGTCGAGGCGATCAAGCAGGGTGCCAGCGACTACATCACGAAGCCGTTCCAGAAAGAGGAGATCCTGCTCGCGACCGAGAAGGTGCTCGAAAAGCGCCGGCTGCTCGACGAGATCAACTATCTCCGCAATCAGCTCTCCAACCGGTATTCGTTCGCGAACATCGTGAGCCGGAATCGCGTCATGCACGAGATCTTCGAATCGATCGAAGTGCTTGCGCAAAACGACGCGACGGTGCTGATCACGGGGGAGTCCGGCACGGGCAAAGAGCTGGTGGCGCGGGCCGTGCACTTCCAGGGCAAGCGCAAGTCCGGTCGTTTCGTTGCGATCAACTGCGCGGCGTTTCCCGATACGCTCCTCGAGAGCGAGCTCTTCGGATACGAACGGGGTGCGTTCACCGGCGCCGTGCACGATCGCGTCGGCAAGATCGAGCTCTCGAGCGGCGGGACGCTCTTTCTCGACGAAATCGAGAGCATCACGCTGAACATGCAGCTGAAGCTTCTGCGCGTGCTCGAGGAGCGCGAGGTCGAACGCCTCGGCGGCAATCGCAAGGTCAAGGTCAACATGCGCGTCATCGCGGCGACCAACGTCGAGCTGACGGAGCTCGTCGCCGACGGTCGCATGCGCGAGGACTTCTTCTATCGCATCAACGTCGTTCCGATCCGCATCCCGCCGCTCCGCGACCGCATCGAGGACATTCCGCTGCTCGTCAGTGAGTTCTTGCGCAACAGCGAGATGGCGCGCGAGCGCGGGATCACCCGCGTCTCCAACAAGGCGCTGTCCGAGCTCATGGGCTTTCACTGGCCGGGCAACGTGCGCGAGCTCGGCAACGTGCTGGAGCGAGCGATCCTTCGTACTACGGGTCCCGTGATCCGCGAGGTCGACCTTCCGGGGGCCGGCAAGCGCAAGGACGTGGATTCGCTTCGCCGGACGTACGACTACGAGGTGCCGCTCAAGGAGTATCTGCGCCGGGCCGAGAAGGATTACTTGAGCCACGTGCTGAAGAAGAATCGTGGCAGCATCAATCTCAGCGCGAAGCATGCTCTCGTGGACGCCGCCACGCTGCATCGCAAGATGAAGCTGCACACGTTGCAGCGTGAGGACTTCCGCGGGCGCGAGCGCGGCGAGCCGGATCAAGCCTTGGTCGGCTGATCTGGATGCGGTCCGTTCGCATTCCCGGCTCGTTCCGGGCAATGGCGTCCAGCATCTGAGCCGCGGTGGGTCGCCACCGGTGAGGTGATGGCGTGTATCGCGCATTCTTCGGCTTCCGCGAGAAACCGTTCAATCTCACCCCCGATCCGAAGTTCCTCTATCTGAACGCGAGCTATCGCGAAGCGCTCGCCGCCCTGCACTACGGCGTCGGCGAGCGGAAGGGCTTCGTGTCGCTGATCGGTGAGGCGGGGACCGGCAAGACGACGCTCCTGCGGCGCTTGCTGTCCGAGCTGCCGCGCGAGACGCGGAGCGTGCTCGTCATCAATCCCGCGATCGGATTCGAGGAGATGTTGCGGTTCATTCTCTCCGATCTCGGTCGTCCCCCCGCCGTGGGCGCATCCAAGCTCGACATGCTGGAGGCGTTGAACGCGGAGCTCCTCGATACGCTCGCGCGCGGCGGCAACGTCGTCGTGCTCATCGACGAGGCGCAGGACCTCACCATCCCGGTGTTGGAAGAGCTTCGCCTGTTGTCGAACCTCGAGACCGCGAAAGAGAAGATCCTGCAGCTCGTGCTCGCCGGCCAGCCGGAGTTCGATGCGTTGTTGGCGCGGCCGGAGATTCGCCAGCTGCGCCAACGCATTTCGGTGCGGGCGCGGTTGCGGCCTCTCGCACGCGCGGAGGTCAAGGCGTACGTGGGCGCGCGCATCGCGGCAGCGGGCGGCGATGTACGAGGTCTCTTCACGCCGGCGGCGTTGTCGCGTCTGTGGTGGTTTTCCGGCGGCGTCCCGCGGCTCGTGAATGCGGCCTGTGACAACGCGCTCGTCACGGCGTATGCGCGCGGCAAGCGGACGATCGGATGGCGCGAGATCGGGGAGGCGATGCGCGACCTGCGCCGTCAGGTCGCGTGGGGGCCGAGTCGATTCGGTCGCATGTTGGCGCTCCTCGCGGCGGCGGTGATCGGTGGCGTTCTCGCGTTCGGTGCCGTCATGATGCTGGGTGGCCGCTGGCTTCCTTTCACGAGGCGGCCGCTGTCGCCCGTGCCGACGGCAACGGCTGCGGTACCCGTCCCGAGCATGATCCCAATCGTCGCGGCGGTGTCGTCGGTGCCGACCCTCGTTCCGCCGTCGCCGGCGGTTGCGGCGGTGGTAGCGGGCACGAATGCCGAGCCCTCGCCGAGCCCGGCCGACGCGACGACACCGACGGGGAGTGCCCCCGCGCCGAGCTCGACAGCGGAAGCGACGCCCGCGGCCGAGCCGACCGTGGCTGCGACCGCGAGTCCGGAGGTGCAACCGACGCGAGTGCGCGTGGCGCGGGTGAGGAAGGAGAGCGACCTCGAGGTTCGAGTGACCGACGGCGACACGCTCACTGAGCTGGCCGTCCGCTACTACGGGAACGCCGGACCCCGGGTGCTGGCCATGATTCGAGAGGCCAACCCATGGCTCGACGATCCCGACGTGATCGCCGTCGGTAGGACACTGGTGCTGCCGGCGCCGCGCATCACCGACACGGCGCCGAGTGACGACGACGCTGGCGTCCCATGATGGGGAGGCCCGCGGCGTAGGTTGGCGTCGATCTCACGTGTCGAGGGGCACTTCGTTCCCGACTTCAAGGGATGGGTGAACACCGGAGGAGGGCGCTCACGCATTGCGGGAATGCATGTCTAACCTCTCAGTGTGACAAGGCTTCCTGGCTGCCATGTCAGGCTTTCACCTGACGACGGTGCACGATCCGGCAGAAACGCAACGTGAGAGGCGATCGGTCCAGCAGCGCACATCTCGAATCGCGGCCGAATCCACGTGAGTGAATCCCCGCAGATCCATGGCGGGTGGGAGAAAAATCGCTCCGCCAGCGGCGCGCAAGAAGTGAGAAATGTTGAGGTAGATAGGAGGTCCATGGCATTGAACTTGCTCCATTCCGCGACGAATTCCCCCCTCTCCTCATGAACGCCCCGCAGCAAGAATGGTTCGTCGTCCGGAGCAAATCGCGCAAGGAAGAGCTGGCCCTCCGCAGCCTGGAGCGACGGGGTATTCTCGCTTTCTGCCCCAGGATTCTCGAGCCCGTCGGCTGGACCAACGACTGGATCACGGTCCCGCTCTTTCCGGGGTATCTCTTTGTCGACATCGTGCTCCATACGGATTTCCATACGGTCAACTGGACCCCAGGGATAAAGGGGTTCGTCTCGTTCGGCGAGATCCCGACGGCGATCGCGCCGGCCATCGTCAACTTTCTCCGGCAGCAAACCGGGTCGGATGGGATCATCCGCACCGGGCAGACGTTTCGCGCCGGCGAGCGGGTGCGCATCAAGCGAGGGCCGTTCGCGGGCTTGATCGCGATCATCGAAAAGCCCTGTCCGGAACGCGGCCGCGTCCGGGTGCTGATGGATTTTTTGCGCCAAGGAACGTCGGTGGAGATCCCCCTTGCGGCTGTCGGTCGGGTGTAGGTTCGAATCGATTGGCTTTCGTGGCTGGGTGGCATTGCCAGTTTGAGCTACGGTGAGGTTGGTTGTTAAGGGATTGTCAGTACTTACGAGATCTGCGATGGCGGAGCCTCGTCCGTGGACCAAATGACGGACGCAGGGCTCCGCTCGAGTCACGAGGAATCATGTCGATGAGTCAGAACCAATTGCCGATGCATCGCGCCGCAAGGCTCGCCGTGATCTGTGCATGCGTGCTGCCGTTGACGCTCGCCGCGTGCAGCAGTGTCGGTAACCGACATCTTCCATCGCCGGAAGACGTCATGGCGCAGCAGCACGGGCCCATCCAGCGGGGCGAGTATCGGCTGATGGCGGGCGACAAGATCGCCATCAAGTTCCCGTACCACCACGCTCGTGACCAGGAGCTGCCCGTGCGTCCCGACGGCAAGATCAGCCTCGACGTCACGGGAGAGATTCTCGCCGAAGGTCTCACCCCGCTCGAGCTCGCCGAGATCGTCAAGGAAAAGTCGTCACGCTATCTCAGAAATCCCGAGGTCGTGGTGATCGTGACGGGCATAGGCGATCGACGCGTCTACGTCGGCGGCGAAGTCAATCGCCCGGGTTTCGTCACCGTCCAGGAAGGCATGACGCCGCTCCAGGCCGTCATGGCCGTTGGCGGTTTCAAAGAGACGGCGCAGAAGAAAGACGTGCTCTACATCGCGCGGGGGTCGAACGGCGAATACAACGCGAGCCGCGTCGATCTCGAGGACGCCGTGAAGAACGGCGCGCCGGAAGTGGTTCGACTCACCGGCAACGACATCGTCTTCGTCCCGGCGACGCGCATCGCAAACGCCGGCATTTTCGTGAAGCAGTACATCCGCGATCTTCTTCCGGTCGAGTCGCGTGCGGGTGCGACCGCGCCGATTCCGATTCCGTGAGCGACGAGGGCAAACGTGCAACCTGAGATACTGAAAACGAACGGCGGCGGCATGCCGTACTTCGCCGAGGCGCCGCCTCAGCAGGATGGCGGTGCCGCCATCAAGCTGATGCTGTACGCGGTGTTCAAGCGAAAATGGCAAGTGCTCGCGGTGATCGCGGTCGTCGTGCTCAGCATGCTCGTCGCGG
Source organism: uncultured delta proteobacterium (assembly GCA_963774015.1). GTDB lineage: Bacteria > Desulfobacterota > Binatia > UTPRO1 > UTPRO1 > UTPRO1. Next base: position 119,394 of record CAVZDH010000005.1, read on the forward strand.
GGCTCACGCGTCCGCGCATTTACAAGAGCAGCGCCAAGGTGATGATCCGTCCCGGACGCGCCGAGGTGCAGGTGAGCTCGGGCGAGCAGCGCGAAATTACCTTGCCCGTGTCGGCGACGACCGAGCAGGTCAACTCCGAAATCGAGATCATCAAGAGCGCCGAGCTCGCACGCCAGGTGCTCGATCGGATGGCCGCTGCTGGCACGCCGATCTTCGGCGCCGATACCGATCTGTCGACGGACGAGCAGGTGGGGATTCTGCGGACCCTGATCTCCGCCGGACCGACGCCGCAGTCGAACGTGATCGGCATCGATCTGTTCGCGCGGAATCCGCAAAAAGGACAAGAGATCCTGAAGACGGTCGTCGACGTGTACCTCGAGCGCCACGCGGAGGTGCACCGAGCGACGGGCGCGGCGCAGTTCTTCGAGCAAGAGCTCAGCCGTCAACGCGAGCGCGTGCAGCAAGCCGAGGCCAAGCTCGCTGATTTCGTCGAGCGCGAGCGCATCGTCGTTCCCGAGGATCAGATCCGCTGGGCGGTGAAGGACGCGGTTCGGTATCGCGACGTGTTGCGCACCCAAACCAACAAGATCAGCGTCGCCGAGCGGAATCTCGCGATCATGAAGAAGCAGCTCGCGGAACAGCCCGAGCGCGTCTTCGCCGACTCCGAGCGCATCAATCCCGAGGCGCAGATGCTCACCACCAAGCTCGGCGAGCTCGAGGCGCAGCGCGCAAATGCGAAGCAGCTCTATACGGACGAAGATCGCACGGTCTCCGACATCGACGGGGAGATCGCGACGCTGAAGGAACGTCTCGCACTGGCGAAGGCGAGCGCGGGTGTGCCGGGCCGCGAGCGCATGACCGCGAATCCGCTGCGCGAGGTGCTGACGCAAGAGATCCTGCACCACGAGCGCAACCTCTACGATCTCCGCGAGCGGGTGAAGGCGCTCCCGAGCTTCCTCGACAATTGGCGCGACAAGAACGAGGAAATCGCGGTCGCGCTGCGCAAGAAAACCATCGAGCTGGCGTCGCTCGAGCAAGACGTCTCGGCGGCGCGCGAATCCTATCGCCTCTTCGAGCGCAAGCAGGACGAGGCGCGGATCTCGGATGCGCTGGACAAGGAAGGCATCGTCAACGTCAGCGTCCTCGATCCGGCGAGCCTCCCGATGAAGCCGTTCAATCAGATGAGCCTGATCATGGTGATCGCCGCGCTCATTGCGGGCGTCGGACTCGGCGTCGGCTCCGCGGTCGGCATCGAATTCCTTGGCCGCAACTTCAAGCTGGAGGAACAAGTAGAGCAATACCTCGAGCTTCCGGTCTTCGCGGTCATCCCCGACATCAGCGACGTCGTCGAGATCGAGCGGTCATGAGCAAGATCTACGAAGCGCTTCAGCGGGCGCAGGAAGAGCGGGAAGGCGCCGCGATCCCGGGCGATGTCGAAGCCGAGCCGCGTCCACCGCGGCGCTCGTGGTGGCGACGCTCCCCGAAGCCGATTGCGGCGCGAACGAATGGCACGTTGCACATCGACTTCGACCTCGCCCCCGACGTCGAAGAGGCATATCAACGACTCGGGACGCATCTGCTGCTGCCGAGTCGCGAGCAGCCGGTGCTGCGCGATCTCATGGTCGTCGCGTCCCAGCACGGCGAGGGTGCGACCACGACCGCGGCGCTCTTCGCGTCCACGCTCGCCAAGCGGAAGAAGCTCGACGTCCTGCTGATCGAAGCCAACTTCCGCACGCCCGCGCTCGAGCAGGTCTTCCCGATCCAACGCAACGGTGGGTTCGCGGAGCTGGTCGAAGGGCGCCAGGGCATCGAGACGGTGGTGCAGTCGACCCCGCAACCGCAGCTCTTCGTCGTCACCAGCGGCCACTACGAGAGCTCGCCGTCGGGCATTCTCGAGTCGTCCCGTTTCGGAGAGGTGATGGAAAAGCTGCACGAGCGTTTCCAGTTCGTGGTGTTCGATTCGGCGCCGGTCAACGTCTACACCGACGCGCTGATTCTCGGACCGCACATGGACGGGGCGGTCTTCGTCATCGAGGCCGATCGCACACGCATCGACGAGGCGCAACGCGCCAAGCGGCAACTCGAGCGGGCGGGGACCAAGATGCTCGGCGCGTTGTTGAACCGCCGCAAGAGCTACCTACCGGCGTTCCTCGAGGAGATGATCTGAGTCGCGACGCCCGTCGCGCGCAGATCGACGACAGGCGATGAGCGTCGCGTCGGAGGAGGTTCTCCCCAGCTACCGCATGTCCGACCGCGGCGGGCGCCGCGGATCCGTCCTGGGGATCGTGGTGCTGGCGCTGCTCGGCGTATTGCTCGCCGTCGCGACCGAAGCCGGGCAGGAGGCAACGGCGGTCGCGCTCATCGTCGCTTCGATGCTTCTCGTGGTCGTGGTCGTGCGACCCGAGGTGGGCATTCTCTTGTTGCTCACGAACTACCTCTTCGCGAGCTATCCGACGCCGATCCGCGGTGGCGGCCTCTTGACGATCAACAACGTCCTCGGCGTGATCCTGTCGGTCATTCTCCTCGCCGAGCTCGCGCAGCGCCCCGATTTCTGGTTCCTGCAGACGAGCCAGGTCCAGTTGTTTCTGGGCATAGGGATCGTGCTCCTATTCGGGACCTTCGCCTCGTACTGGACGTTCCCGGACCTCCGCGTCACGTGGGGCAAGGTCCGCACCCTCGATCAGACCGCACCGCTCACGCGCGACTTCGTGACCCGCTTGGCCTTCGTCATCATGGCCGCGAAGTTCCTCACGTCGAAACGCCATCTCAAGATGGTCGTGACGGTCATGTTGCTGTGCTTGATCCTGGTCGTTCCGTCGGCGCTGCTGGGATGGGCCGAGGGCGATTCGGCGGACGGCCGTGCGGCGGCGGCGTTCTCGATGGGGACGAACTCGAACCGTCTCGCCTTCCTCTGCCTCATGCAGGCCGCGTTCTGGTTCTACTTCGGGCAGACGCAGAAGTCGCAGCTCGCGCGCCTGCTGACCTACGGCATCATCGCCACACTCGTCCTGACCGACTTGTTGACGGCGTCTCGCAGCGGCTTTCTCGGCTTGGGCGTGCTCTTCTACCTGCTCACCCGGGACCGCGGCGCGATGAAGGGTGGTCGCCTCCAGGTCATTCTCCTCGCCGGCTTGATGGTCGGCATGATGCTGACGATCGTCCCGGAGGAGAATCTCGCCCGCATCGCCAACCTGAATCCCTTCGTGCAGGGTCGCGGCGGGAACATCGGCACCCACTCCACGGAGCGGCGCGTAGAGACCGTCGGTCTCGGTTGGCAGATCTTCCTCGAGTACCCGGTCTTCGGCGTCGGGCTCGGAAACTTCCGCGAGGTCGCCCGCCAAGTCTACAACGACCCGTTCTACCGGCCGCCCCACAACTCCTACATCTGGGCGCTGAGCGAGGGGGGGATTTTCTGCTTTCTGCTCTTTTTGCTGCTCTTTTGGATGACGCTCCGTGATATCCGTTGGATCCAGCGCTCCCCCGCGACTCCCGTCGACCTCCGGTGGATCGCCGCCGCTCTCGAACCCAGCTTCATCCTGTTGTTGTTCTACAGCATCTTCGCCGACATGTGGTTGAATCCGATCACGTACATCCTGATCATCCTGACGATCTGCTTCAAACGCTATGTGAGCTGCCGACGTGTCGTCCTTGCCTGAGACCCCCCCTCGAGCGATCGCCTTCTTCTCGCCGGAGCTGGTGAGCGGAGGGACGCAGCGACATCTGGTCGAGGTGTTGAAGCTCATCGATCGCACGCGGTTCACGCCGATCGTCGTGTCCGTCAAGGGGCATGGGCCGCTCGGTGCCGTGATCCGCGCGGCCGGCGTGGAGCTGGTCGAGCTCGACCTCGGTCCGTCGATGATCGGTCGGGACTTCTGGCGCTGCGTGCGCGAGGCCGCCGCGGTGTTGCAGGCGCATCGGGTCGGGATCATCCAATACTTCGAATGGCGCGCCGGGTTGATCGCGCTCCTTGCCGCCCGGCGGATCGGCGGCTGCCGTCGTGTGGCCGCCCGACGGAGCGTGCCGAAGGAGCACGGGGTGCAACGGCTCCTCGCCGACCTCGTCGTGCTCGCCGCCGATCGCATCATCGTGAACGCCGAGATGTTGCGCCCGCAAGGGCGGGCAGGGGAGCGCACCGACGTGATTCCGAGCGGCGTCGACACCGAGCGCTTCCAGCCGACGTCGGATCGCGGGGCCGCCAAGCTGCGCCTCGGGCTCGACGCGGCGCTTCCGGTGATCGGAACGGTCGGGCGACTCGAGCCGCGGAAAGGCACCGCGACGCTTCTCGCCGCGGTTGCCGCCATGCGCGACGCCGGACGCCCGGCGATCTCCACGTTGATCGTGGGCGACGGTCCGTTGCGGGACGCGCTCGCCGCGGAGGCGGAACGGCTCCGGATCACGTCGCAGGTGCGGCTTCTCGGCGATCGCGCCGAGGTTCGCGAGGTGCTCGACGCGCTCGACGCGTTCGTCTTGCCGTCGCGCACCGAGGGAATGTCGAACGCGCTCCTCGAGGCGATGGCGATGGGCCTACCGGTCGTCGCGACGGCCGTCGGCGGCAATCCCGAGGTGATCGCCGACGGACGAAGCGGCGTGCTGGTACCCGCGGACGACCCCGCCGCCATGGCGGCCGCCGTCGCACGCGTGCTCGACGACGCCTCGTTCGCCGCGCGTCTCGGCGCGGCGGCGCGGCGCACCGTCGAGGAACGCTACGGCGCGCGCAGCATGGTACGACGACTCGAGGCCGTGTACGCGGCGGTCGTGAATCCTCACGACGGGAATGCCGCGGCCTTGGCGGCGCGGAAGCTCGACTCGCTCGAGGGATGTCGATGAGGACCGCTTCGCGCCTCGTCGTGGTGACGCTGTCGGGGGTCGGATTCGACGCAGCGGCGGGCGACGGGTCGGATGGCGCGCGGTCGGTCCTCGCTGACTGGCTCGGCGATGGTGCCCACGCGCGTCTGTCGAACGTCGGTGCGGTGGGTCGAGATATCGAGGCGATCGCTGCGCGCACGCGCGATGCGGTAAGCGCACACGGTCTTCGTGTGCTCGATGCCTCCGGATCGGCCTTTGGGGTCGCGGCCGCGCTCGAGCGGATGCATCGCGAAGCGTGGGACCTCGCCTGGCTCGAGTCTCCGATACTCGGGGGGCAGGAGGGCGACGAGGCGCTGGCGGCGGTCGCGAGGCATCGCGACGAGCGGACCACGGTTCTCGTCCTCGCGCATCCCGGCGACCGTGGCGGCGCGTCGCGGCTCCCGCTCGACCGTTGCATGGAGGAGGCGGGCCTTCTCGTGCGCCGCTCGCATGGTCGCTCGCGCGATCTCGGCGCCGACGTCTACGCGCTCGTGCGCGCGATCCGTCGGAGCGGGCTCGCCTGGCTCCCGCGACTGGTTCCCCGCCCACTCATGCCGAAGGGGATGCCGCCGGCGACGCCGAGTGCGTACGGGGCGGCGAGCGGCAGCGCGGAGATCGATTGGTCACGGACGCAGGTATTCTGCGTCGCGGCGCCGGGAGGTCTGCGGATCAACGTGGCCGGGCGCGAGCCACACGGTATCGTCTCACCGACCGAGCTCGAGCGCGTGTGCGACGCGGTCCGGACGGCGCTTCTGACGTGCCCGGACCCTTTGACGGGGCGCTGCGGCGTGCGTGCCGTGCATCGCCGCGCGGTGCGCGCCGGCGAGGCGGGTCCCGACTTGGTCGTCGAGCCGATCGAGGTCGCGCGAGGCACGGATGACGCCGTCGCTGCGACAGATGCAACGTCGAGTGCCGTGCTCCTGGTCGGACCACAGGCGCGGCGCGGAGTGCGCGCGGCGGACGTCGACGTTCGCGATGTTGGTCCAACCGTCCTCCATCTTCTCGGCGTGCCGATTCCGGCCGACATGACGGGTGCGGTCGCGGTCACGCTTCTCGCCGATACTAGGCTCGACGCCGAGAGCGCGTCGCCCATCCGCTCCGGCGCGCCACGCGCCGATGCGACGCTCGCCGGGGTCGGATCGCCATGAACGGTGCGGCCATCTTTGCCTACCACAACTTCGTCGAGCGGCCCGGCGTGCCTGCGCCGCCGGCGCAGGCGTACGTCTTGAGCCAGGGCCAGTTCGACGAGCACCTCGCGGCGCTCGCCACGCCGGGTCTCCGACCGAGTCGGCTCGCCGACGTGCTCGCGACGCCGGCGGCGGGTCAATTCGTGCTCTCGTTCGACGACGGCTACCTCACCGACTACACCGTCGCGTTCGCGCGACTCGCGGAGCGGGGTTGGCCGGGATGTTTCTTCGTGATCGCGAGCCAGGTCGGCGCGTCGCGTGCGCTCGGCTGGCGCGAGCTTCGGGAGATGGCCGCGGCCGGGATGGAAATCGGCAGCCATTCATTGACGCATCCGTTTCTGCATCGGGCCGACCCCGACGAGATTCGCCGTGAGTTCGGCGAGTCGAAGCGCATCCTCGAAGACGGGCTCGGGCAGGCCGTGCACTTCGCGTCGCTGCCGCGTGGCAGCGCGGCCCCCGGCATGGGGGCGCTCATCAAGGAGCTCGGGTACCGGGCGTTCTGCACGAGCGAGCCCGGGCTCGTCTCGGTGCGCACCGACCCGTACGAAGTGCCGCGCATCGCGGTGAAGCAACGTACCACCCCCGAGTTTCTCCGGCAGGTCTGCGCGGGCCGGCGTCTCACGCTCGTCACCCTGCAGTCGGTTCATGCGGTGAAGAGGATCGGTAAACAGTTGGTGGGTGCGGAGCGTTGGCGACACATCCGTGGCGTGCTCATGGATGTCGCCGAGCGCGCACGCGCCTGAAAGTTTCGTTCGAGACATCTGACATGTGCGGGATAGTCGGCCAATTCAACTACGGTGACGGCGCGCCGATGGGTGAGCATGCGCTCCATCGCATGTGCGCGGCGATCGTGCATCGCGGGCCGGACCACGAAGGCCACTTCTTCGACGGCTCCTTCGGGATGGGCATGACCCGTCTCAGCATCAACGATCTCGAGGGCGGGCATCAGCCGCTCGCGAACGAAGACGGCTCGGTCGTCGTGGTGTGCAACGGTGAAATCTACAACTCGCCGAGGCTCCGTCGTGAGCTCGAGGGCCGTGGGCATCGCTTCGCGTCGCATTCCGACGTCGCGGTCATTCCGCACCTCTACGAGGAGCACGGCGAGGACTTCGTCCGCCATCTCGACGGCATGTTCGCGGTGGCGCTCTGGGACAAGCGGAAGCGCATTCTCTGCCTCGCGCGCGATCGCATCGGCATCAAGCCGCTCTATGTCGCGACGCGGCCGGGCGCCGTCGCCTTCGCCTCGGAGATCACGGCCTTGATGGCGGGTGGCTGGTGCGAGGACCTCGATCTCGCGAGCCTGCATCACTATCTCTCGCTCGGGTACATCCCTGCTCCGGGCAGCATCTTCATGGGCGTGCGGAAGCTCGAGCCCGGAACGCAGATGACGTGCGCGGCCGGCCGGGCGCCGGTGGAGCGGCGCTACTGGCAGCTGCGGTTCGCGCCCGAGACCCCGGCGCGTCCCGACGCGGAGTACGTCGAAGAGGTGCGCGCGGCACTGCGGGCCGCCGTCAAGAGCCATCTTCTCTCCGACGTGCCGATCGGCGTGTTTCTTTCGGGCGGGGTCGACTCCAGTGGCCTCGTCGGTCTCATGAGCGAGATCGCAACCCAACGCATCCAGACCTTCTCGGTGGGTTTCGAGGAAAAGAGCTTCGACGAGCTCGAGCTCGCCCGTCAGGTCGCGGCGCGCTACGGCACCGATCATCACGAGATCGTCGTCCGGCCCGATGCCCTCCGCGTGCTGCCCGCGCTCGTGCATCACTTCGGCGAGCCGTTCGCCGATTCGTCGGCGGTGCCGGTCTACTACGTCTCGGAGCTCGCGCACCGAAACGTGAAGGTCGTGCTCTCGGGTGAGGGTGGCGACGAGGTGTTCGCCGGCTACGAGACCTACCTCGCCGGCAAGCTCGCGGCGCTCTACCGCCGCCTTCCCGGCATGGTCGGGCGGCATCTCTTGCCGGCGGTCGTGCGCCGGCTGCCGGTGTCGCACGCCAAGGTGAGCCTCGACTACAAGGCGAAGCGCTTCGTTGCGGGCGCGAACCTACCGCTCGCCGACGGCCACTTCTGGTGGAAGGTGGTGCTCTCCGAGGCGGCGCAGGCCGAGCTCTGCACGGCGGAGGCGCACGACCCGTTGCTCGAGACGGCGTCGTTGTATCGTGCCGCAGCCGAGCGGGCGGGCAGCGACGACTGGCTCGCGCGTCTCCAGGCGATCGACGCACACATCTATCTGCCCGACGACATCCTCACCAAAGCCGATCGCATGAGCATGGCACATTCGCTCGAAGCACGGGTGCCGTATCTCGACACGGCGCTCGTCGAGCTCGCGGCCCGGCTGCCGAGCGACGTCAAGCTCCGCCGGTTCAGCAAGAAGTGGATTCTCAAGCAGGCGCTCGCCGAGCATGTCCCCGCGTCGATCCTCGGCGCGAAGAAGCGCGGCTTCAATGTGCCCGTCGCGAGCTGGCTCCGCGGCGACCTCCACGACATGGTCGCCGACGTGCTCTCCCCGACCGCGCTGCGCCGGGCGGGACTCTTCGAGCCGTCGTACGTGCAACGGCTGATCGCCGAGCACGCGTCCATGCAGACCGACCACAGCCGACCGCTGTGGACGCTGCTCGTGTTCATGAATTGGTTCGACATGTGGCAACAGGTGCGCAGCAACGGGCGGCGCGCCGCCGTCGCTTCTCCCCCCCAGTGCCAACCACGGCCGGCGTCGGCCTGGCATCCCGAGGATCCTGAGACCCCCATGAGCATGCATACTCCCGTCAGCGCATCCGTCACCCCACGGATGCCGAGCATCGAGCCGACGGCCGAGCCGGTCCGCCTGCCCGCTGAGCCCGTGGCGCTCACGGTCGTCGGCGGGGCGACGCCGATCTGGCAACGCCTCGCAGCGATCATCGGCCTCGTCCTGCTGTCGCCGATCGCGTTTGCGATCGCCATTGCGATCAAGCTCACGAGCCCGGGCCCGATTCTCTACCGCGGCAAGCGTCTCGGTCGCGGCACGAACGTCTTCACCATCTTCAAGTTTCGTACGCTCGAGGTCGGGGCGGAGCAGCGCATCGGTGCCCGTCTTCTCGAGCATTCCGACGGGCTCTACACGCGCATCGGTCGCATGCTGAAGCGCGCGAAGCTCGACGAGATCCCGCAGCTGTTCAACGTCATCCTCGGCACCATGAATCTCGTCGGGCCGCGCCCCGTCCGCCCCATCTTCCTCGAGACGTTGTCGCGGGAGATTCCCGGATATCTGCGTCGCTTCGCGGTGAATCCCGGTATGACCGGGCTCGCGCAGGTGCGCGGCGGCTATTTCACGCATCCACGCGACAAGCTCCGCTACGACGAGATCTACATCCGCAATCGCGGGTGGTGGCTCGACGTCCGCCTCGTCACGCTCACCTTCGTCAAGGTGTTGAATCGCTGGATGACTCTCGGTCTGTTGTTGACCGCGCTTCTGCTCTCCGCCGCGTTGCTTCCGGGGCTCTTCCATTATCCGTTTCAGCTCGAGATCGGCACGTTCAAGCTGAGCCCGTTCGAGATGTTCGTGGCCGTGACCGCCGCCTGGCTCGCGGTGCAGCGTTCGCCGCGCCACCAGCTCTGCATCTACGACACGCCCGTCAACGGCGCGATCGCCGCGTTCGTGGGCTTCGCCACGATCGCCGCGCTGTTCTCCACCGAGCCGGGGGCGGCGGTCCAGGGCGTGCTGTACTACGTCGCGACCGGGTTCTTCTTGACCCTTCTCATCGTCACGACGCGGCTGTCGCAGACCGAAGCGAACCAGATCGCGACCGTGGTCGGACTCTCCGCTGTCGCCGTCTCGTTGATCGGGCTCATGCAGATCGGGCTCGAGAATCAGCTCGGGATGGACAGCGCGCCGCGCATGTCGTCGACGCTGGGGAATCCGGTGTTGCTCGCGACCTATCTCGTGCTCGGTCTGCCGTTTCTCCTCACACAGATGTTGCACAGCCGGACGCGTGAGGTGCGCGATTTGTGGGTTGCGTGCGCCACGATCGCGCTCGTCGGCATCTTTCTCACGCAGACGCGCATGGGGTTCGTCGCGTTGCTCGTGACGTTTGGCACCTTTCTCTGGCGGAGCCGCTATCGCCTGCTCGCGATCATCGGGCTCGTCACCATCATGACCATCGTGGTCGCGCTCGGAGGGGAGCACATGCGGTTCTCGCTTCGGGAAGTGTCCGCCGAGGTGTCGCGGCGGAGCGAGGCCGTGAGTGAGGTCTTCTCCGCGCCCCCGCAAGAGCTGCTCTTCGGCGTCGGCAGCATTCGTCGGCAAGCCGTGTCGCCGATTCCGGACAAGGATCGCCGCTGGATCTCGAGCAACATGCATCTCACGTTGATCCGCCAACACGGCCTCATCGGCTGGACGCTGATGTTGTGGATCTTCGGCGCGACGCTGCTCGCGCTCTATCGCGGCTACGATCACATCCACGATCCCCACATGCGGCGCATCGTCTGGGCGATCTTCAGCTCGATGGTGGGTGTGCTGATCTCGATGGCCGATGCGAACGTATTCTTCAGCGTGACCATTCAGATTTTCTTCTGGGGCATGGTCGGCGTCGGGCTCGGCATCGTCACGCATCTGAGCGGGCGGCGGCCGACCTTCCGCGTGTTGTGGCGGTTCGGAGAGCATGGGGACTGAGGGGGTGGGGATGAGCAACGGAACGCCGATACGCGTCGGTGTCGCGACGACCATCGGGCGCGGCATCGCGGCCGGGCTCGCGTCGGGATCGATCTGGTGGCTCGTCGAGCTCGCCGTCAATTGGGCGTTCGGCGGCGTGATCCCGATGCGGCAAGCGTCGATCGTGCTCGGCCTGGATCTCGCGCTCGGTGCGGCCGGCGGGCTCGTGGTGGGCGTCGCACTAGCGATCATCGGCCGCGGCGCCGACGTCGCGGCGTACGCGCTCGGCATGACGGTCGTCTATGGGCTCATCCGCGCCTACGAGCCCCCCGGTCTAAAAGCCGAGGCGATGTTCGTCGTCGGCGGAGCCCTCTGCGCGGCGGTCGGTGTCTGGCTCGCCGGCCGGCGTGTCGGCGTGCTCGGCTTCGTGCACGTGGCGCTCGTCGCCACCGCGGCGGTCGCGCTCGGCAAGACCGGCATCACCGAGGTGCAGAGCTCGTACTTCAGCAAGCAGGAGCCGAACGGCTTCCTGCTCGTGTTCGTCCTCGCGGTCCTCCCGATCGTGGGCGTGCTGATCGATCGGATCGTCGGCGTCCTCCTGCGCCGCGACCGCGTCCGCTTGGCGGCGGAGATCGCGCTCGCGGCGCTCGCCGCCGTCATCTGGGGCAAGCCGCTGTCGATCGCGCCCCTGGTCGACCCTCGGCCGCTCCGAGCCGTGGCCCCCGCCGGCGCGCCCGACGTCTTCCTGATCTCGATGGACACGACGCGCGCCGACCACATGTCGACGTATGGCTACACGCGCGAGACTTCGCCGCACCTCACCGAGCTCGCCGCCGACGCGCTCAACTTCACCGATGCGCGCTCGCCGGCGCAGTGGACGGTGCCGGGACACGCCTCGATGCTGACCGGCATGTATCCGAGTCGCCACGGTGCCCACTACGTCGGGGGCTGGAGCACGGGGCCCGCGATCTACGGGCGGCGGCGCGTGTTCCCGCTCCCGGACGATCGAACGACGCTCGCCGAGGTACTGCACGGCCGGGGCTGGGCGACCGGCGGCTTCGTCGCCAACTTCGCCAATCTCTATCGCGGGTTCGGCATGGCACAGGGGTTCCAGCGTTACGAGGACCAACCCGGGCTCTTGCTGCGTCCGGCGCCGCACGTCGTCGCGTTCATGCAGCAGCTCTGGCCGGCGTTCATGAAGAAGCCGTTTCGGAGCGCGCAGGAGATCAACGCGGCGGCGCTCGGATGGCTCGACACCGTCCCGACGGGCCGGCCGGCGTTCGTCTTCATGAACTACCTCGAGCCGCATCATTGGATCGCGGCGCCGCCCTATGATCTCTGGGCACGTGATCTCCCCCATGCGGCGCGGCTCGCCCGCAAAGGTCTCTTCACCCACGCGATCCCGGCGAACCTCAACCAGGAAGAGCGCGACTTCATCACTGCCAACTACGACGGACAGATCCTCGCCATGGATGCGGCCCTCGGCGAGTTCATCGCCGACTTGAAGCAGCGTGGGCGCTACGACAACGCCCTCATCGTCGTGACTGCCGATCACGGCGAGCTCCTCGGCGAGCACGACATCGTCGGGCACGGCGGCCGCATGATGTACGAAGGCCTGCTGCACATCCCGATGGTCGTGAAGCTCCCGGGCGCGTCGCATCCGAAGGGCGTGATCGCCGACCCGGTGCAGCTCGTCGATATCCTGCCGACCGTGCTCCAGACGATCGGCGCGCCGGTACCGGCCGGCGTGCAGGGCTCACCCCTTCTGCACGTCGCGCACGCCAGTCTCGCCGAGGAGCACATCAATCCGGAGTTCGTCGCGTTCTACGGCGAGGTCTACGACCGCGCGCTCCGCGTCATCTACGACGGACCCTACAAGCTCATCTCCACCTCGCGCGGCGAGCGCTTCCTTTTCGACCTCACGAAGGATCCCGGGGAGAACGACGACCTGGCAAAGGAAGATCCGCAGCGCGTGACCGGTATGGAAGACGCGCTCGAGGCGGCGATGAGCACCATGGATACGAACGTCGCGACCGCATCCCACCCCTGAAAGAGGAGTTGCATGCCCCCCACTAAGACTTCCTCCGACCCCGGATCACCGCCCGCCGTCCCGCGAATCTCGGTCGTGATGCCCGTCTACAACGCCGAGCGCTTGCTCGGGGAGTGCCTCGAGGCGCTTCGCACCAGCACATTCCGCGATTTCGAGATCATCGTCGTCGACGACAGCTCGACCGACCGTTCGCGCGAGATCGCGGCCAAGTACGGCGCACGCGTCGTGCCGAGCGGCGGCCGCCTCGGGCCGGCTGGCGCTCGCAACAAGGGCGTCGAGCAAGCGCGCGGCGACGTCATCTTCTTCATCGACTCCGACGTCGTGGTGCGGCCGGACACGATGACGCGCCTGCTCGCGGCGTTCGATCGCGATCCGCGGCTCGCCGGCGTCATCGCGGTGCAGTCGCCGACGATGCGCTTTCGCAACCTCTGCAGCGTCTACAAGAACCTGTGGATGTACTACACGTACGCGCGGAAGGCGGGCGAGGACGTTTCGCTCTTCTACACGACTGCCGCCGGCATCCGCCGCCAGGTCTTCATCGATTCGGGCGGGTTCGATCTCAACTACACGAACCCGAACATCGAGGACACGGATTACGGCCAGAAGCTGGCGCGCCAGGGCTTTCGGGTCCAGGTGCTCCCGGACCTCGAGGTCGAGCACGTGAAGGGGTACGATCTCGCGGGTCTGCTGCGGGTCGACTTCCTGCGCTCTATGTCGCTTGCGAGGCTGAAGCTGCGAAAAAGCGCTGACGGAATCGGGACGAACGACACCTCGGTGCCGACGGGCTACATCTTGAGCGTGCCGCTCGCGGGACTTGCGGTGCTGCTCTTGCTGGTCGGCATGGCACTCGGCAACCGGACGCTGCTGGTGGCGAATTTTCTCGCACTCGCGACCATTCTCGTGCTAAATGTCCCGTTTCTCAGCCTCATTCGTGCGCACGGCGGGGTGCGGGCGTGGGGATTGAGCTGCGGCCTACTCATCATCGAACTTCTCGCCGCCGGTGCGGGCAGCGCCGTCGGCATCGCAACCTATCTCGGCGGTAAGAAGTACTAGGAGGACTTCCCGATGGGCTACCTGGACTACCTGCGACACGGCACCAAGATGTTCTCGAAGAAGGGCGCGATGCCGGCGTACATGGTGTACTTCATTGCCGACGCCTGCAACGCGAAGTGCAAGCACTGCCTGCTCGCCGACGGTGCGCACCCCGGCTGGGAAACCCCCAGCATGCAGTTCAAGAAGCAGGAGCTCACGCTCGAGGAGGTCGACAAGATCACTGCGAGCATGGGGAAGAGCCTGATGTTCCTCTTGCCGACCGGCGGTGAGCCGTTCCTCCGCAAGGACATCGGCGAGATCGTCAAGATCTTCTACAAGAACACGGGCGTCCGGAACGTCGGCATTCCGACCAACGGCTCGACCGTCGCCCGCACCCTCAAGATCGTCGAGGACGTGCTGAAGTCCTGCCCGGACCTCGACCTCGGCATCGACGTCTCGCTCGACGGCGTCGGCGCGTTGCACGACGAGATCCGGGTGTTCCCCGGGCTCTTCGAGCGCTCGGTGCAGACCTACAAGGAGCTGAAGAAGCTCTCGAAGCACTATCCCCGTCTCAACGTGAACGTCGAGACCACGGTCTCGTCCCACAACGACAAGCACCTGATGGAGAATTATGCGTGGTTTCGCCGCGAGCTCGAGGTCGACAACGTCTTCACGTTGCTGACGCGTGGAAGCCCGAAGGAATCGATCGCGAAGTTCTTCGACGTGAAGCTCTACGAGGAGTATGCCGATCTCATCGAAGAAGACATGAAGAGCGGCTCGCTCTCGGGTTACGACACGTTCCCGTTCGCCGACTTCATCAACGCCAAGCGCATCGTCCGCCATCGCCTGATCGCCGAGATCGCGAAGACCAACACCTACCAGATCCCGTGCTACGCCGGGTCGCTCGGCGCGTGCATGTTCGCGAACGGCGACATTCTCCCGTGCGAGCTCCTGATCGACCGCAAGCTCGGGAACATCCGCGACGTCAACTACGATTTCAAGAAGATCTGGTACAGCCAAAAGGCCGACGAGACTCGCAAGTTCATCCGCGACACGAAGTGCTTCTGCACCTACGAGTGTTTCCTGACCGTCAACATCCTCTTCAATCCCCGCATGATGCCGAAGATCCTGAAGGAGTGGGGGAGCCTCAAGATGCGCAAGGCCATGCGCGCCCTCGGACTCGCCGAGAAGAAGCCGTCGGCGATCATGAGCCGCCCGCAAGGGCAGGGTTGCATCAACGGCGCCATCGCCGCCCACAACCAGAAGGTCCTGAACGGCGCGAACGGTCACGCCAATGGGCATGCCAACGGCGCGCTCAACGGTGTCGCCAACGGCGGCGCGCACTCGGACACCGAAACGCACCCGCTCAACTGATCTCGATCGGGACCGTCGCGGACGCCGCGGCGGTCTCTCCCACCTGTTTCACATCTCCCGGCGCCACGCCGGCATCCGACTGGAGGCTCCCACATGTACCGAGGCAAGCGCATTTCCGTGGTCATCCCGTGTCACAACGAGGAAGACGGCATCGCGGCCGTCATGGCGCAGATGCCGCCGATCATCGACGAGGTCGTCGTGGTCGACAACAATTCGACCGACCGCACCGCCGAGGTCGCGACCGCGGCCGGTGCGCGCGTCGTGACGGAGACTCGCAAGGGATACGGCTACGCGCACAAAGCGGGCTACGCAGCGGCGAAGGGCGACATCATCGTCACGATGGACGGCGACGGCACCTATCCGCCCGACAGCGTACCCCTCCTTCTGTACGTCATGCTGGAAGAGAAGGTCGACTTCATCACCGCGCGGCGCTGGTACTCGAAGAGCGGCGAGGTGAAGAGCCCGATCCGCCTCCTCGGCAACGCGATCCTGTCCGGGGCGATGATGAGTCTGTACTTCAGGTTCATCATCGACTCGCAGTCGGGCATGTGGATGTTCAAGAAGGACATCCTCCCGGAGCTCGACCTCACCAGCAACGGCATGGCGCTCTCGGAGGAGATCAAGATCGAGGCCTTCACGCATCCCGGCATCCGCTGCCTCGAGATGCCGATCTACTACGGCGCGCGCATCGGCGAATCGAAGCTCAACATCTGGCGTGACGGCTTCTACAATCTCTTCTTCCTCGTGAAGAAGCGCTTCATGTTGCGGAGGAAGCAGCCCCGCCTCCGCGTGGTGGAGCCGATTCGTCCGGCCGCCACCGAGGTCGTGGAGCCGGTCGAACGACGCGCGGCCAACTGACGTCCGTATGGCACTGCCGATCGCGCACGCGGCGGCGGGCTATCTCGTTCATCGCGCGGCGCGCCGTGTCCCGAGCCGGGACCGATCGTCGGCGGGAGCTTGGCGGCGCGCCGCGCTCTTCATGGTCATCGGAAACCTCCCCGACCTCGACTTCCTCGTGGGATTCGTCGTCGGGCAGCCGGGCCTCGTGCACCGAGGGGTGAGTCACACGCTGCTCGCCGCCGTCGTTTTCGGCATCGCCGCGGGGGCCGTCGCCCGCCGCGTTCGCCGGGAGCCGTTCGTGCCCGCCGCGCTCGTGTTCGGCACGGCGTATGCGTCGCACCTGCTGGTCGACTGGTTGACGATCGACACGCGCCCGCCCGCGGGCGGGCAGTTCCTGTGGCCCCTCTCGTCGGCGTACTACATCGCGCCGATCACGATCTTCCACGAGATCCACATCGACGGCCTCTCGCGCGCGAGCTTCCTGCACACGGTGCTCGCGTGGCCGACGATCTTGGTGTTGACGCGCGAGGCGGTGCTCGTGCTCGGCGTCGTGGCGCTGTGGCACCTGCTCGAAGCGGGCCGGGCGCGGCTCGTCTCGCTGCCGGCGCTCGAGCGCGGCCGGGAGGATCTCGCCTGATCGCGTGGTGGCCGCTCGGCGTCTTCTTCGCGACGCTCCTCGCGCTGTTCGTTCGCTTCGTCGATCCCGACGCGGCGCGGACTCCGCGACATCTCGTCGCGAGCGAAGCCGACCTCGCGCTCGTGCGGTGTCATCAGTTCGCGTTCTACGCGCTCCTGGTGGCGGCACCGATCGAGTGGTGGCTGCGGGGTCGCCCGGCGGCGCTCTGGCAGCTCGTCGGTGCGGCACTCGGCGCCGCGGGTGTCGTCGGGTACCGGCGGGCGGGGAGCGTGCTCGGTGACCAGCTGAGCCCGCTCGTCGCGCCGGTCGAGCCGGCGCGCCTCGTCGAACACGGTCCGTACGGCTGCATCCGTCACCCGATGTATCTCGCCGAGCTGGCGTTGGCGTTCGGCTTGCCGCTCGTGCTCGGCGCCCGCTGGACGCTCGTGCTGGGCGTCATTTTTACCCTCTCCGTGCTCCGCCGCATCGGCATCGAGGAGCGTGTCCTCGCCGAGCGGTTTCCCGCCTACACGTCCTACGCGGCGCGCACCGCGCGCCTCCTCCCGCATGTCTACTGATCGCGTGCAGACGTCGACCGAATCGTCGTCGCGACCGCCGTTGGCGATCGTGCTGCTCCTCGTCGGGTGGGCCCTCGTGGTGTACGTCGCGTACGCGGCGAGCTATCTGGGATGATGCTCGACGCCGGAATGCTGGTCGTGTTGCTCGTGGTGCTCTACGGCGCCGGGCGGCGCTGCCTGCGCGCCGTGCCGTTCGCGGACGGTGTGGAAGAGGCGACGTTCGCGCTCGGCCTCGGCTTCGGGCTTTTCGCCTACGTGACGTTGGCGCTCGGCGAGCTCGGGGTGCTCCGCGCTCCGGCCTTGTGGGCGGTGCTTGCCGGCGCGGCCGTCTTCGCGTGGCGTGAAGCGGTGAGCGGGCTCGCTGGCGCGGCGCGCGGGGCTCGGCGGTTCGCGCTCGCGGGATCGGTCGCTGCGCGCCTGGCGGTCGCGCTCGGCGTGGTGCTGCTCGGGCTCGAGTGCGTGCTCGTCATGGCACCCGCGGTCGGCGGCGACCAGACCAAGTATCAACTCGTGTATCCGCGCATCTTCGCCGAGGCGGGGGGCTTCGTCGCGACGCCGTGGAGCTTCTGGGGGTACATGCAGTACCTCGTGAACATGCTCTTCACGGCCGCGTTCGTCCTGCGCGGCGACGTGTTGGCCCGCTTCATCAACGTCGCCTTCGGCGTGCTCGCGACGACCGCGGTGTTCGCGCTCGGGCGTCGGTGTTTCGGTCGGACGGTCGGCGCATGGGCGGCGGTGCTCTTCTTTTGCATGCCGTTCACGGCGACGCTGATGATCCGCGCGTGGGTGGAGTTCGCGCTCACCTTGTACGTCCTCACGGCGATGATCGCCGTGCTCGCATGGCGCGAGACGGGCCGGCAGAGCTGGCTCGCGGTCGCGGCGGTGATGGGTGGCTTCGCCGCCGGGACGAAGCTCATGGGCGTGCTCGCGCCGACGCTGCTCGGCGTCGTCGTGCTCGCCACCGCGTTCGCACGCGGCGGCTGGCGTCCCGCGCTGCGCGCGACGGTCGGATTCGGGCTCGTCGCGATGGTCGTCGCCTCGCCGTGCTACCTCCGCAACGTCGCGGCGACCGGCAACCCGATCTTCCCGTTCGGCTACGGCGTGTTCGGCGGGCGCAACTGGAGCGCCGAGGCGGCCAAGGGGCTCGATCGGTACTACGCAGCCTATCGAGAGACCCACGCGGAAAAACGCGGCGGCGGCGCCTACGCCTCGTGGCGGGACGCGCTGCGGTTTCCGTGGGACGCGACCATGGCGCCCTACGCGTTCGAGAACGTCGGCCGCTTCGCGTACGACGTCGGCCCGTTCCTGCTCGCGTTCGTTCCCGGCGTGCTGCTCTTGCGCCGCGACCCCCGCGCCGTGATCCTCGCGGGCGTTGCGTTCGCGTACAGCGCGATCGTGGTCTTCGGCATGTGGGCGCATCCGCGCTACATCCACCCGGCGTTGCCGCTGTTCCTGATCGTCGCGGTGCGAGCGCTCTGGATGCTCGGAGGCGCGATGCCGGCCGGACGCCGGGTGGTCGTCGGCGTGCTCGCGGGGACGGTGCTCTGGCAGGCCGCGACGGCGGTCCGCGTGATGGCTCCGCTCGTGCCCGACAGCTTGCGGGTCGTGACGGGCGGACTCTCTCGAGATGCGTTTCTCCGCCGCTACGAGCGGCGCTATCCCCTCTGGGACCTGGTGAACCGCGAGGTCCCGCCCGACGGCAACGTGCTCATTCTCGCCATGATCCCACACCCCTACCACGTCCTCCGCCCCTTCACGCTGGCGAGCCCGCTCGAGCAAGGGGCCATCGACTATCGCCGCCTTTCGACCGTCGACGATCTCGCGGCGGCGCTGGCGCCTTTCGGCGTGACACACGTCGTCCGCGAGCCGGAGGAAGCGAAGCCCGCCGACAACCCGGTCGGCGAGCGCGTCATCCGGCTCTGGGACGAGCTGCTCGCGGGTGCGGAGAAAGTCGCCGACGGCCCCAGCGGGGCGGTCTACCGCTTGCCGCCGCGCTTGCGGCCGGCGGTTACGAACCACGCGTCGGCGGGTTCCGCCGCGAGCGGCTCATGAAGCGGAAGCCGAGCGGCAACATGCTCGTGGACATCGCCGGGCTCATCGGATCCCGGTTGATGCTCGTCGTCTTCGGGTTCGGGACCGGCATCATCACGGCGCGGATCCTCGGCCCGCACGATCGCGGGCTCTTCACCCTGCTGATCATGCTCCCGCAGACGCTCGTGACGTTCGCCAAGATGGGCGTCGCACAGGCGAACGTGTATTACGTCCGGCGTGCCCGTGAGCCGGTCTCCACGATAGCGTCGAACTCCCTCGTATTGACGCTTGCCGTCTCGGTCTTCCTGCTGGCGGTCTGTTACTTCTTCGGCCACTGGATCATCGATCCGTTCACCGACGGAGCACCGTGGTCCTACGTCTGGCTCGCGCTGATGCTGGTGCCTGCGCTGCTCATCGAGAGCTACTTCATGGCGATTCTGCAGGCGGTGGAAGCGTTCGGGGCGTACAACATGCAGTCGATCTACAAGGCGGTGCTGAGCTTCACCGGCATCGCGACGGCGCTCTTGCTGGTGCACGGCAAGCTCTGGGGCGCCTTGATCTCGCAGGTGTCGGTACTCACCGCCTGCAACCTCTGGCTCCTGATCCAGTGCTACCGGGTCGCACCCTTCGGCTTGCGGTGGAATCAAGAGGTCGGCGGCGGCACGCTGAGCTTCGGGGCCAAGTCGTACATTCAGACGCTGGCCGCGCATCTGCACTATCGCATCGACCTCTACCTCATCGCGCTGCTCCTCACCCCGGAGCAGGTGGCGTTCTACTCGATCGCCGTCAACATGACGAATCCGATTCTCCAGATTCCGGACGCGATCGGCACCGTCATCTTTCCGAAGCTCGCGGGCTCCTCGGATCGGTCCGCGCACGAGCGCACCGCCGTGACCTGTCGCCACACGCTGTTCGCCACGTTGATCGCCGCGATCGTCTACGCCGGCGCGGGCAGTCAGCTGATGGTGCTCTTTTACGGCAAGCGGTACGCGCCGGCGATCCCACCGATGTTCATGATGCTGCCGGGCATCATCATGATCTCGCTGTACCAGATCCTGAGCCGCAACTTCACGAGCCGCAACAAGCAGCAGATCAACATCGTCGCGGCCGGCGTCGCGCTCGCGGTGAACGCGAGCTCGAACCTGATCCTGATTCCCCGGCTCGGAATCGTCGGTGCCGCGCTCTCGACCGCGATTTCGTACTCGCTCGCGGCCCTCATCCTGCTCACGGTCTTCGTGCGCGAGTCGGGCAGCAGGATCCGCGATACCGTGCTGGTGGGCGCCGACGACCTGGCGCGCTATCCTCAGATGCTCATGGCGACCGGGGCGCGCATCCGTCGATCGGGAAGCGCGACGAAATAAGCCGCCCGGGTCGGGGGAGGTCCGTTGGGTCGCAAGGTGTTGGTCGTGGGATGGGACTCGGCGCCACCGCGTCTCGTCTTCGACGTCTTTCGAAGCGAGATGCCGACGCTCTCGGGGCTGATCGACCGTGGGGCGTACGGCCGGCTCCGCAGCACGAATCCGCCGATCACGGTTCCGGCGTGGACCGCAATGACCGCGAGCAAGGACCCCGGTCAGCTCGGCTGCTACGGTTTTCGGAACCGGAAGGATTATTCGTACGACGGCTATGCGTTCGCGAACTCCTCGCACGTGACCGCGCCGCGTCTGTGGGATCTGCTCGGGCGCGCCGGCAAACGCTCGATCGTCCTGGGCGTGCCGCAGACGTATCCTCCCCGCCCGATCGTCGGCGACATGGTGACCTGCTTCCTCACGCCCTCGACGAAGGTCGCCTACACCCATCCGCCGGCCTTGAAGGCGGAGGTCGAGGCGGTATCCGACGGGTACGTCCTCGACGTCGACGACTTTCGAACCGCCGACAAGCAGGCGCTGCTCGGTCGCGTCTACACCAAGACACGCAAGCACTGGGCCGTCGCCCGTCACCTCGCGAAGACCCATCCCTGGGATTTCTTCATGCTCGTCGAGATGGGCCTCGATCGGCTCCATCACGGATTCTGGAGCTACATGGATCCGGAGCACCGAAAATACGAGCCGGGCAACCCGTTCGAGACGGCGATCCGCGACTACTATCGCCATCTCGACGGGGAGCTGCGATCGCTGCTCGAGCTCGTGCCGCGCGACACCCTCGTGCTCGTCGTCTCCGATCACGGCTCGAAGCGCATGGCGGGCGGTATCTGCTTCAACGAGTGGCTCATGCGCGAGGGTTTCCTCACGTTGAAGGACCCGCCGACGACGCCGACACCGATCGGCAAGGTTGCGATCGACTGGACCCGCACGAAAGCCTGGGGCGACGGCGGGTACTACGGGCGCTGCTTCATGAACGTGAAGGGGAGGGAGCCCGAGGGCACCGTCGACCCTGCGGACTACGAGAAGGTGCGCGACGATCTCATCGCCCGCATCGCCGCGATCACCGACGAGGAGGGACGCTGCCTCGACTCGCGTGCCTTCCGCCCGGAGGAGATCTATCGCGAAGTGCGCGGCGTGGCGCCCGACTTGATCGTCTACTTCGGGGATCTCGCCTGGCGCTCGGTCGGGGCGGTCGGCATGGGCGGCATCCACACCTTCGAGAACGACACCGGTCCGGACGAGGCGAATCACGACTGGTTCGGGATCTTCGTGCTCTCGACGCTGGAGGGTGGGCTACCGATCGGTTCGGATGAAGACATCCGGCTGTGCGGCGACCTCGGCGACCTCTCGATCTACGACGTGGCGCCGACGATCCTGCGGCTCTCCGGGGAGCCCGTGCCGTCCGACATGATCGGGACGTCGCTGGTCCCATAGGGGCGGTGCGATGACGTCGCGACACGTCGCCGTCGACGTCCTGACGGGCTTCCTCGGGAGCGGCAAGACGACGCTGCTCCGCCATGCGCTCGCGCACGGCCTCGCCGGCAAGCGGGTCGCGCTGGTCGTGAACGAGATCGGCGAGGTCGGTATCGACGGCCGGGTCGTCACCGGCCTGAACTACGTCGAGAAGATGGTGGAGCTCTCGAGCGGATGCATCTGCTGCTCGATCGACGAGTACCGCTTCGACCTCGCCATCCAGGAGATCATCGACACGGCCGAGCCCGACGTGATCGTGATCGAGTCGACGGGGCTCGCGGATCCCGAGCCGCTCGCGTACCGGGTGAAGAGTGCCGGCCTCCACCTCGACGCGATCATCACGGTCGTCGATGCGGCGAACGTCGAGCGCTTTCTCGACGAGACCGAGGTGGCGGCGGCGCAGGTCGTGGCGGCCGACTTCCTCGTCGTGAACAAGGTCGACCTGGTATCGTCCGCGGCGCTCGCACGGCTCGAGGCGCGTCTGCGGCGGCTGAATCCGCGCGCCCTCCGGCTTACGAGCGTGGGCGGCGCGATCGACGCCGAGGTGCTCTTCGCGACCGACGTCGCCGGCCATCGCGTGCGGGCGTTGCGGGAGCCGTCCCGGGCCTCGGCGCACCTCGCCCGGGACGCGTTCGGCTCGTTCGCCTATCGGAGTCGCGTCGCGCTCGCCAAGGCTGATCTCGAGCAGGTGCTCGCCGAGCTTCCGACCGACGTCGTGCGCGCCAAAGGCATCGTCCGCCTCGTCGACCGCGATTGGCAGTGCCTGTTCAACGTCACGTGCGGCCGCGTCGACCTCGGGTGGGTGAAGCTCGCGGATCCGGCGTTCGAGAACCAGGCGGTCTTCATCGGGCGTGACGTCGGACGTCACCGCGACGGCGTCCTGGCGGCGCTCGCCGCCTGCGAGCGCCCGGGGTCCTGAGGCGCGACGCGCCTCCGGAGCCCGACGCGCTATAGGCCGTGCGCGGCTTCTTCGCGCTGCACTTTGGCGGTCGTCGGTCCGGCCGCTTTCCTCTATCGTGACGATTCCAGCCGTCGATTTTCCTCAGGAGGATTTCCATGGAGTTGTTGGACAAGATTCGCAGCCGCAAGGCACGCACCGGCGTCATCGGTCTCGGATACGTCGGGCTGCCCCTCGCCATCGAGTTCGCGCACGCGGGCTTTTGCGCCGTCGGCATCGACGTCGACCAGCGCAAGGTCGACGCCGTGAACGGGGGCAAGTCGTACATCGTCGACACGGCCGACGAGGAGATCGCGTCGCTGGTCGCGACGGGTCGACTGCTCGCCACCAACGACTTCAGCGTCATCGCCGACTGCGACACGATCAACATCTGTGTTCCGACGCCGCTCCGGAAGACGAAGGACCCGGACATGACGTTCATCCTGGCGGCGGTGGCGGAGATCAAGAAGTACATCCACCGCGACCAGCTCGTGATCCTCGAATCGACGACGTATCCCGGGACGACCGACGAGGTCGTGCTCCCCGCGCTCGAAGAGGCGGGGCTCAAGGTCGGCCACGACTTCTTCCTCGCGTTCTCGCCCGAGCGCATCGACCCCGGCAACAAGCAGTACCAGACGCGCAACATCCCGAAGGTCGTGGGCGGCGTGACCGCCCAGTGCACGCAGGCGGCGAAGGCTCTCTACGAGCAGAGCATCGATACCGTCGTGCCGGTCTCGTCGACGCGCGTCGCCGAGATGGTGAAGCTCCTCGAGAACACGTTCCGGAGCGTCAACATCGGCCTCGTGAACGAGCTCGCCCTCATGTCGGCGAAGCTCGACATCAACGTGTGGGAGGTGATCGACGCCGCCGCCACGAAGCCGTTCGGGTTCATGCCGTTCTATCCTGGACCGGGGCTCGGCGGACACTGCATTCCGATCGACCCGTTCTACCTGGGCTGGAAGGCCAAGATGAACGGCTTCGAGCCGCGCTTCATCGAGTTGGCGGGACAGATCAACGAGTCGATGCCGAAGTTCGTGGTCGACAAGGTGACCGACACGCTCAACAACGACGGCAAGGCGGTGCGGAACGCCCGCATTCACGTGCTCGGCGTCGCGTACAAGCGCGACGTGAACGACGTGCGCGAGTCGCCCGCGTTGCACGTGATCAAGATGCTGATCGACAAGGGCGCCAAGGTCACCTACAGCGACCCGTTCGCGCCGACGATCCGCGAGGAAGGCATGGAGCTGACCGAGGTGCCGGTACGACAGGCCCTCGAGGCGGGGACCGACTGCGTCGTGCTCCTCACCGACCACAGCGTGTTCAACTATTCGGAGATCGTGCATCTGGCACCGGTGATCGTCGACACGCGGAATGCGCTTCGCGATTTCATCGGGGGGAACATCGTCAGGCTCTGAGCGTCGCCATGCGCTACCAGTCGAGCACGCCGAGCGCCTGGCCGATCGCAGGCGGCCATGTGTCGGTCGCCCTCGTGGTCGGGACGCTCGCGCATGCGGGCGTCGCGCGCCACGTGACCGGCCTCGTCGGCGCGCTCGGCGGCGGACGCCATCGCGTGCACGTCTACGTCCTCGCGGGTGCCGCCGAACCCGCCGCGGCGCGCCTGCGTGCGCTCGGCGTACCGATCACGGCCTTGCCGCGTCGGCACGCGTACGAGCCCGGGCGGCTGATGGCGCTCGCCCGCGCCTTGCGGCGCGACGGGATCGACCTCGTCCACGCGATCCTGCCGGCCGGCGCGGCCTATGGCGCGCTCGCGGCGCGGATCGCCGGCATTCCGATCGTGATCGTGTCGAGTCGCGCCGGCGACCCGCGCGAGCAGCGCCGGGTACGGACGCTGCTGCACCGCATCTATCGACGCGCGACGCTCGTGCTCGCCAATACCCGTGCCCACGCTGCGGAGCTCGCCGCGACCGCCGATCTCGCCTCGGCGCACGTGCGCGTCGTGTACGACGGCGTCGACCTCTCGCGCCATCCGATGCCGGGCGTGCTGGACGAGCTCCGCGCGCGCGTCTGGCATCGACCGCTCGTGGTCGGGGGCGCCGGCGCGTCCGATTCGGGGCGCCGGCTCTTCGTCGCGACCGCGGCACGGATCGCGGCGCGCCATCCGGACGCGCATTTCGTCTGGCTGGAGGACGGCGAGGACTGCGCCGTGAGGGACGGCGACCATCGCCCGGTCGAGCTTCCCGCGGGCGTCTCGATGACGGTCGTTCCGATCGGAAGCGATCCGGAGCCGGTGCTGAGCCAGCTCGCCGTGCTCTGCCTCGTGGGCGTGCCCGAGTGCCCGGCGCTCGATCTCGTGCCGCCGGCGATGGCGGCGGCGCGTCCCGTCGTCGCGGCCCGTGTGCCCGGGATCGACGAGCTGATCGCGGACGGCACCACCGGCGCGGTGGTGCCCCCCGGCGATCCGGACGCCTTCGCCTGCGCCGCGCTCGGCCTGCTCGAGAATCACGCGCGTCTGCGGAGTACCGGCCATGCGGCGCGGCAGCTTGCCGAACGGGCGTTCGGAGCGGATGACATGGCGCGTGCCACCGCCGCGGTTTACGAGGCGTCGCTGCTCGGTCGACTGGTGCCGGGCGGCGAATGCGCTCCGGGAGCCCTCGCCGCGGAGGACGCCCGCCGCTGAGGCGAGGGGGCCTTGCGTGCGTGCGGGAGACGATGGCAAGGGTACGCGCCCGCGGCACCCATTTTCGAGGAAGGAACGATACGGAACGATGAGTGACAACGCGATCAGGCGCCGGTTGCTGAAGGAATACCGGCAAGCGAACGACGCCAACAAAGAGATGCCGTTTCTCCACACCCGCCAGCACCTCACCGAGCGGCTCGGGGAGAGCTACGAGACCCTGGCGCCGCACGTGCAGTGGCTCGAGCAGAACCGGTATCTCCACTGGAAGGCCGCGGACGTGTTCAAGATTTCGCCGAAGGGTCAGCGGTCGACCCACACGGACGCCGATCTGCTGGCGGAGTTCCCGGATTGAGCTCCACCGCGGACTCGTCGAACGGGGTAGTCGGAAGCGCGCTCGCGGGCGCCGCGCTGGCCGCCGTGGTGGTCGGCCTCGGCGAGGCGGGCATCGTCATCGCCGAGCGCCATC
This sequence comes from uncultured delta proteobacterium, assembly GCA_963774015.1. Classification (GTDB taxonomy): domain Bacteria; phylum Desulfobacterota; class Binatia; order UTPRO1; family UTPRO1; genus UTPRO1. Next base: position 145,446 of record CAVZDH010000005.1, read on the forward strand.
TCGGGATCGACGCGGGCCTGCTCTTCTTCGCGTTTCTTTTCTATGGCGGCATCGGTGCGCTCGCCGGCCTCGGTCTCGGCATCGCGCTCCGGGTCCTGACACGGGCCGCGGCGCCGACGGCGTTTGCGCTGAGCGGCGCCGCCGTGCTCGCGCCGCTCGTGACGATCATCGGCCGCTTCCGCGTCTTCCGTGACGTCTTCAACGAGACCTTCGACGGTGCGCCGATCTCGGCCTTCACCTTCCAAATCGCGTCGGCGGCGGCCGCCCTGGTCCTGTTCGTGCTCGCATTCGTCGTCTGGCGTACGCTCGCGCGTCGGCTGCCCGCGCTCGCGTCGCCGGTGATCGTGCTCGGCGTGTTGGCGCTCGGGGTCGTCGCCTCGCGCGCCGGCATGGCCTTCGGATCGAAGCCCGCCCCGGCGCCGCGGCACGTCGCCGTCGGCGCGCCGGCGAAGGGGCCGAACGTCATCCTCATCGTGGTCGACACGCTCCGGGCCGACCACCTCTCGTGCTACGGCGCGAAGACCAACAAGACGCCCGTCATCGACGGCCTCGCCGCCGACGGCACCCGCTTCGCCCACGCCTACTCGCAGGCGTCGTGGACTCGGCCGTCGTTCGGGACGATCTTCACCTCGCTCTATCCCTCGTCGCATCGCGCGATCCACAAGTCGGACGCGCTCCCCGAGGCGGTCGTCACGCTCGCCGAGGTGATGCAGGGCGCGGGCTACGCGACGATCGGCTTCGCCAACAACATCAACATCGCGCCCCTCTTCGGCTTTCAACAGGGCTTCGATCAGTACGTGTTCCTCGAGCCCGAGTTCTTCTTCGGCGCGACCGAGTCGGCGGCGCAGCTCACGATCTACAATCAGCTGCGTCTCATCCGTGAGCGCTTCGTCTCGAAAAAGAAGTACGTCGAGAACTACTACCAGCCCGCCGACGTCGTGGTGAAGCACGGGCTCGACTGGATCGCGGGCCGGGATGCGCAGCGGCCGTTCTTCATGTTCCTCCACTTCATGGAGCCGCACGACCCGTACTTCGTGCACCCCTACAACGGCGAGGCGTACGCTCGCGTCGCGAATCCGAATCCCGATCCGGCGCTCGCCGACACCTACCGCGACGCGTACGACGGCGCGATCCGCTTTCTCGACGGGGAGCTCGCCAAGCTCTTCGCGGATTTGAAGGCCAAGGGCATCTACGACGACGCCCTCATCGTGCTGACCGCCGACCATGGCGAAGAGTTCCACGAGCACGGCGGGTGGTGGCACGGAACGACGCTGTACGACGAGCAGATCGCGGTGCCCCTGATCGTGAAGCCGCCGCATGGGGGAGGCGCGGGCATCGTGAACCAGGCGATGGTGTCGAGCCTCGACGTCGCGCCGACCATCATCGCCGGCGCGGGCGTCGCCGTGCCGCAGACGATGGTCGGAAAGCCCCTCGGCCTCGGCGCGGACGCACCGGCGCCGCGCGACCACTCGTTCGCCGAAAGCGATCTCGAGGGCAACAGCGTGCAGGCCTACCGCAGCGGCGGCATGAAGGTGATTCACGCCAATCCCGGAAATCCGCGCGGGCTCCCGGAGCATCAGCTCTTCGACGTCGCATCCGACCCGGGCGAGCAGAAGGATCTGATCGCGACGCAGACGGACGTCGCGAACAAGCTCACCGCCGACATGACGGCGCTGCAGAGCCACGCCGAGTCCATCGCCGTCGAGTCGACGGGCACGTCGATCGACGCCGCCAGCGAAGAGCGCTTGCGGGCGCTCGGATACGTGCACTGACCGGCCCGTGATCGCGATCATCGGTCTCGACGGGGCGACGTGGGACCTCGCCGAGCCCTTCATCCAGGCGGGCGACATGCCGGTGCTCGCGGCGCTGCGGTGCCGCGGGGCGCACGGCGTCCTCCGCTCCACCGTGCCGCCGGTGACCTTTCCCGCCTGGTCGTCGTTCATGACCGGGACGAATCCCGGGAAGCACGGCATCTTCGACTTCACCCGCCGGGTGCCGGGTACCTACGAGATCGCGTTCGTCGGCAGCCGCGACCGTCGGGTACCGACCATCTGGAAGCTGCTCTCGGACGCCGGGCGGCGGGTCGCGGTGATCGGCGTCCCGACCACCTATCCGCCCGAGCCGGTCAACGGCCTCATGGTCGGCGGCTTCGACAGTCCGGTCGCGACCGGCATCGACGGCTCGTTCGTCCACCCCCGCGCGCTCTATGCCGAGATGACGCGCGCCGTCGGTCCGTACGCGGTCACCGACTTCCAGGAGCTCACGATCGGCCCCGGCTGGCATGCCGACGCGCTGCCGAAGATCCTGGCCGCCGTCGACCGCAAGCGCGATCTCGCCCGCTGGGTGCTCCGCCGCGAGCGCTGGGACTGCTTCATGATGCTCTTCGGCGAGGCCGACACCGCGAGCCACCATTTCTGGATGTTCGCGGACCCGGGCTCGCCGCGCTTCGACGCCGAGGGGGCGCGCCGCTTCGGGAGCGCGCTGCGCGACGTCTATCGTCGCCTCGATGCCGCGCTCGGCGCGATCCTCGCGGAGCTGCCGTCCGAGGCGACCGTGCTCGTCGCCTCCGATCACGGCTTCGGAGGCGCCGGGACGACGGTGCTGCACCTCAATCGCTGGCTTGCCGATCACGGGTGGCTCGCGTTCCGCGCCGGCCGTCGCGAGCTCGGCGCGCGCGTCGCTCGCGGCGTCCGGCGTGCGGCGCTCGCCCTTCTGCCCCGCGGTCTGCAAGAGCGCCTGGTGCGGCGCGGAGGCCGGGCCCTCGCGCGGCGCCTCGAGAGCTGGTCGCGCTTCGGCGCCATCGACATGCCCCGGACGCGCGCGTTCTCCGAGGAGCTCAACTACGCGCCGAGCATCTGGCTGAACGTGCGCGGGCGCGATCCCGAAGGCACGATCGCTCCCGGGGCCGAGTACGACGCGGCGGCCGACGCGCTGCGCACGCAGCTGCTGGCGTGGCGGCATCCGGAGACGGGTGACCGCATCGTCGCGCGGGTGCATCGCCGGGACGAGGTCTACGCCGGCCCGCTGGTCGACGCCGCACCGGATCTGATCCTCGAGCTCGCGCTCGAGGGCGGGTATTCGCACCCCTGTCTTCCGACGACGCCCGCGGAGACGCGGAGCATTCGGCCGCTCCTTCGCTGCGAGCACGTGGCGGGGAAGGGCGGAGGCATGAACGGCAGTCACCGCGCCGAGGGCGTCTTCGTGCTCGCGGGCCAGGGTGTCGCCGCGACGGCGGCAACCGAGGCCGCGATCGTCGACGTCGCCCCGTCGGTACTGCACCTCGCCGGGCTCGCGGTGCCGTCGTGGATGGACGGCCGGCTGCTCCCCGGCATCTCGGGAGCGGTGCGGGTCGCGGACGAGGTCCTCGCCCTCACCGAAGCGGCGAGTGCCCACGACCACGAGGCCGAGCTTCGCCGGCGTCTGCAGGCCCTCGGCTATCTCAGCGAGCCCGCCGCATGATGCCCGCCCTCGACATGCGCGGTCGGCGCTATCGCATCGCGATCGTCGCCGCGTGTCCCTTCCCGACGCTCCAGGGCTCGCAGCTCCTGATCCGAAAGCTGGCACAGGGGCTCCGTGCGCGCGGCCACGATCCGCTGGTGGTCACCTACGGTGAAGGTCTCGAGGAGGCGCTCGCCGAGCTGCCGGTACGACGCATCCCGCGCGTTCCGGGCCTCCGGGCGGTCGGCTCGGGACCGAGGATCGCGAAGGTCGTACTCGACGGGGCGCTGTTGTTCCGGCTTCTGCGCGTGATCGAGCGCGAGGCGGTCGAGATCCTGCACGCGCACAACTACGAGGCCGCGCTCATCGGGCTCGTGGCGCGGCGCCTGACCGGGGTGCCGCTGATCTACCACAGCCACAACGCGCTCGCGGAGGAGCTGCCCACCTACTACCGCAGTCGTACGGCCCGCCGCGTGGCGCGCGTCGTCGGCGCGCTCGCCGATCGGGAGGTGCCACGCCGTGCCGACCGTTGCATCGCGATCTGTCGCGAGCTGGTCGGGTTCCTGCGCGCGCGCGGCGTCGACGAGCGGGCGATCGAGCTGATCGCGCCCGGCGGCTCGCCCGAGGAGTTCCCGAGCTGCTCGCTCGCGGACGCGGCAACCATCCGCGCGCGCTTCGGGTTCGGCGAGCGTCCGGTGTTGCTCTACACGGGCAACGTCGACGGCTATCAGAACCTCGAGCTCCTGCTCGCGAGCATCGGCATCGTGCGACGGACGGCCGGCGACGCGCTCCTCGTCCTCGCGACGCACGCCGCGCCGCACGACCTGCCGATGCACCTCCGTCGACTACCGCCGGGCGTGCGGCTCGTGACCGCCGGCGACTTCGCCACCGTCCGCGATCTCATCCAGGTCGCCGATCTCGCACTCTGTCCGCGGCGCGAGTGGTCGGGGTTTCCGATGAAGCTCCTGAACTACATGGCGGCGGCGAAGGCCGTGGTGGTGTCCGCAGGGTCGGCGAAGGCCGTGCAGCACGGCGTGAACGGGGTGGTCGTCGACACGGAAGGGGCCGCCGCCTACGCCGCCGCGATCCTGGCGTTGCTTGCCGACCCGATCCGTCGTCGCGCCCTCGGCGCGGCGGCCCGCCGCACCGTCGAGGACGAGTACGGCTGGGAGCGCGTCATCGATCAAGTCGAGACGACCTACGACGCCGTCCTGCAGCATCGCGCTACGCGCGCGGACGCGCCCGCGCGCGGCTCGCTCGGCATCCTGGAAGCCTGAACCGCAGCCAACTTCTCGTGCAAGGAGCCTCGAACGCATGTCGCTACCCGTGATCGGCATCACCATGGGCGATGCCGCCGGCATCAGCCCCGAGATTCTCGTCAAGTCGCTCGCCGACCCCGACATCCGCTCGTTCTGCGAGCCGGTCGTCCTCGGCGACCTTCGCGTCGTCGCGGCGGCCGCCAAGCAGGCGGGGTTGGATCTCGCGCTACGTGCGGTCGAGCGCCCGTCCGCCTGCCGCCGGACCGGCGCCGAAGGATCGCGCCGCGATCGCGATCCCTTCGCCGTCGTCGACTATCACGACGTCGATCCGGCCGCGGTGAAGATCGGCGTCATCGATCCCGCGCTCGGGGCGGCGGCGGTGCGCTATACGCGCGAAGCCGCGCGTCATGCGCTGCGCGGAGAGATCGACGGCATCGTCTCGGCGCCCCTCAACAAGGAGTCGATGCGCGCCGCCGGGTTCCACTACGAGGGTGCCACCGAGATCTTCGCCGAGGAGGCGGGCGTCACGCGCTACGCGATGGTGCTGCTGCTCGGCGAGATGCGTCTCCTGCTCCTGACGAACCACATGTCGCTTCGCGAAGCATGCGACAAGGTGACCAAGGCTCGGGTCCACGAGAAGATCATGCTGGCGCACGAGGCACTGATCGGGCAGGGGATCGCAGCGCCCCGCATCGCGGTCTCGGCATTGAACCCGCACGCGGGCGAGGGCGGCCTCTTCGGTCGTGAGGAGATCGAGGAGATCGCGCCCGCGATCGCCGACGCGCGCGCTGCGGGCGTGAACGCGATCGGTCCGGTGCCCGCCGATACCGTCTTCTTCAAGACCAAGCAGGGCATGTACGATCTCACCATCGCGCTCTACCACGACCAAGGGCTCGGCGCGGTGAAGCTGCTCGGCTTCGGTGACGTCGTGACGTTGCTCGTCGGCCTGCCGTTCATCCGCACCTCGACGGGTCACGGCACCGCGTTCGACATCGCGGGCAAGGGCATCGCAAACCACAAGAACCTGCTCGAGGCGATCAAGACCGCCGCCGAGCTCGCCGGCCGCCGGAAGGAGCGCGCGCGCACCGCCGCGAGCGCCTGACGAGGACGCAGAGGAATCCATGTCTCAGACCGAACAGCAGCTCCGCGAGGAGCTCGCCCACTACTGCCGATTCGTCTACCACCGCGGTCTGGTCACCGGCACCGGCGGCAACTTGAGCGTCCGTTTCGGTGACCAGGTGCTGATCACGCCGAGCGCCGTGTCGCTCCGCGAGTGCACGCCGGAAGATTTCATCGCCGTCGATCTCGCGGGACACAAGGTCGCCGGTCCGGAGCACTACGTGCCGTCGAAAGAGGTGTATCTCCATACCGCGGTCTACCAGGCGCGCCCCGACGTCGACGCGATCTCGCATCTGCATCCGCCGAACTGCATCGTGTTCGCCGTCCGCAATCGCTCGATCCCTCTCGTCACCATCACGGCCGAAGTGCGCCTCGGTCCGACGCCGGTCGTTCCGGAGGCGCCGTCGGGTTCCCAGAAGCTCGCCAACCTCGTACGGGACGCGGTGCTCGCGTGCCCCGAGGCGCATCTGATCTTGCTCGAGCGCCACGGCGTGCTCGCGATCGGCAAGACGCTCTGCGAGACCGTCGACGTGGCCGATCTCGGCGAGGACACGGCGCGCGTCGCGCACCAGCTCTCGCTCGCGACCGGCGACCACGACCGGCGTGTGTGGGACGTCTCGGTGCCGGATCGGCCCGACATGCACTTCTACCCAGGCGATCCGACGCTCGAGCAGACGCAAGTGCGCGCGATCAAGCGCGGAGACGTCGCCAACCTCACGCACCTCTCGCTCGGTGCCCACACGGGGACGCACGTCGACGCGCCGGCCCATTTCATCGACGGTGCCGCGACGCTCGAGCAGGTCCCCCTCGATCGCATGGTCGGACCCGCGCAGGTGCTGGACCTTCGCGGCCTCGCCGCCATCGATGCGGCCGCGCTCCGCCGGCACGAGATCCACGCGGGCGACATCGTGCTCTTCCGGACCGACAATTCCGAGCGGTGGGCCAAGCCGGGATTCCAGAAGGACTTCACCTACGTCACGCGCGACGCCGCGGCGTACCTGGTCGAGCGGGGCGTGAAGACCATCGGTATGGACTATCTCTCCATCGAGGAGTTCGGCAGCACGGACTTCGCGGTGCACAAGCTGCTGCTCGGCGCGGGGGTCTTCGTCATCGAGGGACTCGACCTCCGCGACGTCGCGGCGGGGCCGTATCTGCTGTCGTGCTTGCCGTTGAAGCTCGAAGGCGTCGACGGTGCCCCGGCGCGCGCGGTGCTGATGCGGTGACACCCTTTGCGGCGATCGCCGACGACCTGACGGGCGCGTGCGACGTCGCGGCCGAGCTGGCGGCTGCCGGGCGGCGCGTCCGGGTGGTGGTCGAGCCGGGCGCGGCCGTCGGGGCGGCAGACGGCGCGGTCGAGATCGTCAACACGCAGAGCCGGGCTCTCGCGCCGAGCGCCGCCGCCGGGCGGGTGCGGGCGGCGCTCGGCGCACGTCCGGCGCTCGTGCTGAAGAAGATCGACACCGCGCTCCGCGGACATCTCGGAGCCGAGCTCGACGCGGCGCTCGACCATCTCGGCGCGACGGGATTCGTGCTGGCGGCGATCCCCGAGGCCGGGCGCGTGACCCGTGACGGGTGCCAATGGTTCGGCGGTCGCCTCCTCGCCGAGACCGAGTTCGCGGACGATCCCGAAGGGCCGGGTGCGCTCTCCGCCATCTCCGAGGTGGTGCGGCGTGAGAGCGAGCGGCGCGTAGTCGTCATCGGCCGGGACGTGGTTCGCCGCGGCGCGCTCGCGAGCCTGGTCGCAGAGCGGCGTTCGGAGGGCGTGGATCTCTTCGTGCTCGACGCCGAGACGGACGCGGACGTGCATGCGGCCGTCGCCGCGATCGTCGCGCTGCCGGGACCCCTCTGCCTCGCGGGATCGATCGCGTTGGCGGCGGCCTTGGCGGCGCAATTGCCTGAGCCCGGATCGGTGCCGGGCGCTGCGTCCACGCGGGTGTCGCTGCCGGCCGTGATCGTGAACGGCAGCCTGCACAGCCGCGCGCGCGCGCAGGTGGAGGCGGTGACCGCGGCCGGGCTCGCGGTGCCGCTGGTGGTTTCCGAGAGCGACCGCGCGAACGCCTATGCGCGGGTCGCGTCGACGGCGCACGAGGCGCTCCTGCACGGGACGAGCGTCGTCCTGGCACCGGCGCCGGCGCAGGCGACGCCGGCCGACGCGTCGTTGCGCGCGACCGAGGCGATGCTCGCCGACGCGACCGCTGCGCTCGCCGCGCGCTCGCCGCTCGGCACGCTCGTCCTGATCGGGGGCGAGACGAGCCATGCCGTGCTGATGCGTCTCGGCGCGGGAGCGCTCGCGATCCACGGGCGCGTCGGGCCACTGATCGCATGCGGGACCGTGCTGCATGGGATCGCGCGGGGCGCGACGTTGATCACGAAAGGGGGCTCGGGCGGCGAGCCCGGCGTCGTCGCGGAACTCCTCGCGGCGTCGGTGCGGCGGCCGCGGCGGGCGGCGGAGGGCACATGAGCGAGGCGGGCGGAATGCGGGTCGCGGCCGACACGGTCGTCACCATCGAGTATCGCGCGAGTCTCACCAACGGCGACCTCGTCGACTCGACCGAGCACTGCGGTCCCGTCACGTACCTGCACGGCAACGAGCAGATCTTCCCCGCGCTCGAGCAGGCCGTCGACGGACTCCGCGCCGGCGAGGAGCGACGGTTGTCGCTCGCGCCGAAGGAGAGCTACGGCGAGCACCGTCCCGATCTGGTCCGTCGCCTGCCACGGGCGCAGCTGCCTCCGGAGCTGGTGCTCGAGGTCGGCAAGCGCTACACGGTCCGGCCGCCGCGCGGCGAGCCGATGATTTTTCGCTTGGTCGGCATCGAGGGAGAGGAGATTCTGGCGGACTTCAACAATCCTGCTGCAGGGCACGGCCTGGAGATCTGGGCCAGAGTCGTCGCGGTCCGGCCCGCGACGACCGACGAGGTACGACGAGGGACGTTGCGATGAAGCTTTCGATCGTCATGCCGGTCTACAACGAATCGGCGAGCATCCGAGAAATCCTCAAGCGCGTGCAGGCGTTGCCCCACGCGAAGGAGATCATCGTCGTGGACGACGGCTCGCTCGACGGGACGCGCGACATCCTGCGCGAGCTCGCCGGCGGCGAGGTCCGAGTGTTCTTCCACAACACCAACCGCGGCAAAGGCGCGGCGCTCCGTACGGGATTCGCGCAGGTACGCGGCGACGTTGCGGTCGTCCAGGACGCCGACCTCGAGTACAACCCACGCGACATCCCGGCGCTGTTGGCGCCGATCGAGCGCGGCGAGGCCGATGTGGTCTTCGGCTCGCGCTTTCTCGGCGGCCCGCACCGCGTGCTGAACTTCTGGCACTACGTCGGCAACCGCATGCTGACGCTCCTGTCCAACATGTGCACGAACGTGAACCTCACCGACATGGAGACCGGCTACAAGCTCTTCCGTCGCGAGGTGTTGCAACGAATCGAGATCGAGTGCGACCGCTTCGGGTTCGAGCCCGAGATCACCGCGAAGGTCGCCCACATGCGGTGTCGGATCTACGAGCAACCCATCTCCTACGCCGGCCGCGACTACGACCAGGGCAAGAAGATCACCTGGCGTGACGGTGTCGCGGCGCTGTACCACATCGTCCGCTTCAGTCTCCGCGGCCGCCGCGTGCGGCCCGCGCCCCCCGTCGTGGTGGAAGAGATCGCTCCGCGACCGGCCCAGGTTCCCGACGTCCGTCGTCTCGACGTCGAGCGCTGACCCCTTTCGAAGGAATCGCATCATGAGGAAACGCGAGAAATTGACGCCCGAGGAGCGCTTTGCGCTCGCGCTCGACTTGATCAAGCGTGAGCACTCGTTCGCCGAGGTGTGTGCGCACTACCAAGTGAGCCACACGACCGCGTACAAGATCCGGAACGCCTTTCTCGACGGAGGTCGGCGGGCGCTCGCCGGCGCCCGCAGCCGTGAGAGCGCCGATGCGATCGACGAAAGGGACGTCATCGCGTGACGCGCGTCCTCGGCGCGCTGGCTTCGCTTGCCGGGGTGATCGCGCTGGTCACTTTTCGTAGGAGCATTCGGACATGACAGGAACGTTTCGCATCTTGCTCGTGGCATGCGCGGTCGTGCTCGGCGCGGTCTCGGCGTCGGCGCAGCCGGCCGGGGATCCGTTCGTGTGCTACAAAACGCGCTCCCTCGCTTCCCGCGACGGCGTACCGGGGTTCGCGGCGCGCTCGGGCGACGTGGTGATCGACGTGTTCAGCACGGCGCGGCCGGAGGACCAGCATCGCGTCGACCTCCAGAAGTCGATCGACCTCTGCGCGCCGGCGAGCATCGAGGGCGAGCTCCTCATCGATCCGGTGACCCATCTCGAGGCGTACGCGATGCGCGTCAGCAAGACGTCGCCGCGTCAGCCGCGCCATGCCGACAGCGTCCACGAGGTGGTGAATCGCTTCGGGACCCTGAAGTTGCTCGTGGAGACGGAGGATCGATTGCTCGCGCCGACGGCAACAGCGCTCGGTACGGGGGGCGTCGCGGCCCTCGGCGCGACCGGCACCGACGACTTCAAGTGCTACGATGCCAAGGTCGCGCGGGCACCGCGGGGCGTGCCGGCTTATCCGGCGTTCACGCCGCTCGACGTGATGATCGAGGATCAGTTGGGCGCACGCGTGCTGCACGTCACGAAACCGCGGCGCTTCTGCGCGCCGGCGGACCTCGGCGGCGCGAATCCCGCCGCGCCGACGCATCCCGGCTATCTGGTGTGCTACCAGGTGCGCATCGCGAGCACGAAGCCGAAGCAGCCGAAGCTCGTCGCGACCGCCCTGTCGACGCATCCGAGCTTCGGACCGGAGGGCCTCAAGGTCACGAAGCCCGACGAGATCTGTCTGCCGTCGTTCAAGGACCCGGCCGCGGCGACGCCCGTGCCGACGGCGACCGCGACGCCGGTGCCGTCCGGCAACGTCGTCGCGATCCACATCAGTCCACAGACGCGCTACGTGAGCCCGGGCGGGAGCGCGACCTTCACCGCCACCGCCGACCTGGTCGGGGGCGGGACGGAGAACTACACGCAGAAGGTCGTGTGGACGTCGAACAACCCGGACGTCGCGCTCGCCGCCAATGCGGTAAACGACCGGAGCCGCATCTCCGCCGTCCATCCCGGCATTGCCACCATTGCGGCGAGCGATCCCGTGACCGGCGTGACGTCGACGACCTCGGGCGACGACGCGGCGTTCAACGTTCCCGGATCGCTCCTCAGCATCGCGGTCACGCCGGCGGCGGTCGCGCTGAACGTCGGCGAGGCGAAGAGCCTCGTCGCGACCGGTACGTTCGAGGGCGGCGTCACGCGCAACATCACGCAACAACTGACCTACGCATCGAGCGATCCGAGCGTCGTCGTCGCGACCAATCTCGACGGCAACAAGAGCCGCGTCGAGGCCGCGGCGCAGGGTAGCGCCGGCATCTCCGCCGTCGACCCGGTGACGGGTGTGAGCAGCACCGACTCCGGCGGGGACGGGGCCGTCACCGTCCTCGGCGCGCTCGAAAGCATCACGTTGAGTCCGCTCACCAAGACCCGTCCCGCGGGACAATCGCAGAGCTACGTTGCGACCGGTCACTATGCCGGCGGCGTGACGCTCAACATCACGCAGGACGTCGACTACGCGTCGAGCGATCCGAGCGTGGCCGTGGCGCCGAATACGCCCGGCAACAAGGGTCGCATCGACACGGTGGCGCCCGGAACCGCGGTCATCTCCGCGTCGCATCCGAGCGGTGTGACCACGACGGTCGGGGGCAACGACGCGACCCTCACCGTCTCGGCCGCGGTCACGAATCTCCTCGGGATCACGCTGTCGCCGAGCGCGGCGACGCGCGCGCTGGGGGAGTTCCAGAACTTGACCGCGACAGGTCACTACGAAGGCGGCGCCACCGCCAATCTCACGCAACAAGTGACGTACGCGTCGTCCGATCCGAGCGTCGTCGCGGCGCCGAATACGCCCGGCAACAAGAGCCGGGTCGAGATGCTCGCGCCCGGGACCGCGACGATCTCCGCGACCTACACCGCTCCGAGCACGCAGCTGGAGATCAGCACGACGGACTCGGGGGGCGACGCCGCGTTGACCGTGCTCGGGGCGCTGGAACGAATCACGCTCGGGCCGACCGGGGCGACGCGGGCTGTCGGAGAGTCGATCACGTACACGGCGATCGGCCATTTCGGCGGCGGGGTCACGAAGAACCTCACGCAGCGGGTCGACTATCACAGCAGCGACGCGTCGATCGCGGTCACGCCGAACGCCACCGGCAACAAGAGCCGGGTCGATGCGGTGGCCTCGGGGCAGGTCACGATCTCGGCCACCGACCCCGTGACCGGCGTCAGCACCACCGACACCGGCGACGACGCCGCGCTCACCGTGGAGCCGTAGGGCAGGCTACGCCGGCGCGGCGGTCTCGATGGCGCGGCGCGCGGGCAGCTCGGGGGGAAGGTCGACGATGAAGCGCGTGCCGCTGCCGACCGTGCTCGTGACGCCGATGTCGCCCCGCAGCGCCTCGCAGAAGCGCTTCACGATGTAGAGCCCGAGCCCCGAGCCGGTGCGCCCGCGCGTGCCGGTTCGGAATGGTGCGAAGACGTTCGGCAGATCTTCGGGATCGATGCCCCCCCCGGTGTCGCGCACCTCGAGACGGACGCGGCCGAGGTGCGGGGTCGCGGTGACCGCCACCTCGCCGTGCTCGGTGTGGCGAAGGGCGTTGTCGATGAGGTTCTGCAGAATCTGACGGACGCGAAACCGGTCGCTTCGGAACGGCGGCGTGGCCGGGTCCGCGTGCCAGGTGAGCGCAACGTCGCGCCCGGTGCGGTGGGCAAGCGATCCGGTGCAGAGCTCCTCGATCACGTCCGCCGCCGTGAAGGGCTCGGCGATGGATTGGTCGGCCTGGCGCTCGAGCCGTACGAGGTCGAGCGCGCCGGTGAGCACGGTGAAGAGCTCGCGCGCGTGTCGCTCGATGGTCGACAACACCTCGCGCTGCTCGCTGGTGCAGGCGCCGTAGGTGTCGTCGATCAAGAGCTGGGTGTACCCGAGCATCACGTTCAACGGTTGGCGGAGATCGTGCGACAGCGACGCGAGGATCTCCGCCGGACCCGACGTCGCCGCGCCGGCGCGACGATCGCGGGCGTGCTTCAACGCCACCGCGGCGAGCGAGGCGGCGTACCGGGCGAGCCCGACCTGCTCGAGCCCGAAGGCGCCGCCGATCCATGGGCGGAGCTGCATCACGAGCAGGCCGTGATCGGTGTCGATCGGGAGCGTCAACATCCCCGATTCGTGATCCGCGTCGCCGAGCACGGGTCGGCGTTCGCGGAGCGCGCGACGCACGATGACGTCGTCGGCAGGAACGAACGGGACGCCGTAGGCGCCGCGGGTCGCCACCTCGTCGCCATGTAGCGCGGCCAAGCGGGCGCCCGAGGCGCCGAGCACGAGCGCGGTGCTCTGGCACAGGCGATCGGCGAGCGTCGCCTCGTCGATCGCTCCCAGCAAGAGGCGCTCTTGTACGCGCAGCAGTTGCTCGAGACGGGTCGGATCGACGGGAAGGATCGCTTCGGTGGTCACGGCACGAGGGACGGAGGCGCCCGGCGCCCTCCGCGAAGTGCGAGCACTCTAACGTCGGGGCTCTTGGGGGGTCAAGCGAAGTACGCGCACCGGCTGGTCGCTGCGCCCGACGTGTGGCAGGATGCCGCCGCATCATGATGCCGCAAACGCCATATACCTCTCGCCGCCCGCGGGGCCGATCGCGATGAACGCCGTCCGTCCGCTCGCGGCGAGCGCGTCGACGTCGTCGGCGATCGTGGTCAGCGGTCTCACCCATCACTACGGCGAACGTCTCGCGCTCGCCGGGATCGATCTGCAGGTCGCGCGCGGCGAAATCTTCGGCGTGCTCGGTCCGAACGGTGGCGGCAAGACGACGCTGTTCAGGGTGCTCGCGACGCTGGTCGAGCCGCAGACCGGGCGGGTGAGCGTGTTCGACGAGGATGCCGGGCGTCATCCCGAGCGCGTGCGCCGTCGGCTCGGCGTCGTGTTCCAGCAACCGGCTCTCGATGGCAAGCTGACCGTACGCGAGAATCTCGCGTGCCATGCGGCGCTCTACGATATCGGGAGCACGGAGAGCCGGACGCGGGCGACGGGTTTGCTGGAGCGTCTCGGCCTCGCGGAGCGCGGCGGCGACCTCGTCGAGACACTCTCGGGCGGTCTCGCGCGACGAGTCGAGCTCGCCAAGGGCCTCCTGCACGCGCCCGATCTCCTGCTGCTCGACGAGCCGTCGACGGGCCTCGACCCCGGAGCACGCAGGGACTTCTTCTCCTATCTGGTGCACCTTCGCGATCGCGAAGGACTCACCGTGATCCTCACGACGCATTACATGGAAGAGGCGGAGCGCTGCGATCGGATCGGGTTCATCCATCAGGGCAATCTCGTCGCGGTCGGAGCGCCCGCGGATCTCAAGGCCGAGATCGGAGGGGACGTGGTGGTGATCGAGACCGCCGAGCCCGAGCAGCTGCGCGAGCGGATCGCGCAGCGGTTCGCATGCAGTCCGCGGCTCGTCGACGGCGTGCTCCGGATCGAGCTGCCGCGCGGACACGAATTCGTGCGCGACGTCGTCGAGGCGTTTCCCGGCGACATCCGCTCGGTCACGTTCGGGAAGCCAACGCTCGAGGACGTCTTCGTCCATTTGACCGGGCAGCGGTTCTTCAGCGAGACGCCGGCCCTCGGCGGTCGCGGGTAAGCGAGCAGGCGCATGCGCGGCGTACGAGCACTCTGGTGGCGTGAGATCATCCGCTTCGTTCGGCAGCGGAGCCGGCTCTTCGGCGCGTTCGCCCAGCCGCTGCTCTTCTGGGTGCTGCTCGGCGGCGGCTTCAGCACCTCGCTGCGGCCGCCGGGCGCGCCCGCGGATCTCGGCACGATGGCGTACTTCTATCCGGGGATCATCGGCCTGGTGCTCCTCTTTACGGCGATCTTCTCGACCATCGCGGTCGTCGAGGACCGGAAGTCGGGATTTCTCCAGGGCGTGCTGGTCTCGCCGATCTCGCGCGGCGGCATCGTGCTCGGGCAGGCGCTCGGCGGCACCACGCTCGCGGTCATCCAAGGCGTGCTCTTCCTGGCGCTGGCGCCGCTGGTCGGGATCTCGCTCTCGATCGGGTCGGCGTTGGCCGTGGTCGGCGTGATCGCCGCCATCGCGTTCGCGCTCACGTCGCTCGGTCTCGTGATTGCCTGGCGGATGGAATCGACGCAGGGCTTCCACGCCATCATGAACCTCATCCTGATGCCGATCTGGATCCTTTCCGGCGCCTTTTTCCCCGCGTCCGGAGCGGCCGGGTGGCTCGGCTGGCTGATGCAGCTGAACCCGCTGACCTACGGCATGGCGGCGCTCCGGCGCTGTCTCTACCTCGGTGCGCCGGCTGCGGTTGGCCGCGTGCCGGCGCTCGCGCCGTCGCTGCTCGTGACGATGCTGTTCTGCGTCGTCACCTTCGTCGGTGCGACCGCGGTCGCGCGCCGCAGCCGCTAGCCCGGATTATTCATGAATGCTCGTCGCGAAGGCGCTGAGCGTACGGGAGGCCGGGCCGCGCGGAGGAGCGAGCGACGCAGGCATAGTACGACACTATGTCGAGGAGCGAGGTCCGAGCCCGGCCCGGAATGCCGTGCGATCGGCGCTTGCAGCAGAGGATTCATGAATAATCCGGGCTAGGGAACCTACCCCGCGGGATCGGCTACCACGGTACCGCGGTCAGCTTGTCCGCGGCCATCACGGCGAAGAGGCAGGGCAGGTAGAGCAAGCTCGCGAACATCACGCGGCGCGCATCGGCGATCTTCGCCGAGCGTGCGAGCCGAAGCGACGGGGCGAGCATGCCGAGCCCGAGAAGGATCGACGCCACGAAGTAGATCGGCCCGGCGAGGCCGAGCAACGTCGGCACCATGCCGACGCTCACGAGGGCGAGCGAGTAGGTGAGGATCTGGCGTGCGGTGCTGGCGCCGTCGGGCTCGACCACCGGCAGCAGGCGGAAGCCCGCGCGTGCGTAGTCGTCGCGGTACAGCTGCGCGATCGCGAGCGAGTGCGGGACCTGCCAGACGAACATGATGGCGAAGATCGCCCATGCGGCCGGGCCGAGGTCGCCGCTTGCCGCGGCCCAGCCGGTGAGCGGCGGCAGGGCACCCGGGACGGCGCCGATCAGGGTGCAGAGCGACGTCCGGGCCTTCGCCGGGGTGTAGGCGAAGAGATAGCTGACGCTCGTCGCCGCCGTCACGGCCGCGGCGAGCATGTTGCTCCCCGCCACCAGCACGAGAATCCCGAGCAGGGTGAGCGCGGCGCCGAAGAGCAGCGCGTCGGCCGGGGCGAGCCGGCCCTCGGGCAAGGGGCGCTGCCGTGTCCGGTGCATCTGGGCGTCGAGATCGCGCTCGAGATACTGATTCAGCGCCATCGTGCCGCCGGCGGCGAGACTGGTCCCGAGGAGTGTCCAGCCGAGGCAGAGCCAGTCGAAGGCCTCGGTGCCGCTGCCGAGGTAGAATCCGAAGAGCGTGGTCAGCACCACCATGGTCACGACGCGGGGCTTCGTGAGCTCGACGAAGTCGGTGACGCGCCGTTGCGCGATCGGCAGCGCCTCGGTGGCGAGGTCGAACTCCTCGGCGGGCTTCCACGCCGGCATCATGCGGGCACCCGATCGGTGGCGAGCACGGCGCGGGCGGAGCGCGACGACGCCGCGGCGGCGCGACGCGCGCGGAGGGCGAGGACGACCGTCGTGCCGAGGATGGCGGCGCCGACGGCGACGTGCGCCGTCGTCGGCAACACCGCCTTGCGGGTCCAGATCGTGAGGGCGCCGAGGGTGACTTGCATCGCGACCAGCACGACCGCCAGCATGGCGGGTCGCACGAGCCCGCGCTCGGCGGTGTGGGTCCGGAGCGTCCGAGCGGCGGACCAGGCGACCATCGTCACGACCGCGAGCGCGCCCATGCGGTGCAGGAAGTGGATCACGATCGCCGACGATTCGAAGGGCGGGAGGATGCGCCCGAAGGCGAGGGGGAAGTCGGGGATCGCGAGTCCGGCACCGGTGTGTCGCATGACGGCGCCGAGGATCAGCTGTCCGTAGACCGTCGCCGCCGTTGCGACCGTGAGCCGCGCATAGCCGGGATCGGCGGGCGCCCGCGTTGCGGGCACCCAATCCGGATGGGTGATGACGGCGAGCGCGACCGTGATGCAGAGGAAGGCCTGGGCGAGGCACGCATGCGCCGACGAGATCGCCGGCGGCAGGAGGAAGATCACCGTGAGCCCGCCGAGCACGCCCTGCGCGACGACCGTGCCGACGGCGGCGAGTGCCAGGCGACGCACGATGGTGTGGGTCGCGACCAGCGAGGTCGCGATCGCGAAGGCCACGGTCAGCGCGCCGACGGTCGCCGCGACCATCCGATGGCCGTGCTCGTAGAGGACGCCGCCCACCATGCGCGGAAAGAACTGGCCGAAGGAGAGCGGCCAGTCGGGTACGGCGAGGCCGGAGCCGGTGCTGGTGACGAGACCGCCGACGAAGATGAGCGCGAGCGTCGCCGCGGCCAGCACGAGCGCGAACACGTGCAAACCGCGTGGTGTCCGCGGCGCCGCTGCCGCGCGCCGTTCCTCGGCCGCCGTCACGCCGGTCTCACTGACGGGAGCCGTCCAAGCTCGACGACGTCGCTGCCGGAGCGGTTTCGAGCGCCACCACCGCGCGCGGCGCCGCGAGCGCGGCCGCGGAACGATGGCTCACCATGCCGAGTGACAACAACAGCAAGGCAGGCACCAACGCCCAGACCGCCTCGCGCATGCGGGTGCGGCGGACGAACACTGGGCTCCGAACGCGGGAAAAGAGCATTTGCGCGACGAGCATGGCGACGGCGGAGCTCCAGTAGAGGAGATAAAAGACGC
This sequence comes from uncultured delta proteobacterium, assembly GCA_963774015.1. GTDB lineage: Bacteria > Desulfobacterota > Binatia > UTPRO1 > UTPRO1 > UTPRO1. The sequence goes on from CAVZDH010000005.1 coordinate 163,132, forward strand.
TACCATCGGTCGCAACGTTTTCCGGAAGCCACCAGCCGAGCATTGTGCTGCCTCAGGGTCGTACGCCGCGCGCGTGGTCGTGAAGGAACGAAAATGGCGGGGTTCGGCGAATGCGGCTCTGTACCGAATTCCATTCGCCGTCGCAAGCTTGCGAAGCGGTTAGCAGCGCTTCTCGCGAAGATCAGATGACCTTGTTGAGCCCGTACTCGATGATGCCGACCGCGCCGGCTTTCATGAGCTTCGGGATCAGCTCGCGAACGACGTCCTCGGCGATCACGCTCTCGACCGAAAACCAGTCCTTTCCGTAGAGATTCGACACCGTAGGGGCGGTGATGCTCGGGAGCATCGCCACGATCGTCTCGAGATGCTCCTTCGGTACGTTGAGCTTGAGGCCCACTTGCGTCTCCGCTCGCAGCGCGCCGGTGAGGAGGAGACCGATCTGCTCGATCTTCTCGCGTTTCCAGGGGTCGGCCATCGCGCTCCGGTTGGCGATCAGCTGCGGATTCGAGCTGAAAAGCTCGGCGACGATGCGGAGCCCGTTGGCCCGCAGCGTGCTTCCGGTCTCCGTCACCTCGACGATTGCATCGACGAGACCCTCGGCCGCCTTCGCCTCGGTGGCACCCCAGGAGAACTCGACGTCGACGTCGATATTGCGCTCCGCGAAGAACCGCTTGGTGTAGTTCACCAGCTCGGTCGCGACCGTCTTGCCGCGGAGATCGTCCGGCTTCTGCACCGGCGAGCTTTCGGGAACCACCAACACCCACCGCGTCGGACGGATGGTCGCCTTCGAGTAGACGAGATCGCACACGACCTCGACCTTCGAGGCGTTCTCGAGGATCCAGTCGCGCCCAGTGATGCCGGCATCGAGCGTGCCGGCCTCGACGTAACGAGCCATCTCTTGGGCGCGGATCAGATTGCAACGGAGCGCCGAGTCGTCGACGGACGGGAAGTAGCTGCGCCCGCCGGCGCTGATGCGCCAGCCGGACTTCCGGAAGAGCTCGATGGTCGCTTCCTCGAGGCTGCCCTTCGGGATGCCGAGCTTCAGGATGCTCACTTGTCGTAGACCTTCGCCGGATCGAAGACGCGGGTCTCGACGACGTCCCAGGCCCCGTCGCGATGACGCCGGAAGAAGCAGCTTGGATAGCCCTCGTGGCAGGCGGCACCGCCTTCCTGCTCGACGCGCAGGAGCACCGTGTCGCCGTCGCAGTCGACGTGAATCGCGCGCACCTTCTGGCGGTGTCCCGAGGTCTCGCCCTTCACCCAGAATTGCTGCCGTGAGCGGCTCCAATAGGTCGCGTAGCCGGTCGCGACGGTGCGGTCGAAGGACTCCTGGTTCATGTACGCCAGCATGAGCACGGCGCCGGAGCGCTCGTCCTGGACGATCACGGGAACGAGCCCGTCCCCTTTGGCGAAGTCGATGGTCGCGGTCATTGCGGACGATCCGGAAACGAGGCTCGTAACACAGGGCTTCCGGAGCGGCAAATTCGCTGCGGTCTCCGACTTGCGGGGTCCGCCGCTTCGGCCTAAGCCATCGCCACGATGACGCTCGCGGAGATCGCGGAACGGCTCGGATGCGAGCTCCGAGGCGACGGCACGACCGAGATCCGCGCCATTCGCGGGCTCGAGGAGGCTGGTCCCGGCGACCTCACCTTTCTCGCCAATCCGAAATACTCGGCGCAGCTGGCGGCCACCCGCGCCTCGGCCGCGATCGTGGCGGTGCACGCCGCCGAGCTGCCGATCGCGACGCTGCGGGCGGAGAATCCGTATCTCTGCTTCGCCCGGGCCCTCGGGTTGTTTCATCGGCCGCTGCGTCCCCCGACGGGTATTCATCCGACGGCGATCGTCGCTGCGAGCGCGCGCATCGCGGACCCCGCGACGATCGGCGCCTACGCGGTGATCGGGGACGACGTCGTGATCGGTCCCGGAGCGACGATTCATCCACACGTGACCATCTATGCCGGGGTGCAGATCGGACGTGACTTCGTCGCCCACGCCGGCGTCGTGGTGCGCGAGCACGTCCGCCTCGGCGACCGCGTCGTGCTGCACCCCGGGGTCGTGCTCGGCGCGGACGGCTTCGGCTTCGCGCCGAGTCCGACCGGCGCAGTCAAGATTCCGCAGGCCGGAATCGTGATCGTCGAGGACGACGTCGAGATCGGTGCCAACACCACGGTCGACCGTGCGACGCTCGAGGCGACGATCATCCGGCGCGGCGCGAAGCTCGACAACCTCGTGATGATCGCCCACAACTGCGAGGTCGGCGCCCACAGCTTTCTGGCCGCCCAGGTCGGGATCGCGGGGTCGACCAAGATCGGGCGGGGCGTGCAGATGGGCGGACAGGCGGGGGCCGCCGGGCACCTCACGATCGGCGACGGGGTGCAGGTCGCCGCGCAGAGCGGGGTGCCGAATTCGGTCGCGGCCGGAAAGACCGTCGGGGGCTATCCGGCGATGGAGGTCGGCCTGTGGCGTCGCACCTCGGCCGCGATCCTGCGGCTTCCCGAATTGCTCCGGCGGGTTCGACGCTTGGAACGCCGCCTCGGCGTCGCTGGCGGCGACGAGGGCGGGGACGCTTCGCGCTGAGCCGATGGCCGGGCCGCGAGCTTGTGGGCCTCGCAGCGGGCCCATATAACCCTAGGCCCGATTCCGCGTCTTTCCCGGGACGCGTCGACGTCTTCGCTTATGAAAATTCAGCTGAACGACATTCTCGCCGTCGAGGACCAGCTCGACTACGCCGAGTCGGTGGATGCGCTGAACGCGACCCTCGCGAGCGCCAGCCACGACTATGCCTTCCGCGACCCGTTGCACGTGTACGTCCGCTACTCGCGGTCCCAGCTCGATCTCTTCTTCGACGGGGAGGTGAGTGGGCGGGCCGAGGCGACCTGCGGGCGCTGTCTCGAGCAATTCCCGCTCGACGTCGTGCAGGAGTTCTCACTGGTGTTGACGCCGGCCACGCCGCTCAGCGGCGAGATCGAGCTTGCGCCGGGTGATCTCACGCAATCCTTCTACGAGGGTACGGAGATCGACCTCACGCCCCTCGTCTACGAGCAGATCATGCTCGCCTTGCCGACGCGGCCACTCTGTGGTGAAGAGTGCCGGGGGCTCTGCCCGCAGTGCGGGAGCAATCGCAACACCGGCCAATGCACCTGCGTGGTCGAGGCCGGTGATCCGCGCTGGTCTGCGCTCCGCAATCTCAAGATCGACCGCGGCGCTTGAGCGCGCGGAGGAGGGGTCATGGCAGTTCCGAAACGACGTACGTCGACCACCAAGCGCAACAAGCGCCGGGCGCACGATGCGCTCCGGCCGGCGAGCTTCATCACCTGTCCGAGCTGCAGCGAGCCGATGCTGCGGCATCGTGCCTGCGCCCACTGTGGCGAATACCGCGGCCGCAAAGTCCTCGACACGACGGAGGCGTGACGGCGTCGTCGGCGGCGGACGACGCAGCGACGGCGCTACTGTTTCCGGGCCAAGGGTCGCAACGCGTCGGCATGGGGCGCGACCTCGTCGCCGCGCATGCCGTCGCGCGTGCCACCATGGCCGAGGCCGACGAGGCGCTCGATTTTCCGTTGACCCGCCTCTGCTTCGAGGGTCCCGAGGCGGAGCTGACCCGGACCGAGTTCTGCCAACCGGCAATCCTCGCCGTGAGCGTGGCGGTTTGGCGAGCGCTCGGTGTGGAGAGCGATCTGCGGCCGCGCTGGGTCGCGGGGCACAGCCTCGGCGAGTATACCGCGCTGGTCGTCGCGGGAGCGCTGGCCTTCGGCGATGCCGTGCGTCTCGTTCGGCTGCGCGGCCGGCTGATGCAGTCCGCCGCCCCCGAGGGTGTCGGCACGATGGCGGCGATCGTCGGTCTCGACGACGCCCACGTGGCGGAGCTCTGCTCGGCGGCTGCGAACGATGAGATCGTGAGCCCCGCAAACTTCAACGGCGCCGGGCAAGTCGTGGTGGCGGGGCATCGCGGGGCGGTGACCCGGGTGATGGTGGCCGCCAAGGCCGTCGGCGGGCGCGTGATCGCGCTCACGGTGAGCGCGCCGTTCCACTGCGCGTTGATGGCGCCGGCTGCGGCCGATCTCGCGCGTGCGTTGGCCGAAGTCGAGGTTCGGGCGCCGAGCGTGCCGATCGTGAGCAACGTCGATGCCGCGCTCAACACCGACGTCTCCCGCATTCGCGAATTGCTGGTCACGCAGGTGACGGCCCCCGTGCGCTGGGCCGAATCGATGCGCCTCCTGCAATCGCTCGGCTGTCGGCGCGCGATCGAGGTCGGTCCGGGACAAGTGCTCGCGAAGCTCGTCCAGCGCATGCGCCTCGGCATCACCGGCGCGAGCCTCGAGGACGTCGTCGCCGATCAGGCCGCGGAGGTGCGGCCGTGACGCTCGCCGGGCACGTCGCGCTCGTGACGGGCGGGTCGCGCGGCATCGGTGCCGCGATCGCCTGCGACCTTGCGTCGGCCGGCGCGCACGTCGTCGTGGGCTGCCGGACGCAGCGCGAGCAGGCGGAGCAGGTGGTCGCCGGGATCGCGTCGCGGGGCGGGTCGGCCGAGGTCGTCGCCTTCGACGTGGTCGACACGGCGGGGGTCGATGCAACGGTGCGCGCGGTGGTCGCGCGCCTTGGCAAGGTGGACGTTTTGGTCAACAATGCCGGCGTTTCGGCGGACGCGTTGATCGTTCGCATCAGCGACGAGCAGTGGCAGCGGGTTCTCGACGTCAACCTCAAGGGAGTCTTCAACTGTACCAAGGCCGTCGCCCGGCCCATGATGCGCGCGCGCAGGGGTCGGATCGTCAATCTCAGCTCGGTCGTCGGGGTGACGGGTAACACCGGACAGGCTGCTTATGCTGCCGCCAAGGCGGGGATCATCGGGTTCACCAAGTCGACGGCGCGCGAATTGGCGTCGCGGGGCATTACGGCCAACGTGGTCGCACCGGGCTTCATTGAAACCGACATGACCGAAACCCTGGACGCCGACGCGCGGGCCATGTACCAAACGATGATCCCGCTCGGACGGCTCGGGCGGGCGGAAGACGTCGCCGCCGCCGTCACGTTTCTCGCGGGGCCGGGCGCGAGCTACATCACGGGGCAGGTTTTACACATCAACGGCGGTATGTACGTGTGAGGAGGGAGCATGGCATCAGCGGTCGAGGCCAAGGTACGCGAGATCATTTGCGAACAGCTTGGCGTCAGTGAAGACGAGGTCACGCCGGAGGCGTCGTTCATCGAGGATCTCGGCGCCGACTCGTTGGACATCGTCGAGCTGGTGATGGCTTTGGAGGAAGAGTACGAGATGGAGATCTCGGACGAGGAAGCCGAGAAGATCCGGACCGTGCAAGACGTCGTCAACTACATCGAAAGCCAGAAATAGGCGGGAACGAGCGTCGATCTGCCGACGCTCGCCAACACGGCAGCGTGATGATCGCAGAGACCGGCCGGACGTCGCACGAAAAGGCCAGCTCTGCGATTTTTTTTGCGACGAAGGACGCGCACGAATGACGAGCTACTTAGCCACGACGGACCCGGAGGTGATGGACGCGATCCGGCGCGAAACCGGCCGCCAACAGCACAACCTGGAGCTGATCGCCTCCGAGAACATCGTCAGCGAAGCGGTACTCGAAGCCCAGGGATCGGTGCTCACCAACAAGTACGCCGAGGGCTATTCCGGCAAGCGCTATTACGGCGGGTGCGAGTTCGTCGACGTCGTGGAGGACCTGGCGATCGCTCGTGTGAAAGAGCTGTTCGGCGCCGAGCACGCCAACGTGCAGCCGCACTCCGGCTCACAGGCCAACATGGCCGTCTACTTCTCGCAGCTCGAGCCGGGCGCCACCATGCTGGCGATGAATCTCAGTCACGGCGGCCACCTGACGCACGGGAGCCCCGTGAACTTCTCCGGCAAGTTCTTCAAGGTCGTGCACTACGGTGTCCGCGAGTCGGATCATCGTCTCGACTACGACCAGCTCGAGGCGCTCGCGCGCGAGCATCGACCCAAGATGATCGTCGCCGGCTACAGCGCCTATCCGCGGACGCTCGACTTCGCGCGCTTCCGGGCCATCGCGGACGAGGTGGGTGCGTTGCTGATGACCGACATGGCGCACTTCGCCGGTCTCGTCGCCGCCGACGTCCATCCTTCGCCGGTGCCGTACTGCGACTTCGTGACCAGCACGACGCACAAGACGCTCCGGGGGCCTCGCGGCGGCCTCGTGCTGTGCAAGGAGCGTCACGCGAAGGCGCTGAACTCCTCGGTCTTTCCCGGCAACCAGGGCGGTCCGCTCATGCACGTGATTGCGGCGAAGGCGGTGGCGTTCAAGGAGGCCCTCGCGCCCGAGTTCAAGGCCTATCAACGCCAAATCGTCGCCAACGCCCGCGCCCTCGCGGCGAGCCTCGTGACGCACGGGTTCCAATTGCTGACGGGAGGCACCGACAATCACCTGATGATGCTGGACCTGCGCGGCAGCGAGCTCACGGGCAAAGTCGCCGAGCAGACGCTCGACCAGGCGCGGATCACGGTCAACAAGAACACGGTGCCGTTCGATCCGCGCTCACCGATGGTGACGAGCGGCGTTCGCATCGGGACCCCGGCGGTGACCTCGCGCGGCATGCGCGAGCCCGAGATGGCGATCATCGGCGATTTCATCGCCCGGGCGTTGTCGCGCGTCGGCGACGCCGATGGATTGCGTGCGATCGGGGACGAGGTGTCCGACCTGTGCCGGCGATTTCCGATCTATCCGGACCGGGCGGGGGCGTGATCGCCGGTGAAGTGCCCCTTCTGCCGCGACCTCGAGAACAAGGTCATCGATTCGCGCCTGTCGAAGGAGGGTGACGTTATCCGGCGCCGGCGCGAGTGTCTGCAGTGTGCGCGGCGGTTCACGACCTACGAGCGTGCGGAGGAGGCGTTTCCTCTGATCGTGAAGAAGGACGGACGACGGGAACCCTTCGACCGCATGAAGATCGTGGCCGGCTTGAAGCGCGCGTGCGAGAAGCGGCCGGTCGGCATCGAGGCGATCGAGGCGGTCGTCGACCGCATCGAGCGCAGCCTGCAGGAGCGGGGTGAGAAAGAGCTGCCGAGCTCGACGATCGGCGAGGCGCTCATGCAGGAGCTCCACGGCCTCGACAAGGTCGCCTACGTCCGCTTCGCCTCGGTGTATCGATCGTTCGAGGACATCGGGGAGTTCATGGAGGAGCTCCAAACGCTTCTGAAAGAGCGGCGTGGCGACGCGCAGGGGCGCAAACACAAAGAGCGCTGAGCGTCTCGACGACGCGCGCTGGATGCGCCGGGCGGCGACGCTCGCGCGCCGTGCCCTCGGACGCACGAGCCCGAATCCCGCGGTCGGCGCCGTCGTCGTTCGACGCGGCCGCGTGGTCGGGGAGGGATGGACGCGGCCGGCCGGTGGGCCGCACGCCGAGGTCGTGGCGTTGCGTCGGGCCGGGGCGCGAGCTCGCGGGGCGACGCTGTACGTGACCCTCGAGCCGTGCGCGCACCAGGGTCGAACGCCGCCGTGCACCGATGCCGCCATCGCCGCCGGTGTTGCGCGCGTCGTGGTGGCCGTGGGTGATCCCAATCCGCTCGTGCGTGGTCGCGGGATCCGCGTCCTTCGACGCGCCGGCATCGACGTGACGACGGGCGTGCTCGCGGGCGAGGCCGGGGCGGTATCGGCCTGGTTTCGGCATTTCATCGTCGCGCGCCGTCCGTTCGTGTTCTTGAAGCTCGCCGCTTCGCTCGACGGACGGATCGCGACCGGGGCCGGCCAGTCGCGCTGGATCACCGGGCCGGAGGCGCGGCGTTGGGTGCACGAGCTCCGCAATCGCGTCGACGCGGTGATGGTCGGGTCCGGGACCGTGCTCGCGGACGATCCCGCGCTCACGTGTCGCGTGCGGGGCGGGCGCGACCCGCTGCGCGTCGTCGTCGACGGTCGTCTTCGGACGTCGCCGCGCGCGCGCATGCTGCGGCAGCGTTCGCCGGCGGCGACGGTCGTCGCTACGACCGCCGCTTCGCCGGTACGGCGCCGGCAGACGCTCGTTCGCGCAGGCGCCGAGGTCCTGGTGGTTCCCGGTCGCGGACGCCATGTCGATCTCGAGAAGCTCCTGCACGAGCTCGGAGCCCGCGGCGTCGTGAGCGTCCTCGTCGAAGGAGGAGGCGACCTGGCCGCCGCGCTGCTGCGCGCGCGGCTCGTCGATCGGCTCGCCGTCCTGCACGCACCGATCGTCCTCGGGGGCGACGGACGTCCGATGCTGGGCCCCCTCGGGCTCGCGCGCCTCGGCATGGCGCCGCGCCTGGTCGAGGAGATCACGGCTCGCCTCGGTCCGGACCTGCTGCGCGAAGGCCCCGTGGCATAGGAGGGGAGAGCGGCTATAGTGCCCGGACCGTCCATGCTCACGCCGATCGACGAGATTCTCGCGGACGTCCGCGCCGGCCAGATGGTCGTGCTCGTCGACGAGCGCGACGGCGGCGACGGCGTCCTGTGCATGGCAGCGGAGCGGGTCACTCCGGACGCGATCAACTTCATGGCGACGTACGCGCGCGGATTGATCTGCATCGCGCTCACCGAGGGCCGCATGCGCCGGCTCGGCATTCCGCTGCTTGGGGAACCCGCTGGCGCCGACGCGCCAACCGGCGTTCGGCGCGTCGATCGAAGCCCGCACCGGCGTCACGACCGGCATCTCTGCGAGTGACCGGGCGCGCACGATTCTCGTGACGGTCGCCGACGGCTCGGGGCCGGCGGACCTCGCCATGCCCGGGCACGTCTTTCCGATCCAAGTGCAGCGCGGCGGCGTGCTTGGCCTACAAACGGCATCCGGAAGGGGCGGTCGACCTCATGCGTCTCGCCGGCATGCGTCCGGCGGCCGTCTTCTGCACGGTGCTCTGCGAGGACGGGTCGGTCGCGACCCGTGCCGACCTGGAGCAGCTCGCGCACGATCGCGGCCTGCGGATGACGACGCTCGCCGCGCTCGGCGCGCATCGCCTGCGGAGCGAGCTGCTCGTCGAGCGCGTGGTCGAGTCCGACTTCATGACCGCGGCCGGCGGCCGCTTCCGGGCCATCGTGTATCGGAACTCGGTCGACCGTCACGAGCACATGGCGCTCGTGAAGGGTGCGTTCAAGCCGACGGACGTGCCGCTCGTCCGCGTTCACTCGCAATGCCTCACGGGCGACGTCTTCCAGTCCGAGCGCTGCGACTGCGGTGAGCAACTCGACCAGGCCTTGCACGTGATCGACGCGCTGGGACAAGGCGTCGTCGTGTACATGCACCAGGAAGGCCGCGGCATCGGTCTCGCGAACAAGATCCGCGCGTACGCGCTGCAGGACCAAGGTCGCGATACCGTCGAGGCGAATCTCGAGCTCGGGTTCGAGGAGGACCTCCGCGACTACGGGATCAGTGCGCAGATCCTGCGCGACCTCGGTCTCCGTCGCGTCCGACTGCTCACCAACAACCCACGGAAGGTGCTCGGGCTCCAGGGATACGGCATCGAGGTGGTCGAGCGCGTACCGCTCGAGGTGGCGCCGCCGGAGCGGCAATCTCGCCTACCTCCGCACCAAGCAAGAGAAGCTCGGACATTTGTTGACGGGTCTCAAGTCGAGCTGAACCGCAAACGTCCATGGCGCGCGAGCTGACGGGGCCTCTCGAGGGCCGCGAATTGCGATTTGGGGTCGTGGTGTCGCGTTTCAATCGCAGCATCACGGCGCCGCTGCTTGCGGGAGCGCTCGAGGCGCTCGCCGTCCACGGGGTCGCCGCCGACGACGTCGTCGTCGCGCACGTGCCCGGTGCGTTCGAGATCCCGTTCGCGGCGCAGGAGCTGGCGCGGACGGGGCGGTACCACGCGCTCGTTTGCCTGGGGGCGGTGGTGCGCGGCGAGACCCCGCACTTCGACTACATCTGCGCCGAGGTCACGCGGGGCCTCGGTCGCGTGATCGCCGAGCATCGGCTGCCGGTGGCGTTCGGCGTCCTCACCACGGACACGATAGAGCAGGCACTCGCACGTGCCGGCGAAGGCCACGGCAACAAGGGGTACGAGGCTGCCGTGACGGCGATCGAGATGGCGCAACTCGCGCGCCTGCTCGGGTGAGACGAACGAACCATGGGAATGCGACGCAAAGGCCGGGAGCTGGCGCTCCAAGCGCTCTATCAGCTCGATCTCTGCGGGGACGAGCCGCGGGGAGGCCCTGCGACTGTTCTGGGAGCACTGCGACGCGCCGAGCGACGCACGGGCGTTCGGCGAAACTCTCGTCGGCGGCGTCCTCGGTGAACGGGCCCGCATCGACGAGCTGATCGCGCAGAGCTCGGCGAATTGGCGTGTGGAGCGCTTGTCGCACGTCGATCGCAACATCCTGCGCGTCGCCACCTACGAGCTGCTCTGCCGCCGCGACGTGCCCGCGAGCGTCGCCATCGACGAGGCGATCGAGATCGCCAAGCGGTTCGGCAGCGACGAATCGTCGACCTTCGTGAACGGTGTCCTCGATGCGATCGCCGCGACGGTCGGTGCCAAAGAGCGCGAGCGAGCACGCGCTCTCGATCCGTCGGCATGAACCCTCGCTACGATCCCCACGCCGTCGAGCAGCGCTGGCAGGCCCGCTGGGCCGAGGAGCGTACGTACGAGGTCCGTACCGACGCGAGCCGTCCCAAGTTCTATTGCCTCGAGATGTTCCCGTATCCCTCGGGGCGCATCCACATGGGCCACGTCCGCAACTACACGATCGGAGACGTGATCGCGCGCCAGCGGCGCATGCGCGGTTTCAACGTGCTGCACCCGATCGGCTGGGACGCGTTCGGCATGCCCGCCGAGAACGCCGCCATCGAGCGCGGCGGCGCATCCGGCGACGTGGACGCGGGACAACATCGCGTACATGCGCGAGCAGCTCCGCCGCATGGGCTTCAGTTACGACTGGAGGCGCGAGCTCGCGACCTGCGATCCCGCGTATTACCGCTGGGAGCAACACTTCTTCGTGGCGATGCTCGAGCGCGGCCTCGCCTATCGCCGGAAGTCGGTGGTGAACTGGTGCGAGCGCTGTCAGACGGTGCTCGCGAACGAGCAAGTCGAGGACGGCAAGTGCTGGCGCTGCGAGTCGACGGTCCGCGAGCGCGAGCTGGAGCAGTGGTTCCTCCGCATCACCGCCTACGCCGACGAGCTTCTCGCGGGCTGCGATGAGCTCGCGGGGTGGCCGGAGAAGGTGCTCGTCATGCAGCGGCATCTGGATCGGCCGCAGCGTCGGTGCCGAGCTGCGGTTTCCGCTCGCCGGCCGCGAAGGGGAGATTCGTGTGTTCACGACGCGTCCCGACACCGTGTTCGGCGCGACGTTCGTGAGTCTCGCCGTCGAGCATCCGCTGGTGACCGAGCTCTCGCGCGGCACGCCGTCACGAAGCCGCCGTGGATGCGTTCGTCCGCAAGGTGCGGGCTCAGACGCCCGAGCAGCGTGCCGAAGGGAAGGACGGCGTCTTCATCGGTGCCTGGAGCCGCAATCCGTTCACCGGCGAGCGGATACCGATTTACGCCGCGAGCTTCGTCCTGATGGCATACGGCGCCGGTGCCGTCATGGCGGTGCCATGTCACGATCAACGCGACTTCGAGTTCGCGCGCACCCACGACGTGCCGCTGCAAGGTGGTCGTCCAGCCCGACGGGGAGCCGGCGCTCGACCCCGCGCGGATGGCGGCGGCGTACGAGGGGCCGGGTCGCTTGGTCGGCTCGGGGGAGTTCGACGGACTTCCGAGCGAGGAGGCGAAGACGCGCATCACGCGCGCGGCCGAGGAGCGCGGCATCGGACGTCCCACGACGCAGTACCGGCTGCGCGATTGGGGCGTGTCGCGCCAGCGCTACTGGGGCGCGCCGATCCCCATCGTCTACTGCGACGCGTGCGGGATCGTGCCGGTGCCCGTCGCCGATCTTCCGGTCGTGCTGCCCGTGGACGCGGAGTTCACGGGGTCGGGCGGATCGCCGCTCGCCAAGCTCGAGCACTTCGTGCGCACGACCTGTCCGGCGTGCGGCGGTCCGGGTCGTCGCGAGACGGATACGTTCGACACCTTCATGGAGTCGTCCTGGTACTTCCTGCGCTATACGGCGCCCGACGAGGGGGCGCGGGCGTTCGATCCGGACGCCGTCCGCTATTGGCTGCCGGTCGATCAATACATCGGCGGCGTCGAGCACGCCGTGCTGCACCTCTTGTACGCGCGCTTCTTCACCAAGGTCCTGCGCGATCTCGGCGAGATTCCCGACTGGGAGACGCCCGGCGCAACGATCGAGCCCTTCGCCAATCTGCTCACGCAGGGCATGGTCATCAAAGACGGGGCCAAGATGAGCAAGTCGAAGGGGAACGTCGTCGACCCCGACTATCTCGTCGAGCGCTACGGCGCCGACACCGCGCGCTTGTTCTCGATCTTCGCCGCGCCGCCCGAGCGCGACCTCGAATGGAGCGACCAAGGCGTCGAGGGTGCGTCGCGGTTCCTGCATCGCGTCTGGCGCATCGTGGCGCGCGGACGCGCGTGGCTCGGCGGGGAGACGCCGCTGCCGTCGGGGAACCTCGGTGACTCTGCGCGCACGCTCCGCCGCCTCACCCACAAGACGATCGCGCGCGTGAGCGACGACGTGGAGCGTCGCAATCACTTCAATACGGCGGTCGCCGCGGTGATGGAGCTCGTCAACGGATACGCCGAGCTCGTCCAAGACGACGCGCCTGCGGAGGCCGATCTGCGGGCCGCGATCTGCGAGGCCGTGCGCGTGACGCTCGTGCTCTTGGCCCCGTTCGTTCCGCACGTCGCGAGCGAGCTGTGGGAGGTCGTCGGCGACGGGCGACCGCTCGAGCGCGATACCATGGCCGGACGCCGACGAAGCGGCGTTGGTCGAGGAGGCGGTCGAGCTCGTCGTGCAGGTGAACGGGAAGGTCCGCGGACGATTCACCGCCGCGCCCGACACCGCCGAGGCGGAGTTGCTCGCGCGTGCGCTCGCGGACCCGAAGGTACAGGCGCAGATCGGCGGACAAGCCCATGCGGAAGACCCTGGTCGTGCCGGGTCGCCTCGTCAGCATCGTCGTATGACGTGCGCGCGGCGATACGGTAGGCGGCTTCATGGTGCCGTCGCGGTGCTTGCCGTGCTGGCGGCCGTCGCCGGCGCGGGATGCGGGTATCACTTCGCGGGCGGGGGACGCACCTTCGACGCCGGGTGTTCGCACGATCGGCGTGCGGGCCTTCGCCAACGAGACGCGCGAGGTCGGTGTGGAGAAACGCCTCGCGATGGCGATCGAGCGTGAGTTCGTCCATGCGTGGACCGCTTCGGGTGCAGCATGCCGACGAGAGCGACCTCGTGCTCACGGGCACGGTCACGACCGCCGAAGACCGGCCGGTCGCGTTCAACAAGCGACGACGAGGTGCTGATCTATCAGACCGTCCTGGCCCTCGATCTCGAGCTGCGGCGGCGCGACAACGGGAAGCTCGTGTGGAAGGTGCGCGGGATGCGCGTCGCCGACGACTACGAGAGCGTCGCGTCGGTCGTCGTGACGACGTCCTCCGACTTCCGCAGATCGACCCTGAATCCCGAGGATCTCGGCGGATTCACCGACATCCAGCTGGCGGAGACGCGGCGCCGCGAGATGCTCGATCGCATGATCGGCAACCTCGCCCGCGACGTCTACGATCAGATCATGGAGGACTTCTAGTGGCGGGACCGGGCGCGAGCTCGCTGTATTTGCTCGCCGAGGAGCGGCGCGGGGAGCTCGACGGTTGGCGGGCGGACCGTGCGCTGGCGGAGATTCGACGCGGCCTCGAGCGCCAGGGATCGGTCGCCGTCCACGGCTACCATGCCGGGGAATGCGACGTGGTCGCGCTCGCGGATGCCATCGAGACGCCGTCGTTGTTCGGGGCGCGCACCTTCCTGGTCGTGCGCGGCGTCGAGAGTCTCGACGAACGCAACCAAGAGCGGCTCACGGCCGCGCTCGAGCGGCAGGCGCCGCAGGTGACGCTCGCGATCGTGGCGCGCGGGGCGGACATGCGGCGGCGGTTCTTCGCGCGCTGTCGCGAGCTCGCCACCCGCATTCCGGTCGACCATCCGCGCACCGGAGAGATGCGGCAATTCGCGGATGCGTTCGCACGCGAGCGCGGCCGCGAGCTCGGCGAGGAGGCGCGCGAGCTGCTGCTCGACTGCATCGGCCGCGATCTGCTCCTGCTTGCGAGCGAGCTCGACAAGCTCGCCGCGGCGGTCGGCGCGCGCGTGATCTCCGTCGACGACGTGCGCCGCGTGTGCGTGTCCGGGCGCGAGCATGGAAACTTCGAAGTCGCGGATGCGGTGTGTGCCCGCGACGCCGCCGCGGCGACGCGACTCCTGGCCTGCGCGCTCGACGAAGGCGCACAGCCGATCGCGTTGATCGCGGCCCTGGCGACGAGCCTGAAGCCGGTCCTCGCCGGTGCCGAGCTCGTGGCGCGTGGGCGTGGCGTCGACGAGGCGCTCCGTGAGCTGGCGGTCGCCCCGTATCAGCGGATCGCGTGTCAGCGCGGGCTTCGCTCCTATCGAGCGGCGGAGCTGCGGCGCGCGTTCAGCGAGCTCGCCGACATCGATCTCGCGGCCAAGAGTGGCGGGGACGGACGCGTGCTGCTCGAGCTCTGGATGCTCCGCACGTGCCAAGCCGCGAAGCCGTCGCCGCGTCGGCCGTGAGCCCGCGGGGGGCGACGGGTCAGGCGCTGACGGTGAGCTTCCGGACGGCCAACGTCAGGCGCGAGATCTTGCGGGATGCGGTGTTGCGGTGAAACACGCCCTTGGTGGCCGCCTTGCTGATGGCGCGCGTGGCGCTCAGCAGGCGCTCGGTTGCTTCCGCGGTGTTGCCGGCGGCGATCGACTCGCGGAGGCGCCGTACGGACGTGCGAACGCGCGAACGGATCGCGGTGTTGCGGGCCTGGCGTTTGATGCTCTGCCGATGACGTTTTTGCGCCGATGGGTGCTTGTTCACAGTGGCGGCGCTTCTAGCAGCCGACCCCACGGTCGTCAATGAGTGAGAAGCGTCGGATCGCTCGGGCAGCCGGTCTCGTGGGGAGCCTGACGGTGGTCTCGCGCGTGACCGGCCTGGTCCGGGACGTCGTCGTCGGCTACCTCTTCGGCGCGGGAACCGGAGCCGACGCGTTCTTCGTCGCCTACCGCATTCCGAACCTGCTGCGTCGGTTGGTCGCGGAGGGGGCGGCGACTGCGGCATTCATTCCGGTGTTCACCGGGTATCTGACGCACGACACCCGCGCCGAAGCCGAGCGTGTCGCGCGGGTGCTCTTCACGATGATGGCGCTCGTGCTCGGGATCATCACCGTCGTCGGCATCGCCTTGGCGGGGCCGATCACGGCGCTGTTCGCTCCCGGCTTCGCCGCGGTTCCGGGGAAGCTCGAGCTCACCGTACGCCTCACGCGGCTCGTCTTCCCGTACATCTTCTGCATCGGGATGGTGGCGGCGGCGATGGGCGTGCTGAACGCGCTCCGGAATTTCTGGGCGCCCGCATTGTCCCCGGTCGTCATGAACGTGGTGATGGTCGTCGCGATGCTGGCGCTCGCGCGGCCGCTCGGCATCTACGGCATGGCGGTTGCCGTATTGCTCGCGGGCGTCGCGCAGGTCGGGTCGCAGATTCCGGCACTCCGTCGCCTCGCGATCCCCCTCGCGCCGCTCTGGGCGCCGAGCCATCCGGCCGTGCGGCGTGTCGGCGTGCTCATGCTGCCGACGGTGTTCGGCTCGGCCGTCTACCAGATCAACGTGCTCGTGAGCACGATGTTCGCGTCGTTGCTGCCGGCCGGCAGCGTCGCGTTTCTCTGGTACGCCGAGCGATTGTTCGAGTTTCCCCTCGGTGTGTTCGCCGTCGCGCTCAGCACGGCGGCGTTGCCGAGCTTCGCGACGCTCGCAAAGCGCGACGTCGAAGCGTTCCGGGATACGGTCGCGTTCGCGCTCCGGCTGGTGAACCTGATCGCGCTGCCGGCGGCGATCGGGCTCGCGCTCACGTCGGAGGCGCTCACGTCGGTGTTGTTCGTTCGCGGTCAGTTCACGCCCGCGGACGCCGCGGCGACGGCCGTGGCGGTGCGCTGGTATGCCGTGGGCCTGTGGTCCGTCGCGTGCGTCCGCGTGCTGGTGCCCGCCTTCTACGCGCTCGAGGACACGCGGACGCCCGTGCTCACCGCCGCGGTGGCGTTCCTCGCGAACTTGCTCTTCGTGGTCCTCTTGATCGGCCCGTTGCCGTCACCCCCCGATTCGCTCTTCGGTCGCGCGATGGCGAGCGCGACCCACGCCGTCGGTCTCGTGGACCTTCGTCACGGCGGCCTGGCGCTTTCGACGTCTCTCGCCGCCACCGTCAATGTGATCCTGCTGGCCGCGCTGCTCGGTCGACGCGCAGGGGGGTTCGCGTGGCGGGCGTGGATCGGCTCGGCGTTCCGTACGGCGATCGCAGCGGCGACGATGGTCCCGGTCGTACGCGCGATCGTGGGACGGATCGATTGGTTCGATGGAACGACGCCGC
This sequence comes from uncultured delta proteobacterium, assembly GCA_963774015.1. Classification (GTDB taxonomy): domain Bacteria; phylum Desulfobacterota; class Binatia; order UTPRO1; family UTPRO1; genus UTPRO1. The sequence continues at coordinate 179,569 of CAVZDH010000005.1, forward strand.
TGCCGGTACGCGCGGCGTGGTTGCTCGTTGCCGTGCTCGCGGGCGCGACGGTCTGCGGGCTCGCGCTCAACGTCGTCGGCGGCGCCGAGGTGGTGGCCTTTCGTCGCGCGATCGTGTCCCGGGTGATGCGGCGGGCCACGCCGCGGACGTCATGACGTCGGGTCGGGCGCGCCGGCGCGCTCCGCGGCTTTCTCGGCGTCCCAGAGCGATTCCAGCTCGGCGTGGGACACCGTGTGGATGTCGCGTCCGGCGGCCATGAGCACGTGCTCGATCCCGCGAAAGCGCCGCGCGAAGCGGGCGAGCGCCTCGCGCAAGCACACTTCGGCGTTGTGATCCGCGAGACGACCGACGCTGGCAAGAGCGAAGAGTGCGTCGCCGAGCTCGTGCGCGATCCGTGCCGGACTTCCGCTTGCCAACGCCTCCTCGAGCTCGGCGACTTCCTCGCGGACCTTCGCCATCGCCGCGGTCGCCGACGGCCAGTCGAACCCGACGCGGGCGGCCTTCTCTCCCATGCGGTGCGCAGCGTGCAATGCGGGCAGCTGGGGCGGCAATCCGCTCAGGATCGACGGGTCACCACCCGCGCCTTTGCGTGCCCGTTCTTCGCTCTTGATGCGCGACCAGTTGCGCAGAACCTCGGCGGTGTCGGTGACCGTCTCGTTCGCGAAGACGTGCGGGTGCCGTCGCACCATCTTGTCGACGACTCCGGCGATCACGTCGTCGATCGTGAATCGACCGGCGGACGCGGCCAGGTCGGCCTGCATCACGATCTGGAGCAACAAGTCACCGAGCTCGTCGCGCAGATCCTCGGCATCGTCGCGATCGAGCGCGTCGAGCACCTCGTACGACTCTTCCAACAAGCATCCACGCAAGCTCTGCGGCGTCTGCTCGCGATCCCAGGGGCAGCCGTCCGGCCCGCGGAGGCGGCGCACGACGTCGATCAATTCCGAGAATCGGCTCATTGCGGCACCGTTCCGGGGACGGTTCGGGTTGTCAATCCGTTTGCGGGCACGTCCCCGCCCGGTTGCGGCGGGGTGGGGGCGCCAGTAGGCTGCGACCATGGCCAGGGTGACGGTCTACACGACGCAGATGTGTCCGTATTGTGTTCAGGCCAAGCGCTTGCTCGGTGAGCGCTCGATTCCCTACGACGAAATCGACGTCAGTGCGGATGAGGCACGGCGCGACGAGATGATCGACCGCGCGGGTGGCCGGCGGACGGTTCCCCAGATCTTCATCGACGGTGCGCACGTCGGCGGCTATGTCGAGCTCCGTGCGCTCGCCGACAAGGGCGGGCTCGCCGGTCTTCCGTGAGCGCGGGGTCAGGCCGCGTCGGTGCCGAAGCTGACGTCGACTTGTAGCGCTTCGCCGATCGCCTGCAGCCGTCGCCCGAGCGCGGTCGCATCGACGCGCTCGGGCACGTCCAGATCCATCCGCAAGGTGTAGATCGGCGTGCCGCTCTCCGGCTCGGGCCGCGACTGCGTCGTCATGGCGGCGATCGTGACGGCGTGATCCGCGAGGCAGCGAGCGACCTTCGCGACGATGCCCGCCCGGTCGACGCCGATCGCCTGCAAGCCGTAGCGCCGTGCACGCGCGCGGGTGGCGTAGGGAACCGGCTCGCCCTCGAGCGGTCGAAAGAAGACGGTCAGCCGCTTCTCCCACTCGAGCCGCTTGCAGCCCGAAGAGAGGCGTTGCTCCGCGTCGGGGCCGGCGGAGGACAACAGCAGCAGCACGGCGAACTCGCTTCCGAGGATCGTCATGCTCGAGTCCTCGAGATTGCAGTCGCATTCGTAGATCAGCTCGGCGAGGTCGGCGACGATGCCCGGACGGTCACGGCCGATCGCGGAGAGCGCGTACCAGCTCTTCATGGCGACGCGCATAGCCGCCGCCGTCGTGCGGGTCAATTGTCGCGGGTTGCGACGGCCACCCTCAAGGGGCGGGCGACGCCAGCTCGAGACCGCCGAGGAACGCGAGAATGGCGGTGGTGAAGAGGGTCGGCATTTCGATCGGGAGGTTGTGGCCGGCATCGGGAACCATCACGAGACGCGATCGCGGAATACGGCGAGCGAGGATCACGGACCCGCCGGGTGGCGTCATCTGATCGGCGAGACCCTGCAGGATCAGCGTGGGCGCCTGCAGCCGGACCAGCTCGTCGGTCCAATTGTACGCCCCGAACGCGCGCGCGCTCGCGGCGTACGCACGCGGGTCGTTTTCGCGGGTGCGTTCCGCCAGCGCGCGCACGACCTCGGGGTGTGCAGCCGCGAACGCCGGCCCGAACCCGCGCGGATCGGGATCACGATCGGGAGGGCCGAATCCCTTGTGCTCCACCGTGTCGGCGAGGCGGTTCCACGCCGCCGTGGCCTTGGGTCCGACCTCGCTCGACGTGCTCGCGAGCACGAGTCCGAGCACCCGAGCCGGATGGTCGAGCGCGAAGCGCTGTGCCACGACTCCGCCGCCCGAGTGTCCGACCAGATGCGCCGCCCGCTCGCCGAGGTGATCGAGCAGGCCGGCGAGGTCGCGCGCGAAGAGCGCCGGCGAGTAGGGGCCAGCGGGTTTGTCCGATTGCCCGGCTCCCCGAAGGTCCCATCGCGCGACGCGGTACCGTCGCGCGAGCGCGTCGACGTGAGGCGCATAGAAATCGAGTCGTCCGCCGAGCCCATGCGTCAGCACCACGAGCGGGCCGGCCGTCCCGGCGAGCTCGTAGTGCAGACCAATGCCGTCGACGTTCGCCTCCATGCGAACGGCGATGCTTAGCGCACGCTTTCGGTGCAGGAAAGACGCGTGCGTAGGACGGTAGTGGGGGAAGTTCAACGTCCCCCACTACCCGTGGGACGTCAGGTGAGGCCGTCGTCGACGAGGCTGACGGGCTGCTTACCGGCGAGCAACCGCCGTCGCGCGGCCGGGCTCCGACTGGCCGTCGCGATGCTCGACCGCCAGCCGATCAGCGCTCGGCGCAGCGGCTCGTGGGCGATGCCCAGGGCGTCGCAGACGTTCACGAAGGAGTACAGCCATCGACGGTCGTCGGACAGGATCCAGCGCTCGGCCTCGTTGGGGGCAAGTCGAGAGCCGGCGGTTCCGATCACCCGCCGCTGGTATACGACGATCGCGTCGCAGAGTACCGCCAATAGGAGTCGACGTTCGGGTTCCGCTACCTCGAGCGCCCGGGAAGTCTCGGCAAACTGCTCGGGCAGGAGCGGGAACGCATCGTCCCATTGGTGATCCCTACGATGGAGCGTTGCAGGGTTCGACATGGCGTTATCCTCTCTACTGAGAGGTACGCCGCGACGGCGCCCGAAGTTTCGCGGCCGGGCGGGGTGGCTGCGGCGCGCTGCGTCAGGCGGTCGGCCGCGCGCGCAGCACCCACAGCCCCGCCGAGAAAACATAGGTGCCGATCGCGGACATCCAGAGGAACCAATCGAGTCGGCCGACGATCGTGAGCACCACCAGCAAATAGGAGAACTCGCGGCTGGCGAAGGCCTCGAAGAGCGCGCGCTGGGCCGTGTTCGGCGTTCGTCGGATGACGCACGAATAGACCGATGCCATCGCGACCAGTACGCCGACGAGAAGGACCGGTCCGAGTGTCGCGATCACGGGGTCACCGGTTCGTCGGTGGAGCCCGAGCGCGATGCCCCCGAAGAGGAAAAGATGCACCAGGTTGTCGCCGAGAATGTCGAGCTTCGCCCCGAACGCGCTCTCGCGGAAGGTCATGCGCGCGATCTCGCCGTCGCAGCCGTCGACGATGGTCGAAAAGAGGAACAGTAGTGCCCCGGCGATCGCCGCCTCCGGTGTTCCCAGCGCGAAGCAGTAGCCAGCGACGATGCCGATCCCGATCGAGCCGACGGTGACGTGGTTTGGCGACACCCCGGTGGGGAGCAGCATGCGGGTGAGCGCGCGCGAGAGGCGCCGGTCGACGACCCGCGTGAACCACCCGTCGCCGCTTCGCCCGAGACGGGCATAGAGCGCGGCTTCCGCGGCCCGCCGACTGGACGCGTCGACGGTGCGCATCAGGAGCGCCCCGCGCGGCGGGGTCCATGCGGTCGCGTCGGCGCGACGGCCGTAGAGCGGGGTGATCGGCGTCCCCGGCCGCCGCGAGTCGCGCACGATCCGCGCGCCATATGGCGGTACTCGGGGCCGCGCACGGCTCCGGCAGCCGCGCGTCGGCGAGCGCGGCGATCGTGGCGGCATCGGCAACGGTCGTGGCCGGCATGACGATCAGCGGGTCGTTGGATGCGCGCAGCCAGGCGCCGATCGGCGCGTTCCACGCCAGCGCGACGTCGGGAAGTCGCAAGCGCACGTTCGGCCGCGGTCCGAGAAGCAGGAGCCGGCGCGCCCCGGCGCGCGCGAGCGTGAACGCGGCACGTTCGACCAGACGGAGACCGCCGACGACGTGCGTGGCGCCGTCGTCGAGGACGACGACCGCGTCGAAGGAACGTCCGGAGCTGCGCTCAGGCACCGGATGACGCGCCGACCGGTGCCTCGGGCGACGCAGCGGCCAGCGCCAGACGCGCGCCGTCGCTCGCGCTCGACGCGTACCCGCATTCGAGCAGGCGACAGCACGCCTCGGCTTCACGGAAATTCTCGCCACGGAGGTGGGCATCGTGCAACTCGAGGTGAAAGTCCTCGAGCATGGTCGCGAACCAATCGGGATGGTACGAGCCCGCCGAGAGTGCATGCGCGAAGCGCGTCTCGACCGGTGGCCGATCGCCGATGGCCGTCACCAACATGTCGTCGGCGATGGTCAGCGTGCCGAGTGAGCCCGTGACGGTCCCGGCGTTGCGCCGCGCGTCCCCCGCCCAGGTCAGCACGATGTCGGCGCGGGCGCTCGGGAACTCGATCGAGCATTCCGCCGTGTCCTCGACGCCCGTCGTGACGAACTTGCGTTGCGACGTGGTCGCCGAAATCGCGACGGGCTCGGCGTCGGCGAGGTGACGCGCGAGATAGAACGCGTGCCAGCCGTGATCGACGAGGATGCCGCCGCCGGCCTGCGCCGGATCGAGGCGCCAGGTGCCGCCGCTCGCCGCGTCGGCGGCGGTGTCGTTCGGATCGTCTCGAGACGAATGTGGGACACGGTACCGATGTCGCCGCGACGGAGCAGCGCCTGGCGCGTGCGAAAGAGCGGCGCGTACTTCCAGTTGTGCACGGTGAAGACGACGGAGCGTGCCGCGCTCGCGGCGCTCGCGGATCCGTCGCGAGCTCGTCCGACCGCGTGGTGAGCGGCTTCTCGCAGAGCACGTGCAGCCGCGCTTGGCGGCGCGGCGAGGACGATCGGCGCGTGCAGCGCCGGCGGCGTGGCGATGTCGACGAAGTCGAGCCGCTCGCTGCGCAGCAGCTCGTCGAGCACGGCGTAGAGGCGCGCTCGGGAGGCGGTCGGCGGCGAGCGCGCGGCGCGCTCGTCGGCATCGCCGACCGCGACGATCGTGAAGCTGGCGGCGCGCAGCCAGGCCGGCAGATGCCCGTGGGCGGCGACGTTGCCCGAAGCCGACGATCGCGCCGCGCAGAGGGCGCGGTCGACGCGTCGTCACGGCGTCGGTAGCTCCTAGCGGGCGATCTCGGCGAACACCTCGTCGAGGATGGCCACGCCGTCGCGGCCTGCTCTCGCGTGAGCATCAGCGGCGGGTTGATGCGCACGCGCGAGAAGTAGCCCATCAGCAGCAGCCCGCGGCGCAGCGCGCCGAGGAAGATGCGCTCGGTCACCGCGCGGCTCAGCGGCTCCTTGGTGGCGCGGTCGGTGACCAGGTCGATGCCGATCAGCAGGCCGACGCCGCGCACGTCGCCGATGAACTCGTACTTCTCCTGCATCGCGCGCAGACGGTCGAGCAGGACCGCGCCGACCGCGCGGCGTTCTCGACCAGGCCCTCGTCGACGATGGTCTCGACCGTCGCCAGCGCCGCCGTCGCGGCGAGCGGATTGCCGCCGTAGCTCGACGACGACGAGCTCGGCGCGCGAGAAGGGCTCGGCCGTACGATCTCGTCGGTCGAGATGAGCGCCGGTGACCGGGAAGCCGCAGCCCAAGCCTTTGCCGATGGTCATGACGTCGGGCACCACGTCGGTGTGCTCGCAGCCGAACATCGTGCCGGTGCGGCCGAAGCCGGTGATCATCTCGTCGGCGATCAGCAGCGCGCCGTTCTCGTTGGCGATGCTCTGGACGCCGGGCAGGAACTCGGGCGGCGGAATGACGTTGCCCGCCGTGCCCTGCATCGGCTCGACGATGATCGCGGCGACCGCGCCCGGCGGTCGTGCGCTTGATCGCCTGGCGCGCGAAGTCGAGGCACGCGAGTGCCGCAGTCGGGGTAGCGCAGCTTGAACGGGCAGCGGTAGCAGTCGGCGTACGGCACCGAGATGCGTGCCGCCGGGAGCGGACCCCAGTTCTGCTTCCACTCGTCGCCGATCAGCCCCATCACGCCGGCGGTCTTGCCGTGGAAGCCGCCCCAGAAGCCGACGATCTCGTACTTCTTGGTGTACGACTTGGCGAGCCGGATGGCCGCCTCGACCGCTTCGGCGCCGCCGCTGTACAGCTGCGTGCGTCCGAGGGCGCCCGGCGCGAGCTCGGCGATCAGCTTCGAGCAGCTTCAGGCGCGGCTCGCGTGGTGAAGCTGCCGACGGCAATGCGCTCGCAGCTGCGCTTCGACCTTGGCGACGTAGCGCGGATGCGCGTGGCCGAGGCTCGCCACGGCGACGCCGGCGAAGAAGTCGAGGTAGTCGTTGCCGTCGAGATCGGTGACGGTCGCACCGCGGCCCGACGCGAGGGCCAGCTCGGAGAGCAGCGCGATGCGTTGCTGGCCGGGTGCGACGACCGCCTGTTCGTCGTGGAAAACGGTGCGGGACTTGGGTCCGGGCTTCCTATCCATGCTGTCCTTGTCGTTGGTGTGCCGGCGACGTCGCGCTGAGGAGGCGTTCGACGACGTACGCGGCGATGGCGTCGGCGGCTTCGTCGCGGCAGCGCGCAAAGCTCGGCCAATCGTTGAGGTCGATGATCATTGGGCGGCCGTCCGGCGTCACCACCAGGTCGCCGCCGAAGACGTCGAGGCCGAGCGCGGCGGCGCCGGCCCGGGCGGCGTCCCACAAGACCGGGAGTGGCGCGGGGATCTCGGCGCCCTGGGTGTAGCAGCGAAAGAAGCGTCCGTCGGCGACGCCGTAGAACTTCACGACGACGCCTTCGACGTGGGTCTGGAGCGCGGCACGGGTGATGTCGCGCGCCGCGAAGTCGTCGAGCGCGGCCGCGACGGCGGCAGGCGTGGCGGCGAACACGACGTCGTCGGCCGTCATCGCGTGCACGTCGCCTCGCTTCACCCAGCAGGGCGCCAATCCGCCGTCACCAGCGTCGCTCGGACGGGTCGGCACGAGCCGCGTGGCGGGAAAGGGGACGGGCGTGCCGGCGAGACGTCGCACGGTCTCGTGGCGATGGCAGGCGCGAATCGCATCCGGATGATTGACGACCGGAACGTCCGCGGCTGCGCGATCGAGGGCGCGCAACGCGCGCTCGGATTGGCACATCGCGAGCACCGCGGTCGGACGCGACTGCTCGAGCAACTCGATGCCGCCCAGCGTGAGCGTCATGCCGCGTGCCGCGAGCGCGTCCCGCGTGCGCTCGAGAATGGCGGCGTCGTCTTGCGCGCGACCCGGCGAATACTCGGGCTCGCGCCACACCCCGACCAGGCTCGGCATCACGTGTTCACGCCCAGCAACCGCTCCGCGGCGAGGATGTCCTCGGGTCGATCGACGTCGATGGACGTCCCGACGTCGAATCCGTAGATCGGTTGTCCACTCGCGAGCAACCCCCCCAGAATGGCGCGAAAGGCGGCGAAACGAGGCGCGGAAGCTTCATTCGCGAGCGCATATACGAGGGGTTGCAGGAAGTAAACGCCGGCGGTGACGTGTCGCGCGCTCCGCGCGTCGCCGAGCGAGCGAATGCGTCCGTCGGCGGCCACTTCCGCCCAGAGCGGCTTCTCGTCGTCGACGGTCGTCGTCACGCCGAGCACGCTCGCCGCCGGCGACAGCTCGCGCCCGCGGGTCGCGAGCGCGGCGACGGCGCGCGGATCACAGACGGTGTCCACGGTGGTCAGCAAGAACGGCTCGCGCGCGAGGAAGGGTTGCAAGGCGAGGAAGCTCTCGGCCGAGCTCGTGGTCGTGCGCTGCACGACGTCGATCGAAACCGGCCAGCGTGTCGAGAGGATGTAGTCGCGCACGCGATCGGTCTCGGCGTTCACGATGCAGGCGATGCGCGTCGCGCCCGCGCAGCAGAGCGCGTCGATGGTGCGCGCGATCAAGGGGCGTCCGGCGACCTCGACCAACGGCTTCGGCGTCGTGATGCCGCGCGCGTGGAGACGCTCGCCGAACCCCGCGGCGATGATGCCGCCGATCACGCGAGGAGCGCTTCCAGCTCGAGCAGCGAGCCGAGACGCCAGACACCTGCGGGCGCCGGCGGCGTCGCCGCCTCGGGTCGTGCGAGCCAGGCCGTGTGCATGCCGGTCGCGTGGGCGGGAATCACGTCGCGTTCCCACGAGTCGCCGACGTGGAGAATGCGGGTCGGAGCGAGCGCGAGTCGCGTCGCCGCCAGCTCGTAGATCGCAGGATCGGGCTTGGCGACGGCGTCGAGTGCGGAGTCGACGACGACGGCGAACGGCGCCAGGTCCGCTTCGGCGAGAAGCGCCGGCATGTTGCCGTACGAATTGGACACCACCCCCAGGCGAAAGCGGTCGGACAGGCGCCGGAGGAGCGGTCGGTTGCGATCCCACGCCGCCCGTGTGTCGGTGATGAAGGCATCGGCAAGATCACGGGCGAGCACCGGGTCGTGGCGACGATGGTGACGGAGTTGCAGGTCGACGTGGGTGCGCACCATACGCTCGAGCCCGAAGCTCCGGATCTCCGGATGGCGCGCCAACGCGGCGTCCGCCGCGTAGAAGGCGTTCTTCAGGTCGCGGTAGGCGAGGGCGGCGTTCGCGTCCTCGTAGAGCCGCACGAAGTGGTCGAACCAATGTTGAGCGTCGCCGTCGAGCGTGCCGCCGTAGTCGAGCAGGACCGCGCGCACGTCGGGAGGCGTTGCGTCGAGGCGAGCGATCGGCGACACGCGACAGACGTACCAAGGGAGGCTCGGACCGGCAATTGACGGGCTGACGGACGACGGCTACGTGAGCGCGGATCGTGGAGGGGCGGAACGACGGGGCTCGGCGCCAGGCCGTCGGAGACGACGGAGCGGATGCTGATGCCTCGGCATGCGACGCCGTCATCTTCGTGCCGAGCCCGTCGGCCTGGCAACGCGACGGGACGCCCGGCGGCCTGGCGCTCTTGGATCGACAGCTGAGGCAGCTCGGGAAGCTCGGGATCCAGGAGGTGCTCGTATTGGTGCCGGACGCGCAGCCCGGGCCCGTGCTCTCGCTCCCTTCGGTCGCGACGCGCGTGGCGCGCGTGCCGGCAGGCACGAGCAGCCTCTGGGCGGCGCTCGCGGCCGCGCCGCACTTGCCGGAGGCGTGTCTCGCTCTCAGCGCGGACCGCCTCGTCGATTGGCGCGTGCTGCTCGCGCTTCGCGATGCGGGTGGGCCGACGACGTTCGCGAGCAGCGACGGTCTACGGGTCGAGCCGATCGGTTGGGTGCGCGCCGACGACGTCGCCCGCTTCGGCGCGGCGATCGGCGAGCGCGCGGAGCGGTGCCTGCTCGCACGACTCGACCCGTATCATCCCGAGCTGCGAGGCGCCGCCGAGCCTTACGTCCTCACCGCTGCGAGCGCGCCGGAGCGCGAGCGCGCGTGGCGCGTGCTGCTCGACCACGTCCAAAAGCGGGCGCTCGACCTCCCGGGGCGGTACTTCGACACGCCCTTCGAGAACGCCCTCGTCCGTCGGCTGGCGCCGACCGACGTTACGCCGAATCAGATCACGCTGGTGACGTTGCTGGTGGCGGCGGTCGTGGCGGGGCTGTTTCACGCGGGTTGGTTGCGGGTGGGCGTCGTGCTGGCGTTGGTCGTCGGCGTGCTCGACGGCGTCGACGGCAAGCTGGCGCGGCTCAAGTTCGCCACGTCGAAGCTCGGCGAGCTCGAGCACGTCGGCGACTTCTTCTACGAGAACGCATGGTATCTCTCGTTGGCGTCGCACTTCGCGCGCGTCACGCAACGAGCGAGCTGCTGGTACGCCGGCATGGCCCTCGTGGCCTGCGACCTCGTCGACAGCCTCCTCTACCTCGTGGTGCAGCGCCGGACCGGCCGCATGTTGGACGAGCTCACCGGGTTCGATCGCCGCTTTCGCGCGATCGCAGGTCGTCGAAACGTATACGTCATGATCTTCGTCGCCGGCTTCTTCGGCGGTCGGCCCTTCGGTGCCTTCGCCTGCGCCGTCGGCTGGGCGGCGGTGACGGTCGTCGTGCATGCGTGCCGCGTCGCGTGGGTGATCGCCACGACGCCGCGCGGAGTGCGTCGGGCGTGAGGTGGATCACGCGCGCGTCGGTGCCGGCGGGCGGAGCGTGAGGGCGGCGTACGCCGCGAGGCCGATCGCCACGACCGCGAGCTGATTCAGCCGGACGATGACCGCGACCGCGAGGCCGGTCGTGGCGCTCAAGCCGAACGTCGTGAAGACCAGAACGCGACCGGCTTCCTGCACGCCGACGCGGCCGGGGACGAGGAACGCGGCGGAGTCGAGCACGAGCGCGAAGGCCTCGATCGCAAGGCAGGTGGCGAGCGGGGTGGGCGTTCCGAGCGCGGTGAGGATGAAGGCCAGTTGCAGCAGGCCGACCAGCTGGCCGACCACGTGCCACCCGACCGAGGCTACGAATGCGCCGGGACGTTCACGATAGAACGTGGCCAGCTGGCGATCGAGCGTGCTGACGGCGTCGCGGAGGCGCTCGACCGTGTGGCGTGCGATCCCGAGGCGCGCGATCGCGTCGGCGAGCTTCGTGAAGATGCCGCGGCCCTGCAACCACACGAAGGCGAGCACGCCGCCGGCGGTGCCGACGACCGCCATGGCGATCGCCCGGGACAGATCCGGCGTATGGTGCGTATGGGCGAAGATCGCGGAGAGCCCGAGGAGGACGAGCACGGTCTGTCCGAGCGCGTAGCTCATGCGTGCGGCCACGAGTGACGCCGCCGTGGCAGCGGGCCGCAGCCGGGGCCGCAAGAGCACCGTCTTCACGACCTCGCCGCCGACGGTCGCCGTCGGGGTGATCTGGTTGATGGCGACCCCGGCTTGTCTGACCCAATAGAGCAGGCCGAATCCGATCGGCGACCGGAGGGGTAGAGTGAAGCGCCAGGCCGCCGTGTTGCAGGCGTCGATCAGGAGCTCGAACGCGATCACGCCCAGGATGGCCCGGCCGAAGCGACGCAAGTCCTCGAAGAGGTTTGCCGCGCCGACGTGGTGGACGAGTGCCACGAACACGCCGAGTCCCGCGATCAGCAAGAGCGCGTGGACGAGGCGGGGGCCGTGCGTCACGTGACGGTGGGGTCCGGGCTGGCGAGTGCCGCGTCGGATGGGCAGGAAGCGTCGCTCACGATGACCCGCCGGCCTTCGATGCGGACGCGGCCGTCGGCGATCAATTGGATCGCGAACGGGTACAGCCGATGCTCCTGTCGCTGGACGCGAGCGTGCAGGCGCTCTTCGGTGTCGTCCGGCAAGATCGGTACCGCTGCCTGCGCCAGAATCGGACCGTGATCGGTCTCGTCGTCGACGAAATGCACCGTGACCCCCGTGATCCGGGCACCATGCGCGAGCGCCTGGCGCTCGGCGTGCAGTCCCGGAAAGGCGGGGAGAAGGGCGGGGTGCACGTTCACGACCCGTGCCGGGTAGGCATCGAGCAGCACGGGCGTCACCAGGCGCATGAAGCCGGCCAGCACCACGAGCCCGACGCCGTGGGCCCGCAGCACTTCCACCAGGCGTGCGTCGTAGGCCGCACGCGACGCGGAGTCGCGATGCGGCAGCACGATCGTCGGTAGGCCGTGGCGCTGCGCGCGGGCGAGTCCGCCGGCATCCGCGACGTTGCTGACGACGACCGCGATGCGAGCCGTGAGTCGACCCGCCGCGATGGCGTCGATCAAGGCTTGCAGGTTCGTGCCGCTTCCGGAGAGCAGCACGCCGAGCGCCAGGGGGTCAGGCATTGCCCGCAGTGTACGTGAGCCCGCGCGCGCCCCGAGCGATCACGCCGATGCGTCGCGCGCCGGCGCGACGCCCTCGCAGGTGCGCCAGGACCCGGTCGGCGTGCGCCGCTGCGACCACGAGCACGAAGCCGACGCCGTTGTTGAAGGTGCGGTCCATCTCCGCTCGCGGAACGCGTCCGAGGCGTTCGATCAACCCGAAGATCGGAGGCACGTGCCAGGCCCGTCTGTCGACGACGGCGCGACAGCCGTTCGGGAGCACGCGCGGCACGTTGCCGGGGAGACCGCCCCCCGTGATGTGGGCCATGGCGCGGACGGCGCCCGTCGGCATGCTACGCAGGACATCGCGTACGATCGGGACGTAAATTCGCGTCGGACGGAGCAACACCTCGCCGAGCGTCCCGCGAAGACCCGGGGCCGGACGGTCGAGTGGCAGCTTCGCGCGCTCGAGCAGCACGCGACGCGCAAGCGCAAACCCGTTGCTGTGGAGCCCGCTCGACGGCAGCGCGATCAGGACGTCTCCGGGGCGGATCGCGCGTCCGTCGATCACGCCGCGCCGTTCCACGACCCCGACGGCGAAGCCGGCGAGATCGTATTCGCCACCGGGGTAGAAGGAGGGCATCTCCGCCGTCTCCCCGCCGACGAGGCTGCATCCCGCCATACGACACCCGCGCGCGATGCCACGGACGAGGTCGGTGCCGCGCCGAACGTCCAAGCGACCGGTTGCGAGATAGTCCAGAAAGAGAAGCGGCTCGGCGCCGATCGTGAGGAGATCGTTCACGCTCATGGCGACCAGGTCGATACCGACCGTGTCGTGACGATCGAGCGCGAAGGCGATGCGCAGCTTGGTCCCGACGCCGTCGGTGCAGGTCACGAGGAGCGGCTCGCGATATCCACGCGGGAGACGGGTCAGGGCGGCGAACCCCCCGACACCGGCGACGATTTCCGGGCGCCGCGTCGTGCGCGCGAGCTTCCCGATGTGTCGGACCAGCCGATCGCCGGCAGCGATGTCCACGCCTGCGGCGGCGTACGTGAGGGCACGGACCGATGTCGGCATGGCGGCGGATAGCATCGGAAAGCGCTCGACGTGTCAATGCGCCGAGGTCGGGCGTCGGGCCGCGATGCCCGCCCGTGTGCTCGGCCGTCCGCGATGCGTCGTGGGGTCGTCGCGGCGGAGCAGCACGTGCCACCCGCGACATAGCTCCTCGAGCTCTCCAGGTGCGAGCTGGAATTCGGGACGCATGGGAGATGCATCGTCGGCCCGAAGATGGGTTTCGTACAGAAGCACGCCCCCCGGCGCTACGGCCTGCCTGATGCGCGGCAACAACGCTCGCTCGAGAAAGCTCACGACGACGACCAGCGCGTAGCGCGCGGCCGGGATCGGCCAGCTCGTGACGTCCGCGGCGAGGCAGTCGACCAGAAGTCCGCGCGCCGCGGCGGTGCGCCGGAGCGCTACGAGCGCCGGCAGCGCGAAGTCCACCGCGTCGACGCGGTACCCGCGCTCGGCGAGCAGCAACGCGTGCCGGCCGCGTCCGCAGGCGAGGTCGAGCGCATGGGCATCGACCGGAGCGTCTTCCGTCGCGGCCAGCAACGCGAGCACGTCGACGACGAAGGGCGATGGTGATCCCGGCGACTCGTCCGATCGATGCCGCTCGTCCCACGTGCGTCGCCGATCCTCGCTCACACGCGCGGTATAGCGCGCCGCGGATCGGACCGGGAAACCCGACGCTCGGATCACACCACCCGTGCGATCGTGAGCACGTCGACGGCGGCAGCTCCCGCGTCGCGAAGCGTGCGCGCCACCGCGAGCGCCGTGGCACCCGAGGTCCAGACGTCGTCGATCACGAGCAGCCGTCGCTCGCGCACTCGGCTCAAGTCGCGGACCGCGAACGCGTTCGCGACGTTCGCGCCACGCTCGACGGATCCGGTCCCGACCTGTGTCGGCGTGTCGCGCGTTCGGACCACGGCTTCCAGGGCGACGGGACGGCACAGCAACCGGCCGATGTGCCGCGCCAGCACGGCGCTCTGGTTGAAGCCGCGAGTGCGGAGACGTCGCACGTGCAGGGGCACGGGGAGCACCCAGTCGACGTTCGGATCCGGGACACGGTCCCGCATGGCGGTGGCGAGCCGCCGTCCGAGCCGCCGAGCGCCCTGATACTTGAACCGAGTGATCGCGCGAGCGATGGGACTCGAGCCCCCGCATCCGTGATATGCGGCCCAAGCCCGTGCGACGCGAATCGGCCAGTCGGGAGCGCTACAGGAGGCGCAACGTCCCGTGCAGTACCGCGGATCGCCGCATCCTGGGCACTCTGGGGGGCGCAAGCGATGCGTCGCGGCGGAACAGTCCTCACAGAAGAGGGCGGTCGCCGCGACCACGACGCCGCATGCCGCGCACCGTTCCGGACACAGGACGTCGCCGGCAAAGCGGAGGATCGAGGAAGGAGAGAGTGCCACGCGACGCTCCAATCGCGGGGCCCGGGGGTGTTCGAATCCTATGGAGCGCGCGTCGCGAGTACAACGGGGAGCTCGATCGCATGACGGCCGACATGACGAATGGCGTGCGGCCTGGATCAGCGACGCGATGTCGTCTGGACAGGTTGCGGAGGCCGCCGATACACTCGACGGGCGCGGCGCTTTCGGAGGGGCCGAAAGGGCACGTCATGCGGCAATTCGTTGCAGGCCTCCTACTCGGGTTGGCTGCGATGTACTGGTACGCGTACCAGAAGGATACGTTTGTCCAGACGGCGAGCGATTGGTTCGCGGAAGCCTCGGCCGATCCCGGCGCCAAGGACAAGATGGACAAGATGATCTCGCGGAAGCACTAGGGGGGCGTGATGGGGCTGCGCGATCGACGTGAGTGACCTTTCGGAGGCGCAGCTGCGCCAGGCCTTGCAGGAGGCGATGAAGGGCCGCGACATGCCCACCGTGTACGTCCTCCGGGGGCTCCTCGCTGCCGTCGCCAATCGACGCATCGAGGCGGGTGGTGCCGAGCTTGCGCCCGCCGACATTGTCGCGTTGGTCCAGCGGGAAGCGAAGCAGCGGGAAGAGGCGGAGGCTTTCGCGCGTCAGGCCAGCCGCGACGATTTGGTGGCGCAGAACGCGAGCGAGCGTGCGATCCTCGCTCGCTATCTTCCGACCATGCTCGACGACGCCGCGCTCGAGGCGCTGATCGAGGGCTGGATCGTCGAAGGTGTCACGAGCATGGGGCCCCTGATGACGCGATTGAAGGAGCGGCATCCGGGTCAATACGAGGGGAAGCGCGCGAGCGAGCTCGTTCGCCGATTGCTCGCCTCTCGGTAGCCACACGCCGACCTACCCACCGTTTCGATTTCCGACGCTCGAGTTTTGACTTGGTGGAAGGGATGCAGCTAGCATCCCTCGCCGCGGAGGATCGCATGGAACTACCCGTCGTTACCCGCCTCAAGAAGGAGCTTCAGGGGCTGAAGCACGAGCTCACCGTGAAGGTCCCGAAGGAGCTGCAGGAGGCTGCCGCGCACGGCGACCTGTCGGAGAACGCCGAGTACGATGCCGCCAAGGCACGCCAGGAATTCCTCAAGGCCCGGATCGGGCAGATGCAAAATCGCATCCGCGAGCTGGCGATGTATACGTTGGCGTCGATCCCGCACGACGTCGTCGCGTACGGGAGTCGCGTGACGGTCATGGACGGCGAGGAGGGCACGACGTCGGAGTACCGTATCGTGTTCCCGGAAGAGGTCGACGCCGCGAGTGGCGCGATCTCCCTCAGCTCCCCCATCGGGCGGGCATTGCTCAACAAGGCCGTCGGTGACGAGGTCGAGGTGCAGGCTCCGGGCGGCAAGCGGAGCTATCAGATCGTCGGGCTCGTCACCCTGCACGAATTGACGAACGCGGCGTCCGGCGACCGGTAGGTCGAACCATGGCCGTGACCCAAGCGCGCGACGGCACGTACCGGAACCTCGTCGAGATGTACTTCGCGTGCGCCGCGAAGCGTGCGGGGAAGCCGCGCTACCGCGTCAAGCGGGACGGCGTTTGGCGCGACGTCGGTTGGGGCGAGGACGCGGCGGCGGTTTGGGAGATCGCCGCCGGCTTGCTCGAGCAGGGACTCGAAGCCGGCGAGCGCGTGGCGATTCTCTCCGGAACCCGGCCGGAGTGGATCGACGCGGATCTGGCGACCTATGCATGCGGCGCCATCTCCGTGCCGATCTACCAATCGAACCTGCCCCACGAATGCGGCTACATCCTCGCCAACTCGGAGTCGCGCATCTGCTTCGTCGAGAATCCGAAACAGCTCGAGAAGATTCGCCTCGTGCAACGCGAGGGATTCGAGCTGGACGGCGAGCGTGCCGACGTCGACGTTCGACTCCTGGTTCTGATGGACGGTGAAGGCGACGGCGACGACGTCGTGACACTCGAGGGCCTCCGCGCCCGCGGGCGGGGTGCGCTCGCGCGCCTCCAGTCGACGATCGACGCCCGGATTGCGGCCGTCGGTCGCGACGATCTCGCCACGATCGTCTACACCTCCGGCACGACGGGACCGCCGAAGGGCGTCATGCAGACGCATGGCAATCACCTGGCGGCGATCGAAGCCGCGAGCTCTCTCGGCCTCATCATGGAAGGCGAAGTGGATTTCTTCTTCTTGCCGCTCGCGCACTCGTTCGCACGCATGATCGAGTATCTCGGTCTCCTGGTCGGCACGGTCACGGCCTTTGCGACGTCGATCGACGCCCTCACGCAGGAGATCGCCGAGACCAAGCCGCATCTCATTCCATCGGTCCCGCGCATCTACGAGAAGATCTACGCGCGCATCATGGGGACCCGCCAGGCGAGCGGGTTCGTGCAAGGAGCGGTTTTCGACTGGGCGGTCGGCGTGGGCCGTCGACGCAGCGACCATCGGCAGCGAGGCGCAGCGTTGCCGCTCTGGCTGTCTCTGCAGGCGATGGTCGCCGATCAGTTGGTGTTCTCGCGCATTCATCAGTTGCTCGGCGGACGGGTTCGACTCATGGTGTCCGGCGGTGCCCCTCTGGCGCGCGAGATCATGGAGTTCTTCCACGCCATCGGGCTGATGGTGCTCGAGGGGTACGGTCTCACCGAAACGGCGCCGATCCTCACGTGCAATCGACCGGATCGTTTCAAGTTCGGTACCGTCGGCCCGGCGATCCCGAACGTGTCCCTGCGGATCGCGCCGGACGGGGAAATCTTGGCCAAAGGGCCGAACGTGGCGCAGGGATACTACAAACGGCCGGCAGCGACCGCCGAGTCGTGGGACCGCGACGGTTGGTTCCATACGGGCGACATCGGCGAAATCGACGCCGAGGGCTTCCTGCGCATCACGGATCGCAAGAAGGATCTCATCAAGACCTCGGGCGGCAAGTACGTGGCGCCGCAGAACATCGAGAACCTCCTGAAGACCCAATTGCACATCAGCCAGGCGGTGGTGATCGGCGACAACCGGAAGTACTGCGTAGCCCTCCTCACCCTCGACATCGAGGAGGTGGAACGCTACGTGGCCGCGGAGGGGATCGCGATCAAGGATCGCGCGGAGGCCCTTCAGCATCCGCGGATCGCGGAACTCGTCGAGCGTGAGGTGCAGGCCGTGAACAAGCACCTGGCGTCGTACGAAAGCATCAAGTACTTCCGCATCCTGGACCGCGACTTTTCACAAGAGACCGGAGAGCTGACACCGAGCCTGAAGGTGAAGCGCAAGGTCGTGACGGAACGCTACCGCGACGTCATCGATAAGATGTACGAGTCGTAGTCCTTCGAGCGGTTCGAGCGTTTTTGAACGGGTGCGTTCGCCGCGCCGCGTCCCGACTTGCGCCTCCGCAAGGCCCGTGTTATTGCCCGACACTGCTTCAGAAAGTGGGCTCACGCCCGCTTTTTTTGTTTTGGAAGGCGCTCACGACTCTCTCCAGCCTTCTGCTTGCCGGGGTTCCTTGAACGCAGCCGATGCAGTGCCTTACCCCGGTCGCGGAGACTCGGCGGAGGGGAGTGGTACGCCAAGTGACCTCGACACATGGAAATCGATCCGAAAACCGCGACCGTTTGGGCCATCGCCGAGCCGATCGCGCTCGAGCTCGGGCTGGATCTGGTCGACATCGAGCTCCGGCGCGAGGGGCGCGGCAACGTGCTTCGGTTCCTGGTCGACAAGGTCGGAGGCCGTGTCTCGCTCGACGAGCTCACCGCCCTGAGTCGCCAGATGTCGGACGTCCTCGACGTTCGGGACGATGCGGTTCCCGGGACGTACACCTTGGAAGTGTCCTCGCCGGGCATCAATCGACCCCTGACGCGTCCGAGTCATTTTCCTCCGTTCGTCGGCAAGCGGGTGCACGTGCAAACGCGCGAAGCGCATCGGCACGCGGCATTCGTTCCGCGGCGTCCTTACCGCCGTAGGGCCCGATGGCATCACGATCACCGGCGACGACCGGACCACGTACGAGATCGCCTTCGATGCGATCACGCGGGCCAACTACCAGCACGAATTCCCGGCGCTCGGGCAGCGTCGTTCGGACCGTCGCAGCGCGCAACGTCCGGCACACCGGGCAGGCTCTCGGTAGGCGGAAGGAGACGACATGCAACCCGATCTGAATCGCGTCATCGAGCAGGTGAGCAAAGAGAAAGGGATCGACAAGAGCATCATCGTCGCGGCGCTCGAAGAAGCCATGCTCTCCGCGGCCCGGCGGACGTTCGGCCTCGAGCATCAGATCGAGGCCAAGTTCAATCCCGACATCGGTGAGGTCGAGCTGTTCGAGATCAAGACGGTCGTCGACGAGATCACCGATCCGGCGAACCAAGTCACCCTGAAGGACGCGAAGGCGACGCTCGACCCCGAGGCGGAGGTCGGCGACGAGCTGCTCTCCAAGCTGTCCCAGGAGAAGTTCGGGCGCATCGCGGCCCAGGCGGCGAAGCAGAACATCATCCAGCGGGTTCGCGACGCCGAGCGCGACGATCATCTTCAACGAGTTCAAGGATCGCAAGGGCGAGCTCTTCTCGGGCATCGTCCAGCGTTTCGAGCGCAAGAACATCATCGTCAACTTGGGCCGCACCGATGCGATCCTCCCGGAGAAGGAGCAGATCCCGCGCGAGCGCTACCGGCAGGGCGATCGGATCCGCGCCTACATCCTCGACGTCGAGCTCACGAGCAAGGGTCCGCAGATCGTGCTCTCGCGCACGCATCCCGGCTTGTTGATCAAGCTCTTCGAGCAGGAGGTGCCGGAGATCTACGAGGGCATCGTCGAGGTGAAGGGCGCCGCGCGCGAGCCGGGCGGCCGCGCCAAGATCGCGGTCTACTCGAACGACCACGACGTCGATCCGGTCGGCGCCTGCGTCGGCATGCGCGGCACGCGCGTGCAATCGGTCGTGCAGGAGCTGCGCGGCGAGAAGATCGACATCGTGCCGTGGACCCCGGATCAGGCCGAGTACGTCTGCCGCGCGCTGTCGCCGGCCAAGGTCTCGAAGATCATCATGGACGAGGACGAGCGCGCGATGGAGGTGATCGTTCCCGACGATCAGCTCTCGCTGGCGATCGGCAAGAAGGGGCAGAACGTGCGCCTGGCGTCGCGCCTGACCGGTTGGCGTCTCGACGTACGGGCGAGGCGGAGGCCGAGGAGGAGGCGCGGAACGCGCGTGCGTCGCTGATGGCCGTTCCCGGCATCGGCGACGTCACGGCCGAGCTGCTCTACCAGGACGGCTTCAAGTCGGCGGAGGAGCTGGCCGGCGCCGGATCCGGATCGCGTTGGCCAGGTCGACGGCGTCAGCAGCGACAAGGCGTCCGGGATCATCGAAATCCGCGCAGGAGCACGTCGAGCAGAAGCGCATCGAGGCCGAGGCGCGCGCGGCCGAGGACGCCGCAGCGGCGGAAGGCGGCCGCGTTGGAGGCTGCCGCGGCTTTTTCCGCCACCGGCGATCAACCGCGGCTCTGCGACTGGCGACGGCGGCGACGGCGTCGGGAACGAGCGAACGGCTGAGCCCGATGAGACGTGAGCCCATCCGAACCTGTCTGGGGTGTCGGGCGCGCGACGCGCGATCCAAGCTCGTGCGCGTGGTCGCGCGGACGGGCGTGCTGATGGTCGACCGCGACGGACGGCTCGCCGGGCGTGGTGGGTATCTGCACGACGACGCATACGTGCGTCGAGACGTTCGCGCGCCGGGGCGGGTTTGTGCGCTCGTTACGTTGCGTGGTACCTAAGCCCGAGCGTGAATCATTTCGCGCTCGGTTCTCGGAGGTGCATGGTTGATCGGGAAGAAGCGCATCCACGAGCTCGCGAAAGAGTGGGACGTTCCCGTCAAGGACGTGCTCGCCAAGATCGAAAAGCTCGGAATTCGAAACAAGAAGTCGCAGAGCTCGCTCACCGACGAGCAGATTCCGCGCGTGCGCGAGGCCCTCGGGCTTCGTGACAAGGCGTCGGTTGCGATCGGCACCGAGCGTGTCGTTTCCGAGCGCGTCGTCACCTCGAAGGATGCATCGGAAGACTCGCTCGTGACCGCTCGCGAGCAGGTGGTCGAGAATCGCGTCGGAACGAACGTCATTCGCCGCCGTACCACAGCGCGTCGAGGTCATCAAGCGCGAAGAGCTCGCGGCCGAGCCGCTGCCCGACGTCGCGCCGACGCTCGCGCCCGTCGAGATGCCGATCGTGGAAGCGACACCGATCGAGATTCCGGAGCCGGTCGAGCCGCCTCCGGTTTCGTTACGCCGAACCGGAGCTCCCGGTCATGGGCGAGATCGAGCGTGAATTCCTGAATGCGAGCGCTGCCGCCGAGGCGGCGGAAGCGGCAGCGGCGCGGCCGCCGCCGCTGCCGAGACGGTGGAAACGTCGACTGCGCCCGAGCCGGACGCCGAAGCGGAAGACGTCGAGTCCGAGGCTCCAGCGGTGACGCCGCCACGTCGTGACGACGAGCCGCAGCAGGTGCGTGTGCTCGGTCGCATCGACCTCAAGAAGGCGGCGGCACCGCCTCCGCGTCCGGCGGCCCGGCGCACCGATACTCCGGCGGGGGCTCGTCCGGCTCCCGGTCAGGCGCCGTCGCCCGCCGAAGCTCCGAAGCCCAAAGAGAACGAATTCGCGAAGAAGAGCGGCAAGAAGCGCAAGGTCATCAAGAAGACCGACATGCTCGAGACGCTCGAGCGCGATCGCCGTCCGGGCAAGCTGCGCCGCAAGAAGCGCGCGCTCCCGGGCAAAGAGCAGCATCACACCGAGATCACGACACCCAAGGCGAGCAAGCGCGTCGTGAAGATCTCCGAGGCGATCACCGTCGGGGACTTGGCGCGCGCAATCGGCGTCAAGTTCGGAGAGGTCATCAAGAAGCTCATGGACATGGGCATGATGACCACCGTCAATCAGATGCTGGACGTCGATACCGCGACGCTCGTTGCCGCCGAGTTCGACTACACGGTCGAGAACGTCGCGCTGAACGTCGAGTCGCTGCTCGAGGTGGGTCTGGAGGACGAAGGCGGAGAAGAAGAGCGGACGGCGCGGCCGCCGGTCGTGACCATCATGGGCCACGTCGATCACGGCAAGACCTCGTTGCTCGACGCGATCCGCGAGGCCAACGTCACGGCGGGCGAAGCGGGCGGCATCACGCAGCACATCGGTGCCTACTCGGTCGACGTGCACGGGCGACGGGTGGCCTTCCTCGATACGCCCGGTCACGAGGCATTCACCGCGATGCGGGCGCGCGGGGCGAAGGTCACCGACTTGGTCGTGCTGGTGGTCGCGGCGGACGACGGCATCATGCCGCAGACGCAGGAGGCCATCGATCACGCGCGCGCGGCCGAGGTGCCGATCATCGTCGCGGTCAACAAGATCGACAAGCCCGAGGCCGATCTCGAGCGGGTGACGCGCGAGCTCGGCAATTTCGGCCTGGCGCCGGAAGAGTGGGGCGGCGACACGATCGTCGTGCCCGTGTCCGCGAAGACGCGACAAGGCATTCCGCAACTCCTCGAGATGCTTCTGCTTGCAAGCGGACGTCCTCGAGCTGACCGCGCGCACGGACCGTCGCGCGCGCGGGACCATCGTCGAGGCGAAGCTCGATCGCGGTCGCGGCCCCGTAGCGACCGTGCTCGTGCAGGAGGGGACGCTCAAGGTCGGCGACGCCTTCGTCTGCGGTCTCGAATACGGTCGCATACGCGCCATGATCGACGACCAGGGTCGGAAGCTCGACCAGGCCGGCCCGTCGACGCCGGTCGAGATCCTCGGCCTCACCGGGGTGCCCGCGGCAGGCGATACGTTCGTCGCGGTCGCCGACGAGGCGAAGGCGCGTCAGGTCGCCGAGCATCGGCGGACGAAGCAGCGGGAGAGCGAGCTCGCGACCACGAGCAAGGTATCCCTCGAGGACCTCTACTCGCAGATCCAGGCGGGCGGAGTGAAAGAGCTGAAGCTCGTCTTGAAGGCGGACGTGCAGGGGTCCGTCGAAGCGATCCGCGACGCGCTCACGCGCCTCGGGACCGACGAGGTCAAGCTCACGGTCATCCACGCGTCCGTCGGCGGCATCACCGAGTCCGACGTACTGCTCGCCACGGCCTCGAACGCGATCGTCATCGGGTTCAACGTGCGTCCGGAGTCGAAAGCCGCCGATCTGGCGAGTCGCGAAGGTGTCGACATCCGCCTCTACAACATCATCTACGAGGTCGTCAGCGACATCCGAGACGCGCTCGAAGGCCTGCTCGAGCCGACGCTGCGCGAGCGTACGCTCGGCCGCGCCGAGGTTCGGCAGATTTTCAACATTCCGAGCGCCGGCCGCATCGCCGGATGTTTCGTGATCGAGGGCAAGATCCTTCGCGGGGCCAAGGCGCGTGTCGTTCGTGATCACGTCGTCGTGCACGATGGCAAGATCGACACCTTGCGACGGTTCAAAGAGGACGCACGCGAGGTTGCGTCCGGATACGAATGCGGCCTCAGCCTCGAGAACTTCCAGGACGTGAAGGAAGGCGACGTGGTCGAGGTCTACGACGTCGAGGCCGTCGCGCGGCAGCTCGCGCCGTCGTCGCGCTCGATCGCCGGTGGGCAGGCCTCCGTCGAGCGGCGGGTCTAGCGCGGACGTTTTTTCCGTACGCGCCTGGGCGCGTACACGATCGGATGCAGTCGTGACCGTCGGCGTACTTCGTCTCACGCTCTACCTGCACGAGAATCATTCGCTGAAGGGCAAGCGGAGCGTGCTCCGCACGATCAAGGCGCGCGTGCGTAACAAGTTCAACGTCTCGATCGCCGAAACCGACGATCACGACCTCTGGCAGCGGGCGGTGCTCGGCATCAGTCAGGTCGGCACCGATCAGCCGTTCGTCGACGGCGCGTTGCGCGAGGTCGTACGTTGCATCGAGGACATGCAGATCGTCGAGCTCGGCGAAGAGCAGCTCGAGTTTCTCCACTACTGAACGCCATGGCTGGACACCGACCGGATCGCGTCGCGGCGCTTCTGCAGGCCGCTCTCTCGGAGGTGCTGCTCCGGGGAGTGAAGGATCCCCGGATCGGCATGGTGACCGTCACGGGCGCGAAGATGTCGCCCGACCTGAAGCATGCGACGGTCTACGTGTCGGTGCACGGTGACGTGACGGTGGAGCAGAGCACCCTCGCCGGTCTCGCGAGCGCGCGAAGCTTTCTCCAGGCCCAGGTTGGTCGGCGCTTGGGCCTCCGGTTCACACCCGAGCTTCGGTTCGAGATCGATCCCTCGATCGGCACGGCGGAGCGCCTCGAGCAGCTGTTGCGCGAGGCTCGGACGGGTCGTTCGGACGACGACGATGCGTGAGCAGGTGCCGCAGCTGCATGGGCTCCTACTCGTCGACAAGCCCGAAGGCCTGACGTCGGCCGCGGTCGTCGGCATCGTGAAGCGGACGCTTCGACAACGAAAGGTCGGTCACCTCGGTACCCTCGATCCGTTCGCGACGGGCCTGCTTCCCATTTGCCTCGGCGAGGGGACCAAGATCGCCGCCTTCTTGGCCGACGACCAGAAGCGCTACGTCGGCGAGATCGCCCTCGGCGCGACGACCGACACGTTGGACCGCACCGGCGCCGTGATCGAGCAACGGCCGGTGCCGGTGGTGTCGTGCTCGCGGTTGTCCGCGGCGCTCCGAGGGTTGCGGGGCGACATCCTGCAGACACCGCCGATGTACTCGGCGCTCAAGCGGGGTGGAGTGCCGCTCTATCGCCTGGCGCGCGCCGGACAGACGATCGACCGCGAACCTCGACCGGTGCGCGTCGCGCGCTTCGACGTCGCGAAGATCGCGCCCGACCGGCTCGCGTTCGCGGTGACCTGTTCGCGTGGAACGTACGTGCGGGTGCTGGCGCACGACCTCGGAGGCGCGCTGGGAACCGGTGCCCACCTCGCGGCGCTTCGTCGGACGGCCTGCGGTCCGTTCGAGGTCCGTGATGCGGTGACCCTCGACGATTTGGCACGGGTGGCCGCCGATGAGCGCCTCCCGTTGTTGAGCCCGTCGACCGCGCTCGGTGCGCTGCGCGCGGTCGAGGTGGATCGGTCGACGATCGTCTCGATCCGGCGGGGGCAGCAACGCGTGCTCGGGGCGCTCGGCCGGCCACGGGTGGCGGGAGAAATCGTCCGCGTGGCGAGCTCGGACGGGGAATTGGTCGCCATCGCGACGGCGACGGCGGACGGTGCGGGATGGGAGCTCGCACGCGTAATGGCGACCGTCGGCGATCCGGAGACCGTGGGCTGAGATCGTGCTCGTGGCCCGATTTTGGCTGATTTCACCAGCAGTGGCGGCGGCGCTCGCTTTACAACCAGAAAGTCGCATGGTACTGCTTCGCCCCTGACGAGAAACGACATGGGAGAAGGAACGAGCGGCGCAGCTGTGCGCACCCAGGGGATTCTGGCGACGTACCGACGGCACGAGACCGACACCGGTTCGCCCGAGGTGCAGATCGCATTGCTGAGTGACCGCATCGGGTATTTGACCGAACACTTCAAGGCTCACGCGAAGGATCATCACTCACGACGCGGCCTCCTGAAGTTGGTGGGGCAGAGGCGGCGGTTGCTGGATTACCTGAAGCGCATCGATTTCCAGCGCTACAAGACCGTCATCGATCGTCTCAACATCCGCAAGTAAGCATCTTCCCTTCCCAACCCGTTTCTCGCTTCTCAGCACACACAGCTTTCAGGGAAATGTCCCTCGCGGGACGGGAGTGGGATAGATGAAAAAAGTCGCGATTGATTTTCACGGGCGACCTCTCTCGATCGAGGTCGGGCGCATGGCGAAGCAGGCCGGTGGCTCCGCGCTGGTGCAGTACGGAGATACGGTGGTGCTGGTCACCGCGACGGCCGCCAAGGAAGCGCGCGAGAACGTCGATTTCTTTCCGCTCACCTGCGACTACCAAGAGAAGACCTTCGCGGCGGGAAAGATCCCGGGAGGATTTTTCAAGCGCGAGGGGCGCCAGAGCGAGAAGGAAATTCTCAACTCGCGGTTGATCGATCGTCCCATCCGTCCGCTCTTCCCCGAGGGGTTTCGCTGCGAGACGCAGATCGTCGCGACCGTCTTGTCGTTCGACAAGGAGAACGACGCCGACATGCCGGCGTTGATCGGGGCCTCCGCGGCTCTCGAGGTGTCGGACATCCCGTTCCACGGCCCGATCGCCGGCGTGCGCATGGGACGCATCGGGGGGCAGCTCGTGGTGAATCCCACCACCTCGCAATACGGCGAGAGCGAGTTGCAGCTGATCGTCGCCGGGTCGCGTGAGGCGATCGTGATGGTCGAAGGCGGCGCGAAGATGCTGTCGGAAGACGTCGTGCTCGACGCGCTCTTCACCGCGCATCGCGAGATGCAGAAGATCCTCGATCTGCAAGACGAGCTCCGCAAGGCGCTGGGAAAGCCCAAGCGCACGGTCGTCCCGCCGGTCGTCGACACCACCTTGCAAAAGCGCGTACGCGACTTCGCCCTTCCGAGGATCCGCACCGCCATGGAGACGAGCGGCAAGCACGAGCGTAGCGACGCGGTGCGCGGGGTACGTACCGACCTCCTCGCGACGCTCGCACCCGAGTTCCCCGAGAAAGAGCGGGAGATCAAGACGTTCTTCGAGGACGCGCACTATGACGCCGTGCGCGGCCTCATCGTGGAGCAGCGACGCCGCATCGACGGTCGCGGTCTCACCGACGTGCGAGCGATCACCTCGGAGGTCGGCGTGCTGCCTCGCACCCACGGATCGGCGTTGTTCACGCGCGGCGAGACCCAGGCGCTCGTCGTGGCGACGCTGGGGACGTCGTCCGACGAGCAGAAAATCGATGCGCTCGGCGGCGAGGTCTACAAGAAGTTCATGCTCCACTACAATTTCCCGCCTTACAGCGTCGGCGAGGTGAAGTTCCTGCGTGGTCCAGGCCGACGCGAGATCGGGCACGGCGCCCTCGCCGAACGCGCCGTCGTCGCGGTGATGCCGGACGAGTCGACGTTCCCCTACACGGTGCGCATCGTGTCCGAGATCCTCGAGTCGAACGGATCCTCCTCGATGGCGACCGTGTGCGGCAGCTCGCTCGCGCTCATGGACGCAGGCGTGCCGATCAAGGCGCCGGTCGCGGGCATCGCGATGGGTCTCATCCGTGAAGGCAGCGAGATTCGCGTCCTGTCCGACATTCTCGGCGACGAAGACCATCTCGGCGACATGGATTTCAAGGTCGCCGGCACGGCCGACGGCATCACCGCCGTGCAGATGGACATCAAGATCGGCGGTGTCACACGCGAGATCATGCGCGACGCCCTCTACCAGGCACGCGAAGGTCGGTTGCACATCCTCGGTTGCATGAAGCAGGCGCTCGGCGAAGCTCGGAGCGATATGTCGGCCTACGCGCCACGCATCTCCACCCTCAAGATCAAGGTCGATCGCATCCGCGACGTCATCGGACCCGGCGGTAAGGTCATCCGCGGCATCATCGAAGAGACCGGGGTGAAGATCGACGTCGAGGACGACGGCACGATCTACATCGCATCGAGCGATGGCGTGGCGATGCAAAAGGCGATCGACTGGGTGAATCGCCTCACCGCCGAGGCCGAAGTCGGCAAGATCTACAAGGGCATCGTCAAGAAGATCATGGATTTCGGCGCCTTCGTGGAGATTCTTCCCGGCACCGACGGCCTCGTCCATATTTCGCAGCTCGCGCCCGAGCGTGTGAAGGAAGTCCGCGACGTCCTGAAAGAAGGCGACGAGGTCATGGTCAAGGTCCTCGAAGTCGACAAGACCGGAAAGATCCGTCTTTCGCGCAAGGAGGCCTTGGCCGCATCGAGTACCGCGCAGTAAGGCCATGGCAGGACAGTACGCTGCCGTGCCGTCCGATGCGGCGGCCGGTGCGCGGATCGAGAAAACCACGCTTCCGAACGGGATTCGCGTTCTGTCGGAGTCCATTCCGGGGATGGTCTCGGCCGCGATCGGGCTCTGGGTCGAGAGCGGATCGCGCTTCGAGGATGCTGCGCAGAACGGGCTCTCGCACTTTCTCGAGCACCTCTTCTTCAAGGGCACGGAGCGCCGCAGCGCCGCGAAGATCGCCGAGACGATCGACGCGATCGGCGGGGTTCTGAACGCCGACACGGATCGCGAGCACACCTGCTACTACGTGAAGGTGCTCGGCGAGCACGTCCCGCTGGCGATCGATCTGCTGAGCGACATCTTTCTCGCCTCGCGATTCGCGCCGGAGGAGATCGCGCGCGAAAAGGACGTGGTGCTCGAGGAGATCGCGCAGATCGAGGACACGCCCGACGATCTCATCAACGACCTGTTTCATCGGGCGTACTGGCCGGAGCACGCGCTCGGACGCCCGGTGTGCGGGACGCGTGACACCGTCGGCACGTTCGACCGCGACGCGTGTCGTTCGTGGATCGCCCGCCGGTATCGACCCGACCGGCTGGTCGTCGCCGCGGCGGGCGACGTCCGGCACGAGGCGCTGGTCGAGGAGATCGTCGGGCGCTTCGGCGACCTCACGGGCACGGCACCGCTCGACGACGTGGTGACCCCTCTCTTCAGCGGCGGCCTCACGGTTCATCGTCGCCGTCTCGAGCAAGTACAGCTGTGCCTCGGAACGCGCGGTGTCGCCGTCGGCGACGTCGATCGCGATGCCGCCGTGCTGCTCAACTCGGCGCTCGGTGACAGCCCGAGCTCGCGGTTGTTTCAAGAAGTGCGCGAGCGGCGCGGGCGGGCCTATTCGATCGACTCGTTTCTCTGCTCGTATCGCGACACCGGCTATCTCGGCATCGCCGCGGGAACGCGGCCACGATGGGTCGGGGAGGTCGTGGAGATCGTCATCGGCGAGCTGAACCGCATTCGGCGTGACGGGGTGCCGGCCGACGAGTTGGCACGTGCGAAGGGGAAGCTCAAAGGCACGATCCTCCTCGGTCTCGAGACGTCCGACCAGCGCATGGAGCGCCTGGCCCTGAACGAAATGTACTTCGGACGGCAGGTGACCACGGCCGAGCTCGCCGCGAGGCTGGAGGCCGTGACGAACGATCAGATCGTCGCACTCGCGGGACGTCTCTTCACACCCGATGGATGCGCGCTCGTGCTGCTCGGCGACGTGCGCGACCGCGCCATCGACAGCGACGTGTTCGGAGGGTTGCTCGCATGATCAGTCGATACACGCGGCCGGCTATGGGCGACGTCTGGACCGATGCCGCCCGCTACGCTCGGTGGCTCGAGGTCGAGATCCTCGCCTGCGAGGCGATGGCGAAGCGTGGCGACGTGCCGATGAAAGCCGTGGCGACGATTCGGCGGCGAGCGCGGATCGACCCTGCACGGATCGCGGAGCTCGAAGCGGAGGTCAAGCACGACATCATCGCGTTCGTTACGCAAGTTGCGGAGACGGTCGGTCCCGACGGGCGCTTCCTGCACCTCGGGCTGACGTCCTCGGACGTGCTCGATACCGGGTTTGCGTTGCAGTTGAAGGCGGCAGGCGAGCTCTTACTGCAAGGGCAGGATCGCCTGATCGAGACGCTCCGACGCCTGGCGCTGGCGCACAAGAAGACCTTGATGATCGGCCGCACGCACGGGATGCACGCCGAGCCGGTCACGTTCGGGGTGAAGGTCGCGAGCTGGCACGCGGAGGCGGTGCGCAATCGCGTGCGCCTGGTCGAGGCGATTCGCGAGGTCGCCGTGGGAACGCTGTCGGGAGCGGTCGGTGTGTTCGGCAACGTGGATCCCGCCGTCGAGTCGTACGTGCTGGAACGGCTCGGGCTCGCGACGGAACCGGTGGCGACACAGGTCGTCGCGCGCGACCGCCACGCCGCGTTCTTTGCGACGCTTGCGGTCGTGGGCGCCTCGCTCGAGCGCATCGCGGTCGAGATCCGCCATCTCCAGCGCACGGAAGTCGGGGAAGCCGAGGAGCCGTTCTCCGCCGGCCAGAAGGGCTCGTCGGCCATGCCGCACAAGCGGAATCCGATTCTGTCCGAGAACGTGACCGGGCTCGCTCGGCTCTTGCGGGGTTACGCGGGCGCCGCGCTGGAGGATGTCGCGCTTTGGCACGAGCGGGACATCAGTCATTCGTCGGTCGAGCGCGTCATCGCTCCCGATGCGACGATCGCGTTGGACTTCATGCTCGCGCGCATGACGGGGGTGCTGGAAAATCTCGTCGTGCGCCCGGAACGGATGCGCGCCAATCTCGATCTGACCGGCGGCGTCGTGCTCTCGGAGAACGTGCTCCTGGCGCTGGTGCAGAAGGGGGCCGTACGACAGGACGCGTATCGATGGGTGCAGCGCGCGGCACACGCGTCGCTCGCGGGCCACGCGAGCTTCGTCGATGCTCTCGCCGCGGAGCCCGAGATCAGCAAGCGGCTGTCCCGGCGTGATTTGCGACGGCTCCTCGATCCCGGACGCCATCTCGCGCACCTCGACTTGCTCTTTCGCCGTGGCTTGGGTAGCAGTGAGCCTCCACGGCGACGACGTTCGCGCCAGCGACCCACGGTACGCACGGTTCGTGGGGGGGCTACATGATCTTCCGAGAAAACGCCCGACGCGTCGGTGCGTGGCGGGACGCGGGCGACTTCTCACAGTGAGGACGGCATGGGTTGGCTAGCACGCGTGTACGTGACGCCCAAAACTGGCGTGCTCGACCCACAAGGAAAGGCCGTGCAGCATTCTCTGCATGCGCTCGGCTATCCCGAGGTGGGCGAGGTCCGAATCGGGAAGTATCTCGAAGTGCACCTGGTCGAAGTGAGCCGTGACAGCGCGGAAGCGCGCTTGCGTGAGATGTGTGAGCGTCTCCTCGCCAATCGCGTGATCGAAGATTACCGGTTCGAGATCGACGCGGCGCCGACGAGCTGAACGATGCGCTGGGGTGTGATCACGTTCCCCGGGTCGAACGACGACGAGCAGACTGCGTTCGTCCTCGGACACCTGCTCGGCGAGACCGTCGTGCGGCTGTGGCACAAGGACACGAGCGTCGACGGTCTCGATTGCGTCGTGCTTCCGGGCGGGTTCTCGTACGGCGACTATTTGCGCTGCGGCGCGGTGGCGCGCTTTTCGCCGATCATGCGCGCAGTCGAGCGTTTCGCCGAGGCGGGGGGCGTGGTGCTCGGAATCTGCAACGGGTTCCAGATCCTGTGCGAGGCCGGCCTCCTTCCGGGCGCGCTGATTCGCAATCGCGAGCTCGACTTTCTCTGTGGCCGGGTCCACGTTCGCGTCGAGGACGCCGACACCGCCTTCACCAACCGCTGCCGACGCGGCGACGTCCTCGATCTGCCCGTGAAGCACGGCGAGGGCTGCTACGTCGCCGACGAGGCGACGCTGCGGTCGCTCGAAGCGGGCCGTCAGATCGTCCTCCGATATACCGACGCGGAGGGGCGCGTGACTCCCGAGACCAACCCGAACGGATCGCTCGGCGCGATCGCCGGCATTCGGAATGCACGCGGCAACGTCTTCGGCATGATGCCCCATCCGGAGCACGCGTGCGAGTGGCTCGTCGGCGGCGAGGACGGTCGGAAGATCTTCCTCTCGATCATCGCCAGCGCGAGTGGGGCCGTCGAGGCGACGACGCCGCCGACCAGCTCGAAAGTGCTCTCGGGACCGTAGCATGCGAATCACCGTCGAGACGGCACTGCAACACGGGCTGACCGCCCAAGAATACGAACGCATCGAATCGACGCTCGGCCGCGCCCCGACGTTGGAGGAGCTCGGCGTATTCTCGGTGATGTGGTCCGAGCACTGCAGCTACAAGAGCTCGCGCGCGTACCTCCGAGGTTTGCCGACGACTGGCCCGCGCGTGCTGCAGGGTCCGGGCGAGAACGCGGGCGCGATCGACGTCGGCGACGGTCTTGCGGTCGTCTTCAAGATCGAGAGCCACAATCACCCGTCGTTCGTCGAGCCGTTCCAGGGGGCGGCGACGGGCGTCGGCGGTATCTTGCGGGACATCTTCACGATGGGCGCGCGGCCGATCGCCAATCTGAATTCGCTCCGTTTCGGCTCGATCGACCATCCGCGCACCGCCTTCCTGCTTCGCGGCGTCGTGGCGGGGATCGGACACTACGGCAATTGCATCGGGGTGCCGACGGTGGGTGGCGAGGTTTCTTTCGACCCCGGATACGATCACAACATCCTGGTCAACGCGTTCACGCTCGGCGTGGTGCGTGCCGACCGCATTTTTCGCGCGCGCGCAACGGGCGTCGGCAACCCGGTGATGTACGTCGGATCGCGCACCGGCCGCGACGGGATCCACGGCGCCAGTCTTCTCGCCTCCGCCGAGTTCGACGCCGAATCGGAGAGCAAGCGTCCGACGGTGCAGGTCGGTGATCCGTTCACGGAGAAGCTCCTCCTCGAGGCCTGTCTCGAGTTGATGTCGCCCGCCCAGAGCCATCACCTCGTCGCGATCCAGGACATGGGGGCAGCGGGGCTCACGTCGTCCTCCACCGAGATGGCGTCGCGCGGCGGGACCGGCATCGATCTCGACCTCTCGCTCGTGCCGCTCCGCGAGCCCGGCGTCACGCCGTATGAGATCCTCCTGTCGGAGTCGCAAGAGCGGATGTTGTTGGTGGTGCAGCAGGGATCCGAGGACGCCGTCAAGGCGATCTTCTCGAAATGGGATCTGGAGGCCGCGGTAATCGGGCGCGTCACCGACACCAAGCGGCTACGCTGCACGTTCGAAGGGCGGGTCGTGGTCGACCTGCCGATCGAGCCGCTGACCGACGATGCCCCGGTCTACGAGCGCCCCGCGGTCGAGCCGCAGGGTATGGACGAGGGCGCAAAGCTCCAAATCAAAGACCTCCCGGAGCTGGCCGATTACAACGAAACCCTGTTGCGGTTGATGGAGTCGCCGAATCTCTGCTCGCGCGAGTGGGTCTACCGTCAGTACGACAGCTACGTCGGCGGCGGTACGATCGTGCGGCCGGGATCCGACGCGGCCGTCGTGCGTCTCGCCGGCACCGAGAAGGCCGTCGCGATGACCGTCGATTGCAACAGTCGCCTGTGCCTGGTCGATCCGTACGTCGGTACCGTCAGTGCGGTCGCCGAAGCGGCGCGGAACATCGCCGCCAGCGGTGCCGAGCCGATCGGAGTCACCAATTGCCTCAACTTCGGCAGCCCCGAAAAGCCCGAGGTCATGTGGCAGTTCCAACAGGCGGTCGCCGGCCTCCGTGATGCCTGTCTCGCCTTCGGTACGCCGGTGATCAGCGGCAACGTGAGCTTCTATAACGAGACCGAAGGTCGGAGTATTCCGCCGACGCCGGTGATCGGGATGGTGGGCCTGCTCGACGACGCAACCCAACACGTCACGCAGTGGTTCAAAAGCGAGGGGGACGCGGTCGTTCTCCTCGGCCGCAACCGGGAAGAGCTCGGCAGCAGCGAATACCTCGCCGTCATCCATCACCAGGTTCGCGGTGGCGTGCCGTGGATCGACCTCGAGGTCGAGCGCCGCCTGATTCGCGCCGTCGTGGCCGCGGCGCGCGAGGGCTTGCTTCGTTCCGCGCACGACGTCGCTGAAGGGGGCCTCGCGGTCGCGCTCGCCGAGTGCTGCATAACCAGCGAGACGAGCGCACCGCTCGGTGCGCGGATCGAGGTCGAAGGCGGCTTCCGACCGGATGCGCTCTTGTTCGGCGAGAGCCACGCTCGGATGATCGTCTCCGTGCGCCGCCGGCATCTGACCCGTCTCCGCGAAATCGCGCGTCGCGAAGACGTGCCGATTTCCGTGATCGGGGAGGTCCGGGGGCCGCGGCTCGAGATCGGTGACCTCGTCGGTATCGACGTCGCGACCCTCCGCGACACGTGGCGGCACGGTCTCACCAAGGCGCTCGCTGGGTCGACCGGGGCGTGATACTCGACGACGATGCCCACTGACGGGGGCTTTCGCGAGAAGTGCGGCGTGGTCGGGGTATTCGGGCACCCCGAGGCGGCCAATCTCGCGTATCTCGGTCTCTGCGCCCTTCAGCACCGTGGCCAGGAGGCCGCCGGCATCGTCTCGTCCGACGGCCAGGTGTTGGTGTCGCATCGCGGCCTCGGGCTCGTGACGGACGTCTTCCCCGAGACGATCATTCGTCGGCTCCGCGGGCAGGCGGCGATCGGGCACAACCGGTACTCGACCACCGGTGGGTCGCAGCATTTGAAGAACGCCCAACCGCTCGTTGTCGAGTACGGGCGCGGCGGACTCGCGCTCGCCCACAACGGGAATCTCGTCAATGCCGAGCGTCTTCGCGCCGAGCTCGAAGCGCGGGGCTCGATCTTTCAGTCGACGGTCGACACCGAAGTGATCATCCACCTGATTGCTGCGGCCGGCGCCGACACGTTGGAGGATCGCGTGGTCGAGGCGCTGCATCAGGTGCGCGGTGCGTACTCGCTCGTCTTTCTCGCACCCGACAAGCTGATCGCGGTGCGCGACCCGAACGGGTTTCGTCCGCTCGTGCTCGGGCGGGTGAAGGGCGCGTGGGTCGTCGCGTCGGAGACCTGTGCGCTCGACCTCGTCGACGCGGAGTACGAGCGCGAGATCGAGCCGGGGGAGATGGTGGTCATGAGCGAGGACGGTCTCGCGTCGTACCGGCCGTTCGCCAAGGTGCCGGGCGCCGCGTGCATCTTCGAGTACATCTATTTCGCCCGACCCGATTCGACGGTCTTCGGCCGCAGCGTCTACCAAGCTCGCAAGGAGCTCGGTCGAACGCTCGCACGCGAGGCGGGTGTCGCGGCGGACATCGTGATTCCCGTGCCGGACTCCGGCGTACCGGCGGCGATCGGTTACGCAGAGGCGGCGGGTGTTCCGTTCGAGATGGGATTGATCCGCAATCACTACGTCGGCCGCACGTTCATCGAGCCGCGCGATGCGATCCGTCACTTCGGGGTCAAGGTCAAGCTCAACGCGCAACGCAACGTCCTCGAGGGGAAGCGCGTCGTCGTCGTCGACGACTCGATCGTGCGAGGGACGACGAGCCGGAAGATCGTCAAGATGATCCGCGACGCCGGCGCGCGCGAGGTGCACATGCGCATCAGCTCGCCCCCGACGACCAATCCCTGCTACTACGGCATCGATACGCCGACACGCGCGGAGCTGATCGCCTCCTCTCACGACATCGACGAGATCCGCCGTTACATCACGGCCGACTCGCTGGCGTATCTCAGCGAGGAGGGCATGTACGCCTTCCTCGGCGGTACCCAACCCGGGTTCTGCGACGCCTGCTTCACGGGTCGGTATCCCGTCGCGTTCGAGGATACCGGCACCCCCCGCCAGCTCGTCCTCTTCGACGCTCAGGACGAGCACTGAGTCGCCGGCCATGTCGCCGTCCGACGATGCTTGGGATTTCCTCGTCATCGGGAGCGGCATTGCCGGGCTGACGTTCGCCCTCGGAGTCGCGGACCACGGACGGGTGGCGCTCGTCACCAAAGACCGCAGCAACGAGAGCAACTCCTCGTACGCCCAGGGTGGAATCGCGACCGTTTGGAGTCCCGAGGATTCGTTCGCGGCACATGTCGAAGACACGCTGATCGCGGGGGCGGGTCTCTGTCACCAGGACGTCGTGGAGATGGTCGTGCGGGAGGGGCCCGACCGGATCCGCGATCTCATCGCGCTCGGCACCCGCTTCGACGCGCACGTCGCCGGCGATGCCATCGAGTACGACCTCGGACGGGAAGGCGGCCATTCACGGCGTCGAGTGCTGCACGCGGGAGACCTCACGGGTCGCGAGATCGTGCGTGC
Organism: uncultured delta proteobacterium; assembly: GCA_963774015.1. Lineage (GTDB taxonomy): Bacteria > Desulfobacterota > Binatia > UTPRO1 > UTPRO1 > UTPRO1. The sequence goes on from CAVZDH010000005.1 coordinate 214,695, forward strand.
GCTCACGGAGGCGCTTCGCGGGCATCCGAACGTGACCGTCTTCGAAAACGCGCTTGCCGTGGACCTGCTCATCGACCGCAAACGCGGTCGCGCTCCCGATCCGCCGACCTGCTGGGGCGCGTACGTCTACGAGCGAGCCACGGGACGCGTCCGCGCGATGCGAGCGCGCGCGACGGTGCTCTGCACGGGCGGCGCCGGCAAGGTGTACCTCTACACGACCAATCCCGACGTCGCGAGCGGGGACGGTGTGGCAATCGCCTATCGCGCCGGCGCGACCGTCGGCAATCTCGAGTTCTTCCAGTTCCACCCGACGTGTCTCTACCATCCGGAAGCGAAATCGTTCCTGATCACCGAGGCGATGCGCGGCGAGGGCGCGCGGCTCCGCCTGCCCGACGGGTCGTTGTTCATGGAGCGCTATCATCGCGACGCGGAGCTTGCGCCGCGCGACGTCGTCGCTCGGGCCATCGACCACGAGATGAAGGTGCACGGCTTCGAGCACGTCTATCTCGACATCACCCATGAGCCGGCCGGCTGGATCGAGGAGCGGTTTCCGAACATCGTCGGTCGTTGCCGTGAGCTCGGCATCGATCCCACACGACAATGGATGCCGGTCGTACCGGCAGCGCACTATCTCTGCGGGGGTGTCGCCACCGATCAGGACGGACGTACCTCGATCCCGCGTCTCTATGCCTGCGGCGAGGTCGCGATGACGGGTCTGCACGGCGCCAACCGGCTTGCGTCGAACTCGCTGCTGGAGGGCCTGGTCTTCGGGCACCGCGCGGCGCGCCACGCACGATCCCGTCTCGCGGACGATCCGACGATGCCGCCGCTGCTTCCCGAATGGAATCCCGGCACGGCCGTGAACAGCGACGAGTCCGTCGTCGTCACGCAGAACTGGGACGAGGTGCGCCGTACGATGTGGAATTTCGTCGGCATCGTCCGCTCCACGCGCCGGCTGGAACGCGCCCGCAAGCGCATTGCCATGCTCCAGGACGAGATCCGTGAATACTACTGGGACTTCCTGGTGACCGGCGATCTCCTCGAGCTCCGCAATATCGCGACCGTCGCCGAGCTCATCGTTCGCTGTGCCATGGCCCGTCGCGAAAGTCGCGGTCTGCATTACACGATCGACTACCCCGAGCGGGACGACGTGCACTGGCACCACGATACGATCGTCTCCGGGTCAGGAATCTGACTCCCACGACGACGAATATGCATTGACGGGTCGCGCTGGGGTTTACTATGGTGCAACGCAATGGCGGCGGGTTGGGGAAGGCGCCGGGTGGTGGGGATGATGATCGGCTGGGCTCTCGGGCTCGGGTTCATCGCCACCTCGGAAGTTTCGGCCGACATCTACAAGCGGGTCGATCGTTTCGGCGTCATCCACTACACCAACGTCCCCACCGACAAGCGGTTCTACCGTGTCGTCATTCGCGAGATGCCGAACGTCAGCGCGATCGCGAGCAGCGCCGCCCCCGTCTACCGTGTCGAGTCGAGCCGGTTGCGCGCCGAGTCGCGGGCGTTCGATCCGATCATTGCCAACGTGTCGCGTCGTTACGGCGTCGAGCAAGCGCTGGTGAAAGCCGTCATCAAGGCGGAATCGGACTTCCAGCCGAACGCGGTGTCGCCGAAGGGCGCGCGTGGTCTCATGCAGCTGATGCCGAGTACGGCGCAGATGCATGGTGTCCACAACATCCACGAGCCGTTCGAGAACATCGCCGGCGGCGTGCAGCATCTCCGTATGCTGCTCGACCGCTACCGCAACAACGTCGTCCTCGCGCTCGCCGCCTACAACGCGGGCGAAGCATGGGTCGATCAGTACAACGGCATCCCGCCGTTCGAGGAAACGCGGAATTACGTGCATCGGGTCTTGCAGTTCCGGCAGGACTACCTCCAGCAAGCGATCGCCAGCGCGCGGTGAGACGGCCGTGGCCGTCGGGGCACCGATGGCGGTAGCGTCCCCGTCACCGTTGCAGGATCCGGCGGGCCGCCTGTGGACGACGCCGAACCTGCTGTCGCTCTTCCGGATCGCGCTCGTTCCGGTGCTCGTCTACATCTTGCGTGATCCGGGACCGATCGCGGGAGCGGTTGCCGCGATGCTCTTCGTAGTCGGCTCGCTCAGCGATTACTACGATGGCTACCTCGCCCGGAAACACGGCATCGTCACCACGCTCGGAAAGTTTCTCGATCCACTCGCCGACAAACTGCTCGTCGTGTCGGTCTTGATCATGCTGGTTGCCATGCCGTGCGTGCCCGAAATCGACGTCCCGTGCGTGCCGCGCGTACCGGCATGGCTCGTTGTGATCATCGTCGGACGCGAGCTTGCGGTGACGGGACTGCGTAGCATCGCGTCGAGCGAGGGCATCATGCTCGGTGCCGAGGAGCTCGGAAAGTACAAGACGATCTTTCAGATCTTCGCGCTCACCGGGCTCTTGCTGCACTACCGTTACGTCTTCGTGGATTTTCATCTCGGTGGTGTCTATTTCCTCTGGATTGCGTTGGCACTCGGGCTCTGGTCGGCGGTCGACTATCACCGCCGCGTCTACCGTGCGGTGCGCACGCGGCATGGTCGGATGTCCGGTGATAATGTTGACAGGTCGTCATGACCTCCATATGGTGCCGCCCTTCTGCGGGTGTAGCTCAGTTGGCTAGAGCACGACCTTGCCAAGGTCGGGGTCGAGGGTTCGAAGCCCTTCACCCGCTCTTCCGAGCGTCAGGCCCCGGCGCTTCGCCGGGGCCATTTTTTTTGCGCCGCGCATGACGCCCGCGGAACCCCCCGTCACGGAGACGGCCCACGGCCCCCGCGTCGCCTTGATCTTGGCCGGCGGCGGCGCGCGCGGCGCATACGAGGCCGGCGTGCTCGCGTTTCTCATCGAGGAGCTGCCGAAGCGGCTCGGCTTCCTGCCCTCGTTCGACATCGTGAGCGGCGCCTCCGTCGGCGCGATCCACGCGGCGTACTGGATGGCGACGCTCCAGGAGGACGTCGCGACGCGCGTTTCGCGTCTGGTCTCGACGTGGGACTCGATGTCGCTCGAACGGGTCTACCGGCTGAGTGTGGGCGACTTGCTCCGCATTCCGACGCGCCTCCTGAGCTTCCCGTTCACCGTCGGTTCCGCGCGTGGCAGTGCGACGGGGCCGATGCCGAGTCGTCTGCCTGGTCTCTTCGACACGAGCGCCCTCGAGGAGATGGTCATGCAGCGGATTCCCTGGCGGAGGCTGCGCGGCAATTTGCGCGCGCTCCGCGGAGTCCTCTGCGTCTCGTGCACGGAGATCGCGTCCGGACGTGCGGTCGTCTTCGTTGACGGCGCGCGCGTGAGCTTGAAGCCCTGGGAGTACGATCCCTACGTCGTGGCGCGCGCGTCGGGTATCGGTCCGTCGCACATCCTCGCCTCGGCGGCGATCCCGCTGTTCTTCCCGGCGGTGCGGATCGGCCGTCATTTCTATTGCGACGGCGGGCTCCGGCTGAATACGCCGCTCTCGCCGGCGCTTCGCCTCGGCGCCGACCGGCTGCTGCTCGTTGCGCTTCGCCATCCGCCGGATCCCGAGCTGCCGGGCACGATCCCGAGCCCGCGCGAGACTGCCTACGGCAATCCCGCGTATCTCATCGGCAAGGTCCTGAACGCGATGCTGCTCGATCACATCGACTACGATCTCCAGCGCATGCGCTTGATGAACGCGCTGCTGCTGGGAGGGCAGCAGGCGTTCGGGGAAGAGTTCTTACCGAAGATCAACGAGATCATTCGCGCGAGCCGCGGTACGGACTACCGCGTGGTGCGCGATTGCGTGATCCGACCGTCGGAGGATCTCGGACGACTGGCGGGCCGCTGCTATGCCGAGCGCTCTCGCTCGTTGAGCCCGGCACGGTTGGTCGCCGACTTGGTGATGCGGTCGGCGGCTCGCGGCGTGCCGGAGGGCGAAGCGGATCTCTTGTCCTACGTGCTCTTCGACGGTGCCTACACACGGCAATTGTTCGCGCTCGGCCGACGTGACGCTGCCGCACAGGCGGACGAGATCGCGCACCTGTTCGTGCCGTGAAGCGCCAGGGGAGCCTACCTGCGCAGAGCTTCCCTCGTGTCCTGTTCGAGCTCGTCCACCATCGCGGCGATTCCCGCGCACCCACCGTCCCAGAACTCGGCAGAGCGCAGGTCGAAGCCGAGCCGACTCGCGAGCGCCTCCGGGGATGCGCTGCCGCCGGCCGCGAGTAGATCGAGGTAGGCCGGCACGAAGGAGGGGCCTTCCTGCTTGTAGCGCTGGAAGAGGGCGAGCGTCAGGAGCTCCCCGAAGGCGTACGAGTAGCAATAGAAGCGGCTGTGAATGAAATGCGGAATGTAGCTCCAGCCGGTGCGGTAGAGCGGGTCCACCTCGACGCTGTCGGCGAAGAGGTCCCGCTGCTCCGTCATCCAGAGCTCGCAGATGCGGTCGTGATCGAGTCGGCCCTCGCGCCGGGCCGCGTGGGCCGCCATCTCGAAACGCGTGAGCGCGTGCTGTCGGAAGACGGTGCCGTACATCTCGTCGAGCGTCTCCACGAGCAGCCGGCGGCGGATGCTCGAGTCGGTCGTGGTCGCGAGTAGGTGATCGGTGACCAACATCTCCGCGAAGACCGAGGCCGTTTCCGCGAGCACGAGGGGCGGCTCGTAGTGCAAGAGCCGTTGACGACGCGCGAGCGAGTAATGCACTGCATGACCGAGCTCGTGCGCCAACGTCGCGACGTCGCGACCCGTCTCGGTATACGTCGACAGCACGTAAGGCGCGTGCGACGGGCCGAGCGCGGCACAGAACGCGCCCGAACGCTTGCGCGGCCGGATCTCCGCGTCGACGTGGCCGCCGGAGAGCAGGGCGCTCGCGACGTCGGCGAGACCGCGATCGAAACGCGCGAACGACTCGAGCACGATCGCCCGTCCCCGCTCCCACGGGATGGGAGGATTCGCGGCGTCGAGCGGCGCATACACGTCGGCAATGCCGAGGCGCGGGAGGCCGAGCAGGTGCGCCTTCGTCCGCAGATACCGCTGGATCACCGGCCGATGGCGCTGCACGGCATGCATCATCGTTGCCACGACCTCGGGGCTCACTTCGTTGGCGAGGTGCGTCGGGAGCGTCACGTCGCCGTAGTTGCGGAGATCGCAATCGGTGCGATGGTCGAGCAGCAGCGCGTTCATGATGGCGGTGAGCGGGACGCGGGCGGTGGCGAAAGGCTCGAGGAGCGCCGCCAGCGCGGCCTGTCGTACGGTACGGTCGGGATGATGGAGCCGCGCGAGCACCTCGCCCTCGGTCAGCTCCTGGTCGCCGATGCGGAAGCGAAACGAGCCGGTGAGCTCATCGTAGAGCTGGACGAACGCGGTGCGGCCGCCGAGATCCTTCCGGGCGAGGAGCCGTTCTTCGGGCTCGCTCAGGACGTGAGGCCGGAAGCGCCGCACCTGGGTCAAGAAATGCGCATACGGCGCGAGGGCAGGGTCGGCTACGAGGCGATCGGCATGGGCGTCGTCGAGCGCGATCAGCTCGAGCTCGAAGAACACCAGTACGGTTCGGAGCTCTGCCTGTGCTTCGGTCGTGCGTTGCTCGAGCGCCAGCGCGACGCTGTCCTGTGTGTCGGATGCCGCGAGCAGCGAGGCATAGAATCCCGGGCGCTGCGCGAGGTCGTGCAGTGCTTCGTACTCCTCGAGCGCTCGGCGCAGATCCGGCGCCGAGAGATCGCCAATGCGGCCGCGCCATGCCGTCACGAAGGCGGTCGCACGCTCGCGCGCAGCCGCGAGGTCGCGCTCGAGCGCGGGATCGGCCGGACCTTCGTAGAGCTCGTGAAGATCCCATCGCACTCCGGCGGCGCTGTTGCCGGTGGGTTCGTTTCCGCCTGCCTCGCCATGACGAACGGCCATGGCTCTCACGTAGCAGTCGACTGGCAATGCCGCGAGCGCTGTGGTTTGGTCCCCCGCCATGCCGCAGCCGACACGTGCGCGAAAAAAAACGGGGCGGAGGGCCCCCTTTTCCCTCCGCCCCACTCGCGCCCATTCCGTTGAAGGCATGGTTGCGAGAGCCGATGCGACGGTGCCGTCGCGTACAGAGACCCTTAGAAGAGCCGTAGGGCGTCGGCAATTCCCGACACAGGGGAGGCGTTCTGCAAAAATCGGGGGGGGATCCCGTCATGGCCGGGTGATCCGCATCTTCGCCGCCGTCGGGTTTGCCGTGATCTTCCTCTACGCGGCTCCGCGATCGGCGTCGGCTGCGCGCCTATGTGAGCTACCTGCCTCGCTTTCTCTGCACCTGCAGGAACGACCGCTGCTCGACGCGGGAAGCGGTGGTCTCGTGGTCGTGGGCTCATCTCCCGCACCGGCGACCGGACTTCGCGAGGGCGACGTGATTCGCCAGGCGAACGGCCGACGCACGAGCGCGTGTGCCGACATCGAGGCCGTTGCGGCCGAGGCCCTCGCGAAAGGTCTCCTGTTGCTCATGGCCGCGGAGCGCGACGGTCGTACCGTCGCAGTCGCGTTCGCGACGACGGGCACTGCGGTGGCCGTCGCCGAGCCGCCGGTGGAGGAGGCCACACGGGTGCCGCGCCTCGAGGCGACGGACCGACCACGCGCGACGCATGCGCCGGCGCCTGTCGCGACCCCTGCGCCGACGCCCGTGGCGGTTCGTGAGGCCGAGATGCCGCCACGCGCCGACGCCTCCGCCGAGATCGCCGCCAAAGCGGTTGCCGCCGCCGCCGTGCTCGGGACGGTCGACGAGGCGGCTCGCTTCGCGGTGCCCCTGGCGACCTACGAGCGCAGGTTGGACGAGGCGAAGAATGCCATCGCCGCGCTCCACATCGATGGCGACGGCAGTGCCCAGGTCCGTGCGGTGATCGACGAAGCGATCGGCTACCACGAGACCGCGCGCGACATCCGGCGCTACAAAGAGGCGGAGCTCGTACAGGCGCACGTCGATCGACGTGGCGCCGGGGCGGTGTCGTTGTCCTACTTCTCCGACTCCGAGGTGCCGCGCTGGATGGAGCGGTATCCGTTCCTGAGCGAGAGCCTACAGCAAGCGCCGCGGACCACGCACGTGCTCTTGCCGGGCGAGATGGCAGGGCGATGGAACCCCGACCAAGCCGTCGAGCTCCTGTGGGAGCGTGCGGCCAAGGCCGCCGCTCGGGTCGGTGTGTGGGGCGCCGGAAAGTGAGCGCGACCCGAATCGCCGTTCCGCATCCGAGCGCCGGCTGCCATACTCGAGCCCGATGCGGATGGTGCTCGCGATGCTGGTGATGCTGACGCTCGCGGTGAGCGCGTCGGCCGGTGAGCGCGCTCGGCGCTGGCACGGCGATCCCCGAGCCGACCTCTTCGTCGAAGTGCCGCTCGATTCGGAGACGGGGGTCGTGTTCCCGTTCGGCGGGTCGCACCATGCGGTGCCGGGAGTGGTGACGATCAACCAGGCCCCGTACTACTGCCGACCGCATAGGCAGAGCTTTCAGGATCGCGCGGCGTTCGTGGAGCACTTGAGCGTGAAGCACGGGCTGACCGATCGCGAGATCCCGGGCCTGGTGTTGGTCGACCACAATCAGGTTCGCTACGTCGGCGACTGACGCGGGCGAGACGCTCCGCCGGCTCGCCGACGCGATCGTCGCGTGTCGCGCGTGTCCGCGTCTGGTCGCGCACCGCGAAGCGGTCGCCCGCGCGAAGCGCCGGCAATTCCGCACCGACGACTACTGGGGGCGGCCGCTCCCGGGCTTCGGGGATCCGCGCGCGCGCGTTCTGATCGTCGGCCTCGCGCCGGCTGCGCACGGTGGGAACCGCACGGGCCGCATGTTCACCGGTGACGACAGCGGGGCGTGGTTGATGCGTGCAATGCACGGAGCCGGTTTCGCCAGCATCCCGAGCTCCGAACGCCGCGACGATGGGCTGCGCCTGCGTGACGCATACATCACGGCCGCAGCGCGCTGCGCGCCGCCCGACAATCACCCGACGGTGGACGAGCTCACGCGATGCCGCGGTTATCTGCTGCGCGAGCGCGCGCTTCTGCCGCGCGTCCGGGTCGTCGTGGCGCTCGGACGGATCGCGTTCGCGGCGGTGCTCGCAATGGAGCGTGCCCGCGGCGTCGATCTTCCCCGCCCATTGCCGCGCTTCGCGCATGGTGGGGAAGCGTCGATCGGCGCCCTGGTGGTGCTCGCCTCCTACCACCCGAGCCGGCAGAACACGCAGACGGGACGGCTCACCGCGCCGATGTTGGCCGCGATCTTCGATCGCGCCCGGACACTCGTCGACGTGAGAGGGTGAAACGCTCGGCGCGCGGTCACCGCCGCCGCGTCAAATCCGGGGGGGTCGGATCGACGCGTTACGGCGGCGCACGGCGCCGAGCCACAGCAGGAGGAGGGTCGAGAGGGTGAGCGCACCCGCTGGGACGCGGGCGGCGGGCTCGAGGTACGCAACGAGAGAGAGCAGCGTGGCGCCCGCGGCGAGCGGAAGGTCGTGAGCGGGGGAGGAGGAGGAAGCGGGAGGTGTGGGGATCGGTTCGAGCATCGGTGGATTCCGCTCGCCGCGGACGTGAGCCTAGGGAGCGAAGTCCGTGCCAGCGTCGATGCCGCGTCAATGCTGGCGTTTCGCGACGCGTGCCGTGCCCGGCGGAGCGCCGGCGGCACACGACGTGTGTCAGAGGGCGCGCAGGCGAGACAGGTTGCCCACGAGGTTGCGGACGACCTGTTGCATCGGCTCGGGAATGTCGCGGCTGAACACGACGCGCCGCCGTCCGAGCCAATCCCGCTTGATGGTGACCGTACCGGTGCGGATGGCGAGCGGACGCACCAGCCGGTGCAGTTGGCGGCGCTCGGCTTCGGCGAGCCCGCCCCCCTCCACCGTGACGACGCGACGCCCGCCTTCGACGGTGAAGACGATGCGGGTCGCGTTCCCGAGTCGCGGAGGTTTCACGCGAAGGCGCGAACGATGCCGCGCCAGCGTTCCGTGTCGGCGCCTGGACGGAACGGCAGGTAGAGCGCCACGCGGTCGAGGATGCCGTCGTACCGTGCCTGCACTTTGGCGGCGACCTCGTCCCAGCGCGCGGTCACGGAGTAGACGTCGAGCATCTCGTCGGTGATCTCGCTCGCCATGCCGCCCCAATCTCCCTTCGCGGCCTTTTCGTTGAGCCGGGTGCACGTGTCGCCCCAGCCGTGCGCTTCGAGGACGCGCACGTACGTGCGGGTGGACGCGTAGAACGCGATCTGCATGCGGACCGCGTCCTTCGCCCGTGCGATCTCCTCGTCGCTGTCGCCGGCGATCACGAAGGCGCTGGTCGCGAGCACGATGTCGCCGCGCGTGCGTCCGGCCTTGGTGAGACCGCGTCCGACCTCGGGCAGCAGCGAGTCTCGCAGATATCGAATCGAGTGGAAGGGATGCACGTGGAAACCGTCGCAGAGCTCGCCGGCGAGCTCGCACATGTAGGTGTTCACCCCGGCGATCCAGATCGGGACGTTCGGGTGGGTGATCGGCCCGGGACTGAAGAAGGGCGTCATGAGGGTGAAGCGGTAGTGCTCGCCTTCGAAGCGTGGCTTCGTGCCGTTCTGCCAACAATCCCAGATCGCGCGGATGCAGAGAATCATCTCGCGCAGCCGCGGTCCGGGAGCTCCCCATGGGATGCCGAAACGGCGCTCGTTGTGACCCTTCACCTGCGTGCCGAGCCCGAGAATGAAGCGCCCTTTCGACTGCGCCGCCAGATCCCAGGCGATCTGCGCGTGGACGAGCGGGCTCCGTGGAAATGCGACCGCGATCGACGTGCCGAGCTCGATGCGCTCGCTGTGCTCGGCGGCCAGCGCCAGTGGAAGGTAGGGATCGTGGCTGGTCTCGGCGGTCCAGAGCCCGTCGAAGCCGATGTCGTCTGCGGCGCGTGCGAGCGCGGGGATCTCGTTGAGCGACGTCGGGGCGAACACGGTATCGAGCTTCATCGACGATTCCTCCTCGGCTCGACCGTCGGGTAGCGAGCCCTCGCGTCCTTAATCAAGCGGCGGCAGGGATGCCAGCCCGGCTGAGCCGGAGTCAGAAGGTGACCGGTCGACGAAACGGCTGCGGACCGGGTCGCGGCGGAACGGCCGGGCCGTGCAGGTGTCCGGCGGGATTCGAGAGCGGCGTGATGCGATCGGGAATCGGGCCCGGCGGTCCGCTCGGTATCGGAGCGAACGGGACTCCGCCGACGAACGCCGGGTCCCAGCCCCAACGCGTGAGCACCGGCCCGCGTTCGCGCTCGATCGTGTGGACCACCACCGTTTGCTGGGGTGGCGACTCGACGACGATGTTCGGGGCGACGACGATCGTCGTCGGCGGCGCTTCCGCGACCGCCGTCGGCGGTGGACCGGCGACGCCGAGGCTCGTCGCGACACGCAAGACCGCGCTCTCGGCGCTCGCCTCGCTCTGCGGCAGTCGCCGGCCGCGGGCGGCGGCGCGTGCGGCCCGCGTGACCTCGTCGACGACGGCGGACGTGAGCGCCGCGGTCGGATTCCACCCCGCGCTCGGATAGATTCCGACGAGGTGCAGTACCGAGACGGCATTCTGCGTGGTCGTGCTCGATAGCCCGAGCTCGCGCGCGACGCCGTTTGCGAACGCCGCTTGCGTGGGACCGGTGACCGGGGCGGTCGCCGGGACGGGCCGAGTCTGAAACACTTTGGCATCGGAACGTGCGCTCTCCGGCACGTTGGCGATGGCATCGTCGAGGTGCGTGACTCCGTGCTCGTCGACCCAACGGTAGATTTCGGCGCGCGCGTCCAGAGCCGCCAAGGTGAGCACCAAGATCGATGCGGTGAGGCCCGCAACGATGCGCATGAACGGACTGTAGGCCGGGATCGCCGCTCACGCAATTCGCGCGCGCAGGTGCGATCTCGCGATGCCGCCTTGCCGGTCGGGAGGACCGCATGGTACGAACGACGCCTTCGCTGGGCGGCGTACCCAAGTGGCTAAGGGAGAGGTCTGCAAAACCTCGATGCAGCGGTTCGAATCCGCTCGCCGCCTCTCGTTTCTTCCTGATCGTCGTCGATTCTGAAGCGCTGATCGCAGCGTACCCCGGCCGGGGTGGTGGAATCGGTAGACACACGGGGCTTAAAACTCCGTGGGGTTCGCCCCGTGCGGGTTCGAGTCCCGCCCCCGGCATTTGGGAAGTCTGGACGTTGCGGCGTCACGCTTCTCGGTGATCGCGATTACTTGGCGCCCGGACTGACGGTGGTTTGATGGTTCGCGATTCGATCGGAGGTCGGCGGCGACCCGCTGGCCCGCTTTGCGCAAGTCGCCCTCGCTCACGAGGTTGTAAGCTGCGCGTTTTTGGCTCGGAGTCGCTCGAGCTCCGCGGTCACGTCGTCAGGCATGCCGGGAGGGATAGCAAGACGCGCGGGAGGGCGACACGACGGTTCGACGCAGCACGCGAAAGTCGCGGTCGATCACGCTGGCGCTTCGCCTGCGGCTCGAGCTGTACGGGCCATTCGAGGTTGGCGCGGAGGTCGCTCGTTGCTCGCCCGCAGCGCGACCTCAGAACCGTTGGCGGTCGGTGCCAGCTCGCAGCGCGACGGCGAGTGCGTTCGTAGTGGAGAGGAGTATGTTCGCCGGATCGCTGAGCACTCCTGTGCTCTCAGGTCGCCCGTACCCTCGAAAAGTCGGCCGCGCTCGGCTACGCAGACGTCCGTGGCACTCACCGCAACCATCTACCACTTCGACGTTCAGCTCTCCGACGTCGACCGGGACGTCTACGAGTCGCTCGCGTTTCGGGCGGCGCGCCAGCCATCGGAGACCGCGGAATATCTCCTCACTCGCGTGCTGGCGTACTGCCTCGAGTACGGCGAAGGGATCGCCTTCTCGCGCGGTCTCGCCGAGCCGGACGAGCCGCCGCTTGCGATCCGCGACCTGACGGGAGCATTGCAGACGTGGATCGAGATCGGTGCGCCGGATGCTGATCGCGTTCACAAGGCGAGCAAGGCGTCGCCGCGCGTGGTCGTGTATACCCACAAGGACGCTGCGCTGCTCGTGCGGCGACTGGCGAGCGAGCGGATTCATCGGGCCGATGCGGTGGAGATCTACGCCGTCGATCACACCCTGCTGGCGGAGCTCGCCACGCGCCTCGAGCGCCGCATGGCGTTCGAGCTCGCAGTCACCAGTCGCCACCTCTACCTCACCCTCGGCGGCGCGACCCTGGACGGGGTCCTCACGCCCTATGGGCTGGGGGACTGACTCATCCTTGTCCCGGACGATCTCTTCGAAGGGATCAGGGGCAAGTCACGCTCCTACTCGCGCGTTGGCTGCTGCTTGGCGTCGAGCGCCGACCAGCGCGCGTAGCGACGGTCGCCGCGCGCGATGGCGGCTTCGGTTTCCGCGTAGCGACGCGCCAGCTCGGCGGCGGCGTTGGGGGAGCGGTGCCCATAGAAAGAAAGGAGCCGGGAAGAAGGCAAGCGTGGCGCTCTGGCGATCACCGACCGGCGCCACGTAGGTCGCTGTCGCAGCAGACCGGCGTGCCGCGCCGCACGTTTGCGCTGGACATTCGGCCCGATTCTGCGACAGCTGAACGCTGCTCCCGATCCGCTCCATGCTCACGCCTCCTCCTCGTCGTTTGGTGCTCACCGGTCGCCTCGCGGTAGCGCTCGCCATCGGTGTGCTGTCGATTGGTGCACCGGCGCTCGCGCTGACGGTGACTGGCGTCAAGGCGCAGATCGAGCTCGACGGCACCACCTCGGTGCAGGTGAAGGGCAAGCTCGACGGCTTGGTGGTGTCGGGCGCCGCCTTCGTCCGGATCGCCGTCGACGGCATCGGCTTCGATCTCCCCCTGAGCGGCTTCACGCTGAAATCGAAGAAGGTGCGGTACGAGGACCCGACGGCTCCGATCGGCGTCCGCGAGCTCGTCCTCGATCCGGCCCACGGCAAGTTCTCCGGGAAGCTCGTCGGTCTCCTCCTCGGTGGCGTACACAGTCCGCTCACGGTCGAGCTCACGACCTCGGCCGCCGCGGGATGCGCCCTGCTTCCGGTGAGCGATCCCCGTGCCGGCAAGAAGCCGCTGAAGAAGCCCAAGCCGCTGAAGCTCAAGTACGTGAAGTTTCCCCGCCACGGCAGCGCGGCCTGTGACCTCGGGTCACCGGTCTTCGATCCCGCGCAGGCGCTGGTCGGTGATCCGCCGAGCGTATACGCGCGGGTCGCCGTGTCGGGTGTCCCGGCGGCGGGCAGCGTGCAACTCTGGATGGCGGACGCCGTCGGGCGGCCGACCGGCGCCGCCCTCTGCACCATGGTCGACGACGGCAGCGCCGGCGACGGGGCGGCCGCCGACGGCACGTTTACCTGCCCGCTCACGATGCCGACGGGCGCTCCGACGACGCTCGTGACGGTCGCGACGGCGAGCCTCGCCGGCCTGACGGAGCGCTCACCCGTCGGGACCTTTCGCGTCGTGCCGCCGCTCGCTGACGCCGACGTCGCGATCCTCCAACAGGTGCAAGTCTTGGCGGCGCAGACCTGGGCGGCGAAGAAGGCGGCGCTCGGCGACGGGCTCGCGGCCCGCTTCGAGACCATGCGCGTGCTGCAGGCGCAGCCCGGAGTCGATGCGGTCACGCTGGGGAACGAGGCCGGCTCGATCATCATCCACTACAGCTCGGGAGTCGTCGGGTTTCTGCTCCTCGATCCACGTCTGCCCGCGACCGACGCCGCGCCGGCGTCGCCGCCTTCGTCCTTGCGCTCCGGCATCGGCGCACGTGACGCCGATCCGGCGCCCGTCGCCGAGGTGCCACCCGCGGAGGCGGTAGTGGTGGGGAACCACGAGGTCCTGGTCTTCGATCCCGGTCACTTCGGCGCCGCGACGGAGACCCAAGGCATCGTGGATACCTACGAAGCCTCGACGTGTCCGAAGTTCCACCTGACCAAGCTCACGGGGGCGAGCGCCGACGTCGAAGCGCTGCGTGCCGTCACCGACTACGGCACCATCGTCTTCGTGACGCACGGAACGGTGGACGTCCGCGCGGGGTGGACCGCCATGGTCACGACCGTCGGCACGCCCACCGATGACGACTTGAAGATGCACGCCGCCGAGTTGCAACGTGGGGATCTCTTCACGAGCGGCGACGGGCTCGCGATCGGCGCCGGCTTCGTCCGCAGGCTCGCGGGGACCTTTCCCAAATCGCTGGTGTGGGGCGGCTACTGCTACAGCGGGCTCGACAACTCCAGCAACGGCCTCAATTCGACGGCGAACGGTCCACGGAAGATCGACCGCGCCCTCGCCGCCGCGTACGGCGACAAGGGAGTGGGGGGATATTTCGGGTTCTCGCGCGCGGTCAGCAGCGACTACGCGATCCTGGTCGCCAAGAAGATCTTTCCCGATCTCGTGACGCGGCAGCGCGATACCCTCAAGGTCTTCGACGACTTCGAGCCGAAGTACGATGCGCCTCGTCTCGCCGAGGTCCTGCATGGCGACACGAGTCCCGAGGCCAGGGAGAAGGGGCTCAGCATCATGGCACGCGTCGTCCTCCGACCGGTCGGCGGGAAGCCGCTCGTCTACCTGAAACCCACCCTGACACCCGAGGCGCCGATCGTCGTCGAGCCCGACGATGCGGTCGAGCTCGAGGTGAAGGTCGAAGGCGCCGACGACTGCACGCTCGCCTACCGGTGGCGGAACAGCGCGTCCTTCGGCAACCTCGATGGCGGCGACGACACGCAGTCGACGAGCCCGAAACGCACCTATCGATCCGGCGGCAACAAAGGCACCGATAGCGTCACCGTCGACGTCATCGACACCGGCGCCGCGCCGCCGGCGGTGCTCTATCGGCTCACCGCGCCTGTGACGGTGGGCTGTACCAAGTGCGCCCACGGGGGCACCAACGCGCAGACCCGAGCCGGAGACGCCTGTGTCCCGGTCGAGGCGTGTTGCTCGGACCACGAGGACAACGACGGCGACGGCAAGGTCGATTGCGACGACTCGGACTGCACGGGCGACGCTGCCTGCGCGTCCTGTGATGCCGCTACGCCGCCGGCCTGTCCGCCCGGTACTACCGACCCGCTCACGACCTGTCGTCGCACCAACCTGGCGTTCGACCTCGCGGTCGCGCCGCTGAGTCTGAGCGCGGGCGAGAGCGTGAAGATTTCGGTGGTCCCGAACGGTATGCCGTTCTGCAGCGGTTTCCAGAACGAGTGTCTGGCGGGTACGTCGATCGCGGCCGCGGGCTCGATCACCGATCATCCCAACCGCGCCCTCGGCTGCACTCCCGGGCACACGCCGCAGAACATCCAGTTCTCCAACAATGTGCCGAATCCCTGCGACGCCGACATC
Organism: uncultured delta proteobacterium; assembly: GCA_963774015.1. Taxonomy (GTDB): domain Bacteria; phylum Desulfobacterota; class Binatia; order UTPRO1; family UTPRO1; genus UTPRO1. Next base: position 229,929 of record CAVZDH010000005.1, read on the forward strand.
CTCCACACCGGCTGCCTGCGCTTCGACAGCGCCCAGAACGCCGACGGTCCGTTCTGGCTCGCGATCCGCGTGCTGAACGCGATCCAGACTGCCACGCCGCCGGCGCCGGGCACCTACTATCCGGGCTCACTGCAGCAGACGCAGAACGGGTGGCAGTACGCGCTCGTCGCCGATGCGGTGGTGCGCGTGACGCCGTAACCGTTCCCGCGTCGTCGGAGCCGTAGCCGCGACGTCGCGATGTCGCGGATTTCTCCGCTCATCGAGGCAATCGGACTCTCTGTCACGATGAAGTCCGGATGACGACCATCGACCCGCGTCGCGATCGCCGCTCCATTTGCGGACCCGAAATCCCCGTGGATGTCGCTCAGACGGCGAAGCTGAACGCGCCGGTGTCGGTCGCGGCGCGCATTCCCAAACGCGAAGGTCCGGGGCAACGCCCTTCGGAAACGTGAGAAGCTCGGAGCCGACGAACCGGGCGCGCAGACGATGACGCCGGCTCGATGGCGGACCGGTCCGGGCGTCCATCGCCGGATCGTCGGCGGTCGTCGAGCTCTTCGGCCGCGGCGCCGGGCCGGCGACTTCCACGTCTTCGGCGAGCGACCGGAGACACCCGATGCAAGTCCGCAGCGCAAGTGACGTGGACCGATCGCCGCGTGGTCGCGGTGGGTGATCACGCGCAGATCGTGGATGGCGGACGTGCGAATCGCCAGCTAGCGATGGAGTAGCCGTCGAACGGTGCCGCTCGCAACGATCGACGGACGCACGACGATGTGGGGAAAACCGACAAGCTCCACGACCTCGACCGGGTGCGTGCGCGTCGGCCGTGTGCTCGGAGCCGTCGTCGCGCTGGCGGTGTGCCTCGGGAACGGCGGCGCTCACGCGGCCTCGGTCGCGATCCCGTTCCCGGTCGAGAGCCGCACCCATGCGAGCTACACCTCCGCCGGCGCCCCGGCGGGGGCGGCCCCGGGTGCCTCCGATGACGGCACCGGCGGCGGGAACACCGTGACGACCGTGGACGATGCACCGACGACCGCCGTCATCCACGCGCGGAGCGGCGCGTTCGTCGTCAACGCGACGTTCGACGGCTCGATCACGGGCAATGGCAACGCCGCGGCGATCGAGGCGATGATCGGCGACGCGGTCGCGATCTACGAGTCCCTGTTCAACGACCCGATCACCGTCTCGATCCTGTTCCGCTATGCGACGACCAATCCCGACGGCTCGGCGCTCGGGGCCGGCGCCCTCGCTGTGAGCTCGAGCGTGATCTACACCGTGCCCTGGCACACGTACGTCACGGCACTCTCCGCCGACGTCAGGACCTCGAACGACGCGACTGTGACGGGAACCTTGCCGGGAAGCGCGCTGTCGACGAACATCCTCCCGTCGAGCGCCGGTGGACGTGCGGTCGGCCTCAACACGCCGTCCGCGATGTTCGCCAACGGCAGCGTCGGCAGCGGCGGGCCGTACGACGGGATCGTCACGCTGAACGCGAGCCAGCCGTTCAAGTTCACCCGGCCCGCATCCTCGGGCTTCTACGATGCGTTGCGCGCGACCGAGCACGAGATGGACGAGATCCTCGGCCTCGGCTCCAGCATCGGATGGAGCTCCGACCTGCGACCGCAGGACCTCTTCAGTTGGTCGGCCCCGGGCACGCGCAGCCTGAGCGCGAGCGGCTCGCGGTATTTCTCGATCGACGGCGGCGCGACGGGCATCGTCGGCTTCAATCAGAACGCGAGCGGGGATTTCGGCGACTGGCTGAGCGCCTCGTGTCCGCAGGCGAACCCGTACGTCCAGAACGCGTTCGGCTGCGCCGCGCAGGTCGACGACGTGACCGCGACCTCGCCCGAAGGCATCAACCTCGACGCCGTCGGCTACGACCCGTTGGTCGCCGTCGCGACGCCGACGCGCACGCCGACCGCGACCAAATCGGCGACCCCGACCAAGTCCCCGACCCCGACGCGGTCTCCGACTCCGACGCGCACGAGCACGCCCACGCGGACGGCGACGCGCACCCCGACCCCGACCGCCGCGGCGACGGGCACCCTGACGACGACACCGACGCCGACCGTCACCGCAACGCCCACGCGCACGCCGACGGGCACACCGACCCTCTCGCCGACGCCCACGCTGACAACGACGGGCACGCCGACCCTCTCGCCGACGCCCACCGTGAGCAGGACGCCGACCGCGACCGTGACCGCTACCCGTACGGCAACGCCATCACCGACGCCGACCGCGACGCTGACGACGACGCCGAGCCCGACGCCGACGCTCGGTCCGCTCGATCATTTCACCTGCTACGGCGCCGGGGCGACGGTCGGGTCGATCCGCTTCGCCGGCATCGCGAGCCCGCCCGGCGTCGCGCTCGTCGACGAGTTCGGCGCGTCGATCGACGCCATAAGGGGACCGAAGATGTTGTGTGCCCCGACCGACGCTCTGGGGAGCGACCCCGCGGCGCCATCGCATCCGGAGCATCTCACGAGCTACCCGATCAAGAGCGCCGCACGGGGCGTGTTCCCGAGCGCGATCAAAGTCGTCGACCAGCTCAACCCGGATGGCCTCTTTGTGAACGCGAAGCGACGGGTCGCGCTCCTCGTGCCGACGACCGCAGGCGCGAGCGGGACGCCGCCGACACCCGTGCCGTTCGTGACCGATCACTTCGAGTGTTACTCGGTCGTGGTCACGCCACGGACGCCGAAGTTCGTCCCCGTGCCGGGCGTCACGCTCGCCGATCGCTTCGGGTCGCTCTCGGCGGTCGTCGGGAAGCCGAGGATGCTCTGCAACCCGGTCGACAAGGACGGCGAGGACCCGACCGTCCCTACCCAGACCAGTCACCTCGCGTGCTACGCGCTTCGGCAGAGCGGTGGGCCGAGGTTCACGAAGCGGACGGGTCTCCTCGTCGACAACGAGTTCGGACCGGAGACGCTCGACGCGCGGAAGCCCGCCCTGCTGTGCGTCCCGGCGCTCACGACGTATTAGTGGAGACGCAGTCCGATGATCCGGCCGGGGATGGCGCCGTAGCATCGCGACGGTCTCGGAGAAGCGGCTGCCTCACAGACATCCCGGGAAGACATCGTTGCCACGGCTGCGAACCGGCTGGGGGTTCCCGTGGCGGAAGTGGAAACCGCGCTGTTTGCCGACCTTCCGGGTGAGCGTCTCATCCCGTCACCCAGTCGGCCTCTGTCACCTGGAGAGTTGGCGTCGCGAGCCAACCTGGCACTGGTTCAGAGTCTGATGTTTCGGGGCGACGGCGGTGACGATCGAGGTGTGCGGCAATGCCCGCGCCCTCGTACGGAATGCGAAGTTGCGCGGGCTGATCTGTGCCGTGGTCGCGCGCGGCGGCACGGGCGAAGCCGTCCTCGAGCAGCGTGTCCTAGTCCGATTTTGCCTTGAACTCGGTCGCGTCGGAGCGGGTGGCCGTGCTGAAGTCGGCTTCCCAGCATTCGCCGAGGTTGTTCTTCAGCTGGACGGTCACTCCGGGATCGTGATGCAGTGGCAGCGAGGGAAGCGCGAGTCCCGTCCCCTTGCCCTTTACCTGCACGTGCGCCTTGCCGCTCGCGCCCGCCTTGAGCTGCACGCTCACGATGCCGCCGGCGCTGCCGGCCGCATCGTGATACTTGAAGCCCGACGACGATTCCTTCCAGCACGGCTTGCCACCGCACGTACCGCCGCCCGGCACGGCCGCGGTGAGCGCGAGGCTCTGGACGCCGCCGTTGGCGTCCCAGACGCAGAGCACATAGCCCGTGCCCGTCGTCGGCGTTCCAAATGCGCTCTTCGGCGTCGTCGCGCCGCTTCCCCACTTCCAGCCAAGGGAGTCGCCAGTGTCGGGACTGACGTTCTTCATCTGCAGTTGCGCCTTCGCGGGCTTGGTCGGACGCCGGCAGAACAGCTTCGGCGTCGGCGGGCACGCGCTCTCGAGCGTGCACGCGGAGGAGCATCCATCGCCGTTCGTCAGGTTGCCGTCGTCGCATTGCTCTTCCGGCCCGACGATGCCGTCGCTGCCCGTGTCGGCGTCGCACGCGTCGCCGACGCCGTCGTGATCGAGGTCGCTCTGCGAGGTGTTCGGCACGTGCGGACAGTTGTCGAGCTCGTCGGGAATGCCGTCGAGGTCGGTGTCGGCGCTGGCAACGGTGACGTGCGTGGCAACGCACGTCGCTCCGGGTGGACAGGAGGCGTCCGCTGTGCAGCTCCCGGGCGACAGCAGAAGAACGCCATCGCGCTGGCAGCGTCCTGACGGTGAAGACACGACGGGCCCCGTCGCGGGCGGCTCCGCGAGCGGATCGTTGTTGCCGCTGACGGCCGCGATCGCCCGCACCTGGTAGGCACGCGTGTCGGCGATCTGGATCACGATGTCGCCGACGACGCCGTTGTCATTGAGGTGCCGCGAATCCCGGCGACCTCGATCCGTCGTTCGGGGCCGGTGGGAAGATCACGCTCGACTCGTTCCCGAACAACATCGTCCCTGTGCCGCCTGCCTCCGCGTCACCCGGCTTCCTGGCGGTAGAGCGCGACAACTCGCAGGCCACTGTCCGCAAGTACCTTCCCGACGGAACGCGCGACCTGGCCTACGCCGGGAGCGGCGAGGCGGTGTTGCCGGTCGGACGGACCGCCTATCTCCCGCGTCCCATCCTCGATGCGAGCGGCAACCTCGTGATCGCCGGTACGAGCCTCGACATGAGCGGCCACCACCCGTTCACGCTCGCCCGCCTCGACGCGAGCGGGCTTCCGGACGGGTCGTTCGGCAGCGCTGGCATCGTCACGACGAGCTTCACCGGCGGGCTCTATGACTACGTGTCCGCGCTCATCCTCCAGCCCGACGGCCGGATCGTCGCCGCCGGCGGCTCGCAGACGCTGACCGCGCTCCGCGGGGCGATCGCGCGGTATCTCGCCGACGGGAGCCTCGACGCGAGCTTCGGAAGCGGTGGCGAGGTGCTGCTGCCGAACGTCGAGGTCGTCGGGCTCGCGCGCCAGGCCGACGGAAAGATCGTCGCCGCGACGAGCGGCTTCGGCGCCGACGGGCACATCGTCTTCGGACTCACGCGCCTTGCCGCCGACGGCAGTCTCGACGCCGGCTTCGGGAGCGGCGGGACGGCGGTCGTGCCGTTCCTGCCGCAGCCGTTCGCGCAGCCGGTCTCGCAGGACGTGCGCGCGATGCGGGTCCTCGTCCAATCCGACGGGAAGATCCTCGCGATCGGGACCGGTACGTCGCTCTTCTACGACCAGAGCATCAACCGCGTGCGCGTTCTCGTCGCCCGGTTCCTCGCCGACGGAAGCCTCGACACCGGCTACGGCACCGCCGGGCTCGCGCTGCTCCCCGGCGATGGGACCGGCGTGTCCGCCCTCGAGGCGGGCGATACGCTGCTCCTCGCCGTCGCCCAGACCTCGAGCTTCGCGCTCCCGCAGGGGGCGCTCTATCGGCTCCGCGCCGACGGGGTCCGTGAGGCGGGCTTCGGGTCGTGCGGTACGACCGACGTCACCACCGGCATCATCGACCTGGCGCTCGAGGGCGACGGCAAGATCCTCGCGCTCGCGGTGGTCCTTGGCGTAACGCCTGGGTGGACGATCAGCCGCATCGAGAGCGGCGCCGCCGACGTGAGCGGCGCGCCCGACGCGGACGGCGATGGCACGCCGGATGCGTGCGACGTCTGCCCGGCCGTCGCCGACCCGATGCAATTCGACCGCGACGGGGACGGCCACGGCGACGCGTGTGACCTCTGCAGCAACCTCGGCGAGCGGACGCCGCGAAAGGGCGCCACGCTCCAGGTGGCGAAGCTCGGGAGCCCGGCGGGCGATGAGACCCTTGCGCTCAAGGGGAAGGCGCTCATCCCGACGACGCCCGCGATCGATCCGGTCGCGACGGGCGTCCGCGTCGCGCTCGCGCAGGCGAACGGCCTCGATGACGATCAGATTTTGTACGACGTCACGATCCCCGGGGGCGCGTACGACTCAATGACGAAGTCCGGTTGGAAGTCCAACAGCAAGCACACGGCCTTCAATTACGCGAACCCCGCGGGCGTGCTGGGCATCACGAACGTGGCGATCAAGATCGCCGGCAAGGCGCCGGCGCTCACGACCGTCACGGTGAAGGGCAAGAACCTGTCGATGCCGCCCGGTTACCCGAACATCATCGTCAACCAGACGGTCTTCGTCCAAGTGCACCCGGGCGCCGTCGGGGAGTGCATCTACTGGAACATCCTCGACTGCCTCGATTTCTCGACGCCGGAGAAGCTGAACTGCAAGAAGCTCTTCTGACCAGTAGGGCGGGCGTAGGGAATACGTGGCGAGCTCGCCGGTGGCGCGATTCGGCGTTGCGGAATCGACCCCTCCGCGTGTACGTCCACCCGATGCCGCAGGATGCCGGCACGCGCGCCCTGCGCGCCGCTTACGATCGGACGGCGGACGCTTATGACGACCGATTCCGGGCGTTTCAGCGCCTGAAATTCGACGCCATGTCGCATGCGGGGGGTGACGAGCTCGCAGCGCGGCTGCGGGATGGGCGCGTGCTCGACCTGGGTTGCGGAACGGGCCTCCTCGGCGAGCACCTCGCGGACGTCGGGCATGGAGCTCGTTGCATCATCGGCCTCGATCTGTCGCATCGTATGCTGCGACATGCGGATCACCGCGGGGTCGCTGCGGTCCAGGGCGACGCCGCCGAGATCCCGTTCGGTAGTGCGTCGTTCGACGCCGTACTCGCCTTCACTGTGCTTGGGATCTGGTCCGAGCCCGAGCGCACCCGTCGCGCGCTCGAAGAGGTCCGTCGGGTGCTCGTCATGGACGGAATCTTCGTCGCGACCGTGCTCGCCGCCGCGGATGCGCTGGGGTTCGCGGCGCACTTGGACGCCGCCGGCTTCAGCGCGGTCCGAGTGCCCGACTGCGGTCAGGATGCCGGGTACGTCTGCCGGCGGTTGCGGTGAGATCACGGGTGCGTTTCTCGGCACTATTCGGTTGACAGCCTGAACCACGCTCGGCTACCCGGTTTCACCGAAGGAGGCTCGCATGCGCGACCTGTCGATCGAAGTCACCAGGGTTGTTTCCGAGGACGTCTCCGAGGAGCCGCCGAAGCTGCAAGGCGACGTTGCCATCGATCGCCGCAGTTTCATGCGCGGCGCCGCGGTCGTTGGCGCCGCCGTCGTCGGTTCGACGGTGCTCGTGCCTTCAGCGGAGGCGGCAAAGCACTGCTTCCCATCACCCGCAAAGAAGCCGAGCGTCGTCGGGTTCACGGCGGAGGCCGAAACCGGGCTCGGCTTTCAGGGTCGCATGGATCTCGACAGCGTCGAAGCCATCACGCTGCCCGGTTCCGTGGGCGACGCATTGAGCGTGGAGCTCTTCTTCGATACCTACGAGGAACGCGTCTCGGTGAAGCCGACGATGGACGGGTTCGCGAGCTTGGCGACCGTCGATCTCGACCTGCATCGGCCACCGGTGGTTCTGTTCACCTGGGGAACGGGAACCAAGCGTTCGTCTTTCCGCGGCGTCATCGAGAGTGCTTCGGTCGTCTACACCGGGTTTCTCGAAGACGGGACCCCGGTTGGCGGGCTCGCGGTGACGCACATCCAGATCCTCGAGGCGTGCGCGTTGTGATGGAGTAGGCCGTCCGATCCGAACCGTCGACGGCAACCACGATCTCCCGTTGACGGTGGCCTCGAGCAGGTTCGGCGTGTCTGGTTCGTGAGCGACGCCGTCGTGTCGCGAAGGGCGGACGACTGACGGGTGCCGGAAAGGTGTCGGAGCGGGAGACGATTCGAGGTCGCTCGGGGCTACGACGGTGCCGGGCGACATCGAGCGCCAACGACTGCTTACCACTCCAGGCGACGCGTGCTCGGATAGGGCATTTGCGACTGACGCGTGCATCGGCGGTGCGAACGAGGGACGGCCGTGCGTCCTCGACGCCGAATGTCTGGGAGGAACGTGCTCGCCGCAGTGCTTCTGTGCGGGACAGGTCCGTCCGAGTCCCTGCGGCGCCGCCTGCGTCGGCGGCGCCGACGATGGAGCGCCGCGTAGTGGGGACAGCGATTGCAGCGGCGGGTTCTGCCACCCCGGCGATTGTCGGAGGGATCCGCTCGACCACGACTCGATCCAAGAAGGCGATTGCACGACCGACCCGAGCGTTCAGTGCTTCGTGAACGCGGGCATCGAGCGTGCCGGCATGCCGGACGTCGTCGACCGAGTGACGGCGACGGCCGGATGCACACCGGGCACGGGCTTCGGGACGACCGCGAGCTTGTCGGCACCGTTTGCGATTACGCAGCCCGAGACGCGGGTGGTGCTTGGTTTCTAGGGAGCTCTTCACCTCATGGGAATCGGGGATCGGGCTCCTGGCCGGCTGGAGAACGATGGCCGCGATGAGCGGATCAGCCGCGAGTGGTCCATCACCCCCAGCGGTTCACACCTCGTAGGTTGGTCGCGGACAGTCCTACGGCCCGTCCGTCGGGACCTGGCGGCAGGAGACTAGCTAGAAGTCTCCCACGGCGAAGGAGTCTGGGATACGTGAGGGTAGGGTGCCGCCGCGTAGGGTCGGGAAGTGCTCGTGAGACAGACGATCGCGATACCTCTCCCGCGTTGACGGTTCTCGACGCGAACGGTCGCTACTGACGCCAGGATGCCCCGCAGGAAGCGGGCGAAATGACTGCATGCGTGACGCTCTGTAGCGTCGAATCCGCGATGCGGGCGCTCTCAAAACTCCGTGGGGTTCGCCCCGTGCGGGTTCGAGTCCCGCCCCCGGCATTTGGTGAATCAACGACTTCCGTCTTCTGTTTCTCGGCGATCGCGACTACCTGCCGTCCAGTTTGACGGTTCTTTATGGTTCGCGGTTGGATCGGAGGTAGGCGGCGACCTTCCGGTCCGCCTCGCTCCGACTTGAGCTACATGCGGGCCGTGCGCGGTGACCTGAGATCGTTGACCGACCGCCTAATCTCGTACGATCATTTCGGCTGGGCTGTTTCGATCGCATGGGTCTCCGGGCCCGAATACGAGGTGCTGAGCTGCACAACGCCACCTCGAAGGAGCGGATATGAACTTGATCATTCAGTTGATCGTCGGGGGCGTCATCGGTTGGCTCGCGAGCATCGTCATGAAGACGAATGCCCAGATGGGCATGATCGCCAATGTGATCGTAGGGATCGTCGGTGCGGGGCTCGGAGGCTGGCTCGCCGTGCAGCTCGGAATCGGGGGTCCTCCGATCATGAGCTGGATCATGGCCGTCCTCGGTGCCGCGATCCTGATCGGCCTTTTGAAGGCGCTCGGCGTCTTTCGGTAGGGCGTCGCTCACCCAGGGGAGCATGCCGCCACCGCCGGCCCGAAGGGCCATCGGCGGGGCGACGGGTGGCGGTCCCGCGGCCGGGACCCGGGAGATTCCCTGGACTGCGTCTTCGACTCGTCCCTGACGTCGCGGGCGAGCCGAGACGCGCTACCGGGAGTCACCGCGTCGACGTCGTCCTGACGGGGCAGCACCGCGCTGACGTGGGCCGCAACTTCGACGCCCACGCCATCGAAATCTGCAGCTCCGTGCGGGTACGCGACGCAGGCCATCGGTGCGAGGCCTGCGGGCGAGAGCATTTCCCTCTCCGGTAGCGTCCGGTACAACGCGTCGGGGAAGGCCATGGCAGACGAGGCTCCGTCGCTCCCCGTGCGAGTACGGCGGTGGATCGCGCCGTTTCTGCGGACTCCGCCGCTGCGGTCGTGGCGGATTGCAGCGGCATTCGCGGTGGCCGTGACCACGGACGCCGCGCAGCTCCTCCTCGGCCCGCTCGGCTGGCCGTTCACCGACGAGGCTCTCGATCTCGTCGCCTTGGTGATGACGACGTGGCTGCTCGGCTTCCACCTGCTGCTCCTGCCGACGTTCGTCATCGAGGCGTTGCCCGTCGTCGACGTCCTGCCGACGTGGACAGGCTGCGTCGGGCTCGTCGTCGCGCACCGGCGGCGTGAGGGGGCGGAGCGAGCTGGCCGGAAGAATCGGGTCGCTCCCTAGCCCGCATTTCTCACCAGGTCCACGTCGCGAGAGCGTCAAGCGTGCGTCAGATCGGGCCGAACGGAGCGGCGAGCGACGCAGGCGGACTGGACAGTCCGTCGAGGAGCGAGGCGCGAGTACGGCCCGAGATGGCGTGCGATTGGCGCTCGCAGCAGGGACCTGGTGAGAAATGCGGGCTAGCGCGGCGTCGGGACGTTCACGGAAGGATCTCTGGAGTGTGCGACGCCGTGATGTACGAGACGAATGAGTTCACCCCCACGTGGACAACCCTGGTCACCCGCGTTTCGCCTGGCGCCCGAACATGATGCCGGCGACGCGGCGGATCTGGATCTCGTCGGAGCCCTCGGTGATCCGGTAGCGGCGGTGGTGGCGGTAGATGTGCTCGAACGGCTTGTGGCGCGTGTAGCCGATGCCGCCGTGCACCTGGATCGCGCGGTCGGCGGCCTCGCAGACGAGCCGATTCGCGCGGTAGTTGCACATCGACACCTTGTCGCTGCACGTCCATGTGGTGCTGCTGGTCGATGCAGCCAGGCGGTCTTGTAGACGAGCGTGCGCACCATCTCGCACTCGGTCTGCAGCTCGGCGAGCGGGAACTGGATCGCCTGGTTGAGCCAGAGCGGCTTGCCGAAGACGCATGCGCTGCTTGGCGTAGGCGACGCTCTCGTCGATGCAGTACTGCGCCGCGCCGACGCCCGAGGCCGCCTGCCGGATGCGGTTCTCGTGGACGAAGTGCTGCGCGAGCGCCGAGGCCCTTGCCCTCCTCGCCGAAGATCGCGCTCGTGCGGCACGCGCACGTCGGTCGAGGGTGACCTCGGCGTGGTCGCTCGGCATGTTGAAGGTCCACCACATGAAGTCGACGCGAAAGCCCGGGCGTCGTCGGTCGGCACGATGAAGCAGGTGATGCCGTCGGCGTCGCCCGGCTCGCCCGCGGTGCGCGCGAAGATCATGTCGTGCGTGGCGTCGGTGCAGGCCGGAGTTGAAGCGCTTCGCGCCGTTGATCACCCAGTCGCCGCCGTCGCGTACGGCGCGTGGTCTCGAGCCAGGTGGCGTCGCTGCCGTGGTCGGGCTCGGTGAGCCCGAAGCCCACGCGATGCGTGCCGGTGATCATGCCCGGCAGGAACTCCGCCTTCTGCGCCGGCGTGCCGAACGCCCAGCATCATGTGCACGACGGGAAAGTTGCCGACGATCGACGACTCGTTCTGCAGGTCGTTGTGGAGGCCGAGGCCCTTGGCGGCGAGGTGCTCGCGGACGATCGCCATCGCGAGGTTCGAGGCCGCCCTGCCCGCCGAGCTCGCGCGGCAGCGCGTAGCGCAGGTGACCGGCGGCGTCGGCGCGCCGGCGCATCTCGGCGAGCAGCGCCTCCCACTCGTGCGCGCGGCGGCCGCCGTGCTCCCAGTCGGTGCGCGCCTACTCGCGGCGGTGATCGAAGTACTGCGGGTGCTCGCGCTCGAGCGGCGCGATCTCGCGCTCGATGAAGGCGTCGAGCTCGGCGAGCGTGGCCCGAATGTCGGAGGGAATCGAGAAATCCATCGGCAGGCTCCTCGCGCGACGCCTTAGCATGCGCATTGGCGGACGGCCCATACCACCGGGCGGACGACCGCGCGGCCGGCGGCATGGGGTGCCATATGAGGTTCGAAAGCATCGACGCGTCTCCGATGAGGTGGCGGCGCTCTCAAAACGGTTGCGCCGAAGGCCTCTGCTCTGGCAGAGGAGAGAGGTGGTCGAGTGCCGTCTCGCCGAGATTCGCGCGAAAACGACCGCAGCGTGAGCGTACAAACTCTTCGTAGGCCCGGAGTCGGACGCGGGTCGAACCAACCCAGGGAGTCGACATGAAACTCGCCACTGCCATCGTCGCCGGAATGCTCCTCGCCCTACCTGCCGTTCGAGCCAACGCCGCGCCGGTCGACTGCGAGGCAGCGCGCTGCACCGTGCAGGCGGCCATCGACGAAGAATGTCCGTGCGCCGAAGCCAAGAATCACAGTCGATACACGGCCTGCGTGAGTCGCATCGTGAATCGGCTCGCGCGCGAGGGGACGCTTCCGAAGAAATGCCGCTCCAAGATCGAGGGGTGTGCGATCCGCTCGACGTGCGGGAAGCGCGACGGCACCGTTGCCTGTCAGCTCCCGGGCTCCGCGGTCACGAGCCGCTGTCGCCCGTTGTCCTCCGCCGCCATGTGTACCATCCGCGGGGGAACGGTGGTTGCGTCGTGCTGCGCGAGCTGTACCGCGCCCGAGCCGACCGCGACCGTCACGACGACTCCCGTGCCGACGGTGACCGAGACTGCGGCGCCCGCCGCAACCACGACGTCGACCCCCGTACCCGTCGCTACCGACACCCCGCTTCCGACCATTACCGAAGTACCGGTCGCGACCACTACTGCCACCCCGGAGCCGACCGCGACCGCCGTCGCGCCGACCGCGACCGCTGTTGCGCCGACCGCGACCGCCGTCGCGCCGACCGCGACCGCCGTCGCACCGACCGCGACCGCCGTCGCGCCGACCGCGACCGCCGTCGCGCCGACCGCGACCGCCGTCGCGCCGACGGCGACCGCTGTCGCGCCGACGGCGACCGCTGTTGCGCCGACCGCGACCGCCGTTGCGCCGACCGCGACCGCCGTCGTGCCGACCGCCACGCCGACGGACGTTCCGACGGCCACCGTGACGGTGACGGCGACGCGTACTGCGACGCCGACGACCACGCCCGTCCCGACGAACACCGCCACCCTCACGCCCACCCCGGGCCCGACGCCGTTCTGCGGTGACGGCATCGTGAACGGCACGGAGCAATGCGACTTCAATGCGCCGGACTCGTGCGCCAACGTCGCGCCGAACGGCGCCGGTAACGGTCTCGAGGCGTGCAGCCTGTCGTGCACCTGCGCGTGTCCGACCAAGCTGACCTTCAGCGGCGATGCGGCGGATCCGCTGAGCCTCCTCGACACCGGCTGGACGGGCATCTCGCATCGTGCCCCCGTCATTTCGAACGGTGACGTCACCGTGAACGTGAACTGCGTCGCGACCCAGCGACCGTGCGGGACGTGCACGCTCTCGGGTCCGGCCCCGAACGACCTGGCGGGTCAGTTGAACGATCACCGTTGCAGTAACGATACGTCCATCAAGTGCACGAGCAACACGCCGTGCGTGGCGGGCGGCGGTACCTGTGAGTATTATTTCGGATCGCCGCTTCCGCTCGCCGCGGGCGGCGTCACGACCTGTGTCGTGAACCAGTTCTTCGGGCCGATCTCCGGCACCGCGAACGTCGAGAGCGGTGGGGCCAATACGATCGTCACTCTTCGCTCGCAGGTCTTCAACGGCCTCGCGATCGACAACCCGTGTCCGCGCTGCGTCGGCGACACCACGGACAACGACGGTGTGAATGACGGCACGTGTGACGGTGGCCCCCGGCAGGGCCTCGGTTGCGACGGCGGCGGCAACATCCCGGGACGGGCGGATTTCGGTACCACGAGTCTCGATTGCCCGCCGTCCACCAACGCGATGATCGCGACGCTTCCCATCGACCTGTCGAGCAAGACGGCTCCCGTGACCAAGACGCTCACCGCGTCGAATGCGAACTGCACGGGGTCGGCGGGTGACAAATGCCTCTGCGACACGTGCAACACCGCGAACGCCGAACCGTGCAGCACCAATGCCGACTGTCCGACCAGCGGCGGTGCGGCGGGCATTTGCGGCGGTCGGCGGTGTCTGTCGGGTGCGAACAATGGTGCACCGTGCACGACCGGGACCCAATGCCCGGGCGGCGCCTGCGCCAGAACGGGCGAGCCGACGAAGCCCAGCAGCTGCACCGACGACACGACCATCGACGACCGTGTGATAGAGTGCGCCGATGCGGACGGAGATGGCGAGGGCCAGTGCACCATCGGTCCGACCGACCAGAATTGTTCCGCGGCATCCGGCCATGGACAGCGCGGCTGCTCGAGCGACGCCGATTGCGGCGGGGCTCCTGGTAGCTGCTTGTCCATCGCGCGCCGGTGCTTCCTCACCGGCGGCGGAACCTTCCAACCGAGCGGGAAGAACGACGGTTCGGATACGCTCACCGCGGTTGGCGTCGCAGACGTACCCATGAACGACACGTCCCATCCGACGCTCGGCGCGGTCTTCTGCGTCGGTCCGACCAGTGCCCCGGCGGTGAACAACGTTGCGGGCTTGCCCGGGCCCGGGCGCGTCACGATCAAAGGGACCGCGCGCGGACTGCCGTAAGAGCTTCCGCGGCGATCACGCGTCGTTCCAAGGGGCGGGCTTTCGCGATGAAGGCCCGCCCCTTCGTCGTTCGTCGGGCGGCCGTGAGGCCCAGCCGCGTGTCTTGTCCACCAAGGGACGTTGTGAAAAGAGGGCAGGGAATGTCGATGGCCTTGCCGACCGCATGACACCGGCCCAGGCGAGCCATGCCGCTCGCACGGTCGCGCTCGCGGCCGCGAGCGAGGCCGGCCCCCTGCACGTGCAGGGCAAATTCTTCTTCGCCGGCGACCGCAAGGTCTACATGAAGGCGGTCTCGTACGGCCCTTTTCAGACCGCGTCGCACGGCACGCAGTTCCCCGAGCGCGACATGGTCGAGCGCGACTTCGCGCTCATGGCCGAGCTCGGCGCGAACGTCGTCCGGACGTTCACCGTTCCACCGCGCTGGCTTCTCGATCGTGCCGATGCCCACGATCTCCGGGTGATGATCGGCATTCCGTGGGCCGAGCACATCTGCTTTCTCGACCGGCCGGACGTGATCGAGGAGATTCGCGAGACCATCCGTCGCGCCGTGCGCGACTCGCTCGGCCATCCGGCCGTGTTCGCCTACATGATCGGCAACGAAATCCCGCCGGACATCGTGCGCTGGTACGGTCCGGAGCGCATGCAGGCATTTCTGCGCGTGCTTTTCGACGACATCAAGGCGCTCGCCCCCCGCGCGCTCGTCAGCTACGCGAACTTCCCGCCGACCGAGTACCTCGACCTCGAGTTCCTGGATTTCGTCTGCTTCAACGTCTACCTCCATCGCGAGGACGACTTCCGCCGTTACCTCGGCCGCCTCCAGAACATCGCCGTCGACCGACCTCTGGTCTTGACCGAGCATGGGATCGACTCCGTGCGGCTCGGCGACGACGTGCAGGCGGCCACCTTGTCGTGGCAGGTGCGAGCGGCGTTCGAGTCGGGACTCGCCGGCACGTGCATCTTTTCCTGGACCGACGACTGGTTCACCGGCGGCCATCAGATCGAGGATTGGTCGTTCGGGCTCGTGACGCGCGACCGTCACCGGAAGCCCGCGTTTCACGCCATCCAGGCGCAGTACGCCGCGCCGCTGCCGCCGCCGCTTCGCCAGTATCCGAAAGTGTCGGTCGTGATTTGTGCCTACGACGCGGACCGGACGATGGACGCGTGTTTGGCGTCGCTCGAGAAGATCCGCTACCCGAACTACGAGGTCGTCATCGTCAACGACGGCTCATGCGACGCGACGCGGGCGATCTCCGAACGCTACGTCGCCGCGAATCCCCGCCTCTTCACGCTCATCAATCAGCCGAACAAGGGGCTCTCGATCGCCCGCAACGTCGGCATGGAGGCGTCGGCGGGCGACATCATCGCCTATACCGACTCGGATTGCGTCGTGGATCCCGACTGGCTGACCTATCTCGTCTACAAATTCCAGGCGGGATTCGTAGCGGTGGGCGGGCCGAACTTTCCGCCGTCCGAGGACAGTGCGGTCGCGGCGTACGTCGCGGCGTCGCCGGGCGGCCCGACGCACGTGCTCCTCAATGACGAGGTCGCCGAGCACATCCCGGGCTGCAACATGGCCTTTCGCAAGCGCGCCCTCGAGGCGGTCGGGGGCTTCCAGCCGATCTTCACGGCAGCGGGCGACGACGTCGACCTCTGCTGGCGCCTTCAGAACCAAGGCCATGTGATCGGCTTCAGTCCCTCGGCGGTGGTGTGGCATTTCCGACGCAACACCGTGCGGGACTATCTGAAGCAGCAGCGGGGCTACGGGAAGGCCGAGGCGCTGCTGTACTTCAAGCATCCGTATCGCTTCAACATGCTCGGCCAATCACGCTGGCTCGGACGCATCTACGGCGATTTCACCACTTCGCTCTTCTCGCGCCGGCCGGTCATCTATTCGGGCACGTTCGGCCGGGGCTTGTTCCAGACCCTCTACGAGCCGCCGTCGTCGCTCTTTGCCTTTCTGCCGTTCACGCTCGAATGGAACGTCGCGGCGGCGCTCCTGTTGATCGCCGCGTTCGCGGTCGGCAAGTACCTCATGCTCGCGGTCCTACCGCTCGCGATCACGCTCGTGTCGTCGATCGTCAGCGCGCGCTATGCCCGCATCGACCCGCGCTACGACCATTGGCGCGGCCGCGTGCTGGTCGCGCTGCTCATCTACCTCGGCCCCTTGTTGCGCAGCTACGAGCGCTACCGCTGGCGCATCAAAGGGCTCACGGACGTCGAGCGCATTCGGTTCGCGGAGATGCGGCAGGCGCCGCAGGTCCGGTGGCTCCGCCGAGAGTTCTTCCTGCGCTACTGGAGCGAGCGCAGCCAGGAGAAGGAAGAGCTGCTCGAGGGCGTGATTCGCTTCCTGCTCCCGCGAAAGTATCTCATCGCCCACGATCTCGGGTGGAGCGATTGGGATCTCGAGATCCATCGTGGTCTCGCGACGCGGTCCGAGCTGCGGGTCGCGGTGGAGAATCACGGCGGAGAGAAGCGGCTCTTCAATGTGCGTTGCGTCATCAAGACCTCGCGTGCGGCCAAGCTTGCGCTCTGGTTGGCGGGTGGTCTGGTGGCGACGGGCGCGTATCTCCTCGTTCCGGAGCTACTCACGATCGCGGTCGTGCTCGCGATCCTCATCGCGTGCTCCATCTTCTACCAAGCCGTCCGCCTCGGGCGCACGATGTATCAGGTGCTCGAGATCGTCGCGCAGCAGATCGGTCTCACGCCGATGGGGTCGAGCTCCTGACCGCTGCCGGCCCGACGGCGGGGGACGTCCGGTCGCGGCGGTTCCCGCTGATCCGGACGATTGCATACTATCTCCGTCCGCGTCGGGCCGGCTTCCTCTTCGCGCTCGTGCAGGTCGTGCTGATCAGCGCGTGCGAGCTCCTGAAGCCCTGGCCGTTGAAGATCGTCGTCGACAACGTGCTGACCGGGACGGCGCCGTCCTGGACGCCCCTGGCCGGCCTCGGATCGCGAGAGCTGCTGCTCGTGGCCTGCGTCGGCTTGGTGGTGCTCTACGTGATGCTTGCCGGCCTCGGCGTGCTGAACAACGCCACCACGATCGCGATCGGGCAGGGCATGGTCAACGACTTCCGCCTCGACCTGTACCAGCACCTGCAGCGGCTCTCGCTCAAGTTCCATACGGGTCGGGAGGTCGGGGATCTCCTCTACCGCGTGACCGCGGACACGTTCGCGATCCAGACGCTCAGCATGAACGGGGTGTTCCCGATCATCACGTCGCTCGTGTTGTTCGGCGGCATGGTGGTCGTGATGGGCCGCATGGATTGGGCGCTCACGATCGTCGCGTTGGCGGTGTGCCCAATCATCTTCGCTGGCATTTCGCTGCTCGGCCGGCGCATCAACGCGGTCGCGACCGAGGCGCGTCGGAAGGAGAGCCGGCTCTACAGCGTCACCCAGCGGGGCATCTCGGCGATCCGCGTGATTCAAGCCTTCACGACCGAGGAGGAGGAGGCACGTCAGTTCGCGGCTTCGAGCAGCGATAGTCTACGCGCGAATCTTCGCATGTACATGATGCAGACGTTCTACTCCGGCGTGATCAACGTGATCATCGCGGTCGGGACGGCGCTCGTGCTGTGGGTCGGCGCGACGAAGGTTCTGAGCGGTTCGCTGACGATCGGCGAGGTGCTCGTGTTCACGACCTACCTGGCGTCGCTCTATGCGCCGATCAACAGCATCAGCCAGACCATCGGGATGATCCACGGGGCGCGCGCCGGCGCGGAGCGTGCGCTCGAGATCCTCACGACCGCGCCGGATCTGTCCGACGGCGCACGCACGATCGCCGACGGGTCGTTGCGCGGCGAAGTGACCTTCGACCACGTGCGCTTCGAGTATGCGTCGGATCGCCCCGTGCTCCGCGACGTCGACCTGGTCGCGACGGCGGGGCAGGTGACGGCGATCGTCGGTCCGACGGGTGTCGGCAAGAGCACGCTCGTGGGCCTGGTCGGACGGTTCTTCGATCCGGTCGCGGGCCGAGTTCTTCTCGACGGTGTCGACCTCCGCGAGTACCGTTTGCGCGAGCTCCGTCGCCGCATTGCGATGGTGCTTCAGCCGGCGCTCGTCTTCCCGATGACGCTCCGGGAGAACATCGCGTACGGCCGGCCGCAGGCGACCGAGGCGGAGGTCGCCCGCGCCGCGCACCTGGCGCAGCTCGACGGCCTGCTCGCCCGCATGCCGCTCGGTCTCTCGACGCCGGTCGGCGAGCAGGGCGCAACGCTGTCGGACGGCGAGCGCCAACGCGTCACGATCGCGCGCGCCATCATCCGTGACGCCCCCCTGTTGATCTTGGATGAGCCGACCTCGGCGCTCGACGCCGAGACCGAAGCGCTCATCATCGCGGCGCTGCGCGAGCTGATGCGCGGCCGTACCACGTTCGTGATCGCGCACCGGCTCTCGACGATCCGACACGCCGACCAGATCGTCGTGTTGCGGGACGGCATCATCGCCGAGCGTGGAACGTTCGACGAGCTCGTCGCGCGCGGGGGCGCCTTCACGCGGCTCTACGATGCGCAGTTCGGTCGGCCGCCGGGGTCGGCGGTCGGATGAGCGGTCCGCGGGTCGTCGTGCTCGGCGTCGCGGGGCAATATCCGTCGCGACGGACATCGACGTCCGACCGCGGAGCGCGATACGCGCGGGCCGCGCGTGCGATCGCCGAGGGGTATTTCGCCACCGACAAGGCGCTCGGCGCGATGCTCGGCGCCGTGGGGCTGCGATGAGCGCCGGGCCTCTCCCGGACGTCGGTGCGATTCTGGCGCCGCTGCTCGCCGGGGTCGCGCCGGACGACCGTCCGCTCTTGCTCGCGATCGCCGAGCGCATGGCGGCCGATCGCTATCGGCGCTGGGCGGACGCGGCCGGCGACCCGTCGACCCGCGCCGGTTTGCGCGCGTGCGCGGCACGCGAGGACGAGATCGCGACGCGGATCGAGGCGGTGTACGCCGACGCTGCCGGCGTGCAGGCGCGACTGCGCGCCGCGCATCCGGAGCTCGCGCGGGTCGACGCGGAGGTGTTCGCCGACCGTTCGCTCGCGGAGCAGTTCGCGATTCAGGCATCCGGCGAGAGGCTCGGCGCGGCCACATGGCGCGCGCTCGCGGCGCTCCGTCCCGACGAGGTGGAACGCGCGGCGTTTCTCGCGTGCGCTCCGCTCGAAGAGGCGAACGCCGCGTTCCTCGAGGCCCTGCTCGCCGCCGACCGCGCGCGCCGCTGAGGCGCGCGAGCCTACTCCGGCGTCAGGTCGCCGGTCAGCAGGTTCACGGTGAAGCGGCTCGTGTGACCGTCGTCGAAGGTGGCGGTGAGCTCCGCCGTCGTGATCGGGCTCGTGACCTCGAAGTCGATGCGTTGCAGCGCGAAGTTGCCGGGCGAGGTCTCCTCTTCGATCGATCCTCCGCCCGATACGGCGTGCCCGTCGCCGTCGATGTTGAGGTCGTTCAAGGTGAGGAGGAAGTTGCCCTGCGGCGTCGTGATCACGATCGGGCCGCCCGGATTGCCATCTTGCGACGCGGCAAGCCGTGCGATGAACCCGCCGCCGTCGCGCGGCACGAAGTCGAAGAACTTGTCGAAGTGGACGAGCTGGCCGCTCGCGAGGTCGGTGACGTCGACCGAGAGGCTCACTTGGAAGCGGAAGAAGTTGACGATCAGGCCTTTGTCGAACTGGAAGCTGCCGAGACCCGGCGCGGAGTAGCGACATGCGTCGAAACCGATACGGATGATCTCGAAGCTCCCGCCGAGGAACATCTTCGTGCGCGTGCCGCCGTCCGGACAGTTCTCGGTTCCGTCCGCCGCCGGGGCGACGGCGGAGCCGGCGAGGCCGACGTCGGAGGCGAACTGCAGGCCGAACGCGAGAAACGGCAACACGGAGTCGACGGCGATCTGCACGCCGTCGTCGCTCGCGCTGCCGGGACACGCGTTCGGTGCCGAAAGGCCGGCCGCCTTCCGCAATACGTTCACCCCGTCGGTGACGGTGACGGCGCTGCTGCCGTCCAGGTCGCAGCGGGCGAGGGTGCAGGTGCTCGAGAGGCCGGCGGCGGCCCGCAGGGTCTGCACGCCGTCGCTGACGGTGACCGCGCCGCTACCGTCGGCATCACCGCACGTCTCGGCGCGAGCCGTGACGGCCCATGCGATCACGAGGCAAGCGACGACGGTCAGTCGGACGATCGCGGCGGTGCGGAGCATGTCGGTGTCCTCCTCTGCGTGCGGTGGCGGGTCGCAGCTACCATCTGGGGCGCGGCGCGAGCAAGTCGGAACGACCGGGGCCGCCGCCGGACCCCGGCGGTGCGCGGCCGCCGTCCGATCGCGGACCCCGTCGGCGGTGCCGCGCGCGACCCCCCCTCGTGACCCTCGCGCCGTCTGACGCTACAGTGGCCGCCGTGCGCATCGTCGTCACCGGTCTCATCGCCACCTACCCGGTGGGGGGCGTGACCTGGGACTACCTGCAGTACGTGCACGGCCTCGCGGCCCTCGGTCACGACGTGACGTATCTCGAGGACACGGGGCAGTGGGTCTACGCACCCCGCCTCCAGACGTTCACCGACGCGAGCAACGAGAACGTCGCCTATCTCGCGCGCGCGCTCGGCATGCGAGGGGCGGCGGTGCCGTGGGCGTTTCGCGACCCGCGCGGGACGCTGCACGGCCTCGGCACCGACGAGCTCCGGCGCCGCTGTCGCGACGCGGATCTGTTCCTCAACGTTTCCGGCAGCTGTTGGCTGCGTCCGGAGTATCGCGGCCGCGGCGTGCGCGCCTACGTCGACACCGACCCCTGCTACAGTCAGGCGAAGCTCGCCGCGGCGGTAGCCGGGACGGCCGACGCGAGCACCGCCTTCTCCGCCGCGATGATCCGCGAGCACGACGTCCTCTTCTCGTACGCGGAGAACCTCGGGCGTGCCGAGTGCGCGATCCCGACGGTCGGCCTCACGTGGTATCCCACCCGCCCGCCCGTCGTGCTCGCGGATTGGCCGAGCTCTCGGCCGCCGCTCGAGGGCGCGTTCACGACCGTCATGTCGTGGAAGATCGACGTCACGCCTCCGGTGATCGGCGGTCGCGTCTACGGCGGCAAGGACGTCGAGTTCGCCAAGATCCTGCCTCTGCCGAGGCGCACGTCGACGCGGCTCGAGGTGGCCCTCGCGGGCGCGGCGCCGCACCCGGAGCTGGCGGCGGCGGGCTGGCACGTGCGCGACGCGCGCGAGGCGTCCGCCGACCCGGACGCGTACCAAGCCTATCTCGCGGGCTCGCGCGGCGAGCTCAGCGTCGCGAAGGAGGCCTATGTCGCGACACGAAGCGGATGGTTCAGCTCGCGCTCGACCTCGTATCTCGCGCTCGGCCGTCCGGTGATCGTGCAGGACACGGGTCTCGCCCCGCACTATCCGCTCGGCGAGGCGATCCTGCCATTCGACGACCTCGACGGGGCGGAGGCGGCGCTCGCCACCGTGCTCGAGGGATACGAGCGCCGCTGCGCCGCGGCGCGCGCGGTCGCCGCGGAGTGCTTCGGCGCCGAGCGAGTGCTCGGCCGCCTGCTCGCCGACGCGGGGTGCGCGTGAGCGCGCCGCGCGTCGTGCTCGCGGGGTATCTCGTACGCTATCCACTCGGCGGTTACGCATGGCAGGCGCTGCATTTTCTCGCCGGCTTCCGCGCGCTCGGCTGCGAGGTGTTCTTTTACGAGGACACGGCATACTACGCGGAGGCCTACGTTCCCGACGCCAACACGATGCAGACGACCGACTATGGCTACGGCGTCCGCGCTGCCGCGAGCTTCTTCGCCGCGCACGGCTTCGGCGACGCGTGGGGCTTCTGGGACGCGGGCGCCGACCGCTGGCACGGCGCTCCGGCGGAGCGCACGCGTGCCGCGCTCGCCGACGCCGATCTCTTCGTGAACCTCGCCGGCGTGAATCGCGTGCCGGCCGATCGGCGTCCGCGGGCAGTCGCGGCGTACGTCGACCTCGATCCGGCCTACACCCAGCTGCGGCTGCTCGCGGGCGACGCCAGCCTCGCCAGCATGGTCGACGATCACAGCGTGCACTTCACGCTCGGCGAGAACATCGGAACGCCGGCGTGTCGCATCCCGACCGGTCCCCGGCGCTGGCGGCCGATTCGGCAGCCGGTCGTCGCCGACTTGTGGGTGCCCGAGCCCATCGACACCGCGGCGGCCTTCACGACGATCGGTAAATGGGACGCCACGGGCCGCGACGTGACCTTCGAGGGCGAGGTCTTCGGCTGGCGGAAGCGCACCGAGTGGCTGCGGTTTCTCGACCTCCCGCGGACGACCGGCCAGCGCTTTCGCGTGGCGATGGACGTCGCGAGCCGACCCGACGACCTCGCGCGCCTCACGGAGGCGGGATGGGAGGTCGTCGATCCGCTCGAGGTTTCCCGCGATCCGCACGTCTACCGCGAGTTCATCCGCCGCTCGCGCGGCGAGTTCACGGTCGCGAAGGACGTGAACATCCGCTTGCGCAGCGGATGGTTCAGCGATCGCAGCGCCTGCTATCTCGCGGCGGGACGCCCGGTCGTGAACCAAGACACGGGCTTCGACGAGCATGTGCCGGTCGGGGCGGGACTCTTCGCGTTCCGTTCGGCCGGTGATGCGCAGGCGGCGTTCGCGACGATCGCCGCCGACTACCCGCGGCAATGTCGCGCCGCACGGGCGCTCGCGCTCGAGTATTTCGCGCCCGAACGCGTGCTCCGTCCGCTCGTCGAGCTCGTGCAGTGACGGGAGCGGTCGCAGCCAGGTCGTCGGTGCGGCGTCGCGACGGCGGCGCCCGGCCCGGTCGTCTCGTGCTCGTGCTCGTGCTCGTGCTCGCGGATCGCTTCTCGGTGGTGCTCTGGCTCGCGCCGATACGGCGGCGACGCCGACCGCGCGCGGCGAGGGCACGCGCGTGTTCAGTCCGCCGGACGAGGTGCGCGCGCGCCCGAAGAAGCCGACCATCACCTACTGGACGGTGACCGTGCAGATCGAGGTCGAGCCGACCGCGGACGCGACCTCGGTACGCATGCTGGTGCCGGTGTCCGACGGGCGCCAGGGGATTCTCGGTCGTACGGTGCGCCCGAGCGCGTTTCGCTTTCGCGAGGACGCCGAGCCGCCGAACCAGTGGGTCGGATGGGAGGCGCCGTCGGTCCGAGCCCAGAAGGGCAGCATCGCGTACACCTACACCGCGCGCGTCACCGACGCCTGGTTCGAGGTCCCGCGCATCCCGCTCACCGACAATCCGCCGCCGCCCGATCCGGCGATGCTGCGGGCGTCCGAGAGCATGCAGTCCGACGATCCTGCGATCGCTCGCCGCGCCGCCGCGCTCACCCGCGACGCGACCCGCGTCGACGAGATCGTCTGGTCGATCTTCCAGTACGCGGCGTCGTTTCTTCACAGCGAGACTCCCGATGCGCCCGACGACGCGGTCTCGGTGCTGGCCGCCGAGCGCGGCAGCCCGAGCGGGCGGGCGCGTCTCCTGGTCGCGCTCCTGCGCAGCGTCGGGATCCCGGCACGACTCGTCGGCGGCTTGCGGCTCGAGGACGCGGCGCGCAAGCGCGCGACGATCTCATGGGTCGAGGCGTGGCTCGCCGGCAAATGGGTCCCGTTCGATCCCGCGAACGGCCATTACGCGACGCTGCCGGCGAACTACCTCGCGCTCTACTACGGCGATCTGCCGCTGATCGAGCACACCGCGAAGCTCGGCTTCCACTACGACATGTTGATCCATCAGGTGACGCGCCAGGCGCTGCTCGCCCAGGAGGCCGAGCCGGCGACCACCACGATCAACCGTGTGCGCGAGAGCAACCTCGAAACCGATCGCGTCAGGACCTACGCGTTCTACGCGGAGAAGCCGGTCGCGTCGGTGGTGCTGATCACGGACACCCCGGTGCCGGCACCGATCATCGAGCGCATCGTCTCCGACGCGCGCGAGCGATCGATCAGCGTCGTGTTCCTCTCGGCGAGCTTCGAGTCGCGATACTTCCGCGAGCACTCGCTGCAGCGGTTGATCGCCAACAACTTCGACGCCATCGCCGAAGCGCACCTGCTGCTCGTCTCGACGCGCGACGAGGCCGGGCTCTACGCGCTGCTCCAGCTCGGGGAGCAGCGCGTGGCCCTGCGGGACGCGCGGTTGGTGGTGGCGGGCGGCTTTCCGCGCTCGGTCGGCCGCGTGCTCGGCTCGGTGCTCTATCGCCTGGTCGGCCCCGGCGAGCTCGTGCTGGTGAACCCCCAGGCTCCGCTGCTCTCGCTCTGGAACATGGCGCGCGCGAACCTCATCGACGGCGTCCCGATGGCCGAGGCGGCGTCGGTCTGGGATCTGCATCCGCAGGTCATCCAGGCCGACGACGTGCGCGCGCTCGTCGGGTTCCGGCGCGGTCTCGTACGCGCGTGGTCGGCGGCGGTCCTGGCCCAGGTGCCGCTGCAGGCGATCAACCTGATCCTCGTCCTGCCCGTCATCGCCTGCATCGTGGTGATCTTCCGCAGCGTGATCGGCATCGAGACGTTCGGCACGTTCGCGCCCGTGATCGTCTCGCTCGCCTTTCTCATGACCGGGCTCACCTGGGGCATCGCGATCTTCTGCGTGATCGTGGGTCTCGGCGTGGTGTTGCGGAGCGCGCTGCAATGGTTCCGCATTCAGCTGGTCGCGCGCCTCGCGGTTCTGATCGCACTGGTGTCGATGATGATGGCGGCACTCACGGTGGTCGGGGCGTATCTCGGGGTCGGCGCGCTCTTGAACGTCAGCATCTTTCCGATGGTCATCATGTCGAACGTGATCGAGAATTTCACGACGACGCAGGTCGAGCTCGGGACCCGCGAAGCGATCCGGCTCACCCGCAACACGCTCTGCGTCTGCGCGGCCTGCTACCTGACGATCGAGTGGGGCGGGCTCCAGTCGATCGTGCTGTCGTTTCCCGAGGTGCTGATCGGGGTCGTCGCGCTCGAGATCGCGATCGGCAAGTGGCGCGGTCTGCGGCTCCTCGAGTACCTCCGCTTTTCGGATCTCGGCCGGCCGGCGACGAGCGGCTCGTGAGCTTCGAGCGCTTGCGCCGCCTGCGGCGCGCGACGCTCGGGATGAACCGCAGGAACCTCGAGTTCCTCGTTCCGTACAATCCGGCCGCGCTCTTCGCGGTGGTCGACTACAAGCCGGGCACCAAGCGGCGCCTGGCGGCCGCCGGGATCCCGGTGCCCGCCACCTATGCGGAGCTCGGCCGGCAATGGGACCTTCGCCGGCTCGACGCGATCCTCGCCGGCCGGTCGAGCTTCGTGATGAAGCCGGCGCGCGGTGCGGGCGGTGGCGGCGTCGTCGTGATCGCGGGGCGCGCCGGCGACCACTTCGTGAAGGCGAGCGGTGCCGTGATCTCGCTTCCCGATCTCGCCGCGCACTGCTCCGACATCCTCGCGGGCGCCTACGCGGCGAGCACGCACAGCGACGAGGTGCTGATCGAATATCGCGTGCAGACCGATCCGGTGCTCGGCGCGATCAGCTATCGCGGCGTGCCCGACGTGCGCGTGCTGGTGTTTCGCGGCGTGCCGGTGCAGGCGATGGTGCGCCTGCCGACGAAGGCGTCGGACGGCCGCGCCAATCTCCACATGGGCGGCATGGCGGTCGGCGTCGATCTCGTACGGGGCGTCACGACGTACGGGGTCCTGGCGGGACGGCCCGCGGCACGGCATCCCGACCTCGACCGCGTCGTCGAAGGCCGCACGATTCCCGCGTGGGACACCCTGCTCGCGATCGCGGCGCGCTGCTACGACGCGATCCCGCTCGGCTATCTCGGCGTCGACCTCGTCATCGACGCGGAGCTCGGTCCGTTGGTGCTGGAGCTGAACGCGCGTCCGGGCCTGACGATCCAGCTCGCCAATCGCCGCGGCCTGCGAGCGAGCATGGAGGCGCTCGTCGCCGCCGACCTCGCCGGCGCGACGCTCGAGGACCGCCTGGTGCTGGCCCGTCGGCTCGCGGACGACGCCGGCTCGGCGTAATCAACCTCGAGGTTAACGCAGTCCCCGGAAGCGGCGCCAGCCGGCGTCGTCCATGACGACGCGGTTCAACCGACCCTCGCGCTCGGCGGGAAGAACGGCACCGGCGTCGGTGGCGTCGTAGTCGACGTCGCCCGGATAGAGGACGCCCATGCGCTCTCCGATCTGCACCACCTTCGGGAGGATCGGCGTCACCCGACGCTCCGCCGCCTCCGCGAGCACGCGCTCGACGGTTCCGAGCTCGACGAGATCCTCGAGCGTGCGTGCCGTCGGCGGCGTGAGCACCAGCGATCCCGACGCGGCGCCCGCGAGCGCGTCGGCCGGCGACCACCACTCGGCGGAGGTGGTCTCGCGCTCGTCGTGGACGGGCATCTGATCGGGCGGGACCGGCGCCACGAAGAAACGCGCGTCGTAGCGGCGCGGTGCGTGCACGGGCGTGATCCAGCGGCTGAAGTAACGGAGGTCTCCGGCCCGGAGCGTCAGGCGCTCGCGACGGAGGAGCTCCCCGAAGCCGAGCGTCCCGTCGAGGAGCGCCCGGCGGTGCGTCGCGAAGCGTTCGCGGGTCGCACGATCGGCGAAGCCGAGGGGCGCGCCGTCCCGCTCGGCGAGGAGCAGCCCCGCCTCCTCGAAGAGCTCACGGATCGTTGCCGCGAAGAAGGCGAGGGCGCTCTCCGGTGCGCGGTCCTCGGCGAGGATGGCCTGTGCCATGGCGGGTGACATGGACGGGTGCGAGGCCGCGATGACGTCGGGCGACCGGTCGGCGTCCTCCACGAGGCCGCCCGGGAAGACGTGGGCTCCCGCGAAGGCGCGGCTCGCGGCGTGCCGCCCGACCAGCAGGACCTCGAGCGTGCCCTGGGTAGGCGCACGCAGTACGACGACGGTCGCCGAGTCGGCGGGTGGGGGCGGGACGACCTCGGGCATCGGCGGGAGCCTCCGGCAAGCACCTCCGAGTGTCAAGGGCGCAGATTTTGCTTGACAGTTCGTGGGCTCGCCTCGTACGTTTCACCCTCCGGGTAACCCCGTTTTCACCCAAAGTGCCGTCGTCTGCTCGCGTGCTTACGTGAGCAGTTGTCCGCCAGCTGATTGCGTCGTCGAGGAGGATCACCATGCAGTGCGCGCTACGCTCGTCTTCCCCAATCTCCCGTTTGCCGTTCGTGGTATTCGGTATTCTGCTCTTGTTGCCGGTGACGACTCGCGCCGCCGACCAGACCGTGCTCGGGAGCAAGCTCCAAGTGCAGGACAAGAGCACGCCCGAGAAGCGCAAGGTCCAATTCAGCGCCAAGGAGAAGGGGACCGACAACACGATCGTCGGCGATCCGGTCGCGAACGGCGCGACGCTCAACATCCATCTGAGCGGCGGCCCCGTGGCGGGCCAGACGTTCAATCTCCCTGCCGGGACGAGCGCGATCACGTCGAAGCCGTTCTGGAGCGGCGACGCGACCAAGGGCTACAAGTACAAGGACTCGAAAGGGGAGAACGGCCCGGTCGCGAGCGTGCAGCTCAGCAACAAGAACGGGACGTTCCAGATCAAGGGACAGATCAGCGGCAAGCTCGGCACGATCAACGTCCTGCCGCCGAACCCCGGCGCCGACGGCTGTGCGCTCCTCACGATCAACAGCGGGGATTCCTACAGCGTGAACTTCGCGAGCGGCGTCGCGAAAAACAAAGGCGCGACGTTCTTCCAGATCGCGAAGCCGACGCAGCAGGGCACGTGCCTCCGCGCCAACCCGAACAACCTGCCGATCGACCACATCGTCGTCATGATGCAGGAGAACCGCTCGGCCGACACGTACTTCGGGCAGCTCAGCACGCAGGGCCAACCCGGCTACGAAGTCGAGCCCATGACCGGCAACCCGGATCCGACCAATCCGCTCAATCCGCCGATCCTGCCGTTCCACAAGACGACGCTACTGCGAGGTCCAGGGCGACCTCGATCACTCCTGGAAGGGCACGCACGCCGAGGTGCACAACGGCGCGATGGACGGCTTCACGCACACGAACGAGAACGGCTCCGACCCCACCGGAAGCCGCACGATGGGGTACTACGACCAGACCGATCTTCCGTTCTACTACGGTCTCTTCAGCACGTTCGCGACCGGTGATCGGTATTTCGCGTCGTTGCAGAGCCAGACCGATCCGAACCGGCTCTTCCTGCTCGCGGGAACGTCGTTCGGGCATACTCCACAACGACATCCTTGCGCCGCTGCCGTACCCGTCGGTCTTCAACCTGCTCGACCAGGCCTCGGTCACGTGGCGCATCTACGCGTTTCAATACCCGACCGCCTACGCCTTGAACTACTTCCAGTACGTCGGGAATCACTCGGAGCACGTCCGTCCGATCGCCGACTACTTCACGGACCTCGCGAACGGGAACCTGCCGAACGTCGCGTTCATCGACCCGAGCTTCACCGGCACCCCGAAGACCCAGAACGACGAGCACCCGATCAGCAACGTGCAGGTCGGGCAGAAGTTCGTCGCCGACAACATCAATGCGCTCATGGCGAGCTCGGCGTGGGCGACGTCGGCGATCTTCCTCGCCTGGGATGAGCACGGCGGCTACTACGACCACGTCGTGCCGCCGCCGGCGGTGATTCCGGACGCGAGTGTCATGGGCTATGGACCGGGCGACCCCCACGAGCTGCTCGACGAGTACGGGATCCGAGTGCCGGTCGTCGCCGTCTCGCCGTACTCGAAGCCGAACTTCGTTTCGCACGTGGTGCACGATCACACCTCGATCCTCAAGTTCATCGAGACCCGCTTCGGGTTGCCGTCGCTCACCGCGCGCGATGCGGCTGCCGATCCGATGCTCGAGTTCTTCGACTTCAATACGGCGACGTTCCTGTCGCCGCCGAGCTTGCCGGCGGCGGTGATCGACCAGGCCCAGCTCGACGCTTGCCCGGGCTGAGCCAATGACTCGAGAGCGCGGCCGACCTGGCCGTGCAACGATTCCGGTCTCGACCGAGGTGGTGGCGCGTCGCTTCGCGGTGCGCGACCACCTCGGCGCGACGTCCGGATCCTCGGAGTTGTCCGTTCCCGAGCCCACGAGACCGAATCGCTGGAATCGAGATGAGCCCGTCATCCATTAGCCCACCGTGCCGTCGAGGAGGATGTCCATGAAGCCCACGATACGCCTGGCCGTGTCGACCGCCGTGTTCGTAGTGTCGGTTGCGCTCGCCCCCCACGCGACCTTTGCCGCTTGTTCCGCCGGCGGCACGGTGTCGGACGTCAACGACTGCGTGCCCGAGAACGTCAAGTCGAACGACTGCACCCTCGAGTGGTCGGTCACGCCGGTGCCGGCGCTCGACGTGAAGAAGGGCGTGCGGACCAACAAGATCGTCTGCATGGACAACGATCCCGCATGCGACGCGGACACCAAGATCGGTCAATGCACCTTCAACGTCGGCGCCTGCGTGAACGTCGTCGACGGTCGGTTCGCCTGCACGCCGACCGACGTCGCGAGCGTCCTCGTCAAGAAGCCGAGCACGAAGGACGCGCTCCGGCTCGACAAGAACGCCTTCGCGCACGACAACCGTCTGGCGGTCGACAACGCGCTCTCCATCGCGCCGACGGCCACCCAGAACGTCTGCTCGAGCGAGCTCCCGTTCGTGGTGCCGTTGAAGAAGGGCAAGAAGGCGACGCTGAAGATCCAAGCCGTCGCCACCGACAGCTCGTCCCTCGCCGACAAGGACGGCATCAAGTTCACGTGTGTGCCGAACCCGACCGCCGCTCCCGCGTTCGCCGGCCAGATCACGGCACCCTCGCAGCTGATCGGTGGACCGTTGGCGATGGGGCGCGTCGGTGACTGGCTCATCGAGAACGACCGCGTCCGCTTCGTGATCCGCGACGTCGGCCGCGACTTCAGCTTCATGCTCACCTACGGCGGCCACATCATGGACGCCGACTTCCAGCGCGCGAGCGGACCGGGCCGCGACAACTTCCTCGGCATGTCGCCGCTCATCAACATCTCGTCGACCGACAACCCGACGAGCATCAGCGTCGTCAGCAGCGGGACGAGCGGCGGGCCGGCGGTGCTGCGGACCTCCGGCCCCGACGATCTCTTCGACCCGATCGATCCGGCGGTGGCGATCAAGGGCTTCAGCTCGTCGCTGTCGATCCCGCCCTTCGGGATCGACAACGACATCCCGGTCACCGTGATGAGCGAGTACACGTTGAATCCGGGCGACGACTTCATGCAGATCGAGACCATCGTCCAGAACGACGGCGCCCAGAAGCTCGAGCTCTACGTCGGCGACTACACGAGCGGCGGCGGCCAGCTCGAGGTCGTGGGCCCGGGCCTCGGCTTCGGCGACGCGGCGCTCCGCCTCGGCGGCAGCCGGGCCAGCGACATCTCGCCGATCACCTTCGACTGGCTCGGCTGGTTCGGCTTCGGCGAGGCGCAGGGCATCTCGTACGGCCTGATTCCCGAGCGCTACAACGACACCAGCGCCTTCACGCAGTCGGGCGTGGTCGTGCCGATCTACGGCCAGAGTCTCTTGAGCATACTCTCCGCGAATGACCAAGGCGTGTGCTCCAAGGACAGTGGGGGAAATCCGTGCGGCGGCCAAGGTCCGGCGTGCGACGTCACGTGCGAGATCAACACCGATTGCGTGCCGCCCTCCCAGGCCATGGACTTGGGCTCGTGCAAGAACGCGAAGCCCGCAGGTATCCTCGCCATCGAGCCGAGCGGCGGTTTGAACTCCTTCCGCCGCTGGTTCGCGCTCTCCGACAACGGCATGGGCAAGATCGTCGACGCCCGCAACACGCTCGTCGCGCGCCACGAGATCGTCGACCCGAACAAGACGAGCTGGGTATCCGGCACGGTCACGGTCGGCGGCACGCCGGTCGCGGGCGCACGGGTCGTGATCGCGCGGCCCGGCGGCGACCGCCAGTCGCTCTACGGCGTCATCGATGCGTTCGAGACTCGCGCCGACGGCTACTTCCAAGGCTCCGTGCCGAAGGGTGATTACCGGGCCTTGGTGAAGATCCCCGGCTATCCGTACGAGGGCGGCGGCAGCTCACCCATCAGCAAGGCGATCACGGTGAAGAACCCGGTCGTCGTCAACTTCGACGTGCCGGCGACCGGCTTCGTGCGGGTCGACGTCACCAACAGCGTCAGCTCGCAGCCGATCCCCGCGAAGGTCTCCGTCGTCGGCTTCGAGAGCTCCCCGATCCCGGGATCCTGGAGCTGATTCTCGGCAATCAAATCACGGCCTCCGGCAATCTCTTCGGCTACGACGCGCGCGAGAAGATCTCGATCTACGGCCTTCCGCAGGTGCAGTTCGCCGACGTCTCCGGCAGCACGCCGGTCTTCGCGCTCCAACCCGGCGACTACCAGATCGTCGTCTCGCACGGCCCCGAGTTCTCGGTCAGCAAGACCAATCTGACCGTCGTCGCCGGCGACGCCTCGACGCCGCAAGTCGTGGCGGCGACGGTCGTCCCCGTCGTCGATACGACCGGGTTCGTCTCGGCCGACCACCACGTCCACCTGATCAACAGCCCGGACTCGACCGTCTCCAAGGACGAGCGCATCGTCACCATGCTCGCCGAGGGCGTCGACTACTTCGTGGCGAGCGACCACGACTACAAGACCGACCTCGCGAGCGACGTCGCCGCGCTCGGCGCATCGGCGCTGATCAAGACGGCGGTCAGCGACGAGATCACCTACTTCGACAGCGGCCATTTCGGCGCCTACCCGATGGATCTCGTGCCGGGCAGCGTCACCGGCGGCGCCATCGACTGGGGCCGGGCGGGCGTCTCGCCGGGGCAGGGCTATCCGTCCAACGGCAGCTACGACCTCAGCGTGAACGAGATGGCGCTCGCGGCCAAAGGCGCGCCGAACAACGCGATCGTGGTCCAGGCGAACCACTTCAACAGCGGCACGCTCGGTTACTTCCGGACCTCCGGCATCGACACGTCGGTCGCGCCGCCGCAGTCGAGCACGGTGCCGCCGAAGATCCGTCAGAACCCGGCGATCACCAACCTCTACAGCGACGAGCTCACCGCCCTCGAGCTCTGGATCGAGAACGGCCGCGACCAGAACGCGCTCGCGCTCGGCGAGAACCTCGGCGACTACATCAGCATGCTGAATCTCTTCGACTCGACGCATCCGCTCCAGCGCAAGGGGATCGTCTGTGATTCCGACTCGCACTCGACGACGATCGTCCAGGCGGGCGGGCCGCGGAACATGCTGGCGTCGGCGACCGACGATCCCGCGTCGCTCGTGCCGAGCGACCTCGCCGAGAGCGTGAACGACGGCCGCAACGTCTGCACCAACGGACCCTTCGTGCGGGTCAGCATCGTCGGCGACGGCGGCGACACGGCGAGTCACGACCTCGCCGACGACCTCATCGTGCCGGCGACGCTCGGCACGGCGACGGTGCACGTCGACGTGGAGAGTCCGACGTGGGCGGAGTACGACCGCATCGAGATCTACTTCAACAACGTCCCGTCGTGCGTGAACACGGCGCCGAACTTCCTCGGCAGCACGAAGAAGCTCTGCACCGCGACGCCGAACTTCGTGTTGACGCCGACCAAGAGCACGGTGCCCGTCAACGGCGACTTCCGGCTCGAGTCCGCGTCCGTCCAGAACCTCACCATCACCCAAGACTCGTGGGTGATCGTGGTGGTGCGCGGACAGGACGGGGTGTCGAAGCCGCTCTTCCCGATGGCGCCGGCGTCGATCCTGGCGAAGGCGTGCACCACCGACCCGTGCAAGAGCTGCACGAGCAACGCCCAATGCCCGTTCTTCGGCACCTGCACGGTGCTGAATCAGACGCTCGCGCAGCTCACCGACGGCAACCTCGGCCAGTGCGGCGTGACCACCATGGCCATCGCCAACCCGCTGTTCATCGATTTCGACGGCGACGGCAAGTACAAGGGCGTAACGCTTCCGTAAGTCCCGCCCGCGCTGGGGGCGTTCCCAAACGGGGACGCCCCCAGTACAACCCCCTCGCCATGAACCCCGTCCGCTGCTCGCGGCTCGCCGCGGTCGCGCTCGTCCTGCTGGTGGTCGGGCGCGTCGACGCCGCGCCGCTCTTCGCCGACGCCGACGCGTCGACCCTGGTCGTGCGCGGTACGGTGGAGGGGATCACGCGGTACCCCGAGGCAAAGCTCCAGGTGTTCCACCTCCGCGTCGGCCGGGTCCTCAAAGGGGACGTCGCCGACGGCGAGGCGATGGATCTCGCCCAGGAGATGCTGTTCGCCGCGACCAAACCCTATTTCACGACCGGGACCGAGACGCTGATCTTCGCGGTACCGCTTCCGGCCTACACCTCGTTCACCAAGGTCTTGCCCGCGGGGCGGTATTGGCGTTGGACCCAGCGGCTCGAGACCGCCGCCGACGTCGCGCCGCTCACGGATCGGAGCCTCACGGACGCCGTCGGGCGTTACCTCGCGGTGCGCGACGACACCGAGGCGCTCGCCGACTTCGTGGTGCAGTCGCTCGTCGGCGCGGACGCCCGCCTCCGCCGGGAAGCCTTGCAGGTCATCGCCGGCCGGCGGGAGCTCGTGCCGTTGCTCGACGCCGGACGGCTGCAGCCCCTCGGGCCATGGCTCCATGGATCCGCGTCGCCCGTGGAGCGGGCGCAGGTGCTGGTGCAGCTCGCACGCCGCAAGGCGCCGGGTGTCGGCGACCTCGCGCGCGGGCTCGCGGACGAGCCAGGCCCCATGCAGGCGCCCGCGATCGACGCGCTCATCGCGGTGGGTGAGCCGCCGCCCGTCGCGCGTCTGCTGGCGCTCAGCCGGAGTCCGGACGATGCGCTTCGGCTCGTGGCCGGCCGCGGCCTCGCCCGTCTCGGGACCCCGGAGGCCGTGACGCGGGTCGGCGAGATCCTCGAAGCTGAAAAGACGACGAGCGTGCGGATCGGGATCATCCAGGGGTTCGGCCACACCTCCGATCCGCGCGTCACCGACATGTTGGCCCGCGAGATCGCTCGTCCCGAGAAGGACGTCGTCATGGCCGCTGCCGAGGGTCTCGTGCAACAGGGGAGCCCCGAAGCGATCGCCGTTCTCGTCGAAGACGCTCGAGCAGGGAAACGGCGACGCGCAGATGGCGGCGGCCTTCGCGCTCAAACGGATCAACCGCCCCGAGACGATCGAGGTGCTCGAGAATCTCGAACGGTCGTCTCCCGACCCGACGGTGCGCCGACTGTGCAAGCTCGCCCTCGGCGAGTCCCTGCACGAGCATTGAGCCGCGCGCGCTCCCCGCGCGCGAAGCGCGTGCGCGGACTCGCTCTGATCCTGCTGATCACCGGGCTGCTGCACGGCGGCCCGGCGTTCGGACACCAGCAGGGCATCAGCTACACGGACGTCGAGATCGCGAACGGGAGGGTGCGGTTCGATCTGATGCTGTCCGTGCACGATCTCGCGGCCGACGTGGACGGCGACGGCACGACGACCGACGCCGAGATCCGGAGCCGCTACCCGCGGCTCCGCCGGCGGTTCGAGAACGCGCTCGTCGTCGAGGCCGGGGGAACGCCGTGTCCGTTGACGCTCGAGGCTTCCGGGCTCGAGCCGAACGAGATGGCGCGCTTTCGGCTGACCGGTCCGTGTCCCGACCTGACGCCGGTGCGCGTCGTCGTGCGGCTTCCGGTGCTGAGCGCCGTCGACGGGCAGAACCTCGCCAAGATCCG
Source organism: uncultured delta proteobacterium (assembly GCA_963774015.1). Lineage (GTDB taxonomy): Bacteria > Desulfobacterota > Binatia > UTPRO1 > UTPRO1 > UTPRO1. The sequence goes on from CAVZDH010000005.1 coordinate 264,666, forward strand.
CGCCGCGGGCGTGTTGGTCGAGCACGTCTTCACGCCGACGGATCAGGAGGTCGAGCTCGGTGCGGCGAGCGGCGGGCTCGCGCCGACCTTTCGGCGCTTCTTCGCGCTCGGCGTCGAGCACATCGCGACCGGCTACGATCACATCCTCTTCCTCTTCGCCCTCCTGCTCGTCGGCGGCGGACTGCGCGGCCTCCTCGCGGTCGTGACCGCGTTCACGGTCGCGCACAGCGTGACGTTGAGCCTGGCCGTGCTCGGCGTCGTCCGGCTGCCGTCCCGCTTGGTGGAGAGCGCCATCGCGCTCTCGATCGCGTGGGTCGCGCTCGAGAACCTGCTGCTCGATCGGAGCGAGGGCCGTTGGCGGATCACGTTCGCATTCGGCTTGATGCACGGGTTCGGCTTCGCATCGGTCTTGCGCGAGATGCACCTGCCGCGCGAGGGCCTCGTCGCGTCGCTGCTCGCCTTCAACCTCGGTGTCGAGGCGGGACAGCTCGTGGTGGTGCTCCTCACGTACCCGCTGATCGCCGTCATCGAGCGTAGTGCGCATCGGCGCGCCGTCGTGGCGGTCGCGTCGGCGGGAATCCTCGTGATCGCGCTCTGGTGGTTCAGCGAGCGTGCATTCGGATAGGCGAATGAGGACCCGGCTGCGCGGGTTCGGCTTGACAGTGTTTCCAGCGCATGCGAGCTGCGATGGAGCGGGAGGAGTGGCGTTGCGGATCGCAAAGTCCCCGGTGCGTGGGTCGGTGCAGGAGACGGTGCCGTACGTCGAGCGTCTCCTCTGGAGCGCCGGGCTTGCGCGCGTCGCCGGCATCGACGAGGTCGGCATGGGACCGCTCGCCGGCCCGGTCGTCGCGGCGGCCGTCGTCTTCGCAGCCGATGCGCCGCTGCTTCGCGGCATCGCCGACTCGAAGGCGCTCGCGGCGCCGGCGCGCGAAGCCGCGGCGGCGGCGATCCGGGGCTGCGCCCTGGGCATCGGGCTCGGGATGGTCGAGCCGGAGGAGATCGACCGACTGAACATCTACCAGGCCGGTCTCGAGGCGATGCGGCGTGCCGTCGCGGCGCTGCCGTTCGTACCGGATCATCTGGTCGTCGATGCGCGCCACATTCCGGATCTCGACGTGCCGCAGACGCGCTACGTCCGCGCCGACGCGATCGTCTACTCGGTCGCCGCCGCGTCGATCGTCGCCAAGGTGCACCGCGACGGCCTGATGCACGCCCTGGACGCGCTCTATCCAGCGTATGGCTTCGCACGGCACGTCGGCTATGCGACGCCCGAGCATCTCCAGGCCCTCGCCGAATACGGACCGACGCCGCTCCACCGCCGCTCGTTCGCCCCCTGTGCTGCGGCCGCGCTGCGGGCGGACGCCTGACCGTCGTCCGTAGGTTTCGAAGCCCGGCCGGCGCCCCTATAATCGTCGCGTGAGCACCGACCTCGTCATGCCGAAGCTGAGCGACACGATGGAGGAGGGAAAGATCCTCCGCTGGCTGAAGCAGGCAGGCGACGCGATCAGCGCCGGCGAGGTGATCGCCGAGGTCGAGACCGACAAGGCGGACATGGAGCTCGAAGCCTCCGAGAGCGGCGTGCTCCGTGCGATTCGGGTGGCCGAGGGCGAGAGCGCCGCCGTCGGCGACGTGCTGGCGGTGATCGACGAGAGCGGCGAGGGGGCTGGCACGGCGAGGGAGGCGGCTGCGCCGACCGCACGGGCCGAGCCGGGCGAGACGCCGCGGCGGCTACCCGCGGCCGCCGACGGTGCGACGTCTACGCCCGCGTCGCCACCGCTGCCGTCGCCTACGGCTGCCAAACCGCGGGCGACGTCCGATCGTTCCTCGCGTCGCGCCGGGGGCGCCCGCTCGACACCGAAGGCGTCGGCTGCCGCCCAGGCGCTCGCGGACGAGCACGGCATCGATCTCGCTCGGGTGCGCGGGAGTGGTCCGGACGGCCGCATCGTCCACGACGACGTCGCCGCGGCCGTCGCGCGGGAGCCCTCGGCGGAGGCGGCGGCGCCGGCGCGGGCTCGAGCGACGCCTCCGACCCGGGGTCCGCGCAGGATCGCGAGGCGCCGGTCGTCGAGCGGCACGAGCTTTCACGCATGCGCCAGTCGATCGCGCGGCGGATGAGCGAGGCGTTCCGGGAGATTCCGCATTTCTCCGTCACGGCCGAGATCGACATGTCGGAGGCCGTGCGCCTGAAGGCCGCCCTCGAGAAGGAAGATCTCTTCGAGGTGCCGGTCACGTACACGCACATGGTGCTCAAGGCGACGGCGCCGCGCGCTGACGCGCCATCCGCGGCTCAACGCCTCGTATCGCGACGGCGCGATCGAGGTGCACGGCGAGGTCAATCTCGGCATGGCGGTTTCGCGTCGAAGACGGCCTGATCGTGCCGGTGCTGCCGCCGTGCCGACGTACGCTCCCTCGCCGAGATCGCGAGCGAAGCCCGCCGGCTCGTAGCGCTCGCCAAGCAGGGGCGGTTCGCGGGCGACGATCTCTCCGGCGGCACCTTCACGGTGAGCAACATGGGCATGCTCGATCTCGAATAGTTCGCGGCGGTGATCAATCCTCCGCAAGCGGCGATTCTCGCCGTCGGTGCCATCAAGCCGCGCGCCGTCGTGCGCGATGGCGTCGTGGTGGCGGCGCATACCATGTTCGTGACGGTCTCCTGCGATCACCGCATCATCGACGGGGTCATGGCCGGACGCTTTCTCGAAGAGCTGAAGGCGTCGTTCGAGAATCCTCTCGGATTGGTGATCGCATGAGGCATGCCGTTGCCCTTGCGTCGTCGTGCGAAGCGTCGCGGCATCGAGATCCGCCGGCTCGGTCTCCGTGATTACGAAGAGACGCTCGCGTTGCAGGAAGCGGCGCGGGCGGGCGTGCTTGCGGGCGGTGGCGAACAGCTCCTGCTGGTCGAGCATCCGCCCGTGATCACGCTCGGCCGGCGCGGCGACATGCGCCACGTGCTGGCGCCGCGCGCGCCCGTGCTGCGGGTGAGCCGCGGCGGCGACGTCACGTATCACGGTCCCGGGCAGCTGGTCGGATATCCCATCCTCGATCTCGGCGCGTCGTCGGCGCGACGTCGATCGCTATCTGCGCGCGCTGGAGGACGTGCTGATCGCGGTCGCCGGCCGTTTCGGCGTCGGTTGCGCACCGGCAGCGCGGCTTCACCGGCGTGTGGATCGGGAACGAGAAGCTCGCGGCGATCGGTGTCGGGATCCGGCGCTGGGTGACGATGCACGGCTTCGCATTGAACGTCGCCGATCTCCGCGAGGAGTTCGCGGCGATCGTTCCGTGCGGGCTCGCCGGTATCGGTGTGACGTCGCTCGCGCAGGCGACCGGTTTCCGTCCGGCGATGGCCGACGTCGAGGCGCTCGTGATCGACGAGTTCATGCGCGTGTTCGGCGTGGCGGACCATGCCGATGGCCGCGCGGTGCGGTCGCCGTGATCACTCGCCGTCATCCCGACTGGATCAAGAGCCGTGCCCCGACGGGGCGGCCGTGGCGGAGACGCGGGCCACCGTCCGGGCGCTCGGCTTGCACACGGTCTGCGAGGAAGCGCAGTGTCCGAACCTCGGCGAATGCTGGTCGCATCACACGGCGACGTTGATGCTGCTCGGTGACACCTGCACGCGCGCGTGTCGGTTCTGTGCGGTCGATCACGGGCGACCGCTCGCCGGTCGATCCGGACGAGCCGCGGCGGGTCGCGGAAGCGGTCGCGCGCCTCGGGCTCCGACACGTGGTGATGACCTCGGTGAATCGTGACGACCTTCCCGACGGAGGCGCGGGACACTTCGCGGCGACGGCGCGCCAGCCGTCAAAGCGCGCGTCCCCGAGTGCACGATCGAGGTCCTGATCCCGGATCTCCAAGGAGATCATGCGGCGCTCGCGACCATCGTCGCCGCGCCGATCGCGATTCTGAACCACAACACCGAGACGGTGCCGCGGCTCTACAAGCAGGTGCGTCCGGGGGCAACGTACGACCGTTCGCTCGCGCATCCTCCGTGCCGCGAAGCGGCTGCGTCCCGGTCTTCGCACCAAGACCGGTCTCATGCTCGGTCTCGGTGAGACGCGTCACGAGGTACGCGCCGTGCTCGCGGACGTCCGTGCGACCGGCTGCGACGTGCTGACGCTCGGGCAGTACCTACGTCCAAGCATGGAAGAGCTGGCGGTCGATCGTTACGTCACACCCGACGAGTTCGCGGAGCTCGGCGCCGAAGCGCGCGCGATGGGCTTTGCCTATGTCGAATCCGGGCCGCTGGTGCGCAGCTCGTATCACGCATGGCAACACCTCCCATAAGCGAAATACCTCCTGCTACACACGGAAATCTCGAAAAAATAGACGAAAAAATCACACGACCAGAATTGCGGACGACAGCCGTTTCCCATAAGGTCACGCGATTCGAGGGTCGTCGGATGGATGGCCCGAAACACGGTTGGGGCGAGGTGTGCGAATGCTGAAACTCTACGATTCTCCTGAGTGCCCGTTTTGCCAGAAGACCCGGATCGTCCTGGCCGAGAAGGATCTGAGCTTCGAGATCGTTCCGGTCGATCTCAAGGCCGGCGAGCAAAAGCGTCCTGAATTCCTCAAGTTGAATCCGTTCGGGAAGGTGCCGGTACTGATCGACGACGAGATGATCGTGTACGACTCGACGATCATCAACGAATACCTCGAGGACGAATACCCCCATCCGCCGCTCCTTCCGTCCGATTCGTCGGCGCGTGCCCGTGTGCGCACGTTCGAAGATTACGCCGACAACGCGTTCATCCCGGTGACCGGCATCATCATGAGCGAGCTCCGGAAACCCGAGGGCGAGCGCGAGGCCGAGAAGCTCGCGAATGCACGCCAACAGGTGCAACGCATGCTCGCCGTGATCGACGGCTCGCTCGCCGGCCGGCAATGGCTCGCAGGCGCGTTCTCGCTTGCGGACGTCGCCTTCGCGCCGCGGGTGGTCATACTCAGCGGGCTCGGGGTCGAGCTCGATCCCGATTGGAAGAACGTCGCCGGCTGGATTCAGCGCCTGAATCAGCGCGCGAGCATCCACGATCTCGCTGGTCTCGAAGCCTGGCGAAAGTAGGGGTCCCGTTGCGAGGCGACGAGGGTCGTCTCGTCGCCTCGGGTGAGGCTTCCGCCTCGATGCGACGAGTCGTTTCCGCCTCGATACGACGAGTCGTTTCCGCCTCGATACGACGAGTCGTTTACGTCTCGATGCGGCCCTCGTACTCGGCGGTTGCGAACTGCTCCTGGTAGATCCGCAAGAACGACATCGCGATCGCTAGGAGCACCGGCCCGAGAAAGAGGCCGAGCACGCCGTAGACCTGCACCCCGCCGAGGATCCCGAAGAAAAGGAAGAGGGTGGGGAGTCGGGTCTGGCCGCCGATCAGCAACGGTCGGAGCACGTTGTCGACCATGCTGATCACCACCGAGCCGTAGACGAGCAGGATCGCCGCCCGCACGAAGTCGCCGGTCGCGGCGAGGTAGATCGTGCACGGGATCCAAACACCCGCGGCCCCGACGAACGGTACGAGCGACAGCACGCCCGCGACCACGCCGAGAAACGCGGTGTACGGAAGCCCGAGCGCCCAGAGCGCCACCCACGTGAGCACGCCCTGCGCCAGCGCGGTTGCCACCATGCCCTGTGTGACCGCCGAGAGCGTTTGATAGAGGACGCTGAAGATCGCGTCCTTGTGCCCGGGGTCCATCGGAATCATGTCGCGCAGCGCGCGGTACATTCGATCGCCGTCCCGGAACAGGAAGAAGAGCGTGAACACCATGATGGTGAAGTCGAAGAGGAACACCGCGACGTTCTTCGCGACCGACGTCACCTGCGCCACGATGAGACCGCTCGCCAGGTCGACGCCCGAGCGCGCGGCGGCGTTCCAATCGATCTCGTAGCCCTCGAGGTGTTGGATCCAGTGTCCGAAACGCGAGCTCTGGAGACGTTCGGCGTCAGCGTTCAGCGCCCCCGAGCTCACGTACTCGCTGGTCCGCTGGTAGAGCGAGACGGCCTCGCGGGTGATCACGCTCGAGAGCGAGATCGTCGGCAGCACGACGCCGCCCGTGATCAGCAGTGTCATCGTGAGTGCGGCGACGGTTTCGCGTCCGCCGCACCAGCGCAGCACGAGCGAGTAGAGGGGAAAGAACAGCATCGCGAGGATGGCCGCCCACACGATCGGAACGAGGAATCCCGAGAAGACCGCGTAGAGTTGCCAGAGTAGAAAGAGCAGGGCTGCGAAGAAGAAGAACACCACCACCTGGCCGCGGGCGAGGCCGAGGCTCGTCGTGAACTGCGAGTCTTGCGGCTCGGGCGAGCGCCCCGGTGGCGGCGGAGTCGTGAGGGACGCCATGCGCGCCCGGGTCAGGCTCCGGCGATCGTCATGTGGCCGATCTTCAACATCGGGGCGGCCATGGAGCCGCGGAACTCGAGGTCGTTGCCGACCATTTCCACGTCGCGAAGCATGTCGAGAAGGTTGCCGGCGATGGTGATCTCTTCCACCGGGTGCACGATCTCGCCGTGCTCGATCCAGAGGCCGGCGGCGCCGCGCGAATAGTCGCCGGTGACGGCGTTCACGCCGAAGCCGATGAGCTCGGTCACGAGGAGCCCCCGCTCCACCGACGCGATGATGGCGTCGGGCGAGTGTGGACCGGCCTCGAGGTAGAAGTTCGTCGGTGACGCGGTCGGGGCGTCGCCGATCGAGCGCGCGGCATTGCCGGTCGAGGCCAACGACAGACGTTTGGCGGCGTAGGTGTCGAGCAGGTAGCTCTTCAAAACGCCGCGCTCGACGACGACCGTCCGTCGCGTCGGCAGGCCCTCGCCGTCGAAGGGGCGCGAGCCGTGGCCACGCAACATGCGGCCATCGTCGACGACCGTCATCGACGACGCCGCGATCGTGTCACCGAGGCGTCCGAGCAGAAACGACGTGCCGCGGTACAGGCTCTGTCCGGTCACGGCGCCCGCGAGGTGCCCGAGGAGCGACACGGCGACCGTCGATTCGAAGATCACGGGGGCCTCTTGGGTCTTGACGCGTCGAGCGCCGAGCCGGCGCAGCGTCCGTTCGGCGGCACGCTTGCCGATCGTGACCGGGTCGTCGAGGCGCGCGAGATGGCGGGCGCGGGCATACCAGAAGTCGCGCTGCATCGCGCCGTCGTGCGTCGCCACCGGCTCGACCCCGAGATGGAAGCTCGAGCGCCGATAGCTGCCGGCAAAACCCAGAGTCGAGGCGAAGGCGACCGTCGACGCGTCTTGCGAGAACTCCGCGCCTTCCGAATTGCTGAGCCGTACGTCGACCGCGAGCGCTGCGCTTTCGGCGGCGCGCGCTTGCGCCAGCGCATGGTCGGGATTGGGGGCGTCGGCTGCGGCATCGTAGAGGTCGAGATCCGGTGCGTCGGTCGCCAGCAACGCAGGGTCGGGAAGGCCGGCGAGCGGATCGGAGGCCGTCACGCGCGCGAGGGCGACGGTGTCGGAGGCGAAGCGCTCGAGGCCACCGGGGGAGAGGTCGGCGGTGGCGGCGATCGCAACGCTCGCGCCGGAGAAGACGCGGAGCCCGAGCCGCCGCTCGCGGGCATCGGTCAGCTTTTCGATCTCGCCGAGCCGTACGCCGGCCGTGAAGGCGCTGCTCTCGACCATGACCGCGTCGGCCGCCGCTGCGCCCGCCCGGGTCGCGTGATCGAGCACGGTGCGTAGCGTCGTCTCCATGGCGGCGCCAGCGGGTCGGGTGCTCACGCGCGCGTCCCGCCCACCGTGAGGCCGTCGATGCGGATCGTCGGCAAGCCGACGCCGACCGGGACGGACTGGCCGTTCTTGCCGCAGGTGCCGATCCCTTCGTCGAGCTGCAGGTCGTGGCCGACCATGGCGATGCGCGTCAGCACGTCGGGGCCGTTGCCGATCAGCGTCGCGCCCTTCACCGGCCGCGTCACCTTGCCGCCCTCGATCAGATACGCCTCGCTGGCGGAGAACACGAACTTGCCGCTCGTGATGTCCACCTGGCCGCCGCCGAACGATACGGCGTAGATGCCGCGATCGACGGAGCGCACGATCTCGTCGGGCGTCGAGTCGCCCGCGAGCATGAACGTGTTCGTCATGCGCGGCATGGGCGCGCTCGCGAAGCTCTCGCGCCGGCCGTTGCCGGTCGGCGCGACGCCCATGAGGCGTGCGTTCAGTCGGTCCTGCAGGTAGCCGCGAAGAATCCCGCGCTCGATCAAGACCGTGCGGCGCGTCGGGGTGCCCTCGTCGTCGACGTTGAGCGAGCCGCGGCGATTGGCGATCGTGCCGTCGTCGATCACCGTGCAGAGCTCCGAGGCGACGCGTTGTCCGAGCAGGTTCGCGAACGCCGACGTGCCCTTGCGGTTGAAGTCGCCCTCGAGGCCGTGCCCGATCGCCTCGTGCAGCAGGATGCCGGGCCAACCTGGACCGAGCACGACCGTCATCTCGCCCGCGGGTGCGTCGATCGCGTCCAGGTTCAATGTCGCCTGGCGCGCGGCTTCGCGCGCGAAGCGCAGATGGCGGTCGCCGTCGACGAGGAAGCTGAACGTCTGGCGGCCGCCGCCGCCGTACGTCCCCTGCTGTCGGCGGTTCGCGTCCTCGGCGATGCAGGTGACGTTCAAGCGGGCGAGCGGCTGGACGTCGCTCACGAGCCGGCCGTCCGCGGTCGCGATCATCACGAGCTTCTGCTCGATCGCGAGGGACGCGAAGACGTTCTTGATCCGCGGATCGTACGCGCGCGCGGCGCGGTCGACGGCTTCGAGGAGCGCGATCTTCGTGGCGAGCGGCGTATCGAGCGGGGAGGCCGGGAGCGCGTAGAGGTCGCGGTCGGGGCGGGTCGTGCGCACGGCCACCGCCTGCGCGTTTGCCGCGCCGGTCGCGATGTGTCCCGCCGTGCGCGCGGCTTCGGCGAGGGTCGTGATGGCGACGTCGTCGGTGTAGGCGTACCCGGTCTTCTCGCCGGCGACGACGCGCACGCCGACGCCTTGGCTCACGTCCTTGTTGGCCTTCTTGACCTGGCCCTCTTCGAGACTCAGCGCCTCGGCGGTACGGAACTCGAAGTACAGGTCGCCGTCGTCCGCGTGATGGGCCAGGGCGGAGCCCAGCACGCGCTCGAGAGCTCCCGGAGACACCCCATAGCGGTCGCGAAAGAACTCCTCCGGCTGCACTCGATCCACCGTCACACTCTCTGCCATCCGGCCACGCTACCAAAAGAGCCGGAATGGGCAAAGACGACGATTCAATGAAGCGTCGTGGTGACTTGCTCGAGACGCTCGAGGTGCATGCGCATCTCGGCGGCCGCGGGAGCCTCGGGGGCGAGGGCGAGGTAGCGGCGGAAGTCGGCGAGCGCCGAGGCGAAGCACTCGAGCTGCTCGTAGAGGAGCCCGCGCAGACGCAGGTACTCGGGCGCCTCGGGCGAGAGCACGAGCAGCAGCTCGACGGTCGCGAGCGCGTGGTCGTGCGTGGATCGCTCGCGATAGATCGCGAGGAGGTTCGCGAGCATGCGACTCAGGATGCCGAGCGTGCCCGTCGACTGCAGCGCCTGCGGGAGCGCGCGTTGCAGGTTGCCGCCGGGCGGTGCGCCGCTCGCCGCGTGGAACGCGCGCAGGCGTTCGCGCAGCTCGTCGTAGCCGATCGGCCGGCCGCCGAAGAACGGGTCGAGCAGGCGGTCGTCGCGACAGCCGGGGACCCGGACGAGGAAATGTCCCGGGAAGCCGACGCCCTCGAGTACGACACCGACCCGGGCGCCGACCTCGATCATCAGGGCGGCGAGCGTGATGGGGATGCCGACCCGGCGTTCGAGCACGTCGTTCAGGAAGCTGTTGCGCGGATCATAGTAGTCGTCGCGGTTGCCGCGGTAGGAGCACTCCCGGAAGAGAAATTCGGCGAGCACGGCGGCGCGACGGTCGGGGGGATCGCTGGTCGCGAGACGCGGTCGCACCCGCTCCGCGAGCGCGTCGAGGGCGACGAGGCTCGGCGCCGGAGCGAGGTCGGGATGGCCGATGCGCGCGATCACGAGCGCGCCCGGCGCGATGCTCGCGTGCTCGCCGGCGACGATGGCGTCCGCGAAGCGGCGTCGCAGGTCCTCGAGAACCAGCATCGCCGAGCAGGTAGCACAGGGCTTTTCCCGCTGCCACGCGCCGGTTCCCCGGGGCCGGCCGTGGCGAATCTCACTTGGACAAGCCGGGGGGTGGTCCCTATAATCCCGCCCGTCGTCGCGATGACACCGAATGGCGGGCGTGTCTCCAAAAAGCTTGCTCGCCGGTCTCCTCCATGCCGTAGAGGGGCCGGCCGCATTGGTCATCCTGCCACACGACAACCCCGATCCGGACGCGTTGGCGAGTGCCGCGGCGCTCAAGTTCCTGGTGCAGGGGCTGATCGGTAAAGAAGCGGTCATCGCGCAGGGCGGGATCGTCGGGCGCGCCGAGAACCGGGCGATGCTGACGTACCTGAACATCGACCTCGAGCCGGTCGGGGATCTCTCGTTCGCGGGCGGGGTGCAGGTCGCGCTCGTGGACACTCAGCCCGGTCGCACCAACAACTCCCTGCCGGTGGGCATGACGCCGACGGTCGTGATCGATCACCATCCCGCGTACGATCGCTACGAGGGCGTGCCCTTCCTCGACTTGCGTGAGGCCTACGGCGCGACCTCCACCATCCTCACCGAGTACGTTCGCGAGTCGCGGCTCGAGATCGACAGCAAGATCGCGACGGCGCTCTTCTACGGCATCATGGCCGAGACGCAGGATCTCGGGCGGGAATCCACGCCCGCCGACATCGCCGCGGCGCAATTCCTGTATCCCTACGCGAACAAGCGCCGGCTCGGCAAAATCGAGAATGCCCGCGTGCCGCGCGAGTACTTCACGGCGTTTCACGAGGCGATCGAGCGCGCGGAGATCTTCGGCAACGTCGTCGTGTCGGTGCTGCCCGAGGTGCAGTACCCGGACATGGTCGCGGAGGTCGCCGACTTCTTGCTGCGCCTGGACGAGGTCGAGTGGGCCTGTGCGATCGGCCGCTACAAGGACTTCCTCCACGTGTCGTTGCGCACCACCGATCGTGAGGTCAACGCCGGCGACGTCCTGCAACAGGTGCTCGGCAATCGCTGGGCCGGCGGGCACGACATGATCGCGGGTGGCCGCACCCGCATCACCGGGAGCGGGCCGGAGGCCGTCGCTCACGCCGCGGACGACGTTCGCGGTCGGCTCCTCGCCACGCTCGGCGCCGACGTCACGTCGCACCGTCCTTTGGTGTAGCTCGCGCTACCAGGCGGGGGGAGGCGTGCTCTCGATGGTGGCACGGGCCGTGGCGATCTCCTCCGTCACCGCGGGGTGTGTCTCGCGATCGGCGCGCGCCGCGAGCGCGTCCGCCGCGTCGGCATTCCCGATTGCGCCCAGTGCCCAGGCGGCGTGTTGGCGTACGAGCGGGTCGCGGTCGCCGAGCGCGAAGCGGAGCGCCGGCACGGCGGCGGGATTCCCGGTGTTGCCGAGCGCGACGGCGGCGTTTCGCAGCAGGCCGCGCCGCCGCGTGCGCGCGAGCGAGGTATCGGCGAAGCGGTGACGGAACCCACTCGGATCGAGACCGAGGAGGTCGGGAAGAAACGGCGCGAGGCCGCCGGCGTCGGCCCCACGCGCCGGCGGGGCGACGGGATTCCACGGACACACCTCCTGGCACACGTCGCAGCCGAAGATCCACGGTCCGAGGCGCGGACGGAGCGCGCGCGGGATCGGTCCACGATGCTCGATCGTGAGGTACGCGATGCAGCGCCGCGCATCCATGACCAGTCCGTCAGCGAGAGCCGCGGTCGGGCAGGCGTCGAGGCAGCGCGTGCAGCGGCCGCAGTGGTCGCTGGTCGGGGCGTCGGGCGCGAGCGCGGCTTCGGTCACGAGCTCGGCGAGAAAGAACCACGAGCCGGCTCGCGTCGCGAGCAGCATGGTGTTCTTGCCGAACCAACCGAGGCCGCCGCGCATGCCCCATTCGCGCTCGAGCACGGCGCCGGTGTCGACGTAGCGACGCGTCGCATGTCCGGGCCAGAGGTCGGTGAGGACGGCTGCGAGCGCGGCGAGGCGCTCGTCGATCACGCGGTGATAGTCGCTGCCGCGGGCGTATGCCGCGATGCGACCGCGGAGTGTCCGCCGCCAATCGAGCGACGGCGGGGGCGGGGGCGCGTACGGATAGGCGAGCGAGATGACGGTGCGTGCACGTGGCAAGATCCCGGCGACGGTCAGCCGCCGCTCCGGATGGCGGCCGAGGTAGTGCATGCCGCCGGCGAACCCCGCGGCGAGCCAGCCGTCGAGAAAGGCGCCCCGTGCGATCGGCGTCGCCGCCGCGAAGCCGCAGCTCGTAAAGCCCAAGGCCGCCGCCTCCGCGCGCACGCGATCCTCGACCCGCATGGCCGCGAAGTCTAGCGCGGATCCCGTGACGCGTCCCGCGAGCGCACCGGCCGGAATTTCATTGCCCGACGCAGCCGAAGTACACCGTATCCCCGTCGTCGGCGCCGGGCCGCTGCTCGCGGGGGCCGCGATCGCGCGAGTCCGGAAGCGCTCGGTACGGCGGGTGAGACCGCGCCGCTCGACCGTGATCGTGACGGGAGCCGTGCAGTTGCTCGACGGCAGGAATGCGAGCGGTGGGGCGAACGTGAACGCGTTCTGGCTTGCGCCGCCGGGGGCCGTGCCGGTGAGGGTCGCTACGGCTCCGACGAGCGCCTGTGCGTTTGCCGCGTCGGTCGGGTCGGCGGCGCCGGGCTGGGGGCTCTGTAGGATGAATGATGCGAGAGCGGGTGCCGCCGGACATTGCGGCAACGTGGGATCGGTAGCGGTGAAGCAGAGGCCGACCCGGAGATGGCAGCGGTCGTCGTTCTGACCGTCGATGTCGCACGCGGGGTCGCCGTCGACACAATCGAAAGTCGTCGGCGACTTCGTGGTGCCGGCGCCGCCCACGACGGTCCACTCCGCGACGCAGTCGGTGCCCGCGATGCCGCCTCCGGGAAGGAGGAGGGTGGTCGGTGCGACCGTCGGCAGGGGTGTCGGGGTCGACGTACGCGTCGGTGTGGTCCCTCCGGGCGTTGCGGTCGGCGTCGGCGACGGGGAAGCGATGGGGCAGGTGAACGCGTCGCCGAGCGCCAGCCCGGCGCGCGCGAGCTCGGCGTCGACGAGCGGCAACGCGCGGCGCGTAATCGACGCGGCGGCGCACCCGTAGGCCGCGCCGATGCACGGCGCGAGCGTGTCGGGGCCGCTCGGCGGCGGCGTACCGAAGGCGACGCAGGCGTCGGCCGCATTCGCGAACCCGAGGCCGCTCGGGAGGAGCAGGGCATCGGCGGGAATGCCGCCGCAGCCGCCGACGATCGACGCGGTCAGCCGGGCGAGCACGCCGCCGGCGGGAGCGGTGAGACTCGCGAGCTTCTCGGCGCAGCGTGCCGCGACGGCGCTACACGCGTCTGCGTTCTGGCCCCTGAGCCGGCACGTCAAGAGCGTGTCGACACAACGCTGCGCGACCGTGAGTTGCTTGCCGAGGAGCTTCCGCCCCGCGCCGACGATGACGCGCTGGCACCGGACCGCGCTCCGCGACGGCACGAGCGTGCCGACCGACGACGCGTCGCCGGGCGGCAGGCAGAGCCCGGCACCGCCGGTGTCGAATACGGACGGGACGAGCGCGCCGAGCTGCGGCACGGCGATCGCGAGGGCCCGCTCCGCCGCGCAGGCGCCGTGCTCGAGGCACGTCCGGATGGCGCTCGCCGAGGTGAGATCGAGGCCCACCTCGGCGGCGCAGGTGTCGTCGAGCGTCGCAAAGCTCAGCACGGCGGTCGAGCGCAGGGCTTCGAGGGGCAGGACGGGTGGATCGCCGGCGCACGCCTTGGCGAAGGTCGCTTCGAATTTCGTGCGTGCGCGTGCGAGCTTGACGAAGCGACTGCCACAACGCCGGGCCGCGCGCAGCATGCAGGCCGATCCGTCGTCGCCTTCGCTCGCCGCGCGGCACCCGAGCACGTCGAGGCTGCACGTCTCGAGGAACCCGAGCTCAGCCGCCACGAGGCGGCTCATGCCCTTCGCGAGCGCGCGCTCGCAGCCGAGCACCGCGCGCGGGACGAGTGGCGGCAGGGGCGGCGTCGCTGTGATCGTGGGCGTCGGGCTCGCCGTCGGTGCGCTGGTCGGGCTGATCGTCGTCGTGACGGTGGCACCCGTCGCCTGCACTGCCGGCGACGGAGTCGGGGTCGCGCAGATGAAGGCGAGGCAGTCGTTCCGGCAACAGGCGCCGTCGGCCCCCGCGCCGGGATCGCAGGGCTCGCCGGGCTGGCGGATGCCGTCGCCGCAGACCGGGCAGGGCGGCAGCGGCGACTGTGCCGGCGCCGCGACCGTCGTCATGACGCGCGGGTTGAAGACCACACCCGCTCCGATCGAGGTCGACGCCGAGGGCGCGTGCGCGAGGAGTGTCCCGCTCGCCGCCTGGGCCAGGAACTTCGCGTTGCCGCCGATCGTGAGCGTGCTCGTGCCGGCGAGCGTGATGGTGGGATCGGCGATCGTCGTACCCGAACCGCGCGCGTCGACGACGACGCTCGGTTGCACCGCGAGCCGGCACGCGGCGAGGCGCGCATCACCGCCCTCGGCGCCGTTTCCGGCGCTCACGTCGACGTTCTTCGCGATGGTCAGCATCGCCGTGCCGGTCGCCATGCCGGCCTTGAGATCGACCGAGCCCCCGCTGCCGCTCGCGACGCGCCCGTTGGCCGCGATCGCGGCGTCGAGGCGGAAGTCGGCGCCGGTCGTGATTTCGACGCTGCCGCCGAACGCGTCGTCGCCGCCGGCGCTGACGTCGATGCCGCCCGCGAGCTCGAGCGTGCGACCGACGGTCGCGGCCATCTCGCCGCCGTCGCCGCTGGCCGCGCCGCGGAGCACGATGGGGCCGAGCAGCGACGCGTCGCCGTCGAGCGGCGTGAGGACGCCCGTCGGCGGCGCCTCGGTCAGCACCGACAGCAGGCCGCCCGCCCCATCGGGGCCGGCGCCGCTCGCGTGGATCGTCGCCGTGGCGTTCACGACCAGCGGTCCCGCGGCCTCGAGCGTGACGTCCCCGCCGCCGTTTCCGCTCTCGCCGTCGCTGTCGGTGCTGCCGTCGAGGATCAGGTCGGCGGCGACGGTGAGCATGCCGCCGAGCGCCGCCGCCGCCAAGGTGCGATCGCCGGCGCGGAGCAGAATGCTCCCGCCGTCGCCGTCGCTCAGGCTGCGCACGTCGATCACCCGCTGTACCTGGAGATCGCCGCCGGCGGCGAGCGATACGATCCCGCCGTCACTGCCGCCGCCGATCGCCTTCACCGCTCCGGCCTGCGTGAGGGTGGTGGCGGCGCGGAGGTCGATCGTCCCGCCGAACGTCGTGCTCGAGCTCGCGAGCAGCTGCGCGCCGGTCTCGAGCGAGATTCCGCACGCGGAGAGCAGCCGGATGAGCCCGGGCACCCCGGCCGCGGAGGCGTCGATCGAGCTGCGGACGACGAGATCGCCGCCGCCGTCCGTGCAGTCGGTTCCTGCCGTCGTCAACTCCACGCTCGTGGCGCCGTTCGCGGCGATCGCGGCGTTCACCGTGATCGAGCGCGCCTTCACGACGAGCTTGCCGGTGCCGATCGTGAGCGTGCCGTCGAACGACACCGGTCGATCGCCGAAGTCGAGCGCGCAGCCGTCGAGGCTCGCCGGACAGGTCGCGGGGCTTTCGACGGTTCGCGCGGTGACCGAGCACGACGTCGAGCCGAGCGGGCATACGAGATTGGCATTCATCTGCGCGGCGGTCGTCGATCCGGCCCCGATCTGATTGCAGCAAATGAGGGCCGCCGTCTCCGCGCGTCCGTCGATCGGCGCTGCGAGCACGGCGACGAGCGCGAGCACGATGCGCACGTGACGAAAGCAGCCGATCGGCACGGCCCGCACTTATGGCAGGACCGTCGCCGCGCGCAAATGCGCACCTCGCATGCGAGATGTCGCGCACGGCGGAGTGCGCGGCGGCGGTGCGCTACGGTGTCGGGGTGACGTCCGGCGTGGGGGTCGCGATCGGCGTGTCGGTCGCGAGCGGCGTGGCGGTGGCCGTCGCCGTCGGCTCGGGCGCATCGAGACAGTTGAGCAGCAGCGTGTCGTCGTCCTCGATGCTCTTGGTGCCGCCGACCGGCGGCACGGAGAACACTTGGGTGCGGAACTTCTCGCTGCGCAGCGCCAGCCCACGGCGCTCCACCACGATGTCGACCGGCTCGGTGCAGTTGTCGGGCGCCGTGACGACGAGCGGCGGGTCGAAGACGAGCGTGTTCTTGGCGCTGCCCGTCACGGTGACGGTGCGCAGGCGGCCGAAGGCGTCGATGAGCGCAATGGCGTTGGCCTTGTCGCCGGGCTCGCTGGAGTTCGGTCGTGGGCTCACCAGGATGTACTTGGTGACGCCGGGCGGCGCGGTGCAGGCGGGCAGGTTCGGGTCCGCGTTCTGCAGGCAGAGGGCGACGCGGAACGTGCACTTGTCGTCGAAGGTGCCGTCGAAATCGCACGTCGGGTCGCCGTCGACGCAGTACTGCTTGAAGCTCGGCAGGCCGTCGGTGCCGAGCGCGGGCGTGTTGAACGGATCGATGACCGCCCACTCGGCGATGCAGTCGGCGACCTGCGAGCCGCCGCCCGGGATCAACTGCTCGAAGCGGCAGAGCGGGTCGCAGCCGTCGCCCGGCACGTCGTCGCCGAAGTCACACTGCTCGCCGAGCTCGACGACGCCGTTCGGACAGCCGGCGCCGGGCGTCTCGGTCGGTACCGGCGTCGGCGGTCCGTTGGGCGTGTCGGTCGGCTGGGGCGTCGCCGTCGTCCCGGTCGTCGTCGGCAGCGGGGTCGCCGTCGGGCCGGACGCGTCGGTGGCGGTCGGCAGGGGCGTCGGGGTGATGGTCGGGGTCGGGGTCGTCGTCGGCGTCCCCGTCGCGGTCGACGTCGGGAGGGGCGTGGCGGTCGCGGTCGGCGTCGGCACGGCGCAGAAGGCGTCGTTGCCGAGGGCGAGCCCGACCCGGGCGAGCTCGGTATCGACGAGCGGCAGGGCCTGCCGCACGATCGCGCTCCCGGCGCATCCGTACGCGCGGGTCACGCACGCGGCCATCGAGGCGGCATCGTCGGCCGGCGCGAGCCCGAGTGCGCTGCAGCTCTCGTCGGTCGCGGCAAAGCCGATGCCGCCTGCGTCGCGCAGCACGTCCGGGGGCAGCGCACCGCATGCTCCCTGGATCGTCGACAGCATCTTGGCGCGGGCGCCGGTCGTCGGATCGTCGAGGGTGGCGAGCCTCCGCCCGCAGCTCGCTCCGATCTTGGCGCACGCCTCGCGCGGTTTCCCGCTCAGACGACACTTGAGGAGCGAGTCGACGCAACCGCGTGCCACGGACAGCTGACGCGACAGGAGCTTCCGCCCGCTGCTCGCGACGGTGCGCTGGCAGCGTACCGTCTGCGATGCGACCGCCGTGCCGGCGAGGCCATCGGTGACACCGAGGGGTTCCGGCAGACAGGCCGCCGTGGTGCCCGCATTCACGGAGAGCAGCCCGAGCAAGTCGCCGATCCGGGGCACCCCGACGCCGAGGGCGCGCTGCGCCTCGCACGGGCTCAGGATCTGGAGACATCCGAGAATCGCATCGGCCGAGGTGAGATCGAGGCCGAAGCACTGCGGTTGTAGCAGTGCGAAGCCGAGAACGTCGGTGCTCCGCAAGACGTCGATCGGCACGCTCGGCGGCTCGCCGCCGCACGCCGCCGCGAATTGGGAACGGAAGCGCGCATGGGTCGCCGCGAGCCGCGCGAGCTTCGAATCGCAGCGCCGGCCTGCGCTCGTGAGGCAGGCGTTGCGGTCGCTGCCGGCTGCCTTGGTATGGATACACTTGAACGCGTCGAGCGCGCAGTTTTCGAAGGCCTTGAGGCTCGCGAGGACGAGCGTGCCGCTGGACTTTCCTAGCGTCTTCTCGCAGTCGAGGACGGCCCGCGGCACGATCAGGGGTGCCGCGGTCGCGGTGGGAAGCGGTGTCGGGGTTTCCGTTGCCGTGCGCGTCGGTGTCGGCGTCCGCGTGCGCGTCGGTGTCGCCGTGCGGGTCGGGATGGTCGACGTCGGCGTGAGGGTCGGTGTCGGCGTCACCGTCGGACACGTGAACGCGCTGCAATCGGCGTTGCAGCACGCGCCGTCGGCGGCCGCGCCGTTGTCGCACGGCTCACCGCTCTGGCGGATACCGTCGCCGCAGACGGCGCAGGCGGGGAAGAGCGCGGGATCGACGACGTCGGTGAACGGCGGGTCGAACGTCACGGACGTGCCGATCTGGGGCGTGGTGCCGGCGGCGTGCACCAGGTTGATGCGACCCGGGGGGGAAGCGACATACGTGCCGTTGCTGCCGACCGCCAGCGCGGCCGAGGAGATCAGATCGATCCTGGGATTCGCGTTCGGAATCGAGGCCGCGGCATCGACCGTCAGGCCGGGGGCCAGGGAGAGGCCGCAGCCCGCCAGGGTGACGTCGCCGCCGATCGCGTTCGTGCTGGCCGACACGTCGAGGGTACGGGACACCGAGAGCGTCCCGAAGGTCCCGAGACCGCTCCGCATCGAAATCGAGCCGCCGCTCGCGAAGCTCGCCGTCCCGTCCGCGCTCACGGTCGCCCCGAACGACACCGTCCGGCCGCCGTACACGTTCAAAGTCCCGCCGCTGTCGCTGCCGCTCAGATCCATCGAGCCCGTGATCGTGCCGTCGCGTCCGACGAAGATGTCGATGTCGCCGCCGGAGCCGGTGTCGTCATTGACGTTGGTCTGGGCGCCGTGGACGTCGATCGTGCTGCTGAGGGTGAGGTCGCCGTCGAGCGCCGTCACGCGAGAGATCACGTTGTCGCTGCTGTCGACGACGATGCCGCCGCCTCCGCCGCCGGGCGACGCGCCGACCGCGCGCAGGGCGCCCGAGATGATCGCCGGGCCGAACGCCTGGAGCGTGATGCCGCCGCCGTCCCACCCGCCGTCGACGTCGGCGCTGCCGTTCGATTTGATGTCGCCGATGACGGTAAGCATGCCGCCGACCTTCACGCCGCCGAAACGGTCGACGCCAGCCCGGATGGTGACGTCGCCGCCGCCCCCGCCCGCGCCGCTGGCGCTGCTGACGTCGAGAGTGCGCTCGATGCGGACGTCGTCGCCGCTCGCGATGTCGATGTCGCCGCCGTCGCTCGAGCCGCCGGTTGCGTCGACGGGCTGGGTGAAGAGCGTGTCCGTGCCGGCTTGGGTCGTGAGGCTGCCGCCGCCGCCGCCGACGCCGCCGCTCAGGTCGATCGTGCCACTGTAGGTGATGGTCGTTCCGGCCGTGAGGGTCACGGTGCCGCCGCTCGCCTCATTGATCGCGCCGCTCTGGATGCCGCGCGAGCGCACCGTGCTGCCGGTGACGAGATCGATCGAGGTGCCGGCGCGCAGGCGGATGAGCCCGCCGCTGTTTCCGGAGGTGTCGAGGGTTCCGTCGATGAGGATGCTGTCGAGCGCGATCAGGTCGATCGTGCCGCCACCTTGGTTGTTGTCGGCGCGGGCCTTGATCGCGCCGTCGACCTCGATCTGCCCGGCCGTCACGACGAGCGAGGAGGCTCTCGCCGTCGGATTGGACACGTCGAAGGTGCCGGTGAAAACGACTCTGCGGGTGCCGAAGTCGAGATTGCAGCCGGCCGGGGCGCTTCCGCCCGAGATGGTACAGGTCGCTGCCAGTGGCGAGCACCCGAAGAGGATCGGGTTGGCGGTGGCGTCGTCGCCGCACACCGTCGCTTCGGCTCGAGAGCCTGCTGTGAGAACGCATGCGAGGAGAGACACGACCAGCAGGCGAATCCACGGCACCATGAATTGACAGGATAAGGGGCATGCGACTTGTGGCGCAAGGTGCTTTTTGGACAGGCAAAGTCGGACGGATGGACCATCGAGCGGGTGCCCATGGGCCCGCTACGGCGCCTGCGACGGTCCGGGGAGAAGCGAGCGCTCGCGCTCGCCGGCCGGATCAGCCGAGGTGGGCGCCGACCACGCGCGGACGCGCGGCGTGGGCGTCGCTCGCCCGCGCCGGTACCCCCACGTAGGTGCGGCCGGGGTCGAGCGAGGCGATCGCGACGCCGCCCGCGCCGAGCACCGCGCCCGCGCCGACCGTGAGTCCCGGGAGCACGACCGAGGACGTGCCGAGCTCGGCGCCCGCGCCGATCGTCACGTTGCCGGCGACGTGTGCATTGGGATGCAAGGTCGCATGCGCCGCGACCACGCCGTCGTGAGCGACCTGGGCGTGCATGTTCACGGTGACGAAGGCCCCGAGGCGGACGTTCACGGTGACGATGGCGCCGGCCGCAACGTAGCTCCCCGCGCCGATCTCGACGTTCGGCCCGATGACGGCGCCGGGATGGACGACCGTCGCCCACGCGAGGCCGAGCGGCTCGAGGCGTTCGGTGAGGCGCATCTTCAGCCGCGGCAGACCGACGCCGAGGACGAGGAGCGCGCCGCGGCGATCGGCGTGGTCCGCGATCGCCGCGAGCGGACCGACGATGCCACCGAGACCGGACGCGACCGGGCCGATCGGCAGCGCATCGTCGAAGAACGCGAGCTCGTAGGTCGCGCCGCGACCGCGCTCGTGCTCGGCGAGCGCCCACGCCACCTCCTGCGCATGCCCTCCCGCCCCCACCACTAGGTACCGCACCCGCCAAGTCTGCCGGGCGCGACCCGGGTGCGGCTAGCCTCGATGTGACAGAGGTTTCGCGAGCGCGAGCGGTTTTCACCGTGAAATTTCCGTCACATCGAGGCTCGATCACGAACGCAGGACGTGGCGCTCCCCGGCCGTGCCGTGTCGGTTTCCTGACGCGCGTGAAACGTCGCGACGACGCGTGCCTGTGGGCCGCACGGAGCGGCACCCGCCGTGCGAGCTGCGACGGCGGGTCGCGCGGGCCGCCGCAAAGCGTCGCGCCGACTCAAGTTTCCACGAGGCGCCGACGATAACGCTCGCGAGTGGGAACGAACCAGTCAGCCGGGCGGGAGGGTCCCACCGGCGGTCGTTCTCGAAGCATACAACCGAGGCCTCAGACACGGATGTCGAGGACCATTAACCACGGAGGAAGATCATGGCTCTCAACATCAGCACCAACGTCGCGTCGCTGAACGCGCAGCGACACCTCGAGGAGTCGAGCGGCGTCCTCAACAAGTCGCTCGAGCGTCTATCGTCCGGTCTCCGCATCAACAGCGCCGCAGACGACGCCGCCGGTCTCGCCATCGCCGACCGGCTGCGCGCCGACGTCCGCATCGCCACCCAGGCGGTCCGGAACGCGAACGACGGCATCAGCGCCATCAGCATCGGTGAAAAGGCGCTCGGGAAGAGCGGCGAGATTCTCGCCCGCCTGTCCGAGCTCGCCTCGCAGTCCAGTACGGGAACCGTCAGCGATTCTCAGCGCAGCGCGCTGCAGGAAGAGTTCACGGCCCTGGTGTCCGAAATCGACCGGATTTCGAACACGACCACGTTCAACAGCGTGAATCTGCTGTCGGCCGGCACCACGGTCGCCTTGCAGATCGGCCTCGACGGCTCGACGGACAGCCGGATCTCTTTCACCACCGTCGACGGCTCGTCGAGCGGCATCGGGCTTTCCGGCATCTCGGTGTCGACGGCAGACGCGGCGCAGTCCGCCCTCGGCGCGATCTCCTCGGCGATCGCGACGGTGGCAAGTCGTCGTGGCTCGCTCGGCTCGATCCAGAGCCGGCTCAACACCGCGATCGCGAACCTGCTGGTCGCGCGTGAGAACTTCTCGGCCGCCGAGTCGCGCATCCGCGACACGGACGTGGCCGAGGAAACGGCAAATCTGACCCGCACCACCATTCTGCAGCAGGCGGGTGTCTCGGTGTTGGCGCAAGCGAATCAGCAACCGTCGCTCGCGCTGTCGTTGCTCCGAGGGTAGTCGGTCTCTCGATAGGCTCACGAGGCCCGCCGGCTCGCGCATGCGCGCCGGCGGGTCGCGTGAAAGGCGACGTTTACGATGTCCGTCACACGAGTGGAAGGCACGCGGCCGCTCGAGGCCGTCACCACGATCGCGCCGCATCAGCCGCGGACGGGGGAGCCGTCCGCCAAACACGCCCCCGCCGACCGGCCGGCGGCGCAGAGCCCCGAAGAGAAGCCCGCGCCGGTGTCGATCTTCAAGCCGTACTCGCTGTCGTTTCGTTTCGAGAAGGAGCTGAATCGGGTGGTGGTGAAAGTGATCGATCCGGAGACCGGCGAGCTGCTGCGCGAAATCCCGCCCGAGTCCGTGATCGAGGCGCTCAAGCAATTGCGAAAGGCGCCGGGCACTCTGGTGGACGAGGAGGTCTAGCGAGGTATGGGAACCATCACGATCGGCGGTCTCGCGACCGGCATCGACACGGAGAGCATCGTGACGCAGCTCGTGGCGCTCGAGCGCCAGCGCAGCATCACGCCGCTCACGACGGACCAGACCAACGCCACCGCGCAGCAGATCGCGTTCCAGACCTTCAACGGCAAGCTCGCCACGTTCCTGACCGCGATCAACAAGCTGAAGAACCCCGACGACGTCCTGCTCCGGCAGGTCAGCTCCAGCGACGAGACGGTGCTGACCGCGGCGGCCGACACCGGCGCGCATGCCGGCACGACCGAGGTGACGGTCAACCATCTCGCGCGGCCCGCCATCGCCACCTCGGCGAACGGCAAGGCCGCGGCGACGTCCACCGTCGCGAGCGGCAGCGGCACGTTCGCGTTCCGGATCGGTCCGACCGGGCCGGTGCAGACGATCGCCGTCGACGCGACGACGACGCTCCAGGACCTGGCGAGCGCGATCAACACGCTCGACGCGGGCGCGAGCGCGTCGGTGGTGAACGTCGGGACGACCGCCAGCCCGGACTACCGTCTCCGCCTCGGCAGCGATCAGAGCGGGACGGGCCAGGCGGTCAGCATCGTGACCGACGACACCACGCTCGGCGTCGCGGTCACCCAGTCGGCGCTCGACGCGGAGTTCACGGTGAGCGGCTTCACCGACCCGCTCACGCGCGACAGCAACACCGTGAGCGACGTGATCCCGGGGGTGACGCTGAACCTGAAGGCGGCCGGCGGTCCCGTCAACGTCACCGTCACCGCCGACAGCAACGCGATCGCCGGGCAGGTCGATGCCGTCGTGCAGGCGTTCAACGACGTCGTGACCTTCGTCGACGGCGAGAACAACGTGACGCAGGACACGAGCAGCAGCGACCGGACCGTTTCGCTCGGCCCGCTCGCGCTCGACAGCACCGTGCGCGGCATCCTCGACTCGCTCCATCGCTTGATCTCGGATCCGACCACGGGCGGATCGAACGGCGGGGTCTACAGCGTGCTCGCCCAGGTCGGCATCACCACGACCCGCGACGGGACGCTCAGCTTCGATCAGGCGACGTTCCAGACCGAGCTCGCGGCGCGCGGCTCGGACGTTGCGAAGCTCTTCGGCGGCACGACCACCGACAAGGGCATCGCCGACCGTCTGTCCGACTACCTGACCGCGGTCACCCAGTCGGGCGGCCTGATCGACGTCCACAACACGGCGATCAGCGACCAGCTGAGCTCGCTCGAGGATCGCATCGCGGCCGGTCAACGCAATCTCGACAGCTTCGAAACCAATCTCCGGGCCCAATTCACCAGTCTCGAAACCCTGGTGCAGTCCCTCAAATCGCAGGGAAGCTTTCTGACCAGTGCCCTCGGGACCAGTACCCTCGGGAGCAACTAATGATCTCGGCACAGACGACCGTCCACCACTACCAGCAGGCCCAGTTCCAGACCGTCGATCGCGGGCAGCTCCTGCTCATGATGTTCGACGGCGGCGAGCGTTTCCTCGCGCAGGCCGAGCAAAAGCTCTCGGGCGGCGACGTGCCGGGCTTCCTGCACGCGCTCGGGCGCGGCCAGGCGGTGATCGCCGAGCTGCTCTCGACGCTCGACCATCAGCGCGGCGGGGAGATCGCCCGCAACCTCGAGCGCCTCTACCGCTTCATGCTGACGCATCTGCTCGAGGCGAACATGGCGAAGAGCGGCCGCCACGTCGGCCAGGTGCGCCGGCTTCTCGGCATCATCGGCGGCGCCTACCGCGAGGTGCTCCGCAACGGGTTGCCGCAGCTCGATGTCGCCTGAGACCGCATCGCCGCTCGCCGTCACGCAGCGGGCCATCGGCCTCTGGAACGAGGTCGCGGCCGCCTACGACGCGATCGAGCGCCGGCTCGGGGCCGGGGCGTGGGAGGGGTTCGACGAGGTGGCGGCGCATATCGCCGCGCTCGAGGGCGAGCTCCGGCCGTTGCTCGCGACCATCAACGCGATGCGCGCCGAGGAGGGCGCGGCCGACGCCGAGGTGGTCGAGCTCTGGCACGAGCTCGACCTCATGGTCGAGGCGTTGGCGCGACGTCAGAAGCAGCTCGAGATCGCCGCCGTCAGCGCGCGCGACACGACGGCGGCCCGCCTCGTCCGGACGCGCATCGCCCGCTCGCGGGTCGCGGGATACACGCCGCTCAATCCGCTGTCGCCTCTGATCACGTCGCGACGGGTCTAGTAGCAGGTTGCTGAAAAAGGCCGATCTGCGTCGTTGCTCGGTCGCTCACTTGCCTGCCCTCGAAGGAGGGTGCGGCGTAGCTCCGCTACGCCTCCGCGTTCGCTTCCTCGCGCCTCGCACCTCGACCTTTTTGAGCAACCTGTCGGGGCTGCCACGTGCGCATGGTGGGCGCATCGCTTCGCTCGCGCCGACATCAAACAAATGCTTCTGACGAAGAGCAAGGCGCCGCTGCGCGCGGCGCGAGGTAGAGCTTTCGCCCGCCGGCGCCGTGGCGATTGAGATCCGCGACGACCTGATAGTGCGCGTGCTCGGCGAGGAATGCCTCGACCGCCGACGTCACGCCCGGGTAGCGCGGGTACGCGAAGTCGTCGACCGCGATCACGCCGCACGGCACGAGATGCCGCGCGCTGAGCTGGAGATCCTGCAGGCACGCCGCGTGCGCATGCGCGCCGTCGACGTGGATGAAGCGGAACCGTTCGCTCGGCGCCAGCGCGAGGCGATCGCTCGTGGTGCGGTACGTGACGACCCGCCGCTCGTCGAGGTCGGGAACGACGCTCGTGAGGTTCGCGAGCAGGCGCGGGACCGTCGGCGCGTCGCCGTATTGCTCCGCGACGTGGAGGTCGAACGGGTCGCAGACGTGCAAGCGCTCGCCCGGCTGTAGGCCGCGCGCGAGGATGCAGGTCGAGCGGCCGTGATAGCTGCCGATCTCGAACACGTCGCCGCGCACGCCGAGCAGCGATTGCATCGCGAGGACCAAGGTGAAGTGCGCGCAGTCGTCGATGTTGAACCAGCCGGGGAGGCGCGCGATCCGCCGGAACGCTTCCGAGAGCTCGCTGTCGATCGCCTCGGGGTGGAAGCTCGTGGTGTTGCAAGCCGGGGGCTCCGCGGCGGCGGCCGCCGGCGTCGGTTTCGGGAGGGCCAGGTGGAGGGCCATCGGTTGCTCGATCAGGCCTGCGCCGCCGCAGGGCCGGTCGTCTGGCTCACTCCGGTCGCGTGCGCGATCCGCTCGATCCACCGCCGCACCGACGGGTCGTCCGGCCAGTCGCGGGTCGCCTCGAGGAGGCTGCGCACGGTCGTGCCGTCGTCCTCCTGGAGGGCCCGCTGCAGCCGCGCCACCCGTTCCCAGCGCTCGCGCTCGTGCGCGTCGGTGATCTGCGTCAATACCTTCCGGTCGGTGCCGTCGGGTGTCCGCACGCACCAGCCTTCCGGTACCAGCACGACGTCCTCGTCGCCGATAGCGGTGCCAGCGCGCGCCCCAACGCTCGAGCAGGCGTCGCCCGTTCGCACTCGTCGTGGGTCTTGCGTCCGGGCGTCTGGCTCTCCAGGTGGTAGAGCGTGCTCGCGGGCTGGTACACGACGCGGCCGCCGCGCTCGCGGACCTGGAGGCAGAAGTCGACGTCCTCGTAGCCGTTGCGGTAGCCCTCGTCGAAGCCGCCGAGCGCCTCGAAGACCGAGCGGCGCACCGCCATGCACGCGCCCGTCACGCACTGAGAGCTCGCGGCGCCGGTTCACGGGCGGAAACGCCGCCGGTACGCGGCCGAAGACGTGGTAGGGCAACAGCGTGTCGCGGGCGAAGACGACGCCGGCGTGCTGGATCGTGTCGTCCGGATAGAGGAGCTTGCTGCCGACGACCGCGACGCTCGGGTCGGCGTCGAGCTCGGCGAGAAGCGGCGTCAACCATCCGGGCATGGGCACGGTGTCGTTGTTGAGGAAGACGAGATGGCGCCCGCGTGCGGCGCGCGCGCCCTGATTGCACGCGACCGCGAAGCCGAGGTTCTCGGCGTTCCGGATCACCTGCACGTCGCCGCCGAGCGCGGTAAGCAGGGTCGGCGTGGCGTCGGTCGAGGCATTGTCGACGAGGATCACCTCGAAGGTCGCACCGGCGGTGACCTCGGCGAGCTTCACGAGGCACTGCTCGGTCAGGTCGACGCGGTTGAAGAGCGGAATGATGATGGAGCAGTCGAAGCCGTCGCGGGGCGTGGACGCCGCGGCGGCAGCCGCCGAAGGGCCGGCGGTCGCGCTCGCGCGGAGAGCGGCGAGGAAGCGCGCGCGCGCCTGCTCGACGTCCGGATGCCCCGCGGCGTCGGCGGCGGTCCGGGCGTAGATGATCTCGGCGGTGCGCAGGAACTCGGGTTGCGTGCCGCTCGTCATCGACGAGCCGTCGAGGCGGTAGGTGAACTCCGCCGTGATGCTCGGCGACGTGCTGGAACGGGAAGCGCGCGGACAGGCGGAGCCAGAGGTCCCAATCCTCGTGTGCCCGCAGCGACTCGTCGAAGCCGCCGACCGCGAGCCAACTGCTGCGCGCGTGCATGGCGCAGAGCACCGGAAACTGATTGTTCACCAGCAGGCGGGCCCGGTCGAAGTCGTTCGAGTACGGCCGGTCGCGGGCGACCGTGCGATAGCGGCCGTCCTTTTTCACCTCGACGACGCGGAGGGCGTCGCTGTAGACGACGCGCTCGGGTTGCTCCTCGAGGAGCGGCACGAGGGTCTCGAGGTGCTCGGGGTAGAAGCGGTCGTCGTCGTCGAGGTATGCGACGAAGCGGCCGCGCGCGACGCCGAGGCCGCTGTTGCGGGCGGCCGCGAGGCCGCGGTTCACGGCGTGGCGCACGTAACTGATGCGTCCGCCGTGGTCGAGCGCGTCGATGACGTGCTGAACGTCGCTGCCGCAGTCGTTCACGACGATGATCTCGAAGTCGCGATAGGTCTGGGCGAGGATGCTCTCGAGCGCGACCCGCAGCGTGTCGGGTCGGTCGTGGGTCGGGACGATCACCGAGACGGTCGGGCGTCGCACGCCGGGCGCGTGCAGCTCGAGGCTCGCCGCCGCCGGCGCCACGGGAGCAGCGGGGGCGGGACGCGGCGGCGTCGAGGACGCCGGACGCGGTGCAGCCGCCGGCAGCGCCCCGAGCGCGGCCGGGCTCGCGGCCGCCGCCCCGCCGGCCGCGTGTGCGTCGGGATCCGTGAGGGCGTAGACGCGCCGAAGCGCGCGCTCGCGTTCGAAGAGCTCGACGCCCGTGGTGTCGATGCCGAACGGTTGCAGCGCCATCGCGAGATCGACGCGCTCGCCGGTCGCCGCCGCTTCGAGGGCCATGACGAGCCGGCGGACGTCGGTGTGTGCGACGCCGCGGAGCGGCTCGAGGCAGCGGCGCACCTCGGTGCAACGTCCGAGACGGCCGCACGCGATGGCATAGTTCGCGACCGCCACGGGCTCGGGGCGTACGGAGCAGGCGGCGTCGAGGAACGCGGCCGCGAGCTCGAGCGGCGCCCACGGCGACCGCAAGAGCGCCGTACCGAACTCGGCGCAGGCGTGCAGCTCGGCCTCGCCGCGATCGCGGCACGCGGCGAGCGTCGGAAAGAGCTCCTCGATGTCGAGCTTCCCGCGGCGCGCGATCGCGTTCCGCACGACCTGGCGGCTCGCCGCGGCGACGCGCTCGCGCTGCTTCACGGTCATGCTGTCGGCATGGACCCGGTAGTAATAGAGCATCTCGGGCACGTAAACGGCGGGCGTGCGCTCGACGATGCGGAGCCACATGTCCCAGTCCTCGGCTCCTTCGAGGGCGGGATCGTAGGTGCCGACCGCCTCCTGGCAGCTCCGCCGGTAGAGGAAGGAGGCGATGCCGGGGTTCTGCTTAAGAGCGAGCGTACCGTGACCTCCTGGTCGCGGTGGATGCCGGTGATGCGGCCTTCGTCGTCGATCCACGCGAACGCGGAGTATGCGAAGCCGGCGTCGGGGAAGCGGTCGAGCGCGCCGACGAGCGCCTCGAGGAAGAGCGGTGCGCAGTGGTTGTCGGCGGACGTCCAGGTGAGGAGCTCGCCGCGGGCGTGCGCGAAGCCGGCATTCAGCGCGCCGCGGGCAGCCGGCGATTCTCCTGGTGCACGACCACGATCCGCGGATCGCTGAGCCCGTCGAGGTACTCGCTTCGTGCCGTCGGTCGAGCCGTCGTTCACGATCACGAGCTCGAAGTCGCGTGGAGGTCTGCGCCAGCACGCTGCGGATCGCCTCGGGGAGGAACCGCAGATGGTTGTAGACGGGCAGGACGACCGACACGCGCGGCGTACCGCTACGGGGCGGCGACGGTCGCGCCGCCGCGGCGGTCGCAGGCGATGCCGGCGGTGCGGGCGCGGCGACGGCCGGCGGCGGGGACGCGACGGCCGGAGATGCGGCGGGACGCGCCGGCGGCTCCGCGAGCAGCCGCGCCGGCAACGGCAGGCGCGACAGCACGACGATCGGGCGCGCGTAGTCGGCGCTCTGTCCGAGCACCTCGCCGTACGGCATCGCGAGGCCGCGGCTGATGCGCTCGACCTCGGACTCCCACGAGCGGCCGTCGTAACACTCCGGTTGGCTCGCCATCTCGAGCATCACGTAGGCGGGCTTGAGGGCCGCCAAGTCGGCGAGGAAGCGCTCCTTGTTCCGGATGTGATGGTAGACCGAGTAGATCGTGACCAGGTCGATCTGCCGACCGCCGAGGCGCTCCGCGAGCGAGTCCTCGCCGCCGACGGCGCAATGGAACTCGGCGTTCTCGACCTTCGCGAGGAAGGCGAGCACTTTCGCGAGCTCGACGTACTTGTCGTAGGCCTCGACCCCGATCGAGCGCCGCACCTCCGGGCGCCGGGCCATCGTGATGTTGAACATCCCGAGGTTGGCGCCGATGTCGAGGTGCGTGTACGGCCGGTCGAACAAACGCGCGCCGACGGCGGCGATCATCGGCACGCGCGGATCGTCGGCGGGTCGTTGGCCCGCGATCGTGAGGCCGGGCACCTGGATGGTCTGATAGACGCGCTCGTCGCGGCCGTGATCGAGGGTCGCGAGGAAGGGGCACGACGAGTCGAAGTTGCACGGACTGGATCAGCTCCTCGAGCTTCGGCTGCACGAGCGCCGCGAAGACGGCGTGCAGGCGCTCGAGGCAGGTGAGGCCGGGGAGGCGTCCCGGCGCGTCGGGCATCGTCCCGACGTCGCCCTGGCCGGTGCGGCCGACCACGTCGAGCGAGCGCTGCGAACGGCACCGTTTGCGCGACCTCGCGCGCCTCTTCGAAATCGACGAGCACCGGTGCGGTGCCGCGGAACATGAGGTTCTTCTCGTGCACGTCGGTGTGCACGACGCCGCGCTCGTAGAGCGTGCGTACCGCCGCGGTGACGGCGTGCGAAGACGTCGGCGAGGGCGGCGGCACCGAGCGTCGGGCGCCACCGCCTCGAACGGCGCGAGCCATTCGAGCAGCAGGAACGCGTGGTCGCCGTCCTCGGCGTACCCGTACACGACCGGCACGAACGGGGCGCCCGCGAAGCGTTGCAGCTGGCGCTGCTCATTTCGGAGCGACGGCTCCGACGAGAACTCGGGCTCCGACTCGAGCTTGCTCTCGATCGTCACGGCGAGGTGCTTCACCTTGAGAAAGTAGGTCGCCGTCGCGGTCGTCACCCGGAAGAGCGAGGCGCCGCCGCCCGGCTCCCAGGGCCGCGCGAGCGGCGTCAGCTCGTAGGGAACGTCCGAGAGGAGCGCGCGCAGCACGCGGGCGAGGCGCGCCGGGTCGTGATGGATCGCGTCGAGGTGATGGTGCTTGGCGTCGAGGGCGACGGGGTTGAATTGCATGGGCCTTGGTCCTTTAGCGCGCGGCGCCGGCCGCGTGTTCGCAGGGCGTGGTGACGAACGCGGGACGGGATTTCCGCGCCGTCCAGCAGAGGAAGAGGCCGTCCGGCTCGCGCCCGTCGTAGCCGACGGGCAGGACCTCGGTGTCGAGCCCGAGCGAGCGCAAGAGCGTCGTGAGCTCGTCCGCGTCGAACCACCGTTCCCAGCTCGGCATGGCGAGCGCGCCGAGCTTTTGCTTGTTCTTGTCGATGACGACGAGGGTGCCGCCGGGCGCGAGCACCCGCGCGAGCTCGCGCACGGCTTCGGGGATGCGAACGGCGTGCTCGAGCGCTTCGACGCAGAGGACCGCGTCGAAGTGTCCGTCGGCGAAGGGCAGGTCGAGGAGGCTGTGCTGCACCGTTGCGATGCCCGCGGGCACGTGCCGGAGCATCTCCGCCGACACGTCGAGGGCGGTGACGTCGGCGCTCGGATGCCGGTGCTTCACGAGCGCGGCATAGCGTCCCTTGCCGGCGCCGGCGTCGAGGATGCGCTTGCCCGCGAGATCGCCGAACGCCGTGAGCACGGCGCGAGCGCGGCCGTCCTGGTTGGCGATGTCGGGGCGATACTCCCCGACGGTCGCGTCGAAGTGGCTCGCGATCCGGCACTGCTCGGCCTCGATCGCGTACTTCACGCCCCAGGACGGCTCCTGATCGGGGAAGTACGCGGCGCCGACGCCGTAGGAGCCGAAGAAGCCGCCGCCCGGGTTCTGGAGCGTCGCGAGCAAGGCGAGGGCGCGCTCGGCCCGCGCGGTCTCACCGAGCCGAAACCACACCTGCGCGAGCTGCGCGACACCGGTCGCGCACACCCACGGCACGTCGCTGTACGCCGGAACGGCGCCGTTCTCCTGCTGCCAGCGGGCGACGTCCGCCATGCCGCGCCGGGCTTCATCGTGGCAATCGAGCTCGACCAGCGCCTCCTGGACGTACGCATAGAAGTGGGTGAGGTGGCTCGGGAGGTCGAAGCGCGTGCACTCGGCGTGACGGAGGTAGTAGTCGCGGCCGCGCTCGACGAAGCGGCGATAGTGCGCCTCGCCGAGGAGCTCGCCCGCCGCGGCGAGCGGGCCGAGCACGTAGAGATGAATCGCCTCGCTCACCTCGCCGCGCCCCCCGAGGCTCCACGCGTTCCCCGGCGCCGGCACCGACAAACGTCCGGTCGCCGCGTCGCCCGCCGTGATCAACCAGTCGCATGCGCGCCGCAGCGGTCCGGCGAGCGCGGGATGCGTCGGCAGCAACGCGACCCAGCCGCGGACGACCTGGCCGGTGTCGAAGGCGAAGGCCTCCTCGGTAGCGGGACCGCCGAACGATCCGTCGGCACGCTGCACGCCGACGAGCCAATCGGCGAAGGCGGTCGCGAGCTCGCGCTCGCCGAGCGCGAGCAGAGTCGGGATGAAGTAGCCTGTCACCTCCGGATACGCGACCCGTTGCTTCGACGAGACGGCGATGCCGCCGCTCGCGAGCACGTGCCGTCGAATCCATCGCACCGCCGACTCCACCATGCCGTCCTCCTCGCTACCACCCCGCCTAGAGATCGCGCCGGGAGTCAGCAACGGATGTGCCATGAGCCGGTGGCGGCGCGCTTGCCGTGCGACGTACGGTGCGTGGGGTTCGCTCGCCATTGCACGGCGCCGGCCCGGTCAACTTCCTGACCAGCGACGGGTGGCCGGCACATTTTTCCGCCACCGGGTTCCGCCCTCGCGTGCGCAGCGGCGGCACGAAGGACCGCCACGTCTGCGTCGCCGGCCGCGGGCGGTGCGTGGCATTCGTCTTGCTGTTCGCCGCCGAGATCTCCGCGGGGGCGGAGATCGTGTGGGGTGAGGTGTGTGGAGGGTGGTGGCGTTGGGGGAGTGGAAGGGGACGCCGGACCGTCGTCCGAGGAGCCGTGAGGCTCGTCGGACGACGGACGGTGAAGACCCGATGGACATGACGATCGCGAGCCAGTGCCCGGGAGCGGCGTGAGCGAGCTCCAAGTCCGAAACATGACGACGCTCGCGGCGCGCGCACCGGCGCTCGCGCGGCGCGTGGCGGCAGCCGCGGTGCCGCCGACGCACGTCGTCGCGGCGACGGCGAAAGGGCAGCCGACGCTGACGGTCGCCGGCGTCCCGTTGCAGCACCTCGTCGATCCGGTCGCCGAGGCGCAGCGCTGGGCGCGCAGCGTGCTCGAGCGGCTCGAGGCGGTCGCCGCGACGCGGGTCGTGATCGTCGGCTGCGGGCTCGGCTATCACGTCGAGGCGCTCGCCGAGCGCTTCGCGGGCGGCATCGTCGTCGTCGAGCCGGATCTCGCCGTGGTGCGCATCGCGCTCGCGACGCGCGACCTCGCGACCTTGCTCGCGCGCGTCGAGCTCGTGGTCGACGACGACGGCGGCGAGGAGGTGCCGGCGGGCGCGCGTACGCTCGTCGTCGCCCACGCCCCCGCGCTGCTCGTGCCGGGCGGCGCCCATCGGCGCGCGCTGCAGGCCTGGCAAGCGCAGGCGGCGCGGAGCGGGCTCCGGCTGAAGGTGCTGGTCGTGACGCCGCTCTACGGCGGCTCGTGGCCGATCGCCGGCTACGCGGCGCGCGCGCTCACCGAGCTCGGCCACGAGACGCACCTGCTCGACCTCGCGCCCTTCCACGACGCGTTCCAGGGGCTCGAGCGTTTCGGGGCCCGGCGCGCGCAGCGCCGCGTGCTCGAGGCGGGCTTCTGCGACGTCATGGCGGCGGGCATCGCCGCGACCGTCGACGCGCTCGAGCCGGACCTCGTGCTGGCGCTCGCCCAGGCGCCGCTCAATGCCGCGGCCCTCGAGGCCATCGGCAAGCGCGGGGTGCTGCGGGCACTTTGGTTCGTCGAGGACTACCGGGTGATGACGTACTGGCGCGAGCTCGCGCGGCACTACGATCACGTCTTCACCATTCAGACCGAGTCGTGTCTCGACGCAATGGCGCAGGTCACCGATGCGCGGCTCGCGTATCTGCCGTGCGGCTTCGACCCGCGCGTCCACCGGCCGCTCGTGCTCGACGCCGGCGAGCGAGCGGAGCTCGGCAGCGACGTGTCGTTCGTCGGCGCCGGCTATCGCAATCGGCGCCTCGCGTTCCGACGCTTCCTCGATCTCGACTTCAAGATCTGGGGCAGCGACTGGGGCGGTGCGGAAGATCTCGCGCGCGTCGTGCAGCGCGGCGGTGCGCGCATCGACACCGAGGAGTCGGTGCGGATCTTCAACGCCAGCGCGGTCAACCTGAATCTGCACTCGTCGACCTATCACGAGGGCGTCGACCCGCGCGGCGACTTCGTGAACCCGCGCACCTTCGAGCTCGCGGGCGCCGCCGCGTTCCAGATCGTCGACCGGCGCGAGCTCCTGCCGCCGCTCTTCGCCGCCGAGCGCGAGATGGCGGTCGTCGAGAGCGTGGCGGCGATGCGCGAGCAGGCCGCCCATTACCTCGCCCACGAGGACGAGCGGCTGGCGCTCGCCGGGCGCGCGCGCCAACGCGCGCTCGCCGAGCACACCTATCTCCACCGCATGCAGGATCTACTCGCCGCCGTCATCGGTCCGGCACAGGAGCGGCTTCTCGGCAAGCGCCGCACCGTCACGGTCGCCGACGTCGCGCGTGGCGCGGCGGGACGCTTGGGAGAGTTCTTGGGGCGCTTCGACCCCCATACGCCGTTCACGATCGACCGGGTGGCGGCAACCCTCGCGACGCGCGAGGGCGCGCTCAGCGAGCCGGAGGCGATCTTTCTCTTCCTCCATCAGTTCGACGAGCTCTATCTCCGGGAGCAGCGACTGTGACGTCGCACGAGCGCATGGCAGCACGGCGGAGGGGGGCGGCGCAGGCGCGGGCCGCCGAGCGCATTCTGATCGTCAACCTGACGCGATTCGGCGACCTCTTGCAGACGTCGCCCGCGGTCGCGGCGCTGAAGCGGCGCCATCCGGCGGCGGCCATCACCCTGATGGCCGAGAAGAACTTCGCCGACGTGTGCGACGACATCCCCGGGATCGACCGCGTCTACCGCGTCGAGCTCGACCGGCTCGGCGGGCTGATGCTCGAGGGCGGTGCGCACCTCCTCGAGGCGTATCGCTACGTCGAGCACGTGATCGAGCATCTGCGGGCCGAGCGCTTCGACCTCGCGCTCAACTACTCGAGCTCGCGCATGAGCGCCGTGTTCATGGGGCTGCTCCGCATTCCGGACGTGCGCGGCTGGTCGATGACGCCCGACGGCCTGCGTTTGATTCGTCATCCGTGGGCGCGTCTGTTCGCGACCATGTGCCTGAATCGCCGGATCGCGAGCTTCAATCTCGTCGACTACTACTGCGCGATGGCAGGGCAGCTCGCCGACACGCGCCGGCTGCGCTACGACGTGCGGCCGGCGGCGGAAGCCAAGGCGGCGGCGCTGCTCGCCGCGTGCGGCATCCGTGGCGACGATCGCGTCGTCGCGCTGCAGCTCGGGGCGAGCCGGGCGATCCGTCAGTGGCCCGAGGCGTCGTTCGTCGCGCTCGGCCGCGCGCTCGCGGCGGCGGGCTTGCGCGTGGTGGTGATCGGCGGCGGCGGCGATCGTCCCCTCGGCGACCGCGTCGTCGCGGGGATCGGTGAGGCGGCGGTCAACACGTGCGGACGGACCGGCGTCGGCGAGCTCGGGGCCGTGCTCCGCCGCGCGGCGGCGCTCGTCACCGGCGATACCGGCCCGATGCACATGGCGGTCGCCGTCGGCACGCCGATCGTCGGGCTCTTCTTCGGGCCGGCCTCGCCGTTCGACACGGGCCCGTACGCCGCCGATCAGGTGGTGATCCACACCGGCGCGGCGTGCGCGCCATGCGACCACAACGTCACGTGTCTCGAGCCGTTCTGTCGCGACGAGCTCGCCCCTGACGCGGTCGCCGCGGTCGTGATGCGCGCGCGTCGCGGACGACTGGGTCAGGCTCGAGGACCTGGCACGGGGCTTGGCCCCGGCGCGCCTCTATCGCACCGGCTTCGACGCAACGGGGCGCTTCGAGGCGGTCGCGCTCGCGGCGCCGCCGCGGCGCCGCGAGGACGCGCTGCGCGAGGCCTATCGGGCGTCGTTTCTGCACGTGCTCGAGGACGAGCCGTTGCCGTCGCCGCGGCCGGCCGCGCTCGACGTGGCGCCGTTCGCGGCGCTCGCGGCGCTCGCGCGCGACGGTCTCGCGCAGGCCGGTACGCTGGCGAGGCTGGCGCGCGCCAAGCAGCCGCGCTTCGAGGAGCTGCAACGCCTCGGTCGCGAGCTCGAGGTGCTCGATCGCGCCATCAAGGAACACGGCGGCACGCATCCGGACACCAACGTGCTGGCGCAGATGTTCACCTTCGGCAAGGAGAATCTCGAAGGCGACGACGTCGCGACCTTGGCGGTCGAGACCGCGCGTCTCTATCGAGACTTGGCTCGCAGCGCGGACTGCATGACGGCGCTGCTCGGCGGCGCCCAACTCGAAGAGCGGGGGCACGATGCACGTCTTCATCAATGAGCAGGAGATCCTGGCCGGCGCGGTGCTCGGGGCGACGGTCGGCGAGATCATCGAGGCGAGCCGCATGCACGTCGATCCGACGGAGATCGTCACCGAGGTGGAGCTCGACGGCGTCGCGTTCCATGCCGGCGACGAGGCGCAATACGCGCGCCGCGCGGCGAAGAGCGTGCAGCAGCTGAAGGTGCGCACCCAGACGCCGACGGCGTTCGCGGCGGACAAGCGCCGGAGTCTCGCCGAGACGCTCGACGCCGTCGCCGAACGGGCGCGCATGGTCGGGCTCCTGCTCCGCGAGTCGAAGACGCGCTCGGCGAACGGACTGCTGGCGTGCCTGATGGAGGAGCTTCGCCTGACGCTGCTTCTCGACTACCAGCTCGCGCTCCTCGCGGCGGACGAACCGTCGGCCGCGCGCGAGGACATCGCGACGCTCGCGCCGCAGATGCTCGCGGCGGAGGAGCAGCGGGCGTGGGACACGCTCGCGACGCTCCTCGACGGGTCGCTCGCGCCGGTGCTCGAGCGGTGGGCGGTGGCGACGCGGGCCCGGCTCGACGCGGCGGCGGCGTAAGCGGGTCGAGGCGCGGCCGCCGCCACCTCCGCCTGCGCCTGCGCCGCGCGCCGGCCACGTGACGCCGGCGCCGTCGCGTTCGTGCGGCGACGCTCGGCGGAATGGCGGGGCCGGCGGGCGCCGGGGCGCCCGCGCCCGTGCGCGGCCGCCGATGGCGGTGCGTCCGCCCGTCGGCGCGGACAACTCTCTGACCGCGGCGCTGCCAACGCTCTGGCGCGGAGCGGTCGCCAGAGACGCGGACGGCGAGAAATGCCAGCAACGACGAGGCGCATGCGTGGCACATCCGTTGCTGCACCCGGCAAGAATTGCCGAGCGCAGTCATGCGAACGTCACGCCTCGCACTCCTCGTATTCGTCGTCGTCGTCGTCGCGCGCGTTGCCGACGTCGGCGCGGCGCCGATCTTCGCGTCGCCCCCGCACGTCGTGTCCGACGGCGACGGTCAGCGCATCGTGCTCTTTCTCAATGAGCCGGTGAGCGGGGCGCTCGCGGCGCGCGCGGGCGACGGCTTCGAGGTACGCGTGCCGCGGAGCGAGGTTGCGCCCGCGATCTTGGGACAAGACTACGGCGCCGACGGGTGGGGAAACGCGGGCGACGCCGTGAAGCATCTCGTCCTCGCCGCCGGAGAGAAGGGCGACACCAACATCCACATCGAGCCGAACGGGCCGGTGCATGGGATCGACGCGCGCTCGGTCGACGATCCGCCGCGGCTCGTGATCGAGCTCCTGGCGGCCGCGCCGACCAAGACGCCGCAACCGACGCGTACCCCGGCGCATCGGCCGACCGCGGTGAAGAGCGTGGCGCCGCGCGCGGTCCCATCCGGCGCGGCGGGTCCCGGGCATCCGGCCGCGCAGGCTCCGGGCCGCCCGGCGGCGACGCCGCGTCCGCAAGCGACGCCGCCCGCGCCAGCGAAGCCCGTACCGACGGCGACGACGGCGGTCGAGCCCGTGGCGGTGGCGGCGGCCCGGACGGCGCCGCTCGACGATCCGGCGCGCGGCGCGCCGCCGAGTGCCGCGGCGCTCGCGCATGCGACCGTGCTCACCGCGCTCGCGCCGAGCCGCTCGCGCACCGCGGGCCACGACGACCCGAGCCCGTCGCGCCGGGGCGGGGGCGGCGAACGAGCGCTCTCGAGCGCGACGGCGGGTGCGCCGGCGGCCGCGGGCGCGGCGCTCCCGGCGGCGACCGAGCCGGCGGACGCGCCCCCGGTTTCCGCCGCTCCGTCGGCGTTCGGGCTCGGCTGCCTCTGGCGTCGCTTCTCGGGCGTCGCGATCTGCGTCGCCGATCCGAAGGCGGCGTCCTATGCGGGCGACCACACGATCACCGCGATGGTCGGCGCGCTCGCGCGCGGGAAGCTGCCCGAGCCGGAGGACACGCCGCCGGTCGTGACGCCTGCCTCGACCTTCCTCGCGGCGGACGTGCTCTTCGCGACGCGCGCGCCCGAAGGAAAGTTCCTGCCCGTCGTCGACGCCTATCGCCGTGCGCTCCGGACCCATCCCGACTTTCCCGAGGCGTGGCGGGCGCGGCTCAACATCGCGCTCGCCTATCGCGCGATGGAGTTCCTGACCGAGCTCCGCACGACGGCCGGCGCGGCGGCCGTGGATCCGACCGGTGGCCTCGTCCGCGGGCTCGCGGGCGACCTCGCATTCGTGACCGGCAGGATGCAGACGGCGACCGCCGACTACGCCCGCGCCGCCGACATGGGCGGACTCGGGGCGTGCCTCGCCGCACGGGGCCGTGCCCGTCTCGCGCTCGCCGAGAACAACGCGGCGAGCGCCGCCGCCGAGGTCGCGGCGCTCGGCTCGCTCTGCCCGCCGGAGCTCGCCACGGATCCGGAGACGGTCTGGGTGCGCGGGCGCCTGGCACTGGCACAAGACGATCTCGCGGCGGCCAAGACGCTGCTCGGAGAGGCCCACGACGGGATCGGCAGGTCGGACAAGGGCGCCGTCATCGCCGATCTCGGCGCCGTCGCGGAGGCGGCGAACGACGTGACGGCGGCGCGCAAGCAGTACGGGCGCCTCGTCGGCGGCGCGTTCGGTCCACGCGCGGCCCGGCGGGGAACGGTGCGCCTGGCGATCCTCGACGGCGCCGGGGGCGACGTGAACGCGGGGCTGAAGCGTCTCGAGCGGCTCACCCCGGAAGCCTCGGACCCGGCGCGGCGGACGCTCGTCATGCAAGCCGTGCGCGCCGCGCTGGCGCGTGGTGCGGTCGGTGACGCGCTCGCGAGCCTCAACGAGGCGCACCTCGATCCGGTGACACTCGAGCTCGACGACCAATTGGCCGTGGCGGAGGCGTATCGCGGCATCGGACTCTACGGCGAGGCCGAGCACGTGCTCACGGCAGCGGCGGCTGCGGCCGGCGCCGCCCCGCCCGATGGGCTCTTCGCGGCACGCGGCGCGCTCGCGCTCGATCGTCGCGATGGCGCGGCCGCGCTCGCGGTCGCCGACGATTGGATCCGTGCCCGCGGCCGGACCGGCGGCGCCCTGGCGTTGCGGGCGCGCGCGGCGGCGCTCGCGGGCGATGCCGACGGTGCGCAAGCGGCGGTCGCCGCGGCGGTGATGGAAGATGCGAGCCTCACGCGCACGCTTCCGCTCGAGGTCGCGGAGGCGCTGCGCGCGCGCGCGCCGAAAGTCGCCCTGGTGCTCGCGCACGAGGCGCTCGAGCCCGGCCCGGCGTCGGAGCTGCCGCCGGCGCGCGCGGCGGCGGGCCTCGCGCTCGTGGGGTCGCTCGCCGAGGCGCAGGGCGACGACGATACCGCGCTCGCGGCCTTCACGACCTTGACGGCACGCTACGGCAAGGAGCCGGTTGCGGCCGACGCCGCCTACCGGGCGGCGCGCATCGCGGCGCGCCGCGTCCCGGGAGGGGACGCGGCGGCGTTCGACGAGGCGGCGCGCAGCAAGGACGCGCTCGCGCGGCGGGTCGCCGGCGCGGCCCGCGAGTACGAGGCCATCGTCAAGCCGCTTTCCGGAACGAGGGAACCATGATCGACGCTCCCGCCACCGGTGATCGTCTCGCCGAGCTCCAGGCCGCCTTCGAGGTCTTCACGGGGGCGACCTCGCAGCTCGAGGAGCAGTATCGGGCGCTGCAGTCGCACGTGCAGGCGCTCCGCGCCGAGCTCGACGAGAAGCAGCGGGCGCTCACCGCCTCGATCGAGCGGCAACGCTGCCTCGAATCGCAGGCTCTTCGCCACAGCCGGCTCGCCGCCATGGGTGAGATGGCGGCGACGTTGGCGCACGAGGTGCGCAACCCGCTCGGCGCCATGGAGCTCTTCACCGGCATGCTCGCGGAGGAGGTCGCCGACCGGCCGCAGGCGCATCGGCTCGCGGGGCAGATCGCGAGCGGCATCGCCGACCTGAACCACCTCGTCACGAACATCCTCGACTACACGCGCCTGCCGGAGCCGCGGCGGACGACCGTCGCGCTCGATGCGCTGATCGACGACGCGCTGCTCGCGAGCGCGCCCGCGCTCGGAGCAGGTGTCCGCGTCGAACGCCGCGGCGTCGCCGGTGCCGCCTGCGCGCTCGATCGCGGGCTCGTGCTGCAGACGCTCCTGAATCTCATCCGCAACGCCGGGGAGGCGATGGCGGGCGAGGGCGCGCTCCGCATCGCGGTCGAGCCCGCCGGGAACTGGGTTCGCGTCACGGTCGCCGACGACGGCCCGGGCATCCCGATCGGGCGCGAGGAAACCATCTTCGCGCCGTTCTTCACGACCAAGGAGCGCGGTACCGGGCTCGGCCTGGCGGTCGCGCGCGCGGCCGTGGCCGCGCACGGCGGTACGCTCGCGATCCGTCCGCGACCGGCCGCGGCAGCGCGCGGCGCGACGTTCGTCCTCACCCTGCCGCAGCATGCGGCCCCATTCGAAGGAGAGATCTGATGGAACGGATTCTGGTCGTCGACGACGAGCGCCCGATGCGTCTCGGCGTGAGCGAGGTGCTCGAGCGCCACGGGTTCGCCGTGAGCGCGGTCGACTCCGGCGCGGCCGCGTTGGCGGCGCTCGCGGACGGCGGCTTCGCGCTCGTCATCTCCGACATGCGGATGCCGAGCATGACCGGTGCGGAGCTGCTCGCGGCGGTGCAGGAACGTCATCCCGGCCTGCCGATGGTGATGATGACCGCGTACGGGACGGTGGAGGACGCGGTCGCGGCCATGAAGGCGGGCGCCCGTGATTTTCTCACCAAGCCGTTCTCGCCGCCGGATCTGGTGCACCTGGTGCGGAGCGTGCTCCGCGATCCCGACAGCGAACGCGCGACGGCCGTCGACGCGGGGCGGATGCGCGGCGAGCGTCGCATCGTCACGCGCGCACCCGCGCTGCAGCGCCTGCTCGCGGTCGCGGCGGGCGTCGCGGCGAGCCGGGCGCCCATCCTGCTCGAAGGGGAGAGTGGTACCGGCAAGGAGCTGGTGGCCCGCTACGTCCACAACGCCGGCCCGCGTCGGGCGCAGGCCTTCGTCGCCGTGAACTGCGCGGCGTTGCCGCGCGAGCTTCTCGAGAGCGAGCTCTTCGGCCACGAGCGCGGCGCGTTCACCGGGGCGACGGCGCGGAAGCTCGGCAAGTTCGAGCTCGCGCACGGCGGTACGCTCCTCCTCGACGAGGTCAGCGAGATGGAGCCGATGCTGCAGGCGAAGCTCCTGCGCGTCCTGCAGGAGCACGAGGTCGACCGCGTCGGCGGCGTGCGGCCGGTCGCGATCGATACGCGGGTGATCGCCACCACCAACCGTCCGCTGCGCGCCTTGGTCGCGGCGGGCGCGTTCCGGCGGGACCTCTACTACCGCTTGAACGTCATCCCGCTCACGCTGCCGCCGCTGCGGGCGCGCCGCGAGGACATCGACGCCCTGATCGACCATTTCTGCCGCCGCTTCGCGACCGACGGCCCGCTCACCGTCGACGCGGCGGCGCGCGCGTACCTGAAGCGCCAACCCTTTCCGGGCAACGTCCGCGAGCTCGAGCACGTCATCGAGCGTGGCGCGTTGCTCGCGACCAACGGGGTGATCACGGCGGCCGACGTGCAGATCGACGAGGAGCCGATCGCCGAGCCGGCGCCGACGGGATCGCTCGCCGGGCTCACGGTGCACGAGGTGGAGCGCCGGCTCATCATGGAGACGCTCCGGCGCACCAACAACAACCGCAGCCGGGCGGCCGAGATGCTCGGCATCAGCGTCCGCACGCTGCGCAACAAGCTCGCGGAGTATCGCATGGGCGGCGCCGAAGCCGTGGGAGCCGCCTGAGGCGTCCATGGGGACGCGGCCACGAAACTGGCGGGCGGCAGAATCTGCCGGTCAGGGTTCTGACTCGACCCGCGGTCGCGGGCGCGGCGGACGCACGCGGGACGCGAGGAATCGCGCCGCGGCGACGCCGGGGCTCCCTGGAACGTGTCTTGCTCCCCGCCGGCGGTAGGAGAACATTGCCATGCAACTTTTCGGAACCCTGACCGAAGGCCTCGGGACCGCGCTCGATCTCTACCAAGCGCGCCACCAGGTGCTCGCCGAAAACATCGCCAACTCGGAGACGCCGGGCTACCGCGCCCGCGACATCCAGTTCGCCGACCAGCTCGCCGCCGCGTTGACGGCGCCGCCGCAAGGCGAGGCGCACGGCAACCCCGCGCCCGCCGAGCCGTTGCGCGTCGAGCCGACCATCGACCGCGACGCGCCGATCAAGCCCGACGGCAACTCGGTCGCGCTCGACACCCAGGTCGGACGGCTCTCGGAGAACGCGTTCAAGATCCAAGCGCTGACGCAGATCCTCTCCGGCCGCTACGCGAGCCTGAAGCGCGTCATCGACGGAGGCAAATGATGGACGTCGCCGCGACGCTCGCAATCAGCTCGAGCGCATTGGAGGCGCAGCGCCTCCGGATGGACGTCATCGCCGCGAACCTGGCGAACGCCCAGAGCACGCGCACGCCGGAAGGCGGTCCCTACAAGCGGCGCGACGTGGTGCTGGAGGCGACGCCGGGCGGGCGCTTCGAGGACGTCCTCGGTGCGTCGCCGGGCGGCGCGGTGCGGGTGGCGCGGGTGGTGGCGGACGACCAGCCGCCGCGGGTCGTGTTCGACCCGGGGCATCCCGATGCCGACGCGCGCGGCTACGTCGCGTACCCGAACGTCAACCCGATCACCGAGATGGTCGACCTGATGGCGGCGACGCGCGCCTACGAGGCCAACGTCGCCGCGGTGAACGCCACCAAGCGCGTGCTCGAAGCCGCGCTCTCGATCGGCCGGTAGGCGCGCGCGAGGCTCACGATGGAGATCAAAGACGTCACGCAGTTTCCGCACGTCGCCGGCCTCGGTGGTCCCGAGGGCGCCGCCAAGACGGGCGAGGCCGAGCAAGGCAAGGGATCGTTCGCGGCGGTGCTCAAGCAATCGCTCACCGAGGTGAACGCCATGCAGCAGAAGGCCGACGCCGCCATCACCGCGCTCGCGAGCGGGGAGAAGGTGAGTCTCCACGAGACGATGATCGCGATGGAGCAGGCCGACGTGTCGTTTCGGATGATGATGCAGGTCCGCAACAAGATCGTCGAGGCGTATCAGGAAATTCTCCGGATGCAGGTCTGAGCGAGGAACGCGAGGCTAACGCATGGATCGGTTGAGCGGACTGCTGGAGCAGCTCAGGGATTTCTTTCTCGGGCTGCCGCCGGCGCGGCGGGTCACCTTCGCGGGATTGACGGCGGCCGTCGTGATCGCGACGGGCGCGCTCGCGTGGTGGGTGCAGCAGCCGCAGTATCGCGTGCTCTACAGCGGCCTCGGCGCCTCGGATGCGGGCGCGGTCATCGAGTATCTCAAGTCCGAGAAGATTCCGTATCGCGTGGGCGACAACGGCGGCAACATCGAGGTCGCCGCCGGCCGGCTCTACGAGACGCGCATGGCGCTCGCGGGTCGCGGCATTCCGCAAGGCGGCGGGGTCGGCTTCGAGATCTTCGACAAGCAGACGCTCGGCATGACCGACTTCGTGCAGCGGTTGAACTACCAGCGTGCCTTGCAGGGCGAGCTGGCGCGCTCGATCGCCGAGCTCGACACGGTCGAGTCCGCCCGCGTGCATCTGGCGATGCCGGAGCGCTCGCTCTTCGTGTCCGAGGAGCGCCGGCCGTCGGCGTCGGTGATCTTGAAGCTGCGCCCCGGACGTACGCTCGCGCCCGAACAGATCGCGGGCGTCGTGCATCTCGTCGCGGCGAGCGTCGAGGGCCTGCGGCCGGCCGACGTGACCGTCGTCGACGTGAACGGGGAGGTGCTCACGCACGATCAGGCCGACGCGGACACCCAACGGCCGGGCCGAGGTCTGATGACCTTCCAGCGCGAGATGGAGCAGGGCTACACCGAGGGCATCGAGAGCATGCTCGCGCGCGTGCTCGGCCCCGGCCACGCGCTCGCGCGCGTCACCGTCGCGCTCGACTTGGCGCAGGTGGAGAAGACCGAGGAGAGCTTCGACCCCGATCGCGTCGCGGTGCGGAACGAGAAGCGCTCCAAGGAGAGCAGCGCGCAGGGCAACGCCGGCGGCGGCGCCGCGGCGAACGCCAACATCACCAACGAGCCGGCGGCGGCGACGACCGGTCCGACGTCGGCCCGCGAGGACACCGCGCTCAGCTACGAGATCAGCAAGGTCACGAGCCGCCGCGTCGAGCAGATGGGGGCGGTGAAGAAGCTCTCGGTCGCGGTGATCGTCGACGGAACCTGGACCGGCGAGGGCGACGCCCGGACGTTCGTTCCCCGCCCGCAGGAGGAGATCGATCGCTACCGCGAGCTCATCAAACGCGCCGTCGGCTTCAACGAGGAGCGCGGCGACCAGATCGAGGTCGCGAGCGCGCCCTTCCAAGCGCCCGCGGCCGTCGAGGCGCCCGAGCCGCCCGGCCTGCTCGCGCGCATCGGCGCCTTCTCCGAGGTGCTGTGGCGCCTCGCCGGGCTCGTGGTCGCGCTGGTGGTGCTGATGACGGTCATCCGACCGTTCCTTCTCGCGATGGCGAGCCGGGCGCCGGTCGCGGCGTCCCTCCCGACCTACGTCCCGCCCCCGAGCGCTCGTGCGACCGTCGCGTCCCCGGGCGGCAGCGATCTCCCGGTGCCCTCCGGCATGCTGCAGATGGCGAGCCAGAACCCCGAGCACACGGCGGACGTCATCCGCCAGTGGTTGGCGCAGAAGTAGACGATGGCCGACGAGCTCACGGGCGTCGACAAGGCCGCGGTGCTGCTGCTCTCGCTCGGCGAGGAGGTCGCGGCGGAGGTCTTTCGTCATCTCGACGACGGCGAGGTTCGTGTGGTCACCAAGGCGCTCGCACGCATGCGCACGGTACCGGCCGAGCATCTGCGGAGTGTCGAG
The DNA here is from genome assembly GCA_963774015.1 of uncultured delta proteobacterium. GTDB lineage: Bacteria > Desulfobacterota > Binatia > UTPRO1 > UTPRO1 > UTPRO1. Next base: position 309,047 of record CAVZDH010000005.1, read on the forward strand.
CAGGACTACCGGAAGCGCGTCACCGCCTCGCGTGGTCTCCGCGTCGACGGGCTTCTCTTCGCGCGCTCGCTCGTGAGCCAGACGATCACCAACGGCGAGACCTCGACGGCGGTGAATCGCGACGAGATCCTGGCCGAGCTCGACCAGCTTCCGACCGGCGAGTCGACGGGTCTGGCGCGCGCGCTCGAAGGGGTGCCGCCCGATGGCCTCGCGCGCCTGCTCGAGACCGAGCATCCGCAGATCGCGACCCTCATCCTCGCGCATCTCGCGCCGGCGCAGGGGATGCTCGTGCTGCGCGGCCTGCCGGAGGTGCTGCAGACGGAGCTGGTCGAGCGGCTGGCACGGCTCGACGCGGCGATTCCGCCCTCGCTGATCCAGGAGGTCGGCGTCATCCTGCGCGATCAGGTGAAGGGCCTCGCGCGCGAAACCGGCAAGGCCGCGGGCGGTCCGAAGGTCGTCGCGGAGATGATGAAGCACGCCGACAAGGCGACCGAGGGCCGCATCTTCGAGGATCTCGAGCAACGCGACCCGGAGCTCGCCGCCACGGTGCGCGGCATGCTGTTCACGTTCGAGGATTGCCTCCAGTTCGACAACCGCAGCATGCAGACGCTCTTGAAAGAGGTCGCCCGCGAAGACTTGCTGCTGGCGCTCAAGACCGCGAGCCCCGCGCTCTCGGAGAAGATCTTCGCGAACGTGTCGAGCCGCGCCGCCGAGATCCTGCGCGAGGATCTCGGCTCGTCGGGCCCGGCCCGTCTCAAGGACGTCGAGGCCGCGCAGCAGCGCATCGTGGCCGCCGTGCGCGACCTCGAGGCCGACGGCAAGCTCGTCGTCGCGGGGGGAGCGTCGGACGATGTCCTCGTTTGAGAAGCTGACGCCCGCCGCCGCCACCGTCCCGAACGCGGCCGCACCGTTCGGCGCGCGCGGCAAGGTGTCGCTCGGATCGCGGGTCGGCGGCACCCAGGTCTTTCGCGACTTCGGCGGCGGCGACGCGGCTCCCGCGGCGTCCGACCCGAGCACGGAGGCGGTCTCCGCGGAGCCCGCGGTCGACGAGGTGCAGCACGCGGCGGCGGCCGCGTATGCGGACGGCGTCGCGGCCGGGCGGGCGGAGGCGTTGCGCGCGCTCGTCGCCGAGGGGGACACGCTCGTGAAGGCGCTCGCCGAAGTCGAGCGCTTTCGGGCCGGGCTCGTCGAGCGCTACCAGGACGAGCTGCTGGCGCTCGCGCTCGGCATCGCGCGCAAGGTCGTGCAGCGCGAGCTCGCCGAGCACCCCGAGCACTGGCTTGGCATGATCCGCGAGGCGGTGCGCCACGCGCTCGACCGCGAGAAGATCCGCATCCGTGTCGGCAGCGTCCTGCATCGCTTTCTGCTGGAGCACCTTTCGACCTTGCGGCCGATGCTCGACGACGTGAAGGAGCTCGAGCTCGTCGAGGATCCGGCGCTGGCCGAGAACGGCTGCATTCTGGAGAGCCAATTCGGCGACCTCGACCTCGGCGTCGACAGCCAGATCGGCGCCATTCGCGCCGCGCTCACGCAGGGGGGGTGAGCATGACCAGCGAGCCCGACGATCTCGCGGCGAACCTCGACGAGGTCGCCGACCGCAGCAGCGTGATCGCGCGCCACCTCGCGCACGCGGTCGAGCAGCTGCGGCACGTCAACCCGGTCCGCATCAGCGGGCGGGTGACGGACGTGATCGGCCTCGTCATCGAGGGGACCGGACCCGGGCTGCCGATCGGCGGCGTCTGCCAGATCGCGCGGCGTGACGGCGGCGGGAGCATCGCGGCCGAGGTGGTCGGCTTCCGACGGAATCGCGTCCTGCTCATGCCGCTCGGCGAGGTGAGCGGCATCGAGCCGGGCAATCGCATCGTGGTCGCGCGCGAGCGCCCGGCGATCGCCGTCGGCCCGGGATTACGGGGACGCGTGCTCGACGGCCTGGGCGCGCCGATCGACGGCGGCGGCCCGGTCGCGATCGAGCGCGAGGTCAGTCTCTACGGGCCGCACATCAATCCGCTCGAGCGCCCCCCGATTCGGGCGCCGCTCGATCTCGGCGTCCGTGCCATGAACACCCTGCTCACCTGCGGGCGCGGCCAGCGCCTCGGCATCTTCGCGGGGTCGGGCGTGGGCAAGAGCGCCTTGCTCGGCATGGTCGCCCGCTCGACCCGCGCCCAGGTGAACGTCATCGCGCTCATCGGCGAGCGCGGTCGCGAGGTCCGCGAGTTCATCGAGCGGGATCTCGGTCCCGAAGGCCTGGCACGCTCGGTCGTGGTCGTCGCGACGTCCGACCAGCCGCCGCTGGTCCGCATCCGCGGCGCGTTTCTCGCCACCGCGATCGCCGAGTACTTCCGCGACGCCGGCCTCGACGTGATGCTGATGATGGACTCGCTGACGCGCCTCGCGATGGCGCAGCGCGAGGTCGGGCTCTCGATCGGCGAGCCGCCGTCCGCGCGCGGCTATACGCCGTCGGTGTTCGCGATCCTGCCGCGGCTGCTCGAGCGCGCCGGGGCGTGCGCGCGCGGCGCCATCACCGGCCTCTACACGGTGCTGGTCGAAGGCGACGACATGAACGAGCCGGTCGCCGACACGGCGCGGAGCCTCCTCGACGGCCACGTCGTGCTGTCGCGCGCGCTCGCCAACCAGGGGCACTATCCGGCGATCGACGTGCTGCGCAGCATCTCGCGGCTGATGAACGACATCGTGCCGGAGGCGCAGCTGAAGCTGGCGGCCAAGGTTCGCGGCTGGCTCGCGACGTATCGTGACGCCGAGGATCTCATCAACATCGGTGCCTACACCGCCGGCAGCAACCCGCGCATCGACGAGGCCGTCGCCAAGATCGAGGCGGTGCACGCGTTTCTCCGCCAAGGCTTGAACGAGCGCAGCACGATCGAGGAGGGCGTGGCCGCGCTGGCCGCGCTCGGCCGGCTGATGCCCGCGCCGTTCCGATTGGCGCGCGTGCTGCGCCTGCGCGAGCAAATGCGGCGCTTGCGCGTGCACGAGGCGGAGGCGCTCGCCGCCGAGCTCGCCGGGGCGTGCCGCGAGGCGGCACGGCTCGGCGCGGAGCGCGAGCGGCTCGGCGAGGCGGAGAGCGCGGCCGCGCTCGCGGGGCGGCTCACGCCCGAGCACTTGCGGCTCGGGCGGGTCTACGACGCGGCGCTCGCCGACGCCGAGACCGCGTGCGCGCTCGCGACCGTCCGTCTCGGGCAGGCGCTCGAGGCGAAGCGCGCGGAGCTCATCCAGGCGCGGCAAGAGGAAGAGAAGTACGTGCGGCTCGCGGCCGCCCATCGCGAGCGCGGGCTCGAGGCGGAGGCCCGCGAGATCGACCGCGTGCTCGACGAGATCGCCGTCGACCGCCACCGCCGAGGCCGGAAGGAGCAGGGACATGTCCGAGGCTAGAGTCGTCAGCAGCGCGTGGCGCGGTCGCCGCCTCGTACGCTTCGCGCTGGCGTTCGTGCTGGGTGCGAAGATCGCGCTGGTCGTCCTGGCGCAGGGCGAGGGACGGGCGCTGGCGAGCGGCGCCGCCGCCAAGGGCGGGGGTGGGGCCGTCGCGACCGCGAGCGCGGCCGAGCCCGCGGCGGGCTTCGGCGCCGCGCGGCCCGACGTGCGGGCGCTTCTCGATGCGCTCGAGAAGCGGCAGAGCGAGCTCGACGCGCGCGAGCGCGAGGTGGCGAGCAAGGAGGCCCGCCTCGCGCTCTACGAGAAGGACGTCACCGCCAAGGTGGCGAGCCTCGAGGAGATCGAGAAGCGCCTCTCCGTCCGTGCCAAGGCCGCCACCCAGGCGGTCGACGCCGCCGCCGAGTCGCTCGCGAAGATCTACGGCACCATGAAGCCGGAAGCCGCCGCGCCGATCCTCGACCGACTCGACGACCCGACGGTGCTCACGATCTTCCGCCGCATGAAGGAGAAGCAGGTCGGCGAGATCCTGCCGCTGATGACGAGAGACCGCGCGATCGCGCTGACGCAGGCGTTGGCGGAGCAGTGAAGGGGCAGCACGCCGGCTTCGCTGCGGTGTGATGGAGCGGGGGGCGAGCGCGACTACGGCAGCTTCAGGCCCAGGCGCTCGCCGCGTACGTCGATCACGATCCGTGCGAACGGCGGCGGGAGCTGTTCTGCGGCGCCGAGCATCGTCATGCCGGTGCCGGAGGGGAGGAGGAGGTTCATGCCGAGGATGCCGTCGAGCGTGATGGTGGTGCCGTCGGCCTGCTTCGTCGTCACGTCGTGGACGACGACGGCCGGATGCGGAAAGACGACGCGGCGACCGTCGGTGGTCGCGAGCGTCAGGCGATCGAGGCGGAAGCCCGGGAGGTTCTCGTGACCGCCGCCGATGCCGCCGACGGGGAGCGTGAACGCGGGCGGGCGCGTCGGGTTGCCCGCGCCGTCGACCACCCCGAGCGTGCGCGCGGCGGCGGTCGAGATGATCGTGCAGGCGGCGCCGGTGTCGAGGAGCCAGGTGCCTGCGACGGTCGAGGCGCCGAGCTCCGTTCGAACGCCCGTGACGAGGGGATTCTCGGCGAGCGAGGGCAGGGGGCCGCGATTGCGCGGATCGCGACGATTGAAGTCGGTGAGCGTGAGCGCGACCCACGCGTCGACGGCGAGACCGCCCGCGCTCGAGAGGAGACGGACGGCGACGGCGGGGAGCGCATCGGGCGCGGGGGCGAGCTCGACGACCCGTTCGCGGATGAGCGGCATTCCGACCACGTCCACCATCGCGCCCGGTGACAGGAGGAGGGCGCTCGGATCCGTGGGCGCGTCGTTCAAAAGCAGGCGCTGGGCCGTGAGGCGGAAGGTGCTCGGGCGCGGGCCGCGCCGCGAGTGGCGATCGTCGCCGTCGTCCGGCTCGAGGTCGGTCGCGGTCAGCGTGACGGCGCGCGAGACCTGCATCGGGTGGTCGCCGCTCACGCCGGTCTCGAAGTAGCGCGAGCCGGACTCCGGCGTGACCGCGAAACGCGCCGCGGTGTCGTGCGAAAGCACATGGCCGCTCGCGCCGGTATCGAGGATCGCGACCGCGGGCAGATCCGCGCCGAGATCCTCGAGGTCGCCGCGTCGCGTGGTCTCCCGATCCGGATGATCACCGAGGGTCAGCACCACCATCGGCTGGGCGAGCGCCGCCTCGCCCGTCGCGCCGGCCACCACGTCGCGGGCGTCGGCGATCGCGCCCCATCGGCAGAGCGCCGCCAATGCGACGAGCGCGCGGGCGACCCGGACACCGCGACCGGCGTTCCCCATGCCGTCGAGAAGTAGCCGCGCTCCGCCCCGGGCGATAGCTCGCATCGCGAAATACGGCAGAATCTGCCTCCCTCTGGCCGTTCGTTCCGCGTCCCGATCGACCGCACGTCGACGCCGCGCGCGCTTCGCCGCTGGCACCGGCATTGCTCCTTCGCCCTCGCACATGGAGCTCACACGCGTCACGAGCGGAAAGACCGCGCACAAGCCCAGCGTCGCGGCGAGCGGTGGCGCCGCCGACGTGCTGGCGTTGTTGCTCGGCGGGGATCAGAGCGAGCCGGCATCCAAATTTCCGGCGACGCTCACGGCGGCGCTCGCGGGCGGCGAGGTGGCCGAGGATCCGATCGCGACGCCCGCCGGCAGCGGCGCCGGCGACGGCGCCCTCGAGGGGGAGAAGGCCGGGGACGGGGCGACGGCGATCGGTCTGGCGGTCGCGGCGGCGCTGGCCCTCGGCGGCGCACCGACCACCGCGACGGGCGTCGGCCCCGCGGCGGCCGCGTCGAGCGGCGCTACCAAGGCCGGTGCCGCCGGTGCGGTCGCGAGCGCGGTGGTCGGAACGACGACCGCGACGACGACGGCGGGCGGCGGCAAGACCTCGGTCGCGAACGGGAACGCGGTGGCGGCGCCGGCGGCGACGACGGCGGCGACGACGGCGGCGGTGACGGTGACGGTGACGGTGACGAGCGCCCAGCCGGAGAGCGCCGACCAGGACGCCGAGGCGGCACCCGGCGCGAACGCGGCGGCGGCGAGGCTCGAGCGTCTCGGGCCGGACGGCGCGAAGGCGGCGACGGCCGGTACGGTGACGACGAGCGGCGACGGTACGGCGGCGAAGAACGGCAGCGACGCGATCGTGTCCGGAGCGTCCTCGGCGGCGGACGTCGCGCCGGCGCAGGCCGCCGGCCCCCATGCCGAAGGCGGTACGGGCCACCACGGTGCGGGCGCGGGCCTCGCGGTCGAGCCGACGGCGAGCTTCGCGAGCGGCGCGGGTGAGCATCACGGGCTCGATCTCGGAAGCTCGGAGCGGCACCCGAACGCGGTGCCCGTCGCGGAGAAGCCGGCGCATGCCGCGGCGGCGACGGTGCCGGCAGCGGCGGCGCAGGCACCGGCGGCGCAGGCATCGGCGACCGGGGCGCCTGACGCCCTGCCGCAGACGCAGCCCAATGGTCGCGATGCGGCGCCGTCGGCGCCGCCCGTCACGACCACGAGCGGGACGACGGTCGCCGCGGGTCGCGAGTCCACGAGCGCGCGCCTCGACCTTGCAGCGCAACACCCCGGCGGCATCGAGCCGCGCTGGAGTGAGCGAGTCGCGGATGCCGTGCGTTTGTCGGCGCTGCGTGGCGGCGGTGAGATCCGTCTGCAACTCGAGCCGGAAGGCCTCGGCCACATCGACGTCCGCATCCATCTACGCTCCGACGGCGTGCATGCGGCGATCGTCGCTCAGCACGAGTCCACGCGGGCGCTCCTCACGAGTCAGCAGCAGGCGCTGCACGACGCGTTTCAGCGGAGCGACCTGCGCTTGTCCGGGTTCTCGGTGGACGTCGGGTCCGACGGCCGCGCCGCCAGCTTCGCGCGGCCGGACGATCAGGGGCGCGGCGACGCGGCGCCTGCCGCGCCGCGGCCGTCCGGCGTCACGACCGCCGCCGCCGACGTGCTCGATGGCGCCACGGTGGCGGCCGCAAGCGGCCACGTGAGCGTGCGGGTGTGATGCCATGATCCCGCTCGCCATCTCCGCCGCGTCGTCCGCGCTCGGCTTGCTCTCGTCGGTCGCGTCGAACGCGACCAGCAGCGCCGGCAACGGCGCCGCCGCGAGCAACAGCGGAGGCGCGAGCGCCACCGGTGGCACGTCCGGCTCGACGACCGTCACGGGCGGCGAGAACAGCGTCGTCAATCAGACCGATTTCATGCAGCTCCTGATTGCGCAGCTGCAGAACCAAGACCCGCTGAACCCGATGGACAGCGCCAACTTCTCGGCGCAGCTCGCGCAGTTCTCGAGCCTCGAGCAGCTGACGCAGATCAACGAGCAAGCTCGGTGCCGCGGCGCAGGACAAGATCAGCCGCTTCGACGCGCTCGGATTCCTCGGCCGCGAGGTGACCGGCCCGAGCGCCGGCATCGCCGTCAGCGGCGGCGTCGCGACGACGCTCGACTACACGCTCACACAGGGCGGCGCGGTGCAGGCGCAGATCGTCGATGCGACCGGCAAGCAGGTCGCGTCGTTCAAAATCGACGACGCGGGCGCCGGGGCGCACACGTTCGACCTGGCGAAGATCAGCGGGGCGCCGCATCTGGACGACGGCACGTACGCGGTGGTGCTGTCGCAGGCCGACCCGGCCGGCGGCGCGCCGACGCAGATCGCCACGACCGTGACCGGCAAGGTCACGGGCGTCGACCTCACCGGCAGCACGCCGACGCTCCTCCTCGGCGACCGCCAGCTCGTCGCGACGGACGTCACGGAGATCAAGGAGATCGCGTCGAATCTCGGCGCGTAGCGGCACAGCGCTTCGCACAGACGAAGGAGAGGACTCGGATGGCCATTTTCGGAGCACTCGGTACGGCACGCAGCGGTCTGGTCGCGACCGGCGCCGCGCTCAGCGTGATCGGCAACAACATCGCCAACGTGAACACGATCGGCTTCAAGGGAAGCCGCACCGACTTCGCCGACTTGCTGTCGGCGCAAGGCGGCGGCGGCAGCGCCGGCAAGATCGGCCTCGGGACCCGTATCGGACGCATCAGCGCGTCGTTCACGCAGGGCAACATCGAGAGCACCGGCCGGCCGACCGATCTCGCGATCCAGGGCAACGGCTTCTTCGTCGTGAGCGGCGGCGACGGCGACCTGTACACGCGCGCCGGCAACTTCCGCCTCGATGCCGACGGCAATCTGGTCACGAACCAGGGGCTGCCCGTACAGGGCTTCACGTTGAACAACCTGCAGCAGGCGGTGGGCGCTCCCACCAACATCACGGTGACGGGCGCGAGCAGTCAGCCGGTGCCGACCACCTCGGTCTCGCTCAAGTCGAATCTGCGCGCCGACTCCGAGCTCATCGCCAGCGGCTTCGACGGCACGACCTTCGACACCGCGTACGCGACGTCGAACTTCACGACCTCGATCAACGTCTTCGACTCGCTCGGCGCCAAGCACACGCTGAACCTGTTCTTCACCCGCACCGGCGCGAACACCTGGGACTACAACGTGGGCGTCGACGGCGGCGACACCGGGGGCACGGCGGGAGATCTGCAACTGGTCGGCCAGGGCCAGCTCCAGTTCAACTCGGACGGCTCGCTGAACACGTTCACGGAGGGGACGCCAGTGAGCGTGACGTTCACGGGCGCGGATGCGCAGAACATCGCCCTGAACTTCGGGACGCCGAACGCCGATCCGGTCGCGAACCCCGGTCTCGGGACCGACGGCGTGACCCAGTTCGCCGGCCCGTCGGCCGTGGGCTTCCAGTCGCAGAACGGGTACGGCGCCGGCCAGCTGCTCTCGCTCGAGTTCAGCGAGGCCGGCATCGTGACCGGGGTCTTCGACAACGGACAGACCCGTCCGCTCTTCCAGCTGGCGCTCGCCAACTTCACCGCGCCCGACGGGCTGACGCCGCTCGGCAACGGGCTCTACCGCGAGTCGGTCGACTCCGGCTCGCCGGCGATCGGCACGCCCGAGTCGGGTGGTCTCGGCTCGATCATCGGGGGCGCCGTCGAGCTCTCGAACGTCGCCATCGCGCAGGAGTTCATCGACCTGATCTCGACCCAGCGGAGCTTCCAAGCGAACGCCCGCGTCATCACCTCCAGCGACACCCTCCTGAACGACCTCATCAACATCGTCCGCTAACGGCGGAAGCGCGGACCGCGGATTCACTCCGCGGTCCGCGGCCAGCGGAGCAGCGCGGGCGGCCGCCCGCGCGCGCACGGGGCCGAAATCGAACGGACCGCGGATTCACTCCGCGGTCCGCGGCCAGCGGAGCAGCGCGGGCGGCCGCCCGCGCGCGCACGGGGCCGAAATCGAACGGACCGCGGATTCACTCCGCGGTCCGCGGCCAGCGGAGCAGCGCGGGCGGCCGCCCGCGCGCGCACGGGGCCGAAATCCAAAAGACGGCTTCTCCGACACGCCGCTCGCCAGAATTCTGACCTTCGACAGGTCGCGCCGCTCGCGCGCGGCGGCACCTCCCGCAAAACCCCCGTTCCACCGCGCTCTCCGCCGCCGCCGGCGGTCAGCCCTCCGGGCATGGGCCTTGCACATTCGGTCCGCGATCACGGGCTCGTCTCGATCCCGTCGCGCAATCGCGATCGCAAGGAGCGTGCATGTCGGAAGAAGCCGAGAAGCCAGCCGAAGGGGCCGCGGAAGCCAAGAAGAAGTCGAAGCTCGTGCCCATGATCGGGAGCGGGGTGCTGCTGATCGCGGGTGCGGTCGTCGCGCTCTGGTATCTCGGCATCGGTCCCTTCAAGGGGGGCGACCTGAAGCACGCCGAGGCGACGGCCGCGGTCGAAGAGGCCGAGCACGGCGCGGAGCCGGCGGATCGCGGCGGCAAGCCCGGCGGCATCCTCTCGCTCGAGCCGTTCATCGCGAATCTCGCCGACGACGGCGGCCGCCGCTACTTGAAGGCCACGTTCCAGATCGACTTCGGCAGCGCCGACGTGCCGGCGGCGATGCAGGCCCGCCTGCCGCAGCTCCGCGATCTCCTGCTGACACTCTTCACCAGCAAGACCTTCGACGACATCCGGACGCCCGAAGGCAAGCAGCAGCTTCGTGAGGAGATCATCCAGCGCGTGAATCAGGTGCTCGATCGCGATCTCGCGAAGGCCGTCTACTTCACCGAGTTCATCGTCCAGTGACGTTCGGAGCCAGCCCGCGACCAGCGACCGACCGGCCATCCCATGAGTGAAACCCTCTCCCAGGACGAAGTCAGTGCCTTGCTCCGCGGCCTCGCCGACGGCGACGTGCCGGGAGAAGAGGCCGCGGCCGACCCCGGTACGACGCGCGACTACGACCTCCTCGGCGAGGAGCGCATCGTCGCGCGCCGCTTCCAGGCGCTCGACCTCGTGCGCGAGCGTCTCGTGCGGCGGCTGAAGCTGTCGCTCGCGGGGGTGCTCGGCACCCCGCCCGAGGTCGAGGCCAAGCCGCTCGAGCTCCTCAAGTTCGCGACCTTCCGCAATCGCCTCGAGACGCCCGCGAATCTTCACCTCTTCGTGATGACGCCGCTGCGCGGGCAGGCGGTGGTGGTGGTCTCCTCGAACCTCGCCTACGGCTTGGTCGACAAGGTGTTCGGCGGCCTCGGCCGCATTCCGACGAGCGGCGTCCGCCGCGAGTCCTCGGCGATCGAGATGCAGACCGTGCAGCGGGTGGTGATGCACGCGCTCGCGGACTTCACCGAGGCCCTCGCGCCGTTGCACCCGATCGCGTGCACGTTCGCGCGCTCCGAGACCAACCCGATCTCGGTCGCGATCTGCAGTCCGACGGATCAGGTGCTGCTGCTGCCGTTCCAGTGCGATCTCGGCAGCGGGCCGACGTCGCTCGCGATCGCCATCCCGTTCGCGATGCTCGAGCCGATCCGGGCCAAGCTCGGCGAGCCGGAGGCCGCGGAGCGCGGGCCGGACGCGACCTGGCTCGCGGCGCTGCAAACGGCGGTCGAGGCGACCGACGTGACGATGAGCGTCGAGCTCGGCACCACGGAGCTCACCGCGCGCGAGGTCCTGAAGCTCAAGACGGGCGATCTCATCACCATCGAGACCCGCGCCGACGACCCGCTCGCGGTGTCGGTGGAAGGCATTCGGGTGATGACCGGCGTTCCGGGCGTGAGCCGGGGAAACAACGCCGTGCGCGTGGTCGCGACAGCGGCCTGAGCGCCGGAAGGGAAGAGGAGCGGAGACGATGGCAGACGAGGGACAGTTGGTGACGCAGCCGGCGGCGGATCTCGAGAACGGCAACCTCGAGCTCATTCTGGACGTGCCACTCGGCGTGAGCGTCGAGCTCGGTCGCGTGAAGATGCCCGTCCGTCAGCTCCTCTCGTTGACGGCGGGATCGGTGATCGAGCTCGCCAAGCTCGCCGGCGAGCCGCTCGACGTCCTCATCAACGGGCGCCCCGTCGCCCGCGGCGAGGCCGTCATGGTGAACGACAAGTTCGGCGTCCGACTGACCGAGATCGTGAGCCAGTCCGAACGCGTCGAGCGCCTGCGATGACCCCGATGGCCACCTCCGGTCCTCCCGAGGTCGCCTGGCCCGCGATCGCCGCCGTCGTCGTCCTCACGCTCGCCGCGACGGTGATCCACTGGTGGTTGAAAGGCCGAGGGCTCCTGCCCACCGCGACCAACCCGATCAAGGTGGTCGCGATGAAGTCGTTGGGGGGCAAGCGCAGCGTCGCCGTCGTGGAGGTGGAGACGCAACGCTTTCTCCTGGGGCTGACGGACGAGGCCGTGCGGTGTCTCGCCGCCTTGCCGAGCGAAGCGAAGGGCAGCAGCGCGAGCGCCGTGGTCGCGCTTCCCGTCGGAGTCGCACGGTGACCCTCCGACGCGTGGCGATCCTCGTTGCGGCCCTCCTCGCGCTCTGGCCGACGGTCGCGCATGCGGCCCCGGCGCTGTCGCTCGAGGTCGGCGGCAACAGCTCGGACGGCCTCTCCACCAGCCTGCAGCTCATGCTGCTGTTCACGCTGCTCTCGTTCGCGCCCGCGATCATGATCGGCGTGACGGCGTTCGTGCGCATCGTGATCGTGCTCGCATTCATGCGGCAGGCGGTCGGGACGCAGCAGATGCCGCCGAACCAGGTGATCGTGGCGCTCGCGCTCTTTCTCACGTTCTTCGTGATGATGCCGACGATCCGCGAGGTGAACCAGAACGCGATCCAGCCCTATCTCAAGAACGACGCGGCGGCGATCGACACGCTCGAGCGGGGCTTTCAGCCGCTCCGCGCCTTCATGCTGCGGCAGACGCGCGAGAAGGACCTGGCGCTCTTCCTCGGCATCAGCGGCCACGACGCGGCCCGCGACGCCGGCCGACGTGCCGCCCGAGGTGGTGATCCCGGCGTTCATGATCTCCGAGCTGAAGACGGCCTTCACAGATCAGCTTCATGGTCTACATCCCGTTCCTCGTGCTCGACATGGTGGTGGCCTCGATCCTCACCTCGATGGGCATGATCACGCTGCCGCCGGTGCTGATCTCGCTGCCGTTCAAGCTGATGATCTTCGTGCTGGTCGACGGCTGGAATCTCCTCATCAGCTCGCTCGTGCGGAGCTTCCAGTGACCCAGGAGACCGTCCTGCAGCTCGGCCGCAACGCCCTCGAGATGTGCCTCATCCTCTCGGGGCCGGTGTTGGTGTTCGGGCTCGTCGCGGGCCTCGTGGTCGCGGTGTTCCAGGCGCTCACGCAGATCCACGAGATGACGCTGACGTTCATCCCGAAGATCGGCGCCACCATCCTGGCGCTCGTGCTCTTCGGGCCGTGGATGCTGCAGAAGATGCTCAACTACACGATCGCGCTCTTCGAGTCGGTGCCGGGGTTGGTGCGCTGAGAGCCCGATGGGAATCGTCACCGATCTGCTCGCGTCCGGCCAGGACCGCATCGTCATGCTCGTGCTGGCGCTCGCCCGCGTCGGCGGGCTCTTCATCCTCGCGCCGTTCTTCGGGGCGCGCACCGCGCCCGTGCGGGTGCGCGCGGCGACGGTGTTCTTCATGACGATCGCGATGCTGCCGATCCTCGGTCCGACGCCGCCGGCGCTCGCTGCCGACGCCGGCCCCGCGGTCGTGCTCGGAATGATCGGCTTCGAGGCCATGATCGGGTTCGTGATCGGCCTGGTGGCGCAGTTCATCTTCGGCGCCGTGCAAATGGCCGGTCAGCTCGCGGGCATCCAAATGGGCATCGGGCTCTCGAACCTGATCGACCCGCAGACGCAGGACCACATCACGTCGCTGGCGCAGTGGGAGAATCTCCTCGCGCTGCTGGTCTTCCTCTCGATCGACGGACACCACATCCTGATTCGCGCGGTCGCGGACAGCTTTCGGGTGTTGCCCCTCGGCGGCGGCCTGCCGCAGGCGGCCGGCTTCGCAATCGTGTTCCGCCTCGCGAGCGGGCTCTTCGTGGTGGCGCTCAAGGTCGCGGCACCGGTGCTGGTGCTGCTCCTCATGGTGAACGCCGCGATGGGCGTGCTCGCCAAGCTGATTCCGCAGCTGAACGTCTTCATCGTCGGCTTTCCACTGAACGTCGCGGCCGGCCTCTTCGTGCTCGCCGCGGCGCAACCCTTCACGGTGCGCCTGCTCGTCACCAGCTTCGGCGAGCTGCAGAGCTCGCTGGCGCAGATGGTGCGGGCCCTCGGGTAGCGCGGGTCATTCATGGCCGAAGACGACGCCAACCGTACAGAAGAGCCCACACCCAAACGCCGCGAAGAGGCGCGCGCCGACGGCCGCATTCCGCAGTCGGCGGAGATCACGGCCGCGACGGTGCTCCTCGCCGCGCTGCTGGCGACGTGGCGGAACGGTGACGCGGCGATCACGAGTCTCCGCGAGGCGATGCGCCGGAGCCTGGTCGGGATCAGCAAGCTCGATCTCACGCCGGCGGCGCTCGGGGACATCCTGCACGGCGTGCTCCACGACGTGACGTCGGTGGTGGTGCCGATCCTCAGCGCGACCGCCGTCGCGGGTGTCGTCGCGACGGTCGCGCAGATCGGGTTCCAAGTGCACGGCAAGCATCTCTTGCCCGACGCCAGCAAGATGTCGCCGGCGAGCGGGCTGCAGCGCATCTTCTCGAGCAAGGGGCTCTTCGAGCTCGTGAAGGCGCTCGTGAAGATCACCATCATCGGCTGGCTCGCGTGGAAGATGGTGCGCGACGCCGAGGGGAAGATCATCGCGCTCTCCGGTGCCTCGCCGCGCGAGCTGCTCGCGATCACGGGGGAGGAAGTGGCGCGCCTCGTCGGGTGGGCGACCGGCATTCTGGTCGTCCTCGCGGCCTGCGACTACGGCTGGCAGCGCCGCCAGCACCACCAGAGCCTCCGCATGAGCAAGAGCGAGGTGAAGGACGAGGCCCGCCAGTCGGAAGGCGATCCGAAGATCAAGGGACGCATGAGGCGCGCCTACCAGGAGCTGGTGAAGACGCGAAGCCTCGCGGACGTACCGACGGCCGACGTCATCGTCACCAACCCGATCCACCTCGCGGTCGCGCTCAAGTACGTGGCCGGTCAGATGGGCGCGCCGAAAGTCGTCGCCAAAGGGGCGGAGGGCATGGCGCAGCGGATCAAGGACATCGCCCGGCAGCACGGCGTACCGATCATGGAGCGCCGTTCGCTCGCGCGCGCGCTCTTCCGCAGCGTCCCGGTCGGTGGTGAGATCCCGGCGACGCTCTACCGCGCGATCGCGGAGATCCTCGCCTACGTGTACGGCTTGCGCCGGCAGCGCGCGGCGCACGGAGCGGCCGACTAATGGCCGCGGCGACGCAACAGCCGCCCGCCAAGGGCTTCATGGGTCGCGTGCTCGCCGGCGGCGAGCTGGTGATTCCGCTCACCTTCGTCGTCGTGGTGATCGTCATGATCATCCCGCTGCCGACGATGATGCTCGACCTCCTGCTGACGGTGAACATCGCGGTCTCGCTGATCATCCTCCTGGTCGCGATGTACACGTTGAAGCCGCTCGAGTTCTCGACGTTCCCGTCGGTGCTGCTGGTGACGACGTTGCTGCGGCTCTCGCTGAACGTCGCCTCGACGCGTCTGATCCTGCTGCACGGGCAGGAGGGCTCGACGGCGGCCGGTCACGTCATCCAGGCGTTCGGCAGCTTCGTGGTCGGCGGCAGCTACGTGGTCGGCATCGTCATCTTCCTGATCCTGGTCGTCATCAACTTCGTCGTCATCACCAAGGGCGCCGGCCGCATCGCCGAGGTCGCGGCGCGCTTCACCTTGGACGCGATGCCGGGCAAGCAGATGGCGGTCGACGCCGAGCTGAACTCGGGCGGGCTCACCGAGCGCGAGGCCCGCGAGCGCCGCCGCTCGATCGAGGCGGAAGCCGACTTCTACGGCGCGATGGACGGCGCCAGCAAGTTCGTGCGCGGCGATGCCGTGGCCGGCCTGATGATCGCCGGCATCAACATCGTCGGCGGCCTCTTCATCGGCGTCGTGCAGGGCGGCCTCGACGTCAGGAGCGCGGCCGAGATCTACACCATCCTGACCATCGGTGACGGCCTCGTCTCGCAGCTGCCGGCGCTGTTGATCTCGACGGCGGCCGGCATCGTCGTGACCCGCGCCGCGTCGGGCACCGACCTCGGCAGCGAGGTCACGTCGCAGATGCTCTTGAATCCGCGCGTGCTCGCGATGGTGAGCGGGATCCTCGCGACCCTCGCGCTCCTGCCCGGGTTGCCGTTCCTGCCGTTCGTCGCGCTCGCGGGCGCGCTCGGCGGGCTCTCGTACGCGGGCCGCGAGCACAAGGCGGCCGAGCTCGCGCAGGCGGCGCTCGAGGCGCGGGCGGAGGCGCCCAAGGAAGAGAGATCCGACGTGCCGGCGCCGCTCGACCTCCTCGAGCTCGAGGTCGGCTACGAGCTCGTGCCGCTGGTCGACGCCTCGCAACGCGGCGAGCTGATCGAGCGCATCAAGACGCTCCGGAGGCAGCTCGCCGAGGAAATGGGCTTCGTCGTGCCGCCGGTCCACATCCGCGACAATCTCCAGCTCAAGCCCGGCGAGTACGCGATTCTCCTGAAGGGCGTCGAGATCCAGCGCGCCGAGATCCGCATCGGGCAATATCTCGCGATCAATCCGGGCGGGGCCGAGCCCGGCTTCCGCGGCGTCCCGACCAAGGAGCCGGCCTTCGGCCTCGACGCGATCTGGGTGCTCGCGAGCGACCGCGAGCAGGCACAGCTCGCCGGGTACACCGTCGTCGATGCGGCGACGGTCGTGGTGACGCATCTCACCGAGCTGATCCGCCGCCACGCGCACGAGCTGCTCGGCCGGCAAGAGGTGCAGGGACTGCTCGAGGCCCTCGCGAAGAGCAATCCGAAGGTCGTCGAGGAGCTGGTCCCGCAGCAGCTCACACTCGGTCAGGTGCAGAAGGTGCTGCAGAACCTCCTGCGCGAGCACGTCGGGATTCGCGATTTCCTCTCGATCATCGAGACGCTTGCCGACCACGCGCCGGGGACGAAAGACCCGCACCAACTGACCGAGCACGTGCGCGCCGCGCTGTCGCGCTCGATCGTCAACCGCTTTCTGACGCCCGACCGCACCCTGCCGCTCGTCACGTTGGCGCCCCGCCTCGAGCGCACGATCGCGGAGTCGGTGCATCGCAACGAGGACGGCACGTATCTCGCGCTCGAGCCGGTGACCGCACAGCGCCTGCTCGGCAAGCTCGCATCCTGGGCGGAGCAGTTCGCGCTGCACGGCCACCAGCCGCTGCTGCTGTGCTCGACGAACGTCCGCGGGCACCTCCGCCGGTTGACCGAGCGCTTCCTGCCGAGCCTGTCGGTGGTGGCGCCTGGGGAGATCCCGGCGAACGTGAAGATCCATTCGCTCGGCGTCGTCAGCTTCGATGACGAGCCCGAGGGCGCGACGCGGTTGCAAGTACCGCGACCGACTGCGACGGCGGCCGTGGCTCCGGCGATGGGGGGTGCGTGATGCGGCTCCGTCGCTTCGTCGCCGCGTCCTCGCGCGAGGCCCTCGCGCAGGTGAAGGCCGCGCTCGGTCCCGACGCGGTGATCCTCGCGACCCGGCCGCGGGCGGAAGGCGGCGTCGAGATCACCGCGGCCGTCGACCTCGACCCGCTCGCGGGCGGCGACGCTCCGGCGGCGGTGCCCGCGGCGACTGCCGAGGTGGCCGCGCTCCGGCGCGAGCTCGGGGCGCTCGTGACGCGGGTCGCGCGCATCGATCGCGCGATCCGTCCCGGCCGCGGCGCGCTCGGCGGGCTCGACGAGGAGGCCCTCGGGTTGGCGGAGCGCCTGGCCCTGAACGGCACGACGCCCGCGCTCGCGGAGACCGTGGCGCGGAGCTTCGGGCGCGCGCGCCAGCAAGGGGTGCCCGCGGCGGCGGCGCTCGCGACCAGCGTCGAGCGGCACCTCCTCGTGGCGGTGCCGACGGCGCCCGAGCCGGCCGTGACGGCGTTCGTCGGTCCGACCGGCGCGGGCAAGACTACGACTATCGCCAAGCGCGCGGCGCAGGCGCTCGCGCGCGGGGCCGCGGTCGGTCTCGTCATGGCGGACACGCAACGCATCGGGGCCGCGGAGCAGCTCGCGACCTACGGGCGGCTCCTCGGCGTACCGGTCGCGTCGGTCGCGAGCAGCGCGGAGCTGGTGCGCGCTCTCGCGGGCTTCGAGCGCTGCGACGTCGTGTACGTCGACACCGCCGGGCTCACCGGCGACCCGACCGGGGGCGCCGACGTGGCACGGCTGCTCGCGCCGGTACGGCGCGCCGTCACGACGGCGGCGGTGGTGTCGGCGGGTGCGTCGGAGCCGGCGCTGCGCGCGGTGTGGCGTCAGCTCGCCGCGCTCGAGCCCGCGACGTGCGTGGTGACCAAGGTGGACGAGGGCGGCGGTCTCGGCACCGCGTGCGGATGGCTCGCCGAGGTGGGGGTGCCGCTCGACTGGCTCGGGACGGGTCCGCGCGTGCCGGACGATCTCGTGGCGGCCGATGGTGCGGCCGTCGGGACGTGGCTCAGCGCGGCGTGAAGGACGGAGGACGAACGTGGATCAGGCGGAAGAGTTGACGGGACACGGCGGTGAGGCGGGTATGCAGGTCATCGCGGTCGCCAGCGGCAAGGGCGGCGTCGGCAAGACCAACGTGGTGGCGAATCTCGCCATCGCGCTGCAGCGCCGCGGGAAGCGGGTCGTGGTGATCGACGCGGATTTGGGGCTCGCGAACCTCGATACGCTCCTCGGGCTGAACCCGCATGCGACGCTCCGCCAGGTGCTGCGCGGCGAGTGCAGCATCAAGGAGGTGCTCGTCGACGGACCGGCCGGCATCCGCATCGTCCCGGCGTCGAGCGGCTACGAGGATCTCACCCAGCTCTCCGACGGCCAGCGGCTCCTGCTGCTGGAGCAAGTCGACAGCCTGGACGGTGATTTCGACGTCCTGTTGATCGACACCGGCGCGGGCATCTCGGCGAACGTCACCTTCTTCGCGACCGCCGCGCAGGAGACGCTGGTCGTGGTGACGCCCGAGCCGACCGCGCTCACCGACGCGTACGCGCTGATCAAGGTGCTCGCGACCCGCCACGCGGAGGACAGCTTCGCGGTCCTCGTGAACATGGCGCGGAGCGACTTCGAGGCGCGGAAGACCTTCACGCAGCTCACGCGCGTGACCGAGCGGTTCCTGCACGTGAGTCTCCGCTTCGCGGGCTGGGTCCCGTGGGACAGCGAGGTGCCGGAGGCGGTGCGGCGTCAGCAGCCGGTGATCGACCACGCGCCGGCGACGCCCGCGACGCGTGCCATCGACGGCCTTGCCGAGCGTCTGTGCGCCGCGCCGGCGCACGCGAAGGCGAAGGGCGGGCTGCAGTTCTTCTTCCGGCGCCTCCTCGCCGCCGACGGCGAGCGTTCGTTGGAGGCCGTGCGCTGACGATGTCGACCGTCGCAGGCACGCCACGGTCGGCGGCGCGTCCGCGCGTCGCGCCGACCGGCGCCGCGGGGCCGATACCGCCCGACGAGGCGGTACGGGCCTACCTGCCGCTCGTGCGCTGGCTGGTGCAGCGGCTGGCGGTGCGGAAGCCGCCGCAGGTCGAGCTCGACGAGATGGTGAGCTGGGGCATCGAGGGTCTGCTCGACGCCATGAAGAAGTACGACCCGACGAAGCAGGCGGCGTTCGCGACCTATGCGCAGTTCCGCATTCGCGGCGCGATCCTCGATCGCTTGCGGGGCATGGACTGGGTGTCGCGCAGCGTTCGGCAAAAGGCGAGCGTGCTGGAGAAGACCTACCATCGGCTCGAGGGAACGCTCGGCCGGCCGGCGAGCGAGGAAGAGGTCGCCGAGGCGTTGAGCTTGACCTTGCCGCAGCTGCACGCGCTCCTCTCCGAGGTCGGGCACATGTCGCTCTTCAGCCTCGAGGACCTCGGCGTCGAGGGGGGCCAGGATCGCTGGCAGGTCGAGAATCTGCTCGACGACGACGGCACGGATCCGATGCAGGCGATCCTGTCGCGCGAGCGGGCGGACCTGGTGGCGGACGCGATCGCGAACCTGCCCGACAAGGAGCGCACCGTGATCGCGCTCTACTACCACGAGGGCATCACGATGAAGGAGGCGGGCGCGGTCCTCGGGCTCACCGAGTCGCGGGTCTCGCAGCTCCATGCGCAGGCGTTGCTGCGCCTGCGCGGCCTCCTGCACGAGCATTTCGGCGACCCGACGGCCGGGACCGCCGTGGAGGAACGATGACGGAGCACCTCATGACGTGGGTCGGGCCAGGGCTCGACGTGGCGACGGTCGTCTTGCTCGCGGCCGTACTCTGGAGGTTCGGGCGCGAGCCCGGCGCCGCGTGGCGGGAGCGCGAGACGCGGCTCCAGACGATCTTCGACGAGCTGCGGGCGGTGGTCGCGCAGAGCGAGGGGCTCGCACGCGACCTCGACGAGAAGCTCGCGGCGCGGGAGGCGCGTCTGCGCGCGCTGGTCGGCGCGGTGGAGACGGCGATCGCGGGCAGTGGTGTCGAGCCCGGCTCGGCACAGCGGTCCGCCCGACCCGATGCGCGCGCGCAAGCTGGGGCGGGCGAGACGCCCGTGACGGTGGGTCGTGCCGCGAGCGCCAGCGCCGCAGCGAGCGACACCGCAGGCGTCCCGGTGCTCGAGACCGACAACATCGCGGATCGCATCGAGACGCTCGCCGAGGGCGGCACCGCCGTCGAGGAGATCGCCCGCCGCGTCGGCGTCGCGGCCGCCGAGGTGCGCTTGGTGATCGGTCTCAAGGCGGCGCGTGCGGCGCGGCGCCGCGGCGCGACGACGGAGGCGGGGGTCCATGCGTGAGAACGGCGGGAAGGATCGGCCCGGCAGAATCTGCCGGCCGGCAACGGCTGCCGCGCGCCGACACGGCGCTGGCGCGTGGCACGTCGGTTGCTGACTGCAGCGACGCGAGGGGAATGAATGGACGCGGGAATCTTTTCGGCAGTCTCGGGCAGCCTGGCGGCGCAGACGCGTCTCGACGCGCTCGCCAACAATCTCGCCAACGCGAACACCGTCGGCTTCAAGGCCGAGCGCGTCCTCCAGCGTGCCGAGCGTGCGGGCGACGTCGCGCCGGCGCCGAACACGGTACCGACGCCGGTCACCCGCGAGCACGTCGAGACCGACTTCAGTCAAGGCTCCATCAATCGCAGTGGGAATCCGCTCGACGTGGCGATCGCCGGCGAGGGCTTCTTCGTCGTGCAGACCGATCGCGGTGAGCGGCTCACGCGGAGCGGCGACTTCTCGATCGACAGCGCGGGCTATCTCGCGACCACCGATGGGAGCCGGGTGCAAGGCACGAGCGGCGACATCAGCATCCCGAAGGGCCCGGTCGTGTTCGGCACCGACGGCAGCGTGCGTGCCGGCGACCAGCACGTCGGCCAGCTTCGCATCGTGACCGTCGCCGACCCGACGCAGCTGACGCGCGAGAGCGGCACGCGCTTCGCGGCCGGCGACCAGGCGTTGACCGACGCGGCGCCGGGCAGCGTGCAGATCGTGCAGGGCGCGACCGAGAGCGCCAACCTGTCGCCGGTCCAAGGCCTGGTCTCGCTGATCGAGACCGTGCGGGGATTCGAAACGTACATGCAAGCCGCTCAGCGGCTCGACCAGATGACGTCGAAGGCCATCACCGACGTCGGTCGCGTTTGAAAAGGAAGGACCCATGATCCGAGCGCTCTATACCGCCGCCACCGGCCTCGAGGCCCAACAGCTCAACATCGACGTCATCGCCAACAACTTGGCGAACGTCGGCACCAGCGGGTTCAAGAAGAGCCGCGCCGACTTCCAGGATCTCCTGTATCAGACGACGCGGGAGCCCGGCGGCCCGGCGACGAGCACGACGCAGACGTCGACCGGCATCCAGGTCGGCCTCGGCGTGAAACCCGCGGCGGTCCAGCGCATCAACCTGCAGGGCGACTTCAACCAGACCAGCAACCCGCTCGACCTCGCAGTGAGCGGCGACGGCTATTTCCAGGTGACGCTGCCCGACGGCTCGACCGCGTACACGCGCTCGGGTGCCTTCAAGCTCGACTCGACCGGCTCGGTCGTGACCTCGTCGGGTGATCCGCTGTCGCCGCAGATCAACATCCCGACCGGCGCACAGTCGATCGCGATCGGCGACGACGGCACCGTGAGCGTGACGCTCCCCGGGCAGTCGGCACCGAGCCAGGTCGGTCAGATCCAGACGGTGCGCTTCGCGAACCCGTCGGGTCTCCGCGCCGAGGGAGCCAATCTCTTCAAGGAGACCGACAGCTCCGGGCCGCCCCAGACCGGCACGCCCGGGCAGGACGGCCTCGGACAGCTGACGCAGGGATTCCTCGAAGGCTCGAACGTGAGCGTGGTCGAGGAGCTGGTCGCGATGATCTCGGGTCAGCGCGCCTACGAGATCAACTCGCGCGCGATCTCGGCGGCCGACGAGATGCTGCGGACCGCGGCGTCGATCGGGCGATGAGGACGGGGACCATGACGATGCGACTGATCCGGCGGGCGGCCGAGCTCTATGGCGCGCTCTTGCTCGGCCTGGGTCTCGTGGCCATCGCCGCCGGCATGGCCGGGGCGGCGGAAGCGGGGCGAATCACGGTGAAGCGTGTCGCCGTCGTCGCGGGTCCGACGATCAAGCTCGGCGATCTGGCCGCCCTCGAGGGTGGCGCGGTGGCGCTCGCGGACGTGGAGCTCGGTCCGGCGCCGGCCACCGGCGCGCCGCGCCGTCTCGAGGGCGAGGCGATCCTCCGTCGCTTGGAAGAGGCGGGCATGGACGCGAGCGCGACGCGCTACATGATTCCCGCGACCGTCCGCGTCGAACGCGAGTCGCAGGAGGTCCCCGCCGCCGAGATCCGTACGGCGGTGATGAACGTCGCCGCCGACGCGCTGCCGGCCGGCGAGACCATTCGGGAGATCGACGTGCCGGGTCCGGTGCGCATTCCGGCGGGCGACTACGAGGCGCGCGTCTCGACCTCGTCGCACGGACGCGCGGGGAACCGGCGCTTCGAGGTCCAGCTCGTGCGCGACGAGGCGGTGCTCGCGACGGTTCCCGTGACGGCGCGGACGGTCGCGCGCGGCTCGGTGGTGGTCGCGAAGAAGCGCCTGCCGCGCGGTACCGTGCTCGGCCCGGCCGACCTGGCCGTGGTCGAGCGCAATCAGCGCGACGTGCCCGGGGACGCGCTCACGGCGCCCGAGCAGGCGATCGGCATGGAGACCAAAGTGGCGCTCGTGCCGGGTACGCCGTTGCCGCGGACGGCCGTGGCTCCCCCGCTGGTCGTGAAGAAGGGCGATCTGGTGACCATGGTCGTCGAGACGCCGGTCATGAAGCTCACGGTCGCGGGCGAGGCGCTCGAGCCCGGCGCGGTCGGCGCGGGCATCAAGGTGATGAATCGCTCGTCGAAGCAGACGGTCGCGGGAAAGGTGATCGAGCATGGCCTCGTGCTGGTCGAGCGCTGAGCGCACGCCGCGGGTGCGCCGTGCCGCGGTGGTGGTGCTCGCCGTCGCGACGTGCCTCCAGAGCGGATGCCTGGCGATGTATCTCCGGAAGGATCCGCTCAACACGCAGCCGCCGCCGCCACCGGCGCCGTCGCCGCTGGCGCGGGCGACGGGCTCGCTCTGGCGCGACGACGTGAGCGCCAACTACCTCTTCGCCGACGTCAAGGCGCGCTTCGCCGGCGACTTGCTCACGATCGTCGTCACCGAAGACGCCTCGGGATCGAAAGAGGCCGAGACGTCGACGTCCACCGATACCGAGGTCTTCGCGAACCTCGAGCAGT
This sequence comes from uncultured delta proteobacterium, assembly GCA_963774015.1. GTDB lineage: Bacteria > Desulfobacterota > Binatia > UTPRO1 > UTPRO1 > UTPRO1. The sequence goes on from CAVZDH010000005.1 coordinate 332,097, forward strand.
TCTTCGGCTTGCCGCAGCAGCTCGCGAACAAGAACCCGACCATCGACCCGACCCAGCTCATCAAGGCGTCGACCGCGCGCAAGTGGGACGGCACGGGGGCGACCAACCGCAAGGGGAAGCTCTCGGCGCGCATGACGGCGGTCGTGAAGGCCGTGGGACCGACCGGGAACCTGTGGATCCAGGGCGACAAGATCGTCTCGGTGAACAAGGAGGACCAGCACATCGTGGTGCAGGGCTGGGTGCGGCCCGAGGACATCGACGCGCAGAACCAGGTGCTGTCGACGCGGCTCGCCGACGCGCGCATCGACTATTACGGCATCGGCGCGCTCGGCGTGAAGCAGCGGCCGGGGTGGGGTTACTGGCTGATGGACTTGGTGTGGCCGTTCTGATGCGGCGCGTGCTCCTCATCGCCGCCGTCGTGCAGGCGTTCGGCGCGCTCGTCGCGGTGTGCCCGGCGAGCGCGGCGCGCATCAAGGACATCGCGAGCGTCGAAGGCGTGCGCGGGAACCAACTGACGGGGTACGGCATCGTGGTCGGATTGGACGGGACCGGCGACGGCCAGCAGTCGATCTTCACGGTGCAGAGCATCCTGAGCATGCTGCAGCGGCGCGGCGTCACGGTGTCGGTCGATCCGCGTCAGGTGCGCGTGAAGAATGCGGCGGCGGTCGTCGTGACGGCGATGTTGCCGCCGTTCGCTCACTCGGGGAATCGCGTCGACGTGCAGCTCTCGTCGATCGGCGACGCCAAGTCGCTGCGGGGCGGGACGCTCGTCATGACGCCGCTCCTCGGCGGCGATCAGCAAGTCTACGCGGTGGCGCAGGGCGGCGTCTCGCTCGGCGGCGGCTACAGCGCCTCGGCGCCGGGGGCGAACGCGACGAGCGGCCATCCGACGGTCGGCGTGATCACCGGCGGGGCATTGGTCGAGCGCGAGGTGCCCGTGCAGCTCGGGGCCGACGGCCAGGTGCGCCTGAGTCTCCACGAGGCCGACTTCACGACCGCGACGCGCGTCGCGCACGTGGTGAACGATTTTCTCGGCACGGACGCCGCGAGTACCCGCGACCCGGGCACGATCGAGGTGCGCCTCGAGCCGGACTCGAGTCCGGAGCAGGTGATGGCGCTCCTCGCCGGCATCGAGACCTTGAACGTGACGCCGGACCGGCGCGCGCGCGTCGTCGTGAACGAGCGGACCGGCACCGTCATCATGGGCGAAGACGTGCGTATCGCGCCGGTCGGCATCGCGCACGGCAGCTTGCAGGTCACGGTGAAGGTGGATCTCGGAGTCTCGCAGCCGGCGCCGTTCTCGCAGGGCCAGACCGTGGTCGTGCCCGACAGCACGGTGCAGGTGAAGGAGGGCGACGTCGAGCGGCTGAATCTCTTCGAAGGCGGCGTCAGTCTCCGCGAGCTCGTGAACGGGCTGAATGCGCTCGGAATCACGCCGCAGGATCTGATCGCGGTGTTGCAGGCGATCAATAGCGCTGGGGCGCTCGATGCCGACCTGGAGATCATGTGACGCGGCCGCGGGCCATCCGGCCAGCTGCTTCGTTGCTCCGTCGCTCGCTTGTGCGCCGTAGCTCCGCTACGGCTCCGTGCTCGCTCCGTCGCGCCTCACATCTGACCGCATGGCCCGCGTCCGCGGCGAGGTCGCACGCGGGGAGGTCACAGGGTGGGTGACGCGATTGCCGGGGCGGCGGTGTTCGTGCCGCAGACGCCGTCGGGGGACGAGACGCGGCGCCGGTTGGCGGGCAAGTCGCCGACCGAGGTGGCGAAGGAGTTCGAGGCGATCCTGCTCGCGCAGGTGATCAGCGCGATGCGGAAGACGGTGCCCGAGTCGGACCTGCTGGAGGCGTCGGCCAACCGAAAGATGCTCGACGGCGCGTTCGACCAAGAGGTGGCGCGGAGTCTCGCCGCGAAGGGCGGGCTCGGCATCGCGGAGCAGATCGTCGGGCAGATCCGGCGCCAGCATCCGGAGGCGGTGGCGAGCGATACCGCCGGCGCGTCGCAGGGAAGCACCGCGAGCGCGGTCGCCACGGCCCGACCGCTCGTGCTCGCGGCTTCCGCAACGCAAGGCGGGGCGGCGGCGATCGACTCGAGCGGGGCCGCGACGCCGGTCGCGGGCGAGATCAGCTCGCCCTTCGGCATGCGGAACGATCCCTTCACCGGCGAGCCGCGCTTTCATGCCGGGGTGGACGTGGCGGCGCCGCGCGGCAGCGAGATTCGGGCCGTCGCGGACGGCGAGGTCGTCTTCAGCGGCTGGCGCCCGGGCGGTTCCGGGCGCGTCGTCGAGGTGCGCCATGCGAATGGCCTGGTCACGAGCTATGCGCACGCGGAGCGGACGCTCGTGCGCGCGGGTCAATATGTTGTCGCGGGGGAGGTGGTCGCGACCGTCGGCTCGAGCGGCCGGGCGAGCGGCCCGCACCTGCATTTCGCGGCCAGCCGCGACGGCCAAGCCGTCGATCCGATGAGCTTTCTCGAGCACCCCGGAGCCGTTTTGAGGGTCGCATCGAGCGCGGCGGGGACCATATGAAGGCCGTCCGTCGACGCCGGGCCGCGATTCAAGTCCGGTCGGTCCGTGGACGATATCCTGACCGAGCCCGCTCGGGATGGGCTTGGGAGATCCGATGAGAGTCACACGACGACCGACGACGACGATTCCCGGCGTGGGCGGGCTGCCTGCGCCGAGCGAAACCCCCGAGGCGGGGCAGGCGACGGCCGACCGCTCCGTGACCGATCGCGTGCAGCTGTCCGATGCCGCGCGTTTGCGCCAGCGCCTGAAAGCGGAAGTCGGCGATCCCGCCGCGACCAGCAACACCGACAGGGTGGCGGTGCTCAGTGCCGACGTCCAGAACCAGACCTATGCGCCGGATCCGCGCGTCGTCGCGGATCGCCTCCTCGGCGAGCTGGCAGCCGATCTCCTCGCGTGATGCATGACGCCTGACCCGACTCCGTCCCTGGTCGCGACACTGCTCGCCGCCGAGCGCGACTGCTGCGCGCGCTTGCTGCCGCTGCTCGAAGCCGAGCGAGCGGCGGCGGCGACGTACGATCATTCGGCGCTGCTCGCCTGCCTCCGTGAACGCGAGATCCTGCAGGCCGAATGGCAGCGGGCGGCCGCGCTTCGACGCCGACATCTCGCGAGCGGGGGGCGAACCCTCGCCGAGCTCGCGGCGGCCGACCCCGGGCTCGCGCGCGAGATGCTGGAGACCAGGCGCGACGCGGAGGCGGTGCGTCGCGCGCAACGGGTGAACGAGGGCGTCGTGCGCGCGGCGCTCGCCCAAGTGACCGACCTTCTCGCGGTGCTGCAGCGCGAGCGGACCGACAGCCGCTACGACGGCCGCGCGGCGCTCACCGGTGCCGCGACGTCCTCCGCCGGCGGACGCTGGAGCGCCTGACGATGGCGATCTTCGCTCCGCTCACGATCGGGAAACAGGCGCTCCTCGCGAGCGAACGCGCCGTCGGCGTCACGGGCCACAACATCGCCAACGTCAACACGCCCGGTTACAGCCGTCAGTCGCCGGTGCTGACCGCCGGCCGGCCGGACGACCAAGGCTTCGGCACCGGCGTCGAAGTGACGTCCGTGCAACGGTCGGTCGACGGGTTCCTCGACGCGCGCTTGCTCGTGAGCACCTCGTCGCTCGCGGGCGCCACGACCGGGCGCCAGCTGCTCGATCGCCTGCAGGAGCTCTTCCCGGTTGGCGACCAGGGTGTCGGCAATGCGCTCGCCGAGTTCTTTGCCGCGGCCAATGCGGTCGCGAACAGCCCCCAGGATCTCGCCACGCGCAACCAGCTGCTCGAGGCCGGCACGACGCTCGCCGGTCAGCTGCGCAACGCGGCGGGCGGACTCCAAGTGTTGCAGCGCGAGGCCGACCAGCGGCTCGGCCAGTCGGCGTCCGACGCGAACGAGATCCTGCAGAACCTGGCGCAGCTCAATCGCGAGATCGTCGCGGCCGACCGCGCCGGGAGCGAGACCAACGACCTTCGCGACCAGCGCCAGACCGCGCTCGGGGAGCTCGCCAAGCAGCTCTCGATCCAGGTGGTCCAGGGGCCGAATGGGGACGTCAACGTCTTCTCCTCGTCCGGCCAGGGACTGGTGATCGGCACCGACGCGGCGACGTTGACGACCGAGCTCGACCCGGCCCAGGTCGGGCTCGACGGCAACCCGCTGTCGCGGATCGGCATCGCCGCCCGCGACGGCAGCGTGATCAGCCTCGCGGGCGACGTCGGCGGGACCATCGGTACCTTGCTCCAGCTGCGCGACCAGACGATCACCGCCGACGCGGGGAGCCTGGATCAGCTCGCGACGTCCCTCCGCGACGCGGTGAACGCGGTGCAGACGAATGCCGCGGGCCGCGACCTCGACGGCGCGGTCGGGACGGCGTTCTTCTCGGGCACCGGCGCCGCGGATCTGCGGGTTGCGCTGACGGATCCGCGCGGCATCGCGGCCGCGCAAGGGGTGGACCTCTCCAACAACACCAACGCGCTCGCCCTGGCATCCGTGGCGCAGCAGACGTTTCCGGCGCTCGGCGGCGGGACGCTCGGCGACTCGTTCGGAACGCTGACGGCCCGTGTGGGACAAGATGCACGGCGCGCCGACCAGAACGCGACCATCGAGGAGAACGTCTCGGCGTCGTTGGCGTCGCAACGCGATGCGATCTCGGGCGTCAGCCTCGACGAGGAGTTCACCAACTTGATCAGGTTCCAGCGCGGCTACCAAGCGGCGGCGCAGCTCATCAACGTCAGCAATACGATGCTCGACGACCTCCTCGGGTTGGTGTCCTGATGGTCAGCAGGGTCACCGAGCGGACGTTGCTCGCCGACTTCACGTATTCCGTGAGTCGGCTCCGCCGTCAGCAAGCCGATGCGCAGAACGCGGTCAGCTCGCAGAAGCGTCTGCTGCAAGCGAGCGACGACCCGGTCGGCGCAGCGCGCTCGACGAGCCTCCGTGCCGAGTCCACCGAGCTCGACGCGTTCCGCAACAGCGTCGCCCTCGCGACGACGACGCTCGGCGCCCAGGACAGCGTCCTCGGTCAGGTACAAGACATCATGACCCGCGCCAGCGAGATCGCGTCCGGCATGAGCGGTGGCTTGGCGACGCCGGAGGCACGGCAAACCGCGGCCGAAGAGGTGAAGGAGCTCGAGCGGGGCGTGCTGTCGCTCGCCAACACGACCGTCGCCGGCCGCTACATCTTCGGGGGACTCGCGACGTCCGGACCGCCGTTCACGAGCTTCGACGATCCGGGATTCACTCCCGCGACCGCGTACACCGGGACGACCACGCCATTCTCCGTCCAAACCGCGCGTGACGAGACGGTGCGCGTGACGACGAGCGGCGGCGACGTCTTCGGCTCCTCGCTCGCCGCGCTCGACGATCTGCGGCAGACGCTGGAGGCCGGCAACGACCCGGCGGCGGATCTGACGCCGCTCCAGAACGGCGCGGAGGACCTCCGGCAAGAGCGTGCCAGCGTGGGCGGCCGGCTCGCACGCCTGCAGACGCGCGACAACGAGATCGCCAACGCGATCCTCACGACCAAGACGCTGATCGGCGGCGTCGAGGATGCGGACCTGACCGGGACCATCACGCAGCTCGCGCAGGTGCAGAACGCGCTGCAGGCCACGCTGACGGCCGGTCAGTCGCTCCTGCAGACCTCGATCCTGAACTACGTGCGGTTCTAGCCGGGAGCGGACGATGAGAATGGGCCAAGGAGGGCGCCATGCTGGTACTGACCCGCAAGGTCGGCGAACGGATTCGCATCGGCGACGACGTGACGTTGCAGGTGCTCGAGGTGCGCGGCGGACAAGTCCGGCTGGGTCTCGCGGCGCCGGCCGACGTGCGGATCTTTCGCGAGGAGATCTTCCTCGCCATCGAAGGGCAGAACCAGGAAGCGCGGTTGGCCGATCCAAATCGGCTCGCCGACGCGGCGCGAGCGTGGGAGGCGTATGCCGATGGCAAGCGTAGCTGAGCAGGTGGTGGCGCCCGTGCGGCACGCGCCGGAGCCCGACGTCGTTCGCGTGCGGTCGCCGCGTTTCGGCGATCTCGAGGTGCGTGCCGACCGCGTCCTGCACTTTCCGCAAGGCTTGATCGGGTTCCCCAAGGCCCGGAGCTTCGTCATCCTCGATCACCGGCCGGGATCGCCGTTCAAGTGGATGCTCTGCCTCGAGCAACCGGACGTCGCTTTCGCGGTGGTCGAACCCGGCCACTTCGTGCCCGGCTACCGGGCCCCGCTCGACCTCGCGGCGCGCACGCTCGACGCCGATCCCGCCGACGTCGCGCTTTTCGTGATCGTCACCATTCCGCCGGATCCGATGGCGATGACGGTCAATCTGATGGCGCCGGTCGTGGTCGACGTTCGCACCCGCGTGTCCCGACAGCTGGTCCTGGAAGACGGACGCTTCGATCCTTCCTACCGCGTCTGCCAAGCGCCGCAGGCCGCCGCGGCGGAAAGCTGACCCGGCGCGGGATCGAACGCCGAAATCCGAACGCTGCGCTACAAAGATGTACGCTTCCCGCCCGTTCGGCTCCCGTTCCTGCGCGGCTCACGATGTCAGGGTTTCGTCCCGATTCCGTCGTGAATCCGTGCACGTCCAGCAATTTCGCCGGGCTCGTGCGGCGCGTTCAAGTTTCTGGCACCTGCTTTGCTCAGGGCTCTGACGCGCGCGACACGATCGCGAACACATCGAAGCCTGGGAGGGCACATGGACGCACGGGACGTGGAGGAGGCGGTGGCGGGGGCGGAAGACGAAGCGCGACGCGAGGCGAGCGAGGTCACGGGGTTCGCCGGGATCATCGGCCGGCATCCGCGGATGCAGGCGATCTTCGAGGTGATCCGTCGCGTGGCGCCGACCGGCGTCACCGTGCTCATCACCGGAGAGAGCGGGACCGGCAAGGAGCTCGTGGCGCAAGCCATCCATTCGCAGAGCCGCCGGCACGCGCAGCGTCTGGTCCCGGTCCACTGTGGCGCGATTCCCGAAGAGCTCCTCGAGAGCGAGATGTTCGGTCACGAGCGGGGTGCGTTCACCGGCGCGGTGTCGTCGCGGGTCGGGCGTTTCAAGCTCGCCGACGGCGGTACGATCTTCCTCGACGAGGTCGGCGACATGAGCACCAAGCTGCAGGTGAAGTTGTTGCGCGTGCTCGAAAACGGTCAGTTCGAGGCCGTGGGCGGCGTCAGCACGCAGCAGGTCGACGTGCGGATCGTCGCGGCGACCAACCGCAACCTCGAGGAGGCCGTCGGCGCCAAGCAGTTCCGTGAGGATCTCTATTATCGGTTGCGCGTCGTGCCGATCGAGGTTCCGCCGCTGCGCGCGCGGCGGGAGGACATTCCGCTCTTGATCGACTGGTTCTTGAATCAGCTGCACACCGTCAAGGGGTTGCCGCGCTTCACGGTCTCGCCCGAGGCGCTGACGGTCCTGACCGCGTACCAGTGGCCGGGCAACGTGCGCGAGCTCAAGAACCTACTCGAGCAGCTCGTCGTGCTGGGGCCATCCGACTGCGTGATCCGTCCCGAGAATCTCCCGCCGAAGGTGCACGGTCGCATGGCCGGTGACGGGGCGAGCGGGTGGACGACGCCGCCCTGGGATTTCGACGGCCGTGGCATCGACTTCTATCGCGAGATGGAGTCGATCGAAGACCGCATCATCGCCCGCGCGCTCGACATCAGCCGCGGCAACAAGAAGGAAGCGGCGCGTCTCCTGCAGCTGAATCGCACGACGCTGCTCGAAAAGCTGAAGCGCAAGCGCGAGACCCGGGCACACCTGGCGGTGGCGGAAGGGGGCGAGCGACTCGGCCCCATTCCTATGACGCCGCCCGATGGCCCGCCGCAGATGAGCGACTTCTTGGGGTTGGCGGGGGGGCAGGCGCTACGCGCCTGAACGGCGGTGGTTGCGGGCGAGGGCGCTTCGGCGCCTTCGCCCGCCGAATTGACTCTCTGCCGGACCACGTTTACGGTGCGAGCCATGAGTGAAGCGATCACGTTCGACCCGATCGTCCTTACCGAGCAGGCCGTCAACAAGGTCCGAACCGCCATGCAGAAGGAAGGGGCAGGGCCCGAGAAGGCGCTCCGTCTCGGCATCGTGGGCGGCGGCTGCTCCGGGTTTTCGTACACCATGGGCTTCGACGAGCCGAAGAGCGACGACGCGGTCTTCACGTTCGACGACGTGCGGGTCGTCATCGATCCGGCATCGCGCGAATACCTCGACGGTACGATCATCGATTACGTGACCGGCCTGCACGGGTCCGGCTTCAAGTTCGAGAACCCGAAGGCCACGCGCACCTGTGGGTGTGGGTCGTCGTTCTCGGCCTGAGCGTCGTACGCGCACCGCACGGCGGTCGCCCGTGCTGACGCCGGCGTGACCCCGGCATTGGTGTTCCGCCACGTCGTGCTCGACCTCGACGGCACGCTGGTCGACACCAAGGACGACCTCGCGGCGGCGGTGAACGTCACGCTCGCGGCGCTCGGCCTTCCCGCACAGGATCCCCGTACGTTGCTCGGGTACGTCGGAAACGGCGCCCGGGTGCTGCTCGAGCGCGCCCTCGGAGAGGCGAACGCGCGCCGCATCGAAGAAGGGCTCGACGTCTTCATGCCGTGGTACCGCGAGCATCTGCTCGATCACGCCGACGTGTATCCGGGTTTGCGCGACACGTTGCGACGGCTGGCGGCCGAGGGTGCGGTCTTCTCGGTGCTCACCAACAAGCCCTTCGACATGAGCGCCAAGATTCTTGCCGGGCTCGGTCTCGAGACGCTCTGCCCACGGCTCATCGGCGGCGATACGTTGCCCGTCCGGAAGCCGGATCCGACGGGTCTTCTCCAACTCGTCGACGCGGCGGGCGTCGCGTGCGAGGCGACCGTGATGGTCGGGGATTCGGGGATCGACGTGCAGACCGGACGGAGCGCCGCGATCACCACCTGCGCCGTGCTGTGGGGATTCAACGGTGCCGCCGTCCGCGGTGCCGGCGCCGACGTCGAGATCGCCGAGCCGGCGGAGCTGCTTCGCGTCTGTCGCGAGGGCGTGCGCGCGGCACCCCGTTGAGCGTCGCACGACGACGGCCGTCAGCGCAGAAGGGCGAGCCAGCGCCGTACCTCGGCCCCGACGTGCTTTTGGCGGTGCAGGATGGTGTAGAAGCGGCGGCGAAAGTCGCGGTGGGGAACCAGACATGGTTTCAGCGTCTTCGCGCGGAAGGCGTCCACGAGCGCGAGGCGTGACACGCATCCGAGGCCGAGGCCGGCCTCGACGGCACGCTTGATGGCCTCGGTGTGGGGAAGCTCGAGGGTGATGCGAAGCTCCGGCAGGATCCCCGTCATGGCGCGGTCGAACGCTTGTCGCGTGCCCGAGCCGTGCTCGCGCACGATCCACGATGCCTGCCGCAGGTCCGCGTCGGTCAGCGTGCGCTTTCGGGCGAGGGGATGGGCCGGTGCGCAAAAAACCACGAGCTCGTCGTCGCGCAAGGGCGCGACCTGGAGCTCGGGGTGCGCGAGCTCTCCCTCGATGAGGCCGACGTCGATCTCGAAGTTCGCCACCCGGCGTACGATCTCTTCGGTGTTGGCGATGTCGAGGCGGACGAGCGATCCGGGCTTGTCCCGCATGTACCGCGCCATCACCGGCACCGCGACGTAGTTGCCGATGGTGAGCGTCGCGCCGACCCGCAGGCAGCCGCCGTCGGCGTGATTGGCGAGCGCGGTTTCGAGCTCGCGGGCCTCGTCCCAGACACCCTCGGCACGGGCGCGGAGGGCGCGCCCGACGGCGCTCAGCTGCAAGCGTTTGCCGATGCGGTCGAAGAGCCGCACGTCGAATTGTCGCTCGAGGTCGGCGAGCGATCCGCTCACGGCTGACTGCGACATGGCCAGCTCGTCACCCGCGCGGCTGACGCTGCCGGTGCGCGCGACGGCGAGGAAGACCTCGAGCTGGCGGAGCGTATAGCGCATATCGGATGAGCCGGAAAGCGTACATCGGAATATCCCGTTTTGCCGATGAGGTACAGCCGCATACAGTCCGGGCATCACGGAGCATTCCGAAAGAGGCAGGGGATGAGCACTCTCACCGAACAACGCGTCCTGAGCGTCCGTCACTGGAACGACCGGCTGTTCAGCTTTACGACCACCCGCGATCCGGGGTTGCGGTTCCGGAGCGGTCACTTCCTCATGATGGGCTTGGAGGTCGACGGCCGGCCGCTGCTGCGCGCGTACAGCGTCGCGAGCGCGCACTACGAGGACCACCTCGAGTTCTACAGCATCAAGGTACCGGATGGTCCGCTGACGTCACGGCTGTCGCACATCCGTCCGGGTGACTCGGTTTTCGTGGGTCGCAAGCCGACGGGGACGCTGGTGCTGAGCAACCTGCTTCCCGGGAGACGCCTGTATCTCTTCGGGACGGGCACCGGTCTCGCGCCGTTCATGAGTCTCATCCGCGATCCGGAAGTCTACGAGCGGTTCGAGCAGGTCGTCGTCGTGCACGGGGTCCGCACGGTGTCCGAGCTCGGGTATCGGACTACATCCGGAACGAGCTGCCCGCGAACGAGCTCGTCGGGTCCGACGTTCGCGCGAAGCTGCGCTACTACCCGACCGTCACGCGCGAAGCGTTCGAGCACCGGGGCAGGATCACGCACCTCGTCGAGAACGGCAGGCTCGCCGCCGATCTCGGGATGCCGGCGCTCGCGCCCGACGACGATCGCGTCATGATCTGCGGGAGCTCGGCGATGCTGCGCGACACGAGCGACCTGCTCGTGGCCCGCGGCTTCCGCGAAGGCAGCAGCCAAGATGCCGGACACTACGTCATCGAGCGCGCGTTCGTGGCGTAAGCGGGTACGACGCCGACTGGTGGCGAGTGGTCAGCTCGCCAACGTCGCGAGTAGCGCTTCGACGCTGGCGTCGGTGGTGCCGCGCGCCGTCCGACTGCCGCGAATGGCGTCGCTCAATCCGGCCACTTGTCCGCGCAGCCGGGCGCCGGCATCGGCGCCGGCCGCATCGTTCGGCGCCGTCGCCACGGTCGTCGGCGCGGAGCGCGTGGGGTTCGGAGAAGCGACCGCGTTCGTGTACGGAACGAAGACGCTGACGCCCTGGCCCGTCCCGGTGGGAAACGTCCCGGTTTCGGGGATCGCGGCCGCGGCCTCGTTGTAGTCCCACCGTCCGTTGTCGGAGAGCACGCCGGACGGACGAAGCGGCAGGCCCGCCTCGCCGGCGGCGGCGGCACGGGCGCGGAAGAGATCCGCGTGGGCGGTGTCCCCGCGCTCGATCGCGACCGCCGCGAACAGGCGATACGTCGCGGCGGACAGCTCGGGCCTCGCCCGGTTCGTCTGGTCGTTGGTCTCGACCGCCGAGGCCAGACTGTCGGCGAAGCCGTTATCGGTTTGCAGCGAGGCGGCTAGGCGCTGCGTTGCGGTCGCCGACGACGACGAATGATCGGATACAATGCGCACGGCTGATTCCTCCCGTGGCCGCAGGAGTGCAAAGGCGATGCCGCGCGCAAGTTCCTGCCACGCCGAGGGGTCGGATGCGGGAGCGGCAGATTCTGCCGGGCCGTCTCGATCCCTCAGCGCCCCGCGGTCATGTCGCGGTAGAGGTCGAGGTAGGCCGCGGCGGCACGCTGCCAGGAGTGATCACGTCGCATGCCCTCTCGCATGATGCGTTGCCAGCCGTCCTGGTCGGCGTAGCGTGCGAGGGCACGTCGCACGGCCGCGACCAGGGCCTCGGGCGCGTAGTCCGCGAATTTGAAGCCGACGCCGTGATCCGGATCGGCATCGACATCGTCGATCGTATCGTCGAGCCCGCCGGTGGCGCGCACGACGGGCACCGTACCGTAGCGGAGACTGTAGAGCTGGTTGAGTCCGCACGGCTCGTAGCGTGACGGCATGAGGAACGCGTCGGCGCCGGCCTCGACGCGGTGGGACAGGCGCTCGTCGAACGCAAGGCGGACCGCCAACCGCGTCGGGTCGCGTCGTCCGGCGTCCGCGAGCCAGCGTTCGTAGCGCTCGTCGCCGCGCCCGAGAACGACGATCTGCAAGTCGTGCGCGAGAAGGTCGGGCAACGCGGCAGCCAAGATGTCGAGCCCCTTCTGCTCGGCGAGACGGGTGACCATGCCGAAGAGGGGTACGCCGGCTCGAATCGGCAAATCGAAATCCCGTTGCAGCTGGGCTTTGCATTCCGCCTTTCCGGCGAGGTCGTCGACGTCGTAGGTGGCCGGGAGCAGGGCGTCGGCGGCGGGATTCCAACGGGTGACGTCGATGCCGTTCACGATGCCGCGGAGGGCGGCGCGCCGCTCGCGCAGCACGCCGTCGAGTCCGTGGCCGTGCTCGGGTGTCTGGATCTCCTCGGCGTAGCGCGGGCTCACCGTCGTGAGGCGATCCGCGAACACGAGCGCCGCTTTCAGGAAGCTCACGAGCCCATGGAACTCGACGTGGGTCGATGTGAACCAGCGCCGGTCGAGGCCGAGGGTCGGCCACACTTCCGGGCCGAAGAGGCCCTGGTATCCGAGGTTGTGGATGGTGAACGCCGTCGGGAGACGGGCGAGGTGCGGCTCGACCGACGTGCGCAGCAAGGCGGGGACGAGGCCCGCCTGCCAATCGTGGCAATGCACGACGTCCGGCGGCGGATCGAGGCGGGCGACGAGCGCGACCACGGCGTGCGCGAAGAAGGCGAAGCGCACGGCGTTGTCCGCGAAGTCGCCGTGCGCGTCGCCGTAGAGTCCGTCGCGTGCGAAAAGGTCGTCCGCGGTCACGAAGGAAACCGCGACCCCACGATGGCGGAAGGTGCGGAGGCCGGCCTCACGCTGCCCTTCACCGTGCGGCACCAAGAGGCTCGTGTGCAGCGGAGCGTCGACGGCCGCGATGGCGGACGTCCGGTACGCGGGCAGAACGACGTGCACGTAGGCGCCGAGCGCCGCGAGCGCGGGCGGCAATGAGCCGAGCACGTCGCCCAGGCCCCCGGTCGCGGCGAACGGCGTCATCTCGGACGCCGCCATCAAAATGCGCGGCGCTGCGGTCAGAGATTCGCCGCGCGCGCTGGCACGTCGTCGTCGACGGCGCCAGGCGTCGCGCCCACCGGCTCGAGCGCGAAGTCGAGGGCCTCCGCGATGGTATCGACGAACTGGAACTGCATCTCTTGCCGCACGGTCTCGGGGATGTCTTCGAGGTCCTTTTGGTTGAGGCGTGGAAGCACCACGGTGCGGATGCCGGCCCGCTTCGCCGCCAGGACCTTCTCTTTGATGCCGCCGACCGGCATGACCTTGCCGCGGAGCGTGATCTCCCCGGTCATCGCGAGCGCGTGTTTCACCGGCCGTCCGGTGAGGAGCGACGCCAACGAGGTCGCGATCGTGACGCCCGCCGACGGACCGTCTTTCGGTACGGCGCCCGCCGGAACGTGAATGTGGAGATCGCAGTTCTCGAAGAAGTCGGGTGCGATACCGAGACGGTCGGCGCGCGCCCGAATGTAGCTGAGCGCGGCTTGGGCGGACTCCTTCATCACTTCGCCCAAGTGGCCCGTGAGGGTGAGGCCCTTCTTGCCGCCCATCTTGGTCGACTCGATGAAGAGGATGTCGCCGCCGTTCGGCGTATACGCCAAGCCGGTCGCGACCCCGGGCTCGCCGCTCCGCTCGGCGACCTCCGCGAAGAAACGTTCGGGACCGAGGAACTCACGCACTTTCTCCGGCGAGATCGTGACCAGATCGGTCTGACCTTCGGTCACGGCACGCGCCACCTTCCGACATACGCGACCGATCTCGCGCTCGAGGTTCCGGAGCCCGGCCTCGCGGGTGTAGCTGCGGATGATCTTGAGGAGACCTTCCTCGGTGAACGCGATGTTGGCGTCGGTGAGGCCGTTCTCGCGGATCTGCTTGGGAATGAGGTGGCGCCACGAGATCTGCAGCTTCTCTTCCTCGATGTAGCCCGAGAGCTCGAGCACCTCCATGCGATCGAGGAGGGCGGGCGGAATCGGGTCGAGATAGTTCGCGGTCGTGACCCACATGACTTTCGACAGGTCGACGGGGACGTCGAGGTAGTGATCGACGAAGGCGTGATTCTGCTCCGGGTCGAGAACTTCGAGGAGGGCCGATGCCGGATCGCCTCGGAAGTCGCCGCCGAGCTTGTCGATCTCGTCGAGCATGATCATCGGATTGTTCGACCCGGCGGTGCGGAGGCTCTGGATGATGCGGCCCGGCAGCGATCCGATGTAGGTGCGACGGTGCCCGCGGATCTCGGCTTCGTCGCGGACGCCGCCGAGCGAGAGACGAATGAACTTGCGCTCCATGGCCTTCGCGATCGAGCGCCCGAGCGAGGTCTTGCCGACGCCCGGTGGTCCGACGAAACACAGGATCGGCCCTTTGGGATCCTTTCGAAGCTTCCGCACGGCCAAGTATTCGAGGATGCGGTCTTTCACCTTCTCGAGGTCGAAGTGGTCTTCGTCGAGGACGCTGCGTGCGTGCGGGATGTCGAGGTTGTCCTCGGTCGAGGTCCCCCACGGCATGTTGACGAGCCACTCGAGGTAGGTCCGGACCACCGTGTGCTCGGCCGACTCGGGTGGGATGATGCGGAGGCGATCGAGCTCGTTGTCGGCGGCTTTGCGCGCTTCCTCCGGCATGTTGGCGTCGGCGATCTTCTGGCGCAGCTCGTCGAGCTCGGCGCTCCGCGAGTCGCCTTCGCCGAGCTCGCGTTGGATCGCCTTCATCTGCTGCCGGAGATAGAACTCCTTCTGGTTCTTGTTGAGCTCGGTCTGCACCTGGGACTGGATCTTGTGTCCGAGCTCGAGCAGCTCGATCTCCCGGTTGAGAATCGCACCGAGGCGCTCGACCCGCGCGCGCAGGTCGAGGGTGTTGAGGAGGTCCTGCTTCTCCTCGAGCGAGATGTTGAGGTTGGATGCGATGAGATCGGTGACCTTGCTCGGGTCCTTGATGTTGGTGACGACCACCTGCAGCTCGTCCGGCAGGTAGGGGATCATCGAGACGAACTTGGAGAACTGCTGGACCATCTGGGTCTGAGCGGTCTCGATGTCGGTGGAGCCGTCGGGGATCTCGGTGAGGAGCCGGATCTGCGCGGCGAAATACGGCTCGCGGCGCGTGTAGTGCTGGATCTCGATGCGACGCAGGCCCTGCACGAGGATGCGGACGCTGCCGTCGGGGTACTTCAGCATCTTCAGGATGCGACCGGCCGTGCCGCGCGAGTAGAGGGCGTCGGTTCCGGGGCTCTCGTTTTCCGCGTTCTTCTGCGCGACCAGGCCGAGGATGCGATCGCCGCTCAGCACGTCCTCGACGAGCTTCAACGAGGCCCCGCGCGAGATGAGCAACGGCGCGATCGCCGACGGAAACACGACGACGCCGCGTAGAGGAAGAATCGGCAGCTCGGTCGGAACGTGGATTCCGCTCACGTCCTCTTCGAAACCGTAGAACTTGTGCTCACCCGGTTCCTGTGCCGCCTTTTCGGGATCGAATTCTTCGCCGCTCGCCATTGCCACCACCTCGATTCCGAAGCCCCATTGGTGTCCGCGCAGCGTAGTACACGACCCCCCGCACGGACAACCCCGAACCGTGCGGAACATCGACATAATCTCGACGCGTGTCGGAAACTGGTCTAGATGTTCGCCATGCCGGCGCGGTGGTTCACGATCGACGAAGCGAACGCGTTGATTCCGCGGCTCGAGATGTGGATGGAGCAACTACAGCGCACGGTGCTGGTGGTACGCAGCGCCGTGCACGAGGCGGAAGCCGAGCCCGCCGTGCGGACCACCGTCGACGTATTGCGCGTGCGTCCCGAGCTGGCGCCGTACGTCTCCGAGATCGAGCGTATCGTAGCCGAGATCGAGCAGCTCGGGTGCGAGTTCAAAGGCATCGATCTCGGGCTCGTCGACTTTCCCGCCGAGATCGAGGGGCGATCGGTGCTCCTGTGTTGGCAGTATGGCGAGAGGTCGATCGGGTTCTGGCATCCGACCGACGAGGGCTTCGCCGGCCGGCGCCCGCTGATGTCCGTCGCGGCGCCGCCGCTGCAGTGAGGGTGATGCCGACGCTCGCGAAGACGACGTTTCAGCTCGCGCTGTCGCTGTGGGTGGGTGCGCTCGTCACCGTCTCGTTCCTGGTCGCGCCGGCGGTGTTTCGCGTGCTTCCGAGCGCGGCGGCGGGAACCGTCATGGGGCAGATCTTTCCGCTCTACTACGGCTTCACGGGCGTGGTCGGGATGGTCGCCGTGGCGGCGGCGTCATGGATGTGGCGGCGTGCCGCCGGTGCGCGCGTCTGGCGAGTGATCGTCCCGATGCTCGTGATCATGCTTGCCGCCACCGCCTATGCCGGCCTCGTCGTGAGCCCCCGGGCACGCGACCTGCGGCCGCTCTTGCACCACGAGGCCGTCGACCCGGCGGTGCGGAGCGAGTTCGACACGCTCCACCATCGTGCGGTCCGATTGAACGGTCTCGTCTTGCTGCTCGGGATCGTGAGCGTCGTGGTGACCGCAGCGACCGTTCGTTATCCCAACGAGCGCTGAGCGGGCGCCTCAGAGGCGACGCGAGGGAAGATCCGGCGAGCTGTGTTTCAGGCGCTTCCGGAGGGACGGGATGGCTTCGATGCGGGCGGCCTTCAGGAGATCCCAGTAGACGCCGCGCGGCCGCGGGAAGGCCGGGCGGGTTGCGACGACCTCGAAGGGCGTGATCAGGAAGTCGAGCGGGATGTCGTGGGCCAGCATCGCCACCTTCTCGGTGACGATTTGCAACGGGTGGATCGTCGTGACGATCGGCGTCGTCTCTTTGAGCTTCCCCTCTTCGCGCAGCAATGCATATTCGAGGTCGACGAAGCCGCCGCCTTTGCCTACCCGCGTGCCGTCGCGGCGGACCGCGACCGATCCGCAGACGACGAGATCGATGGTACGCACCTCGCGTGCGCTCACGGGACGACCGTGCTTCTTCGCGCCGAGAAGGCTTGCGGCCAAGGTCGCGCGGCGGCCGAGGCGCTTCGGGTCGATCTCGATGAAGCACTTCTCGCTCCGGAGCGAGGGGACGGCGAGGTAGACGACCTTGCCGTCGAGCAGCGCTTGTCGCCGCACCGCGAGCTGCGGCGCATCGGGGCTCATCTTGATGGTTCGGGCCTTCTTCCAAACGGCGAGCTCGGCGAGACGCGCCGCCGCGCGTTCGGAGCCGAGGAAGTTCGGAATGCGTCCGTGAGCTCCCGGGAAACGCTGCACATCATTGTGCTCCAGCAGCTGCCAGACCTTCCGGCGAAGATCTTCCTTGGTCATCCCGTCGACCTCACGCGTGCATCGCGACTAACGGCGGACGCTACACCAGCGGCAGAAACGATGTCAACGAAATCAGGGTGTCATGCGTCGTGCGCGCCGTCACTCGGCGGTGCGACGGCGAGACGGCGCGCGATCACGAGGAACCCGCTATGCGCGACCATGCGATGCTCGGGTCGGACGCTGCGATCCTTCACGTGCCATCCGCGCTGGAGCGATTCGAGCACCTCGACCGCCGTGAATGCTCCGGCGCGCAGCTCGTCGACGAGCTGCTTCAGCTGCAGGACGGTCGGGGTGAAGCCGACGAACACGCCGCCGGGACGGAGCGCGCGGGCGGCGTGCGGTACGACGCGCCACGGCTCCGAGAGGTCGACCACCATGCGATCGACGTCGGTCTCGTCGAAACCCTCGTAGGCGTCACGGATCTTGATCGTCCACTGCGGCGCCGGCCCGTGGAAGCGCGCGACGTTGTCGCGCGCCATCGTGGCGAACTCCTCGCGGAGCTCGTAGGTCGTGAGCGTGCCGGTCTCTCCGATGGCGCGCAACAACGCCATGGCGGTCGCCCCCGGCCCGACGCCGACCTCGATGACGCGCGCGCCCGGATGGATGTCGCCCCACATCAGGATCGTGCCGACGTCCTTCGGATAGATGAGCTGCGCTTGGCGCGGCAGGTTCGGGATCAGCTGGGCATAGGTCGGTCGGAAGATTTGCAGATACTCTCCGGTCGAGCTCCGGATGACGGTGCCTTCCAGGAGGCCGATCAGCTCCTCGGCGGCGAACGCGGCGCCGCGTACGTTCACCCGCTTGCCGCTGCGAAGCGTGCGGAGATACTGCCGCGCCTTGCGGTCGATGAAGAGGATCGAGTCGCCATCGCGCAAGACCGCGCGGCTGTCCGATCCGCTCGCGGCCGGCTCCGGGTGCGGAGTCGACTCAGGAATGCGCCACCGCCTGGGTCCGTCGACGCCCGACCTCGGCCACGAGCCGACAATAGCCGCAGAGCTCGCCCACCGACGGCATGCCGCACCGCTCGCACTCGCCGAGGTCGGCCGCCTCGGGGGCGTTCGCGAAGAGGGGCAAGCCACGGCTAAAGAAGTCGGTGACGAAGGCGAGCTTACTGCCCGGCATGGTGTGCTCGAGGCGGTTCAGCAGATCCTTGTAGACGAGCTGCGTCGCGCCGTGGCTGTTGGGGCATTCCTCGACGACGTAGTCGATGCCCCGCAGGAACGCGTACGTGGCGCTCTCGAGCTCGCTCGTCCGGTAGAGCGGCCGTACCTTGCGGACGAAACGCGGATGTGTCGGCGCGAGCACGGGGCGCTGTTTTGCGAGATACGGCAGTTGCCAATGCAGCACGTTGCCGAGGAGCCGCGCGGCTTCGTCGTCGAGGTTGTGGCCGGTCGCGAGCACGGGAAAACCGCCCGCGAGTGCGGCGCGGTCGAAGTGGTGGCGCTTGAACGTTCCGCAGGCGGAGCAGGGCGGCCGTCGCGTCGCCGCGGCGACCGACGGAATCCCGAGGCCGTCGTCGGTCTCGTCGAGCGCGACGACGTGGAGACGCAGGCCGCGCTGCTCGGCGAAGGCGCGGGTCTTCTGCTCGGAGGCGCTCGAGTACGCACCGATGCCGAGTCCGAGGTAGAGGCCTTCGGTGAGGTAGCCGAGCTCGATCAAGGCATCCCAGAGCGCCAGGCTGTCCTTGCCGCCGGACACCGCGACGAGGACACGCTCCTCGCGCGTGAACATGGATTCGCGGGTGACGGCGCGCTCCACGCTACGCTGGAAGAAGAAGATGAAGCACGGCTTGCAGAATGCCGTATTGTGGCTTCGCAGCTGCACGATCGCCTTCTCGGTGCAGCGCTTGCACTTCATGCCATGCCTCCCGAGATCACCGCGCGGAGCTCGATCGAGTCGGCGTCGTCGACGAACTCGTCGTCCGTGAGCAGCTCGTCGCCGCGGATGACCATCACGGTTCCGGAGAGGATGCCGAGCGATTGGACCAGCTCGCCGACGCGTCGGCGGCCCGCAATCGTCAATTCCTTTCCTTGGGGTTCGAGGCGGACGTGCATCGCAGAGGGCTCGAACCCCGGGACGGTACCACCGGGTCGCCGGAGCGACAAGCGCGCACCGAATCGGTCGTTGGTCCCGCGGGAGGCACCCGAATCGAGTGGCGTCGGCGCCGACCTCACCGCTGATTCCGCTGCACCGCATTGACCATGGGGTAGCGCTGGTGTACTTCCGGGCCGGGGAAAGCATGCCACCGAGTCCGGCTGATAGCGTTGCTGTCGCCGGATTTTTTGTTGGCGCCGGAGGGCATCGGGTCATGGCCAAAAAGGTGAAGAAGGAGAAGCCGAAGAAGGGCTTCAACATCTTCGATGAGGACGAGAGCGTAGTCGCCTCGAGCGAAGAAGAGCTTCCCAAGGACGAGGCGGGGCGGCGCAAGATCAAGCGTCAGTACGAGGATCTCCTGGGCATTCGCATCCAAAAACTCAGGGGCCGCATCCTGAATCGGGAGCGCATCAACAAGACGATCGAAGGCATCTATTTCATCTGCGCCGAGTGCGCGAAGGTCTGTCACAACGTCGACGACGGGTTGCTCGAAGACCCGGACAACGTGCGCAATTTGTGCGGACCATGCAGCACCAAGCCGCCTACCAACAAGGACGGCAAGGACAAAGGCGCGCGGGGACGTCAGGCCGCGGCCTGAGTCAGCGGTCGTCGCCCGCGATCGCGAGCGACCAGCGTCGCGCCGTGAAGAGCGGCCGCCAGTGCGCGGGGAAGGGCGCCGTGATGCGCGTCGGGAGCTTCTCGTCGTCGAAGCCGATTGCGCGCGCGTGCAGGAAGTGCCAGCGCGTCGACGACACGTCGGTGAGCTCCGGGTCGGGCAGCGCCGCGCCGTAGCGACGGTCGCCGAGAATCGGGTGCCCGATCGTCGCCAGGTGCACGCGGAGTTGGTGCGTGACGCCGGTTCGCATGCCGAGACGTACCAGCGTGAGCTCGTCGTCGCCTCCGATCGGAAGCACGTCCGACCTGGCAGGCCAGGCCCGTGTCGGTCCGCGTGCGACGATCATGCGTCCACGGCTGCGTGGGCGGCGCGACAACGCCCGGTCGACCGTCGTCCGCTCCGTGAGGCGCCCGACGACCACCGCGAGGTACTCTTTGCGCACGCGCTTGGTCGTGAATGCCGCGCGCAGGCGGGCGTGCATGGCGGGGGTGCGTGCGGCGACCAAGACACCCGACGTTCCCGTATCGAGCCGGTGCACGAGGCCGCCGTGCGTCGGGTCGAGCGCGGCCATCTCGGGATAGCGCGCGACGAGCATGGCGGCGAGACTCGGTCCGGATGTGCGTCCGATCGTCGTCGGAAGGCCCGGCGGTTTGTCGACTGCGACGATCCCGTCGTCGGCGAGCAAGACCACGAGCGGGCCGGCGGTGTCGGCGACGGCGGCGTGCCGAGGCGGCTCGACCGTCACGACGTCTCCGGCTCGCACGATGGTTCCCTTGCGCGCGCGCCTGCCGTTCACCCGCACGCCCCCGGTGGCGACGAGTGCCGCGACGTTCCGGCGTCCGCTCGTCGCCGACGCGCCGTGGGCGACGAGGAAGCGATCGAGGCGCATGGCGTCGCCCGACACGATGAGCTCGGCCATGCGAGAAGTCAGTTGTCCGAGATCCCGGTCGTCATCCAACCTTCGACCCGACGCAAGAACTCGACGAAGGGGCTCCGAGCGGGATCGCGCGCGAAATACGCCTTGCGCATGTAGTCGAGCGCCCCCGAGTAGTCCTCGAAGTGCTTGGCGAGCTGGTCGAACAGAAGAAAGCCGGTGCGGAACAGCGAGAGGTCGAGCTCCGACACCGCACGATACGATCGCTGGCCTTCCTCGACATAGAGCTCGAGCGCGCCGCGGCTCTCGACGTGCGTCCGGAAGAGGCCCGTCATGAAGAGCGCGTAGTCGCCGACGTACTTGCGGGCGGCGCGTGCGCGCATGGCATCGGTGCGATCGGCGTTTCGGCGCATGTCGCTCACTCCATCGATCGCGCGCCCACGCGTCGTGCGAAGCACGTACAGCCGGTCGCTGCGCGCGAATTCGGTGAGCACCGCCGCGATGTATCCGATCACGGTGTCATCGCCGACGGCGAGCTCGTGAAAGCAACGTTGGGTCGTGCTGAGGAAAAACTCGTGGAGGGCGGGACTCGCGATCGGCTTCTCCATGGCTCCGGAGTGTAGCATAGTACGCGGCCATCGATGTCACGTTTCTCCCCACGGTCGGTCTCGCCGTGACGGCGCTCGGCCGCGATCAGTTCCCGGTCACGTCGTCCTGCGTGTACTTCGATCACGCGGGCGTTGCGCCCGTGTCCCGGCGTGTCGCGGATGCCGTCGCAGCCTTCATCGCCGATGCGAGAGATCATGCCCGGCTGCACTACCCGACGTGGGAGGCGCGCGCCGAGGAGATCCGTCGAACCGCGGCGCGGTTCATCGGAGCCTCGGTCGAGGAAATCGCCTTCGTCGGGAGCACCTCGGACGGGTTGTCGAGCATCGCGACGTCGGTCGACTGGCGCGCGGGTGATTCGGTCGTCGCCGTCGATGGCGAGTTCCCCGCGAACGTCTATCCCTGGTGGGCGCTGCGCCGACTCGGCGTCGACACGCGCCTTGCGCCCGTCGGCGATGGCCGAGTGACGGTCGATGCGATCGCCGGCCTCATCGATCGCAGTACCCGTGTCGTCAGCGTGAGCGCCGTGGACTTTGCCACGGGGCACCGCCGGCCGCTCGCGGCGATCGCCGAGCTCTGCCATCGGCACGACGTGCTCTTTTGCGTCGACGGCATTCAGGCGCTCGGCGCCGTACGCATCGACGTCGAGCGAGAAGGGATCGATGCGCTCGCCGCCGACGGGCACAAATGGCTCTGTGCCCCGGAAGGCTGTGGCCTGCTGTATGTGGCGCGGCGGTGGCTCGATCGGCTCGTGCCGCAACGAGTCGGCTGGAAGAGCGTCGTCGACGCGAGCCGATATCTCCCCTATCACTTCGAGTTGAAGGCGGATGCGCAAAAGTTCGAATGCGGCAGCTCGAACTTCCTCGCGATCCACGCGCTCGGGGCGGCGCTCGACTTGATGATCGATCTCGGGATCGACCCGATCGAGCGTCGCGTCCTCGCTCTGACGAGCAGGCTTCGGGCGGCGCTCACCGCGGCGGGGTTCCCGTTGCTGAGCCCCGACGCCGACGGAGAGCGCGCGGGTATCACCACGGTCGCGACGCGGGAGGCACCGGACGCGGTGGTGCGGCGGTTGCGTGCCACCGGCGTGCTCGCGAGCCCGCGCGGCGGTGGCGTACGTTTCTCTCCGCATTTCTACTGCGACGAGAACGACATCGCGCGTTGTGTCGAGGCGCTGGCGATGCGGCGGTGAGGATGCGCAGCTGCGCACCGCGGTGCTGCGCGACTTGTCGTCTTGCTTTTCGGAATGGCGGTGCCTAAACCGAAACGATGTCCGGATCGTCGGTGCCGCGTCCTCCTCGTCTCGCCGATCGTTGGGCGGTCGTCATGGCCGGAGGAAGCGGTACGCGGTTCTGGCCTCGCAGTCGTCGGCTCGTGCCGAAGCAATTGTTGCCGGTGCTGGGGTCGCGAAGCCTGCTGCAGGAGACCGTCGCGCGCTTTCGGGGCATCGTTCCCGCGTCCCAGATCCTGATCGTCACCCACCGCGATCACGCCGCCGCGGTCGTGCGGCAACTGCCGGAGCTGCCGCGGGGGAACGTGCTGCGTGAGCCGATCGCGCGCAACACGGCCCCGTGTCTCGCGTTGGCGGCGCTGGAGATCGAGCGACGAGCGCCGGGAGCGACCTTCGTCAGCGTGCCGGCCGACCACGCGATCGCGGACACGCGCGAGTTTCGTGCGACGATTCTCGAAGCGCTCGCGTGGGCGAGCGCCGAACCGGTCGCGGTGACGATCGGTATTCGGCCGACGGCTCCGGAGACGGGCTACGGCTACATCCGCCTCGGCTCCCGCGTGGCGGGACGCGCGTCGCGCGTGCGAGCCTTCGTCGAGAAGCCCGAGGCCGCGCGGGCTCGGCGCTTCGTCGCGTCGGGAAGGTATTTGTGGAACAGCGGCATGTTCGCGTGGCGGACGGCGACGCTGTTGGCCCTCATGGACGAGCTCGTGCCGGCCGTGACCGGGCCCTTGCGCGCGGCGTCGTCGCGACCGGCACGCACGCGGCGGCGCGCGATGGCGCGAGCGTACGCGAACCTGCCGTCCATCTCGATCGACTTCGGCGTCATGGAGCACGCGCGCGACGTGATGGTGGTGGCCGCGGACTTCGGCTGGAACGACGTCGGCAGCTGGGCCGCCTTGGCGGCGATCGACGGCGCGGGCTCGGCGCGGCAGGTCGTGCCCATCGATGCCGACCGCCCGGTGGTGTTCGGCGACGGGCGACTCGTGGCCGTCGTCGGCCTCGATGACGTCATCGTCGTCGACACGCCGGATGCCATCCTCGTGTGCCATCGCGACCGCGCGCAGGACGTCCGGCGCGTCGTCGACGAGCTCAAGCGACGCGGTCTCGAGCGTTATCTATGATCACGGACGCAACGGCGCCTGCCGTGCGGGCGTCGACATGAGCCAACCGCAGGTCGCATCCGCGGCGCCGCCGCAGGGTCCCGTCCCGCTCGACGCCGCCCAATCGCATCGGTCGGCGATGTGCCGACAATTCGGCGCCTTCGCCAATCTCTTTGCGCGATATGCATTCCGCTATGCCCAGATGGACGAGGCCGACATCGCCCGGCTGCGTCGTCTGGCCGACCAAGGGACGCTGGTCTACGTCATGCGTTACCGGTCGTTGGTCGACTACTTCCTGGTCAATTATCTGCTGCTGCGCGAGGGCCTGCCACTGCCGCTCTTCGCCAACGACGTGTCGTCGATGTGGCTGCGTCGCGTCGGGGACATCGTCCGCGGCTCGTGGCGGCGGCTGCGCGCGCTTGGTCGACGGGACGACGATCGCTACGCTCGTGAGCGCGACTTCGCGGCGCGCTTGGCGGCGAGCGGACGATCCGTGTTGCTCTTCATCCGCAGCAGCCGGCGTACCCCCGGTGCGCGAGGGCGCGGTGTCCGTGGCGCGCTCGAGACGCGGCGGGGTGCGGACTACCTGCGCGAGATCGTGCATGGGCTGTGGGGCAAGGATCAGCCGGTTTTCCTCGTGCCACTCGCCATCTTTCGCGGGTCGGGACTCCGCCGCAAAGGGTCGCGGCTCGCGAGCTTCGTCTACAGCGTGCACGAGGCCCCGAGCGACGTGAAGAAGTTGGTGACTTACTTCTGGAACGCCCGCGACCTCAGCGTGTCGGTCGGCGCGGAGATTCCGCTGAACGCGTTCATGGCCGAGTACCGCGACGAGGGAGAGGATCGCATCGTGCGGCGCCTGACGCGGGCGCTGCAGATCTTTCTCTATCGGGAAGAACGGCTGGTGTGGGGCCCGACCCTTCGCTCCAAGCGCCAGGTGCGCGAGATGGTGCTCGAGTCGGACGACGTCCAGGAATTGACTCGCACGCTCGCGGCCGAGCGCAACGTGCCGATCGAGAAAGTCGTCAAGGAGGCGCGCGGGTACTTCGACGAGATCGCCGCCAACTTTCACGGCTACTATTTCGCGGTCATCGCGTTCTTCTTCCACCGGATCTGGCCGCGCATGTTTTCCGGGCTCGAGGTGCGCGGTCTGGATCGGGTGATCGACACCGTGAAGCAGCACCCGATCGTCCTGGTGCCGTGTCACCGGAGCCACTTCGACTACTTGATCCTGTCGTACATCTTTCACGAGAACGCCTTGTCGCCGCCCCACATCGCGGCGGGCATCAACATGGCGTTTTGGCCGCTCGGAGCCTTCTTCCGCGGCGCGGGCGCGTACTTCATCCGCCGCACCTTCGAGGGTAATCCGCTCTACAAGACCGTGTTCCGGAAGTACCTCGAGTACCTGATCCGCGAGGGGTACACTCAGGAGTTCTTCATCGAGGGCGGTCGGAGCCGGACCGGAAAGATCCTGACGCCGAAGCTCGGGATGTTGTCGGCGATCGTCAACGTGTTCGTCGACGGAGTGCGGCGTGACCTCTATCTGGTGCCCGTGTCGATTCACTACGGACGCATCGTCGAGGAGGAAGCGTACAAGCAGGAGCTGCTCGGCGGGCAGAAGGAACGGGAGTCGTTCGGGGCATTGCTGAAGGCGCGCAGCGTGCTGCGTCAGAAGTACGGGACGGTCTACGTATCGTTCGCCGAGCCGATTTCGCTCGATACCGCGCTGGGCGACCGCCGGGCGCGGTTCCAGCAGGCGGTGGCCGACCCCGCGATCGAGGAGGAAAAGCGTCATTTCATCCAGAAGCTCGGCTTCCGCATCCTGCGCGAGGTGAACGACGTCGCGGTCGCGGGCGCGACGTCGATCTCGTCGACGGTGCTGCTGTCGGCTCCGGAGCCCGCCATTCGCTATGGCGAGTTCGCGGTCGGCGGCCCGCGCTCTGACGGAGCTGTTGATCCACAAGGGGGTGTCGCTGACCTCGTCGCTCCAGCGCAATCTCCAGAACTTCTACGAGAGCCTGAACTTTCTGCAGAACGGGAAGCTGATCGAATGGATGAAGGATCGCGACGGGGACATCATCCATGCGCCTCCCGAGAAGCGCCTCATACTCGACTTCTACAAGAACAACGTCATCCACTTCTTCTTGATCCCGTCGCTGGTGGCGCACGCGCTCCGGCGCGGAGTTGCCCGGACGGATCTCCGCGAAGCGGTGTGGTGGTGGCTCGATCTCTTTCGCTGGGAGTTCGCGCTGCCGGAGCGGGAGGCGCTGGCGGTCGAGATCGAGGACACGCTCGCATATCTCTCCGCTCGCGGTGCCCTCGAAGGGGCGTACGTCAACGTCGCGCACGTGCTGCTGGTGTTCGGGGACGGCATTCTCGACAGCTTCCGCGAAGCCTACTGGATCGTCGCGAAGACCCTGCTCGACGTGGAGACGGAGGGTCTTCCGTACAAGACGGCCATCGCGCGGATGCAGAAGAGCTTCGTCATGCATCAGTTGCTCGGGCAGACGCGTCGCCCCGAGGGCAATTCGGCCGTCACCTTCGCGAACGCTCTGAATCGTTTCGCGGAGGTCGGCTACATCTCCATCGCTCGGCGCGGACGTGGTGGGCGGGATCGTGTCATCGTGCCCGGGGCCGCCGCCGCCGACTTCGCGAGCTTGGAACGTCGCCTGGCGGAGAGTCGTGGTCTGGAGGGCCTCGGCCGGCTGACCTTGCCGATGCCGCCGACGAGCCTCGAGCACGAATCCGCGGCATTTCCCGTCTGACCGCTGCGCTCCACGCGGTGGCATCCGGGTGACGCCGGCCCTTGCGATCCTGCGAAAATGCAGCGTGAGCATCGATGCCGCCGAATTGCACGATTCGTGGTACGACTCCCCTTCCGCATCGCGCTATGCGGCCCGCGCGAGGCTTCGCCCGCCGAGGCGGCCGATCCTGCGATGCAAGTGACCGCTCCGCCTCGCGAAAGAGCCTCGTCATCGAAATGACGCGGACCGCACCGACACGTCCCGGAGCCGTGATCTCCGTGGCACCTTTCTTGGACATTCGCCGGTGCACTGAACCCTTCCCGAAGGAGCCTCCCATGATCATCGACCGCGAAACGTTCACCGACATCGCCAAGCACCTCGAGTCCGCCTCTGAAGGTCTGCTGCGCGCAGCGACGGGCGTCGCGACTCTTTGCCCCGAAATGGACCCCGGTGAGCCGGCATCGCTTCGTTGGCTCGCGCTCATCGAAAGCATGGTGGCCGTCAACGGCGAGATCACGGCGCTCGAGACCGTGTTGCGCGCGGTCTTGGAAGCGAATCGCGAAGAAGTGGCGGCGGCGCGCGCCGGCGCGGTACGCGAACCGTCCTCCTGACCTTCCTTGCTTCGTGCGCACGACCCACCGTCGTCGTGACGCACCGGCGCTCGACCCTTTCGCTCAGCGGAAGAGGTCGAGCGCCGCAGGTCGGATGAGGTCGCGTCCGCGACCTCCCGTGCGCTGCCACGACACGCCGCGCACGACGACGGCCGCCACGCCGGCGCCCTTTTCCATCAACAGGCCGGCAGCCGCTGCGATTTCGTCTCCGAGCGCGAGCATCGTGTGGTGCAGCTCGCGACCACCCATGTCGGTAGCGCCGCGGTAGTCGAGGATCGCGCCGATGCCCGCCACGCCGAGCGCGACGTCGACGAGACCGTCACGCCACGGCCGGCCGAAGGTGTCGGTCACCACGACGCCGATCGGGAGACCGCCCGTGTGCTCCCTGAGCCGCGCGTGGAGTCGCTCGGCGGACGCATCGGGATCGCAGGGGAGAAGGGTGACGGAATCCGGCCGCTCGGCGTTCGATTCGTCGATACCGGCGTTCGCGCAGATCCAGCCCGGGCCGGTCTCGCAGATGAGGTGGCCGTTGGCCATTTTCACGATCCGCGTCGATTCCCGGAGAACCACCTCGACGACGCGAGGGTCCTTGTCGGTACCCGCCGCGATGCGTGCGGCGAATGCAGAGGGCGTGATCGTCGCCAAGTCGACGATGCGACCCTCGGCCTTGGACACGATCTTCTGGCAGACCGCGACGACGTCGTGCGCAGTGAGCGTGACGTTCGAGTCTCGGATCGCCTTCGTGAGCAATGCCGCAAGATCGTCCCCGGGGTGGACGAGAGGAAGCCCGTCGATCGGATAGCAGACGAGCGGTGCCCGGGTCGTGGTCATGCCAGTGCCAGGGCGCGCAGCAGCGTGCTCGCCACGCGCGCGGCGCGCGCGGGCGTCGACAAGACGGTGTCGGCGAGAATCGCGCGGCAGCCCTCGCGCTCGAGGATGCCGACGTCGGCGCGATCGCTGCGATCGATCACGAGCGCACGCAGGAACGGCCGATAGCATCGCGCAATGCCGAGTGACGACGAGGGATGGCCGAAGCGGCGCAACAGGCGTGCGAGCGGTCCCGTCACGGCGCGACCACGCACCAGCGGGGAAATGGCGGCGGTCGGACCGCGGCGGGCGTCGAGCGCGGCACGGATCCCGGGAACGGCGAGAATGGGTCCGATGCTCAAAAAGGGATTGCTCGGCGCGATGAG
Source organism: uncultured delta proteobacterium (assembly GCA_963774015.1). Lineage (GTDB taxonomy): Bacteria > Desulfobacterota > Binatia > UTPRO1 > UTPRO1 > UTPRO1. The sequence continues at coordinate 360,354 of CAVZDH010000005.1, forward strand.
GACGGCATCGGCGTCGCGGATCGCCCGCACGACGCCGGGGGCAGGTCGCGCCGACGCGGCGCCGCGATAGCGGAGACTGCGTACCGCCGGGCGGGCACGCTCCGCGATGAGGTAGCGTTGGAACGACAGCGGTCCGCGGGCGGTTTGCACGACGGTGCGCACGGGGTGATCGCTCATCGGAAGCACGCGGGGGACGACGCCGAATGCCTGGGTGATCTCGCGCGTCACGGTGGTCAGCGTGGCGCCCCGCGCGAGCCGATCGGTGCGGTAGATGTGCGTCGCCAGATCGCGGTCGCCGAGACGGAACCACCCCGCACCGTCGTACAGCCGCCCGAGGGCTTCGAGGCAGAGGAATCCGTCGCCGGCGAGACCCCATCCGCGGCGGCGTGGTGCCAACCCGGCGAGCGTATAGGTGATGGTGTCGAGATCCGGCGAGACTGCGAGACCGAAGAAGCGATCGTCATCCGCCGTGTTGACGACGATGGTGACCGATGCGGGATCAGCAGAGCGCATGAGGCCGCGCAGGAACTTCGCGGCTCCCACTCCGCCCGCCAACACGGTCAGCTTGGGTCGTACTCGCACGCGGCGCATTCTCCTCCGACGCCTCACGCTTCTCGTAGAGCGTCGTTCGTTCGACCGCGCGTCGACCGATGCCTGCGACCAAGCGTCGGATCTCCTCGACGGGCGTGTACTCGCCTGCATCCGCACCCGCTTCGCGCGAGATGCTCTCTTCCATCAGGGTGCCGCCGAAGTCATTGCAGCCGGCGTTCAGCGAGAGTTGCGCCAGCTCGTGATTGATCTTGACCCACGACGTTTGCAGGTTGTCGATGGAGCCGCGCAACAGCAGCCGGGAGCAGGCGTACATCCTGAGGTCGTACATGCCTTTCGGCGGCGGATCTTTCACCAGGCCGTCACGATGCATCTCCGTATTGGTGTGGATGAAGCGCAACGGGACGAACTCGGTGAAACCGCCCGTTTCGCTTTGGAGATCGCGGATCAGCTGGAGATGGGCCGCGACGTGACGGGACGTCTCGACGTGGCCGTACATGATGGTCGCGGTGCTCGGGATGCCGAGCCGGTGCGCGGTCGTGATGATGTCCACCCACGTGCGCACGTCGACCTTCTTGTGGCTCAGAAGCTCGCGGACCTCGTCGTCGAGGATCTCGGCCGCCGTGCCAGGGATCGTCCCGAGCCCGTGGCCTTTCAGCATCGCGAGGTAGTCGGCATAGCTCATGGCGGTGCGGCGCGCGCCGTACATGATCTCCATCGGCGAGAACGCGTGCATATGGATCGCTGGGAACGCCTGCTTGATCGCGATCAGGATGTCTCGGTAGGTGAACGGTGGCATGTCGGGATTGATGCCGCCCTGCATGCAGATCTCCGTCGCTCCGCGGTCGACGGCTTCCTGCACCTTGGTGAGCACCGCCTCGACCGATTGGTTGTAGGCGTCGGCGCTCCCAGCGCTGGCGCTTGAAGGCGCAGAATCGGCAGCCGACGAAGCAGACGTTGGTGAAGTTGACGTTGCGGTTGACGACGTAGGTCACGTCGTCGCCGACGTCCTCCTTGCGGACGGCGTCGGCGGCCGCGACGAGCGCCAGAAGGTCGTCGCCGTCGCTCTCGAGCAGACCGCGACGGCCTCGTCGATGCGAGAGCGTGCCGCCGGCCAGGACGCGGTCGAGGATCCGCGGACGTCGGCCGACGCTCGCGACAAGCGTCGATCCAACGACACGCCTTCGTAGAGCTCTTCAATGCGCGGCAACGACATGGCTGGCCTCCATTGCGATATGGCTCGCGAGACGCTCGACGGGCGCCGACAGCGCCGGGTCGAGGAAATCGGGCCGGGCGAGATACTCGGGGTAGATCGCGAGCCGTTCGCCCAGCGTGAATCCTTCCGCGCGGCAGGTGTCGGCCAAGCGCGGGGATCGTGGGCCAGGCGCGCCTCGGGATTCACGTAGTCGCGCGTGACGCGGCGAGATGCCTCCCCAGTCGTTGATGCCGGCGCGAGCAGCAGGCGGTGATCGTCGGGAGTCAAATTCGGGCGGCGCCTGGACGTTCATCTCGCCGCCGAGCACGAGTCGCGCGACGGCGACGGTGCGCGCCATGTCGCCGGCCGTCGGTTCGGGCGTTCCGGCCATCGCGATGCCGTCCTTGGCGCGGAAGTTTTGCACGATCACTTCTTGAACGTGGCCGTACGTGGCGTGGAGGTCGGCGATCGCGAGCAGTGCATCGGCCCGCTCCTCGACCGTTTCGCCGATGCCGATCAGGATGCCCGTGGTGAACGGGATTCTGAGCCGTCCGGCCTCGGCGATCATCGCGAGACGGCGGGCGGGCTCTTTGTCGGGCGCGTGGTGGTGCGGCATGCCGCGAGCCCGAAGGCGCGGGCTCGCGCTTTCGAGCATCAGCCCGAGGCTGACGTTGACGGGGCGAAGCAGTTGCATCTCCTGGCGCGACAGCACGCCGGCATTGGTGTGCGGAAGGAGCCCGGCGGCGAGCGCCATCTCGCATGCTTCATGAACGTAGCCCGCGGTGGAGGCGTGTCCGAGCTCGGCGAGCGTCGCGCGATACGTCGGGAACGCCGCCTCCGGCGTGTCCCCGAGACACATCAACGCTTCCTTGCAGCCTTGCGTCCGCGCCCGCACGAGCCATTCCGCTATCTCGTCGCGTCGCATGGTCCAGGCCCCGGGGTCATGCGGATCCTTGCGGAACGTACAGTAGCTGCAGCGATCGCGGCAGAGATTGGTGATCGGCAGGAACACCTTGCGCGAGTACGTGACGTGCCGACCCTTGTGTCGGTCGCGCAGGTCACCCGCCTCGGCGAGGAGTGCGGGGAGGTCCGCGTCGCGGCACCGGATCAGCGCGTGCACGTCGGCGATCGACGATCGGGCCCCTCGCTCGACCACGCGCGTCAGCGCGTCGGCGAATGCGGGCACCGACGGCGGACCCACGGTGCCGCGGTCCTGGTCGAGGGTCATAGAAGTACCGCCCGAATAAAATCAGCCCGATAGCAAGTCAAGGTGAGAGCCGACCCTTTTAGACGGCGCGGACGTCGAGCCGCGCGACGTCCGCGCCGTCGACGGTCTCGACGGTGATGCGACGTGCGGTCTCACGCTCGAGGCGATCCATGGCGGCGCCTTCCTCCTCGTAGAGAAAGGCGGCGACCGGTGCGCTGGCACGCACGACGATGCGCGTTGTCTCGGGCGCGGCGCGTGCGACCTGTCGGATGCGCCGCATTGCCTCGTAGGCGATCGTCGCGATGGAGATGACGCGGCCGCGGCCCTCGCAGGTCGGGCACGGCTCGGTCAGCAATTGTGGCAGGCTCGCGCGCGTACGCTTCCGAGTCATCTCCACGAGACCGAGCTCGGAGATCTTCAAGATGTTGCTGCGCATCTTGTCCTGCTTCAGCGCAGCGTCGAACGCGTCCATCACGCGTTGCTGGTTCGCCGGCTCCATCATGTCGATGAAATCGACGATGATGATGCCGCCGATGTTGCGGAGCCGCAGCTGGTCGACGATCTCTCGTGCGGCTTCGAGGTTGGTCTTGAGGACGGTCTCTTCGTGGTTGTGCTTGCCGACGTAGCGGCCGGTGTTCACGTCGATCGTCGTCAAGGCTTCCGTCTGGTCGATGACGATGTAGCCGCCCGATTTGAGCCAGACGCGACGTTCGAGTGCGCGACTGATCGCCTGGTCGATCCCGTAGCGGTCGAAGAGGGGTTCCGGAGCGTCGTAGAGCTCTATTCGTGCCGTGAGTCCCGGCGCGAACGAGTCGACGAACTCGAGGATGCGTTGCTGGTCGGTGCGGCGGTCGACGATGACCTTTTCGACGTCGGTCGTGAAGAGATCACGGATGCTTCGCAGTGTGAGATCCATGTCGTAGTGCAGCTGGCACGGGGCCGACACGTTCTCGCTGCGCTTGAGGATCCGATTCCACAGGTCGATCAAGAAGCGCATGTCCGCCTGAAGCTCGGAACGGCTGAGCCCGACACAGACTGTGCGGATGATGAAGCCGGCCCCGGCGGGCTTCAGGGCGAGCACCACGTCGCGGAGCCGCTGCCGCTCTTCCTCGTCCTCGATGCGTCGGGAGACACCGAGGTGGTTGGTGGTCGGGAGATAGACGAGGTGACGGCCCGGGAGAGAGACGTGCGAGGTGATGCGCGCACCCTTGGATCCGAGCGGCTCCTTCGCCACCTGCACGAGAATCTCGTCGCCGCGGTTCAACCGTTCCTCGATCGGCTCGTGCAGGGGGGGCATGACCGAGGCCTCGTCCGTTGCGGAGCCTTCGAAGGTCGTTTCGGTGGGCGAGGGCGGAGGCGGCAGGGGGTCGTCGCTCGTGCCGGACTCTCGCTCCGGGAGGTCGGCATCGACCAGCGGCAGCTCGTCGACCCCGGGATGGAAGTCCGACACGTGCAGGAAGCCCGCTTTGGCGAGACCAATGTCCACGAATGCCGCTTGCATGCCGGGCAACACGCGGACGACCTTGCCCTTGTAGATGTTCCCGACGATGCCGCGATCACGCGCGCGTTCGAAGTGGATCTCCGCCAACGCTTGATTTTCCACCAGTGCGACGCGGGTTTCTTCCGGCGTGGAGTTGATGAGAATGAGTTTCGACATGATGGTTCAGCCGATGGCGATGCTCGTGGCCGTCGATTCCGACGGTGCGGTTGCGAAGGTCGTGGCGAGGGTGGTCCCGATTTTGGTGATCGACAGCAGCTGCGTCTCGAAGTCGTCGAGCCCGAAGACCGTCGCGACGACGTGATGCGGTTTCAAGGTGCCGGCGCGCGTGATCGCGGTCTGCACGTTGAGCAGGCGCGGGCCCGTTTGTACGATCGCAACCGACGTGCGCGCGTCGATGGTGCGGGCGCGGCCCTTAATGAGCTTCGTGATAGGGAACTGCCTCGCCTTCGTGAATGCCGCCAGCCGGGACGCGAGGGTGTCGTCGCTCCATCGATCCGCCCGAAGGCGTTCGAGCGAGACCGTGTACGTGAACGCGACCAAGCTGCGATCGATCGTCGGTAGGTCGAGATCGTGGGCTTCGGCCTCGACGATCGTCAAGCCCTCCGGGAGCTCGCGATTGAGTGCCGCCATCACGGCGTCGCTGGACCACGCGATCGAGAGGTCGAGGTCCATATACTCGCCGTGGCTGGCGACACCGAGGGAGAGCGCGGGTCCGAAGCTCATGCGCGGCATGGGATGATGACCGCCGGAGAACGCCAGGGGGAGGCCTGCACGCCGGCTCGCGCGCATGAACGCCGTCGTGAGCTCGCGGTTGCCGAGGAAGCGTGCGCGATCGAGCTTCTGGTAGACGAGGCGGATGCGCGCTGCCGGTGGTGCCGGCGCGACGGGAGCCTGCATGCCCTGGCGCTCGGATCCGAGCCATTCCTCCGCGGTTCCTTGACCGCGCGTGGGTCGCGGGGCCGGTGAGCCGTGCGGCGTTGCGGTGCGGGTCTCGGTCGTCGTGATCGATGTCCCGTCGTCGACCGTCGCGGCTTCACGGCCGCCGTCGATCAAGCGCTTCCAGTTGCGCGTCGGCCACGGCACCGTGGGCGGCATCGCAGTGCGCGCCCAGGCGTCGACGGCGCCGCCGCGACTCTCGCTGCCCTTGGCGCCGTGAGGATGGAACGTCACGTTCCGTACCCTCGTAAAGTCGCAGGCGCCGCAATACGTGCAGCGCTCGATGCTGCAGTCCGGCGTCAACGTGCGGGCGAACGCGGCCGCCAGCTCACGCTGCAGATAGGGCTTGCCGACGCCGCTGTCCAAGTGGTCCCAGGGCAACACCTCGTCGAGCGTGCGGCGACGAAGATACCAATCGGGATCGACGCCGCTCTCGGCGAACGCACGTTGCCAGAGATCCCAGCGGCAGTGGTCGCTCCAGCCGTCGAAGCGGCACCCGAGACGATGCGCAGCCAGCAGGGCCGACCCGAGCCTGCGGTCGCCGCGAGAAAAGACCCCCTCGAGATACGAGAGACGGGCGTCGTGCCATTTGAAGCCGAGACGATGTTGGCCGAGGTCGTGACGAAGCAGAGATTGTCGTGCCTCGGTTTCCGCGATCGTGACTTGCGGCGCCCATTGGAAGGGCGTGTGTGGCTTCGGTACGAACGTCGACACGCTCGCCGTGACGGGATGATGATGGTCGCCGGTCGCCGACACCCGCCGCGCGAGCGCGACGATTCCCCGGAGGTCGTCCTCCGTCTCGGTCGGCAGTCCGAGCATGAAGTAGAGCTTCAGGCTGCGCCATCCGAGACCGAAGATGAGCTCGGCGGCTTGCACAGCTCGTCCTCGCGGTACTCCTTTTGAATCACGTCACGGAGACGTTGCGTCCCGGCTTCGGGCGCCAGGGTGAAGCCGGTTTTGCGCACGCGCTTGATCTCGGCGAGCAGGTGCGGGTCCAACGCGTCGACACGGGTCGAAGGCAACGACAAGGCGATCCGTTGCGGGGCGACACGGTTCATGAGCTCCGCGAGCAACGGATTGATGCAGCTGTAGTCGCCGGTGCTCAGGGAGCAGGAGCGAGACCTCTTCGTAGCCGCTTTCTCGCAGAAGCCGCTCCGTGTGCTCCAGCAGCGCCTGAGGATCGCGCTCGCGGAGCGGGCGATAGATGTATCCCGCCTGGCAGAAACGACAGCCCTTCACGCATCCGCGCATGACTTCGAGCGCGACGCGATCGTGGACGATGTCCATCGTCGGCACCATCTGTCGTCCGAGCAAAGGTACGGTGTTGAGGTCGCGGAGCACCCGCTTGCGGACGGTGGGCCGTGTCGCGTCGGTGGGAACGATGCGGGCCAGCCGCCCATCCGGGCGATACGTGGGCGCAAATCGCGAGGGTACGTACACGCCGTCGATCTCCGCCAGGCGCGCCAAGAGGGCGGTTCGGTCGCGACGGTTCCAGTCGAGGTATGCGTCGACGATGTCGTGTACCGCCTCTTCGCCGTCGCCCAACACGACCGCGTCGAGGAAGTCGGCCAGAGGCTCCGGATTGAACGCGCACGGCCCGCCAGCGATCACGAGCGGGTGATGCGCCGCCCGTTCGGAGGTGCGCAACGGGATCCGGCCGAGCTCGAGCATCGTGAGGATGTTCGTGTAGGTGAGCTCGTATTGCAGGCTGAATCCGACGATCTGAAACGCCTCGAGCGGTGTGCTCGTCTCGAGTGAAGCGAGGGGAAGCGCGTGGTGTCGGAGCTGGTCCTCCATGTCGAGCCACGGCGCATAGACGCGTTCACAATAGACGTCGGCTCGACGGTTCAAGAGATCGTAGAGGATCTGGAGGCCGAGGTGGGATTGAGCAATCTCGTAGACCTCGGGGAAGGCGAGCGCGAACCGCAGCGCAACCGAGCGGACGTCCTTCCGAATCGCTCCGCGTTCGTTGCCGACGTAGCGGCCGGGCTTGTCGACGAAACGGAGGAGCTGCTCGTAGTCCACTTGCACTCGGAAACTCTCTCACCAACACCGTGGGTCGTCGACGAGCGCGTCGGCCACTCGCGGCGCGCGAGTATAGGGGCGCGCTTCCAGCAGCGCAAGTGCGCGTCGTTACAGAAGAAGATTCTTGACAGGCGCTCGCGGCGCGTATTAGCGTCACGCGACCCGGCGACGCTCGCATGACCATGCTCAACACGAAGGTGCTGGTGCTGAATCGATCGTACCTTCCTGTGCACGTGACGTCGGTGCGGCGCGCGTTCATCCTGCTCTATCAAGACATCGCGCGTGCCGTGGACGAGCAATATCGGACGTTCGACTTCGCGAGCTGGAGTGAGCTGGCCGTCAGCGTCGAGCACGATTCGATCGGATTGGTGAGTCGAGTCGTACGTGTCCCGCGCGTCATCTTGCTGGTGACGTACGATCGCGTGCCGAAACGACACGTGCGCTTCAGCCGGTACAACATCTATGCCCGCGACGAGAACACCTGTCAGTATTGCGGCCAGCGTTTCGCGCGCGTCGACCTGAACCTCGATCACGTCGTGCCGCGTTCGCAGGGCGGGCTCGCGTCGTGGGAGAACGTCGTCTGCTCGTGCCATCGCTGCAACCGCCGCAAAGGCGGCCGCACACCCGAGCAGGCCGGAATGCGCCTCTTGAAGCATCCGACGAGACCGCACTGGACGCCATTCATCACTGCGGCATTCAGTCTGCGGCGGTACCGGGAATGGGGGCCCTTCCTGAACCCGGTGGACGTCTCGTACTGGAACACGGAGCTCGAGCCGTGACGTGCACGTGGGGAGCGAGCGGCATGAGCCCCAAGATCTAGCGTCGATCACGTTTGCTTCGGCTGGATGTTGGGGTTTTTGGTTGACACCCCAGGCGGCCTATGCGAATGCTCGGCGCCGGTGCTCGCGGCTCGACCGTTGCACTGATGGTGAGGAGGGGCTGTGGCGATTCCACCGCAGGAAGTTTCGGCCGAGCGCGCACTCGTATCCTGGTCGGAAGGTGACGAACCCTCGGACGAGGGTGCCGGTTCGGCGCCCTCCGTGAGCGCCGCGACGTTGCGGATCCGACAGATAGAGATCGTCGGCTTCAAGTCCTTCCGCGACCGGACCTTGCTGCGCTTTCCCTCGCGCACGACCGGAGTCGTCGGGCCGAACGGCTGCGGGAAGTCGAACGTCGTCGATGCCATCCGATGGGTCTTGGGCGAGCAGAGTGCCAAACGCCTCCGTGGGGAGGGCATGGAGGACGTGATCTTCGGCGGCAATGATCGCCATGCGCCCCTCGGCATGGCGCAAGTCTCGATCGTCTTCGAGACCGATGGGCTGCCGCTCGATCAATTCGCGTTGTTGAAGGAGGGTGGCTCCCCGCTCGCGTCGACCGGTCCGGCCGAGATCATGGTCACACGCCGGTATTTCCGCTCGGGGGAGTCGGAATACTTGATGAACGGCGTGACCTGTCGGTTGCGCGACATTACCGAGTTGTTCCTCGGGACGGGTCTCGGCGGCAAGGCGTACGCGATCATCGAACAGGGGCGCGTCGAGGCGCTGATCGGGGCGAAGCCCGAGGAGCTCCGCCTTTTCATCGAGGAAGCGGCCGGGACCACGCTGTATCGGAGTCGTCGCCAGATGGCGGAGCGAAAGATGGAGCGCACCCGTGAGAATCTTCTGCGGGTGCAAGACATCTTGCGGGAAGTCGAGCGCCAGCTCGGCAGTCTGCGTCGACAGGCGAAGCGCGCCGAGCAATATCGAGCGCTGATGGGTGAAATCACCGAGCTCGATCTCGCCCTCTCTGCGCGGGCGCGGGCGAGATTTCTCGGTGAGATCGCGGCGCTCACTGCGCAGCGGGAGGCCTTAGCGAGTCGGGCAGCCGAGCTTGCGAGCCTGCTCGAGCAGCTCGAGGCCGAACGTCGGAATGCCCGAGATCTCGAGGTGCAGGCGCAACAGCGCGTGCGCGACGCGCAAGCGGCGGCATATCGAGCTCGCGCAACCTTGGACGTCGCGCGAGGCGAGGTGACACGGCTCGAAGCCAAGGCGGAGGAGCTACGGGCGCAGGATGCGGTCACGGCGACGGACCTCGCACAGGCCGTGGAGCAACGTAGCGCCGTCGCGCAGGAACGCGCCGACGCCGAGGAGCGACTGCAGGAGCTCCTCGGCACGATCGCACGCGCGGAAGCCGAGTTGGCCGAGCACGAGCAGGAGCTCGCTCGGGCCAGCGAGGATCTGCTGGTCGAGACACAGGCGCTCGATGCCGCGCGGGCGGCGTTGGTGCAATCGGCCACGAGCCTTGCGGACGTGCAGAGCTCGCTCGGGGTCAGCCAGGAGCGCTGCACACAGGAGGAGGCGCGGCGCGAGCGCCTGGACGTTTCCTTGCGTGCACTTGCGGACCGTGAGGCCGTCGCTGCAGAGCGCGCGACGGTGGCGGAGCGGCTCGTGGTCGAGCAGCAAGCGCGTCTTGCGGTGCTCGAAGGCGCGAAGCGAGAGCGCGCCGAGCAGCTTCGCGCCGTGCTGTCCGAGCGCACCAGCTGGGAGCAGGCGGTCGATGGCATGAAAGACGGTCTCGCGCGCGCGCGCTCTCGACGTGATTCTCTGCGCGAGCTTCAGGAGACCCGTGCCGGGTATACCGAAGGCGTCCGCGCGGTCCTTGCGGCGTCGTCGCGCGAAGAGGCGCTCGCGCTCGTCGCCGAGATCCTCGAAATTCCGGCCGAGTACGAGCGGGCCGTGGCAGCAGTTCTCGGCGAGCAGATCCAAGCGGTCATCATGCGGGACCACGCGGCGGCGCGCGACGCGGTCCAGGCGCTTCGTCGCGCCGGAGCAGGTCGCGTGACCTGTCTTTCGCTTCAAGGTCCGCATGGCCGGATGCCGGCCGCGCCGACGACGGCCTTGCGCTGCCTTTTGGAGCTCGTCGGGGTGCGGCCGGGTTACGAGGGCGTGGCGCGCTCCCTCCTCGGAAATGCGTATTTGGTCGACGATCTGGATGCAGCAATCGCGACGTGGGGAGGCGGGGAGGAGGTCAGGACACTCGTCACTCTCGCGGGTGAAACGCTCGCTGCCTCGGGTGCGATCGCCGGCGGCAGTGAGCGTTCCGAGGAGACGTTGCTGTCGCAGCGCCGTGAGCTCCGGACGCTCGACGACGAGGTTCAGCGTCGCGAGACCGAGCTCGCGGATGCGCGCCTTCGTCACGACGATCTGACCAAGATGGTCGAAGAGCGAGAAGCGTCCCTCCGCGACGTGGATGCCGAGCTCGCTCAAGTCGCGGTCACGGTCGTCGGCGCCGAGAAAGACGTCCAGCGGAGTCGCCAAGAGATTCGCGATATCCAAGAGCAGGCGCGAGCGGTCGAGCGTGAGATCGGAGCGGTTGCGGCACAGCTGACGGTGCGACGTGCCGAGGTTGCGAGGTATGAGGCCGACCGTCTGGAGGCGGGCGAGCGACGTGCCGCATGCGAGCTCGCGGTAGCTGAGACGGAACGCCGAGTCGTGGAGCGACGGAGTGATGCGTCGCGACTGCACGATGCACAAACCGTGCGCCGTATCGCCCTGGCCGACAGCTGTGCTCGTCGGGACGCGTTGGTCTCCGCGATCGACCGTCTCGTGCGGCTGGACGACGAGACGCAGCGGCGCGCCGCGGCGCTGCTCGATCGTCAGCGAACGGACAGGTTGGCGCTGGATCAGACTCGGGCCATGGTTGCCGAGGCTGCGGGCCGCATTGGTGAGATCGAGAGCGTGGCAAGCGCCTCGAGCGTGGAGCTGGAGGCGGTCGAAGCCGAGCTCGGGCGTCTTCGCGACGTCACCGAGAGCGCCGAGCAAAGAACGACGGAGTCCCAAGGGGAGCTCGACGTGGTCCGCAGCCGCGCGTCGAGCCTCGACCTCCACGTGACCGAGCAACGCATGGCTCTTGGCCACCTCGAGCAAACCATTCGAGATCGATATCAGCGGGACGTGGCCGACGTCGAAGTGACGGCCACGGAACAGCTCGGCGGCGATGATGCCCAGCTGGCGCGGCTACGCGAACGCGCTGCGGGGATGGGCGAGGTGAACGTCGGGGCGCTTGCCGAAATCGCCGAGCTCGAGGAACGGCAGCAGTTCCTCGGGCAGCAGCGTGACGACCTGGAACGGGCGCTCGAGGATCTTCGCAAGACGATCGGTCGCTTGAACCGAGCTTCGAAGACGCGATTCCGGGAGACATTCGACCGAGTCGATGCGACGTTCCGCCAGGTGATGCCCAAGCTCTTCGGTGGCGGACGTGCCGAGCTTCGGCTCACGAACGAGGAGCAGATTCTCGACAGCGGCGTGGAAGTGATCGTGCAGCCCCCGGGCAAGCGCATCGGACCTCTGGATCTGCTTTCGGGTGGGGAGAAGGCGCTCACGGCCGTGAGCCTGATCTTCTCGTTGTTCCTGATCCGTCCGAGCCCGTTTTGCTTCCTCGACGAGGTCGACGCTCCGCTCGACGACGCGAACATCGGTCGCTTCAACAGCATGGTACGCGAAATGAGCGCGCACTCGCAGTTCATTTTGATCACGCACAACAAGCGGACGATGGAAGTGGCCGAGACACTCTATGGTGTGACGATGGAGGAGCCGGGCGTGTCGAAGGTCGTATCGGTGCGCTTGCCTCAGTAGGTCTCTTTCCGCTTCAGTCCGGATCTCCGATGCCCGTGACGTGGATTGCAGCCGTCGAGACCTACGGGCTCGGGCCGGTGTTGGGGGCCCTGGGGGCGGTTGGTCTCGCGATCGTCATCATCATCCTCCTCGTGGTGGTGCGGCGGCGTCGCCGTGCATCCCCGATTTCCTCCAAGGTCAACGCGAGACCTCCCCAGTCGACTCCGGGAGACCTTCGCCGGGGGCTCGCGAAGACGCGATCCGGGCTGCTCCAGCGCCTCTTGCCGATCCTGGGGCGCGGGCACTTGGATCCAGAAGCCGTGGAAGGCCTCGAAGGCGTCTTGCTCGCGGCGGACGTCGGCGTGCAGACCACGCAACTGCTGATCAGGCAGCTCCAAGACACGCACGGCGATGCGGAGGCGTCCCTGAAGAGTCGACTCGAGCAGGCAATCGTGGCGATCCTGGAGGGATCGAGGGTCGGGTCGAAGGCGACGTCGAGCTGGGGTGGGCCCCCACACGTCGTCATGGTCGTGGGCGTGAATGGAGTAGGGAAGACGACATCCATCGGCAAGCTCGCCGCTCGATTCGTCGGGGAAGGTCGACGGACCTTGCTGGTGGCTGGTGATACCTTTCGCGCGGCCGCCATAGAGCAGCTGGCGGTCTGGGCGGATCGGAGCGGCGCAGAGCTCGTACGGCATCAACACGGCGGGGATCCAGGAGCGGTGGCTTTCGACGGTCTGAGGGCCGCCGTTGCGAGAAAGATCGACGTCGTGATCATCGACACCGCCGGCCGGCTGCATACGAAGAGCAACCTCATGGATGAGCTTCGAAAAGTGCGTCGGGTGATCGCTCGCGAAGTCGACGGTGCGCCGCACGAGACGCTGCTCGTAATCGATGCCGTGACGGGCCAGAACGGATTGGCGCAGGCGCGCGCCTTTCGCGAGCATCTGGACATAACGGGAGTGATACTCACGAAGCTCGATGGGACGGCCCGAGGAGGAATCGTCCTTGCAATCGCAGGGGAGTTGAACTTGCCGATCCGGTTCGTCGGAGTCGGGGAGGGCGTAGAGGATCTTCGTGAGTTCGACCCGCGTGAGTTCGCTGCGGCCCTGCTGGCGCCAGCGGAAGCCAGCGGATTGCCTTGACATTCGTCGCATACGCCTCCTAAACTTTCCGTTCTCCATCGAGGCGGACCTCGACGCCGCCGAGTGGAAAAGATCAGAGCTGGACGGATGCATGATGACGAATCGCGAATCGCGCGGTCTTTCGATAGCAGCGGTCCCAACGATATGACGGTCTCTCCGACCAGCCGACTCGTGCCGGTATCGACGAGACGGGTGGGAACGATGCCGGTGTGCTACGAATGATGTAGCGATTGCTGTTTGGTCACAGTCCGCCCGGAATGAACAAAAGAGCGTCCGGGCTCATGACACAGACAAAATCAGAGTGGCGACGAGCCCTGGTCTCGACTCGCTCCGCCCTCCCCGAAGCCATCCGCCGCGCCGCGAGCACGGAGATCGCGGCGCAAGTGCGACGGATGCCGTGTTTCGCCGAGGCGCGGACCATCCTCGGCTACGTCGCGTTCGGGGCGGAAGTCGATGTGGGCAGTCTCTTGGCGATGGCTCCAGGAAGGCCGACCATCGTGCGTGTTCCGGTCCCACCCTTCGATCACGGTGATCCACGATGGGCGCTTCATGCGAATGCTGAAATCGGCGCGCCCCCTCTCGGCGCGGGCAGGCTGGACTTTCCGGCCGTGGCCGTGATTCCGGGCGTCGGCTTCGACTGGCACGGAACGCGCCTCGGAAGAGGGGGCGGGTTTTACGATCGGGCGATCGCCGACCTTCGGCGGGCCGGGAGTGTCGTGGTCCTCGGGGTCGGGTTCGATTGTCAGGTCGTTCCGGAGCTTCCGTGCGATGTCTGGGACCAGCGTATGGACGTCGTGCTGTCCGAAGAACGCGTGCTCACGCCGACGGTCCCGGAGCAAGTCCGTACGGGAGAATCATCGTGAGCGCGGTGGTGTCGGCCATCGCCGTTGCGGTGCTGGTGATGGCAATCGTGTCCTCGCTTTGGCGGGTTCGGGCGGAGCAAGAGCGTGCCGCGAGGCTCGAAGAGGACGCGCGACGTGCCTTCGAGGAGGCACGTCGCCGTGGTGACGCCTTGATCGAGGAGGCCAAGCTCAAAGCGGAGCGGCTGTTGCTCGAGGCGCGATCCGAGCATGAGCAGCAGGCGCTGAAGGATCGTGCGGAGCTTCAAGCCATGGAACGGCGACTTCTGGCCCGAGAGGAAGCCATCGATCTCCGTACCGCCACTCTCGAAAGTCGCAGTTCCGACCTCACGAAACAGGAACGATTGCTGCTGGACCGGAAGGAGCAGGTGGCGGGCAAAGAATCCGAATTGAGCCGTCTCATCGAGGATGCGCGTCATGCATTGGAGCGCGTTGCGGGGCTCACCCGCGAGGAGGCGAAGCGCGCGATCGTGGAAGAGATCGATTCCGAGGCGAAGCACGAAGCCGGTAGGCGCGTGCGTCAAATCGAGGAGCAGGCGCGCGAAGAGGCGGATCGCAAGGCGAGAAAGATCATCACCATTGCCATTGAGCGGCTCGCTGGCGAGTTCATCGCTGAGCGTACGGTGTCCGTCGTTCATCTGCCGAGCGACGACATGAAGGGAAGAATCATCGGTCGTGAAGGACGCAATATCCGCGCAATCGAAGCGGCGACAGGTGTAGACCTGATCATCGACGACACTCCGGAAGCCGTGATCATCTCGTGCCATAGTCCGATTCGACGGGAAATCGCCCGCATAGCCCTCGAGCGGCTGATCTCGGATGGCAGAATTCACCCGGGTCGGATCGAGGAGCTGGTGCGAAAGGCCGAGCAGGAGGTCGACGAAAGCGTCCGCGAAGCGGGGCAGCGGGCGCTCTTCGAGGTGGGAGTGCACGGAGTGCATCCGGAGCTCGTAAAGCTTCTGGGGATGCTGAAATACCGGTATTCATATGCGCAGAACGTGTTGGGACACTCCATCGAGGCCGCATTCATATGCGGAATGATGGCCGCAGAGCTTGGGATCAATGAGAAGCAAGCGCGCCGCGCGGCATTGCTTCATGACATTGGCAAGGCCCTCACGCACGAGATCGAAGGCTCGCATGCGATCATCGGCGCGGATCTCGCACGCAAATACGGAGAGTCTGCAAAAGTCGTGAATGCGATCGCCGCACATCACGAAGAGGTGAAGGCCGAGACTGTTCTTGCGCCTTTGGTCGATGCGGCAGACGCGATCTCGGGTGCCAGGCCTGGGGCGCGGCGGGAAGTTCTCGAGAGCTACGTCAGGCGCCTGGAAGATCTCGAGCGAATCAGCAATTCTTTCCGCGGGGTCGAGAAATCATTCGCGGTGCAGGCGGGACGGGAGATCCGCATTCTGGTCGAGCCTGGCCAAATATCGGACGATCAAGCGGCGGTGTTGGCTCGCGACGTTGCGCGAAAAATCGAAAGCGAGGTGACATATCCCGGCCAAATCAAGGTGACAGTGATTCGCGAGTTGCGCGCCAGCGACTACGCGCGTTGATTCAGGGCATGCGGCTCGTGTTCTTCGGAGACGTGGTCGGAAAGCCGGGACGCCGCGGGGTCGCCAAGTACCTCACGGCATTGCGGAGCAGCGAACGCGTCGATTTCGTGATCGCCAACGGGGAAAACGCCGCGGGTGGTGTCGGTATCGATCCCGGCAGCGCTCGGGAGTTGTTTGCTGCGGGCGTGGACGTACTGACGACAGGAAATCACGTGTGGGCGAAACGCGAGATCGTCGAATACATTGGCGACAGCGATTCCGTGCTTCGGCCGGCGAACTTCGTTCCGACCTCCCCTGGATGGGGATACACGATTAAGACCGTCGGCGGCGAGCCGGTAGCAGTCGTGAACCTGATCGGCCGGGTATTCATGAACACGTACGATTGTCCTTTTCGAACGGCGGACTCCGTGGTTCAGCAGATCGGGTCGCGAGCGCGCATGATCTTCGTGGACATGCACGCAGAAGCTACGTCCGAAAAGGTTGCGATGGGTTGGCATCTCGACGGCAGAGTGTCGGCCGTGGTGGGCAGTCACACCCATGTCCAGACGGCGGACGATCGGATACTTCCCGGAGGCACCGCATATCTGACGGATGCCGGAATGTGCGGACCACGAGATTCCGTCATCGGCGTGAGGCGTGAGCAGGTGTTGCGGCGGTTCTTGACGCAGATGCCTGGGCGGTTCGAAGTGGCGGACGGCCCCGTCGTGGTTCAGGGCGCAATTGTCGAGATTGATGAAGTCAGCGGGAAGGCGCAGGGGATTCGCCGTTTCCAGGAGGTCCAGAGCGCGTGAAACAGGAGATCGTTGAAGATCTCATGAGTGGGGTCGTGGATGCGCTACCCGCGGGCGGGTTAGCGGAGCGGCTGTCGTTGGCGGAGCAAGAGGGTCGGCCGTTGCGAGTCAAGTTGGGTGCTGATCCGAGTGCCCCGGACCTGCACCTGGGGCATACCGTGGTGCTGCGCAAGCTGCGGCAGTTTCAGGACCATGGACATACGGTGATCTTCTTGATCGGCGATTTCACCGCGCGTATCGGAGATCCGTCGGGAAGATCAGAAACGCGGCGGGCCTTGGACGCAGAGACCGTCCGTCGCAATGCCGATACGTACGCGGAGCAAGTCTTCAAGATTCTGGATCGTGCACGAACGGAAGTGCGATTCAACTCCGAATGGATGGCAAGTATGAGCGCGGACGACATCGTCCGCCTGTGCGGTCAATATACGGTTGCGAGAATTCTCGAGCGGGATGACTTCAGTAAGCGCATGCGCGAGGGCCGCCCGATTGGGATTCACGAGTTTCTCTACCCTCTCGTCCAGGGGTTCGATTCGGTGGCGCTTCGCGCGGACGTCGAGGTCGGTGGGACCGATCAGCGGTTCAATTTGTTGGTGGGACGTGAGATCCAGAAGGCATACGGGATGCGTCCGCAAATCGTCATGACTCTTCCGTTGCTCGAAGGTACGGACGGCGCGCAAAAGATGAGCAAGTCCCTCGACAATTATGTCGGCCTGACGGAGACGCCCGACGATATTTTCGGGAAGGTGATGTCAATCTCGGACGCCTTGATGCTCCGCTGGTACGCGATTCT
>CAVZDH010000005.1:385000-730163 GCA_963774015.1 uncultured delta proteobacterium
CACTCGTCGAGGTCGCAAGTTCGGTGAGCCCTCGAACGGAGCGTGACGGTGCCGATCGGGTATTCGTGGACTGTCAGGGCAGTACGGCCTTGTGGGCTTCGGAATCTGCGCTGGCAAGTGCGCTTGCAGCTCGCGCGCTTCGTTGTGATCTGCCCGCGTGGGTCGGCATAGCCGACTCGAAGCTCGCTGCGGCTGTGGCGGCACGTTACGGGGGAGGTGTACGCATCGTCTCGGCCGGCGACGATCGCGCGTTTCTTGCGCCGTATGCTGTGTCGTTGCTCGATCCAGACTCTGCGACGGCCTCGACGCTCGCAAGCTGGGGAATCCGATCGATCGGCGATCTCGTCGCGCTGCCGGCGGGTGCCGTGGCTCATCGACTCGGCCCGGTCGGCCTCGGGCTCGTACAACGCGCGCGTGGTGATGACGTGCCACTCGTCGCACACGCGGTACCGCGCACGTTCGAAGAGCATCTCGCTCTCGATTATGTGGTCGAACGACTCGAGCCGCTGGTGTTCGTACTACGTCGATTGCTCGACTGTATCGCGCGCCGCCTCGAGCTCCACGGGCTCGGTTGTCGGGCACTCGAGGTCACACTGGACCATGAAGGCGGAGGGCGGGACCGTCGGAAGATCTCGGTGGCGGCACCGACGACGGATCAGAAGACGTTGCTCACGTTGCTGCGTACGCACCTGGAGTCTCATCTACCTGTGCGTGCCGTCACGGGGATCGGCCTGACGGCGGATGCTGCGTGTATTGCGCCGACACAATTGGACCTGCTCCGACCTGCCGGTCCTGCTCCGACGGCGCTCGCGGCAGTGCTGGCACGTTTGACCGCATTGTGCGGCCCGGATCGCGTCGGCGTACTGCAGGCAGCCGATTCGCATCGCCCGGATGCCGTACGGCTGGATCGATTCGTCGGCGAGCCGTCGCCAGATGGGCCGCCGGGCGATCCACTTGATCCCAGGAGTGCGCCGCCCGTCGTTCGTTTGGCTCTTCGCGCGTTTCGACCGCCGGTACCCTTGGAGGTTTTCGAGAACAGGGCGTTTATCGATTGTGTACGCGGCCGTGGCTTTGGTGGGCGCGTCGTGCGCTGGGCCGGTCCTTGGCGTGTACGCGGCGAATGGTGGACGGCCGAGCCATATGCGCGCGAGTATTACGACGTCGAGTTGAGCGACGGGGGTGTCTATCGCATCTATCGCGACGCTCGCTCGGGCCGATGGTCGGCGGACGGTGTGTATGACTGACGCCGAGTGCTACGTCGAGCTGCGATCGCGGAGTGCGTTCAGCTTCTTGGCGGGGGCATCGTTGCCGGAAGATCTGATCGGTCGAGCTGCGACTCTCGGGCTCGACACGATCGCGCTCATCGATCGCGACGGAGTGTACGGCGCGCCGCGCGCGTTTCGGGCTGCATCCTCGACGGGAATCCGAGCGTTGGTCGGCGCCGACGTCGCGATCGCCGGTCGGCGTTTGGGGCTCCTCGTCGCCGACCGGCAAGGGTACCGCAATCTTTCTCGATTGATCACTCGGGGCAAGTTGCGGGCGCCGAAAGCAGGCTGCGAGCTCGGCTGGGAAGACCTCGAGGAGCACGCCCGTGGTCTGATTGCGCTCGTGCCAGGGGGCGCCGCGACCATGCTTGGTGTCGGTGATGATGCCGAGGTCGGTGCGCGAGTCGACCGACTGCGATCGCTGCTCGGTAGCGAGAATCTGTACATCGAGATTCATCGCCATCTCGAACGGCGCCAAGCACACATGGCGCGCCAGCTGATTGGGCTGGCCTGCGAATGGAAGTTGCCGTTGGTGGCCACGAACGACGTGCGCCACGCGCGTCCGGAAGATCGGCGGGTTCTCGACGTGTTCACCTGTTTGCGGCTCAAGACCACGCTCGACGCGGTAGGGGGGCGCTTGGTTGCCAACGCGGAACGGCATCTCAAGTCGCCTCGAGAGATGCACGCCCTCTTTCGCGACGTTCCCGAAGCCATCCGGAATACGCGTCGTATCGCCGAGCGATGTTCGTTCACGTTGCGGGATCTCGGTTATCGATTCCCGAGCGTAGCGGTTCCGCCTGACGTAGGCGCTCTCGGGCATCTGCGGGCATTGGTGGAGTGCGGGGCGCGTCGACGTTACGGCACGATCACGACGCGCGTCCGTTCGCAGCTCGAGCACGAGCTCGCCGTCATCGGCCGGCTGGATCTCGCCGGCTATTTCCTTATCGTCTGGGACATCGTCGAGTACTGCCGTCAGCAAGGCATTCTCGCGCAGGGACGCGGGTCGGCTGCCAACAGCGCCGTATGCTTTTCGCTCGGAATCACCGCTGTGGATCCGATCGGCATGGATCTGCTCTTCGAGCGGTTTCTTTCCGAAGAGCGCGGTGAGTGGCCCGACATCGACATCGACTTGCCGAGCGGCGACCGGCGGGAAGCCGTCATTCAGTACGTCTACCGCCGCTACGGCACGCACGGTGCTGCCATGACGGCGAACGTGATCACGTATCGCTCCCGCAGTGCCGTGCGTGAGGCGGGGAAGGTGCTCGGTCTCGGGGTCGAATCCCTTGCGCGCCTGGCGTCGCTCCTCCACACGTTCGAGTTCCGAGATCCGGATGACGAGGTGCCGAATCAGCTCGTCGCTGCCGGCCTGGATCCGAGGGCTCCTCGTGTACGGTTGCTGGTCGATTTGGTCCGGCGAATGCAGAATTTACCGCGACATATCGGGCAGCATTCGGGTGGGATGGTGCTCGCTGCGGGTCGCCTCGACGAAGTCGTCCCGCTCGAGCCAGCGTCGATGCCGGGGCGTGTCGTCGTGCAATGGGATAAGGACGATTGTGCCGACCTCGGCATCATCAAAGTCGACCTTCTCGGGCTCGGCATGATGGCCGTGTTGGAGGATGCCATTCCGCTCGTGCGTGAGCACGATGGTGTCGCACTCGATCTTGCGCGGCTGCCGCAAAACGACGCCGCAGTGTACGAGATGTTGCAAAGGGCCGACACAATCGGTGTCTTTCAAGTCGAGAGTCGGGCGCAGATGGCGACGCTGCCGCGTCTCAAGCCCGCGTGCTTTTACGATCTCGTCGTCGAGGTGGCGATCATCCGTCCAGGACCCATTGTCGGACAGATGGTGCACCCGTACCTCCGACGGCGCGCGGGACGGGAACCCGTGACGTATCCGCATCCTTCTCTCGAGCCCATCCTCGCGCGCACGCTCGGCGTGCCGCTCTTTCAAGAGCAACTGCTCCGGATTGCCATGACGGTTGCCGGGTTCTCCGGCGGGGAGGCGGAGGAGCTACGTCGGGCCATGGGCTTCAAGCGTTCCACGGAGCGCATGAGGCAGATCGAAACGCGTCTCCGTTCCGGGATGACGGAACGTGGCATCGTTGGTGAGGCGGCGGATGCCATCGTGCGGTCCATCACGTCGTTTGCGCTGTACGGCTTCCCGGAGTCGCACAGCGCGAGTTTTGCGCTGATTGCCTATGCCTCCGCGTACCTGAAGGCGCATCATCCCGCGGCCTTTTACTGTGCGATGCTGAACAACTGGCCCATGGGTTTCTATCATCCTACGACCTTGGTGAAGGACGCGGAACGACATGGGGTGGAGGTGCGGCCCATCGACGTCATGCATTCGGCATGGCGCTGCACCATCGAGCGGGGGGCGTTACGCATCGGTCTTCGGTACGTGAGCGGAATCCGCGAGGCGACGGGACGACGGATCGAGTCCGAACGTGCGCGCGTACCCTTCGTGACGCTCGCCGATCTCGTGGCGCGTGCCGCATTGCAAGAGGACGAGCGCCGCCGGCTGGCATACGCGGGCGCTTGCGCGGCATTCGGCGCTCGTCGCCGTGACATTCTCTGGCAGCTCGCGGCGCTGGAGCGCGAGCCGGCGACGTTGTTTGCGGCCGCGTCTGCTCGCGCCGGCGCATCGTCGCCGGTGGTGTCGCCCCTGCCGGCGATGACGGCACTCGAGGAAACGCTCGCCGACTATGCGAGCATGGGGCTCACGACCGGTCCGCATGTGATGGCGCATCTCCGCGCCGAGCTCGGTGCTCGAAACGTCGTGACGAGCGCGGCGATCAAGCGCGCGGCCCATGGCCAACTCGTTCGTGTCGCCGGCCACGTTATCGTGCGCCAACGACCCGGCACCGCGAAGGGTATGTTGTTTCTCACCCTCGAGGACGAGACCGGTACCTGCAATGTCGCCGTTCGGCCCGACGTGTTTCGCGCCCATCGCCGCGTGTTGCATACGGCACGCCTTCTGTGCGTGGAGGGCCCACTGCAGAGCGTCGACGGCGTGATTCACGTGCTGGGGCGTGCGTTCGAAGAAATCTCGCTTGCCGGCACCGCCCCACCTTCACATGACTTTCACTGACCCCGGGCGCTGACGGTCAACGAGTCGTCGCAACAATGGCTGGCCGGTTACGGCGAGTGCGGTCGCAATTCCTGCCATGAGCAGCGCGCTTCCCCACGCATACGCCACGCCGAGCCTCGGCCATGCGGCGAACGCTCCGCCGGTGCCGAGACTGACGATCACGAGCGCCCCCATGCCGTTGCCGACGATTCCGATCAGAATCGCGCTCGGGTGACGCAGCGGTGCCCGCCAGGCCAATGCTTGCCCGACGACGATCGCAAAACAGGCCGCACCCCACAGGCGCACGAAAAGCAGTTGCTCCGTGGCGGGCTCGGCGATGCCGAGCGTGGTGAGCCAGGGCGGGGGAAGCAAGAGCGCGGGCAAA
Source organism: uncultured delta proteobacterium (assembly GCA_963774015.1). Classification (GTDB taxonomy): domain Bacteria; phylum Desulfobacterota; class Binatia; order UTPRO1; family UTPRO1; genus UTPRO1. The sequence goes on from CAVZDH010000005.1 coordinate 389,721, forward strand.
GACCATGTCGCCAGCATGGCGACGATCTCGACCGCCAGGACCTGGCGGAGTCGCGTCGTGTCGATCGGGAGCGGAAGCGGAACCGCGTGGCGCAGGCGCGGCGAGACCATGAGGGGAAGATTGCCCGAGTCGATCCGCGACGTCGAGAGCGGCCGGCGGGCACGGCTCATCGCGTTGCAATGGCGTTCCGGAGACGATTTAGTGCCGGTACCTTTTTTCCCCAAATAAGGAGACGACTCATGCCGGAAGCCTGGATCATCGACGCCGTTCGGACCCCGCGTGGACGCGGCAAGAAGGACAGCGGTTCGCTGTCACACATCCATCCGCAGGAGCTGTTGGCGCAAGCGCTGCAAGCGCTTGCGGCCCGGCATTCGTTCGATCCCAAGGACGTCGAGGACGTGGTCGCAGGGTGCGTGACGGCGGCCGGTGAGCAGGGTGCCTGCATTGCACGGATGGCGACACTGGCTGCGGCGTGGCCGACCGAGGTTACCGGCGTCACGCTCAACCGCTTTTGCGGCTCCGGCCAGCAGGCGGTGAATTTCGCGCTCATGGGGGTCATGTCGGGGCAGCAGGATCTCGTGGTCGGCGGGGGCGTCGAAAGCATGTCACGCCAGCCAATGGGCTCCGACGGCTCGGGCATCGACGGCCACAACCGCCATCTCCGCGAAATGTATCCCTTGGTGCCGCAGGGCATCTCGGCGGACCTGATCGCCACGATCGAAGGCTTCACGCGCGACGAGGTCGACCAGTTTCGCGCTCGCGAGCCAGCGGCGCGCAAAGACGGCGATCGATGAAGGTCGCTTCAAGAAGAGTATCGTTCCGGTGAGGCGTCTCGACGGTACGGTCGCGCTCGACCACGACGAATTCCCGCGTCCGCAGACCACGATCGAAGCGCTAGGCAAGCTCGATCCGTCGTTCGTCCAGCTCGGGAGCTACGTGCAGAAGGGTGACGAGCTGAGCTTCGACCAGAAGGCGCTCAAAGCCTACCCGCAGGTGAAGAGGATCGATCACGTCCATACCGCCGGCAACTCGAGCGGCATCGTGGACGGCGCCGCGGCCGTGTTGATCGCCTCGCCGGATTACGCGCGAGCGCACGGTCTGAAGCCGCGCGCACGGGTGCGTGCCATGGCGACCCATGGTGCCGAGCCGGTCATCATGCTGACGGCGCCGGTGCCGGCGACCGCGCGCTGTCTCAAGAAGGCCAGCATGACGATCAAAGACATCGACCTCGTGGAGATCAACGAGGCGTTCGCGACCGTTCCGTTGAAGGTGATCCGCGACTGCGAGATGGATCCGGATCGCGTCAACGTGAACGGAGGGGCGATTGCGCTCGGACATCCGCTCGGCGCTACCGGCGCGATGCTGATCGGGACGGTGCTCGACGAGCTCGAGCGTCGCGATCGAACGACCGGCCTCGTGACCATGTGCATCGGGGGCGGCATGGGAATCACGACCATCATCGAGCGCGTCTGAAGGCGGCCGACGTCGGAGCGAGTAAGGAGACGAGCGGCAAGCTGCTCGTGGACGAGAGGGGAGATTCCTGCGAGCCGTGAGCGCGATCCGTGAAGCGCGCAATCCCGAACCGATCACACCGGTGAAGGGGTGCGCGCCGACCGCGGGCGGATCCTAGCTGCGCTCGGCGATCAGGCGGTCGAGCTCTTCGCGCAGCGCGGCAGCACGTCGGTGTAGCTGAACGAGCCGATCTTCACGTCCTTCTTCTTCAGGATCACGGTCGACGGGCCGCACCACAGGCCGAGGTCGGCGTCGTCGGTCTCGCCCGGACCGTTCACGCGGCAGCCCATGACCGCGATGGTGATGCGGTGGCGGCGCGCGTAGGCGGTCAGGTCGCGCACCTGCTCGGCGAGCTCCACGAAGCTCTCGTTCTCGACCCGCGAGCAGCTCGGGCACGAGATGATGTTGAGGCCGCTGCCGAAGTCGGGCACCGAGATGAAGCGGCCGTCGGCGCACGTCGTCGATGATCTGGTGGCCGACCTCGACCTCCTCGTGCTTGCGCTCGTTCGGCAGCGTCAGCGAGACGCGCATGGTGTCGCCGATGCCGCGCGCGAGCAGCTTCTCGAAGGCGAGCCGGCGTCTTGATGATGCCTTCCGGCGGCAGGCCGGCCTCGGTGACGCCGAGGTGGAGCGGCACGTCGGGGCGCGCCTCCGCGAAGCGCGGTTGGCGGCGACGCACCTTGTCCGGATCGGAGTCCTTGAGCGACACGACGAAGCGGTCGAAGCCGAGACGTCGTCCATCAGCTCGCAGTGGTAGAGCGCCGACTGCACGATCGCTTCGAGCTGGTCGCCGGGGTGGCGCTCGAGGAACTCGGGCGCGACCGAGCCGCAGTTGACGCCGATGCGGACCGCGCAGTCGTTGTCGCGCGCGATGTCGACCAGCCAGCCGACCTTGTCGCTCGATCGACTTCGTCGCGCTCGACGTGGTGCAGGTGGCCAGGGTTGTAGCGGATCTTGTCGACGTACGCCGGCGACCGAGGCCGCGAGGCGGTAGTTCTCCTGGAGATCGACCGACAGCGTGATGCCCTCGGTCTGCCGGCGGATCTCCTTGAGCGCCGCGACTTCCTTCTCGTTGTCGACGGCGATGCGTACGACGCCGGCACCGGCTGCCGCGAGCTGATCGTACTGCGCGACCGTCGCGTCGATGTCGCGCGTCTTGGTGGCGCACATGCTCTGCACGACGACCGGCGCATCGCCGCCGACCGTCTGTCGACCGATCGCGATAGTGCGCGTCCTGCGCAGGGCGTTCATGGCGCGCGACGATACCGGAAGGTCGCTACCCCCGCAAATCAGGTATGGCGAAATGCTGCGCGGAGACCATCCGGCATCGCCCCGCCGTCGACGCTGATCCAGCGGTAGCGGCTACGTGCCTGCAGCAGTGGCCGTCCCGCGTCGCCGCGGTGGAGGTGCGCCTGCTGCTCGACCGTGTCGGCGGTGCCTGCGACCGTCCACGTGGTCACTGCGATCGTCTCACCATAGAGCGCCGCATCGAGGTATTCGAGGTCGTGGTGCACGGCGCGCATGCGCCCACCCGCGGCGATCTGCGCATCGAGGTCCCATCCGGCTGCGCCCGCGACGTCGAAGGCGGCCTGCTCGACATAGGCGACATAGTTCGAGTTGTTCACGTGGCGAAGCGCGTCCAGCTCATGGAGCTCGATGCGCCGGTGCGTCGTGAAAGTACCCGCCGCGGGCGGCGGAGCCTCGGGGAAGGGCAGGCGATTCGTCGCGGGCTTGCCGACGAGATCGAATGCACCCTCCCATGCTTCCGGAATGCGGCATGGCCGTCCGCGCGCGCGGTCGACGAACACCCAGTCGGTGGAGGCGTACGCTACACAGCGATCGCCGGCCCGTACGCCGTACTCGCGCTGCGACCGTACGCGGCGGAAATCCGTGATCCATGTGCGTACGTCGAGAACGTCCCCGTAGTACGCCGGGCTCGCGAGATCGAGCCGTGTGCGACGGATGATCCACATCGCGCCCGTCCGCTCGTAGTAGCCGGCGTCGAATCCCGCATCGGTAGACGCGCGCGTGGCCGTCTCCTGCAGGAGGCGCAGGAGATTCGTATTGCGCAGCTCGCCGAAGGCGTCGAGGTCCGCCTGCCAGACGGGCGCGCTCCAGTGAAACTCGCGAGGCACCGGGCCTCGAACCATTCGGCGGTGATCGAGTCAAGCCGTGCGCCGCACTTGCCTTGTCGGGACGATTCCGCCACGAGTGCCGGCATGGCGCGCATACCGTATCCGGATCTCGGCACGGCTCCCGACGACGTCCGAAACCTGGCGGCTGGTCTCCCCCCACTGAACATCTTCCGCATGCTGCCGCATGCACCGACGTTCCTACGCGGCTTCGGACAGCTGGGAACGGCGATTCTGTCGCAGGCCGCGCTCGACGCGCGTCTCCGGGAGCTCATCATTTTGCGCGTCGGCCGCTGTTCGCCGGCGCCGTACGAGTGGCAGCAGCACGTCCCGATCGGACGAGCGTGCGGTGTCTCGGCCGACGAGATCGCCGCCCTGGAACGTGACGACGTGACCGCGGCCTGCTTCGACGAGCGCGATCGGGTGGTCCTGCAGCTGACGGACGAGCTGCTCGCGGGGCCGCGTGCCGGCGACGCCACGCTGGCGGGGATGCGGCGGCATTTCTCGGATCGCGAGCTCTGTGAGGCGGTGCTGACCGTCGGTTTCTACATGATGGTCGCGCGTTTCCTCGAGACGACCGGGGTGGATCTCGAGACCGCCGAGTCCGATCCCCTGGCGGCGATGAAACGTCTCAAACGGGACTGACGGCGTCGGTCGCGCCGCGGGGTCCGGATACGGCCGGAGAGCTCCGGACGAAGAAGCGCCATGGGCGAAGCGCGTGCTCGCCCGCATAGGCGACTCCGATGCGCGTTCCGACGGCGACGCGCGCGGAAGGGACATGCGGTGCATCGAGCACCATGACGGGACCGTCGCACAGGTCCGAACCGTCGAGGCGTCGGTCGATGCCCATGGCCCGACAGAGGTTGCCCGGGCCGCGGGCCAGCGCTGCGGCTGCGAGATCGCGTGCACCTCGACGACGCCGCATGAGCGCGATGCCCGCGACCGGCTCGAGGGCGCGCAGCAGCACCGCTTCGGGTTTGCCCGCGGCGCGTGTGACGACGTTGCAACAGTAGTGCATCCCGTACGTGAAGTAGACGTAGAGCCGGCCTCCGGGCCCCCACATCACTTCGTTCCGAGGCGTTCGACGCCCGCCCGCGGTATGTGCGGCGCGGTCTTCGGGTCCTCGGTACGCTTCCACCTCGACGATCCGACCGGCGGTGATCCCGTCGCGATGCCGGTGCACGAGGATTTTCCCGAGGAGGGCGCGCGCCACGCGGAGCGTCGGTCGGACGTAGAACGCCGGGGGGAGCGCGTTGCTCGCGAGCTCCACGACGGCGTCGGTCGACGCGGGATGCGTGCGGGTGCTCAACGGGCCGACGACCGTTCGAGTGTCGTCCGAAGCGTCGCTCGCTCGCGCGCGCCGCTCGCGTTTCGGATCGCGACCCGGTCCCCGCTCGACAGATTCACGATCTTGGCGGCGTCGAGGTCCAGTCGGATGCGATCGCCGGTGTGCAGGAAGCCTGGGGTGTCGACGACGAGGGTGGGAATCCCCGCTGCCCATGCCGCGTCGAGCAGAGTGGGTGCGAAACGCCGGGCGACCAGGGCGATGATGCCGGCGGCGGCGAGCGCATCGAACGCCGGTCGTGCCACCGCGTCCGCCCCGGAAACCTCCTCCGCCACGATGACGTCGCCCCTGCCGAGCACGGCCCCGACGTCGCCGGCGAGTTGCGCGAAGAGGTGCGGCCGGGCACGCGTGGGGTCGAGGTCGGCGTGGCTTGGATCGAGAATCTCCTCGCCGGAGAGCGCGAGTCCAAAGCACAGCGCGCGTCCCTCGAGCGTGGGTAGCGGCTCGTCCGCATCGGCGAGGGGCACGGACTCTGGATGCCGCCGTGACGGACGGCAGTCAACCGCGACCTCTTCACCAGAGCTCGAGCTGCCGCGGTCGTCCGATCAGGTCGGCGAAGTGGATGCCGACGAAGCGCAGCAGCGCGTCGGCGATTGGTGCCAGTTGTTTCGTCACGTAGTGCTCGTAGTCGAGGGTTCCCCGCCGCTCGTCGACCGGCTCCGGGCCGGCATCGGTCATGACGTATTCGACGATGCGGGTTTGCGGCCCGCGCTGTTTCCGAGCCGCCTTCACGTGTGCCGGCGTCGTCTTGGTGTAGTCGTGGAGACGCTTCCGCACCGCCTTTTTGTAGGCGAGCAGGTCGTCGAGCGCGCCCCGATGCAGCGCCGCCGAGAAATCCCGGACGAACGCGTCGACGGGGCGGCCGGTGAAGACCCGGTCCAGCAGCTCACGCTGAAAGCGCTTCGCAAGCGGCGTCCAATCGCGGCGGACGGCTTCGAGGCCGATGATCTCCAGGCGGGCATGAGGGTCCTCTCCGAGTAGCCCCGCATACCGCTTCTTGCTGCCGCCGGTGCCCTGACGCACCTCCGGCATGAAGAAGCGGCGGTAGCACTTCTCGTATTCGAGCTCGAGGTGGCTCTCGACGCCGAACTCGCGGCGGAGCCGCTCGACCAGCATGGCGCCGATGGCGACACGCAGCTCCTCGGCGCGAGCCTCGGCCCGCGCGACCTCGGGCTCGCCGACGTCGACGAAAAGCGAATCGGTATCGCCGTAGATCACGGTGTGTCCGAGCTTGCGTACTTCGTCGGCGGCGAGATGAATCAGGTGCTGTCCCGTCAACGTGATCGCGTTGGCGATCGCGGGCGAAAAGAACCGGCACGTCGTAGCCGCGAGGACACCGTACAGCGAGTTCATCAGGATCTTGATCGCTTGTGCCGCCAGCGGGTCACCGGCGCGTCGGGCGCGATCCCGCTCGCCCCAGAGCCGTGCAACCAGCTCCGGAAGGATTCCGGGTTCGCGACGGAAGCGTGCGCCGTTCGGCGTGCGAATTACCTCCATGTCGTTCGCGCGGACGTCCGGCGGAACGTACGTCAGGGGGTCGATGTTGAACGTGCGAATGATGCTCGGGTACAGGCTCTTGAAATCGAAGACGAGGATGTTGGTGAAGAGGCCCGGAACGGAGTCGAGCACGGCGCCCCCCGCAACCATGGCATTCGCATGCTCACTGACCGATGGGGCGACGTGTCCGCGCCGATGCAGCTCGGCGAGATACAGAAAATCGATCGATGCGATGCTCGCGCCGACGCGATCGAGCTGCATGCCGGTCAGGCGGCTGCGGGAAACGGCGAGCTCGACGAGGCGCTGGCTCGTCACGATCTCGAGCGCCAGCTCGGCATCGCGCTGGTTGTAGTCCACAAGCTTCTGGCGGTCGTGCACGAACGCGTCCGCGATCTCGTGGCCGCGCGCGTCGCCCGTCATCAACTTGCCCTTCCCGAGCAACGCCCGCGCCGCGGTCTCGAGCTTGTAATCGTCGAGCCGGATGAACGCGCTGCGCACGAGCGCCAGACCGTCGAGCACCATGCGCCCGGGCACGGACGCGCGTGCCTCGCGCGTGAATCCCTGATCGCGCTGGATCGTCATCTCTTCGTTCGTGCGTCCGAGACGAAAGGGTAGACCATGGTGGCGGCAGAGCCGTTGCAGCACGGCGAGGTCGAAGTCGACGACGTTCCAGCCGGTGAGGACGTCCGGGTCGGCCTCGTCCAGGAGCGTGAAAAAGCGGAGCAGTAAGGTGCGAGCGTCCGGGAAGCATTCGGCGCCGCGCAGGGGGCCGGGACCGACGATGAGCACCCGGTCGACGCCGAGGCCGGCCAGGCCGATGGCGAAAAGCGACGACGCGTCGATGCTGGTCTCGATGTCGAGGGAAAGGATCCGCAACGAGGGGGCGTACGCCGCGGGGGTCAGCTCGGGATTCCGATAGACGCGGCGAATGCGTCCTTCGGAGGCCCAGGGGCCGTCGATCGCGATCGTACCGCGCAAGTCGCGATCGCGAAGGTAGCTGTATGCGAAGCGGATGTCGGCCTCGTAGCAGGTGACGCCCGTGGCCATGAGCCGTTGGCGGAGCGGCGGTACGTCGCTCGGCAGGGCGACGGTGACGCGCGCGACGGGCGTGCCGTCGAGCGCGACGAGGGGCGTTGGCGTGACGAGGGCACCCCTCGCGGTGACGGCGCTCGCGCGTGCGGTCGGGATGAAGAAGTACGGCTGCACCCGGTCGTCGACCACCAGGAAGGAGTCGCCGTTCTCGAGGGTGCCGTAGAGGTGGACCTCCAGACGTCCGCCGACGACCCGGTACGTCGGCTGCAGCACGAATCCCCGCACGGGGGTGGACTAGCGCCGGCGGTGCGCTCCCGCAACTCGCGTTGCGTTCGACGGTGCGGGGTGGGTCGCTTGGCGTGGCGTCGGCTGCTACACCTGTCGCATGAGTCGCCACGGTTCGATGTCGTTTCTCGGCTGCGTTGCCTCGTCGTTGCTGATCGCGGGTGCCGTCCTCGGCAGCGTGGCCCCTGCGCATGCCGCCGCTCTCGAGTTCGTCGATGCGAAGCTCGAGGGCGAGGCAGGTGTCCGCGGCCTGGCCGGCGTGCTCGCGGTCGCCGTGAGTCCGGATGGTCGGAACGTTTACGCGGTCGGCCCGAGCAGCGACGCTGTCGCCGTCTTTACGCGCGATCCTGCAACGGGTGCGCTCACGGAGCTCGAGGTGCAAAAGGACGGCGTCGGCAACGTCGACGGCATCGCGTACGCGTCCGCGCTCGCTCTCAGTCCGGACGGTCTCTTCGTGTACGTCGCCGGCTCGCGGGACGATGCCGTCGCGTCGTTCTCGCGGGATCCTGCGAGCGGTGCCCTCACGTTCCTCGAGGCGCAGAAGGACGGAATCGCCGGCGTCGAAGGCATTCGCTACGCCCGCGCGCTCGCGATCAGCCCCGATGGCCAGTTCCTGTACGCCGCCGGCCAGAAGTCGGACGCAATCGCGGTCTTCAAACGCAATACCTTGACGGGATGGCTCACCTTCGTCGAGGTGCAGCACCAGGGCATCCTCGGCGTCGAGGGCATCGCGGAGCCGTTGGCACTGACGATCAGTCCGGACGGCGCGCACCTCTACGTAGCGAGCGGCGACCAGAGTGCGGTGACGGTCTTCGTCCGTGACAAGACGACGGGGCATCTCACGTTGCGGCCGCCGGCGCCGGACGCCGACCTCGGGGTCGTCGGCATCCATTCCGTCGCCATCAGCCCGGACGGAGCGTTCGTCTATGCGACACGCCAAGACGACGACACCATCGCGGTGTTTCGTCGGGACCGGGCGAGCGGTGCGCTGAAGTTCGTGGACGTGGTCTCGCAAGGCGTCGACGGTGTCGACGGGCTGTACGGCGTGTTCTGGGTGACGATCAGTCCCGACGGCCGGCGGCTCTACGCGGCGAGCACGTTGGACCATGCGGTCGCGGCCTTCGCGCGTGATCCTCGCTCAGGCGCGTTGACCTTCTTGGAGAAGCGTCGCGGAGCCCCCGATCGGGAATGTCTGGCGTTCGCGCGAAGCGTGGCCGTGAGCCCGGACGGTCGCAACGTCTACGTCGCGGGCGCGAGTTCGAATGCGGTGGTGGCGTATCGCGCCGGCGAGCCGGATCCACCGTCGGCTCAGTGACCACCCGAAGGGTCAGCCCATCGTCGAGAAACGCAGCGGCTCGATCGTGTAGATGACCCTCGCGACCCCGGGCTGGTGCATCGGGTAGGTGTCGACGCCCATGTACTTCTTCGCGAGCGCGTCGATGTGCGCCGCCCCGCCTTCCTCCGTGATCGCCACGACACGCCCACGGATCTCGAGATAGCGGTAGGGATTGTCGGGATCGAGGATCGAGAGGGCGACGCGCGGATCGCGGCGCATGTTCTTGTCTTTGAGCCGCCCGACGGCGGAGTTGACGCGCACGTACGGGCCGTCGGTGTCGAACCACACCGGTGTCACCTGCGGCGACCCGTCCTTCATGGTAGTCGCGAGGTGCGCGAACGTCTTCGTGGTGAGGAGGTCGCGGTGGCTCGCTGGGATCTCGCTCGGCATGCTGGTCGCTCCTTTGTCTACATGTAGCTGCCGCCGGTGACGAGCACGACGTGTCCCGTCACGTAGTCGGCGAGCGGCGACGCGAGAAAAAGCACGGGGCCTGCGGCCTCTTCGGGCGTGCCCGAGCGACCGAGTGGAATCATGCGCTTCGCGGCTTTCCGCATCTCCTCTGGAATGCCGAGCTCCACGGTTTGTCCGTCGACCTCGGCCTTGCTCGCGACCTCCTTGGCGGCGGTGAGGCGGGTCTCGATGAAGCCGTACGCGACGGCGTTCACGTTGATGTTGAGACGCCCCCATTCTTTGGCGAGCGTCTTCGTGACGCCGACGATGCCCATCTTGCCCGCAGCGTAGTTCACCTGGCCCGCGTTGCCGGCGACGCCGGACGTCGACGACACGTTGATCACCTTTCGCATGATCTGCTTGCCGTCGGCGATCTCGGCCTTCGCCCATTCGCGCCAGTACAACGAGGCCGCGCGCAGGAGACGGAACGGGCCGGTGAGATGCACGTCGAGCATCGCTTGCCATTGCTCGTCCGACATCTTGTGGATCACCCCGTCGTACGTGTAACCGGCGTTGTTGACGATGATGTCGAGGCCGCCGAACTTGTCGACCGCCGCCTTGACGAGGCGATCGGGGAACTTCGGATCCGTGATGGATCCGGCGACGACGAGGGCCTCGCCGCCGTGCTGGCGTATGGCGCCGGCGGCTTCGTCGGCGACCTCGTCCTTCAGATCGTTCACGACGACGCGCGCGCCGTGGGCGGCGAGCAGCTCGGCGGTGGCGCGGCCGATCCCACGGCCCGACCCGGTGACGATGGCGACTTTTCCTACGACCAGCTGCATGGCGGCTCCTTCGATGGTGCGAGTGGCGGCGTTCTGCCACGCACGCATGCGGGTCGCAATCCGCCTACCTTGCGTTCCGGCGAAGCCTCGCCGTATGCACGCACCGTGACTCCGGACGAGCTGGCAGCCCGTCTGCGCGACTTTCTCGGCGCGGCGAGCGGGGATCGCGAGGTCGTGGTCGAGCGCCTTCGGCGGGTCCCCGGGGGCGCGTCGCGGGAGACCTGGTCGTTCGACGCCCGTTTCGGCGATGGCAAATGCCGCGGCCTCATCTTGCGGCGTGACCCCGGTCGGACGAGTGTCGGCAGCGACCGTGCGCTCGAGTTCCGGGTACTGCGGGCCGCGTACGCCGCGGGCGTGCCCGTCCCCGAGGTGCTGTGGTTGGGTGAAGATGCGAGCGTGCTCGATGGTCGGTTCTTCGTCATGGAGCGTGTCGATGGCGAGACGCTTGCGCGTCGCCTCTTGCGCGACGCGGACTATGCGAACGCCCGGCGCATCATGACCCGCCAGCTCGGAGCCATCCTCGCCCGGATCCACGCCGTTCCGCTCGATCCGAACGCGCTCGCCGGACTGCCGGGCCTCCACGAGGAGGGCCATCCCGCCGCGCTCGAGCTCGCCCGCTACGAGACGCTGTACCGGACGCTCGCACCCGAGCCGCACCCCGTCATCGAGTACGGCTTCCGCTGGCTCGGGCGACGTCTGCCGCCGACGCGCCGGCGCGTGTTGGTGCACGGCGATTTTCGTATCGGCAACGTCGTCTTCGATCCGGGCGGGGTTCGGGTCGTGCTCGATTGGGAGCAGGCGCACGTCGGCGACCCGATGGAGGACCTCGGATGGATGTGCGTGCGGGCATGGCGCTTCGGGAGCCCACTGCCCGTGGGCGGCATTGGTGATCGCGCGGAGTTTTTCCGCGCCTACGAGGAGGCCGGCGGCGACGCGGTCGATCCCGAGGTCGTGCGCTTCTGGGAAGCGCTCGGCGACCTCAAATGGGCGGTGATTTGCATCGCGCAGGCGAAGACGTATCTCGACGGCGGCGTGAAGAGCGTCGAGCTCGCGAGCATCGGGCGACGAACGGCCGAGGCCGAGCACGACCTTCTCGAGCTGATGGACTGACGCATGCAGGATCGACCCGACGCGCGTGAGCTCTTGGAGGCGGTGCGGGCGTTTCTCGAAGAGCAGATCGTCCCTGCGTTGGAGGGTACACGGCAATTCCACGCTCGCGTGGCGGCCAACGTCCTGGCAATCGTCGGACGCGAGATTACGCTCGGTGACGAGGCGTTGCAGGCGGAGCGCGAGCGGCTGGGGCGTTTGCTCCGGCAGGCGCCGGAGGGGGCGGGGGGAGGCCCCGGATTGCTCGCGTCGGTACGCGCGCTCAACCTGATGCTCGCCGATCGCATCCGCCGCGGCGACGCCGACGAGGGCGCCTGGCGCGTCGAGGTCATCGCGCATCTGCGTGCCACGGCTGCGGAGCGCTTGGCGATCGCGAATCCGAAGTACGCCGGACGCGGTGATCGGTGACGCGATGCCGCGTGTGCGCTGCAACGGCGTCGAGCTTCGCGTCGAGGAGATCGGGAGCGGATCGCCCCTCTTGCTGATCATGGGGCTCGGGGCGAGTCTCGAGACCTGGATCGCGCAGCGCGACGCGTTCGCGGCTCACCACCGCGTGATCATGTTCGACAACCGCGGCGCCGGCGAAAGTGAGTGCCCTCCGCCACCGTGGAGTGTTCCCGAGATGGCGGCGGACGCCGTCGCCGTGCTCGACGCGCTCGGCGTCGAGCGGGCGCACGTGCTCGGCGTCTCGATGGGGGGAATGATCGCGCAGGAGATGGCGATTCGCTGGCCGGACCGGATCGACCGGATGGTCGTCGCCGTTTCGTTCGCGCGACCGGACCCGCTCCGTCGGGCATTTCTACTCTTTCGCCGATGGGCGCGTCTCCAGGGCGTGGATCTCGTGCAAGAGGGCGTCGCGAATCTTCCGTGGCTCGTGTCGCCGCGGGTGCTCAACGATCCCGACCGGCTCGAAGAGATCCTCGGCGTCGTCGGCACCATGCCGCTCATGGAGCCGGAAGCGTACTCGCATCAGATCGACGCGATTCTCGAGCATGACACGCTCTCGCGCTTGCACCACGTGCGAGCGCCGACGCTCGTGTTGGCGGCGGCGGAGGATGTCCTCACCCCGATCTACTTGAGTCGGGAGATCGCCGCGGCGATCGATGGGGCACGCCTCGTGGTGTTGCCACGAGGCAATCACGCCGTCCAAATCGAAGACCCGACCCTGTTCAACGATGCCGTGCTGCAGTTTCTCGCGGAGAAATGAAAACCCCGATGGCCATCGCGGCGACGCGCCGCCCCGCCGGTGAAGCGGGGACCATCGGGGTTCGGTGGTTGCCTGGGCCCCCAGAGGGCGACCCAGCGACGTTACGTGTGGGTACGCCTAGGAGGCGACCACCTCACAGATCACCGTAGGGAAAAACGTCACTGGACCACCTCCTTTCCTCCGGCGCGAGGACCGGGCGGGCCCAAGCCCCGCCGCTGCAGGACGACCGCCGATGCCGTCCTCCAGCCTCGATCCCGAGCTCTCGCTCGACGGGGTCTGTGTGAACCCCGGATCGAGTGCCGACATGGCGACTGTAGCTCCGCGGTAGGAGCGCGTCCAGCGGGTTTTCGCAAGGCTGGCCTCAGGGCGGGTGCGCGCCGTTGGCGGTCGGTGACAGGTGCGCTACTAGAGACCGCATGGCGCGACTCTACGACGACATCACACAGACGATCGGTCGGACGCCGCTCGTGCGTCTGAACCGGATTACCGCCGGCCGGAAGGTGCGGCTCTATGCGAAGCTCGAATTCTTCAACCCGCTTTCGAGCGTGAAGGACCGGATCGGCGTCAACATGATCGACGCCGCACAGCGAGCCGGGCTCATCAACGAACGCTCGGTCATCGTCGAGCCGACGAGCGGCAACACGGGCATCGCGCTGGCGTTCGTATGCGCTGCGCGGGGAATCCGGCTCATCCTCACCATGCCGGAATCGATGTCGCAGGAGCGCCGGGTGCTGCTGCGGCTCCTGGGGGCGGAGCTCGTGCTCACACCGGCCCAACAGGGCATGCGGGGCGCCATCGCGAAAGCCGAGGAGATCGCCTCGAAGACGTCGAACTCGTTCATTCCGCAGCAATTCCAGAACCCGGCCAATCCCGACATCCATCGTCGTACGACGGCGAACGAGCTCTGGGACGACACCGACGGACAGATCGACGTCTTGATCTCCGGCGTCGGTACCGGCGGCACGATCACCGGTGTGAGCGAGATCCTGAAGCAACGAAAGCCGTCGTTCTACACGGTGGCCGTCGAGCCGGCCGCTTCTCCGGTATTGTCCGGTGGGGCACCGGGGCCGCACAAGATCCAGGGCATCGGTGCGGGCTTCGTCCCGGAGATCCTCAACCGGGGCATCATCGACAGCATCGTGCAGGTGACGGACGACGACGCCATCAAGACCGCCCGCGAAGTGGCGCGTCTCGAGGGCATTCCGTGCGGGATCAGCAGCGGCGCGGCGGCGTGGGCGGCGCTCCAGGTTGCGGACCGACCGGAGATGGCCGGCAAGCTCATCGTTGCGATCTTCCCGAGCTCGGCGGAGCGTTACTTGAGCACGAGCCTGGTGGAGGGCCTGTGAGCGGTGTCGGCGATCTCGGGATCGCGCGATGAGCGAGATCGCCGGACGCCGGGTGCTGATCACCGGCGCGGCGAGTGGTCTCGGGTTGCTGCTGGCACGCAAGCTCGCCGCGGGTGGCGCGCACGTGATCCTGTGGGACGTGAACGCCGCGGGTCTCGAGGCGGCACGCCGCGACCTCGAGGCGGCGGGCCGAAGCGTCGAGAGCGACGTATGCGATCTGTCGTCCCGCGAGGCGATCGAGGCGGCCGCCGCGCGCGCGCTCGCACGCGGCCCGGTCGACGTTCTGGTGAACAATGCCGGCGTCGTCACCGGCAAGAACCTGCTCGACGCCACGCCGCGTGAGATCGAGCTCACGTTCGACGTGAACGTGCTCGCGCTTTTCTGGACGACGCGGGCATTCCTGCCGACGATGCTCGCGCGCGACAGCGGACACATCGTCACGATCGCCTCGGCTGCGGGGATCGTCGGTATCTCCAAGATGACCGACTACTGCGCGAGCAAGCACGCGGCGGTCGGTTTCGACGAGTCGTTGCGCCTCGAGCTTCGGCGACTCGGCAGCCGGGTGACCACCACGGTCGTCTGTCCCTTCTACGTCAACACCGGCATGTTCACGGGCGTGCGGACACGATTCCCGGTGATTCTCCCCATCCTCGATCCGGAGCTGGTCACCGATCGGATGGTCGATGCGATTCGGCGCAACCGTCGACGTCTGATTCTTCCGGGCGTCGTGCGTACGACGTGGCTCGGTCGGATGCTGCCGATCGCGGCCTTCGACGCCATCATGGAATTCCTCGGCATCAACCACAGCATGGATCAGTTCACCGGTCGCGTGCCTCATTAGAGGCTCTGCATAGGCGGCTCCCGGCTGCGAAGCGCGATCCATCCCCGATCGCCGGCGGCGCGACGCCCTCGGCGTATCGTTCAGATGCGCGGTCGGGCTTCGCGCCTTGCGCTCGGGGCGGCTCGCACTTCTCGCTCGGGAACCCATCTGTGCAGAGGTTCCCTAGCCCGGATTATTCATGAATCGTCGGCGCTTGCAGCAGACGATTCATGAATAATCCAGGCTAGTCGGTTCGCAGCTGGACGTCGACGCCGGGCTCGCCTTCGATGTCGGGCTCCACCGGTTTCCAGGGTTCGACGGCAACACGCTTCGGGTCGATGCCATGGACCTGTGTGAGGCGCGCGCTCACGATCTCGCCGCGCCGTCGTGCCAGCTCCGCTAGCGTATCGAGGGGCCGCGGCATTCCCGCCGAGACGGCCGCGTCGAAATCGGCGCGGCTCGGTGCAGGAATGAGCAGTGCCCGCAGCGCCGCCTGCCGCTCGAGGAGCCGCACGAGGTCGCTGATGCGGACTTCGCCGTCGGGACCGAGATCGGCGCTGCCGGCGGGGAAGGGCACCGGTCGTAGATCGAAGCGCTCGCCTTCGTCCTTGCGAAAAATGCCGCGGAGAAAACCGAGCGGCGCCCGCAGCGTACCGAGCAGTGCCGTGCCGAGCGCTTCGCGGAGCAGGCTGCCGACGCGGTATTCGCTGGATGCGACGTCACCCTCGATCGGGAGGTGCAAATGGATGTCGCCGCGCGTATCCTTCATGAGCGCCAGCGCCACCGAGAGGGGAGTCCCGATGCGTGCCTCCAGGGTGTCCGTTCCGGCCGCGCGCATCGCGAACCGCGACAGCACGAGGTCGGTGTCGGCGGCGACCACGGTACCGGCGAGTCGAACGTCGGACGCGACGCGCGCGAGCCCGGTCTTCACTTCGTAGCCGAGCGCAGGCGCGAGATACGGATTGAGGGGTGGCAAGAGCAGGCGGTCGATGGTGACCTTCAACGTCGCGCCGGCGGCAGCCACGCGCCCACGCACGTCGACGGGCGAAAGCTCGTCGAGGGCGCCGGTGAGCGTCAGCTCTTCGGCGCGCGTGGGGCCGAGTGCGACCCCGTCCGCGGACGCCGCGAGGTCCGTGAGGTCGATGCCGTAGGCCACGGGAAGCGTGGTGTCGTACAGCTCGATGCGCCCGCCGTCGATGCGAAGACGATCGATCTGGAGCCAGGAGGGCCCGTCCTCCGCGGCGGGAGAGGGGCCGGGGGCCGGCGACGACGATGCGATGCCGGCCGTGAAGGGAAACACGCCGTCCGCCCGACGGTGCACCATCACGTACGGCCACGTGACGTCCGCGCTGGTCAGGTGCACGAGGAGGGGATCGAGCGGGCTGTCGGCGATTGCGACCTCGAGCCGCTGCCATGCGAACACCTCTTCGGGGTGGGACGCCGCGGGGGCGCTCGTGGTGTCGCGTGCCGTCAAGGCGCCTGCGAAGGTCGCGCGTGGTGGTGCCAGCGTGAGATCCACGGTGCCGTCGATGCGTCCCTTGGCGAACGCGACCGGGCTCGCCACGAGGGGGGCGGCGGACGCCAGGTCGAGATCGTCGAGCCGGAAGGACAAGGTCGTCGTGTCGCCGTGGCTGCGCCCGTCGAGGATGATGTGTCCGCCGGCGAGCGTCCCGGCGAAGGTGAAGGTGACCGCGTCGGGCGGGAGCTGGATCGCGCCGCTCGTCAATGCGACCGTCACTTCGGGCGCCGCCAGGACGTTGCGCAGGACCGCGGTGCCCTTGCCGAGGGCGACGCGGTCGAGCACCGTCTGCCACGTGGAGCTCGCGGTGTCGGTCGATCCGCTCGCCAAGGGCACGCGCATGCGTTCGCCGTCCCGGAGGACGATCACGCGGTAGTCGTCGACTTGGACGGCGCCGAGATCGGTACGCTGCTTCAGGAGGTCGACGGTGAGCAACGGAAGGCGGACCCGCTTGGCCGTCAACATCGGCTCGTCCGCCCATGGCTCCGCGAGCGCCAAATCGTGCAGGCCGAGGTCGGCCTTCAGCGTGTGCGCACGGAGCACGCCGTTCTCGGTGCGCCTGTCGTAGGTGATCGTGGCGTTCATCGTTCCGGACGTGCGTTGCCAACCGAGAGGCACGTAGAGCAGGGCGCGTGCCAACGACGCATCGGTGGTGACGAGCCTGGCGACCAGATGTGAGGCGTCTGTCGCTGTGTCGTAGCTCACGTCGAGGGTCAACGGGGCGTTCTCCAGCCGACTTTCGACGTGAAACGCGAGCCCGGCGCTGCCGTCGCTCGCGAGTATGAGGTCGCGCGCGCTCGCGTCGTCGAGATGGAGCGAGGTCTCGAGTGCCGGCGTCGTCGTCTCGTCGTGGAACTCGATGCTCCCGCTCACGATGCGGAAGAGCCCGATGCGAAGCGGTATCGGGGGTCCTACGTCGGTGCCGGCGGAGTCCGCCGCGCCGGTAGTCGCTGCCAGCGCGGGAAACAACGAGGCGACGTTGAAATCGCCCGGACCGGTGCGTCGCAGGGCAACCCACGGGCGGCGGAGCACTATGGCGTCGAGCGCGCGCTCGCCGTGCAGCCAACGGCGCAGCGCCACGTCGACCGTCAGCGCTTGGACGGTCAGCACCGGCGCCGCCCGCGCTTCCGCCGCCACGGCGAGGTGATGCAGTACGGCCCGGCCTGCCAACGGATTCCACGTGATCCAGCCGACGCGAACGTCCGCTCCGGTGAAGGCGGAGAGCCGGCGCGCGATGAGCGGCGTCAGCACGGAGGGTGCGACCCATAGGCCGGCGACGATCGCCGCGCCGAGGGCGAGCGTCGCGAGAGCGACGCGGCGCAGACGCCGCCGCGGGCGCGGCGCCGAGGGATCGTCGGTCGAGGGCATGCGGTCGGTATCTCCCAGGATGCGGTCGGGGAGGCAATTGGCTGGTGAACGCGAGGCCGTCCCGAGGGTTGACAACGCGGCGAGCGGCCGGAAGTAAGGGCGCCCATGGGAGCGTTCACGACTCGCTACGAAAACGGCGTCGCCCTGGTTGGGTTCGATCAAGGCGGCATGAACACGCTGTCCCGCGCCGCCATCGAGGAGCTCGAGGACGTCGAGGCCGCCATCCGTGCGCAGCATGCGGCGACGCCGCTCGCGGGAGTGGTGCTCGCGGGCAATCGGTACGGTCTCGGCGCTGGCGCGAACATCGGTGAGCTCATGCAGGGAAGCGCGTCCGACCTCGCGACGCTGATCGATCGCGGTGACGCGGTCTTGTTTCGCATCGAGGAAAGTCCGGTCCCCTGGATCGCGGCCGTCGATGGCGTGGCGCTCGGCGGTATCTACGAGCTCGCGCTCGCGTGTCGGGCCATCGTCGCGACCAGGCGCTCGTCGGTCGGTCTCCCCGAGATGGGCCTCAACATCTTTCCGGGTCTCGGCGGTACGCAGCGTCTACCGCGCCGCGCTGGGCTCGTGAACGCCGCGGATCCGGTCGGCGGCGACGCCGCCTTGTCCGTGATCTTGCAGGGCAAGACCCTCCGGGCGGAGCAGGCGCTCGCGATCCACATGATCGACGCGATCGTCCCCGACGGCGAGGATGTCCACTCCTTCGCGGCGCATTTTCTCCGAGAGCGGCTTGCGACCCTGCAACGTCCGGCCCCGGATCTCTCGAACGCCGCGCAGATCGCTCCGATGGTGTTGCCGACGGTGATCAAGGCAACGCAGGGCCGACAGCACCCGCGTGCGCCGTTCGTCGCATTGGAGGTCGTGACGCAAGGCGTGACGAAACCGTTGCGTGAAGGCATCGCGTTCGAGCGAGATCGCTTTCTCGAGGTGGCGACCAGCGCCGAGGGCAAAGCGGGTATGCGCTTCTTCTTCACCCAGCAACGCGTGACCAAGCTGCCCGCCGAGCTCGCGAAGGCGACCCCGCGACCGATCCGCCGCGTCGGTATCGACGGATTCGACGGCTACATGGGGAACGCGATCGCCTTCCTCGCGAGGCGCGCCGGCTTCGAGGTGGTCGGCCACGTGCCCGTTCCCGCCCTCGCGGCGAGCGCGCCGGGACGCATGCGGCAAAAGTACGAGCCGCTGCTGAAGCGCGGCCGCATCGACGCCGTTGCGGCGGACGCCGAGGTCGCATCCGTGACGGTCGCGACCGATCTCGCCGCGCTCGCTGATTGCGATCTCGTCATCGAGGCCCGGAAGGAAGACCCTGAGGCGAAGGCGGCCTTTTATCGCGCCCTCGCGAAGGTCGTTCGACCGGACACCATCGTGAGCTCGAACAGCAGCTCGATGGGACCGGGGTTCCTCGGCGAGTATTTCCAGGCCGGTGGCGGCAATCCGGCGAACTTCGTGAACCTCCACTTCTTCAGTCCGGCGGAGCACCCGCAGCGGGCGCTGGTCGAGGTGGTTCGGACGTCGTCGACGCCGCCCGAGGTGTTGGCCGCTCTCCATGGCTTCGTCCGCAAAATCGGCAAGGTGCCGGTCATGCTGCGGGACGGCTCGCCGGGGTTCCTCGTGAACGCGGCGCTCGCCGAGTACTTCCGCGAAGCGGAGACGCTGTACCGCGAGGGCACCCCGATCGAGCGCATCGACCACGTGATGCGCGAGCGGGTGTTTCCGCTCGGGCCGTTCGAGGTGGCAGATCAAGCAGGTGTCGACGTCGCTGCCGGCATGTTCGACGTGATCGCGCGCACCGCGCCGCCGCCGACGGCGCCGCTCGTGACCCTGCTCCGCGACCGTGGTCGGTTCGGCGTCAAGTCGGGCGGCGGCTTCTACGACTACACGGGCACGGCGAAGGGGGGGGCATGGAGCGAGCTGCCCGATCTCGCGGCGCCGCGTGGGACGCGCGTCGCCGAGCCGGACGAGGTGGTGGATCGGTGCGTGCGCTCGATGTGGATGAAGACGGCCGAGCTGCTCGGACGCGGCATCGTCGCATCGAAGGAAGAAAGCGATCTCGCGTTCGTCTACGCACTTGGGTTCGCCATGTATCTCGGCGGCCCGTTCTTCTACGCCGAGCAGCGGGGGTGGTCGTGAGTCTTTACGTCGTGCACGCCGAACGTGCGCTCGCCGGCGAGGCGCCGTCACGCTCCGACGCGCTCGCGATCCTCCGGGCGCCCGACCGGGATCTCCGCGAGCTGCTCCTTGCGGCGTTCACGGTGCGCGAACGCCATTGGGGTCGCCGCGTGAAGCTCTGCATGCTGCGCAACGCACGGAGCGGCCTCTGCCCGGAGGACTGCCATTATTGCTCCCAATCGGCGGTGTCGACGGCGGCCATCGACACCTACCGCCTGTTGCCGACGGAGGATCTCGTCGCTGGGGCGCGGGCGGCAGCCGCGCGGGGCGCACGTCGGTACTGCATGGTGACGAGCGGCCGCGGTCCGAGCGCACGGGACATCGGCCAGCTGACGGCGGCCACGCGCGCGATTCTCGCCGAGTATCCGGGGCTCGAGATCTGCGTATCGCTCGGCATCATGGACGAGGCGCAGGCACGCGAGCTCAAGGCGGCTGGCGTCGGGTGGGTGAATCACAATCTCAATACGAGTGAACGTTTCCATTCCGAGATCTGCACGACGCACACCTACGGCGATCGGGTTGGCACCGTGCGGGCTGTCAAACGGGCCGGGCTCTCCGTGTGTTGCGGCGGGATCATCGGGATGGGAGAGAACGACGAGGACGTCGTCGATCTGGCTTTCTCGCTTCGCGAGCTGGGTGTCGATTCGCTGCCGTTGAACTTCCTGTTGGCGATCGACGGGACACCGCTCGCCGACGCCGGGCCAGTCGCGGCGGCGCGCGCCCTCCGCGCGCTCTGCCTGATGCGGTTCACGAATCCGACGAGCGACATCCGTGCTGCCGGCGGTCGCGAGCGCAATCTCGGCGCCTGGCAAGGCCTCGCATTCTATCCGGCGAACTCGGTCTTCATCGAGGGCTATCTCACGACGCCCGGGCTTGCCACGTCGCCGACGCGACGGCTCGTCGAATCGATGGGATTCTTCGTCGAGGGCGAGGTCGAGATCGTGGACGACGGCGGGGCCGCGCACGCATAGGCGCGCCGGCGCTGGGTCCTCGCAGGGCAGCGCTCAGGCGTAATAACGATAAATGACCTCGGCGACGCACGCCGGTTTCGCTTGTGCCTCGACCTCGAAGCTCAAACCGATGGTGACGCTCGCCCCGCCCGCGATCGGCTCGTAACCGGCCAGCGTCGCGCGCAGGCGTACTCGTGAGCCCACGGGCACCGGGCTCGGGAGCCGCATCTTGTTGAGGCCGTAGTTGACGCCCATGCGGACGCCGTCGACGCGCAAGACTTGAGCGAGCAGGGCGGGGGCGAGCGCGATCGTGTAATACCCGTGCGCGATGGGGCCGCCGAACGGCGACTCGCGTTTGCAACGCTCGGGGTCCACGTGAATCCATTGATGGTCGTGGGTGGCCTGGGCGAAGAGGTTCACCTCGTCTTGCGTGACGAGGTGCCAATCGCTCGTGCCGAGCTCCTGACCGACCAACGTCTGCATCTCCTCGAGTCCGTGCACCGTGCGCATCGCCGGCCCTCCTTCGCGCGGTTTGTAGCTCGCGTCGCACGACGAGACCAGCGCGGACCTCGGCTTGACCCTCCAGAGGTCGCGTGGAATAGGGGCTCCTCTCTTCACCACTACCCTTCGCTCTGGAGGTCGCCATGACGTTGACGTCGACGCTCGCGCTGGTATCGATCCTGTGTTTTTCGGTGGCTACGGCACACGCCGCCGATCCGACGGACAAGCCGTCGCCCAGCAAGAATCCTTCCGTCGTGATGAAGACCTCGCTCGGCGACATCACGATCGAGCTCGACCAGCTGCAGGCGCCGATCAGCGTCAAGAACTTTCTCGACTACGTGGATGCCAAGTTCTACGACGGCACGATCTTCCACCGCGTGATCCCGGGCTTCATGATTCAGGGCGGTGGGTTCACGCCGAACATGCAGCAGAAGGCCACCAAGGCGCCGATCAAGAACGAGGCGGGCAACGGTCTCAAGAATGCGACGGGAACGATCGCAATGGCGCGTACCGGCATCGTCGACAGCGCGACCTCGCAGTTCTTCATCAACGTTGCCGACAACGTGCAGCTGAACCATCGTGACGAGTCGCCCGCAGGGTTCGGCTATGCGGTCTTCGGAAAAGTGACGGCCGGGATGGACGTGGTAAAGAAGATCGAGGTGGTGAAGACCACCGCGCGCCCGCCGCACCAAAACGTTCCGGAGACGCCGGTCGTGATCGAGTCGGTGACGCGCGTCACGCCCTAGCCCGGACTATTCATGAGTCGTCTGCTGCAAGCGCCGATCGCACGTCATCTCGGGCCGGGCTCGCCCCGCACTCCTCGACATAGTGGCGAACTATGCCTGCGTCGTTCGGGTCTGCGCGCGGCCCGGTCTGACGCACGCTCGTCGCTTTCGCGACGACGATTCATGAATAGTCCGGGCTAGCCGCGCGCCGGACGAGCGGTCTCCATGGGTCGGTGGACCATCGCGCGTGTCGATGGGGTGCACGTCGTCACGATGACCTCGAACAAGGTCAACGCGATGAACGACGACTTCTTCAGCGACCTCCAGGCCGCGATAGCGGAGCTCCAAAGCGCCGAGGTACTTCCCGCCGTGCTGACCGGGCAGGGCTCGTGCTTTTGCGCGGGGCTCGATTTGCGTAGTCTGTACGAGCTCGACCGCGTCAGCATGGCGGGATTCGTGGCGCGCCTCGACGCGACGGTGCTGGCGTGGCTGTCGCTGCCCCGTCCCACGGTCGCGGCGATCAACGGGCACGCAATCGCCGGCGGCTGCGTCTTGGCCCTTGCCTGCGACCTGCGGGTCGCCGTCGAGCGTGGTGCGAGGATCGGCATGAACGAAGTACAGGTCGGGCTTCCGTTCCCTGCCGTGCCCCTGGCAGTGGCACGCCACGCGTTGTCGGCAGCCTTCGTGAGAGAGCTGCTCCTCGAGGGTGCCACCTACGGGCCGGAGGAGGCGAAGGCGCGGGGGCTGGTCGACGAGCTCGTGGCGCCGGAGCAGGTCGTGGCCCGCGCGGTCGCGCGGGCCGGCGTGCTCGCGCCCGATACCCTCGCTGCCTATGCGGCGGTGAAGACGCACCTCCTCGCGCCGACGCTGGCTGCGCTGGAAGCATCACGCGAGCGGGTGAACCGCGACTTCCTCGACGTGTGGTTCTCGGACGCCGCGCGACGTCGTGTCGGCGAGGTGCGCGACCGCTTGCTGTGGCGGTCGTGATCGGCGCGCAGACGAGCGCTCATCGGTTGCGGAGACGGCGTACCGGGTGGTGGCTCGCCGTCGGGATCGTTGCGGCCGTGACGGTGGGATTCGCGTTCGCGTGTGGCGTCGTCCTGCAACCGACGGCGGCAGCTCCGCGTCATCCACATCCGGCGCAGTGGCGATCGACGGATCTGACGATCGCGTACGTGGGGCACGCTTCGGTGCTCATCGACTTCGGCGGCACCCGTATCCTCACCGACCCCACGTTCTTCGATCGCATCGGTGTCAGGATCGGTCCCGTGACGATCGGCCCGAAGCGCGTCGTCCGATCGGCGCTGGCGCCCGACGAGCTCCCACCACTCGACGCGGTGGTGGTGAGCCATGCGCACCTCGACAGCCTCGATCTGCCCTCGCTTCGTCGCTTGGCGAGCGTGCCCTTGCTGGTGCTACCGGTCCGGACGAGCGACATCGTGCGGAACCTCGACTTCCCGCGCGTCGTCGAGCTCGGTTGGGGCGAGCGCGTCGATGTGGGGCCGGTCACGATCGAGGCGGTCGAGGTGAACCACTGGGGTCGGCGCTGGCCGTGGGGCCACTGGCGCGGCTACAACGGCTACGTCTTCGGCCGAGGAGGGGAGCGCGTGCTCTTCGCGAGCGACACGGCCTACACGCCGAAGCTCGGCGCGACCGCGCGCGCGCGTGGCGTGACGGTCGCCATCATCGGCAACGGGGCGTACGATCCGTGGATCGCGAATCACGCCGATCCCGAGCAGGTCTGGCAGATGTTCGAGGAGAGCGGCGCACGGTGGTTGATTCCGGTGCATTGGGATACCTTCCGTCTCGGCAAGGAGCCGCTCGGCGACGCCATGCGCCGGCTCTTGCGAGCCGCGGGGTCGGATGCGGATCGGGTGGTGATCCGCGAGATCGGCGGCACCTGGTCGACGCCGCTCCCATGAGCGCAATTGCCGCCCAGGCCCTCTCCGCATAGAGTGGCGCGACCAGTCGGGCCCCACGACCTGCGAGGAGGAAACATGGCAGACAAGAGCAAGGACTCCCCCGAGATGTCGCCCGAAAAAGTGCTGGGCCTGCTGTCGGACGTTCGGAATCGCTTGAGCACGGTGGCATGGGCGCTACATGGCATGCATCACGAGTCGGAGCCGCCCGGTCCGGACGACCTCGCTGCCGTGGAGCAATTGGTGAGTGACACGATCGACGGTCCCCTGCACGACGCGTGCACCGCCCTCGGCACCCTGCTCGGTCTGGATGGCGACGACGCGAATCTGACGCGTCATTGATCGTGGCGGGCGTGCTCGATCGGCACCCGCGCTTGCTCGCCCGCGAGGGTACGGTTCTGGTGGTCATCGACGTCCAGGAGGCCTACCGTTCCGTGTTGTTCGAGTACGAGCGCGTCGCGAACGCGGTCGCGCGGGTCGTGCAAGGGGCCGTTGCGCTGGGCGTGCCGGTGCTCGCGACCGAGCAATATCCGAAAGGGGTGGGGTCGACCGTGGCGGAAGTTTCACGGCATTTGCCGGCCGGGACCGACGTCATCCCCAAGATGAGCATGAGTTGTTGCGGTGCGGATGCGTTCGTGACTGCGCTCACGCGGCTTCGCCGCCGCCAGGTGCTGATCGCCGGGATCGAGACGCATGCGTGCGTGAACCAGACGGCGCACGATCTCCTCTCGGCAGGTTTCCAGGTCCACGTCGCGTACGATGCGACGTCGTCACGTCACCGGGCGGACTACGAAATCGGGTGGGTGAAGATGCTGCAGGACGGTGTCGTGCCGGCGACCGTCGAGAGCGCGCTGCTCGAGCTGGTGCGGACGGCCGAGGCGCCGGAATTCAAGGCCGTCCAGCGGCTGATCAAGTAGGCGACTATTCGTAACAGCCGAGCAGTCGCGAGATCACGAGCCGCTGTACCTCGGAGGTGCCTTCACCGATCTCGAGCAGGCGCTGGTCGCGATAGAACCGTGCCACCGGATACTCCTCCATGAGCCCGTAGCCGCCGAAGATCTGCACGGCGCCGTGCGTCACACGTCGCATGACCTCCGAGGCCCAGAGCTTCGCCATCGCCGCTTCCTTGCGGAATGGACGTCCCTGATCTCGAAGCCAGCACGCCTTGTAGAGCAGGTTTCGCGTGGTTTCGATCTCCATCGCCATGTCCGCGAGCTTGAAGGCGTTGGCTTGGAAGTGGCTGATCGGCTTTCCGAACTGTCGCCGCTCGCGGGCGTAGGCGAGCGCCGCTTCGAACGCGCCTTGCGCTCCCCCGAGACCCATCGCGGCAATCGACAGCCGGCCGGAGTCGAGCGTCTCGAGCATCTGCTGGAACCCTTGCCCCCGCGTTCCGAGGAGGTTGTCGCGTGGGACGCTGACGTTGTCGAAATAGAGCTCGGCCGTATTGGAAGCCCGCCATACCATCTTCCTGTGCATGGGGCGCGTCGTGAAACCCGGCGTATCTTGCTCGACGATGATGCAGCTCACTTCTTTGCTGCCGTCGGGGCGCGTGCCGGTGACGCACTGGACGGTCGAGCCGGCCGTCATCGGCGAGCCGGCATTGGTAATGAAGATCTTGCTGCCGTTGATGATCCAGCGGTCGCCATCGAGCCGCGCCGCCGTCTTGCTGCCGCCCGCGTCCGACCCGGCCGACGGCTCGGTGAGCCCGAATCCCCAGAGCTTCTTGCCGGCACAGAGATCGGGGAGATAGCGCCGCTTCTGTTCCTCGGTTCCGAAGTAGTAGAGCGGGCCGATGCCGAGCGAGTTTTCCGCGGCGACGGTCGCCGCCTGCGACCCGTTCACCCTGGCAATCTCCTCGACCGCGATGATGTACGAGAGATAGTCGAGGCCGTGACCGCCGTACTCGGGCGACACCGTCATGCCGAAAAGGCCGAGCTCACCCATTGCGTGCGTGATCTCGCACGAAAACTCTTCGCGCTCGTCCAGCTCGAGCATCCGCGGGGCGATCTCCCGCTCGGCGAACTCGCGTACGGTGCGCCGAAGCATCTCTTGTTCCGGGGTGAGATCGAAGTTCACGCGGCGGACGATAGGGGAAGGTCGACGCCGTCGCAAGGCGGTCGAGCTTGACTTTGAGGCGCAATTCGCTGAGCGTTCCAACGATTCGCCGTGCCATGGCCCACGCATTGGAGCCGCAGGTCCTCGAGGCTTTTCACGTCGACACGCGGCGTATCATGTCGCGTCGCGTCCCGGGCGGCATCGCCTTCTTCGTGTCCCTGGTCACGATCGCGGGACTGATCGAGCTCGCGTACTACCCCGATCGGTGGCGTCCGCTGCTCGGCAGCTTCGGTCTCGAGATCGTCTTCTGCATCGTCGGGCTGACGACCGTCTATGGGTTCGGGCTGCAGCGCTACATCCTCGAAATCATCGTCGTCGTTACGAGCGCGATCGCGTTCTGCGTGAGCGGATACGTGGTGGCGGCGGGTGCCAGCGGCGACGCCTTGGCGTTCGCGCTGATCATCTTCATGACCGGGGTGCCGTTGATCTATCCGTGGGGCGCCCGCGGGCAGATCCCGCTCGTCTTCTTCACCTTTGTCGCGTACCTCACGGCCCTCGCGCTCGGCGTTCGTGGGCAGCTGCCGTGGCCCTACGGCATCATCAGCGTCGCGGGAGCAGGGGCGAGCTCGAGCATCGGCGCCCTCTTGCTCGAGCTGCATCGGCGGGCGATCTTCCATCAGCGCCTCTTGCTGGCGAACACCCACGATCAGCAGGCGGCGATGCTGCACGACGTCACTCGCACCGTGACCGCGACGCTCGAAATCGCGCAGGTGCTCCGGCGGGTGTGTCAGAGCGTCTTGCATGCCTTGCGCCTACAGCGGCTCTGGCTCGTCTGGCGCCCGGCGCCGGACGGTGAGCTGCAGGTCCTCCTCGCCGTGACGGACGCGGATGGGGCACGGGTGACGCTGACGCCGTCGACCGGCGACGCGGCCGTCTGGGAGGCGGTCTTGAACGTGGCATCCGATGCTCGTCCCGAGCTTCTCGAGCCGGACGCCGAGGAGCTTCGTGGACTCGTGCATGCCAGTGGGGCTGCACCGACTCGCGTGCTCAGGCTGCCGCTGCAATACCAATCGGATCTCGTCGGGATGATCCTCGCGGACGCGGGTGTCGGCTCGCGACAGCTCGAGGCGAGCTTCGTGGACATCGCTGCGACGCTGGGGAACAGCGCCGCCATGGCGATCGGGAACGCGCGTCTCTACGCCCTGGTGCTCAAGCACCGGGCGGAATTGCAGCAGCTATCGAACAAACGCCTGGACGTGGTCGAGGAGAGCTTGCGACGTATCTCACACGATCTGCACGACGGGACGTGCCAGGCCCTGATGGCGATCAAGCTCGACCTTGCGCTGTTGGAACGCCAGCTGCCGCCGTCGGACGTCGAGGCGAAGACGGCGTTGCGCTCGATTCGCGATCAGGTGCTCGACGTCGTGCAAAGTGTGCGCCAGATGTCGCATTTGCTCTACCCGCCTGCGCTGGATGATTTCGGCGCGGTGGCGGCCATCGAGTCGATGGCGGAGAAATACCGAGCGACCTCCGATCTGCAGGTCCGGGTCGAGTGTCCGGACGGCACGATGCGCTTCGCGCCCGCGATCGAGTTACTGGTGTTTCGCATTTTCCAGGAGGCGATGATCAACGTGGTGAAGTACGCGCAGGCATCGCGAGTGCACGTCCGACTCGCGCTCGAGGAGCGTGCCATCGTGCTCGAGATCGGCGACGACGGCGTGGGATTCGACGCCCCGGCGTATTTTCGGACGCCGTCGCGCTCGGCCGGACTCGGGCTCATCGGAATGCGGGAGCGCGTCGCCCACTTCGGAGGTGTGTTTCGGGTCACGTCGCGACTCGGTCACGGCACGCGCATCTTCGTCAGCGTGCCGGCCGACGCGCTGGAGGGCGTTCGTGTTGCCGCGGGACAGTGACGATCGCGCGGCGGATGTCGGACAAAAAAAAGGAAGCGCAACGTCTCGCGCTCCCTGGGTGCGGCTGGGACCGGACTGGTCTAGTGCTTGTGCTCG
This sequence comes from uncultured delta proteobacterium, assembly GCA_963774015.1. Classification (GTDB taxonomy): domain Bacteria; phylum Desulfobacterota; class Binatia; order UTPRO1; family UTPRO1; genus UTPRO1. Next base: position 417,787 of record CAVZDH010000005.1, read on the forward strand.
ATCTTCTTCCCGTACGTCACGTCGCCCTTGTCGACGCGGAGAGAAAAGCCGCACTCCGGGTTGGTGCAGACCCACGCTTTGAACACCACGGTGGCACCTTCCTGGCCATAATCGGACAACGGTATCAGCAATCCGTTATTGCACTTCTGGCACTTTGGCAGCTCCATCTCCACGCCTCCTTTACGACTCCAAGCGCCCTACGGGTGGGCACCATATCGTAGGGATTGTCGCAAGATCAAGGCGCGAAGTGGCCAGCTTACGGGCGATTGACAGGGTCGGGTCGCGTCGCCTGCGCGTGTGCGATGGGCAGCTGCATGGGCGCGGAGTCGCCGCGATCGCGGGACGGTCTCCGCTGCACCTCGGCGCTCCGTATAGCCTTGCACGCAGGGAGCCCGGAGCAGTGCGCGATCAGGCAGGGACTCCCTTCCGAAAGGTCGCGCGCAAGGCCAGATATGCCCGGTGCGCTCGCAATTTCAGCGCCCCCGGCGTCGTGCCGACGCGCGCTGCCGCCTCGCGTATCGAGAGACCGTGGAGCTTCAGCAGTTGCAGAGCTTCGCGCTGTCGATTCGGCAGTGCCCGCATAGCGGTATCGAGCTCAGTTCCCACGTCGCGGGCGGGCGGGTCTGGTCTGGGCTCTGGCGTGGCGGCGGTCAGCAGCTCGTGGCGACGCCGGCGCTGCCGGCGTCGCCCATAGTCGGCGGCGACGTTCCGTGCGATCGCAAACAACCAAGGCTCGATCGGGCGTGAAGATTGGTATCTGAATCGCGCGCGATGCAGAGCCAGAAACGTATCCTGATAGGCATCAGCCAGGTCTTGCGTGTCGCGGACACGGTGCCGCAGGAAACGGACGAGGAGCGGGCCGAGATCGTCGAGCAGCGCTCGATAGGCCGTCGCGTCGCCATCTTGGGCCAGGAGCATCCACCGTGCGCGCCGTCGGCTGCGGTCGGCCGGCGTGTCGTGGACACCCCGTCGGGGCGCATCGGCGGCCATGTCGCATTCGATGTGGAGACCGTGGGTCACCGGCATCTCGGGCCTCGTCGGCTGCGCGCTCACTTCCGGACAACCAGGCCGTCGCGCCGAAGTCAATGCAAAAATGCGTGGTCGTCGCGCGACCATCGACCGCGATCTGGCATCCAACTCGTCGCGATCGGTCGGCGCCTGGCCTGATGGAAAAGCGCCGCCGATCCGGGCACAACCAGTGGACATGGGCATTACGCTTCCATACCTCGGCCACGGCGTCGGATTGCGGACGGTCCATTTTCCCGAGGTGTTCGACGGCACCGCCCGGGTGGATTGGTTCGAGGCAATCTCGGAGAACTTCATGATCCCCGGGGGGCGCCCTCTCCGTGCCCTGGATCGGGCGCGCGCGCTCGCGCCGGTGGCCCTCCACGGCGTGTCGTTGTCGCTCGGATCGGCGGATCCGTTGTCGACCGAGTACCTCGACGAGCTCGCCGGGCTCGCGGATCGCATCGATCCGGCTTGGATCTCCGACCACCTGTGCTGGGGTAGCATCGGAGGTCATTACGCTCACGACCTGCTGCCCTTGCCGTATACCGAGGAGGCACTGGTGCACGTCGTGGAGCGCGTCGAACGCATCCAGGAACGACTCGGACGACAGATCCTCGTGGAGAACGTGTCGAGCTACCTGACGTACGTGCAGTCGGCGATGCCTGAATGGGAGTTTCTCGCCGAGGTCGCGCGGCGGAGCGACTGCGGCATCCTGTTCGACGTCAACAACGTCTACGTGAGCGCCATGAACCACGGCTTCGACCCGATGCGGTACGTGGCCGGGGTTCCGGTGGATCGGGTCGGACAGATTCATCTCGCGGGGCACAGCGATCACGGCACGCATCTCCTGGACACCCACGACGCGCCCGTACGCGCGGAGGTCTGGGCGTTGTACCGCGCGACCATCGAGCGTCTCGGGCGGGTATCGACGCTCATCGAGTGGGACGAGCACATTCCACCGTGGGGCACATTGCTGGCCGAGGCGGAACGCGCGCGCGCGATCGAAGACGATGTGCTGGGGCCGCATGTTGCGATTGCCTGATTTGCAGCGGGCGCTCTTCCGCGGCATCACGCGCGCGCACGAAGGCGACGACGATCCCCGGCTCGACCTGCAGCTCGCGCGCGAGATTCGGGCGCACGGGCCGCTCGACGCTGCGGAGCGCGTGGGCATTTACGCGGCGATGTACTGCGCGCGGCTCGTTGATGCGCTCGCCGAGGACTACCCGCGTGTAGCGGCGATCCTCGGCCCCGACGCCTTCGGCGATGCGGCGCATGCCTACGTCGCGCGTCATCCGTCGACGCGTCCTTCGTTGCGATGGTTCGGCGGCCAGTTCGGTGAGTTCCTGGCGGCCGATCGCGCCGATGCGCGGCCCGGCTTCATTCCCGATCTCGCGCGCCTCGAATGGGCACGGCTCGCGGTATTCGACGCGCCGGAGGCGATGTTGCTCGACATCGAAGCCTTGCGGCGGTTGCCGGCTGAGCGCTGGTCCGCCCTTCGCCTGGAGTTGGCGCCGGCCGTGCAGTTTCTCCAGGTGGCGTGGCCGGTGCATCGCATCTGGCAGGACGCGCCCGTGGGTGCGACGTGGCTTCCCGCGGAGACGCGGCTCCGGGTGTGGCGGCAGGGCGATCAGGTGTTTCAGGCTGCCATGGACGACGTCGAGCGGACTGCCGTGGCGCACGTCCAGGCCGGCGACGACTTCGCGGCGATGTGCACCGGTTTGGCAGCGCTCGTGCCCGGCGATGTCGTGGCTGCGACCGCCGCGGCGCTCGTGATGCGATGGATCGAGGACGGAGTCCTTCGAGGCGTCACCCCGGTAGATTGAGCTCGTTGCGCTCCGACACGCGGTTCTCGACGTCCCCTTCGCGCTGTATGCCGCGGCGTTCGACGCAGGCCATGGTGGGTTCGGTACCGCGCCCAAATTCCCCATGCCGTGAGCGCTCGACTTCCTCACCGACGTAGCGTGGCGTCTTCCGCATTTCGAAAAGATGCTCTACGACAACGCCCAGCTCGCAAGTCTGTATCTCGCCGAACGCGGGCGGTGCCTGCATGGGCGGGCGGATTGAGCTGCCAGGTTTCGCGCGCTATGCCTGCGACGTTCGCACCGCAATGCTATGGGGAGGTCGCCGTGAAGGACGAGGACGTCGCGCAACTAGCGGTCAACACCATTCGCACGCTCGCAATCGACGCGGTGCAAAAGGCGAATTCCGGGCACCCAGGTTTGCCAATGGGCGCCGCGCCGATGGCGTACGTGCTGTGGCAGCGCCATCTCCGCCACAATCCGCGTAACCCGCACTGGGCGGATCGTGATCGGTTCGTATTGTCGGCTGGGCACGGCAGCATGCTCCTCTATTGCTTGCTGCACCTCACCGGCTACGATCTGTCGCTCGAGGACCTCCAGGCCTTTCGTCAGTGGGGGAGCAAAACGCCTGGGCACCCGGAAACGTTGCTCACGCCCGGCGTCGAAGCGACGACCGGACCGCTCGGGCAAGGCACCGCGAACGCGGTCGGCATGGCGATGGCCGAGCGTGCCTTGGCGCACGGGTTCAATCGTCCGGGTCACACGATCGTGGACCATCGCACCTACGCCCTCGTCTCGGACGGGGATCTGATGGAAGGCATCTCCGGGGAGGCGGCGTCCCTCGCCGGTCATCTGAAGCTCGGGAAGCTCATCTATCTCTACGATTGTAATCACATCTCGCTCGACGGTCCGACGTCGCTCGCATTCGCCACCGAAGACGTGGCCGCGCGCTATGCGGCGTACGGATGGCAGGTGCTCAAGGTGGCGGACGGCGACACCGACCTCGCGGCGATCGACCGGGCCATCAGCGAGGCGGAGCGCGACACGACGCGCCCCTCGATGATCGTCGTCCAGACGACGATCGGCTTCGGGTCGCCGAAGAAGCAAGGAACGTCGGAGGCGCACGGCAGCCCGCTTGGGCCGGACGAGGTGGCCGCGGCGAAACGTACGCTGGGATTCGATCCGGCGAAGTTCTTCTACATCCCGCCCGATGCGGGGGCGCATCTGCGATCGGCGGTCGATCGTGGGGCGGCGGCGGAGAGCGAATGGACGACGCGATTCAACGCCTATGCCAGCGCGCATCCCGACCTCGCCGCTGAATGGCGTCGCATCCAGGCTGGCGAGCTTCCGAGCGGGTGGGACGCAGGTCTACCGAGCTTCGGCGAGAAGGATGCGCAGGCGACCCGTCAGGCGTCCGGCAAAGCCTTGAACGCGATCGCCGCCCGGATGCCTGAGTTGCTCGGGGGCGACGCGGATCTCTCCGTCTCGACCAGCACGGCCCTCAAGGACGGCGGCTCGTTCGACGGAGTGACCGGGGCAGGGCGCAACATCCATTTTGGGGTTCGCGAGCACGCCATGGGAGCGATTGCCAATGGCATCACGTACCATGGTGGCCTGCGGACGTACGTCGCCACGTTTTTCTGCTTTTCGGACTACATGCGTCCGGCCGTGCGACTGGCGGCCTTGAACGAGCTGCCGGTCGTGTTCGTGTGGACGCACGATTCCATCGCCCTCGGCGAAGACGGTCCGACGCATCAGCCCGTCGAGCACCTGATGTCGCTGCGGGCGATGCCTGGCCTCGCGGTGATGCGACCGGCCGATGCCAACGAGACGGCGGAAGCGTGGCGCTTCGCCATTGCGCAACGGCACCAGCCGGTGGCGCTCGTCCTCAGTCGGCAGAAGCTCCCGGTCATCGAAGCGGCGTTGACGCGTGAAACGAAGCGGGGTGCGTACGTCGTCGCCGATTCAGCCGACGGGCCGCCGGTTGCGATTCTGATTGCCACTGGCGCCGAGGTGCACGTCGCGCTCGCGGCACACCGCCTGCTCGCAAGTGAAGGCATCCGGACGCGGGTCGTCTCGATGCCGTGCTGGGAAGCGTTTGCCGAGCAAGATGCCGCCTATCGGACCTCCGTGTTGCCTCCTGATGTACACGCGCGAGTCTCCGTGGAGGCAGGCGTCACGCTTGGGTGGGAACGTTGGCTCGGCGACGATGGCATTGCCGTCGGACTCGATCGCTACGGTGCATCCGCGCCGGGCGAGGTGAACCTCGAGAAGCTCGGCTTCACCGCGGAGCACGTCGCTGCGCAAGTCCGTGCGTCGCTGGCGCGTACGAGAGGAGCCCGAGCATGATCATCGCGGTCGGGTGCGATCATGCGGGGTTTCCGCTCAAGGCGCGCGTACTGGAGGAGCTCGAGCGTGCGGGGCACCGGATCGTCGATTGCGGCGGATTCGACACGACTCCGTCGGACTATCCGGATTTCGCCCGTGCGGTCGCGACGGCAGTGATCGAAGGTCGCGCGGATCGCGCGATCCTCGTGTGCGGGAGCGGCGTTGGAGCGTCGGTCGCGGCGAACAAGATTCCGGGTGCGCGCGCCGCTCTCTGTCACGACACCTTCTCTGCTCGCCAAGGCGTCGAGGATGACGACATGAACGTGCTCTGCCTGGGCGCACGTGTCATCGGAGTCGAGGCGGCCGCCGAGGCCATTCGCGCTTTCCTCGGGGCGAAGTTCTCCCATGCGGAGCGTCACGCGCGCCGTGTCGGCAAGATTCGTGCGATCGAGGCCGAGGCGCGGGCCGGCAAGTTCGACGGGACGCCGGCGAGCTGAGGGTCGTCCGACCTACGCACGCAGCATCCGTGGCGCGATGAACAAGCTCGCAAGGATGGGAAGGCCGTAGTACGCCGCGCGGTAGATGAGAATCGCGACGACCGCTTGCTCGAACTGCACGCCGAGGCTGACGAACACCGCCGCCATCGATCCTTCCATGATGCCGAGACCGCCGGGAACGAGTGATGCGACCGAAAAAAACATGCCGATCGCAAAGCCGGCGATCACGTGACTCATGGCGATAGGCACGCCGATCGCCATGAACGACGTGTACAGCACCAGTAGAGTGAAGACCCAGTCGAGCACGATGTAGAACGTTGGCGCCAGCATGTCGTGCGGGCGTTGCAGCAGGAAATCGAGCCCGACGTTCAGGTTGTGTTGGAAGCGGACGAGCTTCGAGCGGCGTGGGCGACGATGAGGCGCGACCCGACGGAGGATGCGATCGACGAGACGGGTTGCGGCGAAGAGAAGCCCGCGCCGCCACTTCCGGCGGAGAAGCGCGATGCAGGCGGCAATGACGATGAGCCCGAAGAGCACGAGCAGTACGCCGGCCGCCACGAGATCCCGACCGACCAGGGCGTGCGAAAGTAGGAGAAGCGCGAAGCCCCACATGACGAAAAGGAGCAAGACGAGGTTCGTGAGCACCGTCTGTACGAGCGAGATCAGAACGGCGCTACCGGCGGGGATGCCGCGTCGAGCGAACAGGTACATGCGCAGCGCGAAACCCGAAAGGCCGCCCGCTGCCAGGACGTAATTCGCGGTATTGGCGACGAGGGTGATGGAGCACATCTCACCGAACGGCAGGGCGTAGCCGGCAGCGAGGGCGATGCCTTGGTACGACCAGGCCATCGTCAGATAGCTGCCGAGCGTCGCGAGGGCGGGCAGCGCGAGCAACATGGGCGAGATGCTCCGCGCGGTTCGGATCAGCTGATCGAGATCGGCCCGGGTGACGAGGGCGATCAGCACGGCGGTCCCGAGCACGGCCAGCCACGCCATCCAGTGTCGCTGCCCCGCTTCCCCGTACGAGGGCGGCGGGGGCGCCTCCGGCTCGTGCGGAGTGCGCGAGGTGGGCGCGGGAGACGTCGAAACGGCGGTCAGCTTGCGTGCCGGGATATGAGTGCGCGTATCCACGAAGATCGCCGCGCCAACCAGGCCACGACGCCTGCGGTCGGCACTCCCCCGATACCGCCGAGGATGGTGGAACCGAACACCTGGCGCAACCCGGGATGACCAGCGGCCGAGCTACAGAACACGAGGACCGCGCCGGTTGCCGTTGCGGTGACGAGCGTCGTGGTCGACGTGCGGTGCGGATCCCACCACAGATCGAACGCGAGTGTCCCGATACCGAGCAGCATTCCAGTCGTCAGAAGCCACGCCTCGCTCGGGACCCGATGCCGGTAGAAGGATCCGGAAAGGGTCGCGTTCGGTACGCCGGAGAGGGTGACATCATCGAGCCGCAGTGAGCCGCCCGCAGGATCGGCGATCTCATGGCTGGCGGACAAGTGCTCGAGATGGACGGGGGCGGTGCCGCGTCGGCCCAGACGTCGGGTCTGCCAGCGGTCGCCGAGCTCGCCATCGTAGCGATGCGAGGCGCCTGCCCCATCCGTCAACGTCACCGCGTAGTAGAGCTGCCGGTTTTGACGCTCAGGGGACATTGGGAGATGCGCATCGACGACGAGGTCGTAGCGGCCGGCGCCGAGCGTAAAGGTGTTGCCCGTGTGCTGCGGTTCGAGATTCGCCACGGCCACCGGCGGCCCGGGGTAGAGGCGCAACGCAAAGGGAGTCGCGAAGAGGGCGACCCAGACGATTGCAAGCCCCAGTAGGACCAGCGGCGAGAGCTTCGGCGCAGATATTTCACCCAGCAGAGGTCCGATCGCCGCGAAGGCGCCCAGGATCAAGAGACCGAAGACGGCGAGCAGGGCGGCGGGTGGCTCGGCGAGAACTTCGAGTGCATCGAGTAGCATGGCGGTGCCGAGGAGGACCGCCCCGATGGTTGGAAGAAGCCATGTTGCCAAGGCTTCTTCCAACATGAATGTGTGCATGCTGCGCTGGGGTGGTTTCTTCTTCTTTTGTGCCGCGCGGTTCGGTTCAAGCATGCAGCATTGTAAGCGGAAAGCGTCCGACCCGGCAAATTCGCTACGACCCCGAATGCGACATTGCCGTGCGAGGATCAGCCTGCCGCGCGGCGCAAGCGATACCCCGGGGCAACCGGTACGGTGACGAGGGGGCGGCGTGGTGCTTGGTCACGGCGCCAGCGCGCGAGACCTTCCCGGATGTGATCCGGGTCGAGGTCGAGCGCGTGGCAGATGTTCTCGAACGAGAAGATCCACGGGTCGTCGTGCGCGTCGAACCACTCACAGGTTTCGCCGAACAGGCGTCGACCTCTTCGGTTGGTTGCGAAGGCATAGCGCTGATAGCTGCGGACGGCTTCTTCGAGAATCGCGAGCACGAGCCGACGCTCGCGCTCGAGTGGTATCGTTCCGGGTTCGTTCGTCATGAGGTCTCCTTTACGAAGCGAGTTGTGGCGCAGCGGCCGCTCGCTCGAGTACTTCTCCCAACACGGAAGCGTCGAAGGGTTTGGACAGCAGCCAGGCTCCGCGCTCGTTCGCTTGCGCCGCGAGCTGATCATCGGCGAAGGCGGAAATGAGAATGACTGGCAGGTCCGGGAGATCGCGCCGGAGCTCGGCGACCAGCTCGGTTCCGAGGATCAGCGGCATTCGGACATCGCAGATCACCAGCTCGAAATCGTTCCGAAGGCAGCGCTCGAAGCCGACGAAGCCGTCGGTCACCCATTCGGCCTCGTGCCCGAGGTGTGTGAGAACCTCGGCGAGGTACCGGCTGAAGACCGCATCGTCGTCGATCACCAGGACACGCATCGTCGGAGAAGGGTAGAAGCAACGTCGATGCCACGCCAGATGTCGTGAAATATCAGCTAGTTGCGTTACCAACTTCAGGTGCAGCTCGGCGTGAATGACGCACGTGGTCGACCGAGATCAGATCAACCTCAGCAAAATCTAGTGGTTGACTCGCTGCGACCGAATGACGCGGCCGCCGAGGCAGAACGCCTCAGCTCGTTCGCAACCCGTAGCGGCGGAGCATGCGCTGAAGGGAGCGCCGTTCGACTCCGAGGATCGTCGCCGCTCGGGAGATGTTGCCTCCGGTCTCCTGCAACACGTGCGCGAGATATCGCCGCTTCACTTCCTCGAGGGTTGGAGCACCGCGAAACAGCGTCGAGTCCACGCTGCCGCGCAGCTCCGGGGCCAGGTCGTCGGCGGTCAGCACCTGTCCGCTGGCGAGAGCGACCGCGCGCTCGATGCTGTGCTCGAGCTCGCGGATGTTTCCTGGCCACGCGTGCTCGGTCAGGAGCTGCATTGCGTCGGGAGTGAGGTGCGACACGCTCTTGTTGCTTCGCGCCGCGTGCCGATGGACGAAGTACTCCGCGAGCAGCGGAATGTCTTCCCGTCGATCGCGCAAGGGCGGTAGCGTGATGGTGACCACCTTGAGTCGATAAAAGAGGTCTTCCCGGAAGGTGCCCTCGGCGACGAGCTGTTCGAGGTTGCGATTGGTGGCGGCGACGACTCGGACGTCGATGCGGATCCACTCCTGTCCGCCGACGCGCTTGATCTCGTATTCTTGGAGCACACGCAGGAGCTTCGCCTGCATGGAAGGTCCAATGTCGCCGATCTCGTCGAGGAAGATCGTGCCGCCGTTTGCCTCCTCGAAGAGCCCCTTCTTGTCTCCGACCGCGCCGGTGAAGGCGCCCCGGACGTACCCGAAGAGCTCGGACTCCAGGAGCGAGTCGGTCAGCGAACCGCAATCGACCGCCACGAACCTGCGACTTGCGCGGTCGCTGTGTCGGTGGAGTGCCGCCGCGATGAGCTCTTTACCGGTGCCGCTCTCACCTTCGATGAGGACCGTGCTGCGTGACGTCGCCACGCGGGCGACCGTTCGATACACTTCGACCATCGCCGGGCTGCGGCCGACGACGAGACTCGTATCGACGATCGGTGGGCCACCGTCGGGCGGTGACTCCGACAGATGACGCGCCGTCAGCGCGCGGCGCACGGTCGACTTGATCTCGTCGAGGTTCATCGGTTTGCTTACGTAGTCGAACGCGCCGTGGCGAATCGCCTCCACGGCGGTTTCGACCGATCCGAACGCGGTCATGACGATGACCTGGAGCTCGGGCTGACGGGTCTTCAGGGCCTGGGTGACGGCGATGCCGTCCATCTCGGGCATGCGGACGTCGGTGATGGCGAGGTCGAAGGCGTCGGCGGCGGCCCGGGCGAGGGCGATCTTGCCGCTCTCGCAGGCCTCGACCGTGTAGCCCTCGTCTTGCAGGACTTCGGTCAAGAGCTCGCGCGTCACTGCGTCGTCGTCGATCACCAGCAGCCGCGCGCTCACGCCGACGCTCCACCGCCGATCGTGATGTCGACGGTCGTGCCGCGTCCGAGGCTGCTATCGACGCGAATCGTGCCGCCGTGCGCGCGCGCGATGTCCTGCGTGATGGTCAGACCGAGCCCGGTGCCGCGACCGATCTCTTTCGTCGTGAAGAACGGCTGAAAGATGTGTTCGAGGTCGTGGGGTGCGATGCCCTTGCCGTCGTCGGTGATGCGAAGGCGGACCCCAGGAGGGCCGCCGTTCGACACGTACGGCTCGGCGTGGACGCGGATGTGACCGCCGGGATCGAGCGCATCAACTGCGTTCGTGAGCACGTTCAGCAGGATTTGCTGCAGGCCACGGGGGTCGGCTGCAATCACCGGCGGGGCGGATTCCACGTCGCGCTCGACGCCGATCCCCTTGGCGCTCAAAGCCGGTGCGAGTAGCGCCAGGGTCTCGTCGATCAACTGCGCAACGGCGACGGGCTGGCGCTCGACCGACGGCGTGCGCGTCTGGTCGAGCGCGTTGCGAATCGCTTGGCTCATGATGCGGACTTGCGATTCGATGATCGCGAGCTTGTCCCGGCCGTCGTCGCTCGTCACTTCTTTCGCCAGTAACTGGGTGTATCCGAGCACCGAATTGAGCGGCGTGCCGAGCTCGTGAGCGATGGCAGCCGTCATCTGTCCCAGCGCGGCCAGGCGTTCCGCGCGCCCCAATTGCTTCTGGACGTGCCACAGCTGCTCATTGATGCGTTGCAGCTCGAGGTTCTTTGCGGCGATGTCGGCGGTCGCCGTTGCAACCCGGCTTTCGAGCTCGTCGTTGAAGCGGCTCAAACGGTCGACGAGCTCGCGCTTCTCGTGGTCGGCCCGAGCGATCGTTTCCAGCATGCTGTTGAAGTGGTCGCCGAGCTGTTGCAGCTCGTCGCTGCCGCGCAGCTGCACGCGGGTGTCGAGGCGGCCTCCCCGCGCCGCGTTCATTGCGTCGACCAAGAGGCCGACCGGCCGCGCGATGGTGCGGGTGAGAATGACGCCGAGCACACCCGCGATGGCGAGGACCGAGAGTAGGGCGAGCAAGAGGGCGCGCTGGGCCTGAACGTTGGCGAGCCGCTCGACTTCCGCGAGAGAAGCCTTCACGCGGATCGCCCCGATCACGCGCTGACCGAGGTGAAACGGGGCGACCGCGAGGCCGAGATGCGAGCTTCCAGGGAGCAGCTGCCAGATCGGCTGATCGAGCTCCATCGCCAGCCGGTCCAGAGCGATCGGTTCCGTCGGCGTGGCGCGGCCGGAGCTTCCCAGCAGGCGCCACTGATCGCGCACGGGAAGCAGGATCTCGATGTCGGCGACGTTGCGATGGGTGCGCGCCAGCTCCGCGAGGCGATGGTGAAAGTTGCGCAGGTCGGTACGGCCCCAGAGCGAGCCGAGCAGGATGTCGATCTCTTTTGCAAGCGTGAGTGCGCGCTCTTGCAGATTGCGTTCGGCAAGGCGGGTCGACAGGCGAATCTCGAGGGCAGTCGCGGCCGCGAGCACACTAACGACCGACAGTACGAGCAGAACGATCAGCCGTAATCGCAGAGAGCGCCACGGGACGATTTGCATCAGGGGTCAGCATACCAGCCTGCCGGCCGGGCCGATATGCAGGCGGCTCGATGGTCGTCGGTGGGATGGTCGATCACGGCTGGGTGGAAGGCAAAGGTGGTTTCTCGCCGCGATACACGTGGTGACGGAAGAATCCCGCGAAGTTCTTGCCAGCCACGCGGCGGATCGTGCCGAGGAAGCGTCCCGTCGATACCGGTCCCCCTTCGCGAGCGAGCGTCGTCACCACGGCGTCGAGCCCGCGCTGATCTCCGGTGACCTCACGGATGCGTCGGTCGAGAGCATACATCACCAGTGGGGCGCTGTTGTTCCGGAGCGCAGGCGTCGTGCTGCGAGTGAAGTCTTCGCCCCACACCCCATGGCGAGCGAAAAGCTCGAGCGCGCGACGATAGCGCTCGGCGGAGAGAAGACCGAGGCGTCTCGGAATGTCGATCGAGTAGTATTCGGCGAGCCCTTCGGTGACCCAATGTGCGTCGGCCGCTGGGCGGAATGGAGCTGCGACGTGGAAGAGCTCGTGGAGATACGGGCTCGTCTGGTCCCGCGAGCGCAGGGGCCGCTCGCCGTGCATGTAGAAAGACTCTTCGCCACTGAGGCCTCCCCGCCACATCGGGTCGGGCCCCAGCACGACTACGAGACGCGGGAGCGGGCGGTCGAAGAGGGCCCGGACGACCGGCAGGGCTTTCGAGATCAGAGCCAGTGCGCCGTCGACCTTGTGGGTCACGCCAGGCGCGCGCGCGATGGTGAGCGCCGTTTCGCCGATGTTCGTGTCGACTCGCTTGAGGTGTCCGAGCAGCATCCATCCCCGAGGATGGTCGAAATGGCTGTGGGGGGTTTCGACGATGTAACGATTCGGGCCGTCGGAAGGAAAAACCGTTACGGAATCCCAACCGGTCGGAAGCCGCAAGACGAGCCGCGCACGCGCCTCGGGATGAGGCTCGACGTCGCGCCGGAACAAGGCAGCGCAGCGCGGGAAAAATGCCGTCGTGCGCGCGAGGATCCACCCGTCGCCTGCATAGCTGTCGTAACCCTTGTCGACCGCGCGCCGATGGTCGACGTGCGCAACGTAGCGGAGTTCGGCGTACGGTCCCGACGGCGACCAGATGATTTCCCCTCGCCGGTGCTCGATCACGCCGCTGCCGACGAAGCCATCGAACCGAGTCGGGTCGAAGCGCAACCGAATGCGCTCCACTTCGTCGATGCCGGCCAGATCCCAACGGACCCGGGCGCGAGCGGGTTCGGCCGGGTCGATCTCGACGGTGTACGTAACCGAGAACGTTTCCCGTGGTGGAGAATCATCGGCGCGTGCGTCCGGCATTCGCCATCGTCCTTGAGCGGGTCCCCAGTGCAGGGCTGCGCACGTCGTCGCGACGACGAAGAACAGTCGCACTGCCTTCTCAAGCTTGACACTCAAGAGGTCGATTGATAGCCGAAACAATCTGTTATCGAATCTCAGGCACGTAGCTCAGTGGGAGAGCGCTTCCTTGACACGGAAGAGGCCGGCGGTTCAATCCCGCCCGTGCCTACCAAGACATCTGCGGCTGTCGCCGGCATGAGCGATGCCGTGGTGCGCGTTGCCAAACCCGACGGGCATGTCGTCGAGGTTGGATTCGGAATCACTGCTGGGGAGGCCCTGCGCTCGCTCGGTGAGCGTCGTCTCGGTGAGGCCGTCGCGGTGGCTGTCGACGATCGGGTCGTCGATCTTTCGCGGGTGATCCAGCGCGACGCGGTCTTGCGAGCGGTCTTTCCCGATTCGCGGGACGGGCTCGAGGTGATCCGACACTCCACGGCACATCTGATGGCGCACGCGGTGAAGCGTCTCTTTCCTGAGACGCAGGTGACCATCGGCCCGGTGATCGAAACCGGATTCTATTACGACTTCAAACACGATCGGCCGTTCACGCCGGAGGATCTGGAACGTATCGAGGGCGTCATGCGGGACATCGCGGGCGCCGACCTGCCGGTCGAGCGGCGCGAGGTCGGGAAGGACGAGGCCATCGCGTTTTTCCGTGCGCTCGGCGAGCACTACAAGGTGGAGATCATCGAGAGCATTCCGGAGGAACGCGTCTCGCTCTACACGCAGGGCGACTTCACCGATCTCTGCCGTGGTCCACACGTTCCGTCGACGGGTCGCCTGAAGGCCTTCAAGCTGACGAGCGTCGCGGGTGCGTATTGGCGGGGCAGTGAGCAGAACGAGATGCTCCAGCGCATTTACGGGACCGCGTTCGCGTCCCCGAAGGAGCTCAAGGCGCATCTGGCGATGATCGAGGAGGCGAAGCGGCGCGATCATCGTCGACTGGGACGCGAGCTGAGCCTGTTCAGTTTCCATCCGGAAGCTCCGGGAAGTCCCTTTTTCCACCCGAAGGGCGCGATCGTCTACAATCAGCTCATCGCGTACATCCGTCGGCTGTATGACCAGTTCGGGTATCAGGAGGTTTTGACACCGCAGGTCCTCGACGTGGAGCTCTGGAAGCGATCGGGTCACTACGACAACTATCGCGACAGCATGTATTTCACGGAGGCGGACGAGCGGGCGATGGCGGTCAAGCCGATGAATTGCCCGAGCCACTGTCTGCTGTACGGCATGGCCACGCGGTCCTATCGTGATCTTCCCATCCGACTCGCCGACTTTGGGCGGCTGCACCGCTATGAGCGGTCGGGCGTGACCGCGGGTCTCACCCGCGTGCGATCGTTCTCGCAGGACGATGCGCACATTTTCTGCACGCCTGATCAGATCGAGGGCGAGGTCGGGCGTGTAATCGAGATGCTCTTCCGCACCTACGACCTGTTTGGATTTCCCGAGCGGCGCATCTACCTCGGCACCCGACCCGAGAAGTCGATCGGCAGCGACTCCATGTGGGAACGTGCGGAGTCGACGTTGACCCAAGTCCTGCGTGACCGCGGGATCGCGTACGACGTGCATGCCGGGGACGGGGCGTTCTACGGGCCGAAGATTGATTTCTGCATTCTCGACGCGATGCGACGCGAGTGGCAGCTCGGAACGGTTCAGCTCGATTTCTCGATGCCCGAGCGTTTCGATCTGCATTTCGTGAACTCCGGGGGCGCCGAGGAACGGCCGGTCATGATCCATCGTGCGCTCCTCGGATCGATCGAACGGTTCATGGCGATCCTGATCGAGCATTGTGCCGGCGACTTTCCGCTATGGCTCGCCCCGGTTCAGATGCGGCTCGTGACCGTCACTGAGCAGCACGACGCGTATGCGCAGGAGGTCCTCGGACGTCTACGGGCTGCGGGTTTCCGAGCGGAAGCCGACCTGAGGAAAGAAAAGCTCGGATACAAGATCCGGGAAGCCGAGCTTCAAAAGATTCCGTTCGTGCTAGTGGTCGGCGACAAAGAGGTCGCCACCGGGACGGTCGCGCCGCGTCGTCGCGGTGCCGGCACGCTCCCACCGCTCGCCGTTTCGGAACTGATCGACAAAGCGACCGACGAGATTCGTCCCGTTACCGGAGGAGGTGTCCCATAAGTAGCAAGGAGGCTCAGACACGGATCAACTACCAAATCCACGCCCGCGAGGTTCGCCTGATCGGCGCCGACGGCGAGCAGCTCGGGGTGCTCGAGACGCCGGAGGCGCTACGCCTCGCCGAGAGCAAGGAGCTCGACCTCGTCGAAATTGCGCCGACCGCGAATCCGCCGGTCTGCCGCATCATGGATTACGGCAAATTCCGGTACGAGAAGAAGAAGAAATCTCAAGAATCGAAGAAGAAGCAAGTGTTCGTCACGGTCAAGGAAGTGAAGATGGGCTCGCGGACCGACGGGCACGACATCGACTTCAAGGTGGCGCACATCCGAAAGTTTCTGGAGCGGGGACAGCGGGTGAAGGTCTCCGTGTTCTTTCGAGGCCGGGAGATCACGCATCCCGAGATCGGTCGCGACAAGCTCCTCGGCGTATTTGAAAAAGTGAAAGATCTGAGCAATATGGAGCTTAACCCGCGGCTCGAAGGCCGCAACATGTCGATGATGCTCCAACCGCGCTGAGCGACGGATCCGGGGCGAGGGGTACGATGCCGAAGATCAAGACCTGCCGCGGCGCGGCAAAGCGTTTCAAGACCACCGGAAGCGGGCGCATCAAGCGCGCCAAGGCCTTCCGGCGCCACATCCTTTCCCACAAGGGACGAAAGCGGAAGCGACAATTGCGCAGCGATACGCTGGTCGCGATGGCCGATCACGAGAACATTCGTAAGCTGATCCCGTATCTGTAGTTGCGGGCGAAGGGATAGACGTTCATGCCACGGGTGAAACGAGGCACGAAGGGTCGGCAGCGTCACAAGAAGCTGCTGAAGCTCGCAAAAGGCAACGTCGGTGGCCGGCGGAAGGGCTACCGTCAAGCACGCTCCACGGTCGAAAAGGGGCTCACGTACGCGTATCGGGACCGCAAAGTGCGGAAGCGCGAGTTCCGAGGCTTGTGGATCATCCGCATCAATGCGGCCGCTCGAACGCACGGCGTGACGTACAGCCGACTCATGGCGGGACTCAAGAAAGCCGGCGTGGATCTGGATCGAAAGGTTCTGGCTGATCTCGCGGTCCGCGATCCGGCCGCCTTCGGTGACTTGGCCAAGTTGGCGGTTGCCTGACTCGTCGTCGTTCACGTGCCAACGCAATGAAGGGCGCGTGATTCCGACGACCTCGGCCGAGTTCGTTCGACCGCACTGCCGATGAAAGCCATGCTCGACGCGCTCGGCGCCGAAATTCAGGCAGCGCTCGACGCGTGTCAGACCGACGACGAGCTCGAGCGTATCCGCATCGCCTATCTGGGGCGCAAAGGCCGCCTGACGGAGGTGATGCGCGGAGTCGGCGCTCTCCCGGCGGACGAGCGTCCCGCGGTCGGCGAGCTTGCCAATCAGCTCAAGCGCCGCGTCGATGAGCACATCGCGGCGCTCCGCGACCGATGGAACACGGAGCGGCGAGCGCTAGCGTTGGCGAATGAGCGCATCGACGTGAGTTTGCCGGGTCGGCTTGCGCCACAAGGTCATGCCCACCCGCTCACCGTCGTGCTGGGCGAAGCCATCGCCATTCTCGTGGGGCTTGGATTCTCCGTGTACGAAGGCCCGCACATCGAAGACGACCATCACAATTTCACGGCGCTCAACATTCCTCCGGACCATCCCGCCCGCGACATGCACGATACGTTCTTCGTCGACGGGTCGCACGTCTTGCGGACCCATACCTCGCCGGTCCAGATCCGCGTGATGGAGAACCAAGAGCCGCCGATCGCGGCCATCGTGCCGGGTCCGGTGTACAGGCACGAGGTCGAGACGGTGAAGAACTCGGCGATGTTCCACCAGATCGAGGGATTCTTGGTCGACCGGCGGGTCACATTCGGCGACTTGAAGGGCGTGCTCGGTCTGTTCGTCCAGCGCATGTTCGGGGACGAGACGCGAGTCCGATTCCGGCCGAGCTTCTTCCCGTTCACCGAGCCGAGCGCCGAGGTCGACATCAGCTGCGTGATTTGTCGCGGCTCACGCCAGCTGCCGAACGGAGATCCCTGCCGTGTCTGCAAGGCCAGCGGGTGGCTCGAGATCCTCGGCTCCGGCCTCATCCATCCGGAGGTGTTCCGATCGGTCGGTTACGATCCCGAGGCGGTATCTGGCTTTGCGTTCGGCATGGGGGTCGAGCGGATGGCGATGCTGAAGTACGGAATCACCGACATTCGGCTTTTCTACGAGAACGACCTCAGGTTCCTGCGGCAATTTTGAGCGGAGACTCATCGTGAAGATCACGCTGAATTGGCTTCGCGAGTTGGTTGACGTCGTTCTGTCGCCGGACGAGCTCGCCGAGACGCTCATCATGGCGGGCCTCGAGGTCGAAGGGGTCGAGGCCCATCGGCCCAGTTGGCGGAGCGTCGAGGTCGCGGCCGTCGAGGAGGTCGCGCCGCATCCGAACGCGGATCGCTTGCGTCTTTGCCGCGTACGGCGAGCCAACGAGACCGTTGCCGTCGTGTGCGGTGCGACCAACATGCATGTGGGCGATCGCGTCGCGCTCGCAGTACCCGGGACGGTGCTTCCCGACGGCAAGCGGATCGAGCATGCGACCATTCGTGGGCAAGCATCGCATGGCATGCTCTGCTCGGCGCGCGAGCTCGGGCTCGGGCTCTCCGGCGTCGAGGCGGCCGGCATCTTGATCCTACCGGCGGACGCGCTCCTCGGGACACCGGTGGTCGAGTATCTCGGAGCCGAGGATGTCGTCTTGGAAATCTCCGTGACCCCGAATCGCGGCGATTGTCTCAGCGTGCTCGGAGTGGCACGCGAGGTGGCTGCGCTCACCGGTGCGACGCTGCGGACACGGTCCACCGTCCTCGTCGAAGAGAAGACGCAGGCGTCACTGCTCGCTCGCGTGGACCTCCAGGCGGCGGATTTGTGCCCGCAGTACACGGCTCGCGTGGTGCGGGGTGTGCGGGTGGGGTCTTCACCGCTCTGGATGCAGACCCGGCTCGAGATGGTCGGGTTGCGTCCCATCAGCAACGTGGTGGATGCGACCAACTACGTCATGCTGGAGCGCGGCCAGCCGCTGCACGCCTTCGATCTTCGCCGGTTGCGGGGTGCATGTGTCACCGCGCGTCGCGCCGGCAGCCGCCAGCACTACGAGACGCTCGATGGTGAAGTTCGCGAGCTTCTGCCCGACGATCTCGTTATCGCGGACGCGGACGCTCCCGTCGCGATCGCTGGCGTCATCGGCGGCAAGGATTCCGAAATTCGCTCCGATACGGTCGACGTGCTGCTCGAGAGCGCGTTCTTCACGCCCGAGACCGTGCGGCGGACGGCGCGTCGCCTCGGCGTGACGACGGAATCGTCATATCGGTTCGAGCGAGGCGTCGATCCCGGAGGCACGCGGGCGGCGCTCGATCGAGTCACGGAGCTCGTCGTCGGTCACGCGGGTGGGGCGGTGGCAAAGGGCGTCCTCGGCGACGCGAGTGCGGGGCGACGCGCCCGAGCCGCGATTCGACTCCGCCCTGCGCGGGTGAACGCGCTCCTTGGGACGTCGTTGAAGATCACGGAGATGGAGCGACCGCTGCGGGCGCTTGGCGCGACCGTGACGGGGCAGGGGCCGCAAGTCCGGCGCGTCGTTCCGCCCTCGCACCGATTCGATTTGCAGAACGAGGTAGATCTCGTCGAGGAGATCGCTCGGCTCACGGGATACGATGCGGTCCGTGCCACACTCCCGGCCATCGCGGCGGGAGGGCCAGGATTCGGTCCGACCTACGAGCTTGAGCAGCGCTTGCGCGCCCGCCTGGCGGGTGTCGGATTCGACGAGATGATCACGCTCGCGATGGTATCGGCAGACGACAATCGCGACTTTCCCGGCCTGCCGCAGCTGTCGGGTGGTGCCGTCGCGCTGACGAACCCGACCGCTCAGGATACGGCGGAATTGCGTCGAAGCTTGATTCCGGGGCTCCTGCGTGCGTTCGGCGGGAACCAGCGCCAGGGCGCTGGACACGTCGCGGGCTTCACATTCGGGCGTGTTTTTGCCCGCGAAGCGGAGCGCTACCGTGAGGTCCAGATGCTGGCGCTGCTGCTCGCCGGCTCGTGGGCTCCTGCCTGGCTCGGCGCGACCATGCGGCCGTGCGACTTCTTCGACCTCAAGGGGGCGCTCGGGGCGGTGTTCGCCGAGTTGCACCTAGCTTCGGTCCGTTGGCAGCCCGTCGGGCCGGAGGCACCTCATCTGCATCCCGGAAAGTCGGCGCGGATCGAGATCGATGGGGTCGCGTGTGGCCATGCCGGCGCCCTTCATCCCAATCTGATCGCGGCGCGTCACCTCGACGGGGAGCCGTGGGTGGCCGAACTTGACTTGACGAGGGTCGTTCAGTACTGTCCCGGCCGCGTTATTTTTCGCCCACTTCCGCGGTTTCCCGCCGTGTCACGGGACGTCGCGATCCTTGTAGATGACCAGTTCCCGGCGCAGCGAGTCGTTGAAGTAGTGAAGGAGGCAGCGGAGCCGTTGGTCGAGGACGTGAGAGTGTTCGATCAATACACGGGATCTCCGATCCCTGCGGGAAAGAAGAGTCTCGCGTATACGATCGAGTATCGGTCGCCGGATCGGACGCTTACGGA
This sequence comes from uncultured delta proteobacterium, assembly GCA_963774015.1. Lineage (GTDB taxonomy): Bacteria > Desulfobacterota > Binatia > UTPRO1 > UTPRO1 > UTPRO1. The sequence goes on from CAVZDH010000005.1 coordinate 437,454, forward strand.
CGACGAGGTCAATGCCATGCACGATCAGCTGGTTGCACGACTGGTTGGGCAATTACCCTTGGAGGTGCGCCGGTGAACGACGGCATGCCCGTGACGACGAAGGGCGCGACGATGACCAAAGCCGACATCGTCGAGCGAATCTACGAGAAGGTCGGTTTCTCGAAGAAGGAAGCCTCGGAAGTCGTCGAGTCGATCTTCGAAGTCATCAAAAGCCGTCTCGAGCACGGCGACAAGGTAAAGATTTCCGGCTTCGGAAATTTCGTCGTCAATCAGAAACGCCCACGCAAGGGTCGCAATCCGCAGACGGGTGAAGAGATCATCATCACCGGCCGGAAGGTACTCACCTTCAAAGCCAGTCAGGTTTTGAAGAAGACCATCAATCCGAGCTGACGCGTTCGTCGCTGCGGGTCAGCGTTTTCCGCCTTTGGCGCGTGCGTTCAGTCGGACGATGCGCGCGGGTCGTGCATAGGTGCGCGGTCGCTCCTGGGTCATCAGGTGCTCGTACTTCATGCGTAGCAACGCATCCCGCATGCAGTCGGAATCGATGCCCAGCGCCTCGCAGACGTTGTTGAACGAGAAGGGCCAATTCCAGTCGCGCGTGCGGATCCAACGCTCGGCCTGACGCGAAAGCATGCGCGGCCGCGCCCGCGTCGTGCGAAAATATTCTTGGAAGCAACGAATTGCGTCCTCCAGGATCGCCAGCATGAGCGCTTTCTCCGGCGAGAAGTCGCTGTCGCCGCGAGGGCCGTCGAAGAACTGCTGGGGCAAGATCACATCGGGCCCGAGCAGGTCGCTCAGGCTGTCGCGTACGGGAAGGCGACGCGGTTCGGATTCCGTCATCATGTCGAGCGACGCTCGCTCGCCAGCCTGGCTCTCCATCATGTCGCGTCTCCTTCGTCCTGTGTCGTTCCAGCGTTCGACGCAGAGGGAGACAGCAAACGACAGGCCAGTAGCGCATCCACATGAGAGTCCGCGCCGATGCAAGGATTCAGGGCGCCGTTCGCATCACACAGCATCCTGCAACGATACAAAGTTGACACCTGACACCACCGGGGTGCGGGCAAAATTGACGCGCGCGCGTGTTCTGGCACTTGCCCCGAGTGCGTGCGCGTGCTTCGGAGGCCGGGTCAGAATCGTGACGACGCATTTGTTGCGCGCACATAGACCGCATGGTACGCGTCCCGGGTTCGCCGTGACGGCGGACACTCGGGGCGTGGCGCAGCCTGGTAGCGCACACGCTTGGGGTGCGTGTGGTCGCCGGTTCAAATCCGGCCGCCCCGACTCGATGATTCGCTACGGACGGGCCTTGGCGGGTACGACGTGGCTTCCGGAATGCGCGTCGCCTCGGCCGCTCTCGCGGGCGGCCGAGGCGCGTCTCCCGGCGTTGACGGCATGATCATTCTGGTTTGCAACGACGACGGGATCCGGTCCGAGGGCATCCAAGCGCTGGCGCGTGCGCTGGAACCGCTCGGGGAGGTGTACGTCGTCGCCCCTGACCGCGAGCAGAGCGCCGCAGGTCACTCCCTGACTTTGCATCGGCCGTTGCGTGTCGAAGAGATCGCCCCGCGTCAGATCGCGATCGACGGGACTCCGACGGATTGCGTGAATCTCGCCGTTTCGGGGATCCTTCCGATGCGCCCCGGCCTCGTCGTCTCCGGAATCAACAAGGGCGCGAATATCGGCGACGACATTACGTACTCCGGAACCGTGTCGGCTGCGATGGAGGGGACCCTGCTCGGTATCCCGTCGTTGGCGGTCTCGCTCGCGGGCCGATCGAGTTTCGACTTCGTGGCGGCGGCGGAGTTCTCGGCACGCCTCGTCGCGCAGGTGATCGAGCGCGGGCTTCCGCCCGATACGCTGCTCAACGTGAACGTACCGGACCGTCCGCGCGAATCCATGACGGGTTTTCGGATCACGCGACAAGGCAAGCGACGCTTCAGTGAAGCGCTGATCGAGAAGACCGATCCGCGCGGCAAGAAATACTACTGGATCGGCGGTGACGAGCTCGGATTCGTCCTTGAACCAGGCACCGACTATGCCGCGCTGCTCGAGGGGGCAGTGTCGATCACGCCGATTCACTTGGACCTCACGCACTATCCGTCGTTTCCCGTCTTGGAGCAGCTGCCGTTGGAGTGGCCATGAATTTTGCCCGCGCGCGCGCGCGCATGGTCGACGAGCAGCTGGTGAACCGCGGGATCTCCAGCGTGCACGTGCTCGCGGCGCTTTCCAAGATCGAGCGCCACCGCTTCGTTGCCGAGGCGCTGCAGGTGCGAGCGTACGACGACAAGGCGCTGCCGATCGGTGAGGGCCAAACCATCTCTCAGCCGTACATGGTCGGCTTGATGACGCAGATGCTGGAGCTACAGGGTGACGAACGGGTTCTCGAGATCGGGACGGGATGTGGTTACCAGACGGCGGTGCTCGCGGAGCTGGCGGCGACGGTTTACACGATCGAGCGCCTGGCCGTATTGGCTTCGGCCGCGCGCGCTACGCTCGAAGCCTGTGGCTATGCCAACGTCGTCACGCGAGTCGGGGACGGGACGTTGGGGTGGGCGGACGAGGGCCCGTTCGATGCCATCGTGGTCACGGCAGGCACGCCGCAGGTTCCACGGCCCCTGGTGAACCAGCTCCGAGTTGGTGGGTCGTTGGTTTTCCCGATCGGCGAGGAAGAATTGCAAACTCTCGTGCGAATTCGTAAGGAAGAGGGGGGCTTGCACGAGGAGTATTTCGGCGATTGCCGATTCGTGAAGTTGGTGGGTCGATACGGGTGGCGGCGGTAGTCGAGAGCTGCGAGGGCTCGGGGAGCCCGGGAGGCTCGAGTGGTGGAATGGGGGGAGTGGTTGCGGACGGGTCTCGTCGGTCTCGTCTTCTTGGCGCTCGCCGGGTGTGGCTTCGGACACGGCCGACCCGGTCCAGCAATGCGAGGGGAGGGTGTCTACCACCTCGTTCGGCGCGGGCGAGAACCTGTATCGGATCGGCAAGGCGTACGGTGTTTCGCACACCGAGCTCGCTCGCGCGAACGGTATCCAAGATGCGAGCCGTCTCGAGGTGGGTCAACGTATCTTCGTGCCAGGTGGAAAGCGCCCGCTTCCGGTCGACGTCATCACGCCGGAGCACGCCGTGAGCGCGCCACCTCAACCGAGCGATCTCCCGCAGGGTGCGGGTGTATTCATCTGGCCGCTAATGAGCGGGACGCTGACGTCCTCGTTCGGGCCGCGCGGGCGGAGCTTCCACGACGGCATCGACATCGGCGCCCCTCCAGGGACGGTCGTGCGTGCCGCTCGGGACGGTGACGTGATCTACAGCGACACGCTGCGCGGCTACGGCAACGTCGTCATCGTCCAGCATCGCCGGGGGCTATGCGACGGTATACGCTCACAACGAGGAGAACCTCGTCGACGCCGGCTCGAAAGTCCGTCAAGGTCAGCCCGTCGCCAAAGTGGGCCGCAGCGGTCGTACGTCGGGTCCGAACTTGCACTTCGAGATCCGAAAGGACAACGTCGCCCGAAACCCGATCTACTTCCTTCCCAGCCAGACCGTTCAGCGCGCCAAGGACAGACCAACATGACCGATGCAGAGCTCAAGACGTACGTTCGTGACATCTGCGACTTCCCCAAACCTGGCATCGTCTTCAAGGACATCACGCCGCTACTGGCTTCGGGCGGGGCGCTCCAGGAGGTGGTCGATCGCATCGCCGATCGATATCGCGGAGCGATCGACATGGTGCTCGGGATCGAGTCCCGCGGCTTCATCATCGGAGCTGCGGTCGCCTATCGTTTGGGGTTGGGTCTGGCACTGGTTCGCAAGCCGGGCAAGCTGCCCGCATCAAACGTACGCGGCTCGATACGAGCTCGAGTACGGTTCGGACACGCTCGAGATCCATCGGGACGCGTTCGGCAACAAGAGCCGCGTCTTGGTCGTGGACGATCTGCTGGCGACCGGAGGCACGGCCTCGGCGGCGATTCAGCTCGTACGTCGCCTCGACGGTGAAGTGGCAGCGTGTGCCTTCATCATCGAGCTGGCGTTTCTGGATGGCCGCAAGCGACTCGATGCTCCGGAAGTCTTCTCCCTGATCCGATACGACGGGGAATGAGGCTTTACGCGCGAGCGGTGCCGGTGCTCGGCTAGCCAGCATTTCTCACCAGGTCCACGTCGCGAGAGCGTCAAGCGTGCGTCAGATCGGGCCGAACGGAGCGGCGAGCGACGCAGGCGACCCCTTGACGCTGCGCGCGTCGAGGAGCGAGGCGCGAGTACGGCCCGAGATGGCGTGCGCTTGGCGCTCGCAGCAGGGACCTGGTGAGAAATCCGGGCTAGCTTGGCCGTCGATGCACGGTCCCGGCGCTTCCGGACATCTGCATGGTGCCGATCGGAGCTCGTCGGCCCCCCGGGGGGCCTGGTGCTCACGCTCGGTTCGTTCGGCCGCATTCGGGAGGCCGTGGACGTCTCGAGGGGAGCGGTACCGCGACCCGTCGGTCCAGCTCGAAACGCGCGATCAGCGGCGCGCGGAGCCGGGGCGTTGATGTACCCGGCAGCGACGTTGTTTCTCGACGTCTGCGTGCAACGGGATTTTTGGCCTGGTGGCGCGTGGCCACTCATGAGCAACGACGGAGTCCGAAGCGTCGTGCGGCTATTCGGGATCGCGGCGACATCGGAGGTTCGGCAGGGCAGCATCGTGTGCCGGCACGAAGGCGACGGCGCGCCGGCCGCCGAGCCCACCCCTCCGCACTGTCGTGGCCCCGCTGCGGTGGCCCATCCCGACGGATGCGAGCCACGGGCTCCCTTGCAAGCGGGCTGCGTCGAAAGCGGATGTGAAACGTCACCCGATGGGGAGCGCTCTCGGCCGTCGTTCGACTGCATCGTCGCCGGGGTTCGGGACGCCGTCGTGTTCGGTGCCGGCGTCGAGTACGGTCTCGCGCAAACAGTCGACGCACTCCTCCGTCGGAGGATCCGGACGCACGTCGTGCTCGATGCGATTGCCGCGGTCGACGAGGCGGATGCGCAAGGCGTGATCGCGGTGTGGAAGCGACGGGGAGTCGATGCCGTGACGGTGGACGTCGTTGCGCGGTTGTTGGCGCTCGGCTGATCATTGGGCGCGCGAAAATTGACAGTCCGCGACGCCCCAACCTATTGTTCCTCGATGCCTGCAAACCCGAGCTTCAAGACGATGATGAACGAGGTCGTCGCGTACGGGAGCTGCTGTGAATGTGGCTCCTGTGTGCTCGTCTGTCCCCACAACGTGATCGACTACGTCGACGGCAAGCCAAAACAAGTCGCCAAGGCGACGGCGGCCTTCGACTACTGTGGCATCAGCGAAGGCATCGGTTGCGATGTGTGCGCTCAGGTCTGTCCGCGATTGAGCCCGCGCGAGTTCGAGCTTGCCGACGTGCTGTACGGGCCAGATCAGCCCTACAAGGGGGCCTTCGGGGTCTACCGTCGTATCGTCGCGGCGCGTGCGCGTGCGCCGGAGATCATGGAGCGAGCGCAGGACGGGGGGGTAGTGACCGCCATGCTGCGCTGGGCGTTCGAGCGCGGCGTGATCGACGGTGCGGCGGTCTCCGTGCCGGATCCGGAACGGCCCGCGCAACCGATGCCCAAGCTCGTCACCAGCGTCGAGGAGCTGATGACGAGCGCGGGTTCCTGGTACACCTACTGCCCGAACAACCTCGCGCTCGCCGACGCCGAGCGCCTCGGCGCCGAGAAGGTCGCCTTCGTCGGCGTTCCCTGCCAGATCACGCCGGTCCGGAAGATGCAGACTGGTCGACCCCGCGTATCTCGTCAACGGCCGCAAGAAGGACAAGCACATCGAGCGACAGAGCAAGTTCCTGAAAGGCTACGGCTCACGAGTCGCGTTCACGATCGGCCTGCTCTGCACCGAAGTGTTCACGTACGAGGGGTTGATGGTCGACAAGATCGAGCGCGAGCTCGGCATTCCCCTGACGGACATCAAGAAGTTCAACGTCAAAGGGAAGGTGCTGATCTACAAGAAGGACGGCAGCCTAGTGGAGATGAAGCTCAAGACCGCCCAGGAATATGCCCGACCCGAGTGTCATCACTGCGGGGATTTCTCGGCGGAGCTCGCGGACATTTCCTGCGGCGGTGTCGGCGCCATGGATTGGACGATAACGATTCTCCGCACCGAGCGCGGCGAGCAGCTCTTCGATCGGATGGTCGCCGACGGGCTCTTGGACGTGCGACCCATGGAGGAGTTCGAGAACTCCATGAAGGTCCTCTTGAGGCTGAGCAATCGTCAGCGCGCGCGCGTGCCGATTCCGCCGGGGCAGGACGCCTCCAAAGTCCGCCCTGCGTAACCCAGAAAAAGCGAATCGCCGGTGGCACCGTGGGGAGGGACGGTGCCGCCCGGCGATTCGTGTCGCGAGACTAAGCCCTCGCGATCAAGGCGTGGCCGTGGGCACGGGCGCGGGCGCTACTGAACACGCGCAGGGGTCGAAGCGGATGCCGCACTGACCGGTCTTCGGGTTGCAGGTGTCGATCGTGCAGGTGTTGCCGTCGTCGGGGCACACCATCGTCGGGCCCGGTTGGCAGACGCCTCCCGAGCACTCGTCGTTGAGCGTGCAGGGGTCGTCGTCGGAGCAGGGCGCGACGTTCGGAATGCCGCAGAGGCCGGTTGCCGGGTCGCAGACATCGTCCGTGCACGGATTGCCGTCGTCGAGGCAGGTCCGCGGCGTACCGCATTGACCGGTCAGGAAGTTACACGTGTCGTCCGTACAGGCGTTGCCGTCGTCCACGCACGTCTTGGCCGCGCCCGGTTGGCACGTCGGCGGGTTCGAAAGAATGCACGTCGGGTTCGGAGTGACCGCGTCCGGAGGACAGTCCGCGACCGTCGCACAGGCGAGACCGGCGCGCGTACCACCGACGCAGGCACGATCGGTCGTTCCACCCGCGCAGACGTCGTTCAGAGTGCACGGATTGCCGTCACTGCACGGCTGGCCGTTGGTCTGACACTCGTTCACCGGAACGGGTAGCACGAGATCGGCCTGTCCCTCGCCGCTGTGCTCGCACGTACCGTCTTGCTTGGTGCAGGTCTCGCCGCTCGGACAGTCGGTGTTGCCGTTGAAGGGATCGCACACGAAGGTCGTGTGCACCGAGCAGACGTGAATCGGATCACAATCGAAGTCGGACGAGCATGCTCGATCCGGCGAGCTGCCGCCGACGCAGCGGGTCGGACCGGACTCGGCGAAGATGAGATGGGAGGTTCCGCCGAACGCGCCCGGATACGTGACACACACGTGGGCGACGCCGGGACGATTCTGGATGGCCACCCCGGTCTTTTGCGCGAATGTCGCCAGATCGCAGTCTGGATCCTGGTTCGTCGTGCTGTTCCCGATGACGATGCCATCCGGGGGCGGGGCGACGCTGAAGTTGACCTGTGTCCCGTCTGGCACGGGATTGCCGAAGAAATCGCTGACGGTCGCGGCGATCACCGTGGTGAGCGTGTTGTCGCCGTTGTTGATCGCCTGATCGGTCACGACGGCGAGCCCGATCGCCGCCGGAATTCCGACGACGGGGGTCGCGGTTGGATGCGGGGTGTTCGTCGGTCTCGGCGTCGGCGTGCCGGGGTAGGGCGACGGTGGTTGCCCCGGTGCCCGCCGGTAGAGATTCGCGACGAAGAATTGCGGCGTCGTGTTGCCATTGCCGATGAAGTCGCCGGCGGACGAAAAGCCGGTGAAGACGTACGATGATTGCGTCGGAAGGTCGATGCCAGCGGGGCTGGCGCTGACTTGCAGCAGGTTCTTGCGAGAATAGCTCTTCCCGATGAGTGTGTAGACGTAAAGCTGATTGCCCGTCGACTGGAAGTTGAGCAGGTCCGCAGACGAGACGAATGCGACGCGCTTGCCGGCAGGTGCGAACGAGGGCCTGAAGCTGCTCGCGGGAGCGTTCGGCGTGATCGACATCGTGAGGGGCGCGCGATTCTTGCGGAGCTTCGACACCCAGATCTCGGTGACGACCCCCGGGCTCGGTGCGCCGCGGATCGTGTCGATCTCGTAGGCAATCCGCTTGCCGCCCTGATCGAGCGTCGGGTTGCGAGCCGGAGCGGGATTCCCGGGCGGAATCTGCTGCAGCACCTGGTGCGCGACGTCGAGGATGTAGACGTGCGGCACGCCGACGGTTCCCGTACCGAGCGGATCGCCGTCCGACTCGTACGCGACGTACTTGCCGCCGGCGTTCTGGGAGGCGTTGCGGCCACCGCCGACCGGCGTGAGATTGCGGAGGCCCGGGTTGGCGAGGCCCGACGCGCAGGGCAGGAACGGACAGTTCGGTCCGAGGGACTTCACGCTCCCCTGGTAGACGTTCGTGGTCGCGAGTGGCAAGCCGCCGTTGATTCCCAAGACGTCCGCATTCGACTCGAAGACGACCATGCGGCCGTTCTCGCTGAGGTCGGGATTGACGCAGTCACCGTTGCAGCGAGTGACCTGCCGGATCTGCTGTGTCGTGGTGTAGTAGACGAACACCTGACGATTGGCAGAGCTCGCGTCGAACGGCGGTATGCAGTTGTGTCGCGCGTCGCTGCAGAGTCGTCCGTCGGCATCGAACGCGATCACGTTTCCGGCCGAGGGTGTGGAAATCGACGGATTGGCGGGTTGGAAGCCGCCGCAGGTGATCTGCGACAACCCGAGCCCCCCGCCGAGGACCCGGTCGATGTGGAGGTAGTAGAAGAGCTCGTTCGTTGCGTTGCCGTTGCCCATGTTGTCGCCGCTCGCGAGGAACGTCCAGTTGTTGCCCCACACCGCGCTTTGGCCGACGGTGCCGCTGGTCTGCACCGTGACTTGCGTGACCGGTGGCGACTGGGCGTGCAGCGCGAACGAGGGGGGTGGCTCAGCGAGCGCAGCGATGACCGACGCCGCAGCGAGGGCGATCCATAGTCGACGGCGTTTCGTCATTTCCAGGTCCTCCACGATTCTGGCTCGCTACTCTGATGGGCTACGGATTGTTGGTGAGGATGACGCCGACCTCGGAGCCGGAGCGGCGTCCGAAGGCGATGTCGGTCTTGTTGTCCCCGTCGCCGTCTCGGCAGGACACCGAAAGCGCGCCGTCGCCGACGGGAAAGAGCCGTTCGTCGTGGCGCCAGGTGCCGTTGCCGGCACCGAAGAGCACCATGACGTCGTTGCTGCCGAGACTCGCGACGGCCACATCCTTGAGCCCGTCGCCGTCGAAATCGCCGCTGCAGACGGAGCGCGGGATCTCGCGGCCGCGGACGTGCTTCAAAGTCGCATTGGAGAAGCCGCCAGCGCCGTCGTTCAAGAACGTGACGACGTTGCCATAGTTGTCCGTTTGCGCATCGATCATCTCGTTCGTGACGATGACGTCGTCGAAGCCGTCACCGTTCAGATCGGCGACCGCGACGTCGGTCGCCCGCACGCCGCCGCTGTTGTGATCGGTGCGGACGTAGCCGCCACCCGGTTGCGACAGGAGCACGCTGAAGGTGTTGTCGGAACGGTTGGCAGTGACGATGTCCAGCACGTTGTCGTCGTTGAGATGGCCGAGCGCGATGCCCCAGGCGAGGTTGCCGACGGGGAAGCTGCCGAGCACGGCGAGCCCGACGCCCGAAATGTTGATGAGCGGCGTCACGGTACCGCCGGCCTGTCCGCCGGCCTGGACGGCGGCGAGGTCGGTCGATCCGTCTCCGTTGATGTCGCCCGAGGCAAGCGCGATGAGGCCGAGGCCGCTGTTCGGCAGCGACGGCAGCCGCACGGGCGCCAACGCCAAGAATTGGCGGTTCGTCTGATTCACGAAGACGCTCAGGTCGCGCGATGCTTCGTTGGCGACGACGAAGTCGAGGAATCCATCGTTGTTGAGGTCGAGGATCTCGACGTCGGACGGCCGCGATCCCGTGGGAAGGACGAGCCGGCTCGTGGCGGACGATGTGCCGCCGAACAGCACCACCGCTTGATCGTCGTCTCGGCTGATGCCCACCACGTCCGGGAACCCGTCGTGGTCGAAATCCGCCGTTCCGGCGGCACGCGGCTCGCGGCCGATCGCCGTCGACGAGGGCAGCGCCGCGGCGCCGAACTGTCCGGCGCCGTTGCCGTAGAACACTCGGCAGGACAACCCGCCGGTCGAGCTACAGCTGACGATGTCCTGGTGATCGTCCTGATCGAGGTCGACGGCAAACGGATCGGTCAGGGTTTCGGAGGAGCCCACGGCTTCGCCGCCCGTGAAGGCTCCGGTCGCGCTCCCGCGGAACATCAGGGAGGGGACCTTCTTCGATCCGAAGGTCGCCAGGAGGTCGAGCCAGCCGTCCTCGTCGAAGTCGGCGGCCACCATGTGGTCCATGCGCTTGTACGCCTTCGGGAGGGGCACGGTCGCCACGCGGGTGGGACCGGCGCCGTCATTGTACAGGACGCCCCAACCGCCCCGGTAACCGACCGCGAGATCCGGAAGACCGTTGCGATCGAAATCCCCGGCGAGCAATGGCCCGACGACGGGCAACGAAACCGGGAGGGCCGTGGTGGTGAAGCTGCCGTCGCCCGAGTTGCTGAGCAACGTGATGGCACCGGAGCGGGTGTTCTTGGAGACGAACGCGACGTCCGGCACCCCGTCGCCCGTGAAGTCGTCGACGGCCGCAGGCGTCTTCCGGCGTGCGACCCCGAGGAAACGGATCTCGCGGAAGCGGCCTTGGCCGTCGGACATGAGCGCGAGCACCTGGCCGCGGTCGTTGGTCAGCACGATGTCGCTCTTGCCGTCGGCATCGAGGTCGACGACCGTGAGCGACGGCACCAACTTTCCGAGCTCGATCGTGCAGACCTTGCTGCAGCCGTCCCTGTTCTTGGTGTTGCCGTCGTCGCACTGCTCGCCCGTCTCGAGGATGCCGTTGCCGCAGGTACCTTGGTCTTGGTCCGGGAGCGCGGTGTACTCACCCGAGGCGGTTCCGAGAAGCATACGCAGCTGGAGAGATCGGCCGCGGGGCGCCTTGGTCACGACCGCCGCGTCGGCGATGCCGTCTCCCGTGACGTCGCCGAGGGCCAAGGCGACGGGCGCCTCGGGGATGGACACCAGGGGGGTCGTCTCGAGTGTGGTGGGGTCGCTCTGCTCGACGAGGGTGATGGCCTTGCTCGTGCTGTCGGCCGCCATCAGTTGAGTGACGCTCGTCAAAGGGTCGGTCGGATCGGCGAGCACGGTGCGGCTTACGACCGGCCCGAATCCGTTGCTGACCGAGGAGACGCTGACGATCGCGGGAAGATCGAACTTGCCCGGGGAGACGGCGAGGAAGATCCGGGCGCTGTTGGTATCGGAGGCGAGCAACGCGAGGTCCACCAAGCCGTCGCCGTCGAGATCGCTCAAGGCGATCGCCTGGGCATCCGTGGATACGCTGAAGGCGTCGAAGAACGAGAACTGACCCGTGGCGCTGCCAAGAAAGATCGTGATGATGCCATCGTCCGAAAGGAGCGCGAGGTCCGGGTAGTCGTCGCCGTTGAGGTCGGCGGCCGCGATGCCCCTGCCGCGGGTCGGCCGGCGCTTCTGTGTGAAGGGGTCGGGAATCGTGTTGGTACGCGTCGAGAATCCCACGCCGTTGCCGTAGAGGATGACGACGTAGGGAGCCGTCGCACCGGCGACGGCGATGTCGGCATAGCCGTCGCCGTCGAAGTCGGCCACGGCGGCGGCGCGTGGGCTCAGGATCGGCGTGCGTACTCGTACGAAGGGCGGTAGCGTGCTCGTCCCCGTCCCAAGGAGGATCGTGATGTCCTGGGAGGTCGAGTCGACTGCGACCAGGTCGAGCAATCCGTCGCCGTTGAGATCGGCCGAGATCAGCGACGTCGGCGCGACCCCGGCGGGTCGCGTGCCCCCGGCCGTGAAGGCCCCCGACCCGTCGCCGTAATAGAGCGTGATGTCTCCGAGACGGCTCACCGCCGCGAGGTCGATAATGCCGTCGCCGTTGAAGTCGCCACAGGTGGCGCCCGTCGGCTGGGAGACGTTGGTCTTGCCGCCACCGAATTCGAACGTGCCGTCGCCGAGGTTGCGGAGAATCACCACCTCGTTCGAGTTCTGTGCGGCCGTGACGAGATCCAGGATGCCGTCGCCGTCACAGTCCCCTAGAGACAAGCCTTTAGGGTTTGCGCCGACCGGGTAAGCCCGCTGGCTGTCGAACGGAAAGACGTCCGCGACGGCCTCGCATGCGGTCGCGGCGAGCCCGACGGTGACCGCGAGCGTCAGGACGGAGAGGGCGCGCGTCAGCAGAGGCCGCCGTCGGAAAGGGGCGGCCTGGCCGTCGCTCGAAAACGTCGCCACCGTCTGTGTGCTTCCGATGAGAGCCGGCTCGAAGTCGACTGCATGGGCGGAGGGGACACGAAGGAATTCCGTCGGCACGAAGCGTAGTTGAGCAAGACATGTGCCGGTGGATCTATTCGTTTGGAAACGAGAAAGGCTTCGCAGAAGTGCACGACTCTGCGCCCTTGCATGGGTAGGCCGCCGGCCCTGTACATCGTCGATTGAGCAGACGAAATTGTGGCAGATCTCGCGATCGCGTGAAACGGGTATAGGGCGTTTCCACCTCAGGTCAATTGCAATCCGGTTAACCCGGGCGTCGGACCAAAAAAGGGCGGGATCCCAGGGGATCCCGCCCTCGTACTCTCGGGACGAAGTCCCTTATTCCTGGACCTTCAGCTCAACGCGGCGATTCTGTGCCCGCCCGTCCTCGGTGTCGTTGCTCGCGACCGGCTGCGATTCGCCGAGGCCGCGGGTGCTGAGCCGACCCTCGGCGACGCCCTCCTTCACGAGGAACGCCTTCACCGCGGCGGCTCGTCGCATCGAAAGCTTCAGGTTGTAATCGTCGCTGCCCTTCGCGTCCGTGTGTCCTTCGACGGATACCTTGAGGTTGGCGTTTTCCTTGAGGATGCCCGCAGCCTCTTTCAAGATCGGAGCAGCGTCGGCTCGGATGTTCGACTTGTCGAAGTCGAAGTTTACGCCTCGCAGCACGATCTTCTTCTGGACGACCGGTGTCGGCGCGGGCGCAGGAGGCGGCGGAGGTGGCGCAAGTGCGACAGACTGGTCCCAGAAGCAGTGGCCGAGCAGTGCGCCGATCAGTGCGCCGCTGACCGCGCCGGTCGCGATGGCGAGTGCTTTGTCTTCATTGTCGTTCCCGATGTCGAAGGCGCCGGTGTTGTTGCTGGCGGCACCCGCAGCGATGCCTCCGCCGACTGCACCGGCAACGCTGCCACCGAGGGTTCCGTAACCCCATGGCTTCTGCATGCACGTGCAACCGGCTGCGAATGCGACCAGCAGCCCGCACGCCACCGTGAAGCGCAGTCCGACTCTCATCAGCCACCTCCTGTCATAGCGTTGCGTGACGTGACCCTCGATCGAAAAGTGCGCCCCGGGATACGTGAAGTGCCGATTCAAAGTCAAGCAAAGGCTGCGCCGATGGATTTCTCAAGGGGGGAGCAAAATTTCCGCGCGGCGATTTTTTCTCCTTGCCTTTGAGTGTGGACGAGAGTATCACGCTCGAGTTTCGAACCTCCGCAGACTATTTCATAACAAATTAGTATCGATGAAACATAATACTGATCGTCGCAGAAGCCTTCGTCGAGCGGAGGCGCGACGCCCTCGGCGACCGGGCTTGTGCACAAGGGTCTGAGTGAAGCGCGCAACTGCTTGAGGGCGCGTGACGACGGGAAGTATCCCCAGCTGTGGATAGTTGTCGGATGTGACGTTGGAATGGGCGGCGCGTGAGGCGGGGCGGAGAGAGGAGGAGGAGCGCGAGGGTGTGTAGGCGAGGGAGGCACCGGGGTAATGGAATCGCTGTGGGAAGAGACGCTGGCCGAGTTGCGCTCGTCGTTGCCACTGCAAGAGTTCACGGCGTGGATCGCGTGTCTGCGATCGTCGCCCGCGACCAGCGACGGGCTCACCGTCGAGGCGCCGAGCATCTTTCACCGGAATTGGGTACAGCAACACTTCCTCGACAGAATTCGCACCACGGTGACGAACGTCGCGGGGCACCCCGTCGCCGTCTCGCTTTCGGTGGGATCGGGTATCCCGGTGCGCGAACGGGGCCCTTCGGCGGCACCCGTTTCCGTCATCCGAAAGAGCGCCGTTCCGGGGCACCAGGCGTTCAGTTTCGACACATTCGTCGTCGGTCATTGTAACGAGCTCGCGCATGCGGGAGCTCGCGCGGTCGCCGAGCACCCGGGGGGCGTCTACAACCCGCTCTTCATCCATGGAGGTGTCGGTCTCGGGAAGACCCACTTGGTCCATGCGATTGCCAACGCGGTTCGGCAGCGCTTCCGGAGCTACCGGGTGCTTTCGATCAGCGCCGAGCTGTTCATCAACGAGATGGTGAGCTCGGTGCGGCGGCAGCAGATGGAGACGTTTCATCAGCGCTTCCGCAAGATCGACACGCTGGTGGTCGACGATGTCCAGTTCATCGCGGGGAAAGAGCGGACCCAGGAGGAGTTCCTGCACACCTTCAATTTGCTCTGTGCCGCCGGCAAGCAGATCGTGCTCTCCTCGGACAAGCCCCCGCGCGAAATCGCCAACCTCGAGATCGGGCTGCGTAGTCGTTTCGAAGGCGGGCTGACCGTCGAGATGACGCGGCCCGATCGCGACACCCGTCGGCGGATTCTGGCGCTCAAGGCGTCGCAGCAAGGGCTCGTGCTCTCCGACACGGTCCTCGACTATCTGGCGGATCGCGTGCGGGCGGCGAGCGTCCGCGAGCTCGAGGGCGCGCTCACGCGCTTGAAGGCGATGGCCACGTTGATCGGGCGAGCAATCGACGTTCCGCTGGCCGAGGAGACCATCGGCCGGCTGTATCCCGTGACCCGCGAGCGGGTGCCGATCGAGCGCGTCGAGTCCTTGGTGGGCGAAGCGCTCGACGTGTCCCAGACGGCGCTCGTGTCGAGCCAGCGCAACACGCGGCTCGTCTTCGCACGGCAAGTGTCCATGTACCTGATGCGGAAGCACATCGGCCTAGCGCTCTCGGCGATCGGGGAGCGTTACGGTCGCGACCATACGACGGTCTTGCATGCGGTCCGCTCCGTTGAGGCGCGGCGCGCATGCGACCCCGAGGTCCGGCGGTTGGTGGCGACGCTGGAGGAACGGCTCTAAGGGGGAGGCAGCGGGGAGTGGAGACGAGCGCGTTGGGGGTGGGGCACCAGCCGCCGGCCTCGACGGCAACGAAAAGTCGTTGCGCGTCCGAGGCAAGGCTGGCAACATACGAGGAAATTCCCGCGGAGGTGAGGTCGATGCGATCAGTCCTCGTCGGTATGGTGGCGCTGGTGGTGGCGGCAGGGAGTCCGGCGTTTGGCGGCAGCATCGACGATCACGAGCCGCGCCCGGGAGCGGCGACGGAGCGTGAAGTCACCGCACCGGAGTCCGTCGACCAGGAAGCCCCGGTCGTCCATCAGCGGGCTCCGTTTCGCGACGTCGTCGTCGAGGAATACCACAGCGCCGGTGCCGAATGGGGCATGGGTGTCGCCTCGACCGTGCTCAGCCTCTTCTATACCCCGGTTCGGCTGACCGTCGGCGTCGTCGGTGCCGGACTCGGCGGCGTCGAGGGCTGGCTGACGGGCGGTGACATGCGCACGGCGCGCTCGATGTGGCGCCCGACGGTCGAGGGCGACTACTTCATCAGGCCCGACCACCTCGACCGAACCGAGCATTACGAGTGGGGCAATTTCCGACCGGTGGTGCGCGAGCGCTACACGCTGCACGGCCGCCAAGCGGTCGTGCACGAGGACGAGGCCGTGGCCTCGGCCGAGCCCGAAAGCGCTCCCAGCGCGGAGGCGGAGCCGGAGCCGAGTGCCCCCGTCGAGCCCCAACTCGAAGATTCGATGGACGATCGCTGACCGATCGTCGTCAATCGTCGCTCGCTAGTACGTCCAGGTTCCAGCCGGATCCTGCGAGCGCACGGCGAAGATCTTCGAGATACGTGCGATAGGCGTCCGGGCGGACCTGCCACCACTCGTCGCCGACACTGGCTGTGGCTGCAACGCCGAACGGAATTTTCAATCGTTCGGCGTACCAAAGGACCACGTCGCTTCCAGCCAGCCGGCCGACCGGACCGGGAAGCACGTCGGGCGCGACCACGAGAGTGATCGGGCTTTCAGCGGGGTCCGGTGATTCGCTGAAGCGGATGGGACGAACTGCCCCGTCGCCTCCCAAGTCCGGGACCTCCCCGGGCGCGGGGATGCCGGTCGCCGCGAGATCGAGGATCGTCCCGGCGCATCGTTCCGCCGGGACGAAATGCTCGACTGCCCCTCGTCCCCGGAGCGGCACCGGCCAGTGGAGCGGCCGTGAGGCGATCGCGGTAGTGACGTCCGTGTAGACCTTTGCGGCGATCTCCACCGTCCGTGCCGCATCGCCGGCCGCATACGACGCCAACATCTCGCGATACGTTTCATCCGCTCGGAGCTCCGTGAGCGCGTTCGCGCAGCGAGCGAGCAGCGCTCGAAGCTCGAGGACCGCGGTGACGATCGGGGCGTTCCGGCCCGCGCGCGCGGCCTGCCGGACCTCGGATCCGATGGCGAGCACACGGTCGAACGTCGGCTCGGCGACGAGGGTGCCGAGCGCCCGGTAGCGACGGGCATCCTCCGAAAGGCGCCCGACTTCCGTAATCAACGCGGCCGCCTCGTCCCAGGCGTCGCGTGTGGGCGGATCGGGCGTCACGAGCTCGCGGCCTTGTCCGCCCCGCGCTCGTCTTTGAGCCCGGAGTCCTCGAGCAGGATGTCGAGCGCCGCCGCGACCAGCAGCAGCTCCTGACGCGACGTTCGGAGACTCTCGGTTCCCTTCGACAGCGCAACGTAGTCCTTACGCTGCATCGCCTGGATGACGGCGGTAAAGGCGCCGTACAGATCGTTCCACGCCTTCCGATATTGCTCGTGGACCTTGGCCACCGGCGCCGTCCGTGGTCGGTAGCGGTCGATCTCGACGAGGTGCAGCTGGATGTCGTCCATGACCGCGTCGAGGGTGGCGACGACGTATTCGTCGTCGACGTATTGGCTGTCTCGCACGTCCTTGATGGCCTTCAACGTCTTGGCCTCGACCGGCTCCCACTTCTTGATCTGGGCGACGTAGGCGAGCACGTCCTGGACGACGGCCGGGTCGCGAGCCGGCCGGCTGGTGCAAGCTGCGACGACTACGAGAGCGCAGAGGAGAGCCCGTTGCACTCTGGCGTTCTATCCAGCCCGGAATGGAAACAGAAGCGGGGGTGCGCTCCGTTCCGAGTCCCGGCATGGCGATAGCCATGGGGACTCGGATCGGGAGGTGAAAGCGCGACGAGATGCTTCGAGCGAGAAGCGAGGGGGGACGGGTGGGTGTGGGCGAACGGCTCACGCGTGCTGGCGCGAGCCGTGATCGCGTGCAGTCAGTTGACGGAGCTCGAACGCGGCGGCATGCCCTCGACCACTTGGTCTTCGAGCAAGCTCTCGACCGCGACGCCACGGCGACCGGCGAACCGCGCGAGTGATGCGCGTGCCAGCTTGCTGGGGACCGAGTGGCCCTTCTCCCACCGGTTCACCGTGCTGACGGTGATGCCCAGTGCGTGTGCGAACTCTTCTTGCGTGAGGCCCAGTCGACTTCTCAAGTCCCGAATGACGGGTGCGAGTCTTTCCACGGGTTCATGCCCTCCGAGCCGGGAGGGGAGCAAGACGAATGCCACGGCGGCCGCCCGTGTGGACGCTGGATTGCGGGCAATTGCGCCCGCGCTGCCGCCGCAAAAGTAGCAAATAGCCGTCTCAGCGTCGCACCAAGAGCGGCGCCACTGCGCGTATGATGCGGAGTGTATCTACGACCTTGCGGTAGTGGCTGCGTCGTTCGGCGACGGGTGGGTAGTACACGTCGACCGGAAGCGACCGAATCGGCACCGTCGCACGTGCGGCGAAGATGATGGACGTCGATTCGTACTCGAAATGTTCGCCTTGCTTTGGCAAACGCAGCATGGTCGCGAGCGGATACACACGGAACCCCGACTGCGTGTCCGGCAGCGGCACTCCTGCGGCGCTCCGCACGCAGAGATTCGCGAAGCGGTTGCCGAAGAGATTGATGCCGGCGACCTCTTGGTTGCCGCGGCGGCGGACGCCGATCACTATCGCCGACGGATCTGCGGCGGCCGCGGCGAGCAACGTCGGAATCTCGCGCGCGAGGTGCTGGCCGTCGCCGTCCATCGTGAGCGCATGGGTGAATCCGCGTGCCACGAGCGCCTGCATGCCGGTCCGGAGCGCCGCGCCCTTGCCGCGATTGACGGGATGCTGCAGAACGTCGGCACCCGCGGCACGCGCGATGGCGGCCGTCTCGTCACGGGATCCGTCGTCGACGACGACGATCGGTAGGGCATGGGCGCGCGCGCCGGCGATGACCGGACCCAAGGTGCCGGCGCAGTCGTAGGCGGGGATGAGAATGGCCGGCCGAAACGCCGATGGAGCCGGCGCGGGATGCTCGAGGAGATCGTGACGATGGCCTTAGCTAGCGCGTCGATCGATCGGCGGCAAATTCGGGAGCGCTGACACGATGCAGATCGGCCGAGAGACGCGTGCCGTCGTGACGGGCGCGGGTAGCGGGCTCGGGCGCGCGCTCGCGAAAGGCCTGGCGGCGCGGGGCGCCGCGGTCGTCGTGTCCGATCTGCGCGAAGATGCTGCGCGCACTACGGCTGCCGACATCGCGGCAACCGGCGGGATCGCTCACGTGGTGGCCTGTGACGTCGCACGCGGCGGCGACGTCGAGCGCCTGGCCTGCGAGGCGGCGCGACTCGTCGGGGAGGTTGATCTCATCGTGAACAACGCCGGCATCGGTGCCGGCGGGCAGATCGGCGAGGTGGCGCTCGACGACTGGCGTCGCGCCATCGACGTGAACCTCGTCGGCGTCGTCCACGGATGCCACTATTTCGTTCCGGCGATGCGCGCCCGCCGCCACGGTCACGTATTGAACGTCGCGTCGGCCGCAGCCTTCGGGTCCGCTCCCAGCATGGGGCCGTACAATGCGACCAAGGCGGCCGTCGTCGCCATCAGCGAGACGCTCGCCGCCGAAGCGGCGGGCGACGGCGTCGGTGTGACGGTGCTCTGTCCGGGATTCTTTCGCACCGACATCATGAGCAGCAGCGTGGGGATCCTCACGGACGCGCAGCGGCGATTCGTCGAGGCCGAGATGGCGCGTTCGGCCCACGACGCCGACGACATCGCACGCATCGCTCTCGCGGCGGTCGAGCGCGGGACGCTGTATGCCGTCCCCCACGCGGAGATTCGCTGGCTCTGGCGTGCCAAGCGCCTCGCCCCGGGGCTCTTCACCCGCCTCGTCGCTGCACTGGACCGGCGTGGCCGGCTGATGCGAGCTTGAAAGGAGACGCGGCATCCGTCGTTCGTCGTTCCTCGGATTGGTGGAGTGCGGTCGTGGGATTGGCGAACGTGCGACCGACAGGTTAAGGAGCCGCTGACAACACTTCGCCCCCGTAGCTCAGGTGGATAGAGCACAGGATTCCTAATCCTGGGGCCGTGCGTTCGAATCGCGCCGGGGGCATTCGCATCCTCACACCGGTCCGCTTTCGCTATGACCAGTGCACCAGTGCGGCATGTCGCGCGCCACCGTCTCGCGTGTTCCCTTGACGGGCTGAATCTCCCGGGACTACGCTCTGTCTGCCTCGGAGGCCGCTAGATGCGCGGTCTCACAACGTCTACTCGCCGACGAGTCCTCCGACGCTTGCTCATAAGGAGGGCTCGAACATGGTGGACAGGCTGGCCGGTGGATCGGGGGGTGTGGTGCGCCGGCCGGCGCGCCGAGTGTGGCCCGCAAGGCACTTCCCGTTGACGCTCTTCGCGACCGTGATGCTCGGCACCATGCTCGTGATGGCCGCGGGGATCGCGTCCGCGGCGGTCTTTTCGTTCACGCGGACGGACTACCTCCTCGATAGCTATGCGGCTGGCCTGGGCTCGGTCGCGGTCGGTGACCTCGACGGCAAGAACGGGCCGGACATCGTGGTCGACAGCTACACCGGCCTCGGCTTCGGTCCCAGCACGGTGAACGTCCTCCTCAACAATGGGGACGGCACGTTCGCACCCGCGGAGTCCTTCGATACCTGCGACGGTGTGAGCTCGATCGTGGTCGGGCAGTTCAATCCCTCCACCGACAGCCACCTCGACGTCGCGATGATCTGCGGCAACACGGGGATCGGCCGCATGCTCGGCGACGGGCAGGGCAACCTCGGAGCGGTGCAGACCGTCGACGTGGGCTATCTCGGCGGCGCGAGCCCCGCCGCGATCATCGACTTCCTGCGGCTCGGGGCGATGAACGGACCCACGCTGGTGTACGCCGGCTACCTCGCCCCGCTCGGCGAGACGTTGTGCTTCCTCACGGTCCCCGATCTCGAATACGACCTCGAGCACGGCACGATCGACTACCCGCCGGTCTGCAACGTCCACTACAACGACATCGTCGGCAATCCGGATTTTGGAAACATCGACGACTTCGGGCCGGTCTCGGCCGACCTCGCGGTCGGCCCCGTCGATCAGAATCAGGACGATCCCCTGAACCGCGACGAAGCCCTGAGCGGAGGAAGTGACGTCTCGCAGATCCCGTTCGCGGTGACTGGCTATACCCCCTTCTACGCTTCCACGTGGAGCTACGGCGCTCGCGCCAGCGGCATTACGGGATTCGGAGCCGCCGTCGCGATCGCCGACCTCGACGGCGACCACCAGAACGATCTCCTGATGGGCGGTGAGGACAAGATCGCCGACTACGTCCCCGGCTTCCCGATCGACCAGGGCGCCACGCCGACCCACACCTTCGCTTCGATTCCGTATCTCTACGACATGGTCACCGCGGACTTCGACGGCGACGGCACGGTCGACATCGCCGCCGTCGGCGACGACGACGACAATGACGACGGCATCACGGTCGGCGATCCAGCGCGGCAACGGCGACGGCACCTTCGCGCCCTACGAGCGCTTCCCCGCGCGCGGGTACGACAGCTCGCAAGGGCGGCAGGTGATCGCCGTCGGCGACTTCGATCGCAACGGCAGCCCCGATCTGGTGACGGTCGGCGAAGTCGACAAGTATGCCACGGTGCTGCTGAACGGCGCCGCGCCCGGCACTCCCTGCGGCAACGGCACGCTCGACGCCGGCGAGCAATGCGACGACGGCAACGCGGTCGGTGGCGATTGCTGCTCGGCGACGTGCCAGTTCGAAAGCGCCGCCAGCAGTGCCTGCGGGCCGGCGGCGCTGCTGTTGCGCCTGCAACGCGACCGGCCAATGCCTGACGGTCGGCGGCGCTCGCCTGTCCGTACGTCGCGAAGACCATCGGCTCCGCCGGCGGATCACTCGCGCTGCCCGACGGCTCGGTCACGGTCACGGTGCCGCCAGGCGCGGTAGCGGCGCCGACCGGTTTCGGGATCACCGGCCTCGCCAGCAGCGCCTTCGGGGTCGGGACGGATCTCTCCCGCGTCAAGGTGGCCGACCTCAGTCCGGCGGGGGTGAGCTTCGCGGTGCCGGTCGAGATCCGCTTCCTCTGGCCCGATACGGCCCCGGCCGACGGACTCGTCGACGGCCTCGGCGTCGACGAGACGACCCTCAAGCTCTACAAGAACGGCGTCGCGATCACCGGCCAATGCAGCGGCGTCGCCTACCAGCCCGCGACCTGCGGCGCGGCATGTTGCGACCCGACCACGAACACCTGGACCGTCAGCGTGTCGAGCTTCAGCGAGTACGTCCTCGACGCTGCGTCCTGCGCCGTCTTCGAGAAACCCAAGCTCACCCTCGCGAAGATCCTCCTACCCGCCGGCGACGATACCCTGGCCTTCACGGGCGCCGAGGGCGGCGCGGCGACGTCACCCGATCCCGATCTCCACGGTTTGACCATCACCCTTCGGGACGCGAGCGGTCCGATCGAAACTCGGACGCTGCCGGCGGGGGCATACGACAAGCCGACCAAGACCGGATGGAAGGTCGACAAGAAGCGAACGAAATGGACGTGGACGCACCCCAAGGACGGTGCGCCCGGCGGCTTCGTCAAGGCGGTCGTCGGCGTGAAGAAGGGCCGGCTCACCATCGCCCTCAAGGGGCTGAACGGTGGCTACGCGGCGACGGCGCCGGTGACGGTCGAGGTGACGTTCCCCGCCAACGGCGAGTGCATTCGTACCGACTTCAGCGCTCCGATGCAGGCCTGCACGATCAAGAGCAAGGGCAAGAAGCTCGTTTGCAAGTGACCCGACAGCCTGCCGCCACGGTCCTGGGATTCGGTTGAGGTCGTGATGTGGCGCCCAGCCGCCGGTCGCTGAGACCGGTTGACCTCGGCACGCGCTCCAACGATCTTCCGCTCAGCCTCGCGATCGGGTTGTCGAACCGATCGACGACGTGCTCCTGCACACGGAATGATCGCATTGCCGAGGATGTGGACCGAGCGACGGCAGTGATGTCGCGCCGAGCGGGCGGCGCCGCCGCGACGTACCGACCGGACATCGACGGCCTGCGCGCCATCGCGATCACCTACGTCGTGCTCTACCATGCCGGCGTGCGCGCGCTCGGCGCCGGCTTCGTCGGTGTCGACGTCTTTTTCGTCATATCGGGCTACCTGATCGGCGGCATCATCCTGCGCGAGGCGCGGGCGGGAACGTTCGGCTTCGCGGCCTTCTACGCGCGGCGTGCGCGACGCATCCTGCCGGCACTGCTCCTGGTGGTCGCGGTCACCGTCGCGCTCGGCTGCGTGCTGCTGCCGACGGAGGATCTCCGTCATCTCGGCGCGACGGCGGGGGAGAGCCTGGTCGCCGTCTCCAATTTCAAGTTCTGGCTCCGTACGAATTATTTCACGCTGGACGCCCGCACCGATCCGCTGTTGATGACCTGGTCGCTCGGTGTCGAGGAGCAGTTTTACCTCCTGACGCCGGCGTTCCTGCTGGTGGTGATGCGCTGGCGGCGCGACGCCGTACGGAGCGCGCTGCTGGCGTTGTCGGCCGTGTCGCTCGGCTCGTGGGTGTACCTGACCGCCACCGCACCGGAGGCGGCCTTCTATTTGCTGCCGCCACGCGCCTGGGAGCTCGCGGCCGGGGCACTGTTGGCGGTGTCGGCGGCGGAGCACTCCGGCAGGCCGGCGCCCACATGGCATGCGCACGCCGAGGGTGTGGCCGGGATTGCAATGCTGCTCGCGTCCGCCACGCTCTTCGACGATTCCGCGCCGGCGAGTCTCTTCGCCGTCCCGCTCTCCGTCCTCGGTGCGGTGCTGGTGATTCGGGCGCCGGGAAGCTTGGTGAATCGCGGTGTGCTTTCCTCGGCGCCGTTCCGCCTCGTCGGGCTCGTCTCGTACTCGTGGTACCTCTGGCATTGGCCGCTCATGGCGTATCTCCGCGTGGTGAGCGGCGCGGATCCGCCACGGGGCGCGCTCCTCGGGGCCGCGGCGCTCGCTTTCGGGCTGGCGGTCGGGTCGTGGCGGCTCATCGAGCGCCCGTTCCGTCGACCGACGCTCACGGCGCCGCGCGTGCTGTGGTCGTATGCGGTGGTGGTCGCGCTGGCGCTGTTCGTCGCCGACGTGGTGCGAAGCACGGGCGGGTGGTCGGGACGCCTGCCGCCGGCCGCGTCGCACGTCGAAAAGACGCTCGCCATGGGCCGCGGCGCCGATTGTCTCCTGGCGTTCGGCCGGATGGATCGGCCCGCCGTGTGCCGACCGGGGCCCGTGAACGCGCCGGCGATGGCGCTGCTCGGCGACAGCCACGCGGCCGCCCTTCAGACCGAGCTCCGGCGCCTCGCCGCGGCGCACGGCGTCCGGCTGTTGTCGTACACCAAGTCGGCGTGTCCGCCGCTTCTGGGCGTCACGTTCCGAAGCGTCGCGTCGACGCGCCACGCGGACGAGTGCGCCCGCTTCATGCGGCGCTCGGCGGCCGAGATCGCGGCCGACCCCGCAATCGGCCTGGTGATCGTGGCGAGCTACTGGGCGCTCGGCTGGGAGCGCGGCGAGAACCATTTGCAGAAGGTCGGCGTCGCCGGCGCGCTTGCCACGGAGGAGGCGCTCGATACGGGCCTCCCCCCGATGCTCGCGGCTCTGCGCGCCGCCGGCAAGGACGTGGTGCTCGTCGGCGATGTGCCGAGCCTGCGCTTCGACGCCCCACGCCATGCGTTGAGTCGGATCATTCCGGCGCGGCGGCGGCTCGCGGATCTGATCGACGCCGACCCGGGAGTCGGCTCCGAATTCTACGGGATCGACCTGGCGGTGGCGGGTCGCACCGCGGCTGCGAACGCGCGCGTCCGCGCCATCGGCACGCGCCATGGCGCGGCGTTCCTCGCCCTCATGGATCGTTTCTGTGCCGGCGAGCGGTGTCGCTACGCTGCGGGCGACGAGCTGCTCTATTTCGACCACGAGCATCTGACGTCGTACGGGGCGGCCTACGGGCTCGAGCCCGTCCGCGGGGCGTTCGCACACGGTGAGCCCATCCTGCGTGCCGCCTCCTGGGCCAGCGCCGGGAGCCCGGCGCCGGGGAGGGCGAGCACCTCGAGGCGCGACGGTCCGTGACAGCGATGGGTCCGGGGTGGGGATTTCTTTTGCGACGTGAGTGCTGGTTGATTAGTGTCGGCTGGCGATGAGGCCCCCCCGGTCGTCGTTCATTCTCCTCCTGTCGTGCGCGGTCTTGAGCTCGTCCGCGGGGGTCGGCGCCGACGAGGCCGGCAGCTACCGGGTAGCGTTCATTCGTCCCGGCGCGGGCGGCTACACGCACGGCGGGAACTTCCTGGCGCGCGTCGGCAAGAGCGTGCTCGTCGGATCGCCCTCGGAATTCAGCACAGCGGACGCGTACGACGCCCGAACCGGTGCGCTCGAGCATCACTTCACCTCGCATTTCTCCTTCGACGACAGCGCGGGCTTCGGCGGCGGCGTCGCCGCCGCACGACGCAGCTTCCTCGTCGCCGACCCGTTTCAGAACGAAGTGTATCTCTTCGACCGCGGCGACGGGCGGCTGCGCCGAACCCTACGGCCGCCACCCGACGCGGAGAGCCGGGGCTTCGGCACGGGCATCGCGGAGGTGGCGAAGACGATCGTCGTCGGCGATCCGGGAGGTGGCGCGCCCATCGGTCCGCCGTTCTACATGTCCGGGCCGGGCGCGGTGTTCGTCTTCGAGACCAGAACCGGTGCCCTCGTTCGCACCATCACCAGTCCGGCCCCCAAGCCCGAGGGGAAGTTCGGCCGCACGGTGGTTGGGTGTGCCGGCGGCTTCGCCGTCTCGCAGCCCGGGGACTACTACGAGCCGGGCGCCGTGCATGTCTACGACCAGGACGGCAATCTGTATCAGACCCTGCAGTCGCCGACGCCCACCGCGAGAGACGGCTTCGGATGGGCGCTCGCCGCCGCCGGGGCACGCCTCCTGGTCGGAAGGCCGGGACCCACGGAAGCACCAGGCGCCGCCTTTCTGTATCGACGGCGCCTCGGACGATACGTGCTGGTCCGGACGTTCGTGCCGGGAGCCGGAGGGACGCTCGCCTTCGGACGCGCCGTGGATCTACTGGGACGGCGCGCGCTCGTGGGCGGATCCAATGCCGCGACCCTCTTCGACGCCCACTCCGGTTCGCCGCTCGCGATTCTCACGCCGCCCGTATTCGACGATCCCGACATGAGCGGTGATTACGTTCCATACCTTCCCTGGAGCGGCCTCGGCGACAGTGTCGCGCTCGTCGGGAAGACCGTCGTCGTCGGATCCGAAGGTTCGGACGAGAACGCGGGGAGCATCGTGGTCGGCTTCGCGCCGAATGCCGACCCGCCGCCCGAGTGTGGTGCTCCGTATCCCTGCCCGAACGACCCTGCGTCGCTGCCCTGACGTCCCGGGCGTTTGCCGTTGACTATCGCGGCCCGGCGCAGAGAATCGCCTCCGACGGTGCGGGGCTGCACCGTCTGGAGGGTAAGGCGATGACGATGCGTCCGGCGCGGTGGGTGGCAGGGACGGTGATGAGCGCGGTGCTCGCGGGCACGACGCCGGCGAGCGCGCTCACCAAGTGCGACATGACGTTCACCCTGGACAGCTGGTCCGCCTTCTACAAAGAGGGTGACGGGAGCGGTGTGGTCCGCTGCGACAACGGCCAGCAGGTGCGCGTCCGGCTCGAGACGCGCGGTGGCGGGCTCACCTTCGGGCGCTCGAAGATCATCGGCGGGACGGGGGATTTTTCGCCCATAGCCGACATCGGCGAGATCTTCGGGAACTATGCCAATGCCGAGGCGCATGCGGGCATGGTCGTGTCCTCCGGCGCCCAGGTGGTTACGAAGGGATCGGTCTCGCTCGCACTCTCAGGGACCGGCAACGGCGTCGACCTCGGGTTCTCCTTCGGCCGGTTCACGATCTCGCGCGCCGCGCGGAGCGAGCCGATCGAGCGTCGCCATGAGCCGCCCGCGGGCGATGGACGCATCGGTGACGAGGACCTCCCCCCGACCGAGCCGGCGCCGGCGTATTGACGTTCGAGGGTCGCGGCTCGCGGCGGACCTCGCTATCCTCGGGGACCGCCCGACGAGCCTTCGCTCGCTCGGCCGAATCTGCTAGCACCGCGCGCGGACTCGAGACCCGTTGACGGCCACGACTTCTCCTTGGCTCACGCTGCTCTTGCGGCGAGTTCCTGCGCTGGACTCGCTGCGCTCCTATGAGTGGAACGACTTCCGCGCCGACGTGATGGCCGGGTTGTCGGTCGCCGCCGTCGCGGTGCCGCAGGCGATGGCCTACGCGATGATCGCCGGGCTGCCGGCGCAGTACGGCCTCTACACCGCGATCGTCATGACGGCCGTCGGCGCGCTGTTCGACTCGTCCCGCCAGCTCATCAACGGCCCGACCAACGCGATCTCGATCGCGCTGCTGAGCGCGATCGGGTCGCTCGGCGGCGCCAGGACGAGCGCGTCCAGGCGGCGGTCCTGATCGCGTTCCTGGTGGGCGCGATCCAGCTCGTCATCAGCGTGCTGCGGCTCGGCGATCTGACGCGCTACATCTCGCACTCGGTGATCGTCGGGTTCACGGCCGGCGCGAGCGTGCTGCTGGTGCTCGACCAGACGAAGAACCTGCTCGGCCTGAAGGCCGTGGGCGGCGCGCACGAACACTTCCTCGTGCGCTTCTGGCTCACGATCACGCAGGGCGGCGCGTGCACACCGACGACGCTCGTCGATCGGGCGTCGCGTCGATCGCCTGATGGTCTCGGCGCTGCGCTGGCTGAAGCGGCTGCTCGGCTGGCGGCTGCTGCCGGAGTTCCTGATCGTCGTGGTCGTGATGGCCGTCGCTGACGGCGCAGTTCGGGCTCGACGGCGCAGGGGCGTGGCGGTGGTCGGCGACATCCCCGCGTCGCTGCCGTCGCTGCGGCTGCCGGCCCTTCGGCGCGCCGTACATGCGCGACCTCGCCAGCAGCGCGCTCGCCATCGCGCTGCTCGGGCTGCTCGAGGCCATCTCGATGGCGAAGGCGATCGCCGCGGTGACCGGTCAGCAGCTCGACATGAACCAGCAGTGCCTGAGCGAGGGGCTGGCCAACTTCGCCGGCAGCTTCTTCCAGTGCATGCCCGGGTCGGGCTCGCTCACGCGCTCGGCGATCAACCAGCAGGCGGGCGCGCAGACGCAGTGGTCGGGCGTCGTGTCGGCCGTCGGCGGTCGCGCTGATCATGGTGGTCGTTCGCGCCCTACGCGCGCTTCATCCCGCGCTCGGCGCTGGCCGGCCTGCTGATGCTCACCGCGGCGCGGATGGTGAACCTGCGCGACCTGCGCTACCACATGCGCGCGTCGCGCTTCGACGCGGTGATCGTCGCGGTGACGGCGATCGCCGCCTTCGCCATCTCGATCGAGTTCTGCGTCCTGATCGGCGTCTTCATGTCGTTCATGCTGGCCGTGCCGCGGACGGGCACGATGCTGCTCACGGAGTTCGTGGTCGGCGAGCGAGCGGACGGTGCGCGAGCGGCAGCGCGGGGACGCCGCGTGCGGCCGCATGCTGATCTTCGGGCTCGAGGGCGAGATGTACTTCGGCTCCGGCGTCGAGCCTCGAGCAGCACCTCGAGACCATCGAGGCGCGCGTCGAGCCGGAGACGCAGGCGGTCGTGCTGCGCCTGAAGCGCGCGCGCAATCCCGACGCCGTCGGCATGGCGCTGCTCGAGCAGTTCGTCGACCGCCTGCAGGCGCGCGGCGTCGCACGTCGTCTTCTGCGGCGTCCGCGCGGGCATGCGCGCCTGCATGCGAGAACTGCGGCCTCGCCGACGAAGCTCGGAGACGCACGAACATCTTCCTGGAGCAGCCGGTCACGCAGACGAGCACCGTGCTCGCCATCCGCTACGCCTACGAGCACGTGACGGATCTCTGCCCGACCTGCCCGAAGCGGAAGGGCTCGCCGCTGCCGCGCGCGATGTACTACGAGATCTAGGGCGACGGTCCACGTGCGGCCTCGGACCGCACGATCGAGACGTGCTTGGCGAGCTCCAAGACCGGGACGTCGCCGAGCTCGGCGAGCCCCGGGCCGTCCAGGTGCCCGACGATCCAGACGACGTTGACGAGAATGCGGACGGTGTCCGACTCCGACGGTCGCCCCTCGCGGGCGCTGCCGCTATTGCTGCCGATCCTCACGAATTCCTCCCTCGACGACGCGGCCGTGCGGCTACGTCGGCTTGCGCGTAGGGTTTGGGACGGAAGGTCGGCTCAGAGCCGGAGGACGCGCAGTTGCGCGTAGAGCGGCAGGCGGTGAGTGGGCGAGGTAGCGCGCGGCGCGGGTGCGATGGCGGCGCTCGTGACGCTACGCTCGGGCGCGAGCGCGCACCGCATCGGAGCCCGGAGCGGACGAGCCGCGATTCCGCGGTCGATCCGAGGGTCCGGGGCGTGCGCGTCGCACGCGATGGCCGGCGCTTCCGACGAGGTCGCGTGCGACCCAGCGGCGACGGTGCCGAACGCCATGGGCGTGCCGACGATCGCGCCGAGGAGCAACGCGAGGAACAGGAAGCGCCGTGACACGTCGCGAAGGCTACGCGGCGCGAGCCGCGAGTCAACCCGGGGTTCGGAGTGGACTCGCGACGGTCGGAATGCGAGAAGCCGTGCGCACGCTCGTGCCAGCGCCGCCGCGACGTCGAACGGCGCGCGCGATCGCACGACCGACTACCGATGCGAACGAGGAGTGAGGCGATGCCGAGCAAAGGAACCAAGGGCGGGTCGACCAGTGCGAAGGCGGCGGCGAAGCCCGCCAAAGCCGCGAAGGCCGCGAAGACGGGGACAGCCGCGACGCCGCAGGGCGCCACGAAGGCGAGGGCCGCGCGCGCCAAGGTGACGCTCGCGCCGGGCGACAAGGCGCCGGCGTTCGCGCTCGCCGACCAGACGGGCGCCGTTCACAAGCTCGCCGATCACAAGGGACGCAAGGTGCTGGTGTATTTCTATCCCAAGGCAGACACGCCCGGCTGTACGGCCCAGTCGTGCAGCGTGCGCGATGCGCGTCCGATGCTCGGGAAGCAGGGCGTCGACGCGCTCGGGATCAGTCCGGACAAGCCGACGGCGCAGCAGAAGTTCGACGCCAAGTACGGGCTCGGGTTTCCGCTGCTCGCCGACGAGGATCACGCCGTGGCCGAGGCCTTCGGCGTGTGGGGCGAGAAGTCGATGTACGGCCGGAAGTACATGGGCATCGTGCGCTCCGCGTTTCTGATCGACGAGAAGGGCACGATCGCGGCGGCGTGGTACGGCGTCAGCCCGAAGGACACCGTGCCCGGGGCGCTCGCGGCCCTCGCCGATCAGTAGCGGCGCGGCGTCGGCTGCGGCCTGGGTGCGCGGGTCGGGGTCGCGCTCGGCGGGACGAGAATCTCGCCGGGAGCCGGAATCGGTCCCGGGGTGGAGCGGATGAAGTCGGCGACGCCTGGGATGCTCGGATGCACCTCGACGATCGTTTTCCGGCCGCTGCCGTCGAGATGCTCGATGCGGACCTCGGCGCTGTCGTGCGCCGCTCCCGGGGTACCGAGAGCAGCGCACACGAGCGCGAGTGGGAGGGAGAGACTGAGCCGTTTCACCGGAAGCACGGTCGTCGGTAACACACGACGGCCGCGCTGTCAGGATCTTTCACCTCCGCAGAGCGGCCGGTACCCCCCGAGCCGTTCGTTGAACCCGCGCGGAGGGCTGGTGTAGGGTACCTCGTCTCCCGAGCCCCCTCATGAACCTCGACAGTCTTCGCGATGAGCTGCGGCGCCGGGAGGGCGAGAGTCTCGCCTCGTACGCGACGCGCAGTACCGACACGCAAGGGCGCGTCTACGCCGAGCCCGAGCACCCGTTCCGCCTGCCGTTCCAGCGCGACCGCGATCGCGTCATCCACAGCACGGCGTTCCGCCGGCTCGAGTACAAGACCCAGGTCTTCGTCAACCACGAGGGCGACTACTACCGTACGCGGCTCACCCACTCGATCGAGGCGGCTCAGATCACCCGGACGCTCTGCCGCGCGCTCGGGCTGAACGAGGACCTCGGCGAGGCCGTCGCGCTCTCCCACGACCTCGGCCATACGCCCTTCGGGCACGCCGGCGAGCGCGTGCTCGACAAGCTCATGGGGCCGTACGGCGGCTTCGAGCACAACGCGCAGAGCCTCCGCATCGTCGACGTGCTCGAGGAGCGCTATCCCGGGTTCCCCGGCCTGAACCTCAGCTGGGAGGTGCGCGAGGGCATCGTCAAGCACTCGTCGGAGTACGACCGACCGCTCGGTGCAGCAGTTCGCGCCGGGCGTGCAGCCGGTGCTGGAGGCGCAGATCGTCGATTTCGCCGACGAGATCGCCTACAACTCGCACGACATCGACGACGGGCTGAAGTCCGGCATGCTCGAGGAGCGCGATCTCGCGGAGGTCGACATTCTGGGCCGAGGCGCGCGACTAGGTGCGCCGCGCCCACGGTACGGCGAGCGAGTCGATCCAGCGCTACCAGACGGTCCGGTGCATCATCGACCGGCTCGTGACCGACATGATCGCGGCGATCCTCGGCCGCATCGAGGAGCACGGCATCCGGACGCTGGCCGACGTGCGCGCGTGCCCGGTGCGCCTCGCCGGTCTCGGTCCGGCCATGGCCGAGCGAAATCGCGAGCTGAAACGGGTGCTCCTCGACCGCCTCTACCGCCATCACCGCGTCACGCGCATGACGGTGAAGGCGCAGACGCGTCATGACGGCGTTGTTCCAAACCTACATGGAGGAGCCACAGCAGATGCCGCCGCACGTCTATCGGCGCATCGACACCGACGATCCGAAGGCGCGCGTCGTCGCGGACTACATCGCCGGCATGACCGACCGCTTCGCGTTCGACGAGTATCGGAAGCTCTTCGATCCCGACGAGCGCGTGTGAAGGCCCGTCCATGAAGAAGGTGCTCGACCTCCTGATTCACCTCGAGGACCACAAGCACGACGGTCTCGGCCGTCTCTTCCTCGATCCCGGCGACGAGCGCGAGACGCGCCGGAGCCTCCGCGAGTATCTCGGCACCAAGGTCACCGTGAAGAGCACCGTCGTCGAGCGGGCAACGCCTGCGCGTACGCGTCGAGCTTCCGGACTTCCAGACCGAGAGCGACAACCTCGTGCGTCTGGCACGCGACCTCGCCGCGCGGGCCCGACCGCGGCGCGGCGCTCGGTCAGCTCGAGGAGGCCCTCAAGATCTTCCCGTTGAACGGCGCGGCGCTGAAGGGGCTCGGGCGCGCGTGTTACCAGCGCGGCGACTCGCCGCTGCATCCGCGTTCTTCGTGCGGGCGAACGAGGTCTTGCGCGAGGACGGGGAGGCGCTGAAGGCGCTCGGCACGATCTCGTTGCACGAGGGCAGGGAGCCGAGCGCGCTCGCCTACTTCGAGCGTGCGGCCGCCGCCAATCCGAAAGACGAGGCGGCACGCTCGGCGCTGGAGCAGCTCCGCGAGCGGATGGCGAGCAAGTTCCGCGGCGACGAGACGGGCGGACCCGCCGACGGCCGCCCGTTGCCGCGCCGTCCGCGCTGATCCGGCGGCGTGTCGGCGGCGCCGCGCGCCGTCGCCATTCGCGTCCGAAAACGGCGAGACTGGTCCCGGGGACGGTGGCATAGTCCGCCCCATGCTGCTGGACCGCGACGCCTGCTACCGAGCGCTACTGACGCGCGACGCGCGCTTCGACGGGCGGATCTTCGTCGCGGTGCGCACCACCGGCATCTACTGTCGGCCGATCTGCCCGGCGCGGACCCCGAAGCTCGAGAACGTCGACTTCTACCCGAGCGCGGCGGCCGCGCAGGGTGCCGGCTTTCGGCCGTGCTTGCGGTGCCGGCCCGAGTCGTCGCCCGAGCTCGCGGCGTGGCGCGGTACGGCGAGCACCGTGGCACGGGCGCTGGCGCTGATCGCCTCCGGCGCCCTCGACGGCGACGACGCCGACGTCGGACGGTTGGCGTTCCGGCTCGGGATCGGCGAGCGCCAGCTCCGGAGGCTCTTCGAGCAGCACGTCGGAGCAGCGCCGATCGCGGTGGCGCAGACGCGGCGGGTGCTGCTGGCGAAGCAGCTGATCCACGAGACCGGCATGAGCATGACCGCGGTCGCGGAGGCGTCCGGCTTCGGCAGCATCCGACGCTTCAATGCGACCTTTCGCGGTCTCTACGGCCGCCCGCCGTCGGCGCTCAGGCGCGCGTCCCCCGGGGACGCGACGCGCGCCGCGGTGGCTCCGATCACGCTCAAGCTCAGCTACGTTCCGCCCTACGACTGGGACGCGATGCTGTCCTTCCTCGCCGCGCGTGCGATCGTGGGGGCGGAGGTGGTCGAGCCCGGCTGCTATCGGCGGACGATCGCGCTCGACGGAGCGTGGGGAACGCTTGCGGTCGCACCGCTCCCCGGTCGCCACGCGCTCGCGGTGACCATTCGTTTCCCGCACCTGCGCGCGCTTCCGGCCATCATCGCGCGCGTTCGGAGCCTGTTCGATCTCGGCGCGGACGTGGTCGCGATCAATGCACAGCTCGAGACGGATCCGTGCCTCGCGCGCCTCGTCGCGGCGCGGCCGGGCCTCCGCGTTCCCGGGGCGTGGGATGGGTTCGAGCTCGCGGTGCGGGCCGTCCTCGGCCAGCAGATCACGGTCGCGGCCGCGCGCCGGCTGGCGGCCAAGCTCGTCGCCGCGCACGGGGATCCCTTGCCCGCGGCCGTGGCGAGCCTCGAACGCGGGCTCACCCACGTGTTCCCGACGGCCGAACGGCTCGCGAACGTCGACCTCGCAGGCCTCGGCATGCCGCGGGCTCGGGCCGCGACGTTGTCCGCGTTGGCGGCGGCCGCCGTGGCGGACCCCCGTATCTTCGATCGCGCGCGCGATCTGGACGAAGCCATCGCACGGCTGCGCGCACTTCCCGGCATCGGGGATTGGACGGCGCACTACATCGCGATGCGTGCACTCCGAGAGCCCGACGCCTTCCCCGCGGCGGACATCGGGCTCTTGCGCGCGATGGCCGTGGACGGCGTGCGTCCGACGCCGATGGCGCTGGCCGCGCGGGCCGGCGCATGGCGACCGTGGCGCGCCTACGCGGCGCAACATCTGTGGACGTCCGGTGCGTCTTTGGCCATCGGGCGTGCGTCGCGCTCCGAGGAGGCCGTGGCATGAGCGATTGCAGGCTCCCCTTGTGGATGGATCGCGTGCCGTCGCCGCTCGGTGCCATCACGCTGGTCTGGGACGGCGACGAGGTCTTGCGCGCGCTCGATTTCGAGGATCACGACGCGCGCCTCCACCGGCTGCTGCGACGACACTA
The DNA here is from genome assembly GCA_963774015.1 of uncultured delta proteobacterium. Lineage (GTDB taxonomy): Bacteria > Desulfobacterota > Binatia > UTPRO1 > UTPRO1 > UTPRO1. Next base: position 471,049 of record CAVZDH010000005.1, read on the forward strand.
CGGTACGCGTCCGGTCGAGCGAGGTCGTGCGCCCGAGAAGCTGCGACGTGCGCTCGCCGCGTTCTTCGCGGGCGAGCTGGAGTCGATCGCGACGCTCAGGGTGGATACCAACGGGACCGCGTTCCAGCGTCGCGTCTGGGCGGCGCTGCGCCGCATCCCAGCCGGTTGCACGAGCAGCTATGGCGAGCTCGCGACCTCGATCGGCGCGCCGAGCGCGTGCCGCGCGGTCGGGCTCGCGAACGGCGCCAATCCGATCGCGATCGTGGTGCCATGTCATCGCGTGATCGGCGCCGACGGGACGCTCACGGGCTACGGCGGTGGGCTCGCGCGCAAGCGCTGGCTCCTGGACCATGAACGGAGGGCAGGGTGATGACGTCCGGATCCGACACCAGTAGACGCTTTCGCGAGTTGCACGCGGTGGGGCGCGTGTTGGTACTGCCGAACGCCTGGGACGCCGGCAGCGCGCGGCTCATCCAGTCGTGCGGCGCCGAAGCCGTCGCGACCACGAGCTCCGGCCTAGCGTGGGCCTGCGGCCATCCGGACGGCGACGCCATCCCGCCGCGCGTTCTCGTCGACGCGGTGGCGCGGATCGCCCGCGTCGTCTCGGTCCCGCTCTCGGTCGATGCCGAAGGCGGCTACTCGCAGGATCCGGCGCGCGTCGCCGAGACGATCCGTGCGCTCGTCGATGCCGGCGCCGTCGGCGTGAATCTCGAGGACGGGACCGTACATCCTCCCGCGGTGCTGTGCGCGAAGATCGCCGCCGCGCGCAAGGCAGCCCTGGGCGCCGGGATCGATCTCTTCATCAACGCGCGCACGGACGTCTTTCTGCGTGGCCTCGTTCCCGCCGAGCGGCGCGTCGCCGAGACGCTCGCGCGCGCCGCGCGCTATCGCGATGCCGGGTGCGACGGCCTCTTCGTGCCGGCCGTGTCCGCTCCGGACGACATCGCCGCGCTCGTGGCCGGCACGGAGCTGCCGCTCAACGTCATGCTCGTGCCGGATCTGCCGCCGATCGCCGCGCTCGCGAGGCTCGGTGTGCGTCGGATGAGTGCCGGTGCGGCGCTCGCGCGCGCGGCGCACGGCCTCACGCGGCGGCTCGCGACGCAGCTGCTGACCGACGGCGCCGCGCCGGGACTCTTCGAGGGCGCGGTGCCGTACGCCGAGCTGAACGCGCTCTTCACGGCGTAGGGCTGGGGAGTCGGCACGCGCCCTTGCCATTCATCGCGGCGACTGGGATGGAGGGCCATGGGCGACAAGTCACCGAAGTCGAAAGCGCGCGGCGAGAAGCAGAAGAAGGTAGCCAAGGTCGAAAACGTGGCCGCCGCGAAATCCAAGCAGGCAGGCTACAGTCACGTGCAAGCGCCAGTCCCGCGCGGCAAGCGCTGACGCGAAGCCCTCATCTTCAGGGATCTGTCCGGACCTGGCCGAGCTTCCGCCAAGCTGTCCGGATCTTCTGATCCGCGCTCTCGCCGAGGCGTGCGAGGCTGGTCAGCGTTCGTCGAACTATACGGAACTGTCCAAATCGAGTTATGCGGTGATGATTTCGGTGAGTCCTTCGACCATCCGTTCGAGCTCGTCGGGCGAAACGCGGCCGAGCTTCTTCCCGAGGCGACGAGTAGACAGGGTGCGAATCTGGCTGATCTTCACCCAGGCGGGCTTTCCGACGTTCGGCGACTGGAGTTCCATCACGAGGGGAAATCCGGCTCGCTGGGACTGGCTGGTCAATGCCATGGCGATCACTGTTCCGGAGTGCTCGTTGAAGACGTCGGCGCTCAGAATGATCACCGGGCGCCGACCAGCCTGCTCATGGCCAACCACGGGATTGAGGTTGGCCCAGACGATGTCGCCCCTCAGAACGCGGGCCACTCTTCCAGATCCTCGGCCAGTCCTTCGTCGGCCATTCTCTGTTCGGCCCCGCGACTCAGCTTGGCGCACTCGCGGGCAAGTCGCCCGCGTTCCAGCCGGTCGAGCTTGTCGCGGACGGCCTCTTGGATGGCCCGGCTCCGATTGGGGAACTTGCGTTGCGCGACCAAGCGGTCGATGCGCTTCAGGAGGCGCGCCTCAATGGTGATGGCAACCTTCGCGGCGGGCATGGACGGTCCTTCTCGGTATGACAATGCCTCATACCATGGCGGGCGCCCGCCTAACAAGCGCATGGAGTCGACCGGCATCAGCTGGGGGTGCAGGTCGCGCCCGTCGGTGCCGCCGGCGGCTCATGCGCCAAGTCGTTAGGCGCCCGCTCCGGGGGCGGCAAACGCAGTCGTCCATGAGCCGGGAAGTGCGGATTGGTAGAAACCTACTGCGGTCGAGGACGCGTGATGATCGAGATCGTTCAGTTCACGGGGCAAACTGAGTCACTAGTGCGCCGGTCAAAACCGGCAAGGTGTTGTGGATGAAAGAGCCCGGTCGCCGCAAAGGAAAGGGAGATATCGGGGATCATTCGTGAACGATGCGAGATACTGCGTGACAGGTCGCCACTGGCTGTCCATGTTGAGCATGATCGCGGCAACAACGGTGGTTGGTTCCAGCCGCTTGTGGCCGGTCCCGCTCTCGTCTGAATACACGACCCGCACGACGCTTAGTCCGTAGCCTGCGTCGTAAATCGCGGTATGGATGCCGCGAAAAGGAGCGTGCTGGGCGTTACGCGACAGCACTGGATTTGCCCAACCATGAGGCTAGTGATTCTAGCCACTTAGAACCTATCCCAGTAGCCCTTGAAAAGTGGTAGGGGGCAGGCGGGGGTGGGTGATGTGGGGTTGGTGGCGAAGGATGATGGGTGGCGGATGCCCGATGCGCTGTGGGCATTGATCGAGCCGGTACTCCCGGCGCGGAAGGCGCATCGGTTCGGCGGACATAATCCCCGGGTGCCGGACCGGGAGGCGATGGAGGCGATTCTCTTCGTCCTGCGCACCGGCTGTCAGTGGAATGCGCTGAACGGCACGGGCCTGTGCTCGTCATCCGCCGCGCACCGGCGGTTTCAGGAATGGACGGCGGCGGGCGTGTTTCACACGCTGTGGCGGCGCGCGTTGCGGCGGTACGATCGGGAGTTCGGGCTCGATTGGCGGTGGCTCGCGATGGACGGGGCGATGAGTAAGGCGCCGCTGGGTGGGGAAAAAAACGGGGCCCAACCCGACGGATCGCGCCAAAGGCGGCAGCAAACGCAGCCTGCTGACCGACGCCGCCGGCGTCCCGCTCGGGCTCGCGATCGCCGGCGCCAATCGCAATGACTTCAAACTGTTTGCGGAGACGGTGACCAGCGTGCCCGTGCGGCGACCCCGGCCCCGGATCGCGGCGGCGCAGGGGATGTGTCTCGACAAAGGGTACGACTACGCGGAGGTGCGCACCCTCGCCGCCACCTTCGGCTTCACGCTGCACTTGCGCACGCGGGGCGAAGAGGCTCAGGCCCTCAAGCGACGCGCCGGGATCAAAGCGCGGCGCTGGGTCGTCGAACGCTCGCACAGCTGGATGAATCGATTCCGCCGCATCCTGATTCGCTGGGAGAAGAAAGCGGAGAACTATCTGGCGATGCTCCATTTCGCGTGTGCGATCATCACGTGGCGCGCTGCGGGGCTACTGGGATAGGTTCTTAGGCGCTCGGTGTCTACAACAACAGAGTCGGATTATCCCGGACTTGACCCTGAGGGGGCAAAAGTGTCTAGAAACTCAGGTCATGAGTAAGACGACGAAACCGCGAACTGACCCTGGCGCAGATCGAGAAGCGACTACGGCACCGAGGACGCTTGCAAGGAATTGCTGACCTCGCTGCGCTGGCCTGACGGCAAGATTGCCTGCCCGCGCTGCACGACAACAAGAGGGTCTACAAGACGCGAACGCTTCCGCTGGAAGTGCAAAGCGTGCAACAAGAATGGCTACAAATTCTCGGTGCTGACGGGCACCGTATTCGAGAACACGAACATGCAGTTCCTGACGATCTGGTTCCGGGTCGCGTTCCTGATGGTCTGTTGAAAGAAGGGCATGAGCGCGCTCCAAATCTGGCGTATGATGCCGCCGTGCCGGGGAGAAGGGGAGCTACAAGACCTTCTGGTACATGTGCATGCGCATCCGCGCCGCGATGCAGGACGCGGCGTGCTTGGGGAAGCTCGCGACGGCGAGGTCGAGATCGACGAGACCTATGTCGGCGGCAAGGACAAGAACAAGCACAAGGGCAAGCTGCGCGGCAACCCAGGGCGACCAGCGGCAAGGTGGCGTAATCGGCGCGATTGCACGCAAGGGCAACGTCACCGGTCAGGTGATCGACCGCGTCACGGGCAACATCATGGACGATTTCGTGAAGAGTGCCATTTCCTCGAAGGTGGAGCTGGTCGCGAGCGACGAGCAGAAGGGCTACGCACGAATCGACCGGCTCGGACTCGAGCACGAGAGAGTGAACCATGGGGAGGGCGAATACGTGCGCGGCAACGTCCACACGGGGAACATCGATTCCTTCTGGTCGCTCTTGAAGCGCGGCATCGTGGGCACATACCACCAGGTCAGCAGAACGACACTTAGGGCTCTACCTCAACGAGTTCACCTGTCGCCACAACCATCGCGACGACACGGACATCTTCCGTCGCCCCCCCAGTTGACATAATCCTGCTTATCGGACGTTCGCGTGTAGGCCCCAAATGAAAATGTCCGGTTTCTCCAAAGTAGAAATGTCCGCTTTGCCTCCCGGCGGGAGGGATCGCGGGTGAGGAACTGGAGCGGTTGGAAATGCTGACGCAGCTCGCCGCGCGGCGGTTGCCGCAATGGCGGGCCGCCGAACGGCTCGGGCTGAGTCCGCGGCGGCAGGTCCGGCGGCTCGGCCGCTGTACTGCCGTTTGCCACGGCGATGAAGCCGAGCCGGAGACCATCATCGGGACGAAGGCGGTCGAGAGGCCGACGGCGACCGGAAGCCCCGCCGCCGTCACGTGGGCAATCGCCTTCGGCCATCCTCGGAGATGCTTCGCCCAGGTCTCCGAGAGCTTGGAGAACGCTTGTGGGTTCTTCCTGAGGAGACTAGTGGGGTAACGGGAGAGGCAAGAGCGTTCAATGAGGCGGAGGGGTCGAATCGTGAAGCGTTAGACGAGAGCGGATCTCCGGGAAACGGAGATCAGAAAGATGGGAAGACCGATGAAGGTAAGATACCTGATGGCTTCTCTCTCCGTCGTGTCCGTCGTCCTCATGGGAGTCATAGCCAGCGCCCACGCCGCTGACGAATGGTTCGTACTCAGCGAGAAGGTGCTGAAGACCGCCGACCCGAGCGTCGAGATCAAGAGCGAAGGGAGTCGGTGGACGAAGGACGTCAAGCAGGTGAAGCTTTCCGTCGAGGGCGGTGACGTGGAAATCACGAAGCTCGTTCTTGGATGGGACAACCGGCCGGACGATACGATCACCGACATCGGAGTCATCAAGGCGGGAGGCACCACGGCTCCGAAAGACGCGCCGGGACGCAAAGCCCGCCTCACGTCGACGACCGTTCAGTACAAGATCCTCAACAACGCACCCACCGCCACCCTCAAGGTCTGGGGATTCGACTGAACGGAATGCAATGTAACTGGTAGTCGGGTGCCGGAGCCGAGCGCGATCGCGGCATCGGGTCGCGCCAGGCTCCGGCACCCCGACTCCGTCGCACCCGAGATCTCACGTTGCATCCTCCTGATCGAGCCCCATTGCGGCGACGCGCGGTCGCAAGCGTGCTCATGCTCGCCTGTGGCTGCGCGACCTACAACGTCAAGTTCCCTCGGGAAGAGTCCCGCGCATTTTCCGTGCGCCCCACGACGAAGCTCGGCGCAGTCTTCGAGCGCGCGGCGGCCGACCATCCCGGCCAGTCGGGCATCAACTACGTTCGGTCCGCGCGCGTGGCTCTCGTGGGCCGCCTCGCGATGGTGGATCTGGCCGAGCGGTCGCTCGACCTCCAGTATTACATCTGGGACCCGGACATCACCGGCGGCCTCCTCGGCGAGCGCGTGGTCCGAGCCGCCGAGCGTGGTGTGCGGGTCCGGCTGCTCCTCGACGACATCAGCATCGTCGATCGCGACAGCGTCCTGGCCCGCCTGACGGGCCATCCCAACATCGAGATCCGGGCGTTCAACCCGTTTCGCGACCGCAAGCGCTGGGGTGACATCTTCGGCGACGTCGCGCGCGTCAACCGGCGTTCGCACAATAAGATCTTCGTCGCCGACAACGCGATCGCGATCATCGGTGGACGCAACATCGCCGACCACTATTTTGGCGTGCACGGCGAATCGAACTACCGCGACCTCGACGCCATCGCGGCCGGACCAGTGGTCCGCGACGTCTCGGCGGTCTTCGACCGATTCTGGAACAGCAAGTTCGCCGTTCCCTACGGGGCCTTCGTCCGCGACCAGCCGAGCGCGGAGGACGCCGCGGCACGTATTGCGGAGCTTCGCACCGAAGTCGCGCGCGCCCCGATGCCCTACCCGATCGACGAGGACGTGGCGGCGCTCACGGCCGACCTGCAGCGCATCCGCGACGATCTGATCTGGGCGCCCGTACGGGTCGTGTACGACGATCCCGCGAAGGCCGAGGACGACACCGTCAAGGGCCTCGTCGAGGAGATCCGGACCCTTGCCTTGAATGCCGAGCGCGAGGTCCTGATCGAGAACGCCTACTTCGTGCCCCGCGACGCCATGGTGCGAACCGTCGCCACGCTGACCGGGCGCGGCGTGCGGGTGCGGGTGCTCACCAACTCCATGGCCTCGAACGACGTCGCCGCGGTCGCCTCGGGCTACAAGAAATACCGGAAAGCGCTCCTCGAAGTGGGTGCGGAGATCTACGAGCTCCGTCCCGACTCGACGATGAAGCAGCAGTGGTCGTTGTTGTCGACCAAATCGCGCTCGGGATTGCACACCAAGGCGATGGTCGTCGATCGGAAGCACGTGCTGATCGGCAGCTGCAATCTCGACCCGCGCTCCGCGGACATCAACAGCGAGTTGGCGCTCCTCGCCGACAGTCCCGCGTTCGGCGAACGGGTCGGCGCGTTCTTCGATGAAGGGGTCTCTCCGGGGGAAAGCTTCCGGGTCACGCTCCAGAACGGCGATCTGCGATGGACCACCGAGGTCGACGGCAAGCAAGTCGTCTACAGGAATGACCCTGAGACCAGTTGGTGGCAGCGCTTCGTCGTCGGCCTCATTGGCCTGCTACCCATTCACTCGCAGCTCTGAGCGAAATGAATGGCCGGCCGACGGATGCCGGCTATTCCTCCGCCGAGGTCGTCAGGATGCGGAAGTCGGACGCGCCGCCGTGCGTGTCGCCGTTCACGGGGGCATCCGTGACGATCAGCGACGTGCCCGCCACGATCAACGCACGCGTGCTGGCGAGGATCCCTGGATCGACCGTCATGCGGTCCGCCAGCGCCTTCAGATCCAGCGCCGCGCCGCCGACGCTCGTGACGGACAGCCAGTTGCGTCGTCCCTGCGCGTCGACCTTCTCCAAGGCCGAGAACGCATGCGAACCGGAGACGCCCCGGAGGCCGCCGACGGGCGCGCGCCCGATCTCGACGCCGTTCCGGTAGATGTAGGCCGCACCGTCGGCGGCGCTGATCACGATCGACACGGGACCCTCCGGCGCCCTCTCGGGCTGCCATACGAGGGGACCCGCTGGCGCCGCAGTGTCCTCGGTCCCGGCGAAGAGCATCCCCGGATTCGTCGTCGTGCTCGGCGCGGATTTGTCGTCGGCGATGATTACCGTCGTCCCGATTGTCGTTACCGAATAGAGCTTCTCGGCGAAGGTGACGGGAACGCGCACGCACCCATGCGACGCCGGATAGCCGGGGAGACGCCCCGCATGGATGGCGATGCCGTCCCAGGTCAGCCGCTGCATGTGGGGCATCTTTGCGCCTTTGTAGATGCTCGACTCGTGGTCGACCTTCCGTTGGAGGATGGTGAAGACGCCGGTCGGAGTCTTGTTTTTCTTCGTGCCGGTGCTCACCGTCGACCGCCCGATGCGCACGCCGTTCCGGAAGACGTACAGCTGCTGGTCGGGGAGACTGATGACGAGGACGACCGGCCCCGCCGGCGAGATCTCGGGATGCCAGACGTAGTCGCCGGGCTTGAGCTCATCCGGAAACGGCGCAACTTCCTTGCCCTTGGTGAAATTGGCGCCGGCGGCCAGTAGGGGAACGATCAACACGCCGAACATGGAGACGATGATGCGGCGAATCGCGGTTCTGCACGCAACGGCCATCGGCCCCTCCACTGCTTCGTATCGATATGCTGGCCGCAACTGCAGCCGCGAACGCGGTGTCGCCGGCGAGTCAAATGCGCGCGCGGCGCCAGTGGGCGCTCGCCGGGGCAGCCCGCCCGCGGGGTCGTCACTCCGCCGCGGGTGCCTTGTTGGCGTTGCTCCCACCGCCGTCCTGCCGCCCTTTCTGCTTGGCGGTGCGCTTCATCTGGCGGCATTCCGGTCGCGACTTCTCGTCGCCGGCTTTGCATGCTTGCTTCGCGGCCCGTGCCCCGGCTCGGTCGTCGCGGCGATCGTCACGCCGCTCCATGCCCTGCGTCTGCGCGTATGCCGGTACGACGCCGGCAAGTGTCACGATCGCAGCCAAGGTGTACGCCGCCTTACGAAGTGCGTTTGTTCGTTGCATTCTCGTTTCTCCTCTCGGTTGGTGTGCAGCAACCACTGGATACAGGAGAACCGGGCCAACATACGGACCCGGTGATGCGGAGGCGAGCAGTGCGGCGTTTTCCCGTCCGCGCTCGCACGTCAGGGGCTGAATCGCGAACTAGCCGCCTCGCCTCGAAATTGCAATCCGCATGGAACCACTCGCCGGCCGCGTCGTGAAATATCCGAGCCGTGTCTACTGCCGGGGTCGTCGAGGGTTGGGCATGACGTTCGGAGCGGTGGTGTTGCGCGCGTGTGGCTTGACTCCCGGGGCGCGTTCCGATGGGAAGTGGCGCTCGATGGCGACGCCTATGCGATCCGCCGAACGGTCCTCGGCGGACCGCGCCGTCACCGTTGGCTGGTACGTCGCCGCGGCGCTCGGGTTCTGGTCGTTCGGCTTCACGCTCATGCGCGGCTCCGACCTCTGGTGGCACCTCGCGGGTGGCCGTTGGATGGTCCAGCACGGAACCCTCTGGGTTCCCGATCCGTTCTCGTATTCCGCGCCCGGCCAGCGGTGGATCAACGACGCGTGGCTCTCCGACGTCCTGCTGTACCTCTGGAGCGCGGCCTTCGGAGTTGCGAGCCTCGCGTATTGGAAATGGATCGTCGTCGTCGCGACCTGGCTCCTGCTGTTCCGCCTGGCCTGCCGGCTCGGTGCCGACCGGCTCGCCGCGTGGGCCGCGACGACCTTCGGGCTCGCCGTCGCCGCGCCGTTTCTCGACGTCCGGCCGCAGCTCTATTCGTTCCTCTGCTGGGTGATCGTGCTCGACGCCACACTCGGACGCGAGCGCGCACCGGTCTGGCTGCCGGCGGTTTACCTTCTTTGGGTGAACCTCCACGCGAGCTTCGTCCTCGGCATGCTTTCGTTGCCCTTCGTGCTGCTCCCGTCGTTGCTCGATGCACGTGAGCGGACGCGTGCAGTCGCGCTCGGGGCCGCGTGCCTCGGCGTCGGTTTTCTCAACCCGATGGGCGCGGACGTGGTCTTGCGCCCGCTCCGATACTTCATCGACCCGACGTCGCCGTTTCGAACGCTCGGCGAGTGGCTGCCCCCGTTTCAGCGCGGCGGCATCCACTCGTGGCTCTATCCGTACGGGCTCTGGGCGTTCGGGTTCGCCACCCTCGCCGTCATCGCCGACCGCCGGCGTCGCGGCGACCCGCGCTGCTGGGCGCTCATCGGCCTCGGCGCGATGACGCTCGCGATGTCGCTCGCAAGTCGGCGCTTCGTGCCGACGTTCGCGCTCGGGGCGACGCCCGTGATGGCACTCGCACTCGCCCGCTGGGTGTCGCCGCTCTTGGCGTGGATCCCGTCACCGGTAGCGGCGCTCGGGGCCGGCGCACTCGCCGTGGTGTGGCTCGCGCCCTATCCGCTCGGCGCGCGCGCCTTCCATTATCTCGTCGCCGACTACGAGTTCCCAGGGGAGACGCTCGAGTTCGCCGCGGTCAATCATCTCGTCGGCAACGTCTTCAACTATTACAACTGGGGCGGCTACGTTCAGTATCGGAGCGACGGCCGCCTCAAGGTCTTCGTGGATGGGCGTTCGGAGACCGTGTACTCGGACGACATCTTCCGACGCTATCTGAGCGTGCTCAACCAAGTGCCCGGGTGGACCGCCGTCGTCGAGCAGAGCGGTGCGGATTACGTGCTCTGGCCGGTGACGCAAGCGGACGTCGCGACGCAGCTGATCGGGAGCGGAGGGTGGCGGTCGCTCTATCGAGACCATGTCTCCTTTCTCCTCGTGCGCCGCGACGTCGCGCTGCCGGACCCGCTCGTCGAGACGCCGGAATCGCCGCGGCGTTGGCTGAAGCTCGGCATCGACGAGATGCGGGCCGGCGACTTCGCATCGGCGGAGGGCCACTTCGAACGGGCGCTCGCGACCGAGCCCGAGCTTCAGCCGGCATGCATGAAGCTCGTGGAGTCGCACCTCCGGCGGGGTGACGTCGACGGCGCGCGTGCGGCCAGCGTCCGCTGTCGATCCGCCTATCCGGATCCCGCGCGAGACGCGGTCTTGGATCGGGAGCTCGCGGACGCGGCGAGCGCGGACTAGCCTGGGGCTAGCGTCGCGTGCGACCTACTCCGCGTTTATCGGCGCGCCGCCGGGCGCGGCTTTGGGAGCCGGTAGCGTGCCGCCGAGCGCCGTCAGGTGCGCGCTCGCGACGTCGCGATATTCCGACGTCGGGTATTTCTCGAGGAGCTGCGAGTAGAGATCCTTGGCTTTGTCGGTCTCGTTCCCGGCTTCGGCGTTCCGCGCCGCTCCCAAGAGCGCCTCGGCGGCGAAGGGGCCGGGCTCGGATGCCGCGGTCGTGAACATACGCTCGGCGTCGGCGGGTTTTCCGAGCTTCTCGTTCGCGTACCCGAGCCGCGTGTGTGCGAGCTGGCGGAGATAGTCGGTCGGCGGCGAGCTCTGGAGAAACTTCTCGTAGGCCGTGACCGCATCGGCGGCCTGGTCGGCGAGCAAGAGCGCGTTGGCGCGCTCGAGCACGGCGAGTGGCCCGTAGCTCGTGCCGCCGTAACGCGTGGCGATGTCCTCGAACTTGATGGCCGCGTCGCCGTATTTTTTGTTGGTGAGCAGGCCGCGTGCTTCGGTGTACTCGGCGGAGGCGCTGGCCTCGCGACTCTGGCTGATCATGCGGTAGGCGACGATCGCGAGGAGCAAGACGATGATCGCGGCGAGCGCGGCGATCACGGCGGTGCGGTTGGTCTCGACGAACGCGAGCGCCTGGCGGCTCAGCGTTTGAAATTCGTCTGGTTGGCGCAGGTCTTTCCGAGTCAGGCGGTGTTCAGTGCGAGCCACGGGTCTCCGATCGGCGAGTCGGCGAACGTCCGTTGCTCACGGAGCGTCGCGCTCGCGGTCGCTACATCTTGTATTTGAAGTCTTCGGGGGCCATCTTTTCGAGGATCTCGGCCCATTTGTCGCGCGAGACGTTGGAGAGGTTTTGCTCCTTCCCCTCCTCCATCTGCTGCAGCACGCTCGAGGCCTCGAGGACCTTCTTGGCGACCCAGATCGGGCTTTTCGTGCGGAGCGCGAGCGAGATGGCATCGCTCGGCCTGGAATCGATCGTCACTTCGCGATCGCCGATGTGCAGGTAGATCAGCGCGAAGTACGTGTTGTCTTTCAAGTCGGTGACTTCGATGCGCTCGACGGTGGCGTCGAGGTCGCCGATGATGCGCTTTAGGAGGTCGTGCGTCATCGGCCGCGCCATCTTGATGCCCTCGAGCTCCGTGGCCATGGCGGTGGCCTCGAGGAGGCCGATCCAGATGGGCAGATTCAGCTTGTTGTCGGGATCCTTGAGGATGACGATGGGAGTCTTGGTGACGGGATCGAGCGTGAGGCCGCCGACCGTCATCTCGATGAAGTTATCGCGGCTCATGCCTCGCTCTAGGACCGGGGCATTGTTGCCAAAAGGTCCCGGAACGTCAATCCCCGATGCTGCTTCAGCCGATCACCATGCGGTCGACGACGCGATAGAGCTGATTGAGGTTGCGACACTCTTCGACGATGTCGCAGTACGGTTGATAGCGATCCATCTCGCTGTCGCCGAAGCCCCACGTCATGCGGTTCTCGGGGTTCAACCAGATGAGCTGTTTCGCGCGCTGCTTGATCTCCTTCAGCACCCACTCGTGCGGCAGGTTGTAGTTGTTCCGCGCGTCGCCGAGGACGATCACCGTGGTGTGGCGTGTGATCGCCGCGAGGTGCTCGCGGTGGAACATGCGGAAGGCGCGCCCGAAATCCGAGTGCGCATAGACGTTGATCACGTTGCCGCGGATCGCCTGGTCGATCGCCTGGTGGATCTCGTTTTCCTCGAAGAGCTTCGTGATCTCGCCGATGTCGCTCACGAAGATGAAGGAGCGCACCTTCGAGTAGAGATCTTGGAGCGAGTAGACGAACTGGAGCATGAAGCGCGAGACGTTCCGTACGGAATCCGAGACGTCGCACAGGACGACGACCTGGGGCTTCACGCGCTTGCGCTGGTCGAAGCGGATCTTGAACGGCACGCCGCCGTACTGGAGGTTCTTTCGCAACGTGTCCTTCACGTCGAATTTGCCCTTACGGGAGCTCCGGCGCTTGACGGCGAGCACGTTCTTCAGTCGCTGCGCGAGCTTGGTCACCGCCTCCTTCATGCGGCGGATCTCCTCCTCGGACAGATAGTAGAAGCTCTTCTCCGCGAGCGCCTGCATGCGGGCGGCGTCGCGTTGGCCGACGTCGCGTTGCTCGAGCTCGCCCCGGACGAGCCGCCGGATCATGTCCTGGAGCTCCTGCAGGCGGCGGTCGACGAAGCGTCCCATCTGCCGACGCCGCGGGTCCGGTGCGCCGGCGCCGAGGGCGTCGCTGATGGCTTGGAGCTCGCGGGCGACGTCGCCGACGCCGAGCTGCTGCTGCATGCCTTGAGAGTACTGGCCCTCCTGGAACGAGCGCTCGATACGCTGCACGCCGGAGCGCTGCGCTGCTTCACGCAGGAGCCGTTCGAGGCGGGCGGTGTCCTGTTGCAGGAGCGCGCGGGCCAGCTCGGAGGGCTCGATCCCCTGCTCCTGCAGGAACGTTGCGAGGTCTTCGAGCAGCTTCTGGTACTCCGCCGGATCGAGCTCGAGCGCCTCGCGGGAGCGGGACTCGGCACTCTTCACGATCTCGCCGATGCCGGAGAAGTAGAGATCGAAGAGCTGGTCGTAGGTCGGCACGTCGACCGCGCGCTTCACGAGCGTCGCGCGCAGCACGTCCTTGACGCCGAGCCGGTTGCCGAGCCCCACCAAGTCGAGCGCGCGAAAGGTGTCCATGCTTTCGGCGAACGACACCCGGACGCCGTTGTGGCGGAGCAAGCCGACGAAGCCGATGATCTTGTCGTCCACCGACGCGCGCCCCTAGTGCAGGACGTCCTTGTCCGGCGTCACGACCGGCGGCGGCGCCGCCTTGGCCCGTGCCTTGGCGACGTGCTCCTTCAGCTCGGCTTGCGCCTTCCGGATGTCGCCTTCGTACTTGAGGATCGTGCTGAGGGTGTCGTCGACGAGCGCGGCGTCGAGCGTGTCGACGTTCAAGAGCGTGAGTGCGCGCGTCCAATCGAGGGTCTCGCTGATGCTCGGCGTCTTCTTCAGGTCGAGCTTGCGGATCGCCTGCACCGCTTCGACGACCTCGTGCGCGAGTCGTTCGGCCACGCCCGGCACCTTCAGCAGGATGATCGCGCGCTCCTGCTCCTTGTCGGGGAAGTCGATGTAGAGGTGAAGGCAGCGGCGCTTCAGTGCATCCGACATCTCGCGCGCGTTGTTGCTCGTGAGCACCACGAGCGGTACGTGCCTCGCCTTGATGGTCCCGAGCTCGGGAACGCTCACCTGGAAGTCCGACAGCACCTCGAGCAGGAAGGCTTCGAACTCGGTGTCGGCCTTGTCGATCTCGTCGATCAAGAGGACGATCGGCTCCGGCGACGTGATCGCCCGCAAGAGCGGCCGCGGAACGATGAAGCGCTCGGAGAAGAAGACGTCGTCTTGGCGCGCGACGCGCTCGACGGCTTCCTTGAGTCCCTGGGCGCCGGCGATGACCTCGCCGATCTTGTCCTTCAAAATCTGCGTGTAGAGGAGCTGCTTGGCGTACTCCCACTCGTAGAGCGCCTTCGACTCGTCGAGGCCCTCGTAGCACTGGAGGCGGATGAGCTCGTGGCCGAGCGCGCCGGCGAGCACCTTCGCGAGCTCCGTCTTGCCGACGCCGGCAGGTCCCTCGACCAGGATCGGTTTGCGCAGATGGCTCGCCAGATAGACGACGGTCGCGATCGTGCGATTGCAAATGTAGTGCTGGCGAGCGAAGCGCTCGACGACGTCCTCGATCGACGCAAACATGGGCGCGGACGCTACCATGGGGGTTTTGCTCAGACAATTGTGTATACGGACGAGTCATGTGCACGCTCGCGATCTACGTGCGTCGGCTGCCCGGCTTCCCGCTGGTCATCGCCGCCAATCGCGACGAGTTCCTCGAGCGCGAGGCGACGGGCCCTATGCTGCTCGCCACGTCGCCGCGCATCGTCGGTGGTCGCGATCTCCGCGCCGGCGGTACGTGGCTCGCCATCTCGAGCGACGGGATGGTCGCCGGCCTCTTGAATCGTCGCACCGGCACGGCGCCGGTCGAGACCAAGCGCTCGCGCGGCGAGCTGCCGATGCTGGCGCTCGCGGCCGGCTCGGCCACGCGTGCGGCCCGCGCGGTCGGCGCGCTCCCGGGGAACGCCTACAACGCGTTCAACCTGCTGGTTGCCGACCGCGACGACGCCTGGGTCGCGCAGAACCACGACGACGAGATGCGCCTCACGCCGCTCGCGCCCGGTCTCCACCTGGTGAGCAATCTCGACGTGGACGACCCGACGTGTCCGAAGATCGCGCGCTCGCACGTCCGCTTCGCGGCGGCCGGCGAGGCGTTCGCGGCGGATCGCGACGAGGCGCACCTGCGCGCCGCTCTGCATGCGATCGTCGGCGATCACACGCTGACGCTCGATCCCCGCCTGCCCGACGCGCTCGGGGCGATCTGCGTGCACGCCGGCATCTTCGGCACGCGCTGCTCGTCGCTCCTCTTCCTGGACGACGCCGGGCGCTGGCGGCACTGGTTCGCCGACGGGCCGCCGTGCGAGCGACGCTACGAGCCGGCGCTGGTGCCCTGATCCGCTCCCGTCAAGGTGCGGGGTCGAGCCAGACGTCGATGAAGCGCGAGGGCAAGAGCGGATGGATCGTGTACCCGTGCACGCGCGGCTGCAGCATGACGTAGCTGATCGGGTGATAGAGCAGGATCACCGGCGCGTCGTCGACGAGGATTCGTTCCGCCTGCGCGTAGAGGCGGTTGCGTGCCTCGGCGTCGGCGAGGGTGCGGGCCTGGTCGAGCAGCCGGTCGAAGGCGGGATTAGCGTAGAAGGTGTGGTTGTTCGCGTCCCAGTGGCTCGAGTGGAAGAGCACGTCGAGGAAGTTGCTCGGATCGGCGAAGTCGGCCGACCAGCCGAGGTCGAAGAGCGGCACCGTCTTCGGTTGGCGGATCGCCTCGAGAAACGAGCTCCACGCGACCTGTTTGATCTCCATCGTGACGCCGACGTCGGCGAGATCGCGCTGCACCTTCTGGGCGATCTTGAGGTCGAGGTCGCTGCCTTGGGTCCAGAGCTCGGTGGTGAAGCCGGCGCCTTGCCCTGCCTCCCGCAGGAGCGCGCGCGCCCGCTCCGGATCGTAGGGATAGCCGACGGTGCCGCTCGCGTATCCCGGCATGCCCGGCGGAACGATGCCCTTGGCCGGGATGCCGCGCCCGTTCAGCAGCGCCACGACGTCGTCCTTGTTGACGGCGTAGTTCAGCGCCTGACGGACGCGGCGGTCGTCGAGCGGCGGCATCTGGCAGTTGAGACCGATGTAGCTCGTCCAGAGCGTGACGCCCTTCACGAGCTGGCCGGGCCGATTGGGGTCGCGGAGGATCGATGGGAAGTCCGCCGGCGGAATGCCCGAGACGTCGAGCTCGTCGCTCAGGAACTTGAGCCACGTGAGCTCGCTGTTGACCCCCGACTGCTCGACGATGCCGTCGAGGAACGGCCGATCGGGGCGGCGATAGCGCGGGTTGCGCGCGAGCACGAGGCGCTCGCCGCGCCGCCACTCGCGCAGCACGAACGGGCCGCTGCCGATCGGCTGGTCGGTGAAGTCGTCGCCGAGGCGCCGCGCGTACTCGACCGGTACGACCGCCGCGAAGAGCAGCGCGAGCTTGTCGAGAAAGAGTGGATCGGGCGCGTCGAGCGTGATTGCGAGCGTCGTGGCGTCGACGGCGTGGAGACCCTCGACGTGCGCCGCCCTGCCCTCCACGTAGTCGACGGCGCCCTGAATCTCGCGGTAGTACTCGGCGCCCTGCGAGCGCGTCTTCGGGTCGAGCACGCGCTCGAGGCTGCCGGCGGCGTCGCCGGCGGTGAGCGGCGTACCGTCGGAGAACGTGACGTCCGGCTGCAGCGCGAAGGTGTAGGTGCGGTGGTCGTCGCTGATCGTCCAGTGTCGGGCGAGCTGCGGGACGAGGCGGCTCGCATCGTCGTAGGTGACGAGCGTTTCGAAGAGATGCTGCTCGTACGTCCATGAGCGCGAGTCGTAGCCGAGCGCCGGGTCGAGGGTCGGCACGTCGTCCGGCGCGGCGAGGCGCAGGACGCCGCCGCGCTGCGAGCCCGGGGTCCGCGCGGGCCAGTCGAGCGGGTCGTCGTGAAAGCAGGACGCGCCGACCAGGCCGAGGAGCAGCGCGGCCGCGACGCGGAACGCCGACCGCATCATCGGACGGTACGGCCTCCCTCGGCGAGCCCGTACGCGATCAGGTTGAAAGCGAGCACGGCGTAGAGCACCGCGAGCCCCGGAAAGGCCATGAGCCACGGTGCCACCCGATAGTAGGTGGACGCCTCCTGAATCATCCGACCCCAGGTCGGTGTCGGCGGCGGGACGCCGATCCCGAGGAAGCTGAGCCCCGCGTCGAGAAGGATGGTTCCCGACGTGCTGAGCGCGGCAATCGCGACGAGCGTCGGGGCGACGTTCGGTAGCACGTGGCGCACGAGGATGCGGCCGTGGGTCGCGCCCATGGCCCGCGCCGCCATCACGAAGTCGCGCTCGCGGAGCGAGAGCGCCTCGCTGCGGACCACGCGCGCGACGCCCGTCCAGCTGACGAGACCGATGACCACGAAGATGGTCCACACGCTCGGCCGCATGACCGCCACGAGCGCGACCGCGAGGAGGAGCCCCGGAAACGCCAGCATCACGTCCGTGAAGCGCATGAGCACGACGTCGACTGCGCCGCCGAAGTAGCCGGCCGCGAGCCCGATGGTGGTGCCGATGACCATCGTGACCGCCATCGCGACCAGGCCGACGAGCAGCGAGATGCGGGCGCCGTAGAGGAGCCGCGACAGCACGTCGCGGCCGAGGTCGTCGGTGCCGAGCCAGAACGGTGCCCCCGGCGGCAACGGCTCCGCCAGCTGGCGCGCGACCGACGCCGTCGGGTCGTACGGGGCGAGTGTCGGCCCGACGATGGCCAAGAGCACCAGCAACGCCCCCATCGCGAGACCCGCCATGAGCAATCCGCGTCGCATCGCGCTCAGACGAGCCGGATCCGCGGGTCGACGATCCGGTAGAGGAGATCGACGACGAGGTTGGTGACGACCACCAGCACCGCGCTCAGCAAGACCGTGCCCATGATGACGGGGACGTCGAGCGCGAGGACGGCGTCGAACGCGAGCCGGCCGAGGCCGGGCCAGTGGAAGACGGTCTCCGTCAGGACGACGCCGTTCATGAGGGCCGCGAAGTCGAGGCCGACGATGGTGAGGAGCGGCAGTGCGGCGTTTCGCAGCGCGTGGACGGCGAGCAGGCGGACCGGCCCGACGCCGCGGGCGCGCGCGGCGCGGATGTAGTCGAGCGCGAGCACGTCCTGCAGATTGGTGTGCAGGAGGCGCGCGTAGTACGCGCCGCTGCCGAGTCCGAGCACGAGCGCGGGCAGGATCAGGTGGCGGACGCTTCCGGCCCCGCCGAGCGGCACGAGTCGCCAGCGAAATCCCAGGTAGTAGAGTCCGATCATGCCGAGCCAGAACACGGGCGCGGAGAGGATCGCGAGCGACCCGAGGAGCGTCGCCCGGTCGACGAGCCCTCCCGCGAGCGGCGCGGTCACGAGCCCGCCGACGAGACCGATCGACGATCGCGATCGCGAGGCCGGCGCAGGCGAGCGTCGCGGTCGCTGGCAGGCGGCGGGCGAGCGTCGTCGCGACGGGTTGGCGGTTGGCGTAGGAGCGGCCGAGGTCGCCGTGGAGGAGCCGCCAGAGATACCGGCCGTATTGCGCCGGCAGCGAGCGATCGAGGCCGAGCTCGTGGCGAATCGTCGCGAGGGTCGCGGCGTCGGCGCGCGGGCCCGCCATGACGCGCGCCGGATCGCCGGGCACCACGAAGACGATCGCGAACGTGATCCACGTGGTCCCGAGCAGGATCACGAGCGCCCAGGCGAGCCGGCCGACGAGATAGCGCATCGCCTCAGCTCCGCGCCGGCGCGCGACCGTCAGTCGAGCGCACGGCCCCCGTCGACGACGATCGTCGTGCCGGTCACGAAGTCGCTGCCCTCCAGCAGAAAGCGCACCGCCGCGGCGACGTCGCTCGCGGCCCCGAGGCGGCCGAGCGGCGTCCTCCGCACGATCGCGGCCGTCGTCGCGGGCGTCCCGTCGATCGGCTCGAGCACCGGTCCGGGCGCGACGCAGTTCACCTGCACCGCCGGGGCGAGCTCGAGTGCCAGCGCGCGCGTCAACGCGACGATGCCGGCCTTCGAGACGCTGTACGGCAGGTAGCCCGGATATGGGCGGTCCGCGGCGATGTCGGCGAGGTTCACGATCTTGCCGGCGCCGCGCGCGCGCATCGCACGGCCGAGCGCGAGCGCGAGCAAGTACGGCGCTTTCAGATTGACGCGCATCACGGCGTCCCATTCGCTCTCGCCGAGGGTTTCGATCGGCGTCCGGTAGAAGACGGATGCGTTGTTGACGAGCACGTCGATCGGGCCGAGGCGCGTGGTGACGTCGACGGCGAGCCGCTCGACGGCGCGCGGGTCGCCGAGGTCGACCAGGAAGGCGTGCGCGTCGCCGCCGCGCGTTCGAATGCCGGCGACGACGTCGTCGGCCTCCTGGCCCGAGCGTCGCGCGCAGACCGCCACCCGTGCTCCGGCGGCGGCGAGGTCCTCGGCGATCGCGCGGCCGATGCGGCGCGCGGCGCCGGTGACGAGCGCGGCCCGCCCGCGGAGGTTCATGGCTGCGGACCGACCAGCTTCAGGATTTCGTCGATCATGCCGGGGGCCGCCGCGACGAGATGCTCGGGGGCGCTCGTGCCGTCGAGCAACGCCGCGAGGTCGACGCGCGCGCCCGAGCGATAGCGCAGGTCGCCGCCGATCGCGTGCAGCAGCGCCGCGCCCGCGGCGATGTCCCAGATGCGCGGGCGGCCGAGCACCGCCGCGACGGCGGCGCCGCGTGCCACGAGGGCCATGTGGTAGGCCGTCGAGCCGAGCGAACGGATCTTCCCCGGAAACGGGCGCGGCTGTCCGCGGTGGTAGCCGGAGTGCGTCAGCATGAAGAGGTCGCCCTCGTCGTGGGGCATCGGCGGACGGACCAGGGAGCGGCCGTTCCATTCCGCGACGGGACCGTCGGCGAGATAGGTCTCGCCGGTCATCGGCAGGTAGGTGATGCCTCCGGCGGCGGCGCCGCCCTGTATGAGGCCGAGGGTGATGCACCACGTCGGCAGGCCGGCGATGAAAGCGGCGGTGCCGTCGATCGGGTCGACGGTGAGCGTGAGGTCGGCATCCGCGGTGCCGGTCGCGCCGAATTCTTCGCCGAGGATGCGCGCGCCGGGCAGCAGCGTCGAGATTCGGGGCGTCAGGAACTCTTCGACCGCGCGGTCGGCGGCGGTCACCAGCGTGGAGTCGGCTTTACGCTCGGCGGTGACGTTGCGGAAGAAGCTGCGCGCGAGCTCGCCGGCCTCGATGACGGTCGGCAAGAGCGCCTGCATGGAGGGACGCGACACGCGGCTACCATACCGTACGTGACTTGCGGCGCGAAACGTGGACGTCAGGTGTCGGCGTCGCGGACGCTCAACCATCGCAGGCCTCGTCCCATGTACTGGAGGCCGGAGAGTCCCGTGAACGTTCCTGCCGCGACGAAGAGCGTGATCCGCACGCTCGGCGGGATCGCTTCCGGCCAGGAGACGCTCACGAGGACGATCGTCACGGATGCGAGCTGGAAGAAGGTGGTGATCTTGCCGACCACGCTCGGACGCACCTCGATCCAGTCGCCGGTGAAGACGAACAGGAAGAAATAGCCGACCAGCAGGAACACGTCGCGGAAGAGCACGAGCACCGTGAGCCAGTTCGGTACGAGGCCCATGAGCGCCAGGACGCAGAACGAGCTCAACAAGAGCAGCTTGTCGGCGAGCGGATCGAGGATCGCGCCGAGCTCGGTCTGGGTGTCGGTGAGGCGGGCGATCGCTCCGTCGAGCGCGTCGGTGATGCCGCCGGCCACGAAGACCGCGAGCGCCAGGCCGGGACGTCCGCTCGTGAGCAGGATGAGAAAGGCGGGAATCGTGAGGATCCGGACGAGGGTCAGGAGGTTGGGAACGTTGAGCACGCCGTCACCTCGAGCTGCTTGCGGAGTTGCCCGGCGAGCTTCGGGCTCGCGAGCGCCGTCACGCGCGCCGCGCCGTCCTCGTACTGCTCGCTCACGATCTTGGCCGCCCGGTGCACCCACGCCAGGAGATCGCCCCGGCTCGCCGGGATCGTGACCTCGATCTGGACACGCTCGCGGTCGAGCCAGCGCTCGATCGTCGCGAGGAGGTCGGCCAAGCCGCGGCCCGTCGCCGCGGAGATGGCGGCGACCGCCGTGATCTGGGGATGCGCCGCGACGTCGCGTGGCGGCATGCCGTCGCCTTCCGCACGGTCGATCTTGTTCCAGGCGAGAATCGTCGGCGTCGCGCCGGCACCGATCTCGTCGAGAACGCGCTCGACGATCGCGATCTGCTGCTCGGCCTCGGGGTTGGTCGCGTCGACGACGTGCAGCAGGAGATCGGCGCGGCGCACCTCCTCGAGCGTGCTCTTGAACGCCTCGACGAGCTGGTGCGGCAGGCGATGGATGAACCCCACCGTGTCGACCAGGAGCGCGCGTTCGCCGCCGGGGAGATCGAGGCGGCGGACCGTCGGGTCGAGCGTCGCGAAGAGCTTGTCCTCGACGAGCACGCCGGCGTCGGTGAGGGCGTTCATCAGCGTCGACTTGCCGGCGTTGGTGTATCCGACGAGCGCGATCGTCATGTAGGGCACGTCGGCGCGCTCCTTCCGATGGAGCTCGCGGGTGCGCTCGACCTCGCCGATGCGCCGCTTCAAGCGTACGATCTTTTCGCGGACGCGCCGGCGGTCGACCTCGAGCTGGGTCTCACCGGGACCGCGCGTCCCGACCCCGCCGCCGCCGAGGCGCGAGAGGTGCGTCCACGCGCGCGTGAGACGCGGCAGCATGTACTCGAGCTGGGCGAGCTCCACCTGCAGCTTGCCTTCGAGGCTGCGGGCCCGGGCCGCGAAGATGTCGAGGATCAGCTGGCTTCGGTCGAGGACCTTGGCGTCGAGCCGCTCGGTGAGGGTTCGCTGCTGTCCGGGCGAGAGGTTCTCGTCGATCAGCACGACGGTCGCCCCGTGCGTCTTCGTCGCCTCCTTCAGCTCCTCGACCTTGCCCTTCCCGATGTAGGTGGCAGGACTGACGTGGCGGACGTTTTGGTGCAGCGTCGCGACGGGCTCGACGCCGGCGGTGCGGGCCAGGCGCTCGAGCTCGCGGAGGGACTCCTCGGCGCCGATGGCCGCCCCGTCGCGGTGCGCCTGTCCGGTGTCGATGCCGACCAGCACCGCCCGCTCGATCGGTCGCGCGACGTCCCGTGCTCCGCCCTTCATCGTCGGCCCATCCTGGCATACCGGCTCCAAGGAAGCGAAACCGATGGTCGTACCGCGGTACGCGGACACTTTTTCGTTGATGAATCTCGACTCCGGGAGTCTAGCGATTCCGTTTCTCGCGTTCGAGAACCACGAGGTGCCTCGCCGATCCGATGTCGGTTTACCGATCTGCGCCAACTCGGCGCAGGTCGGGGAGGCGCATCGCACGCGTCGGAGAATTTTCGTTCGCGTATCCTCGTCGATGTCGATTCTCGTTGACCGGCGCGAAGTGCTCACCCTACGGTGGCTCTTCCGCGCGGCGCGCATGGAGACGTGCCCGCCTGGTTCTCAACCCCCTTTGAGAAGGAGATCACCATGAGGCGCAGTACTCGCTATGTCGCGCTCGCCATCGCGAGCGGTATGTTGGCGCTCGTGACACCCGGTTACGTCGCGGCGCAAGGCTTCAGCTTCGCGCTCGACCCGGCGTCGTCGTCGCTCCCAGGCATACCCGCCGGGTCCAGTGACATCTTGAGGGGAACGGTGCCTCCGGGGCCCGGCCCCTTGCCGCCACCGGCGGTGGGGTACAGTGCCGCCGACCTGCACCTGCTGCCCGGTGACGTCATCGACGGCTTGAGCTACGGCGACGACGGGGCGCTCGGCGGTACGCTCTACTTCTCCGTCAGCCGCGGTTCCGTGAGCGCCGCCGCGCCCGTCACACCCAACGTCTCCTCCGAGGTGACCGGCGTCCCGCTCGGCATCCAGCCCGACGCGTCGAGCGACATCTTCTCGACCTTCGATCCGGCCTGCGGCGTGTTCCCGCCGTTCCACACGCAGGTGCTGGACGGCAACGGTCTCGCGCCGCTCGCGCCCCTCACCTGCTATACCGGGCGCGGGATCGGCCTTTCCGAGCTCAACCCAGTCCCAGGTCCGCCGATGAACGATGGGATCGCGGATTTCGACTGGGGCCTGCCGGGTCGTGGGCGTCTCTTCTGCGCGCTCATCTCCTTGGCGCCCGGTTCACCGACACTGACCGGTGCCAACCCCCTCCTTCCCGCCGGAGCCGTGCCGGCCGACCTCCTCGTATCGTGTGCGGGCCCCCCGGGATTCCTCGGGGTCTTCATTCCGGCGGCGGCCAACGGCTTGATCGGGGGAATTCCGGGTTGCGCACCGCCCGCCTGTGACGACATCGACGCGATGGCCTTCGGCGCCTCGCCGATCTTCTCGTTGGCACCCGGTTCGCCGTCGCTCGGCCTCATCCCGGCGGGGCCGGCGGACCTCCTCAACATGTTCAGCGGTACTCCGCCGACGATCGCGCTTCCGGCCGCGGCGCTCGGCCTCGCACCCACCGACGACGTCACGGGCCTCGAGTTGGCCGCCAACCCATGCCCGGTCCCACCGGCCGGCGATCTGCTCGACAACGACGGTGTCGGAGCCTGCGACAACTGCCCGGGCGTGTTCAATCCCGGCCAGGAGGACACCGATGGCGACGGTGTCGGCGACGCGTGCGATCCCTGCACCGACATCGACGGCGACGGCTTCGGCAATCCGGGATTCCCGAATCTCTGTCCGGTCGATCTCTGTCCGTTCGTCCCGAGTCTGAACGGTGATGCCGACGGCGACGGGATCGGCGACGAGTGCGACAACTGTCCGGCGGTTGCCAATCCCGATCAGGGAGACACCGATTTCGACGGGATCGGCAACGCCTGCGACAATTGCCCAATCGACCCCAACTTCGGGCAGAGCGACGGCGACTTGGACGGGATCGGCGACGCCTGCGACATCTGCACGGCGGGCGTCGGCATGACCAAGGCGCAGCTGAAGCTCAACAAGCTCTTGGCACCCGGCGCGGACGACCAGCTCCAGATGCAGGGCGATCTGAGCTTCCCCGGTCCGACCCTGCCTCTGCCCCCATTGGCCGTGCACGTGAACGGCATGCGGGTGCAGATCGTCGACATCGGGGCGGGCGGCACCGTGCTGCTCGACCACACCATTCCCGGCGGCGTGGTCCCGAACGTCTGTGGTCCGAAGGACGGCTGGAAGGCGAACACCCCGCTCACCAGCGAGAAATTCGCCACCAAGACCGATAGCATTCCGCCCGGCTGCGCTGCCGGTTCGGCGCTCGGCATCAGTCAGGCCCAAGCCCAGGACAAGACCGCCAAGCTCAAGGGCGGGAAGTTCAAGGTGAAGGGCAAGAACGGCACCTACGCCCCCGCGGTCGGGCCCTTCCGCATGACCGTCGTGCTCGGCGGTCCGGCGGAAGCCGCCGCCGGTCAATGTGCGCAATACACCTTCCCGGCACCGAGCTGCGTGACGGGTGGCGGCGGCAAGCAGATCAAGTGCAAGTGATCGCGCGAGGGCGATAGCAGGCTCGGGGGGTGGCCGTCGGATGGCGGCCACCCCCTCCTCGCTGCGGCAGCGGAAGCGTTGCGCCGTTCGTCATGACGCCCGCTTCGCGGCGTCGCCACCGGCGCCGGGCGTGACGAGGCTGATGACCGTGTCGCCTGCGGCGGCGACCGGTGGCTCGCCGGCGGTACACACGGTGACCTTCCCCGTCGCGCCGACCACGAACAGCAACAAGACGCCGGGGCCGCGTTGGGCGCGGAGCGCGTCGAGGGTGAACGTCCCGCTGAGCTTCGTGCATTTCGGCGTCGCCCCGGCCGCGAAGCGCCGCTGGAGCTGCTCGTAGGTGACGGCGTCCGCGAACAGGAGCCGCCCTTGCAGCAGCCGCGACGCGGTTCTCGTCCGGCTGCTCTGCTCGCCTTTCGGCGCCAGCCGGTAGACCTCGGCGCGCCCGAACACCTCGCTGAAATGCACGGCGGCGAGCGAGTTCACCTCGTCGTTGGAGGTGAGCGCGACCAGGCGTCCGAGACCGCTCAGGTTGATGTCGTCCGTCACGTGCTCGGAGAGGATGCTCGCGTGGCGGCTCGGGATGCCGGCCATGCGGGCGGTGTGGACGTTGGCTCGACTGCTGTCCACGAGCAGCACCTGCACCCCTGCGGTCCGGAGCGCCTCGGCGATCGCGAGCGCGGGGGGGTGCCCGCCGACGATGAGTACGCCCTGCGGATCGCGGACCGCGAGCCCGAGGCGCCGCGCCAACGGTCCGGCCGTGACGCCGTAGACGGCGACCGTCGTCACGATCACGACGAACGTCTCCTGGACCAAGGCATCGCCGGCCGCCCCGAGCCGGAGCGCGAAGATCGACGAGACCGCGGCGGCCACGATGCCGCGCGGCGCGAACCACGAGAGGAAGGCCCGCTCCTGCCAACTCAGGCCGCATCCGACGGTCGCCAGCCAGACCGACGCCGGACGGACGACGAGCATGAGCCAGCTCACGAAGGCGACGCTCTGCCAACGGAACGAGGCGAGCTGTGCGAGCTGGAGCCGCGCCGCGAGCAGCATGAACAAGCTCGCGATCAGGACGACGCGGAGATTTCCCTTGAACTCGATGATGTGGTCGACCGCCGCCACGTTTTGGTTGGCGAGCAGGATCCCCATGAGCGTGACGGCCAGAAGACCCGACTCCGCTTGCAGCGCGTCGGCGGCGGCGAACGAGGCGACGACGGTCGCGAGCGCCACGGGGTTCTGGAGGTAGTCGGGAATGGCGTAGCGGTGCAGCAGCCAGGCGAGCGCCCCGGCGGCGGCGGCGGCGACGCCGCCGCCCACGAGCAGGGTTCCGGCGAGCTCGCGCGCCGCGCGCGCCGCCGAATCTCCGAGGGAGTCGGCGGGTGCGACGAAGGCGACGCCGTAGACCAGTACGGCGAGCGTGGCGCCGATCGGGTCGATGACGATCCCTTCCCACTTCGCGACCGGACCGACGCGCCCCTTCGGGCGGATCTCACGCAGGAGCGGACCGATGACGGTCGGGCCGGTGACGACGAGGATCGCGCCGAGCAGGAACGAGGTGCTCGGCGGAAAGGCCAGGAAGAGCCAGGCCCCGATCGTGGCGAGGAGCCAGGCGGCCAACGCGCCGACGCTGAGGAGCCTGCCCAGGGTCCGTCCCGCTTCCCGCAGCTCGGAGACACGCAGGCTCAAGCCCCCTTCGAAGAGGATGAGGGCCACCGAGACCGAGACCGTGGAGAACAGCAAGTCGCCGAGTAGCGCGTCCGGGTCGAGAATGCCCGTCACGGGCCCCGCGAGAAAACCGAACACCAGCAGCAGCAGAATCGACGGAAGTCGCAGTCGCCACGCGAGCCATTGTGCCGCGACGCCGAGCCCGAAGACGGTCGCGAGCCCGAAAAGCGCCGGCTCGGACGTCATCGCGACGCACCCGCACGCGACACTCGAGGTTGGGGCGGCTGCGATTCACGCACGATGCTCGGCCTCGAGCCGATCGGCGAGCTCGGCGAGTGACCGGACGCGCTCGCAGTCGTGGTCGCCGTAGAGGTCGGCGACGTCGAGCAGCACGGCACGGAGCCCGGCCGCGCGGGCGCCGACCACGTCGGTGTGGAAGAGATCTCCGACGTGCACCGTCGTCTCGGGACGGCCGCCGACCCGCGCGAGCGCCCGCTGGAATATGCGCGGGTCCGGCTTCTCGACGCCCTCCTCGTGCGAGTCGATCACGAGGTCGACGTGCGGTCCGATGCCGACGCGCTGGAGCGCGGCCCGCATCCGACCGTTGGCGTTCGAGACGACGACGAGCTTGCGGCCGGACGCGCGCAGGCGCCGCAGCGCCGGCACCACGTCCGCGGGTACGTGCTCCCAGAGGTTGTGCGAGGCGTGGTAGCCCTGGAGATCGGCGAGGGCGGCGGTGATGGTCGCCGGGCCGACGACGCCGGCGCGCGCGAACACCTTCTCGAACACGAGCCAGCCGCGGATCACGTCGAGCTCGCCGCGGGCACGGGTGTCGACCTCGTGCTTGGCGTGCCACTCGACGGCCGCGAGCGCCTCGGCCGTGGTCTCGAGCCCGTGCTGCCGGAGCGTCGCGGCGACGCGCGCCCAGCTCGGGAACACCAGCACGCCACCGGCGTCGAGGAAGACGGTGTCGATCGGCATCGGGGTCGGCGCTCGCGGCAGGGCTATTGGATGTAATTGATGCGGGCGCCGAGCCGTTCGACCGCGTCCGCGAGCTTCTCGTTCGGCGACACCTTGAACTTCGGCAGCCGCACGTTCGCGACGATGCTCTCGTCGTCGTCCATCACCTGAAGCGTGACGGCGCGCGTTCCCGGGTGCGCCTGCAACGCCCGCGACAACGCCTCGGCGCGCTCGGCGGTGAGGCCCTCCTGGAACACCAGGCACACCTCCTTCGCGTTCTTGAAGCGCATGTCGGCGAGCGCGCCGATCTCGTCGGCGATGATCTGGCAGCGGTCCTCACCGACCTCGAGCTTGCCCGCGACGTAGATCGGGTCGTCCGACGCGATGCGGGCCTCGTACTTCCGGTAGGCCTCGGGCCAGACGATCACCTCGATCGTCCCGCTCTTGTCTTCGAGGTTGAACGTCGCGTAGCGGTCGCCTTTCTTGTTGTTCTTGAGCTTCAGAGTGTGGACGACGCCGCCGGCCTTGATTTGCTCCGAGCTCTGGCGCGCGCCGAGATCGGTGATCGCCGCGGTGACGAGACGGCGGAGATCGTTGTCGTATCTATCGAGCGGGTGGCCGGTGATGTAGAAGCCGACGGTCTCCTTCTCGGCCGCGAGGCGCTGCTTGTCGCTCCATTCGGGCACGTTCGCCGGCGGCTTCGGCGGCGCCACGTCCTCGAGCTTGAAGAGGGTGATCTGGCCCGCCGATTCGCCGGCGGTCGCCGACCACTGCGTGACGCGATCGAGGTAGGACGGCGCGCCCATCTCGCCCTCGGAGAGCAGCATCGCACGCGACGAGTGGAGCGAGTCGAACGCTCCGCACTTGATCAGCGACTCGAGCACGCGGCGGTTGATCTGCTGACCGCGGACGCGATGGCAGAAATCGGCGAGGTCCTTGTACGGCCCGCCCTCGTCGCGGGCGCGTTGAATGATCTCGATCGCCTTCGAGCCGACGCCCTTCACCGCGCCGAGCCCGAAGCGGATGCCTTTGGGGGTGACGGTGAACTTCTCTCCGCTCTCGTTGATGTCGGGCGGCAGGATCGGAATGCCGTGGGCGCGGCACTCGGCGATGTTCTTGTAGGTACTGTCGGTGTCGCTCATCTCGAGCGAGAGCAGCGCCGCCATGAACTCCGTCGGGTAGTGCGCCTTGAGATACGCCGTCTGGAACGAGATCAGCGCGTAGGCCGCGCTGTGGGACTTGTTGAAGCCGTAGGCCGCGAACTTCTCCATCTGCTCGAAGATGCGGGTCGCGAGATCGGCCTTGATGCCCTGCCCGACCGCGCCCTTCTGGAAGCGGTCGCGCTCCTTGTCCATCTCCTCTTTTTTCTTCTTGCCCATCGCCTTGCGGAGATTGTCGGCGTCCTGGAGCGAGTAGCCGGCGAGCGTTTGGGCGATCTGCATGACCTGCTCTTGGTAGATCATCGTGCCGTACGTCTCGTTCAGCACGCCCTCGAGCAGCGGGTGGTCGTAGGCGATCTTCTCCTTGCCGTGTTTCCGCTTGATGAAGTCCTGGTCCATGCCGCTGTCGAGCGGGCCGGGACGGAAGAGCGCGAGCGCGGCGATCAGATCTTCGAACCGGCTCGGGCGGAGCTGCGTGATCATCTTCCGCATGCCGCCGCTTTCCATCTGGAAGATGCCGACGGTGTCGCCCTTTGCGAGGAGCTTGTAGGTCTTGGCGTCGTCGAGCGGGAGCTTCGCCAGGTCGAGACTCTTGGCCTCGGGCTTCGGACTGGTGGTGCGGATGATCGAGACGGCGTCGGCCAGGAACGTCAACGTCTTCAGGCCCAGGAAGTCGAACTTGATGAGGCCGATCCACTCGACGTCGTTCATCGAGTATTGTGTGAGGACCGCCCCCTCCTTGTCGACGAAGAGCGGCAGGTACTCGGAGAGCGGCCGGTTGGCGATGACGATGCCGGCAGCGTGGCGCGACGCGTGCCGCATGAGGCCCTCGAGCCGGAAGGCGTAGTCGAAGAGCTCGCGCTCGCGATCGGTGCCGCGGTCGCGCATCTCGCGGAGCCTCGGCTCGATCTCGAGCGCTTTCTCGAGGGGGTGGTCCTTTCCCTGCACCGGCGCGGGATAGAGCTTCGCCATCTTGTCGGTTTCGCCGTACGAGAACTCCAGCACGCGCCCGACGTCTTTGATTGCCGCTTTGCCCTTGAGCGTCCCGAACGTGATGATACCCGCGACCCGGTCCTCGCCGTACTTCTCGCGGACGTAGCGGATCACCTCCTCGCGGCGCTCGTAGCAGAAGTCCACGTCGATGTCGGGCATCGACTTGCGCCCCGGGTTGAGGAAGCGCTCGAAGATCAGCTTGTACGGGAGCGGGTCGAGGTCGGTGATGCGAAGCGCGTACGCGACGAGCGAGCCCGCCGCGGAGCCTCGTCCCGGCCCGACCGGTATGCCCTGTCCCTTCGCCCAATTGATGAAGTCGGAGACGATCAGGAAGTAGCCCGCGAACTGCAGCTTGTTGATGCTCCGGAGCTCGAACTCGAGGCGGTCCCAATAGGGCGTGGCGGCGTCGCCGGTGATCGGTTCCTTGCCGAGACCGCAGCCGGCGGCGAGGCGCTCTTCCAAACCGGCACGCGCGGCCTTGTCCAATCGCTGCTCGAGCGTCTCGCCCGGGTCGGTCCGGTAGGCGGGAAACTCGTAGTCGTGGCTCTTCAGCTCGAGGTCGCAGCGCTTGGCGACCTGGAGCGTGTTCGCGATCGCCTCAGGGACGTCCTTGAACGCCGCGCGCAGGTCGTCGATGCCTTTGACGTAGAGCTGGTCGGTGTCGAACTTCCAACGCGCCGGGTCGTTCAGCGTCTTGCCGGTCTGGATGCAGAGCAGGACCTCGTGGGCGCGCGAGTCCTCCTTCGTCAGATAGTGGCAGTCGTTGGTGGCCAGCAGCGGGATGCCGAGATCCTTCCCGAGCTCCTTCAGCATCTGGTTGCACTTGTTTTGGATCGGGATGTGGTTGTCCTGGATCTCCAGGTAGTAGCGATCGCCGAAGATCCGCAGATACTCCGTCGCGAGCTCGCGGCCGCGCGCGTAGTTGTCGGCGGCGAAGGCGCGGTTGATCTCGCCCGAGAGGCAGCCGCTGGTCGCGATGAGCCCGGCATTGAACGCGCGCAGGAGCTCCTTGTCGATGCGCGGCTTGAAGTAGAAGCCTTCTTGATAGGCGAGGCTCACCATCTTGCAGAGGTTCCGGTAGCCCTCCATGTTCATGGCGAGCAGGATCATGTGGAAGTTGCCGCCGGCCTCGTAGTCGTCGCTGCGTTGCTGGGCTCGTTCGGTGCGGGAGCGGGGCGCGAGGTACACCTCGCAGCCGATGATCGGTTGCACCGCGTTCGCGATGCACGTCTTGTAGAACTCGATCGCGCCGAACATGTTGCCGTGATCGGTCATCGCGACCGCCGGCATCCCGAGCGCCTTCACCTGCGGGATCAGCTTGGCGATCTTGTTGGCGCCGTCGAGCAGACTGTACTGCGTATGGAGATGGAGATGCACGAAGCTCATCGACCGCCGCTCCTCCTCGTCGTGTTTCGGGGAGCGATACATTGCGCCTCGCTCGTCCGGGGCGCAAGAGCAATGTGCGAGCGCCGCGCCGGGCCGCGATCAGCCGAGGAAAAACGCGTTCAGCTTGTTGCCGTCGAGGTCGCGGAAGTAGCCGGCGTAGAAGCCGTCGCCGCGCGGACCGGGTGCGCCCTCGTCCGTGCCGCCGAGATCGAGGGCTTTTTTGTGGAGCGCGTCGACCGTGGCCTTGCTGTCGGCCATGAGCGCGACCATGACCCCGTTGCCGACAGTGGCGGGCTTGCCGTCGAAGGGTTTGATCACCGCGACCATGGGCGTGTTGGGGGCGGTCGCCCAGGCGATGAAGGTCTCCATTTCCATGGCGCGCTTGGCGCCGAGCGTCGCGAGGAGCGCGTCGTAGAAGGCCGCGGCGCGCTGCAGGTCGTTGGTGCCGAGCGTGACGTATCCGATCATGGGCTTCTCCTTTGGATGAGTGGAATGAGCAGCGGGGGGATCTCCTCGAGCGAGCGCAACACCCGATACGCGGCGGCGCGCGCATCCGGGGACGGCGTTTTCATGTCCGGAACCTGGAACGTCGTCATGCCGGCGCGGCTCGCCGAGAGCGTGCCCGCGTCCGAGTCCTCGAACGCCGCGCAATGCTCGGGCACGACGCCGAGCCGGCGGGCCGCCTCGAGGTAGATGTCGGGAGCCGGTTTCCCGTGTGCGATCTCGTCGCCGGTCACCATGACCCGGAAGCGCTCCGCCGTGAGCCTCCCGTAGCCGAGCGTCCGCATGGCGAGCGGCCGTGCGGTCGAGGTCGCGAGCGCGAGGGGCAACGCATGCGCCGCGGCGAGATCGAGGAGCGCGTGCACGCCCGGCTTCGTCGCGAGCCCCTGCCCCGCGATCTCGTGCCAGAGCACCGGCCAGCGGTCGTGGAAGCGATCGATCGGGAACGCCGGTCCGAAGCGTCGCGCGAGCTCGGCCTCGGCGTCCTCGGTGCGCCGCCCGAGGAACACCTCGTAGGCGTGGTCGCTGATCTCCCAGCCGAGCTCCGCCGCCGCTCGCTGCCACGCCGCCCGATAGATCGGCTCCGTGTCGAGCATGAGTCCGTCCATGTCGAAGACGAGCGCGGTGACCGTGGGTTTCGCGTGCGGGGCCACAGTCAGTGGTATCCCGCGACGGCCGCCATCCCGCACAGCACGCCCGCGAGCAGCGCCGTCCCGCCCCGCGATCTGAGTTGCATCCGCACGCGTGTAGCAGAGCCGCGCCCGAGAGTTGAGAGCCGTCAGACGTCCGCCATTCGTGGCAACTCGGCAGCTCGATCGCGGCGATGCGATCAGGCCGCGGCGCCTGCCTGCTCGAACCTGGCGAGGATGGCCGCGGTCACCGTCTCGACCGCGCCGTCGCCGTCCACCTCGTGCAGCAGCCGGCGCCGGCGGTAGTAGGCGATGAGCGGTGCCGTGGACTCCCGGTAGACGCGGAGCCGTTCGCGGATGATCTCGGGCCGGTCGTCGTTTCGCCCGCGCGCCGCGAGCCGCTGGACGAGCGCCGCCTCGGGAACGCAGATCGACACCGCTGCGTCCAGACGTCGGGCGTCGGCCGCGAGCAGGGCGTCGAGCTGTTCCGCCTGCGGCACGGTGCGCGGGTGTCCGTCCAGCACGACGCCGTGCACCGCATCGTCCGCGCTCAGCCGGATTCGCACCAGCTCCAGCATGGTGTCGTCGTCGACGAGACCGCCGCGGGCCACGATCGTCTCGACGCGTTTGCCGAGCGGGCTTCCAGCCGCGATGGCGCGGCGCAGGAGCTCACCGGTCGAGACGGCAGGGACGCCGAGCCGCCGTGCGACCCGCACGCCTTGCGTGCCCTTCCCCGAGCCCGGCGGTCCCAGGAGCACGATGCGTACCCCCCGTGGTCTGGCGCTCGCGTCCATGGATTCCGCAAGCGAGCACCCGGCGTGCCAGGCTTCTCCTGGCACGGCTGTGATGGCCGCGCTCGGTTTTGGGAATCGCGGAGCCCGACCTTCCGCAGATTCGGGAATCGCCCCGCCATTATCTGGACGGCATGTCGCGCCGCCGGTTGATGGAGGCGCGACTCGGGCCCGGACGGTGGCCGGCGCGAACGTCACATGGTACACCACCCGACCCCCCAGATGTCCTCCCAGCCCGTCGATGTTCTCGATCATCGGTGCCGGCGCCGCCGGTGCGGCCTTCGCCTGGAGCATGGCGGAGACCAAGATGAACATCCTCTGCCTCGACCAGGGCGGGTGGGTGAAAAGCGACGACTACCCGGGGCTTCGCACCGACTGGGAGGCGCGCCAGTTCGGCGACTTCGCCTTCTCGCCGAACGTCCGCGGGCGGCGCGAGGACTACCCGATCAACGACGCCGGCTCGCCGATCCAGATCTCGAACTTCAACGCCGTCGGCGGCAGCACGATCCTCTACGCCGCGCACTTTCCGCGCTTCCACCCGTCCGACTTCAAGGTGCGCACGCTCGACGGCGTCGCCGACGACTGGCCGATCGACTACGCGCGGCTCGCTCCCTGGTACGACGTGAACGCGCGCATGATGGGTGTGTCGGGTCTCGCGGGCGATCCGATGTACCCGCCCGGCAAGCGGGTACCGTTGCCGCCGGTCCCGCTCGGAAAGCTCGGCGAGACGTTGGCGCGCGGGTTCAATCGGCTCGGCTGGCACTGGTGGCCGTCGGATAGCGCGATCACGACCGCCGAGTATGAAGGCCGCGCCGCGTGCATCAACGCGGGCACGTGTCTCATGGGGTGTCCGCAGGGCGCCAAGGGGTCGAGCGACGTCACGTACTGGCCGGTGGCGATTCGAAAGGGCGTGCGGGTCGAGACCCACTGCCGCGTCCGCGAGATCACCGTCGCCGCCGACGGTATGGCCGACGGCGTCGTCTACTACGACGCCGGCGGCACGGAGCGGCGCCAGCGCGCGCACGTCGTCGTCGTCGCGTGCAACGGCGTCGGCACGCCGCGCCTCTTGCTGAACTCGCGCTCGCGGCACTTCCCTGACGGCCTCGCCAACCGGAGCGGTCTCGTCGGGAAGCGCCTCATGTTCCACCCCTACGCGATGGTGACCGGCGTTTTCGAGGAGCGGCTCGAGGGCTACAAAGGTCCGAGCGGCTGCTGCATCATGAGCCAGGAGTTCTACGAGACCGATCCGCGCCGCGGCTTCACGCGCGGCTACTCGTTCGAGATGCTGCGCGGGTTCGGCCCCGTCTCGACCGCCATGCTGGGCCTCGCGTGGGGCCGCATGCCGCACGGCCCCGATCACCATCGCGCCTATGCCGAGCTCTGGGACCGCAACGCCGGCATGGTCGCCATCTGCGAGGACCTTCCCGAGGAGAGCAACACGGTCACGCTCGACCCCGACCTGAAGGATCCCGACGGCATCCCCGCGCCGAGGATCACCTATCGGTTGTCGGACGAACAGCCTGGCGATGCTCGAGCACGCGGTCGCACGCGGGACAGAGGTGTTGGAGGCGGCGGGTGCCGTCGACACGGTCGTGCAGTCGCCGCTGCCCTTCGCCGGCTGGCACCTCATGGGCACCGCGCGCATGGGCACCGATCCCGCGACCTCGGTCGTCAATCGCCTGGGGCCGCACCCACGACGTGAAGAACCTCTTCATCATCGACGGCAGCATCTTCCCGACCTCGGCCGGCGTGAACCCGACCAACACCATCCAGGCCCTCGCGCTCTACGTCGCGGACACGATGAAGCGGAACCTGGCCAACCTCTTCGACTGAGGCGTGCCGCCATGACCGACGCCGCCTCTCCCGCCACCGCCGATCTCAGCGCCGACGAGCGGCGCGCGCTCGCGTGCGTGTGTGATGCGCTGATCCCGCCGAGCGCCGACGGCCGTCTGCCGGGGGCCGGTGCCGCCGGCGTCGCGACGCACGTCGAGCGCGTGCTCCGTACCCTCCCCGACCTCCACGCCATGGTCGTCGACGGCCTCCGCGAGCTCGATACCCAAGCTCGCGCGCAGCACGGCCATCCGTTCGTCGAGCTCGCCGCGCCGGAGCGCGCCGCACTGGTCGCGCTGCAGGCCTTCGGCTACGCGCTCGTTCCCCACACCTACATCGGCTACTACCAGACGGACCGCGTCCTCGAAGCGATCGGGATCGAGCCGAGACCGCCGCATCCGAAGGGGTACGCGGTGCCGGAGAACGATCTGACGTTGCTGGAGCCGGTGAAGACCCGAAGCAAGCGCTACCGGGACTGCTGAGCTACCGGTCGCGTGGATGGTGCTCGTCGTGACGACGGCGATCACCATCCTCGGCTGGAGTGACGGCGTGCACGGCCTTGGCGTGGAAATACGCCGTCAGGATGCCCGAGACGAGCGCCGCCAGCGCGAACATGTGGAATTGGTGGTGCAGCACGGCGGCGATGACGACGAAGGCGGCGCCGATCGCCGCTACCAGAAGCGAGAACGGAACCACCGGGAATCGAATGAGGTGGAGCGTGCCGCCGAGCATCAGGAGTCCCGAGGCGATGGCGAGCAGTCCGACGCCGTGCCACCCGACGGGGCCACCGAGAAAGGGCGGGCCCCAAGGGAAGAGCGTATCGCCCACGAGCTCGTGGCAGACGCCGATGAAGGTGATGAGCGCCGCGCCGCACGACGCCAACGATTGAAAGAGCGCGGCGTCCTTCGACATCGCCGTCTCCGCGGGGTTCAGGGCAGTGCCTTCGGCGGCAGCTCAAACGTCGGCACGATCCCCGTGGGACCTCGGCGCCGAGACGACCAGGAACGCGACCTCGGCGCCCGATTCGTTTCTGAGCTGATGCGGAACACGCGGGGGGACTTCCACGCCCTGCCGCTCACCTCGGTCACGGGCCGCCCCATGTCGGTTGCTAGCGCGGATCCAGCCGGAGGAAATAGCGCGGTGGAAAGCCGGTCAGTATTCGGAAGAAGAGCCCGAGCGGGTTGTCCGCCTCGACGCGCTGGTGCTCCGCGCCCGTCACCAGGACGGCATGATAGTCGGTCGTCGTGCCGGCGACCGTGACGCGGACCTCGGGGTGCGCCAAGGCGCGCCGGTACCACGCCCGCGGCCAATGGTTCGCCGCCACGTACAGCTTGCCGTCGCTCTCGAGGCGGGACACCACTCGGTCGTGTGCGGTTCCGTCCGCATCGAAGGTCGTGATGACCAGCGTCGATCCGGGTCTGGGCTGGAACAACCCGATCGAGGACTCGAACGCGACGACCACGGCCACGTAGATCCCGAGGATCGTCAGCAGCATCTTCATGGCGCACCTTCTATCAACAAGGGGAGCGCGACGCGCGGCCGCTCGTCCCCGGGCGGACGCGCAACGGCGCGACCGATCATGGCTGCCGCTCCGCGACGATCACCTCCAATGCGATGCCGAAGGGGGCCATGCGAGCATGATGGCGGACGCGCCATGCGGCATGCGGGAGGAGCGTCGAGAGCTCGAGCGCGCGGCAACCGCCGACGAGCGCCGGCCGCCAGGCATGGAGGCGCGCCCACAGCCAACCGAGCGCGCGACTCGCGGGGGTGAACCCGACGGTCAGGCTGGCGAGGCCGATCAGGCCTCCCGGCCGCAGCATACGATGGGCCTCCCGGAGCATGCGCACGATGGTCTCGTCGGGGAGAAGATCGAGCACGAAATTCGACACGAAACGATCGTAGCGTTCGGAGGGTTCCGCGGTCGGCGGCTCGCCGTCGCTCAGCCGTACGTCGACGCGAGACCCGAACCGGGCGAGGCGCTCGCGAGCGAGCGCGACCATGACGGGACTGACGTCGACGGCGTGGTAGACGGCGTCGACGGGAAGCCGCTCGGCGAGGAGCGCGGCCGCGAAGCGGCCGGTGCCGCACCCGAGCTCGAAGACGGCGTGTGCGCTCGCGGGGTCGAGGTGCGCGACGACCTCCGTCGTGGCGCGATCCTCGTAGAATGCCTGGGTGTCCTGCGTGCGCCCGATACGGTCGTACGCGCGTCGCGCTTCGTCCGGCGAAAGGGGTGCCATGGCTCGACCCGCGGGGCTGCGCTAGCCCGCTACTCCCACTCGATCGTCGCGGGCGGCTTCGACGAGACGTCGTAGACGACGCGGTTTACGCCCGCCACCTCGTTGATGATGCGGTTCGAGAGGTGCGCGAGGAGATCGTAGGGCAGCCGCGCCCAATCGGCGGTCATGCCGTCGACGCTCTCGACGGCGCGGATGGCAATCACGTTCTCGTAGGTGCGCTCGTCACCCATGACGCCGACGGTTTTCACGGGAAGCAGCACGGCGAAGGACTGCCAGATCTTCCGGTAGAGGCCGGCGGCCTTGATCTCGCCGACGACGATGGTGTCGACGGCGCGCAGGATGAACAGGCGTTCCTCGGTGACCTCGCCGAGGATGCGGATGGCGAGGCCGGGACCGGGGAAAGGCTGGCGCTGGAGGATGTCGTCGGGGACGTCGACGAGCCTCCCGAGCTCGCGGACCTCGTCCTTGAAGAGCTCGCGCAGCGGCTCGACGAGCTTGAGCTTCATGCGCTCGGGAAGCCCGCCGACGTTGTGATGGCTCTTGATGGTGGCGGAGGGGCCCTTGAACGAGACCGACTCGATGACGTCGGGATAGAGCGTCCCCTGGGCGAGGTAGGCGACGCCGGGGATCTTCTTGGCCTCGGCCTCGAAGATCTCGATGAAAACGCGGCCGATGGCCTTGCGCTTGACCTCGGGATCCTCGACGCCGGCGAGCGCAGCGAGAAACTGCTTGCGGGCGTCGACGACCTTCAAGCGAGCGCCGAAGCGGCCGCGAAACACCTCGGCGACGCGCTCGGCCTCCCCCGCCCGCAGCACGCCGTTGTCGACGAAGACGCAGGTGAGCTTGTCGCCGACGGCGCGATCGATCATGGCGGCGGCCACCGCCGAGTCGACGCCGCCCGAGAGGGCGCAGATCACCTTCTCGTCGCCGATCTGGGTGCGGATCTTCGCGACCTCCTCCCCGACGAAGTTCTCCATCGTCCACGTCGGCTTCGCCTTGCAGATGGCGAAGATGAAGTTCCGCAGCACGACGGTGCCCTGCTCGCTGTGATGCACCTCGGGGTGGAATTGGATGCCCCAGCGGCGGTGCGCGACGTCGCTGCAGGCGGCGATCGGCGAGTTGTTGCTGTGGGCGATGATCTTCCAGCCGGGGGCGAGGCTTTCCATGCGGTCGCCGTGGCTCATCCAGACGGTCGAGTTGTCGACGACCTCGGCGATGTCGGCGAAGAGGTCGCTCGCGTCGTCGATGGTGATGCGGGCGGCGCCGTACTCGCGGTGGCTGGCGCGCGCGACCTTGCCGCCGGCCAAGAAGTTCAGGACGTTCATGCCGTAGCAGATGCCGAGGATCGGGACGCCGACGTCGAGGATGGCCTGGTCGGGGAGCGGCGCGCCCTCGGCATAGACGCTCGACGGGCCGCCCGAGAGGATGATGCCCTCGGGCGCGAGCTCGCGGACGGTCTCGAGCGAGACGTTGAAGGGATGGATCTCGCAGTAGACGTGCTGCTCGCGGACGCGCCGCGCGATCAGCTGCGTGTACTGGCTGCCGAAGTCCAGAACGAGAATCATGCGCGTTGTCCCCACGCGGCGCTCACGCGCCGCGATGCCGCCGCAGCCGTCGCCGCGCGCTATTCGAGTCGGTAGTTCGGTGCTTCCTTGGTGATGATGACGTCGTGGGCGTGGCTCTCGCGCATGCCCGCGGCGCTGATGCGCAAGAAGCGCGTCTTGGTGCGGAGGTCGTCGAGGGTGCGGCAGCCGCAGTAGCCCATGCCGGCCTTCAGGCCGCCGACGAGCTGATGGATGTTGAAGGCGAGGCTTCCCTTGTAGGAGACGCGACCCTCGATGCCCTCGGGTACGAGCTTCATGTCGGGCTCGTCGCCTTGGAAGTAGCGGTCGCGGCTCCCCTCTTTCATCGCCTCGATCGAGCCCATGCCGCGGTAGAGCTTGTAGGTGCGGCCTTGGAAGAGGATCGTCTCGCCGGGGCTCTCCTCGGTGCCGGCGAAGAGGCTTCCGATCATGATCGCGTGCGCGCCGGCGGCGATCGCCTTGGTGATGTCGCCCGAGAAGCGGACGCCGCCGTCGGCGATGATCGGGACGTCGCTGCCTTTGACGCCGCGGACGGCGGCGCGGACGGCAGTGAGCTGCGGCATGCCGACGCCGGAGATGATGCGGGTCGTGCAGATCGAGCCGACGCCCATGCCGACCTTGACGCCGTCGGCGCCGGCTTTCACGATCGCGCGGGCGCCCTCCTCCGTGCCGACGTTGCCGGCGACGATGTCGAGATCGGGATGCTCCCGCTTGATGTCGTGGACGGTGTCGAGGACGTTGCGGGAGTGGCCGTGTGCGGTGTCGACCGCGAGCACGTCGACCCCGGCGCGGATCAGCGCCTCGACGCGCGCCTCGCGGTCGGGTCCGACGCCGACCGCCGCGCCCACGCGCAGGCGGCCGCGCTCGTCCTTGCACGCGAGCGGGTAGTCGGTCGTCTTTTGGATGTCCTTCACCGTGATCAGGCCGCGGAGGCGCATCTCGTCGTCGACGACCAGCAGCTTCTCGATGCGGTTCGCGTGCAGGATGTCCTTCGCTTGTTCCAGGCTGATGCCGGGCTTGGCGGTGACGAGATTGTCTTTCGTCATCACCTCCGAGACCGGACGGTCGAGCCGCTTCTCGAAGCGGAGATCGCGGTGGGTGAGGATGCCGACGAGGCGGCCGTCGCGCGTGACCGGGAGGCCCGAGATCGAGAACTGCTTCATCACCTCGAGCGCGTCGGAGATGCGCTGGTCGGGGTGGACGGTGACGGGGTCGGCGATCATGCCGCTCTCCGATTTCTTCACCTTCTCGACCTCGCGGGCCTGCGCCTCGACGGGCATGTTGCGATGGACAAAGCCGACGCCGCCCTCCTGCGCCATGCTGATCGCCATCCGCGACTCGGTGACGGTGTCCATCGCGGCGGAGGCGAGCGGGATGTTGAGCGTGATGTGGCGCGAGAGCTTGGTCGCGACGATCGCGTCGCGCGGGATGATCTCGCTCTCGGCGGGGACGAGCAGGACGTCGTCGAAGGTCAGGCCCTCTTCGAGCTCACGCAGGTCCATGAGCACCTCCATGGGGGGCAGTGGATGCTTCAGAAACACGAAAGCCCCGAGGCGCGCAGCGGCGTTCGGGGCCCGGTTTCGACTCGTGGACGGTGGAGAGGACTTCCATGTCCCTTCCTAACAAAGTCGTCCTGGACTGACAAGCGCGCGAGCCGCGCGCGCTCGTGTCCGTCAGCGCAGCTCGACGTGGAACGGCGGCACGAGCGCGCCGAGGTCGACGGTTCCGGGCGCGGCCGCGTCCGTCGTGAAGGCGGTCAGGCAATCCGGACCCGTGCAGCAGCAGCGATCGGGCGGCGTGAAGACGTTACCCGGCGCGCTGCAGGAGAGCGCATCCCTGCGTGACTCGTCGCTCCGGAGCGTGACCGTGGTGCCGTCACGGCGCGGGTAGTACAGCGAACCGTCGACGACGTTCCCTGCTCGGATCAGGACGCCGGGCTGCGTGGGAAGGAGCGGCGCGCCCGCGCAGTCGGTCGACGCGAAAAAGAGCGCGTGGGGCGAGGTGTCGAAGCCC
Organism: uncultured delta proteobacterium; assembly: GCA_963774015.1. Taxonomy (GTDB): domain Bacteria; phylum Desulfobacterota; class Binatia; order UTPRO1; family UTPRO1; genus UTPRO1. The sequence continues at coordinate 511,135 of CAVZDH010000005.1, forward strand.
TGGTTGTAGAAGGGCGCGAGGATCGCGCCGTCGGGGCTCGCCAGGCCGACGGCGTCGGCATTGAACTCGCCGAGAGGATCGACGACGTAGGGACCGATCGCGCGGCCGTTCGCGTCGGTCACGACGAGCGCGAGGCCCGGCTTCGCGGTGCAACCGCGCACGGCGATGCTCGTGATGCCGGTGCCGTCGCCGACGTCGCCGGTGCAATCGCTCGGGAGCGCGGCGGTCGCGAAACGGAATGCGCCGGACTTCGATGCCGTGGCGACGACGACGCCTTCCCACGTGATCGACGCGGACGGTACCGCGTCCTTGCCCTTCACCTGCACGGCGCCGTGGTCGACTTTGGCGCTCGTGATGGTGAGCGCGGCGGCCGGCGATGCCAGCAGCAGCGACGTCAGAAGGATGAGCGCGGCACGCATGCGGAGCTCAGCGCAGCTCGGCGTGCAGCGGCGGCACGAAGCCGCTGACGTCGATGGCGCCGAGCGGCGCGTAGGTGCCCGTCCGCTCGAGCGCGCAGCCCGGGCAGCAGCAGTGGTCCGGAGGCGTGAAGGTTCGGGGACTGGAGCAATGCGCTTCGTCCTGGCGCGATTCTTCGCTGTGGACCGTCGTCGCGATGCCGGTCCGGCGTTGGTAGTAGACGACGTTCTGATACGTCGTGTACTCGCGCGTCATGGGTTCGGTCGAAATCGGGTAGATCGCCGGGCCGCTACAATCGGAGCTCTCGAAATAGACGATGAACGGGATCGAACGTTTGAAGGCCTGGTCGGTGATCGCCGCGAGGATCGGGCCGTCGGGGCTCGTGAGGACGACGCTGTGTCCGCCGATCGACCCCTCGGCATCGAGCATGTAGGGTCCGACGAGCTGCCCGGTCGCATCCTTCACGACGAGCTGCTGACCGCCCTGGGCACATCCCGCGATCACGGCCGGCGCGACGCTCGTCCCGTCGCCGACGTCGCCGACGCAATCGGTCGGCACGTCGGCCGTCGTGAAGCGGAAGGCCCCCGACTTCGTTGCGGTGGCGACGACCTTCCCATCCCAGGTGAGCGCCGAGGACGGCGCGGCGTCTTTGCCTTTCACGAGGACGGCGCCCTTGTCGACCTTGGCATCGGTGACCGTGAGGGCAGCGGCGGAAGACCCGGAGACGCAGAGTACGAGCGTGACGACGACGAGACGCATGCGGGGGGTCCTTTCGGCGGGCGCCCATTGTGTATCCACCGGTCGTTCGTGGGGCAACGAGAAAAATCGCGGACCCGCGGTTGCGGCACGCGGACCGCGTAGAACGACCATGCGGACACGTGCACCCGCGAAGCGGGCGGTTTCGAGCATCGCTGCCGTCGTGGTACCTGACGGCGGTGATCGTCCCCTTCCGCGGCGCCAGTCCGTCACTCGATCCCACCGTCTTCGTGGCCGCGAGCGCCGTCGTGATCGGCGACGTCGTGGTCGAGAGCGAGTCGAGCCTCTGGTTCCACACGGTCGTGCGCGGCGACATCGGTCCGATCCGCATCGGCATGCGTACGAACCTCCAGGACCACGTCACGGTGCACGTGGTCGGGGCGCGAAGCGGTTTCGACGGACACGGCGTGACGATCGGCGACGACGTCACGATCGGGCACCGCGCGATCGTCCACGGGTGCACGCTCGGCGACCGGGTGCTGATCGGCATGGGCGCGATCGTGCTCGACGGCGTCGAGATCGGCGACGACTGTCTCGTCGGCGCGGGGGCGCTCGTGACGCCCGGCACGAAGATTCCGGCGGGGCGCCTCGTGCTCGGCACGCCGGCCCGCGTGGTGCGCGCGATTCGCGCCGACGAGCGCGCCCAGCTTCTCGCGTCGGCCGCGAGCTACGCCGGGTACGCCGCCGAGTACCGCGCCGCCGCCGTCAGCTGAGCGGCGCGCCGCGCTCGGCGCGCTGGAGCGCGACGACGATCTCGGCCGCGAAGAGGAAGATCGTGGCCGACATGTAGATCCACACCATGACGGCGACGAGCGCGCCGAGCGAGCCGTAGACGACGTAGAACTGCGCCAGGTTCGCGAGGTACCAGAGGAAGATCCGCCGCCCGATCTCCCAGAGCCCGGCGCCGATGCAGCCGCCGGTGAACGCCTCGCGCCAGCCGACCAGCGCGTGCGGGAAGACGCGCAGCGAGACGGTGAACGCGCCGACCACGAGCGCCACCGACGTGAGGTATTGGATGCGAAGGCCGTGCGCGAGCGGCTCGATGATGTCGTGACCGAGCGGTCCCAGATTCGGGTCGGCGCGGATCGTGTGGATGAGAACCCCGACGTAGAACGAGAAGAGCATCGCGAGCCCCATGCCGACGACGATGCAGAGCGAGAGGAAGCGCGAGCGCCAGAAGCTGCGATGGCGGTCCACTGCGAAGACGCGGTCGAGCGCGAACTCGGTCGCCTGGAAGACGAGGCTCGCGGCGATCGTGAGCGAGCCGAGGCCGAGCCACGAGAGCCGGCCGCGGTTCTGCACGACCCACTCGAGATTGCGGGTGAAGTCGTCGCTGAGATGCGGGATGAACTCGCGCACCCACTGGAGCACCGACCGATACGTCTCCTGGGACGACCCGATCACGTACCCGGCGAGCGCGATCACGAGGAAGAGCACCGGAATCAACGAGAGCAGCGCGTAGAAGGAGATCGCGGCCGCGAGCGTCGGGCAGCCGTCGGCGTAGAACTGTCCTGCCGCGGTGCGGAGCGCGCGCGCGATCGTCACGAACGGCCGCGTCGCGGCTACGGCGACGTGATGGTCCGGGGCGTCGGCGGAGGTGAGGGTCGGGCGAAACGTCATGCGTCGGATCAGTGCCGAGCCCGAAAGCTCACCCGGAGTGGCGTGCCCTTCAAGTGAAACGCGCTCGCGATCTGGTTGGCGAGGTAGCGATGGTAGCTCGGATGGATGCTCCCGGGGATACTGGAAAATACGAGGACCGTCGGCGGCCGCCGACCCACCTGGGCCGCATAGTAGATGCGTGGGCGTCGTCCTTGCACGGACGGCGGCTCTTTTGCCTGGAAAGCGCCCATGATGACCTGGTTCAGGCGGGCGGTCTGAAGCTCGGCCGCGTGCGCCGCGGCGACGCGCTTCACCGTGGGGAGCACGGTCTCGACGCCGGCGCCCGTCTTCGCCGAGATGGTGAGCATCGGAAAGGCTTCGAGCGTCGGCATCTGGCGCGCGACGTTCTCGAGATACGTCTTCGGCTTCTCCTCGCGCCGCAGGTCCCATTTGTTGACGACGAGGACGAGTCCCCTGCCTTCGCTCCACGCGAGTGCGGCGAGCTTCTGGTCCTGCGTCGTCAGGCCTTCGACGGCGTCGATCACGAGCACCGCGACGTCGGCGCGGCCGAGGGCTTCGATGGCGCTTCCGACCGACGAGCGCTCGAGCGGGTCGTGCACCTTGCTCCGCCGCCGGATGCCGGCGGTGTCGACGAGGACGTAGCGCGTGCCGCCGACCTCGAGGAGCGTGTCGAGGGCGTCGCGGGTCGTGCCGGCCGTCGCATCGACGATCGCGCGCTCATAGCCGAGGAGCCGGTTGAGGAGCGACGACTTGCCGGCGTTCGGGCGGCCGATGATCGCGACGCGGATGGCGTCGGCGGCGTCGGCGGCGGTCGCCTGGTCGTGACGGCGGAGGGAGGCGGGCGGCGTCGCGGCGAGAAGACGCTCGACGAGATCACTCATGCCGTGGCCGTGCGCCGCGGACACCGGGATCAGCTCGTCGGCGCCGAGACGGTAGAACTCGGAGCCGTGGGCGAGGCGCCCCGGCGAGTCGAGCTTGTTGACGACGAAGAGGACGGGAACGTTCCGTCGCCGGAGCTCCGCGGCGGCGGCCTGGTCGGCGGGGGAGAGACCGGCCTTGCCGTCGAGGACGTACAGGACGAGCGCTGCGTTGCCGACGGCGCCGAGACTGGTGTCGCGGACGGCGCGACCGAGTCGCTCGGGCCCCGCCTCGTCGAGGTGGCCGGCGCGCGTCCCGCCTTCGAAGCCACCCGTGTCGACGAGCAGCACGGCGCGGTCGCCGAAAGTGGCGACGGCTTCGTTCACGTCACGGGTGACGCCGGGGGTCGGGTCGACGACGGCTTTCTTGCGACGCAGCAGTCGGTTGAAGAGCGACGACTTGCCGGCATTGGGTCGACCGGCGAGGACGACGCGCGGCAGCGCGCGCGCGTCGGCGCTCCCGGGCGCGATCTCGAGCCGGCGCCCGCGCTCCGGACGCTGCTCGCGTTCCGGACGCGGCCCGCGCGCGGGTCGCGGCGGCGCGGCGGGTTGGTGCGAACGCGTCACCGTCTTCACGGCCCGCGGCCCCGCCGCCTTCGCCGCGCGGGGCACGGCGCCTTTGGGTGTGCGCGGCGGCGCCGGTTGCGGACGTCCGCCGCGGCGCCGCGCGCGCTTCCGTTCCGTCGCCGCCTTCGCCGAGCTCCGCCCGGAAGGACTCTTCATCGCGGATCCTGCGCGCGCGTTCTTCGCAAGTCAGATGCCGAGCTCACCGAGCACCCTCGCGTTCTTGCTCCACTCCGGCACCACCTTCACGAACAGCTCCAGATAGATCCGGCATCCGAAGCATGCCTCGAGCGACAGGCGCGCCGCCTTGCCGATGTCACGGAGGCGCGTACCGCGCTCGCCGATGATGATCCCCTTCTGGCTGTCGCGCTCGACGATGATGCTGGCGTTGATGACGACGAGGTTGCGCCCGGGCTCCTCGCGGAAGGTCTCGACGACGACCGCGGTCGTATAGGGCACCTCGTCGCGGGTCTGCGCGATCAGCTTCTCGCGGATGATCTCGGCGGCGAGGAAGCGCTCGCTCTGCTCGGTCACCTGATCGAGGGGATAGAGCGGCGGGCCGACCGGGAGCTTCGCCACGAGCACGTCGAGCAGACGGTCGACGTTGTCGCCGGTCTTGCCGCTCACGGGGACGATCTCGGCATGCGGGACGATTGCCTGGGCGGCGTTGCAGGCGGGGATGAGCGCGCTTCGGGAGACGAGATCGGCTTTGGTGAGCGCGACGACGGTCTGCGGCCGGGCGGCGACGTCGGCCGCGACGTGGCGGTCGCCGCCGGTGACGCCGTGGGAAGCGTCGAGCACGAGGACGACGACGTCGGCGTCGCCGAGCGCCTGCATGGCGGTCGTGACCAGGCGGGCGTTCATCGGCGTCTTGGGCGCGAAGATGCCGGGCGTGTCGACGAAGACGAGCTGGGCGTTGGGGCGGTTGAGGATGCCGACGATGCGGTTGCGGGTCGTTTGGGGCTTGTTGGCGACGGCGGCGAGCGTCGTTCCGACGACCTGGTTCAGCAGCGTCGACTTCCCGACGTTCGGGCGGCCGACGAGCGCGATGAAGCCGGCGCGGTGCTCCGATGGCGTGTCGCCGCTCAACGCCGGAGCGCCCCCCGTAGCTCGCGGGCGAGCTGGTCGACGGTGCTGCTGGTGCCGCCGGCGAGCTTCTGCCGCCACTCGCCCTCGGTCTCGAAGCGGGCGTCACCGATCGATTCGGCCCACGGCGCGATGACCTCGCGGATCGCGTTCGCGTCGGCGGGATCGCGGCGGTTGGCTTTGACCGCGGCGATCACGTCCGGCACGACCCGCAGGAAGGCGCGCAGCGCCATGCCGGTCTTGATGCTGTATTTCCGGCCGTGCCACGCGGTCTCGAAGATGTGGGAAATCTGCTTGAAGTAGTTGAGGAAGAAGCGCTTCGCGTGATCGAGGAAGCGGTCGGCGTCGCGGCCGCCGAGCGCCTGCACCGACGTGAAGATGTTGCGGAGCTCCTCGGCGAGCGGTGCCTGTGCCACCCGCCCGCGTCCGACGCCGAAGAGCTTGATCTCGCCGTGGAGCGGCGAGCTCGCATCCTCGGAGAGCGCCCGGATGATGTCGTGGCTCGTGGCGAGCGTCTTGTCCGGGTAGAGCCGGCGGCCTGCGAGGCTGATCAAGTGCGACGGGTTCAGCTTGGTGTGCTTGGCGTTGATGGTGACGAACATCTCGACCGCTTGATCGGGTGCGAGCCGGTCGAAGATGACGGCGGGCACCTGCACGTCGCCGATCGGCCGGGTCTCGGCGAGCTGGTGCAACGCCAGCAGGCGGTGCTGGCCGTCGAGCGCGCGCAGCATGCCCTGCTCCGTCGGGACGTGCAGGATGCCGAGCGCGCGGTTGCCGCCGAGCGCGTTGAAGTCGAGGCGCTTCTCGGAGACGAGCAGGACGGCACCGGGAATGGCGGGCAGGTTCCCGGCCTCGGCGCACTGGTTGTAGTACTCGATCAGCTCGACGATCTTCTTGCGGATGACGGGGCGCTGGTACGCCTCGGCGCTGCGCGCGATGCGCTTCTCGAGGAGCTCCCAGTTGATCGTGGCCTTGCCGCTTCTTGCCCTTGGCGCTGGTTGCGGCGCCGTCGACGACGCCGGCGTCGTACGAGAGCACCTCGAAACGGACGAGCTTCTGGACGTCGGTCCCGGTGAGGACCGCCTGGTAGAAGTCGACTCCGAACTGTCGCACACGCATCGCGGGAACAGGTATCATCGCTGACCTCTCGTTCCAGAGGAGGAAGCCGCTCGTGACGTACCGGCGTCGTCATCGCCCGCGCGTCCTCTCGTCTCGCTCACGTTCGCCCGCCGGGGCACCACGGCCTGCGCTTCCACGCGCAGCGCCTCCAAGGCCTCCATGGCCGCTGCTTGCTCCGCGCTCTTCTTGCTGCGGCCCTCGCCGCGCCCGAAGGTGCGGCTGCCGACCGAGATCTGACTGACGAAGTGCTTGGCGTGATCGGGTCCCGTCTCCATGACGAGCGTGTACGTCGGCGTCGCCTTGAAGAGCTTCTGGGTGATTTCCTGGAGCCGCGTCTTGCAGTCTTCGACCCCGCTCGGGCTGCGGGAACGGATGTCGGTGGCGAACTGGCGGGCAAGGATGCGGCGCGTGGTGACGAAGCCGCGGTCGAGGTAGATGGCGCCGATCAACGCCTCGAACGCGGCCGCGAGAATCGACTCCTTGCTGCGGCCTCCCGACTTCTCCTCGCCCTTGCCGAGCTTCAAGAGCTCGCCGAGGCCGAGTGCGGCGGCCTTCTCGGCGAGGATGCGCGCGTTCACGAGCGAGGCCCGGAGCTTCGAGAGCTCGCCTTCGTGGTGCTGCGGCGCGTGCTTCATCAACAGGTCGCTGACCGCGAGCTCGAGCACCGCGTCGCCGAGGAACTCGAGCTTCTCGTTGTTGCGGGCTCCGCGGGTCGCGGAGAAGGAGCGGTGGGTGAGCGCGGTGTCGAGGAGATCGTGATTGCGGAACTCGTAGCCCAGCCGCTCCTCGATCGGATGTTTGCTCGGCGCGCTCACAGGGCCTCCGCGATCCAGCCGCCGCCGAGCACTTCGTCGCCGCGGTAGAAGACGGCCGCCTGGCCGGGCGTGACCGCGCTCGCAGGCTCGTCGAACCACGCCTCGACGCGATCGTTCGCCGTGTGGGTGAGGCGCGCCGCGACGGGTATGTGGCGGTGGCGGATGCGGACGCGCACCGTCCCGTCGTCGGCGGGTACGCCGGCGGCCCAGCGCACCTGCTCGGCGACGAGGCCGCGGCTGGCGAGCGACGCCTTGTCGCCCACGTGCACGGTGCCCGTCGCGCCGTCGACGCGCGTGACCCAGCGCGCGACGCCGTCGCCGATGCCGAGGCCGCGGCGCTGCCCGACCGTGAAGCGGTGCACGCCGCCGTGCGTGGCGAGCGTCGCGCCGCGCTCGTCCTGAATCGCGCCGGGACGGAGCGCGTCGGCGGGCACATGACGCTCGACCCAGCCGGCGTAGTCGCGATCGGGGACGAAGCAGATCTCCTGGCTCTCCGGCTTCTCGGCGACCGGCAGGCCGAGCCTCCGGGCGTGCGCGCGGACCTCGTCCTTGGTGAGCTCGCCGAGCGGAAAGCGCGTGCGCGCGAGCTCGGTCTGGGTCAAGCCGAAGAGAAAATAGGACTGGTCCTTGCGCTCGTCGCGAGCGCGCAGGAGCCGCCAGCGGCCGCTCGCGGGCTCGTCCCGAACGACGCGGGCGTAGTGGCCGGTCGCCACCAACTCGGCGCCGAGCGTGCCGGCGCGTGTCCAGAGCTCGTCGAACTTGAGGTCGCGGTTGCAGAGGACGCACGGGTTCGGCGTCCGGCCGCGGAGGTACTCCGCCGCGAACACGTCGGTCACGCGGGTGCGGAACGCGTCCTGCAGGTTCCAGACGTAGTACGGAATCCCGAGGTGCGCGGCGACCCGGCGAGCGTCGCGGAAGTCCTCCAGCGAGCAGCAGCCCTGCCCCGCTTTCACGGTCGCGGCCGGCGTCGCGGAGAGCTGCATCGAGACGCCGACGACGTCGAAGCCCTGCGCGAGCAGGAGCGCCGCGGCGACCGAGCTGTCCACGCCGCCGCTCATCGCGACTACGATCCGTGGGCCGGCCATGCCGCCTCCGCGGATCGTGGCGTGACGCGCGCGTGCACGCGGGCGAGCGCCCGGACGATCGCCTCGACGTCGCTCGCCGTGCTGGCCCAGCCGAGGCTGAGGCGCACGGCGCCGCGCGCGTCGTCGGCATCACGGCCCATGGCGAGCAGCACGTGCGAAGGCTCCGCGGCGCCGGCCGCGCACGCCGAGCCGGTGGACGCTGCGATGCCGTCGAGGTCGAGCGCCGCGACGACGGCCTCGCCGACGGCGCCGGGCAGGACCACGTTCACGATGTGCGGCGCCGTCGGGACGTCGGCGGCGAGCGTGAAGCGCGCGCGCGGCCAGACCGTGGCGATGCCCGCGCGCAAGCGCGCGCGCAGCGCGGTGACCCGGGCGGCCTCGCGCTCGCGCTCGACGACGGCGAGCGCGAGCGCGGTCGCGAAGCCGACGATCGCGGCGACGTTCTCGGTGCCGGCGCGGAGGCCCTGCTCCTGGGGTCCACCGCGCAGAAGCGGCGCGATGCGCGTGCCGCGCCGGACCCACAGGGCGCCCGCCCCGATCGGGCCGCCGACCTTCGCGCTCGAAAGCGTCAGGAGGTCGGCGTCGTGCGCGGCGACGGCGAGCGGCAGGAGCGCCGGCGCCTGCGCGGCATCGACGTGCACGACGCCGCCACGCCCGCGTACCGATGCGGCGAGCGCTGCCACGTCCTGGACGACGCCGGTCTCCGCGTTCACGAGCGCGACCGCGAGCAGATCGGGCGCGGCAGCGAGGACGTCCGCCGCGCCGGTGCGTCCGTCGCGATCGACGGGAAGCTCGATCACGACATGTCCACGTGCGGCGAGGGCGCGCGCCGGTGCCAGCACGGACGCGTGCTCGGTCGCGGGGACGGCGATGCGCACGCCCTCGCCGCCGGCGCTCGCGACGCCCGCGAGGGCGAGATTGTTGGCCTCGGTGGCGCCGCTCGTGAAAACGACCTCGAGCGGGTGCGCCCCGAGCGCGGCGGCGACCTCCTCGCGTGCCGCCTCGATGCGGGCCCGCGCCCGGCCGCCGGCGCCATGGACGCTCGAGGGATTGCCGAGGTCCGCGTCGAGCGCGGCCAGCATGGCGGCGCGCGCCTCCGGACGGAGCGGAGCGGCCGCGGCGTAGTCGGCGTAGACCTCCATCATCCTTCGCTCAGGAACGCCTTGACGCGCTGGAGGTCCTCGTCCTCCTCGCCGCGGTGATCTTCGACGGTGCCCTGCGCCCGCGCCAGATGCTCTTCGAGCTTGTGCTCGAGCTTCTCGACGTGGGTGACGAGGATCGAGATGGCCCGCGCCACCGGATCGGGGAGGTCGCCGTGGTCGAGATCGACGAGCTCGAGCCCCGGCGCGCGTGCGACCCCGTCGCGGCGGACGACGCGCCCCGGGATGCCGACGACCGTCGAGTCGGGCGGCACGGCATGGATCACGACGGAACCCGCGCCGATGCGGCTCCGCGCGCCGATCGTCACCGGTCCGAGCACGGTGGCGCCGGTCGTCACGATGACGTGATCCTCGAGCGTCGGGTGGCGCTTGCCCTTGTTCAGGCTCGTGCCGCCGAGGGTGACGCCTTGGTAGAGCGTCACGTCGTCGCCGATGTCGGTAGTCTCGCCGATCACCGTACCCATGCCGTGGTCGATGAAGAGCCGACGTCCGATGGTCGCTCCCGGATGGATGTCGACGCCCGTGAGGAACCGTCCGACGTTGGCGACGAAGCGCGCGAGCAGCTTGAGGTCGCGCCGCCAGAGCCAGTGCGCGACGCGATAGAAGAAGAGCGCGTGTACGCCCGGGTACGTCAGCAGGATCTCGAGGGTCGAGCGCGCCGCGGGGTCGCGGTCGAAGACGACCCGCACGTCTTCCTTGATCCGATCCCAGGTGGTGCTCGGCATCAGCCGTCACCGGCCCGCGCGGCATGCCGCGGCTCGGGCTCCCGCGCCGCCTGGTCGGGGTCGGGCGTCGCGCGTTTGCCGTCTTTGTAGAGCTTGTAGTCCAGCGAATCGACCAGCGCCTGCCAGCTCGCCTCGATCAGATTGTGCGAGACGCCGACGGTGCCCCAACGCTCGTTCGCGTCACCCGACTCGATCAGGACGCGTACGACCGCGCCGACGCCGCCGTCGGAGCCGAGCACGCGCACCTTGAAGTCGAGGAGGTTCACCTCCTCGATCTCCGGGAAGAACTGGCGGAGCGCCTTCCGAAGCGCGCCGTCGAGCGCCTGCACGGGGCCGTTGCCGGTCGCGGCGGTGTGCTCGATCTTGCCGTCCGGGCCCTCGAGCATGATCGTCGCCTCGGAAAGCGGCGGCTCGTTCTCGATCCGCTTTTCGTCGATCACGCGGAAGCCGATCAGACGGAAACGGCGCTCGTACCCGTGGAGCGCCCGCTGCATCAGCAACTCGAAGCTCGCCTCCGCGCCCTCGTACTGGTACCCGCGGCTCTCGAGCTCCTTCAGATCCGTCAGGAGGCGCTGGATCGCGGGATCGCGGCTGTCGAGGTCGATGCCGAACTCGTGGGCCTTGTAGACGATGTTGCTGCGGCCCGAGAGGTCCGAGAGGAGGACGCGCTGGTGGTTGCCGACGAGCGCCGGGTCGATGTGCTCGTAGATGTCGCGCCGGCGCTGGACGGCCGCGACGTGGAGGCCGCCCTTGTGCGCGAAGGCCGAGAGGCCGACGTAGGCCTGGCGCTTGTCGGGCTCGCGGTTGGCGAGCTCGTCGACGAAGTGCGAGAGCGTCTGGAGCGTGGCGAGCGACTCGGCGGGTACGCAGTGATGGCCGAGCTTCAGCTGCAGGTTCGCCACGATCGAGCAGAGGTTGGCGTTGCCGCAGCGCTCGCCGAAGCCGTTGATGACGCCCTGGACATGCATCGCGCCCGCCTCGACGGCGGCGAGCGAGTTCGCGACCGCCAGCTCGGCGTCGTTGTGGCAATGAATGCCGAGGGGGGTCGCTACCGCCGCGCGCGCGGCACGCGTCGCCGCGGCGACGACGCCCGGAATGCTGCCGCCGCGCGTGTCGCACAGACAGAGCAGCGTCGCGCCGGCGTCGGCGGCGGTCCGCAGGCAGGCGAGCGCGTAGTCGGGGTTCGAGCGCCAGCCGTCGAAGAAGTGCTCGGCATCGAAGATCACCTCGTCGACCCGAGCACGCAGATGGCGGACCGTGTCGGCGATGATCTCGAGGTTGGCCTCGAGCGGTACCCGGAGATCGTGCTCGACCGGGACGTCCCAGGTGCGGCCGACGATCGTCACGACGGGCGTCTCGGCGGCGAGCAACATGCGGATGTTCTGGTCGGCGTCGCACGTGACGCCGTGCCGTCGCGTCGACCCGAAGGCCGCGATCTTGGCGTGCGTCAGCCGGAGCTTCCGAACGGCCTCGAAGAAGGCCGCGTCGCGCGGATTCGATCCGGGCCAGCCGCCCTCGATGTAGTGGATGCCGAAGGCGTCCAGCCGCTCCGCGATGCGGAGCTTGTCCTCGAGGGTGAAGGTGATGTCCTCGGCTTGGCACCCGTCGCGGAGCGTGGTGTCGTAGACCTGGATTGCGGTCATGCGGCCGACTCTTTCGGTTCGATGAAGGCGTCGTGCAGAACACGCACCGCGAGCTCGGCGAACTTGGCATCGACGACGACCGACGTCTTGATCTCCGAGGTTGCGATCATCTGGATGTTGATCCCGACCTCGGCGAGCGTGCGGAACATCTTGGCGGCGACCCCCGCGTGGCTTCGCATGCCGAGCCCGACGATCGACACCTTGGCGACGGCCTCGTCGGTGCGGACGCCGGCGGCGCCGATCTCGCGCGCGAGCGTCTCGACCAGGCCCATGGCCTGACGGAAGTCGGCCTTCGGCACGGTGAAGGTGAGATCGGTCGTGCCCGCCGCGCTCGCGTTCTGGATGATCATGTCGACCACGATGTTGGCGTCGGCGATCGGGCCGAAGACGCGGGCCGCGAGGCCCGGTTGGTCGGGGACGCCGACCAACGTGATCTTCGTCTCGTCGCGGTCGGCAGTGACGCCCGACACCAGAACGTTTTCCATGCTCGCCTCCTCTGCGACGACCCAGGTGCCCTCGCTGTCGGTGAAGCTCGACCGCACGTGCACCGGAACGGCATAGCGCTTCGCGAATTCGACGGAGCGGATCTGGAGAACTTTCGCGCCGAGGCTCGCGAGCTCGAGCATCTCGTCGTAGGAGATGCGGTGGAGCTTCCGCGCGTCCGGAACGATGCGCGGGTCGCTCGTGTAGACGCCGTCGACGTCGGTGTAGATCTCGCAGCTGTCCGCCCTGAGGGCAGCGGCCAGCGCCACGGCGCTCGTATCGGAGCCGCCGCGGCCGAGGGTCGTGATGTTGTCTTCCTCGTCGACGCCCTGGAATCCGGCCACCACCACCACCCGACCCCAGCCGAGCTCGCTTCGGATGCGGCCGTCGTCGATGCTCTGGATGCGCGCCTTGCTGTAGGCCTGGTCGGTCACGATGCGGATCTGGTGACCTTGGAGCGACACGGCCGGGCAGCCGGCGTGGTTCAAGCACATGGCGAGGAGCGCGGTCGTCACCTGCTCGCCCGTCGAGACCAGGACGTCGGACTCGCGCCGGTCGGGGTCGGGGCACATGTCGCGGGCGAGACCGAGGAGCCGGTTGGTCTCGCCCGCCATTGCCGAGACCACCACGACGACGTCGTCGCCGGCCTGCCGGGAGGCCGCGACGCGGCGCCCAACATGGCGAATTCGCTCGACATCAGCGACAGAGGTGCCACCGTATTTCTGCACGATCAGGCTCATGGTCAGGCACCGGCGGCGAGTCCGGCGACGAGGGATGCGGCTCGCGATCCGAGCCCCTCGAAGGTCAGCCGGCGCCCCGGATCGGCGTACTCTATCCGAACCGTGAGGCACGCATCCAGCGCGCGGGGTGGGAGCCGATCCGACCACTCGATGGCCGTGACCCCGGGCCCGTAAACGTACTCGTCGAGGGCCGGGAGATCGGCGGCCCCGGGCTCGAGACGATAGAGATCGATGTGGAAGAGCGGCACCCGACCCGCGTACTCGGCGACCATCGTGAAGGTGGGGCTCGCGACCAGATGGGGCATGACGTCGAGCCCGTCGGCGAGGCCGCGGACGAAGGCCGTCTTGCCGGCGCCGAGGTCGCCCACGAGGGCCACGACGTCGCCGGCCGCGGCGAGCCTGCCGAGGCGGCGACCGATGGCCTCGGTGGCCTCGACGGTGTCGGCCGTCAGCGTGAGCGGCGCCGCCGCCGTCACGCGTCCGCCGCCAGGGCGAGGATCTCGCGCATCGCCGGCGGCAGCTCGTCGGTGAGATCCGAGGCGACGAGACCGATCATGCCGCGGCGTTCGGCGATGCGGTCGGCGGCATGGCCGTGCAGGAACACACCGAGCGTCGCGGCTTCCTCCGGCGGATAGCCCTGCGCAAGCAGCCCGCCGACGACGCCGGCGAGCACGTCACCGGTGCCCCCTGCGGCGAGGCCGGCGTTGCCCGAGAGGTTGATCCAGGCGCGACCGTCGGGCGCGGCGATGACCGTGCGCGCGCCCTTCAAGATCACGACCGCATGGTACGCGGCAGCCGCTTTCCGTGCAGCGGCCAAGCGATCGCGTTGGATCGTCACGGTGTCGTCGCCGATGAGGCGGCTCATTTCGCCGGGGTGCGGCGTGAGGATCAGCGGTGCGGCATCGGCGGGGCGGTCGTGCGTCGGGCCGAGCGTGCCGAGGCAGGTGAGCGCGTCGGCGTCGAGCACGAGCGGCAACGATCGTGTGGTCGCGAGCCAACGGACGAGCGCTATGCACTCCGCGCCGGTCCCGATGCCCGGGCCGACCGCGGCGGCCCGCTTCTCGGCGAAGAGCCGCTCGAACGCGTGACCGTCGTCGTACGCGAGAGCGCCCGCGCCATCGTCGGGGAGCGGCCAGGTCATCGCCTCGACGATGCCGCCCGCGACGATCGGCAGCACGACACTCGGGCAGCCGACGGTCACGAGCCCCGCCCCGGCACGCGTCGCCGCGCGCGCGGCGAGGATCGCGGCGCCGGTCTTGCCGAGGCCGCCTGCGACGATCGCCAGGTGCCCGTGCGTTCCCTTGTGCGCCTCCGGGTCGCGCGGACGGAGGATGCGCGCCGCGTCGTGCGGCCCGACGGCCTCGGTTCGCGGCCCGACCTCGGCTATCGCCTCCATGGGGATGCCGATGTCGACGACGGCGATCGCGCCGGCATAGCGCGCGCCCGGGTGGATGACCGTCCCGATCTTGGGGGCGGCGAAGGCGATGGTGAGCTCGGCTTCGATCGCGATGCCGAGCGCGACGCCGCGATCCGCGTCGAGGCCGGACGGCAGGTCGAGCGCCACGGTCGGGAGACCCGCCGCGTTCACCATCGCGATCAGCTCGGCCGGAAGCCCGGTGATCTCGCCGCTGAGTCCGGTGCCGAAGAGAGCGTCGACGACGCAACCGGCGCGCCTGAGCGCGTGCGCCAAGGGCTCGAGCTTCTCGGCGCTGACTGTCTGTACCTTGCCTCCGGCTCGCTGCCAGGCGCGGAGCTTCGCGCGGGCGTCGCCGCGGACCTCGCTCGCCGGAACGGCGAGAACCACCTCGACGCGTACCCGCCTCCTTTTGAGCGCGCGCGCCACGACGAAGCCGTCGCCGCCGTTGTTGCCCTTGCCCGCGAGCACGACGACGCCGTGCTTGCGGACGTGCGGGAAGCGGTCGAGCAGGATCGCGGCGGCGCCGGTGCCGGCGCGCTCCATCAATACCGCGCCGGGAACGCCGAAGCGCTCGATCGCGAGCGCATCTATGCGGCGCATCTCGGCCGCGGTCGTGACGATCATCGCGGGACGAGCCGCGCGCGCATTTCGCGCACGGCTTCCTCCATCCCGACGAAGACCGCGCGGGCGACGATGCTGTGGCCGATGTTCAGGACGTCGATGTGCGGCAGCGCGGCGATCGGCGCGACGTTGTCGAGCCGCAGGCCGTGCCCGGCATTGACGATGAGCCCGAGCCCATGGGCCTGCTCGGCGGCGCGCCGGAGCTCGTGGAGCTCGGCGGCGATCACGTCGGCAGGAAGCGGCTCGCAGTAGCGACCGGTGTGCAGCTCCACCGCGGCCGCGTGGAGGGCCGCCGCGGCGTCGATTTGCGCCGGATCCGGATCGATGAAGAGGCTCACCCGGATACCGTCGTTCGCCAGCCGCGCGACGACGGCGTGGAGCGCGTCTCGGTGCCCGATGACGTCGAGGCCGCCCTCGGTCGTGATCTCGGCGCGGCGTTCCGGCACCACGCAGACGTCGGCCGGGCGCACGCGGCGGGCGATACCGACCATCTCGTCGGTCGCCGCCATCTCGAGGTTCAAGGGGATGCGGAGGGCCGCGCGGAGGCGGGTCACGTCGGCGTCTTGGATGTGCCGCCGGTCCTCGCGCAGGTGAACCGTGATGCCGTCGGCCCCACCCGCCTCGGCCGCGCGTGCCGCGTCGAGCGGATCGGGGTAGTCGACGCCGCGCGCCTGGCGGAGCGTCGCGACGTGGTCGATGTTGACGCCGAGCTTGGCCATCCGGCGAACGTCTAGCGCATTTCCGGTCGGGACGCTCGCGTGGGAGCGACCGGCATGCGCGCGGTCCGCCCGACGTGCGGGGTCAGAGACGGGCGGCGACGCGCTCCGCGGCCGGGGGCGCCGAGGTCTTTGCCGGAGGTGCGCCGGCGCCGAGCGCGGTGCGGACGGCGTCGGCGATGTCGCTGGCGTGCCGCTCCACCTGGGCCAAATCCGGGCCTTCGACCATCACGCGCGCGAGGGCCTCGGTGCCCGAGAATCGGATGTACACGCGGCCCCGGCCCGCGAGCGCCACCTCGACGCGCTCGACGACCGTGCGGACCGATTCCACCTGATCGAGATCCCGCTTTTCGCGCACCGGGATGTTGATCAGCACCTGCGGAAACTTCTGCATGACGCGCGCGAGCGCCGAGAGCGGCTGATTGCGTCCCCGCATCACGCCCAGGATCGCGAGCGCGGTGATGAGCCCGTCGCCGGTCGTCGTGTGGTCGAGGAAGAGCACGTGGCCGGATTGCTCGCCGCCGAGGTTGAAGCCGCCGCGTTGCATCTCCTCGAGCACGTAGCGATCGCCGACCTGCGTCTTCACGAGCTGGATCCCGAGGTCGCGCATCGCGAGCTCGAGGCCGAAGTTGCTCATATGGGTGGTGACGAGGGTGCGGTTCAGCAGCCGGCCGCGCTCGGCGAGCTCGCGCGCCGCGATCGCGAGGAGCGCGTCGCCGTCCACGACCTCGCCGCACTCGTCGACGAGGAGGCAGCGGTCGCCGTCGCCGTCGAGGGCGACCCCGACGTGAGCGCGCTGCTCGATCACCGCGCGCTGCAACGCGCCCGGCGCCGTCGCGCCGCAGTCGCGGTTGATGTTCTCCCCGTCGGGCTCGCAGCCGATGCAGCTCACGGTCGCGCCGAGCTCCGCGAGCACCTCGGGGGCGATGCGGTACGCGGCGCCGTTGGCGGCGTCCACGACCACGCGCAGACCGTCGAGGGTGAGCTCGCGCGGGAACGTGCTCTTGACGAACACGTTGTAGCGTCCGAGCGCGTCGTCGATGCGGTAGGCCTTGCCGATCTGCTCGGCCGTCGGCCGCAGGTGGTCGATCCCGTTGTCGAGCACCAGCCGTTCGATCTCGAGCTCGACGTCGTCCGGAAGCTTGTAGCCCTCGCTGGAGAAGAATTTGATGCCGTTGTCCTGGAAGGGATTGTGCGAGGCCGAGATCACCGCTCCGGCGTCGGCGCGAAGGCTGCGCGTGAGAAAAGCGATGCCGGGCGTCGGCATCGGTCCGACCAGCAGCACGTCCACTCCCATCGAGCAGATGCCGGACGCCATGGCGGTCTCGAGCATGTAGCCCGAGACGCGGGTGTCCTTGCCGATCACGATGCGCGAGCGGTGGCCGGGACGGGCGGTGCGCCGGAACACGTGCGCTACGGCTCGGCCCAGGCGGAGCGCGGTCTCCGAGGTCATGGGCTCGACGTTGGCGACGCCGCGAACGCCGTCGGTGCCGAACAGCTGCCGCGTACGCGATTGGCTCTGGCTCATCTCTTCGCTCCGTTTCTCGGTTGGGCGGTCTTTTTCGGTTGCGGAGTCTTCGTCGGTTGGGGAGTCTTCGCTTCGAGGATTTCGAGGCGGAGCACGGGCGGATCACGTTTCACCAACTCGACTCCCGCCGGGAGCGCCACCTCGGCTTCGACCATGTGCTCCCCCGGCTCGTAGCTGCCACCGTCCACGTACACCGCGCTCTCGTCGAGCGTCAGGTTCTGCACGATGCGCTGCGGGCCGCGTACGGTCAGATTGACACGCGACGGGCGGAGCTGAAAGGGCTGATCGACGTTTCGGACCTCGACCGGCAAACGTTTGAATTCCCGCGTGACGACGGTGGGAACCACCGTGATGTCGACGACGACGGTTTCGGGCTTGACGCTCAGTTGATCGGCCCGCACGAGTCCGACGGTCTTTTGGATCGAGGTGGAGAGGTCGCTGAGGTCGAACGGCTCGGTCTCGAGCGCCGTCAGCCGGTCGATCAAGCTCGCGGGCCCGGAGACCTGCACCTTTTCCGGCGACGCCTTCAGCATCTGCACCTTGTAGCCGTCGCGCGGCTCGCCGATCGGAGCCAGGGTCACCGGCACGCTCGTGCGTTTGACGCGCTCGAGGCGAACGGGAATCCGCGACGGTTCGATGTCGAGGATGCGGACGCCACGCGGGACGCGGATCATCTCGTCGCGGATCTTCAGCCGAAAATCGGTGCCGATCTCGGCGTGCGAGAGGTCGAGCACGATCGGCGACCGCTTGGTGTCGAGCGACGCGAGGAGCGGCCCCGGGCCGTTCAGACGCACCGAGACGGTGTCGACGCGATCGGGATTCGTCTGGATCGATCGCTCCGGCATGTTGCGCATCTCGATCGGGAACGGCATCACCTGCGTCTCGCGCTCGCCCGCGTTCACGAAGAACCAGAGCACGAATGCACACACGGTCGCGAAGAGCTTGGCGCCGAGCCGCCGCCGAAAGGGCGCAGTGAGACGTTCGAGCGTGGTGCGCCAGGTCGCCATCACGCCATCTGCTGCTGCAGTGTGCTGCGCAGCGCCCCCGCGTCGACGTCGCGCGTGATCCGGCCGCCGCGTACGAGAGAGATCTTCCCTTCCTCTTCGGAGACGACGATCACGATCGCGTCGGTCTCTTCCGTGAGTCCGATGGCGGCGCGATGGCGCGTGCCGAGCGTCTTGCTGACGTTCGGGTTGGTGGTGAGCGGCAAGAGGCAGCCCGCCGCTACGATGCGGCCCCGATCCAGGATGACGGCGCCGTCGTGCAGAGGCGACGCCGGGAGAAAGATGCTGACGAGGAGCTCCTTGCTGATCTGCGCGTCGAGGCGAGTGCCGCCTTCGATGTACTCGTTCAGGCCCACCTCGCGCTGCAGCACGAAGATGCCCCCCACCCGGCGCCCGGCGAGCAGCACGCTGGCGCGGGTGATCTCCTCGATTGCTTGACCTTGCGCGAGCTGGGGCATGCGTCCGAAGAACGGACCCGTGCCGACCTGCGTCAACATGCGGCGGATGTCGTGCTGGAACACGACGACCACCAGGATCAGGATCACGTTGCCGATCGAGTCGAGGACCCAGTTGACGGTGTAGAGCTCGAGGTACTGGGCACCTTGGTAGGCGCCGGCGAGGACGATCAGCCCGATCAGCATCGAGAACGCGCGCGTGCCCTGGATCAGCAACAACAGCCGGTAGACGACGAAGCCGACGATCAGGATGTCGACGACGTCTTGCCAGCGGAAGTCGTTGAAGAGGTACATGGCTAGTCGACGTGCTCCGTGATCTGCCTCACGGCATCGGCCACCGCGAGCGCCCGGCGGGTGGCCGCGACGTCGTGCACGCGCAGGATGGCCGCGCCTTCGGCCGCGGCGAGCGTCGCGGCGGCGAGCGAAGCGGCGAGCCGATCGGCGGGGGCGTCGTCGCCGTCGGCGGCGAGGAAACGCTTGCGCGAGGCGCCGACGAGCATCGGAAGCCCGATGGCGGCGAGGCGACCCAGGTACGCAAGCAGCGTGAGGTTGTGCTCGCGCCGCTTGCCGAAGCCGATGCCCGGATCGATCCAGAGGCAGCCGCGATCGACGCCGGCGGACGTCGCCGCGTCGATCCGGCTTCGGAGAAATGCGTCCACGTCCGCCACGACGTCGTCGTAACGCGGCGCCTGCTGCATCGTCGCGGGCGTGCCTTGCATGTGCACGAGGACGATCGTTGCCCCGCGTGCGGCGACGAGTGGCAGCATGTCGGCGTCGAAGCGGCCGGCGCTGATGTCGTTCACGACGGCGGCGCCGCTCGCGAGCGCCGCCTCGGCGACGACCGCCTTCGTGGTGTCGATCGAGATCGGCACGTCGGTCGCCTCACGAAGCGCCGCGACGACGGGCACGACGCGGGCACACTCCTCGTCGGCGGAGATCGTCGTGGCTCCCGGCCGCGACGACTCGCCGCCGACATCGATCAGATCGGCGCCTTCGGCGACGAGACGGCGCGCGTAGGCGAGGGCGGCGTCGGGACCGACATGGCGCCCCCCGTCATAGAACGAGTCGGGAGTGACGTTCAGGATTCCCATGACCGCCGTTCGCCCCGAGGGGAGCAGCATGCGGCCACCGCCGGCGAATGCCGGGGCCCGCTCAGGCCGACGCGGAGGCGGCACCCACGTTCAGACCGTTGCCACCACCGCAGGCGCGGATGATGCCGTCGATCTCGGCGCCGTCGAGGCTCTCGCGCTCGAGCAACGCTTCGGCCATTTTGTGGAGAATCTCCAGATTGTGCTTCAGGAGACCCTTGGCGCGCTGGTAGGCCTCGAGCAGGAAGCGTCGCAGCTCGTGGTCGATCTCGATCGCCGTGCTCTCGGAATAGTCCGCAGCTTGCGTGAAGTCTCGCCCGAGGAAGATCTGCTCTTCCTTCTTGCCGAAGGCCATCGGACCCAGCTTCTCGCTCATGCCCCACTCGCAGACCATCTTGCGCGCGAGCTCGGTCGCTTTCTCGATGTCGTTGCCGGCGCCGGTGGTCATGTGGCCCAGGATGAGCTCTTCCGCCGCGCGGCCGCCGAAGAGAATCGTCAGATTGTTCTCGAGGAATTGACGATCGTAGGTGTGGCGATCGTCCAGCGGCACCTGCATGCGTGAGGCCGAGCGCCATGCCGCGGGGAATGATGGTGACTTTGTGGACCGGATCGGCGCCCGGGAGCAGCTTCGCGACCAGGGCGTGTCCCGACTCGTGATAGGCGGTGTTCCGGCGCTCCTCGAGGCTGATGATCATGCTTCGTCGCTCGGAGCCCATCATGACCTTGTCTTTGGCGACCTCGAAATCGAGCATCATGACCTTCTCGTGGCTGTGACGAGCCGCGAGGAGGGCCGCTTCGTTCACGAGGTTTTCGAGGTCGGCGCCGGCGAAGCCGGGGGTGCCACGCGCGAGCAGCTCGATGTCGACGTCCTCGCCGAGCGGAACGCGTCGCGAATGGACCTTGAGGATGCCCTCCCTGCCCTTCACGTCGGGGCGCGGCACGACGACGCGGCGATCGAACCGGCCGGCGCGCAGCAACGCGGGATCGAGCACGTCGGGACGGTTGGTCGCGGCGATCATGATGACGCCTTCGTTGGTCTCGAAGCCGTCCATTTCGACGAGCAGCTGATTCAGAGTCTGCTCGCGCTCGTCGTGGCCGCCGCCCAGCCCTGCGCCACGGTGCCGGCCGACCGCGTCGATCTCGTCGATGAAGATGATGCAGGGTGCGTTCTTCTTGCCTTGGACGAACAGGTCGCGGACACGTGATGCGCCGACGCCGACGAACATCTCCACGAAGTCGGAGCCGCTGATGGAGAAGAACGGCACTCCCGCCTCGCCCGCGACGCCGCGCGCGAGAAGGGTTTTGCCCGTGCCCGGAGGGCCGACCAGCAGGACGCCCTTCGGAATGCGGCCGCCGAGCTTGGTGAATTTCTTCGGGTCCTTCAGGAAGGCGATGATCTCCTCGAGCTCTTCCTTCGCCTCGTCGACCCCGGCCACGTCGTCGAACGTCACCTTGTGCTGGTTCTCGGTGAGGAGTTTTGCGCGGCTCTTGCCGAAGGACATGGCCTTGCCGCCGCCGACCTGCATCTGGCGCATGAAGAACACCCACAGGCCGATCAAGAGGATCATCGGGAACCAATTGACGAGGAGCACGTACCAGAAGGGTTCCGGATCTTCGCGCCGCGCATCGATGCGCACGCCCTTCGCGCGGAGATCGCTGATCAGCTCGGGGTACGCCGGCGCGTAGGTGCGGAACGCCTCGCCGCTGGTCTTCTTGCCGTGCAGATCCTGACCTTGGACCGTCACTTCGGTCACTTCGCCCTTGTCGACGGCGGTCAGGAAGTCGCTGAAGATCATCTCTTGGTCGCGCGTCGGCTGCTTCGTGAACACGTTCACGAGCAGGAGGACCATGAGAATGAGTAGGAGCCAGAGCGCGAGATTCCGCGAGAGTTGATTCACCGTTCTGTCACCTTTGCGCATCGGCACGATGGACCCGGCGAAGGTACCATAGGGGGTACACCCCGGCAATCATGCGGATTCATTCGGCCTCCGAATGACGCGAATGACCCACCGACGCGTCGTCGCGGGGCCGACGAGGGCCGCGTCGCTCCGTCCGCATCTGGGCACCCAAAGCACCTCCCCGTCGCACACGATGACCGGATGGTGCGATCGTTCATGGCGCGGCACGCGTCGCGACGCGAACAAGCGCTTGAGCGACGTGTGGCCGCCGAGCCCGTGGAGCCGGAGATCGTCGCCGGGGCGCCGATTGCGAACGACGAAGTCCCCGCGCACGTGATCCGCGTCGACGACGCAGCACTCGTCGCCGGGGGGCACGACACTCGCCGCCTGTTCAGAGTGGAGCGAGATGCGCCATCCCGTCGGCGTATCGACCGGGTGATCGGGGGGAGCGGCAGCTGCCACGATTCGGGAACGTCCGGTTGCGTCGCGTGCGCTCGGAAGCGGAGGCGTTGCCGTTCGCGCACGACCGTCCCGCCGGGAACGGCGAGCTCGCCGTCGTCGGTCGCGCGCGCGGCGAGGTTCTTGATGGCGTCGATGTGTCTGCGGCCGAGCCGTTCTCCGCTGCCGTGCCGTTGCCACCAGAGGCGCACGGCACGGCGCGCGAGCGGACCTTCGATCGCGTTCAGCACCGGCGTCGCCAGTATGCGGCCGCGTGCGGCCGCCGACGCGAGACGATCGAGCAGTGCGTCCTCCTCCCGCATGAGATCGGCGAGGTCGGCGAGCGTGCGGGCGAGGCGCGGATTCAGCTCGCGCATGAGCGCGGGCAGGAACCCGTGTCGGATGCGGGTGCGCTCGAGGTCGAGATCGAAGTTGCCGTAGTCCCGGCGCCACCCGACGCCGTGCTCGATCAGGAACGCGCGCACCTGCATGCGGTCGCAATCGAGAAGCGGTCGGACGATTCGGCCGCGCCGCGGCCGGATGCCCGCGAGGCCACGGCGCCCTGCCCCGCGGACGACGCGCAGCAGGACCGTCTCGGCTTGGTCGTCGCGGGTGTGGCCGGTTGCGATCTTCGTTGCGCCCAGCGTGTCGGCCGCGCGCTCGAGAAAGGCGTAGCGCACACGGCGGGCTTCCGCTTCGAAGTTGGCGGTCGGGATGCGCGTCGCCTCGCTCAGGCACGGCACGTCGTGGCGACGGGTGAGGTCCTCGACGAAGGCGCGATCGGACGCACTCTGCGCGCCGCGCACGCCATGGTCGAGATGCGCCGCGACGACGGCGATGTCGAGCGTCTCGCGCAGGGCGAGCAAAGCCGTCAACAGGGCGACCGAGTCGGCGCCGCCCGAGACGGCCGCGAGCACGGTGTCGCCGGGTGCGAGGAGCTCGTGCCGTCGTACGCACGCGCGCACCGTGTCGAGAAGCGTCCGTGCCATGCCGTGGTGAAATCACGTCTCGGCGTGCTCGCTCAAGCGGCCCGGGCCGCCCGCGCGAGGTAAATTGCGCGCGTGCCCTTCCCGTGCGAGCATCTCGCCCGCCATGCGGAACGTGGTCGCGGGATGCGTGCTCGTCGCGACGCTGGCGCTCGTCATGCCCGCGGTCGGGGCCGAGCCGGCCCCAGCACCCCCCGGGTCGTTCGACGACCTTCCGAACGCCAAAGAGCAAGACGTCGTGCGGCTCCTCCGCAAAGTGCGGCGGCGTCACGGCGAGGACGCGGTGGTGGTGCAGACGCACCTCTTGTTGAACGCGATGCAGAAAGGCTCGGTGCTCACGACCGGCGTCCGGGTCGAGCGCGTCGAGAAGGCGCTCGGCCGGCGGTGGCTGCGCGTCGTGCTCGAGACCGGGTTCGTGTTCGACGATTCCACGCACGATCGCATGGAGCGCGCGCAGATCCTCTGGGCCGCCATCATGGAGCCGACGCTCGCGCGCCTCAAGGACGGTCTGCAGGTGAACGAGGCCGACGGTGTGCTCGTGCAGATGCAGTACCATCACCGGCCGTATCGCTCCGCCGGAGAGCTCCGCGCGCACATCGACGAGCCGGGAACGTACGAGGAGGCACGCTTCTACGTGGCGAGCGCCGATCTCGACCAGGTCGTGCGCGGCACCCGGACGCTGCACGCGCTGCTCGCCGACGTGCACACCGAGATCGACGGCGCGGCGGTCGTCGTGCCGCCGCCGGGTGACGGCATCGTGCTCACTCCGGGTCCGGAGTAGGCGCGTGGAATGGAAACGTCGATGCAACTCGGTGATTCTGCGGCGGTCCGCGCCGTCACGTCGGCCGTGCTGCCCCCAAGGTTGCCCCCATGACGTGCATGCTGCCGAGATCCTCCGCGTCCACGACGCCGGGCCTCAGATGGCGAAAATGCGAACGGAAGGATGCGCGGTCGCAAGACGCCGGAGATCATCCGGGTCGTGCGTGGCGATGACCGCCGAGGAAAATGCGATCGCCGTCGCGACCACGAATGCATCGACGGCGTGGGCGGAGCCGAGGCGAGCGCGGCCGAGCAAGCTGCCGGCGCGCTTGGCCATCGCGCGGGTGAGATCGACAACTTCGATGCCGCGGTCGTTGAGCACCCGATCTACCGCGGCGTCGGGGCGACCGCCGCGGTACACCTCCGCGAGCACGGGCGACGGGACTCGCACCAAGGCGTGCTCTTCGTGGGCGACCTGCAGGATCGCCCGTGCGCGACGAGCCGCGACCGGACGCTGGGTGGCGAACGCGAGTGCCGCCAACGCTTCGCAGTCGAGGATCAGCGCTTGTGCCACGCCGTCCGTGCTTCGGCGAGGAGCCGCGCCGGCACCGGACCGTGCTGACCCGTCAGGTCCTCGAGGTAAGCGCCGAGCTGCTCACGCTCAAGCTCATGTCGCATGGCGCGAGCGACGAACCCGGAAAGGCCGCGCGCGCCCACCCGTCGCCGCACGCTCTTCGCGAGCGCTCGCGGCACGCTGACGGAGAGCTTGGTTGCACTTTGCGGCACGTGGTGTTCCTACCACGGTAAGAATTGCTCGGCCAGCATCGAACGACACGACGACGCCGGGGTCAACGCCGGCGCGTGGCCTGCGTCGCGCGCCCGCCGTGACGTTTCCTCGGCACCTTACGGACCGCTTCCTCCACGTCCGCCACGGTCAACTCGGTGTCCTTGAACGCCTCGCGCGCGACGCGCAGGGCAGCGCGGCGCGCCCGGTGGTCGCAATCCCGCCGCTCGTCAGCGGCTCAAGCTCGCGCAGGATTTCGACGGCCTGGCGGGACAGCGGCACGAGGTGCTGCTCCCGCATCTTCATGCGCTTGGCCGGGATGCGCCATTCCGTCCTGTCGAAGTCGATCTCCGGCCACTGAGCTTCGCGCAGCTCACCAGGCCGCACGAAGACGAGCGGTGCCAGACGCAGCGCGCACTTCGTCGCGAAGAAGCCCTCGTAGGTATCGATCGCCCGGAGCAGCTCGCCAATGCGCTTCGGCTCGGTGATCGATGCGTGGTGCTTCCCTTCGGTGGGGGCAGCGCGCCCCGAAGGTCGCCGGTCGGATCGCGTTCCGCACGCCCCGTCGCGATGGCGTAGCGAAAGACCTGCCCGCAGTTCTGCATTGCTCGGTGCGCCGTCTCTTGCGCACCACGACTTTCGATCCGCCGCAGCACGGCGAGCAGCTCCGGTGCTTTGATGTCCGCGATCGGGCGCTTGCCGAGCCAGGGGAAGACGTCCCTCTCGAACCGTCGCAAGATGCGGTCGCCGTGGCTCCTCGCCCAGCCCGGCGAGAACTTCGCGTGCCACTCCCGCGCGATGGCCTCGAAGCTCTCGGCGCCCGCCATGGCGACCTTCTCCGCTTTGCGCGCCTCCGCGGGGTCGACACTCGCCGCGAGTTGCTGGCGAGCGGCAATTCCGGCCAGTACCATCAAGAGTCCATTGTTGGCAGCCGGTTGCGGGACTTCCTCGGTTGCCACTGGAAGCGATGGAGCGAGGTCCAAGGCTCCGATGAGGACGACGAGTAGAACGGGTTTACGCGCGCGGGCCCGTAGCTACTGCATTTTCGTAGGGAGGTTTGCAGACGCTTCACGCCGTATGACGTGGTCAGCTTGCTCAAGTGCCACAGAACTGCCACCAGATCGTGAGAGGAAAACACGGTGCAGAAACTCGGGAGCGCACCGCAAGGGACAGTTTCGAGCGGGAAACCGTGCCGCAGTCGGTAATGGCGGGGGCGGACGGCCGCCCTCAGAGCTGCGCGCGATCACGACGCGAGACGCTTCACGCGTCTGGCGTGAGCTTCGGCGCGTCGCCTTCGATGTGCGGCATCCCCTACACGACCGCCACGCGTTCGAAGCTCTACGAGAGCTCGCTCGGCTGATCTTCCCTCGCCCGCAGGCGGTTGCGTTCGAGGACCCGGAGTCAGGTGAAGGGCGGAGCTTGAAGGACTGCATCCGCATCATCGTCGGTGGCAACGGCGATGCTGGGTAGCCCCACCCTGCCGCCATAGCTGCCCTTTGGTCCCAGGACCGATTCCCGCTAGGTTCGATCGGCTCGGCCACGCGGGAGCGGGGCCATGATCTTGAGGGGGGGCGCCGAGCGGAAGGAACGACTCGTGCGCTACTACCTTCTCGCCCTCGCCGTACTCACGGCTACACCCGTCCACGCGCTCACGATCACCGGCGCCAAGATCGACAAGGGGGCGGTTCAGGTGAAGGGAAAGGGCGCCGCACCGTTCGCGGCCCTCACATGGGAAGGGCAGCCCGTCGGACCCGCGTCGAAGAACGGCGCCTTCAAATTCGCGACGAGCGTGCTGCCCTCGGACTGCGTGGGCGACGTCCGCGACGGCACCAATGTGGCGGGGGCCGTGATCGCGGGATGTTCGCCCGGGTCGAGTGGACTCGCCGTCCTCGACGCTACGGGCAAGATCGTCGGACCGTTTGTTACCGAGGTGAGCTTCTACACCAGTGACGCCGTTGCGCTCAAAGCCGACGAGGGGCCCGTGCTGGCGCCGATCATCGATGATTTCTTCTTCCTGCCCAACAGAAGCCCGCTCTTCGAGAGTGCCGATTGCTCGGGACCGCCACTGCTGTCTGACGAAAACCCGTCCGCGATTCCGCGAGCCAGCAGCCGGATTGGCGGAACGGTCTACTTCCCGCGTGGCGGAAGCTATTCAGTCGTAACGATCGGCAGCTCCGAACGCGAGGCGTCGCTTTCGACATGCACCAATCCCGGCGAGATCTTTATCCCCCCGAACAAATGCTGTTGCACCAGCCCTACCTGCAAAACCGTGAGTCCGACTCGCGTTGATCCGGCGGGGACGATCGACGTGACCGGCTTCGTGCCGCCGTTCCGCGTGGAGCTTCGCTAGCGTCATGGACTTCGCTTCTGGTAGCTGCTGTCAAATCGCGCGCGGCTAACGGGAGCCCGACGGGGCACCCGCGAACGGCGGCGCTCCCGGCCGCCTGCCCGCGCGAGTTTCATTCCGGGAACCCACGCGGGAGGTGGGATGGCGATTCGGACCCGGAAGCCATCAGCGGCACGAATCGAACGCGAACGTGAGCGCTTAGGGCCACGTCGCGGTCCGACGCTCGACCCGCGGGGCGGTCAATACGTCTCTGAGACCGAACGGCGGAAAGAGCGCAGACGCGTTCAACGTGTCGCATCCCTCGCGCCGGTCTGGCTTGAGAAGTACTGGGAAGCAATCGATTGCGACGAGCTTGAGCTTGCAGCGTCCGTGACACTCGCCGAAGGGTGGCGGCTGGAACGATCCGCAGGGCCCGTGTATCGGAAAATGGCGGCACTCCTCGCGACCCAGAGGAAGGCACGCGGAAAAATGCTCGCGGCGCGTCTGCGTGGGCGCCCAGAGAGCTTCCTCGACCTCGCCAGCCGCGAGGCGGACGCTGACCGAGCCGGTCACTCCCCGCGCCTCGCGAGCCTCGCCCGTGTATTCCTCGATGCCTGGCAGAAGTACGAAGGGGCAGCGACTGACTTCGCAGAGTCTCTCGATCAATGGACTTCGAAAGCAAGCGGAGCTTCCGGGCCCGTTACGCGCGCTGAGGACGCCGAGCTCGCTCGCGCAGCCTTCGTTATATCGGAGTGGATTCGCGCGCGGCATCGGAGTCCTGGCGGGACTTTCGACGGGCGGACATCTTGGCCGGACGTCACCGCCTGCCTCGAGTGGTACGGGCACGATCTCAGTCACGTCGAACCCGACAACCGACCCCATACGATTCGGCTGTTGGTTAGTCGCTTCAAGCGCAAGCGCCAAGCGCCAGCCCAGTAGTACGCGCTCGGATCTGGGGCAGGTTGTTGGAGATTCGTCGCCTTCGCACGCGTTTTCGCCTGGCCTAGTAGCGGGGACATGCAGACTTTGCCGCATGCCCAACTGACCATCCGGCTCTCCCCTGGCGAGCGGCGAGCGGTCAAGCGCGCAGCCATCGATCTCGATGTCAGCGTGTCAGCGCTCGCCCGTCGCGCACTGCTCGACTACCTGCAGCGAATCGCGAGTGATCCGGCGACGCGCGGCGGGGGGGCACGGTGAGCGCCGCTGCGCCGCCCAACGTGGCGAATCTCGACGGGCTCCGCCGACTCGCAGAGGCCGGCGCGCAGTACGTATTGATCCCGCCACGCTCCAAGATTCCAACGGGCGAGAAATGGCAGCGGCGGCGCCACGATTTTCGGGTGGTCGAGGCGCACCTCCGGCAGGGTGGCAACGCTGGGCTGCTCCTGATCGACGGGTGGACCGACCTCGATCTCGACAGCGAGGAGGCGATCGCCCTCGCCGCCGACTTCCTCCCGCCGACCGGCTGCACCTTCGGCCGAGACAGCGCCCGAAAATCGCACTGGATCTTCCGGTGCGCTGCCGGCGCCACCTATCGCAAATTTACCGACCCGCTCGAGGCCAACGCTGACCGCAGCACGCTCCTCGAGCTGCGGGCGGCGGCGACGGGCAAGGGGCTCCAAACGGTCGTACCCGGCTCGACACACACGAGTGGCGAGTCGATCACCTTCGATGACGACGGCGAGCCGGCATGCGTCGACCGGGACGAGCTTATGCGGTGCGCCGCGGCCCTCGCGGCTGCGGTACTGCTCGGCCGCCACTGGCCGACGAAGGGCACCCGACATGCTGCCGCTCTCTCCCTCGCAGGCTTCCTGCTTCGGGGCGGGCTCGACCGGGCTCGTGTGGCCCTCATCGTCTGCGGTGCCGCGCGCGTCGCTGGCGATGAAGAGTGGCGCGAGCGCCGCCATGACGTCGAGAGCACGCACGCCGGACTCAGCGCCGGGCGGCCCGTGACCGGTGGCCGGACCCTCGCGGATCACTTCGGCGCCAAGATTCTCGACAAGCTTGGCACCTGGCTCGAGCTGCGCCGCGATGGCGTGGCGTCGGCCGCAGACACTCAGGGCGCTACGCGCTGCGAGAGCGACAATGGCACGGGCAACGCGGCGTCCGAGGGCATGTGCCACCTGACTGACCTCGGCAACGCGCAGCGCCTAGTACGCGCGCACGGCGCCGACCTCCGCTACTGCCAGCCCCGAGGTGGATGGTTCACTTGGGACGGCTGCCGGTGGCGACTCGATACGACCGGAAAAGTGATGCGGCTCGCGAAGCGCATCGTACTTGGCCTGTACCGGGAGGCTGCGCAGATCGCGAACGACGAAGCGCGCAAGGCCTTCCTGACGCACGCGAGAAAATCCGAAGCCGAGCCGCGGCTCCGGGCCATGGTGGCGCTCGCCGAGACAGAAGCCACGGTCGCCCGCGACGGCGACGGATGGGACGCCGACCTTTGGGCGCTGAACGTTTTGAACGGCACGCTCGATCTGCGCGTCGGGACGCTCCGCCCGCATCGGCGCGCAGATCACCTGACCAAATTGGCGCCCGTAGTCTTCGACCCGAAGGCTACGCTCAAGCTCTGGGACCGGTTCCTATCGGACGCCACCGGCGGCGACGCGGAGATGATCGGCTTCTTGCAGCGGTTCACCGGATACACGCTGACCGGCGACACCTCCGAAGAGAAACTGGCAATGATCCTCGGCCCGGAAGCGAGCGGCAAGTCGACGTTCATCGCCGCCACCACCAAGACGCTCGGCGATTATGCCCAGACGACGGACTTCGAAACGTTCCTCAAGCGCCCGGCAACCGGCGGCCCGCGGAACGATCTGGCGCGGCTGGCGGGCGCGCGCATGGTCGTCTCGATCGAAGTCGACGACGGGAAGGCGTTGGCCGAAGGCGTCGTGAAGACGCTCGTCGGCGGCGATACCGTGACGGCGCGTCTGCTCCACAAGGAGTTTTTCGAATTCGTGCCCGCGTTCAAGTTGTGGCTGGCCGCGAATCATGCCCACGGGTGCGCGAGGACGACGGCGCGATGTGGCGGCGCATCCTCCGCGTGCCGTTCGAGCACACGATCGCCAAAGACAAGCGCGACCCGAAAGTGAAGGCGACCCTGCGAACCCCGAAGATCGCAGGGCCGGCCATCCTCGCTTGGGCTGTGCAGGGCTGTCTGGACTGGCAGCGCCACGGACTCGGGGTGCCGCCCTCCGTCACGAAAGCAACCGACGCCTACCGCGAAGAGATGGACCCGCTTCGCGACTACCTGGCCGACCGATGCGTGGTCACGCCCGACGCCTGGTCACCGTTCGAGGACTTGTGGGGGAGCTATCAGGACTGGACGAAGGGCGACCGCTGGGCGCTATCCCGTAAGGCGTTCGGAGAGCGGCTCACCGGCCACGGCTGGCCCGCTGAGCGCGGCGCACACGGGGTACGGATTCGGAAGGGAATCGGGCTCTTGGCGGACGGGGTGACGCAGGGTGACAGTGAAAACATAACCCCCCTAGATGCGCGCGGGTGTAGAGATTTATAAACGACCGTCACCCTGCGTCACCCTCGTCACGTATTCGGCCCCGCCACCGACGGGGAGTGCGACCGTGGCTGATCGCCGACGGCCGCCCGTCGAGGCGCTAGCAATCCACGACCGACTACTCGACGTCCACGAGGCGGCCAACTTCCTCAGTCTCAAGCCCGGGACGCTGTACCAGTGGGCTTATCAACGACGCCTGCCAGTGGTGAAGCTCTCGGGCCCTCGGGGGCCGCTTCGGTTTCGGCTCAGCGATCTTGAGCGTCTGGTCGCAAAGTCGCTGCGCCCTGCCCTGCGCGATCATGCGCCCGAATCCGCTTGACGGTCTGGATACGTATGCGTTATCAGTAGCCGCACAGTGGAACGACTCAAGGTACTGCGAAAGGCTCGGGGTCTGAGCCTGGCCGAAGTGGCGGAAGGAAGCGGGCTCCTGCGGGCAGCCGTGGCACGTGCGGAGCGGACCGACGTGGACCCGCGTATCTCGACGGTGATCGCGTTTACGAAGGCTCTCGGCATTCCGCTGTGCGAACTCGAGGACAAGGACGCGAAACATGGACGACACGCGAAGAGACGACGATCCAACGCCCGCAAAGCCTAAGCGCAACCAGCGCGGCGTTTCGAGCTTCCGAAAGGCTCGGGCGTCTGGTGGGTCTGCTACTTCGACGAGAACGGGCAAGCGCCACCGCGAGAAGGTCGGGCCGAAGGCGCTCGCGCCTCAAGGTCTACCAGAAGCGCAAGAACGAGATCAGAGAGCGGCGGTTCTTCCCCGAGCGACATCCGCCGCCGCGAGGTGCCGCTCGCGGAGGTGATCGACGACTACCTGGCGCGGAACAAGGGCAAGCTGCGCTGGTTCGACCACTACGAGCGCTAGGCCGGTTCTGGAAGGACGCCTTCAAGGGCAAGACGCTGCGCGAGATTCTCCCCGGTGACGTCGAGCGGGTCATCGCCAAGCGACGGGCAAGGGCAGCCTGCGACGTGGGAAGAAGAAGGAGCGCAAGCCGCTGGCGCCCGCCACGATCAACCGCGAGCTGGCGTTCCTCCGGCGCGTCTTCAACGTCGCCATCGAAGACGAGAAGCTCGAAACGAACCCGGTGCGACGCCGAGCTTCTTCGCGAAGGAGAACAACCAGCGGGTGCGCTATCCTGACCGACGGAAGAGGAGACGCGCCTCCGGGAGGCGATCGGCGAGGACGAATGGCCGACCGTCGCGGTTGCCCTCCACACGGGCCTGCGCCGCGCCGAGCAATTCGGGCTGCGCTGGGAGCACGTCGACTTCGCCACCGGCGTCCTGACCGTCCCGCGCTCGAAGTCGCGGCAAGGCGCGGCACGTGCCGATGAACGACACGGTTCGCGAAGTGCTGCGCACCCTGCCCTCGCCGCCTCAAGGGCGCGTGGGTGTTCCCGAGCGCGACCGGAGAGACGCCGCTCGACGCACAGAACTTCTACAACCGGACCTTCGTGCCGGCGCTCACGAAGGCGGCATCGAGGGCTTCACCTGGCACTGCCTGCGGCACACGTTCGCGAGCCGTCTGGTGATGGCCGGCGTCGCCGCTCAGCACGGTCCAGGAGCTGCTCGGCCACAAGAGCGCGACCATGACGCTTCAGGTACGCGCACCTCTCGCCAGAGCACCAGCTGGACGCCGTCGAAGCGCTGATTCCGGCGGACCGAACGTGCCACCAGCAACTGACACCGAGCCCTGCGGACGCGAAGACGGCCGCGACGAGCGGTCGCGCAAGTGCGCGACTGGCGAGCGAAACAAGTGGCGGCGCGTGGAATCGAACCACGGACCTAGGGATTATGAGACCCTCGCTCTAACCAACTGAGCTACGCCGCCGTACCCGGACAACGACCGCGCTTCGCTGCGGCCGACCGACCCGAAGCCGGCGGATACTAGCGGCTCCCGCGCGCCTTCGGCAAGTCGCACGCCGCGAATCGTTCGTCAGACGTGCGCGGCCGCGAAAGCGGGCGCGAGATCGCGGGTGGTCGGGCGGCGCGCCCCGCGTGCCACTTGCACGAGGCGACGGCGCTCGACGTCGAGGCAGCTGAGCTTGTTGCCGTAGACGAGCCCGGTGTCGAGGCCGATGCGATACGGCAAGTCGATGCGGGCTTCCCGCGTCGGGGTGTGACCGAACACCACCGTGTACGGGAGCGCGTGCGGTCGCAAGAAGAACTCCTCACGGATCCAGAGCAGGTCTTCCTCTTCCTGGTCCTCGAGCGTGACGCCCGGGCGAATGCCGGCGTGGACGAACAAGTACGGACCGACCACGTACTGCAGGCGGCAGCGACGGAAGAACTCGACGTGCTCCGGCGGCAACAGCGGCGCGCCCTTCGGTCCGGGAGTGCCGGGCGGGATGCCGTAGCTCGCGAGCGTCATCCCGCCGCCGTTCTCCAGGTAGACGTCGCCGTGGCGTCCGGAAATGCCGAGATACGAGAGCAGCATGTCTTCGTGGTTGCCGCGCAGGAATACCGACGCGAACGCCTCGTCCCGAAGGGTCAGCAAACGATCGACCAACTTTCGCACGGCCGGGCCGCGATCGACGTAGTCGCCGAGGAAGACGACCGTATCGCCTTCGCCCGGCGCGAGGGCGTCGAGCAAGACCTCGAGCTCGTCGGGGCATCCATGGAGATCGCCGATCGCGTAGAGATTCATGACTCTCCGAGCAGGCGGCGCAGCGCGTCGCGATCCGCGAGGAGCTCGCGCGTGGCGGTGTACGGATCGAGCTCACCGCGTCGGACGCGGCCGAGAATCGGGGCGGCCTCGGCGTCGATGCGGCGCTCGAGGCGGGCGCGCAACTCGCCGTCGAGCACGTCGAGGAACTCGCGTTCGCGATGTGCCGCGCCGATCTGGCCGTCACCTTGACGCTCGCGATGGGCGCGATGCGCTTCGATCGCATCGACGAGATCGTCGACGCCGTGATCGTGATGCGCTTCGGTCAAGAGCACCGGCACGTTCCACTCGGGATTCGGACGGAGCTGGAGCATCGTCTGGAGCTCCGTCTTCATCCGCATGGCGCCCTCGCGATCGGCTTTGTTCACGACGAAGATGTGCGCGATCTCGAGCAATCCGGCTTTCATCACTTGCACGGTATCTCCCGCCTCCGGGACGAGGACGACGATGACGGTCTTCGCGAGATCCATGACGTCGAGCTCGGTCTGGCCGACCCCGACGGTCTCGATGATGATCCTATCCTTTCCGAAGGCGTCGAGGAGATGGGTGATTTGACGGGTGGCGCGGGCCAAACCGCCCCGCCGGCCCCGGGTGCTGAGACTCCGGATGAACACCTCCGGATCGAGGGCGTGATCTTGCATGCGGATGCGATCGCCGAGCACGGCGCCGCCGCTGAACGGGCTCGAGGGATCGACCGCGACCACCCCGACGGTCTCCGAGCGGGCGCGGAGCTTTCCGACGAGACGGTCGACGAGCGTCGACTTGCCGGCGCCGGGCGGCCCCGTGACGCCGAGCGTGTCGGCGTGGCCGAGACGCGGATAAATGCGCGCCATGATCGATGCGATGTCGCCCGACTCGTTCTCGACGCGCGTCATGAGCTTGGCGAGCGCGACGCGATCGCCCGCGAGCATGCGATCGACGAGTGCGACCTCGGTGGGACTCAGATGCACACCTCTCGCTCCCGGGACCCCGTCGAGACGCCGAAGCATCGTCGGACGGCACGCGCGGCGATCGGCACCACGTCGCCGACGGTCAGGGCGGCACCTTCGGCCGCGAGGCTCGTCATTGCGACGTCGCGCATGCCGCACGGGACGATCAGATCGAAGCCCGTGAGGTCGGGCGCGACGTTGAGCGCGAGACCGTGGAGCGACACGCCGTTTCGGACGCGGATTCCGATCGATCCGAGCTTGCCGCGTGCCGTCCATACGCCGCGCCCGCGAGCATCGCGCCGCGCCGAGACGCCGGTCAGGGCCGCGATCTCGAGCATCACGTCCTCGAGGCATGCGACGAAGCCCGCGACGCCGAGTCTGCGTCGATCGAGGCTCACGACCGGATAGAGCACGAGTTGCCCGGGCCCGTGATAGGTGGCGCGCCCCCCGCGCTCGGTCGTACGCCGCGCGATGCCTCGGCGTTCCAACTCGGTGTCCGGCACTCTGACCTCTTCCGGGGCGACCCGGCGGCCGAAGGTGATCGTGGCGGGATGCTCGAGGGCGAAGCACACGTCGGCACCGCCGGCGCGGCAGGTGTTCCACGCGTTTTCTTGAAGCGCCAACGCGTCGTCGTAACTGCAGAGCCCGAGCCACTTCCAGGAGATGGGCTCATGCATGGGGCGACGTTTAACCGTTGCTTGACTGCATCGCAACCCGATGTTAGCGGCGCGCCATGCAACCGCGGCGCCTCTATCAGAGCCGCCTGTTGGTGCTCGCGATCACGTTGCTCGTGCTCGGCATCGGCAACACGATCATCGGCAGTCAGAAGCTCGGGCAGTATCAAGCGATCGTCGCCGAGGGTCGTGCGCGTGGGTACTTCCCCGACGCCGCCGCATCGACCGACCGGATTCTTCGCCCGCTCGACGACGAAGGCGAACGCTACAACATCGGGCGTGCCAAAGTGGATCTCTACCACGTCGTGCTGAGCGGCGGTCTGGTGATGATGGCCGTCGGCGTCGTGCTCACGATCATCGGCTGGTTACGCCTGCGGCTCAGCGAAGCGGCCTGAGCGACTGCAGAGGCCTGTGACGGACACCGTTCGTCCGCTCCGACGTACCGCCGCACGTTTCGCCCCGACAGGGGATGGGGCGTGCGGTCCGCGGCGCCTGCGATTCGACAGAGCGCGCTCATGCGGAACGGCGCTTGCTGCATCGTCTTGCAGCAGTCGTGCGACTGCGAACCTCACCCGAACCTTGTGAGCGAGCACAGGGGCCTGGGGGTAACGGACGCCGGCTCGTCAATACGGGCGAGCCGGCGTTCGGGTGAGGGGTGAGGCGAATTTCGTCCAATCCATCTGATTCTCATTGACACTCCACATCTTAGGGGCGTACAAAATCGTACGGCAGTCGCGGTACGAGGTGAGGAGTGGCGGTTCCGGTGGATGACGGCGCGATGCTTGGCGCGCGATCGAGCTCGCTTTCGGAAGCTCGACCGCGCACCTACGACGGCGCCGATCGCGTCTGCGCGTAACCGATCGCCCTTCCCCTCTCTGCCGGGCGATCAAGCATGGCAACCGTCCTCGTCATCGACGTCTCCGCAAGCGTGAGAGAGACGCTCCGCATCGTGCTCGGTCACGAGCACGAGGTGACGGCGTTGTCGACGGTCGCCGACGTGCCGTGCGGGTCCAAGCCCGACGTCGTGGTGCTCGGGCTGCCGCCCGCGCCGCGCGACGAGCACGCGATCGGTCGCACCCTCGAGCGACAGCTTCCGGCGACGCCGCTGCTGCTCCTCCACGCGGCGCGCGACGTCGACCTGACTGCTCTCGTGCCGCCACGCGTCCCGATGGAGCTGCTTCCGAAGCCGTTCGATGCGTATGCGGCACGTGCCCGCGTGCGGAGCTTGCTCGCGGCCCGTCGCGATGCCGCCCGCCCCAGCGACCCGCGTGCCGGCGCGCGACGGTGGCTCGAGGTCCCGAGGCTCACGACGACCGCGGCAGCGGTCGTCAGGCGCGTGTTGACGGCGACGCTGCCGGTCGTGGCCGTGCAGGGCGATCCCGGCACCGGCGTCGCATCCGTCGCCCGCGCGTTGCACGTCGTCGGGGAATGGGGGGGGCCGTTTCTGACGCTCGATGCCGCACGTCTCGTCGGCGGCGAGCTTGCGGGTCGGATCGCGGGCCACGAGTCCGGCCCGGCGACCATCTACCTTGCTGCTCTCGACGATGCTCTGCCGGAGGTGCAGGCCGAGGTTCTCGAGCTGGTCGAGCGCGTGCGTGCCGGATCGTCGAGCCTGCGGGTGATCGTCGCCGCGCGCCGCGAGCTCTGCGAGCTCGCGGCGCGCGGCGAGTTTCTTCCCGAGCTCGCGTATCTCGTGACCGCGGTCCCAATTGTCCTGCGTCCGTTGCGCGACCGAGGGGACGAGCTGCCGGCCCTGGTCGACGCGCTCACGCACGACATCGTTCCGCAGCTCGGTCTCACCGCCGTGACGTATCGTCCCGAGACTCTCGAGCGATTGCGACGGTATCTCTGGTTCGGCAACGTCGCTGAGCTCGAGGCGGTCTTGACGCGCACGCTCGCCCTGCATCGCCCGGTCACGGTCGAGCCCGAGCACTTGGTGTTCCTTCCGGACCAGGCCGCCTCTGCGATAGAGGCCGTGGCGACGGCTCGCGCGTCCGAAACGTCGAGCGCCGCGACGTCCGGCCGCGCCGCCGCGCCGCTTGCCGGGCTCGACCTCGAAGTCGTACTCGGTGAGCTCGCGCACGAGCTCCGGAATCCGATGGTCACGATCAAGACGGTGGCCCAACATCTCGATGCGATCCTCGCCGATCCCGACGCGCGCCAGCGGTTTTCGACGCTGATGGCGGAGGCGGTCGGTCGCATGGATGGCCTCCTCGAGAGCTTGCTCGAGTTCTCCCGCTTTCGGGCGCCCGTCCTGCGCGCGGTCGACCTTGGAACGCTGATGGATCGCGCCCTGGACGAACAACGAGACGACCTCGCCCGTCGCCAGGTCAGGATCGAGCGCAACGGCGCGGGCTCGGGGACGGTCGACGTGGACGAGGCGCAAGTGTCGTTCGCGTTGCGCAGCCTCTGTCGCGGCGTCGTAGCCGATCTCGTGCCGCGCTCGACGCTCACGATCCATCGCGTCGGCGCCGGCGCGTTCCACATGCAGGTTCGTACCGAGCCGTCCGTGGCGGCACGTTTGTCCGCGTGGGCCGCGCCTCAGGGTGACGGCGAGACGCCGCCGCTCACGTGGGCGCTGGCGTCGGCATTGCTGCAGCGAAACGGCGGGACGCTCAGCGTGCGCAAGGACGACGCGGACACGACGCTGATTCGAATCGAATGGAAGGAAACGACCAATTGCACGGCGGAGACCGGTGCCGGAGGGACGGAGGGGTGATGGAACGACGCAAGCTGTTGATCGTCGACGACGAACCGGGTGTCCGTGAATCGTTGCGCATGGTGTTGAAGGACCAATACGAGCCGACGCTGGCCGGCTCCGGCGAGGAGGCGCTCGACCTCCTGCCGCAAGTGCAGCCGGACCTCGTCCTGCTCGACGTGCTCATGCCTGGCATCGACGGGCTCGTCGTGCTCGAGCGCATCAAGGAGCAGGACCAGCGGGTACCGGTGCTGATGCTGACCGCGACCAAGACCGTCAAGACGGCCGTGACTGCAATGAAGCTGGGTGCGTTCGACTACGTGACCAAGCCGTTCGACGTCGAGGAGCTTCTCATCATCGTCGAGCGGGCGACCCGCGACGCGGCGCGAAACGCAGAGCTCGAGAGCCTGCGGTGGGAGGTCGGCCGCCGGTACCATCCGGAAAACATCATCGGTAATTCACCGCGCATGCAGAAGATCTTCCGGACCATCGGCATGGTGGCTCCGCTCAAGACGACGGTGCTGATCACCGGCGAGAGTGGGACCGGTAAAGAGCTGATCGCCAAGGCGCTGCACTACCAAAGCCCGCGTGCCGAGAGGGCGCTGGTGACGCTGAACTGCGCGGCGATTCCCGAGAATCTCCTGGAAAGCGAGCTCTTCGGGCACGAGCGTGGATCGTTCACGGACGCCATCACGAAGAAGCTCGGGCAATTCGAGCTCGCCGATCAGGGCACCATCTTTCTCGACGAAGTCGGGGAGCTGGCGCCTTCGCTTCAGGCAAAGCTCTTGCGCGTGATCGAGCAGGGCGAATTCATGCGGGTCGGCGGGAAGCAGAGCATCCACGTCGACGTCCGCATCATCGCGGCGACGAATCGCGATCTGGAGCGGGCGATGCGCGAAGGGACGTTCCGCTCGGATCTCTACTACCGTTTGAACGTCGTGTCGTTGCATCTGCCGCCACTGCGAGAACGACCCGAGGACCTCCCGTTGCTGATCAAGCACTTCATTACGACGAAGTCCGCGCAGATCGGCATGCACGAGAAGCGGATCAGTCCCGAGGCCGTGGATGCCCTGCTTCGCTATCCGTGGCCGGGGAACGTGCGCGAGATCGAGAACGTGATCGAGCGGATTCTCGTGCTGTCGGATCACGAGCCGATCGGTCTCGAAGACTTGCCGGAACAAGTGCGGATCGGTCGCGTCGAAACGTCGTCGATTCAGCAACAAGTGCTACGTCAGGAAAAGTCGCTGACCGACGCGGTCGACGACTTCGAGCGCGAGATCATCCGTGCGGCGCTCCAGCACGTCGAGTTCAACCAGACGCGCGCGGCGGACCTGCTCGGCACGACGCGGCGCATTCTCAAGTACCGAATGGACAAGCTCGGCATTCAGTCCGACGACTGACGAGCCGTCGCAGCGACGCGCGATCCGTATGCGACTTGCGCGCCGATGCGTTCAATTTTGGACGCTCGATGGCGTGGCCTGACTCTTCGATGCGAGTCTCTCGGCTCAGACCGCTGTGCGTGCACAATGTTTTTCGAGGCTTCGACGGCTCCGTGCGGCCTGTCGGTCCGTGGCATGGATTCTGCTGCTCATCATGCCGACATGGCCTCCCAGGGAAACATACTGATCATCGAAGACGAGCCCGGACCAGCGCTGGCGCTCAAGATGATTCTCAAACCGTACTACCAGGTCTACAGCGCGGAGCGCGGCGAGGCCGCTCTCGAGATCCTGAAGACGACGCCGATCGACGTCGTCTCGCTCGACCTCCGCATGCCTGGTCTTTCGGGCATGCCCCTGCTCGCGAAGATCAAGGAGCACGATCCCGACATCGAGGTGATCGTCATCACCGGATATGGGTCGCTCGAAACGGCAGTCGAAAGCATCAATCTGAAGGTTTTCTCGTACGTCGCGAAGCCGTTCGACGTCTTGGAGATTCTCGAGACCACGAAACGGGCGCTGCAGAAGCGCCGTAATTTGCAGCGGCTGCGGCACATCAAAGAAGAGTTCTTCGCGAATCTCACGCACGAGTTTCGCACGCCGCTCTCGGCGATCATGGGATACAGCTCCATCCTTCTCGAAGAGCATGGTGCGACCCTGACCTCGGATCAGCGACAAGCGCTCGATCGGATCCAGGCGAACTCCCACGAGCTTTTGAGCTGCGTCGAGGGGATCTTTTTTCTGGCCGCGCTCGAGGCGGGAGAGATTCCGCTCACGGTATGGAGCTTCGACGCCAGGACGATTCTCGCCCGTCTTGCAGAACGGCACGGCGCGGCGTTCGCGGACAAGAACGTGCGCCTCGATTTGGGTGAGATCGGCAGCCTTCCGATCCGAACGGACGAGGAGAAGCTCGCCAAGATCGTCGACATCCTCGTGCTGAACGGACTGAAGTTCACCGAGTCGGGCAGCGTCCGTGTTGATGCGTCGCTTCAGCCCGACGGTCCACTCGAAATTCGCGTGCGTGACACGGGCATCGGCATGCGTGCCGACGAGATCGAGGAAGTCCTGGAGGGATTCCGACAGGCGGATCCGACGGCCCGCAAACGCTTCCGCGGCATCGGCCTGGGCTTGCGACTCGTCACTCGCATGGTCGCCGCGATCGGCGGTACGCTCGACGTCCACAGTGCTCTCGGCGGCGGCACGGAGTTCGTCGTCTCGGTGCCACCCCTCACGGATGCTGTCGCGAGCTCCGCGGATCTACCAGCGGCGCTGCCGCCAGAAAAGGTACAGCTCTCGGCATGAGGTCGGGAAACTTCCTCCACTGTCGGGATTGCGAGACGCTCTTTCGCCCGTCGCCGTCCGATCGCGCTCCGGAATATCGGATGACGCCGAACGGGGTTGCCGAGATCACGCGGGACGACTGCATGTCGTTTCTGACGCGTCATGCGCGTCACCGGCTCGAGACCTTGCGACCGACGAGCCCGTCGGGGTTTCACACCGGTGCCTTGTGGGATGCGTCGGCGCCGACGTTCTGGGAAGTGTCGAACGGCGAGTGCACCGCCGTCGTCGAAGGCACGCGCGCGCACGTCGGCAGCCCCTTACGATATCGTCTGCGGACGGGTCGCGTCGTGGCAGAGCGGATCGCGGTCGAGATTCCCGACGCCGAGATCCGCCGGCAGATCGACCGGGCCTTGTATCCGGGGGTCGCTCCCGAGCGGAAGCTGGCTGCATTCACCGAGGCGTTCAAACGCGTCGTATGGGACCTCGATCCGGCGACCCTGGACATACTCTACGACGTCCCGGGCGACCCGACCCTATCGGTGGCACGGCTCCCGACATCCGCCATCGCGACCCTGACCGATTGTGCGCGCAGGATCTTCGACCGTGCCGATAGTGAGAAGGTCGCGGCGGCCTTCGGTGGCAGCGACGAGGACCCGGACGGATTCACCGTCCTCGTGAATCAGCGCGTTCGCATCGAAAGCTGACGACCAGCCTTCGACGCGAACGCCCGGACGTCATGCTGCGGCGTGGGCTCCCGGAGGGTTGCCAGGATTCCTGAGGCCGCAGAACTCCTCGTAGTCGATCAGCTCGGTGATCGTGCGGTGCTCGCCGCACATCGGGCAGTCCGGATCCTTGCGCAGCTTGTGCACGCGCATCTCCATGCTCGAGCGTGTCGAAGTACACCATGCGGCCGATCAGCGGCTTGCCGACGCCGAGGATCAGCTTGATCGTCTCGAGCGCCTGCACGCAGCCGACGAGGCCCGGCAAGCACGCCGAGCACCCCGGCTTCGGCACAGCTCGGCGCGGCACCCGGCGGCGGCGGCTCCGGGAACAGGCAGCGGTAGCAGGGCCCCGTGCCCGGGTCGAACACCGACGCCAGCCCTTCGAACTGGAAGATGCTGCCGTGCACGTTGGGCTTGCCGAGCATCACGCAGGCGTCGTTCACCAGGTAGCGCGTCGGGAAGTTGTCGCAGCCGTCGACGATGACGTCGTAGTGGCGAAGAGTCGCAGGACGTTCTCGGAGCTCAGGCGCTCTTGGTGAGCGATGACCTTGACGTCGGGATTGAGAGCCCCGATCGCGATCTTCGCGGACTCGACCTTCGGCATGCCGACGCGATCGTTGGTGTGCAGGATCTGGCGCTGCAGATTCGAGAGATCGACGACGTCATGGTCGACGATGCCGAGGGTGCCGACGCCGGCGGCGGCGAGGTAGAGCGCCGTCGGCGAGCCGAGTCCGCCGGCACCGATCAGCAGGACCTTGGCATCGAGCAGCTTCGCCTGGCCCGCCTCGCCGACCTCGGGCAGCAGGAAGTGGCGGCTGTAGCGACTGAGCTGCTCGGCCGAGAACTGATGATCCTGAACGAAGGGCATGCCGGCGCTCTTCCACGCGCCGAAGCCGCCGGTCATGGAGACGACGTTCGTGTAGCCCATGTCCTTGAGCGTGCGCGCGGCGATCAATGAGCGCGTGCCGCCCGCGCAGTAGGCGATGATCGGCGTTCCTTTGTCGGGAACCGTCTCCTCGACGCGCATCTCGAGGAAGCCGCGCGGCAACGAGATCGCGCCGGCGAGGTGGCCTTCGCGGTACTCTTCCTTCTCGCGAACGTCGAGCAGTGTCGAACCATCGGTCTTTCCGAGACGACCCTGGATGTCCTGTACACTTACCTCGGGGACGAGCCGTCGGGCGTCATCCATGATCTGCTTGTAGGTCGTTGCCATGGGGTCCTCTCTGAGCGGTCTGTCGCAGCGGCGAAGCTCGCGAGCGAGCGGGCAGCCAGACGCGGTAACCTAGCAAGGGCGGTGCGCCGAACCAACCGGCCGCGCCTCAGCCTTGGATACCATCGTATAGATCGGTGCGATATCGCAGCCACACCGCCACACCGCGGGCATACCGGGGCGAAAAGAGCAGTCGCAGCAGGTTCAGGCTTCGAATGAGCGGTTTCTGCCTCGACAGGAAGAGTGGATTGCCGGTCCAGCCGACGAAGAAGCGCAGCTTTTCGGCGTCGAGAGACCGGAGGAGTCCGCTCCGGGCCAGCTCGAGGAAGATCATCAGTGCATGCGTCGCATGCCGACCTCGTTCGGGGCAGTCGGTCCGGCATACAGATGAAACTCGAGTACTTCGAGGAGGCGACGGGCTCGCTCGATTCCCCCGGCCTCCAGCAAGCACTGCTTTTCGATCGCGGCAATGTCGAGCCAGAACGCGAAGAAGTTCACCAACGTCTGGTCATCGAGACGCGAATCCCCGAGGAGGTCGCGCGCCACGTCGTCTCCCGAGCGCCCGACGTAGCGTTCGATCATCTGCACCAGCCGAGCGCGCAGCCCCGGAGGCAGTGACGCATCCGTCGGTGTCGGCTCGCGCCATTGCACGGTTGCCTGGCGATAGGCGCGTTCGCGCTGCTCACTCACGATCGTGAACTCGCGAACGCCCGCGAGCACGATGTTGAATTTGCCTTCGGGAAGCGGCGTCGTTTCCACGATCCGGCCGACACACCCGGTTCGGTACGTTTCGGGTGCTCCGTGGTAATCCTCCTGCCAGTCGCCACGCAGGAGGACCATGCCGATCAGCTTCGGACCGGCGAGCGCGTCGCGAACCATGGAGCAGTAGCGAGGCTCGAAGATGTGGAGCGGCAATGGCACCTCCGGAAAGAGGACCACGTTCGGCAGGGGAAAGATGGGAATGAACGCGGGCAAATCCATGCGGAGGGGTGTCGCCGACGGCGACACTACGGGTCGTTTCGGTGGGATGTCAAATCCGATGCGTCGCGCTGGCTGGTCGACGTTCGCCTACGCTCCACGACGCCCCGCCCCGCCGGAGCGAAGGTCGACGTGCACCAGCGCGGCGATCGTCTTCGCGTCGCGGATTTGGCCACGGCGAATTCTCTCCATCGCGTCACGTAGCGGCACGGTCTCGATCGCGTC
Source organism: uncultured delta proteobacterium (assembly GCA_963774015.1). GTDB lineage: Bacteria > Desulfobacterota > Binatia > UTPRO1 > UTPRO1 > UTPRO1. The sequence continues at coordinate 554,614 of CAVZDH010000005.1, forward strand.
GATGACTTCGTCGGCCCCACGATTGATCGGAACCGATCGAAGCTGCGTCGCGAGGAACAGGTGGATGACCTCGTCGCAGAATCCCGGGCACGTGACGATCGATCCGAGGTGCTCGAGCCGATCGGCGGCGAGTCCCGCCTCCTCCTGAAGCTCTCGTGCCGCGCATGTCGACGGTGATTCGCCCGGATCGAGCTTGCCCGCCGGGACCTCCCAGAGATATCCGCCGGCCGCGTGGCGATACTGTCGGAGGAGCACGACACAGCCGTCGTCGTCCAGCGTGACGACGGCGGCGGCTCCGGGGTGGCGTACGATCTCGAGTGGCGTGACGTGTCCGTTCGGAAGCGTGACCTCCTCGATCGTGAGATGGACGATGCGCCCTCGATAGATGTCGCGCGTGGCCACTAGTCGTGAGCGGCTGGACAGGTCGAAGACCGACCGCTAGGGGACCACGCATGCACAAACGAAGGGCGATCGAGCTCACCGGGGACGAACGCAAGCGTTACCTCGCCGACGCTGCGACGATCATCTTGGTGACCATCGGTCGCGACGGCTATCCGCATGCGGTTCCGATGTGGTTCGTCGTCGACGAGGACGGGTCGATTCTCATGACGACGTACCGACGCTCGCAGAAGGTGGTCAATGCGCGGCGGAACGGCCGTGTCGCGCTGCTCGTCGAATCGGGGACCCGTTACGACGAGCTCGAGGGCGTGCTGATCCGCGGCGATGCCGAAGTGATCGACGACGAAGCGCGATGCGTGGAGGCGCTCACGAAGATCCAGCGCAAGCACGGCGCTGGCCTCGGACCCGGCGTCGATGAGGTCATGAAGGCCCAAGCGCGCAAACGCGTCGTGATCAAGATCCGGCCGGTCCGCGTCGTCAGCTGGGATCACCGGAAGCTCGGCGGCGCCTACTGATCGACTCGTGCGCTCGCCGCGACTAGGGAACCTCTGCACAGATGGGTTCCGAGCGAGAAGTGCGAGCCGCCCCGAGCGCAAGGCGCGAAGCCCGACCGCGTATCTGAACGATACGCTAAGGGCGTCGCGCCGCCGTCGATCGGGGATGGATCGCGCTTCGTAGCCGGGAGCCACCTGTGCAGAGGTTCCCTAGTCGGCGAGCGCGGTGACGTCGACCCTGATGGTCGCCTTCGTGTCTGGCCCGAGATGCACGGCGACCTCGTGAGAACCGAGATTCTTGATCGGCTCGTCGAGCAGGATCCGGCGGCGCTCGATCGGGAATCCCTTCTCGTCGAGCTGGCGGTGGATGTCCTGGTTCGTGATGGAGCCGAAGAGCTTTCCGTCCTCGCCGGCGCGCACCTCGAAGGAAAGCTTCACGCTCGCGAGCTTGTCCGCGATCGCCGCTGCCGACTTCTTTTCACGCAGGCGCTTGTCGGCGATCACGCGCTTCTGGTGCTCGAGCTCGTGGAGGTTGCGGACACTCGCCTCGACGGCAAGACCCCGTGGCAGGAGATAGTTGCGGGCGTAGCCCGGCTTGACCTTCACGACGTCGCCGATCGTTCCGAGGTTCGGCAGCTCTTCGCGTAGAATGACTTGCACGACGTCTCCCTACATGGCGGCCGCGAACGGAAGCAGCGCCACGCTGCGCGCTTGCTTGATCGCGGTCGTCAGTCGCCGTTGGTGGCGTGCGCAGTTGCCGGTGATGCGGCTCGGAATGATCTTGCCGCGGTCGGTGATGAAGTTCCCGAGCACGCGCGTGTCCTTGTAGTCGATGCGAAGGCCCTTTTCCGCGCAAAACCGACAAACCTTGCGGCGGCCCGGTCGTCGCCCGCGAGGTCCACGATCGTCTCTTCCGCGTGGGCGTCCGCGGGTTCCCCCGCTCTTTCCACCAGCTCGTCCCGGCATGTTTTCGTTCACCTTCCGTGTGCGTGAATCACTCGACGTCGCTCGCCTCGACTTCGGCGGGAGCGGGCTCGTCGTCGTCCGATTGCGGTGAATCGTCGATGTCAGAATGCAACGCGACATCGCGTTGCGGCGGAACGGCGGGAGGCGAGTCCTCGTCTTGCCGGATGGTGACGAAGCGCAACACGGTGTCCGACAACTTCAGCGTCCGCTCGAGCTCCGCGACGGCTGCCGCCGGCCCCGTGTATTCCGCGAGGAGATAGTACCCGCGCCGCTCCTTCTGAATGATGTAGGCGAGCTCGCGCAATCCCCACTCGTGCACGCCGCCCACGACGGCACCCTGTGCTTCGAGAAGCTTACGGACCCGTTCGGCCTGCTCTTTCACACCGGCCTCTTGTAGATCGGTGCGGAGCACGATCATGGTCTCGTATCGTCGTGTTCGGCGCTGGTCGCTCACCCGTCCTCCTTTTTGGAACCCGGCTATCTAGCCCAATGCCCGTCGGATTGCCAGCCTCAGATGCGACTCATATCGCGCCGATTGAGGGTGTTCATCGCCGACTCGAGTCCCTCGCGGAGCCACGATTCGACCCCGTCGGCGGCGCGCTCGATGGCGGTGTGGACGGTTGGACGCTCGCTGGCGGTGAACGGCTCGAGGACGAAGTCGACTGGATCGGCCCCGCCGAGCGGACGGCCGATGCCGATACGCAGCCTCGGGAACCCTTTGCCGAGCACGCTGATCAACGATGCGAGCCCATTGTGTCCGCCCGCCCCACCCTCTCCGCGGAGCCGAACCCTGCCAAGCGGGAGATCGAGATCGTCGCATACTACCAGGATGTCGCGAGGTTCCAGCCGATGAAGCCGACGGACCTTGGCGACGGACTCGCCGCTCGCATTCATGAATGTTTGTGGCTTGGCCAAGACGACGCGAGTCTCCGCGATCTCACCACTCCCGAGCTCTGCTTCGTGTCTGCGGCCTCCGACCGCGATGCGCCAACGCTCGGCCAGGAGGTCGAGGACCATGAAACCGAGATTGTGTCGCGTCAGCCGGTACCGTGCGCCCGGATTGCCGAGACCGACGATCAGCTTCATGGCCTACGACGGGAGCGCCGGCCGACCGAAGCTGCCATCAGGACTTGCCGGGCTCCTTGGCATCTTTCGTCTCGGCCCCGGTAGTCGCGGCCGCGCCCTCGCCTTCAACCTCGGCGGTGGCGGTCTTCACCTCCTCGACGGTCGGTGGCAGCACGGTGACGACGGCCTCGTTCGCGTCGAAAACCGCGGTCACGTTGGCCGGCATCTGCACGTCGGCCAAGTGCACCGCATCGTGAATGTCGAGCGCGGTAACGTCGATCTCGATGAACTGCGGGATGTCGGTTGGGAGGCATTCGACTTCCATCTCGCGCACGATCGGCTGGAGGATGCCGCCCTCCGCGACACCTTTGGCGCGACCCACGAAATGGAGAGGCACGGTGACTTTCAAACGCTGCGTGAGGTCGACCTCGTAGAAGTCGACGTGGAGCAGGCGTTCGTCGAGAGGGTGGTGCTGCACCTCTCGGACGAGCGCGACGCGTTGTTGGAGATCCGTCGTCGTCGACTGGAACCGGATGAGGTGCGACCCTTCGAGATTTGCGACGTGCGCGGCAAAATCCTTGCGATCAATCGCGATCGGCGTGGCGCCGCTCTTCGGGCCGTAGAAAACCGCCGGCACTTTTCCCGACTGGCGAAGACGCCGCGCGGCCCCTTTGCCGCGATCGGTACGGGCCTCGACGCTGAGGATGATCTCTTCCATGACTACCTCCGAGCTCGTCTTTCAGATGAACAACGAGCTGATCGATTCTTCGTTGTGAATGCGGCGGATGGCTTCGCCGATGAGATGGGCGACGGACAGCACGACGATGTTGGGGAGTGCGCGGGCCTCTTCCCGTAGCGGAATCGTGTCGGTCACGACAAGCCGCTTCAGCGACGACCCCTTGAGACGCTCGAGGGCGCGTCCCGACAATACTGCATGCGTGCAGCAGGCGATCACTTCCTGGGCGCCGGCTGCGCGGATGGCGTCGGCAGCTGCGACGATGGTTCCGGCCGTATCGATGATGTCGTCGATGATCACGGCGATCCGCCCCGTCACCTCACCGATGATCTTCATCTCGGCCACTTCGTTTGCCGCGACGCGACGCTTGTCGATGATCGCGAGATTGGCGTTCAAGCGCTTCGCGAACGCACGGGCGCGTTCGACGCCGCCGGCGTCTGGCGAAACGACGGTGAGTCCTTCGCCGTCCTGCAATTGCTGGCGGATATATGCGAGCAGGACGGGCGTTGCGTACACATTGTCGACGGGGATGTTGAAGAACCCCTGTATCTGCCCGGCATGAAGGTCCATCGTGAGAACGCGCGCCGCGCCCGCGGTGGTCATCAGATCCGCCACGAGCTTGGCGCTGATGGGCACGCGTGGCGAGACTTTTCGATCTTGGCGCGCGTAGCCGTAGTACGGCACGACGGCCGTGATGCGGCCGGCCGAGGCTCGCTTCAGGGCGTCGAGCGTGAGCAACAGCTCCATCAGATGATTGTTCGCGGGCGGGCACGTGGACTGAACCACGAAAACGTCGCCACCGCGGACGTTCTCCGTGATCTCGACTTGCGTCTCCCCGTCACTGAAGCTCCCGACCTCCGCGTTCGCGAGATCGGTGCTCAAGTAATGGGCGATCTCACGGGCGAGCTTCGGATTCGAGCTGCCGGCGAAGATGATTACTTCATCTTTTGCGCGGAGTGCCATTCAGCGTCCTTGGTGCCTCGTGAGCTCTCTGATAGCTGGGCGGGAAGGATTCGAACCTTCGTATACCGGATCCAAAGACCGGTGCCTTACCGCTTGGCGACCGCCCATCGACGTCTGCATTCTCGGCCGCTCTGCGCGTCATGCCGCCGGCTCCCCGAGAGACGGTCGTCATGCGGGCGCAGAACGGAAAGCGGCGAATACTAGGCGTAACCTGCGGAATGGTCAACCGATCCGTCGGTCGTCATCGACCGAGGATGGTCGCACAACGGCTCGTCCCCTCGGGATGACGGGCCGCAAACGCGTCCCGAACGACTCGCGCGGGGGCCCACGGGGCACAAAGTCCGACTATCGCTGAGCCGCTGCCCGACATGACGGCAGCCGCGGCTCCGGCATCGAGCAGGCCTCGCTTCACCTCGGCAAGTGCTGGAAAGCGAGCGAAGACGGTTGCTTCGAGATCGTTGCGAAGAAGCGCAGGATCGAGCGTGGGACTGGAGGCCATGGCCGCCGGTTCTTTCGGAGCGGCGTCGAATTCCGCGCGGTGGGATCGAAACGCCCAGGCGGTGGATACGGCGATGTCGGGAAGCACGACGACCAACTCGGTTCCGGGCCATCCGGGGATCGGCTCGACGTGTTCTCCGATGCCACGCACACGTGCGCATCCCCCGGTCAGGAAAAACGGGACGTCCGCTCCGAGCGAGAGGGCGAGCTCGGCGAGCCGGCTCGACGGCAGGTCGAGGTTCAGCAGTGCATTGAGCTCGCGGAGGACCGTCGCCGCGTTGCTGCTGCCTCCCCCGAGCCCCGCCCCCGGCGGGATCCGCTTGTCGATCGCGATGTCGACGGTGGCTGCGACACCGGAAGCTTCGAGGAGCATGAGGGCGGCACGAACTGCGAGGTTGCGATCGTCGTTCGGAACGCCCGGGTGCGAACATGAGACGGTGACGTGGCGTTCGCGGGCGCTCGGGGGAGGCGCAACCGAAATGGTGACGGTGTCGTGGAGGTCGATCGCGGCGAAGATCGAGTCGAGTAGATGATAACCGTCGGGTCGTCGGTCGACGATCCGCAAACAGAGATTGACCTTGGCGGGGGCAGCGCGTGTCGTCGTCTTGGTGAGCGAACGCAAGCGGTCTCCGATGCGGCGGTCGCGCATGGTCTCACCTTGATCTGCCATGGTCAATGTGAGACAGCTCGCGCGCATGGAAATGTTCGAGCGCGTGGCCCGTGCCGCAGTCAGCGAGGCGGGGGCGATGCTGCTCGCGACGTGGCGCGAAGCAAAAACGATTCGCCACAAGGGCGCGGTCGACATCGTGACCGAGACCGACCACGCCATTGAATCAGCCATCGTGACGCGACTGCACGACGCATTTCCCGAGCATACGATCATCGCCGAGGAATCGGCGTCGACTCAGGGCGTGAGACGTCCGCCGGCCGATCGCCTCGTGTGGTACCTGGACCCCTTGGACGGTACGACGAACTTCGCGCACGCGTATCCCCAGTTCGCGGTGTCCCTTGCATTGGCCTCCGGCACGACGCTCGAGCTCGCGATCGTCCACGACCCGATTCGCGCCGAGACGTTCGTTGCAAAGCGAGGTGGCGGCGTGACGCTCAACGACGGGCCGATCGGGGTGTCGACGATCACCGAGCTCGATGATGCGCTTCTCGCGACGGGCTTTCCGTATGATCGCCGGGAACATCTCGATCGGTATCTTGGGCACTTCGCCGACATGGTCCGCCACACGCAAGGCGTGCGGCGAAACGGGTCGGCCGCGCTCGACCTGTGCTACGTTGCTTGTGGTCGGCTCGACGCGTTTTGGGAGTGGAAACTCCACCCATGGGATACGGCCGCCGGCACGCTCATCGTACGGGAAGCTGGAGGCGTGGTGACCGATTTCCGGGGCGCGGCATTCGACCTCTTCGGGGACCAGACGCTCGCGAGCAATGGACATTTGCACGCAGCGATGGTCGACGTGTTGACCGCGCGTCTGGATCGCCCGGCTGCGAACGCAGTAGCACCGACGATGGGTCTCACGTCTCCGATCCGACCGTGAGCCCGCACGAGGTTGCTGCCCCCTTCTGGGTGACGCTCGCGTTCATGCTCGTGACCGCCGGCGCGACCGCGTTCGGCGGAACGGTGGTCGTCCTACGGCGACAGTGGGACGGCGCCTTGTTGAACTACTTCGTGGCGCTCGGCGGCGGGTTCATGCTCGCGGCGGCCATGTTGGAAATGTTGCCCGTGAGTGCGGGGATGACGTCGTTCGCACCCGTCCTGGTGCTCGCGGGATATCTGATGATCCACCTCGTCGAGCATACCGTCGTGCGGCATTTCCACTTCGGAGAGGAGATCCACCCGGAGCACGTCGGTGTCGGAACGTCCGCGCTCATCGGCTTGTCGATTCACAGCTTCTTCGATGGCATTTCGATCGCATCGGGATTCCTCATTAGTCCACGTCTCGGTCTCCTGCTCTTCATCGCCATCGTTCTCCACAAGGCCCCTGAGGGGTTCACCATCGCCTCGATCATGCTCGCGGGTGGGTATTCCCGCCGAACGGCACAGGTGTCTGCGGTCGCGGTCGGCGCTGCCAGTGTGGTCGGGGCGATGGTGACGTATCCCCTCGAGGGCCACGTCGGAGAAGGGCTCGCCTTCTCCGCCGGGGTGACGTTGTACGTCGCGGCATCCGATCTCGTACCAGAGGTGAATCGCGGCGGAGATGGACGCGTCGCGGTGATGGTCTTTGTCGGGGTCCTGCTGTACTACGTCACCGAAAGATTTCTCGCCGGGTTGGGGTTCGGGTGATGTTACGTTGACCCCCTGGGACCCGCATGCTACCCACACCGGCCGCCTGCCCCCGTAGTGAAAAGGACATCACGAGGGTCTCCGGAACCCTAAGTCCCAGTTCGATTCTGGGCGGGGGCATTTTTCAGAAGGCAAGCGGCGAGTGGATTATCCACAACCTGCGCGTTTCGGGATCTCCCCTCGACAGATGGGTGCTCTACCTGGGCTCACGTACAGACGGGGTGCAGGCAGGCCTAGGGAAAAAAGCACTGACTTCTAGGTGTTTGGCGCAGGCAATGGGGAAGAGCCGAGCCGCGTTTTCCGAGATCGAGCAGATTCGCCGCCAAGTAATTGATTCTCCTCGACGGCATTCATCCACAAGTTATCCACATGCTTGCTCGCAAGTGGATCAGGGCTCAGCCCGTCGCTCGCATCTCTTTCTGGTTGCGGGCGATCACGACGGTGAACAGCGAGCGGGGCGACGTCTTGAACTGGCGTTCGATGGCCACAGGGGCGCCGTTGAACATGTCGACGAGGCGAAGTGTGGTCCGCCACCCGAGCTTGCGAGTGACGGGATCAGCCATTTCGACCAAGGAGCCGATGATCGGCCGTTCGCTTCGGAAATGATTGATGACCACCAAGGTCCCGTTCGGACGGAGGACTCTCCTCGCCTCATCCAAGAGCTTCGTCGCGTCAGGTACGACGCTCACGACGTGAAAAGCCATCACGTAATCGAAGCTATCGTCCGGGAAGCTCAAGTTGAGCGCGTCCATCTGTCGCAACGTGATGTGCTTCCAGCCACGCTCGCGGATCTTTTCATCAGCCTGATCCAGCATGTCTTGAGCGAGATCGATGCCGACGACTTCGCAGTGGCTGGGATACGCACTCAAGGAGAGACCCGTTCCCACCCCCAGTTCGAGGACACGAGCACCAGGTTCGATGTGGAGCGACTTGATCACGCTCGCGATGCGCGGAAAGAAGATTCGCTGGAAGATCAGATCGTAGAGGTGGGAGAACTCTGCGTAGATCTTGCTACGGTGCGGATCCGACGACCCGCGTTGCGCCCCATTGCGCTGACCCGCCATGCGCCCCCCTTCGCGCCCTAGTAGAACCAAACGCGAATCGATCTGAGATGGTTGACCGATCGTCTCGTCAGGCTGCGGTGGAGCCCCGAAGCTGCCGCTTGAACGATGCGATGTCTCGTTTTCTGAACCGCCACTGACGCCCTTGCTTGAAGGCTGGCAGCAGATGCTTGCGGGCGAACTCGTTGACGGTGTCGGGGCTCACGTCGAGTATCTGCGCCACCTCTTTGCTGTTCAGGTAGATGTCGTCCCGGTCGAGCATCGAGTACGTGCGCTCCAGTCGATTGAATGGGCGCTGCATACCACGCCGTCAAAAATAACGTCAAGTTGATTGCTCCCGCGGATCGATCCGGATCAGAGAAGAATCTCCTGAAATATCAGCGTGATACGTGATATTCCCTCAGATGCTGATGGTGCTGAGGCGCCGCCGGCTGAGCATCAAATCGTACACGATCCGGGTACAGATGACGGCCGTGAAGACCGACGTCACGAGGCCGATGCAGAGCGTCACTGCAAAGCCTTTGACGGGGCCGGAGCCGAACTGGAACAGGATCAGACCGGAGAGGAACGTCGTGATGTTCGAGTCGAGGATGGCAGGCAATGCCCGCTCGTAGCCGGCCTCGATCGCCGCGCGAACCGTCTTGCCGAGGCGGAGTTCCTCGCGGATGCGCTCATTGATCAGCACGTTCGCGTCGACGGCCATGCCCAGAGTCAGCACGAGGCCCGCGATGCCCGGAAGCGTTAGCGTCGCTTCGAAGGCGGCAAGCCCTGCGAGGATGAAGACGACGTTCAGAAGCAGCGCCATGTCCGCGAGCAACCCGGCGCCTTGGTAGTAGACGAGCATGAAGACGATGACGAGCGCACCGCCGACCGCGAACGACACCATGCCCTGCTGGATGGAGTCGCGGCCGAGCGTCGGGCCGACGGTTCGCTCCTCGGCCAGGGTGACCGGCGCCGGCAGCGCGCCGGCGCGGAGGACGATCGCGAGGTCGCGAGCTTCGCGGATGTCGAAGTTGCCGGTGATGGATGCGCGTCCGCCGCCGATGCGTTCGCGGATCACGGGCGCCGAGTACACCTTGCCGTCGAGCACGATCGCGAGCTGGCGGTTGACGTTGGCGGCCGTGATCTCCTCGAAGAGCTTTGCGCCCCTACTGTTCAAGATGAGCTCGACATAGGGGCCCTCCATCTGGGTCGACGGTCGCACGCGGGCGTCGGCGATGACCTCGCCCGTCATCAGTGTCTTCCGCTCGACGGTGTAGGTGACCTTGTTGTTCACCTGGCCGTTGACGGGATCACGCTCCTCACCCGGGAGCACCTCCGTGCCGCTCGACGGCTTCGTCGGATCAGCGCCGTTCGCGACTAGTTTGAATTCGAGCACCGCGGTCTTGCCGATCAAGTCTTTGGCGCGTTGAGGGTCCTGAATGCCGGGGAGTTGCACGAGGATGCCGTCCGTGCCGCTGCGTTGAATCACCGGCTCACGTACCCCGAATTGGTCGATACGATTGCGGATCGTCTCGATCGACTGGTCCACCGCGAACTCGCGGATGCGGCGCTCCTCGCGATCGTCGAAACCGAGAACCGTGTCTCCGGATTGCGCGGACGGATCCGATGCTGCCACGAGGGTCGGAAACTGATTCTTCAGCAGATCGGAGAGGGCCGAGCTCTTGCTCGCATCGCGCAGCTGCAAATGAATGCGGTTCCCGGCCCGTTCGAGCTTACTCGTCGGGATCTGCGCCTCGCTGAGCTCCCGCTTCAGGTCCTCCATGGTGCCGTTGAGGGCGTTCTCGACGGCTTTGTCGACCTCGACCTGAAGAATCAGGTGGATGCCGCCCTGGAGGTCGAGTCCGAGACGCAGCGACTCACGGGGAAGGATCGACGGCCACCATTCGGGGACGGTGGTCATCACGGGAAGGAGATACACGCTGCTGGCGAGCAACAACACGATGACGATCGCTATACGGTAACCGAGCTTCATGCCTTTTCCTTCTCTTTCTCGTCGCTGCGAGCGCCGCGAAGCACGCTCGCGACCTGATCGCGATCCAGCCGAATTCTGACGTTCTGGGCGATTTCGACCGTGAGGACTTTGTCGGCAATTGCCTGAATCCGACAATGAATCCCGCCACTCGTGACGATGTCATCGCCCCGCTTCAGGTTCTGCACCATGGTCTCGTGTTCCCTCGCGCGCTTCTGCTGCGGCCGAATCATCAAGAAATAGAGGATAACGAACATCAGCGCGATTGGCAGGAGATTCACGAGCGGACTCGGGGCCCCTGCCGCTCCACCCGCGCCCTGTGCCCAAGCTATGCCGTCCATGTGCCTTCCTCTCTCGTGATCGCGCCCATCCATGCCTCGGTGGCGGCGAAGCTCGCGAATGCATCGGCGGCGATCGCCTCTCGCATCCGCGCCATCAGGGTCTCGTAGTACGTGACGTTGTGCAGTGTGTTGAGCGTGACGGCAAGTGGCTCACGCGCCATCAGTAGGTGGCGAAGATAGGCCCGGCTGAAATGGCGGCAAGTGTAGCAGTCGCAGGTCTCGTCTATCGGACGAGGGTCCGCGACATGGCAAGCGTGTCGGATGACCAACGTGCCGCTGCTCGTGAAGAGCGTTCCGTTCCGGGCGAGGCGGGTCGGGAGGACGCAGTCGAAAAGATCCACGCCGGCGCCAACGAGATGCACCAGGTCGCTCGGTGTGCCCGCGCCCATGAAATAGCGCGGCTGGTCGGTCGGAAGGTGCGGCGTCGTTGCGGCCGCGATGCGCCAGGTTTCGGGCCGCGGCTCGCCGACGGAGAGTCCTCCGAGCGCATAGCCGTCGAAACCGAGCCCGATCATGGCGCGCGCGCTCTGCAGCCTCAAATCGAGATGCGTTCCTCCCTGGACGATCCCGAACACGGCTTGATCTCCTCGTACCCGTGCCGTGGCGGCGCGCGCGGCCCAGCGCGCCGTCCGTGCGGTGGCTGCTTCGATGGTTGAGCGGTCGGCATCCCCGGGAGGGCATTCGTCGAGGATCATGGCGATGTCGCTCCCGAGTCGTTCCTGAGCCAAGATGACGTCTTCCACACTCAACGTGTGCGCGCTGCCGTCGATGTGCGATCGGAACGTGACGCCTTCGTCCGTGACGCGCGCCAGCGCGGCGAGCGAGAAAATCTGATACCCGCCGCTGTCCGTCAAGATCGGACCGTCCCAGCCGCTGAAGCGGTGCAGACCGCCCGCGGTTGCCACGACGTCGCATCCGGGACGCAACCAGAGATGATACGCGTTCGACAAGATCATCTCCGCGCCCGTCTCGCGAATCTGGACCGGCGTCAGACCCTTCACGCTTCCGTGCGTCGCAACGGGCATGAAGGCGGGTGTTTCGACCTCGCCATGCGCCAACCGCAGGCGACCCCGGCGTGCGGCGGAGCTCGTGTCCTCGTGCAGCAGCTGAAAGATGCTCACACGATCAGCATGGCGTCGCCGTAACTATAGAACCGGTAACCCGAGGCCGTGGCGGCTCGATACGCGGCGAGTGTCGTATCGATCCCGGCAAATGCGGCAACGAGCGCAAGCAGGGTGGAACGGGGTAAGTGAAAATTCGTGAAGAGCGCGTCGACGCACCGAAAACGATGCCCGGGGCCGATCACGAGATTGGTACGACCGACGGTGGGTCGCACGACCCCGTCGCGGGCTGCGACCGTTTCAAGGGCACGAACGGTCGTCGTTCCGACGGCAACTACGCGTCCCCCGATGGCGCGCGCGTGGGCGAGGGCGCGTGCGGTGGCGTCCGGTATGGCATAGCGTTCGGCGGGGACGTCGTGCTCCGCCAACGACGCGGTCCGAACGGGAAGAAACGTCGCGGGGCCCACGATCAAGGTCAGCGGAACGCAGGCGATTCCGCGTTGCGCGAGATCGGCCACCAGTCCCGGCGTGAAGTGCAGTCCGGCGGTGGGCGCGGCGATTGCTCCCGCATTTCGCGCGAACATCGTCTGGTAGCGTTCGCAGTCGAGTGCGGACGGTCCCTCCGGGCGTCGGATGTAGGGGGGAAGCGGCAGCTTTCCGACCCGTTGCAGCGTGGGTACGAGCTCGCCGTCGCATGCGAGATCAATCGTCCGATACTGGGATTCCACTCGCGTGCCCCATGTTCCAGACAATCCCTCGCCGAACTGAATGATCTCCCCCGCTGGGATCTTGCCCGCTCCCCTGGCCATGCACTTCCAAGTGGCGCCGGCTAAGGGCTCGATCAAGAGGACCTCGACGATGCCGCCCGTCGGCCGCGCGCCATGCAGGCGAGCGGCCATTACCTCGGCGTCGTTCACGACGAGCACGTCGCCCGACCGCAGCCAGCTCCCGAGCCTGTCGACGGACGAATCGGTGCGTGCACCAGTCGCGCGCTCGATCACCAGCATACGGCTCTCATCGCGACGCGGCAGGGGGTGCTGGGCGATCAGCGCGGGATCGAGCGCGTAATCGAGGACGCCGAGATCCATGGGCGAACGGCCCGTGTAACCCGGATCTACGGAGACAGTCAACGAGCTGGTTGCGCAGAGGTTTTCCGCCCTGGCGACGGAGATCGCATCCCTGGTCATCGGAGGCCGAGAACCGTCATGACCTGTTGGATGTCGTGCCACACCAGCCGCTTGTCCGAAGGGTTTCGCAGCAGGTACGCCGGATGAAAGGTCGGCATCAGCGGGATGCCGTGGTAGTTCGCCCATGTCCCGCGCAGTCGGGTGATCGGCGTCCGGGTCTTGAGCAGACATTGTGCGGCGAAGGTTCCGAGAGCGACGATCGCCTTCGGCCGGATGAGCTCGAGTTGGTGCTTGAGGAACGGCTCGCAGGCCGCGATCTCGTCGGGTTCGGGATTCCGGTTCTGCGGCGGACGACACTTGATGATGTTCGCGATGTAGACGTCTTGGCGACGAATCTTCATGCCCTTGACGATGATCTCCGTCAGCAGTTGCCCTGCGCGTCCGACGAACGGTTCGCCGCGTGCGTCCTCGTCGTGTCCTGGGGCCTCGCCGACGAATACGAGATCGGCGTTCGGATTTCCCACGCCGAAGACGATGTGCGTCCGGTGCCCGGCGAGCTTGCAGCGTTGGCAATCACCGATGACCGTGCGAAGATCCGCAAGCGTCCGGCTTTCGCGGACGCCGGGGTGTGTCAGATAGTCGACCAGGGGACGTTCGTTCGGATCGGGTGGCGGGCTTGGCTCCTCGACGACGAGTGGTTCGCGGGTAGCTGGAGGTGGGGGGGAGACTGCGTGGCCCGGCCCGTTCGGGGATGGGCTCGAGAACGGTACGCTTTCGACGCCGGTCTCGCGGAGCCACTGGAGATGCGCCCGCGTAGCGCCGACGAGATCCAGTAGGTCGTGTCGATCGTCGATCATCATCGAGGTTCCCGGTTGTGGGTGCCGAGGCCGAAGAGTACGCTTGAGCCGATCATGGCGATTTTGCTGGTGGTCATTGGCGCGCTCGGCGTTCTGCTTACGCCGCAGGAAGCGCATGCTTGGGGGCCCGTCACGCATCTCGTGCACGGAGCCACGGTGCTGGTGCGTCTTAACACCCTGCCCGCTGCCCTACAAGAAATTCTCCGCGCGTTTCCGGATACCTATCTCTATGGATGCGTGGGTGCGGACATCATCCAAGCGAAGAAATTCACGCGCGATCTGCGGTACCACTGCCATTCCTGGAACGTTGGTTGGCAAGTGCTGGAGGCTGCCGGATCGGATGCCGAGAGAGCCTTCGCTTACGGCTACCTGACGCATCTCGCGGCCGACACCTACTCGCACAACTACTACGTCCCCCTGCAACTGATTGCGAGCTTCCGAGCGCGCGCGCTGAAGCACGTCTACTGGGAGGCGCGGTTCGACGCCATGCAGCCCGAGGAAGACTGGAAGCGATTGCGCGACGTCGTGAGCCGACTGTACCCCGGGTGCGACGAGCTCATGGAACGGGTCGTCGAGCGCACACTTTTTTCGTTTCGAACCAACAAGCGGATCTTCAATTCCGTCATGGCCCTCCATCGCGTCGAGCAATGGAGGCGGATGATGCACCGACTCGGAATGCGGTCGCGGTATCCACTTCCCGCGGCGGAGGTCTCGCGGTACGACGATCTTTGCAGTCGTGCAGCGCTCGACATGCTCGCGCACGGCACGAAGGCGCGATGTGTTCGACTCGATCCGACTGGTCGGGACCATCTCGAGCGTGCGGAGCAGATCCGCAAGCGCTTGAGACTGTTGCGCCGCAAGCGCCAACTCACGCCTTCTTTGCAGGAGGCGATTCTCGCCAGGGTCGTGCCCGAGCTGAAGGGGCACGTATGCGGAGGGTGTTGAGCCGGTAGATCAGCGGCGCCGCGGGGCTTCGCGTGTGAGACTGGGGCCCTCGCGCCGTGCGCTTATGAGCTCGACGATGCGATCGAGGATCGCCTTCGCGACGTCGTCCTTGCTCATTTTGGCCAAGCGTTCGACCCGTCCGCTACGGTCGATGAGCGTCACGATGTTGGTGTCGACGTCGAACCCGGCACCCTCGGCGGTGACGTCGTTCGCAACCATCAGGTGCACGCCCTTTGCTTGCAGCTTGCGGCGTGCGCTGGCAACGAGGTCTTTGGTCTCTGCAGCGAAGCCCACGAGCATGCGGGCGCCCTTGAGGGCGCCGAGCTTTGCGAGAATGTCGTTGTTCGGTACGAGACGGAGCTCGAGATCCGCCCGGCCTCGCTTGATCTTGTGGCGCGCCGGATCCGCCGGTCGGAAGTCTCCCACCGCGGCCGCCATGATGACCACGTCCGCAGTGGATGCTCCCCGCAGGATCGCGTGCTCCATCTCTCGGGCGCTCACGACTCGCAGTGTCTCGACGCCCCGCGGCGCCGGAAGGGTCGTCGGACCGCTGACCAGCGTCACCTGTGCCCCGCGGCGCCGCGCCATTCGGGCCAGCGCGTACCCCATCTTTCCCGACGACCGATTGGCCAGGTGGCGGACCGGATCAAGCGCTTCCCAGGTCGGGCCGGCCGAGATCAGGACGTGCGCGTTCTGCAAATCCTTGCGCCCGAGCAGTACCTCGAGCTCTTCGACGATGACCTGCGGATCAGGCAGACGACCGGGCCCGGAGTATCCGCACGCGAGCGCCCCCACGTCGGGCTCCAGCACGGTGCGTCCGCTGTCGCGAAGACTCGCCATGTGGGCTCGTACCGTCGGGTGCTCGTACATGTGGACGTTCATCGATGGGCATACGAGCATCGGTGCCCGGGTGGCGAGCGCGATCGTCGTCAGGAGGTCGTCGGCGATGCCGAGTGCGAGCTTGGCGATCATGTTGGCCGTCGCCGGCGCGACCACGATTCCGTCGGCCGTGTCCGCGATTCGGATGTGGCCGATTTCGGATTCTTCGGTGAGATCGAAAAGCGAGCGCGCGACCGGCTGCCCGGAGAGCGTCTGAAGCGTGAGCGGTGTGACGAACTCTTCCGCGGCGCGCGTTAGGACGACACGAACCCGCGCTCCTATGCTGGTGAGCGCTCGCACGATGTCCGGCGCCTTGTAGGCGGCGATGCCACCGGTTACGCCGAGCACGATGTCTTTGTCGGAGAGGCTCACGGTTCGGTGACGTCAGGGTGCGGGCTCCTCAGCGGCCCGAACGTCTCCGAAGCTTATGTTTTCGCGCAAGAGAAACACAACCCCTAAGAGGACCTGGGTGAGCCATTGTGCGCCCCACACGACGAAAGCGTAAGGGATGGCCTCCGCGCGATTGATGCCGAACAGCCCCAGTGCGACGATGCATCCCGCCTGAAAGGTCCCGATAAAACCGGGCGCCGATGGTGCAGAAACCGCACCGGCCACGACGGTTACCAACGCCAAGGCACCGCTGATGGGCGGGACGTCGAGATCGCATGCCAAAAGGCCGATCCCGAACACCGATGCGATGACTGCCCAGAGAAAAATCGAATACCCGAGAATCCGAAGCAGGACCGATCCTTCGCCGATGCCTTGGAGCCCTCCGATGAAGCTTTGCAGTGCCGCTTCGGCACGATCCCGGAGGTGCGCCGGCATGCGTGCGAGTACCCAGCGGAGGAAGCCGAGGGCACGCGGGTGCTGCCGTTGCAGCGCCACGACCGTTCCGACGGCAACGACGGCGAGGAGGACGAAGGCGATACCACTCTGCCGGATCGTGCTCGAGACAGGCACGAGGCACATCACGAGTCCGAGAAAGACGAGGATCGTCAACATGTCGAGCAAGCGCTCGAGCAGCACCGAGGCGAGGACGCTGCTGACCGGTACCGCAGTGCGATTCGCGAGCAACACCGGTCGGATCACTTCCCCCACCCGCAACGGCAGGACCATGTTGCAGAGAAATCCAATGGACGTTGCGGACACGAGCGGAAGGAAGGGTATCGAGCCGACGGGGCGCAAGAGTAAGCGCCAACGCTGACAGCGCACGACGATGCTGTACGCGCTGATCAAGGCGATCGGCACCAGATACGCGTACCGCACGCGCGCGAATGCCGCCGCAACGTTCCCCCACTCCGCGCGCGGGGGCATGGCGAGGTACAGCGCGACGCCCGAAATGGTCACGCCGATCGCGGTTCGCGTCGTGCGACTCACGATGCGGCCTCGCTCGAGGGCGCGGATGCCGTGGAAAGAAGACAGGTGCCGAGCGCGATCGTCGAGAAGCCGCACCACAGCCAATCGCCATCGAGAATCACCCCGGTACCGAGCATCACGAAGAACACGCCTAGGATTCCAGCAGCGGACGAGATCGGCGTGTTCACGAGAACCGTTGGAGCGTTCCACGCAGGCGTTGCAGGGCGGTGACATTGGCAAGAAGCGCCAACACGCTGATTCCTGCCGCCATGAGCTCTTGCTGGATGTCCGTGTAGCAAGCGAGGTGTTGTACCACGGTGCTGATCATCGAGATCCCTCCGAGGATGACGTAGCGTTCGGGCCGCTGCAGGAGTCCCCCAGGACACGGAACGTCGAGACTCTCGGCACGCGCGCGCGTATAGCTCACCATGAAACTTCCCGCCCAGGCGGCGAGTACTGCCCATTCGATCCACCCACTGCGGAAGAAGGCGACGAGCCCGGCGAAGACGGCGGTCTCCCCGTAGCGATCCACGACGGAGTCCATGAATGCCCCACGAGGTCCGTCGCGTTCCAGGCGGCGGGCCATCTCGCCGTCGAGTACGTCGAGTGTGCCGCATGTGATGAGCATCCAGCCAGCCGTGAACATCCACCCGTGGGCATACGCGATTCCGCATGTCACGCTCGTTGCGAGCTGCAGCAATGTTGCCCCGTCGGCGGTGAGTCCACTATCGAGTGCGACCTCGACGAGGGGGCGCATGCGCTTGCGAAACCAGCGCCGCGGACGGTCGCCGAGCAGGCCGCTCTCGACTAGGGATGCCTCACTCAGCGGCTCCCGAACGATCGCTCCGAGCTCGCGGACCACGATGACCGCAGCGAAGGCGACCACACCCGCGGCGAGCCAGGGATGGCACATGACCGCGGCGAAAACCTCTCAGTGCTCGATCTCTCCGCTGATGAACTTCTCGACGAGGTCTCGCGCCAGATCGTCGGTGATCTGTGTCGGGGGATGCTTCATGAGGTAGGCGGAGACGCTGCGCAGTGGTCCCGCGATCTTGCGATCACGTGCGAGGCGACAACATCGGATTGCGTCGATGGCGACGCCAGCGGAATTCGGGCTGTCTTGCACAGAAAGACGGAGTTCCAGCTCCATCGGAATGTTACCGAATGCGCGTCCTTCGAGGCGAAGAAAGCAGATCTTGTTGTCTCCCTGCCACGGAACGTAGTCGCTCGGTCCAATGTGCACGTCTCTCGCGGGCAATCGCTGCGGCATCACGGCTTGGACCGCCTCGGTCTTGGACACCTTCTTCGACCCCAGGCGGCTGCGGTTCAGCATGTTCAAGAAGTCGGTGTTACCGCCGGTGTTGAGCTGATAGGTCCGATCGACCTTGATGCCGCGATCCGCGAAGAGCTTTGCCAGGGTACGGTGGACGATGGTGGCCCCGACCTGAGACTTGATGTCGTCTCCCACCGCAGGAATTCCACGGTTGGTGAACCGTTCGCCCCACGATTGATCGGAGATGAGAAAGACCGGCATGCAATTTACCAGGCTCGTTCCAGTGTCCAGGCACGCCTGCGCGTAGTGCTCGGCAGCCTTCTGGCTTCCGACCGGCAAGTAGCTGATGAGGACTTCGGTGCCCGTCGCTTTCAGGATCTTCGCGACGTCGACCGCGGGGCGATCGGAGGGAAGAAAAGTCTCGTCGGGTGGGTAGTCCGCCATGTGCTCTGACACACCGTCGAGCACAGGTCCCATTTCGACGGTCACGCCGAGGTCGGGAAGGTCGCGCCAGATGTCGACGGCCTTGTTCGGCTTGGCGAAGATCGCTCGATGCAGCGGTTGCCCGACCTTGCGCTCGTCGATGTCGAACGCGCACGCGACCTCGAGATCGTGGGGAAGATAGCCCGCAAGATCGTAGTGCATGAGGCCCGGATGCTCGACCGCGGGATCCGAGCTCGAATGCCGGTAGAACTCGACACCTTGAACGAGACTGCTCGCGCAGTTGCCAACGCCAACGATGCCGACTCGTATTTTTGCCATGGCCGCTTTCCCCTACCCCAGCGCTCGGATGATGCAACTTGATGAAAAAGCGAGAAAAACGCGGCACTTATAACGAAGGGTATACGCCTTGTAAAGAGAGACGGCGCGTCTCGGATACGGGAGGGGCAGCAATCGCGAACGACTACTTCTTTCGGAACCGCGAAGGACAGCCCGCGTCGAACGTCTGCTCGGGATGGATGACGCGCGCCTTGGCGATCAACTGCTCTTCGCTCTCGGGATCCTCGGGGTTCGGAACGCAGCAGTCGACGGGACACACGGCCGCGCATTGCTCCTGATCGAAGAAGCCGACGCATTCGGTGCACTTCTGGGGAACGATGTAATAGATGTCGCTTGCGATCGCGGGATGCTTGTCTCCGTTGTTCTCCCACTGAGCGCCACCCTCGTAGATGGCCGTATTCGGACACTCTGGCTCGCAGGCTCCGCAGTTGATGCATTCTTCCGTGATCATCGTCGACATCGAAAATCCTCCGAAATGCGACTGAACGCAGCCGCCACGCGTAACATGTCGGCAGCGAAGGGTAAAGTCTGAAAGTCAGTGCCGGCCGTGGGCCACATCACGTAGCGTCGCCACGATGCGATCGGCGATCTCGGCGAAGGTCTGCGCAATGGCATCTTCCGGCGCCTGCATGACGAGCGGCGTTCCGGAGTCCATGCTCTCGCGCAAACGACCCGCGATCGGAATGCGACCAAGGAACGGAACATCGAGAGCTGCGGCCTCGTTGCTGCCTCCCTCTGCGCCGAAGACCGGATCGTACTCGTTGCATCGGGGGCAGACGTAGCCGCTCATGTTCTCGATGATTCCAAGGACCGGCGTCTGAACGGTGGCAAACATGCTGATGCCGCGTCGGACGTCCTGGAGGGCGATGTCCTGCGGAGTAGTCACGATCACGCCCCCGGCGATGGGGACTTCCTGAAGCAGCGTGAGTTGGGCATCGCCCGTGCCGGGAGGGAGGTCGACGACGAGTACGTCGAGGTCTCCCCACACGACGTCCTTCAGAAACTGACGCACGATGCTCATCACCATGGGGCCGCGCCAGATCACTGGAGAGCGATCGTCGAGGAAGAATCCCATGGAAACGAGTGCGAGTCCGAAGCGCTCGACCGGCATGATCTTCTTTTCGTCGATCATGCGCGGGCGTTCGTCGGACGTGCCCGTCATCAGTGGTACACTCGGCCCATGCACGTCGGCATCGAGAAGTCCGACGCGAAGCCCACGCAGCTTGAGCGCGAGGGCGAGGTTCACCGCGACGGTCGACTTGCCGACGCCCCCTTTGCCGCTCGCCACGGCTACGATGTGGGCGACGCCCGGCAGCGCGTGCCGAGGTCGCTGCCCAGAGGATGCGGCATCGTGCTGTACCCCGGGCGCCGGCGCGATCGTCACCTCCGTAATGCCTGAAATTCCGGTGACCGCTTCTCGGATCTCCCGCTGGAGGACGTCGGCGACCGCAGCCTTTCGTGTCGGTAGATCCAGCGTGACATGGGCGTGCCCATCGCGAACCGTCACGGTCCGTACGAGCCCGAGCGATCCGATGTCGCGTGCAAAACCGGGATACGTGACGCGGCTCACGGCCGCCCGTACGTTGTCGAGAATGGTCACCGGGAAGCGTTGAACAGTACTGGCCGCCTTCGACCATTGCAACGCAGACGCGACGCGGCCGGACACTCCCATCCGGAGGGTTATCACCTTGACAAGGCGCGGCCTTTGCCATTAGCTGACCGCCGCTCCGCGCCGGCGCCGCGGTCAGGAAGGAAGCGCGAGTGAATTCGTCGAACGATGCTCCTGGGCGCCGCCCGTTATCCGGTTCCAACGGAGCCGTCGACCTGAGCCTGATCGTCGACGACTTGGGCCGCGTCGAAGAGAAAATGGAGCAGCTCCTGGCATCCCGGGAGCCGCTCTTGTCCGAGGTCGCGCTTCACTTGATTCAGGGGGGCGGCAAGCGCGTCCGGCCCGCCGTTGCCTTGCTCGTCTTCAAAGCGTGCGGGGGACGAGACGTCTCCGACATGATCGACGTCGCGATCGCGCTCGAGTTGATTCATTCGGCGACGTTGTTGCACGACGACATCATCGACGGGGGCGAGACGCGTCGCGGTCGGCCGTCGGCGTTCTTGCGGTACGGATTGGCGAACACGCTCGTGACGGGCGATTTCCTCTTCAGTAAAGCCTTCGAGCTCTGCGGACGCTTCGAAGAGCGAATCGTTCGATGGGCTGCGGACGCGTGCGTGAGCCTCACCGAGGGCGAGGTGATGCAGGGGCGTTTCCGCCGCGATCCCGCCACCACGAGGGGAGACTACCTCGAGATCATCGCTCGCAAGACGGCATCGCTCTTCTCCCAGGGAGCACGCGTCGCCGCGCATCTCGCTGGAGTCGACGAGCGAGGCACCAACGCCATGGCTCTGTGCGGCTTCAACATCGGTATGGCGTTTCAGATCATCGACGACCTCCTCGACGTCGAGGGGGACGCACGAACCGGTAAGCCCGTTGGCATCGACCTGCGCGATGGGAACCCTTCGCTACCACTGGTGCTCGCGGCCGCGCGGGATGTCGAAGTGCGACGCGTGTTCATGACTCCTGACAGCCCCGAATCCGACGTGGAAGAGGCACTGAAGCGCGTGCGCGATCTCGGTGTGCTCGACGAGGTCCGGCGTCTCGCCGAAGAATACACGCGCGATGCGCGCCGCCTCCTCGACGAGTTGGCTTTCTCGTCGTACCGGCAAGCGCTCGCCGACATCATCACCGAGGTCGAGGAGCGGCGGTTGTAGCTCCCTTGCGGCGTTCATGAGCGTGTTCAATCTTGACACGCCGAAGCGCCGACGAAACAATCCGCGGACCTTGCCGAAGGACCGCTTTCAACGCGAAATCGACTACCTGCGCATTTCCCTCGTCGATCACTGCAATCTCCGTTGCGTATATTGCATGCCGCTCGATGCGCGACGGTCCGGGTCGGAGTGGCTTTCCCCGTCGGAGCTCGAAACGGTCGTCCGCGCCGCGATCGGGGTGGGATTCCGAAAGATTCGCCTGACGGGCGGGGAGCCCACGCTGCGCCACGACTTGCTCGAGATCGTCGAGCGCTTGGCCGCGATCCAAGGCGTCGCCGACCTGGCGCTGACGACGAACGGAATCCTGCTGCCGCGTCTCGCGCCCGCGCTCGCGCGGGCCGGTCTTCGGCGGGTCAACATCCATGTGGACACGTTGAACCCCGAGCGCCTGGCGAAGATCATGCGTTTCGGGACGTTTGGGGAGATCTGGGCTGGGATCGAAGCGGCCGAGGATGCTGGGCTCACGCCCATCAAACTGAACGCGGTCGTCACGCGCGGCTTCAACGACGAGGACGTCGTCGATCTGGCGGCGCTGACGCGTGACCGCCCTTGGCATGTACGCTTCATCGAGCTCATGCCGCTCGGGGTGGGAGAGCCGGCCGCGCTTTCGCGGGCGAGCTTCGTGCCGAGCTCGGAGACCGAAGCACGCATCGAGGCGGCCCTCGGGCCACTGTGGCAGCTCCCCGTCGACGATCCCTCGGACGAAGCGCGGAATACCCGGCTTGCGGGCGCGTCCGGAACGATCGGATTCATCAGTCCGGTGAGCCGCCCATACTGTGGCACCTGCAATCGCATGCGCTTGACGGCTGACGGGAAGTTCCATCTATGTCTGCTGAACGACGACGAGCTCGACGTTCGGCGGGCGTTGGCCGCAGGCGGAATTTCTGCGGTGGCCAAGGTCCTGCTCCGAGCCGTCGGTGGCAAGCCTACGGGACATCGATTGCATCTGAACGAAACCATCGAACGCCGCGAGATGTTCCAACTGGGCGGCTGAACGAGAGCGTATGACGACTCCTGCCGTGGCGATTTCCGAAGCCCGTTCCTTGTTCGGTCCGCATCTTCTGAGTCCGGACGATGCCGCGCGCGTGCTTTCCGCGCCGGCCGCGACCCTGGTTGCGGCGAAGTCCGAGCGAGAGAGCGTCCCCTATGCACGCGACACCCTCGAGCGTGCTCGTGCACGCGGCGACGTGCTCGTATATCGGCTCGCGACCGACGGCGCGCAGCCGCTCACCGTGCTCCGTCTCCTGGAGCGCTTCCCCGAGACGGTCCAGCCGAAATTGCTGAAAGGCGTCGGGTATCAATTGAAGGATGAATGGACCGTGGGTGGAGAGCCGTTTGCGGCGAGCGCCACCTGTGGGCCGGGCTGGCGCTTGGTGCATGGAACGCCCGTTGCCTCGACGTGCAACCTCAACTACGAGCAACAAGACGCGGCACTTGCGCGGTACGCCGAAACGCTCGGGATCGCCGGGAGGTTGTTGCGGCGAAGCGTCATCGAAATCGTCTATGACACGATCATGCTTCATCGCGCCCATGGTACGCGGCTACTCGAGCACGCATGGGATTGGTCGAGTACGCCGACGCAGGATGGAGGTTTCGCTACCGCCGGTGAGTTCGGTGACGAGGGTCTCGGTATCGTCGGATACTCGCGGGCGGTGCGATTCGGGACCTTGGGCGTGTGCCCGCAACAATGACGACCACGGATGGACGACGCATGCACTTCGTGACCAGCAAGCGGGCCGGATACGTCCTTTTCTGCATGACCCCGAGCGGTCGCGCCGCCGTCGGTCTCACCGAAGATCGCCAGGTGCACCTGCTCGAGCGCGCCGGGGATGGGTCATGGCGGATCTTGCGGGAGTGGTCGCCTGGTATGCTGACGCACACCGACCTCATCCTGGCGTTGGGCGATCACGAGGAGCCGGAAGACCCGCGAAAGCTCCTGGACCTCGTTCCCTAGCTGTTGAAGCGAGAAGCGCAATGATAGCGCTTCGTAGCCGGGAGCCACCTGTGCCGAGCTTCGCTGGTGGCGAATCGCCCTGCCCTGGGCTCAGCCTCGGCCGGGAGACATGTCGCGCGCGAGCTTGGACTTCGGCGGCTCGATGACACTCACGATGCCGCGACGTACGCCGAAATCAAAGGCTTGCGGTACCGTACCGAGGTAGACGTCGATGTGACGTCCCTTGACGGCGCCGCCGACGTCCTCTGCCACCCGCTCTCCCAAGCCTTCGATGTAGATGCGGGATCCGAGCGGGATCACCTTGGGATCGACCGCCACGGTACGGCCGGCGCGCGCGGTGGTTCCGGTGGCGGTGATGGGTGTTTCCTGACCGAGCTGTGGACCCGAGTACGCGGTCAGCTTGAACCGTCCAATCGGAGGCTCAGGCAGGTCGGCGGGAATGACGTGCGCTGTCGCATGGATGGACTGGTGAGATTGGATGGACCCCGACGGATGCAGCTCGCCTCCGAGCTCCGTGGCACCGATGCGAAAAGCACCGGCGTGGGGCGCCTGTGAAGCCACCGCGAACGGCGGTATGGAGGCCTCGGCACGGGTGACGGCCTCTTCGCCGCCCCGGCCGAGCAGGAGCATTGGGGTATTGAGTCCGAGTGCTCCGATGATGAGGGCTGCGGCGCACAGGGCGAGCCTCATGGTGATGGTGTGCATGAGTCTCCTCCTTGAGGTCGAGTTTGGCTTGGTCGCGGGACCAGGCCTGAAACGGAGCAGGTTGGGTAACCAGGGGGGGGATGCTTGTCAAACTTCCAACCATGCACCGATGCAATGTTCCCGGCGCGAGACGGATTAAGTCGCCGCAATGCCGACCTAATGTAAAGTTGACAATCGACGCTGCCGACCGAAGCCAGCGTGCCCCTCGACCTAGCGCCGTTGCGGTGTGCGCGTGAGCGGGTCAGAAGCTGTAGAGCATCTCGACGAACGCCCCAGTGTTGTCTTTGATCCGCCCGAAGAACGAGAGGTTCGGTCCACCGAAGACTTCCCCGCCCACCGTGAGTCGCCAGCCGTCGGCGACATCGTAGCTCACCCGCGGTCGGAGAAAAAAATCGTTGCGTTCGAAATAGTGAACGCCGAGCAGCTCACAGTCGAGCGTGTCGTTCCAGAGCTTCTTGTCGACGCGCAACGACCAGCCGTTCTGCACGGAATCCAGCTGTTGGTTGATGACGAACGTCTCGCGTGCCGCGAGGAAGCGGGCACGCCCGCGAACGGGGTCGGGATCGGCGAGGGCACGTTCCGGGTCGACGCGATTCATCACCCAGCGGCCGACGTATTGGACGATGACGCTGACGTCCGCCGGCAGCGTACGTTCCACGCCCAGGACGTAGAACAGTGACGGGGTGACGCCGTCGAGGCGCGTGCCGTGCGGGTTGTCCGTCAAGAGATAGGCGACCTCGCCGCGCAGGCCGAACTGCCCCTGGGTGGTTGCGAGATCCGCGCCGATCATGTGCTGGCGCGCGTTCGCGAGATCGACCTGCGCCTGCACGGCGCCCGTGTCGACGTTCTCCCGCAAGGATCGCAGACGCACTTCCGGAAGGAGGTTATACCCGTACACGTACGACAACGAACCGTCGATGTTGCCGCCGCTGCGATCGAGCTTGATGCCAGCGATGCCGTTCTGGAGGCGAATCCCCGGGGGTCGTTCATCCACCCGGACGCCCGTTGGCGGCTCGGACAGCGGTATCACGCTCACGCTCGTGATCGGCAACCAGACGGCCGTCAGGCGTATGTCGCGTTGCGCGAAATAGTCGACCATCACGGCATTCGTACCGTAGCGGTAGGAACTTACGCCGTCCGGCAGCAACAGCAGATAATCCTTCGGTGACAGTACGTCGGTCGGATTGATCTCGTCGGCGCGGCCCCACACGATGATCTGACGGCCCACCCGGATGTCCCACGACTCCCGCTCGACCTCGAGATACGCCTCGCGCAGCTCCGACGTCACCGCGTCCGAGTACCGAAGATCGCGAATCGACGCGTGAGGAGCGTCTTCATCCTCGTGGCCGACCTGCTGGGCGAGTACGCGTGCCTCGATCACCCAACGGAAGTCGTTGGATACGTGACCATGTTGCTTGAGGACGACGTTGAGGCCGGGGAAGTGTTCGCGATCGTCGATGTTGTGATTCGAGCTGAAATAGTCGAGACCGATCGAGCCGCTGAGCCCGAGCGCTGCGAGTCCCGCGTCCCCGGCGAGTGCCGGGCGGCCCGTCGTCATGCTTCCGGCGAGCGTCAGCATGCCGATTGCCCGGCAGATGGCGCGGTGCCGGGGCGTTCAGGGCTCCTTGTCGAGGTAGCGTTCGCTGAACTCATCGTCGCGAAGCCCGACGCCGACCTCGAGCTTGGTGAACACCAGCTCGGTGTGATGTCCGGTCTGGCGATTCTCCATGACGAGCCGAAACGCTTGCCATTTGTCGGTCTTCGGTTCGATCGATCTGACGTCCGTGGCCGTGAGCTCCTTCAGGAGTGCTCCGCCACCGTCCCAATAGGTGGCCTTGACCGCTACGTAGTTGTCGACACGGATCCAGACTTTTCGCTTGCCGTATCCGCTCGTGTCGCGCACCGCGTCCGTCTTCGGAGTCGCTTCCAGGACGTACGTGTCGTGGCCGTCGACCGTCTCGTGTCCCACCAGCTGATACGTCCAGTCCTCGACGCGGTGTCCGATGATGTCGCCGTAGGAGAAGTCCGTGCCGACGAAGCTGTCCTTCTTGTTGTTCGCGACGAGTCGCCGGACCTTGTGCAGTGCGGGAAGATAGATCCAAATGTCATCGTCCCCGTCGGCATGCTCGACGAGCAGCGTCGCCGTTCCGCGAACTTCCGCCGGGGCGAGAAACCGTACGATGCGCTCTCGATCGACGCCGTTGGGCAGGAGCTTCGAAAGGCTGACGGTGGAGCGTTCGCGCCGCGCTCCGTTCTCTCCTACGAGGGTCATGGTGATCTCGGCCCGCGAGTCGACGACCTTGTCGACTTGGAAGTTTCGGCGGGCGATCTCCATCGCGTCGGGTTCGGCGGCGGCTGCATGCGCCAATCCCAGACAAAAGAAGACCACTCCCAGACAGCACGCCTCCCGCATCCCCACGTCGCGGCAGATAGCGTACTTGGCGCAAGGTCGCCACTCCTTTCGATGTTGTGGACGCGCATCCTTGAATGGGGTAGACGCACGCGGCACCAAAGACGGAGGTCGCATGGCACGCGCGGTGACGTTGGGCACGAGGCTGCTGCGGGGGGGATCGACGGTGGCGCCGGTGCTCATCGTGACGGCTGCGCTCTTTCTTTCGGCGTGTGCCGGTGGCGGCAAGAATCGGGATTTTTCGATTCCGGCGGGCGGCGAGTTCGACACCGTTCGTTCCGATAAGGCGCTGATCGTCGTCGAGTCGCACAACGAGTGTCACGACGACAATGCCTGCGTTTCGGTGCCGGCAGGTCCGTGCCACCTGGGCGACGGCAATACGCGTGGAATTGCGGTCTATCGTCTCGGGGCGACGGGACTTCTCTTCCGTAACAGCAGCGCCGGAGCGGTGGCCGAGCAACGGATCGCCACGGATGACAACCCTCGACGCGTGGTGGTGCACCCGACGGATCCGACCCTTCTCTACGTCGCGACGCGCGATCGTGTGCAAGTCGTGCGCTTGCGCACGGGCGGCGGCAGCGCCTGCATTGCAGAAACGAAAGCGGACAAGGAAGTGAAGGACGGCGCCCCGGACGATGATCCCGTCGACATGGTGATCGACCCGAAATTCGGCAACGGTATCCTCTACGTCGCGCAGCGCGGGACCAATCGCGTGGACGCGTATCCGATCGCGGACGACGGAACGATCCCGCCGCTCCCGACGAGCTGTATCGTCGGCGGCGGTGACGCAGAGTTCGCGTCCCTGACCACCATGGGCGACGGATTCTTCGGAGCGGGGGGATCGGTTCGCATCGAGATCCATGCCCGCGTGCAAGGGCAATTCCTGCCCGAGCCCAACCCGAACGCGACCGGGACGCCGACTCCCGTACCGACCGCGTCACCGTCGCCGGATCCCGACGCGACGCCAGGGGCCACGGAGCCGTCTCCCGCTCCATCGACCTGCGTCAACGCGGGTCTCGTCAGCACGCCGATCTCCGTGATCAGCAGCGCCATCGTCACGCAGATGTTCTTCGCCGAGTCCGTGAGTAAACCCCTCGGCGATTTGTTCGTTGCCGAAGAGGTCAGTCAGCGGCTCTTCACGTTTCCCGTGAACGCCGACGGGGTGATCGACGGCAACGACGACAGTAGTACGAAGCGGGCGGGCGTCTATCAGCGAATGCTCCGTCACCAGCACGGCGCCAATGACCTGATCTACTCGACCGTCTTCAACGAGGGGCGCGTCGACGTCTTTCGTCTCGAAAACGGGCTGCTTCCCGACAAGACGTTCAGCCGCACCGCAGAGGACCCGAGATCCCTGCCCGTCGGTCTGGCGGTGGACGAGACGCTCGGATCGATTCTCTACGTCACCGAAGGCGGGTACGATCGTGTGGATGGTTTCCGCATCCAGTCGGACGGTGGCCTACCTGACGAGCCGGTCACGAGCACGGCACCGTCCACGGATGCCGCAGGGAACCCGCTCGTGACGTTCCCGGACGACGTGGCGATCATTCCCCTCCCCTGAATCATGCCGGCGCCGGGCCGCGCGATCCGCGCGCAGGACTGGCAGGGTGCAGCGATCGCCGTTGCCTCTGGGCTCGCTCTCGGGTGGAGCTTCGTCGATCCGTGGTACTGGTTCTTGCCGTGGATCGCCGTGGCCCCGTTGATCCACATTGCGGAGACGCGAGTGCCGCGCGTCGCGTTCGCGCTCGGGTGGCTCGGTGGCAGCGCTGGAATCGGCTGCGCCTTCGTCTGGTTGATCCATGCCTTTGAGGTGTTCGGCGGGTTCTCGTCCTGCACGGCGCTCGTCCTCTTCGCGGCTCCGGTGCTCTGGATGGGCCTTCAGATCGGGGCGTTCGTTGGTGCACTCGCCTGGCTCGGGCCGTTACCCCTCGGCCTCGCCGCACCACTCACGTTCACCGTCGTCGAGTTCCTCTTTCCAACCCTTTTTCCGTGGCGCCTCGCGCATACGCAACATCGCTGGATCGCCTTGCTCCAGAGCGGCGAGCTGGCGGGTCCGTACCTGCTCGGATTCGTCATGGTATGGCTCAATGCCGGCCTGGTGGGATGGCTCCGTGCCCGCAGCATCGCGACCTTCGCTGTGGCTGCTGGGACGCTCGCCGTCCTGGTCGGTGCGGGCCGAGAGCGCTTGGCGCAGGTGGATGCGCTCCGCAGCGCCTCGCCGATGCTGCGTGTCGGGGTCGTTCAGGGAAACATCAGCGTGGAGCGCAAAGGCGACCGGTCTTTCTTCCACCGGAATCTCGACGAGTATCGTCGGCTCTCGCGGGACATCGCCGGCGAGAGCGACCTCCTCGTATGGCCGGAGACCGTGGCGCAACACGCGATCGATGCAAGCGATCACGTTCCCTCCGGTGACCGACATCCGTTCGCGGATACTCCGAGGCCCTTGGTATTCGGGGGTCTTGCAATCGGCGATGGCCCCGAAGGCCGGCGACTCTACAACAGTGCGTTTCTCGCGGACGTTGGCGGGGCGATCATCGGTCGGTACGACAAGCGGGTCTTGGTCCCATTCGGCGAATACCTGCCCTTCGCGACTCGCTTTCCGTGGTTGCGCAGCCTGAGTCCGGCGAGCGGGCGCTTCACCGCCGGGGAAGCGCCGGGTGTGCTCACGACGTCCGACGGCGTCCGACTCGGACCGCTCATCTGTTACGAGGACGTGATCCCCGACCCGGCACGCCAAGCCGTGGCGCGCGGGGCTCAGCTGCTCCTGAACCTCACCAACGATGCGTGGTACGGGGACAGTGCGGAGCCATACCAGCACCAGGCGCTCGCGCTGTGGCGTGCCGTCGAGACACGTCGTGACTTCATTCGGTCGACGAACACCGGGCTCACCGCCGCGATCAGCGCGAGCGGTGAAGAGATGATGCGGCTTCCGATCTTCGTCGCCGCTGCCCGGCGCGTCGACGTGCGCTTGATGGGCATGCGCACCTTCTACGCTACGTGGGGCGACGTGTTTGCGTACGGTCTCGTGGTTGCATGGATCGGTGCGCTTTGGCGACGTCTCAGGCCTTGAGTATGCGCGGGCGCGAAAGATCGCAGCGGTCGTGACGCCGACTTGAAAATGCCGACGCTGTATCCGAGGATCGGACGGGAATGTACGAAGCCTTTTACGGATTGAGCGAGCCGCCGTTTCGGCTCACTCCCGATCCCCACTATCTGTACCTCAGCACCCACCATCGCGAAGCGCTCGGTCACCTGCTCTTCGGCATCCGTGAGGGCACCGGCTTCATTGCGGTGACCGGCGATATCGGCACGGGCAAGACGACGCTCTTGCGCGCGCTGCTGCGGGACCTCGAGTCCAACACGATCGTCGGGTACATCTTCAATCCGGCGCTGTCCGATCTGGAGCTGCTCCAGACGGTCAACAGCGAGTTTTCCATTCCGGCAACGTCGATGAGCAAGAAGGAGCTCGTCGACGAGCTGAACCGTTTCCTCGTGGCTCAGAAACTCGCCGGCAAGCGCGTCGTCATCATCGTC
Source organism: uncultured delta proteobacterium (assembly GCA_963774015.1). Classification (GTDB taxonomy): domain Bacteria; phylum Desulfobacterota; class Binatia; order UTPRO1; family UTPRO1; genus UTPRO1. The sequence goes on from CAVZDH010000005.1 coordinate 585,103, forward strand.
GACGAGGCCCAGAATCTTCCCCCCGCGACGCTCGAGCAGCTCCGGCTCTTGTCGAATCTGGAAACCGAGACGACGAAGCTGCTTCAGATCGTCCTCGTCGGCCAACCGGAGTTGAAGCTCCTGCTGGGTCGCCCGGAGCTCGCCCAGCTCAATCAACGCATTACGGTGCGATGGCATCTCGAGCCGCTCGATCGTGCCGAGACCGCGCGCTACATCACGCACCGCCTGCGCATCGCGGGTGGCCCAGGCACGGGCGACATCTTTTCCCCAGGGGCGCTGCGGTTGCTGTATCGCTACTCGGGTGGTGTTCCGCGCTTGATCAACATTGCCGCGCATCGCGCGCTGCTCGCCGGGTACACACGCGAACAGCGCGTGATCGGTCCCGCGTTGATGCGGCACGTGATCGCCGAGCTTCGCACCGACGATGCGGGCCCGCGCGCGCGACGTCACGGTCTCTTGCGCCTGGCCGCGGCGGCGGGCGCGGCGCTCGTCATCGGCCTCCTTGCCGCCGTGCTGCTGCTCCGACCCGGCGCGAGATCCGATCGTGCGCCTTCGCGGGTCGCGGCGGCGGTCGCGACGCCGCTCGCCGAGCCGACGGCGCTTGTCGCGTCGGCGGAGGCGGCCCCGGCCACACCGGAGGTCGAGGAGACGCCGGCTCCTCCTGCGGAGGTGACCGGGGCGGTTCCCGCGCCGACTCCGGTCGAGGCGGTGGGCGATACGGGATCGGCGGCCTCCGACGACTCGAGCGCGGAGGACGATGCGAGCGCTCCACCGGCAAGCGGCGTGGATCCCCCGTCGATCACCGATGGTCCGGTCGCGTTCTGGGCGGCGTTGGCGGCGGCCGACCATCAGGCCGCCGCGACGGCGGCGACCGAAAGTCTCCTCGCAGCCTGGAACGTCGAGCCGCTGCGCCACGACGAGCTTGCGGGCCCGCGATTGGACCTGCAAGCCATCGCGACGCGCCGCGGGCTGCAGTATCTGCCGACCAGTGGAACGTTGTCGCGTCTCGCCGTCATGAATCTTCCGGCGATCCTCGAGCTTTCGCTCCCCGAAAGCGGGCAGCGGCGGTTCGCCTTGCTCGCAGGGTTTGCCGGGCCGAACGTCATCATCCGTTATCGGGACATGGGCACCATGCTGACGCAGCAGGACTTCGATCGGGTGTGGTTCGGTGATGCGCATCTCTTTTGGCGCGATTTCGAGAATCTGGCGCCGCGCCTCACCCCGGGAAGCAAGGGACCTGACGTAAAACGTCTTCAGCAGTTGTTGGCGCGGGTGGGTGTCTATCCGAGCGAGCCCTCCCTGACGTACGATGCCGTTACCACCGAGGCCATAGCGCGGTTCCAGCGCTCGCACCGATTGATACCCGATGGTATCGTGGGACCTTTGACCAAGATCGTGCTGTATGGGGCTCTTGCCGACTATCCACACCCACGCTTGAGCGGGGGCACATGAATCCAAGGCCAGCGAGACGAGGACACGCAATGGACGGTGCTCGATGAGTACCATCCTTGACGCCTTGCGGAAGGTCGAGCGGGAGCGAGAGCCCACATCGGGAGCGACGATCGACGGTCCTACGATCTCCCCCGACGTGCGCCGGCGGCGTCCCTTTCCGGTCGTCGCCGTCCTGATCTGTGCCGTGATCGGTTTCAGCGGCGGTGCGCTTCTCAGCTGGTGGGTCCCGACGGAGAAAACGAGCGAAACGGCGGCGGTGCCCGTGCCGCCTCGAGCCCCTGACATTGCGGTTCCGCGAGCACCCGTCCACGCGAAGGCGCATGGTCCGTCCGCTCCGGCTCAGGTGGCAAAGGGCTCGGGCCAAGCGGAACCAGCGGTCGGTCCCGTTCCGCACGCTGTTGCGCCTGCCGTGTCGGACGCCGGAGTCACCGCTCCTCCCGCTCCGCCGAGCGCCGCATCGGCGCCGGTCACGGCGCCGATGCCGCCCGAAGTGCCCGCGCCGGCCCCCGAGCGAGACGCGGCGGCGCTGGCGGCAGTGGACAAGGGCTCCGCGCTCGAACCGTCGCCCTTCGGTGCGGCCCGCGAAACGTCGCATGAGGGAGCGCATCCTACTGCTCCCAATGTCGCCCAGAAGGAATCGGCCGTGGAGTCGGCTGCGGTCGCCCAGGCGCCGGCCGGCGAGCGACACGAAGATCGTGAAGTGGCGGCGCTCACGCCTCCGCCTCCGCCGGAAGCCGCCGAGGCGGAAACGAATCTCGAAAACACTCCCGAGCCCGAGGCCGAACCGCCGGCAGAGACGATCTTCGATACGGGACGGTCGCCTCCCGGTGCTCCCAAGGTCGCCCTCAGCTTCTTGCAATGGTCGGCGGATCCTGCGCGACGCTTCGCGTTCATCAGCATCGATGGGGCACCGAGCCAGCGCGTGCGCGAGGGCGAGGTCGCCGCGGGTCTCACCGTCGCGGCGATCACACCGACGGGAGTTCAATTCAAGCGCGAGGGAACGATTTTCGTCATTCGCCCGCGACATTGAGCGCGCGAAGGTGCCGCTGACTACTCGGCCGTGATCTCGATGTCGACGTAGTCGGAATCCGAATCGCCGCTCGCGTCCGAGACTTCTACGGACGCGCGAAACGTCCCGGCCTTGTCATACTTGTGTTTCGGATTCACCTCGTTGCTGGCGGGAGAACCGTCGCCGAATTCCCACTTCACCTTGCGCTCACCGACGCCACCCGAGACATCGGCTTTCAACTGGACCTCGAGAGGCGGGTTACCTTCATCCGGATCGGCTTCCGCCCAGACCATCAAGATCTCGTCGCCGTCGTCGGTCCCGTCGGCGCTTTCCGCCGCGGGTGACGCCGCAGCCGCGACGGCTGGCGGTTTGGCTGGCGATGTAGCGGGACTGGGTGCCGCCGCCGTTTTGTTCTCGCTAGGCGTGCAAGAGGTGGCGCTCAGTACGGCAAGCGCGCCTACACTCGTCCAGAACGAGAATCGCATGAATCCTCCTCGAAGGCTCGAATCGATGAACTTCACAGCTCGCGGGAGTGTGACGGGCGCGGATTGTCTCCAAAGGCTCCCGGGGAGTCAAGCCAGGTAAGCCGAGACCGTTCTGGAAAGCCGTGTGTCGTCGGAGTGTTATTTGGCTCCGTGAATCAGGATGGTCTCATGTCGGGCCGAGACAAGCCTGCCAGGACGATACGTACTACCGTCTCCATGAAGATGACACCGATGTGGCTTTCGAGGGACGCGTCTCTTCGCGGCACCGTGCTCAGCACGACGTTCGTGGCGCCTTCGACAGTGCAGACCCCGGGGGGTGCCACCAGATCCTGAGGGGAGGAAATGGTGGTGATCCGGGTCGCGTGCGGTTGCAATCCGTCCCGCAGAATATCCGTCTCGCTCGCGCGCACGTCGAGGACTCGCTCGGCCAGACGCTGCAAGGGGCGCCAGGGCGTCCCCCCGATGATGGGACTCGCAACGGTGATGACCTGGGAAACAACCTGCGGCCGGTCGATGAGGAGTGCCGCCGCCTGCAGACCTCCGAGCGAATGTCCGACGATGCGCACGGGCGCGCCGGCTTGATCCGCGAGTCGGGCTACGCGTTCGCCGAGCGCAATGATGTGCGGCTTGAAAGGCTGCGCATTGAACACGTCGTCATAGTGTACGGCGTATCCCTGTTGACCCAGCACACGCCCGAAAGGTGCATAGTAGTACGGATGGCTCAAGAATCCGCCGAGGATCAATACCGGCGAGGCGTCATTCTCCGCGGTCGGCCGGTCGGCCGCCGCGTTGGCCTCTCTGAAGGCATTGAGGCAAATCCACGGCGAACGCGTTGCTTCGCGGTAGATGACCTGGAGTGCACTGGTCAGCGCTTGGGTGGCCAGCATCGGGTGCGCGCCTCACCCTCTGCGAGCAACGCGCATGCCGGCCGCATTCCGGTCGGCTAAGGGCCCTACTTACGCGAAGTGTATGCGGAAGATGTCGTCAAAACCATGGCGAATGCCTGCTATTCGTGTCACGAATTCGGCACGCGCGCCCGGTGTCAGCCGAGAAAATTCCACTTGGTCATTGTCCACACGTCGCGGCGACTCTCGCCGAGCTTGCGTACCACGGACGCCTCGAACCCGCTGTGCATCAGGCAATCCTGACAGCGGTGATCCTGGCGACTTTCCCAGTACGACCAGTCGACGCCGTTCCAAAAGGCGTCCCAGGTGTCGAAGTACTTCTCTCCGATCAAGTAGCAGGGACCCTTCCAACCCTTCGGGGTGCGAGTGACGTTGCCCCAGGGCGTGCACGGATAGTCTCGAAGCCCGGCAGCGAACTCGAGAAACAGGGGCGTGGAGTAGAAGCGGTATCGCTTGGAGAGCTCGAGTACCCGCTTGAACTTGGTGTTCACCTCGTGGCGATAGAGGAAATGCTTTTCCGGCAGCACTTCGTAGTGGTATCCGGGCGAAAGCAGCATCCCGTCGACGCCGATCGAATCCAGGAGCTCGAGCATGTCCTCGATCTCCTCCATCTGGGTCTCACGATAGATGGTTGTGTTCGTACAGACGCGATAGCCGAGTGACTTGCCGAGCTTGATCATCTCGATCGCCTTGTCGAAGATGCCGGGGCGATCGACGATCAGGTCATGCGTCTTGGCCATGCCGTCGAGGTGGACGTTCACCGAGAGTCGCTCGTGCGGCGTGTTCTTCTTGAAGAACCGGTCGAGCAGGATGCCGTTCGTGCAGAGATAGATGTGGCGCTTACGGTCGATGATGCCCGCAATCAACTCCGTGAGCTCGGGGTAGATCGTCGGCTCGCCGCCGCAAATCGACACGACCGGCGCACCCGATTCGTCGACGGCTGCGAAGCACTCCGCCAGCGACAAACGATCCTTGAGGTCGCCGTTGTAGCGTTCGGGCGAGCACCCGAGACATGCGAGGTTGCAGGTGTGGAGCGGCTCGAGCATCAACACGACCGGGTAACGCTTGTTCCCCTTCAACCAGTTCTTGGTCTGCCATTTCAGCATGTCGCTCGTGATGTGCGCCGGAAACCTCATCGAGACCCCTCCCCGTTCGCCGACCGCGTCGTCTAACCGAGCGGTCAGGCGGCGGACTATACGGGCGCACTTCGGGGGAGGCAAGCTGGTGGGCGCTGGAAGACTCGAATCCCGGAGACGTCAGAGCGCCGGTAGCACCGAGGCGAGGGCCTGCGTCAGGCTCCGACTCGCGGCGGGCACGTGCCGCGCGACGCTCCAGACCGAAGCCCATGCACGGGGGTGCCGGAGAAGTTTCGCGCGTGCACGCCAGCTCGAGTCGAGATCGGGCGGCAATCCCTCGAGCGAAACGTCGGCCGTATCGAGGATCACGCGAAGTGCGAGTAGGCCAGGTCCTCGTCGGCACGCCAACGGAATCAAACCGGCGGCCTCCATTTCGACGGCGACCGCACCGGTGCGAAGGGCCAACGCGCGCTTGTCGTCGGTCGATGCGATCACCTGCGCGGACGAGAAGAGCGAGCCCTCTAGTATGCGTTGCGAGACGGCCGCGTCGAGGCCGGCTTTTGCGAGCCGCCAGGGTACTGTCGGTACGGCATAGTGTTGCGTTCCTCCGGCGTCGCCCCAGAGCACGTTGGTCGGCAATACGACGTCGCCGGTCACGGTATTCGCGCTGAGCCCCCCCGCAAAGCCCACGGAAAGCACGAGGCCGTGCGGGGCCGGTATGGCCCCGAGCGCTTGCATGGCCCGTACGGGTCCGACCCCCGATTGCACGAGGCGGACCGGACGACCTTCGATCTCCCCGTGCCAGACGCGAAATCCGACGCCGCCGACGCGTCGCACGGCTCGGAGCACAGCGAGCACCGCCCGCGTCTCTGGGCCCACCGCCGTCACCACCACCAACCGCGGGCCGGGCGGCGGGATCACGCGGCACCAGGGAAGTGCGCATCCGGGTAGTCGCCGAGGTGCGCGTCGATGTCCGCGGTGGTTGCGCGCCGGCGTGTGTCGCAAAGGTGGATGACGAACAAGGTGACGATCGGAACGTACATCATCACGCCCACCAGGCCGAGCAGCGTCTCTCCGATCCAAAACGTCAGCGTGACGTTGAAAAGAAGGATGCCGACGTAGACACTCGGCTCGAGCAGCGCGCTGTATGAGATGTGGCGCGCGCCCGACCGGGTATGCCGCGGTCCGATGTGTCGCTCCCAGAGCTGGAACAGCCGGATGCTGACCGTCCCGACGACGAACCAGCCGGCGAAATTGCTGAGCGGGACGCCGAAGTAGAGACCTCCGTTCGGGTAGTAGTACATGCGGCCGAGAAACCAGCGATCGCCGTGCACGGTGAGTGGGTCGATCACCACGTCGAGCCAGGTCATCAACAGGGCGCCCGACAGGCAGGCGCGCCAGGACGTCGCGGTCTCCCGCGTCTCGACAACTTGGATGTTGCCGGCTCGCACCAACAGCGGCGCGTACAACAGGACCCCGAGGCGCCAGCCGAGGTAACAGAGAAACGTGAAGGACAAGGAGTCCCAAAACGGTATGTTGCTGATCCAAAGCTCGCGGTCCCGAGTCACGTCGATGTAGTGGTACATGCCGAACGGAAGACCCGTGCGGGTGGACGAGAACTCGGCGGTGAATGCGACAACATACGCCAGGAACGAAAAGATCGCCGTGCGTCTCCATCCCATCCGTGTCACCGCAGCGATGAGATACCCGGCGAAGAATACGAAGACGTACGGCCGGAGAACCATCATGCCGATGATGCGGCCGAGGAGATCCATGATTCAGCGCCGAGGCATCCTGACGAGGATCGTGCGGGGACGCTCTCCTAGCCTGGGCGGCGCGACCCGGCAAGCAATCCTGCGATGAGGGTCGTGGTGCAGCGGGTCCGCGCGGCCGAGGTGTGCGTCGACGGCGCGTCGGTCGGTCGTATCGGACGTGGGCTGGTCCTCCTCGCGGGGCTCGGACGTGAGGACGGTGCTCGCGAGATCGAATGGATGGCTCGGAAGATCGCCGGCCTCCGCGTCTTCGGGACTCCGGCCGAAGCGCGCAGCGTGATCGAAGTGGACGGTGAGGTGCTCGCGGTGTCGCAGTTCACGCTGCTCGCCGACTGTCGCAAGGGTCGACGGCCGTCGTACGACCGTGCGATGCCCGCGGAGGTTGCGGCAGGGCTCTTCGAGGCCTTCGTGGCGGAACTGCGTGTCGTCGTCGGACGTGTGGCCACCGGACGCTTCGGAGCGGACATGCATCTCCGCCTGGTGAACGACGGCCCGTTCACGCTGGTCATCGACGCCGACGCGAGCTCCCCGTCAAAATCCTGACCGCGATCACTCACTTCGAGCTTGACACTTGCACGAGCGCGTCTGCATATGTGTTGAAAACTTCCGCTGCCGTACACCGCATGCGTTGAAACCGGAGGCAGTTGGGTCGAGGAGGGGTAGCATGTCCGGTTCGCTTTCCAGCTCGAAAGTTGCAGCGGTTGCCGCGTGCGTGGCGACATTCGCGTTTCATGTTCCGTTTGCGCGTGCCGACGCGGTGAAGTGCAAGGCCGCCATCATCAAGGCCGATGCCACGTTCATCCAGGCGAAGGCGAAGGCGCTCGCAAAGTGCGAGGAGGCGATGGTCAAAGGCAAGCTTCCCGCCGGCGACTGTCATGCCGATCCGAAAGCGTCGTCGGCGATTGCCAAGGCGGCGTCGAAGCTGCAGGTGGCGATCGCAAAGGCGTGCGGCGGCAAGGACAAGACCTGCGGCACCGTCGACGACGACGCGCTCGCCGACATCGGCTGGAACATCCCGTGTCCGAACTTCGAGAACGGGGCGTGCAGTGGGACGATCACGAGCTGCACCGACATTGCGGCGTGCCTTGCGTGCATCGGCGAGGCGACGACCGATCGTGGCGTCGGCATCGCGTACGACGCGCTGGTGCCGAGCAACCCGAAGACGGAGAAGAGCCTCAACAAGTGTCAGGTTGCGATCGGCAAAGCCACCACGGCGTACTTCGTCGCGAAGTCGAAGGCGCTCGCCAAGTGCTGGAAGGCGGTCAATTCCAACAAGGCGACCAACCCGTGCCCGGTCCCGGGTGATGGCAAGGCGGCTACGGCGATCGCAAAGGCGGAGACCAAGAAACGCGCCGCCATCTGCAAGGCCTGTGGCGGTGCCGACAAGCTTTGCAATGACGTCGGGGACCAGACGCCCGCGAGCATAGGCTTCCCCGCGCAGTGCCCGTCGGCGGCCGTTCCGGGCGGCGGTTCGTGCGACGGAGCCGTGACGACGCTGGCCGATCTCGTGGACTGCGTCGATTGCATCGACGAGTATGCCGTCGATTGCGCCGACCGAAGTGCGGTGCCCGCATTCGTGGTGCCCTACCCGCCGGAGTGCAATCCCGTGGTCGGCCCGACGCCGACCGCGACGCCTGCGGAGACGCCGACACCCACGGAGACCGCGACTGCGACCCCGACGCCGACGGAAACGGAGTCTCCAACGCCGACCGCGACTTCGACCGAGGCGACGCCGACCGCGACGCCGACCGAAAGCCCGACGGCAACCGAGACCGCGACGCCCACCGAGAGCCCGACACCGACGGCTACATCGACCGAGGCGACGCCGACGGCCACCCCGACCGAGTCGCCGACGCCCACGGTCACCGCGACGGCGACGGAAACCGAGAGCCCCACTCCGACTGAGACGCCCACCGTCACGCCGACCGAGACCCCGACCGAGACGGCGACGGCGACTCCGACGGTGACGGCGACTGAGACGGAGACCCCGACGCCGACGGTAACGGAGACTCCGACGCCGACCGAGACGGAGACCCCGACCCCGACCGAGACGGAGACCCCGACCCCGACGGCGACGGAGACCGAGACGCCGACGCCGAGTCCCACCGCGACGGTGGTCCTCAGCGATGCGATCACGAGCACCCCGACGCTCGGCGATTACTGGGGCGTCGACGTCGGGAGCACGCCGCAATATCCGTCGAACGTGCTTCCCCGCCAGCGCGTCAGCAACAGCGCCTCGCTCGTGATCACCGAGCTTGGGGTGTGCCTCGGTCAACGCGACGGAAACGAGTCGGGCAACATCCATTTCGAGATCTGGACCGATCAGGTCGGGGGCTGTCTGAACGGCGAGCCTACCTGCCCCGGCGTCAAGCTCGGTGGTGACTCCGACGATTTCGTCGTCGACTCTCTCCCGTTGATGCAAGACATACCGGACGACGTGTGCGGTACGCCCGGTAATGGTGCGGAGGTTACGATCAAGTGGGCCAGTAATCAGCCCACGACGTCCACCGACTTCTGGATCGTGGCCGTGAACGACGCGTCTGGGGGCATCGCGACCGGACAGATCCGCTGGGGCGCATCCGTGCCGGGGAACGACACGGCACATGCCGACACGAACTACGACTCGTGGAAAATTAACGTCGACGGTTTGAGCGTCCCGATCGACAACGACGAGGACTTCTACTTCATCGTTCGGACCCAGTGACCGAACGATCCTGAGGTCAGGACGAACGACCGGACGGGCGAGGCCCGCCCGGTCGTTTCGTTTGGGACGCTACTTCTTGGGCGCGCCCGACGCCTCGCTGACCATCAAGCTGGGGCGCAGCGACTCGAACGTCTTGTCGCCGATGCCCTTCACCTTCTTCAGATCCTCGACGGAGCGAAACGGGTCGGCGGCTCGGTACTCGACGATCGCCTTTGCCTTGGACTCCCCGATGCCCGGAAGCGTGGCGAGCTCGGCGACCGTCGCGGTGTTGATGTCGACGCGATGCTCGACCTCGGCCGGTGCCGGGACGATGCCGACGGCGCCGACGAGCAACGTGAGCGCGGCGGCGATGATCGACTGACGGATACGTGACTGCATGACTGATCCTTTCTGCGAGGTGTGAACCTGGGGGTACACGTCTCTATCAGGGAGAGCCGGTGACGATCGGCACGCGGGTGCGGGACCGATGCAACGTCTCGTCGAGGCCGAGCCGGCCGCACCAATAGCGGAACTTGCGCAACGCCAAGTTGCGCCGCCCGTCCGTGAGCGCGGTGACGCTTCGGCGTTCCTCCCCTGGGGACAAGTGGAACCCGAGGAGAATGCCGGCGGCCGTCTTGTTGCCGGCGGCCGACTCGTACGCGTCGAGCAAGAGCTGTCGCTGCATCCGCGCCGTCACCTCATGGAAATCCCTGGATACGCCCGCGGGATGTATCGTCGCCGCGACGCGGGCTTCGGCCACCATCGGGTGCTGCGGGACGCTCGGGCGAGCACCGTCGGGCGCACGCTCGAAGCGGTGCAGCACGTCCTCCATCGCGGCGCACTCCACGACGTCCGGTCGGAGGCGGAGCGCCATCCGCAGCGCGGTATGTAGCTGCCGGACGTTGCCAGGCCAGTGGTATTCCATCAGGAGGGCGACGGTCGCGGGCTCGAGGCGCGGAAGCGGATCGTGATGAGCGCTCGCGAGATAGTGACGCGCCAAGACGGGGACGTCCTCCGGGCGGTCGCGCAGTGAGGGTATCAGCAGGCACCCATCGCGGATCAATCGGTAGTAGAGATCGTGGCGAAACGAGCCGTTGGCGGCCAACGTCGCGAGATCCTCGTGGGCCGCCGCGATGACGGCGACGTCGGCCGTGACGCCGCGGCTCCCGCCCACGCGTCGGAAGCCCTTGCCTTCGATGACCCGTAGGACCTTGGCCTGATGCTCTCGCCGCATCGCCGCGATCTCGTCGAAGAAGATGGTGCCCCCGTGTGTTCGCTCGAGCGCTCCCGCTTTGTCGACGGCACCCGGAAATGCGCCCCGTGTCGTTCCGAAGAGCTCGCTCTCGAGATGGTCTTCAGGGACGGCCGGACAATCGAAGATCTCGTACGGTCCGGACGCCCGCGTCGACGCCTGCCGTAGCGCCTCGGTGACGACTTCTTTGCCGACTCCGGATTCCCCTTGCACCAGCACTGCCTGAAAGCCGCTGCGTCCGAGGGCGCGGATCTCGGCGCGAACGCGTCGGATCGCGGTGGAGGTGCCGACCAGGCCGAGCGCTTCGCTCACGTCGTGAGCCCCGTGGATCGCTGCGTCGTCTGCCGCCCCCAGTGCCGCCGTCACGCGCGCAGTCTTGCGATCGCGTGCAGAAGCAGTCAATCGACGAGCGCCATTTTGCGCGATCGCATGACTACGACGACATAGTGGGGCTGGACGTCGCGAGAGGCTACGCGTACACCGTCACACGACGCACGGAGGATGGATGAGCGATGACCTGCAGCGAGACTTGGTCGACCAGATTCGGATGACGCACGAGCGGTTCGCGGAGGCCATGAACGGCCGGCTGCCGACGATGACCCTCGAGCAGACGGAGCGCTACTTCGCCGTACTTTCAAGCCTCGTCGGCCGCCTGGAGGACGCGGAGAAGCCTCTCAAGGTGATCCTCCAGGAGATGATGGCGGAGGCGGCTCCGTATCTCTTTCACGAGATCAACAGCTGACGCGGTCGGGGCGCTGCGTGTGCGAACGTTCGTGGCGGTCGTCGGCATCGCAAAGCAGAACGAGCTCCAATTGCACGCGGTCCGGCGGCTCGCCGATGCAATGGAGTTTGTGCTCGCGGAGCTCGCGCACCAGCTTGGCGGGTAGGGTCACGCGGCCGCGGCGTTTTCCGCTGTGATACGACGCGAAGGCGACGCTGATCAGCGACGAGGCGGCGACGAGGAGCGCCGACGCGGTGGTCATCGCCCTTCCGCAACGAGACGCGTCCGTACCGGGCCCATGGGCACCGGCCGCCGCATGCCCAGGATCTCGTTCCAGGCGGCCGGCGTGAGCGGGATCACGCTGCCGAGCTCGGCGCGTACCCGGCCAGCGTCGTGACCGAGGCAGCGGGTCCGATGGTCGACCAGTTGAAAGATCGGGCGCCACGGCATCGTCTTTCTCCCACCAGTGCGTCGCCCGACTCGATATGCTCGCAGCGCCACCCAGGGGCAGGCAGCCGCCGCGGATCCCAGGATGCTCCAGGCCATGACGTCCATGGCGAGAGGACGCAGGAGCGTCGAGAATCTTACATGGCATCCGTCGGTGTCTGAGGGGCCGGAAGCTCCGCCCGGCGCGAGAGAGGCGCATCCGGCCCTCGCGGCGTATCTGGCCGGAGAGCGCGACGCTGCGGATCGCATGGTGGCGGCATTCGGTGCCACCGTTCGTGACGCAATCGTCCGTTTTCTCGCTTTTCGAGCTCGTGGACGAATAGATCTTGCCGACGATCTGACGCACGAGGTGTTCCTTGCGCTCTTCCGGGACAGTGGCAAGAAGTTGCGTACCTTCACCGGCCGTGATGGATGCTCGTTTGCCGGGTGGCTCAGGGTGGTCGCGGTTCGCCTGACCATCGACCGACTTCGCCGCGAGACTCGAATGGTCGCGCTCGACGACGATACGCCACGGATGCTCGAGCTTCGGCGCTCGCTGCGGAGCGAGGACGCAGATCCCGAGGTGGCGATGCAAGGAAGAGAGGCGGCCGAACGTCTGACCCACGCCTTCGCGCAACTCGGACCCAAGGATCGGTTGCTCGCCGAGCTGCACCTCGTGCGGGGGCGCTCGCTGGAAGACATTGCAGACGTGCTGGGAGTGACGATGAACGCCGCATACGTACGCAAGAGCCGAGTACTGGATCGGCTCCGACGATTGCTCGGGGACCAAGGATGACGCGGGATTCGCAGACGGCATGTCCGTCGGACGAGGTGCTCGGGACGCTGATCGCCGGGAAGTTGACCGGCGTTCGTCGGGAAAACGCCGAGCGTCATGTCGCTGGCTGCGGCGCATGTCTCGACGTCGTTGCCGCCGCGCTGCCGGCGCGGATGCCGTCGATCGAGTCGCGGCAGCCGGGCGCGCGCGACGTTCCGTCGCGCCGTGCGCCCTGGCGCCGTTGGGCTGTGGCGGCGAGCGTTCTCATCGTCGCCGGGACCTCGTTGGCGGTCGCAATCGGGAATCCGCTCGAGCGGCTCCGTCCGGGCATTGCACTCCTCGCGACACGCTGGCTCGGGACGGCGGTGCGGATGGATGCTCTCGCTGTGCGGCTCGGACCCTCCGGGACCTTCGTCGTTACGTTGCGCAACGTCCACCTCGGGCGCAATCCGGGTCTCTTCCAGGCGGACGAGGTCGGTGTCACGGTGGCCCTCGCCGCGCCGCTGTTCTCGGAATCGGCGCTCCGCGAGATCCATCTCGTCGGCCCCGTGGTCGAGGTGGGGCGACCGGAAACCCTAGGCGCTCTCGTCTCGGCACGAGGCCGAGAGCAGGTCGCGACGCTGCTCGCGGAAACCGATCGTGTCGAGGTTACCGACGGTCGCGTCGTCGTCCGCGGTGCGGCTGGAGATACGGTCTCGATCGACCATGTGATCGGCGCCATCGAGCGCAACGACGCCGGCGCGAAAATCGCACTGCAGGGACGGCTCGGCGACGGCACGGTGGACGTGGTGGGAACCGTGGCCGACGACGGTAGCCGGATGGCGCTCACCCTCGCGGGGCGCGGCGTCGATGCCGCTGCGATCCCGATCGTCGCAACGCGTGTGCGCGGCAGCGGCGATCTGCGTGTGGACGTGACGGGCGGTGGCGACGGTCTGCGCGTCGGGGGGCGGATTGCGCTCCGGCATGGACATGTCGTGGGGGGTGGCGCGATGGGTTTCGTAGACGACGAGGCGACCCGCGCGGCGCTCGTCGATGTGCTGCCGGCCCTCGGCGGCGACGACCTGCCGTTCGACGAGGCGCGCGCAAGCTTCGCGTGGGGACACGGCACGTGGCGCCTGCCGCGTTTCTTTCTGACCCAAGGCGATACGGTCGTGGGCGGACGACTACGCCTCGCGCTCGGTGGCGAGCTCACCGGTCACGGTGCCGTCCGCCTGCCGCCGGCGCCGACGTCCAGGCTCGATGCGCGCGTGCCGGCCCTGGCGAGATACCGGGACGAGACGGGCGCTGCCACCCTCCCCTTCAAGGTCACGGGTTCGCTCACGGGGCCACGGGTGACGTTCGGTCGCCCATGAATGGGTGGCACCGCTGTGTGCGTGTCAGGCGGACTCTTCGAGCGACGTCCAACATGGCACCGTGAACTTCACGGTGGTCCCGACGTTCACGGTGCTCGCGATCGACAGCCTTCCGCCGTGCGCCTGGACGATGTGCTTGACGATCGCCAGACCCAGGCCGGTACCGCCAAGCTCCCGCGAGCGAGCCTTGTCGACCCGGTAGAACCGTTCGGTGAGACGCGGCAGCTCCTCGGCGGGAATGCCGCCGCCCGTGTCGCCGACGCTGACCTCGACGAACGGCGCCTCGCTCGCGGGGAGGATGCGTGCGGCGATCGTCACCGTCCCGCCCGGCGGCGTGTACTTGACGGCGTTGTCGGCGAGGTTGATCAGCACCTGTTGCAGACGATCCCCGTCACCGTGCAGCAGCGGCAGGCCGCCGGGCAACTCCTTGACGAAGCTGACGTTGCCGCGCTTTGCCTTCTCCCCCAAGACCTCCAGCACCTCGTCGACGAGCGATTCGAGCAACACCGCCTCTTTCTTGAGCGGTGACTTCCCGAGCTCGAGATCGGACAAGGTCAGCAGATCGTCGATCAGGCGGCTCAGGCGCTCGGAATGGCGGTCGATGACGCCGAGGAACGTGCGCGCCCGGACGGGATCGTCGAGCGCACCGCTCAGCAAGGTCTCGGCGTATCCGCGGATCGCCGTGAGGGGCGTGCGAAGCTCGTGGCTCACGTTGGCGACGAAGTCTCTTCGCATGGTCTCGAGCCGCTTGATGTCGGTGATGTCGTGGAACACCAGGACGAAGCCGATGCGATCCGCGAGGGGCGCGACGCTGACGGCGAGGTTCCGTTTGGCCTCGCCGGCGAGGGTGATCTCGCGCGTCGCAACCTGGAGGCCGGTGGCCACCGTTTCGCGCAAGAGCTCTTGCAGCTCGGGATCGCGGCAGGTCTCGATCAACGGCCGTCCGTGATAGTCGGTATCGGGGGCGAGCGCGAAGATTTCCTCGGCACGTCGATTCATCAAGATGACGTCGCCGCTCGCCGAGATCACGACGACACCTTCGATCATGGCTCCGAGGATGCCGCGAACCTTGTCGCTCTCCGCCTGCATGCCCTTGAGCCACATGCGCAGCTGCCGGCTCATTTCGTCGAGGCTCTCCTCGAGCTCGCCGAGCTCGTCACGGCGGGCCACGGAGAGATGGGCGGTCAGGTCGCCGGCGGCGACCGCGCGCGAGAACCCCACCATGCGTTCGAGCCTGCGTGCGAGCCGCTGTCCGAGGTACAGCGCGGGGACGACCACGAGAAAAGCCGTAGCGACGATGGTCCAGAGGACGATCGAGTCGAGGCGTCGCTCGGCGCCTGCGACCAGCTCGGTCGGAATCGCGATGCGTACGATCCGTGCCGCCGTGCCCTCGCCGAGACGCACCGCCGCGTAGAGCAAGGGCCGGTGCAAGGTCGCGCTTTCGCGCCGTGCGATGCCCTCACCGTGTGCCAACGCTGCGACCACCTCAGGGCGCGAAGCGTGGTTTGCCATGCCGGCGGGATCCGCCTCGGTGTCGCAGAGGACGTGGCCTTCCGCGGCGATCACCGTGAGGCGCACGACGCTACCGCGCACCTCGTCATGACAGTGATGCTGAGCGTCCGTTGCGGCCAGATCGGCCGGTAGCCGCGCACCGATCGCACGAGCCTCCTCGACGGCTGCCGCGCCCGCTACCTGGTCCGCGATGCCACCCAAGGCGTGTCGCGCGAGCACGTATCCCGCCGCCACGAGCAGAGGGAACGTGACGAGCGTCGGCAGAAGAAAATAGAGGACGAGCCTAGGCGTCCAGAGCCGCATCATTGAACTTATAGCCGACCCCACGCACCGTGAGGATGAGCTCCGGCTTGCGGTCGTCACGTTCGATGCGCGTGCGTAGCCGCCGTACGTGGACGTCGACGGTGCGCGGCTCAACGTAGGTGTCGCGGCCCCAGACGAGATCGAGGAGCTGGGTGCGCTCGAAGACGCGATTCGGATGGCGTACGAGGAACGACAGCAGCTCGAACTCGCGAAGGCTGAGCTTGACCTCTTGGCCGCCGAGAAACGCTTGGTAGGTATCGAAGTCGATGCGCAGCCGGCCGCGCTCGAAGAACTCGTGCGGACGCGTCGCGTCAGGTCCATGAGCGCGGCGGAGGACGGCCTTGATGCGTGCGAGCAGCTCGCGCGGACTGAACGGTTTGGTGACGTAATCGTCGGCGCCCATCTCGAGCCCGACCACCTTGTCGACCTCGGCGGCGCGGGCCGTGAGCATGAGGATCGGGACCGACGCCGTCTCGTCGTCGTGACGAAGCGCGCGGCAGATGTCGAGTCCCGACATACCGGGCAGCATGATGTCGAGGATGACGAGCGCCGGTCGCTCGCGCTTCACGAGGGCGAGCGCCAGCTCGCCCTCGTCGGCCTCGAGCACCGCGAATCCGTCCTGCTCGAGGTTGTAGCGAATGAGATCACGGATGTCCGTTTCGTCTTCAACGACGAGGATCTTGCGTCGGCTGCTGCCGTCGCCGCGTGGTGTCGCCGTCATGGGTCGCTTCCTGTACCAGAAGCGTGCGGATACCGCATGGGCATCGTCTAGCGGGGGCCTCGTGACGTGCGCGTTCGAAACATGTGACAGAACGATGAAGTCCACGCTGACATTGGCGATCGACGGCATGGGTACGTTACGGCGGGGTGAACGCGGTCGGGCTGGAGCCCGGGTGCGCTGGGGGAACCGGACAGATGCCGGGGAGCACCCGACCGCGATCCTCGGCTTTCACCGGTTGGCCGTCGAGGCGTTGCACCTCGGGAAGACCCAGGCACGCTTGCAGGGTACGCCCGAGATCGGCTGGCGTGACGTGCTCGCAGGTGTCGCGATCCGCCGACATCGGCGCCCCGCCGAAGACGATCGCGGGCACGCTGCGCTCGCCGGGACCGCCATGGTTGCCGATGAGCCTACCTTCCTCCCTGCTTCCGTCCACGATCTGCCTGCCCGGCTTTGCCACGATCAGGAGATCGCCGGCGCGCTCATGGTCGAGATGCCAGTCGGGATGCGCTGCGGCAACCGTGAAGCGTGACCCGCCGTCCATCGCGTTCGGGCGTCGGTATAGCGCCTCGGCGATACCGGGGTGCGCGAGGGCGACGCGGCGTGCTGCCGCGAGCGCGTCGGCGTCGGCCGAGAGGCCTCGGGGTGTCCGCAGGTACACGTGTCCGATGCCGGCGTCTCCCACGACCGCGAACCCATCGACGCCCGCTTCGTCCAACGCCTCGGCGAAACGGATCGGCGGGCCCACCATCGTGGTGAACCCGTGGTCTGCCGTGATGACGACCGCCGTGGACGACCAATCGGCTCGAGTGGCGAGCCATCCGAGAAACGCCCCCAGGGCGGCGTCGGTGCGACGACGCGTCTCGAGCGCCTGCGGCGATTGCGGGCCGAACCCGTGGCTCACGCGATCGACGTCGGCGAGGTTGACGAGAACGAAATCCGCCCCGGCATGCTCGACGAGCGCGCGCGCCGCGGCGAGCGTCGTCCCATCGTAGGCATAGCCAGTGACCTCGTCGCGGGCCGAGTCGGAGGCGTTCCGGGCGTCCCAGAGCTCGTCCGGTGCGAGCTGGCGCGTACCGTCGGCGGCAAACATGGCACCGAGCTTGGGTTTTCCGACGGCGGCCGCCGTGCGGAGGCCGCGATTGGCTCGGTGGGCGATGGTGAAGATCGTCTCGGTCTCCAGATCCCTGGCGGCCCCGAGCTTGCGGGCGGCGGCCGCCGACGGATCCCATACGGCGTTGCCGGTGATACCATGGACCTCGGGCGCGACGCCCGTGATCAGCGTCGCGTGATTGGGATTGGTGCGCGCCGGCATTACCGCGAGGCTGCGCGCCCCCGGACACCAGCGGGCGTCCCGCCAGACGCGTGCCAACGTCGGTGTCGCCTCGTCGGTGACCTCGGCTGCGTCGAGTCCGTCGACCACGATCACGAAGACGCGGGTATGCGATCCATCGGCATGAACGCGCGTCGTGAGCGCGAGCAGCGCTGCGATCGCGCTGCAAACGACGCGGTGCCTCTGGCGCCGAGTCACGTCCCGCTCAGCGTCGCCGACGACGGTCGGCCGTCGCCGGGCGCATCGTTCGTCGGCCTGTGGTGCGTGCTTGCTCCGGCAGACGCTTCCCTTCCAGATATCGGGCAATGGTGGCCCGCAGCTCCTGCTGGATGGCATCGATCGGCTGCTGCGCATTGACCGTCACGAATCCGAACTCGTCCGCCATGCGATCGTACTCGCGCAGGATGCGAGTTTGGTAGCGGCGAAAGGAATCGAAGATGTCACTCCCGAGCTTCAAGTGCATCCCGGATTCCCAATAGTCCATGCCCTTCGACTCGAGGACACGCGGGATGAGGTGGTGCACGTCGATCTTCAAATAGAGGACGAGATCGGGGACGACGGCGAATCCGAAGAGCCGGCGGGTCCATTCGGGGTCCGCACCCATCACGGCGTTGCGGGCGAACGCCGTGTACATGTAGCGGTCGGCGACGACGATGAACCCCGCACGCAGCGCGGGAATGATCTGATTCTCGAGGCGGTCGGCGAAATCGGCAGCATACAACAGGCTGAACGTCGTGACGTTGAGCTCGTGGCCGGCCTTCGCTTCGTTGATCGTCTCCGCGAGGAGCGGCGAGCGAGTCCACCCCGTGTTCACCACGCCGTAGCCTTGGATCTCGAGCCAGCGCGTGAGCTGCTCGATCTGCGTCGAGCGGCCGACACCGTCCGTGCCCTCGATCACGATCAGGCTTCCGCGGAGGGGGCTGATCTTCAGATAGGGCAGTCCGTTTCCGTAGAATGCCTTATCCCCGTCGTGCACGTGGTGCCCTCCCGTCCAACCCGAGCACGGCGGCGGCGAGCTGGCGCACCTGATGCTGCTGCTGACTGATGTCGGCCGTGGCGTCGATGACCTCGAGCCCGAACTCGCGGACGAGCTCGTCGTAGATGACGAGCACGCGGCTCTGGAACAGGCGGAAGCTCTCGGTCGGGTCGCGGCTCAGGCCGAGATCCATGCCGGCCTCGTGGTACTTGAGCTTCGTGCGCCCCGACAGGATCCGCTGCAGCGACACTTCGATGGGGACCCGAAAATAGATGGCGAGATCCGGCTTGGGGGCGAAGCTGTAGAGCGCGCGCACCCATTCGTTGTCGACGCCGCGCGCGACGTCGCGGCCGAACGCGGTGTAGACGTAGCGGTCCGCGAGGACCGTCATGCCCGCCTTCAGCGGGGGAATGATCTTGAACGTGAGTCGGTCGGCGAAATCGACGGCGTGCAACACGCTGAACGTCGTCGGGGTCAGGAGATCCTTTTTCTTTCCGCGACGGAGCGAGCGACGCACGAGGGCCGAAGAATTCCACTCGGTGAAAAAAACCTTCCGACCTTTGGCCAATAGCCAGCGATGCAGCAGCGAGATCTGGGTCGACTTTCCGGACCCGTCGATCCCTTCAACGATGATGAGCTTCCCCGGATACGGATGCGGCGTGGTGAGTCCCGTCATGCGTGTTGGTTCCCTCTACCGGTGCACACCAGACCCGTCAAAGACCGACGGTGGTGACGTGCTGAGGACGTCGCGATGACAATCCGGCGACGGTCGGAGTACACTCGTCGGCCATGACGATCGGTCGACTGCCGCCGTGGATCGTCGTGGAACGCGGCCCGGCGCCGATTCTGCTGTTGGCGCCGCACGCCGGTCGCCGCCACGACGCGCGCGTCCCCGGCAAGCACAAGGTCAACGACCTCCACACGGGCGAGGTGACGCGTGCGCTTGCGCGGGCGCTGGGCGCGAGCGCCGTCATCAACGAGCGGATCGACCGCAACGACTTGGACTTGAATCGCGTGCGGCAGGTTCGCCAACAGGCACCGTGGTTGGTCGAGCTTCTGGCGGAGATGCTCCGAGAGATGATCGCCGTCGCCGGCCGGGCGACGGTCTTGGTGATCCACGGGTGGAACGTCAGCCAGGTAGCCTGCGATGTCGGTGTCGGCATGCGGGAGAGTCCGGACGGTCTCGTGCCAGTGCGAGCGGGATCGGCGACCGTGACGGGGGAGTTCGTGGGCGAGCGTCTCCGACCGTTGCAGACGTACGCAGCCGCGGCAGGCATCACGGTGACGATCGGAAGCCGCTATCCGGCGGCGCACCCGAACAATCTACTTCAGATCTTTCGGGCGGACGGCGACGACCAGTGTCCGGTCGCTACGCTGTGTCGTGGGGCGACGATCGATGCGGCGCAGCTCGAGCTCGCGATTCCTCTGCGTTGGCCCGGCGTACGTCGCGAGCGATTCGTGGCGTTGCTCGAGACCGCGTTTCGTGCTTCCGAGGGCCGCCGGCGGCAATACCCCATCGGAGCGCAGAGCCACGCCATCCTGCGGGCCCGTAGAGGGCGCGTCACGCGCCGGCGCGGGGTGCAGCTCGTGGCCGGCGACTTGCTGGTCATGGCGAGCGTGGACGCCGGAGACGAGGGGCCGATCGCTGGGCGCGTCGTGGTGAGCGAGCACTCAGAGCGGCTCGCGCTTTTCACCGGTGAGCTCGTGGACGTCGGGAGCGAGTGGACGGTCCCGCCCTTGGTATGCGAATGCGGGCCGGCAGGCGTCTGGCGGGTGCGCTACGACGGACCGGTCGTGTCGTTTCCGAGGCACACGCCGTTCCTCGATCTCGAACGTGGGCTCGCCGATGGGACGGTCGTCGAGGCGCGTCTCGATTTGAGCTTTGCGCACGAGGCCGACGCCGGTGCGTTCCATGCCGAGGAATGCTTCGGTGCCGTGCGCGGCGAGGTCGTGATCGACGGTCGCCGTTACGTCATCGAAACGCGCGGCTGCGCGACTCGGATCGACGCACCGGCGCGATTCGTGTACCCGCACTGTCGTATGATGCTGCCTACGGGGGTGTTCGGAGCAATGATGATCGCCAACGATCCCCAGGAGCCGGCGCAGTATGCCGGCGGCGTGCTGCGCGCGCGGGTCGTGGGCACCGTGTGGCGGAATGGCGCGGCGATTCCGGTGGGCGGTGCGATCGAGATCGGCGTCGACGGCGAGACGGGTAGCGTCCAGCTCACCTGGGCCGCCCACGAGCCTGGATCCTCGACGTCCATGGTCGGACGCCTCGAGCGGGTCATTCCGGTGCGCCGGCCCGGTCCGTTCGAGAGCGTGGTAGAAACCACGTTCGCGTTGGTGCGCGTCGACGGCCGGGCGAACGGATGGCTCGAGCTCTCCGTCGTGCGGGCGCCGTAACCGCCGTCAGCGGAGATTGACGTTCACCCAGGCGGAGAGGCTTTGCCAGTTGTCAGACTCGCCTGCGGCGCCGTCCCAGGCTTCGAGCGCGATCGGCATCGCGGCGACCGACTTCGGCGGACGTTTGGCGATGAGGACCACGCGCCACTGGCCGTCGGCGTATGCTGCGGCGGTCTCGACGGGCGGGCCATCGGTGATTGCGATCGGCGTCGCCTTCGGACCGGCGATACGCTGAATCAGGGCCGCCTGGGACCGATCGTGCTCCAGCCGATCGGCGGACCAGAGCCAGCGACGGACGGGGTGCTCGTCGTCACCGAGGTAGCTCGGCGGTAGGGCGCCCTTCGCGTCGGTCCTCTCGGGAAACTCCACCGCGACCGCGTCCGGGAGATGCCATTGTCCGAAACGGGCGATGGCCGCTGCGACCGTCGAGGCGACGGAGTCCTCGTTTCGCACGTCGCGTGAACGATCGTTCCACGTCAGCATCAGGCCGAGCTGCTCGTCGTTGGCTGCGGCGACGACCTCGACCAGGTCGACGGACGGTTGCGTCCAATACGGCGCGAGCTCCACCTGCGGTGCCATCGGCACGAGAGCGGGAAGAAGCGGCTTCCAGAACGCGCTCTCGGGATCGAGGGGGAGCGTTTCTTTGACGACGATGGTCTGGATGGTCGGAGCGTAGTGTGGCAGGCTTCGCCCGAGGTAGCTGACGTAGTGTGCGAGGGCCCAGCGATCGTCGCCGCTGAGCTCAGTGGCATAGCTCTTCATCGGTGTCCCGTTCATGCCGCCGAGAAGCGTCCGAAAGATGTCGGTAGGTGCCCCACCGGCCTTGAGCGTCCATTGCTTGGTGAGGTCAGTGGCGATCGACCGATGCCCTTCGTCGTCTTTGAGCGTCGCGGCCGAGGGGCCGTCTCCGCGCCCGGCCTTGCCGTGACATTCGCCGCACTTCGCATCGTCGTAGACGGTGCGCCCCAGGGCGGCCAGTCGGGAAGTGGACTCGGCTGGGATGGGGCTCCCGGTGAGCCCTTTGGGCGTCGTGGCGAAGAGCTTGGGAGCGAACGATTGGACCTGCTTGGCTACGTCTTCCAAGTGTTGCGAGCCGAGGCCGAGGAAGCGTCCCATCGACGTGTCGCCCAAACCGTGGGCGGCGACGCCGATGATGTCCGTATCGAGCGGCGCGGCGCCATATTCGGTGGAACGCAGCCGAAACGATCCGTGCACGAAGTTCCGCGGCGGCGGCATGAGCTCTGCCGCGAGCGGTCCATCCCCTGCTCCACCGGTGCCGTGACACACGGCGCACCGCGCCGCATACACGTCCGCACCAGTTGCGTCGGGGTCGAGGCCGCTCGCTTCCTTTTCGAAATCGTCGAGCAACAGGACGAGACCCCAGATCTGGCGATCGTCGAGGTCGTCGCCGAACGCGGGCATGTTCGACTCCCACGGGCGCTCGCGGAACGATGCGGCCCCGTCGTGGATGCGCCGGAATCGGACGGCGTCCGGCGCGGCTTCCCGGTTCGGTCGGCGTAGGTCGGAAGCCCTTTGCGGGAACGTCCTTGCGTAGGGCCCATCTCCTGCGCCGAGACTGCCATGGCACGGTCGGCACGCGCGCTGAAAGGTCGTCCAGGCTTCTGCCCGCGCCGCGGTTTGGGTGGCGGCGTCGGCACTCCGGAGGGGGTTCACCGTGGGGGCGACGTCGGCAGCCACCACCGTACCGACGAACGGTGGCGGTGCGGCGACGAACGGTTGCATCACGATGACGCTCGCGGCGAGCAGGAGCGCGCACGCGTGTCGTGCGGGGACGGGGCGGACGGGCCTGTGGGGCGTCTCGGGCATGGGATCTACCTAGTGTTTGCTCATTTCGAGGGTTACATCGAGTGCGCTGCGCGGGGCGACCGTGACTCTGCGGGTCACGGTCCCGAGCGTCTCGTGCCACGCCTCGAGGGTGTAGGTGCCGGGGGGAACGTCGTCGAGCGAGAACGCTCCGTCGTCATCGGTGAGGGCGTAGTAGGGATGCTCTTGGGAGACCCACCATGCGGCCATCCACGAGTGCACGTCGCAACGGATGCGGATGGGCATCTCGGGTCGCTCGATCTTCTTTTCGAACACACGTCGAAATCCCGGCTGCGCGATGGTGAACGCGGGGTTCACCTCGGATCGCGTATTGGTGTTGTGCAGGATTCCATCCTCGTTCTCGATGCGTATGCGTGAGCCGGCTGGAAACATCGCGACGCGCGGGGAGTACTCGCAACCTTTCTGCCGGACCGTTACCGTGCGCGGCTGTGGCAGCGGCTTTCCGGCCTGGATGTCGGCGAGGCGCACGACCACGTTTTGGATGCCGCGACGTGGCGATATCAACAGGTCGCCGGCGATTTTCTCGTGGCCACAGACGTCGGGATCTTTGGTGATCGCGAGCGTGGAGGGTGTGGGAACGTCACCGACGTATCGCACGGCGCCGCGAATCGCACCTCCGTTTTCGACCACCGCGGCTTGATAGGCATGAGCAGGTGCCGCGAGTCCTGCGAGCATCGAGATGGTGGAGAAAACGATCCAGGCGGACATCCGGTGGCGTCTCGTTCCTTCCCGCAAGAATGTTCGCCAGACGGAAACAGGCCGCCGGCTACGGCGCTTCGTATACCCGGATGGTGCTCACGCATAGCCCACGGGAGGTGCGACCCAGGTCGAAACCGACGCGCTGGCCAGGCCGCAGCTCGGCGAATCCGCGGTGCGGGCCGAGCAGCACGAGCGTCGCCGCCGCGAAGGGTACGTCGCGACCCCTCTCGGTTCGGAGCCAACCCGTCCGACTTCCCGGATGCACCTCGAGGATGGTTCCTCGGTAGTAGCGGCTCTTCGTCGATGGTTCGTCGCCGGTCATCGAGATCGGTCAACGAACCTCGTCGGGTGCGGCGGCCACCGCGATCTTGCTCAGTTGATCCATGCCGAACCGCTTCACGAACAGATGGAATGGCTCACCCGACCTGCGCTCCGAGCGGTAGCATTCGGCAATGGCTGTGATGGCATGTGGGGCGGCGGCTTCGGGGAAGCGCCCACTGAGACGCTTACCGACGGCGTAGTCGTGCTCCCCCACGTGCCCACCCAAGAGGATCGAATAATGAGGTCGCTCGGTTCCGTCCTTGCCCTTGATCATCATACCGGTGAGCCCGATGTCGCCGACGTGGTGCTGGCCGCACGAATTCGGACACCCACTGATCTTGATGTGTAGCTCGCCGATGGCGCGCGCCGACACGCCGGATTCTGCGAGGTGATCTCGTATGCGGTCGGCCATGCCCATGGAACGCGTGACGGCGAGGCTGCAGTAGTCGGCGCCCGGGCAGGAGACTACGTCGGTGATGTGGTTTGCGCCCGGCTCCGCGAGATCGATCTCGACGAGGCGACGATACACCTCGGGGAGCGCCGCCCCGCTCACGAACGGCAGCAGGAAGTTTTGCTCATTCGACAATCGAAGCGTTCCGTTGCCGTGCTCGTCCGCGAGGGCGCCGATGGCTCGGCCCTGCGTGGTCGTGTAGTCACCGACGGGGACGGTGACCGTCGCGAGGAAGTAGCCGTCGTCGCGTTGCGGCATGACGTTGGTGGCGACCCATTGGGTGTAGGCGGAGTCTCCGGAGGCGATCGGTGCGCCGCTCGCGCGTGGTCTCGGAAGCTCGTAGGCCGCGACGTACTCACGGGTCTCGCGCCGGAGCGCATCGCCGCGTGCGGTCTCCACGCGGACGACTTCTTCGTCGAGCGCCTTCGCGAAACCGTCCGCCCCGAGCTTCTTCATGAGGTACTTCATGCGCGCCCGGCTTCGATTCTTGCGCTCGCCGAGACGATGCTGGATGCGGAGAATCGCCTCGGCGACGATCAGCACGTCGTCGGCCGGGACGAAATCGCGCAGGGGCGTCGCCAGGTAGGGCTGCGATCCCAGACCGCCGGCGACCGCGAACGCGAAACCCGCCGTCGCGACGCCATTCTGGTCCCGTACGTGCGCGTAGAGCCCGATGTCGTTGATCGGACCTTGGGCGCAATCACGTTCGCAATTGGTGACGGAGATCTTGAACTTGCGCGGCAAGGTCAGATTCAACGGGTTGAAGAGAAAGTAGTCGTTGATGAGCTGCGCGTACGGCGCGACGTCAAAGGGCTCGGCGACGAGCAAGCCGGTGTGTGGGCATGCCGTCACGTTACGGACGCTGTCCGAGCATGCGCCTCGCGTCGTGATGTCGACCTCGTGGAGCCGCTGATACATCGTGCCGACGTCACCGAGCGGCACCCAGTGGATCTGAATGTCCTGGCGTGTCGTGAGGTGCGCCACCCCCCGGCCGTAGTCGTCGGCGATGTCGTTCAGGCATTGCATCTGGGAAACCGTGAGGAGCCCACCGGGAATCTTGATGCGTTGCATGTAGCTCGTGTGGTCGAGCTGGTAGTAGAGGCCGTAGCTGAGGCGCATCGGTCGGAATTCATCCGGTGTGATGGTTCCGCCGATGAAGCCTTCCACCCGGCCGTGATGGCCGGCCAAGCCGTCTCGCAGTTGGCGATCACTCGGAAAGGGCATGACGTTCGATCTCCTGGGCCGCTACGGACGGGCGACGGTGGGTACGCCCCGGTGCGCCGTCGCTGTGGGGGTGAGGGCCCGTCACGAGGCGGTTCGATTCATTATCGATGGGCTCACGGGCGTGTCAAGGTGAAGTCCGAGCAACGACGCGAAGTTATGGTGCGGAACGCGCACGGTGCGCGCACGAGTTTCCACGTCGAAGCTTGCGTTGCGTTCCGAGAGCGGGGGTGGTACCTCGCCCCGCTGATTTCCTCGGGAGGTTCAATGCTGATTCCTGCGACCCAGCTGCGCGTCGGGATGTTGATCAACTATCAAAACGATCTGTATCGCATCATGGCTGTGACGCACATCACGCCCGGCAACTGGCGTGGGATGGTGCAAACCAAGATGCGGAGTGTGCGTTCCGGCACGCAGACCGAGAATCGTTTTCGTTCGGAAGACAAAGTGGATCGCGTCACGCTCGACCAGCAAGAGATGGAGTATCTGTACGGGGACGGCGAAGGGCATCACTTCATGAACACCGAGAGCTTCGAACAGATCGCGCTCGACGCCGAATGGCTCGGTGATGCCGTCCAGTATCTCCTGCCCAACATGCGGGTCACGGTGGATTTCTACGAAGGCAAGCCTATCGGGGTGACATTGCCGAAGACGGTCGATCTCCGCGTCACCGACACGGCTCCCGGCCTCAAGACGGCGACCGTCACCAACGTACTGAAGCCCGCGACGACCGAGACCGGGCTCGTCGTTCCGGTGCCGAACTTCGTCGACGTCGACGACGTCATCAAGGTCGACACGGAGTCCGGAAGCTACTTGTCGCGCGTCAAGGCCGACTAGCCGCAGGTTCGGTGGATTTCAGCTACAGCGAGCCCGAGGAGCGATTCCGGCTCGAGCTACGATCGTGGCTTGCGGAGCACTTATCCCGGCATTTCGGTCCGGGTGAGCTCAGCGAAGAGCTCGATCCCGATGCGCGGTTCGAGAGGATGCTGCGCTGGCATCGTGCGATGCACGCCGGCGGATGGGTCGGCATCCATTGGCCGCGCGAGTACGGGGGGCGCGGTGCATCGCTCTTGGAGCAGGTAGTGTACGCGGAGGAGATGGGCCTCGCTGGCGCTCCGCCGCCGATCAACCCCATTGCGATCATGATGGTCGGTCCGACGCTCATGCAGTGGGGAACGGATGAGCAGCGGCGCCGCTTCATTCCAACGATGCTCACGGCCGAGGAGATCTGGTGCCAAGGGTATTCCGAGCCGAATGCCGGCAGCGACCTGGCCGCGTTGCAGACGCGTGCCGTCGAGGACGGTGACGATCTGGTCGTGAGCGGGCAGAAGGTCTGGACCAACCTCGCGCACCGGGCGCACTGGTGCATCTTGCTCTGCCGGACCGATCCCGAGGCGCGCAAGCACCTGGGCATTTCGTATCTTCTCGTCGAGATGCGGAGCCCAGGGATCACCGTCCGTCCGCTCGTTCAGATCACGGGCGATGCCGAGTTCAACAAAGTTTTCTTCGACGAGGTGCGAGTTCCAAAGGCAAACCTGGTGGGGAGGCTCCACCAGGGTTGGCAGGTCGCCATGACCACGCTCGCCTTCGAGCGGGTCGGTCTCGGCAACGTCTACCAATTCGATCGCCTGATTCGAGAGCTCGTGAGTCTCGCCGCGACGCGGACCATCGAAGGTCGGCTCGCCATCGAGCACGGTGCGATTCGGCAGCGTCTCGCGCAGCTCGCGATCGAAGCGCAGGCGCTGCGCTACACGCAATATCGGCACGTGACCAAGCGCGTCCGCGATGAGCCGGGGCCCGAGGCATCGGTCGCGAAGCTCTTCGGGACGGAGCTGAACCTGCGCATCATGCGGCTTGCACTCGACATTCTCGGTCCGGAAGGCCTCGTCGAGCGTGCCGTCGGGACGACGGACGAATCGGCCAAGTGGCTGCGGCGGATCCTGGCCGCGCGTGCGTTCACGATCGGTGGCGGTACGTCGGAGGTTCAGCGCAACATCATCGCCGAACGAGCGCTCGGGCTGCCGCGCGGATGAACGACCAGATGTGGCGCCAGCTCTTCGGCAACGACGTTCCCGTGGAGATCGAAATTGGATGCGGCGACGGGGCGTTTCTCACCGCTTCGGCGACGCGCCATCCCGAGCACAACTACTTCGGCATCGAGCGCTCGCCCGCGAAGGCCCGGCGCTTGGGGGAGCGACTTGCCAGACGCAGCCTGCCGAACGTCCGTACCGTGCAAGCCGACGCCACCTGCCTCGTGACGACGTTGGTTCCGCCCGCGTCCGTCACGGCGTATCACGTCTATTTTCCCGATCCTTGGCCGAAACGCGGCCACGCCCCTCGCCGCATCTTCACGCCCGCCTTCGTGGCCGGCTTGGCCCGCACCCTGGTGCCCGGGGGGCGGTTGTACTTCGCGACCGACGTCGCTTCGTATGCGAACGTCGCGTGCAGTCACGTGCGTGCGACGAACCGCTTCCGTGAGGTGGCGACCGGCGAGCCGCACCCGGGCCTGACGACGTCGTTCGCACGGAAGTACCGGCTCGGAGGACGCACCCTCCACGCGTTCGCCTTCGAGCGAGTCGACGTGGTCGTCGTGGATCAGGTCTTCGGCGATTCGAAGATCAAATCGATGTAGTAGCTGAGATTCATGCCGACGAGATAGAGCGTCGGCCGATCGTTCCGCCGCGCATACACGGCGGTGCGCGTCGGGTTGCGCGCGCCCACGGATATCCTCACAGGTGAGGTCGCAGCCGGCCCGAGGACGACGTCGAGCGTCGCCGAGGGCGCGTCGAGGCCGTAGGCCGCGAGATCGTGCTCGGCGTGTTCGGCGAGGTGCTCGGCGCTCTGCCCGTTGGTCAGCGTCGCGACCGTCGCGTCGATCAGATCGGACGGGATCAGGATCCCCTCGGGCTCGAGGGCGTGCCAACGTCCGCTCTGCCGCACGACCCGCACCGTTCGTCCCTCTTTGTGGAACGCGATCTCCGTGACCGCGGCGGGGTCGACCTCGAGGAGCGACGGTCCCACGAGCGGTCCTCCGGCCTGGGGCGCACCGGGCGCCGGCCGATCGAGAACGAAAACGTAACCGCCGAGCAGCGCGAGCAACGTGTAGATCACGGCGACGCGTCGCCAGCTCATGCGCGGCGCCTGCGCAGGAAGACAACGAGGCCCGCGGCGAAGAAGACGGCCGGCTGCAGGACGGTGGCGAGCCAAAACGACCACGCCCCTTGCGTTTCGGTCACGAAGAACTGTTCGCGGCCGACCTCCTTCGACTGGGCACGCGCGGACAAGAGCGATTCGTCGCGGGCGAGCCAGTTGATGCTGTTCACGAGCAAATCCTTGTTGCCGAGATAGTCGATGATCCCGTTGGTGGCGAAGTCGCTGTCGCCGAGCACGATGACACGGCCGTTGCGGTCGGAGACGGGCACGACCGCCGCGCCGACGAGCAGGGCACCGGCGTGATGCTCTCCGGCGTCGGTGCGCACGTCGGACGGCGGTACGGCATAGCTGGCGGCACTGGTTTTCAGGAACGCTATCGTGGAGTCGGCGCTCGGGTCGACGACCTGAAGCGGCCGTGCGTAGGAGAAGACCGGCGGCGCCTCGAGCGTGCCGCTCACGAGGAAGGACGACAGCATGTCCGACACCATGATCGTGACGCCCTCCCCGCCCGCGAGGCGACGTTCGGGGTCGACGACGACACGGTCGGCGGGAGTGGAGATACCGAGACCCGCCGCGAAGGCTGCGATGGACGGCGGCGTCTCCGGATCCAGCAGCATCAGGAGGTTCCCGCCACGGTGGAGGTAGCCCTCGATCTGCGTCAGCTCTCCCGGGAGGTAGTTTTTGCGGGGCCCCGCGATCACGAGGACCGTGGCGTCGATCGGGACCGATTCCGTCTGCATCAACGGTAGCGCTCGGACGACGAATTGATCGTCTTCGAGCGTGTTCTTTGCGGTCGAAAGCCCCGATTTGCGGTCAGTGTCGTCGGGGGAGCGCTCACCGTGCCCGCTCACGAAGTACACCATGCGCTCCCGATCGCGGGTGACCGCGAGCAGTGCCCCCATCAACAGCGCCTCGGTCGGATTCGAGACATCGCGCCGCCGCGCCCCGCTCTCGACCACGATCGCACCGTAACGATCGATGCCGTACTGCCGCGCCAGCGCGGGCGAGCGATTCAGGTCGATGAAGTCGTACGTGACTCGGTGGGTCTCCCGGGTGACGCGCCAGAGCAGGTCCTTCAACTGCGGCGTCCGCGGGTCTTCGCTGCGCACGAACACCATGAGCCGCACGTCGCGCGGCAGGTCGGCGAGGATCTTCTTGGCGTGGCTCGAGAGCGTGTAGTTGCGTTGCGGCGAAAGATCGAGCC
The DNA here is from genome assembly GCA_963774015.1 of uncultured delta proteobacterium. Taxonomy (GTDB): domain Bacteria; phylum Desulfobacterota; class Binatia; order UTPRO1; family UTPRO1; genus UTPRO1. The sequence continues at coordinate 615,150 of CAVZDH010000005.1, forward strand.
GCAAGTTGTGGCGATAGGTCACCACCAAGAGCAGCGCGCCGCAGCCGATCAGCCCGAGGGTGCCGACGACGAGCGGCAGCCAGCGTCCGCGGGCCGTCATCGCCGGCCCCGCCACCGTCGCGCTTCCATCGAGCGCAACGTCAGGAAGAGAAAGAGGCCGATGAAGAGCAGAAAGTACGTGACATCCTTCAGGTCGATCACGCCGCGCGCGAAACTGAAGAAGTGGTCGAACGTCGACAGTTGGCTGAGGGCGGTGAGGAACGTCGAGCTGACCGCGGCCTCGTTCCAGGTGAGGATCCAGAAGAGCAACAGCAGCACGAAGGTACACGACGACGCGACCACCTGGCTGTCGGTCAGCGAAGACACGAAGAGCCCGCATGCTATGCACCCGGCGAGGAACAGGGTCGTGCCGAGGTACCGAGCAACGAATGGGCTCGGGTCGAACGGTTGGATGGCGTAGACGATCGCCGGATACAGCAGGGTTCCCGCGAGGAACAGGAGGAATACGAGCAAGCACGCGGTGAACTTGGCCAGCATGATCTCGGCGTCGCGCAGGGGGTAGGTGTAGAGCAGCTCGATCGTGCCGAGGCGGCGCTCCTCGGCGATCAAGCGCATGGTGAACAGCGGTACGACGATCAAGAGATAAAAGCCGATGTGGTTGACGAAGAAGTCCTGCCAGAAGTTCTCCAGGATGTTCATCCCGAAGCCGAACGTCACGTAGCTGTTGAGCGTCGTGTAGAAGCGATAGCCCGTGGCGAGGAGGAAGGCCCCGACCACGACGTAGACCAGCGGGCCGGCGAAGTAGGAAGCCAGCTCCTTGCGGATGAGCGCGAGCGTCCTCACGCTGCGGCGTCCCGTTCGCTTCGTACCAAGCGGACGAACAGGTCTTCGAGGCTCATCGGCAACGGTCGGACTTCGAGAAGCCCCCAACCCTTCGCGACGACCGCCGCGGCGAGGGCGCGGCGGGTCTCGTCGCCGCGTGCCGATCGCACGACCACGGTCACGACGCCGTCAGTCGCAGGCTCTTCGCGGACGTCTTCGACGTCCGCCAGCGACCCGAGTACGCGCAGGACGTCGGCGCGGGGTCCCGCCACGCGTGCGCGCGTTTCGTGCGAGCCCTGGAGGCGCCGGGTCAGGCCGTCGGCGGTATCCTCGGCGATGATGCGTCCATAGTCGATGATGATGACCCGCTCGCAGGTCATGCTGACCTCGGGGAGGATGTGGGTGCTGAGCAGGATCGTCGTGGAGCCGCCGAGCGACTTGATGAGCCTCCGGATGTCGACGATCTGGCGCGGGTCGAGCCCGACCGTCGGCTCGTCGAGCACGAGCACCAGTGGCCGATGCATGACCGCTTGGGCGATGCCGACCCGCTGTCGGTATCCTTTGGAGAGCTTGCCGATCGACTTGCCAGCCACCTCGGTGAGGCCGCACGCGCTCATCACGTCGTCGATGCGGCTGCGGCGGAGCGCGCCCGGGACCCCCTTCACTTCGGCACAAAATGCGAGGAAGCGATGGACCGACAAGTCGGGATAGAGCACGACGTTTTCGGGCAGGTACCCGATGCGCTCACGAACCGCGAGCGAGTGCTCCTCGACGTCGAGCCCGTCGATCGTCACCCGTCCTTCGCTCGGCGGGAAAAAGCCCGTGAGCACGCGCATGATGGTCGTCTTGCCGGAGCCGTTCGGGCCGAGCAGGCCCATGATCTCTCCGGGGCGGACCGAGAAGCTGACGCCGTCGACCGCGCGCGTCCTCCCGAAATCTTTGACGAGACCTTGAACCTCGATCACGGGTGATGCGCTTCCTCGGCGACGTGGTACGTGACGAGCTCGACCGTCGCGAGAACCTCGCCCGTTGCGCTGCGTTGCTCCGTGCGAACCAGACCCACGCCGGGCGCATACCAGTCCGAGTAGTAATACACGATACGGGGTCCGACGGGGTTGCCGTCCGGGGACGTTGCGGAGTGGATGGCGGTGGTCTCGACGCGCGCGCAGTGCGCGAATCGGCCCGCCGGTACGTCGATCGGCTCGTTTTGGAGGTACACCTGGTGCAGCTGCCGGACCTCGAATCCCGAGCCGTCGGCGAGCTGGTACGCGTTGGTGCGTCCCTCCCAGGTCGTCGTCGCCCCGAGGTTCACGGGAAGAAACTTGAGCTCGCCCGACCGCAGCCCGTTGTCTTCGAGTGCTTCGCCCCGGTATTCGAGCGACATCACACGGTGCAGGAACCCGCCTTCCGTGCAGTACACGATCGGTGTCGGTTCCTCCGCAGGCCGATCGCCATATCCCTCGTCGACGACACGGCACGCGTGGCCGTTCGGACCCATGAACTCATTCGTGCGGACGGTCGCATCGAGGCGCAGCGGAGTCGCGGCCGTGTGACGGTTGACCACGTACTCCCAGTGCGAGCTCGGTGTCAGAGGGAAGAAGTCGGTGATCGATGGGGGACGGCTCCGTGGGACGCGCGCCGCACATCCCGCTGTGACGACGGCGAGCGCCACGGCGCCCGAACGAAGAAGCAGCCCGACTCCTACCGTCGGCATCCCCGACATCGTAGGCAAACGCCAGGGGAGCTTCAATCGAGCCACGTTGAACGATCGTGGCTCGGACCGGCGGATGCTGAGCTAGACGGCGTTCCTACGCGATGCTCGGCGTCCAGGTCTTGCCGCCGTCCTTCGTCTTCAAGATCGTGCCGAAGCCGCCGACGATCCATCCGTTGTTGTGGTCGAAGAAATCGATGCCACGAAGCCACGTGAAGAGTCGCATGCCGAGCTTGGCCCGCTTCCACACAGTCTCGTCGGGTTCGCGTGTGAGCACCTCGCCGCCGGCACCGATGACCCAGGCCTTGCCGTCCGGGAAGAGGAACGGCGCATAGAGGGGATCCTCGACCGCGACCTTCTCGTCGATCGTGTCGAACGCCCAGTGCGCGCCGCCGTCCTTCGTGCGCGCGATCTTGCCCTCGAGACCGGCCGCGATGCCTTCCTGCGCGTTCACGAAATGCACGCCGAAGAAGGTCGGCAGATCCAGGATGTCGACGATACCTTCGCCGAGCAGGCTCTCTTGCTGAGGCCTCCAGGTCTGTCCGCCGTCACTCGTGGCGTGAATCGTGCCGAACTCCCCCACGATCCAGCCATGTTGCTCGTCCGCGAATTCGATGTCGTAGAAGATGGGATCCTGAACTGCGAGCGCGATGTCCTCGGAGATGCCCTCCTTGTCCTGCGCAACCTTCCGGACTTTCCAGTTGGCGCCGCCATCGGTGGTTTCGAGGAGGATCGACTTGTCGCCGACCGCGAAGACGTGAGTCGGGCTCAGCGTGTAGATTGCGAAGAGATATTGGTCCGTATTGCTCTTCTGTTCGGTCCAGGTCTTGCCACCGTCCTTCGTGTTCAAGATCACGCCCGCCTGACCGCAGATCCATCCGTTTTGAGCGTCGGCGAAGCGGATGCTGTAGAGCGCACGGTCGGTCGGTGTCGGAATGATGTTCCATGAGCGACCGGCATCGGTCGTCTCGAGGATCTTGCCACGATAGCCCGCGACGAGCACTCGCTCGGGCGACAGAGCCTTCACGTCGAAGAAGCGGTCGCCGAGGAGCGAGATCTTCTGTTCCGGGAGAGGCGGTACCTCGACCTCGCGGTGACAGCCGCCAATCACAACGGCCCCAACGATGCTGAGCGTCGCCAGGACGCGCCGGGTTGTCTGCATTGCACCCCTCCTAGAGAGAAAAACCGCAGGCTCGCCGCGAGCTTACTCGCGACGGCGCCGGGATCGCGGTCTACTGCCTCAGATCAAATCGCGAGTCAACCGAGACGGCGACTGTAGTGTCAGCTCGCTTTCTTCGTGAACCATTTCGGCTGGTCGGATTTCTCGACGATCTCCTGCTGATCGATCTTCCAGTCGCCGTTCTCTTTGACCAGCGTGTAGAGCTCGTACTCGTCCGCGCCGAGCTGGTTCAGGAACTTGTCTTGGGAGCTGAGGATGTTCGGAACCTTCGCGGTATCGCCTTCGATCTTGCCGGGAAAGACCTCGTACTTGAAGATCTTCACCTCGCCGGTCTGGAAGATGTACTTCTGCTCCTTCGCCCACGCCTCGGAGTCCTTGTTCGCGGCCATGCCCTTCGAGATCTGCTTGTAGGCCTCGTCGAACTTCTGGTCCTTCATCGCGGCCAGGTACGCCTTGACGGTTTCTTCGGGCGTCGATGCGCAGAAGCCGGGGGCGGCGACGAACGCGCCACTCAGCAAGACACACGCTGCCACCAGAACCTTGAATCCCCGGACGTTCATCATCGATTTCCTCCTCGGTCGTGCCGTGCGAACCCGCATGCCTCCCCATAGCGAATGGTGGTGTCGCAAGGCAACGGAGGGGCGTCGCCGTCACGCCAGCGCCGCCGTGCGGCACGAGACTGTCGCTTTGCATGGTGCAGCTGGGCATAGATTGCCCACCTGCCGGAGTGTCGTCCATGGCACGCGGGTTGCTGATCGCCATGTCGAACGCCGTGGGCCTCACCCGGACGTATTCCAAGCGTCATGCGTAGGAGGTAGCACCCAAATGGAGCGAAACTCAGAGGAGACGTTGGACGTGCTTCCCGAGGGTGGTGCCCAAGGATCGCAATCGATTCGCGAGCTGCGCTCGCGCCTCGGCATGACGCAAGAAGAGTTCGCTCATGCGATCGCAGTCACGGTGTCGACCGTCAATCGATGGGAGAATGGGCACGCGAATCCGAGCAAGCTCGCCTGGCGCGCCATCCAAGGTTTGGCCCGTAAGCGAGGTGCCGCGTTGGGGAGCAAGGGGCGCGAGTAGTACGCGAACCCGTCGGCGTCGCTCCGTGCGGGAGCGCGCCGGTGCGTGCTGTCAGCCGCCGATGGCGATCCGCGTCGCCGCCGGCCCCGGGCGATCGGCCAGGACCTGATCGACCGTGCGCGTCAGCTGCTCGACGTCGAACGGTTTGGCGACGACGTCGACCGCGCCGAGATTCGCCGAAAGTGCGTGCTCCGGTTGCACCGTCAGCATGATCACCGGGATCGCGGCCGTGGCCGTCGTCGTTCGCAGGATCCGAAGGACGTCGTACCCGCTGAGATCCGGAAGGACGACGTCCAGGAGCACGAGGTCCGGTCGTACGTGTCGTGCGGTGTCGAGCGCCTCGATACCGCGCTCGATCCACGTCACGTCGTAGCGATCTTTCCACGCGTCCCGAAGGACCGCGCCCAGGCTACGATCGTCGTCCACGACCAGGATCGCCGGACGGCTCGCATCACCATCCTGCGTTCGCAACGGTGTCTTGATTTCGCGCATGGCCGGCAGCACCAGGGTGAAGGTGGACCCCTCGTGCTCACGACTGCTGAGCAGAATCCGTCCGCCATGACGCTCGACGATGGCTTTCGAGATCGCGAGCCCGAGCCCGCTTCCCGGTTCCCCGGAATGGCCCGGATGGAGACGCTGGAAGCGTTGGAAGAGCCGCGCCTGATCGGCGGCGGGAATGCCGATTCCCGAATCGCGTACCGAGATGTGCACCTCGTCATCGTGGCAGATCGCCGACACGTCGACGTGGCCGCCCGTGGGCGAGAACTTGACGGCGTTCGAGATCAGGTTCGTCAGCACTTGGATCAGTCGGTCGCGATCGCCGGCGACCGCCGGGACGTCGGGCACGATCGCGCACCCGACCGTGATCTCACGTCCGGAAGCGTATGCCCGGAGGCCCGACACCGCCTCCTCGACCAGCGATCCCGTCGACACCTTGGCGAAGGTGAGCTCGATCTTCCCGAGCTCGAGGCGTGAGATGTCGAGGAGGTCGTTGATCAAACGAATCAGTCGATCCGCGTTCTTCAGACTGATGTGCAGAAGCTCCGAGTCGATCGGGGAGAGTGCGGTCGACTTGCCGAGGACGAGCTGGAGTGACCCTTTCACCGAGGTGAGCGGGGTGCGGAGCTCGTGAGTGACCGTACTCAGGAAATCGCTCTTGAGCCCGGCCAGCTCGCGCGCTTGGCTCCGATCATGGAAGAGAAATCCGCGGCCGCAAATCGTACCCGACGCGTCTCGCAGCGGGACGCTTCGCCATTCGAAATCGCGGGCGGGTGGCGCGACGCGGGTGATCTCGCCGTGCGCCTCGCGATCCCCGTGCGTGGCGAGCTCGGCGGCGGTGCTGGCGAACGATGCGTCGTCGGCGATCCGGTGCGCGAGCGCATCGACGATCGTGGTGCCGGCGGCAGCACCGATGCTGCGTCCGGCGAGCGCCACGAAGGCATCGTTCGCATACCAGATGCGTAGCGACGTATCGGTGAAAACCAGCGCCTCCTCACACCGGTCGAGTACGTCGATGAGCGGCCCGGCCTCGTCCACGAGATTCCGAGCCAGCGGGATGCTCCGCGTGGCCCCTCGGCGGCGTGTGCGCGAGCATGCCGTCGCGCTTGCTACGCCACATGTCATGCCGGCGACGATCGCCGCGGCGCTGGCGGTGCGCGATGGCGCGACCGACAGGCTCGCGCACGCCACGCAAGCGCTGATCGTCGCGATGCCGATGGACCAGCGACGGAAGGATTGGAGGGGGGCGAGCAATGGGGGCATGACTGCCTCTGCACCAGCGGGAGCGCGATGCGAATCAGCAAGGAGCGTGCCCCCGGCCGTTCGTGCAGCAACCTGCGCCGGTGACTTTCGCACCGTCGAGAACGTCGACCTTCGTCACTGCATTGACGCTTCTCAGGGAGGGCGCTCGATCACGGCCGTTGCCAAAACTCTCGATACTGCCGATGTCCTGGGCACAGGACGGACTGTGCCATCGTGGCTCACCGCCTGGCATGCGTCTTGCGAACTTCCCGGAGCGCACCATGCGAGTCGGCTGCCCACATGCTCGGAGGATCGATGGCACTGCGTGACCAATACCGCGTGTTGGTCGTCGAGGACGATCCCGACATTCGCCGGATCCTCCAGCTCTTTCTGACGGAGCGCGATTTTTCCGTCACCACGGCGGATCGTGCGTCCGCCGCGCTCGATCTGATGAGTCAGGTTCCGGTCGATCTCATCTTGTCCGACGTCCGCATGCCCGGAATGAGCGGCATCGAGCTGCTGCATCACATCAAGGAGCACGACCCCGACGTGCAACTCGTCTTGATGACGGCGTATTCGTCCGTGAAGGATGCCGTCGAGGCGATCCAGGCGGGCGCGACCGACTACATCGAGAAGCCCATCGATTTCCGGAGGCTCGAGCGCATCCTCGAGGTCGTCTTCGAGCGGCGCCGACTCGCACGGGAGAACAAGATCCTGCAACAGCAGCTGCAAGGTCGCGTCGAGTTCCATGGGATGGTGGCGCGGAGCCAGGAGATGCTCGAGATCTTCAGCTTCATCGAGCGACTCGCGCGCTATCCCACGACGGCGCTCATCACGGGCGAGAGCGGTACCGGGAAGGAGCTGGTGGCGCGCGCGCTGCACGAGCTCAGCCCGCTCAAAGACAAGCCATTCATCCTCTGCAACTGCACGACGCTCGCGCCGACCCTGCTCGAGAGCGAGCTGTTCGGCCACGTGCGCGGCGCGTTTACCGGGGCGGATCGCGATCGGAAAGGCCTCTTCGAGGCCGCGCACGGCGGCAGTATCTTTCTCGACGAGATCGGCGAGCTTCCCATGGCGGTGCAGGCCAAGCTCTTGCGTGTGATCGAGAACCGCGAGATCAAGCGCGTCGGTTCCCCCGAGCCGCTCCGCGTCGACATACGCATCATCGCCGCCACCAATCGGGACCTTTCGACGATGGTGGACCGCGGCGAGTTTCGTGAAGACCTCTACTATCGCCTGAACGTCGGCTCGATCACCTTACCGCCGTTGCGGGCACGTATCGAGGACGTCGATCTCCTGTGCGGGCACTTTCTTCAGCGCTTGGCGCGTCGTCTCGGCAAAGACGAGGTCGTCGAGATCTCCGATCAGGCGTTGAGCATGTTTCGCGTGCACGCGTGGCCCGGCAACATCCGCCAACTGTTGAACGTCATGGAACGGGCGCTGATCGTCGCGCGCGGAACGAGCATCTTGCCCCAGCACCTTCCGGCGTCCTTTCTCGGGGCGACGAGCGCGATTGCGCCGACGTCGTCTTCGCCCGTGTCCGTCGCATCCGAAGCGGCGGGCGCGCCCGAATTCGATCTGAGCATCGAGGCTGCGGAGCGCGACCAGATCCGCAAGGCGCTCGAAGCGGCAGGCGGAAAGCGAATGGAAGCGGCGCGGTTGCTCGGGCTCAGCCGCCGAACGCTGTATCGCAAGCTCGACAAGTACGGGATCACGTGAGGTCGCACTCGAAGCTGCACGATCGCACACCGCATGACAGCTGTCGTGCGAACGTCGTGCGAAAACGAATCTTCTCGGGCTCGCGGCGCAGAGCTAGAATGCAGTGAGGGACTGATGGAATTGCACCGACAGGCTGGATCGAGCGATGCCGGAGCACGGGTGCTCATCGTGGAAGATCATCCGATGATCGCCGAGCTCGTGGAGACGCGGCTCCGCATCGAGGGCATGCGACCTACGAAGTGTCTCGGTGGACGCGAGGCGATCCAGGTCTTGAGCCACGCGGACTTCGATCTCGTGATTCTCGACATCATGATGCCGGAGGTCGACGGGTACGAGGTTTTCAAAGTGTTGAAGAGCCAGGAGCGTACCGCGCACGTGCCCGTGATCTTCTTGACTGCGAAGTCCACGCAGGACGACATCGAGAAAGGGCTGGCCCTCGGAGCAGACTACTACATCACCAAGCCGTTCAGCGGCGCCGATCTCGTGCGCAAGGTCAAGATCCTTCTCGAGCAACACCGCTTGAGCCAAGCCGCCGGCGCGTGATCGCATGCGGTGGCGCATTCGCAGCGTCGCGTCGGGCGTTGCGGCGCTGCTGCTCGGAGCGGGTGTCGCGGTGCCCGAGCACGGCAATGACGTCGAGGCCGTACGACTCGAGCGACTGAGCGTTTCCACCGTCGCTCACGAAGAGGCGCCGCTGGCTGCGAGCGAAGCGCGGGTTTCCGCCCACGAGATTCCCCTCGGCGGAGACCAAAAGCATCTCATCGTCGACGGAACGCTCAACGGCTCCGTACGCGGGCCGATGCTCGTCGATACCGGCGCATCGTACTGCGTGCTGACTCGGCGGACGGCGCGGAGACTCGGATTGTCTCGTCGTGCTCGCCGTCACATCCCCGTTGCGACGGCGAATGGTCAGATCGATGCCCAGTTCGTTCGACTCGACGCGGTCGCGCTCAGCGACGCCCGGCTCGGCGACGTCGATGCCGTGGTCATGGATGCCGTCGAGCCGCCGTTGATCGGCATCATCGGCCTGAACTTCCTGACGCAGTTTCGGTTCTCCGTCGATCTCGCTCAGGGCACATTGCGTCTGGAGCCGTGAGTCCGAGCCGCGAGGCTGGAGCGGCTCAGTTGGCGCGGAGCATGGGGCGCGCGGCGACGGACGTCATCGGCATCAGGTCGATCGGTCGCACGAGGCGTGTCAGGCGGGCGCCGCGCGCCGGCATCGGTCGTGCTGCGTGCAGTGGGCGATGGGGGGCGACGGGCTCGAGCTGCCACGTCCGCAAGCGGCACCGTGCCATCATCGTGAGGTGCGAGAGCCCTTGGAACCAGCGGCTGCCGGTGCTGGTCCGACGATGGGTACGGTACGACACGGGCACTTCGAAGATCCGGCATTGTCGGATGGCGAAGAGTGCGGCGAGCTCCCCGGCGATTCCGCACCCATCGGCCCGCAAGATCGCCCCCCGCACGACGTCGGCACGAAATGCCTGGTAGGAGGTGGTCACGTCGGTCAGGGAAACATTCGTGAGGCCGTTGGATACGACGGTGACGAGTTGATCGGCGAGCCGATCCCAGAGCTTCGGTACCTGGCGGGAGGTGCCGACGTATCGTGAGCCGTAGACGACGTCGGCCGTCCCGGTGACGATCGGGGCAAGCAGGCGGCCGCTTTCGGATGGATCATACGCCAGGGTGGCGTCGGCGACGACCACGAAGTCGCCTGTCACCATTGCCAGCCCGCTCGACAATGCGGCGCCCCGCCCTAGTGTTTCTGCGTGAAAACAGACGCGGGCGAGCCCGCGACTGGCCAAGTGGCGCAGCTGCTCGGTGGTGCCGTCGGTCGAGGCATCGTCCACGACGATGATTTCCCGGCTCAGGTCGGGATGTCCGAGCTCGGCGTGTACGATCCGTTCGATCGCTTCATCGATGGTATCGGCGGCGTTGTGAACGGGGAGGATGAACGAAACGGTGACAGCCATGCGACGGTTCCAAGCAAGGCTCATGCCCCCGGGGCTCCGGACGCAGGGGCCTTGAAACGTTGCTTTCCCGGACGGTCCGCCTCGGATCGCACGGGGAGGCAGCGGCGCGAACACGTCGATCGTCACCCTCGTGACGAGCATGCGCCGCAGGTCTTGCGCATGCCCGTAGCAATACGCGCCGAGCATCAGCTTCGTAAGTGGTTCTGACTCGATCGTGCAACCGAGAATGCATGTGCAATGACGCATGGTCGCGTCTACAGCTGAACCCTTGTCTGCGTACCAGGCCGCCGCTACACTCAAACGATAGACGGGCGTTCGATGTCGATACGTGGACGGGCGAATGCTTTGCGACAGGAGGTCGAATGAACGCCAATTTGCGATTGCAGGATCTGTACGGGCGCGAGAAAGAGGGCGAGACGAAGCTCCTGGCCCTCTACGTCCCGAAAGAGCTCACGACGCGAATCGATCGGTTGGCGAAGGACCTGAAAGCGAAAAAACGAGAAGTCATCCTCGCGCTGTTGAACGAGGGTCTCGACCGCTATCACCGATCGAAAGGTCGGCGGCGGAAGAAGGGCTGAGTGTCGTTCAGCGCCCCGGGGGATGGTAGCGGCGGTCGCGTCGGGAGCCCACGAGACCGCTCAGATCCGCCTGCTCGACCACGCCGCTCGTGGTCACGAGACACGCCGCGACGAAGTCATACCGATGCCAATACACGAAGCGCTCGGCGGACTCCTCGGACGTCGCGGCCGCGAGGCGGTATACCCACTTCTCATTGAAGCGGTGCCCGTGCTCTTCCATCTCACGCGGCTCGTTCACGCTTCCGATCGTCACGTTCGGTGTTCCCCAGCACTGCACGACCTGATTCCGAGAGATCGCGGGGCTCACGGCTCGAAACTCTCTGGCAATGGGCATCCGCCGCCATGGACGTGCGCTTCGAATTCCGACCGGAACCGACGCAGGAATCCCGTCGCCGCCCACGCCGCCGCGTCGGAGAGCGCACAGATCGTCTGGCCCTCCATGTATCCGCCGATCTGATCGATCGTGTCCAAATCGGCGAGACTGCCCTGCCCGCTCTCGACTCGGCGCAAGAGCTTGTAGAGCCACGCGGTTCCCTCACGGCACTGCGTGCATTGTCCGCAGGTCTCGTGCCGGAAGAATCGCGCGATGACGATCGCCGCGCGCACCATGCACGCGGTCTCGTCCATGACGACGATCCCGCCCGTGCCGAGCAGCGTGCCGGCTTGCTTCAGCGAGTCGTGGTCCATGCGCACGTCCACCTGCTCGGCCGAGAGGACCGGCATCGACACGCCGCCGGGGATGATGGCTTTCAAGCGGTTGCCGTTCCGGACGCCGCCCGCGTGTGTCTCGATGATCTCCCGCAGCGGTGTACCGAGCGGAAGCTCGTAAACGCCGGGACGGTTCACGTGTCCGCTGATTCCGTACAGGGTGTTGCCGGTGCTGGTCGGGGTCCCGATCGTCTTGAACCACGTGGCGCCCCGTCCGATGATGGCGGGAACGTGTGAAATCGTTTCCACGTTGTTGACGGTCGTCGGACATCCCCAGAGACCGTAGACGGCAGGAAACGGTGGGCGCTTGCGCGGCTGGCCCTTCTTTCCCTCGGCCGACTCGATCATGCCGGTTTCTTCGCCGCAGATGTACGCGCCCGCGCCGCGCATGACGTACACGTCGAAATCGCGTGCGCTTTCACAGTGGCCCGAGCCGAGGAGCCCGGCGGTACGCGCTTCCGCGATCGCGCTTACGAGGGTGTTGAAGCCGGTCACGTATTCGCCGCGCAAGTACACGTATGCGGCGCGCGCGCCGATCGCGTGGCCGGTGATGATCAGGCCTTCGATGAGCAGATGCGGATTGCGTTCGAGGATTTGTCGATCCTTGAACGTTCCGGGCTCGCTCTCGTCGCCGTTGCAGGCGATGAACGTCGGCTTCGGGCCCCCGGGCTTCGGCATGAAGCTCCACTTTTGACCGGTGCCGAATCCGGCGCCTCCGCGGCCGCGGAGACCTGAGGTCTTGACCTCTTCGATGACCGCCTCACTCGTCAGATCGTGGAGTGCGCGCCGCGCCGCTGTGTACCCGCCCGCTTGCCGATATGCCTCGAGAGATCTCCAATCGGCGCCATCGGGCGGGAGCAGGTAGCGTTCGGGCGTCATGAGCCGACCGTCCGCATCAGATCGTCGATGCGATCCGGCCGTACGTTCTCGATGAACGGTCGATTGTTCACTTGCACGCACACCGCGGTGCCGCACGATCCGAGGCACTGGACCTCTTCGATCGAGTAGGCGCCGTCGGCCGTGCGCTCGCCGACGCGGACACCGAGGCGCTCCTCGAGGCCGCGCACCACTTTGCGGGCACCGGCGAGGGCACAGGCGATGTTCACGCACACTTGAATGTTGCGTTTCCCGACCGGATGCTCGTGATACATCGGATAGAACGTCACGACCTCACGGACTTCGATCGGGCGAATCCCGAGCAGGGTCGCGACGTCGCGCTGCACGCTGATCGGCACGTGTCCGATCTCGGCTTGGATGAAATGGAGCGCCATCAACAGCGCCGACCTTGGCTCGGGGTACTTCGGAACCTCCGCGAGGATCAGCTGCTTGAGGGACTCCGACAACGTCAGGGGGGTGTCGCTCATCGATCGCACTCACCACCGATCATGTTGATCATGTCGAACGTCGGAACGATGTCCGCGAGCAGGGCGCCACGGACCATGTCGCGCATCGCGTGAGTATTGCTGAAGCTGGGTGCGCGGCAGCGACACTTCCAGGGTTTCCCGGTGCCGTTGCTCACGAGATAGAAGCCGAGCTCGCCGTTCGCGCCCTCGACCGCCAGATATACCTCGCCGGCTGGCGGACGCATGCCTTCCGTCACGAGCTTGAACTGATCGATCAGCTCCTCCATGCGATTGAAGACCTTCCCCTTGGCGGGCCAGCGAAGGCGGGGATCGTCCACGTCGACCGGGCCGTCGGGCAGGTCGTCGAGGCACTGCTCGATGATGCGGGCGCTCTGCCTCACCTCTTCGACCCGAACCAGGTAGCGGTCGTAGTTGTCGCCGTTGCTTCCGACCGGGACGTCGAAGTCGAGCTGATCGTAGACGAGGTACGGTTCGGCCTTTCGCACGTCGTACCCGACGCCGGCGGCCCGAAGGAGCGGCCCAGTCACGCCGTAGGCGATCAGGTCGGCGGCGGGGAGGCGACCGGTACCTTCCATGCGCTCGCGAAAAATGGGATTGGCGGTCAGCAGGCGGTCGACGTCGGCGAAGATGGCGAGCGCGGCCTTGAGCTTCTCGCGGCAGAGGTCGACGAAGCCGGGCGGAAGGTCGCTCTGGAGACCGCCGATGCGCACGTAGTTGGTGGTTACGCGCGCGCCGCAGAGTGCCTCGTGCAGGTCCCACATGTGCTCGCGTGCCTGGACACCGTAGAGGAACGGCGTCATCGCGGCGAGCTCCATCGCGCTCGCGCCGATACAGGTGAAGTGGTCGCTCAGCCGCGAGATTTCGCTGGCGATGGTGCGAAGGTACTGGCAGCGTGGCGGGACGGTGATTCCGAAGAGCTTCTCGGCCGCAAGGCAATAGCCGACGTTGTTGATCATCGGGCTCGCGTAGTTCAGGCGATCCGTGTACGGGATCGCCTGCGACCATTCTCCGCTCTCGCACTCTTTCTCGTAACCGCGGTGCAAGTAGCCGACTTGAATGTCGGCATCGAGAATCCGCTCGCCGTCGAGCTTCAGGTTGATGCGGACCGTCCCGTGGGTTGCGGGATGCGACGGCCCCATCTGAATCTCCAGAGGCTCTCCGTGCAGTTCGTCGGAAAGCGCGGGGTCCCTAGTGCCAGCGTCCGTATCGCGCACGATCGCGCTCCTCCTGCCGCCGTACCTGGGGCGTATCGAGATCCGCTCGGCTCACGAGCGGTTGCCGCCGCTCCTTCGGATAGTCCTTGCGCAGCGGATGTCCTTCGAACTCCTCGTACAAATAGATCCGGCGCAGATCGGGGTGTCCCGCGAAGCGAATGCCGTAGAGGTCCCAGGTCTCGCGTTCGAGCCAATCGGCTCCGCGCCACACCCCGACGAGACTATCGATGCACGGGTCGTCTTCCGACACGCGTGCCTTCAGTCGCAAGCGGTGTCCGCGCGTGAGCGACTTGAGATGATAGACCACCTCGAAACGCGGTGTTGCCCCGAGATAGTCGACAGCGGTGACGTCCACGAGAAAATCGAAAGCCATCGCGGCGTCGTCGCGGAGGAATCGGCAGATTTCCACGAGGCGCGCCGGGGCGATTTCCGCGGTGGGGTCTCCGCGCCAGGCGTGTACGCTCAGTACGTCGTCGCCGAACCGCTCGCGCAGCGTCACGAGGATCGGGTGATGGTGATCGTCGGCGGTGGTCACGCCTTGCCTCGAACCGCAGGTGTCGTCCTCGCTCCGACGCGTTCGTATCCGCGGCGGATGTGCCCTAGGCGCGTCTGCAGCTCCGCGGCCGGCGTCAAGAGATCCGCCTTGTGCCACACGCTGCCGCGCCAATCAGTGGTCGCGATGGCAACGCGCTGACTCATGACGATCGCCTCTTCCGGGCATGCTTCCTCGCACAATCCGCAAAACATGCAGCGCGACATGTCGATGTCGAAGATCGCCGGGTAGCGCTCGATCTCGTCTTCGGTCTCGGCGGGGTAGATCGTGATGCAGTCGACCGGGCACGCCCATTCACAGAGGCCGCACGCGACGCACCGTTCCTTGCCGTCGGGCATCTGCACGAGTACCGGCATGCCGCGGAACGCCGACGATACTTTCTGGAGCTCCTCGGGATACTGCACCGTGAAGATCGTCGGCTTCCCGCGGAGGAATCCGATGAGGTTGCGGAAGAAATGCGAGGCCGTGACGACGAGGCCGTGGAGAATGGCGGTTGGTCCGAGTGTATCCATCGCGCGCGGGCGCGGCGGGCGCTCGATCGTGACGACGGATCCCGCCACTCAGGCATCCACCGTAGGCGTGCCGAGGTTGCCGATCGCGTCCCAGCTGACGTCGGCATACGCCGGTACGTGCTGCGCGATCGCGGTGAAGATGCTGCGAGGATCGAAACGTCCTGGCGCGGCCTCCATGCCCAAACGTCGACCGAGTTGCAGGAAAATGTCTCCGTCGCTCGGCTGGCTTCCGGGATCGAGCGCCGGATGAATGCGCTGTATGCGCCCGGCGAAATTGGTGAAGGTACCGTTCTTCTCGGCGAAGGTGGTGCCAGGCAGGACCACATGGGCGAGCTCGAGCATCGGATGCTGGTTCGCGCTCACGACGACGAGCGTTTCGAGGCGACCGAGGATCTCCGCGGCCTCGGCACCCCAGACCGTCCACAGGTCGGTGCCGGTGACGAACAGACCGCGAATGGTGCCGGTCTCGATTCCGCTGCGGATCGCCGCGAGGTTCGCCGCCCCGGGCGCTGCGGCGAGCCCGAGATCGCGGACGCCCCGGGCGTTCGCGGCCTTCTCGGCCTTGATCAGGAAGTCGTCCGCCGGGCCTTCTACGACGGCGACGTCGCATTGCTCGATGCGGAGTCCGCCGGAGATCAATTGCCGAAGCGTGAAGAGCTCTTCGTTCGTGAGGTGCGGCGAGACGATCGCCGCCAACGCTGCCACGCCACCGTCACGGACGAGAGCCGACAGTCGGGTGGCCGCAAGCTGCAGAGCGTCGTCCCACGACGTCTCCTCGCTGCCGCGCCCATCGCGGCGCGCGCGGGGCGTGCGAATGCGCTGCTCGTTGACGTAGCGGTATCCGAGCCGACCGCCGTCGCACATCCAGGTCTCGTTCACGGCATCATTGCGGCGCGGAAGTAGCCGATACACCGCGCCACGCGCGGCGCCTATCTTGACGTTGCAGCCGTTCGTGCAGTTCGGGCAGATGCTGTCCGTCTCGTCGAGAAACCAGACGCGCATCTTGTGGTGGAAGTCCTTGCTGAGAAGCGCTCCGACCGGGCAGATGTCGGCGGTGCAGATCGAGTAGTCGTTGGTGAGTGGCTCGTCGGGGAAGACGTCGATCACCGACCGATCGCCGAGATTGAATACTCCGAGCTCCCGCGTCTCGGTGATCTCCCTGCAGAAGCGGACGCAACGGCGGCACAGGATGCAGCGTTCCTGATCGAGCACGATGCGGGGTCCGATGTCGACGCGCTTCAGAAGCTTGCGGCGGGGCTCCTGGGTCCGGGCGGTGCGCGTGCCGTACTCGAAGGCGTAATCCTGCAGGTAGCATTCGCCGGCTTGGTCGCAGATCGGGCAATCCAACGGGTGGTTGACCAGCAGGAGCTCGAGCACGCCCTGACGCGCCTTGCTGACTTCGGGCCCGCGTGTGTCCACCACCATGCCGTCGCGCACGGGCGTATTGCACGAGATCGTCAGCTTCGGCAGGCCCTCCACTTTCACGAGGCACATACGACAACTGCCGTCGATGGAAAGCTTGGGGTGGTAGCAGTAGTGAGGGATCTGCAAGCCACGGTCGAGCAAGACCGGCAACAACATGCTGTTGTCGGGAACCTCGAGCTCCGCGCCGTCGACGGTGATCTTGGCCATTGCTCAGTCCTGCAGCGGACGGCCGCTGCCGTGCCGACCGTGATACGGCGTTCCGGGCCGTTCGCGTTGGACGCGTTCCTGCAATTTTATGAGGCCATCGAGAACGGCCTGCGGATGCGGAGGGCAACCTGGCACGTAGACGTCGACCGGGATGATCGTGTCGATGCCCTGAACGACGGCGTAGTTGTTGTAGGGTCCGCCGGAGCTCGTGCAGGCGCCGAACGACATCACCCAGCGCGGCTCGGCCATCTGGCGAAACACGCGCTGCAGCACCGGTGCCTGGCGATGGGTGATCGTTCCGACCACCATCAACAGATCTGCTTGCCGCGGAGTGAAGCGCGGCAAGGCGGCACCGAAGCGATCGAGATCGAACCGTGGTCCCGCCACCGCCATGTACTCCATCCCGCAACACGCCGTGACGAACGGGTAGCTGAAGAAGGAATATTTGCGTGCCCACTGGATCGCGTCACTGAGACGCGACATCGCGAAAGTGTCGCCGAACGCCCGACTGACGCGCGTCATCTCGTCTTCTCCGGGTCGATGGCCGGAGGTCAGGAACTGCTCCTCGTGCATGCGCGGGACTTCTATAGCGGATGGCGGAGCTGCGCAAAGGTGGAGCCGGTTGCGAACGGCCGATCGATAACGCTCAACTCTCGCGTGTCTCCGGCAAGCTCACGTCTGGTAGCCCCTTCGTTCCGGGTACGGGGCGCGGGCACTCCGGTCGCTCGCAGCGCGTTCCCGTGGCGCAGCCTTGACAGCAGTACACGACCCCGCGCCGGCGCACGCCGCGGTCGACGGCGATCGGACCGCCGCACCAAGGGCAGAGGATGTTGGCCACGACGCGCCTGCTCTACAGATTGGACTCGCGAGCGTCAACGCTACCGGGGCGCGGTGGGTCCATGCTTGCCTCGCGCTCGAGGGGACGCCACAGTCGTGCGCATGGATCCCGTCTTCGCGTGCGTGGTCGGTGCGGCGGCGATCGCCGCGTACGGCTATCGCCGGCCGATGGACGTGTTGGGCATCGCGCTTCGTGCGCGTCTTCGGGCGCGCGGCGTCCGTGATCGCGACCATACGCTGCCGGATGCGCGCGTTCGGTATTGGCGCGGCGGGCGCGGTGCGCCGTTCGTGCTCGTGCATGGATTCGGCACCGAGGCGGTCGTCAACTGGCACGCCCAGCTCGACGAATTCGCCGCAGACTACGACGTCATCGCTCCGGATCTCCCGGGCTTCGGAGCCTCCGAACGGTTGCCGGGCACGAATTGCATCGCCCTCCAGGTCCGTTGTTTGCGCGCCCTGCTCGACGATCTCGGCATCGAGCGCGTTACGCTCATGGGTCATTCGATGGGCGGATGGATCAGTCTCGCCTTTGCCGCGGCCCATCCTGCGCGCGTCGAGCGACTGATCGTCGTCGACGCCGCCGGCTTGCGATTCGATCCCGACATGGCGCTCGAACGGGCCTTGCTACCGGCCACCATCGACGACGTGCGAACGTTGATCCGTGCGAATTTTCAGCGGCCGATGCGCGTGCCGACCTTCGTGCTGCGGGACGTACTGCGGGGTGCGCGCCGCGACGCCGTTCCGCGCGAAGCGTTGCTTCGCCGCCTCGTGTACGGTGACGAGCACTTGGACGGCCACCTCGAGCGCGTCATCGCGCCGACGCTGGTCGTTTGGGGCGCTGGAGATCCGCTGACGCCGTTGGCGCTCGGGGAGCGGATCGCCGCGCGTATTCCGCACGCGCGCTTGAAGGTGTTCGCGGATTGCGCGCACAGCCCGAACGTCGAGCAGCCGGAGCGCTTCAACCGCCTCGTCCGCGAGTTCCTCGCTTCGGAAGTGGCCATCGACACCACCGCGGAAGCGATTGCCCTGGAGGGTTGACGGCGACCCGATGGTGCTCTCGACCGCGATTTTCGCGGTCGAAATGGCTCCTCATGCTTGACAGCTTCCCGACGACTGCCTTAGGGTGCGCCGTCTTTTCACCACACCATAGGGGGAGTGCACATGACGAAGACACAGTTGGTTGGGAAGTTGGCGGAGGAAACCGGCATCTCCCGGAAGCAGATGGAAGAGATCCTCGTCGCGCTCGTGGAGCTCATCCGGAAGAGCGTGAAGAAGGGCGACACGGTCAAGATCCCCGATCTCGGAGGGTGGCGCATGCGGCAGATGAAGGCGCGCATGGGTCGGAACCCGCAGACGGGCGAGGCGATCAAGATTCCCGCGCGGAAGAAGGTCGGCTTCACGGTCGCCAAGAGCTTCAAGCAGCACGTGCTCGGCACCAAGAAGTAGCCTTACCGCATCATCGTTGCTTGCGACGCAACCGCCCCGGGGTCTCCCCGGGGCCGCGCGTCCCCTTTCCGCGGAGCTCAGCTCGCGGGAGAGTCGTCGCGAGTCAGTTTGCGAACGTTCGACTCGAGCACCCGTCGGGTTTCCTGGCGGTCGTCTGTAATCGTCACCGTGTCGCCATCGATCGCGACCACGGTGAATAAGCCTGGATACGACATGGTGACTACGCGGTCGCCTACCTCGAGCATCCGGCCTCAGCGCAGCTCGAACTTGAACGGCAGTCGCCACTGCCAGGTCTGGCGCTTCTGATCCTGGGCGCTCACGAAAAGCTCGCCCGCCTGTGCGCGCAGCGGCGAATCCAGGGTGAGCTTCCAGCGCAGGTCTTCGGCACGTGATCCGCTCTTGGCGAGTCGGAAGGCCCGCCAGCCGTCTGGAACGGCCAGGGGGATGCGACGGAATCCTGCGATGATCATCATCTCGACCGCGGTGAGGTCGGCATCGCTGCCCTGATTCGTCACCGTCAATCGGCCAGCCAGGTCGATTTCGCGCGTGAACTCATTGCTGACGGCTTCCGATGCGGCGAAGCTGGCATCGAGCTTCGGACGTTGAAACAGACCGAACATGCAATCCTCCAATGCCGTTGCGACTCGTGGCGGCGCGTCCTTAGAGCCCGACCCGAATGGGGTGTCAAGTTTCACCAACCTAACCGCGGGCATGACGCCGAGCTGCGCCAAAACGAAACACGGAGATACACGAGGCGAGATTTGCAGGACGGCTCACGAAGGTTCATGAAGCCGTGGAGAGCTCGACCGCGAATTGGCTGCGGGAGCGAAGAGGTGCGTCGAACGAGGGTGCTACCAGCGACGGCCGCTGCTGCGATCGCTGCCACCGCGATCGCCACCGCCGCGCCCGCCTTCACGGGGCTTGGCTTCGTTCACTTTCAGGCCACGACCCTTCATCTGATAGTCGTTGAATTGACTTACCGCGCTTTGCGCTGATCCCTCGTCCGCCATCTCGACGAAGCCGAAGCCCCGTGATTGGCCAGAAAATCGGTCCGTGATGATGTTTGCCGAAACCACCTGACCGGCCTGCGAGAACAGATCGCTGAGCTCCTGGGACGTTACGCTGAACGGAAGGTTCCCGACATACAACTTGGTGCCCATCTTTCCTCCAAAGGCACGAACCGCGGTCGGAAAACGGCTGACGAACCGCATGCGTCGTCGTGCCGCGGTTGGGTACGGCGCGAGACATAGTGCGCTGCGACTGGAGGTGTCAACAGAAAATGCATGGCGTTTGACTCATACAATTGCTGACGCGTAGTATTCGTCGCAGTCTTCGCGGTCGTCCCGGATTCCCCATCCGACGTGTCGTGGGCGACGCGAAGCGAGGGTTACGGTCTTCGCTTCAATCGAAGTTCCAAGAGGAGGCATGACGACTATGGGTCGCAGCTCCATCCCGCCGTTTCCACCTGCGTTGGAAGCTCGTCGTTCGTTTCAGAAGATGACCGGTATCGAGCACCTCATGATCGCCGTCGTGAGCACGGCCTTCGACGACCTTCGCGGGCACGACACGCGTCAACGCGACACCGCAGTAAAATATTTTTTCAGTGATCCCGAGACACACGTGTTGAGCTTTCCATCCGTATGCCGTCAGATGGATTGGTCGGTCTCGGCGGTACGGCGGCGATTGATGCAAACGCTCGGGTTTCGATCCACGTCCCCGCATGGGGCGGACTCGGCCGAACGACGGCGCATGTGACGACGCCGCGATTGCCCGGCTCGTGGTCATCGAACGAGATCACGGCCGCGCTCCGTGCCGACGCCGCTACGAGGCTGCGGCCGGAGCTCTTGGCGTCACTCGGCGCCGACGAGCGAGCAGTGCTCGAGGCAGCGACGGGCGAGATGGGAAACAAGCCTGACGCGGTGAAGCTCGGCTGGCTCAGGATGCGGACGAAGGAATCGTGGACCAAGCAGCGGTACGCCTCGACCGTCGGGCGGGCGCTTGCCAAGTTGCGGATGGTGACGGGGATGGAGGCAGGAGGGGGCGGAGAGAAGTGAGCGGCACTCCGCCGGCGGCGTTGTCAGCTGCTACGGTATACGATGAATCCGTGGGTCAGATCATACGGCGACACGGCGATGGTGACGCGGTCACCGGGAACGACTTTGATGTGGAACCTACGAAGCCGCCCGCTTATGCGAGCGAGAAATGTGTGGCCCTGGTCGCCCTGCACGCGGAAGTGCCCACCGGCCAGTGCCTCGACCACCTTGCCTTGGATCTGGATGAGATCGTCTCGTGCCACTCAATACCCTTCTGCCGACTGAACGGCGCGATTCGTATACCAATGCACGCCGTCTTTGTCGACATCGAAATGTCCCTCGAGTTTCCTTGACGCCCGTCGCCGTCGCACGTACGGTGCGCTCCATTCCGATATCCGGGAGGCTTCATGGGTTCGATCGTCGAGTTCAACTGCCAAGGCTGCGGGTTCACGACCGGGGATCTTCGTGTCGGTTGGGGGCGTGCGGGCCGGACGCGCTTCTGGGGCGGGCTCGGCGTCTGTGCCACGTGCAAGCGACTCTCGGTGGTCGATCTCGCAGCGAAGCTCGACACCCATCGTTGCCAGGAGTGCCAAGGTCAGCTGCAGCTGCTCGAGGGCATGGCCCAGGACATTCCCTGTCCGGAATGCAGCCGAGTCTTGCGTACCACCAACCTCGGAGTGTGGAACTGAGGGTGTAGCTTCAGGCTTCAGTTCCAACATCCGCTTGCGCGGGCGGCACGGTCGATCTCCTCGAGGGCGACGGTGAGCTGCTGGACCAGCTGATCGGACTCCCCTGCCAGGCTCTCGGTCTGGGATACGTGCGCACGGACGATCCATGGGTCGAGCGGGATCGTCATGTGGGGAGCCAGCTCGAGCGCATCGGACCTGAACATGCCGTTCTCGAGAGCCGCGCGAAAGCCGGAGGCCGTCGCGTCGTTGCCCTCGCGCTCCACGGCGACGAAGGTGCGTGCGATCTCGTGAAACGATCGCGCCACGCCTGCGTCACGGCTACTCGCGACGCCGACTTGGGCGAACGCCCGCCGATAGTCGTCGCAGAGTCCGTGCGAAGCGCGGTCGCGTCGGACGTTGGTGGCGTATCGGACCAGCGGCGGGGATGATGGGCACGACGACCCGATCGGAAACGCGACCGCCGACTGGCTGAGATGCGCTTGGGGAGCATCGGGGTCCCACGGCGTCACGAGCGTCTGTACGGTGGCATCGTCGCTCGCGGCCAGCGGCATGCCCCCGACGAGAAGTGTCAGGCGCTCCTCGGGCCGTTGGCTGCGAAGGCCGAAACGCACCGATTCGGCAAGTCCGGTGGGGTTCGCCGGCCCGCACGGACTCGCCGGTGGGACTGCTTGGCGATGCGTCTGGGCTCGGGCCCGCGTACGTTTGACCGGGGGGACTTCGATGGAACCCAACGGCGGCAGCTCGACGGCGGATGCATTCGCGGGTGTGCGTGTCGGTTGGTTCGAGAAATGCCACCCACCGTTGGCGTCCTGCCAGCGATAGATCGCCTGGGCGTGGGCGCCCGAGGCGGTAACGAAGCCGAGGGTGATGGCGAGGATGACGAGGAGGGCTGGGCGAAACATGGGGAGCTCCGTTTGCTGCGGGTGGCGCAAATTTGACGACTGACGCAAGCGTTAACACCGCGCGCGAGAGCTGGTCAATGTGGCGTGGGCTGTAGAGCGGCATGGGGCTTGCTGTCCGCTCGAGACATGCGCCGTGCGCTCGCCATCGTACTCTCCTTGGCCCTCCTGTTGCCGGTTGCGGCCCTGGCTGCGCCGTCGGACGTCCTCGGGACCGACGAGTCGCGCGCTGGAATGTGTGACGATTTCGACGGGTTGCCATTCGTGTTCTGTGTCGCGATGTGCGAAGCGAGAGAATGCGATCGCCTCGCACCGAACGACGATCGCTGTGCGACGCTCGCACGCGGCTTTGCGAGCGTGACCAAGGGGGCAGCGCCGCCCTGCCCCGTCGTCTCGTCGCCCGGCTCCGTCTAGGTTCCGTAGCGGGCGGCAGCCGGCGTCGGTGGGCGCGGGAGCTCTTTGGCTCCCCAATGAAACGCGCTAGAAGCGTGCCCGAGAGCGTTCGGGCGCGATCTTCGCGATCGCGGGACCGGAGGCCAGCAGTGTCCCGCCGTCCATGACCCTGCACGACGAAGGACCCGGTGCACCCCGCGTGCTCGACCGCGACGCGTACGCCGCGCTGCTGCGTCGCGAGCAGCAAGTCGACGCCATTCAGCATTCGCTGGGATGGCGGCTGCTGTCCTTCTACGGTCCCTACAAACGGCGATTCGTGCTCCCGCTTTGGCGCCGGCTGCGCGCGCGCATGTCCCGCTGGTTCGGCGCGACCCGTGATCCCCCAGTGGAAGCGTACGAGCGGTGGGCACGGTTCGCGGATCGCTTCCGCACCATCGAGAGTACTGCCGTCGAGCCGCCGGAGATGGTGAGCATCCTCATGATCATCCCGGCGTCATCGGATCTGGATTGCGCGCCCGCCGTCGCGTCGATCATCGCCCAGCAGCACCAGGCGTGGGAGCTCCTGATCGCGACTTCTGGAAACCCGGGTCGAGCGGAATCCAGCCCGGTGGCCCGACAACGCCGTTTCGGACCGGACGATGCGCGCATCCACGTCGACGAAGGGCACTACGTCGGCCAAGCCGCCGCAATCACGGCCCTCGTAGGGCATGCCCGTGGCGGTATCGTGACCGTGATCGGTCCGGACGTGGCGCTCGCTCCGGATGCGCTCCGCGTGGTGGTGGACGCGTTTCACCACACGGCGTGCGGGGTGCTGTATAGCGACGAAGATCACCGCGATGATCGCGGTACGCGGCATGGGCCGAGATTCTTGCCCGCCTGGTCTCCGGACCTCTTGCTCTCCGAGATGTATTGGTCACATGCGACCTTCTACCGGCGCGACGTCCTCACGGGGCTCATGCCGCTCGATCCGGATCTCGACGGCGCTCATGCCTACGACCTCGCGCTCAAGGTCACGGAGCGCAAGGTCGAGGTGGCGCACGTTCCACGTGTCCTGGCGCACGTGCGGGCTGCACGGCTCGCGCCGGGAGCTCAGCCGCCGGGAATCGACGGCGCGGCCGGCGAGCGAGCCCTCGCGCGCGCCCTCGCCCGGCGTGGCGTGGATGCCAAGGTGGATCGCGTGGGTCCCCGCGCGTTTCGCGTGCGTCGCGCCATTCTCTCGCCGGCCAGGGTGTCGATCATCATTCCGACGCGCGACGGGTTCGGCATGCTGCGACGCTGTCTGACGGCCGTCGAGCGATCGCAGCATCCCGACTTCGAGGTGCTCATCGTCGACAATGGCAGTCGGGATCGTGCGACCCTGGCCTTGCTCGCCGCGACTCGTCACCGGGTCTTGCGAGCCCCTGGGCCGTTCAACTTTTCCCGGCTGAACAACGAGGCGGTACGCGAGGCTACGGGCCGCTATCTGCTCTTCTTGAACGACGATACGGAGCCCTTGGACCCGACATGGTTGGGCGAGCTGGAAGAGCACGCACAACGGTCCGAAGTGGGCGCGGTCGGCGCGAAGCTGCTCTATTCCGATGATCGCATCCAGCACGCGGGCGTTGCCGTCGGCGTTGGCGGCATTGCCGGACACCCCTATCGTTTTCGTCGGCACGCTCCGGGAAGCGTCCGCAACGTCAGCGCGGTGACCGCAGCTTGTCTCATGGTCCGTCGCGATGTGTTCGAGGAGGTGGGTGGATTCGACGAACGCCTGCCCATCAACTCGAACGACGTCGACTTGTGTCTTCGTGTGCGAGCGCGCGGGCTGCTCGTGGTGTACACGCCTTACGCGGTGGTGCGTCACTACGAGTCGCAAACCCGCGGAGCACGCGCCCTGTCCGACGATGCCTGGCTCATGACGCGGCGCTGGCGCGACGTCCTGCGCGGGGACCCGTACTGGAGTCCGAACCTGGACGTCACGGAAGAGACGGGCGACCCGGATCTCGACAAACCGGACGGCTTCAGCTGCCTCTATTTCGGCCCGGCTGGTGCCGACGGTCACATTACGCTCGCCGCCGGCGGACGCGTGGGGCAAAGATTCTTCGCCGCCGGGCCCGACCTCGCCGCCATCGTCCTGCGAGTCGCCATCGATGGCGCGGCGCCGGCGGATGCGATCAGATTCGTCGTTCGTGATGCGCCGGACGAGGGTGAGCCCCTCCGAGTCGTCACGACGTCCGTGGCCGGTCGCACCCTCGACGAGCGTTGGTTCTGCTTCGAGCCGATCGCGGGCTCGGCCGACCGCTTCTGGTATTTCGAGATTCAGGCCGCCGAGGGCCACACCATCGATGTCCGGCGTGCAAACGTGACGAGTGACGTCATGGGGCCTTGCTGGGAGCACGGCAGGCCCAGCTATGGAACGCTGGAGTTCCAGGCGTACGCGCGTGCACCGTATCGGTCCGTCACGGCGGCATGAGCGTCACGTCCGGGGCCCCCGACGGGTGCTGTTCTATGCCCGCCCCGAGCAACAGGCGGCGCGCAACACGTTCGAGGTCGAGGTGATGGCGGTGCGGAGAGTCGTCGCCGACGGGTCCCTGGACGGGATCGTCGGGGAGCTGCGAGAAGCGGTCGGCGGTGCCCGCGACGTTCGGGGTGGGGTTCGCGGCTCGGAGGTGGCCCGAAGTCACTGGCGTATGAGCTTCGGCCAGACGTTGCTCGATCGACTCGCCGGGCGGCTCGTGGCGGAATAGCGGCGGATGCGAATCGGTTTTGACCTCACCTGTCTCAAGTGCCCGATGGGCGGCTACGAGCGGTATGCGGGTCGGCTGCTCGATGCCTTGGCGCGGGCTCCCGGGTCGCACCGCATGGTCGTGTTCACCGAGCGGCGGTACGGACCCAGGCTGGTGCCGTCGAGCGCCGAGCTGCACGCCGTCGCGACGCTGCCGCGGTTTCTTCTGAAGGTGATGCTGCAAGACCAGACCTACTGGCCTGCGCTCATGCGCCGTGCCCGTCTCGACGTGCTCCACACTCCCATCTTCGCTGGGATGGCGGGGGCGCCCAGGCCGTACGTTCTCACGCTGCACGATCTCATTCCACTGCAGAGTCCCGCTGCGATGACGCGGATGGCCGCGCTCTACTGGCGCCTCGTGCTGCCACGATCGGTGGCGCGTGCCGACGCGATCATCACCGGCTCGGAGTTCACGCGCCGCGAGATCCTCCTCCATTTCGGCCTCCCCCCGGGACGCGTGGTCACGATTCCGCACGGGGTGGACCCGAGCTTCGCCCCCGTCGAGAACGACGCGGTCGTGGCGCGGGTACGCGCACGCCACCGCCTACCCGAGCAATTCCTGTTGTTCGTCGGAATCGCGAGCCCGCGAAAGAACCTGGATCGCCTGGTGCGCGCCTTCGGCACGTTGAGCGACAGCGAACGTGGGAACGCACATCTGCTCATTGCAGGGCCCCCGGGGTGGATGAACACCGCGTTCGAGGCGGCACTCGCCACGAGTCCGGTCGCGGCACGGATTCGTCACCTCGGCATCGTCGCCGAGGAGGATCTGCCGGCGCTCTACGGCCTGGCCCGGGGAGTCGCGAATCTTTCGGCGCGCGAGGGCTTCGGGCTTCCGGCCTTGGAAGCGATGGCCTGCGGCGCGCCCCTCGTGTGCGCCGACCGCACGAGCTTCCCGGAAGTGGTGGGCGATGCGGCGCTGTTGGTCGACCCCGACGACGAGGCGGCCGTTACGAGGGCGCTCGCGACGCTCTTGGCTGGGGGTCCGGACGTCGAAGCGCGGCGGGCGCGCGGGCTCGTCCGGGCGGCGGCGTTCACCTGGGAGCGAACCGCAGCGGCAACGCTTGCGGTTTATCGGGAGGTCGCATGAGCGCCGCTCACGCGCCGGAGCGTACGTCGAGCCGGTCGCGGGCGCCCGTCCAGAAGCCCGTCGCCCACGCCGCATAGCCGACCAACAGCCACGGCGCGAGCAACAGTACTCTGGGGAGGTCGGCGGGGTGCCGCGCCGCGACGCGAGCGACGACCCGGGCGAGTCGCCACGGAACGAGCAACGGGATCAGGACGGGATGGCGCACGGCGACGGTGCCCGACAGCGGCACCAGGCGTCGTGCCATCGCGGATCCGATTCCCAGGATGCGTTGGTGCCGGAGGTAAGCATTCAGCGCCGTGCGGTTCACGTGGGTGACGACGATCGCGGGGTCGAAGAAGAAGACGCCGCCTGCCCGGGTGAGCTCGTAGTTGAAGGTCAGCTCCTCGGCCCCGAAGCGAACGGTGGGAAACGGGGTCGCGCCGACGAGCGCGGTCCGGCGAAAGCAGACGTTGCATTGCGGCACGCCGGACACCACGCCTGCCGGGCGGCCCGTCGTGAACTCGTTGAACTCGCACCAGTACGCAGCCGAGCCGACCAGGCTCGCGGGCGTCCCGTTCACGACGGCGCCGCCGACGGCGGCGTAGTCGCCGGCGGCGTGACGGTCGAGCATGTTGCGGAGCCAGTCGGGCGGGATTCGGCAGTCGTGATTCGTGATCGCGACGAACGCGCCTCGGGCCGCAGCGACGCCGATGTTCTGCGCCTCGGCCGGTAACGTCCGCCGCGGCGGCGCGATCACACGGACCGTGGGAAAGGCGCTGGCGAGCCGCCGCGCCGTGTCGTCGCCGCTGCTCTCGACGACGATCACTTCGTACGGCTCACCGAGATCCTGCGCGCAGAGGCCCGCGAGGCACCCGTCGATGAGCTCGCCGGGTCGGTAGCACGGCACGACCACCGAGACGCGCGGGGTCGCCATGGATCAGCCGCCCGTGCGCTCCGCGTAGCGCGCCGCGATCTCGCCCGCGGGGCCGACGACACACGGCGCGCCCGGCTCCAGCAGGACCGCACGTGAGCAGGTCTCGGTGAGGAGGTGCAAGTCGTGGGTGACGAGCAGCACCGTGACACCGCGGGCGCGGAAACGGGCGAGACGCTCCTCGCATTTTCGCTGGAACAGTGCGTCCCCGACCGACAGCACCTCGTCGACGATGAGGATGTCCGGATCGGCGTCGGTGGCGATCGCGAACGCGAGCCGCGCGACCATGCCGGACGAGTAGTTTTTCAAGGGCACGTCGAGGAACGGCATGAGGTCTGCGAAGTCGGCGATGGCGTTCATGCGCTCCTTGAGGTGCTTGCGGCGGAGGCCGAGCAACGTGCCGTAGAGCTGGACGTTCTCCCGTCCGGTGAGCTCCATGTCGAACCCGGCCCCGAGCTCGAGCAAGGGCGAGAGCTGTCCGCGGACGCGGATGCGGCCGCGTGTCGGTGGAATGATGCCCGCGATCACCTTGAGGAGCGTGCTCTTGCCCGCCCCATTGCGGCCGACGATGCCGAAGCTCTCCCCGGCCTGCACGCGGAACGAGATGTCCCGGATCGGCCACAGCGTCTGGGTGGGGAAGCGCTCACCGCGCAGCCGGCGGATGGCGTACTCGCGGACCGAGATCACGCGCTCCTGCTGGAGGTCGTAGCGCACCGTCAACGACTCGACGGCGACGCGGGTGACCGCGGCGTCAAACTGTGGGTCGGGCACGGTCAGATGTAATCCACGAAGCGCGCTTGGTAGCGGCGGAAGATCCACCAACCGACGAGCACCATGGCGCCGGCTTCGAGCATGGCCGCGAGAACGATCGCGGGCGCGGGGGCCGTACCCGCATAGAGCGGTACCCTGAAGACCTCGACGAGCACGTACATCGGGTTCCATCGCAGGACGGCCCGGGCGCGCGGCGACAGCACGTCGATCGGGTAGAAGATCGGAGTGCCGTAGAACCACGCCAGGAGCCCGGCCTCGTAGAAGTAGCGTACGTCGCGGAAGAACACGTTGAGGGTTCCGAGCGTGAGCGCGACGCCGAGCGTGAAGGTCCCGATCAACGCGACCCCGACGGGAACCCAGAGAATCGCCGTCGTGATTTGCACCCGCATGATCAACATGACCAGCGCGAGCGGAACGAGCGACAAGAGGAAGTTCACGAGATTCGCGCCGACGGCGGCGAGCGGAAACATCTCTTTCGGGACGGCGACCTTCCGGATGAGGGATCCGGAATCGACGATACTCGCAAGTCCCTGGGTCGATCCGAGCGAGAACAAGTTCCACGCGAGCAGTCCGATGATGACGAACAACGGATAGTTCGGTACGATCGCGCCGAACACCGCCGAGAACACCACGGTCAGGATGACCATCGTCAAGAGCGGGTTCAGCATCGTCCAGGCGAAGCCCAGAACGGACCGCTTGTAGCGTTGTTTGATGGCCCGCGTGACGAGGTTGTGCAGGAGATCGACGTACCGGCCGACGGCGCCGGGCCCGCTCCACACCGGTGGTGTGCGCTCGTACGTTCCCGGCGTCGCTGCCGTACCGTCCATCGTCCTCCGCTCCGCCTAGCCGCGCGTGAGTGGTCGATAGCGAAGGCGGTGGGGTTGCGCCGCTTCCGCGCCGAGGCGGCGACGACGGTCCGCCTCGTAATCGCCGTAGTTGCCCTCGAACCACACGACGCGGCTGTCCCCTTCGAAGGCGAGGATGTGCGTCGCGATGCGATCCAGAAACCAGCGGTCGTGGCTGATGACGACGGCGCAACCGGCGAAGTCGAGGAGCGCGTCCTCGAGGGCGCGGAGCGTGTCGACGTCGAGATCGTTCGTCGGCTCGTCGAGGAGGAGCACGTTGCCGCCGCGCCTCAAGAGCTTTGCCAGGTGGACGCGATTGCGCTCGCCGCCGGAGAGGTCTCCGACGCGCTTCTGTTGGTCGCTGCCCTTGAAGTTGAAGGACGTCACGTAGGCGCGCGACGGCACGTCGCGGCGCCCGATCTTCAACACGTCCTGACCCTCGCTGATCTCCTCCCACACGCTGCGCTTCGGATCGAGCGCGTCGCGCGACTGGTCGACGTACGCCATCTGCACGGTCTCGCCGATTCGCAACGTGCCGGCATCCGGCTGCTCCGCGCCCGTGACCATGCGAAAGAGCGTGGTCTTGCCGGCGCCGTTCGGCCCAATGACGCCGACGATGCCGCCCGGCGGTAGGTTGAACGAGAGGTCGTCGATGAGCAGCCGGTCGCCGTACGCCTTGCGCAGGCCTGTGGCCTCGACGACGAGGTTTCCGAGGCGCGGGCCGGTCGGGATGTTGATCTCGGCCGCGGCCCGGCGCTGCTCGCTCTCCTCCGCGAGCAGTGCCTCATACGCGTTGACGCGAGCCTTGCTCTTGGCCTGTCGGGCGCGTGGTGCCATGCGTACCCATTCGAGCTCGCGCGCCAGGGTGCGTCGACGCGCCGACTCCTGCTTCTCCTCGACCGCGAGCCGGGCCTGCTTCTGGTCGAGCCAGGAGCTGTAGTTGCCCTCCCATGGAATGCCGGCGCCGCGATCGAGCTCGAGGATCCAGCCCGCGACGTTGTCGAGGAAGTACCGATCGTGCGTGATGGCGACCACGGTGCCGCGGTACTCCTGGAGATGGCGCTCGAGCCAAGCCACCGATTCGGCATCGAGGTGGTTGGTCGGCTCGTCCAACAGGAGAAGATCCGGGGACTGCAACAGCAGCCGGCAGAGCGCGACGCGGCGCCGCTCCCCGCCCGACAGGGTCGCGACCGGGGCATCGCCTGGGGGCACGCGGAGCGCGTCCATCGCCATCTCGATCGTTCGGTCGAGCTCCCACGCGTTGGCGGCGTCGATCCGGTCTTGGAGCTTCGCCTGCTCGTCGATGAGACGCTCCATCTCGTCCGCTTCCGTGACCTCGCCGAGCTTGGTGCTGACCTCCTCGAATCGATCGAGGAGCGCCCGTGTCTCGGCCACTCCTTCGGTCACGTTGCCGAGCACGTCCTTCGCGGGATCGAGCTGCGGCTCCTGCGAGAGATAGCCGACGCGCGTGCCTTCGGCGGGCCACGCTTCGCCGAGAAAGTCCTTCTCGACACCGGCCATGATGCGAAGCAGGGTGCTCTTGCCTGCGCCGTTCGATCCGAGGACGCCGATTTTCGCGCCCGGGAAGAAGGACAGCCAGATCCCCTTCAAGACCTCGCGGTCGGGAGGATAGACCTTGCGGAGGTCCTTCATGGTGAAGATGTATTGATGCGCCATCGTCCGCCGTTGCTATACGAGGGCGGGGTCGGCTTCAAACAAAGCCAGCGTCTTTCGCCGACGGCGCGTCTCGTGTACTCGAACGCCCGACATGGGAGCTCCGGCGCCGTCGCTTCACCGCTTCGAAGGCACGACTCGCTGCTGGTGGGCGACGAGCGATCCGCTCTACGTCGCTTACCACGACGACGAGTGGGGGCGCCCGGTAGCCGACGACGCTCGGCTCTTCGAAAAGCTCGTGCTCGAAGGCTTTCAAGCCGGATTGTCGTGGCTCACCATCCTCCGGAAGCGTGCGCATTTTCGGCGCGCTTTCGAAGGATTCGCGCCGGAGCGGGTCGCGCGCTTCGGCGAACGCCACGTACAGCGCCTGCTCGCCGACGCCGGCATCGTCCGGCATCGCGGCAAGATCGAGGCGGCGATCGCGAACGCCGTCGCGGTCGGGCGTGCCGTGCGCGACCATGGCTCGTTCGCCGCCTACGCATGGTCGTTTGCACCAGCCGCGCGGGCCGGCCGGGCGCCCCGTACGCGCGCCGACGTCCCGGCGACGACCGATGCGTCGGTTGCGCTCGCGGCCGATCTGCGGCGCCGCGGCTTCCGGTTCGTCGGGCCGACCACGGTCTACGCGTTCATGCAGGCGATGGGACTCGTGAACGACCATCTCGTCGGGTGCAGCAGCCGCGCCGCCTGCACGCGGGCGCGGCGGGCGTTTCGGGCGCCGACCGCACGCGGCTGAGAGCGTCTTTTCACATCGCGGGGCCGCCGCTATCGTGCCCAAATGAGCGAAGTCCAGGCGATCTTCCACCGTACCAAGCAAGTGAGCATCTATCCGATCGAGGGTGACCGGTTCCTGATCGAGGCGACCCTGCAGGACGAGGTGCACGACGTGCACGTCGAGGTCGAGATCCTGCACCCGGCGCTCGAGATCGTGGCGGCACGCTCGGAGGTCCGCAACGGCCCGTTCACCGCCGTCTGCAACCTTACGCATCCGAACATGCAGGGGCTCGTCGGCATGCGTGTGGCGCGGGGCTTCACCCAGGCCGCGCGCGCCGTGGTGGGTGGCGTCGGCGGTTGTCACCGCGTGTCCGAGCTTCTGGTCGAGGTCGGCCAGGCCGCCTATCAGCTGCATTTCGTGCGCTTCTTCGGCTCGTTGCCGGCCGAGGTGCGAAACGCTCCCGACGATCCACCGCGGCGCCGGCAAGCGGTGCTCGCCGCCGTGCCCGGCATGCGGAATACGTGCTTCTCGTATGCCGATGCGAACGAGCCGTTGATCGCGGAGCGCGCGACACCGCTCCGTCTGCGCGAACAAACGATGCCGACTCGCGCGGTCGATCGATCGTAGATCGCCTCGCTTCGGACGACGAAGCGAGGGAGCGGCACTCTGCCGATCCCTCGCCCCATGCCGACGGAAGTTGCGGGGGGAGGATTTGAACCTCCGACCTTCGGGTTATGAGCCCGACGAGCTACCGGACTGCTCCACCCCGCGTCGCGGATGCCGTGAGGCATCTCGGAGACGACGGTCTATCGGCTCGTCGTGAGACTGTCAACGCGCGCCCCGGGGCGCGCGTACGGCGGTCAATTGCT
Source organism: uncultured delta proteobacterium (assembly GCA_963774015.1). Taxonomy (GTDB): domain Bacteria; phylum Desulfobacterota; class Binatia; order UTPRO1; family UTPRO1; genus UTPRO1. The sequence goes on from CAVZDH010000005.1 coordinate 647,859, forward strand.
CAGCGATCCGTTTCCCGAATGGCGATCGCGCGCGGCGTGCACGTGCACGACCACACCCTGGCGGCGGAGACGCTGCATGCGGCGCGCCAGCGTTCGCAGCTCCGGGCTGTTCTTCATCATGCCGCCGAGCTCGACTTGGACGTGCACGTCACCGCTGTCGTGACGTCCGAGCATGGCGATCTGGTCACAGAGATTCTCCAGATCGTACGGCGTCAACGCACCCGACACGTACAGCCACCCGTCTCGGGTCGGCGCCGCTGCCGAAACCTGACCACGCGCATCCCCATCAACCATCCGCTCACCTCCCAGCACCGCGCGTGTAGTAGTTCGATTGGGCATCGCTTTGCAATGCGATCTGCATGAAGATCGCGTGACGTGCGGGGAGAGAGCAGCAAACGTGCCACTGCGTCCCCGCGCGCGAAGCCCTTGGCCTGCGTTGGCGGGCGTACGCGGGGAACGCGGTCGGCCGTTCAGTCTTGGACGCCGCGCCGGGAAACTGACTGGCGCGGTGCGGCACGACGCAATCGCGACGACGTCCGGGGCGGCACGGTGGACCGCGGCGGACGCGACGAGTGCCGTTCGGCCGCACGCGCCACGCGATGGAGGGCGCCGATCTCGCGCGGCGTCAACGGGCGGAAGTCGCCGATGGGGAGCTTTCCGAGCTCGAGCGGCCCGAGCGCGACGCGCTGCAGTTTCTCGGCGCGATGGCCGATGGCCTCGCAGAGCCGGCGCACGAGATGATTGCGACCCTCGTGGACGGTGACGCGCAACCACGTTTTGGTCGGACGCCGCTCCTCGACGCTGACCTCGACCGGCTCGGTCGGACCGTCGTCGAGACGGATGCCGCGGCGCAGGCGCCCGAGCGCGCGCTCGTCGGGCATGCCGCTCACCTTCACGCGATACGTTCGTGGCACGTGATAGCGCGGGTGGGTCAGCACGGCCGCCAGGTCGCCGTCGTTGGTGAGCAGGACGAGCCCCGTGGACTGCACGTCGAGGCGGCCTACGGGAAAGAGGCGCCCGATGCGGCTCGGGAGCATCTGGATGACGGTCGGACGCCCTTCGGGGTCGCGCGTGGTGGTCACGACGCCGGCCGGCTTGTGCAGCAACAGATGGATGGGGTCGCGTCGGCTCGGGAGTGCGCGGTCGTCGACGCGGATCTGATCAGTCGGGAGTGCCCGCGTCCCCAGGGTCTTGATCGTCTTCCCGTTCACCGTCACCCGCCCGCTCTGGATCAGCGTTTCCGCCGCCCGTCGCGAGCAGATCCCCGAGTCCGCCAGCAGCTTCTGCAGGCGTAAGCCCTTCGTCCTGTCTGTCATCGCCGCTCCAGGTGTCTTCGTCGCCGCCGGCGGCGCCCGCTCCTACGCTTTCAGGCATCGCGCCTGCGACCTCGGAAAGTCCAGGCAGTGCCGCGAGATCCCGCAGACCGAACACCTCGAGGAACTGTCGTGTGGTGCCGTAGAGCAGCGGCCGGCCGATGACGTCCTTCCGCCCGACGATCTTCACGAGCTTGCGCGCCAGGAGCGATGCGAGGACGCTGTCGACGTCGACACCACGGATGGCCTCGATCTCGGCGCGCGTGATGGGTTGCTTGTACGCCACGATTGCAAGCGTCTCGAGCGTCGCCCGCGTGAGGCGCCATGGCCGCTGCTGGAACAGTCGACGCACCCATTCCGCGTGCTCGGGCGCGGTGCGGAACTGGTAGCCCCCTGCCACTTCGACGAGGCGGATGCCCCGACGCTCTTCCTCCAACCGGGCGGCGAGCGTCGCGAGCGCCGTGCGCAGCTCGCCCCGGGTGGGACCCGCGACGACCTCCATGATCCGTACGAGCGTGATCGGCTCGCCGCACGCGAAGAGCACGCTTTCGAGGATGCCGATCAGGCGCTCGTCGGCCTCTCCCGTGGGCCCGTCCGCGAGCGGCTCGACCACGACCTCGTCCGCCGCGCTCTCGGTGCCCTCCGTCGAGACATCGGCCGCCGCCACGGCAGCGTCGTCGCGCGGCCGATCGTGCGCCGCGATCGCCGGGTCGATCTGCGATACGTCCTCGCCGTGCGTCTCCTCGGTGTCGCCCGCGTCCCCGTCCCCCTGGTGCATCGGTTTCTCCTTCACGGCGTATCGTCCAGATGCGACAGGCCGTCGGCTTTCGAAAACAGCAAGATCTCGGCTCCGTCCTCGTCCTGACGCGCGTGGATCTTCTGGCGCTTCACGAGCTCCAGCAGCGCGAGGAACGTAGCGACGAGGCGCTGGCGTGACGGCAAGCCCGCGAAGAGATCGCGGAAGCGCAACGTCCCGTCGACCTCCATACGACGCTCGATCAGCTGCACGCACTCGTCGACCGAGATCTCCTCGTGCACGATCTCGTGGAAGCTCTCGCGGAGCGCCCGTTCCATGACCTCGCGAAACGCCTCGAGGAGATCCGCGACGGTGACGTCGCGCAGACGGATGCCGTCGCCATGGTCGGTCTCGCGCGCCGCCGGATCCCGGCGAAAGACGTCACGCGTCAGCACGGCGCGCTCTCCAAGCGCGACGGCGGCTTCGCGATAGCGCTGGTACTCGACGCAGCTGGTGCACCAGATCGGCGCGCGGGTCTTCGTCGGGCTCCTCCGTCTCGTCCTCGGACGGCGGCAGCAGCATGCGCGACTTGATGTGCGTGAGCGTCGCGGCCATCACGAGGTATTCGCCGGCCACGTCGAGGTTCATGCTGTCGAGCAGGTCCGAGATACTGGAGGTATTCGTCGGTGATCCTCGCCACCGGGATGTCGTAGATGTCGAGCTCCTCCTTCTTGATGAGATGCAGGAGCAGATCGAGTGGCCCCTCGAAGACCTCGAGCTTCACGCGGTAGCTCATGGCGCTCCTCCGAGGCCGACCCGTGCGCGCACCGTGGCCATCGTCTCTTCCGCGACGGCGCGGGCGCGGCGCGTGCCGCTGCGACGATCACGTCGCGCACGTCGTCGGGACGGGCTGCGAGGGCTCGACGGCGCTCGCGAATCGGTCCGAGCTCGTCTTCGGCACGGGCGATCATGATGTGCTTGCACTCGAGACAGCCGATGTCGGCGCTGCGGCAGCCTTTGGCGGTATAGTCGAGCTCGTCGGGCGTGCAGTAGATGCGATGCAAGGTATACGCCGGGCAGTCGTCGGGGTCGCCGGGATCACGGCGCCGCGCCCGGCGCGGATCGGTCATCATGCGCGAGAGCTTCGCCTTCACCTCCGCCGCGTCGTCGGCGAGGAAGACGGCATTGTTGTAGCTCTTGCTCATCTTGCGGCCGTCCAGGCCGGGCACGCGCGGCGCCGCGGCGAGCAATGCCTGCGGCTCGGGGAAGACGTCGCCGAAGACGTGATTGAACCGTCGCGCGATCTCGCGCGTCAGCTCCACGTGGGGCACCTGGTCGGCGCCGACCGGCACGGTCGTCGCGCGGTACATGAGGATGTCCGCCGCCTGCAGCACCGGGTAGCCGAGGAAGCCATAGGTCGGAGAGGTCTCGATCGCCGAGCTGCTGCTGTGTCTCCTTGTAGGTCGGGACGCGTTCGAGCCAGCCGAGGGGCGTGATCATCGACAAGAGCAGATGGAGCTCGGCATGCTCGGAGATCGACGACTGCACGAAGATCGTCGCCCGCGCGGGGTCGATGCCGCTCGCGAGCCAGTCGGTCACCATTTCGAGGACGTTGGTCGCGAGTCCTTCGGTGCGGTCGTAGTCGGTGGTGAGGGCATGCCAGTCGGCGACGAAGAAGAAGCATTCGTGTGTCGTCTGCAGCTCGCGCCAGTTGTGCAGCGTACCGAGAAGGTGGCCGAGGTGCAGACGTCCCGTCGGACGCATGCCGCTCACGATGCGTCCAGGGGACGCCGTCACAGGAGCACCCGTGTCACGAAGTGGATCGGCGTGCCGACGAGGAACCGCAACCAACCCGACATGATCAGCGCCGCGAGAATCAAGAAGCCGAACGGCTCGATGGCAGCGACCATCCGCGCTTGCGGGTACGGCAGGAGCCCCGTCAGTACCCGACCCCCGTCGAGCGGCGGGAGCGGCAGCAAATTGAAGATCGCCAGGACTGACGTTGATGACGACGCGTCGCTTGCGCCATCAGGCGCAAGCGGCAGGCACGACCTGGACGCGTGACGGCGTCGCGGTCTCGTCGGTGACGCCGTCCAGATGCCGTTGAGCAGCCGCGAAGACAGCGCGCTTCCCGATCGCGAGGAGGATGTTGGTGCGCGGGTCCGGCGAGTGCGACCAGTACCATGTCGCGACGCGCGGCTTGCGCAGCTTGCGGTAGTCGACGGGCACCGGACGCGCGTACCCGAACACGGGCGCCCGGAGAGCATCAGCAAGCACGGCATGAGGATCGTACCGATCGGATCGATGTGCGGGCAGCGGGTTCAAGGTCAGGCGTCCGCGACGAAGCGCCGTGTCGTCGCCGAGCCGAAACGCCATCGCGCCGTGCGCGACCTCGTGGAAAATGACCGCGGCCAGGATCGGCAGGCGCCCACAATGCGAGCTGATGCACGATGCCGACGAGCTGATCGGGACGTTCCACCGGGCGTACCTAACAAGCCGGGTTCGGAGGCGCAACGATGCGACGGCGGCGCATCACGGCCGCGCGCGGCCGGCGTCGCGCGGATGGAAACGTCGATGCACGTCACGCAGGCGCCGCGGTGCTACGTGGGTGTAGATTTGCGTCGTCGCGACGTCGGCGTGACCGAGCATCGCCTGCACGGCACGGAGGTCGGCGCCTCCGTCGAGGAGATGCGTCGCGAAGGCGTGGCGCAGGCTGTGCGGCGAGACGCGGCTGTCGAGGCACGCGTCTCGGAGGTAGCGCTTCAGGAGCTTCCAGACGCCCTGGCGCGTGAGCGGCAGGCCGCGTCCCGAGAGGAAGATCTCCGGACGCGGTCGGTGGCTTCCGGCCAGCACGGGACGCGCGAGCGCGAGATAGTCGTCGAGGCGAGCCCGCGCGTGACGCCCGAGGGGGACGATGCGCTCGCGACTTCCCTTCCCGATCACGCGGACGCAGCTGGCGTCGAGATCGAGATTGGTGTGGCGAAGCGTGACGACTTCGGAGACGCGCAGCCCCGCGCTGTAGAGCAGCTCCAAAAGAGCGCGGTCCCGGCGGCCGCGCGGCGTGTCGGCCGGCGGTACGTCGAGCAGGATCTGCACGTCCATCCGGTCGGGGGCGAGGGGGAGCCCGTTGGGCACCCGGCGCATGACCAGCTCGACCGCCGGCGATACCGTGAGGGTGCGCTCCAGGACGAGGAAACGGCAGAAGCCGCGCACCGTGGCGGCGACGCGGGCGGCGCTTCGCGGTGCCAGCCCGCGCGCGCGCTCGGCGGCCAGGAACTCGCGGAGCAGCGCGGGCGTCAGATCCGTCGGCTCCCCTGCTCGGCCGCCGAGCCAGCGTGTGAGCTGCGCGAGGTCGCGAGCGTAGGCGGCGGTCGTATTTCGGGATAGTCCCCGCTCAGCGGTGGCGTAGGCGAGGAAACGATCGATCCAGCCGTCGAGCGCCGTTGCTCGAGTCGCGTCCGCGGCGCCCGTCATGTCGGGCCGACCGTCAGGGCCCGCAGCTCGGCGATGATCGTCTCGCACACCCCGTCGAGGCGCTCCTGATCGAGGATCTTCCGGCCGTCGCCGTCGGTCACGTAGAAGACGTCGAGTACTTGGTGGGCCTGGGTCGTGATCTTCGCCAGGTGGATCACGAGACCGAGGCGATGGAGCGCGTGGGTGATGGCGAAGAGGACGCCGACGCGGTCGCCCGTCACCACGTCGAGGACCGTGTAGTCCTCGGCGATGTGATTGTCGACGATGATCTCGGGCGGCATCGTGTTCCCGCGGGTCTGCTTCTCGAGAATCGACGGCCGTCCGGAGGCGGCGACGAGCGCCGCGATGTCGACCTGCCCGCGCAGTACCTTGGCGAGCATCTCTTGCACGCGCTCCCAGCGCTCGGGCTCGAGCACGCGCTCGAGGTGGTCTTGGTGACCGATGCGGAAGCTGTCGATCGCGACGCCGCCGCGCGTGGTCGTGATACGGGCGCCGACGATGTTCATGCCCTGAGCCGTGAGCACCCCGGCGATCATCGAGAACAGGCCCGGGCGGTCGGGTGTACAGATGGTGAGCTCGCTGTACTCGGATTCGGGCAGATGGCGCACGGTGCTGACGAAGAGGTGCGGATGCTCCGGCGTCGGTCGGATGCTCCATTCCTCACGGAGATGGTTCATGAGCTCGAAGTGCACCGGGACCTGTGCCTCGGGTGTCGTGGTCAGATAGCGTTCGGGCACGCCGGCCAGGAACGAGCGGAACGCCGGACGCCGCTCGGCGTCGACGAGTCCGAGCAAGCGCTGGCGGATGCGCTCGGCGCGCGCGTGCTCGTCCTCGTCTTCGACTTGGCCTTGCTCGAAGCGCGTGAGCGTCCGCATGTAGAGCTCGCCGAGCAGCATGTCGCGCCAGTTGTTCCAAACCTTCGGACCGACGGCGCGCATGTCCGCGAACGTCATGACGTACAGCATCTTGAGATTCTCGACGCTTCCGCACGTCCGCGCGAACTCGGCGAGTAGGCGCGGGTCCTGGGTGTCGCGATGCTGCGCGAGATGCGACATGAGCAGATGCTGCCGCACCAGGAACTCCCATTGCGCGATCTCGTCCTCGTTGAGCGGCAAGCGCGCGGCGATGTCGCGCACCATGTCGGCGCCGCGCGCGGAGTGTCCTTCGCCGTGGCCCTTGCCGATGTCGTGGAAGAGCAATGCCAAGAAGAGGACCTCGTGCCGGTCGATGTCGCGCATGACCTCGGTGAGGAGCGGCGCGGTCTGCTTGTGCTCACCACGGCGCAGCCGCTCGAGCTCGCCGATGCCCCGGAGCGAGTGCTCGTCGACCGTGTAGATGTGGTTCGGATCGCGTTGGACGAGGCAGTCGATGCGGCTGAACTCAGGAAAGAGCTGACACACGACGCCGACCCGGTGCATCTCCCGGAGCGTCTCCCAGACGTGGTGATTCCAGGCCAGGATGTCGAGAAACGGTCGGATGAACGCCGGATCGTTCCGCTGCGTCGCGTCGATCAGGTGGAGGTGCTCGCGCACCAGGCGCTGCGTGCCCTGGGTGATCTTGACGCCGTGACGTTGCGCATCGCGAAAGACGGTCACCAGGGTCGTGGGATTCTCCCGGATCACGTTGGCGCCGTCGACCGACAAGGTGCGGTTGATGATCCACACGCCCTCGCGGATCTCGCGTCCGATGACGCGGCCGATCAGACGATAGGGCGTCGGCCGCTCGGTGCAGCGCTCGATGATGGTGTCCGAGAAGCGGCGGATCGCGGTGGCGTGCGTGAAGTAGGTCTTCATGAGCCGCTCGACCGGGCGGTGGGTACCGTCGTCGCCGAAGCCGAGATCGGGTGCCACGCGATCCTGGAACTCGAAGGTCAGGTGGTCTTGGTGCGAACCGGTCAGGAAGTGGAGCGAATTGCGTATGCGGAAGAGGAAGTCCTGCGACGCCTCGATCTCGCCGCGCTCGCGCTCGTTGATCACGCCTTTCACGACGAGCTCGCCCATGTCCTTGACCTTGTACTTCACCTTCGCGAGCCACATCGCCGTGTGGATGTCGCGCAGGCCGCCGGCACCCTCCTTCAGCTCGGGCTCGAGCAGGTAGACCGAGTCGCCGAACCGTCGGTGGCGATCGTCGCTCTCGGCGAGCTTCTCGCGGTAGAACCGCGCCGCGTTCTTCTTCAGCACGTCGGTTTCCATCGCCGTCTCGAACTCGTCGTAGAGCGGACGGTCCCCGCAGAGATAGCGGGCATCGAGCAGCGCGGTCTTTACCTTCAGGTCCTTTTGCGCGAGGCGCGTGCAATCGGCGACCGTCCGGCTCGCGTGCCCGACCACCAGTCCGGCGTCCCACAGCGAATACAAGATCCGCTCGGCGACCGTCTCGACATAGGCATTCACGCGCCAGGGATAGAGCACCAGCAGGTCGATGTCGGACGAGGGGTTGAGCTCGAAGCGGCCGTAGCCGCCCTGCGCGGCGACCGTGCAGTGGTGGTCGAGGAGGACGTAGCGCTCGGTGTACTCGGCCGTCGCGGAATCGAAGAGGAAGGCGATCAGGCGATCGATGCCGCCGGTGAACGCCTCGACGATCGCGGTGCCGCCGGCGCCGGCGCGGTGCTCCTCGTAGAGACGGGCGCGGAGGTCGATCACGTAGCTCCGTGCGATTGCGCCGAGATCGGCGCCCCCCGGTTGCACGGGTGGGAGCTCGGGAAGCTCGTACGTCACGGGTTCGGCCGGGAGCATCGGATGGGCGGTGGCGCGTTCAGAGGGTCTTGGCGAGCCGCGCGTCGCCCAAGAAGTCGGAGATGCCGAGGAAGAGGCCTTCCGCGATGTCGTGTTGGTACGCCGTCGTGCCGAGACGCTTGCCTTCGATCGGGTGCGAGAGGAACGAGGTTTCGACGAGCACGCACGGCATGTAGGCGCCGACCAGCACGTAGAACGGCCCCTTTTTCACGCCGAGGTTGTGGACGTCGGCGTAGTGCGAGCGCAGGCGAGCGAGTACCCGCGAGTGGAGCCGCTCGGCGAGGGCATTGGACTCCTCCTCTTTCCCGGACTGCACCATGTCGCTCAAGATGAAGGACAGATCGCCGCGCCCGACCCGCACCGACGGCCCGTTCTCCATCTTCGCCAGCCGAATCGTGGCCCGATCGTTCGAGTTGTTGAGCGTGTAGGTCTCGATTCCCTGGAGCTCGCCGCTCCGGTCGGCGTTGGCGTGGATGGAGATGAAGAGATCGGCGCTGTTGGCATTGGCGAAGGCCGTCCGCTCGGCGAGCGTGCGCGTCGTATCGGTCTCGCGGGTCAGCAGCACCTTGGCGTTCGACGATTCTTCGAGCCGACGCTTGAGACGCTGCGCGATGGCGAGCACGACGTCCTTCTCGAGGAGCCCGTCGACTCCTTGCGCGCCGGGGTCGGCCCCGCCGTGTCCGGGATCGAGCACGATCCGCCAGGGACGGTTCGATGGTCGTCCCGGAAGTGGCTCGCTCGCCGCGGTTGCCCTTTCCTCACGCTTCGGTGACGCGGCCGGTACGGGTGCGGGCTCGCTTCGCCGCTCGGCCGTGTCGGCGATCGGTTGCTGGTCGGTCGGCGGCAGCGCGGCGATTTTGGCGCTCTCGGATCGCGTCGTGCTCCGGGGCGGCTCCGCCGGCGCCGGGCGCGCGACTGGTGGCGGCACGGGTCGCGCGGTGGCGGGTGGCTCGCCGCGGTTGACGCTCGCCGGCAGCGCCGCCACCTCGGTCGGTGGCGCGGGGCGCTCTGCCGCGGCCACGGGGGCCGCCGTGGCCGGAGTGCCAGCGATGTCGATCACCACACGCGGCGGGTCTGCGTACGCGTCGACCGAGTGCTTGGTGATGCTCGCGAGGTCGAGTACGACGCGGGCCGTTCGGGCCGTGAACTGGCCGGTGCGGATCTCTTGCAGGAGGCCGTTTTCGACGCCGATCGGCGCCGCAGCACCCGGAGCCAGGGTGGCGTTCGAGAAGTCGATCACGACCCGGCGCGCGCTCTTGCGTGCCGCTTCGCCGCCGAGGACGTGGACCTCGAACGGCACCGGCCGCGAGAGCATGATGATCACCCGAGTCGAGCTACCGTCGGCCTCGTAGCGGACACGCTCGACGCGTCCTGGCCGGGCTGCGACCGCGCCGGCCTCACGGCCGATCAGGAGGAGCGCGACCGCCAACGCCAGCGCCGCGAGTCGGCGTCGTCCGGTGCGGTCTTCAGTCGTGCCCATCCGTGCCATCGTCGCCTCCGCCCCGCACCGCCTCCACCAGCGCATGCAGCTCGTTCATCGCTTCGAGGGGCGTCATCCTGGTCACGTCGATCACGCGCAACCGCGCCTCGACGGCCGACGGCTTCGGGGCGAACAGTCCGAGCTGAGTGCCGGGAGCGGGCGGTACCGCGGAGGCCCCGCGTGCATCCTCGGAAAGCAATTCGCCGCGTTCGAGCGTCGCCAAGAGACTTCGCGCCCTCTCCACCACCTCGGCCGGCAATCCCGCCAACCGTGCCACCTCTACGCCATAGCTCCGGTTGGCCGGGCCCGCAACGATCCGGCGTAGGAAAATGACCTGGTCGTTCCATTCGCGGACCGCCACCGAGTAGTTCCGAATCCGGGGCCGCTGCCGCGCGAGCGCGGTGAGCTCGTAGTAGTGGGTGGCGAAGAGCGTCTTCGCTTGGGGATCGCGGTCGTGGAGGTGCTCGGCCACGGCCGACGCGATGGCGATGCCGTCGTAGGTGCTGGTGCCGCGTCCGATCTCGTCGAGGATCACGAGGCTTCGCGGGCCGAGCTCGCGGAGGATGTTGGCCGTCTCGCGCATCTCGACCATGAACGTCGAGTCGCCGGCGGCGAGATTGTCCGAGGCGCCGACGCGCGTGAAGATGCGATCGAGCACGCCGATCCGGGCCTCCGAGGCCGGGACGAAGCTCCCCATCTGGGCCAGGCAGCAGATCAGGGCGACCTGGCGGAGGTACGTCGACTTGCCGGCCATGTTGGGTCCGGTGATGAGGAGGAGCTGCTGGCTTCCGTCGAGGGTGCAGTCGTTCGGCACGAACGCGGCCCCCCCGAGGGTCGTCTCGATCACGGGATGTCGCCCGTCCCGAATGACGATGGCGTCGCCGCGATCGAGCACCGGGCGGACGTAGCCGCGATCGTGGGCGAGGTCGGCGAGCGCCGCGAGCGTGTCGAGTACCGCGAGCGCCCGCGCGTTCTCCGCGAGCACGCGTTGGTGGGCCGCGGCCTCGCCGAGGAGCTCGGCGAAGAGTGCGGCCTCGAGCTGCGCGAGCCGCGCCTCGGCGCCGAGGAGCTTTTGCTCGTGATCCTTGAGCTCTGCAGTCACGAAGCGCTCCGCGCCCGCGAGGGTCTGCTTGCGGACGTAGTCCGCCGGGACGAGCGCGAGATTCGGCTTGGTGACCTCGATGCCGTAGCCGGAGACGCGGTTATAGCGGACCTTGAGCGAGGCGATGCCGGTGCGGGCGCGCTCGCGGGCCTCGAGGGCCACGACCCATCCTTTACCGTCGCGGCTGAGCCCGCGGAGCTCGTCGACCTCGGGATGGGCCCCGTCGCGAATCACGGGCCCGCTCCGCACGTTCACCGGAGGCTCGTCGACGAGCCGGGCACCGATGCGCGCCTGCAGTGTCGGCAATGGATCGAGCGTCGCGGCGAGCTCGCCGATGAGGCCGTCGAGGTCGCCGAGGCGGGCGCGTAGGGTCGCGACCCGGGCGAGCGCGGCGCCGAGACGCTGCAGGTCGCGCGGCGACGCACTGCCGGTGCCGACTCGGCCCACCAGGCGCTCGAGGTCGCCCATGCCGCCGAGCCCATTGCGGAGATCGTCGCGGAGCTCGACCTCCTGGACCAGACGATCGACGGCGTCGAGTCGACGCGCGATGGCGGCCGGACTGGTGAGCGGTGCCAGCATCCAGCGCCGCAGCATGCGGCTCCCCATTGGGGTGCGGGTTCGGTCGAGCACGTGGAGCAGCGAGCCGCGCCGCTCGCCGCCGACTCCGTCGACGAGGTTCAGATTGCTCCGCGTCGTCTGGTCGAGGATCAGCGTGTCGTGCGGCTGGACGAGCTCGGGCGGCCGGAGATGGTCGAGCTTGCCGCGATAGGTCGCGCGGAGGTAGGCGCGCAGGCCGCCGAGCGCGGCGCGGCCGGCGACGCCGACCGAGGCCGTCGCGTCTCCGGTGCTCGCCACCCAGGTCGTCCCCTCCTCCGCGTCGAACCATTCGCTCGGAGCGAGGCTCCGGAAGACGTCCGGCGCCTGCGCGGTGAGGCGCGGCAGGTCGCCTTGCAGCTCGGGCGCGATCACGAGCTCCTTGGCGCCCAGTCGCGCAAGCTCCTCGGCTACCGCGTCGAGCGCGTCGTCGTCTGCGAGGCGCGTCGGCGCGTCGGTCGTCGCCCCGCGCTCGCGCCCGGCGGCGGGCGAGAACTCCATGACCCGGACCTCGCCGGTCGAGAGATCGCACGCGGTGAGCCCGAAACCGTCGTCGCTGCGCGCCACGACGGCGAGAAAGCTCGCGCTTCGCGGGTCGAGGCTCTCCTCCTCGAGCACCGTGCCTGGCGTGATGACCCGGACGACGTCGCGATCGACGAGCCCTTTGGCGGCGCGCGGATCCTCGACCTGCTCGCAGATCGCGACCTTGCATCCGGCCGCGAGGAGCTTCTGGATGTATCCATCGACGGCGTGGAAGGGTACGCCGCAGAGCGGAATCGGCTTCGGGTCGTGCTTGTTGCGGGCGGTGAGCGTGATGTCGAGGATGGCGGAGGCCCGCTCGGCATCCTCGAAGAACATTTCGTAGAAGTCGCCGAGGCGGAACATCAGCACGGCGTCGCGATGCTGCTCCTTGAGACGCAGGTACTGCGCCAGCATCGGCGTCAGCTTCACGCCGGCTCCCTCGACCACCGCCACGGTCTTTTTGGGCGCGTCGCGCGTCAAATCTTCTTGCGCTTGTGGCTGAGATAGTCGACGAGCAGGTACTCGCCGAGACGATCGGGGCGCGTGTAGAGCGCGCGGCCGCGGTTGATGCGCGTCATGCGCTCGACGAATGCGCGCAGGCTCGGGCTGTCGTCGAGCATGAACGTATTGATCGTGATGCCGAGGCGGGTGACGCGCTCGACCTCCTTCAGGGTTTCCTGCGCGGCGCGCATGCTGATTCCGCCGAAGCTCAGCGGCCATTCGCAAAACAGGCGTCCTTTCTGGAAGTACGCCGTCGGCTGGCCGTCGGTGATCACGATGAAGTGCTGATTGGTGCTGCGATGGCGCGCCAGCAGCTCCGCTCCGAGCCGGAGCCCGTCTTGGAGGTTGGTGAACGGATCGCCCATGTTCCAGCTCGCCTCGGGCAGGTCCTTCAGCTTGAGCTCGACGGCGCGCGTGAAGAAGCCGACGATCGCGAAATAGTCGCGAGGGTAGCGCGAGCGGATCAGGCTCTCCATCGCGAGCGCGACCTTCTTGGCGGCGGCAAAACGTCCCTCCCAGCTCATCGACCAGCTCATGTCGAGCAACAGCACCGTCGACGTGCTGGTCGCGTCGTCGGCGTCGTAGACCTGGAAGTCGCCGGGTGCGATGCGCAGCGGCGACCCAGGTCCCCGCGTCAGCGCTTGCTTCAACGTGGCGACGAGGTCGAGATTCAGCGGGTCGCCGTGTTGGTAGGGCTTGGAGACTTCGGGACGGATCGCGGCGGCGCCGCGCTGCTCGTTCGGGTGCGCGCCGGGCCGATCGCGGAGCAGCCCCTGATAGATGTCGCGAAGCGCGAGCTGGCCGATCTTGCGGACACCCTTCGGCGACAGCGCCATCTGGCCTTCGCGGTTCATCAGGTACCCCGAGTCCTGGAGCATCGCCATCATCTGGCGCAGGTTTTCGAGGTCCTGCGCGGTCTCGGCGCCGAGGAGCCGACGCAGGTCGTCGGCATCGACGCCCTGGAGGTCGGCGTCCATCAAGGCCTGCTCGACGTGTCGGAGGCGGTCGAGCTCGCGCATCATCGCGAGCGCGCGCTCATAGTCGAGGACGTCGGCGCCCTGGAACGACTCGCCGTGCTTGCGTTGGAACTCTTCGAGGCGTCGGATGTTGTCGAGCTCCTCCAACAGGTTCGCGAACTCGGCGGCGGCTTGCGCGTCCTCGAAGGCGTACTCGGTGAGCTTCGTGATGGCATCGGAGAGGCCGGGCGGCAGCGCGTCGAGGAACGCCTCCTTGGCGGCGAGCTCCGGGCGGTCGGGGCGACGCTGGGCGAGCGTGTCGCGCTCGAGGTCGAGGAGCTCGTCGAGCTTTCGGCGCATGTCGTCGAGCGCGCGGCTCACGTCGTGGTCGCGGTAGCGCTCGCGGATCTGCTTGCGTACCTGTTCGAGAATCTCGTCGAGACCGAGCACGCGCATGCCCGAGAGCTCCGCACCTTGTCGCAGCAGCCAGTCGAGCGCCTGACGGACGTCGTCGGTGTAGGAGAGGTATTCGCCGAGCTTGCTGAAGATCTCGTCGGGATCGAGGCGTACCCGCTGGCGTCCATCCCAGCGCGTGTAGCGGACGGTCAGCACGGTCAGCTCTTGTAGACCGTCCGGCCGCCGACGCGCTCTTTGTTGAGCTTGCGGTGCACGTGCAGGCCTTCGAGGATGAGCTCGCTCGCCGCTGCCATGAGCGCCGGACTCTCGAAGGGCCCGAGCGCCGTGATGGCCTCACGCAAGCCCGGAATGCCCCGGATGCCTTCGAGGTAGTCCGCCGCCGGCATGCGATCCGAGACCTCGACACCGCCGCCGCCCTCGAAGTACTCGACGACGCGCTTCAGCGACTCGACGGGGACCACGCGATCGAACACTTTCAGGACCGCGCGATTGGTCAGGCGATCGATGAGATCGCCCGCCTTCTTTTCCTCGCCGGCGTACTCGAGCTCGATCTTGCCGGCGGTCGACGAGAGCACGGCATGGAGGTCGGTGAGCCGTGGCACGACCTCGCGCTCTCCGCACCGGACGGCGCGTTTCTCCGCATTGGCGATGACGCTTTCGTAGTTGTTGATCGTCATGCGAACGCTCACGCCCGACGCCTGGTTGATCTCGTTCGACTCGCGCGCCTCCATGGTGATCTGCGCGAGGAGCTCCTTGACGAAGCCGGGAACGCGTACTTCGCGCCCGGCCCGTTCGCCCGTCGGGACCTCCTGCTCCATGATCGCGACCTCGTCCTCGACGCGGACGGGATAGTGTGTCCGGATCTGGGCGTCGAAGCGGTCTTTGAGCGGCGTGATGATGCGGCCCCGGCTCGTGTAGTCCTCGGGGTTGGCCGTTGCGATGATCACGATGTCGAGCGGGAGGCGGATCTTGTAGCCTTTGATCTGGACGTCCTTCTCCTCCATCACGTTGAAGAGCCCGACCTGCACCTTCTCGGTGAGGTCGGGGAGCTCGTTGATGGCGAAAATGCCGCGGTGGGTGCGCGGAACGAGGCCGTAGTGGATGGTGTCCTCGTTGGCGAGATAGCGGCCCTCGGCGACCTTGATCGGGTCGATCTCGCCGATCAGGTCGGCCATCGACACGTCCGGGGTCGCGAGCTTCTCGCCGTAGCGGCGGATCGCGCTCGAGCCAGACGATCGGCAGGGCATCGCCTTCCGCCGCGATCCGCTGTCGACACGGGCTGCAGATCGGGGCGAACGGGTCGTCGTTGATCTCGCAACCGGCGATCGCCGGGACGACGGGATCGAGCAAGCCGAGGAGTCCCCGCATGATGCGGGACTTGCCCTGGCCACGTTCGCCGAGGAAGACGATGTGGTGGCCGGCGAGGATGGCGTTTTCGATCTCCGGCACGACCGAGTCGTCGTAGCCGACGATGCCGTCGAGGATGCGCTCGCCGGTGCCGAGCCTCGCGAGCAGGTTCCGGCGCATCTCCTCGCGTACGGGGACGACCTGGTACCCTGCTCGTCTCAGCTCGCCGACCGTACGCGCATGCTCCATCGTTCCTCCCGAAAGCCGAAAAGGCGCGGGCATTATACGCGCGCCGTCTCCGGCGAGTAAATCGAAGCGGATGGCATCGTGTGGACGACGCTGATGCAGGAAACGGGCCTTGCTGGGTTCGGGGACCATTGCAACAATGCTCGACGCATGTCGCTTCACTGGCAGCGGATCTCCGTGCCCTTCGACTATCCCGTGTACTTCACGCGGGACGTGCT
The DNA here is from genome assembly GCA_963774015.1 of uncultured delta proteobacterium. Lineage (GTDB taxonomy): Bacteria > Desulfobacterota > Binatia > UTPRO1 > UTPRO1 > UTPRO1. Next base: position 663,497 of record CAVZDH010000005.1, read on the forward strand.
CGCCCCGCAGAGCACGGAGCTCCTCGAGGCGATCACGCGGAACGAGCCGGAGCGGCGGCACCGCCTGCTGGTGGTCGTCGACGACGGTGTCGCGCGCGCGTGGCCGGAGCTGTCGGGGAGCCTCACCGGCTACGTCGCACGGCACGGCGAGCATCTCACGCTTGCCGCGGAGCCGATCGTGGTCGCGGGCGGTGAGCGCGTGAAGAACGACCATAGGGTCCTCGCGGATCTCCATGCGCGTCTCCATGCGCTCGCGATCGACCGCCAAAGCGTCGTCGTGATCGTCGGTGGCGGCGCCGTGCTCGACATGGCGGGCTACGCGGCGGCGACCACCCATCGGGGCGTACGGGTCGTGCGGATCCCGACCACGGTGCTCGCGCAGACCGATTCCGGGGTGAGCGTCAAGAACGGCGTCAACGCGTTCGGCAGCAAGAACTTCCTCGGCACCTTCGCCCCACCCTTCGCGGTGCTGAACGACCGCACCTTTCTGCGGACGCTCGCGCCGCGCGACGTCGTCGCGGGAATGGCCGAGGCGGTGAAGGTCGCGCTGGTACGGGATGCGGGATTCTTCACGTGGCTCGAGGAGCACGCGCACGAGCTCGCGGCCCGCGATCTGGACGTGGTGGCGGCGCTGATCGAGCGGAGCGCCCGCCTGCATCTCGCGCACATCGCGGGATCCGGCGATCCGTTCGAGCTCGGCAGCGCGCGTCCGCTCGATTTCGGGCATTGGGCGGCGCACAAGCTCGAGTCCCTGACGGAGCATCGGCTGCGGCACGGTGAGGCCGTGGCCATCGGGATGGCGGTCGACGCCGCCTACGCCGCGGACGTGGGCATGCTACCGCCCGCGGCGCGCGACCGCATCGTCGCGGTGCTGGGGACGCTCGGTCTTCCGACCTACGACGTGGCGCTCCGCCTCTGCGGTCCCGGCGAGCGGCCGCGGATTCTCGACGGTCTCGCCGAGTTCCGCGAGCATCTGGGGGGCGAGCTGACGGTGACGCTCCTCACGGACCTCGGGCGCGGCGTCGAGGTCCACGAGATGCGCGACGACGTCATCGTGCGCGCGATCGAATGGCTCGCGCACGCGGGTCCGGCGGTCGGGTCGTGAAGCTCGCCATCCCCGGCGGGCCGCATCTCACGTACTGCACCAACATTCATCCCGGCGAGGCCTGGTCCGACGTGCGGGCCAATCTCGAGCGATACGTGCTCGCGGTGAAGGCGCAGATCGCACCCGCGACGCGCTTCGGCGTCGGCCTGCGCCTCTCGGCCGCGGCCGCCGAGACGTTGGCGCATCCCGCGGAGCTCGCCTGGCTGCAGGCGTTTCTCCGCGCCCACGACATGTACGTCTTCACGATCAACGGCTTTCCCTACGGTGCGTTTCACGCGACGCGCGTCAAAGAGCAGGTGTACGAGCCCGATTGGCGGGACGACCGTCGGCTCGCGTACAGCGACGCCCTCGCGGCGCTGCTCGCGGCGTTGCTGCCCGTGGAGGACGGGCTCGACGGGAGCGTGAGCAGCGTACCGGGCGCGTTCGGCCCGCGCGCCGGCGCGCCCGCGGACCGCGCCGCCATGGGCGACAGGCTCGTGCGCCACGTCGCGCACCTAGTCGCGCTCGAGGCGGAAACCGGGCGCTGCATCCGCCTCGCGCTCGAGCCCGAGCCGTGGTGCGTCCTCGAGACCGTCGCCGATGCCGTCCGCTTCTTTCACGACGAGCTCTACTCGGAGGCGGCGGTCGGAGGTCTCGCGCGCCTCACGGGCCGCACCCGCGAGGCCTGCGTCGCCGCGCTCCATCGTCACCTCGGAGTCTGTTTCGACGCGTGCCACATGGCGGTCGAGTTCGCGGATCCCGCGGATGCGTTGATGCGGCTCGCGGCGGCCGAGATCGACGTCGCGAAGGTGCAGGTGAGCGCCGGAATGACGGCCATGCTCGGCGGCGACGATGTCGCGGTCCGGGCGGCGCTCGCCGGATTCGCCGACGACGTCTACCTGCATCAGGTCGTCGAGCGGCGCGGCGACGAGCTGCGCCGCTTCGTGGATCTGCCGGAGGCGCTCGCGGCGGCCACGACCGATGCGACGCCCCGCGAGTGGCGCATTCATTTTCACGTGCCGCTCTTTCGGGAAGAGCTCGGGCCCCTGCGCAGCACGCGCGCGTGGGTCGCGGCGCTCCTACGACGGTTGGCCGCGGCGCGCTATGCGGGGCACCTCGAGGTCGAGACGTATACCTGGGACGTGCTTCCCGAGGCGTACCGGGTCGACCCCGTCACGACCGCGATCGCGCGCGAGCTGCGGTGGACGATGGAGCAGCTCGGGACGTGACCCCGTACGTCGCGCTTCGCCTCGGACGGGTCTCGAATCTTCCGACGGTGTGGACCAACGTCGTCGCGGCCGCGGTGCTCACGGGTGCGCCGGTCGCACCGGGGGGAGTCGTCGCGGTCGCCCTCGCCTGCTCGCTCTTCTACGTCGGGGGGATGTTCCTGAACGACGCGTTCGACCGCGCCTTCGACGCCCGGATGCGTCCGGAGCGGCCCATTCCGACCGGTCTCGTCGGGGCGCGCGAGGTCTTCGTCTCCGGGTTCGGCCTCCTCACGGCCGGGCTCGTCGTCGTCGGGGTCAGCGCATGGGCGGTGCTCGACGATCCGATGCGGGGCGTGCGCTTCGGCGCTGCGCTCGCGGCGGCCATCGTGCTCTACGATGCATGGCACAAGGCGAATCCGGCGGCGCCCCTGCTCATGGGGCTCTGCCGTGTGTTGGTATATCTGACGACCGCCGCGACGCTGACGCGGGCGGTGTCCAGTGCCGTCGCGGGCGGAGCGCTGGTGTTGCTGGCCTATCTCGTCGGCCTCACGTACGTGGCGCGACGCGAGACCGTCGGCTCGGTGCAGAATCTCTGGCCGCTCGCGTGTCTCGGCGTGCCGTTCGTGATCTGGAGCCGCTGCCTGCAGGCGGGCTTCCCGGGCATCGCGCTCTACCTCGGTGCGGTGGGTTGGGTGGTCGCGTGTGTGTCGCACCTCGGCTGGCGCGCTCGCGTGGACGTCCCGCGTGCCGTGGTCGGGCTTATCGCGGGCATCGCGCTCGTGGACGGGATGGCCATGGCGAGCTCCGGTGCCATCGGGCTCGCGCTCGCGGCGGTCGGATGCTTCGGCATGACGCTCGGCCTGCAGCGCTGGGTGCCTGGAACTTGAGGCCGGGCATGCTACCCAGAGCCATGCACGACGATCTCGAACGCCGACTCCGCGACGCCCTCGACGACGGGGCCGACGAGGCGCGCTTCGCTACCGCGCTCCGTTGCGTCCAAGAAGCCTTCGGCGCGCAGATGGGGACGCTGCACCGCCTCGGCGGTGACGCCCACCTCCACCTCGTCGTCGCGAGCCCAGGTCTCCCGGAGCCCGTCCTGGCCGCGAGCCGGCGCATTCCGCTCGGCAAGGGCATCGCCGGTGAGGCCGCGGCGACGGCGAAGCCGGTGACCCTCTGCAATCTCCAAACCGACACGAGCGGCGTCGCGCGGCCCGGGGCCAAGGCGACCGGTGCCGGCGGATCGCTGTGCGTTCCCATTTTCGACGGCGCACGGGTCGTGGGCACGCTCGGTGTCGGCTGGATCGGTGAGCGCGCGATCACCGACGAGGAAGCCGCGACCCTCATTGCGGCGGGTCGCATCTTCGCCTCGGCCCTGTAGTCGCCGCGCCGAGGCGCGGGACGGCCATGGCGCAGTGAAGCGGCCTGGGCCGCGCTTCCATGTCAGGGAACCCACCTGTGCAGAGGCTCCCTAGAAGATGTGGTCGAGGACCAACTGTTTCACGTCCGTTGCGGCGACGGTCGTCGGCACGAGGTCGGGCTCGCTGCTCATGAAGAGCGGCCCGGCCGCCGGATCGTCGGTCACGCGGCCGTGCGAGCCGCGCACGAGGCGCGTATCGAGCGGGATCACGTCCATCAGATAGCGCAAGCCGGCGGCCTTCTTCGCGAGCGTCCAGCCCACCTTCAGCTGGGGCAACCACAGCGTCGGGTCGAGGAAGAGCTCGACCGGGTCGTAGCCGGGCTTGCGGTGGATGTCGACGGTGCGGGCGTAGTCGGGCGCGCGCGCGTCGTCGAGCCAGTAATAGTAGCTGAACCATCGGTCGGCGGCTGACACCACGACGAGCTCGCCCGGAGCGCGGATGGTCGAGACCGACGGCGTGTTTGCCTTCGGCGTCGAGCACGTGCTCGACGCCGTCGAGGCCGGCGAGCAGACGTCGTCACTTCGGGGAGGCGCTCGGGGCGCCGCACGTAGACGTGCGCGATCTGATGGTCGGCGACCGCGAACGCTTCCGAGGCGCCCGGGTCGAGCATGTCGCGCCCGAGCTCGGTCTTGATCGCGAGGAGACCGGCCTCGCGAAGCGCGCGGTTGACGTGGATCGCGTCCCGTACGTCGGTGATGCCGTACTCCGAGAGCACGATCACGCGCGCGCCGTCGCGCCGGCAGTGGTCGATCAGCTCGCCGCAGATCGCGTCGATCTCGCCCAGGTCCTTGGCGACGCTCGGATCGTTCGGTCCCGACGCGCTGCAGCTCGTAGTCGAGGTGCGGCAGGTAGACGAGCGTCAGCGTCGGGCGCCGGGTGTCGTAGACGTGGCGAGCGCAAGCGGCGATCCACTTGGTGCGCGCCGATGTCGGTGGCCGGACCCCAGAAGCTGAAGAGCGGAAACGTGCCGAGCTTCGCCTGCAGCTCGTCGCGCAGCTCGATCGGCGTGCGTGTAGACGTCGGGGAGCTTGCGACCGTCGGCGGGGTAGATCGGGCGCGGCGTCACCGACCAGGTCGGCGCTGCTGTACATGTTGTACCACCAGAAGAGCTTCGCGCAGGTGAACGCGGGATCGCGGCGCGCGGCGGCGTCCCAGATCTTCTCGCCGGCGACCAGGTGATTCGACTGCCGCCAGAACCAGATCTCCGCGAGGTCGCGGAAGTACCAGCCGTTGGCGACGGCACCGTGCTCGCGCGGCAGCGTCCCGGTCACGCATGCTCGACTGCACGGTGCAGGTGACCGCCGGCAGCACCGTCGCGAGCGGCCGCATGCGCGCCGGCGGCGGCGAACGCCGCGAGATTCGGGGTGGCGTCGCCGAGGAGCGCCGGCGTCAGGCCGACGACGTTCAGGACGACGGTGCGGTGCATGCGCGAACGCGCTCCAACGCCTCAGCCGCGCAGGACCGAGTTGCCGGCGAAGGAGTCGGTTCGGCCGGCGCGCTCGTCGAGCGTGAGCCGGCCGCTCTGCGCGAAGAACGCGACGGGATTCCGCCAGCCGACGGTCTCGATGGCGTCGTCGGCGATCCCCTGCGGCACGCATGACCGCGACGGTCTTCGGCACCTTGAGCGGATCGCTGACGCCCCAGTCGGCGGCGCTGTTGATGATGATGCGCTCGGCTGCCGTACTGCCTGCACGAGCGCCACCATCCGCGGCTCGTCCATCTTGCGTGTTCGGGATAGATCGAGTGACCCGGCCCAGCAGCCGGTGCGCGAGCACCAGGGGCAGCGTCTCCTCGTTGTTGTGGTCGATGAGCACTCGCTCCTCGGGAAAGCCGGCGCTCGCGAACGAGCGCGAGGCTGCGCTCGGTGCCGCGCTTCTTGTCGCGGTGCGGGGTGTGGACGAGCACGGGCAGATCGATGCTGCCTGGCGAGCTCGAGCTGCGCGGCGAAGCAGTCGGTCCTCGGCCGGGGTCATGTCGTCGTAGCCGATCTCGCCGACGGCGACGACGCCGTCCTTCTCGAGGTAGCGCGGCAAGCAGCGCGAGCACGCCGTCGGCGACGCGCTGGATCGTTCGCCTCCTTCGGGTTCAGCGCCAGCGTGCAGAAGTGGCGGATGCCGAACTGGCTCGCGCGGAACCGCTCCCAGCCGAGGAGCGACGCGAAGTAGTCCTCGAACGTGCCGACGTGGGTGCGCGGCTGGCCGACCCAGAACGCCGGCTCGACGATCGCGGCGATGCCCGGCGGCCGCCATCGCCTCGTAGTCGGCGGTGGTGCGCGAGGTCATGTGGATGTGCGGATCGAAGAGCTTCATGACGCTCCCCAGCAGTGCGAGGTCGGGTGGGACCGGACGCCCGGCGGCGCGACGCTCGCCGGCGAAGTCCGCGGCCATGCGTGCGAGCTCCGGCGTCCGCCGCGCCGCGAGGCCGAGGATGCGAGTCACGGCGACGCCGGTGAAGACGGCCTTCAACGCCATCTGGTTGAAGCTCGCCTCGGGGAAGTGCGACGCTGGATACGGGTTTTCGCAGGCGATCGCGTCGAAGACGGGCTGGGTGCTCGCGCGGCATGCGTCGAGCGCTATCGCCAGGAAGCGATCCGGCTCGGGCACGGCGGCGAGCACGCGCAGGAGCGCCTGCCGCTCGCGGAGCGCGCCGGCGCGGTAGAGACCCTCGAGCCAGCTCGCTTGCTCGTGCGTCGGCAGCCGCGCGAGCGCGTGGAGGACGAGGAGCGCGCGCACTGCCTCGTCGACGCCCCATCCGGCGATCGTCCACGAAATGCCCGCCGCGTCGACGAGCGCGGCGTCGGCGCGGAGCGGCTCCGTACCGAGGCGTCGTCCGACCGCTGCGAACGTCGTCTCGAAGGCGATGGTGTCGAACGGCGTCGTTCCGTCGACCGTGGCCTGGCGCAGGAGCGTCTCCAGCACGCCGGGCGGCGTCGCGATGACGGCAGCGAGCCTCGCGGACGCGTCGCTCACGCGTACTCGGCGCGTACGCGGGCGAGCGTCGCCTCGAGGTGCTCGGACATGACCTTCACGTCGCCGATGAGCGGCATGAAGTTGGTGTCGCCGTTCCAACGCGGCAGGAGGTGCCAGTGGCAATGGTCCGCGACGCCCGCCCCGGCGGCCCGGCCGACGTTCATGCCGAGATTCATGCCTTCGGGCGCGAACGCGGCGCGCAGCGCGCGGCCCGCGCGGCGCACCGCCCGCATCAGCGCGTCGTATTCGTCTTCCGCGAGGTCGTCGAGCACGGCGACGTGGCGCGCCGGCGCGACCAAGAGGTGTCCGTGGCCGTACGGGGAACTTGTTGAGCATCGTGACCGCGTGCGGTTCGCGCGCGACCACGAGATGCCGCTCCGGCTCGTCGCTCGCGGTCGCTGCGCAGAAGAAGCAGCCCGGCGCGCGGCAGCCTCTTCGAGGTACTGCCATGCGCCACGGCGCCCAGAGGCGCTTCATCGCGGCAAAGCCCGGCGCGCGACGGCGCCCGACGTGCTCACGCTCTGGCTCGCCTCCGCGCTCGCTCTCGGGAACCGGCTTGCCGTCGACGCGGAGCTTCAGCTCCTTGCCGACCTTGAAGAACGGCACGCGCTTCGCCGCGACCGGCACCACCGCGCCCGTCTTCGGATTGCGTCCCTCGCGAGCCTGGCGGTGCTTCACGACGAAGCTGCCGAAGCCGCGGATCTCGATGCGCTCGCCGCGCGCGAGCGCCTCGGTCATGCTGTCGAACACCGCGTTGACCATGACTTCGGCGTCGCGCCCGGAGAAGCGCGGGTAGATCTTCACGACCTCGTCGATGAGGTCCCGCTTCGTCATCGAACCGCTTCCCTGTCGCCGGATTCGTGGTCATGCTTCCTCCTCGGCTTCAGCGCAGGAACGGTCCGCTCGTACACGATTTGCAGGCCCGAATGCCGCGATCGGACGAGCAGGGTCCCACCGGCGTGAAGTCTCGAAGAGCAGCCGCCACCACCACGGCTCCTTGCTGGAGCGCGCGTGCGTGACGTGCGGCTCGCCCGTCGATCCCGCCCGTTCGCGGCCGCGAGCGCTGATGGCGTCTTCGAAGCCCCCGAGCGTCATCGACGAGCCCCGCGACCTTGGCCTGCTCGCCGGAGAAGATGCGGCCGTCCGCGAGCGCGCGAACCTGGTCTTTGTTCATGCCGCGGCCGGCGGCGACCGCCGTGATGAACTGGGTATGGACGCTGTCGATCATCTGCTGGAAGAGACCGCGTTCGGCGGCGGTCATCGGCCGGAAGAGCGACCCCATGTCCTTGTAGGCCCCGGCCTTCACGATCTCGGGTTGAACGCCGAGCTTCTGGAGCAGCCCTTCGACGTTGCCGAGCTCCATGATCACGCCGATGGAGCCGGTGAGCGTCCCGGGATTCGCGACGATGGTGTCGCACGCGCTCGCGATGTAGTAGCCGCCCGACGCCGCGACGCCTCCCATCGAGGCCACCACGGGCTTCGTCTCCCGGAGCTTCCTGATGGCGTCGTAGATCTCTTGCGAGGGCGCGACGCCGCCGCCCGGGGATTCGATGCGCACCACGACCGCCTTCACCGCGGGGCTCTTCTCGAAGGTCTTGAGCGCTTCGACGATGTCGTCGCTTTCGTTGATGACGCCCTTCACCTCGACGACGCCGACCTTGTCGCCGAGCGCCAGGAGGCTCCCGAGCTTGCCGCCGCTTCCGACCGTGAGGGCGAAGGCTGCGGCAAAGAACACCAGTACCGCGATGGAGAGCACCATCAGTCCGCGCATGATGGGATGCCCGTGCGCCATGTGACCGCCGCTGGCTCGGGCCTACTTCTCGAGGGTGCTCTTCGCTTTGGCCGGGCGGTCCCCCTCGTCGCGGTCGAGTCGGAGCTCCTCGCTCAGGATGTCCTCGAACGAGAACTTCGAGCCCTCGCGCTCGCGGCGCAGGTAGCTGTCGACCTCTTCGCGCTCCTCGCTGCGCTTGAGGGCCTTGATGCTGAGGCCGATCCGCCGCTCGCGCGGATCGACGTGCGTGACCTCGGCCTCGACCGTCGTCGTCCGACATTGAAGAGCTGCGACGGCTTGTCGACGCGCTCGGTCGAGAGCTGGCTCACGTGGATCAGGCCCTCGAGCCCTTCCTCGATCTCGACGAAGACGCCGAAGTCGGTGACGCTGGTGACGTGCCCTTGACGCGCGCGCCCGACCGGGTAGCGGGCCGGCATGCCGTTCCAGGGATCTTCGGCGAGCTGCTTGATGCCGAGCGAGATGCGCTCGTTCTCGACGTCGATCGCCGAGCACGACCGCCTCGACGTCGTCGCCCTTCTTGTAGAGCTCGGAGGGGTGCTTGAGCTTCTTGGTCCAGTGCAGGTCGGAGATGTGCACCAGGCCGTCGATGCCCTCGTCGACGCCGACGAAGATGCCGAAGTCGGTGATGCTCTTGACCTTGCCGCTGATGTGGCTGCCCGACGGGATGGTTGATCCGCACCATCTCCCACGGATTCGGCTCGGCCTGCTTCAGGCCGAGCGAGATGCGGCGGTTGGCCGGATCGACGTCGAGCACGACGCACGTCGACCTCGTCCCCCGGCTTCAGCACCTTCGACGGATGGCTGACGCGCTTCGTCCACGACATCTCGGAGACGTGGATCAGACCCTCGACGCCCTTCTCGAGCTCGACGAAGGCGCCGTAGTCGGTGAGGCTCACGACCTTGCCGTGCACCTTCTGGCCCGGCGGCGAAGCGCTCGGCGACGGTGTGCCACGGATCGGGCATGATCTGCTTCATGCCGAGCGACACGCGCTCGCGCTCGGGATCGTACTTGAGGACGACGACGCGGACCTTGTCGCCGACGTTGACGCACCTCGGACGGATGCCCGATGCGGCCCCACGACATGTCGGTGATGTGCAGCAGGCCGTCGATGCCGCCGAGGTCGACGAAGGCGCCGTAGTCGGTGATGTTCTTGACGGTGCCCTCGAGGATGACGCCTTCCTCGAGCACCTTGAGCGTCTCGTCCTTGAGCGGCTGCGCTCGCGCTCCATGACGGCGCGCCGCGAGACCACGACGTTGCCGCGCGAGCGGTTGAACTTGAGGATGGCGAAGCGCGCGCGCTGGCCGATGAAGCGATCGAGGTTGCGCGCCGGCCGGAGGTCGGCGTGCGAGCCGGGCAGGAACGCGGCGACGCCGATGTCGACCTTGAGACCGCCCTTCACCTTGCCGACGATCGTCCCCTCGACGGCGCCTTCTTCTCGAACGCCTTCTCGATGTCGCGCCAGACCTTGACCTGCTCCGCCTTCTGCCGCGACAGCACGATGCCGCCGTCTTCGCCCTCGGAGGCCTCGAAGTAGACGTCGATCTCGTCGCCTTCTTGGACGTCGATGGTGCCGTCGCGCTCGCGGAACTCGTGGATGGGGATCTGGCCTTCGCGACTTGTAGCCGATGTCGACGGTGACGTGATCGCGCGCCGACGATGACCACGCGTCCTCTGACGACCTCCCCGGGTTTGACCGCCCGCATGCTCTGCTCGAAAATGCTGGCCGAAGTCGTCTCCGCCTCCGGCTCCACCTGCATGCGATTCGTGATTGTCTTCGGTCATCAACTGCTCACCCCCTGGGATTTGTGGTCGGATAGCGCGCGAGAGCCATCCTCCTTAGCGCCCTGCTCTTGGAAGTTCAAGGCCTTGCGCGCTGCCTTCACCCGCCCGAGCAGGTGCTCCGTGGCCTCGTCGACGGTGAGCCCCGTGGTGTCGAACGTCTCGGCGTCGGGGGCCGCGCGGAGGGGCGCGTGGGCGCGCTCGGAATCGCGCCGATCCCGTGCCTCGATGTCGTGCTGAATCGCAGGGAGATCGGCACGGGTGCAGCGATCTCGCGCGCGCGTCGGCGGGCACGCTCCGCCGGGCTCGCGGTGACAAAGAACTTGCAGTCGGCATGCGGGAAGACGACCGTGCCGATGTCGCGGCCGTCCATGACGATCCCGCCGTCGGCACCGAGGCGACGCTGGCGTGCCACCAGGCGCGTCCGCACCTCGGGGATCGCCCCGACGCGTGAAGCCCATTCCCCCGCGAGCGGCGTCCGCAGCTCGTCGGTGACGTCGCGGCCTTCGAGCAGCACGCGTTGCCCGGTCGCGTCGGGTTGCAGCACGAAGTCGAGCGCGTCGACGAGCGTCGCGAGCGCGGCGGCGTTCGCCGGGTCGATGCCCTGCTCGCGCGCCGCCATGCCGACGACGCGGTACATGGAGCCGCTGTCGACGTAGGTGTAGCCGAGCGCGTGCGCGAGACGGCGCGCGAGGGTGCTCTTGCCGGCGCCGGCCGGTCCGTCGATCGCGATGATCAGACGTCGCATGGCGTCATGCCGTCCCCCGCCGACGCGGCGGCCGCGCGGCGGGATCGAGCCGCCGGCGGGCGGCGCGCGCGCGGCCCAGCTCGGCCGCGATGGCGTCGCCGTCGCCCGTCGCGATCGCCTCGCGCAGGCGCTCGCACGCCGTGCCGAAGGCCGCCAACGCGTCGAGCAAGGGGCCGCGATTCGCGAGGAGAATGTCACGCCAGACGACCGTCGGGCTTTCCGCGATGCGCGTCACGTCGCGGAAGCCGGTGCCGGCATATGCGAGCGTGCGACCCCTTGGGTCGTACGCCATGACCGCGTTCACGAGCGCGGTCGCGACGGCATGCGGCAAGTGGCTCATCAAGGCATACAGCTCGTCGTGGCGAGCCGGTGTCAACGCTTCGACCCGCATCCCGGCCGCGCACCAGAGCGCCTGGACGCGGCGGCGGGTGTTCGCGGCCGTGATGCTGGTCGGGGTGACGATGCAACGGCACCCCTGCAGCAGATCGGGAACGGCGGCTTTGGCGCCCTCCTGCTCGGTGCCCGCGATCGGGTGACTGCCGCAAAAGCGGCTCGCGGATCGGCCGAGGGCGTGCTCGACCGCGGCGACCACCGAACCCTTCACGCTGCCGACGTCCGTGATGACCGCCCCGGGAGGCAGCGTGCGGGCCAACGTCGCGACGAGCGGCGCGATCGTCGCGACCGGTGTCGCTACGACGACGAGATCGACGCCGCGCGTGGCTCGTGCCGGGTCGCGTTCGCTGCGGTCGATGGCGCCGCGGCGCCGCGCGACGCGCAAATTGTCGGCGGAGCGTCCAAGGCCGACGATCTCTCCGACCGCCCCCCGCGCGCGCAGAGCGAGACCCAGTGACGCGCCGATCAGGCCGACGCCGGCGATCAGCAGCCGGTCGGCGACCGGTTTCACGAGGCCGTCGTCTCCAAGACGGCGGCGAGCGAGGTCGGCGAAACGCTCGTTCTCGGCGGGCGTGCCGACGCTCACCCGCAAGTGGCGAGGGAAGCCGTAGACCTCCATGGGACGCACGATGACGCCGCGGCGGAGGAGCGCGTCATAGACGCGCGCGCCGTCCCCGACGTCGATCAAAAGGAAGTTGGCCCAGCTCGGCACGTAGGGCCGACCCAGGCGCTCGCACACGCCGCGCAGATACGCGAGTCCCTCGAGGTTGTTCCGACGTGTCCGCTCGACGTGCTCCCGATCGTCGAGCGCGGCGAGCGCGGCGACTTGCGCGAGCGCGTTCACGTTGAAGGGCTGCCGGATCCGGTTCAGCACCTCGATCACCTCGAGCGGGCCGACGCCGTAGCCGACGCGCAGGCCGGCGAGGCCGTAGATCTTCGAGAACGTTCGCAACGTGAGCAGCAAGCGATCGCGGCGCTGATAGGAGAGCGAGTCGGGGTACTCGGGATCCTCGACGTAGTCGGCGTACGCGTCGTCGGCGATCACGAGCACGTGGGGCGGGACGTCGTCGAGGAAGTCCTCCCATGCGTCGCGCTTGTAGATCGTGCCCGTCGGGTTGTTCGGGTTGGCGAGGAACACGAGCCGGGTCGTCGGACCGATGGCCGCTTTGATCGCCTCGAGGTCGTGGGTGAAACGCCGAAGCGGTACCCGGCGCGGGAGCGCTCCCGCCGCCTGCACGACCATCTGGTAGATGACGAACGCCTGGTCGGCCATCACGGCTTCGTCACCGGGGCGGAGGAAGGCCCGCACGGCGAGCTCGATGATGTCGTTCGAGCCGTTGCCGAGGATGATCCCGTCGGCCGGTACGCCGATCCGCGTCGCCAACGCCTGGCGGAGATAGAAGCCGCTGCCGTCGGGATAGCGATGCAGGTTCGGCAGCGCCTCCACGATCGCGGCGACGGCCCGTGGCGACGGGCCGAACGGGTTCTCGTTCGAGGCGAGCTTGATCGATCCGGTGATGCCGTACTCGCGCTCGAGCTCCTCGAGCGGCATGCCCGGCGGATACGGGGCCAGCCGCTGGATCCACTCGGGCGTGATCTCCTTGATGTCGAGCGTCGGTTCGCGCGTGCTCATGGGTGTCCCTTCATGCCGCCGGGTACGACCCCAGGATCTTGAGCGAGGTCGTGAGCGGCCGCATCCGCGCGAGAGCGCGCTTCACGCGGGCGTCCGAGCGATGCCCGCGCAGGTCGAGAAAGAAGACGTACTCCCAGGGGCGGCCTCGGAGCGGCCGCGATTCGATCTTGTGCAAGCTGACGCCGCAGGCTGCGAGCGGTTGCAGGAGCTCGGCGAGCACGCCGACCTCGTCCTTCACGGTGCAGACGACGGAGGTCTTGTCGTCGCCCGATGCGGTTTCGGCATCGCGGTGGCCCAGCACGAAGAAGCGCGTCGCATTGCCGGTCTCGTCCTGGATGTCGGCGGCGAGGACCCGAAGGCCGGTTCGCTCGGCGGCGAGACGGCTCGCGACCGCCGCGGTCGTCGGGGTCGTCGACGGAGAGCTCGGCGGCGCGACTGGTGCTCGCGACCGACTCGAGGCTCGCCTGCGGGATGTGGGTCGCGAGCCAGCGGCGACACTGCGCGAGCCCCTGCGGATGCGACAGTACTCGACGGATCGTCGACCAGTCCGGCGCGGTGCCGAGGAGGCATTGCTCGCACGTCGAGCCGCACCTCGGCGGTGATGCGAAGCGGCGAGTCGACGAGAAGGTCGAGCGTCGACGTCACGGCGCCTTCGGTCGAGTTCTCGACCGGCACGACGCCGAAGTCGGCGCGACGGTGCTCGACCTCGGCGAAGATCTCGGCGATCGACTCCGCCGGCGTGAAGGTGGCCCCGGCGCCGAACACGTCGCGCGCCGCCGCGTTGGTGAACGTCCCCTCGGGCCCGAGATACGCGACCGTGAGTCGCGCCTCGAGCGCGCGGGATGCCGAGATGATCTCGCGGAAGATCGCGCGTACGACGTCGTCGGCGAGCGGCCCTTCGTTGAGGGCGCGCAGGCGTCGGTGGATGCGCTTCTCGCGGCTCGGAACCCAGAACCCGTCGGCCCCGGTTTCCCCGTCGCCGCGGCGGCGGGCCTTGCGTTCGCCGATGCGGCGCGCGGCTCGTGCGCGCTCGTTCAACAGGCGCGAGGATGCGCTCGTCGATCCGGTCGATCTTGGCGCGCTCGCGATCGACCACGGGATCTCGCGCGCTGGTTCGTGCCACGGTGCTCGCGTCCTTCAAAGCAGGCAGAGCTACCGTACCGCTTTCGGCTTTGCAATTGAGCGACGCGGCCGTGAACGCGCGGGCGGCGTGGCGGCGTGCAGCTCGACGTGCGCTCCGAGGCGACGGAACTTCTCGTAGCGCCGCCGGCGTAAGGTGCGGGGCGCCACGCGGCGGAGCTCGGCGAGCGCGTGGGTGACCGCATGCTCGACCGACTCCAGCGCGCGCCGCGGATTGCGATGCGCACCGCCCGCGGGCTCGGTGACGAGGCCGTCGACGACTCCGGCGGCGAGCAGATCGCCGGCCGTGAGCTTGAGCGCCTCGGCGGCGTGCGCGACGTGGGCGGGCGTCCGATCGCGGTAGAGGATCGCCGCGCATCCTTCGGGCGAGATCACCGAGTAGCAGGCGTACTGCATCATCAAGACGCGATCGGCGACCGCGAGCGCGAGCGCGCCGCCGCTGCCGCCCTCTCCGATGACGACGCTCACGATCGGCACCCGGAGCTCGGTCATCGTGCGCATCGTGTGCGCGATCGCTTCGGCCTGTCCGCGCTCCTCGGCTCCGACGCCCGGATGGGCGCCTTGCGTGTCCACGAGCGTCAGCACCGGGATGTCGAAGCGCTCGGCGAGGCGAAAGGCGCGGATCGCCTTCCGATAGCCTTCGGGGTTCGCCATCCCGAAGTTCCGGTGCACGCGTTCGGCGGTCGTGTGGCCGCGCTGGTGACCGACGATGGCGAGCGGGTGCCCGTGGCACGTGCCGATGCCGGCGACGATCGCAGGGTCGTCGGCGAACGCGCGGTCGCCATGCAGCTCGAAGAACCCGCGACACAAGCGACCGACGTAATCCAGCGTCTGCGGACGATCGACGTGCCGCGCCAGCTGGACGCGCTCCCAGGCGGTCAAGGATTCGTAGACCTCGCGCTCGAGGCGGCGACGCGCGACGGCGAGCTGGCGCAACTCACGCGTCACGGCGGGGCCGCGCGCCGCGCCGCGCCGAAGCGCGTCGACGCGGGCGTCTAGCGCGGCGAGAGGCTGCTCGAAGTCGAGATAGCTGACGGGCACGGGTACCTGAGCCAGGCGACGGTGCGCGCCAGGATGGCGTCGACGTCGCGGTCGGGATGGAACCACTCGATCGTCCGGTCGGAGCGCCACCACGTCGTCTGACGTTTGGCGAGACGGCGGGTCGCACGGGTGAACGCATCGAAGGCCGGCTCGTAGTCGAGCTGGCCGCGGAGATACGCGCCCATCTCGCGATAGCCGACGCTGTCGAGGGACGGCAGCTCGGGACCGTAGCCGCGGTCCCAGAGCTCGCGGATCTCCGCCAGCAGGCCTGCGTCGAGCATGGCGCGACAGCGCGTCGCGATGCTGGCGTGCAGCTCCTCGCGGGGCCGGGTACAGCCGAGCACCAGCATGTCCAGGCTCGCATCGGCGAAGCCGTGGTCGCGCTGCCAGGCGCTGATCGGGCGCCGGGTCACCCGCAAGACCTCGAGGGCGCGGACGATGCGGACGGTGTCGTGCGGGTGCAGCCGCGCCGCCGTCGCTGGATCGACCGTCGCCAGCTCGCCGTGCAACGTTCCGGACCCGTGCAGCCGTTCGCGCTCGTACAGCGCGTCGCGGAGCTCCGGGACGGCGCCGGGCCCCGCGAAGAGACCGTGGCGGAGGGCGCGCACGTACAGCCCGGTTCCGCCGCAGACCAGCACCGGATGGTTCCGCTCCATGGCTCCGGCAACGGCCTCGAGCGCGAGCGTCCGGAAACGCGCCGCATCGAAGCGCTCGTCGGGATCGGCGACGTCGATCAGATGATGGGGAACACGGGCCCGATCGCGCGGGCTCGGCTTCGCGGTGCCGACGTCGAGCCCACGATAGATCTGTCGAGAGTCGGCGCTCACGATCTCGGCACCGAGTCGCTCGGCGAGCGTCATGGCGACGGCGCTCTTCCCGACCGCCGTCGGCCCGACGATCGCGACGACGCGCGGGACGGGGCTCATCGTCCGAACATCCGTTCCACCTGTCCGCGCGTGAACTCGATCGAGACCGGGCGTCCGTGGGGGCAGTTGCTGCCGTAGGTCAAGGCGTCGAGATCGGCGAGGAGCTGTGCGACTTCGGGCGGCGAGAGAGCGCGCCCGACGCGAACGACGCTGTGGCAGGCGATGCGTCCGAGCACGGTTTCCACTGCCTCGGCGGCCGAGAGGTGTGAGCCGACCTCGGCGAGCCCGTCGGCGAGGTCTTCGAGCAGAAGACGCGGGTCGTCGTCGCCGAGGAGCGCCGGTACCGCTCGGACGAGAAATGCCCGCTCGCCGAAGGGCTCGATCTCGAATCCGAGCGTCGCGAGGTCGTCGAGGCGGGCCTGCACGGCCTCGCTCTGTCCCGGATCGAGGTCGACTCCGAGCGGCAGCAGCAGCGCTTGCCGCTCGATGGCGCCGGCGCGGTGCTGCGCTCGCAGGCGCTCGAACGCAACGCGCTCGTGCGCCGCATGCTGGTCGATCAGGACGACACGGTCCGCACCCTCGCACACCAGGTACCCGCGGAACACCTGGCCGACGAAGCGCAGCGAGGCAAAGGCGGCGGCGGTGGAGCTCGCCGCGTTTGCCACCGATTCCGCGGCGGCCGGCCCGTCGGTCGGAGCGCTCGTCGAGGCGCCGCCGAGCGCGGGCCCCGGGAAGAGCGGCGACGCCGAGGTCGGCGGCCGCAGCGCGTAGGTGCGCAGCGCCCCGGCGACGGGTGTCGTGTCGCTGCCGAGGTCGCTGTGTCCGGTCGCGCCCGCGAGCGCCCGTCGCAGCGCACCGAGCACGGTGTCGTGGACGACGTGCGCGAGGCGGAAGCGCACCTCGTGCTTGGCGGGGTGGACGTTCACGTCGACGTCGCCGGGCGGCAGGGTGAGCTTCACGATCGCTCCAGGCCAGCGCCCGCGCGGAATCAAGCTGGCATAGCCCTCGCCGACCGCGTGCTGGAGGGCACGATCGCGGATCGCGCGGCCGTTCACGTACTGAAAGACGTAGCGGGCGCTCGCGAACGAGAGGTGCGGCGAGAACGCAAAACCTTCGATCGCGATGCCGAGGCGCTCGTCGGCGAACGGGCGGCCGCCCCGCACGCGCTCGGCGCCGAAGACCTGGCGAGCCCGCTCGGCCAAGGTCGCGACCGGCGGATGGACGGCGATCTCGCGGCCCTGGTGCAGCAACCGCACGTGGACCCCCGGGGCGCCGAGGCTCACACGGGTCAGGAGATCGACGACGTGTCCGAGCTCCGTCTGCAGGCTCTTGAGAAACTTTCGGCGCGCCGGGACGGGCGCGAAAAGATCGCGCACGGTGACCGTCGTGCCGGCGGCGGCGCCGGCGTCGCGGACGTCGACGACCCGGCCCGCCTCCGCCCGCACGGTGACACCGGTTGCCGCGTCCGCGCTTCGGGTGGTGAGCTCCACGGCGGCGACGGCGGCGATGCTCGGCAGCGCTTCGCCGCGAAAGCCGAGCGTGCCGATCCGCCAAAGATCGGCTTGCTCGCGGATCTTGCTCGTGGCGTGGCGTTGGAACGCGAGCGGAGCGTCTTGCGCACTCATGCCGTGACCGTCGTCGGCGACGCGGATGAGGCGGGTCCCGCCCTCCTCCAGCTCCACGACGATGCGCTGCGCGCCGGCGTCGAGCGCGTTCTCGACGAGCTCCTTCACGACCGAGGCTGGCCGTTCGATGACCTCGCCCGCCGCGATCTGGTTCGCCAGTACTTCGGGCAGGACGCGGATTCGACCCGCCGCTGCCGCGACGCTCGCGCTTGCCTCACGCACGGTCGCGCCCCAGCCCTTCGCCGTGCGCTCGCATCCGCCTGACGCCGCCCGGCATGACCCGCGGCGTCTAACACACCGCGTGACGACCTGACAAATTTCGCGGCGCCGCTCATCGTCGGCGCGTGTCGCACCCATAGGTGGGCGAGGTCCCCGAGTTGACCTCGGGGACCGACGTCCATCGGAGCATTTTTCGGGCGCAATCTGCGCCCGAAAAAGCGGACGGGGACGTCATGGGAAGGAGGGGCGGTGGGAGGGCACGGGGTGGGTCAGGCCCCGCTAGAACACCCTCCCACCGTTTCACAGCACGCTCGCCGACGGGGGGGTGAGAGTCGATCGGCTGGAGTGTGGGAACTCGTACGCGTCATGAGTGGAGTGCATGGCGCCCGATCGTGTGTGCCGTCGGCGTTCGCGTCGTTCGAAAAAAGCGAGAACCATGCCACGCGTCGCCACACGAATGCTGATCTTCGCGGGGGTTCGCGGCGCGATCCGCGTGGCAGACCTGCGCGATGCAATCGTCACGAAGCAAACGCGCAAGAGACGCATGGACGTCGCTATGGCGATGCGGCTCGTCACTGGCGACGATGGCGGTTCGTTGGTAGACGTGCCGCCATGCGTTATCGGGAGAAGATCGTCGATCGGACGACGGTCGTCGCGCGCGTGGCCGATGCGCGGCGCGCGGGGAAGCGCGTGGTCTTCACCAACGGCTGCTTCGACCTCTTGCACGTGGGTCACGTCCGCTACCTCGCCGCCGCGCGCGACGCGGGCGACCTCTTGGTCGTCGCGATCAACTCCGACGCGTCGGTGCGACGTCTGAACAAGGGTGCCGAGCGACCCCTGGTTGCCGAGGCGGCACGCGCCGAGGTGCTCGCCGCCCTCGCCGCCGTCGATTGGGTGACGATCTTCGACGAAGACACGCCGGCCGAGGTCGTCGCCGCGATCCTACCCGACGTGCTCGTGAAGGGAGCCGACTGGGCGCCCGACCGGGTCGTCGGACGCGACGTCGTCGAGGCCCGCGGCGGGCGCGTGCTCCTGGTGCCGATCGTCGACGGATTCTCGACGACCGCGCTCGTCGAGCGCCTCCGCCGCTCCTGATTTGCCGCTGCGGCCGGCCTGTGGTACCCACACGGGCTTCGAAAGGGGTCGAAATGGCACGCACCTGCGAGATCTGCGGCAAGGGACCATCCACCGGCAACAACGTCAGCCACGCCAACAATCGAACGCGGCGGCGGTGGAAGCCCAATCTGCAGTCGGTGCGCGCGAAGGTCGGAGGGGGCGTCAAGAAGCTGCTGGTCTGCACCCGCTGCATCCGCTCCGGCCGCATAGCGAAGGCGGCCTGAGCGACGCCGGCGGCCGAGAAGGCCGCCTCCGCCTCCTGCCCCGGTCGGCCAGGGAGGCCGAAGATTCGGGGCTCGGGGCGCCCGTCGAGGTTCTCTAGCGTGCGGCCACTGCCTCGATCTCCACGCGGGCACCGCGCGGGAGTGCCGCCACCTGAACCGTCGCGCGCGCCGGGAACGGCTCGGTGAAGAACTCGGCGTAGGTTTGGTTGACCCGGGGGAAGTCGCCGAGATCGGTGAGGTAGACAGTCGTCTTGACGACGGCGTCCAGGCCGAGGCCCTCCGCGGCCAGGACGGCGGCGAGGTTTTTCAGCACCTGCCTCGTCTCGTCTTCGATGGTGCCCTCGACGAGGCGGCCGCGCTCGGGGTGGAGGGCGATCTGGCCGGAGAGGTAGACGACGTTCCCGATCGCGACGGCCTGGGAGTATGGGCCGATCGCTTGCGGTGCTTCGGTGGTCGCGACGGCGCGCTTTCCCGCCCCGCTCATACGCGCACCCGCTGGACCTTCATGACGCCCTTCACCTTGCCGAGGCCGCGCATGACCCGATTGAGCGCGTCGACGCTGTCGACCATGACCTCGAAGACGTTGATCGCCTTCTTGTCGATGCCGGTGCGGACCTCGGCGCGCGAGATGTTCACGCCGGCCGAGCTGATCGCCTTGCTCATGCCGGCGAGCAGCCCGGGCGCATCGACGGCCGTCACCTCGACCTCTACCGGACGAAAGTGGCCGGCCGCACCGTCCCAGCCGACCTCGACGCGCCGCTGCGGGTCGCTCTCCATCACGCGCAGGCAATCGATCGCGTGTACCGTGACACCCCGGCCGCGCGTGATGAATCCGGTGATGCGCTCGCCGGGCAGCGGATTGCAGCACCGGCCGAAGCGCACCATCACGTCGTCGATGCCGCTCACCTGGACGCCGCCCTTCCCTTGGCGGCCGACCATGCGGAAGAGCTTCTGCAACGTTCCTTCGCTGCGTTCCTTGCGCTCGTCCGCCGTGCTGTCCGGGACCAGGCGGGTGAGCACTTGCTGGCTCGGGAGCCTGCCGTATCCGACCGCGGCCACCAGCGATTCCTCGTCTTTGAAGCCGAGCTCGTGTGCGACGCGGTCGAGGTCGCCGCTCTTGCGGAGCTTGCCGAGCTCCTGGCGGTAGCGGCGCAGATCGCGGTCGAGGAGCTCGGCGCCGATCTCGAGGCTCCGCCGTCGTTGCTGGAGCTTGATCCAGTTGCGAATGCGCTCCTTGGCGCGGGTCGTCGTGACGATCTTCAGCCAGTCCTTGCTCGGGGTCTGGCGGGTCGTCGTGACGATCTCCACGGTGTCGCCGCTCTGCAGCTGGTACTTCAGCGGCACGAGCTTGCCGTTGACGCGTGCGCCCGCGCAGTGCTCGCCGACCTGCGAATGGACCCGGTAGGCGAAATCGATGACCGTGGCACCGGCCGGGAAATTGAAGAGATCGCCCTTCGGCGTGAACGCGAAGACCTCCTCGTCGAAGAGGTCTTCCTTCACCGAGCGCATGAACTCCTGCGGGTCCTCGAGGTGCTGCTGCCAATGCAGCAGCTGGCGGAGCCACGCGAAGCGCTCGATCTCCTGCGGCGAGTCGGTGTGGCCGTGGCCCTTGTAGCGCCAGTGGGCCGCGATGCCGGCTTCGGCCACCCGATGCATCTCGTTGGTCCGGATCTGGACCTCCATGCGCTCGCCGAACGGGCCGATGACCGTCGTATGCAGCGACTGGTACATGTTGGCCTTCGGCATCGCGATGTAGTCGCGGAACCGGCCGGGTACGGGCTTCCAGTTCTGATGGACGATGCCGAGCGCCTCGTAGCACTCGCGCGGCGAGTCGACGAGCAGTCGGAAAGCGACCAGGTCGTAGATCTGGTCGTAGAGCAGCTGTTGGGTCTGCATCTTCTGGTAGATCGAGTAGAAGTGCTTCGGTCGGCCGGTGACGGTCGCCTCGAGCCCAGCCTCTTCGAGCTTCTTCATGAGCACGGCGCGCACGTGCTCGATGTACTCCTCGCGCTCGGTGCGTTTCTTCGCGACGTTGCGCTTGAGCTGGTAGTAGATCTCGGGATGCATGTAGCGGAGCGCGTTGTCTTCGAGCTCGCTCTTGATCGCAATAGATGCCGAGGCGGTGCGCGAGCGGGGCGTAGATGTCGAGCGTCTCCTGCGCGATGTCGGTTTGGCGTTCGGGCGGGAGGTGCGAGAGCGTCCGCATGTTGTGGGTGCGGTCCGCGAGCTTGATGAGGATGACGCGGATGTCGCGCGCCATCGCGATGATCATCTTGCGGAAATTATCGGCCTGCGACTCGGCGCGGCTCTTGAAATTGATCTGACCGATCTTGGTGACGCCGTCGACGAGCGTCGCGATCTCGGTCCCGAAGATCGACTCGACCTGTCCGAGCGTCGTGAGCGTGTCCTCCACCGTGTCGTGCAGGAGGCCCGTGGCGATGCTCGGCACGTCGAGCCGGAGGTCGGCGATGAGCCCCGCGACCTCGAGCGGGTGGACGAGGTACGGCTCCCCCGACTTCCGCTTCTGGCCCCGGTGCATCTCGGCCGAAAACTCGTAGGCGCGCTGGACCGTGCCGAGATCGGCGGTCGGATTGTACTCGCGCACTTTGTCGAGGAGCCCGGAGAGGTTCACGGCCCGGCCTCCACCACGATGCGGCTCACGCGCGCCCGCTCGGCGAGCACGACCGCGACGAGCTGCGCCACCGCGTCGTCGCGCTCGGTGTTGCGGATGAAATAGTCGTACTCGGGAAGATGATCGGCCTCCTCGCGAGCGCGGGCGAGGCGGCGGGCGATCGCCGCGGCGTCGTCGGTGCGCCGGTCGCGGAGGCGACGCTCGAGCTCGTCCCAGGACGGCGGGAACACCATCACCGCCACCGCGGAGTCGCGGTAGAGACGCTTCAACCGCCGGGCGCCCTGCACGTCGATGTCGAGGAGCATGTCGCGGCCCTCGGCGATGGCGTCGTCGAGCGGGGCCCGTGGCGTCCCGTAGAGCGCGCCGTGCACTTCGGCCCACTCGGCCAGCTCGGCGCCATCGCGGCGGCGCGCGAACTCGGCGGCGTCGACGAAACGGTACTCGCGCCCGTCGACTTCGGCCCCTCGCGGTGCGCGCGTCGTGTACGACACCGACAGCTCGAGCTCCGGGAAGCGCGTCACCAGCCCCTCGACCAGCGTGCTCTTGCCAGCGCCGGACGGGCCGGACACGATGAACACGATCCCGTGGCGATCGAACGTGAAGTCGGCACCCATGTGCGATTCTACGGAATCACTCGACGTTCTGCACCTGCTCCCGGAGACGCTCGACTTCACCCTTGGATTCCACGACCAGCCGGGTGATCTCCAGCTGGTTCACTTTCGAGCCGACGGTGTTGATTTCACGGTGGGTCTCCTGGAGGAGGAACTCGATCTGCTTGCCGACGGCGCCGCCCGTTGCGAGCAGCTTGCGGAGCTCGTCGAGGTGGCTCCGCAGCCGTACCAGCTCCTCGGTGACGTCGCTGCGCTCGGCGAGATAGGCGACCTCTTGCGCCACTCGTGCCGGGTCCACGGTCGAGCCCTTGAGGATGTTCTGGAGGCGGTCGTTGACTCTCGTCTGCAGCTCGCCGGCGACCGCCGCCGCGTGCGCCCGGATGGTCCGCTCGATCGCCACGAGCCGTGCCACCCGCTGCAGCATGTCGCGTTGCAGGTTCTTGCCTTCGCGGCGGCGAGCGAGGTCGAGCGTCGCAAGCGCTCGGGCGAGCACGTGCGAGGCGACCGGGAACTCGTCGCGGAGGTCGCGGGGTGTCTCGACGGTCTCGAAGATCTCCGAGCCGCGCAGGAGGCCGAGGTCGAGCTCGCCCGCGATGCCGAGCTCGGCGGCGACCTTCCGCCATGCGGCCGCGTAGTCGCGGGCGGCGTCGACGTTCAAGACGACGCGCGTCCGTCCGCGCGACGGCGCGTGTCGTCCGACGTAGACCTCGACGCGGCCGCGGGCGACGTGCTTGCCGACCAGCTCCCGGCAGGTCGCCTCCCACGGCGCGTACTCGCGGGGCGCCGTCACGCGGACGTCGAGAAAACGCTGATTCACCGAGCGAAGCTCGATCGTGAGCCGGCCGCCGGCGATCGCCGCTGCGGCCGCGCCGAACCCGGTCATGGAGCGCACGCCGCGTGTCGTCTTGCTCATGGGATCCTCATGGGTGACTGCGGAGCGCTCGCGCGAGCTCGCGAGCAGTGACGGTCGCCGTCCCGACCTTGCCGACGGCGACGCCGGCGGCATGATTCGCCAGACGCGCGGCTTCCTCGAAGCTGCCGCCCGCCGCGAGGGCCAAGGCGCAGGTGGCGAGCACGGTGTCGCCGGCGCCGGTCACGTCGTAGACCTCTTGCGCCGCCGTCGGAAAGTGATGCGCCCGTGCCCGCGGCTTGAAGAGCGTCATGCCCTCCTCGCCCCGCGAGATCAGGATCGCGTCTGCCTCCCAACGACGGAGGAGCTCGCGGCCCGTCGCCGCGAGCGACGTGCGGTCGGTGATCTCGATGCCGGCGGCGAGACTCGCCTCGCCGAGATTCGGCTTCACGAGGCTCGCGCCGCGGTAATGGGCGAAGTTCGGACGCTTGGGGTCGATGACGTAGTGAAAGCCGTGACGGCGGCGAAGCGCCGCCAGGTCCGCGAGCACCTCCGGGGTCACGACCCCTTTGCCGTAGTCGGAGACGACGATCACGGAATAGCGCCGCGCGTGTGCGGCGACCCAGTCCCGTAGACGATGGGCGAGACGCGCAGGTACGCCGTCGGCGTCCGGGTCCTGATCGAAACGGACGACCTGTTGGCTGTGGGCGATCACGCGGGTCTTCGCGGTCGTGCCGATGGCGCGGCTCCGGACGACGCCCGCCATCCCGCCGCCCGCCTCGGCGAGAGCGGCACGGAGGGCGCGGCCCGTGAGATCGTCGCCGACGAAGCCGCACGCGTCGGCGCGCCCGCCGAGGGCCACGACGTTCGAGACCACGTTGCCGGCGCCGCCCGGTCGCCCCTCCTGGCGACGGACCCGGACGATCGGGACGGGAGCCTCGGGCGAGATGCGGCTCACGTCGCCCCACACGAACTGATCGAGCATCAGATCACCGATCACCAGCACGCGCGTGCCGGTGAACCGCCGCATCAATCCCCGCAACCGCGTCTCACCCATCGCGTGCCTCCGCTTGCTCGCGCTCCATGGCGAGCCGTCGATACACGGCGAGCGTGCCCTCCGCCATGGCCGCCATCGAAAACCGGGCCTGCACGCGCGCGGCACCCGCGGCGCCGAGGGCGCGCGCACGTGGACGATCGTCGGCGAGCCGGACGATCGCGTCCGCAAGCGCGGGGGCGTTCTCGGGCGGGACGAGCAGGCCGGTGTCCCCGTCGACGACCGCCTCCGGGAGGCCGCCGACGCGGCTCGCGATCACGGGCAGCCCCGCCGCCATGGCTTCGAGGGCCGCGACGCCGAGCCCCTCCTGCCGCGACGGCATGACCAGCACGTCCGCGGCGGCGAGCACCGGCGCGACGTCGTCGAGGCGACCGAGGAAGCGGACCGCGGACCCGAGGCCGAGCGCGCCGACGCGGGCGCGCAGCGCCTCGAGGCGCGAACCGTCGCCCGCCACGAGCAGCGTGAGCCGCGGGTCGCGGAGGCACGCGAGCGCGTCGAGCAGCACGTCGTGACCCTTCCGCTCCTCGAGCGCGCCGATGGCGGCGAGCACCCACGCGTCGTCCGCGAGCGCCAACCCCGTGCGCGCCGCGCGTCGCCGAGCCTCGGAGGGCGTGAAGCGGTCCGCCTCGACGCCGCTCGGCACGAGGTGGATGCGCGCCGCCTCGACGCCGCTCGCGATCAGCGCGCTCCGCACCCCGTCCGAAATCGCCACCACCGCTTGCACCCCGTGATTGTAGAGCCGCCGCGTATACCACCCGCCGCGGAGCCGATAGTCCATGCGCCGCGTGACGACGCGCGGCGCGGGCGCGGCGCCGAGAAAGGCCGCCATCGCGTGGGCGCGCGCGGTGTGGAAATGCAAAATGTCATAGCGGCTCCGGGCCAGCAAATTCGCGAGTCTCCGTCCGGCCACGACGTCGAAATGGTTGCGGATGGCGAGCGGCACGACCGCGATGCCGCGTGCCGCCGTCGCGCGCGCGAGCGGCCCGCCCGGGTCGGCGGCGAGACGTTGGTGATGTCCCGCGGCGTGCAGGTGTGCGAGCAGTCCCAGCACTTGCTGCTCGCCGCCGCCGAGCCCGCGTTCCGGATCGACGTGCAGGATCGCGAGCACGCGACCGTTGCTCATGCGGGCGGCACACGCGGGGGCGCCTGCGTCGCTTCCCACAGCTTCGCGTACTTCGCGAACACGTAGAACGCCGCCGATTGCGCCACGAAGAGTCCCGCGATGCCCTCCATGAATCCGCGCCGGAGCACGTAGAAGCGGAGGAAGCGCCAGAGCGGCCGCAAGAGGAGATCGGCGAGCGACGCGTGCTGGCCGCGGAGCTCGAGCTCGCGCGCCGCGACGCCGGTGAAGAAGTTGATGGTGGCGAGGTGAGCGGCGATGTCGCGATACGTGTAGTGGAGCATGGGGCTCCGGAGGCGCGCGCTCCGTCCGTGGAGGATCACCTTCTCGTGCGGGTCGACGCCGCCCCACACGACGCGATCCCGTCGAAAGAGCCGGAGCCGGTAGTCGGGATACCACCCGCCGCGCCACCACCAGCGCCCAAGGTAGTACACGAGCCGTGGGATGTAGTAGCCGTCCGCCGTCGGGCGCGCGAGGACGGCTTGAATCTCGCGCCGGAGCTCCGGCGAGACGCGCTCGTCGGCGTCGAGGTTCAACACCCACGGGTAGTGCGTTTGAGAGAGGGCAAACGCCTTCTGCTCGACGAAGCCGGGCCAGGGCCGCTGATGAATCTGGTCGGTGTACTCCCGGCAGATCTCGATCGTGCGGTCCGTCGAGAAGGAATCGACGACGACGATCTCGTCGCACCACTTCACGCTCTCGAGGGCGGCGCGGACGTTGTCCTCCTCGTCGAAGCAGATGATGGTGCACGAGACGCGGGCGCGCTCCGTCATGCGCGCCTCGCTGCGGCGGCTGCTTCCGGGCTGAGGCCGCGCCGCCGCGCGTATTCGGCATCCTTGCGCTCGCCGAGCCTGACGATCTCGGCGGCGACGCGGCGAAGCTCGGCGGCGCTCGGATCGCCGAGGTAGCGACGCAAGAAGCGCACGCTCTCGCGGCGTGGTGCGCCGCGTCCGACGGAGCGGTGGACTTGGACGACGTTCTTCCGCCGCCGGCGCCACGAGAGGCGCCGATAGCGCCGTACGCGGTCGAGATCGACGAGCACGAAGAGCGGCGGATTCTCGCGCGGCACCAGCACGTTGGCGGCGCGCAGGTCTTGCGGGTAGAGCCCGGCCGCGTGCAAGCGACGAAGATAGTCGGCGAAGCCGATGGTCAGCGCCCGGCGCGCGGCGCCGCGGCGGGCGCGCCAGAGCTCGTCGAGCGCCGGACCGGCGACGAAGCGCGCGATGCTGCAGCTGCGGAGCGGCAGCCCGAAGCGGCGGCGCTCGAGCGCGGCGACCGGCGCCGGGACGTCGAAGCCCGCCGCGGCGAGCAGGCGCGATGCCTGCCACACCCGATGCGCGCTCGATCCGAGAGCGAGCGCGACGGCCAGGCGCAAGGGCGAGTCGTCGCGGAAGCGCTTCAGGACGAGGGCTCCGTCCGGCGTCTCGACGGCCGCGACGGTCGCGCGGCTCCCGTTCTTCAGGATGCGCGTCCCGGGCGCGCAGAGCAGCGTCTCGACCGCGCAGAGGTGTGGGCCGGCGGCGCCGTGGCGAAGGGTGTACGGGGCCTCAGGCATCCGCGTGCTCCGTGGCCGCGGCCCAGCGGCACCATGCCTCCAGCCGATCGACGGCGACGTCGAGGCCGTTGGCGCAGCCGGCGGCGCGCGCGGCGGCGACCAGCATTGGGCGGCGGGCGGGATCGAGCCCCAGGCGCAGGCGCGCCGCGACGGCGTCGGCATCGCGCGGGTCGTCGACCAGGAGCTCGGCGAGGGGACCCGGCAGGAGCTCCGGTGCGCCGGTCGCGCGCGAGGTGACGACCGGTACGCCCGACGCGAGCGCTTCCAGGATGGCGACGGGACACCCTTCGTGCAGGGACGGCAAGGCGAAGAGGTCGGCGGCGGCGTAGAAGCGCTCGACGTCGCGTCGCGGCCCGGTGAAGACGACCGGACCCGCGAGCTCGCGCGCCGCGCGCGTCCGGCTCGCGAGGTGCTGGTCGTTTCCGACCACGACGAGCGCGGCGCCGGCGGGCGGCTCGCGGCGCCACACCTCGAGCAAGGTGTCCACGCCCTTGCGGCGAAAGCCCGATCCGACCAGCAAGACGACGGGCTGGGTGGCGCCGATGCCGAGCTCCGCCCGTATGGCCGGCCCGTCGCTGGCGCGGCGCGCCGGATGAAAGCGCTCGACGTCGACGCCATAGTGGAGGACGGCCACCTTCTCCCCCGGCAGGGCGGGATAGCTGTCGAGGATCTCACGCCGCGAGAGCTCGGAGACGGCGAGTACCATGCCCCGCGTCGCGCGCCCGTATTGGCGGCGCTCGATGGCGAGCATCAGGCGGTGGTACGGCGAGAGCCGTTGGCGCAGATCCCGCAATCTTCCCCGCTCCGCCGCGACCCGTTCGAGCCAGCGCTTGTGGACGCCGCCGCTCGCCCGGAAGAGATCCCATCCGATGGTGCGGCCGAAGCCGATCACGACCTCGGCCCCGGTGCGGCGCCACACGCGCGGCGCCATGAGCGCGAACGACGCGAGCTTGGCGACCTTGCCGGCGCGCACCACGGGAACCCGATGGACCTGCATGCCGTCGGCGGCGGGGACGCGGCACTCGCCGACGACGAGGTGGACCTCGTGACCGCGGGCCGCGAGCTGGCGGGAGAGCTCGTAGCAGTCCCACTCGGCACCGCCCAGGCGGTCGTACCGCTTGTGTACGAGCGCGACCCTCATGCCGTCATTCGATGTAGCCGAGGTCGCGGAGCCGCGCCTCGACGGCGGCTTCCTCCTCGGCGCTGAGGGCGGCACCCTCCCCGACCGCGCTCGCTTCGACCGCTGCGACCCGCGCCTTGAGCTCCGCGAGGAGCGCCGGCTCACGGGCCGCGACGTTGCGGCGCTCGCGCGGGTCGGCGGCGAGATCGAAGAGCTCGTCGGGGATGTCCGCCGCGTACGGTGCTGCCACGTATTTCCACCGCTCGGTCCGCCAGCCGAGACGGCGATCGCGCTCGCTGCCGCGCACGCGCCCGAAGGCCTCGACGAACGCTTCGAGGCCGAGCGGCCGCGCCTCGCCGAGCGCGGGGACCAGGCTCACCCCGTCGAGCCCCGGCGGGATCGGCAGTGCCAGCAGATCGAGGAGCGTCGGCGTGAGGTCCACTTGGCGGACGAGCTGGTCGCTCCGTACGCCCGCTGGAATCCGGCCGGGCGCGACGATCGCGAGCGGGACGCGGATGAGATCCTCGTACACGTCGGTCTCGTGCCCCTCGAGCTTCCGAGTGCGCGCGGCGCCGAGCACGTCGCGGCGGAGGCGATACCAGCGATAGGCGAGCGTGCTCGCCACCAGCCGCTCGCCGTGATCGCCGTGCAGGACGACGATCGTGTCCGCGGGAAGGGCGGCGAGGAGGGGCGCCAGCGTCGCATCGAGGCTCGCGAGGGCGCGATCGTAGCGGGTCGCGCCGAAGCGTCGGCGGCGATACGGCGGCAGGACCTTGCGGGGCGCGTGCAGCTCCCAGAGATGCAGGAAGAGGAACCACGGCGCCGTGAGCGCCCGGCTCGCCAGCCGGGCGACGAGGTCGCGGCCCCACGCGTCGCTCAGATACACCGAGGCCGGACGTACGTGGTACTCGGCGAAGCCGCGATCGAGGCCGCTCTCGCTGCCGAGCGGTCCAGTCACTTCCGCGACGGTGTGGTATCCGGCCGCCGCGAGCGTGCTCGCGAGCGTCACGGCATCGGGGTGCAGACGATGGGCACCGATCGAGCGCACGCCGTGGCGCGGCGAGTAGAGTCCCGTGAGCATCGTCGCCACGCACGGCGTGGTCGACGACGCGGACGCGATCGCCTGCGTGAAGCGTCCGCCGCGCGCGACGAGCGCGTCGAGGTTCGGCGTCGGGACGCCGCGTCCGCCGAGCGCGTCGGCGCGCATGCAGTCGACGAGCAACAGGAGCACGTTCGGAGGCGCGGACGCGGTCACGGGCGGCCTCCCGCGTACGGGCCGCCGAAGCGCATGACGGTTCGGAAATCCGTCCCCGCCGGGATGGCGATGCCCCGCTCCGCACGGCGCCGTTGCAGGGTCTTGGCGACGATCCACGGCAGGCGGCGCCGCGCCTCGCTCGCCGACCATCCGCGCGCGCGGGCGTACGCGCGGTACACGCGCAGGCGATCGCTGGTCGTGACCCCGGCCAGCACGATGCGATTCAGCTGCACGAGATTGCGCCGCGCGCGTCGCCACCGGATCGGCGCGGCGCCGCTGACGGTGCGGTCGTGGTCGAGAAATGCGATCCGCAGCTCCGCGTCCGCGAGCCCGATCCAGACGTTGGCGGGAACGAGGTCCCCGGGGACGATGCCGGCCGCGTGGAGGCGCGCCACCTCGCGGCCGAGCGTCTCGAGCACGCCGCGCTTGGCGTGCAACGTGGTGGGATCGCTCCCCGCCGCGAGCGCCGCCACGCGCGCGGCGAGCGGCTCGCCGTCGAGCGCCGCCGTCGCGCAGAAGCTTCGGCGCACGGTGAAGCGCCGCCGCTCTTCGCCGATCGCGAGCACGTCGGGCGCGAGAAATCCGTGCGCCGCGAGCGTGCGCGTCGCCGCCCCGACGTTCGCCGCCTTGGAGCGTCGAAACCAGTCTTTGAGCGCCGTCCAGCGGCGGTAGCGACGATAGATCTTGACGTAGACGTCTCCTCCGGGCCGCGCCCAGCGGTACGTATCGGCATGCTTCGAGCGGTGCAACGAGACGCCGCCCTCCGTGAGACGATCGACGGCCGTGATCCACGCCGCCGCCGGCATGGTCTCGGGCTCCCGCGACCACACGTTCCACGCACCGACGCGGGCCGTCGCTCCGGCGCCGGTCTCGTCGCGGCCGCCGCTCATCGCGTGCCGGCGAGCGCGCGCGTCACCTGGGCGACGACGCGTGCGGGCGTGATGTCTTGCATGCACTGTCGGCCGATCGGACACCGCCGGAGATAGCACGGTACGCACGGCACCCGGCCGACCACCACGAGATGCTCCGAGCCGAACGGCGCCGAACGCGCGGGCGCCGTCGCGCCCCAGAGCGACACGACGGGCGTGCCGGCGGCGGCGGCGAGGTGCATCGGTCCCGAGTCCGGACCGAGCGCCACGCGCGCGCGCGCGACGATACCGTAGGTCTCCCGCAGCGTCGTCCGGGCGGTGAGGTCGAGCGGCGCGTGCGCGCTGTCTCGGACGGCGGCAGCGGCGAGATCGCCGCACGTCGGGGCCACCGACCAGGACCGCAGCGAGGCCGCGCGCGGCGAGCGCGTCGACCACGGCCGCATAGCGATCGGGAAACCAGCATCGGCTCTCCCAGGTCGAGCCGAGAAAGATGGCCGCGAACGGACGCGCGACCGGCGCGAGCAGACGCGCCACGCTCGCCTCCTCCTCGGCGCGTGAGGCGCACGTCGAAGCGGGGCGCCTGTGCCGGGAGCTCGAGAAGGTCCGCGAAGCGGAGATACTGCGCGAGCTTCCAGCCGCGTCCCTCGACGGGCGCGATGGTATGGGTGTTCCAGAGCCAGTTGAGCTCTTTGGCGTTTCGGCGATGGAAGCCGATGCGGACCGGCGCCCGCGACGCGGCGCTCACGAGACCGCTCTTCGCGTGACGTTGCAGGTCGAGCACGAGATCGAAGCGCTCCGCGCGCACGCGAGCGAGGAAGGCCGCGAACGCCCGAGCGCCGCCGCGGCGCTCGAAGATCAGGCGCGCGTCGAGCGCCGGATGATGCTCGAGCACGGGCGCCGCGGTCGGCTCGAGCGCCCACGCGAGATGCGCCCGGGGATAGCCGGCGCGCAGCCGGTTCAGGAGCGGGAGGGCGCGCGTGACGTCGCCGATCGCGCCCAGCAGCACGATCAGGATGCGCTCTGCGGGCACGCGCATGCGTCAAGACCTCGACGCGGCGACGGCCGCCTCGCGCGCTCCGACGAGCGCGCGCAGGCGGAGGAGCGCCGCGAGCACGACGAGCGCACCGAGCGTGACCGCCGACATCGTCTCCAGCGTTTGCGCCAGGGACTTGCCGACGACACCGCGCACCGTGAGGGTGGTCAGGACGTACGAGATCCCGAGCATCCAGGCGAGCCGCTGGCGCTCGTCGCGCGGGAGGTCGTAGCCGTCGCCGAACGCTGCACGCCAGAGCGCGAACTGTCCGAGCAGGAGAAAGATGAAATAGTGCTTCCATGCCAGCGGCGCGAAGAGCACCGTCACGCACAGTACGATGGCGATCTCGATGGTGGTGGCCGGGCTCGCGGGCGCGCGGTCGCCACGGCGCGCGGCGAGCACGAAGACGACGGTGACGATCGCCAACAGACCGTAGACGATGAGCGCGACCACGGGATCGTTGGACGCGGTGAGGCGTTTGTGTGCCGGGCTCCAGACGATGGCGCCGTGAGAATAGAGGCGGTCGACCATCGCGTAGATGCTCTGGTTGCCTTTGCGGACGGGCCAGCTGCCCGCGGAGAGCGCGATCCAGTGTCGGGCGTAGGCGACGAAGCGCGCGGGGCCGAACACGAGGGCGGGTGCCAGCGACGCGAGCGCCCCGGTCGCGAGGGCCGCGCCGAGCGCGCGCCACCAGCGTCGCCAGGCGAAGTACGGCAGGAAGAAGATCGGCAGCACCTTCACGGCGGCGGCGAATCCGATGAGGGCGCCGCCCGCGACGGCGCGGCCGCGTACGAGCCAGACGGTGCCGAGCAGGCAGGCTGCGACGATCACCATGTTGATCTGCAGCCGATCGAGGTTTCCGAGGAGGAATCGCATGCTCAGGCACAACGGCCCGAGCACCGCGCTCGACGCGAGCGCGATCGTGCCCGGCCGTTCGACGAGCACGAGCGAACGGCGGTACACGAGATCGACCGCGAGGCGGAAGAGCGCGACGATGCAGGCGACGTTCAGTCCGAGCCACACGGCTCGCGCAACATAGACGCTCACCCGCGCGAGCAACGCGAACGGGATGCAGACGACGGCGAAGAGCGGCGGCCAGGTATTCACGTCCGGACGCGCATCGGCGTAGATGTCGCCGCCGCGCAGCACCAGCTCCCCGACCTCCATGTAGCCGCGAAAGTCGCCGTCCTCCTTGATGTTGCGGATCGCGGATGCGAGGAGGGCCGCGGCGAGGACCGCGACGACGATCCGGGTGGCGAGGCTCCACTCGCGCGGATGGGTCACGTGCCGGTTCCTCCGTCGTACGAGCGACGCAGCAGCGCCGTGTCTCCGGGCTGGAGCCGCATGCCTCCCCGTGCGAGCTTGGCGAGCGAGCGTTCGAGGCGCGCGAGCTCGCGCCGGCGTACGCGCGGCGTGACGACCCGGTACAGATCGGCGCGATCGAAGTCGATGAACGAGACCTGGACGGCGCCACCCTCGCGGCGGACGAGGATGTTGTTGGCGTTCAGGTCGCGATGGTGGACCCCGTGATCGTGCAGGTCCCGGATGGCGCGGCCCACGGCGGTGAGCACGGCGTCGCGCACGGCGTCGTCGGTCGAGCGTCGCAGCTCGTCCGCGAACGTCGTCGCACCCCGTACCTCGCGTGTCACGATGGCTCCGCGATACCAGCCCCACGGCAGACGGTCGACGCGGGCGGCCAGTACCTCGGGGGCGGGGACGCCGCGGTGGATCACCGCTTCGGTGACGGCGAGCTCGCGAATCGGACGCGGGGTCCATCCGAAGTAGCGGTCGTAGACGAGATGACGAATCACGCCGCCCCGCCGGTACCACCGCAGGACGCCGCGCTCGTGGTCGTCGAGCGTGACGGCCCAGACCGCGCCGCGTCCGCCCGCGAGCGGCATGCCGGCCACGACCTCGGGCGTTGCGTCGAGCAAAGCGGCGCGCAGCGTCGGCGGCGTGCCGTCGCGGAGCGTGAGCGACCCCCATGGCGTGCGCCAGATGTGGAAGCCCGCCGGCACGCCGCTCTCGCGCTCGGCGCGTCGCGCGGCGATCCCGTGACGCTCCCAGGCTTGGGCGGCCCGCAAGACCTCGCCGTAGGTTTCGACCATCGACAGGATGAAGCCCGGAATGCCGGCGCGGCGACGGTGCCAGAGCCGCCGGAGCATCGCGGCGATCGGACGGCGCACGAAGTCCGCCGGGCCGACGGGGGCGGCCTGCTGCAGGGAGGTGGCGAGTGCTTGAAGGCGGCGGATGGTCTCGGTCACGGTTGCGGGGCTCGTCGACAGCGTGCCCTCGAGCGTGCCGGCGCCGCCGGCGAACGGCGGCGATCCGCGCCAGGCGATCGTGACCGTACCGGACGGGATGGCGCGATCGAGAAAGCGCGCCTCGCGGCGCACCGACCAGGCTCCGGCGGCCGTCGGCGCCGCCGCGAGCGCCGCCAGCGCCGTCGCGAGCTCCGCCGAAGGGCGCTCGTCGTCGAGCAGCACCACCACGAGCTCGTCGGGACGGCGCCGGACGCTCGCCGCGAGGGCGGCTCGGTCGAGCGTGCCGTCGATCGCGAGCTCCACGTCGCCGGGGCTCGGAAGCGTCGCGAGCGTCGGTGGCCGTACCAGCACGCGGCGGACGGCGGCGAGCGTCGCGAGCGCCGGTGCCGGATCGACGTCGGGGGCGAATTGGACGACGACGAGGACGAGCGCCCCCATCGGCGGCGTGTCAGGCGGCAAGCGCTCGCACCTGAGCCACGGCCGCGCGAACCTCGTCGACCGTCACGAGCTCCATGCAGTCGTCGGTACCGCGGGGACAGCGCGCGCCACCGTGGCGGCCGCACGGACGGCAGGCGAGATCGCGCTCGACGACGACGGCGCGGCGGCCGAGCGGTCCGTAGCCCTGTGCGGGCACGGTGGCGCAGAAGATCGCGACCTGGGGAACGTTCGCGGCGGCGGCGACGTGCATGGGCGCGCTGTCGTTCGTGACGGCGACGGCCACCGTGGCGAGCACCGCGGCGAGGAGCGGCAAATCGGTCGCTCCGCCGAGATCGACGGCGATGCCGCCGCAGGCGGTTTGGAGGTCCGCGGTCAGCGCCCGCTCGTCGGGCCCGCCGAGGAGAAGGCAGCGGTACCCGTCGGCCGCGAGCGCACGGATCAGCGCGGCGAACTGCGGGAGCGGCCACCGTTTGGTGCGCCACGCGGATCCCGGACAGATCGCGGCGAGCGGCCGGCCGTCGGCGTGAGGTGCCAGCAACGCCGCGGCGCGGGCGCGTGTCGCGGCGTCGACGGCGATCCAGGGACGTGCGGTGGCGGCGTCGATCGTCGTGATGCCGAGCGGCGCGAGGAGGCCGAGCAGTCGGTCGCGATCGTGCGCCGCGACCGGACGCGCCACGCGATCGGTGTAGAGAGCGGCTGCGGGTGCGGTCGCGAATCCGATCCGGCGAGGGATCCCGGCGGCGCGGAGCGCCAGCGCGGTGCGGATCGACTTGTGCGCCGCGATGGCGATGGTGAACCGTCCGGCGCGAAGCCCGCGTACGAAGCGCACGAACCCGGAGACGCCCTGCCCCCGCCCGCGCTTGTCGTCGATCAGCACGCGGTCAAGCGCCGGGTGCGCCCCTACGAGCGACGCTCCGCCCGGCGTCACCGCCATGACGAGCTCGGCGTCCGGAAATCGCCGGCGCACCGCCGCGAGCAGCGGCGTCGTGAGGATGACGTCACCGAGGAAGGCGGTCTGGACGAGCAGGATGCGTTCGCGAGTCATGGGGTGCGGCGCAGCGCGCCGGACGCTGCGCCGTCGAAATGCGGACGTGGGTGTTCCCTAGGGAACCTCTGCACAGGTGGGTTCCGAGCGAGCAGTGCGAGCCGCCCCGAGCGCAAGGCGCGAAGCCCGACCGCGTATCTGAACGATACGCCGAGGGCGTCGCGCCGCCGTCGCTCGGGGATGGATCGCGCTTCATAGCCGGGAGCCACCTGCGCAGAGGTTCCCTAGGCGAGTGGCTTCGCCTCGTCGATCAGCATCACCGGAATGTCGTCCATGATGGGATACTCGAGGCGGCAGCCCTGACATACGAGCCCGGTGCCCGCGGCGTTGAGCGAGACCGGCTGCTTGCACTTCGGGCATGCGAGTATGTCGAGCAACTCTTGACTGACGGACATGGCTACCTCCTCCGCCGCGGCCGACGCCGCTGCTGCGCGGACGCGCGCTGCGCGTCGTCTATAATCCACTCGGCGGCGGCACGAAAGTTCGGCGCGACGTGTGCAGGACGGCCTTCCGCGTCGCGGGTTGCCTCGGTGCGCCGACCGTGCCCGGTTCGGACGAGCACGGCGCGGGTGCCCGTCGCAGCCGCGAGCCCGAGGTCGACCTCGGTGTCGCCGACGCAATAGCTGCGGCGGAGATCGAGCCCGAGCTCGCGGACGGCGCGCTCGACCAGGCCCGGCGCCGGCTTGCGACAGCGGCAGCGCCGTCGGAGCGGCGGCGCCCCCACCGTCGGATGATGCGGGCAGACGTAGATCCCGGCGAGCCGCGCGCCGGAGCCGGCGAGGCGCCGCTCGAGCGTACGGTGGATGGCCGCGAGCGTTCGAGGCGCGATCAAGCCGCGTGCGACGCCGGACTGGTTGGTCACGACCACCACCGCGAAGCCCGCGGCATCGAGGGCGCGGACCGCGGCCGCCGTGCCCGGCAACAGTCGAAGATCGGCGACGCGTCGGAGGTAGTGCCGCTCCCGGTTGAGCGTACCGTCGCGATCGACGAAGACCGCGGGGCGGCCGCGGCCGGTGCGTGCGGCCGGGCGCGTCACGGGGCGCCGGTGCTCGCGTCGCCGATCACCTGCGCGACGAGCTCGTCGCCGTTCTCGACCTCGACGCCGAGACGGAGCGCGGTGAGCTTGCCGCGTGCGAACGGAAACGCCTCGAGCTTCACGAGATCCTTTTCGGTGGTCACGATGAGATCGACCTGCTTCGCCGCCGCGGCGATCGTCTGCCAGTCCTTCGCGTCGTACGGATGATGATCGGGATACTCGAGCACGTGCACCAGCTCGGCCTCCCAGTCGCGGAGCGCTTGATAGAGCGGCGCCGGCCGCGCCACGGCGGTGACCGCGAGCACGCGCTGGCCGGCGAGGGCCGCGAGGCCGATCTCCTCCCACGCGGCGGCGACCGGCTGCACGAGCGCGGTCGGCACGAAGCGTACCCGCAGGACGCGTTGCGTTGCGTGCAACGGCGCGGGCGGCTCGCCGCCGTGCTCGCGCTCGCGCACCAGGACCACGTGCGCGCGCTTCAGCGCGCGCAGTGGCTCGCGCAATGGACCGACGGGCAGCAACCGGCCGAGCCCGCCGCGCTCGCCGGCATCGACGAGCACGAGGTCGAGGTCGCGCCGAAGCGCGCGGTGCTGGAAGGCGTCGTCGCAGAGCAAGAGCCGGCTGCCGAACGTCGCGACGGCGAGCTCCGCGGCCGCCGCCCGATCGGCGCCCGCGACGACGGGGACCCCGCTCGTGCGCGCGAGCATCACGGCCTCGTCGCCGGAGCGCCCGACGTCGCTCGTGACCTGCGCGCCGTCGCCGACGACGTGCGGCGTCCGTGCGCTGCCCCCGTAGCCGCGCGTCAGGATCGCGACCGCGATGCCGCGGGCGTGGACGCGCCCGGCGAGCCAGCGCGTGAACGGCGTCTTGCCGGTACCGCCCACGCGGACGTTGCCGACGCTCACGGTGCGGACCGCCGCGGCGCGGCTGCGGAGGACGCCGACTCCGTAGGCGGCGTTCCGTACGCCGATGCCCGCCGCGTAGAGGCCGGCGGCCGGCGCGAGCAGCGCGCGTCCGACGCGGGCGGCGATGCCGGTGCCGTGCCAGAGACGTTCGACGGCGCGTGCAGGGTCGCTCATGCGGAGGCCGTGTCCGCTGCGAGCGTGCCGCGGACGATGGCGAGCGTCACGGCGAGCGGCCCTTGCTGCTCGCCGACGGTCGCAGCAGCACGCGTACCGGCCGCGGCCGCGGCCCCGGGATCGAGACCGAGCTCGGCCATGCGCGCGACCAGCTCGGGAGCACTGGCGGCTTGAAGCGCGGCGTCGTTCGCGACGAGTCGCGCCACGTCGGCGGCGACGTTCGCGGTGTGTGGGCCGACGGCGACCGCCGTGCCGACGGCCGCGGGCTCGAGGACGTTGTGGCCGCCGATCGGGACGAGCGTGCCGCCGACGAAGGCCACGCGCGCACCGGCGTAGAGTCCCGCCAGCTCGCCGAGGCCGTCGAGGACGAGCACGTCGGCGTCGGCCGGCCAGCGCGCGGCGACCCCGGGCGGAAGCGCCGAGCGCCGGATGCGCGTGAGGCCGCGGGCGGCGATCGCGGCGTCGATGTCGTCGAGGTGATCGAGCTTCCGGGGCGCGAGGAGCAAGCGAGCGCGCGGCTCGCGGGCGCGTACGCGGACGAAGGCGTCGAGCACGACGTCGTCCTCGCCGGGATGCGTGCTGGCGCCGACGAGCACGGGGCGGTGACCGACGCCGAGCGCTCGCGAGGCTCATGCCCGTCGGGTCGGCGGCGCGGGGAGCCGCCGTCTTGAGACTGCCGGTCACGACGATGCGCGCGGCCGGGGCACCGAGCGCGACCAGACGGCGCGCGCTCTCGAGCGACTGCACGCAGAACCAGCGTACGCTCGCGAGTGCCGGCGCGAAGAGCCAGCGCCACCGCCGATAGCGTGTGAACGCGCTCCCGGAGAGACGACCGCTCACCATGATCGCCGGAATGCGCCGTGCGGCGAGGGCGGCGAGGAAGTTCGGCCAGAGCTCAGTCTCGCTGAAGAGCACGAGGCGGGGACGAACGCGGTCGAGGGCGCGCGCGACGACGGTCGGGAGATCGACGGGCAAGAGGATGCGCGCATCGGCGTCGGGCACGCGCGCGGCTGCGGCCGTGCGCCCGCCGAGGGTCGTACTCGACAGGACCAAGCGAGCGCCGGGGTGGTCGTTCCGCAGCGCGTGGACGATGGGCGCGAGGGCCGTGACCTCGCCGACCGACGCGCCGTGGATCCAGATGGCTTCACGTCCGGGAGGTGTCGCGGCGGGCGCCGTGAGGCGGTCGCGGAGACCCGTCCGCCAGTCGCGTCGGCACGCGAGTACCGCGAGCGCGACCGGCGCCAGGACGACCGCGCTCGCCGTGACCGCGACGTTCAGCATCCGGAGGCGGCGCTCCCATCCGCGGGGAACGGTCGGGGCCGCGGTCAGTATTGCCAGCGGCCCTTGCCGTAGCGGAAGATCTCGGTGACGTCGGTCTGCTCGACGATCGTTTCCGCCGCCGCCAGCGCCGTGGTCTCGGTCGCGCCTTCCTTGCGGTACTTGATCTCGCGGTACGTGATCTTGCCGATCGGGTCTTTGCCGGGTTCCTCGCGCGCGATGCAGGTGCGCGTGGTGCCGTAGTTGAGATACTCACCGACGACGCCCGCTCCGCCCTTCGTCCACGCGATGTGCGCCAGGTTGTAGGTGTTCCGTTCCTGGAGCTTCGCCATCCACTCGTCGCAGAAGGCACGGAAGCCGCGCACGTCTTCGCCCTCCACCATCTCCTTGATGGCTTCCTTGGGCGTGACGGATTTCTGCTTGGCGGCGGGCTTCTTCGCCGCTGCCACCTTGGCGACGGCCGTCGCCTCGGAGCCCGGGAGCGCGATCACGAGGGCGCAGACGACGATCGGCAGGAGCGAGGTGCGACGGAGCACGGTGGCCTTCGGCATGGCGGACCTCATACTAACGACCATCCGGGGTTGCAATTCGCGACCGCGGCTCAGGCCGACGACACGGCGGCGCCGACCCGTGTCTCCGCGTCCACGCGCACGCGCTCGAGCTCGTGCTCGAGGCGCGCGCGCGCCGCCTCGAGCTCCTCGGGGGACGCCGTCGGGCCGACGTGGATCGGGGTACCGACCGAGAAGACGATGCGCGTGCCGGGCCACGGTACGACCAGTCGATCCCAGCTACGGAGGCGGCGGTACCGGCGCGCCGCCGCCCCGACGGGTACGATCGTGGCTCCGGTCGCCCGCGCCGTCCGCACGATGCCGAGCTTGGCGATGCGACGCGGCCCGCGCGGCCCGTCGGGCGTCCAGGCGAGGCTCGCGCCCTCGCGGTAGGCCGTGAGGATCTGGCGGAGCGCGCCGCGGCCGCCGCGCGTCGACGAGCCGCGCACGGCCTCGATGCCGAGCGGCCGGACGGCACGTGCGATCAGGTCGCCGTCGCGGTGCTGACTGATCATGATGCAGACCCGCGGCCACCACCCGAAGCACGGCATGAGGACGAGGTGCTCGTGCCAGAACGCGACGATCAGGCGCTCGCCGGCGCGCCAACGCTCGTAGAGGCCGCCGTCGTGGTAGAGGCGGGTGCGCGTGGTCCATCGCAGGAACAGGAGCACGAGCGTGATCAGCCAGGCGCCGAGCGGCACCAGCGCGCTGCAGGAACGCGCGCCGCGCCCTGGCGCGAGGCATCAGTGGAGGAGCCGCTCGGGGTCCGTCGCGGCGACGGGATCCTGGAACTGCAGGTCGTAGAGCTTGCGGTACTCGGCGCCGAGCGCCAGCAGCTCCTCGTGGGTCCCTTGCTCGACGATCTGCCCGCGCACCACCACGACGATGCGATCGGCGCGGCGGATGGTCGAGAGCCGGTGCGCGATCACCAGCGTCGTGCGGTTCACCATCAGGCGCTCGAACGCCTGCTGCACGAGACGTTCCGACTCGTTGTCGAGCGCCGACGTCGCCTCGTCGAGGATGAGGATCGGCGCGTCCTTCAGCGAGCGCGCGCGCGATCGCGAGCCGCTGGCGCTGCCCGCCGGAGAGCGTCACGCCGAGCTCGCCGATCGGCGGTGTCGTAGCCCTGCGGCAGCGCCATGATGAACTCGTGCGCGTTGGCGGCGCTGCGCCGCGGCGACGACGTCGTCCATCGACGTTGCCGATGTCGCCGTAGGCGATGTTGTTGCGGACCGTGTCGTTGAAGAGGAAGGTGTGCTGCGTGACGATGGCGATGCTGCGCGCGCAGGCGAGCGAGCGTGTAGTCGCGGATGTCGACGCCGTCGATCGTGATGCGGCCCTCGGTCACGTCGTAGAAGCGCGGGATGAGATCGGCGAGCGTGCTCTTGCCGCCGCCGCTCATGCCGACGAGCGCCACGACCTCGCCGCGCCTGGATCGTCGAGATTCGATGTCGCGCAGCACCGGCTCGACGTCGTAGCGGAAGCCGACGTGCTCGAAGACGATGCCGCGTCGCATCGCCGATGAGCGGCCGGGCGCCCGGGCCGGTCGACGACGTCGGGGGCGGTGTCGAGCAGCTCGAAGACGCGCTCGGCCCCGGCGACGCCCTGCTGGATGGTCGCGTTGGTCTTGGCTGAGCCGCTTGAACGGCTCGTAGAGCAGGAACATCGCGGTCAGGAACGCGAGGAAGGAGCCCTGGCGTGCGGCCGCCGGCGATGACGCTGTGGCCGCCGTACCAGACCACGCCACCGATCCCGAAGGCGGCGAGCACCTCGAGCATCGGCGTGGTGAGGGCCTTGATCATGCTGGCCTTCATGTAGAGCCGGAACAGCCGGCGGTTCTCGGTCTGAAAGCGCTCGCGCTCGTACTCCTCCATGCCGAACGCCTTGACGACGCGATTGCCCTGGACCGTCTCCTGCAGCAGCGCGGTCAGGATGCCGAGCGTGCGCTGGCTGCGCTTGCTGAAGCGACGCAGCCGCTTCGACAGCCGCACGATCGGCAGCACCGACGCCGGGAAGACGACGAAGGCGATCAGCGCCAGCGTCCAGTCCTTCAAGAACGCGACGACGATGAGCGCGACCAGCGAGGTTGCGTCGCGCATCACCGAGGCCACGGCGTCGGTGAGCGCCGTGCGCACGAGCGCGACGTCGTTGGTGACGCGCGACAGGATGTCGCCGGTCGGCGTGCGATTGAAGAACGCCAGCGACAGGCGCTGGATGTGCTCGTTCAGCTCGTCGCGCAGGTCGCCGATGATGCGCTGGCCGACGAGATCCATGAGGTAGCTCTGCGCGAAGCTCGTGACGCCGCGGAACAGGAAGATCAGCACGATCGCGACCGGCAGCAGTTCGCAGGGCGGTGATCTTGCGGGCCGCGAAGATGTCGTCGAAGACGTGCTGGACGAGAAGCGGCAGCACGCCGTTCGTGGCGCTGAAGAGGAGCATCGCGACCATCGCGCAGGCGAACTAGGGCCAGACGTACGGCCGGAGATAGCGCAGCAGCCGGACGTAGGTGACCCCCGAGCCGCGCGTCGCGACCGTCGGGTCGCTACCGCTCGCCGTCATGCCAGCATCTCCGCGGCGATCGCGGCGGCGCGCTCGGCGGCCCCGCCGCCGCCGAGCGCGTGGCGCAGCTCGGCGAGGGCCGCGCTGGTGGCGGCGGCGTACGCCGGGTCGTCGAGAAACCGTTCGACCTCCGCGACCATGCGATCGGCCGTCGCCTCGTCCTGGATCAGCTCGGGAACGACGGCGCGCCCGCGCGATGATGTTCGGCATGCCGATGAAGCGGTACGGACACCAGCCGGCGCGCCAGCGCGAACGTCAGCGGCGCGACGCGGTACACGATGACCATCGGCCGGTCGAGCAGCGCGGTCTCCAGGGTCGCGGTGCCCGAGGCGACCATCGCGACGTCGCTCGCGTGCACCAAGTCGTAGGTTCGCCGCTCACGACCGGCGAACGGCAGCGCGGCGCCGCGCATGCTAGCGGCAAGGTCGCCGCTCGCTCAACGTGTCGGCCAGCGCCAGCACGCACTGGACGTCGCCCCGGGCCATCAGACGCTCCGCGGCCGCCGCCATCGGGGGCAAGCAGCTGCATCTCCTTGCTGCGGCTTCCGGGCAGCAGCGCGAGCAGCCGCCTGTCGGGATCGAGCCCGTGGCGCGGCGCGTCTCGGCGCGCGAGCGGTTCGACCCGGACCCGGTCGAGCAGCGGATGGCCGACGAACTCGGCCGCGCACGCCGGTGCCGGCATAGAGCGGCGCCTCGAACGGGAAGACGACCGCGAGACGGTCGACGCGGCGCGCGATCTTGCGGATGCGGCCGCGCCGCCACGCCCAGACCTGCGGGCTGATGTAGTAGAGCACCGGGACGCCGTGCCGCTTCGCGACGCCGGCGAGGGCAGGTTGAACTCGGCGAAGTCGATCAGGACCAGGAGGGCGGGCCGCTCGTCGCGAACGATGCGGCGCATCTGTCGGTAGGCACGCCAGAGCGCGCCGAGCGTCCCGGGTCTCGA
Source organism: uncultured delta proteobacterium (assembly GCA_963774015.1). Classification (GTDB taxonomy): domain Bacteria; phylum Desulfobacterota; class Binatia; order UTPRO1; family UTPRO1; genus UTPRO1. The sequence goes on from CAVZDH010000005.1 coordinate 706,039, forward strand.
CGAAGCCCATGGTCGACAGCGTGTGCGGCGTCGATGAGCGTCTCCATGCCGGCGCGCGCGCAGCCGCGCGCCCCCGATACCGCGGATGCGTACCGTCGGGACGCGGGCGCGCAGCGCCGCAACCAGCTCGGCACCGTGCATGTCGCCCGAGGCCTCGCCGGCCACCAGCAGGACATCGGGCGCGGAGCCCGGCCGCGCCGTGGCGGGTGTCACGTCGCCTGCTCGATCGAGGCCACGATGCGCTCCGCGACCTCGAGCGCGCGGAGCCCTTCCCGTCCGCTCACGAGGGGCGTCGTCCGCGTGCGCACCGCGTCCACGAACGCCTCGATCTCGTCGAGCAGCGGGTCGCCCTGTCCCGCGTCGTGCTCGTCGGCGACGATGCTCGGGAGCGCCCCGGCGTCGGGCTCGGCTCGCGCCGCACGATGCGCACGCGCCGCTGGTCGTAGTCGACCGCGACGTAGGCATCGGGCTGGAAGAGCCGGAGCTTGCGCTCGCGCTTCATCGCCACGCGGCTGGCCGTCACGTTGGCGATGCAGCCGTTGGCGAAGCGCAGGCGCGCGTTGGCGATGTCGACGCGGCGCCGTGAGCACCGGCACGCCGACCGCCTCGACGCTCTCGACCTCGGCGGCGACGAAGCTCTGGATCACGTCGAGGTCGTGGATCATCAGGTCGAGGATCACGTCGACGTCGGTACCGCGCTCGACGAACGGCGCCAGACGGTGGCACTCGAGGAAGCGCGGCTCGGTGACGACGGCGCGTGCGGCGCGGAGCGCGGGATTGAAGCGCTCGAGGTGGCCGACCTGCAGGATGCGCCTCCCCTGCTGCGCGGCCCTGACGAGCGCCGCGCCCTCGGCCGCGGTCGACGCGAGGGGCTTCTCGATCAGCACGTCGATGCCGGCGGCGAGAAGGTCGCCGCCGACGGCGGCGTGGGCGCCGGTCGGGACGGCGACGCTCGCGCAGTCGACGGCGCCGGCGAGCGCGCGGTGATCGGGGAAGGCGCGGACGCCGAGCGCGGCGGCGATCTCGTTCGCTCGCGCCGGGTCGCGGTCGACGACGCCCACCAGCGTCACCCCGTCGAGCGTGGCGTACTTCTCGGCGTGAAAGCGCCCGAGGTGACCGACACCGACGACGGCAGCCCGTAGATTCGCCCTCACCCTCCGCTCCGTTGGCCGACCGGCAGGTTCACAGCCGGCTCGCGTACCACGAAGGGCGCGCCGCAGCCATCGGAACGGGCACGATCGATCGCCGGTTCCCCGGCCGGGGAGCGCGCCCGTCGTCACCCGTCCGGGGGATCCATCGCGCCAACGTTGTCACGAGTGGGCGTCCCGGAGAGAATGACGACGTGGCCACGTTGCTGCTCACACGCTCGGACGTCACCGCGCTGCTCGACCCGGCGGCGTTGATCCCGCCCCTGCGCGCGGCCTTCGTCGACTACTCGGTCGGCTCGGGTGAGCGCGCGCGGCGCGTACGTGCGGGGCTGGCGAGCGCGGGATCGGCGACCGTGCTCTTCCCGGGCATGGCCGCGGGGATTCCGGCGTACACGGTCAAGGTGCACGCGAAGTTCCCCGACCAGGATCCGGCGATTCGCGGTGTCCTGTGCCTGCACGACAGTGCGACCGGCGCGCTGCTCGCGGTCATGGATTCCACGCACCTGACGGCGGTACGGACCGGGCTTGCCGGTGCGCTCGCGGCCGACGCGTTGGCGGGCGCGGAGGCGGACGTCGTTGCCGTGGTCGGCGCCGGCGTCCAAGGTCGTCACCAGCTGCGCGCTCTGGCAGGCATGCGTCCCGTGCGCCGTGCGCTTGTCTACGACGCGGCTCCGGAGCGGGCCCGCCGATTCGCGGACGAGCTGGGGCCCGGGCTCGGGCTCGCGATCGAGCCCACCCGGACGCTCGCCGATGCGCTGGCTCCGGCGGCCATCGTGCTCTGCGCGACGTGGGCGCGAACGCCGCTCATCCACGTCGGTATGCTCGCGCCCGGCAGTCACGTGACGACGCTCGGCGCCGACGAGCCGGGGAAGGCCGAAGTGGCGGCCGACGTTCTCACGGGCGGGCTCTTCGTGTGCGACGATCGCACGCTCGCCGTCGAGATGGGTGCGTGCGCCGGCGTGGGGCTCGGTCGGGAGGCGGTCGACGCCGAGCTCGGCGAGGTGCTCGCGGGCCGTCACCCGGGTCGCACCACACCCGAGCAGATCACCGTCTACGCGGGTGTCGGTCTGGCGTTTCAGGACGCCGTAGCGGCCTGGACCGCATACGAGGCGGCGCGCGCCGCGGGCCGTGGACGGTCGATCGATTTTCTCGGCTGAGACGTCAGCGCGTCACGAGCCGCCGCACGTCCGAGCCGCCGCATGGTCGAGCTCTGCGCGGCAGCCGGCCGAAGGCCGGCGTCACGCCGCCGCCGTGAGGCCGTGGCGCAACGCGTACATCACGAGCCCGATGCGATCGCGAACGCCGAGCTTCTGAAAGACGCTCGTCAGATTCGTGCGGACGGTGCGCTCGCTGATCGCGAGCTGCTCGGCGACCTCCTTGTTCTTCTTGCCCGCCGCCACCAGCCGCACGATCTCGAGCTCGCGGTCGGTGAGACCATCGTCGCGGTCGATCGCGAGGTTCTCGCCCTCGTTGCCGCTGCGCGCGAGCTCGGCGACGAGGACGCCCCGCATGCGCGGGTCCATCCAGGTCTCACCGCGGCAGACCGAGCGGATCGCCTGCACGAGGGTCTGGCGGGCGGAGTCCTTCAGGACGACGCCGCGGGCCCCGAGCTTGAACGCGCGGACGTGCTCCTCCATCTCGTCGCACGCGGTCAGCACGATCACCGTGGTGTTGGGACTGATGCGGCAGATCGCGGGAATCGCGTCGAGCCCGCTGCCCTGCGGCATGCGGATGTCGAGGAGCAGCACGTCGGGCTTCGTCTCCCACATGAGCTCGACGATGTCCTCGGCGCTCTCGACGTCGGCGATGACCTCGAAGTCGTCCTCCATGCCGAGGATGGTGCGAAGTCCGTCGCGGAAGAGCGTGTGATCGTCGACGATGACGACGCGGCGACGGCGTGGCTGGATGTTCATGCGGTCCTCCTGCTGCGTGTCGATTCCGATTCGGGCGGCGTCGCCGGCACGACGACGTGGATCTCGACCCCCCGCCCGGTCTGGCTGCGCACGCGGAGCGTGCCGCCGAGTGATGCGGTGCGTTCGCGAATGGACCACGGCACGGCGTTCGCCTGCACCACGCCGTCGCTGCCGACCGCGCCCGATGGTGCCTTGAAGCCGCGCCCGTTGTCTTGGATCAGGAGCGAGCAATGCGGGCCGTATACGGTGAGCTTCACGGTCGCGTCCTTGGCGCCGCCGTGGCGGACGGCGTTGCGGAGCGCCTCGCGTACGATCTGCGTCAGCTCGTACGCGGTCGAGGGCGGCAGATCCGGCTCCTCGGGCGGCAGCTCGAGCGTGACGCGCAGCCGGTCGCGGATCGAGAACTCGGCCGCGACCTGCTCGAGCGTCGTACGCAGATCGTGGGCCTCGCGGCTCGAGCTGCGGAGCACGTTCAGGTAGTGGCGGACCTCGCGGTAGCCGCGCTCGACGGTTTGTTGGAGCTCGGCGAGCTCGCGCGGCACCCGCGCGGGATCACGCTCGATCATCTTGAGGCACGCCTCGGCGCGGAGATCGATGCCGGCGAGCGATTGGATGAAGCCGTCGTGCAGGTCGCGGGCGATGCGCGCGCGCTCCTCGAGCACCGCGACTTCCTCGGCCTTGGCCTGGAGACGTGCCGCCTCGAATGCCGCGGCCGCCTGCCCGACGACGAGCAGGAGGAACTCCATGTCCTCGCGGGCGAACTTCGGGCGGCGCTTGCGCATCACCATGGCGCGGCCGCGGAGCTCGCGTTGGATGAGGATCGGCACCGCGAGCAGGGCCTGCTCGATCCTGCCCGCGGGCAGGCGCGCGTCGCCGGTGACCACCTTGCGCTGCGTGGCGCCGCTCACGACGTCGTAACAGAGCGCGGTCAGGCCGCGCGGGTCGGAGGTGTTGCAGAAGAACGCCTCCGTCGAGCTCGCGAACGGCATCGGGTAGGGATCGGTCTCGGAGATGCGGAGCCCGAGCTTCAAGCGAGCGCCCTGGCGGTCCATGTCCCAGGTGAAATACCGGCGGCTCTCGGGATCTCGCAGCACGACGATGCCGCGCGGGGCGTCGTAGTGGTGGAGGATGCGCCGCATGATGTGGGTGAGCGCCCATCCCGGGCGGACGGCCCGGCCGAATCGCGGTCGTGAGGTCGAGCATCACGCCGAGCTTCTGTTTCGAGCGGCGCTCGTGCTCGCCGAGATAGGCGATCAGGTAGCCGAGGGCGACGAGGTAGATCGGCCGGAAGAAGTGTGCCCGCTGGACGCTGAAGAAGTCCGGCTCGATCCAGCGGCTCGCGATGAAGACGAGCACGGGGTACATCACCGCGAGGAGGATCGTCATCGGCGCCGCGGCCTTGAAGCCCCAGCGCACGCTGACGCTCGCGATCAGGAAGAGATTGAGGAGGAAGAACGGCGTGGCGCCGCGCTCGGTGAAGAGCGTGATGAGCACGCCGAACACCATGTCGAGCACGACGGAGTACGGACCGACTTTGCGGCCGCGGACGATCTCGCTCCGGACCAGCAGGAAGAGCGCCAGGCTCACGGCGACGTACGACCCGACCAACGGATAGGCGACGACCGGCCAGAGCGGGGTCTTCGGGTCGACCACCATGATCGCGAAGGTCGCGGTCGCGAGCAGCACGCGACAGAACGCGATCACCTTCTCGGTGGGGGAAATGCCGCCGAGGGTCAGGGTCGCGTCGGTGTCGAGGAGCCTATGTGGAAACGCGGGTCGCATGCGTTCGAGCCGGAATCCGGCGACGGCAGAAGCAGCAAGCGACATGCCATCTTTCGTCGTGATGTGTGCGCAGTATCCCTAGCCATGAGCACGCAAGGACGCACGAAACGGAGAATCGGCATGAAGGGCGGGCTGGTTCCGCCGCGCCGAGACATAGTCGATCGGTTCTCGGGGGTCCACTCGCGTCCGCGGTCACTCGACCGCGACGATCGCGATCCCCGCGCTGTCGGCCGCACGTACAACCTCGGCGCGGTCGATCATGATCGTGCGCCCGGCCTCGAGCGCGAGCACGCGCGCATCGACGTCGCGCATGACCTCGATCGTCGCCATCCCGACCGCGGGCACGTCGAAGCGGAGGTCCTGGCCGGGCTTGCTGACCTTCACGACCACGACGCCGCCGCGTCCGAGCTCGCCGCCTCGTCGGATCGTGGCGTCGGTGCCCTCGATCCCTTCGACCGCGATCACGGTGCGGCGCTTCACCACCACGCTCTGACCGATCTCGAAGCGACCGACCTCGCGTGCCACCTCGAGGCCGAAACGGACGTCCTCCCATTCCCGGGTGCGCGGCGCCTTGCGGGTGAGCGTCCCCACCTGCGGAACGAGGTCGCCGAGGAAGAGCGTCGACTCGACGATCGTGATGCCGTCGTGCTCGAGCTCGGCGGCGACGCCGCGCAGCAGCACGTCGTCGCGGAGGCTCCGGGTCTTCGCGATGAACGCGGCGCCGCGGAAGTCGGGGCGGAAGTCCGAGAGCTGGCGCGGCTTGCGGATCCCGCCCGCCATCACCGCTCGCGTGACGCCGGCCTGCTTGAAGGTGCGGATGATCTTGCCGAGCTCGCCGACCCGCACCCAGGTGAGCGCGCTCACGCACATTGGCGATCTCGTCGGGCGTTTCGTGCTGATGAGCGACCGCGACGACCTCGACGCCGGCTTTGCGCGCCGCCTCGGCGAAGAGCAAGCGGGAAGCGTCCGTTCCCCGCGATCAGCCCGATGCGCTCAGGCGTCTGTCGCCATCGTCGTCTCGCCGCCCGCACGACCTGCGCGGGCAGAGGCCGCGCGCGCGAGGCGGCGATGAACGCCAGCATCCGTGCCACGTCGGTATGGTCGCCGAGCTCGGCCGCGCAGCGCTCGCGCGCCTCGGCGAACGCCGACCTCCGCGTCGAAGAGCAAGCGATAGGCGCGCTTGATGGTCCGGATGCGCGTGGCGTCGAAGCCCCGACGGCGTAGGCCGATCACGTTCAAGCCGCGCAAGCGTGCCCGGTCGCCCGAGGCATTGCAGAAGGGCGGAACGTCGTGCGTCACCATCGCGCCGCCCCCGAGCAGCGCCGATTCGCCGATGCACACGAACTGATGCACCGCCGCGAGCCCGCCGACGAACACGAAGTCCTCGAGCGTCACGTGGCCGGCCAGCGCCGAGCTGTTGGCGAGGATGCAGCGGTTGCCGATGCGCGAATCATGGCCGACGTGCGAGTAGTTCATGAAGAGGTTGTCGTCTCCGATCGCGGTGAGCATGCCGCCGCCGGCCGTTCCGGGGTTGAGCGTGGCGAACTCGCGGATGATGTTGCGGTCGCCGATGACGAGCCGGCTCGGCTCGCCGCGATACTTCAAGTCCTGCGGCTCGGTGCCGACGCTCGCGAACTGGAAGATGCGGTTGGCGGCTCCGACGGTCGTATGCCCGTCGAGCACGGCGTGTGCGCCGATCGTCGTGCGATCGCCGACCTGCACGTGGGGACCGACGACCGCATAGGGTCCGACCTGGACCGCGACGCCGAGCGCGGCGCCGGGTGCGAGCACGGCGGTCGGGTGAATGGACGGCGCGGCCGCCGCGCGGACGGCGAGGTCGAAATCGGTCTCGGCGACCACGGTGTCGCCGACGCGGACGCGCCCGCGAAAGCGCCAATGCTCGACTGCCCGCGCGAGCACCGTCACCTCGAGCTCGAGCACGTCACCCGGCACGACGGGGTGTCGGAAGCGCACGCGCTCGAGGCCCGTCACCGCGAGCGTGACGCCCGGCGCGGGCGGCGGGTCGGAGCGCACGACCAGGAGAGCGCTCGCTTGCGCGAGCGCCTCGCAGATGAGGACGCCCGGCATGACCGGCCAGCTCGGGAAATGACCGGCGAAGAACGGCTCGCCCGCCGTGACGCCCTTGCGCGCGACCAGCCGCCGGCCCGCGTCGCACGCGAGAACCCGGTCGATCAGCCGGTGCGGGTAGCCTTGCGGCAGTAGCCGAGCGACGGCCGCGAAATCGACCGCCTCGTCTTCGCCGGCGCGCGTGTCGTCAGCCATGCTCGGGGGGCCGAGCGAGCCGCGCTCAGTGCTTCGCGTCGAAGGCCTTGATCACCGCGTCGGTGATGTCGATCGACTTCGACCCGTAGAGGACGGAGCTGCTCGAGTTCTCGAGGATCACGGTGTAGCCCTCGCGCTCGCCGATCTCCTGGATCACGACCGCGAGATCCTTGAGGATGCTGCCGGTGAGCTCCTGATCCTTCTTGCGGAGCTCGGCGTCGGAGTCCTCGAGCTTGCGTCGCAGGTCGCGCCGGCGGCGCTCGAAGTCGTCCATCTTCGCTTGCGCTGCTCGTCGCTCAGCACGACGCTCTTCTTGTCGAGGTCGTCCTTCAGTCGGTCGAGGGCGTCCTTCTCGCATTTGAGACCGTTTTGCATCTTGTCGAACTCGCCCTTGAACTGGTCTTTCGCCTTCTTGCCGGCGGCCGACTCGTTGAGCGCGCGCTGCAGGTCGACGATGCCGATCTTGAAGTCCGCCCCCGTCGCGCGGGCGGCCGGGAGGGCGAGGAGCAGCATCGCCGTACAGAGGGTGATCATGGGGGTGAAACGTCGCATGAAAGTCGTCTCCTTGCAGCGTGAAATGCGATCGACCGCGGTGCTCACAGCGGGGCGCCGAACGAGAAGAGCACCACGGTGGTCTTGTCGTGATTCTTGCGATTCAGGGGGATGCCGAACTCGATGCGGATCGGCCCGAGCGGCGACTGCCAGCGGATCCCGGCGCCCGCGGCATAACGCAGGGTCCCCACGTCCCACCCGTCGGAATCGAGCCACGAGTTGCCGATGTCCATGAAGACGACGCCCTTGAGACCGAGTGGCTCGACGATCGGAAAGATCACTTCGTTGTTGACGATGAATTGTCGGCTGCCGCCGATCGGATCGGTGTTGACCTCCTCGCCTTGGGCGTTGGAGACCGGCTCGCGCGGGCCGAGCGTGCGCGTCTTGAACCCGCGGACGGAGTTGATGCCGCCGGGGAAATAGCGCTCGAACAGCGGCAGCTCGTGTCCGATGACGCCCTGGTAGCCGCGGCCGTAGCCGAACTGACCGCCGATCGAGTAGACGAAGGTGCCCCACGCGGGCGACTTGTAGATCGGCCAGTAGTGGCGGGTTTTCGCGTCGATCTTGATGAACTCGCTCTCGCCGCCGAGGCCGGCATACTCGATCGAGAACTCCTGCGACGAGCCGCGCGTCGGATCGAAGAGACTGTTGAGGGTGTTGCGCGAGACGAGCGGCCGGATCGAGCTCGTGATGCTGGTTCCTTCGGAGGCGACGACGGTCGGCGGCGAGCGCCGATTGATGTCGGTGATGTCGGCTTGCTCGAAGCGGTATTCCGCGCCGATCCGTACCTCCTCGAGCGAGAAGGTGTTGAAGAGCTTGTCGTAGCCGAGCGCGGTGAGCGGATAGACCGCGCGGACTCCGATGCCGGTGCCGCCGCGCGTGAAGTCGCTGAAGTCGAGGCGCCAGCGGAAGCCGTCGACCGTCGTGGTGAGCGGGATGTCGAAGAGCTACGGCTCGGTGAAGCTCGCGATGAAGTTCTGCGGCGGCTGCCGAAGTCGGCGTTCAAGACCGCGCGCTGCCCGCGGCCGAAGAGGTTGTTCTCCGGACGCGCGCGTTGAAGAGCAGGCTGTCCGCCGAGCTGAAGCCGGCGCCGGCGGTGAGCGACCCGGTCTGCCCTTCCTTGACGTCGACCTGGAGGTCGAGCTTCTCCTCGCTCCGTCCGCGTTGGGTGGTGAGGTTCACCTCCTGGAAGAAGCCGAGCCGGTTCAGCGCGTCCCGGCTCTTCTTGAGCTTGGTGCCGGAGAAGCGCTCCTGCTCTTGGACCTTGAGCTCGCGCCGGATCACCTTGTCGCGCGTCTTGGTGTTGCCGGTGATGAGGATCTTGTCGATCGTCACCTCGGGGCCCTGGTCGATCTTGTAGGTGACGTCGACGGTTTTCTTGTCCTGGTCGATCTCGGTCTCGGGCTCGACGTTCACGAACGCGTAGCCGACGTCGCCGTAGCGATCGGTGATCTTCAGGATGTCCTGGCGCAGCTTGCTCGAGCGGAAGACGTCGCCGGTCGTGAGGTCGAGGTCCTTGCTCAAGTCGAGATCGTTCCGGACGTCGCCTTTGAAGCCGATCGCGCCGACCCGGAACTGGTCGCCCTCGTCGATCTTGATCGTGACGTAGAGGCCGTCGTCGCGACGCTCGACCTTCGGCTCGTCGACGCGCACCGTGATGTAGCCGTCGTCGTAGTAGAAGGCGGTGAGCCGTTCGGTGTCGGTCTTGAGCGCCTCGGCGTTCAGCATGCCGGCACCGGTGAAGCGCGAGAGGATGTTTTCCTCGCTCGTCGTCATCACGCGCTTCAGCTTGCGATCGCTGAACGCGTGTTGCCCTCGAACTCGATCTTCTGGATGCGGACGATCTTGCCTTCGTCGACGACGTAGGTGAGCGCGACCTCGTTCGCGCCGTCGGCGACCGGCTCGGTCTTCGGCGTGATCGTCGCGTCGAGGTAGCCCTTCTCCTCGTAGAGCTTCTTCGCGTCCGCGATCCCGCGTCGCATCTTCTCGGGGTCGAGGATGGTGTGCGGGCGGATCTTGAGCGCCGCCTCGACGTCCTCGTGGCGGAGCTTCTTGTTGCCCTCGATGTTGACGCTCGCGATCTGCGGGCGCTCGCGTACGCGATAGACGACGACCGTGCCCTCGGGCTCGTCGCGGCGCTCGACGTCGACGGTCTCGAAGAACCCCATGGCGTAGATGGCGCGGAGATCGCTGTCGATGGTGTTGCGGTCGAGGGTTTGCCCGGGGCGGGTCTGGATGTGGATGCGGATGGCCTCCTCGTCGACGCGTGCATTGCCCTCGATGCGGACCGCGGCGACGCGATCATGGTCCGTGCGCGGCGCCGCGGGAGCCGCGGCGGGACGGGCCAGTGCCGGTGCGGCGACCGCGAGCACGAGCACACCCACGACCCCTCGGATCATCCACGACCTCCGCATCCCCACCTCCCCCACGTTGTGCATCGTCAGACGGCGGCCGCGTGCGGGGCGTCGGTTGCGATCCGGCCGGCGCGCAGGCGCAGCGTGCGGTCCATGGCGGCCGCCAGGCTCGCGTTGTGGGTGACGACCACCAGCGTGATGTCGTGCTCGCGGTTGAGCTCGAGCAGCAGGCTCTGTACGCCTTCGCCGGTCGCCGGATCGAGGTTGCCGGTCGGCTCGTCGGCGAGCACGGCGCGCGGCTCCAGGACGAGCGCACGCGCCACGGCGACGCGCTGCTGCTCGCCGCCGGAGAGCTCGCCCGGCTTGTGCTCGAGGCGCTCGGCCAGCCCGACGCGTTCCAAGAGCGCGGTCGCGCGCCGGCGCGCCGCGTCGATCGCGCTGCCGCCGATCAGGCCGGCATCATGACGTTCTCGAGCGCGGTGAAGTCCGGCAGGAGGTGATGGAACTGGAAGATGAAGCCGATCTCGCGATTGCGGAAGGGCGCCAGCTCGCGATCGCTCGTGCTCGTCGAGGTCTACACCGTCGAACCGCACCTCGCCCGCCGTCGGCCGATCGAGCGCGCCGAGGATGTGCAGCAGCGTGCTCTTGCCGACGCCGGACTCCCCGACGATCGCGACCTTCTCCCCGGCGCGCGACGTCGAGATCGAGACCGGTGAGCACCCGCACCACCCGCTGACCGTCGCCGTACTCCTTCGAGAGATTGCGGAGGGCGATCAATGGCGCCTCACTCGTAGCGGATCACCTCCACGGGCGCCAGGCCCGCGGCCTGCCGCGCCGGGTAGATCGTGGCCAACAGACAGATGACCACCGACACCAGCGCCACCGGCGCGAAGTTCTCGGGGTAGATCCGCACCGGCAGCGTCGAGACGTAGAACACGTCCTTGGGCAGCTCGACGAACTGGTAGCGACGGAGCAGCCAGCAGCCGGCGTAGCCGCCGATCACGCCGAGCAGCGTGCCGACGCCGCCGATGATCAGCCCCTTGAACATGAAGATCCGCGCGATGCTCCGATCGGTCGCGCCCATCGACTTGAGGATGGCGATGTCCTTGCGTTTTTCCATCACCACCATGATCAGGGTGGCGACGATGTTGAACGCGGCGACCAGCACGATCAGCGGCAGCACGATGAAGTACACGGTCTTCTCGAGCTTGAAGGCGGGGAAGAGGTTGTGGTTCACCTCCATCCAGTCGCGGGCGCGGAACGGCGTCCCGAGGTTTTGCTCGAGCTGCCGGGCCACCCGCCCGGCGTCGTAGAGATTCGTCGACCCGGATCTCGATGCCGGTGATCGCGTCGCCGAGCCCGAAGAACTGCTGGGCGTCGGCGAGGCCCATGTAGATGAGGCCGGAGTCGTAGTCGAACATGCCGGAGTCGAAGATGCCGACGACGACGAAGCGCTTGACCTTGGGGACCAGGCCGACCGGCGACGGCGTGCCGAGCGGCGAGACGACGCTCACGGGATCGCCGATCACGAGCCCGAGCTGTTGGGCGAGCTCGCTTGCCGAGAATGATGCCGGGCAGCGTGGTCGTGTCGACGTGGCCATTCTCGTCGGCGTGCTTGCCGCCCTCCACCGGCATCTCGACCGGCGCCCCGAGTCCGGCGAGCGAGCCGCCGGTGAGGTGGGACTTCAGGTCGATCACGGCCTCTTCCGGTCCGGCGGCACGCCGCGCACCACGACGCCCGACACGCTCTGGCCGCTGCTCAGCATGACCTGGCTGTAGACGAGCGGCGCCGCCGCCTCGACGCCGGGCGTGTCGCGGACCCTGCGGATCACGTCGTCGGGATTGGCGATCGTGCCCGCGTACGACACCAGCACGATGTGCGGATTGAACCCGAGGATGCGGTCGCGCAGATCCTCCTCGAAGCCCGTCATCACCGCGAGCACGATGTTCAGGGTCATGACGCCGATGATCACGCCGACGGTCGAGATCACGGTGATGAGCGAGATGAAGGCCTCCGAGCGCTTGGCGCGCAGGTAGCGCAGCCCGATGATCAACTCGTAGCGCATCGGGGGTCTCGGCGCTCGGTCAGCGCCGCTCGGGCCGCAGGTGCGGGAAGAGGATCACGTCGCGGATCGACGCCGAGTCGGTGAGCAGCATCACCAGACGGTCGATGCCGATGCCCTCCCCCGCCGCCGGCGGCATGCCGTGCTCGAGGGCGCGCACGTAGTCCTCGTCCATCGCGTGCGCCTCGTCGTCGCCGCCGCGCGGGCGCGCAGCTGCATCTCGAAGCGCGACGCGCTGATCGTCCGGATCGTTCAGCTCGGAGAAGGCGTTGGCGAGCTCCCGGCCGGCGATGAAGAGCTCGAAGCGGTCGACGAACGCGGGATCGCGATCGGCGGCGCGCCAGCGGCGAGACCGCGACCGGGTACTCGGTGACGAAGGTGGGCTGGACGAGCTCGGCCTCGGCCCGCTTCTCGAAGAGATCGATCAAGACCTTGCCGTACGGCGCGTCGTCGGGAAGCGGGATCGCATGGCGCTCGGCGTACGCGCGGAGCGCCGACGCGTCGTCGACCTCGGCGCGCGCGAGCCCGGTGTACGTGGCGACGGCGTCCTTCACGGTCGAGACGCGTCCACGGCGGCGTGAGATCGATCGTGTGCTCGCCGTACGGCAGCGACGAGCCCGCCGGTGAGGTCGCGGCGAGCTCGACGAAGAGCTTCTCGGTGAGCTCCATCAGGTCCTCGTAGGTCGCGTACGCCTGGTAGAACTCGAGCATCGTGAACTCGGGATTGTGCTCGGGTCGAGATGCCCTCGTTGCGGAAGACGCGGTTGAGCTCGAAGACGCGATCGAAGCCGCCGACGAGCAGCCGCTTGAGGTAGAGCTCGGGGGCGATGCGCAGGTAGAGGTCGATGTCGAGCGCGTTGTGGTGGGTGACGAACGGGCGCGCCGCGCGCCGCCGGCGATCGCCTGCATCATCGGCGTCTCGACCTCGACGAAGCCGCGCGCGGCGAAGAAGCTGCGGAGGCCCTGAATGATCCGCGCGCGCGCGCGAAACACCTCGCGCGTCTTCGGGTTGGCGATCAGATCGAGGTAGCGCTGGCGGTAGCGGCCTCGACGTCGGTGAGGCCGTGCCACTTCTCCGGCAGCGGCCGCAGCGCCTTGGCGAGGCACGCGGATCGATCGCGCCTCGACGGTGAGCTCGTTGGTCTTGGTGCGGAAGAGGCGCGCCGACGACGCCGACGAAGTCGCCGAGGTCGAGCTGGCTGAAAGCGCGCCAAGGCCTCGTCGCCGACGCCGTCGCGCTTGACGTAGACCTGGAGGCGGCCGTCGCGATCCTGCAGATGCAGGAACGACGGCCTTGCCGAAGTCGCGGATCGCCACCAGACGGCCCGCGAGCGCGACCGTGACGTGTGCCGCGTCGAGCTCCGTGGCGCTCGCCGCGCCGAAGCGCGCGAGGAGCTCGCCGGCGTCGTCGCGGGGACGAAAATCGTTCGGGTACGGCGCACAACCGAGGCGGACCAGCTCCGCGAGCTTCTTCCGCCGGACGAGAACTTGCTCGTGCTCCGCTTCCACCACGTTCGTATGCGGGGATTTGGACGGAAAGACAAGGGCAGGCATTTCATGGACATACGCGTACGCCTCGCTTGAACGCCCATGCCCTTTACCCTATGACGTTCGCAGGCATGCTGACCGCGTCGTGGCGTCCGGCGCTGATCGCGCTCAATTTGCTCTTGTTGGCGATGATCGCGTTCTTCGCGGCCCGCGTCGCGAGCGCCTTGATCGCGGCTCGTCTCGCGGTACCGGTCGCCCGCGCCGCGGCGGCCGCAGCGCCGGCGCTGCCGGCGCGCGCGGTCGAGCCCGAGTCCGCATATGCCGTCATCGCCGAGCGCGACGTCTTCAACGCCGTGAAGCACCAGGGACCGGAGCGCACCGACACGCCCGAGGCGGTCAAGCGCACCGACCTGAACCTCAAGCTCTGGGGCACGGCGCTCGCGCACGATCCCGCGCAATCCTTCGCGATCATCGAGGATCAAGCGGCGCGCCGGCAGGCATTGTATCGCATCGGCGACCCCGTCCTCGAGGTCGCGACGCTCGCGCGCGTCGAGTGGGATCGCGTGATTCTGAGCCGCGACGGCGGCGAGGAGGTGCTCGAGATCTCCTCGCGGCGCGGCAAGGATGCGTCGCCCGCGGGCGGCGCGGCATCGGGCAGCAACGAGCGCATCCGCAAGACCGCCGACAACAAGTACCTGATCGATCGCCGGGAGCTCGAGTCGACGGTCGCCAACATCAACGAGGTGTTCACGCAGGCGCGCGCGGTTCCGTACTTCGAGAACGGCAGGACGGTGGGCTTCCGCGTCTTCGCCATCAAGCCGGGCTCGGTATTCGAGAAGATCGGGCTGCAGAACGGCGACGTCATCAACCGCGTGAACGGCGTGGAGCTCACCGACCCCACCAAGGCGATCTCGCTCTTCACGGAGCTCCAGAACGAAGGGCACATTGCGGTCGACCTGCAGCGCAACAAGCAACCCAAGAACTTCTCCTACGAGATTCGCTGAACCCGTACCGGCGGGGCGAGAGGCGGTGACAGTGGCGACACGGGGGACACCGAAGGCAACGAAACGACTGGTGATCTTCGCGGTCGCCGCGAGCGTCGCGGCCGTGGGGGCCCACGCGCGGCGTGCGGCTGCAAACACGCCGGGGGCCGTCCGTACGCCGGCGGCCATCGAGGGTTCGCCCGGCGTGCCGGGTCCCGCGATCGTCGAGGGCGACGGCGAGCGCTACATCACCATGGATTTCCAGGACGTCGACATCGCCGTCCTGGTGAAGTTCATCGGCGAGATCACCGGCAAGAACTTCGTCATGGACGACCGGGTACAGGGCAAGGTGACGGTCGTGTCGCCGACGCGCATCACCCCGGACGAGGCATACCAGGTCTTCCAGGCCGTCCTGCAGGTGAAAGGATTCACCACCGTGCCGAGCGGGGCGGCCATTCGCATCATCCCCACGAAGGAGGCGAAAGCGACGAGCCTGCGCACCCTCGAGCCGGGTGCGCACGCGCCGACCGAGGAGTACGTGACCCGTCTCGTTCCGCTCTCGCAGGTCGACGTTGCGGACGTGATCGGCGTGCTGCAGCCGATGGTGTCGCCCGACGGGCTCGTGACCGGCTATCCGCAGACCAACTCGCTGATCATCGTCGACTCGGCCGCCAACGTGGAGCGGCTCGCGAAGCTCGTCGCCGAGCTCGACGTCGCGAGCTCGCGCCGGCAGACCGTGATGCTGCCGTTGAAGTACGCCGCCGCGGACGAGCTCGCCGACACCATCCAGCAGGCGCTCGAGGATCGCGGCCCGGCCGCCCCCGCGCCGCCGGGGAAGCCGGCGGGGAGCGCGCAGCTCAAGGCGTTCAAGCTCACTCCCGACGACCGCACCAACACGCTCATCGTGAATGCCCCGCCCGATCAGATGCAGCAGATCAAGGCCCTGGTCGAGCGCCTCGACGTGCCGTTGCCGGCCGGAAGCGGGCGCGTCCGCGTGTACTATCTGAAGTACGCCAACGCCGAGGATCTGCTGCCCGTGTTGCTCGACATCACGGGAGTCGGGGGCGGCCAGTCGGTCGTGCGCACGCGTCAGCAGAATCCGCCCGGGGGCAACACCAATCGGAGCAGTCGGCGGCAGAACGGCAGCAGCCTTCGGCGGGCGTCGCAGAACCGGCGGCAGCAACAGCAGCGGCCCCTGAGCCAGCCGGGCGCGCAGCAATCCGCGATCGACTTCGCGGGCGACGTCCGGATCACGGCCGACCCCGCGACCAACTCGCTCATCATCGCCGCCGTTCCCGAGGATTTCGACATCATCCGGAGCGTCATCGACAAGCTCGACATCCGCCGGCGCCAGGTCTACGTCGAGGCCATCATCCTCGAGGTCACGCTCGACCGCACGCGCCAGCTCGGCATCGAGCTCCAGGGCGGCGTCGGGTTGCCGAACGGCCTCGGCATCGGGCGCACGAACCTCGGCAATCTGAACACCGCGCTCACCAATCCCGGAACGCTCTCCGGTCTCGTGCTCGGCGGCCGTGTCGCAGCAGACGGTGACCCTGCCCGACGGCACGAAGGTGCCGGCGCAGGCCGCGCTGCTGCGCGCGCTCGACAACTCGAACGACATCAACATCCTCTCCGCGCCCAACATCCTCACCACCGACAACGAGGAGGCCGAGATCGTGGTCGGCCAGAACGTCCCGTTCGTCGCCAGCCGGGCGACGAGCGAGACGAACCTCAACAACACCTTCGCGACGATCGAGCGCGAGGACGTCGGCATCACGCTCCGGCTCACGCCGCAGATCTCCGAGGGCGCGATGGTACGGCTCGCGATGTTCGAGGAAGTCTCGGCGATCATCCCGAATCCGGTGCTCGACGCCAACGAGGTCGGCCCGACGACGACCGTGCGGAGCGCCAGCACCACGATCAACGTCCGCGACGGGCAAACGATCGTGATCGGCGGACTGATCTCCGACGCCATCAACAGTCGTGAAAGCAAGGTGCCGTTCTTGACCTCCATCCCGGTGCTCGGGAACTTCTTCAAGAACACCGAGCGCAACAAGAGCAAGATCAATCTCCTCATCTTCTTGACTCCGCACATCATCAAGGACGAGCAGGATGCGGCCGAGGTGTCCGTCGCCGAACGCGATCGCTTCCGCGACATCATGGACTCGGCGGGCGCGCCGCGGCGCCATCCCGATCCGCTCGACATGCCGTCGTTCAACCTCCCCGAGGAGCGCGACGTCCCGGCGGGCGCGGGCGCAGCGGTACCGACCCCCGCCACCCGGGCGGGCGGCGGGCCGCTCGCGGTGACGGCGGTGAGCGTCGACCGGCGCGCCGACGGCGCCGCGATCCACGTGGCCCTCGGCGGCACTCCCGCGAAGGTCACGCACTACGTGCTCTCGCAGCCCGGGCGCATCGTCATCGACGTGTTCGGCGATAGCCGGCAGCAGGCGAAAGTCGAGTTCCTGAAGGTGATCGACCCGCTGGTGCGCCGTGTCCGCGTGGCACACCACGACGGCCGGATGCGGCTGGTGATCGACCTCACGACCGACGTGCCGCCGGCCTATGACCTCGCGGAGCAGGGTGGTACCCTCACGCTTCTCCTCGGTTCGGCGCGTCCCGAAGTGGCTCCCGCGACCGAGCACGAGGGGCACTGAGCACCATGGTCACTCCCGCCCGTACGTCGTCCGCGGTCGCGGCGCCCGTCGGTCCCGAGGCCGAGGCCCGCGCGCGCGCGGCGGAGTACGATCTGCCGTTCGCGCCCCGGGTGACGGCGAGCGACGTCGACGCCGAGCTGCTCGCCTCGCTGCCGATGCAGTTCGCACGCCGGAACCTCGTGCTGCCGCTCAAGCGCGAGAGCGACGGGGTCGTGGTCGCGGTCGGCGATCCGCGGGCGCTCGGACCCCTCGACGACTTGCGGGTCCTCTACGGGGCGCCGATTCGTCCCGTGGTCGTGCCGCCCGACGTGCTCACCGAGGCGCTGAACCGCGCCTACGACCTCGCGTCCGGCTCCGCCGCCGATCTGATGGGCAATCTCGAGGAGGAGCGCCTCGACCTGATCGCAACCGAGCTCGAGGAGCCGCGGGATCTTCTCGAGGCGAGCGACGAAGCGCCGATCATCCGGCTCGTCAACTCGCTGCTCTTCCAGGCCGTGAAGGATCGGGCGAGCGACATCCACATCGAGCCCTTCGAACGCGTGCTGACCGTCCGCTTCCGCATCGACGGCATCCTCTACGACGTGATCTCGCCGCCGAAGCGCTTCCAGCCCGTCATCATCTCGCGCGTGAAGGTCATGGCCGGACTCGACATCGCCGAGAAGCGACTCCCGCAGGACGGTCGCATTCGCACCAAGGTCGCGGGCAAGGACATCGACGTGCGCGTGTCGGTGATCCCGACCGCGTACGGGGAGCGCGTGGTGCTGCGTCTCCTCGACCGGGCCGCGACGCTCCTCGGTCTGGAGGAGCTCGGGCTCACCGGCCGGAACCTCGCCTTGGTCGAGCGGCTGATCCGACAGAGCCACGGCATCGTGCTGGTCACGGGTCCCACCGGCAGCGGCAAGACGACCACGCTCTATGCGGCGCTGTCGACCATCAACTCGACCGAGCGCAACATCATCACGATCGAGGATCCGATCGAGTACCAGCTCCAGGGCGTCGGCCAGATGCAGGTGAACCCGAAGATCGAGCTGACGTTCGCGAACGGCCTCCGCTCGATCCTGCGCCAGGACCCGGACGTCATCATGGTGGGCGAAATCCGCGACAGCGAGACGGCCGAGATCGCCATCCAAGCCGCGCTCACCGGGCACCTCGTCTTCTCGACGCTGCACACCAACGACTCGGCGAGCGCGGTCACCCGCTTGGTCGAGATGGGCACCGAGCCGTTTCTCGTGTCGTCGTCGGTGCTCGCGGTGATGGCGCAGCGTCTGCTCCGCCGGGTCTGCGAGCACTGTCGGCGCGTGCTGCGCCCGAGTCCCGAGCTCCTCGCCGAGGTCGGCATCACCCCCGAGCAGGCGAGCGGCCGCACGCTCTATGCCGGTGGCGCCGGGTGCGATGCGTGCAAGCACACCGGCTATCGCGGGCGCACCGGCATCCACGAGCTGCTCGTCGTCGACGACGAGGTGCGCACGCTCATCATGAAGAACACCGACGCCGCCGCGATCCGCCGAGCCGCGGCGCTCGCCGGCATGGTCACGCTGCGCGAGGACGGGGCCGCGAAGATTCTCGCCGGCGAGACCACGATCGAAGAAGTGCTGCGCGTCACGCAAGAAGACCTGCTGTGACCGTGCCCGCACCGTCGCGCTGATGCCGCTCTACGCCTATCGCGGGCTCGACGTCGGCGGTCGAGCGGTCGGGGGCGTCGTCGACGCCGACAGCCCACGCGGCGCGCGACAGAAGCTCCGGCGCACGGGGGTGTTCCCCACGGATTTGAGCGAGGAGCGGCGCGCGGCGGCCCCCGCCGCGGCGTGGGCGCTGGCGCGCCGGCCCGAGCGGGTGCCGGCCGCCGAGCTCGCGGCGATCACGCGTCAGTTCAGCACCCTGGTTGCGGCGGGGCTGCCCCTGGTCGAGGCCCTGGGAGCGCTTTCCGAGCAGGCGGAACGTCCGGCCTTGGCGCGCACGTTGGCGCAAGTCCGCCAGGAGGTGACCGAGGGCAGCTCGCTCGCCGACGCCCTGGCGCAGCATCCCCGGCTCTTCGCGTCGCTCTACGTCAACATGGTACGCGCCGGCGAGGCGAGCGGTGCGCTGCACGTCGTCCTCGATCGCCTCGCCGACTACACCGAGAACCAGGCGCGCCTGCTCGGCAAGGTGCGGAGCGCCCTCACCTACCCGGCCATCATGCTGATCCTGAGCGCGACCATCCTGTTCTTTCTCCTCTCGTACGTGGTGCCGAAGGTCACGCGCATCTTCCAGGAGACGCATCAGCAATTGCCGCTACCGACGCGTTTCCTCTTGGGTCTCTCCGATTTCGTGGCGCAATGGTGGTGGCTCTTGCTCCTGCTCGTCGCGGCCGCGCTCGTGGGCGGCCTGCGATGGGCGCGGACGCCCGCGGGGCGGGAGCGGGTCGACCGCGTGAGCCTCGCGCTCCCCTATTTCGGCCGGCTCGACCCAGAAGCTCGCGGTCGCTCGGTTCGCGCGCACGCTGTCGACGTTGCTCGCGAGCGGCATCGGTCTCCTGCCCGCCCTCGACATCGTGAAGAGCATCGTCGACAACACCGTGCTCACTCGCGCGATCGAGCGAGCGCGCGACGCGATCCGCGAGGGACAGAGCATCGCGCCGCCGTTGCGCGAAAGCGGGCTCTTTCCGCCGCTCGTCGTGCACATGGTCGCCGTCGGGGAGCGCAGCGGCCAGCTGGAGGCCATGCTCGGAAAGGCCGCCGACACGTACGACGACGAGGTCGAAAACGCGGTCGGCGCGCTGACGACGATCCTCGAGCCGCTGATCATCGTGTTCATGGGCGGCGTCGTGCTCTTCATCGTCCTGTCGATCCTGCTCCCGATCTTCGAGCTGAACCGGATCGTCAGATGATCGCCCGGATGCGGCGCCGAGAGTTGCGGTGCCGCGGACCTTCGTTTAAGGAGAGCGCTGCATGAAAACCAAGAGCTCCTCGCGTTCCACCAAGAAGAAAGCCGTCCGTCCCAAGACGCCGACCGTTCGCGCCCGCGCTGCGAAGGTCGCGAGCGCTCGCCCGGCGCCGAAGAAGGCCGTCGCGCCGCGCGCCGCCGCGAGCGTCAAGAAGGCCGGCGCCGCGCCGGCCGCCGCGAAGACCGACCGCGCCAAGTACCAACAGAGCGGCGCGCCGTGGTGGAAGCAGTTTCTTTAGGGAACCTCTGCACAGGTAGCTCCCGGCTGCGAAGCGCGATCCATCCCCGTGCGACGGCGGCACAGGGCGCGAGGTGCGCTGCGAAGCGGCGTTCGTACAGATACGCGGTCGCGCCCCCCGCCTTGCGCTCGGGGCGGTTCGCACTTCTCGCTCGGAACCTTCCTGTGCAGAGCTTCCCTAGTCCAGTCGAGGGATCTCTCCCTCGCTCCGGGCGAGCCGGGCTCGTCCGGGGCGCCACTCTCGGCTCGCTTGGCTCGGCCGCGCGCTTCGCGCGGAGGTCGCGGGCCCCTACGTTGAGGGGGCACCGGCTCCTTGGTATCGTCGCTGCCTTGGAGGACGTGTGATGCGGGTGCCTCGTCGCGCCGCGGAAGCCGGATTCACCCTGATCGAGATCATGGTCGTGGTGTTCATCCTCGGCCTCTTGGTCACGTTGGTGGCGCCGCGCATCGTCGGCCGTACCGACGAAGCCCGTAAGGTGAAGGCCGTCGCCGACGTGAAGAAGATCGAGGAGGCGCTTCACCTCTACAAGCTCGACAACGGCTCCTATCCCACCACCGACCAGGGCCTGCAGGCCTTGGTCACGCGTCCCGAGACCGGCAACGTTCCGCGGCGCTGGAATCCGGACGGGTATCTCGAGTCGGTGCCGGTCGATCCCTGGGGCAACCCCTACGTCTTCCTGAGCGACGGCGAGACCTACACGCGTCAAATCGTACGGTGCGGACGGGTCGGAAGGCGGTGAAGGGAAGTATGCCGACATCGACAGCCGCACCCAGCTCTGACCCGCGCGCTCCTCGACCTGCACGGATCGTCCGGCTTCACCCTTCTCGAGCTGACCGTCGTCCTCCTGATCCTCGGCATCGCCGTGAGCTTCGTCGCGCCGCGGCTGCGCGATCCGGAGGCCGTCGCGCTCGCGTCGAGCGCCGCGCGGCTCGCCACCACCGCACGGTATCTCTACGACGAGGCCGCGTACCGCCGTCGTCCCGATGCGCCTGAACCTCGACCTCGACCATCAGACGTACTTCGTCACCGTTCTCGGCGGGGACCCGGACGAGCCCGAGTTCGTCGCCGATCGACTCGTCGCTCGCGAGGCCGGTCGACGCTGCCCGACGCGCGTCGCCGTTCGCGACGTGGTGCTGCCGGCGGTCGGTACGGTGTCGCGAGGGGACGGTGTTCGCGCAGTTCTCGCCGGAGGGATGGGCCGACCCGCTCGTGGTGCACCTGCGGGGGCGCTCGCGGCGGCGACGCGACGATGGCCATCGAGCCGCTCACCGGCCGAACGCGGGTCGCCGACCGGTACGTCGATGCTCGAGCCCGACCGGGGCGACCGACGACCCCCGCCGACGACCGCGCCCGGCGACGGCGACGAGCGCCGCGCGGCGCCGCGGCAGAGCATGCGACCGTCGCGGACGAGGCGCGATGCGCGCTCCGTGAGCACGACGCCGCGCGGGTTCACGCTGCTCGAGGTGCTGGTCGCCGTGGCGGTGCTCGGGCTCGCGCTCGTGAGCCTGCTCGCGCTCCACGTGCGCAACATCGACCTGATCGCCCGCGATCAGCGTGTGACCGAGGCGACGATGCTCGCACGCGGGCTCATGGCCGAGGTCGACGCCGGCCCGTTTCCCGACCTCGGGGCGACCCAAGGGCGACTTCGAGCTGGACTACCCGGACCGCTATCCCGATCTGCGCTGGGAGCGGGAGGTCCTCACGACGCCGGTGCCGGACGTTCGCGAGGTCCGCGTGCGCGTGTTCCGCGGCGAGGAAGAGTCCGGCGACGACGTGACGCTGACCTACTACGTGCGCCGGCGATGAGACACGGACGCCGCCGGCTTCACGCTGATCGAGATCATGCTGGCACTCGGCATTTTCGGGCTCGTCGCCGTCACGCTCTACGGCACGTTCTCGCGGACCTTGCGCTCGAAGGCGATCGCGGAGGAGCGGGCCAAGGTCACGCGAGTGGGCCGCGCCGCGGTCGGCCGGATGGCGGACGAGATCGCCTCGGCGTACTATCCGCGGAATCTCCCGGGCACGGCGATCTTCCGCGTGCTTCCCGGGGGCACCGACGAGGCGCCGCTCGACTCGCTCGTCTTCACGGCGCTCTCGTCCCGGCCGGCCGGACTCGAGGGCCGCGGTACCGACCAACGGATGCTCGCGTACTTCTTCGCGCGCGACCGGAGCGGACTGCGGCGCGATCAGCGCACGACGACGACGGCGAGCGGCGACAAGGTCACGATGGACACGTCCGCGTCGGACCACATGGCCCGCCACGGCGAGGTCGATCTCTTGGCCGACGACGCCGACGACTTCTTCGCCGCATTCGGCCCGACGCCGGCCCCGGTGCTCGGCACGGCGCCGCATCGGCTCCTCCGGCGCGAGGCGACGATGATCGAACGCCGGGCGCTCGACGATGCCCGGGCCTCGGTCTTCGTCGAGAACGTCGCCAGTCTCGCGTTTCGGTTCTACGACGGACGTGACTGGCTCGATCTGTGGGACTCGGAGGAGGCGAACGCGCGCTTGCCACGCGCCGTCCGGATCGACCTGGCGCTCTACGACGCCGTCGGCGACGTGCATCGCTTCACGACCGCCGTCGACCTCCCGCTCTCGGATCGCATCGTGCAGCCCGCCGGCGCCGCCTCTCCGGGGGCCGCCTCGCCGGCGCCGCGCCGCACCCCGGATTCCGAATGACGATGCGGCGACGAGACGAGTCGGGCATCGCCCTTCTGATCGTGCTGCTCGCGATCACGCTCCTCACGATCGTCGTGATCGAGTTCACCGATGCGGCGCAGGTCGAGACCCATCTCGCCCTCAGCGCCCGCAACGCGCTCGAGGCGACCTACCTCGCGCGCTCGGGCATGAACGTGGCCGAGGCGCTCGTCAGCGTCGACGGGATGATCAGCCCGGGGAGCGACGGCGGCGCCGACTTCTGGGCTCGTCCGTACCCGCCGCTTCCGATCGGGGACGGCACGGCGGCGTTCCGGGTGCGGGACGAGGCGCGCTTCCTGAATCTCAACGACATGATCAGCGCCGGATCGGTCCGTCCGGAGCGCGTCGACGTGTTCCGCCGGCTCTTCAACATACTCGGCATCGACCCGCAGATCCTGATGGCGATCGTCGACTGGATGGACGTCGACGGCATCCCGATCGTGACGCCGCCCGGCGCGGAGCAGCCGTACTATCTCGGGCTGCGCCGCCCGATGATCGTGCGGAACGGCCCTCTCCTGACGTTGCGCGAGCTGTTGCTGGTGCGCGGCGTGACGCCGAGCGTGCTCGCGCGCCTCGAGGGCTTCGTCACCGTGCTCGCGCCCGGGACGGGCTCAGGGTGAACATCAACACCGCGCCTGCCGGAGGTGCTGCTATGCGCTCTCCGACGGCATGCTCGCCGATCCGGGGGTCGTCGACCGCCTGATCGCGAGCCGCGAGACCGAGGCCTTCATCTCGCCGAGCGAGGCCCTCAAGAGCGTGGCGGGCCTCGAGCAGGCGCTCGGCACGGGCGAGGAGTTCATCGACAGCAACAGCGCCTATTTCCGTCTCGAAGGCGGTCGGGGAGGTGGACGAGGTGCGCCGCGGGATCGTCGAGGTGGTCAAGCGCGACGGGCATGCGCATCACACGCGTCACCTGGACGCCGAGCAACGCCAACCTCGCCTTGACATCCCTACCCCCATCCGATTTTCTCGCTACGTTGCCGGTGTTCGGCGACCGCTGACTCGATGCCCAATCACACGCTCGCGCTCGACGTCGGCCCGCAGACG
>CAVZDH010000006.1:0-184198 GCA_963774015.1 uncultured delta proteobacterium
TGGTTATGCTGGTCTACGCCTCGACGAGTACGTATTGCTAGGGGCTCGTCTGCCCCTACCACGGGTGGACCTACGGCCTCGACGGCGCGCTCCGCCACGTGCCGCACGCCGCCGCCTTCCCCGCCGTGGGCCCCGAGACCCATGCCCTCGTGCGGGTGCCGTCGGCCAGCCGCCATGGGCTCCTGTGGGTGCAGCCGACGCCGGGCGACGCGTTCGACCTCGACGCGTTCCTCGGACCGATCGGCGACGAGCTCGACGCCTTCGATCTCGCGTCGCACGTGCTCTACCGGCGCGTCGACACGGTCCGGCGGGCGAATTGGAAGCTCGTGATCGACGCGTTCCTCGAGGCGTACCACATTCGGGTCCTGCATCGGGACACGATCTACCGCTTCTTTCTCGACGCCCGCGCCACGTCCGACTTCGTCGGACCGCACGTGCGCTCGGCGACGGCGCGGCGGCCGGCCGCGGCGCTTGCCGGGACGCCGCCGTCCCAGTGGAATCTGCGCGAGGACTTCACCTTCACGCACTTCGTCTTTCCGAACTCCGTGCTCATCTACCATCCCGACTACGTGAGCCACGTGACGGTCTTCCCGGTCGACGCGGATTCGGTGCGCTGGACCCACGCGATGCTCGTCCCACGGGCGCGAGCCGGCGACGGGGATCGTGCCCACTGGGACAAGACGCTGGCGTTGATCGAGGAAACCGTCTTCCAGCGCGAGGACCTCTTCGCCGCGGAGGGCATCCAGGAGGGATTGCGCTCGGGCGCGAACGCGACCGTCACCTTCGGTCGGCTCGAGCACACGCTCGGCCACTTTCACGCCGCCATCGCGCGCGCGATCGCCGGCGAGCGTCCGGGCTAAGCCTGCGCGTCGACGTCGAGGCGCACGACGACCGAGCGCGGCACCTCGCGACGGAGGTCGTCCTCGAGCGGCCGGCGTGTCGGATCCGTGCGGACGTCGTAGAGCATCTCGCCCGTCCTCGGATTGGCGGTGAGGAAGGCGCGGAGCGCATCCAGGGCCTCGTCCGAGCGCGGGTCGACGACGAGCGGGGTCGCGCCGACGCGCCGCCCGCGCAGCCGGAGCTCGACCGCGCGGCCTGCGCGCAGATTCCGCCACCACGCCGAGCTGCGCGTGCACAGGTAGAGACGTCCGCCGACCTCCACGTACGACAGCGGCAGCGTCCGGCGGCGGCCGCTCTTTGCGCCGACGTACGAGAGCGCGAGCAGGTTCCGGCTGACGAGACCGTGCAGCGGCGAGCGGAGGATCGCCGCGATCAGGGGATTCAGCCGGCGGAGCAGGCGAATGGCGAGGGGCAGGGACGTCGCGGCACGGGAGGCCGCGGGCGACATCGACAGCGTGGGTTGGCGCATGGGCGGACGAATACGGAATCGTCGGGCCATTCAACAAGATCGTTCGATTCACTAGATTCGTGACATGACGTCACGAATGCTCGGTCCGCACCTCGGCGCCGTCCGCTCGCTCGTGCTTACGGTCGAATCCGGCAGCCTCAGCGACGCCGGCCGGCGCCTCGGGCTCACACCGTCGGCCGTGAGCAAGCAGCTCGCGCGGCTCGAGCAGGCGCTCGGAGCCAGGCTCCTCGAGCGCACCACGCGCCGCGTGCGGCCGACCGCCGCCGGGCTCGCGCTCGTACGGCGCGCCCAGCCGCTCTTCGAGGCGCTCGACGAGGCGGGCGCCGCCGTTCGCGATCTCCAGACCGACGTGTCCGGCCGGGTGCGCGTGTCGGCGTCGCGCGCGTTCGGCCGGCTGCGGCTCCTGCCGTTGGTCGCACGGCTCGCGGCCGAGCACCCGCGGCTCGCGCTCGACGTCGTGCTCGACGCCCGTCGGCTCGACTTCATCGAGGACGACATCGATCTCGCCGTGCGCGAGGGGCCGCTGCCGGACTCGTCTCTCACCGCGCGGAAGCTCGGTGAGGTTGCGGTACGTCTCTATGCGGCGCCCGCGTACGTCGCACGCCGATCCGCACCGCGTCGGCTCGAGGATCTCGCGCGCCACGACCTGCTCGCCGTCCCGCCGTCGGGGCCGACGACGGATCTCGCCGCGCTCCGCGGTCGCGACGGACGGCCCCTCGGTCTCGTGCCGCGCGTGCGGGTGAACGATCTCCTCGCCGTCGCCGACCTCGCCGAGCGGGGCGCGGGCATCGCCGTCCTGCCCGACTACGTTGCGGCGCCGGGTCTCGAGCGGCGCGCGCTCGTGGCGGTCCTGCCGCGGACGACGCTCGCACGCATCGCGCTCCACGTCGTCTATCCGAGCCGGCGTCACCTGCCGCGGCGGGTCGAGGTGGTGCTGGCGGCGCTGGCGGGGGCAGGATGAGCCGATGAGCGGCGACATCGGCGACGGGCTGCGCGTGCCGCTTCTCGGGGGCTGTCAGTGCGGCGCGTGTCGCTATGCGATCGGCGAGCCGCCGCTCACGGTCTACGCCTGCCACTGCAGCGAGTGCCAGCGCCAGTCGGGCGGGGCATTCGGCATGTCGATGCCGGTTCGGGCGATCGCCTTCGCGCTGACCGCTGGTACGCCGCAGCGGTGGCGGCGTACGGCGGCGAGCGGCCGCGCCGTCGACTGCGTCTTTTGCCCCGACTGCGGGACGCGTCTCTTCCATGCGCCGCTCCGCGATCCGGCGGTCGTGAACGTGAAGCCCGGTACGCTCGACGACCCGCATTGGGTACGGCCGGTCGGTCACCTCTGGACCCGCAGCGCCCGCGCCGCGACGATCATCCCCACCGATGCGCTCGTGTACGACCAGCAGCCCGCGAGCTTCGACGCGCTCCACGCGGCGTTTGCGGCCGCGCGTGGCGGGTGATTCCCGCCTCGCCTCGGCGCGCCGTAGAACCGGGGCGCCGCGCGCGGACCGAACACGCGTTGTCGGTGCGCGGCCCCGATGGCGAGCTCGGCGCGCATCGGCACGCCGAGGAAGTCACCGAGCGGCTCACTCCCGATGAAACGTGCGGAAGGTCAGACTTCCCGGTGCCGGTCGGTGGTCGAGATGCAGTCCGCCGGGCGGCGCGTCCCCGTGGCCTTCGACGTAGGTCCAAAGCGTGACGGCGGTCTCCGTATCGTCCGCGGACTCGATCCAGAGATACAGGTCGCGGTCGGCGCTCGCGGCGATCGGGTCGAACGTGGCGGCGACCCACGCGCCGTCGGCGACCGTCGCGGCGTCGATGGTGCAGACGCGGAGCGGCGACTGCCGCGCGCCCGGCGCGTCGGCGATGCGGACGACGAGACGCTGGTCGTGGCGGCGGCCGTCGGTCCCGACGCGGAGGTCGACTCGACAGAGGTCGTCGGCGCTCGCGCGAAAGCATTGCCCGACGCTCCGACCCGCAAGGAGAAAGCCGGACGGCGTGTCGCTCGCTTCGACCGCGGTCCCGGGACGGAGCGCAGCGGGCGCGAGATCGGCGCGGCCGACCTCGCCCGGGAAGGACGCCGGCGACGGCAGCGGCGCGGCTCGTCGCGCCTCGCCGTCCGCCGAGACACCGCCTGCGACGACGCGCGCGAGCATCGCCAGCAGCTCGTCGGCGCATGTCTCCGGCGTCGCGTGCAGGAAGACGTCGTCGCGCGCGCGATTGCCGAGGCGGCGCCGGAGGGAGGGATCGTCGACGAGCGCGAGCAGTGACGACTCCCACGTCTCCGCCGTGGCGGCGAGGAGGCCGTTCTCGCCGGAGCGGATCGCGCGGCGAAAGGCGTCGGTCGGGCTCGCGACGGTCGGGAGCCCCAGCGCGGCGGCCTCGAGATATTTCACCTCGCTCTTGGCCTCACTGAAGGGATCGCGGCGCAGCGGCGCGAGCTGCACGTCCGCGCTCGCGAGCATGGCGTAGGCCTCGTGCCACGGGAGGAAAGCGTGCCGCTCGATGCGATCGGCGAACGGTACCAGCGACGGATGCGTACGAAGATGGCCGCCGAGACGCAGGCGGACGTTCGGCCGCGCGGCGAGCACACGCGCAAGTGGCGCGGCGATCGTCGCGAAGTCGAGCTCGTGCATTCTGGTGCCGCTCATGTACGCGAGGACGACGGGCTTGCCCGGGGGCGCCGGCGGGCGCGTCTTCGCGAGCCGCTCGACGAGCGCGAGCTCGCGGACGCCGAGACCGTTTCGCACCACGAACCCCGGGCGTCCGAGACGCGCGGCGGCGGCGGCGAGCGGCTCGGTCGCGCCCAGGAAGGCGTCGCAGGCGCGTACGCTCGCCGCATAGCGCTCGGTGGCGGCGAGCCACCACGCGCGCTCGGCCGCGGAGAGCATCGCCAATGCGTCGTGTGGCGTCGCCTCATGCTCGAAGATCAGATCGTCGCAGGAGAATACGAGCGGCCTTCCGAGGCTCCGGGCGTACGCGAGGCAGGCGTCGAGCCAGGGACTCATCGGCACGCGATAGACCACGACCAGGCGGGCCCCCGCGATCGCCGCCGGCACGTCCGGATCGCTCCACCAGAGCGCGCGGCTCGCGACCGCGCGGCGTGCGAGCGCATCGCGGAGGTGCGTCACGCGGTAGCGAAACGGTGCGCCGTCGCACCCCGCGAGAAAGAGCACGGGTCCGATGCCGGCGCTGGCCGCGGCAGGCGCGGGCGACCGCCGCTCCGCCTGCAGCGCGGTGTAGACCGCCTCGAGCTCGTCGAGCTGCGACGCGAGGCCCGGCACCGGCGTACGCACGGCGCCCTCGGTGAGCGTCTCGGCGAGCCCGGGCTCGAGGACGAAGCGGCGCATGCAGGTCGCGAGGTCGTCGGCGTCGCCGGTCGCGAACACGAGCCCGTTCGCCTCGGGACGCACGATCTCGAGCGGCCCGCCGCTGTCGCTCGTGATGACGGGGATGCCGGCGCCGAGTGCCTCGCGGGTCACGAGCGAGAAGGACTCGCGCATGAGCGAGGGCACGACGAGGCAATCGAGGGCGTGCAACGCGCTCGCAAGGTCGTCGGGCGCGAACGCGGGCACCACCCGTACGCGATCGTCGATCGTGAGCGGGATCGGCAGCGCGAAACCGACGCGGTCGACGAGGCGACGCGCGACGCCGCGTCGAGTCGCGGCGGCGCCGGCGTGGAGGATGAGCTCGAACCCGCCGCACCTCATCCGATCCGCGGCGGCGAGCAGCGTCGGGAGGCCCTTCATGCGGGCGTCGGGGCCGCCGAACCATCCGAAGCGCACCGGGCCGGGTGGCCGCGCGCCCGTTCGTGGACCGCACGAGGCGACGCCGTTGGTCACGACTCGCACGCGCTCGGCCGGGACGCCGTTGGCGAGCGCTGCGTCGGCGAGGAAGCGCGACGGCGTCACGATGCGGTCGGCACAGCTGAGCAGGCGGTCGAGGTAGGTGCGCCGCTCGACGAAGTCGAAGCCGGGCGCGCAGTGGCAGCGCGCGGCGGTGACGCGCGGGGGCACACGAAGTCGTCCTGGTCCACCAGAAACATGCGTGCGCACCACCACCACCAGTCGTGCATGGTGACGACGATCGGCAGGGTCCGCTCGGCGGCGACGGCGAGCAGATCGGCGCCGAGGGCCTGGATGCTGTGGAAGTGGACCACGTCCGGTCGGACGCGGTCGAGGTAGCGCGCGAACGCGGCCGCGACCTCCGGATGGCGATACGAGCGCTCGGCGAACGCGTCGTAGCCGGCGGCGGCGTTCACGCCGGTCACTGGAATGCCGTCGACGACCCAGCTGCTCTCGGCATAAGGCGTTGCGTCGCCGTGCGGGCGACCGCAGAAGATGCGCACGTCGTGTCCGCGCATTCGGAGGCCGCGGGCGAGGGCGGCACACGCGAGGGTCGCGCCGCCCACGAAGTCGGGCAGGAACAACGTGATGACGTGCGTGATGATCAATTGAGTACGGCCCCGTGCGGTGCGCGCTGCGCGCGCATCCTCCGATGGCCCTCGGAGCGCGAGGTCAACTCGCGCTCCTCGTGACACGGCCCCGTGCGGTGCGGGCTGCGTGCGCATCCTCCGATGGCCCTCGGAGCGCGAGGTCAACGCGCGCTCCTCGTGACCACGGCCCCGTGCTCGCGACCTTCCGTCACCGGAACCGCTGGGCTATGACTCGACGACTTCATGCAACGGCTCTGGTCATACATGATCCGTTACCGGGGCCGCTATGCGCTCGGGCTCGCGTGCCTGCTCGTGACCGCCTCGCTGGCGATGGCGGTGCCGTATCTGCTGAAGCGCGCGCATCGACGCCATCAGCGCGGCGAGCCCTTCCGCGTCGGCGGTCGGATGGTTCGCGGCGCGATCGTCGCCATCGCGCTCGTGCAGGCGGTGGCGCGCACGCTGTCGCGCGCTTCCTGATCTTCAACGTCGGCCGCGACGTCGAGTACGATCTGCGCAACGACCTGTTCGCGCACCTGCAGCGCCTGCCGCTGGCGTACTACCAGACGCCAGCAGACCGGCGACCTGATGTCGCGCCTGGTCAACGACGTCACCGCGGTCCGCATGCTGCTCGGCGTCGGCATCCTCAACCTCGTCAACACGCCCATCTACTACGTCTACGGCGTCACCATCATGCTGATCGCTCGATCCGCGGCTGACGCTGCGCGTCGCTCGCTGCCGTATCCGGTGGTGCTGCTGGTCGTCAAGCGCGTCAGCCGCCGGCTGATGGAGCAGACGCTGCGCGTGCAGGAAGGGCTGGCGGCGCTGAGCAGCGCGGTGCAGGAGAACATCAGCGGCATCCACGTCGTGAAGGCGTACGCTGCGCGAGGAGGTCGCGGTCGACGCGCTTCGCGCGCCTCAACGAGCGAGTTCACCGCCAGAGCGTGGAGCTGGCGCGCGTGCGCGGCCAGCTCATGCCGCTGATGCGCGGCGCCGCCGGCGCTCGGCACCCTGGTGGTGCTCTGGTACGGCGGCTCGCAGGTGATCGACGGCCGCATCGGCCTCGGCGACCTCGTGGCGTTCATCGGCTACCTGAACATGCTCGCCTGGCCGACCATGGCGCTCGGCTGGATGCTGTCGATCGTGCAGCGCGGCCGCGCCGCGATGCAGCGCCTCGAGCACGATCTTCGCGATCGTGCCGGCGATCGCCGATCGCCGCCGACGCGCACGCCGCTGCCGGCGGTGCAGCGGCGCGATCGAGTTCCGCCACGTCGACTTCGCCTACACCGCAGCCGCGCAACGGCCATCCCGTGCTCGTCAGACGTCATCGTTCACGCTCGAGGCCGGACAGAAGCTGGCGATCGTCGGCCGCACCGGGCGCCGGCAAGAGCTCGTCGTGCAGCTGCTGCCGCGCCTGTTCGACGTCGGCGGCGGCGCCGTGCTGCTCGACGGGCGCGACATGCGCACGCTGCCGCTCGCGCAGCTGCGGCGCGCGATCGGCTTCGTGCCCCAGGATCCGTTTCTCTTCTCGCGCAACGTCCGCGACAACATCGCGCTTCGGCGCTCCGACGCCGACGGACGGCCGCGGTCGAGCGCGCCGCCGAGGTCGCCGGCGTCGCCGCGACATCGAGGCCTTCCCGCGCGGCTACGACACGGTCGTCGGCGAGCGCGGCATCACGCTCTCGGGCGGCCAGAAGCAGCGCCTGACGTTGGCGCGCGCGCTCCTCGTCGACCCGCGCATCCTGGTCCTCGACGACGCGCTGTCGAGCGTCGACACGCGGACCGAGCGCGCCATCCTGCAACACCTGCGCGGCGTGATGCGCGAGCGCACCAGCATCGTCATCGCGCACCGCATCTCGACGGTCATGGACGCCGACCTCATCGCGGTGGTCGACGAGGGCCGCATCGTCGAGGTCGGCGACCACGCCGCGCTGCTGGCGCGCGACGGCCTCTACGCCGAGCTGTTCCGCCAACAGCGGCTCGAAGAGGAGATCGAGGCGCTGTGAGGGCGGCCGAACGCCGACCGACGTGGCAGGGCGAGCGTGACGCCGCTCCGCCGCGCGGTGCGCACGACGACGCGAGCCTGAAGCCGCGCTCGATCTGCACCGCGAGGAGGCGCTCGGCAAGGCCTACGACGCGCGCCTGATGCGCCGGCTGTGGGCGTACATCCGCCCGTACCGGCGCGATCTTCTGGGCGGCGATGGTCTGCCTGCCGCTGACCTCCGCGTGCTCGCTGGCCCAGCCGTATCTGCTGAAGATCGCCATCGACCGCTACATCGCCGGCGGACGACGCCAGCGGGCTGCCGGCGCATCGGCGTCGTTCTACGGGCTGGCGATGTCGGCGAGTTCGTGTTCCTCTACCTGCAGTACTACCTGACGATGCTGGTGGCGCAGCAGAGCCTCGCCGACCTGCGCGTCGAGTCGTTCGCGCACCTGCAGCAGCTGCCGACGAGCGTTCTTCGACCGCAATCCGGTCGGGCGCCTGGTGACCCGCCTGACCACCGACGTCGACGTGCATCAACGAGATGTTCGCCGCCGGCGCGCATGACCATCCTCATGGACGTCGCCACCTGCTCGGCATCGTCGCCATCATGCTGAGCCATCGACTGCGCGGCTGGCGCTGGTCAGCCTGGCGCTCGTGCCCGTGCTCGTGCTGGCGATCAACTTCTTCCGCCTCAAGGCGCGCGCGCAACTACCGCATCATCCGCGAGCGCCTCGCGCGCCTCAACGCCTATCTGCAGGAGGCGCTCTCGGGCATGATGGTGATCCAGCTGTTCGCGCGCGAGGCGGCAGGCTTCGCCGAGTTCGACGCGCTGAACGACGAGCACCGCGAGGCCAACCACTGGTCGAACATCTACGAGGCGGCGCTGTTCTCGATCGTCGAGGCGATCAGCTAGCATCTCGATCGCGCTGATCGTCTGGTACGGCGGCCGGCAGATCCTCGCCGGCGCGCTCGCCTTCGGCACGCTGGTCGCGTTCATCGAGTACATGCAGAGCTTCTTCATCCCGATGCGCGACTTCTCCACCAAGTATGCGGTGATGCAGTCGGCGATGTCGTCGGCCGAGCGCGTCTTCGAGCTGCTCGACACCGGTGCGCGATCGCCAGCCCGGCGCCGGCCGCACGCGCCGGCGCGCGTGCGCGGCCGCATCGAGTTCGAGCACGTCTGGTTCGCCTACAAGGGCGAGGACTGGGTGCTGCGCGACGTGTCGTTCACCGTCGACGCCGGGCGAGAAGGTCGCCATCGTCGGCGCCACCGGGTCGGGCAAGACGACGATCATCAAGCTGCTCAACCGCTTCTACGACGTGCAGCGCGGGCGCGTGCTGGTCGACGGCGTCGACGTGCGCGAGTGGGATCTGCACGCGCTGCGCCGCCACATCGGCGTCGTGCTGCAGGACGTGTTCCTGTTCACCGGCACGGTCGGCGGACAACATCACGCTCGGCCGGCCGAGATCGCGACGCGACGATGCGAGGCCGTGCCGCGCGACGGTGCACGCCGAGCCGCTTCATCGCACGCGCTGCCGGGCGGCTACGACGAGCGGGTGCGCGAGCGCGGCAACAATCTGTCCGCCGGCCAGCGCCAGCTGCTCGCGTTCGCGCGCGCGCTCGCCTACGACCCGGCCATCCTGGTGCTCGACGAGGCGACCTCGAGCGTCGACACCGAGACCGAGCTGCTGATCCAGGACGCGCTCGCGCACGCTGATGCGGGAGCGCACGGCGCTGGTCATCGCGCACCGCCTGTCGACGATCGAGCACGCCGACCGCATCATCGTGCTGCACGACGGCGAGATCCGCGAGATCGGGACGCATGCCGAGCTCGTCGCGGCGCGGGGCATCTACTATCGTCTGTACCAGCTGCAGTACGCGCTCGGTGACGACGCGCCCGGTGGTCAGGTCGCCAGTTAGCTCGTATTGTCGCCGAGCATCGAGCCGGGGTGGGTTCGGGCGCCGACGGGCGTGGGTCGGCATCGTCGTCGGGTTCGGCGTTGACGTGCGGGGCCTGCTCGCCGACGTACGTGCTCCGCGCCGGCTACGAGGAGGCGAAGATCCTCTGGCGGCGCGAGCCGATCGACACGGTGCTCGCCCGGCCCGATCTCGATCCGGAGACGCGGCGCAAGCTCGAGCTCGTGCTCGCGGCGCGCCGCTTCGCGCGAGGGGCTCGGCCTCAAGCGTCGGGCGGCAGCTTCACGACGCTCTCCTACGTCGACGGTCCGACGATGCTCTACGTGGTCACCGCGGCGCCGCGCACCCGCTCGAGCCGCATACCTGGTGGTTCCCGATCGTCGGCAGCGTGCCGTACAAGGGCTACTTCGATCGCGCCCGCGCCGAGGCCGAGGCCGCGAGCCTCGGACGCGCGGGGCTACGACACCTAGCATGCGCGCGGCGCCGCGGCGTTCAGCACGCTCGGCTGGTTCGACGACCCGTTGCTCCGCCACCAGCTCGCGGCCGACGACGTCTCGCTCGTCAACCTCGTGCTGCACGAGCTACCACAACACGTTCTACGCCAGGGCGGCAGGCGCGCGTTCAACGAGTCGCTCGCGACCTTCGTCGGCAACCGGGCGGCGATCGACTTCTTCCGGGCGCGGCCGGGCGCGGACGCCTTAGTCAGCGAGGCGCGCGACGCCTGGGGGGACGAGCGCACGTTCGCGACCTTCGTGCAGACGCTCGCCCGCCGCCTCCGCGCCCTCTACGCGGCGAGCGACGAGGAGACGGCGCTCCGCGAGCGTGACGTGCTCTTCCACGAGGCCCAGGACGCGTTTCCCGCGTTGCCGTTCCACGGCAAGCGCTTCGACAAGTTCGACGACGTGCACCTGAACAACGCCGTCCTGCTGCAGGTGCTGCTCTACACGACCGACCTCGACCTCTTCGAAGCCGTGGCGGCGCGGCTGGGCGGCGTGCGCCCCGCCCTCGATTTCATCGAGGCGGCGGCCCGGGGCGAGCCGGCGGATCCCTTCGGCGCCGTGCGCCGCGCCTTCGAGGTCATGGCTCCGTGATGTGCACGACGACGCCCGTGCCGCCCGCCGGCGTGGCGGTCGAGCTGCCGAGCAGGTAGAGCTCGCCGTCACGGCCCTCGCCGAACCCGAGCAGTGCCAGGTCGAGCGAGTTGCCGACCGGGTACCGCACCTCGGTGATCTGGCTCTTTTGGAGCTTGCCGTTCTTCCGGACGAGACTCCGCCTCTTGAGATAGAAGAGGCGGCCGTCGTCCGCGAAGTTCCGCGCGAACTCGCCGAAGACGTAGTGCCCGTTCAAGCGCCGCAGGCTCGGGCTGTGGGCGACGTAGCCGCCGATCACCGAGATGCCCTCGCCGTGATCGTACTGGGCAACCGGGTCGATGAGGCCGGGCGGTACGCCCGGATCGATCTTGCTGACGTAGCCGGCGTCCGCGCCGTTCGGCCGGAAGAAGAAGCCGCCCTCCTTGTAGCGCCAGCCGTAGTTGCCGCCGCGGACCACGACGTCGACCTCCTCGACGTCGTTCTGGCCGACATCGCCGACGAAGAGGTGGGCGGTCGCGGAGTCGAAGGTGAAGCGGAAGGGATTGCGGAAGCCGTACGCCCAGATCTCGTCGAGCGCACCCGTCGTGCCGACGAACGGGTTGTCGGCGGGAACGCCGTACTTGCCGTTGGCGGCGTTCGAGCCGAGCGGATCGATGCGCAGGATCTTTCCGAGCACCACGCCGAGGTTCTGGCCGTTGCCGGTGGCGCCATGGCCGACGACCGGTCCGCCGATGAAGGGTTG
This sequence comes from uncultured delta proteobacterium, assembly GCA_963774015.1. GTDB lineage: Bacteria > Desulfobacterota > Binatia > UTPRO1 > UTPRO1 > UTPRO1. Next base: position 11,525 of record CAVZDH010000006.1, read on the forward strand.
ACCATCCTGGTCGTCGGCGCCGCCCCCGTCGCCGAGGCTCAGGTAGAGCAAGCCGTCCGACGGCGAGAACTGCAGTGCGCCGCCGTTGTGGTTGAACTGCGGCTCGTCGATGCGCAGGATCTCGCGCGCGCTCAGCGGGTCGACCACGCTCGCGGGATCGGTCGGGTTCGGCACGTGCCACTCAGTGACGACGCTCTGATGATCGGGAGGCGTCATCGGCGGCAACGTCGAGAAGTCGGCGGGGCCGTCCGTCGGCTGCGACGTGTAGGTGTAGACGAGGCCGTTCGACGCGTAGCCCGGATGGAACGCGATGCCGAGGAAGCCGCGTTCGTCGTAGGTGCCCGGACCGAATACGCCGAGCGGAACGAGCCGGCTCGTAACGTCGAGGAAGACGCTCTTGCTGCCGTCGCTCACGTCGACACGCCACCAGAGACCGGACTGATCGGCGACGTAGAGGTAGCGCGCGTCGATGCCGGGCGCGCCGCTCGCCGCGACCGGCGCATCGAACCCGCTCGCGACGGGCGTGAGGTCGACGTGGGCGCCAGGACGGATGGGACGCTTGATCGGGTCCGCGAGCTTGTCGGCCGGGGTCGCCACCGGCGTCGGCGTCATCGTCGGCACGGCGGTCGGCAGGCTCGAGCTGACGACGTCGAGCGTAATGCGCGCCGCGCGGTCGCCGGTCGTAGAGACGTTGCCGTTCACGGCGTTCCCCCAAGCTTGCAGGGTCACGGTGTTGAAGGCGCTCGGTGCGGTCCAGAGAAAGGAGAAGGTGGTCACGCTGCCCATTCCCGACTTCGGCGCGGTGTGCGTGACCTCGGCGCGTCCGCCGGCGCCGGCGAGTGCCTGGGTGCCGCTCGCGTTCGCGCCGCCGATCGCGAGCACGCCGGTCGCGGCGGAGACGTTCATGCCGGCGAGATCCTGGAGGCCCATGTGGGAGACGGTGACGGTGTACTCGTGGGTCGAGTCGGGATCGACGAACGTTGGGCCGGTGAGCGTCACCGTCGGCACCTGTCCGCCCGAGTGGCAGTCGTTGCAGCCGCCGGCTGCGGAGAACGACGTGCTGGTGATGCCGCCCGAGAAGGCGCCGGCTGCGGGTACGCGGGCGAGCTCCATCGCGGTCGCGAGCATGACGAACCAGACGGCAAGCCGTCGCGCGTGCATCTGCATGGGACCCTCCTCGTCGATCGGCAAACGGTGAGACCAAACGTCGCCGAGATTCTCTGCGCAGTCACACTCGACAGTCAACAAAAAAGTATACGAATTTGGTGAGTCATTTCACTCACTCGTACTGCGTGATCTCACGCACGGCTGCGCGTGCTTGACTTGGAACCAACGTTGGTCGACTGAACCGCCGAGGACTTCGACGGGGGTGCGAGCATGGCGATTTCGAAAGCCGTATTGATCACGGGCTGTTCCACGGGCATCGGGCGGGCGACGGCGCTTCGGCTCGCCAAGGCCGGGCGCACGGTCTACGCCACCGCGCGCAACGTCGCGTCGATCCGGGATCTCGGCGCGGCCGGTTGCAAGCTGCTCGCGCTCGACGTTTGCGACGAGGCGTCGATCCGCTCGGCCGTGGCCGCGGTCGAGGCGGAGCAGGGCGCCGTCGGCGTCCTCATCAACAACGCCGGCTACGGCTCCGAGGGCCCCATCGAGGAGGTGCCCATGACGGAGGTGCGCCGGCAGTTCGAGACCAACGTCTTCGGGCTCGTGCAGCTGACGAAGCTCGTGTTGCCCGGCATGCGGAAGCAGCACTGGGGCAAGGTCGTCAACCTGAGCTCCATGGGCGGACGATTGACGCTGCCGGGCGGCGGCTTCTACCACGCGACGAAATATGCGGTGGAGGCGATCAGTGACGCGCTGCGGTTCGAGGTGCAGGGCTTCGGCATCGACGTCGTCATCATCGAGCCGGGGCCGATCAAAACCGAGTTTGGTGGCACGGCGATCGCGCGCGTCGCCGCGCTCGGGAGTCCCGAGTCGCCGTACACGGAGTTCCTGAACGTCTTGCAGCGTCAGATCCGCGATGCCTACGAAGGCCCGATGGGACGGCTCGCCGCCGATGCCGACGCGGTCGCCAAGGTGATCGAGACGGCGATCACGGCCTCGCGTCCACGTACGCGCTACGTCATCACGCTCGCCGCCCACGTGATGATGGGACTTCGCCGCTGGGTCGGCGATCGCGGCTGGGACGCCGTCATGCGCACGCAGTTCCCGACCCCGATGAGATCTGCGGCAGTTCCGGCCGCACAGCCGTCTTCAGATCCAATGCTCAAATGCGACCGGTGCTTCGGTGACGTACTATATCGGACGGGGTACGCCTTCTACTGCACCAGTGCGATAATCATAGATGGAAATCAGACCGAACTTGGTAACATGTTTCTGTGCGATTCGTGTAGCGACTACATCATGCGGGAATCGTACTGGATCGAGAAGGTAAGCGAACTCAAACGCGGCGAACACGACCCAACCCCAATTTCCAAAGGCATGACCGGACTGGGTAGTCGTATCGACATGGGGATCATCGCATTGGTCTCTGGGCTCGACATGTCCCCCGCGGAAGGGAAGGCAAAGGCGCGACAACTCGCGCAGTCCTACTGGGAGAACATGGACATGCACCGGGCAGGCGAGGCGATCTTTCAGGCGTGGAATGCGAACAGGCCTGATCGCAAGCCTTTGAAGTCGACCCTCCGGTGAGGCCCCGACCAACCGCGGCGGATCGAGGCCCAACAAGCTGCGTTGGGCGCGGAACGACAGAGGATATCTGTGGGGGAGGTGTCGCCACCAATGGGAAAGATGGGCCGTTGTGTGGTCGGTGCATGCGAGACTCTACAATGGACACGCTTGCATCGGTGCTAGGCGACGTCATGCGGAGCAAGGGCGCTAAGACATCCTGATCTGCTGCTCAGGCCCCTGTTGGGAGAGGTTGCTCCCGACGCCGAAGGAAGGTGCGTAGGCCGCTCCGCGGGTGTGTTTTTTGAATGCACGACACAATGGGATGTTGATGCCACGCCAACGCCATGCCGGCCGTTTACGAAAAAGAGTCGGCAAAACCAGCGCGTGGAGGAGCGGAGCGGCGCGCGGTGGTGCGGTCGTGGCTCTTGACGGTTTGACGGTTCTGAGGAACGACGGGGCGGATGAGAGTGGCCGCGCGCTTCACGGATCGCGTCGCGCTCGTCACCGGCGCCGCGAGCGGTATCGGCCGCGCGACCGCCGTCCGGCTCGCGAGCGAAGGCGCCAAGATTGGGGTGGTCGACCGCGACGAGGCGGGTGCCGCCGCCACGGTGCAACTGATCCGCGACGCCGGCGGCAGCGCGGCGGCGTTCGCGTGCGACGTCGCGAGCAGCACCGCCGTCGCTGCGACGGTCGCCGCGATCGCGGCCGGGCTCGGCAGCGTCGACGTGCTGGTGAACGTCGCGGGAATCGGCGACACCGCCGGCCTCGACGGCGTCGCGGGTGTGAGCGACGAGCGCTGGAACGCCGTCCTCGCGGTGAACCTCAGCGGTCCCTTCTATCTCAGCCGGGCGGTGCTGCCCGCCATGGTCGAGCGCGGCCGGGGCGCGATCGTCAACGTGTCGTCGCTCGCCGGGCGCTCGAAGAGCGCCATGGGCGGCTACGCCTACTCGTCGAGCAAGGCCGGCCTCCTCGGCCTCACGCGCCACCTCGCCTTCGACTACGGTCCGAAGGGCGTCCGCGTGAACGCCATCTGTCCCGGCGGCGTCGACACGCCCATGCTGCGCGCGGCCGGCGTCCGCGAGGCACGCTCGGAGGCCGAGCAGGCCGCCCGCGCCGCCCGCATGGCCGCGTACCAGTTCTTCATGCCGATCAAGCGCGTCTCCCAGCCGGAGGAGCAAGCGGCGGCGATCGCGTTCCTCGCGAGCGATGACGCGAGCTACATCAACGGCGTGTCGCTCGACGTGAACGGCGGCCTGTTCATGGCCTGACGCCGGACGCGCCGCAACGGGGCGATCTGCCTCGTAGCTCGGTCGACTCGGTTGCCTGCCCTCGGAGAGGGTGCGGGTAGCTCCGCTGCGCCTCCGCCTTCGCCGCCCGCCTCGCCTCGCGCCCGGGTGAGCGGTCGGCATGGGCTGTCACGCGGAGTGGTTGCGGACTCGCGCTTGGTGCGGGCCCGCGTCGTTCATACTCGCAAGTGGGCGAGGTGTTTCAGGGCCGAGCTGCGGCCGACGGCCCATGCCGACATCGTCAGCGCGGTGACGGCTGCGAACGACACCACGATGGCGGCGCGTTCGCCGCCGCCGATCGGGGCGGCGGCGAAGCGCGACCAAAAGAGGCGGGAGACCGGCCAGGCTTCGAGGGCGATGACGGCGAAGATGAGGACGAGACACGTGACCATGTAGATGAGGCCGCCGAAGCCGGTCGCGATCTGTGCGGCGTTCTGGGTGTCGACGCGGGGGTAGGCGGCACCGAAGGCGAGACCGAGGCTCACGATCGCGGCGATCACGAGCAAGAGGGTCGCCATGAAGACGAGCGTGAGCCCGGGCGTGACGCCAAGCAGCCGGCCGGTCACGACGATCAGCGCTTCGCCGAGCAGGGCGAGCGGCAGGAAGCCGATCCAGAACTTTCCCCACCAGATGCTGGTGAGCGGAATCGGCGCGGTCCGCAGCGCCCACCACGAGCGGCCTTCGAGGCTGATCGCCGGGAAGACGAAACGCACGGCGACCGAGGCGGTGACGAAGGCGGCGAGCCCGAGGTTCGCGAAGGCGACGATCTCGCGCAACGTGCCGGCGAGCGGGCTCCCGTCGTCGAGCGGCAGGGCGGAGAAGTTGTAGACGTAGACGACCACGAGAGCGAGCAACAGCAGGAGCTGCGACCACTGGCTCGCGTCGCGGAAGAAGATGGTGGCGTCCTTCACGAAGAGGAGCCCGGTGGTGCGCGGCAGCGGGCGGGCGATGCCTCCGAGCCAGCGCCCCAAGCGGCGCTCGCGCTGCGGACCCTCGCGGCCTTCCTGCGCGCGCGACCACGCGGTGAGGAACACGCGCTCGACGAAGGCGCTGCACCCGAGCGCCAGGACTCCCGCGGTGCTGGCGAGGAGCGCCCAGTGGAAGAGCGGCGCGCGGGGCTGGTCGCCGAGAAAGGCGAGCAGGACGTTCGCCGCCCACGTGGTCGGCAGGTACGGCGAGGCGGGGGCTTCGAAGGCGGAGAGAAAGGCGGCGAAGCCGGCGAGCTCGGAAGGGCTCGCCAACCGCTCGGGGCGTGCGAGACGGAGCGCCAGATAGCCGGCGGCGATCAACGCGACGCTCGCCACCACGAGCACGTCGCGCATGCGGCGCGCCGGGAAGATCATCACCAGCATCGTCGTCAACGCGACGCCGAGCGCCGCGGGGATCACCAGGAACGGCACCAACGTGACGAGCACGGCCGCGTAGTAGAGCGGGCTCGCGGCGTACACGACGCCGTAGGCGAGAAAGACCGGAAAGCCGAACAACAGGACCATCCACGACGATGCGACCAGCGTCTCGATGAAGCGGGCGGCGTGCAGGCGGCGACGCGGCAGCGGTGCCACCATGAGGAAACGCACGTCGGCCGAGAGGTAGTAGGTGGTGAGCGCCGTGACGACGTTGCTGATGAGGAGGATCGCGAAGAAGCACACGAACAGCATGATCAGCAGGCGTTGGGTCAGGACCGGGCCGAGCGCAGTGATCGTCTGGAAGAAGCGCAGCGTGTGCGCGAAGAGCACGAAGCTGCCGACCCAAAAAGCGGCGGTCAGGCCCGCCAAGGCCCAGGCGCGCAGCGGCCGCCGGCGAAACGCGTTCCGCGTCGCGAGGACGCGCGGTGCGAGCAGGGTCGTGAGCGGTGCGGGAGCCGGAGCGGCGCCGGTGTCGCTCACGCGCCGCGGTCCTCGGTGCCGGTGAGCGAAAGAAAGACCGACTCGAGCGAGCCTTCGCTGCTCGCGAGCTCGGGGAGCTCGCTCGCGTGCGAGCGCAGCTCGGCGAGGGTGCCCTGCGCGATCAGGCGCCCATGGTCGAGGATGCCGATGCGGTCGCAGAGCTCTTCCGCTACGGGCAGGCTGTGCGTCGAGAGGAAGATGGTGACGCCGCTCGCCGCCAGGCCGCCGAGCAGCTGGCGGAGCGCGAGCGCCCCCTGCGGGTCCATGCCGACCATCGGCTCGTCGAGGATCAGGATACGCGGACGGTGGATCAACGCCGCCGCGAGCGCCAGGCGCTGCTTCATGCCGTGCGAGAAGGTCTCGACGAGCTCCTCGCCGCGCTCGACGAGCCCGAACTCCTCGAGCAGGTCGACGCTGCGATGGGCGATCTCGTCGCGGTCGACGCGGTAGAGGCCGCCGATGAAGCGCAAGAACTCTTTCGCCGTCAGCTTGTCGTACAGGAAGGGTTGGTCGGGGACGTAGCCGAGGAGCGCTTTCGCCGCCTCCGGCTCGCGGGCGAGGTCGTGGCCACCGAGCAGCACTTGGCCCCCGCTCGGCTCGAGCAGGCCCACCATCATGCGGATGGTCGTCGTCTTTCCGGCGCCGTTCGGGCCGAGAAAGCCGAACACCTCGCCGGGGGCGATCTCGAGGTCGAGATCGTGGACGGCGACGAGCTCACCGTACTGTTTGCGGAGCGCGATGCATTGGATCATTCCGACGTCTCCTCCACCACCGCGAACCCGAGCTGGCCAATGATGCCCATGAGTGCCATCTGCCGTTCGAGTCCGCCTTCGATCAACTTCACGTGCGTGGCGTCGGCCGGGAGTTGGTCGAAGACCGCGTCCGCGCTCACCCAGCCGCCGAGCCACAGCTCGTTCCACGCGTGATAGTAGAATCCGTCGTTCGCGTACACCGCTCCGGCGACCACGCGGGCGGGAATTCCGGCCGCGCGTGCCAGGGCGGCGAGCAGCACCGCATGCTCGTTGCAGTCGCCGCGCCGGCTCGCCAGCACCTCCCGCGCGCTCGGGACCGTGACGCTCGGGATCTTCTCGATCGCGTCGTGCACCCAGTGCAGCAGACGGTCCGCCGCGACGCGCGCGTCGGCGGCGTCGCCGACGGCCTCCCGGGCCGCCTTCCGGATGGCGGCGTCGTCGGACTCGATGAAGGGGCTCGCCGCGAGCGCGCTGGCCGCGACGTCGGCCGGGACGTCGCCGAGTCGCACGGGCGCCGTCGGTGGTCGTTCCGTGGCGATCGTCAGGAGGTCGGCGGCGAGGATTTGTCGGGGCGGATCGTTCGGGATCTCGGCCGCAGCTTTGCCCCGGACGCGCAGGACCAGGCGCGCGGTCGTCCGCGGCGCGGCGATCGATCCGTCGAGCGGGATGCCGCTCGCGGCGACGAGATCCACGGGGGCGCCGGTAGCGACCGTGAGCGCCTGCTCGCGCGGCTCGCGCTCGAGGGTGAAGCCGAGCAGGGCCTCCTCGCGCACGACGTCGCCGTCGGCGTCGATCCAGGCGTGGGTCTTCACGCTCTGATGCTCCTCGGCGATGCGCAGCGTGTCGACGAGGCCGCTCGCGGTTTGCAGGCGCTCGCGGGCTTCCACCACCACGACCATCGGTTCGCTGCGGGCGGTGAGCGGGCTGAAGACGGGTACGCTGTAGTGCGCGCCGGGCTCGGGATGGTCGGCGAGGACGCGGGGGCGGAGCGTGCTCGGGAGCGCGATCGGCTCGGTGAGCGGCAGCACGAGATCCGCCTCTTGTCCTTTCGGGCCGTAGCGGGCGCGCAGCGTGTGGTCGTCGCTCGTGCCCGTGGCGGTGAAGGTCGCCGCCGGGGTGACCAAGGTGTAGGTGAACGTCCGGAGCGCGAAGGCGGCGTCGGTCTCGGCGCGGAGCGTGCTCTCCAGCGTCTGCCGCGTTCCCAGCATGGCGAGCGTCACGTGCGATTCCTCGCTGAAGGCGTAGCCGCGGTCGGTGTGCGCGACCGTACGGTGGGCGTGGCCGATCTTGCGGCCGTCTTTGTAGAGGCCGAACCACTCGTCACGGGCCGCGAGGTCGGTGAGCGGGGGCGGAGCCGGCGCGGCCGGCTCCGGCGACGCCTGCTTTCGCACCAGCGTCGCGATCAACACCAACCACGACGCGACGACGGCGAAGGCGAGTGCGCGTCTCATCGAGCGACGGACCTCGAGGTCTGTACTGGAGATCCGCCGCCGATTCAATTCGAGCTCCGTTGCCGCGGCCGCGCGCCGAGGTGTAGAGACTTCGCATGGCGTCTGCCGCCGACCCGACTGCGTTTCCGATCGTCCGGTGCCGTGTCTGCGCGGCCGACGTGCTCGGGTACCTCGATCTCGACGAGCGGGCGCAACCGATCACCCGCTGTCTCGGATGTGCGACGGTCGCCGACGCGGCCGCAATTCGCTTCGGCGATCTGCACGCGATCGAGGAGATCGGCTACGGCTTCGTGCTGCCCGAAGCGGGGTGCGGCCGACCGGATTGCGGCCGGGGTCGGTGCGGACGCTCCGAGGGCTGACGACGCTTCGCTACACGAGCCCGAGCTGGCGGCGCGCCTCGAAGAGCACGATCGCGACCGCGGTCGCGAGGTTCAAGCTCCGTACGTGCGGGCTCGTGATCGGAATCGCGTAGAGGTCCGCCGCGAGCTCGTCCTTGAGTACGCTCGGGAGGCCGCGCGTCTCGCATCCGAACACCAGGACGTCGCCGGGAGCGAATGCGGCCGCGGTGTACGGGCGCGTCGCACGTGCCGAGAACCCGAGACGCCGCCCGGGCACCGCGGCGCCGAAGCTCGCCCAGTCGGCATGCAGACGGACGTCGACGTACGGCCAGTAGTCGAGCCCGGCGCGCTTCAGCTGCTTGTCGTCGATCGAAAAGCCGAGGCGGCCGACGAGATGGAGCGGTGTGCCGGTCGCGGCGCAGAGGCGCGCGATCGATCCCGTGTTGGGCGGGATTTCGGGCTCGACGAGCGCGACGTGCATCGCGACTCAGTCGACGACGCGGCCGCGCTCGCCGGCGCGACGGATCTCGTGGTGCGTGCCGGCGACGGTGAGGAGGAAGCGTCCGTCGCGCTCCGTGATCGCCGGCGCGAGCTGGTAGTAGGCGGGGCGGAGGAAGCGCGCGGCGTAGCGCCCGTCCTTGACGCGTGTATAGAGCACGTTCGCGTCGCCGACGCTGAGCGACGCGAGGTCGAGCGGTTCCTCGCTGTCGTCGTTCAGGCGGACCGTGAACCCGTGGGTCGGGCTGCCGGTCACGCTCGTCACGACCCACGGCGTGTCCTCGACGTCGACGAAGGCGCGCTCATCCGCCATCGCGATCTGCCACCGCCCGTCCGCGACCTGGCGGAGGCAACGACTGAAGAGCTTCGCGATGCGGCCGTTGTTGATGGGCTCGTCGTCGGAGTACCAACGGCCGTCGCGGCGAAAGCTGATCTTTCCCGACGAGACCGCCCAGAAGCCGGCTTGCGCCATGCGCGTATCTAAGCGCGCCGGGAGGACGACGCAAACGTTCGTGCGCGCTCGTGTGGGGCGCGTCGCGACGTCGCCTGGCTCGCGCTCCCGCACCCCATCCGGTATGGTCCGCGCCGTGCATCCGATAATTTTTTCGATCGGACCGCTCACGGTCTACAGCTTCGGTGTGATGCTGGCCATCGCGTTTCTGACGGCCGGCAACGTGGTGCAACGCGAGCTCGCGCGAAAGGGCCTCGATCCCGAGCTCGCCTCCTCGTTCGTCGTATGGGCCGCGGTCGGGGGACTGGTCGGCTCGCGCATGCTCTCCTTCGTCGACGACTGGGCGGGGTTCGTGCGCGATCCGCTCGCGTTCGTGCTCACCGGTGCCGGGTTCGTCTTCTACGGCGGCTTGATCGGCGGCTTCCTGACGGTGTCGGCGATCATCTGGCGACGCGGCTTGCCCTACTGGAAGATCACGGACTGTATCGCGCCGGGGCTCGCGATCGGCCAGTCGATCGGACGCATCGGCTGCCAGCTCGCGGGCGACGGCGATTGGGGGACGCCGACCACGTTGCCGTGGGGCATGAGCTTCCCGCACGCGATCATCGGCTGGGAGCAGTGGACGCGCGACAACGGTTTCCCGATCGACGTGCGCGTGCACCCGGCGCCCGTCTACGAGACGATCCTCTACGGTCTCGTCTTCTTCGTGCTCTGGCGCCGTCGCCTCACGCCGCATCCCGACGGGTACATTCTCTGGCTCTATCTCTTGCTGAGCGGCGCGGCCCGCTTTCTGGTCGAGATCGTGCGGATCAATCCGCGCTTCGCGCTCGGGCTCTCCGAAGCCCAGTTCATCAGTCTCGCGATCATGGCGATCGGGGCCGTGCAGATCTGGCGGAGCTCGGGGCCGGCGATGTCCGCGGCGGGGTCCGGCGCCTCGACCGAAGGGCGGCGCGCGTCGTGAGCGCGCCCGGTCTCTCGCGTCGCGCCGCGTTGGCATGGCTGGCGCGTACGACGGTCGCCGGCGTGATTGCGGCGCACGTCGCCGGCTGCAAGCAGGGTGCGGCGCTCGTGGGGGAGCCTGCGCCGGAGTTCTCGCTCGCCGACCTCAAGGGCAACGCGATTCGACTGGCGAATCTCAAGGGTAGGGTGGTCTTCGTGAACGTGTGGGCGACGTGGTGCGAGCCCTGCCGAGAGGAGATGCCGGCGATGCAGGCGCTCTACACCACGCTCGCCGGTCCCGATTTCGAGATGCTCGCCGTGAACAGCGACCAGTCCGATCGGAGCGTCGTGGAGCGCTTCGTGGAGACCTACCGTCTGACGTTCCCGGTGCTGCCCGACCCGGACTTGCAGGTGGCCGGACGCTATCGGGTGACGGGTTATCCCGAGACCTTCGTCATCGATCGCAACGGTATGATCGTGGCGCACGAGCTCGGTCCGCGGCACTGGGACGCGCCGGACAGCATCGCGGCCTTCCGCGGCCTCATGGAGCGTGGCGAGTGGGCGGGGCTATAGCACTCGGGGCGCTCGGCCCCCCGTGCCTCGGCTGCCGCGCGACGCGGGCGCGCCGGTCTTGAGCATGCGCTTCGCCTTCGCGAGATCGGATACGCGCAGGAAGACGGTTGCGGGGCCGTGGCCCGCGGCGCGGCTCGAGCCGTACATGTAGTCGATGTTGACGCGCGCGCGACCGAGCGTGCGCGCCAGGCGCTCGATCGAGCCCGGTTGGTCGGGGAGCTCGACGGCGAGCACGTCATGCGTGATCACGAGCGTGCCCGATTCGCCGAGCAGATGCTCGGCGGCACGCGCATCGGAGACGATCAGCCGGATGACGGCGTGGTCGACGAGGTTTGCGACGCTGATGGCCTCGATGTTGAGGTCGTGCGCGGCGAGATCCCGGCAGATCGCCGCGAGCGAGCCGGGCTTGTTGTCGATGAAGACCGAGAGCTGCTTTTCCACCCGCATCATCCCACCTCCACGGCGGCGATTCTCGAGGCTAGCCTCGATGTGACAGAAGTTTCGCGAGGGAAAACGCGCCAGGGTGCGTCAGCCGTGGTCGAGCGCAGCGCGGCGCAAGCGGAGCATACCGTCATGGTATGTGAGCATTGCGGTGCGCGAGCACGGCCACGGATGGCGTGCTCTGGTGCGAGCGAAAGCGGTTATCACCGTGAAATTTCTGTCACATCGAGGCTAGGTAACGGTGCGGGGCGGACCTTGCAAGCAGGGCCGCCCGCGTATATCGAGAATGATTATCACTTTCACTCGGGCATTCCTCGTGGCATCCGTCCTGCTCGGCTTCGCGGCCGGCGCGTGCACGCGTTCATCCTCGGACTCCGCCGCGCCGGATCCGCAGGTGGCGAAGAACCGCGAGCTCGCGGGCGACGTTCTGGGCGCGTTGAAGCTCGTGCGTCAGGAATACGGCAACGCCGTCGCTCCGGGCGGCGACACGGTCGTCGACGCGACCGAGCTCGCCGAGACCGAGCTCTTCGCCGAGCAGGCCGAGCGGAAGGCGGCGGCGTGGCGCTCGGCTGGAGGCCTCGGCGACGCCGCGCAAGCGGACGCGCTCGCCCGCCATCTCGCCGACCTCCGGGCGGCGGTGGCACGGAAGGCCTCGCAAGCGGCCGTCGTCGCTGCCGCGAACGATGCCATCGGCATCGTGGAGCAAGCGATGGCGGGTGCGATGCCCGAGTCGATTCGCGGGGTCGTGCTCGCGGCGACGCGCGCCGACCAGACGATTCAAGCCGAGGAGCTGGCCGGGGACTATCGAATCGGCGTTTTCTCCGAGCAGGCGCAACCGATCTTCGTACGCACCGGCGAGGCGCTCGCGCCCGCGCCGTCTCCAGCCCCGGGTGCGGTGTATCTCGGCGTGGTGTTGCGCGAGCGCCGCACGAAGCGGCCGCTCTCGGCCGCCGACGTCGACGTCGTGCTCGAGGGGGAGGGCCGCCGCGTCGAGTCGCGCCTCGCGGAGCTCTGGGGCGACATCCCGCAGTATGGTGCCAACATTGCGTTGCCCGATGACGGTCCGGTCACCATCACGATTCGCGTCGGGCCGCCCGCGTACGCCCGTCACGGCGACATGCTGAACAGCTTCGTCGCGCCGGCGACGGCGACGGTGCAGGCGCGCGTGCGCGATCACGCACTCGCGTTCGATGCCAAGCCCGTGACACCGACCGACCAGGACTACGCCGTCGGCGACGATGTCCTGCAGGCGATCGCCGAGGCCGGCGAGCTGCACAACGTCGGGCCGTATCGCGTCGGGCTCATCGTCGAGGGCCCGGAGCCGATCTGGCAGTGGAAAGACGGGAAGCCGGTCCTCGAGCCGGTCGCGGCGAACGCGACCAATCACGTCGAGGTGGTGCTGATCGATCGCGAAAGCGGGCAGATGGTGCCGCGCGCGGGCATCGATCTCGTGTTTCTGGCGACCGGGACCGAGGTCGGCACCGCGACGTTGACGCCGCTCATGTCGGTCTTCGCGCACTACGGACGCACCATTGCGCTCCCGAAGGGCACGAGCTCCGTACGCATCCACGTGCATCCGCCCGCGATCGGATCGCTCGGGCGTGCCCGACTCGCCGATCCCGCGGACATCGAGCTGCCGCTCCCGGCGCAACGAAAGGAGACGTGATGCGGATCCCGCGGATCACGATCACCGTCGTGCTGCTCGTGGTCGCGTGCGCCGCGCTCGCGCCCGCGTCGACGGCCGCCGTGGCGCCGCCGACCGATCTCGCCGCCGCGATCCGCGAGGCGGCGGAGCGTTATCCGGCGCCCGATGCGCACGTCGCCGTCGGCGACGCGTTCCTGCGTTTCGAGACGTCGCCGGCCGATGCCGACCTCAAAGGACGGGATCCTTCGCGCTACGCCGATCTCGAGGTCCGGTGGCTCGCGCTGGTGGCGGCCATGAAGACCGGCAAACCGACGGGCGAGGTACGCGAGCAGGCGGCCGCGCTCGCCGCGATCCTCGATCAGGTCGGCGGCGATGCCGGCGCGACGGCCAGCCATTCGAGCCTCTTCGCCGACGCCGTCCTCATCATCGTACGAGAGGGCTTCGAGGCGATCCTCGTCCTGACCGCGCTCGCCGCCTACCTCGTCAAGGTGAAGCAGGGCGACAAGCGCTGGCTCCTCTACGCGGGTGCGGGTGCCGCCGTCCTCGCGAGCGGTGTCCTCGCGCTGCTCGCGCACCTCGTGATGCCGGCCGGCGGGTATGCCCAGGAAGCGCTCGAAGGCGTCACGATGCTGATCGCCGCGGCCGTGCTCTTCATGGCGTCGTACTGGCTGATCTCGAAATCCGAGGCGCGGCGTTGGCAGGAGTTCGTGCGTACCAAGCTCGAGGGCGCGCTCAGCTCCCGGCGGCGGGCGGCGCTCTTCGTGCTGGCGTTTCTGGTCGTGTTCCGCGAAGGCTTCGAGACCGTCCTGTTCTACGAAGCGTTGCTCGGGCGCGCCCAGGCGGTGACCGCGGCGTCGGCCGTCTGGACCGGGTTTGCGACCGGAACGTTGCTTCTCGCGATCGTCGCGGTGCTCCTCTTCCGCTACGGGATCCGCATCCCGGTCCGTCCGTTCTTCGCGGTGACCGGGGTGCTGCTGTATCTCCTCGCCTTCAAGTTCGCGGGCGGTGGCGTGCGCGAGCTGCAGGAGGCGGGCTGGATCGGCGTCACGGCCGCACCGATTCCGAATCTGGCGTGGCTTCGGGATTGGCTCGCGATCTATCCCTTCGTGGAGCCGTTGGTGCTGCAGGGTCTCTTGGTGCTGGCGGTGATCGTGGGCGTGGGATGGGCCTTGGTGACGCGCGTCGGCGGCGGGGGGCAGCCGGAAGCGTTGCGTTCGTGAGGCGAAGGGCCGTCGCGGCGGCCGCGGCCGCCGTCGCGGTCTTGCTGGCGTGGTGGTTCGCGGCCGCTCCGGGCGTCCGCGAGCAGCTTCCTCCCGAGTTCGCCGGCAGGCGCAACCCCCTCGGTGGTGCCGAGGCGATCGCCGCCGGGGGTCGGGTCTTTCGCGAGAACTGTGCGAGTTGTCACGGGGAACGGGCCGACGGGCACGGGCCGGCGGCGCGCGGCCTCGTGCCACCGCCCGCGAATTTCCGCGACGGACCGGTGCTCGCCCAGCACAGCGACGCGTACCTCTTCTACCGCGTCACGACCGGCAAGCCCGGGACGGCGATGCCGTCCTTCCACGGTGCGCTCGGCGATACCGAGAAGTGGCAGGTGATCGCGTACCTCCGAAGCCTTGCCGTGCCCGCGCCGCGCTGAGCGAAATTCGCGTGTGGATCGTCGCTCGCTACCTTTGCGACGCTACCTCCGTCTTGTATAGTTGCGCGACTTTCCTTCGGAACGGAGTCAACAATGCCACGTCGGCGACGCAGCCTCACCCTATTTCTCGCGTTCTTCGCGATGCTCGCGTTCATGTTCTCGGGCGGGAACGGGGTGCCGCGGGTCGATGCGGTCGGCAAGGATGCGGCGTACGAAAATCTCCAGACCTTCACCAACATCCTCGCCATCGTCCAGAAGAACTACGTCGAGGACGTGACCACCGAGCAGCTCGTCGAGGGCGCCATCAACGGCATGCTGACCTCGCTCGATCCGCACAGCGCCTACCTCACGCCGGACCTCTACAAAGAGCTCCAGGTGGACACCAAGGGCAGCTTCGGCGGCCTCGGGATCGAGATCACCGTGCGCAACGCCGTCCTCACGGTCGTCTCACCGATCGAGGACACGCCGGCGTCGCGGGCGGGCGTCAAAGCAGGCGATCAAGTCATCAAGATCGACGGTGAGTTCACCAAGGACATGACGCTCGTCGAGGCCGTGAAGAAGATGCGGGGCCCGAAGGGCAGCAAGGTCGTGATCTCGATCAAGCGCGATGGCGTGAACTCCCTCTTCGACGTTTCCCTCGTGCGCGAGGTCATCAAGGTCCAGAGCGTCAAGTCGAAGTGGCTGGACAAGGGCTACGGCTACATTCGCCTCGCCCAATTCCAGGAGCGGAGCGCGAACGACGTCGAGCGCGTGCTCGATCAGTGGAGCCGCGACGGCGCGATCGAGGGCATCGTGCTCGATCTCCGCAACGACCCCGGCGGGTTGCTGACGCAGGCGGTCAAGGTCTCCGACCTCTTCCTCGATGCGGGCATGATCGTCTACACCGACGGTCGTCTCGAGAACCAGAAGCAGAAGTATTTCGCGCGCCGGCCGGGCAGCTACACCGACTTCCCGATGGTGGTGCTCGTGAACGGCGGCACCGCGAGCGCGTCGGAGATCGTCGCGGGCGCGCTTCAGGATCACAAGCGCGCGGTGATTCTCGGCACGACGACGTTCGGCAAAGGCTCCGTGCAGACCATCCTGCCGCTCGACGACAATTCCGCCCTTCGTCTCACGACCGCGCGCTACTACACGCCGAGCGGGCGCTCGATCCAGGCGACCGGCATCGTCCCCGACATCGTCATGGACAACGTGTTGATGGCACGGGTCGACGAAGCGCCGGGCAAGCGCTCGAGCGGGCTCCGTGAAGCGAATCTGCCCCGGCACTTCGAGAACAAGAAAGACGGCGGCGCGCCCGCTCCGGCGATGACCGAGCCCGACGCCGAGCCGGAACCGTCGGACGGGCTTCCCGAGTCCGACGCCGACGTCGGGATCAAAGAGGGCGAGCTCGGCAAGGATCCGCAGCTCGATCACGCGCTCGAGTTGCTGAAGAGCTGGAAGGTATTCAAGACGCTGGTCGCGAAGCGCGAAGAATAGTCGCGCGCCGGTGCCGAGGCGCGACAGGGGTCGCGTCGGATGGATGCGGGTGGAGGAGCGGTGGCGGCTGCACGACGGAAGAGGCGGAAGTCCCCCACGGCGCGGAAGCGCCGCCGTTTCACGCGCGGACGCGTCGGCATGGCCGTCGTCGCGGTTCTCGGGCTGGTCGCGCTCGCCGGCTGGCTTCGCCCGCGACATCTGCCACCGCCCTCGCTCGCCCCGCCGCGCATGATCGCTCCGGGCGAGCGCGCGAGCGCGGCGGGGAAAGTGCCGAGCGCCGGCGCGGTGACGGCGGCACCCGCGATCGCCGGGCGGCACGGCGAGGTAACCGCGCCCGTGCGGCGTCCGGCGCCGCGCATCGCGATCGTCATCGACGATCTCGGCGACAGTCTCGACACCGCCCGCAAGGTGCTCGCTCTCGAGCCAGCGGTGACCGTCGCGGTGATGCCGTTTCGCGACGCATCGGCCGCCGTCGCCGCCGCGGCGGTCGCGGGCGGTCGCGAGGTCATCCTGCATCTGCCGCTCGAGCCCGAGCGCGGTGCGGCCATGGCGGGCGGCAGTGGATTCCTGCGCACCGCCATGGGGCCGGACCGTCTCGAGAGTCAGCTCGAGCGCGATCTCCGCGCCGTGCCGTACATCGTCGGTGTGAACGGTCACATGGGCTCGCGCTTCACCAGCGATCCGCGCGCAATGCGGACCCTGCTGGCCGCGCTCCGCGCCCGCGGTCTGTTCTTCCTCGACAGCAAGACGAGCCCCGAGTCGGTCGCGGCCGACGTCGCGGCCGGGCTGCAGGTGCCGTTCGCCGAGCGCAACGTCTTCCTCGACCACGATCCGTCGCCGGCCGCAGTGGCGCGTGCGCTCGCCGCCGTGGCGCAGATGGCGCGCGCAGCGGGGCACGCGATCGCGATCGGTCACCCGCACGCGTCGACGCTCGCCGCTCTGGCGACGTGGTTGCCCGAGGCGGCGCGCCAAGGGTTCGAGCTCGTGCCGGTCTCCGCGCTCGTGCGGTGAGAGCCGATGCCACGACCGCCGGGCGCGGAACGTCGACCTCCTGAGCAATTCGAGCTGGCCCGCATTTCTCACCAGGTCCCGGCTGCGAGCGCCAATCGCACGCCATCTCGGGCCGTACTCGCGCCTCGCTCCTCGACGGACTGTTCAGTCCGCCTGCGTCGCTCGACGCTGCGTTCGGCCCGATCTGACGCACGCTTGACGCTCTCGCGACGTGGACCTGGTGAGAGATGCGGGCTAGGCTCCGCGCGCATGGTGGTCGCTCGTCCACGACGCGCTCCGGCGCCGCTTTCGGTCTCGCAGCTGGCGGCGCTCCTGCGTAGCGCGCTCGACCGGGAGATCGGCCACGTGCTGGTTGCCGGGGAGATCTCGAATCTCCGTCCCGCCGCCTCCGGCCACGTCTATTTCACCCTCAAGGACGACCGCAGCCAGCTGCGCTGTGTGATGTTCCGGAGCGTCGCCCAGCTGCTCGTGTTCCGGCCGGCGAACGGTCAGGAGGTCGTGGTGCGCGGACGTGTCGACCTCTATCCCGAACGGGGCGAGATTCAGCTCTACGTCGACACTCTCGAGCCGCAGGGGCGGGGCGCCCTCCAGCTCGCCTTCGAGCAATTGAAGGCCCGGCTCGCGGCCGAGGGCCTCTTCGACGACGGCCGCAAGCGTCCGCTGCCGTTCTTCCCGGCACGGGTCGGCATCGCGACGGCGCTCAACGGCGCCGCACTGCACGACATCCTCGTGATCTTACGGGCCCGCTGCCCGGCGCTCCACGTGATCGTGCGTCCCGTGCGCGTACAGGGCGTCGGCGCCGCGGAGGACATCTGTCAGGCCATCGCCGACCTGAACGCGCACCCCGGGCTCGACGTCCTGATCGTCGGGCGCGGCGGCGGGTCGCTCGAAGATCTCTGGTCGTTCAACGAAGAGCGTGTCGCGCGTGCGATCGCGGCGTCACGGCTGCCGATCGTCTCCGCGGTCGGACACGAGGTGGACTTCACGATCGCGGATTTCGTCGCCGACCGCCGTGCGCCGACGCCGACGGCGGCGGCGGAGATGGTGGTGCCGCGACTCGCCGACCTCGACGCGGTCGTGGCGCGCGCCGAGCGCGGCCTCGCGGGCGCGCTCGCGCGGCGCGTCGCGCGCGAGCGGCGACACCTCGAGCAGGTCGCGCGTCGGCTACGCGACCCGCGCCGTCGCATTGGCGATCTCCGCGTCGCGACCGACGTGTCGGCCGAGCGGCTCGGCGCGGCAATGCGGCGGCGGATCGCGGCCGCCCGGACGCGCACCGACGCGAGCGCGCACCGACTCGCGATGCAGCACCCGGGTCGGCGTGTCGCGGGGTTGGCGCGGACGGTCGCGGCGCTTCGGCATGGTCTCGATCTCGGGGTCCGGCGAGCCCTTGCGTCGGCGCAGGACGGTGTCGCGCGGGCGGCCGCCTCGCTCGACGATTTGAGCCCGCTTGCGGTGCTGCGCCGTGGATACAGCCTCGTGCGCCGCGTCTCCGACGGTGCGATCGTACGGTCGAGCGCGGCCGTCGCGCCGGGAGACGACGTCGACATCAGTTTCGCCGAAGGATCGGCACGGGCACGCGTGATCGCGCCCGCGGGCCGTCGTTCCCGGAAGCGGGTGCGGTCCGAAGCGTCGGGAGGATCGTGATGGCCGAGGAAAAAGCGCAGAAGTTCGAAGACGGGCTCGCCGACCTCGAGGCGACCGTCGCGAAGCTCGAGTCGGGCGATCTCTCGCTCGAGGAGTCGCTCGCGGCTTTCGAGCGTGGCGTTGGGCTCGTGAAGGCGTTGAACGAGCGGCTCGGAGCAGTGGAACGACGCATCGACGTGCTGACGCGCGACGGCAACGGCGGATTGAAGACGCGGCCGCTCGACGTGGACGGCGAGTGAATCTCGAGTCCTATCTGGCCGAGCACCGGGCGCGCGTCGACGCCGCGCTGGCGCAGGCGCTCTCTCCGAGCGAGGGGACGCCGCCGCGCCTGAACGAGGCGATGCGGTACGCCGTGCTCTCCGGCGGGAAGCGCGTTCGTCCGATTCTGGCGCTTGCCGCGTGCGAGGCGGTGCCGGCGGCCGCGGATCTCGCACTGCCGTTCGGCTGCGCGATCGAGCTGATTCACGCCTACTCGCTCGTGCACGACGATCTACCGGCCATGGACGACGACGAGCTCCGTCGCGGCCGGCCGACGGTGCACGTGGCCTACGGCGAGGCGATCGCGATTCTCGCCGGCGACGCGCTCCTCACCGAGGCGTTCCGAGTCGCCGCCGAGGGTGCCCTGCGCGTCGGCATGGATCCCGCGCGTGCGCTGGCGCTGATCGTGACGATCGCCGGCGCGGCCGGCGCGGGCGGCATGGTCGGTGGGCAAGTCGCTGACCTCGAGGCGGAGGGCCGCGTCGCGGATCGGGCCATCGTCGAGGCGATCCACCGTCGGAAGACGGCGGCGCTGATCGCGGCCGCCGTGGATGCGGGCGCGCTCGCGGGGGGCGCCGACGGTGTGCGCCGCGAAGCGCTCGCCGAGTACGGGCGCGCGCTCGGTTTGGCGTTTCAGATCGCGGACGACATCCTCGACGCGACCGCGCCGACCGCCGTCACCGGCAAGCGCGTCGGCGGCGATGCCGAGCACGGGAAAGCCACGTACCCGGCCGTGCTCGGCCTCGACGGTGCCCGCACCGTCGCGCGCGAGCTCTTGGCGCGCTGTCTCGCCGCGACCGACGTCCTCGGCACGCCCGGCGAGCCGCTGCGGGCGATCGCGCGCTTCGTCGTCGAGCGCGCCTGCTGACGCGGCGAGGGCGCGCCATGGCGAAGGAGCGCGTCGACAAGCTGCTCGTCGACCGCGGGCTCGCGCCGACCCGCGAGCATGCGCAGCGGCTCGTGATGGCGGGGCTCGTGTTCAGCGGCGATGCCGCGCTCGTCAAGCCCGGCGCACGCATTGCCGACGACACGCCGCTCGAGGTCCGCGGTGAGCCGCATCCGTTCGTCGGTCGGGGCGGCGCCAAGCTCGATGCGGCGCTCGGCGCCCTTGCGATCGACGTGGCGGGGCTCGTCGCGCTCGACGTCGGCGCGTCGACGGGCGGGTTCACCGATTGCCTGCTGCAGCGCGGGGCGCGGCGCGTGTACGCGGTCGACGTCGGCTACGGCCAGCTCGCCTGGAAGCTGCGGAACGACCCGCGGGTCGTGAATCGGGAGCGGACGAACGTCCGCGACCTCGCGCGCGACGACTTCGACGCGGCGATCGATCTCGTCACGATCGACGCTTCGTTCATCTCACTCCGCCTCGTGTTGCCGGCGGTGGTGCGCTTGCTCGATCCCGATCGTCGCATCGTCGCGCTCGTCAAGCCGCAGTTCGAGGTCGGCAAGGGACGCGTGGGGAAGGGCGGCGTCGTCCGCGATGCGGCGCAGCACGCGGAGGTGCTCGCAGAGATGCAGCGTCACGCGCTCGGGCTCGGCCTCGCCGTCGACGGCCTCGTGACCTCGCCGCTCCTCGGCCCGGCCGGCAACCGCGAATTCTTCCTCGCGCTCCGGACCGGCCGCGGGCTCGCATGACCAGCCGGCGGCGTGCGCGCCTGCAATCAGGCGGCGTGGGGATCGCTACGGGCGAGCATGTCGCGCACGACCGTGCTCATGACCCCCGTCGCGTGGCCGAGCCCCGTGAGCGTCGCGGCGGTGGTCGGGAACTCGACGTCCCAGCGGAGCGCGAGGTCGAGGTAGCCGCGCTTCAGGGCCTCCAAATCGGTGAGATCGAACTGCAGGCGCTCCCAGTGATTGCGTCCCTCGCGGGGCGATACCGCGTCGGCAGGGTCGGTATTGCCGGCGAGGAGGCGAAGCTCGGCGGCGAGCGCCGCCGCCTGACCGTCGGCCTGGTCAGCGAGGTCACGGAGGGCCGGGCCGAGTCGCTCGTACGGCACTCGCGTCGCGTGGCTCCGCAACTGGCTCGCGATCCGGCGGGCGGCCAGGTAGAGGGCGCGTACCTCGCCCGCGAAGCGTGCCCGCGCACCCGTCGATCCGTCCATGGGCGCGAGCTATCGGCGGTTCGGCGCCCTGTCAAACACGGAGGCCCGAGTTCCCTTGCCGACATGATTCCGCTACAAGAGCCGGAGCCCAACGATCGGTAGGAGAAATCCGCATGGCCAGGATCACCGTCGAAGATTGCCTCGAGAACGTCGAGAACCGTTTCCAGCTCGTCTTGCTCGCCGCCAAGCGGGCGAAACAGCTGCTCAAAGGCTCCCGACCGCTCCTCGAGAGCGACAACAAGGAAGTGGTCACGGCCCTGCGCGAGATCGGCGCCGGCAAAGTGAAGATGGCGCCGGTCGAGGTCAAAACCCCGGCGGTCGCCGAGCCCGCGAGCTGATCTCGAGACCCTACCCCCCGACGCGGCGAGGCTCACCCCGCGTCGGGCGCGGCTGTGACGTCCATGGCGAAACGTGATCTCTACGGCGAGCTCGGGGTCAAGCGCACCGCCACGGCCGACGAGATAAAGAAGGCCTACCGGAAGCTCGCCCGCAAGTTCCACCCCGACGTGAATCCCGGGAACCGCGATGCCGAAGAGCGGTTCAAGCGCATCTCGTTCGCCTACGACGTGCTGTCGGATGCGGAGAAGCGCAAGACCTACGACGAGTTCGGCGAAGACGCCTTGCAGGCCGGCTTCGACGCCGGCCGTGCTCGCGAGTTCAAGCGCGCGCAAGAGTCGATGGGCGGCATGGGCGGGTTCGGCACCGGCGGCGGCGCCCGCTACTCGAGCTTCGAAGACATCTTCGGCGACATCTTCGGCGGCGGTCGCGGCGGTGCCGCACCGGCCGAGCAGGGCCCCGACGTCGAGACCACCCTCGAGGTCGACCTCCTCGATGCGATCCGCGGGACGACGGCGACCGTCGCGCTCACCAAGCCGAGCGAATGCGCGGTCTGCCATGGGACCGGCGGGCAAGGGCCGGGGACGACCTGTCCCGAGTGCCGTGGGCGCGGCCAGATCAAGGTGGGCGGCGGGCCCATGTCGTTCGGGCGTCGCTGCGAGCGCTGCAACGGCACGGGGCGTATCCCCTCGCAGCCCTGTCCCGCGTGCCGCGGACGCGGCATCACCGAGGCCCTCGAAAAGCTGAACGTCAAGATCCCTCCCGGCGTCAGCGACGGCTCGCGCATCCGCCTCGCGGGCAAGGGGGGGGCCGGGCGCGGCGGCGCGCCGCCCGGCGACCTCTACATCGTCACCAAGGTCCGCCCGCACCCGCGTCTCGAGCGGCGCGATCGCGACCTCTACCTCCAGGTGCCGGTGACGATCGGCGAGGCGATGCACGGCGCGACGATCGACGTGCCGACCCCCGACGGCACCGTCAAGCTCAAGGTGCCGGCCGGGAGCCAGAGCGGCCGGAAGCTGCGCCTGCGCGGCAAAGGCGTGCCGGCGATGAAGGGCGGTGAGCGCGGCGACCTCTACGTGGTGCTGCAGGTGCACGTCCCGCCCGACGGCGACGAGCGGACCCGCGACGCGGTCCAAGCGCTCGAGGCGAGCTATCAGGGGAGCCCGCGCGCGGGCCTCACGCTGTGATGGGCGATGTCGACTAAGTATCTGCCCCTCTCGGAAGCCGCGACGCGCCTCGGGTGTTCCGCGGATTTCATCGAACGGCTCGAGCAGGAAGGGCTGATCGATCTCAAGCGCACGCTCGACGACGTCGTCGTGATCTCGGCCGACGGCATCGAACGCGTGCGGTTCATCACGCTGCTGACGGAAGAGCTCGAGGTGAATTTGCCCGGCGCCGAAGTGATCCTCCACATGCGCGACGACATGATCGCCATGCAGCGTCAGTTCGAGGAGATCTTGGCGAGCCTCGTCGACGAGGTGAAGCGCGGTCTCGCGACCGGCGCCGGTCGCGCGCGAGGGGACGAATGAGTCCTCGCCGGGCGCGCGGCGGGTCGGCCGACGATCCGCGACGCGCCGCCGCCGCGCGCGCGACGCCCGCGCCGGACGGGGTCGTCGCGGCGCCGGAGGCGGATGGCGACGACGAGCGCGAGGTGGAAGTCGAGATCGTGCCCGACGTAGAGCCCGAGCCGATCGCGATGGCGCCCGACGCTGCGCTCGCGAGCACGGACGCGCGCGGCCGGCGCCCGCAGGGCCAGCAGAAGGACGAGGACGAGGAGTCCGCGGCGCTCGTCCGCTACGACCCGCTGCAGCGCTACATGATGGAGATCCGTCGCTACTCGCTCTTGAGCCGCGAGGAGGAGCACGCACTTGCGGTGCGGTATCAGAGCGAGCACGACGTCGAGGCGGCCTATCGCCTGGTGACCGGCAATCTCCGGCTCGTCGTGATGATCGCGCGCGAGTACCAGCGCTCCTTCCGCAACCTTCTCGACCTCGTCCAGGAGGGGAACATCGGCCTCATGGAGGCGGTCAAGAACTTCGATCCGTATCGCGGCGTGCGCTTTCCGTCCTACGCCGTCTGGTGGATCCGCGCCTACATCATCCGCTACGTGATCAACAACTGGCGCATGGTGAAGCTCGGCACGACCCAGGCGCAGCGCAAGCTCTTCTTCAATCTGCAGAAGGAGAAGGACCGTCTCGAGCGCGAAGGGTTCGTCGCCGGTCCGAAGCTCCTCGCCCACCGGCTCGACGTCAAGGAGAAGGAGATCATCGAGATGCAGCAACGGCTCGCCGCGAGCGATCTCTCGGTCGATACGCCGCTGCGCGACGGCGAGGACGCGACGATGCTCGACGTCTTGAAGAGCAGCGCGGAGACGGCCGAGGAGGCGGTTGCCGACGCCGAGTTCCGCGCGCTGGTCGGCGCGCGCATCCGCGAGTTCGGTCGGACGCTCAAGGACAAGGATCGGGTGATCTTCGACCATCGCCTCCTCGCCGAGGAGCCGATGACGCTGCAGGAGATCGGCGATCGCTACGGCATCAGTCGCGAGCGCGTGCGGCAGATCGAGAATCGGGTGAAGCGCAAGCTGAAGGCGCATCTCGAGGAGCATTTTCCCGACCTCCGCGGCGTCGATCTGAGCTACGTCTAGGGAGCCTCTGCACAGATGGGCTCCGCGCGAGAAGTGCGAGCCGCCCCGAGCGCAAGGCGCGAAGCTCGACCGCGTATCTGAACGACACGCCGAGGGCGTCGCGCCGCCGTCGATCGGGGATGGATCGCGCTTCGTAGCCGGGAGCCACCTGTGCAGAGGTTCCCTAGCCCGCATTTCTCACCAGCTCCCTGCTGCGAGCGCCAATCGCACGCCATCTCGGGCCGTACTCGCGCCTCGCTCCTCGACGCGCGCAGCGTCAAGAGGTCGCCTGCGTCGCTCGCCGCTCCGTTCGGCCCGATCTGACGCACGCGTGACGCTCTCGCGACGTGGACCTGGTGAGAAGTGCGGGCTAGCGCGCGCGTGCCGCGTACGCGGCCCGTTTCGTCGCCACTCGCCTTGCGGGCGCCGAACGGCGGGGGATATAAGTGCCGCGTCGTTTTTCCAGCACGGGGGACCCACACCGCATGAGCCAACTCCACGGCGGACGCATCGTCGCCAAAGCGCTCAAGAACGAGGGCGTGTCGCACGTCTTCACCCTGTGCGGCGGGCACGTGATGCCGATCTACGACGGCTGCCTCGACGACGGCATCCGCGTCATCGACGTGCGCCACGAGCAGACGGCAGCGCACGCCGCCGACGGCTGGGCGCGCGTGACGGGCGAGCCGGGTGTGGCGATCGTCACCGCGGGTCCCGGTCTCACCGACGCCGTCACCGGCGTCGCGAGCGCCTAGCGCGCCAACATCCCGATGCTGATCATCGGCGGCCAGGGGCCGCGGAGCCTTCAGGACATGGGCTCGCTCCAGGACATGAACCACGTCGAGCTCATGCGGCCGATCACCAAGTGGGCGCACTCGGTGCCCGAGGCGCGCCGGCTCGCGGAGTACGTGAGCATGGCCTTCCGCATCGCGACGACGGGCGTGCCGGGCCCCGTGTTCCTCGAGATGCCGATCGATCTGCTCTTCGACTCCTACAACGAGGATCAGTTGCTCTTCCCGACCGGCGCGCGTACGGCGGCCGGCGCGTATCCGGCGATCCCGCGTACGTCGACAAGGCGGTCGAGCTGCTGAGCAAGGCGGAGCAGCCGGTCGCGCTCGTGGGCAGCCAGCTTCGCTGGTCGAAGCGGCGCGACGCCTACCTGCCGTTCGTCGAGCACTTCGGGATGCCGATCTACGTCAACGGGCAGGGCCGCGGCTCGCTGCCGCCCGATCATCCGAGCTTCTTCTCCAAGACCCGCAAGGAGGCGCTGCGCGGCGCCGACGTGGTCCTGATCTTCGGCACGCCGCTCGACTTCCGGCTCGGCTACGGACGCGCGAGCCACCTCAATCCCGAGGCCAAGCTCATCCAGGTCGACCTCGACGGCGGCGAGATCGGGCGCAACCGCCACGTCGACGTCGGCATCGTCGGCGACACCGGCATGGCGATGGCCGCGCTCACGGCCGCCGCGACCGGCATGGCGAAAGGCGGGAGCTCCGCGGTCCGCGCGTGGGTGAAGAGTCTCCGCACGAAAGAGGCCGAGCGCGCCGAGCACATGCGTGCCGAGATGGAGTCGGACGCGTCGCCGATCAACCCGCTGCGCCTCTGCAAGGAGATCGACGAGGTGCTCGACGAGAACACGATCGTGATCGGCGACGGCGGCGATTTCGTCGCGACCGCCGCGTCGGTCCTGCGCATCGAGAAGATCGGCCACTGGCTCGACCCCGGTCCGCTCGGCACGCTCGGCGTCGGTCCCGGCTATGCGATGGCGGCGAAGCTCGCGCAGCCCGGCAGCAACGTGGTCATCGTCTACGGCGACGGCTCGTTCGGGCTGCACGGGCTCGAGTTCGAGGCGATGGTGCGTCAGAAGATCAACGTCGTGGGCGTGATCGGCAACGACGCGGCGTGGATGCAGATCCGCCGCGGCCAGGTCGAGCTCTACGGCGAAGAGCGCTCGGTCGCGACCAAGCTCGACTTCACCCACTACGAGAAGGTCGTGGAGGCCGTCGGGGCGCACGGCGAGTACGTCGACGAGCCGAACGCGATTCGACCCGCGCTCGAGCGGGCGCTCGGTTGCGGCAAACCGGCGCTCGTGAACGTACGTCTCGGGGTGAGCGAGTTCCGCAAGGGCGCGATCTCGATTTGAACGAAGGGCGGTATGGGTGATCTGTCGGCGGGCGTTGTCGTCATCGGCAACGAGATTCTTTCGGGGAAGGTCGTCGACACCAACTCGCCGTTTCTCGCGTCCGAGCTCCGCCCCCTCGGCGTTGGGCTCCGGCGCATCGCGACGATTCCCGACGAGCTGCCGATCATCCGCGACGAGGTGCGGCATCAGCACCAGTCGTTCGACCTCGTCTTCACCTCGGGCGGCGTCGGGCCGACCCACGACGACGTCACCATCGAAGGCGTCGCGATGGCACTCGGCCGCAAGGTGATCGTCCACCCCGACATCGCCGACAAGCTGCGTACGTTCTACGGCGACAAGATCAACGCCGCCCGCCTGAAGATGGCCGAGGTGCCCGAGGGCGCGGAGCTCCTGACCGACATGAGCATCAATTTCCCGACCATCAAGGTCGAGAACATCTACATCCTGCCCGGGATCCCGGAGATCTTTCGCTCCAAGCTCGAGAGCTTGAAGCCGCGCTTCAATGCCGATCCGTATTGCTTGAAGGTGGTCTATACGCGGGTCGGCGAGGGGACGATCGCCGAGCACCTGAACGACACGCTCCGAGCGTTCCCCGACCTGCTGCTCGGGTCGTACCCGAAGATCAATCATCCGGACTACATGGTGAAGGTCACGTTGGAATCGAAGGACGCCGCCTATGTGGGGCGGGCCTTCGAGCACTTGCTCACGGTGCTGCCCGAGGGCAGCGTGGTGCGGACGGAAGAATGAGGAGGAGGATCCGATGATGCAACGAGGACGAGGACGGATGGTGGTGGGTGCGGTGGTGTTGACGGCGATGTTGCTCGTGGCGGTGCGGCCGGTCATGGCGGAGGAGGACGATCACCGCTTTGCGACCGACTTCGGCGTCGGCGTGGGGGCGGTCTTCACGAATCTGCTCTACATGCCGACGAAGTTCGTGTACGCGACGCTCGGCGGCATCACCGGCGGGTTCGCGTACCTGCTGACCGGACTCCGCATGGACATCGCGAAGGGCATTTGGGTGCCATCGATGGGTGGCACCTACGTCGTGACGCCCTCCATGTTGAAGGGCGAGGACCCGATTTATTTCAGCGGCACGACCCCATCGAGGGAGGAGCGGGAGGAGCGCCGGTCGCGTGACGAGGAAGACCTCGGCACGACGAACCAGAAGCGGGACGCCGACGGTACGGCGTACTGAGATCGCGCCGCCCTCTGCTTGTCAGCGAAATTCCTTTCTGCAAGTAGGACGCCCCGAAAGGGAGGATTCACGATGAAGACATGGCTGATCGCCGCGACAGTGCTGGCCGTTTTCGTGGTCGCCTGTTCGCCGAAGCTCGAGGAGGGGGAAATCCTCGAGAAGAAGGAAGACACGTTCACGATCCGCCTGGAAAAGAAGGTGGACGCGCCGATCGACAAGGTCTGGGCGGCGTTCCAAAAGCCGGAGGACATCGAGAAATACTCCGAGCAGTACCAGCAGTCGAAGCTCGTGAAGAGCGAGGGCGACACGAAGGTCGTCGACTACCGGGTGTCGGCGCTCGGACAAGTGAACGCGTTCACGATGGAGCTCACCGCCCATCCCGATCAAAAGAGGATCGACCTGAAGACGCTCGAGAGCTCGCTCGTCGACATCACGGGCTCGTACGAGATCAAGCCCGCGCCCGACGGCAAAGGGACGCTCGTGGTCTACAAGGCCATCCAGAAGGACAAGACCAACATCCCGGTACCCGTCAGCGTGCAGAAGACCGCGATCAAGGACTCCTTCGACAACCTGATCGCCGGCATGAAGAAGGGCATCGAAGCGCAGGGCGGCGCGTCGTAGGAGCCCGTCTCCTCCTCGTCGTACCGGCGCCGCCGGGGCGTCGGTGAAAGTCGTACACGCAACGTTCGCTGGAGCAGCCACGGAGCCGGGGCGATTCCCGGCTCCGTCGCTTCCAGAGGTCGCGTTCGCCGGTCGATCCAACGTCGGCAAGTCGTCGGCGATCAACCGGCTGGTCGGTCGGCGCGGCCTCGCCCGCACGAGCTCCACGCCGGGCCGGACCCAGCAACTCAACTTCTTCGCGCTCGACGACCGGCTCGTGCTCGTGGACCTTCCCGGCTACGGCTACGCCAAAGTGTCCAAGACGGCGCGCGCCGCCTGGCGCCCGCTCGTCGAGAGCTACCTCGGGGCGCGCGGAGTGCTCGCCGGGGTCGTCCTGATCGTCGACGTCCGGCGCGGGCTCGAGGAAGAGGAGCACCAGCTGCTCGATTTCCTCGGCGCCCTCGGCGTTCCGGTGCTCGTGCTCGCGACCAAGATCGACAAGCTGAATCGCGGCGAGCAGGCGAAGGCGCTGCGCGCGCTCGCCGCCAGCACGCTTCCCGTCGTGCCGTTCTCGGCCGTCACGGGAGACGGCGTCGCCGCGGTCTGGCGGACGATCGCGGAATGGACGCGTGCGCGGCCGGCGGCGACGCGGCGGGGACGGTGAAGCGCGTGCCCGCGGTCGCGGTGGTGATTCCGGTGCGTGATCGCGCGGCGATGGTGGTGGAGGCGGTGCGCTCGGTCGTCGCCCAGACGTGGCGCGATCATGCGCTCGTGGTCGTCGACGACGGGTCGGCGGACGACTCGGCCGAGGCCGCCGCGCGGGCGCTCGCCGACGCTCCGGCCGGCTCGCGCGTGCTGCGACGGGCGGCGGCGGGCGTCGCCGCCGCCCGCAATGCCGGGGCGGCGGCGATCGACAGCGCGTGGATCGCCTTTCTCGATTCCGACGACTGGTGGGAGCCGACGAAGCTCGCGCTGCAGATGGCGTGGCTCGCCGAGCATCCGGCGCATCGGATCGCGCAGACCGGCGAGCGCTGGCTCGACCGCGGCCGGCATCGCAATCCGCGTGCCTGGCATCGCAAGGAAGAGGCGCTCTTTCCGCGCTGTCTCGAACGCTGCTTGGTGAGCCCGTCCGCGGTCGTCATCCGCCGCGATCTCTACGAGGCGCTCGGGGGGTTCGATGCGAGCTTCCCGGTGTGCGAGGATTACGAGCTGTGGTTGCGGATCGCGCTCCGCGAGCCGGTCGGGCTCGTCGACCTTCCGCTCGTCGTCAAACGCGGCGGTCACGCCGATCAGCTGTCGCGCTCGACGTGGGGCCTCGACCGGTTCCGGGTTGCGGCGCTGGTGAAGCTGCTCGCAACGACGCCCCTCGGCCCGAGGGAGCGCGCGGCGGTCGCCGCCGTGTTGCGCGCCAAGTGCGCGGTCTTGGCGACGGGCGCGGCGCGCCGTGGTCGCGACGCCGAGGCCGCGCGCTATCGGACGTTGGCGAGCGCGGGAGGATGTCGTGACGCGTGAGGAGCTTCTCGCCGCCCGCACGGCGACGTGGACCGACGCCGAACGCGGGGTGCTGGCGGCGATCGTCGCGGCGCTGCGTCCGAGCCCGCACCATCTCGGCGACGTCCTCGACTGGCTCGAGGATGTGGCGGCGCGCGATGGCGTGCGCCCCGCCTCCGTGCTCGACGCGCCGGCGCTGCGCGCCGCCTTCGCGTCGTCGGGGTCGGCTCCGGACCGTTGGAAACGCTGGAAGGAGGCGTTGCGCCGGCTCCGCTATCCGCGGCTCGCGGCGCGCGAGCATGCGTTCGCGGCGGCCGTGCGTGCGCTCGATCTGCCGCACGCCGTGACGATCGCGCCTCCCGCCGCCTTCGAGGGTGGGGTCGTGACGCTCGCGATCCGGGCCGCGACGCTCGAGGAGCTGGCGACGAGCCTCGACGGTCTCGCGCGGGCACGGGAGAGCGGGGCGCTCGCACGACTCTTCGCGCTGGTCGGGTGACCGTCATGGCGGGCCCCACCATGGTCGCGGCGCGCGCGCCGGAGCGCGACGCACCATGAATCCGCTCGTAGTGCGTGCGGGGCGCGCGGACGACGGCGAGGCGATCGCCGCATTGCATGCGGCGAGCTGGCGCGCGACCTATCGCGGCGCGCTCCGCGACGAGTACCTTGACGGCGACGTGCTCGGAGAGCGGCGCGCCGTCTGGCGCGAGCGCTTGGAGGCACCGGCCGCGAATCAACACGTCTCGGTCGCCGTGGACGCCGACGAGATCGTCGGGTTCGCCTGCGCGTACGGCGCCGACGATGCCCGCTGCGGAACGCAGCTCGACAACTTGCACGTGCGGCGCGACCGTCAGGGTACGGGCATCGGCGCGACGCTGCTCGCGGCGGTCGCGGCGTGGTGCCTGACGCGGCACCCGAACACGGGGCTCTATCTCTGGGTGGTGGAGCAGAACGACGGCGCGCGCCGCTTCTACGCCCGACTCGGTGCGGCCGACGCGGGCGGGGACGTCTGGCACCCGCCCGACGGCAGCGCGGTGCCGGTGCGACGTTGCGTATGGCCGCCGGCGGCGCTCGCGCCGTTGGCGGCGACGCGGCACGCATGATCGCGCGCCACGGCGGCGTGGCGGCTCCGCCGACCGCGTGGTACGTACCCCGCGTGTTCACGCCGGACGCCGTCGTGGTCGAGCGCGGAGCCGAGGAGACGCCGATGGCGCGGCGGTGCCGCGCGCGCCTTCCGATGGTGCCGTTCACGGTCGTCGCCGACCGGCGCGAGGCCCAGCGCATCGTGGGCGACGACTTCACGGCCGCGAAGCGACGGCTCGTCTTGGCCCCGCACCGCGGCAGCTTTCTCGGTTACTGCCCGGCGGGGACGCGCGGGCTCGCGTGCTGCAACTATCTCGTGATGAATCTCGCGGCCAACTGTCCGATGGATTGCGGCTACTGCTTCCTGCAGGAGTACCTCGCCGACAACCTGCCGCTCACCGCCTACGTGAACCCCGAGGCCGCGCTCGCGGAGCTCGCGTCGATCCTCGACACGCACGCCGAGCGTCGTTTTCGCATCGGGACCGGCGAGCTCGCCGACAGCTTGGCGCTCGATCCGGTGACCGGCCTCACTGCCGATCTCGTGCCGTTCTTCGCCGCGCGGCCGAACGCGCTCCTCGAGCTCAAGACGAAGACGGTGGCGGTCGATGGCCTGGTCGCGCTCGATCCGAAGGAGCGCGTCGTCGTGTCGTGGTCCTTGGCGCCGCCGGCGGCGGTCGCGCTCGCGGAGCGCGACACCGCGCCCATCGCCGCGCGGCTCGCGGCGGCACGCCGGGTCGTGGCGGCGGGGTACAAGGTCGGAATCCATTTCGATCCCGATGATCGAGCATCCCGGGTGGGAGGAAGGCTATCGCGACCTCGTGGCCGCCGTCGCCGACGCGGTGCCGCTCGCGCGCCTCGCATGGGTGAGCATGGGGGCGTTGCGTTTTTCGTCCGGATTGCGGACGCGGATCCGCGCGCGCTTTCCGGGCTCGCCGCTGCTCGCCGGGGAGCAGGTGCGGAGCGCCGACGGGAAATGGCGCGACTTCCAACCGCTCCGCGTCGACATGTACCGGCGCGTCCGCGCCTACGTGGAGGACGCCGCTCCGGGCGTGCCGCTCTACCTCTGCATGGAGACGCCGGAAGTGTGGCAGCGCGTGTTCGGCGCGCCGCCCCTCGGAGCGCAGGCGCTCGGCGCCCGGCTGGCGACCCGGTGATGACGACACGCGCGCCCGGTATCGGTATCTTCGACTCCGGCATCGGCGGCCTGACGGTCGTGCAGCGCATGGCCGAGTCGCTGCCGCGCGAGCATCTCGTCTATCTCGGCGACACGGCGCGTTGGCCGTACGGCACCAAGTCGGCGGAGGTCGTCTCGCGCTACACGCTCGAGAACGCGCAGTTTCTGCTCGACAAGGGCGTCAAGCTCCTCGTCGTCGCGTGCAACACCATGTCGGCGGTGGCGCTCGAGACGCTGCGCGCGTCGACCGAGGTGCCGGTGGTCGGCGTGATCGAGCCGGGCGCACGCGCCGCCGTCGCGGCCACCCGCAACCGCAAGATCGGCGTCATCGGTACCGAGGCCACGATCGCGAGCGGCAGCTACACGCGCGCGCTGCGCGCGCTCGACGCCGGCCTCGAGATCTACACGCGCGCCTGCCCGCTCTTCGTCGCGCTCGCGGAGGAAGGGTGGGTCGACAACGCGATCGCCGAGCAGGCCGCGGCGATGTACCTCGCGAGTCTCCGACAGAGCCGAATCGACACGCTCGTGCTCGGCTGCACGCACTATCCGCTGCTGGCGGGGACGATCGGGCGCTACCTCGGCCCCGGGGTGCAGCTCGTCGACTCCGCGACGCAGACCGCGCGCGAGGTCGCGGCCTTGCTGGCGGTCCGCGGCCTGGAGGCGCCGCCCGGTCAGGGCTCGACGTCGTTCTTCGTGACCGACGTGCCGGACCGCTTCATCCGGATCGGCAGCCGCTTTCTCGGCAGCGCCGTCGATTCCGCGGTGCGCATCGAGCGCTGACCACGCCCGCGGGCGCCGTCGCGCGTCGGAGGGCGGCGGACCGCGACGTTCGACGGACTCGTGTCGTCGTCCGTCCCCTCGTCGTCCTCCTGCGTCATCGAGTCGGCAATGGTAGCCACGTCGTCGGCGAGCGACCGGACGTCCTCGCCGATCGCCGTCACCTGGCGCGTGAGGGCCGCGACGTCGTCGCCGAGCGCGCGGACGTGCGCGTTCAGCGACACCACGGCGGTCGCGACGATCAGCGCGGCGACGATCATCCCGACGGCGAGGACGAGCGTCTGCTTCACGACGCCTCCGCGAGCGCCGTGCGCGCGAGCGGCGAGGGTGTCGCGACCGACGTCAGCCAGAGCTGATGCACCGCGCGCGTCGCGCCCACGTGGAGCAGGCGGCGTGCCGCGGGCCGGTCCGGAAAATGCGTGCTGCTCACCTCGACGACGATCACGTAGTCGAACTCGAGCCCTTTGACCTGCTCGATCTCGGTCACCTCGACGCCGGGCGCGAAGGTGAAGTCCTGTCGCAGCACCTGCCGGGCGCGCGGCACCTCGCTGTCGACGAGGCCTTTCGCGTAGAGCGTGCTGAGCTCGCGCGAGGGCGTCAGGACCGCGACCGAGGCGAGGCGCTCGCGCTTGGCGAGCTCCTGCAGCGCCTCGGCGAGAAATGCGACGCATGCACCGTGGTCGGCGAAGCGAAAGAGCTCGACCGTCGGCCCCTCGCGCACCGTGCGCAGCGGCGTGTCGTCCTCGCGGAGCGGTCCGAGCACGCCCGCCGCGAACGAGGCCACCTGGCGCGAGCAGCGATAGCTCACCTCCAACGTGCTGACCTCGGCGCCGCGGAGCCCGAGCTGGGAGAAGAACGTCGTCCACGAGGTGAAGCCGGTGTTCTCGAGCAAGTGCTGCTGGGTGTCGCCGGCGAGCGTGATGCTCTGCCGCTGGTCGAGACAGCCGAGGAGGATCTGGATCTCGAGCGGCGAGAAGTCCTGGACCTCGTCCACGGCGACGTGCCGGTAGCGCAAGAGCGGCCCGGTCTTCGACGGCAGCGGGCCGACGCGGAGCTGCCACGCGCGCAAGAGCAATGCGTCGTCTTCGGGATCGAGCTCGGCGTCGGTGCCGCGCTCGCCGCCGAGATACGCCAGGACGCGCTCGTGCTCGCGCCGGCTCCAGTCGATTGCCCGTGTGAGCTCGTCGCTGCCGAAGGCGTCCGGCGCGACCTCGGCGAGCGTCGCCTGCAGGCGCGGCGCGTGCGTGAGCACGCTCGTCCAGTCGTCGACGACTTGGGCGGCCGTCGGCGGTCCCGGCGTCTCGGCGATGTGGGCGGCGAGGGCGGTCAGCATGGCGGGGTGCAATTTCAAGCGCTGTACCACCGCGGGCGTGTCCTCGCGCCGGTCCGGCGGCAGCATCGGCAGCACGCGGCGCCGGATCTCGCGCGCCCATTCGTGGAAGGTCCGCACCTGCACCTGGTGCACGCCGAGCGCCGGCAACACGTGACTCACGTAGTCGCGGAGGGCCGGCGAGAAGACGATGACGAGCGTCCGCTCCGAGTCGATGCGGGGGTCGTCGTAGGCGAGATACGCGATGCGGTGGAGGGCGACCGTCGTCTTGCCCGACCCGGCGGCGCCGCGGATGACGACGAAGCCGGAGGTCGGCCGCGTAATGAGGGCGAATTGCTCGGGATCGATCAGGCCCGCGATGTCGGGCAGGTGCTTGTCGGCGCGCGTTGCGCCCTCGCGCGGATCGCCGAGCCGACGCGTCGTGCCCTCGCCGATGCCGTGCGCGCGGAGCGCGGCGCCTTCGCCGCCGGCGAGGCGCGCGGTCTCGGGGGCGATGCGGTGCCAGCCGGCGGGCGTGCCGTCGTCGCGATGGAAGATCCCTTCGGGCGCGTCGACGCGCTGCAGGCGACGGTCGCGAATCGTGACCGTGCGACGCACCAGCACCTCGCCGCTGCGCTCGCGTCCGGCGATCTCCTCGTCGAAGACGTCGCCTTGGCGATAGCGGTAGAAGAGCCGCGACACCGGGGCGTGTCGCCAGTCGACGATTGCAATGCCGCCGCCGAGATGCGTGCCCTTGCCGAGGAGGATGTCTTGCTCGCCGCTCTCTTCACGGAGCCGCAGATGGCCGAAGTAGGGCGAGTCGGGGCTCACGCGCGGCTGGGCGCGCGACGTCCGGAGCTGCTCGAGAAGCGCCGCGTGACGATGCCACTGCTCGAGGAGCGCCGGTTGGTCCTCCGTCTTGGTGCCGTCGCGGAGCGTCTCCTTCAGGCGCTCGAGCTCCTGCACCAGCGCGCGTTCGGATGGACTCGCCGCGGCGGCGCTGCCGGGGGCGTCGAGCGACTGCACCACGCGGTCGAGCAACTCGAGCTCCTCGGCGACGATCGGCGGGGGAACGGCGGTGGGCATGGAGGATCAGGTCTAGCAGCAGGCGTCCGCGGAAAGGAACCGGGGCGCATGACCCGACGGGCGAAGCAACGTAGCATGCGGCGCGTGGCCGGTCCTCCCTCGCGCTATCGCGCCGAAGCGTCTTCCGACTACAGCCATCGCTTTCACGCCGGCAACGTCGGCGACGTGTGGAAGCATTGCGTGCTGCTCGCGGTGCTGCAGCGCGCGGCGGCCGGCGGTCGACGGATCACCTACGTCGAGTCGCATGCCGGGGAGGGCGGATATGTGCTCGGGCCGACGGGCGAATGGACCGAAGGCATCGGCAGGCTCTGGAGCGACGACGGGGAGGGTGAGCCGCAGGACGCCGTCGCTCGGTACGTGCGACTCGCGCGCGCGCTCGGCGGTGCTACGGCCCGGCCCGAGCGCTACCCCGGATCGCCGCTGCTCGCCGCCGCGGCCCTTCCTGCCGACGCGACGCTCGCGCTCTGGGAGCGCGATCCGGTGGCATGCGAGCGGCTCGCGGCCGCGCTCGCACCGCGGCCGCGCCTCGCGGTGACGTGCGCGGACGGTCTCGCGGCCTTGTCGCCGGCGGTCGTGGATGCGGAGGCCGGCGGCGCCGTGGTGGTGGCGCTGGTCGACCCGCCGTTCACCCAGAAGCCGGACTGGATCGCGGTGCCCGACGCGCTGATCGCCGTGGCCGCGCGCTCGCGCGAGGCCACGCTCCTGCTCTGGTATCCGCTCAAGAGCCTGACGCGACCGAACGCGATGATCGCGCGCTTCAAGGCCGCCGGCGTGTCCGCGACCGTGGCGGAGCTCGTCACGACGCCGCTCGAGCACCAGCGCTCGCGCTTGAACGGCAGCGGCGTCGTGCTCGTGCGGCCGCCGAACGGCGCGCTCGCCGCGCTCGCGGCGGCGGCGCCGGTCCTGGGCGCGCGTTGCGCCACGCGTCCGGGCGTGTGGTCGCTCCGCGTCGCGTCCTTTTGAGGATGCGTCAGCCCGGGATGCCCAGCCGCTTCATCAAGCGGTAGAGCGTGGTGCGATCGACGCCGAGCGCGCGCGCCGCTTCGGCGCGCTGCCCGTGCGGCGCCTCGAGGGCGGTGCGGATGCGGTCGGCGGTGGCGACGTCGAGCGCGTTTTGCAGGGTCCCGTCGGCGCTCGCCGGCCGGACGACGCCGGTCGACTCGGTCAGCAAGAGGTCTTCGGGCGTGACCTCGTTTCCGCGCGCCAGCACCACGCCGCGCTCGACGAGCCCCCGCGCCGCTTCCATGCCGCCGCCTCCGCCGCCGGCCTCGCGCCGGAGAACGTCTGGACGATGGACGTCGGCGAAACCCGTCGCTGGTAGCTGCGGGTCGCCGATGCTCGGGTCTCTGGACGAAAGGCCGCCGACCACCTACGTTGCCGCCCCATGATCGAATACCGCAAAGAGGGCAACGTCGCCGTCGTCACCATCAACCGTCCCGATGCACGCAACGCCGTCAACACCGACGTCGCACGCGGGCTCGAGGAGGCGGTCGACACGCTCGAGGCCGACGACGAGGTGTGGGTCGGCATCCTCACGGGCGCCAAGACCGGTAAGGGCTACATTTTCTGCGCCGGCGCCGATCTCAAGCAGATGAGCGTCGACCCGGGCGGCATGATGACCGAGCGCGGCGGCTTCGCGGGCTTCGTGAAGCGCGCGCGGACCAAGCCCATCATCGCCGCCGTCGACGGTCCCGCGCTCGCCGGCGGTACCGAGATCGTGCTCGCGTGCGATCTGGTGGTCGCGTCGAAGACCGCCGTCTTCGGCGTGCCCGAGGTGAAGCGCAATCTCATCGCGGCGGCCGGCGCGCTGTTCCGGCTGCCGCGCAAGCTCCCGCGGAACGTCGCGATGGAGCTCGTGCTCACCGGACGCCTCGATTTTCCCGCCGAGCGCGCCCATCACTTCGGCCTCGTGAACGTGCTCTGCGAAGAAGGGCAGGCGCTCGATGCGGCGCGGAAGCTGGCGGCGCAGATTTCCGAGAACGCGCCACTCGCCGTCCGCGAAAGCCGGCGCGTGCTGCTCGAGTCGACCGATCAGCCCGACGACGTCGGCTGGCGCATGTCCGCCGAGGGTATGGCCAAGATGTTCGGCACCGAGGACTTCAACGAGGGTCTGCAGGCGTTCGTCCAGAAGCGCGCGCCGCAATGGAAGGGTCGCTAGTTAGGGTCGCGCATGCCTTCTCCCGTCGTCTTCGATCTGACCGGTGAGGTCGCGCTCGTGACCGGCGCGACCAGCGGCTTGGGGCTGCACTTCACGGACGTCTTGAGCGCCGCCGGCGCGACGGTCGTCGTGACCGGACGCCGCGTCGCACGTCTCGAGGCGCTCGCGCAGCGCCTGTGCGCCGCGGGCGGCGTCGCCCACGCGGTCGCGCTCGACGTGACGAGCCTCGCCTCGATGCGGCGCTGCGTCGACGCGGCGGAGCGGGCGGCGGGTCCGGTCACGATCCTCGTCAACAACGCCGGCATCAGCGTCCAGGCGAGCGCGCGCGAGCTCCCCGAGGAGGCGTGGGACGCGATCATGGACACGAACGTGAAGGGACCGTTCTTCATGAGCCAGCTCGTCGGGTCGCGCATGATCGAGCGCGGCACCGCGGGCCGCATCGTGAACATCGCGTCGATCGGAGCGCACAAACCGCTTCCCGGCCTCGTCGCATACTGCGCGTCGAAGGCCGCGGTCGCGATGATGACGCAGGGACTCGCGCGCGAGTGGGCGCGCCACGGCATTGCCGTGAACGCGCTCTGTCCGGGCTACGTGAAGACGGAGCTGAACGACACCTGGTTCGCGAGCGCGGGCGGGCAGAAGCAGATCGCCGGCTTCCCGCGCCGGCGGCTCGGTACCGCGGCGAGCCTCGACGCGCCGCTCTTGCTGCTCTGCTCGCGGCACGCCGAGTTCGTCACGGGCTCGCTCGTCACCATCGACGACGGCCAGCTGCTCGGCTGAGCCCGGCGCGGCGGATCTGGGCGACGCCTCTCGTCTCGCGGGCGAGCCTCGACGCCCGGCCGTTGCTCCGCCCGCGCGCGCCGCGTACGGTCGCGCGCATGAAGCTCGCCTACTTCGGCATCAACTTCGGACCGTGCGCCGATCCCGACGTCGCCGTACGGGTGGCAGTGGCCGCGGAGGCCGCCGGCCTCGAGTCGCTCTGGACCGGAGAGCACGTCGTGCTCCCCGACCCGCACGTGCCGCCGTCGCCGGCGCCGCCCGAGATGCCCTTCCTCGATCCGGCGGTCGCGCTCACCTGGGTCGCCGCCACGACCAAGCGCATCCTGCTCGGCACCGGCATCATCATCTTGCCGCAGCGGAACCCGGTCGTGCTCGCGAAGGAGCTCGCCAGCGTCGACGTCGTCTCGAAGGGCCGGCTGCTCTTCGGCATCGGCGCGGGGTATCTGAAGCCGGAGTTCGACGCGATCGGCGCGCCGTTCGAAGCGAAGAGCGCGCGCACCATCGATTTCCTGGACGCGATCTTGGCACTGTGGACGCAAGCGAAGCCGGCCTACCAGGGCCGCTTCGTTCGCTTCGCGGGCATCCAGGCGTTTCCCGGCCCGTGCAGAAGCCCCATCCGCCGATCGTGATGGGCGGGCACGCGCCCGAGGCGTTGCGACGCGCCGTGCGGCATGGCCACGGGTGGTACGGGTTCGGGCTCGATCCCGAGGCGACGGCGACGTGTCTGGCGGGACTGCGCGACGCCGAGCGTCTCCATGGACGGCCCGCGCATCTCGGGCCGCTCGAGGTCAGCGTGACGCCCGCCGCGTCGCTGAACGCGGAAACGGTGCGGAGGTACGCCGACCTCGGCGTGCACCGCTTGATCTTCTATCGCCCGACCGCGACGCTCGACGACACGCTCGCGGTCGTCGAGCAGATCGGCGCGCTCGCTCCTTGAGCGCGGGCGTACGGGTGGATCGCGGGCTCGCGCTCGCCGGCGAGCAGACGGGGGTTGTGGTGCTCCGCACGCGAGACGACGCCGGCGTCGTGCACGAGACCAAGATGTGGATCGTCGATCACGACGGCGCGGTGTGGGTGCGTGTCGCCGATCCGAAGCGCCATTGGTACCGTCGCCTGCTCGCGCCGCCGGAGGTCGAGCTCGTCCGCCGCGGCGAGACCTCGCCGCGGCGCGCGCATCCCGACCCGACGTCGCCGACGCGCCTCGCGATCGACCAGGCCTTCGCTGCCAAGTACGGCCTCGTCGACTTCTGGTACGGTGCGCTCGTGCGGCGCGCTCCCGTCCCGATCCGCCTCGATCCGCGCCCCTGATCGGCGGGCCCGGCGCCGCGGCGCCGGCACACCGGTTCGCGTGCCGTCGCCGGCCTCGAGCCCGCACGGAGGCCGTCCGTGCGGGCCCCCGCTTTGCGGCACCTCGAGGACTGGGTTATGACTGTCCATTCATGCTGAAGAGCTTCGTCCGGAAGATCGTCGGGACCCGGAACGAGCGCGAGATCAAGCGCATGCAGCCGTTGGTCGCCGAGATCAACGAGTTCGGCCCCTCGCTTGCCGCGCTCACCGACGAGCAGCTCCGCCACAAGACCGTCGAGTTCCGCGAGCGGCTCGACAACGGCCAGGAGCTCGACGACCTCCTCCCCGAGGCCTTCGCCGTCGTTCGCGAGGCGTCGCGGACGCGTCCTCGGCATGCGCCATTTCGACGTCCAGATGATCGGCGGCATCGTGCTCCACCGGGGCAAGATCGCCGAGATGAAGACCGGCGAGGGCAAGACGCTGGTCGCGACGCTGCCGGTGTACCTCAACGCGCTCGAAGGCAGGGGCGTCCACGTCGTCACCGTCAACGACTACCTCGCCCGCCGCGACGCCGAGTGGATGGGCCGCCTCTACAGGTTCCTCGGCCTCTCGGTCGGCGTGATCCTGCACGGCTTGAACGACCGCGAGCGCCAGGAGGCGCTACAACGCGGACGTCACCTACGGGCAGAACAACGAGTTCGGCTTCGACTACCTGCGCGACAACATGAAGTTCGCGCTCGAGGACTACGTGCAGCGCACGTATCCGAAGGAAGTCACCGACGCGCAGGGCAAGCAGTCCTGGAAGCTCTTCAACTACGCGATCGTCGACGAGGTCGACTCGATTCTGATCGACGAGGCCCGGACGCCGCTGATCATCTCCGGTCCCGCCGAGGACTCGACCGAGAAGTACTACGTCATCGACCGGGTGATCCCACGGCTCCAGAAGGAGGCCGATTTCACCGTCGACGAGAAGACGCGGAACGCCATCCTCACCGAGGACGGCATCGCCAAGATCGAGAAGGTTCTCGGCATCGCCAATCTCTACGATCCGGGCGAAATCGATACGCTCCACCACGTGAACCAGGCGCTGCGCGCCCATGCCATCTACAAGCGCGACGTCGACTACGTGGTGAAGGACGGCGAGGTGCTGATCGTCGACGAGTTCACCGGTCGCCTCATGCCGGGCCGGCGCTGGAGCGACGGGCTCCACCAGGCGGTCGAGGCGAAGGAGGGCGTCAAGATCGAGCGTGAGAACCAGACGCTCGCGACGGTCACGTTCCAGAACTACTTCCGGATGTACGACAAGCTCGCAGGCATGACCGGCACCGCCGACACCGAGGCGACCGAGTTCCAGCAGATCTACGGACTCGAGGTGCTCGTCGTGCCGACGCACCGGCCGATGATCCGCAAGGACAACGCCGACGTCGTCTACAAGACCGAGCGCGAGAAGTTCAATGCCGTAGTCGAGGACATCCGCGAGCGTCACGAGCGCGGCCAGCCGATCTTGGTCGGCACGATCTCGATCGAGAAGTCCGAGCACGTGGCGGCGCTCCTCAAGAAGGAAGGCATCAAGCACCACGTGCTGAACGCCAAGCAGCACGAGCGCGAAGCCGAGTTCGTGGCGCAGGCCGGCCGGCTCGGCGCCGTCACGATCTCCACCAACATGGCCGGCCGCGGCACCGACATCGTGCTCGGCGGCAACGCGGAATTCATGGCGGCGAACGAGACCGGCACGCGCGATCCCGAGGATCCGACGTATCAGGCGGCGCTCGAGAAATACCACGCGCAGGTGCGCGGCGGAGCGCGAGCAGGTGCTCGCCGCGGGCGGCCTGCACATCCTCGGCACCGAGCGCCACGAGAGCCGGCGCATCGACAACCAGCTGCGCGGCCGCTCCGGTCGCCAGGGCGATCCCGGCAGCTCGCGGTTCTTCCTCTCGCTCGAGGACGACCTGCTCCGCATCTTCGGCGCCGAGCGCATGCAGAAGATCATGGAGCGCCTCGGCATGGAGGAGGGCGAGCCGATCGAGCACCGCTGGATCACGCGCGCGATCGCGAACGCCCAGGAGAAGGTCGAGGCCCACAACTTCGACATCCGCAAGCACCTCCTCGAGTACGACGACGTCATGAACATGCAGCGCGAGGTGATCTACGCGCGCCGGCGCGAGGTGCTGTCGGCCGAGAGCTTGAAAGAGGACGTGCTCGAGATGTCGGAGGAGCTCGCCGACGGCTTGGTCGCGACCCAGCTCTCGAAGGACGATTCACCCGAGGATTGGGACTGGAAGGCGCTCGACGACGTGCTCTTCCGTCAGTTCAGCCTGCGCCTGAACCTCTCCGACGCCGAGCAGGAGCACCTCAAGACCGAGGACGTACAGCAGCTCGTCGTCGACCGCGTGCGCGCCCTCTACGAGGAAAAGGAGCACGCCTTCACCGCGCCGGTGCTCCGCCACCTCGAGAAGGTCATCATGCTGCAGGCGATCGACACGCTTTGGAAGGACCATCTCCTCGCGATGGATCATCTCAAGGAGGGCATCGGTCTGCGCGGCTACGGGCAGGTGAATCCCTGCAGGAGTACCAGAAGGAAGGATTCGAGATGTTCCAGGACCTCATGAACCGTCTCGATGCCGACGTCGTCGAGAAGCTCTTCACGGTCCAGCTGGCGCGCGAGGAGGACGTCGAGCGCCTGGAGCAGAGGCAGCAGCGTCAAGTGAAGCTGGCGATGACCCACGGCAGCGAGCCGGCGGCGGCACAGCCCGAGATCATCAAGCGCGACGCGCCGAAGGTGGGACGCAACGATCCCTGCGTGTGCGGCTCGGGCAAGAAATACAAAAAGTGCTGTGGCGCGGCGCACTGATCGGCACCGTCTGTTCGATTTTCGGCCCGCGCTCGGCCGCTTCGCGTCCGATGCTCCGATGGCCGTCGGCGTCCGAAATGCATTCGGACGCCTCCTTCGATGTCGGCCCCGTGCGCTCGGCCGCTTCGCGTCCGAT
Organism: uncultured delta proteobacterium; assembly: GCA_963774015.1. Classification (GTDB taxonomy): domain Bacteria; phylum Desulfobacterota; class Binatia; order UTPRO1; family UTPRO1; genus UTPRO1. Next base: position 53,602 of record CAVZDH010000006.1, read on the forward strand.
GCTCCGATGGCCGTCGGCGTCCGAAATGAATTCGGACGCCTCCTTTCGATGTCGGCCCCGTGCGCTCGGCCGCTTCGCGTCCGGGGCTGCTTGATCGCATGAAGCTGACCGTTCGCGAGGCGCCGATCGCGGTGCCGGGGTTTCTGTTCACGGGGGTGGCGTGCGGGATCAAGGCGTCGGGGAAACCGGATCTCGCGTTGATCGTGTCCGACGTGCCGGCGGTGGCGGCGGGGGTCGTCACGCGCAATCGCGTCAAGGCCGCGCCGGTGCAGCTCGTCGTGCCGCGTCTGGCGCGCGGGCGCGCGCAAGCGGTGGTGATCAACAGCGGCAACGCGAACGCCTGCACCGGGACGGCCGGCATGAGGATCGCGCGCGCCGCGTGCGCGCAGGTCGCCGCGGGGCTCGGCATCGACGAGCACGCGGTGCTGCCGTGCTCGACCGGAAAGATCGGCGTCGTGCTGCCGGCGGCCCCCGTGCGGCGGGGCATTGCCGCTGCGCTCGCGACGCTCGACGACGGCGGTTTCTGGCGCGCGGCCCGCGCCATCATGACGACCGATGCATTTCCGAAGGTCGCCGCTCGACGGGTCCGCGTCGGCGGCCGCACGGTGACGATCGCCGCCATGGCGAAGGGCGCGGGCATGATCGCGCCCGACATGGCGACCCTCCTCGTCACCGTCGTCACCGATGCCGCCGTCGGCGCGCCGGCGCTCCGCAGGTTCGTGCGGACCGCGGTCGCGACGTCCTTCAACGCGATCAGTGTCGACGGCGACTGCAGCACCAACGACACGGTGCTGATGCTCGCGAACGGCGTGGCGGGCAATGCGCCGTTCGCGGCGGCGAGCGCCGACGGCCGTCGCTTCCAAGGCGCGCTGACGGGGATGCTCGAAGCGCTCGCCGACATGGTGGTGGCCGACGGCGAGGGGGCGACGAAGCGGGGACGCATCACCGTGGTCGGGGCACGCACGGCGGCCGACGCGCGCCGGGCGGCGCGGAGCATCGGCGAGTCGCAGCTCGTGAAGACCGCGCTCTTCGGCGGCGACCCGAACTGGGGACGCATCGCGTGCGCCGCCGGCTACGCCGGCGTGCCGCTCGACGCCGAGCGCCTGAGCGTGACGATCGGCGGCGTCGCGCTGCTCGCGCGCGGCGTGCTGGCGTCGCCGGCGGTGATGAAGCGGGCGGCGGCGACGATGCGAGGCGACGCGGTCGCAATCGTCGTCGATCTCGCGACGGGTGGGCGCGGCACGGCCACGCTGACCGTGAGCGATCTCACGCCTGCCTACGTGAAGTTCAACTCCGATTATTCGACGTGACGGAAGAGGAGACGACGGCGTGACCAGCGACGACGCTTCTGCGTGGAAGCGATGCAACACCTGCAAGAAGCCGATCGCGTTCGGGAGCGGCTACTTCAGCTGCAACGTCTCGACGTGCAACCGCAAGGGCACCGACTTCGCATTCTGCTCGGTCGCGTGTTGGGACGCGCACGTGCCGGTTCTCCGACACCGCGACGCCTGGGCGGAGGAGCAGCGCGCGCCGACCGCCGCGGAATGGGCGGCGCGCCGACGTGCGGAGGCCGAGCGGGCGGCCGCGCCGCCGGCCGCGCCGCGACCCCGCCCGGCGGCCGCCGCGCCGCCGCCGCCGACCGACACCCCGGTGCCCCACGACGTGCTGATCGTGGTTTCGAAGCTGAAGGCGTACATCCGCGCGCGCTCCGGGATGAACTGCGCCGAGGCGGTGACGGACGTGCTCTCCGATCGCGTGCGCGCGCTCTGCGATCGGGCGATCGAGCAGGCCCGTGCGATGGGGAGGAAGACGGTGCTCGACCGCGATTTCGACGACATCCGCTGAGCATGAAGATTCCTGACGGTCCGCTGCGTCAGCCCCGATATCTGAAGATTGGCCGCTCGTCGCTCGCGGGGCGCGGTGTGTTCACGACCCGCGTCGTCCCGAAGGGCACGCTCCTGCTCGAGTACCTCGGCGAGCGCATCTCGCACGAGGAGGCGGGCGAGCGCTACTACGCGGCGAAGGAGCCGGACGCGTTCGTGCTGCTCTTCACGGTCGACCGCAAGGTCGTCATCGACGGCGGCGTCGGCGGCCGCGCCGCCCGCTACGTCAATCACTCCTGCGACCCCAACTGCGAGGCCGACGAGATCGGAGGACGCATCTTCATCACGAGCATCCGCGACATTCCCACCGGGGCCGAGCTCACGTACGACTACAACATGGAAGCGCCGTCACCCTTGCCCCGTGATTGGCGGCGCCGCTACGCCTGTCGGTGCGGCACGCCGCGGTGCCGCGGTACGATCGTGGTGCGCCCGCGGCGGCGCCGCAAGCCCGCCACGACGGCCCGCAAACGAAAGAAGGTGTCCCGATGAGCGATGCGTTCCAGTGGCGCGATGCCGTCACGCAAGCCGAGCTCGTCCGCAAGGGCGAGGTCACCCCGGGCGAGCTCGTGGAGGCGGCGATCGCGCGTGCAGAGCGCGTGAATCCCGAGCTCAACGCCATCATCACGCCGCTCTACGAGAAGGCGCGGGCGGCGGCGCGTGACCCGAGCCTGCCCGCCGGCGCGTTTCAGGGCGTGCCCATCCTGCTGAAGGACATCTTCGGATACAGCGCGGGCGACCCCTACCACATGGGGATGCGCGTGCTCCGTGAGGCGGGCTTCGTGGCGCCGCACGACACCTATCTGGTCACCAAGCTCCGCCAGGCGGGCTTCCTCTTCCTCGGACGCACCAATGCGCCCGAGCTCGGCACGATCCCGTCGACCGAGCCGTTGACGTACGGGCCGACCCACAATCCGTGGGACCCGACGCGCTCGCCGGGCGGTTCGAGCGGCGGCTCCGCGGCGGCCGTCGCAGCCGGGGTCGTCGCCGTCGCGCACGCCAACGACGGTGGTGGATCGATCCGCATTCCGGCGAGCGCGTGCGGCGTGGTCGGCCTCAAGCCGTCGCGCGGCCGGAGCTCGTTCGGCCCCGACCTCGGCGACGGCGTCGGCGGTCTCGCGGTCGAGGGATGCGTGAGCCGGACCGTGCGCGATACGGCCGCGTTCCTCGACGTGATCGAGGGACTCATGCCGGGCGACCCGTACGCGGCGCCGACACCGCAGCGGCCGTATCGCGAGGAGGTCGGTGCGGATCCCGGGTCGCTACGCATCGGGGTCATGATGCAGGCCCCGGCCTCGGTAACGGTGGTCGACCCCGATTGCGTCGCGGCGACCGAAGAGGCGGCGACGCTGCTCGCGGAGCTCGGCCACCGGATCGAAGCATCGCATCCGGCCGCCCTCGACGAGATGGAGGCCTTTCAGCACTTCGGCATCATGTTCGCCACGTCGACCGTGCGCATCCTCGACGCCGTCGGGGCGCTCCTCGGCCGGACGCTCGGCCCCGAGGACGTCGAGCCCTTCAACTGGGCGCTCGCCGAGATGGGAAGCGTGGTGAGCGCCCGCCAGTACCTCGGCACCGTCGACTGGCTCTTCGGCTACACGCGTCGCGTTGCCGACTGGTGGGCCGGGGGCTTCGATGTGTTGCTGACGCCCACGCTCCCCGAGCCGCCGTGGACCCTCGGGGGCTTTCACGGCATCGATCCCATGATGGCCGGTCTCCGCGCCCAGGCGCTCTGCGCGTTCACCGGACCGTTCAACATGACGGGGCAGCCCGCGATCTCGCTGCCGCTGTCGTGGAACCCGAACGGCTTGCCGGTCGGCGTGCAGCTCGTGGCAGCGTACGGCCGCGAGGACGTGCTGCTGCGGGTCGCGGCGCAGCTCGAGCAGGCGCGGCCGTGGGCCGACCGCCATCCCCCGCTATCCGCCATAGGTTCCCTAGTGTCACGTTCCCGAAGTTCGCCGCAGAATTCTGGGGGTCTTTTGACCCCTGCCTGCGTTGCTCCTCCTTGAAATAGTCCAGACTATTCCTGCGTCGTCGCGCCTTGGCAGGGCCCAAAATCCCTCCCAGCCTTATGCAACGAACTTCGGGAACGGGACACTAGTGCTGCTGTGTCAGAGGCGCGCTTGTCGGCGCGGAGGGCGGCATCCATAGTCCGCGGATGCCGCCCGAAGCGACGACGCGAGCCCCCGCGTTGCCGATCGACGACGTGCTGCCCGAGGTCACGGCGGCGCTCGCGCGAACGAACCGCGTCGTGCTGCGCGCCGCGCCCGGCGCGGGCAAGACGACGCGCGTGCCGGCGGCGCTGCTCGACGCGGGCCTCGCGGGCGGGCGCACCGTCGTCGTCGTCGAGCCCCGTCGTGTCGCCGCCCGCGCGGCGGCGGAGTTCGTCGCGGCCGCGCGGGGCAGGGCGGTCGGCGACGAGGTCGGCTATCGCGTGCGCTTCGCCCGCCGGGGCGGCCGCGCGACCCGGCTCTGGTTTCTCACCGAGGGCGTCTTCGGTCGCGACCTCGACCGCGACCCGTTCCTCGAGGACGTCGGCATCGTCGTGCTCGACGAGTTCCACGAGCGCCATTTGCAGAGCGACGTCGCGCTCGCGGTCGTCCGTGAGCTGCAGGACACGGTGCGGCCGGATCTCCGTCTCGTCGTGATGTCGGCGACGCTCGACACCGCGGCGCTGGCCGCCTACCTCGGCACGGCCGCCGTCGTGACCTCCGAAGGGCGCGCCCATCCGGTCGCGGTCTCGTACGACGAGGCCGGCCGCGGTCGCCGTCTCGACGAGCGGGTCGTGGCCGCGGTGCGGAGCGCGCTCGCGCATCCGGGCGACGTGCTCGTCTTCCTGCCCGGTGCGGGCGAGATCCGCCGCGTGGCGCGCGCGTTGGCGCCGGTCATGGCCGCGTCCGCGATCGACGTCGTCGCGCTGCACGGGGATCAGCCGCTCGACGAGCAGGTGCGCGCGCTCCACGCCGGATCGCGGCGCCGGGTCGTCCTGGCGACGAACGTCGCGGAGACGGCGCTCACCGTCGAGGGCGTGACGACGGTCGTCGACTCGGGACTCGCGCGCCTCGCCTCCTTCGAGCCGCGGACCGGGCTCGATCGGTTGCGCCTCGGCACGATCAGCCGTGCGGCGGCGACGCAGCGCGCGGGCCGCGCGGGACGGCTCGGTCCGGGACGATGCATCCGGCTGTGGTCGCGGGCCGACGAGGTCGGCCGGCGCGAGCACGAGGTGCCCGAGATCCGCCGCGTCGATCTCGCCCGCACGGTGCTCGAGCTCGCCGCGTGGAGTCTCCGCGACGCGGCCACGCTCGCGTGGCTCGACCCCCCGCCGCCGGGCGCGCTCGAACGGGCTCGGCGGCTTCTCACCGCGCTCGGGGCGGTCGCCGACGCCGCGGCCGCGCCGACGCCGCTCGGTCGGCGCATGCTCGCGCTGCCGGTCGCGCCGCGTCTCGCGCGCATGCTCTGCGAGGCCGAGGATCTCGGGGCGCCCGACACGGGGGCCGAGCTCGCGGCGCTCGCGAGCGAGCGCGACATCGTGCGCGCGACCCGCGCTTTCGGGGCCGAGCGCGAGGCGGCGACCCGGGTCGACCCGGCGCGCTGGCCTTCCGGTCCGTCGGATCTGCTGCTGCGCGCCGAGCTCTTCGACGAGGTCGCGCGGCACGGGTTCGCCGCCGCGGCGTGCGAGCGTGCGGGCGTCGACGTGCACGCGGTGCGTGCCGTCGAGCGTACGCGTCGGCAGCTCGTACGTCGCCTGCCGGTCGCCGGCGCGTCGGTCGCGCTGGAGGTCGTGCTGCGCGCCGTGCTCGCCGGGTTTCCGGATCGGGTGTGTCGGCGGCGCGAGCCGGGGAGCGCGCGCGCCGTCATGGTCGGTGGGACGGGCGTGGTCGTGCTGCCCGAGAGCGTCGTACGCGAGGCCGAGCTCTTCGTCGCGATCGACGTCGAAGGGGGCGAGCGTGGCGGCGAGGCACGTGTGCGGGTTGCGAGCGGGATCGAGCGGGGCTGGCTCGCCGAGGTGTTCCCGGGTACGGTCGCGACCGTCCGCGAGGTCGCCTACGACGCGGCGAGCGCGCGCGTCGTCGCGCGTACCGTGGTGCGCTACCGCGACCTGGTGCTCGCGGAGCGCGTGCGCGGCGACGTCGATCCGGCGGAAGCTGCGGCGGTGCTCGCCGCGGTCGTCGCCGCCGACCCGCTCGGTGTCCTCGGCCCGCGCGACGACGTCGCCGCGCTCGTCGCGCGCCTGCACTTCCTCGCTCGCGCGATCCCCGAGCTCGGGTTTCCCGCGGCGGAGACGCTCGTGCGTGACGCCGTGACGGCGCTCGCGGCGACGGCGCGCTCGATGGCGGAGCTCCGCCGTGCCGACGTCTGCGGCGTGATGGGCGGGTTCCTCACGCACGCCCAGCGCACGGCGCTCGCGGAGCACGCACCGACGCACTGGGAGCTTCCGAGCGGCCGGCGGGTGCCCGTCGCGTATTCCGTCGACCGACCACCGACCGTCGCGGCGCGGATCCAGGAGCTCTTCGGGCTCGCGGCCTCACCCCGGCTCGCCGGCGGCCGGGTGGCGATGCTCTTCGAGTTGCTGGCGCCGAGTCGGCGGCCGATGCAGGTGACCGACGACCTCGCGAGCTTCTGGCGGACGACCTACGCACGCGTGCGCGCGGAGCTCCGCGGCCGCTATCCGAAGCACCCCTGGCCCGAGGATCCGCTGCGCGCGGAGCCGACCTCGCGCGCCAAGCGGCGCTGATCGGCCGTGCCCGTCAGCCGGCCGTCGTGGTCGGGGCCGGCAGCGGACGGCCGAACGACATGACCGCGAGGAACGCGCGTGCCAGCGCGGGCACCGTCCGCGGGCGCAGCAGCTCGGGCGCGTAGGGCGCGAAGCGCCGATCGTTCTCGCGCAGACACAGCGCGACGAACGAGCGCAGCGAGAAGTCGCTCGCGATGGCGGAGGCACCGCTGGCGGTGAAGCCGTCCTTCGAGACCGGCGGTAGTGCGGGCGCGTCGGCGTTCGTGCGGTCGCCGCCGCTCGTGGCGTCACGCGCGACGTTGCCGGCGGAGCGGGCGCGGTCGAACGCGGCGCCCGCGAAGGAGGCGAGACAGCGAACGCGATGGAGCGGTTGGAGCAGCACCGGGAGCTGGTGGCGCTTGTAGGCGACCCAGTTCACCAGGAAGAGAATGTGCCGGGCCTCCTCCTGGACGATCGGCTCGAGCACGTGCAAGAGCGCCGCCGGCAGGAAGTCGGTCTCGCGGGCGAGGGCGAACATGCCGAAGGCGAAGAAGGAGTCGATGCACTCGCCGTAGCCGGTCCGCATGAAGGCGGCTTCGAGGTTCGTCGGCAACGGCTGCTCGGGCCCGGGATCGACGGCGACGTCGTAGCGTCGGATCAGCGTGTCGAGGAGCGCGGCGTGACGGGTTTCCTCGTAGCCTTGCAGCGCGACCGCCTCGCGCAGGAGGGGTGGCGATTCCTGGGCGGCGTACGCGGTCACCTTGGCGCCGGTCCGGCGCTCGGTGCGAATGGCCTCGTCCCAGAACGGCAAGCCACGGAGCTTGGCGACGCTCGCGGCATCGAGGTCGGGCCACGGGAGCCTCTCGGGCTCGAAGGGATCGTGCGTGTCGATGAACTCCCGACACAAGAGCGTGAGGTGTGCCTCCGACCCGATCTGCATCGCGGGTGCGTTGTGGCTGCTTCACCCGACGGCGTCAAGGCGCTCGCGCGTCGTTTGCGTCGCGGGCGGGGGCCCGCCATCGTGCCCCGATGCCGACCGCCGACATCGCCGCCGCCACCGTCGACGACGCCGATCTGCCGGGCCGGATCGAGCGTGATCGCCTCCGCCACGGGATCGCCGTCCTGGTGGGCTCGTCGTTGCTCTTCGCGGTGATGGCCGTGTGCGTGCGGATCGCGGCGCGGGAGCTGCCGGCATTGCAGATCGCATGGGTACGGTTCGCGGGCTCGTTCCTCCTGCTGCTGGCGATGGCCCGCGGTCGGCGTCTGCGGCCCCGGCCGGGCAATCTCTCGCCGGTGCTGCTGCGCGGGATCCTCGGGGCCTCGGCGATCGTCTGCTACTTCGTGGCGATCGAGCGGATCGGGGCGGGGCTCGCGACGCTCCTCCATTGCATGTACCCGATTCCGACGGCGCTGATCGCGGTGATGGTGCTCGGCGAGGAGGCGTCGTGGCGTCTCGCCGGCGCCATTGCGCTGAACGTCGTCGGCCTGGCGCTGGTCGTGGGTCCGCGCGCGCTACAAGGTACCGCCGATCTCCATGGCTTCGCGATCGCGCTCACCGGCGCCGGGCTCGCCGGCGCCGCCGTCGCGACGGCGCGCCATCTCCGCGCCAGCGAGGACGCCTCGCTCATCACCGTCCATTTCATGGCGGTCGGCGCGCTCATGACCGCGCCCGCGCTTCTCATGGGAGTGCCGGCGCTCTCGACGGTCGGTGTCGCGGCGCTCGTGGGCGTGGTCGTGACGTCGGCCGGCGGCCAGTGGATGCTGCATCACGGGCTCGGCTACACGCCGGCGTCGCTCGGTAGCCTCACCTGCGCGACGGGCGTCTTCACGGCGGCGGGGCTGGAAGCGCTCGTGCTCGGCGAGCATCTACCGCCCGTGAGCGTCGTCGGGGCCGTCGTCATGAGCATCGCGGTCGGATTCGCGGCCCGCCGCGGTTGAGTGGCCGCGCGCGGGCGTGCGAACGGCGGTCGGGACGTGTAGAGGGCAGGCATGGAGGCTCGGCTGCCCGCGCTCACCCTCGACGAGATGTCCGAGCTGCTCGGGAGCGCCGCCCGTGCGCGCGCGGCTCTTCGTTGGCTTCACGGCGAGCGGAGGCTGCCGACGACGCTGCCGGCGCGGATCCCCGGCGTGGCGGAGCGAGCGTGGTCGCCGCTCCGGTCCGCGCTGCCATGGGAAGCTCCGGTCGTGCGCGAGCGACGGACCAGCCCGGACGGCACGACGAAATACGCCCTCGCGTTCGGATCGACGGTCGTCGAGACGGTGTGCATTCCGTCGCGCGGGCGGAGCACCGTCTGCGTGTCGAGCCAGGCCGGGTGCACCCGGCACTGTGTCTTCTGCGCGACGCAGACCCTCGGGTTCGCGCGCCACCTCCGCGCCGACGAGATGGTGCTGCAGGTGATGCAGGCGCGCGCCGACGCGCCGGCCGACGCTCCCGTACGGAACGTCGTCTTCATGGGCATGGGCGAGCCGATGGACAATCTCGACGAGGTACTGCGCGCCGTGCACGTTTTGACCGAGCGGCCCGCTCCCCAGCTGCGTGCGCAGTCGATCACGGTCTCGACGTCGGGAGTGTTGCCGGGGATGCGCCGTTTCCTCCGCGAGTCGCCGGCGAGCCTGGCGCTCTCGTTGAACGCCACGACCGACGAGGCGCGGACCCGCCTCATGCCGCACGGCCGCGTCTGGCCGATCGCCGACCTGCTCGCGCTGCTGCGCGAGGACGGCGTACGGAATCCGCGCCGCGAGTGCTTCGTCGAGTACGTGCTCTTCGCCGGCATGAACGACGCCGTCGGCGATGCGGACCGCCTCGTCCGCCTGCTCGATGGCGTCGGCGCGCGCGTCAATCTCATTCCCTACAACCCGTTCGGGGGCAGCGCCCTCGCCGCGCCGACGACGGAGCGGGTGCTGGCGTTTCACGCGCGCGTCGCCGCGCACGGTCGCCGGGCGTTCATCCGCTGGCCCCGCGGCCGCGAGATCGCCGCCGCCTGCGGCCAGCTCGCCCTGGTCACGGGCGCGGCGCGCTGAGGCGGGAGCACCCGGGGCTCACCACTCCCGGGTGCGGGGCCCAGCGGGGCGTCGACCGCGCTGCAGCCGAGCGCACGGGGGCGAACAGGGCTGCATCACGCTGTTTCAGCGGCCTGGCCGCGGAAGCGGAAGGCTCCGTCGCCGCGCCGGACGGAGACCTTCCGAAAGCCCGCGCGTGCGAGGCGATCCGTGAAACCGTCCGGGTCGACCGGTACCATCGTGTCGAAGAGGTGCGCCAGGCGGAAAACGAGGCTGGTCGTGCTGTCGGATCCGAGAAACCAGGCGCCGGGACGCAGCACCCGTCGCACCTCGGCGAGCAGGCGATCCTGAAGTGCCGTCGACGGCACGTGGTGGAGCATGGTGCACGAGACGGCGCCGCTGAACGTCGCGTCGGGAAACGGCAGCGCGGTCGCGTCGCCCTCGACGACCGTGACGTTGCTGCCGATGGTGCGGGCATGGAGCGCGGCGGCGAGCCGCGGGTCGATTTCGAGCGCCGTGAGCGCTCGGACGTGCGTCCGCAGCACGTCGGTGGTGAGGCCGGGGCCCGGTCCGACTTCGAGCGCGTGCGATCCGAGATCGATTTCGCCGAGCACCCAGGGGAGGAGGCTTCCTTGCGCCACCCGACGCCAGTGGTCGGTGCGGCAGTACCAGCGATGGAAGCGATTCATGCGGAGATTCCCTAGCGCTCGCGCCCGTCCGCGGTCTTGCTCTATCCTGCCATTCCATGTCGCGAGAGCGACGATCGCCGCTGGTGAGCCTGGTCGCGATGACCCGACCGGTCGTCGGCTACGCCGCCGACTTTCCGAGCGGCCACGTCATCCGCCGTCATCGCCATGCCGCCGGGCAGCTGATCTTCGCGGCGAGCGGGGTGATGACCGTCACGACCGCGGCCGGACGCTGGGTGGTGCCGCCCGAGCGGGCCGTATGGGTGCCGCCGCAGGTGCCGCACGCGATCCGCATGACGGGCGTCGTGCGCATGCGGACCCTGTATCTCGGTGCGGCCGCGCGGGCGGGGCTCCCGACGGCGTGCGCGGTCGTGCAGGTGCGACCGCTCTTGCGTGAGCTCGTCCTCGCGGCGGTCGCGCTTCGCCAGCCCTACGCGGCGAGCGGCCGCGCGGCGCGTCTCGTCGCCGTGCTGCTCGACGAGCTCGAGGTGGCGCGCACGGCGCCGCTGCATCTTCCGCTGCCCCGCGATCCGCGTCTGCTCGTCATCACCGATCGCCTGACCGCGGACCCGTCCGACAAGCGGCCGCTCGGCACCTGGGCGCGCACCGCCGGCGCCAGTACGCGTACGCTCGCACGCCTCTTTCGCCGCGAGACCGGTCTCGGCTTCGCGCACTGGCGCCAGCAGGCGCGGCTCCTGCGGGCGCTCGAACGGCTTGCCGCGGGCGAGCCCGTGACGACGGTCGCGCTCGAGCTCGGATACGACGGGCCGAGTGCCTTCATCGCGATGTTCCGCTCCCGTCTCGGCACGACGCCCGGACGATACTTCGTCGACCCGCCGTCGCGCGCGGCGCGACCGCGCGGTCGAGAGCCCTATGCACGAGGCCAGCGCAGGCGCGCAGACTCACCGATTTTACGGGGTAAACTCACGCGCAGTCGTGATTGACGGTCCGGGGCCGCGGCTCGCATCATCCCGCCGCTTCGCGATCCTCGCTCCCCGGAGACCACCTCATGCGCTCGAGCCTTCTCGCCGCGTCGCGGTTCACCTCGATCTTGCTGCCGACGATCGCCGTCGGACTCCTGCTCGGCGCGGCCGTCGCGGCCGCCGATCCGCTCAAATGCCAGCGCGCGATCAGCGGCGGCACCGCGCGCTTCGCGCAGGCGCGCATGAAGGTCCTCCAAAAATGCGAGGACGCGGTCGTGAACGGACACGCGGTCTCGTGCCCCGACGGCAAGTCGGCGGGGAAGATCGCCAAGGCGTCGTTCAAGCTCCGCCGTGTCATCGGGAAAGCGTGCGGCGGCGGCGATGCGAACTGCGGGACCGGCAACGACGACGACGCGCTGGCGTCGATCGGATGGGATCTCGGCGCGTGTCCGGACCTCGCCGGCGCCGGGTGCCAGAATGCGCTCGCCGACTGCAGTGACGTCGCCGACTGTGTCGCGTGCGCGGGTACCGCCGCCGTCGGTCAGACCCTCGGCTTCGCCTACGACGCGCTGAACCTCAGCAATGGCGGCCCAGCGATCGAGCGCTGCCAGCGCGCGATCGGCAAGAAGGCGTCGCTGTACTTCAACGGCGTAAGCAAAGCGCTCCAGCGCTGCGAAGACGGCGTCGTCAAGGGCCAGCTGTCGGGTGACTGTCCCGACGCGAGCGCGTCCGCGACCGACAAGATCGCACGGCTCGCCGAGAATCTTCGCCTCGGCATCTGCGCGGCGTGCGGTGGCGTGGACCAGATCTGCGGCGGACTTCCGGATCTCACGCCGGCCGAGATCGGCTTCCCGGCCGACTGCCCGGCCGTCACCGTTCCGGGCGGGACGGCATGCGGGGGCCCCATCAGCGACCTGTTCAGCGTCGCCGAGTGCGTCGTCTGCTTGGCCACTTTCGACGATCGCTGCCTCGACGCGCTGACCGTGCCCGGCCTGCACCCGTATCCGAGCGAGTGCCACGTCGTGCTGCCGACGCCGACGCCGACCGTCACCGCCACGCGCACCGCGACGCCGGTGCCGACCCCGACGACCACCGCCACGCCGACCGCTACCGCGACGGCGACGGCCACGCCGACCCCGACCGCCTCCGCGACTCCGACGCGGACGGCGACGCCGAGCCCGACTGCTACCCCGAGCCCGACGCGGACGGCGACGCCGACGGCCACCGGCACCGCCACGTCGACCCCGACCGCCACGCCGACGAGCACGACCACGGCGACGCCGACCCCGATTCCGACCGCGACCCCGGCGTGCGGCAACGGCATCATCGAGCCGCCGACCGAGATCTGCGAGCCGCCGAGCCTCGGGTGCCCGGCGCTCCAGAATTGTCTCGACGCCTGTACGCGCTGCGGGCTGTTCTAGAGAGGCGCTGCGACGAGCGACGCCGCCGGTTCAGCTGCGAGTCGGCGGATCGGACGACGGCGGCGCGGCGGCCAGCGGCTGCGGATCGGTAGCGTCGTCGCCGGGATACGCCCGCTCGGGCGCGTCGGGTCGACTGTAGCCGAGCGCGTGGAGATGACGGAGCAACGTGCTCCGTCCGATACCGAGGCGACGGGCCGCGAGCGTCTGGTTCCCGCCGCAGCGCTGCATGACCGCGAGCAGATAGTCGCGCTCGATCTGCCGCAACGGGACGATGCCCGGCGCGACGTGCCGGCGCGGCCGCGCCCCGAGCTCGGAGCGGATCCGGTCGGCCGAGATCACCGGCCCGCGCGAGTGCTCGTAGGCGACGCTCAGGACGCAGAGCAGCTCGCGGACGTTGGCGGGCCAATCGTACGCTTGCAGTTGCGCGAGCGCCCCTTCGCCGAAGGACTTGATCGTGAGGCCCGTCCGCTCCGACCAGCGCTCGAACGCCGACGGGGCGATGATCGCGATGTCCTCACGCCGCTCGCGGAGCGGCGGCAAGCTCAGCTGGACCGTGCCGAGCCGGTCGTAGAGCACACGCTGAAAGCGGCCGAGCCGCACGTGCTCCTCGAGCGCGACGGCGGTTCCGGCGATGATCCGCACGGCCGGGACGTCGGAGACCGCGAGCGCGGCGGCGAGCCGCAATTGCAGTCGATGCGAGAGGGTGTCGATCCCGTCGAGATAGATGGTGGCCATGCGTGCCCGCGCGGCGAGGCTCGTCATGCCGCGCACGCCGAAGAGGCAGTCCTCGATGCGGACGTCGCTCATCCCTTCGAGATGCACCGTGAAGAAGGGAGCAGTGCGCCGATTGCTCAGGCGATGCAGCGCGATCGCGCAGGCCTGTTTCCCGGTGCCGGACTCGCCGCAGAGGAGGAGGTTCATTTCCAGCTGCGCGAGCGTCGAGAGCGCACCGCGCAATGCCGTCACCGCGGGACCGTTGCCGAGCAGCGCGAGATTCAGATCCACGGCGTCGAAGGGGGGACGGAACGAGCGAGGCGTGGTCGTCATGGCGACCACCGAGAGCAAGGGCTGCGCCAGCACGAGGCCTCGCGGAATCACGGGACGTCGGTGCCCGGACTTCGCGTGATGTCCTCCCATGAGGACGGTTCGGGGCGACCTCATTCCGCCGCAGAGGACACCCGACGTACGCCGCGCGCTCGGTTCTGACGCAATTCTCAGAGAGGTTTGCAATCTGCGGTGAGGAGTCGCTATGGACCGCAAAGTGAGCGAGCCACCGGCGACCCTGAACGTCGATCAGATCCGCCGCGAACGCGATCTCTACCGACGCCTGCTGGCGCTCGGGGCGCAGACCGAGATCCGGCCGCTCTTGGCCGAGGCGCTGGCGCTGGTCGTCGAGGTGCTCCGCGCGCGTCTCGGCTACCTCGAGCTGCTCGACGACCACGGTCTCGAGAAGGGCGCGCGTTGGTCGATGGCGCACGGGCTCACGCCAGCCGAGATCGAGGACGTCCGCGCCGCCATTTCCCAAGGGATCGTCGCCGAGGCGCTCGCCACCGGCAAGACGATCGTCACGCCCTCCGCGTTTCTGGACAGTCGTTTCCAGGCGCGCGAGAGCGTCCGTCTGCATCGCATCGAGGCCGTGCTCTGCACCCCGATCGGCGGCGACCCACCGGTCGGCGTGTTGTATCTCCAGGGACGTCAGGGTGCGGCGCCGTTCTCGCGGGAGGATCGCGACATCGCCGAGCTCTTCGCGGCGCAGCTCGCGCCGCTCGTCGACCGCCTGCTCGTGCGCGAGCGCCACGCCGCCGATCCGACGCGTCCCTCGCGGAGCGCCCTCCGGCTCGAGAACGTGATCGGTCGAAGCGAGGCGCTCGGTGCCTTGCTGCGGCAGGTGGCGCTGATCGCCCCGCTCGACGTGAGCGTGCTGCTCACGGGTCAGTCCGGCACCGGAAAGACGCAGATCGCGCGGGTGATCCACGACAACGGCCCGCGCGCCGGCCAACCGTTCGTCGAGGTGAATTGCGCGGCGATACCCGACGCGCTCTTCGAGAGCGAGCTCTTCGGAGCGTTCGAGGGTGCGCACTCGACCGCCACGCGCCGTATCATCGGCAAGGTCACCGCCGCCGAGCACGGGACCCTGCTGCTCGACGAGGTCGGCGACTTGAGCCTGGCCGTGCAGGCGAAGCTCCTGCACTTGCTCCAGTCGAAGCAGTACTACCCGCTCGGGGCCAAGTCGCCGGTCGCCGCCGACGTGCGCGTGATCGCGGCGACCAACGTCGACCTCGAGGCGGCCGTCGCCGAGCGGAAGTTCCGCGAAGACCTGTTCTACCGCTTGCAGGTCCTGCCCGTGCGCGTGCCGTCGCTCGCGGAGCGACGCTCGGACATCGTCGAGCTCGCGACCTTCTTCTGCGCGCAGGCCTGCGACAATCACGCGCTTCCGCGGCTCACCTTGTCGCGTGAGGCGCTGCGCGCCGCGGAGGCCGCCGAATGGCCCGGCAACGTCCGGCAGCTCGCGCACGCCGTCGAGGCGGCGACGATCCGCGCCGCCGGTGAAGGGCTCGCGCGCATCGAGCGCGTGCATCTCTTCCCGGACGCCGCCACCGACGACGACGAGGCCAACCAGTCGTTGACGTTCCAGGAGGCGACACGGCGATTCCACGTGCGGCTGCTCGGGCAGGCGCTCGAAGAGTCGGGATGGAACGTGATGGAGGTGGCGCGGCGGCTGGACCTGGCGCGGTCGCATGTGTACACGCTGATCCGCGCCTTCGGCCTCACCCGCGAGCGTACCCGCGGCCGGTAGCTGAAAAAGGCCGATCTGCTTCGTTGCTCGGTCGACTCGCTTGTGCGGCGTAGCTCCGCTACGCCTCCGCGCTCGCTTCCTCGCGCCTCTCATCTCGACCTTTTTGAGCTACCGGCCTTCTGCCGCTCGCCACCGAGGATACTGAGGAAGGGCGGTCGCTTCGCTCCGCCCTTCTTTCTGGCTAGCCGGCGAGGCGTCGCTTGAGGAGGTCGTTGACGAGCGCGGGGTTGGCTTTGCCGGCGGTGGCCTTCATCACTTGGCCGACGAAGAAGCCGAAGAGCTTGTCTTTGCCGGCGCGGTACTCGTCGACCTTGGCGGCGTTGGCGGCGAGGACCTGGTCGATGGCGGCCACGATGGGGCCCTCGTCGGAGACTTGTGTGAGACCTTGACGCTCGACGATGGCACCCGGCGCGTCGCCGCGCGCGAGCATCTCCTCGAAGACGGTCTTCGCGATCTTGCCGCTGATGGTGCCGCGATCGATGAGCGCGATCAGCTCGGCGAGGTGCGCGGCGGAGACCGGCCAGCGCTCGATGACGGGTGCGTCGTCGAGCTTCTGCTCGCGTACCAGCCGAAGGATGTCGCCCATCACCCAGTTGCTCGCCGCCTTGGCGTTGGGGTGGGCGGCGACCACGGCTTCGAAGTAGTCGGCGACGTCGCGCCGCGCCGTCAGCACCTCGGCGTCGTATTCCGGAAGCCCCAGGGCCGCGACGAAGCGCCCGCGCCGGGCGTCGGGGAGCTCCGGCAGCGTGCGTCGCACGTCCTCGACGAAGCCACCGGGAATCACGAGCGGCGGCAGATCGGGATCGGGAAAGTAGCGATAGTCGTGCGCCGACTCCTTGCTGCGCATCGAGCGCGTCTCTTCGCGATCGGGGTCCCAGAGGCGCGTCTCCTGGACGAGGGTGCCGCCCTCGTCGAGCACGCGCACGTGGCGCTCGAGCTCGTACGCGATCGCGCGCTCGACGGCGCGAAACGAGTTCATGTTCTTGATCTCGACCTTGGTGCCGAGGGCCGTCGTCCCGTGTGGGCGTACCGACACGTTGGCGTCGCACCGGAAGCTTCCTTCCTCCATGTTGCCGTCGCAGATCTGGAGGTATTGGAGGATCGAGCGCAGCGAGCGGAGGTAGGCGCCGGCTTCGGCGGGCCACGTCATGTCGGGCTCGCTCACGATCTCGAGGAGCGGCACGCCGGAGCGGTTGAAGTCGACGAGGCTCCCCGAGCCGTGCGCATCATGGATGTTCTTGCCGGTGTCCTCTTCCATGTGGATGCGCGTGAGGCGCACCCGCTTCGTCGTGCCGTCGACGGCGATGTCGACCCAGCCGGCCTCGCAGATCGGGAGCTCGTACTGGCTGATCTGATATCCCTTGCAGAGATCGGGGTAGAAGTAGTTCTTGCGGGCCCAGCGGCTGACCGGCGCGATTCGGCAGTGGGTCGCGAGGCCGGCGCGGACGGCGAACTCGACCACGCGGCGGTTCAATACGGGCAGCATGCCCGGCATGCCGAGACAGACGGGGCAGGTGTGCTGGTTCGGCGGCGCCCCGAACGCGGCCGAGCAGCCGCAGAAGATCTTGGACGCCGTCAGAAGCTCGGCGTGGACCTCGAGGCCGATGACGCTCTCGTAGTTGCCGAGACGCATCATTTTGGCGGCGTCCCTTCCGCGAGATCGGGAGGTCGCAGCTGGTTCCACGTCGTGGCCGCTTCGAAGGCACGCGCCGCGCGCAGCACGGTCTCCTCGCCGAACGGTGGACCGACGATCTGCAGGCCGATCGGCATGCCGGCCGCGTCGACGCCGCAGGGGAGCACGATCGCCGGCAAACCGGCCAGGTTGATCGAGATCATGAACACGTCGGAGAGGTACATCCGCAGCGGATCGGCCGTCTTCTCGCCGATGTGGAACGCGGTGGTGGGAGCGACCGGCGTCACGATGACGTCGCTGTCGGCGAAGACCCGCTCGAAGTCGCGGCGAATCAGCGTCCGCACCTTCTGCGCCTTCAGATAGTAGGCATCGTAGTAGCCCGAGGAGAGCACGTAGGTGCCGAGCATGATGCGCCGCTTCACCTCGGGGCCGAAGCCCGCCTCGCGCGAGCTCCGGTAGAGGTCGAGGAGGCTCGTCGCGCCGGGAGCGCGTAGGCCGTAGCGGATGCCGTCGTAGCGCGCGAGGTTCGAGCTCGCCTCGGCGGTCGCGAGGATGTAGTAGCAGCCGATCGCGTACTCGGTGTGCGGCAGCGAGGCGTCGCGTACCGCCGCACCCGCGTCGCGGAACGTCGTCGCCGCGCTACGTACCGCCTGCTCCACCTCGGGCTGCATGCCTTCGCCGAAGTACTCGCGCGGGAGGGCCACGCGGAGCCCACGCGCGCCGGCGGCGCCGCCGGCGATCGCCGCCGCGTAGTCGGGTACCGGCCGATCGACCGACGTCGAGTCGCGCGAGTCGTGTCCGGCGAGCACCGAGAGCAGGAGCGCGCAATCGGTCACGTCGCGCGTCATCGGGCCCACCTGATCGAGCGAGGAGGCGTAGGCGATCACGCCGAAGCGGCTCACGCGTCCGTAGGTCGGCTTCATGCCGACGATGCCCGTATAGGAGGAGGGCAGCCGGATGGAGCCGCCCGTGTCCGTCCCGAGCGCCGCCAAGACTTGGCCGGCGGCGACCGTCGCGGCCGAGCCCCCCGACGAGCCGCCCGGCACGCGGTCGAGATCCCAGGGATTGCGCGTGACGCCGTACGCCGAGTTCTCGTTCGACGAGCCCATCGCAAACTCGTCGCAGTTGACCTTGCCGACGATGACGGCGCCGGCCTCCTTCAAGCGTCGTGTCACGGTCGCGTCGTACGACGGCACGAAGTCCTGGAGGATCTTGGACGCGGCGGTCGTCCGGACGCCGCGCGTCGCGATGACGTCCTTCACGGCGACCGGGATGCCCGCGAGCGGCCCGACCGTGCGTCCGTGCGTCCGTGCCGCGTCGGCGTCGGCCGCGGCCGCGAGCGCCTCGTCGCGGGTCACCGTGAGGAAGGCGTGAATCGCGTCGTCGGTCGCAGCGATGCGATCGAGCGCGGCGCGCGTCAGCTCGACGGCGGTGAGCTCGCGCTTCCGCAGCCGCTCGGCGGCGGAGGCAATGGTGAGATCGCGAAGCATGCGGTCGCTAGCCCGGATTATTCATGAATCATCGTCGCGAAAGCGACGAGCGTGCGTCAGATCGGGCCGCGCGGAGACCCGAACGACGCAGGCATAGTTCGACACTATGTCGAGGAGTGAGGGGCGAGCCCGGCCCGAGATGACGTGCGATCGGCGCTTGCAGCAGACGATTCATGAATAATCCGGGCTAGTCGATGATCTTGGGAACCAGAAAGAGATCGTCGTCGCGGGCCGGAGCGTTGGCGAGGAGCGCCTCGGTGTCCGGGGCGTTGGTCACGACGTCGTCCCGCCACGGGGTCTCGACGGCGGCGATGTGCGCCGTCGGCTCGACGTCGGTCGTGTCGAGCCGGTTCAAGGTGTCCATGTGCTGCAGGATCGAATCGAGCGTCGTCGTGAGCTCCGCCTCCTCGGCGGGTGTCAGCGCCAAGCGTGCGAGCAGGGCGACGTGACGAATCTGGTCGACGGTGATCTTCACGGGCGCGAACTGTAGCAAGGGGGCCCCGAACCCGCCACCGCGGACGCCCGGGCCGCGATCACGGCGACAGGAGGCTTCGCAGGAAGCGCCGGGAGGCTGCGGGGTCCGCGAGACAATACGGCGCGCCGGAGCCGTGATCGCCGATCTGGATCGCGACGTCGTCGCCGTCGAGGGCGCGAAACATGTCGCCGTCGGTGTGATCGTCGCCGAGCGCGCAGAGCAGCGTGCCCGGCGGCGCGGCGGCACGCACCATCGTCACGACCGACCCCTTCGTGGTGCCGTAGGGACGGATCTCGATGACGCGATCGCCCGGCACGATGTGCACCGGCAGGTTGCTGAGACGCTCGGTGAGGTGGGCGTGCAGCTCGTGCGCCTGGCGCAGGCCGAACTCGCGCTCGCAGGCGCGATAGTGCCAGGCGAGCGATGCCTCTTTTTCCTCGATGCGGGACCCCGGGGTACTGGCCGTGAAATCCTCGAGCGTCGGCATGACCGAGGTGCGCCAGCTCATGTCGACCGTCGGGCCGCCGATCCACGTGGCCGACCCCCGCAGCCGCGACCACAGTCCGTGCTCCGCGTGCAGCCCGATCGGCAGCGTGCCGAACCATCGCGTGAGATTGTCGCGGCCGCGTCCGCTCACGATGTGCACCTCGCACCCGGGGCGGGCCGCCAGGTCGGCGAGGAGCGCGACCAGCTCGGCGTCCGGCCGCGCGAGCTCCGGGGAGACCGCGAACGGCACCAACGTGCCGTCGTAGTCGAGCAGGAGGCGCAAGGCGGGCGCCTGGCGGAGACGCTCGGCGAGCGTGGCGAGGACGGCGGGCGCGGTCGGGGTCCGCCGCCGGGAGGGCCCGTCGTTGGCGCTCGAGAGCGCGGCGAGAAATCGCGCCGCCCAGTGCGCGGCATCGTACTTGAGCACGCGCGAGCGGAGGGCGTGCATCCGCGAGCGCCGTTCGTCCTCGGCCATCGTGAGCGCCTGGTGGAGCTTGAGCGCGGTGTCCGTGACGTCGAAGGGGTTCACCATCAGCGCTTCGGAGAGCTCCGAGGAGGCACCGGCGAACTCGGAGAGGACGAGGACGCCGTCGCCGTCCACGCGCGCGGCGCAGAATTCCTTGGCGACGAGGTTCATGCCGTCGCGGAGGGGAGTCACGATCATGACGTCCGTGGCGCGATAGAGCGCGAGCAGCTCGTCGTGCGAGACGGAGCGGTACATCCAGTGGAGGGGGACCCAGCTCGGAGTGGCGAACGCGCCGTGGATGCGGCCGATCAGCCCGTCCGCCTGCTCGCGGAAGGTCTGGTAGGCGGCGACGTCCTCGCGCGACGGCACCGCGATTTGCACCAGGCGGACCTTTTCGCGGAGCTCGGGATGCAGCGCGAGCAGGTGCTCGAAGGCCAGCAGCTTACGCGGGATGCCCTTGGTGTAGTCGAGGCGATCGATGCCGAGCAGCATGCGGACGCCGTCCTGCCGCCAGCCGTGCACGAGCTCGTCGATCTCCGGCCGCACGGCGTCGCGGGCGAGGGTGGCGGCGTCGACGCCCATCGGGAAGACGCCCATGCGCACGTCCCGGTCGCCCCACGCCAGCCGGTCGACGTCGCTCGGCACACCGAGCACGCGCAGGACCGAGGTCGCGAAATGCCGCATGTAGGCGGCGGTGTGAAAGCCGATCACGTCGGCGCCGAGAAGCCCCTCGAGAAGTCGCTCGCGGTGCGGCAGCGTGCGAAAGACCTCGGAGGACGGAAACGGAATGTGGAGGAAGAAGCCGATGCGGGCGGAAGGCAGGCGGCGTCGAACGAGCGCGGGGACGAGCAGCAGCTGGTAGTCGTGGATCCAGATCACGTCGCCGTCGCGGTACTCGGCCGCAACGGCGTCGGCGAACCGCTCGTTCACGGCTTCGTAGGTCTCGAACCCCGGCGTCTCGAGGGGCATGCGCTCCATCAGGTAATGAAAGAGTGGCCAGACGACGCCGTTCGAGAACCCGTCGTAGTAGCTTCGGAGCTCCTCCGCCGTGAGCGGCACCGCGACCAGGCGGCGTGCGGCGAGCTCGCGTGCGAGCGCCGCCGGATCGACGTCGGTCGTCCCGGGCCAGCCGATCCACAGGGAGTCGCTCTGGCCGTGCACCGTGGCGAGGCCGGACGCGAGGCCGCCGGGGCTCGGCTCGACGACGAGCTTGCCGTCCGCGTCGACGGAGACGGAAACCGGCAGCCGATTGGCGACGATGATGACGCGCGACATCGGTCCTATGCCGAGGCGCGGACGCGACGGCGCGCGCCGGCCAGAGGGGCCATCGCCGAAAATCCTGGGGCGCTCAGAAGTCCACTCGTTCGCATTCGCTGACGATCAGCTGCTTCACGTCGGTGGTGGTCTCGTACAGCGTCAGGTGATCGCGGCTCGGGGAGTATTCGAGGTCGAGATAGCTCCCGTCGTCGAGGCGGGCGATGCGGCACGCCTCGTTGACGGCGTCGTAGTTGAAGGCGGTGGTGGCGGTGCTGAACGCGGTGCCGTTCGCGAAGGCCTGGAACTGGAACGAGCCGGCGCTGCCGCCGCAGTTCCAATAGTTTCCCGAGCTCGCCGAGGTGGGGCCGTTCAGTGCGGCGCGGAAGTCGCAGGTCTCGGCCGCGGGGATGAAGAAGCTCAGCGGCAACGTGACGGCGTCGTTGATCATCGTCCAGTCGCTCGAGGCGAAGCCGCCGAAGCCGGCGTCGGCGCCGAAGCAGCGATACCCGAGATTCAGCTCGCCGGCGGCGCCGTCGAAGCTTTCGCCGGTCTTTTCGCACCAGATGAAGGCGGGGGCGCTGCCGTCGGTGAAGAAGACGTTCCCGGTCGCCGAGAAGTCGATCAGGTTCAGGGTGATCGCCCAGCGCTCGTTGCCGACGTCCTTGTTCACGAGCAGCTGGTTGGCGTCGAGCGTCCACTGGACGCCGGTCGGCGCGGCGCCGGCCGGCGCCGCGAGCAGCAGGGTCAGCGCGGCAACGGCTGCGAGACGTACGTGCATATCTCTTCCTCCTCCGTGGGGCGCCCCGGGGGCGCGTCACCAGGAAACGTTGCAAGCCCGAACGCGGATGGCAAGCGTGCGCGGGAGGAATTTGCCGGCCCGCTACTCGTCGTCATGCGCCGTGGCTCGCATCGTTCTACGATTTTTCGCGTGACGTACGACCGGCAGCGATGCGGACGCGACGGCGAGGCGCGCGCGGCGGATTTTCTCGCCGCGCGCGGCCTCACCATCCTCGCCCGCAACGTCCGGGCTCCCGCGGGCGAGATCGACCTGGTCGCGCTCGACGGCGAGACGCTGGTCTTCTGCGAGATTCGCACGCGTCGCTCGCGCGCCCAGGGTGGGGCACTCGAATCGGTGACGCCGGCCAAGCAGCGCCAAGTGGTGCGCGTCGCCGAGTGGTTCCTCGCGACGCGTCCCGCGCTGCAGACGCGGCCCGTGCGGTTCGACGTCGTCGCGATCGACGTACGCGGGGCGCGGGTCGCGATCGAGCACGTGCCCGACGCCTTCGGTGGCGGCTGACGTTGCGGGTCACGGAGGCCGGTGCTACGACCCGCCGGTGCTCGACATCCGTGTGATCCGCGAGCAGCCCGACGAGGTGAAACGCAGGCTCGCGACCGTCGGCGTGGCGGCCGCCGAGGTCGACGCGCTGCTCGCGCTCGACGTCGAGCGCCGCGCCGCCATCACGAAGCTCGAAACGCTCAAGGCCGAGCGCGGACAGGCCTCGAAGAGCGATCGGCGCGATCAAAGACGCGGCCGAGCGCGAGCAGGCGATCGCCGCGACGCGTGGGCTCGGCGATCGGATCGCGGCGGCCGAGGCGGTGGTCGGCGAGGCCGAGGAGCGCTTCACGGCCCGCATGCTCGAGCTGCCGAATCTGCCGCATCCCGACGTCCCGGTCGGCGCCGACGAGCGGGAAAACGTGGTCGTGCGCGAGGTCGGATCCGTCGCGAAGCTTCGACTTCACCCCCCGGCCGCACTGGGAGCTCGGCGAGGCGCTCGGCATCATCGACTTCGAGCGGGGCGCCAAGGTATCGGGCTCGCGCTTCTACGTCCTCAAGGGCGACGGCGCGCGGCTGCAGCGCGCGCTGATCACCTGGATGCTCGACCTGCACGTCCAGCACCACGGCTACTCCGAGATCTACCCGCCGGCGATGGTGCGCCGCGAGTGCCTCGTCGGCACCGGCAACCTGCCGAAGTTCGGCGACAACCTCTATCGCGACGCCGAGGACGACCTCTGGTTCATCCCGACCGCCGAGGTGCCGGTCACCAACCTCTACCGCGAGGAGATCCTCGAGCCCGGCACGCTGCCGGTGAAGCACGTCGCCTACACCCCGTGCTTTCGGCGCGAGAAGATGTCGGCGGGCCGCGACGTCGCGCGGCATCAAGCGCGGCCACCAGTTCGACAAGGTCGAGATGGTGAAGTTCGTCGAGCCCGCGACGTCCGACGCCGAGCTGCTGTCGCTGCTCGACGATGCCGAGGACGTCTGCCGCCGGCTCGGCATCCCGCACCGCGTGGTCCAGATGTGCACGGGCGATCTCAGCTTCGTCGCCGCCATGAAGTACGACGTCGAGCTCTGGGCGCCGGGCTGCGCCGAGTGGCTCGAAGTGAGCTCGTGCTCGAATTTCCGCGACTTCCAGGCCCGGCGCGCCAACATCCGCTACCGGCCGGCGCCGCAGGCGAAACCGGAGCTCGTGCACACGCTGAACGGGTCGGGCCTCGCGCTGCCGCGGGTGGTGATCGGCGTGCTCGAAACCTTTCAGCAGGCCGACGGATCGGTGCTGATTCCGGAGCCGCTGCGGCCGTACATGGGCGGTCGCGAACGGCTCACGAGCCGCTGACCCGCTGATCGCTGGTGTCGTCGTCGCCGCTGCTCAGGAGCTCGAGCGCGCGCGCGGCGACGCGGCGCTCGCTCGGGAACGTGAGCACCGTGAGCGCCTCGTCGGCGGGAAACCAGCGCGCGTCGTCGACCTCGTCGTCGTGGTCGGCGGTCGATCCCGAGCGGTACTCGAGCAGGTAGAAGTGCACGAGCTTGTGGCGCCGGACCGGGCGGCCGCCGTCGTTCACGCTGAACCAGATGTCGATGCTCTCGAGCGGGGCCTGCACGGTGCCGACGAGGCCGGTTTCCTCGGCGACCTCGCGCGCCGCCGTGACCTCGAGCGTCTCGCCGGGCTCTTGTTTGCCTTTCGGCAGCTGCCAGCGCGTCCGTCCCTTGGTCGCGATCAGGCCGAACACGATCCCGTCGGCTCCCCGGCGGTAGATGACGCCCCCCGCGGAGACCTCCGAGCGGGCTTTCGGCCGTTGGCGGTCGGGACGCCCCCGGGATGGCTGCGGCATCCCCGCATTGAACCACAGGCCTTCCGCCGGTACCACCCGGCCGGGCCGCGAAACCGTTGAGAATTACGCCGGTGCTCGACGCTCGCGCGGGCGCGACCGGGGCCGGCGGAACGACTCGAGCGCCATCTCGAGATGGCGACGGTAGGCCTCCTCGAAATCCCCGTCGGTCTCGAGGAGCGACTCCAGCATCGGGCGGAAGAGCTGAAAGCCGAGCGTCGCAGTGAGAAGCAGCGCGGCCACCGCCCGCGCGTCGACGTCCTCGGCACGGGCGGCGGCGAGATCACGGCGGTATCCGTCGAGCAGGCGGGTCACCATCGGACGATGCGTCGCGAACACATCCTTGGTGAGGAGCTCCGTGAGGATCCCCCAGGCGATCAGCCGGACGTAGTGCGGCGCACGTTCGTGGGCGCTGAACAGCAGCTGCACCAGGGGCGCCGGGCTGCGCGCCGCCTCGACGCCGGTATAGAGCTCGAGGACGCGCGCCAGCTGGCGCGCGAACGGCTGGCGGAGCGTCTCCTTCAGGAGCCCCGCCTTGCCGCCGAAGTAGCGGTGGATCAGTCCGAAGGAGACGCCGGCGCGATCGCCGAGCTCCGCGAGCCCGAATCCGTCGGGGCCCTTCTTGGCCATGAGCTCGGTTGCGGCGGCGACGATCGCCGCGACCGTCGCGTCGCGATCGCGCGGTGAGCCCGTGCGCCGCCGCGCCTTCCCGGATGGGGCGGGCGCACGACGGCGCGGTGTCGACGCCCTCTCGGGACGCGCGGAAGAGCCGGTGCGACGAGCCACGGCGTCGCGTCTCAGCCGAGCGTCACGCGGGCGTTGGTGATCACGACCTGATCGCGCTCCTTGGCTTTCGCCTGGAGCACGATGCCGGTCGGCGACTCCCGCCACATCTCGGTCACGATCGTCTCGCCCGGCATCACCGGACGCGCGAACCGTACGCGGATCGAACGGAAGCGGGTCGGATCGTCGTCCGCGTAGGCTTGCAGCACCGCGCGCCCGACGTTCGCGAACGTGCAAAGCCCGTGCAGGATCGGCCTGTCGAAGCCGCCCATCTTGGCGAAGCCCGGGTCGGCGTGGAGCGGGTTCTTGTCGCCGGACAGCCGATAGAGGAGCGCCTGGTGCGTGAGCGTCGGCGTCTCGACGACCGCGTCGGGCGCGCGCTTGGGCGCCTCGTTCGCCGCCGCTGGGCCGGGGTCGCCGCCGAAGCCCCCTTCGCCGCGCAGGAAGATGCCGAACTCGTTCTTGAAGACGGGGATGGTCCCGTCGCGGGTCGTGATGGCCTCGATCACCACGAGCGCCCCTTTGCCCTTGTCGTAGATCCCGGTGATCTTGCCCGTGGTCGTGGTCGTTGGCGCTCGTCGGGATCGGCGTCTCGAGCACCTCGAGGTACTGCTCGCCGTGCAGCAGCATCATCGGATTGAAGCTCAGGGCCGGGCACGTTCATCAGGCCCATCAGCATCGGGAAGCTCGGGACGACGCCGAAGGTGGGCAGCGCGCGGAGCCCGTTCTCGAACGTGTATTGCAGCACCTGCGGGCTCGTCTGATCCTGGCCGATGCCGACGCCCGCGCCGAGCGCGTACAGCATGAGCGTGTCTTCGTTCCAGCGGTAGTCGACGGCCGGCAACACGGCGCCGAGGGCTTTGTCGAGATCGATCGGCATGGGGCGCTCCTTCCGTAGGGGTTCGGACGACGCCTCTGCGCATATGCAAGGTCTTGCAACAAGTAAAGGCCCGTTCTAGGGAACCTCTGCACAGGTGGGTTCCGAGCGAGCAGTGCGAGCCGCCCCGAGCGCAAGGCGCGAAGCCCGACCGCGTATCTGAACGATACGCCGAGGGCGTCGCGCCGCCGTCGATCGGGGATGGATCGCGCTTCGTAGCCGGGAGCCACCTGTGCAGAGGTTCCCTAGGCATGGACGCCGGAGGTCGCTCGCATGGATTTCGGTTTCACCCCCGAGCAAGACGAGTTGCGGAGCCAAGCGCGTCGCTTGCTCGATCACGAGCTCCCGCTCGATCGCATCCTGGCGTGGAGCGCCGATCCGACGCAGCTCGACCGCGCCCTCTGGAAGAAGACGGCGGCGCTCGGCTGGGCGGGTCTCACCGTGCCCGCCGCGCACGGCGGCCTCGGGCTCGGCGCCGTCGACCTCATCGTGCTCCTCGAGGAGATGGGGAAGAGCCTGCGTCCGCTGCCGCTCGCGTCGACGGACCTCGCCGTCGCGGCGCTCGTGGCGCTCGGTGCCGAGGAAACGCAGGCGACGTGGCTGCCGCGGATCGCGGCCGGCGACGTCGTCGCGACGCTCGCCGTCTCCGAGTCGAGCGACGTCCCGGGCGCCGACGGCGTCGCGGCACGCGCCGCGCCGCGCGGCGACGAGGTCGTGCTCGACGGCCTCAAGCTCTTCGTACCCGACGGCCAGCACGCCGACCTCCTCCTGATCGCGGTGCGCGAGGGGCAGGGCGTGAGTCTCTTCGCCGTGCCGAGCGACACGCCCGGCGTCACGGTGCGCCCGCTCGTCGTCGTCGACGCGACCAAGCCGTCCGCCGAGGTGCGGCTCGCCGGCGCCGTCGTGCCGGCGGCCGCACGCATCGGCGGTGCCGGTGACGCGTGGCCGGTGCTCGCCCGCCTCCTCGATCGTCAGATCGTCGCGCATGCGGCCGAAATGGTCGGCGCGGCGGATGCGGCGCTGCGCATGGCGGTCGAGTACGCCAAGGTGCGTCAGCAGTTCGGCTCGCCGATCGGCCGCTTCCAGGGCGTGAAGCATCGCTGCGCGGAGATGCTGTGTGACGTCGAGTCGGCCCGCTCGCTCGTCTACTACGCGGCGTGGGCGCTCGACTCCGCGCCCGAGCAGGTGCCGACCTACGCCGCCATGGCGAAGGCGCTCGCGAGCGAGGCGCTCGACCAAGCGGGCGAGGAATGCGTGCAGATCCACGGCGCCATCGGCTACACGTGGGAGTGTCACGCGCATCTCTTCTACAAGCGCGGCCGCCAGAGCCACGTCTGGCTCGGCGCGCCCGACGAGCACTACGCGCGGGTCATGTCGCGGATCGAAGGGTAAAGGAGCGCCGCCATGGACTTCAGCTACAGCGCAGAAGAGGAAGCCTTCCGCGCCGAGGTGCGGGCGTTCCTCCGCGATCACCTCCCGAAGCGTTCGGGCCAGGACCAGATGGATGCCGAGGAGGGCATGGCCGACCTGCCGGCGCTCTTCAAATGGAACCAGGATCTGCACGCCAAACGTTGGGTCGGCTTCAACTGGCCGCGCGAGGTCGGCGGCGGCGGCGGAACGATCAGCGAGCAGATGATCCTCAAGGAGGAGATGGCGCGGGTGAAGGCGCCGATGCTCGGTCTGAGCTACATGGGGCTCGCCTGGGTCGGCCCGGCGCTCATCAAGTACGGCACCCAGGAGCAGAAGGAGCGGCACATCGGACCGATCCTGCGCGGCGAGATCCAGTGGTGCACCGGCTACTCCGAGCCCGGCGCGGGGAGCGACCTCGCGGCGCTGCAGTGCAAGGCGGTCCGTGACGGCGACGAGTACGTGGTGAACGGCCAGAAGATCTGGACCAGCCTCGCCATGTGGGCGCAGTGGATGATCCTGCTCGTCCGCACCGACCCGACGGCGGCGAAGCACCTCGGCATCACGTGTCTTCTGGTGCCGATGAGCACCCCCGGCCTCACGGTGAAGCCGATCAAGGAGATGAACGGCGGCTCGATGTTCGCGGAGGTCTTCTTCGAGGACGTGCGGGTGCCGGTCGGCAATCGGCTCGGTGCGGAGGGGCAGGGCTGGGACGTCACCAAAGACGCGCTCGCCAACGAGCGCAGCTCGATCGCCGACGTCTGGGCGTTGAAGCACCGGCTCGAGGCGATCCGCGATCTCGCGCAGCGCTGCCGGCGGCGCGGCCGTCCGGCGATCGAGGACCCGACGATTCGACAACGCCTCGCGCGCATGGAGACCCAAGTCGAAGCCATGCGCCTCAACGGGCTCCGCTTCGTGACCAAGCAGCTCCGCGGCGAGCCGCTCGGGGCCGAGACGTCCATCAACAAGCTGATCCGCGCCCGCATCGAGATCGAGTCGGGTCGGCTCGCGCGCGACATCGAGGGCTCGTTCGGGGTCCTCGCGAGGAAGTCGCCGCACGCGGTCGACAACGGGCGGTGGCAGAAGATCATGCTGTCGTGGCCGCCGTTCGTGATCGGCGGGGGAACGCCGAACATCCAGAAGAATGTGATCGCGGAACGGATCCTCGGGCTGCCGCACGACGTCTGACTCCGCGTGCCGCCTTCCGCAGCGTCATTCTCTTGGCGATCGACGTTGCGGCGGCGATTTGTGTGCGGACAGCGACGGCGCGCGGCCCGGCGCAGCGCGGAGCGCGCGTGGCGTTCGCGTGCGCGGACTCGCGGACATGTCGCATGACATGAACGCGTGCGGCGCGCGGCCCGTGTGCAGCGAGCGGCGCGAAAGCATCGCGACTCCACGCCCTTCGGCGTGACGAGTGCCTGGGCAGCCGCGCCGCGATTCGGCGGCCGCGCTGTGCGCTTTGTGTGCGGGCTTCGCGACGCGTTCCGGGCGTTGCCGTCGTCCCTGAGCGTGGCGTGAATCTTGCGATCCTCTGCGGTCGCCTCCCACACCCTACGCGAAAGGTCGATGCATGGAAGCCGCGCTGAGAGTCGAGTCGCAGAGAAGCCACGCGTTCGGCGACGTCGTCATGCAATCCGGGGCGACCGCCGACGCGGTGCTGCGACGGCACTTGCCGCTCGTCCGCGACGTCGCCCACCAAGTGGCGTGCCGCAAGCCGCCGCACGTCGAGGTGGAAGAGCTGATGAGCTGGGGGATGGAGGGGCTCCTCGACGCGTATCGGCGCTTTCGTCCCGACAAGCACGCATCGTTTCGCACCTACGCTCGCTTCCGCGTGCGCGGCGTCATCATGGACAATCTCCGCGAGCGCGACCTCCTGTCGCGGACGGCGCGTCGGAAAGCGGTGCTCCTCGAGCGCACGCGGGCCAAGCTCGAAGCGAGGCTCGGCCGCGCGCCGGCCGAGCACGAAGTCGCGGCCGACCTCAAGATCGATCTCGTGAAGCTCCGCAGCATGGCCAGCGACACCGAGTTCGGCACGGTGTCGGTCGAGGATCTCCGCACGGGGGACGACCGCGTCTACGACGTCGACCGCCACATGCCCGATCACGCGAGCGATCCGCTCCGTGCGATTCTCGGCCGGGAGCGTGCCCGCCTCGTGAACGCCGCCATCGACCGCCTGCCGCAGAAGGAGCAAGCGGCCGTGACGGCCTACTACAAGAGCGACCGCACCATGCGCGAGGTGGCGGATTCGCTGGGACTGAGCGAGTCGCGCGTGTCGCAGCTGCACTCGCAGGCGCTGACGCGTCTGCGGGCCATGCTGGCCGACGATCTCCTCTCCGCAGACTGAGCATGCCGACATGAGTGGCCCGAAGAACCATCTCGGGCGTCTCGGCACGTGGCGAGCGCGCATCGGTCGATCCTGGAGTCGCGGCGGGGCGGCGGAAGCGCGTCGCCAAGAGGCGCTCGCGGCGGTCGCGCAGCGCGCCCTCGAGGGCGCGGACAGCGCGGACCTACGCGCGCATGCCACGATGCTCGTGGCGCGCATCCTCGACGTGCCGTACTGCGGGGTCCTCGCCTGGCAACCCGACGAGCGTTTGCTGCGGGTCGAGGCCGGAGTCGGCTGGCGGGCGGGCGTCGTCGGCCGCGCCGTGATCGACACCGCCGTCCATCCCGAGACCGCCGCAGCCTGGACGCAGCTCGATCCGTACGTCTTCGAGTCGCTGGCCGAGACCCCGTGCATGCACGCGCTTCCTTTGCTGCGGGGCCACGAGGTGACGAGCGGTCTCAGTGTCGCGATCGTTCCGCGCGGCAGCACGTACGGCGCCCTCGTGGCCTACGCGGACAAGCGGCGCCGCTTCCGCGCTCCGGAGCTGGACTTCGTGCGGGCCGTCGCGCGCCTCCTCGCGATCGCGCTCGGCCGCGAGTACGGCGAACGCGCCCTGTTCGAAGAAATGCAGATGTCGACGGTGCTGTCGCACGTCGGCCGCGAGCTCCTGGCCTGCACGGAGGTCGGCGCGCTGCTCGGGCGCATCTGCGAGCTGTCGACCCAGGCCTTGCGGTGCGAGCTCGGCGTCACCTGGCTCCGGCGCGGCGAAGAGGACGATCTCCGACCGGTCGCCGCCGACGGGCTCGGGGGAACGCGGTGGGAGAGCTTGCGCGCGACCGTTCTGCCGAGCGCGGTGGCGGCGCCGTTGCTCGCGGCGCTCGCCGAGCGCGACACCGTTCGGCTCGCCCTCCCGTGTGCCGATCATCCCGAGCTTGCGCCGATACTCGCGGAGAACGGCATCCGCGCCGCCGTCGTCGCGCCGCTACGCAACGGCGGCCGGATCGTCGGATTGCAGATGAGCGGTCACCTCGATCGCGCCGGCGAGATCGGCGCGCAAGACGAGCGCCTCGCGCTCGGCATCGCGCAGCTGGCGTCGACCGCGCTCGTGAATGCCCGCGTGGTCGAGGAGCTCGAGCGCGCGAGCCAGCTGAAGTCCGAGTTCGTGTCGACCATGTCGCACGAGCTGCGGACGCCGCTCAACATCATCATCGGCTACACCGAGATGTTGGCCGACGCGACGTCGCCCGCCGAGCAGGCGCCCCTCCTGGCCCAGCTCGGCAAGGCGAGCCGCGAGCTCTTCGAGCTGATCGACGGCACGTTGAATCTCAATCGCCTCGCGGCGGGCGGCGACGTCCCACGCTTCGCCCCGGTCCGGTTGGCGGAGCTCTGCCGCGAGCTCGAGGACGACTTCGCGGAGCAACGACGACGGGGCGACGTCGCGCTGCGCTTCGTGGTGCCGGACGACCTCGAGGTTCCGACCGACCGTCGGAAGATGAAAATCGTCCTCAAGAACCTGATCGGCAACGCCTTCAAGTTCACGGCGGCGGGCGAGGTCGTGGTCGCGTGCGAGCCCGTCGGCGACCGCTGTCGCGTCACCGTCCGCGACACGGGGATCGGCATCGCGGCCGACGCGCTGCCGCACGTCTTCGAGATGTTCCGCCAGGCCGACGGCTCGGAGACCCGCGCCTACGGCGGCGCCGGCCTCGGGCTCTACATCGTGAAGAGCTTGCTCACGCAGCTCGGGGGCGACGTGCAGGTCGAAAGCATGCCGGGGCAGGGAACGATCTTCACGGCCGTCGTGCCGCTCGCGGCGGCGCGGGCTGTCGCGTCCGAGGCGCCCGGGACACCGACCGCGATCGTCGCCGTGGCGCCGAGCGAGTCGGCGGCCGAGGCCGAGGCCGAGGCCGAAGCCGAGGACGTCGCGGTGCCGACGGCGGACGAATGTCTCGTGCACACGCCCCGCCGCCTGCTCTTCGCCGACGACCTCCCGCTCAATCGCTTGCTCGTGCGGCGCTTCGTCGCGAAGGAGTTCCCGAACGTCGAGGTGCTCGAGGCCTGCGACGGTGCGCAGGCGCTCGCCGTCCTCGACGCCGAGCGGCCGCACGTCGTCTTGCTCGATCTCCACATGCCGAACCTCGACGGCTGGCAGACCGTGCGCGCGATCCGCCGCCGTCCGGGCGGTCTCTCGATGCCCGTGATCGCGCTCAGCGTCGACGCCAGCCCCGGCGCCGAGGCGAATGCCGTCCGCGCCGGCTTCCAGGAGTTCATCGCCAAGCCCATCAGCGACTACAGCGCGCTCAAGGCCCGCCTCGCGTACTGGCTCACGCCCCGCGACCCGCATGGCCGCGAGCTCCCGCTCAGGCCGAGCCCGAGCTGCGACGCGTGCGCTCGCGGCGCGTCGGCCGTCAGCGCCGCATAGCCTTCATCGTCGTCGTCGCCCGCTGCTGCGATGCGGCGGCGCGAGCCTCTTGCGAGCGCCGCTCCCGGGTCGTACCTAACGACGTCCGCTCACGGAGGGGTGGCCGAGCGGTTGAAGGCACCGGTCTTGAAAACCGGCAGGGCGCAAGCCCTCGTGGGTTCGAATCCCACCCCCTCCGCTTACTTACGAGCGCGCATCGGTCCGCCCGACGGCCGATTGTCCGTGTTTTGTCCGTGTTCTACTCCTGGCCAGCTACCGGACGAATGGGAGTCACCTTCGGCGTTTCGTGCCGTTGCCGATCGACGTAGTCCTGGGTGAGAGTGAGCGCTTTGGCCAGGTCTTCCTCGTCCACGATGTCATAGCGGCGAAAGACGCTGTCGGTCTTGTGCCCGCTGATCCGCATGGCGATGTTCTGGGGCACGCCGGCACGCACCATATTGCGGACCGCCGAGCGTCGGAGGTCGTGAAAGAGGCGGCCTTCGAAGCCGGCCGCCTTGCACGCCTTCTGCCACGAGATGCGGAAGGAGCGCAGCGGCCTGCCGTTACGGTGGAAGACGAAGACGCTACGCCGCCGCGCCCACTTCGCCGACCTCCTCTCGTACTCCTGGTCGAAGACCTGCACTGCCCACCGCGCCCTCGCCATCGCCCGCGAGCAGGTGCCCGCTCGTTCGAGCTGCGCGCCGCGACGAGCCTCGCGCGCCTGTGGCGCGATCAGGGCAAGCGCACGGAAGCCCGCGCCCTCCTCGCCCCGGTCTACGCGACGTTCACCGAAGGCTTCGACACGCGCGACCTGATCGAGGCCAAGGCGCTGCTCGACGAGTTGGCGTAGCGCCTCCGCGATCGAGGACGGTGCGTATCAGACGTGTGTGCAGGTGAGCCCGTAAGTCCCCGACGGGTCGCATGCCGCGTCAGCCTCGGCGGGCGCGTATCAGACGAACGATTGATGCGCACGGCTTGTCATGTGGCACGTGCGCGTGGAGCATGAGACAGCAGCAAGCGACCGGAGAGGCACTTCCTACCTGCGCGTGGTCGGCACAGTCCGCCAAAAGTCCACATCTGGACAAGTGAGTCCAGATCTGGAATGCAGTATAGCAAGGAGCTTCGAAGATGCCGCAGACACAGCGCGCGAGCGTTAGGGAGGTCACGCCCCCTGCCGTTCGGCACGAACCCGCAGAGCGGAAGCGCAAGTCAGGGCCGGCGCTTCGGGCATTCTTCAACATCGCCGAGAAGTGGGGTCTCGACCCGAGGGAGCAGCGCGGGCTCCTCGGCTGGCAGAGCAAGTCCACGCTCTACAACTGGAAGGCCTCGGCGGACGACATCACGCTCCCGTACGACGTCCTCCTACGCCTGTCCCTGATCCTCGGCATCTACAAGGCCCTGCACATCTTGTATCCCGATGCGGGCCTCGCCGACCGGTGGATGAAGATGCGGAATCAGAATGCGCTCTTCGGCGGGCGGACCCCGGTGGAGCACGCGCTTCGCGGACCAATTGCTCTCTACGATGTTCGTCGCCTGCTCGATGCGCGACGTGGCGGGTGGAGCTGAACCCGCCGAAGACACGAGTCCGGGCCAAGCAGACGCACCGGCTCATTCGAAGTCGCTACCCGACCGTAGACGCCTTCGTCGACGTAAGCCCGGCGGATGATCGCGACACTCTCACGGACTTGGAGAGTTGGACCAACGATCGGATTGAGAACGAGCTTGGCGAGCGTCTCGTTCTCGCGCCTTCGGAGCTGGCGACCGGCCCGAACGCGAGCGTCATCAATGCCGCCTTCTGTCACCCCAATCCTTCCGGTGGTCGCTTCACGTCCGGCCAACTCGGCGGGTGGTATGCGGCCAAAGAACTCCGGACGGCGCACGCCGAAGTCATCTTCCATTGGTGGCGTGAGTTCGAAGAAGTCGGACTCACCTCCGGGCGGGTCCAAGCGCGTCAGTATCTCGCCGACTTCGACACGATCCTCGATGATGTCCGAGACCGTCGTCATTACGCTTCCCTCTACAACGCGAAGAGCTACCGGCGATCACAGAAGCTCGGGGCTCGTCTGCGAGGGGACGGTTCCAACGGCCTCATTTACGATAGCGTCCGCGATCCCGATCATGACTGCCTTGTCGTCTTCCGGCCGAAGCTCGTGCGCAACGCGCACCAGGGCGCCCATTTCGAATACATCTGGAGCGGCAGCGCTGTTCCAGAGATTCAGCGGCTCACGAAGTAAGCACCTTGGTGCGCGCGTCGAACTCTGAGCACGCGCGGGCTTGTTGTCCGTGCGCGCGCCGCAGGGAAGCGCGTCGGTCGTCCTCAGGCCATCGTCGACGCCGGCCACGTTCAGCAGCTCCTCGACCAAGGGCCCTCGCTGCGAGAGGTCGCGCGCGAGACCGGCCACTCGCGCGCGACCCTGACCCGGCGATTCAAGTCGGCTCACGCGCCCCACCGTCAGGATGATCCAGTTGGTCGTATCGGCTGATCTGGTCGCAGGAGATCGCGCCGCGTCTTGACAACGCTGTCAAGACAGAAGTGGCGACGCCGGATACGCCAGAACCCGTGTCATCTTCCGAGGAAAGCGCTACTTCAACTCCCGCCATGCCGGCTCCTGGAGCGACGACGACCGAGACGCTCAACTCGCGTCACATGGTCCGGTCCTCCTGAAGCGACTCAGCGTGTCGTTTCTCACGAGCTTTCGCCCCGCGTGACCTAACCGACCATCGCCTCCGCACCGGCCCCGTCGGGCCGCGAGGAGGGC
This sequence comes from uncultured delta proteobacterium, assembly GCA_963774015.1. Lineage (GTDB taxonomy): Bacteria > Desulfobacterota > Binatia > UTPRO1 > UTPRO1 > UTPRO1. Next base: position 88,485 of record CAVZDH010000006.1, read on the forward strand.
GGATGGCATATCGGGAGGTCACGATGATCGAGATCACGGAGGTGCTGCGGCAGTGGCTGGGCGGGGGGCAGATGATCGGTACACCTAGGCACACCACTCGCCGCACTTGAAAACCGGCAGGGCGCGAGCCCTCGTGGGTTCGAATCCCACCCCCTCCGCTTGCCGTTTCAATGGTTAGGCGATCGACGAAGCGCCGCACCCACACTGCCCAGCGGCGGCGTGGCGAGCGCCGGCAAGGCTGAAGGTTCGTGTTACGAAGCGCCGGCGTCCCGGCCGCATGATCCCGCGGGCCGCGACTCAGCGGCCGTGGCAGAAGAGGGCTTCGTCGGTCGCATTGCCATGGCAATCGCCGGTCTTGAAACGCCGGCTGCCGCACGCGGTCGCGTCGTCGCGGGGGCGGCCGAGGTGCACGATCAGATCGAGGGGCGGCGTCGGCGGCGGGAACGCGCCGCGAGAGACCTCGAGGCGGACGTCGATGCGGTCAGCGGAGATCCCGCGGTGCAGCGCGAGGCGGCGCAAACCTTGGGCCGAGCCGGGCGCGCAGCTGGGCGGGAAGGCGCCCGAGCGATTCGTGTAGATCGCGCGATGCCGGAGCGGGTAGCTCCGCCAGCCGTCACGCAGTACCGTGTCTTTGAGGATGCGTGACGAGGCGACCCTCCTTCGCCATGCGGTCGTGGAGCGGCGTCTTCGGCATCGCCTGCAGCATGCCGGTCATCGAGACCGGAATGCGGGCCTCCTGGATGAAGCGCAGCTGCTCCTCGAAGATCGACTCGTCGTCGTGATCGAAGCCGACGATCATGCCGGCCTGGACCTGGATGCCGTACTCCTGGATCTTGCGGACGTTCTCCACCCGGTCGCCGCGCATGTTCTGCGTCTTCTTGGTCTCCTGGAGCGAGGCCTTCCGCGCTCTCGATGCCGATGAAGATCGTGGTGAAGCAGGCGGCGCGCAGGAGCTCGAGGATGATAGGCGGCTTTAGCAGGCTTTCCGCTCCGGCCAGTTGGCAGAATGCCCATTACCCGACGTTCGGTTCTCTACTGCCGTTTGCCACAGCGGCCCAGAACCTCGACGAAACCAGCGTCTCCCGCGGAGTGATCGCCGCCGGCCCGGACCATCACGGCATAGGGCTCACCGACACTCTTCGGGATACGGCGTCACGACCGTCGGAGCGGCGAGCGCGTCGAGACAGCCGGCCGCAACGCGGTCGAAGCATTCCACGCACGACACGACGTCGGCGAGCGAGGCGATCGCCATGTCGCACGCAGCTCCGCCGGGGAACGCGATGGCCGGGCACGACGGCACGAACCCGATGTCGGACGGGTTGTAGTCGTCTTGTCCGTCGCACGTGTCGTCTGGCCCACCGCACTTGCCGCAGACCCGGGAGCGCATCGTCGACGCGGCTGCAGTCATGTCGTCTTGGGTATTCCCATCCGGGCACGTCCCGAGGGGACTCAGGCTCAGATTGCGCAGCTCACACTTACTCAGCGCTTTTAGGTGATTCGTGAAGAGATCCGCCGCCCGTTGGCCGAGCGTTCTCTGACAAATGTTCAGATGCGTTTCCGACGGCAGGTTGAACATCGCGTAGGACAGATCCAGCGCTTCGCGCTGAGCCGCGTCGACGCCGCAGAGGAGGCAATCGACGACGTCGGAAATGCCGTTGATGGCGTTGGTGCATCCGCTGCCGTGATAGTCCGGGCACCGCCCGTCCGGGGTGTCCCACCCGATGTCCGCCGGCATCTCGTTGCGGCAACGCGATTCCACGTGCAGGCGAAACTTCTCCTTGTATTCAGCGTAGCGGAAGTCCTGAAAGTCGCAGTACCAATCGCCGCCGAAGAACACGTTGGCCGACTCGCAACGCTGCCGAACGTGCATCAGCTTCTCGTTCAGGACCCGCGCCTCTCGGATGATGGTCCGCTCGCAAGTTCGGGGCATCGCCTCCGCCGCAGCGGCGGTCGCGGCCAACAGCGTGGCGGCAATCAAGATCGTACGCATCGATCGGTTCTCCTGTCGGTAGTGGTGACATCGCCATCGCACGACGTGACGTCGTCTGACCGTCCCCGCAACCTTCCCACTTCCGCGCGATGCCCGACGCACATGGTCACGACCCCCCACGACAGCCGGTCTACGCGGCGTTGCTCCCGCTCGCGTCTTCCAACCCCTTTTACGAGAGCTACTGCCGTCCAATCGAGTGAGTCAACACGAATCGTCGAATTGACCCGTCACGACCTCCGTGTGTGGTCGCTCCGAGTAGATAGTCGCTGGCCGGTTGGGCGAGCGAACCGATCAGCGCCAAATCCCGCCATCCAATGCCCCATCAACGTCCGAGGACGGGCCGGGAAGAGCCGGGATTCGAGGGGATGCCGAGCGCCTCAATCCGTTACGGAAGCACACAGGCGGAGCCAGCGAGGTTCCCACGGGACATTCGACGCCGCACTTGAAACGGGGAGAGAACGGAGACCGCCTACGCGTCGAGCCGGATCTCGACCAACGCCGCCTCCGCTCGCAGCGTCGCGCACTGGTCCGCTTCCAGGCCGCGTTGCGCGTCGTACTCGATGCCGAGCTGCCCGCCGAGCATCGGCAGCCGCGCGAGCGTCGCTTCGACGACGGAGATGAAACGCGCCGAAGCCGGGTCGACGACGTGCGCCTCGCCACGCCGGAGCTCGCCACGCACCTCGACCTCGAGCGACGCCGCCGTGCTGAAGTTGCGCCACCACTGCTTGCGGCGCGCTTTCGAGACCAGCACGTGCAGCACGTCGCCGTCGCGCTGGTAGCTGACCGGGATGGTGTAGCGACGTCCGGTGCGTCGGCCGGTGACAGTGATCAACATGAGGCCGCCGTCGAGCAAGCGATGCAATGGCGAGCGCAGCAACCAGACGACGAGCGGGTTGAGCGACGTCATCCAGCGGTCTACGTCAACCGCGCCGAAACGCGGCGCGATGTCGATCGCCCCGAAGCGCGGCGCCGGCGTGTCCGTCAAGCGCGCCTCGAGGTTCGTCATGGCGCGCTCGAATAGACGGGCCATGATGAGCGGCGCGATCGGTCCCGCCAGGCGCTGTACAAAGCGCGGCTCGATCGCCAGCATCCAGCGCACGCGCGTGCCGCCGGGCGCGTCGTCGAGCTCGAACGATTCGACCTGCGCCGACGCAACCGGCGCCGACGCGTCGAGCACCGTATATGCCCAGCGCCGGCCGGGTTCCCAGGTGATCATCTCCTCGACCCATCGCGTACCGGCGACGTCGGATTCGCGGATGGTGCCGACTCCGTAGGGCGGTGCGCCGCGATAGCGCGCGTCGCGCACGCCGGGAAACCAGTGTTTCCAGCCGGTGGGGTCGGCGATCGCGGCGAACACGGTCGCGCGCGGCGCTGCGACCGCCCTCTCGAATACGTGTCGCACGGGCGCCCGCTCGAGGAACGTCAAGTCCTCCTTGCGCATCGCCGACGACATCTAGGCGTCGTTGCCGCGAACGTCCAGGTGCGAGTGAACGAGGCTCGGAGCGGCGTCGCGGACACGAGAGCTTCGAGTGACATTGTGAAATCCGGAGAGCGTCGCGCGCGAATCCACGGGGCCACGCCGATCCGTCCGGGCATGTCCGCCGTCGCGGCGGCGTCTCTCGTCGTGATTTGCCACCGTAGCTCGAGGAAGCCGCGTAGCATGCCTCGCGCCCCGCCGTGTAGCCCTCGTCAACGTGTCCTGGCGGCGGTCTTGGGGCGCTTTCGCGGCGGGGTCACTTTCGGATTCCGAGCTGCAGCGGAGCGCGATGAGGTGCGCGTCGACGGTGTCGCGTTTCGCGTGGTCCGCCAGGCCAACTGGTCGAGGGTAGTCGTGAGGCGCGGCGCTGCAAAGTCGATGAACGCACGGACTTTGGGCGCGACGAGCCGTGCATGCGGGTAGACCAGACGCACCGGTTGGGGCGGGAGCGTATGGGCGTCGAGCACGGGTCGCAGCTTCCCGTCGCGGAGCTGATCGCGCACCATGTAGGACAGCACGATCGTGATGCCGTGTCCCAGCTCGGCGGCTTGAATGGCGGCGACCGCGTCGTTGATTTCGAAGGTCGGGCGTAGCGTCACGCTTCCCGGCTTCTGCCCGTTCAGAAAGCGCCATTCGCGGTTCGGCATGAGGCCCGTGAATGCGATCACGGAATGGAGCCGCAGGTCCGCCGGGGACGCCGGCGCCCCGCGCCTGGTGATGCCCGACTACCGGGCACGGATCGAGCGAGGCTTCGTGATCACGGTCGAGGCTTTCGACTGGAACTGCCCGCAGCACATCACCGAGCGCTATACGCTCGAGGAGCTGGGCGCGGTCACGGCACCTCTGAGGGCCCGGATCGCAGAGCTCGAGGCCGAGCTGGCGCGACGCCCGGCACCACCGGCGGAATGAGCTGCCCTTCCCGCGCAAGGCGCTGATACGACATCGATTCGCTCCGTCGAGCCACGCGCTGCTGTGGCCGCTTCCAGTTCCAGTCGGCGATCCCAATCACATCCACCCCGTCCGCGGCCCCCAACTGACAACTGCCAGCCGCTCCGTGGACGTCTTCGGCGGGCGACTCTTCCATCCGGTACGCCGACTCGTGTTAAAGGGTCCGTCCCGTCGAAAAGGAGACCTCGACCAACCAAACTACCGTCCGCGTCGCTTTGCTCCATGATCGCTATCCCAGAATCCGCAACCGTGCCCCAAGGACCGACATGTGGAAGGTGACCTACGCCGAGGAAGACGCCGCGGGAGCGAATGTCGCCGTGGACGTCGCGGACCCGGCGCTCACGCTGCTGAAGATCTCCCTCGCCCATGGGATTCCCCACCAGCGGGAGTGTGGCGGTTGGGCGCGCTGTACGACGTGCCGCGTGCGTATCCTCGACGGGCTCGCCAATGTCTCGACACCCACGCGGCGGGAGCAGCGGATCGCCCAGGAGCGAGGCTGGGATCCATCCGTCCGCCTCGCGTGCCAGACCCGCAGCAAGGGCGACGTGACCCTGAAGCGCCTCGTGCGTACGGGGGCGGACCTGGCGTTGGTGCAGGGCGAGACGCTCGCCCATCACGCGCCCCGCGAGCAGAACGTGGCGATCCTCTTCTGCGATATCCGCGGCTACACACCCCTTGCCGAGCGACACCTGGCGTACGACGTGATGCACATCCTGAATCGCTTCTTCGCTCATGTGGGCGGGCCGATCCATCTGAACAACGGCCTCATCCTGGTGTACACGGGAGATGGGCTGCTCGCGATCTTCGGCGCCTCGGGCGATCCGCCCCAGGCCGCGTGCCGCAATGCAATTCGCGCGGGGCTGGGGATGATGGCCTCCTTGCAGCGCCTCAACGGCGCGCTCTTTCCCGAATTCGGCACGGTGCTCGACATGGGAATCGGCATCGCTTACGGCCCCGCGATCCTGGGACACGTGGGCCACGCGAGTCATCGCCAGTTCACCGCCATCGGCGACGTGGTCAACGTGGCGGCGCGCATCGAGGCGATGAACAAGTCCCTCGGTACGCGCATGCTGATCGTCGAGGAAGTGCTGCGCGTCGCGGAGCAGCCCCTCGTGCTGGGCAAGCGAGCCGAGGAGGAGCTGAAGGGGAAAACCGGGCGGCATCTGCTGCTGGAAGTGAAGGGCTATCCCGAGCCCGATCCCGTGCTGCTGGTGCAGAACAGCCTCCCCGACCTGATCGAACGGGCGGATGCCTTCGCCGCCGAGTTCTACGGGCGGTTCTTCGCCAAGAGCGAGGAGATCCGCGCGCTCTTCCACCGGGACATGGGCGTCCAGGGGCGCATGCTGGTCGAGATGCTGCGCTCGGCGGTGTACGCCCTTTGCCGCAACGATGAAACGCGGCTGGACGTGGCGGATTTGGGGCGGCGGCACAAGGACTATGGCGTCGTTGCGGCCCACTATCCGATCATGCACGCCGCGCTCCTCGAGACGGTGCAGGACCTGCTCGGCGGCCTCGGTCAGCCTACGGTGGCTTCGTGGGCCCGCATGTTCGATACGCTTCTCGCGGAGATGCAGGCGGGCGCGCACTCGTCGCATCTAGTCGGCGAATAAACTGGCGGCGTGAGTCCGGTTTGACCGCCGACGTCCATGCCGACATCGGATACGCGCTGCTCCCGCAGGTCCCGAATGGCGGCGCCCGATTCTTCACGCGCGGCTTGCTGCGACAACGGCACGTCACTGTCGTCTGGCACGACGAGGGTGCTCTCGTGCGTGGGTGCACTCAGGAGAGTGTGGCGTGCAGCACGGCGAAGACCGGAGGCCAAACGCCGAACGCTCCGGTCACGATCTCGACAGCGGCAAAGACGACGCGGGTGAGAACGCTTTGCAACGCGGGGACGCAAAGCACCAGGGCGAGGATGATCATCAGCCCGTAGCGTTCGAGATGGCGATACTCCTCGAGCACCTCGGGAGAAAGGAAGTACTGAACGACCCGCGAGCCGTCGAGCGGCGGGATCGGGATCAGATTGAACACCGCGAGCAGCACGTTCACGAAGATCACGATCGCCAGCACCTCGGTCGCGGCCGACGCCGAGGTCCACCGGGCCGTGCCCATCCCGAGCGACAAGAGCGCGGAGAGGACCAGTGCGATCGCGACGTTCGTCGCCGGGCCCGCGGCGCCGACCAGGGCCCAGTCACGGCGTGGGTGGTGCAGTCGAGTGACGTTGACGGGTACCGGCTTGGCGCCGCCCACGATGAACCCTGCTTGCGATAAGATGAGGAAGAGCGGGAGGAGCACGGTGAAGAAGAGGTCGATGTGCCGCAGGGGATTGAGGGTGAGACGTCCACGCTCGCGTGCCGTCGGATCCCCCAGGCGGTCGGCCACGAACCCATGGGCGGCCTCGTGACTCGTGATCGACACGATCACGAGCGCGATGATCGCTGCGATTTTCACCGTGCGTGACCCCAGGGCCGGTCGGTTGCGTGCGTGGCAGGATCCGGAGGGCGACGCGAAGAGGCTCGCCGGCAGACCGGTGTCGTCGCAAACGTCGTGAGTCCGAAGCTCGTGCTGGTGCGGGTCGGAACGGTCCGCATCGTGACGCGCGCCGCCGTCGTATGGCCGGCGATGGTGGTGATCTCGTCGAAGGCCGGCTTCGATTCGATCCGGGAGCAACCGTGGCTCGCGACCATCCCGTCCTCGAGGCGGGTACGCCCGGAGCTGGCGAGCGTCCCGAAGCCGAGATCTTCGTCGTCGAGGTCGGCGCCGAGGAAGAGCTCTCCGTGCGTGTCGCTCGCCGTATTGCGGACGCGGCGATGGAGCAGAGCGCGCTGGACTGCGACCGTTCTCGACATGGTCCCTCCAATCGACGACGGCGGGGAGTGCCTGGCTTCGCGACGGTGCCGACTGGCCGAGGCTTAGCCTTCGGAAACGGTCGCTACAAGGCGGCTCCGCGCCGTCGAGGTGCACCCGCGGCGCGTGGCACCGGGTGACCGCCGTGCTTTCCGAGCCAGCGAATGGCGACGTCCGTGCCGCATCGTCGCGCTGGAATGGGCGTCCGCAGCGCCGCGAGCAAGGTCGAATCGCAGCGCCATGCCGCAGGCGAATATCGTCATGGGGCGAAGAAGCCCGACGATGTTTCGGAGCCGCACGCACGCCCGCTACGGGACTCGAGCTCACACCGGCGAAGCCTGGGATGTGTTCAGCGTCCTTCCCAAGGACATGAAATCGCTCTGGCTCAACATCGCGTCGAAGGGAGCCTGAGCGGGCCGAAGGGAGTGCTTCTCATCACTGAGAGCATTTTCGCGGGAATGCGAACAACTTGAAGATTCCCATCGTGATTCGAGAGATTGTTTTCGATGGCTTGCATCTTGCGAGGGTGCGCCTGCGGGGAGGGCGGCACATGCTTCGGAAAAGCGAAACCAATCGGAGGCCGAAGGATCACTGGACACAGGTGGATGTGATCCTGCCGACGCAGTTCCACGCCGACGTCTGTGCGCTCGCCGACCCCGAGCGCCGGCTACGGCTTGCCGTGTTAGAGGACGCGGTCCAGCAGTTCCAGCGCTATGTGAACGCAACCGGTCGCCGCGAGCGCGCTCTCTATGACGACGCGGTCGATTGGTTCGCGAGCGGCAATCGCCACGAGCCGTTCTCGTTCGAGAGCATCTGTGAAGCGCTTCGCATCGACTCCGATTTCGTGCGGGGCGGCTTGCATCGCTGGCGAGATGGCGCACGCGTACGCATGCCACGATCACATCGACGCGTGGCGAGTGGCGGAGCAATCTTCAAGGTGCGCCAAGCGCGTAAGCAGCAGGTGCGGGCGGCGTGAGGAGGGGGAGGAAGCCGCGCTCTTCAGAGCCGGGGACGCCGAGCTTGGAACCCGATGGCGCGCGCGGCCACGAAGGAGTCCGGGCCACGATGACGACGTCGAAGTGACGACCATCCCGGAAGCCGTGAACGCGGACGCCGAGCGAATCGCCGCGGCACTGGACCGGATTGCGAGCGCGCTCGATGCGATCGCGCAGGCCCTCGTTGCGCAAATCGTTCCGCGGCCTCCGGCGAAGAAGTCCCGAGGCTCGGACAAGCGCGCAGATGCCGGTCGCACGTCCGGAAGGCGGTGAGCGGCGGCTGTCCGCTGTTCCGCCTCGGTGTTTGACCGCCGGCAACGTTGTCATTTCCGCATAGCCGCTCTTCGTCGCCGACGGGCCGACATCGCCATGCGCGTGCGGCCGCGGTATGCCGCTGGCAGGGCATTTGCAGTCGTTCGGGGCATGGAATCGCGCGAGACCACGGCCCCACGCCCGGTGACCATTCCCGCTGGCTGTGTTCGGCTCGACGGTGCGGTGATGCCGCCGGCGGCCAGCGTTTGAATCCTGGTATGGCCGCCATCGACGCCATTTGTCACGGTTTTGCTGCGGAGATCGCGCGCGCGCTGTATTTCTTCATCCCGGCTTATCTTGCCAACATGGCTCCGGTGCTTGCGCGCGGGCACTTCGAGTGGCTGGCGGTGCCGATCGACGGCGGACGCAGCTGGCGGGGCCGCCGAATCTTCGGTGACCACAAGACGTGGCGCGGCATCGTCGCCGGTGTCGTCGTCGGCGCGGTCGCCTTCGCGGTGCAACGCTGGCTGTACCAGACGGGTCGGGCGCAGGGCCTCGCGCTCGTCGATTACGGCAGCGTCGATCCGCTGCTCACGGGGGTGTTGCTCGGCCTCGGCGCCGGGATCGGCGACGCGATCAAATCGTTCTTCAAACGCCGCCGCGGAATCGCGCCGGGTGCGAGCTGGCTCGGCTTCGACCAGCTCGATTTCATGGCGGGCGCGTACGCCTTGGTCTCGTTGACGTTCGTGCCGCCGCCGCTCGCGACGCTCGCCATTTTGCCGATCGTGTTCATGGGAAGCCTCGCGGCCACGGCGACCGGCTATTGGCTCGGTCTCAAAGAGGCCTGGGTGTGAGACTCGGAGACAGCGCGTTGAAGGTGATGGAGACGAATCACGTCGGGCGCTCGGCTCGTCGGCCTCCCGTCGCTTGCGGACGTCGGGCGCGAGGCGGTTTGCGAGCATGAAACGCGCCTCGGGGATGCCGCTACGCAAGGGGAGGACACACTATGGCATGGCCAGAACCTACGACCGGCGAGCCCACGAGCGAGACGTTGGCGCAATGGGTGGACGAGGGCAGAGCGCAGGCAACCGACGGCTGCTGGCTCGATGCCGATACGCCCACGTGTCCGCATGGGCATCCCAGTTGGGGAGTCGTCTTGGGCGTAATGCCCGATGTTCCCGACGTAAAGGGGGAATGAGGCCTATGCGGTCGATCGTCGGTACGGGACCGACGTCGAACGTGAAGGAACCGTACGGCCCGCAGCAGCCGTCGGGCGCGATGAAGGTGGTGTTGGCGGGCCCGAAGCTGCCATCGCCCGCCGCCTGGTTGACGTAGGGAGTCGTCCCGCAGCGATTGAGAACCGAGTTGAGCGTCGCCGACGCTCCGCGCGGACGCGAATACCGACGGTCGTGCCCGGGTGTCGTCGTTGCCTATTGGCCGGGTCGCGCTCGGCGTCCCCGCCCGCTCCGCGATCTGCCGGCGCGCCATTGTGCCGGTGAGCGAACCTCCTTACTCTGAACGCATTGTCGATCATCACCATGACCACTCGCATGCTGCTGGTCGCAGCCTGCATCACGACCCTGGTCGCAAGCGTTCCGGCCGAGGACGACACGGCCGCTCCGGCGCCGCACGCGGCCCTGATCGACATCGACGGCGCGATCGGACCGGCGGTGAGCGGCTACGTCGACAAGGCACGGCTCGCGGCCATCGCATCCGGCGCGCGGGTTATCGTGCTGCGCATCGACACGCCAGGCGGGCTCGATACGTCGATGCGCGACATCGTCAAGAGCATCCTCAACTCGCCCGTACCGGTGGCTGCGTTTGTCGCCCCGGGCGGGGCCCGCGCCGCGAGCGCCGGCACCTACATCCTCTATGCCGCGCACATCGCCGCCATGGCGCCGGCCACCAACCTCGGCGCCGCGACGCCGGTTCCGGTCGGCGGCGGCGCGGGCGGGGGAGCGCCGGCGGCCCCCGAGCCGTCGGCCGCGCCGCCGGCCACCGGCACGCAGGACGCGAAGGGCGCGCCGGAGGCGGTGCGCGACCGCGATCCCGCTGCTCCCGAGCAGGCGATGCGCAAGAAGGTAGTGAACGATGCCGTCGCGTACATCCGCAGCTTGGCGGAGAAGCGCGGTCGCAACGCCGAGTGGGCCGAAGAGGCCGTGCGCGAGGGGGTGAGTCTCTCCGCAACCGCCGCGCTGGAGAAGCACGTGATCGATCTGATCGCGGACGACGTGCCGGACTTGCTGAACAAGATCGACGGCCGCGCGGTAGAGACGACCAGCGGTACGATCACGCTCGGTACCAAGGGGTTGCCGGTGCGCGCCTACGAGCCCGATTGGCGGAGTCGGTTGTTGGGCGTCATCACCAATCCCACCATCGCCTACATGCTGATGCTGGCCGGAATCTACGGTCTCTTGCTGGAAGGCTACAGTCCCGGCGCCGTGCTCCCGGGTGTCACCGGCGCGATCTGCTTGCTCCTCGCGCTCTTCGCTTTCCAGCTCCTGCCGGTGAACTACGTCGGCCTGGCGTTGATCCTGCTCGGCGTCATCCTCCTCATCTCCGAGACCTTGGTACCGAGCTTCGGGGCTCTCGGATTCGGCGGGATCACGGCCTTCGTCATCGGCTCGATCATGCTGATGGATACCGAGGTGCCCGGCTACGGCGTCAACCTCGGCGTGATCGCCGGCATCGCGATCAGCGCGGCCGGCCTGCTGGTCCTGATGTTGACGTTGCTCTACCGCTCGCGCCATGCCCCCCCGTCCACCGGCAAGGCGGTCGCGATCGGACACACGGTAGTGGTGACCGAGTTCGCCGACGGCAGTGGCTGGGCGAAGCTCGGCGGCGAACGCTGGCAGATCGCTTGCGCCCAGTTTCTCGCCCCGGGCGACCGCGCGCGCGTCGTCCGGGTCCAGGGCCTGACGCTGCAGGTCGCACCGGAAGACTCGATGAGAAAGGAGCTTCGACATGCTCAGTAGCCTGACGGTCATCATCTTCGCTCTCGTGGCGTTACTCGTCTCGGCCCTCAAGGTCCTCAACGAATACGAGCGCGGCGTTCTCCTGACGCTCGGCCGCTACACCAGCACCAAGGGGCCCGGGCTGATCGTCGTCGTCCCCGGCATCCAACGGATGTTGCGGGTGGACCTTCGCACCATCGTCATGGACGTTCCGGCGCAAGACGTAATCACGCGGGACAACGTTTCCGTGAAGGTCAACGCGGTGGTGTACTTTCGCGTCGTGGAGCCGGACAAGTCGGTGCTCCAGGTCGAGCACTTCTACGACGCCACCAGCCAGGTGGCGCAGACCACGCTCCGCTCGGTGCTCGGCCAGCACGAGCTCGACGACCTGTTGACGGCGCGCGACAAGCTCAATCACGACATCCAGGCCATTCTCGACGAGCAGACCGACGCCTGGGGCATCAAGGTGACGAACGTCGAGATCAAGCACGTGGACCTCGACGAGAGCATGGTCCGGGCGATGGCGCGTCAGGCGGAAGCCGAGCGCGTTCGCCGCGCCAAGGTCATCCACGCCGAGGGGGAAATGCAGGCGGCCGAGAAGCTCCGCGACGCCGCCGAACAACTCGCGAAGCAGCCGCAGGCGATGCAGCTGCGCTATCTGCAGACGCTGATCGACATCGCGGAAGAGAAGAACTCGACGATCATCTTCCCGCTGCCGATGGACCTGATCACCCCGTTGCTCAAGAAGCTGCAGTAGACGCTGCGGATCGCAACATCATCCAACGTCAACCGGCGTCCGTGGCGGTTCCCACGAGAAGCAGCATCGCGTGCTCCCGTCTCATCGGCGAGTACCGCCGGTCGAGTCCATGGCGGACCGCGGAAGAAATCGTTGGCGGAAGGGCGACTCGCACGGGGTCCCGTGACGCGCGGCGAGAGACTGCTGCAACGCCCGCAGCAACCGCTCCTCCGCGTGCGCTTGAGCCTCTTGCAGTGTCCTGAAGTCCGCGATGGCCGCGGAGCGCAGATCGAGTCCCGCGGCTTTCCCACGCGCGAGCTCCTCGACCGCTCGCTGCCAATCCTCGACGTCCACGCAACATCGCACCGCGCCCAAGGCGACGTCGGTGGGGAGCCCGCGCACGCCCGCAGCCGAGCCGAGGATCCTCACGCCTTGGCCGAGCGCTTCCAGCACCTTGATCGGCAGGCCGGTGGCTTGTCGCGGGGTGTTGACCAGCACGTCCAGCCGTTGCCACGTCGGCGTCAGGTCGGCCTGTTCCCCGAGCCAGGAGATGTGCGGATGGCTCCGCCGCGCCGCGTTCTCGAAGGCGACGCACACCGCGCCGGCGACGGTGAGGTGTACGGGAAGGCCGCGCTCCAACAGCCTCGGGAAGATGCCGTCGACGAATCCCGCGAGCGCGTCGACGTTGACGTCGTTCAACGAGCCGACGAACCCGAGCTCGAGCCGATCCGCCTGCGACTCGGTCGCTGCGGAGCGCGGCGGCGGCGCCGACCACCCCGGGGGCATCCACGGCAGCGTGAACACGCGGCCGTGGCCATAGCCGGCGAAGACCGCGGCGTCCGTTGCTTGGATGGCGAGGACGTGGTCGGCCCGCGACAACGCCTTGGCTTCGTTCGCCGGCGAGGTCGAGTACCACTGCGGCTCGAGGCCCGCGTCGAGGTACATGCGGTAGCGATCCCCGAACACGTCGTGCGCATCGATCAGCGTCACGACGCCCGGAAGCGCGAGCAATGCGCGCGAATGGAAGGCGTACTCGCAGACGACGATGTCGACGCCGTGCCGGACGACCAGCTCGCGTGCACGGCGACCGATCGAGGCGTGGTACCAGGCGTCCGCATCCAGGTTGCAGAGCGGGTACCGCTTGAAGCGCTTGGCGAGCGTCGTTCGCACAACCCACGGCCGCCACGGTCGAGGGGCTTTCCGGTTCGGGTGCCAGTGGTAGCGACCCTGAAGCGCCCGGCTCATGGCGTGGCGGTCACCATCCACCTGCGCGACGTGCAAGAAGTGCACGCGGCATTTCCACGCCTCGAAGAGGCGGACGAGCTGCGCCACCCGTTGCCGGTTCCCCGCCGACGCGGGGATGAACGGCACCGGCGAGATGAAGAGGATCGTCTTCCCCGGCAACGCCTCGGCGCCGTCCGGCGGCAACAAAGGGGCGAGGTTTCTCTGCGCGCGCTCCTTCAGCGCGGGAAGCGCCGCGCGCGCCAGCGGCTTCAGCATCTCGAGCTCTGCGATGAAGGTCGCGAGCATGCCGGCCAGGGTGTCGGCTCGAAGCGCCCGGGGCGAAAGAAGATGGCGTGCGGGCCAGTGCAGCTGCTCGAGCAGGCCCTCGAACTTGTCCTGGTACCCGAGCGCCGCCACGGGAGTGCCCATGCCGAACGCGGCGATCGCCAGGTGCATGCGCCCGCAGACGACGCCGTCGAGCATCCCCGTCAGGGCTTTGGTCTCGGCGGCATCCAGGCCGTCGGCATGGACGATGCGTTCCGGCCAGCGCCGGGAGAGCTGCGCATGGATGGGAGCGAGACAGCGCTCGTCGCCGTAGCCGGCCCGGGTATCGTGAGGGATGAGCACGATCCGGAGGTCTGGGGTCGCCGCGAGCGCGCGGTCGAGCGCGTCGCACGCCGTCTGCACGAGCCGATCTACGTCCGTCGCTTCGCTGCGCGCCCGGTCCGGATGCACGACGAGCATGGGGTGGACGTTGAAGCCGAGCACTGGGCCGCGCGAGCGGCCGATCCAACTTCGCAGGTCGTCCAGGTGCGCGCCGTCGGTCTTCGGCTCGAGCAGGAACGCGACGTCGGCGACGGCGAGGGCTTCCAAGCCGGAGAATCGTCGGAACCTGCTGCGGGACGCCTCGTCGCGGGTATGGAGGGCGAGGCCGTGGCTCAGGCGCCGGAATGCGCCCCGCATTGCCGGGTGCGGATGCTCGTTGAAGCTGAATCCGAGCACGGTCCCGCGGCAGCCCGCCCGCACGCAGAGATCGCCCAAGGCCAGCATCCGCATGGAGGTCTCGACGTTGTAGTAGCCGTCGAGCATGTCGGCGCCGACGAGGGCGACCGCGGTGGGCCGCCAGGCGAGGATCTGCTTCCGCGCCGCACCGAGGCGGCGGCTCCACACCCGCAGGGGCTCGAAGCCGAGTCGCACGGCAGTCGCGTCCGCTGCGGCCGTGGCCGTCACGATCCCGACGGCCTCGACGTGCGAACGGGCGGCCAGGTACCGGGCAGCGGCGAGCAGCATCGCTTCGTCGCCCTTGGAGCCCACGAGCGAGCGGGGATCGGAGGAGACGAGCAGGACGCGCTGCGCTCCGCTCGTCGCCGCGACCCGTCGACGAGTCTTCCGCGACTGGATCGCCCACTCGGCGCGCAGACGACCGAGTCTCAGCGCGGCACGCGGCCGAACGCTCATGTCCGGTGCGCCCATGCCTCGGCCGTGATCACGCCGCTCGTGCCTCCATTGCGGTCAACCTCTATCCAAAGGTCGATGACGGCGGGAGGGCTCGTTCGAGATTCACCTTGACGCCTGCGCGGACGTCCCTTTAAGTAGCCGCGTCTACGGCCGAGAATCATCATCCTCCACCCCAATGACTGAGCGGCCATCGCATCATCTATCGGGTTCGCGAGTCGACGTGATTCCCGAGCAGCACGGAGTCGTCCCGTGAGGTCGAGCTCCAGCTCCCCGGTTCCGACTCGTCGCGAGAAGGTCGTCATTTTCTGTGGAGGACTCGGCACCCGCCTGCGCGAGGAGACCGAGTTCCGGCCGAAAGCCCTGGTCGAGATCGGCGGCCGACCCGTGCTCTGGCACCTCATGCGCCACTACGACCACTTCGGATTTCGGCGCT
Organism: uncultured delta proteobacterium; assembly: GCA_963774015.1. Classification (GTDB taxonomy): domain Bacteria; phylum Desulfobacterota; class Binatia; order UTPRO1; family UTPRO1; genus UTPRO1. The sequence goes on from CAVZDH010000006.1 coordinate 103,799, forward strand.
TCGTGCTGTGCCTGGGGCACCGCGGCAACATGATCAAAGAGTACTTCGTCAACTATCGCTGGATGACGAGGGACTTCACCCTGAACCTCGGGACCGATGCCTCGGCGATCCGCTTCCACGACCAGTCGACCGAGAACTGGGAGATCACGTTCGTGGACACCGGCCTGGCCACCCAAACCGGCGGCCGGCTCGCCCGCATTCGCCATCTGATCGAGGACGAATGGTTCCTCGCGAATTACTGTGACGGCCTGTCGGACGTCGACCTCGACCGGCTGGTGGCCTTCCACACGGAGCACGGCAAGATCGCCACCCTCACCGGGTTCCATCCCTACTCCAAGTACGGCGTCATTCGCGTCGACGAACGTGGGCTCGTGAACTACTTCCAAGAGAAGCCGCTGCTGAACGACTACACGAGCGGCGGTTTCTTCGTGTTCGATAGCCGCATCTTCTCGTACCTCGACGATCATTGCGTCTTGGAGCAGGAGCCGTTCCGCCGGCTCGCCACCGAAGGCCAGATGGGCCTCTTCCAGCACACCGGCTTCTGGCAGTGCATGGACACCTTCAAGGAGGCGCAGGCGCTGAACGCGATCTGGGAGCGCGGCGACGCACCGTGGAAGCTCTGGGACTGACGCGGTGAGACCCTACGTCATCGTCTCCCCCGGCTATACCGAAAAATCCTGGGGTGTCCGCACGCAGCATCTGCTCTGCCACGTGCTGAACGAGCTGGGCGTGCCGGCCTACATGCACCTGCTACGGCGATCGGTCACCAATCCGGCATGGCGGGCGCCGTTGGCGACGCGCCGACACGTCAAGGAGGGGATCGTCGTCTACGGCGAGCTCGAGGCCAATCCGCTCCGGGCCAAGCGTGTCGTGCGGTGGCTGCTCAACCGTCCCGGCTACATCAACGGCCAAGTGTTCCCGCCCGGTCCGGACGACTACGTCGTCGCCTTCAGCCCGATCATCGACGACACCAAGCCGATCTTGAACCTGCAAACGCCGAACGAGGGCGTGTTCCACCCGCACGACCTGCCCCCCAAGCAGGGCGAGCTGTTCTACGTCGGCAAGGGAAGCCCGCAGGCTCGAACGCCGGACGTGGAGCGGGGACGGGTGGAGGTGACGCGTGCCTGGCCCGCGACCCATCCCGAGCTGGCCGACGTGCTGCGCCGGTCGAAGGCGCTCTTCAGCTACGACACGCTCAGCGGGATCAACTACGAAGCCACCTGGTGCGGCACGCTCTGCATCATCGTTCCGAACGGGCCCTACACCCGCGAGGACATCGCGAAGGGCGAGCTCGGCATGAACGGGATCGCCTGGGGCACCGAGCCCGCGGAGGTGGAGCGCGCGCTCCGGACGCTGCCGGACGCTTATCCGCACTACCTGGGCGTGGTCGCGCGCCAACACGAAGGTGTGCGCGCGTTCGTCGAAGCGACCCAGCGACATTGGTGAATGGGAGCAGGGCGGGATGGGACCCTCGTGGTGACAGCGGCGGCCCGCATCGTTCCGGTCGTCGAAGAGCTGAAACGCCTGGTGGCCGGCCTTCCGGCGCCACCGCGCGGCATCCACGCCGTCATGACCGATCCCGAAGACGAGCCCGCCGGAGCGGACCAGGCGGTTCGCGAGCTCCGGCATCTCTTCGCGCTCGTCGGCATCCTCGACGTCCTGTTCGGCGTCGAGCCGGAGATCGCGCTCGCACGGCGCCGGGGCGCTCTGACGCACGTCGACCTGCGCTATCCGGGTCCGACCAACGTCGTCCTTCGCATCGGACGGAAGGGGAGGCGCCGAAGGCGCGAGGTCCACGTGATCTATCCGGACCGCCGCTTCTCGGCCGACCTGCTCGACGACTCGGTGACCGTGTCCACCCGCAACAACCAGCTCCACAAGAGCGTCGTCCCGATCGAGTCCAGAGCGCCCGGGGCGGAACCGCCTGCGTTGGTCGGGGCGGTCGCGGAGGAACGTCGCGAGAAAGTGGTGGCGGCCTTGCGACCCAAGGCGGTCGCGACGCGCGCCCGCGTCGCGGTCATCGGCGGCGGGGTGTTCGGGGCGACCTGCGCGCTCGAGCTCGCCGCGACGGCCGAGGTGACGCTCTTCGAGCGCGGCGCCGCGCTGCTTTCGGAAACCTCGTGCACGAATCAGCGCCGCCACCATTCGGGGTTCCACTATCCGCGCAGCTACGACAGCATCGTCGAGATCCGTGCCGCCCGCGCGCTCTTCGAGGAGGCGTACGGCGAGGCGATCAATCGAGGATTCCGCTCGTACTACTGCACCTCGGCGACCGGCATCGAGATTCCCGCCGAGCGTTACCTCGCCGCGTGTCGCAGCCACCAGCTCTCGTTTGCAGTCGTCGATCCCCCGCAGGACGTCGTCGACCCCGCCGCGATCAGTCTCTGCCTCGAGACGGACGAAGCCGTCTACGACGTGGAGCGGTTGCGGCAGATCGTGTCCGAGCGGTTGGCCGGGCGCGCGAGCGTGCGCTGCCGGCTGCAGACCGCCGTCGTTGCGGGCGCGATCGCGAACGACGGTTCGAAGCGGCTTACCGTGAGCGGGCCCGACGGGACGCGCGAGGAGTCCTTCGACTATCTCGTGAACGCCACGTACGCCGGCCGCAACATGGTCGCCCAGTGGTTCGGCTTCCCGACCGACCCGTTGCGCTTCGACCTCTACGAGCTCCTGCTCTTCCGGCTGCCGATTCCCCAGATCTGCGTCACGGTCCTGGACGGGCCCTTCACGAGCCTGACGGGAACCGGGCGGGAGAACCTCTTTCTCCTGTCCCACATCCACCAGTCGGTCTCGCGGAGCGTCATCCCCGAGGACGGCAGACCGCCGCCATGGTCGGGGATGGTCAGCAATCGGGCGAACATGCTGCGCCACGCGGCACGCTACTTCCCGATCGTGCGCCAGGCCTCCGACGTGCAGTCCTGGTGGGTGACCCGCGCCGTCGATGCGTTCGCACGTGATTTCGATGCCCGACCGACGGTCGTGACCGACCATGGATTCGGTTGCTGGTCCGTGCTCGGGGGGAAGATCGTCACGACCGTCGCGAACGCACGGGAGATCGCGATGGAGATTCGGGCGGAGCAGCAGGGCGCAGCCGCGGATCCGCCGCATGGGTGATCCGCGCTCAGCCTCAGGCGCGCGGGGGCGGATCCTTCCGATCCCACTTGCGATAGCTCGTGGTGTTGCGGAACGAGTCCCGACGCCAGCGCTGATAGATGCCGAGGAGCGGCCGCCGCAGGGCGAAGGGAAGCAGGCGATAGAGCCGCGCCATCGACCCGGGGCGCATTCCCGTCTCGGCGTCCCGCTGCGTCCAGGCGCTCGCGTAGTCGCTCTGCCGAGGAAACGGCGCAAAGGGTTCGATCCGCTCCCGCTTCACCGCCTGGACGAAGAGGTAGACGGGTCGCCGCGTGACCAGCCCGACGCGCCCGCCCACGGAGGCGGGATCGCGGACGGCATACACGGTCCGCCGGCGGCTGAGCTCGATGCCGGGGAAGGGGTGCGCGATCGCCAACAGGTGCTCCAGCTGGAATCCGTTGGCGGGGGTGAACACGCGAAAGAACAACTCGGGGCTGAACTGGTAGAAGCCGTGCCCGCAGTGGTTGTTGGCCGGCGTGAGCGCGAAGAACCGGCCGCCGACTCTCAGCATGTTCATGCAATTGGCGATCGCGACGGGGAAGTTGAATACGTGCTCGAGCGTGCCGCCGTCGACGACCGCGTCATAGGCGTCGCGATACCGCTCCGGCACGGGGTGGTTCAGGTCGTGGACCACCGTTGCCCCCTCGTAGTCGGACCCGTCGATCGAAACGAGCCGCTCGATGCCGAGGAGATCCACGAGCAGCTCGTCGGCGAAGACCGACCGCGCGGCCCGACCCGCGCCGTCCGACGATCGCCCCATCGAGCGCAGCACCTCCGCGAGCTCGGTTCGCGAGAGCGAGAGGTGCTGGCGCCCCAACGTGACGGTGTCGGCGAACGTCGCGCCTCCACGCTTGGCCAGGCACAGCATGCGCAGGGACAACGCCTCGATTCCCACGAGCCCGAGGTATATCGACCTCCCGCGCCCCGTGCGAAGCGACGGCTGCGGCCGATCGGGGGCGACTCCCGTGGGTGAGCCCGAACCTCTCCTGTCGGTCGTCGTCCCCACGCGCGGTCGGCCGCGCCAGCTGCTCGATCACCTCGAGTCGATGACGCGGCTGCGTTACCCGGCGGAGCGGTACGAGCTGATCGTGGTCGACGACGGGAGCCCGGGGGCGCTCGACGGGGTCGTCGATCCGTTCCGAGCCTCGCTCCCGTTGACCCTGATCCGCCGGGACCCTCTCGGCCCGGGCTCGGCACGGAACGCGGGGGCGGCACGGGCCCGAGGTCGCTACATCGTGTTCACGGCGGACGATTGTCAGCCTGCGGTCGACTGGCTCGCCAGGCTCGAGCGGCGGTTTCTTGCGCATGCCGACACCATGATCGGGGGCACCGTCGACAACGGTGCCCCCGACGATCTCTGTGCCACGACCAATCATCTCCTGATCGACTATCTCTATCGCTGCCATGACCAGCGGGTTTGGAAGGCGCCGTTCTTCACGCCGAACAATCTCGGGCTCCCCTCCGAGCTCTTCCGTCGCATCGGCGGTTTCGACGAGTCGATCGGTGCGACCGGCGAAGACCGCGAGTTGTGCGGTCGCTGGCTTGCCAGCGGGTTCGCGATGGTCTGGGCGGCTGAGGTCGTCGTTCGGCACGTCCATCCACAGAGCGTCCGTGCGTTCTGGCAGCAGCACGTGGCATACGGCCGCGGCTCCAGGCGCTTCTACCATCGTCGACTGCGTCGGGAGGATGCGGCGCCCGAAGCGGGCTGGTTGCCGGAAACGCTCTCGTTCTACTGGAATCTCGTCCGCTATCCGCTGGTGCGGTCTCCCGGATATCGGGGCTCGGTGCAGACCGGGTTGATGGCGCTGGCGCAGATCGCGAACGTACTCGGATTCATGCTGGAAGGCGTGCGTCTGCGATCCCAGGCGCCGGCCGTCGTGGACGGGCCGCGGTGAAACGCGCATCGCGATTGTCGGAAGGGCGGCGTCGGCGTATCGCGCTCGCCGGAGCGCTCGCGAGGAAGCCGGCGCCCTTGCTGCTGGACGAGGCTAGGGAACCTCTGCACAGGTGGCTCCCGGCTACGAAGCGCGATCCATCCCCGATCGACGGCGGCGCGACGCCCTCGGCGTATCGTTCAGATACGCGGTCGGGCTTCGCGCCTTGCGCTCGGGGCGGCTCGCACTTCTCGCTCGGAACCCACCTGTGCAGAGGTTCCCTAGATCTCTCCCTCTTCGTCGTCGCGGCAATGGCGCGCCGACTCATCCCCGGCTCGCTTCCGCTTGGCCGCACGCTGCGCGTCCGGGGTCGTGTGTTGGGGCGAGCTCCCGTACTCGCTGCCGCCGTCGAGGTCGCCGCTGCGGTCTCCCGGGGGTGCCGCGGTCCAGCGGTCGAGTGGATGCGGGGTCGCCGAGCTGCGCGCGACGTCCAAGGCACGATGATGACCCCAGGCAAAGAAGTCCATCGCCCGTGCGCGGAGGCGGCTCGTGGGATACGGGCGGTTGTCGATGCCGCGCACACCGCGCAGGTACGGCTCGACCGGTAACGGGTACCATCGGCGGCCTTCGGCGACGGCGTGCAGGCAGGCGCTGGCGAGCACGCGCTCGACGCAGCGCCGTGCTCGATCGTCGACGTGCGCGAGGGCGAAGGGGAGGAGCTCGCGCGCGAAGAGCTCCTTTCGAAAGAGGACGCACACCGTGTCGAGCCACGTGAGGTTGTGCGAGAGGCGTCCGACGATGTCGAAGTCCGGCGCGACGGCCCTCGCGATCGCGTCGAAGTTCGGGATGAAGACCCGACCCGTCACCTTGGCGAACGTGGCCGCGTCCTTGAGGAGCGCGCTGCGGCCAAGCGCCGTCTCCAGGATGTCGAGCTCGCCGTAGCTGCGTCCCCGGGTCTCCGAGTACCCCGTCGTGCGGAACGAGATCAGCTCGACGCGTTTACCCGAGGATGCATGCCGGCTCACCACCTCCTGCAGTGCGTCGAGCGGATGGCCCGAGTTGTCGACGAAGACGATGTCGCGCACGACGCGCTGGCTCACGATCCAGGCGCGGAGAGCGTCGACGTAGTCCTGCAGGCGGAGGCGCGTATCCGTGCGGCCGCCGGCGCGCAGGAATTCCGGGTGGTCGACCTTGATGGTCGCCGTCAAGACCAGGCAGAGCCCGTCGACCATCAGGAGCTCGCGGCGCCCCCGGGCCGAAGGCCGGCAGGAAGCAGACGAGCATAGCGCTCGAGAAGCAGGTCGGCGGCCGCCGCCCAGCTCCATGCCGTCGCCCGCGTACGATTGTGGTGGCCCATGGCCGGAAGAGTCGCCGACGACTCGATCGCGCGCGCCAACGCCCCGCCGAGCCCGTCCTGGTCCGCCGGGTCGTACAGAAAGGCGCCCGACTCGTCCAGCACTTCGACGAGGCTCCCGAGGCGCGGGGCCACGCAGGGTTTCGCGAACGACATCGCCAGGAGCGCGGCGCCCGAGGTCAGGATGTTTCGATACGGCATCGCGACCACGTCGCACGCTTTCAAGAGGACCTCGACCTCGTCGGGGGAGAGAAAATCGAACCAGAGGTGAATCCGCGGAGAGCCATCCGCGTCGCGCCGAAGATCCGCGGCCAAAGCGCGATCGACGGGCTCGCCCGCGATCCAGAGCTCGGCGCGCACGTGGTCCGGGAGGGCGCGAAATGCCCGCACCAGCTCGTGGAGTCCTTTATAGGGTCGGATCATTCCGAGGCACGCGACCATGACCGTGCCGGCGTCGATGCCGAGTTGGCGCCGCGCCTGCGCCTGGGTGACGCGGTCGGGATAGGCGTCGATGAAGTTGGGGTGAGGGATCACCGCGACCTTGTCGGCCCGACCCGCCAAGTGATACGCGCCGACCACTGCGCCGCGAGCGACCGCGCCATGCACGATCAAGAGGTGCGCCAGCCTGGTGAAAAGAAAGCCGAAGAACCATTCGACGCCGGCGAGGCGGCGCTCGTGATTGACCAGATTGTGCACCGTCCAGACGATGCGGCATCCCGCCAGCCGGAGCAGGGCGACCTGCGCCAGGAACACGGGACCCTTGACGAGCGCGCGACCCCACGAGCGCGACGGTCCGGCCGGCAGAATGAACGGCGCGATGAACTGGAAATGGATGACGTCCGGGCGGTCCGAGAACGCCCGCAGGCCGAAGAGGTGAGAGTAGGGGATGGGCACGACGCGGACCCCCCGCGACTCGAGGCTGCGAGTGAGCAGCTGGCCGTACGGGTTCTTTCCGATACCGTCCTCGGGAACGTGCCACAGCGTCATCATGCGTCGCCTATATCCGGCCGCCCGAGGGGCCCCAATCGCTGCTCGGCGGCTTGACGGCGGCTCTCGTGCGGATCGGGATCGACGTTTCTTGTTGGCAGAACCCGCGCGGCTTCGGACGCTTCACCCGGGAGCTGGTGCGACAGCTCGTCGAGGACTACGCCGAGACCCATGCCTTCATCCTGGTCGCGGATCGGTTCACGGCGGCCGATGCGGGGTTTCCGCCGCAGGCGAGGGTCGTGGTGGCCGAGACCCGGCGCCAGCCGATCCGCGCCGCGGCCGCCGACGGCTGGCGCAGTCCGCTGGACCTGCTTCGCATGGGGTGGCACGCCGGACGCTGCGGCGCGGACGTGTTCTGGTTTCCGACCGTCTATTCGTTCTACCCGGTGCTCGGGCGCGTGCCCGTCGTGGTCGCCTTTCACGATGCCATGACCGAAGAGCGGCCGGAGCTGTTCTTTCCGACCCGACGGTCTCGCGTGTTCTGGCGTGCGAAGGTGTGGATGGCACGCCGACGCGCGTCGTCGATCGTGGCACCGTCCGAGAGCGCACGGCGAAACGTCGCGGCGGCGTTGCGCTGGCCGGTCGAGCTGATCGCGCGGGTCGACGAAGCGCCGGCGGCGGTTTTCCGCCGGACGGTGAACCCCACGGCGACACGCGCCGTTCTCGCCCGCCACGCGTTGCCCGCGAACGTTCCGCTCGTGCTGTACGTCGGCGCGCTCAGCCCGCACAAGAATCTCGCTACGTTGTTGCGCGCCGTGGCGGCCCTGCCGGCGGACGCCGGCTGGCATCTCGCCCTGGTCGGTGAGTACCGGAGCGACAGCGCGCTCGGCTGCTACGGGGAGATTGCCGCGCTTCGCTCGGCGCTGGCGCTTACCGAGCGTGTCACCCTGACCGGATTCGTGCCCGACGACGATCTCGCGGTCCTCTACCATGCGGCGACCATGCTGGTACTGCCGTCTTTCGACGAAGGCTTCGGCTTGCCGGTGCTCGAGGCGATGGCCTGCGGCTTGCCGGTCGTGGTGAGCGCCCGCGGATCCTTGCCCGAGCTCGTAGGAGATGCCGGCCTCACCTTCGATCCCACCGATCGATCCGCGCTGACGCGGACGATCGCGCGCGTGCTCGACGACGCCGATCTTCGGCGAGAGCTCGGCACCCGGGGCTCGGCGCGAGCGGCGGCGTTTTCCTGGAAGCAGTCGGCTCGTCAGATGATGACCGTGCTCGAAGAAACGGCGGCGCGCTGATTGCGTATTCTGTTCGGCGGTCACAGTTTGGCCGATCCGCGCGGCGGGGGTGAGCTCTCGGCCCGTACGCTCCTCTCGCGCCTCGCCAGATCCCATCGTGTCGACGCGGTCGGGATCGGCCCGCAGGCGCGCGCGTACGTCATCGACGACGTGCGCTGCCGTGACTACGAGATCGCCGGGTGGCCTGCCCCCGCCGGGATGCCGTTCCACCTCGCCGCCCTGCGGGTGGAAGCTCGCTTTCGTTCCGCGCTCGTCCGTCACGTGCGGGAGCTCCGGCCGGACCTCGTGCTGCTGCAGCAACCCGCCGTGCTGCATCCCCTCGATCTCCCCGCGGGCACGACGCTGATCGTCTTCATGCGGAGCCTCGTCTGCTACGGAGCCGGTGACGCGAACCCGCGACGGTGGCGGCGCATCGCCGGAAGCATCTTTCGCGCCGCCCGCTTCCGAAGAAACCGTCCGCTGTTCGATCGCGCGAATCTGGTGGTGAGCAACTCGCGCTTCCTACAGCACGCGCTCTTCCAGAGGGCCCGGCTGAGCACCGAGGTCGTCACACCGTTCATCGACACCGAGGTGCTGCGCGCCACGTCGACCGGAGGCACGCGGGATGCGCTGACTTTCGTCGGGTTGGACGAATGGAAGGGTGCCGCGGTGGCCCTTCGTCTCGCTGAAGCCTTGCCCGATCGTCGCTATCTGTTTCTCGACGGTCCCCGTGCCTCCGCGCGCGTTCGAGCCCGCGCCAGTCGCCTGAGGAACGTCGAGTGCCTGCCATGGACCCAGGACATGGGTCGGGTCTTCGCCAGGACTCGCCTGCTCTTGATGCCGAGCCTCTGGGAAGAGCCCTTCGGCCGACTGCCGGTCGAAGCCGGCGCGTGCGGCGTTCCCACGCTTGCCAGCGGGCGGGGTGGGCTGCGGGAGGCGGTCGGCGATGGCGGCCTCGTGATCGATCCGGTCGACGATGTTTCGCTGTGGATCAAGGGCATCCGGCAGATGGACGACCCCGAGCGGTACGCGTCGCTGTCGGAGGCTGCGACGCGTCATGCAGGCAGCTTGGGGATCGACGTTACGATGAAGGACTTCCGAGCTCTGGTGCGCCGCAGGTTGGCCATGGAGTTGTAGGGTCGCGGTCGCCCACGGGAACGCCGGCGTGGAGGTCGGGACGGGTGCGTCTCGTCGTCGCGTGCGCGCTCCTACGTTCCGGGAGTCGACACGATCCGGGCGAGAAGATCCGCCGGGCGGTCGGTCGCGATCGGGAGCGCCTCGACGATGCCGCGGGCGTTCGCCATCACCCACGGGTCGCCGCCCGTCGTCGCGCTCGTAGCGACGGATTCCGCCGCGGCCACGAGCGCCTGCCAGCGCGCGAGCCGCTCGCCGCCGTACGACGCGAGCGATTCCAGCGGGGCGGCGCTCTCGAGAACGCGCCCGCAACGCATGCCGAGGTCCTGCGCCTCCACGATCCCCTCGTTCATGCTCTGCACGCCGAAGGGGAACACGAGGTGCGCGGCGTCGCCGGCGAGCCAGATGCGGCCGCGGCCGAAGGATTCGGCGAGCGCCCGCTCGAAGCGAACCGCCGCCGACCACATGAGTCGACCCGACGGCGCCGGATGCCACGGCAGCCGCGTGGCGACGAGCTCGTGTAATCGGCTCGCGTCGAGCTCGGTGGCGAGCCATGGGACGATCGACGGCATCCGGCTCTTGTCTCGTGCACCGCCCGGATCCTCGTCGGGGGGAAGCTCGAAGCTCAGGCGGGTGCGCCCCCTCGGCAGCGGCCACCAGAGGCTCCGCATCCCGTCGACGATGGTGATCCGCACCTCGCGTCGTGCCTCGTCCTGCGGCACGTCGGTCGGGAGTCGCTCCCCGTCGAGCTCGAAGACGGCGACCGCTCCCGCCGGCCCCGTCGCCCGCAGGTCGATGTTCAGCTGGCGGCGTACCAGCGACCCGTAGCCGTCCGCACCGATGACCAATGGAATCTCGCGCTCGAAGCTCTTGCCGACGACGCGGCTGGCCGTGGCCACCGCGTACCCCGACGATTCGACGTCCAGCCGATCGATCACGCACGCGACGGCGGCCGGCCCGTCCTCGAGCCGACGGAGGCGATGACTCCACCGCACACTCACGCCCAGCTCGGCGAGCGCGTCGAGCAGGACGGCCTCGATCTCGCTCTGCGGCAAGACCAGCACGAACGGATGCTCCGGATCGAGCAGGCCGAGCGGCAGCTCGGCGTGGCGGCGCGCGCCGTCGTAGAGCGCCACTCGGTCGACCCGGTTCCCGCGGGCGAGCAACGCGGCGCCGACCCCGAGCTCTTCGAGGGTCGCGAGCGCCGTCTTGTGCACCGCCAACGCGTAGCTGAGGCCGGTTTCTCGCTCCGCCTCGTCGATGATCTCGACCCGACGTCGCGTGTGCCGCCCGAGCGCGAGGGCCGCGGTAAGGCCGATCGGCCCTGCGCCGACCACCAAGGCATCGATGGATCGCTTGAGGGCCATCATTCACCCCCCTTTCGAAAAATTCTCTCCTGCTCGAGAGAAGCAAGCACGGGACCACGGCGGACGATGCAGGGGAGATGGGTCTCACGCGATCGTCTCTCTCAGCGAGAGAAATGCCGGACGCGAATTTTTCTCGATCTCGGGAATCGCCGGCTCTTGCCGTCGCGTCCTGCGGAGGCGACTCACGGACCTCTTGGCGAGCAGCGAGCTCATCGACGAGGTCTTCGGGCGCCTGCTGGAGGATTTCTCGGCGGCGCGGCGCCGCTCGGTGCGGGCGATGCTGCGCGACGTCGTCGACCCGTTCCCAAGTATGGGGCGACGTCGTCCACGCGGCGATCGCCGATCATCTCGACGTGCTCGGGCATTTCCGCGATGCCTTGCGCGAGCCGCCTCACGTCGACTGGCTCGTGACGGGAAGCGGCTTCGACCCGGGCACGCTTCGAGGCGCTCTGGACCGACGTTACGCGCTTCGTGACGACGGGAGCCGATGCGGTCACGCGTCGATCGTGAGCTCCGGGCACAAGCTGCCGCTCTCGAGGGCGCGTTCGGCCACCGCCTTCAAGCGCGCGTCCTGGTTCCTCGATAGCGCGCGCACGGCGCGGCGGCTGCGCCGCGTCGCTGCGGCGACGAAGAGCCGTGCGCAGTCGAGGTCGGCCGCGGCCTTCGCCTCGTCGCCATCCGCCGCCTCGAGGGCGGCCGTCGCGCGCGAGAGCGTGCAGATGGAGAGGTAGAGGTCGATGGCCGCGTTGGCGAGCCGCTCCTGCTGGAACTGCTTCTCGATGATCGCCTTGCCGTGGGCCATCAGGAGGCCTTCCACGCGCGAGCGCGAGATCGTGGATGACGGTAGCCACCTGCTCGGCCTCGTCCTTGAGCGCGGGATGCACCTTGGCGAGCTCGGGCTTCACGAGTTGCCGCTTGGCGCGGCCGGCGATGTACGAGCCGATCGCGCCGAGGGAGTGGAGCGGGATCGCTGAACGCCTTGCCGATCGCCTTGAGCCGCTCGCCCGGCTGCTGCAGCGCCGAGAGCGCGACGAGCGCGCGCAGGATCTCGTTGGTCCCCTCGAAGATCAGGTTGATGCGTGAATCGCGCACGAACTGCTCGTACGGGTACTCCTTGGAGTAGCCGATGCCGCCGGCGATCTGCATCGCGTCGCTGCGCCGTCGCGGAAGGCGAGCTCCGAGGCGAAGATCTTGCAGCACGCCGTCTCGAGCGAGAAGTCGATACCGCCGCGATCGACCATCGCCGACGTGAGCATCCACGCGGCGTCCGCCGCGTAGCAGTCGACGCGGCGGCCGCGAACTTGCGCTGGATCATCTCGAACGATCCGATCGGCCGCCCGAACTGCTGCGCTGCTTGGCGTACTCGAGCGCGTGCCGCATCATGCGCGCGTGCCCCGCGAGCCGAAGCGGCGGCGAGGCCGAGGCGTCCGGAGTTGAGGATCTCGAGCGCGATCTTGAAGCCGCTGGCCCACCTCGCCGAGCCGGTCCTCGGCCGGAACCGTCACGTTCTCGAACGTCACGGTCGCGCGTGTCGCTCGCCTTGATGCCCATCTTCTGCTCGATCTGGCCGAGCGAGACGCCGGGCGCGTGCGCGTCGACGATGAACGCCGTCACGCGCTGCTTGGTCTTGCCGTCGATCTCCACCGGTACCTTGGCGAAGACGGTGAACAGCCCGGCATAGCCCGCGTTGGAGATCCAGATCTTCGTCCCGTTCAGCACGTAGTGCGAGCCGTCGGCGCTGGGGACCGCGGTCGGAACGCATGGCCTGCGCGTCGGAGCCGGAGCCAGGCTCGGTGAGGCAGAAGGCGGCGATCGTCTCGCCGCTGGCACACTTGGGAAGGTAGGTCTGCTTCTGCTCTTCGGTGCCGAACAGCGTGATGCCTTTGCAGCCGATGGACTGGTGCGCGCCGAAGTAGACGGCGAGCGCGGGATCGGTCGCGCCGATCTCGGCGAAGATGCGGTTGAACACCTGCGCGCTCGCGCCGAAGCCGCCGTACGCTTCGGGGATGTTGAGCCCCATCAGCCCGAGCTCGGCCATCCCCGCGCGCGTCTCGTCGGTGAACTTGCCGTCGTGGTCGTGCTTGCGCGCATCGACGTTGTCCTTCGCCCAGCTGCGGAAGGAGGCGAGGATGGCCGTCGCGGCTTCTTTGTCGGCCGCGGACGGCTCGGGAAAGGGGAACACCAAGTCTTCGCGGATGTCGCCGGAGAAGAGCGCCCTGGTGAACGACGGATTGTGATCGGGATCTGCGAGATGGGGGGTGTCAGGCATGGCGCGTTCCTCCCGCGAGCTCTTGGGTGACATGCGTCACTGGTAAAGCACCATTTTCCACAGGACGATACTGCCGGCCGGTTCCGCACCGGTGCGCGGCGCCGGTCCGCCTGTCGTCCCCGAGATGCATTCTTGCTTGTTCCCTGCAGCCACGTTTGGCATCAACTGATGGCCCTCGCCGACACCAGTGCGGCGGGACAGCGTGTGCCGTGTTCGAGAACGTCCCGAGCCGAACAGCCGAAGCCGTATGCCTGATGCGGGCCTTCGAGCATGCGCGTCCGAAGGGGCCGCACGTCGTCGACGACCCGTACGCGTCCTGGTTCCTGCGACCGCTGGCGCGCGCCGCCATTGCCTACGAGGGTGCGGTTCCGGATTTCGGGCGCTACACCGACTGGGTGACGGATGGTCTGCTGCAGTTCGTGCTCGCCCGTCATCGCTACATGGACGATGCCCTCGCACGCGCACTGCGCGGGAAGGCCGAGCAGGTCGTTCTGCTCGGCGCGGGCTACGATATGCGGGCCTATCGCTTCGCGAAGGCGTTGCGGAAGCGGCCGCTCTTCGAGGTCGACCATCCGGCCACGAGCGGCCGCAAGGCAAGTATCGTCGCCCGGCACGCCGGGGAGTTGCCGGCGGTCGACGTGCACCGCGTCGCGGTGGACTTCGAGACCCAGTCCTTCCGCGCCGAGTTGCGCAAGGCCGGCTTCCGCGAACGCCGCAAGACGTTCTTCGTGTGGGAAGGCGTCTCGATGTACCTGACGCGCACGGCGGTGAAGAAGACGCTCGAAACCCTGCGCGCCATGAGCGCTCCTGGCTCGCAGGTGGTCCTGGATCTCTGGTTCCTGCCCGACAAGCACGACCTGGGATCGACGGCGCGGCGATTTTCTTCGAACTTGCTGGCGCTGCTCGGCGAACCGGTCACCTTCGGTCTGCACCCCGAGGACGCCGGTCCGTTCTTCGATCGACTCGGTTTCCGCCTGCAAGACGTCGCCGACGCCGGCGTTCTGCGCCAGCGCTACTTCACGCCAGCGACGCACATCTATCCGGCCAACTACGTCGTTCGTGCCGTCACGCGACCCGGGCGTCTGCCGCGCCGCACCGCCGGGCGCGCACCTGGATCGCCGCCACCTGTCGAACGCTCCGCGCTGTGAGCTGCAACCGATCCGCGATCCGGTGGCCACCGTCGAGGTGCTCTCCGTATTGCAAGTCAACGCGCCGTCGTCCAGCCCCGGATCCGGCGTCGCCGCCACCGCCGTCTGCCGCTCCGCGTTCGACGGCAGCCGCTTGCGCGAATTCTCGCACGCCGCCTGCGCTTGGAACCACGTGAGGTTCGCAGACGGCGTCACGCCGGGCAGGCTCACCGCATAGATGTCGTCCTTGCAGAACTGGCCACTGTCGGTGCACGACCCGTAGTCGTCGCCGCCGACACCGAGCTGCGTTGCGCCGTCTTTCGCGAGGTCGGCGATCGTCGCGACGTTTGGTGGAGAAACCCGCCGTAGAGTATGTGGATCGCTCGCCGAGCGCGCAGGGCGCGTGGCTGTTGGCGTCGTTCCACGACCGCCTCGGCGAGCACGCCGAGGCCCGGAATGCGCTCCAAAGAGCCCTCCAGATCGATCCGAGCTTCGTTCCCGCGCGCGTCGACCTCGCCGTCCAGTTCGCCGAGTCCGGCAGCCCCGGGGAAGCCACGCCGCAGTTTTTTTACGGGCCCTGCGCGAGGCACCGTACTATCCGAAGGCCCACTACAACTACGGCAACTTTCTGCTGCAGAGCGGCCGCTACGTCGAGGCCGCAGCGTACTTCGGTCGCGCCGTCGCGCTTGCGCCGACGTATCTCAAAGCGCACCTGGCGCTCGTTGCGGCCTACGCGGCTGCCGAGGACCGAGCGAAAGCGGCCGAAGCGGCGGCGACGCTACGTCAGCTGGCGCCGCAGAGCGAGGAGGCCGCGACGGCCGCCAAGCTTCTTGCCGCGATCGGTTCCTGAAGCGCGCGGGGCCCATGGTGGGATGTCGAAGTCGGCCCGGGCGTCCGGTAGCGCTACTCGAACCCCCGCACTCTGCGCCCAACCGGCACGGAGGATCATCCATGGAGTCGAGGAGCCCCTGTGAGATAAGGTTGCACTCGTCGGCGCAGCCGTGAGGTGGGGGGGGGCGCAACGTGCTTGAGAAGAGAAGAGCTCAGAGACGTGGCACGCTCGGCTTGGTCCTGTCGGGAGGCGGCGCGCGCGGCGCGTTTCAGGTCGGGGTCTACCAGCGTCTGCTCGACGATCCCCGCTTCACGCATGGTCCGGGTGTGCTCTCGGGCACTTCGGCCGGGGGGATCAACGCTGCCCTCATCGCCGCCGGGAAGTCGCCGCGCGAGATCATGGACTTCTGGCACGGCATCGCGCTCGATCCGCCTGTCGTCGCGAGTGACCGGTTCTTCCACGATCTCGTCGCGACCTTGGGTAGCCTCACGTGGGGCGAGCTCTCGCGGTGGCTCTCTTCCGCGGCGCCATGGCGCGCCTTCCTGCAACGCTCCCGCAACCATTTCCCGCCCCGTCGGGGCAGCCTGCTCGCGGCTTGGGTCGAGTATCTGCTGACCACGCGCTTCGAGCTGGTGAGCAAGCTTTTGCAGGGGATCGGCGAGCCCTTTCTCGCCGATACGTCGCCGTTGCGCCGGCGCTTGGTCGAGGCCTTCGGGGGCGAACGCGTCTCGACCAGCCTGCGCCTCGCGATCAATACCGTGGACGCGCACACCGGCAAGCTCGTGCGCTTCGTGAATCACGACACGGCATTCACCCGCGCGCCCGACTACGTCATCGTCGATGCCATCACCGTCGACATGGTCCTCGCGAGCGCGAGCATTCCGCTGCTCTTCCCGCCGGTGGAGATCGGACCGCATCTGCTGTGGGACGGAGGGCTGCTCGTCAACACGCCGCTGGCGCCGGTGGTCGCGCTCGGTGCCGACGAGATCGTCACCGTCCTGGTCACCGAGCCGCCCGACGCCATCCGGGGTCCCTTCGTCCATTTCGGGCGCGCCGTCGAGCGCACCGCCGATTCGTTCCTCGAGAACGCCTACAACATCGATCGGAAGCTCCTGCTCGAGCGTAACCGCGTTGCGCGCACGGAGGGGAACCTCTATCGCGACGTAAACCTCTACGAGGTGATTCGCCCGCCACGGGATGCGACGTTCACCGCGGGCTCCTACCTCTACTTCGATCGCGAGGTGATCGCCCGCATGCACCGCCTGGGTATCGAGGCCGCCGACGCCTGGCTCGCCGCGGGTCCGCGCCTCGACCGTCTCGAGTCGTCCGAGGGTCCGCACGCGGAGGCGCAGGTCCCGGCCTGATTCGCGGCGAGCGTCGCGGTGGGCTCAGGCGGCCACGCTGCCGACCAACCACATCGCACCGGGTAGGCGCACGCTCGTGCCGTTCAGATGCGCCGCCAGCGCCTCGCGGATGGACGCGGTGGCTGCCGAGACGGTCTCCGCAGGCTGGCCGCGCAACCAGCTGTTGACGGCACCGATTTGGGTCGACTGAGCCACTGTCGCGGCAAGCGATGCGCTCTCACCCTTGTGCTCAGGCGCTGCCGGTGACCAGGAACTGCGGCAAGATCAGCAGAAACGTCTCGTCCTTCAAGGCGCGCTTCAGGTCGGCGACGATCGTGTCGAGCTTCGCGCCGGGCATGCGCCCCGACTCGCGCGCGTAGCCGATCATGTTGAACACGATCGGCGACATGCGGCCCTTCGTGTCGGCGCCCGCGAGGATTTTTACGTCCACGTTCGAGAAACCGGCCGCGCGCATCGCACCCCAGAGCTCGCGGCCGACGTACGGCGTTCGGTAGGCGGGCTTCGCGGCCTCAAAGAGCTCGGCCATGCGCTCGGCGCCGAGGGGCTCGACCGCGAACAGCCCCCAGTCGCTGTCGATCACGTGCGCGAGCCCGCCGGGGCGCAGGACGCGGCGGAACTCGCCGAGTGTCGTCGCGACGTCCGGCACGTACTCCAGCACGTTCTTGCAAATCACCCGGTCGATGCTTTTCGTGGCGAGCGGAATCGTCGCGCCGACGACGTGGTGCCAAGAGACCAGCGTGTCGACGCCTTCACGCTTCGCCCGCGCCGCGGCGCGCTCGAGAAACGCCTGGTTGAGATCGACGCCGTGCACGTGTCCGTCGGGTGCGACGCGGCGCGCGAGCTCGACGGCGAGCCCGCCCGGGCCACAGCCGTAGTCGACGACGGTCTGACCCGGCGCGAGCGTCGCCGGCTCGAGCAACGGCGCGTTCTGCGGCCGCCACTCGAACATCTGCTCGTACGCCTCGATCCGCTCGGGCTCGATCTCGAGCCAGTGATCCCGGTAGTACGTGTCGTCGTTCATGCGCGGAGTCTACGCCCTGCCTCCGGTCGGCAGGAAGCGTGGTCCTTTTGACACGTGTTGCGCCGAGAGATGAGGCTGGACGCCAAGGTCGTCGGTCAGGGCGAGGTTACGGTGTCCGCGAGCTGCTCCTCAACCGGTCCGATCGCCAACCCGTAAGCGTCAAAGGACGGGCAGGGGTGGCCTCGGCCACCCCTGCTACGTTTCCTCCCTTCGAGCTGATCGCCCCAGTGTCGGGCCTTGACGGCGGCGGTGGGGCCTGTGTTCCTGCGGAGCCATGACGGCACATCGCCGGGCTTCTCGACTGCTTTGCGGCATGATCGCGCTCGCCCTCGTCGGCTGCGCGCCGACGCTCGAAAGGCCGCGGGGCGCGAGGACCTGCGGCTATCTCGCCTTCCGCACACCCGGCGACGTCCAGGCCGGCGGCGTGCAAGTGATCCAGCTGCGCGACGGGCACAAGGTCTGGACCAAGCGGTTCGGCAACGGCCCCATCAAGGTCCTGCTGCTGCACGGAGGCCCGGGCCTCACCCACGAGTACATGGAGTGCTTCGAGAGCTTCTTTCCGCAGGCGGGAATCGAATTCTACGAGTACGACCAGCTCGGGTCGGCGTACTCCGACCAGCCGGACGACGATGCCTTGTGGACGATCGACCGCTTCGTCGACGAGCTCGAGCAGGTGCGCCGAGCACTCGGCCTCGATGAGACGAACTTCTATCTCCTCGGCCATTCCTGGGGCGGCATCCTCGCCATCGAGTATGCCCTGAAGCACCAGGATCACCTGAAAGGCATCGTGATCGCGAACATGACCGCCGATTTTCGACGGTACGCGGCGTACAACGCGAAGCTGCGGGCCGAGTTGCCGCGGGACGTCCGACGGAAGCTCGAGGCGTTCGAGTCCCGCGGCGCCTATCATGACCCGGCGTACGAGGAGCTCGTGTTCAACGCCTACTACACGCAGCACCTCTGTCGTCTCCCGGAGTGGCCCGAGCCGGCGACGCGCAGCCTTCGGCACGTCGATCAGCACGTCTACGAGTACATGCAGGGCCCGAGCGAGTTCGTCCCTGGTGGCATCCTGAAAGAGTGGTCCGCATGGGATCGCCTCCGCGACATCCGGGTCCCGACGCTCACCGTCGGGGCGAAGTACGACACCATGGATCCCCGCGACCTGGAGGCGATGAGCCGCCTCGTGCAGCGCGGCCGGTACCTGTACTGCCCCAACGGCAGCCACCTCGCGATGTGGGACGACCAACAGGTCTTCATGACCGGCATCGTACGGTTTCTCGAGGACGTTCAGGCCGGCAGGCTCTGACCCGACGAGCCGCGTGGCTCGGGTCCTCGTTGGCGGTGCGGCTCGGTGCCGCCGCTCGCTGCAGCCGCACGGCGCCGGAGGTGGCGCCGTACGGCTGCCGTCTCGTCAGAACAACACGCCCTGCACGGCGATGACGGGCGTGCCCGGTGGGTTGGCGAGGTAGGCGCTCGCCGGGAAGCAGAGGCCTTGGGTCGGATCGGCGATCATCGGAGTGTAGACCCCCGTGCACGCCGCGGCCGCGCTGTAGGCCGGGGCGGGGACGAAGCAATCGACGCTCGTGATGCGCGCGTCCGTGCCGGGAAGGAACGGACAGATGCCCGGGGGGAAATCGGCGGCGCCGTTCAGCCTGATCTTGATCTTCTGCGATGCTGCCGTGCCTAGGATCTCGCCGCGCAGCGCGAAGGAGCCGCACGGGCCCGGCAGGTTGCTCTGGAAGTTCACGAAACAGATCGCTTCGTCGCCCGTGCCGGGGATGCCGTCGCTCGGGACGAGCATCGTCAGCTTCGAGAGCTGGATGATGCCTTTGCACGCGGATGTGAACTTGTACTTGCCTTTGCTGCTGCCGTTGGTGAAGGCGGCGCCCGGCACCATCGTGGCGGCGCCGCCGCAGGCGTCGCGGTTGTAGCCGGGAGGGCCCGGCTGGAGCATGGTGGCGGTGCTGACCGAGCCGGCGAACGCTGCCGCCGGCGACGCAATCAGGCCGGCGACCGCACAACAAATCGTGAGGGATCGCATACGTTCCTCCTTTCGTGGACGTGAACGGATCGTTGGGGTCCCACGTCGGCGGCATGCGCCCCGGTCACACGCCTGTCAAGGCAAAAGTGGGCAAGGACGCGGCCCGACGCGCGCGCGCTCCCGTCCGCGCGGCTGCCGCCAGGGCCGTCGGGCGGTCCCGGCTTCCGAAAGGGCGCCGCGCACGTCATAAGATGGCTCGCCTCGATGTGGATCGTCCGACTCGCGCTTCGCCGACCGTTCTCCGTGGCGGTGATGGCGCTCCTGATGCTGGTCTTGGGCAGTCTCTCCTTCGCCCTCATGAACGTCGACATCTTCCCGGCGATCGACCTGCCGGTCGTGCTGGTGGTGTGGAACTACCCGGGCCTCTCCGCCACCGACATGGAACGCCGGGTGGTGCTGATCAGCGAGCGGGCCTTCTCGACCACGGTCAACGGCATCGAGCACATGGAGTCCGAATCGTTCGCCGGGATCGGGATGATCAAAGTCTACTTCCATCCCGGTGCGCCCGTGGGCGGCGCGATCGCCCAGATGAACGCGGTGTCGCAGACCATCCTGCGCATCATGCCGCCCGGCCTGCAGTCGCCGAACATCATCGATTACAACGCCGCGAACGTCCCGGTCGCGCAGCTGAACGTCAGCAGCGACACGCTGCCCGAGTCCGCGCTCTTCGACTACGGTCTCAACTTCATCCGGGTGAAGCTCTTCACGATCGAGGGGCTATCGTCCCCGGCGCCGCTCGGGGGCGTCAGCCGCGCCGTGATGGTGAACCTCGACCCGGACGCGCTGTACGCGAACAACCTCTCGCCGCAACAGGTGTCGAGCGCGCTCGCCGGCGCCAACGTCATCATTCCCTCGGGGACGGTGAAGATCGGGGACCGTGAGTACAGCGTCCAGCTGAACGGGAGCCCCCTCAAGGCCGACGACTTCAATCGCTTGCCGCTCCGGGTGGTCGACGGCACGCCGGTGCTGCTCGGGGACGTCGCGCCCGTCGCCAACGCGCACCAGGTCCAGACCAACGTCGTGCGCGTGAACGGCGCCCGCGCCACGTATCTGATGATCATCAAGCACGCCGCCGCTTCCACGCTCGCGGTCGTCGACCGCGTCCGGGCGGTGCTGCCCGACATCCGGGCGACGGCGCCGAAGGGGCTCGAGGTATCGCTCAGCTTCGACCAATCCAAGTTCGTGCGCGGCGCGCTCGCGGACGTGGTGCGCGAGGCGGTCGTCGCGGCCGTCCTGGTGGCGGTGATGGTCCTCGTGTTCCTCGGCTCCGCCCGCAGCATGCTGATCGTGATCATTTCGATTCCGCTCTCCATCCTGACCGCCATCGTCGCGCTCAAGCTCTCCGGCCAGACGATCAACATCATGACGCTCGGCGGCCTGGCGCTCGCCGTCGGCATGTTGGTCGACGACGCCACGGTGGAGGTCGAGAACATTCACCGCAACCGCGCGATGGGAAAGCCGCTGCTGACGGCCATCCTCGACGGTGCGGCCCAAATCGCCATGCCGACCTTCGTCGGGACGCTCGCGATCTGCATCGTGTTCTTTCCCGTCGTGCTGCTGTCCGGCGTCGCGAAGTTCCTCTTCACCCCGCTCGCGCTCGCGGTCGTCTTCGCGATGCTGACCTCGTACCTGCTGTCGCGAACGTTGGTGCCGTCGATGGCGCGCTATCTCTTGCCGGAGGCGCACGCGGATGCGGCCGCCGGCTCCGGATGGCGCCGTTTCCTCGCCGGGTTCGAAGCGCGTTTCGCGCGCCTCCGCGAGTCCTACCGCGGCGCGCTCGGGGTATTCGTCGCGCACCGCCGCTTCACGTTGACGTGTGTCGCGCTGGTGATCGCAGCGTCGGTCTTCCTCGCTCCCGTCGTCGGCCAGGACTTCTTCCCGACCGTCGATGCCGGCATGATGAGGCTGCACGTGCGGGCACCGACGGGAACCCGCCTCGAGCGAACCGAGCGCATCGTCGACGACGTGGAGCGCGTCATCCGCTCGATCGTCCCGGCCGACGAGCTCGCCGGCATCAGCGACAACATCGGGACGCCGATCTCGTACAACCTGGCCTTCTACCAGACCGACGCGATCGGGCCGCAGGATGCCGACATCCTCCTGCAGCTGAAGGAGACGCATGGGCCGACCGCCGTGTACCAAGACCGCATTCGCCGCGCGCTCGCCGAGGCGATACCCGACAGCGAGTTCTACTTTCAGGCGGCGGACATCGTGAGCCAGGTGCTCAACTTCGGATTGCCGGCGGCGATCGACGTCCAGATCCAGGGCTACGACCTCGATGGCTCGTACGCGCTCGCCGCGCGGCTGAAGGACGCGATGACGCGTCTTCCGGGCGTGACCGACCTCCGGATCGCGGAGCCGCTCGACTATCCCACCATCAAGGTCGACGTGGACCGCCCGAAAGCCCTCGAGCTCGGCGTCAGCGAGGCCGACGTGGCGTCGAGCCTGCTCACGTCGCTCAGCACGAGCTTCCTGCTGCAGCCGAACCAGTGGCTCGATCCGTCGAACGGGGTCAACTACAGCGTGCTCCTGCAGACGCCGCAGTACATGGTCGACTCGATCCCGGCGTTGGCGCGGACGCCGCTGAGCGCCGCGGGCGGCGCACGGGAGCCGCAGCTGCTCGGCAACATCGCCACCATTTCCCAGAGCGTGTCGCCGGCGGTGATCAACCACTACTCGGTGCAGCGCGTGATCGACGTCAATGCCACCGTCAGCGGACGCGATCTCGGCAGCGCCGCGGCGGCCGTCGAGGGCGCCATCGCCGCGCTCGGCACGTTGCCGCCCGGCACCAAGATCACCGTACGCGGGCAGAGCCAGGCGATGCGCGAGTCGTTCACGACCCTCGGCGAGGCGCTCGTTCTCGCGATCATCCTCGTCTATCTTTTGATGGTGGCGAACTTTCAGTCGTGGCTCGAGCCGTTCATCATCCTCCTGGCGGTGCCGGGCGCCCTCGCCGGCGTGCTCTGGATGCTGGTGCTGACCGGTACGACCATCAACGTCGAGTCGGCGATGGGCGCCATCATGGCGGTCGGGGTGGCGGTGGCGAACGGCAATCTCCTCGTCACGTTCGCCAACGAGCTGCGCGAGGAAGGCTTCGGCCCTGTCGAAGCGGCGATCGAAGCCGGCCGCATCCGTTTGCGGCCCATCATCATGACCGCGCTCGCGATGATCCTCGGCATGTTGCCGATGGCGCTCGGTCTCGGCGGCGCCGATCAGAACGCGCCGCTCGGGCGGGCGGTGATCGGCGGCTTGATCGCGGCGACGCTCATGACGCTTTTCGTCGTCCCGGCGGTCTACGCGATCTTCGGCCGGAGCGTCATCGGCAAACACGAGCGCGATGCTGAGATCGCCGCCGTCACCGCGCACGAAGGGCTCGAGGCGTGAGCGACGATCCACGGAGCTACGTGCCGCGCCGGCCGGGACGGGGGTTCACGGCGTGGTGGGTCGGCGCCGTTTTCCTGGTGTGCGTGGCCACCGCCGCGGTCGTCTTGGCGCGCGATCTCCGCTTGCGCCGCCAGGGAGAGCTGAAGGAGCAGGAGGCGGCGGAGGGTCGTCGCGTCCTGGTGACGCGACCGCGACACGGCGCCACGACCCGTACGCTGGAGGTCCCGGCCTCGATCCGCGGCTTCGAGGAGGCGCCGGTGTACGCCAAGATCGCCGGCTACCTGAAGCGGATCGCCGTCGACAAAGGCGACCGGGTGGCGGCGGGGCAAGTGATCGCGGAGCTCGAGTCGCCCGAGCTCGACCAGCAGGTCGCCAACGCGCACGCCGCGTACGTCCTCCAGCAAGCGACCGACGCCCGCACCCAGACGCTCGTCCGAACCGGCGTCGTCGCCAAGCAAGCCGGCGACGAGACGCACAGCGCGTTGAAGCAAGCCGAGGCGACTCTCGCGCAGCTGCGCGCGATGCAGGAGTACGAGCAGATCCGCGCGCCGTTCGCGGGCGTCGTCACGGCGCGCGCCGTCGATCCGGGCGCGCTCGTACCGCAAGCGACCGGATCGGTGGCCGGCACGCCCATCGTCACCGTCGCGTCGGTGGCGACGGTGCGCGTGTCCGCCAACGTGCCGCAGAGCGCGGCGCCGCGGGTGCAGGTCGGCGATCCGGCGAGCATCACCGTCGGCGAGTACCCGGGCCGCGTCTTCAGCGGCACCGTCAGCCGCCGTGCCGACGCGCTCCGCACGGCGACCCGCACGATGTTGATCGAGGTCGACGTCCCGAACGCGGACGGCGCGCTCTACCCCGGCATGTATGCGACCGCGCGCTTCTCCATGACGCTCGCCGAGAGTCCGCCGATGGTTCCCGACGACGCGCTCGTCTTCCGGGGCGGCGAGGTCTACGTGCCGGTCGTCCGCGACGGCCGTCTGGTGCTCGCGGTGGTGACGCTCGGATACGACGACGGCCGCAGCGTGGAGATCACGTCCGGGATCGAGCCCGACGAGATGATCGCGATGAACGTCGGACAGGCGGCACGGGATGGCGAGACCGTGCGCGCGGTGCCGATGACGGAGCGATGAAGCTCCGCGACTACCGCGCGGACGCTCTGCGTGCTTTCGGTCGTTTCCCGGCTCTTCGCGCGCACTTGCTTGGCACGACGCGACGATGATGGCAGTGCAGCCGGCGGGGACCGATGATGGGACATAGCCACGGGGAGAGAGGTGTCGACCAGGCGGCCATTGGGCGCGCCTTTGCGATCGGCGTCGGCCTCAACGTGCTCTTCGTGCTCGTCGAAGCGGTCTTCGGCGTGATCGCGCATTCCACCGCGCTCCTCGCCGACGCCACCCACAACGCGAGCGACGTGCTCGGGTTGGGGCTCGCGTGGGGTGCGGCAGTTCTCGCGCGGCGGAAGCCCTCCATCCGGCACACGTACGGCATGCGGGCGTCGACCGTACTGGCCGCGCTCACGAACGCGGTCCTGTTGTTGGTCGCCGTCGGCGGCGTGTCGTGGGAGGCGATCCAACGGCTCGCCGATCCCGGCCCCGTCGAGGGCGTCACGGTTCTCGCCGTCGCCGCCGTGGGCGTCGTCATCAACGCGACGTCCGCGCTGCTCTTCCTCCGCGGACGGAAGGACGATGCGAACGTCCGCGCCGCCTTCCTGCATCTCGTCGCCGACGCGGGCGTCTCGTCGGCTGTCGTCCTCGCGGGAGCGTTGATCTGGAAAACCGGATGGGGGTGGATCGATCCGGCAATGAGCTTGGTGGTTTCGATCGTCGTCCTGGCCACGACCTGGGAGCTGCTGCGAGAGGCGTTGCATCTCGCTCTCGCCGGCGTGCCGGCAGGCGTCGACGTCGTCGCGGTGCAGACCTATCTTCGCTCGCTGCCCCAGGTCAGTGCCGTTCACGACCTGCACATCTGGGCGATGGGCACCACCGAAACGGCCCTGACCGCCCATCTCGTCATGCCGTGGTGTCCGGAGCCCCCGGCATTTCTCGGCTACCTCGAGCACGAGCTGCATGCCCGCTTCGGCATCGACCACGCGACCGTCCAGCTGGAGCCGACGAGCGACACGACCCCGTGCCGGCTGGCTCCCGAGGATGTGGTGTGACCGGCCGGCGCGGGCGTCAGTTGTACGTCGCCGTCACCGGCACGTGGATGCGACCGAGGCCGGGAAACCCGAACGCGGTGTTGATGGCCGGCGAGCTCGCCGGCCGCATGCAGAAGAGCGCGCCGAGCGTCGGCTGACCTACGCCCGCCGTCGGCGGATCGGCGGCGCCGGTCGCGGTCACCGACTGGCCGAGTGTGCCGTTCCCTCCGAAGCACTCTTTCAGATCCTGAACGCAGTCGTTCGTCAGCGGACAGTCGGAGTTTTGAAAGCAGCTCCGCCACTCCTCGCCACTTCCGCAGTGCGGGCTCACCGGACCGTCGACGCACTGGCCTTCGTCGCCCGTGGTCTGACATCCGTCGGGCGCGCCGTCCGGCGGTGCACAGCCGTCCGGACGCGTCGCCGCGCCCCCGAGCGTGCTGCCGTCGCAGGCCGCATGCCCCGGACAATCACCGCTCGTGAAGCAGGGCTCCGCCCCCGCGGTCGCGCAGGTGTCGCAGAAGCACTTCTGGCTCGTGAATCCCGCGGCGCGGCAATTCGGGTAGCTCGCGGTGAGCGTGCGCGTCTGGGTGGTGGTCGACATCAGCATGCTCAGGTCCTGGGAGTTCACCGGCGAGCTCGGCGGGCAATCGAAGCTGAGCACGTCGCCGAACGCCACGCTCGTCGCGCTCGCGGTGCACGCCAAGCCGTTGCGCGCGCCGCCGACGCACTGGCCGCTCACGCATCGCGGGCAGGGGTGTCCGGGGCTGTCCTCGAGATAGGTCTTCAGGCGCAAGGGGATGGTCGCCGAGAGGAAGCCCGTGTCGGGGTCGGTCCCTCCGTTGACCGCCGCCGTAATCTCGGTCGTGAAGCAGAACAGCACCGAGCGTCCGAGAGGAACCGGCGGCGAGAGGAAGAAGTGACAGGGACCGGAAGCACCGCAGTCGGCGTCGGCCGCGCACGTGATCGAGGTGTCGCCGACGCAGCGTCGGTTCGCGAAAGCATCTCCGCCCGCGTTGGCGATCGGTCCCGCGAGTTGGCAGAGGCCGCAGGGCGGACTCGCGTTCTCGCAGCTGCTGAACCCGAGGGTCAGACGGTGCCAGAACGGGCTGTTCTTCATGTCGTGGTAGCTCCCGCCGTCCCAGCCGAAGTCGAGGTCGAGCCCCGTCTGGTCGCCGTCGATCTGCACCGTCGTCGGGCAGCCGCCGCCGGCGGGGGTCGAGGTCACGGTCGGGGTCGGCGTCGCGCCGCCGCCGCCCGGCGTGAACGTCGGGGTCGGCGTCGGCGTGCCGGCGACCGGATTGCACTCGCTCGGGTACGGGGCGAGCGCCGGCACCTGCAGCCGGTCGGCGCAGGCGACCTTGAACTCGGCGACGCACGTCAGGCACGACACGAGCCCGTCGAGGTCGTCGATCGTCCCGAGCGCGCCGCAGTCGGCGCCGCCGGGCACGTGCACCGCGGGGCAGGTCGCCGCGAGGCCGATCTCCGCCGGCGTCAGGTCGTCGCTGCCGCCACACGCCTTGTCGGCGCCGCCGCACGCCTTGCAGATTCCGGCGCGGGCCTTGCTGCGCGCCTTGGCGATCGCGCCGACGGCCTTTCCGTCACCCGGGTCCGGACACGCGTTCCCGTGCTTCTGCTTGAGGCGGGCATCCCAGCACTTCTGCAGCGTTTTCGACTCGTTCTGTGCGAGCTTGACGATGTTCTTGCCGATCGCGACCTGGCACTTGTTGGCCGGGGATTTCACCGGTACCGCCGGCGTCTCCGGGTAGACGAGCCCGATCAGCTGGTCGATCGCGGCGTCGTCGACGCAGGCGAGACACGCCGACACGTCGCCGCACGTCGTGATCGTGTTCGCGCACGCGAGGCTCTCGAAGTTCGGGCAGACGCCGGGCCATCCGATCGACCCCGGCGTGTCCTCGCCGGTGGCGTCGCCGCCACAGACCTTGTCTTTGCCGCCGCACGCCTTGGCGATCTTGGCGGCAAGCGTCGCCGCCGCCTTGGCGAGCTTGGCCGCCGACTTCGCGTCGGGACACGAGCCCGTGAGCTTCCCTTTCGTCCGTTGCTCTTCGCATTTGGCGAGCACGGTCGCCCGGGTCTGCGCGAGCTTGGCGGACTCCTTGAGGATCGCTTGCTGGCACTTGACGGGCACGGCGGACGCGGCTCGTGGAACGGCCAAGGGTACGAGAAGCACGGATGCAAGGACGAGATGGCGGGCGGTGCGCGGCATGGAGTCATCTCCCGGGCAGGTTGGAGTCCGTAGATGGGCCGGGTCGCCGCCCGCGTGATCCGGCGTCGGGTGCGGGGACGGCGTCGACTGCTATGGCGTCACGACGAACGTGATGTCCGGCTCGTTGCCCACCGCGTAGGCGGTCGTCAGGAACGGGTCGTAGGCGGTCTGGCCCAGGAGGTGGCGTCGGAAGAAGGCGGTCGCGTAGAGGTTCTCCAACCGCGTTGCTTCCTCGATCGGAAACGCGGGCGGTATGCACGTCGCGTTGTAGGGAGCCACCAACGCACCGGCGCCGATCGACGGCCACTGGCTCGGGAGGAGTCCGGCCGCAATCAGGGCGTTGGCGATGTCGCAAATGTTGGCGAAGTGCGTGTGCACGGCGCCGATGACGTCGGCCCGGTAGTTGAACGGGCTCGACTGAATCAAGCCGGCGTCACGAATCTCCTCCGAGAGCAGCGGGTCGAGCGTGCCCGTCATGAACAGCGTCGGCACCGTGATGGTGGCGAGCTCGGGATCGGTGAGCGCACTGGACGAGGGCGCGATCGGCATGATCGCCTGGACCCGCGCATCCGGCAGGATGCCTTGATAGCCGCTCTTCATGGCGAGCGCGGTGAAGCCGCCGAACGAATGGCCGGCGACGCCGACGTTCGACCCGTCGATCCGTCCGAAGAAGGGATCGGCTGGGGTCGCCGCCAAGGTCGTCATGTGGGTGATCACGAACGACACGTCGGGTACCCGATCGAGCAACGCCTGCGCGTCCGACACCGAGGTCGGCGGAACGGCGGTGCCGTCGGCGGCCGTGTTGCCGGTGTGACTCGGGGCGACCACGACGAAGCCGTGGCTCGCCAATCGTTCCATCAGATGCACCGATTGAATGGCGACGCCGCCGGCGCCGTGGGAGAACACGATGAGGGGTCGGCTGCCCGCGTTCGAGACGGTGGCATTCTCATGGGCGAGATCGGAGGGGAGCTGGGCGACGCCCGACAGCGAGTAGCTCGTCAACGGTCCGTACGCGTCCGGTGGATCGACGGGGTACCAGACGTCGAGCGGCAAGTACCGGCCCGGGGAGCACGTCGACCCTGGGCATTGCGAGTCGGCCGTACATGCTCGGCCGCTCTTGGTTCCACCGAGACACCGTTGGCCGTTCAGACGGCTGGTGTCGACGCTCGCGAGCAGCTGATGCCCCACCGCCCACGGGCCGGTCTCTCCGGGCGCATCCGCGGGCGCGCAGCCACCCGAAGGCAGGCACTTCTCGTCAGGATGGTAGGTGCCGCCGACGACGGTACACTCGGCGGCCGCGCCCGGGCCCTCGAGACACAATCCGGCGCCCGGAGCGAGGGTGAAGGTGTCGCAGCAGCCGGTCGCGGCCGCCGCACGATTTTCGACGCAACCACCGGACGCGCCGTCGCAAACCAAGGCCGGTCCGGCGAGCGTCCCGCCGTAGCCGCTTCCGCACTGGGACTCGTTCGCGTCGGCGAGATCGGCGCAAAAGCCGGATCCGCCGTTTGCACAGCAGCGGGCGGCCGGCGCCGACACCGGTGTCCCATTCACCACGTTCGCGACGAAGGTATCCACTCTCGGACCGATGCTCCGGGCGATGCCGAAGGCCCCGCACCCGCCAGCGGTCTTCCCCTCCTCCTTCCGGAACGTGGTCGTGAGCTTCTGGTCGAGCTTCAGGAGGCAACCCCCGTCGACCGCGACACCCTTTTTCGTCGCCTTGGCGTAACAGCCGAGCTTGCCGGCCGCGGTCTTGCCCGCGGTCTTTTGCTTGGCAGCCGCACACTTCGCGAAGGTGCCGCCGGGCGTCGCGTTCACCACGTCCGCGACCAAGCTCTCCACCATGGTGGCGATGTCCGCGCCGTACCCTGGGAGCAAGCACCCGCCCTTGGCTTCGAGCTTGGCGATCGCGTCCGCGAGCTTGTCCGTCGCTTTTTGGAGACAGGTAGTGTCTACCGTCCCGCCGCCTTGCGTTGCCTTCGCGTAGCAACCGAGCTGGGCTGCTGCCGCCTTGCCGGCGGCCTTTTGTTCGGCGGCCGCGCAACTCGCCGCGGTGACGGCAGCATGTCCCACCCCGCTCATGAAGGCGACGAACACGCCGGCCGAAATCCCGATAGCACGACGACGATTCCAGAGGTTCTGCCAAATGGTCGACATGGGTGCCGCTTAGGATTCATCGGGCTCGGCTGTCAACCGAAGAATGACCGCGGTCGACCGCGCCGACGCCATGCGCAGCTCCCGGTCCGTGGCCGTACCCCATCGGCAACGCCGCCCACTCGCCCGCCGCCGAGGCGCTCGACCCGTGCGCGAAGACCTTCCCCCAGGTCGGCAGCAAGCTCGCGTCGACCCGGTCGAAAGCTCATCGAGACGTGTCGGAAGGGGGTCATCGACTGCGTCCAGCTGAAGCGGGGACACGCCCCATGCCTCATGGTGGCCGATGCACGCGACGTCGCTCGTCGCGATGGCGACGCCGTTACGGGTCCGTCGCGTCAGTGACGCGCGACCCGGGACGCCGCCGCCAGTGCGGCCTCCGCGATCGCGAGCGTTTCCTGCCGGCGTCGGCGCGCATCGAACGCGAGCAGGATCCGCGTGAGCGTCGCGGTCGCCTCGCGGGGTTGCACCGTGGCGTGCAGCACGCCGTCGAGCTCCCGATCCGGATCGTCCGCGAGTACCGTCGTCTGGTCGTTCGTCATGGACAGCCGCGTAGCGTGGGAGCGTCGAAAGGGCAACGGTGGCGGGCGGC
The DNA here is from genome assembly GCA_963774015.1 of uncultured delta proteobacterium. GTDB lineage: Bacteria > Desulfobacterota > Binatia > UTPRO1 > UTPRO1 > UTPRO1. The sequence continues at coordinate 134,003 of CAVZDH010000006.1, forward strand.
GCCGCTTCGTCGCGATTCGCGAGCCTCGGGATTTCGATGACTTCGCGGAACCGTCCACAGGCGCATGGCGAGCCCCGTGCCCGGCGAGGAGCGGCGGTGTCGGACGTGCGCGGCTCGGGCTCGTTGCGACGTCTTCGAATTTTCCGATCGGCGCCGTTCGCTCGCGTCTGTCAGGACGCTCATGAGCCCATGGCGACGCCGGTGCGTTTCGGCCTCGTTTCCGGTCTGCCGGTTCGTCCGGTCAGCGGCTGACGAAAATGGTGCTTTGCGCACCGAACGCGCGCGCGGCGGGTAAGGTGCGTCATCGAAACCAAGGACAGTGACCAGGAGGAATGGCCAATGACCAAACGACTCGCGATTGCGTTCGGACTCGGCACGGCGCTGCCGCTCGTGTGCGCGCTCTACATCGGCGGCGAGAACCTCGCTCAGTTGGGCTTGCGTCTCGCGGCCATCGAGCAAGGATTCGCGCTCGCGTCGCGCCACTGGCAATTCGAGGCGACGCCGTCACAAGCGGTCGCTGTCGCGCGCTGGGACGAGGCGGAACCGGTGGCCGCCGGAGTGAAGAAGACGAAGCTCGCGCGACGACACTAGTGTCCCGTTCCCGAAGTTCGTTGCACAAGGCCGGGAGGGATGTTGGGCCGCGAGGCCGTTCACCCTCGTCGAGTCGGCACCGGCCCGGCGTCGCGAGCGATCCCGTTCGCAGGTCGGCCGCGATCGGGCCGCGGCCAGCGCAGCGCGAGCCCGGCATACGTCAGGAGCGCGACGAGGATCGCGACTGCGTTCACGGAGCTCGCCACGAGTTGCTCTTGTACGGCGAGCCCGAGCCGCGACAGCAGCGATTCGGCCGAGAAGAAGTTGAGGAACGGTACGAGCAGCGCGGCGAGGGCGAGCAAGCGCCAGCGCGGGTGGTCGCGCCACGGTCGCGCGTCCGGACGCCAAGACAGGACGACCAGCGGCAAGGTGAGCGCGAGCACGTCGTAGATCTGATGGTACAGACCCACGACGATCGCGAGCACGACGAGGCCGGCCGAGTGCAGGTCCTCGTCGTCGTTCTCGTCTCCGGGGGGACCGTCGATGCGCGGGTGGGCGCCCCGGCGGCGGAGCGCGACGAGCCCGGCTGCGGCCACGCCGAACACGGCGAGGCTCAGGAACGCGGTCTCCGCGGTCGTAGGGGAACGGTCCATCATGCGCCCGGCGAGCGCCACGACGTCGACGCGGAACGGCGCATGCTCGGGTCGCTTCTCCTCGATCGCTCGGCGCGAGTCGTACACGGCCGCGAAGGAATGCAGGAGCGTCGGACCGCCGACCGCATGGACGAGCCGTGCGGTCGCCGGCACCGTGACGACGACGCCGAGCAGGACGGCGAGCATCACCGTTTTCTTTTCGCCGCGCAGGAACATGAGCGCCGCAAGGGGGATGCCGAACGTCCCCTTGAACGTCGCCGCCGCGAGCGCCGCGGCCGCCACCCACGGCCGCTTCCGCGCGTCCCGGAGCGCGACGTAGGTGAACAGCACGGCGGCAACCGTCACCTGGCCGAGCATCAGATTCGTGCGGCCCGGCCGCATGGCGATCAGAAATGCGCCGAGTCCCGCGATCCGTGCCGGGGTCGCGTCGACGCGCGCCCAGCGGAGCGCCAGGACGCCGATGCCGACGGTGAGGACGAGGGAGAGCAGGAAATAGACGGCGGCGGCGTGCACGAACGACAGGAGCGCGAGCGGCGCGTGCATCACGAACGAGATCGGGGAGTACAGCGAGCAGCGTTCGAGGACCGGATACTTGGCGAGGTACGTCGCCTGATCATAGGGATTGTCGCCGGCGATGAACGCGACGGTCGCGTAGTAGACGGCGTCGACGAAGTCGACGAAGACGAAGTGCCCGGGGTCCGCCGGGGCGCCGGGGACGATGAGATGACGCCAGAACCGCGACGACGTACCTCCGATGGCGGCCGCGAGAAGGAGGAAGGCGACGACAGTCTGCCAGCGCGGACGCATCTCGACGTGCGCACGATAGCGCGATTGTGGATCGGCGTACCAACGAAGCGTTCAGGCCGGTGCTCGGTCGCGCGCCGACGCCATCGCCATCGATGCCGACGCGGCGCTACGGCTCGTCATGTGCGGGTGGCGTCGGCGGCGGTCGCGACCGGGACCACCGTGCCCCGGCGCATCGCGAAGGTCCACTTCCAGATCGCGTACAGGGCCGGATAGACCAGCAGCTCGAGCGCGAACGACGTCGTGAGGCCGCCCACCATCGGCGCGGCGATGCGCTTCATGACGTCGGCGCCGCTCCCGCTCGCCCACATGATCGGCAAGAGCCCCATGAACGCGGCGGTGACGGTCATCATCTTCGGGCGGACGCGGCGAACGGCGCCCTGGACGATCGCCTCGTCGAGATCCGCCTCGGTGCGCATCGTGCCGGCGCGCACGCGCTCCTCATAAGCCAGGTCGAGGAAGAGCAGCATGAAGACGCCGGTCTCCGCGTCGAGCCCCATGAGCGCGATCATGCCGACCCACACCGCGATCGACGATGTTGTAGCCGAGCGCATACAGGAGCCACACCGCGCCGACCAGCGAGAACGGCACGGCGAGCAGCACGATCGCCGTCTTCACGCCCGATCTCGTGTTCATGTAGAGGAGGAGCGCGATCAGGAAGAGCGTGAGCGGCAGCACGATCTTCAGCCGCTCGCGGACGCGCAGCATGTTTTCGTACTGCCCGCTCCACACGAGCGTGTAGCCGGGCGGCAGCGGGATCGCCGCCTGCACCCGCGCCTTCGCCTCGTCGACGTAGCCGCCGACGTCGCGCCCCGCCATGTCGACGTAGACGTAGCCGGCGAGCTGCCCGTTCTCGTCGCGGATCATGGCCGGACCCTCGAGGCGGCGGAGCGTCGCGATTTGCGCCATCGGGATCTGCGCGCCCGAGGGCGTCGGGACGAGCACGCGCTCGAGGCTCCGGATGTCGTCGCGGTACTCGCGCCCGTAGCGAACGTTCACGGGATAGCGCTCGCGGCCCTCGACGGTGGTCGTCACGTTCTCGCCGCCGATCGCCGACATGACGATCGTCTGCGCATCCTCGACGGTGAGGCCGTAGCGCGCGAGATCCTCGCGGCGGAGATCGAAGTCGACGTAGTAGCCGCCGGCCGTCCGCTCCGCGAGCACGTTGCGCGTTCCCGGTATGTCGCGCAACACGCTCTCGAGGTGCTCGCCGAGCCGTTGGATCGTCGTCAGATCCGGCCCGAGGATCTTGATGCCGATCGGCGTACGGACGCCGGTCGAGAGCATGTCGATGCGGTTCCGGATCGGCTGCGTCCAGATGTTCGGGATGCCGGGGAAGCGCAGCTTCGCGTCGAGCTCGTTCTGCAGCTCCTCGAAGCTGATGTGCTCGGGCTGGAGGTGCGAGAAGAGCCAGCGCACCGGCGCCGGCTGGTCCGAGTACCAGCGCTTCACCGGACGCCACTCGGATTCGGGCTTCAGCATGACGGTGGTCTCGACCATCGAGAACGGCGCGGGGTCGGTCGGGGAATCGGCGCGGCCGGCCTTCCCGAAGACGCGCTCGACCTCGGGGACGGCACGGAGGATGCGGTCCTGGATCTGGAGGATGCGCTGCGCTTCCGTGACCGACATGCCCGGGAGCGCGGTCGGCATGTAGAGGTACGCGCCCTCGTTCAACGGCGGCATGAACTCCGAGCCGAGGCGGAGATAGATCGGCACCGTCGACGCGACGAGCGCGACCGCGACGAGCACGGTCAGGACGCGGTGCCGGAGCGTCCAGCGACAGACGGGCTCGTACACGGCGAAGAGCACGCGGCTGATGGGATGGCGGTCCTCGGGATGGTAGCGGCCGACGGTGGCCGTGTTCGCGAGCCGCGCCAGCCAGCGCGGCCGGAACCGCCACGGCTCCATGCGCGTGAAGAGCATCCGCATCGCCGGATCGAGCGTCACGGCGAGGATCGCGGCGATCGCCATCGCCAGGTTCTTCGAGTAGGCGAGCGGCTTGAAGAGTCGCCCTTCCTGGTCGACCAGCGTGAAGATCGGCAGGAAGGCGACGGCGATCACGAGCAAGGAGAAGAAGACCGACGGGCCGACCTCCTTGAGGGCCCGCAGGCGCACCGCGTGGAAGTCGCCGATCCGCCCACCGGCGACCCACTCCTCGAGCCGTTTGTAGGCGTTCTCGACCTCGACGATCGCGCCGTCGACGAGCACGCCGATCGAGATCGCGATGCCCGCGAGCGACATGATGTTCGACGTGAGCCCCAGCGCGTACATCGGGATGAAGGCGAGCAGCACCGAGACGGGGATCGTGACGATCGGGATCACCGCCGACGGGATGTGCCAGAGGAAGAGCAAGATGACCGCGCTCACGATCACCATCTCCTCGCCGAGCGAGTGGAGGAGCGTGTCGATGGCGCGCTCGATGAGCGTCGAGCGGTCGTAGGTGGTGACGACCTCGACGCCCTCGGGCAGGCTCGGCGCGAGCTCCTGGAGGCGCGCCTTCACCCGCCGGATCACGTTGAGCGCGTTCTCGCCCTGGCGCATCACGACGATACCGCCGACCGTGTCGCCGAGGCCGTCGAGGTCGGCGACGCCGCGGCGGATGTCGGGGCCGAGCGTGACCTTCGCGAGCTGGCGTACGAGGACGGGCGTGCCGGTCTTCTGGTCGGCCGCCACCACGATGTCCTCGAGATCCTTCACGGATTGCACGTAGCCGCGCCCGCGCACCATGTATTCGGTGCCGGCGAACTCGAGGAGCCGGCCGCCGACCTCGTTGTTGCCCTTGCGGACCGCGTCGACGAGCTTCGTGAGTGGGATACCGTAGGCGAGGAGCAAATTTGGATCGGCGTTCACCTGATACTGCTTCACGAAGCCGCCGACGGCCGCGACCTCCGCGACTCCGGGCACGGCCTGCAGGTGGTAGCGGAGGTACCAGTCCTGGAGGCTCCGCAGCTCCGCGAGCGAGTGCGTGCCCGAGCGGTCGACGAGCGCGTATTGGTAGACCCAGCCGACGCTCGTCGCGTCGGGGCCCATCTCGGTCCGGACGCCTTCGGGCAGGCGCGGCAGGATCTTGCTCAGGTACTCGAGCACGCGCGAGCGCGCCCAGTAGAGATCGGTGCCGTCCTCGAAGATGACGTAGACGTAGGAGTAGCCGAAGTCGGAGAAGCCGCGGACGGCCTTGATGCGCGGCGCGCCGAGGAGCGCGCGTCGCGATCGGATAGGTGACCTGGTCCTCGAGGATGTCGGGGCTCCGGTCCCAGCGCGAATAGACGATCACCTGCGTGTCGGAGAGGTCGGGGATCGCGTCGAGTGGGATGTGCCGCGTCGTCCAAACGGCGACGAGAAGCGCCGCGCCGGTGAGGAGGAGCACGAGCACCCGGTTGCGGGCGCTGAATTCGATGACGCGCTCGATCATGGGCGCGCTCGGGCCTAGTGCGGCGCGCCGCTCGGCGCCGCGAACGTCGCGAGGGCGGCCCGGAAGCGCGATTCGGAGTCGATGAGGAAGTTCGCCGACGTCACGACCTCGTCGCCGTCGCGAAGGCCGTCGAGCACCTCGTAGTAGCCCTGAGCGGCGCGCCCGAGGGTCACGGCGCGCGGCTCGAAATGGCCGTCGCCCTCGACGACGAACACGATCTGATGGTCGCCGGTGTCGAGCACGGCCTCGGTCGGAACGGCGAGCAGGTCGCCGAGCGGCACCTCGATGCGGACCTGGACGAAGCTTTCCGGACGGAGCTCCTTCGCGGGTGTCGCGACGAGCCCGCGCACGCGCACCGTGCGTGTCGCCGGGTCGAGGATCGCGTCGACGGCGGCGACCTTGGCGTGGAGCTCGCGGCCCGGCTCCGACGGCACGGTCACCGTCATCGTCTGTCCGGGACGGACGAGCGGCACCTCGTACTCGTAGACCTGCGCGTACACCCAGACGCTGGTGCTCGGGAGCAGCAGCTCGACGGGGTCGCGCTCGTCGCGCGTGAGCGCGCGCACTTGCTCTTCGGAGAGGCCTTGTTGGAGCAGGCGAAGATAGGCGCCCCGGACGAGCGCGTTGCTGCCGGCCCGCGCCTCCTCGCGGGCGCGCTCACCGAGCGTCGTGCGGGCGCGGAGCGCCTCGTGGTAATCGACGATCGCGCGATAGAGCGCGGGGTCGTATGCGACGCGCCCGACCGCGCGCACGTCGGCCGACAGCGGCCGCGTGGTGACCCGGCCGCGCGTGACGCCGATCAGCTGTTGCCGGTCGCGCGAGAGCGTGAACGACGCATGGCCCGGCACCTCTGTCTCGGAGGCCGGCGCATCGTCGTCCTCGTACACGGGCAAATAGTCCATGCCCATTTCGTCCTTCGCGGGCTTGTCGGAGACGACGTCGGGCCGCATCGGGTGGCGGTAGAACTTGACCGTCTTCGCGGCCGCGGCGGTCGCGCCGCCACTCGCCCCGTGCTGCAGCTCGACGCGCTGGAGCGGCATGCCGCAGATGGGGCAGGGGCCCGGACGGTCCGAGATCACCTGCGGGTGCATCGCGCACTGGTAGACCGCACGCGCCGCGTTCGCGGCGACGTCGTGGGCGCCGTCCGTGTCATGGCGCGTGCCGCGCACGTAGATGCCGCCCGCGCCGAGCACGAGCGTGAGAACGAGGATGACGAGCCCCTTACTCATGGTGCGCTCCATGCGCCGGAGCGCGCGTCGGCGCGTCGCCGCGCGGGAGCTCCGTGCCGACCGCTTGCTCGAGCTCGGCGTAGGCCTTCTCGAAGGTGGCTTGCGCCGCGAGGTGCTCGAGGTGCACCGCCAGCACGCCGCGGAGCGTCTCGATGAGGTCGCCGAAGCGCGCGTCGCCGGTCTCGTAGGCGCCTTCCGTCACCCGCAGCGCCTGCTCGGCGTGCGGGACGTGGGTGGCGTGCGAAGAGATCGTATTGCAGGAACGCCGTGCGAGCCGCGAGGTAGGCCTGCTCGACCTCGCGCCGCACGACGTCCGCGACGCGCCGCTGCTGCGCACGCGTCGCGGCGAGGCGCGCGTTCGCCTCGTCGACGGCCGCGTCGTATTTTCCGCGATTGAAGATCGGGAGCGTCACCGACGCCGTCGCGCCGATGCCGTCGGGCATGCCGTAGTTCACGAAGCGGCTGAGCGCCACCTCGAAATCGGGCAGACGGCTCTTGCGCGCGAGCTCGACGGCCGTCGTGTCGCGGGCGATCGCCTCGGTCTCGCCGAGGACCTCGGGGCGACGCTCCAAGGCGGTCGCGACGAGCTCTCCGAGCGCGGCCTCGAGATGCGGTGGCGCGGGAGGGACGGGCGTGCCGCGCACCTCGCTCGACGGCCGGCTCAGCACCGCGGCCAGGTCGGCGCGTGCCCGCTCGATCGTGAGGCGTTGCGTCTCGAGCTCGTTGGTCAGGTGCGTGAGCTCGATCTGGAGGCGCAGCGCGTCGACTTGCGTGGCCTCGCTCGTGGCGTACTTCCGCTCGACGGCGCGGGTGAGCCGGGCCACCAGGTCGCGGTCGCGCTGCAAGAGGTCGAGCCGTGCCTGCGCCTCCCAGAGCGCGTAGTAGGTGGTCTTCACCTCCGCGATCACCGCGAGCTCGACGGCGTCCGCTTCGCGGGCGCCGCGTGCCGCATCGTGCGTGGCCACCTCGCCCGCGAGTCGGCGCTTGCCCGGGAAGGGGATTTTCTGGGAGAGCCGGAAGATGTTGTTGTCGGCGCGGTCGACTCGAAACGAGTCCGGGAAGTTCCAGGAGTCCCAGGCGAGCATCGGATCGTCCCACGCCGCCGCTTGCCGCGGCAGCGCGCGCAGGGCCTGCACCCGTTCGCGCGCCGCGGCGAGCTCGGGATTGCGTGCTCGGGCATCCGCAATGGCATCCGCGAGGGTGAGTGGCGGTGCCTCGGCGCCGGCCGCAGGCGCTCCGGAGAGCACGACGAAGATGCCGACGACGGCGCCGACGGCGCCCGCTCTGCTGCCCCATGCACGCATCTGCGCTGGACTACGTCGCGGCGCGGCCCGGGTAACATCGGGGGCGGGCATGGCGAGACGACCCGCGCTCGCGTTACGCTCGTCCGGGTTCGACGTATGGACGGGAAGGGGGGAGGATTGAGCGGCGCGGAAACCTCGGACGAGATCCTGATGGCGGCCTATCAAGCGGGTAACGAAGCGGCGTTCAGCGAGATCTTCGCCCGCCACTCCGAGAGCGTGTACGGATTCCTGGTGCGGCGGGTCGGGACCGGGCGCTCGCGGACGACCTCTATCAAGAGGTCTTCCTGCGATTGCACCGGGCGCGCGCGACCTACGACTCCGCGCGGCCGTTTCGCGCCTGGCTCTTCGGTATCGCACACCACCTCCTGACCGACAGCTTCCGGAGTCGCGGCCGTGCGCCCGCCATCCTGGGCGAGGAGACCATCGACGGCCGCGGCGACGTCCGATCGCCCGAGGACGTCGCGGTCGCGCGGCAAGCGACCGACAGCCTGCAGCGCGCGCTGGCGCTTCTGTCGCCGGACGAGGCGACGGTGCTCGTCCTCGCGCGCCTCGAAGGGCTGTCGTACGAGGACATCGCGACGATCCTCGGGCGCTCTCCGGCCGCGACCAAGCAGCTCGCCTACCGCGCGTTGAAGCGTGTCCGCGCCGAGATGGCGGCGAGCGGCTACGAGGAGGAATCGTGAGCAAGCGCATGCCGTGCGAGGAGTACCAAGCCTGGGTGATGGACGTACTCGCGCGCACCGCCGACCCGCTCGATCCGGGCGCGCTCGAGCATGCCGCGACCTGCGCCGAGTGCCGCGCTAGTACCGAAGCGGTCAAGGGCGAGTGGGATCTCTTCCGGACGCTGCCGCCGCTCACACCGCCGCCCGCGCTCGCCGCGCAGACGCGCAACACGGTGCTGCGTCTCATGGCGGAGGAGCGGGCGCAGGACGCGCGTCCCGTGCGCGCGCCCGCGCAGGTGCCGCGGGGCACGGCGGTGCGTGAGGGCTGGCGCGAGATGCTGCAGGTGCCGCTCGCCGTCGCCTCCGCCGTGCTCGTGACCGGCGCCACGCTCTCGCTCTTGAGCGGGCTGGTCTTCGCGGGCGCGCTTCCCCGCGGCCATCTCTTCTTCTGCGCCGCGATGTATACCGGCCTCCTCGTCGGCGCGTTCTCGTGGATCTACAGCGCGACGACCGTCCACGGCGTGCATCTCGACGTCGCCGCGCGCGTCGGCATCTTGGCGCTCGCGATCACCGTCGCCGCGACGACCGCCTGTCCGGAGCTGCACGTGCTCGCCTGGTGGGATCGCTCCGCGTTCGGCGTGTTCTTCACGGACCTCCTCGGCCGCGGCGGCAGCTCGCTCGTGTTCGGCTTCGCGTACGGGCTCTTCCCGGGCTTCCTCGCGGCGCTCTTCGGCGGCCGCCTTCTCGCCGAGCGTCCGCTCGCCAACGGGCTGGTCGCGGTGGCGGTCGTGTTCCTGCTCGCGACGCCGGTGATCTACCTGCAATCGGCGCCGTTCACGTCGGGCGTCGTGGCGATCTGGCTCGCGGGGACGGCGGTCGGCACGCTCTGCGGCGTCTTCGGCGCGCTGCGCGTGCGCCGTCGCGTGCGCTTCGCGGCGGCGTGAGCGCGGCGCGCCGGACGCGCCACCTTGACCGGGTCCCCGTCGGCAGGTTGGATGCCCGCAAACGATGCCAGGGAGCGACCCGATGAGCTTCAATCTCGCCACCGTTCAAGAGGCGCTCGCGGCCGCGATTCCCGAACGCGAATGCATCGTGCACCGCGATCGCCGCGTGACCTGGGGCGCGTTCAATACGCGTACGCGCCGTCTCGCCAATTTCTTGCTGGGGCGGGGCCTCGGATGCCGGCGCGAACGCGACGCGCTCGCCAACTGGGAGTCCGGCCAGGATCATCTGGGCATCTATCTCTACAATAGCCCGGAGTACCTCGAGGCGATGCTGGGGGCGTTCAAGGCCCGTCTCGCACCCTTCAACGTCAACTATCGCTACGTCGAAGACGAGCTCGCGTACCTGCTCGACAACGCCGAGGCGACGGCGCTGGTGTATCACGCGCGCTTCGCGCCGACCCTCGGCAAGATTCTGCCCCGGCTGCCGCGGCTGCGTACGCTGCTGCAGGTCGCAGATGAATCGGGGTGCGCCTTGTTGCCCGGCGCGATCGCCTACGAGGCGGCGCTGGCCGAGAGCTCGTCGGCGCGTCCGGCCGTGACCTGGTCGCCCGACGATCTCTACATGCTCTACACCGGCGGCACGACCGGGATGCCGAAAGGCGTCTTGTGGCGGCAGGAGGACATCTTCTTCGCCGCCCTCGGCGGCCATCCGCCGGGAGGAGCGCGGGTGGCGTCGGTCGAGGCGTTGGTCGAGGTGGCGAAGCACGGCTGCGTACGCGTACTGGCGGCGCCACCGTTCATGCACGGAGCTGCCCACTGGGCCGCGTTCAACGCTCTGCACCAGGGCGGTGCCGTCGTCATCCAGTCCAACCCCGAAACGCTGGTCGCTGCCGACGTGTGGGATACCCTCCGCCGTGAGCGCGTCAATTTCCTGCTCATCGTCGGCGATGCGTTCGGGCGGCCGTTGCTCGACGAGCTCGAGCATCGCGACGACGATTGTCCCGACCTTCGCTTCATCGCGTCCGGGGGCGCCATACTGACGCCGACGCTGAAAGAGGGTTTCCTCGCCAGGCTGCCTCACATTCTCATCGTCGATGGCTTCGGGGCGTCGGAGACCGGGGGTCAAGGTCAGCAGCTCACGGGGGCCGGTCAGAAGGCAGCGTCGGGGAGCTTTCGCATGAACGAGGAGACGCTGGTCCTCAGGGCCGATCTGACGGGTCCGCTCGCGCCGGGAGCCGCGGAGCAGGGGTGGCTGGCGCGCGCCGGCAACGTGCCCCTCGGCTACTACCGTGATCCGGAGAAAACCGCCGCGACGTTCCCCGTGATCGGCGGGGTGCGCTACGCCGTGCCGGGCGATCATGCGACGGTTGCCGCCGACGGCGCGATCACGGTGCTCGGACGAGGCTCGGTTTCGATCAACACGGGAGGAGAGAAGGTCTATCCCGAGGAGGTCGAGCAGGTGCTCAAGTCGCACCCCGAGGTCTACGACGCGGTGGTCGTCGGCACGCCCCACGAGCGCTGGGGCCAGCAGGTGAACGCGATCGTCCAGCTCCGTCGCGGTGCGACCAGCTCCGCCGTAGATCTCACCGCCTTCGCCGCGGGCAAGGTCGCCCGCTACAAGCTGCCGAAGGCGATCATCTTCGTCGACGAAGTGGTGCGGAGCCCGAGCGGCAAGGCGGACTATCGTTGGGCGAAGGCCCGTGCGCTCGCAGCGCTGGGACTGCCGGCGTGAGCCGATTCGCATCCTGATTCCGCGCCGACGGCGATTCCCAGCGGGGAGAATTGCGCCTACCGGCGCGTGTCCATCGTGGGAACGGATACCCCGGACCCCCGGGCAGCTCTTGGCAACACACGGCACGCAGCTTGCTCCTCTAGATCCTCAAGAATGGTTTCGTGTGCCCATACTTCGTGATGGTGGAGGTGGCCCGATGTTCGGCATCCACGGGTGGACGGCGCGGCGGTTCGGCGCCGTTCGTGATGCCTTCGCCGCCAACCTCGAGCACCATGGAGACGTCGGTGCGGCGTGCTGCGTCTACGTACGCGGTGAGCCGGTCGCCGATCTCTGGGCGGGGTTCGCGGACATTCTCGCTGGCAAGCCGTGGGACGAAGACACGGTGCAGATCGTCTTCTCGGCCACCAAGGGGATCACCGCGATTTGCGCCAACCTGCTCGCCGAGCAGGGGCGACTCGATCTCGACGCGCCGATCGCATCCTACTGGCCCGAGTTCGCTGCTGCGGGCAAGGCCGAGATCCCGGTGCGCTGGGCGCTCTGCCACAAGGCCGGGACTTGCTGCCGTCGACGGTGAGCTCGACGCTTGCCGAGGTGCTGGCGTGGGACCCGGTGGTCGCGGCGATCGCGGCCCAGACGCCCAACTGGGAACCGGGCACGGCGCACGGCTATCACGCGCGGTCGTACGGCTGGATCGTGGGGGAGATCGTGCGGCGGGCACGGGGCGTTCCCTCGGTCGCTTCTTGGCCGAGGAGATCGCGGCGCCGCTCGGCCTCGACTGCTGGGTCGGGCTGCCCGCCGACCGAGCTGCCCCGCTGTGCTCGCATCCTTCCCCCGGAAGGCGGGCTCGGCGGCCTGATCGTCGACTGATCCGCGCCGACTCGCTGATGGGACGGGTGCTGAGCGGCCCTCCGGGCTCTTCGCGTACGACGAGATGTGGAACCGGCCGGATGTCCTGGCGGCAGAGATGCCGTCGTCGAACGGCGTCATGAGCGCGCGCGCCCTGGCGCGTCTCTACGGGGCCTGCCTCGGCGAGATCGACGGCGTGCGACTGCTCACGCCGGACACGGTCCAAGCCGCGACCACCGTGCACGCCGAGGGGCCCGATCGGGTGCTGCTGCTGCCGACGCGGTACGGCGCGGGTTTCATGTTGTCGCCGATGCTGGCGCCACGCTGCGGCTCCCGCGCGTTCGGACACACCGGGGCAGGCGGTTCGCTCGGATTCGCGGACCCAGACGCCGAGGTGGCATTCGGGTACGTGACCACGCGGATGAAGTTCGAGTTGAACGGCGACGAGCGCACCCAGGGGCTCGTCGCCGCCGTCTACGGTGCGCTGAGGTAAGGGCGGGATGGATCTCCATCGGCGAGAATGGGGTGCGAGGCGATCCGGTGGTGGCGCTGGCGCCGCTCGGTCTCGAGTCGTCGGCGTTCGCGGGCCTCGGCCGCACGCTCGCGCGCCGCGGCTGGCGTACCATCGGCATCGACCTTCCGGGTTCGGCCGAAACCCCGGCCCCGGACGCACCGCTCACGCCGGCGGTGCTGGCGGAGCCGGTCATCGCACTCGCCCGCAGCCTCGGCGCCGCCCGTAGTCCTCGGCGTCTCGCTCGGCGGTCGGGTGGCGCTCGAGGCCGCGGTCACGGCGCCGGAGGCATTCCGTTCGGTCGTCGCGATCGCGCCCGACCTGCCGTGGCGGCGATTGCGCCTGCGTGGGCGGACGCGGCAGCGCTCATCGACCCGGGCATCGCCGACTGGATACCGCTCGAGCGGGCATGGCCGGTGCTGCGCTGGCTTGCACGCCTCCTCGAGACGACGCCGTACGTCCGCGACGACGAGCTCGCACAGGCGGGCGCGCGCCTGGTGTATTATTCTCCGTGTCCGGCGACCCGGCGGAGCATGTTCTCGGCCGGCCGCGAGCTGGCGCTCGACCCCGGCCATGGCCCCACCAGCTTGTGGTCCCGCCTACCGTCCCTGACGTTGCCGACCGCTTTCGTTTGGGCCGAGCGTGATCAGATGATCTCGTTGCGCTTCGCTGCCGGTGCGGCGCGACATTGTCCGCAGGCGCGCCAGTTGCTGCTGCCCTGTCTCGGGCATTGGTTGAACGGCGTCCATCATCGTTGCCTCGGCGAAGCCGTGGGGCGATTGCTCGACGAGATGGAAGGGCGTGCATCGAACGATTCCAGCGCCGGCGTGCGGACCGTGGGGCACGCGACGCTCGAGCTGCGTGGTTGCGTCGTCGGCGCAAAGGGCGGCGACGAGCGCATTCCGGGCGCCGCGGAATTCGAGGAGGGACGTCATGTCGGCTAACCCGATGATCCAGGTCTGGGCGGCCACCACCGAGCGCGAGATCCAGCGCCGAGCCCTTCCAGCGCGACGAGCGATTCCTGCGCGGGATCCTCTCCCTCATGGAGCTCATGGCCGCTACTTCGACGGAGAGGTGCAGGGGCTGGAGCACGTTCCGCCGCGCGGGCCGGTGTTGCTGGTCGGCAACCACTCCGGCGGCATCCTGACGCCCGATACGACCGTCGTCTTCGCCGCCTGGTACCGTCACTTCGGTCTCGAGCGTCCGCTCGTCGGTCTCGCCTTCGATGCCGCCTTCGGTCTCCCGGGATTCCGCGACGTTGATGCGCAAGATCGGCGAGGTCCCGGCGAAGCGCGCCAACGCGGCGCGGGCGCTCGCCGACGGGCATGCGGTGCTGGTCTACCCCGGCGGTGACCACGAGGTGTTTCGGCCGTGGACGGAGCGCAACCGGATCGACTTCGGCGGCCGCAAGGGGTTCATCGAGGTGGCGCTGCGTGCGGGAGTGCCGGTCGTGCCGGTGGTCAGCCATGGGGGACACGACTCGATCGTGATCCTCACCCGTGGCGAATGGCTCGGACGGCTGGTCGGCATGCCGGGCATTCGAACCCCCTCGCTCCCGCTCGCCCTGCAGATCCCATGGGGCCTGTCGGTGGTCGGCGTGCCGGCGATTCCGCTCCCGGCGAAGATCACCGTCGAGGTCTTGCCTCCGATGTCCTGGTCGCATCTCGGACCCGAGGCGGCCGACGATCCGGTGGTCGTGGGGGCTTGCTTCGACGAGATCACCAGCACGATGCAGGCGACGCTGTCTGAGCTCGCGGCGAAGCGACCGTGGCCCGTGCTGAGCCGTCTGCGCGGGCTGCTCCCCTTCGCGTCGAGCGCGCGGCGGCAGCGCCAACGGGAACGGGAGCTGATCATGGAGCGCCTCGCGGCGGAATCGATGCGTCGTTCCTTACATGGAGAATCCCGACGCTCCACATGCACACCATCAAGGTCATCGTCATCGATCCCGTCGAGGGCACCGCGTACAGCTTCGAGCGGGCGAAGGACGCCGATTCGTGAACGCCTCCATCTGCTCCCACCCTTCACGCGGCCGCGTGATGGAGGTGCCGTTCGGCTCGCACCATCCGGTGTGGGTGGACGATCCCGATCTCGATCTCGACCATCATGTCCGGCGCGCCGAGGTCCCCGCCCCCGGCGGGCCGCGCGAGATCGACGCGGTGGTCTCGATGATCGCGAGCATGCCGCTCGGCGCGCGACCGACCGCTGTGGGAGCTGTGGGTGCTCGGCGACTCGCCGGCGGCCGCATCGTGAGCGTGGCGAAGATCCATCACGCCGTCGCCGACGGCGTGGCCGTCGCGGGGCTGCTGGCCAACGTCCTGGGCCCCGCCAGTGAATCGCCGGCGCCGCCCGCACGAGACGCCGCGTGGCGGCCGGCGCCGCTGCCGTCACGCGGTGCAATTGCTCCGCGCCGCGACTGCGCGACCACCTCACGCAGCTGCGACACTTGCCCGGGCTGATCCGGACGAGCATCCGTAACCTCGCGGCCGTGGCCCGGTCACGGCGGCGGCGGCGGTCCGGGCGCCGCGGCCGTTGCTCGACGCGCCGCGGACGTCGCTCAATGGTGCGCTACAGCGCCCGGCGAGCCTTTGCCAGCACCGCGCTCCCGCTCGCCGAGATGCGGCGCATCCGTGCCGCGTCGGGGCGTGACCATCAACGACGTGCTGCTGGCGCTCGTCGCCGCCGCCTTGCGGGGGTATCTCTCCGCTCGCGGCGAGCTGCCGCCGCGACCCTTGCTCGCCGAAGTGCCGGTCGCGACCGACCGGCCCGGAATGAGGCCCCGCCTCGCCGGCAATCGCTTGTCGAACATCTTCACGTCGCTTGCGACGGACGTCGCCGACCCCGTGGCGCGGCTGCGCGTGATCCACGACAGCATGCGGGCCGCAAAGGAGCAGCACTGAGCTGCTCGGACCGGAGCTCTACCGGGAATGGAGCGAATATGCGCCGCCGCGGCTGGTGGCCTGGTGGGTGCGGCAGTACTCGCGGCTGCGCATGGCCGATCTGCCACCCGCCGCCCGATCAACGTCATCGTCTCGTGGGTGCCGGGCCCACGCGAGTCCCTCTAGTGGTCCGAGGGACGCCTCGCGGCGATCTATTCCGTCGGTCCGATCATCGAAGGGGTCGGCCTCAACGTCACCGCGTGGAGCTATCTCGATCGCCTCAACGTCGGCGTGCTGTCGTGCCCGGATCTGCTGCCCGATCCGCACATGGTCACCGATGGGCTGCACGAGGCCTTGGCCGAGCTCTGCACTGCCGTACAGAAGGTGGCTGCGTAGCCCATTTTCCCCCCACCTGTCGTCGGCTTCGCCCCAGCCGATGCGCATCGGCTCAAGCCGCGCACCGGACGCGCCGATACCCGGAACATGCGCCTTCCCGCGCTCACCGCCTCCGGTCTCGGTCTCCTCGGGCGCGCCGACCAGCGTCTCGCGGCGAGCGCCCGCGGCTTCACGCGCGCCGCCGAGCCGGGCGCCGCGGCCTCCGCCGCCGATCCCGCGCCCGCCACGGGCGGCGAGGATCTCGTGGACGCCGCCGTCGGCGTGATCTACGGGCGCACCTCGCTCGAGATCGGCGTGAAGCTCATCGAGGTCGGCCGCGACACCGACAAGGCGCTCCTCGACGTGATCGCGTAGCGCCCGCCGCGGCAGGTGGTGGCATCGGGCGAGGTCGCCGTCCTATGCTCGCGCGCAATGCGACGACCTCCGGCTGAAGCGCTGGTAGCCGCGGCGACCCTGCTGACGCTCGTTGTCGGCGCGCCGGCTCCGGCCGGCGCAGCGCCGCGGACGATCCTGCTCGTCCGCCACGCCGAACGCGAGCAAGCGCCGATGGACCAAGATCCGCCGCTCACCGCCGCGGGGAGGGCGCGCGCGCAGCGCCTCGCGACGATGCTGGCGCGCGCGAAGGTGACGGCGATCATGACCACGCGCTTCCAGCGCTCGCGCGACACGGCCGCGCCGTTGGCGAGCGCTCTGAAGGTGCAGCCCGAGGTCGAGAGCGAGACCGGCGCGGTGATCGCGAAGCTCAAGGCGCGTACGGATGACACCGTGCTCGTCGTCGGCCACTCGGACACGGTGCCGGACATCATCAAGGCGTTCGGCGGGCCGGCCGTGACGATCGCCGACGACGAGTTCGACGACCTGTTCGTGCTCGAGCCGGCGACCGGCGTCTGCCTGCGCCTGAAGTACTAGCCCATGGGGGCCATCGGTTGCGTTGCTTGCTTCTTCGCTCGCCTGTCCTCGAGGGAGGCCCGCGCCCCCACCGCCGCGCGGTGGGCTCAGCGTCGTACGCGCGTCATGCGCCGCCGCCACGCGAGCGTGAGCGCGAGGCCGGCGAGTACGATGCAGGCGTATTGCGCCGGCGTGAGTCCGAGATAGCGCGCGTCGGGCGCGGGGAGATCGGTGCGGCGGAGGAAGTCCCCGAGAAAGCGCGCCGGCGCGTACAGTAGCCCGATCACCCACATCGTCGTTCCGGGCGGACGCGGGCGACGGTTCAGCACGAGGACGGCCGGTGCCAGCACGAGGAGCGTGTAGAGGAGCTCGTAGAGGCCGAGATCGTGGCGCGGCCCGTCGGCGAACCGCACGGCCAGCGGGAACTGCGAGGGGGTGCCGATGTGATCGTGCACCAGCGTGCAGCCGAGCCGCCCGAAGATCCACCCCAGCACCAACGCTTGAACGAGGATGTCGGCTTCGACGAGCCAGTGCTCCCGCCGCCGAAAGTGGATCATCAAGCCGACGAGCGCCCCGAAGAAGCCGCCGAAGGCGCTCATGCCGTTCCAGAATTCGACGAGACTGCGGAGCCCGTGCTCGAAGGCGTCCGGCTCGGTCAACAGCACGACGACGTGCGAGCCGAGGAACCCCGCGATCAACGCCCACGCCATGGCGAGGTTGATCTCCCCTTCGGGTATGCCGAGCTTCCGCGCGCGCGATTGCGCGAAGCGCATACCCGCGACGACGCCGGCGACGACCAGCACGCCGAAAGCGGCCACCGAGCGACCGCCACCGATCGGGATCTGGCGCAGCTCGAAATACGGCAGCATCGATCGAGGGTGCTGCCCGGAAGCCGCGGCTGGCGTCAAGTGCGGTTCAGGTATCCCAGTCGATCCGTGTGGTCGGGGCGTAGACGCAAACCGTTCCCATCCGAACGGAGTCGCGCAGATGCCGGCCGAGCACCGGGTGCGTGGTGAGGAGCCTGCCGATTTGGGTCCGCAGCGCTTTGGTGACGGCTTTGCGCGCCGCTTCGGCCGGGCCGTGTACGCGCGCGCGGCCGCGAAAGCGGGTCGAGATCTGCGTCATCAGCTGCTCGAGCTCGGCACGGAGTTGCTCGGCACGTCCGAGGTCGCCGAAGCGCTCGGCCTCGTCGAGGCCGGCGCGGACGTCGTCGACGCGCACGGCATACTCGCTGCGGGCGCGCGCGTCCGGCGCGTCATCGAGCGGCACACCGAAGGCGTCGACCGGCAGACCGCCACTCGTACCCGCCGCGCTCATGGCCGTGCGACCCACCCCCGCGAGGTGCAGCACGTGCAGCTCGCGCCCGGGTGCCGCGAGCAGCTCGGCGAGGTAATGGAGACCTCGACCGTCTTCACCCGCAGGGTCGTGCCGCCATAGCGCACCACCCACACGTCCCCCTCCCGGCGGAGCACGTTGCCGCCGGTGGAGTGCAGTCGCGGGAGCTTGGCGCGCAGGCGTTCGATGCGGGCCAGGACGTCGGCGAGGTCGAGCTCGCGCGCCGTATGTTCGGCCTCGGCGAGCATGCCGAAGGCGCGGGTGCGGATCGGCGCGTCGGCGTCACCGCCGAGCTGGACCGCGACCAGCAGGCTCTGCGCTTGTGCGACGACGGGCCGGGCGCGCATGCGTTGGCCGAGCGCGATCGCCTGCTCGAAGTGGGCGGCGGCCTCCGGGCGGCGTCCGCACAGTCGTGCCAGCGACCCCAATAGGAGCGCCCATGGTCCGAGCGTCATGCAACCGTCGACGGCCCACGGCTCGGGCCGGCGCGCCACGATCTCGTAGAGCCGCGGCGCGTGCTCCCGGTCGCGGAGGCCGACGCAGAGCGCGCCGAGGCCCGCGAGATAGGAGCGGAGGTTCACGCCGCGCTTCGCCGGCGTGAAGCCTGCGGCGATCATGGTGCGGAATTCGCTCCGGGCGCCGATCACGTCGCCCTGGGCGAGACGGGCGACGCCCCGAAACGAGCGCCAGACCAGGGCGCTCGGATGGCGCTCGACGAACTCGTCCAGCATCGGGAACAGCGCCGCCATCCGTCCTTGCGCGGCATGCCACATCACCTGCTGCCCGAGGTGCACGCCCGCGGCATTGGGGAGCTGCATGCGGACGCCGGTCGCGAGGGCCTGCTCGCTCAGGCGACGACCCTCCGCGAACCGCCCCTCCACCGTGGCGCGCATGGCGCCGATCGCGTCGGCCAACCACCGGGCCTCCGGCACGCGCGAGGCGACCGCGACCGTGACGAGTGCGTCGTGCTCGGCTTGATAGGCATCAGCCTCGCCGAGCGCGAACATCGCGACGGTTCGGGTGTGACGGATCTCGGCCGCGAACTCGAGATCGCCCGCGGCCTCTGCCGATTCGAGGAGCTCCTGCAGGGTCGGCAGCGTCGGTGGGACGATGACCTGCGCGCCGCTCGTGCGGGGCCGGGTCCCGAGCGCGGCGAGGTAGAATCCCGCAAAGAGCGCCCGCGCCAACGCCCCGGCGTCTCCCGCCCGGCGCGCGGCCATCGCCGCCTCGTCGCCCAGCACCGCGGCACGCTCGAATTGCTCGATCTCGTTCGCCGCGATGATCTCGGACGCGAGACGCGCCTGCAGGCGGGCGCGGAGCGTGTCGTCGACGCGCTCCGGGGCGCGACACGCCTCCTCGAGCGCAGACCGCGCCTCGGGATCCTGGCGATAGAAGTCCGGAACCGGTCCGGCCGCGATGAGCGCCGCGCGTCCGAGGAGATCGGCGCGGTCGAGGGCGCGACACGCCGCGGCCGCTTCGCGGCACTGCTGCCGTGCGGCGGCGACATCGCCCGATTTCCGCAGCACGTCCGCGAGCGCGAGCCGCAACTCGATCGCGCGGACCTCGTCGAGCAGCGCGGCACGCCTGCCGACGTCGAGGGCGACCGCGTAGAGTCGCGCCGCCTCCTCGTAACCGAGCTCGCGCGCCGCCTGCTCCGCGCCGCGACACGCGTACGTGAACGCCTTGGCGAGCCCGGTCGCCGTTTCCGCGCTCACGAAATGCCGCACCAACTCACCGGCGACCGCGTGCGGGTGTGCTCCCGCCGCACGTTCGATCGCCTCGGCGATACGGGCGTGCCACGCCGCCCGCTGCGACGGTTCGATCTCGTCGAGCACGACGCGACGAATCAGCGCGTGGGCGAAGGCCCGACCGCTCCCGCTTTCGACGAGGATGCGGTCGCGTGCCGCGCGGTCGAGCACGTCCGCCACCGTCGGTGCGCCGAGCGGCGGCGACCCGAGAACCGCTTCGAGGCGGTCGAGGTCGAAGCGGTCGCCGAGCAGGGCAGCGACGGCGAGCGCGGTCCGACAGTCGTCGCCCAAGCGCTCGAGACGTTGCGCCACGACCGCGCGAAGTCCCGGAGGAAGTCGGCGCGGTTTCCAGGGTGACTCGAGCCGCCCCTCGCTCGCGAGGAGGCGCACGAGCTCGCCCAGGAAGAAGGGATTGCCGTTGGTCTCGTGGTGGAGTTGCGCGCCGAGGGTGTCGTTTTCGGCGCCGGCGCCGATCAGGGTCACGAAGCGAACGCAGTCGGACGGCGAGAGTCCGGCAAGCAGCAATCGCCGCGTCGACGGCTCGCGCGCCAGGGTCGAGAGCGTTGCGAAGAAGGGATGCCCGTGTCCCACCTCGGTGTCGCGATAGGTGGCGATCACGACCAGGCGGGTGCGGGCGAGATCGGCGGCGAGGAACTCCACCAGCTTCCGCGACGGACCATCGCTGCAGTGCACGTCATCGAGGACGACGACGAGGCCCGCCGGCCGGGCGACCTCGGCAAGGAACCGCGACACCGTGTCGAAGAGACGAAAGCGCGCCTGGTCCGATTTCCAGGCCGAGGCGGCGGGAAGGGAGGGCACGCGCTCCCGCAAGACCGCGAAGACGCGCGCGAGCTCCGCGGCGTACGGGCCCGCGGCCCGGACGGCGGCGTCTACTCCGGCGTCCTCGATCCAGCGTCTGAGGGCGGCATTCCACGGCCAGAACGCCGGAGCGGTGCCGTCTTCCCAGCACCGCGCCCGCCACACGACCATCCCCTCCGCCGTCGCCGCTTCCGTCGCAGCGACGGTCGCGAGCCTGCTCTTGCCGATCCCGGGCTCGCCGCCGATGAGGACCAGCTGTCCGCTGCCGGCCCGGGCGGAGGCGCACGCGGACCGGATGGCGCCGAGCTCGTGCTCACGACCGACGAATGGGGCCGAGACGACGTCGAAACCAGGAGTGGCCGGGTCACGGTCCACGGCGCGGATATACAAAGTCCCGGTTTTGCTCGCTACTTCCCCGGGCGCGATTCGCGACCGGAAAAGTAGCGCTTTCTAGGATGAGGCCGGTCCCCTCCGGCGAGGGTGCGTCCATCGTGGAGCGTGGCTGGCGCGATGGCCCGACTGGTGAGTCCGCAAGCACGAGACGTTACGGCAAGGAGGACGCAATGACCTCACGTCGCCTCTGGTTGGTACTGACCCTGCTGTCGGCCCCGTTGATTCTCTATTCGACGACCGGCTGCGATCTGGTCTTCAAGCTCGAGTATTTTCCGCATTCGAACGGCTACACGTGCGCCTGTACCTGCAATCCCGGGCCGCGCGATCGGACGAGCCCGAGCGGCAGTCCGCAGCGGAACGACGACGCCGACGAGCGGCGCACCGACGGTTCGGTGCTTCTCGGCGGCAGCGACTTGCGGATGAACACCGACTTCCTCGTCGGCGTGCGCTTCCCGGCCGTCGGCATTCCGCCGGGCGCCATCGTCCAGGCAGCCTACGTGCAGTTCACCGCCGCCCAGAGCGACGCCGATACCTCGAGCATCGACATCGGCATCGACGCCTCGGACGATGCTCCCGACTTCGCGACGTCCAACATCAGCGGTCGCGTCCTCGATCCGATGACCGTCGCCTGGGCGCCGTCCGCTTGGACCGCCAACGCCGCGGGCGCAGACCAGCAAACGCCGGATCTCGCGGCGCTCATTCAAAAGGTCGTCGATCGCGCCGGCTGGACGGACGCGAGCTCGTTGGTGCTGGTCTTCGATGCGACCGCCGGTACGCGCTTCGCCGTGAGCAACGACGGCGCCGGCACCAGGGAGCCCGTCTTGCACGTCCAGTACCACGATCCCGGCGCCGACGTGACCAACACGCTGCCGATCTGTCTGCCCCAAGAGAGCAATCCGAATCTCAACTCGCACGCTCCGAACCCCGACGCGGACAACGATCATGACGGTCTTCCCGACGTGCTGGCGAGCGACTGCGCCAACCGCGTCGAGAACACGTATCGGGGCATGATCGCGGCGTGCGGCTACTTCCCGGACCCGTCGACCAATTGCTCCTGCGCGCTCGCGCCGACCAACTTCACCGACAAGAACGGCAACAATCAGCCCGATCCGGGCGAGTCGTACTACGGCTTCACCCGCGAGACCTGCGACCACGAGCCGACCGTGTGCGAGGAGCAGGTCCTGAACCTGCCGCCGGATCCCAACGATCCGGCGCGGTGCGACAACTTCGACCCGGTGGCCCTCGAAACGTGCGTCGAGCAGCAGGTGCTCACGTGCGCCCAGAACAGCATCCCCCCGTCCGGCTGCAACACGGACGTGTGCCTGGACAAGGTCTCGGCCACCAACGCTCCGGGAGACGAGCCGGTCTGCATTGCCCATGCGAGCGAAGGTCCACCGGCGCTCGCGTTCCAGATGTTCGGACGGCGCAGCACGTGCGAAATGACCGGGACGAGCGAGATCAAGGTCGGCGACGACGGGCGTGAGCCGAAGCACGATCCGCTGACGCGCGGATTCATGGAGATCTACGGCGGACCGTGTGCGGGTCAGTCCTGCGCGATCGGCATCTCGACCCAGCTCGCCATGAACCCGATCACCTTCGACGTGAAATGGCACAGCGACCCGACGTTCACCGACCTGATCGAGGCAGGGAACAGTCCGCTCGTCGCGACCATGGTGGACGGCACCGGCGTCGGCGTGCTGCCGGCGGCCACGGCGGGCGGCGTCGGGCGCGGCCGGCGCTCCGGCACCAGCGATACCAAGGCGGCGCTCGGCGCCAACGACCAGCCGCTCGATCTCACCGTCGATTGGGCGGGCGCCACCTGCAGCTTGGTCGGCAACCTGTCGTCGAACGTCGACGCCGAGGATCCCAAGGGCCTATGTGCCGACGGCACGACCGTGTGCCGCAACGATTCGCCCGACTGCGACACCGGCGGCGCCCCGTGCACCTTCTCGACCGAGGGCGACCCCTTCGTGGTGAACGTGGCGCTGACCGGCGTGCTGGTGAATCAGCCGCCGACGGCGAATGCGGGCGGTGATCAGACCGTCGAATGCACCTCGCCCGCGGGCGCGAGCTTCGTGCTCGACGGCACGCAGAGTACGGATCCGGATGGTGCGGACGACATCCGGGTCGTGAGCTGGAGGAGGGGACACCGAACCGGACCGGAGGTCGGGTTCGATCGGACGCTGCCGGTCTCGCTCGGCGTCGGTCGGAGTGAGACCTACGTCATGCGCGTGTTCGACTCCTTCGCGCAGATGGACGAGAGCACGGTGACGGCGGGTGTCGTCGACACGACGCCGCCCGACGTCTTCTGCAATGCGCCGACGACGATTGCGCCCCGCAACGACCAGCCGATCTCGTTCATCGCGACCGCGAGCGACGTCTGCACGGCGGCGGTCGTGCCCGAGATCGTGTCGTTCGAATGCTACAAGCTCGACGCCACGGGCAAGAAACACGACAAGACCAAGTCGTGCAAGGTCGTGCTCGACGGATCCAGGATCACGATCTCGCCGCCGCAGGGTGTGGGAAACCACGTCGCCTGGACGGTGCGCGCAGTCGACGGGTCCGGCAACGTCGGCATCGCGGGGTGCGAGCTCGAAGTGGTCCAGCAGCATTGAGCGCCGCCCGACGAGCGGCGCTTCGTGACGACGAAACGCCGCTCGTCGGGATCCATACGGCCACTCTCGCACGGGACGCGAGGCTTCCACGGCGTGGCGGCGTTCGCCGCCTGCGGCCGCGAGCCGATGCGCGGAGACGAGCCGTGACGCCCGCGACGGTGGCGCGCGAAGCCCCGCTCGTTTCGTCGCGCCGCACCCGCTCGGAATCCCGCCCGCATCGTCTGTTGTCGTCGTGGCGATCTCGCCGTATAGGGCGCCGAGCGTCGTTGCTCGCGAGACCGGCACGCGGGCGGCGCGGAAGACGGGTGACATGGCGAAAACCGAGTTCGACGTCTGCGTGATCGGTACGGGCGCGGGCGGTGGCGTGGACAAGACGCTCGCCAACGAGGAGGCGGCCGCGCGCCCGTGCACACGATCATCGCCTTCCTCGTCCATCCGAAGTGCGGCGGCAATCGCGACGACGCGGGCTGGCGCGTCACCCACTACCCGGGCCCGCGTCACCACGAGGGCGGCTACACGCCGGAGCAGGTGACCGGCGCGGAGATGGTCAAGACGATCTGGGGCAGCGAGCAATAGACCGATGCCGGACCCGTACTTCCCGAGCCTGGTGTTCGCGCCCGACGGCGCCGCCGCGGCGCCGCGCGTCTTCATCGCGCCCCAGCGCTACGTGCAGGGGCCGGGGGTGCTCTCCCACCTCGGCCGCTATCTCTCGCTCGTGCGGGCGCGGCGGGTCGCGATCCTGGTGTCGGCGGGCGGCGAGCGGCGGCATGGCGGCACGCTCGTCAGCGTCGCTCCGCGCCGCCGACGTCGCGGCGATCGTCCGTACCTTCGGCGGCGAGTGCTCGTTGGAGGAGGTCGAGCGCCACGCGGATGCGCTCGCGCCCGCGGCGATCGACGCCGTGCTCGCGGTCGGCGGCGGCAAGTGCGTGGATACCGGCAAGGCCGTCGCCTTCCGGCTCGACGTGCCGGTGGTCATCGCGCCCACCTTGGCCTCGAACGACGCGCCGTGCTCCGCGGTGTCGGTGCTGTACACGCCCGCCGGCGTCTCGTGCGGGGTCGAGCTCTATCCCCGAAGTCCCGCGCTGGTGGTCGTCGACACCGCCGTCGTCGCGGCGGCGTCCGAGCGCTTTCTCGTCTCCGGCATGGGCGATGCGATGGCCACCTGGTACGAGGCCGCGGTTTGTCTCCGCAACCCGTCCGCCGTCACGACGCTCGGGGCGCGGCCGACGATCGCCTCGGCCGCGATCGGCGAGGTCTGCGCCGCGACGCTCTTCGCCGAGGGCCGCGCCGCCGCCGCCGCGGTCGCCGCTCGCACCGTGAGCCCGGCGCTCGAAGCGGTCGTCGAGGCGAACACGCTCCTGAGCGGTCTCGGGTTCGAGAGCGGCGGGCTCGCCGCCGCTCACGCCTTCGCGCAGAGCTTCACCGGGCTCGCGGCGACCAACGCCCGGTACCTGCACGGCGAGATGGTGGCGATGGGGACGCTCGCGCAGTTGATGATCGAGGCACGGCCCGACGAAGCGCGCCGGGTCGCACGCTTCTTCGCCGAGGTCGGCCTTCCCGTGCATCTCGGACAGCTCGCCGTCGACGCCGCGGACGCGGGCGCGTTCGACACCATCGCCGCGGGCGCCACGGCCTTTCCCTTCATCGGCAACATGCCGATGCCGATCGACGCGGGCGTGCTGCGCGCCGGCCTCCTCGCCGCGCACGAGCTCGGCCTCGCGGTGCGCGCCGACGTCGGCGACGACGCGTACCGCCGGCTGCATCCGTCGCGCTGATCGCGCCGGGCGCGACCGACCCTGTGCGACGCCCGTGGGTGCCGTGGACGTTCCGAGCCCGTCGCCCGCTGCGGACCCTGCGCGCTCCTCCTCGTACGTGCTCACGCGCTTCGTCCTGCTCCGCCTCCTCGGCTTCGTCTACGCGGTCGCGTTCCTCGTCCTGATCCAGCAGCAGGACGCGCTCCTCGGGCATCGCGGTATCCTCCCCGCCGACCGCTTCCTCGCCGCCGTGCACGCGGAGCTGGGCTCGACGAGCCGCGCCGCGTGCGAGCTCCCGACGCTCTTCTGGCTCGACGTGTCCGACTCCGCGCTCCACGTCGCCGCCTGGGCGGGGCTCGGGCTCTCGCTCGCCGTGCTCCTCGGCGCGACCAACGCGCTCGTGCAGCTCGCGCTCTGGGCGCTCTATCTCTCGTTCGTGCAGATCGGGCAGCTCTTCTAGGGCTACGGCTGGGAGACCCAGCTCTGCGAGACGGGCTTCCTCGCGATCTTCCTCTGTCCCGTGTGGACGCTCGGACCATTCGCGTCGGCGCCGCCGATCGCGGTCGTCTGGCTGTATCGCTGGCTGATCGCGCGCATCATGCTCGGCGCCGGCCTCATCAAGCTCCGGGGCGATCCGTGCTGGCGCGACGCTCACGTGCCTGGTCTGCCACTACGAGACGCAGCCGATCCCGAATCCTTTGAGCTGGTGGCTGAACGCGCGGCCGCGCTGGTTCCACGTCGTCGGCACCGCCTTCAACCACGTCGTCGAGCTCGGCGCGCCCTGGCTCATCCCGCTCGGCCGGCGGGGACGCCGCCTGGCGGGCGTCCTCTTCGTCGCTCTTCCAGGTGATCCTGATCGTGAGCGGCAATCTCTCCTTCCTCAACTGGCTGACGATCGTGCCGGCGCTCGCCTGCCTCGACGACGCCGTCTGGCGCCGGCTCGTGCCGCGGCGGTGGTGCGAGGCCGCCGCGCGCGCCACGGCCGCGCCGCCGTCACGCTCGCACCGGGTAGCGGCCGCGGCCCTGGTCGCGCGTGGTCGCGGTCCTGAGCGTCGCGCCGGTCGAGAACCTGCTCTCGCCGCGCCAGGCGATGAACCGCTCCTTCGACCCCTTGCACCTCGTCAACACCTACGGCGCCTTCGGCTCGGTCGGCCGCGAGCGCGACGAGGTGATCCTCGAGGGCACCGACGACCCGCATCCCGGTCCCGACGACGGTGTGGCGCGCCTACGAGTTTCCCTGCAAGCCCGGCGATCCGATGCGGCGTCCGTGCGTCATCTCGCCCTACCACTACCGCCTCGACTGGCAGCTCTGGTTCGCGGCGATGTCGACCATCGACCGCGAGCCGTGGCTCGTGCGGCTGGTCGTGAAGCTCCTGCGCGGCGATGCCGACGTGAAGCCGCTCCTCGCCGTCGACCCGTTCCCGACCACGCCGCCGCGCTTCATCCGCGCGACGCTCTGGCGCTACGAGCTTCACGCGCCCGGGCGACGGCGACCCGGCGTGGTGGCGTCGCACCTACCTCGGCGAGTACCTCCGCCCGATCGCGCTCGACGATCCCGCGCTGGCACCGTTCCGCGCCTACTGATCGATCGTGCGCGGGAAGCGGTCGCCGAGCGTGAGGCCGTCGAAGCCCTCCTCGGCGCGCTCGCGCTCCGCGGTCCGCGCGCGCGCGCCGTCGGTGCCGTTCCGGACGCCGGCGTAGACCTCGGGCGCACCGACGCTCTCGAAGCGCGCGGTCGTGTCTTTGCCGTCGTGGCGGACGCGGCACTCGAAGGACGTCGACTCGCGCGTCGGGTCGCCCCGCATCGTACAGGTTCCCTCGGCCGCGCCGATCACGGTTACGGGCAGGGCGCCCGCGTCGACCCGCGTCGTCGACATGCGGTCGATGGTGAGCCGGTAGACGCGCGACTCCGGCTGCTCCGAGGTGCCGCCGCTGAAGGTGGTGACGACGCTGGTGTCGCCCTCACGGCCGGTGAAGAGAAACGCCACACGACCGTTGCCGAAGTCCACGTTCACGAGCTTGCCGGCGCATTGCGGGACGGCGTGGTCGGCCACGACCAGCGCATCGCACGCGCCCGACAACACCGCGAGGTAGCGGAACCCGGGCTCTCCGCCCTCGACGTCCATCCCCATCGCGGCCGGATCGGCCTTCGGCCGGGCGGGCTTGGCCTCGGGCACCATGGGCTTGATCGCGTCCGGCGGCGGCGCCGTCGGGAGACCGACCGGTGGCAGGATCGGTGCGCGCCCGGACGGGAGCACGCCGGCCGAGCCGAGCGGACTCGGAATCGCCGCCGGCAGCTGGCCCGGCGACGCGACGTCCGTCACGGCGAGGCGTCGGTCCTCCGCGCCGACGACCATCGGGCTCGTCAGCATGGGCAGGAGGCCGACGCATCCCACGATCCACCGCGCGCGCAACATAGTGAGAGAGAAGGAGAGCAAGGGACATGCCGCGTGCAGTGCAGCGGCAGGCCCCGCCACGGCAGGGGCGATGCCGTCGGGCTCCGGTCCGCTGTGGACTTTTGTAGAAACCCGGCTCGCACTCCCGAGAAAGCGCACCGCCCGGCCGGCCGTCGGCAACGTCAAGCGACGCTTTCCACGCGCCGGCGCCGCGCACACTGAAAACGCCAGCGAATTCAGGCCTGCGAGCCGCTGAGACGCCGCCGCGCGCGTGGTCCTCACGTTGCTCTCATCGAGCCTCATGCGGATGCGCGCCGTGGTCGTTGGTCTCGCGAGTCTCCTCCTCGCCGTCGCCGCCTGTCGCCCGCCGGCGCCGCGCGCGCCGCAAGTTTCTGCAGGCCCGGCGACGAGCGCTGCACCGTGCTGCGAGCGCGAGCCGATCCACGATCTCTACGCGGCGCCGTATCGGCGCGGGGAGCGCTGAGGCCGTGGTCGCGCGCTGGGAAGATCCGTGCGCCGCGCCAGTTTGCGGTCAGACCGTCGTGGAGGCGGTCGGCCTCGTTCGGCGCTACCGTCAGGGTGACGCGCTCGTCGAAGCCGTGCGCGGCGTCTCGCTCGCCGTGGCGCGGGGCGAGCTCGTGGCGCTGGTGGGTCCGAGCGGCTCGGGAAAATCCACGCTCCTACATCTACTCGGCGCCGTCGACGTGCCGGACGCCGGCCACGTGACGATCGCCGGCGTCGACGTGCACGCGATGTCGGACGACGCGCGGACCGTCTTTCGGCGCCGCACGATCGGCTTCGTCTTCCAGTCCTTCAATCTCGTGCCGACCCTGACCGTCCTGGAGAACGTCGCGCTTCCGCTCCTGCTCGACGGCATCAGGCCGCGGGCTGCCTGGGAACGCGCTCGCTCCATGCTCCGCTCCGTAGGTGTCGACGCGCGCGCCGCGCACCTACCCGATCGGCTCTCTGGAGGCGAGGCGCAGCGGGTTGGCGTCGCCCGCGCGCTCGTCGCGGCGCCGGCCGTCGTTCTTGCCGACGAGCCGACCGGCAATCTCGACTCCACGAATGCCGACGCCGTCCTCGATCTCTTCGGGCGAGCGGCAGACTCGGGAACGGCGGTCGTCGTGGTGACGCACGACCCACGAGCCGCGGCACGCGCACACCGCATCGCACGGGTGGTCGACGGCCGCATCGTTTGCGCGCGAGAGGAGGCGGCGTGCCGGCCGCTGGCGTGCTGATCCCGCTGATCGGCCGGCTCGCGCTGCGGCATCTGGCGCGTCGGCGTGCCGCGGCGGCCGTCGCGGTCCTCGGACTCGCCTGCGGTGTCGCGGCAGTGACTGCGACGCAGCTGCTCTACGCATCGGTCGTCGCCTCCTACGAGGCCACCACGCGGAAGCTCGCCGGTCATGCGGCCCTCGTGGTCACCAACGGCGAGAGCGGAGTCCCGGAGGAGCTGCTCGACGAGCTGCAGCAAGTGTCCGGCGTACGCATGGTCGCGGCTTCCGTCGAGGGATTCGTCGCGACGCCCGATCTGCCGGGGGACCGTCTCTATCTCTACGGCGTCGACCTCCTCGCCGATCAAGGGATGCGCGATTACGGCGCCGGTGCCGATGCGGTGGTGAGCGATCCGATGCTCTTCCTGGCGGCATCCGATTCGGTGGCGCTTACCGGCGACTTCATGCGGACGCACGGGCTCGGGATGGGCGATCGCATCCGCGTCCTCGCCCCGGCGGGCGCGGTGGAGCTGACGATCCGCGCAATGCTCGGGCGGCAGGAAGGCCCCGCGACCGCTTTGGACGGGCGGCTCGCCGTGGTCGATCTGTCCGTCGCGCAAGAGCTGTTGCGCCTGGATCGTCGAGTGTCGCAGCTTGCCATCGACGTCGAGCCCGGCGCCGACGTGCCCGGCGTGGAGCGTGCGGTGGCGGCGCGGGTCGGCTCGCGGGCCACGGTCGAGCCGCCGCGATCGCGGGCGGCTTCGTTCGCACGGCTGCTCGTGAACTACCGGAACGGGCTCGTCCTCGCGGCGGCACTCGCGATGCTCGTCGCGCTCTATTTCGTCGTCAACGTCGCGACCGTCGCGGTCGAAGAGCGTCGTCGCGAGCTCGCGTTCGTGCGATTGGTCGGGGCCTCCGCGCGCGTCGTGGCGACGCTCGTCGTCGTGGAGCTCGCCGCGTTGAGCGGTGCGGCGACGCTCCTCGGCGTTCCGCTCGGCGTTGCTCTGGCGCGGGCGTTGTCGCTGCGCTTTGGCGCCGGCATCGCGGCCCTCTACGGGGACGTCGGCGTCCCGACCCCGTATGGAGACTTCGTGACGCTCGGGTCGAGCGCGGCGATGGGTCTGCTCTTGCCGATCCTCGCGGCGGTCGGTCCCCTGCGGCGGGCCGTTCGTGTTCATCCGCTCGAGGCGACACGCTCCTTCGTTCCCGAGATCGACGCGTGTAAGCACGCCTCCGGTGCCGGCGCCGCGGTCGGCGGTGGGCTCCTCGCCGCCGTAGCGACGGCCGTCTGGTGCGCCCGGACCCGCGTTCCGCTTCCGGTCGAGCGCTCGGGGATGCTGGCGTTGCTCGGTGCGACGGCGGGCGTCGCGGCGGTGCTTCCCTGGCTCGTGCGTGTGCTCGCCGGGCACCTCGAAGCGGTGACGGTTCGGTTCGAGGGGCCGTTGCTGCTGCTCGCGGCGCGCAATGCAGCGGCGGAGCGCCGACGGATCGCGTTCACGTACGCCGCGCTCCTGGCGAGCCTCGCCGGCACCATCGCGGTTGCCACATGGATCAGCAGCCTCGACGCCACCATGCAGGACGCGTTCAATGCGGTGTTCGCCGGCGCCGATCTCGTGGTCGGGAGCGGTGCAGATCCGTTCGCGAGCGATGCGCTCCGAATGCCCGCGTCGGTGGCGACCGATCTCGCTCAATGGCGGGACGTTGCGTTCGTGGACGCGGTCCGGATCGATACGATCGCGTTCGGTGGCTCGCGCGCGACGATCCTCGCCAGTGACGCCGCCGCGTACGTCGACGGTCGCCGTCGGCTCGTCATGGTCGACGGGAACGCGAGCGTGGCCGCGCGTGAGCTCGTGGCGGGAACCGGGGTGGTCGTCAACTCGTCGTTCGCGCGGCGGTTCGGAAAGCGGCCGGGGGACTCGCTCGAGCTCGCGACGCCGGAGGGCCTGCTGCGCCTGCGGGTCGTGGGCATTCATCTCGAGCTCACGCCCGGGGACCTCGGCGCGATTCGTCTCGATCGTGCGCTCTATCGCCGGTGGTGGCGGGATGATTCCGTGAACGTCATCGAGGTGGGGCTGCGCCGTGCGTCCCAACGTGCCCGGGTCGCCGACGCCATCCGCGCGCGCTGGGGCGCACGCCACGGCCTCGTGGTGTTCACCGTTGCCGAGCTGCGGCGCACGTACCGCGCCATGCTCGGTCGGCTGACGGCTCTCGTCCGACCGTTGCTGATCGTGTCGCTCGGATGCGCGCTCGTCGGCGTGGGGAGCGCCGGTGCGGCGGCGACGATCCGGCGGCGGCGAACGTATGCGGCACTGCGGGCGGGCGGGCTCACGCGCTCGCAGCTCGCGATGGCGTCGGCGCTCGAGCTCGGCGCGCTCGGCGCGATTGCCGGCGGGGCTGCGGCGCTGGTCGGCTCCGTGCTCGGATGGGTGCAGGTCGAGGTGCTGCTGCGCGGCATGCTCGGGCTGTCGGTGCGGTGGGCATATCCGCGTGGACTCGCGTTCGAAGCGGTGACGACCGCCACGGCGCTCACGTGCCTCGTCGGTTGGGTGCTCGGTCGGCGCGCCGGCCGCTTCGCGATCGCCGAGGCCCTGCGATGGGAATGACGATCTGGAGGGTCACGTCATGAGGCGATGCGAAGGCAGTCTGCACGGTCGGACGAACGAGGCGGGCGCCGTGTGTACGCTGGCCGACGTCCTTCGGCGGCGTGCGGCCACCGAGCCAGAGCACATTGCGTACACGTTCGTGCGTGACGGCGAAGGCGACGAGGAGACGATCACCTATCGCGCCCTCGATGGCCGTGCCCGGGGCGTGGCGGCGGCGCTGGCGTCGACCGCGTCGTCCGAGGCCCCGGTGATGCTGCTTTTCGAGCCCGGGCTGGATTTCATCGCGGCGTTCTTCGGATGCCTTCAGGCGGGGGTGGTCGCGGTGCCGGTGTATCCGCCGGAGCCCCGCGATCCCGCATCGGGCATCGCACGCATCCGCCGGGTCGCCGCCGACGCCGGCGCGAGCATCGTGCTCACCACACGCGGCGTCGAGCGGCGCCTTTCCGCCGCGGGGGCGTCCTTGGCGTCGGCGGGACTCGTCTGCCGTGCCGTCGACGAGATCGCGCCGGTGTCCGAGTCGGCCGCCGGGTATCCGTGCGGGCGCGACGGGGTGGACGTCGCCTTCCTGCAATACACCTCGGGATCGACGGGTACGCCGCGTGGGGTGATGGTCACCCACGCCAACCTCATCGCGCACGGCGCGCGCGTCGCACGGGTTCTTGCGCTGGACGCGCAGGCGGTGGCGGTGAGCTGGCTGCCCGTTTACCACGACATGGGCCTCATCGGGACCGTTCTGATCCCCCTCCAGGTCGGCTTCCACTCGATTCAGATGTCGCCGCTGGCGTTTCTCGAGCGTCCCCTGCGCTGGCTGCAAGCCATCTCACGGCACCGCGGAACCCTGAGCCCCGCGCCGAACTTCGCGTTCGACCTGGTGGTTCGCAAGACGACCGTCGCGGAGCGGCGCGGGCTCGACCTTCGGACGTGGCGCGCCGCCATGAACGGCGCCGAACCGATCCGCGCCGAGACCTGCGAGCGCTTCATCGCGGCGTTCGCACCGTGCGGGTTTCGTCGAGAGGCATTCGTGCCCTGCTACGGTCTCGCCGAGGCGACGTTGATGGTGGCCGGCGGTCCGGCGGGCAGTGGCCCCATGCGACGCGCGGTCGACGGGGCGAGTCTCGACACGCATCGAGTCGTCACGACGGAGCCCGACGCTCCCGGGGCGCGCATCCTGGTCGGATCGGGTCGCCCGATTCCGGACGTGGAGGTACACGTGATGCACCCTGAGACTGGACGGCCCTGCGGCGACGGCGAGGTCGGCGAGCTGTGGCTGGCGGGTCCGACGGTCGCCGCGGGCTACTGGCGCCGCGACGACGACACGGCGGCGGTGTTCCGCGCGCGCGGGCGGAACGCGCGCGACATGCTCCGCACGGGCGACCTCGGCTTCGTCGACGCCGACGGCGTCGTCTTCGTGACCGGTCGCTGCAAGGATCTCATCGTCCTTCGGGGCCGCAACTACTATCCGCAAGACCTCGAAGCGACGGCGACCGCGGCCCACCCCGCATTGCGCCCGGGCGGAGCAGCGGCATTCGCGATCGACGACGATGCCGACGGGCTCGTGGTCGTCCACGAGGCCGACGGCGCCGATCGTCCGACGCTCGCGGCTGCGGCGACCGCGCTGCGTGATGCGATTGCCCGGGTCCACGGGCTCCATGTCCGGGCCGTCGTGCTGATTCCGCCGCGTACGTTGCCGAAGACCTCGAGCGGCAAGGTGCGGCGCCATGCCTGTCGCGCCGCGCTCGCGGCGCGCGAGCTTCCGGTGCTCTATGCGGAGCCGAGCGACGCGCCGGCGGGCATTGCCCGCCATGCCACGCCGACCTTGCGGCGCTGCGATGCCGCGGCCGTCGAGGACATGCTGACCGCGATCGTCGCCGAGCTGCGCGACGTTCCCCGTACCGACATCCGTCGCGATGCGGCGCTCGCCGCGCTCGGCATCGACTCGGCGGAGGCGGCGAATCTGGCGGCGGCGCTCGAGGCGAAGCTCGGACGCCCGGTGCCGCTCGCGGTGCTCATGGAGCAGCCGACCATCGCGGCCGTCGCCGGCGCGCTCGTCGAGGTGGCGGCATGAGCGTCTACGACCGCGTGTGCGATCGCGGAAACCTCACGCGCCGCCAGCTGCTGATCTGGGCCGGGG
This sequence comes from uncultured delta proteobacterium, assembly GCA_963774015.1. GTDB lineage: Bacteria > Desulfobacterota > Binatia > UTPRO1 > UTPRO1 > UTPRO1. The sequence continues at coordinate 167,799 of CAVZDH010000006.1, forward strand.
ATCGCGTCGCGAACGGCGCTCCGGTCTTCGTCGAGGCGGTGCGCTGGCATCTCCACGGGCCGCTCGACCCGCTGCGCCTCGTACGGGCATTCGACGCGGTCGTCCGCGGTGCCGATGCCCTCTGCTCCTCGATCGAAGAGGTCGACGGCTGGCCGTCGCACGCGGCGGATCGCCGGCCGCTACCGACGCTCGCCGTCGTGGATCTGGCCCGGCACGGCGCGCCCGCGCGCACGCTCGAGGACCTCACGTGCGAGCGCGTCGCGGCCTGTGGCGCTTCTGGAGGGCTCGTCGAGGCGGTGCTCGTGCGTCTCGCGAGCGAGCGCCACGTGCTGGTGCTGGTGCTGCACCAGCTCGTGGCGGATGCGTGGTCGGTCCGGCTGTTGCACGCGCGTCTGGTCGCGCACTATCGCGTTGCGGAGGGGCAGGTAGCCGCGTCGGCGCGCCGGCGTTTCGCCGATTGGGTCGCGTATGAGCGGGCGTATCGGGCCTCCGCGCGTGCCGAGGAGGCGCAGCGGTACTGGGAGCGGTGTCATGCCGGGGTCGCGTCGCGCCCCGACGTCGCCGAAGGCGCACCGCCGGATCGCGCTCTGCGGGTGCATCGCCTGGTCGTGCCCTTCGGTGCCAGGCGATGTGCCGCATTTCGGCGGCTTGCCGGGGCGCGTGCGTCGCTCGATCTCGGATCCTTCGTGATCGTTGCGAGCGCGGTCGCAGCGCATGTGCATCGCACCACCGGCGCCGCCGATCTGTTGTTCGACGTTCCGTTCGCGAATCGTCCCGCGGCGCGATTCAAGGACACGATCGGTTCCTTCATGAACGTCTGCCCGATGCGGTTCGGAGTGACGGCCGGCGATCGCTTCGGCGACGTGGCCGACCGGCTGATGGAGGCGACGTGGGAGGCCGCGCGCCACCAGACCTATGCGGGCCGTGCGGCCGGTGTGCCGCAACCCTACGACGTACTGGTGAACGTCCAGCGGGCGGAGGTGGCGGCCGCGACGTTCGATGCATGCGCGCTACGCGTCGAGTGGGTGGCGCCGACCCACCGCTTCGGGGCGGCAGCGATCGCGCTCCACGACTTCGGCGCGACCGGCGACATGACGCTCGTGCTGGATCTCAACGAAGCGACGTTTCCGGTCGCGAGCCAGACGGCGTTCGCGGCGTCGTTGCTGCGCGCGCTCGATGAGCAGCTCGCTGACCCGAGCCGTCGCGTCGGCATGGGCAACCGCGTGTCGGGGCGGCGCCAACCAGCGGTGACGGCACCGACGGCCGCGATCGGGGAGACCGTGTGGGGGCGCTTCGTCGCGCAGGCACGCCGGACGCCGGCGGCCGTGGCGGTGCGGAGTGGCGAGGACGTGGTGACGTACGAGGCACTGTGGGCGGGAGCGGAGGACGTGGCGGCGCGGTTGTGCGCTGCAGGGGCGGGGCCCGACGCGATCGTCGGGGTCTGGGGAGCGCGCGGACTCGGCTGGGTTCGCGCGCTCCTCGGGGTCTGGGGATGCGCTGCGGTCTACCTCCCGCTCGACCCGCGCTGGCCGCCGGCGCGCGTCGCGGCGGTACTGCGGCAGAGCGGCGCCCGCTTCGTCGTCACCGATGGGCCTCCGCCCGACGTCGTGCGCATGCTCGCCGAGGGGGCGGACTGGACACTCGTCGCGCTCGGCGCGGAGCGGACGGCGCCGCGGGGTGAGGCGGAGACGGTGGCGAGGTCGCGCGCGAGCGATCTCGCCTACGTGATCTACACGTCGGGCTCCACCGGCTCGCCGAAGGGAGCCATGATCGAGCACGCCGGGCTCCTGAACCATCTCGATGCCAAGATCGACCTGCTCGCGCTCACCGCCTGCGACGTCGTCGCGCAGAACGCGTCCACGGGGTTCGACATTTCGCTGTGGCAATGTCTGGCGCCACTGCTCGTCGGCGCGACGGTGGAGATTCTGGACGACGCCGTGGGGCGGGATCCGGTGGCGCTTCCCGTCGCGGTCGCGACGCGCCGAGTGACCGTCCTCGAGCTCGTGCCGTCCGTGCTGCGCCTCGTGCTCGACTCGGCGAACGGCGCGTCCGAACAGCCGTTCGGGGCGTTGCGAGTGCTGCTCCTGACCGGCGAGGCGCTCTCGCCGGAGCTCTGCCGGCGTTGGTTCGCGCGTCATCCGGACATCTCGCTCGTGAACGCATACGGCCCGACGGAATGTGCCGACGACGTCACCCACCACGTGCTCCGTGGCACGCCGCCGATCGGCCTCGTTCGCATTCCGATCGGACGTCCGATCGCCGGCATGCGGGTGGACGTGCTCGACGAACGACTGGAACCCGTTCCCGAGGGCGAGATCGGCGAGCTCTGCGTCAGCGGTGTCGGGGTCGCTCGCGGCTATCTACACGATCCCGAACGGACGGCGGCCGTGTTTCTCACGCGGCCCCTCGCGGGCGGCACGCCGGAGCGACTCTACCGGACGGGGGACCGCGGGCGCCGCCTGCCCGACGGCACCTTCGAGTGGCTCGGACGGCTCGATGCGCAGGTGAAGATTCGCGGCACGCGGGTCGAGCCCGCGGAGGTCGAAGCGGTACTCGGCGGCCACCCCGACGTGCGTGCGGTGACCGTCGTAGCGCGTTCGGGCGCGGAGGGTGCGCTGCGCCTCGTCGCCTACATGGTCCTCGCGCCCGCGCTCGCTGCGTCGCCGCGCGGCGACGGCGCCGGCTCCTCGTGCGACCTGGAGCAGGTCGGCGAATGGCGCCGTCTGTGGGACGATACGTATCAGCGCGAGTTGCCGCAGGCCTCGGCTCCTTCCTTCAACACCGCGGGATGGACCAGCCGCTTCACGAGACAGCCGCTGCCTCCGGTCGACATGCGCGAGTGGATCGACGGTACGGTCGAGTGCATTCGACGGATGGCGCCACGGCGCGTTCTCGAGATCGGGTGCGGGTCGGGCATGGTCCTGGCGCGCCTCGCACCGCACTGCGAACGATACGTCGCGATCGATCTCTCGTCTGCCGCCGTCGCCTACGTGCGGCGACACCATCTCGCCGGCGGTGCGCTGCCGCAGGTGACAGTTGTGCAGGGCGCGGCCCACGAGATCGAATCGCTCGTTCACGAGCGATTCGGGGTGATCGTGCTGAACTCGGTCGCGCAGTATTTCCCCAGCCTCGCGTACCTGCGCGGGGTGCTTGCGTCCGCGCGCGCCTTGCTGGCGGGGCCGGGGACGATCTTCGTCGGCGACGTGCGCTCGCTTCCCCTCGCGCGTACGCTGCATGTCGCCGTCGAGCTCGCGCGTGCGCCGGCGGCGGCCACCGTTGCGCAGGTGCGTGCGCGCGTCGACCGCGCGTTGGCGCAGGAGGGCGAGCTACTGATCGATCCAGCGTTTTTCACGGCGCTGGTCGACTCCGCAGCGCCGTCCGCCGTCGGCGTGCAGCTGAAGCGCGGGCGAGTCCACAATGAGCTCACGCGATTCCGCTACGACGTGGCGTGGCGTATCGGGGCCACGGACGAGCCGATCGAGACGAGCATCGATTGGACTGCCGACCGCCTCACCCCGGCGACATGGCGATCGGTGGTCGCCGCGCATCGGGAGGTCGTGATCGCGGTGCGCGGCATCCCGAATCCCCGGCTGCAGCGCGAATGGACGGCGGCGCGACTGCTCGCGACGTCGACCGCCGACCTGCGGGTCGATGAGCTGCGACGCATCATGGCGCATACGGCGCTCGCGCCGAGCGTGGACCCGGCGGAGATCAGGGCGGCGCTCGAAACCGGAGACGACGACGTCCTGATCGGGTGGTCGGACGCCGGACCGGAGTGCTACGACGTCGTCGTCCGGCCACGGCGCCGTGAGGTGCGCGGTGTCGAGGGGCGCATCGAACGCGGTACGTCGCGGGTCGTCGGCGGATCGCGGTCGGGCTCGTCGCTCGCGAACGATCCGCGCCGGCGTCTCAGCACTGCGGTATGTCTGGAGCGCTTGCGAGCGCACGCACGCACGCGTCTGCCCGAGGCGATGGTGCCCACGACGTTCGTGGTCCTCGATGCCTTGCCGCTCACCGACAACGGCAAGGTCGATCATGCCGCGCTGCCGCCGCCCGATGCGGGGGCAGCGCGAGATCGCAGCGGGGAGTCGTGCGCGTCGCCGCTCGAGCGGTCGGTGGCCGCGATCTGGACCCGTGTGCTCGGCGTCGACGCGCTCGGGCGCCACGACGAGTTCTTCGCGCTCGGCGGCGACTCGTTGCTCGCCTACCGCGTGTTGCTCGAGCTCCGAGTCGAGCTCGGCGTGGAGGTCGCCATGGACACTTTTCTCGCCGATCCCACGGTCGCCGGGACGGCCGGCGCAATCGAAAACGCCTACGCGGAACGGCTCGCGTCGGCTGACGCCGAGGCGCTGCTCGAGGAAGTGGAGGCGCTTGCAGACGACCGTGTTGCGGCGATGCTCGGCGCGGACGCGACGTCGGCGCTCGACGATCGGGAGGGGATCGATGCGTGACCGGGCTACGCGCATGGCGGCGCTCTCCGCCGAGAAGCGGACCCTGCTGGTGCGTCGCCTCGCGGCGTTGTCGCAGGTGCCGTGCGGGCCGACGCGGTTGCCCCGACGGATCGGAGTGAACGTGTTTCCGACGTCCTTTGCGCAAGAGCGTGTGTGGTTCCTCGAGCAGGTCGTCCCGGGCGGGCCCGCCTACAACGTGGCGGGCGCCTTCACGGCGCAGGGACGACTCGACGTCGAGGCGTTGCGCCGGGCGCTCGCCACGGTGACCGCGCGCCACGAGAGTCTGCGCACGACCTTCGTGGCGATGGATGGACGGCCGCTGCAGGTGGTCTCGCCGGTGGCACCCGTCAGTCTCGTCGTGCGAGATCTCCGCGCTGTGCCCGTCGCCGAGGCAGTGATCGGCGAGCGGGCCCGTGCCGAGGTCCATCGCGAGATCGAGCGTCCTTTCGACGTCGGTCGGGGGCCATTGCTGCGCGTGCGCGTGCTCGTCACCGGAGCGGAAGCGCAGATCGTCTGTCTCACCATGCATCATCTGGTGACCGACGCGTGGTCGATGACGATTCTGGTGCGCGAGCTCGCCGATGCGTATCGCGAGGCGGTCGCCGGCAGGGTCTCCGCGCCGCGAGCGCCGGGGCTGCAGTACCCCGACTATTCGGAATGGCAGCGGGGGCGATGCGACGGCCCGCGCCGCCGCGCGCTCGAGGCGTACTGGCGCGGTCGGCTCACGGGCGCAGACTATCCGCCGGTCGCGCGCGGCGATCGGCTGGCGTTTCGCGGCGCTGCCGAGCGCGCGGACGTACCGCCGGCGCTCGCGACGGCGATGCGTGCGTTGGCGCGACGGTCGGGGGTGACGCCGTTCGTCGTGGCGCTCGCCGCATGGAAGATCGTGCTGGCACACTGGAACCGCCTCGATGACGTGACCGTGATCTCTCCCGTCGCCAATCGCGAGCGCTCGGAGTTGGCCGACGTCGTCGGCTTTTTCGTCAACTTGGTGGCCTTGCGGACACGGCTCGGAGACGATCCGTCCTTCGCCGAGCTCCTGCAGCGGGTGCACCAGGCCGTGCAGGGAGCGCTCGGTCATCAAGAATTGCCGTTCGAGCTCGTGCTCACCGCGCTCGACGTCGATCGCACGCTCGCGCGGCCGCCGCTCAGCCCGTTCGCGTTCGCCATGGAACGGTCGGTCGACGCTGCCATCGAGCTGCCGGATCTCGTGCTCACGCGACTCCCACTCGAAACCACCACGGCTCGCACCGATCTGGCCTTGGTGCTCGTCGAGGACGGGCAGGATCTGTCGATGCGACTCGAGTACCAGCGGGAGCTCTACGCCGTGCGCGACGTCGCCGGCTTGCTGCGTGACTTCCGTGCCTGTCTCGCGCGCACCGTGCAGGAGCCGGCTCTCCGCGTCGCGAGCGCGCTGGCGTCCGACTCCAGGCTGGTGCGCGCGGGAGAGGCGGGGGAGGGGGCGACGGTCTGGACCCGGTTCGTGGCGCAAGCGTGCCGGACGCCGGAGGCGGTGGCGGTGCGCGCGCGCGGGCGCGCGATGACGTACGCGTCGTTGCTCGCGGCGGCGAGCGCGGCGGCGGCGCACCTCGCCGCCGCCGGCGCGGGCCGCGATCGAGTCGTTGCGGTGTGGGGGGAGCGCGGTCCGGGTTGGGTGCAGGCGTTGCTCGGCATCTGGGGATGCGGCGCGGTCTACCTCCCCCTCGATCCGCGTTGGCCCGCGGCGCGGATCGTCGACGTGCTCCATCGAAGCGATGCGCGCATGGTCGTGGTCGACGGCGAGGTGCCGAACGTGCTGTCGTCGCTGAGCCGGGGCGTACCCTGGTCGATCGAGCGGCTCGACCGCATGCTCCTGGACGCGGCGACCGACGGACGCGTGACACCGCCGGATCCGAGCGACGTCGCGTACGTGCTCTTCACCTCCGGTTCCACGGGCGCGCCGAAAGGGGCGCTGATCGAGCACGCCGGTCTCGCGAATCACGTACAGGCGAAGCTCGCGCTTCTCGGTCTCGGCGGCGCCGATCGCGTCGGGCAAACGGCCGCGGCGAGCTTCGATGTTTCTCTTTGGCAATGCGTCGCGCCTCTTCTCGTCGGTGGTGAGGCGGTGATCGTCGACGACTCCGTCACGACGGATCCGGAAGCGCTCGGTGCCGCTGTCGCGGACGCACGACTCACGATCCTCGAGGTCGTGCCGAGCGTGTTGCGATCGATTCTCGAGGGCGGCGCCGCTGCTGCAGCTCGCTTCACGAGCCTTCGTTGGCTCGTCGTGACGGGAGAGGCGCTCGCGCCCTCGCTCTGTCGGCGGTGGCTCGCGTGCCATCCCCGCGTTCCGCTCGTGAACGCATATGGGCCGACGGAATGTGCCGATGACGTCACCCATCACGTCGTCCGGCTGGCGCCATCCGCCGACGCCGCATGGGTGCCGATCGGCGTTCCCATTCCCGGCATGGCGGTCCACGTGCTCGACGAGCGATTGCAGCCCGTGCCGGTCGGCGATCCGGGAGAAATCTGCGTGAGCGGCGTCGGGGTCGGACGCGGCTATCTCGGCGATCCCGAGCGAACCGCGGCCGCGTTCGTGTGCCCACGACGCGACGACGGCTCGCGAGGACCGCGACTCTATCGCACCGGCGATCGCGGCCGCGTGCTTCCTGACGGGACGCTCGAGTGGCTCGGACGCCTCGATGCGCAGGTGAAGCTTCGCGGGGTACGTGTCGAGCCGACCGAGGTCGAGGCCGCGCTGTCGACGCATCCCGACGTGCGGCAGGCGGTCGTGGTTGCGGAGCCCGTCGATGCTCCGGCGCGTCTGGTGGCGTGGGTGGTTGCCGACGCCGGGACGCCCGATCTGGAGGCGACGCTCCGTCACCACGTCGCCGAGCGGCTCCCCGAGGCGATGGTGCCGTCGGCCGTCATGCAGGTCGACGCGTTGCCCGTCGACGGAAACGGGAAGATCGATCGGCGCGCCTTGGCCTCGGGCATGGTGGCGGTGCGCGACGCGCAAACCCCGGCGGTTGCGCGGTTTGCGACGCCGCATCCGCCCGTCACCGCCGCCGAGCGGGTGCTGATGGCGCTCTTCGCCGAGGTCCTCGGCGTCGAGGTGCGCTCCACGACCGATCGCTTCTTCGCGCTCGGCGGCGATTCGCTGTCCAGCATCCGCCTCGTCGCCGCGGCCCGCCGTGCGGGACTCGTCCTGACCCCTCAGCAGGTCTTCGAGCACCAGACGGTCGCGGCGCTCGCCATTGCCGCGCGGGCGGCGACAACTGCGGTCGCGGAGCAAGAGGTGGTGACCGGCGAGGTCGAGCTCACTCCGATTCAGCGCTTGTTTCTCTCCGCCGACCTGGGTGGGCTGCATCACTACAACATGGCCGCGATGCTGGCCGTGGACGGCCGTCTTTCGGCGACCGCCGTGGCGGTCGCGGTCGAGCATCTCCTGCGGCACCACGATGCATTGCGGCTCCGGGTCCGGCGGGAAGGGGCACGCTGGCGTCAGACGATCGTCGGGCTGGAAGGGGCCGTGCCGCACACGCACGTAGATCTCGCGGACCGCGACGACGATGCCGCATCCACGGCCATCGTGGCGACGGCGACGGAGGCGCAAGCGAGCCTGGATCTCGAACATGGTCCGGTGTTGCGCGTCGTTTCGTTCGATCTCGGAGCGCAGCGGCCGAGCCGACTGTTGCTCGTGGTCCATCACCTGGCGTGCGATGCGGCGTCGTGGCCCATCTTGCTCGACGACCTCGCCGCGGTGGTCACGCAGGTGGAGCGTGGCGATCCGATCGCGTTGCCGCCGAAGACCACCTCGTACCGCTCGTGGGCCGCGCGCTTGGCCGCGCACTCCCGGAGCGGCGCGCGCCGTTGCGAGCTGCCGTTCTGGGAGCGCGAGTGTGCCGCGCCAGGCGCGTGCCTGCCGCACGTGGGCGCGGAGCGGCGTCCGGAAGTCGCCGACGCAGCCGTTTTCTCGAGCGTGCTCCCGTCGGACGCGACCACCCGGCTGCTCGCCGTGACGGCCGCCATGAGCGTGACGGTCGAAGCGGCACTCCTGACGGGACTCGCGACCGCAGTGACCGCGCCGGCGACCGACGACGCGATGCTCGTCTACCTGGAACGGCACGGTCGGGCGCCACTGTTCGCCGACGTCGACGTCTCGCGGACGGTCGGGTGGTTCACGGCCGTCTGTCCCGTGCGCGTCGCGGTCGCCGCGGGCCGGCGGCCCAGCGACACGCTCCTGCTCGTGGATCGTCACTTGCGTGCGCTTCCCGACGGTGGCGTGGGGTGGGGAATACTCGCCTACGGCACCGATGCCCCGGTCGTCGAGGTGGCAGGCGGCGCGTCGGCGCGTCCTGTCGTCAGCTGCAATTTTCTCGGCCGTATCGACCCGCCGCCGTGGCCCGGATGGAGAGTGGCGCCCGAATCACCGGGGGCGGAAGTCGGCGTTCGCGGCACACGGCCCACGACGCTCGACGTCGTCGCCTATCTGACCGGCTCCCGGATGTGCGTCGACTGGCACTACGACGCACGGGCACATGCCGGTGACGCAATCGCCGATGTCGCTGCGGTGTGTCTCGGCGTGCTCGAGCAGCTCGCGGACGAGGAGGCACCATCATGACGGACGGCGTCCTCGCCGCGATCGGGAACACTCCACTGATCCCGCTTCGCCGACTCATGCCGACGGCGCGGTTTCGGCTCTTCGCGAAGCTCGAAGCCCTGAATCCCGGCGGCAGCATCAAGGACCGAGCGGCCCTGAGCCTCTTGCAAGGTGCGCTTCGCGCCGGCCGCATCGGTTCCGAGACCGTCGTCGTCGAATCGAGCTCGGGCAACATGGGCATCGGTTTGGCACAGGCGTGCGCGGTGCTCGGCTTGCGCTTCGTGTGCGTCGTCGACGCGCGCACGACGGCGCAGAACATCGCCATCATGCGGGCCTACGGCGCGACGACCGAAGTGGTGGAGACACCCGATCCCGCGGGGGGCTATCTGCGGGCGCGACTGGCCCGCGTGCGCGCCCTCGTGGATGCCCTGCCGCACGCGTTCTGGCCGAACCAGTACGGCAACATGAACAACGCCCTCGCCCACCGGCGGACGATGCACGAGATCGTGCGCGCGCTCGACGGCAGGGTCGACTTCCTGTTCTGTCCGACGAGCACCTGCGGGACCATTCGGGGATGCGCCGACTACGTGCGCGAGCAGGGCCTCACCACCACGGTGGTCGCGGTCGACGCGATCGGCAGCGTCATCTTCGCTGCCGTTCCGAGCCCTCGAGGGGCGGGCTCGTCCGTCCGGTTGATTCCGGGTCACGGTGCGGCGCTCAGGCCGGCGCTGTATCGCGAGGGTGTTGCGGACGTCTGCATGCATCTCTCGGACCTCGACTGCGTGATCGGGTGTCGCTGCTTGGTCGCGCGTGAAGGCATCCTCGCGGGCGGATCCTCCGGCGCCGTCGTCATGGCGGTCGAGCGGTTGCGCGATCGTATCGGCGACGACGCGGTGTGCGTTGCCATCTTCCCGGATCGCGGCGAGCGTTATCTCGACACGATCTACTCCGACGAGTGGGTGCGGACGCATTTCGGCACGGTGCCGCGCATCGATGAAGCGCCGGCGGCCGCGATGGAAGACCGGGTGTCGGTGCCGGCGGACCTCGTGGCGTCGGTATCGGCGGCCGTCCGAGGTGGCGCCGAGGTCGTGGCCCCAGGCGACCGATGAGCGACGACGTGCTTCTGGTGGTGACCGCCGCCGACGTCGCTTCCCTCCTCGACGGCGAGGACGCGACGATCATGGCGCTCGTCGCGGCGGCGTATGCCAGCCATGGCGCCGGGCGATCCGTGGTTCCGCACTCGGCGTTCCTTCGCTTTCCCGCGCGTCGAGATCGCATCATCGCGCTTCCGGCGTATCTTGGCGGGGCATTCGAGGTCGCCGGTCTCAAGTGGATCGCCTCGTTTCCGGACAACGTCGAGCGTGGCCTGGAGCGCGCCTCGGGGCTGGTCGTTCTGAACTCGCTCGCGACCGGACAGCCGCGCGCGATCGTCGAAGGCGCGCTGCTGAGTGCGAAGCGCACGGCGGCGAGCGCTGCGGTCGCGGCGCTCGCGCTCCATGCAGGCCCGGCGCCGCATACGATCGGCATGCTCGGCTGCGGCAGGATCAACTTCGAGACGCTCCGGTTTCTGCGTCATGTGTGGCCGTGTCTCCAGCATGTGCGCGTCTGCGATCTGAGCGCGACGCGTGCCGAGACGTTCGCGGCGCATGGGCGCGAGGCGTTCGCCGAGGTATCGTTCGAGGCGGTCTCCGATTGGCGGCTGCTGGTCGAGGGCTGCGCGCTCGTGTCGATCGCGACCACGGCAATGACCCCCCACATCGACGATCTCGGCGACGGACCGCTGCGCACCGTGCTGCACCTGTCGCTTCGCGATCTCACGCCGCGGGTCGTGCTCGCCGCCGACAACGTCGTCGACGACGTGGAGCACGTCTGCCGCGCCGAAACGTCGCTTCATCTCGCGGAACGATCGAGCGGGCACCGCCGCTTCATCCGCTGCGCCTTGTCCGACGTGCTTGCGGGAACGCATGCGCCAAAATGGGACTATGAATCGCGCACCATATTCAGTCCTTTTGGGCTCGGAATCCTCGACATCGCGGTTGCGAACTTCGTATGTGATCGAGCCGAAGCGTGCGGGAGGGGGATACGAATCCCGTTTGCGAGGCGGGCGCCATGAGCGCTTGGCTCGACGGAGACTCCATGACGGCGCCATGCGTGCAGTGGTCGGCGGTGACGACGCTCGGCGTCTGTGCGCTGGTGTGCGTCGCGACGGCGACGTCGAGCGGGGCGAGCCCGTCGTCGGCGGTCGTGCGCCCGTCGTCGAGCGGGGCCGGCTCGTCGTCGGACGCCACCACGACCACCGCGGGATCCCCGGCGTCGTGCGACGCGTGCCCGCGTCGCGAGGACCACGGCGCGCTGATCGTCCTCGATCTCTACGGTACCTACGCCGAGATGGGACGGCAGGAGGTCGAGCTGCTCGGGGACGAGGCGCGCGTGGTGCGCGATCTCTACGCCGAGCGCTGGGGCGGGCTCGTGCGTGCAGAGGGCGCGCTCGGTCGCCTCGTCGACGACGTGGTGTTCCCCGTGTGGAGCCGCTTCGGCGGATGGCGCGAGGACAGCGGCTTCTTCGCCGAGGCGGCCGGGATCGCGCGCGGGCTCGACGCGGCGAGCGGCGCCGACGGCCTCCGCTTGCTCTACGGCGGGGTCTTCGGCGGCGGCTCGACGGCCTTCGCGGCGACTCGCAGCGCGACCCGCGACGGCCGGGCGCTGATCGGTCGCAACGTCGACTGGTCCGACGAGGGCGGGCGGCGGCGGCCGGTGGTGACGCGCTACCATCCGAGCAACGGCGATCTCGTGCACCTCACCGCATCGTGGCCGCTGGTCATCGTGCCGATCGTCGGCGTGAACGCCGCGGGCCTCGCCATCTCGATCAACTTCTTCGACGCCGACGTGATGATCGGGCTCGGATTTCCGCGCCTCCTCTATCGGCGCGTGCTGCAGCGGGCGCGAACGGTGGACGAGGCGTTGGCGTTGCTCGCGGACGGCGGCAATCGCGGCGGGGCGGGGATTCTCGTGCTGGCGGACGCCGCGGGCGCGATCGCGCTCGCCGAGTGCACCGCCAAGCGGTGTGCCGTATATCGTCCGGCCGAAGATTGGCTGGCGCAGAGCAATCACACGCGGACGCCGTCGATGCAGGCCCACGACGAGGGCCGTACGGCCGACTCGGATCGCCGGCGCGTCGCGATGGAGGCGGCGGTGCGGCCTCGCCTCGGGACGATCGATCCGGCGACGGCCGCGGAGATCCTGCGCGACCGCTCGAACACGGCGTTCATCAACGATGCGGCGGTCGCGAACCTGCGGGTGTTGAACGCGGTGGTGGTGGATCCGCACGCGCGCGTGCTCTGGCATTCGACCGCCCGGCAACCGCTCGCGCCGTTCGGCGCCATGATCCCGCTCGCCGTCGACGAGGCGGGGAGCCGCAACGCCGCCGGCCTGCCGTCGCTTGCGGCCGATCCGCGGCTCGGCGGGCCGGAGCTCGCGCACGAGGTCGAGGTCGTGGCGGCGATGCGCCAGGCCTCGCGCCTGTTCGCGACCGGCCGGGTGGGGGACGCGGGCGCGATCTGGGATCGGCTCGCCGCCGATCCGACGAGCCGTCTCGAGCCGCATCGCTTGGCGTGGACGCGGGCGCGCGTACGCTGGTCCACGGGTCGTGACGCCGATGCGGACGAGCTGCTGGCGGCCGCCGATGTCGACGATGCGCCCTTCGAGGTGCGAGCCTACGCGCGCGTGGCGCGTGCGATGCTCGCCGATCGCGAGGGGCGGCGGAGCGACGGCGTGGGGCTGTATCGCGAAGCGGACGGCTACCTGGCGACGCACGCGGCCTACGATGCGCCGCTGCTGGTCGGGCCGCTCCATCGCTGGATCCACGACGGCCTCGGCGGCGGGGCCGCGCCCGGCCGCATGCCGGCCATGCCGGACCTGCAATGCATCCCGCAATGACGAAAGGAACGCGGGCGATGGGACGGCGGATGGTGGGATCGACGATCGTGGCGTGCCTGCTGGCGCTCGCAGCGGAGGGCCACGCGTCGTACGGCGCGCGGGAGATCCTCGATGCGCGCCGTCAGCTCTACACCACGACCTATGCCTGGTCGGACCAGCATCAAGTGATGCGCGTCACCACCTTCGATGCGGCCGCGCACGGCCAAGAGCGGACCGTCGAGCTCTTCGAGCGCCGCTACGCCGACGGGGCGCGCAAAGCGCTGCTCGAGTTCCTGGCACCCGACAACGTGAAGGGCATGGCCGTGCTGTCCCAGCAACGGGCGGCCGGCGTGCCGGAGCGCTGGCTCTATCTGCCGCGACAAAAGCGGGCCCGCAGGTTCGCGGGCCAGATGAACGACGAAGGGCTGCTGGGCACGGATCTCACCGCCGCGGAGCTCGATCTCATGCGCGAGTCGCTCACCTGGACGGCGGCCGACGTCCGCCCGACGCTGCGCGGCTCGGAGCGGGTGGTCGACGGGGACGCCTACGCGCTCGAGATGTCCGCGGTCCACGGCTATCCGCGCATCGTCTTGTGGGTCGGGACCAACGACATGGTGATGCGTCAGCTCGAGCTCTACGGTCCGGACGCGACCGCAGTGAAGCGCATTCGACAGAGCGGCGTGCGGTTCGTCGGGCACGTGCCGGTGCCGTCGCGGGTCGAGGTCGACGATCCCCGCGGCGGGACGCGATCCGTCTTCGATCTCGTGGAGGTGGAATTCGACCGTGGCTTCTCCGACGACGTGTTCAGCCTGCCGCTCATGGCGACCCCCAAGAAGGACTGACGACGATGCGCGAGCTCCTGACGCATTGCTGTAGCGAGATTCCGACGCCGTTCGCGGACGTGCGGCTGCATGGCATCGACCTGGCGGCGGCGCGCGGGGATTATCTGCGGTTCGCGGAGCTGCTCGCGACCGACGAGAACGAGCGGGCAGCGCTGTTCCACTACGCCGACGACCGGGTGCGGTTCGTGGTGACGCGCGGGGTGCTGCGGATTCTCCTCGCCGAGGCCGAGCACGGGCCGCCGGAGACGCTGACCCTCGGTGCCGATGCGCACGGCAAGCTCGAGCTGCTCCACCCGTCGTCGCTGCGGTTCAACGTCTCGCATTCCGGCGAGGTGGCGCTCGTGGCGCTCGCCGAGGGGCGCGAGGTCGGGGTCGACGTCGAGCAGGTGCGCGAGCGGTCCGACCTCGACGACGTCGCGGCGCGCTTCTTCGCGCCCACCGAGGCGAGGGCGCTCGCGCGCTCCGACCGCCGCGAGCACGCCCAGGCGTTCCATCGTTGCTGGGTGCGGAAGGAAGCGTGCGTGAAGGCGGCGGGGCTCGGAATCCGCGTGCCGCTCGCGGGGTTCGAGGTCGGCGTCGACCCGCGGCCGGGGAAGGTGCAGACCGTACGCATCGGAGCCAAGGCGGCGGCGCGCTCGTTCGCGCTCGCGGACGTCGAGGTTCGGCCGGGCTACGCCGCGGCGGTCGCCGTCGCGCTCCGCCACGGGGATCAGAGCCCGTAGGCTTCGAGCAGTCGGAGCCAGAGCTCGCTGATCGTCGGATACGCCGGCACCGCGTGCCACAGCCGATCGAGGGGCACCTCGCCGACGACCGCGATCGTGGCGGCGTGGAGCATCTCGCCGACGCCTTGGCCGACGAGGGTCATACCGACGATCACCCGGCGATCCTCGTCGACCACCATGCGGGCGCGGCCGGCGTAGCCGTCGGCGTGCAGGCGCGCGCCGGCGACGGCACCGATGTCGTACTCGACGGCGCGGACGCGCAGCCCGCGCCGGCGGGCCGTGTCCTCGTCGAGCCCGACCGCCGCGATCTCCGGGTCGGTGAAGATCACCTGCGGGACGGCGCGCTCGTCGGCGGTGTCGGCATGTGCCGACCACGCGCGCGTCGAGAGGTCGGCCGCACCGGCGGCGCGCGCGGCGATGACGTCGCCGCAGGCGCGCCCTTGGTACTTGCCCATGTGGGTGAGGAGCGCGCGGCGGTTCACGTCGCCCGCGGCGTAGAGCCATCCGCCCGGGACCGCCGCGACCCGGAGGCTCGCATCGACGGCGAGCCAGTCGCCGGGCGTGAGGCCGACGGTGTCGAGGCCGACGTCGTGCGTCGCGGGCTCGCGCCCGGCGGCCACGAGCAGCTCGTCGGCGGCGAGTGTGCCGCCGTCGGCGAGCGTCAGCGCGACGCTGCCGTCGCGCGGGCGCTCGACCCGGCGCACGTCGGCGCCGAGGCGGACGTCGATGCCGCGGGCGCGGAACGCCGCGGCGAGCAGGTCGCCGGCGAACGGCTCGACGCCGGAGAGGAGCCGCCGGCCGCGTTGCAGGATGGTGACGGCATGCGTGCCGAGCGCGTGCCACGCGGTGGCCATCTCGCAGGCGACGACGCCGCCGCCGAGGATGAGCAGGCGCGATGGCGCGCTGCTGGCGCTCGTGGCCTCGCGGCTCGTCCACGGCCGCGCCGCCGCGAGGCCGGGGATCGAGGGCAGGGCGGCACGCGTCCCGGTCGCGATCACGACGGCGTGGCGGGCGGCGAGCGCGCGGACCGATCCGTCGGCGGCCGTGACGGCGACCCGGCGCTCGCCGGCGAGGCGGCCACGGCCGCGGACGAGGTCGATGTGGGTGTCGGCGAGCCAGCGCACTTGGCCGTCGTCCTTCCAGTGTGACGCGAAGGCGTCGCGGCGCGCGAGCACGGCGCCGACGTCGAGCGCGCCGCCGGCGGCTTGGCGGCTGCCGTCGACGGCGCGGGCGTCGGCCAGCGCCTGCGGCGATCGGAGGAGCGCCTTGCTCGGCATGCAGGCCCAATAGGAGCATTCGCCGCCGACGAGCTCGGACTCGACGATGACGGTCGACAGGCCGCCGCGCACGGTGCGGGCGGCGACGTTCTCGCCGGTCGGGCCGGCGCCGATCACGATGACGTCGTAGGTGCGGTCGCTCATGACTTCGCAGGCTCGCTCGGGTGCCGAGCGGAGGCAAGCGCGGCGTGGCGGCGCGCCGGGTCTGTGGTAGGCGAAGGCGCATGACGAAAGGTCGACGGCTCTCGCTCGCCGCCGCCGCCGCGCTCGTCCGACCGCGCGATACGCTCGCGTGCGGCTTCGTCGCCGGCCAGCCGGCCGGCTTCCTCGCGGCGCTCGGCGCCCGCACGGATCTCGAGGACGTCGTCCTCTACACGGGCCTGCTGCGCGAGCCCTACGCGCTGCTGCAGCATCCCGGGGCGCGCATCGTGAGCGGCTTCTTCGGGCCGATCGAGCGCATGGCGCGCAAGATGGGCGCCCGGGTGTCGTACATCCCGCGCGACTTCAACGGTCTCGAGCGGCTGGCCTTCGACGTCGCGCCGCGGGTGGTGCTGGCGGTGACGTCGCCGCCCGACGCCGAGCAGTACGTACTGGTTCAGCTTTCAGGGCAA
>CAVZDH010000007.1:0-1264175 GCA_963774015.1 uncultured delta proteobacterium
TATCGCTACAACCCCACTTACTCGACGTAGCCGAGCTGTCGCAAGCGTGCGCGGGTGGCGTCGTCGAGTGTCGGCGGGGCGTTCCCCGTGATCCGCGACGCGCGCCAGAGCTCGACGCTCACGGCGCGCGCCGGCGTCGACGGTGCGGGCGGCGTACCGTCGAGCTCTGCACCCGCGAGGTCGACCACGACGTCGGCCGGCGTGGCGCCGGCGCCGACCTTCAGCGTGCCGTCGGGGGCCGGCGCGCCGTCGAGCCGGATCGCGACCTTCAGCGCCCCCGCCGTCGCGAGCACGTCGAAACGGACGCGATCCTCGTCGCCGGGCGTCAGGGTTCCGAGGACGCTGAACGCGCTCGTGTGCGCCTTGAAGTCGACGAGGTCGCCCGCCTCGAGGTGCAGGCGATCGATGGCGATCACCGGCACGGCCGGCTCGCTCGTGACGTCGACGACGTAGCGGACCGCGCGATCGGCCACGCCGCGCAGCCGCAATTGGTAGCCGGTGTGGTCGAGCTCGGCGCGGAATCCGTCGAGGAGCGCACGGAGCGCGTTGCTACCGGGGGCCGCCGGGCCGAGATTGCGCTTCTCTTTGGGGTCGGCCAGGAGATCGTAGACCTGCAGCGCGCCGTCGCTGACGTCGCGGATGAGCTTTTGCGTGCGGGTGCGGACCGCCTGTCGCTCGGGCGTCCGCGGCTCGGCGTGCGAGACCAACGCGAAGGCGACGCGCGCCGTCCGCTCCTTGGTGCCGGCCGCGAGCGCACGCAGGCTCGTGCCGTCTCCCGCCGGCGCCGGTCGACCCATCGTTGCGGCGATGGTAGGCACCAGATCGACGCTGCGGACGAGCGCGTCGACCGTGCGTCCGTGGCCGACGTCGGGGAAGCGTACGAGGAGCGGGACGTGCAGCAGCTCGTCGTAGAGCGACTGGCCGTGGAAGAACTTGCCGTGGTCCCAGAGCTCCTCACCGTGATCGGCGGTGACGACGACCAGCGTCCGGGCGAGGCGGCCGCGGCGCGCGAGACCGCGGAGCAGGCGGCCGAGCTGCCGGTCGGTGTAGGCGATGCTTCCGTCGTAGAGATCGACGATCCGCTGGCGGTCGGCGTCGCCGTAGGCGCCCTGCCAGGCGCGCGTCACGTCGTCCCAGCCGAGACCGATCGTCGTCGCCGCGTGCCGGTCGACGAAGCGGCGCGCCCAGCGCGTCGGTGCGTGGTAGGGCGTGTGGGTGTCGAGGTAGTGGAGATAGAGCGCGGTCGGACATCGGCCCGCGGTGGTGAGCCAGCGGAGCGCGGCGCTCGTGATCGCGCGCGCGTCGAGCTCGTCGCCGGCTTGCACGGCGTCGAACCCCGGCCGCTCGCCGCGGAGCCATCCGGCGACCCACGGGTTGTTCACGATCGCACGGCTCGGCGTGCCGCTCGTGCCGAGAAGCGCGGCGAGCCCGTGCACGGGACGATGCCAATAGAAGTAGTGACCGGTCAGGATCTGCGGGATCGACGGGATGGTTTTCGGCCCGCCGACGAAGGCCGACGCGAAGCGGGTCGCGTCGGCGGCGAACGCATCGAGGAAGGGCGTCGTGGGTCGCGGGTAGCCGGCGCTCCCGAGATGGTCGGCGCGCAGCGCGTCGATCGTGACGAGGACGAGGCTCGGGCTCGTGCCGTCGCAGACGACGAGCGCGGGCGGCGCCCACCAGCCGACGCCCGTGGGGACGCCGCCCGCGGCCGTCGATGCGACCGCGAAGCGAAACGTCCCGGTTCGGCCCGCGACGCCGTCGAGCGGCACGCCGACGTCGACCCAACGCCGATCGCGTGCAAGGGTGCCGTTGAGTACGCGCTCGTAGAGCGAGACGCTGCTGCCGTCCGCGGCGTCGAAGTCGATGCGGAAGAGCAGCGGCACCGCCGGCCCGCCGGGAGGGACCTCGGGTACGGCGATCGCCGTCAGCAGCCGCGCGTCGGCCGGAACGGCGTCGACATGGCCGCGCAGCTCCCGGCCGGTCGTGACGGTGAGCGCGTCGCGCGTCGTGCCGTATGCCGCGACCGGAGCGCGCGTCGCGGCGGGGTCGAGCGCGAGCTCGGAGGCGTTCGCGGCTGCTCCGCCGCACGCGAGCAGCACCGCCGCGGTGAGCACGACGAGCTTCAACGGCCGACGAAGCCCAGAAACTCCTCGAGCGAATCGAAGCGCATGAAGAGGTTGCGACGCTTCTCGTGGCCCATCGTCGACGTCGGCCGGTCGGCATAGTTGTGCCCGGGGTAGAGCACCGTGTCGTCGGGCAGCTTCCGCAACGTGTTCAGGCTCTCGTAGAGCTCGGCCGGGTCGCTGCCGGGAAGATCGGTGCGCCCGCAGCTGCCGATGAAGAGCGTGTCGCCGGAGATCAGATTGCCGCCGACCAGGAAACACTGCGAGCCCGGCGTGTGTCCCGGCGTGTGTACGAAGGTGAGCGGCACCTTGCCGACCTGGATCGCGTCGCCGGCATCGACCGCGACGACGTCCGACGCGGAGAGATCGGAGACGCGGCCGACGTAACCGGCCTCGTGCTTGTTGATGTAGGCCTTGATGCCGAGACGGCCCACGAGCTCGGTCGCGCCGGTCACGCTCATTCCCATGAAGCGTCCGCCGAGGTGGTCGGGGTGAAAGTGGGTGACGAGCGCTTTCGTGATCGTGTAGCCGTCGGCGGCGGCGGCGGCGATGATGGCGTCGATCTCCCACGCGGCGTCGACGACCGCGGCCTCGCGCGTCTCCGGATCGCCGACGAGGTAGACGTAGTTCTGCATCGGCCCGATCTCGAGCTGACGGAGATAGATGGGGGACGCGGTCATGGTTTCCTCCCGGCGGAGCGCTTCGGCGGCTTGCCGACCGGCAACGTGAGGCCTTTCTCCCAGAGGTATTCCGGCTCGCCGAGCGTGTGCGACATCCAGCGCGACAGCACGAAGAGCAGGTCGGAGAGGCGGTTGACGTAGCCGAGCGCCGACTCGCCCACGGCCTCGTGCCGCATGAGGCGCAAGATGGCGCGCTCGGCGCGGCGGCACACGGTGCGCGCCTGGTGGAGGAAGGCCGCGATCATGCCGCCGCCCGGCAGCACGAACGACTTCAGCGGCGCGAGGTCGGCCTGGCATTCGTCGATCGTGCGCTCGAGGACCGCGATCTGCGCCGGGCCGACGCGGATCATGCCCTCCCACGCGGCATCCGGCGGCGTCGCGAGCTCGCTCCCGAGGTCGAAGAGCTCGTTCTGGATCTGGCGGAGGATCTGGTCGAGACGCTGGGTCGCCGCCGACGGCTTCGCGGCGTCGTTGCAGGCGCGGACGATGCCGAGCACCGCGTTCAGCTCGTCGATCGTCCCGTAGCTCTCGATGCGGGGATCGTCCTTCGGTACGCGGCGGCCGCCGACGAGGGCCGTGTCGCCCTTGTCTCCCGTGCGCGTGTAGACCTTCGTGATGCGAATCGCCACGCGGCGCGTCCAGCCTATCGCTTCGTGTCGCTGCCGGTCGCGATCGGCAGGCCGGCGTCGCGCCAGCCCGGGATGACGACACGGCCGGTCTCGTCGCGGGCGCCGCCGAAGCCGCCGCGCACGTTCGTCACGTCGGTGTAGCCGGCCTCGACCAAGAGCTCGGCGGCGCGCTGCGAGCGCCCGCCCGCCTGGCAGCCCACGAGCAGCGGCGTGTTCGTCGCGACCAGGCGCCGGACGCCCGGGACGAAGTCGGGGTTGGGCGTCGAGCGGCCGGTGCGAAAGAAGATCACGGGCACGTTCACGGCGCCTTCGGGATGGCCGGCGGCGAACTCCTCGGGGGTACGGACGTCGAGATACACGGCGCGCGCATCGCGCTGCAGGATCTCGTACCCTTCCGGAGGTGTGGTCTGCCGAATCTGCATGAATTGGTGTGTATCAGAGCCGCTGCGACGGCGTCACCCCGCGCGGGGGAATTTTCGACCGTCGGCGTGCGTGCTACGCGTCGTGCGCGTCGGTGAAGAGGCGGAGGTAGGCCTCGCGGCTCGCCGGGGGCAGCGCCGCGAGCGCCAAGTTCTCTTCGACGTGGCTGCGCTGCCGCATGCCGACGAGCGCGCTCGTGATGCCCGGCGTCGAGCGTACGAACTGGAGCGCGCGCTGCGGGTCGCTCTGGCACCCCTCCATCGCCTGGGCGAGCACGGCAGGCAGCGGACCCGCGAGCTTTCCTTGCAGCAGGCTCGCGCTGGCGACGACCGCGACCCCGAGGCGATCGGCGGCCTCGACGAGGGAGCCCAGCCGATCGCCTACCGGCTGGTTCTGCGCCGTGATCGCTTCCGTCATCGCCAGGTTGCACGGCAGTTGGGCGACGCGGAAGTGATGCTCGGACCCGCCGGCGCGCTCGGCGAGCGTCACCAGGTCGGCGAGCGCGAGATACTCGCGGGCCGCCGGCGCGACCCGGAGCCCGTTCCACGTGGCGACGCCGTACGCGCCGATCGTTCCCGCGTCCACCGCTTCCTCGAGCACGGCGAACGCGGCGCCGATGCGTGCCATCACGTCCGGCCGCGGGACGGTCGCGAGCTGGCTCTCGGGATTGTGGAGGTAGAAAACGTCGATGCGCTCGAGCCCGAGATTCGCGCGGCTGCGGTCGATCTGGTGGCGAAGGTAGGCCGGTGCGAGCGAGTGTCCGCCGCCGGTGACGTCGTCCGGGGTGAGCAGTCCGGACGCGACGTAGGTGTCGTGGATCCAGCGCCGCGGATCCGACGGATAGACGTCGTCGAAGGGCAAGTAGCCGCCCTTGCTGCAGACGACGACCTCGTCCCGGGCGATCTCGTGGGCGGCGATCGCGGCCGCGAGCGTCCGGCCGACGACGCGTTCGCTCCGTTGGGCGCGATAATTGGCGGCGGTGTCGAGCAGGTTCGTGCCGAGCGTCAGCGCGGCGCGGATCGCGCCGGCATACAGCTCGTCGGTCGCCGCGTCGGGCTCGCCGAGATACGTGCCGAGCCCGATCGACGCGGCGATCAGATCGCCAGGAAACGCTCGAAAGTGAGAGGCGGGAAGGCGCCCGAGGTGGCGATCACGGTACCGCCGGGTTCCGTCCGGGCTCGCGGCGGTCGCCACCCTGGGCCTCCTTTGGAAAGCAGTGGGTGTGGATGATCGTCTTCAGTCGCTCGAGGTCGATGGGCTTCTTGTAGAGGACGCCGGTGGCGAGCCCGGCGAGCTTGCTTCGTTTGATGACGTGATCGCGGTCGTAGAGGTAGCCGGTCATGAGGATCACGGGCAGCGTCGGCTCGCGCTCCTTCAGCTCCATGTAGAGGTCGTAGCCGTCCATGTCCGGCATGACGACGTCGCTCACCACCAGGTCGAAGGGCTGGCTCGTCGCGAGCCGGAGCGCGTCGAGCGCGGAGGTGGCGATGACCGCGGTGCAGCCCTGATGTCGCAAGAGCTCCGCGAGCGATTGACAGACGCCGAGGTCGTCGTCGACGACGAGGATGGTGAGACCCGCGATCGACGGTGCCGCGCCGTTCGCCGCTGCCGCGGCGGCGGGCGGCGTCGCCACCGGCGCCGCCGGCGGCGGGGGCGCCGGTGGCGGCGTGCCGTGGCGGAGATTCGTCATCATGGTGCCCGGCAGATACTGCCGCGTCTCGTACTCGTCGCCGGCCGCCAGATCCTGGACCCGACCGACGATCGCGTGGATCTTTGCGACCTCGCGCTGCACCGCCTCGAAGCGCTCGACCTCGATCACCATCTGCTCGTCGCTCGCCGTGCGCCGGACGAACTCCTCGAGCAGCTCCATCGTGTTGGTGATGACCTCGAGGGGATTGTTGATCTCGTGGGCGAGGCTCACGGCGATCTCGCCGAGCGTCACGAGCCGGTCCCGCTTGCGAATTTGCCGGAGGTCCTTCGCAAACCCGATCGATCCGACCTCGTTGCCGGCTTCGTCATGGGTGATCGAGCCCGAGATGGCGACCGGGATCTCGGTGCCGTCCTTCGCGACGAACACGGTCTCGTAGTTCTTGACCGATCCCGCCGGCCCGGCCTCCGTTCCCCGCATGGCCCGCATCACTTCCCGGGCATGGTCGATGCTCCGGTAGACCAGCCCGACCGGCTTCCCGAGAACCTCGTCGGACGCGTAGCCAAGAGTTTGGCGGGCCCCGTCGTTGTAAAAAACGATCGCACCGCGTCGGTCGACTGCGACGACGATGTCGGGGGAGTTCTCGAGAAGCTTTTCGAAGTAGATGCGCGGGAGCGGCATCGGGGTTCGGCTCTGTGCCGAGGAGGACGTTCGGCGGATGTTAGGCTGCGACCCCCCGAGGGTCAAGTTTGCCCCGGCCGGGTGGTCAAGTTTGACCGGCCGTCCCCCGGCCGGGGTCGCGAGGTCAAGAATCTGACCGCGCGGCGCTCTCAAGACCACACAGAAAGTGGCCGAAGATGTCTGTGCCATGAGTACGCCCGAGCGCGCGGCCGGCGCGCGTGCCCTGCTGCGCTTTCTTGCCCGCCAAGGTCGCATCACCGTCGACGACGTCGCACGGATCGAAGGGCTCGTCGGGGACGCCGGCTCGGCCCACGAGGTGCTCGAGCGCGAGGGCATCATCAGCCAGAAAGACCTGGCGTTGCTGCTCGCGGAGACGCTCCGGCTCCGGATCGTCGACCTCACGACCTATCCGCTCGATGCCAACGTCACCCGCGAGCTGAAGGAAAACATCGCGACGCGCTACGAGGTCGTGCCGATCGGCATCGACGCGCGGACGATCGAGGTCGTCACCGCCAACCCGCTCGACCTCGACGGCGCTGAAGGCCGTCGAGTTCGCGACCGGGAAGCGCGTGCAGGCCGTGGTCGCGACCCACGTCGAGGTGAAGGACGCGCTCGCGCATACCTACCGCCTCCAGGAATCGCTCGAGCAGTTCCTCCAGCTCGTGCCGGCCGGCGAGTCCCTGGTGGTGAACGAGCTCAGCGACGAGGGCGAGGACCTCCGCACGATCGCCGCCGACGCCGAGCTGCCACCGGTCATCAAGCTGGCGGACAAGATGCTCATCGAGGGCATCAAGTCCCGCGCAAGCGACATCCACGTCGAGCCCGAGGGCGACTCGGTTCTCGTGCGGTACCGCGTCGACGGCATCCTCGAGGAGGCCTTCCGCTTCCCGAAGTGGATCCAGAATCCGCTCGTGGCGCGCTTGAAGGTGATGGCGAAGCTCGACATCACCGAGCGTCGCCTGCCCCAGGACGGTCGCATCCAGGTCCGCTACCTCGACAAGAGCGTCGACATGCGCGTGTCGAGCTTGCCCGCGCAGCACGGCGAGAAGATCACGCTCCGCATCCTCGACGCGAGCCAGGCGGTGAAGGTGCTCGACCGTCTCGGACTTCGCCGCGCGCGATCTCAAGCTCCTGCGCGACGCCGCCAAGAAGCCGCAGGGGATGATCCTCATCACCGGGCCGACGGGCAGCGGCAAGACGACCACGCTCTACGCGCTGCTGCGCGAGATCTTCTCGCCGAAGACCAACATCGTCACGATCGAGAATCCGATCGAGTACCAGCTCAAGGGCATCAACCAGGTCGAGGTCAACGAGAAGCAGGGGCTGACCTTCGGCGGCGTCTTGCGCTCGGTGTTGCGTCAGGATCCGGACGTCATCCTGCTCGGCGAGATCCGCGACAAGGAGACGGCCCAGATCGCGTTCCAAGCGGCGAGCACCGGCCACTTGGTGCTCAGCACCGTGCACACCAACGACGCGGCGGGCGCGGTGACCCGGCTCCTCGACCTCGGCCTCGAGCCGTACGCGATCGCCTCCGCGTTGAACCTCGTGGTGGCGCAGCGGCTCGTGCGCCAGCTCTGCCCGACGTGCAGCCGGCCGATCGAGGTCGACGCCGAGACCCGACGTCAGCTGCACTTGGGCGACGCCGACGTCGTGAAGGGGGCCGTCGGTTGCCGCGCAGTGCCGACACTGCGGCTATCGCTCGCGCGTGGGCGTCTACGAGATGCTGCCGATGACGAGCGCGATCACGAAGCTGATCGAGGCCGGCGCCGGCGAGAGCATGGTGCGCCAGCAGGCGCGGAGCGAAGGCGTCCACACGATCCTCGAGGACGCGACCGAGAAGATCCGCACCGGCATGACGACCGTCGAAGAGGTGCAGCGCGTCGTCCAGATCGCCGACGGTGCCGGTGCGCAGTGCCCCGGGTGCCAAAAAGAGATCGCGGAGGACTACAGCGTTTGTCCGCATTGCAGCAAAGTGCTGCGTGCGTCGTGCAGCGGCTGCGCCAAGCCGCTCGAGCCCGGAATGGGTGCGGTGCCCGTACTGCGGCGCCGCGGCCGTGGTCGACGACGACGCCGGTCGCCGTGCCCGAGCCCGGCGGCGCGGCGGAGCTTCAAGGCGCTCGTCGTCGACGACACGCGCGACGATCCGTGACGTCGTGCGCCACACGCTCGAGCACTCGGACCTCGGGCTCTCGGTGCTCACCGCGGAGGACGGACCGCAAGCGCTCGAGCTCGCCGGCCGCGAGCGTCCCGACATCGTCATCCTCGACATCTCGATGCCGGGCATGGACGGTTTCGAGGTGTGCCGGCGTTTGCGCTCGGAGATGCGGACCGCATTCGTCCCGGTGCTGATGCTGACGGCCCACGACAGCGAGGACGACGTTGCGCGCGGGTTCGGGGTCGGTGCCGACGACTACATGGTGAAGCCGTTCCGGCGCGAGGGTTTGCTGGCGCGCGTACGGCGCATCCTCGAGCGGACCTACGGCAGCCAGGCGGTCGGCGCGCCGCCGTTGCCCGACACGACGAGCGCCGTGGCCGCGACGGACGGTGGCGCGCCGCCGGCGCCGTATGCGGCCGAGCCGAGTGCCGAGGTGACGGCCGCGCTCGCCGACCTCGCCGCCGACCGCGATGCCTTGCGCGGCACGATCGCGCGCCACGACGCCCGTCTCGAGGAGATCGTCGGGCGGCTCGGCGAGCTGGCGGCGCAGGTGGGGGGCTCGCGGCACGTCCTGCCGTCGTCGAGACGCGGGAGCGCGACGTGGCGGCGGTCGACCCCGCGGCGCTCGCCGAGCTGCGCGCGCTCGTCACCGGCGTGCAGGCCTCTCAGGAACGGCGCCTCGAGGAGCTTCGGGCCGACGCCGCCCGCGCGCTTGTGATGGCGGAAGAAGCCGCCGCGAGCGCGCGGGCGGCGGTCGCGGCGCTGCCGACGGTGAATTTCGCGAGCATCGTCGGGTCGCTCGAGCAGCTGCAAGGCGAGCACGCCACGTTGAAATCCGCGCTCGACGCGGCGGCCGCTGCCGGGGGCCAGGGCGGCGTCGATCCGGAGTGCGAGCGGCGGCTCGGCCTGGTGAGCGCGGAGATCGCCGAGCTGCGCGCCGCGACCGCCACCATGGAAGCCGTCCTCCAGGACGACGCGCTCGCCGCGACCGAGCGCGTGACGCGCGAGCTCGCCGCCGTGCAACGCGACGTCGCGGAAGAGCAGACCCGTGGCACCGAGCACGGGCGGCATCTCGCCGACCTCACGGAACGTACCGAGCGGACACGCGCCGAGATCGCGGCGACGACGAGCGGTCTGCGCGAAGAGCTGACCGCCGTGGCGCGCGCCCTCGACGAGCGGCGCGAGGCCGAGGCGGGCCTCGCGGCGCGGGTGCAGGCGGCCGCCGAAGACGCGCGCGCGGCACGCGATGCGGGTACGACCTTGCGCGCCACCCTCGACGTGGAGCAGCGGGACGTCGCGACCGCGCGCCACGAGGCGGCAGCGGTGCGCGCCGAGGTCATGGCCGCGATGGCGCGGCTCGCGGGCGAGCTCGAGGAGCTTCGCCGCGCGCTCGCGACGAGCGAGCGCAGCGAAGAGGATCGCGCGGCGCGGTTGGATCGCGGCGAAGCGGCGCTCGGCGCCATGCGGGACGACCTCGCGGTCGCGACGGGGCGTGCCGAGCGCGAGCGCGCCGAGCTGCGCGAGCGCGTTGCGGCGCAGCTCGAACGGGCCGAGCGTGAGCGCGCCGAGCTGCGTGAGCGCGTCGTGGCACAGGACGAACGGGCCGAGCGTACGCGCGTCGAGCTGCGCGAGCTGGTCGTGGCACAGGACGACGTGCGGCGCCAAGCGGCCGAGGGCGCGGCGGCCGCGGACGCGACGTGGCAGCGCGTGCGTGACGAGGCCGTGGCCGCGGCCGAAGCGGCGGCGCACGCGGCGCAGGCGGAAGCGACGACGGAGGCGCAGCGCACGGTCGAGAGGCTTGCCGAGCTTCGGGACACGGTGGTCGCGCAGCACGGCGTGCAACAGGAGCAGTTGCTCTGGTTGCAGGATCGTCTCGGGCAGGCACGACGCGCGGCGGTGAAGCTCGTGCGGCGCGTCCGCGCGGCGGGGCGCGCCGCCGAGGCGCGCATGGACGCGCGTGAAGCCGAGTGCGATCGCCGTCTCGCGGCCGTGCGGGAAGAGACCCTGGCCGTGCTCGCGACGATGCGGCAGGAGCAGAGCGTGCTCGCGGCACGCCTCGAGAGCGAAGCCTCCACCCGCACGACGGCGGACGACGTCGCGCGCCGACACCTCGGGGCGGACCTCGACGGCTTGAAGGGTGTGGTCGAGCGCCTCGACGGCGATCATCGGCGCCACGCGGCCGAGGTCGAGGAGCGCCTACGCAACCTCATGCGGACGGCGGCGGGCGGCTTCGACGTTCAGCTCGCGCTGCTGCGCGGCAAGGTCGAGGTGCTGGCGCGGACGCTCCGCGAGCAGGTGCCGGTCGATGGCGCGTCCGCGAGCGACGACACGCTGCTGCGGCATCGTCACGGGCTCCTCGACATGCTCCGTCAGCAGCTCGACGGCGCTCCAGCAGGGAACCGATTGGAATCCCCAGCGTGTGCTCGATCTGCTCGTCGAGTCGTCGCTGGCGGCGGCGATCACGCCGCTCCGGCGCATGCTGCAACTCGCTCACGGCGACTGGTCCGGGCGGCCGGCGGTGGAGGACGCCACCGCCGCGAGCGTCACGGACGAGTCAACATCACCTTCTTGAGGTCCTTCAGCCCGCCGAGCAGCTCGGACATGGAGGTGCCGAGGTGCGGGTGGGTGACGTGCGGCGCGAGCTCCGCGAGCGGCATCAGTACGAAGCGCCGCTTGTGCATCTCGGGGTGCGGGATCTTGAGGTTCTTCTTGTTGACGGTCTGGTTGTCCATCAGCAGGAGATCGATGTCGATGATGCGCGAGCCCCAGCGTTTGCCGGTCACGCGCTTGCGGCCCATGGATTTCTCGATCGCGAGAGTGCGCTTCAAGAGCTCCTCGGGCCCGAACTCGGTCTCGATCTCGAGCACGCTGTTGATGAACCAGGTCTTTGCGTTGCCGTGCGGTTCGCTCTCGTAGAGCGAGGAGGCCTTCACGATGCGCGTGTCGGGAAGCTCCGCGAGACGTTCCTCCGCCTCGCGAATGTTCGCTTTGCGATCCCCGAGATTGGAGCCGAGGCCGACGTAGACCCGATGCGCCATCGTCGCTGCCGTGTCCCTGTCCGCGCGGCAGAAGGCCCGCGCTAGAGTTTTAGACTTTTGAGTCGCTCCACGGCTTCCGCGAGCCGTGGCGTTGCCACCGTCAGACTGAAGCGGATGTACCCTTCGCCGGCGCTGCCGAACCCGCTGCCCGGCGTCGCCACGACCCCGATGTCCTGCAAGAGCTTTGCAACGAGGCTCGTCGACGTGAAGCCGCGCGGGCAGGCGACCCATACGTAGAACGTCCCACGCATGGGCTGCGCCTCGAGGCCGAGGCTCTCGAGCGCGGGGAGGATCATGTCGCGGCGCGCACGGTAGAGGTCGCGCATGGTCGCGACCGGCGTCTGGTCGCCGGTGAGCGCCGCGATACCCGCCTCTTGGACCGCCTGGAAGATGCCGGAGTCGACGTTGGTCTTGACCTTGCCGAGGCCCGCGATGAGCTCGCGATTCCCGGCGGCGAAGCCGACCCGCCAGCCGGTCATGTTGTAGGTCTTCGAGAGCGAGTGGAACTCGATGCCGAGGTCGCGCGCGCCCGGCGTCGCGAGAAAGCTCGGCGGCGGCTCGTCGAAATAGATCTCGGCGTAGGCGTTGTCGTGGGCGACGATGATGCCGTGACGGTCGGCGAAGGCGACGACGTCGGCGAAGAACTGGCTCGTGGCGAGGGCGCCCGTCGGGTTGTTGGGATAGCCGATCCACATGAGCTTCGCGCGCTTCGCGATCTCTTCCGGGATGGCCTGCAGGTCGGGGAGGAAGCCGTTGTCCGCGCGCAGCGGCATCGGGTAGACCGTGCCGCCGTTGAACGTCGTGCCGATCGAGTAGACCGGGTAGCCGGGGTCGGGCACGAGGACGATGTCGCCCGGGTCGACGAAGGCGACCGCCATGTTGGCGATGCCTTCCTTCGAGCCGATGAGCGAGACGACCTCGGTTGCCGGATCGCACCGAACCCCGAAGCGCGTTTCCAGATAGGACGCCGCGGCCGCTCGGAAGCTCGGCATGCCTTCGTAGTCGGGGTAGCGATGGTTCGCGGGTCGCGTCGCCGCTGCTTGGAGCGCCGCCACGATGTGCGGAAAGGTGGGGCTGTCGGGGTCGCCGATGCCGAGGCTGATGAGGTCGACGCCGCGGGCGGCGACCTCCTTCTTCATGCGGTCGATCTGCGCGAAGAGATACGGCGGAAGTCGGCGGATTCTCTCGGCAGGAAGGATACTTACGGGCACCGTCTCGCTCTCCTTCGTGACGACAGCGCGCCGCCCGGACCTCCCCAGCAGACACGCGAAACCGATCGAGAAAGCGCTACTTAGCCGAACGATTCCGAATCCACAAGGCGCACGTCGAATCGTATATGTCGCGACGTCTCACGCCGAGGCTCCGCCCTGGCGAAGTGGCGGCGCCGCGTCGTCGGCGGTACCGAGGACGACCCGGACGTGGTGGCGCTGGCCGTCGTCGACCCACGGGATCGCGTCGGCGGACACGACCCGCCCGTCGAGCTCGGCACGGCCGACGCCGCGACACTGCCCGTGCGGATTCTCGATCGTGATCTCCACGATCGTCCGGCCGTGCGTCCACACCACGGTGCACGACGGCCAGGCACTCGGGAGGCACGGATCGACGTGCAGGCGGTCGCCGCGGCGCTCGATGCCGAGGATGCCTTCGAGGCCGGCGCGATACATCCAGCCCGCCGAGCCGGTGTACCACGTCCAGCCCGCCCGACCGGTGTGCATCGGATGCGAGTAGACGTCCCCGGCGAGCACGTAGGGCTCGCCGCCGTAACGCTCGGCGGTGGCCCGCTCGCGGGCGTGGTTGATCGGGTTCACGAGGTGGAACATCTCGACCGCCTCGTCGCCGGCGCCGAGGCGCGCGAGCGCGAGGATCGTCCACATGGCGGCGTGCGAGTACTGGCCGCCGTTCTCTCGGAGCCCGGGCGGGTAGCCGCGGATGTACCCCGGATCGGGCTCGGCGTGGTCGAAGGGCGGTGTGAGAAGCAGGATGAGCCCGAGCGGGCGGCGCACGAGGTGGGCGCGCACGGCGTCCAACGCCTGCTCGGCGCGGCGCGCCGACGTCAACCCGGCCAGAATCGCCCACGACTGCGGCAGAGAGTCGATGCGGCACTCGGCGCTGTGGGCGGAGCCGAGTGGCGTCCCGTCGTCGAAGTAGCCGCGGAGATACCAGGCGCCGTCCCAAGCGAGCTCGAGCATGCTCGCGATCCGGCCCACCTCGCCCCGGTAGCGTGCCGCGCGCTCGCGGTCGCCGCGCGCCTCGCAGAGGTCCGCGAAGGTCCGCAGCACCCCGCCGAGGAAGAACCCGAGCCACACGCTCTCGCCGCGGCCCTCGAGCCCGACCCGGTTCATGCCGTCGTTCCAGTCGCCGCTGCCGATGAGCGGCAGTCCGTGCGGTCCGGTCGTAATGCCCCGGTCGAGCGCGCGCACACAATGCTCGAACAGCGAGGCGGGCTCGCTCGCGACGTCGGGCAGGTCGTACGCGTCTTGCTCGCCGGGAGCGAGCGGTCGCATGGTGAGGAACGGAATCCGCTCCTCGAAGACCGACGTGTCGCCGGTGAACGCGACGTAGCGTGCGGCGGCGTAGGGCAGCCAGAGGAGATCGTCCGAGCAGCGCGTGCGCGTGCCGCGGCCGTGCGGCGGATGCCACCAATGCTGCACGTCGCCCTCGACGAACTGACGTCCGGCCGCGCGCACGAGCTGCCCCCGCCAGAGCTCGGGACGCGCGAAGCCGAGCGCCGTCACGTCCTGCAGCTGGTCGCGGAAGCCGAACGCGCCCCCGGGTTGATCGTAGCCGCAGCGGGCCCAGAGTCGCGCCGCGATCGTCTGGTATTGCAGCCAGCCGTTCATCAGGACGTCGAACGAGTCGTCGGGCGTCCGTACGCGGATCGCGCCGAGGGTCGTCTCCCAGAAGCGCACGACGGCGTCGCGCGCGGCCGCGACGGCCGCCGGATCCGCGTAGCGCGCCATGAGCGCGTCGGCATGCGCGCGGTCGCGGCCCTGACCGAGGAGGAACGTGATCGTGCGCTCCTCGCCCGGCGGGATCTCGATCTCGACCTCGAGCGCGCCGCACGGATCGCGTCCCGGCCCGAACTGCCCGGCGAGACGCTCGCGGACGAGCGCCGCGGGCCGGCGCGGACTGCCGTACCGGCCGAGCACCTCGCGGCGGTCGCCGGTCGTCGAGCGCGGTCGGGGCGTTGCGGCGAGAAACGCCGTGCGCCCCGGGAAGTCCTCGTTGTAGGCGTTGGTCGCGAGCACGGCCTCGCGTTGCGGGTCGCGCGCGGTCACGACGTGGGCCGTCATGTCGACTCGCGGCGGGCCGAGACTCCACTCGCAATAGGCGTAGGCCCGCACGCGCCGCGCTTCGTCGCCGCGGTTGGCGATCGTCAGCACGGAGAGCTTCACCGGGTCGTCGATCGCGACGAACACCGCGAGCTCGTGCGCGAAATCTCCGTGCTCGTGCTGGTAGCGCGTGCAGCCATGAGCGTGGCGCACGCGCCAGGGCGGCATGTCGGGTCGCCGTCGCATGGCGCCCGGCGTGGCACCCCAACAGGCGCCGGTCTCCTCGTCGCGCAGATAGAACGCCTCCGCGCCGAGGTCGCTGACGGGATCGTTCGCGAAGGGCGTGAGACGATTCTCACGACTGTTCTCGGCCCACGTGAAGGCCGGGCCTCCATCGGTGACGAGGCTTCCGAAGTCCGGGTTGGCGAGCACGTTGCTCCAAGGGCGCGGGAGCTCGGCGTCGCCGGCGAGGGTGATCACGTACTCGCCGCTGTCGCGCGTGAAGCCGCCGAATCCGTTGGCGAAGAGCAGCTGCGGTTCCGGAAAGTACGACGGACGCTGCCGCACGCGCGTGGAGGGGCCGGTCCGTGCCGACCAGCGTTTCGGCGCGGGCCACTGCGGCTCGGGATAGGGCCGATCGAGCTGGTTCGCGAGCTCGCCGCGCTCGCCGTCGAGCACGGCCCGCGCGCTCGCGAGCAACAGCGCACGGTCGGTCGGCGCCACGTTCTCGGTGCGGAGCAGGTGGACGCCGGCCGGGCGATCACGCCAGCCGGCCCACGGACCGCTCTGCAGCAAGCCGTCGATGCGGGCGTGCATCTCGCTCCGATACCCCTCCGCATGCTCGTTCAGCACCACGACGTCGCCCGCAAGTCCCTTGAGACGCCAGTACTCCTGCGCGTGTAGCACTTGCTGCACCAACGCGAGGTCGTCGCCATCTACGACCACGACCACGACGATCGGCAGATCGCCGGAGATGCCGAACTGCCACAGACCCGACTGGCCGCGCGTCGTCGCCGCGCCGAGCGCGCTCTCCGCCCGCAGGCTCGGGTCGGCCCAGAAGACGCGCGACGCGAGCCGCTCGAAGAGCTGGGCTTCGTCCGAGCCGAGGTCGAGATGGCGAAGCGAGACCTGCATCTGGGTGAACGCGAGGGACATGGTGCGGCCCGCCATGCCGTAGTCGTGGTATTTCTGCGCGAGCGCCTGGGCCGCGGCGTCGCCGACGGCGACGCCGGTCGTGAAGCTCATGCGCGCGAAGGTGCCGGGCGCGAGACGGACGCGATAGCGCAGGCTCGCGACCGGATCGAGGACCGCACCGACCCGACCCGAAAGCGGCCGACCGTCGAGGGCGATCGGATCGCTCGGCTCGCGTCCGTGGCCGAGGAAGGCGGCGCGGTCCGTTTCCCATTCCACCGATCCACGCAGGCCACCCTCGACGCCGAGGGTGTGGATCGCGATCAATACCGGCTCGCTCGAGGCCCGCGGCCGGCGCCGGCAGAGAATCGCGGTCGGCTCGGGCAGATACTCCGTCTCGATGAAGAGCTTGCCGAACGCCGGGTGGGCGAGGTCGGTGCCGCGGTCGCCGAGGACGATCTCGACGTAGCTGGTGATCTCGATCTCGCGGACGCGATCGTCGCGATTCGAGATCGAGAGGCGGCGCACCTCGACGTCGTCCTCCGGCGACACCGCGACGTCGAGCTGCGTCTCGATCCCATCGTCGTGTCGGCGGAAGACCGCCTTCTCCGGCAGGTAGTGGACGAGATACTCGTCCGGCTCGCGGAGCGTCGGCAGATAGGTCGCCGACCAGACGACGCCCGAGCGCACGTCGCGGAGATAGATCGCGTGGCTGGCTGCGTCCCGGGTGACGTCGGGGCGCAGGCGCGTCACCACCTGCCCGCGGCACCAACTCCCGCCCCCGCCGGCGTTGGTGACGACCGCGGTGTAGGCCCCGTTCGAGAGGAAGTGAGCGTGCGAGAACGCGGTGTGCGGAGAGCGGAACCGGCGGGTCGCGGACGGCGTCGGCAGCGCCAGCACCCGGGTCGACTCGGCGGGTCGCGGCGCCACGATCGGCACATCGCGCGGGACGCGCTCCTGCAGCAGCAGCTCGGTCGCCTGCACGCGCGGATCGGCGTGAAAGCGCTCGACGAAGCGGCCGCCGTCGAGCACGTTGGCGAGCGCCAGGAGACTCATCGCCTGGTGATGGGCGAAGTACGCGCGCACGATCGGCCGCCCTCGGGGCGCTCGGTCGGTGCCGGCCCTTCCTGGCCGTCGCGCCGCGGCGTGTAGTCGATCGCCTCGTAGAAGCCGTAGCGCCCGAAGAGGCCGGCCGCCGAGAGCGTTCGCAGATTGGCGGCGGCCGCCGGGGCATCGACGAGGGCGGCGAGCGCGGTCGCGTAGGGTGCGATGACGAGATCGTCCTCGAGCCCGCGCTTCAGGCCGAGACCGGGGACTCCGAAGGCGCGGTACTGGTAGTTCCCGGCGCGATCGATCGCGTAGTACGCCGATTCGGAGATGCCCCAGGGCACGTCGAGACGACGTCCGTGGCGGCGTTGCTGCCGTACGGCGGCGCGGCAGGTCTCGTCGAGCAGCGTCTTTGGATAGCGGCGCGTGAAGACCAGCGGCAGCAGATACTCGAACATCGTCGCGCTCCACGAGAGCAGCGCCGCGCGGCCGTCGATCGCGGTGAGCGGGCGGCCGAGCGCGAACCAATGCCGTGCCGGCACGTCGCCCTTCGCGATCGCGACGAAGCTCGCGAGCCGCGCCTCGGAGGCGAGCAGGTCGTAGAAGGAGCTGTCGAGTCGCCCCGGACCCTCGTGGTCGGGAAGCCGGTAGCCGACGGTGAAGAGGCGCCTGCGGGCGTCGTAGAGCAGGCGGAAGTCGGTCGCCTGCTCGAGCGTCCGCGCCCGTTCGACGAGCTGCTCGAGCCGGGCGGCGAGACCGGCATGGCTCGCTGCCGCGGGCGTGCGTCGCGCCTCTTCCAACGCCTCGATGAGCACCATGCACGACGCCACGAGGTTGCCGCTGTCGACGGTCGACACGTAGCGCGGCGCGAGCGGCGCCAACGTGTCCGTGTCGTACCAATTGAGCAGATGGCCTTCCCAGCGCTCCAGCCCGTCGATGCCGTCCATCATCTTTTCGAGGCGCGTCGCGAGTGTCGGCAGGTCGATGAAGCCGAGGTCGTGCGCCGCGACGTTGGCGAGGAGCGCGAGGCCGATGTTCGTCGGCGAGGTGCGACGGGCGACCATGCCGCCGGGCTCCTCCTGGAAGTTGTCAGGCGGGAGCCAGTGATCGTCGTCGCCGAGGAAGGCCTCGAAATACTCCCAGGTGCGACGTGCGGTCTCGAGCAGCAGGGCGCGGTCGGCCTCGGAGAGATCCGCCTCCTCCTCGTGAACCGCGCGGCTCAAGCGATACGCGACCAACGGCGCCGCGACCCAGAGGAAGGCGAACGGTGCCGCCCACGGCACGGCCGCCGGACGCACGGCCATCACCGTCGCGAGCGCGAGGAGGCCGCAGATCGGGCTCGGCGCCATTTCGACGAGGAAGAGTCCGACGGCGTTTCCGCGCATGGCGCCGGCCTCGCGCGTCGCGCTCACCGCGGCGGTCTCCCATTCGAGGAGGCGCCGCTGGGTGATGAAGAGCCGCACGAGCGTCACGACGACGGCGTCCAAGGTCTCCCACGCGTGGAAGGCGAGGAGCG
Organism: uncultured delta proteobacterium; assembly: GCA_963774015.1. Classification (GTDB taxonomy): domain Bacteria; phylum Desulfobacterota; class Binatia; order UTPRO1; family UTPRO1; genus UTPRO1. The sequence continues at coordinate 18,341 of CAVZDH010000007.1, forward strand.
TCACCGCCAGCAGGATGCGGGCGGCCGGCGGTCTCGAGATCTTCGACGAGCACCCGCACGAACGCGGCGATCGTGCGGGCCGGCCCGGGTCCGTGCAGGAGCGGAGTGAGCGCGACCCAGAGCGGCGCTGCGGCGACGGCGAGCGCGGCGATCGTCCAGACCCCGGGATGTCCGGGGAGAAACGTCCAGCCGGCGACCAGGAAGGCGATGAGGCCCGGTGCGACCAGGCTCCGGCGCAGGTTGTCGAAGATCTTGAAGCGGCTGATCGTCGGAAGGCGATTGCGCGCGAATCCTGCGGCGGTCGGCACCCACGGCAAAAGCCAGAAGAGGATCTGCCAGTCGCCGCGCACCCAGCGGTGTTGCCGATGGGCGTGGGCGAGGACGCTCGCGGGATAGTCGTCGACGACCTCGACGTCGGTGACCAGCGCGGCGCGCGCGTACAACCCCTCGAAGAGGTCGTGCGACAAGAGCGTGTTCTCCGGCACGCGACCCTCGAGCGCGGCGCGAAAGACATCGACGTCGTACAAGCCCTTGCCGGTGAAAATGCCTTCTTCGAAGAGGTCCTGGTACACGTCGGAGACGGCGGTCGTGTACGGATCGACGCCCGTGTGTCCGGCGTAGAGGCGCGCGAACAGGGAGCCCGCGGCGCTCGCGAGCGTGACGCTCACGCGCGGCTGGAGGATCGCGTAGCCTTCGGTGACCCGGCCCTCGACCGGGTCGTAGTGCGGGCGCTGCAGAGGATGGGCGGCGATGCCGACCAGCTGGCGTGCCACATTGCGCGGCAACACCGTGTCGCTGTCGAGCGTCAGGACGTAGCGGACGTCGGCGAGCACCGACAGGTCGCCGACCGTGTGGTCGTAGCTCGTGCTGCGATCACCGCGCAGCAGGCGGTTCAGCTCCTCGAGCTTGCCGCGCTTGCGCTCCCAACCCATCCACAGGCTCTCGCGGGGATTGAAGCGGCGGTGCCGATGGAAGAGGTAGAAACGGCAGCCATCGGCGGCATGGCGCCGGTTCAGCTCCTCGATGCCGGCGGTGACGGCGGCGACGATCGCGCCGTCGCCCGGCAGTGTTTCGTGGTCGGCGTCACGGAGGTCGGTGAGGAGCGCGAAATGCAGCAGCGGGTCCGGGTTGGCGAGCGCTTGGACCTCGAGGTGCGCCACCATCTCCTCGGCGCGGGCGACGCTGTCGAGCAGCGTCGGCACGACCACCATCGTGCGCGTTTCCGCCGGAAGCCCCTGCTGGAAGTCGAGTCGGACGAGCCGGCGCGGTCGCACCCGAGCGGCGACGACGCGCTGCACGAGCGCCGTCACCAGCTCGCTCGCCGGAAAAAACGCCAGCAGGGCGGCCGCGACGACGACCGCGGTGCCGCCGCCCTCGGTGTGCGCGTACCAGGCGGCGCCGAGCATGCCGGCAGAGGTCGAGACCGCGAGGAGCCCGAGATAGAGGCTCGTGGCACGGGCGAGCGCTGCGAGGCGGAGGCGCGTCGACCAGGCGGGCGGACGCGAAAGACGGGTGCGGAACGCGTGGCGCTCCCTGCCGATCAGGTGGGCGCCGACGTGCGCGCTGCGGTGGTCGATGCCGCGCCGCTCGGCCGCGCTGCGGGCGACGTCGACGCACCGCTCGGCCACGGCGACTTGGTCCTCGCCGCACGGACCAGCGAGGGACTCGATCACGTGGCGGTAGCGGTCGCGGCTCAGGAAATCCATGCGGGCGTAGACGCCCGCCGGATCGTGCCGCAGGACGTGCTCGACCGGGCTCGCGCGCTCGAAGAACTCGCTCCAATCCTCGGTCGCGCAGAAACGCAGGCTCGTGAACACGTTCGCGACCGAGATCTGCTCGGTCGCCTGCCGGTGCGTTTCGTCGCGGATGTCGCCTTCGACCGAGCGGCCGATGCGCCCGAGTCGCTGGTCGAGGGCGGCGCGCAGCAGGGCCACGGTTGAGCCGTACTCGCGCAGGCACTGCATGAGGTGCACCACGAACGGGACGCGCAGCCTGTCCGGAAGCTCCGCCAACCGGCTGCCACCCGCGCGTGCCGTGTCCATCGTCGCCAAGAAGGCGACGGCTTCGGCACGCCCGGTGCGCGCCGCCATCATCCCATCCGTCAGGTGACGCAGGTGGGTCAGGAGCGCCAGCTTCAACACGCTCGGCCAGGCCCACAGCTCGCCGATGCCGAGCGGGGCCACGGTTTGGAAGGCCGCGAGGTAGCGTGTCATTCGCACGGCGTCGAGCTTCCCGTCACTGTGGGCCAGGAGATCGTCGGCGAGCAGCTCGATGCGCGCGCGCGCGTCGCCGCGGCCGGCACGAGGCAAGCGGAGGTGGTAGCCGCGCGGCAGGTCGTGCCGCACGTTCCGCACCTCCGCTTCGACCATGTGGAAGTTGTCGAGCAGCCACTCGCCGGCCGGCGGCAGCGCTTCGCCGCGATGCACGTCGTCAGCTGCGGCGCGATACGCGTCCCGAAGGCGGGCCGCGTGCGCGCCGAGGCGGGCGAGATGACGTCCACTGCGGGCGAGCCGGCGCCAGCGGTGCGGGACTCGCGCCGCGCCGAGCTCGACGGCGAATGCGACCGCGCGCTCCTCGAGCTTCTCGAGGCTCAGGAACTCGGTGTACATCTCATCCGGCCGGGACGCAGCGAACCGGCGAAGCCATGGCAATGCGATCGGCGCAGGTCTCTCCCTGAGTACGGTGCTCGCACTTGAGCAACCAAAATGCCAGTGGGCGTGACCTCCCCGCGGGGTGCAGCACAGCGCGCTGCCTTCGCGCCGCGCGCGTGTCGGGCGTAGCGTTCACGTAGCGTTTACAAGCCGCGGCAGCGCTCGGGTAGTTTCGACCGTGATTTCGACGGCCGCCGTCGCGACGGCGGCCGCGAAGCATGGCGTGGTCCTTGCTCTCTCCCCACGTGATGACCGTGATTCGCATCGTCAAGCTCGTCGACGGCGAAGAGCTCGTCTCGGTCGACGATACGGAGCGCCCGCGTCCATCCGTCATGGACGACCCGCGGCGCGCCGCCCTCGAACGCCGAAGGTCGGCCAAGCGTAGTGCGCGAACCCGCGAGGCTGCTCATCTCGAGTGATCGTGCGTTCCGCCGAGCGGCCTCTCGCCGGCCGAGCGCTCGCGCGCGACGCGCCGATCGGCCTCACCGAGCGCTCGCGCCCGCGCCACCGCCGCGGCGAGATCGCTCCACTCCGCGCCGTCCAGACGCGGGAGCGCTCGTGTGCGCGACGGCGGCAGGGTTACGCGCGTCCGCACGCCATCGACGCCGATGGCGATGCCCGGGAGCGGCGGAGCCGCATCCGCTCGGATCGAGGCGATCCAGCCGGTCGCGGTGAGCGCCGGCGTGTCGAACGCGGCGGCGACGTCGGGTCGCGGGAGGCCGTAGTCCACCGAGGCCGCTGCCGGTCGCGCCGCAGGCGCGGTCGCGATTTCGAGGCCCGCGAGCGGGCGCCGGTGCGCGAGATCGGCGGCCCAGCCGATCACGAGACGCGTCCCGGCATCCGGATAGTCGACGATCTCGTCCGTGACGACGCGCACCTCGGCGTCGCGCCCGGCGCCCGGCGCGCTCGACGGCGGAGCGGACGCGTCCGGGCCCGGCTCGTTCCAGAAGTACAGGTCGCCGAGCGGCGTCGACTGCGGCCGCACGTCGCCGCGGCGGGCGCGGAGGTAGGCGGCGACGACGGGGACGCGTACCTCGTCAGGGAGATCGAAGACCGCGAGCGCCCCATAGCCGCGCGCGCGCAGCAGGGCGTCGGGTGCGGCGCGCCGCAGGTCGTCGACCAGCGCGAGCTGTGCCGCCGGCGCATAGGCGCGTGCGAACGCGAAGAACTTGGACGGCGGCGGCATGCCGAACCGGACATGGTACCAGGGCGCCGAATGCGCGACCACGAGCGCGCGCGTGCCGTGCGCGCGCAGCACGGCGTCGACGGCGCAGACGTCGGCGAGAAAGCGCGCATTCTTCGGGCGCACGCTTTCCTGTGCCGTCATGGTGGTGTCCCGACACGGGCCGGCGGGCGGGTTCGTTCGGAGATGCTCGACGGCGGCCTCGGACCGGCTGGCGAGCGTCGCGGCCACCTTCCACGGCGCGATGCGCGGGGGCGTGCTCCGCACGATCGGCCCGTCGATGCCGACGAGGAGGAGAAGGAGGACCGCCGCGCCGGTCGCGCGGCGCCATCGGCCGCCGTCGTACGCGAGGCCGTCCACCGCGAGCAGTGCCGTCCCGATCATCGGTAAGGCCGCCCACTGCAGGAAATGCGCGGCGTCGCTCCGATCGAGTGACGAGCGCGTCGCGAGCACGGCGAAGGTTGCGAGGAACACCAGCGCATCCGCGTGCGGGTCGCGCGCGCGCACGCGCCGGACCGTCTGGACGGCGAGCAGCAACACGAAGACGAGCCACGCGAGGGCCGTGCCGCGGAAGGGAAGGTGTGCCGGCAGCGCCGCCGCGCGAAGCGGCCAGGGGAAGGGAACGCCGACGGCGTCCCGGTGGTAGCGCGGCAGCTCGCGGAGCGTGTAGTCGAGCCACGCCGCGTCCGGCCAGCCGAGCACGAGCCGGCTCACCACCAACGCGAGCGCGCCACCCGCGGCCAAGGCGCCGCAGGCGCGGGCGAACGCGGGCGCCGTCTCCCGCCCCGTCGTTGGCGCCGGCCGCCGGGCGGCGGTCGCGAGCGCGAGCACGATCGCGATCGCCCCGTAGAGTGCGGTTTCGATCCGAAAGAGATACCCGCAGACGAGGAGCGCGCCGGCGACGAAGGCGCGGCCGCGTGTCGGCGCGGTGAGCGTCGCGAACGCCAGGATCACGAACGCCAGGATGCCGAGCTGGTAGAGCGCGTCGGGACACGCGGCCGGCCCCGGCAAGTCGCCGAGGAGCGGCAGCGCCGCGAGCCCGGCCGCGACGACGAGCGCCGTGCCGCGGCGCGCGGCCAAGCGCCGGGCGAGAGCGTAGGCGGCGGCGACACCGAGCGCGCGGCAGGTCGCACGCGCGAGCGCGACCGGCGAGGTGCCGATCTTCCCGGTGAGCACGATCCAGAGCGCGGCGAGGCCGGTGTCGTGGGCGCCGTGCGGCCAGACGAAGGTCTTGAACGGGACGCCGCCGTGAAGCAGATCTACGGCGGACGCGAGCACCTCGCCGTGATGAAAGACGTCGATCGCAAGCGGCTCACTGCCGACCACGAACGCCCCGAGCGCCAGCGCGACGAGCGCGAGCGCGGTCACGAGCGGTCGCGGACGATCGTCCGTAGGGGCGGCCCGCCGTCCGCCGCGTGCGCGGGCGTCGAGCGCGAGCGGTGCTGCGATCGCGCCCAGGAAGGGCAGCCAGGCCGCGGCGAGCGCATGGAGATGCGCCCGGGCCGCGAGCACGGCGAATCCGGCGGCCGCGACGGCGAGCACCGGCGGACGGCGGGCGCCGAGCCAGGTGGCGGTGAGCGCGGCGGCGAGCCCCGCGCTCACCGCCACGCTTTCCACGTTCTTGGCGTCGCCGAGGAAGAACGGCAGGCCGGGGGCGCGCCAATGCGGCGGGGTCACCGCGCTGGCAACCGCGCCCGCGGCGACTGCCACCCCGATCGGCACGAGCACCTGCTCGATCATCACATCGGCGACGTGCCGTGATCGCGTCTCCGCCGACATTCGACGCGTTCTACGCCGCGTATCTGATGGAGCATCGCCACCCGGCGAACCGGGCGCTGCACTTGTTCGCCAAAGTCGCGATGCTCGCCGCGGCGGTGACCGCGGTCGCCGTGCCGAGCCTGCTCGCGCTCGTCGCGATCCCGGTCGCCGCCGTCGTGCCGTGCTGGCTCGGCCACTGGGCCTTCGAGCACAACCGACCGACCGCGTGGACGCGGCCGTCAGCGAGCCTGCTCGGCACCCTCGCAAGCCGCATCACCGGCCGCGGTCGCTCACGCGGCGGCCGGCCCTGGTACAGCTTCGCCGCCGATCTCCGCATGTGCGCCACCATGCTCGGGCTCGGCGGTGGACGCCGCGGGCAGTGAGCGGACGAAGTCGCGCGCGCTTCGCAGCTGATCGTGAAGGTGGCTGTACCAGAAGGTGCCGGCGCGCCCGAGCACGTCGAGGTCGCGCACCGTATCGAGCGCCGCGCGTACGCGGCCGACGACCTCGGCGTAGCCGAGGGCATACACCGGGTACGCGTTCGGCAGCGCGTGGTGTCGCCAGCCGCGTACCGTCGTCGCGTCGATGAGCCCGGCGTCGGCGAGCTCGCGCACGACACGGGTCACGAGTGTCGCGTCGTCGAGCGTGTGGATCGCGTCGCCGACGAAACACGGCACCTCGCAGACGAGTCCCGTCTCGTTCGGCGGGGCCATCGCGAGCGAGCGGTTCTTCGGCTCGGAAATGCGCGACACGCAGAGGCGCGGGTCGGGAAGATAGACGGTCGCGTTTCGCGAGCACCGCGGCACGCCGAGCCGCAGGAACACGATCCGCAGCTGCCGAAAGCGAAGCCCGGCGGCGAGCGCGCTCACCTCGGACGGCAGTGCGTCGCCGAGCAGGCGCACGAGCATCGGGAGCGGCAGCGTGCTCACGAGCCGGCCGGGGACCTCGATCGGCGGACGATCCTTGCAGGTGATCGTGGTGACGCGTCCGTGCTCGACCCGCAACGCGCTCACCGCATGCCCGATGCGGAGCTTGGTGGCGGGCAGCGCCGCCGCGAGGCGGGTCGGAATCGCGCCGTAGCCGTCGCGCGGATAGAGGAACTCGCCGTCGAGATGACGCTGCGCGCGTGTTGCGCCGAGCATTTCCGCGACCAGTGCCCCGAGGCTCAGGCCCGAGAGGCGGCGCGTCGCGACGTCCGGGGCGAGCGCGGAGGACGGCAGGCCCCAGAGCTTCTCGGAGTAGTCGAGCAGCAACGGCGCCGCGAGTCGCCGGCCATACCGGTTCAGGGCGTAATCCTCGAAGGTGCGCTCCGGTCGCGGGCGCAGGCGCGACCGCAGCAGCTCGGCGGCCGCCGCCAGGCCTTCGCGGATACCTTGGTGCAGCAGCCAGCCGAGCGGCCGCGGCGGGAAATCGACGAACCGTCCGCGATGATGGATCTGACTCGGTGCCGACACGCGTAGGAGCTCGTCGCCGAGGAGGGCGTGCAGATCCGCCGTGACTTCCGGATCGCGGTCGTGGAAGCGGTGGGCGCCGGCATCGTAGCGGTGTCCCTCGAACGCGAACGAGCGACAGAGCCCGCCGACCTCGGGGGCGGCCTCGAGCAGCGTGAACGGCAGGCCGGCGCGATGCGCGTAGAACGCGACCGCGAGTCCCGCCGGTCCGCCTCCGAGTATCGTCAGGGGCGCCGTCGCCACGCCCGCGCCGTATCATCTCGCGCGAATTTTGCCAGCGTCCGAACGGGGGGTGCGCCCGCGCGCGCGTGGTCAATCGCGCTCGACCAGAAGACTCTGGATCGAGCGGCCGATCGGCCCGCGCTCGTCGTAGAGACGGCTCTCGGCGAGGCCGACGCCGAGCGGGTCGGGAAGCGTCGTCGCTTCGAGCGCCACCCATTCGCCGACGGGGTGACGGTGGAGGTAGATCGTGAGATCCGGATTGATGAAGCGGTAGCCGTCGCGCCGGCTCAGCGCCCAGCTGATGCCGTTGCCGAAATCGGCCGCCGCCGCGACGCGCGCGAGCGGCGAGGTGGTCTCGCCGGCGACGAGCGGTACGCGCAGCCGGATCCACGCCGTCGCGGGTCCCGGCTCCGCGAAGGTGCCCGCGACGAAGCGCATCTCCACCGCGCCGGAATGAAAGCCTTCGTAGGTGATCTGGCCCGACCACGGCGGCTTGCTGATGAAGCCGTCGACGGAGAGCGGCGGGCGCCCGCTGGGCGCGGCACCCTCGGGCAGCGGCAGGTGGCCGCGGCGCAGACGCAGGCCACTCGCGCGTGCGACCTCGACGCCCGTGTCCTCCACCACGAGCGATGCCTCGACGATCTGCACCTTCTTTCCCGCTCGCGAAAGCCTGGTCGCGATGCGGAGCGGCGCAATCGGCACCGGGCGGAGGAGATCGACGGTGACGCGCACGACCGTCATCGTCTCGCCGCCGTCGAATCGCTCGACGGCGCGGGCGAGGAGCGCGGCCGGTGCGCCCCCGTGTTGCGCGTCCTCGGACCACGGGCCGCGTGCGAGGTCCGTCGGTCGGACCAGGTCGCCCGCGAGCACGAAGATGGAGTCGGGCATCGAGCGAAGCTCCTAGCCCGGATTATTCATGAGTCGTCGTCGCGAAAGCGACGAGCGTGCGTCAGATCGGGCCGCGCGGAGGCCCGAACGACGCAGGCATAGTTGAACACTATGTCGAGGAGTGAGGGCCGAGCCCGGCCCGAGATGACGTGCGATCGGCGCTTGCAGCAGACGATTCATGAATAATCCAGGCTAGCCGCGGCGCGAGGCTACGGCCAGCGGCCCGCCGTGGAGCTGCGGGTCTCGCCTTTCGCCGCCGTGCGTGGCGGTGCGGCGGACCATCACGGCTACAATCCGAGCACGTCCCGCATGCCGTAGACACCCGGCGCCTGCCGCGACAACCACAACGCCGCCCGCAGCCCGCCACGCGCCAGGCACTCGCGGCTCTGGGCTCGGTGCGTGAGCTCGAGACGCTCGCCCGCGCCGAGCAGGTACACGGTGTGATCGCCGACGACGTCGCCGCCGCGCACCGCGAGCACGCCGAGCTCCTCCGCCTTGCGTGGACCCGGCTGTCCCTCGCGGCCGGACACGGCCCGTCCGGCGAGCGGTCGCCCTTGCGCCGCGGCCGCCACCTCGCCGAGGCGAAGCGCCGTACCGCTCGGTGCGTCGCGCTTCAGCTTGTGATGGATCTCCACGATCTCGACGTCGAACGAGGGACCGAGGGCGGTGACGGCCTGCTCGATCAACCGCTCCAGCACCGCGACGCCGACGCTCATGTTGGGAGCGATGACGGCGCGCGTGCGCGCCGCGAGCGCCTGGGCGCGGGCGCGCTCGTCCGCCGTCAAGCCGGTGGTGCCGACGACGATCGCGGCGCCCGCCGCGGCCGCGATCTCGAGGTGCGTGAGCGCGGCCGCCGGGGAGGTGAAGTCGAGGGTGACGCTGCCCGGCGGCGGCGCGTACGCGTCGACGATCGGTACGCCGGCGGCGGTGACGCCGGCGACCGCGCCCGCGTCGCGGCCGACGGCGGGATGGCCGGGCGCCTCGACGGCGGCGGCGAGCGTCGCCGTCGGCTCTTCCAGTACGAGTTGCACCAGCAAGCGGCCCATGCGCCCGGCTGCGCCGCACACGACGATCGGAGTCACGATGCGAGGAGCCCGAGGCCGCGGAGCGCCGCGGCGAGCTCGGCGCGCCGGCCGGGATGGGTCATCGCGACGAGCGGCAGGCGCAGCTCGTCGCGGCACAATCCGAGGAGCGCCAGGCCGTGCTTGAGCGGAATGGGGTTCACCTCGGTGAAGCAGCTCCGCATGAGCGGGAAGAGGCGGGCCTGGATCGCGCGGGCACGCGCGCAGTCGCCGGCGAGCGCCGCGGCGGCGAGGTCGGCCATCTCGCGCGGTACGAGGTTGCCGATCGTCGTGATGACGCCGGCGCCGCCGTTCGCGATGACGGTGAGCGTGGTGGAGTCGTCGCCGGCGTAGATCTCGAAGTCCGGCGGCACCGCGTGGATGACGTCGAGGGTGTGGTCGAGCTGGTCAGACTCCTTGAGGCCGATGACGTTCGGGTGCGCGGCGAGCTCGGCGATGGTCGCGGTCTCGATCGCCCGGCCGGTGCGGCTCGGGATGTTGTAGAGGATGATCGGCAGGTCCGCCTGGTCGGCGACGCGGAGATAGTGGAGCTTCAAGCCTTCCTGCGTCGGCCGATTGTAGTAGGGCGAGATCATCAGCGCCGCGGCGGCTCCGGCCCTCTTCGCCTCGCGCGTGAGGCGAATCGCCTCGGCGGTCGCGTTCGAGCCGGTGCCGGCGATGACCGGCACGCGACCGCGGGCCTGCTCGACGACGAACCGCACGACCTCGGAGTGCTCCTCGTGGGTGAGCGTCGCGGCCTCGCCGCTCGACCCGCAGGGGACGAGCGCCGACGATCCGCCGGCGATCTGACGCTCGATCATCGCGCCGAAGGCCTTCCAGTCGATGGCGTCGTCGGCGAAGGGCGTGGCCAGGGCGACCATCGAGCCGCCGAAACGAGTAGTGCGTGTCGTCATGGGAGTCGTCCGTTGGCTGGGGCTCATGCGCCGGTTGCGGCGTAGAGCCGGTCGAGGTCGACGTCGGCGGTGAACACCTCGGCCGCCGCGCCCGTCATCATCACGTGGTCGTCGGCGCGCCACTCCACGTCGAGGTCGCCGCCGCGCAGGTGAATGGAGACGTGTCGGTCCGTCTGGCCGGTGAGGACGCCGGCGACGAGCGCGGCGCAGGCGCCGGTGCCGCACGCCATCGTCTCGCCGGAGCCGCGCTCCCAGACCCGGAAGTCGAGGACGGTGCGTGAGCGGACCGCGACGAACTCGGTGTTCACGCGCTTCGGAAAGAATGGATGGTGCTCGAACCGCGGCCCGATCGTCGGCAGGTCGAGCGACGCGACCTCGGGCACGAACACGACGCAATGCGGATTGCCCATCGCGACGCAGGTGATCTGCCACGTCATGCCGGCCACCTCGAGCGGCTGGTCGACGACCCGGCCCTCGCTCGCGACCGGGATGCGCGGGCCGTCGAGCACGGGGACGCCCATGTCGACGGTGGCGCCGGTGGCGCGGCCGTCCGCGCCGACCGTGAGCGTCAACGTCTTCACGCCGTCGTCGGTGTCGATGCGCATCGGGTTCCGCGCCAGGCCGCGATCCCAGACGTACTTCGCGACGCAGCGGATGCCGTTGCCGCACATCTCTCCGCGGCTGCCGTCGGCGTTGTACATCTCCATGCGGCAGTCGGCGTCCGCGGACGGCCGCACGAGGATCAGTCCGTCGGAGCCGATGCCGTGATGCCGGCGCGCGACGGCGCGCGCCAGCCGCGGCGGATCGGGCACGTCGCGCTCGCGGCAGTCCACGTAGACGTAGTCGTTGCCGATGCCGTGCATCTTGGTCATGCGGACGACGTCGCCCACCGCTACTCCAGGCTCGCGGGCACGCACTCGCCCCGCATCAGGTCGTCGATCGTCTCGCGCGCCCGCACGACGTCGAAGCGCGCGCCGTCGACCAGCACGCTCGCGGGACGCGGACGCGCATTGTAGTTCGACGCCATCACGAAACCATACGCTCCCGCGCTCATCACCGCCAGCACGTCGTTCGGCGCGACGGGAGGCAACGGGCGGTCCTGTGCGAGAAAGTCACCGCTCTCGCAGATCGGACCGACGACGTCGACGGGATGGAGCGGCGCCGCGCTCGCGCGCGTGAGCGGTCGGATGTCGTGAAAGGCCTCGTAGAGCGACGGCCGGATCAGGTCGTTCATCGCCGCGTCCACGACCACGAAACGCTTGGTCGCGCCGGCCTTGAGATAGATCACGCGCGTGAGCAGGACGCCGGCATTGCCGACCAGCGATCGTCCCGGCTCGACGATGATCGAGACGTCGAGGTCGTGCACGGCCTCGGCGATCGCTTGCCCGTACGCGGCGTGGGTCGGCGGACGCTCGTCCCCGTAGGTGATGCCGAGCCCGCCGCCCAGGTCGAGATAGCGGATGCGGTGGCCGCGCGTGCGGAGGTCGCGGACGAGGGCGCGGATACGCGCCCACGCGTCGACGAACGGCGAGACCGACGTCAGCTGCGAGCCGATGTGGCAGTCGACGCCGACGATCTCGAGCGCGGGGAGCGTGGCGGCCTTCGCGTAGAGCTCGAGCGCGGTGTCGATCGCGACCCCGAACTTGCTCTTCTTCATCCCGGTCGAGATGTAGGGATGCGTCTTCGGGTCGACGTCGGGGTTGACGCGGATGGCGATCGGCGCGCGCCTGCCGAGCCGCGTCGCGACCGCCGCGAGCGCCTCGAGCTCGGCGGGCGACTCGACGTTGAACATCAGGATGCCGGCGCGCAGCGCGGCCTCCATCTCGTCGACTTGCTTCCCGACGCCGGCGAACACGATGCGCTTCGGGTCGGCGCCGACGCGGAGCGCCCGCGCGAGCTCGCCGCCCGACACGATGTCGAAGCCGCTGCCCTCGCGGCCGAACGCGCGAATGATCGCGAGGGTGTCGTTGGCCTTGATGGCGTAGCAGACGAGATGGGGTACACCGGCGAGCGCGGCGTCGTAGGCGCGATAGGCCGCGCGCAGCGCGGCGAGGCTGTAGACGTAGGTCGGCGTGCCGACCTCGGCGGCGATGCGCGCGAGCGGCACGTCCTCGCAATGGAGCTCGTCGGTTCGGTAGTCGAACATGCAGGTCCTCGGGCGGGGTCAGGGCGTGGGCTCGGGCGACGCGGCGGGCGCCGCCGGCGACGCGCCGGGCGGATTCCAGACGATCTCCGCCGCGTCGGACGGCGTGCTGTAGTAGCCGTCGGTCGTGAAGGCGACGATGCGATAGTGGTAGGTCGCGCCGGGCAGCAGCTGCGTGTCGACGAAATCGAAGCGCTTCGCCTTCTGGAAGCGCCCGCGGTCGGTCACCGGCACGCGTCCGATCTCCTCGAACTTCGAGTTGTAGCGGTTTCGTTCGACGACGAAACCGGCGAGATCCTCCATGCGGCTTCCGTCGACGTACTCGGTGGGGCGCGACCAGCGGACCAGGATGCCGCCCGATTGCCTGGCGAGCGAGAGCTCTTGGACCGTCATCGGGGCGACGAGCTGCGGCGGCTTCGGCATCGTCTTGCGCCCGCACGCGGGCGCGCCGAGCGCGAGCAGGAGGCCGGTCACGACCGCCGCACGCCGCACGATCAGAGGCCTCGCAGCCGGCGTGCGACGTTCGCCGGCGCCGTGCCCCCGCCCGCGACGCGGCGCGCGAGCGCGGCGTCCTGCGACAGCCAGTCGCGGAGATCGGGCCCGAAGTGCTTGGAGAGCCCGTGCCACTCGCGTGCGCTGAGGCTCTCGAGCGTGCGGTGCTCGGCGAGACACTGCCGAACGGCGCGTCCGACGATGTGGTGCGCCTCGCGGAAGGGGACGCCCTTGGTGACGAGATAGTCCGCGACGTCGGTCGCGAGGAGGTAGCCTTCGGAGGTCGCCGCCTGCATGCGCTCGGCGTTCACGGTGAGACGTGGCAGGAGCGCCGTCAGCACCGCGAGGCAGCCTTTCACGGTGTCGACCGTGTCGAAGAGCGGCGGCTTGTCCTCCTGGAGATCGCGATTGTACGAGAGCGGCAGCGCTTTCATGATGGTGAGCATCGCCATCAGGTTGCCGTAGACGCGCCCGGTCTTGCCGCGCACCAGCTCGGCGACGTCGGGGTTTTTCTTCTGCGGCATGATCGAGCTGCCGGTCGCGAAGTCGTCGGGGAGCGTGACGAAGCCGAACTCGCTCGACGACCAGAGCACCAGCTCTTCCGCGAGCCGGGAGAGGTGGGTCGCGGTGATGGCGCCGGCGGCGAGAAATTCGACGACGAAGTCGCGCTCGGAGACCGCGTCGAGGCTGTTGGTGGCGACCTTCGCGAAACGCAGCTCGCGCGCCACCTGCTCCGGGTCGATGGGGAACGTCGTGCCCGCGAGCGCGCCGGCGCCGAGCGGCAGCACGTCGGCCCGTCGGCGACAGTCGGCGAAGCGCTCGCCGTCGCGCTCCAGCTTGTCGTGGTAGGCGAGGAGATGATGCGCGAAGAGCACCGGCTGGGCGTGTTGCAGGTGCGTGTAGCCGGGCATCACGACCTTCGCGTGCCTGCGCGCGAGCGCCACCAACGCTTTTTGGAAGGCCGTGATGCCCTTCATGATCGCGCCGATCTCGGCGCGCACGAACAGCCGGAGGTCGAGCGCGACTTGGTCGTTTCGGCTACGGGCGGTGTGAAGCCGGCCGCCGGCGGGCCCGATCCGTTCGATCAGGCGGCGCTCGATGGCCATGTGGATGTCCTCGTCGGCCTGCGTGTAGACGAACTCGCCGCTCGCGATCTCCTTCTCGATCTCGGCGAGGCCGCGCGCGATCTTCTTGCCGTCGGCGGCAGGAATGATGCCGCATGCGGTCAACATGTGGCAGTGCGCGAGGGAGCCGGCGATGTCGTAAGGGGCGAGGCGCTTGTCCACCTGGATCGAGGCGGTGAACTCCTCCACGATCGGCGCGGTCGCGGCGGCAAACCTGCCTTCCCACGGCTTCGACTTGCGGTTCGGCACGGCGCTCAGTCCTGCCGCGCGGCGCGCTTCGCGACGAGCGCCTGGATGCGCAGACGCAGCGCCGAGAGACGGATGAAGCCCTCGGCGTCCGCCTGGTTGTAGACGCCGCCGGTCTCGAAGCTCGCGACCTGGGGGTCGTAGAGCGAGCGCGCGGCCTTGCGTCCGACGACCGTCACGCTGCCCTTGTAGAGCTTGAGGCGCGCCGTCCCGGACACGAGCTGCTGCGACTCGTCGATCGCGGTCTGCAGCATGCGGCGCTCGGGCGCGAACCAGTAGCCGTAGTAGACCATCTCGGCGTAGCGCGGCACCATGCCGTCGCGGATGTGCATCACCTCGCGGTCGAGCGTCAGCGACTCGACCGCGCGGTGGGCGGCGAGCATGAGCGTGCCGCCCGGGGTCTCGTAGACGCCCCGCGACTTCATGCCGACGTAGCGATTCTCGACGAGGTCGAGGCGGCCGACGCCGTGGCGGCCGCCGATGGCATTGAGCGTCGCGAGCAGGGCGGCCGGGGAGAGCCGTTCGCCGTTCACCGCCACCGGATCGCCCTTCTCGTAGTCGATCTCGACGTACTCGGGCTGATCGGGGGCCTTGGTCGGGTCGGTCGTGAGCAGGAACATGTCGGCATAGGGCTCGAGCCATGGATCCTCGAGGATGCCGCCCTCGAAGCTGATGTGCAGGAGGTTGCGGTCCGAGCTGTAGGGCTTCTCGCGCGTGACGGGGACGGGAATCCTGTGCGTTTCGGCGTAGGCGATGAGCGCGGTGCGTGAGTCGAGGTCCCAGGTGCGCCAGGGCGCGATCACCGTGATGCCGGGCTCGAGCGCGTAATACGTGAGCTCGAAGCGCACTTGGTCGTTGCCCTTGCCGGTCGATCCGTGCGCGACCGCGTCGGCGCCGGTGGCGCGCGCGATCTCGATCTGACGCTTGGCGATCAGGGGGCGTGCGATCGACGTCCCGAGCAGATAACCGGCCTCGTAGACGGCGTTCGCGCGCATCATCGGGAAGACGAAGTCACGCACGAACTCCTCGCGGAGATCGTCGACGACCACCTCGGACGCGCCGGTCGCGAGCGCGCGCTCGTGGACGGTCTCGAGCTCCTCGGCTTGGCCGAGGTCGGCGCAGAACGCCACGACCTCGCAGCGATGCTGCTCGATCAGCCAGCGCAGGATCACCGACGTGTCGAGTCCGCCGGAGTAGGCGAGGACGATCTTCTTGATTCCTTCGGTCATTTGCCGCTCTCCCGGGCGAGCCAGGCCAGCAAGGCCTTCTGGAGGTGGAGGCGATTTTCCGCCTGGTCGAAGACGATCGACTGGCGACCTTCGATCACGGCGTCCGTGATCTCCTCACCGCGGTGCGCCGGCAGGCAGTGCATCACCAGCGCGTCCTTGGCGGCATGGCGCAGCACCTCGTCGTTGATCTGGTAGTCGGCGAAGCGCGCGCGGCGCTCGGCAGCTTCTTCTTCTTGGCCCATGCTGGTCCAGACGTCGGTATAGAGGACGTCGGCGCCGCGGACGGCGTCGGTCACGGAGCGTGTCAGCTCGATCGTGGCGCCGCGAGCGCGGCATTCGGCCAGGATCGCGGCGTCCGGCTCGTAGCCCGGCGGACACGCGAGCGCGAACGTGAACGGGAAAAGCGTCGCCGCCTCCATCCACGAGTGCACGAGGTTGTTGCCGTCGCCGATGAAGACGACCCGGAGCTCGTCGAGCGTCCGGCGGTGCTCGACGAGCGTGAAGAGGTCGGCGAGCACCTGGCAGGGATGATGGAGGTCGGTGAGCCCGTTGATGACCGGCACCCGCGCGTGGGTGGCGAGCTCGCCGAGGACCGCGTCGCTGAAGGTCCGCGCGACGATCATGTCGACCACGCGTGCCAGGTTGCGCGCCACGTCGGCGACGGTCTCGCGCTCGCCGAGGCGGATGTCCCAGGGCGCGAGGTAGATGGCGTGGCCGCCGAGCTGGAACATGCCGGTCTCGAAGCTCACCCGGGTCCGCAGGCTCGGCTTTTCGAAGATCATCGCCAGGGTCTTGCCCGCGAGGAGCGCCCGCGGCTTCCCCGAGCGCAACGCGGTCTTGATCTCGGTCGCGAGCCCGAAGAGCGCGGTACACTCGTCGCGGGTCAGATCGAGGAGGCGGAGGAGATCACGCTTCATGCGCAGAGTACCTCTTCGACGATCGCCAGCGCCTGGTCGATCTCGGCTTCGGTGATGACGAGCGGCGGCAGGAACCGCAGCACCGTATCCGCCGTACAATTGAGCAGCACGCCGCGCGCGAGACACGCGGCGACGAGCGGCGTGCCGGGCTCGGCGAGCAGCATGCCCTGGATGAATCCGACGCCGCGCACGCCCCGGACCCGCGGGCTCCGTGCGGCGATGCGGTCGAGGCTAGCGCGGAAGTGCGCGGCGCGCCGCCGGACGCCCGGGAGGAAGTCGGGCGCGGTCATGATCTCGAGCGTCGTGACGGCGGCCGCGGCGGCGACGGCGTTGCCGCCGAAGGTCGAGCCGTGCGCGCCGGCGCCGAACGCCGCCGCGACGTCGGCGCGCGCCAGGCAGGCCCCGATCGGAATGCCGCTCGCGAGCGCCTTCGCAAGCGTCATGACGTCGGGCACGATGCCGCTCTGCTCGTAGGCGAAGAGCGTCCCGGTCCGCCCCATGCCGACCTGGATCTCGTCGAGCATCAAGAGGATGCCGCGGTCGTTGCAGAGCCGGCGCGCGCCGACGAGATACTCGGGGCTCGGCACGACGACGCCGCCCTCGCCGAGGATCGGCTCCAACAGCAGCGCCGCGGTCGTGTCCGTGAGCGCGCGATCGAGCGCGGCGAGGTCGTCGTAGGGGACGTAGCGAAAGCCGCCGGGAAGCGGCTGGAAGCCGACGCGCACCTTCTCTTGTCCCGTGGCGGTGAGGGTCGCCAGCGTCCGGCCGTGGAACGAGCCGAGCGCCGAGACGATCTCGAAGCGGTGGCCGCCGTTCGCATGACCCCAGCGTCGCGCGAGCTTGATCGCCGCTTCGTTGGCTTCCGCACCGCTGTTGCAGAGGAACACCCGATCGGCGAACGACAGCTCGCAGAGCATCTCCGCCAGCCGCGCCTGCGGCTCGCAGTAGTGCAGGTTCGAGACGTGGAAGAGCTTCGCGGTCTGGGCGGTGATCGCCTCGGCGACCGCGCGTGGCGCATGGCCGAGGTTGGCAACCGCGAGACACGCGAAGAGGTCGAGATATTCCTTTCCGTCGGCATCCCAGAGACGCGCTCCGTCACCGCGAACGAAGGCCACCGGGGCCCGGAGATAGGTGGCCATCAGATGGCGATCGGTGCGCGTGACGATGTCCTGGTTGCTCATGGTCGTTGGTGGCGCGCGAACGCGCGAAAGACGGGAATACTCTGTGCAACGCGCCACGATGTCAACAAAAAGGGGCGCCGGCCGGGAGTGCGGCGGCGCCGTCGCGTGCGTTGTCAATCATATTGACGACGCCCGAGCGCGGGCTTACTGGCCGGCGCCATGTGTACTCGGATCATCGTCGTCGCCCTCGTGCTCGCATTCGCCGCGTGTAGCCGCCACGCGGCGAGTGTTCCGCTGCTCACCACCGCGGCGAACGACGGGGCCGCCGCGCCGGCCCCGCCGCCGGCGCCCGATGGCTTGATCCACGTCCCGGCCGCCTCGCTGCCGTATCTCACGGTCGAGACGCTGGCGCTCGGCGACGGCCGGGTCACGGTCCGCGCCCCCGGCAAGGTGGCGTTTCGGGATGGGGCGGTCGCGTCGGTCGGGCCCCCGGTCGCCGGCCGCGTCGCCGTGATCGACGTGCAGGTGGGGGACCGCGTCGCCGCGGGCGACGTGCTCGTCACGCTGACGAGCCCGCCGGCCGCCAAGGTGCGGGCCGAGCTGGCGCGCGCGCAAGCCGCGATGGCGGCGGCGGCGGACCACCTCCGGCGCGAGACCGAGATGGTGACGCGCGGGATCGGGCTCGAGGTGGAGCGCGTCGACGCCAAGACCAAGCACGACCAGGCGGCGGCAGAGCTCGCGCGCGCGACCGATGCCGCGCGGTTTCTCGGCGAGGGCGACGGCGACAAGGTCACGGTGCGCGCGCCCATCGCCGGGACGGTCTTGCAGCGGAACGCGACGGTCGGGGCGTCCGTCGAGCAAGGGACGTCGCTCGTCGAGGTCGGCGACCCGAACGACCTCTGGATCGTGGCCGAGGTGTACGAGGGGGACCTTGCGACGGTGCGTGTGGGCGCCGAGGCGACCGTCACGCTCGCCACCAGCCCGGAGCCGCTGCCGGGGCACGTGACCGCGGTCGGCGCCGCGCTCGAGCAGGGCCTCCGCCGCGCCCCGGTCTACGTCGCCGTCGACGCGCCGACGGCGGCGCTCCGCCCCAACACCTACGCGCGGGTCGCGATCGTCGGCGGCGGTGCGGCGGCCGTGAGCGTGCCGGTCGGGGCCGTGCTGATCGAGGACGGCCGGCGCTCGGTCGTCTACGTCGAGCAGGGGAAGGGGACGTTCGCCCGGCGCGAGGTGTCGATCGGGTCCGGGACCGACGGGGATCACGTCCAGGTGACGGCGGGGTTGGCGCCGGGCGACCGCGTGGTGGTGCGGGGCGCGCTGCTGATCGACCGCACCGCCGAGCAGCTCCTCTAGGCATGTTGGCGCATCTCATCGAGCATTGCGTGCACCGTCGCATGGCGGCGGTGCTGGTGACGCTCGCGGTGGCAGCCGTCGGCGTACGCGCCTACCTCGCGACCCCCATCGAAGCCTACCCCGACGTCACCAACGCGCAGGTGACGGTCATCGCCCAGATGCCGGGCTACGCGCCCGAGGAGATCGAGCGCCAGGTGACCGTGCCGCTCGAGCGCGTGCTGAACGGGACGCCCGGCATGGTGCTCATGCGGAGCGAGAGCCTGTTCGGGCTCTCCCTGGTGACCCTCACGTTCGACGACGGTCTCGACGCGCTGGTGTCGCGGACACACGTCTCGCAACGCATCGTGACCGCGGATCTCCCGCCCGGCGTCGTCCCGGAGCTCGCTCCCGACGACACGCCGCTCGGCGAAATCTACCAGTTCACGCTCGCGAGCGACCGCCACGACCTGTATGCGCTCCGCTCCGAGCTCGAGTGGAACGTCGCGCGGCTCCTCGAGCAGGTGCCGGGGGTGGCGGACGTCGTGAACTTCGGCGGGCTCTTGAAGGAGCTCCACGTCGAGGTCGACCCGCTGCGCCTGGTGGCCCACGGCCTCACGCTTCCCGACGTGACCGACGCGCTGGCGCGCTCGAACGTGAACGTCGGCGGCGGGTTCCTCTCGCACGGCGAGCAGGAGATGGCGGTGCGCGGCGTCGGCTACCTGCGGACGCCGGACGACGTGAAGAACGTGGTGCTGCGCAGCGGCGGCGGCATTCCGGTCACGGTCGGCGACGTGGCGACCGTGCTGCAGTCGTACGTGCCGCGGCGCGGAATCGTCGGCATCAACGACCAGGGGGAGGCCATCGAGGGCTTCGTCTTGCTCCGCCGCGGCGAGAACCCGACCGAGGTGCTCGACGCCGTGCACCGAAGGTCGACGAGATCAACGCGTCGATCCTTCCTCCCGGGATGAAGATCGTGCCGTTCAGCGATCGGACGACCCTCGTGGAGCAGACCCTCCACACGGTGCACCACAATCTGCTGGTCGGGTTCCTGCTCGTGGTCGGCGTCGTGTGGCTCTTTCTCCGCAGCGTGCGCGGGTCGTTGATCGTCGCGGCGGTGATTCCGCTCGCCGTGCTGACGGCGTTCATCGGGCTCTCGCTCTGCCGGCTGCCGGCCAACCTGATCTCGCTCGGCGCGGTCGACTTCGGCATCCTGCTCGACGGCGCGGTCGTGCTGGTCGAGAGCGTCGTCCACCGCTTGCACACCGAGAAGCCGCGCCGCCGACGCGACATGCTCGGCGCGGTCATCCACTCGGCGCTCGACGTCGCCCGCCCGACCTTCTACGCGATGACGATCGTGATCGCGGCGCTGGTGCCGGTCTTCGCGCTCGAGCGCGTCGAGGGCCGCATCTTCCGGCCGCTCGCGCTCACCTACACCTTCGCGCTGGTCGGGGCGCTGGTGTTCTCGTTGACGGTCGTCCCCGCCCTCTGCGCGCTGGTCCTGCGGCCCTCCGACGGCGAGGGGCGCGAGCCGCGCTTCGTCGAGCGGCTGCGCGCGGGCCACGCGTGGTTGCTCGCGGCGTTCCTGGTGCGGCGGCGCGCGGTTCTCCTCGGGTCGCTCGCCGTGCTGGCGCTGGTCGGGCTGGTCGCGAGCCGGCTCGGTACGGAGTTCCTGCCCGAGCTCGACGAGGGCGATCTCGTGATCTTCGTCGAGATGCCGCCCAGCATCTCGCTTGCGGAGGGATACGAGGTCCTCGGCGACGTGCGCCGCCGGCTGCTGGCCTTCCCCGAGGTGATCGGGGTGCTGAGCGAGCAGGGTCGCCCCGAGGACGGCACCGACGACGAGGGCGTCAACATGAGCGAGACCTTCGTCCGCTTGAAGACGAAGGACGCCTGGCCGGCGGGCGTCGACAAGGACGGGCTCGTCGAGGCGATGCGGGCGTCGCTCACCGAGATTCCCGGCGTTCGCTTCAACTTCTCGCAGCCGATCAAGGACAACGTCGAGGAGGCGATGAGCGGCGTCCGCGGCAAGGTCGTGCTGAAGATCTTCGGCCCCGATCTCGACGCGATGCGGACGACGCTCGAGCAGGCGCAGAACGCCCTCCGGGGGGTCGCCGGCATCACCGACCTCGAGCTGTACCGCGATGCGGCCGTGCCGCAGCTCCAGATCGAGCTCGATCGCGAGGCCTTGGCGCGGAGCGGGGTCCCGGTGGAAACGGCGAACAGCGTCGTCGAGACCGCGCTCGCCGGCAAGGTCGTGACGACGATGTGGGAGGGCGAGCGGCCGGTACCGCTGCGCGTGCTCCTCCCGGCCGCGGCGCGTGCGGGCGTGAACGAGATCGGCGACATCTCGGTGCCGACGAGCGGGGAGGGACACGTGCCGCTCCGCGACCTCGCGACGATCCGCATCGCGAGCGGTCGGGCCTCGATCAACCGCGAGGCCAACAGCCGCTACCAGGCGCTCAAGTTCAACGTCGAAGGTCGCGACCTGGGGTCGGCGGTCGCCGAAGCGCAACGCGTGGTGGCCGCCGCCGTGCGGCCGCCGCCCGGGCACTTCTTCGTGTGGGGCGGCGAGTTCGAGAATCAGGCGCGCGCCATGGCGCGCCTGCGGGTGATCGTGCCGGTGGCGCTCGGCCTCGTGCTGGCGCTCCTCTACGGGGCGCTCAATTCGGGGCGGAGCGCCGTCACGATCCTCCTCGCCGCACCGTTCGCGCTCACGGGCGGTATCCTCGCCGTCGCCGCCGCCGGCATTCCGCTGTCGGTGAGCGCGACCATCGGTTTCATCGCGCTCCTCGGCCAGGTGTCGCTCATGGGGCTCCTCGTGCTGAGCGCGATCGAGCGGCGTCGGCGTGCCGGCGAGCCGCTCGAGTCGGCGGTGCTCGCGGGCGCGTACGAGCGCGTGCGTGCCGTCGCGATGGCCTCGCTCCTGGCGCTTCTCGGCCTCCTGCCGATGGCGCTCTCGACGAGCCCGGGCAGCGAGATCCAACGACCGTTCGCGGTCGTGATCGTCGGCGGCATGCTGACGACGCCGTTCGTGGCGCTCTTGGTGCTGCCGATCCTCTACACCTTCATCACGCCGGCAGAGCTGCACACGCCGGAGGAGCTCGACGAAGAATGGCCGCTCGCCGCCGCGTCCTGATCCGCACCCTCGCTGCCACGACGCTCCTGCTCGCCCCGGCGCTCGTCCACGGTGCCGCGTCGGCCGCGGCGTCTCCGCCCGACGCGGTGACCATCGCCGACGTGCTGCGCGTGCTCCGCGACCAGAGCCCGCGGCTCGCCGCCGAGCGTCCCCAGATCGACGCCGCCCGCGCCGATCTCGTCACCGCGCGCGTGCTGCCGAACCCGACGCTCGCCTATGACGGCGGCACGCTCGTCGACGGCGCCAACGTGAACGGCGTGTGGCAACACGAGGCGACGCTCAGCATGCCCTTGCCGATCACGGGCGTGCGCGCGGCGCGCGTCGACGCGGCGGAAAAGCAGATCGAGGTTGCGGAGGGGCAGGTCCGCGCCCGCTACGAGGAGCTGGCGCTGGCGGCCCGGAAGCTCTTCGTGGGGCTCCTCGCCGCCGAAGCGCGCGAGCACGTGCTCGAGGACGCGCACCAGGATGCCGAGCGTCTGCGGCGGATCGTGTCGGGGCGGGTACGGGAAGGCGTGGCGCGCGAGTACGACGGTCTCAGGGTAGCGACCGAGGCGGAGCTGATCGAGCAGAAGGCGGCCGATGCGCGCGCCGAGGCGCTCGATCGCGCCGGCGAGCTCGGGAAGCTGCTCGGCTTTCCGGACTGGCGCCCGCACCCGCTCGGCGCGCTGCGGCCGCTCGGTGCGGCGGTCGACGCCTACGCGGATCCGCGCGTCATGGAGGAGACGCGGGCATCGTTGGCGGTCGCGCGCAGCACCGAGCAGGCGGCGGCCGACGCGGTCGCGGTCGCCCGTCGCGAGCGTTGGCCGCTGCCGGTCGTGAACCTCGGCGTCGCGGAGACGCGGCGCCAGGCCAGCACGTCCGTCGTCGGGGGCCTGGCGCTCGAGCTGCCGCTCTTCGACCGCGGCCAGGGAAAGATCGACCGCAGCCTCGCCGAGGCGGAGGCCGCGACGGCCGCGCGCCGGGTCGCGGTCGCCGAAGCCGGGGCGGAGCTCGGCCGCGCGACGCGCGTTCTCGCGGAGCGGCGCGCGGCGCTCGCGGCCTTCGATCGCGACGTCGTCGAGCGCCTCCCGACGCTCCGGCGCATGGCCGAGGACGCGTATCGGCTCGGCCGCGGCGGCGTCGTCGAGCTGCTCGACGCCGCGCAGGCGCGCACCGAGGCCGAGCTCGCGGGTGTCGTGCTCGTCGAGCAGGTCGTGGAGGCCGAGGTGGACCTGCTCGGCGCGGCCGGCGCCGTCGACGCTCTCACGTCCTGAGCGCGCCGCGCGCGTCGGGGTCAGCAGCGTCCGGCGGCGCGGAGGAAGCCGAGCAGCACCGGCACGGCGCCGGCGAGGATCAGCGCGACGGCGAGCGCGAGCGCGACCCATGCAGGCGCTCGCGGCGCGATGCGCACGGCCTCGTCGGCGCGGAGTGTCGGGTCGACGGCGGCCGGCGCGGCGTGCAGCGCCGCCGCCGTGCGGGCGCGGGCGGCGGCTGCCACCACGGCGAGGGCCTCGCGCGCCGCCGCGTGCGCCGGGTCGGCGCGGGCGTCGACGCCGAAGTCGCCGAGCCATTCGAGCACGGCCGCGACGGTCGGCGGCTCGCTCATCGTGAAGTCGAGCGGCGCCGTCGGGCCGCGCGTCATCGTTCGGAGCGAGCGCTCGAGCACGAAGCTCCCGTCCGTGGCGCGGATCGCGTCGTCGTCGTCTGCGAGCGCGCTCACGGTGATGCGGAGCGGACGGAACTCGGCGTCGGGGGCGATCGCGGCCTCGAAGGTCTGCACGAGCATCGGGTGCGAAAACGGGGTGAGGAGCGGGGCCAGGCGCGCCGCGAGCCCGACCGCGATGATCGCCCACGCGAGGACCACCGTGAGGAAGCCCATGGCGAGCGCGGCGAGCCAACGGCGCGTCGCGGGCATGCGCACGGCCCTCCCTAGCGCGGCGGGCGGGGTCCTCGCCAGGCGCGCGATTGACGAGCCCGCGTCTTCTGCGCGACGGTGCGCGCGATGACGAGCACCTCCGAGCTCGAGCTCGCGCGCCGCGACGGCTACGCGATCGTCACGCTCGCGCGCGGCGCGAAGCGGAACGCGCTCAGCTTCGCGATGCGCCGCGGCCTCGCCGAGCTGCTGGCGACGATCGCGGCCGATGACGGGCTCGCCTGTGCCGTCCTGACCGGCGCGGCGCCCGATTTCTGCGCCGGTATGGACGTGAGCCGCTTCGGCGGCGACGCCGCCAATCGGCGCGAGATCGTCGACTCCACGACCGTCCTCTTCGATGCGCTCGCCGCCTTTCCGAAGCCGCTCGTGGCTGCGGTCGAAGGCCGGGCCCTCGGCGGCGGGCTCGCGCTCCTCCTCGCCTGCGACGTCCGGATCGCGGGGCGGAGCGCGACCTTCGCGATGCCGGAGGTCAAGTTCGGCGCCGCCGGCGGCTTCGCGGCGCTCCGGGCGGCGGTCGGGGACGGCGTCGCGCGGACGCTGGCGCTCACGGCGCGTGCCGTCGGTGCGGACGAGGCGTTGCGGCTCGGCATGCTCGCCGAGGTCGTCGACGACGGGAGCGCGCTCGCGCGCGCCGAGGCCGTCGCCCGCGAGCTCGCCGCGCTCCCGCGTCGTGGTCTGCTGCTCCAGACCGAGATCGTGCGCGCCACCGCGGGGAAGCCGCTCGCGGACGGCCTCGCGTACGAGCACGCGGTCTTTCGCCGGGTCGTGCTCGGCAGCGAAGACGGGAAGCCCCGCCGCATTCGTTCTTGACGGCACGGGGGCGCCCTAGTACCCATCGGGCAGTCGCTCCGGCCTCCCCTCCGTTTTTCGTGCAGACCTGCGATGCTCCCTGCGAGCCGCGCCTCTTTGCACGATCCGCGATTTCCGGTCGGACGATGATGCCCGCTATGGACCCCTACGCAGCGACGACCGCGACCGTTCTTTCGAGCCCGTCAACGGGGACGCATCTCCCGCGATTCCCGCTCCGCGGCGTGGCCGGGCCGGGCGTTCGCGAAGCCCATGCGAGGGGGCTCCATGGCATGTTTTTTGGAGCCGATGGGACCCGCACATGGACGACAAGATCCGGCAATATCTGGCTGAAACCCTCTTGATCGAATTCGGCGACGACCCCTCCGCAGTGAGCGAGGAAGCGAACCTCTTCGAGTCGGGGCTGATCGACTCGTTCGGGTTCGTGCAGCTCGTGGCCTTTCTCGAGAAGACCTTCGCCATCAAGATCAGCGACGAGGAAGTGCTCTCCGACTCGCTGAGCTCGTTCGCGAAGATCCGTTCGTTCGTCGAGACCAAGGTCGAGCCGTGACGGCGACGGCGGAGATCCGGCTCTGCACGCGCTGCGTGCTGCCGTCGACGTTCCCGGGCGTCAGCTTCGACGCCGACGGTCTCTGCAGCATGTGCCAGGAGGCCCCCCCGGCGCCCGAGTTCGAGAAGATCCGCGGCGAGCTCCGCCAGAGGCTCGAAGCGGTCTTCGACGCCCATCGCGGCAAAGCCGAGTACGACGTGATCGTGGCGTTCAGCGGCGGCAAGGACTCGTCGTACACCTTGATGACGCTGACCCGGACGTACGGCCTCAAATGTCTCGCCGTCACCATCGACAACGGCTTCATCGCCGAGCAGGCGCAGAAGAACCTCCGCGCCGTGACGTCGTCGCTCGGCATCGACTTCCTGCTCTTCACCCCCGCGCCCGTCTTCATGAACAACCTCTACAAGACCAGCGCGACCACGCCGGTGCACACCAAGGCCGCGCTCACGCGCGCCAGCAGCATGTGCAACTCGTGCATCAACCTCATCAACAACCACATGGTGAAGCTCGCGCTCGAGAAGTCGGTGCCGATCATCGCCGGCGGCTACATCGGGGGGCAGGTGCCGAAGGACTCGGTGATCATGCAGATGGACCTCGACGTCCAGGCGCGCTTTCGGTCGGAGGCGATCAAGCGCTACCTGAAGCATTTCGGGCCCGAAGCCGAGGGCTACTTCGGCATGAGCGACGCGCTCGTCGCGCGGAGCCCGCTGCGCAAGATCAACATCGTCAACCCGATGCTCGCGTTCGGCGTCTCCGAGGACCAGATCATCGAGGAGATCGCGACGCTCGGGTGGCGGAAGACCGCCGACACCGGCAGCAACTCGACCAACTGTCTGCTCAACGACCTCGGGATCGCCGTCCACTACAAGCAGCACCACTACAACCCGTACGTGAACGAGATCGCCGAGCAGGTACGGACGGGCTTGATGTCGCGCGCGGAGGCCATCCACAAGGTGCAGGACATCCCCGACTTCTCGCGCGTCGAGCGCCAGGCGCGGGCGATCGGCCTCGACTGGAACGAAGTCTAGGCACGGGACGTCGTCGGTGGTGACGGCCGCGGGCGAGCCGCTCGCTCTGCTGTTTCCCGGGCAGGGCGCGCACGACGTGAAGATGCTCGACGGGGTGCGCGCGCTTCCCGACTTCGCGCCGCGCTACGCGCTCGTGTCGGAGGCGCTTCGGAGCGCGCCGCTCGACGAGATCGCCGCCGGAAACCGCGCGTATCTCAACCAGAACCGGGTGACGGCCCTGCTCACGCTGCTCGTGAGCTCGCTCTCGCTCGACGTCTTCCACGCCGAGACCGGCGCGCGCGCCGACTTCGTCTCGGGCTACAGCGTCGGGCAGTGGACCGCCCTCTACGCCGCCGGCGCGGTGACGTTCGAGCGGCTCGTCGAGATCGTCGCCGTGCGCTCGGCGCTCATGGACGACTGCTTCGTCGACATCCCCGGCGCCATGCTCGCCGTGATCGGCCTCAAGGCCGAGGTGCTGGAGAATCTCTGCGACGGTCTCCGCGCCAAGAGCCATCGCATCTGGGTCAGCAACTACAACTGCGTCGGCCAGTACACGCTGGCGGGCTCGGGCGAGGCGATCGCGCACGCGGAGACCGCGCTCGCCGAGCTGAAGCCGCGGAAAGTCGCCCGCGTCCCGGTGAGTGGAGCCTGGCACACCCCGATGTTGGCGGCCGCTCACGCGGGCTTCGCGACCTATCTCGCCGGGGTCGACCTCGCGCCGACGACGGTGCCGGTGGTCGACAACGTGACCGGCGGCTGGCTTCCGACCGAGCGGCCCGCGCTCGATCAGCAGCTATCCCGTCACCTCGATCACCCGGTACTGTGGGAGCAGGGCATCCGGGCCCTCCTCGCCAAGGGCGCCCGGCGCTTCGTCGAGATCGGCTACGGCAACGTCCTCACCAAGTTCGGTTTTTTCATCGATCGTTCCGTCGAGCACCACGCGTTCTACGTGAGCTAGTCCGGATTATTCATGAATCGTCTCCTGCAAGCGCCGATCGCACGTCATCTCGGGCCGGGCTCGCCCCTCACTCCTCGACGTAGTGGCGAACTATGCCTGCGTCGTTCGGGTCTCCGCGCGGCCCGATCTGACGCACGCTCGTCGCTTTCGCGACGACGATTCATGAAGAATCCGGGCTAGCGAACCTCCATGTGCGGCATCGTCGGCTACTTCCATCGGACGCCTGACGGCGCGTGCGGGCTCGACCCGGCGGCGGCGCCGCGCGTGCTCGAGTCGATGCTCGCGCTCATGTACCACCGCGGGCCCGACGAGGCCGGCTACTACCACGACGCCCGCACCGGCTTCGGGACGGCGCGGCTCTCGATCATCGACCTCTCGACCGGCCAGCAGCCGATTCCCGACCAGACCAAGCGGTTCTGGATCGCGTACAACGGCGAGCTCTACAACTACAAAGAGCTCCGCACCGAGCTGGAGGCGCTCGGCCACCGCTTCCAGTCGACGTCCGACACGGAGGTGCTGCTCCACGCCTACATGCAGTGGGGCACCGATGCGCTGCCGCGCCTGAACGCGGCCTATGCCTGCGCCATCTACGACCGTGAGCGCGAGGAGCTCGTGCTCGCGCGCGACCGCTACGGCAAGCGCCCGCTCTTCTACACCGAGGTCGGTGACACGCTCGTCTTCGCCTCCGAGATGAAGAGCTTCCTGGCCTTCCCGGGCGCGCGCTTCGAGCTCGACGAGGCGCAGCTGGCCTCGATCTTCACCGTCTGGACCCCGCTGCCGCACCAGAGCGGCTTCGTCGGCATCCACCAGATCCCGAACGGCTGGTACCTGAAGCAGCGCGGCACCGCGCGGACGCTCGCGCCCTACACGACACTCGATTGGCCGGCGGAAGGCCGCTTCGAAGGATCGACCGACGAGGCGATCGAGCGCACGCGCGGGATCCTCTCCGACGCGGTTCGCCTGCGCCTCCGGAGCGACGTCGAGGTCGCGACCTATCTCTCGGGCGGGCTCGACTCGGCGATCACGACGCAGCTCGCCCTCGCCAACGGTTTGAGCCAGGTCCACTCGTTCTCGATCACGTTCGACGACAAGGAGTTCGACGAGTCGGCCGATCAGCTCGAGCTTGCGCGCTATCTCGGGACGATCCACACCGCGCTGCCGGTGCGCCACGGCGACATCGCGCGGAGCTTCCCCGAGGCGATGTGGCACGGCGAGGTGCCGGTCTTCCGGACCGCCTTCGTGCCGATGTTCCTGCTCTCGAAGCTCGTGCACGAGAAGGGCATCAAGGTGGTGCTCACGGGCGAAGGGTCGGACGAGAGCTTTCTCGGCTACGACATCTTCAAAGAGGCGCTCCTCCGCCGCGGCTTCGACCCCGAGCGCGACGCCGACAAGCTCCGGCGGCTGTATCCCTACTTGCCGCACTTCAACGACGCGAACATCAAGGCGCTGGCCTCGGTCTTCGGCCAGTTCGCGCACGAGAAGACGCCCGGCTTGTTCTCGCACGAGCTGCGTTTCCACAACTCCCTGTTCGGGCTGCGCCTGCTGAAGCAGAGCCGCGACGGCCTCGCGGACCTGAAGCGGTACGTCGCCGACAACGATCCGGTCTTCGGCCGCCTCGGCCTGGTCGAGCGGGCGCAGTGGCTCGAGTGGAAGACGCTGCTTCCCGGCTATCTGCTCTCGACCCAGGGCGATCGGATGAGCATGGCCCACAGCGTGGAGGGACGCTGCCCCTTCCTCGACTTCCGCGTCGTCGAATGGGCGGCACGCTTGCCGCAGGAGCTGAAGCTCGGGCCGAGCATGGACGAGAAGTGGATCCTGAAGCAGGCCTTTCCGGACACGCTCCCGCCGAGCATCCTGAAGAAGCCGAAGCAGCCCTATCGCGCCCCGGACCTGAGCGCCTTTCTCGGCTCGCGCGACGCCGATTACACGGAGGCCCTCTTCTCCGAGCACGAGCTCGCGAAGCTGCCGTTCCTGAACGCCGCCTTCTGTCAGCAGTTCTTGAAAAAGGTGCGGAACGCGCCGCCCGGCGGCATCAGCCAGCGCGAGAACCAGGCCTTCATCCTGCTGCTCTCGACGGCGCTCCTGCACCGCTACTTCGTGCAGGGCCAGTACCCGCGTCGCGAGGTCACGCTGAACCTCGTCCGCGCGATCGACGGTCGCACGCTGGCGGCATGAAATTGGAGGCGCTCCGGCCGGAGCGTTACGAGGCGTTCTACCGCTTCAACGAGGAGATCTTCCCGACGCGCGTGTCCGTGCCCGCGCGCTTCCGGTTCCAGATCCTCGACAACCCGCTGCTCGCCGCGAAGGACGCCCCCGACGTCGCGATCGTCGCGGACGACGACGGGACGATTCTCGGGCAGGTCGTCTTGCAGCCGATCGAGTTCCACCACGACGGCACGCGCGCGCGCGGCTTCATGGGCGTCGACCTCTTCGTGAAGGAGGCCGCACGCAACACCCGCGCCGGCGGCGCGCTCGCGTTCAGGATCGTGCGCGCGTACAGCCCGTTCTTCTGTGTCACGATCAGCGAGGCCGCCGAGAAGGTGTTCGCCGCGATCGGCATTCGCACGGTCGGCACGATGCGAAAGTTCCTGTGGGTGCGCGGCGTGCGCGGCGTGGTCGGGCTCGCGGCCGCCGCGCTCGGGCGGCGGGCTCGGCTCCGGCCGGTGGTCGCGCCCGCGACTCTCGCGGCCGGCGGCGCACGGTTCACGAAGGCGACGGCGGCCGACACCGCGCGGGTCGTGCAACGACCGTGGCCCGACGGCCGACTCGAGCTCGACCGCTCACCGGCGTTTCTCGCGTGGCGCTTCTTCGGCGCCGGCGACACCTACGTGACCTATCTCCTCGACGGTGACCCGAGCTGCTTCTTCGTCGTGCGCGCGGCGACGCGGCGCGGCCTCTCGGTGCTGTCGCTCGTCGACTACCGCACCGCTCCCGAGCGAGCGGACGCCTTTGCGGCCATCGTGCGGGCGGTGAAGCGGCTCGCGCGCCTCGGCGGCTTCGACGGCATCGCGACCGCGAGCTCGGTCGCCGCCTTCGACGCGATCCTGAAGCGCGAGTGGTTTTTCGAGGTCGGGTCGCCGGTGCCGGTGCTCGCGAACCTCTCGTGGCAACCGCAGGGCCTCTTCGTCACGCTTGCCGATGCCGACAGCGATCTCCGCTTCGACGAGGCGGGCCCGATCTTCGGGTAGCGGTGCGTACCTTCAGCTGCTAGGGAACCTCTGCACAGATGGGTTCCGAGCGAGAAGTGCGAGCCGCCCCGAGCGCAAGGCGCGAAGCCCGACCGCGTATCTGAACGATACGCTAAGGGCGTCGCGCCGCCGTCGATCGGGGATGGATCGCGCTTCGTAGCCGGGAGCCACCTGTGCAGAGGTTCCCTAATGCAGGGGCTCGCGCGTCGCAGGCTGCCACTCTCTTCGAGCGCAGCAGCGAGACCGAGGAGGGATGGATGGAGACTGTGACGACGTTGCGGGTGATCCTCATCAAGCCGTCGCATTACGACGACGACGGCTACGTGATCCAGTGGGGCCGCTCGAGCGTGCCCTCCAACACGATGGCGGCGATGTCCAGTCTCGTCGCCGACAGCGCCGAGCGGAAGGCGCTCGGTCCGGACGTGCGGATCCTGATGACGGCCTTCGACGAAACCAACACCCGCATCAAGCCGGAGCGGGTGTCGGCCGCGATCGCGCGCGCGGGCGAGCGCGCCGTCGTGCTGCTCATCGGTGTGCAGACGAACCAATTTCCGCGCGCGGTCGATCTCGCGGCGCGCTTTCGGGGGTACGGCATCCCGGTCGTGATCGGCGGCTTCCACGTGAGCGGCTGCGTGGCGATGCTGCCGACCTTGCCCGACGATCTCACGCACGCCATGGCGCGGGGCATCTCCCTCTATGCCGGCGAGCTCGAAGGGCGCATGGACGCGCTCCTCGGGGACGCGTTCCACGGCCGGTTGCAGCTGCTCTACGACTTCATGAAGGACCTGCCGGATCTGGAAGGACAGCCGGTGCCGTTCCTCCCGGTCGCGCAGGTCCGGCGGATGTCGGGAGCGCGCACCAGCTTCGACGCGGGACGCGGGTGCCCGTTCGTCTGCAGCTTCTGCACCATCATCAACGTGCAGGGGCGGACGTCCCGCCACCGCAGCGCCGACGACATCGAGCGCATCATCCGGGCGAACCTCGCCCAAGGTGTCGACAAGTTCTTCGTGACCGACGACAACTTCGCCCGCAACCGATCCTGGGAGGCGCTGCTCGACCGCATGATCGCGCTTCGCGAGGAGGAGGGCCTCGCGTTCTCGCTGACGATCCAGGTCGACACGCGCTGCCACAAGATCCCGCGCTTCATCGAGAAGTCGGGTCGCGCCGGCGTCGACCGCGTCTTCATCGGGCTCGAGAACATCAATCCCGAGGCGCTCGAGGGCTCGGGCAAGCGCCAGAACGACATCACCGAGTACCGCGCCCTGCTGCAGGCGTGGCACGGCGTCGGCGCGCTCACCTTGGCCGGCTACATCCTGGGATTCCCGAGCGACACGCCGGCCAGCATCCTGCGGGACATCCGCATCATCCAGCGCGAGCTGCCGGTCGACATCCTGGAGTTCTTCATCCTCACGCCGCTCCCGGGGTCGCAGGACCACAAGGAGATGGTCGCGCGCGGGGTACCGCTCGAGGCCGATCTCAATGCGTACGACTCCGTCCACGTGACGGCCCCGCACGCGCGCATGTCGAAGGACGAGTGGGTGGGAATCTACCGTCGGGCCTGGGACGCCTACTACACGCCCGAGCACGTCGAGACGGTGATGCGCCGGGCCTCGGGGTGGGGATTCAGCCCGAACAAGATCAAGTGGATGATGCTGTCGTTCCACGCGACCGCGACGATCGAGAACGTGCATCCCCTCGACGGCGGGCTCTTCCGCCGGAAGTATCGCCGCGATCGCCGCTCCGGCCGGCGGCACGAGTCGGTCGCGGCGTTCTACGGTCGCTACGCCTGGGAGATCCTGGCCAAGCACTACCGGCTGGTGCGCATGTATCTCCGCTACCAGGAGGCGCATCGCCGCGCGCTGCACGCCGGGTCGGCGGCGTCCGTCGATCCGGCGACGGTGCCGGTTCACGTCGACGAGCTGCATGCGCTCGAGCTCTTCACGGTCACGGCTGCGGCACGGTCGGCGGTCGAACGGGCCGA
Organism: uncultured delta proteobacterium; assembly: GCA_963774015.1. GTDB lineage: Bacteria > Desulfobacterota > Binatia > UTPRO1 > UTPRO1 > UTPRO1. The sequence goes on from CAVZDH010000007.1 coordinate 50,612, forward strand.
GGAGCGGGCGCTGCGCAAGCCGCGCGCCGCGGCGCCGGGCGTGGAGACGCCGGCGGTCGGCGCGCCCTGAGCCCGCACCGGCCGATCGATCACCGCAGGCGCGGCGCGGTCGAGTGCGGCGGCCAGATCCGCAACGCCGTCCACGTGCCGATGCTCCAAGCCAACGCGATGGCGGCGACGACGAGCGTCGTTACCGCAGGGGACGGAAGCACCACGTGGAAGGCGTGGCGGAGGCCGGGGAAGGTGAGCGCAACGCCCTCGAGCGCGGCGGTGCCGGCGACGACGGCATGCAAGGTGCGGTTTGGCGCCGCCACGACGCTCGTGCGTCGCGCCGGATAGGTGAAGACCAGCTGACCGAAGGCGAAAAAGAGGAATGCTGCGGTTCGCGCCTCGTCGAGCGACGCGCCGAGCAGCGCGGGCGTGACGCCGAGGAGCGCCAGCGCCAGCAGAGCTTGGCTGCCGCCAGTCACGAGGATGAATCGCACCGAGGCGCGGTCGAGGAGGGGCGCGGCGCGACTCCGCGGCGGTTGACCCATGACGTCCGGGTTGCGGTCCAAGCCGAGCGCGAGTGCCGGGGCACCGTCGGTCGCGAGGTTGATCCACAAGAGCTGGGCGGCGGTGAGCGGGAGCAGAAGGCTTCCGTCGGCGCTCCGCAGATCGAGCGCGAACGCGGTCGCGGCACCGAGGGTCACGAGCAAGAGCTCCGATAGGTTCGTGGAGAAGAGGAAGCGGACGAACTTTCGCACGTTGGCGTAGATGCCGCGTCCCTCTTCGACGGCGGCGACGATGGTCGCGAAGTTGTCGTCGAGGAGCACGAGATCGGCCACCTCGCGACTGACGTCGCTGCCGCGCCGGCCCATGGCGATGCCGACGTCGGCGCGCTTGAGCGCGGGGGCGTCGTTGACGCCGTCGCCCGTCATCGCGACCACCTCCGCATCCGCCAGCAGGGCCTCGACGATGCGAAGCTTGTGGGTCGGGGTCACGCGCGCGAACACGCCGGTGTCGCGGGTAGCGGCGCGCAACGCTTCCGCGTCCATCTGGTCGATGTCGGCGCCCGTGCGCACCACGGCGGCGTCGATGCCGACGCGACCGGCGATGGCGCGCGCGGTGGCCGGATGGTCGCCGGTGATCATGAGCACGCGGACGCCCGCCGCCTGCGCGTCGGCGACGGCCTGCGCGACCTCGGGGCGCGGGGGATCCCACAACAACACGACGCCGAGCCAGACCAGCTCGGTCTCGCATTCGCCGGTGCCACGCGCGAGCGCGAGCAGTCGGTAGCCGTCCGCCGCGTGGGCCTCGATGCGTCGCCGCCACGCGGCGCGCTCGGGTGCGCCGAGGGTGCAGCGCTCGAGGAGCACTTCCGGGGCGCCTTTGACGAAGCTCGTGAGGCCGCCGCGCCACTCCCCCGTCACGCGCGCGAACTTCGCGGTCGAGTCGAAGGGGCGGGCGGACGTCCGCCGAAACTCACCGCGCGTGGCGCGGCACGCGTGACCGGTACGGCTCGCGAACGACAGCAGTCCGACGTCGAGGGGATCCCCGGCCGCGCTGTCGAGCTCGGCTTCGTTGGCCAGCACCATGGCGTCGAGCGCACCGTCGCGGTCGACCGCATCGAGGTCGTGGACCTCCATCCGATTCATCGTGATGGTCCCCGTCTTGTCGGTGGCGATCACCGTCACCGAGCCGAGCGCCTCGACGGCCGAGAGCCGGCGCACGACCGCCTTGCGACGGGCCATGCGCTCGACGCCGAGGGCGAGCGTCACGGTGAGGACGGCCGGCAAGCCTTCGGGTACGGCCGCGACGGCGAGCGCGACCGCGAAGACGAGGACCTGGCCGGCGCTGGCCACCCCCTCCGTGGCGAGACCCGCGGCCACGATGAGGGCCGCGACCGCAAGGACGTAACGAGCGACGCGTCCGCCGAACGCGGTCAAGCGTCGCTCGAGCGGCGTGGGCTCGGCGCGCATCCCCGCCACCATGCCGGCGAGCCGTCCCATGCCGCTGTCGGCGCCGGTCGCCGTCACGCGGAGGTAGGCCTTGCCGCGCACGGCCAGCGTGCCGGCGAGGACGGTCTCGCCCGTCACGCGATCCATCGGCAGCGACTCACCGGTCATGATCGACTCGTCGACTGCGAGGTTCTCGGCGCTGGCGACCTCCGCATCGGCGGGGATGCGGTCGCCGACCTCGACGCGCACGACGTCGCCCGGAACGATCCCGGCGGTCTCGATGCGGGTGAGCCGGCCGTCGCGAACCGTCCATATGCGTGGTCCGGCGAGCTCGCGGAGGCGGGCGAGCGCGGCCTCTGCTCTCCATTCTTGGATCACCCCGAGGGCCGCGTTCAGGGCCAAGATGACGGCGATGGCGATGCTCTCGACCGGCGTCTCGCGGGTCTCGCCGACGAGCCAGACGACGCCGTCTACGGCGAGCGCGCAGAGGAGGATGTAGATGAGGGGACTCTGGAACTGCCGGAGCAGGCGATGCGCGATCGTCTCCGGTGCTTGCTCGGGGACGGTATTGGGGCCGTGCTCGGCGAGCCCGGCAGCGGCGGACGCGCTCGAGAGACCCGCCGGTACCTCGGAGGCGTCAGTCATCCATGGCCACGGTAGGTGAGGGCGATGCCGAGGGCGTACATCAGCATCATTGCGACCGGTCCGAGATCGATACCGCGCCGCGTCCGCTCGGAGCGGTCTAGGACGCCGAGCATGGCGAGCGCGGTCAACATGATGCCGAAGAGCGCGGCCACGACGAGCTCGGGGGTCGCGTCCGCGAGCACCGAGCGCGTGCCGTCGGCGACGTCGAGCGCGACGATCGCTGCCATGTTGAAGCAGTTGCTGCCCAAGAGGTTGCCGACGGCGAGATCGTAGGACCCCGTGCGAATGCTGGTGGCCGCGACGATCGCTTCGGGGAGCGAAGTCGTGATGGCGAGCAAGACGACGCCGGCGAAGCCCTGAGAGATTCCGAGCCGATCGGCGATCGCTACGGTCGAGCTCGCGAGGAACGGAGCGGCGAGGAGCACCGCTAGCGCGGCGAGCGCGAAGCGGATCCCGGCACGGCGGACCTCGGCCCGACGAGGGCGCACGGCCTCGACCTCCTCCGGCCGGCGAAACGGCGGCTCGGACCGGTTGCGATGGAGGAAGCGCATGCCGCCGACGTACGCCACGGCGAGGCCGACGGTGGCCCAGCCCATGCCCGCGACGGTGGGACCGCCGACGAGCAAGCCGAGCGCGGCAATCGCCGACAAGCCGACCGCCAACGCACCCACCGCGAGCTGATTGAGCGCCACGCGCGTGAGGATGCGCGTTCGTCGAGTGAGCAGATCGAGCACGGCGAGTATGGCCATGTTCGCCATGTTCGATCCGAAGAGGTCACCGATCGCGAGGCTCGGCGCGCCTTGCCGGACCGCGCTCACGTCGGTCGTGAGCTCGGGCAACGACGTCGCGCTGGCGACGAGGATGGCACCGACCCAGAGACCACCGAGATCGGTGCCGGCGGCGATGACGTCACCGTCGCGCGCGAGCCGCGTTCCCGCGACGACGATCGCGCTCCCGCTCAGCAAGAAGACGAGGAAGTCCACGGCGGACTACCCATCGCGCATCTCGGCTCCCAGATCCATGCTGGGGGCCGCGGCAGGGGGAGCCGCTTCGCACCTGAGCGCGGGACTGCCGCGAGCGCGCGGCACGGGGCGGGTGGTGCTCAGGCCTTGCGGATGCGGCCGACGGGGCGGCGCTTCGCCGACGCGCTCCGCACCACCTCGGTGCCCACGCCCTCGGTGGTGAAGATCTCGAGCAGCACGGCGTGCTTCACGCGGCCGTCGATGACGTGGGTCTTGGCGACGCCGCCGGCGAGCGCGTCGATGCAGCACTCGACCTTCGGGATCATGCCGGCGCTGATGACGCCGCTCGCGATCATCTGCGTCGCTTCCGCGCTCGCCATGGTCGAGACGAGGTGGCCGTCCTTGTCCTTGATGCCGGCGACGTCGGTCAGCAGGATGAGTTTTTCGGCCTGGAGCGCCTGTGCGATTTTCCCGGCGACCAGATCGGCATTGATGTTGTAGGTGTTGCCGTCCATGCCGACGCCGACCGGTGCGATCACCGGAATGAAGTCCGCGGCGTCGAGCGACTCGATCACGCGCGGGTTCACGCCGACGACCTCTCCGACGAGCCCGATATCCTGGTTGTCGACCTGCATCTTCTTTGCGACCAGGAGCTCGCCGTCCTTGCCGGAGAGCCCCACGGCGCGACCGCCGTGGCGGTTCATCAGGCCGACGATCTCCTTGTTGATGGCGCCGACGAGCACCATCTCGACCACGTCCATGGTGCGCTCGTCGGTGACCCGCATGCCGCGCACGAACTTCGACTCGACGCCGAGCGCCTGCAGCATCGAGTTGATCTGCGGCCCGCCGCCATGGACGATCACCGGGTTCATGCCCACGTACTTGAGGAGGACGACGTCCTGCGCGAAGGACTCCTTGAGCTCGTCGTTGGCCATGGCGTGCCCGCCGTACTTGATGACGATGGTCTTGCCGAAGAAGCGACGGAGGTAGGGCAGCGCCTCGAGCAGCACCTCGGCCTTCGCGATGTTGTCCTTCATGGCGGAGGCTCCTTATCACACGGCTCGGCGGTCGCCACGATCATGCGTCGGATCGGAATACGAGGACGACCGCCGGTTCCGGACGCGGCGCGGGCGCGAACGGCGACGGCGAGCGCCCGGTCCGCGGCGGTCAGAGGATGTAGCGCGAGAGGTCCTCGTCGCCGAGGATCGCTTCGAGCTTGGCGCGCACGTGGGCGGCGTCGATCGTCACCTCGCGGCTCCCGAGCTCCGGCGCGTCGAACGAGAGCTCTTCGAGCAGCTTCTCGAGCACCGTGTGGAGACGGCGGGCGCCGATGTTCTCGGTGCGCTCGTTGACGGCGGCGGCGATGCGCGCGATCTCGTCGATCGCCTCGTCGGCGACCTGCAGCCGCACGTTCTCGGTCGCCATCAGCGCCACGTACTGCTTGATCAGCGCGTTCTTCGGCTCGGTGAGGATGCGGACGAAGTCGGCGCGGGTGAGCGGATCCAGCTCGACGCGGATCGGAAAGCGGCCCTGGAACTCCGGGATCAAGTCCGAGGGTTTCGACATGTGAAACGCGCCCGACGCGACGAACAGGATGTGATCGGTCCGCACCATGCCGTGCTTGGTGTTGACGGTGGAGCCTTCGACGATCGGCAGGAGGTCGCGCTGCACGCCCTGGCGCGACACGTCGGGACCGTGGACGCCTTCGCGCCCGGCGATCTTGTCGATCTCGTCCAGGAAGACGATGCCCGATTGCTCGACCCGCCGGACCGCCTCGCGCGTCACGAACTCCATGTCGACGAGGCGGTTCGCCTCCTCGGCGGTCAACACCTCGAGCGCTTCGGGGACGGCGACGCGGGTCTTCTTGGTTTTCTTGGGCAAGATGTTCGAGAAGAGCTCTTTCACGTTGAGCTCCATCTCCTCGAGGCCCTGCGGCGTCAGGATCTCCACCATCGGCGACGCGCTCTTGGTTACCTCGAGCTCGACCATGCGATCGTCGAGCTTCCCCTCGTGGAGCCAGCGACGGAACGTTTCCCGGCTGTTGGCGCTCGTGGTCGCCGTGCCCGCGTCGGATCCCGCGGCCGGCGTCGGACCGGACGGCAGCAACAGGTCGAGCAGCCGCTCTTCGGCGACCTCGCGCGCACGCCGCACGACTTTGTCCTTCTCCTCGGCCTTCACCATGCCGATCGCCAGGTCGACCAAGTCGCGGATGATCGACTCGACGTCGCGGCCGACGTAGCCGACCTCCGTGAACTTCGAGGCCTCGACCTTGAGGAACGGTGCGTTGGCGAGCTTCGCGAGGCGGCGCGAGATCTCCGTCTTCCCGACGCCCGTCGGCCCGATCATGATGATGTTCTTCGGCGCGATCTCGTCGCGGAGGTCGTCGGGCACCTGCTGGCGGCGCCAGCGATTGCGCAGCGCGATCGCCACCGCGCGCTTGGCGGCGCGCTGGCCCACGATGTAGCGGTCGAGCTCGGAGACGATCTCGCGCGGCGTCATCGTGTGCGGCGGCGGCTCGGCTGATCGGGGTTGGTGGATGATCACGCCGGCAGCTCCTCGAACACGAGATGGTCGTTGGTGTAGACGCAGATCGCGGCTGCGATCCGCATGGCGGCCTCGGCGATGGCGCGCGCGTCGAGCGCGGTGTGGGCGGCGAGGGCCTTGGCGGCGGCGAGCGCGTAGTTGCCGCCCGAGCCGATCGCAATGATCCCGTCGTCGGGCTCGACCACGTCGCCGCTTCCCGAGATCAGGAGCGTCGACTCGGCGTCGGCGACGACGAGCAGCGCCTCGAGCCGCCGCAGCATGCGGTCGGTGCGCCAATCCTTCGCGAGCTCGACGGCGGCGCGCCGCAAGTTGCCGTTCACGGCCTCGAGCTTCTGCTCGAATTTCTCGAAGAGGGTGAAGGCGTCGGCGGTGGCGCCGGCGAAGCCCGCGAGCACGCGTCCCTGGTAGAGGCGTCGCACCTTGCGGGCGTGGTGCTTCATGACGGTCTGTCCGAGCGACACCTGGCCGTCGCCGGAGATCACGAGCTTCCCGCCGGTGCGGACGGCCAAGATCGTCGTCGCGTGAAAGGTCTCGGACACGGCGGGACAGTAGCCGTGGACGGGCACCGTGTAAACGCGCTTTCCGGGCGCGGTCGAGTTGAATCGCGACGGCAGCCGGGACAGAGTCCGCCCCCGGAGGACGCACGCATGATGCCCGCCGTCGCAGCCGAAGCCCGTCGCGCCATTCACCGCGGCGAGTCCGATCTCCCGTTCGTCGATTTCGGCGCCGGCGTGCGCCTGCAGTTGCTGCAGATCGATCTCGATCAGGGCCTGTGGGTGGTGCGCACGCGCTTCCAGCCCGGTGTCACGATTCCGACCCACAAGCACACGGGTCCGGTCTTCGCGGTCACGCTCGCCGGCAGTTGGAAGTATCTCGAGTATCCCGACGTCAACACGGCGGGCTCCTATCTGTTCGAGCCCGCCGGCTCGGTCCACACGCTCAGCGTCCCCGCGAGCGAGACCCAGGTGACCGACGTCTGGTTCGCGATCTACGGCGCCAATCTCAATCTCGACGCCGACGGCAACGTGGAGTCGGTCATCGACGCCGGGCTGGTGTACGAGTTCTATCGCACGATGTGCCGCGAGCAGGGCCTCGGCGAGCCGGCGGTGATTCGTTGATTTCGACTGCCTCCCGCGGGGGCTGGCGCGCCAACCCCCGTGGCGTTCGCGTCGGCGGTTGTGTAAGCGGGGGCGGATGATCGTCGTCCATCATCTCGAGAATTCACGGTCGCAGCGCGTGCTCTGGCTGCTGGAAGAGCTCGGCGTGCCCTACGAAGTGAAGCGCTACGCCCGCAACCCGGAGACGATGCTGGCACCGCCCGAGCTCCGCGCGGTACACCCGCTCGGGAAGTCGCCGGTCATCACCGACGACGGCGTCACGGTCGCCGAGTCGGGAGCGATCGTCGAATACCTGGTCGATCGCTACGGCCACGGGCGGCTGATTCCGCTGCCCGGGACCCCCGAGCGTCTGCGCTACACCTATTGGCTGCACTACGCCGAAGGCTCGGCGATGCCGCCGCTCCTCATGAAGCTCGTCTTCGACCGGGTCGAGACGGCGCCGATGCCGTTTTTCGTGAAACCGATCGCGCGCGGGATCGCGCGCAAGGTGAAGGGCACGTTCGTCGAGCCGCAGATCAAGCTGCACTTCGACTATCTCGAGGGCGAGCTCGCGAAGTCGACGTGGTTCGCCGGCAACGAGATGACCGCCGCCGACGTCCAGATGAGCTTTCCGATCGAAGCGGCGGACGCGCGAGCGGGGCTCGGCGCGTCGGGTCGTCCGAAGCTCGCGGCCTTCCTGCAACGCATCCACGCGCGTCCCGCGTATCAGGCCGCGCTCGCGAAGGGCGGGCCGTACGAGCTGATGCGCTGACCGGTGCGACGGGGATGAGCGTCGAGATCACCGATACGGCCGCCGCGATCGCGCGCGTGCGCTCGTGGGAGACTCAGCTTCCCCCCGACCAGCGTCTTTTCGAGGACCCCTACGCGCACCTCTTCGCGGGGGGCGAGGCCGCTGACGAGGCGGTGCAGCTGTTTCTCTCGGCTCCCATGTTTCGGGATCAGATTCGTCTTCGCACGCGCTTCATCGACGATGCGGTGCGCGCCGCGCTGGCGGCGGGACTCGCGCAGATCATCAATCTCGGCGTCGGCTTCGATTGCCGGACGCTCCGCCTCGCGGAGATCGCCGAGCGGGGGGCGCAGGTGTTCGAGGTGGACTTCGCGGCGCAGCTCGAGCGCAAGGTCGCGATCCTGACGGCCGCCGGCATCGCGATACCGCCGTTCGTCCACATGGTCGCGGCCGACTTCACGACCGATTTCGAGGCGGACCTGACGCGCAATCTCACGGCCGCGGGCTTCGACCGCGCGGTGCCGGTCGTGGTCGTGTGGGAGGGCGTGATGAGCTACCTCGACGACATCGCCTGCGATCGGACGCTGCGCTGGATCGCGGACGTCAGCGCCGCCGGCTCGCGCCTCGTCTTCAATTACCCGGTCTCGCGCTTCGACCCCGACGACCTCCTGCCGCGGATTCGCCGAGCCGGCTTCGTGTGGCTCGACGACGCGTCGCTCGCCGACGTGTACGGGCGTTATTTGCCCGGCGACCCGCCGGCCGGGGGGGACCTGTATCGGTTCGCCGTCGCCTGGCGCTGAGCAGGTCGCTGAAAAGCGGTCATCGGCGTCGTTGCTCGGTCGTGCGCTTGTGCGGCGTAGCTCCGCTACGCCTCCGCGCTCACTTCCCCTCGCGCCTCGCATCTGACCGCTTTTGAGCGACCTGCTCGGGGCAGGTCGCTGAAAAGCGGTCATCGGCGTCGTTGCTCGGTCGTGCGCTTGTGCGGCGTAGCTCCGCTACGCCTCCGCGCTCACTTCCCCTCGCGCCTCGCATCTGACCGCTTTTGAGCGACCTGCTCGGGGGCAGGTCGGTGAAAAGCGGTCATCGGCGCGGTGCTTGGGCGTTCGCGTGCCTGCCCTCGAAGGAGGGTGCGGCGCCCGAAGGAGTCGGTCGGCGTTGCCGAGGCGACGAGCCCGGCTAGGCGCGGGGGAAGGCCTTGTCGTAGACCTCCGCCAGGCGGGCGAAGTCGACGTGGGTGTAGCGTTGGGTGGTCGAAAGGCTCGCGTGGCCGAGGAGCTCTTGGATGGCGCGGAGGTCGGCGCCGCCGTTCAGGAGGTGCGTGGCGAAGGAATGACGGAAGGCATGGGGGCTCGCGCGCCCGCGCGTGCCCGCGCGTGCGACCCAGCGCGCGACGCTGCGCGCGACGCTGCGGACGCTGAGCCGGTCGCCGCGCCCGTTCAGGAAGACCGCCTCGGCGTCGCGACGCCGGTCGGCGGGCCAGTGGCGGCGGTAGTGCTCGAGCGCCGCGATGGCGGTGGCGCCGATCGGGACGATGCGCTCCTTCCGCCCTTTGCCGAGGACCCGCACGACCCCTCCGCGACGGTCGACGTCCGGCCAGTCCAAGTGCACGAGCTCGCTCACGCGGATTCCGCTCGAGTAGAGGAGCTCGAGCAGGGCGCGGTCGCGCGCCACGAGCGGTCCCGGGTCGCGAATGCCGTCGAGCACGCGAAACATCTCGTCGACCGTGAGGTGCGGGGGGAGGAAGCGCTCGCGCTTCGGCGCCGCCAGCGTGCCGGCCGGGTCGTCGCGGCGCTCGCCCGTCCGCGCGCACCAGCGGAAGAAGTGCTTCAGCGCGGCGAGCTTCCGCGCGATCGAGGTCTTGCGCGTCTCCCCGGCGAGGCTCGCGAGGTAGGCGCGGACGTCGTGCACGTCGACGTTCGCGAGCGGGCGGCCGCGTTCGGCGAGAAAGGCCGTGAACTGTCGGAGATCCGACCCGTATCCTTTAATGGTGTGCGGCGAGGCGTTCGCCTCGTGCGCGAGGTATGCCTCGAAGTGCTCGATCAACCGTCCGGCCGCCGCGTCCGCCGCTGCATCCATGCCCGCGTCCCCCGCGCCGAGTGGTGCTGTTCGCTCGCGCGCGCCGCATGGTATCAATCGCGACGACGATGCCGCAACGTGAGGCCACGATCGAGCGCGTGACGATGACGAGCCGTCGCGGGATCCGGCTCGCGGGCATGCTGCATCTCCCGGCGGGCGTGGCCGACGCCGCCGGCCGCCCGGCGGTCATCCTCTGCCACGGCATGGAGTCGACCAAGGAGGGCACGAAGCACCAGGCGTTGGCGGCGCGGCTCACCGCGCGCGGGTACGTCTGTCTCCGCTTCGATTTCTCGTACGTCGGCGAGTCGGGCGGCCGCTTCGAGGACATCACCATCAGCGGCGAGGTCGAGGATCTCGGCGGCGCGGCCGACTTCCTGACCGGGCGGGGCAGCACCGACTTCGGGATCGTCGGATCGAGCCTCGGCGGTACGGTGGCCGTGGTATTCGCCGGCAGCGAGCCGCGCGTCCGTGCGCTCGTCACCATCGCGGCGGTCGGCGTGCCCCTCGGAATCATCGAGCGCATGAGCCCCGAGGCCGTGGATGCCTGGCGCCGGCACGGCCTTCGCGGCGAGAGCGGGGAGCGCATCGGGTGCGGATTTCTCGACGATCTGGAGCACGTCGACGTGCTGGGCGCGGCGCGCCGGCTCACGGCGGCGACGCTCGTCGCGCACGGCGCCGAGGACCGGGTGGTGCCGATCGCCGACGCGCACGTGCTCTTCGCCGCCTTGCCGGAGCCGAAGTCGCTCGCGATCACGCCGGGTTGCGATCATCGCTACTCGGATCCTCTGCACCTCGAGGCGTTGCTCGACGGCGCCGTCGAGTGGATCGCGACGCACCTTCCGCGGGAGCGGCGATCATGATCTGCGCCGGCTGCGGCCGAGATCTCGGCCGCCCCGAGCGCGTCGGCCGCCGCGATGTCTGTCCGCAGTGCGGTGCCGACCTACGGACCTGCCGGCAGTGCCGATTCCACGACCCCGCCGCGGCGCACGCGTGTCGCGAGCCACAGGCCGAGCCGGTCGTCGACCAGACGCGCGCCAACTTCTGCGACTACTTCGCGGCGGGCGAAAGCCCGGCGGCGAGCGCGCCGCCCGCGACGGCCGCGCGTGCGGCGCTCGATCGCCTCTTCCCCCGTCGCTGAGGTGGCATGAGGATTCTGGCGGCGGCGCTCGGGCTCGTGGCGGTGGTGGTTCTGGGCGTCGTGGCCTTCGCCGTGTTGAACCTGCGCGCCCTGATCGGCGCCCACCACGATCGTTTGCTGGAGCGGGTGGCGAGTGTGGTCGCGCGGCCCGTCACGGTCGGCGACATCACGGCGTCGTGGTGGCCCCTCGGTATCCGGCTGCGGGACGTCACCGTCGGCGAGGATCCGGCATTCGGTGCGGCGCCGTTCCTGGCCGCCGACGGCGTCGTGGTCGGCGTGCGCGCCTGGCCGCTCCTCCAGGCCCGGATCGAGGCGGCGGGCGTGACGCTGGAACGGCCGCGCATCAATCTCATCCGCGAACCTGGAGGACGTTGGAACGTCGAGAGCCTGGGAGAAGCCGAGAAGAACGGCGGTGACGGCGGCGCCAAAGGGAAGGAGCATCGGTTCGCGTTTCGTGTCCCCCTCCAGTGGGTGGTCGGCGTCGCGCTCAGTCAGGTGCGCGACGGGACGATCGCGATCGAGGATCGTCGCTTGCGGGTACCCGCGCCGCTCGAGCTGCGTCACGTGTCGATGCGCGCCACCGACGTACGACTGGGAGCGACGGCGCGCATGCGGCTCGAGGCGACCCTCTTTGCCGCCGAGACACCCGACGTGCATCTCGATCTGAGCGCGACAGCGCTCGGCGAGAACGACGTCGAGCACACGACCTTCACGGCGCGATTGCAGGCCGACGACGTCGATGTGTCGGCGCTCTCGGATCGGCTCGGGCGGGCGCGGTTCGCGTCCGGGCGCCTGCGGCGCGTCGTGGTGGACGCCGACGGTACGCTCGAGCGGCTGCATGCGCAGCTCGAGCTCGAGGCCACCGATCGCGGGCTGCGCGTCGGCGCCCTGCCGATCGGCGCGTTGCAACCGATGCACCTCGTCGCGGGAGTGACGCGCGCGCGCGATTCGGTCACGATCGACGACCTGCGCGCGACGATCGGCACGCTCGTCGTGCACGCGACCGGCGACGTGGCCCTCGAGCCGTGGCGTGCATCGCTCGCCCTGCGCTCCGACCCCGCAGGCGCGGCGACGGTCGTGCTCGAGCGCGGCCCGCTCGCGCTCAGCGCCGTCGAGGGCCACGTCACGCTCGAGCGCGGCGGCGCGACGCTCGCGCCGCTCGCCCTCGCAGTCGACGGAGTGCCGGTGTCGTTGCGGGGCGGCATCACCGGCGTCGAGCCCCCCGTCCTGGATTTCCGTATCGAGAGCCGGCCCTTCGGCGGCACGTTCGCCGCCGACGTGGCGGTCGATGCGACGGGCGCCGGGCGGGCGCACGTCGAAGCGGCGGCGATCGATCTCGCGGCGGCGGCCGCGCTGGTCGCGCCCGAGCTCGTCGGCAGGATCGAGGGCACGGCGAGCGGTGCCGCGGCGCTCACCGGCCGTGTCGGTGCCGGCACGGTCGCGGCGACGTCGCTCGCCGGCGGCGGCACGGTGACGGTCGACGCCGCCCGGCTTCGTGGCGTCAACCTTCCCGACGTCGTCGTCCGCGAGATCGAGACGTTGCCGTTCATGCCGCCGCTCGTCACGCCCGCCGTTCGGGCGCGCTATGCCGAGCTGTTCGGCAACCGCGACACCGTCGTCACGTCCGCATCTCTGCCGTTCACGATCGGGCGCGGTCGGCTCGCGACCGAGCATGCGGTGTTCGTCAACCCGGCGTATCAGATCACGGGAGACGGATGGATCGACGAGGCGCGGGCCTTGCGTTTCCACGGGACCGTGCTGCTCGGAGCCTCGGTGTCGCGCACGCTCCGTGACGACGTGCGTGCGGCCAAGTATCTCGCCGTGGACGACGGCCGAGTCGCGCTGCCGTTCGTGGCGCGCGGGCGCCTCGGCGCCGTGCGGGTCGAGCCCGACGGCAAGCGTCTGCAGGCACGCGGGCTCGAGGCGCTCTTCGGTGAGCCCGGCAGCGAAGCGCCGTCCGCGCCCGCGGACGCGGGCAAGCGCAAGGAGCGCCGGCCCGACGATGCCATCGAGAACCGCCTCATCGAACGCCTCGAGAAGTTCTTGCGGCCATGAGCGCGGATCGCGGCAATCCGAACACGGTCGAGATCTACCTCGAGCTGCCCCCCGAGGACATCGTCTTCATCAAGCTGATCGTCGAGGCGCACGAGGGGATCGGCGTCTTGCGCACGCTCGACCGCAAGCGCGCGGTGATCGTGGTGATGGTGGCGGCCGACATGGAGTCCGACGCGCGGGCGATGCTGGAGTCGCTTCGCGACCAGGTGCCGTGGGCGGAGATTCCGCCTACGGGCGAAGCGCTATCTTGATCACGCCGTCGCGCCGGCTGCGAAAGAGGTCGTAGGCGGCGGGCGTGTCGGCCAGCTTCATGTGGTGCGTGAAGAGCGGCGTGAGATCGACCTTGCCGTAGCGCACGACGTCCATCATGCGCCGCAGGCGATCGGCACCGCTCGGGCACAGCGTGGTCACGAAGCGACGATGGAGAAACGTGCCGTCGGTTGGGAGCGCGACCGTGGGCTGCAGGCTGTAGACGCCGACGCTCGAGACCGCGCCGCCGAAACGCGTGACACGGGCGGCGCTCTCGAGCGTGGTCTGCTGCCCGAGCGCCTCGACCGCGACGTCGACGCCTTTACCGCCGGTGAGCGCGAGAATGCGCCCGACCGCGTCCTCCGGTGCGAGGACGACGTCCGCGCCGAGTCGCTTCGCCATCGCGACGCGCGCCGGGATGCGCTCGACCGCGACGATCAGACCGGCGCCGCGGGCGCGCGCCGCCACGGTCGCGCACAAGCCGACCGGGCCTTGCGCGAAGATCGCGACGCTGTCGCCGTAGCGGAGCGCGGCGGCCTCGATCGCGCCGAACGCCGTCGACATGATGTCGGTCGCGAAGAGCACCGCCTCGTCGTCGAGCGCGTCCGGCACCTTCGCCATGGTGAGCTCGGCGTTCTGCACCAGAAAGTACTCGCCCTGGGCGCCGAAGAGGAGGTTCATCGGCGTGTAGCGTTCGCACACCTGCAGCATGCCGTCCTGACAGCGGGGGCACACGCCGCAGCCGAAGAGACAGGATGCGACGACGCGTTCGCCCTGGCGGAAGCTCGTCACCCCGTCGCCGGCATCGACGACCTCGCCGACGGCTTCGTGACCCATCGGCGTTCCGGCGGGCAGCTCCGGGATCTCGTCGACCATGTGGATGTCGCTGCCGCAGACGGTCGACAGACGGGTGCGGACGAGCGCTTGGCCGGGTCCGGGGCTCGGCATGTCGAGCCCCGTCATGCCGACCTTCCCGGTGTCGATCTTGATGCAGCTCTGCGAGCGGGCCATGGCGGGTCTCCTTCGGGATCAGGGCGCGGAGGAGGGTACGACGTCGTCGCTCGGCTCCGCCTTGCGGCGGCCGAAGACGTATGCGACGCCGATGCTCAGCACGTAGAGGAGAAGGAGCGGCCCCGCCATCAACATCTGCGAGGCGACGTCGGGTCCGGGCGTCAGGACGGCGGCGACGATAAAGATGATGACGATCGCGTAGCGGGCGCCGCCGACCAGCATGCGGTAGGTGACGAAGCCGAGGCGGGCGAGGAAGAACGTCATCACCGGCATCTCGAACGTGATGCCGAACGCGAGCAGCATGCGGGCTGCGAACGAGAGGTACTCGCTGATCCGGATCTGCGGCGCCACGCCGATGTTGGCGTACTCTTCGAGGAAGAAGGCGTAGCCGACGGGGAACACGAGGTAGTAGCAAAACGTCGCGCCGCTCACGAAGAAGACCGTCGCGGCGGCGACGAACGGGATCGCCGTCCGACGTTCGCGGTCCACGAGCCCCGGCTCGACGAAGCCCCAGACCTGCCAGAAGATCGCCGGGCTGGCGACGAAGACGGCGGCGATGAGCGAGACCTTGAGGCGGGTGAAGAAGGCCTCGGTGACGCCGGTGCCGATCAGCTGGAGATGCGTGTCACCGACACCCGTCAGGGGACGCGTCAGGATCTCGAAGATGCGATCGGAGAAGAAATAGCAGATGCCGAACCCGATCGTGACGGCGACCAGCGATTTGACGATCCGCCAGCGCAGCTCCTCCAGGTGAGCGGTGAGCGGCATGGTGGCGTCGCGACGCGCGTCCGAGCCGTCGGTCTCCCCGGCACCGCCGGTGGTCGGGGCGGTCGAGCCGTCGCTCATCCGGCGGCGGGATCGGGATCGGACGGAGCGTCGGCAGGTGTGCCGACCGCGACGGCACCTTCCGCCGGCTTCACGACTGCGGCTGCCTGCTTCGCCGCAGCGGTGCGGCGGGCCGCGGCTTCCGCGGCGCGCGCCTCTTCCTCGATGGCGCGTTGCGCCTTGCGAAGCTCCTCGCTCACGTCGGCCGTGGCGCGGCGGAACTCCGCGAGCCCTTTGCCGAGCGCGCGCGCGATCTCGGGGAGGCGTTTCGGGCCGAGAACGACCAACGCCACCACCATGATCACCATGAGCTCGGGCATGCCGATGCCGAACATGAATGCTCCGTCCGGCGCAGAACCGTGCGCGCATGCGCGGCGGGTCAGGCGGGAACGGCGGGACGTTATTGCGGACCGAGGGTGGAGTCAATTCCCGTACCCCGAGTTGTGTGCCGTGCCTCGCGGATTATAGTTCCCACATGCGGACCGGACTCGTGCTCGATCGCCGCTACGAAGCGCACGACACGGGCGCCGGACATCCCGAGCGTCCCGAACGGATCCGCGCGATCCGTGAGCTGATGGACCAGTACCGGCGCGAAGGCCTGGTCGAGGTCGAGCCCCGGCTCGCGACCGACCACGAGCTCGCGCTCAACCACGATCCGCGGCACGTCGCGCGGGTCGCGACCACGGCCAGCCGGGCGCGCGCCGCGTTCGATGCCGATACCCCCGTCTGCTCGGAATCCTATGCCACGGCCGCCCTCGCGGCGGGGGGCTATCTCCGACTGCTGGAGGCGATGCTCGCCGGCGACGTCGACAACGGCTTCGCGGTCGTGCGGCCTCCTGGACATCACGCCGAGTTCGCTCGCGCGATGGGGTTCTGCCTCTTCAACAACGTCGCGATCGGTGCGCACTGGCTGCGGACGCGCGGTGTCGGTCGGATCCTGATCGTCGACTGGGACGTGCACCACGGGAACGGCACGCAGGAGAGCTTCTACGACGATCCGGAGACGCTCTACGCCTCGACGCATCAGTATCCGTTCTACCCAGGCACGGGCGCCGCGTCGGAAGTCGGGCGCGGTGCGGCCGCCGGGCGGACGCTGAACGTGCCGCTTCCGGCCGGCTGCGGCGATGACGAGTACGTCGCGGCGTTCACGGATCTCATCGTCCCGGTCGCGCGGCAGTTCCGACCCGAGTTCGTGCTGGTCTCGGCGGGCTTCGACGCCGACTATCGCGATCCGCTGGCGGGCATGCAGGCGACCGATGCCGGATTTCGGGCGATGACCCGGCTGCTGATGCAGGTCGCCGACGAGCACGCCGCGGGGCGCGTGGCGGCGATCCTCGAAGGCGGGTACGACCTGGGCGCGCTGCGGGCCGCCGTGCCGGCCGTGCTCGACGAGCTCGGCGGTACCACGCTCCGCGACCCGTTGCCGAGCGCGACACCGCGCGGCCTGGTCCTCGCGCCGGCGCGAGCGGCGCAGCAGCGGTTCTGGGAGATTGCGGAATGACGACGGGCCGGCGGGGATGGTCGGTCGCGGTCGCAACGGTGCTCGCGCTCGCGAGCGGCCCTCCGCGGGCGGGAGCCGGGCCGGTCGCGGTCGAGCGCGCGGTGCTCGCGGCCTCCGTGCTCGTCGGCACCGGGTGCTCGGGTGTCTTGGTCGACGGTCCCGACCTCGTGCTCACCGCGGAGCACTGCGTGCAAGGGAGCGCGACGCACACGCTCCGCTTCTCCGACGGAACGCAGCGGACCGGCTGGGTCGCGGGCGTCGATCACAATGCCGATCAGGCGCTGCTCTTGCTCGAGGAGCCGGTCGGACTGAAGCCGCTCGCACTGGTGCGCCAGCGACCGATCGCCGGGACCGTGCTCTATTTCGCCGGCAATCCCAGCCATCCGCGCTTCCAGGAGGCGAAGCTCGACCGCACGGGACGGTGTCCGTCCCTGCCGAGGCTCCCGAATGCGCTCTTCACCACGATCGACGGCATGCCGGGCGACTCCGGCGCGCCCATCGTCGACACCGGGACGCGCGTCGTCGGCCTCGTGCACGGCGGCGCGCAGTGCCACATCGCGACCCCATCCGACACGCTCCGTCGCCTCATCGCCGACGTCATGAAGTAGACGGCGGCGCCCGGCGCCGACATCCGATCAATTCGGGAGGGGCTCTTCGACGATCTTGCGACCGCCGCGCGGCGGTGCCGGCGCATTGGCGCGGTAGGTGTCCGGCTCGGCGATCGGTCGGTGCGCGGGCCGATCCGACATGCCGCGATACGTGTCGTCGTCGCGGGCGCCGCGCGCCGGGTCCGCGTCGAGATAATCCTCGGCGCGCGGCGCCGGTCGCCGGTCGATTTTCCGCACCTCGTCGTGGTCGGTCGGTGCGGTCTCGTCGTCCTCTGGCGCCCACGTCGGCTCCTCGCGGTCGAGCTCGTCGTCGCTCGGCGCGAGCGCACGCTCACCGTCGAGCTCGGACGGCTCGCGGTCCCGCAGCCGCGCCACCGCGCGGTCGAGGTCGTCCTCCTCGCCGTTGGTCGCGACCTGCCGCGCCGACGGCTCGGTACCCTTCTTGAAGCACTCGAGGTTGCCGTTCACGCTCACGAGGGTCACGCCATCGGGAATCGGGAAATCGCTGACCGGCGCGTCTCCGAGCGCGGCCTGCATGAAGTCGAGGAAAATCGGCGCGGCGACGCGGCCACCGGTCTGATTCTTGCCGAGACTCCGCTCGCTGTCGTAGCCGACCCAGACGCCCGTCAGGAGCTCGGGCGTGTAGCCGACGAACCAGGCATCGTGCATGTCGTTGGTGGTGCCGGTCTTGCCGGCGACGGGGCGGCCGAGGGCGGCGACGCGCTTGCCGGTGCCGATCTGCACGACGCTCTCGAGCATGCTGGTGACGAGGTAGGCGGTCTCGGGCGCGATCACGGGATTGGACTGCGCGTGGAACTCCTCGAGGACCTTGCCGTGCGGGTCGGTGATCTTGGTGATGAAGATCGGATCGAGACGCCGGCCGCCGGTCGCAAACGCGGTGTACCCGCGCGCGAGCTCGAAGAGCGTGACCTCGGCCGTGCCGAGCGAGATCGAGAGGTTCTTGCCGAACGGCCGGCTGAAGCCGAAGCGCGGCAGGTAGTTGATCAGGTAGTTGAGCCCCATGCTCTGGGCGAGCTTCACGGTCACGACGTTGCGGGAGTGGGCGAGCGCGTTTCGCAGGGTGGTCGGGCCGATGAACTTGTCGTCGTAGTTCTTCGGCATCCACACCTGCCCGCCGCCCGCGAGCACGATGGGCTCGTCGACGATGATCGACGCCGGCGTCCAGCCGCGGTCCATGGCCGCCGAGTAGATGAACGGCTTGAACGACGACCCCGGCTGGCGGAGCGCCTGCGTCGCGCGATCGAACTGGCTACGCTCGTAGTCGTAGCCGCCGACGAGGGCCTTGACGTATCCGTTGGTGACGTCGATCGAGACGAGCGCGCCCTCGAGTTGCGGGTCGCTGTCGAGCTCGAGCTCGAGCCCGCCGCCGGTCTTGGTGACGTGCCGGCGCACCGCGATGACGTCGTACTTGGCGAGACCCGTCGGCAGGGGGTGCTCCTTCGTGGCGACGAGCAGTCCCGTGAAGCGGTTCACCTGGACGCGGGCGCCGGTCTTGTCGACGGAGAGGACGAGCGCCTGATACGCCCGGCCGGGCTCGGGCATGTTCGGATCGCGTGCCGCCCGGGCGGTGGCGAGGAAACGGTCGGCTTCGGCGCTGGTCAGCCGACGGAGCGGGCGGGCGCGCGTCCGTCCCATGTCGATCGTGTCGAGGTTGGTCCGCAGCGCCTTCTCGGCGGCGCGCTGGGTGGGTAGGTCGATGGTGGTGTAGACGTTCAAGCCCGCCTGGTACGGCGCCGTGCCTCCGTAGCGCTCTTCGAGCAGGCGGCGTACGTGCTCGACGAAGTAGGGGGCCGCGACGTAGGTCGGGCCGTTCGCGTCGTGGCGCGTGAGCTGGATCTCCTCTTGTAACGCCTGCTCGCTCGCCTCCCAGGTGACGTAGCGCTCGCGCGCCATGCGCTCGAGCACGTAGCGCTGGCGATATTTCGCGCGATCCCAATGCTTCACCGGCGAGTAGCGGCTCGGGGCCTGTGGCAGGCCGGCGAGCAGGGCGGCCTCGGCGAGATCGAGATCGCCGAC
Source organism: uncultured delta proteobacterium (assembly GCA_963774015.1). GTDB lineage: Bacteria > Desulfobacterota > Binatia > UTPRO1 > UTPRO1 > UTPRO1. Next base: position 70,048 of record CAVZDH010000007.1, read on the forward strand.
GTCCTTCCCGAAATACTCCTGGGCGGCGGCGCCGACGCCGTACGCGCCGTTCCCGAGGTAGATCAGGTTCAAATAGAGGTAGAGGATCTCGTCCTTGGTGAGCTGGCGCTCGAGCCGAAGGGACAGGAGGATCTCCTTGAGCTTCCGTTCGTAGCTCTTCTCCGGGGAGAGCAGCAGCGATTTCACCACCTGTTGCGTGATCGTGCTGCCGCCCTGCACGACCGTTCCGGCGGTGAAGTTGGCCAGCGCGGCGCGGGCGATCCCGAGCACGTCGACGCCCTTGTGGCGATAGAAGTTCGAGTCCTCGGCGGAGATGAACGCCTCGCGGACGACGTCCGGGATCTTGGCGATCGGGACGAGGTAGCGTTTTTGGGTGTAGAACTCGCCCAGGAGCGTCCCGTCGGCGGCGTAGACACGCGTCGCGACCGGCAGCTGGTACTGCAATAGCTTGTCGACGGGTGGGAGGTTGGCGCTGACCTCGCGGTAGACGATCCAGCCGGCAACGCCGCCCGTCACCACCACGAAGAGCCCGACCCCAGCCGCGATTCGCCTAAGCCATCGCCGCTTGGGCTTCTTCGCCTGCGCCTTCTTCGGCATGCGTTGCTCGCCTCCGCTCATATCGTCCGCTCCCGGGCATGGTCAATCGGACTGACGACTCGCAGCCTTGCGCGCACGCCGAACCGACTGCGATACGCGCGGCGAGGACCGACGCGTGAACGCCATCCTGTGTGTGGACGACGATCGTGCCGGCGTGGCGACCGTCGCGCGGACGCTGCGCGAGATCGCGCCGGTCTTGACGGCGCATTCGGGCGCCGAGGCCCGCGCGGCGCTCGGTCCCGACGTCACGGTCGTGGTGAGCGACTACCGGATGCCGGCGATGCTCGGCACCGAGCTGCTCGCCGAGGTGCGGGCGCACGACCCGAGCATCGGGCGGATCCTGCTCACCGCGTACGCCGACGTCGAGAGCCTGATGGATGCGATCAATCACGGGCACGTGCACCGTTACGTCGCGAAGCCGTGGGACCCGCGCGAGCTGCGCGCGGCCGTCCGGCACGCCCACGAGGCCGCGCTCGCGCTCCGGGCACGGGCCCGTCTCGACGCCGAGACGGCGCGGGCCTATGCGCGATTGCAGGAGCTCGATGCGCTCCGGGCTCGATTCCTGGCGCTCGCGGCGCACGAGCTGCGGACGCCGCTGCACGTTCTCGGCGCGGCGCACGAGCTGCTCGCGGGCCTGGCCCTCGGCGGCGAGGCCGCCGAGCTGCTGGCGACCGCCCGCCGCCATGCCGGCTGGCTCGCCCGGAGCGTCGCGGCGATGACGGACCTCGTCCGTCTGTCGCAGGCGGGCTCCCATCGTCGCGACGACCTCTGTCTCGGTGCGGTGGTGCGGCGCGTGCAGGCGGACGTGCGGCCGTTCTGCACGCGCCGCCGCCTCGCTCTGGTCGTCGATGCGCCCGAGCGCTGCCCGGGACGGGGCGATGCCGACGAGCTGCATCGCGCGCTCCTCAATCTCTGCCTGAACGCGATTCGCTTCACGCCGGACGACGGGCGAGTCACGTTGACCCTCACGCCGGTACCGACGGGAGCGGAGATCGCGGTGGCCGACACTGGCATCGGCATTCCGGCCGCCCTGCGGCCGCGCCTCGGCGAGCCGTTCGTGACGGGTGCGCCGCTCGACGCGCATCACAGTGACCCGATCGCGTTCGGCTCCGGCGGGCTCGGACTCGGGCTCGCGGTCGTACGGGCCATCGTCGCCGAGCACGGCGGCGAGCTGCGGATCGTGAGCGAGGAAGGCATCGGCACGATTGCGACGCTCGTGCTGCCGATCGCCGCCGCCGCCGCGGCGGCGGCGATTGACAGTCCGGCCGGCCGCCGAGACAATGCGCCGTGACCGACACGCGCGTCCGCTTCCTCGATCTTCGGGCGCAATACGCCGGGTTGAAGGCGGACATTCGGCGCGCGGTCGACGCGGTGTTCGAGTCGCAGGCCTTCGTGCTCGGCCCTGCGGTCGCCGAGCTCGAGGAGGCGCTCGCACGCTATCTCGGCACGTCGCACGTCATCGGAGTCGCGTCCGGGACGGACGCGCTCTACCTGGCGCTGCAGGCCGCCGGCGTCGGCCCCGGCGACGCGGTGCTGACCACCCCGTACAGCTTCGCGGCGAGCGCGACGCAGATCGCGCGGGCTGGCGCGCGCCCGTATTTCGGCGACGTCGAACGCGACTCGTTCAATCTGGATCCTGCCGGCGCGCAACGCTGGCTCGCCGAGGAATGTCGTCGCGAGGGCGCGGAGCTCCGCGCGCCGCACGGTGAGACCGTGCGCGCGATCTTGCCGGTCCACCTCTTCGGGCGTCCCTGTGCCGTCGACGCCTTCGCGGCGCTCGCCGCCGAGTACGATCTCGCCGTCGTGGAGGATGCGGCGCAGGCCATCGGCGCGCGTATCGGCGGCACCGGCCGGTACGCCGGTACGGTGGGGCGGTTCGGGTGCTTCTCGTTCTACCCGACCAAGAACCTCGGTGGCGCGGGCGACGGCGGATGCGTCGTGACGGCGGATGCCGGTGATGCCGGGGCGGTGCGCGCCCTCGCGCGCCACGGCGCCGAGGGCGGGCCGTATCGTCACGTCCGCCTCGGGCTGGCGTCGCGCCTCGATGCCGTGCAGGCGGCGGTCCTCGGCGTGAAGCTCCGCCATGTCGACGCGTGGAACGCCGCGCGCCGCCACCACGCCGAGCGCTACGAGCATCTCCTCACCGCCGCGCTCGGGTCGGCACAGGCGGTCGCGGCACCCGCGGTCGTGCCTGGGCACGTGTTCCACCAGTACGTCGTCCGCGTGCCCGAGCGCGACCGTGTGCGCGCCGCGCTCGCGGCAGTCGGGGTGGAGACACAGGTGTACTATCCGATTCCGCTGCACCTGCAGCCGTGCTTCGCCGCGCTCGGCCACCGCGCGGGCGATCGGCCGGAGGCCGAGCGGGCGAGCGCCGAGGCGCTCGCCTTGCCGATCTATCCCGAGCTCGACGACGCCGCGGCCCGCACCGTCGTCGAGGCATTGGCGAGGGCGGTCGGCGAGCATCGCGCGTGAAGCGACGCGGACCGCCGGCCGCGCTCACGATCGCCGGATCCGACAGCGGGGGCGGCGCCGGGATCCAGGCGGACCTGAAGACGTTCGCGGCGCGCCGCGTCTACGGTCTGAGCGCGCTCGCCGCCGTCACGGCGCAGAACACGCGTGGCGTGCAGGCGGTGCAGGTGCTGCCAGCGCGGCTGGTGCGCGCGCAGATCGACGCCGTGCTCGACGACGTCGGTGCCGACGCCGTGAAGACCGGCATGCTGGGGAGCAGCGCGGTCGTGATGACGGTCGCCGAGGCGGTCGCGAGGCACCGGGTGCGGCGGCTGGTCGTCGACCCCGTGCTGCATGCGAGCGGCGGTCACGCCCTGCTCGGCCGCGGCGGCGCGGCGACGCTGCTGCGACGCCTGGTGCCCCTGGCCGAGATCGTGACGCCGAATCTCGCCGAGGCGTCGGTGCTGGTCGGCTTTCCCGTCTGCGACCTCCGCGCCATGGAGGAAGCTGCCCGGCTTCTGGTGGCCGCCGGCGCGCGCGCCGCGGTCGTCACCGGCGGCCACCTCGTCGGCGACGCGATCGACGTCCTGGTCGCGGACGGCGTCGTCGCTCGGCTGCGTTCGACGCGCGTGCCCGGCCCGACGCCGCACGGCACCGGGTGTACGTTCGCGGCCGCGATCGCCGCCGAGCGTGCCAGGGACGTACCCCTCGTCGACGCGGTGCGTGCGGCAAAGCGCTACGTCACGATCTGCATCCGTCGGGCGCGGGCGCTCGGGCGGGGGCGACCTGTTTTGGGGCATCTTCCGCTGTGGAGCTGACCGCGCTCCGGACCCGCCGCGACGTCGGATATCCTCGTTTCTACGTTGTTTATGGGAGTCGGCGTGGGCTATAGTCTGCGCCCGAGCAGCCGGCCGTCCTCCTTCCCGGATGCTCGGGGAATCTTCCGGTACGGTCTCCCTCCCACGGCGGCCTTCCCGAGCACGCGAGCACAGACGTCGATCGTCGAATGGAGCGCATGAGCGAGAGAAAGATGGCGGCAGCCGAGTCCACTTCTCGACGCACGCGTACCCGCAAGGGGCAGGGTCTCTCGGTCCTCGAGGACATCGGGACCGTCATCAGCCATTCGCAGACCCTCCAGGAGACCTTCGACAACCTCGTGCGCATCGTCGCCGAGCGCATGGGGACGGAGGTCTGTTCGCTCTACCTCTTCGATCCCAAGGACGAGGTGCTGACGCTCTGGGCCACCACCGGTCTCGAGCGTGTCGCCGTCGGCAAGGTGACGATGCGAGTGAACGAGGGCCTCACCGGGCTCGTCATCGAGAAGGGCGAGCCCGTGATGGTCGTCGATGCGCTCGCCCATGCCCGCTACAAGTACTTCCCGGAAACCGGTGAGGAGCGGTACCACTCGTTTCTCGGCGTCCCGATCGCCGAAAAGCGCGGCGCGCTCGGCGTGCTCGTGGTGCAGACGCTCCGCCGCCGTCGCTTCACGCCGAACGAGCTTCGCTTGCTGCGTGCGATTGCGGCACAAGCCGGCGCCATCATCGTCCAGGCGCGGCTCATGGAGTCGCTCGAGAGCAAGGAGAAGGAGCGGCAGGAGTACCGCTCGCGCATGGTGGACGCGATCCGTCGCCTGCATGCCTACGAGACCACGGACGAGCGGCCGACGAAAGGTACCAAGCGCCGTCCGGGGCAACATCGCCTGACCGGTCTCGGCGCGTCGCCCGGGTTCGGGCGCGGCCACGCGCACTTGCTGCATCCCGAGGTGTCGCTCGATCACGTCGAGGAGCGTCACGTCGGCGACCCGGAAGGGGAGCGTACGCGCTTGGTACACGCGGTCGAGCGCTCGGTCGACGAGATGGTGCGGCTCAAGGAGAAAATGCACACCGTCGCGCCCGAGATCGACGGCGCGATCTTCGACGCGCAGCGCATGATGCTCGAGGACGCGACGTTCCTCGGCAAGATCACGACGCGGATCGACGACGGCCTGGCCGCGGAAAGTGCGCTCAAGCACGTCGTCGACGAGTACGTGGCCGCGTTTCTCGCCGTGACCGACGGGTATCTTCGCGAGCGTGCCGCCGACGTGCGTGACATCGGTCAGCGGCTGCTCCGCAACCTGCTCGGTCACGAGGAGCGCGAGCGTGGCTTTACCGGCGACGTCGTCCTCGTGGCCCACGACCTCACGCTCACGGATCTCACGCTCATGGAGCACGATCGGCTGAAGGGCATCGTGCTCGCGACGGGCGGCGTCACGTCGCACGCGTCGATTCTCGCCAAGTCGTTCGAGATCCCGACCGTCGTCGGCGTCGGGCACATCGTGGACGTGCTGCACGAGGGCGAGGAGATGATCGTCGACGGCAACTCCGGCGTCGTCTACATCAACCCGGGGGTCGACGTGAGCCGCGAGTATCAGCGGCTCGACAAGGAGTATCGCGCCTTCAATCTCCAGCTCGAGGCGATCCGCGATCTTCCGGCCGAGACCACCGACGGCCACCGCGTGAATCTCTACGCGAACATCGGCCTGATCGGCGATCTCAACTTCGCGCGCGATCACGGCGCCGAGGGTGTCGGCCTCTACCGCACCGAGGTGCCGTTCCTCTCCTACAAGGACTTTCCAGGGGAGGAGGAGCAGCTCGCGCTGTATCGCAAGGTCATCGACCGCATGCCGGGCCGGCCGATCACGATCCGCACCCTCGATCTCGGCGCCGACAAATACGCGAGCTACCTCACCACCCAGCAGGAGGAAAACCCGTTTCTCGGTTGGCGGTCGATCCGCATCTCGCTCGAGATGCCGACCATCTTCAAAGCCCAGCTCCGTGCCATCTTGCGTGCCGGTGCCGCCGGCAGCGTGCGCTTGATGTTTCCGATGATCTCGAGCGTCGAGGAGATCCGGCGCGTCAAGGAGCTTCTCGAAGAGGCGCGCCAGGAGCTCGACGAGGCGGGATTGCCCTACGACCGGGCCATGCCGATCGGCATCATGATCGAGGTGCCGGCGGCCGTGTGGCTTGCGCCGCGGCTCATCGAAGAGGTCGATTTCTTCAGCATCGGCACCAACGACCTGATTCAGTACTTGCTCGCCGTCGACCGAAACAACTCGAAGGTCGCGCCGCTCTACGAGCCGCTCCACCCCGCGGTGCTCGGCGCGATCGGCGAAGTGGCCCAGGCCGCGAAGGATGCGGGAAAGCTCGTCGGGATGTGCGGCGAAATGGCCTCGGATCCCCTCGCGACGCTGCCGCTCCTCGGCATGGGGCTCGACGATCTCAGCATGGGACCGTTCTTCGTGCCGGTCGTCAAACGTTTCATCCGCTCGGTGCCGTACTCTCTCGCCCAGGAAGTGGCGCGCGACGTACGGACGTTCAGCACCGCAAAGGAGATCAAAGGATACCTCTTCTCGCGCCTCCGCGAGCTCGGCGTGATCGAGCTGATGGACATCTACCATTAGCAGCCGTCGCTGATTGACAAGGTAGGGGGCCGTCGCTAAGCGACCTTGCCGCTGCAAAAGGAGGGGTTTATGTGGCTGCGCGAGGAAGACGAAGACTGGGACGACGACGACGATTTCGACGACGACGACGATGATCTCGACGACGATGACGACGACGATGACGACGAGGAGTGGAACGCCGACGAGTGATCGTCGGCGCGGGGTCTGAGCAGCGAACCCGAGGACACGATGGGGACGAGTCGCGCGTGGGACACGCCCGCATTCCCCTTCGAACGGGTCGACATTCGTGACCGCGAGCTGTGGCTGCGCCCGTTGCTCGCCGCCGACGCCGCGGCGCTGTTCCGGCTGATCGACACCGAGCGAGAACGGCTCGGCCGTTGGTTGCCGTGGGTCGAGGAGACCCGTTCCGATCGCGACAGCGCGCGCTTCATCGCGGATGCCACCGAGGAGCGTCGCCGGCGCCGGAGCCTCGTGCTCGCCATCTGCGTGGAGGGTGCGATCGTCGGTACGATCGGGCTCCACTACGTCGAGTGGTTCGATCGCTCGGCCGAGCTCGGCTATTGGATCACGTCGGCGGCGGAGGGGCGGGGGTTCGTGACGCGCGCGGCACGGGCGCTGCTGGGCTTTGCCTTCGGTACGGTGGGGTTGCATCGGATCGTCGTACGATGTGCCGTCGGTAACGAGCGGAGCGCGGGGGTGGCGGAGCGGTTGGGGATGCGCCGCGAGGGCTTGTTGCGCGAGGCGCACTACGTGGGTGGTAGATTTCTGGATCAGCACCTCTTTGCGTTGCTGCGTCACGAGTACCTCGCCGACCGCTGAAGCAGGCCCATCCGCTGGTACCCATGCGATCGTCGCTCTCGCCCTCGCCAGCTCGGGCTCATCATCCGCGGTCGCTGCGCTTGCGCTCGTCTTTGGCGCGTTTCTAATTGGAGGCTGCGATGGATCTGGAATTGGCCGGCAAGGTGGCCGTCGTCACCGGAGCGGCGTCGGGCATCGGGCTCGTCACGGCGCGGACGTTCGCGGCGGAAGGGGCGCGGCTCGTGCTCGGGGACGTGCATGAAGGCGCGCTGCACGAGGTCGCCGAGGATCTCGGCGCCGTGGCGCACGTCGTCGACGTGCGCTCGTATCCGCAGTGCGAGGGGTTGATGGCGCGTGCGGTGGAAGAGCTCGGGCGGGTCGACGTGCTCGTGAACAGCGCGGGCGTGGGGGGGATTCCGCGGCTCTTCATCGAGTCGGCGCCGGACGACGGCGATTGGGATGCGATGCTCGACATCAATCTGCGCGGCACGATGCATTGCTGTCGCGCGGTCGCCGAGCGGATGATCGCGCAGCGGTCGGGGCGTATCGTGAACCTCGCGTCCGAAGCCGGGAAGGGCAACGAGAAGCGGATCGTCGTCTACGGGGCGACGAAGGGCGGCGTCATCTCCCTCACCAAAGGGCTCGCGATCGAGCTCGGCCGCTTCGGCGTCACCGTCAACGCCGTGTGTCCGGGCGTCACGCGTACGCCGATGACCGCGTACATCACGGACGAGATGGAGCGGGAGTGGTCGCGCTACTACCCGCTCGGCCGTCTCGGTCGGCCGGAGGACATCGCGCCGATGATCGCGTTTCTCGCCTCGGCGCGCGCGTCGTGGATCACGGGCCAAGCGATCAGCGTGAACGGCGGATTCGGGCGCTCGTGACTTCGGGGAGCGCGTCAGAGCGGCGCGGGCCGTGGGGCCTCGTCCGCGCCGCGCTCCGTGCTCGTGACGGAAGCGATCCTGGACGTACGGTCGCGCGCCGGGCTTCCGAGCTCGAGCGGCGGTGCGTGGACCGATCCTGCGCGAAGGCGATGGTCTCGGCTGCAGCCAGGCGGCGCGGGCATCCGCGACGGTGAGTTGCCACCCCAGCACGCGCACTCTGGCCTTGCGGTCGATCTCGAATCGCGAGAAGACGATGGCGCTTCTCGGGGGCGGCGGACGAGGCGATCCGGGTCGAGCCCGACCGAATGAGATCGCGGCGACGAGTTCAGAGGGTTCGCGATGGGAATGTCAGGGCTCCGCCGTGGAGCCGGTGGGCTCTGCGTGCTTGCGACCATGGTCCTCACGGCGGCCTGCGGGCGGATCGATCACCAGCTGCAGAGTCGGGTCGCAGCCGAGGCAGTGGGGCTGTCGCCCGCCGTCGACGACGACACCGGCGTTGCAACGCTCGCCGCCGCGGTTCGCGACGCGCGACCGTCGCCTGCCGCGTCGCCGTCGCGTCCGGACGGGGCCGCTTCCGAGGGCGACCTCGCGGGCTACGTCGCCGTCGCCCTGCGGGAGAATCCGGCGGTGCACCAGGCGATTCGCAATACCCAGGCATTGGGCTACCGGGTGCCGCAGGTGACGTCGCTCGACGATCCGATGGTGAACGTCATTCCGCCGACCGGCGACATGACGGAAACGGCGGCCGGCATGGTGCAAGGGGCGGGGAGCGTGACCCAGAAGCTGCCGTTTCCCGGAAAGCTCTCGGCGCGGGGACGGATCGCCGAGCAGTCGGTGCGGATGGCCCTCTACGCGCTCGCCGAGACGCGGATCCGCATCGTCGCCGAGGTTCAGAAGGCGTACTACGGCTACTATCTGGCCGAGGTCTCGATGGCGATCTCGCGGCAGAGCGCGGATTTGCTCCGGCAGTTCCGCGACGTGGCGGCGTCCCGCTACCGGGCCGGCGCGGCGACGCAGCAGGACGTGCTGCGTGCGGAGGTCCAGCTCTACGCGATCACCAACGATCTCATCACGCTCGGGCAGCGCGAAGCGACCGCGCGCGCGCGCTTGAATGCGCTCATGAACCGTCCGGTCGACGCCGAGCTGCCGTCCCCGCCGCCCTTCGACCTCGCGGCCGTCGAGTGGAGGCTTCCGCAGGCCCTCGAGCAGGCGCTCGCCGCGAATCCACGTCTCGCCGGCCTGCGGGAACGCGTCGGCCGCGACCTCGAGAGCATGAAGCTCGCACGGCTCGAGTACTTCCCGGATCTCAGTGTCGGCTTCGGCTACACCGGGATCGCCTCGTCGGGCATCAGTCCGGTCGCGACCGGCGACGACACCTGGAACCTGGCGCTCGGCTTCAATCTCCCGATCTGGTGGCAGCGGCTGCGCGCTCGGGTGCTGGAGAGCAACGCGCAAGCGCTCGCGTCGATCGAGGAGTATGCCGACGTCCGCAATCAGATCTCGTTCGAGGTGCAGGATAGCTTGGTGAAGATCGACACCGAGTACCGGCAGGCGGTGCTGCTGCGCGATCTCATCGTGCCGCGCGCCTGGCAGGCGGTGGACGTCTCGGCATCCGCGTATCGCGCCGGAAACCTCGAGTTCACCGCGCTGATCGACAACTGGCGGACGTGGCTCGACTTCTCGTTGCGCTACCAGACCGCGCTGGCGCAGCTCGAGCAGCGCTTCGCCGAGCTGCGCCAGCTGCTCGGCGCACAGGTGCCGCGCGTCGCCGGGGTCGGAGCGCGCGACACGGGCGGACGTCCGAGCCCGGAGGACGAAGGGAGCGGTGGCCGATGACTCGTGCGCGACGTCGATGGACCATGATCACGCTGCTGCTGGCCCTGATCGCGGCGGTGGGCGGCACGTGGCTCGCGGCCCGGCATCCGGAGACCGGCGCGTCGACGGCGCGAGCGACGTGGTACACCTGCGGCATGCACCCGGAGGTGGTGCAGGACCAGCCGGGAAACTGCCCGAAGTGCGGCATGCGCCTCCAGCCGATGGCGCACGATCGCGCCGTCGCCATGGGGCTCGCGCCGGCGAGCGCGGCCGATTCCACGCCGGCGGCGGGCGGCCGCACCGTCGTCTTCTGGAAATCCTCGATGATCCCCGGCGAGATCCATCCGGGACCGGGCAAGGACTCGATGGGGATGGACTTGGTGCCGGTCTACGCCGACGAGGCGGGCGATGCCGGGCTCATTCGCATCGACCCGGTCACCGAGCAGGACATGGGCGTGCGGGTGGCGCCGGTGACCCGCGGCCCGTTGGTTGAGAGCGTCCGCACGGTCGGCATCGTCGACTACGACGAGACGTCGCTCGCCGCCGTCGCGCTCAAGGTCGACGGGTGGGTCGAGAAGCTCTACGTCGACAAGACGGGCGCGCAGGTCCACGAAGGCGACGCCCTCTTCGAGCTTTACTCGCCGGCGCTCTTCTCGGCGCAGCAGGAGTACCTCGCGGCGCGACGCAACCTGCAACGCAAAGACGTCGCCGCCGTCCCGAGCGCGCGGCTCGACTCGGAGGCGCTCGTGCGCGATGCGCGGACGCGGCTCGAGTACTTCGACATCTCCGACGCCCAGATCCGCGAGATCGAGCGTGCCGGCGTGGCGCGGAAGACGCTCACCATCCGGGCGCCCTTCACCGGCATCGTGACCCACAAGAACGTGGTCGAAGGACAGATGATCAAGGCCGGCACCGACGTGTTCCGGATCGCGGATGTCTCGACGGTGTGGGTGATCGGCAAGGTCTTCGAGCAGGATCTCGCGTACGTCGAGGTCGGCCAGGAGGCCCTGATGACCTTGACCTATCTGCCGGGGCGGACGTTCCGGGGGCGGGTCACCTACGTCTATCCATATCTGGACGAGAAGACGCGCGAGGTCCCGCTCCGCATGGAGTTCCACAATCCCGGCTACGCGCTGAAGCCGGGGATGTACGCTACCGTCACCCTGACGCGCGCGCTGCCCGGCACGGCGACGCTGGTGCCCGACATTGCGGTCATCGACACCGGGATCCGCAAGGTCGTCTTCGTGATGCGCGCGCCGGGCCGCTACGAGGCCCGCGAGGTGAAGACCGGGCGCCGCAGCGAGAACGACCGTCTCGAGGTGCTGTCGGGGCTGTCGCCGGGAGAGCAGGTCGTGCTGTCGGGGCAGTTCCTCCTCGATTCCGAGAGCCGGCTCCGCGAGGCGGCGCTCAAGTTCCTCGAGCCGGGCGTGCAAGGCGGCGCGACGCCGATCAAGGACGCCACCGCCAGGGCCGAGGCCGTCGCCGGGACCGAGGAGCATCCGGCGCTGGAGACCAAGCACGGCGGCACGCTCGCCTACGTGTGCCCGATGCCCGAGCACGGCGACATCGTCTACGACCAGCCCGGCACCTGTCCGATCTGCGGCATGAAGCTCGTGCCCGTCGAGCGCTGGACCGGCCACGTCGAGAGCCCGCGCATCGCCTACTGGACGTGCCCGATGCCCGAGCACGCGTCGGTCCACGCGTCCGGTCCCGGCAAGTGTCCCATCTGCGGCATGTCGCTGGTGCCCGTTCCGGAGTCCGTGGCGAGCGCGCCGCCGGCGAGGCCGTCACCCACCGGCATGCCGCGGCCGGCGCCGTCGCCGAGCGCGCCGTGATCGCGCGCGTCATACGGTTCTCGCTCGAGAACCGGTTCCTGATCCTGATGCTGGCGCTGCTGATCGGAGTGGGCGGGTACTACGCCGTCGCCCGCACTCCGCTCGATGCCATCCCCGACCTCTCCGACGTGCAGGTGATCGTCTTCACCGAGTACCCCGGGCAGGCGCCGCGCATCGTCGAGGATCAGGTGACGTATCCGCTCACCACCAAGATGCTGTCGGTGCCGTTCGCCAAGGTCGTCCGCGGGTACAGCTTCTTCAACTTCTCGTTCGTCTACGTGATCTTCGAGGACGGCACCGATCTCTATTGGGCGCGCAGCCGGGTGCTCGAGTATCTCAGCCAGATCCAGAGCCAGCTTCCGCGCGGCGTGACGCCGACCCTCGGTCCCGACGCGACCGGCGTCGGTTGGGCGTTCATGTACACGTTGAGCAGCCCGACGCGCGACCTGCAGCAGCTCCGTAGCCTGCAGGACTGGTACGTGCGGTACGCCCTCACGGCCGTCGACGGAGTCTCGGAGGTCGCGAGCATCGGCGGGTACGTGAAGCAGTATCAGGTGACGGTCGATCCCGAGAAGCTTCGCGCCTACGACATCCCGCTCGGCAAGATCCGTCAGGTGATCCAGCGCTCGAACGGCGAGGTCGGCGGACGCGTGATGGAGATGTCCGAGAGCGAGTACATCCTGCGCGTCAAAGGGTACGTCACGAGCCCGGACGAGCTCGCCGAGGCGGCCGTGGGTGCCCGTCCCGACGGCACGCCGATCCTGCTCTCCGACCTCGCCACCGTCACGCTCGGGCCCGAGATGCGCCGCGGCGTCGCCGAGTGGAACGGCGACGGCGAGACGGTCGGGGGCATCGTGGTGGTGCGCTCGGGGGCGAACACACTCGAGGTCATCCGGCGGGTGAAAGAAAAGCTCGCCGCCGTCGGCAGCGGCCTTCCCCAGGACGTGACGATCCACGTGGCCTACGACCGCTCGCGGCTGATCGAGCGCGCGATCGCGACGCTGCGCGAGAAGCTGGTCGAGGAGTCGCTCGCGGTCTCGTTGGTGTGTCTCGCGTTCTTGGCCCATTTCCGCAGCGCCCTGGTGGCGATCCTGACGCTGCCGATGGCCGTCCTGCTGGCCTTCATCGTCATGTACGTGCAGGGGATCGGCGCCAACATCATGAGCCTCGGCGGCATCGCGATCGCCATCGGCGCGATGGTCGACGCCGTCATCATCATGATCGAGAACGCGCACAAGCACATCGAGCACGAGCAGGGACGGAAGCCGCACTGGGACGTCATTCGCGACGCGGCGATCGAGGTCGGCCCGACGCTCTTCTACTCGCTGCTGGTGATCACGGTGAGCTTCGCGCCGGTCTTCACGCTCGAAGCGCAGGAAGGTCGGCTCTTCAAGCCGCTCGCCTTCACCAAGACCTACTCGATGGGGGCGGCCGCCTTGCTCTCGATCACGCTCGCACCGGTCCTGATGGGCTACCTGATCCGGGGGCGCATCACGCCGGAGGAGCAGAACCCCCTCAATCGCCTGCTGATTGCCGTCTACCATCCGGTCATCGAGCGCATCCTGCGCCACAAGAACGTTTGTTTCGGGGTGATCGCCGCCGCGGCGCTGGCGGTCGCGGCGACCTGGTGGCCCTATGCGCGTCTCGGATCGGAGTTCATGCCGCCGCTCTACGAGGGCGACCTCCTCTACATGCCGACGACCCTGCCGGGGATCTCCATCACCAAGGCCCGCGAGCTCCTGCAGCAGACCGATCGCATCATCAAGCAGTTCCCGGAAGTGCACCACGTCTTCGGCAAGGTCGGCCGGGCCGAGACGGCGACCGACCCGGCGCCGCTCAGCATGATCGAGACCACGATCACGCTGAAGCCCGAGGAGGAGTGGCCGGCGGTCGACGTCACCGACGTGAAAGGCAGGTCGATCGGGCACCGCCGCCGCACCCCCGACGAGCTGGTCGATGCGATGAATGCCGCCATCCGCTTTCCGGGCGTCACCAATGCCTGGACCATGCCGATCAAGACCAGGATCGACATGCTCTCGACCGGCATCAAGACGCCGGTCGGCATCAAGATCGCCGGCGCCGACCTCGCCACCCTGCAGCGCATCGGCGAACAGGTCGAGGCCGTGGTGCGGCGCGTGCCCAACACGCTCAGCGCGTACGCCGAGCGCGTCGTCGGCGGCAAGTACGTCGACTTCACGATCGACCGCCGCGAGATCGCCCGCTACGGCCTCACGCTCGGCGACGTCCAGGACGTGATCGCGTCCGCGATCGGCGGCACGAACGTGGCCACGACCGTCGAAGGGCTCGAGCGCTATCCGATCAACCTGCGGTATCCGCGCGAGCTCCGCGACAACCTCGATTTCCTCGCGGACATCCTGGTGCCGACTCCGCTCGGGCAGCACATCCCGCTCGGCCAGTTGGCGCGCTTCGAGGTGAAGGAGGGCGCCCCCGGCATCAAGACCGAGGACAGCCGTCCGAACACCTGGGTCTACGTCGACATCCGCGACATCGATGTCGGCACCTACGTCGCGCGTGCGCAGCGTGCCGTCGCCGCGGCGATCCGCGACGGCGAGATCACGCTCCCCGCCGGCTACAACCTCTTTTGGTCGGGCCAATACGAGTACATGGTGCGGGCCCAGCAGCGCCTGCTGGTCGTGGTGCCGATCACGCTGTTGATCATCGCCGTCATCATCTACCTGAACACCCAGAGCGCGGCGCGCACCGCCATCGTCATGCTGGCAGTACCCTTCAGCCTGGTCGGGGCGATCTGGCTGATCTGGGCGCTCGGCTATCACCTCAGCATCGCGGTCTGGGTCGGCATCATCGCGCTTGCGGGCCTCGACGCCGAGACCGGCGTCGTCATGCTGCTCTATCTCGACGTGGCGCACGACGAGCGTCGCCGGCGCGGCCTGCTGCGCACCCTCGGCGACCTCCGCGAAGCGATCTACCACGGCGCGGTGCAGCGCGTGCGGCCGAAGGCGATGACGGTCTCGGTGATCCTCGCCGGTCTCCTGCCGATCATGTGGAGCCACGGCACGGGTGCCGACGTCATGAAACGGATCGCGGTGCCGATGGTCGGCGGGGTCGTGACGTCGTTTCTGATGGAGCTGGTCGTCTATCCGGCGATCTACTTCGTGTGGCAGGGGCGCGGCATACCGGCGGGCGCGCCGACGCCGGGAGCCGACGCCTCCGCGCAGGCACTCCCGGCCGCCAATCCCGTCTGAGCGGCGAGGCGATGGCGAGGGACGGCGAGCGCCGCATCGCCGCCGCTCCCGCCGCGCGTCGCAGCGATCGCTGCTCCGTTCAGTTGGAGGGTTGCGTCTTCTCGTACGTCCCGATCAGGCGCGCTTCCGCGAGGATGTGTCCCGCCATCGCCTTTTCGAGCTCGGCCTTGGTGACGGCACCGAGATCGGGGAGCTCGACGTCGAGCGCGTAGAGCTTGTGCACGTAGCGGTGCCGGCCGACCGGCGGGCACGGCCCGCCGTAGCCGATCCGCTTCCAGTCGTTTCGACCCTGGCGCGTCCCCGGCGGGAGCGCCGCCGCGTCGACGCCCTCCGGCAGGCCCCGTGCGCTCGGGGGAATGCCGTAGAGCACCCAGTGTACCCAGGTCGTTCGTGGCGCCTTCGGGTCCGGGGCATCGGGATCGTCGACGACGAAGGCGAGGCTGCGGGTGCCGTCCGGCACGTCCGACCACGCGAGCGCGGGCGAGACGTCGTCGCCCTCGCAGGTGTGCTTGGAGGGGATCGCGCCGTTCGCGGTGAAGCTCGAGGACGTGAGCGTGAAGGCCATCGTCGTTCCTCCCGTCGCGAGCACGCCCGCGAGGGTCACGGCGAGCACGCGGGCGGCGTGGGCTGGCATGCCTTCCCTTTGATCCGACTCCGACGCCGGAATCTAGTGCACCAGCCGCGAGCTGCCTGTGCGTAGCTTCTCTAGCGATCGATGTCGTTCCACCAAGGTGGTCGCTCGTCGTAATGCGCGACCACCCGGCGGGTGAGTGCATCGAAGCGACGATCGACGCCGCCGATGCGGTCGAGCAGCCGCTGGCGCTGGGTGCGCAGCCGCTCGAGGTCGTCCGAGCGCATGCGGTGCACGACCTCCGCCCGTTGCACCGTGCCGCTCACCCACACCGGTTGCTCGGCCTCGCGGATGCTCCGGTCGAGATCTTTCAGCTCGCGTTGCAGGTCGAGTCGCTGGGCCTGGAGCTCGTTTCGTTGCAGCGACACCTCGACCGAGAACCGGTCGCCGGCCCGCGCCGGCGAGACGGTCCCGAGCACCAGCAGCAGCGCGACCAGTCCGCGGATCGCCAGCGTCATGCGTGCACTGTAGGGAGCCCGGCGGCACGGCGACAATGCCCAAAATGGCGCGGCGGGGTCGGCGCCGACGTTTGCGAAGTGGCATGACGTATCGGGGTTCCGCCGCCGCGACGTGCGTCCGTCAGCCTATCCGCTGCCGACGACCTTCGCGCCGAGCGCCTTGCGCTTCAAGCTATGGACGGCGGCCACGTGACCGTCGACCACACCCTGCTTCAGCGAGTAGAGCGGGAACGGGTGCCCGCCCTTGTCGCGCAGATGGTACAGCGTGGTGATCAGGGCCCGCTTGCCGTCGGGCGAGGCTTCGATCTTGTACTCTGCCGCGTTGTCGGTGAATGCGGCCTCGAGGGTCCGGAACGACATCGTCATGGTCGGCTCGTCGATGGTCCATTCGATGCGGGCTCGATTGGGCCGACCCAGCACCTGGTTCACGATGTCGACGACCTTCTTCTTGCCATCGACCGAAACCAGGTTCGACTCCGTGACCCCCTCGATGAAGTCGGCATGGTGTCCGACGTCCATGAAGGCGTGAAACAGGTCGACGGCAGGGGCATTGACCAACGAGACGAAGCGAATGTCGAATGACCCGTCCGCGTTGTCGGTGATCTTCTTCTCGAGCAGGATGTTTTCGTCCTGGTTCCAGTCGAAGCCTCGGTGCTGACACGCGCCCACGGCCATGGCGAGGATGAGTCCGACGCCAACGATCTCCACGAGACGTTGCATGCGAATACCCTCCTTTCGACTTCCCGATTCCGACGATCGAGGAGGCACCGCCGACGCGAACGCGTTACCGACCAGGAGGCCTCGGCCTTCGACCGCCGCGACCACCATAACTCGGATCGCGGCAAAATCAGCGAGTGCGCCCGTTCAAATCGAGCCCGCAACGACCGGCGTGGCATCCCGAAGGTACCCACGCCGAAGCTGGAGCGGGCGGGCAGGCCCGATCGGACCCCCGGATGCGTTCCCCAGGGTGGCGATGCTCCCCAACCGAGTCGTCGGGCCGGCGCCGGCTCCCGGCCTCGCCGCGGCGTGGCGGGTCAGTCGAGGCGCTTCCGGAAGCGCGCGATCGACAGCCCCATGGTGACCGCCATGAAAGCGAAGAGCGGCCAGAGCTCGCGGGAGACCTCGCGGAGGCTCGCGCCCCGCAGCAAGATGCCGCGCACGATGCGCACGAAGTGGGTGAGGGGCAGGATCTCGGCCAGATATTGCGCCGGTTGCGGCATGCCGTCGAACGGGAACATGAACCCCGAGAGCAGGATGGACGGCAGGAAGAAGAAGAACGCCATCTGCACCGACTGGAACTGGGTCTGCGCCGCGGTCGAGATCAGGAGGCCCATGGTGAGGGTCGCGGTCACGAAGCACCCGCCGCCGAGATACAGGTCGACGAGCGAGCCGCGAACCGGCACGTCGAAGAGCGTCCTGCCCGCGAGCAGGACGAGCGTGACCTGCACCAGCCCCACCAGCATGTAGGGCACGATCTTGCCGACCATCAGCTCCCAGGTGCGCACCGGCGTGGTGATGAGCAGCTCGAGGTTGCCGCGCTCCCGCTCGCGAACGATGGCGATTGCCGTGAAGAGGACCATCGTCATGGTGAGGATGACGCCGATCAGACCCGGGACGATCTGCACCGCCGAGCGCCGCTCGGGGTTGTAGTAGGCGCGGATCTCGAACGCGTCCGGGGCAGCCGGCGCGGCGCGGGCGCGCCCGGTGACGGGAAGCGCCGCGAGCCCGCGCGCCGCACCGAGCACGATCGGATCGCTGCCGTCCACCAGGAGCTGCGCCGCCGGCCGGTCGCCGGTCCGGCGGCGCTCGAAGTCGGTGGGGATGGCGATGCCTACCGAGATGCGTCCGCTTCGCAGCAAGGCCTCGAGGTCCTTGGGCGTGGTGACGCGCTCCACGACGTCGACCACCTGGGACGCGACGGTGTCCGCGACCAGGATGCGGGCGGCCTGCGTTCCGGCCTCGTCCGCTACGCCCGCGTGCAGGTGGCGGACGTCCTGGTTGATCGCGTAGCCGAAGAGCGTGAGCTGGATGAGCGGAATGCCGAGGATCATTGCGAACGTGAGGTGATCGCGCAGCAGCTGGCGAACCTCCTTGCGGGCGATGGCGGCGATGCGGCCGAGAAACTCTGGCATCAGCGGGCCCTCACTCGCGCCGGGTGCGCGTGGCGGCGACGAAGACGTCCTCGAGACTCGCCGGTGTGCGCGTGACGCGCGCGGCGATCCCGGCGGCGCGGAGCGCCGCGTCGACATGCCCGGCGGGATCCACCACCGCCGGATCCACCAGGGCGTGCAGGCGCGTGCCGAGCTGGGCGACACTGAGGACGATGTCGTTCTCGTCGAGCAGCCGGCGTGCGGGGCGCAGGTCGTCCGCCTCGATCTCGAGGACCGCCGCGTCGATCCCGGTCATGAGATCGCGCGGCGTCCCGTCGGCGACGAGCGTGCCGCGGTCGAGGATGGCGATGCGATGGCAGCGCTCGGCCTCGTCCATGAGGTGGGTCGAGACCAGGATCGTCGTGCCGCGCTCGACCAGCCGGAAGAGCGATTCCCAGAACTCACGGCGGTTCTCGGGATCGACGGCGCTCGTGGGCTCGTCGAGGAAGAGCAGCTCCGGCTCGTGCAGCATGGCAGCCGCGAGGCCGAGACGCTGCTTCTGGCCGCCCGAGAGGCTGCCGGCGCGCTGCCCCCGACGATCCTCGAGTCGGTACTCGGCGAGCAGCTCCTGCACGCGGGCGCGCCGGCGGGCGGCCCGCAGCGAGTAGATCTCACCCATGAAGTCGAGGTTCTCGCCGACGGTGAGGTCCTCGTAGAGGGAGAAGCGCTGGGTCATGTAGCCGATCTTGCGCCGCAGTCTCTCCGCGTCGCGGGGCACCTCGTAGTCGAGCACCTCGACCGTCCCCGCGGTGGGCGTGAGGAGGCCGCAGAACATGCGGATCGTGGTCGTCTTGCCGGAGCCGTTGGGGCCGAGAAAGCCGTAGATCTGCGCGCGCGGGACCTCGAGGTCGACGTGGTCGACCGCGACGAGGTCGCCGAAGCGCCGAGTGAGCCCGCGCGCGCGAATAGCGGCGTCGTTGCTCATGGGCGCGCTCCCGCGCCGTCGCGACCGGGCGCGAAGGTGGCCTCCACCGGCACGCCGGTCGGCAGGTCGCGGGCGGCGGGGTCGAGGAGATCGACCTCCGCGAGGTACGCGAGCCGGCTGCGGTCGCGCTCGGTGAGGGCGAAGTACGGCGTGAAGACGGCGTCGTGAGAGACCGTGCGGACGCGTCCCGCGAAGGGCTGCTCGACGCCGTCGACCCGTACCTGCGCGCTCGTGCCCGGGCGGACGTCGATACGAACGGGCTCGGGGACGTAGACCCGCGCGTACGGCGCCATGGCGGCGAGCATGACTACGACCGTGGCGCCCGGTGGCGGACGCTCGCCTTGCTTGAACGGCAGCGCGTCGACGACGCCCGGACGCGGCGCCCGGACCTCGAGGCGGGCGTGGTGGACGTCGAGGTCGGCGAGGGCGGCCTCCGCCTCGGCTTGCGCCGCGCGTGCCTGGTCGAGCTCCTCGACCGTCGTGCCCGCGAGCATCTCATCGAGCGTGGCGCGCGCCGCGTCGCGGGTGGCGCGCGCGTCGTCGTGGCGGGCGCGATCGCGATCCTGGTTTTCGGGCGCGGCGGCGCCCTGGGCCACCAGCTCGCGTGTGCGCGCGAGATCCCGCTCCGCGGTCGTGAGGATGCTCTCCGCGCCCGCGAGGCGCGCGCGCGCCTCGCGGATGCGCTCCACCCGCGGGCCGCGCTCGAGCTCGGCGAGTCGCGCGGCGGCGCGATCACGCGCGCTGCGGGCCTGCGCCACCTGCGCGGCGACGCGTACGTCGTCGAGGCGGAGCAACAGCTCTCCGGCCTCGACCTGCTGGCCCTCGCGGACGCGGATCTCGACGATCGGCTCCTGCGACTCGGCGACCAGCTCGAGCCGGTCGCGCTCGAGGGTACCGACGGCGGTGCGCTCGGCGTCGCGCCCGGTGCAGCCGCCGAGGAGCGCGACGGCGAGCGCCAGCGCCGCCACGCGGCAGGGAAGGGGGCGCGTCATGCCGGGCGCTCCCGGCACGCCGCGCCATCGAGGAAGAGACGGCGCGTGTGCTCGGCGAAGCGCGGCGCGAAGTCCTCGCCGTCGAGCTTGAGGCCGAGGGCGCGCTCGAGCACCGGGCGGACGGCGAAGGGCCAGACCGTCATGCCCATCACCGAGACGAAGGCGAGCTGTGGATCGAGATCTCGCCGCAGACGACCCTGGTACTGCTCGCGTGCGATCAGGGCGGGGAGCACGCGCGCCAGCTGCGAGGCGTAGCCCGCGATGAAGCGCTCGCGAAAGCGTCCGGGCTCCGCCAGGACCTCGCGGATGATCAGCGCCGGGATCCACGGCTCCGCCGACAGCGTGCCGACGGCCATCGTCACCAGGGTGGCGACCTCGTCGGCGTCCGCGCCGGGCGCTTCCGTCACCGCCCGCACGCGCTCGAGCACCCGCCCGAGGGCGCGCTCGAGAAGGGCGTCGTAGAGTCCCTGCTTGTCACCGAAGTAGTAGTGCACCATCGCCGGCGTGGCATCCGCCGCCCGGGCGAGCTCGCGCAGCGAGACGTCCTCCACGCCGCGCGCCGCGAACAGCCGTGCCGCCACCGAGAGCAGGGTCTCGCGCAGGTCGTAACGGCGGCCGCGGGCGCGCTTCCCCGGCCGGCCGGGACCGCGTGCCCGGCGGCGTGAGCCTCGGCGGCGGGCGGGGATGAGGCGGGGCGCCATGGAGATTAATTAATCGGGCGTTTGATTAAATGTCAACACGGCATCGTGGCTCGCGGCTGCCTTCCCGTACCCACGGGACGTCAACCATCGCGCGCAGCTTCCATGGCCGCCACGGCCGGCGGAAGCGGAAAGGTGTCGGGGCCACCGCGTGCGTGTTCGACGGGGAGATGCATTGCGGGCTATCGTGATCGCGGACGGACGAGACGCGCGTCATGGTACCGGCCAGACGACCCGCGCAGGAGTGGACGCGGCGATACGAAGCCCACCTCCGCGGGCTGGCGCTGCAGTGCTTGCGTATTGCGGCGCCGCTGGTGGTGTTCGTTTTCGCGCTCGACGGTGTGGTGGAGCGCGTCTTTCGACCCAGCTTGTTCTGGTCGAGCTTCTGGATCCGCATCGCGGCCGCCCTCCTCATTCTGGCCCTGCTCGTGCTCTCGTATCGGCGACGAGCCGAGCGCTTCGCCTACGCGGCGGTCACGGCGGTGCTGCTCGTCGTCGCCGCCGACGTCGAGGCGGTGATCCTCAAATCCGGCGGGCTGGCGTCACCCTTCACCTCGGGCATGGCCCTTTTGATCATTGCGGCAGCTCTGTTCGTTCCCTACTCGGGTCGTCAGATGGTGGCCGCAAGCGCCGCCCTGTGGGCGATCTACTTGGTGCCGATCGCCCTCACGCGCACGCCCATCGAGTACGCGGGCGCCTGGACGCAAGTGTTCCTGCTGGCCTGCGCGACGGTCATCGCCATCACGGCCAGTCGCTTCACGTCGAACCTGCGCGCGCAGGAGTTCATGAGTCGACAGGCGCTCGCCGAGGAAGAGCGGAAGTCGGAGCACTTGCTGCTCAATGTCCTTCCCGCTGCCATCGCCGACCGCCTGAAAGAGAAGGAGCAGGTCATCGCCGATAGCTTTACCGACGTGAGCATTCTCTTTGCCGACATCGTGGGTTTCACGCGCATGTCCGCCCGCATGGCGCCGGGGGACGTGGTTGCGATGCTCAACGAGACATTCTCGATCTTCGACCAGCTGACGGAACGGCGCCGCCTGGAGAAGATCAAGACCATCGGTGACGCCTACATGGTGGTCGGCGGCCTGCCGGAGCCACGATCCGATCACCTGCAGGCGATTGCGGAGCTGGCGCTCGACATGCGTGAGGCGGTTGCGCGTCTGCCGGCACGCGCGGGGGAGCACCTGCAGATCCGCATCGGCATCAACGCAGGTCCGGTGGTGGCCGGCGTGATCGGGAGGAACAAGTTCGCCTATGATCTCTGGGGCGATGCGGTGAACACGGCGGCGCGCATGGAGTCGAGCGGTATTCCCGGCCGCATCCAAGTCACGCAGGCGGTCTACGTGAAACTGCGTGAGCGCTACGTGCTCGAGGAGCGCGGCACGCTTGCGATCAAGGGAAAGGGCGACCTGGTCACCTACTTCCTCAGCGGGCGGCGCGCCGAGGTCCCGCAGTAGCGGCGCTCCTGGATGTCGTGCCCGCCGATCATTCCCGCCGGTGACGATGCGACACTCATCCTTTTCTCATCCTTGCCGACGGGCGATTGTTTCGAGCGCGACGTTTCATGCGTCGATGCTCGACTAGCTCGTGGCATGAGCGATGCTCGAGACCCGTCCAGACACGACGCATTGGTGAGCGTCGTCTCTCGAAAGGAGCAGCGCCATGGCGAAGGGCGAGCGGTCACGAGGGGCAAATCACCCAATGTCGAAGGGCGAGCGGTCACGAGGGGCAAATCACCCAATACTCGGACAGGTGCTGCTCGCCGTGGTCGCGGCGCTCGCGGCGCAGGTGCTGTGGCCGTCCGCCGCGCGCGCAGTGCCGAGCTTCGCGCGACAAACGGGGATGCCGTGCACCGCATGCCACACGAGCTTTCCCGCACTGACGCCGTTCGGCCGGTACTTCAAGCTGAACGGCTATCTCATGAGGAGCGGCCAGCGGACCGACGATTGGCGCGACTGGTTCAAGGACGTGCACGTAGCCTTCATGGCGGAGCCGTCGTTCACCCACACCAACGAGGAGCAGCCCGGCGGCGCCGGACCGCACTTCGGGGACAACGACAACATCGCGATGACCCAGCTGAGCTTCTTCTACGCCGGACAGCTGTTCTGGAAGTTCGGCACGTTCACCCAGGGCACGTACGACGGCGTCTCCCGGCAATGGTCGTGGGACAACGTGGATCTGCGCTTCGCGGATTCGACGACGATCGGCGGCAAGGGCCTGGTCTACGGAATCACGCTCAACAACAACCCGACCTCGCAGGACGTGTGGAACTCGACTCCGGCCTGGGGCTATCCGTACTCGAGCTCGGGGCTCGCGCCGACCCCGGCGGCGGCGACCTTCATCCAAGGAGCCTTCGCGCAGCAGGTGCTCGGCTTCGGCGGCTACGCCTTCTGGAATCACCTCATCTACGGCGAGCTCAGCGCGTACACGACGTTCGGGCAGAACGTGCAGCAGGCGCTCGGCGTCGACCCGCACGGCGAGGCCGAGATCGACACGCTCGCGCCGTACTGGCGGTTCGCCGTCGAGCAGGACTGGGGACGGCACTACATCGAGGTCGGCCACTACGGCATGTGGGCCGCGACGCACCCGGCGCGCTATACGTCGAACGGCACGGACAAGACCTACGACGTCGCGCTGGACGCCGAATACCAGTACTTCGCCGACCACTTCGACGTGACCGCGCTCTCGACGTTCATCCACGAGCACGATGACTGGCATGCGAGCCAGCCGCTCGGCTTCACCGATCGCAGCTCGACCGTGCTGAACAGCTTCAACTTCACGACCAGCTTTCTCTGGGAAAAGACCTACGGCATCACGGCGAGCGTCTTCGACACCAACGGTCGTCCGGACAAGTCGTTCTACCCGGACAGCGGTACGGGCTCGCCCGACAGCATCGGGGAGATCCTCGAGGTCGAGTATCTCCCGTTCAACAAGGGCGGCGGGCCGGCCTTCTGGCCGGCCAGCAACGTCAAGCTCAGCGCGCAGTACGTGATCTATCAGCAGTTCGACGGCTCGCAGTCGAACGTCGACGGCGCGGGGCGGAGGGCGTCCGACAACAACACCTTCTACCTGCAGGCGTGGATCGCCTTCTGACGATGCGCGCGTCGATCGGGTGAGGTCAGGAGACGGAACCACGCCGGTCGTCTGCGCGCTCGACGGCGTGGTGGAGCGCGTCTGCCGACCCGGCTCGCCACCTTTCGCGACGTCGGTCCATCGGGGTGTCCGTTTGCCACAGCGCGCCCGCGCGCCGACGAAGGAGCCGCGCGGTCAGCGTGAGGCGGTCCAGGTGCCTTCCGCGTAGATGACCGGCGGCGTGCCGGCGTAGAACGTGCCGGTCGCCGTACCCGCCGCGACGTCGAGCGTGCCCTGCAGCACGATCCCGTAGAGCTCCGGCACCGGGATCCAGCAGGAGAGCGCGCCGCCGGGAGCGACCAGGCAGGTGCCGGCATTCGCCACGTAGGGCGGGCCCGACGTGAACGTGGTCGGCCCGGTCGTCGCGTGTCCGTCGTCCGCGACCGCGAGGTCGAGTGTCACCGTGCCCGTGAACGGCATCGACAGGTCACCGTCGAAGGTGACGGTCCATGCGCCGCCCGACGCGCTCGGCGTGCCGGCGTCGGGGCGCCGCAACGTGAACGCCCACGTTTGTCCGAACGCGGGCGCGCTCGCGACGCCGTCGAAGCGCGATGCGCCCGGCTCGCGTAGCGCCGTCGCGCTGCCGGACGCGGTGGCGAGAATGTCCCCGCCGGACACGGCGTAGCCCGTGAGCGTCGAGTCATCCGACGTGCCGGCGAGCATGAGCGAGTCGAACGGATCCAGGAAGATCGCGAGCTGGGGGCTGCCGTCCAGAGCCGTCGTGACGAGCGCGACCGCGGGCGGCAACGCGAGGTGGTCACCGCCGATGACGAGATCGACGGCCGCATCGTAGACGCCGTCCGCGGGGGGCTCCAGTGGACTCGTGAGCGCGGGACAGTCGAGCCTCCGCCCGCGCGCGCGGGCAACGCAATCCGCAGGCGCGAACGCCGCGGACACATCGACCGGCGGGCCGAGGTCGATGCGCGCGCTCGCGATGTCCGGCAGCTCGGCGGCGAGCGCGAGCCGCTGCGCGCGGGCGAAGACACGACCCGTTCGACTGACGGTCGCCGTCAGCGGTACGCTGGTTCCTCCGACGGTGAAGCTCGCTGCGACCGTCGTTCGCTTCGACGGCGGGGGCGTGATCGAGAGACGCACCGTCGCCGCCTGGCGACCCGACGGACGTCCGACGCCGCGGATCTGCAGCGTGCCGTCCACGACGGTCGCGGCGCCGGCAAGAGTCGCGCATGCCGCGAGGACGCACGCGGCGGCGAGCCCAGTACCGAGCTTGCGGAAGTCCATGCATCCTCCTTCGCGGATCGCGCTCGCCGATGCGACAGACCCGACGTAGCACCCGCGGGCGCGCCGGAACAACGAAAAAGCGCCCGCGGTTGGACCGGGGACACGGCTCGGGTCGCCGGCATCGCCGTGGCAGGCTCGGATCATGGCGCCGCGCACGTGGGGCCGCCGGGCGCGTACTCGAGCGAGGAATGCCTCAGTGTACCTCGTCCACTCGGGGAGCGACTCCGCGTGGCCCGCGAGGCACAGGGATTTGCCCGGAAGCAGCTCGCTCAGCTCGTCCGGGTCGACGAGGGAACGCTCTGGCGGTGGGAGCAGGGGATGCCGCCCAAGCGACGGCTGGCCGTAGTCGCCGACGCCATTCTCGCGGTCGTCGAGATCGCCGCTGCGCTCGATCGAGGCCGGATCGGCCGGCCGTGTTCGGCCGGCCAGATCAGGGAGATTCATCGGCCCCGAGCTGAGGGCCTCTCGCTCCGTGAGATCGGGCGGCGCGTCGAGGTCGTCGCGAATACGGTGCGCGCTCACCTGAAGCGCTGAACTGCTGAACCGATCGGACAGCCGCTGACGTTCGTGCCCACCAGATCCTGCGTGCGCGTTGACCGGCCGAGTCTATGGGTAGTACTGGGAGGCCACAGTCACCAGAGCGGGGTTGAGGACGATGGGAAAGAAGCGAGCGGCGAATCGCGCACCGCGGAAACTGTCGGCCGCGAGATCTCGTTAAGAACGCCGCCGAAGCGGGCTGGTGAACACGCCCCCCCATCTCGTCGAGTTCATTCTCAAAGAGGCTGGCTACACCGCCAAGCGATCGATCGAGAACAAGACAGTACTCGATCCTGCCTGCGGCGATGGCATCTTCCTTGAACATGAAGTCCCCGTCCTAGCCCGCCGCTTCCGTCGGCTCAGAATCGATATCCGTAAGGGGAAAGGGCGGCGCCGATTCCTCGAAGCGGTATGCGCGAACCTCTTCGGCATCGATATCGACGCGACGGCATGTGCTCGCGCCAGATCCCGTGTGCGCCGGACCGTGCTGGAACTCAGTCCGGGCGCGCTGCCGCGAGGGTTCTTCTCGCGGAACATTGTTGCGGGCGACTTCCTTGGGGACGACGTTCTGGGTCGATTCCCGACGCGCGAGTTCTCCTTTGTGATCGGCAACCCACCCTACGTTTCCGCGACCCGCATCACGAGTGCCAGGAAGCGGGACCTTCGTGCGCGCGCTGCGTCGCGCGGACCTCGAGCGCGTCTCCAAGGGGGCCATCGAGCCACTCTTCCGTGAACGACTTGCCGCAGAGAAGATTCCGGTTCTGATGTCGCCCCCGATTCGCTCCGTGCCGGGCATTCTCATTGGGAGGCGGAAGCCGGACGGCGTGTACCCAGATCCCGAGTCGGGAGAAGCGCCGCGCATTTACTTCGAGATCAAGAACGTGCGTCGCGTGGCGGACGACATCCAGAAGCGGCTCTACGAGATCGCCGAAGCATCGCTGGAGATGAAGCTTCTCTACGGTTCTTTGCGGCTCGAAGGCTTCAATCTGAAAAGCGTGCGCGCGGTCAATGAAACCGCCGAAGACTTACGGGCGGCACTACGCGCGAAGATTGTGGCGTCACGCCCGGCCGTGGTTGCGTTGTTGCTCTGTCCTCGCGCCGAAGCCCAGCGGTATCGCGACGGTGCCGAGGCCTTTGTCGATCGGATCTTCTTCCAAGAGGAGATCGAGGAATGCCTTGCGTTTCTGAAAGCGAAGGCCGCGGACTGACCCGGAGGGCCTGGGGTGGGGTGATAGGCATCACTACCGGCCTTTTCGCGCGCGCGAGTTGACATAGTTTCCCTTACCGGACGTTCGTCCTGAGCTGCCGTTTCCTACAGCGCGACAGGAGAACAGGAAGAGTTGGCAGTCGAAAGAGTGCAAAAAGAAATGACGTCCAGGGCGGCTAACAGATTGCGGGAGATTCGACGTATCGTCAGCACGGCTACGGCAAGTGTCGCGAAGCTGATAGAGCTGAGCCACGACAGAAACGTGCTCGTACAGCACTCGCAGGAGACAAAGCGCATCAGCTTCTCGACAGAGTGGGCGTAGGGTCATCACTGCCTCAACGGTTCCGACCATGCGTGCCACCAGCGCCGCCTCGCACGACGGCCATTGATCCTGCCCGTCGATCGTAAGCGGGAGTCGCGCCCGGACCAAGGACACAAGATCATGCGCTCGCGCGTCTACCATCGCCGTCTCGTTGGTCCTCATGAGGTACCCTCTCATGCAACGGATCGCCCGAAACCAACTCGCGATCATGGCTCACTGCCGCCTGCAAGGCTGAGCGCGCCTGCAATCCGGTCAAGCGCGGCGTCTAGCGGCACGAGAACCAGGGCGCAGCCGCGCGCGAGCATTCCCAGAACGAAGATCAACACGAGCGCGTCAAGGAAGAGGCCTCTGACGTTCGCAAGCACTCCCCGTCTCCGACTCCACGGCATTGCCCAGGAAGCATCGGCATGTCGGGGTCGTTCCTTGAGGCGGCAACCAAGCAACCCTCCAACCACATTGTGCAGATTGAGCTTGCCCCAGTTTCGTAGACTGAGATTGCCCCGATTGGGTGGACACTTGAGTTATGCCGCCTGCGCACCATTGCGGAGGTCAGCTTCGGCTTCATTCGGGGTTCTGTAGTCGTTGAATGAATGGAGTCTCGTTTGGTTGTAGTAGCTCTCGATGAAGGTGAATAGCTCGGGCTCGGCGTCGGTAACGAAACGCCAGGAGGTCGTCGAGGGACCTTCGAATTCGAGGGTGGAGAAGAAGCTCTCGGCCACGGCGTTGTCCCAGCAGTCACCTTTGCGGCTCATGCTCTGCAGCGCGCCCGCGCCGGCCAGCCGCGTTCGGAAGCTGGCCGCAGCGAACTCCGTGCCGCGGTCCGAGTGGAAGATCAGGCCGCGCGCTGGACGCCGACGCGCCAACGCGCGACGGAGCGCTTCCCGCGACAACTCCGCGTCGAGCCGATCACCGAGCGACCAGCCGACGACCTTGCGCGAGAACAGGTCGATGATCGCGACGAGGAACAGGAAGCCACCGATGACGGGCAGGTACGTCGTATCGGCGACCCAGACGCGGTCGGGTGCGGGCGCAGAGAAGTCGCGCTGGAGCCGATTCGGAGCGATGGGCTCGTTGTGCCGCGAGTCCGTCGTCGTTCGCCAGCGTCGCTTCTGCCGGGCAACCAAGCCTTGGCGCACCATCGAAGCGGTTACGCGCTTTCTGCTCGTGCGGTGCTCGCGTCGCCGCAGCTCCCGCTCGATGCGCGGCGCGCCGTACCGGCCCTGCAGCTCGGCGAAGATCGCCGCCACGAGCACATCGAGCTGCTGCTGGCCAAGTGCACGCCGCGACGGCCCGCGAGTGCGGAACGCATGATGACCGGAGCGGGAGAGCCCGAGCGCGCGGCACATCATCGCCTTCGGGTAGTGCGCCTCCTCCGCTCCTGGCGCGGAACTCCTGTTCGAGGAACGCGGGGAGGCCACCGGAATCGGCGTGGGCGGTAGTGGCGAGGAAGCTTTCCAAGTGCTCCCGCACGACCTGGTGGAGGACGGTACGTGCCGCGTTGCGGGGCGTGTACCCCGAGGACGCAACGGGTGGAGGACAGTGGTCGGGCGGGCCGCGGCTTCGTGAGCCACGATGAAGTCATGACGGTCGTGGACGGCGAAGGCCTCGCTGCGAGTAGCTAGAGGCGCTTCCCACAGTGGACCGCACTTCTCCGGTTCCCGCGGCTTGTGCGTATCATGGCGCTTCGTCGGGAACGATGCCCGTGTCAGGGAGCGACCGTCGGACTACGCCCGCCGTTCGCGATCGAGCCCGCGGTACTGAATCGCCTCGGCGACGTGCGGGGCGCCGATCTGCTCGGTACCGGCGAGATCGGCGATCGTGCGTGCGACCTTGAGCACGCGCGTGTAGGCGCGCGCCGAGAGTCCGAGCTTCGCCATGGCGCGCTCGACGAGCGCTGCGCCGGCGGCATCGGGGCGGCCGCAGGCGTGGAGCTCGCGGGCGTTCATCTCGGCGTTGCAGCGGGGCTCACCGAGACGCGCGTACTGGCGCTCGCGGGCGCCGGCGACGCGCGCCGCCGCGGCGGCCGACGACGCGCCGCTCGCCGCCGCGCCGCCGAGCTCGCGATATGTGACCGGAGCGACCTCGACGTGGAGGTCGATGCGATCGAGGAGCGGGCCGGAGAGGCGGGCGCGGTACTGCGCGAGCTGGTGCGGCGTACACCGGCACCCCCGCAAGGGATCGCCTCGGAACCCGCACAGGCACGGATTCATCGCGGCGACGAGCATCGACCCCGCGGGGTACGTCACGCGCCAGCCGCCGCGTGCGATCGTCACGCGCCGATCCTCGAGCGGCTGGCGCAGGCCTTCGAGCACGTCGCGGCGAAACTCGGGCAGCTCGTCGAGGAACAGCACCCCATGATGTGCGAGGGCGAGCTCGCCGGGGCGCGGCGTCGCGCTGCCGCCGCCGAAGAGGCCGGCTGCCGAGATCGTGTGGTGCGGCGCGCGAAAGGGCCGCACGGTGATCATGGCGCGCTCGCCGAGCAAGCCGGCGGCGCTGTGGATGCGGGTCACGCGCAGGGCCTCGGCGAATCCGAGCGGCGGCAGCAGCGTGGTGAGACGCCGTGCGAGCATCGTCTTGCCCGCACCCGGAGGACCGACCAGCAGGACGTTGTGCGCCCCGGCGGCCGCGACCTCGAGCGCACGCTTCGCGGACTCTTGGCCGCGCACGTCGGCGAGATCGAGGCCGGCGGATTGCGCGGCGGCAGACGGCGGCGTGGTCGGAGGTTGGACCTCGAGGTCGCGGAGGCCGCTCAGCATCTCGACCGTCGTGCGCAGGTCGTCGCTCGGAATCACCGCGAGATCGGCGATGAGCGCGGCTTCCGACGCGTTCGGTCGCGGCACGACCAGGCGCGAGCAGCCGGTGTCGCGCGCGGCGGCGGCGATCGCGAGCGCGCCGCGGATCGGACGTACGCGGCCGTCGAGCGCGAGCTCGCCCGCGACCGCGACGCCGGCGAGATGCTCGCGCAGCGGGTGACCGGTCGCCGCCACCAGCGCCAGCGCGATCGGCAGATCGTACGCCGCGCCCTCCTTGCGCAGGTGCCCCGGTGCGAGATTCACCGTGATGCGGCGGGGTGGCACCTCGAAGCCGGCGTTGCGGAGCGCCGACCGGACGCGATCCTT
The DNA here is from genome assembly GCA_963774015.1 of uncultured delta proteobacterium. Lineage (GTDB taxonomy): Bacteria > Desulfobacterota > Binatia > UTPRO1 > UTPRO1 > UTPRO1. The sequence continues at coordinate 100,498 of CAVZDH010000007.1, forward strand.
GCTTTCGCGCACGCTCGAGTCGGGAAGCCCGACCGTCTGTGTGTGCGGAATGCCGGTCGCGAGATCGACCTCGACCTGCACGGGATGCGCGTCGATGCCGACCAGCGCGCACGTAACGACCGTCGCGAGCACGCCGATGAGCGTCCGCGCTGCCCGGTGCACGGGCAACGCTCCGAATAGCTACTCACGATCCGGACGGCTTCTCCGGTGCACCGTCGGTCGGACCTTCGGCGGCGCTCTCGTCGAGCGGATTGTCGTCCACGAGGCGCTTCTTCGGCGGCGGCAGCGCCGCGGTCAGCAGTTGCAGCTCGGTCAGCAAAGCCTTGTAGGCGGCGCCGCGCGCGTCGGCTGCGATGTCGCCGCCCGGCAAGCCCAACGCGCCGAGCAGGTTGCCGAGTCGCTCCGCGCCGAGCAGCGCGGCGCTCTCCTCGAGCGCGAAGAAGTCGCGGCGCTGCTCGAGGTCGATCTCCGGCGCGGCGGTGCGTTCGGCGAGCGCGCGCAGGGCCGCGACGCGCTCGTGCACGAAGCTCGCGAAGGTGAGTGCCAGCTGATCGTAGCCGTCGGCGTCGAGACCGAGGCGGCCGAGGACGCGTGCCTTCTCCTGCAAGACGACGCCGCGTTGACCGATCGCCTCGCGGACGGTCTGCAGCAAGAGCTGGACGGTGAAGGGCTTCACGATGAAGTGCTTGCAGTGCAAGGACACCGCTTGGCGGACGGTCGCCTGGTTGGCGACGGACGTCGCGACGACCACGGGAAGGGTTGTCCACTCCGGTCGCTGGCGGATGCGCTCCAGCATCTCGAGACCGCCGAGGTTCGGCATCATCACGTCCGTGATGACGAGGTCGATGTCGGGGTGGGCCTCGAGGCTCGCGAGCGCCTCTGCGCCGTCGGGCGCGAGCAGGACCTCGTAGTGCTCGCGCTCCAGTGACAGCCGGAGCATCTCGGCGTTCACCGGATTGTCTTCGACGACGAGGATCTTCACGTGCTCAGCCGAGCAGGTCGCGCTGCTCGGTCCAGACGGTCCGGATGCGCTCGGTCAGCGCGGCCTCGTCCTCGGGTGCGAGCCCGAGGGCGGCGGTGCCGACGCTCGCCGGCGGCTCGGCGCCGCTCCCGCAGCCGATGCGATAGGCGAGCGCGTCGGCGGCGTTCAGGAGGAGGGCGAGCTCGCGGGCCGCGCCCGCTTCGCTCGGCTCGTGGTGCCAGCGGATCGCGTCGCAGAGCTCGAGCGCGAGCCCCCAGTCTTCGGCGAGGATGGCGCCCGCCTCGGCGTGGTCGAAGCCGTACCACTCGCGCTCGAAATACGACTTCTCGCCTTCGCCGTTGGCGACCAGGCCTTCGATCACGTCGGCCGCGGTTTCGTCGGCGAGGAGGAACGCGACGCGTCCGACGTCGTGAAAGAGGCCGGGAAGGAACGCGCAGCCGACGTCCACGCGCCGTGTCGTGCGGGCCAGCTCCTCGCACGCGACCCCGACCGCGAGCGAGTGGTTCCAGAGCTCCTCGGCGTGCGCCGTCGCGCCCTCGTAGAGGCGCTTCGCGCACGCGGCCACCAGGATGTCGCACGTCTTCCGGAGGCCGATCGTGATCACGGCCTCCTGAAGCTTCCGTGCCGGATTGCGCCGTCCGAGGGCGGCGGAGTTCGCGACGCGCAGCACGCGCGCGGCGAGCCCGACGTCGGTCTGGATGACCCGGCAGAGCTTGTCGACGTCCGCTTCCGGGTCGCGCGCCATGCCGAGGGCGGCGCTGGCGGCCGCCGGCAGCGTCGGCAGGGCGCCCGTCTGCGAGAGGCGTGCGAGCGTGCTGCGCACGCGGGCCTGCAGATCTTCGTGGTGCAACGGAACCGTGCTCAGCGCTTCCTGCGTGTGGGTCTGTTCCATGGTTCGACTCCTTCGCTTACTGCAGGCATTGGCGGGCGGCGTCGCGGGTCGAGGCGCAGGGCGCGTCACGCGTCTCGGCGATCTGCCGCAGCTTGCCCACGATCTGTTCGTCCGGCGCGCAGATCGCCGTCTTGATCCCGAGCGTGCCGGCCTCGGAGAGGAGGCGCACCAGACCGGCGACCTGCTCGGAGGTGAGGTCGTTCAGCTGCGCCACGTCGAGGATGAGCTTGTCGTTGCCGTCCTCGGCGAGCGCGCGGAGCTTCTTGGCGAAGATCGGCAGCAGTTTCGCCAGCAGCTTCGACGACGGGCTCGGCAGGTTGAACACGGGACAACCGCCGTCCTCGCCCACGTAGTCCTTCAGGACGTCGTCGGGGGATGCGTTCGCCGAGCCCGCCTGCAGGACGTGCTCCAACAGGTCGCCGGCATGAAAGGGCTTCTCGACGACCGCGTGATATCCGGCCTTCTTCGCCTTGTCGTGGAGGCTCTGGTCGCCGCGTACGGCGAGTGCGACGCACGTCGACTTACCGAGCTTCTGGATCTCGGCGAGCGTGGCGAATCCGTCCATGTCGGGCATCACGAGGTCGATGACGACGATCGCGGGCCGGGCCTTCGTGTACTGCGCGATGGCCTCCTTGCCGCTCGTGGCCGTCAGTACGGTCAGGCTCTGCTCGAGCGCGGCTTTCGCCATCGCGAGCACCTTGTCGCTGTCGTCGACGACGAGCACCGTGTGCGCGTCGAGTGCCGCGCCCGGCGCGCCGGCGGCCGCGCCCGGCGCGCCGAGGACCTTGCTGACTTCCTTGTCGAAGGTCTCTTGCTGGAACGGCTTCACGATGTAGCCGCTCACGCCGAGCTTGGCGATCTCGACGACGAGATCGCGCCCGCTTTCGGCGGTGAGCATGATCACCGGGATGCCCTTCGTGCCGTCGTTCTTCCGCAGCTCGCCGAGCGCCTGGCGGCCGTCCATCACCGGCATGGTCACGTCGAGCAGAACGAGATCCGGCGTGTGCGTCCGAGCCATCTCGACGCCTTCCTGCCCGTTGGTCGCCTCGATGATCGTGCAACCGTATGGCTGCAGATGCCGCGTCACCACCGAACGGACGACCTTGCTGTCGTCCACCGTGAGTACCGTGCTCATGATCTCATCCTCGTGCTCCTCGAGTGTCCTACGCCGGCCACAGGCAGACGCCGAAAGTTCCTTGTCCGAGATCCAAGTCGACGGTCAGGGGCTTCTGACTGGACCGCACGCAATGCGAGAGTGGCGAGCCGGAGACGACGACCGGTGGCGAGAGCATGATCTCGCCGCCGTCCGCGCCGATGTAGCGCTTGATGGTCCCACCGATCTGGTTGACCATTTCGCCCATGGCGTCGCGGACCGTGTCGGGCTCGGGCTCGCTCTCGACGTCCCCGAGCATGCCGGCCGCGAGTCGCACCGCTTGTTGCCATTTGCAGTACACGACCAAGGTGCCGCCGAGCTTGCCGACGAGGCTGAGCGTGCCGATCAGCTCGGAAAACGTTCCGTCGGTGTCGTGTGATTGCGTGGCTCCGACGATCTTCACCGACGCGTTCGTTTCCAAGACGACCCGAGCCGCCCTCTCTACAACGTCATGCGAGATCGTCACGCAGTTCTCCAAAGCGGTCGCAGGCCATGCACGTCGCCGGCGATGGAGGAGCGCAAAGCAACGAATGTGCCGGGGCGCACAGGACCGGAACACGGGGAAATCCTCGGCGGTTCGCGCGGAGAAGTGCGCGAATGCTTGGCGTTCGTCAGTTTTCTGGCGGCCGACCACGGGATTGGCCCGCTCGATGGGTCAGTCGAGGGGGGGCGTCCGGCGTTCGCGCTTGGTGTTCGCCCGGCGATGTTTTCGTTCCAGGCGCTGCTCGACGGAGGTGGTCGAAGGCCGGGTGGGACGACGCGTTCGTGGCCGCGTGACCGCGGCGGCGACGAGGGCCGCCAGCCGTCCCAGCGCCGCCTCGCGGTTCCGGGATTGGTCGCGGGTCGCGCCGTTGGTGACGATGAGCTCGCCCGCCTGCGTGAGCTTCGACGCGAGCCGCGCCGCCGCTCGCGCCTTCAGCTCCGCGGAAAGCGCCGTCGAGGCACCGAGATCGAAGCGCACGACCGCCTTCGACGCGACCTTGTTCACGTTCTGGCCGCCGGGACCGCTGGCGCGGACGTAGCTGAGATGCAGCTCCGACGCCGGGATGACGATGCGCTCGTTCACGCGGAGGTCGCCGCGCGCCATGGTCGTCGTCCTCGCGCGGCGCTACACGCGCGCGCCGACGAGCGCCTGCACGGCGCTCGCGAGTCCGTCGACGCTCAAATGGAACATGGGGAAGAGACGTTGCACCAAGCGGGTCGTGTAGGTGTGGTCCCAGAGCTTCTGCTCGTCGGGATTGATCCACACCGCGCGCTCGAAATGACCGGCGAGCCGTTGCAGCCACGTGATCCCCGGCGTCGGCGACGTGTTGTGCGGGTTGATGCCGCCGTGGCCTTCGAGCAGCTCCGACGGATGCATCGCCGCGTCGCCGACGATCGAGCAGCTTCCAACGGTCGTCGAGGCTGCGCAGGAGATCGCCGGTCGGGCAGCGCGTCGGCGCGCGTCAGGCGCGCGCGCGAGTAGACGTGATCGTAGATGCAGTTGTGGAAATAGTAGGGGCGAAACTCGCGGAGACCGCGCTCGTCGTGCAGCGCCGTGAGCAGCTGGCTCATCGGCTCGTAGTAGGGGTCCATCGTGCCGCCGACGTCCATCAGCAGCAGCAGCCGGACGTCGTTCTTCTTGGGTGCCCGAAAGACCAGCTCGATCTCGCCCGCGTTCTTGCAGGTCTCGTCGATCGTCTCGTCGAGGTCGAGCTCGGTCGCGAGGCCGGTGCGCGTGAGCTGACGGAGGCGCTTCAGCGCGACCCGCATCTGCCGGACGTCGAGCGCGACGTCGGTGCGGTAGTCCTGGAAGCGCCGCTCCTCGGCGACCTTCATCGCCGATCGGCTCCGGCCCGGACCGCCGACCCGGATGCCGGTCGGGTGTTGGCCGCCGTGGCCGTAGGGCGAGCGTCCGCCCGTGCCGACCCAGCGATCGCCGCCGTCGTGGCGCTCGTTCTGCTCGGCGAGCGTCTCGAGGAAGCGCCGCATGAGCTCGTCGGACGAGAGCCGCTCGAGCGCCGCCAGCTCTTCCGGCGAGAGCTTCGGGAAGTTCTTCGGGTCCTGGAGCCAGCGGAGAACGTCGTCGGTGACGTCGTCGAAGGCGCCCTCGACGCCCTTGAAGACGCGCGCGAAGACGCGGTCGTACGCGTCGAAGAAGGTCTCGCTCTTCACCAGGCACGCGCGGGCGAGGTGGTAGAAGCGCAGGAGACTCGAGCCGTGCATGCCGCGCTTCATGGCCTCGAGGAGCGTCATCCACTCCTGGAGCGCGACGGGAATGCCCTCGTCGCGCAAGCCATAGAACAGGTCTAAGAACATCTCGTCCCCGTACGCGCGGCGCCTAAGGGAAGCTCTGCACAGGTAGGTTCCGAGCGAGAAGTGCGAGCCGCCCGAGCGCAAGGCGGGGGGCGCGACCGCGTATCTGCATGATACGCCGAGCGCCCCACGCCGCCGTCGCACGGGGATGGATCGCGCTTCGCAGCCGGGAGCTACCTGTGCAGAGCTTCCCTAGGGCGCGTGCTCCGACGGACCTCGCGAGCATCCCATCGTCCTTTCTATTGGTTGTAGCGGGGCCCGAGCTCTTTCCAGCTGGTCGGGTAGCGGCCGCTCTTGGCGTCGAAGCGCTGCAGCGCCTCGGCGTCCTGCTCCTTCTTGAGAAGCGCGCCGACGAACGGAATGTGCGCCTCGAGCTGGTCGGGCGTGATCCCGGCCCGAAGCAGCGCCGAGATCCAGTCGATCAGCTCCGACGTCGACGGCTTCTTGCGAAGGTCGCTCTGCTCGCGGAGCCAATAGAACTTGATCAGCACCTGGTCGAGGAGGGTCGCATCGAGGTTCGGGTGGTGGACGTCGACGATGCGCTTCATGAGCGCGGCGTCCGGGAACTCGATGTAGTGGAAGATGCAGCGGCGCAGGAACGCGTCCGGCAGCTCCTTCTCGTTGTTCGACGTGATGATGACGACCGGACGATCCTTGGCGACGATCTCGTCGCCGGTCTCGATGACCGAGAAGCGCATCTCGTCGAGCTCGCGCAGCAGGTCGTTCGGGAACTCGAGGTCGGCCTTGTCGACCTCGTCGATCAGGAGCACGTGGCGGGTGGGCGCGGCGAACGCCTGCCCGAGGGGCCCGAGCTTGATGTAGCGGCGAATGTCGGCGACGTCGCCGCCTCCGAAGCGACTGTCGTTCAGGCGTTGGACCGTATCGTAGACGTACAGGCCGTCGGCGGCCTTGGAGGTGGATTTGATGTGCCAGGACAGCATCGGCAGCCCGAGGCCCTCGGACACGTGCCGCGCGAGGAGCGTCTTACCGGTGCCGGGCTCGCCCTTGATGAGCAGCGGCCGTTCGAGCGCGACGGCGCAGTTGACGGCGTCGACGAGGGGAGCCGAGGCGATGTAGCCCGCCGTACCGGTGAAGCGGTGGAAGTCGTCCTGCTGCCGCGCCATGCTGAAATTCCTCCGTCCGAGCGAAAGGTTGGGTCGAGGCGGTTCGCTTAGCCGGTGCGCGCGGGGCGCGCAACCGAGCAGTCGCGCGGCGGCGTTACGTTCGTTGTCCGCGCAGCAGCTCCGTAGCCATGCGGAGAATCTCGTACGGGCCGGGGAGCTCGCCGTCGGGCGTGAGTCGGTCGACGACGGTCGGGAGCAGTGCCGCCAGCGCCTCGGGAAGCCGACTCATTGCGAGGCCCGCCCGTCGCGCCAGCTCGCTCAGCTGCTCGGGATCGAGGATGCGCCGGAGCTCCTCGGGGGTGATCGGTCGATTGGGGCCCGTCGAGACCCAGGAGGCGATCACGTCGTCGAGACCGTGCTCCTCGAAACGCCGGATCAGCCCGTCGATTCCTCCCCACTCCTGCAGCACGTCGAGCACGCCGGTCGCGAGCTCGGGGCTCGTGGCCTCGGCGAAGTTCTGCGCGGCCTTTGCCAACTGTTTCGCGAGCTCGTCGAAGATCCCCATGGCCTCGGCGTCCTGCGGCCTGTGTAGCACGCGAGCGGGAATACGGCGACGTCAACTTGACAGTCTCTGCAATGCCCGGCACACGCCGACGAGGAGCGAGACGCGCTGATCGCGATCGCCAGGAGAGGAGGGAGCCATGCTGAAGGAGTTCCGAGAGTTCGCACTCAAGGGCAATGCCGTGGATCTCGCCATCGGTGTCATCATCGGGGGCGCCTTCGGCGGCATCGTAACTTCGCTCGTGAACGACGTGATGATGCCGCCGATCGGGAAGATCCTGGGCGGCGTCGACTTCTCCAATCTCTTCCTCGTGCTCGGCGGCGGCGAGTACCCGAGTCTGAAGGCTGCAAAGGACGCGGGCGCAGCGACGTTGAATTACGGCCTCTTCTTGAACACCGTGATCAACTTCCTGATCGTCGCGCTCGTGCTGTTTTTCGTGGTGCGCGGCATGAACGCGCTCAAGCGCGAGCAGCCGGCTCCGGCGGCCGCTCCCACGGAGAAGCCGTGCCCGCAATGCGCGATGAACATCCCACTGGCCGCGAAACGGTGTCCGCACTGTACGAGCCCGCTCTGATGGCCCGTCCGCCGAGGGCGCCGGCGTGCTGACGGTCGGGCTCACGCGCGAGGAGACGACGGTGGTCGCACCGGCGGACTCGGCGGCGCTCGTGTCGCCGCTCGTTCCCGACGTGTACGCGAGTGCCCGCATGATCGGCTTCATCGAGGCCGCGTGCGCGGCGCTCATGGCGGAGCACCTCGCCCCGGGGGAGACCAGCGTCGGCGTCGGTTTTCAATTCTCGCACGAGGCCGCGACGCCGATCGGCATGGCCGTGCGCGTGCGGGTGCGGCTGGTGGAGATCGATCGGCGACGCTGCGTCTTCGAGGTCGAAGGACATGACGTCGTCGACCGCATCACGGTAGGTCGGCACGAACGCTTCGTCGTCGATCGCGACACGTTCCAGGCCCGCGTGCGGAGCAAGGCGGCGGGCATCGCCAACGTCGGATCGGGACGCTAGGGAAAAGACCTCCGTATGGAGGACCACGACGACTGGAAGCTCGGCGACGAGGGGGACGGGATCACGTGTCCGCGTTGCGGCAAGCCGAACCGCCCCGGCCTGAGCCATTGCGTCATCTGCGGGAGCGCGCTCGGCGACGATCTTGCGGGCGACGCCGATACGCTGCGTACGCTCGGCGAGGCGATGGGTGGACGCCGCACCGCGCGCCGGGTGCGTTGCCATTCTCTCCGCGCATGGACGATCGCCGCAGGCGCGCTCCTGGCGATCGTCGTCGCGCTCACCTGGCTGCAGACGCGCGAGGAGCCGTTGCGGCTCCCGGGTTGGACTGCTGCCGCACCGACGCCAGTCCCGCCGCCCGCAACGCCGGCGCCCGCGACGCCGCCCCCGCCCGTGGCGACGGTCGTCGCGACCCGGATCGCGCCTCCGACCGCCCGGCCGGTTCCGTCCGCGACGGCGACCGAGGTCCCGCCGGAGCCGACCGCGGTGCGGACGGTCGTCCCGAGGGCGCGTCGCACGGCCGCTCGCGGGCGCCGCGCGGTCGTCCGGCCGGTCGTGGCGCCGACGCGGCGGCCGCCCGAGCACGAGGAGGCGCCGGTACGCGTCGACCCGAACGATGCACGTCCGCGCGTGCAATCGGACGGCGTGCCGAGCGAGCTGCGGCCCCGGGTCGAGGCAACCGAGAGGCCGAGCCTCGGGTCCGACCTCCAGGAGGCCACGCGCGCCTACAAGCAGGCGGTCGACGCTCACAATGCACGGGTCGACGAGTACAACGCGCTCGCGGACGAGGTGCAGCGCCGCAACGCCTGGGACGACAGCGAGGCCTCGGTGGAGTTGCGGCGACGTCTCGATCGCGCCCGCGCCGCGGTGGAGAGCGCGCGCGTGGAGGCGGAGATGCTGCGGGCACGCATGGAGTCGGTGCGGGCCAAGTATCGCTGACCCGCTACTCGGCGTCGTTGCGGCGGCGAGCGCGCCTGCGACAATACGCGCCGCGATGGGATGCGAGGCGGCTGCGTGGGTCGTGCTGCGGTCGGCCGCCGGAATCGGGGACGTGCTGGGACGGACACTGGCCGAGCGCCTCGGCGGCGCCCGCCAGGCGGTCGCGGCGCCGCCGGATGCGCTGATCGCCGCCGGGTGTCCGGTCGCGGCCGCCCAGAGCCTCGCGGATCCCGCGACGCACGCGACTGCGCATCGAGAGATCGCGCGAATCGCGGCGGTGGAGGCGCGGCTCGTGGCACTCGACGATCCCGAATACCCGCCGGCGCTTCGCCAGCTCCACGACGCGCCCCTCTATCTGATCGCGCGTGGAACGCCGATGGACGACCGGCCCGCCGTTGCCATCGTCGGCGCTCGGCGCGCGACGAGCTACGGCACGGAGACGGCACGCCTGTTCGCCGAGGGACTCGCCGCCGCCGGAGTCACGGTCGTGAGCGGCCTTGCGCGCGGTATCGACGGCGCCGCGCACGAGGGGACGCTGGCCGCCCGCGGTCGGACGATCGCCGTGCTCGGGTCGGGTATCGACGTGATCTATCCCGCCGAGCACGCGGGTCTCGCCGGCCGCATCGTCGAGACCGGAACGCTTCTGAGCGAGCGGCCCGTCGGAGCGGCACCTGTCGCGAGTCATTTTCCGGCCCGCAATCGCATCCTCGCCGCAATGACCCAAGGGACGATCGTGATCGAGGCCGCCGAACGCAGCGGTTCGCTGATCACGGCACGGCTCGCCAACGAGTGCGGGCGCGAGGTGTTCGCCGTTCCCGGACGGATCGACTCTCCCCTTTCGTTCGGTGCGCATCTATTGATTCGCGACGGCGCCACCCTCGTGCGCGACGTCGACGACGTCCTCGAGCAGATCGCTCCGGCGCTCGCAGGCGCGGGCCGCGCCGGCTCGTCCGGGGAGAAGGCCGACTCCGGGGTGATCGCCCTGATCGAGCTCCTGCGAAACGAGCCACGGGCGGTGGACGATCTCATCCGGGAGAGCCGTCTCTCGGCGGACAAAATCCTTGCAACCATGCTCGATTTGGAGCTTCGGGGGGTCGTCCGGAAGGTCGGCGGACGGCTCTTTCAGCTGACGGGCAGATTTGCCGGGGTTGGTGGTTTACAGTAAGGGGGGATCGATCCCGGACAACCATGGCCAAGAATCTCGTCATCGTCGAATCGCCGGCAAAGGCGAAAACATTGGGGAAATACCTCGGACGCAACTACACGGTGAAGGCGTCGGTCGGTCACGTGGTCGACCTTCCGAAGTCGAAGCTCGGGGTCGACATCGCCAACGACTTCAAGCCCGACTATGCGATCATCCACGGCAAGTCCAAGGTCATCGACGACCTCAAGAAGGCCGCAAAAGACAAAGAAAACATCTACTTGGCTCCTGATCCCGATCGTGAGGGAGAGGCGATCGCCTGGCACATCGCGGAGCGGCTCGGCAACAAGAAGAACATCCACCGCGTCCTTTTCAACGAGATCACCAAGAAGGCGGTTCAGGAGGCGATCAAGAAGCCCTTGAAGCTCGACCGCCACAAATTCGATGCCCAACAGGCTCGCCGCGTCCTCGACCGGCTCGTGGGCTACCAGCTGAGCCCCCTGCTTTGGGACAAGGTGCGCCGAGGCCTCTCGGCCGGCCGCGTCCAGTCCGTCGCCGTCCGCCTGATCACCGAGCGGGAACGCGCGATTCGGGCGTTCGTGAAAGAGGAATACTGGACGATCGGGGCGACTCTCGAGGGTGACATTCCGCCCCCGTTCAATGCCAATCTCTTCGAGCTCGCCGGGAAACGACTCGATCACAAGACCTTCCGACTCGAGAACGAGGCGGCCGCAACCGGCGTCGTCGCGCACCTGAACGGTGCCGACTGGGTCGTCGCCAAGGTCGAGAAGAGCGACCGAAAACGGAATCCCTCGCCGCCCTTCATTACTTCGCGCCTCCAGCAGGAGGCGTCGCGGAAGCTCGGCTACCAGCCGCGTCGCACGATGGGCATCGCGCAGAAGCTCTACGAAGGCGTCGAAATCGGGGAGGAAGGCGCCGTCGGTCTCATCACCTACATGCGCACGGACTCGACCCGCCTTTCGCCGGAGGCGGTCGAGGCCGTCCGCGGGTACATCGGGTCCCGCTACGGCGCCGAGTACGTCCCGGAGAAGCCCCCGGTCTTCAAGTCCAAGAAGAACACCCAGGACGCGCACGAGGCGATTCGGCCGACCAGCATCGAGTTCCCGCCCGAGCGCGTCGCGCCGTATCTCGAGAAGGACGAGCTGAATCTCTACACGCTCATCTGGAACCGCTTCGTCGCCTGCCAGATGGAGCCGGCGCGCCTCAAGGCCACGACGATCGACATCGCTGCGAAGGATGCCATCTTCCGCGCGACGGGCCAGGTCGTCGTCTTCGACGGGTTCATGCGCGTGTACACGGAAGGCGTCGACGATGCGACGGCCGAGGACGAGGATGGGCGGACGCTCCCCGATCTCAAGGCAGGCGACCGGCTGACGCTCCAGGGCGATTTGAAGCCCGAGCAGCATTTTACCCAGCCGCCGCCGCGATTCTCGCAGGCGACCCTCATCAAAGAGCTCGAGGAGAACGGCATCGGTCGGCCGTCGACCTACGCATCGATCATGCAGACGATCCTCGGCAAGGAGTACGTCCAGGAGGATCCGCAGAAGCGGCTCTACCCGACCGAGCTCGGCATGCTCGTGACCGATCTCCTGGTCGGATCGTTCCCCGACATCCTGAACGTCGAGTTCACCGCCGGCATGGAGGAGACGCTCGACGGCATCGAGGAGGGCACCCAGAACTGGGTCGAGGCGATGCGCCGCTTCTACGAGCCGTTCTCGAAAGATCTCGACAAGGCCGGCGTCGAGATGCGGAACGTGAAGGCCGAGGAACGCCCGACCGACATCAAGTGCGATCAATGCGGCGAGACCATGGTCATCAAGTGGGGCCGCCGAGGAGAGTTCCTGGCCTGTCGCAGCTATCCGGAATGCAAAGGCACCAAGAACTTCACCCGCGACGAGAACGGCGACATCGTCGTTGCCAAGGCCGAGACCACCGACGAGGTCTGCGACAAGTGCGGGAAGCCGATGCTCGTGCGCTTCGGTCGCTTCGGGAAGTTTCTCGGATGCTCGGGCTACCCCGAGTGCAAGACGATCACGCCGATGATCAAGCCCGCCAAGCTCGGCATCGCGTGTCCCGACTGCGGCGGAGCCGCCGCGGGAAAAGGCGGCGAGATCCTCGAGAAGCGCTCGCGTCGCGGCAAGATCTTCTACAGCTGCAATCGCTATCCCGACTGTAAGTTCGCGAGCTGGGACCGGCCGGTCGCGATGCCGTGCCCGCTCTGCCACGCCCCGTTCGTCGTCGAGAAGACCACGAAGCGCGCGGGCACCGTGCGCCGCTGTCTCAAGGAAGGCTGCGACTTCCAGGAGAGCGTCGGCGACGTCACCGACGTCGCGAGCTAGCTTCCCGAGCGCCGGCGTTCGGCTGGCGCTTCACGGCGACGCGCAGTACAGAGGACGACCCATGACGGAACGGGTGAACGTCGTCGGCGGTGGGCTCGCGGGCTCGGAAGCCGCATGGCAGCTGGCGCGTCGCGGCGTCGTGGTCGATCTCTTCGAGATGCGGCCGGTGCGCGGCACCGACGCGCATCGCACCGAGCATCTCGCCGAGCTCGTCTGCTCCAATTCCTTTCGGAACGCCTCGCTCGAAACTGCGGTCGGCTGCCTGAAAGACGAGATGCGTCGGCTCGACTCGCTGATCTTGTCGGTCGCGGATCGGACGCGCGTGCCGGCGGGGGCGTGTCTTGCGGTCGACCGCACGCTCTTCGCGGAGGGCGTGACGCGGGCGATCGCGGGGCATCCGAACATCCGCCTGCACCGGCGCGAGCTCGACGTCATCCCGGAGGGCGTCACGATCGTCGCCACCGGACCCCTCACGTCGCCCGCCTTCTCGTCGGCGCTCGAGCGACTCTTCGGCGAGGCGCACCTCTATTTCTACGACGCGATCGCTCCGATCGTGACGAGCGACTCGATCGACATGACGATCGCGTACAAGGCGTCGCGGTACGGCAAAGGGGGTGACGACTACGTCAACTGTCCGATGACCCGCGAAGAATACTATGCCTTCGTCGACGCGGTTCTGGTCGCCGAGAAGGTTCCCGCCAAGCAATTCGAGCGCACGGTCTACTTCGAGGGCTGCATGCCGATCGAGGAGATGGCCCGCCGCGGCCGCGACACGTTGGCGTTCGGGCCGATGCGGCCCGTGGGCCTGATCGACCCGCGCACCGGCACGCGACCGTTCGCCGTCGTACAGCTGCGGCAGGACGACGCGGAGGCACGGCTCTTCAACATGGTCGGCTTCCAGACGAAGATGACCTATCCGGAGCAGCGGCGCGTGTTTCGGATGATTCCCGGCTTGGCGGGCGCCGAGTTCGTGCGGCTCGGCAGCCTCCATCGCAATACCTTCGTCGATTCGCCGAACGTGCTCCTCCCGACGCTCCAGTTGCGGATGGCACGGACGACGTTCCTCGCCGGACAGATCATCGGCGTCGAGGGCTACGTCGAGTCGGCGGCGGCCGGGCTCCTGGCGGGCGTCAACGCGTCGCGCCTCGTGAGCGGCGCGCCACTCGTCGCGCCGCCGGCGACGACCGCGCTCGGATCGCTCCTCGCTTACGTCACGCAGCGCGGGCGCAAGGACTTCCAGCCGATGAATGCGAACTACGGGTTGTTCCCGCCGCTCGCGGGTCGAGCGCGCGGCCGCGACAAGAAGCAGAAGCTCGCGGAGCGTGCGCTGGCCGACTTCGATCGCTGGGCGATTGCCGAGGGTCTGGCCGCCGCGGGTGCCATCTCGTCGTCGGGTGCGTCCGACGTCGCGTTGCCGGTTGGGTAGCGCGCGTCGCCGGCTGGTCGCCTCCGTCCCCGCGCGCTAGGGTCAGCGCGTTCCACATGGCCGCACCGCTCGACCGACTTCGTGCTGCCGGCATCGCCGATCCGGAAGCGCTCGTTGCCCGCGTCGCGGCGACGTGGCCGACGCCGGGCGTGCCGGATGCGATTCTCGCCGCGCTCGCCGAGACGGCGGACCCTGAGCTCGCCGTCGCAAGTCTCGGGCGTGTGCGCGACGCGGCACCGGACGCCCTGGTGTCGGTGGCGAACGACGAGGCGGCCGGCGCCGCCCTCGTGACACTTCTCGGGGCCAGCAACTCCGTCGTGCGCTGGCTCCTCGCCGAGCCGACTCGCTGGTCGACGATTCTCGGGCGTGCCGAAGCGGCGACGCCGATCGCGACGCTCGAGCCGCGACCCGGACCGCCGCCGGACGACGACCCGGAGACGCTCGCGCGGCTCCTGCGGGTTTTCAAGCGCCGCCGGGTCCTCCTGATCGCAGGTCGCGATCTCCTGCGTCGAAGCACGCTCGTCGAGACGATGGCGGAGCTCTCGCGACTCGCGGAGGACGCGCTCGAGGTGGCGGTCGCCGCGGTACGCGCCCGCCTCGTTGCCGCGCACGGAGACGTGCTCGGCGCGGACGGCCGACCCCTCGGCTTCTGCGTGCTCGGCATGGGGAAGCTCGGCGGCGGCGAGCTCAACTTCAGCTCCGACATCGACGTCGTCTACGTCTACGCGGACGGCGGCGCCGAGAGCACGGGCGGGCCGCGGGGCGTGCTCTCGGCACGCGAGTTCATGAGTCGGCTCGCGGAGGGCGTGACGAAAGCCCTGCACCAGTCGACGGCGGACGGTTTCGTCTTCCGGGTCGACCTGCGTCTGCGACCGGAAGGGACGAACGGACCGATCGTCAACACGGTCGTGAACGCGCTGCTCTACTACGAGTCATGGGGGCAGACCTGGGAACGCGCCGCCTACCTCAAGGCCAGGCCCGTCGCCGGCGACCTCGCGCTCGGCGCGATGCTGCTTCGCGAGCTCGAGCCGTTCGTCTTCCGGCGCTACCTCGACTACGCCACCCTCGAGGACCTGAAGCAGATGAAGGCCAAGGTCGTACACGCGCTGGCGACCGGTCCCGACAAGGGGATCAACGTGAAGCTCGGACGCGGCGGCATCCGTGAGATCGAGTTCGTGATCCAAAATCTGCAGCTGATTCACGCCGGCAAGGACGAGCGCATCCGCGAGCGCAACTCGCTCGTCGCGCTCGCCCGTCTGGTGGAGGCACGATACGTCCCGGCGGGGGAGAGCGCCCGCCTCGCCGACGCCTATCGATTCCTGCGAGACGTCGAGCACAAGATCCAGCTCGTCGACGAGCGGCAGACGCAGGTCATCCCGGCGGGGGAGGGCGAGCTCCAGTTGGCGCGCCGACTCGGCTATCGCGCGGCCGATCCTGCGAGCCTGCTGGCGGCATTCCGTGCCGATCGCGACCGGCACATGGATGCGGTCGCAGCGTCGTTCGCGGCGCTCTTCTACGGCGCGGAGACGACGCGAGCGGAACGCGCCGACGCCCGATACGCCACGTTGCTCGCCGGTCTCGACGACGTCGGCAGGGCGGAAGCGGAGCTCGCCGCTCTCGGTTTCGCCGATCCGCGTTCCGCGCGCGATCATCTCGTGCTGCTGCGCGACGGCGCGCCGACCTCGCGTGCGCACCCGCGCCGAAAGCAGCTGCTGCTCGCGGTGGCGCCCGCCCTGCTCGGCGAGGTGACCAGGGCGCCCGATCCCGACCTGGCGCTTCGGCACCTGGCCGGGTTCATCGCGGCGATCGGAGCGCGATCGAGCTTCCTGTCGCTTCTCGCCGAGAACACCGGCACGTTGCGAGTGCTCGTCCGCCTCTTCGGATCGAGCGAATTCCTGTCGCAGATTCTGATCCGTCATCCCGAGATGCTCGACAATTTGGTACGCGCAGACCTCGTGCGGCTCGACATGCCGCACGAGGCGCTGATCGCGGATCTCACGAGTGTCGTTCAGGCGGCCGACGGCTACGAGGCACGGCTCGACGCGCTCCGGCGGTTCCGCCACGAGCATTTCCTGCGCATCGGCATCAACGATCTCGACAACCTGTTGCCGTTCCACGTCGCGAGCAGCCAGTTGAGCGATCTCGCAGACGTCTGTCTCGACGCCGCCTGGCACGTGGCTGAGGAAGAGACCTGCCGCCGCTACGGCATCGCGGCGCCGCCCGGACGGTTCGCGATCATCGGTCTCGGCAAGCTCGGTGGGCGCGAGCTCACGTACAACTCCGACCTCGATCTGATCTTCGTGTACGTGCCGACGGCGGCCGTCGCCGGTCCGGTCTCGGTGCACGAGTTCTTCACGAAGCTCGCGCAGACGTTGATCACGACGTTGCAGGTGCGAACGCGCGAAGGCCGGATGTACAGCATCGACACCCGGCTCCGCCCGTCGGGTAACCAGGGCCCGCTGGTATCGTCGCTGGAGTCGTTCGCGCGCTATCACGCCGAGAGTGCGCAACTCTGGGAGCGTCAGGCGATGATCAAGGCCCGGGGCGTGGCGGGCGAGCCCGCGCTCGCGCACGAGGTCGAGGCGATCGTCGAGCGTTTCGTGTACGCGCGGGCGCTTCGCGACGACCAAGTCGCCGAGATCCACCGGCTGCGCATGCGCCTCGAGCGCGAGCTCGCCGGGGACGAGCGCGCGGAGTTCAACATCAAGACCGGACGCGGCGGTCTCTTGGACATCGAGTTCATGGTGCAGATGAAGCAGCTGCGGCACGGTACCGATACCCCGGCGGTGCGTCGGCGTGCGACGCGTCACGCGTTGCGTGCGCTCGCGGAGGCGGGCGTGGTGCCGGTCGCGGAAGCGGCGACGCTCGAGAAAAGCTACGCCTTTCTCCGTTCCCTCACGAACCGCCTTCGCATCGAGCGCGATCAATCCGTCGAGTCGATCGAGCGCGAGGGGCAGCGGTTGCCGGCGCTCGCGCGTCGCCTCGGATATGCGGGCACGAACGAGGCGGCGGCGCGCCAGCTACTCGCCGACTACGGCCGGCATCGCGAACGGGTGCGTGCCCTCTATGTGCGCTGGTTCGGTGTCGGCGACTGAAGGCCCCGCGAAGCCGGAGCGTCCTTCACCTTTTTTAGAGCCATTCACCACCCCATCACGGGATTGTCCGTTTCGATTGGTGGACCGTAGGGTTGCCGCGATCTGCCGGAACCCACGCGTGCCGACCCGCTCTACGGATGCCGCGCGCCGAAGCGAGAAGGAGTCCCTCATGAGAACGGCGACCTGTAGCCTCATCGGTCTCGCGATCGGCGCGATGACTCTCGTGGCGGTCCCCACGGCGCAGGCGAGCCCGGTGGCGTGTCAGCGCGAGATCGCGAAAGGCTTCGCGAAGCTTCGTGACACCGAAATGAAGGCGCTCGCGCGCTGCCGCGACGCGGTGCTCAGCGGCAAATACTCCGGTCCCTGCCCGGACCCGAAGACCGCCTCGACCGTTGCGAAGGCGGAAGCGAAGTTGCGCAGCAGCATCGCGCGCAAGTGCGGTGGCCCCGACGGCGTCTGCGGCTCCGGCAGCGACGAGACCCTCGCCTCGATCGGCTGGGACGGCGGCGCCTGTCGCAACTTCGAGAGTGGAGGCTGTGGCAATGCGATCGGCGATTGCAGTGACGTCGCCGACTGTCTCGTCTGCGTCGGCGCGGCTGCGGTCGACCAGGCGATCGGCCTCTACTACGACGATCTCGCGCCGACGACGGATTCCACCGTCGAGCGTTGTCAGCGCGAGATCGGCCGGAGCGCCCTCAAGGCGTTCCGCGCGGAGATCAAGGCGCTCGAGAAGTGTGACGACGGTCGCCTGAAGGGCAGCGTCGGGGGCTCGTGTCCCGATCCCAAGACGAGCGAGATCGTCGCGCGCGCGCGCGCCAAGGCGGTGAGCAAGATCTGCCACGCGTGCGGCGGGGCGGACGGGGTGTGCGGGGGCAGCGGCGATCTCACATCGTCGGCCATCGGTTTCGCCGCGACGTGTCCGTCCGTCACGGTGCCGGGCGGGACGGCCTGCGGCGGGACGATCACGGATCTGCAGAGCGTGGTGAATTGCGTGAGCTGCGTGACGGCCTTCAAGGCCGACTGCACGGACGCGATCGCGGTGCCGGGTCTCGAAGCGTACCCGGCGGTATGCAACGCGGATCCGGCGGCGACCCCGACCGGCGGCAGCGGACAGCCGACGCCGACCGCGACGCCGACGGCGTCGCTCTGCGGTAACGGTACGATCGATGCCGGCGAGGCCTGCGACGGCGCCGACGCGGCCGCGTGCCCCGGCGCGTGTACGGCGTCTTGTCAGTGTCCGGAGCCGTGTACGCTCCCGGCGCGCGTCCCCGAGGTCGTGAACCTCGAGTTTCTGCTCGGGCTCGATTCCGACTCCGGCTGGACGGGCATCGCCGACGACGTTCCCTACGGCAACAATACGCCGTTCGGTGCGGGTCGGCTCGCGAACTGCGATTGGAACCTGGATTCCCCGACCTGTGGGCAGTGCGACGTGATCGGAAGCACGCAGTACCGCGGCGCCGTGAAAAACTGTCTTTGCACCAACCTCGGCGATCGCGACGCGAGCTCGCGCACGGCCTGCGATCCCGAGGCGTCGAGCTGCGGGGCCGGCGAGACGTGCGAGTGCTATCAGGGCCCGGTCCTGCCGGTGTCCTCGGGCGGCGCGCCGGGGTGCATCGTCAACCGCTTCACTCAGCCCTTGACCGGGACGGTGAACGTCGCGCTCTCCGGACCACACGCCGGCGAAAGCGACCTTGCGATCCGCGTCGAGTCCGCGGTGCACAACGGTCTCGGCCTTGCGCGTCCGTGTCCGCAGTGCGTCGGCGACCCGGTCTTCGGCGACGGCGTGAAGGGTGGCACGTGCGACGTGGGGCCGCGTGCCGGCCAGCCGTGCGACGTCGCCGGGACGCACGACCTCTTCGGCACGGTCACCTTCGATTGCCCGCCCTTCGTCGGCGCGAACATCGGCTATCTCGACATCAGGGCGCCTCACGAGACCACCGGCGTGAGCACGCTGACGCATGGCACGCGGTGCACTGGTCAGCCGGGTGCCGAGTGCGCGTGCAACACCTGCGCGACGGCCGCTGGGGAGCCGTGCAACGCGAACGTCGACTGCCCCGGCGGCGCGATCTGCGGCGGGCGACGCTGCATCGGCGGGACCAACAACGGCAACGCCTGCACCGGCAACTCCGAGTGCCCCGGCAACGGTCTCTGCGGTCGCCCCGGTGAGCCGTCGCAGCAGAACTCGTGCGCCGACGGGGTCTGTACCGCGAACCCGAGCGACCCGAACGGTCCCGACGAAGGCGTCTGCGAAGCCGGGCCGGTGGATCGACTGTGCAGCATCGAGAGCTTCCGCTCGTGTACGGCGGACAGCGACTGCAATCCGCCGCCGGCCGGCGCGTGCTCGGACTGCGTCGCGGGTCAGGTGTGTCAGACGTCGCTTCGCCAATGCTTCCTCGATCCGATCGTCCGTACCGGGAAGCCGGGCGTGCAGACTGCGGTCGTCGGCGGCGCCTATTGCATGACGCCGGTTGCGAGCGCCTCGATCAACAAGGTCAGCGGCTGGCCCGGACCCGGCACGGTGCGCATTCCGCTGCGCCGCTACTTCGGCCCCGCGAGCTGCGGCAACGGCACGCTCGATGCCGACGAAGAGTGCGACGCGGGACACGACGGGGCATGTCCCGGCGCCTGTCAGCCGGATTGTCGCTGCCCCGCGGCGGCGACGTGCGGCGACGGGATGGTGAACCAGCCGAGCGAGCAATGCGACGGCATCGACGACGCCCTGTGTCCGGGCGCGTGCCACGCCGATTGCACCTGCGGTGCGACGGTGTGCGGCAACGGCGTCGTCGAGCCCGGCGAGCAGTGCGACGGCGACGCCGACTCCGCGTGTCCCGGCGCGTGTCAGGCCGACTGCACCTGCGGGCCCTTCTGCGGCAACGGTGCGGTGGAGGCGGGTGAGGAATGCGACGGCGCCGGCTCCGTCGCGTGTCCCGCGGCGGCATGTCGGGCGGACTGCACCTGCGGACCGTATTGCGGCAACAACCAGATCGACCCGGGTGAGGAGTGCGACGGGACGGGTACGGGTGCGTGCGCGGGCACCTGTCAGTCCGATTGCACGTGCTCGCCAGTGTGCGGCGACGATCTGCGCGAGGCCGGCGAGCTCTGCGACGGAACCGACGACAGTCTCTGTCCCGGAAAGTGCAGCAACGCCTGCACGTGTCCGGGGCTCGGCGAGGTGACCTTCAGTACCAAGCCGGGCGCCGACCTCGACGCCGGCTGGAGCGGCGTCGCCAACAACTTCCAGCTGCAGACCGGTGCCGTGATTCGCGGCGAGATCTCCGGATGCGATGGACAAACCGACATGAGCTGCGACGTCTTCGCCAACGTCGGCTCGTTCTGCGCCAATGATCCCAGCCGCTCGTGCACCAAGGACGCCGACTGCAGCGGCGGGACCTGCACCATCAGCTACTATGGTCCGCCGCTGCCCGCGTCGGCCGGCGGCGTGCCGGCCTGCGTACTGATCCGCTTCGCGACCGATGCCACCGGAACCTACGACCTCACGACCGGGGACGCGTCGTTGAATCTCACCTTCAACGCGCTCGCCTTTCTCGGCGTCGACGTGAGCAAGCCGTGCCCGATCTGCGATTGCGGCAAGGCGAATCTCGCCGACTGCCAGATCGGCGACGCGGGAACCTGCTCCGGCTCGGGCGTGATCGGAAGCCCGCCGTGCACGGTGCAAGGCAACGGACCCGGTGGTCCGACCTCGTTGCAGTGTCCGCCGAGCTCCTCGCTGAACGTCTCCGGGGACGGGCTCGTCCTGCCGGTGCGGCCGCTCACGACCGGAACCGTCGTCACGCCGTCGAGCCAGCCGTGCGACGGCAGCGGTCACACCAACGAGGGCTGCTTCTGCGACGGGCAACCGCAACAGACCGCGTGTCTCAACGCGTGTGACGGCGGCAGCAACGATGCAGGCGCATGCGACACCGACGCCGACTGCGCCGGCGCAGGGCCGGGTGCGTGCAAGCCGCTCTGTCGT
This sequence comes from uncultured delta proteobacterium, assembly GCA_963774015.1. Lineage (GTDB taxonomy): Bacteria > Desulfobacterota > Binatia > UTPRO1 > UTPRO1 > UTPRO1. Next base: position 121,390 of record CAVZDH010000007.1, read on the forward strand.
CAGATCGGCGGCGCCCCGATCGGAGAGGCCGAGTGTCCGGCCGGCCCCGTGGATCGCACGTGTGCCGGCGCCCCGGAGATCTCGTGCACGAACGACGGTGGATGCCCGACGGGGAAGGGGCCGTGCGCGGCGCACAACCGGCGGTGCTTCCTCGATCCGATCGTGCGTCAGGGCATCGCGGGGACGACGAGCGATTCGCTGGTGGCGACGTTCTGCGTCGCCGCGACCGGGTCGTCGACCATCAACACCGTTGCGGGGCTTCCCGGTCCGGGATCGATCGCGATTCCGAACGTCGTCGACGCGCGCCTCTGCGGCGACGGTGTCGTGAACCGCTTCCAAGAGGAGTGCGATCGGAACGACGATGCCAACTGTCCGGGCTCGTGCCTGCCGAACTGCCTCTGTCAACGCACGTGTGGCAACGGAACGGTCGAGTTCGGCGAGCAATGCGACGGCGCCGCCGACAGTGCGTGTCCGGGGCAATGTGGGGCACCGGATGCGAGCAATGCCTGCCAGTGTCCGCCGGTCTGTGGCGACGGCTTCATTCAAGAGGGCGAGCAGTGCGATCCGGGCGGCGTGAACGGTGCGCCCGCCAACGACGCGCAATGTCCGGGACCGCTCTGCAACAATTGCCAGTGCCTCGCGACGTTGCCGACGTGTCTCAACAACCAGCTCGATCCGGGCGAGGTCTGCGACGAGCCGGCGATCGGCTGCGGGCCGCTCCAGGCCTGCGCGGCCTGTCAGACGTGCCTGCCGCCGCCCGACGTCCTGCCCCCGATCTCGGGCGTCTGTGGTGATCTCAACATCACGCCGGGCGAGGTGTGCGAGCTGCCGGCGCAAGGATGTCCCGCGGGCGAGCTCTGCAACCAGTGCACGTCGTGCGTGCCGGCGATCCCGTTCTGCGGCAATCTCAACATCGAGCCCGGGGAAGCGTGCGAGCTGCCCGCCCTCGGCTGCGGGCCGGACCAGCTCTGCGTGCTCTGCCAGCAGTGTGTCGACGTACCGGTCGCGATCTGCGGCAATCGCAACATCGAGCCGGGCGAGGTGTGCGAGCTGCCGCAAATCGGCTGCGGTCTGCTGCAGGGCTGCCTGGCGTGCCAAGCCTGCGTGCCATGACGTTGGCGAGGTGCGGCGCGTGCGACCCTCCTCGCACGCGCCGCACCGGGGGCGCCGCGCGGTAAGTGGGTCATTCTCTGATCCACTACCCGCCGCGCCGCGCAAATTGACAAGGTGAGACCCCTCCGATAGCTCTCGCCGGTCGGAGACGCGGTGCAGAAAAGCGAACTCATTTGGCTCGATGGCGCGTTCGTTCCGTGGGACGACGCCAACGTTCACGTGCTCACGCACACGCTGCACTACGGTCTCGGCGCATTCGAAGGCGTGCGGTGCTATCAGACGAAGGACGGTCGTTCGGCCGTGTTCCGCCTGCACGACCACACGCGTCGACTCTTTGCGTCCGCCCACATCCTCGAGATGCCGATGCCGTTCGCCCCCGCCGCGATCGACGAGGCGTGCCTCGACACCATCCGTCGCAACAAGCTTCGAGAGTGTTACATCCGGCCGCTCGTGTTCCTCGGCGACGGCGAGATGGGGCTCGCAGCGGTGAACGCCGTCCGCGTCGCGGTCATCGTGTGGCCGTGGGGCTCGTACTTGGGCGATGAGGGCATCCAGAACGGCATCCGCGTGAAGACGTCCTCCTACCAGCGCTTTCACGTGAACACGTTGATGACGAAGGCCAAGGCGGTCGGGCACTACGTCAACTCGATCCTGGCGGCGCGCGAGGCCCGTCGCGGCGGCTATGACGAGGCGCTGATGCTCGACACCGACGGTTTCGTGTCGGAGGCGAGCGGAGAGAACATCTTCATCGTGCGCGACGGGGTCGTGAAGACGCCGCCTCTCACGTCGGTGCTGCCGGGTATCACGCGCGCGACGATCATGACGTTGCTCCAGGAACAGGGATACACGCTCGTCGAGGAGCGATTCACGCGCGACGAGGCCTACATCGCCGACGAGGCCTTTTTCACCGGCACCGCCGCCGAGGTGACGCCGATCCGCGAGATCGACGACCGCGCGATCGGCAGCGCCAAACCCGGGCCGGTCACGCAGGCGATGCAGCGCGCCTATTTCGCGTTGGTACGGGGTGAGGACGGCAAGCACCGGGAGTGGTTGTCCTTCGTGTGACGCATCCGTCTTGCGAAGTCGCAAGACTTTTCGTTTCGCGCCGACCTCACTGGGCTGGGACGTTCGCCCCGCGAAGCCGCAATGTGTGGCAGCGTTGCAAGCTTCAGCACCCCAATTGCCGGTGAAAATCAGCCCACATGGCGTCCGCTAATACAAAGATATCGATCGGTTAGAGCGCGGCAAGAGCGTCTCGGTCGGTCGATCCACTGGTCTTGCTCTTGCTCCCATGGCGGCGAGTGTCGCGTCGTCTTCCCCCCACCTTCCTTTTCCTCGGCATGATGATGATCGGCCTCGGTGTCGTTCCCGTGAACGCCGCCGAGCGCACCTTCGTCCTCGCGCCGGCCGACCTCGTGTCGGGGCCGGATCTTTTCGGCGCGAACGCGCTGTCACGCTCGGCCGTCCTCGGACGCGCGATCGGCCTCAAGCACGGTGCCGTTCGGTTCGGCAAGGGCGTCTGCCCGTCGCTGCTCGCCGATCCGGCGCGCAAGCTGACGCGCGTCCGTGTGCTCGGCGGCCCCGCGGCGGCGCCTCTCGTCGTCGGGCGCTCGCTCCAGAAGGATCTGACGTCGGCGCTGGTCGTCATGAGCGCCGAGACGTGGCTCCCGCCCGGTGTCGGAACGACGCGCCAATCATCGTGGGTCACCGAGCCGCCTGCGTCGAACGTCGTCGGTTTCACGACCGCGGGATTCGCCATCGGCGACCAGACCGGTGCCCTCGGCAAAGCGGACGCCGAGAATCACATTCCGGGCTTTCGCATCACTGTCGACCTCGGGCTCGATCCCGGAACGGCACCCGTCAACCTCGCGGTCGCGATCACCACCGAGCTTCCGGCGAAGAGGGTCGGCAAGCCGGGGAAGCGTACCGAGTGCATCATGGTGGCCGCGATGCTGCCGGTCGACCTGACGGCGCTTCGCGATCTGGTGAGCGCGACGCCGCTCGGGAACGTCACGCGCAACCGCCTGTCCGGCATTCTCGATACCGCCGCGACGTTTCTCGATCGTGGCCACCCCGACCGCGCCGCCCGGAACGTGCGAAGCTTCGCCCTCGAGGTCGCGCAACGAAGCGAAACCGAGATTCCTCCCGCCTTCGCCGAGGTGTTGATCAACCGCGCCAACGCGACGGCCGAGGCCCTGAGCTTCTGATATGCGACGCCCCGCCGCCTCGTTCGGATTCCTCGCGCTCCTCGTGACGCTCCTCGGGGCGCCGCGCGCCGGTCACGCGGAGCTCATGACCTTTCATCTCTCGGTCGGCGACGTGCTCGCGAGCGTCGGACGCACCAACGCGTTCCTGGTGTCGCTCGGCACGAAGGTCCACGGCGTGAAGCTCGTACCCGGCGGCACCAAGTTCGCGGGGCTCACCTGCGCAGGATTCGGCGACGTCTATCAGCTCGGTTCCGTCACCGTGCTCGACGGGCCGGCGGCCTTCGCGGATCTCGTCACGACCAAGAAGGGAAAGGACGCGCGCGCGCTCGCGACGGCGTTCGGTGCGGCCGGCCTCACGCCATGGGTGCCGCCGGCGACCAACGCCGAGACCGATCGGCAATTCTGGTCGGCGACGACCGTGCCGCACGGCCTCCGCTTCGCAGCGGAGGCGCTCGACGCCGGCAACGACGCGGGACTGCTCGACGCGAGTGCCAGCACCGGCATCTTTCGCTTCCGCGCCAACGTGGCGCCGACGGCGGAAGCCGGCGCGCCGTATCGCTTCCTGCTCGAGCTCGTGGGTCGTACCGCGTCCACCGACAGCGGGCTGGTCGCATTCGGCGAGCAACGTTGCTTCACCGTGGTCGATCTCGTGCCGGTCGACGTGAGCGTGCTCGAGCGGCTCGTCAACGAGACGCTCGACGATCCGTATGTGCGAAACGGTCTCGCCATCCGTGTCGCGACTCTCGAGAACGCCCTCGCGCGTGGCGATCTCGTGACGGCGTTCGACGTCATGGCGTACATCATCGGCCACCTGGTGGCGCGGACCCCCGATCACGCGCAGCCGGCGGCGGCGCGGCGCATCGTGACCGGCGTCTTCGACGTGCGCCGCGGCCTCGATTTTCGCTCCGCAGCCGCCGCATGCGGCAATGGCATTCGCGAGACGGGCGAGCCGTGCGACGGCGCCGATCTCGGCGGCTTCACGTGCGAGTCGGTCGGCTACGCGAGCGGCACGCTGAGCTGTCAGCCGTCGTGCCTCTTCGACTATTCGCAATGCGTCGCGAACCCCGTGTGCGGCAACGGAATCCTCGAGATCAACGAGGAGTGCGACAATGGAGCGGACAATTCCGACACGGTGCCGGACGCGTGCCGTACGAACTGCAAGCGCGCGTACTGCGGTGACGGCGTGATCGATCTCTTCGAGGACTGCGAAGGCAACAACCTCGGGGGCGATACCTGCAAGACGCTCGGCTACGATGGCGGCACCTTGAAGTGCGACGCCGAGTGGTGCGAGTTCGACGAAGATCGTTGCACGCTCGAGGGCGAGTGAGCAGCGGGCGATTCCCTCGTCGCGGTCGAGTCTCGGTGCGTTCGGTGCGCGTGGCGACGTGGCTCGCGACCTTGCTCGCGGCTCCGGTGCTGGCCGCGCCGTTCGGGTACGTGGTGAACCACGGCGAGGGCACCGTCTCGGTGCTCGACACGGCGACCAACGCGGTCGTCGCCACCGTCACCGTCGGTGACCAGCCGCTCGGGGCCGCGGTGAATCCTGCCGGCACGCGTGTCTACGTGGCGAACCAGGTCACGCCGGACGGGACGGTGTCGGTCATCGATACGTCGACCAACGTCGTCGTGGCGACGGTGAGCGTGGGTTCCGGGCCGTCGGGGGTCGCCGTGAAGCTGCCGGGCGACCGAGTGTACGTGACCAATCGCGACGACAAGAGCGTGTCGGTCATCGACACGGCCACCAACGCGGTGGTCGCGACGATTCCCGTCGACAACAACCCGCTCGGCATCGCGGTCGACCCGGCGGGAACACCGGCCTACGTCGTGAACAAGGGCTCCAACTTCGTTTCGGTGATCGATACGAACGAGAACGCGGTCGTCGGTACGATCGCCGTCGGCAACGATCCCAGCCAGGTCGCGATCGACCCGTACGGTCGTCGCGTCTACGTGAGCAACGCGAGCAATGCCAGCGTCTCCGTGATCGACACGGCGACGAACGCCGTCGTTGCGACGGTCCCGGTGGGCAGCAGCCCGGAAGGCGTGGCGGTCGATCCCGTCGGGGCGCGGCTGTACGTGGCGAACAGCGGGCCGAACAACGTGTCGATCGTCGACACCGCGACCAACGGCGTGATCGGAACGATTCCCGTCGGGCTCACGCCGTTCGAGCTCGCAGTTCAGCCGGATGGGGCGCGTCTGTTCGTGCTGAATCGGCAGAGCGCGAACGTCTCGGTGGTCGACACGGCGACGAACGCCGTCGCGACCACGGTGAGCGTCGGCTCGAGTCCCACCGGCATGGGGGCGTTCATCGAGCCGGCGTTGCGTGTGCCGCGCTTCGGGGCGGCGGCGCGAAAATGTCAGGTCGCGCTGCTCCGGCAGGCGATCCAGCTCGCGAAGCTCCAGCACGCGCTGGAGGCGACCTGCCGCCTGGGCGTGATCAGAGCCGAGAGTGCAGGTAAGAGCACGGTAGGGGCTGCGGCGGCGTGTGCCACCGCCCTCGACCTCGGGAATCCGGCTTCGAAGCTCTCGGTCGCCCGCACGAAGCTACGCCGGGCGGTGCAGAAGCGCTGCGCCGTCACGGTGCCACGTCAGATCGACGGCCCGTGCGAGCGCGGAGCGCTCGGCTTCACGACGACCCTCGATTGCCTGCTCGATCAGCACGCCGAACGCGTGCAGGCGATCGTGACGGACGAATTCAGCGCGACGCGCCCGACGCCGCTCGCGGCGGTGGCCGTGCGTTGTCAAAGCGCGATCGCCAAGAACGGTCGCCGACTCGCCGATCGCTTGCACCGGGACTTCGGGGCGTGTCTCGAGAACCTCCTGATCGCGGCCGATGCGGGGAAGGGCGAGCCCAAGGTCGTGGCCCGCTGCCTCGCGGCGCTCGATCTCGGAAACCCGCTGTCGAAGGGCGCGCGTACCCGCGCGGCGGCGCTGGCCGCGATCGGCAAGAGGTGCGCGGCGGTGAGCCCCGCCGATCTCGGAAGCCCGTGCGACGGTGCCGCGTCGACGACCGCCGCCACTGCGACCTGCGTGATGACCGCGCACGCAGCGGACGTCGCGAAGCTCGTCGCTGCGGAGCTGAACGACGCGTGCGTCATGGCGACGCGCATCGGGCTGGGAAGCGTGTTCCCCGCGATCTGCTCCGGCGCGCACTGACGACGCGGCGTCGCGGGCGTGGTGTCAGCCGGCGGAAGCGACTGCGTCGTCGACGACCTGCGACCGGCGCGTGACGCGTTCGAAGCTCGACACGGCGGCGATCGGGCCGGCGATCACCAGCGTGTCGCCGGCTTGCAGCGCACGGTCCGGGTCCGGCACTTCGAACGTGTGAGCGGGATCGTCGCGGCGCTCGACCGCGAGTACGCTCACGCCGAACCGGGCTCGGCAATCGAGCTCGCGCAGCGAGCGACCATCCCACGTCGTCGGTACGGGGAAGCGCGCGACGCGGTAGCCCTTCGACCATTGCGGGACCTCGTCGGTACCGGCCGCGCCCGGAATGGTGCGCATCGTGACGAGGGCGCGGTTGTAGGCGCGGATGACGTCGGCGCGCGAGAGCAGCCCGAGCACGTGCGTTGGATCGTCGCTTGCCACGACGGGCATTTCCTCGCGGTCGTCCTCTTCCATGCGGCCGAGCGCCTGTCCGAGGCTCGTCTCCAACGTGACCGTCGGCGGGTAGCGATCGCAGAGATCGCCGGCCGTACGCTCGGTGCTGGCGCCGGGGTCGAGCAGCACCGCGCGTACGCCGTGCAACGACAGCGTTCCGAACAAGCGGCCCTCGGCGTCGACGACGGGGAAGTGGGTGCTCGTGCTCTCCCCCATGACCTTCAGCACTTCGGCCAACGGGGCATCGGCGCGGATCGGCTCGAACACGTCGTGGAACGCCGACGCGACCGGAATGAGATCCATGATCTGCTCGCGCGGCGGCTCGAGGCTCGTCCCCGCACGCGCGAGTCCGAGGGTGTCGATCGATTCCGGCTCGATGGTGCTGGCGACGATCAGCGCGAGTATGACGGTCACCAGCGCGGGCAGCGCGACCTCGTAGCTGCCGGTCGTTTCGAAGAGAAGGAACACGGCCGTGAGCGGTGCGTGCGTGCAGGCACCGAGGAAGGCGGCGAGCCCGACGAGCGCATACGAGCCGCGCGGCCCCGTGAGCGTCGGGAACCACAGTGCGGACAGCGAGCGAAACGCGCCGCCGCTCATGGCGCCGATGAAGAAAATCGGACCGAAGACCCCGCCCGGGGCCCCGCAGGCGAGGGACAGGCTGCTCGTGAAGATCTTGGCGACCGCGAGCATTACCATCAGCGTCGCGGGCAGTTTCCCCGCGAGGGCGTCGTTGATGACGGGATATCCGTCCGAAAGATTCAACGGCAGGAACGTCGCGATGACGCCGACGACGACGAGGCCGCCGATCAATTTGGGCGCGGTCGCGAAGCGCGTGCGGCCGACGCGCTCGTTCATGGCATGGAAGAAGCGGACGTACCCGGCCGCCAACACCCCGAGGAAGAGTCCCATCAGGGCGTAGGTGAAGATCTCCTGGTAGGAGCCGAGCTCGAAGATGCGTACGTGAAAGACCGTCTCGGTGCCGCCGAGCGCGCGTGAGGCGATGACCGCGGTCGCGGTCGAGATCACGATCAAGCTGAAATGGGCGAGCTCGACCTTGCCCTGCAGCACGATCTCCTGGGCGAACATCACGCTGCCGATCGGGGCATTGAAGGTGGTGGCGATGCCCGCGGCCGCGCCGCACGCCACCAGCAGCTTGAGACGCGACTCGAGCCGCAGGAGCTGCGCTACGAACGAGCCGATCGAGCCGCCGATCTGCGCGATGGGCCCCTCGCGACCCACCGAGGCGCCGGCACCGAGGGAGATGGCGGCGCCGAGCGTCTTCACGATCATCCAGCGGCGCTTCACCCGGCCGCCCTCGAGGTTGACCATCTCGAGGAAGCGCGGGAAGCCGTAGCCGAGCGCATCGCCGGGGAAGAGACGTTCCAACAGCAGGAGCGCCAGCCCTCCCGCTGCCAGGACCAGCGGGGCCGCGAGCGGCTCCGCCGATCCCCATGCCCCGGCCGCCGCGGCGAGCATGGCGAAGCCGCGCGCGGCCGCCGTGATCGCCTTTTGGAATATGATGCTTCCCGCTGCTCCGAGTAAGCCAATCAGCGCGGCGACGAGAACGAGGGCGGTATTCTGGGTGCGCGTCGACGACGCGCCTCGCGACCCGGGCACCGCGCCACCATGCCAAAGCGGATGCGTGCTTGCTAGTCGAGCGCGGCGTAGTATAGCTCTGCGCCCATGCACCGTGACGAGATTCGTCGGAGCCTTGCCGAAACGTTTCCCGACGCGCAGATCGCGGCGGAGGACTACACCGGCGGCGGCGATCATTTCTCGGTGCACATCACCAGTGCGAGCTTCACCGGTCGTTCGTTGGTCGAGCGTCATCAGATGGTTTATCGGGCGCTCGGGGCCTTGATGCCCCGCATCCACGCGCTGCAGCTCAAGACCGACGCGCCGGGCGAGTGAGCGAGGAGACGACGTCGATGGCAGATCCAGTGATCACGGAAATCGAAAACGAAATTCGCGACAACAAGGTCATGATCTACATGAAGGGCACACCGAGCTTTCCACAGTGCGGGTTCTCCGCGGCGACCATCGAGGTCTTCGAAGAGCTCGGGCGCCCGTTTGGTAGCGTGGACGTGCTGAGCCAACCGGCCAAGCGCGAAGCGATCAAGCGCTACTCGAATTGGCCCACGATCCCGCAGGTCTACGTCGACGGGAAGTTTCTCGGCGGCTGCGACATCGTGCGCGAGATGTACGCGAGCGGCGAGTTGAAGCGCCTGCTCGACGCCAGCTTCAGCTGAGTTTCAGCCTCGTGCGACCGGCCGCTGCACGGGCCGGTCGCGCCTCGCTCAAGCGTTGCGGAGCGACCGTTCGAGGTCGGCGATCAAGTCCTCGGCGTCCTCGATACCGACCGAGTAGCGGATGAGGTTGTCCTTGATGCCGACCTGCAACCGCTCCTCGGTGGTGAGCTCGTAGAAGCTCATCAGCGCCGGCTGCTCGATCAAGCTCTCGACGCCGCCGAGCGAGGGGGCGATCCGGGGAATGCGACAGCCGTCGACGACGCGCGTCGCGGCCTCGAGATCGCCCTCGACCTCGAACGAGACGACACCGCCGAACCCCCGCATCTGTCGGCGAGCGACTTCGTGTTCGGGATGGCTCGCGAGCCCCGCGTAGTGGACGCGCCGGATCTTGGGATGCGCTTCGAGGAACTCGGCGATGGCCTGTGCGTTGGTGTTCTGCCGTTCGATGCGCAACGCGAGCGTCTTCAATCCGCGAATCAATAGATACGCGGCGAAAGGATCGATGACGGCGCCCGTCACTCCCTGGAGCGAGCGGATGCCGTCGACGATCTCGGAGGATCCGAGCACCGCACCCGCCATCAGATCGTTGTGCCCACCGAGGAATTTCGTTGCCGAGTGCAGCACGACGTCGATCCCGTAGCGGAGCGGCTGTTGGTTGTACGGTGTCGCGAAAGTCGCGTCGACGATCGTCTTGACGCGATGAGTCCGCCCGATCTCGGCGAAGCGCTCGAGGTCGAGAATGCGGTTGTAGGGATTGGTCGGCGATTCGCTGATCAAGATCCGCGTGTTCGGCCGGATGGCATCTCCGATGGCCTCGTAGTCGCCGGCCGGGACCGTCGAGCACTCGATGCCGTAGCGGTGCAGCGTCTGGTTCAGGAACTGACGGGTGCGACGATAGGAGTCGTCCGTGACGACCACGTGCGCGCCGCGTGACAGCATGGCGAAGAGCGTCGTGGTGACCGCTGCCATGCCGCTCGCCACGAGGAGGCAGTCGCCGGCGCCTTCGAGGGCGGCGAGCTTCTGCTCGGCGATGCGTTGGGTGGGGTTGCCGTAGCGACCGTATTCCTCGCGCTCGATGCGGCGCTCGAAATGATCCCGCAGCTCCTGGGTGTCGGCGAAGGTGTAGGTCGCCGTCTGCACGATGGGAGTGGTGAGCGCGTTGCCGGCCTGCTGGCGCGGCTCTCCCGCATGCACGGCCGCGGTGCCGAAACCGAAGCGGTCGGGGCTCGGACCGGAGGGGTCGCCCGGACGGTCGCGGCTCATCACGCTTCCAGGAGGCGGGTGCGATCGACGTGACGCGCGATCGTGTCCGCCACCTGCTTGGCATCCGCCGGCAGCTCGACCGGGAGATTCTGATAGTTCGGCGTGATGCCGGGCAGCGTGCCGAGATGATACGCGGTCTTTTGATCGGCGAACTTGAGGCCGTGCGCCGTCGAGATCACGACGACGCGCTCGCTCGCCTTGATGATCTTCCGCTCGACGAGCTTCCGCAGCGCCGCCAGCGCTACGCCGGTATGCGGGCAGTTGAACATGCCGGTGCGATCGGCGCGGGCCGATTCGTCGGCGAGCTCTTGCTCGCTCGCTTGCTCGACGACGCCGTTGAACCGCTGCAACGTCCGGATCGCGCGCTTCGCGCTCACCGGGTTGCCGATCTGAATCGCACTCGCGAGCGTCTTCCGTGCGGTCACGGGCTCGAAGTGCTCGAAGTGCGTGAGATACGAACGGTAGAGCGGATTTGCGTTCTCGGCTTGTGCGACGCAGATGCGCGGCAGCTTTTGAATCAGGCCCAAGTCCTGCAGCATCAGGAATCCCTTGCCGAGCGCGGTGACGTTGCCGAGGTTGCCGCCGGGGATGATCACCCAGTCCGGTACCTCCCAATCGAACTGCTGCACGATCTCGATCGCGACGGTCTTTTGGCCCTCGATGCGGAGACTGTTCATCGAATTGGCGAGGTAGATGCGCTTCTGTTTGGTGATATCCTGTACGACCGCCATGCAGCCGTCGAAGTCGGTGTCCAGCGACAGGACGAGCGCGCCGTTGGCGAGCGGTTGTACCAGTTGCGCGGGCGAGACCTTGTTGCGCGGCAGGAGCACGATCGACGCGATGCCGGCGGCGGCGCAATACGATGCGAGCGCCGCCGACGTATCACCCGTCGATGCGCATGCGACGGCGTCGATCGGTTGGCCGTCGGCGATCATCTGCTTCACGACCGACACCAGCACGGTCATGCCGAGGTCCTTGAACGACCCGGTGTGGGAATTGCCGCATTGCTTCACCCACAGATCTTCGACGTGGAGTTGGCGGCCATAGCGCTCGGCCCACAAGAGATTGCTGTTGCCCTCGAAGGTCGAGACGATGTTCTCGTTGTCGATGAAGGGGACGGTCCATTCCTTCTTGCTCCAGACACCGGAGCCGTAGGGGTAGACGCTCTTGCGGTTGCGCTCCTCGAACAGCTGCATCCAGGCCGCCGGGGCCCGCGTGCGTAGTGCCTCGACGTCGTGCTGAACCTCGAGCAGGTCGCCGCACGTCGGACAGCGATAAATGATCTCGAGCAGCGAGAACTGCCCGTGACAGCCGTTGATGCATTGAAACCATGCATTGTAGCCCATGATCGATCGAGCTTCCGCCAGGCGATGGCAAAAATCAACTCGGCATCTACAGCCAGCCGTGTGCGCGCAGCACGATCAGCCATGCGTATCCGGTGCCCCACGGCGTCGGATCGAGCCATGGATCGAGCGCGCCGATCATGGCGAACGGCAGCGAGGCCGCGAACGCGAGCCAGAACGCGGCCCGCGCGAGCCGGGAGCGCAGGAGCGCGTAGCCGTCGGCGAGAAACACGAAGAGCAGCGGAATGAAGAGGCAGAACCAGCGAACACCGTAGCTGTTGCCGCCGGGATTGTTCGAGGTCACGAGGTAGTAAGCGACCAGCGTCGTGGTGGGAACGAGCACGAGCGCGATCTCGGCGCGCCAGGGATACGTGCGATCCGATGCCAGCCGCAGCATGCCGACGACGATGAACAGCAGCACCGGCGTCAGCGTGAAGAGCCCACGTGCACCGAAAGAACAGAGCCACACGTATGCGAGGAAGTCGCCGAGCGATGCGTGGGCCAAGGACGAGCCGGCGAGATGCCCGCTCGTCGCCGAGAAGTACGAGCCGGGATAGTCGAAGAGACGCGGCTGCAAAGAGAGCGGCAGCACGCTGCCGGAGAGTGCGTACGCGTACACCATGTAGGTGACGATCGGCACCGCGACGGTGGCGGCGAACGTGAGCGTTGCCGCGAGACGCCGGGGCGCGCGCGGCCATCCGAGATAGGCCAGCGCGAACGGCACGTAGAACGCGGCGCCGTGGTCGGCGGTCGCGGCGAGGCCGACGAGAACGCCACCGATCGCCACGCTCCCGAGGCCGGTCGCGAAGCGCCTCCAGGTCCACAGCAGCAGCACGCCGACGAGCAGGGCCGTGGCCGACGGGGGATGATTCGAGAACGTGACGCTGTAGGCGGTGTTCAATGAGGCGAGGCCGATCCCGAGCACGGTGAGCGCACGCCAGCGAGCATCCGCCACGACACGGCGCAGGAAGCTCGCGAGATAGAGCAATCCGAGCCAGGTCGTGAGGCCGATCGAAAGGAGGGTCGTCCAGTAGTAGGCGCGCGGTAGATCGGTCGCGAAGCGAATGCCGCGCGCGACCTCCGCGGCATAGACGGGCACGGCCAACAGCGCCACGGCGGGCGGCTTGTCCGAATAGTATCGTCCGCCGATCATGCAGACGTCGCCGCTCTTCCGCCCCATCTCGGTGCCGTCGACCCAGAGCCGGCCGTGCTCGACGAGGGCTTCGACCATCGCGAGCCGGGACGTGTCGTTCCAGCCGCCGTAGCGTCGTTGCGTGGCGACGACGAGGAAGACCGCGACCGCGACGAGCGCCAGCCCCACGGTCCACGATGGGCCCGCGGCCTCGGACGCCGTCGGCGCGCTCACGGCGCGTCGTGCCGGTCGCGCTCCCGCGACGGCGCCGAGGACGCGACGCCGGCCGCGAGGGCGACCGCGGCCGCCAGGTTGGCGAGCGTGAGCGCCCACTCCCGCGGCGCGTCGCGGGCGCGCAGCTCTTGGCGCCGGGCACGAACCGCCGGCGGAAAGACGCTCTCGTCGGGCTGTACGTGCATGGCGAGGAGGTTGCCCCACTGCCACGACAAGATCTGGAGACTCATCGTGATCAGACATGCCGCGGCCCCGATCGTCGCCCGCGGCACGAGAAACGCGGTGCCGACGAGGAAGGGTGCCGTGAAGGCGCCGTAGGTACTGTGGACGCGCGTCGGCAAGAGCACCGCGGCGAGCATGACGAGCGCCGCGAGCGGCAGCATGCCGAGGGGCGCGCGTGTCGGCTCGCGCCGCTCCCACGCGCGTACGATGCCGAACGCGCCGGCGACGCCGGCCGCGAGCAGCACCGTGCCCCAGACGTCACGCGAGAGCCCGAAGAGCGGGACACGCGGGTCGAGGACCCCGGTCGTCAGCAAGTCGACGTACCAGACGTTGAAGCTCATCGCGGTCGTCCACTGCAGGCGATAGACGAAATTCGCGAGATACGTGACGCGCAACCACGCATCGCCGGAGTCGAGCCAGAACGGCAGGGCGAGCACGTTCACGACCGCGGCGGCTACGATGCCGGCGCCCACGATCCGCCATCGCGGCGCGCGAAAGAGGAGCGCGTACAACCAGAGCGGCGCGAAGATCAGCCCGGACGGCTTGAGCGCGAGGGCGAAGCCGAAGAGCGCTCCGGCCGTGAGCCATCGGCCGCGCGTCATTGCGAGCAGCATCCAGGTTCCCGGTGCGAGCACCCACGACTCGGTCTGGCCCCAGAACGCGCCGTCGAGAAGAAGCGGCGGGGCGAGCCAGGTGGCGGCGAACGCGCCGACGGCGGGCCCTGCGCCTGCGAATCCGTCCACCAGGACGGCGATCCCGATGGCGGTCAGCAATTCGGCGATCGTCGTGCTGACGGCATAGACCATGCGCGACGTAAGGGTGTTCGCGACCGGATTCGGGTCGAGACGTTCCAGCAACGCGCCGTCGAGCGCGAAGACGTATGCCGCCAGCGGCGGGTAGTTCAGCTGCTCGCCGGTACCGGTGCGGAGACGTTGCGCGCGACCGTCGATGGTGGCGTCGGCGAGGCAATGCGGTGGCGGGTGTCGGTAGAGGTCGAGTACCCCGGTTGCCACCGCCTGCCTGCCCCAGCACACGTAGTCGACGTGATCGCCGAGAAATCCGTAGCGCGGGGCGAGCCAAAGCAGGGCGGCACGCGCCAGGATGCCCGCGACGATCGCCAATGCCAGAGCGCGCGACCAACGCCGTACGTTCGTCGCTTCGGCGGTCGCTGAACCGGGCACTCCGGCTTGCTAGGCGTCCGCCCGGCGAAACTCAAGCGGGCTCCGATCGCGATGCCACGGCGCGGAGATCCGCGCCGTGGCCGGGACCGAGACCGAACGAGTTACTGCATGATCGCGATGCGTCGCGGCTTTGCCCGCTCCGCCTTCGGGATCTCGAGTGAGAGGACGCCGTTCTGCATACGGGCGACGATGCGATCGCTGTCGACGTCGTTCGAAAGCGTGAAGCGTCGGGCGTAGTTGCCGACGTTGTACTCCGTGTAGAGCGGCGTCACGTTCTCGTATTGTTTCAAGTCGACCTGGCCCTCGATGGTCAACACGCCGTTGTCGAGATGGACGTTCAGCGACTGCTCGTCGACGCCCGGCATGTCGGCCCAGAGCCAGAGCCCTTCCTTGGTCTCGTAGATGTCCACCTGCGGAACGTAGGTGCGGCCCGCGCGTGTCACCTCGCCGCTGGCCTCTTGCTTTTCGCGAACATCGATTTCTTGCTGTGTCATCGTTTCACCTCCTGAGTTGTGATCGCGACCGTGGCGATGGCGGCGCGTTTCACGCCGCTTTCACCGCGATCTGCCGCGGCTTCGCCTCTTCGCGTTTCGGAACGCGAACCGTCAGGATGCCGTGCTTGTAGTCGGCCTCGGTGCGCGCCATGTCGAGATCCGCCGGCAGCTGGAAGGAGCGTGCGAACTGGCCCGCGGCGCGCTCTCGGCGGTGGAAGCTACCCTCCGCCGGCTGGTGAACTTCACGCTTGCCTCTCACGGTGAGCGTGCGGCCCTCGGCCTCGATCGTGACGTTCTCGGGAGCCACCCCGGGCATCTCGAGCTTCACGACGTAGCCGTCCTTGTCGGCGAAGACGTTGACGGGCGGAAACACTCCCCGGCCCGACGGACCGAGGTCGATTCCGAACGGCTTGTCGAACACGCGCTCCAGCTCGCGCTGGAGGCCAAGCAAGCCCGCGACGGGATCGAATCCAGACGACATGCGAAATCGTGCCATGATGAACAACCTCCTCGTGCTGTGTGGTTTTGGCGGCTCATCTCGCGTGCCGCCCCGCTGCGCAGTGAAACGTAAGATCGAGTCGGTCGGCGTCAAGGCGTGCGCTCGGGTGCGGGTCGGCGCTCATGTGCAGACCCTTGCACAAGTGCCTACCTACCTGTAGGTAGACAGCGAGCATGCCCCGGTCCCGTCCGACGCCGCCCGCCGACGACACTCGCGAACGCATCATCGACGCCGCGCAGGCGATCTTCGCCCGCGACGGCTTCGTCGGCGCCAAGATGCAGGAGATCGCCGACCGCGTCGGCATTCAGCGTCCGAGCCTTTTCTACCATTTCAAGAACAAGGAGGCGCTATTCGTGGCCGCGCACGAGCAGGTGTTCGCGAAGATCGAGCCCGTCTTCCGCGAGAGCCTGGCGCCGAACGGCGATCCGTTTTCCCAGCTCGATCGGGTGAGCCGCGCGGTGCTCGCCGTCATGGCGGAGGAGCCGGACTTCGCGCGCATGGTCGCGCGGACCTCCGTCGATCGCCATCCGGCGGCCGTGCAAGATCGTGCGCACCTACCTCCAGCCGTTGATCGACTTGTCGGTCGCCTTCGTGCGTGACGGACAGCGACGTGGCGTCTTCGCCGACATCGACCCGTTCTTCTTCACGCTCAACAGCTGGGGTGCGGCGCTGGTCTATTTCATCGCCCGCGACTTGCTGGCTCCGGTCGCGCAGCCGACGGACGCGGCCGACCTGGCCCGCTTCACGACGACCCTACTGCAGATGGGCAACCGAGCCCTCGCACGCAACCAACGACGGGTGCCCGCTTCGCGGCGCGCGTCCTAGCACCGGGAGAAACCATTGATGGAGCGCCGAGTCTTCACCGAGGAGCACGAGCTGTTTCGCCAGCAGTTCAAGAAATTCTGCGAGCGCGAGATCACGCCGAACGTGGAGCGCTGGGAAGAGCAGCGCATCGTCGACCGCGAGACGTGGAAGAAGGCGGGCGGGCAGGGCTACCTCTGTCCGACGCTCGACCCGAAGTACGGCGGCTCGGGCGTCGACTTCGGCTACGCCGCCATCATCAACGAGGAGATCAGTCAAGGCGGGATCGTCGGGCTTCACGGCCGGCCTCCACAGCGACATCGTCGTGCCGTACATCGAGAGCTTCGGGACCGAGGCGCAGCGTGAGCGCTGGCTCCCCGGGTGCGCGAGCGGAGACACGATCACCGCGATCGCCATGACCGAGCCCAACACGGGCTCGGACCTCGCGGCGATCAAGACGACTGCCATTCGGGATGGTGACTCCTACGTCATCAACGGCCAGAAGACGTTCATCTCGAACGGGATCCTCTGCGACCTCGTGATCGTCGCGGCCAAGACCGATCCCGAGTCGCGACACGGCGGCGTGAGCTTGCTCGTCGTCGAGAACGGCACGCCCGGGTTCGAGAAGGGCCGGAAGCTCAACAAGATGGGCATGCACTCGCAGGACACCGCCGAGCTGCACTTTTCCGATTGCCGCGTGCCCGCCGACAATCTGCTCGGTCAGGAAGGGCAGGGCTTCTACTACTTGATGGAGAAGCTGCAGCAGGAGCGTCTGGTGTGCGCGATCGGCGCCCAGGCGGGCGTCGAGACCGTGCTCGAGGAGACGATCAAGTACACCCAGGAGCGGCAGGCGTTCGGGAAGCCGATCGCCAAGTTCCAAAACACCCAGTTCAAGCTCGCGGAAATCGCGACCGAGGTCGAGATCGGCCGCGTCTTCGTCGACCGTCTGATCGCCGAGCACATCGCCGGCACGCCCATCATCAAAGAGACCAGCATGGCCAAGTGGTGGGTGACCGAGATGTGCAAGCGCAACATCGACCTCTGCCTGCAGTTCTACGGCGGCTACGGCTTCATGGAGGAGTACCCCATCTGCCGCGCCTACCGTGACGCCCGCATCCAGACCATCTTCGCGGGCACGACCGAGATCATGAAGATCATCATCGCGAAGTCCATGGGACTGTGACGCGCCCTCTGAGAGACGAACCTCACACCAAGGAGAATCCACAGATGAAGAATCCCCGCAAAGTATCCGTGATCGGCGTCGGCATGACGAAGTTCTTCAAGCCGGGTGAGAAGGACTATCCGGAGCTCAGCAAGGAGGCCGGGACCCAGGCGCTGCGGGATGCCGGGATCCCGTACGACGCGATCGAGCAAGCGTTCGTCGGGTACGTCTACGGCGAGTCGACCTGCGGTCAGCGCGCCGTCTACCAGCTCGGCCTCACCGGCATCCCCGTCTACAACGTCAACAACAACTGCTCGACGGGCTCGACCGCGCTCTACTTGGCGTATCAGGCGATTGCGAGCGGCATGAACGACTGCGTGCTCGCGCTCGGATTCGAAAAGATGGAGCGCGGCTCCCTCGGCGCCAAGTTCACCGACCGCACGCACCCGATGGACCAGCACATGCAGGTCATGATGTCGACGCAAGGCTTCGAGTCGGCACCGGCGGCGGCCCAGATGTTTGGTGGCGCCGGCCGCGAGCACATGAAGAAGTACGGCACGACGAAGGAGCAACTCGCCAAGGTAGCCGTGAAGAACCGCAAGCACGCCGTCGCGAACGAGCGCTCCCAGTTCCGTCAGGCCTCGAGTCTCGAGGAGATTCTGGCGGCGCCGATGGTCTTCGACCCGCTCACCAAGTTTCAGTGCTGTCCCACGAGCGACGGCTCGGCCGCCGCGATCCTCTGCTCCGAGGAGTTCGCCAAGAAGCACGGCGTCGACAAGGGCGTCTCCATTCCGGCCATGACGATGACGACCGACTATCCGTCGAGCTTCGAGCAGTCGATGATCAAGATGGTCGGCCAGGATCTGACCAAGGCCGCTGCGACGCAGCTCTACGAGCAGAGCGGGCTCGGACCCGAGGACGTGCAAGTCATCGAGCTGCACGACTGCTTCACCCCGAACGAGATCATCACCTACGAGGGGCTCGGGCTCTGCGGCGAAGGCGAGGCCGGACGGCTCATCGACGAGAATCAGACGACCTACGGCGGCAAGTGGGTCGTGAACCCCTCGGGCGGCCTGCTTTCGAAAGGACATCCGCTCGGGGCGACGGGGCTTGCGCAGTGTTTCGAGCTCAACCAGCAGCTTCGGGGCCTGGTCGGAGCCGACCGGCAGGTGCCGAACGCGAAGGTCGCGTTGCAGCACAACCTCGGGCTCGGCGGCGCCTGCGTCGTCGCGATGTATCGGCGGGATTAGCGTCGCGAATGGCGGGTCTCGGGTCCGGAGACGAAGGCAGCACGTCCTCCGGCCCTGATTCCCGCATCGCCGCCGACGCAGGCTTCACGTCGCATGCCGCATGCGCTTGTGGCCGCAGCGAGTTCGCTGCATATACTGCGCGCCCATGGCCGAGACTCATGCGGTGTCGTTGGGTGCAACTCTCCCGTTCTGGTCGATCGCTCCCTTCGCGCTGATGCTCCTCGGCATCGCGCTCCTGCCGCTGCGCTTCCCGCACTTCTGGGAGAGCAACGCGAACAAGGGCATTCTGAGCGCCGTGCTCGGCGTACCCGTAGCCTTCTACGTGTTGACACACGACCCGCATCTCCTCTGGCACACGGCGCTCGAATACGTGTCGTTCATCGCGCTCCTCGGCGCGCTCTTCACGATTTCCGGCGGCATCGTCATGCGGGGCGACTTGCGAGCGACGCCGGCGATCAACACGGCCTTCCTCGCCGGCGGAGCGCTGCTCGCGAACCTGATCGGCACGACGGGCGCCAGCATGCTGGTGATCCGCCCGCTCCTCCAGACCAACTCGGAGCGCAAGCACGTCGGGCACATCCCGATCCTCTTCATCTTCGTGGTCTCCAACTGCGCCGGCCTGCTGACGCCGCTCGGCGATCCGCCGCTCTTCCTCGGGTATCTGCGGGGAGTGCCGTTCTTCTGGACGCTTCGCCTGTTGCCCGAGTGGCTCTTCGTGGTGAGCATCCTGCTGGTCGTCTTCTTCGTGATGGACACGCGAGCGGTCGCGAAAGAGGCGGCCGCGGACATCCGGCGCGACATCGCGGACCAGCAGCCGCTGACGGTCGCCGGGACGGTGAACGCGCTCTATCTGCTCGGGGTGGTGCTCACCGTCTTGGTGAGCCCGGCGCTGCCGGAGGGTCTGATCCAGGATCTGGCACGGCTCGGGGCCATGGGCGCGATGACCGCGCTCTCGCTGGCGACGACCCCGAGCGAGCTCCGCAGGGAGAACGGCTTCACCTTCGGACCGATCACGGAGGTCGCCGTGCTCTTCGCCGGCATCTTCGCCACCATGATTCCGGCGCTCGAGATCCTGCGGGTGCGTGGAGCCGAGTTCGGCGTGCAGGCGCCGTGGCAGTTCTTCTGGCTCTCGGGCCTGCTCTCGTCGTTCTTGGACAACGCGCCGACGTACCTCACGTTCGCGTCGCTCGCGCAAAGCGTCGGGCCCGGGCACGACGTCGCCGTGCACCTCACCGGGGGGCCGGTCTCGGCGACGCTGCTCACCGCGATCTCGGCGGGGGCGGTGTTGATGGGTGCGAACAGCTACATCGGAAACGGACCGAACTTCATGGTGAAGGCGATCGCGGAGGAGCAGGGGGTCGCCATGCCGAGCTTCGGCGCGTACATGTTGTGGTCGGGGGCGATTCTGATTCCGATCTTCGTCGTGATGACGTTCGTGTTCTTCCCCTGAGGGCGGCATGACCGGCGAGCGTCGCGCGCTTCGGGTGGTGCAGGTGAGCGGCGGTACCGTGCTGCTGCTCTCGGTGATCCTGTTGACGGTCTTTCCCGGCGCAGCGGTCGAGCGAAACGTGCCCGGGTTCGTGAGCCCCGTCGTCGGTTTCGAGCTCGCGTCGACGCCGGAGCACGTGCTCGGAATCCTGGGGCACTCGGAGAATCCCGCGCGCGCGGAGGCGGTCGCCCGCATGAATCGCGGCAACCGCCTCGATTTCCTCTTCATGATCGCGTACCCCGCCCTCTACGTCGGCATCGTACAGCTGTTGCGCGTCCGCGGGCGCCTCCGGGGAGGCTTCGGGCGCGTCCTGCTCTTGCTGCCGATCGTGATGTGGCTCGGCGACGCGCTCGAGAACCGCGAGCTCCTGAAGCTCTCGATGCTCACCGATCCCTCGGCGATGACCGGCGGGCTCGCGCGTCTGCGGCCGTTCACCATCATGAAGTGGCATGCGCTCTTCGGGACGTCGGCGCTGATCGCCTATCCGATCTGGCAGGACGCGAGCTGGTGGCGATGGGCGGGCGTGCTCTTCGGCATCGCGGCGCTCGTCGGTTTCCTGTCGCTGGCGGTGCTCCCCGCGATCGAGAGCGCGGCCTATCTCCTGTCGTTGGCCTGGCTCGTCACTTGGGTGTACTCCCTCCGAGCGTGACCGACGCCGCGTTCTGGATCGAGCGCCTCGACCTCCGCCCGCATCCCGAAGGCGGGTACTATCGCGAGACCTATCGCGCCCACGAGACCGTCGCGGCACCGGCGCTTCCCGAGCGTTTCGCCGGCGCCCGAGCCTTCTCGACGGCCGTCTATTTCCTCCTCACCTCCGACGCGTTCTCGGCCTTCCATCGCATCCGGTCGGACGAGCTCTGGCACTTCTACGCCGGCGCTGCCGTGACGCTCGCGATCCTCGACGCGGACGGCGCGGGCACGCTCGGCACCGAGAGCCTCGGCCGTGACCCGTTGCGCGGCGAGTCGCCGCAAGTCGTCGTTCCGGCGGGCGCCTGGTTTGCCGCCGAGGTCGCCGCGGGCGGCGGCTTCGCGCTCGTCGGCTGCACCGTCGCGCCCGGCTTCGACTACGCCGATTTCGAGCTCGGCGACCGCGCGGATCTCCTCGCACGCTATCCACAGCATCGCGGCGCGATCGAGCGGCTCACGCGCGTTTCCTGAGGCCGCGGCGAGTTTCCGCCTGGCATCCCTGGCATCGATCCTGCACGATCGTCCCGGACCTTCCCTATGAAACTCGCACGCCGGCTGATGCTCGCCCTGATCGTCGCGATCTTCTCGGTCATGGCCGTCAATTCTTATCTCCGCGTCCAACGCGCGCTCGCCTACTTCGAGGCCGATCAGCAGGCCGACGAGCACCTCCTCGGCCGGGTCCTCGGGGCGGCGGTGCGCACGGTCTGGGAAAGCGACGGCGAGGAGCGTGCGCGCGACATCATCCGCCGCGCCGACGACAGCGTGAACGAGGTCCGCATCCGCTGGGTATGGCTCGACGCGCACGGCGGTCCCGACGAGATCCCGATCGTGCCGCTCGACGATCTCCGCGAGCAGCGGGGTTCCGGGGACATCATTCGCCTGCAGCACGAGGAGACCGGGGAGGAGCGGCGGTTCGCCTACGTGCCCGTGATGCTCGCCGGCGAGCGCCCGGCGGCCGTCGAGGTCTCGTCGTCGCTCGCGCGCGAGCACGCGTACCTGCGCGAGAGCGTGCTGCAAGCGCTGATGACGACGATCGCGATCGCGGCCATCTGCGGCGTGATCGCAATGGGGCTCGGCTACTGGTTCGTCGGGCAGCCCATCGCCGAGCTGTGCGGGCAGGCGCAACGCATCGGCGGGGGAGACTTCTCGATGCGCATCGCCGTACGGCATCGCGACGAAATCGGCGCGCTCGGGCACGAGATCAACACGATGTGCGACCGTCTCGCAGAGGCGAATCGACGGATCGCATCCGAGACCGACGCTCGCATCGCCATGCTGGATCAGCTGCGGCACGCCGATCGATTGAAGACGCTCGGCCAGTTGGCGTCGGGTGTCGCCCACGAGCTCGGAACGCCGCTCAGCATCATCGCCGGGCGTTCCAAGCGCGGTCGGACGGGTGGACAGCCGCCGGACGAGCAGCAGCGCGCCTTTGCGATCATTGCGGAGCAGGCGGAGCGGATGACCGTCATCATCCGGCAGCTGCTGGACTTCGCCCGTCGCCGTGGACCACGGTTCGGCGTGCGCGATCTTCGCGACGTCGCTCGCGGGGCCCTCGACATGCTGTCGCCGCTCGCTCAAAGGCATGGCGTCGTGGTGAAGCTCGGTGACGAGGGAAGGCCGGTGCCGGCGGAGGTCGACGTCAATCAGTTCCAGCAAGCGCTCACGAACGTCGCGATGAACGGGATTCAGGCGATGCCGAAGGGTGGGGAGCTCCGCGTCATGGTCGAGCGAGCGTTCGCCTCTCCGCCGGCCGGACATGGCGGCTCGCCGGGCGAGTACGCGTGCGTCTGCATCCACGACGACGGCATCGGCATTCCCGCGGCGGACATTCCGCATCTCTTCGAGCCCTTCTTCACGACCAAAGAGGTCGGCAACGGGACCGGGCTCGGCCTGTCCGTCACGTGGGGGATCGTGCGAGAGCACGGCGGATGGATCGACGTCGCGAGCGAGCCGGGGCGGGGCACGAGCTTCCGGCTCTTTCTGTCGCTGGCGGCCAACGGCGCCCCAACCCGGGAAGGAGCGACGACGTGACGGCGAGGGTGCTCGTCGTCGATGACGAGCGGGCGATGGGCGAGTTCCTCGCCGGCGAGCTCGAAGAGAAGGGGTTCGCGCCGCAGAGCCGTACGTCGGCTCGTGCCGCGCTCGATGCGCTCGTCAGCGAGCCGTTCGACGTGGTGGTGACGGATTTGAACATGCCGCACATGAGCGGCTTGGACCTCTGCGAGCGCATGGCCGTCGAGCATCCCCACGTTCCGATCATCGTGCTGACGGCGTTCGGGAGCATCGAAACGGCGGTCGCGGCGATTCGCGCCGGCGCGTACGACTTCTTGACCAAGCCGGTCGAGGTCGACGCGTTGGCGCTGGCGCTCGAGCGCGCGGTCCAGCATCGGCGCCTGCGTGACGAGGTCAGCCGGCTGCGCAGCGTGGTCGCAGCGACCCAGCAATACGAGGAGCTCGTCGGCAGCAGCTCGGCGATGCAACAGGTCTATCGGCTGCTCGACGATCTCGCCCAGTCGGACGCGTCCGTGCTGATTTCCGGGGAAAGCGGCACCGGCAAGGAGCTCGTCGCGCGTGCGCTCCACGCCGCGGGCGGCGGCGCGCCGGGCCGTTCGTCGCGATGAACTGCGCGGCGATCCCGCAATCGCTCATCGAGAGCGAGCTCTTCGGACACGTGCGAGGTGCGTTCACCGACGCGCGGAATGCTCGGACGGGTCTGTTCGTGCGCGCCAGCGGCGGCACGCTGTTCCTCGACGAGATCGGCGAGATGCCGCTCGAGCTGCAGCCGAAGCTTCTGCGCGCGCTGCAGGAGCGTACCGTTTCTCCCCTCGGGGCCGATGCGGAGGTCGCGTTCGACGTTCGGCTCATCAGCGCGACCAATCGCGATCTCGAGCTGGCAATCGAGGAACGTCGGTTTCGCGAGGATCTGTTCTTCCGGGTGAACGTGGTGCACGTGGAGCTGCCGCCGCTGCGAGCGCGGGGCAGCGACGTGCTGCTGCTGGCGCAGCGGTTCATCGAACGGTGTGCGGCCCGCGGGCAGAAAGAGGTGCGCGGCCTGTCCGCCGCGGCTGCCGAGATGCTCCTCGCCTATGCGTGGCCGGGGAACGTGCGGGAGCTGCAGAACTGCATGGAGCGCGCCGTGGCGCTCACGCGGGCCGAGGAGATCGGCATCGGCGATCTGCCGGAGAAGATCCGCGCGTATCGCGCGTCGCACGTGCTCGTCGCGGGCGACGATCCGTCCGAGCTCGTCCCGATGGAGGAGGTCGAGCGGCGGTACGTCCTGCGGGTCATGGAGGCGGTCGGCGGCAGCAAGACCTTGGCGGCGCGCGTGCTCGGCTTCGATCGCCGCACCCTCTATCGCAAGCTCGAGCGCTACGGTTACCCGACGGCGGGCGAGCGGTAGCCGGCCGGCGCGGACGACATTTTCGCCACACGAAGCCATTTTGCCCCACGGCGATCGCCGACCCGACGTCTCCTGCGCGCCGGGCACGGCTCGTGCAGCGAAGACGGAGGTGTCCGGCCGATCCAGCGCGGGGGGCCGGCGATGCGAATTCCTCGTGTCGCCTCCGTGTCGTGATCGGCCGGGCACGCCACGTCCCAGGGCGCCTCGCAGATGCCGTGCCGTTCGCCAACGGGGCGCCCGATCGCTTCCGCCTCATGATGGTCGAAGCGTCTCGACGCGCTCCGCCTCCGGACGCCCTGACCCTGCGGGCCGCACGCGAGGCACGGGACGTGCAGGGAAGGGCGCCATGGTCGACGCCGCCTTCGTCGCGCTCGGCATGCTGCTCGGAATCGCCATCGTCGCCGCGAGCGTTCGCTCGGCGCGCTGACGCAGGCGCCGGGCGTCGGCCCGTTCCCCCCATGCGTACCTCCCACCTTCGCAACCGCCGTGCGCTTCTTCGAGCGACGCTCGGCGCCGTCGTCTTTCTGACGACGGCGCTTGGTCGCGTGCACGCGCAAACCGCGTGTCCCGGCGCCGCGACGCTCGTGATCTACGCCGACAACGCGAGCGGCGATGCGGCCGTCACGCTCGCGATCGACGGCGAGCTGCGCGATCCCGCGGCCACCTGCACCGACGCCGGCGATCCGACGTACCACGCGACGGTCGAATGTCGCGGCCAGGGCCTCGTGCGTTGCGGCGTGCTCGCGAACCTTCGCCCCGGCGCTTGGGTGCACCGCGTCGCCACTCGGGTCGCGGACTCGGCGCCGCAGCGGCAAGCGCAGCCCGGCGTGGTCCTCACGGGTCACGGGGTGTCGAACGTCGTCACGTGGACGGTCTATGCGCGCACGTTCGTGGTGGCGGCCGCCGACGAGAGCACGCTCCGCGGGGAGATCGATGCCGCGGCGGCCTACACCGATCGCACCGGTGAACGAGCCCTCGTGGGATTCGATGCGCTCGTCTTTCCCGGCGCCGACGATCCGCGCACCATCGACCTCGGCCGCGCCTCGTGCTCGGAGGACGGCCGGCGTGCCGGGCTCTGTCTCTCGGGGTCGGACGTGACGATCGATGCGTTGGACGCCCGCGCCGAGCCGGGGGCGGTGGTGCTCTCCGTCGGCGGACGTGCCGCGTCGGTCGTCCGGGTCTACGGGGGCGACGACGTGCTTCGCGGCCTCGTGCTCGAGGGCAGCGTCGCGAGCGGCCTGACCGCCCAGGCCGACGCCGTCGTGATCACGGGCCCTTCCGCGCAGGGCGACCGCATCGAGCGCTCGGTCGTGCGCGGTCCGTCCCGCGGCGACGCCGTCAGCGTCGAGAACGGTGCCGGCGCCGTGCTCGCCGTCGACGTACGAGAGTCGGAGATCAGCGGTGCCGCGGGCGTCGGCGTGAAGGTGACGACCGGCGGGGAGGCGAGCGTGCGGCGCTCGTGTCTCCACGACAACCGGAACGGCGGCGCGGCCGCGACGCTCGGCGGTACGCTGCAGGCGGTCGAAAATCTCGTGCAGCACAACGCGCCGGGAAGCGCGCCCTCGGGTCTGGCGGCCGGCAGCAGCGGCGAGCACGACGCGCGCAGCACGCTCGTCACGAGCGGCAACGTAGTGCGCTTCAACGGTGCCCGCGGGTTGTCGGTGACCGATGCGGCCGACGCGTCCTTCAGCAACGACTACGTCTCCGACAATCAGTTCGCCGGGACGCGCGTCGAGGCCGTGACGCCCGGCGACGCGCCGAGCGCGCGCTACGACGGCGTGGCCCTGGTCTGCAACTACAACGAGGGTCTGAGCGGAACGTGTGAGCCCACGCTCGACCCTGCGGGCATGTCGTGTCTCGTCGATCGGGACTGCTGCGGGACCGGGGCAGGGTGCTGCGTCGACGATCCCGGATGCGCCACGCCCGTGCGCTGCACGTTCCGTGCGCCGCAGGGGTTCGGCACCGTCACCGCTCGTTGCGACGGCTGCGCGTCACCGAGCGCCGACTTCGGCACGGCCGGGCGGCCGGGGGCGAACGCCTTCACGCTGAACGCGAACACCTATCCGAACGGGACCGGGGCCAACGTCCTGCAGGGGGTTGCGGGCGCGGTGGTTCCCGCGCGCGGCAACCAATGGGAACGGTGCGGGACGGGTGCGGGCTGCGACCTCGCCGCGGTCGCCGATGGAGACGTGCGACGGGTCGAAGGTGCCGACGTGGACATCGCCGACGCCGTGGCCGCGCGTGCCGGCGCGCCGGTCGTGACGGGGGTGTCGATCGGCAGGCCGCGCGCGGGCGACCTCGTGCGGATCTTCGGGCGCGGCTTCAACGCGGTCGATGGTGCCGCCTGTGCGCGCACGACCGTACCGATGGCCGCGTGCAGCGCGGAGAATCCCCGCACGGAACGTCAGAACCGGGGACGATACGGAAACCTGGTGCGGCTCACGACGGCGGGACAGACGACGCCGGTCGACGTGGTCGCGGTGACCCCGACCATGCTCGCGTTTCGCATGCCGTTCGACTGCTTCGCGCCGGCGGAGGTCGCCGTCTCGCGACGCGATGCCGGCGACGTTCGTCGCATCAGCACGGCGCCATTGTGCGACGTCGGCGGCTGTCACGATGCGGCCGCGGGCGAGCCCTGTGACGACGGAAGCGTCTGCACCGTCGAAGACTCGTGCGGCGCCGATGGTCGCTGCATTCCGGGGTCGCGGCTCGAGTGCGGCGGCCCGTGCATGCGCTGCGATCCCGTCGACGGATGCGTGCCGCAAAGCATCGACACCACGTGCGACGACGGCGACGCGTGCACCATCGGCGACCATTGCAGCGGTGACGGCGACGTCTGCGTTCCGGGAGCGCCAGCGAGCTGCGAGGGCCCGTGCCGAACGGGGACGTGCGATCCCACGCGCGGGTGCGAGCTCATGCCGGCCTCCGCGCCGTGCGACGACGGGAACGCCTGCACGATCGACGACCACTGCCGCGGCGATGCCGCGGTGTGCGTGGGCGGCGGGCGCCTCTCGTGCGCCGGGACGTGCCTTCTCGGCAGCTGCGACCCGGCGAGCGGCTGTCGGCCGAAGGCGGAGACTGCCTTCTGCTCGGACGGCAACGCGTGCACCGAGCACGACCACTGCAGCGGCGACGCCAACGTCTGTCTTGCGGGACCGGCCGCCAGTTGTGACGACGGCGACGCCTGTACGATCGACAGCTGCGTCGCCCCGACGGGTTGTCGCCACGATCCGCTCGGTCGCTTCGACGGCGTGCGCTGCCGGCTCGAACATGTCCGATTGCTGATCATCGGTCCCCCGGGAGTCTCGGGAGCGGCGGGACGGGGATTGATCAAGCTCGTCGCCACGTGCCTCGAGCGCGGCGAGACGGCGCGAGCGGCGGAGGCGCGTGGTGATCGGAAGCTCGAGCGACGTGCCCTCGCCCGCCTGCAGGGCGCCGTGCGGCGCGTCCTCGCGAAGGTCGATCGGCCGCGAGGGTTCCCGCCGACGCTGCCGGCGGTGGTGCGTCCGCTGGTCGTCGAGCTCGGCAATCGCGTCGAGGCGCTCCGCGCCGAGGCAAACGCAGGCTGATGCGCCGTCTTCCGCCGTTCCTACGGCTCCCGCGTGTCTCCGCGTGGCCGCCCGAGCTCGTGGCGTTGGTGGTCGGAGTGACGCTCCTCAACGGCTTCGGCATTACCTGGGGCCTCCCGAACGCGACCGGGGATTGGGCGATCGACTCGATCGCGCCGCTCGGGCCGCTGCACTACGCCAAGCAGATGCTCGCCGGCGAGGAGTGGTGGTCGAAGTATCCCGCGCTGCATTTCACGCTCCTCTCGATCGTGTACGCGCCGTACGCGGGATATCTCGCCGTGACAGGCGCCTTGCAGGGGGCGGGCGGCGCGCAATTTCCCTACGGCCTCGCGAATCCGGAAGCGTCCGTCACGTACTTCACGTTGATGGCGCGTGCCGTCAGCGCCGTCATGGGCGTGGGGGTGGCGGTCGTCGTGTATCGGATCGGCGTCGAGCTCGCGGGTCGGGTCGCGGGCGCGCTCGCCGCCGTGCTGTTCAGTTGCTCGCCGCTCGCGGTGTACTACGCCGACGCGGCGAACCTCGAGATGCCCTACATGTTCTGGAGCAGCCTGGCGTTGCTCGCGCTGGTGCGTGTCGCGCGCGGGGCGGCGCGCGCGACCTACGTCCAACTGGGAGTGTTCGCCGCGGCCGCCGTCGCGACCAAGGACCAGGCGTACGGGCTCTTTCTTCTGCTGCCCGTGCCGCTCCTGTTCCTGCACTGCCGCGGACGCGGCACGGCGGGTCTCCGCGACCGGCGGCTCCTCGCGGGCGCGGTCGCGGCCGCCCTGACGTATCTCGTCGCGGCGAACGTCCTCGTCGACTTCCGCGGATGGCTCGCGCACGTGGACTACATCACTCACGACGGCTCGCGCCCGTACCAAATGTACCCGGCCAGCATCGCCGGCGTCACGGCGCTCGGTGCGCACGTCGGTCGGCTCGTGTTCGAGGTAGTGACGCCGCCGATCTTGGTGCTGGCGGGAATCGGACTCCTGGCGGTTCCGCCACGGGCGCGGCGGGGCGCGGCGCTTCTGATCTGCGCGGCACTCTCGTATCTCGTGACGTTCGTCGGACCGATCCTCTACGTGTTTCCGCGCTTCGTACTGC
Source organism: uncultured delta proteobacterium (assembly GCA_963774015.1). GTDB lineage: Bacteria > Desulfobacterota > Binatia > UTPRO1 > UTPRO1 > UTPRO1. The sequence goes on from CAVZDH010000007.1 coordinate 150,365, forward strand.
CGGTCGCGTTCGTCGTGACCGTGTTCGCCGGCGTGGGGGGCGCGGCGCTCGCGCGGCGAGCGGGAGTCGTCGGGCGCGCGGTCGTCGCGGCGAGCGTGGCGCTCGTGTTCCTCTACGGGACGTCGATGAATCTCGGGCTCGTCTGGGACTCGCGCTATGCCGCGGAGGCGTGGCTCGCGGAGCACGTGCCGCCCGGAACAGTCGTCGGAACCAACGGCGAGGGCGTGTACCTGCCGCGCGTGCCCGCGGCGCTCCGCAGGGTGCCGTTCGAGGTCACGGAAGGTGGTCTCGCGTTCGCGGGCGAGACGCCGGAGTACCTGATCCTCTCGGATGCCTACTACGCTCGCTATCTCCGGCGTACTGCGGTGCGGCCGGTGATGCTGGCGGTGCTCGGCGGCGAGGCGGGCTACGAGCGCGCCGCGACGTTTCGGAGCCGGCACCTGGTGGCGACGAACCTCATTCCCTCCATGAATCCGCGTATCGTGGTCCTGCGCCGGGTGCCGGCGTCACGCCGCGACGATCCCCGCCGCGGCTTGCAGCTCGCGGAACGACTCCTCGATCGCGAGCGCGAACTCGTGCAGGTCGGGGATGAGGTCCCAATCGGCGATGAAACCCCAGCAGAGGCGACCGGCATAGCTGAAGAGGGCCACGCCGAGCGCTTGGTTCGGTAGGAGCGCGAGCATCGGGTAGCACTCGCGAAGCTCCGCGCCGAGCAGATAGAGCGGGATCTGCGGACCCGGGACGTTGGTGACGACGAGGTTGAAGGGACGCGACCGCGTGCTCAGGCGCACCGCGAGCGAGAGCAGCGTCGTGCTGGTCCACTCGCTCACCGCCGCGAGCACGCGCGCGCCGAGCGTCTGCCGGGACTCTTTCAGGCGGGCGGTATTGGCGCGGACCTTGTCGAGTCGGCGCCGCGGGTCGCGTTCGGCGACCGGCAGCTCGGTGATCCAGAGCGCGATCTGGTTGCCGAGGGTGCCGCGTTGGTCGTCGGTGCGGATGCTGACCGGGATGCTGGCGCGGAGGTCGAGGACGTCGACGTTGACGCGCCGTCCTTCGAGGAAGGTCCGGAGCGCGCCCGACACGGTCGCGAGGACGATGTCGTTGACGGTGCCGCCCAGTCGGTTCTTCACCGTCTTGATGTCCCCGAGGTCGAGCGTCAGCCAGTCGTAGCGGCGGTGCGGTCCGATCGGGAGATTGATCGGCGTCGGCGAGGCGGGATGGGCGGCCACCCCCAAGGTTTCGCCGAGCGCGCTCAGGCCTTCCCAGAAGCTCGCGAAGAGCTCCGAGGGCGCAGTGAGCGGGCAGGGCGTCTCCCAAAGCAGCTGCAACGGCTCACGGAAGCGGCGCAGCCACTCGTCGCGAAAGATCTGGAGCGGCGTCGGCGCCGGTCGGGGAATCCACTTCGGTCCCTCGTTGAAATCGCCGCTCGGGCTCGCGTTCAGGAGCACGGCGAGGAGATCGACCCCGGAGACGCCGTCGACCATGCAATGGTGCGTCTTGGCCACGAGCGCGAAGCGATTCCCTTCGAGTCCCTCGACGACCCAGATCTCCCAGAGGGGCTTCTCGCGGTCGAGTTGCTGCGAGACGATGCGCGCCGCGAGACGCTTCAGCTGTCGCTCGTCGCCGGGGCGCGGCAGGCTCGTGTGCCGCACATGATAGTGGATGTTGAAGTGCCCGTCGTCGATCCAGACGAGCCGATTGCCCAGTGGTACCGTCGCCAGACGTTGGCGGTAGCGCGGAATCAGATGCAGGCGCGACTCGATGTAGGTACGGATCGTATCGATGTCGATGCCGCCGTCCGCATGCGAGACCGGGCCGGCGTCCAACACCAGGACCGCGGCGACGTGTTGGGGCGTGGTCGGGCTTTCGATCGCGAGGAAGGAGTTGTCGATGACCGAGAGGCGGTCGAAGGCATAGCTCTGCATGCGGAAGGCTCCGGGCGGCGCGGGTTTCGGACGGGTGCCGTCACGGTAGTATAGCCGACGACCCCGGGCCCGTGCGCCCCCCGAGCAGCACGCGCCGTGCCGCCCGGGGGCGCCGCCCGGTCAGAAGACGCCGGCGATGACCTCGAACGGCAACGCCACCAGGTCCAGGATCAGGGTGAAGGGAATCAGCGGCACTTTCGCGACGGGATGGACGTCGAGATTCACGGCGCTCTTCGTGGCGACGAAGATGTACTCGTCGTTGTAGCCCCCGCGCCGGTCGTCGTAACGGTCGCCGGCGAGGGCGGGTGCCGCGGCGGTCAGGAGCGCGACGGTCAGCAGCACGCCGGCAGAGCGGCGCAGTATGGTCGAACGCATGGTGGTCATGGATCCTCCTCGGGTTGGGTCACGTCCGGAGCCGCGGCCGCAAGACCACGACCGGGATCGAACGTGCTGTGAGCACCTCGTAACGCGCGTAAAAGGGATTCGCTGCGATGAGCTTCGGCCAAAGCCGGCGATGCTCCTCGGGCGCGGCGGCGTGCGCGACGATCGGCACCCGCGTGGCCCCGACCTGTACGACCGCCTCGGGCATGGTCTGCAGATTCAGCCACCACGCCGGGTGGCGATCCGCGCCGCCGTTCGACGCCACGACGACGTAGTCGTCACCGTCCGGGATGTAGGTGAGCGCGACGGTGCGCGCCTCTCCCGAGCGACGGCCGGTCGTCGTCAGCAGCAAGCTCGCGAGACCGGCGGCACGGTGTCCGATCAGGCCCCGCGTCACGCGGTAGAGGCGGGTGTGAACGGCGCTGATCAACTTCCAGAGGCCGCTCTCGCCGAAGAGCTTCAAGGCTCGGCGGGTGACCGTCCACATGCGCGTCGGTTGTCGCAGCCGCAGCGCGCTCGTGCAAGACGGGGACGCCCCGGGGTCGTCTTGACGACCGCGAGTCGCGGGCAGTAGCTTGCCGCCCGCCGAGCCCGCGGATGAACTGGAAGACTCTCAGCGTCACCTACGACGGTCCGATCCTGCGCGTGTGGCTCGATCGTCCGGACAAGCGCAACGCGTTGAACGGGACCGCGCTCGAGGAGATCGCGACGCTCTTCGAAGCTCTCGCGACCGACTTCGTGACCCGCGTCGTCGTCTTGGGCGGACGCGGGCCGTCCTTCTGCGCCGGTGCCGACCGCACCGATCCCCCGGGTCATGCGCGCTTGGCGGCCACGTCGGACGCGAGCGACCGCGAGCGGCGCTGGGTGTCGCAGATCGGGCTCCGCGCGGCGCGTGCGGTCGAGCGCGCCGAGGTCGTCACGATCGCGCGGCTCCACGGCCACGTCGTGGGCGGCGGCGTGGTCTTGGCGGCGGCGTGCGACTTTCGGATCGCCGCCGAAGGGACGCTGCTCCACGTGCCCGAGGTCGACCTCGGCATCCCGCTCACCTGGGGCGGGACGCCGCGCTTGATTCACGAGCTCGGCGCCGCCCGGGCGCGCGAGCTCGTGCTCCTGTGCGAGCGCATCGACGCCGCCGAGGCGCATCGCATCGGGCTCGTCCATCGCGTCGTGCCGCCGGCGGAGCTCGACGCGACCGTGAACGCCATGGCATCCAAGCTCGCCGCCAAGCCCGAGGCCGCGGTGCACATGACCAAGACCCAGTTTCGCGCCTACGCAGCCCGCGGCGCGCTCGGCGACGTCACGGAGACCGACGGCGACGAGCTCGTGGCGGCGTCGCGCACGGCCATCGCGCGCCTGAGCTTCCCGACCAAGTAGCGAGCGCGCGCCGGACGGCGCCGCTCCGCAGGAGGACCGCATGAGCCTGGTAGTCACCGAGAAGCCGCGTGCGCACGTCACCGTCGTGCGATTGAACCGCCCGCATCGCTTGAACGCGATGTCGTTCGAGCTCATGAGCGCGCTCTACGAGACGCTCCGTGCCGTCGCGGCCGACAACGCGGCGTGGGTCGTCGTGCTCACCGGCGAGGGGCGCGGGTTCTGTTCGGGGCTCGATCTCGAAGATCCAGGCATGATCCCCGGCATCGACGACATGTCGCTCGCGCGCATAGGGATGCTGGCGATGGGGCACTTCTCGCATATCGTTCCCGTGCTGCGTGATCTACCGCAGCCGGTGATCGCGGCGGTGAACGGACCCGCCTACGGCGGCGGCATGTGCCTCTCGCTCGGCGCCGACGTGCGGTTCGCGGCGGCGTCGGCGGAGTTCAACGCGACCGGCATCGTGAACGGGCTCACGAGCACCGAGCTCGGTGCGAGTTGGCTCCTGCCCCGACTGATCGGCGCGTCGCGCGCCAACGAGCTGCTTCTCACCGGAAGGAAGGTCGGGGCGGAGGAAGCCGAGCGCATCGGCCTCGTGTCGCGCGTCGTGCCGGACGGCACCCTCCTCGACGTCGCCCTCGAGACCGCCGAGCGCATGTGCGAGTTCAGCCCCTTCGGTCTGCAGATGACGAAGAAGGTGTGCTGGGCGAATCTCGAGACCACGAGCCTCACGGCCGCCGTCGATCTCGAGGACCGCAACCAGCTCCTCCTCGGCAACACGGAGAATCTCGTCGAGTGCATCCGCGCGCGCCGCGAGAATCGGAAGCCCGTCTACACGGACATGCCCCGGCGCGACGTCGTCGAGCACGCCGCGAGCCGCCCTCCGAAGTACTGAGCGCCGGCCGCAGCGGTGGCGAGGGGTGCGTGCGCGGGTCAGCGCTTGACCGCGACGACTTCACCCGCGAGCACCGTGCCCGCGTCGAGCGCGAGCAAGCGCACTCGGCCGCTCGCGACGAGCGTGCCGTCGGCCGAGCGCGCATCGGCCTGCCACAGCTGCGACCGGCGTCCGCGCGTGAGCGGCCGCGCCGTCACCGTGATGCGCCCGTTCCGTACGGCGTGGAGGAAGCTCGTATGGTTCTCGACGCCGACGACGGACTGCCCGCGCGCCGCGGCAGCCAGGGCGGCCCCCATCGAGCATGCGGTCTCGACGACGGTGCAGTGCATGCCGCCGTGCACGATCCCGTACGGCTGTCGATGCCGATCGTCGACGTCGTACTCGAGGACGACTTCGTCGGGGCCGCTCCGAACGAGGCGAATGCCGAGGGTATCGTCGAGTCCACCGATCGGGCCGGCGGGTCGCGTTGATTCCGGTCGCACATTCGGGGTACTGGCCCGGGCGGGTCGTAAACGCAAGCACGAGCGAGGAGAAGCCCATGAGCCAGCCGGCCACGAGCCGCCTTTTTCGTCGGATTCTGGTGCCGCACGATTTTTCGGATCACGCCACGCGGGCGCTCCAGCTCGCGATCGCTCTCGCAGGTCCGGAGAGCGTCGTGACGGTGCTGCACGCGATGACGCCGGTGTACTCGGCCATGGGCGGGCCCGCGGCGGATCTGGCATGGGTTCCGACGCCGGAGATGGTGAACGACGTCAAGCGCGAGCTCGCGCGCGTGGTCGAACGGGTCGTCGGAGGCGCGAGCTCGGTGCGCGTGCGGGAGCGCGTGGTGTTGTCCGACCCGCTGAGCGCGATTCTCGCGTCGGCGCGGAGCGCGGACGTCATCGTGATGACCACGCTCGGACGGACCGGTCTCGGACATCTGCTCATGGGCAGCGTCGCCGAGAAGGTCGTGCGGCACGCCCCGATCCCGGTGTTGACGATGCACCCGAAGAGCGCGAGCAGGCTGGTCGGCGCTCGCAAGCGCGGCGCCGCGCGGCCGCGACACAAGGTGCGGAAGCCGCGCGTCCTCAGCGCTCGGTGATCGCGATCATCCGTTCGAGCGCGCGCCGCGCGTCCCGCACGAGCGCGGCGCGCTCCTCGGCGGGCAGTCGCTCGCGCGTGCCGGAGATCTCGTTCACGGAGTCGCCGGGCAGTACGCGGTTGAGGTCGGGCGGGGTGCCCTTGCGCAGGAGATCGAGCAGCGCGACGAGGTGGGGCGGGTCGTTGCGGGACATCGTCGCGCAGCCGCAGCCCATGCCGCCGAACTGCTCGCGCGGCACGTCGGCCATGTTCACGACCTCGACGCCGCGAAGCCGCGCTTGCTCGCGGGCATTGCGGACGAAGTGGCCCTCGGTCGCGATGGCCAGCTTGTCGCCCGGCTTGGCGTCGGTCATCGCCTTCCAGAGGTAGCTCGTGGAGCCGGCGCCATCGGCGACGTCGACGACGATCTTCGGGCATTCGGGGTGCACGAGCACGCGGTAGCCGCGTCCGCGCCAGTACGCGACCTGCGCGGGCGTGAAGACCGTGTGCACGCCGCAGAAGCTGCCCCACAGCACCATCGCGGCGCGGTCGAGCCGCTCGCGTTCGGCCGCCGACAATCCGGTGATCGTCTGCGCGGCCCCGGCGAGCCCGCCCGGCCATTGGAAGAGCGCGTCTGGCGGTACGCCGCACCAGCCCGCGACGACCTCGCCGAGGTGACGGTCGGGGACGAAGAAGATCTTCTTGCGCTGGGCGAGCGCCCACGCGACGACGGCGGCCGCGTTCGAGCTCGTGCACACGGCGCCGCCCGTCTTTCCGGCGAGGGCTTTCACGCGGCCCGATGTGTTCATGTACGCGACGACGAGGAGATCGTCGCCGTAGCGCCGGCGAAGGTCGTCGAACGACCGGCTCCACCATGTGGTCCTTGGCCAGCATCTCCATGGTGCAGCCCGACTTGGGATTGGTGATCCAGACGTCCTGGTCCGGTGCGGCGAGGATCGCGATCGACTCGGCCATGAAGTGTACCGCCGACTCGACGAAGATCTTCACCTCCGGATGGCGCTGGGTCTGAAGCGCGAGCTGGTACGAGTCGGCGATGTGGCCGCCGTAGCGCTCGACGAGCTTCACGATCTCGCCGCCCATGTAGTAGTGCGCGAGCAGCATCACGCGGTCGCCCAGCGCGGCGAGGGCGGGCTCGATGTAGCGGTCCATCCACGGCAGCACGGTTTCGGGCAGGCGGTCGGGAAGGGCGAGGTACTCCTCGGCGTACGGCTTGAACTCGGCTTGGTACCAATCGAGCGGCAGGTCGGTCTGGCAGATCGGCATGTCCGGTACGAGCTGGATGCCGCTCCCGGGCACGCCCGAGGCGGTGGCGGCGTGCGGACCGATCTCGAGGTTCGGTGGCGTCATGACGAGGTCGTCGCTACCAGGCGCGCGGCCGCGATGCCATCGCGTACCGGGTGCTCGGGACGGACGCGGTTGGCGGTCAGCGCGACCCGTCGATTGCGGCTTCGCGCTCGAAGTCGCCCGTCGCGGTCCGTCCGGACGTCATGCCGGGATAGTACTCCGCGAACACGGCCTGCATCTCGGCGAACGGTACGTCGACGTGCGTCCCGCGGTCGCGAATGTACTCCATGTGGCGTTGACCGGCGGTGTCGAACGGGTGCAGCAGGCTGTCGGTCTCGCCGTCGAACTCGAGCGGTTTCACCCCGAAGCGGTCGCACAGCGATCGGTTGAAGGTCGGCGTGGCTTTGATCCATCGTCCGTCGAGATGGAGCTCGGTGAAGCCGTGAAAGGCGAACACGTCGGTTCCCATCTGCGCGCGCAGACGCTCGGTCGTGAGATGATTGCGGACGTCGGCGAATCCGAGACGGGCCGGAATGCCGACGGCGCGGGCGCCGGCGGCGAGGACCACGGCCTTCGCGACGCAAAAGCCGGCGCCCCGGGCGAGCACGCTCGAGGCGCGAAGGAAGTCTTCCGTGAGAATCACCCCGTAGGGGTCGTAGCGAATCTCGTCGCGGACGGCATAGAACAGGCGTATCGCGCCTGCGCGCGGGTCGACGGCGCCGGCCGTGACGCGGTCGGCGAATGCGCGAACCGCGGGTGCGTCGCTCTCGACGCAGGGGGAGGGACGAAGGTAGGGGGCGAGATCGGGTGTCGGCATCGGGTCTCCTCGGGACGCAAGCGCAGCGCCCGGGGCTTTAGCAGCTCGGTGGCCTCGACGGTACCGCCTTCGGCCGGCTCCGGGGGGACCTCCTCAAGAGTCCCGGCCACACTGTCGATGTGTACCGGCGAGTGTCCGTGCTTGCCTCCGACTCGTGCGTCTCCCGGGCCGCCTATCGGTCCGAGACGACCGCCATTCTGCGCCAGCGCCTGGCGGTGGCCATGGGCCTCTTTGCGCTGTTCATGGGCGCCGGGACGTTCTTCGAGGTTGCCTACTATCCGGAGCGCATGCGACTCGCCGTGCTGTTGTACTCGCTCGAGGCCGGGATCGCCGCGGTCGCCGTCGCGCTCTGCCGACCGGTGCGTCTCCACGACTGGTCGGAAATCATCGCCGTCGGCGTCGGGGTCGGCGAGATGGCCTGTATCTGCGCGTATCATGCGATGGTCGAGGCCCAGGCCGAGCGTGTCGCCACGATCCTCGGCTGTCTCTTGAACCTGCTCTCCGTGCTGTGTCCGTGGGGATGGGTCGCCCAAGCGGCGACCGCGATCGGTGCCGTTGCGAGCTTCGCCGTCGCGTCGCCGTACTTCGTGACCCAAGACGCGCTCGTCTTCCCGGGGATGGTGCTGCTCTGCGCGGCGACGACGTCGGTGTGGGCCGCGTTCTTTCTCGATCGCTATCGCTTCGAGGCTTTCACCCACGCGGCGCTCCAGACCGAGGAGGCCGTCATCGCGGCCGCGCTCGCCAGAATCGGCGAGACGCTCAGTCGCCATCTCGGGCAATCGGACGTGCTCGATCAGGTGAACACGCTCACGCGGGATGCCCTCGGCTGCGATTGGAGCAGTCTCTACCTCTTCGACCCGCACCGCTGCGTCTACTGGCTGGCATCGAACGTCGGCTCGCCGCCCGACGTGCGGGACGAGCTCGCCGATCTCGAGTTTCCCCCGACGAGCCTGGCGCTCTTGCAGGCGCTGCGTCCCGGCGAGCTGATCGAGATCGCCGACGCCGAGGATCAGGCTTGGGTGCCGGTCGAGTTGATGCGCCGACTCGCGGTCGCGTCCGCCTTGTACGCGCCGGTCGTGCGCGGCGAGCAAATCATCGGCGTGCTGGTGGTCGGGTACGTCGGCCGACGCGGGGGCTTTTCGAAGCGGCAGCGACGTCTCGCGCTCGGCATCGCGCACGTCGCCGCGACGACGCTCGAGAACCGACGGCTGATCGCCGACCTGCAGTCCGCGAATCGCCTGAAGTCCGAGTTCGTCGCGACGATGTCGCACGAGCTCCGGACGCCGATCAACGTGATCATGGGCTATACGGAGATGCTCGCCGACCGCATCGTCACGGCGCGACGAGCCCGCGTTCGAAGACACGCTCGATCGCATCCGCACCCAGTCGGTCGAGCTCCTGAATCTCGTGAGCGCGACGCTCGACATGGGGCGCCTCGAGTCGGGACGCGAGAGTCTGACGGTCGATGCCGTCGCGATCGATCCGCTCTTCGCGGAGCTCGCGCGCGAGCTCGACGCGCTCGCGCCGCCGACCGTCCAGCTGCGCTGGCAGAACGACGTCGACCGGGTTGCGATCGCGAGCGACCGCGTGAAGCTCAAGACGATCTTGAAGAACCTCGTCGGCAACGCCCTCAAGTTCACGAGCGTCGGTACCGTCGACGTGACCGCGCAGCGGATCGACAGCTGGGTGCGGTTCACGATCCGCGACACCGGGATCGGGATCGCCCCCGAGCATCTCGCGATGATTTTCGAGATGTTTCGGCAGGTGGATTCGTCGTCGACGCGGAAGTTCGGCGGGGTCGGGCTCGGGCTGCACATCGCGCGGCGCCTCGCCGAGCTGCTCGGCGGAAACATCACGGTGGAGAGCACGATGGGTGTCGGGTCGTGCTTCGTGGTGACGATCCCGATGGAACGCACGGCCGAGCGCATTGCCTCCTGAGGGACGGAGGCGTTCGGGCGCGACCGGTCTGGGCCACGCTCCGGACGCACGAACGCCCGCGTCCGGTGACTCGACCGGAGGCGGGCGTCCCGGCGCGGTGCTAGCGGTGCGCTTACTTCACGATTTCGAGCAGCTCGACCTCGAAGACGAGAGTCGCGCCGGGCTTGATCTGCGGCGGACGGCCTTGATCGCCGTAGGCGATGTCCGAGGGGCAGATGAGCTTCGCTTTGCCGCCGACCTTCATGAGCTGCAGGCCCTCCGTCCAGCACTTGATGACCCCGTTCAGCGGGAACGTGGCCGGAGCGTTTCGCTGGACGGAGCTGTCGAAGACCGTGCCGTCCGTGAGCATGCCCGTGTAGTGGACTTTCACCTTGTCGGTCGGCTTCGGCTGCTCGCCCGTACCGGCCTTGATCTCCTGGTAGACCATGCCCGACGCGGTTTTGGTGGCGCCCTTCTCCTTGGCGGCCTTTTCGATGAACGCCTGACCGGCCTTCTTTTCGGTGGCGGCATTGGCGACCACACGCTCACGCGCGATCGTCTGGAACTTCGGATAGAACTCCTTGGGATCGGCTTGAGGAGCCTTCTTCAGCACGCCGTCGTTGAGCCCGGCCTTCACGAGCTCGAGCTCCGCGGGCGTGAGGTTCAGCATCGAGAGTTGCTGGCTCAAGTTGAAGCCGAACGCGTAGAACGCCTTCTCCTCGTCGGTCTTCGGAACGGCGTCGGCAAACGCGGGGATGGCCGTGGCGAGCGCGAGAACGACCAACAAAACTGTGCGGGCACGCAACATGACGAGACTCCTTTCGAGTCGGAGACGACCGGGCAAATTTCCGCGGGTGTATCCGCGTTGCGCCGCGCGCGCAATGCCTCTATAGGACCGCGATCGAGTCCCAGGGAGAAGCGTCGTTGTTCGGGCCGCGCGAGGTGCTCCGCGGCGTCTTCGGCTACGAGGACTTTCGTCCCGGGCAGGAGAAGATCATCGCGACCGTCGTCGGCGGTCGCGATTGCATCGGCGTCATGCCGACCGGGGCCGGCAAGTCGCTCACCTTTCAAATACCGGCGCGCATCCTGCCCGGCACCGTCCTCGTGGTGAGCCCGCTCATCTCGTTGATGAAGGATCAGGTCGACGCGCTCACGCGCTACGGTTTTCGTGCGACCGTGCTCAACTCGTCGATCGACTACGAGACCCGCCGCGATCGGCTCAAGCGCATGCGCGCCGGAGAGTACGAGCTGGTGTACGTGGCGCCCGAGGGGCTCGAGGGCAGCCTGCGGACGACGCTCGCACACATGCCGATCTCGCTGATCGTCGTCGACGAGGCGCACTGCATCTCGGAGTGGGGCCACGACTTCCGGCCGGCATATCGTCGCCTGTGCGGCCTCAAGCGAGAGCTCGGCGGCGTGCCGATTCTGGCACTCACCGCCACCGCGACGCGACGGGTCGCGGGCGACATCATCCGCCAGCTCGGCATGGTGAAGCCCGACGGCTTCAAGGGGTCGTTCTTTCGCCCGAACCTCAGGCTGTGGGCGCACAAGAAGGGCGACGGACGGGGGTCGCGACAGGACCTGCTCGGGTATGTTCGCCGGCGCGCCGGGGAGAGCGGCATCGTCTATTCGCTCAGCCGCAAGAACGTCGACACGCTCGCGGCGTTCCTCGCGGCGAACGGCGTGCGCGCGCTCCCGTATCACGCGGGACTCGACGAGGAGACGCGTGCCCGGCACCAGGACGCGTTCGCGCGCGACGAGGTCGACGTGGTCGTCGCGACGATCGCGTTCGGCATGGGCATCGACAAGTCGAACGTGCGGTACGTGATCCATCGCGAGATGCCGCGCTCGATCGAGGGGTATACCCAGGAGATCGGTCGCGCCGGGCGCGACGGCTGCGTGAGCGATTGCCTGTTGCTCTATTCGTGGGCGGACGTGATCGCGCACGAGCGGCTGCAGAGCACGATCGAGGACGATACGGTCCGCAATGCCGCACGGGCGAAAACGAAGGCGATGTTCGACCTCGCCGACGCGCCGGGGTGCCGCCATCAGCGCCTCGTCGCGACCTTCGACGAGACGATCGCGGCGTGCGGCGAATCGTGCGATCAGTGCCGCAAGGAGTCGCTCGGCGACGTCCTGACGTCCGCGCGTGTCAGCAAGGCCGCGACCCGCGTTGCCGGCGGTCCGAAGCTCGCGTCCGCCGCGCCGCTCTCCGGCGACGACGCCGCGTTGTTCGACCGCCTCCGCGCGCTCCGGCGCTCGCTCGCCGACGCCGAGGGCGTGCCGGCGTACATCGTGTTCAGCGATGCGGTGCTCGCACGCATGGCGGCGACGCGTCCGACCGACGATGCCGGGCTCCTCGCGGTTCCCGGCGTCGGTCCCGCGAAGCTCGCACGGTACGGAGCGGTGTTCCTGCGCGCCCTGCACGAAGTCCGAGACTGATCCGATCCCACGAGGAGTGCATCGATGACGACGACCTCACCGCCGTCTTCCCACCCACCGGTCAAGACCACGCCCCCTGCGGGCCGGATCGCGCGCGGTCTCGCGCGTGCGTGGCTCTGGCTTTTCGGGTGGACAGTGGAAGGCTCGCTTCCCCCCGGGATCAAAGCGGTAGCGATCGCCTATCCCCACACGACCAACTGGGATCTGCCGTTCATGCTGGCCGTCGCCTATCGCCTCGGCGTGCGGCCGTCCTGGCTCGGCAAGCGTCAGATCTTTCGCGCGCCGTTCGGCGGCTTCATGCGCTGGCTCGGGGGCATCCCGGTCGATCGCAGCGCCCGCACCAACATGGTGGCGCAGGTCGTGGAGCGGTTCACCGACATCGACCGCCTCTTCCTCGTGATCCCGCCGTCGGCGACGCGTCACAAAGCGGCACACTGGAAGTCGGGCTTCTACCACATCGCCCGGGGAGCCGGAGTGCCGATTCTCTGCACGTTTCTCGATTACTCGCGCAAGGTCGGCGGCATCGGTGCGGTGGTGATGCCGAGCGGCGACGTGCGGGCCGACATGGACGTCATCCGGGCGTTCTATCAGGGGATCCGCGGGCGCTATCCCGAGAATCAGACGCCGATCTACCTCCCCGAGGAGGATCCGCCGAAGGTGCGGGCCGCTGCCGGCGGCGGGCCGGTGGCCTAAGGAAGCTCTGCACAGGTAGCTCCCGGCTGCGAAGCGCGATCCATCCCCGTGCGACGGCGGCACAGGGCGCGAGGTGCGCTGCGAAGCGGCGTTCGACAGATACGCGGTCGCGCCCCCCGCCTTGCGCTCGGGGCGGCTCGCACTTCTCGCTCGGAACCTACCCGTGCAGAGCTTCCCTAACCGGCCGGCCTCAAGCTCGGGCCTTCGGCAGCCGACACTCCTACGGAGGAGTGCGTGGCAGAGCCAGCCCAGACGACCGACGATCGCCTCGAAGAGATGGTCGCCGCAATCGTGGCGAAGGGCGATTTTCCGGCGGCGGCGCGCGTCATCCAGCGGCTCCACGATGCCGTTCGTCGTGAGAACTGCAATGCGCTCGACGTCGCGCGCGTGATCCTCGACGATCCCGGACTCTCCTCGAAGGTGCTGCGGGTCGTGAACTCGAGCTTCTATCGGCCGCGCGGCGAACCGGTCTCGACCATCACGCGCGCGGTGTTTCTGCTCGGCTTCGAGGCGATTCGGGATCTCGCGACTCGTCTCGTGCTCATCGACGAAGTGGGGCGGGTCGCCGGCGGACGCGATGGCATTCGCCAGGTGTTGCACCAGTGCTTGCTCTGCGGCTCGGTGTCGCGCGCGCTCTCGGCGGTCGTCGGCTACCCGAATCCAGAAGAGGCGTATCTGCTCGGGCTCTTCGCGAATTGGGGCCAGCTCTGTTTCGCCGCCTACTATCCCGAGCGCTACGAGCGCGCGCTCCGCAGTGCGCAGACGCTCGCGTCGCTCGAGCAGACGCTCACGGCCGAGTTCGGCTTGGCGTCGAGCGATCTCGCGACCGCCATGCTGGCACGGTGGAACTTTCCGCCGAGCTACGGCGAGTATTTCCGCCAGCCGCACGGCATCACCGATCGTCAGGTGGTGACCAACGGCCAACGGCTCTTTGCGCTCGTGGACGTCGCGAACGACTACGCGGCCCGCGCGGTCGGTGACCACGATCCGGCCGCGCGCGAGGAGATGGAGGCGATCTTGCGCTCTGCCGAGACGATCTTCGAGCGCAGGCTCGAGGACGTGCGGGCGGCGGTCGACTATGCCGTCGAAGAGGCGCGCGAGCACCTGCCGGTGCTCCGGAGTGCGAGCGCGCGGCCGACCGGCGGCGGCGTCCGCGCGCCCGGCGCGCCCCGGCCGGCGGCGAACGCGGCGCCGGCCGGCGAGGAGTGCGATGCAGGCGTCGCCGAGGTGCACGAGGCGACGAGCACGCACGCGGCGTTCGCGATCCTCGCGGAGATCACGCGCGCAATCCTCGGCCACGAGAACATCAACGACACGCTCTCCATGATCCTCGAAGGCGTGGCGCGCACCGGCGGCTTCGACGTCGCGTTCCTCGCGCTGCTGAACGGACGCAAGGATCAACTCGTCGGTCGGCTCGGCTACGGGGAGGGCATGACGCAGTATCTCCGGACGCTCCGCGTGCCGCTCGTGCCCGAGGCGGGGGTGCTTGCCGAGTCGGTGCTCGCTCGCGAGCCGCGGATCGTCGCCGAGGGCGGCACGACGGTCGTCGGCGGGGCAGGGGACACGCCGGCGATCCCCGTCGAGTCCTTGGTGGCGCACCCGTTGATCGTCCGCGGCAAGGCGGTCGGTCTCCTGGTGGCCGGACGGGGTCGGGAGCGGCCCGCGGTGACCGCGGCCGACGTCACGATGGTGCAGCTTTTTTGCAATCAGGCGGGGTTGGCCTTGGACCGCGCCGTCGGCTGAGCGGGCGCGAGGGGCGGCGAGACGCGGTCATCTGCTGCGTTGCTCCCTCGCTCGGTCGCGCCTTGCAGCTGACGCCCGTCTCGCCACCCCTCGGGTCATGGTCAGAAACGGCAAGAAAAAAGATTTCCCGCTGCGCGGAAGAAAGAGCCCTGGGTAGGCGGCAGGTATTGCCTGATGCGCGGCTGTGATCCTGCCAAATCCGAAAATTTCTGCCTGGCACTGAAACTGCTGATCGCGGGCATGCGATACGGCTGGATGCGCGGCAGGTTGGGAACGTCGCTCCTCGGGGCGGCGGTGGTGACGGGGGCGGCGGGGGTGTCGGGGTTGCTCGATCCGGCGGCGCTGCTGATCACGATCGGCGGCGGCATCGGCGTCACGGCGATGACGTTCTCGCGTGAACGGATCGGGCGCGCCTGGGCACTCGTGCAAGCGGCACTCGGCGAGCCGGGCGATCCCGAGGAGATCGTCGCGACGCTCAAGCGCTACGCACGCATCCATCGTGTGGAAGGGCTGCCGGCGCTCGAACGCGCCGCGCTCCATGCGGGCGATCCGTTCTTGCGCACCGCCATGGCGCTCGCGACCGACGGGCGGGAAAGCGCCGAGCTCGAGGCGGCGCTCGTCGGCGAAGTGCGCCGCGAGGCGAACGAAGGCGAGAGCGCGCGCCAGGTGGTTCTCCTGCTCGGCAAGCTCTTTCCGGCCTTCGGTCTCATCGGGACGCTGATGGGGCTCGCGCACCTGCTGCACAATCTCGGCACGGCGACGAGTCTTGCGGCGATCGGCCCCGGTCTCGGCATCGCGGTCACGACCACGCTGTACGGTGCCGTGCTCGCGAACGTCGTCGTCCTGCCGCTCGCCACCAAGCTGCACGTCCACCTCGACCGCCGGCAGACCGTGATGCAGATGATCATCGACGGCACGCTCATGGTGCAGCGGAAGGAGTACCCGACGCGCATCGAGCAGCTGCTGCGCGGCGCGTTCGCATTGCCGATCCGCGGCGCGACGCGCCCGAGCACCATTGCCCTGGCCGACCGTGCGGCCTGACGGGCGCATTCCGAAGGTCGCCGCGACCTTCCTCGAGGAAGACTCGAACGGATGGTTGGTCACGTTCAGCGATCTCGTGCTGCAGCTCTTCGCATTCGTGATGGTCGCGGCGGTGCTCGGCGGCGGGCGACTCGATGCGCCGACCGCGGCGACGCGTGATCCGGGAACGCGGGTGCGGGCGGCGTCGGCGAGGTTGCCCGTTGCCGACGCGCTGACGCTCGCCCGTTTCGACGAGCCGGCGCGGCCGCTGCCCGTCGCGCCGCCGTCGACGCCTGCGTCGGAACGACGACCGTCGCCGGCGAGCGGCGCGTTACGTGTCGTGAGCGAGCCCGCGGCGGTGGCGCCGAGCGTGCCGCCGCGGCTCGAGCCTTCGCTCGCGAGCGAGCTCGAGGCGTTTCTCGCCGCCGCAGGGCTCGAGGAGGGGGTCCAGGTCGACGTAAACGGCGGCGGGGTGACGCTGTCGATCAGCGACACGATCGGCTTCGGGTCCGGGAGCGCCGAGCTCTTGCCGGACGCGGCGTCGGTGCTGGCGGAGGTGCACGCGCTCGTCGCCGCGCGCCCGGATCTCGTCGTCGAGGTGTCGGGCCACACCGACGACCGGCCGTTGCACGCGGGGCCCTTCCGCTCGAACCTCGATCTGTCCTTGGCGCGCGCGGCGCGCGTCGCACACGAGCTCGCGGCCGGCGATCCCGAGCTCGGTGAGCGGATCTTCGCCTCGGGATACGGGGCCGCCCGGCCCGTTGCCACGAACGACGATGCCGAGGGCCGGGCCCGCAATCGCCGGGTCGAGCTGCGTCTCCTGCCG
The DNA here is from genome assembly GCA_963774015.1 of uncultured delta proteobacterium. Lineage (GTDB taxonomy): Bacteria > Desulfobacterota > Binatia > UTPRO1 > UTPRO1 > UTPRO1. The sequence continues at coordinate 166,759 of CAVZDH010000007.1, forward strand.
GCGAGCGATCCAGCGTCGGCGCAGGTCGCGCGGCTGCGTTGATCAGCGTCCGGGGCGTGCCGGGGCGGCACCGGCGCGTTTGGTGTCCGGCAGCGCGTTCCGACAGACCTTGACCAGCTCGTTCACGTCGAGCGCGGGAGGCCGCAGCATACGCTCCGCAAGCCGGGCGAGCGCGGCGCCGCTCGGGTCGCCGTGAACCAGGAGCGTGAGCACGCGTCCCGTCTCGGGACCGAGCGCATCGAGAAACTCGACGCCCTGTTGGCCGGCGTTCCTGACGTCGATCAGCACCGTGTCGGGTCGCAGGATGGCGAGCAAATCGAGGGCTTGCTTCTCGTCGCAGGCCATCGAGACCGAGTGGCCGGCCTTCACGAGCGCGGCCTTGGCGGACATGAATCCGTCGATGTCCTCCGTGAGCAGGATGGTGCGGCGATTGCCGCGACCGGCGCCTTCGACCGCCGCCGCGAGCTCCGTGGCGCTGGGCGGCGTGACGAAGCAGCGCAGGGGCCCGAGAATGCGGCTGCCGCGTTCCGGATGCGAGGCGTACCCGACCAGTAGCATCCCGCTCGCGGTCGCGTCCGTCATGTCGGCGATGCGGCCGGCGTCGCAGCCCACGAGATTCACGGCGGTGACGCTGCCCCGGCCCGCGGGAATCGCGGTGGCGAGCGCGGTCTGGATGTGGTCGCGCAGGATGGTGTCCGACTCGAGCACGCGTCGCTCCGCGGGAGCGCCCGCGGCGGACGTGTCGGCGGTCGGCGAGGCCCCGACGGGCGTGGAGGCCGGCGTCGGCTCGGGGACGGGCGCGGGCGCGACGAGCGTGGAGGTGCCTGGCTCCGCGACGGCCTCTCCCGCGGCGATGCGCGCGCTCCCGAGGGTGCTCGTCAGCGCGTCCTCGAGTGACGCGAGGCGCGACGCCAGCAGATTTCGGTCGTGCTCCGTGCTCTCGAGCTGTGCCGCGAGCCGGTGGTGCTCGTGCTCGAAGCTCGCGAGGCGCTCGCTCAGCACGCTTCGTTCCCGGGCCGTCTCCTGGCGCTCGGCTTCCATGCCGGACACCGCGGCGCGGAGCTCTTGCAGCATCGTGTCGAGCGCCACGCGGCTCTCCTCGCGCGCGGCGTTCAGCGTCGCCTCGAGCGTGGCTTGGTGCTCGGCCCGGAGCGCCGCGAGCGCCCGCTCACGCTCGGCGCGAGCCGCGCCCGAGTCGGGGTCTGGGTCGGTCGCGGTGCGCTCGTGGGTCGCGTCGAAGCGCTCGCGGCGGTCGACCCACGGGACGCATACGAGCGGCAGCGGCGCGACGTCGGAGGCGGGGAGCGGGATCGTGCCGCGCTCGTCGCGCGCCCACATTGCCGTCGAGAGCGCGAGCCCCAAGACCGAATAGGCGAACGACGGGGTGAGCAGCGTCTCCGCAGTGAGCGGCGCCGCGTCGCCGAGGATCAGGATGACGCCGACGGGCAGCTGCCAGCGATAGAGCGGCACCGCCGCGACGGTGGAGACGGGCCGCCGTTGATCGGTGCCGAGCAGGCGTCCGATGAACGGGTCGTGCTCGGGCTCCTCGACGACGTAGACCTTGCGATCCACGAGCGCGCGCAGCGGCATTTCCGAGGTGCGCTCGTCGCCCCAGCGCAGCACGTCGAGCGCCTCGGCGCCGGCGACCGCGAGACCGCGTGCGGCGGCGAGCGTGAGCGTCGCGTCCTCGCGGCGATACAGGAGGAGCGCGCCGGCCGGGGCGTCGAAGATCGCGAGCATGGCCGGCAGGGCTTCGGCGGTCAGGGTGTCGAGTGGAACCTGTCGGAGTTGAAGCTCGACGATGCGAACGATCGCAGCGAGGGCGGGGCCTTCGATGGCCGCGCTCGGTGCGTCGGACGCGGGAGCGTCGCGGACGAGATCGCGGACGATCCGGCTGAGTCCTGTCGGGGCCATCGACATCGAGGGGTGCTCGACCAAGGTAGCACGCATGGTCGGAGCTGCCGCCTGCGATTCTCCCGCGGGATCGGCTCACATGAGAGATGCGATGCGCGTTGCGGGCACGGCGTCGCGCCGTGCCCGCGTCACGACACGGACGATGGGGCCGCTATTCCGGGCACGCGGTGGCGCAGTCGCGACCGGTGCCGACCGTGCCGCCGACGGCGGTGCAGCGCTCGGCCGATGCCGCCACTTCACAGCGCGGGATCATGCAGTCCGTCACGCGATCGCACTTGCGCTTGGTGCCGGTGCAGATGCCGTCCTTCACGCCGTCGCCGGGATGCTGGTCGCCGGCGCAGTCACGTTGCTTCGCGACGCAGCACGTGACGGTGTCCGCCGGCTTGCCGCACGCCGAGCGCGAGGCGAGGCGACGAATCTTCGGCACGCACGCGCGCGGGATCGACCCGCACGACCGCTTGCCGCTCGCATCGGGCACGCACGCGCTGAGCTCGCGCAGCTTCCTGGTCACGCAGCGTACGTGGTCCGCGTGGTTACCGGCTCCATCGCACGGGCACGCGGCGTCGAGGGCGGCTTTCGCCTCCTTCTGGGCAGCGTCGCACTCGGCGGCGGTCGCGCGTGCATGGGCGGGGCCGGTCGTCGGCACGATCAGCGAGACGGCGAGTACGGCGAGCAAGCCCAGGGTCTTCGTCATGGATGGGGTCCTCCGGAAGGATTGGCAGGGGTCACTATCGTATGCCGCCCGTAACCGGGCAAGCGGCTTTGCGATCGCCGCCGGTGCCAAGGACGTGACGCCGAGACAACGAAGTGCCGCATCCACAACGGATGTCTGACTCGGAACGACCGAGATTCCAAGGGTTTCCGATCATGCCGGGTGGCATATCAGTTGCTCCCGAACCCGGCAGAGCCTTGTCACTACTTTCACCCATTGGAGGACCGTCGAACATGGAAGCCGAGAACATCCGCACGCTGCGCCACAACCTGGGCCTCACCCAAGAGGAGTTCGCTCATCGCCTCGGGATCACCGTCGCGACCGTGAACCGCTGGGAGAACGGCCACAACAGCCCGACGCGCCTGGCGCGCAAGGCCCTCTACGATCTCGCATCCGAGAAGGGCGGTCCGGGTCCCCAGCTGAACGTGCCGTCGGAAGGCTGAGCGGGGCGCCGAATGCTCCGGGGTCCGAGTCCGGACGACGGCCGGCCCCTCTCGATCCTCCTGGTCGAGGACAACCTCGACCACGTGGTGATCACGCGTCAGGCCGTGACGTCCATCCTGCCGTGCGAGGTGGAGGTCGTGGGTGACGGGGCGAAGGCTGTGGAGCGGCTCGCCGGACTTGCCGGCGGCGATCGGCGGCCCGATCTCATCCTCCTCGATCTCCACCTGCCGGCCATGAACGGCATCGACGTGTTGCGCTGGATCCGCGGCATGCCGGTCTACCAGGCGACGCCGGTCATCGTTCTCACGGCGGCCAGCGACGACGAGCGACTCATTCTCGATTGCTATGCGAGCGGCGCGAACAGCTTCCTTCCGAAACCGGCGACCGATCGACGCTTCGCCGAGGCGCTCAGACTGCTGGCGCCCGGCCAACGGGTGCCGATCGAGGCCGCGAGTCCGCTCTGACGAGACGCGCGATCAGCGGCGGCCGCCGGAGCGACCACCCGATGGGCGGAAGTTCGCGAATGCCTCGCTGCCGGGCCGGATCGCCTTGGTGTCGAAGAACCGCTCGGGCTTCTTCGGGAAGCGCAGGCGCTCGTCCGTCCGCTTGATGCGCTCGCGCAGCATCGACGACTCACGCCCGCTCTCGCCGGCGCGTCGGAGCTCCTCCACGGAGAGCTCCATCGTGACGTGCTGCTGCCCACGCGTCAGGTTGACCGAAAGCAGGTGATCCTGCGGCGTCGGCCCGTCGTTCAGCTGCAGTTGCAGTCGCTTGTCGACGGTCCGGACGATTTTCCGAAGGAGATTCTGAGCTTCGGTCTCGACATCCTGATGGCGCATCGTGTGGGGTCCTTCCTACTGACGATCGTTGGCGGCGAGTGACCGCGAAAAACGTGGGACTGTAGGGGGCAGCCGCTGGTCTGTCAAGGCAACGAGCGGTTCCGGCGAGCCACGTCAGGGTGCGGTGAACCGCAGTGTCGCCGTCGTGGTCTGGCCCGGCTGGACGGTCACCGCGACCTCGCGGCGCGCGAGCGTCGGATGGACGGCGGCGACGGTGTACGTTCCGGCGGGTACGTTCGCGAAGCGAAAGTGTCCGTCGTCGCTCGTGACGGCGAAGTAGGGGTGCGGGACGACGCTCAGGTCGAGGCGCATCCACGGGTGGACGTCGCAGCGTACCTGGACCATCACCTCCGGCCGCTCGAGCGTGATGGTGCGCTCGGCGTCTTGCCGGGGCAGGCCGAAGTTCCAGCGTGGGTTCGCGTGCGGCTCCCCGTGGACGTTGTGGAGCGTGTCGTCGCTGCTGTGAAAGACGATCGGCTGGCCGACCTGCGCCGCCGCGACGCGCGGCGAGAACCAGCAGCCGCGTTGATCGATCACGACCGGCGTGCTCGGGACGGGGAAGACTCGATCCTCGAGGCCGGACGCCAGGTAGACGAACGCGTCGGCGAGTCCACCGTCGCTTCCATGGACGTCGCGCACGACGATGCCCTCCGGGTGCGCGGCGGTGCAGGTCGGATCGCTGCCCATCGGCGATGGTACGGGGTGGGGGAGGGATGCCGTCGAAGAGCACCTGTCCCTCGATGATTCCCGCGGCGGCGGGGTCGAGGGGCGTCGGCGTCCGCGTGACCTTGGGTGCGGCGGCCTCGCGCTCGCAGGCGATCGACGCCGCGAGCGCGAGGATCAGCAGGAGCCTAGAAACCTTGGACCTTCGTGGCGCGATCGTAGATGTGGTAGGTGAGCGCCCAGCCCACCAACACGATCACGCCGAGCGTGATCGGATTCGACGCCCACGTCATATGCTGGTTGAGCATCATGAAGATGAGCGGCACCGACATGTAGGTGTTGTGCTTCGAGCGGAGACCGGCCAGCGCGACGAGGTCGGGGTTCGGCGCCGTGCCGTTCTTGATGGCCGTGATGATCTCGCGCTGCGCCGGCCAGATCCGGAACCACACGTTGAAGGCCATGATCGTGCCGAACGTGGCGCCGAGGTGGATCGCGTAGCCGCGGAAGCCGAAGCCGCCGACCCACTCGAAGACGAAGAGCAGGATCGTCGCGAGCACGACGCCGGCGCCGAATGCCGTCTGCGGGTCCTTCAACGGACCCTTCACGAGCGGGTCGTAGATGAAGGGCGACACCAGCACGAAGACCAGCATCAAGCCGGGCAAGAGCCCGAGGTGGTCATTGGGATCCGCGAGCGCCAGGCGCTGATGGTAGTAGAGGTAGAGCAACAGGCAGATGCCGGTCACCCAGGTGAACGCCGCGCCCCAGCGGAACCAGTAGAGCGCGCGCGGCATGAGCTCGGGGATGACCTTCTTCTTCGTGTCGCCGTCGAGCTTCGCCATCGTGGCCCCGTTCACCCAGTTGAAGAAGTAGAGCAGGCCGATCCACAGCACGCCTGCGACGACATGGATCCATCGAAAGAGCGACTCGATGATTGGCATCACTTCCATTTGCCCCACCTCCTGCGCGATTTCGCGTCGGGCTTAGAGCCGCCACCCCGGGATGTCAAGTTTGGGAACGCCTCCGTCGTCGCTGGCCACCCGCGCCGTCGTGGGGTAAACGGCTCAGATCGACCGGGATGGAGAGATGGCCGAGTGGTCGAAGGCGCACGCCTGCTAAGCGTGTGTAGGGGTAACACTCTACCGAGGGTTCGAATCCCTCTCTCTCCGCTCTCTCCCGGCCCGGCGTCCTGATCCGCGATGGCCGCGTCCTCCGCCATGACGGCGCCGCTTCGGCGTCGCGTCTTTCGGGCGCTCTGGATCGCGTCCGTCGCGTCCAACATCGGCACCTGGATGCAGGAGGTGGGCGCGGCGTGGTTGATGACGTCGCTGACGCCGTCACCGCTCCTCGTCACGCTGATCCAGGCCGGGTCGAGCTTGCCGATGTTCCTGCTCGCGGTGCCGTCCGGTGCCATCGCCGACATCGTCGACCGCCGGCGCCTGCTGCTCGTGACGCAGACCTGGATGCTGCTCGCCGCGGCGACGCTGGGCGCGATGACGCTCACGGGCGCCGTCACGCCGGTCGGCCTCTTGCTCGTGACGTTCGCGCTGGGGCTCGGGGTCGCCTTGAACGGGCCCGCATGGCAGGCGGTGATCTCCGAGCTCGTGCCGCGCGAGGAGCTGCCGGCGGCGGTCGCGCTGAACTCGGTCGGGTTCAATCTCGCCCGCGCGGTCGGTCCCGCGATCGGCGGCCTCGTCGTCGCCGCGGCTGGTCCCGGCGCGACGTTTCTCTTGAACGCGGTGTCGTTCCTCGGGACCGTCTTCGTCTTGTACGGCTGGGAGCGGCGCTCGACGGCGACACCGCTCGCGGCCGAACGTCTCGCTGGCGCGATGCGGGGCGGGCTTCGCTACGTGCGCTATCAACCCGAGCTGCGCGCCGTCATGGTGCGCGCGGGCGGGTTCATGTTCTTCGCGATCGCCCTCATGGCGCTCTTGCCCCTGTTCGCGCGCGGGAGCCTCGATCGCGGTCCGACGGGCTACGGTGTGATGCTCGGCTGCCTCGGGCTCGGTGCGGTCACCGGGGCCACCGTGCTCGGGCGTGTGCGCCGGCGCGTCAGCGCCGAGCGCCTGATCGCGATTGGTTGCATCGTGTTCGCCGCGGCCTGCGTCGGCGTCGCTCACGTACGCAGCTTTCCGGCCGTCTGCGTCATGATGTGGGTGGCGGGCAATTGTTGGCTGATGTTGCTGTCGAGCTTCCACGTGGCCGCGCAGGGCAGCGTCGCCGGGTGGGTGCTCGCGCGCGCCCTCTCCATCTATCTCCTCGCGTTCTCCGGCAGCATGGCGCTCGGGAGCGTGACGTGGGGCGCGCTCGCCGCGCGCGTCGGTCCGCCCTGGTCGCTCACCGCGGCGGCGGTCGGGCTGGTCGTGACGGCGCCGCTACTCGGCCGCTTCCGCTTGCCGCTTCTCGAAGGCCGCGACTTCTCGCCGACCAAGTTCTCTCCCGCGCCGCGCTTCGATCTCTCGGCCGATCGTGGGCCCGTGATGGTCACCGTACGGTACGAGATCGCCGCTGCCGATCGCGCCGCCTTCCTGGAGCTCATGCAGCAGATGGAGCTCGTCCGACGCCGCAGCGGTGCGGTCGGATGGGCACTCTACGAGGATCCGACGCAGCCCGACGTGCTCCTCGAGGTATTCGTGGTCGACTCGTGGCTCGAGCACCTCCGGCAACACGAGCGCAGCACCCGCAGCGACGCGGCGCTCCGCGACCGCACCTTCGCGCTGCATCGGGGGGCCGAGCCGCCGGCCGTCTCGCACCTGCTCGCCGTCGAGTGAGACGCGACCTCGCGGCGCAGACGCTGCGGCGCTTGTCTGAGCGCTCGGCGTCGTTGCGGTGTCGGTCGCCGACGCGCGTGCCGCCGGATGCGCGTGCGTCCGCCGTGACAAGTCGCGTGGCGGGCGCGGCCGATCGACGGATGTACGCGCGTCCTCACGGTGACGCTACGGTTTCGCGCGTGCGTCAGGTCATGGCACCCGCGTTGCATCCTGTCGCCTCCGAAGGTCGGTCGAGGAGGCACGATGAAAGCAGCGATCATGGCGGTTGGTTTGACGATGGCCGTGCTCTGGAGCGTGGCGCCCGCGCTCGCGGATTGCGACCTCAGCTGCAACGCGGAGTGCAGGCAGGAGACGGCGGTGTGCCTGAGTGCCGCGAATCTCGAGGCGCGCGTCGGCCGGCAGCAATGCGACGCCGATGCGGCCGACGCTTTCGTCGGGTGCGACAGCGACGCGATCGACGCGCGCGCCGATTGCGTCGGCATGTGCGGTCCCGATCTCAGGACGTGCGGCGGCACCGCGAAGGCGAATCTCAAGCAATGCAAGCAGCAAGTGAAGATCGATCTCGCCGGCTGCGAGAACGAGGTGGCGACGCAGCTCGCGTCCGACCGTCAGGCATGCGCCGACGACGCCGCCGATTGCGCGTCGAGCTGTATCCCGTAGCGCAAAGGCTTCGACGTGCCGGACTGTAGACTAGCCCGGAATCACCGCCGCCTCCTCCTTCGCCGCTTCCACGAGGCAGGCCTCGTCGCCTCGACCGCTCCGAGGACGTTCGGACATCAGCTCCCGCATTTGTTCGCAGCGCTGGCGACTCCCCTGCTCGAGCACGGCGTACTCGCGTTCGGCGACATTCAGCTGTCGGGCCGCGTGGCGGCACTGCGCCGTGAGCCACTGCGTCTCGTCTTTCGCGCCGGCTCGCGCTCGGAGGGCGTGCCACGCGGGGTTCGCCGCGAGGGTCGCGTGCTCGGCCCACTGGAGTGCTCGCGCGGCGAGGCTGTCCTCCGGAGCCCGTAGCACCGTCAGCAGCGGGGGCGGGACGCGCCAGTGCGCCAGCAGTTGCAGCGTGATGGCCGTGCCGTCCATTCCGAGCTCCGTCCGCTCGACGTCTCTCACCGGTCGATTCTCGACGGCCGCCGTCATGAGTACGCGCTCGTAGCGGGCTGGGTCGGCATGGTGCAGCGCAATCGTCCCGACGTTGTGGAGGAGGCCTCCGAAGTACCCAATATCGGCCATGGCGTGCTCGAGCGCCTCGAGCGCCATCTGCGTGCGTATGGCCGTGCCGATCGCTTGCTCCCAGAGCAACGTTTCGATCGGTCCGCGCCGCGAGAAGAGCCCGCGCGCGAGCTGCGTCATGGCGAGGTTTCGAACGCCGCGCGCCCCGAGCACCAGCACCGCTTCCTGCACGGTCGCCACGGGGCGCGCGCGCCCGCATGCCGCACTGCTCGCGGCTCGAATGGCGAGCGCCGCAAGAGCCGGATCGAGGCCGAGGGCGGCCTCGATGGCCTTGGCGTCCATGGGATCGTCGAGCGCCGTGACCAGACGCGCGAGCGCGGAGGGAAACGCCGGGAGCGCGGCCGCGAGAATGGCGAAATCGAGGGTATCGCGTGGCGCGTGGCGCGTCGGTGGCTCGGCGATGACGGTTGGAGGACGGGGTTGCGGGTCGCGAGTCGAGAGTGGCGTCGTCCTCTCCGGCGCCATCCCCGACGTGCTGGCGGCCACGGAAACGTCGTGGCGGCTGCGCGCGCGAAGGGTCGTCACGGCGAGCGAGGTCATCAAGGCGAGCGTCTTCAACGTCATCAGCGCCTCGGCTCCGAATCCCGCGCTGGTGGCGTGGCCGATCCACAGGTGCCCGATCTCCCGACCGCCGTCACAGACGGGCTCGGCCGCAGTCGCGCTACAGCCGCGCTCGAGCGCGCGACGCACGTGGGCGCTCTTGAGGCCGATGGGGAGACCCACCGTCCCCCAACAACTGGCGAGGACGGTCTCGCCGCCCGCCTCGAGCACGACCGCCACTGCTTCTGCGTCGGTCAGCTCGCCGACGGTGCGCGTCACCAGGGCCAAGGCGGCGGGGCCGTCCGTCAATGCCCCGAGCGTTTCGCTCACGCGCCAGAGCCCCCGGATTTCGTCGATCATTCGCCGCAGCTGGCGGGCGTCGCGGTCGGCGCGCAGACGGCGCCGCGGAGTCTCCTCGGCGAGCCGGTCGAGCGCGCAATGGGGGTCGGTCGACGAGATTGGAATGAAGGCCACGGGTCGTACGGCGGTCCGTTGGGCAGGCATCGGCATCACGGCCTTTCTGTGCTGCGGCAACTCGTGCGTTGCGGCGGGCATCTTCATGGTCTCCAGGGGGAGAACGGAGCATCGACCGAAGTCAGAGCGAGTCGCGTGCCTAAGGCCGGGTGTCTTTCGGACGTGCGCGCACGTCGAGCCCGCGACCTCGGTGTGAATCAACGGGTACTTGGACGCTTCTGCGCTGACGCAAGCCGTACGATGAGCGAATTTCGCTCGCGCGCTCCTGCATAGCCGTCGCGTGTCTCCCGCGCTTTGTGCGGGCGCCTCCCCGCCATCGATGAGCCGTGCGACACAGCAGACGGCGGCCTCGGCGGAAGCTCATGGCGCCTGCGTCGTGTACGCAGCAGGAGGTGCGCCGAGGTCGCGACGGATTCGTACCGCGGCGCTACAAGACTGTGCGCCGTCCTGCCTGCGTGGGCGGGTAGAGCAAGGCTCCGCCGTCTCGGCGCCGAGCTCGTGCCGGGGTGTCCACCGTCCGATTCTGAGAAATGTCGCCACCCGACCTGGCGGGGACGGATCCTCGAAAATGCGTCGTGGCGTGGCGAGGCGCTACGTCGATGACGCCAATCTGCTGTGTCGTCGCGCGCGTTCGTCGCGGCGGGGCGGGCGGGAGACGGGACGATCGCGACGCGCCGAGGGGGAGCTGCCGCGCGGTGATAGGGGGGTGCCACCCGGGCAGCTGGGGGCTCGATCCGAGCGCATGCCGAGGGTCGAGGTCCAAGCTCCGAGAACCTCTGCGGGCCGGATGCGCGGGATCGTAACGTCCGTCGGCCTTGCTTCGGCGCTCGCGCTATCGGTCCGTGGCACACGCTTGGCTGCCCGAGACGAGACCGATCGTACCAAGCGAGGTGCTCCTATGCCGCTACACGTCCTGCTGGTCGATGACAATGCCGACGACTGCGCCGTCCTCTGCCTGCTGCTCCGCGCATCGATTCCGCGGTTCCAGCCTCTCGAAGTGCGGGTGGTTCCTACGTGGAAGGCGGCGAAGATCAGGATCGTCATGGAGGTCCTCGACGTACTGGTCCTGAATCATCGCGTGTCGGATGCCAGCGCCTTCCGGATGCTGACGGCACTTCGTGGGCTGCCGCATCCCCCGGTGGTCGTCCTGACCCCGAAGAACGAGGTCAACGGTACCGTGGATCTGCTGCGTGCCGGGGCCCACGAATACGTGATCAAGCATACGAACGAGTGGGACGTCGAGCTTCGCGTCGCGATCGAGCGTGTCGTCACACGTGCGAAGTTGCAGCAACGCATCGAGGACGCGAACGGCAGTCTCGAGGACTATGCTGCCATTCTGGCAACCGTGATGGCCCGTCAGCGTGCCCCGTGGGCAAGGGAGGCATTTCCCCCGGGCATGAGGGTCTCGACCACGGAGATCGGCCGGCCGAAATGGCGAGGCACGTTGATCCATTCCGTGCGCGATGGCCGACGATCGCAATCTCTTTGAATGTCGTGCCGAGGATCTGCGCTCATCTCATTGAGCGCGATTCGTGGCGTCGTATCCGCGCGGAAGGGCCGACGCGCGGCGTAGCGGGCCCCTGCCTGCTGGGGCGGCGCTGCAAATCGAGCGCCGCGCGACGCAAGATCGTCAAGGCGACGATCGTCAGCACCCGGAAGTAGCCCGCAGGCGGGGGTTCGGCATCACGGGGCGAATGCGCGGCGCCTTGTGCCGTTTCCTCGACGTCGACCACGAAGCGATGACCGTGTCCGAATGCCTCGGTGAGAATCTCCCGCACCCGGTCGATCCATGCCACGAAGGCATCCTCGCCGGGGCCCGTGTCGTTCGCTTCTCGAAGGCTTTCGCCGTCGGTGATGAGGAGCTGAATCACCGCATGGGGATAGTCGTTCGACATGCCGGGGCCTCCTTCGCTTCATTGCGCCGCGGGGGAGGGTTCGCACGACCGGTTGAAGGTGCATGCGACCGGCGCGCCCGCGTGCCGAATGCGGGATCCTGATCGACGGACGCGGTCGCCTTCCATGCGGAGCACGCTACCGCCGCACGTTCGTTGCCGGCAATTGCGTTGATCTGGGAGAGGGGGCGTAGGGGAAAGGGGAGGCAGGAAAATGCCGCGCGCATTTCAGCCGCGCGAACACCGGGAACGGCGTCATCGGGCCTGCGTGATTCGCACGCCGCTCGCGGCGAGCTCGACGAGCCAGGGTTGTATACCCGGTGCGGCGGCAATCGTGCCGCTGATTCGCAACTCGAGATGGACGCCGGCTCCATTCTTGCCGTCCGCGAAGTCGCGCACGTATCGGCGCAGCGTTCGCAAATTGGGTGGCGCAGCGTCGGCTGCGGCGAAGTAGAGCGAACCACGGGAGGAGGAGATGCGGGCTTCGAGCACGACGGAGTGCCTATCGGCAAAGGTCTTGAGTGTCGGAAGCGTAGAACGACGGGCGACGGTGAAAGCAATCCACGGAAATCGGTGAGGTGAAGGAGGATCGCTTTTCGCAATGTCGTCGGGTCGGCCAGGGCGTTCGCCCGCGGTCGAGTGGTGGGCGTGGCTCGCCATCCTGCTGCTGACATCATGAAGAGGAATTTTCTCAGCGCGAGTGGCCGAGATGCGCCGACATTCGTCGCTGAAACGCCTCGCTGCGAGTTGACTGCGCCTCTCGCTCTGATAGGTACTTGCCCCTTCACGCGCCCATAGCTCAGTTGGATAGAGCGTTTGACTACGAATCAAAAGGCCGCAAGTTCGAATCTTGCTGGGCGCATTAGGAGTTACGCGACGCTCGCGCGCGCGTCATTCACAGATTTGTGGATGTACGGCGCCGTGAGCGGCGTAAGCGTCGGCTCGGTGGGTAGCGACGCGACGTAGGTCGTCACGCGCCGATTCTAGCCTAGATGACCGTGAGTAATACTGCGCCTCAATCGAGAGCGCAGACGTTCCAGTCGCCGGGGCTGGCGGAGCCGTTCATGTTGCTATGATCGCACGTCGAGTCCCTCAAGCGTGATGGGACGAGGCACGTGCCGACGTCGAAGCACGTCTTCGTCGTGCCGCAATCGGGATCGGTGTCGTTGCCTGTGACCGTCGAGTCGATGAGCGTCGCTGCGGCGTAGGTCGTGGATCAGCAGCCCAGCCAGGCCCGCTGCCTTCGTCGGAAGTTCAAGCGTCCGAGCGTCGAGGGTCGTTGAGATCATTCACGCTCGACAGCACCGCGTTCGGTTGCGCGCGGGAAACACGCCTGCTGAAGCGCCTTCGGAAATTGGGCGACCTCGGCCCAGTCTTCGACTGCTGGTCGTTTCGGGAACCACGGAGCGCGAAAGTCATCTTGGCGTGGTCCGCGCTCCACTGCGAGCCGCGCGAGCACGATCCGTCGACCCCGTTGCGACGCGAGGAGCCCGACGATCGTGCCGTCGTAGACCGTCTCATTGCCGGGAAACATGACGCTCACCGGCAGCTCGACGATGGGTTGCGGGGAAGGATCATCGGCCTTCGTGCGACCGGAGAGCTTGATGAGGGAGCGGGTCATACGGAAACGATTGGCGTGCACTGGCTACGTCAGCGCCGACACCCGAAACACGGCGCTCGGGACCTGCCATCCGAGGAGCCGTGCGAGCGCAACGTACGGCCAGGTGTACCAGTACTTCGCTGCGACGAGATCGGTCACGTGCTCGATCGTCGCCCGATCGGTGATCACGTCGACGCGACCTGTGAACGCCTCGGTCCCGACGCGGAGCCTTACTTCGGGACGGGCCGCCACGTTGCGCGGCCACTGGCGGTTGCGATTGGCCGTGGCGAGGTACACGACGTCACCCTCTACCATGAACCAGATCGTCACCTCGTAGGGCTTGCCGCTCCGGCGCCCGTAGTGGGTCAAGCGAAGGGTGGAGGTGCTCGCCACGTGGGCCAAGCGGTCGGCAAGCGTCGTGCTCACGTGGTGGCGCTATCGCTTCTCAGCGGGGCGCTCAAGACCTCGGCGGGGTCGACGCTGTCGGTGGTTCGCCTACGGCTTCACGACGACATCCACGGGCCGCAAGCGCAACCCGTCGGACCAAAGTGCGCCAGGCCGCGCACTTTTCGGTGGACTCGCCGGTCTCGGCCGTGGCACGTATCCCGAGGTTTCCCCACGCCGTGCTACCTGCACTCGAAGGAGTCGCTCATGTCGATTGCTTGCCTCCGCGTTCTTTCGATGGCTGTCGTCGTTCTCCTCTCCCAGGTCGCGCTCGCATCGGTGCCGACCGAGGTCACGAGCTGCGGGCAGATCGTGACCGGCGCGGCCTTCCTTTCGACCGATCTCGACTGTAGCGGCTTCGCCGGTGAGTCCGTGCTGCCCGACTACAGCAAGAAGGGATATCCGTACGTCGTGACCGGCGCGGCCGTGCTGATCTCCCGCAAAGGAACCTTGGATCTGCGGGGCCACACGCTCACCGGCGGTCAGTTCGGGGTCTTCTGCGGGAAGTCGTGTACGGTCCTCGGTGGCGGAACCGTGACCGGCGCGTCGTTGAATGCCGTCTTCGCCGGCAAGAACCTCACGGTACGCGACACGACCATCAGCAACAGCGGCGACACCGCGCTCTTCGTCCAACGCATCCTCAGGATCTACGACAGCGTGATCACCGGGAACCGCTACGTGACCTGGTTCAGCAACACCGTCGAGGTCGTGCGTTCGATCGTCACGGGCAGCACCGAGTTCGGCATCACCGCCGACAAAATCGAGCTCGTCGACTCGACCGTGACCGGTAACGGGCTCGACCTCGGCAGCAAGCGTAAGCCGCGCCTCAAGAACTCGACGTGTGGAACGAGCAGCTGGGGGCCCGAGCACCGCGACGTCTGCGGCGCTCCCTGATTCCGGGCAGGTTCGGTTCGCGCCCATCCGTCCCGCTTTGATTGAGCATACCGACGGACACGGCGGACCCGTCAGTCGCCGAGCGCGATCTTCGGGCGCTCGGGATGCGGCCGATAGAGGATCACGACGTGGCCGACCAGGCCGCAGAGCGCGGCGCCGGTTGCGGTGGCCAGGGCGTCGGCGTCGCCGTGCTTGTCGGCGGGCTGGTGCAAGCGCACCTTCACGAGCTCGTGGGCCAGCAAGGCGGCATCGACGGCGTGCACGATCGCGTCGGTGACGCCGGCGGCGCCGACGTGCACGAGCGGCTCGTAGCCGTGCGCGAGGCCGCGGAGGTGCTTCCGCTGGCGGCCGGTCAGGTGCGGGGCGGCGGTCATGAGCTCACGCGCGCCGCGCGGCGGCGATGAAGGCGGTCCAGTGGTCAGCCCATGCGACGCCGAAGCGATCGGGGTCGACGCCGAGCGGCGGATGGCTGAACGTCTCGACCTGCACTTGGTACTGGGTCAGCGATCCGAAGAGCTGGATCGCCGCCGCCTCGATGTCGACGCCGCTTCTCGGTCCGAGCCGCGCTTCGAGCCAGCGCGCGTAGAGCCGATACCCGTCCTCCCAAGCTTGCTGGAAGTGGCGCTGCGCCCTTTTCGGGATCGCGCTCTGCTCGAGGATGAGCACGCGCAAGAGCGCGTCGTTGCGCTCGTTGAACTCGCGCGAGAGCTTCGCCGCGACGAGAAGCTCGGCCCGCACGTCGCCGAGCTGCATCAGCTCCGGCGCGCGCGCGAGAAACGCGGCGACGTCGGCGCGATAGCGCTCGATGGCGGCGAGCAGAAGCTCCTCCTTGGAGCGAAAGTGCCGGTACAGGCCGCCCGCGCCCGGCGTGAGCCCGGCGGCTTTCTCGATCTTCCGAATCGTGGTGCCGCGATAGCCCTCGCTGGCGAAGAGCGTGAGGGCGGCGTCGATCAAGACCTCGCGGGTCGGATGGGGGAGGGGTAGCGCCATGAATCAGTGCTTGACTGTAGTAATCACTTGCTTACACTGAGGCTCCCGAGTCAAGATCCGCCCGCGGAGGACGTCGCATGCTGTACGTCAAAAGCTCGCAGGCCGCCGCCGGCTCGCCGCCGGCCGCGGCGGCCGCCGTCGAGTTTCCGATCGTGATCATCGGTGCCGGCTTTGCCGGAATCGGGACCGCGATCCAATTGCTGAAGGCGGGCGTCCGCTCGTTCCGTATCTTCGAGCGCGCGAGCGAGATCGGGGGGACGTGGCGCGACAACACCTACCCGGGGGCGGCGTGCGACGTGCCGTCGCACGTCTACTCGTTCTCCTGCGAGCCCAATCCGGAGTGGACGCGCATGTTCGCGGGCTCGAACGAGATCCAGGCCTACCTCCTGCGTTGCGTCGACACGTACGGCTTGCGGGCGCATCTCGAGCTCGACACGGCGGTGACGGAGGCGCGCTTCGACGAGGCGCGCCAGCTGTGGGTGCTCACCACCAGCCGGGGCGAGCGCGTGGAGGCCCGTGCCGTCGTGGCCGGCATGGGCGGTCTCGTCGACCCGAAGGGTCCCGACATCCCCGGTCTCGCGACCTTCGCCGGGAAGACCATGCACACGGCGCGCTGGGATCACGACTACGACCTCGCCGGCAAGCGCGTCGCGGTCATCGGTACCGGTGCGAGCGCGGTGCAGGTCGTGCCGGCGATCGCGCCGCGGGTCGGAAAGCTCAGCGTCTTTCAGCGGACGGCCGCCTGGGTGGTTCCGAGGCGCGATCGCGAGATCAGCGAGCGCATGAAAGCGCGCTTCCGAAAGCACCCGTGGATGCTGAAGGTGCGCCGCGCCATGCTCTACGGCTTCAGCGAGCTCATGGGTCCGATGATCTTCCTCGATGCGCCGCGCCTGTCGCGGATCGGCGAGCGGATGTCGGAGCGGCACCTCCGCCGCTGCGTGAAAGACCCGGTCCTGCGCGAGCGGTTGCGGCCGCGCTTCCAGTTCGGCTGCAAGCGGATGCTCATCTCCGACGACTATTGGCCGACGTTCGAGCGGCCGAACGTCGAGCTCGTGACCGACGCGATCGTCGAGGTCCGCCCGCACGGCATCGTCACCGCGGACGGCCGCGAGCACCCGATCGACGTGCTCGTGCTCGCGACGGGCTTCCACCTCAACATCGCGACCGCGCCGTTTCCGATCTACGGCCGCCACGGCCGGACGCTCGCCGAGGCGTGGGCGGGCGGCGCCGTCGCGTACAAGGGCGTGACGGTCGCCGGCTTCCCGAACTGGTTCATCCTGATGGGACCCAATACCGGTCCCGGGCACACCTCGGTGCTCGTCTTCACGGAGGCGCAGATCGACTACGCCCTGCAGGCGATGCGCACCATGATCGCCGATCCGACGCTGCGATCGGTGGAGGTTCGCCGCGACGTGCAGGACGCGTACAACGCCGGCATCCAGGGCCGCATGAAGCACATGGTGTGGGCGAGCGGCTGTAGCAG
Source organism: uncultured delta proteobacterium (assembly GCA_963774015.1). Classification (GTDB taxonomy): domain Bacteria; phylum Desulfobacterota; class Binatia; order UTPRO1; family UTPRO1; genus UTPRO1. Next base: position 183,646 of record CAVZDH010000007.1, read on the forward strand.
CTGGTATCTCGGCCCCGACGGCGAGAACCATTCGCTCTATCCCGGCCTCGCGAGCGAGTACGTGGCGCGCACCCGCACCTTCAAGCCGTCCGAGTACCTCCTGGTCCGCGGGTGAGGTGACGCGCGGCGCGTGGATGCGTTCGACGCGTCGACCGGTCGTGCGCTGCCGTGCGCTTCGGCGCCTGACGCCCGAAGCGCACGGGCCGACGTCAGCCGGCGCAGCCCATCACGGCCTTGACTTCGAGGAACTCCTCGAAGCCGTGCTCGCCCCACTCGCGGCCGTTGCCGCTCTGCTTGTAGCCGCCGAACGGTGCCGCGAAGTCCGCGCCGGCGCCGTTCAGGTGCACGTTCCCGGTGCGGAGGCGTGCCGCGACGCGCAGGGCGTGGTCGGGATCCCCCGAGGCGACATAGCCGGAGAGACCATAGACGGTGTCGTTGGCGATGCGGATCGCTTGCTCCTCGTCGTCGTAGGGGAGAATCGACAGCACCGGTCCGAAGATCTCCTCGCGCGCGATCGTCATGTCGTTGCGCACGTTCGCGAAGACGGTCGGCCGGACGAAGTAGCCGCGGGTGATGCCGGGCGGGAGGCCGGGCCCGCCGGCGACGAGCTCGGCGCCTTCGTCGATGCCTTTCTTGATGAGGCCTTGGATCTTGTCGAACTGCACCTTGCTGACGACCGGACCGATCTGCGTGCCTTCCGCGCTCGGGTCGCCGACCGTCGTCGCCTCCGCGGCCGCCTTCGCGATTGCGACCGCCTCGGCGTGCCGGGCGCGCGGGACGAGCATGCGCGTCGGTGCGTTGCACGACTGTCCGCTGTTGGTGAAACAGCTGCGGACGCCGCCCTTCACCGAGCGTTCGAGGTCGGCGTCGTCGAGGATGATGTTGGCCGACTTGCCGCCGAGCTCCTGCGCGACCCGCTTCACGGTGTCGGCGGCGTTCTTGGCGACCTGGATGCCGGCGCGGGTCGAGCCCGTGAAGGAGACCATGTCGATGCCGGGATGCGACGCGAGCGCGACCCCGACCGTCGGCCCGTCGCCGTTCACGAGATTGAAGACCCCCGCGGGCACGCCGGCCTCGTGCAGCACCTCTGCGACCAGGATCGCGTTGAGCGGCGCGATCTCGCTCGGCTTCAGGACCATCGTGCAGCCCGCCGCCAACGCGGGCGCGACCTTGCACATGATCTGGTTCACCGGCCAGTTCCACGGCGTGATGAAGCCGCAGACCCCGACCGGTTCGCGCAAGATGCGGGTCGTGCCTTTGTTTTCGACGAAGCTGTAGCCCTTGAGAATCTCGAGCGTCTGCATCAGGTGCGCGAGTCCCGACGGCGCCTGCGCCGCCTTCGCGAGCCACATGGGTGCGCCCATCTCGAGGGAGATCGTCGTCGCGATCTCGTCGAGCCTGGTCTGGTAGACGCCGAGAATGCGCTCGAGGAGCGCGATGCGCTCTTCGCGGCTGGTGCGGGAGTAGGTGTCGAAGGCCTTGCGCGCGGCGGCCACGGCGCGGTCGACGTCGGCCGCGCTGCCGAGGCTGATGCGTCCGATCACCTCCTCGGTCGCGGGTCCGATGACGTCGAGGGTCTTCGGAACGGCCGGCTTCACCCACTGGCCGTCGATGTAGAACTCGAGATGCTCTCGCATGGGGCTGCTCCTCCCGGATGAATATGGATGGGGTCGATGTCGCAGAGGCTCGACCTCCATGCAAGCGTGCCCGCCGCGCAGAGGGCGCGCCGAGCGGCGGACCCTCGACCGAGCGGAAAGCACTCGCGATTCGGCGCGGTGGGTGGCGGAGGTGTCGGCGTACCTCGTGTGCTATGGGCGCGCGATGACGACGCGTGACACCGTAGATCTCGAGCTGCGCGACGGCGTGGCGATCGTGACCTGGAATCGTCCGGCTCGCCGCAACGCCTTCAACCGCCAGATGTGGTGCGAGGCCCGCGACCTGCTGCGCGAGCTCCTGGACGAGCCGCGGGCGCGCGCCGTCATCGTGACGGGCGCCGGCGAGGCGTTCACCGCCGGCCAAGACTTGAGCGAGATGTCGGCCGCGCCCGGGGACGCCGAGCACCCGTTCGGCAGCTTCATGGACGTCCTGGTGGCCTTCGACAAGCCGCTGCTCGCGGCCGTGAACGGCGTCGGCGTGGGCATCGGCCTTACGATTCTCCTCCACTGCGACGTCGTCTACGTCGCCGCCGAGGCGCGGCTGCGGGCGCCCTTCGTGCCCCTCGGCGTCGTGCCGGAGGCGGCTGCGAGCTACCTGCTGCCGTTGATCATCGGCTACCAGCGTGCGGCGGAGGTGCTCTACACGGGCGACTGGATCGACGCGCGGCGCGCCGTCGCGCTCGGGCTGGCGTCACGGATCTGCCCGCGGGACGAGCTCGTGCCCGCGCTCCTCGAGGTCGCCGCCAAGATGGCGGCGGGCCCGATCGGGTCGATTCGCCACACCAAGCGGCTCTTGCTCGCGACCCGAGCCGAGCAGGTGCGGGCCGCGCGGGCGCGCGAGGACGCGGGCTTCGTCGAGCGCGTGGGGACGCCCGAGAACATGGAGGCGATCATGGCGTTCTTCGAGAAGCGGCCGCCCGACTTCTCGAAGCTCTGAGCGCCGATCAGCTGGCGGGCGGCGCGCCGTCGCGATCGCGGCGGCGCGCGCCGACGGTACCGCGGATGACGGTGCGGATGTCGGCCGCCCATCCGGTGGCATCGGCGGCGGGACGAAACGACCAGCTCACCACCGACTTGCCGCTGCCGCCGCGCAGGCTCAGCCGGTCGTGATCGCGCGACAGCTCGTAGCTCCCGGTCGAGCGCGGCGTGATCTCGAGCGCGAACGTGCTGCCGCGGTGAATGGCGACGCTCGCGGTGGTGACGATGATCGAGGCCGTGAGCTCCTCCCAGCCGCCGTCGGCCGTGCCGATGCCGCGGGTGCGGCGAAAGGGGACGTCGACGGCACGCCGGACGATGCCCTCGCGCTCGAAACGCTGCAGTTGCTCGTCGCTGAGCGTACCGGTCGTGCGCTGGCACGCGGCTGTGAGCAGCAGCGCGCCGGCCGCGAGACGCGCCAGCGCTCGCGCCGGGACCCTCACAGCGGCAGGTCGCCGGTCGCGCGCCGGCTGCTTCCGTGCTGCTGCCACGCCGCGATCGTGCGTTGCGCGATCCGCATCTGGTGCACCTCGTCTGGGCCGTCGGCGAAGCGGGCCCAGCGCGCGTGCTGCGACATCGACGCGAGCGGCGTGTCGGTCGAGTAGCCGAGCGCGCCGTGCACCTGGATCGCGCGGTCGATGATGCGGCCGAGCGCATTGGCGACGAAGTGCTTCGCCATCGACACCTCGGAGACGAAGTCGAGCCCGCGATCGATCTTGTACGCCGCGTGCAGCACCATGAGCTTGCACTGGTACAGCTCCATGGTGGAGTCGGCGATCATCCATTGAATCCCCTGCTTCTCGGAGAGCAGCGAGCCGTGCGCGAATCGCTTGGTCGCCCGGTCGACCATCATCTCGAGGGCGGTCTCGGCCTGCGAGATCCACCGCATACAGTGCGCGAGGCGGGCGGGTCCGAGCCGATACTGGCCGAGCCGGTGTCCCTGGCCGCGGCCGCCGAGCATGTTCTCGTGCGGTACGTGCAGGTCCTCGATGCGGATCTCGGAGTGTCCGCTCGCGCCGTGCATGGTCGCGACCTCGCGCACGCGGCGCCACCCCGGGGAGGGCAGGTCGACGATGAACCCCGTGTTGGCGGCCTGCGGCCGCTCGGGCTCGTCCTCCGTCCGGGCGATGAGAATGGCGAAGCTCGCGCGCCGCGCGTTCGAGATGAACCACTTGTGGCCGTCGACGACCCATTGGTCGCCGTGGCGCACGGCGCGGGTCTGGATGAGCGTCGGGTCGGAGCCCGCGACCTCGGGCTCGGTCATGGCGAAGCAGCTCATCACCTGGCCCTCGCAGAGCGGCCGCAGATACTTCTCCTTCTGTGCGTCGGTCGCCCAATGGAGGAGCGTGTGCATGTTGCCCTCGTCGGGCGCTTGGCAATTCAACACCCATGGGCCGTAGTACGCCTTCGCCGCCTCCGCCTGCACCATCGCGAGCTCGACGTGGCCGAGTCCCATGCCACCCCACTCCTTCGGCATGTGCGGCAACCAGAGGCCCGCGGCCTTCGCTTCCGCGCGCATCTGGAGCAACAGCTTGACGTACGCGCCGCGTTCGATCGTGTCGCGGTCGCCGATCGTGGCTTCCCCCGGGCGGACGACGTTTTGGATGAAATCGCGGACGCGCTCTCGGATCTTCTCGAGCTCGGGGCTCAACGTGAAATCGATCGCCATTGCCGGCCTCCTCGCCGCTGTGCCTATCATGGGTGCGCCCGGGTTGAAGACTCGCCGGGCCTCGTGCAGAAGACGGGGCATGCGCTTGCTTGCGAGGGTGGCCGTCGTCACGGGAGTGGGGCTCGTACTGTTCGCGCGCGGCGCCCGCGCGGAAGGACCGGCGCTCTGGCAAGGCTACGCCAACGCTTGGATCGCCGCGCACGCGCAACGGGTCCACGGCGAGGCGCCGCGTGACACGCGCAAGAGCTGTGAAGGCGACGTGAACGGTGATGGTCACGGGGACGTCGTGGTCATCTACTCCATCGAAGGCGTCGGGGGCGGCAACGACTGGACCCAGTACGCGACGGTGCTGACGTCGACGCCGCAGGGCTACGGCGGGACGCTGCCGAAGGAGGTGGGCGGCAAGAGCGTCCGCGCGGTCGAGGGCTGCACGATCAGCGGCAACACCGTCGCGCTCGACCTGCGGACGTACGGGCCGAAGGACGCGTCGTGTTGTCCGAGCGTGCCCGCGAAGGCGCGGCTCACGTTCGTCAAAGGCGCGCTCGTCGACGCGCCGTCCCCGCAGCCGAGCGGCAAGTGAACGCGCGCTGATGCCGCCGGGACCGCTCGTGGGCATCACGGTCCTCGATCTCCCCGCGTGCTCGCGGGACCGTTCTGTACGCTCACGCTCGCGGACCTCGGCGCGCGCGTCATCAAGATCGAGCACCCGAACGGCGGCGATCTCGCGCGCCCTCTCGGACCCGATCTGAACGGCGTCTCGGGCTACGCCCTGTCGGTGACGGGGCGAGCCACCGTGCGCGTCTCGTGCAGGCGCGCCCGCTTTTGCAGCGCTGCCACGCGCGCCGGTGCGCGGCCGCCGATGCGCTCCGCGCTGCGTCCCGCGTGGGCGTTCGCGCGATCGCCCGGATGGGGCCTCGCGCGGTCGTCGTCGGTCCATGTCCAGGTCGCGACTCGGATCTTCGCGCGGCCGGCGTACGGGCGCGGCGGCGGCGCGAGCGGGCGGCGGGCACGCCGCACGCAGCGGCGCGTCGGCTGGCACTGGTCTTGAATTCCCGGGGCACATGCGTCCGATCATCGACGGCGTCATGCGGCAGCTCGCCGGCGCGTCCGCCGAAGCCCACCGCGTCCTGAAGCTCCATCCGATCTCGCGCGATCTCGCGGCGGGCCTCCTGCCGCGCAGCACCTACGTCGCGTGGCTCGGTCAGCTCTTCTTCGCGCATCGCGCGCTCGAATGGCATCTCGGCCGGCTGCGCGCCGTGGTGCCGCCGCTCGGGTGCGTGATCCGCGACCACTACTTCCATACCCCGGCGATCGCGTCGGACCTGGCGTGCTTCGGCGTCGGATTGCAGCGGCTCACGCCGCTCGCGTCGACGAGCGTGCTGGTCGAGCTCATCGACGGCCTCGCGGTCCGCGCCCCGCTCGCGCTGCTCGGCCTCGCCTACGTCCTGGAGGACGGCAAGAACGGTGGCCGCCAGATCGCGAAGCGGGCGCGCCTCGCCTATCGCCTGCCGGCCGGGCAGGGCGTCGCGTATCTCGACCCGTACGGCGAGGCACAGCGGCAGCGCTGGCTCGACTTCAAGGTCGACATGGAGGCGACGGGCTTCGAGCGCGACGAGGTGAAGGTGATCGCCGACGCCGCCAGCCTCATGTGCAAGAGCCTGACGCACATCCTCGACGAGATCGCCGCCGTCGAGCGCATCACGCGCCGCGCCCCGGCAGTGTAGCGAGGGCATGGCGGCACGCTTGCCGTCACGCCGCCGATGACCCGTCGCCGGCTCGGCTATGTGAACATCAAGGTGATGTCGGGGCCGCCGCGCAGCGTGTGCCCGCCGTCCACCGCGAACACCTGGCCCGTGATCCACGACGCCGCGTCGCTCAAGAGGAAGCTCGCGGCTGCGGCGACGTCCTCGACGGTGCCGAGCCGGCCGAGGGGCATGAGCGACTCGTAGTTCGCGCGCGTGAGCGGATGCGCCGCGAGCGGCGCGGCGAGATCCGTCGGCACGAGCCCCGGGCGCAGCGCGTTCACCCGGATGCCGTGCTCGCCGAGCTCGTCGGCGGCGCAGCGCGTGAGCATCTCGACACCGGCCTTCGAGACGCAGTACGCGCTCATCATCTTGTGGGTCAACACGCCCGCGATCGACGAGACGTTCACGATCGCGCCGCCGTTCCCGAGCGCCAGCATCGCCGCCGTCTCGTGCTTGAGGGCGAGCATCGTGCCGTCGAGATTCGTGTGGAGCGTGAAGCTCCAGGACTCGAACGACTGGTCGGTGACGCCGCCGAAGCTGCCGGTGCCGGCGGCGTTGACGCCGTAGTCGAGGCGGCCGAAGCGCTCGACGACGGCGGCGACGGCGCCGGCGACGTCCGCCTCGTTGCCGACGTCGCCGGGGATCGTCAGCACCTCGGCGGAGGCGGGAAGGCCCGACGCAGCGCGCGCGAGCCTGGCCGCGTCGCGGCCCATGAGCGCCAGACGGACGCCGCTTGCCGCGAGGGCCGTCGCGATGCCGAGCCCGATGCCGCTGCCGCCGCCGGTGATGAAGGCGACCTTTCGTGTCGTGTCCGTCATGCGTGCCCTCCGGGCGGCTTCTTTCGCACGCCGACGCGCGACTGCCAATCACGGTCGCGGGCGAGGGGCGAGGCTTCCCGCTACGGCGCGTGCGTCCGTTGCGCGGGCGCGAGGCTCGCCGCGACGGCGTCGGCGAGGGGCGCGATCTCGTCGGCCGCGAGCGTGGCGATCGTGATGCGGATCGCGGGCCCGCTCGCCAGCCGATAGCGCTCGCCGCCGTTCACGGCGAAGCCGGCGTCGAGGAGGCTCTGCACGACGGGGAGCTCCTCGGGCACGGGAACCCAGACGTTCAACCCGGAGCGCCCGTGGGCCGCGACGCCGCGCCGGGCGAGGGCCTCGACCAGGCCGTGACGGCGCGCGGTGTAGGTGGCGGCGGCATGGCGCACGCGTTCGGCCGTGGCGCGATCGCTCCACAGGCTCGCGACGATACGTTGCAGCACGTGGCTCACCCAGCCGGTCCCGATCAGCTGCCGACCCTCGATTCGCGCGATGGTCGCCGCGTCGCCCGACAGGACCGCGAGGCGGAGATCGGGGCCGAGCGATTTCGAGACCGAGCGCACGACGACCCAGCGCGCACGCCGGCGATGATCGCAGACGCTGAACGCGGGCGTGCCGGCGATCGGGCCCGCGTGGTCGTCCTCGACGACGAGGACCTCGGGATGCCCCTTGAGGACGCGTCGGAGCTCGGCGACGCGGGCCGGATCCAACGCGGCACCGCTCGGGTTTTGGGCGCGCGGCGTCAGAATGCAGGCGGCGACGCGGTGGCGGAGCGCCCGGGCCAGGGCGTCGGGCAGCATGCCGGCGTCGTCGAGCGCGACCGGCTCGGGGACGAGCCCGAGCGCGGCGACGAGATCGATGACGCCGGGATATCCGGGGTCCTCGATCGCGATGCGGTCGCCGGGACGGAGATGTGCCTGGAGCGCTCGCTCGATGCCGTCGAGGGCACCGCCGGTGACCGCGAGCGCGTCGGCGGGGAGGCCGTCGCGTTCGAGCTGCTGTGTCGCGAGACGGAGCAGCTCGGGCAGATTGGCGCGCTCGCCGTACGACCGCTGCGCCGGCTCGATCGTCGCCAGCGCGCCGGCGAGCGGCGGCAGCAAGGCCGGATTGGGACTACCGTTCGCGAGATCGCGAACGTGGGGGGGAATCGGTGCCGCGGCGCGCGTCGGCAACGGTGGACGATGTCGGACCCGCGTGCCGCGGCGACCGTCGGAGTGCAGGAGACCGCGGGCGGTGAGGGTACGGTAGGCCGCCGCGATCGTGCTCGGGCTCACCCGCAGGCGGGCGGCCAGCGTTCGCACCGGCGGCACCGCCGCGCCGCTCGCGAGCGCGCCGTCGCGAATGCCGGCCTCGATGCTGTGCGCGATGGTGCTTGCAGTGTCACCACCGATCTTGTACTGTACTGTCACGTTGATCTGAATGTACCAGTACAAAAGGAGTCACGCAAGTGCCCATCACCGGTCCGACCCCTCGCACTACCCTCAAGCGGCTCGCCGCCCGGGGCCTCCACGAGCACACCGCCATCCTCCGCATCCTCGACGAGGGCCTGGTCTGCCACATGGGGTTCGTGGTGGACGGGCAGCCGTTCGTCTTGCCGACGGCGTACGCCCGCATCGACGACCAACTCTATCTGCACGGCTCGGCGAGCAACCGCATGCTGCGCACCGGCAAGGGCGGGGTCGGGCTCTGCGTGACGGTCACCTTGCTCGACGGCCTCGTGCTTGCGCGCTCGGCGTTTCATCACTCCATGAACTACCGCTCCGTCGTGCTGCTCGGCACCGCGACCGAGGTGGTCGACCCGGAGGAGAAGCGGGCGGCCTTCCGGGCCCTGGTCGAGCACGTCGTGCCGGGACGCTATCCGAGCGTGCGGCCCCCGAGCGACGACGAGGTCACGCGCACGTTGGTGCTCCGGCTTCCGATCACCGAAGGCTCGGCCAAGGTGCGCAGCGGCCCGCCGATCGACGACGAGGCCGACTACACCTTGCCGGTGTGGGCCGGCGTGATCCCGCTCGCCGTCCGTTCCGGTGCGCCGATACCCGACGCGCGTCTCGATCCCGACGAATCGCTGCCGGCCCATGCCGCCGCGTATGCGCGGGCGTGAGCCGACGATGCTCCGACTCTACGACTACCTGCCGTCCGGAAACGGCTACAAGGTCCGACTGCTGCTGGCGCAACGCGCGCTCCCGTTCGAGCTCGTCGAGCTCGACATCACCAAAGGCGAGACGCGGACACCGGAGTTCCTCGCCAAGAACCCGAACGGACGCATCCCGCTGCTCGAGGTCGAGCCGGGGAAGCTCCTCGCCGAGTCGAATGCGATCTTGTTCTATCTGAGCGACGGGACGCCGTTCCTTCCCGACGACCGCTGGCTCCGTGCCGAGGTGCTGCAATGGATGTGCTTCGAGCAGTACAGTCACGAGCCCAACATCGCGACGGTGCGGTTCTGGATGCACTACACCGAGCTCACGCCCGAGCGGCGCGCGGCGATCGAGCAGAAGCGTCCCCTCGGCTACGCGGCGCTCGACGTCATGGAGCGGCATCTCGCGGCCCGGCGCTACTTCGTCGGCGACCGCTACACGATCGCAGACATCGCGCTGTACGCGTACACGCACGTCGCCGACGAAGGGGGCTTCGACCTCGCACCCTATCCGGCGGTGCGGGCGTGGCTCGCGCGCGTGCGCTCCGAGCCGCGGCACGTGCCGATCACGCAGCGGTGACGCGATGACGTCGTCGCCGATCGCCGTCCTCGGGGCAACGGGTGTCTACGGGCGTCACCTCGTGCCGCGGCTCGTGGCGCGCGGCCATCGCGTGCGCGCGCTCGTGCGGCACCCGGAGCGTGCCTTCGTCGCGGCGGCCTGCGGCGCCGAGGCGTACGCCGCGGACGTCTTCGATGCGGCATCCTTGCGCGCCGGGCTCGCCGGTTGCGCGGTCGCCGTCAATCTCGCGACGACCTTGCCGCGCCCGGGGCGCCTCGGCGGCGACTACGCGGCGAACGACCGCCTCCGCCGCGAGGGCACCCCGATCTGGGTCGACGCGTGTCGCGCCGCCGGCGTCGCACGCGTGCTCCAGCAGAGCATCGCCATGGTGAGCGCGGCGGGCGAAGCGTGGGCCGACGAAGACACCGAGTCGCCGTTCGACGGCGACGATCTCGCGGCGGCGGCGACGCGCGCGGCCCGCGCGATGGAGGCGAGCATCCGCGATTCCGGGCTCGACTGGTGCGTGCTCCGCGGCGGGCTCTTCTACGGGCCGGGCACGGGCTATGACGACGACTGGCGGACGCGGGCGCGCGCGGGCAGGCTCCGCCTTCCCGGTGACGGCGCCGACTACGTATCGCTGGTGCACATCGCGGACATGGCGGAGGCGACCGTCTGCGCCCTCGAGCGCTGGCCGTCGAGGCGGGTGCTGATCGTCGCGGACGACCGGCCGTGTCAGTGGCGCGAGCTCTTCGGGTACATCGCCGCGATCGAAGGCAGCGCCGTGCCGGCGCCCGGCGGGCGCGTCGGCTTTCCGTCCTTTCGCGTGCGGAACGCGCGCGCGTGCGAGGCGTTGGCGTGGCGTCCGTTCCATCGCGACTACCGATCGGGACTGGCGGGCTGAGCGGCGCGCCGTCGTCGCGACTTGACGACGGTTGACGTCGAGCGACGGGACGAAAGGTCGTCTCGCCCGCGTCGTCACGGCGCCGCGGCGCGGGAGCGGAACTTGCTCGAGCTACGGGCATGGCGAGCGAGCTCGTGGCCTGGACGCCGGATGTCGCGGAGGCGCCACGGCGGGTGGCGATCGCGCGTCCCTCGTGGGTACGCGTCGCGGAACGGTTGGCGCCCGTGAGCGCGCGCCTCCTCGGCGGCCGCCACTTTCGAAACGGCGTCGACCGTGCGGCGTGCCGCGCCGTGCACGGCGCGGCGACGCGGGGGTCGCTCTACGCGTTCGCGCCGCCGCCGCACTTCACGCGCGTCGCGCGCGGTCGCGGTCGGTGCCCGGTCGACCTCTATCGCGGGCGCGCACCGCTCGTGAACGGCCTGGCGAGCATCGGCGAAACCTCGCTCCGCCACCATCGCGGAAGCGGTGCGCGCGACGCCGTCGTGGTGCTGAGCCTCGGGACGGGGCTGCTCGCGGGGCTGGTGGGGAGGCGCTTCGCTCGCGCGCTCGTTCGGATCGGGTTCGACGTCGTCATCCCGTGCGCGGAAGCACGAGACGACGGGTCGAGAGGTGGATGGGCGAACAGCGTCGGGAGCGTGCTCGCGACGATCGTCCGGCGCGTCCACGTCGGCGTCGCGGCGGAGGCGTGGGCGCGGCAGCGCGGCTATCGCACGGTCGTTGCGACCGGCGTCGGGATCGGCGGTACGGTGACGGCGTTGCTCGCAGTCACGACCGCGCGTTTCGACGCCTGTGTGCCGATCCTCGCCGGCGCGCATCCGGGACGCTTGTGGCTCCCGCCACGCGGGCTCGCGCGCGCGGCGGATCACGGGGCGCTCGCCCGCGACGACGTGCGCCACGCCCGCACGTTGCTGCGGCTCTTCGATCCCGTCGCGCCGAGCCGACTCCCGGGGCCGCGACGGCGCGACGATTGCGCGGTGGTCGGGCTCCGGTACGACCGACACGTGCCGCCACCCGACGTGCAGGCGCTCGCGGACCACTGGCGGGTCCGCTCCGTTTGGCTCGAGCGTGCGCACGTCGAGTTGCCGCTCGCCGTCGGCGCGCTCGCGAGCGTGGTGGCGCATGCGGCGCGCAGGCCCGAACGCTGAACGATTGCGGTCGTAGGGCTCGTCCATTATAAGAGCCCGGCTTTCGAGGTCCGTTTCGTGGTCCCCGGTAGCTCAGTCGGTAGAGCGTTCGGCTGTAACGATGCAGCCTCGTCGGGAAACCGGCGAGTGAAAAGCGGGTGAATTCAGGGAAGCCTAAGTGCCGAAGTTGCGGCAGGCTGCCGAGAAGGGACCGAATGCAAGGTAAACGAAGCCATCGGTCCCTTCTCGGCAGCCTGCCAGAGGCATAGGGGAACCCTGAGCCAAGCTCCCCAATGACCCGGTCGCGAGACCGGCAGGGTGGGGGGAAGGTGCAGAGACTAGGGAGTGACGAAAGAATAAGCTCCCCGCGAGCGCCCGCCACCTACGTCCATCTGGATACGGTGATGAGATAGTCCACGCCCGTCGGAAACGGCGGGATTACGTGTAACCGAATGGTCGCTGGTTCGAGTCCGGCCCGGGGAGCTCGAGGATGGGCCGCTGGAGTAGTCCTCCGGCGGCCCATCCTCATTTTCGAGTCGAAGTGAGATGGGCGCCGACTGGGTGATCCGCGCCGCACGTGCGACCGAGCTTCCCCGACTCGCGGAGATCGAGCGCGACGCGGGTGCGCGCTTCGATGCCATTCCCGCCCTCGCCGCTATTCCCGAGGTGCTGGTGCCGCCGGGCGCATTCGATGCGGCGCTCGCGCGCGGGCAGGTGTGGGTTGCGGCGGTCGACGACGTGCCGATCGGGTTCGCCTATGCCGACCTGCTCGACGACGCCGTCCATCTCGAGGAGCTCGACGTGCTGCAGGCCTGGGGACGACGGGGCATCGGTCGTGCCCTCGTCGACACGGTCGTTGCCGACGCGCGGGCGCGCGGGCGTGCCGCGGTGACGCTCACGACGTTCCGCGACGTGCCGTGGAACGCGCCGTTCTACCTCGCGCTCGGTTTTCGCGTGCTGGCGCCGGTGGAGATCACGCCGGCCCTCGCCGCTCTGGTCGCGCACGAAGAGCGCCGTGGCTTGCCGTCGGCGCTACGCGTCGTGATGCGGCGCGAGGCGTCGTCTCCGTAGCGGGAGGCTCTCGGCTTCAGGCCGGCGCGCGCAACAGCTGCTCGAAGAACGCGCGGTCGGCAAGCAGCGACGTATCGCTGAGGAACATCTTCCCGTAGCGCTCGAAGTAGAGAAGCTGTTTCGCGAGCAGGAACGTCCCCCGGTCGAACGCGGTGCCGCGCCCCCCGTGCTGCGCGACGCCGACGTGCAAGGCGCGCTGGTGCCGTAGCCGCGCCAGGATCCGTCGCCACGTCGGACGCTCCGTCGGTCGCCCCTCGGCGGCGGCGACGTTGCCCTGCCAGGCGGCGAGGAACTTCCCGAGGCTTACCTCGCCGAACGGTCGCGTCAGCATCGGCTCGACGATGCTGCGCGAGAACCGGGCGAGGCCGTCGCGATCGAGCCCGAGCCCCGCGATCAGCGCCGGCCCGTAGCTCGCGAGGAACTCGTCGGCGACGTCGGCCCACGCGCTTTCGTCGCCGAGCGCGCCTTCGACCGTCCGGCGCAGGAACCGCCAGGTGCGCGCGTCGAGCCGGCCCACGATGCCCCAGTCGACGACCCCGACGCGGCCGTCGCGCAGCATGAGGATGTTGCCGGCGTGGGCGTCGGCGTGGAACGTGCCGTCGCGGAGCGCAGTGATGAACCAGGCGCGCACGAGCTCCTCGAGGAGCGGCCGCGGGTCGAGGCCGAGCGCCGCGATGCCGGCGCGGTCGTCGATCGGCACCCCGTCGAGGAAGTCCATCGTGAGCACCCGTTGTCCGGAGAGCTCCGGATAGGGTTCCGGCACGACGATGCGGTCGAGGCGGAGCGCGCGCGCGAGCTCGCGATGGTGGTGCATCGCGCGCGCCTCGTTCCGGAGATCGATCTCCTCGGTGAGCTGCTCGCGGAAGCCGTCGAGCATGCGCACGAGCTGTCCCGCCTCCGGGATGCCGACGCGAAAGGCCAGCACGTCGAGTAGCGGTCCCATCAGGCGGAGATCCGTCGCGACCGTGGTCTCGATGCCGGGCCGCAGCACCTTCACCGCCACGTCGCGACCGTCGCGTAGCGTCGCTCGGTGCACGACGGCCATCGACGCGCGCCCGATCGGGTCGCCGTCGAAGCGCGCGAACGCCTCGTCGAGCGGGCGTCCGAGCGCCGTCTCGACGGTGGTGCGGACGGTCTCGAGCGGCACGGCGGGGCCCGTGTCGAGGCACGAGCGGAACTCGTTCGCCACCTCGTCGCCGAACACCCCCGGTGACGAGGCCACCAGCTGCCCGAACTTCACGAACGTGACGCCGAGGGACTCGAAGAGCTCGCGGAGCGGCCGCGCGAACGCCTGCGGCACGTCCGGACGGCGGATGGCGCGGCGCGCGAGCGGTGGCGCGAGCGTGCGCACGGCGGTCGCGAGGATCCCCGCACCCCGACGGCGCAGGTCGCGCCCGTCGGGCGGAGGCAACGGCAGCGAAAAGGCGCGCAGCACGAGCGGCCAGTTGAGTGTCGAAACAGTCCGAAGTCAACGCGGCCGTTCAGGCGTGGCGGCGATCGACGACCGCGAAGACGAGCCCGCCGAGCGCGACCAGCCCGGCCGCGCAGAGGAACATGGCGCCGTAGCCGACGTCGCGGATGATCGCGCCGAGCAGCGGACCGCCGACGAGCGCTCCCGCGTCGAAGAGGGCGGTGAAGATCGACGTCGCGGCACCGCGCTCCCTGGTGCGCGCGCGCTCGACCACGAGCCCCGAGAGAATCGGAAACGTGAAGCCGTGCCCGAGACCGGCGCACGCACCGGCGACCGCGATCGCGGTCGGCGTGCGGGCACCCGCGAGCAGCACGTAGCCGAGCGCCAACGTCGCGAGCGCCGGCATGAGCGCGCGCTTCGGTCCGACGCGCTCGGGGACCCACGCGAACCCGAGCCGCAGCACGATGGCCGCGATCGCATAGGCGGTGAAGAAGCCGCCGACCGAGCCGACGCCGGTCGCCAGCACGAAGGTCTTCACGAACGTGAACTGCGCCGTGAGCGCGGTCGCGAAGACGAGGCCGATGAACCAGAGCGGCACGAGGTCGCGCTGCGCGAGCGACGCGAGGAAGCCGCGACCCGGAAGCTCGCCCGCCGGATGCCGCACGTCGCGGAGCGGCAGCGAGAGGAGCAGCGACGCCGCCGCGAACACGGCCGAGACGTGGAAGAGGTCGACGTAGTCGCCGTGATGGAGGATCACGTCGCCGAGCACGCCGCTCAGCGACATCGGCAAGAGGCCGGAGATGCCGTAGAGCCCGATACCCTCGGTGCGCCGCGTCGGTGGCAGGAGATCGGCGGCATGGGTCATGAGCGCGGTGAAGAGCGTCGCCTCGGCGATGCCGTGCGCGGCACGCACGACGTAGAGCCAGACGCCGAGATCGCGCACCGTCGGGTAGAGGGCGCAGACGACCACGTTCAGCACGCCGCCCGCGAGGATGACGCCGCGGCGCCCGCGCGTGTCCATGAGCGTGCCGAGCGGAGGCCGCCAGACGATGGCGGTCGCCGCGGTGACGCTCACGATCAGGCCGATCCGCACCTCGTCGGCCCCGAGCGCCAGCAGGAACCCGGAGAGGTGCAGATAGAGCGTGAAGGCGAGGTTTTGGAGGAAGTTCGCGGCGAAGCAGAGGACGAATTGCGGCGACGCGACGCGCGGGCGCGTGTGCAGCCGCGCCGGCATCGGGTGCAGCTGCGCTACGGCCGCACCTGGTCGTAGCCGTTCACGGGGTCGTCGAAGTCGTGGGTGCGAACGCGCGTGAAGCCTGCGGCGCTCGTCATCGAGCGGGCGAGGTCGCCGCTGAAGCCGAGCGTCCCGAGGCCCGTGCCGCCCGGCTCGGACAATGCGGACGCCGTGCAGCGCAACACCGAGAACCCGTACATCATCGCGGCCCTCGGGCTCTCTTCGAGCGTGCGCTCATGCGTGATCCTCCATCTGGGGCGGGTGGTGCCGCGGCGAGCGCGGGCGGCGTTGCGCCGTCGCCCGTGCCTCGCCGCGCCGACCGAGGCGGCACTCTAAGTTCCGCGCCGCGGTCGACGCAAGACGCGCGGGGTGCGCGCCGCCGTCGCTCGGGGATGGATCGCGCTTCGCAGCCGGGAGCGACGCGGCTCGCGCTCGCTGGGACGCGGATCGAATCGTGGTATGGGCGCGTCCGATGCCATTGGCACTCGAGCGCCGTTTTCCCGAGCTCGGCGGGCGGTTGCCGCGGTTGCCGCTCGCGACGCTGCCGACCCCGGTCCACCGTCTTTTCGCGCTCGAACGCGACGCGGGGCTCGGCGCGCTCTGGATCAAGCGCGACGACCTCACGGGCGTGCCGTACGGCGGCAACAAGGTGCGGAAGCTCGAATGGCTGCTCGCCGACGCGCGTGCGCGTGGCCGTCGGACCGTGCTCACGACCGGCGCGCTCGGGAGCAATCACGCGCTCGCGACGACGATCTACGCGCGCGCGAGCGGGTTTCGGGTGCTGCTCGTGCTGATCCCGCAGCCGATCACGGCGCACGTCCGGCGTACGCTGCTCCTCGACCAGGCGTATGGTGCCGTCATTCACGCCGTGCCGTCGATCGCGGCGGCGCGGCGGCGGGTCGTGCGCTTGCTGGCGAGCGGCATGGTCCACGGTGATCGCCCGTACCTCGTGCCTACGGGCGGCTCCTCGACGCTCGGGACGCTCGGCTACGTCAATGCCGCGCTGGAGCTCGTGGAGCAGGTGGCTGCGGGGGGTTTGCCCGAGCCGGCGGCGATCGTGGCGCCGCTCGGCAGCGGTGGTACCGTCGCCGGTCTGGTCGCGGGCCTTGCGCTCGCCGGATCGGCGGCGAAGGTGATCGCCGTACGCGTCACGGACCTCCTGCCGCCCTCCCCGGAGTTCCTCGCCCGGCTCGCGAACCGAGCGCTCGCAGAGCTCGGACGCTTCGGTCTCGCGAGGGCCCTCCCGACGGTCGCTCCGGACGACGTGCTGGTACGGTCCGACTGGCTCGGGCCGGGGTACGGGGTCGTGACGCCCGAAGCGGTCGACGCCTCTCGGCGCATGGCCGATACCGAGGGCCTGAAACTCGAGACGACCTACGGGGCGAAGGCCCTGGCGGGCGCGTTGGCACTCGGGCGCGAGACGCGATGGCGGGATCGGCCGTTGCTCTTCTGGCACACCTACAGTGCCGCCGATCCCGCGGGCGGCCTCGCGACCCTTCCCGAATGGCACGAGCTTCCCGAGGCGGTGCACTTCGCCTTTGCCGACGAAGGGCATGTCCCGTCTTGACCTCTCGGTCGAGAGCAGCGTAGATCGCCCCGACGGCGCGATGTGCGAGTCCGTGTCGCGACGATGCGCAGCCCGACGGGCGCGCAACACGAGCTGAGGGGGTCGATGCGGAAGGCGGCGTTCGTCCTGACGGGATTCAAGCGGCTGTTCGACAGCCGACCGGTGCATGCGCAGCTGGTCGTGACGTACGAGTGCAATCTCGCGTGCAGCTACTGCCACGAGTACGCCAACGGGTCTCCGATCGTGCCGTTCGACGTCCTGGCCCGGCGGATCGACGCGCTCGGCACGCTCGGTGCCGTCGCCTTCGATCTCCTCGGGGGCGAGCCGCTGCTCCATCCCGACATCGTGCGGCTGGTCGCGCGCATCAAGGCCACCCGGCGCGGCGTCAACTTCGCGACCTTGATCACCAACGCGTTCAAGCTCACGCCCGAGCTCGTCGACGGCTTCAACGCGGCCGGCCTCGATTGCATGCAGGTCAGCGTCGACGGCATCGACCCGGAGCCGGGGCTGCCGAAGTCGCTCCGCTCGGTGCTACCGAAGCTCGCGATTCTCGCCGAGCGGGCGAAGTTCCAGGTGAAGATCCAAACCGTCCTCACCGACGAGAGCTGGCGTCGTTACGGGGAGTTTCGCGAGCTGCTGGCGCCGTTCGATTTCGAGTTCGGGTTCTCCCTCCTGCACGACGGGGAGGGACGGATCGCGATCCGCGGGCAGCACTTTGCCGAGCTCCTCCGCCGGCACGAGCTCTTTCCGGGGATGGCGTTCTTCCGTCGGCACGCCGCCGAGATGCTGGTCGGCGATTTCCGCCGGCCGTGGAAATGCCTCGGCGGGTTCAAGTACCTCTACGTCAACCCCGAGGGCCGTGCGCAGTATTGCAGCCAGGTGGCCGGGCACGGTCGGCCGATCGAGTCGCTGACCTTCGCGGACTTGCGCGCGGCCGACGTCCACAAGCCGTGCGAAGCGGGTTGCGCGCTCGGCTGCGTCCGGACCGTCTCGCACGCGATGGCGAACCCGCTTGGGTCGCTTGCGACCTCGGCCGAGATCCTCGCCGACTTCATGCGCCCGCGCGCGCCGGCGCCCGCACCCGTCCCGATTCCACGCCCGCGCCGCGGCTGAGCGCGTGCAGCGGCTGTCGGCGTGCTTGCAGTCGCCGCCGGCGCGCGACATGAGCGACGGGTGGCGAACAGGAAGCCGAGCTCGGGTCCGTCGCGGCGGACGGTACCTCCCGAGGCAAAGCCGCGGGACGTGCGACTGATCGTCGCGGCGAGCGCGCACGAACGGCTCGTGGTCGCGCGCACGTGGCTCGACGGGTATCCGCTCGACGCGGAGCTCGCCGTGATCGCGGCGTCCATGGACGCGTGCGACCAGATCGTGCGCGACGACGTCGCGGTACGCGGTGCGCGCTTCGGCGTCGCGCGGGCGACGCTCGGACGCATGGCGGGCCTCCTCGCGGCGCCCACGCTCGCGGCGCGCGGCAGCGTGCCCGCAACCGGGCTTGCGCTCGATGCCGTCGCGGCGCGGGCGGTGCATCGCGTCGTCGCGGCGGGCCGACTCTCGTATTTCGGCCCGGTCGCCGGCCGGCCCGGGTTTCCACCGGCCGTCGCGCGCACGATGGCGGAGCTGCGGGCGAACCGCGTCGAGCCGACGATGCTGGTCGCGCTCCCGACCGTCGGCGACGACCTCGCGCTCTTGGCGGCGGAGACCACCACCGAGCTCGACGCGGCCGGGCTCGCCGACCGGGCCGCCGTCTTCGCGGCCGCGACGACGGCCGTCGACGCGCTGCCTCCGCCGCCGCTCGTCGGCGTTCCGCTGCTGCTGCTCGACGTGCCGATCACGAGCGCCTGCGAGGCGGCGTTCGTCGCGGCGCTCGCGCGCCGCGCTCCTGCAGTGCTCGCGACGGTACCGACCGGAGACGACCGCACGCTCGCGTTGCTCGAACGAGCGCTCGCCGCGACCGCCGGGCGCGCACTCGCAGGCGGAGGCGTCGACCGCGCTCGGTCGCCTCCAGCGCCATCTCTTCGAGCCCTCGACACCGCCGCACACGTCGCTCGATGCCACGGTCACGTTGCACTCCTGGCCCGGGGAGGCGCGGGAGTGCGTGGAGATCGCGCGCCGCATCCGAGCGGAAGCCGCGCGCGGCGTGCCGTTCGACCGCATGGCCGTGTTTCTGCACGCGCCGTCCGCATACACCGCGCACCTCGAAGAAGCGCTTCGCCGCGCCGACGTGCCGGCGTTCTTCGCCCGCGGCACCACGCGCCCCGATCCCGCCGGACGCGCGCTCCTGGCGCTGCTCGCGTGCGCATCGGAAGGGCTCTCGGCGCGACGCTTCGCCGAGTATCTCTCGCTCGCCCAGGTGCCCGACGCCGCGATGCGCGCCGCGCGCGCCGCGGAGCCGCCGCCCGTCGTCGCCTCCGCGGAGGACGAGCTGTTGCCACCGTCGGTCGCGGCGCAGCTTGCCGAGACGGCGGCGAGCATGCGGCGCGACGCCGAGCGGGACGACGAGCTCCCGCGCGATCCGCAGGCGGAGGACGTCGTGGCGGGGACGGTCGTCGCGCCATGGCGGTGGGAGCAGCTGCTCGTCGACGCCGCGGTGATCGGCGGCAAGGCGCGGTGGGAGCAGCGGCTCGACGGGCTCGCGCGCGAGCTCGAGCTCCGTCGGGGCGCGCTCGCGGACGAGGACGAGGCGCGGGCCGCCCAGCTCGCCGGCATGCTCGCACAGCTCGGACACCTCCGCGCGTACGCCCTGCCCTTGATCGCGCGCCTCGATGGGCTCGCCCAGCGCCGGGTATCATGGGGTGCCTGGCTGGACGAGCTCCGGGCGCTCGCGAGCCAAGCGCTCCGCGATCCGACGCAGATCCTCGCGACCCTCGCCGAGCTGGCGCCGATGGCGCCCGTCGGTCCCGTGACGCTCGACGAGGTGCAGCTCGTTCTCGGCCCCCGCTTGCGCGTGCTCACGGTGCGTCCGCCGCGCCGGCGCTACGGCGCGGTGTTCGTGGCGCCGGCCGAGGCGGCGCGCGGGCTCGCATTCGACGTGGTGTTCGTGCCGGGTCTCGCCGAACGCCTGTTCCCGCGCAAGATCGTCGAGGATCCGATTCTTCTCGACGCGAGCCGGCACGCGCTCGCGCCGGTGGCGGGGGGGCTGCTCGTGACGCAGGCCGATCGCGTCGCGGGCGAGCGGCTGGCGCTCCGGCTCGGCGTCGGTGCGGCGCGCGAGCGGGTCGTCATCTCGTATCCGCGCATCGACATGGAGCAAGGCCGACCGCGCGTGCCGTCGTTCTACGCGCTCGAGACCCTGCGCGCGGCGGAGGGCTGGTTGCCCGGGTTCGACGAGATCGCGCTCCGCGCCCGTGGAGCGGCGCGGCTCGGCTGGCCCGCCCCGGAGCAGGCCGACGAGGCCATCGACGATGCCGAGTACGATCTCGCGTTGTTGGCGCCCTTGCTCGACGCCGCGACCGACCCCAAGACCACGATCGGCACCGCGCGGTATCTCCTCGGTGCGAACGCGCATCTGGCACGGGCGCTCCGCGCGCGTGCGCATCGGTGGTGGAAGCGGTGGACGCCGGCCGACGGGTTCGTCGATCCCGACGAGCTCGGACGGGCCGCCCTTGCCGCGCACCAATTGGCTGCGCGCTCGTTCTCGCCGACCGCGCTGCAGCATTTCGCCGCGTGCCCGTATCGTTTCTTTCTCCAGGCCGTGCACCGGCTGAAGCCGCGCGACGAGCCGGTCGCGATCGAGGTGATCGATCCGCTCACGCGCGGCTCGCTCTTCCACGAGGTGCAGTTCGGCGTGCTCTCCCGTCTCAAGACGGACGGGCTCCTTCCGGTGCGTCCCGACACGCTGGGGGAGGCGCGCGATCTCGTCGACGGGATCCTCGACGCGGTGGCCGCCCGGTACCGCGAGCAACTGTGTCCGGCGATTCCGCGCGTGTGGGACGACGGCATCACGGCATCCGCGCCGATCTCCGCGAGTGGCTGCGGCGAAGCGCGGAAGACGAAGCGGGATGGGTCCCGGATCGCTTCGAGCTCGCGTTCGGACTGCCGCTCCGCGAGCGTGGCGACGCCGATCCCGCGAGCGTGACGCACCCGGTCCCGATCGCGGGTGCGCTTCGCCTGCGCGGCTCGATCGACCTCGTCGAGCGCCATCCGCGCGGACGCGCTCCGCGCCACCGACCACAAGACCGGCAAGGCGCGCGCGGCCAACGGCGTGGTCATCGGCGGCGGCGAGATGCTGCAGCCGGTGCTCTATGCGCTCGCGTGCGAGCAGCTCTTGCCCGAACCGGTCGAGTCGGGCCGCCTCTACTACTGCACGGCGGCCGGCGGCTACGAGGAACGCGTCGTCCCCCTCGACGACGGCGGGCCGCGCCGCCGCGGCCGTGGTCGTCGCGACGTCGAGCGGGCGCTCAGCGCCGGCTTCCTTCCCGCCGCGCCGGCGAGCGCGGCGTGCACGTATTGCGACTATCGCCCGGTGTGCGGGCCGTACGAAGAGGTGCGGCAGCGGCGGAAGCCCGCGGACCGTCTCGCCGACCTGGCGCGTCTCCGGAGCATGCCGTGACGCCCGCGCGGCCGCTCGCCGCCCTCGCCGACCAAGCCGAGCGCGACCGCATCGCGCACCGATCTCGACGCGACGCTGGTCGTCGAGGCCGCGGCCGGCACCGGCAAGACCACGGCGCTCGTCGGCCGCATCGTCGCCGCGCTCGCGGCCGGCCGCGCCCAGCTCGACGGCGTCGTCGCCGTCACCTTCACCGAGCTCGCCGCCGGCGAGCTGAAGCTTCGCCTCCGCGGCGAGATCGAGCGGGCTCGCCGGGCGGCCGCGCCCGGCTCGGATGTCGCTACGCACCTCGACGCCGCGCTCCGCCAGCTCGAGGAGGCGCGCATCGGGACGATCCATCGTTCTGCTGCGACCTCCTGCGCGAGCGGCCGGTCGAAGCCGGCGTCGACCCGCTCTTCGAGGTGGCCGCCGAGGACGTCGCCGGCGAGCTCTTCCGGCGCGCCTTCGATCGTTGGTTCGAGGAGTGCTCACGGCGCCGCCGGAGGGCGTGCGTCGCATGCTGCGACGCCGGCCGCGCGCCGATCACGGGCCCCGCGAGATGCTGCGGACGGCCGCGTGGGAGCTGGAGGAGCGTCGCGACTTCGCGACGCCGTGGGCGACGACGTCGTTCGCGCGCGCGCGAGAGATCGACGAGCTCATGCGTGAGCTCGAAACGCTCGCGGGTGCGGCGGGCAGCCTCGATGCCGGCGGATTTCTTCACCAAGTCGCTCGTGGAGATCGGACGCTTCGTGCACGAGGTGGCCCGTCGGGAGGTGATTCGCGGCCGCGACCACGACGGGCTCGAGGCCGAGCTGCTCGAGCTCGCGCGCGAAAGGCACTGGCACTGGGTGGGCTACGCGCGCGGGGCCAATGCCGCCGCCAAGACGGCGCTCCGGGCCGAGCGCGATCGGGTCCACGCGCGACTGCTCGCGTTCGTGGATGCGGTCGGTGCCGACCTCGCCCCGCGCCTGCACGACGAGCTCTGGCCCGTGATCGAGCGCTATCAGCGCCTGAAGGAGAGCGCCGGACGGCTCGACTTCCTCGACCTCTTGCTGATCACGCGCGACCTCCTGCGGCGCGACGTGGCGGTGCGGCGCGACTACCAGGCGCGCTTCACGCACGTGTTCGTCGACGAGTTCCAGGACACCGATCCGCTCCAAGCCGAGATCCTCCTGCTCCTCGCGTCGGCCGATCCGGACGAGGTCGAGTGGATGCGCGTCCGTCCGGTGCCGGGGAAGCTCTTCATCGTCGGCGATCCGAAGCAGTCGATCTACCGGTTCCGCCGTGCGGACGTCGCGCTCTACGAGGACGTGAAGCGACGCCTCCTCGCCACGGGAGCGGTGCTGCAGCACCTCACCGTGAGCTTCCGCGCGGTGCCCGACATCCAGTCCGCGGTGAACGCCGCCTTGGCGCCGCGCATGGCCGCGTCCGCGAGCCAGGCCACCTACGTTCCGCTCGTGGCGGTGCGCGAGCGCGTCGCCGTGCAGCCGTCGATCGTCGCGTTGCCGGTGCCGGCACCCTACGGGGATTACGGCAAGGTCGTCGATTGGCAGATCGAGAAGTCGTTCCCCGACGTGGCGGCGGCCTTCGTCGCCTGGCTCGTGCGCGAAAGCGGCTGGACGGTGAGCGAGTCCGACGGAACGCGGAGGCCGATCGCTCCGCGCGACGTCTGCATCCTCTTTCGCCGCTTTCGCTCCTACGAGACCGACGTCACCCACGCCTACGTGCGCGCGCTCGAAGCGCGACATCTGCCGCACGTGCTCGTCGGTGGCAGCGCATTTCACGGCCGCGAAGAGGTCGAGGCGCTCCGCAACGTGCTCGCTGCGATCGAGCGCCCGGACGACGAGCTCGCGGTCTTCGCGACGCTCCGTGGACCGTTCTTCGCGCTCGCCGACGGCGCGCTCCTGGCGTTCCGCGAGCGTTGCGGCAGCTTGCACCCGTTCCGGCGGATGCCGGACGATCTGCCGCTGGGACTCGCGGAGGTCGGGGCGGCGATGGCCGTGCTGCGCGACCTCCATCGCGGACGGAACCGGCGGCCGATCGCCGACACGATCGGGCGCTTTCTCGCCGCGACGCGGGCGCACGCCGGCATCGCGATCTGGCCGACCGGCGAGCAGGCGCTCGCGAACGTGACGCGCTTGATCGATCTCGCGCGGCGCGCCGAACGCCAGGGTGTGACGTCCTTTCGCGGATTCGTCGACCGTCTGGTCGCGGACGCCGAGCGCGGCGAGGGCAGCGACGCGCCGATTCTCGAGGAGGGCACCGACGGCGTGCGTCTCATGACGGTCCATCGCGCGAAGGGCCTCGAGTTTCCGGTCGTCCTGCTCGCCGATCTCACGGCGAAGGAGGCTCCCGGCGAGCCGAGCCGCTACACCGATGCGCGTCGCGGCCTCTGCGCCATGCGCCTCGCCGGCTGTTCGCCTCCCGAGCTGCTCGCGCATCGCGACGACGAGCGCGAGCGCGAACGGGAAGAGGCGGCGCGCATCCTGTACGTCGCCGCGACGCGCGCTCGCGATCTGTTGGTCGTGCCCGTGATCGGCGACGAGCGGCGAGACGGCTGGCTCGCGGCACTCCATCCGGTCGTCTATCCCGACGAGTCGCGCCGGCGGCAGCCCGAAGCTGCGACGCCCCCCGCGTGTCCGCGTTTCGGCCTCGACAGCGTCGCGCACCGCCCGGACCGCGCGCCGGGACGCGAACGCTCCGTGGCGCCGGGGCTGCACGCGCCGGAGGTCGGCACGCATCGCGTGGTGTGGTGGGATCCGAGCACCCTCGCGCTCGAGATCGAGGAAACCGTCGGGCTCCGCCAGCAAAAGCTCCTCGAGGCGGACGAGAGCGGCGTCACGTCCGAGCGCGGCGTCCGCGCCCACGCGGCATGGCAAGCGACACGCGAGCGGGTCCATGCGATTGCGAGCCAACCGACGGTGCGGGTCGAAACCGCGACGCAATGGGCGACGACCGCCGCGGACGCGCCCGCCGCTGCCGAGCTCGCGGCGCTCGCCGCCGGCGTCGAGGTCGAGGTGGTGCCACGGTCCGCGACGGACGACCGGCCGTCCGGGACGAGCTTTGGCATCCTCGTGCACGCCGTGCTCGCGACCGTCGATCTCGACGCCGACGCAGATGCGATCGACGCGGCGGTGGCGTTGCAGGCACGGATGGTCGGCGCGGCGAGGGCGGAGGCGACTGCGGCCGGCGGTGTCGTCGCTGCCGCGCTCGCGCATCCCGTGGTGCGGCGGGCCGCGAGCGCCGCACGGGCGGGAGCGTGTCGGCGTGAGGTCGGGCTCGCGTGTCGCCTCGGCGAAGGCACGCTGATCGAAGGCGTCGCGGATCTGGTCTTCCGCGACGAGGTACGGGGTGGCTGGACGGTCGTCGACTTCAAGACCGATCGCGAGATCGCGGGCCGGCTCGCGGAGTATCGCTGGCAGCTCGCGGCCTATGCACACGCGGTCGCGCTCGCGACCGGCACGCCGACGCGGGCCATGGTGCTCGGCGTCTGAGCGCTCAGCTCGGACGCTCGGTCCGCCGTGCCGAGGGGTCGGTCGCCAGCGGGCGGAGGTGCGGCAGCTCGGGAGAGGGTTCCGCCTGGGCCTGGCGAACCGGCGGCAGGAACCACCGCGCGGTCCGATGTCGCAGAATCCGCATGCGACGACCGAGCATCAGCCGCTCGGACATCACGTCGAGCAAACGTCGCTCCCCCATCGTTCACTCCTCCCCGCCGTTTTCGGTATGCGAGTTGGTTTCCATACCTGTTGTGATTTTTTGCTATCCGCGGACGCAACTCAACTCGATACGGCACGGCGGCGCGAAAAAAACCGCGCTCTTTTGGCGCGCGTGCGTCAGAGCGGCGCAGGTTGGCGGAGGAGCCGATCGCTCACGACGCGCCAGGCGCGATCCGCGAGCTCCGGGGGCCGACAGAAAGTGCCGTCCATTGCCGCGTGCATGAGGAAGCCGTCGACGACGGCGAATACGATGCGGGCCTCCCACGGGGGATCGAGGTCCGCGCGGAAATCACCTTCGGCCATGGCCTGACGGATGGTCGTCGCGGCGGCCTCGAGGAACTGGGCGCGGATCTCGGGCGCACGCGGGAATGCGCTCGGGTCGCGCATCATCTCGACGCGGAAGTTCATGAGGCAGCGGAAGTATTCGGGGCGCTGCTGTCCCCAGGCGGCGGCGGCGCGGACTTGGGATTCGAGACGCTCGCACGCCCTCGCACCGGCGGCTTGCTGGATCTGAAAGGTCGCCCAGTCGCTGCCGACGGACGCGAAGGCGAGGGCGATGATCTCTTCCTTCGATGTGAAGTGGTACGTGAAATGGCCGCGGGCAAACCCGGTCTCGCTCTCGAGGGCGCTCACCGTGCAGGCGCGGATGCCGTCGCGCGCGATGACGCGAATGGCAGCGGCGATGATCTCGCTGCGACGCGCGACGCTCGCGGGTCGGATTTTCGCGGCGCGCCCGCTGTGACTCTGCACGGCACCCTCCACGGAAGATCCCACAGCGCGCGGCGTCCCCCGAGTTTCGGGAAGCATTTTTCCCTTGTACAGGCATACTACGCCATGGTAAAGCCGGTCTCGATCGCGTCGGGGATTCCGGACGTCGTGAGTGCCGTCACGCGGAAGCTCCCCTCTGCAACACGAGTCGCCCGAAGGAGGCCCAGCTAATGATGTCATCTTGGTCGCGTCGCGCCGTTGCATGCGTTGGTTTCGTCGTCGCCATCGCGTTCTCGCTCACATGGATCACGGTGGCCAGTGCCGCGTCTTCGTTCACGCTTTTCGAAACCGGGCAGGTGCGGCCGTTGGCGCTGTCGCCCGACGGCACTCATCTCTTTGCGTGCAACACGCCGGACAACCGGCTCGAGATCTTCGACGTGACCGGACCGAACATCATCCACGTCGGCTCCGTCGCGGTCGGTCTCGAGCCGCTCGCGGTCGCCGCTCGTACGAACGGCGAGGTGTGGGTGGTGAACCACCTCTCCGACAGCGTGAGCGTCGTCGACGTGACGGACCCCGCCGCGCCGCGCGTCGTCCGGACGCTGCTCGTCGGCGACGAGCCGCGCGACATCGTGTTCGCGGGGCCGGGGAGCAATCGGGCGTTCATCACGACGGCTCACCGCGGACAGAACACGCCGTTCCAGGCGACGATCGAGGCGATCCTCACAACGCCTGGTCTCGGTCGTGCCGACGTATGGGTCTTCGACGCCACCAGCCTCGGCGCCGGGCTCGGAGGCACGCCGCTCACGGTGGTGACGCTCTTCGGCGATACGCCGCGCGCCCTCGCGGTGTCCCCCGATGGGAGCACCGTCTACGCGGCCGTGTTCCATTCGGGCAATCGCACCACCACGCTCTCGGAAGGCGTCGTCCCGAACGGCGGGCAGGGTGCCGGCGGCCTCCCGCTTCCCAACGACAACTTCCAGCATATCGTCGGGCCCGAGACTGGGTTGATCGTGCAGTACGACGGCACGAAGTGGACCGACGAGCTCGGCCGCGACTGGAGCAGCTCGGTCAAGTTCTCGCTGCCGGACAAGGACGTCTTCGCGATCGACGCCAACGCCAATCCGCCGATCCAGCTGGCGGGGCCCGCGGGCTTCTATGCCGGCGTCGGCACGATTCTCTTCAACATGGTGACCAACCCGGTGAGCGGGAAGGTCTACGTCGCCAATCTCGAGTCGTTCAACCAGGTGCGCTTCGAAGGCGAGGGCATGTACTCGTCCGGGTTCAAGCCGCCCGGCGAGCCGAAGAGCGTGCGCGGGCATCTCGCCGAGTCGCGCATCACGGTGCTCGACGGCGGCTCGGTGCTGCCGCGTCACCTGAACAAGCACATCGACTACGGTACGTGCTGCGCCGCGCTTCCGAACACCGAGAACGACGACAGTATCGCGTTCCCGCTCGGCATGGCCGTCTCGAGCGACGGCGGCACGCTCTACGTCG
Source organism: uncultured delta proteobacterium (assembly GCA_963774015.1). GTDB lineage: Bacteria > Desulfobacterota > Binatia > UTPRO1 > UTPRO1 > UTPRO1. The sequence continues at coordinate 210,952 of CAVZDH010000007.1, forward strand.
CCGGCTTCGGCTCGAGCGAGATCGGCGTGTACGCGACGAGCGAGATCGAGAACGACACTTTCACGCCGTCCGCCACCGATCAGCTGCCCGTCACGGGCGGTGGCCCGACGGGTCTCGTCCTCGACGAAGCCCGCACCCGGCTCTACGTGCTGACGCGGTTCGACAACTCCATCGCGGTCCTGAGCACCGGGACGGGCCACGAGTCGCAGCACGTGTCGCTTGCACAACCCCGAGCCCGGGAGCGTCGTCGTCGGCCGGCCGCGGCTCTACGATGCGCACTTCACGTCGAGCCACGGCGACTCGGCGTGTGCGAGCTGCCACATCTTCGGCGATTTCGACAGCCTCGCCTGGGACCTCGGCGATCCCGACGGTACCGTGGTCACCAACCCCGGTCCGTTCGCCATCAATCCGCTCGATCGATCCGGACTATCCACCCGCTGAAGGGCCCGATGACGACGCAGAGCTTGCGCGGCATGGCGAACCACGGCCCGATGCATTGGCGCGGCGACCGGACGGGCGGCAACGATGCTCCGTCGTTCCAGCCGAACAGCGGCACGTTCGACGAGGACGCGGCCTTCAAGAAGTTCAACGTGGCCTTCGTTGGTCTCATCGGCCGGAGCGAGCAGCTCACGGCGACGGAGATGCAGGCAGTTCACCGACTTCATCCTGCAGGTCACCTATCCGCCGAATCCGATCCGCAACCTCGACAACTCGCTCACGCCGTCGCAGCAGGACGGGCGGAACTTCTTCAACGGCCCGGTCTCGGACACGTTCCAGGACTGCGACGGCTGTCACCGGCTCGTGCCCAACGCCAACGCCTCGTTCGGCGTCGCCGCGCCGGGCTTCTTCGGCACCGACGGCCGCGCCTCCTTCGAGAACGAGACCCAGGTGCTGAAGGTGCCGCACCTGCGCAACCTCTACCAGAAGGTCGGCATGTTCGGCATGCCGGCGGTGCCGTTCTTCAACGCGGGCAACAACTCCTTCCTGGGTGATCAGGTTCGCGGCTTCGGCTTCCTCCACGACGGCAGCGTCGACACGCTCTTCCGCTTCCACAACGCGACCGTCTTCAACCAGAGCGGCATCAATACGACCGGCATCCCCGCGGGCGCACCGGGCGACCCCCTCCGGCGCGACCTCGAAGCGTTCATGCTGGCGTTCGACTGCGAACCTGGCGCCGATCGTCGGGCAGCAGATCACCCGCACCAGCACGAACGGTGCGACCGTCGATCCGCGCATCACGCTGCTCGAGCAACGGGCCGACGCGGGTGAGTGCGATCTCGTCGCGAAGGGAAAGGTCGGCGGCGAGGAGCGCGGCTGGCTCTACGTGGGCTCCGGCGACTTCGAGACCGACCGCGTGGAAGAAGCGCCGCTCAGCGACGGGGCGATTCGCGCGCTCGCCAACACGGCCGAGCAAGAGATCACGTTCACGTGCGTGCCGCCCGGCTCGGGCGTCCGGATCGGTATCGATCGTGACGGCGACGGCTACGGCGACGGCGACGAGCTCGACCACGGCAGCGATCCGTCCGACGCGGGGAGCATCCCGACGGGCGTGTCGCCGGTGTGCGCGTCGGTCGCGCCGATCGTCTTCAAGTCGGCCAGCCTGAACGACAGGTCCGGCCGACTGTCGCTGCGGGCCGAGGTGCTCATCGGCGCCTACACGCAGGAAGCGGTCACGGCGAGCGCGAGCGACAGCGGCGGGCCGATTTTCGCCGGCGGCGTCGCGGGCAACCTCATCGTGCCGAAGGGCTCGCGTTTCAAGTACAAGGCGCCGCGCGGGACGACCGGCGTGACCGAAGTCACCGTCAAAGAGAAGCGCAACTCGGGCGGCATCTTCACGGTCACCTTCAAGACGAAGGAGGCGTGGCCGCTCGGGAGCGCCGACGAGGACGAGACCACGACGATGATCACGTTGAACGTCGGAGGTCAGTGCTTCCGCGGGAATCCGAAGCACGTCCGCTAAACGCTCGTCCATCGCCGTTGGCAGTGTGACGACGCCGCGCCCACCTCGTGGGGGCGGCGTCGTCGTTTGCACGATGCCGCTCTGCGGCGCATTTTGTGCTCTTTCCAACGAAGGAGCCGCCGCCATGCCGAGCAACACGCTCACGATCACCGACAATCGTACGGGCCGCACCTACACGCTGCCCATCATCGGCAACGCCGTCGCCGCGACGGATCTCCGTCAGATCAAAGGGCCGGACGACGTCGAGCTGATCTCCTTCGATCCGGCGTTGCGCAACACGGCGACGTGTCGCAGCGCGATCACCTATCTCGATGGAAAGGCCGGGACGCTCCGTCATCGGGGGTACGCCATCGAGGACTTGGCGGAGCACTCGAGCTACCTCGAGGTCGCCTACCTCATCCTCGAAGGCGAGTTGCCGAATCGGAGCCAGCTCGACGTCTGGCGGGCCGAGCTCGGACGTCACGCGCTGATCCACGAGTACGTCACCCGCTTCATCGACGGCTTCCGCTACGACGCCCACCCGATGGCCATGCTGACGAGCACGGTCGCGGCGCTGTCGACGTTCTATCCGGAGGCGGCCGACGTCGACGATCCGAGCGTGCGTCGGCAGCAGATCGTTCGCCTCCTCGGGCAGGTGCCGACGCTCGCCGCGTTCGCACATCGGAAGCGCACCGGCTTACCCTACGTCTATCCCGACCTCGAGCTTTCCTACGTCGGAAACTTTCTCAGCATGATGTTCCGCATGACGGAGCTCCGCTACGAGGCGCATCCCGTGATCGAGCGCGCGCTCGACGTGCTCTTCCTGCTCCACGCCGACCACGGGCAGGCGTGCTCGACGACCACCATGCGCTGCGTGGGGAGCGCCAAGACCGATCCCTACAGTGCGGCGGCCGCGGCGACGGCGGCGCTCTTCGGCCGCTTCCACGACGAGGCGTACGAAGCCGTCATCACGATGCTCGAGAAGATCGGCGGGCCCGACGGCGTGCCGGCGTTCGTCGCGGAAGCCGCACGCACGGGAAGCGAGCCGCCGGGCTTCGGCCATCGCGTCTATCGCACCTACGATCCGCGCGCGCGCATCCTGCGCGACCACGCCGCCGAGGTGTTCGCCGTCACGGGGCGCCCGCGGATCTTCGAGACCGCGCTCGCGCTCGAGGAGGCGGCGGCGAAGGATGCATACTTCATAGAGCACGCGCTCTATCCGACGGTCGACTTCTACGAGACGATCATCTATCAGGCGATCGGCTTTCCCCCCGAGATGTTCCCCGTCCTGTTCGCGATTCCGCGCTTCGTCGGGTGGACGGCACAGTGGAACGAGATGATGAGCGATACCGAGCAACGAACCTATCGGCCGCGTCAGCTCTATCGGGGCGTCGACGCGCGTCCTTACTCTCCCATGACGGAACGGGCATGAACCTCGATGAGCTGAAGCAGCACCTGGTCGACATCTGCCACTGCGCGAGCGAGCGGTGGCTCACCGCCGGCTCGGGCGGCAACATCAGCGTCCGCATACCCGAACACTAGGCGCTATCTCTGCACCGCGACCGGGGTCACCTTTCGCGACACCGCCGTCGAGAACGTCGTCGAGATGGATCTCGACGGCCGGCAGATCAGTCCGGGGCCGTGGAAGCCCTCGAAGGAGCATCGCTGGCATGCGGGCATCCTCGCGATCCGCCCCGAGGTGCACGGCGTCGTGCACACGCATTCCACCGCCACTATGGCGTTCGGCATCCTGAACCAGACGCCGCCCCACATGACGGGTCAGGCACGTGCACACCTCGGAACGATCCGGATCGTGCCCTACGCCGACGCCGGGTCCGACAAGCTCCGCGACCTGATCGTCGACGTCTACGAGGCCTATCCCGAGACCCGTATCGTGCTGCTCGCCAATCACGGCCTTGCGGCGACGGGGCCGACCCTCCTCGAGGCATACAACCGCGCCGAGATCGTCGAAGATTCCGCGCAGGCGTATCTGCACTGCAAGGTCCTCGGGAAGGAACCGAGCCTCGATTTCTGACGGCTCCCGTGCCGCGGGGTCTGCGCCAGGATGGGGCAGGTGCCGGTGACCGGGGATTTTTTTCTTGACACGTCCGGGGTGCCGAGGATAGCGATCGCCTGGCGATTTCGCCCTTATTCTACGCGTCTCGCTCCGAGATCCCCCGTGCGTTCAGAGAGGAAGAGTCATCGTCGCCCCGCGCGACGTCGTCGTGCCGTGCCCGAGCCGGCCCGCGTCTTCCTGCCCTCGGCGTGACGGGATGCCCACAGGAGGTTCACCGATGGCTCCTTCCCCTGCCAGCTTCCGTGCCGTGCGCGCGACTCGTCGATGGTGGCGCGCCGCGGGTGCATTCGTATTCGCCGCGTTCGTCCTGAGCTCGGTCGCCTCGACGTCCGCGCTTGCCTGCGTCTCCGACGCGGAATGCGACGACGGCGTCGCCTGTACGCTGATCGACACCTGCCAGGCGGGTGTCTGCGTGCCGGGCGGTGGTGGCGATGCGGACGGTGACCTCGTCTGCGACGCCGAGGACAACTGTCCCACCTTCGCCAACGCGAGCCAGGCGGACCTCGACGGCGATCACGTCGGCGACGCGTGCGATGCGAACGATCGCGAGCTGAACCTCGTCGTCGCGAAGGTCATGCGGAACGTCTCGAAGACGCCGAGCAAGAAGAACGGACGCATTTTCCTGAAAGGCGATTTCCTGACCCTCGACGAGGCGCCGTTCAGCGCCGCAGGCGGCTTTCTCGTCCGCGTGGAGGACGGTCCCGGCGCGTCGCTGCTCGACGTGACGTTCGCGTGGAGCCCGAGCGACTGCCGCACCAACTCGAGCGGAACGATCAAATGCAAGAGCCCCGACAAGACCGTGCAGGGCGTGTTCACGCCGATCAAGGGATTCCCCGGCGCCGCTTACCGCTTCATCATGAAGATGTCGCGGCTTGCGCTCCCCGGACCGTTCGCCGAGCCGGTCACGGTGACGATCGTCAATGAGCCGCCCATCCTGATCGAGGGCGTCGATCGCGTGGGCGTGATCGTCGACTGCCGGCAGATCAACTCCGGCATCGTCTGCCGGGAAGGCTGAGCCGCCGTGCGCGCCCTTCGCTTCGGGCTCTCCGCCGCGCTGCTCGTCGCGGTGCCGTGGGTCGCCTTCGCGGTCTTCGGGCCGGGTCCGAATTCGGTGACGCTGCCGTCGAGCGGGCAGACGCTCACGGCCAAGATCACGAGCCCGGCCGACAACTCGCAGGTGCCCATTCCGCCGGGGGCCGTGCAGGTGCAGGGCAACTGCGCGATCTCGTCGGTCCAAGGTACCTGCAATCAAGCGACCACGATCAACGTCGTGTACGTGCTCGACGTATCGGGCAGCACCGACCTGAACTACCTCACGCAGAACAACCAACCGCGCGTCGACGCCAACGGCAACGGCAGCGCGGGTGATCCCGGCGACGACTTCAACGGGGACGGGGAGGCCGGCGACATCCTCGACGGCGAGATCGCGGGCGTGCTCGCGCTGCATGCGAGCATCGGGAACCCGTCGCAGGTGAACGTCGGAGTCGTGGCGTTCGCGACGGACGCGCGTGCTGCGGACGTCGACCCCAATCTCCCGAACTCCGGCGGCATCAGCCAGGTCTACACCAACCCGCCGCAGGCCGATCGCGGGGGCCTCGCCGGCTCCGACATCGTGGAGGTGCTGCGCTCGCTCGACTCCGACTTCACGACCCCTGCCGGGGGGCAGATCAAGAAGTTCACGCTGGTGCCGCAGTCGACGCTCGGCAGCAATACGCGCTTTCCGCAGGCGCTCACGGCCGTGAACAACGCCCTCGCGCTCTTCCCCCCCGGAAAGAACATCGTCTTCTTCCTCTCCGACGGTGAGTCGAACTCGGGCTCACGCTGTGTCGACTCGAGCCACCCGTGCGCCACGCAATTCGCGACCGCGGTCGCGAATTGCACCACCATCAATACGATCGGCGTCGGCTCGGGTGCGGATCCCGTCGATCTCAGCTACATCGCCGCGCAGACCGGCGGCACCTACACGCCGGTCACCAATCCGAGCCAGCTCTCGACGTTGCTGCCGCTCATTACGCCGGCGGGGCTCGACCACGTCACCATCGACGGGAGCCCGGTTCCCATGGACGCGCTCGGCAACTTCACGAAGGTCGTGAGCTGCAACGGCCTTGCGCCGTTCACCGTGACGGCCACCTGCGTGGCGAGCGATCCGGCCTCGACCAGCGTGTCGGCCGACGTTCGCCTCACGTGCTTCAACCTCTGCGGCAACGGCCAGGTCGACGCCGGCGCGGGCGAGGAGTGCGACCCGCCGAACACCCCGACGTGCGACGCGTCCTGTCAGCGCGTGCCGGTGTGCGGCGACGGCTTCGTCGATGCGCCCGAGGCCTGCGATCCTCCGAACGGCACCACCTGCGACGTCGACTGCACGCCGATCTCGTGCGGCAACGGCCAGGTCGAGCCCGGCGAGGAGTGCGAGCCGCCCGGCACGCCGACGTGCGATGCCGGCTGTCAGCGCGTTCCGGTCTGCGGCGACGGCCTCGTCGATGCTCCCGAGGCGTGCGATCCGCCGAACGGCACCACCTGCGCGGCCGATTGCAGCGCGATCGTCTGCGGCGACGGCACGGTCGAAGGATCCGAAGAGTGCGATCCGCCGCACCCGCTCACCTGCGACCCGACCTGTCAGCGCATCCCGATGTGCGGTGACGGCTTCGTCGACCTTCCGGAAACGTGCGACCCGCCGAACGGGCTCACGTGCGCGCTCGACTGCACCGCGATCGTGTGCGGCGACGGCGCGGTCGAAGGCGCCGAGGAGTGCGATCCCCCCGACGGCGTCACGTGCGACGCGTCCTGCATGGACATTCCGTGCAACGACGACGACGGCGACGGGCTCTGCAGCACCACCGACAACTGTCCGAGCGTCGCCAATCCCGACCAGACGGACACCGACGGCGACGGCATCGGCGACGCGTGCGACACCTGCACCGACACCGACGGGGACGGCTACGGCGATCCCGGATTCCCCGCCAACAGCTGTCCGCTCGACTCGTGTCCCGAGATCGCCAACCCCGGGCAGGAAGACAACGACGGCGACGGCATCGGCGACGCGTGCGACGACATCGACGGCATCTTGAATCCGACCCTCGTCACGCTCCGGCGTGCCAAGAGCTTCGTGAAGGTGAACGGCAAGATCTCGATCCGCGGCGACTTCATCGTGCCGCTCGATCCCGGTGAGGCGATCGAGAATCGCTTCAACGCGACCGACGACATCATCGTCCGGGTGAGCGACCAGCTCTTCCTCGACGAGACCTTCACCTGGTTCAACGAGCAGGGGCCGCCGCAGTGCGACAGCCGGTTCATTCCGCGAAACGGCGTCCCCACGCTCACGAAGATCGTGTGCCGGAGCCCCGACAAGCACTGGCAGGGCGTCTTCAAGCCGGTCGGGAAGAAGAATCCCAACGCGATGCGGTTCCAGCTGAAATTCGCGAAGGTGCTGATCGGCGTCACGGCGCTGCCGACGGAGCAGAACCCCTTCTTCGGCGACGTGACGCTACGGATCAGTCACGGCCCGCAGCAGCGAATCAACCGAGTGGGCTCGATCCACGACTGCCAGGCGACGCTCGCCGGCATGAAGTGTCAGGAGCAGTAACGCCGTAAGGACGACGGGCGGGACCCGGCTCGGGTCGGGTCCCGCGCGCTCTACTGTTGCAGGCAGTAGACGTGATGGGGCGTGCTGCAGTTCGACGTGAACGCCGTTTGGTTCCACCACGTCGAGTCGGCGAACGTGGCGCTACCGAAGGTCCCGGCACCGGAGGCCGACGCGAAGTCGCCACACGTCGACGAGGCCGTCCCGGCGTCGGACGGCGTCGTCGCGCCGGTCCACGCGACGTCCGAGGGGCTCGTGAGGTACGCGCCGGTCGGACGCTGCCAGATGCCGCTCGCGAGCGTCCCGCCGGCGGCGAGGGTCGGGCCGTCCGCGATCAGGGTGCCGTCCGGGCGAACGTAGTGTGCGGCGAGGGTGATGCGCGAGATCGCGCTCGCCGACGCGGTCGCGAGCAGGGCTTTGTAGTTGCCGGCCAACGACGCTCCGGCGGCCTCGCTCGCGCACATCGCGTCGGCGCTCGTGAGCCCGTCGCCCGTGCTCGGATCGAGCGTGCCGTTGGTAATGAAGGCGATGTTCCCCGTCGAGGTGGTCGGCCCGAGCGCGTTGGCACTGAGGCTGATGCCGAAGCAGTAGTGCCGGAGCGACTGCGAGCAATTGGTGTCGACGGCGGTGTCGGTCCATACGGCGGGTCCGCCTTGACTGCTGCCGACGTGCCCTTTGTTGCTGGTCGACGTCCAATTCGTGCACGTGTTCGAAGTGGCGGTGCCGTTCTTCTGGGTCCCCGTCCACACCTCCGCCGTGCCGACGTCCGCCCCGTTTTCGTCGAGGTGGAGCGCGTTCCACACCACGTTCGTCGCGAGCTCGGAGGGCTGATCCGCGAACGGCGCGCCGTCGGGACGTACGAAGCCGCGGGCGCCGCCGAGACGGCCGAGCGCGTCGACGGTCGCGGTCGAGAGCCAGGCGACGTAGGTGCCGGGCAGGCCGGCATCGATCGCCAGCTGCTGGCAGATCGTGTCGGCGCCGGCGAGCCCGCCGAAATTGCCGGTGTGCATGGTCGACGTCACGAACACGATGTTGAAAAGGCCCGGCGTCCCCGTCGGGACCGGCGTCGGCGTGAGGGTCGCCGTCTCCGTCGCGGTCGGGGTTTGCGAGAGCGTCGGCGTCGGCGTGAGGCTCGTCGCCGTGACCATCGGCGTCGGGGTCGCCGTGATCGTGATCGTCGCGGTCGGCGTGGGAATGGCGGCGGTGGGGGTCGGGATGGCAGCGGTCGGGGTCGGGCTCTCGGCCGCGGTCGAGGTCGGTGCCGGGGTCGGGGTCGGGCAGAACGCGTCGCGGAGATCGTGTCCGGCGCTCGCGAGCAATGCCTCCGCCCGCGGCGCGCCGGCTTCGACGAGGTCGTCGACGTGGCAGGTCGCGATCCGGAATACGCACTCGACGTAGTCGTCGAGCGCATCGAGCGCGGCCACGCCGACGGGAAGACAGGTGGCCGCGAGCGCGTCGAGGTCGAGCGCGGCCGCGGCGCGCAGCACGTCGTACGAGAGCGCCGCGGCACCACAGGCCTTGGCGATCGCGGTGCGCAACTTCAGCGCCGCTTGATCGGTGCGCAGGAGCTGCTTGTCGCAGGTCGTGGCTGCCTTGGTCTCGCACGCGGCATCGCCCGGCTTCAGTTGCACGCAGGAGAGCACGCGTTCGACGCAGGTCTTCAGATTCGCGAACCGCGCCGCGGTGAACGTGCGTTCGGCCTTGGTGATCGCCTTCTGGCACTTCACGACCGCGCGGGCCGTGCTCGGGTCGGATAGCCCCTGGGCTGCGGCGTTGGTCGCGATCGACGCGGCGAGGACGACGAGAGCGATGATGGAGCGGGAGGGCACGCGACGGACACTCGGCGGGGCTGCCCATCGAGATATGGTCGCGCGCCGTTTCCGGGTCAAGGGGGATCCGGACGGTGGCCAGGTCAGGCAAGCTCCGCTGCAGAGCTAGCCAGAGCCGGGGGCTAGCCGGACAGGCGCGAGAGGAATCCCTGATCCTGGTCGACCAATGCTTTGAGCGACGCCCGTGCGACGACGCGGCCGAACCAGGCGGCGACCGCCGGGAACTGCGTCGCGTCGACCTCGACGCCGGCGTGGCGGAGGTTCACGAGCTGACACGCGACGCTGATGTCGGCGAGGGTGAAGGTCTCCGCCACCAGATACTGGTGTCCGCCGAGCTCGCGCTCGAGGTAGCCGAGAAACGTCGGCAGCTCTTTCAGGCCGCTCTGCACGACGGCCTCGTCGCAACCGCCCTTGATCAGCTTGGCGCTGATCACGCGTTGGAAGAACACCTTGGCGGTCAGGCTCGGCGCCATGCCGCCGTCGGCGTACTCGTCGAACCAACGGACGCGGGCGCGCTCGTACGGATCGCGGGGGAAGAGCGGCGGCGACGGGAAGCGCTCTTCGAGATACTCGGCGATGACCGTGCTGTCCGCGAGCGACCGGCCTTGCTCGTCTTCGAGCGCCGGGATGCGCCCGAGCGGGCTCCGCTTCAGGAACTCGCCGCTCTTGTCGAAGGGGTTGGTGGCGACGAGCTCGTAGGCGACCTCCTTCTCGATGAGCACGCACCGCACCTTGCGAACGAAGGGAGAGAGGAGGGCGCCGTAGATCTTGAGCATGGGGACTCCTTTTGGCCGACGTGGTCGGGCGGGCTGCGAACGCTCGCGTGACCTATCGGCCGGCGCGAGTTGAAGCAACGTGCCGCGCGCCGAAATGGCGGCACGGCGTCCTCTGGAATCCCGGCGCGTGATGCGCGAGGTTCTGTTGCACATGAGCGCCGACCGTGAGGACGTCGCGACGACGATGCGGGCGCTGCGGGCATCCGCGCTGTTCGCGGAATGCTCCGACGACGAGCTGGGCGCGATCCTGCCGCTCCTCGCGGAGCGCGGCGTGCCGGCGGGGACCTATCTCGTTCGGGAAGGCGATCCCGCGACCGAGCTCTTCGTGGTCCGCACGGGCCAGGTCGAGGTGATCAAGCGCGCCGAGGAGGGCAAGGGCCACCGGCTCACCACGCTCGGGCCGGGCGCGAGCTTCGGCGAGCTCACCTTCGTCGACCGCGGGCCGCGCTCCGCGTCGGTGCGTGCGCTCGAGCCGACGACCGTCGTGGTGCTCACGATGGCGGCGCTCGACCGCGCCGCGGCCGACGATGCGCCCATGCGGGCGGGCATGTTGCACGGCCTCGCCACCTTCCTCGCGCAACGCCTCCGCGGCGTGAGCGAGGTGACCGTGGCGGCTCTGCAGCGCGAGCTCGAGCTGGCGGATACGCGCATCGCGATGGCGACCTTTCTGACCTACGTGATCTTCATCATGGTCGGCTACGGGTTCGCGATGCGCTTCGTCGCCGACATGGCGAAGAGCGCCGCCGATACCACGCTCGTGACCATTCCGATCCTGCTCGGGTTCGGGCTGCCGCTCTACGCCATGATGCTCCGAAGCGGGGAGCCGATCGCGGCCTACGGGCTCACCTGGCGTGGCGCCGGCGCGGCGACACGCGACGCCCTCGTCTGGTCGATTCCGCTCCTCGCCGCCGCGCTCGTACTGAAGGTCGCGCTGGTGTGGCGGATGGCGCGCCTGGCCGACGCACCCATCTTCGCCTTCGGGGGCTTTCGCGATCCCACCGTGCCGCAGGCGAGCGCGACCTTTGCGCTCGTGATGAGCGTCGCCTACGTCGCCCTCGTGCCGATGCAGGAGTTCATCGCCCGTGGCGCGCTGCAGAGCCCGCTCGCGCGCTTCCTCGTCGGTCCGCACGCGACCACCATGGCGATCGTCATCGCGAACGCGCTCTTCACGGCGTCGCACCTCTACCTGTCGACGACGTTCGCGCTCATCGCGATGATTCCGGGCTTTCTGTGGGGCTGGCTCTATGCCCGCAACCGGACGCTCGTCGCGCCCATCGTCTCGCATGCGCTGCTCGGCTGGTGGGCGCTCTTCGTGCTCGGGTTCGACCGCCTCCTGGTGTAGAGCGAACGCGCGATGTCACCCCCGGAAGCCAACGCCGATCTCGACCGGCGCCGCGCCACCGTCGTGTTCGTCGACCTGGTCGGCGCCTCCACGCTCGTCGGCGAGGCCGGGATCGAGCGCGCGTATGCGATCGTCACCGGCTGTCTCCGCGTGCTCGACGGCATCGCGCGCCGCCACGGCGGCGTCGTCGACCGCTATCTGAGTGATGCGCTGATGGCGGTCTTCGGCTTTCCCATCGTGAGCGCGAACGCTCCGGCGGCGGCGGTCGCGGCGTCCGTCGAGATGCTCGTCGCGGTGGAGCGGTATACGAACGAGGTGAAGAGCCCGCTGCCGCTCACGCTCCGCATCGGCATCAACACCGGGCTCATGATCGCCGGCGATCTCCGGGGCGCGGTCGTGCGCGAGTTCGCCGTCATGGGCGATGCCGTGAACGTCGCGGCTCGCTTCAAGGATCTCGGGGAGCCCGGGCACATCCACATCGGCGCGGAGACCGCCGCGGCGGCCGAGGACGCGTTCGAGCTGGTCGCGCTTCCGCCGCTCGTCTTGCGCGGCAAGCAGCAGCAGGTCGAGGTCTTCCGGGTCGTGCCGATCGCGCGCCGGAGCCGGACGCGGCCCGGCGATCAGACGGCGCTGGTCGACACGCAGCTGGTAGGTCGGGCCGACCTGCTGGCGGCGCTCCGCGGCCACGCCGAGGAGGCGCGCGCGGGGCGTGCGCGCGTCGTGCTTCTCGCCGGGGCCGAAGGCATGGGGAAGTCGCGGCTCGTGGCCGAGCTGTGTCGGGAAGCGACCGCGAGTGGGGCGAACGTGCTCGCGGGCAGCGCGAGTCCCGCCCCCGCCGACCGCCCAGGGCACGTCGCGCTCGATCTCCTCGCCGACGGGCTCGGCGTTGCCGTCGGCGACGATCCGGCGGCGATCCACGCCGGCCTCGCCATTGCGGCGAAGAGCTGGCCGGGGGTGGACCTCGGGGCGCTCGCGGCGGCCCTTGCCGGCACGGCGCCCGGAAACACGTCGGCCACCGTGCTCGCCCGCGCGCTCGAGGCGGCGCTCGCGACGCTCGCCGGCTCGGGACCGCTCATCGTCGTCTGCGAGAATCTGCACTGGGCGGACGACGCGTCACTCGACCTCCTCGCGCGGCTCGCGGCGACGCTTACGGCGGCTCCGATCCTCTGGCTGCTCGCCATGCGTCCCGAGGCGAGGCGCATCGCGCGGCTCCGGGCGGCGCTTCCCGCGCTGGCGGAGATCGCGGTGGGTCCGCTCGCGTCGTCGGACGCCGCGGCCCTCGTCGACGCGGTGACCGGCGCGCGCGAGCTCGCTCCGGCGGTGCGCGAGCGTATCGAGCGGCGCGCCGGCGGCGCGCCCGGGCGGCTCATCCTCGGCGCCCTCCTCGTCGGCGCGATCGAGACCGAGATCGCACACGAGGCCGCGACGGTCGAGCGCAGCAGCGACGCCGAACGGCGGCGGGTGACCGTGCTCTTCGCCGACATCACCGGCTTCACCCGCATGTCGGAGCAGCTGCCGCCCGCGGAGGCGTATCGCGCCGTGAGCGGGTGCCTGCAGATCCTGCACGAGGTCGCGGTCGAGTACGGCGGCTCGGTCGACAAGTACCTCGGGGACTGCATCCTCGCCGTGTTCGGCGCGCCGATCGCGCTCGAGGACGCGCCGCGCGCGGCGGTGAACGCCGCGATCGAGATGCGCCGCCGCGTCCGCGAGTACAACGCGACGGCCGCGCTGCCGTCGCCGCTCGACATCCACGTCGGCATCAACACGGGCTTGAGCGTGGCGGGGGACGTGAGCGGTCCGCTGCTCCGCGAGTTCACGCTCATGGGCGACGCGGTGAGCATCGCGTCGAAGCTCAAGGACGTCGCTCCCGCGGGACAGGTTTGGGTCGGCGTCGAGACCCAGCGCGCGACGCAGGCCGACTTCGCATACGAGCCGGCGCCGAGCGCCGCGCTCGAGAAGCTGGGGCTGGGCGCGGCCTACGATCTGCGGTCGGAGCAGGTGCAGGTCTATCGCAGCCGGCTCGGTCGCGGCGAGACCATCTTCGCCGAGCTCGTCGGACGCGACGAGGAGCTCGGAACGCTGCGAGGCGTGGTCGCGCGCCTCGCGCGCGGAGAGGGCGGCGTCGCCGGGGTCGTCGGTGACGCGGGCCTCGGGAAGTCGCGCCTGCTCACCGAGCTCGCCGCGAGCGACGAAGGACGGGCGGTCCGCTGGGCCGAAGGCCGTTCCGTCGCGCTCGGACGGAACCTGCGCTTCCATCCCTTCGTCGACCTCTTGCGCTCGCTGCTCGGCGGCGGCGCACAGGCCGACTCCGAGACCTGGGACGGCCTCGCGGCCGCAGTCGGGCCGGTGCTCGGCGCCGAGACGGACGAGCTCCTGCCGTCGCTCGCGATGATCGCCGGAGCGCCGCTCCCGCGCGCCGAGGCGGAGCGCATGGCCGCCGTGCGTCCCGAGATCATCGACCGCTTGTATCTGCGGGCGATGCGCACGCTCTTTCGCGGTGTCGCACGCGACCGGCCGTTGGTGCTTTTCTTCGAGGATCTCTACTGGGCCGATCGCGCCTCGATCGAGCTCCTGGCCGAGCTCTTGCCGCTCGCCGGGGACGCCCCGGTGCTCTTCCTGTACGCGGCGCGCCCCGGCTTCCCCGAGACCACCGGACGCATCACGACGGCGGCGGCGAACGTCCTGGTGCCCGAGCGCGTCCTCCGCATCGACCTACAACCGCTCGACGCGGCCGCCACCAGCAAGCTCCTCGGCACGCTCTTCCGCCACGGTACGCTGCCGCGCGCGTCCCGCGAGCGCATCGCCGAGCGCGCCGGCGGCAACCCGCTCTACGTCGAGGAGCTCCTGCGCTCGTTGATCGAGCAGGGGGCGGTGGAGGTGACGGGCGACGGTCTGCGCGCGACGGCGGCGATCGAAGCGATGGTCGTGCCGGCGACGGTGCAGGAGGTGATCCTCGCTCGCGTCGATCATCTGCGTCCGCGTCCCAAGCAGGTGCTGCAGATCGCGGCCGTCGTCGGGCAGCGCGTCGCCGAGCCGGTGCTCGCCGATCTCGTCACGGAGCCGGCGACGCTTCCCGACGTGCTCGACGCGCTCGTCGACGCGCAGCTGCTCTCGAGCGAGATGCGCGGCGCCGATCGGACGTTTGTCTTCAAGCACCGCCTCATCCAGGACGTCACCTACGAGTCCATTCTCGAGACCCGGCGCGCCGAGCTGCACCAGCAGGTCGGGCGGGTGATCGAGCGGCGCATGCCGGAAGCGCCGGGCTTCCACGGCATGCTCGCCTACCACTACTCGCTCGGGAACGACCTCGTGCGCGCGGAGGAGGAGCTCTTTCTCGCCGGCGACGACGCCGCCCGTGCGGGCGCGCCGGTCGAGGCGCTCGCGCTGCTGCAGGAGTCGTCGCGGCTCTATCTCGCGCGCCACCCGGGCGGCGGCGATCCGACGAAGCGGGTCGCGCTCGAGAAGCGTCTCGCCGGCGCCTATCTCCACCGCGGTCAGATGGAGGAATCGACGCGCCACTTCGACGAGGCGCTCAGGGTGCTCGGCGAGGTGACCCCGACCACGCGCGCCGGCATCGTGCTCGCCCTCGTCAAGACGCTCGTGCCCGTCGGTCTCGACCTCTATCTTCGCGGCGGCGGGGGGCGCCATCGCCCGCCGGCCACGCCGCAGGACCTCGAGGTCATCGCCCTCATGTTCGACCGCGCCCGCACCCAGACCACCGCGGACCCGGCGCGCTTTCTGCTGCAGGGGCTCGCGGCGTTGGGGAAGCTCCGCCGCATCGACCCGGCGACGGTGCCGAACGCCGGCATGATGTACGCCGGCACCGTCGGTATCTTCGCGTACGGCGGGCTTTCGTTCGACGTCGCCCGGCGGTTTCTCGAGGTCGCCAACCGCTATGCCGATCCCGCGAGTCCGACGGAGGTCTTCCTCGTCCGGATGATGAGCTTCACGTACGCGTTCTGCTACGGCGATTGGGACGACCGCCACGAGATTCCGCTCGACGTCGTCGACGACGCGGTTCGCCGCGGCCAGCTCTGGGACGTTGCGCACCACGTCGGGCTCGAGGCGATCAAGCACACCGCGCAGGGACGCTGGCGCGAGACCGACGCGCAGATCGATTGGATGGCCAGCCTGGCCCAGTCGTACGCGTACGATCTGGCGAGCGTCTACGTGCACGCGTGCCCGGCGTATCTCTACGCGGAGCGGCGGCAGCTCGACGCCGCGCTCGCCGCGAGCGAGGCCTACCTCGACGCGTACGACGAGGTGCTGCTGAACCTGCACGCGCTCGGGACCAAGGCGAAGGTGCAGGTGCTCCTCGGGGACCTCTCGGGCGCGCGCGCGACCATCGCCGACGCCGACGAGCCGCTGTCGAAGGGGCCGATCCCGCCCTGGCACTTCGGTGCGGTCGCGCGCTCGCGCTTGATGCTCATCGTGAGCGAGGCGGAGCAGGCGGGCGGCCGCGGGGCGTCGCTGCGGCAGTCGCGCAAGGCTCGTCGCGACGCGCTCTGGGCGGCGGCCCGCTTCGCGTGGTTCCGTCCCGAGATCTGGTCCGCGACCGGCCAGCTCTGCTGGCTCGGTGGCGCGCGCCGGAAGGCGCTGCAATGGCTCGGTCGCGCCCTCGACGAGGCGGAGCGCCTCGGCATGCGGCCGGAGGCCGCGCGGGTGCGCCGTGAGATTGGCCGGCGCCTACGCGAGGCGGGCGGGGCGATGACGGTTCGCGGCCGCGATGCGCGCGCGTGGCTCGAGCAGGCCAGACACGAGCTCGAAGACCTGGATCTGCGCTGGGACCTGGCGCGCCTCAACCTCATTCAGAGCGGCGCCGCCGGGCGGGGGATCACGCGGAAAGCAGTCGCCTGAGGTGTTCTTGGTCGGGGCTCAGGAGCCCTTCGCCATCGCGGCGGCGCAGCAAGAGCTGCGGAGGGTCAGCCGCGGCGACGCAGCGTGGTCATGCGCCACCACGTCTCCAGCATGACGCCGATCGGCTGGAGGAACTCCGCGAAGCGGCGCGCATCGTCGTCGTCGAAGGGCTTTCCGTCGCGCCGGTTCAGCATCTGCGCCACGGCGAACACCTGCCCGCGTGCGTCGGGGAGCGGCGCGGCCATGATCGTCCGGGTGCGGAACCCGGTGCGGCGATCCATCTCGGGGCTGAAGCGGGGATCGGCGTAGGCATCGGCGACGCGTACGATCTCACCGGTGCGAACGACGTAGCCCGCGATACCGCTCGCGGCCGGAACGCGCAGCTCGCTCTCCGCGTCGTTCGCCTCTTCGGCGACCGTCAACCAGAGCTCGTCGCGCTCGGGATCGACGAGGAAGAGGCTCGCGCGCTCGGCATCGAGCAGGCTGCCGAGCTTGCGCGTGAAGGCGCGGAGCGCGCGATCGAGCATGCTGCGGAATGCCTCGTCGGTCGCGAGCGCCGTGCTCTCGAGGAAGCGCCGCGACTCGTTGGTCACCTCCGCCAGGAGCGCCGTGAACTCCGCCGGCGCCATGTCCTCGACGAAGGCGGGGACGTTCTTCTGCCGATCGGCGGAGAGCAGGTGCATCATGTGCCGATTGTTCGCCATCACCGCCTCGGTGAAGGTCTGCAGGCGGCCGTCTTCCAGGTGCACGATGCGGTCGGCGACGTCGAGGATGCGGTTGTCGTGGGTGACGAGCATGATCGTGGTGCCCGCGTCGCGCGCGAGGCCGCGCATGAGGTCGATCACCTCGCGGCCGGATTGCTTGTCGAGGGCGGCCGTCGGCTCGTCGGCGAGCACGATGCGCGGCCGGGTCACGAGCGCGCGTGCGACGGCGACGCGCTGCCGTTGCCCGCCCGAGAGCCGGCTCGGGTGCTGGTGCAGCCGCTCGCCGAGCCCGACCGCCTCGAGCATCGCGCGCGCGCGGTCGCGTACCGTGCGGCGGCTCTCGTTCGCGTGCATGTAGAGCGCCATCTCGACGTTGCGCTGGGCGGAGAGCGCCTCGATGAGGTTGTGGGCCTGGAAGATGAAGCCGATCTGCCTCCGCACCGTTTCGAGCGCCGACTTGCGGGCGCCGCGGAGCTCCTGCCCGAGCACCATGAGCGAGCCGTCCTGCGCCGCGCGGAGCGCGCCGACGAGCGTCAGCAAGGTGGTCTTGCCGCCGCCGGACGGGCCCGTCACGATGACGATCTCGCCCTCGCGGATCTCGGTCGTGACGTCGAAGAGGATCTGCTTCTTCAGGCTCCCGGACCCGTAGCTGTGATTCAGGTTGCGGACGGCGACGGGCGCGGGCACTCAGAACACCTCGGCGGGGTCGAGCGTACGGACGCGGCGGAGCGCCAGGAAGCCCGAGATCGCACACATGACGATCGTCGCCGCGAGCACCGCGCCGGCGCGCGCGACGGTGAGCTCCATCGGCAGCTTGGTCGCGTCGCGCGCGACGGCGTAGAGCCGAAGCGTGGCGAGCGTGCCGAGCCCGAAGCCGAGGATGGCGAGGACCAGCGCCTGCTGGATGACGACGCTCGAGACGTAGGCGTTGGAGTAACCGATCGCGCGCAGCGTCGCGTATTCCGCAAGGTGATCGGAGACGTCGGAGAAGAGGATCTGGTACACGATCACCGTGCCGACGATGAAGCCGATGATCGCCCCGAAGCTGAAGACGAAGCCGATCGGGGTCGCGGATTTCCAGTAGGCGAGCTCGCTCGCGACGAATTCGTCCTGCGTGAGCACGCGCACGTCCTGGGGCAGGAGGGCTCGCAAGCGATCGCGGACGGCGAGCGTGTCGGCGCCCGCGACGAGGCGCACGAGGCCGTAGTCGATCTGATGGCGCGGTCGGGCGGGGAAGAGGCGAAGGAAGTTGGCGCTGCTGGTGAAGACGCTCGCGTCGATGCCGAACGATGGCCCCAGCTCGAAGAGGCCCGCCACTCGAATCTGGCGATCGTTGATCTCGGTCGTGACGGTCTCGCCCTTGCGCACGTGCTCCACGACGGCCCCGAACTCCGGGCGTGACGCGGCATCGAAGAGGACGACGTCCTGAAGGCGGATCTTCGCCCGACCCTCCGCGATGCCGGGAGCATCGAGGACGTCGTCCGCGGGGTCCACGCCCATGACGAAGATGCGCTGGATCTCGAGCGTATAGGGATTCTTGAAATTTGCGGGGTCGGCGTAGACCGGACTCACCGATCGCACGCCCTCGACCGCGAGCGCTTGGTAGAGGCGTCGATCGGAGAACGACTCCGGGTTCGGAATGTACACGGTGTCGCGCGAGACGATGACGACGTCGTAGCGCAGCCGATGATGATAGCGAACCGCGCTGTCGAAGAGCGAGGCGCGAAACCCGAGCTGCATCAGGATCAGCATGACGGCGAAGGCGATGCCCGCGAGCGCCACCAGGAAGCGGACCTTGCGATGCCAGAGCTGGAGCCATCCCAGCGGAATGGGATGGACGAGGCGCATGTTAGGAGCGGCTCGTCGGCAGGATCAGGACCTCGACCTGGACGTAGGTCAGCCCCTCGACCGCGGCGCTCTGGTCGAGGCGGATCTCCACCTCGACGACGCGCGCGTCCTTGCGGGCGGCCGGGTCGGTGCCGAGCGCATCCTGCTTCTGGATCATCGGCCGGATGCGCTCGACGACGCCGCCGATCGGGGCCGCGAGGACCGGGCTCGACACCTCCGCGCGCTGGCCGACCGCGACGCGCGCGATGTCGGTCTCGTAGACCTCGGCGATCGCGAACATCGCTTGCGTCGCGCCGAGGTCGAGGATGCCGTCGGCGCCGACGCGCTCGCCGGCGCGCGCGTGCACGTCGAGGACCTGGCCGTCGATCGGTGCGCGCACCTCGGTCAGCTTGCGCTCGGCCTCGGCGTGGTCGCGCTGGGCCTCGAGCACGGCGACCTTGGTGCGCCACTCGTCGCGCCTCGAGTCGCTCTCGACCTGGCTCCGGCTGAGCGCAAGGCTGCGCTCGTACTCGCGTCGCGCGTTCGCGAGATCGGCTTCCTTTTCCTTCACCATCGCGGCTTGCACGTCCGCGGTGTCGAGGACCGCGAGGAGTTGGCCTTTGGTGACGCGATCGCCGCGGTCGACGAGGAGATCGCGCACCACGACCGACGGCAGCGACGGTCCGGCGACGTGGCGGACGCCGTCCTCGGGCTCGAGGCGTCCGAGCGCGGAGACTCCGAGCGGCCGAGCTGCAGGCGGGGCTTCTCGTGAGCTCCCGCTCGGAGGCTCCTGAGATTCGGTCCGCGCCGCGAGCAAGAAAGCGGCAGCTCCCGCAAGCACCAGGACGAGCGTCGCGACAGCCGGTCCGCTGACGACGAGGCTCCGCATCATCGCATCGACTTCGTCAGATCGCGCATGGGAGCGCGATTCTGTACCGCGATCGATCCTGGATGGTCAATTTGGGGTGCCGCTCGTGGTGTCTACGCGCGTGGCGGGCGTCGCGCTCCAGGGTTGCGGGCCCGGAGCGCTCCGAGATAGACGCGGACGATGCGACTGCCGTACCCCGTCGTCTGCGCGCTCATCGGGTTCGTGCTCGGATGGATTCCGAAGTTCCTCCACGGGCCGATCCCGGAGAAGTTCAACCTCTTCTACATCCGGGGATCGATCTCGGTCTGGAGCTGGTACACCGCGCGCCTCTTGGTCGGCGTCATGGTGGGCTTCACCTGCGTGCCGCGGCGCTGGTACGTCCGCGGGCCGCTCATCGGCTTTCTGATGATGCTGCCGCCGGGCATCATGTCGCTCTCCGTGCCGACGTGCGGGCCGGTGTGCATGTTCTGGAACGAGACGACCGCGACGTCACTCGGGCTCATCGTCGCCGGTCTCGCCTTCTGGGCGACAGGCAAGCATCACGACCTCGACGTGCCGATCCGGCCGGCGGACGTCCCGCACGTGCCGTAGCCCGTTCCGTCGAGAAGCGGACGATGATCGCGGGGCTCGGCGAGGAGTACGCGCGCTACCGGGCGCCGACGCCGGCGCTCATTCCGTCGTTGCGGTCGTAGCCTGACCCGTCGTGTCGCGGTCGGGCGGGCGGGGGCGCCGGCCCGCGACGAGGTGGTACGCCTGCGTCCTGCCGGTCGTGAGGAAGTGGTACGACGCCCAAAAGAAGAGGAGGAAGGCGCGGACGGCGGGCTCGCCGAAGCGGGCGGCGAGGGCGGTGCGATGCGCCTCGAGGCCGCGCGCCCAGTCGCGGACGGTGTACGCGTAGCTCGGCGTGTCGTCGCCGATCTCGTGGATCACGAGCCCGGCGTGGGTCAGGGCGTCGACGAGCGCCCCGAGATCGACGTAGGCCACGGGTCCGGGCCAGAGGTATTTCCGCAGGAACGCCCCGACCTGGAAGCTCGTGCGCTGGGCGCAGAAGTCGGCGTACACGCGTCCTTCGGCCGTCAGGTGGCGCGCGAGGAAACGCGCGACGCGACGATAGTCGGGGACGTGCTCGAGCGTGCCCATGAACACGGCGGCGTCGTAGGGGGCGGCCGGGCGGAGCTCCAGGAAGTCGAGGAGCGCGATCGTGCACGGCAGGCGCTCGCGCGCGATCAGCTCGGTCACGAAGGCGTGCTGGGCGCGCGAGATCGTGATGCCTTCCACGCGGATGCCCTGGCGTCCGGCGTACTCGACGAAGCATCCCCAGCCGGCGCCCATGTCGAGCACGCGCATGCCGGGCGCGAGCCCGAGCCGGTCGATGGCGTGCTGCATCTTCCGCGCCTGGGCGGCGCTCGGATCGTCGTCCGGCCCGGCGTAGAAGCCGTGCGAGTACGAGCGCCAGCGCTCGAACCAGGGCAGGAAGAGCTCGGGCGGCCGATCGTAGTGGAAGGCGACCGCGGCGGCGTTGTAGGCCGTGCGATTCGGCAGGCGGAGGCGCAGCCTCCACCACAGACGTGCGAGGCGGCTCGGCTCGAGGTCGACGAGGTCGGTCACCTTCATGACCTCGTAGGGATCGCCTTCGACGTCGATGCGCTCGGCGAGAAACGCCTCGGCGATCGCGAGATGATCGCGGCGCGCGACGGCCGCGACGGCGGCGTCGTCGCGGAGTACGACGCGTGCCGCCGGCGGGTCTGCGGTCGTGGCGAGCGTCGCGCCGTCGGGCAACGCGAGCACGATGCGCGCGCCGAGCATGCCGAGCGCGGCGCGCAGCGTCTCGAGCCCGTGGCGCGCCGTGCTCAGTCGACGAGCTCCGGCGGGATGGCGGCGGCGATCGTGGCGTGGAAGGCCGGCAGCTTCGACCAGTGCAGGCCCGGGCGCAGGTGGTGCGCGGTGTGGTAGCCGAGGTTCAACGTCCGCAGGTTGTAGCCGCGGGCGACGACCGAACGCGACGCGCGCAGCGGATCGCGGGCCGTGAGCCCCGCGTGCTGATGGTAGGTCGCTTGCGCCTGCAAGAGCAACGCGACGGGCAACGGCAGCACGAACACCAAGAGCGCGTTCAGCGGGTGGATCGCGAGTGCCGCCGCCAGCAATGCCGCGCACGCGAGGGCCATGCGGCGGAACTTCCGGAACACGCCGGGGTGGCGCCGGCCGATCCGCCAGACGGTCGGGTACATCGCGAGGCAGAGGCGGGTCGCGAACTCCCACGGGCCCATGACGGTCCCGTCGAGGCGCCGCCAGCGATTCGAGTCGCGTGACTGATCGAGGTAGTGGCGGTGGTGCCCGATGTTGTGGTGCAGCGTGTAGCCGTACGGCAGCATGCCGAGCTGGAAGAACATCGCCACCTCGAAGACGCGGTTGGCGAGCCGATGCCGAAAGGTGTTGCGGTGGTGGTGGTTGTGGCACATCCCGGCGAAGTTCAGTTGCAGCGGGAACAGCAGCGCGACCGCGAGGGCGACGTGCCGCGGCTGGCTGAGGCAGGCGAAGATCGCGAGCTGCAGCCCGGTGACGGCGAAGATCGCGATCACCGGAACGACGTCGATGGGCTCGCGCAGGACCGTCGCGAGCGCCCGCGAAGCGAGGGAGCGGAGCGTCACGGTCGTCGACGATTAACCGCAAAGGCCGCGGCCCGGCAAGCCGTGCGCGCGTTCCCGGCACCCGCGGGTGGCACGCGCGCGGCCGGCCGTGCGGGCCGCGACATGCCGGCCGCCGCGCACCGTGGTACACGCTTCGCCCCATGCGCCTTCGTGCCGCGCTCGCGCTGACGACGCTCTCAGGCGTGCTCTACGGCCTCGCGTTCCCCCCGCTCGGCTGGTGGCCGCTCGCATGGGTGGCGCTGGTGCCGTTTCTCGTCGCGGTCAGCGCCGGCGGCGCGCGGCGCGCCGCCGGCCTCGGGCTCTGGCTCGGCGTCGTCGCGTCCTACGCGGTCGGGACGTGGATGCCCGCCGCGGTCGTGAGCTACTACCAGCAGTCGATCGCGGTCGGCGCGCTCATGTTCCTCGGCTGTGCGCTCTGGCAGGCGGCCTGGCAGTACGCCGGCTTCGCCCTCGTCGCGCGCCGACTCGGCACGGCGGGCCTCGGGGCGCCGACGCCGCTCGTGCTCGGTGCCGCCTGGGTCGCGGCGGAGGTGGCGCGCGTGGTCGTCCCGTTCGGCAATCCGTGGGCGTCGCTCGGCTACGCCGAGACCGCCGTGCCGGTCGTCGTGCAGATCGCCGATCTCGCCGGCGTCGCCGGCGTCGGCTTCGTCGTCGCGAGCGTGAACGCGGCGCTCGCCGGCTGGTGGACGGCGCGCGCGCGGCCGCCGGCGGAGCGACGGGCGGCGGCGCGCGGGGTCGCGCTCGCGGCGCTCCTCCTGGTCGGGACGCTCGCCTACGGCGACGTCCGTTTGCGTGCGGAAGCGGCGCGGCCGCGGGAGGATGCCCGCCCGGTCGTGGCCGTGCAGGGGAACCTCGATCTCGGGACGCAGTGGAAATCGGAGTTCTACGGCGCGAACCTCGCCGCCTATACCGATCTCACGCTCGCGGCGGTGAAAGCGCGCGGCGCCGCGCTCGTGGTCTGGCCCGAAAGCGCGCTCACGTTCTTCCTCGAGCGCGAGCCGACCTACGCCGCGTATCTCGCGCAGCTCGCCGGCGAGGCGCGGATCACGCTGCTGACGGGCGGGCCGCGCGTCCTCGCGCACGACGGTCGCGAGGAGTTCCGGAACGCGGCGTTTCTCGTCACCCCCACCGGTACGACGTCACTCGTCTACGAGAAGGGTCGGCTGGTGCCGTTCGCCGAGTACTTCCCGCTCGCGGGCATGACGCTCCTCCGCCGCAAGTTCGGCAAGGTACGCGAGTTCACGCCCGGCGCGCTGCAGGCACCATTCGCGACGCCGGTCGGGGCGGCCGGCATGATGATCTGCAACGAGGCGATGCTCGGCGCCGAGGCGATCGATCGCGTGCGACGCGGCGCCGAATGGCTCGTGACGCTCACCAACGACTCGTGGGTCGGCCGGCGGCAATATGCCGAGATCGCGCTCGCGATGGTCCGCCTGCGCGCGGTCGAGGTGCGGCGCTGGCTCGTGCGCGCGTCGACGTCGGGCCCGTCGGCCATGATCGACCCCGCGGGCCGCGTCGTCGACGCGCTCGCCTTCGACACCCACGGCGTGGTCCGCGCCGACGTCGTCCCGCGCCGCGACCGGACCGTCTATGCGCGGATCGGCGACGCGTTCGCCTGGGCGTGCGTCGCGCTCACCGTCGTGGCGCTGCTCGTCGCCGGTCGCGATCGCAAGATTCTCCAAGCGCGGAACGGCGGCACGGTGGGAGGATCGCCGTCATGACCGGGTCCGGCTTCGTGCTCTTCGACACGCCGATCGG
This sequence comes from uncultured delta proteobacterium, assembly GCA_963774015.1. GTDB lineage: Bacteria > Desulfobacterota > Binatia > UTPRO1 > UTPRO1 > UTPRO1. The sequence continues at coordinate 235,157 of CAVZDH010000007.1, forward strand.
TCGCTGCGGCGTCGTCTGGGGCGCGCGCGGGATCGTCGGGCTCCAGCTTCCCGAGGCGGACGTGCGCGCCACGCGGGCGCGCGTGCAACGGCGCTTTCCGGACGCACGTGAAGCGGCGCCGCCCGCGGCGATCGCCGAGATCACGCGCGCGATCGCGACGCTCCTCGCCGGTGCCGCGGTCGATCTCTCGACGGTGGCCCTCGACCTGGAGGGCGTGCCGGATTTCCACCGGCGGGTGTACGCGGCGGCGCGGGCGATCGCGCCGGGTCGGACCCTCACCTATGGCGAGATCGCCGCCCGCATCGGCGCCCCCGGTGCCGCGCGCGCCGTCGGCCGAGCGCTCGGCCAGAACCCGTTCCCGATCGTCGTGCCGTGTCATCGCGTGGTCGCGGCCGGCAACAAGAGCGGCGGCTTCAGCGCCGACGGCGGCGTCGCGACCAAGCTCCGGATGCTCAGGCTCGAAGGCGCCGCCACGCCGGCCGCGCCGGAGCCGTGCCTGTTCGACGGCAACGCGGGACTCGGCTTCGACTGGCCGACCGCGGTCGCCCATCTCCGGTCGGTCGACCCGCAGCTCGGATGCGTCGTCGACGCCGCCGGCGCGGCGAACGTGCTGGTGCTCAAGAAGACGCCGAGCGTCTTCGGCGCGCTCGTCGAGGCGATCGTGCATCAGCAGTTGAGCGGCAAGGCCGCGGCCACGATCTACGGCCGCGTTTGCGCGCTCTTCCCGCGCGCCCCGCACGGACCGACGGCCGAGCACGTGCATCGCGTCGCCGTGGGGCGGCTGCGCGGTGCGGGCCTCTCGGCGGCGAAGGTCGCGGCGCTGAAGGACCTGGCGCGCCGCGAGCGGGCCGGTGAGATCCCGACGCTCGCCGAAGCGCGCGCAATGGACGACGCGGCGATCGTCGAGCGGTTGGTCGCGGTGCGCGGGATCGGACGCTGGACCGCCGAGATGCTGCTCATCTTCCGTCTCGGCCGACCCGACGTGCTGCCGGTGCGACGACTTACGGGGTCGCGCAATGGCGCTTCGCTCGCGCCGGCGATCAAACAGAGGCTTCTGACCAAGAGCAAAGATGGGCGGAGCGAAGCGACCGCCCACACCACGCGCACGTGGCACCCCCGGCAGGTTGCTCAAAAAGGTCGAGATGCGAGGCGCGAGGAAGCGAACGCGGAGGCGTAGCGGAGCTACGCCGCACAAGTGAGCGACCGAGCAACGACGCAGATCGGCCTTTTTCAGCAACCTGCTTGCGGCGATCCCCGCGGCGTGGGTACAGGGAGAGGTCGTGCCCGCCATCCCGCTTTGGCAGAGCGACACGCTCACCGTGATCGACTACCGCTGCGACGCCGCGCGCGACGTCGCCCCCTTCGTCGAGCGCCACGGCGGGTTCGATCTCGCGTACGTCCGCGCCGGAAGCTTCGGCTACCATGCGGCCGGCGCGACCCATGAGCTCGTCGCCGGCTCGGTCCTGGTCGGGCATCCCGGCGCAGAGTACGTCTGTACGCACGAGCACGTCGTCGGCGACGAGTGCCTCTGGTTCCAGCTCGCGCCCGCGCTGATCGAGAGCCTCGGCGGCGCGCCCGAGCGCTGGCGGGCCGGCAGCGTGCCGCCGTGCGCGGAGCTGATGGTCCTCGGCGAGCTCGCGCAGGCGGTCGCCATCGGGGCGAGCGATCTCGGGATCGACGAGGCCGGGCTGCTCCTCGCGGCTCGGTTCGTCGAGATCATGACGGCGCGCGCCCGGCGTCCTTCCGACGTCGGCGGACGCGACCGCCGCCGCGCGGTCGATGCCGCGCTCTGGATCGAGGCGCGCTCGGCCGAGCCGCTCGACCTCGAGCGGATCGCGGGCGCCGCGGGTCTCAGCGCCTTCCACTTCCTGCGCCTGTTCGCGCGCGTGCTCGGGGTGACGCCGCACCAATATCTCGTCCGCTCGCGTCTCCGGCACGCCGCGCGCCTTCTCGCCGACGAGGAGCGTCCGATCACCGACGTCGCCTATGACGTCGGCTTCGGCGATCTCTCGAATTTCGTCCGCACGTTTCGGCGCGCGGCGGGGGTGTCCCCGCGCGGCTTCCGTCGCGCCGCGCGCGGCGACCGCACGATCCTCCAAGAACGTCTCGACGCGCTCCTCTGAGAGGCGCCGCGTGTCTGCCCCACGGCATGGGCGTCGGGCACTCCCGGTCATCGCCGATCCAGTCTATGTAGGCGCGTGCCACGCCGGTCCGTTCGCGTCTGGGTGTCTCGTGCCCTCCTCGTCGTCGTGACGGGTGCGGTGCTGCTGGCCGGCGGGCTCCTGTGGCGGCTTGCGGCGGGGCCGATTCGGCTCGCGTTCCTCGACCGGCCGATCGCGGCGGCGATCGCGGGGATCGCGCCGGGTCTCGGCGTCGAGGTCGGCGCGACGACGCTCGTCCGCTTCGGCCGCGCCGTCGCGTTGGAGGTCGCGGACGTGCGGCTCACCGCCCGCGACGGAACGCCGATCCTGTCCGTTCCGCGCCTCCATGTCCGGCCGAGCCTCGGTGCGCTCGTGCGCGGCCGACTCGTCATCGCGCGCCTCGACGTCGAGGATACCTCCGTGCCGCTCACGCGGACGGTCGACGGCGCCTGGACGCTCGGCACGGGCGCCGCGGGTGTGGGGCTCGCGCTCGCCGGGCTCGGCACGAGTGGGAGCGAGACGCAGTCGCCGCTCCGGCTGCCGCGGATCGCGTTCACGCGCTGCCGCGTGAGCATCGACGACCGACGTTCGGGGGGAAGCGTCGTGGTGTCGGACGCCGACGTCGTGGTCTCGCCGTCCGCCGACGGACTGGTCGCGTCGGTTGCGGCGCTCCTCGACGTCGAAAGCGCCGTGCCGCCGGTCCGCGGGCGCGTGCATCTCCCGATCCGTGCCGAGCTCGTCGTGGTGGGCGCACCGGAGGGCGGCGTACGGGAGGCGCGCATCCGGGTGACGGGTGCGGGCGGGTCGCTCACGCCTGCCACCGAGCCCGATGGTCCGCTCGCGCTCGTCCGGATGGAAGCGACGGGCACGTACCGGCCCGATGACGAGACCTTGGAGCTCACCCGGCTCGCGGCCGTCGTCGGCGCGTCCCAGATCGATGCGCGCGCGCGCGTGCTCCTCCGCGCGGCGCCGACGCTCGCGCTCGACGGTACCGTGGACGTCCTCGCTCTCGCGACCCTCACGGCGCTCTGGCCGCCCGAGCTCGCACCCGCCGTACGACGCTGGCTCGCCGCCAATCTCCGCGCCGGCTCGCTGCGGCACTGCCGGATCCGGCTCGGCGCGCCGTTCGTCGCGGGCGCCGACGGGAGCGGCGATACGCCGCTTCCCGAGCGCCGCCCGGGCGCGGACGCGGCGCCCGGCGCGCTCGACGTCGCCTGCGACTTCGCGGGCGTCGAGGCCGACTATTTGGCGCCGCTCGATGCGATCCGGGCTGCGACGGGCTCGGCGCGGCTCACCGCGGAGCGCCTCACGGTCGACGTCCGCAGCGGCGAGGTCGGGGCCTGCCACGTCGACGGCGGCACGCTCGCGATGGACCTCACGGTCGATCCGCCGCAGGCGACCATCGCCGCGGACGTGAGCGGCGCCACCGCCGACGTATTGGCGCTGGTCGAGAAGCCGCCGATCGCGTTCACGCCGCCGCTCGGCATCGTGCGGACGAACGTCGGGGGAACGAGCCGCGTGCACGCGGATCTGCGTCTGCCCATCGCGTCGACGGTCGCTCCCGCGGACGTGCGCCTGCAGGCGACCGCGGCGCTCTCCGACGCGAGCCTCCCGGCGCTCGCCGCCGGCGTCGGCATCCGCGACGGTCGGCTCGACGTGCGGGTCGACGGCGCGACGATCGACGTGCGCGGCACGACGGGCGTGACCGGCGTGCCGATGCTGCCCGGGCCGGTGACGGTCGCGCTGACGGTCGCGCCGGGGTCGTCGCGCGCAGCGCGTCGCGCCACGCTCGCCCTCGATGCCGACGGACTGCTCGCGCGCGGCAGCGCCGAGCTCCAGGGGGAGAGCCTCACGACGCTCGTCGTCGACCGGCTCCGGCTCGACGGCAGCGACGTCGCGGCGACGGTCCGGCGGAGCGCCGCGGGTGACTATGACGTGGCGGTGAGCGGAGCGCGCCTCGATCTCGAGAAGCTTCTCGCCGGGAAGCCGCTCGGCTCCGAGCCCGGGTCGGCCTGGACGGGCGGCCTGAGCCTGTCGCTCGCGCTCGGCCGCGTCCGCACGGCACGCGATCTCGACCTCCGCGACGTGCGCGGCTCGGTGCGGGGCAGGGACGGCCGGCTCGACGCGTTCGACGTGCACGCCACGCTCGTTCCGGGCGGCGCCGTGCACGCCGTGCTCTCGGCGGGTGCCGAGTCGCGCCAGCTCGCCGTCACGTCGGACGAGGCCGGACGGCTCTTGCGAGCCGTCGCGGGGCTCAAGCAATTCGCCGGCGGCTCGCTCGTGCTCGACGCGACCACCGACGCGCGCGGCCCGCTCGCGTTTCTCGAGGGCACCCTTCTGGTGCGGAACTTCAAGGTCGTGCAGGCGCCGGTGCTCGCGAAAATCCTCGGCATCGGCTCGCTCGGCGGCATCGCGGCGCTGGTGCAGGGCGAGGGCATGCCGATGAGCGAGGCGCGGTTTCCGTTCCGATGGGACGGCGGACGCCTCGAGCTCCACGACGTGCGCGCCGTCGGCGCCGTCGGGCTCACGGCCGACGGCGTCATCGACCAGCGAGCCGGCCGCTGCGACGTTCACGGCGCCGTGATTCCGGCGTACGCGTTGAGCAGCGCGCTCGGGAACGTGCCGCTGCTCGGACGGTTGCTCGGCGGCGCCAAAGGCGACGGTGTGTTCGGCATCGACTACGCGGTGAGCGGGTCGACGGCCGATCCGACGGTGCGGGTGAACCCGTTGTCGTCGATCGCGCCGACGGTGCTGCGCACGTGGTTCGTCGATCCCTTCAGCCGCGGCGCGAGCGGCGGAGGGACGCGGCGACCACGTCGGTGAGGCGTCGGGGCGGACGCGCTTGCCAGGCTCGACGACATGCTGATCAGCACCAAGACCCGCGAGCTCCTGCGCCGACTGGCGTTCGAAGCCGTTGCCGTTCGTGAAGCGCGTCGTGTTCATCGCGACGCCGCATCGGGGGAGCTACGCCGCGGGCAACTGGATCGCGCACCAGGCGGCGCGGCTCATCACGATGCCGAGCAAGATCCTCGACGCCGGCGCCGAGATCGCACAGGGCACCCCCGACTTCGCCAACTGGCGCGTGCCGAGCGCCGTTGACGACATGACGCCGAATCACCCGTTCATGCGGGCGCTCGGGCCGATGCCGGTCGTGCCCGGGATCGCCTGCAACTCGATCGTCGCCGTCAAGGGCGCTCCGCCGTACGACGACGGGACCGACGGCGTCGTGCGCTACGCGAGCGCGCACCGTACCGACTGCGAGTCGGAGATCGTCGTCAAGTCGCCGCACTCGTGTCAGTCGAATCCGGCGACGATCGCCGAGGTGCGGCGGATCCTTCTCCTGCACCTCGACGCGGCGAACGCACCGGCGCCCCCGCTCACGGCCTCGACCTTGCCCGTCACCGCCCCGACGCAGCCGTAGCCGCGCCGACGGTGCCGGCGCGGGCGCGCACCGTCGCGTCTCAGCAGGCGGACACGAGTCGGAGGAATGGGGGCGACGAGCGGGGCGTGGCCGGCAACCAGGCAAAGCGCGCGAGGCGGCGAGCGTTGACGTCGAGCAGCGTCAGGATCGCGACCACGTCGTCGAGGGGCCGGTCGGTCTCGATCGCCCAGGTGAGGATGGTCAGGTTCTCGCCTCCGGTCACGAGCAGCGCGACGACGTCGTCGACGAGGGTCCGATTCGGGTGGATCGGGCGGCACAGGATGCCGAAGTCGTCGCGGTCGAGCTCGCTCCAGAAGCGAGCGCCGGACCAGTGCTCGAAGAGGCGCATCCGGATCCACTGCGGGAAGGCGCACGCGCTGTGCGGCAGGTCGGCGTACGCACGCCGCTCGAGCTCGCTGCCGCCGGGAAGGGGGTCAGTCGCGGTGCGCATCGCGTTCGTCCCGCCAGCGGCGCTCGGCCCGCCGCCGGCGCACGACCGAGCCGATCTCGAAGATCAGCACGGCCGCTCCGACGGTCCCGGTCGCAATGAACAAGAAGGTGAGCACCATGGAGCGGTGGTAGTGCAGGGCGCATGCCGAGCTGTGCGTGGCGGAAATGCAACGCGGTCACTTCCGATGGCGCGTGTCGTTTCGACCCACTGGATCGGAACGACACGTCCGTCGCTCGAGGCAGCGCTGCCCGCGGGCTCTGCTGACCAGGGTGAAGGGAGGAAAGAGTTGCGGTTTCAGGCTTGGGGTTCGCGTCGAATCGCGGCGCTCACCCCGCGCCGTAGCGCTCGAGCTTCCGGTACAGCGTCTTTCTCCCCATCTTCAGGATCTGCGCCGCCAGGGTTTTGTTGCCGGCGACGGCTTCCATGACGCGGAGGATGTAGCGGCGCTCGATCTCCTCGAGCGACACCAGCTCCGAGGGGTCGTCGGAGGCGACGACGACGTGCGACGGGCGATGCTGCTGGATGCGCTCGGGCAGATCGGCGACCGTGACCTGGTCGTAGCGGGCGAGGGCGACGGCGCGCTCGATGCAGTTGTGCAGCTCGCGGACGTTGCCGGGCCAGGGGTAGGCGAGCAGCACGCGGGCCGCTTCCGGGGCGATGCCGGTGAGCCCGCGTCCGGCATTTGCGGCGGCACGCTCGAGGAAGTGCTGGGCGAGGAGCAGCACGTCGCCGCCGCGCGCGCGGAGCGGCGGCAACGGAATCGTGATCACGTTGATGCGAAAGTAGAGGTCCTCGCGAAAGCGCTTGTCCTCGACGGCGCCGTCGAGGTCGCGGTTGGTTGCGGTGACGAGGCGGACGTCGAACGGCGCCTCGGCATCGCCGCCGACCGGGCGGATCTTCCGCTCTTGCAGCACGCGCAGGAGCTTCGGCTGGAGCGCGATCGGCAGCTCGCCGATCTCGTCGAGGAAGAGCGTGCCGCCGTTCGCCTGTACGAACAGGCCGGTGCGCGCGGCGCGGGCGTCGGTGAAGGCGCCGCGGGCGTGGCCGAAGAGCTCGCTTTCGAGGAGCGTGTCGGGGACGGCGGCGCAGTTGACGGCCACGAACGGCCCGCTCCGGCGCCGGCTGCGATCGTGGAGCGCGCGCGCGACCAGCTCCTTCCCGGTGCCGGTCTCGCCGGTGACGAGCACCGAGCTGTCCGTGTCCGCGACCCGCGCGATCAGCGAGTACACCTCCTGCATCGCGGCGCTCGTGCCGAGCAGATCGCCGACGCGTCCGATCGCGCCGACGCGCTCGCGCAGGCGCTTCACCTCGGCACGGAGTCGCCGGTGATCGACGGCGCGTTGCAGGGAAAGGGCGAGCACCTTGATGTCGAACGGCTTGGTGAGGAAGTCGTACGCGCCGGCGCGCATCGCGGCGATCGCCGCGTCGAGGTTGCCGAACGCGGTGATCACGACGACGGGCACCTCGGGATGCGCGGCGATGATGCGGCTGCAGAGCTCGAGGCCGTCCATTTCGCGCATGTTGATGTCGGTGACGACCGCGTCGAACGCGCGCTCCTCGAGCGCGGCGAGCGCGTCGGCGCCCGAGGTGCGCCACGTCACCGCGAAGCCGAGCGGCGGCAGGCGCTCGGCGAGCATCTCGCACATGCTCTGCACGTCGTCGACGACGAGCACCTGCGGCGTCGACTCGGCATCGCGTCGGGCGGTCATGCGGCGCGATTCGGGGGCGTCTGCGCCGCCGCGGTCGCCGGGACGTAGAAAGAGAAGCGGCTGCCTCGTTCGGGCCGGCTGTCGACCTCCATCCACCCCCCGTGGTCGCGGATGATGCCGTGTGCGACCGCGAGCCCGAGACCGGTGCCCTCGCCGGGATCCTTGGTCGTGAAGAACGGCTCGAAGACGCGCGTCAGATGGTCGGGAGGAATGCCGGTGCCGTGGTCGGTGACGGTGACGCACACGAACTCGCCGTCCGGCCCGCCGTTGCCCGGCGGACGCGTCCGGCGGCGCCGGCTCGTCACCTCGATGCGTCCGCCGTCGCTCGTCGCCTGCATGGCGTTGACGACGAGGTTCACGAGCGCCTGCTCGATCTGGTGCTCGTCCGCCGTGACCCAGAGCGCGTCGTCGCCGAGGTCGGCGGCGAGCTCGATGCGACGGCGGCGGGCGACCGGCGCCAGCGTGTCGATCGTGCGCGCGCACAGCGTTCGAACGCTGGTGAGCCCGAAGCGCGGCCCGCGCTGACGCGAGAAGTCGAGCAGGCGGCGGATCATCTCCGTCATGTGGGCGGCCTGGTCGACGATCACGTGCGCGCTCGCCTCGGCACGCTCGCCCGTCGCCTCGCCGGCGACGATCATCTCGGCCCGGCCGCTGATCACGGAGAGCGGGGTGCCGAGCTCGTGGGCGACGCCCGCCGCGAGCTGGCCGATCGTCGTCAGGCGATCGGTGTGGCGGAGCTGTTCGAGCGCCTCGATGCGAGCCTCGGTCTCCGCGGCGAGGGCGCGGCGCGCCTCGGCGAGGCTGCGGCACATGCCGTCGATCTCGGAGGCGAGGTCGCCGATCTCGTCGTTCTGGGTGAGGCCGAGGGGTGAGTCGAGATCGCCCGCGGCGATGGCGCGCAGCCGATCGCGCAACCGTTGCACCGGCCGGCCGACGAACCACACCCCGAGCGCGTACACGGCCGCGGTGCACGCGATCAGGATGCCGGCGGTCGCGAGCAGGATTTGCCAGCGGCTCGCCTGGACGAACGCGTATTGCTCGCGGATCGACTCGACGAACTCGAGCACGGCCGGGCGGGCGCCGGGGATCGTCTCCGGGACGTAGGTGTAGCGCGCGGTCGGCTCGTCGCCGTCGCGCTGGAGCACGATCACACGCTCCCCGGCGCGCAGGCGCGCCAGGTCGTCGGCCGCGAGGTCGAGGTGGCGCGGATCGCCGGGCGGCGCGTCGAGCCAGGTCCACCGAACGCGCACGCCGTCGACGGCATCGGTGATCGTGTGCTCGACGAGATCCTGCGCCGCGTCGACGCCGTAGGCCTGCCAGACGCCGGCGATGCTCGCGCGCAGCGCCTGCTTGAGACGGAGGCTGCGGGCCAGGTCGGCGTCGAAGAGCACGATCTGGCGGTGGAGCAGGAAGTACGCGTGGGCGGTCATGACCGCGATGATGGCGGCGGCGATGGCGATCGTGATCTTGCGCGCGAGTCTCACGGCGAATCTCCGTGCGAGGATCGGGCCGCGATAGGCCGAAGCGTCGGCGCGGTCAAGCGAGCGGTCGTGAGGTCTGTGACCGTGTCGTTTCGCTCCGGCGTGTCGATTCGACACGCCGTGCGGAGCCGCTGCGCCGCGACCCCCCCGCGTTGCGTAGGGGAGAGGCTCGGCACGTCGGATGCATCGCCAAGCCCCGGGAGGAAGGCCCGATGCCAGTGTCCGCACACGATGGACTCCGCCGAGAGATCTGGGACGGCGTCTCCGTTTCGATGTTGCCCGAGGTCGACCCGACCGACGACAGCGCTGCCGAGCTCCAAAAGGTGTCGCAGCCCGAACGCCGGCTGCTCTTCGCGATCCTCGCGGACGCGATCGTCCGCTGCCGGCGCCTCGCGACCGCAGCGCGATACGCGACGATCGAGCTCCGCGAGGCCGAGCGCTGGATCCGCTCCGACGACCGCGAATGGCCCTGCTCGTTCGTCAACGTCTGCGAGGCGCTCGACATCGAGTGGCAGCCGCTCCGCCGCGTCGTGCTCGGATGGCGCCGTTCGAGCGACCGCACGAGCCTCACGCGCCGTGCCCTCTTGGTTCGGAACAAGACGCGCAAGCGCTCCGCCGCGGCCGTGCCGGCGTGCGCGTCCGCGGGCGGGGCGGACTCCGGAGCCGCCGCGTCCGCGTCGAGCGCGAGCGAGAAGCCGGAAACGAGCGGGAGCGAGCGGGGAGCGAGCGCGAGCTCGGACGAGCGCTTGGCACGCGCGTACGTCGCGAGCTGCCAGCCGAGCCTCGGGTGCGGTCCCGACGCCGCGATGACCGTAGCGCGCCTCGCGTTGGCTTGACGCCGGAGCGGTCCTCCTGGCAGACCGCGTCGCCATGCGGTCGGGGATCGCGGTCGTCGTCGTGCTCGGCATCGGGGTCGCGGGGTGCGGTGCAGCGCGGCGCGCGTCGAATGGACGCGCCGCCGCGGCGGCCGCGTCCACGGCGGCCGGTGCGGTCGTCGCGAGCGTCGGGCTTCCCGATTTCGGCAACGACGTCGCGACCGGCGCCGACGGACGCGCCTACGTATCGGTCGCGAGCGGAAAGCTCGTGATCGTCGACGCGGCGGCGGCGCGAGTCGCGGCGACGGTCGACGTCGACGGCGAGCCGTACGCCGTCGCCGTGACGCCGGACGCGCGGCGGGCCTACGTCGTCGATCTCCGCGGCGAGGCGGTGGCGGTCGTCGACACGGCGCGGGCGCGGCAGGTCGCGCGCATCCCGATGGGGACGCGGCGGCGGCCGTCGCGGCGTCCGGCGGCGACGGCGAGCCGGGACGGCGCGCGCGTCTACGTCGCCGACACCGCGCGCGATCATCTGGTCGTGATCGACACCGCGACGGACCAGGTCGCGAACGATGTGTTCCTCGACGTCCATCCGGCCGACGTCGCGCTGCGGGCCGATGGGCGGTTCCTCTTCGTCGTCGGTTGCCGTCTCGCGTGCACGGACGGCACGCTGCTCGTCATCGACGCCGCGCGCGGCACGACCGTGCGCCGCATGACTCTGCCGTTCGTGCCGAGCGGCCTGGTGGTCACGCCCGACGGGCGGCGTGCCTACGTCGCCAACGGCCGCGAGGCGAACGTCAACGCGATCGATCTGGAGGCGCTCACGATCGCCGGCACCATCGCGGTCGACCCCGAGCCGGTCGGGATCGCGATGGATGCGGCCGGGACGGCGGTCTATGTGACGAGCTTTCGTGCCGGGACGCTCAGCGCGATCGCGACCGCGACGGACACGGTCGTCGCGACGGCGTCCGTCGGTGGAAGTCCGCGTGCGGTCGTGGTGAGCCGTGACGGCCGCCGCGCGTTCGTGACGCACTCCACCAGCACGCTCTCGATCGTCGACCTCGGCCGTCTCGGACGCTGAGCGCTCGCGCCGGCCGATGCGGCCGGACGCGAACGGGCGAGTGGCGCCGGGTCACGTGGGAGCGTCCGCCGCCTCCGCCCCGACCCGCGTCACGCCCGGCGGCAGCCAGGTGCCGTCGAGCGCCGGCGTTTCTGGCCAATACAGCCGGAGTGTCAGCGAGAAGCGCCCCGCCGCCGGCGTCGGCAGCCAATTCGCGGCCTGCTCCGGCGGCGGCGGCTGCGACTGCAAATGCAGATCGAGCGATCCGTCGGAATTCTTCGTGAGCGGGTCGCGGCTGCCGATGGTGACGCGCGGACGCGTACCGGGGGCCAGCAGCTGCCGCTCGTCGTACGCCGTCACCGACCAGAAGGCGTGCACCGGCGGCAGCGTGATGGCATCGAAGTGCAGCGTGTAGGGGTGGCCGCCTTCGAGCGGTCGGCCCTCGGTGTCGACGATCGCGGTGAGGACGTAGGTGTCGTCGCTGCTCTCGGCCCCGAAGGCGCTGTAGGCGACGACTTGGCGCCGGCGGTAGTCGCTTCCGTAGGTGCCCATCGGCGTGAGCATGCTCCGCCAGCCGTTCACCCGTGTGCCGGAGCGCTTCCACGCATCGAAGAGCGCCTGGCCGGCGGTGCGCGGCGTTTGCTGCACGACGGCCTGCACGTCGGGCGGCAGCCGCTCGAGCGCGAACGGCCGGCCGGGCACGGCCCCGATGCGGGCGGCGCGCTGGAGCACCGACCAGTCGGTCGGGTGCGGCGGGTTGGCGGCGGCGAGCGTCGCGAAGAGCCCGAAGTACTGTGCGATCGGCAGGCGCAGGATCTGCGCCGCCGGCAGCTGCATGTCGCGCCTCGCATCGTAGGTCGGGTGCGGCGCCGGCGCGCTCGTGCCGAAACGGCCGAGCGGCACGGCCGCGAGCCCGTCCTGGAAACGGTGCACGGCCTCGTAGTCCGCGCTGCCGTGGGTCGCGATGCGGGCGGCGATCCAGCCGGTCGGGGTCGGGGCGGTGATGCGGCCGACGTTCGCCGGAAGCATGCCCGACCATCCGGGCGCGGTGAGCGCGTAAGTCTGCGCGCCGCCGCCGGTCGTCCGCGGTCCCGGCGTCGCGAACACCTCCATCCAGGCGTCGAACATCGGGAGCGCGTAGTAGCGTCCGCCGGCGTCGGGAATCGTGATCACGAGCGGCTCGGCGGAGACGTCGTACCAGAGCGTCGAGACCAGCACGTCGGCGTTCGGACGGAGCGGCTCGGTCGTGCTCGCGTCGACGAGCGTCCGCTGATGCGCGAACGCGTTCACGGCGGCGCCCTTCGCCGTCGCGGGCGCCCCGTCGCCGACGTTGGTCTGCACGCGGCGCGTGAGCTCCGTCAACACGAGCGGGTAGGCGTACGCGTAGGCCTCGATGGCGATCGCGGCCGCCTCGTCGGCGCCGAGCGGCGGCGGTGGCGACGCCGCGGTCGTCGCAGGGGGACGCAGTACGCCGATCAGTGCTGCGAGCAGCGCCGCTGCGATCCGTACCGCGACGGTCATCGCGCCGGCTCCGGTGTCGCCTGTGGAGGCCGCCGGCGACTCGCGTGACGCGCGCGGATGAGCGCGTCGCCTCGCTCGCGCCGGCGACACAGTACGGAATCGTGAGGCCGACCGGGCTCGCGGATGCGCATTGCGCCGTCTTCGTCGGCGAGGCTCACGGTCGGGGCGGACGGCGGACGCACGGGCTCGGTCATCGGTTAGCCTCGATGTGACAGAAATTTCACGGTGAACAGCGCTCTCGCTCGCACCAGAGCACGCCATCCGTGGCCGTGCTCGCGCACCGCAATGCTCACATACCATGACGGTATGCTCCGCTTGCGCCGCGCTGCGCTCGACCACGGCTGACGCACTCTGGCACGTTTTCCCTCGCGAAACTTCTGTCACGTCGAGGTCAGTACCCCAGGAGAACGTCGACGGGAGAGCGGCGGACGACGACGCCCTCGGGCGTGAAGTCGCCGGACGGCGCGCCGTCGAGCTCGACGCGCGCGAGCGGGCGCGGGAGCGGCGGCCGGAGCACGATGCCGCCCGGCGGTACGGCGAGCTCGCCGCGCAGGGAGAGCTCCAGCGCGTCGGCGCCGCGCCGTCGCAGCGTGAAACCGAGCGTGCCGAAGTAGGTGGCGAGGCCGTCGACGACCACGTCCCCGTCGTCGAGCCAGGCCGACGGGATGCCCGCCGCGACGACGAGCGCGTCGTCCTCGGGACGCTCGTAGGCGAGCATGGTGCGAAACGCGAGGACGTACTCCGCGCCGATCCAGGCGTGCGGCACGTCGCCGATGTGGCCGGGGCTGCGCGGATCGCGCCACGAGATCTCGGGCCACTGGTTCCAGGCGCGCGGCCGGCGATCGTCGAGCAGGAACTCGGCGAGCTCGTGCGCGCTCGCGCGCTCGCCGAGGCAGACCAGGGCCCCGATGATGCGGACCTCGTACGCGCTGTAGTTCGACCAGTCGACGGCGCCGTCGCGCCGGCCGCGAAAGCCCTTCAGGTACTCGGCGAAGGTCGCGGCGAGGGTCGCGGCCGGCATGAGCGGCGTCTCGCCGAGCAGACTGATCGCGTTCGACGTCGCGGTCGGGTCGAAGTCGGCCCACTCGACCGAGCCGGGCACGTACGCGATGGCGCGGGTCGCGATCGTGGCGGCGAGCGAGTCGCGGACGCTCGCGCGGAAGTCGTCGCGGAGCCGGCGCCAGCGCGCTGCTTCGGCCGGCTCGCCGCGGACGTCGGCGAGAAAGGCCGCGTCGGCGAGCGCCCGCACTGCCCAGAAGTCGTCCCAGTACGCGTGCACCGGCTGCGCCAGGTATCCCTCGTGGCTCGCCGACTCGGGCAGCAGCCCGCGAAACGCGCGCTTCTCCGGCGCGTCGTACGCGGGTCCGAGGCGCGTCGCGCGCAGGCGCTCGAGATGCTCGGCGGCGCGTCGCACCGCCGGCCAGAGCGCGTCGACGAACGCACGGTCGCCGGTGAAGCGGAAGCACTCCGCGATCGCGAAGATCAACTCGCCGTGGCTGTCGTGCTCGACGAGCCAGTCGGCGCCCTTCTCGTCGACGGCGCAGGGCACGGTGCCGTCGGCGGCCTGGAAGCCCGCGTACCAGCGGACGAACGCGAGCGCCTCCTCGGGGCAGCCGAGGCGCAGGAGCGCCGCCGCCATGATGGCGCCGTCGCGGATCCACGCCCGCGTGTAGCGCCGCGGTCCCGGTTGCAACGCGGATCCCGAGCGCTCGACGAGCACGTGCGCGACGCACGTGCGCATGGTGTCTACCCAGTATCGCCAGCGCGGCGCGACGCTGACGCGTACGACGCCGAGCTTCTCGCGCCAGAGCGCCGTCGCGCGCCCGAACGCGTCGGCGCCCGTCGTCGCGATCGTCGGTACGCCGGCGGTGGGATCGCACCTGCCGAAGGGCACGGCGAGGAAGACGTCGCGCGTCGCGCCCGGACCGAGGGCGAGGTCGAACGCGAGCGCGCCCGACGCGTATCCGAACGCGTCGTCGACGGCGTCGCGCGGCGGGAGCGTGCCCGTGCGGAGCGCGTCGACGACGTTTCCCTGATCGAAGGTCGCCGCGCCGAAGCCGGCGGCGCCGTCGAGCGGCACGACGGCGCGCGCGTCGTCGATCCACGCGCCGGCGCTCCCGCCGGCGAGCGTGTGGATCGCCCGCACGCCGCCGAGCGCCCCGAAGGCCTGCCAGGGCGGCGTCACCTGGAACGGACGGACTGCGGTGAACAGGCGCATGCGGCGCGCGACGCCCGCGCCGTTCTCGATGCGGTAGCGCAGGAAGAGGGTGGGGCGGCCGTCCGAGCGGAGCGCGCACGCGCTCGTGCGGAGCCCGACGTCGCCCGCGCGCCAGACCGCCGTCGGTATCGGCAGGCAATCGTCCACGAGCTCCTGCGTCACCGCCGCGTCGGCCCAGGTGAGCAGGCGATCGTCGACGAACAGGAACGGCTCGAGCGAGCAGGTCCCGCGGTCGAGCTCCACCATGCCTTCCTCGTTCATGAGGGCGCAGGTCTCGCCGTCGGGAACGCCGATCGGCGTCCAGTAGGTCTGCTCGCCGGCGAGCCAGCGCGGATAGCCGCCGCGCGGCGCGTCGGCCGCGACGCTCTTGAAGAACGTCTGGAGCGAGCGCGAGAACTCGAACGGCCGCACCTCGATCGCGGCGATGCCGAAGCCCGCGCCGGCGACGCTCTCGCCGAGGTCGATCCGCAGGTGACGCGCCGAGGTGTGCGGCATGTAGACGAAGCTGCGCGCGGCGTCGGCGTGCGTCGTGCTGTGGACGGTGGTCCACGTCGTCCCGTCGTCGGAGGTCCCGACCGTGAAGCGCCGCGCTCGCCCGTCGGGCTCCCAGTCGATGACGAGGCCGCCGTATTCGCGCCGGGCTTGGAAGTCGACCTGGATCCACTGCGGGTCGGCCGTGCGCGCGCTCCGCCAGCTCGACGGCGGCGGCGCGTCGAAGAGGCCGTCGGCGGCGTGTCCCGGCAGCGCGCTCGACGCGCGCACGAGCGGCCGCATCCTGACCGTCAGATCGTCGAGGCGGAGATCCGCGATCCAGAGGCTGCCGCGTCCGCCCGGTCCCGCCGCGAGCGCGATCTCGATCGCGCCGAGCTCGGTGAGCGCGCCGCCCCCGGCGGGGCCCCACGCGAACTCGACCTGGCTGCTGCGGACGCGCATCGGCGTCCACGCGTCCGGGAGCGCGAACGCCTCCACGCGATACCACCAGACGTTCCGCCCGCTCGGGTCGGCGAGCTTCAGCTCGAGGCGGTTCGGCGGCCCGTGGCCGCGCAGCTGGAAGCCGAGGGCCCAGGTCTCCGGCAGCGTCACCGCGAGGGTCTTGCGCGCGACCACGAAGCCGCCGCCGTCGCCGAAGTCGAAGTCGAGGCGCATGGCCGCGCCGCCGGGCCCGGCGTCACGGGTCACGGCGAGCCGCGCGAGCCCGGACGCGACGGGGAGCCAGCCCGAGAGATCGGTGAAGTCGTCGAGGGTCACGGTGCGCCGAACCGGGCGACCATAAGAGACGACTCTCGCGATGACAACTCGTGTGCGGGGGCGGTTCGAGGTGTTTCGCCGCTGCGACGGGGTGCGCGCGGTGGGGAACGGCTTCGGGTCCTCCGGCCTTGCCGCGCGTGGTCGATATTGTCTCGGTTGCGGGCCGGTGGCGCGCTCCCGGCCGAGACGGACCCGGCGCCGTCCCCCACCGCACGCACCCCGTGGCGACCGCCCTGTTCGAACCGCCCGGTCTGGACGGAGGTGGAAGCATCGCTCTGCTCGCTTCACCGGCTTTCAGGCCATTGCGAGAGAGCGTTGCCGTCATGGCGGGCGCCGCGGCCGCGCGCGTCACGACGATGACGGCGGCGGCGGTGTGGGCAGGGCCGCGCTCGGCAGAAGCGCGGGCACGATGGGGGAGCGGCGCCGGGTCCGATCTCGGCCGAGAGCGCGACTGCGACTCCTGCGCAAGTCCGCCCGAACCACGCGCGGCAAGGCTCGCAGGACCCGAAGGCGCTCCCCCATCGTGCCCGCGCCGGTACGGACGTGGGCGACATCGGCAACGGCCTCTCGCGTCTGGGATGCCCTCGACGTCGGTCGCGGTCGCGACGGGCATGCGCTATGGAGCGCGCACGATGGCCGACGCCGCCACCAACGAGGCGCAGCTCACCCGCGAGACGTGGCGGCGGCTCGTCGCGACCGTGGTCGCGTTCGCGACGTCGGAGGTCCGCTGGAAGGCGATCGGGCTCTTCACGTCGCTCCTCTTCCTGCTGCTCGCGATCAGCGGCTTGAACGTCGTCAACAGCTACGTCGGCCGTGACTTCATGACCGCGATCGAGCGGCGCGATCGGGCCGCGTTCACCTTCCAGGCGATCCTCTACATCGGGGTCTTCGCGGCCTCGACGGCGGTCGCGGTGCTGGAGCGCTTCGCCGAGGAGCGCTTCGGGCTGCTCTGGCGCCAGTGGCTCACGAGCCGCCTCGTGCACTTCTACCTCACCGGCCGCACCTACCTCCGCGTCAGCGAGAACGGCTCGCTCACCAACCCGGACCAGCGCATCACCGAGGACGTGCGCACCTTCGTGCAGATGACGCTCTCGCTCTTCCTCATGGCCCTGAACGGAACGCTCACGGTCCTCGCGTTCTCGGGCGTCCTCTGGTCGATCAGCCCCAAGCTCTTCCTCGTCGGCATCGCCTACGCGGCCGTCGGCTCGTTGCTCACGGTGTGGCTCGGGCGGCGGCTCGTCGGCCTGAACTACCGGCAGGCCGACCGCGAGGCCGACTTTCGCACGACGCTCATCGAGGTGCGCGAGAACGCCGAGTGCATCGCCGTCCATCGGCGCGAGAAGCAGCTCGAGAGCCGCTTGCAGGGCCGCGTCGGCGCGCTGGTCGACAACATGAAGCGGATCATCGCGGTCAACCGCAACCTCGGCTTCTTCACGACCGGCTACAACTACATGATCCAGATCATTCCGGCGCTGGTGGTGGCGCCGCTCTTCATCCGCGGCGAGGCGGAGTTCGGCGTGATCACGCAGTCGGCGATGGCCTTCTCGCTGCTCCTGGGGGCGTTCTCGCTGATCGTGACGCAGTTCCAGACGATCTCCTCGTACGCGGCGGTGCTGGCGCGTCTGAACGCGCTCGCCAACGGGCTCGAACCGCCGCGCACGCGCATCTCGGCCATCGAGATCGTGGAGGACCCGGAGCGCATCGCCTTCGAGCACGTCACGCTCACGACGCCGGGCGGCGAGCAGGTGCTGGTGCGCGACCTCTCGTTCGTGATCGCGCAAGGGTCGCGCGTGCTCGTCACCAGCACGAACCCGGCGGCGCGCAGCGCGCTCGCACGGGCGACGGCCGGCGTCTGGGAGGACGGGCACGGTCGCGTGCGGCGTCCCCCGCTCGAGCAGCTCGTGTTCCTGCCCGAGCGACCCTATCTCCCGCCCGGCACGCTGCGGGAGATGATGGGCGCGAGCGACGGCACCGTGCCGCTCGACGAGGAGATCCACGCCGCGCTCCGGACGATCGGCGCGCCCGAGCTCTACGAGCGGACCGGCGGCATCGACGTCGAGCAGGAGTGGGAGCGGATCCTGTCGCAGAACGAGCAGCGGATGCTCGAGCTCGCCCGGGTGCTCCTCGCCCGCCCGCGCTTCGCGTTCGTCGAGGACCTGGCGCGCATCGTCGGCGCGGAGCGGCTGCCGGTCGTGCTCACGGCCTTCATCGAGCGCGGCATCACGTGCGTCGTCTTCGGGGGCGAGGACGTGCCCCGGGCCGACCACGACGCCGTGCTCGAGCTCGGCGACGACGGCACGTGGCACGTGGAGTCCGCGCAGCTCGAGCTCGACGAACGGCCGCGCGACGCCGGCTGAGACTTTCCGGAGGTGGCACGTGAGTGACCAATCCTTTCCCCGGTGCCTGACGAGCCCGTCGGGCCTCGTGGTCCAGGTGAACGCCAACGGCTCGATCCGGCGCATGGAGCACCGGGACGTCATCGTGAATCTCTTTCCCGGGCAGCGAGGTCGAGGGCGGCCCGACGAACCTCTATCTGCGCCGGCGCGGCGAGCACATCGGCGATGCGATCCCGCTGCTCGGCCCGCGCAGCCCGGGCGACGATCCGCGGTCGACGAGCACGGCCTCGTCGTCGCGCGGCACCTGGCGGGACGTCCGCTTCGATGCTGTCGCTCGTGCTCGCGCAGGCGGCGCCCGCCTGGTTCTGGCACGTCGCGCTCGAGAACGTCGGCGCCGCGCCGCGTCGACGGTCGACCTGGTCTACGCGCAGGACCTCGCGCTCGCGCCCTACGGCGCGATCCGCATGAACGAGTACTACGTGAGCCAGTACGTCGACTACACGCCGCTCGTCGCATCCGGGGCGCGGCTTCGTGCTGGCGGTGCGGCAGAACCTCGCGATGGGCGGCCGCCATCCGTGGGCGCTGCGTCGGCTCGCTCGGCCACGCGCGTCGGCTTCGCGACCGACGCGCTCGCAGCTCCACGGGCTCGCGACCCGCGCCGGCGCGATGCCGGCGGCGCTCGCGCAGCCGTGCGCTTGCCCGGCACGCGCCGGCAGCACGAGCACTCGATGGCGGTCGTGCAGGACGCGGCGGTCGAGCTCGCGCCGGGCGCGCGTCGCGACGCGCGGCTTCTTCGGCTGGCTCGAGCCGGATCATCCCGGCGGTCGACGTCGGAGGCGGACCTCGCGGCGTCGAGCGCGCGCTGGCGCTGCCCGAGGCGACGCCGCCCGCGCCGAGCCGCCGCCGGCCGCGGACGCCGCGCGTCGCCGCCGCCGACGCTCTTCGTCGGCGGCGCCGCTGCTCGCGTGCGACGACCTCGACGACGGCGGAGCTCGGCGCCTCTTCGGCGCGCGAGCGGCGCCACGTCGAGGCGGAGGACGGGCACGCTCCTCTCGTTCTTCACCGGCGCGCACCGGCACGTCGTGCTCGCAGGCGAAGGAGCGCGCGTGCCTGCGCCCGCACGGCCACGATCCTGCGGACCGGCGACGGCGCTCGTGCCCGACGAGGCGTCGCTCACGTCGACGGTCTGGATGGCCGGCGTCTTCCACTCGCTGGTGACGCAGGGCCACGTCAGCATCAATCGCTTGCTCTCGACGACGCGCTCGTACCTCGGGCTCTTCCGCGCCCACGGGCAGCGCGTCTTCGTCGAGCATCGCCGGCGGCTGGCATCTCCTCGGCGTGCCGTCGGCGTTCGCGATGACGCCCGGCGGGTGCCGCTGGATCTATCGGCACGCCGGCGGGCTGATCGAGGTCGAGAGCCGCGCCGCGACCCGCGAGCCACGAGCTCGGGCTCGCGATCCGCGTGCTCGAAGGGCCGGCGCGGCGCTTCCTGCTCTCGCACCACGTGGCCTTCGGCGGCGACGACGGCGCCGAGCCTGCCGGCGTGCGCTGCGAGCGCGACGCGCACGGCATCGTCGCTCCGCACCGACCCGGACACCGACTTCGGCCGGCGCTTCCCCGCGGGGTTCTTCCGCATCGACCCGCTCGACGGCACGGCGATCGAGCGCGGCGGCCGGCGACGAGGCGCTCTTCGCCGACGGCCGCTCCCGGCGCGAGCCGTTCGTCGTGATCGTGACCGCCGCCGGCACGGCGGCGCGGTTTCGTCTGACCGCGGCCCTCACGACGGACGCGACGCCCGGTCGCGACGGGCGGCGACGACGGCGCGGCGGAAGCGGCGCTCTGGTCGGACCTCGGCGGCGGCGTCACCATCCATCCGCCCGTCGCGGCGCCCGAGGTCGGCCGCATCGCCGAGATCCTGCCCTGGTTCGCGCACGATGCGCTGATCCACTACCTCGCGCCGCGCGGGCTCGAGCAGTACTCGGGCGGCGGCTGGGGCACGCGCGACGTCTGCCAGGGGCCGGTCGAGCTGCTGCTCGCGCTCGGCCGCTTCGCGCCGCTCCGCGATCTGCTGCTGCGCGTCTTCGCGGCGCAGAATCCCGACGGCGACTGGCCGCAGTGGTTCATGTTCTTCGAGCGCGAGCGCGGCATCCGCGCCGGCGACTCGCACGGCGACATCGTCTTCTGGCCGCTGCTCGCGCTCGCGCAGTATCTGCTCGCCTCGGACGATACCGCGCTCCTCGACGCGTCGGTGCCGTTCTTCCACCCCGACGGCGACGACGCGGCCGAGCACGTGACCGTTGCCGCGCACGTCGAGCCGCGCGCTCGCGGTGATCGAGGCGCGCGCAGATCCCGGGCACGTCGCTCGCCGCCTACGGCCACGGCGACTGGAACGACTCGCTGCAACCGGCCGATCCCGCCATGCGCGAGCGCCTGTGCAGCGCTTGGACGGTGACGCTGCAGGTCCAGACCGCGCACACGCTCGCGGCGGCCCTCCGCCGCGCCGGCTGCGGAGGCATTCGCCGCCAAGCTCGACGCGCTCGCGGCACGGACCCGCGCCGACTTCCAGCGCCTGCTGCTGCCGGGCGGCACGCTCGCCGGCTTCGCCTACTTTCGCGAGGAGGGTCATGGGAGCAAGGGCGCGCCGAGCGCGGGGGACCGTCCGATCCAATACCTGCTGCACCCGAGCGACGACGCGACCGGCATCCGCTATCGCCTGCTGCCGATGATCCACGCCATCATCAGCGGCATGCTGTCACGCCGGAGCAGGCGCGTGCGCACGTCGCCCTCATGCGCGAGCATCTGCTCGCGTCCGACGGCGCGCGCCTCTTCGATCGTCCGCCGCGCTACCGCGGCGGCGCGCAGCGCTTCTTCCAGCGCGCCGAGACCAGCACCTTCTTCGGCCGCGAGATCGGCCTCATGTACATGCACGCCCACCTCCGCTACGCGGAGGCGATGGCGACGCTCGGCGAGGCCGAGGCGTTCTACCTCGCGCTGCGGCAGGCGATCCCGATCGGCCTCGGCGACGTGGTGCCGAACGCGCGCGTCCGGCAGGCGAACAGCTACGCGTCGAGCTCCGATGCGGTGCTCGCGGATCGCTACGAGGCGGAGCCGCGCTACGACGACGTCCGCCGCGGCCGCGTGGCGGTCGAGGGCGGCTGGCGCATCTACTCGAGCGGCGCCGGCATCGCGTTCCGCCTGATCCACGAGCGCTTCTTCGGCCTGCGCCGCGGCCGCTCGACGCTCGCGATCGACCCGGTGCTGCCGCGCCGCCTCGACGGGCTCGCGATCGACGTCGACGCTGCTCGGTCGCCCGGTGCGCGTGCGTGTACGCCGTCGGAGAGCGCGGGGCCGGACCGACCGCGCTCGAGCTGAACGGCGCACCGCTGCCGTTCGAGCGCGAGCCGAACCCCTATCGCCCGGGTGCCGCGCTGGTCGCGACGGCGATCCTCGCCGAGCGTCTGCGTCCGGCGGGAAACGAGCTCGTAGTGCGACTCGGCTGACGGCGCGGCGCCCGCCGCCCTCCGAGCTCACTTGACGGTGTAGCCGCGCCCCTCCATGCAGGCCGCGAACGCGCGCTCGAGGGCGTCGGCGGCGCCGGCTTGCTGGTCGGCCGCGGCGCGCTTCGAGTCGCGCCGTCCCTTGACGGCGCCGACGGTCGCCCCGATCGCGGCGCCTTTGCCGGCGTCTCCCGCAATGGCGCCGACCGCGGCGCCTCCGGCGGCGCCGCGTGCGGAGCCGCGTACCGTGCCCCGCGCGTGGCCTTGCGGCGGCGGCGGTGCGCCGCCGGCTTGCTGCTGCGCCCAGGCGCGGCACTGCTGCTCGTCCTGCGCCTGTTGTTGCGGGCTCTGTCCCTTTTGCGGGTACACGAACGACTTCGGGGCTTGCGCGAGCACGGTCGTGGCGAGCGCGAGCCCGGCGGTGACCAGCAGGGCGCGGTGCAGCGACGATCGGAATCCATTCCTCATGTGCGCGGGTCCTCCTTGGACAATCCGCGATCTAGCACGCGACGCAGCAGCGAACGAGGGCGAGCGCCGCTCGCGACGAGCCGTGCGCCGCGCCAGGGTTTCTCGTTCTCGCGGACGCCCGGAGCAGGTCGTTCGCGCGCAAGAGCGCGGCGTCCGGTTTCCCGGAAGACGACAGGACGCGCGTCGTCGTGCTAAGATCCCACGATGGGCTTTCAGCTGAATCGCTTCTTCGGGGACGAACGGCAGGACACGAGCCTGCTCGCGATGGCGTCGCGCTGGCGCATCGAGGCCGCGTTTCTCGCCGCGCCTTTGGCGTTGTGGTTCGCCCATCCGACCCACGCGTCGGTGCTGTACGGGGTTCCGCTGGTCGTCGCGGGCCTGGCGCTCCGCTGCTGGGCCCGCGGACATCTCGAGCGGCGGGCCTGGCTCACCCGCGGGGGTCCCTACGCGTTCGTGCGCCATCCGCTCTACGTCGGAAGCTTCGCGATCGGCCTCGCGTTCAGCCTGATGACGAACGTGCCGCTGTTGGCGCTGCTCTTCGTCGTCGCGTTCCTCGCGGCGTACGTACCGAAGGGGATCCGGGAAGACGCGTTTCTGCAGCAACGGTACGGCGACGAGTACGCGCGCTATGCGGCGCGTGTCGCTGCGTGGCTGCCGCGCTTTCAACGCGCCGACGATGCGATTCCCGCCGCGGCCGAGCACTTCACGTGGGCCCGCGTGGCGCGGCATCGCGAGTACATGACCTGGCTCGGGACCGCCGTGGCGCTGGTTGCGATGTGGCTCTGGGCGCGCTGAGCACCCGTGTCGAACACCGAACAACGAACAACCGCAGTGAAACCCAGTTCCGATTCTCACGCGCAGACCGGAAGCGCGATGCTGCCTTTCATCGATCAGCCAGACACCAGGCAACCACGCCTGGCGGTCACGCTGATCTCGTGGCGGTGGCCTGCGATTTGGGCGCCATTCGTGGACGCGGTATATGCGGCGCGAGACTTCTTCCTCTACGGTACGGATGCAAAGGAGGCGATGAAAATGCCCGTCGCAAAAGCACCCGCGAAAATTCCGCTTCCCACGCTCGAAGCCGCCCCCTCCAGCGCTCGCCTGGAAGCAGCCGTCCGCAAGGCTGCCAGCGCCAAAGCCAAGGCTCGCGATGCCAAAGCTGCGCTCAAGCGGGCGAAGAAAGGCTTCCGACTCGCCCGCAAAGCCGCCAAGGCCGCGCGGAAGGAAGTCGCTGCGTTGCAGGCGGCGATCACCAGCGCCGAGGAAAGAGCGGCCGCGGCCGCGAAGAGAGCCCGTGCCGCCCGGCGCGCGCCCAAGGCAGATCCTGCCAGGGCCACCGCCATCGCGACGCCGCGTCGGCCGGTCACACCCAAACCGGCGCGAAAAACCCGCCGAGCCGCTTCGTCGACCCAGCCAGGCCCCGAGGTCGTGTACACCGAAGCCCTGGCAACCCCGACCGACACGGTCGACGACTCGCCGTCAGCCACCTCGTCGTAGCCGCGGTGGCGACGGCGGCTCGAGCGATTGCGGGCTCCGCGCCGGATCGTCAGGGAAGCTCTGCACAGGTAGGTTCCGAGCGAGAAGTGCGAGCCGCCCCGAGCGCAAGGCGGGGGGCGCGACCGCGTATCTGTCGAACGCCGCTTCGCAGCGCACCTCGCGCCCTGTGCCGCCGTCGCACGGGGATGGATCGCGCTTCGCAGCCGGGAGCTACCCGTGCAGAGGTTCCCTAGCGCCGGCGCTGCCAGCTCGATCGTTGGCCGCGCTACGGGAGCTCAGTAGCTCTCCGCCACGAGCTTGTACGGATAGTCCGGCTCGCGGTAGCCGCGGGCCTTCTGCCGCTTCGGCAGCTTCACCTTCTCGTGTGGGATCTTCTCGTACGCAATGCTGCTCAGCAGGTGACTGATGATGTTGAGCCGCGCCCGCCGCTTGTCGTCGGAGCGCGCGACGAACCACGGCGCCCAGGGGGTGTCGGTCGCGGCGAACATCTCGTCGCGCGCCTTCGAGTAGTCGTACCAGCGGCTGTACGATTTGAGGTCCATCGGCGAGAGCTTCCAGATCTTCCGGCCGTCGTCGATCCGCGCCTCGAGCCGCCGCGTCTGCTCGTCCGGAGTCACTTCCAGCCAGTACTTGAGCAGCGTGATGCCGGACTCGATCATCAGTTTCTCGAAGAGCGGCACCATCTTGAGGAAGCGCTGTGCCTCGTCCTCGGTGCAGAAGCCCATGACGCGCTCGACGCCGGCGCGGTTGTACCAGCTGCGGTCGAAGATCACGACCTCGCCCGCGGCCGGCAGGTGCGGCAGATAGCGCTGGGCGTACATTTGGGACTTCTCGCGCTCGGTCGGGGCGGGAAGTGCCACGACGCGAAATATCCGCGGGCTGACGCGCTCGGTGATCGCCTTGATCGTGCCGCCCTTGCCGGCGCCGTCGCGGCCCTCGAAGACGACGCACACCTTGCGGCCTTTGTGCACGACCCACTGCTGCAGCTGCACCAGCTCGACGTGCAGCTTCTTCAGCTCCCGCTCGTAGTCCTTCCCGGAGAGCTTCTCCTTCAGCGCCGCCCGAGCGGGTGTTCCCGGCCCGGCCTTCGCGGTGCCACGGTCGCCTTTTCCCCCCTTGCCCTTGGACGCGTCCTTCCGTGCTGCGCTCTTCTTTCCCATCGTCGTCTCCGTTCAGCTCTGGTGGTGAGGCATGTGCCGGTTGATGCGAATCAGCCCGCCGGCTGCGGCGTGCAGCCCGCGGTCGGCGGTTGGCTTCGTGCGTCGGGCGGACCGCTCTCGGACACCCAGTCGACGAGCAACGTGTACGCCACTGCCAGCACCACCGGGCCGACGAAAAGCCCGATGACGCCGAAGGCGATGAGGCCGCCGATCACGCCCGCGAAGATCAGCAGCAGCGGCAGGTCGGCACCGCGCTTGATCAGGAACGGACGCAGGAAGTTGTCGAACGTCAGGCAGAAGATCGCCCAGACGAGGAAGACGGTTCCCCCCGCGGCACCGTTCCTCGTGTAGACCCAGACGACCGCGGGGATCAGCACGGGTCCGGCCCCGACTTGCGCCACCCCGAGGATGAAGATCAGCGCGGTCAGAATCGCGGTGAATGGCACCCCTGCGATCGCGAGACCGATCGCGCTCGCGACGGACTGGAGAATCGCCGTGACGACGACCCCCAGCGCGACGGCCCGCACCGCTTGTGCGGCGAGGTGCACCGCGTTCTCGCCCCGCGGGCCGGCGAGGCGCCGCGCGAAGCGGTCTGCGCCACGGGCTACCGTCTCGCCGTTCGCGTACAGAATGGCCGAGATGATCACGGTCAGCAGGAATTGCACGAGCAGGAGCCCGATGCTGCCCACCTGGCCGACGAACCAGCGGACGATCGTCTGGGCATAGGGCGAGAGGTGTACGGCCAGTTCCTCCGGGCCGGCGGCTGCGATCTGCTGCCACCGCTTCGCGAGGCTCGCACCGACCAGCGGCACCGCCGCGAGCCAGGCGGGGGGCGGCTGGACGGCGAGACGCGCCAGCGATTTCGACCAGGCCATCACCTGTTCGGCATTGTTCACGATGGTCGTGATGGCGAAGTAGAGCGGCACCATCAGCATCAGGAGCAGGGCCGTGGTCATCGCCGCAACCGCCAGGGCACGCCTGCCGCCCAGCCACCTCTGTGCGCCGAGCAGGAGCGGCCAGGTGGCGACGACGATCATGGTCGCCCAGGCCGAGGCCACCAGGAAGGGTCGCAGGATCCAGACGCTGCTCGCGATGAGCACCCCGAGGGCGAGGAGTTGGAGCGTCGTGCGCGTGAGGTCTGACGAGCGGTTGCTATCCATGGTCGCACCAGGGCCGGCGGCGGGCCCTGTGTACCGGGTCGAGGACGGCCGCGCCATCCGGCGTCGCCGATCTCGAGAGTCGCGGTCCGCGAAATTTTTCCGGACTGGCGACCGGCCCGATGCCGCGAGTACGGGCGGCAGGCTGTCGCTTTCTGGCGGTTCGTATTGCGAACGACGGCCGAGGCACACCTCGACGTTGCGTGTGATGCTGACCCGATGGTAGCCAGCAAGCCCACTGACCCATCGTCGCCGTTCCGTGACGTTTGCCAGGGAGGAGTGTGATCTCGATGAAACCAACACAGCTCACGAAGCTCCTGCGGAGCTCGGTGGCGATGCTCTGCGCGGCATTGCTCGTCCCGGCGGGGTCGTTGCCGTATGCCCGGAGCGCGCACGCCGAGTCCGCCGACGAAACGGCTGCGACCATCCCCGACGATCAACTGGATTCACTGGTCGCGCCGATCGCCCTCTATCCCGATCCGCTCCTCAGTCAGGTGCTGGTGGCGTCCACCTATCCGCTCGAGCTCATCCAGCTCCAGCAGTGGCTGGAGAAGAACAAGGGGCTCAAGGACAAAGCGTTGGTGGACGCGGTCTCGAAGCAGCCCTGGGATCCCAGCATCCAGGGGCTGGCGGCGCTGCCGGACGTCGTGAAGCGGCTCGCCGACGACATCCAATGGACCACCGACCTCGGCAACGCGTTTCTCGCACAGCAGAGCGACGTGATGGATGCGGTGCAGCGGATGCGTCAGGAAGGCGGAGGCGAAGGGCAACCTCAAGACGACGCCAGCAGCAAAAGGTGGAAACCAAGAGTCGTCGAGAGCAAGCAGGTGATCGTCATCGAGCAGGCGAGCCCGCAAGTCGTGTACGTGCCCTCGTACGATCCGGTCGTCGTCTACGGCGCTCCCGCCTATCCCTATCCGCCGATCTATTACCCGCCCGCGGGCTACTATGCGGCGGGCATGGCGCTGTCGTTCGGCGTCGGCGTCGCGATGGGCGCCGCCTGGGGCGGAGGATGGGGGTACGGCTGCGGCTGGGGCGGCAGCGGCCACAACGACGTCACGATCAACAACAACAACAATTTCAATCGCAACAACATCAACAGCGGCAACATCAACAGGGGCAGCGGCAACCGTGGCAACGGCGCCAACGGGAAGTGGCAGCACAACCCGCAGCATCGCGGCGGCGCGCCGTACGGCAATCGCGCGACCGCCAACAAATACGGTGGGAATGCGCGCGGCGATTCGCTGTCGAGCCGCCAGGCGAGCGCGCGTCAGCAGCAAGCGAGCCGGCAGGGCCAACAGGGGGGTCGGCAGGGCCAGCAGGCGGGTCGGCAAGGTCAGGGTGCAGGTGGCCAAGCGGCGAATCGCCCGGGTGGCGCCGGAGGGGCAGGTGCCGGCAATCGCGCGCGGTGCGTCGTCATACGGCGCCGGCGGAGGTCGGGGGGCGAGCTCACCCGATCGCGTCGGCGGTCGCGACATGTCGAAGGGCTACGGCGGCAGCGGCACCCGGGGCGGTGGCTTCGGCGGGGGATCGGGCAGCTATAGCGGCAGCAGCGCGCGGGCGAGCAGCAGCCGCGGCGCCTCGAGCTACGGCGGTAGTCGCAGCGGCGGCGGCGGCGGTGGCGGCGGTGGCCGTGGCGGTGGCGGTGGCGGTGGAAGCCGCGGCGGCGGTGGTGGTGGTCGCGGCGGCGGCGGCGGACGGCGGCGGTAGATGGAGCCGAGAGCCATGGATCAACGACGGAGAACGAAGATGAGCCCACTGCCGAAGTCGCGTTTCGTCGAGAACCTCACGTGGCCGCTCGCGGCCATATGCGCCTGCATGTTGGCGGTTCCCGTCTGGGCGGGGGCGTCCGCGCCGGAGACGCAGGCGAGCACCGCGGCCACGGCAAAAGCCGTTCGAGTCTCCGCAAGCCGCCGCGGATGCACTGCTCGACGCCGTGGAGAAGAACGACGACCCCGCCCTGAGCGCCATCTTCGGCCCCGAGGGCGACGACATCATCCACACCGGGGAGCCCGCGCGCGACAAGAAAAACGCGGCGGACTTCCTGGTGAAGGCCCACGAGAAGAAGGAGATCGTCACTGACCCGAAAGCGCCCGGACGCGCCGTCCTGGTGATCGGCAATGAAGATTGGCCTTTCCCCGTGCCGATCGTGAAGAACGGCAAGAACGAGTGGTTCTTCGATTCGAAAGCCGGCTTGCAGGAAATCCTCTACCGCCGCATCGGCGGCAACGAGCTCGACGCGATCCAGATCTGTCTCGGCTACGTCCAGGCGCAGGATGACTATGCGGTCAAGAAACGCGCCGACAACGGCGTGGCGGAGTATGCCCAGCGCATCATCAGCGAGCCGGGAAAGCAGAACGGTCTCGCCTGGCGGAACGCCGACGGCACCTGGGGCGGTCCGATCGGCGAGCGGATCGCCGACGTCATCGAGCAAGGCTACGCCAAGGGCGACCCGTATCACGGCTACTTCTTCAAGAGTATTGAAGGGCCAGGGCCCGGCCGCACCGCTCGGCCGCATGGACTACGTCGTGAAGGGCGTGATGATCGGCGGCTTCGCGCTCGCCGCGGCGCCCGCCGAGTATCGAGTGACCGGCGTCAAGACGTTCATCGTGAGCAACGACGGCGTGGTCTACGAAAAGGACCTCGGACCGAACACGCTCGAGGAGTTCCGCAACATGGAGCTCTTCGATCCGGACCCGACGTGGCATCCGGTGGATTCGTCGCAGGAGGACGAGCCCGGAGGCGCGCGACTCCTAGCCTCGAGGAGAAGACGGCGCGCGGCTTCGCGTACGCGCGGGTCGGAGAGTCGGTAGACGTTGCGGTCGAGCAGGTAGTGAACGAAGCCGGTGGCGAAGCCGAGCGCGACCAGCGCCGGCACCCAGGCGGACGTCCGCAAAGCGATCGCAAAGGCTCCGAAGAGCCGGTCCCCGTAGTACACCCTCCCTGCCGATTCGCCTCGACCTCGAAGAACGGCAGCAGAACGGTCGACGAGAGCACGAGCAGGAGCACGAGGGCCCACGGCCGCACGTTCACCGCGTGCAGCGAGGGGCGCAGCGCACCGCGGAGCGGCGCCGGCTCCGCGCCCGGCGTCCGAGAGGCGAGGCCCGTCGCGAGCACCCAGTGCTGCGACGTCCAGAGCACGAGGAACAGAAAAGGTCTTCGCGAGCAGAGCGCGAGCGCGACCATGACCGCGAGGCCCAGAATGTAGAGCATGCGAGGCGGTGACCAGCGCCGCGCGTGCAGCTCGGCGACGAGCATCGCGGCCGTCGCTGCCAGCAGTACGAGCAGGGCGCCGCCGCGGATCGCGTGCTCGGCCGACAGGATCGACTCCGGCAGGAGCCAGCGATCGACCCACAGCTCCTGGTACGCGACCGCGCCGGCGAGGATGTCCGCCACCACGACGAGCACGCCACCGACGCCGAGCGCGAACCATCGGTCCAGGCGGCGTGTGCGTGCACACGCCGCGCGTCCGGCTCGCGTGCGATAGAGTGACAGCGCGCCGAAATGCTGTGCCGCGAAGTGGTACGTCACGCCGAGGTAGTCGACGATCGCGAACGCCACGAGGCGCTCCGCGCGGTTCCACGGCAACGCCGTGTCCGGGGCGAGAAAGGTGACGAAGCAAGCGCTGGTCACGCAGCAGCGGAAGGACGACGAATCGCATCGGCTGGGTCCGCAGCAAAGGGCGATACGCTTCCGTGCCGTACGCAAGGTACGTGCTGCTCACGCGGTGGCCGATCCAAAACGACGCCGTCAGCCCGAAGTACAGCAGATCGAGCGGGCTCTCCTCCGGGTCGGCGTATCCGCGTGCGAGCCACAGGACCGCCGGCGCGAGCCAGAGCGCGCTCAGCATCCAGAACCCGTCCCAACCGGGACCGCGTACCCAGGGCGATTGCCGCAGCAGAGTGACGGGGGCGTCGGCCTCCCTACGTGACTGAAGCGCGAGCATCGAGCACTCGGATGCCCCGTCGTGATGCCGCGTCCCTCACGCCGTGTCCACAGGAGCGGCTCGACAATTCATGTCGCCGGCCGGCCGGCGAAGACGAGGCTGCCGAGCGCGAAGACCGCCGCGACGACGTTGACGATGGACTCGAGGGCGTCGGACAGCACGGCCGCGGAGCCGGTGAGCAGGTAGGCAGTGTACTTGGTGCCGAGGAGCGCGGTTCCCACGACGACGGAAACGACGCCGGCACGCAGACGGAGGGCCGCCTGCGGATCGCGGGACGACGGCGGCGTCATGGGTCGAACGTCGCGACGCCCGCGTCGGCCAGGACGTCGGCGACCGTGATGCCGTGGGCGATCTTGCCGACCGTCTCTTCGAGGCCGGCGACGCGCAGCATCTCACGCACGGCGGAGCGCGCCTCGGCGATGCGCAGGCAGACCCCACGCGCGGCGAGGTCGGCGCCGAGCCGTTGCAGCATGCGGGCGCCGGCGAGGTCGAGGGTCGGGGAGCTCGAGAGGTCGCAGACGACGAGGCGGAGCCCGGCGTCCTCGCGAGCGACGTAGCGATCGATCATCTGGCGGACGTTGTCGACGTTGAAGTAGAGGACGGCGGCTTCGACCCGGACCACCAGGACGCCTGCGATCCGCTCGTTCTCGGGATGGCGCCGACAATCCGAGAAGACCGCCGTCCCGGGGATGCGGCCGAGGATCGCGACGTGCGGATCGGCGGCACGCGCGAGGAGGAAGAGGATCGACGCGACCGCGGCGATCAGCACGCCTTGCAAGATGCCGAGTCCGAGCACCGCGGCGAACGCCACCATCGCGACCGCGAGCTCGAACCGGCTGAGCCGCCAGAGCCGCACGAGGGCGCGCACGTCGATCAGGCCCTTCACCGCGACCAGCACGATGGCGGCGAGCACCGCCTTCGGCAGCTGGGCGACGAGATCCGTGAGATAGAGCAGGCAGAGCGCGAGCGTCGCCGACGCGAAGACGAGCGCGAGCGGGCTGCGCGCGCCGGCCGTGTCGTTGACGGCGGATTGCGACAGGCCGCCCGCGACCGGATAGCCGCCGCCGAGGGCGGTGAGGAAATTTGCGCCGCCGAGGCCGAGCAGCTCCTGTCGCGCGTCGATCGTCTGCCCGTGCCGGTCGGCGAGCGTGCGCGCCGCCGAGACGCCTTCGATGTACGCGAGGAGGAGACAGCCGAGCGCGAGCGGCACGATGCCCTCGACGTCGCGGATGCGGAGCGCGGGCAATCCGACGGCGGGCAATCCCCCCGGTACGGCGCCGACGAGCGCGAGGCCGGCGTCGCCGAGCGCGCTGCGGCGGACGAGCACGATCGCGAGCACGACGACCAGGAGCGCGATCGGCCGCCCGGGAAGCCAGCGCTCGCCCGCGAGCAACAGCAGCACCGCGGCGAGCGCGAGCGCGGTGGTCGCGGGGTGCAGCGCGGGGAGCTGTCCCGCGATCGTGAGCATGCGGCCGAAGAACCCGTGTCCGCCGCCCGCCACGCCGAGAAAGCTCGCCAGCTGGGTCGACGCGATCGTGAGCCCGGCCCCGGCCTTGAAGCCGAGGAGGATGGTCTCGCTGATGAAGCTCGTGATCGTGCTCAAACGGAGCAGCCAGGCGCCGACGCAGAGACCGGCGACCGCGAACGCCGTCAGCGTGGCGATTGCGTGGGCGCGCGCAACGTCGCCGTCCGCCATCACGGCGACCGACGCCCCGAGCATCAGCGAGATGGCGGAGGTCGGACCGACGGCGAGCTGGCGCGAGGAGCCGAAGAGCGCGTAGCCGAGGCCGCCGAGCAGGTAGCCGTAGATGCCCACCTCGGGCGGCAGACCGGCGAGCCCCGCGTAGGCGAGTGACACCGGGATCGCGTAGGCGGCGAGGGTGACGCCGGCGACGAGGTCGGCGCCGAGCCAGCGCGGCTCGTAGGCGCGGAGCCAGTGGAGCGGGGGCAGCGCGGCCGCGATCCCGCCGCCGTCGTCCACTTCCTGCTCCGCCGTGTCCGTCGTGCCCTCGTGCTGCTCAGTCGGCGCGGCAGTGCGCGCGCTTCGGCACCTGCTCGAGCGGCATCTCCATGGGCGGCCTCCCGTTCCGCGCCGTGCTCAGCGCCAGCGCGCCACGAGACGCGCGCGGCGGACGACGGCGAAGCGCGCGATCACCGAGTCGCGTTTGTCCGAGGGTGCGATGCTGGTCAGGTCGTTCAGGCCGCCGTAGCGGACGTCGCCGCCGACGAGCGCGCGCAGGCGTCCGCCTTTCAGCACCTGATAGCCGTCGAAGTGGGTCCATTGCTGCTGTTTCCCCCAGCCGTGCTCGCGTCCGAAGCGGCTGTAGACGTCGGGTGGGACGCAGACCAAGCGACAGTCCTCCGGGTCGAGGCCGAGCTCGTCGGCGACGACATGCGCGCCGTGCGCGAAGAGCGCCGCCTCGATCTCGTCGCGCGCGAGGCCGCGCCGGCTGCCGAGGCCGAGCGCTCGCAGCAGCGGCGAGTCGCTCGGCGGCTCCTGATCCTCGGGGAAGTCCTCGAGCAGGCACGGCCTCGGCGACGAAGCCCGGCCGATAGCGCGCACCGCTGGAGCTCACGAAGGTGTGGCGGACGAACTGCCCCACGAGCACCTTCACGTGCTCGGACACGTCGGGAGGGAAGGCGCTCTGGTCGACGAGCGCCTCGATCTTCATGGCGCCCTCGTGCTCGCCCTCGGCCTCCTGCAAACCCGGCTGGCCGACGCGGGCGGCGACGTACTCGAGGAGTGGTGCCGCACCCGGCTGCGGTTGCGTGGTGGCGATCGCGAAGCCGAGCGCGCGGGCACGTGTCACGACCTCGGCCGCGAACGGTATGCCGAGGTCCACGGGGCACGCGTTCATCGGTGTTGCAGCCGCGGGCGAGGTCTCGGCTGCGGCGGTCGCCGGCCGCGCGGCTTGCGCCGCCTTCTGCGCGAGGATCTCCTCGGCGAGACGTTTCAGCTCCGCCACGTCGCTGCGCTGCGCGGCCTCGTAGGCGAGGCGCTCGAGGTCGGCGACGGGGCGCGGCGCATCCGTCTTCTTGCCCGACGCCTCGGGGCGGCGCGCGGCTACGACGAGCGCCGGCGAGAAAGCGTCCGCCGCGCCTCGTAGAAAGCGGCGTGCTCGCCGTCGGCGGTCTTCAGCTTCTCGAGCGTGGCGACGGTCTTGTCGCGCAGGTCGGCGAGGTCGGCGCCGCTCTTCGTGAGGGAAGCCAAGCCCGGCGAGAAGGGGTCGATGGCGACGGGCGGCGCGTCGTAGACGAGCTCGCCGACGGTGATCAGCGCCGCTTGCGCCTGCGCGCCGCGGCGCAGCTCTTCGGCGCGGGAGGCGAGCTGCTGCACCAGCTTCCAGTCCTGCAGCACCGTGGCCGCGCGGCTCGCGGCGACGTTGTCCTCGATCTGCTGCTGCGCGCCGCGAAAGCCGCGGTACTGCTCGGGCGAAAGCTCGCGGGCGAGGAGCGCCCGGGCGCGCGACAGATGGAGGTCGCGATAGACGGTGTCGGCGTCGGCGACGTCGACCAGCATGCGGACGGTCTCGACGGAGGATGGGGTGGTCATGGCAATGCTCCTTGTGCTGCGTGTTGGGGGACGGTTGTCAGTCTCCGAAGGCGATCCCGAGCGTGCGCGCGGTCAGCACGACCCCGCCGTCGAGGTAGTCGGCGGGCGCGTAAATGCCCTCGTACCCGTCGCGGATGCCGAACACCTCCCAGCGGAGGCGGTCGGCGCCGCGCACGGCGGCACAGATGACGGCGTTCAGGCCCGGCGCGTCCCCGCCGCCCGTGTTGAGCGCGAGCTTCACGCGACCCCCGGCGGCAGCGTCCGGCTCGCCATGGCGACGAGGCGAGCGATCAGCACGGCGAGATAGAGCTGTCCCGCGATCGCCTCGACGACCGTCACGCCGCGAGCCACGTCGTTTTGCGGCACGATGTCGCCGTAGCCGAGCGTCGCGAGGGTGACGAAGCTGAAGTAGATCGCGGTCGCGTAGTTGAAGCCCGGAATCGCGGCGCCGCCCGTGGTGTAGGAGCCGGGCCACACGCGCTCGATCTCGAGATGCAGCATGCCCGCGAACACGCCCGCGAGGAGATAGGCGCCGAGCGCGGCGTAGACGTGCTCCGTGTCGACGCGCTCGGCGCGAAGCGCGAACGCGAGCGCGGCGGCGGCGGCGCCGAAGCCGATCGCGATCGCCAGCGGCCGGGTCGCGAGCGAGAGCGGGTGGACGTGCCCGAAGAGGATCACGAGCCGCGTCGCGACGAGCAGCACCAGGCCGAAGCGGAGCACGGCCCAGTGGCGCCTGCTCGTCACGCCGAACACCGCCGTGAAGAGGTTCAGCTCGAGGAAGAGCCAGAGCCAATTGCGGTCGACGTCGAGCACGGCGAGAAGCGGACCGGCGCCGATCGTGAGGAGCAGCGAGTAGAAGAGCACCGCGAAGCGGTGACGCCGATACGTCTCGAAGAGCGAAGCGCCGCGCATGGTGTCACGTCGTCGGGTGCGGATGCTCCGCCGTCGCCGCGGCCGGCGCCGCATCCTTGGCGGCCGCGCGGTCCGCGCCCATGCCGCGGATGACGACGTAGAAGACCGGCGTGAGCAGCAGGCCGAAGACCGTCACGCCGA
The DNA here is from genome assembly GCA_963774015.1 of uncultured delta proteobacterium. Lineage (GTDB taxonomy): Bacteria > Desulfobacterota > Binatia > UTPRO1 > UTPRO1 > UTPRO1. Next base: position 269,889 of record CAVZDH010000007.1, read on the forward strand.
GCATGCCGCTGAACACGGCGACGCCGAGTGACGCGCCGCATCTCCGCGCCCGCGCCCGCGCCGAGCACCAGCGGCAGCACGCCGAGGGCGAAGGCGAACGAGGTCATGAGGATCGGCCGCGAGCCGCGTCTTCGCCGCCTCGATCGACGGCCGCGAAGCGGTCCAGGCCCTCGTCCTCCTTGGCCTTGGCGAACTCGACGACGAGGATCGCGTTCTTGGCCGCCAGGCCGATCAGCACGACGAAGCCGATCTGCGCGAAGATGTTGTTGTCCATGCCGGCGATCCAGATGCCGACGATCGCGGCGAGCAGACACATGGGCACGATCAGGATGATCGCCAGCGGCAGGCTCCAGCTCTCGTATTGGCCGGCGAGCACGAGGAACACGAGCAGCGACCCGAGCCCGAACACCAGCGGCGCGGTGTTGCCGGCGAGGATCTGCTGCAGCGTCAGCTCGGTCCACTCGAAGCCCATGCCCGGAGGGCAGATCCTGGTTGGCGATCTCCTCCATGAGTGCCGATGGCCTGGCCCGAGCTGGTGCCCGGCGCGGGGTTGCCGGTGATCTCGGCCGACGGGAACATGTTGTAGCGGTTGACGAGCGCCGGCCCGGTCGTGTCGCGCACGTGCACCAGCGTCGCCAGCGGCACCATGTCGCCGCTGGGCGTTGCGCACCTTGAGCTTGCCGATGTCCTCGGGCCGGATGCGGGAGCTGGCAGTCGGCCTGGACGTTCACCTGCCAGTTGCGGCCGAAGCGGGTGAAGTCGTTGACGTAGGCGGAGCCGAGATAGACCTGCAGCGTGCTGAAGACGTCGTCGAGCGTGACGCCGAGCGACTTCGCCTTCACGCGGTCGACGTCGACGTAGAGCTGCGGCTGCTTGGCGCGGAAGCTGCGAGAAGAGCCCGACGAGGCCCGGCTGCGCGTTGCCCTTCTCGACGACGTTCGTCGACCGCCGCCTTGCAGCCCCGCGAGGCCGGCGTCGCCGCGGTCCTGGATCTGCAGTTTGAAGCCGCCCGTCGAGCCCAGGCCCTCGACGGGCGGGGCGCCGAAGGCGACCACCTGGGCGTCGAGCACCGCCCGGAAGCGCCGGCGCAGCTCGGCGGCGATCGTCGGTGCGGTGTGGTGGTGCGCGATGCGCTCCTCGAACGGCGTCGAGGATGACGTACATGCCGCCGACGTTCGAGATGTTGTTGCCGGTCAAGCATCGAGTAGCCGGGGAGGCTGATCGTGTGCCGGACGCCCGGCGTGTCGTGCGCGATCTCGTCGACCCGGCGCATCACCGCCTCGGTGCGCTCGAGGCTCGCCCCGTCGGGGAGCTGCGCGTTGACGACCAGGTAGCCCTTGTCCTGCTCGGGGATGAACCCGGTCGGCACGTTGCGCGAAGCCCAGGTACGTGCAGCCCGAACAGGCCGGCATAGACGACCAGGATGACGGCGCTGATCCGCAGCAGGCCGGTCACCAGCCCGCCGTAGCCGCTGGTGATGCGGTCGAAGACCCGGTTGAAGCCGCCGAAGAAGCTGCCGAGCACGCGGTTGACGGCCGGCGCCAGCGAGCCAGCCGATCCCGCTGCCGGCGGCGAAGACCGCGAGGCGCAGGCGCCCACACGACCGCCGCGCTCGACGGCGTGCGCGCGCCTCCTCGCCGCGCCATGCGCCGCCGGCAGCGTCACGCCGAGGAGATGGGCGAGCGGCCGGCGTGAGCCAGCCGTAGGCGATGAAGCCGATGATCAGCGCGATCGCCAGCGCGGCAGCGCCTCGCCCTTGCGCGTGCTCGCCGCTCTTTGTGCGGACGGAGCAGCTGCGGCGCGCGTGCCGGGGCCATGGTCAAGGCGTTGATCGCGGAGATCATCATCGACGTCGGCGATCGTCAGCGCGAACTGCCGGTAGAACTGGCCGCTGATGCCGGGCATGAAGGCCGCGGGCATGAACACCGAGCTGAGCACCAGCGTGATGGCGATGACCGGACCGGTGATCTCGTCCATCGCCTTGACCGTGGCCTCCTTGGGCCGCAGCCCATGGCCATCCAGCGCTCGACGTTCTCGACGACCACGATCGCGTCGTCGACGACGATGCCGATGGCCAGCACCAGCCCGAACAGCGAGAGGTTGTTCAGCGAGAAGCCCAGCACCGCCATCACGGCGAAGGTGCCGATCAGCGACACCGGCACGTCGATCATCGGCATGAGCGTCGCCCGCCAGTCCTGCAGGAAGACCAGCACGACGATGAACACCAGGATGAAGGCCTCGAAGAGCGTCTTGTACACCTCGTGCACCGACTCGTTGACGAACACCGTCGTGTCGTAGACGACCCGGTAGTCGACGCCCGCCGGGAAGCGGGCCTTCAGCTGCTCCATCTCCGCCTCGCACGCCTTCGGCGGTGGCCAGCGCGTTCGAGCCCGGGCAGCTGGAACACGGCCAGCGTGACCGACGGCGCCCGTCGAGGTAGCTGTTGACGTCGTAGTTCTTGGCGCCGAGCTCGACGCGGCCGACGTCGCGCACGCGCGTCACCTGGCCGCGCTCGCCGGTCTTGACGATGATGTCGCCGAACTCGCTCGGGCTCGAGCAGGCGGCCGAGGGTGTTGATCGGGTATTGAAAACTCGATGCCCTTGCGGCACCGGCGGCTGCCCGATGCCGGCCCGCGGCGACCTGGACGTTCTGCTCGCGCAGCGCCTGCACGACGTCGCTGGCGGTCATGCTGAGCGCCGCCAGCCGTTCGGGGTCGAGCCAGACGCGCATGCTGTAGTCGCGCGCGCCGAGGAACGTGACGTCGCCGACGCCCCTGAGCCGCGCCAGGTCGTCCTTCACCTGGATCGTGGCGTAGTTGCTCAGGTAGAGCTTGTCGCGGCTCTTGTCCGGCGAGATCAGGTTGACGCACAGGAGGATCGAGGGCGATTTCTTCTTCGTCGTCACGCCCTGCCGCTTGCACCTCCTCGGGCAGCTTGGCCTCGGCGATCGCCACGCGGTTCTGGTCGAGCACCTGGGCGTCGTCGATATTGGTGCCGAGCTTGAAGGTGACGTCGAGGTACATCTGGCCGTCGTTGGTGCTCTTCGAGAGCATGTAGAGCATGTTCTCGACGCCGTTGACCTCCTGCTCGATCGGCGCGGCGACGGTGTCGGCCACGACGCCGGCGCTGGCGCCGGGATAGATGGCCGACACCTGCACCGTCGGCGGGGTGACCTCGGGATACTGCGCGATGGGCAGCGCGCCAGCGCCACCAGGCCGATGACGATGATGACGATCGAGAGGACGGTGGCGAAGATCGGGCGGTCGACGAAGAAGCGGGACACGGTCCGTCCTCAGTGTCCGGCCGGCGTCGGCGGCCGGCGGCCGACGCGGCGCCCGCCGCGCCCGCGGGATGCGGGTTCACGGTGATGCCGGGACGCGCCCGCTGCAGGCCGTCGACGATGACCTGCTCGCCGGCGGCGATCCCTTCGCGGATCACGCGCATCCCGTCCGAGACGGTCCGAGCGTCACCGCGCGGTACGCGACGACGTTGTCCGGGCCGACCACGAGCAGGTACTTGTTGCCCTGGTCGGTGCCGATCGCCCGCTCGCTCACGAGCAGCGACCGCTGCGCGTCGCCGACCGGGAGCCGCACGCGCACGAACAGCCCCGGCGTCAACGCGCGGTCGGTGTTGGGGAAGAGCGCGCGGGCGAGGATCGTCCCGGTCGCGGGATTCACCTGGTTGTCGGCGAAGTCCATCGTGCCGCGGCGCGGGTAGCCCTCGTCGGTGGCGAGCCCGATCTCGATCGGGACCGCGAGGTCGCGGGCGCTCGGCAGTTTCGTCGCCTCGGGATGCGCACGCCGCCAGTTCTCGCGGTAGGTGAGCATCGTGCGCTCGTCGATGTCGAAGTAGACGTACATCGGCTCGAGGCTGACGAGCGTCGTGAGGAGCGTCGAGACCTCGACGAGGTTCCCGAGCGTGACGTTCGCCTTGCTGACGCGGCCACGGACCGGCGCCGTGACCTTGGCGAACTCGAGGTTGAGCTTTGCTTGGTCGAGCCGGCCGCGCGCCGACATGATCTCGGCGTCGGCGGTGCCCTTGGCGGCGACCGCCGAGTCGTACTCCTTCTGGCTCGCGGCGCCGGTCGGGAGGAGCCGCTGGTTGCGGGCGAGGTCGGCCTCGGCCTTCGTGCGCTGCGCCCGCCAGCGGGCGAGCTCGCCCTCGGCTTGCAGGCGCTGAGCCTCGAACGGCCGCGGGTCGATCTCGAAGAGCACGTCGCCCGGTTGGACCTCGGCGCCGTCCTTGAAGGCGATCTTCACGAGGTAGCCCGAGACCCGGGCGCGGACGTCGACGCTCTCGACCGCCGTCGTGCGTCCGGTGGTCTCGAAGAAGTCGGCGACGTCGCGCTCGACCGGGCGCGCGACGACGACCTCGGGCGGGGGCAGCTGCGCCACTTGGGGTTTCCGGCTGCACGCGGCGAGGACGACGGCGCAGGCGAGCACGAGCGTCCGTCGCGCGGCGCGTCCGGCGGTCCCGGTTTCCGACACCGCCGTCACCACGGCCACCACGCACGCGGCGCAAAGCCGCCGTGCGACTCGGTGCCGGACGCAGCGCCTGCCGTGGCGTGCTCGCGCCGGTCGACGTCGAGCATCCCGCCCCAGCGCGTGCGCGTGCCCATCGCCTTCTTCTGATCGTCGGTGATGAAGTCCTGTCCCATGCGTATCTCCCAGCCGCCGCCGAGTGCCTTGTAGAGCGCCGTCAGCGACAGGCCGACGTTGCCTTTGGTTGCGACCATCTTGTCTTCCTCGCCGACGAGGAATTGCTGCGTGTCGAGGACGCGGGTGTAGTCATACGCACCCTCGCGGTACTGGGTCTCGGCGAGCTCGACGGCCCTGGTCGCGGCGGTGACGCTCTTCTCGAGCGCGTCGAGCTTGCGCTGCGCGCCGAGATACGCGGCGAGCTCGCTCTCGACCTCGGCCTGTGCCCGCAGCACCGTGTTCTCGTAGGCGCCGATCAGCGCCTGGAAGCGCGCGTCCTGGACGCGCACGTTGTTGGTGATGCGACCGTAGTTGAGGATCGCCCACCGCACGCTCGGGCCGCCGAAGTTCTCGAAGCTCCGGCCCTCGAAGAGGTCCGGGAAGTCCTCCGCCGCGACGCTCACGGTGCCGACGAGCGCGAAGCGCGGCAGCAGGTCGGACTTGGCGACGCCGATCTGCGCGCTCTGCGCCGCGAGCGTCCGCTCCGCGACGCGCACGTCGGGCCGGCGGCGGAGGAGATCGGCCGGCACGCCGAGCGCCACACTCGCCGGCGGTCGCGGGATCTCTGCACGGCGGGCGCCGACGAGGTCGTCGAGATCGCGCGGCGGCATGCCGAGCAGGATCGAGAGGGTATTCTCGGTCTGGCGGATGCCGGTCTCGAGGTCGGGGATGAGCGCGCGCGTGTCCTCGAGCAGCGACGCGGCCTGCGCCGAGTCGAGCGCGGTCACCTCGCCGGCGCGGTACTTCTGGTCGGCGATGTCGAAGCCCCGTTCCTGTATCGCGACGTTCGCGCGTGCCACGTCGAGACGCTCTTCGAGGGTCCGGAGCTGGATGTAGTTGGCGGAGACCTCGGCAATGAGCGCCACCAGCACGTCGTCGTACGAGGCGATCGACGCGAGCAGCTCCGCGTCGGCCGACTCGATGCCGCGCCGGAAGCGGCCCCAGACGTCGATTTCCCAGGCCGCGTCGAAGCCAGCCTGCCAGTCGCTGAAGAAGTGATCCCCGGCGCCTTGATTCGCGCGCGCGTTGCTGACGCCGACGCGCCGGTAGTCGCCGAACGCCTCTTGGCTCTGCGGAAAGAGGCCGCCGATCGCGATGCCGCGACGTGCCTGCGCCTCCAGCACGCGCGCCCCGGCGCTCTGCAGCGAGGGGTTCTGCCGGTACGCCGTCTCGACCAGCGAGGTCAGGATCGGATCGTCGAACACCGTCCACCACGCGGTGAGGTCCGGCGCCGGTGCGGCCGTGTCGGCGGGAGGAGTCGGCGCGGCTTCGCTTTCGATCCAGTGCGCCGCCGTCGGCGCCGCCGGTCGCACGTAGCTCGGTCCGATCATCATGCAGCCGGCGACGAGCGCGAGCGGTGCCAGCGCCGCGGCGCGGACCATGAGCCGGTGCGCGTTCACGTGTCGAGCCAGGTCCGAGCGGCGTCCTCGGTCGCGAAGTATTCGATCGGGATGGTGCGAAACGGCTTGGCCACGAAGGCGAAGATCTGGTCCCGCCAGTCGGGCGCGCCGACGAAGGCCGCTTTCTGGATCGCCGCGTCGTCCGCCAGGCGCAGGCCGGCGTCGTCCCAGTCGTCGTCCGCCGTCCAGCCGGCGAAGTCCGAGAGCGTGACGAGCACGCGGATCGTGCCGTGGCGCTCGGCCGCCTTCGTGAGGAAGTAGACGAACGCGGCCTGGTCGGTGGGAGACAGGCGCCCTTGCACCGCGAGATGGACGAGGTTGCCACGCTCCTCGTTGGCGGCGATCGTCATCGGAAGGCTCCTCTCGCGGTGCAACTCGCTCACCGCCGTTGCACGAACCGCACCATGGCTCGGGTCACGACCGCGCTCTCGGAGGCACGGGATTCCATTAGCGGGAATCTCAGCTGCGAGAAAGAAACATCGACGTCGCTTCCCGCGTGCGAGAAACGGCTCGCGACCCGGGGGCACGCCGGGGTTCGCCGGCGCCTCGCTGCGCCTGCGGCGCCTGCGTCCCGTCATTCCTCCACGACTGGTATGTGCGACGCCAGGTCGTAGCGGATCACGGCCTCCATCTTGTTCTCGATCTGGTAGAAGCGGGCCGCCTTTTTCCCCGGGAGTATCTTCAAGAACTCGGGGAAGTAGGTGCGGCGGACCTTGGCGCGGTCCTCCTCGACCGCGAGGTAGTCGGTGGCGATCTTCTCGGCGTGCTCGTCGGTGAGCTCGCGGTAGTGCGTCGTGTAGTCGTCGATCAGCTTCACGAGCCGGTCGTTCACGCCTTTCAGCTCGCCCTGGTAGCGGTCGTAGAGAGGCCAGAACTTCGCGGCCTCGGCGTCGGTCAGCGTGAGGTTCGCCGCGACGAGGGCCTTCTTGTTGGCACGGATGGTGTCGCGGAGGATGTCGAGGTTGGCGTCGGCCGCCTCGCCGGCGAAAGCGAAGGCGGGGGCGGCACACAGCAGCGTCACGATCAGCAGGATGCGGGTGAGCATCGTCGTCTCCTTGGTTGCCGTCGTCATTTGTCGATCCGGGTGAGCTTGGAGCCCTGGATGCCGAGGCCGGCCATCAGTCCCCGTTGGTCGAAGATGTAGGCATAGACGTCGCTGGTGAGCGTGTTGGTGGTCATGCTCTTGCCGATACCCTCGTCGACGACGACGATGCTCGGGCCGACGCCGAGCTCGAAGCCCTTGGTCGCGTCGAGTTGGCGGACGGCGGCGTCGTTCATGAAGAAGAGGGCGTAGCCGAAGCCCTGGATGCCCGCCTGGAGGCCGTAGGAGGCGGCGACCGAGCTGTAGTAGCCGGTGACCTGGCCCTTCTGGAGGCGGATGCCTTCACCGATCTGTCCGCCGAACATGAACCCGGCCTTGATGATGTTCGGGAAGACCAGAATCGCCTTCGCCTTCGCTCCGAGGAGCTTGGCGCTCGGCTGCGAGGCGTAGAGGCTCTGGAGCGCCGCCTTGCCGTCGAGCGTCAGCTCGCGGGCGCTCGCCGCCGCCGCCGGTCGCGCCGCGAGCGGCAGGCAGACCGCTACGGCGGCGAGCGCCGCCCAGGTCGTCAGCTTCGTGGGTCTCGTCATCTCGTGCCCTCCTTTGGGGAGCCGCGTGGATCACGCGACACGCGCGGCGCTCTTTAACGCAGCTGGCTGCGTACCGCCACAAGGCCGCCGCTTGCAATCGTCGCGGCGCTGTAGTCTCGGAATCTCATGCGTCGACTGATGGAGCTCGCACGGACGACGATCCTCGGCGGCGTGCTGATCGTCTTGCCGGTCTGGCTGACGGTGATCCTGCTCGCGCAAGCGGTGATCGGCGCGGCGGCGATCTTGCGACCGATCACGTCCCATCTGCCGGCGGGTCTCATGCTGCCGGAGCTCATCGCGGTCGCGATCGTGCTCGCCGTCTGCTTCGTCGCGGGGCTCCTGGTGCGTACCGCGCCCGGACGCCGGGGCAAGGAGGCGCTCGATCGTTATCTCCTCGAGCGCCTCCCCGGATACACGCTGCTGCGCGGGCTTGCGGGTCGCCTGACGGGCCAGGAGACGGGCGCGACGTTCGCGGTGGCGCTGGTGGAGATCGAGGAGGCGCTCGTGCCCGCGTTCATCGTCGAGGAGCTGCCCGACGGTCGTTACACGGTCTTCGTTCCGTCGGTGCCGACGCCGGCAGCCGGCACGGTCTACGTGCTCGCCCGCGCGCGGGTGCATCTGGTCGACGTGCCGTTCACCAAGGCCGTGTCGGTGATCTCGAAATGGGGCGCCGGCGCCCGCGATCTCGTGGCGGCGATGCAGCCGCCGCGGACGTGACCCTCCCGCCCGCCTTTGCGCGCGGGTGAGAAGGTCGCCGCTGCTCTCACGCTGGTGCGCGAGTGCCGACGCGTCGGTTGGCATCGTGCCGCGAGGGCGCTATGGCGCGATCGGTCCATGAAGATCGCGAAGCTCGTGCTCCTTCTTCCGACCTTCGCCTGTGCCTGCATCGACGGCGTCGACTCGGAGCTGGTCGTGAAATCGGGACACTCGTGCCAGGCGAATCCCCACACCATCGCGGAGGTGCGCCGCGTCCTGCCCGAGCATCGCCGCGGCGAGTGATGGCGCGCCAACACATCGGGTTCGGGGTCGCGCGGGCGGCGGCAATGACCGCTCTGCTGGCGACGGGCTGTCGGTCGAGCGCGCCGGCGTCGCCGCGGCCGACGGTGACCGTCGTGACGACGCCCGTCGCGAGCCGCGCGCCGCCGGTCGTCGCGATGCCGGCCGCGACCTTCGTCGGCGCGGCCGCGTGCGCGGACTGCCATCCCGCCGCGACGACGGCATGGCGCGGATCGCAGCACGCGGTCGCCATGCAGCCCGCGACGCCCGCGACCGCGCTCGGCGACTTCGCCGACGCGCGCTTCACGTACGCCGGCGTGACGTCGCGCTTCTTCCGGAAGGGCGACGACCTCTTCGTGCGGACGGACGGTCCGGACGGGGCGCTCGCCGACTACCGCATCGCGTACACGTTCGGCGTGTACCCGCTCCAGCAGTACCTGATCGACTTCTCCGACGGCCGGAAGCAGGCGCTCTCCATCGCCTGGGACGCGCGACCCAAGGATGCGGGCGGGCAGCGCTGGTTTCATCTCTACCCCGACGAGACGATCGACCACCGTGACCCCCTGCACTGGACGCGCTCCCAGCAGAATTGGAACTTCATGTGCGCCGACTGTCACTCGACGAACCTCCGCCGGAACTACGACGCGGCGGCGGATCGCTATGCGACGACGTGGTCGGACGTCAGTGTCGCCTGCGAGGCGTGCCACGGGCCGGGGTCGAATCACGTCGCCTGGGCCGAGCATCGTGCGGGCTCGGAAGGGTGGCCGAATCGCGGGCTCGCGATCGCGCTCGACGAGCGCGCGGGCGTCGGGTGGATGCCGTCGGCGACCGCGCCGACGCGGACTCGGCCGCTCGGCTCGCACCGCGAGGTCGAGACCTGCGCCGTCTGCCACGCGCGGCGGCGGCCGCTCGGCACGGATCCGGGACCGACGGGACGCCTGCTCGACACCCACATGCCGTCGCTCCTCGAGCCGCCGCTCTACGAAGCCGACGGCCAGCAGCACGACGAGGTCTACACCTGGGGCTCGTTCGTACAGAGCAAGATGTACGCGCGCGGCGTCACCTGCAGCGACTGCCACGAGCCGCACGGCGGCAAGCTGCGCGCGCCCGGCAATGCCGTCTGCACGCAGTGCCACGCGGCCGGCGCCTATGACGCGGCCGCGCACCATCATCACGCCGACGGCGGCGCCGGCGCGCGCTGCGTGGCGTGTCACATGCCGACGCGCACCTACATGGTGGTGGATCCGCGGCACGATCACTCGCTGCGCGTGCCGCGTCCGGACCTGAGCCTCAGCGACGGCGTGCCGAACGCGTGCAACGGCTGTCACACCGACCAGGATGCCCCGTGGGCGGCGGCGGCGGTGCGCACGTGGTTCGGCCCCGAGCGCAAAGGCTTCCAAGCCTTCGCCGCCGCGCTCCGTGCCGGCCGGAGCGGGGCGCCGGGTGCCGTGGCCGGGCTCGCCGCCCTCATCGGTGATCGTCGGTCGCCCGCCATCGCGCGCGCGACTGCCGCGCAGCTCCTCGAGCACTTCGTCGGCGCCGGCACGCTTCCCGCGCTCCGCGCCGCGCTCGCGGACGAGAGCGCGCTCGTTCGCGCCGCCGGCCTCGAGGCCGTGCAGGCCTTCCCGCCCGCGGTGCGTGCCGGGCTCGCGAGCCCGCTCGCCGACGACACCGTGAAGGCGGTGCGGGTGGCAGCGGGGCGGGCCCTCGCGAGCGCGCCGCTCGCCGGGCTCGCGTCCCCGGTCGAGACGGCGAGCCGCCGCGCGATCGACGAGTGGGTCGCGTCCGAGCGCGCCGTCGCCGAGCGTCCCGAGTCGCATCTGAACCTCGGCATCGCGGCGGCGGAGCGCGGCGACGCCGCCGGCGCCGAGGCCGAGTATCGCACCGCCCTCCGCCTCGATCCGAGGTTCGTCCCCGCCTACGTGAACCTCGCCGATCTCGATCGCTCCCGCGACCGCCCGGTCGACGCGGCGGCCGTGCTCGCCGCGGGCCTCGCGGCCGTTCCCGATGACCCGAGCCTGCTGCACGCGCTCGGTCTCGAGCGCGTGCGCGAGCATCGCAACGACGAGGCGCTGCCGCTCTTGCAGCGCGCCGCCGCGGCGCGCCCCACCGACACGCGCTTCGCGTACGTCTACGGGGTCGCGCTGCACTCCGCCGGCCGCACGGCCGACGCGACGACGGTCCTCGCGGCCGCGCTCGCCCGCGCACCGTACGACCCGTCGCTGCTCTCGGCGCTCGCGGCCTTCGCGCGCGACGCCGGCCGGCGCGAGGAAGCGCTCGGCTACGCGCGCCGCCTCGCGGCCGTCGCCCCCGACGACGCGAGCGTGCGGGCGCTCGTTACGCAGCTCGGCGGCGAGTGACGGCGCGTCACCGTCCGGAGGAGCGATCGCATCGGCGTGACCCGCCAAGGGGACCTTCACGTCCGCGCTCGAGCGAGCGCGCGTTTGCACCGCGGAGGTCATCTGATATCGAGCGCCGTCGATCATGGATCTCGTACATCTATGGAGGTGACCTCCATGCACCGACCCAACGATCCCGCCGACTCCTGGGACCCGACCGAGTGAGGGCGCACTGGCTGTGCCCGCTGGCGCTCGCCGTCGCGCTGCTCACGGTGCCGTTCGTCGCGCGCGGCGCGCATGCGGCGGAGACGAAGGCGAGCGCCGAGCCCGCCTCGATCTGGCCGCGCCAGGGCTACACAGGCGACCTCTGGTCGCGTCGCTACCTCACCGGCGACTGGGGCGGGTGGCGGACGACGCTCGCCGAGCACGGCGTCACGCTGAACGTCGACCTGCTGCAGGGCTATCGCGGCGTCGTCACGGGCGGGCGCGACCAGAACGACGCGTACGGCGGCTCGGCGGACTACGAGCTGCACCTCGAGACCGAGCGGCTCGGGCTCTGGCCCGGCGGCTTCCTGCGCGTCTTCGGCGAGTCGCGCTTCGGGAAGTTCGTGAATGCCGACGCCGGATCGCTGATTCCGGCGGACATCGACGGCGTGTTCCCGCTTCCGCAGAACATCTCGACGCTCACCAGCGTGAGCTATGCCCAGTTCCTCGCCCCGTGGGTCGCCGTGCTCGGCGGCAAGCTCGACACGCTCGACGGCGACCAGAACGCCTTCGCGAGCGGGCGCGGCAAGACGCAGTTCGCCAATCTCGCCTTCGTGTTGAACCCCGTGCTGCTGCGGAGCGTGCCGTACTCGGCCCTCGGCGGCGGCGTGCTGCTCGTGCTGCCCGACCAGCTCGGCACCTACACGCTCACCGTCCTCGACGCGCTCGGCCAGCCCGACGTGTCCGGCTTCGACGATGCGTTCCAGCACGGTACCGTGATCGCGCAGGAGCTGCGCATCGCCTACCAGCCGGCCGGCTTGCCCGGACACGCGACGCTCGGCGGGTCGTGGACGAGCCGCAACGTCGGGCTGCTCGATCAGGATCGCCGGTTGCTCCTCGACGCGCTCATCGGCAACGACCCGCTCGACGTGAAGCGCGCCGGCGATTCCTGGGCCATCTACTACAACTTCGACCAGTACCTGTACGTCGAGAAAGACGACCCCACGCAGGGTGTCGGGCTCTTCTTCCGCTTCGCGCAGGGTGACGAGCGCACCAACCCGCTCGAGCGCTTCTACAGCTTCGGCTTCGGCGGCAGCGGGATCATCCCGACCCGCGACCGCGACACCTTCGGCATCGGCTGGTACCTGAGCGACCGGAGCGACCAGCTGCCGCCCCTGATCGAGCGGCGGACGCAGGGCGGGCAGGGTCTCGAGGCCTTCTACAACATCGAGGCGCTGCCGTGGCTGCACCTGACGCCCGATCTGCAGGTGCTGCAGCCGGCGCGGAGACGCCTCGACACCGCGGTAGTGCTGGGACTGCGGGCGCAGATCCAGTTCTGAAATCGAGAAGCTTTCGCGGTCCTGGGACGATTCGGGATCCGTGATCCTCGGAGAATCAGGAGGAGCGCCGTGGCACTTCGCTTGCTCTTTGGTGCCTGGAGTACCGAAAGAGGAGGGCGAACGATGCAGCGCCTCATGTCGATGAAGAAGGCCCTCGCCATCGCTGCCGGAATCGGTTTCCTGGCGCTGGCGGGCATGGCGGGGATCGCGCGGGGCGACGGCCCCGAGGTCGGTGCCAACGTGGGGGCGGCCATGCCGCTCTCCAAATACAAGAAGACCACGAGCCCGGACGTCGGAGGCACGATCGGTCTCGAAGGCGGATACCGCTTCGACGTGAGCGAGAATTTCGCCATCTCGTTGCTGGTGAATCCGCAGTTCTTTCTCTACGACAGCGCGCAGGACTGCTGCGGCAACCACAGCGGGGACGACGTGGCGAGCGTATTCTCGATCACGAGCGGGCCGCGCTTCTCGCTGCTGACCGGGCCCGTCGAGACCTATGTCGGAGCGGCGGGCGGGTACTACCGCGACATGAGCGGCCAGATGAGCGACGACGGCGTCGGGTTCAACGCCGGCGGCGGGCTCGCCTTCGACGTCGGCGCCGACACCACCGTCGGGCTCTTCGGCCGCTACGACTACGCCAACATGGTGGCGCAGCCCGGCTCCGACGTCGCGCGGCAGTGGGCGTCGACGGGCTTCACGGTCCAGCACGTGTTCCAGATCGCGCAGGCGCCCGAGCCCGCTCCGCCGCCGCCACCACCGCCACCGCCGCCACCCAAACGGCGCATCGTGCTCCGGGGCGTGAACTTCGACTTCGACAAGTCGAACATCCGGCCCGACGCGCGTGCGATCCTCGACGAGGCGGTCGCGACGCTCCAGGGCGAGCCGAACATCCACGTCGCGGTCGAGGGGCACACCGACGCGATCGGAACGGACGCGTACAACCAACGCCTGTCCGAGCGGCGTGCGGCTGCCGTCGCGGACTACCTGGAACGCGGGGGCATCGCGAAGAGCCGGCTCACGACCGAGGGCTTCGGCGAGAGCAAGCCGGTCGCGAGCAACATGGACGAGGACGGGCGCGCGCAGAACCGCCGCGTCGAGCTGCGGATCCTCGGGCAGTAGACCTCGGCAAGCGTGGCACGCCGGAGCACGATTCCATGCTCCGGCGCGCCCGCGATCCTTGACCACGACGGGCCCATGGTGTTTCTACCGGGCCGCCCTTTCGCATCCGCGCGTGCCCGACCCTCCTGCATCTCGATTCGGCGTGGATCCGGGCCCGCGGTCTGCGCCGGGTCGGCTCGCTGAAACTCGTGTCCCGTTCCGGAGATTCGCCGCATGATTTAGCGGCGATCGCAGCTCAGGGAGGTGGCGACGTCGGTCGCCGCATGCGCGCCGCCGACGGCGGTCGGTATCCGGGCGCGCTTCCAGCTGGTGCTTTCAACGCTCGACACGAGGGAGGTTCGATGAGCTCCGTCCGCTACGCCGTTCCGCTTGCCGGCGCGCTCTTCGTCGGCATGCTCCTCATGCTCGAGATCGGCCGCCGGCTCGGCGGCCGCTTCGAGGCGCTCGATCCCGCCGGAGCGCACACGGGGACGGGACCGGTCGAGGGCGCCGTGTTCGCGCTCCTCGGGCTCTTGGTGGCGTTCTCCTTTTCCGGAGCCGCGTCCCGCTTCGACGCCCGCCGTGAGCTCATCGTGGAGGAGGCGAATGCGATCGGCACGGCGTACCTCCGCCTCGACCTCGCGCCGCCCGCGGCGCAGCCGGCGCTCCACGACCTCTTTCGCCGCTACCTGGACACGCGTCTCGAGGCGTATCGGATGATGCCCGACATCGACGCCGCGTTCGAGGCGCTCGGCCGCGCCGAACGCTTGCAGGGCGAGATCTGGTCGCGGAGCATCGCGGCGTGCCGCGACGCCGGTCCGCAGCCGTGCACCATGCTCTTGCTGCCGGCCCTGAATGCGATGTTCGACATCACGACGACCCGCACGGCCCGGGCGCGCATGCACCCACCCGGGGTCATCCTCTGGTTGCTCTTCGGCCTGGGGCTCGGGTGCGCGGTCCTCGCCGGCTACAGCATGGCGGCCGGCACGCGGCGCAAGTGGACGCACATGATCGCCTTCGCCGCCGTCATGGCGCTCACGGTATACGTCATCCTCGACCTCGAGTTCCCGCGCCTCGGGCTCATCCGCGTCGACGCGTCCGACCAAGTGCTGGTGGACGTGCGCGCGAGCATGGACCGGTGAGGACGGAGTTGATATCCGGGGCGCCCGCGCGAGCGGGAACCGACATGAACCGATCGTTCCCCCACGACGTCTCGGCGGCCGTCTCCTGATGCGGCGTCTCGGCTGGCTCTTCTTCGGGCTCGCCGTCGTGCTCGCGCTCGCGTGGGCGGCGGCGGCGCTGCACTTCACCGGGCCGCGGCCGGCGCTCCTCGCCGACGGCCTGGCGGCGGCCATGGTGGTCGTCGGCCTCGGCGTGCTGTTCGCGGTTCGGCCGTTCGGCCGGACGCTCACCGCGCTGGTGGTGCTCTTCGCGGCGTGGGCGCTCTGGTGGAGCAGCATTCGGCCGAGCAACGATCGCGACTGGCAGCCGGACGTGGCGCGCACGGCGTGGGTCGAGGCCGACGGCGACCGGCTGACGGTCCACGAGCTCCGGAACTTCGACTACCGGAACGAGACCGACTACACGCCGCGCTGGGAGACCCGCACGTTCGACCTCGCGAAGCTCCAGGGCCTCGACCTCTTCATGTCGTACTGGGGCGCGCCCGGGATCGCGCACACGATCATGAGCTGGGACTTCTCCGACGGGCAGCACCTGGCGGTGTCGATCGAGACCCGGAAAGAGAAAGGCGAGGAGTACTCGGCCGTCAAGGGCTTCTTCAAGCAGTTCGAGATCTACTACGTGGTGGCCGACGAGCGCGACGTGATCCGCCTGCGCACCAACGATCGGAAAGAAGAGGTGCATCTCTACCAGCTGCGGACGCCGATCGAGCGGGTACGGCGGATCCTGCTCGACTACATCGCGTCGATCAACGCGCTCCACGCGACACCGGCCTGGTACAACGCCGCCACCGCCAACTGCACGACGACGATCACGCGCCACATCCGTCACGTCGGGCTCGCGTTTCCCTTCGACTGGCGCGTGATCGCCAACGGCAGGCTCGACGAGCTGCTCTACGAGCACGGCATCATCGACACGAGCCGGCCGTTTCCCGAGGTCCGCCAGGCGAGCCTGGTGAACGCGCGCGCCGAGGCCGCCGACCGGGACCCGCAGTTCTCGGCGCGCATTCGCGCAGGTCTGACCCGCCCGCCGCTGATCGTCTTGCCGGCGGGCACTACATGAACGACGACGAAGGAGGACACATGCAGACGAAGACGGGGATCGGGAAGACGTGGACGGTGACGGGTGTGGCGGCGCTGCTCGCCGTGCTGGTGGCGGGCTGCGGCACCGAGAAGGTCGCACCGCCGCCGGCGCCGGTGGCCGCGGTCACGACGAGCGAGAAGCCGGGTCAGGTGGTCGACCGCGCCGTCGTCAGTGCCGCGGTGCGCGTGGTGAACGTGAACCAGAAGACGCGCGTCGTGACGCTCAAGAACGCCGCCGGCGAGGTTTTCGACGTCGAGGTCGGCGAGGAGGTGAAGAATCTCCCGCAGGTGAAGAAGGGCGACGACGTGATCGTGACCTACTACGAGTCGCTCGCGCTCACGCTCAAGAAGCCGGGCGAGGCGACCCCGGGCGTGGTGGTCGCCGACGCGGCGGGACGCGCCAAGCCGGGTGAGAAGCCGGGGGCGGCGGCCGGTCGGCAAACGACGATCGTCGCGACCGTCGTCGGTCTCGACAAGAAGAACGGAACGGTCACGCTCAAGGGTCCCAAGGGCAAGGTCGTGACGGTCGAGGCGCGCGATCCGAAGCGCCTCGAGCCGGTCAAGGTCGGCGACCTGATCGAGGCGGTCTACACCGAGGCCGTCGCGATCTCGGTGGAGAAGCCGGAGAAGGCGGCGAAGCCGGCCACGAAGTAGCGATGCGTCGCGAACGGGAGCGCGGCGGGGTGGGGCGACCACCCACTCCGTGGTGGACGCGGGTGGTACCCGCGCTCCTCGCGCTCCCGATCGTCGTCGTCGTTCTCGTGGCGCCGGGTGCGGCCCAGACGCCGATAGCGGAGCCGTCCCCATCGGCCGCGTGGATCCGGCCGGAGGAGGTGGCGGTCCGCGCCGACCGCCTGGCGCGCGAGCTCGAGAGCGTGCCGCCCGCGCCGGCGGTGCGCGAAGCCGTGCAGCAGATCGAGGCGGAGCTCGCGGAGCTCGGCCCGAACATCGAGATGCTGCTCGAGCGGGCACGCGCGACCCTCGGGCGCTCGACCCCGTTCGTGGAGCTCGAGGACGTACAGCGCGAGCTGGCGGCGACGGACGCGATTCTCGGGGCGTGGAGCGGCACCCTTTCGGCGGAGTCCAAGCGGGTCGCCGACGCGCTCGACGAGATCGCCCGCGCCCGCGCCGAGTGGCTCGAGACCCGAGGGCGCGACGAGACCGCCGCAGCCGGCGCGACCGTGGTGCGTCGGGTCGACGGCGCGCTCGCCGCGCTCGACGAGGCGGTCGCGACCTTGCGGCCGTGGCGTGCCGAGGTGCTCGCGCTCAGCGACCGGGTGATCGACCGCGGCGGCGCGGTCGCGGCCGTCGCGAAGAAGGTGCAGGCGGCGACCGCGCTCGAGTGGACGCATCTATTGGAGGCGGGTCGCGCCCCGCTCTGGCGCGCGAATCTCGTGGCACGCGTGCGGAGCGAGCTGCCGCGGGTCCCGGAGCTGATGTCGACGTACGCGCGCAGCACGCGTGCGTACGTCGAGCGCGACGTGCGCCCCCTGTTGGTGCAGCTCGCCGTCGGGATTCTCCTCATGGTGCTGCTGCGGGGCGTCGCGCGGCGCGCGCCCGCCGGATCGCCGCGCGTGCCGCATCCGTACGCGACGGCGTGCTTGCTCGTGCTCTTAGCGACCCCGTGGTTCCACCCGCTCGCGCCGCAACGCTTCCGGCAGCTGGTCGCGATGGCGGCGCTGGTGCCCGCGGGCGCGATCCTGCGTGGGCCGGCCGGCCCGCGGCTGCCGATCGGCATGGTCGGCTTCTTGGTGGTGATGCTGCTCGACCGTCTCACCATCGCGCTCGCGCCGATGGTGGCCGTCGCGCGCGCATCGTCGCTGGTGGGACTGGGCGTCGGCATCGCGCTCGCCGTCCGTGCCATCAGACGCGCGCCTCGGATCGGTGCGCCGGTCTGGATCGCGCGTGCGGCGCGGCTCGCCGGCGGCGGGCTTGTGCTCGCGCTCGGCGCCGAGATCGGTGGGTGGGACGGGATCGCCTCGCTCCTCGGTCGCGGCATTCTCGGGGGCGTGCTGCTCGCGGTCTTCTTCGCCGCCACGATCCTCGGGGTGGAGCCGGTCGTCCTGCACCTGCTCGGGACGCCGTTCCTGCGTCGCCGGCTGCTCGTCGAGGATCCGGCGCTGACGCGGCGCCGCGTGGGCATGGTACTGGGCGCGGCAGGATCGGTGGCGTGGCTGATCTTCCTCTTGCGGGGCCTCGGCATGCTCGAGGTGGCCGCGGAGGGCCTTCGTATCGTCCTCGCGGCGGGAATCTCGGTCGGCGCGCTGTCGATCTCGGTGAGCACCGTCCTCGCCTTCGCCGCCGCGTTGGGCGCGACGACGCTCCTCGCGCGCACCGTCACCGGCGTCCTCGAGCAGGACGTGTATCCGCGGGCACATCTGCCGCGCGGCGTGCCGTTCGTGCTGTCGACGCTCGCCCGCTACACCGTCTATTCCTTCGGCGTTTTCTTCGCCTTGGCCGCGGCGGGCATCCAGCTCAGCCAGCTCGCCATCGTGCTCGGCGGCGTCAGCGTCGGCGTCGGGCTCGGACTCCAGGATCTCGTCAAGAACTTCGCGGCGGGGCTGACGCTGCTGCTCGAGCGCCGCGTGCACCCCGGCGACGTCGTGCAGATCCCGAGTCAGCAGATCTTCGGACGCATCATGGCGATCGGCATGCGCGCGACACTCGTGCGCGCCTGGGACGGGTCGGAGGTGGTGGTGCCGAACGGCGACCTGATCGCGAGCGCGATCACGAACTGGACGCTCTCGGACCGCCTGTGCCGGCTCGAAGTAGCGGTGGGCGTGGCGTACGGCACGGATCCCGAGCAGGTGGTGCGCCTGCTGCTCGAGGTCGCGCGGGGAGCGGATCGGCTGCTGAAGAGTCCGCCTCCGCAGGCGCTCTTCACGGGCTTCGGCGCGAGCTCGCTCGACTTTTTGCTGCGAGCGTGGACGGACCGGGGCGTCGACGAGCGAGTCGCCATGACGAGCGAGCTGGCGCTCGCCGTGCACCGGGCCCTCTCCGCGGCCAACATCGCGATCCCGTTTCCGCAGCGCGATCTGCACCTCGCGAGCGTCTCGCCGGCCGCCGCCGCTGCGCTCGCCGACGTCGGCCGGAAGCCGTGAGCGGCGGCGCTCTGCTGGTAGGTGTAACCCGCGACCAGGAAGCTCAGTCCGACCGGCGTGTTCGTGTACGCGCGCGGCTCGAGCTCCTGGGCGCGGGCGAGGGTCGGAAGAACGCAGACCGCGACGACCACGGCAACGGGGACACGGAGCACGATCGGCGTTCGCGGCTTAGCCCGGACTATTCACGAATCGTCGTCGCGAAAGCGACGAGCGTGCGTCAGCTCGGGCCGCGCGGAGGCCCGAACGACGCCGGCATAGTTCGACACTATGTCGAGGAGTGAGGGGCGAGCCCGGCCAGAGATGACGTGCGATCGGCGCTTGCAGCAGACGATTCATGAATAATCCGGGTTAGGGCGTCGGCGACGGGCGGCGCTGGTGCCAATCGGTGGCGCGTTGATACGCGTGCCCGGTCCGGAGCAACACGGGCTCCTCGAGATGGCGCCCGATCAGCTGGAACCCGAGCGGCATGCCGGCGGCATCGAGCCCGCCCGGCAGACAGATCACGGGACTACCCGACATGTCGTAGGGCGCCGTGAAGCGGAGCATCTGCTCGGTCGCCTCGGGATCGGCGTCGGCGCTCGTCATCGCGGCGGCCGGAGGCGTCGGGATTGGTTGCGACGGCGACAGGATCACGTCGACGTCGTCGAACACGGCCGCCAAGTCTCCCGCGAATTTCTCGCGGGCCAGATGCACGCGCGCATACGTCATGCCGTCCGTCGCGTGCCCGAGGACCAGAAGATCCGCGAGCACCGGGCCGTAGAGCCCGGCCTTCGCCGGATACGTGGCCTCGTGGCCGAGCGCCGCCTCGACGCCGCAGAGGAGGACCCACCCGCGCACGACGTCCGTCACCTGCGGCAGCACGATCGGGACGATGGCCGCGCCGCAGCTCCGCAGCACGTCCGCGGCCGCGCCGACCGCCGCCGCGACGGCGGGATCGACCATGTCCGTGGAGGCGCGTTCGTCGATACCCACGCGCAGACCGGCGATCCCGCGGTCGAGGTCGGCCAGGTAATCGGGGACCGGGGCCGCGAGCGTCGTCGGATCCTGCGCGTCCCGACCGGCGAGGACGCCGAGCATCGCGGCGGCGTCGGCCGCCGAGCGCACGATCGGGCCGACGTGATCGAGCGAGTCGGCGAGCGGAAAGACGCCGGCGCGGCTCACGCGCCCCCAGGTCGGCTTCAGGCCGGTGACGCCGCAGGCGTGCGAGGGGTAGCGGATGGAGCCGCCCGTGTCGGTCCCGATCGCGCCGAAGCAGAGCCCCGCGGCGGTCGCGACACCGGAGCCGCTCGACGACACCCCCGTCCAGCGGTCCGCGTTCCAGGGATTCACCGGGGGCGCAATGCTCGGGTGATGCGCGGCGAACGCTCCCTCGGTCATTTGGAGCTTGCCGAGAAAGACGGCCCCGGCGGCGCGCAGGCGCGCGACGGCGGTGGCGTCGACGCCGGGACTCCAATCGCGCAAAGCGACCGAGCCCACGTGAGTGGGCGCGTCCATGGTGGCGCAGAGGTCCTTGATGCCGACGGGCACGCCGTGGAGCGGTCCCCGCGACACTCCGCGCGCGACCTCGCGGTCGGCGGCGGCCGCTTGTGCGAGCGCGACGTCGGCGGTGACGGTCGCGAAGCTCCTGAGGCGCGCATCGAGACGCTCGATACGGTCGAGCAGGTGGCGGGTGACTTCGACGGACGACACCTCGCGCGTACGGATCTTGCGGGCGACGTCGATGAGACTCAGCTCATGCAGCTCGGTCACAGATCCCCCTCCGCAGACGCCGTCGTGGTTTCGATCGTCCGCCCGGTGCGGGGCACCGAGCGGACGGTGGGTCCGCGAGGCGAAAAGGGACACCATGGCAGCGCCGATCCCTCCGCACAAGGCGAAGCGCAGATCGGCCTTTTTCAGCGACCTGCCGAGGGGGTACAGGAGAGGACGCGGAAGCCGGCCGCGGTGAGGAGCTCCGCCGGACCGCGCTCGGGCGGCATGCGGACGCGGACGTTGATGGCCTGGCGGCCGCCACGCGTGCGAACCGAGCTGACCCACGCGATCGTGGCGCCGTGGCGGGCGAACACGTCGCGGATGCGGGAGACGGCGCCCGGATCCTCGTCGCACTCCACGGCGAGGACGGTCGTGACCTCGAGATGGCTGCACAAATCGACCAGCGCGCCGAGGAGGTCGGACTCGCTGACGATCCCGACCAACGTATGGTTCTCGACCACGGGGAGCGCGCCGATCTTTCGCTGTCGGAGCGTCGTCGCCGCGACCTCGACCGGCGTGTCGGGCGTGACGGTCGCCGGCGTCGGCGTCATCACGGTATCGACGGTCGTGCTCGGGTCGGTCACCGCGCGCACGTCGCGATCGGTGACGATGCCGATCACGCGGTCCGCGGCGACGACCGGGAGCTGCCGAATGCGACGCCGTCGCAGCACCTCACGGACGGTGGCGACGTCGTCGTCGGGCCGCACGACCTCGACGGTCGCCGTCATGCAATCGCGGACCACCATGCGTCACTCCTCTCCGTGGCGGAGATACGCCACGATGTCGTGCAACTGCCCGGCGGTGAGCGTGTCTTGGAAGTGCGGCATGCGTCCCGACTCGCGACGGAGCATGTGCAGCACCTCTGCGCGCGTCGCTTGCGGGCCGAGCCGTGCGACGGTGTCGGCGCCGATCACGGGCGCTTCGGTCGCGGGCGGGAGCAGGTCCTCGGGATGGACGCCGCGGCCGTCGTCGCCGTGGCACGCGGCGCAATAGGTGTCGTAGAGGCGATAGCCCTTCGAAAGATGTCGGACGTATGCGATCAGCGCGCGGAGCTCGCCGGGCTCGAAGGTGTCCGCGAGGGGAGGCATCGTCCCCACGCCGTCGATCGCGATCGCCTGGAGCGCGCGGTCGGTGTAGCGCTCGCGCGCGGTCATGAGATTCGGCGGCGGGGGATTGTTGAGCGCTCCGAGCACGCCTTCGCCCTGGCCGTAGGCGCCGTGGCAGGGGGCGCAGGCGCCCTCGAAAACGAAGCGGCCGGCGCGCAAGAGCTCCCAGTTCGCGTACGAGAGCGTCGGGAGGTAACCGGCGATCGCGTCGGCCTCGAGATTCTCGGCGATCGCATTTCGGCGCGGCGAGGTGCGGAGCGGCGTGCCGCGCACCAAGCGGTCGACGATCGCGTCGTCGCCGTTGGCCTCGAAAAGGCCGGGGGCCCGGAGGTTCGTGGGCGAGATGTCCAACACCGCGGCCACCGGCCCACCGCCGCGCCCGGTGGGGCCGTGGCACCCGGCGCAGTAGGCCGCATAGAGTGTCGCGCCGCGGGCGACCGCGGACGGCGGCGCCGCGGCTCGCTTCGGTCCCCGCACCACCGGCCGGCACGCCGCCATGGCCAGCACCGTGCTCGTGACCATCAGCCCCACCATCAGCCTGCGCCGCCCACCCCGCATACGGTCCTCCTTCGCCATGTCGCCCGTCAGAGCGAGGCGTTGGTCGGCAAGGTAATCACGAATGTGGTGCCGCTGCCCAGCGCGCTCTCGATCGCGATGGTGCCGCCCATGCACTCGCTCGCCATCTTGCAGAAGACGAGCCCGAGGCCGGTGTCCTCGCGATGGGTGCCGCGCCCGCGCCGTCCGCGCTCGAAGAGACCGGCCTGCTCCTCGGGCGGGATGCCGCGCCCGCTGTCGCGGACGCGAATCTCCAGGCGCTCGTCGACGAGGCGCGCGCCGATCTCGATGCGCCCCGCGGCGCTGTGACGGATGGCGTTCACGACGAGATTGTTCAGGACGCGGCGCAGGAGCCAGCGATCGGTGATGGTGACGGGCAGTGTCGGCTCGCTGTCGACTGCGATCGTCATACCGGCGATCTCGCCGGCGGCACGATACTCGGCGGCACACTCGGCGAGGAGGCCGTCCACGGCGACCGGCTCGAGTCGGAGCTCGAGCCGTCCCTCCTGGATCTGGTCGATCTCGAGGAGGTTCTCGATCATCCGCATGAGGTCCTGGGCGCTCCGCTGGATCTGCGCGAAGTGGCGGTTGCTCGGCGCGCCGCCCGCCTTGCGGAGCGCGAGCTGCGTGACGGCGAGAATGCCGCCGAGCGGACCTTTCAGGTCGTGGACGATCATGCCGGTGAGATCGGCCTTCGCCAGCTCGAGCTCGGCTTTTTCCGCGAGCGCCTGCTCGGCGACCTCGGCCATCCGGCGATACTCCTGCGCGAGCGTGCGGTCGACGTAGCCGCTGACGATGTAGGCGTCGATCGCGAGGCCCATGTCGAGAAAGACGACCTTGGTGAAGGAGCCGAGCAGCGCGAGCAGCGTGTCGGGATCGTCGCGGTAGTGCGCGCGCAGGCGCCTCGTCAGCAGCTGGACGTAGAGCGCGTACGCGCCGAGATACCACTCCGGACGGAGATCGGTGTGGGCGTGGGCCGCGCCCACCCGGAGGCGGCTTTCGAAGTAGTCGCGTCCGAAGTCGCCGTCGAGCATGCGGAGGAAGTACTCCCGCTGCACCTTCTTCAGGCGCGCGATCGTGCCGTCGTCGTCGAGGAGGCGCCGGGTCTCCTCGAACGAGAGCAGGTGGCGGTAGAAATCCTCGACGATCCCGTCGACGCTCGCGTGCGCGAACTGGCGGAGCCTCGCGAGATTCTCGGTGTCGTCGGCGTCGAAGCCGAGGAATGCCAGGCGCCGCGCGCATCCCGCCGCGTCGAGACCGATGCGGCCGAGCAGATTCGACGACGTCGGAGGCACCGTCGTTCCCGGGCCGCCGGCGCGCGACGGGTCGTGACCGGAGGACGTCACGCTCCCGCTCGGCCGCGAGCGCGGCCACGTCCGCCGCCGCGAAAAGCTCGCGCCGGAAGATGCCGAATCCGTGTAGCTCCGGGGGAACGTAGCGAGAAGGCTCGTGGACGGTCTCGACGTCTGGGGGGCAGCTGCACGCGGTCCTCCGTGGGCGAAGTGGAGAAAGTGCAGATAGCATACCACACTGGGGCCGTGCCGAAGGCTACGCCGCCGCGGCCCGGATTCCCGGTGCTGCGGAGGCCCGGGCGCGGAATTCCGGCCTGCGGGAAGCGCGCGCCGGAGCTCGGGGGCCGGAATCGGCTCGCGAGTCTCGAGAACGAGGTGCGATCCGACCGGTCCTCAACCGGCAGAATCCCGACCTCCTTCGTACGCTGCCTCGCCGGTTGCGGCCGGCAGCGTGAAATAGAAGGTTGCTCCGTCGTTCACCGTCGCTTCCGCCCAGATGCGCCCGCCATGGCGCTGCACGATCCGCTGCACGAGCGCGAGCCCGATGCCCGTGCCCTCGAACTCTTCGGTGCGGTGGAGCCGCTGAAAGACGCCGAAGAGCTTCTCGGCGTAGGCCATGTCGAAGCCCGCTCCGTTGTCCCGTACGAAATACGTGACGGCGTCGTCGTGGGCCCGTGCCCCGACCTCGATCCGGGCGTTCGGCGTGATGCGCGTGAATTTCCAGGCATTCCCGAGGAGGTTCGCGAACACCTGGCGCAGGAGCCGATCGTCCCCGCGCGCGGGTGGCAGGGTCGCCACCGTCAGGGTCACCGTGCGCCCGGGTTCCTGTTGCGCCATCTCGGTGCTCACGGTCTGCGCCAAGGCGGTCATGTCGACGGACCCCACGGTGAGCGTCTGGCGACCCAGGCGCGCGAAGGAGAGGAGGGCGTCGATCAGCCGCCCCATGTGACGCGCCTGCGCGGAGATGGTCCCGAGTACGCGCTCGCCTTCCGCGTCGAACTTGCCGGCGTGATCTTCGACCAAGATCCGCGCGTATCCGTCGATCGCCCGCAGCGGGGCCCGCAAGTCGTGCGAGACCGAATAGCTGAAGGCTTCCAGCTCGCGATTCGCCGCCTCGACTTCGGCCTGGGCAAGTTGAAGCTGTCGGTTGGCGGCCTGCAATTCCTGGGAATTGCGAAATATCTCGGCCTCCATCTGCTCGGTATGGATGCGCGCCGCGGTTGCGTCGGGTGCGGGCCGCGATCGTTCCAGCACGAACTCGGTCACGTCTTCGACGCGGTGGATGATGTACGCGATCTGGCAGCCCACTCCGAGCACGGGGCGGTTGACCGGACTCCAGTACCGCTCCTCGAAGACGCCGTCGGGCCGCCGGATGTCGTAGCGCTGAATGGCCATGGTGTCCGTCGTCCCGGTTGCGCGCACGCGGTCGAGCGAGGCGCGAAGGTTGGAGACGCCGGTGGCGCCCGAATCGTCGGGGTTGTCGGGGAAGGCATCGAAGACGTGACGACCGACGAGGCCCTCGCGCGTGGTCAGGGTCGCCTCGAGGTAGGCGTCGCTGGCCGCGACGATCTCGAGGTCGGGCGTGAGGACCAGGTAGAGGCCCGGCAGCGACTCGAAGAGACTCTCGAGCTCGGCGCGGCGACGATCCAGCTCGTCCTCCGCCGCCTTCCGGGCCGTGATGTCGGTGCGGATCGTGATGTACTGCGTCGGGTTCCGGTCCTCGTCGAGAAACGGCACGATCGTCGTGTCGAGCCAGTAGATCGCGCCGTCCTTGGCGCGGTTCTGAATTTCGCCGCGCCAGACGCGCCCGCCGATGATCGTCTGCCACATGTCGCGGATGAAGGCTTTCGGGTGATGCCCGGAGTTGATCATGCGATGGTCCTGGCCGAGTAGCTCCTCGCGGGAGTATCGGGAGAGCGCGCAGAACTTGTCATTCACGTAGGTGATCTTGCCACCCGCGTCGGTGATGGCGACGATGGCGTGCTCGTCGAGCGCGGCCTTGAAATCGGCCAGCACCTGCTCGGCTCGCTTGCGCTGGGTGATGTCGTGTCGAGCGATCACGGCTCCGCCCTCGGGCCGGGCCAACGGGGAAACTTGGATGCTGAACCAGCGACGCCCGGTGGACGAGTTGCAGGGATACTCGTATCCGAAGGTGTCCCGTGAGTGCGTCAGCACGGCGCGCGTTCCATCCACGATGCGCTGCGCCTCCGCGCTCGCGTCGCCCGCGGAGCGCGCGTAGGCCTCCAGATAATTCGCACCGACGCCCACCGCAGGCGACGCGGCGTCGGCGCCATTCTCGGAGGCGAGCTGCTCCCATCGCTCGTTGACGGCAATGATCGTTCCGTCGCGGTCGACGACGGCGATGTTCGCCCTGACGGAATCGAGCACTGCGCGGCCGAGGGTCTCGCTGCGGCGCAGGGCGCCCTCGGCGGCGTGCTCCGCCGTCATGTCGCGGAAGACCAGCACCACGCCGATGGTGCACCCTTGTCGGTCGCGGATCGGCGCCGCACTGTCGGCCACGGGACGCTCCGTGCCGTCGCGCGCGATGAGCACGGTGTGATTGGCCAGACCATGGATCTCGCCGGTGGCCAGCACGGCGTCGACGGGAACGACGGCCGGCTGACGGGTCTCTTCGTTGACGATGCGGAAGACCTCCTCGACGCGTCGCCCCGAGGCTTCGGCCTGCGTCCAGCCGGTGAGCCTTGCAGCGACGGGGTTCATCTGCGTCACGCGCCGCTGCGTGTCGGTCGCCAGCACCGCGTCACCGATCGAATGCAGGGTCACCGCCAGGTTCTCGTTGCTGCGGTGCACGGCCTCACGGGCTCGGCGTCGTGCCCGGACGAACCGTTCGGCGAGGGCGGCGCAGGCGAGCAACACCGCCGTGAGAATGCCGCATCCCCACCGTAGTGGGCCCAAGAGCGCGCTGACTTCCCGGTCCGATATTTCCGAGGCAATGACGAGAAACGCATCTTCGGCGACCACGGAATGCGGACGGCCCGTCACGCCGCGCCGCAGATCCATCCGTTGCCAGACGAGCAACCCGCCGGCATGACGCGCCTGGCCCTCCGGCGCGCTCCTCAAGCGCTTCCACAGGTCGGGCTCCGTACGCGCCAGGGTCATGGCGCTCCGTTCCGGGAGCATGAACCCCCATTCCTGTTCGGGCTGCGCGGCTTTCAGCCAGTAGCCTTGGGCATTGAGCACCCGCAGTCGCTGTTGCAGATCGGGCCGAAGGGTTTGGAGATGCGAAAAGACTCGGCCGCCGAGGTAGTTGAGGACGACGACGCCTCGTCGCCGGCCGGCCTCGTCGAAGAGCGGGGTGGCGAATCGGAGCGTCGGCTTGAGCGGCTGCTCGACGCGCCCATGCTCGACGTTCAGATCGAAGGTCGAAAGATAGATCTGGCCGGGCGCCAGGGTGAAGGTAGTGCGAAAATAGGGACGATCCGCTTTGTCCTGCAGCGCGGCGGGCGGGACGACGCGCCCGTGCTGGTCGACGCGCACGATCTCCCTGCCACGCTCGTCGAGATAGCGGATTTGATCCAAGCTCGGCTTCAGCCGACTGTACAGCGCGGCTCTCTGGGTGATGCGATCGAGGTCCCCCGGCCGGCCGGTGCTGAAGTAGGCGCGCAGGCCGTCCTCGGTCGCGAGCTCCTGCAGATCGATCGAGACTTCGTGGAGCTGCTCGAGCACGATCTGAGCGGACGCGTGAAGTCGACTCTCCTCGCCGGCCAACAGACCGCTCTCGAGGCGGTCGGCTTCGCGGAGATAGACGACCCCGCACAACGTGATCACCGCGGCGACCAATGCGAGCGGGCCGAGGCGACTCGTTCCAACCGAGAGGAATCGGGGCACTGGCGGGCCACCATGCCGGTTGGAGCGCATGTCCGTGACCGGACAGCACGTTTCGTGCCCCCTGCGAGAGTGCGCGAATGCGAGGCACACGACCCGCCGCTGTCAATATTCTGGCCGGACGCGAACCAAAGTGGTGACCGTGACCCGATCCCCGGAGGATCGGCGACCGCCGCCCAGCTCAGTGGATCTCGAGCTCCTCGATCTTCCGATAGAGCGACGACAGCGACACGCCGAGCAGCTCCGCGGCTTGTTTCTTGTCGTGGTCGACCTTCAGCAGTACCGACTGGATGTGGGCCTTCTCGTACGACCGCATTGCCTCGCGGAGGTCCTCGCCGGCCGGGGCGGCGACGCCGCCGTCGCCTTTGAGCGAGCGGGGGAGGTCGACGGGGGTGATCCAGTCGCCTTCTCCGAGAATCATGGCGTGCTCGATGACGTTGTCGAGCTCGCGCACGTTGCCCTTCCACGGGGACGCCATGAGGATCTTCATCGTCGCCCCGTCGACGCCCTTGAACGACCGCCTGAGCTCGCGATTGTGGATGCGGACGAAGTGCTCGATCAGGAGCGGCAAGTCCTCGCGGCGCTCGCGCAGCGGGGGGATCTCGATGCCGACGACGTTCAACCGGTAGAAGAGGTCTTCGCGAAAGCGGCCTTCCTCGACCGCCCGCGCCAGGTCGGAGTTGGTGGCCGCGATCACGCGCACGTCCACCTTCGACGGCGTCGTGGCCCCGACCGGCAGGATCTCCTTCAGCTCGATGGCGCGGAGCAGCTTCACCTGCAATCCGAGCGGCAGGTCGCCGATCTCGTCGAGGAAGATGGTGCCGCCGCGGGCGCGGGCGAAGAGGCCTTCCTGGTTGGCGACGGCGCCGGTGAACGAACCGCGGAGATGCCCGAAGAGCTGGCTCTCGAGCAGGTTCTCGGGGATCGCGCCGCAATTGATCGGCAGGAAGATGCGATCGCGCTGCTCGCTGAAGTGATGGATCGCGCGCGCGACGACCTCCTTGCCGGCGCCGCTCTCGCCCGTGATGAGCACCGTGCTCTGGGTCGGTGCCACTCGCTGCACGAGCTTCATGACCTCGCGCATCGCCGCCGAGCGGCCGACGAGGTTGTCGAAGTCCCAGTGTTTCGTTACCTGGTTTCGCAACAGCTGGTTCTCCCAGGCGACTTGGCGGTGCTGCAGGAGGTGGGCGATCTTGTGCAGGACGTCGTCGAAGATGAGCGGTTTCAGGAGATAGTCCTGCGCGCCGCGCTGCAAAGCCTCGACGGCGGTCTCGACGGTCGCGTGCGCGGTCATCAGCAGGACGAAGGTCTGGGGAGCGACGTTGCGGGCGTGCGTGAGCACCGTCAGGCCGTCGGCCCCGGGCATCCGCAGGTCGGAGATCACCAGGTCGACCTCCTGGCCGTCGAGGGCGGCGATCGCGGCGTCGCCGTCGGCGACGGCCGTCACCTCGTACCCCTCGTCCCGCAGGACCTCCGCCAAGCTCTCGCGCACGGCGGTCTCGTCTTCGGCAATCAGGAGGGAACCTTTGGTCGGCTGGTCGGCGCTCATTTTCGGGGTCCCATAAAGGTTGGGACTCGCGGTCGCAAGTCGGTGTGCCGGACGCTGCTTTCAAGACACATGCCGTCGCGCCGGCCTACGTCGGCGGGTCGCGGGTTCCGATAAGCGAGAAAAACCGTGAGCTTTCGCGATGGATTCGTCTTGCCGATGGGAACGCGGTCACGGATTCGCATGGCGTGCGTCTTGGCGGCACGCTTGCAGCAGGAGGGAGTATGAGGGTGCTCTTCGGGTGGCGGATGGCGGTCGCGGTGTTGGCGGTCGCCGTGCTCGGATGGAGGTCGGAGGCGAGGGCCGGAACCGCTCCGGACGGGCACGTGCTCTACAGCGAGAATTGCGAGCGCTGTCATGGGGTCACGGGTCGGGGTGACGGTCCCGATGCGGCGCTCTTCGCGAGCCCGCCGCGCGATCTGCAGAGCGGCTTCCTCGATCGCTACCCGACCGAGGACGTGGTGCGCCGGATCCGGAGCGGCGTGCCGCTCGAGCTCGCCCTCGACCTGCCGGCGCTGCGCGCCCGTGCGGTCGACGTCGAGGCGATCGCCGCCTATCTCGAGCGCCTGCCGACCATCGACTGGCGGCGGGTCGAGGAAGGGCAAGCGGTCTACGTCGACCGTTGCGAGCTTTGCCACGGCCGGAGCGGCGCGCCCGAGCTGACGCTGCCCGAAGGCGCGCGCATGCCGCGCGACCTCGGCGATCCCGCCTTTCAGCGGAGCGTGACCGAAAAGGATCTCGCGACGCTCGTACGCCACGGTCGGGGCGGGATGCCGGCGATCGGCCCGCCGATCGACCCGCACGATCTGTCCGCGCTCGTCGCCTTCGTCCGGCTGCTGTCGCCGGGCTACACGCTCTACGACCGCTACTGCGCCTCCTGCCACGGCGACGACGGTCGCGGCGTCGGCAGTCTGGTGGAGGAGGGCGAACGCCCGACGGTCGTCTTCGACCGATCGTACTTCAAGCGGCGCGACCCCGAGCAAGTGCGGACGGCGGTGTGGCACATGCTCGACACCAAGCGGCCGTCCATGCCCCACTTTCGCCGTGTGCTCACGCCTGCCGAGGTGCGCGCGATCGTCGCGTACTTGAAGCGCGCGCCGTGACGAGCCGGTGAGCGCGGAACGGTCCTGAATGCCGGCGCGCGTCGTTCCGCCCGATCGGGTCGCGGACCTCGCGGCCGGCGGAATCACCACCGGCGAGGTCGCGCCGCGCCGCGCGCGCTACGGCGCGAACGACGTCGTCGAGGCGGTGCCGCATCCGTGGCGGGCGCTCGCGACCGACACCGCCCGCGATCCGATGCTGTGGTTTCTGGTCGTGACCAGCGCGATCTACGCCCTGATGGGCGACCGTCTCGAGTCCGCCACGCTCGCCGCCGCGATCCTGCCACTCGCGCTGATGGACGCCTTCCTGCACCGCCGCACCGCCGCCTCGACGGCCTCGCTCCGGAGCCATCTCGGGGCGCGGGTCGTGGCGCTCCGTGACGGTCGCGAATGCGACCTCCCCGCTGCCGATCTCGTTCCCGGCGACGTGGTGATCGTCGCCGCCGGTACGCCGATTCCCGCCGACGGCCTCCTCGTCGAGGGCGCCGACGTGCAGGTCGACGAGTCGACGCTCACCGGCGAGTCGGTCCCGGTCCGCAAACGCGTGCTGCCGGCCTGGCCGCCGGTGGCGAGGGCGGACGCTCCGATCGCGGGCATGCACTGGCTGCATGCCGGGACGCGCGTGCTCGCGGGGCGGGCGCGGCTGGTCGTCGTCTACACGGGCAAGGACACCCTCTACGGCGAGATCGTGCGCGTCGCGACGGCGGGCGAGTCGGCGCGCACGCCGCTCCAGCAGGCCATCGGCCGGCTGGTCGTGACGCTGAGCGCCGCCGCGGCGGTCGCGTGCGTGCTGCTCGCGAGCGTGCGGCTCGCGCAAGGGCGCGGCTGGACCGATGCGCTCGTGAGCGCGCTCACGCTCGCCGTCGCCGCGTTGCCGGAGGAGCTGCCGGTCGTGTTCACGCTCTTCCTGGGCGTCGGCGTGTACCGGCTGGCGCGACGGCAGGCGCTCGTCCGGCGCGCGGCGGCCGTCGAGAACATCGGCCGCGTCACCACCATCTGCACCGACAAGACCGGGACGCTGACCGAAGGCCGCCTCATCCTCACCCATCTGGTTCCGGCCGCCGGCATCGAGGAAGGGCGCCTCGTCGCGCTCGCGGCACTCGCCTCCCGCCCCGAGAGCGGCGACCCGCTCGACGTCGCGATCGCGGCGGTCGCCGCCGAGCGCCGCGCCGGCGCGTCCGACGCGGCGACGGTGCGCGTCGCGACCTTTCCCTTCACCGAGGACCGCAAGCGCGAGACCGCGATCGTCCGCCGCGCCGACGGTACGCTCGTCGCCGCGACCAAGGGCACGCTCGAGACGCTCCTCGGCGTCGCCGACGTTTCGAACGAGACGGCGGACGGGTGGACGGAACGCGCCGAGGAGCTCGCGCGCGGCGGGCACAAGGTGGTGGCCTGCGCCTGGCGGACGCTGCCGGCGGCGTGGGGCGGCCGCGAGCCGACGGATGGATTCAGCGTCGCCGGGCTCCTGGCGTGCGAGGATCCGGTCCGCCCCGGCGTGGCCGCGGCGCTCGCCGACTGCCGCGCAGCGGGCCTCCGAGTGGTGATGGTGACTGGCGATCATCCCCTCACGGCGTGCGCCGTCGCGACCGAGCTCGGCCTCGGAGGCGGCACGCCCATCGTCGCGACCGGCGACGACGTGGCGCGTGCGATCGCGGCCGGCTCGTCGAGGCTGCCGCTCGAGGTGGACGTCGTGGCGCGCGCGACGCCGTCCCAGAAGCTCGCGCTCGTCCGGGCGCTGCAAGACGCCGGCGAGCTCGTGGCCGTCACCGGCGACGGCGTGAACGACGTGCCGGCGCTTCAGACCGCGGACGTCGGTATCGCGATGGGCGAGCGCGGAACGCAGAGCGCCCGCGAGGTGGCGCCGATCGTGCTGTTGGACGACGATTTCACCACCATCGCCGGCGCCGTTGCCGAGGGACGCCAGCTCTTCCAGAATCTCCGCCGCAGCATCCGGTATCTGCTGATGATCCACATCCCGCTGGTCACGACCGCCGCACTGATCCCGCTCGCCGGGTACCCGCTGCTCTATCTCCCGATCCACATCGTCTGGCTCGAGCTGGTGATGCATCCGACGGCCTTCCTCGCCTTTCAGGCCGCGGCCGAGGCGACGTCGATGCCGGCCGAAGCGCGGCGTTCGGCGGCGCTCCTCGACGCGCGCCACTGGCTCGAGATCGCGGTGGTGGGCGTCGCCCTCACGACCTTGGTGGCGGGCGCGTTCCTCGGCGCGCTCGCGGAGGGCAGCGACGTCGCGCACGCGCGCGCCGCGGCGCTCGTGACGCTCTCCTTCGCGAGCGCGACCCTGGCGGCGGTCTTGAGTGGCATGCGGACGACGGCCGCGCGGGCGGTCGTCGCGCTCACGGTCGTGCTCGCGCTCGTGCTGGTGCAGACGCCGGCGTTGGCGGCGCGCATGCACGTCCTCCCGCTCCACGGCGACGATCTCGCGGCGGCGGCGTTTGCGGGTGTGGTCGTCGCCGGGTTGGCGGGGCTCTTCGCACGCGGCGAGGGCGGGGCGTTTGGTCGCCGCCGCGCATCCGACGCCCCGGCGTCGGCGGGGCACGCGTCGTGATGCGTGTGCTCGTGCTGAACGGCGGGACCGGCACCGTCAAGGGGGCGGTCGCGACCGTCGACGAAGCGTGCGTGGTCGTCGAGCGCCGGACGAGCGTCGACGTCGGCGGGGGCCACGACGCGCGGGCGGCGTTCGCGGCGGTCCTCGACGCGCTCGGCGACGCGCTCGCGGAGGTCGCGAGTGTCGGGCATCGCGTGGTGCACGGCGGTACGGAGCTCACCCGGCCGACGCGCATCGACGACGCGGTCGAGGCCGCGATCGCCGCGCTCGTGCCGCTCGCGCCCCTGCACAATCCGGTGGCGCTCGCCGGGATCGCCGCCGCGCGCGCACGCTTCCCGACGCTGCCGATGGTCGCCGTCTTCGATACCGCGTTTCACGCCGACCGTTCGCCGGCATCGCGCCGGTATGCGCTTCCGACGGCGCTCGTCGATCGCTTCGCGCTCCATCGCTACGGCTTCCACGGCATCGCGCATGCCTCGCTGGTCGCGGGCCTCGCCGCCGCCACCGCGACGACGCCCGACCGCGTCGACGCCGTGACGCTGCAGCTCGGAAGCGGGTGCTCCGCCTGTGCCGTCGCCGGCGGCCGCTCGCTCGAGACCTCGATGGGGTTCACGCCGCTCGAAGGGCTCGTGATGGCGACCCGGGCCGGCGACGTCGATCCCGGGCTCGTCCTCCATCTGCAACGCCGCGGCATGTCGACCGACGCGATCGAGACGATGCTGACGCGTGAAGCGGGATTGCTCGGGGTCGGCGGCAGCGCCGATGTCCGCGACCTCCTCCCGCGCGCGGCGGCGGGTGACCCACATGCGGCGCTCGCGCTCGCGCTCTTCGTGCGGCGGGTCGTGATGACCGTCGGGGCGTACTTCACGTTGCTCGAGGGCCGGGGTGCGCTCGTGTTCGGGGGCGGCATCGGTGAGCACGCGAGCGAGATCCGAGCGCGGATCGCCGCCGGCCTGACGGCGTGGAACGTGACGCTCGACTCCGCCCGCAACGCCCCCGCACCGACGGCCGCGGCTGCGCCGGCCGGCGCGCGCTCGATTGCCGCGCCCGGCTCCCGTCCCGTCTGGGTCGTGCCGACCGACGAGGAGTCGGCGATCGCGCGCGCGGTGGCGGGGTGTCTCGCCGGGGACGCGGCATGAGCGACGCCGACGCGACCGACCCGATCGCGGGCGACGTCCTCGCGGCGCTCGCGACGCCCGAGCTCTACCCCCATCGCCCGGCGCGCGTCGAGCACCTCCAGACCCACATCTCGCACGTCTTCCTCGCCGGCGACGAGGTCTACAAGCTCAAGAAGGCCGTACGCTTTCCGTTCCTCGACTTTCGCACGCGGGCGCAGCGGCGCCACTTCTGTCTCGAGGAGCTGCGGCTGAATCGCCGCCTCGCCGCGCCGATCTATCTCGACGTCGTGGCGCTCGTACGGCGCGACGACGGGACGGTCGCGCTCGGACCGTCGCTCGCGGACGGCGGCGATCGCCCGTTCGTCGAGCCGGTGCTGCGCATGCGACGCCTGCCCGCCGATCGCATGCTGCCGGCGCTGCTCGCGGCCGATGCCGTCGAACCCGGCATGATGGAGGGCCTGGCGCGCCGGATCGCCGCGTTCCATCGCGCGGCGCCGACGGGGCCCGCGATCGCGGCCGAGGCGGCGCCCGACGCGCTCCGGCGCCGCTTCGCCGACATTCTCGCGACGCTCGCGCCCTTCGTCGGCGACGTGCTGCACGCCGACGAGCATGCGACGCTCGTGGAGTTCGGCGAGCGCTTCGTGCGGTCGCACGCCGACCTGTTGCGGACGCGCCAACGCGAGGGACGCATTCGCGAGGGCCACGGCGACCTACACGCCGAGCACGTGTGCTTCGCAGAGGAGGTCTACGTCTTCGATTGCATCGAGTTCTCGGTGCCGTTTCGCTGCAACGACGTCGCTTCCGAGGTCGCCTTTCTCACGATGGATCTCGAGTTTCGAGCCCGCCGTGATCTGGCCGACGCGTTCGCCGCGGCGTACGCGTCGGCGGCCGGCGACGCGACGCTGCCACGGCTGCTGCCGTACTATGCCGCGTTTCGCGCCTGCGTCCGGGCGACGGTTGCGGCGCTCACGAGCGCCGAGAGCGAGGTCGACGCGGCGGAGCGCGCGGCCGCGCACGCACGCGCCCGTACGTACGTCGAGCTGGCGCTGCGCTCGGCGTGGCGCGCGGGTGACCCCGTGGTGGTCGTGTGCTGCGGCCTGAGCGGCACCGGCAAGTCCACCCTCGCGGCGGCGCTCGCTCCCGTGCTGGACGCCGACGTCCTGCGTTCGGACGTGATCCGGAAGCGCGGCGACCCGGCGGGAGGCCCCCTGGTCGCCGCCGCCGAGCGCTACCGGCCGGCGGCGCGCGCCGCGGTCTACGCGACGCTCGTCGCCGAGGTCGAGGCGCGTCTCGCGACGGGCCGTTCGGTCGTCGCGGATGCGACCTTTCTCCGACGCGCGGATCGCGCCGCCGTCGCGGCGGCGGCGGCGCGCCACGGCCGACCCGTGGTTTTCGTCGAGACGGTGGCGTCGCCCGAGACCGTGCAGGCGCGGCTCGCGGCCCGCCGGCCCGACGACGTTTCGGACGCCCGCGTCGAGACCTACGTGGCGCAGCAGGCGGGCGCGGAAGCGTGGACGAGCGCCGAGCCGCGCCTCGCCGTCGCGACCGACGCGGCCGTTGCCGACGTGCGCGCGCGGGCGATGCGGGCGTTGTTCACGTGGCGTGGCCCCTGATCCGCTGCGCAGGTCGCTGAAAAAGGCCGATCTGCGTCGTTGCTTCCTCACTCACTTGTGCGGCGTAGCTCCGCTACGCCTCCGCGTTCGTTCGGTCGCGCCTCGCATCTCGACCTTTTTGAGCGACCTGCTGGGGCTGCCATGTGCGCATGGTGGGGCGGTCGCTTCGCTCCGCCCATTTTTTGCTTCGGTCCAACGAGCCTATGTTTGATTGTTGGCGCGAGCGAAGCGAGGCGCCCACCACGCGCGCACGGCAGCCCCGGCGGGTCGCTCAAAAAGGTCGAGATGCGAGGCGTGAGGAAGCGAACGCGGAGGCGTAGCGGAGCTACGCCGCACAAGTGAGCGACCGAGCAACGACGCAGATCGGCCTTTTTCAGCGACCCGCGTGCGTCAGCGTCGGGAGGGAGGTCGATCGCCAGCGTCCGCACCTCATGCCGCGTGACGATGCGGCCGCCCGCGTGGCAGCGCCCGCAGGGGCGGGGTCGCGGAGGAGGTGCGCAAGCTGCGGCGGATCGCGCTCGCATCGAGCGCGAGAGCGTCGCAGATGTTCTCGAACGAGAACGGCTCGCTCCGATCGCGACTCGCCAGCCACTCGACGGCGTCGTCGCGGAACGCGCGGGCGCGGCGATCGGTCGTGTCCGCGTAGTCGCGACAGTAGCGGAGCGCGTCTTCGAGGATCGCGAGCCTCAGACGTCGCTCCGACTCGGGCAGCGCCACGCGTCGCGCGAAGAGCCTCGCGGGGAGCGCAACGTCGGGCTCCAGCGGATGAGCGAGCTGGGGAGAACGTGAGTCGTCGGCCATTGTCGAATCTCCTCGACGAGACCGTAGTGCAAACGTCGGACCAGCGGGCAGGACCGCACCGGTGCTGACCTCGATCGCTGGTGCTTCCGATTCGTGAGAAATGCGCATCGCGCATTCCCGTCGCCGCCAACGCGATCGCGAGGGCGGGCCGTCGATGCGCGGAATTCGCGGGGGGGCGTGGGTGGCAGGAATCTTGGAACGCCATTGCCGCATGACGACGCGGTTTCGGAAGATTCTCGTTCCCCATGACCTCTCGCCCTTGGCGACGTACGCGCTCCGCGTGGCCGACGAGCTCGCGGCGCGACATGGCGGACGGATCACCGTCCTGCACGTGCTGACGCCGTTCTACACGGGGCCGGGATATCCGACGCAGGACGAGATCGCGTGGACGCCGCCGGCGGAGATCGTTCGGGATCGCCAGACGCGGCTCGCGACGCTCGTGCGGAAGACCCTCGGGGCGCGGGCGCGCGGCGTCACGTGCCGCGCCGTCATGGGCGAGGCCGTTCCCGCCATCCTCGCGGCCGCCAAGCGCGCCGACGTGATCGTCATGAGCACGCTCGGGCGGACCGGCCTCGCGCATCTCCTGATCGGCAGCGTGGCCGAGAAGGTCGTGCGGCACGCCCCGATCCCGGTGCTGACGGTACGAGCCCCGACCCCGCGCAGGCGGACGAAGGCGGTGCGGGGTGCTCGAGGTGGCTGAAGACCGCGGTCGGCCGTCGGACGTCGTCCCACGTACCGTCGGTCTCGCCGACGCTCGCCAGGTCATCGTTCGTGGGGCCACGGTCGCGGATCTCGCCGGCATCATGGACTTCTTCGAGCGCCTGAGCGCGAGCTCGCGCCATGGGCGATTCTCGTCGCCGCAGCCGCGCATGCGCAGGACGATGATCGAGCAGGTCGTCGCTCCCGGCGCGGATCGTGTGACGGTGCTGGCGCAGCCGATCGAGTTTCGCGCCACGACTCGCCACGTCGTCGCGGTCGGTGGCTGGGTGTACGTGCCGGCGGAAGACCGGTGCGACATCGCGGTCGCCGTCGCCGACGCCTGGCAGAACGCGATGCTCGGGACGTCCGTCGTGCTGGTGCTGCTGCAGGCGGCCGCCGCGGCGGGTCGGACGCGCTTCGTCGCCGACGTCCGCGGCGGCGACGGGCGCATGCTGGGATGGCTCGAGACTCTCGGTGCTCGGCTCCGGACGCATCACGAGGGCGGCGTCGTGCGGGTCGAGCTCGAGCTTCCCGCGGACGTCGCGCCGCCGGCCCGCGTCGACGGCCGGTACGCGGGTCGGATGCGCGGCACGGACGCGGCGCGGGCGGGTACGCCGTGACCGCGACGACATGTCCGTTCTGCGCCGTGGGTTGCGGCCTCATTCTCGACGTCGCGGCCGGGCGGGTCGTCGGCGTGCATCCCGAGCGCGCGCACCCGGTGTCGCGCGGGCAGCTCTGCGTGAAAGGCTGGAACGCCGCGCAGTGTCTCGCCAGCCCGGACCGCCTGACCCGTCCGCTGCTCCGCCGCAACGGCCGTCTCGAGCCGGTCGCGTGGGACGTCGCGCTCGCGGCCGCCGCCGACGGCCTCGCGGCCGCGCGTCATGACGGCGGTCCGGACGCGGTCGGTGTGATCGCGAGCGCCCGCGCGACCAACGAGGACGCGTATGCGGCGATGAAATTCGCCCGCAGCGTCCTCGGAACGGACAACGTCGACCACTGTGCGCGCGTCTGCCATGCGCCGTCGGTCGCGGGCCTCGGCCGCACGCTCGGCTCGGGCGCGATGACGAACCCGATCGCCGACGACTGCTACGTGAACGATCGCCTGGTCTGCACCGACGGACCCGTGTTCTCGCTCGCCGAGCTCGCGGCGCTTCCCGAAGCCTTCGGCGGCGGCGGCGAATCCCTGCGCCGTTGACGACCCGTTCTCGTCCGTCGGAATCCCGCCGCCTTGGCTTCGCAGGATTCGGACGGCAGGGACGTGAAGATGGCGAACGTTCGGAGCGACGCGGTGGCACGAAACCGGCATCCTCGTGAGGGTATGACGACTTTCTCTCTCATTCTGGTGCCGATCGACTACGAGGCTCCGGCCGATGCCGCGCTTCGTGTCGCCGGCAATCTCGCGCGCGCGGCGAAGGGCCGCCTGCTGGTGACTCACGCGCTGCCGCTGCCGATCTACACCATGACCGAGTACCCGATGGCGCCCGTCGACGGAGCGTGGCTCGGGGAGGAGACCGAGCGTCTGCGGGCCCACGTGTGCAAGGTGCTCGAG
This sequence comes from uncultured delta proteobacterium, assembly GCA_963774015.1. Taxonomy (GTDB): domain Bacteria; phylum Desulfobacterota; class Binatia; order UTPRO1; family UTPRO1; genus UTPRO1. Next base: position 308,494 of record CAVZDH010000007.1, read on the forward strand.
GCCGACGGCGCGGTGCCGGCATTCGAGGTCGACGTACGGGTCGATACGCCCGCGCTCCGCATCATCCAGCTCGCCGCCGAGCGGCGTGTCGACGTGATCGTGATGGGGACGCACGGGCGGAGCGGTCTGAAGCACTTGCTGCTCGGAAGCGTGGCGGCCAAAGTCGCGCGCTTGGCGCCGTGCCCGGTCTTGACCGTGCCGACGCGGCGCGCCCCGCACATGGGGGCGTTGCTGGCCGAGGCCGCCGCCGAACGCCCGGCGACCTCCGCCGGCGGGGCGGGGGAGGTCGGCGAGCTCATGCACCGCGTGCCGATCACGATCGCGCCCGGTGCGCTGCTCGCAGAGGCCCGTGCCAAGATGGCGGAGCATCGCATCCGGCATCTCCCGGTCGTCGAGGACGGGAAGCTCGTCGGCATCCTCAGCAGTGGCGACATCGGTCCGCACGCCGGGCAGCTCGCCCACACGAAGGTGAACGTCGCGATGACGCCCGATCCGACGACGGTCGGTACCGGCGTCGACGCGGCGACCGCGGCGCGCATCATGCTCGAGCGGCGGGTGCGGGCGCTGCCCGTGGTCGACGGCGAGCAGGTGGTCGGCGTGATCTCGGTGAGCGACATCCTCGAGGAGTACGCGCGCGTCGCGCGCTCCTGAGCCCGTGATGGCGGCGCTCTTCGGCAGGATCCTCGTGCCGTACGACTTCTCGCATTCGGCGGCGCAGGCTCTTGCGGTCGCCGTCGATCTCGCGGTTCGACACGAGGGCGCGCTCCTCGTGATGCACGCCATCCCGCCGATCTATCCGGCCCACGGCCGGCCGCTCTTGCCCTCGGCGAGCGAGATCGCGGCGACGGGCAAACGGCTCGCCGAGGACGTGGGCCGCGCGGTCGCGCGCCGGCGGATCCGCCGGGTGCGCAGCTGGGTGATGGTGGGTCCCCCCGCGAGCTGCATCCTCGAGGCGGCAAGCCAGGCCGACTCGATCGTCATGGGCACGCTCGGCCGGACGGGTCTGCGTCATCTCCTGCTCGGGAGCGTCGCCGAGCGGGTCGTCCGGTATGCGGCCGTGCCGGTCCTGACCGTCCGCGCCGGGGGCCGCCGGCGTCGTTGACCCCCGAAGCGGCCGGAGATACGTGGTTCCCCGCGTATCCCCATGGACGACGATCGCACTTCGGCGGGAGCGTTGCGTGTTCTGCAACTGAGCGAGCTGCGATGGCAGGCCATTCTCGACACGGCCCGGGACGCCATCATGCAGATCGTCGTCGCGCACGGCGGGCACATCGGCTTCGAGCGCCTCTCCCCGACGGGGACCACCTTCTACGTGGACTTGCCCTCGCGTGCCCTCGCAGCCCTGTAGCGACCTTCCGGTCGTCGTGGTCGACGACGATACGTCCTTCCGGGTCGGCCTCGCGGCCATCCTGCGGGATGACGGCCATCCGGTCACCGACTACGGCGATCCTCGCGAGGTGCCCGACGACGTCCTCGGTCGCGCCCGCATCGTCGTCACCGACTATCAGATGGCTGAGCTCGACGGCCTGACGTTCGCCGATGCCGTACACGCCTCGAGGCCGGACGCCGTGATCGTGCTCGCGACCGCCTATTGGACGGTCGAAATCGAAGCCGAGATCGCGGCCCGCGACTACGTGGAGCTCTGCCGCAAGCCCGCCGACTACGACGATCTCCACGATCTGCTCCACCGGCTCGCCGCCGGTGAGGGCCCCGCGTCGTAGTCGGCGCGACCGGCGCGTCAGCCGCGCGCCGCTCCGCGCCGGGACGCCGCCGGCGACCAAGTGGCGCGGAGGCTCCCGTCCTGGTCGGACCAGCGGTACGTCGCGCGTCCCCCGAAGAGCTTCTCGATCTCGCGGGCCACGCGATGTGCGAGCTTTTGCGAGGTCGTCAGGATCTGCAGCGATCGTCCGGTGCGCTCGATGTCGACGACGCGCCGTTCCGGATGGGTGAAGCCGGCGCGGGCGGCGACGTTCGCGACGCGGCGCTCGATCAGCGCTTCGTTCTTGGCCGCGAAGGCGGCCGGCAGGACCACCATGCCGAAGGCCTCGCCGCGCGCGAGCTGCCGACAGGCGGGGCAGAGCCGCCAGACGACCCGGTCGTAGGTGCCGAGCCTGACGGGATGGTCGTGCCGCCAGGTCTTGCGAGTGAAGAGCGCGCCGCACGCGTGGCAGGCCGTGGTGCCCGGCGTGCGGCGGGTCATACCCGGCGTCGGGCTCTTCTCGCTGCGCGTGCCGCGCCGATTCAGCTGGCGAATCCGGTCCTTGGGCATGAAATCCTCCGGCGGCTCGGGAACGGCGTCCCCGGGCCGCGTGGTTTGGTCGTCAGGCGGCGGCGACTTTGATCCGCTGCGCTTTCGGGTTCGCGCTCTTCGGAACCCGCACGGTCAGCATGCCGTTCTTGAGATCGGCCGCCGCCTTGTCGGCATCCACCTCGGCGGGCAATCGCACCGAGCGCGCGAAGCTCCCGTAACGGATCTCCTGGCGATGATAGTTCTGCTTCTTCTCCTCGGATTGCTTGCGCATCTCTCCGCGTACCGTCGCACGTGGTCGTCGACCGAGATGTCGAGCTTGTCCTTCTCGACGCCCGGAATCGCCATCGTCACGATGAATCCTCGAACGATTCCTCCCGACGCTCGAGCGCGCGGAAGGGATTCCATTGGGTCAACGTCGACATGGTCTCCACCTCCTCTAGGGAACCTCTGCACAGGTAGGTTCCGAGCGAGAAGTGCGAGCCGCCCCGAGCGCAAGGCGCGAAGCCCGACCGCGTATCTGAGCGATACGCCGAGGGCTGCGCGCCGCCGTCGCTCGGGGATGGATCGCGCTTCGTAGCCGGGAGCCACCTGTGCAGAGGTTCCCTAGGCGAGCGCTCGCAAGATGCTTGCCATGCGCCACCCATGGAAAAACCGGATGCACGCGTCCTCCCGCTTCGCGATTTCGGGAAACTGCGGGCAATCTTTCCCACTCCCCGTCGGCAAGGAGGGTGGCGATCCTTTTGCATCACCCAAAGCCGATGTCTGATGGACTCGTGTACGTGGCGGCGGCGGCGCTCGGAGGTGCCGCCGTCGGCGTCGAGCGCGAGCGGTCCGGGCACGCCAGCGGGCCGCACGCGCGCTTCGGCGGCGTGCGGACGTTCACCCTGCTCGGCGGGCTCGCGGGGATCGCCGGCACGCTCCTCGGGGCGGGGGCCGTCGCGATGGCGACCGTCCTCGTGCTCGGCGGCGTCGGGCTCGTCGTCGTGGGCTATGCCGCCGCCAGTCGTCGCGAGATCGACGGCACGACGGAGGTCGCGGCGCTCGTCGTGCTCGCGGCCGGTGTCCTCGCCGGCACCGGGCGCCTCGCCCTCGCGAGCGCGACGGTCGCGCTCACCTGCCTGCTCTTGGTCGAGAAGAGCCGCTTGCACGCCTGGGTCGCGCGTATCGACGACGCCGGCCTGCGGGCGGGCATCCGCTTCGCCGTGCTCGCCGTCGTGGTGTTGCCGCTTCTCCCGACCGGGCCCTACGGTTCGCTCGGCGGGGTCCGGCCGCGCGAGCTCTGGGCGCTCGTCCTGCTCTTCGCGGGCTTGAGCTTCGCGGGCTGGGTGGCCCGCCGATTGGTCGGACCCCGCCACGGCTATCCCGTCGCGGGCGCGCTCGGCGGCCTGATCTCGTCGACGAGCGTGAGCATCGTGTTCGCCCGGACGAGCGCCGCCGCGAACGCACCCGCCATGGCGCTCGCGGCGGGCGTCGTGGCGGCGAGCGCGGTGATGTTCGTGCGCGTCCTCGTCGCGACCACGATCCTCGCTCCGACGCTGGCGCGCGCGATCGTCGTGCCGACCCTCGTGCCGTGCCTGGTCGGCCTGCTCGCGACCGCGACGATGCTCCGCCGGACGCGGGCGCGGACCGACGTGATCGACGGCTCGGACAACCCCCTCCAGCTGCGCGCCGCGCTCCAGATGGCGGTGCTGTTCCAACTCGCGGTCGCCGCGCTCTCGTTCGTGCGCGCGCGCTTCGGCGACCTCGGCACGCTCGCCTCGGGCGCCGCGCTCGGCCTCACGGACGTCGACGCGCTCACGTTCTCGATGGTGCGCGCCGTGGCGGACGGCGCGGCGCTCGCCGTGGCGGCGCAGGCGCTCGCGCTCGGCATGCTCGCCAACACGCTCCTCAAGCTCGCTGTCGTGCTGGCGCTCGGGCGCGGGAGGTTCCGCGCCGCCGCGGGAGCGGGCCTCGCGGTGCTCGCCCTCGCGGCCGCGGCGGTGGTGAGCGTGGCGCTCGGCGGAGGCCGTTGAAATGTCGCGGCCGCCGTATAACGAGGGCCCGGTGCTCAGGCCGCTGCACGTCTTCCCGGATACGCTCGCGTTCGGACGCGCGCTCGCGCGCGCGACCGGCCGTCCGTGCGTGCCGGTCGAGGTGCATCGCTTTCCCGACGGCGAGAGCCTCGTCCGGATCCGGCCGCCGGCCGGCGCGCATGCGCTCCTCGTGCATGGGCTCGCCGATCCCGACGCGAAGCTCGTCACGACGCTCCTTGCGGCCGACGCGCTTCGTCGTGCCGGCGCCCGGCGGGTGACGCTCGTGGCACCGTACCTGCCGTACATGCGGCAGGACGCCGTGTTCCATCCCGGCGAGCCCGTGTCGCAGCAGGTCGTCGGTCGCATGCTCGGCGCGGCGTTCGACGGCGTGCTCACCGTCGAGGCGCATCTGCATCGGGTCCGGCGGCTCGCCGAGGTGGTCCGCGGGCGCAGCCGGTCGGTGTCGTCGGCGCCGGCGCTCGCGGCGTGGCTCCGGCGGCAGGGTGGCGACTGGCTGGTCGTCGGGCCGGACGAAGAGTCGGCCCCCTGGGTCGAGGCCATCGCTCGCGCGGCCGGCGTGCGCGGCGTCGTCGCGCGCAAAGAGCGCCACGGGGATCGCGCCGTCGCGGTGCAGGTTCCGCCGATTCCAGCGGGCACGCGGGCCGTCGTCGTCGACGACGTCGCGAGCAGCGGGGCGACGATCGCCGCGACCGCACGGGCGCTGCGGCGCGCCGGCGCGCGCACCGTCGACGCCCTCGTCACGCACGCGATCTTCGCGCCCGGTGCCGTCGCTCGCATCCGCCGCGCCGGCGTCCGGCGCCTCGTGTCGTGCGATACCGTCCCGCATCGTACGAACGCCATCGGCGTCGCCGCGCTGGTCGCGGCGGTGCTCCCGAGGTCGACATGAAACACGATCGAACCACGACGGTTCCCGTGCTGCGCTTCTTCGGTGCCACCGGTACGGTGACCGGCAGCCGCTTCCTGCTCGAGACGCCGCGCACCCGCGTGCTGGTCGACTGCGGGCTCTTTCAAGGCATGAAGCCGCTCCGCCTCCGCAACTGGAGCCCGTTTCCGATCGATCCCGCGACGATCGACGCGGTGGTGCTGACGCACGCGCACCTCGACCACTCGGGATATCTGCCCGGGCTCGCGCGCAACGGGTTCCGCGGCCCGGTCTACGCGACGTCCGGGACGCACGCGCTTGCCCGCATCGTCCTCCCCGACAGCGCGCACATCCAAGAGGAGGACGCGAGCTACGCCAACCGGCGCGGCACCTCGAAGCACGTGCCGGCTCTGCCGCTCTACACGACCGCCGACGCCGAGCGCGTGCTCGAGCAGTTCCGCGTCGTCGCGTTCTCGCAAGCCACGGAGGTCGCGCCCGGCGTGCACGCGACCTTCCTCCCGGCCGGCCACATCCTCGGCTCGGCGATGATCCTGCTCACGCTCGACGGTCCGCAGCCGCGACGGATCCTCGTGAGCGGCGACCTCGGGCGTCCGCACCATCCGATCCTCGTGCCGCCGACGCCTCCACCCGAGGCCGACATCGTGCTGGTCGAGTCCACCTACGGCGACCGCGAGCACGACGACGCCGCCGCGCTCGCCCGCTTCGAGGCGATGATCGTGCGGACCGCCGAGCGCGGCGGCACGATCGTGATCCCGTCGTTCGCCGTCGATCGCACCGAGGTGGTGCTGCTCTATCTCCGCCGGCTCGTCCGCGAGGGGCGGGTCCCGAATCTCCCGGTGTACGTCGACAGTCCGATGGCGCTCGCGGCGCTCGACGTCTACCGGCGCGCGCTCGTCGAGGGCGGTGTCGAGATTCGCCCCGGCTTCGGCGGCGACGGGGATCCGTTCGACCCGGGCCACCTGATCGAGGCGCACACGGTCGAGGACTCGATCGCGATCAACGATGCGCGCGGGCCGAGCATCATCGTGTCGGCGTCCGGGATGGCGAGCGGCGGGCGCGTACTGCATCACCTGGCGCATTGCCTTCCCGACGAGCGCAACGCGGTCCTCCTCGTCGGCTATCAGGCCGAAGGCACGCGCGGGCGGGCGCTCGCCGACGGGGCGCGCGAGCTCAAGATGCACGGGCGCTACGTCGGTGTGCGGGCGGAGGTCGCGTCGGTGCCGGCGTTTTCGGTGCACGCCGATCGGCACGAAATCATCGCCTGGCTCCGGAGCGCGCCGCGCCCGCCCGAGACGACCTTCGTCGTGCACGGCGAGCCGCCGGCGGCGACGGCCCTGCACGACGCGATCGAGCAGGAGCTGCGGTGGACGGCCGCCGTGCCGCGCTATCTCGAGATCGTGCGCGTGGACTGAGGAGGGCGGGCATGTTTCGGCTGAAGCACCTCTGCATCGACACCATGCGCGAGCACGTCGTCCTCGTGCACGAGGAGACGATCCGCACGGGCGCGCTCGGCTTCAACGTGCTCGATCGCGTGCGGCTGGTGGGCGTGGACCCGGCGAGCGGTCTCGAGCGCGAGCTCACCGGCACCCTCAACTTCTGCCGCGACACGCTCATCGCCACCGACGAAATCGGCGTCTCCGACGTCGCGTTCCGCGATCTCGGGCTCCCCGAGGGCGCGCGCGTCGCCGCGACCATCGCGCCCGCGCCGCGGAGCGTGGATCTCGTCCGGCAGAAGCTACGCGGCGAGCGCCTCGACCGCGCGGCGTTCGATGCGATCCTCGCCGACGTCGTCCGGCACCGCTACTCGCGCGTCGAGCTCGCGATGTTCGTGCTCGCCTGCGCGCTGCGGACGCTCGACGAGGCCGAGATCGTCGACTTCACCCGCGCCATGATCGCGCGCGGCCAGAGCCTCGACTTCGGACCCGGCCCGATCGCCGACAAGCACTGCATCGGCGGCATTCCCGGCCATCGGACGACGATGATCGTCGTGCCGATCCTGGCCGCGCTCGGCGTGACGATTCCGAAGACGTCGTCGCGTGCGATCACCAGCCCCGCCGGGACCGCCGACACGATGGGGCTCCTGGCGGAGGTGGCGTTGCCGCCGGCGGAGCTGCATCGCGTGGTCGAGCAAGCCGGCGCCTGCATCGCGTGGGGCGGGGCGCTCGACCTCGCGCCCGCCGACGACATCCTCATCACGGTCGAGCGGCCGATGGAGCTGGACACCGAGCCGCAGATGGTGGCGTCGATCCTCGCCAAGAAGAAGACCGCCGGCGCGACGCACGTGCTGATCGACATTCCGGTCGGGCCGACGGCGAAGGTGCGCGACCACGGTGCCGCCGAGCACCTCGCGGCGCTCTTCCGCGCCGTCGCCGCCGCGATCGAGCTGCACGTCGAGACCCTGATCACCGAGGCGCGCGGGCCGATCGGCCGCGGCATCGGGCCGCGCCTCGAGGCGCTCGACGTGCTCGCCGTCCTGCATCGCGACAGCGGCGCCCCGAGCGACCTCCGTGAGAAGGCGCTCTATCTCGCGGCCCGCCTCCTCGAGATGGTCGGGGCGGTGCCCGCGGCCGGCGGCTACCACGCCGCGCAGCAGGCGTTGGATTCGGGGGCGGCCGCAGCCGCGTTCGAGCGCATCGTCGCGGCGCAAGGCCGGCGCACCTTGCCGGCGGAAGCCGCCCATCGCGCCATCGTGCCGGCGCCCGCGGACGGGCGCATCGCGGAGATCGACTGTTGGGAGATCGCGCGCGTCGCGAAGCGCGCCGGCGCGCCGGCGAACGTCGTGGCCGGCGTGAAGCTCTTGCGGACGATCGGCGACGTGGTGGCGAGCGGCGAGCCGCTCTTCGAGATTCATGCGCAGAGTGCGGCGCAATTGGAGTTCGCGCACGCCTACGCGACGGCCCACCCCGACCTCGTGCACTACGGCTTCTGAGCGCCGCCGGGCGGATCGTTCAGGGCGCGGGCCGCTGCAGCGTCGCGAGATAGCGGGCGAGCAGCGCGACGCGTCGGCGCGCGTCGATCGACGCCACGGCCGTCGCGCCCGACGCGGCGCCGAAGCGGAGGCTCCAGATCGGCATCTCACGCGTACCGTGCGCGTCGACGGCGCGTTCGCCGGCGATGACGGCGACGGTATCGTCGTACGGGAAAGTCCCCCCGTTGCGCGCGGCGAGGCGGGTGAGATCCGTGGCGGGCTGGCGAAGACTCGCGGCGACCGGTCCCGTGCCGCGGGCGTCGACGCCGTGGCACGGCGCGCACGCCGCCCGGTAGTCCTCGGCCGCGGCGGCGAGCGCACCCGGGCTCGAGGGGTCGAGCGTCGCCGCGGCGAGGCGATGGTCGGCGCATCCCGAGGCCAACGCGCTCGCGACCAGGAGGGCGCTACTCAAGAGGCGGGGGACGGGCACGCGGCCTTGTACCCGCAGGCGTGCCCGGGTGCGAGCCCGCTCGCGGAGGCGGTCGCGGGAGCCGGGCGGTGTTCTCACGGGTGCGACCACGACCGTCCGCCATTCGCGATGCTGGGAACCCGCGGCCCGCTGCGTGCCGCAACGACGAGGCCTCGGCCCTGGCATGGGCCTTGCCTTCACCGGTCGCATGACCCGTACACCCGAGACGATGTCCGCGACCACGGCGGCGCCGTGGCCGCTCACGATGTTCTGGCTGGTGGTCTTCCTCGTGACGTTCTCGAGCTTGAGCCTGAGCATTCTCCGCCTCGGGTAGTCGTCCCGTCCTCGGGGGGATCGCCGCGGTCCCGGCGGTGGATTCGCTTGCGGGCCGGCCGGTGCGCGAGGGATGAAGCGCGCGAGGAGGACGCCCATGAGCGGTGACGACACCGACGCGACCGTCTTCGTGAACGGTCGCGTGCTCACGATGGAGGTCGGCGAGCCGACGTACGACGCGCTCGGCGTGCGGCACGGGCGGATCGTCGCGTGCGGCGACGCGGGCCACGTGCGGCGCGCGGTCGGAACGGGCACGCGCGAGGTCGACCTCCGCGGCGCGACGCTCATGCCGGGCCTCGTCGACACGCACCCGCACATGATCCACTTCGGCGTGATCGAAGGCGCGTGCGTCGACGTCAAGGATGCCGGGTCGCACGACGACATCGTTCGGCGAGTGGCCGCGCGGGCCGCGACCACGCCGAAGGGCGAGTGGATCATGACGACGCCGGTCGGCGAGCCGCACTATTTCCTGCGCCGCTCGTGGCGCGACCTCGCCGAAGGGCGCTTGCCCGACCGGCACGTGCTCGATCGCGCCGCCCCCGAGCATCCGGTGTGGATCCAGGCCTGGGCGCCGGTGATCCCGAACGTCATCGCCTTCAACTCGGCGGGACTCGCGAAGCTCGGCATCACGCGCGAGACGCCCGACCGCGTCGAGCACGTCTGGATCGAGAAGGACGCGGCGGGCGACCCGACCGGCATCCTGCGCGGCTCGGTGACGAACTACTACACGGGCGACGCGTTCATGGACCGGCTGCTGTTGCAATTGCCGCTCATGCAGCCCGACAGGCTCCTGCCCGGCATGGCCGCGGCACAGGCCATGTACGCGCGCCTGGGCGTCACGACCGCGTACGAAGGCCACGTGATGGACCGGGCGCTGATCGAGGCGTACCGCTACCTGCGCCAGGCCGATCTGCTCGCGATGCGCGTCCTCGCCGCACCCGAGGCCGAATACTACGCGCTCGCCGCGCACGCGCCGATCACCCTCGACGAGTTCCAGGCCCGACTCGAGGAGGCGGCGACGCTCGTCGACCGCACGGACGATCTCTTCCGCGTCGACGGGGTCACGGTGTCGCGCGGCGGTCCGTGCTGGCCGGGATTCCTCTTGATGCGCGAGCCGTACACGGGGCCGTACGGCGAGCCCACGCGCGGACGGTCGTTCATTGCGAAGGAATGGTGCGAGATGGCGATGCGCTTCGCGGCCGCACACGACCTGCGCTTGAACGTGGTCGTCGCCGGGAGCGGCGAGCACGACGAATACCTGGAGCAGCTCGAACGGGTGGAGCGGGACGTCGGGGTGCGGGGTCGGCATTGGATCATGCAGCATGCCTTCTTCGTCGACGCGGAGCAGGCCCGCCGCTACGGCGCTCTCGGCATCGACGTCACGACGAGCATGTCCTTCTCGTGGGGCAAGGGCGACATGTTCGTCGAGCGCATCGGCGAGCACGTGCTGCCGGACCTCATCCCGTTGCGGCGCCTGCTCGACGCGGGCTGTCGCGTCGCGTGCGGCAGCGACTGGGGGCCGAAGAACATTTTCGAGCACGTCGCGCTCGGGACGACGCACGAGCTCTGCGGGAGCGGCCGGCGGAACGACGGTCCGGCGCAACGCGTGAGCCGTGCCGAGTCGCTTGCGATGTGGACGCGCGAAGCGGCGCGCATCCTTCAGTGGGACGGCGTCGGGACGCTGGCGGTGGGCAACCACGCGGACTGCATCGTCGTCGACCGCGATCCGCTCACCTGCCGCGTGGAGGATCTCCCCGCAACCCGCGTGCTGCACACCATGCTCGCTGGTCGGACGATCTACGACGGACGGGCGCTGTGATCGCGGTCGAGCTTTTGCTAGCGAGGACCGCATGACCGATCTCGCTCTTCGTCCTGCCGTCGACCTGGTCGCGGCGCTCAAGCGGGGTGACGTCGGCGCGCGCGAGCTCCTCGATCACTACCTCGCGCGCATCGAGCGTCTGAACCCGGCGCTGAACGCCGTCGTCACGCTCGACGTCGAGCGGGCGCGGCGGGCGGCCGACGCGGCGGACGCGGCCCGTGCGCGCGGTGCGACCCTCGGCCCGCTGCACGGCCTGCCGATGACGATCAAGGACACCCTCGAGACCGCGGGCCTGCGCACGACCGCCGGCGCGACGCTGCTCGCGGGCCACGTCCCGGGCAGCGATGCGACCGTCGTCGAGCGCGTGCGCGCCGCGGGGGCGGTGATCTTCGGGAAGACCAACACGCCGACCTTCGCGGCCGACGTGCAGACCTACAATCCCATCTTCGGCATCACGCGGAATCCCTGGCACGGCGAGCGTACGTGCGGCGGCTCGTCGGGCGGCTCGGCGGTCGCGATCGCGGCGGGGCTCGCCGGGGCCGAGATCGGCAGCGACATCGGGGGCTCGATCCGAACCCCGGCGCATTGTTGCGGCGTGTACGGACACAAGCCGACGCACGGGATCGTGCCGGTGCGCGGGCACATTCCGGGCCCACCGGGCTCGCTCGCCGAGTACGACCTCGGCGTCATGGGGCCGCTCGGCCGGAGCGCCGAGGATCTCGCGCTGCTGCTCGACGTGATCATGGGGCCCGAGGCCGCCGCCGCGACGGCGTGGCGTCTGACGCTGCCGCCGCCGCGCCGGCGCGCCCTTCGCGAGTACCGGGTCGCCGTTTGGATGGACGACCCCTTCGGCCCGGTCGACGCCGAGGTGCAGGCGCAGGGGGCGGCGGCGGTGGCGGCGCTCCGCGCCGCCGGGGTCACGGTCGACGAGACGGCGCGTCCCGTCGCCGATCTCGGCGTCGTCCATCGCCTCTACGAGAAGCTGCTCTGGCCGATCCTCTCCGGCGGCATGAGCGCCGAAGAAGTGGCCGAGCTCGCGCGCGTCGCGGACGCGACGCCGCCGGACGACTCGAACCTCTTCGACCGCTTCACGCGCGCCGTGACGCTGCGCGCGCGCGACTGGATCGCCGTCGACGAGGAGCGGCAGGGGATCCGCCGCGGCTGGGCCGAGTTCTTCACCCGCTTCGACGTCCTGCTCTGTCCGATCTGGCCCGTCCCGGCGATCGCCCACGATCACGGTGACACGCTGCTCGCGCGTACCATCCGCGTGAACGGCCTCGAGCGCTCGTACATCGAGCTCATCGTGTGGGCCGGCTTGGTGACGATGGCGCTCTTGCCCGCGACGTGCGTGCCGATCGGCCGCACGCCCGCGGGCTTACCCGTCGGGTTGCAGATCGTCGGTCCGTATCTCGAGGACCGGACGACGCTCGACTTCGCGCGTCGGCTCGCGGACGTCATCGGCGGCTACGTGCCGCCGCCGGGTGTCTGAGCCCATGCATCGGCATGCGACGGCACGACGAAAGGAGGCCGCGATGAGCACGATCAGGAAGATCCGGACCCAGGCAGTGTCGATCGGGGCGGCGGCGCTGCTGGTGGCGCTGGTCGGGGGGACGCCGGGACGGACGTCCGCTGCGATGGACGTGACCGACGTGTTGCAGCACATGCGGCAGGCGAGCTTCGCCGGCAAGGACATGCGCGCGAAGTTCAGCTTCGACATCGTGAACGCCAAGGGCGAGAGCGTGCGCTGGGCGGGCGCGTACTACCGCCGGAACGCGAGCGACGAGCGCGTGCGGCTGGTGTTCGACTCGCCGATCGACCTGCGCGGCACCGAGGTCACGGTCATCGGCGGCACGGGCGAGAGCCGCATCTTCGTCTATCTGCCGGGGCTCCGGCGCGTGCGCGAGATCAGCGGCGACATGCGCGGCGAGAGCTTCTTCGGCACCGACTTCAACTACGAGGACCTCGGGTTGCAGGCGATCGAGTTTCAGAGGCACACGCTCACGGACGCGAAGGACCCCGAGGGGCGCGCCGCCTACCGCGTCGAATCCATTCCGCAGCACGGCTGGTGGTACGGCCGCATCGTGCGCTGGCTCGACCGCAAGACCTTCCTCCCGCTCCGCACCGAGTACTACGACCGCGCCGGCGTGCTCTGGAAGGTGCGCACGCTCGAGCACGTCCAGACGATCGCGTCCCACCCGACCGCGACCGAGATCGTGATGGAGACCGTGCCGATGAAGACCTCGACCCGCATCACGCTCAGCGACGTCGCCTACGATACCGGGCTCGGCGACGGGCTCTTCACTACGCCGTGAGGAGCGGCGTCGGTTCGCTCGCGCGCCGTCACCTCGACGACGATGCCCGTGAGCTGCGCCATGCCGGAGATCGGCTCGATCGCGTCGGGCCCGTCGGCGGCGAGCACGTTCGCGTTCGCGCCGGTGGTGCGCGACGCGACCGTGAGCCCGTCGGCGCCGGCGTGACCCCAGCCGTGCGGGAGGGCGACGCTCCCCGGCATCAGGTCGTCGGTGAGGCGCGCGGGTACGTCGACGGCGCCGGTCGCCGACGCCACGCGGACCATCTGGCCGTCGGCGATGCCGCGGGCGCGGGCGTCGTCGGGGTGGAGGTAGAGGTAGTTGGTCGAGCGCGCGCCCTTCACGAACGCGGGGTCGTTGTGGGCCCACGAGTTGTGGGTGAAGCGCTCGCGGCGGGTGACGAGCTTCAGGCGGCGCGCCCGCGCCTGCTCCTCCGCGAAGATCGCGGGGAGCCGCTCACGGGCGAGGGCCACGAGATCCTCCGGCGCGAGCCGGACCTTGCCGTCGGCCGTGACGACGCGCTTCCCGAGGTAGTCGTCGCCGCGGAGCGGCGCGCGCAGGACGCCGTGGGGGTGGCGACGGAGGTGCGCGAGCGATCCTTGCCGACCGGCGCGCGCGAGCCAGCCGAGCAGGCGCTCGGGCAGCGGTCGGAGCCGCGATCCGACGACCGGCGCGCGGCCGAGACGCTCGCCGACGTCGAGCGCGGCTTGCAGGACGCGTGACCCGTAGAGCGGCGCGTCGCAGGCGTGCGCGAGCCGCCCGAGGGTCCAGGTCTCGTCGCGGCACTCGCCCGGCGGCGGCACCACCCGGTCGGTGAACTGAAACCACGGGATCGGCGTCAGGCCCGAGAGCGAGAGGAACGTGAACGGGACGTCCGGGCGCTCGGCGAAGTGCGTGCCGGGCAGCACGTAGTGGGCGTGGTTGGCGGTCTCGTTGCGGACGATCTCGATGCTCACCATGAGCTCGAGCGCGGCGAGCGCGCGTGCGAGCTTGGCGCTGTTCGCGCTCGTGATGACGGGGTTGCCCGAGATCACGAAGAGCGCGCGCATCTGGCCCGCTCCGGGCGTCAGGATCTCGTCGGCGAGCACCGCCATCGGGAACGCGTCGAGGAGGCTCGGCGCGCCGCCGATCCGCGAGCGCCGCGTCGTCATCGGCGCCCGCGCCATGAGCTTCGGGTAGTCGATGATGCCCGTGCCCATGAGCGTGCCGCCGCGGCGGTCGAGGTTCCCGGTGATCGCGTTCACCGCCTCGAGGGCCCAGAAGGCGAGGGTGCCGTTCCGGCCCTGGTTCACGCCGGTCGAGGCGTAGAGCGCGGCACCGTCCGCGGCGAGGTAGGCCGTCACGAGCTCGCGGAGCGTCGCCGCGGAGATGCCGGTGACCTCGGCTTGCCGCTCGGGGGTCCAGTCGCGCACGACGTCGGCGAGGCGGTCGGCGCCGCTCATGTGGGCGCGCACGCGGGCATGGTCGACGGCGTCGCGGGCGAGGACTTCGTGGAGGAACGCGAAGAGGAAGAACACGTCGGTGTCGGGACGGATGAAGACGTGCTCGCCCGCCGCCTTCGCCGACTCCGTGCGACGTGGGTTCACGAACACGAGACGGCCGCCGCGCGCGACGATCGCGCCGAGGCGCCGCATCGGATCGGGGAGGTGGATGAAGCTCATGCGCGAGACCGCCGGGTTGCCGCCGATCACCATGAGGAAGCGCGTGCGGTCGACGTCGGGGAAGGTGAGCGCCATGCCGCTGCCGTACATGCGCTCGCTCACCGCGAACTTGTTGTTGCAGTCGAGCGAGCCGGTGTTGAAGAACTTGCTCGTGCCGAGGCCGCGCACGAACCCCGCGATCACGAGCGGCACGATCGGGCTGAAGCTGATGGGGTTCCCGAAATAGAGCCCGACCGCATCGTCGCCGTGCGCCGCGCGGAGGGCGCGGACCTTGGCGCCGATCTCGGCGAGCGCCTGCTCCCAGGAGATGCGCTCGTAGCGCCTGCCGACGCGTTTGAGCGGGTGGGTCAGCCGATCCGGCGACGCGCGCACGTGCTCGAGGGTGAGCCCCTTCACGCAGACGTAGCCCCGGCTCACGACGTGGTCGCGGTCCGGTTGCACCGCGATGATGCGGTCGCCGTCGACGCGTGCCACGAGGCCGCATTGGGCCTCGCAGATGCGGCAGAAGGTGGTGACCTCGCGCACGAGGTGACGCTCGCGGCCGCGCGCCTGCTAGGCGCGCTCGGCCCGCGCGGCGTTCCCGGCGCCGACGATCAAGAGGCCGACGCCCGCGAGCACGCCGGCGATCGCGACCCAGAAGAGGAGATTCATGACGACGTTCGCGGGCGGGCCGGCGAGCGCGAGGCCGCGGACCCCGAAGGTCGCGCCCAGCACCGACGCGACCACGTTGCCGTAGGCGGCGGCGACCAGCGATCGCACCAGCCACGCGTGCTGTCGCGCCGAGAGCACCAGCGAGCCGGAGACGGCGCCGGCGAGCATCGCGAGCATGCCGTTCAGGAGGCCTTCGAGGTGCGCCATCCGCCAGGCGCGCTCGTCGCCGGCGATCTGGCCGGTGATCACGAAGGCGTGCGGAAAGCCCGCGAGGAGGCCGAGCATGACGACGACGGCGCCGTGGAAAACGAGGCGCGCGCGGAGGCGAGAGTCCATGGAGCTCCTTTCCGGTCCCGAGCTATAGCAGGAGGCGCGTGGCGGCCGGCAACGCTCGCGCCTTCCGCATTTCGGGAATCCGCTGCGGCGCGGCTTGCAGGCGTGCGAACCGCGCGCGGGAAATCGGCGCGCCAGGACTGGCACGCGGTTCGCTTGGATGGCGAGCATGGACCTCGACCCCCGTCGTTCGATCGCCCGTCTCGCGGCCGCCGTGATGGCCGCGGACGCCCGTGTCACCACCTCGGAGCTGGCGGCGGTGACCAAGCTCGTTCGTCTCGGTCTCGGCTCGCTCGAAGGGCCGACGCGCGAGGAGCTCGCGCGCTGCGTGCACGAGCCGATCGACGTCGCGCCCGCGTGCGCCGCGTTGATCGAGGCGTATCCCGACGCGGGACCGACGATTCTGGCGGCGCTCGCGGAAATCGCGGCGAGCGACGGGCAGCTCGATCCGCGTGAGCTGGCGCTGCTCGCCAGCATCGGCGAGGCGCTCGGTGTGCCGCCGCCGGTCGTGCACCACCTGGTGGAGGCGGCGGCGGTCGCCGCGGGGGCGGCGCTGCCGAGCGACGCCGGTCCGCCCGCAGCCGCGGCGGCGCCGCCGGCGCCGCCGACCCGCCCGTCCACGCCGCCGCCGGCGGCCGTCGCGGCGGCGTATGCGGCCTTGGGTCTCGAGCCCGGCGCGTCCCCGACGGCGGTCGAGCGCGCCTACCGCGTCGCGATCGAACGCTATCAGCCGATCAAGGTGGTCGATCTCGGCCCCGAGTTCGCGGTGCTCGCGGTGCGGCGCCTCGCCGCCGCGACGGCGGCGTTCGCGGCTTTGAACGGCATCGACGCGGGAGTCTGACGATGGCCGCGGCGCAGCGCCGGACGCGCGCGCCGCGGCCGCGCGTCAGCGGCGCGGGCGCGTCTCGGCCTTGGCAGTGCGTCCGCGCGGGGCGTCCATCTCGCGGTGGAGCGTGAGGATCGTGTCGATGTACGCGTCCGAGCGGTTGTACTGCCAGATCACCCGGCGCCGCTCCGGGAGCGACAGACCCGCCCGCCAGCCATTGTCGGCGAGGAAGCGGGCGCACGAGGCGGCGGCATCGTCCATGTCGAAGAGGCTCACGCGCCCGTCCCCGTTGCCGTCGACGCCGTAGCGGAGATAGCTCGTCGGCAGGAACTGCGGGAAGCCGAAGGCCCCGGCCCCCGAGCCTTCCATCGCGAGCGGATCGAGGCCGAGCTTCTCCGCCATCGTGAAGACGCCACGCACCTCCGGATAGAAGGTGCGCTCGAGGTACGCGGCGCGCTCGCGTACGGCGGTGGCGACCGCGGGGTCGGGCGGGTCGCCGGCATGCCGGCGGAGGTTCGCGGCCAGGTTCTCCGGCTCGTTCGCCATGGCGAGGCGGGCCAGACGATGGAGCACGGGGCTCGAGCCGGTCGTGCGGCCGCACGCGCTCTCGACGTGCACGATCGCCGCGACGAGGCTCGCCGGCACCCCTTCGCGGGCCTCGGCCTTGGTGAACGCGTCGGCGTAGCGGGTGCGACAGCGTTCGGCGGCGCGGATGCTGGCCGGGCTCCGCAACTGCCGATAGCGTGCCGAGCTCTCGCGCGGCGCGAGCGCGAAGGAGAGACCGTCGAAGGCGGGCAAGCGTGGGTCGGCGAAGACGGCGGCGGCGGTTGCGCGCGGCACCCCGTCGGCGGCGAGCTTGTCGACGAGGTAGCGCCAGCCGTGGCGCGCCGCGACCGCTTCGTCATCGCTCGCAGCAGCCCGCACGGCGGTCGCGGCGAGGACGACGAGCGCGACAGCGGTCAGATCCTGGAATCGCCGGCGACGCATCGGGGTGGATCACTCTCTAGCACGATGTCGGCATTCTGCACGCCGTTCTGCAGCCTGGATCAGAGCGCATGGCGGAGGAGCTTCCCGGTGTCGCTCTTCGGGAGCGCGTCGCGGAACTCGATCCGGCTCGGGATCTTGTAGTCGGCGATCCGGGCCGCGCAATGTGCGACGATCTCGTCGACCGTGCACGGCTCGGCGGCGACGATCACGCAGCGCACGACGTCGTCGCCGTGCGGGCCGGGCGCGCCGACGACCGCGACCTCGCGCACCTTCGGGTGCGACGCGATCGCGTCCTCCACCTCGAGCGGGTTCACCTTGAAGCCGCCGCGGTTGATGAGGAGCTTCGTGCGGCCGGTGAGGGTGAGCGTGCCGTCGGGTGCGAGGCGCCCGAGGTCGCCGGACCAGTACCAGCCGTCGCGAAAGGCCGAGGCGGTCGCGTCGGGGTTGCCGTCGTAGCGCGTGATGGCGCCGGGGCTCGCGATCCGCACCTCGCCTTCGTCGCCGACGGCGACGGGTCGGCCGGCGTCGTCGACGACGTCGAAGCGGACGTCGGGCAGCGGCCGACCGACCGAGGCGAGCGTGCCCGCGACGTCCGCGTCGAGGTTGACGCTGATCGTGCCGGTCTCGGTCGAGCCGTAGAGCTGGCGGATCCAGTGGCCGTACTTCTCGCGGAAGCGGCGGTTGTCGGCGGGCAAGAGCGGGGCGCTCGCCGAGAACACGGTGCGCAGGCTCGCGAGATCGACGTCGCCGCGCACCGGCGTGTCGGCGAGGATCACGAAGAGCGACGGGACCGCCCCGAAGTAGGTGAGGCGCTCGCGGGTCACGAGCTCCAGCACCTCGCGTCGGCGGAACTCACGGACGGGGAAGAGGGTGCCGCCGACGTACATCGAGGTCATCATGGTGCGGACGAGCCCGTTCACGTGCGTGAACGGCGCCGCGCCGAGGAGGCGATCGGCGGGGCCGAGGCCGAAGGTTCCGGCCAGGCGCTCGAGCTCGAAGAGGAGGTGGGCGTGGGTGCGGATCACCCGCTTCGGGGCGCCCGTGGATCCCGACGTGTATTGATGGAGGAGCGGCGGCGACTCGGCGCCGCCGGCCGGACGGCCGACCGCCGCTCCCGGACGTGCGACCACGACGCCGCCGGCGTCGTCGACGACGAGGATCGCCGGCGGTGCGGTGAGCGTCGCCACCGACGCCTCCACGATGGCGAGGAGCGCGGGCGGCACGATCACCGCCGTCGCTTGCGTGTCGCCGAGGTAGTAGACGAGCTCCTGGCTCCGATAGCGGACGTTGAGGGGCGCGATCACCGCGCCCGCGCGCGCGATCGCATAGAAGGACGCGACGTAGGCGGCCGAGTTCGGCATCATCAAGCCGATCCGCTGTCCGTCGCTTCGGCACTGCGGCGCGAGCGCGTCGGTGATGCGCGCCGACCAGGCGCGGAGCGCGGCGTAGGTCCAGTCGCGGCCGTCGCGGACGGCGAGGCGCTCCGGCGCGCACGCGGCGGTGCGGTCGAAGACGTCGGCGAGCGTGTCGCGGCTCATGCCGGTAGCCGCTCCGCGACGAAGGTCACGACCGTGCCGAGCGTCGCGAAGTGCTCGCGACGGAGCTCCTCGTCGTCGATCGTGAGGCCGTACGCCTCCTCGATCGCGCTCACGAGCTGCAGCACCTCGACCGAGTCGAGCCCGATACCTTGGCCGAGCAGGCCGGTCGCCTCGTCGAGCCCGTCCCCCGCGAGCGCGAGTCCGAGGCGCTCGGCGAGGAGCGCCCGCAGCCGCGCGAGAATCTCGGCGCGCCCGCCGTCACCCGGCAAGCCGTGCCTCGTCGCCGCCGTCGGCCGGCATCTGGTACCAGCCGCTCCATAGATGCGGCTGGCGGAGCACCCAGGCTTCGAGGCGCGCCGCGTAGGCGCGCACGAGATCGTCGGCGGCGTCGCGCCGGGCGCGGCCCGCGCCCGCCCGGAGCGCCGGCTCGACCGCGACCACGAAGTCGCCCGGACCGCGCCGGATGCAGCACACGGGAAGCAACGCCGCGTCGGTCGCGAGCGCGAGGCTCGCCGGACCGGTCGCGAAACGGAGCGTCCCGGCGAGAAACGGCAGGTCGAGGGTGCGCTGGCCGACGTCGCCGGCGCGGATCGACACCACGCCGTTGGCGCGCAGGCGCTGCTCGAGCGTCCGCATGTAGCCGAGCCCGCCGTCGAGCGGCATCGTGACGCGCTCGCGGAGCCAGCGGTCCTCGACGCGCGTGCGCAGCGGGCTCAAGACCTTCATGCCGAAGCGCGAGCGCGTCCACGTCCAGCAGCTGTTCGGCGAGAAGCCGCGCGAGAAGGCGGAGAGGTGGGTGACCGCGACGCCCGCCTCGTGGAGCGCCATCTTGGTCACGAGGTCGGCGTACGAGAACGGCGCCATCCAGAGGAGCGCGCCGCGTCCCGCCGCCAGTGCCGCGTCGAGATGCTCGCGGCCTTCGAGCGCCAGGCGCGGCCGCCATCCGCCCGGGCGATACGCGCGCAGGATGCCGAGCCGCTCCTCCATGTAGGTCGCCATGACGTCGACGCGGAGCCGTCCGAGATCGTGGTCGCCCCGGTGCGGACCGAGCGCGCGCTGCAGCATGGCGCGGCGGCTCGCGGTGATGCCGGGGCGCGCGTGCGCGATGGCGAGGCTCAAAAGGCGGCTCACGGGCCACCATGCGACCCGCTCGGGCAGGAGCCAGGCGCTCGGTCCGAGCACGGCGATCGCCATCAGCTCGAAGACGTCGGTGCGCGTGAGACGTCTTTGGCCTTCCGCCACCGCGTCACCGTGCGCTAGAAGGTCGACACCGTCAACCGCGCAAGTGCGCGGCCCGCGGCCGGAGAGCGAGACGCAAGGGGTGAAGAGGGGTGGCAGGACGGCGCTCGCCGTCGCGATGTTCGGGCTCGCCGTGCTCGCGGTCGGCGAACGTATGTGGCGGCGGCTCGACATGCCGTCCGATCCGTCGGTCGCGGAAGCGGCGATGGTCGATTTCCGCGACGCCGTCTACTACCCGGTCGTCGCCGCGCTCGCGGGAGAGAACCCCTACGACCGCGCCCGCGTGGTCGCCCGCTATCCGATCCGGGGGACGATCGGCCTCTATTCGCCGCTCACCCTGCTGCTGCACCTGCCGTGGGGCCTGCTGCCGTACCGCGCCGCCGAGCTCGCCTTCGTCGTGTGGTCGCTGGCGCTCGTGCTCGTGCTTGCGGCCGTCGCATGGCGGATCGCCGGGCGGGCGCCCGATGCCGCGCTCGTCTTCGGGCTCGGCGCGGTCCTCGTGCTCGCGCGCCCGGGACACTGGAATCTCTTTCTCGGCCAGGTGGGGCTCGAGACCGCGCTCGCGACGCTCGCGGCGCTTTGGTGGCGCCGGACACGGCCGCTGCTCGCCGGTCTCGGCCTCGCCGTCACGACCTTCAAGGCGACCTATGCGCTGCCGCTGGTCGTGCTCATGGCCGCGCGGCGCGACGGCGCGGCGCTCGGGCGCGGTATCGCGCTGGCGGCGGTGCTGACGCTGCCGCCGCTCGCGCTCGTGCTGGCGCACGGCGGGGTCGGGGGCTTCGTCGCCGCGCTTTTCGCGAACTACGAGGCGCGGGTTACGACCCCGGAGATGAGCGCGGCGGTCTCGACGTTCCGCGTCGACGTCGTGGCGCTCGTCGGCCGGCTCCTCGGGCAGGCACCCGATGTCGCGACGACGCTCGCGCTCGGGGCGGCGGTGCTGGCCGTCGCGGCGACGGCGCTCCGCCGGCTCGATGCCCGCGCAGATCCCGCGGCCCGCCGCGCGGGGCTCGCGGTGGCGCTCCTCGCGATCCTGCTCTGCACGTATCACCAGCAATACGACCTCGTGATCCTGGCGCCGCTCCTCGCGACGGCGTGGCCGCTCGGGCCGCTCCGGCGCGCGCGGCTTCCCGTCGCGTGCGCCGCCGTGCCGTTCGTGAACTATCTCGCGTCGGGCGGCTGGCAGCGCGCGACCGGCGTCGGCGACGCCGCCGTTCTGGCCGCGAGCTCGCTCGACATCGTCGCGCTGCTCGCGGCCTTCGCGCTCCTCGTAGGCGAGGCGTGGCGCGGGGTGCCGCGGTGAGACTCGTGCGCGGCATCGTCCGCACCGTCGTCGCGCTCGGGCTCGCGGCCGCGATCGGCTTTCGCATTCCGGCGATTCGCGAGCGGCTCGCCGACCCGGTGACCGGGCTCGCGGTCCGCCTCGTCGTCGAGCCGTTCGCGACCCGTGGCAGCTGGAGCGAAGGCCGGCGGGCGCCGACGCCGAAGATGGAGGCGGCGGCCGCCGCGATCGACGGCAAGCTCTACGTGTTCGGCGGCTTTGCCGGTACGACCTACGGCGCGCCCGTCGAGCGCACGGTCGCGGTCTACGATCCGGCCGGCGACGCCTGGACGCGCGCCGCCGACCTGCCGCTCGACGTCACGCATTGCAACGCGGTCGTGGTCGACGGGACGGTGTGGCTCGCCGGCGGGTATCGGGGCGCGCACCCCGGGCCGGTGGTCGCGGACGTGCTGCGTTACGACGTCGCCTCCGACACCTGGGGGAAGGGGCCGCCGCTGCCGGTCGCGACGGCCGCCGGCACGCTCGCGCTCGTCGGTCGGACGCTGCACTACGTCGGCGGCTTCGTCGACCGCGACACGACCGTCGCGACGCACTGGGCGCTCGCCGTCGACGGCGGGGCCGAGTGGGAGCCGCGGGCGCCGTTGCCGTCCCCGCGTGGACATCTCGCGAGCGCGGTGCTCGGCGACCGCCTCTACGCGATCGGCGGCCAGATCCGCCACGACAGCGATCCGGTCGACCTGGACGTGGTCGACGCGTACGACCCCGCGCGCGACGCCTGGACGCCCGTCGCGTCGCTGCCGGGTCCGCGCTCGCACTTCGAGGCGTCGACGTTCGTCCACGACGGGACGATCGTCATCGTCGGCGGGCGCGACGACACGCGCCTCTATCCGATCCGTCGCGCCGGTCTCGCCAACGTGACGCGCTACGACCCCGCGCGCGACGTCTGGACGGAGCTGCCGACCCTACCGATCGGACTCGAATCGACCTGCGCGCGCGTGCTCGGCGACCGCCTCGTGGTGACGAACGGCAGCACCATGGGGAGCATCCGCGGCCAGCAGCGCACGTTCCTCGCACGCTTTCCGTGACCACTGTTCCCGGAGCTCGACGACGGCCGCCGCGGCGAGGACGATCAGGTACGGATCGAGGGGGAGGCGAAAACGCGTGCACGTAGTGAGCAGCGCGTACGTGCCGGTGAGCGAACATACCACCGCGTAGATGACGGCGAGCCCGCGCGTCCGTCCCGCGCTCCACCACGCGCCGAGAACGGCGAGGAGCAGGATGGGCACGTAGGCGACCGTCGCGAGGGCGCGCTTGGGGACGGTGGTGTCGACGGTGGTGACGAGCGTCTTGCTGAACGGGAGGAAGAACGTCCGCAGCTTGTGCGCGAACAATACCGCGGCGCGGTCGGGATGGGAGGTGATGAAGGCGACGGCGAGGGGGCCGAGCACGGCGTCACTGGCGGCATAGTAGTCGCCGGTGGCGGCGCGGAGCGTGTCGATGCGCCGCGCGGCGTCGCGATAGCGCGCCTCGACCGCGGCCCGCTCGGGCGCGGGGAGCGCCGCGACGCGCGCCTTCCAGACGTCCTCGCGGAACGACAGCTCGCGGTCGTCGGCATCGCCGACCGCGCCCTCGTTGTTGCCCTGCCAGAGCTTGGTGCCGAAGCCCGCGCTCACGACGACCGGCGCGGCGAGCACGCGATAGTTGCGTGCCGTCCAGGGCGCGATGCCGAGGACGGTGGTGCCGACCACGATCGCCGCGGCGGCGAGGCGACGGGTGCCCGCTGCGGGTCTCGCCCACGCGATCGCGACGGCGAGCAGGGGCAGCGCGGCGAGAAAGATCGGTCGCGTCAGCGCCGCGAGCGCGGCACTCGCACCGGTCGCGACGAGCCAGCGGATGCGAGGCCCGTCGTCGAGGCTCCGGACCGCGCACCAGATCGTGAGCGCGACCAGGAGCGTGAACAGGCACTCCACGTAGAAGACCCCGCTCAGGTAGACGTGCGGCAGGTAGAGGGCGAGCAGCACCCCGCTCACGATGCCGACCTGCGGGCCGAGCAGACGCGTCGCCGTCGCGGCGATCACCACGCAGGTGAGCGCGCCCATGACCGCTTGTCCGAGGCGCGCGGCGGCGAAGCTCTCGCCGGCGACCCGGAAGACGGCGGCGAGGTAGAGCGGCAAGACCGGATTCGCGCGATAGCTCCCCGAGACGTAACCGTCGCCCGCCGCGAGGTGGCGCGCGACGGCGACGAACTCGTGCTCGTCCGGCCACACGAGGGTGTCCGGCAGGGTGGCAACCCATGCCGCGCGGACGACGAGCGCGAGCGCGAAGACGAGGACGAGCCTGTGGGTCGCCGAGCGCAGGGCTCGGAGCGTACTACGTGTCCGATATGCCGGCGACCTCGCATCGCGCGGCGGGCGGATCACCCGCGCGACGCGCGACGGCCGTGACGCTCGTGCTCGACGGTGACGGGGCGCTCGCGGTCGCGGCGGCGGCGATCCCCGCGTAGTAGGCGTCGCACTCGGCCTCGCGGCCGCGGACGACGCGCTTCCCGGCGAGCGCTCCGCGACGCTCCGTGACGACGGTCGCCTGGCGCTCGTGGTGGTCCTCGTCGACGTACAGCACGACCCAGTCGTGCGTGGCGCCGAGGGCGTGGGCCCGGGCGGTGTTCGAGAACAGCGCCGTGTACTCGCGGGCGCCGCGCCGGACGTGCATGACCGGCAGCCACGCCTCGCCGCTCGGATTGAAGCGGTGCGGTGCGATGCGCACGAGCGTCCCGGCCGCGGCGCGGGCGCGATACTCGCGATCGACCGCCAGCATCTCCGCGACGGGCGGCTCGACGACGGTCGGCGCCGCTCGCGTCAACGGGGCGTGCAGACGGCGCTGCAGATCGGCCAGGACCATGCGGACGCGCCGCGGACCGAATCCGCTCACGCGCGCCAGGCGGCCGCTGCGCGCGGCGTGCTCGAGCTCCGCGAGCGTCTCGATGCCGAGGGTTTCGTGGATCCGGTGCGCGAGGGAAGGGCCGACCCCCGGGACGGTGGTGAGCCGCGCTTCGCCGTCGCCGTGGCCGCGGAGGCGCTCGAGAATGCCGAGCCGCCCGGTCGTGGCGAGCTCGGCGATCGCTCGCGCCAGGCTCGCGCCGATGCCCGGCAGCTGCATGCCCCTCGAGCCCGGACCCCGTGTGGCCTCGGACGTCACAGGCTCCGGCAGACCGCGAACGAGCGCCGCCGCGTGATGATACGCCGCGATTCTTCCCGGATCCGCGCGTTGCGCCGCGAGGAGCGTGCCGACCTCGTCGAGCGCATCGGCGATTTCGGCGTTACGTCGCTCCGGCATCTCCATGGATCGCGGTCGGGTCGACGGCGCGTCGGGCGGCGTCGAGCAGCCGCGTCACCTCCTCGTCGGTCGTCTGCGCGAAGTCACGGTAGAAGAAGCCGACGGCGCCGAACGGGTCGGGCGTCGCAAGGCAGACCGTTTCGTCGACCTCGGTCGCGAGGGCGGAGAGCGTGTCGGGCGGGGCCACCGGGACCGCGAGCACGAGGCGCGCGGGGTCGGCGCGCCGCACGCTGCGGAGCGCCGCGCGCATCGTGCTGCCGGTCGCGAGCCCGTCGTCGACGACGATCGCGGTGCGACCGGCGATCGGCACCCGCGCGCGGCCGCCCCGATACAGCGCTTGGCGCCGATGGATCTCGGCGAGCTGCGCCGCGACCTCGCGGTCGAGGTAGTCTCGCGGCACCGCCAGCGTGCGCACCATCTCCTGATTCCACACCCCGAGCGGCGAATCTCCGTCGGCCACCGCACCGATGCCGAGCTCGGGATCGCCGGGTGCCCCGAGCTTGCGTACGACGATGACATCGAGCGGAGCGGCGAGCGCCCGCGCGATCTCGTACCCGACGGGAACACCGCCGCGCGGGAGCGCGAGCACGGCGGGTGCCTCCTTGCGAAATGCCGCCAATCGCGCCGCCAAACGCCGCCCGGCATCCCGCCGATCGTCGAACAGGACGTCGATGCTGCGTGCCTTCGCGAGCTGCGTCTCGATGCTCATGAGTCCACGAGAGTGCAAGCGGCTTGCCAGTCGCGGCCGCGGCCCGAGCGAGGAGTTGCGGGCCTTGCGCGCCGCGGCTTTCCCGAATGTGGGGCGGGCGTTCTTACGGGCGATAGCGGTCCCAGGACACGACCGCCTCGGGTGGCGGACGCTTCACGGCCCCGAACTTTCCGAGCGGGTAGCCGAGCGGGATGATCGCCGCGAGAGTGACGGTTTTCGGGAGCCCGAGAATCCGCTCGAACACGCCCGGGACGAAGAAATGCGGCGTCGTCAGCACGGCGCCGAGCCCGAGCGCACGGGCTGCAAGCAGCAGATTCTGCACCGCGGGATAGGCCGTCGACCCGTCGGCGATCGCGCTCGTGCGCGTGCCGTTGGTGAGCACGCGGAGCGCGCCACCGACGCCGAAGTGCCGCACCGCGGCGGCGAGCGTCGCCGGTGAGCTCAGTACCTGCGCGAGCGCCTCGTCGCGCTTCACGCCGACGAAGACGATCGCCGGCACGTCGGCCATGTGCGTCACCATCTGGGTTGCCACGGCGACCATGCGCTCTCGCATCGCAACGTCCTCACCCGGCCGCGGCGGCGCCTTGGCGAAGGTCTCGAGATAGAAGTCCCAGGTCGGCTTCCAGGCGGCTGCGACGCGCTCCTTCTGGGCGCGGTCACGGACGATCACGAAGG
This sequence comes from uncultured delta proteobacterium, assembly GCA_963774015.1. Classification (GTDB taxonomy): domain Bacteria; phylum Desulfobacterota; class Binatia; order UTPRO1; family UTPRO1; genus UTPRO1. The sequence continues at coordinate 334,730 of CAVZDH010000007.1, forward strand.
TCCAGTTCTGCGCGTTGCTGCCGCTCGGACCTTGCAGGGCGGCGTCGACGAGCTGGAGCAGCACCGGCTCGGGAATCGGGTCGGGCTTGAAGCGTCGCATTGCGCGACAGCTGTAAAGGACGTCGAAGAGGAGCTCGCGGCTTTCGGGCTTGGCCATGGTGTCCTTTCTCTCGTGTCTCCGGTGCGCCCCAGGCGCGGGCGGTGGGGGCGGAGAGTGGCACAGACGCGGCGACGAACAAACACGTCGCGCTTGACTCCGGAGTCGTGCGGAGTCAGGGCGGGGCTACCCTCGGTTCCGAACGAGGAGAAAAGGAGCGACACCATGCGAATCTTCGCGATCGTCCTCATGACCGTCTTCGTGGTGAGCGGTGCCCAGGCGGCAGAAAAGAAGCTCACGCCGCAGCAGCAGAAGATGGCGGCGTGCAGCAAGGAGAACAAGGGCAAGAAGGGCGACGAGTACAAGCAGGCGATGAGCGCGTGCCTGGCAAAGTGAAGAGGGGAACGTCCGGGTCGGATGCTCCGTAGGCCTCTGATCACCGCCCCTTTCGCCTCGGCGCATCCTTCGACTACAACCGCGGAATGAAAATCGTGACCAACAAGACGGCGCGGCCGCTGACGCTGCCGCTGCCGCGCGGCAAGAAGCTGCACCTCGGACCGCGGAAGACGGGCCAGATCACCACCGAAGCCGCCGACCACGCCGCCCTGAAGAAGCTGGTCGACGCCGGCGAGATCGAGATCTCGGACGAGCCGGGCGGAGGCTCCGTCGGGAGCGGCGTCCACGCGCGAGGTCGCGGCGCCGAGGGACACGCGCACGGCGGCGTCAACCGTCGCAGCGGCGACCGCTAAGGGAACCTCTGCACAGGTGGCCCCCGGCTCCGAAGCCCGATCCATCCCCGATCGACGGCGGCGCGACGCCCTCGGCGTATCGTGCAGATACGCGGTCGGGCTTCGCGCCTTGCGCTCGGGGCGGCTCGCACTTCTCGCTCGGAACCCACCTGTGCAGAGGTTCCCTAAGCCGAGCGAGCGGAAGATGGCCTGAGCCGAGCACCTGCCCCGGTGATTTCACACGGACGCCGCCGGGGCGGGGAAGGGGCGGATGGCGCGCCGTGTCGGGCCCCCTCGGGCGCGAACGTGTCGGCCGGCCGCGGGGCGATTTCGATAAACCGCGTGAAACCCCGTTGCGGAGGTGCGAAGCCCTGACGCCGCGGTCGAGTCGATCGTCGAGGACGAGTTGCTCGGCGCGCACGCATCTGCGGCAGGCGCTGAAAAGGGACGCAGGCGTCGGTGGAGTCGAAGAATGCTCCCCGGCTCTCGCACTCTTGCGAATCAGGCGTCCCGGCCGATCGCTCTTCTGCGAATCGCGATCCGGTTCTTCCCATTGCTTAGCCGTCGACGCGAAGGCACAGAAGTTGGAGAGGCAGAAGTTGGAAAGCCACTACTGTGCTTGCTTCCCACGACATCGACGGTCTCCCGCACGCGATCCTGACCTACGTCACGGCCGGATTGGGCCTCGGGTTCAACCGCGCCGTCCTCTTCCTGCCCAATGCCGAGGAGACCGAGCTGATCGCGGCGTTGGCGATCGGCCCCGCGACGTCCGAGGAAGCACACGCGACGTGGGAGCGCCTCGCCAGTGAGCAGCGAACCCTGGTCGAGCTGCTCCAGCGCGCCGGCTCCGAAGACGGCGACAATGGGCTCACGGCGCTGGTGCGCGGGCTGTCGATTCCGCTCGACGCAGCGGCCGGCAGTGGCGCCAGCGCCCTGACCGAAGCGTTCTACACGGGTCAGGTGCGGAAGATCGTCGATGCGGAGATACTCGACGAGCTGTCGCCGCGGCTCAGGGAGGTGTTCTGCGGCACCGAGGTGGTGTGCGTCCCGCTCGTCGCCAAGGATCGGGTGATCGGGCTGATCAGCGCCGACAATGCCTTCAATCGCGAGCCGATCGACGCGGAGCGCGTCCATTTCCTCGAGCTGCTGGCGTCGCTCGCCGGTCTGGCGCTCGACAACGCCCGCATGTACGTCCGGGTCGAGTCGCAAGCGCAGGCGTTGGGGGCGGCGCTCGAGGAGCTGAGGGCCACGCAGGACCGCCTGCTGCACAGCGAGCGGCTCGCGACGATCGGCGCGGTGGTCGCGCACGTGAGCCACGAGATCCGGAACCCCCTCGCGACCATCGGCGGCTTCGCGCGCAAGCTGGGCGCCCATCCGGAGCAGGCGGCGCGCGTCACCCGCGGGGCGGCGATCATCGTGCAAGAGGTCGAGAAGCTGGAGCGCCTCCTCAAGGAGATGCTCGATTTCACGAGCCCCAAGGCGCCGAGCTTCGCCCGCACGGACGTGAACCGCGTGATCGCGACGCTCGCGGACGTGCACGGTGACGAGCTCGCGGAGCACGCCGTGGCGCTCGAGATGTCGCTCGCGCCGGACCTGCCGCCGATCGCGGCGGACGGCGGGCAGCTGCAGCGCGCCTTCCTCAACCTCTGGCGCAACGCGGTGCAGGCGATGGAGCAGGTCCGTAACGGCCGGCCGCGCCGCCTTGGCATTCGCACCGAACCGGCCGGCGCCGGCGTGCGTGTCGTCTTCACGGACTCCGGACCAGGCATTCCGGAGGAGCTCCGGGCCCGTGTCTTTACGCCGTTCTTCAGCAGCAAGGCGCACGGCACCGGGCTCGGGCTTGCGGTGATCCGTAAAATCGTCGACGACCACGGCGGTACGCTGGCGGTCGAAAGCTCGGACGCAGGCACGACCTTCGTGGTCGGCTTGCCGGCAGGGAGGCCATCATGACGCGCATTCTGATCGTCGAGGACGACGACAATCAGCGCCTGCTCTATCGGGAAGACTTCGAGGAGCGCGGCTACGAGGTGCTCGAGGCTCGCGACGGCGTCGAAGCGTTGGCAGCGATCGCGCGCCATTCGCCCGACGCGGTCATCCTCGACATCAACATGCCGGGGCTCGACGGGCTCGCGACGCTGACCCGTATCCACGAGCGCTACTGCCGGCTGCCGGTCGTGCTCAACTCCGCCTACTCGGCGTACGGCGATCAGTTCGTGAGCTGGATTGCCGATGCCTACGTCACCAAGTCGTCGAGTCCCGAGCCGCTGCGGGAGGCGGTTCGCTCGGTGATGGGCCGCTCGGCGTAGCGGCGTCCGATGGACCGCGAGGCCTCGGCCGCGACGCTCGTGATGCTGCTCGCCGGCGGCCAGGGCGAGCGGCTGTATCCGCTCACCAAGAAGCGCGCCAAACCGGCAGTGCCTTTCGGCGGCATGTACCGCCTCATCGATTTCACGCTGTCGAACTGCCTCAACAGCGGCCTCAAACGCATCTACGTGCTGACGCAGCACAAGTCGCTGTCGCTCGACCGGCACCTCAGAACGACGTGGAGCGTCCTGCACTCGGAGCTCGGGGAGTTCATCCAGACGGTCCCGCCGCAGCTGCAGCTGGTGTCGCGCTGGTACGCCGGTACCGCGGACGCGGTGTTCCAGAATCTCGACCTGCTCGACGAGGAGCGGCCGGAGCACGTCCTCGTGCTTTCGGGCGATCACGTCTACCGCATGAACTATCAGGGGCTGATCGCCTTCCATCGCGAGCATGACACCGATTTGACGATCGCCTGCACCCAGGTGCCGACCGCCGAAGCGCGCCGCATGGGGGTGGTGGAGGTGGAGAACGACGATCGGGTCGTCGCCTTCATCGAGAAGCCCGAGTATCCGGTTCCGATTCGCGAGCATCCCGAGCACGTCCGCGTCAACATGGGCATCTACGTCTTCCGCACCGAAGCACTGGTGCGCGCGATCATCGCCGACGCCAAGACGTCCTCGCTGCACGACTTCGGCCACAACGTGGTCCCCGCCATGGTCGCGGCGCGCCGGGTGCACGCCTTCGACGTGAGCGAGCGCTCCCCGCGCGCCGAGCGCTATTGGCAGGACGTCGGCACGCTCGACACGTACTTCGACGCGACCATGCAGCTGCTCGCGCCCGCGCCGGCGTTCGACCTCTTCGCCGACGACGGTTGGACGATCCGCCATGAGGGCGGCCAGCACCCGCCTGCCTTGATGCGCAGCGCCGGAAGCTGCGAGGCTCGCGTTCGTGACAGCATCATTTCGCCCGGCTCGATCGTGGCCGGCGGCAGCGTCGTGCGTTCGGTGCTCTCGCCGCGCGTGCTCGTAGCCGCCGGTGCCGACGTCGAGGAGTCGATCCTGCTGCCGCGCGTTCGCATCGGCGAGCGGTCCGTGCTGCGGCGCGTGATCGTCGACGAGAACGTGGTGATCCCGCCCGACACCGTGATCGGGGCTCCCGACGGCGATCGGCGGCACTTCGTGGTGACGGCCGGCGGCGTCACGGTGGTTCCCGAAGGGACGTTGATCGGATAGGGGAGCGATGCCCGAGACCCGACACGAGTCGCGCCCATGACCGCCGGCGAATCCGTCATTCTGCCCCGTCCGCGGCTCGACGATCTGTTCCGCGCCCTGATGGCCGACGGGTACACGTTGATCGGTCCGACTCTCCGTGACGGCGCGATCGACTACCAGGAGATCGGTGGCAGCGCCGATCTTCCCGCGGGCTGGACGGCGGTCCACGAGCCCGGCAGCTACCGCCTGGCGCGGCGCGACGACGACGCGCTCTTCGGCTGGGCGGTCGGTCCGCAATCGTTCAAGCCGCGCTTTTTCCCGCCGCGCCTCCGCCTCTGGCAGGCCCGGCGCGACGGCGAGGGCTTCGCCGTCGATGCGGCGAGTCCCGCGCCCCCGCGTCTCGCGCTGATCGGCGCGCGCTCGTGCGACCTGCACGCGATCGCGATCCAGGACCGGACCTTCGTCGGCGACGCGCACGTCGACCCCGAGTATGCCGCCCGCCGCCGCGACGTGTTCGTCGTCGCGGTCAACTGCGCGGAAGCGGGCGGGACGTGCTTCTGCGTGTCGATGGGTACGGGGCCCCGGGCGAGCGTGGGCTACGACCTTGCGCTCACCGAGCTCCTCGACGGCGAGCATCGCTTCCTGGTCGAGGTCGGGAGCGAGCGCGGCGCGGCGCTGGTCGCGCGCCTCGGGCTCGCGCCCGCGGCGGACCGGGATCGCCGCGGCGCCGACGCCGCAGTCGCGCACGCCGCGGCCACCATGGGGCGTCGGCTCGACACGCGCGACGTCAAGGACCTCCTCTACCGCAACGCCGAGCACCCGCGGTGGGACGAGGTCGCGACCCGCTGTCTCGCCTGCGCCAATTGCACGCTGGTGTGCCCGACCTGCTTCTGCTCGACGGTTGCCGACGTGACCGACTTGACCGGCGATCACGCCGAGCGCTGGCGAACGTGGGACTCGTGCTTCACGCTCGATCACTCGTATCTGCACGGCGGTAGCGTGCGCGGCTCGACCCGCGCCCGCTACCGGCAGTGGCTGACGCACAAGCTGGCGTCGTGGATCGACCAGTTCGGTACCTCGGGTTGCGTCGGCTGCGGGCGCTGCATCGCCTGGTGCCCGGTCGGGATCGACCTCACCGAGGAGGTCGCTGCGATCCGGACGGGCGACACGGGCGCCGGCGGCCGAGAAAGGAGGGCAGAGTGGAGACGCTTGAGCGCATTCTCGCCGAGCACCCGTTCTTCCAGGACCTCGCTGCGTCGCAGCTCGGCGTGGTGGTCGGCTGTGCCGCCAACCTGCGGTTCGATACCGGCGCGTTTCTGATCCGCGACCGGCGAGGAGGCGAACCAGTTCTTCCTGCTCCGCGAGGGCAAGGTCGCACTTGAGGTGGCGGCGCCGGGACGGCCGCCGCTCGTGCTGCAGACGGTCGGGGCGGGCGACATCCTCGGCTGGTCGTGGCTGATCCCGCCGTATCACTGGATGTTCGACGCGGTCGCGCTCGAGCCGACCCGTACGATCGCCCTCGACGGCCGGTGTCTGCGCGGCAAGTGCGAGGCGGATCGCGTGCTCGGATACGAGCTGCTGAAGCGCTTCGCGCACATCATGGAGCAACGGCTGCAGGCGACGCGTCTCCAGCTGCTCGACCTCTATGGAGGCCAGTCCTGAACGGCGTCGCCGCCCCACTCGCGATGGTCCCGCGCCCGACCCGCATCCGGCGGACGACGCGCGAGTCGGCCGAGACCTTCACGCTCGAGCTCGCCGCCGACGGTGCCTTCTCGTTCGCGCCGGGGCAGTTCAACATGCTGTACGTCTTCGGCGTCGGCGAGGTGGCGATCTCGATCTCCGGCGACCCCGCGCGCGGCGACAGGCTGGTGCACACCACGCGCGCGGTCGGCACGGTGACACGCGCCATGCAGCGCCTGACGCGCGGCGGCTCGCTCGGCGTTCGCGGACCGTTCGGGACGGCGTGGCCGCTCACGGAAGCGCGCGGCAGGGACGTGGTCGTGATCGCGGGCGGCATCGGCCTCGCGCCGCTCCGCCCCGTGCTGTACGCGATCGCCGCGGACCGCCGCGCGTTCGGACGGGTCGTGCTGCTTTACGGCGCGCGCGGCCCGGCGGACGTGCTCTATGGGCGCGAGCTCGAGCGCTGGCGCCATCGTCACGACATCACGATCGAGGTCACGCTCGACCACGCGGCGCGCGGCTGGACGGGGGACGTCGGCGTGGTCACGACGCTGGTGCCGCGCGCCCCCTTCGATCCCGCGAACGCCGTCGCCATGATCTGCGGGCCGGAGATCATGATGCGCTTCGCGGCCGCGGCGCTCGCCGCCCGCGGCGTGCCGGAGGCGCGGATCTGGGTCTCGCTCGAGCGCAACATGAAGTGCGCGGTCGGCTGGTGCGGTCACTGCCAGCTCGGCCCCGAGTTCGTGTGCAAGGACGGGCCGGTGTTCCCCTATCCGCGCGTGCAGCGCCTGCTCACGGTGCGCGAGCTCTGAGATGACGGCGGGCCGCCGGAAGCCGAAGCTCGCGGTCTGGAAGTTCGCTTCCTGCGACGGCTGCCAGCTGAGTCTCCTCGACTGCGAGGACGAGCTGCTGACGCTCGCGGGGGAGGTCGAGATCGCGAGCTTTCTGGAGGCGTCGAGCAAGGTCGTGCAGGGGCCGTACGATCTCTCGCTCGTCGAAGGGTCGATCACCACGCCGCACGACGCCGAGCGGATCCACGCCGTGCGCCGCGCGTCGCGCCATCTGGTGACGATCGGCGCCTGCGCGACCGCGGGCGGCATCCAGGCGCTCAGGAACTTCCGCGACGTGCGCGAGTTCACGGCGGCCGTCTACGCGACGCCCGAATACATCAGCACGCTCGACCGCTCGAGCGCGATCGGGGCGCACGTCGCGGTCGACTTCGAGCTGCGCGGCTGTCCCATCGACAAGCGGCAGTTGCTCGAGGTGCTGAGCGCGTTCCTGAACCACCGCCGGCCGGCCATCGCGACCACGAGCGTGTGCGTCGAGTGCAAGCTGCGCGGCAACGTCTGCGTGATGGTCGCGCACGGCACCCCGTGCCTCGGTCCGGTGACGCAGGCGGGATGCGGGGCCCTCTGCCCGCGCTACGACCGGGGCTGCTACGGTTGCTTCGGGCCCGCCGAGACCGCCAACACCGCGTCGCTCGCCGGGTGGCTCGGCGCCCGCGGCGTCGACCGCCCGGAGCTGGTGCGCATGTTCCGCAGCTTCAACGCCGGCGCCGAGCCGTTCCGCCGCGAGAGCGAGCGTCAGGAGGAGGGCGGATGACCGGCGAGCGCCGCACCATCAAGGTCGACGTGCTGGCGCGCGTCGAGGGCGAGGGCGGTCTCCTGGTGCGGGTGCGCGACGGGCGGGTGGTCGAGACGCGGCTCGATATCTTCGAGCCGCCGCGCTTCTTCGAGGCGTTCCTCCGCGGCCGTGCGTTCACGGAGGCGCCCGACGTCACGGCCCGCATCTGCGGCATCTGTCCCGTCGCGTACCAGATGAGCGCGGTGACCGCGCTGGAGTCCGGGCTCGGCGTCGTCGTCGACGGGCAGTTGCGCGCGCTCCGGCGCTTGCTCTACTGCGGCGAGTGGATCGAGAGCCACGTGCTGCACGTCACGATGCTGCACGCGCCGGACTTCCTGGGCTATCCGGATGCCGTGCGCATGGCGGCGGATCACGGCGACGCCGTCCGCCGCGGCCTCGCTTTGAAGAAGGCGGGCAACGCCATCGTCGCCCTGCTCGGCGGCCGCGAGATCCATCCGGTGAACGTACGCGTCGGCGGGTTCTATCGCGTGCCGACGCGCGCCGAGCTGGCGCCGCTCGCCGAGCAGCTGCGCGTCGCCCGCGACGCCGCCGTCGAGCTGGTGCGCTGGGTGGCGGGTTTCGAGTTTCCCGATTTCGAGTACGACTACGAGTTCGTGGCGCTGCGGCACCCCGACGAGTACCCGCTCGCCGACGGCCGCATCGTGTCGAGCCGCGGACTCGACCTCGCCCCGGCCGCGTACGAGCAGCACTTCGTCGAGGAGCAGGTCCCGCATTCGAACGCCTTGCACGCGCGTCGACGCGACGGCGGCGCCTATCTCTGCGGGCCGCTCGCCCGCTATGCGCTGAACGCCGAGCGGCTGTCCCCGCTGGCGCGCGACGCCGCCCGCGCGGCCGGCCTCCGCGAGGTCTGCCGCAATCCCTTCCGCAGCATCATCGTGCGCGCGGTCGAGGTGCTGTGGGCCTGCGACGAGGCGCTCAGGATCATCGACGCCTACGAGCGTCCGGCGCACCCGTTCGTGCCGGTGCCGCCGCGGGCGGCGACCTGTCACGGTGCCACCGAGGCGCCGCGCGGCCTCCTCTACCATCGCTATCGCATCGACGCGGGCGGCATGATCCTCGACGCCAAGATCGTCCCGCCGACCTCGCAGAACCAGCGCATGATCGAGGAGGACTTGGCGCGCTTCGTCGCCCCGCGGCTGGCGCTCGCCAACCCGGAGCTCACCGCCCAGTGCGAGCAGGCCGTCCGCAACTACGATCCCTGCATCTCGTGTGCGACGCACTTCCTCACGGTGAAGGTCGAGCCAGCGTGAGGCCGGCGCGGGTGATCGCGATCGGGCAACGCGTCGGCGGCGACGACGGCGTCGGCTACGCGGTGCTCGAGCGGCTCCAGGCGGACGGCGTGCCGGCCGGGGTCGAGCTCGTGCGCGCCGACGAGGACGCGGCGCTCGTCGGCCTGCTCGAGACTGCCGCGCCGGTCGTGATCGTCGATGCCGTGCTCGGGGCGCCGCCGGGCCTGGTCGTCGAGCTGGCGCCCGCGGATCTCGCCGCCGGGGGCTGCACGCCGGTCTCGACCCACGGCCTCGGTGTCGCGCAGGCGATCGCGCTCGCGCATGCCGTGGCGCCGGACGGCGTCGCGCCGTCGATCCGGATCGTCGGGGTCACGATCGAGCGGCCGACGCGCTACGCGCAGGCGCTGTCGCCGGCGGTCGCGGCGGCGGTCGCGCCGGCGGCGGCGCGCGTGCGCGCGTTGGTGGCGGTCTAGGGCCATGCACGAGGCGGCGCTCGCGCGGCGGTTGCTGTCGGCGGTGTTGCGCGGCGCTGCGGACGCCGCGGCGTCGCGGGTGCGGGCGGCGCGTGGCTGGATCGCCGAGACCGAGACGCTCTCGGCCGAGAGCCTGACGTTCCACTTCGCGGCGCTCGCGCGCGGTACCGCCGCCGACGGCGCCCGCCTCGAGCTCCGCCTGGTGCACGTCGAGGCCCGCTGCCGGGCGTGTGCCGCCGTGTACGGGCCCGAGCACCACGTCCTCCTCTGTCCGTCCTGCGGCAGCATCGACGGCGAGCTGCTCGGGAAGACGGGGATCGGTCTCGACGAGCTCGAGGTCGAGACGTGATCCGGGTCGCGGTGCACGTCTCGGGCGTCGTGCAGGGCGTGGGTTTCCGGCCGTTCGTCTACGACGCCGCGACCCGGCGCGGGCTCGCGGGCTGGGTGGCGAACGGGTGCGACGGCGTGTCGCTCGAGGTCGAGGGCGAGCGCGCCATGGTGCGCGACTTCCTCGACGCGCTCGGCGCGGCCGCGCCGGCGGCGGCCGAGGTCGCGCGCATCGACGTCGCGGAGCTCGCGCCGGCAGGGCTCGGTCGCTTCCGCATCGTCGCCAGCGCGGGCGGCGTCGCGCCGCGCCCGGTAGTGCCCGCCGACCTCGCGACCTGCGCCGACTGCCGCGCCGAGATCCGCGATCCGCGGGCGCGCCGGCATCGCTATCCGTTCACCAACTGCACCCGCTGCGGACCGCGCTACACCGTCATCGAGCGCGTGCCGTACGACCGCGCCCGCACGGCGATGCGGCGCTTCCGGATGTGCGCCGCCTGTGCCGCCGAGTACGCCGACGTCGCCGACCGGCGCTTCCACGCCGAGCCGATCGCCTGTGCCGACTGCGGGCCGGTGCTGCGCTTGGTCGATCGCGACGGTCGGGAGCTGGCGCGCGGCGACGACGCCGTCACGGCGGCCGCACGCACGCTCGCGCGCGGCGGCATCGTCGCGCTGAAGGGTCTCGGCGGCTTTCAGCTGCTGGCCGATGCCACCGACGCTACCGCGGTGGCCCGTCTGCGCGAGCGGAAGGGGCGGCCGCAGAAGCCCTTGGCGGTGCTTTTCGAGTCGCCGGCGGCGCTGCGCGCGGCGTGCGACCCGACACCCGAAGAGGAAGCCGCGCTCGCGAGCCCGGCCGCGCCGATCGTCCTGGTGCGGCGGCGGCGCGCGCCGTCCGGGCCCGCACCGCGGCTCGCCGACGGCGTCGCGCCCGCGACGCCGTGGATCGGCGCTCTCCTGCCGACGACGCCGCTTCACGTGCTGCTCGCGGCGGCCGTCGCTCGGCCGCTCGTCTGCACGAGCGGCAACCGCGCCGACGAGCCCATCTGCATCGCCGACGCCGAGGCGCGCGTCCGGCTGGGTGCGATCGCCGACGCGTTCCTGGTGCACGACCGGCCGGTCCTCCGTCCGGTCGACGACTCCGTGGTCCGCGTCGGAGGGGGACGTGCCCTCTTGCTGCGACGCGCGCGCGGCTTCGCGCCGCTGCCGCTCCGCCTCGCCGTGCCGGCAGGCGCGCCGGCGGTCCTGGCGCTGGGTGCGCAGCAGAAGAGCACGATCGCGCTCCACGTCGACGGAGAGGTCGTCGTGAGCCAGCATCTCGGCGACCTCCACGGCGTCGAGGCCGGTGCGCTCCTCGAACGGACGGTCGCCGATCTCGTCGCCTTCTTCGCGGCGCGGCCGGCCCGCATCGCTTGCGATCTCCACCCCGACTACGCGTCGACGCGGCTCGCGGCGCGACTGGCGCGCGACTGGCGGGTGCCGCTCGAGCACGTCCAACACCACCACGCGCACGTCGCGGCCGTCATGGCGGAGCACGGCCTGGTCGGTCCGGTGCTCGGTCTCGCGTGGGACGGCGCCGGGCTCGGTGTCGACGGCACGCTCTGGGGCGGCGAGGCGCTCAGAGTGACGGGCGCCGCGTGCGCGCGCGTCGGGCACCTGCGACCGTTTCGTCTGGCGGGCGGCGAGCGCGCCCTGCGCGAGCCGCGGCGCGCGGCGCTCGGGATGCTGCACGCGCTCGGCGGCGCCGCCGCCGCGACCCCGGTCGTCGAGCTCTTCACCGCCGGCGAGCTGCGGGTCCTGCTCGCGATGCTCGACCGTTCGGTCCAGGCCCCGCGCACCACGTCGATCGGACGGCTCTTCGATGCGGTCGCCGCCTTGCTCGGTCTCGGCGCGGTCGCGACCTACGAAGGGCAGGCGGCGACGGCCGTCGAGATCGCCGCCGACGGGGTCGCGGACGCGACGCCGTATCCGTTGCCGCTCGGCGCCGACCTTCCCGCCGTGGCCGACTGGGAGCCGCTGGTCGTCGCGCTGCTCGACGACCGCCGGCGCGGCGTGTCCGTCGCCCGGTGCGCGGCGCGCTTTCACGCCGCGCTCGCCGAGCTCGCCGCGGCGTGGGCGCGGCGGAGCGGCCTCGCGGACGTCGTGCTGAGCGGCGGCTGCTTCCAGAACGTCCGCCTCGTGGAGAGCGTGCGGGCGCGGCTCGCGGTCGACGGCTTCAGCGTGTACGTTGCGGAGCGCTACCCGCCGAACGATGGGGGCATCGCGCTCGGCCAGGCGCTGGTCGCCATCCGGCGCGTGCAGGAGGAGAACGATGTGTCTCGGCATCCCGGGTGAGATCCGGAGCGTCATCGACGGCGAGCTGCGCGGCGGCACGGTCGCGTTCGGCGGGATCGTGAAGGAGGTCTGCCTCGCCTACGTGCCGGAGGCCCGGGTCGGCGACTACGTGGTGGTGCACGCCGGTTTCGCGATCAGCGTGATCGACCCGCAGGCGGCGGCGCGCGTCTTCTCGTATCTCGACGAGATCGGCGCGACGTCCGAGGTCGACGACGACGAGCGGCGATGAAGTTTCTGGACGAGTACCGCGACGCGGGCGCCGCCCGCCGCTATCTCGACGCGATCCGCGCCGTCGCGACCCGCCCGTGGACGCTCATGGAGGTGTGCGGCGGGCAGACCCACGCGATCGTCCGCTTCGGCATCGACGAGCTCCTGCCACCGACGCTCACGTTGCTGCACGGGCCCGGTTGCCCGGTGTGCGTCACGCCCGTCGAGCTCATCGACCAGGCGATCGCGATGGCGGCGCGTCCCGAGGTCACGTTCTGCTCGTTCGGCGACATGCTGCGCGTGCCCGGCTCGGGGCGCGATCTCTTCGCCGTGAAGGCCGCGGGCGGGGACGTGCGCGTCGTCTACTCGCCGCTCGACGCGGTCGCGCTCGCGGCACGGCATCCCGAGCGCGAGGTGGTCTTCTTCGCGGTCGGCTTCGAGACCACGGCGCCCGCCAACGCCATGGCGGTCGTGGAGGCGCGCCGCCGCGGTCTCGCCAACTTCTCGCTCGTCGTTTCGCACGTGCTGGTGCCGCCCGCGATGGAGGCGATCCTCGCCGCCCCCGAGCGGCGCGTCGACGGATTCCTCGCGGCGGGCCACGTGTGCGCGATCATGGGCATCGACGAGTACCGGCCGCTGGCGGCGCGCCATCGCGTGCCGATCGTCGTCACCGGCTTCGAGCCCCTCGATCTGCTGCAGGGCATCCACATGGCGGTGACGCAGCTCGCGGAGGGGCGCGCCGAGGTCGAGAACCAGTACGTGCGCACGGTGCGGCGCGCCGGCAACACGGCGGCGCGCGAGCTCATTCGCGAGGTGTTCGAGGTGGTGCCGCGCACCTGGCGCGGGATCGGGGCGATCCCGGCGAGCGGCCTCGCGCTGCGGCCGGCGTACGCCGCCTGGGATGCGGCCCGGAAGTTCGGCGTCGGCGACGTCGGCGGGCGCGAGGATCCCGACTGCCGGAGCGGCGACGTGCTGCGCGGACTGCTCAAGCCGCCCGACTGCGCGGCCTTCGGCACGCGCTGCACGCCCGAGACGCCCCTCGGTGCGACGATGGTCTCGGCCGAAGGCGCCTGCGCGGCGTACTTTCGCTATCGGAGGTTCACCGCGGCATGAACGACTTCGTCGTCCGCTGCCCGACGCCGGCGGTGCCGTCCACGATCCAGCTCGCACACGGCGGCGGCGGCCGTCTGATGCGCGAGCTGGTGACGCGCGAGATCCTGCCGGCCTTCGCCGACCCCTCCGTGGCGACCGGTCACGACGGTGCGGTGGTCGTGCTCGGAGGCGGCCGCGTCGCTTTCACCACCGACACCTACGTCGTCTCGCCGCGGAGCTTCCCGGGCGGCGACATCGGCGGCCTCGCGGTCTACGGCACCGTCAACGATCTCGCCGTCACCGGGGCCGTGCCCGCGTACCTGAGCGTCGCGTTCGTGCTCGAGGAGGGGCTGCCGATGGACGAGCTGCGGGCGGTGGTGGCGTCGATGCGCGCGGCCGCGGCGGCGTGCGGGGTCGCGCTCGTCACCGGCGACACCAAGGTGGTCGATCGGGGGAAGGGCGACGGGCTCTTCGTCAACACCGCGGGCATCGGCGTCGTGCCGCCCGGCGTGGACGTGCACCCGCGGCGCGTGCGGGCCGGCGACGTCGTGCTGCTGTCGGGCGACGTCGGCCGCCACGGTGTCGCGGTGTTGTCGGTGCGCGACGGCCTCGCGTTCGAGACGCCCGTCAGCAGCGATTGCGGGTCGATCGCGCCGCTGGTCGCAGACCTCGTCGCGGCCGGCGTCGACGTGCACTGCCTCCGCGATCCGACGCGCGGCGGCTTCGCCGCGGCGGTGAACGAGATCGCGAGCGATGCCGGGCTCGGCGTCGAGGTCGACGAGGCCGCGGTGCCGGTCGGCGACGCGGTCGCCGGCGCCTGCGAGCTCCTCGGTCTCGACCCGCTCTACGTGGCGTGCGAGGGCCGTCTGGTCGCGTTCGTTCCGGAGCGCGACGCGGAGCGGGCGCTCGCCGTGCTGCGGCGGCATCCGCTCGGCGCCGCGGCCGCGGCGGTGGGACGGGTCGTCGACGGGCCGGCCGGCATGGTGACGCTGCGCACGCGGCTCGGGTCGCGGCGCCTTCTCGACCTCCTCACCGGGGAGCAGCTGCCGCGCATCTGTTGAGGGCTTCTCGTGAGGGCTTCTCGGAGCGACGCCGCACCTGCACATCAGGGCACCGCCGCCCCGAGCCGGTGCTGGTCTTGCCAGAGCTGCGAACTCGAGGCGTAGGCGTTCCAGCGACTGGGAACAGGGTGCGGCATGGGCGTCCGCCCATTCGGCCGCTCGGCCGCGCCGGCGCGTCGGCATCGCCTTCGCGTTTGCTGGCACGGGGCGTGCTCGTTCGCTGCCCAAAGGGGAGGGCTTCGGGCATGCGAGCCGTCGTGACGGTCATTCGAGCCCGCGCATGAGCGCTGCCGCGCCGCGCCGTCTCTCGGGCGAGGATCTCACGTTCTGGTGGGCCGACTCGCCGATGCAGCCGACCACGATGGCGATGCTGCTCGTCTTGGACCGCAGTCCCGACCCGACTCGGCTCCACGACGCCTTCGCGCGCGCCGTCGCGGCGGTGCCGCGGCTCCGCCAGCACGTCGTGGAAGCGCCGCTCGACCTCACGCTGCCGCACTGGGCCTTCGATCCCACGTTCGACATCGACTACCATCTCCGCCGCCACGCGCTCGCCGCCGAATGCGACCTCGACGAGCTCTTCCGCGCGATCGCGCCGGCGTACGAAACGCCGTTCGATCGCTCGCGGCCGCTGTGGGAAGCGCGGCTGTTCGATGGCCTTCCCGACGGCCGGGCGGCGCTCTTCTTCAAGCTCCATCATGCGGTCGCCGACGGCGTCGGGGCCAACGCCATCTTCGCCGCGCTGACCGACTGGGAGCGCGAGCCGGCCGCCGCGTCGCCGGTCGAGCCATTGCCGCACGGCAAGGGAACGTGGGACGAGGCACCGCCGCTCGTCCGGCGAGTGGCCGACGCGCTTCGCGATCGGGTCGATCTCGGTCTCGCGCGCGCCAAGGCCGCGGCGCAGACACTCACCGACACGGCACTCCACCCGTCGCGGATCCCGCTCGCGCTGCGGGCTCTGGGCTCGCTGGCGGAATCGTTTCGCCACGGGCGCAACGTGCCGCTCACCTCGTTCGGACGCGCGCGGCACCTCAGCGGGATGACGCTGCCGTTCGCGGACGTGCGCCGCATCAAGCACGCGCTCGCGGGCACCGTGATCGACGTCCTCCTCACGATCATGGCGCGCGCCATGGGAAAGTGGCACGTGGCGCACGGCCTGACGGACGTCAGCGAGCTGAACACCCTCGTGCCCGTGAACCTCCGCACCGCCGAGCAGTGGGTCGATCAGGCCGACGTGGGCAACGTGGCGACGGGTCTGCTGGTGCCGTTGCCGATCACGCTCGACGATCCCCGGGTGCTGTTCGAGGCGGTGCGCCGCCGCGTGGCCGAGAAGAAGGTCGATCCGGCGGCCGGCGCCACGCCCATCCTCGCCGAGCTGCTCGCGGTGCTGGGCCGGCAGTTCATCGGCTGGATGGCCGAGGCGACCTTCGGCGTGGTGGATTTCATCGTGACCAACGTGCCCGGCATCCTCGCGACCCGCTATCTCGCCGGCACCGAGATCGTGGCCGCGTATCCGTTCGCACCGGTCGCCCTGCGGAGCCCGGCGAGTGTCGCGCTCTACGGCTATCGCGATCAGCTGTTCATCGGGATCGACGCCGATCTCGCGGCGATGCCGGACGTCGCCGTCTTCAAGGACATGATCCGCGAGGCGTTCCTCGAGCTGGCCGCGGCGGCGCGGGTGCCGGTCGGCTCGGCGGCATAGACGATTCTCGCCCGCCGGCGCTCCGCGACACGCCGGACGGTGCCCGCCGTCGCTCCGGCGAGAGCGCGTGAAGATCCGAAGCGAGGAGGGGGACGTGCGGCGAGACGCACGCCGCGGCGGGCTTTGACGGTCTCGTCCGCGTCGGAGCTCAGTTCTCGAACGGGATCGTCAGCTCCGTCTCGTTGGTGTCCACCACGAACACCGCGAGGAGCTTGGCCGGCTTCGTCTTGCTGGCATTGGCGCTGACGCCGTGGCGGTCGCCGGGCAACTCGGAGAAGCTCTGCCCGGCCTTGTAGGTGACTACCGGTCCGTCGTTGACCTGACTGCGGATCGCCCCCTCGAGCACGGTTGCGTAGATGAAGGCGGATTTGGCGTGCGTGTGACCGGGCGAGTAGCCGCCCGGGCCGTATTCGACGAGCACGCCCTTGATGCTCTTGCCGGGAACGTTCGGCAGCTCGTGCTGGTAGACGAGGGTCACCTTGGCGTTCTTCGACTTCGGCCCGTCCGCGAGGGCGGTGCCGAACGGCGCGGCGGCGACGAGCAGCGCGACGAGCAGCGCGAAGAGGATGCGTCTCATGGATCAGGCTCTCGAACGGCGGAGCCATTCGTCGAGACCGATGCGGCCGAGGCGCGCTTCGCCCAGCGGCACGAGCGAGCGCTCCTCGACCCGGCCGCCGAAGTAGCGGGCCTCGGGGTCCCCGACGACCTGACGCGGGTCGCCGACCGCCTTCAGATAGCGGGCGATGATTTCGTCGAATGCTGCTCGCTCCGGGCCTGCGATCTCGACGATGCCGCCTCGCGGCGTTGCGAGCGCCACGTCGGCGACGATGGCAGCCACGTCATCCGCCGCGATGGGCTGGAACAGGCCGGGCGACACCCTGACGATGTTTCCATCCGCACAGGAAGCGGCGGTGCCGCCGAGGAATTCCAGGAACTGGGTCGAGCGGATGATGGTGTAGGGGATGCCGGAGGCCTCGATCAGTTTCTCTTGGGCGACCTTGGCGCGGAAATAGCCGTTGTCGGGCGTCCGATCGGTTCCGACGATGGAGAGCGCGACGTGGTGCTGGACGCCGGCTGCGGCCTCCGCCGCGAGCAGCTTGCGGCCGGAGGTCTCGAAGAACTCCAGCACCGCCTTGTCTTCGAACGAGGGCGAATTGGCGAGGTCGATCACCACCTGCGCGCCGGCCATGGCCTCTTTGAGGCCCGCGCCGGTGATGATGTTGACGCCGGTCTTGGACGAGGCGGCGAGGACCTCGTGGCCGCCCTGACGAAGAATGGGGACGGTCTTCGAGCCGATCAGGCCGGTGCCGCCGATGACGACGATCTTCATGGCTTACCCTCCCGTTGTCGATGACTGGCGACCCTCGAATGGCTCGCCGCCTCAAGCGCGCGCGCGTGATTCCAAACCCGCGAGCTCGGCGCGCGAGCCTTCCGCAGTCGCGCCTGCCCAAGGCTCGCTAACCGTAAGCGCGCCTGCGCTCGTAGTCGAGCGCGCCACGATCCCGGCCCGAGGGGACCGGCTCGCGATCGACGCGCTGGTGCCGACGCCCGAGCGCGGCGTGCGGGGGTGGTGACGCGAACATCTCGTCGCGGAAAGCGGAAGTAATTTTGCGGCGTGATGGGCATGGACGGGCACGGACGGCCACGCTGTGGATCCTCAGGGTCCACATCTGATCGGGTCCAGCCGTCGTCGTGTAAGCGTCGCGCCACAGCGCTTGCGGCGTTGAATTATCCATGGCCGTGCGTGAGGTTGCTGCGTGCGCCAGCGCCGAGCTGCTACCCGAGTGTCGGGGGCCCGACCGACTGGGCGGCCAGCCGAAGAAACGACGCGGCCCGACCGGACGCTGTCCGTCGCGTGGGCGCCTGCCGTTCCGGAGGCCTTCGAGCGGCTCGGGCTTGATCCCGCAGCACTCTGCCGCGCCGGATAGCCGCCGCGGGTGCGACGACTGGAGGCGGTGTTCGCGTCGCCAGACTTAACCTCGATGTGACAGAAATTTCACGGTGAACACCGCTCTCGCTCGCACCAGAGCACGCCATCCGTGGCCGTGCTCGCGCACCGCAATGCTCACATACCATGACGGTATGCTCCGCTTGCGCCGCGCTGCGCTCGACCACGGCTGACGCACTCTGGCGCGTTTTCCCTCGCGAAACTTCTGTCACATCGCCGCTAAGACGTGGACCCTCTGAGCAAGTGCAACCATCGCCGCAGCCAAGTTTGATGTACGTATTGAATACATACAGATAGTCCGCTACTGTCCTCGTCGGTGCGGTTGGTCGTCCGAGGGCTGAAGGGGTTCGAATGGGATGAGGCCAACTGGCGAAAATCCGAGCTGAAGCATGGTGTATCCGCGGTCGAAGCCGAGGAGGCGCTTTTGAGCGACCCGCTCTGCCAGGTCGATACGCGCCATTCCGACGACGAGCAGCGCTATGTCGCGCTCGGCAGGAGCAACGAGGGTCGCCGCCTCTTCGTCTCCTTCACCGTGCGGCGAAGGCAAGTGCGAATCATTTCAGCGCGTCCGATGAGTCGCAGGGAACGAGCAATCTATGAAAAGACGAAAGAAGCGCAGCGAGGCTGACGTCGCGGCCTACTGGCTCGAGCACGACAGCGTTCCGGAGATCGACTGGTCACGGACGGGTGTGCGGCTCGAGTTCGATCCGGACATCGAGCGGCCGACGCGCTCCATCACCATCCGACTCCCACGGCGCCTCATTCAGGCATTGCGTGTGCTCGCGAAGGATCGGGATGTTCCGTATCAATCGCTCCTGAAGGTGCTTCTTGCAGAGAAGGTGGCAGAGCTACAGAGAAAACGCGCGTCGTAAGGATTTGAGGTGCCACAACGTTTGGCATCGCGTGACATCGGCGTCCAACAAAAAATCCGAGGACAATGCGAGGAGGGGGACTTGAACCAAGCTTCGCGCGCGCAAAGGCAAAAGGAAGTCGCGGCCGTAGGTATCCAGGAACATCCAACGACAGCCGCAATTGTCCCGCGGCGGAGATATTGGCAATAGTTGTGGATCGCGTCGACGGCGAATGATGCCATAGCGGGCTCCGCTCCGCGCCGATCCCGTGACGACTCCCGGAGGGCGTGATCGCCGAGGTGTACGGCTCTCGCATTCCCTCTCCTCTCCTCTCGGGATGCCCCAGAATGGGGCAGTGACGCGGCGTACCGCTGACCACTTCCATCCCATCTCGGCCAACGTGACCGCTTCCATCGAATTCAGTAGACCGTGCCGCCTCTTCGTGCGACGGTCCTGCACTCAACTGGACGCCTGCCCAACGGACGAATTCCCGGTCCGCATCACCGCCCGCCGCGCCTGCGCCCCTCTAACCCGGAGGATTTTCTATGCCGCGCATCGCGCTCGCGCTCGTTGGTGCTCTCGTCGCCCTCACGGTCGCAATGCCGTCCCACGCCACGCTCAACGCCTGCGCGGCAGGCAAGAAGCAGTGCGTCGCTAAGAAGACGGCGGGGCTGCTGAAGTGTCATCAGCTCGCGGAGAAGAAAGGGCTCTCGGTCAGCGACCAGAGTATTCAGGATTGCCTGCAAAAGGTGGTGACCAAGTTCGACGGCGGGGCTGATCCGAGCAAGGGCTGCTTCGCGAAGCTCGCAGCCAAGTATCCAGGCGGCTGTCTCACGACGACTGACACGGCCGCGCTGGAGAATACGGTCGATGGCTTCGTCGCCGTCGTCGTGGTCGCGCTCGACCCGAACTATCCCGCGCCGGTGACGAATGCGTGTTCGGCGGGGAAAAAGAAGTGCGTGAGCAGGAAGGCCACGGCCCTGCTGGCCTGCCACAGCAAGAACGAGAAGCCGCCCGCCGGGCTCGTGCCGGAGAAGTTCGCGGCGTGTCTCCAGAAGGCGGTTGACCAATTCGATGGCGGCGCCGATCCGACGAAGGGCTGCTTCGCCAAGCTCGAAACGAAATTCCCTGGCGCCTGTCTCACGACGCTCGATACGGCCGCGCTGGAGACGACGGTCGATGGGTTCGTGAACGATGTGGTGTGCAAGCTCGACGCCGGGGCGGGGACCTGTCCGACGCCGACTGCAACCCCCACGGCGACCCCGACGCCCACCGCGTCCCCGACGGATACGCCGACGGCGACGATGACGCCGATGCCGGTCTGCACGCCGCATTCGAGCGGCACCTACACCGACAACTGCGACGGGACGGTGAGCGACAGCGCGACGGGGCTCGTGTGGGAGCAAAAGACGACGACTGTGTTGAGTGGCGTGAACTACGCCGACCCACACGACGTGGACAACACGTACACCTGGACCGCGAGCGGGACGCCCTATCCGCCGGACGGGACGGCGTTCACGGACTTTCTCGACAAGCTCAACACCGTCCCGTGCTTCGCGGGCCATTGCGACTGGCGGCTGCCCTCGGAGGAGGGTCAAAACTCCCCGTTCACGGGAGCCAAAGAACTGGAGAGCATCCTCCTGGCGCCCAACCCGTGCGGGACGAGCCCGTGTATCGACCCGATCTTCGGGCCGACGGTCGCCGGCTACTATTGGTCGGCCACTACCCTCGCCACGTTCCCATTCGGTGCGTGGGGCGTGTACTTCAACGATGGCCTCGTGGACTATGGCTACAAGAACATCGGCCACTGTGTTCGCGCAGTGCGTACCGGCCCGTGATCAACACGACGAGGACCGTGCGACATCTGGGATCCCCCGCTCAGCCGCGCGTGTCATCCTTGCTCGTCCGAGAGACTCCAGCAGTCGTGTGAGACGGTCCTGAACCGCCCCGGGTTCGCCGGAGACTCGATTACATGACTCCGGCCCCCGTGGCTGGCCAGATTGACCTTCGCCAAGTACGCCTGATCCATTGCCCTGGGAACGGGATCGAGGACCGCCGCGAACTGATCAAAAGCCGCGTCGATCGCCGCATCGTCACCGCGCTCGTAGAGGTTGCGCAAAACCTCGCGAGCTCGATTTGCGTCGAGAGGAACGTCGACATGGCGAACAGAGTGGCCCTCGACGGAAGCGTGTTGGGGAGGTGTTTCGCTCCAGCCGAGGCGACGAGCTCTCGTCGCGCGACCCGAGGCGATGAGCAAGTCGTGAAGGGGCTGCTGGAAGGGTCGGTCGAATTCCGCCGAGAATTGGATAGTGATCTCGTTTTGATCCGTCCATTCCTCGCCGTGGTGCTCGTACGTACAGTAGACGTCCATTGCCCCGCGCACGAGCAGCCGTCGCGTTGGAATGTGGTAGCAGACGAAGCAGGAGTGGGGCTGCTGAAGCAAGTAATTCAGCGTCGTTCGTTTGATCGAGACACTCACCGACCCGTCGGCGTTTCCATCAGTCTCGGTGCCCTTCAGCTGGACGTGCGCCCGGAAGTTAGTGACTTCGCCGCCGTCGAGTGCCGCAATCTGCCGGTCGGTGCCGTAGTCCTCCGCATTGCGCTTCTGCAACAGGAAAAGACGATGCTCGCGAACTGCCTCGGCGAACGCAGCCTCAGCCTCATCCGCGATGTCATGCGTCTTGTGCCGTTTCGGCAAGTCGTCGATGGTTCCCATCAGTAGTCCCTAAGAGCGCCTCGGGAAGAATGCGAGCTAGCGGACTGCTTGCTCCTCGAACCTCCGTGTTGAGCGGCACGACGGCTGCGACTTCGAGTTCATCGCTGCTTGGTCCGAGGGCGGCTCGGATGCCGATTTGGGGGGATACCTGGATATGGGTCGAGTCCGCCGCGGGACTGTACGGGGCGTTTAACGCGAAGTGCGTGACGACCTCGGGCTGCGCATCGCGTTCGGTGTCGGCGCCCGGCGTTTTGGGTTTGTTGATCCAGACCTCGGTCGGCAACGCCGGCGGTTGCGGCTGCCCGGCGACGAAGCGCTCGGGATGGGCGGCGAACGCCGTGCCCAGCACGCGCGCCCGCCCCGCGACCCGCTGCGCGGCCAGCCCGTAGTGGACGTCGTGCGGCGTGAGCATGCCGAGCCCCGAGTGCCGATGCGCGGTGTTGTACCAAGGGAAGAAGACGTGGCCGAAGCCGCGCGAGTCCTGGATCGATCCGAAGCGGTCGGGAAACTCGGGGCGGTACTTCATTGTCTTGAACTGCGCCTCGGAGAAGGGATTGTCGTTCGACACGTACGGCCGCGAGTGGGTCTTGGTGACGCCAAGGTCCGAGAGCAGCAACGCCACGGACTTCGACGTCATCGAGGACCCGCGGTCGGCATGGAGCGTGAGCTGGCCCGGAAGGATGCTCTGCCGGGCGCAGCTCTGCGCGATCAGCTTCTTCGCCAGGGCCGCGCTCTCGTGGTGCGCGACCATCCAGCCGACGACGTAGCGGCTGAAGATGTCCAGGATCACGTAGAGGTAGAAGTAGGTCCACTTCGCCGGCCCGAGCAGCTTGGTAATGTCCCAGCTCCACACCTGGTTCGCCGCGGTGGCGAGGAGCTCGGGCGCCGCGTACGGCGGGTGGCGCCGCTGATCCCGTCGCTCGCGGACCTCCTGATGCTCGGCCAGGATGCGGTACATCGTCCGCTCCGAACAGAGATAGCGCTCCTCGTCGAGCAGCTGGGCGTGGACCTGCGCGGGCGCCAAATCGACGAAGCGCTCCTCGTGCAGCACCGCGAGCACGGCCGTGCGTTCGGCGGCCGCGAGCGTGCGCGGCGGACTCGGACGAGGTGCGGGGAGCGGCGGCGGGCTGATCCGCCGGTAGTAGGTCGCCGTCGGGAGGCCGAGCGCCGCACAGGTCGGCGCGATCCCCAGCCTTGGCCCCACCTCGCGCACCGTCTCGACGCTCACTTCTCGCTCTCGAACGGCGTCCCCAGCAGCGCCGCGACTTTTTTTTGGACATCGACCAGCGCCTCGGCCCGCTCGGCCCGCTTCTTCCAGCGCGTGATCTCTCGCTCCTGCTCGCCGATCTTCTTGTCCCGCGGATCGGGCGGCACGACCTTCGGTCCGCGCGGCTTCGGCGACAGCCCCTCGAGCTCGCCCCGGTCGCGCGCCGCGCGCCACGTCGTCAGCAGCGAGGAGTACAGCCCCTCGCGCCGCAGCAACGCACCGATCGCGCCCGGCTTCGTGCAGCGGTCGGCCTCGCGCACGATCCGCCGCTTGTACTCGGCCGTAAACCGCCGCCGCTCCGCCTTGGCGACCACTTCCCCATCGGTGGTCGCCCCCGCCGGCCGCGCGCCGGCCGGGAAAACTCCAGTCGCCCTACGGGCTCCTTCCGTTTCCCCGGCCTCGACCATCTCACCCTTCGCCTGCTTCCCAACCGCCTTCATCCATCGCTGCCTCCCCGCCCTCTACTCACTAAACTATGACCACCCCACTGTCTCATGATCATTGGCAGAGAGGGAACCCGCTGAAGGCCTCGTTCACGATTCCTTCGACCAGAGTCACTTCGTCATCACGTAGCTTCTGAAATTCGCTGTTCCGACGTTTCGCTGACAGACGGCCGTTGTTTTGGCGGATGAACATCACGAGGTTCTCCGCCAGCCGATCTGGCATTTCGATTGCGTGCATGATCCGGCGAAGCGCTTCGTCATGACGGCGGAGATAGTCGATCTCGTGCGGCAGATCCGTCTCGACCGTGCGTTGCACGCATTGAAAAAGAAACTCTGCTGCGCCGGTGCAGTCGAAGTAGCGGTAGAGATCCGCGGTGTCGTTCATCACTTCCACGTTGCGATCAGGCGTCGGGCGCCAATCAATGAAGGGCATGAGCGGGAGAGAATGCGCCTGCAACGTAAACTTGTAGTCGTCGATCCGGTCGAGCATGACCGAGGACACCGGGAACACCATGCCTGGTGGTGTGAACTTCCGCTCCGCCAGCACGTGATGGATCAAGCAACGGTGAAGGCGTCCGTTACCGTCCTGGAACGGGTGCACGTAGACGAAGCCGAACGCGGTGGCCGCAGCTTGCAGAACAGGATCGAGGCCGCTGTCGCGCATGCGATCGTTCGCTTCCAGCATGCCCCGCAGCAGATCCTCGACATCACCCGGCCGCGCTCCGATGAATTCCGGTAGGGGATCGCCGTTGTGGTCGCGTTCGCCCAAGAAGACCCCGTCCGGTCTGAGACCAGCATGGATGAAGCGCGAGTCCTCGATGAGGATGCCATGGAGGCGGATGATTTCCGCGAGGGTCAGATTGTTCTTGCCTGCTCGCAGGACCGCGCGGCCCCATCGCTCCAGTCGGTTTCGCGGGGCGCGTTCGCCTTCAATCTCGAAGCTTGCCCTGCTGTCTGCAAGCAGCATGAAGCTCGCCGCACGGGCGACCAACTGTGCCCCCGTCCGACCGACGGTTTCACGGGCTTTGGTTGCAAGGTCGACCTCGAGGAAGTGTTCGAGGGCGGGGGTGCGACGAATGACAGGACAGTACCGGGGATTGCCCAGGAGGTTGTCGCGGACGCGATGGCGCCTCGACAGCCGCGGCTGTGAGGTGAAGTACGCTTTCGAGTCGAGAAGGTCGACGGCATTGACGCGGGCAGCGTCATGAACGTCCATCGTGAGTCCTGTTAGCGTTTCGTAGAGGTACCAGGCCCGCCGGAGCGGTGCGCTCTTTGGAGCGCGGCGAGCTATCGCGGCAACAGTGGCGCGTGGCAGGGCCTGGAAGGCGCGCTTCAGGACAAGAAGGTCTAATGGCTCGTGGCGAAGTGCGAAGGTGAGATGGTCAACCGGGTCGTCGCCGGGCCAGTAGCGCTGGTCGAAGACAGTCCACGTGCCATCAGATCGCTGGCTACCCTTCACGTACTGATTCGAAACGGCGGATCGATGGCGAACAGGCGCTGAGAGGCCGAGCTGGTGAGCCAAGGCCGTCCAGCCAGCCAGCCGAGCATCAGTTGGAACCGTCTCCTCCTGGAAGGTCGAAGGCAGCTGAATTCTTTGGTTCACAGTCGAAAGTCCTAGTTTTTGGTCGAAAACAGCTAAAAATCACGAAATGAAGTCGAAAAAGACCGTAGGGAGTTTAGACGTCGAAATCCACTGATTTCGGTCGAAAATTATCCGAAAACGAGGCCCATAGTCGAAAACAACCGTTGGAAGCCAGGCCCTCGCTGTACGTCATCACCCGATCTATCGCTAACATATTGTAAACATTGACATGTCTCCATGGTCGAACGGCTCGCTCATCAATCTGACACGCAGCCAAACGCGAAAACCTGGCGACCCGTTCGCGCCAATCGTCAGGCAGCGGCGCGAAGGGACCGGAAGGGGCAAGGTTCATGCAAGTTCAGGAACGTCTCGAGGTATCCTCAAACGGAAGCTCGACCTGCTCGGTGTCCTTCACGACTTGCTTCTGGGCCTTCGGAGGACGGGGCGTTCGCACTGCGCGAAATGCGGACGAGCGGCGACGTAGTTCCTTCCCCGCAGCGCAGGAGGCCCTCAACTGCGTTCGAATGGACGTCAACGCCACCGCCGTCGTGATTGCACATGCGACGCTGGCGGCGGCTGCCGCCTCCATCAAGAGGGGTACCTTCGCAGGCCGTGCCCAGAATTGCACGTTGGCGAGGTCGCGCCCGTGGCCGATGCTGGGCATCGACGTCGGACAGCCCGCGGCGTTCAAGGCGAAGCACGCGGTGAATGTACCGAGGTCCAAAGTGAGCCCAGTCTCGCTACGCGAAGAGGATGCCGCAGAGCGATCGGAAAGAGCTGCGTCGCCTTGCAGCGGCCTTCGACAAGGCTGAATCGTCCCGCAAGAAAACTCGTTCGCGGGACAATTCATCAGAAGTGGCTGATGAAGAGAACTTCGAGTGCGAGGAGGGGGACTTGAACCCCCACGGGTGTTACCCCACTAGCCCCTCAAACTAGCGCGTCTGCCATTTCGCCATCCTCGCGTGACAGCGGTGGAGAGGTACCATCGCGATCGCCGACTGTCGAGAGTGCGCGGTGGCGGCGCGCACTCTCGGAGACCAATTGCTTACGGCGCGGCGGGTGCGGGTGCTGCGTCCGGTGCGGCTTGCGGTGCGGGCGCGGCTTGCGGTGCGGCGGGTGCGGCGGCAGCGCCGTTCGCGTCCGGTGCGGCGCCGGCGTCGGCGGGCGCGGCCGCGGGCGCGCTATCGGCGACGGCCGCTGGCTCCGCCGGTTCCGTGCCGGCCGCGGGTTGCTGCGCGGGTGCGGTCTTCGGCCGCGCGCTCTCGGGCATGATCGTCGCGTGGCCGCCGTGCGATCCGACGTAGGTGAGGGCGAGCGACGTCGTCATGAAGACGACCGCGGCGCCGGTCGTGAGGCGGGTGAGGAAGTTCCCCGCGCCGCTGCTCCCGAAGATCGTGCTGCTCGCGCCGCCGAAGACGGCGCCCATGTCGGCGCCCTTGCCCGCTTGCAGGAGGACGACGAGGACGAGGATGAAGCAGGCGACCACGTGGACGATCGTGACGAGAATGAGCATGGCTTTTCGGCTCCTATTGAAACGCGATGATGCGGCTGAACGCGGCGGCTTCGAGGCTCGCGCCGCCGACGAGCGCGCCGTCGATGTTGGGTTGCGCCATCAGCGCGTCGATGTTGTCGGCTTTGACGCTCCCACCGTACAGGATTCGGACGGCATCGGCACCTGTCTCGCCGGCGAACTCGCGCAGCAGATCGCGAATGGCGGCGTGCACCTCTTCCGCCTGTTCGGGGGTCGCGGTCTTGCCGGTGCCGATCGCCCAGACGGGCTCGTAGGCGAGCACGAGGTTGCGGACGGCGTCACGGGAGAGGCCCACGAGCCCCTCGCGGACCTGGCGTTCGATGACGGGGAGGGTGTTGTCGGCCTCACGCTCGCGGAGCGTCTCGCCGACGCAGACGATCGGCCGCAGCTCGGCGCGGAGGGCGGCGCCGACCTTCGGACGCACCATCTCGTTCGTCTCGTTGAAGTACTGGCGGCGCTCGGAGTGTCCGATGATCACGAACGCGCAGCCGACCTCCTTCAGCATCTCGCCGGCGATCTCGCCGGTGAAGGCACCTTTCGGCTCCGCGTGCAGATTCTGCGCGGCGAGCGCGATGCTGGTTCCGGCGAGCGCGCGCGCGGCCGTTTCGAGCGCCGTGAAGGGCGGTGCCACCACGACGTCGCGATCGCGCGCGTTCGCGGCGGCGTCTTTGATGCCGTCGATCAGCGCCGTCGTTTCGGGGCGCGTAGCGTGCATCTTCCAGTTGCCGGCGAGGAGGGGACGACGTCCGGTCGTTTTCTTCATTGTTCGAGCACCGCAAGACCGGGGAGCACGCGACCCTCCAGGAATTCGAGCGACGCGCCGCCGCCCGTCGAGATGTGGGTGATGTCGTCGCTCCGCCCGGACCGCGCGAGCGCCGCGATCGAGTCGCCGCCGCCGATCACCGTGAGCGCCGTGCTGTCCGCCATCGCGCCGGCGATCGCCATCGTTCCCGTGCTGAACGCGTCGACCTCGAAGACGCCCATCGGGCCGTTCCAGAAGATCGTCCGGGCCTTTGCGATCTCGGTCCGGTAGAGCGCGATCGTCGCCGGACCGATGTCGACGCCCTTTTTGCCGGCCGGGATGTCGTTGCCGACCTCGGCCGGGGCGCTGCCGTCGAGCGCGGTCGTGACGAGATGGTCGATCGGCAAGCGCAGCGTGACCCCGAGCTCTTTCGCGCGCGCGAGGACCTGACGCGCGACCTCGACCAGGTCGTCCTCGACGAGCGAGTCGCCGGTCGGCTGGCCCTGCGCGCGCAGGAAGGTGTACGCCATCGCGCCGCCGATCAGGAGCGCGTCGACCTTGGTCAGGAGATGCTCGATCACCTTGATCTTGTCGGACACTTTGGCGCCGCCGAGGATCGCGACCAGTGGGCGCTCGGGATGCTCCGTGATCTTGGAGAGCGCCTCCACCTCCTTCTTCATGAGGAAGCCGGCGGCCCGAACGGGCACGAGATGCGCCATGCCTTCGGTCGACGCATGGGCGCGATGGGCGGCGCCGAAGGCGTCGTTGACGTAGACGTCGGCGAGCGCCGCGAGCTGTTTCGCGAAGGCGGGATCGTTCTTCTCTTCCTCGCCGTGGAAGCGGAGATTCTCGAGGAGGAGGATCTCCTTGCGGTCGAGAGTGCGCGACATCTGCTCGACCGTTGCACCGACGCAGTCGGGCGCGAGCCGGACGGTCAGGTGCAGGAGGTCGGCGAGGTGCTCGGCGACCGGCTTCAGCGAGAGCTTCGGATCCGGTCCGCCCTTCGGCCGGCCGAGGTGCGAGGCGAGGATGACGTGCGCGCCGTGGGCGATCGCCCACTGCACGGTCGGCAGGGCCGCCTCGATGCGCGTGGCGTCGGTGATCGCTCCGTTCTTGAGGGGCACGTTGAAGTCGGCACGAATGAAAGTGCGCGTGCCGGCGAGCTCGAGGCTGTCGATGTATCTGATTGCCATGCGGGTGCCTGTGGTTCAGCGCGGTTCGCGCCCGGGCGCTCGGGCGACCCGCCCTGGCGCGGGAGCAAAAGTGAACGCGTCGTATGGCACGCGACGAGTTGGCAGTCAATCGAAATGCCCAGCAACGACGCGTAATTGACTGCCTCCACCCCCTGTACTAGCGTGCCCGCTTCGACGCGGAGACGAGCGCTCGGGTGAAGGGTCGCGGGGTGCTGTGAGGTGCGCATGTGGGAATACGCTGTCCGTGAGCTAGCCAGCCAGGCCGCCGAGCCGCTCACGATCACCCGGCCGCAGGAGACCATCATCGACATGGTCACCGGCTCGGGAGCCGTGGTGCAGCTGGTGCTGCTCTTGCTGTTCTGCTTCTCGGTCACGAGCTGGGCGATCATCTTCACGAAGCGCCGCCAAGTGCGCCGAGCCGAGCGCGAGTCGGAGCGGTTCATCGACATCTTCTGGGACGCCAAGAACCTGACCGCGATCAACACGGCGAGCTTGGATTTGAAGGCAAGCCCAGTCGCCCAGGTGTTCCGCTCGGGCTATCAAGAGCTGGTGCGTATCACGCGCGCGAAGCGCGAAGCGGCGCCGGGCGACGACATGTCGACCGATCTCGGTGGCGTGGAGAACGTCGAGCGCGCGATGAAGCGAGCGGCGTCGCAGGAGATCACCAAGCTCGAGAAGTCCCTCACGTTCCTCGCCACCACCGCGAGCGCGGCGCCGTTCGTGGGGCTCTTCGGCACGGTTTGGGGCATCATGAACGCGTTTCGCGGCTTGAGCGTCACGCAGTCGTCGAGCATCCAAGCCGTCGCGCCCGGCATCTCGGAAGCCTTGATCGCGACGGCGATCGGCCTCGCCGCGGCGATTCCCGCGGTCATGGCCTACAACTATTTCGCGGATCGCGTGCGCGTGCTCGGCGCCGAGATGGAGAACTTCGCGTCCGAGTTCCTGAACATCGCGGAGCGGCACTTCCTCAAATGAGCGGGAGCACGAGCGATGGCGTTCGATAGCCGCGGCGGCGGGGGATCGATCGCGCAGATCAACGTCACGCCGCTGGTCGACGTGATGCTGGTGTTGCTGGTGATCTTCATGGTCACGGCGCCGATCATCCAGCAGGGCGTCAGCGTCGACCTCCCGAAGACGCGCGCGGCCGGGCTCAATAGCCAGGAGGATCCTCTGGTCGTCGGTCTCGCGAAGGACGGTACGGTCTATCTGAACGACAACCAGATCGCGCTCGCCGATCTGCGCGGCAAGCTGCTCGCGATCGGGCAAACCACGCCCGATCGGGCCGTGTTGTTGCGCGCGGATCGCAGCGTGCCGTACGGGGACGTCGTCGGCGTCATCGCGGCCATCAAGGAAGCGGGGATCAACAAGCTCGGCATGGTGACCGAGCCGGCGCCCGACGCGGCCCCGGCGCGTCCCGGAGAGCGGCGCCGGTGAGCGCTCCGTCGCACCCGAGCGCGCCGGATCACGCCGTCGGGCGTTGAACGGCGTCGTATGGGAGACGAACGGCGGCGCCGCGACCAACGAGCGCGGGGCGGCAGTGGATTTTCGCCGCGCGGGATCGCGCTCTCCATCGTCGTTCATCTGCTCGCGATCGGCCTACTCGTCCTCGCGCCGCACAGGATGCCGTCCCATCCGACCGCGTACACCGTCGAGATCGTCGACCCGAGTGCGGTCGGTGGAAAGCTGCTCGAGGGTCCGATCGGAGGTGCGGTTGCGAAGGCGAAGCCGGCACCGAAGCCTCCGCCTCCCGAACCGCCACCGCCCCCCGAGCCGCCGCCACCGCCGGAGCCGCCCGAGCAGTTGGCGAAGGTCGACGAGCCACCGCCACCGGAGGACGAGCACGATGCCGACGCGGTCCCGCTCGGGACGCCGCAGGCGACGGCAGTCCCGACGGTCACGCCACGGATCGCGGCGACGCCGCGTGCGACCAAACAGCCGACGGCGCATCCCACCGCGCGCCCCACGGCGCGACCGACGGCGCAACCGACCGCGCGACCGAAGGCCACGCCGGTCGCGACCGCGAAACCGAAGGCCACCGCGACGCCTGCCGTCGTGGTCGCCAAGAAGAGCTCGTCGGCGTCCGCGGCGCCGAGCCACCGACCGGAGGCGGCGGCGAAACCCAAGGCCGGTCCGACGGCGGCCCCGCCGGACGATCTCGACGGCAAGCTCGCGGAGGCGATCAAGGGCGTCGAGGCGAAAGTCGAAAGGGAGGAGAAGAACGCTGGGATCGGGGGCGCGTCCGGACCCGGGAGCGGGCAAGGTGGATCCGCGAAGACGCTCGAGGGTCCCGCGGGCATCGGCGGCGAAGGTCCGGGTGGCGGCGGCACCGTCCGCGGCCTCGAGTTCGTCGTCTATTACAATGAGATGTTGAACCGCATCAAAGAGCGTTGGGCGTGGGTCGGCACGCGGAGTGACTTGCGCGTCACGGTGCAGTTCAGCATCTTGCCCTCCGGGGAGATCACGAACATCCGATTGACCGAGCGCTCCGGGGATCAGAGCTTCGATGCGTCGGTCGAGCGCGCCGTCAAAGGGGCGGGGCCGTTGCCGCCCCCACCGGAGGCCTACCGTACCGACTTTGCCGACGTGGAGCTGAAATTCCGCCCGGCCGATCTGCAACGCTGACAGAGGATTCCAAGGAGGGATGATCGTGGGGTGTAGGCTACGCCGTGGTGGCATCGCGTTGGCGATCGTGTTCGGCACGCTGCTCGCGATCGGGGAGGCGAGCGCGCAGGTACGCGGAACGATCGTGGGACCCGGCTCGACGAGCTTCCCGATCGCCGTGTCGCCGCTCAAGTCGACGAGCGGCGCCGAGCGTGAGGCCGGTATGTTCGCCGACATCGTCGCGAAGGACCTCGACCTTTCCGGCCTCTTTCGCGTGATCGACCGCGGCGCCTACATCGAGGACGCGCAAAAGACCGGTGTCACCGCCGAGACCATCGATTTCCACGCTTGGTCCACGATCGGCGCCCAAGCGCTGGTGAAAGGCACGGTAGAGCGCGACGGCGAAGGTCTGGTGGTCGAGGCGCGCCTGTTCGACGTCGTCGAAGGCAAACAGATCGGCGGCAAACGCTATCGTGCGGGCGAGGACGAGCTGCGGCGCGTGTCCCATCGCTTCGCCGACGAGATCATGCAGATCCTCACCGGCGAACGCGGCCCGTTCGAGTCGCGCCTTGCCTTCGCCTCGCGCCGGCGCGGCCGATTCAAGGAGATCTACGCGATGTCGCTCGACGCCGGCGATCTCCGGGCGGTCACGCACGACGGGTCGATCGCGCTCGCGCCCTCGTGGAGCCCCGACGGACGCTCTCTACTCTTCACGTCGTTCGCGTCGGGCAATCCGAGCCTCTTCATCGCCGACCTCGGCGGCGACAAGCGCTTGCTGTCGTCGCGCCGCGGCTTGAACCTCGGCGGGCGCTGGTCGCCGGGTGGCCGCGCCATTGCGGTTGCGCTCGAGCGGGGGGGCGCGACGGACATCGCGCTCCTCGATCCCGACGGACAGATCATGCACTTCGTGACCAAAGACCGCAGCATCGACGTGTCGCCGTCGTGGTCGCCGGACGGGCAGTCGATCGTGTTCTGCTCGGATCGTGGCGGCGGTCCCCAAATCTACGTAGTGAGCGCACAGGGGGGACGCCTCGGCGGGTGACGTTCGAGGGAAGCTACAATACCTCGCCGGCATGGTCCCCCAAGGGCGATCGCATCGCGTACGCGAGCCGCGTCGGCGGGCGCTTCCAGGTCTTCACGGTTGCGCTCGGCGGGGGCGACGTGAAGCGCGTTACCGCTACGCGGGGCGACAACGAGGACCCGTCCTGGTCGCCCGACGGTCGCTACCTCGTGTTCAGCTCGACGCGCGACGGAAGCGGCGCGATCTACCTCTCCGATGCCGCCGGATCGCGGCAAACTCGATTGACCCCACCTGGGGGCGATGATAGCAGTCCCGCCTGGTCGCGCTGGCTCGAGTGAGCGTGCGCGTAGGTCGAGGAGGGGTATGATGGCACGATCGTTTCGCATCGCCGCGGTGCTGATGATGGTGGCGGCCGTCGCCGTCACGGGCTGCGCCAAGAAGAAGCGCATCACCGACGAATCGACCATCGGCGGCACGGGGGGCACCGGCGGCGAAGAATCGCTCGCCGAGAGCGGGAGTCTCGGTCGCTACAAGCGCGGGCTCGGCCCCGAAGAAGACGGTGTCTTGAAAGACGTCCACTTCGCGTACGATTCGTACGAGCTCGACGGTAGCGCTCGCGACGTGCTCGCGGCCAATGCCGAATGGCTGAAAGAGAACAGGCGGGCGCGTACGGAGATCGAAGGCCATTGCGACGAGCGCGGTACGGTCGAGTACAACCTCGCATTGGGGGCGAAGCGCGCCAAGGCGGTGAAGGACTACCTCGTCTCGCTCGGCGTGGCGTCGGATCGGTTGACCACCATCAGCTACGGGGAAGAGCTGCCGCTCTGCCGCGATGCGAGCGAGCAGTGCTACGCGCGCAACCGGCGCGTCCACTTCGTTCCTCCGTCGGAATAGGGAGCCGCTCGAAGGCGTACGCGCGCCGCGGACGCGAGGCGAGACCAGAATGAAGGGACGGCGACTCGCTCCTCACTCCGTGATGCTCGTCGTGCTGCTTGCGGTGGCGATCGCCGGCTGCGCCACCCAGGCCGACATCCAGGAGCTCGAGCGCGAGCAGAATCGCCTGCGTACGCAAATGGCGGATACGCGGGCGAGCATGGTTTCCGTGCAGCGCGACGTCGCCAAGGTGCGTGGCGGTGTCGACGAAGTGCGATACTCGTCGCGCGGCGCCGGTAGCGTCACGACGCGGCTCGACGATCTCGAGGCGCGTGTGGCGGCGCTCGAAGGGCATCGTCCGGCACCTGCCATGAGCCCGATCGAAGGCGCAGCGAGCGCGGCGGGCGAGTCGGGAGACGGTGGCGGCGAAGTGCCCGTACCGGCAGCGACGGCGACTCCGGCGCTGCCGCGTCCCGAGATCGCGGCCTCCGATCTCGCGCGAGAGGAAGCCAAGGAGCTTCCGGACGACTACCGCCGTGGCATCACGCTGGTACGTCAGGGCGCGTACGACAAGGCAATTCAATCGCTGCGCGATTTCCTCCGAACCAATCGGGAGTCGCCGCTCGCGCCCAACGCGCAGTATTGGATCGGCGAATCCTACTACATGCTGGCCGATTACTATCAGGCGATTCTCAACTTCAATCAGGTTCGCCAGCAGCATCCCAAGAGCGATCGGGCCCCCGCCGCGGTGCTCAAGATCGGGCTCGCGTTCCAGCAGATGGGCAACAAGAGCGAGGCGAAGCTCGCCTTTCAGAAGGTGCTCAACGACTATCCGTCCTCGCCGGAGGCGGCTCAGGCACGGGAGAAGCTCCAGGCGCTCTGAGTGGACGTCATTCGTCACATCGCCACGTGCTCTCGGCGATTCGTTGCGCCCGTGGTGACGTTGGGAAATTTCGACGGCGTCCACCGCGGGCATCAAGCCATTCTCGAACGTGTCGTCACGACCGCGCGTTCGAGCGGTGCGGATGCCGTTGCGATCACGTTTCACCCTCATCCCGTGTCCGTGCTGCGGCCGGACCACGCCCCGCCGCTGATCACGTCGCTCCGTGATCGCATCGCGCTCATGGAGGCGAGCGGCATCGACGTCCTGGTGGTGCAGCATTTCACGCCCGCCTTCGCGACGCTTTCGGCCGAAACGTTCGTCGATCGCTTCGTCGTCCAGCGTCTCGGGGCGGCGCGTGTCGTCGTGGGTCACAAGGTGAGCTTCGGCCATGCGCGGCGTGGCGACGCCGCGCTCCTGACCGACCTCGGACGGCGGCTCGGTTTCGGCGTCGAGGTGGTGGGACCGATCCGCGTAGAGGGGCACGACGTCTCGAGCTCGGCGGTGCGACGGGCGATCACGGCCGGCGATGCGGTCCTTGCCACGACGTTGCTCGGTCGCCCGCATCGGTTGGGCGGCCACGTCGAGCGCGGGCGGCAACGGGGGGCGGCGATCGGCTTTCCGACGGCGAACGTGCGTGTGCGTGCCGGGATGTGGCCGCCCGACGGCGTGTATGCCGTGCGGGTCGGGTTCGGCGAGCGAACGCTCGACGGGGTCGCGAACATCGGGACGAATCCCACGTTCGGGGCGGCGCCCAGGACACTCGAGGTCTACCTCTTCGACTTCGACGAGAACCTGTACGGCGCGCGCCTGGACGTCGGGTTCGTCGCGCGTCTCCGCGGCGAGGTCGCATTCCCCTCCGTCGAGGAGTTGGTGGCGCAGATTGCGCGTGACGTCGCCGACGCCCGCGCGATTCTCGCGCGCGCGTGACCGCGTCGGCCTGCCCCGAGGCGCGGCGCTGGCGCGGCGGTCCGCGCCGACGATAGAGAACGACGCCGATGCGGCGGCACGTCTTGATCGTCGAGGAGGTGGCGGCAGGGCGCCGACTCGACAGCTTCGTCGCCGCGAGTGGGCTCGGGATCTCGCGCTCGCAGGTCCGGCATCTGATCGATGCGGGACGGGTCACGATCGGGGGCAACGTCCGGAAGGCCGGCCACGTGGTCCGCACCGGCGACGAGGTGCAGATCGACGTGCCGGCGGTGACGCCGACCGCGGCAGAGCCGGAAGCGTTGCCTCTGCGCGTCCTCCACGAGGATGAGGCCATCATCGTCATCGACAAGGCGCCCGGCATGGTCGTGCATCCGGCGCCGGGGCGTTGGCGAGGCACGCTCGTGAACGCGTTGTTGCATCACTGGGGTCCGCTGCCCGGACACGAGCCGGGGCGCCCCGGCATCGTGCACCGCCTCGACCGCGAAACGTCGGGCGTGATGGTGATCGCGCGGACCGCTGCGGCGCTGGAGCACCTGGGACGACAGTTCGCGGCGCGCACCGTGAAAAAGCGCTACGTGGCGGTCGTTCGCGGCGTGCTGCGGCCCGACGAATGTCGGATCGATGCGCCGATCGGGCGTCATGCGATCGAGCGGAAGAAGATGTCGACACGGGCCCGCGTCGCACGGCCGGCGGTCACGCGCATTCGCGTGCGCGAGCGGTTCGCGCGTGCGACCCTCGTGGAAGCCGCGCCCGAAACCGGGCGCACGCATCAGATCCGCGTGCACCTCGCCGCGCGCGGGCACCCGATTCTCGGCGACGCGGTATACGGCCGACCGCGCGCGTCGGAGACGACGCTCATCGCGCGTCATGCTCTGCATGCGGAGTCGCTCGGCATCATCCATCCCGTCCGCGGAACCGCGATGACGTTTCATGCGGATCTCTGGCCGGACATGGCGGCGTTGCTCGATGCGCTGCGCGCAACACGGGATACGAAACCGTCACGATAGTGCCGCTCTAGGCTGCGCCAATTGCGGTTTCGCGCGACTTCTCTATTGACATCACTATGGCCTTCGTTTAGCGTCCGCGCCGAGACGTTGTTGAGTGGGGAGGGAGAGGGTCAGTACGCTGCTCTCACATCCAACGCTAGTCACTCCTCGAAATAGCACCCTAAAAACGAAGCCGAGTCGACGTGGTGGGCCGCTGTTCGACGGTACATGGGCAGGGTAGGCCGGTGGCGAAGAGCCAGAGAAGTGCAAAGCGGGTATCGACGTTGTGCCGCGGTGGATGGCGTGGAACGAATCGCCATCATTAGTCTGATCAGTAGCATCCCGCCTTCAGTGCTTCCCTGACATGCTTCCGGCCCGCGAGGGCGACACACTCACGATCAGGAACTCCAGCCAGCGGAACATCCGAGAGCCCCGGTAGAGGAGCATCCCAATGGTACGAACCCGCGCGCGGGCCGACGTGCAGCAGCCCCAGGAAGAGCAGCCCTCGAGTACGGAGTCGCCGCCGCCGCCCGTAGCGGCGACCTCCAACGGCGGCGGGCAGGCACCCGGCGGTCTCAATTTGAAGGTGCTGAAGGAGAAGAAGATCAGCGAGCTCGCCCAGCTTGCGCGCGACTTCAACGTCGAGGGCTCCTCGGCCATGCGCAAGCAGGAGCTGATTTTCGCCATCCTGCAGGCGCAGACGGAGCAGAACGGATTCATCTACGGGGAAGGCGTGCTCGAGATCCTTCCGGACGGCTTCGGCTTCCTGCGTGCGCCGGACTACAACTATCTCCCCGGTCCGGACGACATCTACATTTCGCCGAGCCAGATCCGTCGCTTCAACTTGCGGACGGGCGACGTCGTCTCGGGGCAGATCCGGCCGCCGAAAGAAGGCGAGCGGTACTTCGCGCTGCTCAAGGTCGAAGCGATCAACTACGAAGAGCCCGAGCGCGCGCGTGAGAAGATCCTCTTCGACAACCTCACGCCGCTCTATCCAAACGAGCACCTGCGGCTCGAGCACAATCCCGAGGAGTACACGACGCGCATCATCGATCTCGTGTCGCCGATCGGGAAGGGGCAACGCGGCCTGATCGTCGCGGCGCCGCGGACCGGCAAGACGGTCATGCTGCAGAACCTCGCCCACGGCATCACGCAGAACCACAAAGAGGTGGTGCTGATCGTCCTGCTGATCGACGAACGTCCGGAAGAGGTCACCGACATGCAGCGATCCGTGCAGGGCGAGGTCGTGAGCTCGACGTTCGACGAGCCTGCGACGCGTCACGTACAGGTCGCCGAGATGGTGATCGAGAAGGCGAAGCGGTTGGTCGAGCACGGAAAGGACGTCGTCGTCTTGCTCGATTCGATCACGCGACTGGCGCGTGCCTACAACTCGGTGGTGCCTCCGAGCGGCAAGATCCTGTCGGGCGGCGTCGACTCCAATGCGCTCCGCGGCCCGAAGAAATTCTTCGGTGCCGCCCGCAACATCGAGGACGGCGGGAGCCTCACCATCATCGGCACGGCGCTCGTCGATACGGGCAGCCGCATGGACGAGGTGATCTTCGAGGAGTTCAAGGGAACCGGCAACATGGAGGTCCATCTCGACCGCCGATTGATGGACAAGCGCATCTTTCCGGCGCTCGACATCAACCGGTCCGGGACGCGCAAGGAAGAGCTCCTGCTCTCGCGCGAGGTCCTGAATCGCGTCTGGATCCTCCGGAAGCTCCTGTCGCAGCTGAATACCGTCGAGGCCATGGAGTTCCTGACGGACAAGATCAGGGGAACAAAGGACAATCAGGAGTTCATGGAGTCCATGAACTCGTAGGCCCCGCCCGGGGTTCGTATTTGCGCCCACCATTTCGTTTTTGCTATAGGAACCCGTTCGTGGTCGGTCGGTCCTGGCCGCCGCAATCTCACTGGCCCGCGCGTGAAGGAGTCCGCATGAGAGTACTCGTATGAGCGAAGTGACGATGAAACAGCTCCTGGAGGCCGGGGTGCACTTCGGCCACCAGACGAGTCGCTGGAACCCCAAGATGAAGCCGTACATCTTCGGGGCGCGCAACGGGATCTACATCATCGACCTGCAACAAACCGTCCGCATGTTCCGCGACGCCTACGGGTACGTGCGCGAGCTCGTGGCGGACGGCGGCTCCATCCTGTTCGTCGGTACGAAGAAGCAGGCGCAGGACGCGATCCGCGAGGAAGCCGAACGCTGCGGCATGTTCTACGTCACCAATCGTTGGCTCGGCGGCATGCTCACGAACTTCCAGACCATCAAGCAGTCCATCGATCGCCTCCGCAAGCACGAGGAGACGCTCGAGAGCGAAGCGATGGCCCAAGCGCTCACCAAGAAAGAGCTGATCATGATCTCCCGTGAGCGCGACAAGCTCATGGCGTCGCTCGGCGGCATCAAGAACATGCGGAAGCTCCCCGACGCGCTCTTCATCGTCGATCCGAAGAAGGAAGAGATCGCGGTCAAGGAGGCGAACAAGCTCGGCATTCCCGTCGTGGCTGCGGTCGACACGAACTGCGATCCCGACGTCATCGACTACAAGATCCCCGGTAACGACGACGCGATTCGTGCGATTCGGTTGTTCTGCACCGCGATCGCGGACGCGGCAATCGAGGGTCGTGCGCTTGCCGAGGAGCGACAGCGTGGTCAGGGCGGGGAAGAGGACGAGCTCGAAGCGCCCAGCATGGACGAAGCGCCGGCCGTCGAGGAAACCGCCGGGGGCGACATCGGATGAGCGAAGTCAGCGCGCAGCACGTGAAGGATCTTCGCGAGAAGACCGGCGCGGGTTTCATGGATTGCAAGGCGGCACTTCGTGAGAGCGGGGGCGACATCGAGGGGGCGGTGCGGTACCTTCGTGAGCGCGGGCTCGCCGCCGCCGCCAAGAAAGCGGGGCGGGCCACGGCCGAGGGAGTGGTCGGCTCCTATATCCACGCGGGCGGGAAGATCGGGGTACTCGTCGAGGTGAGCTGCGAGACCGACTTCGTTGCCCGGACCGACGACTTCCAGCAGTTCGTGCGCAGCCTCGCGATGCAGGTCGCTGCCGCGCGTCCGCTCTACGTTGCTCGTGAGCAGATTCCGGCGGCCGAGCTCGATCGCGAGCGTGAGATCTACGCGGCGCAGGCGGCGCAGTCGGGCAAGCCGCCTCAGGTCGTGGCGAAGATGGTCGAAGGCAAGATCGACAAGTACGTGGCCGAGGTCTGTCTTCTCGATCAGGACTACGTCAAGGAGCCCGGGAAACCCGTTCGCCAGGTGGTTGCCGACGCGATCGCGAAGCTCGGCGAGAACATCTCCGTCCGCCGGTTCGTTCGCTTCCAGCTCGGAGAAGGCATTGACCAAACCCAAGGCGATGACGGGAGCCCCAAGCCCTAGTCCGGGCAGGGATGCCATGGATCAGGGCACGTCGTCGCGATCCGGCATCTCCAATTCGTCGCTGCGCTATCGGCGGGTTCTCCTCAAGATCAGTGGAGAGGCGCTCGCCGGCGTAGCGCAGGGTTCGGCATCAGCGCCGACGCGGTAGGGACGTTCGCCCGCGAGATCCAAGAGGTCCACAATCTCGGCGTGCGAGCTCGCCTTGGTGGTCGGCGGAGGCAACATCTTCCGCGGCCTCGCCGGCAGCGCCTTCGGCGTCGATCGGGCAACCGGCGACTACATGGGCATGTTGGCGACGGTCATCAACAGCCTCGCGCTCCAGAATGCCTTGGAAAAGCTCGGCGTCAGCACGCGGGTCCAATCGGCGATCGCGATCCAGGAGGTGGCCGAGCCGTACATCCGCCGCCGTGCCACGCGTCACCTCGAAAAAGGTCGCGTCGTAATCTTCGGCGCAGGCACGGGCAACCCGTATTTCTCGACCGATACCGCTGCGAGCCTCCGCGCCATGGAGATCGGCGCCGAGATCATCCTCAAGGCGACGAAGGTGGACGGCGTCTACAGTGCCGATCCCGCGAAGCATCCCGACGCCGTTCGCTATCGGGAGCTCACCTACATCGAAGTTTTGAATCGCGAGCTGAAGGTCATGGACTCGACGGCGATCTCGCTTTGCATGGACAATGCGCTGCCCGATCATCGTCTTCAACTTGCTCGAGCCCGGCAACATTCGAAAGGCCGTGCTCGGCGACCCCATCGGCACGATCGTGCATGCCAGGGCACAGCCCGGCGGTCTCACGGCTGGGGCGGGGAAGGGGGAGTAAATGGCCTCGATCATCGACGACTGCAAAAAAGAGATGGACGAGACGGTCGCTGCCTTCAAGCGCGATCTCTCCCGATTGCGTACGGCGCGCGCTACGACCGCGCTGCTCGACGGCATCGTCGTCGAGTACTATGGCGCCAAGACGCCGCTCAATCAGCTCGCGTCGCTCTCGGCGCCCGAGCCGCGGCTGTTGGTCGTGCAGCCGTTCGACCGGAGCGCGATCGGCGAGATCGAGCGCGCCATCCTGCAGTCCGATCTCGGCCTCACGCCGCAGAACGACGGCAAGCTCATTCGGATCCCGATTCCGGACCTCACCGAAGAGCGCCGCCGGGATCTCGTGAAGCACGTCAAGAAGGTCGCGGAAGAGTTTCGCGTCTCCGTCCGAGCGCATCGTCGCGACGCCATCGAGATGATGAAGGAGCTCCACAAGGAGAAGGAGCTCACCGACGACGACATGAAGCGAGACCAGGAGCGGGTCGAGCATCTCACCAAGGAGTACGTAGAGAAGATCGACAAGGTCCTGAAGACCAAAGAAGAAGAGATCATGGCCGTCTGATGGTCGAGATCGACAAGGAGCGCTTGCCACGGCACGTGGCGATCATCATGGACGGTAACGGTCGCTGGGCGACGCAACGCGGCCTCACGCGCATCACGGGGCATCGACGTGGCAAGCAGTCGGTGCAGGAGATCGTCGAGGCGGCGCGGCGGCTCGGGATCCCGTACCTCAGCCTCTATGCCTTCTCGAGCGAGAATTGGCAGCGGCCGCGCGATGAGGTCGCGGCGTTGATGCGATTCCTCCGCCACTACCTCGCGGCGGAGCTGAAGAAGATGATGAAGAACGGCATCCGCCTGCTTGCGATCGGCAACCTGCGCCGCCTCCCGCGCGACGTGCAGGTGGCGCTCCGCCAAACCATCGAGGACACCCGCGACAACACCGGCATGACGGTGATCCTCGCGGTCAGCTACGGCGGTAGGGAGGAGATTACCGATGCCGTCCGTGCGATCGCGCGCCGGGTTCGGCGTGGAGACATCGATCCGGAGGACGTCGATCAGGATCTCGTCGCCGCCCACCTCGGGACGGCCGGCATGCCCGATCCCGATTTGCTGATTCGTACGAGCGGCGAGATGCGCATCAGCAACTTCCTGCTGTGGCAGATCGCGTACACCGAGATTTACGTGACCGACACGCTGTGGCCAGATTTCCGAGAGCGCGAGTTCCTGGACGCCGTGGCGCATTTCCAACGGCGTGAGCGGCGATTCGGCCGCACCGGAGAACAGGCCGAGCGCGAACGCCTGCGTGCTGCGCACTAGGCTGGCCACCGCAGCGGTCGCGATACCGCTGTTGGTCTGGCTCATCGTATGGAATCCATGGTCGCTCTTCGTGTGGTTGGTCGGGGCGGCCACGCTCGTCGGGGTCACGGAGTATTGCGCGATGGCATTCCCGACCGATCCCTGGGACCGCGGATTCGGCTCGCCGCAGGCATCCTGCTGCTGAGCGCCATGCTCGTGCCGACGCAGGAGCGTTTCGCCATGGCGCTGGCGGCAATCGTCGTGGCCGGGCTCGATTCTCGCCCTGGCACGCAAGGACGATCTGCGCGCACGGCGTCGATGCCCTCGGCCTGACGTTGCTCGGGAGCCTCTACACGGCGTTCCTGCTGCCGCACTACGTGTGGATGCATGCGCTTCCCGATCCCGTCACGCGCACGGAGCGTCGGCGGATGGCGCTGGGTCGTCTTCACGATCGTGATCGCTATGGCGGGTGACGTGGGGGGCTATTTCGGCGGGCGATGGTTCGGGCGGCACAAGCTCATGCCGGCCGTCAGTCCCGGGAAGACCGTCGAGGGCAGCGTCACCGCGGTCGTCGGCAATTTGCTCGGCGGGGCGTGCTGTAAGCTCGTGTATTTCCCGACGCTCTCGTGGGTCGAGGTGGTGGGGCTCAGCCTCGCGGTCGGGTGTCTGGCCCAGGTCGGGGACCTCTGCGAATCCATGCTGAAGCGCGCCTTCGGCGCCAAGGATTCCGGGTGGATCATTCCTGGGCACGGCGGGATCCTCGATCGCATTGATAGTCTCGTTTTCCCGGCTCCGCTCGTTTACTATTACGCCCGGTTCTTCTTCGGCCACTAGAACCCCACAAAGGAAGACGTCATGGGCGGCAACATACTGATCGCGATCTTGATCCTGGGCCTGCTGATCTTCGTGCACGAGCTCGGGCACTTCGTGGTCGCGAAATGGTCCGGGGTGACGGTGCTGCGCTTCTCGCTCGGTTTCGGGCCGCGCCTCTTCGCGTGGCGACGGGGCGTGACGGAGTACGCGGTGAGTGCCGTCCCGCTCGGCGGCTACGTGAAGATGCTCGGCGACGACCCCGAGGACGAGGTGCCGAGCGCCGATGCCGCCAGCGCCTTCTCGCAGCAGCCGTTGCCGAAGCGCGCTGCGATCGTCGTCGCCGGGCCACTCATGAATCTCGTCACCGCGTCGGTCGCCTTCTCGCTCGTCTTCGCGCTTTAC
The DNA here is from genome assembly GCA_963774015.1 of uncultured delta proteobacterium. Classification (GTDB taxonomy): domain Bacteria; phylum Desulfobacterota; class Binatia; order UTPRO1; family UTPRO1; genus UTPRO1. The sequence goes on from CAVZDH010000007.1 coordinate 377,075, forward strand.
GGTGCGGGAACGCCGACGGACGCGCCGAAGATCGGCGGCGTCATGGAAGGCATGGCGGCGCAGAAGGCCGGGCTCAAGCGTGGCGATACGGTGACGGCGATCGACGGCAAGCCGATCGTCAGTTGGGACGCGCTGTCGCAAGCCGTGCGCGCGAGCGGCGGAGCACGCCTCTCCCTCGAGGTGCGGCGCGACGACGGAACGGCCGAGACGTTGACCGCGGTCCCGGAGGAGCGTCCCGAGAAGAGCATGTTCGGGGAGGAGACGGGCAAGGCCTACCTCATCGGCATCGAGCGCTTCGTCGAGGTCGCTCCGGTCTCGCCCGTCAAAGCGATCGGCCTCGGGATCTACGAGACGTACTTTTGGGTGAAGATGACGCTCTTGAGCGTCGTGAAGATCTTCGAAGGCTCGGTGTCCGCACGCGATCTCGGAGGTCCGATCCTCATCGTGCAAGCCGCAGGGCAACAGGCCGAGCGCGGCATGGACTACCTGATCCGGTTCCTCGGACTCATCAGCGTGAACCTGGGGGTCTTGAACCTACTGCCGATTCCCGTGCTCGACGGTGGCCATCTGCTGTTCTTCGCTTTCGAGGCCGTGCGCGGCCGACCGCTTGCGCTCCGTCAACGCGAGATGGCGCAGCAGGTCGGGTTGTTCCTGCTCCTCGCGCTCATGGTGTTCGTTTTCTACAACGACATTTCCCGCATCGTCGCCGGGTGAATCGCTGGCTGACGCGCGCCGGCGCGCGGACTCGTCGCCGGCGCTGACGTCATGCGGATTCTCGCGATCGATACGGCGACGTGGCGATGCAGTGTCGCCGCTCGTGCGCGACGGCGTCGTTGCCGCGGAGCGGGCGGAGCGCGTCATCGTCGAACCACGCCGGCACGCTGCCGCGGCTGGTGCAGGAAGTGCTCGACGACGACGGTGGCGGCTCGCAGCGGACGACGCCATCGCGGTCACGATCGGCCCTGGTTCGTTTACGGGGCTCCGCATCGCTCTCAGCTTCGCCAAGGGACTGGCCTTCGCGGGCGGCCACCGTCTGGTCGGCATTCCGACCTTGGACGCGCTGGCGCTGGCGGCGCCGTCGACCGAGAGCCGGATCTGTGCCGCACTCGACGCCCGCAAGCGCGAGGTGTATGCGGCGCTCTACGAGCGTGACGGGATGCGAATCTGGCGGCGCGGGCGAGCCCTGCGCGATCGGCGGCGGACCGTCTCGCGGCCTTGGTGGCTCCGCCGTGCGCGTTCATCGGCGACGCGGTCGAGGCGTACGGCGACGTGTTCCGCCGTATCGTCGGTGACCGAGCGCGATTGCTGCCGTCGGCTACCCATCCGCCGAGCGCGAGTGCGGTTGCCGTGCTCGCGGCGCTCCGTCTGGCGCGATCGCCGATCGGCGACGAGCTCGCCACGCTTGCGCCGCGCTACGTCCGGCCGCCCGAAGCCGAGCTCAACCAGAGTCTCGCGGCACCGTCGGTCGATAGTGAGGCGCGCGTCTTCGTTGACAAGGTTCCGATCGTGTATTAGAAGCCAAAGCTCAATGTTTTTCAGTAGTTGCCCACCCCGTGGTCGTGCGCTGAAAGGAGTCTCCCATGGAGGCTAAGGACGAGCAGCTCATCCTCTCCCTGGTCGATCGAGAGCCGGATCTCAAGCGCTTCTACGACGAGCACGTACAGCTCGAAAAACGCCTCGCGCAGTTCAACCACAAGGGCTTCCTCAACCAAGACGAAGAGGTCGAGCGAAAGCGGCTCCAAAAGGTGAAGCTCGCGGGCAAAGACCGCATGATGGAGATTCTCAACAAGTACCGCTGAGCTCCGAGATCGCGTCGCCCCATCGGGCGCGCGAGATTCGCAGAACGCGCGACAACCCCGTGCCTGCCGAGGCACCCTGCGTCTCCCTGAAGCGCAGGACGAGGCGAGCCATGCGACACACCATTTCGGTCTTGGTCGAGAACGAGTTCGGCGTCCTCGCGCGCGTCGCGGGCATGTTCAGCGGGCGCGGCTTCAACATCGAAAGCCTCGCGGTCGCCGAAACCATGGATCCGACGGTGTCCTGCATCACGCTCGTCACGGCGGGTGACGACACCGTGCTCGAGCAGATCACCAAGCAGCTGAACAAGCTCGTGCCCGTCATTCGGGTCTCGGATTTCAAGGACGGTCCGCACATCGAACGCGAGCTCGTGCTGATCAAAGTCAAGGCCGACGAGCGCACGCGCGGTGAGCTGATGAACATCGTCGACATCTTTCGCGGTAAGATCATCGACGTCGCTCCGTGCTCGCACGTCGTCGAAGTGACCGGTCAACAGGAAAAGATCGCTGCCATCATCGAGCTGTTGAAGCCCCTCGGGATCACCGAGATCGTGCGTACGGGTCGCGTCGCGATGTGGCGAGGCACCCGGACTCTCGCGGGATCCATCGATGACGAAAAGGAGAAGGTCGCGTGAACGTCTTCACCGAAAAAGATGCCGATCTCGGCAAGCTCAAGGGCAAGAAAGTCGCCGTCATCGGCTACGGCAGCCAGGGCCACGCGCATGCGCTGAACCTGCGGGACAGCGGCATCGACGTCGTGGTCGGCCTGCGGCGCGACAGCGCGTCGTGGAAGAAGGCCGAAGGTGCGGGCCTCAAGGTGATGCCGACGGCGGAAGCCGCGGCGTGGGGCGACGTCGTGATGATTCTCGTTCCCGACGAGCTCGCCGGCGAGATGTACGAGGCCGAGATCGCGCCCGGGATGAAGGCCGGCAAGTATCTGGCGTTCGGCCACGGCTTCAACATCCATTTCAAGAAGATCGTGCCGCCGAAGGACGTCAACGTTTTCATGATCGCGCCCAAGGGTCCCGGTCATCTCGTGCGGAGCGAGTACGAACGCGGGCGCGGCGTGCCGTGCCTGCTCGCGGTGCACCAGGATCCGAGCGGCGACACGACGCAGCTCGGCCTCGCGTACGGGAAGGCGATCGGCGGTGCGCGTGCCGCCATCATCGAGACGACCTTTCGCGAGGAGACCGAGACCGATCTGTTCGGCGAGCAGGCCGTTCTGTGCGGCGGTCTCACCGAGCTCATTCGCGCCGGCTACGAGACGTTGGTCGAGGCCGGGTATGCACCAGAAATGGCGTACTTCGAGTGCCTGCACGAGGTGAAGCTCATCGTCGACCTCATCTACGAGGGCGGCATCGCGAACATGCGCTACTCGATCAGCAACACCGCAGAATACGGTGACATGACGCGCGGCAAGCGGGTCGTCGGGAGCGAGGCGCGGGCGGCGATGAAGCAGATTCTCTCCGAGATCCAGAGCGGCAAGTTCGCCGACGAGTGGATCACCGAGCACAAGTGCGGCCAACCGCACTTCCGCGAGCTCCGGAAGGAAGCCGAGCATCACCCGATCGAGAAGGTGGGCGCGAGCCTGCGCGCGCTCATGCCGTGGCTCGGGTCGAACCGGCTCGTCGACAAGACGAAGAACTGACGGCGGGCGTCGGCGCTCGCGCATGAGACTCGCTCGCGAGGGGCATACCTACGTCGCGCTCGCGCTCGCGATCGCGGTGCTCGCGCTTGCCTCGGCGCCGAGCTGGGTCGCGTGGCCGCTCGTCGTGTTCGCCGGCCTCGTCGTGAATTTCTTTCGGGATCCCGATCGCGTGACGCCTGCGGGTGAGCAGATCATCACCGCGCCGGCCGACGGAAGGATCGTCGCGATCACCGACGTCATCCGCGAGGATCGGTTCCTCGAGCGTCCGTGTCGGCGGATCAGCATTTTCATGTCGCCGTTGAACGTCCACGTGAATCGCATTCCGGTCGATGGGGTGGTGCGGCACGTGCAACACTTTCCGGGGCAGTTCCATGCCGCGTTCCTCGACAAGGCGTCCGAGATGAACGAGCGGAACGCCGTCGTCGTCGAGGACCGCCGCGGGGAGCGCATCCTTTTCGTGCAGATCGCCGGTCAGCTGGCGCGCCGAATCGTCTGCAAGATCGCGGCCGGAGACCAGGTGGCGAGGGGCGACCGCTACGGGATGATCATGTTTGGATCCCGGCTTGACCTTTACGTTCCGGAGGTGGTCAAGTTGCGCGTGGCGGTCGGTGATCGGACGACGGCGGGAGAAACCATCATGGGATCGTACCCATGAGCTCGGAGATGCGACTCATCCACCCTCGACGCGAGCGGCAGAGCGACGAGCCGTTGCATCGCGGCGTGTATCTCTTGCCGAATCTCATCACGACGTGCGGTCTCTTCGCGGGCTTCTATTCGATCATCGCGACGATCGACGGCTCCTACCAGATCGCGGCGGTGTGCATCCTCGTCGCGCACGTGTTCGACGGACTCGATGGCCGCATCGCGCGCCTGACGAAGTCCACCAGCCGGTTCGGTATCGAATACGACTCCTTGTCCGACCTGGTGGCGTTCGGAGTGGCCCCCGGCATCCTGGTCTACAAGTGGGCGCTCGAGCCCTGGGGCAATTGGGGCTGGCTCGCTGCGTCGCTCTACGTGGCGTGCGGGGCTTTGCGGCTCGCCCGGTTCAACGTGCAGGCCGATCTCGGCGCGAAAAAACACTTCACCGGGCTTCCGATCCCTGCGGCCGCCGACACCGTTGCCTCGACGGTATTGCTGTATTACTTCTTCGGCGGCGAAGGGGCCACGCACAAGCACATCATCTTGCTCGTGGTGATTTACGGCCTCGCGGCCCTGATGGTCAGCAACGTCAGCTACAATAGCTTCAAGAACATCCGTCTGAATCCCCGGCAGCCGCTCTGGATCCTGGTGGCGCTCATCGTCGGACTGAAGTTCGTGATCGCGGAGCCGCAGATATTCCTCTTCACCGCGTTCATGCTGTACGCGTTGTCCGGTCCGGTCACGTGGGTGCTGGGTCGGCCCAAAGCCCGTCGGACCCGTGCGGAGCACCCGGTCGCGAAAGTGGGAAACTTGCGATAAAGCACGTGACACCGCCGACCGCGTGATGAAGCTCCCGCTGGCGTAGGCAGGCCACGCGGGAGTTTTCGTTTTCGGGGCGGTACGGCGAATGAGAGAGGCGATGCAAGCGAACGAAACCAATCACGTGCAGATCTTCGATACGACGTTGCGCGACGGCGAGCAGTCGCCCGGCGCCTCCATGAACGTCGAGGAGAAGGTCGCGATCGCCCGTCAACTCGAGCAGCTGAACGTGGACGTCATCGAGGCCGGCTTTGCCGCGTCCTCGGAAGGCGACTACGATTCCGTGCGTCGTGTGGCCGAAGCGGTTGCCGATCCCATCGTCTTGAGTCTCTCACGCACCAAAGAAGCCGACATCGAACGCGCGATCCGCGCCGTCGACAAGGCGAAGCATCCAGGCATCCACATCTTCATCGCGACCTCCGACATCCACCTGCAGCACAAGCTCATGATGAGCCGGCAAGAGGTCGTCGATGCCGCCGGATGGGCGATCGGATTTGCGAAGAAGCAGCTCGACTACATCGAATTTTCCGCCGAGGATGCGTCGCGGAGCGACCGCGACTACCTCGTGACCGTGTTCGCCGAGGTGATCCGCGCCGGCGCCGTGACGCTCAACGTCCCGGACACGACCGGTTATGCGCTTCCGCATCAGACGAGCGCGCTCTTCCGGCACCTCATCGCGGCGACGCCCGGCGGCGCGACCGTGCGCTGGAGCGCCCACTGCCACAACGATCTCGGCATGGCCGTGGCCAATTCTCTCGCGGCGGTCGAGGCGGGCGCGCGTCAGGTCGAATGCACCGTGAACGGGCTCGGGGAGCGGGCGGGCAATGCCTCGATGGACGAGATCGTCATGGCGCTCCGCACCCGCAAGGACTTCTTCGGGCTCGAGACCGGCATCGTCACCGAGCAGATCTATGCGGCCAGCCGCCTCGTGTCGCAGATCACCGGCATTCCGATTCCGATCAACAAGCCGATCGTCGGTGACAACGCCTTCGCCCACGAAGCCGGGATCCACCAGGACGGCGTCCTGAAGAACAAGATCACGTACGAGATCATGCGTCCGGAGACGGTCGGCGTCGGCTCGAACCGGCTCGTGCTCGGCAAGCACTCCGGGCGCCACGCCTTTCTCGATCGCTTGCAGGAGCTCGGCATCGCCGCCCAGGACATCGACATGAACAAGGCGTTCGAGCGCTTCAAGGCCTTGGGGGACAAGAAGAAGAACGTCTACGACGAGGACCTGATGGCGATCGTCGCGCAGGAGGCCGTCCGGGTGCCCGACCGCTACGAGCTCGCCGGGCTCATGGTCACGTCGTCGACCGACGGCGTCCCGAGCGCCGATCTCACGCTGCGCATCGACGGCGTCGAGCGCGTGGCGCAGGCGACGGGGGATGGCGTGGTCGATGCTTGCTATCGGGCGATCGCGACCGCGACGGGCACGACCTGCAAGCTCGAGCGCTACGCCGTGAAGGCGATCACCGGCGGTACAGATGCGCAAGGCGAGGTGTCGTGTCTCGTCCGCGACGGGAGTCTCACCTCGACGGGGCAAGGCGCGCATACCGACATCATCATGGCGAGCGCGCTCGCGTTCCTGAACGCCTTGAACAAGCTGGAATACCGCAAGCGCTACACCGAGCGTGCGCGCGTGACCGGTCCGTAGAAAGGAAGCAGACGCAATGGGAATGACGATGACCGAGAAGATCCTGGCGCGGGCATCCGGCAAGGCCGGGGTGCGTCCGGGCGAGAACGTATGGGCGAACGTCGACACGCTGATGACGCACGACGTCTGCGGTCCTGGTACGATCGGAATCTTCAAGCGCGAGTTCGGTGCCGAATGCGAAGGTGTGGGATCGCGACAAGGTCGTGATCATTCCCGATCACTACATCTTCACGGCCGACGACAAGTGTCATCGAAACGTCGACACCCTGCGCCAGTTCGTGCAGGAGCAGGGCCTGCCGCACTACTATGACGTCGGAACGGAACGCTACAAAGGCGTCTGCCACATTGCGCTCGCGCAGGAGGGGCATTGCCGCCCGGGTGAGGTGCTCTTCGGTACCGACTCCCACACGTGCACGGCCGGTGCGTTCAACCAGTTTGCAACAGGTATCGGCAATACCGACGCGGCGTTCATCCTCGGGACCGGGAAGCTGCTCGTGAAGGTGCCGCCGACGATGCGGTTCGTCTTCGACGGCGAGTTCCCATCCTATCTCATGGCGAAGGACGTGATTCTGCACCTGATCGGCGAGATCGGGGTCGACGGCGGTACCTACAAGGCGATGGAGTTCGGCGGAGAAGCGATCCAGCGTCTCTCGATGGAGGAACGCATGACCCTCTGCAACATGGTCATCGAGGGCGGTGGCAAGAACGGGATCGTCGAGGCCGATGACGTCACGTTCGACTACGTTCGTGCGCGCACCGGCAAGGACTTCGAGCCGGTGAAGCCGGACGTCGACGCGGAGCACGTCTATGCGAAGCGCTGGGACGCCCGCACGATCGAACCGACGGTTGCGAAGCCCCACTCACCGGACAAGCGTGCGAAGGCGCGGGAGCTGAAAGACGTGAAGCTCACGCGCGCCTACATCGGCTCGTGTACGGGCGGAAAGCTGACCGACTTCGTGAGCGCGGCCCAGGTCATGCGCGGGCAGAAGGTCGCCGTGAAGACCTTCCTCGTTCCGGCGACCACCGAGATCTCGCAGGGTATCCGCACCGAGACGCTCGACGGCAAGACGCTGCTCTCGATCTTCGAGGACGCCGGCTGCACGATCTCCATGGACGCGTCCTGCGCCGCCTGTCTCGGCGGGCCGGCGGATACGTTCGGGCGCATCAACGGACCGGAGGTGTGCATCTCCACCACCAACCGCAACTTCCCGGGGCGCATGGGCGCGAAAGAGGGCCAAGTGTACTTGGCGTCGCCGTACACCGTCGCGGCCTCGGCGATCCGCGGTCACATCACCGATCCGCGGGAGTTCCTGTCGTGAGCGCCCCCAGGATCCGCGGCAAGGTCTACGTGCTCGGCGACAACATCGATACGGATCAGATCATCCCCGCCCAATACCTGAATCTCGTGCCGACCATCCCGGAGGAGTACGAGAAGCTCGGCAGCTATGCGCTCTGCGGCGTGCTCGACGCCCCGGCGTTCGTTCCGTCGGGGGCGACGAAAACGCCCTATGCGATCATCGTCGCCGGGCGAAACTTCGGTTGCGGCTCGTCGCGGGAGCATGCGCCGATCGCGATCGGCGCGGCCGGCGGACAGGCCGTCGTCGCGGAGTCGTACGCGCGCATCTTCTTCCGGAATTGCGTCGCGACGGGCGAGCTCTATCCGCTGGAGACGCCGGTGCGTCTCACGCAGGAGTTCGTGATCGGCGACGAGGCCGAGATCGATCTCGACGCGAGCACGATCACCAATCTCCGCACCGGCGCCGTGATGTCGCTGACGTCGCTCGGGGACGCACGGCCGGTGATCGATGCGGGCGGGCTCTTCGAGTACGCGCGGCGCACCGGCATGATCGCGAGCACGGCGCATCCCGATACCCGGGAGGGCGTTCCCCTGAACCGGGTCGTCGAAGACTAGCCATGACGGAACGCGCGCTCACCGTCGCGGTCGTCGGTGCGACGGGTGCCGTCGGGTCGGAAGTGCTGCGGATGCTCGACGAGCGGCTCTTTCCGGTCGGGGAGGTGCGACCGTTCGCGTCGGCGCGGACGGCGGGCGAGCTGCTCGAGTGGCGCGGCGGGGAGGTGCGCGTGGAGGAGCTCGACGTCGCCGGATTCGAGGGCGTCGATGTCGCTTTCTTTTGCGCCGGCGGCGCCGTCAGCGCCGAATGGGCGCCGCGCGCGGTCGACGCCGGTGCCGTCGTCATCGACAAGAGCAGCCATTTCCGGATGCATCCCGACGTTCCGCTCGTCGTGCCGGAGGTGAACGCCGCTGACCTGGACGAGCGCCATCTCGGCATCGTCGCCAGCCCGAACTGCACCACCATTCCGATCGTCGTGGCGTTGAAGCCGATCGCCGACGCGGTCGGTCTCGAGCGCATCGTCGCCGCGAGCTACCAGGCGGTGTCGGGCGGGGGGAAGCGCGGGATCGACGCGCTCTCGCGCGAGACGATCAACCTCCTCAACATGCGTGCCCCGGACGAGCGGGGTGAGCCGTCGCCATTTCCGCGGCGGATCGCGTTCAATTGCATCCCGCAGGTCGACGCGTTCCTGGAGGACGGTACGACGAAGGAGGAGGCCAAGGTCATCGCCGAGACCCGCAAGGTGCTCCACCTCGAAACCCTTCCGATCGCCGTCACCTGCGTCCGTGTGCCGACGTTCTACGGGCACAGCGTCGCGCTGACGGTCGAGCTGGAGCAACCGCTCGATGCCGAAGATGCCCGTCAGCTCCTGCGCGAAGCTCCCGGGGTCGTCCTCTGCGAGCTCGGCGACGAGATGCCCTATCCGACGGCGGCCGACGTCGGGGGCACGGACGCCGTCTACGTCGGACGCGTACGCAACGATCCGTCGCATCCTCGTGGCCTGCAACTCTGGGTCGCGGCCGACAACGTCCGGAAGGGAGCGGCCTTGAACGCCGTGCAGATCGCCGAGATCGTGCTGCGTTCCTGACGACCCGGTCGCCGGCGGCGGCCGTCCGAGCTCGCATGGCTCAGTACCGCATCCTCCTCGAGTACGACGGCACCGACTATCACGGGTGGCAGCTGCAACCCGACGCGCGTACGGTTCAAGGCGTGCTCGAGACGGCGCTCGCGACCGTCCTGCGCCATCCCGTGCGGGTCTCCGCGTCCGGGCGGACGGATGCGGGCGTGCACGCGCTGGGGCAGGTGGCGACGTTTCGCACCGAGCTCGCGATCGATCCGCGTGAGATCCGAAAATCGCTGAATGCCCTCACGCCCCCCGATGTGTCCGTGCGCGAGGTCGCCGGCGTTCCCGACGCGTTCGACCCCCGCCGCCATGCGACCGCGCGCGTGTACGAATACCGTATTTGGATGCAGCCCTGGCGGTCGGCGTTCTGGCATCGCTTCACGTGGCACGTGCCGCGTCCACTCGACGTCGGCGCGATGCGCTTCGCGGCGGCGGCGCTCGTCGGGGAGCACGATTTCTCGGCCTTTCGCGCCTCCGATTGCGACGCGGAGCACGCCGTCCGGCGCGTGGCGCACAGCGGGTTCACGGAGGCCGAGGGCCTCTGCGTCTACCGCGTCGAGGCGAACGCGTTCCTGAAGCACATGGTACGGGCCATCGTTGGGACGTTGGTCGAGGTCGGCGTTGGGCATCGTCGCGCGGACGACGTCGCCTGCGTGCTCGCGTCCCGCGCGCGCGCGCGCGCCGGCCAAACTGCGCCGCCGCACGGACTCGTGTTGACGGCCGTGCACTACACGTGAGGCTCGACGTGGTGCGAGGGTGGCGGCGGTGGCTGGCGATCGGGCTCGCCGTCGGCGCGGCGGCGGGGTGTCATGCGGACGCGCCGCCCCCGAGACCCGAGCGCGTGCTCCTCGTCTCCATCGATACCCTCCGTCCGGATCATCTCGGCAGCTACGGGTACGACCGGCCGACCTCGCCGCGTCTGGACGACTTCGCGAAAGGCGGGGTCGTCTTCGAAGACGTGACGTCGGCTGCCCCATGGACGTTGCCGTCGCATGCCTCGCTCTTCACCGGCGTGTATCCGAGCCGACACGGGCTCGCGACGTCCGGGGCGCGGCTCTCGGACGCCGTCACGACGCTCGCCGCGCAGTGCGCGGCCAACGGCTTCGCGACGGCGGCGGTCGTCAATTCGAACTACCTCAGCGAGACGTTCGGATTGAACCGCGGTTTCCAGCGATTTCGCTACGTCGTCGAGACGGTCACGCAGCGGGCACCCTCGCGTGACGTCACCGAGCAAGCGCTGGCGTGGGCGAAGGAGCTCGCGGGTCGCCGGTGGTTTCTCTTCGTCCACTACTACGACGTCCACAGTGACTACGCGTCGCTTCCCGAGTACGAGTCGCGCTTCGTGCGGCCCTACGCAGGAACGATCGACGGCTCGACCGCGCAGCTGCTCGGGTTGCGGAGGAGCGGGATGCAGCTCGGGCCGGACGACGTCCGACATCTCGTGGATCTCTACGACGCCGGCATCCGGCAGATGGACGACGAGCTCGCGCGCCTCCTCGCGGGTCTCGGTGACGACCCCGGGCTCATGGTCGTCGTGGTGGCCGACCACGGCGAGGAGTTTCTCGAGCATGGCGGCGTGCTGCACGGACGGACGCAGTATCAAGAGCTGGTGCGCGTGCCGTTGATCGTGCGCGGGCCCGGCGTGCCGCGCGGTGTGCACGTGAAGGCGACCGCGTCGCTCGTCGACGTGATGCCCACCATTCTCGCCGCCATTGGAGCCCCGGTGCCCCCCGGCCTCGACGGCGCCGATCTCGCCCCGACCTGGCGCGGTGGTGGCCTGGAGCTCGGGGCTCGCTACCTGTCGAGCGAGGCCGATCACAACAACCAGGTCCCGGACGTGCTCCGCGCGGTCCGTCATCGTCGACACACGCTGCATTTCGACCGGTTGCGCGGAACGTTGGCGCTCTTCGATCTCGACGCCGACCCGCACGAGCAGCACGACATTGCCGCCACGCACCCCGACGTGGTGGCGGACATGCGCGTCTGGCTGGACCGCTTCCGTGGAGCGCATGCGGCGTCGGGGGAGGCGGTGACGCTCACGCCCGAGCAAGAGGAGCGCTTGCGAAGCCTCGGTTACCTGCGCTGACGGTCGGTCACGGAGCGTCGAGGACGCCGGCTTCGTTCAATCGCTGTACGAGCTGCGGGTCGACGACGCCCAGCTCGCGTGCGCGGCGCACCTGGATGGCGGCGTCGTTCCAGCGGCCGATCTGCCAGAGCGTCTGCGCGTATTCGATCCGCAGTCCGCCGGTTTCGGGTCCGATTGCCAAGGCGCGCTCGTAAGCTTGCGCGGCTTCGACGGACTGCCCGAGGCCGTTCAACGATCGGGCGAGGGCCGCCCAGTTTGCGCCGTTGGTCGGCTGGAGCTCGGTCATTCGCCGCCGGAGCGGCACGGCGGCCGCGAACGACTGCTGCCGCTCGAGGACGCCGGCGAGATTGCGCACGAGACCCGGGTCGGTGGGCTTGAGCTCGACGGCGCGTTCCCAGAGCGCGCGGGCACCCGCGAGGTCGCCGGCGCGCATCCGTAGCTGCGCGAGGCGATTCATTAGGTTGGTGTCTTGCGGCCGTCGCTCGACCAGCGTCTCGAACTCCCGCAGCGCCTCGGCGTGCTGCCCGAGGTAGTCGAGGCACCCCGCGAGGTTCAGCCGCGCCACGTCGTATCCGGGGTTCAGCTGCAGCGCTTCACGGAATTGCTCGACCGCCTCCGGAAAGCGATCCGCGTCCATGAGCGTCGCTCCGAGATTGTTGTGCGCATAGTCCGACGAGGGGGCGGCGTCGACGGCGAGCGACCAGAGCGACAGGCTGTCGGCGTAGGAGGGCAGGCGGCGGTGGGTGAGCGTCGCGAAGATCACGAGGATCGCGACGGCGAGCGCGCGTCCGGGCATCGACGTGACGACGCGTCCGCTCCCGGCGATCGCGAACGCGAGGCCGAGCAGCGGAAGATACGTGCGGTGGTCGAGGATCAACACCTTCATCTGCGCGGCGAGGGCGAGGACGGGTACGAGCGCGCCGCCGAAAATGAGGAGGCCGCACGCGATCCGTGGCGCCCGTCGAAGCGTCACGACGACGGTGGCGAGATAGACGAGTACGAACCCTGCCGCGATCCAGAGGTCCGGACGCGTCGGATCGACCAGGCCCGGGTGGTACGGGGCGGGCGCCGATCCCCAGGGGAGCAGCACGTGGCGGACGTAGTAGCCCAAAATCGCGGTCGCGAGCGCCGGCCGGTCGACGAGGGCGACGTAGCCGTAGCGGCCGTTGTCCATGAGGGCGCCGATGACCGCGAGGCGCGCCCCGAAATAGAGGGCGAGGACGACGGCGAGGGCGATCCCGAGCGGCAGTCGCTCGCGCAACGAGGCGACGGGCTTCCGCCGCCAGCAGAGATCGAGCACGACGAGGAAGGCGGGCGCGACGATCCCGGTTTCCTTGGTCCACAGGGTGGCGGCGAATCCGATCGCGACGAGCGCGTCGGCGAGCCGGGGCCGGCCGCGCCGTCGTACCACTTCGTCGGCGAGCAGCATCGCGGCGACGGGCGGAATCAACAAGACGTCGTTCCGCCCGAGAATCAACGCGACCGCTTGGCATTGCAGTGGATGGAGGCCGAACGCGAGCGCGGCGACGGCGGCCGGCCAGAGCCCGCAGCCGTAGGCGACCAGGACGAGCACGATCAGCGCGACGTTCACGCCGTGGAGGATCACGTTGGTGCGGTGGAACGTCGGGGCGTCGAGCCCGAAGAGCTGCGCGTCGACGACGAAGGTCGCGATCATGATCGGGCGATAGTAGGCGACACCTTCGCCGGCGGTGGCGGCCCGTCCGAAGGCGGCCGGGATGTCGGACCACTCGTCGAGGGTGTCGTGGCGCTTGGTGATCAGCCCACCGTCGTCCCAGACGAAGTCGCCGTGCATCGCCGGGTGGAACACGGCGATCGTGAGCACGCCCGCGAGGAGGGCGACGCCGAACACACGCCACCAACCCGTCGGCCGCTCATGCTGATCGGGTTGTTTGCGAGATCGCTCCGACTTGTTACCCTCGTTCGGTGACCGACGCGATCGAGGCACGAGGTCCGCGGCACGCGCGATCGTGGCGGCCATACCACGCGGCGACGGCGACCGACAAGAAACCACGACCACGAGAACCTCGGTGACGTCGCCGTGGACGCGACGGCGCATGCTCGCGAGCGGGCTCGGCCTCGGTGCGATGGCGGGAATGTCCTCGTTCGCCAGCGCGTGTCGCTGGCGGCGCGTCGATCGTCCGAGCCTGCTGCTCGTGACGCTCGACACGACGCGCGCGGATCACCTCGGTTGTTACGGCTATGCGCGCGCCACGAGCCCGCATCTCGACGCGCTCGCGGGTGAGTCGACGGTGTTCACGCGCGCGATCGCCCCGGCCACGTGGACGCTGCCCTCGCACGCTTCGCTCTTCACCGGCAAGTGTCCGACGAGCCACGGTGCCCGCTACGATACGACGGGCGACCTCGTGCTCACGAGCGTGATCCCGAATCGTCCCGGCCTGAGCGCGTATCGCGTGCGTGGTGTCGCCCCGACGGAGACGACGCTCGCGGGCATCCTCCGGCAGGCCGGGTACCGCACCGGGGGCGTGGCCGGCGGTCCGTGGTTGAAGGCGATCTTCGGCCTCGGGACCGGCTTCGAGTCGTGGGACGACGACGGCATCGACAGCGTCAGCGGCCGCATCGCGGCCGACGTGAACGCGCGTGCCGTGCCGTGGCTCGAGACCGTCGCGGAGCCCTTCTTCCTCTTCCTCAACTACTTCGACGCCCATGCGCCGCTGACGCCGCCTCCGGGGTTCGCCGACGCGTTTCTGCCCGCGCCGCTCGCGCCCGGCGCACGGCCGTCTCCCGAGCAGACGCTCGCGCTCTACGACGGCGAGATTCGCTATGCGGACCAACACCTCGGGGAGGTCCTCGCGACGCTTCGACGCCGCGGGCTCTACGATCGGACCTGGATCATCGTGACCGCCGACCACGGTGAGCTCTTCGGTGAGCATGGCCTCCAGGGACACGGCACCGCGCCGTATCAGGAGGTTCTGCACGTCCCGTTCGTGAGCAAGCCTCCCCGGGGCGACGGTGGGATCGGGCAGCGATCGGATCGGATCCAGCTGACGGACGTGATGCCGCTCGTCCTCGATCGCCTCGGCGTGCCGCGGCCCCCGGGCATTCAGGGCGGCGTTCCCCCCCATCTCGGTCGGCCGCTGATGGCGGAGAGCTACACGCTCGCCGCGCTCTATCCACGCGGCGACTGGATCGCGATCTTCGACGGCGACTGGAAGTTCATGTGGAACAGCAGAGGCGCATCCGAGCTCTACGATCTCGCGGCGGATCCGCACGAGGAGCACAACCTAATCGCGGCCGAGCCCGACCGCGCCGCGTCGCTCGAGCGGACCATGCACGCCTACTTGTCGACGTTGCCGCGCTCGCAGGGCACCGGACCCGCGCGCGCCGTCGACGACAGGACGCGCGACGCGCTCAAGAACCTCGGCTACATCCACTGACCGCGGCGGGTCAGCCCGACGGCTCGCGCTTGGTGCTGCGCGCTGCGGCGAGGCGGGCGCGGATGGCGGCCTCGTCGCCGCGATCGGTCGGCTCGTAGAAGCGCGCGTCCACGAGCCGGTCGGGGAGACACTGCTGCGCGACCACGCCGCCTGCGTAGTCGTGGGGGTAGCGATAGTCGCTGCCGTAGCCCAGCCCCTTCATGAGCGGCGTGGGTGCATTGCGGAGCGCCAGCGGCACGGGGAGCGCGCCGTGCCGCGCCACGGCCTCCGCGGCGGCGGTCATGGCGCGATACGAGGCGTTGGATTTCGGTGCCGACGCCAGATACGTGGCGGCTTGCGCGAGCGGAATGCGTCCCTCGGGGTGCCCTAGGAAATGGTAGGCGTCCTTCGCCGCGACCGCCACCTGCAGCGCCCGCGGATCCGCATTGCCGACGTCTTCGGCCGCGAAGATGATCATCCGCCGGGCGACGAAGAGCGGGTCTTCGCCGGCCTCGAGCATCCGCATCATCCAGTAGACGGCCGCGTCGGGGTCGCTCGCGCGCATGCTTTTGATGAACGCGGAGACGACGTTGTAGTGCTCGTCGCCGCCCTTGTCGTAGCGCAGCGCCTTTTGCTGCAACGACTCCTCGACGAGCGCGAGGTCGAGCGTGCCGACGCCACGCTGTTGGGCCAAGCTCGCGGCGAGCTCGAGCGCGCCGAGCGCGATGCGCGCGTCGCCGTGCGACCGCTCCGCGAGAAAGCGACGTGCATCGTCGGCAAGGGAGAGGCCGCGGCCGCCGAGCCCGCGGTCGGGGTCGGCGAGGGCGCGGTCGAGTAGCGTGCCGATGGCGTCGTCGTCGAGCGGCTCGAGGACGAGCACCCGCGTTCGCGACAGGAGCGGCGCGATGACCTCGAAGGACGGGTTCTCCGTCGTCGCGCCGAGCAGCACGATCGTGCCGTCCTCGACGTGCGGGAGGAACGCATCCTGCTGCGCCTTGTTGAAGCGGTGGATCTCGTCGACGAAGAGGATCGTCGCGCGGCCGTGTAGACGCTGGCGGTCGGCGGCGGCGGCCACGATCTCGCGGAGCTCCTTCACGCCCGAGAGCACCGCCGAGAAGGCGACGAACTCGGCCTGCGCGGCCTGCGCCAGCACGTGCGCGAGCGTGGTCTTTCCGGTTCCCGGCGGCCCCCACAGGATGAGCGAATGGAGGCGGCCGCTCTCGATCATCTCGCGCACGATGCGACCCGGCCCGAGCAGGTGCGCCTGACCGACGAGCTCGTCGAGGGATGCGGGCCGCATGCGTTCGGCGAGCGGCGCCCGCCGCCGCCGCTCGCGCTCGCCGTGCGCCGTGAAGAGGTCGGTGGTCGGCTCGCGTCGCTTCACGTCGGCGACCGTACCACAAGCGCGGTGCGCGTTCGCCACCGGGTTGCCATTTGGGCATCCCCCCACCATAACCGGGCGCATGCCGGAGACCCCGAAGACCGTCGGATTGGTCGTCAAGCGTCAACGCGCCGAAGCCGCGACGCTCGCTGCGACGCTCGCGACGTATCTGCGGGGGCGTGACATCCGCGTCCTCGTGGAGCAGGAGCTCGCGGCGCTTCCCGGCGTGCAGGTGGTCGATACGGCGGCGATGGTGCGCACGGCCGACCTGATCGTGGTGCTCGGCGGCGATGGGACGCTGCTCGGCGTCGGTCGTCTCGCGGGTCCGCGTGAGCTGCACGTGCTCGGCGTGAACCTCGGCGGGCTCGGATTTCTCACCGAGGTCTCCACCCAAGACGCCGTCGCCGCGCTCGATCGGGTGTTCGCGGGGGACTATCAGCTCGATCGGCGGACGACCCTCGCCGTTCGTGTCCTGCGGGACGGCGCCGTGGTCGCGTCGTCGCAAGTTCTGAACGACGCCGTGATCAACAAGAGCGCGCTCGCCCGCATCATCGACCTGCACACCTCCGTCGACGGCGAGTATCTCTGCGTCTACAAGGCCGACGGCCTCATCGTGGCGACGCCGACCGGGTCGACGGCGTACTCGCTGTCGGCGGGCGGGCCGCTCGTCGGTCCCGGCGTGGCGGTGATGCTGCTCGCGCCGATCTGCCCGCACACACTGACGCTGCGTCCGCTCGTGCTTGCGGACACCTCGGTCGTCCGCGTGCAGCTGCGCGCGCCCGACCAGGAGGTGTTTCTCACCCTCGACGGCCAGGAGGGCATTCCCCTCCGCGACGGCGACGTGGTCGAGGTTGCGCGCTCTCCGCACATCGTTGCGCTCGTGCGTACGGTGGATCGCAGCGTGCTCGGCGTCCTGCGCGACAAGCTCCATTGGGGCGAGCGCTGAGGCGATGCTGACCGATCTGCGCGTCCGGGCGCTGGCGGTGATCGAAGATCTCGAGATCGCGTTCGAGCCCGGATTCAACGTGATCACCGGGGAGACCGGCGCCGGAAAGACGATGCTGATGCGCGCCATCGGCCTCGTGCTCGGCGGTCGTGGGGGCGCCGATCTCGTGCGTGACGGTACCAGGGAAGCGGAGATCGAGGCACTCTTCGCCGGGCCTGCGGTCGCAGTCGCTCTCGCCGCGCTCGGCGACGACGTCGTGCGTAACGGCGACGAGATGACCGTGCGGCGCGTGGTCGGCGCGAGCGGCCGGCAGCGTGCGTTCGTCGACGATCGCCTCGTGACGGCGACGCGTCTCGCCGAGATCGGCGAGCGCCTCGTCCACGTCTACGGGCAGCACGAGCACCAGACGTTGCTGCGTCCCGAGACCGCGCGCCTCCACCTCGACGCCGCAGCCGGGCTCGACGGCCTCGCGGCCACGATGACGTCGCGGTATCGCGCGCTCGTCGAGATCGAGGAGCGGCTGGCGGTGTGTCGGGCGGGGGCTGCAGGTACCGCCGCCCGTCGCGAGCTGCTGACGTTTCAATCGCAGGAGCTTGCCCGCGTGGCGCCGCGCGAGGCCGAGTCGGAGGAGCTCGAGCGCGAGCGCGAGATCCTGCGCCACGCCGAGCGTCTGCGCGAGGCTGCGGCGGAGGCCGAGAGCGTGCTGTACGCGAGCGACGGCGCCGTCTTGGACGTGGTGACCCGCATGGCGACGCGGCTCGGCGAGCTCCGGACGCTCGATTCCGAGCTCGGCGCGGTCGCGACCCTCCTCGAGGACGTGCGCCCGGTGATCGAGGACGCCGCGCTTCGCGCCGGCACGCGCGCCCGGGCGATTCACGCGGATCCCGCCCGGCTCGAGCAGATCGAAGAGCGCATCGCGGTCCTGCAGCGGCTGGCACGGAAGTACGGCTGCCCGCCGGGAGAGCTACCGGCGCGGCGGATCGCGATCGAGAAGGCGCTCGCCGAGCTCAGCGACGGAGAGGCCGACCCCGAGTCGCTGATGGCGGCAGCCGACGCGGCCACGAGCGAGGCGTGGGCCGCGGCCGACGCGTTGACGGCGGCGCGCGGGGAGGGTGCACCCGCGCTCGCCGCGCGCATCACCAGAGGGTTGCGTGAGCTCGCGCTCGGCAGCGCCCGGCTCGAGCTCGCGCTCGAGCCGCACCGTGCGACGCCCGGGGCGGCGGCGCGCCACGTCCGGAACGGAATCCAGCTGTCGGCAACGGGCGCCGAGCAGGTGAGCTGGCTCTTCGCTGCCGGCCCGGGGGAGGCCGTACGCCCGCTCGCCAAGGTGGCATCGGGTGGCGAGCTCTCGCGGATCATGCTCGCGATCAAGGCGGCGACCGCCGGCGCGACCGAGGTGCCGACGCTTCTTTTCGACGAGGTCGACGCGGGCATCGGTGGCGCGGTCGCGGAGACCGTCGGCCGGAAGCTCGCGGCGCTGTCGGCCGAGCGCCAAGTGATCTGCATTACCCATTTGCCGCAGATCGCCGCCTGCGCCGATCATCATTTCGTCGTCCGCAAGCGGGCGACGAAAGGGCGTACTCGGAGCTCCGCCGAGCGCCTATCGGACGCGGAGCGCATCGACGAGCTCGCGCGCATGCTCGCGGGTATCACGGTCACCAAGGAAGCACGACGGCACGCGGCAGAGCTTCGACGGCTCGGCACGAAGCGCCCCGCCTGACGCACTGCGCAGACTTTTGACGCACCTCGCGACCCGGCGTCGGTCGTTTTCCGTTGACAATCGGTTGCGCTTTGAAGCAGAGCCAGGGCTGGTGCCGGAAGTCCGCCGTCTCTCGCATCCGTAGGCGTTCCCCTAACGTCCGAAGGAGGACCGAGCCATGCAGTACGCCGCCAGAAAGCTACTCGTCGGGATGGTGTCGCTCGCGGTTGCCGTCGCTTTCGCGACGAGCGCGCACGCGGATCCGATCAAATGTCAGCGCTCCATCCTCAAAGAGTCGGGAAAGTTCGCCCAGGCCAAGATCAAAGCTTTGAAAAAGTGCGAGGAGGCGAAGCTCAAGGGCAAGTTCCCGCCCGCGACCGACTGTCACACTGAATTGAAGGCGGCGGCCGCGATCGCGAAGGCGGAGACGAAGCTCCGTGCCGGCATCGACAAATCGTGCGGCGGCGCCGACAAAAATTGCGCGACCGCGGGAGACAACGATCCGCGCGCGTCGATCGGGTGGCCGGCGGTGTGTCCGGACTTCGAGGGCACGGGCTGTACGAACTCGATCTCCGACGACTGCGGTGACATCGCGGATTGCCTCTTCTGCATCAACGAAAACGCGATCGATCAGGCGGTCAACCTCTATTACGGTTCTCTGAACCCGTCGTCTCCCGGGCAGGACCTGAACAAGTGTCAGATCGCGATCGGCAAGGCGACCTCGGCGTTCTTCGCGTCGAAGACGAAGGCGCTCGGGAAATGCTGGGACGCCCGGTACAAAGGCAAGCACGGCAACCTCTGTCCGGTTCCCGGCGACGGCAAGGCACAGGCGGCGATCGACAAGGCCGAGACCAAGAAGATCGACTCGATCAACAAGGCGTGCGGCGGCTTCAATCCCCTCACGATCGGCTTTCCGAGCCACTGCCCGTCCGTCACGATACCGGGCGGTGCGGCTTGTGGCGGTCCGATCACGGATCTCGCCAGCCTGATAGCCTGCGTCGACTGCGTGACCGAGTTCAAGGTCGACTGCGAAGTGCCGCTCGCGGTCCCCGGCTTCCAGCCATACCCCGGCGAGTGCGTCGCGGTACCGCCGACGCCGACGCCTACGGTCACCGCGACACCGACGGTCACCGCGACCCGGACGCCGACGCCGACCGCGTCGCGCACGCCGACCCCGACGGCGACGCGTACGGTGACGCCGACCCCGACGGTGACGGTCACCGCGACCCGTACTCCCACGCCGACGCGGACGCCGACGCCGACCGCGACCCGTACCGTCACGCCGACGCCCATCGCGACCGTGACGGCAACGCAAACGCAGACGCCGACCCCGACGGTCACGGCGACGCCCGTGCTCTGCGGCAACGGCGTGCTCGATCCGGGCGAGGATTGCGACCCGGCGGGTGGCCCGGCGACCTCGTGTCAAAATGCCTCCAACACGTCGGCGAGCTTTACCTGCAGTCCGACGTGCCAGTGCGCCTGCCCGACGGAGGTCACGTTCACGGGCGACGCCAACGACCCCGCGAGCTTGCTCGATACCGGCTGGTCGGGCATCTCGCACCGCGCACCGATCATCTCGAACGGCGAGGTGACGGTCGCGGTCTCTGGCTGTACCGGCAGCAGCCGCCCGTGCGGCACCTGCACGGTCAACGGACCCATCGCGAACCCGCTCGCGGGTGCGGGCCAGATCGACAACCACCGATGTAGCAATGACTCCGCGATCCGCTGCAGCACCGACACTCCGTGCACGGCGGCTGCCAACAAGTGCTCGGGCGGCAGCAATCCGGAAGCCACCTGTGCGGTGACGTCGTGCGCATCGCCCGGCACCTGCACGGCCGGCACCTGCGTCGGCGGCGCCAACGCCGGACAGGCGTGTTGCCTCGGTGGTGAATGCCGTCCCGCCCCCGGAGCGTGCGTCTTCTACTTCGGCTCGAATCTGCCGCTCGCCGCCGGCGGTGTGACGACCTGCGTCTCGAACCAGTTCAGCACCGCGATCAGCGGCACGGCGAACATCGAATCCGGTGACGCCGTCAACAACGCGCACCTGAGCTCGAGGGTGTTCAATGGTCTCGCGATCGACAGTCCCTGCCCGCAATGCGTGGGTGACGGCGCCATCAACGACGGCGTCCTCGGCGGCACCTGTGCCGGCGGCGTGCGCAATGGCCTGTCGTGCGACGGCAACGGCACGGTCGCGAATCGTCCCGACTTCGGAACCACGAGTCTCGACTGCCCGCTGTCCGAAGGTGCGAGAATCGCGACGCTCCCGATCGATCTGAGCAACAAGACGAGCACGGTGGTACGCACGTTGACCACGTCGAGCCCGAATTGCACCGGCTCGGCGGGCGACAAGTGCCTCTGCAACACGTGCAACAACCTCAACGCCGAGCCGTGCTTCACCAACGCCGATTGTCCGGATCCTGACGGCGGCGGTCCCTTCACCGCCATCTGCGGCGGTAACCGTTGTCTCTCCGGCAGCAATAACGGGGCGCCGTGCTCGGTCGCGAGCCAATGTCCGGGCGGCAGCTGCACCAAGCCCGGCGAGCCGACGAAGCCGAGTGGCTGCTCGGACGACACCAGCGTCTCCAATCGCGTGATGGAGTGCTCGGATGCCGCGGACGGGACGCCGGGCGACCAAGAGGGAGAGTGCACGATCGGGCCGGTCGACCAGCACTGCTCGGTGGCGTCGGGTCACGCGCAGCGCGGCTGCAGCAGCGACGTCGACTGTGGCGGTGGTGCGGGAACCTGCGAGAGCCCGAACCGTCGATGCTTCCTCACCGGCGGCGGAACGTTCCAACCGTCGGGCCACAACGACGGCACCGACACGCTGGTCGCGGTCGGCATGGCGGACCTCCCGATGAACGACGTGGCGCAGCCGACGCTCGCCGCGGTCTTCTGCGTCGGGCCGACGGCCGCGCCGGCCGTGAACAACGTCGCCGGTCTGCCCGGGCCGGGCCGCGTGACGATTCGCGGGACGGCGGTCGGCATACCGTAGGCCTCACGAGGGAGCGGGACGAATGCGCCCGCTCCCTCGCCTCGGAATCCTCGAAGGCCCCGGGAGGGGAGATCCGCCCGGGGCCTTCGTGCGCCCACTGCGCCTTGTCGCCGCGGAAATTTCTCGATACACACTCCCTTTCCTCGTGCCGACCTGCCGTGTGGGGCCGTAGCTCAGTTGGGAGAGCGCTTGAATGGCATTCAAGAGGTCGAGGGTTCGATTCCCTTCGGCTCCACTTTTCGTTTCAGTCACTTAGCGCACTGACGATTGCGCTCGGCACACTTGAAGTCGAGGATGAGGCCCGAAATGGCCTCGACTCACCACGTTCTCACCATGTTCTCAGCTCTTCCGCTTTTTTCGCTGTTTGAGAACGGCAACTTGCGGTGCGTGTCCGGTGTATGCGCTGCCGCGGAGCGCGGCGCGGCGCAGGTCGTCGAGGTTGATGATGTGATAGCGGCGCAGCATCGAGGCCGTCTTGTGACCCGAGAAAGCCATCACGGTGTGCGGGTCGTTGCCGGCGTCGATCAGGTGTTTCACGCCGCTGCGCCGAAGGTCATGGACGATCCGCCCCGGAAGCCCGATCGCCTCGCAGGCCGTCCGCCACGCCTTTCGGAAGTCGCCTATTGGCTTGCCGTTCCGGTGAAAGACATACGGACAATCCAGGCGGCGTTTTGCGAGTCGCCGTTCGATGATCGACGCGAGTTCGCCTTCGAGGGGGAGCACGAGGCCATCCTTGTTCTTCATGAGGTCGGCGGGCAGGCGTATCGCTCTGGCCGTGCGGTCGTGATGGCGCCACTCGATCTTCCTCGCGATGCTGACCCGTTGAGTCGAGAAGAACAGGAACTGCACGACGTCTGCGAGGTCCTCAGCGAGTTCGTTGCTGAGGTCATCCTCAACCTCCGCGCGCGTGAGGAAGCCTTGTCGGATCGACGCAGGGTCCGCCGGGAATTTCGGGAACACAGGTACGCATCCCCGGCCGAGTTTCTTCTTCTCGACCGCCAGGTGATACGCGCGGTGCAGTAGCGCCAACTCGATTCGTACGGAGCCGCGAGCCGCAGCTTTGGGTTGTCTGTCGCTGTTGTCGGTTCTGATCGGCGGCTCAGTGTTGTCGCAATCGAGTGCCAGTCGATTCGCGATGTAGCGGTCGAGATCCTCGGCCGTGATCTTCGCCATGCGTTTCTCGGGGCCGAAGAAGTCCTCCAGGTGCTGCCACGAAAAGGAGGGGTCCGAGCGATGACCTTGTATCTCGTAGTCTCGCTTGACCAGCGCCCCTCCATCACGCAGCCGTACGCGACTTTCATTCGGCTCCGCATCGTGGGCTCGGATCTTATCGAGTCGCTTCCTGAGCACACGCTCGGCCCGCTCGTAGTCCTCCTGGTGGGTGCTCTCACTCCATCGTCGGCCGTCCGTCGAACCCACGATGTGCCAATACCGACTGCCCGGAAACCTGCGAAGTCGTCCATCGCCTCTCATGGTGTCACCTCCGTTGTCATCGTTGCCTTCCTTTCTCTGAACGAGTGCGGCCTAGTCACTGCGGCGCACTGCTTACTTTTGATTTGCTTGGGGGATTTCGCCTGCGTCCCGACGTCATGCGCGACGGCGGCGTAGATACTCGACGATCTTCCGGCGTGAGTACTTTACGGTGCGCCGCCCGATGCGGACCGCCAGCCCTTCGCGCTCTCCATGACGGCGAATCCAATGCTCCGAGATGTCGAGGAGCGGGGCGGCCTCCTTCGCAGTGAGTAGCTCGTCGGCGGGCTCAGCTACTTTCTTGGCGGCCCCAATCACGACGAGCCGCGCCATCGCGCGCGCATGGAGGGTCGCTGCCTGCGTCGCGAAATCTACCAACACCTCGACGGGCAGTGCATCCACATCCTCTACCCGTGGCAGCCGCGTACCTATCTGCGGCCCATCGGCTCCGCGCTGGATGCTCACGGTCCCACCTCGGTAGCGACACGTACAACCGCGCAGAGAGGCCGCGGCACTCTTCTTACGGCAGGGCCATCGACCTGATGCCGACCCGACGACAGCACATCGACGACGAGATGAGGTCGCGGCGCTCTCATCGCTCGATCTGCGCCACACTTGTGGCTCATGATGAGCGTCCTCGTGGTGCTCGGCGCTCGCAACGGCCGATGTGGGCGGTGCGCGTTGGCTTCGGAGGCTTCCGCTCACGCGTGAGAAGCCGCAGGATGCGCCACAGCTCGCGCGTTCGAGTTCGTCTCACGTACGCTTGCCACGCGGCCTCGCCCGCGACGGCGCCCATCGTGGGCCACTTGTGCGTGCCAGCGAGCGCCAGGAGCCGCTCTTGCAGATCGACGCGTATCGCGACGTCACGCTGGCGCCGCTTCCGACTAGCCGGTGAATTGTAAACGAGCCTCTGCTCTTGGCGCCGAGCTTTCTCGGCCGCGATCTTTCCGAGCACGCCGAGCGCGATCGCGATCTCTTCGAGTTTTGCTCGTGGGACCGTGGTCCGGCGCCAGCCATCGGCGCGTTGCACCACGAGGCCATGTCCGCCATCCGTTCCAGCACGCGATAGGCCGTACTGATGTGACAATGCGCGAGCCGGCTCAGGGTGACGACGTGCTGGTCGACGTCAGTGGTGAGCACCTTGAAGACGTCCTCAGCGGCTGGCCCGAGTCCTCGTGGGAGAAAGATCTCTGGATAGAGATCCCAATCGGGGATTTTCGCGTAGCGACCAAGTGCAATGCTTCGCATTGCGGGGGTAGTCAGAAGCCCTTCGTCACTATGCGAATCTGGCGCTGGCGGGGGTCTGAGCCGGTAGCGGTGGGCGTCTTCTACCCGTGCCCGCCGGCCCGCGTGGTCCAGCACACGTCGAACCTCGCGAAGCCGGCGGAGTGATCTCGACGCCGTACGGTCGCCAACGTCCGCCAGGTCGCGACTGTGAGACTCGGGATCGGAACGGGCTCGCGATTCCCATGGACTTTCCTGTGGCGGGCCACGATCGGAAGCACCGCCCGGCGAAGCACATGACGATCGGTCCGGCCAGCACGGCCCTTCCAAGTCGCGGCGACCGATTCGTAGCGCGCCAACAATCCGAAGCGCGTGATCGGCTTAAGCCCCATCGTGTGGGCGAGCTTCGTGATGCCGGCGTCGCCAATCGAATCACCGGGTAACTGCTCCACTCGCGAGGCCACTACCGTCCGTAGCTCGGCAAGGATGGCGTCCTCACCGTACCCGCAGCCGCGCAGCCAGCCTGCGAGCCGTACGAGCATCCGCTGTCGAGTTCCGACGGTCAGGCGGCTCGGGAGCCAGTGCGGATAGCGCTGGTCGTGAATAGGTTCGGCCCGTGCGCGGTCTACTGTGCGAGCGACGCCGGACCGCGTCGGGATGACATTCGGCACCAGCCACGCTGGAATCGACGGCAACGCGTCGATCGTCTCGGGCAGGGGACGGGTCCAGTTGTAGCGCTGCCCGCTCCGATGCACTGATGGTGGTGCAACGACGTAGCCGCCCTCGGCTTTCAGATCGAGGCCGGGACCAATCGGACCGGAGCGGAGACCGCGTGGCGCACGAAAGTAGTGGTGCTGGCCCTTGCCTCCCGTCGCGACCTCAGCGGTGCGCGGCAGCAGACCGTGAGCGGCTTCGAGCGCGGCGAGGGTGACGTTACCGTTCGCCATGCACGTCCACGTCGACCACGGCGATGCCGTCCCCGGTCGCAATGCCGATGTTCGCTTTCGGCCAGCGCGACCACCAAGCCGTGATCTGCGCGGTGTCGGTCGTCGCGTCCTTGAAGCCGTGTGGTGTTCGTGGGTGCTTGCCAGCGTCGCGTCCGCAATCCTTGCCGCAGGCGCAGCGACCTTCGGCGTCGACCTCGAAGATCGGGAACACTCGCAAACCACGATCCGCGTAGGAGAGCGCCGCGCGCAGTAGCGGGTTCGTGTTCATGTTGCCCTTCTCGCTCACGAGGAAGGCGGCGAGGTGTCGGCGCCGAAGAGCGACGCGGGATCAATCCCAAGCTCGTTGCATACCGCGCGCTGTTCGGCGCGGCTCAGGTCGGCGAGCCTACGCTCGGCACGACTGAGCTTGCCGGCGTTTACCCCGGTGGCGTGTTGAACCTCATGTAGGGTGCGCCCGATTTCAAGCCGGGCGCGGCGGAGGGGCGATAGGGCGTCAAGCGGCGTGATCGACACGGGGCCGATTCTAACGACGCCCGATCTGCCGATCTCCGATTGTCAGCGCTCGTGTTGCGAAAAAAACCAGCGCTCCTCGCCCTGGACTTTACGCATCGGTGGTCTACCGGCTCGGTCGTAGGCCGCGGCGCGCTTTCGGTACGCTCTGAGAGCTGCGCGGACATAGGATTCGAGCCGTCCACCACGTCGCCAGCCCTTCGTCATGCGGGGCAGCGTCTTTCGCATCAACACGCCGACGAAGTCGTAGAGAAAGTGGCCGGTCTGTGCGTGCATGAACTTCGTCAGCGTCTCAGCGACCCACCCGCAGTACGTGTGGAGGGTATTGGTCGGCACGATCCCGTGCGCCAACGCATCCGCGATCAGCCCGCACCCGAGGGCTGCGCCGTGCAGCTCGCGGGCAATGGCCTCGGGTTCCAGCAAGGCGGCGCGCACCTCCGGCCGGTCGAGGTCGCTGAGCTGATAGCCGCGCAGCCCGAGCACGTGCAACAGCCACCTGACGTGTAGCCCCTCAGAATGAGACACATAGATGCCGTCGTTCCACGCGAGCGGCTGGTTGCGAGTCCTCGCGTCGCCTGCCTCAAGACGCTCTGGATCGGCAGAGCGAAGCCCATCGCCGTCAGCTCAAGGAATGCCCCGCACTCTGGAACGCCGCCGTGAGCACGGCGGCATCAGGCGACGATTCAGTCCAGCCCATCGCGTCGAGACGACGGCACGCCAGCAGCTCGTCGAAGAGCGATTCCAGGGTGCGCCCAATCTGCGGATACCGGCGGACGATGGTAGCGAGGGCAGGCGCCAGCGCGACGAGCTGTGGCTCCAAGCCGGCGAGATCAGCCGCGACAATGATGTTCACCGTTCGCAAGACGGTCTGTTGGCGCCACGCGACCCATGCTCTGATGCGGCGACGGATCACGTCGGCAAGCGCGGCCGGAGCGGCCGCGGCGAGCTGCGTTTCGATGGCCGCGATCGTGCGCGCCCACGTCGCGCACTGGTCAATGTCGTGCGCCAGCATCTCGTTGTGTCTCGCGAGCGCCTGCGCGGCCTCGTCGCGAAAGGCTTTGCGTTTAGCACGGACGGTCTCGCAGTTGGTCAACTCCGCGCGCGCGCGCGCAAGGGCGGCCTGCGCCTGTCCCTCGTCGACCGTCTGCGCCCGACGCCGATGACGCGGCGGCTGCGGCGGTGCTCCTGATCGTGCCGGAGATGGTCGGGGTGCGCGTCGCGTGGCGGCCATCAGCTTGCCTGGCTGGTCCACCGCTCCGCCATGTTCTCCAAGTGCAGCGCATACGCGCGCAACTTGCTCGCGTCGAGGTCGATGACTTCCTCGATTTCGTACATCAACGCCCGCGTCTTGCTCGCGAGCATGCGGGCGTGGGTTGCCCGCAAGGCGCGCGCGGGCTCGTTGCTTGCCTGCTGTCTGCTCGCATGGCCTGGCGCGACGCGCGTGGGATCGACGGATAGCGCCTGCGCCCTTGTCGTGGGGGACTGCACCACCTCCCGCTCCGTCGGCTTCCCACCGAGAAGCAGATGCAACTTCCTCGTGGTCGTCGTGGTTGGCGTCATCGTATTCCTCCGGGTTTCCGCGTCGCGGGTCTGATTGCTTGAAGCGTCGAATCTCGACGACGGCGATGGGTCGTGCGTGCGCCGCCTATCTCCTGAAGCCAACAGCCTCACCTTGCAGCAATCGGCATCATTGCGAACGTCGAACATCGTGAGCCGATTATCCCTCGCGGCAGCCGACGGCGTCGAGGTGCGCGGCTGGATAGGCCAAGGGTGTCGACGCGCTCGATACTGTGCATCAGGGTCTCGGCGGGTGAGAAGCCGGTGATCCATCCGCGGGCGGCAGTTCGATGCCGTCGCGAGGTGCAGTTCGAGCGTCCTGCTTTTCGTACCTTGCGATCGTGCTCGGGAATCACAGGGTGATCGCGCGGCCGTAAATGGATGCCGGCAGGCGTCGCGGGGGTCCGCCGAACACAATGTGCGACGACGCTGCCGAGCCGTCGTCGGCCTCGACTTCGCCGAGTAGCAACACGAGTTCGCCCTTGCTCGTGACCCTTCCGCTTTCTGCAACAGACTGATCCCGCTGCATCCTCGCGTTCGGCTCGTTCCGGCCCGACGCCATCGCCTCTCTCAACGAACGAAAGGACACCATGAAAAGAGTCGCGCTCTATGGTCGGGTCTCGACACTCGACCAAAATCCCGAATCGCAGCTCCACGATCTCCGTCGCTACGCCGAGCATCGGGGCTGGACCATCAGCGAGGAGTTCATCGACCACGGCATCAGTGGCACGAAGGATAGCCGACCGGCCCTCAATCGCATGATGGCCGCTGCCCGTCAGCGCCGATTCGATGTCGTCCTCGTCTGGCGCTTCGATCGCTTCGCCCGTTCCACCAGCCACCTGATCCGCGCGCTTGATGACTTCCGCAGCCTCGGCATCGCGTTCTGCTCGTTCTCGGAGGCGCTCGACACGTCGACACCCACGGGCAAGGTGATGTTCACCGTGATCGCCGCCATGGCGGAGTTTGAGCGCGCTTTGATTCAGGAGCGGGTCCGGGCGGGCCTCCGCCGGGCACGGGCGGCCGGTGCTCAGCTCGGACGGCCTCGGGTCGGCACCGATCTGCTGAAGGCGGAGAGGCTGCTCAGAAGTGGGCTCTCGTTGCGGGCGGCGGCGAAACAGCTCGGGCTCTCGGATCGGACACTGCGTCGGCGCTTGGCGACGACGGCGGCGAACACCCCGGCGCCGGCTGCTGCCTAACGACGGTCGAGCTGCGCGCACTGTGCGGCAGAAAGAAGTGATTCAGCCGCGCGCTCACGAGACTCCCAAGGTCTCGATCAATCTCGCGTGTGTCTCCGTTGTGGCGACGAGGTTTGTGCCGCACCGAAGTGGCGACTCGTGAGCTGTGCCCCGCGGGACATCCCGGCATCTGCCGGCGTACCTCACGGACCATTTGCGCCGTGCCGCGGGAGGGGCTCATCGCACAGCGTGCTGAGCCGAAGGTCTTCGAGCAGTGCGGGCTGGTCTTCGGCCCGCACGTACTTCCTGAAGAGCCCGATGAAGAGCTGAATGGTGCGCTGAAACTCCGCAAGCGGCACCGTGTTCCGAATCTCCAGCTTCATCTTCGTGCGGAGCGCGTCTTGCTTCATCTTGAGGATGGTCGCGGTGATCTTCACGAGGTCCGCAGGCGTCTGAGGACGCCCCTTGTCGCTCCAGAGGTAGTCGAGCATACCCTCGATGCGGGCAAGGTCGCCTGCGACGTCGCGGGTGAGTTGTGGCTGCTTGCGGCAGTTCTCGACGTGCTCAAGGACGCCAGGAAACCAGCCTTCGATGATCGTCAGGTCTGGAATACCGCCCGCGCGTTTGAGCTGCCGGGCGAGTCCGCTCAATTTCCCGGCCGCCACAGATGACAGGCGGCTGTGGTTCCGCTCGCGTACGGCGTATGCCCCGCCGTGTGTTCCGCAAACCACGGCATTCTTCCGGGGACGTTTTCCGCACTGATCGAAGCGGCCGTGCAACCGGGCGCGACGGTACCCCAAATGGAAATCAGCGCGATCTTCGCGGCCGCCGAGTTGGACGTCTACGAGGCGGCTCTGCTTGGGATCACCACCGACGAGCTGCCGGACCCTGATCGTCCGTCCGGTTGGTGCCAGCGTTGGTTTCAGGTGACGCAGCTTGCCCGCCATCCACTCCCCCTTTCCAGACCTGACATTCTGCATCGCATGGCGTGTAACCGTCGAGAGCCGGGGTCACGCTCGGGGGGCTTCACTGGCTCAGTCTAAGGGTTCAGCGGTCTCCGAAGCGCGCACGCCCGTCACGGCGTTCGTGCCGGTCTGCGAGGCACCGGGTTGGACCCGCAGGCGACGCGGCGGATGCCTGCTCGGGCGTGGCGGACGCGAAGCAAGAACTACGAGGGTTGGTTTCTTAGCGGCCGACCGAGTGCCTTGCGCTCGCAGTCGCCGTGCGCCTTTGCCTTCTCTAAGAGGCGCACAAGACGATCGCCGCCCCCACGCAGTACGATGCGCTCGTACTGCGTCTTGATGCTCGCACCCCGCATCTCTACTTCAACGTAGACCATGAACTCGCGAATCGAAGCGACGGCTTCGTCGATGAGCTGCCATGTGACCAGGTCGATCGCCACTTTACCTAGCGCCACGTCTAGGTCGCTATGTGCAGTCCGCTTGTGTCGGCGCGTGATGATCGCGACCGCCTGGCGTTTGAGCGCGGTGACAAGTACCTCGGCTTCGTCGGCGCGCTGATGATGCCCTCGTGTCCGAAGCAGATCGGGAATACGCCGCAAGGTGAGGTTCCTTTGCTGGCGATTCCCGGCGGTATCGAGCAGTCTGCCAATCCCTATTTCTAGCGACTGCGCGAGCGACGCTTGCATGAGATGAAAGGCGCTCGGAGCGGCGTCTCCGAGGACGCCAACGCGCGCTTCGTCTGTGAAGAGCTGCCCGTAGAGTTTCCAGTAGGCGTGTAGGTGCCTCACTTCGTTCTGCAATGCCGCGTAGACGGTCTGAGGATCATGTGCCGGTGCCTGCGCTGCGGACGGCTTCTGCTTTTGACGGCGTCCTCTCTGTGCGCGGCGTGTCGTCGGGGCGTTCATGCCGAGCCGCTGTATCAAAACGAAGCGCATTTCGCCCGCGCTTCTCTCGGTCGGCGTCCACGCGATGACGCACGACAGTTGCGTAACGCTCGCTGCCTGACGGCCGTACGCGACGACGGGCGGTTACGCGCGGCACGTTCGGTGCTTTCGCTACCTCTGACTGATTGCTCTCGCGCGGGCCGGGAACGCGCAACGCGGAGGTGGTTCGGTGAGGACACGCAGAGCAAGTCGCACCACAACGCGGTATCTCGCGATGCTCGTGGCGGCGGCGTTGACCATCGCGGGCGCGCGCGCGCAGGCCGAGGAGCCGGTTGTGAGCGGTAGCGGGCACACCGGGCGCTGCGGTTGCGCGTTCGGCCACCCCCTTCGCCTTCACGGCGCCGGCGGAAGACCCGTTCGCCGCGGTGCTATCGCCCGGCGCCTCGCCGAACTTCGCGGCGCTCGCTGACGGCAACGTGGTGATCCCTCCCGACGTCACGGGCGCCGTTGGCGTGAGCTACCTCATGGTCGCGACCAACGTCGACGTCCAGGTGCAGAACAAGAGCGGTGCGGTGGTCGACTCGATGACGGAAGCGGCGTTCTGGTCGCCCGTCAGCAACGGCGGCCTCGTCCGCTACCCCCGCCTCGCCTACAACGCGATCCGCGATCGGTGGGTGTTCTCCGCAATGGCGTACGGAGCTGGTGCGACTTCACGGTTGCTCCTGGCGGCATCGGCGACGAGCAATCCCACGGGCTCGTGGAACCTCTACGCTGTCGACATCGACCCGAACGACGATGTGCGCGGGCTGCGACCGCACCTCGGGTTCAACACCGGCGCCATCGTCGTCCAGGTCGACACGTACTACGGTCGGCGGGGGCTCGTACGCCGGCTCACACATCTACGCGTTCGACCCCGGCACTGTGTTCGGCGGCTCGACCGCAATCTACAACCTCTACACGCCCGACCCGGACACCTACGGCGGCCCGCAAGTACCGGCGACCACCTACGACGACTACGGGTCGCAGCTCTTCGTGCAGATGTGGAACAACGACAGCAACGGCGATGGGCTTGCTGCGGTTGTGGGCGCTCGGCTCGGGGGCGGGCGCGACGCTCGCGCCGGGGCCGTTCGTCGGCCCGCTGCCGACGTGGGACAACTACCCGGCCTCGGTGAACGCGGCGCCGCAGTCGGGCACGGCGAACAAGGTGTACCTCGGCGACTCGTGGATGCTGAGCGTCGTCTACCGCAACGGCGCGGTGTGGGCGGCGCATTCGGTGTTCCTGCCCGAGGGGGCACCCACGCGAAGCGCGGTGCAGTGGTTGCAGATCGACCCCGCGACCGGCGACGTGCTTCAGGGTAGCCGCATCGACGACAACGACGGCGCCTCGCCGCAGAAGTTCTACGCCTTCCCGAGCATCGCGGTGAACGCGACCAACGACGTGCTGATCGGCTACTCGCGCTTCTCGTCGCAGCAGTACCCGAGCGCGAACTACTCCTTTCGCGACGCCTCGGATACGCCCGGCACGTTGCGCGACGACCGCGTGTTGAAGGCGGGCGACGCCTCTTACTTCAAGACCGACGTCAACGGCACCACGAACTTGTGGGGGCACTACAGCGCGACGGCCGTTGATCCCGCGAACGACTCGTCGATGTGGACGGTGCAGGAGTACGCCGCGGCACCCTCGGGCGGCGTCGATCGGTGGGGAACATGGTGGGGACGCATCTTCGTCGCGCCGCCTGCCGTGCCGACCGCGACATCGACAGGGCCGACGCCTACGCCCACGCTGACGCCCGTCGGCGACGCCGACGATTACGCCGACTCCTACGGAGACCGCGACAGCGACGCCCACGGCCACCGCGACACCGGGATGCGGCCTTGCGCCTGAGGCAGGGTGCCGCACGCCCGCCGTCTCTGGCAAGTCGACGCTCGCGCTCAAGGACAAGCTCAGACGACGCAAAGGACACGTTCGCGTGGGCGTGGGCGAAGGGCAGCATCACCGCGCGGAGCGAGTTCGGCGATCCCACCGCGTCGACGTACTACGACTTTTGCGTGTACGACGCATCGACGACGCTCGTGATGACGGCGAGCGTGCCGCCCGGCGGGCTCTGCGGCAAGAAGCCGTGTTGGAAGCCAACGAAGCGCGGGTTCACCTACGCCAGCAAGGGCTCTTGCCCGACGGCGTGCAGCAGCTCATGCTCACCGACGGCGCCGTCGCGGGGAAGGCGAAGATCGGTGCGAAGGGCAAAGGAGCTGAACGTCGATATGCCGCCGCTTCCACTGACGCGGCCCATCCTGGTGCAACTCAAGAACACGGCCGGTGTGTGTTGGGAAGCGCGTCTACTCGACGCCAGGCAAGAACGACGCGGGTCAGTTGAAAGCGAAAGCAGACTAGCACCGAGGAGCGCATCATATGCGATTGAGGATCGGAACGTGTGGAGTCGTGGGAGTGCTCGTGGCGACCGCCATGCTGGCAATGCCGGCTAGTGGCCTCGCCGTCGAGAATTGCAAGGTGAAGGTAGAATGCTCACGACGGCGCGCTGCTCGTCTCAGCGAAAGCGGTGGGTGCAGGTCCACGATGGGGATTCACGGCCGTCGACATTCACGACCCCCTTTGCGAACGAAGGGACATGTCGTCGTCGGCGGAGCGCCGGAAGTGCGAGCTGTGGCGCGTCGGGATCGGCGGCGCGGATCACACCGCCCGACCTCTGCACACTCTACGTGACTGACGATTCCGCCACCGTGTGCGCGGCGTACATCAAAGGCTGCGTGCCTGGCGTGCGCACGACCGTCCAAGGCGAGCCGGGTCCGCCGGGTCCACCGGGGCTGCCTGGTTCGCCCGGTCCACCGGGTGTACCGGGCGCGCCAGGTGCGGGGACGGTGGTGAAGGATGCGCGAACGGACAGACGGTCGGCGCACTCGCCAGTCTCGGAAATAATATCGTCATCCTGCGCAACGTGGACGGGAAGACCGTCGGCCTGCGCGCGTCGCTCACGGCCCTCGTCGGGACGGACGGCGCCTTCTACTACGAGAGCGCCAACTGCACGGGTCCGGCGTTGATGCCTGTCGTCACCATTTGCTGACGGTCTCTCGATCTTGCTCTATACGGTCACGACGGTGCGGAGCGGTCAGCTCTACTACGCGCCCGGTGTGGGGCAGTCGTTGACGGCAAACTCCGCGATTTGAGGACAGCGGGTGCCAGGTGTACTCGTCCGCGGCCAGCTTCGCGGCGCCGGTCAGCACTGACGTCAGCGCGCTGCTGCCGCCGTTTCATGTCGAGGTTCAGCCGTGAGGTTGCGGCGCGTCCGATCGAGCGGCCGGCGCGTGAACGGATGGTGTCCGCTATTGGATTGGGGTGGGAGCGTTCGGCAGCGGCATCGTCAGGGTCTGCCTCGTGCGCAGCGCTACGATTGGTGCCTCTGGTCTCGGGTGCCGTAGCGCTCGCCGTATCTGCAACGGCGCCAACTGCGCTCCGCGCGGCGGACCGAGCCCGCGCGCGTCGCTTGTACGAGATGGCGAGGTCGCGCTCGACCACGGATAGGGAATGTCATGCCTACGGCGGCGCTGTCATGACCATCGAAACTACAAGTCGCACACGACTGTTGCGCAGGGAATATCGCTAGGGCACCGACACGGCGGAGCGGCGAGAGGTCGTATGCGTCGCATTCGGCGAGGAAGATCGCGGCTGGATCTTCACAGATGTGAGGCTCGGCCTGTGTTGCTAGCCCCAAGGTGACGGCGCAATGAACATCAAGAGAGCGATGATGCAGTGTCAGAAACAGACCGGATGGCTGAAGAGAACAGCCTGCAAGACGAAGGCGTGGCTGCGGCTTGAACGGCTCGATGCCTCCGACAAGGTAGTCGAAGACCTGACGTACTGCCCCGTGCATCAACAGGAGTGGATGTTTGCTGATTCTGTGTATTGGATGCTCGGCAGCGTCGACGAGTGGTCAAGCTACGCTTGTTGATTCGCTAGTTGCGATGCGCCAGCGACCTTTCGGCTTGAAGTCCCGGAGTACATGCGGCCCGACAACACGAAGTGGAGTGCGCAGTATCGTGCAAGGAGTAGTGCGCGGCCCTTTCTGCTCGAATTGTTGAAGGCGATGGTTGACGCGATCGATTCGCAGCCGACTCGTTGACGAGAGCGCCTCTCCCGGCAGGCATGACTTCTCGCATCATCGTAGGATTCGCGCCACGGGAACGGAGTGAGGATCCACACTCGATTGGCGATCAAGCCGCCGAAGTCGCGAATTCCTGTGGATGTTGGTATCCGAAGCCGATGGACGGCATCGGTACGGGGGTCGCGGTCTATGGTGCGCTCGTTGGTACCGCCAGCCTCGCATGGAACATCTACCGCGAAGTGAGCAATCGCGGTGGCCTTCGCATCGTGGTTGGCATCGGTAACCTGCACGTCAGCGGTCCGAGCTTTGGGATTGAACCAGAGCCTTTCCAGCGCGATCAGCTCATGTTTACGGTCACGAACGTAGGGCGTCGCGCGATCTTCCTGACGCAGATCGGTGGCGGGCACTCGAACGGCGACTACTTCATGACGCCGACGCCCGCGAACGAGGGTGGCCTCCCGAAGCGGCTGGAACCCGGCGAGAGTTTCAACGACGCGAGTATCGGTGCGGCCATGCTGGACAAACCTGAACTGCAATTTCTCGGGGCATGGGACGGTGAGAATAGGATCTATAAATTGCCGACCGCGAAGTTGGCAGAGTTGATTGCTCAGCGAGCTGCGAAGAAGAAGGGCGGATGACGCCCTGCAATCGAGATGTCGGAACGAGGCGCAGACGGTGCTCGTCTTGCTCACCGCGAACCTCACCACGTTCTCACCCGGACGAGCTGCCGACAGGGGCCGAGAGGCGCCCTGTTGGCCGCCGTGCATCTTGTTCACCCGGCAGTTGTGAGCGCGTGACGGTCGGTGTAGGTGGCCGTCACCGTATGGCATTCAAGAGGTCGAGGGTTCGATTCCCTTCGGCTCCACTTCAATTCGACCCTGACGGGCCCGTGCACTTTTCCGAGCGCGGAATTGCGCTCGAAAAATGCTCCGATGGCCCTTGGACCGCGGAGTGAATCCGCGGTCCTCGCTCGCATGACTCAGCGCCCGATGGGTTTTGTGTTGGCCGTGCCAGCGTTGGAGCATTGATGGCCGATGTCTCTCCGGCGCGGATCCTCGAGGTGGGGATGGGGTTCTGGCCCGCAAAAACGCTGCTGTCGGCGGTGGAGCTCGATCTCTTCACGACCCTCGGTGACGGCGCGATGACGGGCGAGGAGCTCCGCGATGCGCTCGGGCTCCATCCGCGCGCCAATCCGGATTTCTTCGATGCGCTGCTCGCGACGGGGATGGTCGCGCGCGAGGGTGACGGGCCCGAGGCTCGTTATCGGAACACGGAGGAGGGCCGACGCTTTCTCGATCGCCGGAGTCCGACCAGCGTCGCGGGCTTTCTCACCATGGTGAACGCCCGCCTGTACCGCTTCTGGGGCGATCTCACCGAGGCGCTTCGGAGCGGCAAGCCGCAGAACGAGGTGAAGCACGCCGGGGCGGCGATGTTCGAGGAGCTCTATCGCGATCCGGCGCGCCTCGAGCAGTTTCTCGACGCCATGGCCGGCATCTCGATCGCGAACTTCCAGGCCTTGGCGGAGCGTTTCGACTTCGGACGCTACCGGACGCTTTCCGATGTGGGTGGCGCGAGTGGTACGCTCGTCACGACGGTTGCCGCCCGTCACCCGCATCTCCGCTGCACGTCGCTCGATCTCCCCGTGGTGACGCCGATTGCGGCGCGCAAGATCGCCGCCGCAGGGCTCGGAGAGCGCGTGCGCGCCGCGGACCTCGACGTCTTCCAGCAGGCGATTCCGCCCGCGGACGTCGTGACGATGGGCATGGTCCTCCACGACTGGAACCTCGAGAAGAAGCGTTACCTGGTGCGGGCCGCGTACGAGGCGCTTCCGAGCGGCGGCGCGTTCATCGCCATCGAGAACCTGATCGACGACGCGCGGCGTGCGAACGCGTTCGGGCTGCACATGTCGCTGAACATGCTGATCGAGCTGGGCGACGCGTTCGACTTCACCGGCGCCGACTTCGCGGGGTGGTGTCGCGCCGCCGGGTTCCGGAGCGTCGAGGTGGTGGCTCTCGCCGGGCCGGCGAGCGCGGCCGTCGCGTACAAGTAGCGACGCTCCGCGCTCCGGCGTTCCCCTGCAGGTTGCTGACCTGCTATGCGACCGCCGCGGCGACGAGGTCGCCGACCTGGGACGTGGAGTAGCCCATCTTGCCGGCGGCAAGCTCTTGATCTTCTTGGCGACGACGTGCGTGATGGCGGCGTCGACACGGTCGGCCGCCTCGTTCTCGCCGAGGAAATCGAGCATCATCTGCGCCGGCGCAGATCGCGGCCAGCGGGTTGATGACGTTCTTGCCGGTGTACTTCGGCGCGCTGCCGCCGATGGGCTCGAACATGCGAGACGCCCTCGCGGGTTGATGTTGCCGCCGGCGGCGATGCCCATGCCGCCCTGCATCATCGCGCCGAGGTCGGTGATGATGTCGCCGAACATGTTGTCGGTGACGATCACGTCGAACCACTCCGGGTTCTTCACGAACCACATGCGTCGTGGCGTCCACGTGGGCGTAGTCGCGCTTGATGTCGGGGTAATCCTTCTGCGCCGATCTCGTGGAAGGCGCGCTCCCAGAGATCGAACGCGTAGGTCAGCACGTTGGTCTTGCCGCAGAGCGTGAGCTTCTTGTCCTTGTTGCGCTTGCGGGTGAACTCGAACGCATAGCGCAGGCAGCGCTCGACGCCGCGCCGGGTGTTGACGCTCTCCTGCACGGCGACTTCGTTCGGCGTGCCCTTGAACACGAAGCCGCCCGCGCCGGTGTAGAGGCCTTCGTTGTTCTCGCGCACGACGACGAAGTCGATGTCCTCCGGGCCTCTTGTCCTTGAGCGGGCAGAACGCGCTCGTCGTAGAGCTTCACCGGGCGCAGGTTGATGTACTGCTCCAGCTCGAAGCGCAGGCGCAGCAGGATGCCCTTCTCGAGGATGCCCGGCTTCACGTCGGGATGGCCGATGGCGCCGAGCAGAATCGCTCGGAACTTGCGCAGCTCGCCGACCGCGCTGTCGGGCAGCACCTCGCCGGTGCGCAGATAGCGGTCGCCGCCGAAGTCGTAGTGCGTGGCTTCGTATGTGAACCCCGAGCGCCGCGCCGCTGCGTCGAGAACCTTCACGGCCTCGGCCGTGACTTCCGGGCCGGTGCCGTCGCCGGGAATGACTGCGATCTTGTACACGTGGACCTCCTCTGGACATGCCGGCGCGACCGCGCCGAACGGTGGCGGCGGATACTATCCCACGGAGCGAGCGCGACAAGCGCGGCGCGTCAGCGGCGACGCGCGGGCATCCGCGAGCCGCTCTCGAGCTCGTCGATCGTGCGCGGCCAATCGTCGTGGAGAAGGCGCGACAACGCGCGATCGGCGAGCAGCTTTCCCCGGTCTGACAGCGTGGGCAATAGTTGGTCTCGTTGTCGGCGTGCACGATGCGTTGCACCGGCGTGCCGCAGACGGGGCAGGGCAGGCGGTACCGGCCGTGGACGGCCATCTCGGGACGGAACGCCGTGACCTTCTCGGGGAATCCGTCGCCGACTTCGGTGCGCAGACGTTCCGTCCATTCGGTCAGCACCCCGCGGCACGCGTCGTAGAGACGCGCGACCTCGCCGTCGTCGAGCGCATCGTTCATGCGCACCGGGGAGAGCCGGGCGCGGTGCAGGATCTCGTCGGAGTACGCGTTGCCGATGCCACTCAGGAGCCGCGGGTCGGTGAGCGTGCGTTTGAGCGTGTGGCGCTCGCGGAGGAAGGCGGTCCGAAACGTCGCGAAGTCCGCGTCCAGTACCTCGAGGCCGACCGGCGCGAGCTCGCGGAGTGCTTCGGCGCCGCGGACGAGATGGAGCGCCGCCCGCTTTTTCGAGCCGGCCTCGGTCAGGAGCAACGTGCCCGACGCGAAGTCGAAGGCGGCGAGACCGAGCCGGCCGGGCGGCTTCGTGCCGCGCGTCCGCCAGCGCAAGCGGCCGGCGATCATGAGGTGCAGGACGAGGTACAGATCACCCTCGAGGCCGATCGCGATGCGCTTACCGAGCCGCTCGACGCCGCGCACCCGGGTGCCCTTGGCGGCGGCGAGCGGTGGCTCGACCGTGCGGAGGAGAAAGGGGCTCGCGAGCCGCACGTCCTCGAGCAAGGCTCCGGCGAGGTGATGCCGCAACCGTTCGACGTAGACGACGACGTCGGGGAGCTCCGGCATCGGCGATCCTCAGCCGCGGCCGTCGAGCTTCCCGAGATCGAGCGTCGCGTCGCGTGCCGGGCGCAGGGCGGCGGCATCGAGGGTGCGAAGCGCGCTCTCGGCGTCCGGGACCACCGTCACGAGGTCGCGATACGCGGGGCGAACGAGGCCGTCGGCAATCTGCCGCTCGACGAGCGCGAGCAGTGGATCCCAGAACCCGGCGACGTTCACCAGGAGCAGGGGCTTCGCGTGCAAGCCGAGCTGACGCTCGACCAGGATCTCGGAGAGCTCCTCCAGCGTTCCGAACCCACCGGGCAGGGTGACGAAGGCGTCGCCGCGGTGCGCGAGCGCGGCCTTGCGGCTGCGCATGTCGTCGACCGTGTCGAGCGCGTGCAGGCGCTCATGGGCGACGCGCGCAAAGGTGTCGAGAATCACCCCTTCGACCCGGCCGCCGCGCGCGAGCGCGGCGTCGGCGACCTCCCCCATGAGGCCGATGTTCGCGCCGCCGTACACGAGCAGCCAGCCGCGGTCGGCAATTCCCGCGCCGAGCTCCGCCGCGATGGTGCGGAAGGGCGGGGGAGCCTCGGGGGCCGAGGCGGCATACACCGTCACGCTGCGGATCGGCGGCACGCTTCCTCCTAGCGCGGAAAGGGGAGAGGGGCGAATCGCGGCTTCCGCGCGGCTGCGGGGCAGTGTATGCCGTGCCGCCGATGAGCCGCGACGAGGGCGAAGGGAGCGCACCGTCACGCGCGTCCGGCGGCCTCTTCGCCCTCACGCTGGCGTGCTTCTTCCTCTCGGGCTTCGCGGCGCTGCTCTATCAGACCGTTTGGACGCGGCAGTTCTCGTTCGTCTTCGGGACCGCCGACCTCGCCGTCGCGACGGTGCTCGCCGCATACATGGGCGGCCTCGCGCTCGGTGCGGCGCTTGCGACCCGCCTCGCGGCGCGCGTCGCGCGCCCGCTTTTCGCTTACGGCGTCCTCGAGTTGGTGATCGCGCTTGCGGCGCTGCTCGTGCCGATCGCCATTCGCGGCTCGACGGCGCTCGCGGTCGTGCTCTTCGGGACCGGCGACGCGCCGCCGTCGGCGACGGGGACGGCGCTGGCCGCGTTCTATCTGGCGGCCGCGTTCGCGATCCTGCTCGTCCCGACCGTATGCATGGGCGCCACGTTGCCGCTCCTCGCTCGCGTCACCGTCACGAGCGAAGAGGATCTCGGGCCGGCGGTCGGAGCGCTCTACGCCTGCAATACGGCCGGGGCCGTCGTGGGCGCGGTCGTCGCCGCGTTCGTCCTCCTGCCGGCGCTGGGGCTCGGATGGACGGTGCGGGTCGGCGTGGCGGCGAATGTCGCGGTGTTCGTCCTCGCGGCGGTGGCGGCGCGGCGCACGCCGATCCTGGTGTCGGTCGCGCCGCCGTCGCCGCTATCGCGGGCATCCGCGCTCGTGCTCGTGGTGATGCTGTGCTCCGGCATCACCTCGTTCACCTACGAGGTCGTGTGGACGCGGCTCCTCGGCCACGTGCTCGGCGGGTCGACGTACGCCTTCGCGACGATGCTCGCGACGTTTCTCGCGGGCATCGCGCTCGGCGCGGCCGCCGCCGCCCGGCTCGCGACCACGCCGCGGCGTGCGCTGCGGGGGCTGGCGGTCGCCGAGCTCGCGATCGCCGCCGGCTCGCTCGCAGCCTTTCGCGTCCTGGATGCGCTACCCGCGCTCGCGCTTCGCGTCGGTGCCGGCCGCGATCCCGCCGCGATCGGCAACGTCGCGCTCGCGGCGCTCGTGATGTTGCCGTCGACCCTGGCGATCGGCGCGACGTTTCCCTTGGCCGTGCGCGCCCTCGCGCGGGGCCGCGACGACGCGACGCCGGTCAGTGCACGCGTCTACGCATGGAACACCGTGGGTGCGATTGGCGGTGCGCTCGGGGCCGGTTTCGTGCTCATGCCGCTGCTCGGATATGCCGGGATCGTCACCGCCGCCGTCGGCGTGAACCTGGTGCTTGCGGGCGCGACGGCGCTCGCGGCGCCCGATCGGTCCCCGTCCTGGCGGCGATCGCGGTGGCGGGGCTCGTCGCGCTCGGGGTCGCGCCGCCGCCGACGCCCTGGACGTTGCTCAGCACCTCGCCGCTGTCGGTCGGCCGGGTCACCAGCCCACCGGAGTTCTTCGCAGTCGGTCGCAGCGCCGGCGTCGCCGTCGGGCTCGAGGGCGGCGTTCTGAAGCTCCGGACCAACGGCCTGCCGGAAGGCGTGATGTTGCCGCCGCACCGCTACCGTCGTGCGATCCCCGACCGGTGGCTCGGCGCGTTGCCGTTGCTCGCGCGCCCGGAGGCACGTCACGTGCTCGTGGTCGGCCTCGGCGCGGGCACGGCGCTCGAAGCGGTGCCGACGTTGCTCCCCGACGTCGACGTGGTCGAGCTCGAGCCGCGCGTGGTCGAGGCCAACCAACGGTTCCGCGCCCGCCGTGCCGTCGATCCGCTCGCGCTCCCGGGGCTCCATGTGCACGTCAACGACGCCCGCGGCGCGCTCGCGCTGACGACGAAGCGCTACGACGTGATCGTGTCGCAGCCCTCGCATCCCTGGACGGCGGGGGCGGCGCATCTCTATACGCGCGAGTTCTTCGCCGCGGTGCGGGAGCATCTGACGCGCGACGGCGTCTTCGTGCAGTGGATCGATCTCGACCTCGTCGACCGGCCGCTGCTCGCCTCCGTGTTGGCGACACTCCTGGACGCCTTTCCGGAGGTCCGCGTCTATCGACCGTTCTTTCGAGGGACGGCGCTCTTCCTCGCGTCCGCCGTCCCGCTCGCGGTCGAGGCCAATGCGGCGCGCGCGCTTGCGGCGGCGCCGGTCGAGCTTGCCCGCGCCGGCATCCAGACCGCCGAGGACGCGGACGCGGCGCTCGCGCTCGACACCGCCGGAGCGCGTGCGCTCGCCGCCGGGGCGCCGCTCACGACCGACGATCGCAACCTGCTCGAGGCGCGGACGATTCGCGTCACGCAGCCTCTCGGGTATCGCGGCGCCGACGAGCTTTTTGCGCCGTTCGATCCGTTGCCGGCGATGCTCGCGACGCTCGACCGGCTGTATCTCGTGCGACGCCTCCTCGCGGACTGGGACTTTCCGCGCGCGGAGCGCGTCGCGCGCGCGTTGTCCGACCCGGTCGAGCGCTCGACGGCTGGTGGGATCGTGGCGCTCGCGATGGAGCGTCCGGCGGAAGGTCGTGCGAGCTTGCGCGCCGCCCTCGCGAACGATCCGCAGGCGTACGAGGCGCGGATCGCGTTGCTGCGCGCCGACCGGCGGCGTCTCGTCGCCGGTGACGCGGACCTCGTGGAGCTCGCGACGCCGCTCGTCGATCCGGCGCGCGCGATCGTCGAGGGCTGGGCACGCGAGGCGCGGCGCGATTGGGAAAGCCTCCGTGCCCTCGAGCCTCGTCTGGCGCTCGCGGGCCCCAGCGACGCCGTCTACGGCGATGCGCTTCGTCTCCGCGCGGCGTGGCGGATCGCGAGCCGCGAGCGTGAGCACGGCGTGGCGGCGATGGCGCTCCTCGATCTCGCTCTTCCGATGAGCGTCGAGCCCGGCGACTACGTGCAGCGGGCGCGGGCGGCGCTCGTCGTGGGCGACGTCGGGGCCGCGCTCGAGGGCCTGACGCAGGCGCTCGACTCGACGACCCCTGGTGCGTTTCGCACGATGGCCGATCTGGTCGCGTCGGAGCTCGCTGAGGTTCCCGCGGCGGCGGAGGAAGCGGCGGCGAGGGCGCAGCTCGAGCGCAAGATCGCAGCGTTTCGGCGTTGATCGAGCCGGCCGGTGTCGGGGATGGCCGCCACGGGGAGTGCCATGGCGGGTGCGACCGCATACGTC
Source organism: uncultured delta proteobacterium (assembly GCA_963774015.1). Lineage (GTDB taxonomy): Bacteria > Desulfobacterota > Binatia > UTPRO1 > UTPRO1 > UTPRO1. Next base: position 419,928 of record CAVZDH010000007.1, read on the forward strand.
CTGACACGAGGCGGCGTACGTGCGTCGAAAGGGCGCAAATTTGTTTGACACGGATTGCAGCGGCGGCGCATAACCTTCCTAGTCGCTCGTGCCGGGCTGCGAAGCTTAGAGCGGCGTCCCAACAATCGAAAATCTACGAGATCGAGGCGCCGAGACGCTCTCACCGACCTCACCGCTCCCCCACGATGTGGGGGAAAATCCCCGCTTTCGGTGATTGCGATCGAAGTACAGATTCCGCAGAAGGCACGTTGAGGTTCCGAGGGGCCGAGTCGCTCGGGAACATTCCACCCATCGCTAATGCTGAAGGAGGAGAGTCATGAGAATTCGTCTGAGTAGGCGTACTCGCCACCGGCACGCTAATGATGCTGCTGGCGTTCGGCGCCACGGCCAACGCGGCCCCGGTCAGTAAATGCAACGCGGCGAAGAAGAAGTGCATCGGCAAATACATCGCGGCCGTGATGGGCTGCCACGCCAAGGCCGAGAGCAAGAGCCTCGCGGTCGATTCCGGCTGTCTTTCGAAGGCGGCGGCCAAGATCACGGGCGGCGGCAAAGGCTGCTTCGACAAGGCCGACGCGAAGAACGACGGTTGTAGCATCACCGGCGACGCCTCGTCTCAGCTCGCCGACGCCGACGCTTTCATCCTGGACGTGGTCGACGACATCGACCCAGGCTATCCCACACCGCACACCAACAAGTGCGACGCCGGCGAGAAGAAGTGCGTCGGCAAGAAGGCGGCCGGCCTCATGGGTTGCAAGGCCAAGGAGAACAAGGACGGCGTCGGGGATGTGAACTGCGAGCCGAAGATCCAGGGCAAGTTCACGAACGGCAGCGGCAAGGGCTGCATGGACAAGTTGATCGCCAAGAACGCCGGCCCCTGCGACGGTGCGACGGCGGCGGGCCTCGAGGTCAAGATCGACGCGTGGGCCAATGCCGCGGCTGACGAGGCGGATGGGATGGGCGGAGGAGGGGCGACGCCGACTCCGATGCCGACCTCCACGCCGGGCGTGACGTGCGGCAACGGCGTGAACGATCCGGGCGAGCCTTGCGACGAGTCCGCGTCGTCCGCGGGCTGGGCGCAGTGCGGTCCGTCGTTCACCTGCACCGGCTGCAATTGCGCGTGTCCGAGCACGGTCACGTTCACGGGCGACCCGACCTCGGCGTTCAGCATCCTCGATACCGGCTGGACCGGCATCTCGCACCGTGCCCCGATCATCAGCAACGGTCAGACCACGGTGACGTTGAGCGGTTGCACGGGATCCACTCGGCCCTGCGGCGTGTGCAACGTGAGCGGTCCGGTCGAGAACCCGCAAGCGAACACGGGTCAGCTCGCGACCCGTCGCTGCCTCAGCGATTCGTCGACCAGATGCACGAGTGACGGCGACTGCACCGGTGGTGTGGGTGACTGCCAGTACTTCTTCGGCGCCCCGCTCCCACTCGCGGCCGGCGGCGTCAGCACCTGCGTCGTGAACCAGTTCAACGGCTCCGTCAGTGGTACGGCCAATGTCGAGACCGGCTATGCCGTCACGAGCGCCCACCTCACCTCGCGGGTGTACAACGGCCTCGCCATCGACAACCCGTGTCCGCGCTGCAGCGACGCAGGGGGCTTCAACGACGGTATCGCTGGCGGCACGTGTGACGGGGGTCCGCGCGCCGGGCTCGGCTGCGACGCCAACGGCGACGTGCCGAGCCGTCCGGACTTCGGCCGCACCAGCCTCGATTGCCCGCCTGCTTCGGGGGCGCAAATCGCGACCTTGCCGATCGACCTCAGCAACAAGACCGACGTGGTCACCAGGACGCTCTCCACGGCGAATTCCAACTGCACCGGGTCGCCGGGCGACAAGTGTCTCTGCAGCACCTGTGACAACATCAATGCCGATCCGTGCTTCACGGATCTCGACTGCCCGCCGGGCGGCATCTGCGGCGGCAAGCGATGCCTGTCCGGAACGAACAACGGCGCGGCTTGCAGTGTCGCCGGGGATTGTCCCGGCGGTGCGTGCGCCCGCCCGGGCGAGCCGACGAAGCCTAGTGGCTGCGTCGACGACACGACGGTTGCCGATCGCGTGATGGAGTGCCTGGATGGGGGCGATGGTGAAGGTGCATGCACCATCGGTCCGACGGATCAGAACTGCACCGTCGCCTCGGGCCACGGGCAGCGCGGCTGCACGAGTGACGTCGATTGCGGTGGCGGCGTCGGGAGCTGCGAGTCGATTCCCCGCAGGTGCTTCCTGACCGGCGGCGGCACCTTCCAGCCGTCGGGCCAGAACGACGGTACCGATACGCTCGTCGCCGTCGGCATGGCGGACACGCCGGTGCAGGACGTCTCGAATCCGACGCTTGCCGCGGTCTTCTGCGTGGGCCCGACGAGCGCTCCTGCCGTCAACAACGTGGCGGGTCTGCCCGGTCCGTCGCGCATCACGCTGCAGGGCCAGGCTGTCGGCCAGCCCTAAGGAGTCTCATGCGGGGTGAGTCGTACGCGACTCACCCCGTAGCTTCGCACGCCCCGGGGGCCGAGAGGCCTCTGGGGCGTTTTCTTTTGCCCACTGGGAGCGGTCCGCGGTTGTCGCCGTGAGCCGTTTCGGATACGAGGGGCGCCGCTCGCCGCCCCCCGCATGCTCGAAACGCTCGTCAATCTGCTGCACCAGCTCTACGACGTCGAGGGCATCATTCGTTGGGGCGGGATGGCGATGCTCCTCGTCATTGTCTTCGCCGAGACTGGGCTGCTGATCGGATTCTTCCTGCCCGGTGACTCCTTGCTCGTGACCGCCGGCGTATTCGCCGCCGCCGGGCATCTCGACATCTGGATGATTCTGACCGCCGTGAGCGCCGCAGCCGTGATCGGCGACCAGGTCGGCTATTTCATCGGGCTCCGCACGGGTCCCCGTATCTTCACGCGCGAGGACTCGTTGCTCTTCAAGCGCGCCCATCTGATGCGGGCGCACGCGTTCTACGAGAAGCACGGCGGCAAGACGATCATCCTCGCCCGCTTCGTGCCGATCGTGCGGACCTTTGCGCCGGTCGTGGCCGGCGTCGGCGAGATGGATTACCGGAAGTTCGTCACCTACAACGTCGTCGGCGGCGTGCTGTGGGTATGGGGCACGTCGCTTCTCGGCTACTCGCTCGGTCGCGTGGTGCCCGACATCGACCGCCACATCCACATCGTCATCGTGGTGGTGATCTTCCTCTCGATTCTGCCGGGCATCATCGAGCTCTGGCGCGCCCGCCGCGAGGGTTCCGCCCGTCACTGACGCCGGGACGCCGCGCTTGAGGCGCCGTGCGTGGGGCGCGCGGCCGAGCGGAGCGTGAGATCCCGGTCATCTGTCGACGCGGACGGTCGCGAAGTGGCTGCGGTGGTACCCGTAGCAGCCGTAGATCACGAGGCCGATCACCATCCACACGACGAGCCGCGCCCAGTTCTCCCAGCCGAGGGCGATCATGAGCGTCAGGTTGGCGAGCATGCCGAGCACGGGCACCACCGGAACGAACGGGGTCCGGAAGGGGCGCCGTACGTCGGGACGGGTGTAGCGCATGATGAGCACCGCCGCGCAGACGATGACGAACGCGAAGAGCGTGCCGATGTTGACGAGCTCGGCGAGGACTTTCAGCGGCAGCAGCGCCGCCACGATGCCGACGATGCAGCCGACCAGGACGGTCGAGCGGTGCGGCGTCCGGAACCGGGGGTGGACGGCGGCGAAGAAGCTCGGCGGGAGGAGCCCGTCGCGTGCCATCGCGAGTAGGATGCGCGCTTGGCTGAGCATCATGACGAGGAGGACGCTCGTGATGCCGGCGACGGCGCCGAACGCGACGATGAAGGTCGCGACCGGCAGACCGTATCGCGCGAACGCCTGCGCAATGGGTGCGTCGATATCGATCGAGGCGTACGGCACCATGCCGGTCAGGACGGCCGCCACCGCGATGTAGAGCACGGTGCAGAGGCCGAGCGACACCAAGATGCCGATCGGGACGTCGCGCTCGGGATTGCGCGCCTCCTCGGCGTGGGTACTGATCGAATCGAAGCCGATGTACGCGAAGAAGACGTAGGCCGCGCCGGAGAACGTGCCCGCGATGCCCTTCTCCCGGTGGAAGAACGGATGCCAGTTCGCGGGGTCGACGTGGCCGATCCCGGCGGCGATCACGAACAGCACGATGCCGAGCTTGAGCACGACGATCGCGGAGTTCAGGCCGGCGCTCTCGCGGATGCCGATCACCAGCACGACCGTCAGAAGCGCGACGATCGCGACGGCGGGCATGTCGAAGACGATCGGGACCGGGCCGAGATGCCAGGCACGGGCCATCACCTCCGGCGTGGCGCTCAGCGGGTCGATGGAGAGTGCGGGTGGAACGTGCACGTGGAAGAGGGCGAGGAAGGCCTGGAGATAGTGCGACCAGCCGTGCGCGACGGCGCACGACGCGATGGCGTACTCGAGCACGAGATCCCAACCGATGATCCACGCCATCAGCTCCCCGAGCGTCGCATAGGCATAGGTATAGGCGCTTCCCGCGACCGGGATCATCGACGCGAATTCGGCGTAACACAGTGCGGCGAGCGCACACCCGACGCCCGCGATCACGAACGACAACATCAGCGACGGCCCCGCGTAGTCGCGCGCCGCGAGACCGGTCATGACGAAGATGCCCGCGCCGATGATCGCACCGACACCGAGGGACGTGAGCGCGAGAGGGCCGAGGACGCGATGCAATCGGTCGGCGGAGGAGAGCTCGGCGCGCAAAACCTCGACCGATTTGATGGCGAAAAGGCGCGACCTCAAGGCGAGCTGCGAGTAGCACAGGGCTTCGAGGGGCGCAAAAGCGCGCGGCGGATACGCGTGCCATTCGCGAGCGGAATAGTTTCGATACATCGAAGCCCTACTTGCCTTCGTATCTACGTTCGTGATTTTGCCGGGTGGTAGGGATCGTGTAGCGTCGAGAGAGGAGTCCCCCGCGTGGAACCGACATCGAACCTGAGCATGCTCACCATGATTCATCAGGGGTGGCTCGCCACCTATCCGCTCATCTTCATGTCGGTCGTGAGCCTGACCGTCATCGCCGAGCGGCTGTGGAGCTTCCGTGGCCTGGTGGGGGGAACGGCCGCCCTGACGCGGAGCATCCACGGCGACCTGGCGCGCGGCGACCTCGGTGCGGCTTTGCAACATGCCGAGGCGGCTCGCGGTACGCCGTCGGGCCGCGTCTTCTTCGAGGTGGTACGGCAGGGCGGGACGCTCGAGGCCGAAGAGCTCGCGGATCTCGGCGCCGAGCGCCGCTTCGAGGAGATGGAACAATTGAAGCGGCCGCTCTGGATCCTCGGAACCGTCGCCTCGAGCGCGCCGTTCATCGGTCTCTTCGGCACGGTCGTCGGCATCATCAAGGCCTTCCACAACATGGCGGCACTCGGGAGCGGCGGGTTCGCCGTCGTGGCCTCGGGCATCTCCGAGGCGCTGATCGCCACCGCGCTCGGCCTCGGCGTCGCGATCATCGCGCTCGTCTTCTACAACTACTTCCAGGTGCGTCTCGACCGCATCGAGTCGGCGCTCACGATCGGGACGGCTCGGCTGGTCGAGGCGTTGCGCAATGCCGGCAGCAATGCTCCCCGGAAGCCGAGGGTCGCGGATGGCCTTCGCTAAGCTCCCGAGCAGCGGTCGGTCGCCCATCATGGCGGAGATCAACATCACGCCGCTCACCGACATTTTTCTCGTCCTGCTCATCATCTTCATGGTGACGAGCGTCGCGATGGTGGACTCCGGCGCGAAGGTGATGTTGCCCGAGGTCGACAGCACGCAGAGCGCACCGCGCGAGATCACGATCACCGTCACGCCGTTGCACGAGATCTACGTCAACGCCGACCTCGTGGGTCTCGACGGCCTCGAGGGTACGTTGAAGAGCTTGATCGCGGCGCGCCCCGATACGCCGGTCGTGTTGCAAGGCGATCGCGAGGTGCTGCTCGGGGACGCCGTCCGCATCCTCTCCGCGGCGCAGCAGGCCGGCGCGACGCAGGTGGCGATCGCGGCCGAGCGAGGGAGGGCAGCTCCCTAGGGGCGGTGGGCGCCGAGTCACGGGTGCGCGATCCGTCGCTGCACTGACCCGCATCGCAACCGGGGCCGCCCCACGTACGAGCCGCCGATGACCGCTCCCACGAAACCACCCCCTGAGGACGATCCGCTCGCCAACGCCTTCCCCGTGCGGAGCGCGGTGCCGGCGTTCCTGCTGTCGACCGCGTTTCACGTCGTGGTGCTGCTGCTGCTGGCGACGATCAGCGTGACCGTCGCCAAGCAGGTGCAGAAGATCAACGTCAAGATCATTCCGCCGCCCGAGGACACCGTCGATTCGGAGCCGGACGGCGCGCCGTCGATCAAAGATCTCGCGGGTCCGGTGCGTCCGGTGATGACGCAACCGCGCACGACGGGCTCGGTCGCGGAGCCGAGCGCCGCGGCCGCGGTCGCGAACGTCCGAGCCCCGGATCTGCCGCGCATCGCCGTCGCGCCGACCATCGGCGCACAGCCCGGCAACCTCGACATCCCGCTCTCGTTCGGCGGCTGCGGGCTCGCGGGCGGCGGGCCGGGCGGCGGCGGCTTCGGCGACCTGCTCGGCGGGCTGCGCAAGGTCGGCCTCGACCTCGTGCTCGTGATCGACACGACCGAGAGCATGCAGTTCGTCATCGACGACGTGAAGAAGCAGGTGCGCTCGTTCATCGGCAACCTGCAGGAGATGGTGCCGACGAGCCGCGTCGCCGTCGTCGCCTATCGCGACAAGGGCGACGAGTACGTCACCAAGTGGGTCGACTTCAGCTTCAAGACCGACAAGGTGCAGAATTTCGTCGCCAACCTCCGCTCGGACGGCGGCGGGGATTATCCGGAGGCCGTGCACGAGGGCGTCGAAGCCGCGATGAACGAGCTGACGTGGCGGAAGTCGGCGCGCGGATCATGATCATCATCGGCGGCTCGCCGCCGCACGCCGAGACGATGCCGGCGCTCTTGAAGCTGGTTCGCGACTTCAAGGAGAAGAACGGCGTGATCGGCGCCATCGACGTCACCGAGCGCATGCACGAGGAGTACGAAAAGGCCGACTGGGTCGCGCACGGATCGCAGGGCACGTTCACGCCGACGCCGCTTCCAGGCTTCTACAAGGAAGTGAGCGACACCTATCGAGTGATCACCAGCCAGGGCGGCGGTGAGCTGCTCGCGCTCGGCGAGGACAAGTCGCTGCTCCGCCAGGCGATGGTCCTCACCTTCGGCACGCGCTGGCGGGTCGAGATGGCGAAGTACATGGGCAAGCTGGAGTAGATGCGCGCGTCCACGCTTCGCGTCGCCGCGGCGGCCGCGGTCGTCGTCGCCGCCATGGCCGGCGCTACCCCGCTCGCGATGGCTGCGTCGCTCGCCGACCTCCGGGCGCAAGCGCAGAGCGCGGGCCTGAGCCCGGGGTCGGGTGGCGCCGGCGAGCAGGCCGCGATCGATCGGCTCGGGCGGATCGCGCTCGCGTTCTTGGACGCCGCCGATGCGAGCGACACGGGCGCCGCGAGTACGTACGAGGCGATCGCCGGGCCGCTCGAGCGGAGCTACGAGGTACATCGCCAGGCCCTCGACCGCATGAGTCGGGACGTCATCGAAGCCGACGGCGACATGGACAAGATGATCGACTCGCCCGCGTACAAGGAGCACCAAGCGCTCGCGGCCCAGGCCCTCTACTATCTCAATTGGCTGCGCTATCGCGGTGCCTTCTTCTACGGCGGCGCCAAGCGGCGTGAGCTGCTCGAGAAGTCGGCAGCGGGCTTCGGCGAATTCGCGACGGCGCAAAGCGACAACCCGATCGTCGCCGAGAGCCGTCTGGGACGCGGCCTCGCGTACATGGAGCTGGACCACGTCGACTGGGCGATCACCGATTTCGAGTCCGTGACCCAGATGAAGACGGCGTCGCCCGAACGCGTGCGGAAGGCGCAGCTCGCGCTCGCGGAGGCGTATCTCAAGGTCGGGCGGAGCGCGGATGCGCTGCGCGCATCGAAGCAGGCGCTCGATGGGGCGAGTCCCGGTGATCGGCCGCGCGCGCAGTATGCGCGGGCCCGCGCCCTTCTCCTGGGCGCCGCGAGCCAGCCCGCTCAGAAGGCCGCGTATCAGGGCGACGCGTCGTCGCTGCTGGCGCAGCTGCAGGCCGGCGGCGGTCCCTGGGGTACGCGCGCGTCGCAGATCGTCCGCAACGGGCTCGACAACCCGAAGAATTGGGCGGGTCCCAAGGCGAAGAACGTACCGCCGCCGCCTTCGGAGTGGGACATCACCAAGCAGCTGGTCGCCACCGGGAAATTCAAGGAGGCGATTCCCAAGCTCGAACGGGTGCTCGCGGCGACGGACGACGAGTCGAAACGAAACCACGGCGAAGCGCAGTATCTCCTCGGGCTCGCGCGCTACCGCAGCGGCGACCTCGCCGGCGCCATCACGACCTTCGATCAGGTGCTGGAGGAGAAGGGCGGGAAGTACCGGGACGACGCCGCTTATCTGCGCTTCAAGGCGAGCGAGGCGCGCTACGCCGCCGATCCCAGCGCCGCCAACGAGCCCGCGTACGAGGAGGCGATCGTCGGTTTCTTGCGCGCGTTCCCGAAACACAAAGCGGCGCCCGAGGCGCGTTTCCGGCTCGGCGAGCTGCGTCAGCACCAGGCGAAGTACGCGGAAGCCGAGACCGAATACGCGCAGGTGAAAGGCGACGCCGCATTCGAGGTGCGGGCGCGGTTCGCCACGGCGCAGTGCCTGGTGAAGCGCTTGGAGCAGACGCCCGAAGGCAGCAAGCCCGACCCCGAGCTGATGAATCGTGCGCGCGCGGCACTCGACGCGTATTGGTCGCTCATCAAGGATCGCGATCCGAAGTCGTTCGGCGACGCGCCGGTCGGCGAGTTCAATGGACGGGCGGCGCTCATGAGCGCGTATCTCGCGGCCCTCGCCGAGAAGCCCGACTACGAGCGCGCCCTCGCCTGGCTCGAAGGGTTCGAGGAGAAATACCCGAAGCTCGCGAGCGAGGAGCCGCAAGTGGTGAAGCTCCGCCTCTTGGCGATGTCGCGCCTGGGCCGCTTGCGTGCCGCTGCCGTCGAAGCGACGCGCCCCGCGGTCGTGAGCCTCGACCCCATGTATCTCGACGATCTCGCGACGCGTTTTCTCACGACTGCGGCGCGCGAGGAGGCCGCCGGCAAGTCCGAGGACGCGGCAGCGGGGAAGAGCGCGGCGCTGGCGTTGAGCGAGCGCGCGCTCGCGAGCACGTCGGGAGCGACATTGTCGCCGGTCGTGCGTCGACGGCTCCAGTCGACGGCCGCGTCGCTTCACGAGGAGCGCGGCGAGCTCGAGCCGGCGCTCGCCCTCGATCGCGCCGTCCTCGCGGAGGCGCCCGACGTCGTGTCGGCCCGAGCCGGCGCGGCCCGGATCCTGGAAAAGCAGGGGAAGGTCACCGACGCCCGCGCGCTCTGGGACGCGATCGTCGACGGGCCGCCGGGCACGCAGGGCTGGCTCGAGGCGCACTACCAATCGGCGCGCCTCTCGATCGCGCTCGGCGATCAGGCGCGCGCGTGTACGGTGCTCCGTCAGGTCCCCACCGATATGCTCGTCGCCGCAAATGCCGAGACGCCGAAACGGATCCAGGATCTGCTGCGGAGGTGCCCCGCCCATGAGTGACCGTCGTCTGCTGCAGGTGTGCGCCATCCTCTTCGGTGTGCTCGCGATCTCGAACTTCACGAAGCCGCTCGAGCTGAACGCCCACCACGGATTCGTCTTCCTCGGCATGCGGCAGCGCGGTGCGCCGAACCTGGTGCTCGGCCCGTTGGCCGGCGTCTTCCTCGCTGCGTACGCGGTCGCCGTTTGGCGTCTGCGCCGCCGTGCGCTTCCGATGAGCCGCCTCTATGCGACGTGGGTCGTCGTGAACCTCGTCCTCTTCACCGTGCGGATGTCCGACGAGGCCCTCGCGAAGCCGATCTTCGGTCTCGTCTACGCGGCGATCGCGATCGGCGTCTCGACCGGCTGCGCGCGTCTGCTCGCGCGGAACCGCGCGTTGCTCAGCTGACGGGGCCGCGCGCGAGCATCCGGCGCCACAGCAGGTACACGGGGACGCCCGCGGCCACGATGAGCAACCCGGGCCAGGTGAAGCGCGGCTTCACTACCAGCAGATCGAGCATGACTGCGGCCGCGAGCGCGACGTAGACGACCGCGACGATGCGGCGCGCGGCACTGGCGTGCGCATCGAATCGGAACGTCGCCGCGACCGTCGACGCGTAGAAGAGGAGCGCCGCGAAGATCACGTAGTCCAGCAAGTCACTGTACGTGCCGGTGAGGGTGAGGACCGCCGCCCACGTGCCTTGAAACGCGAGCGCCGCGACCGGCGTGCCGGCCGCGGAGAGCCGACCGGCGGCGTCGAAGAAGAGACCGTCGCGTGCCATGGCGTAGGAGACCCGTGCACCCGAGAGCACGAGTCCGTTCACGCAGCCGAAGGTGGAGATCATGATCGCGACGGCCATGAGCAACGCGCCCGGCGGTCCGAGCAGCACCTCCAGCACGGCGCTCCCGACACGGTCGTGATCGGCGTGGGCGATGCCGCGGGCCGCCGCGCCGGCGCCGTCGGCCGTCCCGAGCGCGGGCAGGACCACGAGATAGGCGAGGATGGTGACGAGATAGAGTGCGACGACCAGGCTCGTGCCGCCGACCAAGGCACGGCGAATCGTCCGCTCCGGATCGCGGACTTCTTCGGCGGCGAAGGTCACGTTGTTCCAGGCGTCGGACGAGAAGAGCGCGCCGACCATGGCGCTCCCGACGGCCGCGGCGAGCGGCAGCGCCTCGGCGGGCCGCGCGAACGGGTCGTGGAAGTTCGCCGCGACGAGATCTCGGGAGAAGCCGATGGAGAAGCACATCGCCACGAGGGCGAGGAGCGTCGCGACCTTGATGGTCGTGAAGAGGTTTTGGATGCCCTTGCCGACCTCGACGCCGCGCGCGTTGCCGACCGTGAGTCCGGCGATCAACAGGATCGCGACGAGGCGTTCGGCCGAGATTCCGGCGATGGTGACGTCGTCGAGCCGCGGCATTACGACGGCGGCATAGCGCGCGAACGCGACGGCGACGGCTGCGATCGTGCCGGTCTGGATCACGAGGAAGAGCGTCCAGCCGTAGAGGAAGCCCACCAACGGGCCGAATGCTTCCCGGAGATAGACGTACTGTCCGCCGGCGCGAGGGAAGCGCGTGACGAGGTCGCCGTAGAGGTACGCCGCGGCCACCGTCATCGCGCCCGAAAGCGCCCACACCACGAGCAGCCATCCTGCCGATCGCAGGTCGCGCATCATGGATGCGGCGACGAGGAAGATGCCGGATCCGATCATCGAGCCGGCGACCAGCGCGGTCGCGTCGAATACGCCGAAAGCGCGATGGAAGTGCGAGTCCGGCCGGCCGCCTTCGGGACGGTGCATGCGGGTCGCGGCTAGCACGCGGCGGCATCGACCGCGAGCGGCGCGAGGACACGCGCGCGAAATTGACTGCCCGCCGGGCCTCGGCTACTCCCCGAGCCGATGTGGCCCGCATTTTCGCCCGCCGAGATCGAGCTGCGCGACCGCATCCGCGCGTTTCTCGCCGACGCGCTGCCGCGGCGCGGCGACATCCCCGAGGACGGGTGGATCCACGGATTCGATCCGGCGTTCTCGCGGCGTCTCGGGGCCGCGGGCTTCATCGGCATGACGTGGCCGACCGCGTACGGCGGCGGCGGCCGCAACTACGTCGACCGGGCGATCGTCACGGAGGAGCTCTTGCGGGCCGGTGCGCCGACCGCCGCGCACTGGGTCGGTGATCGGCAGATCGGTCCGGCTCTCCTCGCGCACGGCACAGAAGAGCAGCGACGCGAGATCGTGCCCCGGCTCGTGCGCGGCGAGATCGTGTTCTGTCTCGGGATGAGCGAGCCCGGTGCGGGCTCCGACCTGGCCGCGCTCTCGACGCGGGCGATCGACGACGGCGACGCGTTCGTCGTCGAAGGCCAAAAGGTTTGGACGAGCTTCGCGCACCAGGCCGACTATTGTTACCTCGTTGCCCGCACCGACCCGGACGCCCCGCGGCATCGCGGGCTCAGCGAGTTGCTCGTCGACATGCGCCTTCCGGGCATTCGCGTGCGGCCGCTCGTCGACATGACCGGAGAACATCACTTCAACGAGGTGTTCTTCGAGCAGGTGCGAGTTCCGAAGCGCTGGCTCATCGGCGAGATGAACCGCGGCTGGTTCCAGATCGCCTCGCAGCTCGATTACGAGCGCGCCGGCATGGAGCGTCTGCTGAGCTATGCGCCACTGTTCGCCGATCTCGAAGCGCACGTCCGTGCGACCGGTCGAGGGCGCGAGGTGCTCATCCGGCAGGCGCTCGCGCGGTTCCATGGGGAGATCGCGGTCGGACGGCAGCTCATCTATCGGATCGCCTGGCAGCTCTCGCAGGGAGTCACCCCGACGGCCGACACCGCGCTCGCCAAGCTCTATGGCAGCGAGCTCGAGCAGCGTCTCGCGCGGTTCGCCGGCGAAGTCCTCGGACCGTACGCGGTGCTCACCGAAGGCGCGGAGGTCCCGCTCGGCGGACGGGTGGCGCGGGCGATCGTGAACGCACCAGGGCTCACCATCCGTGGCGGGACCGTCGAGATTTTGCGTAACATCGTCGCGCAACGCGGGCTGGGACTGCCGCGCGTGTGACCCGCGAGGTGTCGCGCTCCGCCTAACGCGTCTCGTCATGCGGCGTGCGGCGTCTCGCGGCGTTGCACCACGCGACGAATGGCGCTCGGTCGCTTGACTCCCAAAATGGTTGGCGTTAGAAGCCGCGAGCCTGCTGAAAAGCGAGAAAACTCCACTATTTTCTCCGCTTCGCACCGTCCGAGGACGGGGCACGCCCTGCCGCCAGGGTTCGACACGCTAGGGGGATTCGATGGCTCTCGATTACGAGGTTCCTGAGGACAAGCGCGCGCTCTACTGGCTTGGCGACCAACTCATCGAGTGGCGCAATCCCGTGATGATCCTCGTGCTGATCGTCACCGGCCTCTTCGCCTATTGGACGTTTCAGCTGCGCCTCGTGACGAGCTTCGGCGACCTCCTTCCGCAGAGCCACGAGTTCGTGAAGATCCACAACAAATATTCGGGAACCTTCGGCGGTGCGAACAACATCGTGGTCATGTACACGGTCGACGAGGGCACCATTTTCACCAAGGAGCATCTCACCAACATCTTCAAGATGACCGAAGGCATGGACACGGTCTACGGCGTCAACCACAACCAGATCGAGTCCATCGGTCACCGTACCGTCCGTCACCTGAAGGTCGCGGCCGGCGGCACGCTCCGCGCCGAGCCGGTCATGCTACGAGCGCCGCAGAGCGAGGACGAAGTCGGTGAGATCCGTCGCATCGTCCACAACGCCGAGAACGTGTACGGCCTGATCGTCTCGCTCGACGACAAGTCGGCGCTCATTCGCGCCAACTTCATCGAAGGCCGCCTCGACTACCAGCGCATCTTCGACGACGTCAACAACAAGGTGATCAAGCCCTTCGAGGGCCCCAACGTCACGATCTACGCCGCCGGCGAGCCGCGACTCTACGGCTGGGTCTACCGCTACTCGGGTGACGTCTTCTTCATCCTCGTGGTCACCTATTGCATCGAGTGGGTGCTGCGTTGGATGTACTTTCACGACTGGCGCGGCGCCCTGCGTCCGACTCTCACGGGCATCATCGCCGCCTTCTGGGGTCTCGGCTTCATCTACCTCATCGGCCTCGCGCTCGACCCACTAATGCTGGTGATGCCGTTCCTCATCACGGCGCGAGCCGTGAGTCACGCCATTCAGATGCACGATCGATACTACGAAGAGTTCGAGAAGAGTGGTTGGCACAAACGACGGGCAATCGTCGCGGCCTTCGCCGAGCTCTTCGTGCCGACCTTCTCGGGGATCACGACCGACGCGTTCGGCGTGCTCGTGATCATTCTCGTGCCGGTCGTGATGCTGCAGAAGCTCGCGATCACCGCGTCGTGGTGGATTCTCGCCATCACGATCTCCGAGATGCTGTTGAACCCGATCGTCTACTACTACCTGAAGCCGCCCGAGCCGGAGCTCGTCGTGTTGCGCGAGCGCGGTGCCTTCCGGAAGTGGATCGAGAAGTTCACCCACGTGCTGCTGTCGCCTACGGGCAAGAAGGTCGTGCTCGTCGGCTGGGCCCTCGTGACCCTCGTCGGCGTGTTCTTCATGCGCGGCCTGACCATCGGCGATCCGACGTCGGCCTCGCCCCTCTTGTTCGAGAGCTCGCCGTACAACCTCTCGCACACGAAGATCCAGGAGAGCTTCGGCGGCGTCGAGCCGCTGATCGTCGTCACCGAGGGCTATGACAAGGACGCGATGAAGGATCCGCAGGTGCTGCGCACCATGGAGAAGTTCCAGCGCACGCTCGAGCGCGATCCCGACATCGGGTACAGTTTTTCGCTCGCCGACATCATTCGCGCCGTCAACCGGGTCTTCCACGAGCTGGAGCCGAAGTGGGGCGTCATTCCCGACAGCTGGACGGACATCGGCGGCCTCTTCTTCATCTTCTTCTCGGGCTCGCCGCCGACCGAGACCGCGAAATACGTGGACCCCAGCTACACCACCGCGCACGTCACGTTCTTCGCGAAGAACCACCAGGGCGACAACATTCGGCGCATCATCCAGCGCTGCAAGAACTTCATCGCCGAAAACCCGATGGAAAAAGCGAGCTTCAAGCTCGCGGGCGGTCTGATCGGCGTGCTGGCGGCGGCCAACGAAGAGCTCGTCAGGAACGACATCTTGATGAACTTCCTCGGCTTCTTCACCATCTGGGTGATCTTGCTCTTCACGTACCGGTCGTTCGTGTGCGGTCTCTACATTCTCGGACCACTGATCGCCTCGAACATCTTGGTGAACGCCTACATGGCGGTGAACAACATCGGCGTGAACATCCACACGCTGCCGCTCGTCACGGTCGGCGTCGGATTCGGCGTCGACTACGGCCTGTACATCATCAGCCGCGTCATCGAGGAGATTCAGGTGAAGGGTGATCTCGACCATGCCGTACGCGAGGCGCTGGTCACGTCGGGCAAAGCCGTGACGTTCACGGCCGTGACGATGATCGTCAGCACCGCGTTCTGGATCACCTCCAACATCCGGTTCAATGCCGAAATGGGTCTCCTGCTCGCCATCTGGATGGCGGTGAGCTACGTCGGTTCGCAGACGTTGCTGCCGGTGTTGGTGGCGGTCTTCAAGCCGAAATTCATCACGCGGGAAGCCAACACCAAGGCGCCGAAACCCGCGTTGGCCGCCGCGCGCCAGGCCTAGGAGAACAGGTCATGCATCTCAATCTCTGGAACTCGATCGCCATCGTCCTCGGATTCAGCTTTCTCGTCATCGGACTCGACGAGTACGTCGCGAAGCCTTGGCGTCACAAGCGCTGGGAGCAGCGTGCGCAGTCCGGGGACAAGGATGCCCAAGAGTTGTTGAAGATTGCCCGCTCGGCCAAGGTCAGCAACGAGTGAGTAGTGCGATTCCGTGGGGCGAACGGCGCGCGCGGTGACGCCGCCCCGTCTGCTCCGCATCGCCGGTATCGCGGCGGCCTTCTTCGTCGCTTTCACGGTTTCGCAGGCCGCGACCGCAGCCCGGAACGCCGGCGAGACTATTCCCGGCATTCACTTCGCGATCGGCGCGTTGTCGCTCTTCTTCCTCGTCGGTGCGTACGCGACCGAGCGGACACAGGGCCCCGAGCAGAACGTCCGGAAGGACCTTCTGTGGGGCCTCGGCGCCGGAGGCTTGGTGATCGTCGCCAACCGGCTGCTGTCCTGACGGCGCGTCGCTAGCCGCCGGACAGTCCCGGCACGCAATGAGGTTCTTTCGCGGATCGCTGTTCGTGACCCTGGTCGGCCTGATCGGCGGTGCGGCCATCGGGTGGGAGATCACCGGTACCCCCGCGGGAGCGGCGAGCACGACGTTCATCGTCGCCGTGCTGGCGGTGCTCGAGGTGTCGTTGTCGTTCGACAACGCCGTCGTGAACGCGACCGTGCTTCGCGAGATGGAGCCCGCGTGGCGACGGCGCTTCCTGACGTGGGGCATCGCGATCGCGGTCTTTGGGATGCGGATCGTGTTTCCCTTGCTGATCGTCGCCATCGTGGCGCGCATCGATCCGTGGAAAGCCCTGGTGCTGTCCGCGACGCGCCCAGAGGAATACTCGCGCATCATCGCGAGCGCGCACGTATCCGTGGCGGCATTCGGCGGCGCGTTTCTCTTGATGGTCGGCTTCAAGCATTTCCTCGACCAAGACAAGGACGTGCATTGGATTCCCATGGTCGAGCGACCGCTGACCTACGTCGGTCGTGTCGAGGCGGTCGGGCTGGGCCTGGTGCTTTTGGCGCTCTGGGCGGTCGGCGGTTGGCTCCCGGAGCATGAGCGCTACGCCTTCCTCGTCGCCGGCATTTTCGGGCTCCTCACCTTCATCCTGGTGGACGGGATTGCGGCCGTGCTGGATCCGGCGGACGTCGTCGTCGGGACGGCGAGACGCTCGGGTGCCGCGGCGTTTCTCTATCTCGAGGTGCTGGACGCGAGCTTCAGCTTCGACGGAGTGATCGGTGCGTTCGCGCTCTCGAACAACTTGTTCGTGATCGCCATCGGGCTCGGCATCGGCGCGATGTTCGTCCGCAGCTTGACCATCATGCTGGTCGAGCGCGGCACCCTCACGGAGTATCGCTACCTCGAGCACGGGGCGTTCTATGCGATCATCGCGCTCGGGGTGATCATGTTCGTCGAGGCCGTCACGCCGATTCCCGAGGTGGTGACCGGCCTCGTCGGCGCCGTATTGATCGGCTTGTCGTTCTTCCATTCCGTTCGCGACAACCGCCGCGCGGCTCGATCGTGATGCTCGGAGCGCTTAGGAAGACGATTCCGTCAGGAATTCCTTGACTTCCGCCATCGACTCTTCCATAGCCGGGGCGTAGCCCGGAGGCCGGGCGTTTGGCGGCGAGGTGGGGGCGATGGGGGGGAGACGCGAGCGGCCTGACCGTGCGGTGCGGGAGCACCGACCAGATGTGAGCGCACCCGATGCTGTTTGCGCGCGCTCCGTCGATTTATATGCCACGGCCGCGTTGCTCAGGCGCGGCCGTGGCAGAAGCGCGGATCAGGAGGAGGAGATGGAGCGTCGTGGGAAGGGGAGGAGTCCGCGCCCCCGTCCGGGTGGAGCAAGGCTGATGCCATCCTCGACCCACCGCGTAACGACCGCTTGCGCGTTGCATCGTCTGGGTGTCTTCGGGACCGAAGGTGCCGGGCACGCTACGAAATCGAGCCAGGATGACACCTGGAGCACGGTGAGGAAGACACAGAGTCGGCTATAGCGGCTGCAAGGCGGACCGGTTGCCGCAGAATGGCAACCCCGGCAGCGATCAATGCGTTGCTGCAAGGTTGGCCAAGGGGGAGGGGTGATGGGGGCGATTGCTGGCATCGTGCCGCGGCTCGGATGCGGACGGGAGCAGTTGACGGCGGAAATCCGCGTGATGCGCGACGCCCTGGGGCGCCGCGCGCCGCTCGAGGGCGGACTCGGGGTGGCGTACGACGCTTCGGTCGCATTGGCGCACCGTGGGGGTACGGGTCCAGGCGCGGAAGCTGTTCTCCAACCCCTGCGGAACGAGCGGGGAACGCTCTGGCTGGTGGCGGACGGCGAGCCTGCCAATGCAACCGAGCTGCGGCTGGAGCTCATCGCTGCGGGCCATCAGTTCCAATCGGGGTGCGGCAGCGAGGTCATCCTGCACCTCTACGAGCAAGACGGGATCGGCGCGCTCGAGCGCCTCACGGGTAGCTTCGCTTTCGCGCTTTGGGATCGCGAGCAACACGAGCTCCTGCTCGGTCGCGATCGTTTCGGTGCCAAGCCGCTCTATACGTGCGATCGCGATGGCAGCTTCGCTTTCGCCTCCGAGGTCCGTGCCCTTCGGCCGGCGGAAGCGATCGATCCGGCAGCGTTGTTCGCATATCTCGTCTTCGGGTACGTGCCCGAGCCGATCACCGTTGCCGCCGGCGTGCGCGCCGTGGCACCCGGAACCCTCGTTCGCGTCCGCGCCGATCGCGTCCGGACCGAGCGGTTCTGGGAGGAGTCGTCGGCGTGGCCGAGCGGGCAGCGCGAGGTCGATCGTGCGCGCTTCGGCGGGCTCCTGCGCGATGCCGTCGAGTCGGCGATCGAGGGCGAGGACGACGTCGGGATTCTCGTCGACGGGAGCCCGGCAGCCGCGGCGCTTCTCGCCCTGGTTCGACCCATGCTGGGGCGCGGGCTCCGGACGCACGTCTTCCACTCGGCCAGCGACCTCGACGAGACGACGACCCGGAGCGCGCGAACCCACCAGGAGACGGTGACGGCGCTCGCCGACTGGTTTCGGGGCGAGCACCGCCAGCACCGCATCGACGGTGCGATGCTGGCGAGCGCCTTTCGGATCGCGTCGACCGCCGACCAACCGTCGGCCGGTGCGACGGTCTCGGCGCTGATCACCGCGGCCATGCGCGGGGCCGGTGAGCGGGTCTGGCTCGCGGGTCTCGCGACGCCGCACCTTCTCGGTGTCGATACCGCGCGTCTCGTGCGATGGCTTTGGCGCGCCGGACGCCACGGTTCGACGAGCGGTCTCACGCGTGTGGCTGCGCGCGTGCTCGCGCGCCGCCGACCCTTCGGTCGTGCCGCCACGCTGGCCGACTATCTCGGCCCGAGCGACGCGATCGCTCCCGCCTATCTCGCGACGCGTGGCACCTTCGGTCCCGAAGCGCTGGCGCGTTTGCTCCAGCCCGATGCATTGGCACGTGCGCGCAGCGGGTTCGATCTCGCCAGGCACGTCGACGCGCGGGCGCTCGCACCGCTCGGGCCGCCGTGCGTGTTGCCGGCCGCATCGGCTCAGGTCGCGATCGAACGGGCCGTTGCTGCAGTCGACCTCGCGGGCCCGCTGATGTCGGGGGCGCTACGCGACGCGGAAGCGTCCGCCGTCGCCGACGGACTGGCGCTGCGCGCGCCCTTCCTCGACCATCGCCTTCACGAGTGGCTGACGACCGGCGGCGCCGCGCTCGATCGCTCGCCGCTCGTCGGCATCCTCGACGGTGTGTTGCCGCCGGCGTTGTTTCGAAGACTCGCGATGCCGCCGCCGCCGCCGATCGGCCACTGGCTCAGAAACGAGCTGCGCACGGCGTGCGAGGAGCATCTGCTCGCGCCCGACGGCGACGGTCTCTTTCGTCGGGAGGCGCTCGCCGAGCTGTGGAGCGCGTTTCTCGCGGGACGCGCGCCGGCGGAGCCCGTTTGGTCGCTCGTCACGGTCCGGGCGTGGATGCACGCCGCTCGCGATCGGACGCGCAGCGAAGGCGGCGAGCGTCGCCGCCGTGCCGCGTAGCCTACCCGCGCTTCTTCTTGGGTTTGGCGGATGCGAGGCGCTCGGCTTCGGCCTTGAACTCGAGAACCGATTGCCGGAGCGCCGTTTGCTCGATCGGACGCAGGATCAGACTGGGAACCCAGAAGCCGAGTGAGATCGCCTGCGAGCACGTCGCGGTGGTGCGCTTCGAACCGTCGGCTTCGAACTCGTAGCTGCCCTCGATGTCGGCGAGGTCGCCTTCCACCATCTTCCAGGTGAGACGAGCGGGCGGGTGCCAGGTGTACTCGAGCACGTAGCGGACGGTGCCGACCTTCATGTCGACGGCGAACTGGACCTGACGCGCTTGTCCGTCGGGGTACCGGTCGAGCACGGCGATGTGCGTGATCGGGGACGACCAGCTCGGGTACGCCTCGAAGTCGCCGATCGCGGCGTAGCAGAGGTCTGCCGGCGCCTCGATCGTCGTCGTGAAGGTTTGTTGCACCTCGGCCATCGGCGGACCCTAAGGAACGGGTTCGCAGGCGTCAAGCGCGGCGTCCCCCGCTACCACGTGCCTGCGGTTGCTTGCCGCGCTTCGAGAGCACGTCTATCGTCGCGCGCGTGAGCGACCAGGAAACGCCACGCCCGACGTCGCGACGACGGCGCCGCCGGACCCGAGTGGTTGCGCTCACGGGCGTGCACGGTGTTGCGGGAGCGGCGCTCGTGCGACGCTTCGAGGCCGATGAGCGCATCGGCCGTCTCGTGCTTCTCGATCGGCGTGCGCCCGCGGTCCCGCTGCGCAACACGAGCTTTCGGGGCATCGATCTCACGGCGACGCTCGCCGACGTCGCGCTCGCCGAGATGCTCGCGCGCGAACGTGTCGACACGGTCGTGCATGCCGCCTTTCACGATCGGCCCCGGCGCGATCTGGAAGCGTCGCACGAGCTCGAGGTGCTCGGAACGCGGGCGCTCTTTCGCGCGATCGTCGACAACGTCCGGCGCGTGGGTACGATCGAGAACGTCGTCATCCTCGGAACGACGATGAGCTACGGCGCCTTGCCCGACAATCCGCAGTATCTGGAGTCGTCCGCCCCGTTGCGGGGTGGCGTCGGCTATCCGTTCGTCGCCGACAAGGCGGCGGTCGAGCGCGAGGTCGAAAGCCTGCGGCACCGTACGGGGATCCCGGTCGCGATGTTGCGGCTCGCGCCCACGCTCGGCGACGGGCGCGCGCTGATGGCCCAGCTGCTCGCGTCGAACGCCGTTCCCGCCGTGCTGGGGACCGATCCCTTGGTGCAGCTGCTCGACGTCGACGATCTCGTCGAGGCGGTACGGATCGCCGTGCACGCCGAGCACGACGGCGCGTTCGACGTGGCGGGGGAGGGGGTGCTGCCCTGGTCGACCGTGATCAAGCTGAGCGGCCGTCTGCGTGCGGCGCTTCCGGAGGCGTGTTTGCGGCTCCTGCTGCAGAGCCTGTGGGTGGTCGGAGCGGGAGTGGTGCCGGGAGCGCATGCAGCCTATCTCCGCGAGACGTTCGTCGCCGACACGTCGCGTGCGAGGGACGTCCTCGGGTTCGGGAGCCGCTATGGCATCCTCGACGTGCTGGCGCGCCACGGTCGCTTCGGGCGCGGCGGCGTTCGACGCGCGGCGTGAGCCGGCCACGATTGGCGCTGTCGTCCGTGGATGTGCGTGCTATAGTTCGCGGATCCGGACGAGGACGGTGACTGCCATGCCCCAAGCTCCCCGACGAACCCGTGTGCGTACGATCGAATGGACGCGTGGCCGCGTCGTCATGATCGACCAACGTCTGCTGCCGGTGCGCGAGGTCTATCGCGTCTACAGCAACTATCGTGAGGTCGCTCGCGCCATCAAAGACATGGTGATTCGCGGCGCACCCGCGATCGGCGTTGCCGCGGCCATGGGCATCGCGCTCGGTGTCCGCACGTTGAAGCGCGAGGAGCTGCGCCGCGAGTTCGACAAGATCTGCCGCACGTTCGCCGCGACGCGTCCCACGGCGGTAAATCTCTTCTGGGCGATCGAGCGCATGCGCCGCGTCTACGCGCAAAACGACACGCGCGACGTCGAGACGCTCCGGCTGATGCTCGAGCGCGAAGCGCGCATGATCCACGAGGAGGACATCGCCGCCAACCGCGCCCTCGGTGCGCACGGAGCGGCGCTCGTCGAGGACGGATCGACCATCCTCACGCACTGCAACGCCGGTGCGCTCGCCACCGCCGGCTACGGGACGGCGCTCGGCGTGATGCGCGCCGCCGTCGAGGCGAACAAGCGCATCAGCGTGTACTGCAGCGAGACGCGCCCGTACCTGCAAGGTGCCCGGCTGACGGCGTGGGAGCTGAAGAAGGAGCACATCCCGGCGACGCTCGTGACCGACAGCATGGTCGGCCACGTGATGAAGGAGGGGCTCATCGACTGCGTCGTCGTCGGCACCGACCGCACCGCCGCCAACGGCGACGTCGCGAACAAGATCGGGACGTATACGGTCGCGGTTCT
Source organism: uncultured delta proteobacterium (assembly GCA_963774015.1). Classification (GTDB taxonomy): domain Bacteria; phylum Desulfobacterota; class Binatia; order UTPRO1; family UTPRO1; genus UTPRO1. The sequence goes on from CAVZDH010000007.1 coordinate 441,748, forward strand.
CGCGCACCGCCACGGGATTCCTTTCTATGTCGCCGCTCCGACGTCCTCGATCGACCTCGGGTGTCCGCGCGGCGACAAGATTCCGATCGAGGAGCGGAGCAGCCGAGAGGTCACGCACATCTTCGATCGCCAGATCGCGCCGTCCGGTATCAAGGTCGCAAACCCCGCGTTCGACGTGACGCCCCACGACCTCGTAACCGCGATCATCACCGAGCGCGGGATCGCGCGTCCGCCCTACAACAAGAGTCTTCCACGGATCGTGAAGGGCGAGGCGTCGAAGGGTGAGGCGGCGCGGCCGCGGTCCAGCGCCAAGCGCGAGAGCAAAAAGGGTTGACGTCAGTCACCACGCAGCGCGGCCTCGAGGCGGCGATGCGCGGCGCAGCCGATCACGGAAAAACGCTCGCCGCGCGCGTGGCGTCGCCGCCATCGCATGAGCCGTGTGACGCGGCGGGCGGCGTCCCGGATCCGAGACTCCGGCAGGTGTCCGGTCGCAACCGCCCGTTCGACGGCCGCGACGGCTGCGCGCAGCCAATCCTGCCGATGGCAGAACAGCAGCAGGTCGCAGCCGGCCGTCAGCGCAAGAACGGCCGCGTCGCCCGGGCCCCAGTGGTCGGCGATGGCGCGCATCTCCAGGTCGTCGCTCGCGATCACGCCGCCAAATCCCAGGCGACGCCGCAACAGTCCGGTCAGGATCGCAGGCGACAGCGTGGCCGGTAGGCTCGCGTCGAGCGCCGGATAGTGCACGTGGGCGGTCATCAGCATCGGGACATGGGCGGCGATCGCGGCCCGAAAGCTCGGGAGCTCAGTGGTCAGGATGGAGCGCCGATCCCGTCCGACGACCGGTAGCTCGAGGTGGGAATCGGTCGCCGTGTCGCCGTGGCCGGGAAAGTGCTTGCCGCAGGTGAGAAGCCCGACGGCGCGCGTGGCGCGAAACGCCGCGAGTGCGCCGCGTGCCACGACGTCCGGGGTGGTGCCGAACGCGCGGTCACCGATGACGGGATTCGTCGGATTGCTCGCGACGTCGAGCACGGGTGCGAACGTCAGGTCGATGTCCACCGCCGCGAGCTCGCGCGCCATGGCCGTCGCTACATCGCGGACAGCCGCGGGGCCATGCGCTGCCACCGTCGCGGCGGACGGAAAATGCGTGAAGGGTGGGGCGAGGCGATGCACACGGCCGCCCTCGTGGTCGATCGCCACGAGCGGCGGTAGGCCCGGATCGAGGGCGTGCAGCTCACGCACGAGGCTTCGCATCGAGGGTGGGTCGCCGGCGTTCTGACGGAAGAGCGTGACGCCCGCCAACGGCGCGTCCTCGTAGAGGCGGCGGCTGTCGGGATCGAGGGCGGCGCCCGGGATACCACCGAGAAAGAGCCGGGCGACTGCCTGGCGCAGCGTAGGCATCGCGACGCTTTACCAGTAGGAGCTCGATTTCTCGACACCCGGCGGCCGCGCGTGCTAGCGAGCGCCCGTGGTCGAGAGCCGCTACATCGTCGTCGAGGGCCCAATCGGGGTCGGCAAGACGAGTCTCGCCCGGCGGCTTGCGGATACCTTCGGCTGCCAGCTCGTCGAGGAGCTTCCCGATGCCAATCCGTTCCTCGAGCGCTTCTACGCCGATCCGGCCCGGGCCGCGCTCGCGACCCAGCTCCATTTTCTGCTCGAGTCGCTACCGCCAGCAGCGGGGGCTCGCTGCCGGGCGTGACGGGCGGGGGATGATCGCGGACTACCTCTTCGCGAAGGACCAGCTCTTCGCCCAGCTGAACCTCGAGGACCCCGAGCTCACCGTCTATAGAGACGTCCTTGCCCTCATGACCGACCCCATCCCGACCCCGGACCTGGTCATTTACTTAGAGGCGCGGCCTGAGGTATTAAAGCGGAGGTTGCGCAAGCGCAACCGCGACTTCGAGCGATGCATCAGAGAGGCGTATCTCGAAGAGCTCATCGAAGCGTACCGACGTTTTTTTCACGAGTATTCCGAAGCGCCGGTTTTGGTCGTCAACTGCTCCGACATCGACTTCGTCGAGCAGGGTAGTGATCTCGAGGATCTGATCCGCGAGATACGCAGCGCCAAGAAGGGAATGCAGCAGTACATACCGCTTGGATCCCAGTAGCTGCCGGCCGGTAGCAAACGACAAACGGGACCGAGACGGAACGCAGCGCGCGCCGGGCCAAGCGCGTTTCTCCCGAAGCGAGGTCGACGATTCGTCGCGGCCATCGCGGACGACGGAGAAACGAGGGCGGGACTCCGCCGGCACACGAAGCCTTCCGAATCGGTCGGGAGGCTTTTTTCATGGAGCGCAAAGTGACGGTGCCCGACCTCCAACGCATGAAGGAGGCGGGAACGAAGATCACGGCCCTCACGGCGTACGATTTCCCGTTCGCCCAGATCGTCGACCAGGCGGGAATCGACGTCATCCTCGTCGGTGACACGCTCGGCATGGTGGTGCAGGGGCTCGACACGACCCTGCCGGTCACCATGGACGAGGTGATCTACCACTGCCGCATGGTGGCGCGCGGTCGGAAGCGGGCGCTGCTCGTCGGTGACATGCCGTTCCTCTCGTACCAGGTGAGCCGCGAGGAGGCGCTGCGGAACGCCGGACGCCTCGTCAAGGAAGGCGGCTGCGAGGCGGTCAAGCTCGAGGGCGGCATCCCGATGGCGGACACCATTCGTACGCTCGCGTCCGTCGACATTCCGGTGATGGCCCACATCGGGCTCACGCCGCAGTCGGTCCACCGCATGGGCGGCCACAAAGTGCAGGGACGGCGGCGCGGCCGCGGGCCCGGCCAGCGCGAGCGCGTGCTCGCGGACGCGCTCGCCGTCGAGGAAGCCGGCGCATTCGCCGTCGTCCTCGAGGGCATCCCGCTCGATCTCGCCGAGGAGATCACGCTCCGTCTCACCATCCCGACGATCGGGATCGGCGCCGGCGTGCATTGCGACGGTCAGATCCTCGTGCTGCACGACCTGCTCGGGCTCTTCGATCGTTTCACCCCGAAGTTCGTGAAGCGGTACGCCGAGATGGGTCGCGTCGCAACCGACGCGATCGCCGAGTACGTCCGCGAAGTGCACAGCGGAACGTTTCCGGATGACGCCCACTCGTTCCTATTGCGCGCCGAGGGCGGCGACGCGACGAGCGACGGTACGCGTCCGGCGCGCCGGAAGCGCGCGGTCGGCTAGCGCGGCGACCAACACGACGACGTGCGGGCAATCGAACAGGTGAACGCGATGCAGGCCTGGAGCCGGGAGGTGCGCGGACGCGACGGTCTCAGAGTCGCGCTCGTGCCGACGATGGGGGCGTTGCACGAGGGACATCTCTCGCTCGTGGCGCTCGCGCGCCGGCACGCCGACCGGGTGGTCGCCTCCGTGTTCGTGAACCCGGTGCAATTCGATCGCGCCGACGACTTTTCCCGCTACCCGCGCGACCTCGAACGCGACGGTGCGCTCCTGGCCGGTGCCGGCGCCGACGTGTTGTTCGCGCCGAACGTCGACGAGATCTATCCGCCGGGATCGCAGACCTACGTCACGGTCGACCAGCTGTCGCAGCCGCTCTGCGGGGCGCATCGACCGGGGCACTTTCGCGGCGTCGCGACGGTGGTGTTGAAGCTCCTCACCGTCGTCCAGCCCGACGTCGCCGTTTTCGGCGAGAAAGACTATCAGCAGCTCGCGCTCGTCCGCCGGATGGTGCGCGATTTGTTTCTCGACGTCGACGTGGTCGGTGCCCCGATTGCGCGCGAAGCCGATGGGCTCGCCATGAGCTCGCGCAATCGCCATCTCGACGCGGCCGAGCGCCGAGCGGCACGATGTCTCTCCGCGGCACTGGACGCGGCCGAGGCGTCGGTTGCGGCCGGGGAGGGCCGCGTGGCGGCGGTGCTCGACGCTGCGTCCGTGGTGCTCGCGCACGAGCCGCTCGCCCGCGTCGAGTACGCGTCGCTCGTCGACCCCGAAACGTTGGCGCCGGCGGCGAGCCTCGACGAGCCGGCCGTGCTCGCGCTCGCCGTTTGGATCGGTTCCACCCGTCTCATCGACAATCGTCTGCTCGAGAGGAGAAACGCATGACCCGTACCATGATGAAGTCGAAGATCCATCGCTGCACCGTCACCGATGCGGATCTCACCTACGAAGGCAGCATCACGGTCGATTCGGTGCTGATGGAGGCGGCGGACTTCCTGGCGCACGAGCAGGTGCACGTGTGGAACGTCAACAACGGGGAGCGCTTCCAGACCTACGTCATCCCGGGACCACCGAACTCCGGCACGATCTGCGTGAACGGCTCGGCTGCGCGGAAGGTCCAGCGCGGCGATCTCCTGATCATCGCCACCTTCGCGGGCATGGAGGAAGAGGAGGCGCGGAACCTCGTGCCGAGCGTCGTCTATGTCGACGGACAGAACAAGATGCGTCGGGGCGAGAACCCGCACGGGGCAATTGCCGTTCGGCCCCGTGCGCTCAGGACCGCTCCAAGGTCCTGATGGTCCGATGGCCCTCGGGGTGCGAGATCAACTCGCGCCCCTCGCCGTCCCGGGCGTCGCGGTAGGCACGCCGGCTCGTTCTCGATAAACACTCGGTCCCATGGCCGAGCCGGCGCAGCCGATGATCGTGAACCGCAAGGCGCGGCACGACTACTTCATCGACGAGACGATCGAGGCGGGTCTCGTGCTCACCGGCAGCGAGGTGAAGTCGCTGCGTGACGGCCGCTGCAATCTCGTCGACAGTTTCGCGCGCATCAGCCGCGGCGAAGCGTACGTCACCAACGTCCACATCGGTCAGTACGATCCCGCGCATCGGGACAACCACGAGCCGACGCGCAGCCGGAAGCTTCTCCTTCATCGCGGGGAGATCGACCGCCTCGAGGGCAAGCTCAAGCAGAAAGGCTTGACGCTCATTCCGCTCCGGATCTACTTCAACGCGCGCGGCCGCGCGAAGGTCGAGCTCGGGCTCGGACGCGGCAAGAAGCTGCACGACAAGCGGCAATCGATCAAGGAACGCGAGGCAAAGCGAGAAACCGCGCGGGCGATGCGCGCCGACCGCAAACGCTGAAGGCGAGCGACATGGAATGGGGGAGGGAGCGATGGCCAAGCATCCGGTGGTGTTCCTGCTCGACGTCGACAACACGCTGCTCGACAACGATCGCGTCGTCGCCGACCTGATGCGCTACCTCGAGCGCGAGGTCGGTCACGAGCGGCAGCAGCACTATTGGGAGATCTTCGAGGAGCTCCGCGACGAGCTCGGCTACGCCGACTACCTCGGCGCGCTGCAACGGTATCGGGTGGAGCACCCGCGGGACCCTCATCTCCTGACCGTGTCGCACTTCCTCGTGAACTATCCGTTCGCGAATCGGCTCTTCCCGAACTCCCTCGACGTCATCGAGCACCTGCGCGCTTGGGGGCCGACGGTCATACTCTCGGACGGGGACGTGGTGTTTCAGCCGCGGAAGGTCGAACGCTCGGGACTCTTCGAGGCCGTCGAGCGGAACGTCCTCATCTACATTCACAAGGAGGTGGAGCTCGACGACGTCGAGCGCCGCTACCCCGCCGACCGCTACGTTCTCGTCGACGACAAGCTCCGCATCCTCGCGGCCGTGAAGAAGGTCTGGGGCTCACGCGTCACGACCGTGTTTCCGCGCCAGGGCCACTATGCGACCGATCCCAAGGCAATCGACGGATACCCACCCGCCGACGTCACGATCGAGCGCATCGGCGAGCTCCTGGATCACGATCTCGCCGCACTCATCGCGGCCGCGCGTTGATCGTGGGTTGCGGGCGCGGGACCCCGGTCTTATAGTCACGCAGCTTTAGTCACCGCACGTCATGGGGGCGATCGGGTTCGACGAAGGCTGTGAAACCAAAGTCGCATGCCGGGGATTCCGCAGGCCCCGTCAACAAAAGCGGACTGCTTAAACGCAGACAATTCTTACGCTCTCGCTGCTTAAATAGCAGCGACGTCTCACCGCGCTGCGCCCGTAGGCGCGGCTGAGGCGACGCACTTCGGGCTAGGCTGCTGACGACGTCGGTAAAGCAGTAGCCGAAAGCTAAACCGAATGGGGACGAGGATCCTGCCTGTGGGAGCCGAAGGCCCGACACCAAAACATAGGCTACGCATGTAGTGGCTTTCGGCGGACCACCTTCGGACGGGGGTTCAATTCCCCCCGCCTCCACTTTCACGACTTCCCAGGGGAACCGAAGAAGTCCGACAACTCGCTGTCAAAGCTGTAGTTTTTCGGGTATATGGTCCGGCATGTTCCCGTGCCGTCCGGTGAGAGCTGCCCCCAAAATGGGGGCAACTTTGGGGGCAACAGGGGGGCGCCAAAAGGGAGTTGCCCCCAGATGCCGCTGACCGACACCGCTCTCCGCTCCGCCAAGCCGCGCGCCAAAGCCTTTAAGCTCTTCGATGGCGGCGGCCTGTATAGTCGAGAGCGCATAGCTCTCCGTGAACAGTGACTTCAGACGGGAGACATCGAACCATGCTCACGCACAACCCCAAAAACGAGCGGATCAAACGGCAGTACCTCGCCTATTTGAAGGAGGCGAAGCGGCAGAGCGAGGCCACGGTGGATGCCGTCGCGACTGCCCTGGCGCGGTTCGAGGTCGATACGCACTTCCGCGACTTCCGGGCGTTTCACTTTGAACAGGCGATCGCGTTCAAGCGGCACCTCGCCGCTGGGACCAGCGCGGTCACGGGCGCGAAACTGAGCAAGGCCACGCTGCACGCGACGCTGGCGCACCTCCGGCGGTTCTTTCAATGGCTGGCCGGCCAGGCAGGGTACAAGTCCCGTCTGCGCTATGCCGACGCGGATTACTTCAACGTGTCCGACAACGACGTGCGCGTCGCGACTGCGCGGCGTGACAAAGCCTTCCCGACGCTCGACCAGATCACGCATGTGATCGCGCAGATGCCGTTCGGTTCGGAGATCGAGCGGCGCAATCGCGCGCTGGTCGCGTTCACCCTGCTGACCGGTGCCCGCGACAGCGCTATTGCCTCCCTGCGGCTGAAGCACTTCGACCTCGTGGCCGGCTGCGTCCGCCAAGATGCGCGCCGAGGTGAAGACGAAGTTCGCCAAAACCTTCACCACGTACTTCTTCCCCGTCGGGGAGGAGATCCGCGACATCGTCGCGGCGTGGGTGAGCTACCTGCGGGAGTCCAAGCTCTGGGGAAACGACGACCCGCTCTTTCCAGCGACCTGCGTCGTCGTGGGCGCCACCCTCCAGTTCGAGGTCGCTGGGCTCAAGCGCGAGCCTTGGAGCAGCGCGGCACCGATCCGGGCGATCTTCCGCGAGGCGTTCCAGGCCGCCGGCGTGCCGTACTTCAACCCGCACAGCTTCCGGGACACGCTCGTGCAGCTCGGGGAGACGCTCTGCAAGAGCCCCGAGGAGTTCAAGGCGTGGAGCCAGAACCTCGGGCACGAGGGCGTGCTGACGACCTTCTACAGCTACGGCCAGGTCGGCAGCCGGCGTCAGGGCGAGATCATCCGCGCACTCGGTGAGCCGGGGCCAGCCGAACCGTCGAGCGCCGAAGCGATTGCCGACGCATTGTTTCGCAGGTTGGATCGCGCTGGACGCGTCGGGTAGCCCGGACGGGCAGCCGTGCGACGAGCGGTGTCGGAGCGGACGCGCGGTCGATCGTTTGCCGGGTCCTCCGGCGAGGGCGGAGCGCATGAGGGAACGCGAAGGGCAGCATGCGACGATATTCAGCGCCAGAACTTGTGCAACACGGAGCGCTCGATGCCACCCAACCGACGGCTGCTGAGCATGCGGGCCTACGCGCGCCGCATCGGCGTGAACGTCTCGACGATCTCACGGCAGGTCGCCGACGGCGTCATTCCGGTCCACCACGAGCAAGGGCGGAAAGGCATCGACCCTGACGAGGCGGACGCAGCCCGCGCGGCCTGCCTGCACCCGTTCTGGGGCGGTAAACGCGTTCCGATCGAGTGAGCGGGAATGGCTTGGCGGGAAGGAACTGGAGCGCGCTGGGCGTGTCGGGCAGGCGAGAACCATCAGGTTCCTTGTCCTCCGGCTTCGATATGCGTAGCCTCCGCCGGCGTGAGCCTGCTGGCACGCATCACCGTCGATCCGTCCGTGTGCCACGGTAAGCCGGTGATTCGCGGCCTACGCTACCCGGTGGAATCCATGCTCGACTACCTGGCGGCGGGTGACAGCATCGCCGATCTGCTCGTGGAGTTCCCCGACCTCGAACGGGAAGACCTGCTCGCGTGCCTTCAGTTCGCGGCGACGGCCATCAAGCTGAAGACGCTGCACGTTCCGTCTGCGACGTGAAGTTCCTGATCGACGCCCACTTGCCGCCGATCGGGGAGGCCAAGGCCGGCTTGCCGGTCAACGGCGGCGCGTGCTACCTTGCCGCACATGGACAGCATTGGAGTCCGGCAGCTCCAGCAGAACGCCGCCGCCACGGTGGAGCGCGTCCGTCTCGGCAAGAGCATCGAAGTGACCGTTCGGGGTCGCCCGGTGGCGAAACTGGTCCCGGTCGGCGGCACGCTCCTCGACCGACTCGAAGCGGCTGGCAAGTTGACTCGCGCAACCGGCAACCTGAATGACCTCGGACCGCCCAGGGTCAAGATGCCGCGCGGCGAGTCCGCCTCGGCGCGCCTGGCGCGCATGAGAGCGGACGAGCGTTGACGGTTTATCTCGACACGTCCGCCCTGGTGAAGCTGGTCGTCGTTGAGAAGGAATCCCGCGCCCTGCGGACCTTTCTGCGGCATGAGCCGGAACAGTTCTCGTGTGCCATCGCGCGCACGGAACTGCTGCGCGCCGTTCATCGCGGTGGGAGCGCCGCCATCGAGGACGCCAGGCGTGTGCTCCGAAACCTCCACCTGATCCATCTCGACGATGCGCTCCTCGACGCTGCCGGCATGTTGGACCCGGTGAAGATGCGCTCCCTCGATGCGATCCATCTTGCCGCCGCCAGCCTGATCGCGCCCACGCTGACGGCCCTGGTGACCTACGACAAGCGAATGGCAGAAGGCGCGGCACTTCTCGGTTTTCCGGTCGTCTCTCCTACCTGACATAAAGGGGGTGGGGGCAACTTTGGGGGCAACCCGTCCGACGCACTGACGTTGAACGCCAGAGAATCAACGGCATGCGGCAGCAGTGCGATTCCCCCCGCCCTCATTCAGGAATCGTCGGCTTGGGGACGATCTGGGGACGCGACTTCTCCGCCGTACGGCCGTATGTCCTGGATGCGTAGCCAACGGAGTGGATTGGATAGCGGGAGTCGTGGCCGAAGTCGGCTGGCGAGAGTGACGTGATCGGACGGCGGCACGAGCGTTGCTGCGTTTGTCGTGTGCGTCTCCTCTTCGATCGCGGCACCGTGGTCGTCGCCGATCCTCCAGCAGGGCTGGATCTGGCGGAAGTCGCCGGTTTCCAGTGGGATGCGCGAGTGAAAGCCTACCGCGCTCCAGCCTGCTCCTACTCGACCATCAAGGCGCGCCTGGTCCGACGTGACATTTCTTTCTCGGACGCAGTTCGGCAACCGGGGCCGCAGCCGAACGCCTGGTCCCCAATCGCGCTGCGGCCGTACCAGGACGCTGCGCTCCATGCCTGGGAACTTGGGGGACGACGCGGGATCGTCGTCTTACCGACGGGAAGCGGGAAGACGCACATCGCGATCGCGGCGATGGCGCGGACGAGTCTGACGACGCTGTGTCTGGTTCCGACACGGGTACTCCTCCATCAGTGGTTACAGGCTATCCGCGCGGCGTATCCTCACGCGATTGGCTGCTTGGGCGACGGGGCGCGGGAGCTCGCTCCAATCACGGTGGCGACCTTCGAGAGCGCCTACCGGAACATGGAGCGCTTCGGGGGTCGATTCGACCTTTTGGTCGTGGATGAGGCTCACCACTTTGGCACTGGGCTTCGTGACGAGGCGCTCGAGATGTCGATCGCTGACGCCCGCCTGGGTCTTACCGCAACTCCACCCCGCAACAAGGCGGCAACAGCCGCGCGGCTCGTGGAGTTGATCGGTCCGCTCGTCTACGAACTGGCGATCGCCGATCTCACCGGCGGGTTCCTCGCGAGTTTCGATGCCATCGCGCTCCACCTCGATCTGACCGAGACCGAACGTTCGACGTACGAGACGCTGATGGCGACGTTTCGTGGCGTTCACAAGCAGTTTACTCGTCTCGCGCCGGTGGCGAGATGGCAAGATTTTGTGCGATCCGCGGCGCGCACCCGTGAAGGGCGCCGCGCTTTGGCGGCCTGGCGGCAGGCGCGCAAGCTGCTCGCGTTGACGGCGGCGAAGCGCGACGCTCTACGCTTGCTTCTGGCGCGTCATCGCGATGCTCGCACGTTGGTATTCACGGCCGACAACGAGGCGGCCTATGCCATTGCCCGCGAGCACTTGATCATGCCGATTACCTGTGACGTCGGCCGGAAAGAGCGGGATGCCGTGCTCGACCGATTTCGCTCCGGCGCGTTGCGCGCGCTGGTCTCCGCCCGGGTACTGAACGAAGGCCTGGACGTTCCTGGTGCCGACCTCGCGATCATCGTCGGGGGCTCGCTCGGCGAGCGCGAGCACGTGCAGCGCGTGGGCCGTCTCCTTCGGCCGGCGCCCGGGAAACGGGCGCTAGTGTACGAACTGGTGGCGCGGCGGACGAGCGAGGTCTGGCAAGCACGACGAAGGCGGGTCGCCCTTGGTCCCTGAGACACTTCTTCCGTACAGTCTGCGTGGCGAGATCGTCGTGCCCCGTTTTCTCGGGGAGCACGATCATCCGTGGTTGCGTGTGCTCCTCGACGAGTATGAGCGCTTCGTCGGTCGGCCCCAGCGTGAACTCGACGAGCGTTTGCGCGAACCGCTGCCCGGCGCCAGTTTCATCGGCAAGCAGAGGCTGGCGGTTCACGTTCTGCAACGGATTTGGGGCGGTCAGGGTCGGCCGGGGATGGCGCCGCAGCGCGTCCGCGCGACGGTCTTCGGAGAGGCGGCTCGCTCACCCGCACCCAGGGAAGCCATCCTTGCCGCGGCTGCGAACCAGCTGGGGGTTCCCGCGGCGGAAGTGAAAACCGCGCTGTTTGCCGACCTTCCGGGTGAGCGTCTCATCGCGTCACCCAGTCGGCTTCTGTCACCTGGCGAGCTGGCGTCGCGAGCCAACCTGGCACTGATCCAGAGTCTGATGTTTCGGGCGACGGCGGTGACGATCGAGGTTTGCGGCAATGCCCGCGCCCTCGTACGGCATGCGAAGTTGCGCGGGCTGATCTGTGCAGTGGTCGCGCGCGGCGACAGTGGTGACGCCGTCCTCGAGGTGTCGGGCCCGTTCTCTCTGTTCCGGCGGACGCTGCTTTACGGCCGCGCCCTGGGTGCCCTGGTGCCGCTGCTGGCCTGGTGTCAACGATTTCGTCTGTCTGCGAATTGTGTCCTTCGAGAAGAACGAGTGACCTTGCGCTTGGCCAGCGGCGACCCTATTTTTCCGGCCGCTGAGCCGCGTGCCTACGACAGTCAGCTCGAGGAGCGGTTCGCTCGTGACTTTCGTCGCGCCGCGCGTGACTGGGAGATCATTCGTGAACCCGAGCCTGTGGCGGCGGGCGCCGCTCTCCTGTTCCCAGATTTCGTCGTGCGGCATCGCTTCGATGGAGAAAGGCGCTGGCTTCTCGAGATCGTCGGTTTCTGGACCCCCGAATATCTCGCCCGTAAGCTGGCGCTCTATCGCAAGGCTGGCCTTCGGAATCTCATCCTCTGTATCGACGACAAACGCCAATGTACCGACGGTGAGCTGCCCTTGGACGCGCGAGTTCTCCGGTTTCGTCGTCACGTCGCGGTCGATCAGGTTTTGCGAATGCTGCATGGCTCCGAGTAGCCACGGTCTCCGAACGGTAGGCCTCTACGCCCGACTGGGGCTGGGGTTCTAGGTCGCGGCACTCGAGGTCGATACGGTCCGATGGTCAGGGGGTCTGGTCTCGGGGGTCGAACCTCGGGTCTCTCGCATCTAGGCTCCGTCTCGCAGGCGGCGGTGGCGATGGGGCCCGAAGGTGCTTGCGGTTCAGACCACCACGCCGTAGACCAACGCCATGCAGCTCGAAGAATACATCGCAATTGTTCCGGGGGTTCGTGGTGGCAAGCCCTGTATCAAGGGCACCCGCATCACCGTGTACGACGTGCTGGAGTACATGGCTGGCGGGATGAGCGAGTCGCAAATTCTGGCCGACTTTCCGAGCCTCAAGCCGGAACATCTGCGAGCATGTCTGGCGTTTGCGGCGGTTCGCGAACGGCGCCTCGCCGCACGTGTGGCGTGAAACTGCTACTCGACGAGAACTTGAGTCCGCGATTGGTCCAGCGTCTCGAACCGCTCTATCCGGGGAGTGCTCACCTTCCCACGTGCCCGTCCCCGCATCGATGTCCTCCTGCGGCCGCTCCTGGGCGGCGACCGCAGCGTCATCGAAGCCGAGTTCGGTCAAAATGACACGCACGTACCGAAGCGCATCGAGCGAGACACGCGGAGCCCCGAGCGGATTGCCCCGGCTGGCGCTGGCGTCGAACATCCACGCGGGGATGATGGATGATCGCGCCCGTCCCATCGGGGGTGACGCACACGAAGACGACGTCACGACCGCGGGTCTCGCGATACTGTACGTCTACATCGCAGCCGCCCAGTGGGTGCCACTGATAGTGAAGCCGTGCACGAAACCCGACATGGGCAGAATGACACGGGACTTGCCGTCGGCCGCAGGAATCACTACGGCTCGCGCTCCGAGCGGGGCACCCGGGTCGCCGCGCTCTTCTACAGCTTGATCGAGTCGGCGAAGCTCGTCGGCCTCGAGCCCGGCGCGTACCTCACCGAAGCCACGGCCCGCGCGATCGCCACCCCCGGCACCGTCACGCTGCCCGCGGCACTCCGCGCCTCGTAGCGCTCCAGCATCGCGGGCCAGTGTCGACATTGGCGTCACGTCTGTCGAGACGGGGCGCGGCGAGCATTTACGTTCCTTCGCGATCACGGCAAGCAGCTCGGTGCGTGTCGCCTCGCGCGTCTTCGCGATCACAGGCGTGAGTAGACCGCCCAGATCACCGAGGTGCGACGCGAGGAGCCGGTCGACGCCGTCCGGCTCGTGGAGAAGCGCCCCGAGCACATCGTGAGCGCGGGCCCGCTCCGCCGCACGGTCCCGCGTAACCCGCCGCAGTAAGCCCGAACCCTCGACCAGCGGCGGTGCCACGAACACCGTGAGGTCCACCCACTCGAGGGGTCGGTCGCCCTCGAGGAGCACGCTGTCGGAGTAGTCCTCCATGAGGTGCGAGGCGTAGAAAGTGTCTCCGTCCGCGTGACTCGCGGGGAACCGATAGAGGAAGGCGTTGCTTGCGCCGGCCTGCATATAGCGCCGGAGCGCCTTACTGGCTCGTGGCCGGCTTTCCCGCGGCGCGCGGAGACGGTCGTCTCGGGTGCAGCGGGCGATGACGAGGGAGCGATTGTCGCACGAGCGCACCAGCTGCTCGATCAAGGTGCTCTTACCGGCGCCCCCCGGGCCGGTAACGTGAATGAGCGCGCGCTCGACCATCGCAAGCCGAACCTCCCTTCGAGCACTCGCCTCCGAATCGATCTGCGTGTCCCGGCGCTGCGCCTACGGACGCGGTCCGCTCTTATTCGAGGATCTCGTCATCCTCATCTACGTCATGATCGTCGTCGTCCATATCTGCCGGCGCTTCGGTCATCGCCAGCGCTTCGTAGACCGCTTCGACGATGTCCTCATCGTCGGAATCGGTGAGATCGGAGAGAATCGCGCGTGCCTCTCGCGGACGGATGGCGGCGACGGCATCGATCGCCGCCAGCATGAGCGCCTTGTCGGGCTTGCCCGAGGTGACGAGCGCGGCAACGTGTCGCCAAGCGGCGTTCACTGCCCAAGTACCGGTGGCCATCACCGCCTCGTAATGGATGTCGGGGTTCGCGCTCTCGAGCGCGTCGAGGATCTGCGGATCGAATCCCCGCACGAAGCGCATGCAGAAGACGGCGGTGAGTCTCCACGGCTCGTCGTCGCTCGAGTACGCTGCACGGACCGCATCCCGGTGCCAATCTTGTGGCGCGCGCACCGACGCCTCGAGGATCCGCCGCCGCACTGCGTTGGGGATGTTCGTGTCTGCGTAGAGCTCGCGTAGGGATGCCTGGATCTGATGGAACGTGCGCTTTGCGATCGCGACGTCGTCGGCATCTTCGAATCCAGAGGGTATCTGCGTCCTCGAGGATCGGTCCCAGGGAGATAGCCGCTTTGCTCCGCAGCTCGTCGGCTTCATCGCGGCTGCCCACGACGGCGAGCAGGGCGCCCACCAAGTCGTCGTTGATCACGGTGAGGTCGCCTGCCATTTCGGCGGCGAGAAGCCGATCGGGCGCCGCGGCCCGACGATCGCGAAGAACATCGAGTAACATCTTGTCGATACCCTCCGGCCAGTCCCAAGGCGGCATGTTCTTCAGCACCTGCACGTCCATCTTGCTGCTGCCTCGCTTCACCGATGATCCTGATCGTCTGCCCACGCGTTTCCGCTCTGATCTCTGGGGCCATGGGTGATAGCCAAGACGAACCGCTACAGCAATGTTCGCCGGCGCGCCGACCACCTCGAGACGGTTTACCGTCGGCCCGCGAGAACGTAAGACGCGACGTCAACGGGCAAGTGGCAGGAGGTGATCGATGGGCACTGATGCGGCCGTACACAGGCGCGTGGCGCGGAGGCCGAGCCCGCGCGGGTTGCGGGCGCTGGCTCCGCGGCCGGTAGGCTGGCGGACGACCGACGCGGATGAGATCGCGCTCCGGCGCGAACGCGCGTCGAGCGAGCTGATTCGGATCAAGTCCCTCGAGCCGTCGGAGCCGGTCTTTGCGACCTTCGAGGTCGGGTCGTCGAGCGGGGCCCGCTACGAGGTCGAGGTCCGCTCGCTCGTGGAACGCGAGAACTCCTGCTCGTGTCCCGACTTCCGTACCAACGGCCTGACCACGTGCAAGCACGTCGAAGCCGTGGTCACGCGGCTGCGACGCACACCCGCGGGTCGATCAGCGCTCGCGCGTGGCGGCCGGTCGACGCGCGTGGAGATTTTCATGCGACGGACCGGCGGAGAGCCGGCAGTGGCGGCTGTTCTTCCGGAGCGGAAGCTGCACGCCGGCGTCGTCGACATTCTGAGCCAGTACCTCGATCGTGATGGCTGCCTGCAGGGGGAGCCCGCGGAGGCGGTGCCTGCCCTGGTCAGGGATCTCGATCAGCACCGGACGACCGTGCGGATCAGCAAGGAGGTCGTGCTGTGGGCCGGCGACCGGGCACGCCGCGCCGCCCGCGCGATCGAGCGCCAGCACGTCGAGGAGGAGCTGCGCTCGGGAAGGCGCTCGCTCGCCGCACTCAAGCTGCCGCTCTACCCGTACCAGCTCGATGGCGTGCTGCATTTGGCCTTCACCGAACGCGCGCTACTCGGCGACGAGATGGGTCTCGGCAAGACGGCGCAAGCGGTCGCGGCCTGCGTGCTGCTCCGCGAGCTGCGCGGCGTCGCCCGCGTGCTCGTCGTGTGCCCCGTGTCGCTCAAGGCTGAGTGGGAGGAGCAGATCACCAAGTTCACCGATCTGCCCCTGCGTTTCGTCACGGGAACGAAGCCCGCCCGGCTCGCCTGCTACGCGACGCCCGCGTTCTTCACCATCGCCAACTACGAGCAGGTGACGCGCGACGTCGCGGACATCAACCTGCGGCTCCGTCCCGACGTGGTGATCCTGGACGAAGCGCAGCGGATCAAGAACTGGAACACGCAGACAGCACGCACGATCAAGCGACTCGAGAGCCGTTACGCGTTCCTGCTCACCGGGACGCCGATCGAGAACCGCATCGACGAAATCTACTCCATCATCGACTACATCGACCCGCAGGTGTTCGGCCCGCTGTTTCGTTTCAATCGGACGTTCTACGACCTGGATGAGCGCGGTCGCCCCGTCGGCTACCGCAACCTCGACGAGCTGCGGCGGCGCATCCGTCCGCTCCTGCTGCGGCGGCGCAAGGATCAGATCGAAACGCAGCTGCCCGAGCGGGTCGACAATAACTACTTCGTTCCCATGAGCGCGGCGCAGCTCGAGCTGTATGCGGAGTACGAGGGCCGCGTCGCCCGGCTGCTCGCAACGGCGAAGAAGCGGCCCCTGACGCGCGAGGAGCAGGAGAAGCTACAGCGCTGGCTTGCCTGCATGCGGATGCTCTGCGACACCGCGTACATCCTCACGCCGAACAACCGGGAGTGTCCGAAGATCCACGAACTGGAGGCGGTCCTCGACGACCTCGATGTCCGCGGTTCGCGGAAGGCAATTGTGTTTTCTGAATGGGAGCGCATGCTCGAGCTCGCGCGCGCCTTGGCGCGCGAGATGAACCTCGGGTTCGCATGGCACACCGGCTCGGTGCCGCAAGCGAAGCGGCGCGACGAGATCCGCCGCTTCAAGAGTGATCCGGGCTGCCGGCTGTTTCTTTCGACCGATTCGGGGGGTCTCGGTCTCAACCTGCAGGCCGCGAGCGTCGTGATCAATCTCGACCTGCCATGGAATCCGGCGCGGCTCGAGCAACGCATCGCGCGGGCGTGGCGGAAACATCAGACACGTGGCGTTCACGTCATCAATCTGATCAGCGAAGGCACGATCGAGCACAAGATGCTGGAAACGCTGACCGCCAAGCGGCAGCTCGCGGACGGCATTCTCGATGGGCGTGGCGATCTCGCCGACGTCCGGATGCCAACTGCCGCCGGCGAGCGCTTTCTCGATCGGCTGCGTACGTTGATGGTGGCGAAGGTGCGGCCTGCCCCTGCGCCACCAGCTCCGTTGCCCCCGTCCCTTGTGGATCATCTGCGCGCCCAGCTGGGCGGCGAGATCGCGGCTCGCGTGGTCGACGTCCGGGTGCTAGCTGCCGATGGGCAGGCTGCGGCGGTCGTGGTCGTCGATCGGCTCGAAGCGCAGATCGAGAGCGCGATCGTTTCGCGCTGGCCCGAGCACGCCGCGGCGACGTCCTTGCCTGCCGGCGTTGAGGTCGTCGATGCCGCGACCTGGGAGACGGTGCAACGCCTGGCGCGCCGTGGCCTCCTCTCCGCCGTCGCCCCTTCCGTCGAGCCTGACGGCAGCCCGGACGCGGAGGTGCACCGCTTGGCGCGCGCCGAGGATCTCCTTCGCACCGCGGAGCGCAAGCGTCACATGACCAGTGTCCTGTACGACGGCGGTTTTGCTGCCGAAGCGGTCGCGCCCGCCCACGAGGCTGTGGAGATCGCGCTCTCCGCGGTGGCCGTCCGCCATGGCCTCATGCCGGATGCGGATGCCGGTCCGCTCCCCGAAGGTCTCCTGTGCGGCGCGATGCTCGTGCGCTCGTTCATCGATGGCGCGGACGTCAGTCTGGTCCGTCGCCTGCGTGCTGGCGCCGGCGGTGCCGAGCCGACAGATTCACGTTCGCTGCTCGATCAGAGCGGGGTACTGCTGCGGCGCCTGGCAGATGCCGCACGAGCGTGAAGCGTGCTGGCGCGCTTCACGCTCGGACTTCTTGAGGCAGGCGAGTCTTTCTTCTCCTTTGTCGTCCCGCTTCGCCTGGTTCAATTCCCCCCGCCTCCACTTTCACGACTTCCTAGGGGCACCGAAGAAGTCCAGCAACGGATTGTAAACTCAGGGTTTTGTGAGCATCGTGTCCGGCATGTTCCTATGCCGACCGAGGAGAGCTGCCCCCAGCACTGGGGCAACTCTGGGGGCAACGGGGGAGCATCGAAAGAGAGTTGCCCCCAGATCTCAGGAACAAATCGCGGAGCGCGGTGAGCTGCGCGACGTCTTCTTGGAGATCAAGTCGCTCTGGGTGCTCCCGGAGTTGCTGCGCGCGATCTTGGAGCCAGGGAGCGATGGTCGGGACCTGCGTGAGATCGACGCGACCCGTCGCGTTTGATCCGACGGGCGAGGCCCTGCGGCTATCTGATCGTTGTCTGATCATCTTGCGGCGCCGCACTCGCGATGATCCTTAACGACCGGCGGAAGGCGCACCGCACGTACTACGGCGACCCGGTACCCTGACAGCCCGTTCATTCACGCGGACAGCGTGGCCGAGGTGTCAACTAGAGCCCGGATCACTCGCTGACCCAGCGCGTGGCCTGCTCCAGCTCGCCGTCGTGGAACACGCGCACATGGCCCGGCATGAGGATGCCGAAGATCTTCACGGCCGCGCGGATCCACTCGATGTCCGTGACGACCGCCATCCGCTGCCAGCTCGCGAGGTGTCGCAGCCCGACCTTGGCGTCGTCCCACATAGCGCCGGCCTCGAAGCCCGAGCAGTCCTTGCCAATGTGGTACAGGAAGCGGACCTTCTCCCGACGCGCGAGCACCGACTCGACCGCAGGAATGAGGACCGACTCGTAGTCGTCTGCGGTGACCCGGCCGCTGGCCGCGAAGCCGAGCACGTTCTCGGGGAGCCCAGGGATGCGGTCGATCATGGTGCGAACTCCTTCGCAGCGGCCGGCACGCGCGGGCCGCCCGGGTGATGTGGCAGAAAACGAAGGCGAAGATCAATCCTCGGTTCACCCCTATGGGGGACGGTACGCAACCGCAATGCCGAAGGAAACTCCGATGCGTAGGCATTGCCGTCCAACGACGGACGGACAAGCGCGAGTAGCGCGGTCGTCAGCGAGGGATCGAGTCTCGTCAATCAGCATGGGGGAAGGATCGCGTCCCCGACCTCGATGGAGTCCGCTCTAGAGCGCTCGTCAGCGATTTGTTACGGTCGCATGATGCGCGAGGTGATCTTCGTCATGGCGATGCTGGTCGCTCTCGTCGGAACGGTCCAGGCCGGCGTGCTCGCACCATCGAAGCCGAGCAGCCTCGTCACGCTCGTGAGTTTCGGCGCCTGCGGCACCGGCAGCCACAAGATGGATACGCGGATCATGCCGGACGGGACTGCGGTTCCGTTCGTGATCCCGCCCAAGGAAGTCCTTGTGCTCACGGGTGTTGAATGGGTGTTCGTCGTCTCCACGGGCCAAGGCGGCGTGATTGATCTGCTGCTCACCCCACCAGCGCCGGCTGTCGGCTATGAGGTCTTCTCAGCCGGGGCGCTCGCACCCGGGAACGGCATCGGGCGCGGCTCCGCGCTCGTTCCTGACGTCGTAGCGGGACCGGGCGTGGACATCTGCGCCGACGTTCCATTCGGCGCGAGCAGCGTGACGCTTCACGGGTTCCTCGCCAAAAACAAATAGGGCCCGCGCGGCGCACCAGCAATTCAGTCGGCTGTCGCCGATTGGGCCTTCCGATCAGCGGTATCGCGCCGCACGGTGAAGATCGTACCCGGGAATCTCGTGCGCCGTTCCGCTGAGGGAGGTTTGGCGGGCGGGTCGGTGTGAATTGGCGCCCTGTCGTGCTCAGGCACGTGTTTTGTCCCTCGGCTCCGAGTCAACCTTCCTCGCCGGGCTCCGCTCGCGCTCAGCGGCGCAGAGCGCGCGTGGTTCCCGCGTATCGTGTAGTCGACGTCTGATGTCCGGTAGCACGCTCCGGCGCCCGTAGTGGGTCAGGCGAAGCCTCGAGCCGTTCGCCACCCATCCAAGACGCTTGGCAAGTGTCGGGCTCAGGTTGGGCGCTACCGTTTTTCAGCGCGCCGCAGTAGCGCTCGACGGCGTCCACGACGTCGCCGGCGGCGGCCGGCTTTTGCAGGAACGCGCGGATACCGACGGCGCGCGCCCGCGTAGCGTCGGGAATCTCGCCGGACAGGATGACGACCGGCGTGTTCCGAAGCTCAACGTCCGCCTGCATGCGCTTCCAGACCTCCCACCCGTCCATGTCCGGCATGCGGAGATCGAGCAGCATCATGCACGGACGCACCCCGCCGGCGAATCTCTCGAACAGCTCGCGCCCGGAAGCCGCACTCACGACCTCGACATCGTGCAGCGTCAACAGACACGTCAGCGCCTCCCGGAAGTCCGCGCAGTCGTCAGTGATCACTACCTGATGATGCGGATGATGGGGACTATGAGGCTCCATCGAGACCCATCGTAGAACATTCGGCGCGCACATGACTGCACGTAGTGTTGCGCGTGTGCGTTCACGAGCAGGCGTTCCTACGAGCCAGGACGGCTTCTCGGAATCAGGTGAGGAGTCCTTCCGGCGTCCTTGTGACCAAGGCTTGCGAAGCCACCGTGCTGTCTGCGGACGCTCGCTCGACTATCCCGCGTCCGGGAGGTCGGAGCAGAGCGCTTCGACGTCAGTGACGTCCAGGCCGAGAGCCTGCGCTGCGGCTGGGAGCGACCCAGTGGGGGGGCTCCCACCTGCGCGGCTCTCCCGGTCGCCGGCTGCCGAACGCCCGCAGTGAGCGGCAAGGCGAGCCTGCAGTACAAGGACACGTCGCCCGATACCCAGGATCAGTTGCAGTGGAAGTGGAGCAAGGGCTCGCTCACCAGCAAGGCCGAGTTCGGCACGCCGCTCAGCACAACGAGCTACCAGCTCTGCATCTACGACGGCACGCCGAGCTTGATCTTCGACGTCACCATTCCGGCCGGCGGCCTCTGCAACATGGCCAACCCGAAGCCGTGCTGGAAAGACAAACCCAAAGGCTTCGACTACAGGAACAAGGACATCACGCCCGACAGCGTTGAGCAACTGAAGCTGCAGGAAGGCTTGGTTGCCGGCAAGGCGCAGATTCAGGTGAAGGGCAAGAGCAGCCCGCTCGACGATCCGCCGTTGCCGTTCGCGCAGCCGGTCATCGTGCAGCTGCACAATGCCGAGAGCGGTCTCTGCTGGGAGGCGGTGTACAGTGCTCCGGCCAGCAAGAACGTCGCCGGCCCACCTGTCGGACAATTCAAGGACAAAGCGGACTCACGGCGTCGAAATGACGCGGTGGAACGCCGGGTAGATCGAGGTGGCGGCGGTAGAGGGGCGAAACATCCGAGATGGCAAGCACGCCATCCAAGCCCCCCTGGGGTGGTTGGCGAGCCATTCCAGGAGCCGCAGGTGATCGCCCGTGAGATCGTGTCGTCCGTCGTGTCCACTCTTGCCGCGATAGATCGGGAACGGGCGCGCTGGTGGCAGGCCCGCGAGTCACGCGAGACGAAGGGGCTCGACGCGCGCGAGTGGGGGTACCTGTTCCTACGTCCTTGGCTCTGCGACGCTGCCGCTCTCAGTGATCTGTCGTCGGTATGCGTCTGCACCGTAACTTTCCGACACCCGTTTCCCGGAGCGCGCCGCGACAAGGTGCTAAGCGACGCGGTTCGCCGAACGCTCGGCAGGGCGGGCGTCGTGATGCGGCCAGCACCGAAGGTCGAGGGGCAACATCGGGGGCCGCACGATTGTAGGTCAGATCGAATCGCTCGCTATAACAGATAGATACGGGAGTCGTTCAATTCCCCCGCCCACTCAATTTCGTTGAACAATCTCCGCCTTGGGGACGAGTCGGGGACGCAACGTCACTCAACCGTTCGCGAAAGCCCGCGCAACGCGAGTGAGGACGCGCCTGAGTCCCGCGTCGCGCGGGTCGGAGAGATCGGCGACGACCGCGGTGATCGGCACGCGGCTGCCGCGCGACTCGAGCACGTCCCTGAAGACGGCTTTGTCCTTCCGAATCCGCACTGCATCCGCCACCATGGCCGCACCACGCCGGCGTTCGCCTTCGTCGCGGACGTTTACGACGAGGATCTGCGCCGCCGTGATCCCCTCGTAACCTTCGGCGAGCGCCCAGTGCTCGGTGGCAGGAGGGGGCGGGGTACGGCGCTCCTTCGCGATCACGGCGAGCAGCTCGGCGCGTGTCGCTTCGCGCGTCTTCGCGATCGCAGGCGTGAGCAGACCGCCCAGATCACCGAGGTACGACGCGAAGAGCCGGTCGACGCCGTCCGGCTCGCGGAGGAGCGCCTCGAGCGCATCGTGAGCGCCGCGCCGCTCCGCTGCACGGTTCCGCGTAACCCGCCGCAGTAAGCCCGAACCCTCGACCAGCGGCGGTGCCACGAACACCGTGAGGTCAACCCACTCGAGGGGTCGGTCGCCCTCGAGGAGCACGCTGTCCGAGTGTAGTCCTCCATGAGATGCGAGGCGTAGAAGGCGTCTCCGTCTGCGTGACTCGCGGGGAACCGATAGAGGAGGGCATTGCTTGCACCGGCTTGCATATAGCGCCGGAGCTCCGTGCTGGCCCGTGGCCGGCTCTCCCGCGGCGCGCGCAGACGGTCGTCTCGCGAGCAGCGGACGACGACGAGGGAGCGATTGCCGCACGAGCGCAACAGCTGCTCGATCAAGGTGCTCTTACCGGCGCCCACCGGGCCGGTGACGTGAATGAGCGCGCGCTCGATCATCGCAACCCGAACCTTCGCTCGAGCACTCGCCTCCGAATCGATCTGGGCCGGCGTTGACGCCTACGGACGCGGTCCACGCTTACTCGAGGATCTCGTCATCCTCATCTTCGTCATGATCGTCGTCTTCCACATCTGATTGCGCTTCGGCCATCGCCAGCGCCTCGTGGACCGCCTCGACGATGTCCTCATCGTCGGAATCGGTGAGATCGGAGAGAATCGCGCGTGCTTCTCGCGGACGAATACCGGCGACGGCATCGATCGCCGCCAGCATAAGCGCCTTATCGGGCTCGCCCGAGGTGACGTGCGCGGCGACGTGCCGCCAGGCCGCGTCCACTGCCCAAGTGCCGGCGGCAATCACCGCCTCGTAATGGATGTCCGGGTTCGCGCTCTCGAGCGCATCGAGGATCTGCGCATCGAATCCCCGCACGAACTGCATGCAGAAGACGGCGGTGAGTCTCCACAGCTCGTCGTTGCTCGAGTAGGCGGCACGGATCGCATCCCGGTGCCAATCCTGCGGCGCGCGCACCGACGCCTCGAGGATCCGCCGCCGTACTGCTTTGGGGATGCCCGTGTCCGCGTAGAGCTCGCGTAGCGATGCCTGGACCTGGCGGAACGTGCGCTTCGCGACGGGGACGTCGTCGGTATCTTCGAATCCAGAGGTGTCTGCGTCCTCGAGGATCGGTCCGAGGGAAATAGCCGCTTTGCTCCGCAGCTCGTCGGCTTCATCGCGGCTGCCCACGACGGCGAGCAGGGCGCCGACCAAACCGTCGTTGATCACGGTGAGGTCGCCCGCCATTTCCGCGGCAAGAAGCCGATCGGGCGCAGTGGCCCGACGATCGCGAAGAACATCGCGCAACATCTCGTCGGTACCGTCTGGCCAGTCCCAAGGTGGCACCTCCTTCAGCATCTGCACGTCCATCTTGCTGCTGCCTCCCTTCACGGTAGATCCCGATCGTCTCTCCACGCGTTTCCGGCTCTGACCTCTTCGACCACGAACCGCACACCCTGGTTGTCTGACGGATTCAGCCAGAGCATTCGATCGAAGACACGTGTGGCCTCGTCATGACGGTTGCACCGCCAGAGACAGAGGCCCAAGCCGTGCATGCAGCGTAGAAACGGTCGGTTGTCGATGAACCCCCAGTCCAGCACTCCGTCGAATCGGTTGCCGAGCGACAGCTCCCCGATCTGCACGCCCACCGTATAGTGGCGAAGCGCGTGCGCGGGGTCGCTGTCGAAGCAGAGGTTTCCCAGATGCGCGTGCGCGTCGAGGCAGCGCAGGTCTGCTCGACAGAGATCCATCAGGATCCTGTACGCGTGCGAGAAATCGCCGGCGTTCTTCAGGTCGTTCGCTTCCGTGATGGGATCGTCGAACGGATCTTGAGGGTCCTCGCCGGGTAACACCTGCTCCATCTCGAACTCCGGGCGCGGCCCACGGGCGATGATCGGCTTGGCCCAGTCTTCGATGGGCTCGCCCTCCTCGCCCCAGTAGTGCTCGTGCGGCTCCCACGTGCCCATGTGCTCGAGCCCGAGCGGCACCAGCCCGAGCGCCCCGACGTCGAGCCGGGTGGTTTCGATCACACCGGAGAGGTACGGATGTCCGGCATAGCTCCAGTGCTTCCGCGGTGTGACGGTCGCGATCTCGCCCGGCACCACGTCCCAGAGCCGCGGCGCCCGGAGCGTGATCAGGTGCTCGTTGCCCAGCGGTCGGCAGCGTGCGCTCCGCTCCGTGACCGAGAGCGTGATCAACTCGACCGGCTGACCGAGATCGAAACCGGCTCCATCATCGCGCGCTGCCCGTCGCATCCGCGCTCCTCCAGCGG
Organism: uncultured delta proteobacterium; assembly: GCA_963774015.1. GTDB lineage: Bacteria > Desulfobacterota > Binatia > UTPRO1 > UTPRO1 > UTPRO1. The sequence goes on from CAVZDH010000007.1 coordinate 465,776, forward strand.
CAGCCCGGTGATAGCCAAGACCGTCCGCTACGGCAATGTTCCTCAAGGCGCCGGAAGGAGCGGCGACCGGCGCGACTGCCGGCGGCCTTCTCGGTGGCGCGCTGGGCTGGCTCGCGGGCATAGGCGCGCTCGCGATTCCCGGTGTCGGACCCTTCGTGGCAGCCGGGCCGATCATGGCGGCACTCGGCGGCGCGGCCGTCGGTGCGACGGCCGGTGGCATCACCGGGACGCTCGTCGGTCTCGGCATTCCCGAGCTCGAAGCGAAGCAGTATGACGAGAAGATTCGCGGCGGGAACATCACGGATGTTGTATTGGCCCCAGGGCACAGACACCGGCTCGTTTCAGGGTTCGGGGGCCAGAAGTGCTCATGCCGCCACTCCTGCGAGAGCGGCTGCGGCAGGGTCAGTCAAAGATGGAGGTCTCGGTGTCTAGGAAACCTCTGCACAGGGTCCCGATGAGGATCCCGTCGCGTGGCGTGGGTACCGGATACGCCAAGAGCTCGCAAGCGCGGGTGTCGTCAGGTCATCGATCCGGACGCGCGAGATGGGTCTGAGCAGGCGGGGCCATACCGACCATGCGGAGTCGCGCATGCTCGATCGGATCCAACGCTGCGCATTCAGCTACTTTCTGCACGAGACCAATCGCGCCAACGGCTTGGTGCGGGACAAGACCCGTGCGGACTGGCCGGCGAGCATCGCGGCGGTGGGGTTGGGCCTCACCACGTATCCCGTCGGCGTCGAGCGGGGGCTCGTCTCGCGGACCGAGGCCGCGGAGCGCACGCTCACCACATTGCGATTCTTCTGGCGGAGCCCGCAGGGGCCCGAGCCCGAGGCGGCAGGGTACAAGGGCTTCTACTATCATTTTCTCGATCTGCAGACCGGCGTGCGAGCCTGGCAGTGTGAGTTGTCGACGGTGGACTCGGCCCTGTTGCTCGGCGGCATGCTAACGGTCGCGGCGTACTTCGACAGAGACACGCCGGCCGAGCGCGAGATCCGCGATCTCTCCGATCGGCTGTACGCGCGGGTCGATTGGCAATGGGCGCAGAACGGCGGAGCGACGGTGACCCACGGATGGAAGCCGGAGGGCGGATTCCTGCCGTACCGATGGGAAGGGTACGACGAGGCGCTGCTACTGTACGTGCTCGGGCTCGGGTCGCCGACAAACCCGCTATCCACGGAGAGCTATCGGGCGTGGGCATCGACCTACGAATGGAGGACCGTCTACGATACCCAATACCTGTACGCGGGACCGCTGTTTACGCACCAACTCTCCCACGTCTGGATCGATTTTCGCGGGATCCAGGACGCGTTCATGCGCGAGCACGGGAGCGACTACTTCGAGAACAGCCGACGTGCCACCCTCGTGCAGCAGCAGTACGCCATCCGCAATCCAGGCGGTTACGCGCGCTATGAGAAGTTCTGTTGGGGGATCACCGCGAGCGATGGACCGGGCGATGTCACTCTCGAGGTGGATGGCGTCCGGCGGCGGTTTTTCGACTACCGGGCCCGGGGAGTGCCCGACGGCCCCGACGACGGTACGATTGCACCGTGGGCCGTGGTCGCGTCGCTGCCGTTCGCACCGGAGATCGTACTGCCGACGATCGCGCATTTCGACCGTCGCCACTTGTCGGACGTCCATCCGTATGGGTTCAAGGCGACGTTCAACCCGACCTTTCCCGACGGCACCGGTTCCCCGCTGGGTTGGGTGTCGCCGTGGCACTTCGGTATCAACCAGGGGCCGATCGTCGTGATGATCGAGAACCATCGATCCGGACTGGTATGGCAGTTGACGCGCAGATGTCCGTCCATCGTCGCCGGCCTGCGGGCCGCCGGATTCACCGGCGGATGGTTGTCGAGCGACGACCGACGCGCGTGAGGGTCGAAATGCAGGCGGGGAAGAACGAGCGCGGGCCGGTACAAATGATCCGCCGCGTACGCTGGCTCGTCACTCACGAGATCGAGGAGCTCAGCCGCGTGGATACACTCGGCCGGGAGGGCAGATCGTCATGAGCCTCGGCTATCGCCAGCCGCTCTATCTCTTGCCGTTCGACCACCGCCATTCCTACGTCACCGGCATGTTCGACTTCACGCCTCCGCTGACGGTGGACCAGCGCGCGGCGGTGATCGACAGCAAGCACCTTATCTACGAGGGATTCCGTGACGCGCTGGGCGCCGACCTGCCGCCCCCCGCACCGGCATCCTCGTCGACGAGGAATTCGGTGCCGGCATCCTCCGCGATGCGAGAGCGCATGGATACGTCACAGCGCTCTCGACCGAGAAGAGCGGGGTCGACGAGCTCGAGCTCGAGTACGGCGCGGCGTTCGCAGAGCACATCGCTGCCTTCGATCCGACCTTCGCGAAGGTGCTGGTGCGCTACAACCCCGAGGACGCCGCCGCCAAGAACCAGCGTCAGACCGCCCGCCTCGTGCAATTATCCGAGCACTGCCAGGCCACGGGTCGGCGCTTCATGTTCGAGCTGCTGGTGCCGGCGACGAAGACGCAGATGGATCGCGTTCAGGGGGACCAGGCGACCTACGATCGGCAGGTTCGCCCGGAGCTGATGCTACAGAGTATCCGGACGCTGCAGGATGCGGGCGTCGAGCCGGATGTCTGGAAGATCGAAGGCCTGGACCGCCGGGAGGACTGCGAACGCTTCGTCGCCACCGCGCAGCGCGACGGCCGGCGCGACGTCGGCTGCATCGTGCTGGGGCACGGAGCCGACGAGCAGCAGGTGGTACGTTGGCTGACGGTGGCCGCGGCGGTGCCAGGATTCATCGGTTTTGCGGTCGGGCGCACCACTTTCTGGGATGCGGTGGCCGACTATTTGGCGCAGCGAGCGACGCGGTCGGAGGCGGTGTCCCGCATCGCCCAGCGCTACCGCGAGTGGGCCGCGATTTTCGACCCGGGGCGGACGCCGTGATCGGAGGCAGCTGACATGGGGATGACTACCGGTGGCGCGGCGCCGTCCGATGCGCTGGTGCTGTTCGGCGTGACGGGCGACCTCGCCCACAAGATGATCTTCCCGGCGCTCTACGCGATGGCAAAGCGAGGCGTTCTCGACGTTCCCGTTATCGGCGTCGCCGCGCCGTCATGGACTCTGGCGCAGCTGCGCAAGCGCGCTGCGGACGGGATACGGAAAGGGGGCCGGGTCGACGATGCACGGGCCCTGCGCCAGGTGCTCTCCCAGCTCCGGTATGTGAACGGCGACTACAACGACGCCAGCACCTTCACGGCGGTCAAGCAGGCATTGGGCGAGGCCCGGCGTCCGGCGCACTACCTCGCCATTCCGCCGTCGCTGTTCGCGACGGTGATTGCGGGGCTCGGTGCCGCGGGCCTGGCGGATCACGCGCGTGTCATCGTCGAGAAGCCCTTTGGCCGCGATCTGGCGTCCGCCCGCAAGCTCAATCGCATCGCGCGGTCGGTATTTCCCGAGGATGCGATCTTCCGCATCGATCACTTCCTCGGGAAGGAAGCGATCATGAACATCCTCTATTTTCGCTTCGCCAATTCGTTCCTGGAGCCGATCTGGAACCGCAACTACGTGGCCAGCGTTCAAATCACGCTGTCCGAAGATTTCGGCGTGAACGGCCGCGGCGCGTTTTACGAAACGGCCGGCTGCCTGCGTGACGTGATCCAGAACCACCTCTTCCAGATCGTCGCCCTCCTGGCCATGGAGCCGCCGGCCTACCGGGGCTTCGGCGCCGTGCACAGTGAGAAGGCCGCGGTCTTCCAGGCGATGCGGCCGCTCAAGACCGCCGACGTGGTCCGCGGCCAGTACGCCGGCTACCGCAAGGAGCCCGACGTGGCGCGGACCTCCGATGTCGAGACCTTCTGCGCCTTGCGGTTGTTCATCGACTCGTGGCGGTGGGAGGGAGTGCCGTGGTACCTGCGCTCCGGCAAACGGCTCCCAGAAACGGCTGCCGAGGTCTTCGTCCAGCTCAAGCCGCCGCCGCAACGGCTCTTCACCGACTCGGCGCCGGCGCCCGGCCGGGCCAACTATCTGCGCTTCCGGCTCTCTCCCAACTCCGCCGTCGCGCTCGCCGCTCGCGTCAAGCGCGTCGGCAAAGAGTTCGTCGGCGACCAGCGCGAGCTCTACCTCGTCGATCATCAAGCGGGGGAGGAGGGGCCGTACGAGCGGCTCTTGACCGATGCCATGGCCGGCGACGGAGCGCTCTTCGCGCGGGAAGACTCCGTCGAGGCCGCGTGGGCAGTGGTCGATCGAGTCCTGAAGACGCACCGCCGCGTCCATCCGTACAAGCCGGGGAGCTGGGGACCCAAGGAGGCGGACGCGCTCATCGCCGCGGATGGAGGCTGGCGCGACCCTAGCCCGGATTATTCATGAATCCTCTGCTGCAAGCGCCGATCGCACGGCATTCCGGGCCGGGCTCGGACCTCGCTCCTCGACATAGTGTCGTACTATGCCTGCGTCGCTCGCTCCTCCGCGCGGCCCGGCCTGCCGTACGCTCAGCGCTTTCGCGACGAGCATTCATGAATAATCCAGGCTAGCAGGTTGCTGAAAAAGGGCCATCTGCTGCGTTGCTCCCTCCTTCGCTTGTGCGGCGTAGCTCCGCTACGCCTCCGCGCTCAGTCAGTCGCGCCTTGCATCTGGCCCTTTTTGAGCAACCCGCCAGGGCAGCCACGTGCGCGTGGTGGGCGGTCGCTTCGCTCCGCCCATTTTTGCTCTTGGTCAGAAGCTTTTGTTTGATTGTCGGCGCGAGCGAAGCGATGCGCCCACCATGCGCGCGTGGCAGCCCCGGCAGGTTGCTCAAAAAGGTCGAGATGCGAGGCGCGAGGAAGCGAACGCGGAGGCGTAGCGGAGCTACGCCGCACCCTCCTTCGAGAGCAGGCAGGCAAGTGAGCGACCGAGCAACGACGCAGATCGGCCTTTTTCATACTGCTAGGCTCGACGAAGAATCCGCGTGACGGTCACCGGAAGCGGACGTGGTGCCGGACCATTCGCGTAGAAACACGCGCGTAGTGTTGCGAGGCTGGGCACCGCGTCGCTCCCCTCCTATTGAACGAAGCATGGTGATGGACGTGAACCTTCGTCTCGTACGAGGGGAAGGGCCGGCCGAGGTCGGCCGGAGCATAGGAGAGAGGCAGATGGACAAGAAGAATTCAGTCGTCGCGATCTTTGGCAGCCACACGGAGGCCGAAGCGGCCGTCAAGGAGATCCAGAAGTCCGGCTTCGAGATGAAACAGCTCTCGATCGTCGGCAAGGACTATCACTCCGAGGAGCACGTGGTCGGTTACTACAATACCGGCGATCGGATGCGGTATTGGGGCAAGCTCGGCGCTTTCTGGGGTGGCTTGTGGGGTTTTCTCTTTGGGTCGGCGTTCTTCTGGATTCCGGGAATCGGCCCGCTGGTGGTTGCCGGCCCGCTGGTGTCGTGGATCGTCGGTGCGCTCGAAGGCGCCACCATCTATGGTGGTCTGAACGCCCTCGGCGCCGCGCTGTACAGCATCGGCATCCCGAAGGACAGCATTCTCAACTACGAAACCGCCCTCAAGGCCGACAAGTTTCTCGTGATCGTGCACGGCACCGCGACCGAGGTGGAAAGGGCGAAGAGCATCCTCGAGCAGACCCGCCCCTCGGCAATCTCTGCGCATCACGGATGATCCCACAGTTGGGGCGCACCACGCGATTTCTCGCACTGATTGCGCTCATCGGGGTCGCGGCGGTTGCTAGTTCCTCCGCCGCTGCCCCACCGGACACCCGAATGATCATTCGACGCATGAAGGCCGTGTTGGAACCGAATCCGGCCTAGCATCCGCACGATCGTGTTGGCGATGCACGGCGCCGACGGCTCGACGGCCGAGAAGCTGGGTCGCTCGCGGACCGTCTGGGCGGTCAAGCTTTCGCAGAACGACGTCGTGGTTTATTCGCCGATTTGTCCGCACCTGGTTTGCGAATACAACTGGGATGCGCAACGCAAATCATGACGACCATCGCGACGACACTCACGGCGGGGTTTGGTTCCCTCGTTGAGCATAAGAACTGCATCGCTACATGCGGCGAGGATCTGCCGAAAATGTGCACGTGGAAATGGAAGGGATGACACTGCGATGGCGCTGCGCCTGATTGAGATGGTGCTGCGGGGGAAGGATGGGGCGGAAGTCCGCGAGATTCTCAAGGGGCACAAGGTGCTCGAACACCGGCAGGTCCGATTACTGGACGAGGAAGTGCTGGTGCGGATTTTGTTGGATGCGGAACAGGGCGAGGCAGTGTTGGACGTGTTGGAGAAGCGGTACGCCGGTGCGGAGGGCAACCGGGTGGTGATTCTGCCTGTCGAGGCCACATTGCCGCGGGCCGAGCCGGAGCCGGTCGCCGTGCCCGGCGAAGCGTCGTCCGAGGAAAAACCGCCCGGGCGGATCGGCCGGGAGGAGTTGTACGAGGACATCAAAGGTGCGGCCCAGTGCTCGCGGGTTTATTTGGCGATGGTGGTGTTGTCCACCATCGTGGCGGCCGTCGGTCTCTATTACAACAGCGTGGCCATCATCATCGGAGCGATGGTGATTGCACCCTTGCTCGGGCCGAATGTGGCGTTGTCGCTCGCCACGACGTTGGGTGATTTGTCTCTGCTGCGGCGCGCGCTCTTGACCGCACTGGGCGGGATTGCGACAACGCTGGCGTTGTCGGTGATCCTCGGCACGCTGGTGCACGTGAACCCGGCATCGCCCGAAGTGGCGTCGCGCAACGGGGTGGGGCTGGGTGACATGGCGGTGGCAGTGGCGTCGGGCTGCGCCGGCGTGCTCGCCTTCACCACGGGCGTCTCGACGACCTTGATCGGCGTGATGGTGGCGGTGGCGCTGTTGCCCCCGCTAGTGACGTCAGGGCTGCTGCTGGGTGGCGGGCATTTGGTGCCGGCGCTGGGCGCGTTGTCGCTGTTTCTGATGAATCTGATCTGCGTGAACCTAGCGGGCATGATGACGTTTATGGTGCAGGGCATTCGCCCGGCGACCTGGTGGGAGAAAGAGCGCGCCTCGAGAGCCACGCGCATCGCCATCGGGCTGTGGGTGGTACTGTTGGCTGCATTGGGCGGTATGATCGTGCTGTTACGAAAGGCCTGAATATGCTCCCTCATGATCACGAGGTCCGTCACCCCGGGAAATAGACCATGAAGACCAACACACTCACGCCGGACCTCCTCCGCAAGATGGACGCCTACTGGCGTGCCGCCAACTACTTATCGGTCGGCCAGATTTATCTTTACGACAATCCGCTGCTGAAGCGCCCGCTGACGCTCCCGGACGTGAAGCGCATGCTGCTGGGGCACTGGGGAACGACCCCGGGGCAGAACTTCATTTACGTACACTTGAACCGGGTCATCACGAAATACGACTTGGACATGATCTACCTCTCCGGGCCCGGGCACGGCGGGCCGGCCGTCGTGGGGAACACCTACCTCGAGGGCACCTACAGCGAGATCTATCCCGACATCAGTCGGGATGAGGCCGGTCTGCGGAAGCTCTTCGTGCAGTTTTCGTTTCCGGGGGGCATTCCCAGCCACGCATCCCCCGAGTGCCCGGGCTCGATCCACGAGGGCGGCGAGCTTGGATATTCGCTCAGCCATTCGTTCGGGGCGGTGTTCGACAATCCCGATCTCGTCGTCGCGTGCGTCGTTGGCGACGGTGAGGCGGAGACCGGACCGCTGGCTACGGCCTGGCATTCCAACAAGTTCCTCGATCCTGCCACTGACGGTGCGGTGCTGCCGATCCTGCACCTCAACGGCTACAAGATTTCCAACCCGACGGTCCTGGCCCGCATCGAGCATGAGGAACTGGAACAGTTGCTCCGCGGCTACGGATGGACCCCCTACTTCGTCGAGGGTCACGAGCCCGCACTGATGCATGAGGCCATGGCCGCGACGCTCGACGCGGCGGTGGAGCAGATCAGGGGCATTCAGCAGGATGCCCGCGTTCGCGGCAACATCTCGCGTCCGCGCTGGCCGATGATCGTCCTCAATTCACCCAAGGGCTGGACGGGGCCGAAGGTGGTCGACGGCTTGCAGGTTGAGGGCACCTTCCGTTCGCACCAGGTGCCGATTCACCCGAACACGCATTTCGAACACCTCACACTGTTGGAGGACTGGCTGAGGAGCTACCGGCCGGAGGAGCTCTTCGACGAGCAGGGCCGCCTGCAGCCGGAGCTGGCCGCGCTCGCGCCCAAGGGCGCACGGCGCATGGGTGCCAATCCCCACGCCAACGGCGGCATGCTGCTCCGTGATCTGCGGATGCCGGATTTCCGCGACTACGCCGCCGACGTGTCCGCGCCGGGAGTGCGCGGCATCGGCGATACGCATGTGCTCGGGCGTTTCCTGCGCGATGTGGCGAAGCTCAACAATGAGCAGCGGAATTTCCGAGTCTTTGGCCCGGACGAGACGCTCTCCAACGGCTTGGAAGCCCTGTTTGAAGCCACCCAACGCCAATGGGACGCTGCGACCGTGCCGAACGACGAATTTCTCGCGCCCACCGGGCGCGTGCTGGACTCCATGCTCAGCGAGCATCAATGCGAGGGATGGCTCGAGGGCTATTTACTCACGGGGCGGCACGGACTCTTCAATTGCTACGAGGCGTTCATCCACATCATCGATTCGATGTTCAACCAGCACGCCAAGTGGCTGAAGGTCACGGCGCATCTGCCCTGGCGGCGGAAGATCGCCTCGCTGAACTATCTGCTGGCCTCGCATGTGTGGCGCCAGGATCACAATGGCTTCACCCACCAGGACCCCGGGTTCATCGACCACGTCGTGAACAAGAAGGCCGACGTCGTGCGGGTCTACCTTCCGCCGGATGCGAACTGTTTGCTGTCGGTGATGGACCACTGTCTGCGCAGCCGCCACTACGTGAACGTCATCATTGCGGGCAAACACCCGGCGCCCCAGTGGCTGACGATGGAGGCCGCCGCCACGCACTGTACCGAGGGGATCGGCATCTGGCAGTGGGCCAGCAACGACCAGGGCGCTGCACCCGACGTGGTCATGGCGTGCTGTGGCGACGTGCCCACACTGGAGACGCTCGCCGCCGTGTCCATTCTGCGCGAGCATCTGCCCGACCTGAGAATCCGGGTGGTCAACGTCGTCGACCTCATGAAGCTGCAGCCGCAAACCGAGCATCCGCATGGCTTGAGCGACATGGATTTCGACGAGCTCTTCACCAAGGACAAGCCGATCATCTTCGCGTTCCACGCGTACCCCACGTTGATCCACCGGCTGACCTACCGCCGCACCAACCACGACAACATCCACGTCCGCGGCTACAAGGAGGAGGGCACCATCACGACGCCCTTCGACATGACGGTGCTGAACGATCTGGACCGATTCCACCTCGTCATGGATACGATCGACCGCCTGCCGCAGACCGGCGACAAGGGCGTCTACCTAAAGCAGCAACTCAAGGACAAGCTCATCGAGCACAAGCGGTACATCGACAAATACGGCGAGGACATGCCCGAGATTCGCGATTGGAAGTGGGGTCGAGCCGGCATGGCGGAAGGTACGCCGCAGGGGTGACCAGTGGCGACGGGCGAGAATAGCAAAGCCAGCGTCCTCAAGCTCGGCGTAGTCGAGGCGGTACGCGGCAGTGTCGTGGACATAGAATTCGTGGATCACTTGCCGCCCATCCACGCGATGCTGCGCGCGGGGGCGGAGAAGCAAATCGTCATCGAAGTGCTGGCGCAGCGCGATGCCCATTGCGTGCGCGGGATCGCCTTGACGCCCACGCAAGGTCTTGCCCGCGGCATGGCGGTGGAAGATACGGGAAGTCCATTGCAGGCGCCGGTCGGCAAGGGAATCCTCTCGCGCATGTTCGACGTGTTCGGTAACGCCATCGATCGCGAAGGGGCGGTGTCCGACGTCCAATGGCGCTCCGTTCATCGGGCGCCGCCACCGTTGGCACGACGGTCCACCAAGTCCGAGATCTTCGAAACGGGCATCAAGGTCATCGACGTGCTCGTGCCTCTGGAGCGCGGCGGCAAGGCGGGTCTGTTCGGCGGAGCGGGCGTCGGCAAGACGGTGCTGCTCACCGAGATCATTCACAACATGATTGGGCACCAAGAGGGCGTCAGCATCTTTTGCGGCATCGGCGAGCGCTGTCGGGAAGGCGAAGAGCTCTACCGCGAGATGAAGGCGGCCGGCGTGCTACCGAACATGGTGATGGCCTTCGGTCAGATGAACGAGCCGCCGGGCGCCCGGTTCCGCGTCGGGCACGCGGCGCTGACGATGGCCGAGTATTTCCGTGACGACGAGCATCGTGATGTGCTGCTGCTCATCGACAATATTTTCCGTTTCATCCAGGCCGGCATGGAAGTGTCAGGCTTGATGGGGCAGATGCCGTCGCGTCTCGGCTATCAGCCCACGATGGGCACGGAGCTGTCGGGGTTGGAGGAGCGCATCGCCAACACCGATACTGGTGCCATCACCTCGATCCAGGCAGTGTATGTTCCCGCGGATGATTTCACCGATCCGGCAGCGGTGCATACGTTCTCGCATCTGTCCGCCTCCATCGTGCTGTCACGCGAGCGGACGAGCGAAGGGCTCTATCCGGCTGTCGATCCGCTTCAATCGAGCTCCAAGATGGCCACGCCGGGCATCGTCGGCGCCCGACACTACGCTTTGGCGCAGGAGATCCGGCGGACCCTCGCGCAATACGCGGAGCTCAAGGACATCATTGCGATGCTCGGCCTCGAGCAACTCTCACCGGAGGACCGCAGCGTGGTCGGCCGTGCCCGCCGGTTGGAGCGCTTCCTCACGCAGCCGTTTTTCACGACCGAGCAGTTCACCGGGCTCAAAGGAAAGCTGGTCGGCTTGGAGGACACCCTGAACGGCTGTGAGCGAATCCTGCGCGATGAATTCAAGGACTACCCGGAAAGTGCGCTCTACATGATTGGGCCGATCGACGAAGCCAAGGGGAAGGCGAAAGCCGGTCCGGCAGCGGCCCAAGGCAACTCCGAGCCGCCTCCCCAACCCGTGACGCGACCGCAACCGAAAGCCGAACACGGCGCCGATGCCCATGAATCTTAAGGTTCTCATGCCGTTCGGAATTTTTGCCGAGGCCGCCGACGTGTCGCGCATCGTCGCGGAGACGCGGGAGGGCTCGTTTGGACTTCTGCCCCATCGCCTCGACTGTGTCGCGGCGCTCACGCCGGGGATTCTGATCTACCAAACCGAAGGGCAGGAAGAGGTCTACGTGGCGGTGGACGAGGGGGTGCTGGTGAAGACCGGCCCGGATGTGCTGGTTTCGGTCCGCCGAGCGACCGGGGGGACGGACCTCGCGAAGCTGCGCGACTTGGTGGAGCAGGAGTTCCTGGCTCTGGACGAGCACGAGCAGGAGACGCGTGCGGCGATGGCGAGATTGGAAGCGGGGTTTCTGCGCCGTGTCGCGACCTTTCAACATGACTGACGACCCGACCACTCGAGCCTCGAGCAACCGCCTCGCCGACGCAGTCGGCGCCAAGGCGGTGCGCAAGCTCAAGGCGCAGCGTAGCTCCACGTCGGGCGTTTGGTTCGGCTTGGGGATGATGGGGCTCATCGGCTGGTCGGTGGTCGTTCCGACTCTGCTCGGCGCCGCGCTCGGGATCTGGTTGGATCAACACCATCCGGGCAAGCATGGCTGGACGCTGGCACTGCTGGTTGCCGGGCTCGCAATAGGCTGCGCGAACGCCTGGCATTGGGTTGCGAAGGAGGACGAGGCCATGCGGGAGGAACGAGAGGGCACGGATGTCTGAAGCACCGAGACTCGTGCTGGCGTGGGTGGCGGGGGCCGGAGTCGGGGCGATGTTCTTCGGTGGTCTTTGGTGGACGGTTCGCAAGGCCGTGGCCTCGAGGCGGCCGGCGTTGTGGTTTTTCGCTAGCTCACTGTTGCGCGTGAGCATCACCATGGTCGGGTTCTACTTTTTCGCCGGTGGTCATTGGGAGCGGTTGCTGTCGTGTCTCCTTGGGTTTGTCACGGCACGTTTGGTCGTGACGTGGCTCACCCGGCCGGCAGGGCAATGTCACGGCCACACATCGCCGCAGGCCAGCCATGCGTCTTAGTCCCGATCAAATGATCCTATGGCATCGCGGGTTTCTCACACTGAATGCCACGATCGTCTTCACCTGGGGACTGATGCTCGTACTGGCCGCCGGTTCGAAGCTCATCACGCGCAAACTCTCCACGGGTCCGACACGTTCGCGCTGGCAGAATTTCCTGGAAATCATCGTGACGGCCATCGAGAAGCAGATCGAGGAGGTTGGCCTTTCCGATCCGAGGAAGTATCTGGGATTTCTCGGCACCCTCTTCCTGTTCGTGGCCACCGCCAGCCTCGGTACCATCATTCCCGGCTACGAGCCGCCGACGGGATCGCTCTCGACCACCGTGGCACTCGCGCTGTGCGTGTTCGTGGCCGTGCCCTTGTTCGGTATCGAGGAGCAAGGGGTCTGGGGCTACCTCGGGTCGTACGTGGAACCGTCCATCATGATGCTGCCGTTCAACATCATCAGTGAACTGTCGCGCACGTTGGCCCTCGCCGTCCGCCTGTTCGGCAACATGATGAGCGGGGCACTGCTCGTCGGCATTCTGCTCACCATTACCCCCTTCATCTTTCCGATCGTCATGACCGCGCTCGGTCTGCTCACCGGCATGGTGCAGGCTTATATTTTCAGCATTCTGGCTGCGGTCTACATCGCGGCCGCCACGCGCGTCCGCCATCCCAAGGTAGACGCCCAAAGATGAGGAGATTTCCATGGATGGCATGACGACTATTGCGGTGGCCTCCATCGTCATCGCCGGCATCACCACCGGTTTCGGCTGCATGGGGCCCGCGCTGGCGGAAGGGAAAGCGGTTGCGACCGCGCTGAGCTCGCTGGCTCAGCAGCCCGATGCCTCGGCTACCATCACCCGGACCTTGTTTGTCGGTTTGGCGATGATCGAGTCCACGGCCATCTACTGCTTCGTGGTCTCGATGATTCTGATTTTCGCGAATCCATTCTGGAACCACGTCATCGCCCAAGCCGCGGGAAAGTAGCGCATGCTCATCGACTGGTTCACCGTCGGTGCCCAAGCGCTCAACTTCCTCATTCTAGTGTGGTTGCTGAAGCGCTTTCTCTACAAGCCGATCCTCGACGGTATCGATGCGCGGGAGAAGCGGATCGCCATGGAAATGGCGAACGCGGACGCCACAAAGGCCGAAGCCAAAAAGGAGCAGGAAGAGTTTCAACACAAGAACGAGGAGTTCGAGCAAAAGCGAGCCGCACTGTTGAGCCGGGCGACGGACGAGGTAAAGGCCGAACGTCAGCGGCTCCTCGATGAAGCGCGGCAAGCGGCGGATGCGCTACATGCCAAACGGCAAGAGTCGCTGCGCCGCGAACAGCAAGTGCTGAACGACGCCATCATCCGCCGCACTCGGGAGGAGGTGTTTGCGATCACGCGGAAGACGCTGGCCGATCTCGCGGGGACGACGCTGGAGGCGTGCATGAGCGAGATGTTCACGCGCCGCCTGCGAGGCCTGGAGGGTGAGGCGAAGGCGAATCTCGGCGCCGCCCTCGGGGCATCGTCCGAGCCGGCCCTCGTGCGCAGCGCGTTCGACCTGCCGTCGGAGCAGCAAGACGCCATCCACCGTGCGCTCAACGAGACCTTCTCCGCCGACATCCCCATCCGTTTCGAGACCAGGCCGGACGTGATCAGCGGCATCGAGCTCACCGCGAACGGACGAAAGGTCGCGTGGAGCATCGCCGAGTACCTGGCGTCACTCGAAAGGAGCGTTGCCGAACTGCTGACCGAGAACCCCAAATCGCACGCCAAGCCCGCGGCGAAACCTGACACCCCAGCCGAGTCAAAGCCGAAGACCGCGGCGAAACCTGCCGCTCCTGCGCGGGCCGAATGAGTGCCCCGGCCGATCTTTTGCAAAGCGTGTTCGACCGCGCGTTCGCTGGACTCAGTCGGGGTCGCGACACGTTCAGGCCGCAACTGACGGTGGGCGAGGTAGGCACGATCACCAGCGTCACTACGGGTATCGCCCGGGTCTCCGGTCTTCCGAGCGTGGGCTTTGACGAGCTGGTGAGGTTTCGCGGTGACGTGTTTGGCCTCGCGTTCAACGTGGACCAGGACGAGATCGGGGTCGTATTGCTCGGGGAATATTGGCATCTGCAGGCGGGCGATGCGGTCGAGCGCACGGGCAGGGTGATGGACGTAGCGGTGGGCGACGGACTACTGGGGCGCGTCATCGACCCACTCGCCCGGCCGCTCGATGGCAACGGGCCCGTGGCCGCCAGCGAGCGCTTGCCCATCGAACGCCCTGCCGCACCCATCATGGACCGCGCGCCCGTCACCGTGCCGCTCCAGACCGGTCTCAAAGTCATCGACGCGCTGATTCCCGTCGGGCGTGGGCAGCGCGAGCTGATTCTCGGCGACCGCCAAACGGGCAAGACGGCCATTGCCATCGACACCATCATCAACCAGCGCGATCACGATGTCCTGTGCGTCTACTGTGCCATCGGTCAGCGCGCGTCCGCCGTTGCGAAGACCGTGGCAATCTTACGGGAAAAAGGAGCCATGGATTACACCGTGGTGGTGGTCACCGAGGGGAACGATCCTCCGGGTCTCGCCTTCATTGCCCCCTACGCCGCCACCAGCATCGCGGAGCACTTTATGGAGCAAGGTCGCAACGTCCTGATCGTCTACGACGATCTGACGCACCATGCGCGTGCCTATCGTGAGCTCTCTCTGCTGCTGCGTCGCCCGCCCGGCCGAGAAGCCTTTCCCGGCGACATCTTCTACATTCATGCGCGATTGCTGGAGCGTGCCACGCACTTGAGCCCGGAGCTGGGTGGGGGGTCGTTGACGGCCCTGCCCATCATAGAGACCGAAGGTCAGAACATTTCCGCCTACATTCCGACCAACTTGATTTCCATCACCGACGGGCAGATCTACCTGTCGCCGGCGCTGTTCGAATTGGGCGTCCTCCCCGCGGTCGACGTCGGTAAGTCCGTTTCGCGTGTCGGGGGCAAGGCGCAACGCGCCGCCTACCGCGCCGTGGCCGGGGATCTCAAGCTGGCCTACGCGCAGTTCGAGGAGCTCGAGACCTTTGCCAGGTTCGGCGCCCGCCTGGACGAAGACACTCGCAAGATCATCGAGCATGGACGGCGTATCCGGACCTGCCTCAAGCAGCCCGAATTCACCCCGGTCTCCGTACCCGTGCAGATCACCGTGCTGCTGGCGTTGACCGAAGGGCTCTTCGATCGCGTGCCGCTCGAGCACATGACGGACGCCGAGCAGGCCGTGCGCCACGCGGCGGCGGACATCCCGGCCGAGGTGTGCGCAAGATTCGAAACTGCCGCGGCGTTGAATGACGAGGATCGGAAAGTGCTCGTTCAAATCGCCCGTCGAGCGCTTGCACCCTTCCAGTCTGCCCCTGGTTCCGACCCCAAGGCGAGTGCATGAGCAACACCACCGCGGGCCTGCGCCGCAAGATCGCCACTGCCGGAGATCTGCAGTCCGTTGTCCGCACGATGAAGGCCTTGGCCGCGTCGAGCATCGGACAATACGAGAAGTCGGTGCGCGCGTTGGCCGACTACTATCGGACCGTGGAGTTGGGGTTGGCGGTGTGTTTCCGGGCGATCGAGCCAGCAGCCCCACCGGGAGAACCGAAGGCAGCAGCTCGCGCCCGGAGGCTCGCTGCGGTCGTGTTCGGTTCCGACCAGGGATTGGTGGGCCGGTTCAATGAGGTGGTGGTCGACCATGCGATCAAAACCCTCGCCGCGCTGCCCGGGAAACCTCATGTCTGGGCCGTTGGTGAGCGCGTGCATGCGCGCTTGGTGGATGCGGGTCTGTCGCCGATGCAACTCTTCACCGTTCCAACCTCCGTGCAGGCCATCACGCCCCTGGTCGGGAGGATCGTCGTGGAGAGCGAAACCCACCACCACCTCGGCGATGTCGCGGAGCTCCACCTCTTTTACAACCGCCCCTCGTCCGGAGCGGTGTATGCGCCCGTCAACCAGCGACTACTGCCGCTCGACGACGACTGGCGAGAGGGGCTGGTCGCACTCCCGTGGCCGTCGAAAAGCATACCCGAGATCGTGGGCGCCGGCCCCGCTACTCTGCACGTGCTCATCCGCGAGTATCTATTCATCTCGCTCTTCCGAGCGTGCGCCGAGTCCCTCGCGAGCGAGAACGCGAGCCGCCTGGCGGCGATGCAGCGCGCCGACCGCAACATCGATGAGCTGCTGAAGGATCTCAACGGAACCTTTCATCGTTTACGTCAAAGTGGCATCGACGAGGAACTGTTCGACGTGGTCTCCGGCTTCGAAGCGCTGTCGAGGAAGAATAGAGAGCGTATCGGGGCGGAGCGGGAGCGCAGGGTCCGATCATGAAATCCAAGCTCGATCCCAATGACTTTCGCGTGCCGGCGTGAAACTAGCCTCGCTGTGACAGAAATTTCACGGTGAAAACCGCTTTCGCTCGCACCAGAGCACGCCATCCGTGGCCGTGCTCGCGCACCGCAATGCTCACATACCATGACGGTATGCTCCGCTTGCGCCGCGCTGCGCTCGATCACGGCTGACGCACTCTGGCGCGTTTTCCCTCGCGAAACCTCTGTCACAGCGAGGCTAGTCGACCTCGCAAAGTGGCGAACGCTAGTGAAGCCTTCCGATAGAGCGAAGAAGGCCCTCCGGGACGGGCCCTTCTGCACGAGACGGTGGGCGGGGTGCGGGAGGCGATCACGGATCGCCTTCGCCGTGGTCGGTTCCCCGACGTAGTCGTGCCAGTTTGCCGGGGGTAGCTGGCTGGTGACGATGGTGGCGCGGGTACCGGTCCGATCTTCGAGGATTTCGAGGCGATGCCGCCGGTCGTGGTCGCGGAGCGCGCCGAGCCCCCCAGTCGTCGAGTACGAGGACGTCGGCGCGCACGAAGCGCGCGCGAGGCGGCCGTGACGCGTGTATCTACGCGCGTAGTGTCATCGTCTAGTAAACCGCACTGGCGCGCCTACGCTCCTCGTCAGGCAGGAGGGTCAGAGAATGCCCAATGCGACTCCCCGAGTGATCGCACCGATGCGGCGGGGCTACGGTGCGACGATTCTCGATCATCCATGTACGCGAATCACGCGCGGTTCTCCGATCGCGAAGCCGACCGTGATGCCCTGCGAGAGATGGTGAAGCGAGCAAAGGCCAGAGAGAAGCTCTTCCGATGGGAAGCTCTGCCATGACCTACGTTGCCGTGATCTTGAAAGATTCGGAGAGTGACTTCAGCATCCATTTCCCCGATGTGCCGGGCTGCTTCACGCGAGGGGCCACGCCCGATCAAGCCTGCCGCTTCGCTGCGGAGACGTTGGCGTTTCACTTAGAAAGATTCGCCGCGAATGGCTTGCCCGTGCCGGTGCCGCGCACCCCGGAAGCCCTCCGAGCACAGCCCAACCATCGGGGCGCCATGTTGGTTCTGATTGCACCGACGGCTCTCGCGCTTTGGTAGCCGTCCGTCATCCGCGCAGCATTTTGCACACGTCCTCGTCTCGCGCTCGTGGCGAGTCAGTGCGTTTCGGTCGTCGTGGTGGTCGTCGTTTCCTTCCGGACTTGTGGTCCGGTCGTAGTGACTTTGGTGACGATCATGCGATCGCCGTCTTGGACGTACGAGATGGTGACCGGCGAATCCTTCAGCGTTTCGTAGGTCACGACCTTGCCCTGCGAATCTACGAAGACGGTCTTTTTGTTGTACGTGTAGGTCGTGGGTGCACTCGTGGTCTCCGACGTGAGGAGGATCGTCGAAGCGGTGGGATTCACCTCGGAGACGACACCGTTGTAGGTCGTCGTCTTTTCCACGGTGCGCTCGACGTGCTGAGTTTCTGCGAAGGCTCCGCTGGCACTCAGTGCAATGGCCAGAGTCGGTGCGATGATGAGGCGGGTCAATTTCATGATGTTCCTCCTGCGGTCTGACAGAGCACGGGCCGTGCCACGGCGCGCCGTCGTCGAAACGCGCCGGGAACAGTATTTTCCCGGAGCCAACACCCTTCAGTGCGGGAGCAACCGTGTAATGTTCACCGAATGACAGCTCGCTTTGTAGGTTCTCCATAGTTGGAACGATATGCCGCGACTCCTCGCCGCGCGTAGCTCTACACGCGCAGCTGCACGGTCAAGCCATCCGCTGACCGGGCGCTGACCGCATCGCGGTGACGGCACGCGGCCGCGCTCAGTTGGGCTACCGGTCACCTTCGGGGAGGGCACGCCCGCGACTGCCGGCTCGATTCAAAAGAGGCTGAGCTCGCCGGCGTCGATTCGGACCAAGAGCCGCGCCGCAGGCCCTTGGTTCGCGGCGAGTTCCAAGATCCACGCGAACACCGCTTCGTGCACCGCTAGGGAACCTCTGCACAGATGGGTTCCGAGCGAGAAGTGCGAGCCGCCCCGAGCGCAAGGCGCGAAGCCCGACCGCGTATCTGAACGATACGCCGAGGGCGTCGCGCCGCCGTCGATCGGGGATGGATCGCGCTTCGTAGCCGGGAGCCACCTGTGCAGAGGTTCCCTAGCGGCAGGCGCTGGCGCGTCACCGTCAGCGACGAATGCTCGGGCACCGGCTTGGTCACGCCCAGCCCGAGAAACTCCCGTAGCGCCAGACTGTCGCTGCACCGCCACGCAATGGCGCGCTGGCCGTCGAGGTCCTCGAAGTACCCGACCAGCAGCATGCGAAAGTAGACGCCCGGCGGAATCGAGGGCCGTCCCATCTTCTCGGCGCACGGAGGTTACGAGCGTAGCTCCGTGCGGGGGATTCACTCGACCGTAGTCGGTTCGTGCACAGGTAGTTCCACGCGCGTGGTTCCACCGCGTAGAAAATTGCTTGGTCATCGGTAAACGTCAGAAAGCAGCGATGCAACCGGTTAGCCAGACGACGCCCGCGGCTAGATGCCGCCCAGATCAGACCGAGCTCAGTCCGTTTCATCGCGCAATGTATGTGTCTCCCGTGAGGAGATTGGGGCCCGCGGGCAATGTCATGGCACACCCGTTGCTGTCTTGAGTCGGCAAGAAAGAGAAGGAGGGCCAAATCATGGCGAGTGGAAAGTCTGATGAGATGAAGGGTCGCGTGAAGGAAGCCGCGGGGGCGTTGACCGGCGACGAGAAGCTGAAGCGCGAGGGCAAGGTCGACCAAGCCGTCGGAAAGGTCAAGCAGAAGGCGGAGAAGGTCATCGACACGGTCAAGGATTCTCTGCCCTGAGTCCTGGTCCGAGTTGATACGGGGATAGCAGCATTGTGAAAGGAGAGCCGAATGTCACTGGTGCTCTTGATCTTGCTGGTGCTCATCGTCTTCGGTGGCTTACCCACGTGGGGTTACCATAACTATGGGTACGTGCCGTCCGGGGTCGGTGGCCTCGTTCTGCTCATCCTGCTCATTCTGCTTCTGACGGGGCGGCTGCGAATCTGACGGCTTCGTCGCTTCGTCGTGCAACGAATCGGCGCTGAGCTCAGGCGCACATCGGCGACCAGGCCCCCCTAACCTCAAAGAGGAGACGCGATGCCGAGAACCTCATGGATTCGGTCCAGCCTACTCGCGGCGCTCATCGGCTGTGCATTGGCTGCTCCAGCCGGAGCGTCCACGTCCGATGCCTGGATAACGACCAAAACCAAGCTCTCCCTCCTCACCACGGAGGGTATCAGTGGAACGGCCATCAACGTGGATACCGTCCTCGGTCGTGTCACCCTGCACGGCAAGGTGCACTCTGCGGAAGAGAAAGCCAAAGCCGAGGCCATCACGCAGAAGATCGAAGGCGTGACGAGCGTACACAATCTGCTGCAGGTGGTAGCGCCGAGCCACGAGAAGGCGATGCAGGTGTCCGATGATGCGCTCAAGGAGCGGGTTGCGAAGGCGCTGCAGGCGGACGCTTCCCTCAAGAGCAGCCAGATCGCCGTCCAGTCGGTGAACCAGGGCGTGGTCCTCCTTGGTGGTACCGCGAACACGTTGAGCGCGCACCTGCGCGCCATCGAAGTGGTGGCTGCCATCCCCGGCGTTCGCCGAGTCTCCAGTGAGATTCAGAGCCCGGAGACGCTGGCCGACGCAGAGATATGGCGTGAGTCGACGCCGCAGCCGCCGAGTGGCGGGGCAGGGGCGTGGGACACGGCCAGCGACATCTGGATCACCTCGGCCACCAAGATGCTTCTTCTCGCCGACAGCGACGCTCCGGCGCTCGACATCAACGTGGATACGTGGGAGGGCGTCGTGACGCTCTTCGGGATTGTGCCCTCGGAGCACGCGAAGGCGGCCGCTGCGGCCGATGCTCGGAAGGTGAGCGGCGTCAAGCGCGTGGAGAACGAGCTGCAGGTGGTGCCGAGCGCCAAGCAGGCCGCGGGGAAGGTGCGTGACGAGGAGTTGGAACGCGACGTGAAGCGGGCGTTCGACACCCCGGACCTCAAGGACATCGGCATCGAGGTGAAGAACGGGGTCGTGCGGCTCACGGGGTCCGTGCGCAGCGGGGCACGGCGCCTGGAGGCGGCGGTGGTGGCGCGCGCAGTCCCGGGCGTGCGCGCGGTCGAGGACGATCTGCGATTGGAAGCAGCTCGATAAGGTCACGGACGACTACGTGGCGGCGCCAGAGCAAGCACTGATCGAGCGCGAGGTGAATCGTGGTACTTGCCGAAGGACACGCAACCCAGGACGACAGCGGTGGTGGCTGGCACGGCGTGACGGGCGAGCCGTCCGTGTCCGCCGCGCTCGAGCACTTGGTGGCGAGCAGTCAAGGCGCGATTACGAAGCGGATCGATTTGCGCGTGTGATGGGTGGGGCGCCTTCGATCAACGTCTGAGAGTCATAAGGAGAAAAGAGCATGAGGCACTTTCGGCATCAAAGTATCGTTGCTGCGGCGGTCGCCCTGGGGATGATCACTTTCGCTACCTCGTCGGTCGCCGCGTCGGCACGCGTCGTTCCCGTCGCGGCCAACGCAGCGAAGTCCCCCAGGGGCGACGACGTCGAGGCGCGGATCAAGAGCCTGCACAAGCAGCTCCACATCACGGCTGCGCAGGAGGCTGTATGGAACGAGTTCGCTCAGGCGATGCGGGAGGATGCCGCCAGCATGAAGGAGCTGCGAAGCAAAGCGAGAAACGACACGTCGATGACCGCTGTCGATCAGCTCACCTCCTATGCATCGATCGTCGACACCCACGCGGCCGGCGTCCACAAACTCGTGCCGGCGTTCCAGAAGGTGTACGACAGCATGTCGGACGAGCAGAAGAAGACCGCCGACGCCGTCTTCCGCGAAAACGCCCGCGTCCGGTCGCGAAAGCACAAGCCATGACGGCGCGCCGCATCGCGATCGCCACGGCCCTCGCCGTCGCCCTCACCTTCCAGTGCGGCGTCGCCGTGACACCGGTGTGCGCCGACCCCGACCACGGCCACCGGGGCGCACGGCACGAGCACTACGACCACGGCGGACACGGCGGCGGGCACCGCCGCTACCGGGAGCACGAGTCCTACTATTACGCGCCGCCGCCCGTGTACTACTACCATGCGCCGCCGCCGGTCTACGTGCCGCCCCCGTCGATGGGCTTCACCCTGATCTTCCCGTTCAGGTTTCGTTAGCCGTGGCTTCCGGGACGCGGACGACTCCCCCGGCGAGCTTGAACCCGGACTGCGGTCGGGGGGCTCCTCACGCCACCTGCGGTCGCGAAGCTTCGTCGAGGGGTATCGCTTGCTTGCCTCGCGCAGGCCAGGATGGACTACAGGACCACGGCACTTTGTGGTCGACGACGACCCTGTCTCGGCGCGCGGACCGCCGCCAGAAGACCGCCCACTCGTAGGGAGCCTGCAGTGACCATTGGAGAAGGAAGCGCTCAAAGGAGGAACCCATGCCGCTTGTGACCGTGGTCATCTACCTTGTAGTTGTCGGCGTATTGCTATGGCTCGTCAACAACTACATACCCATGGATAGGAAGATCAAACAGATCATTAACATATTGGTAGTTGTGGTGGTTGTAATCTGGCTGCTGCAAGTCCTGGGAGTAATGGGTCCGTTGAGTCGCATCAGAATCGGTTGACGTTGTGCGAGGGTCCCCCCGGGTCATTCTCGCCCTCACGTCTCGCCCCTGCATCGTCCTCGTCGACGAGACGAGTAGTTGATCTTGGCTGCTATTGCGGGCTTCGTTTCAGCTCGGACGGGGAAGGGCGCGGCGGTACACGGGCGCCCCGGTCCCCTCGTCTCCCTGATCGGCGTCGCCGAGCACGACGCCCTCGCGATAGGGTCTGCTGCGTGGGAGGAGATCGTCGTCGCTGGCCCGCAACGCCGCGGCCGCCTCGCTGACGAGGTCACGCAGCTTGCCGATCAGGTTCTGCGGCGGACGGATGCTCCAGTCGATCCAGCGGTACGGATGCGTCGGGTGGCCGGCATGGTCGCGAGCCCCGCATGCGCTGCAGAGGCGCACGCTGCACGCATGGCACCAGACCGTTGCGAGATGTGTCCCGTCGTTTACGCAGCGCATCGCGTGGAGCGGCAGGCGCGCATGGACGGCGTCGAGCACCATCGCCACGCCGTCCTCCTTGCGCACGATGTCGCCGAGTTCGGCCGCGCGGGCACGGGCCTCGTCGCCCGCACAGAAGGCGAAGGCCTCGGCCAGCGCCTCGGCCGTCAGCTCGTCCGCGGCGATCATCCGGCCGGCGCCGGCGTCGCTCACGACCTGGCCCCAAAAGAACTGGTCGCCGAAGAACGGTACCACCACCGTCGGCAGACCGGCACGCAGCCCGGCGGCGGTGGTCCCGGCGCCACCATGGTGGCAGACGGCGCGACAGCGCGGGAACAGCCAGTCGTGCGGCACGTCGCCGACCACGTGCACCCCGGACGGCGCGGCACCGCCGATCTCGGCCCACCCGCGCGACACCACGGCGCGCGCGCCCGCCTGCGCGATCGCCGCGAAGAGCGTCCGGCTGAGCGCCTCGGGGTCGTCGACGACGCACGACCCGAAGCCGACGTATACGGGTGGGTCGCCGGAGTCGAGAAAGGCGCGCAGGTCGTCGGGCGGCGCGTACGCATCGGTCTGGTCCCAGAAGACGAAGTTGGTGAGGTCGACGTACGGTCCCCAGTCGGGGGGACGCGGCACGAGGCCCTCGGGGAAGAGGTACGTCATGGGCACCTCAGCGTCGTCGAGGAGCGAGGTGCCGTGCGCCAGGTCGAGCGCGGCGAGGCCGAGCGTTTTCTCGCGGAAGGCGTTCAGGAGATCGGCGACGCCCGCCCACATGAGCGTGTTGGCGACGGAGTACGACAGGTAGTGCCGTACCGGATGGTGAGCGCCAGGATCGAGGTGCGTCATCGGATGCGGGAACATGCGGGTCGGCGTCCACGGCATCGTGAACATCATGTGCAGCGGGGCGTTCAGCGCCTCGGCACAGTGGATGTGGCCGTAGCTGGGCGGGTTGGCGACGATGAGGTCGGCAATGAACGGCGCAGCTTCCGGATGGTCCGGGTCGGCCTCGGTACACGCGCGCCACGTCGACTCGAGGATCTCGCCGACGAGCTGCCGCTTGCGTGGGACGTCCTCCACGAGCTGGTCGATGCGGGTCGGCACGATGCGTCCGCCGGTGCGCACCATGTAGTCCATGAGCTCGTGCGGATCGCCCGCAAGCGGGAAGAACTCGAGCCCCGCCTTCTCCACCAGCGGACGGAACTCCGCGTGCGTCGCGAGGCGGACGCGATGGCGCCTGGCGAGACCGAGGCCGATCGGGATGAACGGCTGGACGTCGCCGCGTGAGCCCACCACCAGGATGACGACGCTGAGCCGCGGCACCGTCTCGAGCGCCGGCGCAGGGCCGGGCGGGATGAGAACCTCGTCGCCTTCCTCGATCCACGGCGTGGCGCGATCGAGCAGGCCCCCGGCATCGTCGAAGTGGAGTCGCAGTCGCTGGTCGCGGTGGCCCGTCACGCCGCCGAGCGCCTTCATGGCGGCCAGGCGCATCCGCTGGTTGTGCAGGCGGCGGCGGAGGAAGGCGCTCGCCGCGGCGTCCGGGGCGGGCCGCGATGCCGAGTCGTCCACCAGCCGTGGCTATCCGCATACGGTGGATTCGTCCAGCGTCGCGTGCGCCGTCTTCGGTGGTCGAAGTGCAGGACGTGCAGGCCGCGGGCACGGTGGTCGGGATCTTCCAGGCCAAGAAGGGGCGCGTTCCTTCGAGCCGCTCTAGTCTCGCCGCGGGAGGCCCCCCGTTACCGGGCGGGTAGCCCCGACAAAGGCCCAATGGGACGTACGGCCCCCTATCCGACGCTGCCGACCCCTCGCGCAACTGCAAACGGACCGTTATACGGCGGACAGTTCCCGGCCTCATTGCGAAGCAGGGATATGCTTCTGACCGTTCTCTTTGCATGACGACGCGTACCTCACCGTCCGGTGACGGCCCCGACAAGACCCCGACGGACGTCCCGGCCGACATACCTGCCGACAAGAGAGACACTCTCGCCAAGACCGGCCGCCAGTTCTGGGACATCTCGAAGGCGTTCTTCGCTTCGTCCCAGCAGCGCAAGGCCCAAGGCTATCTCGCCGTCCTGCTGACGCTCGCACTGTCCGTCGGTGGCGTGCAGGTGCTCATGAGCTACGCGGGGCGGGATTTCATGACCGCCATCGCGAGGAACAATACCGGCGCGTACTGGCGCCTTCTCGGACTGTATATCGGCACCTTCGCTCTCGCGGTTCCCCTCGGTGTCTATTACCGATGGACGGAGCAGCGCCTCGCGCTGCTGTGGCGTGAATGGTTCGCGCAGCACCTCATGTGGCGCTACTTCAACAACCGCGCCTACTATCGTCTCCGCGGATCCGAAGGCATCGACAACCCGGATCAACGTATCAGCGAGGACGTCCGCAACTTCACGACCAATTCGTTGTCCTTCCTGCTCATCGTCCTGAACTCCGGCGTGACGCTGGTCGCGTTCCTCGGCGTGCTGTGGGGGATTTCCGGCACGCTCGTCGCCGTGCTCTTCACGTACGCGATCGGAGGGACGGCGCTGAGTATCCTCATCGGCAGCCGCCTCGTGCGCCTCCACTACCAGCAGTACCGTAAGGAAGCCGACTTCCGTTACGGGCTGGTGCGCGTGAGGGATAACGCCGAATCGATCGCCTTCTATCGCGGCGAGAGCCGCGAACAGAACGACCTCGTGTCGCGCCTGAAGGAAGTGGTGCTCAACTTCATCGTCATCATCGCCTGGAACCGTAACCTTGCGTTCTTCACCAACAGCTACAACTACGCGGCGCTCGTCCTTCCCATCGCCGTGGTCGCTCCGATGTTCATGCGCGGGGAAGTCGAGTTCGGCGTCGTCACGCAAGCGGCGGGCGCGTTCGCGCAGGTGCTCGCCGCGGTTTCCCTCATCATTACGCAGTTCGAGGGCCTCAGCACCTATCTGGCGGGCGTGCAGCGGCTCGGGACCCTGTGGGACAACCTCGACGATTTCGACGCGGACGAGGAACGGGTCGCCAGAGAGTCGACCCAGCAACACGACGAAGACAGTCGCATCGTGAAACTCGACAAGCTGACAGTGTGCACGCCGAGCGCGTCGAAGGTCCTCGTGCAGGACCTGTCCTTCGAGCTCAGGCGCAAGCAGAGCCTTCTCATCATGGGCGCGAGCGGTACGGGCAAGAGTTCGGTCCTACGCACGATCGCGGGCCTCTGGCCAAGCGGTTCTGGGGCGCTCGAGCGGCCCCCGCTCGTCGAGCTCATGTTCCTCCCGCAGCGTCCGTACATGATCCAGGGCAACCTGCGGGAGCAGCTCCTGTACCCCTACCCGGAGCGCAAGATCGACGACGAAACAATCCGCGCAGTCGTCGCAGAGGTGAATCTCTCCGATGTGTTCGCTCGCGTGGACGACGATCTCGATCGTGTGTTGGACTGGACCAATGTGCTGTCTGTAGGAGAGCAACAGCGGGTGGCCTTTGCGCGCCTGTTTCTGCGCAAGCCGCATTTCGCGTTCCTCGATGAGGCCACCAGCGCTCTCGACGAAGAGAACCAGGGCACGCTCTATCGGCTGCTCCAGAAATCCGGGATCGGCTTCATCAGCGTCGGTCACCGCACGACGCTGACCCAGTACCACGACCGCATTCTGCAACTGGAGCACGGGGGGACCTGGGAACTCAAAGCCGCCGGCGCGACCAGGGACGACGCGGATAGCCCCCACCGAGGGCCCGATTTGACGTAAGGCCCCGATCAGATGCTGCCGACTCGCATGCGACGCACTCGCGCTTCTCACCGGCCACCCGCCCGAGGTGCGGAACCGGGTCGAGGTCTTCCTCCTGAGCCCGATCCACGACGGGTTCTACCGCTTGTCGCCCGAGACGCTCGCGATGGGTCGGACCAAGCTCGCTCATGCCGGCCGGACGAACGCGCCGCTCGTCCGCCTTTGGCCTGCGTTTCAAGGGCCAGGGCTATTTCCTGACCGACGCACGCACGCACCGGGGCACGAGCGGCGCGCCGGTGGTAATGCGCATCGGATCGCTGCGTTCGTCTGGATGAGTCGCCGTGCCGCGGCGGCGGGCGGCGGGCTGTTCGGCCTCGGCCGCAGTTGCGCCAAGCGCTACAGTGAGGAGCAACCGAAGGTCACATTCGACGATGTCGCGGGCATCGACGAGGCCGAGAACGAGCTCATCGAGATCGTCGACTTTCTGAAGAGCCCGGGAAAGTACCAGCGGCTCGGCGGCACCGTGCCGAAAAGCGTGCTGCTGGTGGGGGCACCCTTCAATGCGGGAGCAACCGTGTAATGTTCACCGAATGGCAGCTTCGCTTTGTAGGTTCTCCATAGTTGGAACGTTGGAACGACATGCCGCGACTCCTCGCCGCGCGCGGCTCACCACGGGCAGTGGCCGCACAGCGGCCGCGCTCTAGCGGGGCTACCCGGTCACCCTCGGGGAGGGCGCCCGCGATTGTCGGCTCGATTCAAATGAGGCTGATCTCGCCGGCGTCGATTCGGACCAAGAGATCGACGCGACGCTGCTCCATCGCATCGAGCTCCCCGACCGTGAGGCCGAACTGAATGCGGTCCGGCGCGACGCGTACCCCTGCTTCCGGATCGAGGTTGTCGCCGGGTGTGACGGCACGCAGGACGCCGGATGAATCCGCCGCCAACTGTCCGAGGATGCCGAATCTCGTCAGGTCCTGCCGAGAAATGCGCCGCAGACGCTCGATCGACTGCCGCGGCAGGCCGACCGTCCGGAGCTCGTCGAAATGCCAGGTGAAGAAGTTGTAGAGCACGCCTCCGAAGGCAATCCCGTTGTCGATCGAGAACACGCGCGAATCCGACGGGTCGGTCGGCATCAGGAAGTTGCTGCCGCGGGCATCGCGGTGAGCGATCAGATAGGCGAGCAGATTCAGGTTGGCGAAATGAAACGCATACCGCGCATCCCGCGCGAACCGTTCCGGGTCGAAGGCCCGCGCCGGCTGGGACACGTTCTGCAGCCAGGCAGCCAAGCCACCGAACACGCTTCGCGTCCCGTCGAGGTTCGGCTCGGCGGCGGGGTCGACGATGCGATAGACGTCCAACGAAATACCGCGCGCGACGACCGGCGGAATGGGATAGTCGGCGGCATCCAGAAACAACTCCTGGACCGCCCAGGCACCCACTTCCCGGCGCGGCGAGTTGTTCCACCCGTCGCCGCCTGCCGGGGCCGTCTTCCACTTCGCCTCCATACGGAAGCCGTCCTGGAAGGCGAGCGTCAGCTTCCTTGCGCCCATGACACCGCCGCCCGCCGCGTCCTCGGCTGCGATCGTGAAGTCGTCTTGCAGCCGGCCCTCCAGGGTCGCCGCGGGCGCGGGAAGTGTGGAATCCTCCGTCATTCGATGACGATCTTCTGGCCGGCATAGTTGCGCGGACCGGCGAAGCGGACGAGGGCGGGCGGTTTTCCCGGCTGGACGAAGAACGTCGTCTCCGGGGCGAAGTGTTGGATGATGGGGTCGATCAGAAAGTTGACGGTCGGGCGCATCGCGAAGGGCACGATGTGCAGGGGTCCTCCGGGTCGGCGCAATGAGGTCGGTGCTGCGCGTACCAGCTCCATGTCGAGGACGCGCGGCTTCGGGGTAGCGACCACCGTATGGAACACGAGACGGTCGCCTACCGCGTTCTGGTCGAAATTCTTGACGACCAACGCGATCAGGGGACCGAAATAGGTGCCCGCTGGCAACGTCACGTGCTGGTCGTAGGTCTCGCGCGCCTTGCCCACGCCGGAGAATCCCGTGATGTGGCCACCAGCGACGTCGATGGTCAGGTCGACGATCGCGGTGCCGCGCGCGT
The DNA here is from genome assembly GCA_963774015.1 of uncultured delta proteobacterium. Taxonomy (GTDB): domain Bacteria; phylum Desulfobacterota; class Binatia; order UTPRO1; family UTPRO1; genus UTPRO1. Next base: position 493,973 of record CAVZDH010000007.1, read on the forward strand.
CACGAACGATCGAGCGTCCGCGCAGGGTTTCGAGCGTCTTCCCGAGACGAGCCTCCGCCCGATCCTCGTCGCTCGAGCCGTCAGCGAACCGTGCCACCCGCACCGCCTCGAGCACGTCGTCGTGTCGAGACTGCCGGTAGTCGATGGTCCCGATCGTCTTGCGGCCATCCGGCGACAGGATGCGGCTGAGGCCCGCCAGGTCCCCTTCGATCCACGCGAGTTGGATGGGGTCCCCGGTTTCCCGCGCCGACACTGCGCTGGGAGCTGTGAGCAGCGCCACCGTGAGCGCGAGAGCGAGGAGTGCCAGCCGAGAACGAACAGATTCCACCCGTCCCATCATGGAGAGGAGCCTTTCTTAGATCTGCGATCCCGCAGCGGGTTCCACCTTTCAGCCCCGTCCTTGTCCCCGGGCGGCACCGAGGACAAGCTGCTGCTTTTTGGGCAGCGCGGCCCTTTCGAGATTGTGTCGAAAAGCAAAGCCGCACATTCCGGCCGGCGATAATAGATGTGCGCGAATCTCGCAACGGGGAGGAATTCGCGGCGACCGGCCTTCCAAAACGCGCAGCGCGCGGCCGATGTCGGGTCGCGGCACGGCCATTGCTGTCGCAAATGTCGATGCGCGCGTTCGCCTCAAGCCGTCCTGCGGGTGATTGGCGTGTTTGTTGTGACGAAGATCGAACAGCCCCACGCATTGATCAGGCAGCGGCCGTTTGAGCTGCCCGCGCCAGAAGGAGGAAAGCATGTCGTTGCTACTGTTGATCGTGGTGTTGCTGGTGGTGTTCGGCGGCCTGCCGCAGGTGAGTGGGCATCACTACGGCTATGCCCCGTCGGGCATCGGCGGAATCATCCTCATCGTTCTGCTCATCCTGCTGCTTACCGGGCGGCTGTAGGCGCTCCGCGCGTACGCGGGGCGACCTCTCGGGCTGCGGCGTCATGGCCGGCTATGGAGCGCTCGGAGTCGAACGACCGCTCCTGACGCTCGACTACGCGCGCGGCGCTGCTACGGTAGCCCTATGAAGGCGGGGCCAACGCGACCGGAGGCAGTATGATGAAAACGCTTCTTGCGATGATGCTCGTATGGGCGTCGGCACTTGCCGCCCCTGTTCCGACATTGGCCCAGGTGGACATTCATATAGGAATTGGTCTGCCCCCGCCGTTCGTATTCGAAGCACCTCCGGAGGTGGTCGTAATCCCCGATACGAGCGATGTCTACGCGGTGCCGGATGTAGATGGAGACCTATTTTTCTGGGATGGCTGGTGGTGGAGGGCATGGGAAGGGCGTTGGTATCGCTCGCATCATTACAACGAGGGGTGGGCGTATTATGACAGTGTTCCCAGTTTTTATTTCGACGTAGATCCCGGCTGGAGAGGGTACTACAGGGAGCACAATTGGTACGGGCACCGATGGGACTACGAGCGAATTCCCCCGGAGCGACTTCAGCAAAACTGGCGGAGCTGGCAGGGCAGTCGACATTGGGAACGGCACGGAACCTGGGGTGTTCAGGGCTATCAACCTCGACCGCAACAGCAGAAGCAGGAGCTGAGGCATCAGAGGGAAGAACAGTATCGACAGAAACCCGACGTTCAGCAGCATCAACAACGGAATCAAGAGCAACCAAGGGAGCGCCAGATTCAGGCGCCCCAAGGTCAAGAGCAACGGCAACCCCGTGCGCGCCAGCCAGAAGAGCCGCAACGACAACCGCGAGGTCAGCCGGCCGAAATGCAGAAGCGACCGCAACAGCGGCCGCAACCCCATGCGCAGCCGCCGGAGAGGCGGCCGCAACAACCAGAGCCGCCCCATGCGCAGCCGCCCGAGCGACAGCAGCAACCACGACAGCCGCCGCATCCGCAGGCGCAGCCGCCCGAGCGACAGTCGCAGCCAGAACAACCGCGGCAGCCGCATACGCAGCCTGAGAGACAACAGCAGCCGCAACAATCGCATCCGGTACCCCGGGGCAAGCAGCAGCAGAGGGAATCGCAACACCAGGGAAAGCCAGAAAGCAAAGAAGGGGGACGTGGAAACTAGGGAACCTCTGCACAGGTGGGTCCCGGCTCCGAAGCGCGATCCATCCCCGATCGACGGCGGCGCGCCGCCCTCGGCGTATCGTTCAGATACGCGGTCGGGTTGCGCGCCTTGCGCTCGGGGCGGCTCGCACTTCTCGCTCGGAACCCACCTGTGCAGAGGTTCCCTAGGGCGGGGGATGCCCGGCGGTGAGAGGCGGAGGAGCGGAGCTCCGCCAAGTCAGTGCGACCGTCGGATGCCGAGTGAACGGTTGAAGAAGGCGATGATCAGCCTGCCGGTGCGCGCATGGACGGCAGCCCGATCGACCTCGGGTGTCCGATCCACGCAGACCTGGGTAGCGACGAGCCGGCCAGGTTCGCTGCACACCGGCATGAAGACGAAATGCCCGGCGGCGGGTATCGTGATGAGACGTGCGTGTGGAATGAGCCGTTGGTAGCGGGCCGCGTTGCGGCTGAAGGGGACCAATTCGTCGCTACGCGAGGCGATGATGGTGACGGGAATGCCGATCTGGCGGAGGCTCGACGCGGTGACGCGGGCCCGAGCACGGGCGACAGCGCGACGACCGCGCGGATCCCGCGGTCGCGAAACGACCGCCCAGCCTATCTCAGCTCCGGATTCGCGCCCGTGCCACGACGTGACGATCCTTGTCGTCGACGACGAGCCGAGCTTCCGCCAGTCGCTCGCCGAAGCGCTCCGCGACGACGGTCATCCGGTCCACGAGTATCCATCGGCGGCTCGTGGGAAGACATCAAACGCACGGCGGGCTCCATCCTCGGCGATGCCTGCGCCACCGCCACCGCAGCCGTCGACCGTCTCCGCGGCGCGCTTGGCGGCTAAAATGCCATGAACGATCGATCCACCGCGTTGCGTCTGATTGCCGGTGCGCTCGCAGGCTACGCTGTGTACATAGGGGCTCACATGCCCGGGATGCTGATCGGCCCGCCCATGCCGCTGCTGCTGATCGCCTTCGTCTTGCAAGCGGTATGTGCGGTCGCGGCTGCGGTCGGCGTGTGGCGGCGCCAGGCGTGGGCCGCCGGCGTGGTGGTGCTTCTGGGCGCGATCATCGCGGTCACGTGGCTCGTCGAGGGGTTCGTCCTCGGCATCGTGCCGTATCTCAAGGCTCTATTGGTGGCGGTGCTGGCCATCGTCGTTGCCTTGATCGTCGCGGCATACGTCAATCCTCAGCAAGAAGAATAGGAAGGCATTCATGACATTGCGCCTCGTGAGACGACTGATCCTGATGGGTATCGGCGGTGTGGGGCTTTGCCTTCTTCCCACGCCATCTCGGTCGCAAGTCGACATCCATGTCGGGATTCAATTGCCCCCACCCCTGGTATTTTCCGCACCGCCGGAGATGGTCGTCTTGCCTGGGACGTATGTGTACGTCGTCCCCGACATCGCCGAGGACGTGTTCTTTTTCGACGGCTGGTGGTGGCGTCCGTGGCAGGGTCGTTGGTACCGCTCGCGGTACTATGAGCGTGGATGGAGTCATTATTCGCACGTCCCGTCGTTCTATCGGCAGGTGCCGCACAATTGGAGACATGAGTACCAGGAGCGCCAATGGTCGGGTCGGCCCTGGAACTACGAACGCGTGCCTCACGATCACGTGGAAAAGAACTGGAACAATTGGAAAAAGGAAGGGTATTGGGAGAAACACCAAACGTGGGGAGTCCAGGGGTGGCAACCCCAGCGGCACGGCCATGATCAACGACCGCAAGCTCCGCGGCCGGAACAGCATGGTCAGCGACCGCACGCGCACTCAGCGCCGCACGGTCAGAGCCATGGCCAAGATCAGCACACCCAGCAGCATCCGTCACAGAAACCAAGCAAGAGCCACGGGGGCCATGACCAAGAGAACCATGGGCATGGGCATGGCAAATCCTCACAGCAGCACGGCGGCAAAGAAGCCAAATAAAGTGCAGCGGTACTACGGGTCGGCGGCTCGAACGCTTCCTTCGGGGGTTTGCGGCGCGGGCTTGGGTCCGTCGACGGAGTCGAGGTCCGGTGGCGGCCCGTCGGGGTTCAGCGCGGTGATGTTGCGCTCGGCGAGTGGGAGCGCCGTCGTGCTGAGCGGAGCGCGTGCTCAGACGGGCGGGTGTGGTGGAGGTGATGAAATCGACGAGCACTTCGACGAAGCGCTCCGGAGCCTCGCAGTGCGGGTAGTGGCCCACTCCGTCGAAGATCTCGAGCCGGCTCCCCGGAATGGTGTCGTGCGCCGCGACGGCGTGGCACGCTCGAAGGGAGAGTGGCTTTCCGCACGCTCAACACGACACCGAGCGCAAACAATGGCTGGCCACTCACAGAGGATTGCGTCCTGCACCTTGCCTCCTCGCGTGTCCGCCCGGGCAGCGCGGGCGCGGCAGCGCCGGGCCAGCTACCGGGTCTCGATCGCGGTGTCCCCGTGGCTCGGCTGCCCGCCCTCGCGCTCGGGTGCGCCGTCGGGCCCATCGGCGCCGCGCGCCGCGGCGCGCGCGAGCGCGAGCCGGCCCCACGCGGCCGCGGCGATCGCGGCGACGCCGCCGATCACGAGTCCGACGCGCGCGCCGAACGCGTCGCACACCGCGCCGAGGACGGGCCCACCGATCGGCGTGCTGCCGATCATCACCATCGATTGCAGCGCAATCACGCGGCCGCGCATCGGGGGCGCCGCCCGGACCTGCACGAGCGCCGTCGAGGCGGTCAGGAACGCGATGCTCGAGAATCCCACGGCCAGCGCGAGCGGGAAGGCACTCGGCAGGCTCGGCGCCGCCGCGAAGGCGAACATCGCGATGCCGAACGCGAACGCCGCGAAGACGACGTGGCGGACGTCGACCGACGTGCGGTGCGCGGCCGCGAGCGCCGCGAGGAACGAGCCGAGGCTCAGCACCGAGTAGACGAGGGTGTACGAGACGTCGCTGCCGCGCAGCGTGTGCTCGACGAACAGCGGGAGCGTCACCGAGAAGTTGAACGTGAGCGTGCCGACGAGCGCGACCATCACGAGCGGCACCCACAGATCGGTCACGCCGCGCACGTAGTGGAGCCCGGCGCGAATCTGGCCCGCACCCCGCGCGACGCGGGGGGGTGGGCGCAGCTCCTCGGGGCGCATCCGCCAGAGGCTCGTGAGGACCGCGCCGTAGGAGACCGCGTCGAGCGTGAAGGTCCAGCCATACCCCACGCTGACGACGAGCAGCCCGGCGAGCGTCGGCCCGAAGATCCGCGAGCTCGTCATCAGGGCGGCGTTCAGCGTCACCGCGTTGTGCACCTCGTGCTCGGGGACCATCTCGGGAACGAAAGAGCGCCGCGCGGGGTTGTCGAACGCGAGCAGCAGCCCGCCCGCGCATGCCGTGACGTAGAACGCGAGCAGCGGGGGCTCGGGCAGGAACGCCAGCGCGGCCAGCACGAACGACTGCGCCATCTGGAGCGTCTGCGTCGCGAGGAGGAGCCGCCGCTTGTCGGTCCGATCGGCCACGACGCCACCGTACGCGCCGAGGAGGAGCATCGGCCCGAACTGGCACGCGACGAGGAGGCCGAGCGCGAAGCCGCTCTTGGTGGCGTGCAGGACGAGGAGCGTGAGGGCGACCTGCGTGAGCCACGTGCCGCTCTGCGAGATCAGCTGGCCGACGAAGAAGAGCCGGAAGTTGCGGACGGCCAGCGAGCGGAACGTCGTGCGCACGGCCGCCGACACGCGCCGCCTCACGGCGTCTCCGCGCGGCCGCGGCGCCCGACAGCCACGAGGAACATCACGCCCATCCCCGGGGTGGACGGTGCAAGGAAGCGCGTCACCGCATCGTCGAAGAACGTGAGCCCGGTCGCCCCGAGCCCGAGCGCATACGCCGCGAGATAGGCGCGGCCCCCGGCGATCGCCGCCGCGAGCTGCACCGCCCGGTAGGCGCGGTCGCCGAGCCGCGCGAACACGGCGTCGAGATCGGCGAGCCAGTACAGATTCGCCGCCGCGTCGGCCGCGAGCTCCTGCCCGAGGTCCAGGTGGCCGGCGGTGTCGCGGAAATCGCCGACGCGCAGGAGCTCGAGCGTGCGTCCGTCGGGACCGCACCGGTAGGCGCCGGGGGCGAGGCCGTCGACGGCGTTGACGATGACGTACAGCTCGGCCGGTGCCACGACGTCGAGCGACACGGGACGCGTCGAGAGGTGGAGGATCGTCGCGAGGCGATCGCGCGGTATGGCCGCGCGGGGGAATCGGCGCGTTGATCCGCGTCGCGCGATGACGGCCTCGATGGGCTCCGGGACGGCGGCGGCTGGCAGCGACTCGAGCACGACGTCGGCGCGCACCGCCGACACTCCGGGGCGGCCCCGCCCCGGCGGCGCGCCAGGCCTGCATCGCCGTCGCGGTCGCGAGCGATGAGGCCGCGTGCGCCTCCCGGATGAGCGGATAGTCGATCTCCTCGCGCGAGAGTGGCAGGGTCGCAAGGCCAAGGCGGGGCAGGGTCGAAGCCGGTGGGGCGGGCGCTCCGTTTGCGCCGAGCGCGAGCACGGCGAGCGGTGCCTCGCGGGTCTGATCGATGTCGAGGAGGCGCGCGACGTCGTCGTCGACGAATCCGGTGACGACGTGGGCCGGGACGCCGAGCGCGGCCGCGACGGCAAGGAGGTTTGCGAGCAGGGTGCCCGCGTCCCAGAAGCAATGCCGGTACGTGCGCGTGCGGTACTTCCAGGCGTTCCGCCAAAACGTGCTCGTCAGCACGACCAGGACGGGAGCGTCGGCCGCGTGCGGCTCGTCTCCGGTCGCGGCGACGAGAAGCGCGCGGTGGTCGCCGGCCCGGAGCGTCCGCAACGCGAAGTCGTGCGGGCCGAAGTGATGGACGCCCGCCGCGAGACCCGCGATGTCGCCGCACACGACGTACGCATCGATGTGGTAGAGCGCGCCCGTGCATGCGGCGGCGCGATAGAAGATCTCGCCGCCGGGGTATGCGCGACGCCTGAGCACGCCCGCGCTGAAGTAGAGCAGGTGCGCCAGGAGGCCGACATCGAGTGCGCGGGGCGACGGGGCCGTGATGCCGGCGATCGCCTCGAGCGCCAGGTGCTGCGATCCCGGCAGGTCCGTCGGGAGCGGGATCGGGTCGAGGTCCGGGTAGACCTTGAACGCGATCGGCTGGTTCTCCCAGTCGAGGGCATACGCGCTCGCGTGCACACTCGCGGGGGAATGCTTGCTGCGTTCGTGGTACTCGCGCAGCGTCGTCATCGCGACCACCGGACGGCCATGCCCCCGGATAGCACGATCGCCTGAAGTAGGGACGGTCCTATCGCGTCGAGGACGCCGAGATCCAGAGGCGTCACCCCCGGGGCGTTTCGGCGCGGATTCGGTGACGTGCCGGTCAGCATCACGCCGTCCGTGAGAGGGCTGGTCATCAAGATTGGTCCGTCGCAGCTCGAGGTCGCCTGCCGGCCGATGCCACGCCCACGGCTCACGCGATACTGGGTTCCGGTCGACTCGACCGCGCCGGCGCGCGCGTGCCATGGTGCGGCCTCGTGCGCTACCGATCACTGATCGCAGACAGTGCCCGCTGGGACGAGTTTCCGTTCCGCGCCGGCGACATCGTCATCAGTACCCCGCCGAAGGCCGGCACCACCTGGACGCAGATGCTCTGCGCGCTGCTCGTCTTCGACGGCTCGGTCTTTCCGGCGCCGCTCGACGCGATCTCCCCGTGGCTCGACATGTGCAACCAGTCGATCGACGAGGTGCGCGCGAAGCTCGCGGCGCAAACGCATCGGCGGTTCATCAAGACGCACACTCCGCTCGACGGCATTCCGCTCCGTGCCGAGGTCACCTACGTCGTCGTCGGACGCGATCCGCGCGACGTGGCCGTGTCGTACGAGCATCACGCCGCGAACATGGACTACGACCGCTTCCTCGAGCTCCGCGCCAAGGTCATGGGAGACGACGGCGTCGCGGAGTTCGGCCGGCCGGGGATCGCGCCGGCGGATCCGGTGGAACGGATGCGGGCGTTCGTCCGCTCCGACGCCCTCACCGGACCGCTCAGCCTCGCCGCCGTGCTCCATCACATGACGACGGCTTGGCAGCGCCGCCACGACGAGAACGTCCTCATGCTCCACTACGCCGATCTCAAGGCGGATCTCGTCGGCGAGGCGCGACGTCTCGCGGCAGCGCTCGGAATCCCGCTCGGCGAGGAGCGCGCCCGGGAGCTCACGCGGGAAGCGGGGCTCGATCGGATGCGGGCGCGCGCAAGCGAGATCGCCCCCGCGGCTTCCCAGGGCAACTGGAAGGATCCCGCCGCCTTCTTCCGCTCGGGCGGCGGCGGCGAGTGGCGCGACCGCTTCGACGCCGAGGACGAGGCGGAGTACGAGGCCCGCGTCGCCGCGCTCGCGCCGGCCGATGTCGCCGCCTGGACGCACCTCGGCCGCATCGCCTCCGGCGTCGACCCGCATGCCTAGCAACGGCGTTCAGCCGTCCGCGTCTGAGACCAGGACGACCGGCGCGCGCGGCGTGCGCCCGGGTACGCCGATCACGAGCCCGCGAGGAAGCGCAGGATGAGCGGGTTCAACGTCGGTGCTGCGGCCTGGAACGTGTCGTGGCCGGTGCCGGGCAGAATGCAAAGCTGTGCGTGCGGCAGCGCTTCGAAGATCTCGACCGTGTGCTCGAGGCGGATCGCGTCGCGATCTCCGGACACCAGCAGTACGGGCGCCGTGATCTGCGCGAGGTCGTCCTTGTCGAGGACGACGGGCGTGAGCCAGAGGCGCTGCACCTTGCTCACCACGTCGGTCGCGTCGCTACCTTCGGTCGCGTCACGCAGCGCCTGGATGTTCTCGGGGCGCTGCCCCTCGACGGTTACGTTCGTCCCGGAAACGACCAGGCGCCGCACGAGCTCGGGATGGCGTCGCGCGATCACGAGCGCGATCACTCCGCCGTCGCTCCATCCGACGAAGTCCGCGGCGCCGAGCTCGAGCTGGCGCAACAGGTCCGCGGTGTCGTCCGCCATTTGGTCGTACGTGAACGTCGGGCGGGCGTCGGGCGTGTGGCCGTGGCCCACCTGCTCGATCGCGACGACCTTGCGCTCGCGTGCGAAAGCCGGGATCTGCCGTGCGAAGGAATCCTTGATGGTGCTGAGCCCGCCGTGCAGCAGGACGAGCGGGCGCCCGTGACCGTACTCTTCGTAGTACAGGCGATATCCCGCGACCTCGGCGTAGTGACCGGTGCCCGGTGTGGCGTGCGCGGCGGGGTGGGCCGCAGCTCCGGCGTCGGGACACGCGCCCGCGATCACGGCACAGCAGACGGCAACGGCGAGAGGCCTGGGCATGCACAACCCTCGTGGTGGATCATAGGACCACTACCGGTCGCTGGCGAGCGGGGGTGCGGGGGCCGTGCCGGTTGCGCGATCGGATCGTGCCAGCCGCGGCCAGGGAAGCCGCTTCGACCGCGGCCTTCACCGCCGGTGTGACGGCCAGAGACGGCGCGAGGGAGAGGTCCAATCGCGGCAGGCGCGGCTGACGTCCAGAGGGGAGACCGGCACCATGGACTACGATGCGATCGTGATCGGATCCGGGTCGGGGGGGCTCACGGCGGCGTTGGCGCTGGCCCGCGCTGGCCGCCGGGTCGTCGTCTTCGAGCAGCACTACCTCCCCGGGGGCTATAGCCAGACCTTCACTGCGGGGGGATTCGGCTTCAGCCCCGGGATCCACTACGTCGGCGCGCTCGGTCCAGGCGGAGGACTCCGGCGTATCTACGAAGGCCTCGGTGTCGCGAACGACCTCGTGTTCCTCGAGCTCAATCCCGACGGCTACGATCGCGTGGTGGTGGGCGACGAGCGCTTCGCCATTCCGAAGGGCAAGGAACGATTCGCGGCACGCTTGACGGAGCGCTTTCCCGCGGAGGCCGAGGGCATTGCGCGCTACTTCGACCTCATCGGCAAGATGGTGGACGAGTTGGGACACTCCACCTCGATTCACAGCCTCGGCGACGCCGCACAGATGGCGCTCCACATGCCGACCGTGTTGCTGCACGGGCTTCGCCCGCTCAATCATTTCCTCGACGGCTGCACCGCCGATCCGCTGCTGCGCGCCATCCTCTCCATCCAGTCCGGGGACCACGGCATGGCGCCGTCGCGGGCCCCGACGGCGCTTCACGCCGGGCTGCAGGGGTACTACTTCGACGGCGGTTGTTACCCGCACGGAGGTGGCAAGGCGATTCCCGAAGCGCTCGTGCGCCACATAGGCTTGCACGGCGGCACCGTGATGCTCGGGACCGAAGTGGACCGGATTCTGGTCGAGCGCGACGCGGTTGTGGGCGTCCGCCTCGCCGACGGGCGCGAGGTGCGTGCCGGTGTCGTCGTATCGAACGCCGATCCCGGTGTGACGTGGGGCCGGCTCGTTCCGCAAGAGCACGTCGGGTGGGCGCTTCGCCGCCGAATCGGTCGGATGCGCTACTCGGTGTCGACGCTCAGTCTCTTCATGGCGGTCGACATGGATCTGCGCGCCGCCGGCGTCGACTCCGGCAACATCTGGTACAGCCTGACGCCGGACATCGACGCCGTCTATGCGTTCGCCGAGCGATCCGAGCTGACCGGCCAGGAGATCGTTCCCGGTCTCTTCTTCAACGCGACGACGCTGAAGGACCCCTCGCTGCGTCAGGACGGGCTCCACACCGTCGAGGCCATGACCTTGTCGTCCCCGGACGCCTTCGAGCTCTGGAAGGACACGCCGCCCGGCAAACGTCCGCCCGCGTATGCGCAGCTGAAAGCGAAGCTCACCGAGCGCATCCTCGACGCCATCGAGACCTTCGTGCCCGGGCTCCGGGAGCGCACGGTCTTCCGCGCGCTCGGCACCCCGCTCACGAACATCCACTTTCTCCACGCCACCCGCGGCGGCATCTACGGCACCGAGAAGACGCTCGGCAATCTCGGCCCCCTGAGCTTCCCGGTCGAGACCCACCTCCGCGGGCTCTACCAATGCGGTGCCAGCACGATCGCTCCGGGGATCAACGGCGTGACGAACTCCGGTTTGAACGCGGCCGCCGCGGCGCTCGGCTGCGGCCGCGATGACCTCCTGACGGCGACCGGCCAGTCGTTGCGCATCTACCCGTCCGAGGATCCGTCGTCCTGGCCGCGGGAGCTCCGTGGAGCATGACTGCCGACAGGCGGCGACGAGGAGATCTTCTCGCGCGCCGATGCTCGTCCGCCTCGTCGTGGTTCTCTTCTGGTTGCGGAGCGGTACCTCGATCATGCTCGGCCATCAGCGGTAGTCCTCGCCGATCCGCTCCGGTACGGTGTCGTGGTGGCCGCGATGTCGAGCGTCGCGAGAAGGAGATCGCATGACGAATCATATTTACAAGGTGGTCGAGCTGGTCGGATCATCGACCACGAGCAGCGACGAGGCCGTCAGGAACGCCATCGCTCGCGCGTCCGAGACGTTGAAGAACCTGGATTGGTTCGAGCTGGTGGAGACTCGAGGGCATTTGGTCGACGGCAAGATCGCCCACTTCCAGGTGAAGTTGAAGGTCGGTTTCCGGTTGGAGTGAGGCCGCGATCCCGCGTCGGGTCCTAACGCCTCACCGCCGGTTTCACCGCGAGCCGTCGTTCCTCGATCGTCCTAGGATCGGGGGTCGCCGGGTTCGACCGCCGAACCGAGGCGAAGAGCGGGGTGGAAAGTGGCCCACGACCGTCTGGTCTTCGAGGTCTGTCAGCCGCAGCAATAGCCGGCCGACGGTGGCGTTCCGGCTTCGGTTTGCGTAGCGTTTCCGGGCTCGATCCTCCAACTCCTGCGTTGCTCCGTCGGGCATGGAACCGTATGGCGCGCGCGACGGCCGCGAAGCGAGCAGAAGACGATGGCGAACCCACTGACTGACAAAGCGGCCGGAGGTTCCGCTGGCGACGGAGCGAAGAGCTCGAAAGACGCGGCTTCCGGTCGGCGGCCCCTGCGGCCGCAGCCCTGGTGGCTGATCTTCCTGCTCGTCGTGACGGCCAATTACGTGGCGCGGCGAGTGTTCTTCCCGGAGCCACCCTCGATGGTCGTCTCCTATACGTTCTTCAAGAAGCAGGTCGAGGCGGGCAACGTCGAGAACGTCACCAGTGCGGGCGATGCGATCCGTGGCACGTTCAAGACGGAAGTCACGTATCCACGCCAGGAGCCTCAGGCGCCGAGTGCCGAAGGGCCGGCGGCGTCTCCTCCCGATCAACCCAAGCCGCGCGTTTCGAAGCGGTTCGAGACGCAGCGGCCGGCCTTCGCCGATCCGGGTCTCGAAAAGCTCCTCGAAGAGAAGGGTGTGGCGATCGAGGCCGTCAACGAGAATAGTCCCTCCTGGTTCACGCTGCTGGTCGGCTTCGGTCCGACCCTGCTGCTGATCGCTGCGTTCGTCTGGATGAGTCGCCGCGCCGCGGCGGCGGGCGGCGGGCTGTTCGGCCTCGGCCGCAGTCGCGCCAAGCGCTACAGTGAGGAGCAACCGAAGGTCACCTTCGACGATGTCGCGGGCATCGACGAGGCCGAGAACGAGCTCATCGAGATCGTCGACTTTCTGAAGAGCCCGGCAAAGTACCAGCGGCTCGGCGGCACCGTGCCGAAAGGCGTGCTGCTGGTGGGGGCGCCCGGAACCGGCAAGACGTTGCTGGCGCGGGCGGTCGCCGGACAGGCCGGCGTTCCCTTCTTCAGTCTCAGCGCCTCCGAGTTCGTCGAAATGATCGTTGGCGTCGGCGCGTCGCGCGTGCGCGACCTGTTCAAGCAGGCTCGGGACGCCGCACCTTCGATCATCTTCATCGACGAGCTGGACGCCATTGGTCGGACCCGCGGCAGCGGCGCGCAGCTCGGCGGTCACGACGAGCGCGAGCAGACACTGAACCAGATTCTGACCGAGATGGACGGCTTCGACTCGCGCGAAGGCGTCATCGTGCTGGCCGCCACCAATCGCGTCGACGTGCTCGATCAGGCCCTGCTGCGACCGGGCCGCTTCGACCGTCGCGTCGTGGTGCAGCGTCCCGACCGCGCCGGCCGCGCCGCGATTCTCAAGGTGCACACCAAGAACGTGCCATTGGCGCCGGACGTTACGCTCGAGCGCATCGCCGCCGAGACACCCGGTCTGGTTGGCGCCGAGCTGCGGAACTTGGTCAACGAGGCCGCGCTGCTGGCAGCGCGCAAGGACGCGAGCGCTGTCCGCGCCGAAGACTTCGCGGAAGCGATGGAGAAGATCACCCTCGGGCCCGCCCGCAACATTTTGCTGAACCCCGCCGATCGGGAGCGCACCGCGTACCACGAGGCTGGCCACGCGTTGCTCGCTCTGCTGGTGCCCGGCAGCGACCCGGTGCACCGGGTTTCGATCGTGCCGCGCGGCATGGCGCTCGGAGTGACGTATCAATTCCCCATCGACGATCGCAGCAGCTACTCCGAAGACTACCTGCGGGCGCGGATCACCAGCGCACTCGGCGGCCGAGGGGCCGAGAAGCTCGTCTATGGAGTGGTGACGACGGGTGCCGAGAACGACCTCCAGCAGGTCACCGAGATTGCGCGTCGGATGGTGTTGCGTTGGGGCATGAGCGAGAAGCTCGGCCCGATCAGCTTCGTCGCCCCCCAGGACGAGGGCTTGCCGCCGGCCTTCCAGCACCAGCCCTACAGCGAGGCAACCTCGGAGCTCATCGACGCCGAAGTCCGCCGTATCGTCGAGGAGAGTCACCGTGAGGCCGACCGGCTGCTGGCCCTGCATCGGGACAAGCTCGACGCTCTCGCCCGGGCCCTGCTGAAAGCCGAATCGCTCGACGAGAAGGAGATCCGTGAAGTCACCGGCCTGGCCGAGCCCGACGAACAGCGGGCGGAGACGTCTCGTACGGAGAAGCGAGAAGTACTACAGGGTTGATGTCTCTGGTGCTCAAGGTCACAAGGGCGACCAGTTATAATAGCGTCGACTCGAGCTCCTGCTGGAGCGGCGCTTCCAGGTGCCGCAAGCCCAACGGGATCGAGGCTTGGGTCAGCGTCACCGGCGACTCAAGCGCTTGGTGAGCGGAGTCGGCCCTTTCCGACCGACCTCCCGCTCACGACAAGAGTCAGCGCGTTTCGGTCGTGGTGGTCGTCGTTTCCTTTCGGACTTGTGGTCCGGTCGTAGTGACTTTGGTGACGAGCATGCGATCGCTGTCTTGCACGTACGAGATGGTGACCGGCGAATCCTTCAGCGTTTCGTAGGTCACGACCTTGCCCGGCGAATCTACGAAGACGGTCTTTTTGTTGTACGTGTAGGTCGTGGGTGCACTCGTGGTCTCTGACGTGACGTGCCGCGCGCGTCACGAACGATCGAGCGTCCGCGCAGGGTTTCGAGCGTCTTCCCGAGGCGAGCCTCCGCCCGATCCTCGTCGCTCGAGCCGTCAGTGAACCGCGCCACCCGCACCGCCTCGAGCACGTCGTCGTGTCGAGACTGCCGGTAGTCGATGGTCCCGATCGTCTTGCGGCCATCCGGCGACAGGATGCGGCTGAGGCCCGCCAGGTCCCCTTCGATCCACGCGAGTTGGATGGGGTCCCCGGTTTCCCGCGCCGACACTGCGCTGGGAGCTGTGAGCAGCGCCACCGTGAGCGCGAGAGCGAGGAGTGCCAGCCGAGAACGAACGGATTCCACCCGTCCCATCATGGAGAGGAGCCTTTCTTAGATCTGCGATCCCGCAGCGGGGTCCACCTTTCAGCCCCGTCCTTGTCCCCGGGCGGCACCGAGGACAAGCTGCTGCTTTTTGGGCAGCGCGGCCCTTTCGAGATTGTGTCGAAAAGCAAAGCCGCACATTCCGGCCGGCGATAATAGATGTGCGCGAATCTCGCAACGGGTAGGAATTCGCGGCGACCGGCCTTCCAAAACGCGCAGCGCGCGGCCGATGTCGGGTCGCGGCACGGCCATTGCTGTCGCAAATGTCGATGCGCGCGTTCGCCTCAAGCCGTCCTGCGGGTGATTGGCGTGTTTGTTGTGACGAAGATCGAACAGCCCGACGCATTGATCAGGCAGCGGCCGTTTGAGCTGCCCGCGCCAGAAGGAGGAAAGCATGTCGTTGCTACTGTTGATCGTGGTGTTGCTGGTGGTGTTCGGCGGCCTGCCGCAGGTGAGTGGGCATCACTACGGCTATGCCCCGTCGGGCATCGGCGGAATCATCCTCATCGTTCTGCTCATCCTGCTGCTTACCGGGCGGCTGTAGGCGCTCCGCGCATGCGCGACGGTTCATCAGGAGAAAGGGAGGGAGGTCGAGCATGTGAATGGAACCGCGCACTGGCCGCGCCGACGACCATTGAATTCCATGTCGCGAAGTCGAGCGGCTGGCTTGCGGGCAGGTGATCGGCTCGATCCTCTTTGCTCCGGGATCCATCGCTGTGGTGGCGTCGATCCCGGCGCGGGGTGGGGTCCGGTTCTGCCTGGACTTACGCGGGACTGACCGGCTCCCGGATCCCGCGAACGCGACCACGAGCGACGGTTTGGCCCGACGCAGTGCGCGTACCCATGAAACGATGGATCCAATTCGGTACGCGGTCCTTCGGGCCGTGCATCACGATACCGAGCGTACGACACCCGGCGATCCGGGCGCGCTCGGCGGCCGTGCGGAGCGCGGCGCGATCGGTAACCTCCGACTCGGCGACGATGACGAGCCCATCGCAGGCACATGCGAGCAGGGCCGCATCGATCGAGACCGCGAGAGGCGGCCCCGCGATCACGACCAGCTCGGCAGCCGGAGCGGTTTCCGCGATCCAGCGATGCAACTCTGCGCTCGACGGCTTCTCGAGATGCACTGAGAGCGCGCCCTCGCCTGCCAGCACGCCAGTGTCGGAATAGGCCACGACAGAGCTGCCCTCGACCGTTCCCACGAGCGAGGCACGGAGCGCGCGCATGCCCGAACGCTCGGCGTGGGTCACGAGCCCCGAGGCCACGAGATCGGCCGCGCGCTCCGTCACGGCCCCGGAGAGAATTACGATTCGCGGTCCGCGGTCGTCCGGGAGGGCCCGGATGCTTTCGAGGAGATTGGCGGTGCCGGCGATCTCGGCCGCCAAGTCGATGAGTCCATCATTCATGTAATCAGCTACCATAGCGGCCGCAGCGTTCGTAAAAAGGGCCGGATTCGTACGCGGGTGGTCCTACGTGCTTCCCGATGGGCCCAGGCTCCATGTGCGTATGAAGCGGTGCTCCCGGGGCTCGGTCGTCCTCGGCGGGAGCACCGCGTAGAACTACGCGCGCAGAAGCGCGCGCCTGCGCGTGCTGCCCATCGTTTCGTATCGACTGACGGATCGCGATCAGCAATGGCGAGGTCATTCGCGATTCCTCAATCGGCTCTCGATCTCAGGAATCGGCGAGACCTCTCGAGAGCAAGTTGATGAAGGGATCACCGTTATTTACGCATGAGTGGGTACGGCACAGTCGTTGCTTTCTGGTCTGTGGAGAAAGGGGACTACACCATGACGAGCGGCAAGACGGACGAGCTCAAGGGCCGGGTGAAGGAAGCTGCGGGCGCTTTGGCGGGTGATGCGAAGCTCAAGAGGGAAGGGAAGACCGACCAGATCGTCGGAAAGATCAAGCAGAAGGTCGAGCAGGTCATCGACAAGGTCAAAGACGCGACTCATTAGGGTTTTGGTGTCGTGAGCGGTCGAAGGCCGCTGGGGTGATCGTGACGAGGCGACGGACTTCTTTGCAGGAGTGGACCAGATGAGCGCAAGGAGGATGGCGGCTCTACTGTTGATGGTCGCCGGCATTTTGGGTTTGGCATATGGAAGTTTCAGCTACACCAAGGAGACCCACGAAACCAAAATCGGCCCGCTCGAGCTCTCGGTCAAGGATACGGAGACCGTCAACGTTCCCGTGTGGGCTGGCGTCGGCGCGATCGTGGTGGGTGGGCTCTTGTTTCTGATCCCGACGAAGCGCTAGGGAACCTCTGCACAGGTAGGTTCCGAGCGAGAAGTGCGAGCCGCCCCGAGCGCAAGGCGCGAAGCCCGACCGCGTATCTGAACGATACGCCGAGGGCTGCGCGCCGCCGTCGCTCGGGGATAGATCGCGCTTCGTAGCCGGGAGCCACCTGTGCAGAGGTTCCCTAGAGCGCTGCCGGCTCCGCCGGCAGCGGGAAGGAGAGATCATGTCCCCCAAAACGTCCACGAAGCGGTCGCAAGCTACGCGTGCGCCGCGACGGGCGCAGAAAGTGATGTCACGCGAGGCCCGGGCCTTGTACGCCGAGGTCAAACAGGGCGTCACGCATCTCGAGAAGTCGATTGGGGAGATCCAGCGCGGCTTGCGCAAGGCGGAGCACAAGCTCGAGGCGGATGCGCGCGCGCAGATTCGCGTGCTGCGCCGGGAGGCCCGGACGCAGTTGGGCGCTTTGAAATCGAAGCAGCGCGCGGCCACGAGCACGCTCAAACGCGTATCGGCTGCCGCCGGCGAATCCTGGGATGACATCAGACGTACGGTCGATTCCGTGCTCGCCGATGCCCGAGCGACCGCCAGCGCTGCGGTCGAGCGTTTTCGCTGCGCCTTGGGTGCCTGAGCCCTGGTCCGTACGCCACACATTTACCTGATCCCGGGGTTCCTGGGATTCGCGAATCTCGGGCGGATCACGTACTTCGGTCACGTGCGGCGGATCCTCGCGGCACGCCTCACGGAAGCGAGGAGCGATGCCCGCATCCATTTCGTGCGCACCTCTCCCACGGCTTCGCTGCCGAAGCGGGCCGCACGTCTTGCCGAAACGGTCGCGGCGACGGCGGAGGGTGACGGGCCCATTCATCTCATCGGTCATTCGAGCGGAGGGCTCGACGCACGACTGTTCACGGCTCCAGGCGTCATGCTGCCGACGGCCGTCGACGTGGAGCGCGCGGCGGCTCGCGTGCGCGGCGTCGTCACGATCGCGACGCCGCATCATGGGACGCCGCTCGCATCGTTCTTCACGACGCTCCGTGGCCAGCAGCTCCTACAGCTTCTGTCGCTCCTCACCATCTACATGCTGCATTTCGGGCATCTCCCGCTTGCCGGCCTGCTGTGGATGGCAAGCCGCTTCGTTCGCCTCGCGGACCTCGTGGCGAGTAGCGAGCTGATCGACGAAATCTTCGGGCGCCTGCTCGAGGATTTCACGGCCGCACGGCGCCGCTCGGTGCGGGCGATGCTGCGCGACGTCGTAGACGACCAGGCGCTGATGCTGCAACTCACCCCTGAGGCGATGGAGGTTTTCAACGCCACGGTTCTACCGCGGCCCACCGTCCGCTACGGGGCAGTCGTCACGGAGGCGGCACACCCCAATCTGTGCTCGACGCTCGCCGTCGGACTCGATCCCGCGGCGCAGGTCACGCATGCCGTCTATGGGGTGCTCTACCGGCTCGCGGCGGTGACGCCCCGGCACCTCTCGCCCCGGCTCGCGCCCGAGGTGACGCGTGCTCTCCGCCATGCCTATGGAACAATACCGTCGGCGGCCGCGAACGACGGGATCGTTCCCACACGCTCCCAAGCGTGGGGGCACGTCCTTCATGCCGCCATCGCTGATCACCTCGACGTGCTCGGGCACTTCCACGACGCCTCGCGGGATCCGCCTCACGTCGACTGGCTCGTGACGGGAAGCGGCTTCGACCGAGTCGGTTTCGAGGCACTGTGGGGAGACGTCACGGAGTTCTTGACGGCCGGAGGCGAGGCAGCGGAGATGGCGGTGGCCGCGGCAATAGTCCGTCCCATGCCGACGAAGGCGACGCGCGCGTAAAGCGCTCCCGATTGCGGTGTCGGCGGTCGCGATCTTCGGAACGGAATCTCAAATGCCGGGCAGGACTACGATGCGGTCGTGATCGGATCGGGGTCCGGGGGACTGGAGAACGCGCCGTTCGGCGACATCCGGCTGCTGGTTGTCACCGACAAGGAGCGGATCCTCGGTCGCGTGGATCTCGGTGCCGGTGGCACGGGCATTGCGGTTGGAAAGCTTGCCCTGCTCGATGACCCCGAGCGTCCTGCTGACCACTGCGGAGTGAAATCCGCATCGCCAGGAACCATGATCGCTCCCCAAGATCTCTGCGAGCTCGGTAACGATCCGATCCGGAGCCCATTCCGCAGCGCGGCGATGGTCCAACAGCTCCTCCCGTGGATCCTCGATCAGAATGGCGGCGCCATTGTCGACCTCGAAAGAGATCAGCTCCTCACCGTCCGGCAATTGCAAAATTCGCGGTTCGAGCACGGAGTCTAAATGCAGCAAGTGTCGTGCCGATCCCGGTCTAAGGAGTCGCCTTCGGTGACATCTCAATTTCCTGGGCGAGCGTTCCGAGGGGTGCGGAACGTGAGCGAACCGTCTTGGCGAGCGTGGGAAGCGCGGTTGCGGTGGAGCCGATGATTTCGGCACGGACGAGTGATGGACCGCAGTGGTTGATGCGCCCGCCCGATGATACTCGAGCGTGCTCCGCCCTTTCTGTTCAAACCGGAGTCCGGTAGACGCAACCGTATGGACACGCCGTCCCCAGCGATACGTGACGTGGCTCGGCGACTGCTGTCCGCCGGCCGGACCGACTCGAATTCGCAGGGTCATAACGCGGCGATCGTGATCGAGAAGCTGCGGATGTCCGTGACGAGATTCGCCGGCGCCGAAGGCTTTGCGTCGCTTCTACGGCGGGCGGTGATACTGGCCAGCAGGGACGTGCCGTCCCTGCATCCCCTCGAGGTCGCTATGGACGGTCGCTTGAAGGGATGGGAACACCTCGGCACCGAGATGGGGATGAACGCCGCGCGCGTGCGGGACGAAGCGGCGGTCGAGATCGCAGCGAATTTGCTGGAGCTGCTCGTCACGTTCATCGGCGAGGCACTCACGTTGAATCTGGTACGCGGAACTTGGCCTGAGACGTCTCCGGGCGAGTGATTTCACGAGCGAGGCCAATCGATGAGCATCGAAGGAAAGAACCGAGTGGCCATTCGGCCACTGCCAACCGGCGTCTCCGGTCTTGACGAAATCCTCGGTGGCGGTCTGCCCGAGTACTCGTTCAACATCATCGCCGGCGCCCCTGGGTGCGGGAAGACCACGCTCGCGCATCAATTCATGTTCGCCAACGCCGGACCGGAGATGCCGGCGCTGTACTTCACCGTTCTCGGCGAGCCGGCGATCAAGATGCTGCGCTACCAACAGCAGTTCACCTTCTTCGACGACGCGAAGCTGAGCGATGCGATCCGCTTCGTGAATCTCAGCCAACTCGTTCTGGAAAAGGACCTCGGAGCCGTTCTCGATGCGATCATCGCGGAGGTCGAAGCTGCGAAGGCACGCATCGTCGTGGTCGATTCGTTCCGTACCGTGGTGCGCAAGGCGTTGACCGACGTGAGCGAGATGCAGCTTCAGGGCTTCGTCCAGCGGCTGGCACTTCATCTGACCTCTTGGCAAGCGACGACGTTTCTGATCGGCGAGTATGTCGAAGGCGAGCAGCGCGACAATCCGGTCTTTACCGTGGCGGACGGGCTGCTCTGGCTCTACCAGAGCATCGAGCGCAACTCGGTGGTGCGGAAGATGCAGATCATGAAGCTCCGCGGCCAGGGGTCCGTGCCTGGCTTGCACACGTTCCGCATCACCAAGCACGGCCTGCAAACCTTCCCGCGCACCTTCGGGCTGGTCGGGGAGGCCGGCCAGGTCAAGGGCCGGCGCCGTCTGTCCACCGGCCTCCGGGAGCTCGATGCGATGCTCGGCGGCGGCGTCCCCGAAGGCGATAGCGTGCTCCTGTCGGGGCCCTCCGGATCGGGCAAATCGCTGCTCGGTACGCACTTCATCGCCGAGGGTTTGCGTCAGAGCGAGCCCGGGATCGTGGCGGTCTTCGAAGAGATCCCGGCGGAGTACGCGCAACGGGCCGCGGCGTTCGGCTTCGATTTCGACACGCCTCAAAAGGACGGCCTGCTCAAGATCCTCTACCTCCGGCCCCTGGATCTGTCCGTCGACGAGACGGTGCACGAGATCGTCAGTAGCGTCAGGAAGCTCGGGTGCAAGCGGCTGGTCATCGATTCGCTCGTCGGCTTCGAGATGGCGCTGGCCCCGGGATTCCGCACCGATTTTCGCGAATCGCTCTATCGCATGATCGCCGCTCTCACGCGTCTCGGCGTGACCATCGTCAGCACCGTCGAGATCGAGGAGAACTTCACCTCGATGAAACTGAGCGCCTTCAGCGTGTCGTTCCTCGCCGACGACATCGTGCGCCTGCGGTACGTCTCGATCGACGGCCAGCTCCGCAAGATGCTCATGGTGATCAAGATGCGGCGCAGCGAGCACAGCATCGACATGGTCGAGTACAAGATCACGCCCAACGGCGTGGCCATCGGGGAGCGGCTGCGCAACTATCGCGCGTTGACCAGCGGGATTCCCACTCCCTGGTCATTCGAGCCCGATGACAAGCCATAAGCGCGCGCCGAGGGGGAAGGCGAGAATCCCGAGGCATGCGCCTCCCACGCCCGGCCCCTCGCCTCCCGGAGCCGAGCGGGCTTTCGAGCAGCAATTACGCGAGATGAACGAAGCGCTCCTGGTGTCCTTGGTGCGTCAGCAGGAGTTGGCCGAGCAGGCACAGGCGGCCAAACAAAAGTTGCACGAAGAGGAGATCGTGCGGCAACGGCAGCTCGACCTAACCGCTGCCCTCCGGGTGAGCACCGTCGGCGAGCTTGCCGCGGGCCTCGCGCACGAGCTCAACCAGCCCCTGTCGGCGATTGCGAACCTGGCGCAGGCCTGTATCCACTATGTGCGGGCCGGGACCATCGATACGGCCAAGCTCCTCGAGTTACTCGGCGACGTGGCCAACGAATCCATGCGGGCGGCCAAGATCGTCGCCCACCTTCGCGGCTTGGTCGACAAGGGTGAATCGCAGCTCGAGCGGGTCGACCTGCGCGAGATCGTGGGCTGCATTCCGCAATTGCTGCGCCGGGAGTTGGAGCGGATCCGGGTCGCGTTGCGCATCGAGCTCCCGGCTCGACCGTTGCACGTCGATGCCGATCGGACTCAGATCGAGCAAGTACTCGTGAACCTCATCCAGAACGCCATGGACAGCATCCAGCAAGCCGACGGCCCCCAGCGCCTCATCGAGCTGAGCGCCCGTTCCGTCGACGGCACGGCGACGATCAGCGTCCGGGATACCGGCATTGGCGTTTCCGAGACGACCGCCGACCGGATGTTCGAAGCGTTCTTTACGACCAAGACGCACGGACTCGGAATAGGCTTGGCGCTCAGCCGCTCCATTCTCGAAGTGCACCGTGGCCGAATCTGGATGGAACGCCCGTCGGATGGCGGGCCGGGAACCGTCGTGCGCTTCTCGATACCGCTCACCGGACCGAGACGACGACGAA
This sequence comes from uncultured delta proteobacterium, assembly GCA_963774015.1. Classification (GTDB taxonomy): domain Bacteria; phylum Desulfobacterota; class Binatia; order UTPRO1; family UTPRO1; genus UTPRO1. The sequence continues at coordinate 516,196 of CAVZDH010000007.1, forward strand.
AGTGGTTGGTTGGATCGCAGGGGCACCTCTGAGACGGCGGCGGCGCAGGTATTTCTACGCCCGTAGTATTCACTGATAGGAATCCGCTCGGTCCTGAGTTAGTCGGACCATCGATGCCGCGCGTCATGCGATCGTCGGATGATCGCGCCACGGAGATTCCGAGAGGACGGGACTAGAAGCATGCCGTCAAGCCAGGCCGACGCCCTCCGCACATTGAGCCTGGTTGCGGCGCGATGGGAAGCGATCCTGGACACCGCCCAGGACGCTATCATCTGCATCTCCCGCGCGGGCGACATCACGTTGTTCAACGGGTGTGCGGAGCGGATGTTCGGCTACGCGGCCGAGGAGGTCGTGGGCCGGAACGTGAACATGCTCATGCCGGCGCCGTACCACGAGGAGCATGATGGCTATATCCGTAGCTACGTGGAGACGGGCGCCTCGAAGGCGATCGGCCGCGTGCGCCGGGTGGCGGCACAGCGGAAGAACGGCGAGATCTTCCCGATCGAGCTGTCAGTCTCGGAAGCCCGAGTGGGCAAGGATGTCCTGTTCAATGCGATCATCCGCGACACCAGCGAACGCGACCGGGCAACCGCCGAGCGCATCGAGCTGACCCGGCGGCTGCACCAGGGCCAGCGTCTGGCGGACATCGGCGCGATGATCACCCGCATCGTGCACGACTTCGGCAACCCGCTTGCCGGCCTTCGCATGACGGTGCAGCAGCTGATGCGGCGGATCGAGCGCGACGCCACGCAGCCGGCCGAACAACTCCGGCCGCTGGGCGAGCGCCTGCTCCTGGTAACGGAACGACTCGAAATCCTGCTGCATGCTTTCAAGGACTTCGCCCGCGAGCAGCGACTCAGCCTGGAACCCGTCGCCCTTGCGCCGTTCTTGCGAGAGGTGGCGGGTGTCTGGCAGCTGGAGGCCGATCATCGCGGTGTGGAACTCCTGCTCGAAACGGGTGCCGATCTCACCGTGCAGATCGATCGCGACAAGTGCCAGCGGGTTTTCGACAACCTCCTGAAGAACGCGTTCGAGGCCGTGGACCGTGGCCCGGGTGAAGTGAGCATCCAGGTGACGACGCTCACCGGCGAGCGGGTACGGATCTCCATCGGGGACAGCGGCCCGGGAGTGCCCGAAGGGCTGAATGTGTTCGCGCTCTTCGAGACCACGAAACCCAACGGCACCGGTCTCGGGCTTCCGATCTGCAAACAGATCGTCGCGGCTCACGGAGGCGGCCTCGATTTTGCAATCCGTTCCCCCCATGGGACGGTCTTCCACGTCGATCTTCCGATCGGGGCTCGCCCGTTCGCAGAAGGGCCAAAGTGATGCACGGACGATTGCCAGGCCTGGGAGTACCCGCCGATGAGCCTCTCAGCTCCGGATTCGCGACCGTGCCGCGAGTTGACGATCCTTGTCGTCGACGATGAGCCGAGCTTCCGCCAGTCGCTCGCCGAAGCGCTCAGGGACGATGGTCATCCGGTCCACGAGTATCCGTCGGCAACCGCCCTCCCACCACTCGGCACCCTGCCGCCTGGCGTGATCCTGCTTACCGATTTCGAGATGCCTGGTCGGAACGGCATCGACCTGGCCGACGCCTTCCGGTCGGCGAATCCCGGCGGACACGCGATCCTCCTGAGCGCATACGCGGTCCCCGTGGTCGACGGCACCGTCTCGACCCGCCCGTGGCTCCGCTTCGTGTCGAAGCCGGCCGACTACCAGGCGCTCCACCAGCTCATCCACGAGCTGTAGCCCTGTAATCTCATCGGCGCGAAAGCCATTCCGGGCGGTGAGACCTCGACCTGCGAGGGGTCGACCTGACCTAGCCCGCATTTCTCACCAGATCCCTGCTGCGAGCGCCAATCGCACGCCATCTCGGGCCGTACTCGCGCCTCGCTCCTCGACGGACTGTTCAGTCCGCCTGCGTCGCTCGCCGCTCCGTTCGGCCCGATCTGACGCACGCTTGACGCTCTCGCGACGTGGACCTGGTGAGAAATGCGGGCTAGCCTCGATGTGACAGAAATTTCACGGTGAACACCGCTTTCGCTCGCACCAGAGCACGCCATCCGTGGCCGTGCTCGCGCACCGCAATGCTCACGTACCATGACGGTATGCTCCGCTTGCGCCGCGCTGCGCTCGACCACGGCTGACGCACTCTGGCGCGTTTTGCGGAGATCCTATCGCAGTCGTCGGTTGGCCGACCGGTTTCACCGCGTCGGTTGGCGCATATGGATCTCTACGCGCGTGGGTCTGGGATCGCTCCTCGCCCTCGACGCAGTAAGCGAGACGTCGCTCTACGAGCAGGTCGTTACGGCGAGGGTCGACGTGGTGAGCGTGGGTGCGTGCGCCAGGCTGCTTGCGTTCCATGACGTACTGGTCGAGTTGCTCGGCAACGGCGAGTGAAGGATCAGTCGGGTGGACTAACCTGCCGCTGCCGGAAACTCGAAGGCTTGAAGGGGGCTGGGGCATGCAGCCATCGCCGATCATCTCGACGCACGCGGGCGCGGATACGACGACAGGGAAGCCGAGGTTCGCGGGCTTCTGGGACCGGCCGCAGTCGGAGCTGCTCGCGGCCCTCGGAACGACGCGGGCGGGACTGACCTCGGACGAGGTGCAACGGCGCTTCCGGATGTATGGGCCGAATACGCTCGCGCAGGAGTCGCGCTTCGCGGCAGTGAGCGAGTTTCTGCGGTTCTTCGCGAACCCCCTCGTGATCATTCTCGCGGTCGCCAGCATCGTCTCGATGGCGCTCGGCGACCAGGTCGGTGGTCTCATCATCCTCACGATGATCCTGCTCAGCGTCTCGCTGAACTTCTTCATGGAGTTCCAGGCGCGGCACGCGATGGAGGCGATCCGCAAGGAGGTCGCGACCACCGCGGTGGCCGTGCGCGATGGAGGGGAGAAGGAGCTTCCCATCGCGGAGCTGGTTCCGGGGGACATCGTCAAGCTGAACGCGGGGGATCTGGTGCCGGCGGATGCTCGCCTTCTCGAGGTCAAGGACCTGCAGGTCCGCGAGTCGGCGTTGACGGGTGAATCCCTCCCGGTCGAAAAGATCGCCGGGGACCTTCCGCGGGGCGCGCACGGCGTGACGGAGGCGAGCAACAGCGTCTTTCTCGGGACCGCCGTCCAGACGGGCATCGGTGTCGCGGTGATCGTCGCCACCGGGCGTGCGACTGCGTTCGGCGCGATCGCCCAGCGCCTGGCGGCGCGACCGCCGGAAACGGAGTTCGGTCGGGGCATCCGCCACTTCGGGCTGATGATCACCCGAGTCATCATGGCCCTCGTTCTCTTCGTGCTCCTGGTCAACATCCTGCTTCACCGTCCGTTGCTGGAATCGTTCTTGTTCTCGGTCGCGCTCGCCGTCGGCATGACGCCGGAGATGATGCCGACGATCATCACGGTCACCCTCGCGCGGGGCGCCAGGCGGATGGCCAAGAAGAAAGTCCTCGTCAAGCAACTCGCAGCCATCGAGGACTTCGGGAGCGTCGAGATCCTCTGCAGCGACAAGACGGGAACGTTGACCGAAGGCGAGATCGTGCTCGATCGGCACGTCGACATCCACGGTCGAGAGGACGACGGCGTCCTACGGCTCATCTATCTCAACAGTTACTTTCAAGCGGGCATCAAGAGCCCGTTGGACGATGCGGTCTTGCAACACGAGCGCCCCGCCATCGTCGAGTACGAAAAGGCCGACGAGATCCCGTTCGACTTCCACCGCAAGCGGCTCTCGGTGGTGGTGCGGCACGGCGGCCAGCACCTGCTCGTGACGAAGGGCGAGGCCGAAGGCATTTTTGGCGTCTGCACGAGCGTCGTCGTCGACGGATCCGCACAGCCGTTCGACGAGACCCGTCGGGCCCTGGCAGAAGCGACGTATCAGAAGCTCAGCGCCGACGGGTATCGTACGCTCGGCGTCGCCTCCCGAACGGTGGACGGGCGCGACGTCTACAAGCCGGACGTCGAGCGCGAGATGACCCTGGTCGGGTTCGCGGCCTTTCTCGACCCGCCGAAGAAGGGTGTTTCCACCGTGCTGGAAGCGTTGAAGGCGAACGGCGTCCAGGTCGTGGTGATGACCGGGGACAACCAGTACGTGACGCGGAAGGTGGCCCGCGACGTCGGGCTTGCCGCCGCCGTCGTCGTCACCGGCACTCAGGTCGACGCCATGGACGACGCGGCGCTCGCATACCAGGCGGAGAAGGCCGCGATCTTCGCGCGCGTGTCGCCCGAGCAGAAGAACCGCGTCATTCTCGCCCTCAAGGCCCGGGGGCACGTCGTCGGCTACATGGGAGACGGCATCAACGATGCGCCTTCGCTCCATACGGCCGACGTCGGCATCTCGGTCGTCAACGGCGTCGAGGTGGCAAAGGACGCCGCAAAGATCATCCTGCTGGAGAAGGATCTCGCCGTCCTGAACGACGGGATCCTCGAAGGCCGACGTTCCTTCGCCAACATCATGAAGTACATCGTGATGGGGACGAGCTCGAACTTCGGCAACATGTTCAGCATGGCCGCGGCCTCGCTCTTCCTGCCGTTTCTGCCGATGCTGCCGACGCAGATTCTCCTCAACAACTTCCTCTACGACGTCTCGCAGGTCAGCATTCCGACGGACAACGTCGATGCCGCGCTCCTGCGTCGACCCAAGCGGTGGCAGATCGGTTTCATCCGCCAGTTCATGACGATCATCGGTCCGATCAGCTCGATGTACGACGTGATGACGTTCGGGCTCTTGTTCTGGGTGTTCCGCGCCTCCACGAACCCGGCGCTCTTCCACACGGGATGGTTCGTGGAATCGCTGGCGACGCAGACGCTGGTGGTGCTCGTGATTCGGACCGCCGGGAACCCTTTCAGGAGCCGCCCCAGCTGGCCGTTGCTGATTGCCGTGCTGACCGTGGTAGGCATCGCGACCGTGCTGCCCTATACGCCGCTGCGGGTTCCGCTCGAGTTCGCGCCCCTGCCGATGTCGCTCCTGGGAATGATCGCGCTCCTGACCGTCACGTACCTCGGGGTGGTTCAGCTCGTGAAGACCTGGTTTTATCGCCGGCACGCGTTGCTCTGAATGGATCGCCCCACGACAGCCAAGCGCAGTCAGCTCCGAGACATCGCGCGCCGTGCCATGCTGGCGCGGGGTCTGCTCCCGGATTTCGCTCCCGACGTGCTCGCGGAGGTGGCGGCCGTCACGGAAGCTCCTACCGACGCGGAGCGGCCCGTACGCGATCTCCGGACCCTGCCGTGGGTCTCGATCGACAACGACGATTCCCGTGATCTCGACCAGCTTTCCGTCTCGCAGCCGACGGCGGACGGCGCGGTGAAGATTCTGGTGGCGGTGGCTGACGTCGACGCCATCGTCAAACGCGACTCCGCGATCGACCGGCATGCGGGGACCAACACGACGTCGGTCTACACGGCCGCCGAGATGTTCCCGATGCTCCCCCAAAAGCTTTCGACCGACCTCACCTCGCTCGGCGAGGGGCGGGAGCGTCTGGCGATCGTCGTGGAGATGACGGTGGGCGTCGACGGGGCGGTGGCGGAGTCCGACGACGTCGAGCGCGGGTTCATCGACTTCGTACGATTGCGCGAAGGAGCGACATGACCACCTCCGGCAAGCCCCATCCGCTGCTCGCCTACGAGAATCCGGAGTTCGTCGAGAGCGAGGACGCGCGGCCGCTGCGCATTCTCGCGGAGTACCTCGAGCCGTGGAGCACGTTTCGTCGCGAGCGCGTCTACGAGACGGTCGTCTTCTTCGGCTCGGCGCGGCTTCGACCCGACGGTCCGCTCGGCCGCTACTACGCGGAGGCGCGCGAGCTGGCGCGGCTGGTGACGGAGTGGTCGAAGGGCCTTGCCTCGCGGCGCCCACCGCTACATCGTCTGCTCGGGCGGCGGCGGCGGCATCATGGAGGCGGCGAACCGCGGCGCGTCCGACGCGGGCGGCCGGACCATCGGCCTCAACATCGGCCTGCCGCACGAGCAGCGGCCCAACCCGTACATCACGCGCGAGCTCTCGTTCGAGTTCCACTACTTCTTCATGCGCAAGCTCTGGTTCGCGCACCTGGCCCGCGCGCTCGTCGTCTTTCCGGGCGGCTTCGGCACGCTCGACGAGATGACCGAGATCCTGACCCTGTCGCAGACGCGCAAGCTGGATCGCAAGATCACGGTCCTCCTCTACGGGTCGAGCTACTGGAAGGAGATCATCAACTTCGACGCGCTGGTCCGCCACGGCATGATCAGCCCCGAGGATCTGCGCTCTTCCAGTTCGTCGACGACCCCGCGACGGCGCTGGGTCTGCTGCAGCAAGCGCTCACCGTCGAGCCGGAAGAACGCTGCCCGGCTTTCGCGTCCTCGTGCACGCCGCGCGATCCGCGCACGTAGCGGCGGGAGAATGCCGTTCGGCAGAGCTTCCTAGCCTCGATGTGACAGAAATTTCACGGTGAAAACCGCTTTCGCTCGCACCAGAGCACGCCATCCGTGGCCGTGCTCGCGCACCGCAATGCTCACATACCATGACGGTATGCTCCGCTTGCGCCGCGCTGCGCTCGACCACGGCTGACGCACTCTGGCGCGTTTTCCCTCGCGAAACGTCTGTCACATCGAGGCTAGTTCCGACGAGCGCCGTCGTGCTGAGCGGAGCGCGTGCTCAGACGCGCTGGTCTGGTGGAGGTGATGAAATCGACCAGCACTTCGACGAAGCGCTCCGGAGCCTCGCAGTGCGGGTAGTGGCCCACGCCCTCGAAGACCTCGAGCCGGCTCCCCGGAATGGCGGCGTGCGCCGCGACGGCGTGGCTCACCGGGATGAAAGGATCCCGTGCACCCCACACGATCAAGGTGGGAAGCCGTGCGGCATGGGGCAGCCGGCCGAGCGCGCTGATCGCTTGGCCGCCGGAATCGATCACGTCGCGCAAGCTGCGAAAGAAGGCACGGCGACTCTCAGTGTCCGCGAGTGACGCGTAGCTCCGCCAGATCTCTTGGCCGGCGGGTGCCGATCGTATGCCCAGGCGGCCGAGCCACGCGGCGACTCGGTTCCCCGCGTCTCGTAGCCGCGGGCTGCAGAGGAGCGGAAAGACCGATTCGAATCCGGGCGCGGTCAGCATGCGGAGGTAGAACGTCACCTCGCGACCCAGGCCCCCGCTGTCGACCAGCACCAGGCGCTCGCAGCGCTCGGGGAACTGATGCGCGAACTGCAGCACCACGCCCCCGCCGAGCGACTGGCCGACGAGTGTTGCCCGCGCGTGACCGAGCGCGTCCAGCAAGTCCCGCAGCGTGTTGGCGTGGGCGCCGAGCGAGTAGTCGCCGCGGGGTTTGTCCGATTCGCCCTGGCCGAGCAGATCGGGGGCGACGACGGTGTAGTGCTCGGCCAAAGCCGGCAGGACATGTCGCCACGTCGCCGAGCTTCCGGCCAAGCCGTGGACCAGCAGCGCCACCGGTCCCTTGCCGGCGGTTCGATAGACGATCCGATTACCGTCGACGACGATCGCCTTCGGCTCTATCAACCCCCAACGCGATTCGTTCGAGATCACGATCTCCGCGCCTTCGTTGCGTTTCCTTGGGGGTACGCCCGGTGCTCGCCCGCGTGGCCCATGCATGGTCAGGATCGGCATCGATGAGGCGATCATGCCAGGGCACGCGTCCGCGTATTCCAGCTGGCGTTCTTGCAGAAAGAGCGGTCTCGACGGCTGTCGCGTGCCGGTGCATCCGACGAACACTGCGATCGAGAACAGGATCTGGGACGCAAGTTAGCCAACGATCGCCCGGTCGTAAAGGATCGGGCATTGGGATCTCGCCTCGATGGGCCGGTGTTCCGGACGGAGGATCATCTCGCGATCGATCTCATGCGTTGTATGATCATGATGGGGCTGCTTGCTGGTGGTTCGAATGTGCGATCGTATGCAAGCTTCGATTCGGCTCAATGTGTGAGAGCGTTGCGACGAGCCTGCCACTGCTCCACCGCTACGCGCGGGTCGCGCGCGCGTTGTCCAGGAGGGCGGCTGCCCTTGACCGCTGGCGCCGGCAGTCAGTAGGGCTATCCGGTGAGCAGCGCGCGGGAGAGTGCCACGACGACCACGCCGGCGGTGTTCGTGATCGACGACAACGCCGGCGTGCGGAAGTCGCTGCGCGCGCTCTTCGAGTCGGCGGAGATCGCTGTCGAGACCTACGCATCGGCAGAAGAGTTCCTGGCGGTCTACGATCCGGATCGTCCGGGGTGTCTGCTGCTGGATGTCCGCTTGCGACAGAGCAATGGCCTGGACCTTCAAGACGAGCTCCACCGTAGGAAGGCAACGCTCCCGATCATCGTGTTGACGGGCCATGGCACCGTCCCCATGTCCGTGCGTGCCCTGAAGGCGGGCGCGGTCGATTTTCTCCAGAAGCCGGCGCCGCCCAAGATGCTCGTCGAGCGGGTGCGGGCCGCGATCGAGGTCGATCGCCAGGCACGCGAGACGGCGGCGGTCGGTGCCACCGTGGCCGAGCGACTCGCCCACCTGACCCCCCGCGAGCGGGAGGTCATGGAGTTGCTGCTGGCCGGCAGGACGTCCAAGGAGATCGCGGCGGAGCTCGGCGTGAGCGTCCGAACCGTGGACGGGCACCGGCGCGTGGTGCTCTCGAAGGTGCAGGTCTCCTCGGCGGCCGGGCTCGTTCGGGTGGTGTTGAGCGTGCGGAAAGCCGCTCTCCGTTCCTAGGGAACCTCTGCACAGATGGGTTCCGAGCGAGAAGTGCGAGCCGCCCCGAGCGCAAGGCGCGAAGCGCGACCGCGTATCTGAACGATACGCCGAGGGCGTCGCGCCGCCGTCGATCGGGGATGGATCGCGCTTCGCAGCCGGGAGCCACCTATGCAGAGGTTCCCTAGCGTCCCCGTCATCCGATCGCGGTACGCGTAGAACTACGCGCGTAATCGTGGCGTCTAGCAGCTGGCTGCGCCCTATGAAAAACCCTGGCCCATGTCAGGGCGAAACGTTCACTGCATCGTCGCGGACCAAACGACGGCCACCGTCTACGACGTCGCCGCCGACTACCGCGAATCCTGTTCCCACTCGCACGACACCCGAAGGGAGCACCTCTGCGAGCTCACGCTCCGCGCCCGGCCGATGCAGGAGCCCGAGGTGCCGTCGACGGTTTGCGACATCGCCGCCGTCCCGACTCCGGTCCTCGTCGCCATCCAATCCAAGTTGCGCGCACTCCTCGCGGAGCCGGCGGCGACGCACTCGCGCGTTGCGCGGTGACCTGACCTTCGGCGAAGGGCGGTGGTCTCACCCTGACGAGCATTCATTGAGCGGCGTGGGGGTTCGTCGCTTCGGGGTCGACGGCGATCGGCGCAACGCTACCGTCCCCACTGTGCGGTGTCGCATGGGCAATCCCTGCCGCCGCGTCGGGAATCATCTCGACCGACGGGAGCAGTGGGGCCTGCGGCTGCTGGATCTCTGCCCGCACGTTTTGCGCCTCCATGGTGCGCTTGGCCTCTTCCGAGATCAGGCAAGTGGCGGTCGCAGCCGATGGGACGGCCTCGTTCGACCACGCCTGGTCGGGCATCGCCACAGGCTTGACAGGCTGTAGCATTCAATCCATTCTGGCCATATGAAAACAGCTCCGGTTACGGACCTCAAAAATCGATTGAGTCACTATCTCCGCCTCGTTGCGCGTGGCGAGAGTGTGACCATTCTCGATCGTGGGCGTCCGGTCGCGCAGCTCGTACGCGCCGACGCGGAGAACGCCGAGCTCGACGCCCTGATCGCGGCCGGGCTCGCGCGCCCGCCGGCAGCAAAGCTCCCGAAAGACTTTCTGACCCGCAAGCTGCCGCGGCCCAAGGCGTCCGTTCAGCGCGCGCTACTCGACGAGCGCGCCGATCGGTTCTGAGACCGCATGCGCTACTGGGATGCTTCCATGCTGGTGTGCCTGTGCGTGGAGGAGTCGGATACCAGCCCGGCCCGTCGTCTCGCGGCCGGCGGGATCGCAACGTGGAGCGTCTCGGCCGTCGAGATCGCGTCGGCAGTCGAGCACCGGAGTCGTGAAGGTAGTCTCGACGCGGACGGTCGAGCCGTGGCCCGCGGGGCCCTGGCCGAGCTCATGGCCTCCTGGACGGAGATCACGTCTCTCGCGGCGGTCCGAGAGCGCGCGCTCCGACTCGTCGCGACCCATGCGTTGCGTGCCGCGGACGCGATGCAGCTGGCCGCCGCCCTGGTTGCGGTGTCGGATCGCCCCGCCGGTCACGGGTTCGTGTGTGCCGATGCTCGCCTCCGCGACGCAGCGGCGCGGGAAGGCTTCGAAGTCTTGCCAGCACGCTGAACACCCATTGCCCCGGAGGCGCTTGGACGCCGTACCCTTACGAGGGATGGCGGAACATCCTCAAGGCTCTCCCGAATCAGACGACCCCCGCGTCGCGCCCAACCGAATCACCACGCTTCCCGCCATCACGCTGTTGGGAACGATGACCGCGTTGTTTTCGGCGTCGCGAAGGATCGTGTAGCCGAGCGACACGATTTCGACCGTAGCGGTCGTCAGTCCCTTGGGAGAGGCCAGTTGGACGCGGTCCCCGACGCGAATGGGCCGATAGAGGACCAGCGACAAGCCGGCGACCAGATTGCTCAAGGTGCTCTGAGCCGCGAGGCCGACCACGATGGACACGATGCTGACGCCGGCGAGCAATGCCGTCCCCACGGTGCGCAGCGCGGGAACGAGATGGGCGTAGAGGATGAACGCGAACAGATAGAACAGGAGCTGCGCAAACGCGCTGACGAATCGCAGGCCGGTGACATCCGTGACGCGCGTTTCGACCAATCGCTCGGCGCGTCGCACGACGGTCGACGACAGGTGCGCGCACGCGATGAAGATGAGCCCCCAGATCGCCGCTCCGACGGAAGTATTGGGGTTGAGCATCACTTCAGGAAGCGGGCTGCGAACGCTCAGGGGCTGGTGAAGAGACTTGCCGGGATGCCCGTATCGTACGCGACGTTCATGAAGCGGAGGGTGCTCGACGTTCCGGTCGGCACCGTCCGCATGGTGATGCGCGTCGCCGTCGGATGTCCGCCGATGGTTTCGATGCCCTCGAAGGTCCGAATCTTCCAGGAGACGCCCGCGCGATCGAAGTATTCGGTTCGCAGTGGCAGGTAGGTCTTCTTGTCGAGGCAACGGACGACCTTGCCGTACCACCAACCGGCTTGAGGCTTGGAGACCAGCGTGATGCAGGCGCGGTCGCCGACTTTGCCATCCGCTTCCAGCGTGTTGTCCCAGTTGTCGAGGTGCTCGAGCCCGACATCCTCGTAGTTGAAATCGGTACCGAGGAAGCTTTCGCCGCGCATGTCGCCCTGCAGGTCGCGGGTGCGGCGGAGCGAGGGCAGGAACAACCGGAGGTGCTCCATCCCATCGCCGCCGAGCCGTGCGGTGATCTCGGTGCCACGGAGATCGAGCGGCGAATCGAAGACCATGCGAATGCCGCCCTCGGCGCCTTCACGGCGGAAGTACTGCCCGGCCCAGCGCGAGATCTCGCCGCGCTCGTTGCTCGTGTCCAACGAAAAGTCGGCGCGCATGTCTTTCCCGGGGGCCATCGCGTCCCGCATGCGGGTCAGGACCGTGGTGACGTCCTGGGCGGGGGCGACTCTCGGCAGGCTCACGAGGGCGAGTGACAGGGCGAGGACGGACGGCAAGGTCGATCCGAATTTCATCGTGTTCCTCCAGTGTGTGACCCGCGCGGTGGTCAATGGCCCGGCAGATGGTGCCGAGACGGTTGCGATGCGGTGGAGCGCGGCGCGAGGATCCTCCTCAACGGAAGTACCCGAGCACGACGATGGCGGCGAGCGCGGCCACCAGCGTCCAGAAGAACACTCCGAGCCCGACCTCGACCTCGTGTTCCCGCTCCACCACCTGAGCGTGCGTATGAACTCTCGGAGGGAGGACGGCGGCCAGCAGGATCGCGACGAGTATCGCGATCAGGGTGAACGGTAGCCAATATACCTTCCCGATCGGCGGCCCGAAGGGCTCGAGCCAGACCCCTCCCGCCCAGGTGAGGAGAAAGACGACCACTAGCAACGCCCAGCTCGACCGATGCGCGGTGCCGACTCGGAGCCCGAAGGTCAGGATTGCGACAGCGATCGCGGCGAGCGCAAGCGCGAGGATCGCATGACCGATCACCATGGCGGCGACATACTGCACTCGAGTCTCCCCGGAAAGACCGGGCCTCGTGATGCCGCGGGTCGGAACAAATCGCCTGCCCCCGGTTGCGTCCAGGGAAGTTAGGCCCATCATGGACTCATGCCGTCCACCGCGACGGCGAGAGGAGGCGTACGATGCAAAGTCGCGGAGCAGCATCTCAAACGACGGAACGTTCGCTGGATCGCTGGGTCATGGCGTTCGATTTGCCGGCCGTGCTCAGCAACATGAAACAGGAGCCGACGTGGCGTACGGCGCACCGAAACGCGATGACGCTCGTCAAGCAACCGGTCTTTCGCGTCGTGCTGGTGGCGCTGCGGGGCGGGGCAGAGGTCGCCGCACACGAGGCCGAGAGTCCCGTCACCGTGCAGGCAATCGAGGGCCGGCTCGCGATCCGCGCGGGGAGCGAGGACTTCGTGCTCACGGCCGGGCAGCTGCTCGTGCTGCGCCCGGGGCTTCGCCACACCTTACGCGCACTGGACGAGTCCGCTTTCCTGCTGACGCTGGCAGCCGAAAGCGCGCATCCCGCCGACCAATTCGCCTGAGCGCGCCGCGATGAGCGCAGCAGGCGGCCTGCCGCGCGAGTGGGATGCGAGATGTGTGAGGCGCGAGCTCGCGCACCGGTCCGGAGCGCTCGTGCGGCGCCTTTGTGGCGGCACGACGAACACCTGCCCGCCATGGAGGCGGTGCCGGAGCACACGGTGTACCGCTGCGACGTACATCTCGCCCCCGGTGTCGAAGGACCGGCGATCCGGAACCGCGGGTCGCTCAGGTGACGATCGCGGAATGGCTTGGTACGGATGCGGCGGCGACCTCGACGGCGCGGCGCGCGGTCCTGGAAATCAGCACCATGACGGCAATCGCCACACCGAGCCCCCCGATCACGACGACATCGTGGAGGACGATCGTATGCTCCGGCCGGCTCGTCATCCGCGCCAGGTGCTTGCCCGCATAGCCGACGTACACTTCCAGACAAAGGGACGGCAGCAGGCCGATGCACGCGACCACGAATCGTGTGAAGCCGACACCTGCCGCACCGAGCGTGTAGCTCGTCAGTGCGCGGTTGAGGGGTGTGAGTCGAATCAGAAACTGGAGCCAGAGCTCTTGCTGACGCACGGCCACTTGAATGGCGGCGAGAGCAGGCTTCGAGGCAAGAAATCGGGTGATGGCCGGCTGCAACAGGCGCCGGGACAGTGCGTATTGGAGCGCCGCACCGGCCAGGCTCCCCGCCGCCGTGGCGCCGAGGCCCAGAAAGAACCCGAACGACGCTCCGGCGACGATGCCGAAGAGAATGTCGGGGACGAAGACCGAGCTGAGCAGCGCGTAGAGCACGACGAACACCGCGACGCCCCACGATCCGACCCCCGCGATCCACTCCTCCAGGCCCTCGATGTGACGACCGATCTCGTGGCCGAGCAGGATGACGCCGCCAGCGAGGGTTGCGGCCGCAACCGCATACGGGAGGGCGGTCTCGACCCGGGCGCGTCTCCACAATGTGCTTAGCTCGGGTCCGGGCATCTCGCGCAGTGGGCAGGTGTCATTCCGGCGGTGGGCTGGTCGGCCCGGGCGTGGAGGGCTGAGAGGGTCGTCGTCGGGACAGAAGCTGCGACAGGACGACAGGGTCGATCGTAGGGCGCTTGCACACGTAGTTCTCGCACACGTAGGCAGCGGCGGCACCGTCGATCGGCGTGACCGCTTTCAGGAGCTCGACGTGTGCGGCGAGGAACCGCTGGCCGGCGCCGCCGTCGGCCAGGAGGACGACGGTGTCCGGGAGAAAACGGCGGTGGATCTCGCGTAGCAACGCGCGGGTGTCGGGGGCGTCGGCCTTGCCGGCGACGACGACCTGCTTCGGCTTGGCGCGCAGCCAGTCGAGCGCGACCAGCATCTGCGGCATGGCGGACGGCGCTTGCTCGAGCCGCGGGCTGAACGCGCGCAATGTGCTTGCCGCACGCCCGCGCCAGTCCGGGCGTTCGAGCATCTGCGCCAAGCGCAGCAGGTTCAGCGCCGCGACCGACGACGGCGCGGGCTCGGCACCGTCGTAGTCCTCTTTCGAGCGCAGCAGGATGTTGGCGTCTCGGCCGGTGGTCGTGAAATAGCCGGCGCCGGCGGCGTCCCAGAACAGCTCGTCCTGTCGCGCCTGCAGCGTCGTCGCCCACTCGATCCACCGTGGTTCGAACCTGGCCTCGTAGAGGTCGTACAGGCCCCGGATCAGAAAGGCATAATCGTCCGCGAAACCCTCGACGGCGCTCGCGCTCCCGCGATAGCTGCGCAGCAGCGTCCGACCGTCTTTGCGACAGAGTGCCTCGTGCACGAACGTGGCTGCGCGCGTGGCGGCTGCGCCATAGCCGGGATCATCGAGCACCTGCGCGGCGCGGGCGAAGGCGGAGATCATGAGGCCGTTCCAGGCGGTGACGATCTTGTCGTCGCGATGCGGGCGCGGGCGCTTCTCTCGTGCCGCGAAAAGCAGCGTGCGGCTTTCGGTGATGGATCGCTCCACCTCATCCGCCGTCAGGCCGAATTTCTGCGCCGTCTCGGCAATGCTATGGCGCTCGACGAGTACGTTCTTGCCTGTGAGCTCACCCCGTGGGTCGCTGCCGGTGGGCGCGTTCCCACCCGGCTCGACGCCGAAGCGGTAGTCGAACGGCTGCGCGCGCTCGGCACCGAGCACGTGCTCGATCTCGTCGGCCGTCCAGACGTAGAACGCGCCTTCCGCGTGCTTGGAATCGTCGTCGGCCACCTGGCTGTCCGCATCCTCGGCGGCGTAGAAGCCCCCGGCGGGGTCGGTCATGTCGCGCCGGACGTAATCGAGAATGTCCCGTGCGGTCTTCTCGAACAGGGGCTCGCGAGTGATCTGAAACGCAGTCAGATAGGCCTCCGCGAGCTGGGCCTGGTCGTACAGCATCTTTTCGAAATGCGGCACGTGCCAGAACTGGTCCACGGAGTAGCGATGGAAGCCGCCGCCGAGTTGATCGTGGATGCCGCCGGCCGCCATCCGGCGCAGCGTGAACAACGTCATCTTCAGCGCCCGCTTTGCCTCTTGGGAGTCCGGGTCGTCGGCATAGAGACGATAGAGGAAGTCGAACGTGACCGGGCGGGGAAATTTCGGCGCTGATCCGAAACCGCCGAGCTTGTCGTCGAACGACGCGGCGATTTGCCGGAAGGCCTTTTCGCGAATGCCGCTGCCGAGTGCGCTCCGGGAATCGGCACCCCGCTGGGCGTACTTCCGCAACGCCGCGACGACCCGATCCGAGCTGGCGACGATCTCGGCGCGGTCCGTCTTCCAGGCTTCGGCGATCTTGTTCGCCGTCGCGGTGAGCTGTTGAGGAGGGAAGTACGTGCCGCCGACGAACGGTTTCAGGTCCGGCGTCAGCCAGACGGTCATCGGCCAGCCGCCACCGCCAGTGGTCGCCTGCACGAATGCCATGTACACGCGGTCCACGTCGGGACGTTCCTCGCGATCCACTTTGATGCAGACGAAATGCTGGTTCAGGATCTTCGCGATCGCGGGGTTCTCGAACGATTCGTGCGCCATGACGTGGCACCAGTGACAGGTCGAATAGCCGATCGAGAGGAAGATCGGCTTGTCTTCCCGCCGCGCCTTGGCGAACGCTTCCTCGCCCCAGGGATACCAGTCCACCGGATTGTGCGCGTGCTGCAGCAGATAGGGCGAGGTCTCGCCGCCGAGGTGATTCGTCGGCGCGACCGTCTCGCCCGGGTCTGCGTACCCCGTCGTAAGCAGCATGGTCGACACCAGGAGTGCCGCCGCAACGAGAACCTTCACGTCGGATGCAGCGGCTCGGCCCAACCTCCTACCGCGGCGGCGAGGCGGTCGCTTTCCCGGTCCCCAGGTGCCCGGTTCGTACTCGTGGACCGGCGTCACGTTGCCGAGAATCGGGTCCACCACCGCCCATGCGGCGTCGACCGAGTCTTCGCGGGCGAACAACAGCGGATCGCCTTCCATGGCCTCGCCGAGCAGCCGCTCGTACGCATCGACGTTGCCGCTCCACTTCCGAAAATAGCTACGACGGAGATCTCGTCGGACATTGCCAATTCCCTTTCGGCGTCTCTTCCGACGCCTCGCACGTTTCTCGTTCGCATCGCCGAATCGGAGAACCTGGTGGCTCTTCTTCGTGCGGTCCTTCTTTGTCTGGATGTTCCAACTCGACGTCTCACCGGAGCAGCGGTAGCAGGCCGAGGAGTGCCAGCGACATCAGGAAGAGGAGACTCTGCCTCCCGGTGTCGCGATCGGCCCAGAGACGAGCGTACACGCCTTTCACCGCGTTGTTGCTGGCGGCCGCGATGACGACGGCTCCCGCGGCGATCGAGGTCGAGGTCTGCGCTCCCACGGTTTGCGTCATGCTCATGATGAAGGGATCCACGTCCGTGACCCCCATGACGCCGGCCAGGGCGTAGATGCCGGCCGTGCCGACGTAGGTCGCCACGAGCTTGGTTGCGACGAGCATCGTCAGGAAGAGCATGCCGAACGTCATCGCCGCCCCGAGCTCGAGGGGATTCTGGACGGTCTCCTTGGCCGATGCGCGAGTGCTGCCGCGGTCCGCGCGGCGTGACCACAGCGTCCCCACGATGCCAGCAACCGCCGCGAGCGTCAGAAATGCCGGTGCGAGTCTGCGCCCGAGCTCGGGACTGAACAGACTCAGGAGCACCGTGAGGCGCAGGTACATCACGCCGGAGGCGAGGACGATTCCTCCGGTGAACAGGTGGGGTCGTTCCTGACTCGACGCGCGCTTGGCGAGCGCGATGGTCGTGAGCGTGGACGAGTACGCGCCTCCGAGCACGGCCGTGAGCAGGAGCCCGGAACGGCCCGCGGTCAGTCGTTGGCAGACGTAGCTTCCGTAAGAGACGGCGCTGACCGCGACGACCACGAGCCAGGAGCGGAACGGATTGATCTGCAGGGCGCCGAACTCGTGGTTGGGCACGACCGGGAGGATGACCGCCGAGAGGAGCAAGAATTTGGTGAAGGTGAGGATCTCCGCCGGGGGCATGCGTTCGGCGAGCCCTTCCATGGCGGCCTTCAGCTCGAGGAGCAGGAGGCCCGCGACGCTCAGGGCCGTCGCGATCCATAGGTGTCCCTCGTGGACCAGCACCCCGACCAAGTACGTCGTGAGCGCCGACATCTCGGAGGTGATGCCGGGGTGATCCGAGGCCGTGAGCTTGTGCCAGTACGACAGCAGCAGGAACGCGGCGACCACCACGAATCCGCCGACGATCGGGGCTCTCGTTTCCCTCGAGAGGATCGACATCGAGTAGCCGACCAACGCGATCAGCGGAAAGGTCCGCACGCCGCCGAACGCGTAGCGATCGCCGGGGGCCTTGTGCTCCTCGCGCTCGAGCCCGGTCAGGAAGGACAGGAAGAGGACCAGGGTGATCTCGATCGCTTCCTTCGGTACCCAGGTCTCGAGATCAGCGAGCATGTGCAACCGCCGTCATGCCGATCCGTATATCCGATCTCCCCGCGTACGGGGTGTGACAGGGGCGCGGTGGTGTCGCCACCTTCGACGACGGGCCTCTCGGGATGTCCGCGGGTTGGGCCGCGGGGCAACCGCGCCCGCCGTCGCACCGAGGTCAGTTGCGGCGATGTGTTTCGAGAAACACGCGGAGCCTCTCGCGGACGTCGTCCCGGACGTGCGGTGAGTGTGCCATTGCCTCCATCACACGCCGGACCGATCCCTCGGGCGTCGCGAGTGAGCGCGTTTCGAGCTGTTCGCTCAGTGTCACGACGACGCGCTCGCTCTCCGTGAGCTCGCGCGCGGCAACCGGCGTCGAAGACGGAACAGAAGGCTCGGAAATGGCACCGGGAGTATCGGACCGCGCGCTCCCGGAGCGCCGAATGAATGGCGCGAAGCTATTGGCTGCCGCGGTCCGGTTTCCGAGTGGGCCGAGCCCCCACTTGTCGATCAGATATTTCAGCAGGCTCGTGTGCTCGAAGCGGGTCTTGCACACACGCGACTCGACCCACGGGGACACGAGGAGCGCCGGCACCCTGACTCCCAGCTGTCGAAACGTGAATGTCTCGACGTGATCGTCGGGGGGAACCGCGTCGTTGGGCGGCGTCACGTGATCGTAGAATCCGCCATGCTCGTCGAAGAGAACGACGAGCAAGGTCGATTCCCAGAGCGCGGTGTTCGCCCGGAGCGCGTTGTAGACCTGCGCGATCAGTCGTTCGCCGTGGAGCACATTGTGCGGCGGATGGTCGTCGTTGGCATCGTCGCCTACATAGCCGGGCTCGACCAACGCGAACTGTGGGAACGCAGCTTCGTCTCCCGCAGCGTCGCTCAGGAAGCGACCGAGGTCGTGGAGACGCGCGAGATTCTCTGGAGCGAGTTGATGCACGAAAAGCAGGGACAGGGGGAAGTCGCCCGCATAGACGCTCCATGAGATCTGGCGTTCGTTTAGGCGGTCGAAAATCGTGGTCTGATCATACCAGTGAAGGCTGGGATTGAAGACGCCCGTCGGCATGTCGGTGTGCCCGAGCGAGGTACCGCTCAGTAGGAAGAGGCGGTTCGGCCACGTCGGGCCCGGAACGGACGAGAACCATGCGTCGCAGACCGTAAAGTTGCGCGCGAGGGCGTGGAGCGCCGGAAGGAAACCCGGCTGGTAAAAGGCCATGACGTCCATGCGCTGTTCGCGGGTCGTTTCCGGGTACTCGAGGGCATAGTCCAGCACGAAGTACGCATTGTCGGCCTTGATTTGCAGCAGGACATTCCGAAACTCGTGCTTGGGATCCGGGGCGACCGTCGTGTGCTCGGTCTCGCGCTGTTCGAAAGGCGGGCCTGTTTGAATGAAGTTCTGCCGCGCTGGAGCACTCGGATCGATGCCGTCCAACCCGGGAATCTCGGACTGCAGCGATCCCAACATCTGATCGAAGGATCGGTTCTCGAGGGCGAGGACGACGACGTGACGAATGGGGTCAGCGCCGCTCAGGGCGCGCCTATCGGTCGAAACCGGGAGCACGACCACGGACTCCGAACGCCTTCCGGACGAACGCGTCCGAGCGGCTCTCTTTGGCGCAACCGCTGCCGCTTTCTTGCGAGGCGGGGTCGCTTTGCGAGTGGAGGGCATGCCGTTTCGTGGAGTCGCTCTGCCCGGCTTCGCAAGGCTTCGGACCCGAAGTCAAGGCCAAGAGGGGAAAAGTGCGTCGGTTCAGAGCAAAGATGCGTCGTCGGCTTTTAAACCGATGGATCCGAGCGCTCGTGAAACGCGGCGTCTCACCCCCCGCCCGTCACCTCCCGGGCGAACGCGACGATCGCTTCGACCAGCCCCGGCGCCGCGAACACGTCGTTGTGATGGGCGCCGACGGCGCGGAAGAAGCGTTTCGGCTCGGAGGCGGCCGCGAACAATCGTTCGCCGAGCTCGTACGGCACGATCTCGTCGCGATCTCCGTGGGCGACGAAGAGCGGAGCATGGATGTCACCGACTCGCGCGAGGGAGTCGAAGCGACGACCCACGATTGCCGCGAGGGGGCCGTAGTGGACGCGCGCCACGTCGGCGAGTCGCGTGAAGGTGGAGACCACCGCGACGCCGGCGCACGGCCGCTCGCGCGCCAGCCAGATCGATACCGCGCCCCCGAGGGATTCCCCGAAGGCCACCAGATGCTCCGGAGGCACGCCGCGGCTCCGCTGGCTGTCATAGGCCGCCAGCGCGTCGAGGTAGACGCCGGGCTCGCTCGGTCGGCCGCCGCTCCGCCCGTACCCGCGATAGTCATAGGCGAGGACGGCCACGCCGGCGGCGACCAGGGCGAGCAGCACGTCCGCCCGGCCGGCGATGTTCCCGCCGTTACCGTGCGACCAAACGAGCGTCGCGACTGGGTCGGCGGGGGTCGCGTACCATGCGTGCAACCGGACGCCGTCTTCGGCGACGATCCAGCGCTCCTCGACGCCCGGGGGTGGCGCGGGCACCTCGGGGTCGGGGAAGAAGATCAGGCCATCGAGTGGCATGGGCCCCTCGATCGATAGCAGCGCCGCACCGGTCGCGACATAGTCGCGGACGCGGCGCCTGCGCCGCGCTCGCCCAAGAGGAGGTAGGTCGTCATGCGTCTCACGCTGCACGCGCTCGTTCCCATCTCGGTGCTCGCCGGTTTCGTCGCCGGACAACGCCTTTCGTCCGGGCCCATCCGCGTCGCCGGCGGAGGCCAGGACGGCGGCGCGGCACATGCGAGCCAAGCCGCGGCCCCGGCGCCGGGCGCGCCGGACGCCGGCGCGTGGAGCACCACGGGCGAGGAGACTCCGCTTCCCGAAGGGCTCGACGCCGCCGAGCTCCGCAACATCCGGGTCTTTCGCGCCGCCGCGCCGTCGGTCGTCAACGTCACCAGCATCGCTCTTCGCCGCGACGTCTTCTCGTTCGACGTGCTGCGGATCCCGCAGGGCACGGGTAGCGGTTTCATCTGGGACAGCGCCGGCCACATCGTCACCAACTTCCACGTGATCCAGCAAGGGAACGCTTTCACGGTGACACTCGCGAACCACGAGACCTACGACGCCGAGGTGACCGGCTACGCCGAGGACAAGGACCTCGCCGTGATCAGGATCAAGGCGCCGAGCGCGGAGCTGCGGCCGATCGACGTCGGCCGCTCGCACGACCTCGTCGTCGGCCAGACGGTCCTCGCCGTCGGCAACCCCTTCGGGCTCGATCACTCGCTCACGATCGGCGTCGTGAGCGCGCTCGGCCGCGAGCTCCAGTCGCCCTCGGGACGGACGATCCGCGACGTCATCCAGACCGACGCCGCCATCAACCCGGGCAACTCCGGCGGCCCGCTCCTCGACTCGCGCGGCCGGGTCGTCGGCATCAACAGCGCCATCTTGAGTCCGAGCGGTACCTCGGCGGGGATCGGCTTCGCGGTGCCGGTCGACACGGTACGCCGCCTCGTTCCGCAGCTCATCGCCCACGGCCGGATCGCGGAGCCGGGCATCGGGATCAGCCTGGTGGCGGACTCCGTCGCCGAGAAGCTCGGGCTCGACGGCGTGCTCATCTACGGCGTGCAACGCGGAAGCCCGGCCGCGGCCGCAGGCTTGACCGGGCTCGCCACGAACCCGAACGGGCGCATCGCCCTCGGCGATCGGATCGTGGCGGTGGACGGTAAGAAGGTCGGCTCGGGCGACGACCTGCTCGACGCGTTCGAACAGGCCGGCGTCGACACGACGGTCACGCTCGACGTCGTTCGGGAGAGTCGTCACCGCGAGGTGCGCGTGAAGCTCGTGGCCGTGGAGTAGCCCATCGCGGGTGGTGCGGGCGGTCCGGCGTTCCATCGGGCTCGTGCGCGTAGTAGCAGGGCGCCATGAAATTCGGACTCATGTACGCCAATGCCGGCCCGTTCGCGTTCCCCGAAATGTTGACGCATCTGGCGCAGACCGCGGAGCGGGTCGGCATCGAGTCGATCTGGACCGTCGAGCACGTGGCCATTCCGGTCGGCTACAAATCGGCCTACCCGTACGATCCTTCCGGGAAGATCCCGGCCCCCGATCAGATGCCGATCCCCGACCCGCTGGTCGCGCTCGCTTACGCGGCGGCGGTGACCAAGACGTTGCGGCTCGCGACCGGCATCGTGATCCTGCCGCAGCGTCACCCGCTCTACGTGGCGAAGGAGGTGGCGACGCTCGACGTGCTCTCGCGCGGCCGGGTGATCTTCGGCATCGGTGTCGGCTGGCTCGAGGAGGAGTTCCAAGCCCTCGGGGTGCCGTTCGCCGAGCGCGCGGCGCGCACGGCGGAAGCGGTACGCGCCATTCGCTCACTCTGGAAGGACGACGCCGAGCCGTTTCACGGCAAGTTCTACCGTTGGGAGAAGCTCGAGTCGCATCCCAAGCCGGTGCAGAAACCGGGCGTTCCGATCGTCGTCGGCGGTCATACGGAGCTCGCGGCGCGGCGCGCGGCGCGCTACGGGGACGGCTTCTTCCCGGGTGTCGCCGAGGAAGACGCGCTCGTCCGGCTGCTCGGGATCATGCGCGACGAATGCCGGAAGCTCGGTCGCGATCCGGCGACGATCGAGGTGACGTCCGGACGCGCGGTTCCCGACGCCGACGGAGTGAAACGACTGCAGGATCTCGGCGTGTCGCGGTTCATGGTACCGCCGCCGGCGTTCGATCCGGATGGCATTACGCAGGGCCTCGAGCGGCTCGGAAAGCTGATCGCGACGGTGTAGCGCTTCGGCGCGGCGGCGCCTTCCACGCTTGGCAGCCGGCGAGAGGCCGCTTCCCTAGGCGGGCGGAGGCGTGGTGTCCGTGTCCTTGCGCGTCTCCGCGTCCTCCACGGGTTTCGCCTCGCTCTTCGCGTCGTCGTGGCCCTCGAAGGCTCGGCGGAAGTCGCGAATGCCCTCCCCGAGCGAGCTCCCGATCTCCGGCAATCTGCTCGGGCCGAAGATCACCAAGGCCACGACGAGAATCACGATGAGCTCCGGGAAGCCGATACCGAACATGGGGAACGTCTCCTGCCGACGAAGGTATCATCATCGACGGCGGAAGCGAGCGATCCGCGGGTGGGTGCGCGACCCGGCCGCTGCCGTCAGTCGGGCGCCGGCGGCTCCCGTGGGCCCTCGCCGCGAAGCATCCCCCCGGGCCGATACTTTCTGATCTTCACCTGCTGCTCGGGGTCGAGCTGGTTCTTGACGCGCACCAGCAGGAGAAAATTGACCTTTTTCACGTCGCGCTCGATCGCGGTCACCTCGTCGAGCTTGGCCGATACCTTGGCCTCGTCGACATGGTCGTCCGCGAGCATCTTTCCGAGCTCTTCGGATGCGGCGTCGAGCTTCCATTGCAGCTGCAGCAGCCCACCGTCCAACTCGTCACGACGGCCGCCACCAACGCGACCGGGATTTTCCTACGCATCGTCCTCATCGTTTGGTCTCCTTAGGTCGATGGCGGGACACCATGTCCCGCTGCAGTCGACACCGATTAGACGGACCAAACGAAAAACTCCGTCGCTCGCCGGACCTGCTTACTGATGGCAGCTCGCGGGATACGAGGCGAGCGGGGCCGCGGCGGCGCGTGCGCCGCAGGTCCCTGCAAAGGCGGCCACGCAGTCGACGCAGGTGACGACGTCCGGCAACGTGGTGATCGAGCCGGCGCACGATGGGGCGCCCGGGGCCCGGCCATTTTTTCATTGACCCCGTCATGGGGGTTCGGGTCTAATGCCGCGCCACCCGAGGGCCGGGGTCCCACCGGACGACGTCCCAATCTCCCGAAAGCAAGGAGCACCCGATGTCGACTATCCCCGTTCGCCACCATCGGCACGTACGTCGTACGTCCGCGCTCGCCGTCGCTGCGGCCCTGGTCGCGCTTGCCCTGAGCGCCACCGACGCTCGTGCGCAGGCACAGACGAGCGGCCAGCAGAAGTGCCTGAACGCCCTCTACAAGCGCGCCGCGAAGGTCGGGCAGGCGCAGGGGAAGGTGAACGAGAAGTGCGTGAAGGCGCGCCAAGGGCTCGCCGTCGCACAGCTGGGAAACCCGGGTCAGGAGCAAACGACCGACGCCTGCATCACCAACGATACGAAGGGCACCGTCGCCAAAGCCGCCGCGGGCATCGCCGCCACGGAGGCCAGCACGTGCGCCACGGAGTCGCCGAGCTTCGGAGCGGGCAGCGCCGATCAGATCGGCGGTGCGGCGAGCTCGCAAAGCCGCGCCGTGCTCCGCGACGCGTTCGGGCCGAACCTCCAGTCCGTGGTGATCACGAAGCCGGGCTACGACGACAAGGCGGCGGTCGGCTGCCAGCCGGCGGCCGTGAAGGGCGCCGACAAGCTGTACGACACGCTGTGGAAGGAGCTCGGGCAGGCCGCCAAGAGCGCGCTCGCGGGCAAGAGCGGTCCGGCGGTCACGTCGGCGGCGGAGCTGGAGAACGCGATCGAAGGCGCGCTCACCGCGGACGCGAAGGGGAAGATCGCGAAGAGCGCTCTCGCGATGACGAACGCGATGGGCAAGACGTGCGGCGCCACGAGCGAGGCGTTGATCCGGATGTTCCACGGCCGTTGCCTGCCCTCGACGTCGACGACCGCGGCGCAGCTCGAGGCCTGCGCGGTCGGCGCGGTGCGCTGCCGGTTCTGCCGCGCGGTGCGCGGTGCGACCGGGCTCGGCTTCGATTGCGACGCCTTCGACGACGGCGCGGCCGACGACTCCTGCGTCGGCTTCGCGAACGCCCACGAGATCATGAACCCGGCCGAGCTCATCACCGGGCCGCTCGCGACCGGGCAGGTCGGCGACACTATGCTCGAGAACGGCGTCGCGCGCTTCATCATCCAGAAGCCGGGCGTTCGCGACATGTGGAGCGTCGGCGCCTTCGGCGGGAACCTGATCGACGTCGAGCTCGTCGGTCACCCCGGCCTCGACAACTTTCTCGAGATGCAGCCCGCGATCAACATCGAGACCGTCATCAATGCCACGTCGCTCGAAATCGTGAACGACGGCAGCGACGGCGGCGCCGCCGTCGTCCGCACCTGCGGTCCCGACGACATCCTCGACTTCATAAACCCGTCGACCATCATCGAGGGCGCCGGTCTCGACTTCCCGGCGACGGCGAACGACAACGACCAAGACGTCGATGGCTGCACCGAGTACATCCTCGAGCCCGACGCCACCTACCTGAAGCTCGTGACCACGATCTACAACAACGAGCCGTCCACGCTCGGCGTCTTCGCCGGCGACTACGTGAACGCCTCGGGCGAGCTCGAGCAGTGGGGGAGCGGCGACGAGGGCATCGGTGTACGGCTCCTCGGCGACGACATGGGCGTCCTCAGCTACTTCGGCTACGGCGAGGCGACGGGCGTCGACTACGGCATCACCACCATTCCGATCCCCGACTCGAACGAGAAGACCGGCTACTTCTCGACGAGCGGGGTCACCTACTTGCTGCACAGCCAGTCGGTGCTGTCCGCCATCCTGTCGCAAGATCCGGTTTTCCACATCCCGGCCGGCGGCAGCAAATCATACACGCGCTACTTCGGCGTTGGGGACGGCAGCGGCGGCAACATGGTCACACTCGAGAACCTCTTGAAGGGGATGAACTCGGGTGAGATTTCCGGATGCGTGACGGTGAACGGCGTCCCGGCGCCCGGTGCGCGCGTGACCGCCGGGGCCGTGAGCGCGGGCGCGATCACCCGCGTCCGCTCGACGTGGGTGACCGGGGCCGACGGCTGCTACCATGGCACCATCCCGGCCGGTACCAACGGCCTGGTCGCGTGGCGAGAGGGCACGCTGTACGAGGGCGGCGCGTCGACGCCGCCGGTGCACACGGTCTCGATCAGCCAGACGACCCCGAAGGTGCAGAACTTCGACTTGCCGGCGCCCGGGCACGTGAGCGTGACGGTCGTCGACGAGAACAGCGACCCGGTGCCGGCACGCGTGAGCGTCGTCGGGTTCGACCCGTCGCCGGATCCGGTGTTCAGCGCCGAAACTGGGCTCTTCCTCGACCAGAGCGACAAGTTCCCCTTCGGCATCGCGCGCGCTCTCTACACCAACGCCGCGGGCGCGGTGGACTTCGACATGGAGCCGGGCACGTACCGGCTCTACGTTTCGCGCGGAGCGGAGTACTCGCTCTTCGAGCAGGCGCTCACGGTGACGGGCGGCGTCACGACGAACGTCGCGGCGCAGATCGGCCGCGTCCTCGACACGACCGGCTTCATCTCGTCCGACCACCACGTGCACGGCATCTTCAGCGCGGATTCGCGAGTGGGCGGCAAGGACCGCGTGCAGCAATTCGCGGGAGAGGGCGTCGACAACATCATCATGACCGACCACCACCATCACACCGACCTCCTGCCGCGCATCGACGCGCTCGGCTTCACGCCGTTCGTCACGGCGACGATCGGCGAGGAGATCACGACCTGGGACACGGGCCACTACAACGCCTACCCGCTGCTCGTGGACCCGACGCGTCCGTCGGGCGGCTCGACCGACTGGGGTGGTGCCGCACCCCCGGGTGAGGACTTCACGTCGCACGGAAGCTACATCCTGACGCCGGCCCAGATCGCGACGCTCGCGACGACGGGCCCGACGTCCACGCCCGATACGCTCATCCAGATCAACCACATCGACTCGCATTTCGTGCCGATGCACATCGATACCTCGTTCGTGCCGCCGCAGTCGTTCATGACCCCGGCCGAGCTCCTCAACTTCCGCATGGATCCCGCGAGCGGCAACCTCTTCCACCACTTCGAGGCGCTCGAGCTCTGGAACGGCCACAACCGGAAGCACCAGTCGCAGTTCCTCGACGAGCGCATCGGCATCTGGTTCAACCACTTGAATCAGGGGCTGATCACGACCGCGATCACGGACACGGACACCCACGCGTTCGCCAACCTCGAGACCGCCGGTGGTCGCACCTGGGCCGCGTCGTCGACCGACGATCCGCCGAGCATCTCGCCCGCGGAGATGACGCAGTCGATCCGCGCCGGGAAGGCGGTCGGCGGGCAGGGGCTCTACGTGCAGACGCGGCTCGTCGACGCGACCGAACCCGTCGAACGTCGCCGACCTGACGCTCGCCGGCAGCACGCTCCTCACGGTGGGCAATCCGGTCGCGGGGCTGGTGGTGCACGTCGACGTGCAGGCGCCGCTGTGGGCGCCGTTCGACACGATCCGCGTCTATGCAAACGCGTCGACCATCCCGTCGCCGACGAGCCCGGCGCCCGAGCTCTTCAGCGCGACGCCGACGATGACACTGATCGCCGGCACCGACTTCACGATCACGCAGACCAACGTGCACCCGAGCGTTCCGGGGGGCTCGCGCCGCGAGGCCCATGTCGCGATCCCGTTCACGAACATGACGCAGGACACGTGGTTCGTGGTCGTCGTGAAGGGCACCGACGGCGTGTCGCGTCCGATGTTCCCGGTGCATCCGGCCGATCTCGCGCACGGCAGCAACACGACGCTCGCGAATCTCACCGACGGGAACCTCGGCGAGAGCGGCGTGACGGCGCTCGGATTCACCAACGCGCTCTACGCCGACGTCGACGGGAACCCGGGATTCGACGCGCCGCTGGCACCGTGAAGGCCGCGACCGCGGCGGCGGCGGTGGTGCTCGGCATCGCCGCCGCCGTCGCGGTCGTGACCTGGCGCCGGCCCAGCCGGGACGCGGCGCCGACCCCCGTGCCGCGCTCGGCCGCGGTGCCCGCACGGGCGGCGGCGTCCGTCGTGGCACCGCCGCGCGCCGTGGCGACGTCCGTGCCCGCGCTGCCGGCACGCCGGCGTCCCGCCGCGACGGGGGGCGGCGCGATCCTCGCCGCGGCCGGTCGCGCACAGGCTGTCGTCGCCGGCGTCGTGTCGGCGCCCCAAGGCGTCGATGCGCACGGATGGCGCGCCCAGCTGCACGTCGACGACGTGCTGCTGGGCGACGTGCGGCTCGGCGAGACCATCACGATCGCGTGGGAGGAGCTCTCCGCCGCACGGGAGGTGCGTTTCGCGGATGGGCAACGCGTCCTCGTCGTCCTCGATGCGCTGCCGACGCAGAGTCTCTGGCGCCGGCGCTTTCCCGCCGGTGCACGGGATCAGCCGGTGCTGGTGGTCGCCTCCGGCGGCGACGCATTTCTCCCGCGTCCCGACGGCGTCACGCTCGATGCGCTCGGGCACTATCTCGCGATGGCGCCGGAGGCCCGCGACGGGACACCCGGTGCCGAGCGCCTCGCCGAGCTCGTCCGCGGCGGTGATCCGGCCGTCGCGCGCGAGGCGCTGACGATGTTGGAGCAGCAGACGGCCAAGCCCGAGCTCCTCGGCAGCGAGGGCGCGGCGTCGCTACTCGCCGCCGCCGAGAGCCCCGAGCGCGAGCCGTCGCTGCGGCGCGCGGCGCTCGGGCTCGCCGCCCGCGATCGCCTGCCCGGAACCCGTGCAACGGCGCTCGCGCTCACCGAGCCCGGCTCACCGATCCGCGCCGACGCCTATCGCGCGCTGGCCGCGCTTCCCGACGGCCTTCCGGCAGACGCGTGTGCCCGCCTGCTCGTCGATGCCGACCCGGACGTGCGCGTCGTCGGCATCGAGATCGGGCGTGACGATCTCCCGCGGGAACGCCTCGTGACGCTCGTGCGCTCGGACGTTGCGCCGACGGTGCGACTCGCGGCCGGACGCCTGCTGGTAGCGCGTCGGAGAGATGGGGAGACCGCGGAGGGCACGCACGCCATCGCCGACGTCATCGGCTTGCTCGACGACCCCGACGCCGGCGTGCGCAGCGGTATCGCCGAGAGCATCGGCGCCCTCGGGGACGCGGCGGTCGGGCCCCTGTCCGCGGTGGTCGACGACGGCAGCGAGCGCGCCGCCCTTGCAGCGGTGCTCGGACTGGCGCACGCCGGCAAGCAGGGCGCCGTGCTGTTGACGTCGATCGCCAAGGCGCACGACAACCCGGCGGTGCGCGCGTTTGCGCGTCTCGCGCTCGGTGAAGCCCCGGCGCACTCCGACTAGCCTCGATGTGACAGAAGTTTCGCGAGGGAACACGCGCCGGAGTGCGTCAGCCGTGGTCGAGCGCAGCGCGGCGCACGCGGAGCATACCGTCATGGTATGTGAGCATTGCGGTGCGCGAGCACGGCCACGGATGGCGTGCTCTGGTGCGAGCGCGAGCGGTTTTCACCGTGAAATTTCTGTCACATCGAGGCTAGGAAAGCCCGATGAGTCTTGGTTTCCTGCGGCGGGATCGCGGCCTCAGCGCGCGGGCGTGTGCGGGACCCGTCGCAGAATGCCGTCGAGCACCACCGCGCCGAGCCCTTCGTAGTCGCCGTCGAAGTGATGATCGCCGGGGCGATGAACGACCGTCGCGGCCGGCACCGACGCGTCGGTACAGAGCGACTCGTCGGCCTCGTCGTCGCCGTAGATGCACTGGACCTTCTCGTCCGGGACGCGTGCCAGCTCGGGCGGGATCGCGAGGGCGTCCGCGTCCGGGCCGCCGCCGAGCCAGTTGGTGACATGGACCTCGAAGTCGATCGCCCGGCCCGGTGCGAGGAGACTCACCAGCACGACGTGTTTCTGGAGGTCCGGCGGCAGGCGCGTGTACACGAACGGCAGGATGTCGGCCCCGAACGAGTAGCCGACGAGCGCGACGTGTCGCTGGCGCCATGTTCGCAAGTACTCCCGCAGCATCGCCGCCGTGTCGGCGCCGACCTGGTCGGGCGTGCGCTTCTCCCAGAAGTAGCTGAGCGCGTCGACGCCGAGCACCGCGAGCCCGTGCTCCGCGAGGTAGCCGCCGACGCTCTTGTCGATGTCACGCCAGCCCCCGTCGCCCGAGAAGATCACGGCGAGCACGCCGTGGGCGCTCACCGACTTCACCTCGACCACGGGCATCGCGTCGGCGCTCGCCGCCGTGCTCGCAGCGCGTGACAGCATCGGACCGACGACATCGGGAACGAGCGTGGGATAGGCGTGGATGGCGGGGGTGACGCCGGCGGCGTGGCGGTTGCGCGCCGACACGGCCGCGCCCCAGCTGCGCACGGCGGACGCCAGACGACGCGTGCCTGCGAGCTCCCACTCGGCGCCGAGGCGGTACATGCCGAGTCGCCGGCCCCCGTGCGTCGGGTTGGTGCGGAGTCCGCAGAGCGGTCGCGCGATCGGGAGCACGCGGTCGTCGAGATCCACGCTCGCGCCGCCGGCGATGGCGCGCGCCGGGGATTGCGCGAGGGCCGCGTACGCGAGCAACCCCCCGGCACCCCTGCCGACGAGGTACGGTGCCCGGTAGGCGGGAAAGCCGAGCTCTTTCTCGAGCATGTGGCTCGTCCACAGGAACGGCCCCGGCACCTCGAGGCACGTGGTGCCGGCGTGTCCCATCCGCTCGAGGTAGATGCGGGTATCGACGATGGCGACGGCGACCCCGAGGTGCGTGAGCGCGGCGGCGGCAGCCCGATCGTCGGCGCCGATGCCCGACGCGGGCGAGAGCAGGAACGCGAGCGCCTGCGCTTCCCCGCGCGGCAGTACGACGTCGTAGCCGCCCCATTCGCCGCTGTCGTGCACCATGACTGCGGGATGCCGGCAGCCGGCGAATGCGGCGACGATCGAGAACAGGACGAGCCACCGGCCGTGGGCGCGCATCCGGGTGATTGTCCGCGATCGTCGTCGACCGGTCCAGGGCCCCGTCGTCCGCGTGCTACGCGTACTTCGTGAGCTCCAGCCGCGCGACCATGCCGCGGTGCACCTCGTCGGGCCCGTCGGCGAGCCGCAGCGCGCGCGCCATGCCCATGAGACGCGACAGCTCCGGATCGGCCACGCCCTCGCCGCCGTGGATCTGGATGGCCGCGTCCACGACCGTCTGCAGGACGTTCGGCGCGATGACCTTGATCGCCGACACGTCGATGAGCGCGCCGAAGGTACCGTGCCGGTCGAGCGCCCAGGCCGCGTGCAGCGTGAGGAGGCGTGCCTGGTCGATCGCCATCCGGCAGTTGGCGATGACGTCGCGGTTACCTCCGAGGTTCGCCAGCGGCTTCCCGAATGCGACGCGTCCGACGGCGCGCTCGCAGAGGCGTTGCAGCGCGCGCTCGGCGGCGCCGATCGCGCGCATGCAGTGATGGATACGGCCGGGTCCGAGGCGTCCCTGCGCGATCTCGAAGCCCCGGCCCGGCCCGGCGACGAAGTTGGCGGCCGGCACGCGCACGTCGTCGAAGACGATCTCGCCGTGGCCGTGCGGCTCGTCGAGATGGCCGAAGACGGGGAGCATGCGCACGATGCGGATGCCCGGCGTGTCCATCGGTACGAGCACCATCGAATGGCGCTGATGGCGCTCGGCGTGCGGGTCGGTGACGCCCATGAAGACGAGGAAGGCGCAGCGCGGGTCACCGGCACCGCTCGTCCACCATTTCTGTCCGTTCAGGACGATCTCGTCGCCGTCGATCTCGCAGGTCGCCTTCATGTTGGTGGCGTCGCTCGAGGCGACGGCCGGCTCGGTCATCGCAAAGCCCGACCGGATGCGGCCGTCGAGGAGCGGCGTCAGCCAGCGTTCCTTCTGCTCGGCGCTGCCGTAGCGCACGAGCACCTCGGCGTTCCCGGTGTCGGGCGCGCTGCAGTTGAAGACTTCCGGCGCGATGAAGCTCCGGCCCATGATCTCGGCGAGCGGCGCGTAGTCGCGATTGTCGAGCCCGGCGCCGAGCTCCGACTCGGGCAGGAACAGATTCCAGAGGCCGGCGGCCTTGGCGTCGCGCTTGAGATCCTCCAGTACCGGCGGGATGCGCCAACGCCGCCAGTCGTCGGTGTGCGCGAGCTGGTCCAGGTAGGTCTGCTCGTTCGGAACCACGCGCTCTCGGACGAAGCGCTCGACGTGCGCCATGTAATCGCGGGCGCGCTCGGAATGCTCGAAATCCATCGTCTAGACCTCCACGGTCGCGACCTGATCGTACAATCGCTCCGCGTCGCGACGATGACACAGCTCGGTCCCGGGATTCATCACGGCCGCTGCGCCCGCGGCGACGGCGAAGCGCGCCGCCTCGACAAGCGAGCGCCCGCGGCCGAGGGCGGCGAGCATTCCGGCCACCATGCTGTCGCCGGCGCCGACGCTGCTCGCGATCGGCACCGACGGCGCCGAGAATCGTCGCCGCTCGTGGGCGGTGACGAGCAAGGCGCCCGCGGGCCCGAGCGAGAGCAGCAGCACCTCGCACCACTTGCGAGTGCTCACGACCTCGACGGCGTGCGCGATGAGTGCGGACTCGTCGTCGTCCGCGCTGCCGGTGAGCGCGCGGAACTCGGCGAGACTCGGCTTCAGGAGGTACACCCCCGCTTCGACGGCCCGAACCAGCGCCTCGCCGGACGTATCGAGGACGAGCCGACTCCCGAGCTCTCGGATGCACGCGGCGAGCCGTGCATAAAAGTCCGTCGGCACGCCCGGTGGCAGGCTGCCGCTCGCGACGACGAAGTCCGGCGCAGGCGACAGGGCGCCGAGGCGTTCGAGGAAGACCGGCCATTCCTTCGCGTCGAGGGTCGCTCCCGGCATGCAGAAACGAAATTGCCGACCGCTCAGGTGCTCCAGGACGTTCAGGTTCTCGCGGGTCCAGCCGCGTACCGGGAGCGGGCTCTGGCGAACGCCCTCGGTCTCCAGCAGATGCTGCAAGAGCTCGCCGCCCGCGCCGCCCGCGGGAAACCAGGCCTCGGATTCCACCCCCAGCCGGCGGAGCGCACGCGCGACGTTGATGCCACCGCCGCCCGGCTCGTAGCAGGGTGCCTCGCAGCGCAGCTTCCGATCCGGCAGGACGTGCGGCACCGTCGTGCTGACGTCCACGGCGGGATTCATCGTCAGCGTGACGATCGAAGGCATGCGGTGCGCGTTCATACGGCCGGCCGGGTGCGGTGCGCGGTTGGCCACGCCGTCGGATCCTCGGCCTGGTAGACGCGAAGCGTCTGACCGGTCGGATCGAGCAGCTCGTCGCGCTCGACGCCGAGCACCGCGGCCGCGGCGAGCACGCCCGACGTGGTGACGCCGAGGATTCCGGGCGCCACGGTGCTCGCGCCGCATTGGTACAAACCGTCCAGGTGGGTGCGGATCGGAAACGCGAACGGTCCGAGGTTGCGCACGGTCTTCTCGATGCCGTAGATCCCGCCGCGCGTCGCCGCGAGCAGGCGACGATTGGTGAGGGGCGTTCCGAGCCTCTTTCCGTGCCGTGCCGAGGCGAGGGCCGCGGTCAGGCCGCCCGATCCGGAACCGATCACGATCGCGTCGAAGTCCCGCATGAAGAAAAACGACAGCAAACCGCCGGCCAAGCGTCGGAGCTCCGGAGCACGCGGATAGCCGACGGGCGTTTCGCGACTTCGCGAAGAACCGGCGCGTACTTCGCAGCGATCGGAATCCGTCAGAGTCCGAACGGATACGTCTCGGGCATGCCGCGGACCTCGGCGTGCGCGAGGGGCGTGATCGCCCGCGTCTCGTCGAACCAGACGTACTCGTCGAACTGCGCCGGCAGGACCGCCTGGAAGTAGTGGCTCGCGAGCTCGGTCTCGGGCCGGTAGATCACGCCGATCGCGCGCTCGAGGCGTGCGCCCGAGAGCTCGTCGCGGACGGCATCCCGGCGCGGATGACGAAGGGCGAGCGTGAACGCCGGGACGCCCGCGTCGTGGCAAACGCGCTCGTAGCTTTCCGCGTGGGACGGGCGCACGCGCTTCACCTCCATCGGGCCGTCCCACTCGCTCGCCGCCGCGACCGTACCGTGATCGGTCCCGAACCCGACGAGGTACGCCTGGTCGCCGAAGGTCTGCCGGGCCAATTGGCCGACGTTCAGCTCGCCGCGGCTTCCCATCTCGGTCGCCGCGGCGTTCCCGACATGGGAGTTGTGCTCCCACACGACGGCTTTGGTGGCGGGGCCGCGGAAGGCGAGCGCGAGCTGGAGCGTCTCGAACATGTGCTGGTCGCGAAGGTTCCAGGACGCGCGGGAGCCGTAGTACATCGCGCGATAATAGCGTTCGGCGTTGGCGACGACGCGCGCGTTCTGGAGCGCGTCGAGGAAGCGTTCGCCGTCGCGGTGCTGGTAGGCGAGACGCTTCTCGAGGAGATCGCTCAGCATCGCGACCACCTGGGCCTCGCAGTCGCGGTATCCCTGCGTGACGACCGCGCGGCCGTACGCCGCGGGATCGCCTTGCCACGGGGTGAGGCACCCGTAGCGGAGGCGCGCCGTGCGGGCGGCCGCGGGATCCACGTCGTCGAGGTAGCGGAGCACGGCCGCAATCGAGGTGTAGAGGCTGTAGAGGTCGAGGCCGTGGAACGCGACGCGCCGCTCGGGCGCGGCCGCGTCATTGTAGACGCGGAGCCACCCCACGAGCTCCGCGACCTCGCGGTTGCGCCACATCCACGTCGGAAAGCGCGTGAAGGCCGGTTCGGGGGCAGGCGGTCCCGGGAGCCCGCGGATGTGATGATCGACGCGCGCCGCGTCCGGCCAGTCGGCCTCGACCGCAAGCACACTGAAGCCGCGTCGTAGGATCAACTGCCGGGTGAGGTTCGCCCGCATGCGATAGAACTCGGACGTTCCGTGCGTCGCCTCGCCGAGGAGCACCACCTTGGCGTCGCCGATGCGCTCGAGCATCGCGTCGACGCCGGCATCCTCGATGTCCACGATCGGCTCGGCCACTTCGCGAACGAGGGTGGCGACGAGCGTCGGGCGACCGCTGCGGGCGGTCACCTGCACGTCGTTCGGCGCCGCCGGCCATCCCGCGGCTCCGATCAACGGGACGAAACGGACCGCGCCGAGCTCCTCGCGGCGATAGTCGCTCGGGCCGTGGCGCCGGACGCGGACGAGATGCTGCTCGCGTGGCGTGTCGCCGATCGGGATGACCAGACGACCGCCGACCGTAAGCTGCGCCAGCAGCGCTTCGGGAACGTCGGGACCGCCCGCGGCGACGACGATCGCGTCGTAAGGCGCGTGCTCGGGCCATCCGAGCGTGCCGTCGCCGTGGCGAACGTGGACGTTCGAGAAGCCGAGGGAGCGCAGGCGGCGTTCGGCGGCCTCGGCGAGCTCCTGGTGGCGCTCGATGGTGTAGACCTCGGCGGCGACCCGCGAGAGGACCGCCGCGGCGTACCCGGATCCCGTCCCGACCTCGAGCGCACGCTCGTGAGGCCGGAGCTCGAGGGCCGCGGTCATCACCGCCACGATGTAGGGCTGGGAGATCGTCTGCGCCGCTTCGATCGGAAGCGGCGCGTCCTCGTAGGCGAACTCGGCGAGCTCGCCCGCGATGAACGC
This sequence comes from uncultured delta proteobacterium, assembly GCA_963774015.1. Lineage (GTDB taxonomy): Bacteria > Desulfobacterota > Binatia > UTPRO1 > UTPRO1 > UTPRO1. The sequence goes on from CAVZDH010000007.1 coordinate 550,937, forward strand.
CTCGCGCGGAACGTCGCGCATGGCGGCGAGCACCCGCTCGTCATGGATCCCGCGCGCGATCAGTTGGCGCTCGACCATGTCGGCGCGCTCGGAGCAACGGTCGGTCACGGCGTCGTCGTGCCGCCGTGGCGATGCGTCCCGTGCGGATGGCGCAACCGGACGGTGCTCGCCTGGGGCCCCTTCTCGCCGAGCTCCTCGGCGAAGTGTACGTGCGCGCCGGCTTCGAGCCGCTCGAAGCCGTCGTCGAGCACGCTATTGCGGTGGAAATACACTTCCCGGCCGTCCAGGGTCTCGATGAAGCCGTACCCGCGCTCGCGGAAGAGCCGGCCGACGCGACCCTCGGACGCGGATGAGTCGGGCGCGGGTCGCTCGCGCTCGCGCCGGACGTAGTCCTGGAGCTGACGTTTTGCCGCCTCGAACGCGTCGCGGATCGCCACGTACACGTCCTCGTGTGCATGGTCCTGCGAGGGGTCGTGTCCGATCACGAGCTCGCGGCCGGGGACCGTGAGATCGACGCGGATGGCGTACAGGCGCCCTTGGTGATGGTGGCGATGCGGCATTTCCACCACGACGCGGCAACGTTGGATGCGATCGTAGTAATGGTGCAGCGCATCGGCTTCGTCGTGGATCCGTGCCTCGACGGCCGCCGAGGGCGGCACGTCCCGGAAGGTGATCTGCGTTGGTCTGTCGTCCATATGGCCATGAGAAGCAACTCGCTTGCCATATGGCAATCCGGGATCAGGCGGGATCCCGAGCCCGGAACGTCGCGAAGTCGGGAAGCGTGCGGGGTCGCGCTTCCCAAACGAGCGAACGGCGGGCGGACGGTAAGCCGGTATGACGCTCGACGACATCGACCTCGTCGAGGTCAACGAAGCGTTCGCCGTCGTCGCGTGGAAATTCATCCGCGAGCTCGACCTCGACCCGGAGAAGGTGAACGTCAACGGCGGTGCCATTGCCCTCGGTCATCTTATCGCGGCGACGGGCTCGATGCTGATCGGCACCGTCCTCGACGAGCTCGAGCGAAGGAATCTGGGGACCGGGCTCGTGACCATGTGCGCCGCCGGCGGCATGGCCCCTGCCATAGTCATCGAGCGGCGCGAGCGCGCGACCGGTGCGCCGTAAGGATCGCGCCACGCCCGTCGCTGCGCGGGCGTGGCGTGGGGTGGCGCCTCGCCAGCTCAGCAGATGGCACGCCCATCCCGTTCAAGGATCCCCATGTGCGTGGCCGCGTGTGCCATCTATTCGCTTGCGAGGCGCCACCCCACGCCACGGCCGCAGGCACTGGCCGGTGGGTGTGGCTGTGGGCGAGTCGCGTGGGGCGCCGTGTCTATAGACGTGCTCGAGACGTGCTCGGTGCCGTGTCTTTTTTCTTGACACGAGGCGGGTGGCCACCGTCTAATGCCGCGATCTTGCGGCCGGGACCTCTGGTCGCGTGCCGTCCATACGTACAGACCGTCTGCCCCTCAGCCAGGAGGACCCCCATGCTTGCTCGCAGTGCTTCGTCGCTCGTCGCTCTCGTCGTCGCGTGGTCGCTGGCGGCCGTCGGCTCGGCCGTCGCCGATCCGGTGACCGACCTACCGGTCGCGCAGACGCTCACGTTCACGCAACTGAGCGCACCCGTCGACGTGATTCGCGACGCGAAGGGCGTCCCGCACATCTACGCGTCGAACCAGAACGACGCGGCCTTCGCGCTCGGCAACATCCACGCCCGCGAGCGCATGTTTCAGATGGACGTCTTCCGGCGCGTCCCGAGCGGGACGGTTTCCGAGCTCCTCGGCTTTCCCGACTTCCAGACCGGTCCCGACCTCCTGCACGCGCAAGATCCGCCGTTTCCGGGAAACATCGGCAACGTCACACAGGACCTCTTCTTCCAGTCCCTCGGCTTCCGTCAGGCCGCGACCGACTCGTTCAACGCGCTGTCGCCCGCGTTGCAGAGCGTCCTCCAGTCGTACGCCGACGGCGTGAACGAGTACATCAACCTCGTGAACGCGACCGGGAACCTCCCGCCCGAATATGCGACCCTCCACATCGACCACATTGCGCCGTGGGTGCCGGTCGATTCGGTGGCGTTCGGCAAGCTGCAAGCCTTCCAGCTCTCGTTCGACTTCGACGACGGTCCGACCAACGACCTCGCGGACATCACCGACGGTCTCGGCGGCCCGACCGGCACGACCGCGTACTCGCAGGATCTCGCGCGTGTACAGCCTGCCGAGAACGCTTTCACCATTCCCGATGCGAGCAATGCGCCCATTCCGCTCACGAGCGTCGACACGCCGAAGACGACCATGCTCGCCGACGCGAAGCCGGTGCGTGCGAAGACCGCGCCCGCGAAGACCGCGACGGACGCGAAGGGACGGAAGCTCACCAAGGAGCAGCAGCGCATCATCGCCGCCGCGCGCAAGGAGACCGTGAAGAAGGCGCGCGAGTACATCGCCAAGCTCATGGAGCAGCCGGTCATGCGCGAGATCCGCGCCCGTGGCACGGTCGGTTCGAATCAGTGGGCCGTCGACGGCTCGGTGACCGACACCGGTAACCCGATCTACGCAAACGATCCGCACCTCGGTCTCGGCAGCCCGGCCACTTTCTACGAGCTGCACGTCAACACGAAGGACCGCGGCGGCAACCTGAACGCGACCGGCATCGGTTTCGCCGGGGCGCCCGGCGTCGTCCAGGGTCACAACGAGAGCATCGCGTGGGGCTCGACGACCAACCCGGCGGACGTGACCGACTGGTATCTCGAGCAAATGTCGACCGACGCCTCCGGAAACCTATTCAGCCACTACCTCGGCAATCCCGAGGCGGTCGTGCAGCTGCCGATCCAGGTCAAGGTGAACGTGGAGAACGGCAACGATCCCGCCGGATCGATCGAACGCACCGTGATCGCGGTCGCGTCGGGGGTGCCGGTCGCGAAGGTGAACGGCATCTTCGACGCGACGAAGCTGCTCGCGAACTTCGTCCCGCCGCGTGCGATCAGCGTGCCGCGGCACGGGCCGATCTTCCCGCAGACGTTGACGATCCCGTTCTCGGGCGCGGCCGGGAATCCCTTCCTGCCGAACCAGGTCGGGACCGCGCTCACCGTCAAGTTCACCGGCAACTATGCGACCCGCGAGCTCGAGACCTTCTATATCTGGAACACCGCGACCGATCTCACGACGTTCAAGCAGGGCTTGAACCTCTTCGATTTCGGCTCGCAGAATTGGGGCTACGCCGACGTGAACGGCAACATCGCGTACTTCGCGAGCGGCGAGTTCCCGATCCGCGAGGACATCGATGCGGGCACGTTGCACGGCAATCCCCCGTGGCTCATCCGTGACGGAACGGGCGGCAATGAATGGAAGGCGCTCGCCGGTCCGCAACCGGCCGATCAAGCGGTGCCCTACGAGGTCGTGCCGCCGGCCGAGGTGCCGCAGATCGAGAACCCGCCGGCGCATTTCTGGGTGAACGCCAACAACGATCCGATCGGCAACACCGCCGACAACGACGCTCTCAACGAGGCCCTGAGCGGCACGGGACCGTATCTCAGCGTCGGATACGACGAGTTCCGCGCGGCGCGCATCACGGAGCTCATCAAGAGCGAGCTGAATCTGATTCCGACGCCCCCGGGCACGCCCCCGGGCGACGGCACCATCTCCATGGCCGACATGGAGCGCATGCAGGCCGACGTCAATCAGCTCGAAGGCAAGCGGCTCGCGCACTACTTCGTCGAAGCCGTCGACGACGCGGGTCTCGGCGGCGCGCCGACCGAGCTCTCGAGCCTTCTCAACGGCAAGATCATCGACGCGCGCAACCGCCTGGCGAGCTGGACCTACAACACGCCGGCCGGCTTCGACACGCCCGGCGACCCGGGGACGCCGACGGCGCAAGAGCTCGTCGACAGCGTCGCCACCACGATCTACAACGTCGCGGTCGGCCGCCTGATGAACCGCACCTTCGATGCGAAGCTCGCGGCCGCGGGCATCGGCTATCGCCAGGGGACGTCCGAAGGGTTGCGCGGCCTGATCCGGCTCCTCACGCGCGTGCCGTTCACGGGTGTCGGTGCGTCCGGCATCAACTTCTTCGACGACCCGAGCGTGTCGCTCTCGGCCGCCGACGAGCGCGACGTCATCCTCGTGAAGAGCCTCCAGGACGCGCTGAATCTCCTTTCCGGCGCGGGCTTCGCGCCGGCCTTCGCGAACTCCACGAACGTCGACGACTACCTCTGGGGCAAGGTCCACTACGTCATCTTCAACAGCTTCATCGACGGCGACATGAACGGGACGGTCGTGACCGGCGGCGGCGCCTACAGCATCCCGCCGCAACCGGCCGTCGGCTTCCCGCCCGGCATGCCGGCCGACGGTGCTCGCTTCACCGTCGACGTCGCGAACTTCGGCCTCCGGCCGACCTCGGCGACGAGTCTGGAGTTCGGCAGCGGCGCCAATCGTCGCAGCGTGGTCGAGATGGCGAGCGGTGCGATCGTGGCGAAGAACGTGATCCCGGGCGGTGAGGACGGTGTCATCGGCCACCCGCATTTCGGCGATCAGGTGAACCTCTGGCTCGGGAACGGCTACCACGACACCTACCTCTACACGGCCGACGTGGTGGCGAACGCGGCGTCGCGCGAGACCTACCCGCGGCTCGCCGGCTGCACCGATCCCGCACCGGGCCGCTGTGCCGTGGGCGGCGGCAGCCCGACCACCGACTGCGTCACGGAGTTCTTCGTCGACGCGCCGTCGAGTGCGAAGGCGCTCAAGCAGAACAGCTTCGTCATCAACGACGGAGGCGGATCGGACTTCGACGGGGTCACCAACGGCACGTGCGTCGCGCACGTGCTGATCTGCATCAACAACAACGACCCGCGCCTCCAGGGTAGCGCGTGCTTCCCCTCGGACGTGACGAGCATCACGATGAAGAATCCGAAGCCGGACAGTACGAAGGCCGTCGACGGCGCGATCGGCCGCCAGCTGAGCACGCTCCTCCGCTCGCTGGGGCCGAACCAGGTGCTCGGCAACCACCTCAATACGATTCAGTACAATACGCCGATCGCCACGCCGGATCGCTGCCTGACCGCGTACCTGGCGATCCCCTTGCGCAACGGTCGCCTGACCCGGAAGACGATTCGCCTGCGCACCGAGGACAGCAACGGGCGGGTGGACGTGGACTCCCTGAAGGTCGCCTGCCACCCGTAGAGACAACGAGCCCGGCCCGAGCGCGCCCCGGCGCGCTCGGGCCCGAGCATGCCGCATAGCGTCGGTGAATTGACTTCGGCGTCGTTTTCTCGGTAGCACCAGACGGCTTCGGTCGGCCTACTGAAGCCGTCTCGACTGCTACCGATATCGCCGTGGCTACCGCTCCTCCTTCCGGCCTGCAGCTGGGTCGCACCTTCGGCTGGCTGATCGCCGTCAGTGCGCTCCTCGTCGTGGACGCGCGGCCGGTCCTGGCACGAAGAGCGGCGGATCCCCAGGCTGCCGCGGCCCTGCGCTGTCAGAAGGCGGTGGCGGCTGCCGCCAAGCGCTTCGGTGCCGGACGCGACCGGGATGCCGGGAAATGCGTCGGGAGCCTGGTCCGCTGCCTCATGGGACGTCCCGGCGACGACGGCTGCGCCCTGCGGGCGAGCGCGGCCTGCGGCCGATCGTACCAGAAGCAAGAGACGCTCGCGGCGAGCCTCAGGACGAGCATCCGCAAACGCTGCGACGGTAGCAGCCTCCTCCCTGCCGCCGCGGTCGGCTTCGCGACGGTTCTCGATCGCTGCAAGACGACCGCGCTCGTCGACGACGTCGACAACGCCGTGAGCTGCCTCGCCGACGCTCACGTCTGCGCCGGCGCGCGAACCGTCGCGGCGGCGGTGCCGCGCACCGCCGCGCTGCTCGCGTCCGCGGGCGTGCTGTCGTCGCTCCCGCTCGGGACGAGCTGTCTGCCCGACTACGTCGTGCCGCGCGACACGAGCGTGGACGACGGCAAGCTCGCCGCGCCGTGCACGACCGCGATGCTGCGAGCGGCCGAGCACGACCAGGACGCCTGGCGGACCGCGTACCTGAAGTGTCTCGGCGCGCTCTTCGCCTGCGGCGACCCCGCGGCGGGAGAGGAGGCCTGCTGGACCCATGCCGCGTCGACCTGCACGGCGGCGTTCGCGAAGACGCCCGCGGTCGATCCGGCGGCGGCGGACCTCGCCTCCGACTGCACCGAGGCGAAGGTGCCGTTCGCGGTCCTTGCGGACGTTGCCGGCGCCGCCGCGGGAGCGCTCGCGCCGACGTGCGCGGAGGTCGGCATCACGGCGCTCACCGACGCCGGCGCGTGGCGCGCCTGCATCACTCGCACGACCGCGTGCGAGGTGGCCGGGACAATGCCCTTCGTGTTCCCACGCGGCGATGGGTTGCTCGCCCGTGTCGGGCGCTCCCGCCTCCCGTACTTCTGCCCGGGCTTCGTGCCGGTGCCGACGCGGACGCCGACGCCTACCGCGACCGCCACCGTCACGCCGACCCCGACGGCCACGGTCACCACGACGCCGACCGCGACCGCGACCCCCGTGCCGACCGTCTCGCCGACGCGGACCGCGACGCGTACGCCGAGCCCGACCCCGACGGGCACGCCGATCAAGACCGTCACTCCGACGCCGGGGGGTGGCCCGACGACGGTGCCGTCGCCGAGCGCGACGGCGAACGCGAGCTGCGATGGCGACGCGGCACCGTACGGCCTCACGACGCGGCCGGTCGCCACCACCTGCCACCTCGACGGCAGCCCCGACCAGTTCCCGAGCCTGGAAGTGGAGCGCGCGTTCCCGGCGTTGACGTTCAGCGCGCCGGTGCAGGTGACGCACGCTCCGGACGGCAGCAATCGCCTCTTCGTCGTCGAGCAGACGGGCCAGATCAAAGTATTCGCGAACTCCGACGCAGTGACGAGCACCACGACCTTCCTCGACGTGCAGTCGCTCAGCAACTACTCCGGCGAAGAGGGGCTGCTCAGCATCGCGTTCCATCCCGATTACGCGACGAACGGTTACTTCTACGTCTTCTACTCGGCGGCCAATCCGCGCCGGACGGTGATCGCGCGCTACCACGTGAGCGCGAACCCGGATGTCGCCGACGCGGCGAGCGCGCAGATCCTCGTGGAGATCGAGAAGCCGTACGAAAACCACAACGGCGGCCAGTTGCTCTTCGGGCCGGACGGCATGCTGTACGTCTCGCTCGGGGACGGCGGGAGCGCGGGCGACCCGGACAACCGGGCCCAGAACAAGGGTGTGCTGCTCGGCAAGATCCTGCGCATCGACGTCGATCACGCCGACCCCGGGCTCGGGTACGCGGTTCCGGCCGACAATCCGTTCGTCGGCGTCGCCGGGGCGCGTCCGGAGATCTGGGCGCTCGGCATGCGCAACCCCTGGCGCATGAGCTTCGATCGCCTGACCCACGCGCTCTGGGCGGGGGACGTCGGGCAGGGCGCATGGGAAGAGGTCGACGTCATCGAGCGCGGCGCGAATTACGGATGGCGTCGCCTGGAGGGCGACGCGTGCTACAACCCGGGCTCGGGGTGCGATGACGGAACGTTGACGCACCCGCTGACGAGCTACGACCACTCCAACGGGGCGTGCGCGGTGATCGGCGGCCTCGTGTACCGCGGCACGGCGCTGCCCGAGCTCTACGGTGCCTACGTGTACGCGGACTACTGCAACGGCAAGCTTTCGGCGTTGCGCTGGGACGGCAGTGACGTCACGGTTCAGCCGCTCGCGACCTACGGCACCGGCATCTCGAGCTTCGGAGAGGACCGCGACGGCGAGGTCTACATGACGAACGTCGTCTACGGACAGATCTTGCGGTTGCGCCGCCCCGCCGGTGCGCCCGCCGGCGACTTTCCGCTGACGCTCTCCGCGACCGGCTGCTTCGACGACGTCCCGACGCGGCACCCGGCGCCGGGCCTCATTCCCTACGACGTGCAATCGCCGCTCTGGGCCGATGGTGCCGGCAAGCGACGGTTCCTCGTACTACCGGCGGGCAGCGCGATCGGCTACACGGCCGCGGGGGCGTGGGATCTTCCCGAGGGCACGATCCTCGTCAAGGAATTCGACCTCGAGCTCGAGCGCGGCAATCCCGCTTCCACCCGCCCGCTCGAGACGCGCTTCCTCGTGCGACGGGCGGTGGGCTGGGACGGCTACACCTATCAGTGGAACGACGCGCAAACCGAGGCCTATCTCCTCGACGCGGCGACCACGAAGACGTTCGACGTCACCGACCCGCAGCAGCCCGGCGTGCCCCTCACGCACACGCACTACTTTCCGAGCCGCGGGGATTGCGTTCGCTGTCACGGTGGAGCGAACGGCGCTCCGCTCGGCGTGCAGACGGCACAGCTGAATCGGGTCCACGACTACGACGGCGTGAGCGACAACCAGCTGCGCGCCTTCGAGCACGTCGGCCTCTTCGGTGCGTGCTTGCCGGCGCGGCCCGCGAGCCTCCCCCTTCTCCCCGATCCCGCCGACACGAACGCCTCGCTCGCGGCGCGCGCGCGGAGCTATCTGCACGCCAATTGCTCGCATTGTCATCGACCGGGCGGCGCCGCGCCGACGGCGTTCGACCTCCGGAACGAGACGCCGTTCGCGGCGACCGGTATCTGCGACGCGCTTCCGCAAGCCGGGGATCTCGGGGTCGCGAACGCGCGCATCGTCAGCCCCGGCCATGCCGAGGAGTCGATCTTGTGGCTGCGCGCAGCCATGCGCGGCTCGAGTCAGATGCCGCCGCTCGCGACGCTCGTCCCCGACCCCGACGGCAGCGCGCTCATCGAGGATTGGATCACGAGCCTGACGGGCTGCCAGTAGCCCCGATCAGCACCTCGTCGCTCGGGGCGTCATCGGTGCGTCAATGGATGGCGTTCGGGGCCGCGAGCGTGAAGGGCGCGATCTCGGCGTCGAAATCCTCACCGCCGGGCACCTGCATCTGGTAGGTCCCGTGCATGGTGCCGAACGCGGTGCCGAGCGGACACGCCGAGGTGTACTCGAACGACTGGCCGGGCTCGAGGGTCGGTTGCTTGCCGACGACGCCTGGTCCGCGCACCTCCTCGACCTTGCCCTCGGCATCGGTGATGATCCAGTGGCGCGTGACGAGCTGGACGGTGTCGTCACCGTGGTTCGAGATGCGCACCCGGTAGGCGAAGAACCATTGCTCCTGGTCGGGCTCCGATTGGTCCGGCACGTAGCTCGACTCGACGACGACCTCGATGCCGCGGGTGACGGCGCGAGAAGAAAACATGGGGCATATCCTCTGGCACGTCGGGGCCCGGCGCGCCAGAGAGGCTCGACCTGCGGGGCCGTCAGCGATCCGCGTCGGCGCGGCTACTTGATCGCCTGCGGGTTGATCGGCGAGCCGACGGCGCCGGTGATCGGAAGCGGCGGCGCCACGAACAAGAACTCGTAGATGCCGTCCGCGGCGCAGTCGTCCGCGAGCGCTTCGAGCGTGAAGATCTCGCCGACGAGCATGCCCATGTGGACGATCGCGACGCAGTGGAGCGGCTGGAACACGTCGGGAGTCTCGTTCGGGATGACCTCCGTCCCCCACGTGTCGGTGGCGTAGCCGGCGATCTCGTGGGCCGCGAGCCAATCGGCGCAGGTGAGGCTCAAGCCGGGCGCCGGCCCGCCCGCATAATCGCCCCAGCTGCCGCGCTCGCGCACCTGCCGCATCTGGCCGGTGCGAATGAGCGCGATGTCCCCGCTCTCGACGTGGATCTTCGCCATCGCGGCGGCGCCGTCGAGGTCGGCGGGGTAGATGGCTTCCCCGGGCTCGAGCCATGGTTTGTGCTTCAGGCGCGGGATGTCGAGGAGGATGCCGCGGCTCACCACCTTGTCCTTGAGCGCGGTGATGGCGTTGCTGCGCGCGCCGTTCGAGGTGACCTGCTCCGGGCCGCGGTCGTTGTACATCTTGCCGTCGAAGTAGATGTGCGCGAGCGCGTCCCACTGCGTCGCGCACTGGAGTGGCATCGTGATCGCGTCGTCGCAGTAGCGCAGGCCGGGGATGGAGTCCTGCGCTCCGTTCACGATGTCGCCGCCGTCCTGAAGCATCGAGTGCAGGGGATTCACGCGTCCGCCGAAGCCGGTTTGGGGACCGTTGGCGTCGAGCGGGATGGCGAGCGAGATGACCTTGCCCTGTCGCACGAGCGTCGCCGCCGCCGCGACCTTGGCCGGCGTGATGAAGTTCACGGTGCCGAGCTCGTCCGTCGCGCCCCAGCGCCCCCAGTTGCGGTGCGTGCGCGCGAGGGCGCGCACGGTCTCGATGTTCATCGGATCGGCCATGGTGGTCTCTCCTTCTCGTCGCCGTTCGATGCGGCGTGCCGAGACGCATCGTGTGCGGCGTTACCATCCGGCCGCGAACGAGGCAAAGACCGGGGCCCGACCTCAGCGCGACGGTGCGAGCGCGTGGACTGCCTCCGCCAGACGCGCGACGCCGGTCGTGATCGATCGTACCGGGAGCGCCCCATAGCCGAGCAGCAACCCGAGCTGTGGCGGCGGGGTGTCGTAATAGGGCGTCACCGGGTAGACGCCGACGCCGTGGGCGGCGGCGCGTTCGACGAGGGCCCGGCCGTGGCGATGCGACACGCCGCGCAACCACGCCACCACGTGCAGCCCGGCGTTGGCGCCGACCACCGAGACGGTGTCGCCGAATTGCGAGCTCGAACGCGCGCAGCAATGCGGCGCGGCGCTCCGCGTTCCACAGGCGCGACCGGCGGACGTGGCGCTCGAATGCGCCGCTGGCGATGAAGTCGGCAAGCGCCTCCTGCTCGAGAAAGGCGCTGCCGCCGTCGGCGAGGAGCTTCGCACGCGCGCAGGGCTCGACGAGGGCCGGCGGCAGCACGAGGTATCCGAGGCGAAGGGCGGGGAACATGACCTTCGAGAGGGTGCCGACGTAGATGACTCGCTCGCCGTCGTCGAGCGCTTTCAGCGCGTCGAGCGGCCGGCCGCCGAAGCGGTACTCGCCGTCGTAGTCGTCCTCGAGCACGTACGCGCCGGTGCGCGCGGCCCAGGCGAGCAGCGCATGACGGCGGGGCGTAAGGCATGACGCCGCCGAGCGGATACTGGTGCGACGGGGGTCACGTGGGCCAGGCGGGCGCGGCGCGCGTCGCGTGCGAGGGCGTCGACGTCGAGACCGTCCTGGTCGGTCGGGCCGAGCACGAGGCGCGCCCCGGCGGCGAGGAGCGCCCGGCGGGCGCCTTCGTAGCCCGGCTCTTCGACGACGGCCGGTCGCCGCGGCGCGAGGAGGAGACGCGCCGCGAGGTCGAGGCCCTGCTGCGAGCCGCTCACGATCTGGATCTGGTCGGGGTCGCAGCGGATGCCGCGTCGCCGCAGGAGGTAGCCGGCGAGCGCGGCGCGCAAAGCGGCGAGCCCTGCGGATGGCCGTAGTCGTAGAGGCGGCCGACGCGCGGCGGGCGCGCCGGCCGAGACAGCGCTGCCAGGCCGTAGCGGGAAGTCCTGCATCGCCGGGGCGCCGTAGCGGAAGTCGTAGGGCAAGCGCGGGCGGCCGCTGACGTACGAGCTGAAGATCGGCCGCGACCGCCGATCCATCAGGAACGCGCCGAAGCGGCGAAAGCCGCGGGGGCTCGCAGCGGCGACGCGAGGCGGTGGGCGGCTGACTCGGCGCTCGCCGGCGTCGCCGCGGCCTGCACGTAGCTTCCCGATCCGCGGCGGCCGTCGAGATAGCCCTCGGCCGCGAGCTGCTCGTAGGCGAGGAGCACGGTCGTCCGCGAGAGGCCGAGCTCGCACGCGAGCGTGCGGGTCGCGGGCAGGCGCGTTCCCGGCCGCACGACGCCGTCGAGGATGCCGGCGCGGAGCGCACGGTAGAGCTGACGAAAGAGGGGACCGTCGCCGTCCAGTCGAATCCACACGAGCCACCTCCAAGTGGCCTCGTCAGGCCCTAAAAAAGTGGACTACTTGAAGCACCAATGCGGCGCCTACGCTAGACCAGCATCGAAGCGTTCGAGAGGAGGACGCATGGAGCAGGTGCAGCGTGTGGTCGAGGGATTCATCGTGGGCTCGCCGTACGCTCGACATCTCGGGATCACCACCGAGGCCGTCGAGATGGATCGCGTTCGGCTGCGGCTGCCGTACCGCGAGACCATGACCACGATCGGCGACCTGGTGCACGGGGGCGCGATCGCCTCGCTCGTCGACGTGGCCGCGACGGCGGCGTGTTGGGCGAACCCGGCGGTCGAGCCGACGTCGCGCGGGACGACGATCGGGCTCACGCTCAACTACCTGAACGCCGGCCGCGGCCAGGATCTCGTCGCGACCGCCGACGTGATCCAGCGTGGCAGGTCGATCGTGGTCTCCGAGGTCACGGTGCGCGGCGCGGACGACACGGTCGTTGCGCGCGCGCTGATCACCTACAAGCTCTCGGGAGGAAAATAGGGATGCGCATGGCGCTGTACTCGGGGCCGCTGAGCCTCTTCACCGGAAAGGTCCGCATCGCCCTCGACGAAAAAGGTCTCGACTACGAGCTCGTGTCGGTGCCGTTCACCCGTGCCGGCTATCAGCCGAAGCATCCGAAGGTGAGCGAGCTGAATCCGAAGCAGCAGGTCCCCGTGCTGGTCGACGGCGAGCTCGCCATCTACGACTCCACGATCATCCTCGAGTACCTCGAAGACCGCCATCCCGCGCCCGCCCTCTATCCCGCGGATCCGGCCCGCAAGGCGCGTTGTCGCGTGCTCGAGGCGGCGGCCGACGAGATCCTGTTTCCGTCGGTCTGGGAGCTCATCCGCGAGGTGTTCTACAAGCCGGACGGCGCGGGGCGCGAGGAGACCGCCGTCGTCGGCGCCAAGCGGGCGATCGCCGCGCACTACGACCGTCTCGAGCGTGGGCTCGGCGAGCAGCCCTTCCTCTGCGGTGGCGAAGCGAGCGTCGCCGACATCGGCTACTTCATGACGATCACCTTCGCGACCAGCCTCGGCGCGGGGCTCGCGGAGGGGCACCCGGCGCTGCAGGGGTGGTACGCCCGCCTGCTCGCGCGGCCCGCGTTCCAACGCGAGCTCGAGCGCTTGATGGCGGCGAAGCGCGTCCTCGCGTGAAGGGCGGCGAACGCAAAGCCCGACCTGTGCAGAGGTTCCCTAGATGAAGTTCAGAAAGGCGAGCTCGAACTTGTAGTACTTGAAGCTGCCGTCCGTGAACGTCACCTCGACGCGTGCGAGGTTGGAGCCGTCGTAGAAGACGAGGACGCGGCGGACGCCCGTCACACCGGAGTCTTCCGTGAACTCGTAGTCGATCGAGCCGCCGAGGGGATAGCGGCCCGTCCCGACCTGGAGGTTGTTCACCACGAGCAAGAAGTCGCTCGTGGTGTCGAAGCGATTGAACGAGGGCGACGCGTCGAGACGCCCGCTGTACTTGACGCCCCCCTCGACGTTGGTGCCGAGCAGCGCGGTGCCGTCCGTGCCGTCGAAGGTGATCGAGTCGTCGCTGCGCGCGTCGTCCAATTCGATCGAGAGCAGCGGATCGTCGTTGGAGTTGCAGACGTCGCCGTTGACGATGGCGTTGTCGAAGTAGCAGTCGCTGAACGAGCTGTCCTGCTCCCCGTCGAAGAGGCTGACGTCGTAAGTGCCGTCCTCGCCGTTGTCGCACTCGAAGGAGTTGTCGACGATCTCGTTCCGGCGCAGTACCACCGTCGGCAGCACGTCGGTCACGAGCGGCGCCGTGAACTGGAGCAGGTAGGCCACCTGTTGATTGATCCGCCCGTCGTCGGGGATGCAATTCTCCGTGATGGAGAGGCCGGCGGCCTTGCGGAGCACGATGACGCCGTCGGTGACCGTGACCGCACCGCTCACGTCGATGTCGCAGATGGCGTCCGTGCAGTCGCTGGAGAGCCCCGCCGCGGCGCGCAGCACCTGGACGCCGTCGGTCACCGAGACCACGTGGTTGTCGTCGACGTCGCCGCATACCTTGAAAATCTGGGCGTCGGCGCGGCCGGGGAGCCATGCCAGGGCGAACAGCACGAGGACGAGGCGGAGGGAGACGAATCCGAGACGTACCATCGGGCGAGGATCCCCTACGGCCGGTCACGGAGTCAAGACGAAGAGTGCGGCCGGCCCGCACGCCGTTCCAATGCGCGCGGGCTTCGACTAGGAACGCGCCATGTCGTCCGACCTGCCGCTCGTCATCGAGGCTGCGATCAACGGTGCCACCATGAAGGGCGTCCAGCCGCACGTGCCCCGCACGGTCGACGAGATCGTCGCCGATGCCCGCGCCTGCCTGGACGCGGGCGCGGTGATCGTCCACCACCACAGCGACGACGGGCTGCTCGTCGGTCGCCACGCGACCGCGCCCTATCGTGACGCCTGGAGCGCCATTCTCGCGGACGTTCCCGACGCGATCCTCTACCCGACGATGGGCGGGGGCGGCCCGCACACCGACGTGCGGGAGCGCTATGCGCACGTCGAAGAGCTGGCGGACCTCGGCCTCCTCCGCTTGGCACTGGTCGATCCGGGCTCGGTGAGCCTCGGACCGCTCGACGCCGACGGGCTGCCGATGGCGATCGACCTCGTCTACCAGAACACCTTCGCGGACGCGCACTACATGTTCGACGTGTGCCGGACGCGCGGGCTCGCGGCGCACGTGTCGATCTTCGAGCCGGGCTTCCTCCGCGTGGCGCTCGCCTTTCACGCCCAGCGTCGTCTCCCGCCGGCGAAGATCCAGCTCTACTTCGGCGGCGCCGCGCTGCCGTTCGGGTTGCCGCCGACGGCGGCGAGCCTGGACGCGTACCTCGCGATGCTCGACGGCACCGGCCTGCCGTGGATGGTCGGCGTGATCGGCGGCGACGTCGCCGACACGCTGGCGGCAAGCGCGATCGAGCGCGGCGGTCACGTGCGCGTCGGCCTCGAGGACTACGTGGGACCCGGCGCGCCGCGCAACGTCGAGCTCGTGCACGCGATCGTCGCGATGGCCGAGCGGGCCGGGCGGCGCGTCGCGACACGCGCGGAAGCGGCCGCCATCCTGCGCCTCCCGCCGGCGCGCGCGGCGAGGAGGTGAGCATGCGTTCGGTCTGGATTCCCCGCATCGGCGGGCCCGAGGTACTGGAGCTTCGCGAGACGCCCGACGTGCACCCCGGTCCGGGCGAGGTGCGGATCCACGTCGCCGCCGCGGGCGTCAATTTCGCGGACGTCATGGCCAGGATGGGACTCTATCCCGACGCGCCGAAGCTTCCGTGCGTGGTGGGGTACGAGGTGGCGGGCACGGTCGACGAGATCGGCCCCGGCGTCTCCGGCGTCGCGATCGGCGACCGGGTGCTCGCGCCGACGCGCTTTCGGGGGTACGCCGAGCTCGTCGTCGTGCCGGCGGTGCAGGTCGCGGCGCTGCCTGCCGGCATGTCGTTCGAGGAGGGTGCCGCGATTCCGGTGAACTACCTCACCGCGATCCTCATGCTCGAGGTGCTCGGCAACGTCCGGCGCGGCGATCGCGTGCTGATCCACGGGGCCGGGGGCGGCGTCGGGCTCGCCGCCGTGCAGCTCTGCCGGATCTACGGCGCCGAGATCATCGGCACGGCGTCGGCGGCGAAGCATGCGGCGCTTCGCGCGGCAGGCGTCGCGCACGCGATCGACTACCGCACGCAGGACTTCGTCACGGAAACCAAGCGCGTGACGGGCGGGAAGGGTGCCGACGTGGTGCTCGACCCGATCGGCGGCGCACACCTCCGCCGGAGCTATCGCGCCCTCGCTCCGCTCGGCCGCCTGGTCGGGTACGGCGTCTCGTCCATGGCGCCGAGCACGTCGCGTCGGATCCTGCCCGCGCTCTGGCAGCTCGTGCGCATGCCGCGCTTCGGCTTGGTGCGCCTGATGAACGAGAACCACGGCGTGCTCGGCTTCAATCTCGGTCACCTGTGGGACGAGATGGAGCGCCTGCGCGTCTACCTCGAGAAGATTCTCGCGTACGCCCGCGACGGCCAGGTGCGGCCGACCGTCGCCGCCACGTTCCCGCTCGCTGAGGCAGCGCGTGCGCACGCGTTCCTGCAGGCGCGCGCAAACGTCGGCAAGGCCGTGCTCGTCCCGTGACGGCCGCAGGTCCCGCGCGCGGGGCCCGCGGCCGCCCTGAGCTCATGGGGGGTGGAACCCGTCACCGACTTTGGTGGCGGAGCCGCGGAAGCAGCGTCCGCCGACGTCGAACGTCACCTGCGTCGCCGCCGCGTCCTGGTTGGCGGCGCCGGGTGTCCAGGCGTTGGTCGCCCGGAGCGCGATCTTGTAGATGCCCTCGCCGGCGTGCTTCTCGCGCAGGGTCACGGTCTTGATGCCCTGCGTGCCGTTCGGCGCGCGGAAGCGGTAGAGCCTCGAGCTCTTCGGCTCGACGCTCGAGCCCGGGACACCACGGCTGGTGATGACGCCGTCGGAATCGACGGCGAAGATGGTCAGGTCGTCGAGCAAGTATTGGCCGAGGTCGAGCTCGGTCGAGAGCGAGAGGATGCCGCGCTTGTCCGTCAACTGTGCACGCTTGAAGGTGACCGGCGTGATGCTCTGGCAGACCGGGGGCGCGTTGCTCGGCGTGCTCGCAGCGTTCTCGGGATCGGTGCCGGCGTCGCGCTCGTCGCCGTCGCCCGCGCCATCGAGGTCGTGATCGATCGCGATGCGGATCCCGGAGCCCGGCGGTACGCAGGTGAACGTGACCTCCTGTCCGGGTGTCGCGGCGCGTTCCCGCAGCGTCGTGTCCGTGAGCGGGGGCTCGCTGCCCCGGTCGGTGATGAACGTGCCGGAGCCGGTGTACACGCTTCCCCGCAGCTCGCCTCCGAAGAAGCCTTTGGCGACGAGATCGCACTCGCCGGCGTCGGCGCGCTGCTCGAGCAGCGTGATCCGGGGGTCGACGGTCGCGCCGTTCGTCGCCGTGCGGGTGATCTGTTGGCCCACGATCGGCGCGAGGTTCGAGTCGAAGGCCATCATGAACGCGTCCATGTTCCGCCGCGCGGTGTCGTTCGCGAAGCCGCCCGGGTTGCTCGGGGCTCTGGGTGAAGAGATTGGCGCTGTGGAAGCGGAAGAGCGTGTCGACGGAGCCGTCGTGGAGAAAGCCGAAGCCGCGCACCTGATCGCCGGTGAAGCCCGCGCCACCGCCCTGCGGCACTCCGAGTCCGAACATGCCGACCTTCTGGTAGACGTTGCGGAGCTGCGGGATCTTGAGAATCTGGGTCTCGCCCTCGAAGCTCGACCGCCCGTCGGTACCGAAGAATCCCGGGGCGGCGACGCCCGGATTGGCGCTCGGATCGAGGCGATGGCAGCCGTTGCAGTTGAAGACGGTGTCGGAGACGGCGCCGAAGTACATGTCGTGCCCGGCCTGCTGCGCGCTCGTGAGCGAGTTGTCGAGGTTGCGGATCGGATTCGGCGGGTAGCTCACTTGCAGGATGAAGTCGGTGAACTCCTGCATCTCGGTCGTCGTGAGCTGTTCGCTCCGCCCGATCAACCCCGGGAAGGCCGGGTTGAACTTCTTGAACGCGGCATCCTCGTCGAAGGTGCCGGAGTCCGGCTGCGACGTGGGGGCCTCGTTGCCGCCGGTGCGGTCGCCGCGCCAGTGCATCGGGCCGTGGTTCGCCATGCCGCGGAGGCTCTGGGTCGTCATCGGACCCTTCATCGGGTGGAAGTCGGGATTGATGAACGGTCCGACGGCGAACGGACCGGGGTTGGGCACCACGGTGCCGTCGGGATCGCCGAGATCCCAGGCCAGGCTGTCGAAGTCGCCGAAGATGTGACAGCTGGCGCACGCCGAGTCGCCGTGGCTCGAGCTCACCGTCGCGTCGTAGAGGAAGGGTCGGCCGGCGACGACGCTCGCAGGCTCGGGGTTGAAGAGGGGGAGGTGCAGCAGCTCTTCACCCGTGCCGGTGGCGAGGATCGAGATCGCGTTGTCGAAGCGCGTGAACACGTAGAGCTGCGAACGCGCCTCGTCGAGCACGAGGCCGGTCGGTCCGCCGCCACTCACCGGGAGCTGATCGTCGCTGCTCGGGACGAACGTGTCGTTCTCGAGCTCGCTCGTGCTGTAGACGCCGACCTCGCTGGAGCCGAACCCGGCGACGTAGAGCGTCGCGCCGTCGCTCGAAACCGCCATGCCGAGCGGGAAGGCGATGCTGGCGTCGTTCTCGGCGTTGGGGATCGGGGCGCAGCAAGTGGAGTAGTCGATGTGCTTGTTGAGACGCCGAAGCTTGGGCGTTCCGCCGTCGAGCACGGTGATGCGGCTCTCGGCGAGATGGCCGCGCACCGACGCCGGCTCGCCGAGGGGCTTGAAGCCCGCCGAGAAGTTACCCGCGCCCTCGAAGCGCACGCGGTTGAACGACTCGAGATTCGAAACGTAGACCTTCCCGCTCACCGGGTTCACGGCCATGTTGAAGAGGATCGTGCCGACGCCCGAGACCGCGCCGGTCGGGCCGGCGACGGGCACCGGCGGGTTCGCGCTCGCGTCGATCGCGAAGACGTCCTTGTCCGGGAGCGAGAAGCGCACCGCCGCGTCCCAGCAACGGCCGAGCTCGTCACGCCAGTGGGCGCCGTCGAACTTGACGATCAGGCCGACCTCGGGGCCGGCGATGTCCTGGAAGTTGGCGTTCGGTGGCGGCAAGCCGCCGGGCGGTGCGCTGCAGTCGTTCGGCCCCGAGGCGTTGACGCCCCCGTTCGGGACGAGCCCCTCCGTGATCGTCGTCGTCTGGTTGCCGGAGTGGAAGACGGCCGCGTAGACGCGCGTCCCGTCCGGGCTCACCGCGAGCGCGCGCGGCGTGTCGCCGAAGAGCGTGACGATCGTGAGGGGCGTGCCACCGAGCGCCGTGCCGAGGTCGTTCGCGTCGAAGACCCACACGTCCGCCCGCCCGATGCCGGGCGTGCTCAGCACGGTCGAGATCGTGGCCTGGAGCGGCGTGTTCTGTCCGCGGTGCGCGGTCGTGACGAAGGCGCGCGTCCCGCCCGGACCGGCGAAGACGATGTCGCGGGGCTCGTCGCCGACGAGCAGCGTCCGCACGACGTGCGCCGTCGCGGGCGTCGAGACGTCGACGATGCTGATGCTGTCCGAGAGATGGTTCACGACCCAGACCTCGCTATTCGAGCGGGCGGCGACGGCGATCGGCTCGAGGCCGACCGGCGCCGATCCGACTTTCGTGAGGGCCCCGGCCGCCACGTCGAAGATCTCGAGGCGGTTGTCGGGAGTATTGACGGCGAAGAGTCGGGTGCCGTCGGGCGACTGCGCGAGAGGTCGCACCTGGCCGGTCTCGAAGAGCGTGAAGGGCGAGGCGGCATTCGCCGGGACGGGCGGTACGGCGAGGCCGAGCATCGCGACGAGCATCAGCAGTAAGGGGGTACGCATTGCGTCTCCTGCGATTGGGGCCGGCGGCCGACTGGTCCCCCGCCGCCGGCTTGGTTCACGGCACGCGGGCTTCGTAGCACACCATGCGTACGGTCGTACAAGTAAAATCTGCACGAAGCGCGCCGAGGTGGCGCATTTCGCCGGGTCAGCGGGTCCCTACGCTAGGCAGCCGCCGTCGCTGCTTCGGTGCGGAGGAAGGCCTCGAGCGCGTCGATCGAAGCGTTCGCGTCGCGGTAGCCGATGTCGATCAGGGTGCGCGTGTAGGACGTGTCGAAGAGGAGGTAGCTCATCAGGTCCGCGCTCTGCGCGTCGGGCGTGCCGAGGCCGTCCATCAGATGGCGCAGGAGCCGTGGCATGCGATGGGCGCAGCGCTCGGCGACGAGCGCCAGATCCTCGGACGGTCCGATGGTGAACGGCGTGATGAGACGCATCGGCTCGGGTACGGTGGAGCCCTCGCCGTCGGCTACGCGGGTCTCGATCCGGCCTTGGTAGGAGTGGATGAGCTCGTTCATCCGCTTCAGGTGGTCGATGTCGGTGTCGAGGTGGTCGAGGAAGATGGCGTTCAGGAACACGCCGCAGATCTGCGCGAGCGGGGGCGGCGGAATGCGACGGACCTCGTCGGCCGCGACCGGGCCGAGCTCGGCGCTCGACAGACGCTGTGCCGCGGTCTGCGAGCGGACACCGATCGCGAATACCCGCTCGGCGCCGAGGCGAATGGCGGGACTGAGCGGCGTCACTTGGCGCAGCCCGCCGTCGCCGAAATAGACCTCGGTGCCCGCGGAGCGGATCGGCACGGGCGCGAACACGACCGGGATCGCTGCCGACGCGAGCACGTGGTCGAGCGCGAGCTCGACGGGACGGACGACGCGCCGGCTCTTGATCCACACCGGGTGCCCGGGTCGGCCTTGGACGAAGATGAACGACCGTCCGGAATGGTAGCTCGTCGCTGCGATCGCGACCGCGAAGAGGTGTCCGCCGGCGATGGCCTCCGCGATGCCGCCGAGTCGCAGATGGCGGCGCAAGAAGCCTTCGAGCGGGCTCGCGTCGAGGAGCGCGTGTGCGTTTCCGCCGCCGAGCATGCCGCCGAGCGACAGATCCCGAAGCCAGCGTGCGGCTCCAAGCCCGAGGGTGAGGAGGTCGGTGCGGAAGACGTCGTTCACCGTGAGATCGGCCCAGAGCTCGGCGAGCCGTCGGGTGGCGGCGCGGAAGTCGCTGCTTCCGGCGGCGATCATGGTGCCGTTGATGGCGCCCGCGGAGGCCCCGGCCACGATCGGAAAGGGCGAGGGGCGGTCGGCGAAGGCGGGCAGCTCGCCGATCCGCTTCAGTACCCCCGCCTGATATGCGCCGCGCGCGCCGCCGGCAGTGAGGACGAGGCCGATCATCCCGGTCGCTTCACGAGCAAGGCGGATGCCACGTACCGGCCGCGCCCCGAGCTCGCGACGGCGGAGGTCGCGGGTCGGCCATGCTGCCCGTCTTTCGAGCGCCGCCCGCGCGACGAGCAGCTTCGCCCGGTCATTTCGACGTTGGCGGATCCGAGACCAGGAGCGTGCCTTGCGCGACGCATGCGAGCGCGCCGTCGTTGGTCACCTCGACCCGCACCACCGCCGAACGCCGTCCCATCGCGAGCACCGTTGCCTCGGCGCGGAGCACGCCGCTCTTCACCGCCCGCAGGTAGTTCAGCTTGAACTCGGTCGTGGCGGCCCATTGGCCACGCTTCATGAGCGGATAGAGCACGCACCCGAGCGTGTGGTCGACGAATCCGGCCATCACGCCGCCATGGAGCGCGCCGAGCGGCGTCAAGAGCTCGGCGCGGACGTCCATCGTCGCGACGAGCCGGCCGGGCGTGAGCGAGTCGAAGCGAATGCCGAGATAGCCGGGCAAGCCGGCCGGCGACGCGTGCGCCTTCACCATCATGTCGGCGATCGACTGATCGAACGTCGCGAACTCGACCTCGGCCATCAGCGGTCTCCTGTGCCCTCGAGTACCAGCGTGAAGCGCCGCTTGCCGACGCGACGGCGCGATGCGTATGCGAGGAGCGTTTCGCAGCCGGTGCCCGCGAGGGCGCGCCCGACGGCGGCACGACCCGCGTCGTCGAGGGCGCGATGCGCGTCGAGCGGCCGTTGCACCATCCACGGTGTGTACGCGCTCGTGAAGCGCTGCATGGTCATGCCGCGGAGCACGGTCTCGTGGCCGCCGACGCCGCGGGGCGGCTCGATGGTCTCGGGCGGTTGCGCGTCCGCCCAGGCCTCGAAAGCGCGCATGCCGTCGAGAATCAGCGGCACCGCGTCGCGCCCGATCAGCTGCAGGATCGGCGCGAGCGTCGGCGCCAGCGCGTCGTCGGAAAGCCAGCTCCCCGGTGCCTCGGGATCGGGACGATTCATGCGTTCGATCCAACGGCCGACGGCGGGGGCCGTCTCGCGGAGCAGCCGCCCCGGCACGGCGTCGAGGTAGAGATGCGCGTAGAGCGGCCCCATGAGCGCGCAGTCGGCGAGGGACATGCGGTCGCCGAGGAGATACGGGTGCACCGCGAAATGCGCCGACAACGCGGCGAGCAGATCGCGGAGGTGCGCCTCGATCGCGGGCACGGTCGCCGGCGTCACGCCGAGAAACGGCAGCGAGCCCTGCATGCGCGACGCGAAGCGCGTGGCGGCGTCCGGCTCGGGCGAGCACGCGGCGAAGTCGGCGCGCGCCTTCGCGACGCTCTCCGGGAAGCTCCACCGGTAATGCATCGCCGGCAGCAGCATGAACTCGTCCGCGTAGAGCTCGACGAGATACGCCGTCACGCGCTGCACGGGGGTCGTCGGATAGAGGGCCGGGGTCGGTACGCGCTCTTCCAGGCGATCGAGGATCGTGCTCGTGTCCTGCCAGGTCTCGTCCTCGGGCGTGATCAGGATCGGAATGAACGCGAGCCCCGTTCGCGGCAGGATGACGCCGCGATAGTCGGGCAGCAGCTCGACGTAGTGCACGCCCTTGCAGCGCAGGGCGGGACGGACCTTGGCCGAGAAGTAGGAGATCTCGGCCGCGTAGAACCTGAAGGGTTGCGGCATGGGAAAATTTTGCGGGTCAGCCGCCGCGCGCCTGGCGCGCGGCGTGGATGACCTCGAGCTGCTCTTTGTAGCGGCTGCGGATCGTGATCAGCTGTTGATGCGAGAGCAGGAGGGCACGTGCGACGGCGCGGACCTCCTCGTCCTCGACGAGCGAGATCGAGCCCTCGGCGGTGGCCACGGCGAACAGGCAGTCGACGAGGCGCTCCTTCTCCTCGAGTGTGGCGATGGCGTTGAAGGCGCGGGTCAGCGAGGCGTAGCTGATGCCCTCGAGCGTCGTCGCCTGGTGCGTGACGATCTCCATCACGGCCTCGGCTTCCGCGATCGGCAGGGCCGCGTTCGCGGCGAGGAGCGGCGCGAGCACCGCGCGCTCGGCTTCCGAGATGCCGCGGTCGACGTAGGCGACGCGGACGAGCAACCCCGCGAACGCCGCGACGAACTCCGCCCGCGCGGGCGCGAGGTCCACCAAGCGAGCTTGGATGGCGGCAGCAAGACGCTCCGGCGGCGGCACGGCGTCCGCCCATCCGAGGAGCTTCAGCAACGACATGGGGGTCGGCTCCTTCTTCGTCACGTGGTGCAGAGGCCGCATCACGATCGCCGGCGATCCGGCGACGGAGCTTTCTAGGTGGCGACCCCCGGCAGCGTCAACCGTGGCGGGTAGCGCGCGGCGAAGGGCGCGCGCGGGGAGCGTGGTTGCCACCAGGTGGACGGGGTGGCATGGGGAACCAGCGCGCCGCGTTCGGCGCGTCAAAATCGACGACGAGCGAGGATGCCATGGCGATCAAAGAAGGCGACGCGGTGCCGGACGTGAAGCTCACCGAGATGACCGAGGGGAAGCCGTCGCAGGTCTCGTTGACCGAGCTGTCGCGGGGCAAGCGCGTGGTGGTGTTCGCGGTGCCCGGCGCCTTCACGCCCACGTGCTCGATGAAGCACCTGCCGGGCTTCGTCGAGCAGGAGAAGGCGCTGCGCGCCAAAGGCGCCGACGAGATCGTCTGTCTCTCGGTGAACGACGCCTTCGTGATGGCCGCATGGGGCAAGAGCAGCAACGCGGGCGGCAAGGTCCGCATGCTCGCCGACGGCAACGGCGACTTCACGCGCGCGGTCGGCCTCGGCCTCGACGCGTCGGGGTTCGGCATGGGCCAACGCTCGCAACGCTACGCGATGATCGTCTTCGATGGTCGCGTCGAGAAGCTTCTCGTCGAGCCCGGCCCCGGGCTCAGCGCGTCGAGCGCGGACTCCGTCCTGGCGCACTTGTAGGCCGCCGGACCGGCGTCCGTCGCGATGCAGCTTCCGCCGAACGAAAGCGCGGCCGTCGCTCCGACCGATCCGTCGGGTGACGCGGCGCTGGCCGAGGTGCAGCGCGAGCGCATCACGGCGCGGCTGCCGTGGTTCGCGGCCGTGTGGCTCGGGATCGGCGTCGCGCACCGCGCGGGCCTCATACTGCACGGCGGCATCGCGTGGCGGCTCGCCGTCGTCTCGATCGGACTGCAGCTGCTGGTGCTGACGGTGGCGATCGTCTGGTGCCGTGCCGACCCGCGCGCGCCCCGCGTGCCGCGCATCGCATTCGCCGCCTGCGTTGCGCTCGTGGTGCTGGCGGCCGGATTCTTCGCGCTGCTCGGCGGCTCCGTCGAGCTCTTCGTCTTCGCGGTGCTGATGATCTGCATGGGCTCGTCCTGGGCGTTC
This sequence comes from uncultured delta proteobacterium, assembly GCA_963774015.1. Taxonomy (GTDB): domain Bacteria; phylum Desulfobacterota; class Binatia; order UTPRO1; family UTPRO1; genus UTPRO1. Next base: position 574,913 of record CAVZDH010000007.1, read on the forward strand.
GCCTGGGGCCGGCGTCCGGCGGCGGCGCTCCTCGTCGTGAGCGGCGTGATCATCGCGCCCGTGGCGGTCGCCACGAGCTCGATCCAGCGGTTCAGTGATCCGACGGTCATTCTTCTCGAGACGCTGCTCGGGGCCGGGATCGCGCTCGTCGTCGCCGAGGCGCTGGCGCAGAGCTTCGCGCGTGAGTACGCGCAAGCCGCCGCCGCGAGGGCGGCGAGCCGTCGGCTGGCCGCCGCCTACCAGGCGTACCGTGATCTCGCCGAGAACGCGCGCGATCTCATCTTCACCCACGATCTGGACGGCCGCATCACGTACGTCAACGAGGCATTCGCGCGTGCGGCCGGGACGACGGTGCAAGCGCTCATCGGCCGCGATGCCGGCGACCTCGTGCCGCGCGACCCGGCCAATCCCGATCCCGCCTTGCTGCGTGCCCGGCTGATCGCGGGCGAGGAGGTTCCGCCGCAGCTCTACTGGGTGTACGCGCCGAACGGGCGGCGGTGGCTCGAGTGCGTGGCGTCCGCCATCCGCGACGACGACGGTCGCATCGTCGGTGCGCGCGGCATCGTGCGCGACGTCACCGAGCGCCGCGAGGTGGAAGATGCCCTGCGCGCATCGCTCGAGGAGCTCCGACGGAGCGAGGAGCGGCTCCGCCGTCTGGCGCGCCACCAGGCCAGCATCCGCGAGGACGAGCGCAAGCGCCTCGGGTTCGATCTCCACGACGACGTCTGTCAGGAGCTGGTCGGCATCGGGATCCTGGTCGAATCGCTGCGTCGGCGCGCGAGCGACGAGGCACCCGCCTTCGCGGCGGATCTCGCGCGGATCGGTCGCTACGTGGGCGAGGTCGGCGAGCACGTGCGACAGGTGGCGCGCGAGCTGCGCCCGATGCTGCTGCGCGATCTCGGGCTCGAAGAGAGCCTGCGCTCGCTCGCCGAGGGGATGAGCGGGAACGGTACGACGGTCGTGACGACCGTCGCGAGCGCGATTCCCCGTCTCGACGAGGAGACCGAGATCGGCGTGTACCGGATCGCGCAGGAGGCGCTCGCGAATGCCGCGCGTCATGCCGGGGCGCGCTCGATCGGCCTCACGCTCGGGATCGGGTCGAGCGGGCTCGAGCTCGCGATCGCGGACGACGGACGCGGGTTCGCGCCGGAGGCACGACGCGGCAGCGAGGCGCTCGGGCTCGTCGGCATGGAGGAGCGTGCGCTCGCCCTCGGCGGTCGTCTCGAGATTCGCTCCGCCCCAGGGGAGGGGACGCTCGTGCGGCTCACGTGTCCCGCGACCCTCCGCGCGGCGGTGAGCGCCGCGTGACGCGTACGATCGCGGAGCTCGGCGAAGACGTCCCGTTGCTCGAGGGCATCCGGACGACTCGTGCGATTCGGCGGCTCCGGAACGATCCCGTACCGGCGGCGCTCATCCACAAAGTCTGCGAGGCCGGTACGTTCGCGCCGAGCGGCGGTAATCGCCAGCCGTGGTTCTTCGTCGCGGTGACGGAGCCGGCGCGGCGGGCGTTCGTGGCGGAGCGCTATCGGAGCGCATTCCACGCCTACATCGCGCCGGCCGTCGCGGCGGCCGAGGAGCCGGGCTATCCCGAGAGCACGCGCCGCAACATGCGTGCCGCGATCCATCTCGCCGATCATCTCCACGAGGTCCCGGTGTTGCTCTTCGTCGCCGGATGGACGCGTCGCGGAGCGCCGCAGCTGCAGGCGCTCTTCCCGGCGATCCAGAACGTGCTCCTCGCGTGTCGTGCGGTCGGCCTCGGTGCATCGCTGACCACGGTGCACCTGGCGCACGGGCACGAGATCGATGCGTGGCTCGGGCTTCCGAAGCACGCGCCGTCGTGTGCGATGCTGCCGATCGGGTGGCCGGTCGGGCGCTACGGACGGCCGCTACGGCGCTCGGTCGACGCCTGCCTCTTCGGCGAGCGGTATGGGTCGCCCTTCGGTGCGGGCGTGTCTGGTGACGGCGTCGTGGGGACGGGCTCATCGTCCGACCAGCACTCGGCGGGCAGCTGAGCCTCGGCGGGGAGGTCGAGCGTCGCCGACGATTCGAGCGTGACTCCGGCGCGAGTCGACGCGCACGCCGCGAGCAACGCCAGCAGCGCGACGCCGGCGCCGCGACGCCTCACTTCCGGACCACGCCCGCGAGGCCCCCCGAGACGAGCGCGGCGACGTTGGCGAGGATGCGCGGCAACGCCAACCCGCCCGGCGACGCGAGATAGCGCGGCTCCCACACCGGGTCGAACTTGTCCTTGTACTGCCGGACGCCCTGGAAGTTGTAGAAGTGCTCGCCCTGGCGAAACAGGAAGGCGCCGGCACGATTCCACAGCGGTGCTAGCGTGCGCACGTCGAAGCCGGAGAACGGCGCCATGCCGAGGCTCAGCCAGCGATAGCCCTGATCTCGTCCCCACATCATGAGCTCGAGGAAGAGATAGTCCATGACGCTCGGAGGCGCCGTGCTCGGCTCGTAGCGCATGAGATCGATCGAGATCTCCTCGTGCTCGCCGCCGAGCAGCACGTTGGCGAACGCGACGATGCGACCGTCGCGGCGGGCGACCGCGATCGGGCCCCGTTGTAGGTAGTCGGGGGAGAAGAAGCCGAGCGAGAACCCCTTTTCGCGGGTATTCTTGGCGGCGAGCCAGGCGTCGGAGACCTCCGCGAGCACCGGCAGGAGCGGCGTCACCTCCGCCGCCGGCACGACCGCGAAGCTCGTGCCCTGGCTCTGCACCCGGCGGTGCGTGTAACGCAGCGCCTTGCGGGCGCTGCCCTCCATGCTGAACGTCGGCAACGGGACGCGCGCTTCCTCTCCGAGCTTCAAGAGGCTCAACCCGAGATCGAGATAGAGGGGCAAGTTGTCGGAGCCGACCTCGTAGAAGACGGTCCATCCGACGTGGCGGTCGCTGAGCTCGCGAAAGCGCCACGCGAGCTCGCGCGCGTCGTCGGGCGGCCCGACCGGATCGCCGAACGCGACCCAGCTTCGGCCTTCGACGCCGTACATCAGGAAGGCGCGCGGCGTCCCGTCCGCGCCGCCGCGAAAGAGCAGGGCCTTGTCGCCGAGGAGCGCGAGGCGCGCGTAGGTCCGCGGCGACGTCGCCGCGACCAGGGCGGCGCGGTCCAGATCGTCGGCGCTCGGCTCGGGCGGACGGGGCGTGGCGGGGCGGAGCAGCCGCGCGAGGCCGACGACCACGAGGAGCCCGAGCGCGGCGGTCGTCGCGCGGAGCGCGCGCGGCGCATTGCTTCCAAACTCGAACTCCCACCACAGCTGGTGCGAGTATTCGAGATGGCGATGCGACAGCAGCAGCAGCCAGAACGAGCCGAGGACGACGAGGCCGATGGCGACGCTCCAGCCGGCGGTGAACGACTCGTCGAGGAGCGAGGCGCGGCGATAGAAGTGGGCGCGACAGGGCAGGATCGCTGCCAGCATCACGGTCAGGAGCGTGGCCTCCTCGTAGTCGAAGCCCTTCAGGAGCGAGAAGACGATGCCGGCGGCGAGCAACGCCACCGTGCCGAGATAGGCGCCGTCGAGGCGATGCTGCAACCCGCGTGCGAGCAGCAAGAGGCCGACGCCGGTCAGGCTGCCGAAGAAGTGCGAGAGCTCGAGGAGCGGGAGCGGCAGGAACGTCTGCAGCCATCCGAGTCGCGCGTGGATCGCCGGCGTCGCGCCCGAGGCGAGCAGCACCACGCCACCGAGAAACGTCGTCACCGCGAGCGCCTGCGGCACGATCTCGGGCACGATGCGCCCGAAGAGCCCGCCGACGCGTCGGACGACCGTGCGGTGCAGCAGCTCGTAGGCGCCGAGCAGCGCGCCGGCGGCCAGCAGCGGCACGACGTAGTAGACGATGCGATAGACGACGAGCGAGCCGAGCACCGCGGAGCCGGGGAGGTACGGCGAGAGACCCAACAAGATGACGGTCTCGAAGACACCGAGCCCGCCCGGCAGATGGCTCGCGAGCCCCGCCACTTGTGCCAGCATGAAGGCGGCGAGGAAGCGGCCGAAGCCGAGGGTGTGGGAGGGAGGCAGGAGGACGTAGAGCACGCTCGCGGCGATCGCCCAATCGAGCGTCGAGAGCGTCAGCTGCACGAGCGTGAGCCCGAGCGGCGGGATGCGGAGCTCGAAGCCGCGGACGCGGAGCGGCGTGCGGCGCACGGCGCTCCAGGTCACGTAGGCGACGACGAGGCCGACGCAGATCGCGCCGACCGTCGCCTCGGCACCCGCCGGGAGAGTGCGCGCCGACACCGCGGCGGCCGGCTCGAGCAGGAGCGCGAGTCCGGTCAGCAGCAGGAAGCCGAGCCAGAAGGTGATGCCGTTGAACGCGACGATCGTGGCGATCTCGCCGGCACCGAGCCCCCAGCTCGAGTAGAGTCGGTAGCGGATCGCGCCGCCGCCGAGAAACGACGCGCCGACGTTGTGGCTGAACGCGTACCCGACGAACGACGCGAGCGCGATCTGCCGATAGCGAAGCGGTTGCGCGAGATAGCGGCATGCGAGCGCGTCGTAGCCCGTCAACAGGCCGTAGCTCGCGGCCGTGAGCGCGAAGCCAAGCCCGACTCGCCAGCGCGGCAGGGCGCTGAGCGAAGCCATGACCTCCTTGTACGAGTACGCCCGGAGCTCGTGGTGCAGGATCCAGAGCGCCGCGGCGAAGAGCGCGATCCCGAACGCGGGGCCGAGCCACGGGCGCAGCGGCTCGAGCCAATCGCGCGCGCGCCCGCCCGAGGCGGCTGGCGCCGAAGCGTCGACCTCGGAGGACGTCATGGTGGTGGCATGACGGCTCGTCGGCGGGCCGTCAAGTCACACCCCGACGAGCATTCTGCACGGGCTTCGGTTAAGGAGGCGCCGTGTTCGCACGCCTCGACTGGAACGTCGTCGTGACGGCCTACGGCGGCCGCCGACATGATCTCGTGCGGGCGCTGCGGCCGATCGTGGCCCTGCGCCGCGCCGGCTACGCCGAGGTGCTCGTTGGTCGCGTCGACGACGTCGAAGGCTGTCTCGCCGCGATCACCGCCCGCGTCGAGGCCGATCCCGTGCTCGCGAGCGAGCTGCTCGCGCGGGTGGTGCCGGTCGCGCGCACGTTTGCGCTCGCGTCGGACGTCGCTGCGCAGCTCGTCAGCGAGGTCGCGACGGTCGTCGACGGTCTCATCGGGCGAACGTTCCACGTTCGCGTCGAGCGCCGCGGTCACCGCCGCATCCTGCAATCGGATCACCTCGAGCGTCTCCTCGGCGGAACCCTCGTCGAAGCGCTGCGCGCGCGCGGGGCCGCGCCGCGCGTCACCTTTCGTGATCCCGACGTGATCGTGGCAGTCGAGCTCATCGGCGACGCTGCGGGTCTCGGCGTCGTGCCCCGCGATTGGCGCACGCGCCATCACTTCGTGCGTCTCTGAGGCGACGGTCTAGAAATCGACCGGCGGGAGCGGGGGCGGCAGCATCGGCGCCGGATCCGCTGCCGGGGCTTGCGGCGGCGGTGCGGCGGGTGCCGATGGGGCCGGCGTCGCGACGGCTTTCGGTCCGCGGCCGCGGCGAGCTCGTCCGCGCTCGCGCCGCGCCTGGCGCTCGCGATCGCGCCGGCGACGCCGCGGCGGGCGGACGACGGGCTCGTAGAAGCTCGCCGGGCGCTTGGCGCCGCCGCGACAGGCGTCGCAGAGGCCGCAGGGGCGCTCGTTCGACTCGCCGAAATAGCGGCGGAGCGTGACGGCGCGACAGCCCGGTGAGTGGACGTACTCGGCGACCGAGTCGAGGCGTCGGCCGTCCTGCGTCCGGAGGGTCGCGAACTGTCCCGCGAGGTGACGGGACTCTTCTTCGATCGTCTCGGGTCGCAGCACCTCGATGGTGCCGTCGTTCATCCGCACGAGCTCGGCTTCTTCGAGGATCGCGAGCAGCGCCTGCGCGATGCGCGGCCCGAGGCCGGCCGACATCGAAAGCGCTTCGAGCGTCGGCGTGCGGTTCTCGCCGCCCCACGCCGCGAGCGCTTCGCCGATCTTGTAGAGCTGATCCGGGCGCACCCGGCTCTTGCCGAGCAGGAGCTCGTGGATGGCGCGATCACTCGGGTCGTAGAGAAGAATGCAGTCGGACCGGCGGCCGTCGCGGCCGGCCCGCCCCGCCTCTTGCACGTACTGCTCGAGCGACGCCGGTGCCTGGTAGTGAATGATGTAGCGAATATCCGGCTTGTCGATGCCGAGGCCGAACGCGCTGGTCGCGACCATCACCGTGCGTCGCCCCGACTTCATGTACATCTCTTGCTCGTGCGCGCGCTCCGCCGCGGTCATTTTGCCGTGGTAGCGGTGCGCCGGAATGTCGAGCTGGCGCATCACGAGGTAGACGCTGTCGACCTCCCGCGTGGTGGTGCAGTAGACGATGCCGGGGCGGTGAAGACGGCGCACGAAGCGGATGAGCGCCCGCGACCGCATGTCGCCTTGGCACTCGAGCACCTGGAACGCGAGGTTCGAGCGGTGCGGCGAGCTCGACACGACGACCGGATGGTCGAGCCCGAGGAAACGGCTGATGTCCTCGCGCACCTTCTCGGTGGCGGTGGCCGTGAGCGCCATGATCGGCGGGCGCCCGAGCGCGCGGAGGTGCTCGCCGATACGGAGATAGGCCGGGCGGAAGTCGTGGCCCCATTCCGAAATGCAGTGCGCCTCGTCGACCGCCGCGAGGCTGATGCCGGTTTTCGAGAGCGACGCGAGGAGCTCGGGCGAGCCGAGCGTCTCGGGCGTCGTCATGAGGAGAATCGGACCGCCGGCGTCGAGGCGTTCGAACGCCGCGCGGCGCGCCTTGCCGCGAACGGTGCCGTCGAGCCTGATGACCGGCACGTCGAGCTTCTGGAGCTTCGTGTGCTGATCCTCGAGGAGCGCGAGGAGCGGCGAGCAGAGCACGACCGGCTTCGGCAGCGTCATCGAGGGAATCTGGTAGCAGGCCGACTTGCCGTAGCCGGTCGGCAGGACGACGAGCACGTCGTGGCCCGCCGATGCCTCGGCGATGATGCGCTGCTGCTCGGGATAGAGACGGGTCAGGCCGAGCCGACGAGCGGCCGTCTCGACGGCGCTGTTCGGGGCGCTGTAGCCCGGGACGCCGTGGCCGCGACGCTTGCGCCGGCGGCGGCGGCGGTGGCCGTTGCCCGAGGCCTGCTGGCCGTTGACGGCGGCGTCGTCGAGGCTCGTACGGTCGCCGAGGGGCTCGCGTGGGATGGCCGGGTCGCTTGCCACGGCGTCGGCTGCGCTCGTGAGCTCGCCGTTCGCCTCCGGTCGCGGACCTTCGGCGCGGGCGCCCTCGTGACGACGCCCGCCGCGCCGCCGCCGACGGCGGAAGCCCGGCGGCCGCGCCGTACCACTCTCGGGGCGCGGTGAGGCGGCGCCGGCGGTCGCGGTCCCGGACGACGGCTCGGGGACGCCGCCGTCGGACGCGCTCGTTTCGAAGGCGTCGTTCGCCGGTGCGGCGAGCGCCGTGGCGTCGGGCGCCGCGCCCTCGGAGCCGAGCGGCCGGCGTCCGCGTGGTCGTCGATGTCTAGGCGAGGCCGATCTCCTTGCAGAGGTAGACGTCCTGAATGGTGTTCAGGATCTCGATTCCCTGCTTCATGGGTTTTTGAAACGCCTTCCGCCCCGAGATGAGGCCGGTGCCGCCGGCGCGCTTGTTGACGACCGCGGTCAGCGCCGCGTCGGCGAGGTCGGTCTTGCCCGAGGCGCCGCCCGAGTTGATGAGACTGCTCCGGCCCATGTAGCAATTCGCGACCTGGTAGCGGCAGAGATCGATCGGATGATCGGTCGTGAGCTCGGTATAGACCTTCTCGTGGGTCTTGCCGAACTTGAGCGCGGTGTAGCCGCCGTTGTTGGTCGGCAGCTTCTGCTTGATGATGTCGGCCTGGATCGTCGTGCCGATGTGGTTGGCCTGACCGGTGAGGTCGGCCGCCTCGTGGTAGTCGACTTTGTCGGTCTTGAAGGCGTTGTTCCGGAGATAGCACCAGAGCACCGTGAACATGCCGAGCTCGTGCGCGCGCTCGAAGGCACGCGCGACTTCCTGGAGCTGGCGACTGCCAGCGTCGGAGCCGAAGTAGATCGTCGCGCCGACACCCACGCAGCCCATGTCGAATGCCTGCTGCATGCTCGCGAAGACGATCTGGTCGAACTTGTTCGGGTAGGTGAGGAGCTCGCTGTGATTGAACTTGAGAATGAACGGCACGCGGTGGGCGTAGCGCCTGGAGACGGAGCCGAGCACGCCGAGGGTGCTCGCGACCGCGTTGCAGCCGCCCTCGATCGCGAGCTCGACGATCTTGGCGGGATCGAAATAGATCGGGTTGGGCGCGAAGCTCGCGCCGCCGGAGTGCTCGATGCCTTGGTCGACCGGGAGGATCGACAGGTAGCCGGTGTTCGCGAGCCGGCCGTGACCGAACATCGTCTGCAGGTTGCGCAGGACGGTGGGTTTCCGGTCCGACTCGACCCAGACGCGCTCGAGGAAGTCGGGGCCGGGGGCGTGCAAGAGATCCTTCGAGATCGTCTTGCAGGTGTGCTTCAGCAGGGAATCGGCGTGACTACCGAGCAGCTCCTGGATCTTCCCGAGCATCCTTCTCTCCTCCGTCGTTCGAGGTGTCGGCCACCACCGCGACGCATTGCACGCCTACGGCCAGGCTCGTTCCAAGGGTCGTTCTCACCGGTGACGGGTGGCGCTTCCACCACGCTGTTTCCCGGGGCGGCGGACGTCACGTCGGGCGCCCGGAGGCACGCCGGCACGACATCGTGCGCGTAGTTGCTGTAGCACTGTCGAACCCGGGCCGCTAGTCCGGATGTACGATTTACCGGGGTGGCCGCGCCACCCCCTGGAGAACGGTGCTCGCGCGCCAGGATCGGCTAGGATAAGCCGCCTCCGGTCATGCGAGCCGACGGCGTGCATGGAACGTGGTGGCGGACTCATGGCGGCGTCGTCCGGCTCGCGGTCGCCGCCGTGCTGCTCGCGGCGGCGAGCCCGCGCGTCGCGTACGCGATTCCCGCTTTCGCGCGCATCTACGACAAGCCGTGCGGGGCGTGTCACACGGTCTTCCCCCAGCTGAATCCCGCGGGGGAGCGGTTTCGGGCGCAGGGGTTGCACGGCCTCCAGCCGGCAGCGCCGCCGCTGCACGTCGGCGGCGGGCTCGAGGTTCCCGCGACGCTGCCGCTCGCGATCTATCTCGCGAGCGGGCTGAACGTCGTCGCGCCCAACGAGCCGCACCAGGCCGACGACGTGCACGCGCACGTCAACCTCGACTTCCTGCGCGTGCTGGGCGGGGGCGAGCTCGGCCCGCACCTCGGCTTCCTCTTCGACCACGAGATGCTCGAGATGGAGCCGGAGAACGGCGAGGTCGTCGTCAACACGATGCCCTATCAAGCCTATCTCGTCGCGCACCTCGACCACGCGGGCTGGCTCGCGAACCTGAAGGGCGGGTGGTACGAGCTGCCGCTCGGGATCTCGCCCGAAATCCATCGGCTCTCGGTACGCTCCTATCGGACGTACGACGCGACCGGGTGCGATCTCCTCGGTGCCGAGCCGCGCGGCGCGCGGTGCGCCGCCGCGCCGACGCTCGGGTCCACGCAGCTCGGGGCGGAGGTCTCGGGCCTGCAGGGCGAGCGCGGCCTCGGCTGGGCCGTCGGCTTCACCAACGGCAGCGACAACCGCGTCGACGACGCCGCGAGCAAGGACCTCCACGTGCGGCTCAGCCAGATGCTCGGCGCGCACCGCGTCGGATGGTACCTCGCCTACAGTCCCGACAGCCTCGGGCACGGGCTCGACGACGAGACGGTGCGCTTCGGTCCCGACCTCGACCTCTACAGTCGGCGCTTCCGCGTGCTCGGACAGCTCTTGCTCACGCACGAATCGAACCCGACCGGGTTCCATCGCGGCCTGTGGCACTACGGCGCGTTCCTCGAAGGGCAGTACCGGCTCACGAAGGATCTCCTCGCGCTCGCGCGCGTCGAGCCCGTGTGGACGCAGGGCTTCGACGACCGCAGCGCCGGCGGCACGACGCGCGCGCGCCGGCGCATCGTCGAGGTGACGGCCGGGTGGCAATGGCTCCTGCTCGAGAACGTGCGATTGATCGCGGAGGTCACATATGCCCGCGACGAGGAGACCGTGAGCGACGAGACGACGAACGAATGGACGGGGACGCTCCGGCTGGCGACCGCGTTCTGGCCCTTCGCGCCGCCGTTCCTCTCGCCGACGCAGCCCGGAGGTCGGCGGTGAGGGGCGCGCCGGTCGTCGCGGCGCTGCTGGCGCTGCTCGCGTGGCGTGCGCCGGCCCGCGCCGGCGAGGTGGACGGCATGGTCGCGGGTCCGGCGCGACCGACGGTCGTCGCGCTGCAGCGCCAGGACGCGGCGGCGCCGCTGCCGCCCGGACCGCGCGTCGTCATGGATCAGAAAAACCTCGCTTTCCTCCCGCCCGTGCTGCCGGTGGTCCGCGGTACGACGGTCGAGTTCAGCAACAGCGACGACGTGCAGCACAACGTCTTCAGCCCGTCGCCGAGCGCGGACAAGTTCGACCTCGGCACCTACGGTCCGGGTGCGACGCGCACGGTGACCTTCGGCGAGCCGGGCGACGTGCTCGTGCTCTGCAACATCCACATGGAGATGGAAGCGCACATCCTGGTGCTCGACACCCCGTACTTCGCGACCGTCGGCTCCGACGGCCGCTATCGCATCGCCGACGTTCCCGCGGGCCTCTACGAGCTGCGCGTCTGGCGCGGCGGATGGACCGCGCCCACGCGCACGATCGAGGTACCGGCGAGCGGCCGCGTCGACGCCGACGTCGATGCCGCTCCGTGACGGTCGCCTGATGTGGGACGCCGTCGCGCCGCGGGGGTGGAGCATTCGCGTCAAGAGCGTGATGCTGGCGCTCGGCTACCTGCTGGTGTTGTCGGCGGTGTATGGCGCCTTCACCGTGCACGTGGTGCAGCGGGAAGTCGCGGAGGCGCACGAGCGGCTGCGCCAGACGGCCCGCCTGGTCGCGGCCGAGATCGACGGGGCGCTCGACGCCGGCGTGCAGCGGCTCGAGACCGTCTCTCGGCTTCCCGGCTTGGCCTATGGGCTGCAGTCGATCCAGGCGGCGCCGCGCAACGGTTACATCCCCCCGTGGACGACCCTCCATTACCTCTTCTTCAAGTCGACGCTCTTCGAGGGCGGTGTCTTCCTGCTCGACCACGACGGCGTGGTGCTCTGGACCGAGCCGCCCGGCTTGCCGTGGCTGCATGCGAACCTCCGCGCGTCACCGGGCATCGCGGAGGTGTTCGCGACGCCGACGCGTGCCGTCTCCGGTCTGCTCGCGCCCGATGCGCTCGCGAGCGGTCCGCACGTCGTGGTCGCGGTGCCGATCACGAACGGTGTCGGCGAGCTCCAGGGCGTGCTCGGCGGCGTCGTCGACCTTGCGGCCCCGCACGTCTTCGGAGACGTGCTGGCGTCGATCGCCACGACGAACGGACGTTACGTGCGGATCGTGGATCAACACGACGCCGTGCTTCTCGCGACCGACCCCGAGCATCCCGTGGCCGCCGACACCGGCGAAGCGCGGGACGACGATCCGCTGCGCGCCATGGTGCGACTCGAGACGGCACCCTGGCGTGTGGTCGCCGGTCAACCGCCGGCGCTCGGGTTGCAAGGGGTCTGGCGGTCGCAACGAATGCTGTTGGTCGCGGGCGCCGCGCTCTTGCTCGTGCTCGTGGCGACGGCGATGCCGGTCATCAACGGATTCGTGCGTGGCATCCGGCGCCTCGGCGATGCGGCGCAGACGGTCGCTCGCGGCGATTTGTCGCAACCGGTCGAGGTCGGGACGGGCCGCGACGAGATCGCGTCGCTCGCCCGCACGTTCGATCAGATGCGGCGCGAGCTCGGCGCCTCGCGCGATGCGTTGGAGCACCGGCTCGCCGAGCGTGAGCAACTGATCCGCCAGTTGGTCGAGAGCAACGAGCAGCTCGTACGGGCCCAGGCGCGCCTGATCGAGGCCGAGCGGTTCGCCGCGATCGGCGAGCTGTCGGCCGCGGTTGCCCACGGGATCCGCAATCCGGTGGCAGGCATCAAGATGGCGGCGCAGCTCGCGAGCGTCGAGCTCCCGCACGACCATCCGCTGCGGCGCAACGTCGACGACATCGTCGGCGAGGCCGACAAGCTCGAGGCGCGCATCACGACGCTTCTCAACTTCGCGAAGCCGTTCGAGCCGCAGCCGCGGCCGTGTCGCGTCGAGCGCATCGTCGAAGCGGCGGCCTCGTCGCTTCGGCACCAAGCGGAGGGCCGCGGGCTCACGCTCGTCCTCGACGTCCGACCGGGTCTGCCGGTCGTGGCGGTCGACGAGGCGCAGATCGAGCAAGTCTTGCTCGATCTGCTGGCCAACGCGATCGACGCGACCCCGTCCGGCGGAACCGTGACGATCGCGGCCGAGCCCGCCGACGATGATCGCGGCATCCGCATCAGCGTGCGCGACACCGGAAGCGGCATCACCGCCGCCAACATGCGGCGCGTCTTCACCTTGTTCTTCACGACCAAGCCGAATGGCAGCGGATTCGGGCTCGCCGTCGCGAAGAAGATCGTCGAGCGCCACGGCGGGACGATCACGGTCGCGAGCGAGGTCGGATGCGGGACCGGCTTCACGATCGTCCTGCCGGTGACGCCGGAGGATTTTCCCGCGCCGCGTCCCTGAGCGGCGGCGCCGGCGGCTTCAGCCGCCGCGCGTCCCCGCGCGGCCGTAGAGCTTCGCCCCGTCGCGGAGCCGTCGCGCCACCTCCTCGCGCAGCGTCGCGGGTCGCACCACCTCGACCCAGGGAGACTGGCTCAGGATCCAGCTCGAGAGCTCGGTCGTCCCGCGTACCTTCATCGTGAGGAGGGTCGTGCCGTCGGGCCGCGTGGTGAACCGCTGCGTGGGATGCAGACGGCGCGAGGAGAGAAACGCCGCCGTCTCCTTCCCGCGCAGCAGGAGCTCGACGATCGTCTCCGGGCCCTCGATGATGCCGAACATGCCTTCGGTGTACTTCTCGGGACTGTAGCCGGCCGGGTAGTCGAAGCGGTTCGGCAGCTTGGTCACGCTTCGGATGCGCTCGACCGCGAGCCAGATCGTCTTCCGGAAGCGGTGGCTGTAGCCGATGAGGTAGAGGCCGCCGCGATAGTGGACGAGCGTGTAGGGATCGAAGTCGTGGACTTTCCCTTCGCCGAGCAGGCCCTGGTAGTCGACGCGCATGCGATGTTGGTCGATCAGGCAGCGCACGGCCAGATCGAGCTGCTCGTCGTGACCCCGGTAGTCCTTGGCGGCGAACGGCACCGCGTAGAACTTCTTGCCGAGGTTCACGAGCCGCGTGCGCTGGCTCGCCGGCAGCCCGCGGTGGAGGCGCTCCCAGAGCCCGGCGACGCCATCCTTGAGGACGGTGCCTTCGAGGAAGGTGAGGACCGTCTGCGTGAAATAGAAGAAGACCGCCTCGAACACGCCCGCGTCCGGCGCCGGGCCGTGCTCGACGAGCTTCAGCGCGCGGGCGGCGCCTTGGCCCACGACCTCCACCATCGGGCGGCCCTTCGCGTCGACGAGCTCGTTCCGACAGACGGCGAGATAGCGGAGCAGCGTACGCTCCGAGATGCCGAGCTCTTCGGTGATCGCCGCAAGCGGCCAGCCGTGCGGCCGCGACAGGAGGCCGAGCACGATGCGGGCGAGCCGGCCGGCGGCACCGTAGGTGGGAAGACGCGAGCGCGGCTTCGCCATGTCAGCGCCCGAGGTGCGTCGTGAACCAATCGACGGCTGCGGCCGCCGCGTCGGCGAAGCACGGCGCCTCGTAGGGATCGAAGTGGCCGACCGGCAGGACGACGAGGCGCTTCGGATCGCCGGCGCGCGCGAAGGCTTCGCGCGCGAGCTCGAGCGGGCAGATCACGTCGTGCTCGGCGGCGATCATCAGGAGCGGTGTCGGGGCGATGCGGTCGATCCAGCGGAGCGGCGAGTACTCGAGGATGCGCTCCCACGAGCGCGCGGTCACTTCGTTCCGCCAGGCCGGGGCGAGCGCGGCCATGGCTCCGAACCACGCCGCGGCGTCCGGCGTCGCGAGCGCGGCGCCCGGCTCGGCGACGACCGGCACCATGGTCGGCGTCGCGCCGGCGTCGATGCGTTCCCGCTCGGCGATCTGCTGCGCGACGAGCGCGTCGCGTGCCGCGACGCCGGGCCCGCGCGTCATCCATTCCCAGGCGTCGATCAGGGGCACCTGCGCCACCACCGCACGCAGGCGGCGATCCCAGGCCCCGAGCATGAGCGCGTGGCCGCCGCTGTAGCTCGAGCCCCAGACGCCGATGCGCTCGGGATCGATCTCGGGGCGACGACGCGCGAAGCTGATGGCGTGGCGGTAGTCGCGGAGCTGCGCCGAGGGGTCGAGGTCCTGGCGCGGCTCGCCGTCGCTCGCCCCGAGCCCGCGGTAGTCGAAGACGACGCTCGCGAGCCCGGCCGCCGCGAACGCCTCCGCGAAGCGATCGAGGCGCATTTCCTTCACGGCCGAGAACCCGTGCGCCATCACGATCGCCGGCACCCGCGCCGCTGCCGGTCGCGCGTCGGGAAGGTAGAGCCAGCCGCGGCAGGTGGTGCCGTCGCTCGCGAACGTGACGTCGCTGCGCATCGGTCGCGCATACGCCGTCGGCGGTCGATGCTCAAGCGCAGCGCGCGCTTGCGGGCGGCGGACATCTACCCTAGGGATTCGCCATGCGCTGGACGTCCGCGGTTTCCACGGCGACGCCGCTCGAGACGGCGGTTCGGGAGGTGGCGTGCGCCGTCGCCCGCGATCTCGCTGGGGCGACGCCCGACCTCGCGGTGACGTTCGTGTCGGAGCAGCATCAGCGCGAGTACGAGCGGCTGCCTGCGCTCGTGCGCGGCGAGCTCGCGCCGCGTTGCCTGGTCGGATGCTCGGCGGGCGGTGTGGTCGGCGGCGGCCACGAGATCGAGCGGCAGGCCGGCGTGTCGCTCACCGTCGCGGTGTTGCCCGACGTGGCGGTGACGCCGTTCCATCTCGAGAGCGACGTGCTGCCGGCGCGGACCGCGCCGGCCGCCGCGTGGGAACAGTCGACGGGTATTGCGACCGCACGCGCGTCGGCCCTGGTGCTGCTGCCGGACCCGTTCACGTTCGATGCCGAGACGCTCGTCGCCGGTCTCGACGTCGCCTATCCCGCGAGCCCGAAGATCGGCGGACTCGCGAGCGGCGGTCGCGAGCCGGGTGCCAATGCGCTCTACCTCGGCGACGCCGTGTATCGGTCGGGCGCCGTCGGCATCGCGCTCGCCGGCAACGTGGAGCTCGACACCGTGGTCGCGCAAGGATGCCGGCCGATCGGCGAGCCGATGTTCGTGACGCGCGCCGACCAGAACGTTCTCTACGCGCTCGACGGGCAACCCGCGCTCGGCGTCTTGCAGCAACTCCTCGCCGACGCCGACGCCCGCGACCGCAAGCTCTTCGCCAACTCGCTCTTCCTCGGCGTCGTCATGAAGGAGCAGGAAGCCTATCGCCAAGGCGACTTTCTCGTCCGCAACCTCCTCGGCATCGACGGCAAGTCGGGCGCGATCGCCGTCGGCGCACCGCTCCGGACCGGCATGGTCGTGCAGTTCCACTTGCGCGATGCCGAGACGTCGGCGCACGACCTCGACGCGGTGCTGGCGCGCTATCGCGAGCATCCCCGCCGGCCGCCGGCGGGCGCGCTGATCTTCTCGTGTCTCGGCCGGGGCGAGCAGCTCTACGGCGAGCCCGACCACGACACCCGGGCGCTGCACCGCCACCTCGGTCCGGTCCCACTCGGCGGCTTCTTCTGCAACGGCGAAATCGGCCCGGTGCACGGGACGACGTTCCTCCACGGGTACACGAGCGCGTTCGGGCTCTTTCGGAGCCGGACATGACGAGCCGCCATCCCGACGGGCGTCCGACCGCGCTCGAGCTCGCCGCCTGCGCCGCCGACGTGCGTCCACTCCGGTGCGCGGAGCTCGCGCAGTGGCTCGCCGAGGGCCGGGCGTGCAACGTGGTCGACGTGCGGACCGAAGGCGAGTTTCATTCGCATCGGATTCCGGGCGCGGTGCTCGTGCCGCTGCACGAGCTGGTCGAGCGCGTCGACGAGGTGCTCGCGTTGCCGGGTCCGCTGGTGGTGCATTGCGAGCACGGCATCCGTTCGCTCGATGCCACGGCCTATCTCGTGTGGCAGGGACGCACCGACGTCTTCAACGTCGTCGAGGGCATCGTCGCGTGGCCGGGTCCCTTCGAGCGCGGCTGAGCGGCGGCCGGAGGCTCAATACGCCGCGAAGGGCCGGCGCGTGTGTGCGACCCACTCCTGCACCGAGGGTCGCTGCCATTGCGCCCGCGCGTACTCGGCGATGCGCGCCGGCACGGGATGGTCGTTCAGCAGCAGACGATGCAGCATGAACGTGAGATCCGCATCGGCGATCGACCAGGCGCCGAAGAGGTGCGGCGAGGTCGCCGGCACGAGCGCGTCGGCGACGTGGAGCAGCGCGGCCGCCGCAGCGTCGCCGGCGGGTGAGAGCGGCGCCGCCGCCTTGGCGTAGAACATGGTCGTCGTCGGCCGCTCCTCGCGCAGTGCCATGAGGTCGCTCCGGATCCACGCCATCACCTGGCGCGCCCGCGCGCGCGCCGACGGCTCGGCGGGCAGCACGGTCGGATGGTCGGGCGCCGGAAAGACGTCGTCCAGATACTCGACGATCGCGCTCGACTCCGTGAGCCAGAAGTCGCCGTGGACGAGCGCCGGGACCTTGCCCGTGAGCGCGCGTTCGCGATAGCTCGGCGCGCGCTGCTCGCCGGCGGGCAGGGAGACCTCCGTCACCGTGAAAGGCAGCCCCTTCTCGCGGAGAGCGACGAAGCACGAGAAGACGTACGGGCTGATCCAGAACGAGTCGCCGTAGAGCGTGAGGGTCGAGGTCGGCATGCGGCTGCGTAGCACGACGGTGCCCTGCGGTTCGAGACGGTCCGTCCCGCTCTCCGACGATCCGCGGCGCGCCGACGGGCGCCGCGCGAGCGCGGGCACGCGAATTGAAATCGTCCCCCCGCTCAAGCAGGCTCCGTCCGTGACGGAGATCGGGACGGCCGACGACGACGCCTTCGCGCTCGCGTTCGCGGCGGAACGCCTGCACAGCTCGCGTCGTCCGGCCTGGCTCCGGCTTCTCGGAGTGTCGGGATCCTTCGTCCTCGTCGTCGTGCCGGGCGGGCGGGCGGCGTCGGCGTCGTTGGAGGCGGTGTCGTGACGACGAGGCGCGCATGGCGGCGCACCGCTCTCGCGGTCGGGCTGCTGGCCGTGATGTCGTGCCGGACGTCGAGGGCGCCGTCGGACGGGAGTCGTACGAACGGCATCGACGCGGCCGACGTGGCGCCCGTGCCGAGCCGCGGATGTCGGGCCGGTACCCTCCCGGCGCTCGGCGGCGTCGCGCGTGCGATCACCGTCGGCGGCGAGTCGCGGCGCTACGTGATCGACGCCGCGGCCGGCGCCGGTGATCGTCCACGTCCCGTCGTGCTTGCGTTTCACGGATTCGGGCACTCGGCAGGCGGGTTTCGAAGCGGCACGGGCCTCGTCGGGCCGGCGGCGGCAGGCGACCTGATCGCGATTCACGCCGACGGACGCGACGACGTGCGCCTGCTCGAGCGGGTCGATCGCGGCTGGGACATCGCCCCCGACGAGACGCGCGACACCGCGTTCGTCACGGCGCTGCTCGACGCGGTCGAAGGCGAGCGCTGCGTCGACCTCAGGCGGATTTACGCCATGGGATTCTCGAACGGCGGGTTCTTCTCGAACCTGCTCGCGTGTACGCTCGCGAGCCGTCTGGCCGCCGTCGCGGCCGTCGCCGGCGCGCGCCCCCTCGATGACTGCCGGCCGGCGTCCCCGGTGCCGATCATGTTCTTCCACGGCGCCGCCGACCCGCTCGTGCCGCCCCGCCTGACCACCGGCGCCGCCGCCTGGTGGCGCCGCGCCAATCGCTGCGGCGACGGTGACGAGCCGCGCGGCGGCTGCCGCGCCGCTCGCGGCTGCGCCGCCGACGTCGTCGTCTGCACCGGCCCCCAGGGCCACGCCTGGCCGACCGACGCGACCGTCCGCATTCTCGACTTCTTCCGCGACCACGCCCGCGGGGGGTGAGGCGGCCGCCGGCCGTCGCCATGGTGTCGTCCTCGTCGGGGCTCGCCGGCGTCGGCCGCGCCAGCCGTTGTCTCGGGTCGCGCGCCGCCTGGCGCCCCGGGGACCGCTGTGTGTAGCCTCCTTCGACCAGGAGGAACGCCCCGTGAGTCACTTCTTCGCCTACCTCGCTCGGATGCGCTTCGTGAAGCGGTGGGGGCTGATGCGCAACACCCACGTCGAGAATCTGCAGGAGCACAGCCTGCAGGTGGCGATGCTGGCGCACGCGCTCGCGGTGATCCGCAACACGCGCTTCGGCGGCGACGTGCGGCCGGAGCGGGCGGCGACGCTCGCGCTCTATCACGACGCGGCGGAGGTGATCACCGGCGACGTCGTGGCACCGATCAAGCACTTCAATGCGGAGATCACCCAGGCGCATCGGGTGATCGAGGACATCGCGAACGAGCGCCTGAAGAGCATGTTGCCGCCCGACCTCGCGCCGAGCTTCACGGGGCTGCTCTTCCCCGACGAGGCCGACGCCGCCGAGTGGACGATCGTGAAGGCCGCCGACAAGCTCACGGCATATCTCAAGTGCCTCGAAGAGCTGCGCGCCGGCAACGACGACTTCCGCAAAGCGGCGCAGGTGCTCGAGCGCGACGTGCGTGCGCTCACGGCCCCGGAGGTGCGCTATTTCCTCGACACTTTCGCGCCGAGCTTCTCCATGACGCTCGACGAGTTGAACCAATAGCCGGATCCCTAGCCCGGATTATTCATGAATCCTCTGCTGCAAGCGCCGATCGCACGGCATTCCGGGCCGGGCTCGGACCTCGCTCCCCGACATAGTGTCGTACTATGCCTGCGTCGCTCGCTCCTCCGCGCGGCCCGGCCTGCCGTACGCTCAGCGCTTTCGCGACGAGCATTCATGAATAATCCGGGCTCGCACGTCCGGCGGGCCGCCGAGCCGTGGCAGGTCCCCGCAGACGGCCGCGGGTCAGTGTCCGAAAAACGAGTGCAACAGCGCCAGCAGCACGCCGACGAGGCCGCCGATGACGGCGCCGTTCAGGCGGATGTATTGCAGGTCGGCGCCGACGCGGGCCTCGATCCGCTCGACGAGCTCGGCGTCCTTCAAGTTGTCGAGGTAGTCGCGGACGGTCCGGCCGATCTGGTGGTGGTGGCGGCGGAGGAGATCCTGGCTCATCGTACGCACCCAGTCGTCGAACCAGACGCGTCGCTCGGGGTCGTCGAGCCATTCGACGATCGTGGTGCGGAGGCGGCGGTCGACGAGATCGGAGAGCGGACTCGCGTCGCTCGCGAGATCTTCCTCGAGCTGGCGACGGAGCTGGGCGAGCGCGTCGCGCAGCAGGGGACCGACCGCCAGCGACTCGAGCAACGCCGCGCGAAACGCCTCGGCCTGTTCGAGCGCCTGCGGCTCACCCGCGGCGACGCGATCGGCGAAGCCGCCGATCGCGTCGAACACCGTCCGCCGCAATGGGTGATCGTCCGCCGCGGCCGCGGCCCGGAGCTCGGCCGAGGCGTAGCTGCACATCGCCTCGACGAGCTTGCGCTGCACGAGTCGGCGGCGGAGGAGCAGCGGCACCAGTCGCTTGCCGCCGGCGCGGAGCGTCGCCGCCGAGCGGTCGAGCCAGAAGCGCAGCTCTTCGGCGGTGCGTGGGCGATCGGCGAGGTTGGCGATCGAGGTGGCGACGCTCGTGAACGCCGATTGCGCACTCGCGCTGGCGGCGGCCGTCGCGAGCCAGCGGCCGGTCGCCGCGTCGATCGGTACGCTCGCGAGCTCGCGACGAATCGTGCGCTCGGCGAACGCCCCCACTTCCGGCTCCGTGAGGAGCCGCGCCGCGCCGCGCAGGACGTCGCGGAGCGGGCCGCCGAGGCGCCCGACGTGCTCGGGATCGCGGAGCCACTCGACCACGACGGCGCTCGGCGCGAGCTCCGCGAGCTTGGCGCCGATCACCTCGGGGGAGAGCCACTCGTCCTGCACGGTGTCGACGATGCCGTCCACGAGCTTGTCGCGGCGCTCGACGATCAGCGCCGTGTGCGGAATCGGGATGCCGAGCGGATGGCGAAAGAGCGCGGTCACCGCGAACCAGTCGGCAATGCCCCCGACCATGGCGGCTTCGAAGCCGGCGGCGAGAATCGGCAGCCACGGCAGCGTGTCGGCGTGGCCGTAGGCGAGCGCGATGCGGCACGCGGCGGCGCCGAGGACGGCGACGCAGAGCGAAACGACGCCGACGTAGCTCCGGCGCGCCGGCGGAACGACCGGGGCCGAGCTGGACAGGAGCATGTCCGCGGTCGTGGAAGGCTCACCTGCCACGCGTCGCTCCGGGGCAATACCGATGCATCGGCTCAGAACCTACGCGACGGCTGGCACGTCGGCCAGCGCAGGCGGCAGCGCGAGCAGCGGGGAGAGCGCGGCCGAGCGGGGCCGGCAATCGCCGGCGCGCGTCATGTGTCGGACCCGCCGATTCAGAGGCCGAGCAGCAGATTCACGACGAGGCCGAGCACGAAGAGGCCGCCCGCGAGGCGGTTGTGGTAGAACGCGAGCGACACGTACCAGAGCGGCCAGAGGCGATAGCCGGGCGGCGGCCCCGCGGGCTTCGGCTCGCCGTAGGCGCGCAGCACGGTCGCGAGGCGCGGGATCGCGAACGCCACGAGCAGCACGCCTGGTCCGAGGATGCCGCGCAGCACGAGCAGTACGACGATCGCGTAGAACGCGACCATCAGCACTTGGTTCAGCCGCAGCGAGGCCTCACGCCCGAGGAGCACCGGCAACGTGCGAATGCCGCGGCTGCCGTCTTGCTCGTACTTGTCGACGTGCTTCCCGATCAGGACCGTCGTGACGACGAGGGCGTAGGGCACCGACGCGAGCCAGATCCACGCGGGCAGCGTGCCGGAGGTGACGTAATACGTCCCGCCGATCATGAGGGGGCCCCACACGACGAACACCCCGGGCTCGCCGAGGCCATGGTGCTTCAGCTTGAGCGGCGGCGCGACGTAGAAGACGCTGATGAAGAGTCCGGCGAGCGCGAACGCGGCGACCGGCCAGCCGCGCGCCCGCATGAGCACGATCCCGATCGCGAGGTCGACGAGGTTGCAGGCGAGGATCGCGGCGATCAGGCCCTCGCGCGAGATGAGGTTCGAGAGGAGCGGGTGCGGGGCATAGAGGGTCCGCGTATAGCTCTCGGTATCGACGCCGCCGATCGTGTCGAAGTAGTCGTTGATCATGTTGTTGGTCGCGTGCGCGAGCACGAGGCCGGCGAGGGCGAGCGCGCAATACCCCCAGTGCGCCGCTGGCGCCTTGGCGGCGGCGAGGAGCCCGCCGATCAGCGCCGAGGTGATCGTCATCGAGAAGACGCACGCGCGCGTGATCAGCAGCCAGCGCGAGACGGCGTCCATGCGACGGCCGCGCGGCAGGTTGCCGCTGAGGATGATCTGCCGCCAAGTGTCGAGCAGCGGGCCCGGGGACGGAGAACGATCGTCGACGGAACGAAGCGACGCGGCGGCGCCGGCGGGTTGGCTCATGGGCGGCGGTTTTAGCCGCTCGCCGCGATGGGTCAAGTGCGATCAGTCGCTGCTGCGGGCGAGCTTGCGGGCGCGCTTCGATGCGTACATCCGCTCGTCCGCGAGGTGCAGCAGCGCGGTCGCCGTCCGACCGTCGACCGGGAACGCGGCGGCGCCGAACGACGCGCCGAGCCGCGCATGGATGCCGTCGGCGTCGAGGAACGTGCGGGCGATCAGCTGCGTCTCGAGCTCGGCGCAGCGTGCGTCGGCGGAGGCTCGGTCGGCGCCGGGAAAGAGCAGGGCGAACTCGTCGCCGCCGAAACGGCATCCGATCTCGTCCGGGGCGAGCTCGGCATGGAGCCAGTGTCCGACCTCGGCAAGGGCCGCGCTTCCACGGACGTGGCCGTGCGTATCCACCAGATGCTTGAAGCGGTCCATGTCGAAGAAGACGATCGCGAACGGTGACTCGCGCGCGATCGCCACGTCGATGCAGCGGATGAAGTATTGCGAGTTGCGGAGACCGGTCAGCGGGTCGTTCTTGGCGAGCTCGACGATCGCCTCGTGGGTGCGTGCGTTGTGGATGGCGACGGCGGCGAAATCGGCATAGCTCTGGAGGATCTCGAGGTCGCCGGCGTCGAAGATGCGTTGATCGAGCGCGTTGACGATCTCGAGCACCCCGATGCAGCGGGCGCGGGCGCGCAGCGGGACCGCGACCACCGACTGGGTGCGGAAGCCCGAAAGCGCGTCCATGCGCGCCGAAAAACGCGGGTCGTGGGCGACGTCGGGGATGAGCAACGCCTGGTCCTGGGCGGCGACCCAGCCGGCGATGCCCTCGTCGGGCGCGAGGCGGCGTTGCATCAGCTGCGGCTGGGCGTCGCCACGCACGAGGGTGAAGACCAGCTCGCCGGTCGCATCGTCGCGGAGCAGGAGCGACCAGTGCGTCGGCTGCAGCAGGCGGTCGAGCCCGTCCAGGAGCTCGCGCAGGACGACGTCGACGTCGAGGGAGGAGTTCAGCAGGCTGGCCGCCCGGAAGAAGATCCGAAAATCTGGCCTCGGGAGGTTCGCCACGGTGCGGTCTCGCAATCCGCTCATACGCGCCCGCGTGCGCCGCCTCAAGCCGGTGCGATTTTCGGGAAACTCGGTTGACCCACTGTTTGCCGAGCCAGCATAATCCGGCCGCCGGCGTCCCTCTCCTCGGAGCCTGTGCGTTTTCCGGAAGGAGTCTATGCGCATGAAGCCCCGCCACCAGCTCAGGAACCTCTGGTTCCCGTCGTTGTTCTTCGTCGTTGCGGTCGCCGCCCCGACCCTCGGTACGCCGTCGCGCGCGTTTGCGGTCGCGAAGACGTGCGGTACCGATGCCGTCGCCAACACCACCAACGTGCTGTGCGCCACGGGGACGTGCTCGGCGACGCTCGTCCGCATGACGACGGCCATCGAGGTCACGACCGGCGGTTGCGCCTTCGACCTCGGCGGCCGCGCGCTCAGCATCGAAAAGACCTTCCAGATGACCGGGCTCGGCTTCATCCAGGTCGTGAACGCCGGCAACATCACCGTCACGTCGACCGGCAAGCTGAAGGCGCGCGGCGACTTCGTGGAGCCGAACGCGTTCATCATCGGCGGCGGGCTCATCTCCCTCACGAGCACCGGGACGATCGACGTCGACGGCGCGCTCGACGTCGCCGGCGATTCCGCCGGGACGATACGTCTGGTGGCGGCGCAGGACGTGGTGATCGAGCCCGGCTCCAGCATCAACGGCCCCGGCATCAGCACCTTCGCCGATACCGGCGATCGTTACACCGACGGCGGCGAGCTCGACGTGATCGCGCAGGCGGGCAGTATCACCATCAACGGCGACGTCACGCTCTCCGGGCAGAACGCCGGCACGGGCGGGACGTGCGATCTCGAGGCCGCGGGCAACATCACCCTCACGCGTCCGGTCAACGTCAGCGGCGGCGGGGGCGACGGCGGCGAGTTCGACGCGACCGCGGGCGACAACATCTCGATCGTGAACGGCGGCATCAACGCCGACAGCACCGTCGGCGGCGGCTTCGGCGGGTTCATCTCGCTCGACGCCGGCGAGGATTTCACGGGCGGCAGCATCGCCGGCGGCGGCATCGACGTCAGCGGGGCATCGCTGCTGATGCGCGGGAGCGCGACCGACACGTTCGGCGGCGACGGCGGCGAGATCGACGTCCTGGCGGCCGGCAAGATTCGATTCTTCGGCGCGGGCATGGTCGTGCGAGTCGACGCCGCGACCAACTTCGACGGCTCGGGAGGCACGGCTTCGTTCGACAGCGGCGACGTCAACCCGAACACCCTCGGACCCCTCGATGGCGACATCGAGCTCGGCGGCATCATCAGCATGAACAGCGGCTTCACGGGCGGCGACGGCGGCAGCCTCGACGTCAGCGCCGGGCGCGACCTGACCTTCACGGCGTCGGTCGATTGCAGCGGCACCGACACGGGCGGCGACGTGACGGGCGACGCGGGGCGCACGATGACGCTCAACGGAGTCATCACCACGCGCGGCAGCAGCGCCGACGGCGAAGGCGGCTTCGTCGACTTCGAGGCCGGACTCGCGAGCGACGAAGGTGCGAGCGGGAATCTCTTGCTGCAGAAGAACCTCTTTGCCAGTAGCGGCGCGAGCCACAGCAGCGGCCAGAGCATCTCGCTCGCGGGCTGCGGGCTCACGGTCGCGCCGGGCGTGAAGGTCGACGGCACGGGCGGCGTCAATCCGACGACGAACCTGCCGGGCGGATCCGATATCGAGCTCATTTCGCGGCGCGCGATGCAGCTCGGCAGCAACTCCCAGTACGTGGCGCCGCCGGGCGGCACGGTCACGCTCACGCATCTTCCCGGCGTGAACCCGGTGATCGGCTCGGGCGTCGTGTTCAATCCGGCGCGCATCGACAATCCGATCCTCGACGGGCCGTTTCCCAGCTGCCCCGTCTGCGGCGACGGCGTCCGACAGTTCGGCGAGATCTGCGACAAGGGGGCGGCGGCCGACGGGGCGTGTTGCAACTCGACCTGCTCGGCGTTCCTCTGTCCGACGGTCACGGCGACGCCGACGCTGAGTCCCACCCGCACGCCGACGCCGACCCGCACCGCGACGCCCCACGGGACGCCGACGGCGACGCCGATCCTGCCGACGAGCACCGCCGAGACGCCGACGCCGGTCGTGACCCCGACGCGCACCGCGACCGTCACCGCAAGCCCCACGCTGACCGCGACGGCCACGCGGACGACGACGCCGACCGTGACGCCGACGCCGGGCGGCGCCGTCGTCGATCATTACAAGTGCTACAAGGCGACGAAGGTCGCCGGATCCTCGGCGTTCGTCGAGCAGAGCGTCGAGCTCGCCGACGATCACGAGACCAAGCTCACGCGAGTCATCAAGACCACGGAGTTCTGCAACGCCGTCGACAAGGACGGGCAAGGGATCCAGGATCCGAACGCGCACCTCCAGTGCTACCAGATCAAGGACGCGCCCGGGCAGACGCGCTTCGCCTCCACCACGGAGACGGTCGACAACGAGCTCGGGAGCGCGCAGCAGCTGACGTTGAAGAAGGCGAAGCGGCTCTGCGTGCCCACCGGGGCGGACGGCGTACCGGCCGTGGCCAATCTCGATCGCTTCAAGTGCTACACGGCGACGACGCCGTCCGGTGTGCCGAAGCTGGCGCTGGTGAATACCATGCTCCAGGACGCATTCGAGCAGAAGCTCGACACCGTGCTCGGCCCGGAGAGCGTGTGCGACGCGGTCGACGTCGACGGGCAGAGCGCGATCAGTCCGGCGGCGCAATTGCACTGCTACAAGATCAAGCAGGCATCCGGCCAATCCGCCTTCGCGAAACGCACCGTCCAGGCCGTGAACGGGTTCGCCGCCGAAAGCGTGCAGGCGAAAAAGCCGTCGCTCGTCTGCGTGCCGTCGGCGCGGCTCGCGGCGCCGGTCTGCGGCGACGGGTTCCGCGATCCGGGCGAGCAATGCGACGACGGCGGGACGGTGCCCGGGGACGGCTGCGATGCGCAGTGCCGGCTCGAGGCCTGCGGCAACGGTATCCCCAACAATGGCGAGGAGTGCGACGACGGCGCTGCCAACGGCACCGACCAGTGCTGCACCACGCTCTGTCAGCTCGTCGATCCGGACGGTGACGGCATATGCACCCGCGACGATCGTTGTCCCGCCGACACGGACAACGACAGCGATCACGACGGCTACTGCGTCGGTGACCTCTTCCAGCCCCCGGCGATCGGTGGCGGGGATCCCTGCTCACGGGTCGGGGATGCGGGGGATTGGATCAAGCCGAAGGTCGTGTTCACGAAGCTGGATCAAGCTCCGGGTCTTCAGAAGCTGAAGATCACGGGCGCGTTCCTGGTCCCGACCGGCGGATCGCCGATCGCGCCGCAGGCGCGCGGCGTCCACCTCCGCGTGCTCGGGCCGACCGGCGCGATCGTGATCGACCAGCACGTGCCCGGCGGCATCTACACGACCGCGAATCCGGTCGGGTGGAAGGTCTCCGGCTCGCCGCCGAGCAAGTTCACCTACCTCGACAAGACTACCCCGCTGGCGCAGAACGGCATCAAGAAGGTGGTCGTCACCGACAAGTCGGCGAAGGTCCCGGGGCTCGTGACGTTCACGATCGTCGGCGACCGCGGCACCTATCCGCTCGCGCCCGGGGAGGCACCCATCATCGTCTCGCTCGAGCTCAACGACACCGGGAATCCCCAGGGCTCGATGCCGGGGACCGACCAATGCGGCGAGGTCCACTTCAACCTGCCGCCGGTGACGCCCTCGTGCGCCACCGCCGCGTCGAAGCTGACCTGCAAGTAGCGCCGCGAGGAGAAGGATCGCTGCGTTCGGCGGGAGGTGGAAGAGCGTGCCACCCCCCGCCGAATCGACGATCCGTCGGTGCGCGCGCTACGAGGCGGCGACCGGCTCGACCGACACCGGGATGCCGTTCAAGACCGCGTTGCCGGAGAGGGGGTCGAGCGCCACGTCGTCCGCGAGCAGGTTGGAGTTGGCGCCGGCGTGCGCGGCCGCGACGCTGAGCGCGCTCGCCGGGTCGTCGTGACCCCAGCCGTGGGGGATGCTGACGACGCCGGGCATGATGCCGTCGGTTATTTCGACCGGGATCTCCAACGCGCCGACGCGCGACCGGACCCGCGCCGCGGCCCCGTCGGCGAGGCCGAAACGCCGGGCGTCGTCGGGATGCACGTGCAGCGTGCAGACCGGCCGTCCCTTCACGAGCACTTCGAGGTTGTGCATCCAGGAGTTGTTGGAGCGGAGCGTCCGACGTCCGACCAGGACGAGCGAGGCGTCGCGCTTCGCGAGCGAGGCGTGGAGGCGCGCGACGTCGGCGACGATCGGCGGAGGGGCGAGCTCGATCTTGCCGCTCGGCGTGCGCAGCACCTCGGGAATGCGGGGCCGCAACGGGCCGAGATCGACGCCGTGGGGATGTCGCTCCAGGACGTCGAGGCTGAGCCCGCCCTCTTTCCGTCCGAACGCGTCGCCGTACGGTCCGCTCCGCAACAGGAAGTCGAGCACGCGATCGGGGCCGCGGCGTGTCCCGAGCGCGGCGATCAGCTCGGCGGGGTCGCGGCCCGCGACGGGTGAGCCCGGCGTCTCGACCTCGCGGGCGACGACCTGGCCGATCAGAAATTCGTCGAGCGCGCCGACGTCGGCGGCAGGCCCGAAGCCGCTCGCGATGCCGCCGATCTTGAGCAGGATCTCCCACTCGTCGAGCGCGCCCGCGGCGAGCGGGAAGAGCGGACGCGAGTAGTTGGCGACGTTCCGCACCGCGAGTTGATAGAGCGCGACGTCGTAGTGCGAGCGCTCCAGCGCCGAGGGTGCGGGCAGCACGACGTGCGCGTGCCGGGTCGTCTCGTTGAGATAGATGTCGACGCTCACCATGAAGTCGAGCGCGCCGAGCGCGGCGCGGAGGCGGCCGGCGTTCGGCGTGCTCAGGACGGGATTGCCGGCGACCGTCACCAGCGCGCGAATGCGGCCGTCGCCCGGGGTGTCGATCTCCTCGGCGAGCGCCGCGGCCGGAAGCTCCCCGTAGACCTCCGGGAGACCGCGCACTCGGCTCGTGAAGCGTCCGAAGCGCACGCCGCGTCCTGTGCCGGACTGGCCCGTCGCGTTCTTCGAGCCGGCGGCCGCCTTCGGAAACATCGCGCCGCCTTCGCGATCGAGGTTGCCGGTCAGCACGTTGATGACGTCGACGAGCCAGCTCGCGAGCGTGCCGAACTCCTGGGTGCAGGTGCCGATGCGTCCGTAGACGGCGGCGCGCGCGGAGGTCGCGAGATCACGGGCGATGCCGCGGATGACCGCGGCGTCGAGGCCGGTCACGGGTGCGACGGCCTCGGGCGTGAAGGGGCGCGCCATCCGCTCGACGTCGGCGAGGCCGGCCGTGTGCTCGGCGAGCCTCCCGAGCGCCGTTCGGCCTTCGGCGAAGAGCACCTGCACGATCGCGAACAGCAGGTGCGCGTCGGTTCCGGGGCGGATGAAATGATGCGCGTCGGCCTCGAGCGCGGTCAGGCTGCGACGCGGGTCGACGACCACCAGGCGACCGCCGCGCGCGCGCAGCCGCCGGAGCCGTCCCTTCATGTCGGGGGCGGTGAGCAGGCTGCCGTTGGAGGCCAGCGGATTCGCTCCCAGCATCAATAGGTAATCGGTGCGATCGAGGTCGGGCACGGGAACCGAGAGCACCGTGCCGAACATGAGCCCGGCCGAGACTTGCTTCGGCATCTGATCGACGGTGCTGGCGGAGAAGACGTTGCGCGTGCCGACGGCCTTGATGAGCGCCGGCATGTAGAGGCCCGACAGGTGATGGGCGTTCGGGTTGCCGAGGTAGACGGCGACGGCGTCGCGTCCATGCTCGCGGAGGACCGTGCCGAGGCCGTGGTCGATGGCGGCGAAGGCTTCGTCCCAGGTCGCCGGGACGAGGCGGCCGTCGCGGCGGACGAGCGGCGTGCGCAGCCGATCCGGGTCGCCGTCGAGCTCTTTGAGTGCATAGGCTTTCGGGCAGATGTAGCCGGCGCTGAAGACGTCGTCGCGATCGCCGCGGATGTCGTCGACGGCGCGGCCGGTGGTCGTGACGGTGAGACCGCACGTCGCTTCGCAGAGCGGACAGGTGATGGGAGTCGTGGTGCTCGTCATGGCGCTTCCTTTCGTGCTCCGCGCGATCCATGCCCGATCGACGGTGCCGGGCGCTCGGGGCGGCTCGCACTTCTCGCTCGGAACCTACCTGTGCAGAGGTTCCCTAGCACAGGGCGCCGTGTCTCGGGAGGGCGGACGGACGCGTCGGGCCGATGCGGGTAGTCGACGCGCGGCGCCGATGGTACGACGTCCGGCCGTGCGCGCGCTCTTCCTCCGACGGTGCAAGGCGCTGGCCCTCGGTGTGCTCGTCGCGTTTCTGCTCGCCGGCGGCGCCGCCGCGCGCGCGGCGGAGACGCTCGTCGTGCCGCCCCATCTCCGCCTCCTGGTGGTCGCACCCCATCCCGACGACGAGTCGCTCGGCGCCGCTGGGCTCATGCAGCAGACGGTCGCCGGCGGCGGTCGCGTGCACGTGCTCTTCATGACGAACGGCGACGGCTATCCCGAGGCCGTCGAGGTCGCGACCGGGCATCGCGAGCCGACCGCGAACGACTATCGCGGTTTCGGCGAGCTCCGGCGCGCCGAGGCCTTGGTGGCCCTCGAGCAGTATCGCGTGCTGCCGCTCTCGGTGACGTTCCTCGGCTTTCCCGACGGCGGGCTCGCCGAGATCTGGCGCCGCGGTCCGCACGTACCGGCCTATCAGTCGCCGTATACGCGCGAGGACAATCCGCCTCATCCGCACGCGCTGGAGGCGGGTGCGCGCTACGTGAGCCGCGACCTCATCCACCTGATCGCGCACATCGTGGCGCTTTCGGATCCCGACTGGATCGTGCTGCCCACCCCGCTCGACCACCACCCGGACCACTGCGCGACCTTCACCTTCGTGCTGGCGGCGCTGAAGTCGCTCGCCGCCGAGCCCGGCGGGGCGAGCAAGATGCCGGATCGCTTGCTGACGTATCTCGTGCACACTTCGCAGGGCTGGCCGCCGCCGGCCCAAACCGCGGGACCGTTGCCGGAGCCCGCCCAGATCCTCGCGCCCGCGCGCTGGTTCTCGCTGCCGCTCACCGAGGCGCAAGTGCGGACCAAGATCGACGCGCTCGAGACGCATCGGACGCAAGCGGCCGTGATGGATGCCCTGTTTCGCTCGTTCGCGCGCCCGAACGAGCTCTTCGCCGTCCTCGAGCGCGATCAGTTCGCCGCGCTCACGCCCGGAACGCCGGCATGCGGTCCCGAGCTTCCGTCGCCGCCCTCAGGGCCCGCGCCGACCCCCCGGTCCTGAGGGCGCCGGACGTCGTCGAACCTCAGACCGCTTTCACCTCCGCGAGCCATTCCATGACGAACGGCCACGGACCGTAGCCCGCGGCGACGTTGATGTGGCCCGCGCCGGGCAGGATGCGCCACGGCACGCCGAGCGCGCGCGCGACGTCGCGGAGCTCGTCCGGTCCGGCATAGTCGTCGTCGTCGCTGCCGACGAGCAGCGTACGGGCGGCGATCGGCGCCCACGCATCCGCACGCCGTGGCGGTGGCAGGAAGCTGTCGACGGGCTCGAAGACGAGGAACGGCGACGGCGGCGCGACGAGCAGCGCCGCGTGCATGCCCGCCGTGCCGTCCTCGCTCACGAGGTGATCGACGGCCCAACAGCCGAGCGAGTGGCAGAGGAACGTGACGGTATCGTTGCGCCGACGGGCGTCGTTCACGACGGCACGGAGCTCGGCGACCCAGACGTCCTTCCGCGGCGAGGCCGGGTCGGAGAGCTCGGGGAAGGCGACCGCGACTCCGCGGGCGCGGAGAGTCGCGGCCGCCCAGCGTTGCCAATGCCCCTCGCCGGAGCCCTCGTAACCGTAAACGAGCACGATCATGGAGGCGCATTCCGCCCTGCCGCCCCCCGACCTGTCAAGGCGATGGCGTGCGACGTCGCATGGAGACTGGCGCGCGCGTCGGACGCCCGCGAGGTCTCAAGCGACCGGCGGCAAGTGCCGATAGACGCTGGAGAGGAGCACCCATGCGCCCGCACATTCTGGTCGTCGACGATTCCGATGAGGTGAGGCTTCTGGCCTCGCGCATTCTCGAGCGCGAGGGCTATCAAGTGACGCCGGCAGACTCGGGGGTGAGCGCGCTCGAGCTCCTGCAGACGTTCGTGCCGGACCTGGTCGTGTCCGACATCATGATGCCGGAGGTCGACGGCTACCGCTTGCTGGAGCGGCTGCGCGAGGATCCGCGGCTCGCCGCGGTCCCCGTCATCTTCCTCTCCGCGCTCGGCGACGCGACCAGCCTCGAGCGCGGCAACCGCCTCGGCGTCGAGCACTACCTCGTGAAGCCGTTCACCGCGAAGCAGCTGCTCGCGACCGTGAGCGGGACGCTGCGACGCTATGCCGAGCTGCGTCGCGTGCAGGTGATCAAGCAACAAGCGGTGGCGAGCAGCGAGGGGCCGCGGGCGCTCGACTTCGAGCCGACCGGGATCGCGCCGCTCGACGATCAGGTGGGCGGGCTCTGCCGCGGTCGCGTCTACCTCGGTCAGGGCGCGGGCGGCGGCGCGAAGGGCGTGTTCGCCGTGCAGTTCCTTCACCGGTGCCTCGAGCGCGGGGAGGGGGCGGTGCTCGTGACGACCGATCGCGTGGACACGGTCCTGTACGTCGGCAGCAGCGTCGGACTGGATCTCCGTCCGCACGTGCGCTCGGGCAAGCTCGTCGTGGTCGGCCTCGCCGAGCGCTTCGAGTACGCGCTCGAGTCGCGCAACGACGTCGTGGCGCTCGCCGCGGAGATCGCGAGCTACGCGGCCGAATGCCAGGCGACCCGCATCGTCATCAACTCGATCCTCACCATTCTCTGCTCGGCGCCGCGCCTGGTGCTGTCGGCGCCCTTGATGAGCGACCTCGTCGACGGTCTCGAGCGGACCGGCGCGACAACCCTCGTCCTGTCGGACGACCCCGTGACGCCGCAAGAGGAGCTGGCGAACGCGTATCTCAAGCGCTCCGCGTTCGGCACGATCGTGCTCGGGTCGGAAACGAGCGGGCGGCAGACGGGCGTGCTTCGGCTCGAGCGGATGCACGGGGTTACCGGCGACCCGCAGGGTCGGCCGTTTCGCGTCGCCTTCGGTACGGGGCTCGTCACCGTCGATCCCGACGCGACGCCGCACGTCTACGACGAGCTCGAGGAGCTGCGACGGCACATCGCGGTCGAGATGGCGAGCGCCGAGGACGAGGTCACCGGACTCGTCACGATGGTCGGCGGGGGACTGCGCCTGCGCGATCCCTTCGTGCTCTTTCTGCGCGATTGCGTCGCCGCCGCGCTGAAAGCAACGGAGCGCTGTGCGCTGCTCGTGGCGCGCTTCGCGTTCGAGCCGAGCGGCGACGTCGTCGCCGGCGGCACGGTCACGCTCGCGCCGCAGGATTTTCCCGAGGTGCTGGCGGGTCAGGAGATCCTCTGTTGGCTGCACCCGACGGAGATCGCGGTCGTCGCGCTGGGTGCCGGGGCGGAGGATGCGGCCGCGCTGGCGCAACGCCTGCAGGGATGGCTCGCGGGGCGAGGCCGCGACGCGGGGCAGGTGCTCGCGAGCTTTCGGGCCGCGACGGCGGCCTATCCCGCCGACGGCTCGACGATCGACGAGCTGCTCGAAAGTCTCGGTCGGGCGCTCGGCCGCGAGCGCGGGGGCGCCGACGCGAAGCAGGCCGTCGCGTAGGCGCGAGGCGATGACGGCCTCGATGCGGCGCCGCGCGGCGGCGTCGGCGCTGCTCGCGTTGGTCGCGTGGCGTACGGACGCGCGCGCCACCGAGCCCTGTGCTCCCGCGGCGCCGCCGCGCGAGCGCGCGGCCGTGCTCGCGCGCGCCAGCGCCTGTTACCTCGCGCATCGGCTGCCGGACGCCATCACGCTCTATCGCGGGTGGCTGGCGCGAAATCCCGACGACCGCGCCGTCCGCGTCGAGCTCGCGCACATGCTGACCGAGACGAGCGACTTGGCGGGGGCGGAGACCGAGTACGATCGTCTCCTGGCGGGTGGCGGGACGGACGGTGACCGCCGGGCGCTGCACAAGGCGCGGGCCGACGTGCGGGCATGGCGCGGCGAGCTCGCCGCGGCGATCCCGGAGTATCAAGCGCTCGTCGCGGTGGACGCGGGTGACGGCGGCGCGCTGCTCGGGCTCGGCCTCGCGTTGCAATGGAGCGGACGGCTCGCGGAGGCGGAGACGGCGCTCCGCGCCGCGCTGGCGGCCGACCCGCAACGCGTCGAGGCGGAGCAAGCGCTCGCGGCCCTCGTGGCCTCACCGTCGTACCGGGTGGCGGCCGCCGACGCCGAGCGCCGCGCCCATCCCGACGACGCCGGGCGCTGGGCGAGCGCCGTCGACGCCGCGGCCGCGGCGGAGCAGCTCACGGTCGCGAGCGACCTGCTCACGGCGGCGCGCGAGCGGTGGCCGCGCGATCCGCGCTTTCGCAGCCGGCAGGCGACGCTCCAAGCGGAGCGCAAGGCGCGCAACGTCGAGCGCGTCGCGGCGGCCCGGGCGGCGCTGGCAGCCGACCCCGCCGCTGCCGGCGCGCGCCCGGCGCTCGCGAGCGCGCTCGCCGAGCAGGGGGACCTCGACGAGGCCATCGGTCTCTACGAGGAGCAGCTTCGTCGGCATCCCGACGACGCCGCGACGCGGAAACAGCTGGCGCGGACGCTCTCCTGGGCGGGCCGCTACGGTCCGTCGCTCGGGGTGTATCGCGAGCTGATCGCCGCCGCGCCCGCGGACCTCGACCTCCGGCTCGAGCGCGCCCGCGTGCTCGCCTGGGACGGTCAGCTCACCGAGAGCGCGCATGAGGTTGCGGCGGCGCGCGCCGGCGCCCCGGCGGCGGCGGAGCGCACCCTCGGCGACCTCTATCGATGGGGCGGCATGCGCGCGGCGGCGGCGCGGCACTATCGCGCGGCGACGCTCCTCGGTGCCGGTGACGAGAACGCGCAGGCCGGCCAGCAGTATCTCGCCGCCGAGAGCGGCGTCGCGGAG
Source organism: uncultured delta proteobacterium (assembly GCA_963774015.1). GTDB lineage: Bacteria > Desulfobacterota > Binatia > UTPRO1 > UTPRO1 > UTPRO1. The sequence continues at coordinate 608,548 of CAVZDH010000007.1, forward strand.
GCGCTGCCGACGTTCAGCGCGCTCCAGGATTCCGACGACTTTCATCAGCGCCGGGTGACGGTCGAGGCGAAGCGGCGCTACGGGATGGCGACCGAGGTCGGCGCGGCGATCGTGCACAGCGACTACGACCAGCACGGGCAGAGCCTGCGCTCCGATCGCGGACGTTTCACGTTGCTCACCGACCTCGACGATCGCTGGCGCGTCGCCGCCACCTGGGCGCCCGCGGTCTACGGCGAGGATCGCACCCGTCACAACGCGAGCGTCGAGCTGACGCGCGTCGTCGGGCCGGAAAGCCAGGTGAGCGTCGGTTACGACCACTACGACTTGATCGACGAGGTACTGACGATCGCCTCCGCCGATCGCCGCATCCTGAGCGGCGACCGCGTGCGGGTGCAGGGACGGCACGTGCTGCCGGGCCGGCTCGAGCTCGCGGGCACCGCCGCCGTCGCCGGCTACTCGGACGGCAACCGGCTCGTCGCGCTCCAGGCCTCGCTCGCGCGTCGCGTCCTCCGGAAGCCCGGCCTGACGTTGCGGCTCGACGGCGGATATCTCGGCTATGCCGATCGCAGCGACGTCTATTGGGATCCGGCACGCTACGTGACGCAAGGGCTGAGCGCGATTCTGCGTCAAGAGGTTCTCACGAAGGTCACCTTCCAGCTCGACGCGCGCGTCGGGTACGGGCAGGAGGAGGGGCAGGGTTCGCTCGAGCGGAGCTTCGGCGCCACGCTCGCGCTCGCCGACGTGGCGGGCCTCACGGCGGACCTCGGCTATCGCTACGGCGAGACGGGCCGGGTCGGCAGCACCGGCGGCAGCAGCGGGTACGTCGCGCACACCGGATCGATCGGCGTGCGCTATCGGTTCGGGGCGACATGAGCGAGCGGCCGTCCAAGATGTTTTCGCTGCTCTTCGCGGCGGCGAGCGTCGGGGTGGTGGTGGGGAGCGTCGTGCTCTACCTCTCCGTTCTGCGCGAGGATTACTCGATCGACAACGCGATCGTGAATCTCTCCGTGACGGTGTTGCTGTGCTTCTTGATCCTCCTGATCTTCCGCTACTTCGTCTTGCTGTGGTTCGCGTTTCTGGGGCACCTCGAAAGCGCCAGCGACGCCGGCCTCGACGCGGCGGCCCCGCTCGTCTCGGTGCTCGTACCCGCCTTCAACGAAGCGGTGTGCATCGAGAGCTCGATCAGGTCACTGGCGGCGCTCGACTATCCACGCCTCGAGATCGTCGTCGTCGACGACGGCTCGACCGACGATACGCATTTTCGTGCCCTCGAGGAGGGGAGCCGGACACGCCACGTCGAGGTGCGCGTCTTCTCGCAGCCGAACGGCGGCAAGGCGAGCGCGCTCAACCGCGCGCTCCGGGAGGCGCGCGGGGCGTTCGTCATGTGCGTCGACGGCGATTCGCACGTGGCGCCGCGGAGTCTGCGGGAGGGCATGCGCCACTTCACGGACTCTACGGTGGTGGCGGTCGCCGGCAACGTGAAGGTCGTGAACCGACGCAATCTGCTGACCTGGCTGCAGGCGCTCGAGTACGTCGAGGGCCTAAACCTGATGCGGAGCGCGCAGGCGTTCTTCCGCACCGTCAACATCATTCCGGGCCCGCTCGGGATCTTCCGCCGTGACGCCGTGCTCGCGGCCGGCGGCTACTCCACGGCGACCTTCGCGGAAGACTGCGACCTCACGCTCGAGCTGCTCGGTGCCGGGTGGAAGATCAAGTACGAGCCGCGGGCGATCGCCTACACCGAGGCGCCCGAGCAGCTCTTTACGCTCCTCAAGCAACGCTATCGCTGGACGCGCGGCATTCTCCAGGCGCTCCGCAAGCACCGCCGCTTGCTGTTCGCCTCCGGGCACGGCCTGGCACCGCGGCTGACGGTCGCCTGCATGATGTTCGAGTCCGTGTTGTGGCCCGCGATGAACGTCTTCGCCAACGCGTTCCTGCTGCTGGTGGCCGTGCGCTACGGAACGACGCGGCTCCTCGGGCTCTGGTGGCTGCAGCTGACGCTGCTCGACGCGATCGGCGCGCTCTTCAGCGCCGCGGCCGAGAAAGAGGACCTGCGGCTCGTGCCATGCTCGCTCGTGTATCGGGTGAGCTACATTTTGTTGATCGACATCTGCAAGGTGCTGGCGACGTTCGAGGAGCTCGCCGGCGTTCGCATGGGGTGGGGAAAACTCGAACGTCTCGGACGCTTGTCGACATAGGCGCAGGAGAGAAAGACCGTCATGGATCTCGTTCCGATTCTCGCAACCGTCGTCCTGATCGCCACGCTCTCGACGCTCGTGCTCGGCGTGCTCTCGTACCTCGCGTTCCGGGCCCGGGAGCGCCGCCGACCGCGCGAGGCGGCGGCGCCGGCACGCAAGGTTTTCTTCGTACGGCTCGGTCTTCCCGAGGGCGCGTCGACCGCCACGAGCGGCGCCGAGGGCTGAGCGAGCTCGATGCCGATCCTGCGTGTGCTGCTCGCCGCAGCGACGACGGTCACGGTCGGGATTGCCGCGATCCTGGTGTCGTTGCTCATCACCCGCGGCCGCGTCGACGAAAACGCCGTCGCGGCGCTGCCGCCACCGCCGCTCGCGATGCCCGCGACGGCAGGACCGCCGCCGACGGTGCTCTTGCTGCGCGCCGAGGCGACCGCGCGTCATTTCGCGGACATTCCCGGCACCGTGGCGGGCGCGTACGACCGTCGCGTCGAAGGTTGGCGCGCCCGCTTGGAGCAGGCGGGTGCGCGCGTCCGCGTGGTCGACGAGACCGCGCTCACCGCGGCGCTCGGCCCGGACGTCGTGGTGGTCGCACCGTCGGCGGCCGCCTTGCACGACGACACCCTCACCCGTCTCGACGAGGCGATCGAGCGCGGGACGGGCGTGATCGCGACCTGGGCGTTCGGGGTCTACGGCCCCGACGGCGAGTGGCGCGGCTACGCGCCGCTCGCGCGCCTGGTCGGGGCGCGCCAGCTCGCGGACGGGAGCGTCGGTCCCGAGCCGCCGCGCTACCTCGCGGTGCACGGGCAGACCAGCGTCACCAGCGGCCTGCCGGCGGGTGCCCGGGTCGAAATCCAACCGTACGACCGTCCGCTCCCGCTCACCACCGACGCGGCCGTCGCCGACTTCGTCGACTGGACGATGCTCGGACGCGGTGCCGCCTCGGCCGCTCCGCAGACCGCGGTGGCGCGCACCGCGCGCGGTCGCGGCCGCGCGGTGTGGCTGAACTTCGAGCCCGACGCCGTCGTCGGCGGCGGCGGGGAAGCGCGGGCGCGGCGCCTGGTGGCAAACGCGCTCGCGTGGACCAGCCGCCGACCGCTCGCCGACCTCGAAACGTGGCCGCACGGGGCGCGCGCCGCGGCGGCGCTCGGCCTCGACGCCGAGCGCGAGTTCGACGAAGGGTCGGCGGTCGCCGCGCGTCTCGCGGCGTCGAACGTGCCCTTCACGAGCTTCGTCCTGACGAAGCTCGCGGGCGCGCATCCCGACACGCTGCGGGCGCTCGCGACGGCGAGCGAGATCGCGTCGCACACCCACGACCATCGCGCGCTCAGCGCGCAGAACGAGGATGCGCAGCGCGCCGAGCTCGTCGAAAGCCAGACCATTCTCGCGGAGCTGACGGGTCGCACGGTGGTCGGGCTCCGTCCGCCGGAAGAGGAGACCAACAGCGATACGGTGAGCGCGCTCACCGACAGCGGCTACCGCTGGGTGGTCGGCTGGCGTGAGAAGGACCGCGCCGAGCCGTGGATCCTCGAGGCGTCGGGCAAGGCGGTCGTGGTCTTGCCGCGGATCCCGCGCGACGACTTCGAGTACGTGGTGCGACATCCCGCGGACGACGTGGCGGCGGCGTGGGCGGCGATGCGCAGCGATCTGCAGCAGGTGCGGCGCCTCGGCGGCTTCTACTTCTTCGACTTCCACACCCAGTTCTGGAAGGCCCCGGCGATTCGCGAGGGCGTGCGGCACCTGACCGGCCTCCGCAATCTGCCCGGCGTCTGGCTCGCGACGGTCGGCGAGGTGGCGGCGTGGTGGCGGACGCGGTCCCGCGCCGCGGTACGCGTCGCGAGCGATGCGACGGATGCGTCGGGTACGATCACGATCGAGGTCGCGAGCGGGACGGCGGCGCACGAGCTCGGCGTCGTCGTCTACCTGCCCGACGGCGCCTCGGCGTGGGTCGTGGAGGCCGTACAGGGCGCGGCGCCGACCGCGGTGATGCAGGGCGGCCCCGACGGGACGCTTCGCCTCGTCTACCGTGATTTCGCTCCCGGCGAGCATCGTACGGCGCGGCTCGTCCACGGCTGACGACGCGGCGCCGCGCTCAGGGCGTCGCGGTCGGCGTCGGTGTGCGGGTCGGCGTCGGCGTCCGTGTTCTGGTGGGCGTCGGGGTCCGAGTGGGTGTCGGCGTCGGCGTGCGGGTCGGCGTCGGCGTCCGTGTTCTGGTGGGTGTCGGGGTCCGGGTGGGTGTCGGCGTCCGTGTTCTGGTGGGCGTCGGGGTCTTGGTCGGCGTCGGGGTCGGGGTCCGGGTCGGCGTCGCGGTCGCCACGGGCGATCCCGTGTTGGTGGGTGTCGGCGGCAGCGGCGTGCTCGTCGGGATCGGCGTCGCGGTGCGCGTCGGCGTACCGGCGAGGCGCGTCCGTTCGGTGAGCGTCGCGAACGCGCTCAACACGCCATCGCGGCGGATCGCGAAGAGCAGGTCGAAGGTGTCGGCCGCAAACGCCGACGGATAGTGGATCTGTACCGTCGCCTCGCCGGCCCCGACGTCGATCGGGAGCTGCCAGTAGCCGACGAGCGGATCACCCGTGGTGCGGGTCGCGATCAGCAGTGACGCCGTGCTCGCGCCGGCCGCCGCGACGTCGAGGCCGTAGGATACCGTGACGCTTCCCGTGCCAGCGGTGTCGGCGGTGGTGTTGCCGGCGAGGTTGGTGATCAGGCTCGCGGCATCGCTCGCGGGCACCGGCGGCTTCTCGACCGCCAGGGCCGCCGTGCTGCCGTCGCTCGCCGTGACGCCGCGAACGAGGTCGACCGCCGGCACCGGACAGGCGACCGTCGCCGCGAGATCCGCCGCGGTGCGCAGGGCGTTGACGCCGTCGCTCACCGAGATCGTGCCGCTGTGGTCGAGGTCGCAGACGAGCATCGAGCAACTGCTCGCGAGGCCGGCCGCGGCGCGCAGCACCAGCACCCCGTCGGTGACGCTGACCGTGCCGTCGCGATTGGCGTCGCCGCAGCGGCGGATGGCGTCCACCTCGTAGCGGGCCACCACGAAGTCGTCGAGCACGGTCGTGCCGCCGACGATGATCGCGCCGTCGGCTTGGATCGCGAGGGCCGCGGCGCGCCCGCCCGCGGTCGCGATCGTGCCACCGTCGCCGAATCCCGTGTCGAGGCTGCCGTCCGTACCGTAGCGGGCGAGCGCGACGCTCGGGACGCCGTCGCGTTCGCCCTCGCCCGCGACGACGTACTTGCCGTCGGCCTGGCGCGCGAGCGCGCGGCCGATACCGAGCGGGGTCGTGACGCGGCCGTCGTCGCCGAACGTCGCGTCGAGCTCGCCGTTCGGCTGGTAGCGCGCAAGCGCGAACTCGAACGACTCACCCGTGAACGACGAGCCGGCGACCACGAGCCGGCCGTCCGGCTCCTGCACGAGCGCGCGGGCCTCGTCGAACGGTCCGAAGCTCGTCGTGACGACCCCGCCGTCGCCGAAGTCGGGGTCGAGCGTGCCGTCGGGACGATAGCGGACGAGCGCGAAGGCGTTGGCGCCGCCCGCGCCGAGCTGGGCGGTGCCGGCGACGACGACGAACCCGTCGGACTGCACGAGGACGGCACGGGCGACGTCGCTGCCGCCGGCGACGTCGGTCGCGACGGTGCCGCCGCGACCGAAGGACGGATCGAGGTCGCCGTTGGCGCGATAGCGAGCGACCGCGAAGTCGCCCGCGCCCTCGGTCGCGCCCGCGACGACGATGCGGCCGTCGGTCTGCAGCGCGACGGCTTCGGCATGGTCGTCGCCCGGGCTCACGGTCGTTCCGACGCGACCGCCGGTGCCGAAGGTCGGGTCGAGCGTGCCGTCGGCGCGATAACGGAAGACGGCGAGCTGCTGATCGCCGTCGGCGCGGTCGGTGGTCGTGCCGGCGGCGACCAGCGTTCCGTCGGATCCCAACGCCAGCGCTTGGACGGTGTCCTCGAAGGGGCCGAAGGTGCGCGCGATGCCGCCCGTACCGAAGCTCGCGTCGAGCACGCCGCTACTCGTGTAGCGCGCGAGCGCGACGTCGAGCTCGTTGCTCGCGAGCGGATCGCCGGTCGTGCCGCCGACCACGATCGCGCCGTCCGGTTGGAGCACGAGGGCGGTGAGGGTGTTGGGGACGTTCCCCACGGCCGTCGTCACGACGCCGCCGTCGCCGAAGCCGCGATCGAGATCGCCGGGCGCCGCGAACACCAGGCCCGCGATCAAGAGCGCGAGCGCGGTCGCGCCGAAGGCCATGGCCCAGCCAGCGCCGTACGGACGCATCACCGGACCGCGCGGACTCGCGGGCCCGCCCCCCTTTACCGACCGCACCACCACGTCCGACCACCCCCGCCATGAACGCTACCGTCGAGACGCGGGGACCGTCAAACCAAAACCGGCGCGGTCGCGGCTGCCGGGGGCGAAATCGAATGGTTGAACCGGCGGAGGGTGACCCTTAAAAGGTGGGGTTCACCATCGAGGTGCCCAAGCGCATGAGCGACGACCGAACAACCCGCATAGCAGTTTTGAAGCGCCTTCTCGGCGAGCGCATCCTCGTGCTCGACGGGGCCATGGGGACCTCCATCCAGGCGCTCGATCTCGGCCCCGAGGATTTCGGCGGTCCGGACCTCGAAGGCTGCAACGAGAACCTGGTGCTTACGCGTCCCGACGTGATCCGGGGTGTCCACGACCGCTTTCTCGCCGCCGGCGCCGACATCCTCGAGACCGATACCTTCGGCTCGACGCCGCTCGTGCTCGCGGAATACGGCCTGGAAGCGCAGACGCATGCGATCAACCTCGCGGCCGCCCGCATCGCACGTGCCGCCGCCGACGAGTTCTCGACGCCGGAGAAGCCGCGCTTCGTCGCCGGTTCGATGGGGCCGACGACCAAGACGATCTCGGTGACCGGTGGGGTCACGTGGGACGACCTCGCGGAGCACTACCGACGGCAGGCCCTCGGCTTGATCGAAGGCGGTGTCGACCTGCTCCTCCTCGAGACGACGCAGGACACGCTCAATCTGAAGGCCGGTCTCGTCGGCATCGACCACGCGCAAGCGGAGCTCGGCACCGCGCTCCCGATCGCCGTCTCGTGCAGCATCGAGGTGATGGGGACGCTGCTCGCGGGGCAGGACATCGAGTCGTTCTACGTGTCGCTCGCGCACCGCGATCTCCTCTGGATCGGCCTCAACTGCGCGACCGGTCCGGATTTCATGACCGACCACCTGCGGACGCTCGCCGCGCTGTCGCGCTTTCCGGTGGCGTGCGTCCCGAACGCGGGGCTCCCCGACGAGAACGGGCGCTACAACGAGACGCCCGCGATGGTCGCCGAGAAGGTCGGGCGTTTCGTCGAGGCCGGGTGGGTGAACCTGGTCGGCGGCTGCTGCGGCACCGTTCCGGAGCACATCCATCGCCTCGCCGAGGGCGCGGCGGGAAAGACGCCGCGCGCGCTTTCCGACGTCCGACGCTCCGCCGTGTCGGGGATCGAGACCCTGGTGATCGACGACGACACGCGCCCGGTGATCGTCGGCGAGCGCACCAACGTCCTCGGCAGCCGGAAGTTCAAGGAGCTGATCGCGGCGGGCAAGATCGAGGAGGCGAGCGAGCTCGGTCGCGCCCAGGTGCGGCGCGGCGCGCACGTGATCGACGTCTGCCTCCAGGACCCCGACCGCCCCGAGGTCGAGGACATGACCGCGTTCCTCGAGATGGTGGTGAAGAAGGTCAAGGTTCCCATCATGCTCGACTCGACCGACCACCGGGTGCTGGAAGCGTCGCTGAAGCGCACGCAGGGGAAGTCGCTCATCAACTCGATCAACCTGGAGGACGGCGAAGAGCGTTTCCAGAAGGTCGTGCCGCTCGCCCGCACGTTCGGCGCCGCGCTCGTGGTCGGCTGCATCGACGAGGACAAGGCCCAGGCCCAGGCCGTCACGCGCGCGCGGAAGCTCGCGATCGCCGAGCGCTCCCACGACATCCTCACCGAGAAATACGGCGTCGCGCCGGAAGACATCATTTTCGATGCCCTCGTCTTCCCGGTCGGGACCGGTGACCGGAACTACGTCGGCTCGGGGGTCGAGACGATCGAAGGCATCCGCCTCATCAAGGAGAGGCTGCCGCGCTGCAAGACCATCCTCGGAGTGTCGAACGTGTCGTTCGGCCTCCCGGCCGCCGGTCGCGAGGTGCTGAACTCGGTCTTTCTCTATCACTGCGTGCAGGCCGGTCTCGACATGGCGATCGTCAACTCGGAGAAGCTCGAGCGCTATGCGGAGATCCCGGAGGAAGAGCGCAGGCTCGCCGAGGACCTCATCTGGTGGCGCGGCGAGGATCCGATCGCGGCGTTCGCGGCGCACTTCCGCGAGCGCAAGAGCAAGCAGACGGTGGAGGAATGGAAGGCGCTGCCGCTCGACGAGCGGCTGGCGCGCTACATCCTGGTCGGCTCCAAGGAAGGGCTCTATGCCGACCTCGACGAGGCGCTCCGCGATCGCAAACCCCTCGCGATCATCAACGGTCCGCTCATGGCCGGCATGGACGAGGTCGGCCGGCTCTTCAACCGCAACGAGCTGATCGTCGCCGAGGTGCTGCAATCGGCCGAGGCAATGAAGGCGGCGGTCGCCCACCTCGAGCCGCACATGGAGAAGAGCGAGTCGTCGACCAAGGGGACGATCGTCCTGGCGACCGTGAAAGGCGACGTTCACGACATCGGCAAGAACCTCGTCGAGATCATCCTCGGCAACAACGGCTACCGGGTCGTGAACCTCGGCATCAAGGTGCCGCCCGAGGAGCTCGTGCGGGCGTACAAGGAGCACACGCCCGACGCGATCGGCCTGTCGGGTCTCTTGGTGAAATCGGCGCAGATGATGGTCGCGACGGCGCAAGATCTCAAAACCGCCGGCATCGGGTGCCCGATCCTGGTCGGCGGCGCCGCGCTCACCAACAAGTTCACGCGCACGCGCATCGCGCCCGAGTACGAGGGTCTCGTCGTCTACGCCAAGGATGCGATGAACGGTCTCGACTTGGCGAATCAGTTGCAGGACGCCGGCCGTCGGACCGACCTGGCGGCGCGGCTCGCGCGCGAGGCGGAGCAGCTGGCGACGAGCGGGAAGGCGCCCGGCGCCCCGAGCGACGCGGGCCGCACGTTCACCAAGGCCGTGCTGCGCCACGACTTCGTGATTCCGCAGCCCCCCGATCTGAAGCTGCACGTTCTCGAGAGCTACGACCTCGACGCGATCTTCCCGTACATCAACCCGGTGATGCTCTACACGCGTCACCTCGGCTTCAAGGGAAAGTTCACCGACGCGCTGGCCTCCGGGGATGCGAAGGCGCGCGAGCTGCGGGCGCAGGTCGAGCGCGTGGAGGACGAGATGCTCCGCCGCGCCGACATCCGGGCGAGCGCCGTCTACAAGTTCTTCCGCGCCTACAGCGACGGCGACGCGCTCGTCATCACGTGCCCCGAGGGCGATCACGTGAAGGAGCGCTTCGCGTTCGGACGGCAAGCGAAGGACGGCGGGCTCTGCCTCGCCGATTTCACCGCGGCCCGCGACTCGGGTCGCGTCGACTACGTCGCGTTCCTCGCGACCACGATCGGACCCGGGGTCCGCGCGCTCGCCGACGAATGGAAGGCGAGGGGCGACTATCTCAAGTCGCACGTCCTGCAGGTGTTGGCGCTCGAGAGCGCGGAGGCGTTCGCCGAGCTGCTGCACCAGAAGATCCGCGAGATGTGGGGCTTCCCCGATCCGGCCGCTACGACCAAACAGGATCTCTTCAAGGCGCACTATCGCGGCATCCGCGTGTCGTTCGGCTATCCCGCCTGCCCCCGGCTCGAGGATCAGGCCCAGCTCTTCCGGCTCCTCGACGTCGAGAAGTCGATCGGGGTCCAGCTGACGGAGGGCTTCATGATGGAGCCCGAGGGCTCGGTTTCGGCGCTCGTCTTCCACCATCCCGAGGCGCGCTACTTCAGCTTGACGGAGCAGGACGCGGAGCAGCTCGAACGGGCGGTGCGCGCCGCCGAGGGTGGGGGCGGTGCATAGGTCGCTCGTGGTCGGAGCGGTGGTGGCGGCGGTGGCCGCCGTGGCGTGTCGATCCACGGGCGTTACGCCCACCGCGAGTGGCGACGCCGTCGCGCGCGCCCAGGGGATGACGCCGACCGACGCGCGCCTCGCCGGCCTCTATGCGCAGTCGTGCAAAGCCTGTCACACCTCGGTCGACTCGGGGGCGCCCCTCGCGGGCGATCGCACGGCCTGGGACCCCCGGTGGGCGAAGGGCATGCCGGCGCTCTTGCAGAGCACGGCCGGCGGCGTGAACGGGATGCCGGCGGGGGGGCAGTGCTTCGCGTGCTCGCCGGCCGACTACGAGGCCCTGATCCGCTTCATGGCGGCGCGCGAGCCGGGATGATCGCGCGCCGGACCGTCCTCAAGAGCGCGGTCGCCGTCGGCGCGACCGGCGCGGGGCTCGCGCTGCAGGGCTGTGCCGACGCGCCCGAGCCGGCGAGCCCGCCGGTGCAGGATGCGGCAGGGCATCTGGTGTGGCGCAACTGGTCGGGTCTGCAGTACGGCTATCCCGCCGAGCGCGCCGCGCCCGACAGCGAAGAGCATCTGCTCGAGCTGCTGACGCGGGGGCCGACGCCGATCCGGCCGGTCGGGGCCGGACACTCGTTCACGCCGCTCGTGCCGACCGACGGCACGCTCGTGACGCTCGACGGGCTCGCCGGCCTGGTCGCGCACGATGCGGCGCGGCTGCAGGCGACCGTGCGGGCCGGAACGCGACTCGGCGATCTCGGTCCGGCGCTCGCCGCCATCGGCCAGGAGATGCCGAACCTCCCCGACATCAACAAGCAATCGCTCGCGGGCGCACTCTCGACTGGGACCCACGGGACCGGGCGCGCGTTCAAGGCCCTGCACGGGAGCGTCGTCCGGTTTCGCATCGCGACGCCGGGCGCCGGCCTCCTCGACTGCGACCTCGAGCACAATCCGGAGCTCTTCGCGGCTGCGCGCGTCGGTCTGGGCGCCTACGGCGTGCTGACCGAGGTCGTGCTGCAGAACGCCGCGCTCGTCCGCGTCAAGAAGCGCGTCGAAGCGCGGCCGCTCGAGGAGATCATCGAGGCGTGGCCGAGCCTCCTCGGGCGCCATCGCAACGTCGAGTTCTTCGCGCTGCCGTTCACCGGCATCGCGGCCCTGATCACCGTCGACGAGGTCAGCGAGGCGGTGCGTCCGCGCGGGCCCGACACCGACGCGAACATCCTCATGGAGCTGAAGCGCCTGCGCGATTGGACGTCGCGCTTTCCTGCGCTCCGGCGCTGGATCGCACAAAAGGTGCTCGCCGCCGGCGTCGAGCCGAGCGAGGCCGTCGACGAGGGGTGGAAGCTGCTCTCGAACGAGCGTCCGATCCGCTTCAACGAGATGGAGTACCACCTCCCGCTCGAGGCGCAGATGCCGGCGCTGCGCGCGGTGGTCGACGCGATCGAGCAGCACCGGCCGGACGTCTTCTTCCCGATCGAGGCGCGCGTCATCGACGCCGACGGCGCGTGGCTGTCGCCGTTCTACGAGCGGGTCTCGGGATCGATCGCGGTACACGCGTACTACAAGGACGATCACGCCTTCTTCTTCGACCTGATCGAGCCGATCTTCCGCCGCTTCGATGGACGCCCGCACTGGGGCAAGATGCACACGCTGAAAGCGGCGGACTTCGCCACGCTCTACCCGAAGTTCGCCGAGGCGCAGCGGGTGCGTCGGGCGGTCGATCCGGAGGGGCGGATGCTGAACGCGCACCTGCGCGAGGTCTTCGGCGCGTGATCCCGCCGGCGGTGCTCGACGCGCGCGGACGCTACGAGCGTCGCATGCACGGCTGGTGCGACGACGCCGGGGACGACGGGTTCGCCTACACGGTCCGCCTCGAGGACGACGCGCGGGCGATCGAGCTCCGTGCCGTCTGCACCCTCGCGCCGGGCTACGAGATCCGGAGCGCCGCGCTGCGCGTCCTGGAGGGCGGCGCCATCGCGCCGGCGCTGGGCGCGGCCGTCGGACGGCTCGCGGGCGTGCGCATGATCGGCGGCTTCACGCGGCGCCTCGCCGAGACGCTCGGAGCGGCGCCCGATGCGGCGTTCGTGATCGACGCGGCGATCGAGGTCGCGCGGCTCGCGCGGCAGGTCGCGAAGGTCCCGGTCGCGGTCACCGCCGCGATCGCTCCCGACGACGCGGCCGCGTGTCGCGGGCTCGACATGGCGGGGTGGGCGGACCTTCCCGGCTCGTGCTTCACCTACAGCGAGGCGGGCGGGGCGCTCCTCGCCACCCGGCACGTCGTGCCGACGCTGCCGCCGGCGTTCTACAGCCCGGCGCCGGGCGCGCGGCGCGTCTTCGTCCGCCGGAAGCTCGCGCGCCTCGTGTCGACGGGGGCCCGGCTGCACCTCTTCTCGTCCATGCACGACGACGTCCACGGTTTCGACCTGCACTACGAGATCGATCTCGCGAGCGACTCCATCGTGGCGGCCGACGGTACGACGTCACGGCTGCCGTATCGGGGCCTCTGCGACGAGCCGCAGGCACGCATCCGTGCCATGGTCGGCCAGCCCGTCGACGCGCTCCTCCGCAAGCGCAGCCAAACGGTGCTCGGCGGCGAGGCGGGGTGCGCGCAGCTGTTCGACCTGACCCGGGACGTGTTGAAACTGCTGACCACCTGAGGTGAGCGCCATGACCGACGACCATCAGTCGCACGACGACCAGGCCATGCTGCCGATCGGGTGGCCGGTCGGCCGTTTCGGTGCGACGATGCGCGCGCCGGTCGAGACGGTGACCTACTGGGACGCCTGGGGCACGACTCGCCCGCGATAGCCGCACCTCTTGCGTGCGGCGAGGTGCGTGCGCACACTCGAGCAGACGATGCCGCGCGTTCCGAAGAAGCAGGTGCAGTTCTCGTTCACCTACGTCGCGGCGGCGATGGCGGTGCTCTTCCTGCTGCAAGGGCTCCTCATGCGGCCGCGCCCCGTCGCCCAGACGTACAATCGGTTCCACGAGCTCCTCGATCAGGGCCAAATCGCGCAGGCGCTGATCGGCGCCGACCGCATCCAGCTGATGGTGAAGCCCGACACGAAGCTCACCGACGACGAAGAGAAGGCCCTCAAGCGGAACCAGCCGCTCGCGGCGCGTTGGGCCGGGGCCGAGCCCGAGCGCCTGTTCGAGGTGACGCGCATCCCGGGCGTCGACGACAAGACGCTTCTCGAGGAGCTGATTCGGAAGGACGTGGTGTTCGCCGGCCGGATCGAGAACACCTTCTGGCGCGACCTGCTGCTGGGCTGGGTGCTGCCGATCGGCATCATGATGTTGATCTGGGGCTTCGCCTCGCGGCGCCTGATGCAAGGGGGCCTCGGTCAAGCGCTCACGATCGGCAAGAACCGCGCGCGCATCTACGGCGAGCAGGACATCAAGGTCCGGTTCGAGGACGTGGCCGGCATCGAGGAGGCGAAGAGCGAGCTCCTCGAGGTCGTGCGCTTTCTCAAGACGCCGGAGCGCTATCAGCGTCTCGGCGCCCAGATTCCGAAAGGGGTCCTCCTCGTCGGCCCGCCGGGCAGCGGCAAGACGCTCCTCGCGCGCGCCATCGCCGGGGAGGCGGGCGTTCCGTTCTTCTCGATCAGCGGGTCCGAGTTCGTCGAGATGTTCGTCGGTGTCGGCGCCTCGCGCGTGCGTGACCTCTTCGAGCAGGCCAAGACGAAGGCCCCCTGCATCATCTTCATCGACGAGCTCGACGCCGTCGGCAAGTCCCGGAGCGCCGGGCCCGCCGGCTTCGGCCGCCATGACGAGCAGGAGCAGACGCTGAATCAGCTCCTCGTCGAGATGGATGGGTTCGACACGTCCAAGGGCGTCGTGCTGCTCGCGGCGACCAATCGCCCCGAGGTCCTCGATCCGGCCTTGCTGCGCGCCGGCCGCTTCGATCGCCGCATCGTGGTGGACCTCCCCGACGTGCGCGGGCGCGTGAAGATCCTGGAGGTGCATCTCAAGAAGATCCGCTACGCGCAGGGACTCGACCTCGAACGCATCGCCGCGCGGACGCCGGGGTTTTCAGGCGCCGACCTCGCGAACTTGGTGAACGAAGCCGCGCTCCTGGCCGCCCGCTACGATCGGCCGCAGGTCGAGATGCAGGACTTCGAGGAGGCCGCCGATCGCCTGACCGCCGGAATCGAGCGCCGGAGCCACGTCCTCTCCCCCGACGAGAAAAACATCGTCGCCCACCACGAGGCGGGCCATGCGCTGGTCGCCGCGCTCGTGAAGCACGCCGACCCGGTACACAAGATCACGATCATTCCGCGTACGATGGGCTCGCTCGGCTTCACCATGCAGCTCCCGCTCGAGGACAAGTCGCTGCAGAGCAAGGCGGAGATCGAGGATCGCCTGGCCGTGCTCCTCGGCGGGCGCGCCGCCGAGGAGCTCGTCTTCGGTCAGATCACGACGGGCGCGCACAACGACATCGAGCGCGCATCGCAGATCGCCCGCCACATGGTCTACGAGCTCGGCATGAGCGACCGCTTGGGTCCGGTCAGCTATCTCGCGCCGGGCGGCAGTCGCTATCTGGTGCCGAACGATGCCTTCGGCGGCCGCGGCATCCCGGTGAGCGAGGCGACCGCCGAGCTGCTCGACGCCGAGGTCGCGCGATTCATCCGCAAAGCCCACGAGCGCGCCGGCGATCTCCTCCGCGCCCACCGCGCCGGCCTCGAGCGCTTGGCCGTCCGCCTGCGCGAGCGCGAGACGCTCGACGGTGAAGATCTCGTCGCCGCCCTCGCCGACGCCATTCGCGAGGAGACGCCGCAGCCCGTGACCGCCCCGCGCGCGGCGTCGTAGCCCGGAGGCCGCGATCACGCGCGCGGGGCGTCGGTACGGAGGACGCGTGCGCGAGGGAGCGTCTGCACGCACTCGGAGCGGTACGCGAAGAGCCTGGGTGTCGCGTGGCCTGACTTGCGGGGCGTGGGTGGGGGCCGGCGCGGCGAGATCTCTTATGCGAGCCGCGCCGGCCCCCGTCCACGCCCCCCCACCGTCATGGGCTAGAGCCCGGGGACGATCTTGAAAACCTCGCCGTCGAATCCGCCGCTGCCGTAGTCGACGATGTAGATCTCGCCGCGCGCGTCCTCGCCGAACGACGAGATGCTGCCGATGTGGAAGCCGCCCGTCGCCGGGTCGAGGTCGCCCTTGCGCTCGGTGACGTTCTGCGCATTGCCGCCGCTCACACCTTGGAACGTGTTGACGAAGGCCGAGCCGTAGTCGCCGTAGAAGTAGACGCCTTGCATGCCGGACATGGCGCAGCCGCGGTAGACGTAGCCGCCGGTGACGGAGTTGCCGAAGGCGTGCGAGCCGCAGGTCGACGGGTCGTTGCCGAGGCTGTGGCAGTACTCGAGCACGGGATCGGTGAGGCCGGGTGCCGACGGCGGACAGGCCGGGTCGCCCGACTCGAAGTGGCAGTGCCGGCCTTCCTTGAGGTCCCAGCCGTAGTTGATGCCGGCGGGGACGGGCGCCGAGACGACGTCGATCTCCTCGAATTGGTTCTGGCCGACGTCCCCGATGTAGAGATCGCCCGTGCCGCGATCGAAGCTGAAGCGCCACGGGTTGCGGAGCCCCTTCGCGAAGATCGCGTCGAGCGGATTGGCGGGCGGGTTGTCGACGTCGATGCGGTACATCTTGCCGAAGAATTGCCCGTCGTCCTGTCCGGACTCGAGGGGGTCGTCGCCCGACCCGCCGTCACCCATGCCGTAGTAGAGCATTCCGTCCGGACCGAACGTGATCATGCCGCCGTTGTGGTTGCTGTAGGGATCGTTGGCGCCGGTCAGGATCACCGTCCCCGAAGGATTCGCGATGTCGGGGTTGGCGCTCACGGTGTACTCGGCGATCACGCTGTGACCCGCGGCGCCGCCGCCGCTCGCCGTGTAGCTCACGAAGAAGCGGCCGTTGGTCTCGTAATCCGGATGGAACGCGAGGCCGAGGAGACCCTGCTCGCTGCCCGGACCGCCGTTCGCCAGGCTCTCGACCGAGAGGAAGGGCATGGGCAGGAGGACGCCGTTCTCGATGATGCGGACGCGTCCCGCTTGCTCGAGCACGAAGAGCCGATTCGGGTCGAGCCGGGGCGCGGTCACGAAGAGCGGGGCTTCGAGCCCGGACGCGATTCGCACCGAATGGATCGCGGTGCCGCCGGTCGTCGGGACACCGGCACAGATCGCCGACGTGTCCTCGAGCTGGCAGGTGGAGGAGCAGCCGTCGCCGTTCGCGGTGCCGCCGTCGTCGCACTCCTCGGTGCCGGTCGCGATGCCGTCGCCGCACACCGGCGGCGTGCAGTCGGCCGGCGCGGTTGCGTTCTTCGACTGCACGCGCGCCACCTCGTTCTTGGTGAACGAGCTGAAGTTGCCGCAATAGACGTCGTCACCGACCTGGAAGCGGACCGCGACCGCCGTCTGCGGCTGCGTCACCGCATATGGCCAGCTGGCGCCGCCGCCCGTGACCGCGAGCTGCCCGCCCTTGCTGCCGGGCTTGAACATGACCTGCTTGATGCCGACCGAGCGCGTCTTGTCGTAGTACCGATAGCCTTTGCTGCCGGGAGGATTGCCGAGCCCTTTCCAGAAGCTCGGGACGAGCGCGATCGGTCCGGTTGCCCCGTCGCCGCCGCCGGCACCGGTGAGCTCGATCGTTGCGCCGAGCGTACGTGGATCACCCGCCTGGCTCGGATCGATCGCGAGATCTCTGATCGCCTTGAACGAGACCAGCCGCCGCTCGGGCTTCCCGATCGGATCCTTCAGCAGCAGCATGTCGCCGGCGATCGGGTGATCGGCGGCGACGACGGTGGACGCGACGAGCGCACCCATGGCCAAAGCGAGGGAACGCAGACGGCACTGCATGAGCTATCCTCCCGCGAAAGATGTAGCGGCTGGATCGTTCCCGTACAACGCACTTCCGCGTCTGGACCTCCGACGTCAGAGCGCGTGCGGACCCTCATGGCGGACGCCGATCACTTCTGCGTGTACACCTCGCGCGCGTATTCGAGCACCATGCGGTCGGTGTTGAAGACGGGCAACAGCGAGCGCATCGACGCCCGCACGCGCGCGAGCCAGCCGATCGGAATCCCGCGCTCGTCGCGGTCGTAGAAGAGCGGCACGAGCTCGTCCTCGAGCACGTGGTAGAGGGCTTCGGCGTCGGCATTGTCCTGGGCTTCGGGATCGCCGTCGTCGAGGTCGGCGCCGATCGCCCAGCCGTTGCCGTCCTGGAAGCCCTCGCACCACCAGCCGTCGAGGATGCTGCAGTTGATGCCGCCGTTGGCGATGACCTTCTGGCCGCTGGTTCCGCTCGCCTCGAGCGGCCGACGTGGCAGGTTCAGCCAGACGTCGCAGCCTTGCACCAGAAAGCGGGCGAGCGAGACCTCGTAGTTTTCGAGATAGACGATGCGCCCGAGGTGCTCGATCGGACGCTTCCAGCGCGCGAGCTCCTGGAAGTTGCGCTTCGCCTCGTTGTCGAACGGATGCGCCTTGCCCGCGAGCACGAACTGCACGGGCCGCTCGTCGTTGGTGAGGAGGCGCGCGGTGCGCTCGGGATCCTGGATGATGAGGCTCATGCGCTTGTACGTCGCCATGCGGCGCGCGAAGCCGATCGTCAGCACGTCGGGATCGAGGAGGTGATCGGCGGCCGCGATGAAGTCGGGATCCTCGCCGTTGCGCGTGCGACTCTCGTAGGCGCGGGCACGGACCGCGGCGACCAGATAGCGGCGAAGCTGGTTGCGCATCTCCCACAGCTCGGCATCCGGGATGTCGTCGATGCGCGCGATCGTGCGGGGATCGCCGAGGCGCGACTCCCACCCCGGGCCGAGGTAGTGGTCGAACAGCGTGCGGGCGACCGGCGCGGCCCACGTCGGTACGTGGACGCCGTTCGTGACGTGGCGGATCGGGACCGCGGCCGGCTCGCGCTCGGGCGTGAAATCGCGGAACATCTGCCGGCAGACCTCGCCGTGCCGGCGGCTCACCCCGTTCACCGAGCGGGCGAACCGCATCGCGAGCGGGGTCATGCCGAAGGGCTCCCACGAGTCGTCCGGGCGGCGCCGTCCGAACGCGAGGAGCTGCTCGCGGGTGAGCCCGAGCTCGTTCCAGTAGGCGGCGAGGTGCGTGTCCATGAACTCGACACCGAAGACGTCGTGCCCGGCGGTGACCGGCGTGTGGGTGGTGAAGACGCACTGGCCCTTCACCTTGCGCTTGGCTTCCGCGAAGGGCGCGCCCTGCCTGAGCTCCTCGCGCAGGAGCTCGAGCGTGAGGAACGCCGAGTGGCCTTCGTTCATGTGGAAGACGCGCGGCTTCAGACCGAGCGCCCGGAGCGCCCGCACGCCGCCGAAGCCGAGCGTCAGCTCCTGCACGAGGCGCGTGTCTTGATTGCCGCCGTAGAGATGCCCGGTGATCCAGCGATCACGCTCCTCGTTGTCCTCGCGGTTGGTGTCGAGGAGGTAGAGCGACACGCGCCCGACGCGGACGCGCCAGATGCTCACGTGCACGGGGCGGCGGTGAATCAGGACGGTGACCGAGAGGGGGCGGCCGTCGGGCGCGGTGACGCGCTCGATCGGCATCGCCGGGACGTCGAGGTCGACGTACCGCTCGCGCTGCCAGTTCGAGCGGTCCATGTCCTGGAGGAAGTAGCCTTGGCGGTACAAGAGGCCGACGCCCACCAGCGGCAGGCCGACGTCGGACGCCGACTTCAGATGATCGCCGGCGAGCACGCCGAGGCCGCCCGCGTAGATCGGCAGCGACTCGTGGATCGCGAACTCGGCGGAGAAGTACGCGATCGGATGCTCGGCCGTGATCGCGGGATCGAGGCCGGGAATCGGCTCGCGCGGCGCCTGCATCGCGGCGCGAAAGCGGCCGATCAGGTCCTGCGCGCGGGCACGGTAGTGCGGATCGATGTCGAGCTCGGTGCGCCGCGTCGCGAGCGTCTCGTCGAGGAGCTTCTTGGGATTGTGGCCGCAGGTCTCCCAGAGACTCCGCGAAATGTCGCGGAACACCTCGGGGCCGTCGAGCTGCCAGCTCCACCAGTAGTTGTCGGCCAGCTCGCGGAGGTCGCGGAAGAGCGGAGGGACGATCTCGGACATGGTCGACGGAACCTAGAGTGATCGCCGCGCGGGTGCAACGTCGTCGGCCTCGAACAGCGCGTCGTGGCGCCACAAGGCGGCCGTCATGCCGAGCGGGAAGAGAAACGCGAGCGTGGCGCTCGCATTCTGCGGCACGCCGCCGAGCGTGGCGGCGAGCAAGAAGACCACCGCGGGAACACCGAGGCCGAAGATCGCGGTGCCGACGAGGAGGGGGGCGGAGCTCGTTGCGACGCGCACCCGCGTGGCGAGACCGACCGTCGCGGTCACGAGCGCCAAGCCGAGCGCGGCGTCGCAGGTGGCGTGTACGACCCGGGTCGCGGCGGGATCGCCGATGGCGAGCTGCATCGATGCCGCGGCCGCGAGCGCGACCGCCCACACGATCGGAAGCGCGCGGGCGGCGAAGCGGCCACGCGTGTCGCCGACGGCGAGAGCGAACTGCAGAAGTGTCGCCGGCAGGAGGGCGGCCGCCAGCACGTGCAAGCGCAGCGAGCTCGCGGGGGGATACAAGTCGGCCGACGTGAGCATGAAGAGACCGCCGACGCCGCCGACGAGGAGAAGCGCGTGTCCGACCCGCGCGCTCGGCAGCGCCCAGGCGGCGAGGATCGCGAGCAAGAGATAGCAGAGACCGGTGCTCGCGTAGGCGCCGAAGATGGCCCAGTAGTCGGCGGCGGAGAAACGGCGGGATCGCAACGTGACGGTCGCGACGGTGGTGCCGTCGGTCAGGGTGTACGTGATCGGGCTCCCGAGGGGCTTGGCGGCGACGCGCCGTTCGAGGGCGCCGCTGTCACCGACGTGCACGCCGTCGACGGCGAGGAGCGTTCGATCGTAGAGGTCTGCGGTCGCGACGTCCGACCACGTGGCGCGGCCCACGGCCGCGACGGTTCGATCCGCCCGCAAGAAGAAGCCGGCGAAGGGGCGATCGATCCAGGTCCGTGCACCGAAGGCGATCAGCGCCGTCAGGACGGTTGCCGTGACGGCGGCCGTGATGAAGGCAGCGTCGAAAAAATGGGCGGCACGGTCGGGGACGGGCGTAGCGTTCGCGTCTGGCATCTGGGACCTCCGGTCGACGGAGGGAGGTAGAGCAAGGCGAGGGCCATCGCGTTCGCGCGGTGGCACAAGGGCTTTCGCGGGTCGCGCGTGTGCCATCCCCGCCGGAACGGCACGGCTGGGAGACGCCCGCGGCACACCCCCGGCGTCGAGCCGTCAGCCCGGGCGCACTCGCTCGGGATGGCCGGACCAGGTCCAGCCGACGGTCGTGCGGCTGACGCCCATCATCAAGCCGCCGAGCGCCTGCGGGTGAATGAAGAGCGTGTCCGGGACGGATGCATGGCTCGAGCCGGTCCAGTCCCGCGGTGCGTGCTCGGCGAGGCGGTCGCGGACGAGCGCGAGGTCGGGAGCCTCGGCGAAGCACATGTAGAGACACGGGCCGCGTTTGGTCAGGAACCGTCCCATCGTCTTCGCGAGATCGAAGGGCGTGATCACCTCGATGCGATCGAGGCGATCGCGCGGATCGAACATGGTGAGCGTGCCGCGGTAGCCGTACTCCTCGCTGGTGATGGGAGAGAAACGCTCGGGCGCGAGATCGAAGAGCTCGGCATAGCGCCGTGCCGCCGCCTCCCAGTCGGGCACGAGGTTCGTCACCTCGTAGAGATGCGAGACGAGGCCCGGTGCCGCCGGCGTGTCGCGCAGCGGCGACACCACGCAGCGCAGGCCCGTGGCGCCGGTCGCGGCGGGAGAGAGGAACAACTGACCGTCGGCCTCGGCGAAGTCGACGCGCCGCTCGAACAGGCGATGCTGCAGCCCTTCGAGATCGAACGTCGCGACCCCGGCGGCGAAGAGGCCGGGACCGGCGGTCGCGAGATGCTCGGCGACGGGTCCGGTCCCGTCGGGCTCGAGGAGCTCGACCACGGCGTGACCGGCGGCGAGCGTCGTGCGTCGTGCCGCCAACGGGGCGACGGCGTCCTCGGCGGTCACGGCCGCGTCGAGGAGCCGCGCGAACCGTGCCGCGGCGGCGCGGCGATCCGCGACGGCGAGCTGCACGCGATCGATGCGAGAAAGCATGCCGGGTCTGTAGCGTGATCGCACCTCGCGGGTCGAGCGCAATCGTTGCAAGCCACGCGCGCGGCGGGCTAGTCGAAGCCATGGCGATCGCGAAGAACGTCCCGGTCCGCATTCCGGTCCCCGGCGGCAAGATCATCGACGAGCATTGCGGCCTCGCAGCGGACGAGCGCGACGCGTTCAGCGTCGCCCACATGGTGGCGCCGCCCGGCTGGTCGGAGCCGCCCCAGACGCCGCAGTTCGACGAGGTGACCGCAATGGTGCGCGGACGCCTCGTCGTCGAGCACGGCGGAAGCCGCACCGAGCTCGCCGCCGGCGACAGCATCACGGTTCCGCGCGGCACCACGGTGACCTACGCCAATCCCTTCGAACAGGAGTGCGAGTACTGGGCGTTCTGTGTCCCCGCTTTCTCCATCGCGAGGGCCGGCCGGTAGCAACGTGATGAGGTCTTGGTTGCCTCGGTCGGTGGGCGCGCGCGGCGTGGGGGCCGTCGGCGGGTCCGCCTCGGCCGGGAGCGCGTCCACGGCCCGCAACCAAGCCGATATGGACCACGCGCGGCAAGGCCGCAGGACCCGCCGACGGCCCCCACGCCGCGCGCGCCCTCACCATAGCGGCAGCGCGAACGGCCCCCCCGACCCCCCCTTTTTTCGGTGGCAACTCCGCGCGATGCTCGACTAAGATTCGCCGCGATTCCCCACCCAGCGCGGCACGAAAAGGAGCGAACCAGAATGGCACAACCACGATTGCAGTCGGACTATCCGGACGTCGCCCCGGGCGTACGGCAGTTCATTGGCGGACGGACGCGCAAGATGTTGATCGACGGACAATGGGTCGAAGCCGCGTCCGGAAAGACGCTCACGACCTACGACCCTGCGACCGAAGAGCCGCTGGCCGAGGTGCCGGCAGGTGACAAGGAGGACATCGACCGCGCCGTGCGCGCCGCGCGCAAGGCGTTCGAGGGCGGACCCTGGCGTCGCATGACGGCCTCCGAGCGCGGCCGCGCCATCTACAAGCTCGCCGATCTCATCGAGAAGCACGCCGAGGAGTTCGCGCAGCTCGAGACGCTCGACAACGGGAAGCCGCTCGCGGTCTCGCGCGTCGCCGACGTGCCGCTCGTCGTCGACCACTTCCGCTACTACGCCGGGTGGGCGACGAAGGTCGAGGGCGAGACCATTCCGGTCTCGATTCCCGGGCAGCGCATGCTCACCTACACGCTGCGCGAGCCGGTCGGCGTGGTCGGGCAGATCATCCCGTGGAACTTCCCGCTGCTGATGGCGGCGTGGAAGCTCGGCGTCGCGCTCGCGTGCGGCAACACGGTCGTCTTGAAGCCGGCGGAGCAGACCCCGCTCTCGGCGCTTCGCCTCGGCGAGCTGCTCGAGGAAGCCGGCATCCCGTCCGGCGTCGTCAACATCGTGACCGGCTACGGCGAGACCGCCGGCGCCGCGCTCGCGGAGCATCCCGACGTCGACAAGGTCGCGTTCACGGGCTCGACGGAGGTCGGCAAGATCATCATGCGGGCCGCGTCCGGCAACCTGAAGCGCGTCTCGCTCGAGCTCGGTGGCAAGTCGCCGAACATCGTCTTCGCCGACGCGGATCTCGATGCGGCGGCCGTCGGCGCCGCGAACGCGATCTTCTTCAACCACGGACAATGCTGCTGCGCCGGGTCGCGGCTCTTCATCGAGCAGAAGGCGTACGACAAGATCATGCCGAAGCTCATCGAGTACTCCCAGAAGATCAAGCTCGGTCCCGGCATGGATCTCTCGACCGAGATGGGGCCGCTCGTGTCGTCCGAGCAGTACGAGCGCGTCACGGGCTTCCTCGAGTCCGGCAAGGCGGGCGGCGGCAAAGCCGCGTCGGGCGGCGGGCGTCCGAAGAACCTGAGCAAGGGCTACTTCGTGCAGCCGACGGTCTTCACCGACGTGAAACCCGACGCGAAGATCTTGCAAGAGGAGATCTTCGGACCGGTGGTTTGCACGATCCCGTTCAAGAACCTGGAGGAGGTGGCGCAGGCCGGCAACGACACGACCTACGGCCTCGCCGCCGCCGTCTGGACGAGCGACATCTCGAAGGCGCACCGCCTGGCCGAGACGATCAAGGCCGGCACCGTGTGGATCAACTGCTACAACGTGTTCGACGCCGCCGCGCCCTTCGGCGGCTACAAGCAGAGCGGCTTCGGCCGCGAGATGGGCAAGGCGGCGCTCGAGCTCTACACCCAGATCAAGACGGTGTGGGTGAACCTCGGTCCGCAGGCGGGCTGAGACTCCTCACGCGATTTTCGCGTCCGGGGGCCGCGCGGCCGAATTTTTTCGGGCGCGCGGCCCGGAGCTCATTCGCCGGAGCTCCGGAAGCGCGTGGCGTCGTTGGCGGTCGGGGTCGCATGCGTCGCCTCCCAACAGACGCTCGTGTCCGTGTCGAGGAGTTGCACCACGACGGGCGGCGTCAGCGGTAGCGTGGGGGCCCCGAGCCCGGCGCCGTGCCCCTCGACGATGAGCTTGGCCGTCCCGTCCGCCGACCCCTCGTGCAGACGGACCCGCGTGAGCCCGTCGGGTGTCGCCAGGCGATCCTTGTAGACGAAGCCGGTGCGGGTTGGTTGCCAGCACGGCGCGCCGGCGCATCGGCCGGCGACCGGGGCGGCAAGGGCGGCGCGCGGCTGCGGGTCGCCGGAGGCATCGTAGACGCACAGCACGTAGGCGGCCGTGCTCGTCGGATCCCCGAACTCCGTGCCCGTGGTCGCCGCGCCTTTCGACCAATGCCACGCGAGCGCGTTGCGCGCGGCGCTGCCGGTTCGCGTGATCGCGAGACGGGCGGCGCCGGCGACGGCCGGCTTCCGGCACCCGGCTGCGGGCGCCGCGGCGCAGAGCTCGAGGCGGCAGGTGGCGGAGCAGCCGTCACCGGAGACGAGATTGGCGTCGTCGCATTGCTCGTCGGCACCGAGGACGCCGTTCCCGCAACGATCGATCGCGAAGGCGGCGACCGCATCGTCGTCGTGGCCGACGGCGTAGAGGTGAGCGCCGTCGGGGCTCACCGCGACGGCCGACGCGCGGCGAAGCCCGTCGACGCCGAGCCGGCCGTCGCGTTGCGCCTCGACGAAGGTGAGGCCGCTCGTGGTCTCGTCGCGTCGCAGGGTCGAGACGGTGTGATCGTTTTCGCCGGCGGCGAAGACGTAGCGCCCGTCGGGGCTCGCCGCGACGGCGAAGGCGCCCGCGAGCCCGCCGAGGAAGCCGTGGTCGCGCGCGATCTCGACGAAGGTGAGCGTGCCATCGGCGGGATTGCGGGCGAAGGCCGCGACGCCGTCGTCGTCGTGGCCGGCGACGTAGAGGCTCCGGCCGTCGGCGGTGACGGCGAGCGAGCTCGGGCGGTCGACCCCGTGGGTGGCCTCGGCGTAGCGCTCGGCTTCGACGAAGGCGAGCCCGCCGCTGGTCGCGTCGCGCGCGAAGACGCCGACGCCGTCGGCCGCGCCACCCGCGACGTACACGTTCGCGCCGTCCGGGCTCACGGTGACGGCGCTCGGGCGGTCGATGCCGGTGACGCCGGCGACGCCGTCGCGCGCGAGCCCGAGGTAGGTGAGCGTGCCGCTCGACGGGTTGCGTCCGAACACGGCGACGGCGTCGTCGTGCTCGCCGGTGGCGTACACGTTCGCGCCGTCCGGGCTCACGGCGACGCTGCTCGCATGATCGATGCCGTCGACCCCGTCGACGCCGTCGTGCACGACCTGGAGGAAGGCCAGCGCTCCGCTCCCGGCATCACGTGCGAAGGCGACGAGCGCATTGGCCTCGCGACTGGCGACGTACAGGTGGGCACCATCCGGGCTGATCGCGAGCGCATCCGGGACCCGCAAGCCGACGACGCCGTCGGCGCCGTCGCGGACGGCGGTCACGAACGACAGGAGTCCGGTGCTCGCGTCGCGCGCGAAGATCGCCACGGCATCGTCGTCGCTGCCGACGACGTAGACGTGCCGACCGTCCGGACTGAGCGCGACGGCGAGGCCGCCGGCGATACCGGCGACACCGCCGACGCCGTTGCGGGCGACGGCGAGAAACGCAAGCCCCCCGGCCGCCACGGGCGCGGCGCAGGCGAGACAGGCGACGATGATTCCGAGCTTCAGCACCTTGCGCATGACGAGCTCCTTTCCGGCGACGCACACCGCATGACGACTCGCATGAGCCATGAAGCGAGCGGCGTGCCAGGTTTCTCCCACGTCCCGACCACGCGCCGCGCGCCGCAAGCATCCAGAGGCGAATGCTGCGAGCGCGCGGAGGTTTGCACCGGCGCGAAACGCGTCCGGTGTCGGGAGGATCCGAGGCGCGTGAACCGTGCGCTCGTCGACGGATGCCGCCTGGCTTCCCGCGAATGAGAAAGTCCGCTTCCCGATCGCGAGAGCGGGACGAACGGTGCGCTGCGGGCCGCGCCGCTTTCCGCGCGGCGATACGTGGCATGCGATGTGCTGCGTCGGTCAGCGAGGCAAGTTCGCGTGGGGCGAGTCGTCACGAGGGGAGGGTAGTGGCTCATGTGTTCGCGTCGCGAGTTGTCGTTCGCCGTTGCGTCGATCGTGCTTGGTTTCGGAATCTCGCGGTCTGCGGCCGCCGGCGTGAGCTTCGAGGTCTACACGGATCGTGCGGCATTCGAGGCGCGCATCGCAGGAGCTGGCACGCTGCGCACCGTCGACTTCGACGACGTCGACACCGCGACGGTCGACCCGGTGACGATCTCCGGCGCGCGCTATCGCAGCAGCTCGGGCGCGACGATCGTGGCCGACACGCCGCAAGTGAGCCGGAGCTTCGGTGCGCCCGTGGCGTTGCCGCCGGTATCGCCGCCGAACGTCTACCGCGCGGCGTCGAACGATACGGTCGTCTATTTCTGGGTGGGCTTCGAGATCACGTCCGTCACGGCTGTGGGGGTCACCTTCGTCGGCGACTATCCGGCCGACGGTCCGAGCAATCTTCACGTGCGGAACGGCAACGGCTCGATCCATTTCGAGACGCCGACCGTCACGGGCAGCGGGCCGCATCTCTTCCGGGGCGTCGTCGCGATCGACGACGACAGCAATCTGCCGACGCCGGTGATCTTCGAGATGCGGATCACCGCGGGGCCGGGATATCCCGAGCCGCCGGGCGAGCACGCGCTCGACGATCTCGTGTTCACGGCGCCAGAGCCTGCGATTCGGGGCGAGATCTGCGACAACTGCATCGACGACGACGGCGACTCGTTCGTCGACCGTGCCGACGGCGAATGCGACGCCCCTGCCGACGGCGGCGAGCGCGGTCTCGGCGACCCGGCGCTCGGGAAACAGATGAGCAAGTGCCAGAAGGCGAGCGCCAAGAGCGGCGCCGCCTTCGTCGCCGCCATGCAGAAGCAACTGCACGGCTGTGCCGGCGCGGTCCTGCAATGCCTGCAACTGAAGCCCGCCGATGCAGCGTGTCTGCCGAAGGCGGTGACGAAGTGCGCCAAGGCGAGCACGAAGATCGACGCGCTCGGGGACAAGCTCCGGGCGAGCGTGGGCAAGAGCTGCGGATCGCTGTCCGAGCTCGGCGTCATGTCGCTGCAGGGTCTCGGGTACTCGGGGCAGTACGTCGAGTGCCTTCGCTACGGCGTGACGCTTCACACCGCAGCCGACCTCGGCGAGTGCGTCGTCCGCCAGCACCGCTGTCGCGCGGAGCAGCTGGTGTCGGCCGAGAACGCCCGCGCGATCGAGCTCGCGAAGCTCGGACAACTCGACCTGGCGAACGGCTTCGCATGTCTCGAGCCCGGTGCCGACGGTAACCAGACGGGCCTCGGCGACGGGGCGCGCGGCAAGGCGGCGCTCAAGTGCCAGAAGGCCATCGCGAAGGCCGGCATCACGTACGCCGGCAAGCGGCAGAAGCAGATCGCGAAATGTTACGACCTCCTGACGGCGTGCCTGCAGCTGAAGCCGGACGATTCCACCTGTCGCGAGAAGGCGCTGGGGAAGTGCGAGACGCTCTTCGAGCCCGTCTGGTCGGCACTGGACGATCCAAAGGGTCTGGCGGGGAAGGCGCGCGCGACGATCGTGAAAGGGTGCGTCGCGGTTCCGCTCGCGGACCTGTTCTCACCGGAGGGGCTCGGTCAGGGTGCGCTCGCGACGACGTGTCAACTGCTCCAGAGCGGCTCGACGTTCGCGTCGATCACCGACGTCGCCGACTGTCTCGTGGTCCAACACGACTGCCGCGTCGATCGCCTGCTCGAGCAACAGTATCCGCGCATGTTCGAGCTCAACTGGATTTTCGACTGAAGGAAGACGCCGTCATGGCACGACCTCGCAATCCGCGTCTGCTCCTCGTCCTGGGCGCACTCGCCGTGCTCGCGGCGCCGTCGTCGGGGCGCGCCGCCACCATCACCGTGAACACGACCTCCGACGCGATCGCCGACGACGGAGCGTGCACCTTGCCGGAGGCGATCACGGCCGCGAACGGCAACGTCGCCTCCGGCGCGACGGCCGGCGAATGCGCGGCGGGTGCCGCCGGCGAGGACAGCATCGTGTTCGCGCTCGGCGCCGGAACGCCGACGATCGCGATCACCGGCGGGCTTCCGGCGATCAGCGAGGCCGTCGACATCGACGGGTCGACCGGCGGCTCGACGCGCATCGAGCTCGACGGCAGCGGAGCGACGCCCGGGGATGCGCTCACCGTGAACGCCGGGCCGTCGACCATCCGCGGCCTCGTCATCAACCGCTTCCAGGGCACGGGCATCGTGCTGACCGCCGACGGCAACCACGTCGCGAACTGCCGCATCGGCACCGACGCCTCCGGGACCGTGGACCTCGGGAACGCCGAGTACGGCATCGAGATCTTCGGCGGCAAGAACAACGTGATCGGCGGCACGAGCGCGGGGGCGGGTAACCTGGTGTCCGGGAACACGCTCGCCGGCATCCAGATCCAGTCCGGCGGCAGCGGCAACACGGTGCAAGGCAACTACGTCGGCACCGACGCCGCCGGGAGCGCGGCGCTCGGCAACGCCGCCGAAGGTATCGTCGTCTTCACGGCCGGCAACACCATCGGCGGCACGACCGCGCCGGCACGGAACGTCGTCTCGGGGAACGTCAGCCACGGCATCCGCATCGAGACGCCGAGCGCGACGGGCAACGTCGTCATGGGAAACTACATCGGGACCGACGCCAGCGGCACCGCCGACGTCGGCAACCTCGAGGACGGGGTTCTCGTCGAGACCAACGGCGCCAGCGACGCCACGATCGGCGGGACCGCGGCGGGCGCCGGCAACGTGATTTCGGGGAACGGCGAATGGGGGGTCGAGGTCGCAAACGGCACCAGCGCGACCACGATCGCGGGTAACCGCATCGGCACGAACGCCGCGGGTACGGCCGGTCTCGGCAATGCCTTCGACGGCGTGAGCCTCCTCGGCGCGAGCAATGCCGTCGGCGGGACGGATGCCGGCGCCGGAAATCTCATCGCGGGCAACGGACAACCCGGCGGCAGCGGCGTGTACGTCGGGCCGACGGGCAGCGGCAACAGCATTTTCGGCAACCTCATCGGCACCGACGTGACGGGGACGGCGGCGATCCCGAACACCTTCAACGGCGTGCAGATCCGCGGCAACGGCAACTTCGTCGGCAACGGCACCGTCGCGGGGCGCAACGTGATCTCCGGCAACACCACGGCCGGCGTGTTCCTGACCGGGAACGCCGCGGGCAACACCATCTACGCGAACTACATCGGCGTGGCATCCGACGGTACGAGCGCGCTCGGCAACGGCCGTGACGGCGTCACGTTCGGCAGCGCCTCCACCGGTCCCGCCTCGGACAATAGCCTCGGGGTCGGGCTCGTCACGCACGGCAACGTGATCGCATTCAATGGGCGCGACGGGGTGCGCGTCACGAGCGGCAGCGGCAACGCGATCCTGACGAACGCCATCTATGCCAACACGAACCTCGGCATCGATCTCGGCGGCAACGGCGTCACCGCCAACGACGGCCTCGATCTCGACAGCGGGCCGAACGGGCTGCAGAACTTCCCCGTCCTCGCCTCGGTAGAGAGCGGCGGCGGCTCGACGGTGATCGTCGGCTCGATCGCGAGCACCCCGGACACGTCGATCGCGATCGAGTTCTTCGCCGATCCGAGCTGCGACGGCACGAACGGCGAGGGACGCACGTATCTCGGCGCCACCAACGTCATGACCGATTCCGGGGCCGGCACCGCGCCGATCAACGTGACGCTGCCGGTCGACGTCGCCGTGGGGCAGGTGGTGACGGCGACCGCGACCACCAATGTCGGGCGCGACACCTCGGAGTTCTCGGCCTGCGTCACGGTGGCGGTGCTGCCGACACCGACGCCGACCGTCTCGCCGACGCCGACGGCGACGGTCACCCCGACCGCGACCGTCACCGTGACGCCGACCGTGACGCTCTCGCCGACGCCGACCGGCACCGCTACGCCGACCGAGCTGTGCTTCAATTGCATCGACGACGACGGCGATCAGCTCGTCGACCGCGCCGATCCCGATTGTCCGCCCGGTGCGGACGGCGGCGGGCTCGGCGTCGCGGACGCGTCGGCCGGGAAGCCGCTCGACAAATGCGGGAAGGGGATCCAAGCGGCCGGCGCGGGCTACGCGAAGCGCCGGCTCGGACGGCTGCAGAAGTGCGTCGACGCCGCGTTCGCGTGCGTGCAGGTGAAGCCCGGCGACAGCGCGTGCCTCGCCAAAGCCGGCGCGACCTGCGGGAAGGCGCTCGCGGCCTTGCCGCAGGATCGGGCCAAGCTCGTCACGACGATGGGAAAGGCCTGCGCGTCGGCGGTCGATGCGCCGGATCTCGTGTCCGAGCGCGGGCTCGGGTGGGCGGCGGAGGATGCCGCCTGCGCGGAGGTGGGCGCGGGCGTGCCGACCTCGCTCACGGCGATCGGCGAATGCATCGCCGCGCGCCACGACTGTCGTGTCGACGAGATGCTCGGGTTCGTGGTGCCGCGGGCGGCCGCGTTGCTGG
The DNA here is from genome assembly GCA_963774015.1 of uncultured delta proteobacterium. GTDB lineage: Bacteria > Desulfobacterota > Binatia > UTPRO1 > UTPRO1 > UTPRO1. The sequence continues at coordinate 638,813 of CAVZDH010000007.1, forward strand.
CCGCGGCGGGACAGAACCCCGCGGCGCTTCCCTGCCTGGAGCCGGGGAGCGGCGGTGACGGTGGGCTCGTCGATCCGACGAGCGCGAAGCTCGGAGCCGCGTGTCAGAAGGCGATCGGCAAGGCAGGCGCGACGTTCGTCGCGGCGCGCATGAAGGCGGGGCAGGGATGCGTGCGTGCGGTGACGAAGTGTGTGCAGACCGCGGCGGACGTCGCGTCGTGCCTGGTGAAAGCGAGGAAGACGTGCGCGAAGCAGATCGCGAAGCTCACCACTGGCGCCGCGCCGAAGCTCGCCAAGGCGCTTCAGAAGAGCTGCGGCAAGCCCGGGCTCGCGATCGACGATCTCCTCGGCGCCGACGGCCTCGCGCTCGGCGCGCAACAGGCGACCTGCGCGACGCTCGACGTGGCGGGACTCGGGACGGTCGGCGACGTGGCGCAGTGTCTGACGCGCATGCTCGCGTGCCGCGCCGATCAGCTCCTCGGTGCAGAGGCGCCGCGGCTGCACGAGCTGCTCGATCTCGGGGCGGTGACGCTGCCGTGAGCGTGCGCGTGCACCGTCGCCTTCGCGTCCGTCCCGCGCTAGGGAAGCTCTGCACAGGTGGCTTCCGGCTACGAAGCGCGATCCATCCCCGATCGACGGCGGCGCGACGCCCTCGGCGTATCGTTCAGATACGCGGTCGGGCTTCGCGCCTTGCGCTCGGGGCGGCTCGCACTTCTCGCTCGGAACCTACCTGTACAGAGCTTCCCTAGGTGAAGAGGATGCCGAGCGCCGCCGAGCCCTGGTGGAAGTCCGCGGTGGTCTATCAGATCTATCCGCGGAGCTTCTGCGACAGCGATGGTGACGGCGTCGGCGACCTCGAAGGGATCCGTCGTCGCCTCGATCATCTCGTATGGCTCGGGGTCGACGCGATCTGGCTCTCGCCGTTCTATCCGTCGCCGATGCGCGATTTCGGTTACGACGTGGCCGACTACTGCGGCGTCGATGCGCGCTTCGGCACGCTCGGCGACTTCGACCGCCTGCTCGCCGACGCGCACGCACGCGGCCTGCGGGTCGTGCTCGACTGGGTGCCGAATCACACCAGCGACGAGCACCCGTGGTTCGTCGAGGCGCGGACGTCGCGCGATGCGGCGCGCCGCGGCTGGTACGTCTGGCGCGACGGCAGGCCCGACCGTCCGCCGAACAACTGGCATGCGGCGCTCGGCGGCGGACCGGCATGGACGTGGGACGAGGCGAGCGGCCAGTGGTACCTGCACCTCTTTCTCACGGCGCAGCCGGATCTCGACTGGTCGAATCCGGAGGTCGCGCACGCGATGCACGACACCCTGCGCTTCTGGCTCGATCGCGGCGTCGACGGCTTTCGGATGGACGTCATCCATTGCATCGGCAAGGACCCGGCGCTTCCGAGCCTTCCGCCCGAGCTCGCGAGCATTCCGATGGCCGTGCAGCACGACGATCCGCGGACCCACGCGCTGGTACGAGAGATCCGGCGCGTGTTGGAGTCGTATCCGGGGGAGCGCGTGATGATCGGGGAGGTGGTGCTCTTCTCGACGGCGCAAGTCGCGCGTTACTACGGTCGGGGCGACGGCCTCCACCTCGCGTTCAACTTTCTGCCGCTCTACGCACCGTGGGAGGCGCGGGCGTGGCGCGACCGGATCCACGAGGTGGAAGCGACGCTCGGCGGGCAGGGGGCGTGGCCGACGTGGGTGCTCTCCAATCACGACAACGCACGCCACCGGACGCGCTACGGCAGCGAGGTACGCGCCCGTGCCGCCGCGGTGATGCTGCTCACGCTGCGTGGCACGCCGTTCCTCTACGCCGGCGAGGAGCTCGGTCTCGAGGACGCCCACGTTCCCGACACCCACGGGCTCGATCCCGGCGGACGCGACGGCTGTCGGGCGCCGATTCCCTGGGAGTCGGGTCCGGGCCATGGCTGGGGCGCGCACGCGCCGTGGTTGCCGTGGCCGCCCGACGCGGCGAACCGCAACGCCGACGTGATGCGGGAGGATCCCGCGGCGATTCTGCATCTCTATCGCCGTCTCTTGCAGGCGCGGCGCGTCTCGGCGGCGCTCCGTCTCGGTGCATTCGAGTCGCTCGCGGCGCCGGATGACATCCTTGCCTACCGGCGCCGCTGCGGGAGCGATGCTCGCGTCGTGCTGATCAATTTCAGCGAGCGCACCGTCGCCTGTCCGCTCGAGGGCAGCTGGCGGGTCGAGGTGGCGAGCGATGGTCGCGGCGAGGAGCATCCCTACCGGGGTGCGCTCGGACCGGAGCAGGCGGTCGTGCTCCGGTGAGCGAGCGTCCACCGTCCGACGAGGACGAGCCGGAGGCGGGTCGGAGCGACGGTCCGCAGGCGCTCGATGACCGGGCCGCGCACCTCCTGACGCGCGTCACCGAGAGCTCCATCGTTCGGCGCCTCGCGCGCGGGCTCGCGGGCGAGCTGCTGCTCACGGATCACGAAGGCGACATCGTCGACCCGACCATCGACCCGCGCGTCTTCCTCGCCGTGCCCGCCGACCTCGGTCCGGAGCGCTACGCGCACGTCTCGCTGCTGATGGCCGGCGACGATTACCTGCCGGGTTGCCTCGTCCTGGCGGCGGCGCTCCGCTGGCACGTGCAGTCGCGCGCGAGCCTGGTGTGTCTCGTCGACGACGCGGTCTCGCCCCAGGCCCGGGGGATGCTCGACGCCGTCTACGATCGCGTCCTGCTCGTGCCGCGGCTCCGTGCGCACGCCGACAGCTATCCGAAGGAGATGCTCTCCGACGCCTACCGGGACGTCTACACCAAGCTGCACGTCTTCGACGCGGCGCTCCTGCCGTACGCGCGCGTCACCTTCGTCGATGCGGACCTGCTGCCGCTGCGTTGCTTCGATCATCTCTTCACGGTGCCTACGCCCGCGGCGGTCATCGAGAGCGTGCACCCGACGAGCCAGTACGCCTACGTGCGCCACATGCACGGCGTGCGGCACGGCGCGCCGGTGCCGCCGGCCATTCTCGAGGTGGAGTCGAACGACGACGTGACGGGCGGCATCAACGCGGGCTTGCTCGTGGTCCAGCCCGATCGCGCCCGCTTCGTCGACATGGTGGCGCGCCTCGCCCGCCCCATGCCCGAGTGGGGCGAGCACCACCGCGCGCTCTACGCTCGTGGCATCCGTTACGGGTTTCCCGAGCAGCACTTCCTCCAAGTCGAGCTCCAGCACGAATGGACCGCGCTCGACCCGCGCTTCAACTGTATGCGGACCGACGTGCCGCACAGCTTCGGTCTGCACTGGATCATCGGCCGAAAGCCGTGGCTGAACCTCGCCAACCCCGGCCGGAGCGTGAGTCAGGCGCTGTGGTCGATCGCGTGGGAAACCCTCCGCCTCCACGAGCCGGAGCTCTGTGCCGCGGTCGAGGCGCGCGGCTTGGTGCGGGCCTCGCCGAGCTGAGGCCGGGCGCCGAAGACGCTGGTGTCGTCGGCGTCGTCGCCGGGCTCTGCGCAGGGCATACGCGCCGGCACCCCGGGCCACGCCACCGATCCACGACCGCCCAGGGACCCGGTTTGAATTCGCTGGGGCGCCATGCGAGGAGACCGCATGGCGCGAACGTCGGCACGGTTCGGGGAATACCGCTCGCTCGGGGTGCTGTTGCTCGTGATGGCGGTGGTGGCGGGCGGGGTGATCACGAGCTGCGGGGGCGGTGGCGGCAGCTCCAACGGGGGGCTCTGCGAGCAATGCGGCGACGACCCCGACGGCCCGTGCCAGACGAGCATCGTGATCATGCCGGGCGACGGGCAGCCGCAGTGCACGAATCCGGTCGATCCCGCGACCGGTACCTGCACGGTCGAGCTCGAATGTCGGCGCAAGGTCGACAGCGGGCAGCGCCGTTGCTACCCGGTTCTCCCCTACACGAACGTCATGGATAGGAACGTCGACTCCCAGTTCCGCTGCGACGGCTCGCGCCCGGGCGGGACGCCGGGGCCGGCGCCTACGCCGACGCTGTCGCCGAGTCCCGGTCCGACGTCGACCGCGATATGCGGAAACGGCATCGTCGAAGGCGGCGAGCAATGTGACGGGACGAATCTCAACGGCCAGAGCTGCGTGAGTCAGGGCTGCGGGAACGGCACGCTGTCCTGCTCGGTCGTGTGCAAGTTCAACTTCTCGCTCTGCGCGAGCTTCGGGCTCGGCTGCGGCGGCTGACGACGTAGTCGCGGAACGCCCACGTGAGGACAGGCGTTACGGGCGCGGCGGCGCTCGTCGCGTGCGGCGTGCGGGCGACGCTGGTGGTGGCGATGGTCGTGATGGTGGGAGGAGGGTGTCGGCGTCCGCGGTTCGTACCGCCGCCGCCGACGGTGCCGCCGACCGTCGAGTCGGTCGTCGCCGCGCTCGGTCCGCGCGTGCGCGTACACTGGGCACCGTACCTCCGGGCCGCCGGCCTCGAGTATCCGCCGGCGGAGCTCGTGCTCCTCGCATTCAAGCGCGAGCGCCGGCTCGAGATCTGGGGCCGCGCGGATCCCGCGCAGGCGTGGGCGCGCATCGACGCGCTGCCGGTGCTGGCCGCGAGCGGTGTCGCCGGACCGAAGCTCCGCGAAGGCGATCGTCAGGTGCCCGAAGGCTTCTATCGTCTGGTCGCCTTCAACCCGAACAGCCGGTTTCACTTGTCGATGATGCTGGACTACCCGAACGCCGACGACCTCGCGGCGGCGGCCGCAGACGGACGGACCGATCTCGGCAGCGAGATCTTCATTCACGGCGGCGCCAGGTCGATCGGTTGTCTCGCCATCGGTGACGTCGCGATCGAGAACCTCTTCGTGCTGGTCGCGGACGTGGGTATCGATCGCGTGGAGGTGATCGTCGCCCCCCACGACCCGCGCGGCGGCATCCCGCTCGCGCCGATCGCCGGTCTGCCGTTCACGGGGGACCTCTATCGCCGCCTCGCGGACCGTCTGGCGGCCTTCGGGCCCGCGCCGTGTTCGCCGCAATGACCGCGCGCGCAGCGGAGGGTCCCCGGCGCGCTCTTCCAATACCGGGCCCGGTCGCATAGTCTCGCCCGTTCGAACCACCCATCTTTCAGCCGATTAAGGAGATCGTCTCATGCCCGAAGCTTGGATCGTCGCCAACGCTCGTACGCCGCTCGGCAAGTCGTTCCGCGGCTCCCTGAACGCCACCCGCCCCGACGTCATGGCCGCGCACGCCATCAAGGGCGCCTTGGCGCAGGTGCCGCAGGTCGACCCGAAGGAGATCGAGGACGTGATCTGCGGCTGCGGTGTGCCCGAGGGCCCGCAGGGCACCAACGTCGCCCGTGTCGCAGCGTTGGTGGCCGGGTTGCCGGAAACGGTCTCGGCGACCACCGTCAACCGCTTCTGCTCGTCGGGTCTGCAGGCGATCGCCATGGCGTCGCACCACATCCTGCACGAGGGCGCGACGATCGCGATCGGCGCCGGCACCGAGTCGATCTCGATGGTCCAGGGCCAGATGAACATGAACAACCTGGTGAACCCCGAGCTCTACGAGCAGTGGCCGGGGATCTACATGGGCATGGGCCAGACCGCGGAGATCGTGGCCGAGCGCTACAAGATCTCGCGTGAAGACCAGGACCAGTATGCCCTCAAGAGCCAGCAGCGCATCGCCAAGGCCCAGCAAGAGGGCAAGTTCGCGGGCGAGATCATCCCGATGAAGACGAAGAAGGCGGTCAAGGACGCCGACGGGAACGTCTCCTTCGAGGAGGTCACGATCGACCACGACGAGTGCAATCGTGCCGACACGACGATCGAGGGTCTGCGCAAGCTGAAACCCTCGTTCAAGGAGGACGGTACCGTCACGGCCGGCAATGCCTCCCAGCTCTCGGACGGCGCGTCGGCGACCGTCGTCATGTCGAGCGACCGCGCGAAGCAGCTCGGCATCAAGCCCCTCGGCAAGTTCCTCGGGTTCGCCGTCGCCGGCTGTCGTCCGGAGGAGATGGGCATCGGTCCGGTGTTCGCGGTGCCGAAGCTTCTGAAGCGGCACGGCCTCACGCTCGCCGACATCGACATCGTCGAGCTGAACGAGGCCTTCGCGTCGCAGCTCCTCTACTGCCAGCGCGAGCTCGGCATTCCCGACGCCAAGCTGAACCCGCTCGGCGGCTCGATCTCGATCGGTCACCCGTACGGCATGACCGGCTCGCGCATGACGGGGCAGCTGCTCCGTGAGCTCAAGCGGCAGGGCAAGCGGCTCGGCCTCGTCACCATGTGCATCGGCGGTGGCATGGGCATGGCCGGCTTGTTCGAAGCGCTGTAATCCGAACGGCCGAGCGCTTCTGCTGGGATCGGCCGCGGATGCGTGCGACTGCCGCGCACTTCGTGGCCACGGCAGGCCCCACGCATCCGCGGCCCGCGCCCCGCGTCGGGGATCCGCTGCGCTCCGGCGAAGCGGAAGCGGGCGGACGGCTCCCGGCGCGGCGCTCGTCGGCCGGGCACGCACAGCGAGGCGCACCCACCCAGCGGTGCCGCCGCGTCGTCGCTGACGCGCGGCGGCCGCCGGCGTTGTCGCTGACGGTCGGCGTTCGTATTAGAAGCGACGGATGTCCGAGCCGCTGATCATGCTGCGGGACGTGTCGCGCGTCTATCGGCGCGGCGCCGACGACGTGCACGCGCTCGAGCACGTCTCGCTGGCGATCGCGGGCGGGCTCTTCGTGGCGCTCATGGGACCGTCGGGATCGGGGAAGTCGACGCTCCTGAACCTGCTCTCGGGGATCGACCGCCCGAGCGGCGGCGACGTGATCGTCGCCGGCAGGCGCTTGAACGATCTCAGCGAGGACGAGCTCGCGCGCTGGCGCTCGCGGCACGTCGGGCTGATCTTCCAGTTCTACAACCTGATTCCGGTGCTCTCCGCGCTCGAGAACGTCGAGCTGCCGCTGCTGCTCACGACGCTCGACCGTCGCGAGCGTCTGCGGCGCGCCCGGATCGCGCTCGACGTGGTCGGGCTGGCGGCACGGGCGCGCCACGTGCCGGCCGAGCTGTCGGGCGGCGAGCAGCAGCGCGTCGCGATCGCGCGCGCCATCGTCACCGATCCCGACCTGATCATCGCCGACGAGCCGACCGGCGACCTCGACGCGAAGAACGCCGACGACATCCTCCGCATGTTGCGCGAGCTCTCGCACGAGCTCGAGAAGACGGTCGTGATGGTCACCCACGATCCGCGGGCGAGCGGATGGGTGGACGTCGTGTTCCATCTCGAGAAGGGCGTGCTGCGCGAGACGTTCGCGGGGGGCGCCGGGAAGGCGGACGCGACGCCGACGGTGGGCTCGGCATGAAATACCTGCCGCTCGTGCTGCGGAATCTGTTGCGCAACAAGCTTCGCACCGTGCTCACCGGCGGCGCGATCGGGCTCGCGGTGCTGCTCGTCTGCTTCTTCCTCACGATGCCGGGCGGCATCGATCGCCTGCTCAGCGACGTCAGCAGCAACGTGCGCGTCTCGATCCACAACAAGGGCGGCGTCGTCTACAGCATGCCGTGGTCGTACGTGCAGCGCGTGCGCGCCATTCCCGGCGTCACCGCGGTGAACGGCGAGGTGTGGTTCGGCGGCGCCTACGAGGACGAGGGCAACGTGACGTTCCCGAGCTTCGCGATCGAGGCCGACGCGGTCGGCGACGTGTGGCCCGACTACAAGATCGATCCGCTCGCGCTCGAGAAGTTCCGCCGCCAGCGCGACGCCGCGATCGTCGGCCGCGAGACCCTGAAGAAGTACGGCTGGCGCATCGGCCAACAGGTGAGCCTCGTGAGCACCGTGTGGCCGGTGACCCTCACGTTCCGGATCGTCGGTGAGATCCCGAACGATCGCGCCCCGCACTTCTGGATCCAGCGCGAGTATCTCGCGCAGGCGCTGCAGGCGCAGGATCGCGACCTCGACTCGGTCGGCACGATTTGGGTGCGGGTCGCCGACCCGGCCCTCGTGAACGGCGTGATGGCGCGTGCGGTCGCCATGTTCCGCAACAGCCCGGCCGAGGTGAACGCGGAGACGGAGAAGTCGTTCTTCTCGAGCTTCTTCGGGTCGCTGCAGTCGTTCGTGAAGATCATCCTCGTGGTGACGGGGCTGGTGGCACTGTGCGTGCTCTGCATCGCGGCCAACACCGCGAGCATGGCCGTGCGCGAGCGCAGCCGCGAGATCGCGGTGCTGCGGGCGATCGGGTTCGGCCGCGGCGTGATCTTCGGCACGTTGGTCGCCGAGTCGACGGTGCTCGCGACGCTCGCGGGCGCGAGCGGCGCCGTGCTGACGTACGGCTTCAGCGCCATGCTCCGCCTCGTCGGCGGCGGCAGCATGGGGAACGAGCTCGGGCCGCTCACAGGCTTTCTCGTGACGCCGGAGATCGTGGCGCAAGGGGTCGCGCTCTCCGTGGCGGTCGGGCTCGTCGCGGGCATCGCGCCGGCGTGGGGGGCGGCGCGCCGACCGGTCGCCGACACGCTCCGCGAGGTGTTCTGAGCGATGAGCCTGCCGATCGCGTACAGCGTGCGGAACGTCCGTACCCGACTGCGGCGCACGTCGCTCACGATCGCCGTGATCGCGCTCGCCGTGATCGCGTCGGCGGTGTTTCTCGCGCTGCTCTCGAGCCTGCAGCGGACACTGGTCTCGACGGGCTCGCCGGACAACCTGGTGGTCCTCCGCAAAGGGTCCGACAACGACGGCTCCAGCATGCTGACGCTCGAGGCGTATCAGGCGATCCGCTATCTCGACGGCATCGCGCGCGACCCGGCGGGCGATCCGGTGGTGTCGCCGGAGATGGTGGTGCAGCCGACCGTGTGGACCACGACCGGCGTGCGCGAGAACGTCCTCGCGCGCGGCGTCGAGCCGATGGCCTTCGCGGTCCACGAGCAGGCGCGGATCGTCGAGGGGCGCATGTTCCGGCCGAGCAGCGGCGAGGTCGTGATCGGCGTCGGCACCGTCGGGCGCTACCAGGGGGCGCGGCTCGGCGACGAAATGCCCTTCGGGCGGCACCGCTGGCGCGTCGTCGGCGTCATGGCCGCCGGCGGGTCGTCCTTCGAGAGCGAGGTGTGGGTCGACGCACGCGAGCTGGCGAACGACGCCAGTCGTCCGTTCCCGTACTCGGGCGTACGTCTGCGGGTCGCCCCCGGGGCGGATCGCGCGGCGCTCATCCACCGCATCGAGGACGACCCGCGGTACGCGCTCGAGGCCAAGCCCGAGATCGACTACTACGCCGATCAGGCGAAGAGCTCGCGCTCGCTCTATTTCCTCCTCGTGGTGCTGGCGGTGCCGGTCGGCGTCGCCGCCGGGCTCGGAGCCGCCAACACCATGTTCGCCGCGGTGCAGGCGCGCACCGTCGAGATCGGGACGCTGCGCGCGCTCGGATTTTCGCGCGCTACGATCCTACGCGCGTTCTTGCTCGAGTCGTTCGGGGTCGCGATGGTGGGATTCGTGGTCGGGGCGATCGGCACGCTCGCGCTCGCGGCGCTGCTCGGCGTCGTGCTGGGCGGCATCGGGTTCGCCGCCGCGACCTTCACGACCAACGTCGTCACGTTGCGGGTCGGTCCCGGCGATCTCGCGGCGGCCTTCGTGTTCGCGGCGACGATCGGCATCGTCGGCGGGCTGTTGCCGGCGTGGCGCGCCGCGCGGCTCCGGCCGGTCGAGGCGCTCCGCAAAGCCTGAGGGCAGGACGGGGAAGGGAAGGACCGCTCGTGACGAAAGCCGCCGATCTTCGCTCGCTCCGCATCGACCGCACCGACGACGATCTCGTGCCGCCGCGGCGCCGACCGTGGCGCTGGGCGGGGCTCGCGCTGCTCGTCGCCCTCGTGGCGTGGGCCGCGGCGCGCGCGTTCACGCAGCGGGTGGCCGAGGTGCAAACCGCGGCGGCGGTCGTGCACGGCGGCGACGCGCCGGTCCGGGGCACCGTCCTCTCGGGGACGGGCTACATCGTGACCGGAGAGAAGTACATCGCGATCGGCGTCCGGGTCGCGGGTCGCATCGAGCGATACTACGCGGACGAAGGGGAGGCGGTGCACGCCGGCGACCCTCTGGTCGCGCTCGACGACCGCGACTACCGAGCGCGCCTCGATCGCGCCGAGGCGGCCCTCGCGACGGCGCGCGCCGATCTGACGTTGCACGCGAGCGAGCTCCGGCGCGCGCAGCAGCTGCGAGACGGCGGTATCATCGCGGCCCAGGAGCTCGAGGAGAAGCAGAATCAGGTGGCGGTCGATCGCGCGCGCATCGCCGAGCTCGAGGCCGACGTCGAGCTCGCGCGCGTCGAGCTCGACTACACGGTGCTGCGTGCGCCGCGCGACGGAGTGATCCTCGCCAAGCTGAAAGAGGTCGGCGAAATCGCCGTGCCGGGCGGCTTTGCCGGGTCGGGAGACTTGATTCGGATGGCGAACCTCGACGACATCCGCGCGGAGGTCGACGTCAACGAGTCGGATCTGACGCGCGTCCACCTGGGCCAGACGGCCGAGGTGATCCCCGATGCGTATCCGGACGCGAGCTACGCCGCGACGGTCGTGAAGCTCTATCCGCAAGTAAACCGCCAGAAGGGGACACTCAAGGTCGAGGTCAGGGTGACCGAGGCCGACGCGCGGCTCCTGCCCGACATGAGCGTGCGGGTGAACTTCTTCGCCGAAGCCGCCGCGCCGCCGGGCACCCCGGTCGTGCTCGTGCCCCGCACGGCGCTCCGCCGCGATGCGGAGGGCGCGTTCGTCTGGATCGTGGAAGAGGGCCACGCGGGGCGGCGGGCCGTCGCCGTCGGCACCGAGCTCGGTGACGAGGTGCAGATCACGAAGGGCCTCGAAGGCGGCGAGCGGCTCGTCGTCGGCGACGCCGCGACGCTCGGCGACGGCGCTCCGGTGACGCCGAAAGCGACCGCGAAGTGATGTCGGCGTCCTGCGAGAGCGCGGGCGCGACGGCGGAAGCATCTTCGCCCGGCGCGCGCGCGCAGCTCGTGCAACGACGGTCGCGCGCGCGGATCGACCACCACCGCGCGCCCTTGCCAACGAAATAGCGATCCCGTAGCGTCCCGCCTCATGCGTGGGTCGACGGGCGGGCCAGAGCTGTTGCACGACCACATCCGGACCCTCATGAACGGGCAGGTCGTCACGGTCGGCCCGGATACTCCCATCCTCGACGTGGCGCGCGAGATCGCGGCCCACGGTATCGGCGCCGTCCCGGTCGTCGACGCGGATCAACACCTGCTCGGGCTCGTGAGCACGAGCGATCTCGTCGCGTTGCTCCAGGACAGCGACAGTCTCGAGGCGAAGACCGCGCGCGACGCGATGAGCGTCGAGCCGCCGTCCATCGACGAGTTCGCAACCGCCGGGGAGGCGATCGAGGTGCTGCGGAACGCGCTCATCCGTCATCTGCCGGTGACACGCGAGGGGCGTCTCGTCGGGCTCGTGACCGCGTCCGACGTCATCCGTCATATGCTGAAGCACCATCCGGCTCCCGAAGTCGCCTGAGTCGGTTCGAGCGCGGGTCCGCGCCCCACGATTGCCGCGCGCCGAGTCCTCGGAGGAGGTCGACGCCCTTCGGCGGCATCGCCCCGAGCCGCGTGCTCCGAGGTCGTCTTGACGACCGCCGCGACGCGCGGGAGAAGGCTCGGATGCTGCGTGCGTCGCTCGCGTTCGTCGTCGTGCTCTCGGCTTCCGTTGCCGGTGCACAAGCTCCCACTCCCACACCCGGCACCATCGTGCGGCTCGAGCTGAAGCCGGTCACCAAGACGATCTCGGTCGGGGAGTTCGCGAACTACACCGCGACGGGCTTCGACGCCGTGGGTCTCAGCAAGAACATGACGCAGAAGGTGGAGTACGCCTCGAGCGATCCGACCGTCGCCGCGGCCCCGAACGAGAGCGGCAACAAGGGGCGGGTGAACGGTCTGAAGCCCGGCGTCGTCACCATCAGCGCGACCGACCCCGCGACCGGCGTCAGCACGACCGGCAGCGGCGGCGTGAGCGGGACGCTCACGGTCGAGGGTGCGCTCGTCGCCATCACGCTGAAGCCCCTCGACAAGAACGCCGCCGTCGGTGACCTCATCACCTACACGGCGACGGGGCAGCTGAGCGACGGGAACACCAAGAACCTCACCCAGAAGGTAGTCTACGCGTCGAGCGACACGAGCGTCGCCGTGTGTCCGAACGCCGACGGCAACAAGAGCCAGGTGCAGGCGGTCGGCGTCGGCAGCGCGGTGATCACGGCGAGCGATCCGGTCACGAACATCGCGACCGCGGCCGACGGCAGCGGCATGCTCACCGTCCGCGAGCCGGGTGCCACGGCGACGGGGCGTACGCCGACGCCGACGCCGCGCACGACTCCCACGCTCTGCGGCGATCCGAACGCGTCGGGGACCGTCACGGTCACCGACGGCGTCGAGGTGCTGTCCGCGGCAGCGGGATTGCCGACGGGGTGCACGCCGGCGATCTGCGACGTCGATGGCAGCGGGAGCGTCACGGTGACCGACGGCGTTCTCGTGCTGCGCGCCGCGGCCGGGCTCGACGGCGGTCTCGCGTGCCCGTAGCCGAGCGCTGAAGGACGGGCGTGCTCGCCGTGCGGCGGCCTGCTCCGCGCCGGCGACCTTGCCCTGCGGGGTTGCAGGGCTGCCATTCTCGCAGCCTCGCCCGAGAACCGACGGCCGTTCGAGCCGGAATCACGCGTTGAATCGACTACTTGGCTGTAAGTCGGTGGCAGCACCTTTGCACGGAGCTGCACACCCCCCCGCGGATCGACCCACGCTCGGAATGCTCACGTCCCCACATCGGTCGGGTTTGCCGGCCTCGCGACTTCTGCTCGCGCTCGGCCTCGCGATCGGCAGCGCCATTTCGATCGTTGCGCCGGTGAACGCCCAGACCGCGACGCGCACGGCGACGCCGGTCCCGACGGTCACCGCCACCCCCGCGCTCGTGCGCGTCGCCGTGTCGCCGCGCGCGGTGCAGCGACAGGTCGGCCAATTTCAAAACTTCTCGGTGATCGGCTTTTTCTCGGACGGCAGCCAGAAAAACTTCACCCAGAAGGTGATCTACAGCTCGGACAACCCGAGCGCCGTCTATCCGCCGAACACCGATGGCAACCGCGGCCGCGTCGAGGCCGTCGGGGTCGGCAGCGCGACCGTCTCCGTGACCGAGCCCGGCACCGGCGTCAACTCGAACGCGTCCGGCGAGAGCGCCGTGATGGACGTCGTCGCAGCGCCGACCCCGACGCCGACGTCGACCGCACCGACGCCGACCCGCACCTTCACGCCCGTCCCGACCGCGACGGCGACGCCGAAGCTCGTGAGCCTCTCGATCTCGCCCCTCGTCGCGAAGCGGAACGTCGGCCAGACGCAGAACTTCTCGGTGACCGCCACCTTCTCGGACGGCAGCACGAAGAACGTCACGCAGCTCGTCACGTACAGCAGCAGCGACAGCAACGTCGTGCAGACCCCGAACGACGCGGCCACCAACAAGGGGCGGACGGTCGCCGTCGGGCCCGGCGTCGCGACCATCAAGGCGACGCACCCGAGCGGGGTGAGCACGACGACGACCGGCGGCGACGCCGAGTTCACGGTCGTGGTCGCGCCGACGCCGACCGCGACGCGCACCGGACCGACGCCGACTCCGACCTTCACGCCGGCGCCGACCGCGACCGCGACGCCCGTGCTGGTCGCGGTGGCGCTGAAGCCGCAGTCGACCAAGCGTGGCATCGGGGATGCGCAGAATTTCACCGCGACCGGGACCTTTTCGGACGGCAGCACCAAGAACCTGACCCAGCGCTGCGACTACGCGTCCAGCGACCCGGGCGTCGCCTCCGCACCGAACGAGAGCGGCAACAAGGGCCGCGTGGTCGCAGTGGGTGTCGGCACCGCTACGATCTCCGCCGTCGACACCGTGACCGGCATCGGCACCACGACCTCGGGCGGCGACGCGACCTTCGAGGTGATTCTCGCCCCGACGCCGACCCCCACGAACACCGGGGTCACGCCGACGCGCACCAGGACCCCGACGCCGACGCCGACCGCCACGCCGAAGCTCGTCGCGCTCGTGATCTCGCCGACGACGGTCAAGAGGCCCGTCGGGCAAGCGCAGACGTTCAGCGTGAACGGCACCTACTCCGATGGCAGCAGCAAGAACCTGACGCAGAAGGTCGACTACGTTTCGAGCCAGCCGAACGTGGCGGCGACCGGCACCGATCCGACGAGCAAGAGCAAGGTGCTGGCGGTGGCGCCCGGGGTCGCGGTCATCACGGCGAAGGATCCCGCCACCGGCATCACGATCGCGCTCGACCAAGGTGCGACCTTCACGGTGACCGAGGCGCCGACGCCCACGCCGACGCGCACCGGGCCGACGTCGACCGGGCCGACGGCCACGCCGACGCTGACGTCGTCCCCGACCCCGAGCCCGACGCCGGTGTTGGTGAAGATCGCGCTCAAGCCGGCGACGGCGCAGAAGGCGATCGGCACGCCGCAGAACTTCACCGCGACCGGAACCTTTTCCGACGGCGCGGAGCACAACGTCACCCAGCGGGTCATGTACGCGTCGAGCGATCCGACGATCGCGTCGGCCCCGAACGCCGCCGGGAACCGCGGGCAGATCCTCACCTTGGCGGTCGGTACCGTGACGATTTCCGCGTTGGACCCGGACACCGGCGTCACGTCGACGGATAGCGGCGGTGACGCCATTCTCACGGTCGTCGAGGGCAAGGGGTCTCCGAATCCGCGCACCACGGCGACACCCGCGCTGCCGATCCAGGTCGGCAACCCGACCACCGCCTGTCAGCGCGACGTTCGCCGTGCGGCGCGGAGCTACGTCGACAAGAAGCTCAAGGCGCTCGACAAGTGCGGCAGTGCCGTCGCGACCTGCGTGCAACGAAAGCCCGACGACCCGCGGTGCCTGGCGGGCGTGCACTTGCGTTGCACGAGAGCCCTCGCGAAGCTCGCGACCGACGAGTCGCGCCTGGTCGGCGCCGTCATCAGGAAGTGCGCGGGGCTCACGAGCGACGAGGTGCTCGGGGCCGACGGTCTCGCGTACGGTGACATTGCGAACAGCTGCTCCGAGCGCTTCGGGCGCGCGCTCACCGATCTCACGAGCGTGGCGCAGTGCCTCGCCGCCGAGCACGCCTGCCGCGCCGAGTCGCTGTTCACACTCGAGCGCCCGCGCGCCGGCGAGCTCCTGCGCCTCGCCGAGCTCGCCCCCGATACCGGCGCGTGCCGTCAGGACTTCGGTGGCACCGGCGTCGGCCTCGGCGACCCGAAAGGCCTCGGACGCAACCTGGAACGCTGCGGGGAGGCGCTGGTGCGGGGCGGCGCCGCGCTCGCACGGACGCGTCTCGGCGCGCTCGGCCGCTGCATCGACAGCGTCTTCGTCTGCGTCGAGGCGGACCCCGGAAACCCGGTCTGCGTTCCGAACGCGGTACGGAAGTGCACGCGCGAGTTCGCCAAGGTGCAGCGCGAGATCGCGAAGCTCACCGTCGCCGCCGCCAAGCGCTGCAACGGCCTCGACTTCGACGTGCTGAGCGGACCGGCGGGCGCCTACCTCGAGGCGGTGACGCCCGCATGCGCGAGCTACGGCATCCCGAGCGTCGCGTCGGTCGCCGACTATGTCGCGTGTCTCGTGCGGCAGCACGAGTGCGAGGTGGCCGAGCTGATCCACTTCGAGTCGCCGCGCGCCGAGGATCTGCTCGACGCCGTGGGTCGGACGCTCGTCGACGGGGTCTGTCCGAGCCCGTAGCGCAGGATCTCAGCGGACGGGCGGCGCGGTGGCGAGAGAGTCCGCGCTCGGCCCGGTGCCGAGCATCGGGGCGAGTGTCGTCCCCTGCCGGCGCGCGAGGGCGATCGCCTCGACGTCGGCGCGACGTCTAAGCTCGGGATCGGGATGGCGGGCCGCGACCATCTCGAGCGCCTGGCGTGCGCTCTGCGTACCGATGCGCGCGAGGCTCCGCAACGCGGCGAGGCAGAGCGCCTGGTCCGTGCGCCCGAGGCTCACGGTGAGCGGTCGTACGGCATCGACGTTTCCGGGCACGCCGAGCGCCGTCGCGGCGGCAGTCGCGATCGCGACGTTGCGGTCGTCGAGCATTTGGAGCAGCTGGTCGTTGACGCCCGCGCTCGGATGATCGCCGAGCGCGCGGATCACGGCGAGCCGGTCGGTGCCGCGGGACGTGCGGAGCAGCCGCACCCAGCGGGCTGGTCCGAAGACGAGGCCGCGGCGCTCGAGCTCGGCGACGAGCGAGATGCGCGTGCCGATCGGGACGCGCGGATTCTCGATCAGGGGCGCCATCGTCGGCAGATCGGCGATGGTGAGCGCTCCGGCGTCGCCGCCGGGTGCGAGGTCGCGGAGCACCGAGGTGACGAGGAACGGATTGCCGGACTTCAGGAGCTCGAGCGAGAGCGTTCGCAACGCCTCGTCGCGCGTTTCGGGATCGGGAATCACGTGGAGCGCGACGTAGCGACGGACGGCCGCGGTGATCGGGCCGCGGGCGGCGTCGTCGAGCACGATCTTTTCGCCGGCGTTCGGAATGACGGCCCAGCCCAGCACGGTCGGCAGCGGGGTCGCCGCGAGCTCGGGCACGCGCTCGATTTGGCGGAGGAAGAGCAGCACCTCTTCGCCGTCGACGAAGCGCGGGGCGCCGCTGCCGACGCTGGCGAAGGCGAGCGCGCCCGGCGCGATCGTACCTTTGAGCGTCGCGAGCACCTCGGCGTGCACCATGGGGTAGGCCACGCCGCCGGCCTCGATCGTCGCCGCGGCCGTGACGATACGGGCCCGGACGATGGCGTCGGCGTCGCGGGTCAGCTGGCGGAGGCCGGCGGCGGCGAAACCGGTCTCGGCACCGGCGTGGCCCGAGAGGCAGGTCACGATCAGCACGACGACGACAACGGTCCGACGCGACACGAGGGGCGGACCATAGGCGCGGCCCTCGCCGGGCGTCAAGATAGTCTCACCGCATGGCGACCGCGCCGGCGGACCGCAGGGGGCGCGCCATGGCCTGGGCGCGGGTGGACCGCCACTGCAACTTCGGGGTTGCCATTCCGACGGCGCTGACGCATGGTTCCGAGGCGGGGTTGTGCCGTCCATTCCGAGATCCCGCCTGAGCCCTCAGGAGACTTCATGCTCGTTGGTCGCACCTCGCCCCGTTGGACGGGTTTGCGCGCGTCGTGTTCGGCGCGGCGCCGGCTCGTGATCGCGCTCGCGGTCGGGGTGGGCTTCGTGACGGTCGCGAGCGTGTGGCCGGCATTCGCCGAGCCCGAGAGCTGCAAGCGCGAAATCGCCCGCGCCGACGCCCGTTTCAGTCGGGCGAAGATCAAGATCATGCAGAAGTGCTGGGACAACGTCATTGCGGGAAAGAAACCCGGTCCGTGTCCGGACGACAAGTCGGTGGAGCGCCTCGCCGTCGCGCGCGCCAAGCTGCAGAGCTCGATCGCGCGTCGCTGCGGCGGGATCGATGGGACCTGCAGCGTCACGGTCGACAACGATCCGTTGCCCGCCATCGGATGGGACATCGGCAGCTGTCCGAACTTCGAGAACGGCGCCTGCAACAACACCATCTCGCACTGTCAGCACATCTCGGCGTGCCTGCTGTGCATCAACGACGCTGCGATCGATCAGGCGATGGACCTCTACTACGGCTCGCTGGTGCCCACGACGGACAAGGCCGTTCTGAAGTGTCAGCGCGAGATCGGGAAGGCGGCGAGCAAGTTGTACCAAGCGAAGGTGAAGGCGCTCGGCAAGTGCGAGGATCTCGTGATCAAGGGCGCCACGTCCGGTCCGTGTCCGGATATGCGCGCGTCGGTGAGCATCGGCAAGGCGGTGACGAAGCTGACGAACAAGCTCTGCGTGGTGTGCGGCGGCGACGATCATCTCTGCGGGACGTCGGACGATCTCACCGTCGCCGAGATCGGGTTCCCGTCGAGCTGCCCCCCCGTCGATCCGCCGGGCGCGCCGCCGTCGTGCGAAGGGGAGGTGGACACGTTGCCCGATCTGGTCTCGTGCGTCACGTGCGTGACGGGATTCAAGGTCGACTGCGTGAGCGCCGCCGGGGCGCCATCGGTCGACGCGTATCCCCCCGAGTGCAACGTCACGCTCCCGACGGCGACGCCGACCGAGACCCCGACCGACACGCCGACGGCGACGCTCACGCCCGAAGCGACCGCGACCCCGAGCCCGACGGTCAGCCCGTCCGACACGCCGACCGTGACACCCGAGCCCAGCGCGACCGCCAGCGAGACGCCGAGCCCGACGGCCACGGCGACCCCAACGACCGTCGCCACCGCGACCACCACGGAGACGCCCACCGCGACCGCGACCCCCGCGCTCACCGCAACTGCGACCGCGACGCCGACGGCCACCGCGACCCCCGCGCTCACTGCGACCGCGACGGTGAGCGCAACGACGACGCCTACACCCACCGCGACCGCAACCGCGACCGACACGCCGGCGCCCACCGTCACCGCGACCCCCGCACCCACCGCGACCGCAACCGCGACCGACACGCCGACGCCCACCGTCACCGCGATCCCCACGCCCACCGCGACCGCCACCGCCACGGAGACCGTGACACCGACCGCGACGGCGACTTCCACGCCCCTCGCGACTGCGACGGCAACTGCGACACCGGCGCCGACCCCCACCACGACGGGAACGCCGACCCCCACCGCCACGGCGACGGCGACCGGGACACCCACCGCCACGGTAACCGAGACACCGACGCCGACCGACACTCCCCAACCGACCGAGACGCCGACACCGACGGACGAGCCTACGCCCACGGCGACGGCGACCCCCTAGAAGTCTCTGCACAGGTGGGTTCCGAGCGAGAAGTGCGAGCCGCCCCGGGGAGCGCGAGGCGCGAAGCCCGACCGCGTATCTGAACGATACGCCGAGGGCGTCGCGCCGCCGTCGATCGGGGATGGATCGCGCTTCGCAGCCGGGAGCCACCTGTGCAGAGCTTCCCTAGTCTACGGCGGGACGGTTTTCTCTCCCGGGAGTGGGGGAGATCTCCTCACTTGGGGCGCGGCGGTGGAGCGTGCGACTCCCCGGTTTTGCGATGTGGAAGCACGAATGATTGGGCATTTCCGCCCGGAGATGCGTAGTGGCGGGGGGTGCGCCACGAGCGCTACGGTTCCTCCGACCGAAGGGCGATGCGCTCGAGATCCCCTCGGTTCGCAGCATGCAAGATAAGGAGCCGCCGATGATCGTTGCCCCCACGAAGTCGACAATCGCAGCGAGCGCGTCGCGCTTGGTCGCGCTCGCCGTCGCCGTCGCGCTCGCCGTGCCGCTCGCGCTCGTCGGGCGCGCTGCTGCGGAGCCGCTCGCCTGCCAACGCGAGATCGCGCGGTCTGCCGCCAAATTCGGCCGGACGAAACTTCGCGCGCTCCAGAAATGCTCGGACGCGGTCGTCGCCGGCAAGAGCACGGGCCCGTGTCCGGACGCGAAGGCGGTGAGCGCGATCGGGAAGGCGAGCAGCAAGCTCCAAAGCGCCATCGCGAGGCGGTGCGGGGGCCCCGACGCGACGTGCGCCACCACTGGCGACAACGACTCGTTGGCAGCGATCGGGTGGGATCTCGGCAGCTGTCCGAATCTCGCCGGCGGCAACTGTACCAACACGCTCGCCGACTGCGGCGACGTAGCGACCTGCATTCTCTGCATCGATGAGGCCGCTGCCGATCAGGCGGTCGCTCTCTATTACGATGCGCTCGCGTCGAGCAGCGACGCGGCCGTCGAGAAATGTCAGCGCACCATCGGCAAGGAGAGCGCCAAGTTCTTCGATGCGGAGCGGAAGGCGCTCGCCAAGTGCCGCGACACCGCGCTGAAGGCCGGCGCCGGCTCGTGCCCCGATGGGCGCGCGTCCGAGATCCTCGCCAAGGCGGAGGCGAAGAAGGTGGCGAAGATCTGCGCCGCGTGCGGTGGCCCGGACAAGACGTGCGGGGGAGGGGACGACCTGACGGTGGCGCAGATCGGCTTCCCGTCGACGTGCCCCAGCGTGGACCCGCCTGGTGGTACGCCGGCATGCGGCGCTGCCGTGAGCTCGCTCACGGATCTCGTCACCTGCGTCGATTGCGTGACGAGCTTCGAGGCGGCATGCGGTGACGCGGCGGGCGCGCCGGCGACGGGCGCCTATCCGGCGGAGTGCAACGGCGGCACGGCGCCGACGTCGACGCCGCAGCCGACGTCGACGCCCGGGCCGACGTCGACGCCCGCCGACTGCGGGAACGGCACCGTCGACCCGGGGGAGACCTGCGACGGCACCGACGACGCGGCGTGCCCGGGGCTCTGTCAGCCCAGTTGCACGTGCGGCACGGCGTGCGCGTTGCCGAACCCGATGCCGGCGACGATCGCGCTCGCCGCCCGCCCGGGCGTGGACCTCGACACCGGCTGGACCGGAGTCTCGCACGACCTTCCCGGCGTCGATGACGCCCCGACGACGAGCGCGCGTCTCTCCGGCTGCGACACGGACCTCGGCTCGCCGACGTGCGGCCAGTGCAACCTGAGCGGGCCGATCGAGTATCAGGGGCCCGCGAGCAACTGCCGATGCGTGAACACGGCATCGCCCGATGGCAGCTCGCTCTCGAGCTGCGACCCCGAGGCGCCGATCTGCAGCGGCGGCGAGACGTGCGAGTGCTTCTACGGGCCGCCGCTGCCGCTCTCGTCGGGTGCGGTACCGGTGTGCGTGGTGAACCGTTTCGACGGGCCTTTCAGCGGTACGGTGAACGTCGCCGTCGCCGGTACGCACGCCGGCGAGGGTGCCTCGACGGTGCACCTGAAGTCCTCGGTCTACAACGGGCTCGGCGCGACCGAGCCGTGTCCGAAGTGCGAGGGCGACGTCACGGCGCGTGACGGTCTCGCGCAAGGGACCTGCAACGGCGGCGCGCGCGACGGCATGCCCTGCGATACGGCCGGCCTGAACGTCTACTTCGGTCCGACCAGCATCGATTGCCCGCCGGCGGCGGCGTCGAACATCGGCGACCTCACGATCGCGTTCAAGCCGGCGACGACGGGTACGTCGATGCTCGGCACCGATCGTCCGTGCACCGCGACGGGCGGCGTGCCGTGCTTCTGCAGCACGTGCCCGACGCTCGCCGGTGAGCCCTGCAACACGAACGCCGACTGTCCCGGCAGCCTCGTCTGCGGCGGCAAGCGTTGCATCGGCGGCACCAACGCCGGGACACCGTGCTCGGGGAACAGCGAGTGCCCGAGCGGCAGTTGCGGGCGCCCCGGCACGCCGACCCAGCAGAACGCCTGCATCGGCGGGTCGTGCGAGCCGAATCCGAGCGACCCGAGCAATCCGAACGACGGCGTGTGCCCGGACGGTCCGTACGATACGGTGTGCAGCCTGGAGCCGTACCGCGGCTGCACGGGTGACGCCGACTGCAATCCGCCGCCCGCGGGTAATTGCAGCGACTGCGTGCCGGACCAGACCTGCCAGTCACGACCCCGTCAGTGCTTCCTCGATCCGATCGTGCGCACCGGCACGCCGGGGACCCGTGATTCGATCCTCGCGGCGACGTTCTGCCTGCCGCCGACCCGGAGCGCCTCGATCAACAACGTCGCGGGACTGCCCGGACCGGGCGCCGTGCTCGCAACCGACGCGCACGTTCTTCATCGGGCCGCTCTGCGGGAACGGCGTCATCGACAGCGGCGAGACCTGCGACGGCGCCGCCGACGCGAGCTGTCCCGGCGCGTGCGGCATCGATTGCCGATGTCCGGCGGCGGCGACGTGCGGCGACGGCGCCGTCAACCAACCGAGCGAGCAGTGCGACGGCAGCGACGACGCGACCTGTCCCGGGCTCTGTCAGGCGAATTGCACGTGCGCGCCGTACTGCGGCGACGGAATGGTCAATCAGCCGAGCGAGCAATGCGACGACGGCAACACGGTCGACGGCGACGGCTGCGACGCCAACTGCACGCCGAGCGGTTGCGGCAACGGCATCCGTAGCGGCAGCGAGCAGTGCGACGGCGGCGACGCCGCTGCGTGCAACGGCAGCACCTGCAAGGCCGACTGCACCTGCAACCCGTTCTGCGGCGACGGTGTGACGAACCAGGCGAGCGAGCAATGCGACGGCACCGACCAGGGCGTGTGCAGCGGGACGTGCAATCCGGATTGCACCTGCGCGCCCTTCTGCGGCAACGGGATTCGCGAAGGAGCGGAGAGCTGCGACGGGAGCGACGCCAGTGCCTGCCCGGGCGCATGCGACGCCGATTGCACGTGTCCGAAGATCGGGACGCTCACGTTCTCGACGCTGCCCGGTGCCGACCTCGACACCGGTTGGACCGGCACGTCGCACAACTTCTCGATCCAGACCTGCGCAACCATCGCGGGCGACCTCGGCGGCTGCGATCCCACGCTCGGGGACAACGACTGCACCTTCTTCGCCAACGTCGGCTCGTTCTGCTCCGGCAACCCGGCGATCAGCTGCACCGACAACACCGGGTGCGTCGGCAACGGCTCGTGCGTGATCAGCCCGTACGGTGCACCGCTGCCGCTCTCGTCGGGCGGCGTGCCGGTGTGCATCCTCAATCGTTTCTCGGGTGACGTGACCGGCAGCTACAACCTCCAGACCGGTGCCGCCGAGATCACCGTGCCCTTGAACTCGATCGTGACGCTCGCGACCGATCCGAACGTGCCGTGCCCCACGTGCAATTGCGCGAACCCGCCGTGCCAGTGCGGCGACACGGGAACGTGCAGCAACAATCCGCTCCAGAACTGCACCGTCGGCGGCGTCGGTCCCTTCGGCCCGACGTCGAACGACTGCCAGCCGACGGGTCCGAACGTGTCGGGCGGTGGCCTCGACATCTCGTTCGCGCCGGCGACGACCGGTACCCAGACTTTCCCGTCCAACACCCCGTGCACCGGCAGCGGCTTCACGCAGTACGGCTGTTGGGTCGCCAACCAAACGCAGCCGAGCGCATGCCTCAAAGGCTGCAACGGCGGCAGCAACGCCGATCAGGACTGCAGCGTCGACGGCGACTGTCCGGGCGGCATCGGACCACATCCGTGTCAGCCGCTCTGCCGGCAGGAAGCGGGCGGCGAGACGGGCGACGCCCGCTGCGTGCTCGGCCCGGTCGACCGCACCTGCGCGGGCGCCTCGCAGATCACCTGCACGCAGGACTCCGATTGTCTCGGGCAAGGGCCGTGCGTCACCGTCGTGCGGCGCTGCTTCCTCGACCCCATCGTGCGGAGCGGCGTGCCGGGCACGTCGACTCTCACCTTGGCCTCGACCTTCCCGATCGCCGCGACGTCGAGTCCGGCGGTCAACAACACCGCCGGCCTTCCGGGGCCGGGTTCGATCCGCTACCCGCAGACGCTGACCCTCGCGTACTGCGGCGACGGCGTGGTGAACCAAGCGAGCGAGGAGTGCGACGGCGCGTCCGACGCGAACTGTCCGGGGCAATGCAACGGCGCCGCCTGTGTCTGCAACGTGGTCTGCGGCAACGACGTCGTCGACTTCGGCGAGCAATGCGACGGTACGGGATCGCCGCAATGCGGTGCCGGGCAGACGTGCAGCGCGCCGGGCAATCCCGATCAATGCACCTGTACGCCGGCGATCTGCGGCGACGGCTTCAAGGCCGCCTCGGAGCAATGCGACCCCGGCGCTCCGCCGAGCACGCCCGCGGACGACGCCGCGTGTCCCGGCCAGTGTCAGGCGGCACTTTGCACCTGTCCGGCCGCGGTGTGCGGGAACGGCGTCATCGAAGGCACGGAGGTATGCGAGCTTCCGGCCGTCGGCTGCGGGGCGCTCCAGGCTTGCGTCGGCTGTGTGGCGTGCGCTCCGTGACCGGCTGAGGACTCGTCGCCGGAAGCTCGGGACGCATCGGGCGCCTGGCGGTGGTGTCCGGTTTGCGCCGCGCCCGTGTGTCGCTAAGGGTGTCTCGTGCGCGTGTTGGCGATCGATCAGGGCACCTCGGCGACGAAGGCGCTGGTCGTCGCGTCCGACGGTGGCGTGCTCGGGCGGGCCGAAATTGCCGTCCACCCGCGGGTGATCGGCACCGACGGCGTCGAGCAGGATCCCGAGGAGCTCTGGCGGTCGGTCGTCGCGGCGGGGCGAGCCGCGCTGCGTACGGCGGGGATCGCGGTCGACGCGGTCGGCCTCGCGAATCAAGGGGAAACGGTGCTCGCCTGGGATCGCGGGACGGGGCAACCGCTCTCGGCGGCGATCTCGTGGCAGGACCGGCGTGCCGTCGCGGTGTGCGAGCGGTTGGCGGCGCGCGCGGAGGAGGTGCGCGCGATCACGGGACTGCCGCTCGATCCCTACTTCGCGGCGCCGAAGATGACCTGGCTCCGTACGCACGCGACGCGCGCGGGGGTGGTGACGACGACGGATGCTTGGCTCGTCCGCCGCCTGACGGGCGCGTACGTGACCGACGCGGCGACGGCATCGCGGACGGCGCTTCTCGATCTCGACCGCGTGACCTGGTCGGCGACGGCGTGCGACTGCTTCGGCCTCGACCCGGGCGACCTGCCGGCGATCGTCGGGTGCGCCGAGGTGGTCGGCGAGACGACCGCCTTCGGCGCGCGCGTGCCGGTCACGTCCCTGGTCGTCGACCAGCAAGCGGCGCTCTTCGCCGAAGCGTGTCTCGAGCCCGGCGCCGCGAAGTGCACGTACGGTACGGGCGCGTTTCTCTTGGCGACGGCGGGCGCGCGCGCGTGCCGCTCGGCGGCCGGGCTCGCGGCCTGCATCGCGTGGCGGATCGGTGACGCGACCACGTATTGCCTCGACGGGCAGGTGTACACGGCCGGTGCGGCGGTCGCGTGGCTCGAACGCGTCGGGCTCGTGCGCGACGCCGCCGAGCTCGATGCGCTCGCGGCCACGGTCGCGTCGGCCGGCGGCGTCGTGTTCGTGCCCGCGCTCGCCGGCCTCGCCGCGCCGTTCTGGCGACCGGCGGCACGCGGCACCTTCGTCGGCCTCGGGCTCGGTACCGAGCGCGGGCATCTCGTACGTGCGGTGCTCGAGGGGGTGGCGGCGCAAGTGGCGCTGCTCGCCGCTGCGGTCGAGGGCGACCTGGGCATGCCTCTCGCGACGGTGCGCGTCGACGGCGGCCTCACGCGCTCGTGTACGCTCCTGCAGGCGCAGGCCGACCTGCTGCAACGGCGGATCGAGGTCTATCCGTCGTCCGATGCGACGGCGATGGGTGTCGCGGCGCTGGCGCGCCTCGGCGCCGGCGGCGCCGCGACGCCGCAGGCGGCGATCGGCAACTGGTTGCCGGCGGCGGTGTACGAGCCGCGGATTCCGGCGGCCGAGGCGGCGGCGCGCCTCGCCCGCTGGCGACGGATCGCGGATACCGCGACGTCGCTCTGAGCCGCAGGCCCGCGTGATGGCGGCGACGGCGTCGCATTTTGGAGCGAGTCGTGAGCATCCATGCCGGGTGTCTTCGAGCTCGCCGCCACGCTACGACGTCGCGGTCATCGGCGCAGGGGTGGTGGGTGCCGCGATCGCGCGCGCGCTCGCGCTGCACCGCCTCGCGGTCGTCCTGATCGAGGCGGGGGACGACGTCGGCGCGGGCACGAGCAAGGCCAACACGGCCATCCTGCACACCGGTTTCGACACCAAGCCGGGTACGCTCGAGTCGCGGCTCGTGCGGCGCGGCTATGCGCTGCTCTCGGCGTACGGTCCTGTCGTGGGCATTCCGATCGAGCGGATCGGGGCGCTCGTCGTCGCATGGGATGCCGAGCAGCTGGCGCGCCTGCCGGAGATCGCGGCGAGCGCGCGTGCGGCCGGCTACGGTGCGGCACGCGCGCTCACACTTGCCGATCTCCGTCGCCTCGAGCCGCAGCTCGGACCGAACGCGCTCGGTGCGCTCGCGATTCCCGACGAGGCCGTCGTCTGCCCGTTCACGACACCGCTCGCCTTCGCGACCGAAGCGGTCGTGAACGGGACGACGCTTCGCCTCGGCACCACGGTGCGCGGACGACGTGCCGGCGACGACACGACGCACGTGCTCGCGACCAGCGGTGGCGAGGTACACGCCGACTGGGTGGTGAACGCGGCGGGGCTCGCGAGCGACGAGATCGATCGGCTCTTCGGCCACGAGCGCTTCACGGTGACACCGCGGCGGGGCGAGCTGATCGTCTACGACAAGCTCGCGCGGCCCCTCGTCCGGCACGTGCTCCTGCCGGTCCCGAGCGCGCGTACGAAAGGCGTGCTCGTGAGCCCGACCGTCTTCGGCAACGTCGTGCTCGGGCCGACCGCGGACGACGTCGACGACAAGCGCGCGACGGGCTCGACGCCGGCGGGTCTCGCCCGCCTGATCGAACAGGGGAGGCGCCTCGTGCCCGCACTCGCGGCGGAAGAGGTGACGGCCGTGTATGCCGGGCTCCGGGCCGCGACCGAGCACGCCGACTACCAGATCCGCTTTCATTCCGCCGAGCGCTACGTCTGCGTGGGCGGCATTCGCTCGACCGGGCTCACGGCGTCGATGGCGATCGCGGAATACGTGCTCGAGGGCCTGCGCGACGGTGGGCTGAAGCTCGTGGCCCGCGACGACCATCGCGCCATCCGCATGCCGGCGCTCGGCGAGCAGGGCGAACGACCGTATCGGTCGGCGCCGGCGATCGCCCGCGATCCCGCGTACGGCGCCATCGTCTGCCACTGCGAGCGCGTGACCCGCGGCGAGATTCGCGACGCCCTCGCGAGCCCGATTCCGGCGACGACACTCGACGGGCTCCGCCGCCGCACGCGCGCGCTCCTCGGGCGGTGCCAGGGATTCTACTGCGGAGCGACGGTAGCGGCGTTGGTGGCGGAGGCGACGGATCGGACGCTCGCCGAGGTGCTCGGTGTACCGGGGGCGCGCGACGCGGCGCGGGAACGATCGTGACGGCGAGCGCAGGGCACGTCTCGGGCATCGCGCGCGAGCACGCCGACGTCGCAATCGTCGGCGGCGGACCGGCGGGACTCGCGGCGGCGCTGGCGCTCCGGCGGCTCGGCGTCGCGCGCATCGTCGTGCTCGAGCGCGAGCCCGAGGCGGGCGGCGTGCCGCGCCATACCGATCACCTCGGTTTCGGATGGCTCGATCTGCATCGCTGCCTGCGCGGTCCGCGCGTATGCCGCGCGCTATCGGGGACTCGTGGCGGATGCGGGCGTCGTGGTGCGCACCGAGACGACCGCGACGACCTGGGCCGGGCCGCGCACGCTCGCGCTCACGTCGCCCGGCGGCCTCGTCGAGCTCGACGCCGACGCGATCGTGCTCGCGTCGGGGTGCCGTGAGCGGCCGCGGGCGGCACGACTGGTCGCCGGCGATCGCCCGCGCGGCGTCATGACGACCGGGCTCGTGCAGCAATTGGTGACGTTGCAGGGTGCGCCCGTCGGCCGCCGTGCGCTCGTGGTCGGCGCCGAGCACGTGAGCTTCTCGGCCGTCATGACGCTGGCGCACGCCGGCACCTCGACCGTTGCCATGGTGACGGAGGAGCCGCGCCATCAGTGCTATGCGGCGCTGGCGTGGTTCGCGGCGGGGCGTCGGCGCGTCCCGGTGCTGACGCGGCAGCGGGTGGAGTCGATTCACGGGCGCGGCCGGGTCGAGGGTGTCGGTGCTGCGCGACCTCGTCGACCGGCGCCGCGCGCGAGCTCGCGTGCGACACGGTCGTCTTTACGGGCGACTGGATTCCGGACCACGAGCTCGCGCGCATGGGAGGCGTCGCGATCGATGCCGGGACGCGGGGCCCGCGCGTCGACGGTGCCCTCCGCACGTCGGTCCCGGGCGTCTTCGCCGCCGGCAATCTCGTGCACGCGGCCGAGACGGCGGACGTCGCGGCGCTCTCGGGACGGCACGTGGCGCAGGCCGTGCACGCGTTCCTCCGCGGCCGCCCCTGGCCGGACACGGCGCCGCTTCCCATCGTCGCCGAGTCACCGATCCGCTGGGTGTCGCCGAACGCCGTCGCGGCGGATGCGCTGCCCGCGGCGCGCGGCCGCATCGTGCTGCGGGTCGAGCGGTGTCTCGAGGACGCCGAGATCCAGGTGCGCCAGGACACGCGCCTGCTCGCGCGGCGGCGCCGGCGCCGCCTCGTGCCGGCGCGATCCATTCACCTCGACGACGGCTGGCTCGCGGCTGTCGCGCCCGACGGCGGTCCGGTCACGGTCCGTCTCGGGCGCTGAGACGCGTCAGTCGCCGCGGTCCTTCAGGCTTCCAGGCTTCTGGACGTCGAACGGTGGGACGTACGTGGCGCCCCAGCAGAGCCCGGTCGTGCGATTTCGGATCTGGATCTTGAGCGTCGTCGCGAACGCGGAGAGCGGCGGGAGCGCCAGCAACGGCCCGGCACCTTTCGCTTGGATGCGCGCTTTGCCGGTCGCGCCGGTGTGCAGAATCAGCTCGGTGACGCCGCTCGGCGCGGCGCCCTTGTTGCGATAGCGGAAGCCGTTCGAGGCGGCTCGCCAACACGGTTTCGTACCGCAGGTGCCGCCGGCGGGGACGAGCAATGTCGCGCGGAGCGCGGCACCGTCGTAGACGCAGAGCGCGTACGCGTCGCTCGTGGTCGGATCGCCGAGCTCGGCGAGGGTCGTGGCGGCGCCGGCGCCCCACGTCCAGGTGAGGCGGTCCTTCGCGTCGTCGGGTCGGTCGAGGAGCGAGACCTTCGATCGCCTCGCCACGACCGGCTTTCGACAGATGGCCGGAGCGGCGGTGCAGGGATCGGGCACCGGGGTGACGGTCGGTTGCGGCGTTGCGGTGGCAAGCGGCGTCGGCAACGGGGCGTCGGGCGCGCCGAGGACGAGCCGCCCCGGCACGTGCGTCCGCGAGAGGCCGGGCAGACCGATGAGGGCGTTGTAGAAGCTGCTCGCGGTCGGGCGGAGGCACGCGAGCGAGGCGAGCTCGGTCGGCTCCGCGATGTCGCCGACCGGCGGCGTCGCGGTTCCCGTGACGGACAGCATCGCCCCCGGGTGGCCGTTGTCGGGGAAGCACGGACGCGTTTCCACCACGCAAGCGCCGGGGACGTCGTCGCAGTCGGTGTCGTCGTCGCACGCGCGGTCGGCGGCGTTGCTGCAGTACGTCGCGACCGGTCCGTTGACGCACTCGCCGCGCCCGTCGCCGAGCGGGAGGCAGTCGTCGGCCGTCGTCGTCGTGTCGTCGATGCAGGCGTTCGGCCGGATCGGCTCGCCGAGGCGGCCGCACACGCCGCCGGCACAGTCCGCGGTGCTCGCGCAGGCGACGCCCGCGGAAGGGCCGTCGAGGCACCAGCGCCCGCCGCACACACCCGGGTTCCCGCCGCTCGACGGGCAATCGGCGTCGCTGCTGCACGGCTCCATCGCGGCGTTGTTGCAGACGGCGCAGAAGCAGGGCGTCCCGGGCGGCACGTAGTTGGCGGTGCAGCGCGGTGAGGCCGCGCTCAGCACGGCCTCCTGTGTTCCCGTCGACGCGACGATCGGGCCGAGGTCGAGGGTCGTCGCGGGGATGGAGTCGCCGTCGTACGGGCAATCGAAGCTCGCGGTTCCGAAGTCGTCGAGGGGTGAGGTGGCGTGACCGTCACAGGGGAGACCGCTGCGGGTCCCGGCGTCGCATACGCCGTCGCGGATGCCGTCGTTCGGGACCGCGTCGTCGATGCAGCGGGGGCAGCCTTGCATGGCGCCGCCGGTGAAGATCGGCGCGTATACACCCAACAGAATGTCGGCGCGGACGGGTACGACCGGCGCGAACGCCCCGCTCTCGACGTCGACGGTGCCGCCGACCGGGCCCGCCACCGACGCGGTGACGCAGAATGGGAGACCGCCGGCGCCGACCGACGTCGGCGGCGCGAGATAGGTGCGGCACGTGCCGGCCGCGCCGCAAGCGGCGACCTCGGTCGCCACGGTGCACGGGCGCGACGTGTCGTTCGCGCAGCGCTGCCACGAGGCCGCCGGATCGGGCTCGAGGCCGGTGATCGCACAGTTCCCGCACGGAGGGCTCGACGGCACGCAGTCGATCGCGAGATCGAGCGTCGGCCCGAAGACGGGAAGGTCGTGGAAGATTCCCGTCCAGCCCGCGTCGAGCGTCGCGCTCGCCGTCGGCTCGAAGCGGACCCGGCCCGGGCAGGCGGCGGCCGCGCCGCTCGGGATGAGCATGTCGATGACGCTGACAGTCAGGACGACGGCGGCGACGACGTTGCGAACGATGGACGCACGAGACGGCATGGTGGTCCTCCTTGGGCGGAGTCGCCCGTCAGGGAGTGTGATTCTTTAGAGCACAGTGTTCCGTGCGATCGTGACGGCGTGCTCTACGTCGTCGCGCGAGACGTCGAGATGGGTGACGAGCCGGACGGTGGTCGCGTTCATGGGGAGGCAGCGGACGCCGGCGCCGATCAGCGTGCCGACGACCTCCATCGGGCCAAGCCGCGATGCGCCGGTGTCGAGGAGGACGATGTTGGTCTCGACCGGACGGCGGACGCGGAGGCCGGCGAGCCCGTCGAGCCCGTCGGCGAGGAGGCGTGCGTTGGCGTGGTCGTCGGCGAGCCGGCCGACGTGATGGTCGAGCGCGTACAGCGCCGCGGCCGCGAGCACACCGGCCTGGCGCATGCCGCCGCCGAGTTGTTTTCGCACGCGGCGAGCCTCGGTGACGAAAGCGCGGGGCCCGATCAGCACCGACCCGACGGGGCAGCCGAGCCCCTTGCTGAAGCAGAAGCTCAGCGAGTCGACGTGGTCGGCGATCGCCGGGAGCGCGACGCCTTGGGCGACGCAGGCGTTCCAGACCCGCGCCCCGTCGAGGTGGACGGCGAGGCCGTAGCGGCGGCCGGCGGCGACGACCTCGGCGAGCTGCGGGAGCGGGTAGCAGCTGCCGCCTCCGGCGTTGTGGGTGTTCTCGAGCCAGAGCAGTCGCGATCGTGGCTGGTGCACGTCCGAGAGCCGAATCGCTCCGTCGACCTGCTCGGGTCGCAGCAGGCCGCGCTCACCGTCGAGGAGGGCTATGCTCACGCCGGCATAGGCCGCGAAGCCGCCGGCCTCGTAACGGTAGAGGTGCGAGGTGCGCTCGAGGATCACCTCGTCGCCGGGCTGCGTGTGGAGCTTGCACGCGATCAGGTTCGCCATCGTGCCGCTCGGCACGAAGAGCGCCGCCTCTTTGCCCGCGAGCTCCGCCGCGCGCGCTTCGAGCGCGGCGATCGTCGGGTCCTCGCCGAAGACGTCGTCGCCGACCTCGGCCGCCGCCATGGCGGCGCGCATCGCGCCGCTCGGACGCGTGAGGGTGTCGCTGCGAAGGTCGACGATGCGCATTTATTTCTGTTTGGCCCCGTGCGGTCGGGCGCTTCGCGCCCGATCCTCCGATGGCCGTCGGCGCCCGAAGTGAATTCGGGCGCCTCCCTGTTTGGCCCCGTGCGGTCGGGCGCTTCGCGCCCGATCCTCTCGGCGCCCGAAGTGAATTCGGGCGCCTCCCTGTTTGGCCCCGTGCGGTCGGGCGCTTCGCGCCCGACCTCCGTTGCGAGTGCGAGCCGGCGAGCACGAGATCGCCGATCGCCGACTCCCGACTGGTCGGCGCCCGAAGTGCATTCGAGCGCCTCGTGCTCCGCGCGACCTCACCGTCCGACGATCGAGACGAAGCTCACGCAGCGGCCAGGGGCGCCGCCGAGGTTGTGGGTGAGGCCGAGGGTCGGGTTTTCGATCTGGCGCGGACCCGCCTCGCCGCGGAGCTGGAGCCACATCTCGTACATCATGCGGAGGCCGGAGGCGCCGATCGGGTGGCCGAAGGATTTCAAGCCGCCGTCGGGGTTCACCGGCAGCCCGCCGTCGAGATCGAAGAAGCCGTTCATCACGTCCTGCCAGGCGGTGCCGCGCGGACTGAAGCCGAGATCCTCGTAGAGCACGAGCTCGGTCGGCGTGAAGCAGTCGTGGACCTCGGCCATGCTGATCTCCTTGCGCGGGTCGGTGACGCCGGCTTGCGCGTAGGCGTCCTTCGCCGACGCGACCACCTCGCGGAAGGTCGTGAAGTCGTAGTCCTGCGCGAGCGGTCCCTCGCCCGGACCGGCGACGAAGGAGAGCGCCTTCAGGAAGATCGGTTGCTTCGTGTACTTGTGGGCGTCCTCCGCGCGGCAGACGATCGCGGCGGCCGAGCCGTCGGCGACGCCCGAGCAATCCATCACGCCGAGCGGGTCGGCGACCTTCGGCGAGTTGAGGATCGTCTCCATCGGCACTTCTTTCCGGAACTGTGCCTTCGGGTTCTTGGCGCCGTTGCGATGGTTCTTCCAGGCGATCCGCGCCAGGACTTCCTTTCCTTTGGTGGGATCGAGGCCGTACTTCTTGAAATAGGCCGGCGCGAGGAGCGAGAACGACGCCGGCGCGCTCATGTTGCCGAGGGTGCCGTCGTTCGGCGGGCTCGATACGACCAGCCCCGAGAAGCCCGAGTCCTTGAGCTTTTCGACGCCGATCGCCATCGCGAGGTCGTAGGCACCGGACGCGACGGCGTAGCACGCCTGGCGCAAGGCCTCGGAGCCGGTGGCGCAGAAGTTCTCGACGTGCGTCACCGGCTTGTAGTCGATCTTGAGCGGCACCGAGAGCGTCAGGCCCGAGAGCTGGCCCATCGTGCCGAGCCAGTAGGCGTCGACGTCGTTCGGCTCGATGCCGGCGGATTCGTACGCCGCGTAGGCGGCGTCGATCAGGAGGTCGTCGGGACCCTTGTCCCAGTGCTCGCCGAACTGCGTGCAGCCCATGCCGACGATCGCGACCCGGTCTTTGATACCGTTGCTTCCCATCGTTCGTGCTCCTCGTGAGGGCGGCAGCGCTCTTTCAGCGCCGCGGCCTCGCCTTCCAGAAATAGTTGTGGACGCCGCCCGCCGAGTGCATGCGGCGGAACGTCATCTCGACCTCGTCGCCGATCGCGACCTTCTCGGGCTCGCAGTCCGTCATCTCGCAGAGAAAGCGTCCGCCGCCCGCGAAGTCGACGACGACGTTCACGGTCGGCGGGTTCAGCGAGTAGGCGAGCCGGTCGAGCGTGAAGGTCGCGACCTTGGCGGGACGGTCGGCGAAGGGATACAGCTCCATGCGGTCACGTGCGCCGCACTTGATGCAGATGCGCTGCGGCGGCAGCTGCGGCGTACCGCATGCCGTACACTTCGAGCCGACGAACCCGAACTTCCAGGTCTCGGAGCGGAGCATCGGCGGGCCGGCGGGCCGATCGGGGTCGGGCCGGCGTGGCGGCTCGGTCGGCAGGATCTCGCGCCATTTCAAGTAGCGCGCGTACGCGACGTCTCCCTTCGACTCGATGAGACGCCCGACGGAGCGCGCTTGCGCGTAGCCGGCGGCGCGCGCGGTGACCTTCAAGAGCATGGCGTCCGCCCCGTCGCCCGCGCTCGCGACGAGGATCAGGTCGCCGGCCTTCGCGCCCGCGAGGACGCTCGCGAGCACGAGCGGCGCGTGCGCGGCACCGGTTTGGCCGACGGTGAGGGCGAGGGGATCCGCGAGCTGCTCGGGGGCGAGCTTGGCACCGCGCGCGAGCTCGTCGGCGGCGCGCGGGTTCGGTGCGTCGAGCACGACCTTTGCGAGGTCGCCCGGAGCGCATTTCGCATCCTCGAGCACACGCTGCACGGCGGCACCGAGGAGCGGGCCGTATGCTTGCGTGAGCGCGAACCGCTCTTCCCACGTATGGGCGAAGCGTTCCCCCGGGGCCCGCCAGGTGTCGAGGAACTCGCGCGTGACCGAGGCGGACGCGACGATCTCCGCGATCGGGTCTTCCCCGACGACGAAGGCGACGCCCGCGTCGCCGCCCGTCTGCTCGGCCTTGCCCTCGGGGGCAGCGACGCGGCAGTCGGCGATCGCGACGAGCGCCGAGCCGCCGTTCGCGCGGACGGCGTCGACGGCCTGCAGCAGCGCGGTGAGCCCGACGCGGGGCGAGCCGGTGAGGTCGGCGGCGCGGATCTCGAGCGGCAGCTGCGCGGCGGCGCCGACCAGGGCCGCATTCAACTTCTCGGCATAGGGCGGCGTGGTGGTGGCGAACAGAAGCGTGCGCACCTCCTTCGCCGATACCGCCCGCAACGCGTCCCGGGCGGCCTCGACCGCCATCGAGACGCTGTCCTCGTCGAAGCTCGCGACGGCGCGCTCGCCCTTGCCGGCCGGAATGCCGAGCACCTGCGCGATGGCGGCGCGCTTCAGCCGCCGATAGGGGACGTACGATCCATAGGAGGTGATGCCGACGGCCATGGGTGGGGAGGCTCCTTCCACCGCGGTTTCTGGCCGGTTCGGCATGGCACGTCAACCGAGCGCTGGCGCCGACGGCTTGCCGAGGCGCGGAAGCGGACGGTAGGTTCGGGGACGAGGTGACCGTATGATCTATCGTCACATTCTTGCCGACCGCGACGGCGCCACGGCGACCATCACGATGAACCGCCCCGAGCGGCGGAACGCGCTCTCGCTCGAGCACATCGAGGAGCTGATCGACGCGCTCGGGAGCGTCGCGGCGAGCGACGCGCGCGTGCTCGTGATCGCCGCCAACGGTCCCGTCTTCTGTGCCGGTCACGACTACGGCGACATGGTCGAGCGCGATCTCGCGGGCTTCCGGGCGCTCTTCGCGCGCTGCGCGACCATGATGAACCTCGTGCAGTCGATGCCGCAGCCGGTCGTGGCGTCGGTGCAGGGCATCGCGACCGGTGCGGGGTGCCAGCTGGTCGCGACCTGCGATCTCGCGGTCGCGTCGGAGGCGGCGAGCTTCGCCACGCCCGGAGGCCGCGGCGGCTGGTTCTGCAGCACGCCGATGGTGGCGGTGAGCCGCGCGATCGGACGCAAGCGCGCGCTCGAAATGCTGCTCACCGGCGACGCGATCGACGCCCGGACCGCGGCCGAGTGGGGCCTCGTCAATCGCGTAGTCGCGGCCGAGCAGCTCCGCGAGGAGACGCTCAAGCTCGCGCACGCGGCGAGCCGCGGCAGCACGGCATCGAAGGCGATCGGCAAGCAGGCCTTCTACGCGCAGATCGATCTCGACCAGGCGCACGCGTACACCTACGCGTCCGAGGTGATGGCGATGACGGCCGTCGCGCCGGACGGTCGTGAGGCGATCGCGTCGTTCTTCGAGAAGCGGAAGCCGGTGTATCGCTGAGCGGACGGGAAGGGCGGAGCCGCGCGGCGGCGATGCTCGCCGTGCGTGTCGCGGCGAGAGCCGGGCTCGCGGCGCTCACGCTGAGCATGGCCCTCACAGCGACGGCCCCGGTCGGCGCCGCGTCGGCCGCGGACGATGCAGCCGGCGACGACGGCGCGCGACTCGCCGCGTTCCGCACGGCACTCGATCAGGTGGTCGCGCGAGCACGCCCCGACGGCGGCTGGGTCTTCAGGACGGTTCCCGGCGAGCGCGTCCATCCGCACACGTATCCGTTGAAGCTCGCCGAGCGGATCGCCGCGCCGCTCGGGCTCGCCGACTGGGATCTCGTCGCGATTCGGAGCCCCGGCACGCCGACCGCGATCCTGGCGCTCCTCGACGGCTACCGTCTGACCGGCGACGATCGTTATCTCGCGACGGCCGTCCGCGCCGGCGATCTGCTCACGGCGATCCAGATGCGCTCGGGCGGGTGGTTCTCGGAGATGCCCGTGCGCGGCGGCGCGCCCGCATGGTGGTTCAGCTGGAGCGTGCGCCGCACTGCGATCGACGACGACGTGACGCCGGGCTCCATTCGTGCGTTGCTCGCGCTTTGGGAAGTGACCGGCGACCCGCGCCATCGCGCGGCGGCCGAGCGCGGCCTCGCGCTTCTCCTCGACCGGCAGCTTCCCGACGGGGCCTGGCCGCTGGTGGCGCGGCCGCGCTGGAAGCAATGGATCTATCGCGACTTCGAGGATCGCCCGACGCTGAACGACGGCGCGACCACACAGAGCATGCTCACGGTGCTGGCGGCCGCGCGCACGCTCGATCGTCCGGATCTGGTGGCGGCGGCGCGGCGCGCGGG
Organism: uncultured delta proteobacterium; assembly: GCA_963774015.1. GTDB lineage: Bacteria > Desulfobacterota > Binatia > UTPRO1 > UTPRO1 > UTPRO1. The sequence continues at coordinate 674,534 of CAVZDH010000007.1, forward strand.
GGATTGGATCGTGCAGGCGCAGCACGCGCCGCCGCAAGCCGGATGGGCGCAGCAATACGACGAGGCCGGTGCCCCCGTGCCGGCGCGGCGCTACGAGCGCGTCGCGCTCGCGTCGTGGGAGTCGCGGTACGCATTGACGGCGCTCGTCGCGCTCGCCGACGCAACCGGCGACGCCGCGTATTGTGCGCCAGTCGCGTCGGCGGTGCGATGGCTCGTGGAGTCGCAGATCGCGCCCGGCTGCTGGGCCCGCTTCTACGAGCTCGGCAGCAATCGGCCGCTCTACGTCAACGAGCGGCGCGAAGCCGTCGGCAGCCCGGCGGAGGCCCATCAGCCGTACGACTGGAGTGGGGAGTTCGGGATTCCCTTCCTATTGATGCGGCTCACCGGCGCGAGCCCCGGCGGCGCGGCGACGCCGCGTGTTCCCGGCGATCCGGGCCGCTGTCCGGGCGCGACGCCCGCGCCGTTCGATCCGGTCGCGGCGACCGATCCGCGCCGGGTGATCGCGTATGCTGGCAGCCTCGCGATCGCGATGCACCCGCCGCCCGCGTCGCTCTGTCGGCTCAGTAGCGGAAGATGAAGACCGCCGCCCCAACCAGGCAGAGCGCCGCCGCCGCGTAGTTCCAGCGGAGCGCCTCGCCCGCCCAGAACGTCGCGTAGCCCGCGAAGACCGTCATGGTGATGATCTCCTGCGTCACCTTGAGCTGCGCGAGCGAGAGCACGCGAAAGCCGATGCGGTTCGCCGGCACTTGCAACGCGTACTCAGCGAGCGCGATCAGCCAGCTCGCGAGGATCGCGACCAGGAGCGGTGCCGTGCGGAGCTCGTCATGAAGACGTTGGAAGCGAAGAGCAGGAGGACCGTCTGTACGGCGGGAGCGAGTGTCGGCATGGCGCTCACTGCTGCCCGAGCGCTCGCGTGCTGACAAGGACGACGAGGCTCGCGGCTGCTCGGTCGTTCGGACCCTTGCCCGGCGCTCCGAAACTTGCGGCTCCGGAGGGCCGCTGATACAAGCCGACCCTTTCGCGGTCGCCGATCCAACCTACGTCCCCGTCGTCTAGCTCGGCCCAGGACACCGGCCTTTCACGTCGGTAACACGGGTTCAAATCCCGTCGGGGACAACTTTCACACCTCGTTGCCTGTCGCGAAACACGTCGGCGATGCGGCGTTCCCGGATGGGCAGCTGTTTCGCGAGCTTCTCCCCATGGCACAAGAGGCATCGCGGCCGACGGCAGCCTCCGATTCGTTGTCCCTCGCGAAACCGGCCCGGTTGCAACTCGCATCGGCAAAGCTGGTGCGGCCGTTTATCGTTGAAGTAGGCGCTGTAGCCTCGGAGGACAAATCCGAGGTGATCCTCTCGTCGAGGATGAGCACGTGGTCGAGGCAGTCGGCGCGCACGCTGCGCAGGAAGCGCTCGAAGAACGTGTTCGCGCTGGGTGCTCGGACTGGAGTGCGGAGGATCGTGATGCGGATGCTCCCTCGCCCCAATTGGATCTCTCCGGACGATCAGGAGAACGTGGATGACGATGCGGGTGACAATCTGTGGCGAGGGACAGCGATCAGATCGGTTCCGTTAGCGCGCGGACGCGCGTCCGCCCTCGCTCCAGTACGACGATGAACGGGGCGGGAAGTTCCGCGTCCGCCCGCCGGAAATCCGCCACGAGAGTCAGGAGCTCCGACGGCAGCAAGTCGCCCGGGCGCACGAGAATGATCCCGAAGCACGGCGCACCCTGGGCGATGGCGAGGGTGCCGAAGTCAGTGTCCTGCGTCAGGATGGCTCGATGCTCGGCGGTCGCGGCATCGAGGAGTCGGTGATCCGGGAATCCTCGGAGGCGCCGGTCGTCGACGGTGACCACATCGACGCCAAGGCCGCGGAGGCTATCGATCGCAGAGGTCGCGATGTTCTCGTCGGCGAGAAATCGCAGGCCGCTCGATCGTTCCACGAATTAGCGCTCGGGTGCGAGATACGCGTCCCGGCCGACGGTGTTCGCCGCGAAGCGTACCGCCGCAAGCACATCCTCACGCGGGACGCCGTATTCCTTGACGACTTCGTCGACGGCGAGGCCCCGGCCGAGTTGGCCGAGAATGAACTCGACGCTGAGGCGGGTCCCCTCAATGACGGCCTTTCCCCCCAAGATGTCGGGGTTCGCGACGATCCGGGGCGCCAACACGATCGCGGGCATGGCCGACCTCTACCGCCCTGCACCGTGTCGGGCAAGCCTTTGATCGGGTTGAAGGCAGGTGCCGCCCGGTACGGGCTCCCTGCACGAACGTTTCCAGGGGTTCGCCCTCCGTGGGGATACCGTCCCGCTGAGGGCTGGGCGACTTACGCCGCACGCTTCACAACGACAACCAGCGGAAGTCGCGGGAATAATAAGGTGCAAATCCCGTCGGGGACACTCGAATTTGCTTGGCGTGCGCTCCTGCGTCGTGGGTGCCATGAGGGTGTGCGCTCGGCAGGGGAGGTCGTGCGCGGGACGACCGTCGGTGTGGGCGGCTGTGCTAGATCCCGGACGAATCTCGATGAGTGCGTGTGCTCTTGCAAAGAGTCCCTCTCGCCATGAGCAGCCATACATTGTAAGTATCGGTGTCCATGGCTGAGCTACGGTTCGTCTGGGACGAACGTAAGAGCGTAGGGAACGCGCGTAAGCACGGCGTGACATTCGCCGAGGCCGAAACGGTATTCCTGGACGAGGAAGCGCTTCTGATCGGCGATCCGGATCACTCGGACGATGAGGATCGGTTCGTTCTCCTGGGGCTCAGCGCGCGCTTGAGAACGCTGGTCGTGTGCCATTGCTATCGAGAGCGTGACTCAGTCATCCGAATCATCTCGGCTCGCAAGGCTGATCGCCAGGAACGGACCCGCTACGAGCAGCGGAGGAGACGATGAGAACGCACTACGAGTTCACGAAGGCCAAGAAGAACCCCTACGCGCGACGGTTGAAGCGCCAGATTACCATCCGCCTCGACGAGCCGACGATCGCGTACTTCAAGTCGCTCGCCACAGAGCTCGACATGCCGTATCAGGCGCTGATCAATCTCTACCTCCGGGACTGCGCGGCAACCCGCCGTCGTCTTGCCATTCGATGGAAACCCGCGGCCTGAGGATTGGCTAAGCCGAGTCCGCCGAGCCTCGCGGAGGTTGAGGTGGCCTGCGTTTGTTGGTGTGAGTGGCGGAGCCTATGCAGCCGTCTTCACATCGAGAAGCACGCAAAAACGCGGGAATAGTAAGGTACAAATCCCGTCGGGGACATGTACCTTAGATGCGGCCACGATAGCGCTCCCGTTTCAGCATCGCGTCGACACACGACGGCGCCCAGGAGCCGCTTCCCTTGCGAGGCGGCGGGACCCGACGGTCTCCGAAGCGTTGCCGTTCACTTGACTGCCAACACCCGCGGGTGTGTAGCCGAAGAGCAACCCACACGACGACCACCACGAGGGAGCCACCATGAGGTTCGCGCGCATCTGGATGCCCCTGGGACTGCTGCTGCTCCTTCCGGCGACCGGCCGAGCGCAATGCACGACGCTGCAGGACGCGAACGCCGTCCTGAAGAGCGCGAAGCTCGCGGCGAATTGCAACTACCAGCGCATGCGCCGCGGACCGGACGTCTCGTGCAAGACGCAGGCCCCGCCCGCCTGTGCCGGCACGCTCGTCGGCGACGCCATCGCGCTGGCCTGGGGTCTCAACGACCCCGCCCCCGCCGCGCTCGTCGACCAGCACGACCTCCGCGATCAGCTCACGTGCCAGAAGACGATCAGCACCGGCGTCGTCAACTTCATCGGCAAGAAGCTCCACTACTTGATCCAAGGTAAGTCCGAGGCGGAGGCCGAGGCGAAGGCGCGCGCGTCGATCGACAAGATCGCGCGGAAGTGCGTCGTGCGGGTGCTCGAGGATCCGAGCGGGATCGTCATTCCCGACGTCGGGCCACAGATGGATGCGGCGGTGCCGGCGGTCGGTGGCGACGTCGACGGCACGACGCTCGCCGATGCACTCGTCACCCTGCTCGAGACCTGGGTCGACCGCGTCGGTCCCCATCCCGCGCCACTCCGGCCGAACATCGTCTTCATCCTGACCGACGACCAACGCTTCGACACCATCGGCCTCACCCACTCGATCGACGGCGTCACGCCGGTCATGCCCACCGTGCAGCACGAGATCTTCGACAAGGGCGTGAGCTTCGTGAACAGCTACGTCACGACCGACCTCTGCGCGCCGAGCCGTTCGAGCCTACTTGCGGGCAAGTACTCCCACACGACCGGCGTACACGACAACGGCGGTACGGACGGCGGCTTCGGCGTCTTCGACGACAGCTCGACGCTGCCGGTGTGGCTGAAGGCGGCCGGGTATCACACCGGCATCTACGGCAAGTATCTGAACGGGTATCAGTCCCCGTACATCGCACCCGGCTGGGACGAGTGGCACGTGTTCAAGAACGTTGCCTATTTCAACTACACGTTGGTCGAGAACGGGACCGAGGTTGCGTTCGGCAGCGCCGACACCGACTACTCGACCGACGTCCTGCGCGACAAAGCGGTGCAGTTCATCCACGACGCGTCGACGCAGCAGCCCTTCTTCCTCTACTTCGCGCCGAAGGCGCCGCACGGACCGGCGACGCCGGCGCCGCGCCACGCCGGCAGCTTCTCGGGCATCCCGCCGTGGCGGCCGCCGAACTACAACGAGGCCGACGTCTCCGACAAGCCGGCCTGGCTGCAGGGCATCGCGCCGTGGAGCGCCAACCAGATGGCGACCCACGACACCTTCAACCAGATGCAGCTCGAATGCCTGCAGGCGGTCGACGAGGCCGTCGCCGCGATCCTGCAGGCGCTCGTCGACACCGGTCAAGACAAGAATACGATGATCGTCTACGCCTCCGACAACGGCTACTCGTGGGGCTCGCACCGCTGGGAGCCGAAGCAGTGCCCATACGAAGAGTGCATGCGGGTGCCGCTCGCGATCCGCTATGCGCCGCTGGCGCCGCTGCCGCGCGCCGAGTCCGGGTTCGGGCTCAACATCGATCACGCCGAGACGCTCTCCGAGCTCGCCGGCGCGACGCCCGATCCGGGCGTCGAGGGTCTGAGCATGGTGCACCTCCTCGACGGCACGGCGCCGGCCTGGCGCGCCGACTTCCTGGAAGAGCACTGGAACGGGACGATCACGACCTATGCCGAGGTGCGCGGCGTGCCGTGGAAGTACAACGAGTACACGACCAACGAGCGCGAGCTCTACGAGGAATCTTCGGACGTGTTCGAGCTGACGAACGTCGTCGACGACCCGGCCAACGCGGCCGTGGTGTCGGCGCTCGCGCAACGCCTCCGCGAGCTCAGGCCCGGCTGGCCGAATCCTTGAGCGTGCCCGCGTCGCTCCTGCGGTCGCCAGCGACCCTCGTCGTCGTCGCCGCTCTCGGGCTCGGCGCGGCGGTCGCGGCGCGCGGCGCGGGCGACTCGCACGCGCCGCCGGCGGCGCCGCCCGGGATGGTGGCGTTCGCCGGCGGCCACACCCGCATCGGATCCGACGGCGGTCCGCCGTCGGAGTCGCCGCCGTTCGTCGCCGACGTGCAACCCTTCGCGCTCGACGTGCACCCGGTGACTATCGCGGAGTTCCGCGCCTTCGTCGCGGCGACGCACTTCGTCACCCAGGCGGAGCGCGCCGGCAGCTCGGGCGTCTTCGACGACGAGGCCGGACACTGGCACCTCGTCGACGGCGCCTGCTGGCACCATCCGCAGGGTCCGACTGCGTTCGCCGCTCCCGACGATCACCCGGTCACGCAAGTCAGCTGGAACGACGCGACCGCATACTGCGCCTGGCTCGGGAAGCGGCTACCGACCGAAATCGAATGGGAGCACGCGGCGCGGAACGGCCACAACGGCGGACCGCGCTATGCATGGGGCGACGAGCTCGTCGTCGACGGCCGCTATCGCGCCAACACTTGGCAGGGCACCTTCCCCGCCAAGAACACCGTCGCCGACGGCTATCGCTACACCTCGCCCGTCGGCTCCTTCGGCGTCCTGCCGTCCGGCCTCACCGACATGGGCGGCGACGTCTGGCAGTGGTGCCAGGACTGGTATCGCCCCTATCCCGAGCGCAACCGGCCTTTCACGCCGACGGCGGAGAGCGAGAAAGTCATGCGGGGCGGCTCGTTCATGTGCGATCCGAAGTTCTGTCACGGTTTCCGTGTGTCGGCGCGCGGCCATACTGCGCCCGACACGAGCCTCATGCACATCGGCTTCCGCTGCGCGCGCTAGGAAGCCCTCAGGACCAACTCAAGCGCTTCCGTCTCTCGGCGCGCTGGCCGCTGAGACGACGATCGAAAGGTCCGATCGCTGAGGTCGGGCAGTTCAGTCAGATCAAGCGGACGCTCATGCGTGTTCTTCTGACGGGCGAACTTCGCGTCGTCCTCGATGAGATCGCCGGGTGACCCCACCCGGTCGGGGTTGGAGCGAGGCGCGCCTTCGGAAGACCCGGCCGTCGCCCTGCTGCAACAGCTTGGCTACACCTACATGCCCCCCGAGCTCCTAGACGCAGAGCGGGCGAGCTTCACGCACGTTGTTCTCGTGAAGCGGCTCTCGGCGGTGATCAAGAAGCTGAACCCTTGGATCTCAGCCGACAACCTCACGAAGGCTGTCCGCGCAATCACGAATGTTCCCGCGGTGAGCCTGATCGAGGCCAACGAGAAGCTCTACACGACGCTCACCTACGGCATCGCGCTCTACAACCGCGGGCCGAAGCAGTTCGTGCGCTGGCTCACGTTCTCCGACGGCATACTGATCACGATTGGCGCGAGCAGCGACGGCTACTGAACGTCACTCATGAGGACGGCGCCTAGCCGCAGCGCCGTGCGCTGCCGCCGCCCCCGGTTCGAGGCCGTCGGGGACGCTTCGTCAGCAATCTGGGAAGGCGGTATCCGTCCTCTATCCCTGACGGTGCAACTTCGCCGCAACGAACTCGGAAATCGTCTGTCCGGCTCGCTTGGCGTCGCGCCGGACGGTAGCGAGGAGCTTTGGCGGCAGCCGAAGCGTGATCGGCTTTTTGCCGGTGGCGGGACGGCCCGCTCCTGCGCGTGCTCCCCCGTGACCGGGCAGGATCTCGCGCCCGACACGGCGCCCAATCTCGATTGGTTCATCACTGTACATGATGCGCTTGGTCATAGAATGCCTTGCCCTTTCTCCAGTATCCGGCCCCGATGATGCGGACTCGGTCGCCCCGCAGCGCGAAGCGTACGGTCAGGACGCCACCGCCCACGCGCCCGAAGCGAAGTAGCGGTCCTCGGATCGACTGTGAGCCGCATCTTCGGCGAAGACGAGTCGAGGATCATCGAATACCCGTGTTGCAAGCTCGAAGGAGCACACCGTGCTTGGCCACATTGTCACGGGCCTTCCGCTCGTCCCACTCGAACTCCACTGGCGTACGATAGCCGGAGGGTCTTGATTATCAATGGTGCAAATCAAGCCCAGGATGTCACCTGCCTGCTACAAGCGGCGGCGCCGTCCGTGGCTTCAAGACGCAGACACCGCGAGCGATCGAAATTACGGACGGCTCGCAAGGCGCGCAGTCCTCCCGGAGCCGGAGCGACCTACGCAGCGCGTTTCACGTTCATCCGGAGGGGCAGGGTCGGGAATAATAAGGTACAAATCCCGTCGGGGACATCTACACTATTCTGCGTGACGGAACCGAGGAGTCGGCCCATGGAGAGGTTGGCGGCGAAGCGGTAGGTGCGCTCGCCGCTGGGGAGCTCGGTCGGGGTAAAGCGTATCTTATCGGCCAGCAGGCCGACGAGCGCGCGTCGGGCCACGGCGGTGTCCGAGGCCAAGACCTCACCCAGCCGTGAAAGGCCGTCGTCGAGCCGTCGACGAATTCGTCGGGCAGTGAGCTCGGAGGTGTGCTTGGGCTCCTGGGCCGTCAGCTTTCCCCGGAGCTCCGTCTGTCGCGCTCCCGCTGACGAAGCCGTTCGATGAGTGTGGCCGGTGCATCGCCCTGCTCAACGGCGCGCAGGAGGTTTTCGATCTCTCGCGTCACCCGGGACAGCGAGGTCCGAACATCGGCCGTCGTGTCGGCCGTCTTTTCGCCCGTCGCCCGATCGCTTCTTCGGCCGCCGCCACGACGAACCGACGGGCCTTCGGAGTCAGCACTTGGCGTTCGATCTCCTCGACGAGACGCCGGTCGACGACGTTCACCGACTCCAAGAGCGAGTTCTCGCAAACGGCGGCTCCGCGGTTGCGGTGCCACGAGCATCCGTAGCAGCGCTCGCGTTTTCGGCTGCCCGAGATCGTGAAGGGTCCGCCGCACGAGGCGCACACCGCCAATCCTGAGAAGAGGCTCGCCGACGAATGCGAGGGCCTCGGGGCGGCTGTGGGGATGCGATCTCGTCGCCGCTCCTGTACCGCGGTCCAGAGTTCTTCACTGACGATCCGGAGCTCGGGGAGATCCACGCGAAGCCAATCCGTTTCTGCCTGGCGGCTCCGACATCGCGTGCGTCCGCCCTTGTCGACGTTGCGATGTTTTCCCCAGACGATCGTGCCGCGATAGAGCTCGCGGCGCAGGATGGCGTTGACGGTCGACGGGTTCCACGAGCCCGTGCCCTTTCTCGGGGGGACCCCCGATCGCCCTTGAAAGTACTGCTGACAGATCTCGGCGGCGTGAGGGTCCGCGTTCATCGCCCTCGCGATCGTCCGGAGGCCGACGCCGTCTGCCGATGCTTGGAAGATCGCTTAGATGACGGCCGCTTCTTCCGCCTGAATATTGCGCCGCACGTGCGATCGGATGGGGTTGCCGCTGGAGTCGCCCGCCAAGTAGACGGGGGCGTTGCGGTAGCCGTAGACCACACCGCCGGTCACGTGCCCCAGCCGGGCGTTGGCAAGCATAGCATCGCGGGTGCGCTGCTTCCCACGGTCGCGTTCGATTTCGGAACCGAAACTGCGCGCCGACAGCACGAAACGAGCTTCGGCGCTGTCGAGGCGCTCTTCGGTGTCGGTCGCCTCTTCGTGCTCTCTGTTTCGCTCACCGCCTTCGCGGCCGATTCTTAGAAGGGAACTCGAAACTCCGACTATCAGCGGCCCTTGACCGTTGGCGGCGTGGTTTGTGCTCGGAATCTCGCCTTCTCGACGACTAGCTCACAGCCCGAGTTGTCCTTCCGTTTTCGCACGTAGGCAGTGCTCTCGCCGTGAACACCGTTCTCGCTAGACCCAGAAGTGACATCTTCGAGCTCAAGGTCATCGCATGGGCCGGTCGGTGGTAACGGATAGACGGCACCCTCCTCTCGCGGCGAAGGTGGCTACCTCTTTGCCCTCGAAGAGTACTGTAATCTCCGTTGTGTATCCCGAGTCAGCGGCAGCGGCGGTCCAAGGCAAAACGAGTACCGCAGCAGTAGCTAAGCATCGGAAAGGTCTTCTGAGGCTGCGCATGGAACCCCTCGTGGCTTCTCATCGCTAGAACTGCACGATATCAAGCCGCTTGTCGTAGGTGCAGAACCACCGATATCTGATCTTCCCGTTGACCCTCGCTGGGTTGTGTCTCCTGCAGGCATGTTGAAAACCGCCGTATGGCCCCGCGACAAAGTACACCGTCGCGACCGCAGAGGCGGGCGGGTTTGTGCGATAGTATCCCGCCGACGCGAGCGCGCCGACGTACCCACCCCAGTTGTCAGTTATGAAGATCTCCGCCAATGGAAAGGCGGGTTCCATAGTACCAGCCGGCAGCTCCGTTAGCGAAATAGTGCGAGTATGTGTTGTAGCCGCCGTAGGCGTATCCTCCTGGAATCGCCCAGTGGTCCCACCACTTCATACCAACGTGGACCTTCGCCCGCGTATACGGTGAGTAAGTTCCATCGGACAACTTCTGTGGCGAACGGCTGTGGCGAACGGCAGTGCAGGGGTGGATGTCCGACTTTGAAGGTTATGTCGTCCGCGCCGACGGAAAAGGCCGCTAAAAACGCCTATCAACTCGGAGATCGGCATCAGTCGGTGGCGACGCCGCCGATCGCCGCGCGCCGCGGATGGTCGACGACGATCGCGCGCCCGGCGGTTCGGGCTTTCACGGCATGGAGCGTGTTGGGTGGAACGATCGCCACGGAGCCCGGTCCGGCGATCGTCGTCACGCCGGCGACGGTCACTTCGAGCTCGCCCTCCAGGACGTGCCAGACTTCCTCGTTCGGGTGCTCGTGCTCGTGGATCGCGGCGCCCGCGACGACGTCGTAGTAGCCGAACGTCAGGTGCTCCGTGTTGAAGAACCGCCCCCTCCAGCCTGGCAGCGGCTCCTTGATCGGCAGGTCACGGGTGTCGAGGAACGGCATCGCTCGTCTCGGATCACGAGGCGCGGGCGAGCAGGAGCCGCATCGGCAGGAGCTCGCGCGTCACCGGGTTCACCATCAGCCCCAGACTCTCGAGCGTGAATGCCCCGAGCAACGGCGTCACGCCTTCGGGCGCAAAAACCACTTGCGACGTCCGGACGCGGGTCCCGACGGTGAATCGCGCTTCGGCGACGTCGTAAGCAACGTGCGTCCCGTCCGCCAACGTGAATTCCTCGCGCTCGAGCCGTCGAATGGCGAGGGCGTCGAGGACACTCGCCGGCACGACGCTGTAGATCGCACCGGTATCGACGAGCAGCTCGATCTCCACCGGCGTCAGATCCGGACGCTCGGGGTTGCCGAGCTGGACCCGCGTGAAGGTGACGCCCACGAGGGGCGGTCTACGCTTCTCTTCGTCCGACATCGAGACGACGAGTACTCCTTCTTCGTACGTAAGGCGACGGCTACCGTCAGCCGCTCACATCCCGAACAGCGCCCGGACGCGCGCGGCGGCGCGGGCCGTTTCATCGATCGGCGGCGGCGGCGGCACGGTGAAGGTTCGACCCGTCGCTCGACTGTCGAATGTAGACGATCCCTTTGCGGGCGATGTGGCTGGCCTTGATCTCGCGCGGGCGATCCAACATGGACGTCACCGTTCCTTTCTGTGATCAGCAGGCGAATGGCGAGGAGAGCGAGGTACAGTTCGAGCAGGGGATGGTGAAACGGCATCGGTTGGCTGGCCGATCCGTTGGCCGGCTCGATCTCGCTGCGCGGTCCGCGCGGTCCGGTGGACCGGTTTGGTGAATTCTTCTGATTGCTCATTGGTCACATCCTGTTTGGAGGTCTGTAGCTGACCGTTCAGGATGCGACGATCGTGTTCGGGCGTACGGGCTGCGTCGACGCGGGTTCTAAGTTCTCGCAGCAACGGGAGAAGGCGTCCGATCACCTGGAGCGTGCGCTCGAGATCGACGAGCGCGCCCGGGTGATCGGGCGGCGCGTCGGTCGGAACCGGTGTTGATAGGACCTGCTGACGTTGGTCCCGGCGCCGGCTCATGCCACCTTGACGGTTCCAAGTATCGGAACGTCAAAGCAGAATGGTGTGGAAATCCCGTCGGGGACACTGAATTGCGCGTCGCCAGCAAGTTTGGTGTCAGGAGCCGCGCCAGTGGGCTCCCGAGAGATGTCTCATCTCCGCGTAGGACCCTTGAGCTGGCCCCAGCAGTCGCCTTGCGGCACTCCTCTGCCACGTCGCGGTCACGCACGGGCGGAACCCTCGCAGGCCCGAATTTGCTTGCTGGTTGGGTCATGCCGGGGTACGGGCAAGTTCCCCACCTGGCAGGATCGGGGCCGACGCTCGGGAGACTGATCTCGATGATGCGTTCCCCGACCGCGGTCCATAGGTAGTTGACTTCTGGGCGGCGCGGTCCGGAACGAGCTCCGAGTGCGACCGATGAACGGTGTCTTGTGATGCGATCAAACCCGAGGCACCGGTGTGTGCGATCGTTGATCTTCGCGTTCGCACTTCTACTGATGGTGGCGGTTTCAAACGCGGCCGCCGCCGGTTTCGCCCCGGTGGGATTCTTCTCCCAGACCTGGGTGGTGTCTCAGGGCCCCAGTGCGGGGCAGCAGGCGTTCGTCGCCAAGGCGATATTCGAGATCGACCCGGCGCAGTTCGGCGGCACTGCGAGCTCGCTCGACGGCGCGTTCTTCTGCTGGCAGGGGAACGCGCCCGGCGCGCCGCTCTTCTGGCAGCCACCGCCGGCGCAAGCGCTGTATCAGGCCTACGATTTCTGCCGCGAGGGTGGGCTGCTCGCGTACTGCGATCAGGTCCCGGCCGGACGGATCGGCCTCGCGTTCGGAGGCTGCGCCGGTCTAGTGACGGCGACTTTCAACGAGCAGGCGTGCCTGGCCGACATCCAAGCCCAGTTCGCCGGCTTCAACTTCAAGGCGCGACGGGCAACGCAAGCGGAGATCGACGCGCAAAGGTGTAGCACCGCCCCGGCGTTGTTGGTGTTCTTGAGCCCGGGCACGACCAACGGCCAGGTCTTCTCGGTCGATGTGAGGGTCAGGAACATCAGTGCAGATCGGCTGACGGGCGTGGCATTCACCCAGCCCGGCGGTGTGCTGCCGGCGGCGGCAGGGAAGATTTCGCTGTTGGTTGCACCGAACCCGCCGTTGCCGACCGAGCTCGAGCCCGGCGAGTTGGCAACGACGACGGTGACGTTCGCGGCGGACCAGCCGGGGAGCGTCGACGTGCTCGCGGAGGTGCGAGCGATCGATGTCGACGGCGTCGAGCAGAAGAAGTTCGCGCAGTCGATCATCGAGGTCGGCAAGCGCCGCCTGACCGACGTCGAGTTGCAGCGCGTTCTCGCCGACGGGCTGACGGATTCGTCCCAATCGGTAGGCGCGCTGATGAATGCCGGGCAGAAGCGACTCGGTGTCATCACCGCATGGGCGGCCGGGCCGGATGGGAGCAATACGCTCCCACCGTGGTTGAACGTCTCGATCACCGAAGATCCGATCCCCCCGCCGGGCACGACGTTCGCCGATCCGCCCGGCTGGAAGGTGAGCGCCGCCCGATTGCTCGGCATGGACGACCGCGCCATGGCCTGGCTCCCCGACGCGCCCGCCGTGGCCGTCGAAGCGTATCTCGCGTACTCGGATCATTTCGCGATGGCGAGCGGCAAAGTGATCGACGACTCCGGCAACGCCGCCTATGCGGGATTGAAGGAAGCGGCGGCGTTCTACGGCCAACTGTCCTCGGGCAACGACGCGTACCGCACCGCCGCGTCGCGCGAGTTCAACGGCTTCGTCGCCGACGTCGGCGAGAGCTCGCTGAACAACATCGCGCTCTTGGGTGAGATCATCGGGCCCTTGAACGACGACCCGCTCGGGGGCGACCTCCGTACCTACGAGAAGTCACCGGCACTCAAGGCGTTCGAGCAGAAGTCGAAGGAGATCGTCGACGCCGGTCTCAAAGCGACGTGGGAGGACACGGTCAAGTTCGTGCAACTGGCGAAGTCGAATCCGGTGTCGGCCGCGGGCCAGCTCGGGGACCTCGTCGGCAAGACGTCGACCACGATCGCCCGTGACGTCGTCCTTGCCGAGGTGGGAGCGGCCGGGGTGTCGCGGCTCGGCACGGTGATCGAACGATCGATGCCCTTCGCCCGCACCGGGGAGAGCATCGACGGCGGTCTCGCCGCGGTCGATCCCGCGGCCGCCGCGCTCACGGCGTCGGTGGACGGAACCGGCGAAATGGTCGTCCGGCAGGCGTTGGAATCGCTCCCGGAGAACTCGACCATCACCGTCGAGCAGCTCGAAGCGCTCGGCGGCTTCTATGCCGAGGACGCCGAGAAGGTCCAGAAAATCATCGCCGACATCAACGAGAAGTACGGGGTCAACATCGAGATCCAGTGCCGCCCCGGAAATCCGGCGTCGCTCGAGTTCTATCGCAACGGGACCGGCGTCCCGAAGCCGGAGTGGGTGAAGCCGAAGAACACCGAGTGGATGGATCTGCCGTTGGGCGCTCCTCCCGAATCGCTCGGGAAAGCGACGGTGTTCAAGCCCATCGAGCCCACCGCCGACACGCTGTCCAAGTTCACCCAAGCGCAGCAGCAGACGATCGTGGCGCGCTACAAGACCCAGCTGGATCTCTACACCGAAGCGACCACGCCGGGCGAAAAGTTCGCCAAGCTCATCGCCGACTCTCAAACCCCCGAGGGCGCGACGGTCAGCGTCGGCTTCGGGGCCGGCGCCAAGAAGATCTCGGGCCTGCGCTACAGCCTCCGCCCCGTCGGTGAGCCGGGGCAAGAGGCCTTCGTCGTGATCGACGAGGCCGCGGGCGGCAAGTTCGTGCTCTCCGACGCCGACTATCAGGCAGTGATCGACGCCAGCACCGGCACGCATCTGCCGGCGGGCATACGTGGACAGATCGAACAAGAGGTGATGGACCGGTTCGGCAAGGACACGGTCAGCTTCGGCGGACACGGGTGGTCGCATTCGGGGTTCGACCTGCCGTCGAAGCTTTCCAAGCCGTTCATGCAGTTCGTCACCGAGTACACCAGTCCGGCAGCGGCGCGGCGCACGATCGAGTGGTACGTGCGCCGGGAATCCGCAACACCCGCGTGGCTGCAGAACATTGCCTCCGGGCTCGCGGTCAAGCTCGGCAGGGTTCCGACGGAAGACGAGTTGATCGACGCGATCCTCGATGTGTTCCGGCCCGGAAACTTCGTCGTCAAATTCAACGGCATCGACTTCCGAGTCGGCTACGGCGCGGGGATTCGATGAGCGGGCGCCGCAGTAGCCGGGTCGCGCTCGGGTCTTTTGCGTCGGCCGTCGCGAGCGCGGCGATCCTGCTCGTCGCCGTCACCGCCACCAGCGTGACCCCTCTCGTGACCTTCACGGTCAATTCGGTCGCGGACGCGCCGGATGCCGTCCCCGGCAACCAGATCTGCGCCACAGCGGTCGCCGAGTGCACGCTCCGCGCCGCGATCGAAGAGTCGGCGGCGATCGGGGTGCCGAGCGAGATCGACGTGCCCGCGGGACACTACCTCCTCGCGGCGCCGTTCGAGATCGCCGGCGCCGGCGTCACGATCCGCGGCGCGGATCGCGCCACGACCATCATCGACGCGGCCGGTGGCGGCCGCGCCTTCGATATTCTCGGCGGCACCGTGCTCGGCCTCGAAAAGCTGACCGTCGCGAACGGCAGCTCCACGGAGGAGGGGGGCGCGATTCGCGCCGTCGACTCCGCGCTCAGCCTCGACACGGTGGCGGTCTCCACGTCGGCAACCGACGGGTACGGCGGCGGCGTGTTTGCGAGCGGCTCCTTCCTGACCATCACCGGATCGCTCTTCGATCACGACACCGGTCTCGAAGGCGGTGCCGTTGCCGTGATGGGCGGTGATCTTACCATCACCGGCTCGACGTTCACGGGCTGTCTCGCCGCCGATGCCGGCGGCGCCATCGCCGTGTTCGCGCCCCACACGCTCTCGATCGCGAGCTCGACGTTCACCGGTAACACCGCCGAGCACTCCGGTGGCGCGGTGTTCCTCGCGGGAGCCGCTGGCACGTTCGCCTACAGCATCGCGGGGTCGACTTTCACCAGCAACCAATCCTTCGGCGGCGCGGGCGGCGCGATCGCCGCGGACGGACTCGTCAGTCCCGGCACCAACGGCGCCCTGGTCGTGAGCGACAATACCTTCACTGGCAATCAGGCCGACCGGGAAGGCGGAGCGATCGCGGCGGCGAGCGCAATCACCTCGACCGGCAACACCTTCACGGACAATCACGCGCCGGAGAATCCCGACGTCGCGACTCCCGTCCCATCCGATCTCTGCCGCGATGTTGGAGTGTGCATCAGCGCCATCGATTCCTTCCGCTGTTATCAGGCAAAGCCCGCTGCCGGTGCGCCCAAGTTCGTGCCGCTCCTCGGCGTGCGTCTCGCCGACGCGTTTGGCGACGTGAGGGTCGATCTAAAACAGCCGGTGCTGCTCTGCGCCCCGGCGGACACCGCCGGGGACGGCGTCCTGGATACGGCGACGCATCTCGAAGCGTACGCCATCAAGCCCGAAAAAGGCCAAGCGAAGCAGGTTCCGCAGACGGCGCTGACGCTGAGGAGTCAAGTCGGCACGTTCGTGGTTGACGCCGCGAAGGCGGATCAGCTCCTCCTTCCGACCGCTGCCGATCCGGCCACGTCGCCCAATCTCACCGTCAACCAAGTCGACCGCTTCACCTGTCACAAAGCAAAGCTGTCCAAAGGGCAGCCGAAGCTCGCGAAGGACGTGCAGCTGACGGTGGTGGACCAGATCATGAACCAGCCGGAGCGCGTCGTCCTCAAGAAGCTGGTGCGTCTCTGCGGGCCGGTCGGCGACAACGGCGACGACACCAAGCACGCCGACTACCTTCTCTGTTTCCAGGTGAGCGCGACGAAGGGCCGCTGCGACCTGACGGCACTGGTGAACGCTGGCGGCGGTTGCAAGAAGGAGACAGACTGCGGCGGCACCAAGGGGACCACCGCTCTCTGCAAGACGCAGGCGAAATTCGCCAAGGTGCCGGGCCTGCACGTCGTCAACGATCTCGACGCGGGGAGCCTCGATGCGGCGAAGGATGGTGTGTTGTGCCTGCCGGCACACAGACTGCCGTAGTGAGACAGAGGACTGTGACGCTCACGCGGTGGTCTATGCCGTGCCGCTCGATCCAACGGGCGGCGAAATCAGAGGCAGCCAGCAATCCCCGGATCGTCGGTGTCGATGCGCTTGTAGGTGTATTTGCAGGTCCCGACCAAGGGGGCGTTGGTGGCGAACACGGACGTTGCCTTGATCGACGCCTTGAACGTTCCGACTTTGGTTTTCACCGTCGTGCGAGCGATTTCGGCCTGATTGGGACCGAGCGTATTCGACGTCGAGCACGTGAGCAGCACGGCCTCGCCCTGGTCGGGCTTCGCGGCGTTGGGCATTGCGGTGCCGCTGTAGAGAATGCCACTTGCGAGCATCGCAATGTTATTTCCCGTCTGGGTGATCGCAAGGGAGGCCGATTTGTTGCTGACGGTGAATTTGGTGCCGCCGAAGCCCTGGCAACTAAATTTGCCAGTCCAGTGACCGGTGAGGTCGAAGGCGTAAGCGGCGGGAGTAATGCTCGCGGCGACGAGCAGGGCGAAGCTGGCGACAGTGAGCGTCCAGGCACGCATCGAAATCTCCTTTGGCGGTGAGTGTGTCAGTCCGCGTTTCGCCTAGCGATGAGAACGAGGGCCGTCAAATGAGGCGGGCGCCGGGTACTGGCCGGTTGAAAACCGGCCATACGGGCGCCGACACCATGGGCTATGTCGCTGGACATGACGACTCCCGCGGCGCCCACGGGAGACGTGGGCCACGACTTCGACCCGTTCGCGCCCGACTACCTCGCCGATCCGTACCCCATCCTGGATGCGCTGCGCGAGCGCGTGCCCGTCTTCTATGCGCCGGCGCTCGACATGTGGGTCGTCACGCGGTTCGCGGAGATCGACGAGATCAAGCAGTGCGCTTCACAATCAAAAGTAGCTGGAAGCGCGGGAATAATAAGGTACAAATCCCGTCGGGGACACTTCGTCTGAGTGGCGCTCGCGATCAGTTTCCGAAGTCCCAGCTCTCGCCCGCGTGGTAGCGCCCGAGGACGTTCTTCGCGATCAGGATCCTGTGGACCTCGTCCGGGCCGTCCGCGAGCCGCAGCGTGCGCGCACCCTGGTACATGATGGCGAGCGGGAGGTCGCCCGAGACGCCCGCCGCGCCCCACACCTGGATGGCCCGGTCGACCACGCGCTCGTAGGCCGCCGGGACGAAGATCTTGAGCGCCGAGATGTCCGTGCGCGCGTCGCCGCCGCCGTCCATGCGCTCGGCGCAGTGGAGGGTCATGAGACGCGCCGCCTGGCAACGGCCAACGCGTCGAGGTCTCGATGCAAGAGGCGGTCATCAACTTCGTCCGCCCGTCGATGCTGGGGCACTACATCACCGGATACCCGAGCATGCGCAGTGGCAACCGCATCTCGGTCCTGGCGCCGAGCGACCTCTACAAGTGCGCGCCCGGCGGTGACAACGACTACGCGTACATGATGATCAACAGCCTGGCGATGTGGGAGGGCGTGCTGGCGACGATCGGTCGCGTCGACTTGATCGGCCATCCCGAGTACGGCGACGTCCTCTGGCGCAACAATCACCAGAGCGAGCTGCACGAGATGATCGAGGCATGGACCAGCGCGCACGACAAGTTTGCGGTCATGGAGGCGATGGCTCGGAACGGGGTCCCGTGCGGCGCCGTCTTCGACAGCCGGGATCTCCTCACCCATCCGCACCTGCGCGCGCGTGGCATGGTCACGACGATCGATCATCCCACGCGCGGTACCCTCGACGTTCCGGGCAGCCCGATCCGGCTTGCCGATTCTCCGACGACGATCACGCGCTCGCCGCTCCTCGGCGAGCACAATCGCGACGTCTATGCAGAGCTCCTCGGGCTCAATGAGGCGGATCTCACAGCGCTCACTCGCGACGGCGTGATCTGAGCGGGGAGCCCGAAGCGCCGGAGCGCGTGGTGCGACGCGCCGAGCATCCTCGCGACGTCCTCTGGTTGGTCACGAACTCTCAGGCGGAGCCCGGCCCGCCTGCCACGTCCGTCCGACACGTGGTGCAACGCGCGGTGCTGGAGGCCGAGGACGAGCGCAGCGTCCACCTCGTGTGCTTTCTCACGCCGCTCTGCAAGTACTACGTGACCGATCAGCAACGAGGTGACCCGTCGTGGTGTCATCGGAATCAGGACACCGCGGCTACGTCGCCCACAGGCTGCTTGGCCTCGGCATCGAGCCCCGCCGCCGAGACGAGCAGCCGGAACTCCTCGTCCACGGCGCCGACGACGTCGTGCAGGTCGGGCAGCGCGTCCCAGTCGGCGTTGAAGCCCCAGAACAGCCGCCCGTCGTAGCTGAACAGCGCGATCCCGAGCGCCTGGTTGTGGAAGATCGGGACGAGCGGGTAGCACTCGAGCATCCGCGCGCCGAGGAAGTACAGAGGGAATTGCGGGCCGGGGACGTTTGTGACCACGAGGTTGAAGGGCTGGGAGGCTACCGCGAGCCGGGTCACCTGGCTGAGGAGTGTGGTGAAGCTCCAGTCGGTGATCTCCTCGACTGCGCGTCCGGCATCGATCTGGTGCGAGTGCTTGACCGCCTCGGTCTCGCGGTGCACGCGCTCGAACCGGCGCCGCGCATCGGGCTCCTCGACCGGCAGCCGTACAACCACGCTCGCCACCCGGTTGCCGACCCCCGCAGTCCCCGCGCGAAGGTTGACGGGTACCATGGCGCGAAAGTCGAGCCGGTCCACGTCCACCCCGCGCGGCCCCAAGTAGCGGCGCATCGCGCCCGCGACCACCGCCAGGACGACGTCGTTCACCGTGCCACCGAGCCGTTTCTTCACGGCCCGGACGAGACCCAGATCCATCGCCGTCCAATCGAAGCGGCGGTGGGGTCCGATCGCTACGTTGAGCGGTGTGGGCGAGGCCGTATGGAAGCCCGTGGTGAGGCCCTCGACGACGCCCGTCACGGCCTCGATCGCATGACGCGGCCTGAACAGAGCGCCCGCTGAAGTGCCGACGAAGCCGAGCGCCCCGGCCGCCCGGTGGCGCAGCTCGCCGAGGAGGAGGTCGCGTCCGGCCGGCACGGGCCGCGGCACGAACGGCCGCGGCTGATCAGCGAGGCGCGGATCAGGGCCGGGCTCGCTGCGCAAGCTCGCAGTCGTCACTTCGAGGCTGCCGATGCCGTCCACCATGCAGTGGTGGACCTTGGCCACGACGGCGAAGCGGTCGTCCTCGAGGCCCTCGACGAACCAGCTCTCCCACAGCGGCTTGCCGCGATCGAGCTGCTGCGACATCAGGCGGGCGGCGAGACGTTTGAGTTGGCGCTCGTTGCCCGGAAGCGCCAGGCGCGTGTGCCGTAGGTGGTAGTGCAGGTTGAAGGAGGCATCGTCCACCCATACCTGGTGGCCGAGCAGCGGAATCGTCTCGACACGCTGGCGATAGCGCGGGACGCCATCGAGGACCACGGACACGAGGTGATGGACGAGCTCCGGGTCGATCCCGCGCTCCGGTCCGGTGGCCCGCCCACCCTCAAATAGAGCCACCGAGCCGATGTGCATGTGCGAGCAGCGGTCCTCGATACCAAGGAAGCTCGCGTCGAGCGCCGAGAGCCGTTCGTGATGGCTGTCTAATGCCATGGTCATCACCTCATTCCACCCGTTTACGCCCAATCGGGTCCCCGACGCCATGGCGGACGCCTCGTCGGTGATCGCTCAGCGTCTATCCGATCGCCCGCTGATCGATGAATTCGCGCATCACACCCAACACCTCCGGCAGGTGCGTCAGGAACCCCATGTGACTCGTAGGGTACCAGTGAATCGCGGGCTTGCCCCAGCGCCTCCACAACTGGCGGACGAGGCGCGGATCAAAGAAGCGATCTTCCGAGGCGGCGACCATGAGCACACGGTCCGCCGGCAGCTTCGGCCGCAACTCGTACCACCCGATGCTTCGCACGAAGTGGTCGAATTGCTTCTTGCGCCAACCGAACGACTTGAGGTCGTGCCGCATCTTCGTGAGCACCGGCGCGTCACTGACCAGGGCGGCGAGGTCCATATGCGCGACGAGCGGCACGGCAAACGCGAAACGCTCTTCGAGGCAAGCCAGGGTCAACGTCAGGGCGCCTCCCAAGCTCAGCCCTGCCACTCCGACCGGCCGGGCGTCCTTCGCGAGCAGCCACCCGAGCAACGTCCGTGCGTCGAGCAGTGTCTGGCGTAGCGCCTCGAAGCTGCGTACCAGATCGGCCGTCCAGTAGAGCTCACCGCTGAACCGCGAAGCCCGTGGTGCACGGCGGCCGTGATACGGCGGCTGCATCTGGATGATCTCGACGTTGAGCTGCAGCGCCATCGTGGTCAGCAGTGCGAGCTCTTCAACGAAGGTCTCGGGCTGCAGGTAGCCGTGCAGATACAGCAGGCGCGGGCGACGGCGGGCGGTGACCGGCCGAATGCGACGGGCATAGACGCGGCGCGTTTCGCCGTACTCCCGGAGATACCTCTGGCGGAACGTTGGCTCGAGCGGTACATGCAGGGAACGAAACACGATATCTTCGCTGACGAGGCCGCCAACCCGCCAGCGTGCGGTCACCGTCACCGCCGGTATCGCCGCAGGTGCGGGAAAGAGTTCGTCGAGCGGGCGACCGACATAGGTCCCACAGTCGGCAAGAGTGTTCGCCACGGGGTTTGCGACACTCTGCAGGAGTTCACTCAGCCCGCCGATCACGAGGTCCGGATGCAGGATCGCGTCGCCCCCTGGCCGTGCGACGGCCCGCGGTCGCCGGGCACGCGGCATTCGATGCTGTGGCGAGCGCTCGTTCCTCAGCCTCTTCATCGCCATGCGTTGCCGTCCGTTCGTTACCTCCAGACTACCCGACGCCGGCTATTTCGTCGCCGGCACGACCGTCACGACGGCGTTCGACGGGAGCGCGTAAATGTTCATCGTGGCCCGGATCTTCCCCCCGGATTCCACCGTGCAGAACCCGCCGGACCCAGCATTGTAGAGGACCGAGCACGACGCTCCCGGTTCCAACGGCGCATCCTCGACGCAGGAGTCGACTCCCGGCGTGACGACCTGTCCGTTCCGCGCTCGGAGTGTCACCACCGGGGCGCCGTCGATGTTCTTCTTTCCGGTGTTGGTCACTTCGATACGAACGCGTTGGTCGGGGGTCAGTTCGACATAGGGAGTCCGAAGAGTCGTCGCTTCTGCAGCTCCGGCGACGAGTACTACGGTCGCGATCGCGATACACGGTGCCTTCCCGCGTCGGATATTCGGTGATGTCGGTCACCCGCAGTTGGTCGGGCGCGGCGCGGTGAATGCCCGTGCGACGATTGTGGCGAGCCCGTCAAGACCGCGACGCGCTCCCCGGCGGCAAGCACTGGCATCCCGCGACGTACGACGGCTTCTTCGCGTCTCTCGTGGAGGAAAACCGCCGCGCGTCGCTCGGCTTGGCACTGAACTGGGGGCTCCGGTTTCCTCCTCGCCTATGCGGCCGAGATGCGCCCGCCAAGATCGCACGGCCGCTCCCGCGAAGTTCGCGATCTACGCTGGGTCCACCTCGCTCGTAGCTAAAAGGCCGGCGCCGATGTACTCAGCCGGCACGCTTCACAATCGTAAGCAGCTGGAAGCGCGCGAATAGTACGGTACGAACCCCGTCGGGGACACTGACTTACGCGCCGCGCGTATTGCTGGTGCCGGTAGCGGTACCGTAGTGCTGCTCAATCATCGTGAGCGACGTGCCGGTGTACTCGGCGATGAACTTGAGGTTGAGCTGCTCGTGCTGGGTCTCTGCTGGCGATTCGGCGGGGGGAGCTCAGCCTCGCGACGCCAGCGTCGCCAGCGCGCCCCACCACGCCATCATGACGAGCGTGGTGCGCACGAGGTTGAGTCGAATCCAGAGTCGCGCTTCGGAACGCAAGCGATCCGCGGACGCCCCGCCGCCGCCCTGCTCGAGAAAGCGCGACACGGTCGGTCGAAAGTATGCCAGCGTCCACGCCACGCTGGCCACCGCGCAGATCGACGAGGTGATGATGGGAGCGCCGAGCGTGCCGTTCGAGTAGGCCGTGCCCAGCGCGACGAGACTGCTCAGGGCAAACAGCGGGGCCACAGGAATCCAGAACGCCGCGATGTTCATGCGGCCCACGGGTTCGCCCGTGAACGCCGCGAAGGATTCCGGCGGTTTGCGGCTCCATGCCGGATGAACCACCACCGTCTCGTAGATGGAGGCGCCGAACAGGAGCGAAGCCATCGCGGCGTAAAGCCACGCGGCTGCAGTCGACATCGTCATGGCTGGATGCACGTACCGCACGCCTGGGATGGTTCCAAGCTCGGCAGGGAGTGAGAAGTCGACTACTCCCTGCCGGGAGCGCGGTCCGGCCGCATGTCCGAACCCTTCATGCGGCCTCGGCCCATCTGAGAAGGTCCATGTCTCGCAGCCATGCGAGAAGCTGGTTCCAACCAGGGATCGTTAGGGACACTTCGTCAGCGATCCGGGAAGGAGGTGTCCATCCTATCCCTGCCGATGCAGCTTCGCGGCAGCGAGCCGACCCGCACCGCAGGTGAGGTGGCAAGACCGGTGCAGCACGGGAAAAAAGCGAGGCCGTTAGCGCGGCGGGGCCGGCGGTGCGGGGGCTTCCGTGGTTGCCGGCCGCTCTCGGTCTCGGCTACGATCGACCAGAATTGTGGTCGAGTGAATCTGGAGGAACCATGTCGCGGACGCTGCCGATATCCGAGGTCAAGACACATTTGCCCGAGTTGCTGACGGGGGTCGAGGAGCGGGAGGAAGAGGTCGTCGTCACTCGCAAAGGCCGGCCGGCCGCCGTGCTGGTCAATTTCGACGAGTATGAGCGGCTCAAGGCGACGGTCGACATCCTCAGCGATGCAGACATGATGCGCCAGATCCGCAAGAGTCGCCGGCATTTTGCTGCAGGGGGTAAGGGCGTCGCGTTCGACGAGGTGTTCGACGAGGCAGTGGCTCCGAAGCGCCGCCGCAGATAGGTGGCCGGCTACAGGATCGTCATCGGCCCGGGCCCGGCGGACGTGATTCGGACCCTGGCACCAGAGATCAAACGCAGCGTCCGGAATGCCTTGCGCGCTTTGGGTGCCGATCCGGGTCTCGGTCAGCCGTTGCGTGGGGAGCTCGCTGGCCTCTGGCGGTACCGCGTACGGCGTTTTCGAGTCGTCTACGCAGTGGATCGCTCAGCGCGGAGGCTCCGGGTCCTGGCGATCGGGCACCGAGAAAAGATCTACGAAACGATCGCTGAGGACCAACGGAAGAACCGGAATCGGACCTGACGGCATGCTTCAGTTCGGTCAAGCCGCTTTCTTGACCGTGCCAATGACCGGAATGCGCAGGCAGAATAGGGACGAAATCCCGTCGGGGACATCTACACGATTCTGCCGCGTGGCTCCGAGAATCCGCCTGAGCGTGAGCTTGGCCTCGAAGCGGTACGTGCGGGTGTGGGGCGTAAGCTCGACCGGGGTGAACAGCACCTGCCCTCGAGGATGCTCGCGAGGGCCTGGCGGCCGGCGACATGGTCCGACGTGAGCACCTCACCGATCCGTGGTCGCGTCGCACTTTGTCTCCATGCCACGGCGGAGGGTCTTCGGGGGTTTCGAATCGCTGCTGCTCATCGGTGAGGTAGAGGCAGAGCGCGATGCCGGCCTCGGCAAGCTCGCGCGCCACGAGCTCGGTGCGGAGCCGATCTCGACCGAGCCGCTCCGGGTCGGCCATGACGACGACATCGAAAGGGCGCGGCCTTCGCAGGGCCGCATCCAGCAGGCGCTGCAGGCCGGGACGCCGAAGGAACTCGGCGCCCGAGATCGACGCCGCCGAGCTCGATCAGATCGTCGGTGGCACCGCGTTGCTGCTGCCGGCCGTGCAGGAAATCTACGGGGGCTCGATCTGGGCCAGCCGGCCCACGGAGACCTTCTCGCTCAACTTCCCGAAGTAGGGAAGCGCGCCGCGTGCGCGGCCCGCAGCAGCAAGACGCCGAGCCGAGGCGAAGCGCCTCTGTTGCGATGCCCCACGACACTGGCATCTTCGATCGTATGAAGATTGCGATCAGCGGTGCCGGGGTGGCGGGTCCCACGCTGGCCTATTGGTTGCTGCGCGCCGGGCACGAGCCCGTGCTCATCGAGCGGGCGCCGAGCTTTCGCACCGGCGGCTACATGATCGACTTTTGGGGCGTCGGGTACAGCGTCGCGGAGCGCATGGGGATCTTGGAGGGCGTGCGCGGCGCGGGCTATCAGCTCGAAGAGGTGCGCATGGTCGACGCGAGCGGCCAGCGCGTGAGCGGCTTTTCGGCGAGCGTGTTTCGCAAGCTCACCGGCGACCGCTTTACGAGCCTGCCGCGCGGCGACCTCGCGCAACAGATCTACGCGGCGATCGATGGGCGCGTGGAGGCGATCTTCGACAACAGCATCACGGCCCTTCACACCCGCGACGATGCGCTGCACGTCGAGCTCGAGCGCGGCCCGGCGCGCCGATTCGATCTCGTGATCGGCGCCGACGGCTTGCACTCGCGGGTGCGCGAGCTGTGCTTTGGTCCGGAGCGCGACTTCGAAAAGCGTCTCGGCTATCACGTCGCCGCCTTTGACCTCGAAGGCTACGAGCCGCGCGATGGCATGGTGTATGTGAGCTATGCCAAGCCTGGCCTGCAGGTTGCGCGCTTCGCGATGCGCGGCGATCGCACGATGTTCTTGTTTGTGTTCGCCGACGAGCTGATCGGCGGCGAAGAGCCGGCGGACGCCGAAGCGCGCACGGCGCTGCTGCAGCGGGTCTTCGGGGGCGCCGGTTGGGAGTGTCCGGCGATCTTGACCGCGATGCGCGAGCATCCGGACATCTACTTCGACCGCGTCAGTCAGATCAGGATGAACGCGTGGGCCAAGGACCGCGTGCTGCTGATCGGGGACGCGGCGGGGTGCGTCTCGCTGCTCGCGGGCGAGGGCACGGGCCTCGCGATGACGGAAGCGTACGTGCTCGCGGGCGAGCTTGCGCGCAGCGGGGCCGACTATGCAGCCGCCTTTCGTCAATACGAAGCGCGCCTGCGGCCCTTCCTCGAGGGCAAGCAGAAGTCCGCGGCGAAGTTTGCGGCCGCATTCGCGCCCAAGACGCGGCTCGGGCTGTGGGCTCGCAACCAAGCCACCAAGCTGCTCAGCATACCGACGCTCGCGGAGTACCTGATCGGGCGCGACATCCGCGACGACTTCGAGCTCCCCGAGTACGCCTTCCCACGGGCGCACGCGTGATGCGCGGCTACGCGGTGCCGGGCTTGCGGCCGGACGGTCGAGCCGGCGGCGGGATGAGGTGCGCGTCGCGCACGCGCTGCACGAGCTAATGCGTACGAGAGGCTGTCCGTGGTGGTGTGCCGGGCGCATTCGACCCTCGACGCGGACGGGCTGCTCTCGACGAGCTGATCCGTGAAGCCAGCGAGCTGCGCGACCATGCTCATGCGCTCGCCCGGTTCCTTCGGGGTGTTAGCCTCGATGTGACAGAAGTTTCTCGAGGGAAAACGCGCCAGAGTGCGCCAGCCGTGGTCGAGCGCAGCGCGGCGCAAGCGGAGCATACCGTCATGGTATGTGAGCATTGCGGTGCGCGAGCACGGCCACGGATGGCGTGCTCTGGTGCGAGCGAGAGCGGTTTTCACCGTGAAATTTCTGTCACATCGAGGTTAGCTGCGGTGCGACGCGAGGCGTCCGGAATCCGTACAAGACCCGAATTGCAATTCGAGCCACCCGGACGCACATCCTCCCCATGCCCCCGGTGCGGTGCATTCTCTGCGATCGGCTGCTCATGGGATCGGCGACCCGCGAGACGCGCGATGTCGCTAACCCCGACGCGCTCGTGCTCTGCGCCGTCTGCGGGGTGCTGCCATCGAGCGAGCGCCGGGAGCGCCGCAGCCAAATCATGGTGCGGATGCTCGACGAATCCCTCACCCAGCAGGGGCGTCGCCACGGCTGACCGGTATCGAAGCGTTCATCCGCGCTGGCCGCCCGGCTCCAGGATCAATCGAGAACAGAAGGTTTAATCCCGGCGTCGAGCAATTGGAGCAATGCATCTCCGGTTCGACCGCAACTGCTTCGGAACCGGGCTTCGAGATTGGGCTCCGCGACCGCCATGTGGAACGGCGTCCAGTCGTTGATACCCCGCTGATTGGGATCGGCGCCGAAGCGCAGCAGCTCTTCCCGGGTCTCGGCGACGTCCGGTCGCGCCGCCGAGCCGGGATGCGAGCGACTACACGACCGCGCCGCCGGCCTTCAGCAATGCGTCAACGTCGCGACGTCACCGGTGTTCACGACGCGTTCCCACGCTGGGCTCATGGGTCTCGGGCGCCGGAGCGGTCGCGATCTGCGTCGCGCGCAACGGGATCTCGACGATGAAGCTCGTCCCGCAGCCCGGCTCGCTCTCGACTCGGATGACGCCGTCGTGGGCGTGCACGATGCGTTGAGCGATATGGAGCCCGAGGCCCAGCCCGGGACGAGCCCCGACGCTCCAATCGATCCGCTCGAAGGCTTGGAAAATGCGATGACGATGTTCGCGCGGGATGCCCGGCCCATGGTCGCTCACCACGATTCGCACGTTCGCGTCGGCGCGGCGCGCCGACAGGGAGAACGGCGGCGCCCCGTGCGTCAACGCATTGAACATCAGGTTGGTCAGGACCTGCTCCAGACGGTGCGGGTCCCAATCTCCGATCAAACCCGGTTCGATGTCTACGGCGACAGGACTGTTTCCCATGGTGAGCTGGGGTGCCAGCTGCTCCATCGCCGCGTCCACGACGGGGGCGAGCTCGATCGGCTCGCGGTCGCAGTGCAGCCGATCGCCGGTCACTCGCCCGATGTCGAGGAGGTCTTCGACCAGCCGCTGCATGCGCTCGGTCTGGCGGGTCAACACCGGAAGGAGCCGCTTCAGGCGGGACACGTCGAGCGCCGGGTCCTCGATCAGGTGCGACAGGATCTGCTGGTTCATTTTCAGCGACTGCAGTGGGCCACGCAGCTCGTGGGACACGATCGAGACCAGGCTCTCGCGGTCCGCGACGGCTTGTCGCAGCTCGTTCGTGCGCGCGATGACGCGTTCCTCGAGCTGCCTGTTCAAGCCCGTGAGCTCTTCGCGTGCGGACGTCAGATCGCGGACCAGGCGGGTGTTCTTGAGGCGCAGGCGCACGGATCGGACAAGGGCCTCTCCCCCCGCGCGGGCGACCGCCGTCATGCCAATCGCGAAGCTGACTAGGAGAATCGCCATCGCCCAGTGCAATCGGTCGTTCTCCATGAGCAGCCGAAGGATGGCGGGAGCCAGTGCCGGCACGAGGAAGGCGACGAACGCCGGGAAGTAGCTCGACATGCTGGCGGATGCGCCCGCGACCATGCCCCCGATGATGAAGACAACGAGATCCTGGGCGCCGATCGAATCCGCGGGGAAGAGCAGGAATCCGGCGGTGCCCCACAAGGCGCCGGTCACCGCGGTTCCCACGACCCAGATCACCGCCCAGTGATCGACCGTTTCCGCGGCACCGTCGGGCGACCGCTGCCGACGCCACAGCACCAGGCGGATGAGGACGACGACGTACATCGCTACCAGCCAGAGGACCAGTCGTCGGGTCGGAACGGCGGCGTGCAATGCCGCAACGACGATCGCCGCGTTCACGAGGTTCGCGACGAGCGCGATCAGCCCGCGGTCGTACAGCGCCGTGATGCGTTCGGCGTGAACGAGGCGCTCCACCTCGCGATCGTCCTCCGGGACATCCATGGTGCCATGGCATAGCAGACCGCACTTTCGGTGGTGGCGCGAAAAGTGGCGGCGCCCCGACCGCCAGCCGCAGCCCGGCACGGCGTCGATGCGCCCGCTCACCCGCCGCGCACGATATCCCCGCCAGGGATGCGCCACTTCGCACTTACGGCCGCTGCGGTATTTTCGCCGGACGGGTCACCGGTGTGCCGTCGGAACGATTGGCGGACGGAGCGGAAAATCCTCGCCGCCACTGCCGAACGCCGCATCGTGGCGGCTGGTATGCTTTGTGAAACCGGCTTCGAGCATGCGTGCGAAAGGCATGCTCGAGCGCGACGCTGCGTACGCCCTGTGCCGGAGCTTTGTAGGAACTGCCATCCTGCTTGCGGCCATGGGGGTCGCCGCCGTCGGTTGCTCGGGACCCCGCCGCGCGTCGGCCGTGCACGCGAAGCTCCCCGTGCCGCGGTCGGCGCCCGCGTTTCGTCGCGCCGCGGCAATCGCTGCGAAGGTGCAGGCGCACGCGCGGCGCACCGAAAAGGCGGAAGGCAAGCAGGACCTCGTCAAGGACTCGGTCGCGGTCAAGAGCGGACCCGGCGGTGCACCCGTCATCGAGCAGCGCGGCGAAGCCTCGTATTACGGGCGTCGGTTCCGCGGCAGGAAGACGGCGAGCGGGCGCCCGTTCCAGCCTCGCGGTCTCACAGCGGCACACCCCACCCTCCCGCTCGGCACACAGGCGACCGTCACGAACCTCGACAACGGGAAGTCGGTCCACGTGACGGTCACCGATCGCGGGCCGTACGCGCGCGGGCGGGACATCGATCTCTCCAAGACTGCCGCGGAGCGGATCGACATCCATCACAAGAACGGCGCCGCGCCGGTGCAAATCGATGCCGAAATGCCGACGCCCCGACCGACCGACCCGGGACGCTGATGGTCGGGACTTCACGGGACGAGGAGCGAGGCCTCGCGGGTCACCGTTCGTTGTGGGCTTCTGTCCTCACACGCGCGCCATCGGCCTTCGCTTGCGCGTAGGTGTAGCGGGCATTCCGCCTCCAGGTCCGGCCGGCCGTCCGGGGACCGTGTACGAAGAAATCCCGCACGGTGCGCCCGACGGTGAGTGAGCCGTTGCGCGCCGCATGGCCTGCGGTGCGCGCCGATTCGGTGACAACCCCGATCGGGTTGGCCCATGCCGCCGGTGCGGCGAGCTGCAAGGCCAGCGCCAGAATCACGATGCGGGACCGCATGGGGTCATCATGTCACCGCGGCTCCGGTAGGCAACGCCCCTGACGGCTGGCATCCGCATCAGATGCCGACAGCGCCGCCTTCGGCTCGACCCCGAATCCGAAGAGCAGCATCGACGCGCTGGCGCAGGCGTACGCGGCGAAGGGGGTGCGCGCCCACCTCGGCTTCACGCGTCCGGTGAGCAGCAACTGGGCCATCTACCTGGCGGAGCAGATGATCCCACGGCTGTTGGGCGACGTGCAGACCACCCAGGCGACCGTCGACGCCGTCGAGCCGAAGTGGGACTACTTCGCGGCAGCGGAGCAATCCAACTGGCCCCACGGGCAGCCAATCAATCATGACGATTGGTCCATGTTTGCCGGCAGATCCCGATACGCCGCGCATCTCTCCCTCATCCCGGCCGACGGCAAGCCCCTCGTCTATCTGCCGATGGGACTCCGACGCTCGTCACCGAGGCGAGTGCGCCCGCAGGCGGTGTGTGCGGCGCAAAGCCTTGCTGGAAAGCGACGGGCAGCGGCGTCAAGTATGCCGACGGCCGCCGCACGCCCGAGCGCGTCGCTGAGCCTCGGCACGACCCGGAGTGGCGAGGGCAAGATCGTGCTTCGGGCGCGGGGAGCGAATCTCCAATCGGCGATGGTCCCGTTTTCCCTGCCGGTCCGCGCGCCGCGCCGCGGGAGCTTTTTCGTTGACCCGACGATCCCCGCGGGCGTATTCCCGGACTCAACCTCCACCTCGGGGCGTAGAGGGCGGCTCGAGGTGGCGTTCGCGGGGGAGCGCCAGATGTGCCGTGGCATCGCCTCGAGGCTCTGTACGCTCATGGAAAGCGCGTCTCGCGGGCCCGAGCTCTGTCGTTGCGCGTGGGGGTGCGACGCGAGAACGCCACGGCGCCCGGGTTCGATTGCGCCTCGCCGTTGAGTAGCGGGTGCCCTCCGACCCAGTACGAAGGGAGACGGCATGGCTGAGCGCCTGCTCTTGATCGATCACGATCCTGGCACCGCCATGATGATCGACCGCACGCTCGACGGGGCGGGCTTTGACGTGCATTGCGTGCGGACGGTGCAAGAAGGACTGGCGTTCCTCGGGGGAAACCAAGTGGCGGGGATCGTGCTCGACCACCGGCCGCCCTTCGCGGATGGCCTGTTGATGGTGCGATCCCTCCGTGAACAGCGGATCGCCAACCCGATCGTCATCGTCACGAGGGTCGGCTCGGCCGCGCTTGCCGTGAAGGCCGTCAAGTCCGGCGCCCATGACGTCGTCGAGGAGAGCGACCACTATCTGCCGGTCCTCGTCGCCAAGGTGCGCGAGGCGATCGCCGAGCGTGCGAGGCGGGCTACACCGAGTCGTGTGGTCCGTCCGGTGTTCGTCGGTCGTGCGACCGAGCTGCGGGCGCTGGCGGAAGAGCTTTCCCTGGCCATGGCGGGCGAGGGCCGGATAGCGAGCCGGTTGACGACGTTGTCACCGCAGACGGGTGGTTGCACCCGGAGCAGGTCGCCTACGGCACACACGTAGTGATCCGCCTCGACTTCGAGCGCCGCGACATCGTTCGTGGTGAGGCACGGCGAGCTCTTCTCGAGCTTGGCGAAGCAACCGCGACTCGGCTTGCCGTCGCCGTCCATCCGTCTCTTGGCCTGCCGGGTGCAGAGTGGATCGCGATTCGTGCCGGCCCTGGCGGCCTTCTCGTCACAGCGGAGGAGGGCCTGGGCGTATCTCGCAACGCATTTCTTCTTCCCGGCGGAGCACCTGCTCACCACCGGCGTCGGGAAGCCCGGGTCAAGCGCCCTGACGGTATCGTCCACGAACCCCTGGGTGACGGACTGGAGAGTGCTGCCGTTCCCGGTCGTGAGGCATCCGCCCTTGTCCTCGATCCTCCCTATGCAGGTCGCGAATGTGGTGAGGAACCTGGTGGTGCAGTCGTCACTGACCGTCGTTCCTTTCCGTTCAGCTATGGCGTGACACTCGAGGAGCCTTGCCTCCAGCTTGGAGATGCACTTGAGCTGGCCCGCCCGGCAATAGTCCCGAGTCCCCTCGCCGGCGTCCGCGGCCTTCGCGCCGATGACGAGTGTCCACGCACATAGCCCAGCCATCACGATCGTCGTTCTCGTGCGCATGATCGTTCTCCTTCGTCCGAGTTTGATCGAGTGGAGCGGGCCGTCGCGAGCGGCGACCTCGTCCTCATCCGACAGCCGTGACATCGCGGCGGCACGATGTGACACGGAGGGCCCTCGGCGTCACGGCGCGACTGGCGTGGATTGCCGTTCACCACCGCCGTCCGTTCCGTCCCGATCCGCCACGCTCGCGGTCGGCGGGTATCCGTTCGAGGTGAACCACTTGTGTCCGTCGACTACCCACTGGTCGCCTTCGCGGCGCGCCGGGCGACGCTCGCGAAAGTGGTGAGCCTCGAGGGCGATTCCGTGGGTGCCTGTCCGGCAACCGACGGCCAGCATTGCTACGGCAAGCCGCAGAAAGCGCGGGCGCGGACGTCAAGCCGCGATCGCACCACGTCCGAGGGCCGTCGACGGTGCCCGGCTCAGTTCACCGTGATCGGCGATGCCGTCGCGTGGACGTTGTTCTCCTCGTTGCTCTCGGCGACCTGCAGCCCGTCGTCGGCGACGGCGAGGACGTAATAGCTCCCGGGCGACAGGCCACCGCTCGGCTGAAACGTCGCGGCGAAGCTGCAGTCGTACTGGGCGCCGGCTGCGAGCGTGAACGGGAAGCAGTAGGCGAAGGGCTTGTCGTCCGCGCTCAAGGTCGTGTCGGTCGAGACGTAGAACTCCCCGGCCGCCCGGGGCGAACAAGCACACGCCGCGGGGCGGCCACCGTGCCACGATCACCCCGCTCGACGGCGATCACAATTCGTCACCCGATCCCCTTTTCGGAATGAGTCCTGGCTTCTCGTGTGCGAGCGTTACCTCGCGCGCCCGGCGAATGTGCTACGATCGCCCGATGCGCTTTGGAAGTCGTAGACACGACGTCGACCCCGAACCGGATGCGATCGACACGAAGCTGAAGGGGCAGCGGGACCAGCTTGTGAAGCTGCTCCGCGACCTCGCCGACCGCATCGAGCACGCGCCGCTGGGCCGGATCACGGATTCCCTCACCTGGTTGGCGGGTGCGGTGGAACCGATGGCGCGCGTGGTCGAGCGCGCGCTGAGCCGGCAGGCGCGGAAGGGGTAGGGCCGGCGACGTCCGGACATAGTTTGCCCAGGCATCGACTGACGTGTCCTCCGGGAACGGACGGGGGCCGATCGTGGGCCATCACGCACCTCGGCGTATCGTTCAGATACGCGGTCGGGCTTCGCGCCTTGCGCTCGGGGCGGCTCGCACTGCTCGCTCGGAACCCACCTGTGCAGAGCTTCCCTAGTGGTTGCCCGCCCGTGATTCGTCACAGGTCGAGGATGAGGTCGTCGCGCGGCTGGGAGCAGCAGATGAGGACGTTGCCGTCGGCCGGCGGCTCGACCGGATCCGGCGAATAGGCGACGGCCCCCGACAGCAGGCCGCTCTCGCAGTTGTGGCAAACGCCCGTGCGACATGACCACCGGGTCGGTACGCTGCAGGCTTCGGCGAGCTCGAGCAGGCTGCCGTAGCGGGAATCCCATCGCACCGTGAGGCCGCTGCGCGCGAACGATACGGACGGTCCTGTTCCGGACGCATCGTCGGGAACGTGCGGCGGCCGCGCGGTCGTGCCGACGATGCCGGGTGTCATGCTCGGCCCTGCACCAAAGATCTCGGTACGGATTCGCGCGCGATCGATCCCATACGCGACGAGCGCGGTGGTGATGTTCTGCATGAGCTCGCTCGGACCGCACAGGTAGGCGTCGGCGTCGCGCGGAACGCCGAGATCCCCGAAGGAGTCCACCGACAGCCGCCCAAGCAAGCCGTAGTCGCGCCCTTCGAGATCGCCGGGCGCCGGTCGGCTGTACCAGACCTGTGAGCGAGCGTTCGGCAGCTGCGAGAGCAGGGTGCGGCTCTCGCTCGCAAAGGGATGCTCGGAGCCGTTGCGTGCGCCGTGCAGCCACCAGACCTCGCGCGCCGAACGTTCGGCGGAGAGCGCGTGCAGCATGGCGAGCAGGGGAGTGACGCCGATGCCGGCCGACAGCAGCAGGACCGGTCCGTCGCCGCTCCGCAGCGTGAAGGTGCCGCGCGGCGCCGCGACGTCGAGGAGGTCGCCGGGGCGGACGTGCGTACGCAGCCTGGTGCTGGCGGCGCCGTGCGGCTCCTCCTTCACGCTGATGCGATACGCTGCCGCACCCGGTCGGCCGGACAACGAGTAGCTGCGGATCACGGGGTCGGCGCCTGCGTCCGGGCGCAGTCGGACGGTGAGGAACTGGCCGGGCAACGCAGCCGGCAGCGGCGCCCCGTCGGCCGCGGCGAGCTCAAGCGAGAACACGCTGCGGCTCTCCGGATGGACGCGGAGGACACGCAGGGAGCGGAAGCCGTTCCACGCGGGCGGCGGGCTGCCCGCCGCCGGGGTGAGCCCCGGATTGCCGGACGCGCCGCGCCGGCCGGCGTCGGCCCGGTCGAGGAGCGCCTGCAACGAGGTCTTCCAACCCGGGCTGAGGGCGGGGATGCGGAGGGCCCGGGCGAGGTGCTCGTGCGGGTGTCCCGGCAGGTAGAGGAGGGCGTCGATCTCCGCGACGGAGATTCCCTCCGGACCCGCAGCGACCTTGACGATCTCGTCGCCGGCCTGCACGCGCGCCTTCGGTCAGCACGCGCAGGTAGAACCCGGGCCGCCGGTGCGACACGAGCATCGCCGCCATGCGCGGCTCATTCATCCGCATTCCGACGCGGTAGCAGGTCACGCGCGGCTGCGTGACCTCGAACATCGCCTCGCCGATCCGGTAGCGATCGCCGATGCACACCTCGTCGTCGGCAGCCCGTCGACGGTGAAGTTCTCGCCGAACTGACCGAAGCCGAGATCGTCGCGGCCGAGCTGCCTGCTCCCAGTAGCGATACGACTCGATCTGGTAGACCAGCACCGCGCGGTGCTCGCCGCCATGCCCCGCGAGATCGCCTTGCCCGTCGCCGTCGACGTTCAGTCGACGCACCATGCGGGGTCCGCTGACGGGCTGCTTCCACACCCCGGTGTGGACCGTCGCGCCGCGCCACGACACGTTCCGCGGCAGGCCGACATTCACCGCCAGTAGCCTGGCCAATCTCGTCTCCTCGTAGCTAGGGAACCTCTGCACAGGTGGCTTCCCGGCTCCGAAGCGCGATCTATCCCCGATCGACGGCGGCGCGACGCCCTCGGCGTATCGTTCAGATACGCGGTCGGGCTTCGCGTCTTGCGCTCGGGGCGGCTCGCACTTCTCCGCTCGGAACCCACCTGTGCAGAGGTTCCCTAGCGGGCTACCACGCGGACCCTCGCATGACCACCACGTCCCTCGAGTGGCTGCAGCTCGTCCAGCCCGGTCGGGAGGAGCTCCCCGCAGGGGATTGACGGCGCGACGCGGTCGGACGGACACTCCGGGGCAACATCGCCGGATACGGAGGTCGTCATGCGGCAGATCGTCGTCCTCTCCCTTGCCCTCTCGATGCTCGTGGGAACCCGCGCCGTCGCGGCCGCGAAATGCGGTGACACTGCGGGGGACGCGGCGGCGGTGGCTGCCGTCGAGACCGCGATCACAGCGCAGTGCAGTTGCTGCGGTCCCCAGCCGTATGCGGCCTGCGTCGCATCCGTCGTGCGGACGGCCGTCCACAGCAACCAGGTGCGAAGGACGTGCGCCACGAAGGTACGGCGCGATGTGCGCAAAGCCTGCCCGCTCGTGCCGAGGACGACCCCGTGCCACGTATGTAACGCAGACGCCGACTGCGGCCGCGGCGAGTTCTGCGACTGCCGCCACAGCAGCAGTTGCGCGCAGACGGGCGGCCTCTGCGTCGCCCGTCCGCCAATCTGCCCCGACAGCGTACGGCCGGTCTGCGGGTGTGACGGGACGACCTACGGCAACGACTGTCTCCGACAGCAGGCCGGCGCGTGCAAGTTGCACGACGGGCCGTGTGTCGCGACCGGCGGCTGCTTCGACACGATCGCCGGCCAGTGCACCGGACCGGCGTGCTCGCCCGCCGCCGGATGCCCGCTGCCGAACGAGTTCTGCTCGCCCGCGTGCGGCGTACCGCCGCCGACCGGGACGTGCTTCGACACGCTCACACGCAAGTGCACGAGGGAGGCCTGCGACCCCGCCCACCCGTGTCTGCCCAATCAATTCTGCGTGGCGACGTGCCCAGTGCCGCCACCGACGGGTCGGTGCTTCGTCACCGTCGAGAATCAGTGCGGCCCGGAGCCGTGTGGACCCGGCCAGCCCTGCCGCAATCCGAACGAGTTCTGTAGCCCGCAGTGCCTGACGCCCATGTGTACGAGCGCCGCCGACTGTGACGACGGAAACGGGTGTACTGCCGACACGTGCGTCAACGGCACCTGCGAACATGGCTGCATCTGTGTGACACCCACCGGGGCGGCCGCGTGTTGTGCGGGTCCGGGCACGCTGTGCGCGCAGCCGTGTGGCATGGCAGCGTCGGGCAGCTGTGGCGGCACCTGTCCGACCGGCGCGACCTGCGAGAATCTGCCGTCGGCCGCAGCGAGCTGCGGTTGTGTGTCGAGCGTCGGCGGTCCGTGCGGCGGATTCATACTTCCGCCACCGCCCGTGTGCGCGCCCGGCCTAGTCTGTAAGCAAAGCAATCCCGACGTGCCTGGCGTCTGCGTCGTCCCCGCCTGCATTCCGTTCGGCGTTTCCGGCTGTGCGCAGACATCAGATTGTTGCCAGCCGTGCAGTGCGGTCGGGATGGCTCCATGTGCCGTCTGCCTTCAAGGTTCGTGCATCGGTGCACCCTAGCCCGGATTATTCATGAATCGTCTGCTGCAAGCGCCGATCGCACGTCATCTCGGGCCGGGCTCGCCCCGCACTCCTCGACATAGTGGCGAACTATGCCTGCGTCGTTCGGGTCTGCGCGCGGCCCGATCTGACGCCCGCTCGTCGCTTTCGCGACGACGATTCATGAATAATCCGGGCTAGATCGATGGGCGCGATGTCCGCGATCGCTGCGGGACCCCCTCGAGGACGCTGGCTCAGGCCCGTCTCGTTCGGACGCGCCCAAATTGCGATACTCGTGATGAGGCGGCGTCGGCAGGCGGGGGTGCGCCGCCCGGCGATGGCGGGTCGCGAC
The DNA here is from genome assembly GCA_963774015.1 of uncultured delta proteobacterium. Lineage (GTDB taxonomy): Bacteria > Desulfobacterota > Binatia > UTPRO1 > UTPRO1 > UTPRO1. Next base: position 711,009 of record CAVZDH010000007.1, read on the forward strand.
GATGCGATGGCCAGTGACGGACGGCCCGTGCTACGCAGTGCGGTCACTCACTGAAGCCAAAGGCGTCTGGTCCTCTCATGGGAATTCTCGACAAGCTCAAGCCGCAACCCCGCTGGAAGCACTCCGACCCCGTCGTTCGACTGCAGGCGATCCCCGCGCTGGATGATGCCAGCGAGCTCGCGGCACTGGCGGAGCACGACCCCGATGCCAAGGTCCGGACGGCGGCTCTTGCGAAGGTCGCCGACCCCGTCGTCCTGGAGCGCGTGACCGCCGCGGATGCCGACCGCGGCGTGCGGGATGCCGCCGCGGACCGATTGCTCGCGCTGGCTCTCGACGCGTCGAATCCCGATGCCGCGACAGCCGCCGGTCTGTTGTCGGACGTCCGGCGTGTGTCTGCAATCGCGAAGAGCACGGCAGCCGATGGCGTGCGAGGGATCGCCCTCGCCCGATTGACGGATGAGCGCGCGCTCGGCGGCGTCGCCCGTCAGGCGAAGGTGGAGAGCACGGCGCTCGCCGCTGTGGCCCGCCTGGGCTCGGCCGACGAGTTGCTCGCCACCGCGCTGAACAGCGAGCACAGGGAGGCTGCGCTGGCTGCGTTCGATCGCGTGGTTCCCGGCGCGGACGTGGCGCTCCTCACGGCCATCGAAGCACGCACGCAGCAGAAAGCCGTGGCACGGCGCGCGAAGACGATGCTGCAGGCGATCGAAGACGCCGAGCATGCCCGTCGCCTCGCCGAAGAGGAGCGGCGGAAGCAGGAAGCGTCGTTGTGTGCCGCCGTCGAGAGCCTCACGGAGGTCACCGATCCCGATCGCATCGCGGCGGATCTCGCGCGCCTTACTGCGGCATGGGAGACGCTGGCGAGCACGGACGCGGCGGCAGCGCGGCGATTCGGCGCGGGCGCCGACGCTGCGCGCCTGTGCATGACGGAGCGCCGAGGCGAGATCGCCGCCGCGCTCGAAGAGGCGCGCCGGCGCGGCGAGGCTCTCGCCAGCCGCGAGGCACTCTGCCGGCGCATCGAGACGATCGAAGGCGACGACGGCCTCGAACGACTGACCTCTCTCGAAGAGGAGTGGGTCCAGCTCCCGCCGCTCGCCGGCTATGCGCGGGAGGCCGAGCAGCTCGCGGCGCGATTCACGGCGACCGCGAAGGCCTGCCGGAAGCGTTTCGCGCTCGACGCCGCGCTCCAGGAAGCCCGGTCCGCCCTCGCGGCCCTCGTCATCGAGGCAGAGCTCCTTTCGACCCAGGATACGAAAGGCGCCGCCGACCGTTGGCGGGCGCTGTCGCGCGAAGCGCGGGGGCCGGCGGCCACGCTGAGCGATGCGTCGCAGCCGGTCTCCGATCTACTCGAGCGTTTGGCCGTCGTCTCGCAGTGGTTCGAGACGCGCGAGGCGGCGGCGCGCGAGGCGGCGGCGAAGGCCACCCTGGATCGGGTCGCGAAGCTCAGTCGGTTGGCGGCGCGCGCCACCCGCACGGCCGAAGCGGGCACGGTCACCTTGCGTGAAGGCGAACGACTGCTGCGCGACATCACCACCGCCGTCGAGAGCGTGGGCAAGGGAGAGACGACGAAGGAGGTCGGTGACGCCCTGGCGGCCCTGCGCACGGTGCAGGACCCGATCGCGCGTCGCGTGAAGGAGCTGCGCGACCTGGACGAGTGGCGCAGGTTTGCCAACGTCCAGCAGCAGGAGGAGCTCATCGCGATGGCGGAAGCCATCGTCGCGTCGCTGAAGGCCGAGGAAGAGGCGGGCGCGGCAAGCGATTTGGCAGCCACGGCGACAGCGCTGCGCGAGCTCCAGTCGCGATGGCAGAAGGTCGCGGACGCGCCGCACCACAGCGCGCGGCGGTTGTGGAATCGCTTCAAGACGGCGATCGACTTCATCCGCAGCCGCTGCGAGATCTACTTCGCCCAGCTCCGTCGGGAGCGCAGCGCGAACCTCGCCGCCAAAGCCGCCCTCATCGCGGAGGCGGAAGCCCTGGCCGACTCGACCGATTGGAGCAAGACGGCCGCACGCTTCCAGGAGCTACAGAAAGCCTGGGAGGAGGCCGGGCCGGTGCCGGCCGATGCGGCACGCAAGCTGGCGCAGCGCTTCCGCGCCGCCTGCAACGCGTTCTTCACCCGTCGCCGCGATGCGCTGAGCTCCAAGAAGAAAGAGTGGAACGAGAACCTCGCGCGCAAGGAAGCCCTGTGCGAGCGGGCGGAACAGTTGGCGGAGTCGACCGAGTGGGACACCGCCGCCTCCGAGGTGAAGAAGCTGCAGGTCGAATGGAAAGCCATCGGCCCGGTCCGGCACGACAAGAGCGAGGTCGTGTGGGGCCGGTTCCGCGCAGCCGCGGACAAGTTCTTCGAGCGGTACCACGATCGGCACAAGGTCGCTGCCGCTGCACAGCTTGCCGAGCGCGAGGCGCTGGTGGTGGCGCTGGAAAGCCTGGTCGCGCTCGAAGCGGCACCAGGCGATCTCGCCGCGCAGGTGCAAGCGCTACGCACGACGATCGCGAACGCGCCGCATGTCGAGGGGGCAGGTGCGAAGGCATTGCACGACCGGTGGACGGCCGCGCTTGCCGCGCTGATCGCGCGGTCGCCGGCGGCGTTCACGGGCACGGATCTCGATCCTGTCGCGATCCGTGAGCGCAGGGAACGACTCGTCGCGAAGGTCGAGTCCCTCGTCAAGGAGGAATCGCCCGGCGCGGCGGCGGACAAATCCGCTACCGAGTTGCTTGCGGAGCGGCTGCGATCGGCGCTCGCGAACAACGCAATGGGTGTGCGCCCTGACGACGCGAAGTGGCGCGCCGCCGGCAAAGCCGTCGAAGAGGCGCGGGAGGCGTGGCGGCGAATCGTGCGGGTGCCCGGTGAGGACACGGGCGCGCTCGAGGGCAGGTTCACGACCGCCTGCACGCGCGTGATGGATCAAGTGAAGCTGCACGTCGGCTCGTCGAGTGGTCCCGACGGGAATTCCGCGGGCGGCGGTCCCGGGGGCCGTTCCGGTCGAACGAAACACTCCGGTGGCCGGGGTCGAGCCGGCGAGCGGCCGACGCGCGGTTCGCGAGACGCGACCCGGGGGGGAGACGCCGCGCGGGCCGAACCCAGCAACGCCAAAACCCGCCGGTGACGGCCGGGCTTCGCGGTTGCTCCGAGGAGTGAGTCGCGGCGATCGACGGCGGTGGCGCCAGGTCGCTACTTCGAAGTCTGCGGTGGCGGAAATCGAGACAGCAGGCCCTTTGCCGCTACCTGAAACAGCTCGACCTCGCCGGGTATGCCCCGCAGCTCGAATAGACCGAGTCGACGGAAGCGGACCCCGGGCGGGACGGGCATCCCGAGGGCGGTGCGTGTGTCGGCAGACACGATGACCTGTCCGCCGTGTGCTGCTCTGCAAATTCTCGCTGCCGTGTGGACGGCCATGCCGAGATAGTTCTCCTCGGCGAGCGTCGGGTATCCGCTGTGGATGCCGACGCGGAGTCGGACTTCCTGCCGATCGACCCACCGGCGACCGTGGAGCTCGCGTTGCACGGCGATCGCGGTGTCGAGCGCACCAGCCGGCTGCGCGAATGCCGCGAAGAACTCGTCTGCCCGCGTCTCGACGACCCGGCCATCTGCTTCTCGCGCCGTGCGGGTGAGCAGTGCTCGCACGTCGCGGAGCAGCTTGCCGTACCGGTTCCCGAGACGGTGCAGCAGGGTGGTCGAGCTCTCGATGTCGGTCAGCAGCATCGTGACGAATCCGGAGGGAAGTGCCGCCGCCCGGTTGCCGCGACGCCCGAGCTGACGCTCCGATGCGAGCTGCCCCGTGATGAATCCGACCGGCACGATGCGAAACCGCTTCGCGGCATTGAGCAGGCGGCTGCGAGCCCGCTCGCGGGATCGGTCGTCCTCGAAGGCGACTTGATTGAATCGGGCGAGTGCGTTCCGGACATGGGCGGCGTCATGGATTGGCAACCGGCGATGCCCGCGCGAGTCGACGTAGGCGAACGCTCGGTCGGGAAGCCGTGCTCGCTTGCTGGCGCCGAGGCGTGCCATTGGTCTCCAACCCAGCGTCGTAGTCGGCCGTTCCGCGAAGGTCCAGCGACGGACCGCGGATGAGGCGATTGCGAACGGCATCTCGCTCGACCGAGTCCGGCGGTTTGGATTTGATCGGAGCGCGCCGCTTGTGCCATGCCCTCGGTGATGGACCCGGACCGGACCGTCATCGGTCTTGCCGAACGCGATCTCATTCTCGATCGCTTTCCGTTCTTCGTGGTCGTCTGGATGTCGATGAGCTCCGTATGGCTCTACGCGCTCGCGTCCGGCGACGCGCCTCTGCTGGGCGGGTGGAGCGCGCTCGCCACGGAGGTCGGCGAGCTCCTGGTGCTCCTGCCTGTCGTTTCCTGGTTGCGGCGCAGGCAGTCGTCTCCGGCCGCCGTCCGGATGACGGTGTTGATCGCGCTGATCGCCCTCTCGTTCGTGTGGACGGCCGGCGCGAGCCTCAGCACCGCACCGCTCGCCGCCGTGGTTCCGCCCGTCGCGGCGCTCATGCTCATCCTGCCGCTTTTCTTTGCTTGGAGCTGGCGCTTCGAGCTCGGGTTGATGTCGCTGGTCACGCTGCAGGCGACGATATGGATGCGGGTCGTGCGGCCCGCGACGAACGTGTCGCTCGTCGACCTCCTCTTCGTATTCAACGGTGCCGCCGTGCTCGGGACGGCACTCGCGGCCCGGGTCGCGCGCGAGCTGCGCACCCGCCTCGCGCGACGGATGGAGGAAGAAGAAGCGCGCCAGGCGCTCGCGGAGGCCCACGAGGCGCGTCGCGAGAGCGAGGAGCGGTTCCGCGTCTCGTTTGATCGCGCCCCGATCGGCATGTCGATGGTCGGGGCGGACGGTACGATCCAGCAGGTGAACGCCGCCATCGAGCGCATGCTCGGGCGGAGCGCCGACGAGCTCGTGGGCCGGCCTATCGACGAGATCGTCCAGCCCGACGACCTCGAGACCGTGCGCGCGGACAGGCGGCAAGTCTTGGGCGGCGAGGTCGACATGCTCGACAGCGTCATGCGTCTGCGCCATCGCGACGGCCGCCCCATCTTCGCGCGCGTGACCCGCGCCCTCGTCCGCGATCGCGACGGCACGCCGTCGCATATGATCGGTCAGGTGGAGGACGTGACCGAGCGGCTGCGAACCGAGCAGGCCCTCGCCAGGTCCGAGCGCATGTTCCGGAGCTTCGCGGAGTCGACGGCGGCGGGGGTCGTGATCGTCCAGGACGAGGTCATTTGCTACGCCAACGCGGCCGTGACGGCGATCACCGGTTTCACCGCCGGCGAGCTGTGCGGCATGCCGCTCGCGGAGCTGGTGCACCCCGACGACCGCGCGATCGCATTGGCGCGGGCGCGCGCCCGGGTGCGCAACGAGCCGGTGCCGGTGCGCGTCGAATACCGCCTGCAGACCAAGAGCGGCGGCCATCGCTGGATCGACCTGACCGCCGGCATCATCGATCACGAAGGGCGGCCGGCGGTCCTCGCTACCGCGTTCGACATCACCGAGCGCCGCGACGTCGAGGAAGCCTTGCGCAGGTCCCTCGAGGAGCTCCGCCAACGCGAGGAACAGCTCCGGTTGCTGGCGCAACGGCAGGTCCGCATCCGCGAGGAGGAGCGCCGGCGGCTCGGGTTCGACCTGCACGACGACGTCTGCCAAGAGCTCGTGGGCACCGGCATCATGGTCGAGTCGGTGCGCGGGCGTCTGCACGCTATCGATCCGGAGGCGAGTCAGCAGCTGGCGCGCGTCGGCCGCCATTTGAACGAGCTGGGCGAGCATCTGCGTCTCGTGGCGCGTGAGCTCCGGCCGGTGCTTTTGCACGACCTCGGGCTCGAGGACAGCCTGCGCTCGCTCGCGGCCGGCATGGCGACGACCGCGCGCATCACGACGCGGGTGTCGACACCGATCCCGCGCCTCGCCGAGGAGGTCGAGGTCGCGGTCTATCGCATCGTGCAGGAGGCGATCACCAACGCAGTCCGCCACGCGAACGCGAAGGAGATCATCGTGAGCTTGGCGCGGGCGAAGGGCGTGCTGAGCGTCGAGATCCGTGACGACGGCTGCGGCTTCGAGGTGAAGGTGCGGCAGCGCGACGCGCTCGGCCTGGTCAGCATGGCAGAGCGGGCGCTCGCCGTCGGTGCCACGCTGCAGGTGATCTCGGCACCGGGCCGCGGCACGTCGGTGGTGCTCACGTGCCCGCTGATGCGGCGCGTGCCGCGTCCGGCAGCCTGACGCCGCGTGCCTTGCGAGGGGCATCGACGCACCAGCAATCTGCCGTGACGCTATCTCGACGGCGGTGCACGTGGATCCCGATCCGTCTCGACCCTGAGTTGCCGATTGCCGTCGGGTCGAAGAATCCGAGTGCTGCGCCGTCGGTGGCGGGACGTAGTGCTTCGAGGAACGCACGGTGTACAAGGGGACCGGCGAAGGATGGCGGGATTGCCACCTGCCGAGAAGGAGATTGCGATGGGACGATTTTATTCGGGTCTTGCCGCGGCCCTGGCGTTGACCCTGCTCGGGCTGCTGGGCCGGGACGCGGCGGCGGCCGATGCAGGCCTCAAGGTCTACGTCCAGAAACGTTGCTACACCTGCCACACCATCAACGCTCGTTCGGCCGAGGTCGAGAAAGAAAAAGCCGCATTCATTGCGGAGATGGGCGTGGAGCCGGAGGAAGAGGCAGGAGACAAGGAGTCCAAGGGCGGTGACCTCTCGGACGCAGGCAAGAAGCACGACGCGGCCTGGCTGGCGGAGTTTCTCAAGAGCCCGAAGGGCCACTTCAAGGACGATGCGGCCTGTCAGCGCGCGGCCAAGAAGAAGGATCTCAAGAAATTCAAAGGTACGCCGGCGGACCTCGATGCGCTCGTGGCCTTTCTCCAGGGCCTCAAGCAGGAAGCGAAGCAGGTACCGGGATTCACCTCCTGTTTAAAGGAGTAGACCGGGGACGGAGTCGAGACGCCTGCGCGACGCCATGACGTGGCGACGGATGCGAGGGCGCGACCGAGGGTGATCTGCCGACTGGTCGTGCCGCGCGTCCGCCCCAGGTCAGTGTGGCTGCCGCGCCACGCGCACGGAGGAAGACGATGCCGAATTCGCAGCGCCCAGGCATGGGGGCCGTGCCGTATGGCGGCGGTGCGACCTTCCGGGTGTGGGCGCCGTTTGCCTCCGCGGTCTCCGTCAAAGGGACATTCAACGGGGCCGCGTCGGTCGTCCCGCTCGTCCACGAGAACCACGGCTACTGGTCCGCCGACGTTCCGGGCGTCGCGGTCGACGACCAATACCGGTTCGCCATCACGAATCCCGCCGCCAACTCCGGCGTCCCCTTCGAGAAGAACGACCCCTACGCGCGCGCGCTCACGAACTCGGTCGGCAACAGCATCGTCGCCGATCCGAGCTACGTCTGGCAGTCGGTGGGGTACGGAACGCCACCCTGGAACGAGCTCGTCATCTATGAGCTGCACGTCGGGACGTTCCTCTTCGACGCAGTGAACCATCGCCGGGGCAACTTCGACACCGTGATCAGCAAGCTCCGCTCCCTCGCCGACCTCGGTGTCAATGCGATCCAGGTGATGGCCGCCGACGAGTTCCCCGGGGACGTCTCCTGGGGCTACAACCCCGCATTCATCTTCGCGATCGAGGCGAGCTACGGCGGGCCGAACGGCTTTCGGCGCCTCGTCGATGCTGCTCACGCCTGCGGCATCGCCGTGATCTTCGACGTCGTCTACAATCACCTCGGACCCGACGACCTCGATCTGTGGAAGTTCGATGGCTGGAGCCCCAACGGTGCCGCGAACGAGGGTGGCATCTACTTCTACAACGACTGGCGTCGTCAGACGCCGTGGGGCGACACCCGTCCAGATTACGGCCGCGCCGAGGTCCGGCAATACCTGCGCGACAACGCATTGCAGTGGCTCGAGGAGTGCTGCTGCGATGGTCTCCGCTGGGACGCGACCGGCTAGATTCGCAATGTGTGGGGCTCGAACGCCGACGCCGGTGCCGACATTCCCGACGGCTGGAGCCTGATGCAGTGGATCAACTCGGAGATCCGTAGCCGGCAGCCGTGGAAGCTGTCGATCGCCGAGGACATGCAGGACAACGAGTGGGTCACGAAGGATGTCGGCGCCGGTGGCGCCGGGTTCGGCGCGCAGTGGGGCGCCGGCTTCATGCACGGGCTCCGCGGCGTCCTGCTCGCGCCCGACGACGGCGCGCGGAGCATGACGGCCGTGCGCGACCTCGTCGCGCAATGCTTCAACGGCGATGCCTTCCGACGCGTGCTGTACACCGAGTCGCACGACGAGGTCGCCGAGCACGCCGGACAGGCCCGGATGCCCGAGCTCATCTGGCCGGGTCACGCAGACAGCTACTTCGCGCGCAAGCGTTCGACGCTCGGCGCCGCGGTCGTCTTCACCGCTCCGGGGATTCCGATGATTTTCATGGGGCAGGAGTTTCTGGAGTGGGGCGCGTGGTCGGACGCCCGCGAGCTCGACTGGTCGAAGGCGACGCGCTTTGCGGGTATCCGAACCCTGTACCGGGATCTCATACGGCTCCGACGCAATTGGTACGACACCACCCGGGGGCTGCGCGGGCACCAGGTAAACGTCCATCACGTGAACGACGCCGACAAGGTCGTCGCGTTCCATCGTTGGGAGCGCGGCGGCGCGCGCGATGACGTCGTCGTCCTGCTCAACTTCGCCAATCGCTCGTACCCGGCCTATCGGATCGGGCTCCCCCGGGGCGGGCTCTGGCGTGTCCGCTTCAACGCCGACTGGCAGGGCTACAGCCCGGACTTCACCAACCAACCCACGTATGACTTGTGGGCCAGTTCAGGGAGCAACGGCGACTTCATGCCGTGGAACGGAGAGGTCGGGCTCGGTCCCTATGCCGCCGTGATCCTGTCGCAGGACGACTGAGCCGACGAACGTGCCGAGCCGAGGCGTGTCCCGCCGCATGCGGTTGGTCAGCCTGTTCAAAGGGACGCGGACCGAGTCAGCTCTTCGAAGGCTTCACCGACGTAGCGCGCGAGCGCGCCGACGTCGGGAATGACGTCGCGACTCGCCACGAAGCCGAAGTCGAGCTGGTTGCCGTGGCGGAGTAGGGTCACGTTGAGCGCACAGCCTGGCATCAGCGTCGAGAGCGGATAGGCGCCGCGCAACGGCGCCCCGTGCAAAAAGAGCTCACGGTCCGAGCCGGGCACATTCGAGACCAGTACGTTGCCGACAGGACGGACACGATCCCCAAGCGGCAATCGCCCCACCATCTCCGCGAGACCGATCACGAACATCGAGTGATCGGAGAGTGCGGTCGGCGAGTAGCCGCGCGCCTCTGCTTTGGCTTGCTCGGTCGCCGCATGCACTTGCCGCAACCGCTGCATGGGTGTCGCGTGCTCTCGGCCCAGCGCGATGTAGAGGAGGCACGCCTGGGTGTTGGTGCGGGTGTCCCCGGTTTCCCGGAGCGACATCGGCACCATCGCGATCAACGGTGTGCTCGTGTCGACCTCGTGCTCGCGAAGATAGCGGTGCAGCGCGCTGTCGATGACCGTCAGCACGACGTCGTTGACGGTCACGTCGTGGGCGTGCCCGAAATCGATGACTCGTCGAGCGGAGAGCGTCTGTACGGCGATGCTGCGGGCACGGTGGATCGTCTTGTTGATGGCGGTATGCGGCGCCGAGAACGGAAGATAGTGACGACCCGAGACGAGGCCGGCCATCTCCAAGCCACGCTGCAACGCGGCGATCGACAGCTCCGAACCGGCAAGCAGATGGTCACGTAACGCACCGGCGACGTCGCCCAGGTGGGCGAGCACGCCGGCCTCGTGTCGCTCGTGCGACGTGCCGTGGCCGGGTAGGTCCCCCCACGGCACCCGCATGCTCGTATCGAGCGGATCGTCGTGGAGGCTCGCCTGGATTCGCAGCACGCCGCTGACACCGTCGACGCAGGCGTGGTGGATCTTCGCGTAGACCGCGAAGCGGTTGTCGGGGAGCCCTTCGATGAAGTGCATCTCCCACAGCGGCATCTCGCGATCGAGGAGCGGCTCGTGCATGCGCGCCACGTGCTCCAGCAGCCCGTGCTCGTCCGGCGACGGCGGCAGCAGAACGTGGCGCACGTGGTAGTCGAGGTCGGGTGCGTCGACCGTCTCCCAGCTCGGTGGCCCCAAGAGATGCGAGCGCGGCCGGCGGTTGAAGGGAGCGTTCGGGCGGAGCGTACGAAACTGCGCGACGAGATCGGCGAGGAAAGCGGGTGCGGCCTCCTTCGGTCGCTCGAACACCAGCAGGACGCCGACGTGCTTCGGATTCTCCGCCGTTTCCAGGAGCAGAAAGATCGCGTCGAGAAGGTTGAGGCGGTCCATGACCCTTGGTTACTCCGTTCTCCGCCGCACGCGAAGCAAAGTCTCGACGTCACGGCCGCCCGTCATGTGGCTCGTCCGTAGGTCCGTAATCGGCTGGGCTTCCGTCGCCCGACGAAAAATCTTCCGGGGCGGAGGCTTTGCAGGGGCGATGCGTTTGCCTCGGTCGCGGGCGTTGCGCTCTCCTACTGATCGAGGATCGCGGCGGGGAGCAGAGACTCGGAGGTGACCCGTGGGGATGCACATGCGAAGCGTATGGCTCACCGTGGCGGCGGCATTCCTCGCGGCCGCGTGCGGCGACGATTCCGACGGCAAGAAGACCCGACACCCGGGGCAACTCTGTGCCCCTTCCGCGATGTTTACCGCGTGTCGCAGTGCCAGGAGTGAGGCCGACTGCGTTGCGGCTGGGGGCGATTGGCGGGTCGACGGAATCGCTCAGGATTTCGTCTGTCATTGCGCGACCGGTCAGGCGGGTTGCCCTTGCACCGCCGCGAGCTCGCCGTGCGTCGATCGGTGTATCGTCTCGGCTGGTCCGTGCGAGGGCGGGCAGGAGGGAACGTGCACCGCCGTCGCTCCATCCTTTGGATGCTTCTGCACACTGGACTTCGGATTCGGGGGGCCCGGCGTTCTGTGTTTCGACTGATCTCGACGGCCTCGGATCCGATCGACGCGTGGAGAGCGGGTCCGGAGTCGAGATCGCCGTCTCGACCGCCGACTTCGAGTCCGATCGGGTTGACAGGCGTCGATCGGGTCGGGCCTCATTGGGGAGAGCCAACTCGGGCCGAGTGCCGTGCTCACCTGTCTGCTCGAACGAAACCCTCACGAAGGAGAGCGCCCATGCGACGATCATGCTCGTTCGGGGCGGTGGCTATCGGCGCCGTCATCGCTTGTCTCCAATGCTCGATGGCAGTGGTCGCATACGCCGCTACCCTGCCGAACGTCGTCTTCATCCATACCGACGACCACGGGTGGGCCGACGTCGGCTACCGCGGAAGCCAGATCGACACCCCCAACATCGACGGCATCGCGGCCGAGGGAGTGATCCTCGAGCGTTACCATACGCAGCCGATCTGCGGTCCGACCAGGGTCGGGTTGATGACCGGGCGCAACCCGATCCGCATGGGCCTCACGGGTAATATCGCCGACGGCGAGGACGGAGTGCCGCTCGACGAGCATTTCCTGCCCGAGACCTTCCGGGCGGCGGGGTACCAGACCTGGGCGCTCGGCAAGTGGCACCTCGGCGGCACCACGAGCGCGGCGTACCTGCCGCAGAACCGCGGCTTCGACCACTTCTACGGGTTCGTCGGCGGCGCGTCGACGAGTCGACGCACGAGGCGCCGGCCACGGGGCAGCTCGACTGGCAACGTGACGGCACCCCGGTCGTGGAGGCGGGTCTCTCGACCGACCTGCTCGCCACCGAGGCGGTCTCCTTGATCCAAAGCCGCGATCCGAAACGCCCATTCTTCCTCTATCTCGCCTTCCACGCGTCCCGTCATTACCGTCCTTGCGTGAGATACCTAACCTGAGTAATAAACGCGCTCGCGTGAAGCCGTCCGCTGACAGTAATGAGCTGCGCTTCGTTTCCGCCCGCAGCCTGGTCCTCGATCTGCTTTCCACCATGCCGCCCAACCATCCGGTTCCGGTGGGAGCGTTGGTGAACGCGGCGGCGCTCTTCGGCATCGGGGAAAACAACCTGCGCGTGGGCTTGGCGCGGCTGCGGGCGCAGGGCCTCATCGAGTCCGCCGAGCGCGGTTCGTATCGTCTCGGCGCGCGTGCCCAGGCGGTGGATCAGCGCGTGCGTTCGTGGCGAACGATCGAGAACGGCCTGCGCCCGTGGGACGGTGCGTGGGTCGGCGTAGAGCCGGGCGGGACGCCGCGCGGCGATCGCGCAGCGACCCGACGCCACGAGCGGGCGCTCCGTTTGCTCGGCTTCCGCTGCCTCGAGGGAGGCCCTTTGCATCTCCGTCCCGACAACCTCGCCGGGGGCGTTGCCGGGTCGCGCCGCCAACTCGGGCAGCTCGGGCTGTGTCCGAGCGCGCTGGTCTTCCGAATGACGGAGCTCGATCCCGGTGCCGAGCGCCGGGCCCGGGCGCTCTGGGACACCGCCGCGATCGAGGCCGGCTACGGCGTGACCATGCGCGACCTATCTGCCAGCAGCGCGCGGCTGGCGACCCTGTCACGCGACGAGGCCATGCTCGAGTCGTTTCGCATTGGCGGTGCGGCGGTTCGACGGATCGTTCTCGATCCGCTGCTCCCCGATCCCATCATCGATACGCGCAAGCGCCGCGCGCTGGTCGAGGCCATGCTCCGCTACGACCGCCTCGGGCGTCGATGTTGGAAGCGCTGGTCGGGAGCGGCCGTCGCTCTCGCCCGCAGCCCCGGCGACATGGCGGCCACGGCCATGGACGGCGGGACGTTCTCGCTCGGGGAGGCACCATGACGATTGCGACACCCACGAGGCACGACGACATGACGGAAACCACGATCGGCATCGGCGACCTGGCGACCCAAGAGGAGCTCCGACCCTTCATGGAGCGCAGCAACTGGCAGGGCGCTCGCGCCATCGCCTTCAACTGGGCGTGCCTCGCCGGCATCTTCGCGCTGGTCGCTCGCTGGCCGAACCCGTTCACGATCCTCGTGGGCATCGTGCTGCTCGGCGGCCGTCAGCTCGCGTTCGCGGCGCTCATGCACGACGCCGGTCACGGTCTGTTGTTCGCGAGCAAGCGCGCCAACCGGCTCGTCGGCCAGTGGTTCGCGGCCTATCCGATCCTCTCGGATCAGCCGCGCTACATGAAGGGGCACCGCCGTCATCACGCGCTCGCCGGCACCGACCAGGATCCCGACCTCGGCAACTATCGAAGCTATCCGATTTCCGCCGCGAGCTTCCGCCGCAAGGTGGTGCGCGATCTCACCGGTCAGACCGGCTGGAAGGCGCTGCAGGCGACCTGGCGACGCGGCCGCACGGAGCTTCGGAAGGCTCCGTGGAACGGCAACGCGCTGGCGGGACACGCGATCGTCAACGGCGCCATGTTCGCGGTGCTGGCGGCGGCCGGGCACCCGTGGCTCTTTCTGATGTGGCCTGCCGCCTACCTCACCGTCTACATGCTGTTCGCGCGCCTGCGGCAGGTGGCCGAGCACGGCGGCACCCCGAACCTGTACGACCTCGATCCCCGCAAGAACACCCGCACCACGTACGTGCGGTGGTGGGAACGACCGTTCCTCGCGCCCTACAACCTCAACTATCATCTGGAGCACCACTTCCTCTCGGCCGTGCCGTGCTATCACCTGCCGCGCTTCCACCGCTTCCTGAAAGAACGCGGCGTCTATGCCGAGACGGCTTTTCCCCGCGGCTACGGCGAGCTGTTCGCGGGTTTGGTGCGCTGACCGGCGCGACGAGCGGCGGAGCTCCGAGGCGGTCTGCGTGAGGGCTCACGCTACGGCGTCGATCGTCCCGCCTATCGGCCATCGACGAGCGCGTCAGACGATCGTCACCGCGCTTGCGCCGGCCCGTGCTCTACCACGTGAGCGCGGGCAGCTCCCGAAACACCGTACGGACGCCCTCGCTCCACGACGCGCTCAGCGCCGTGAAGTAGCTGTCGCCCGGGTCGAAACGGCGCCGCATGGAGAGCGCGAGGCTGTCGCGCTCGTAGCAGACCAGGTCGATGGGCATGCCCACCGACAAGTTGCTCCGCATGGTGGAATCGAACGACACGAGGACGCACTTGGTCGCGTCCGCGAGCGTGGTGGTCGGTGCGAGCACGCGATCGATGATCGGCTTCCCGTACTTGGCCTCGCCGGTCTGCAAAAAGGGCGTGTCGTCTCCCGCTTCGATGAAGTTGCCTTCGGCGTAGATGCGGAAGAGACGCGGCGCCTCGCCCCTGCAATTGTCCGCCGAGAATGAAGGACGCGTTGAACGCGATCGGACCGCTCTCGAGGAAGGGCGCGTCGCGACGTTCGATGTCGCGCACGGCATCCGACACGAGGATGGCCACGTCGAACATCGTGCGGGCGGTCCAGAGGTTGGGCGGCCCATCGACGACGTCGCTCCGCTGCTTGAGCACGCTGATGACGGCCTGCGTACCCGCCAGATTGCCGGAGCTCAGTAGGACGATGACGCGATCGCCGACGCGCTCGAACACGGTCATCTTGCAGAAGGTGGCGACGTTGTCGACGCCGGCGTTGGTGCGCGAGTCCGATGCCAGCACGATCCCGTCGCTGGAGCAACATGCCGACGCAGTAGGTCATGCGGCGAGCTCCTCCGTCCACACCTTGAAGCTCTCGAGCGTCGATGCCCGAAGCTCGTGGTGAGCGCCACGTCCGCCGCGTCTCTGCCGCGGGCGATCAGGATGCGCCCGATCCGCGGCGTGTTGTTGCGAGGATCGAACGTGTACCAGCCGTCGCCGAGGTAGGCCTCGAACCAGGCCGCAAAGTCCATGGGAGCATAGGGCGGCGGCAGCCGATGTCGCCGAGATAGCCCGTGCAGTAGCGGGCCGGGATGTTCATGCACCGGCAGAGCGTGACGGCGAGATGCGCGAAGTCGCGACACACGCCTTTCCGATCCTGGAACGACTTGAAAGGCGGTCTTCGTCGGGCTCGAGAGGCCGTAGCCGAACTGGATGTGGTGATGCACGAAGTCGCAGATGGCCTGGACGCGTCGCCAGCCGGTCGGCGTCGCGCCGAACAAGTTCCAGGCGGCCTCCGACAGCAGGTCGGTTTCGCAGTACCGGCTGCCGAGCAGGAAGAGCAGCGTTTCCTCGGGAAGGGCTTCCACGGGACGCTGCTCGAGCCAGGGTGCCACGGGGTCGGGGGTGCCGATCGTCGGAGACGACGGTGTCGCTGCTGAGCCGGAGCTCGCCCGCCGGGGCCACGATGCGGCTGCACCAGTTGCCGAACGAGTCGCGATAGGCCTTGACCGGAACCGACGGGCTGAGCCGCAGGATGTCCGGGTTGAGGATGTCCGAGACGCGGCTGTAGTGGATGCTGAGCGTGACGATCATCGGGGTCGGTCGTGGGCATCGATAGACCAACTCGTAGCCGACGCGAATCTTCATGATGACGAACCCCTCCTTCGTTCTTGCACTCCTCGATGCGGCCGCGCGACAGGTCACGGCGGAAAAAGCCGCGGCACGGCGTCCTTCAGCACGCGTCCCAGATGTTGGGCCCAGATCTCCACGCCGCCGTCGGTCGCGAGCAAGTCCTGCCGCACCTCGAGCTCCACGTGCGGAATCCGACGCTGCTCACCGTGCACCAGGATCGTGTAGTCCGTGGCATCGCTCACCGCGTAGGGCTGGTTGTCGCCGACGACGAGCGCGGCATCGCGGCGCAGCCCCGCGAGCACGAGCCGGCCGAGGCGCGCGTCGCGGCCGTACAGCACCCCGACGTGCCAGGGCCGCCGTTCGCCCATGTAGACAGGCGTGAAGCTGTGCAGTGCGACCAACGCGCTCGGGCGCCCGCGCCGTGCATCCAGCTCGTCGTCGATGCGCCGGTGGTAGGGCTGAAACACTTCCTCGAGCCGGGCGCGGGCGTCGGCGGCCGAGAGCCCGTCGTTGGCGGCGATCCGGGTGCGCTCGGAGAGCGTGGGGATCGAATCGGGTGCGTCCGGCGGACGGTTCGCATCGATCACCAGTCGCGAGTAGTTGTGGAGGATCACGCACGCGTCGAGGTGCGCGGACAGCCGACGGCCCAGCTCGGCCACGCCGAGGTCCCACGCCACGTGCGTCGACAGAGCGTGCGCCGGGAGGTGCAAGGCGGCGAGCTTCCGTGGGATGGCGCGTCCGGCGTGATCGCAGGTCAGCACGTAGCAGGAGCTCCCCGCGGCGCGTTCGACGAGGAACACGGGCAGGTCGGCGGCACTCAGCAACTGATCGCCGCTCAGGAGCACACCCCGCACGCGCCTCAGAGCTGCATCCGATCCTAGCCCGGATCATTCATGAATGCTCGTCGCGAAAGCGCTGAGCGTACGGCAGGCCGGGCCGCGCGGAGGAGCGAGCGACGCAGGCATAGTACGACACTATGTCGAGGAGCGAGGTCCGAGCCCGGCCCGGAATGCCGTGCGATCGGCGCTTGCAGCAGAGGATTCATGAATAATCCGGGCTAGGTCGTCGTCGAGTGGCGTGCGCGCTCCCGATACTCGTTCCCTGGCGAGCGCGTCTGGCTGATCTCCGTAGCGACCGGGATCGCCACGCCCGACGACTCTGCACGGAGAGATCAGAGCGTACGCCGCTGCGGGAAGGGGAGCAACATGTCCGATCCCGTAGACGTTGCCGCGACTAGATTCCGAGATTCGCCAGCACGTTGCAGATCGTGTTTGCGATCCGGACCAGGTGGGGATGGGATTGCTCGAATTCCTCGACGGACGAAGAAAGCCCCGTCAGCGACAACTCCAGCAGGCGCGGGTTCCGCTGTGTGCGGGTGGCTTCGCGTGCCGAGAGCTCGACGAAGCTCGCGATGCTCTCGGCATGCTCGCCATGGGTCTTGGCAAGCTCGGCGACCTCGGAGTCCAAGGTGCCGAGCAGTTGAAGCAATTCGGCCTTGCGGTCACCTGTCAGCGCGTCCGAGGCTCGAATCCGCGCCTCGATTTTCTTGAGCGTGTCCTCAATCATGTTCGTCGTCGTTCGGCCTCGGCGGCCCCGGGCCGCAGTGCGGGATCCTCTACGCCCTCGTGAGCGGCGCGGCAAATTCACCTCCCGCCTCCGGCCGCTCCAATCCGAGGCGTCATCGTGCGTCACCCCCGCCGCCGGCTCGCATATGCGTAGCCGGTGATGGCGGCGCCAGCCAACTCGAAGGCGATGGCGCCGAGGTTGTAGCCGGAGCGGTCGCCGGTGATGACGAGTCCGAACGCGCGGCCGCCGGCGAGCCCACCATAGAGCACCGGCAAGCTCCAGAGCGCCGCCTCGGCCACGTGCAGTCGGAGTGCGCCCCACAACGCCAGCACGCCGACCGCGATTTCCAGGCCGCCATACATCGCCTGCACTTCGACGACGGCGGTTGGGCTGGCAAGCCCCAGCGCGGCGACGTCCGCCAGGGTGCCCGGTCGCAGCAGGCACAAGAGGCCGTACGGCAGCCAGACGAGGGCGTTCGCGAACAACACCATGCGCGTGGTCGTATTCGACAGCGGCCGTCGTGCGGTCATTCCCGCGGCGATAGCGCATGCGCGGTTGCGTTCACAAGACGGTGTCAACATGGCAGGGCAGCGCGCCTACTTCGCTCGCGAGTGCATCGAGGCCGTCGGTTCGGGTGTCGTCGTGCTGCGCGCGCGGCGCGGGCACCTCCTTACCGGGGCGGTGGCGCCAACGCCTCGGCGCTCGGCGGCGCCCCGGTCGCAGTCAGCCCGAAGCCGCACCATGGCGCACCGCGTTCGCTGGCGGGTGGATCTGCCGAATCCAGGCACCGACTTTGGCGGCACCGCCATGCATGGTAGTCGACGTCACGAATGGGCGTTCGGGGCCGCACGATCGTGTATTTCGCGGCCGCCGTGACGGTGAGCTCCCTGATCGGATGCTCGAGGCCGCAGCCGGCGAAGCCGCTGCAAGGTGCCGTGCTCATCCTGCTCGACACCGTGCGCGCGGATCATCTGTCGTACGCCGGCTATTCGCGGCCGACCTCGCCCAATCTCGATCGGCTCGCGAAGAAGGGCGTGTGGTTCGAACAGGCGGTGAGCTGCGCTCCCTGGACGCGGCCGAGCGTGGCGGCGATCTTGTCGGCGCGATATCCCGGCGCCGTCTGGGGTGAGGACGTCGTCGTATCCGAGTCCGTCGTCGAGAGCCTGCGCAAGAGTGGCTACTCCACGGCGGCCTTCACCGAGGATGGCTACGTCTCCCGCAAGTACGGCATGGACCACGGTTTCGACAGTTACGCCGAAGAGAAGGGCGTGATCATTGCGCCCCAGCCCGGGGGCGGGATCGCCCACACCTTCGGCCAAGCGCAGTCCTGGCTCGCCGATCACAGGGACGACCGGTTTTTCCTGTTCATCCACACCTACGAGCCGCATGCGCCGTACGTCAATCGCGACTTCACGACGGGCATGGATCCCGGGGTCGTCGGTGAGCGCTTTTCGATCGATCTGCTGCCGAAGCTGCAGTCGGGCGAGCTCGAGCTCTCGCCTTCGGAGGTCGACTACGTTCGCGCGCTCTACGACGGAGATCTCCTGAACGCCGACCGCTTCGTCGGGAGGTTTCTCGAGCGTCTTCGCGAGCTCGGTTTGGAGGGTCGAACGTTGGTCGTGGTCACCAGCGACCACGGCGAGGAGATGGGAGACCACTTCCCCGCGAACATCGGCGACCACGGCCATTCGCTCTACGACAACCTGCTCTTGGTCCCGCTCGTAGTCTACGATCCCCGCCACCCATATGCAGTGCCGCGGGTGAAGTCCCAGGTCCGAACGATCGACATCCTGCCGACGATCGCGGAGCTCCTGGGGGTTGCACGGGATCCCGAGCTCGACGGCACGAGCTTGGTCCCGCTCATGAACGGCACGGACGCGACCGATCGGGAGGCGCTCTCGGGTTGGAACCACAAGGGGGAGTTGCGGGCGAGCCTGCGTGACCGCGGTTTCAAGTACGTCGTCGCGACCGGCGCCGTCGCCGCCACCGCCAGGTATTCCGTTTTGAATCCGCCGCCCGATCACGAGCTCTACGATCTCGCCGCGGATCCGAACGAAAGGAACAACCTGTACGGTGCCAAACCGGAACTGGCGAAGGCCATGGACGAGACCCTGATGAAACGTCGCCGGCAGGTCCTCGAGCGCGGGGGCGCCCAGGAGCACGGCAGCGCGCTGCCGGAGGGTGCGGACCCCGAGCTCGACGAGCGGCTCAAGTCACTCGGCTACGTCCAATGAGGACGACGATCGGGGTGTTGTGCGTGATCGCGGCCGTGCGGGTTTTCCTGTTCGCCGCGGCCTTCCCGTTCTTCAACAACATGGACGAGCAGGCCCACGTGGATCTCGTGCTGAAGTACGCGCGCGGATACTGGCCGGACCGTCCGGCGGAGTCGTTCGATGCCGCGGCGACGGAGTTGTTCGTGAACTACGGGACGCTCGAGTACGTCAATCCCACCTCGCGGTTTCCCGATGGCAGCGCCCCTCCGCCGCTCTGGCAACGATCGCGCGACGAGCGCGATCGCGCCGTCGACGCCGGTTTGGCGCGTTGGCGGAGCAGGATCAATCACGAAGCGCACTCGCCGCCGCTCTACTACGTCGTTGCGGGTCTCTGGTACGACCTCGGCGGCGTGGTCGGTCTCACGGGAGGAGCGCGACTCTACTGGGTTCGGTTCCTCAACGTGCCCCTGGCAGCTCTCCTGGTGTGGTGCACCTACCTCTTTTGTCGTTGGGGATATCCGCGGAGACGCGAGCTTCATGTCGGTGTCCCGATGCTCGCGGCATTCCTCCCGTTCGATGCCTTCTACTCGGTCAACAGCGACTCCATCGCGCCACTGCTATCCGTCGTTTCCTTGCTCGCGATCCTGCGATGGCACCGCCTCGGCTCGCCGCGAGCCGTCCACAGCGCGGCAGTGGGTCTCCTCGCCTCGCTCAGCGTCCTTCTGAAGTACACAGACGCCGCAGTGCCCTGTCTCTTCCTCGGTCTCTGCGCTCGCAAGATGCTGCACGCGATACGCGCAGGACGGGGAGCCCGCGCCCTGCGCGGTCTCTCCTGCGGGGCCGCCTGCGCGATGCTTCCGATCGTCCTCCTTCTCGCGCGCAACCATCTTCTGTTCGCCGACGTCACGGGGACCCGGGACAAGTTGGAGATCCTGGGGTGGACGCGTCAGGGCCTCGCCGACTTCTTTCGTCATCCGATCTTCACGCCGGCCGGATTCTCCGCCTTTTGGAGCCGTTTGGTGCAAACCCTGTGGCGCGGCGAGATCCGCTGGCATCTCGAGCCTCTGGCCAGCCCCACGACGGACGCGTTCTACGTGATCAGCTCCTCGATCTTGCTGGCACTGGCGGCGGTGGCGGGCCTCGCGACGGGCTGGAAAGCCCGTGTGGATCCAGGGACGAGCGGTCGCGACGCCCGCGCGATGAGCTGGGCCGTCTTTGTGCTCTCGGTCCTTGGGCTCGTCGGACTATCGGCGTCGTTCGACTACGGCGCGTGCTTCTATCCGTCCAGGGAGTTCCCGTACCTGGCTTCGGGGCGACTCATCGGCGCCGCGGTCGTGCCGTTCCTGATTCTCTACCTCGAGGGCGCGGCCTTCCTCTTCGCGCCCCTGAAGCGCGTCGTCGGTCCGCGCACCGCCACGGCCGTGACGATCGCCTTCGCGGCGGCCGTGTGCGTGATCAGCACCGTGACCGAGATCGGACTGACGCGGCCCATTCTTGCGAACGCATACAATTGGTTTCACTACCCGGCGTAGTTCGGCCTAGACTCGGATCCTATGACCACGAACCGATCGACCGTCGCCGCGGCGCTGATTGCGCTCCTGGCGCTCGGCTCCTGCACCCGCGGCGGGGTGGATCGCCCTCCGAACATCGTGCTCATCTTGGCGGACGACGTGGGATACGCCGACCTCGGCGTTCAGGGGTGCAAAGACATCCCGACGCCGAACATCGACGCGCTCGCGAACAGCGGCATCCGGTTCACCGACGCCTACGTCGCCAGCCCGTACTGCAGCCCGGCGAGGGCGGGGCTGTATGACGGGTCGGTACGCGCAACGGTTTGGCTACGAGTTCAACTGGCGGCCGATACCGGAGCATCGCGATGCTGGTCTCCCCGTGGATCAACTGACGATCGCCGAGCGTCTGAAGGCCGTCGGTTACCATACGGCGGTGATCGGGAAATGGCATCTCGGCTCCGCAGAGCGCTTCTATCCCCTGGTGCGCGGCTTCGACGAGTTCTTCGGGTTCTTGAGCGGTCAGCACTCATATCTCGACGTCGGTCCGCGGACCGATCCGATCCTCGACGGCAGGACCCCAGTCACGCACACGGCCTACCTCACCGACGAGCTTGCCGACCGCGCCGTCGGCCTTCATCACGCGCCAGAAGGAGCACCCATTTTTCCTGTATCTCTCCTTCAGTGCCCCGCATTTTCCGTTGCAAGCGACCGAAAAGTATCTCATGCGATTCACGCAGATCGCCGACCCGCAACGCCGACTCTATGCCGCGATGGTCTCCGCCATGGACGACGCCGTCGGCAGGACGCTTGCGGCCCTGCGCAAGGAGGGACTCGAGGACAACACGCTCGTGATTTTTCTGAACGACAACGGTGGACCAACGGTGTGGGGCACAGGCGTCAACGGCTCAAGCAACGCCCCGCTGCGTGGCTCGAAGCGACAGCTGTGGGAGGGCGGGATCCGCGTGCCCTTCTTCATCCGCTGGAAGGGCCATCTGGACGAAGGCAAGCTCGACTCTCGACCGATCATCCAGCTCGACGTGCTTCCGACGGCGCTCGCGGCGGCTGGTGTGACCGTGAAGCCGGAATGGAAGCTCGACGGTGTGAATCTGCTCCCGTTCCTCAAGGACAGCGCCTCGGAACGCCCGCACGAAACGCTCTATTGGCGATTCGGCGGAATGATGGCGATCCGAAAGGGCGATTGGAAGCTGGTCAAAATGCCCGACCCGCGATCCAACAACACGGACCCCGCCACGTTGAAGGACCTTTCGGGTGCGGAGCTCTTCGACTTGGCCCATGACATCGGAGAGACGAACGACCTGGCCGCAGCGCACCCGGACAAGGTCCGAGAGCTGAGTGAAGATTGGCAACGTTGGAATGCCACACTGGTCAAGCCGGCCTGGCCGGCGGGACGCGAGAGCCTGTAGGGAGTAGATACGTCGGTCTCGGGGCGCGTGGAGGTTCGAAGTCTCGCCCGCACGCTGACCCCTTCTTCTCGGCAGGCACGCCCAGCTTGTCGAGGTCGTTGGGGAAGACGAAGCCGCCGCCGTAGCGACCTTTGACCCGGCGCTGCGAGAGCTGATCCAGGCTCGGGGAGCACGGCGGCCGCGTACGAAGGATCTGCCGGACGCTCGGGAGTGCAGGGGGCGAGTTTCACCGTTCGCTCGAGCTCGGAGGGGACACCTGCATGTGACGTGCGTTGTCCCAGGGCAAATCGTATCAGGGAAACCCGGAGTAGCCGCGTGGTGCGCGTGCCGGATAACAACGCGGCACATGGCCGACGACCGAGAACGCGACGTGATCCTGCTCGTCGAGGACACCATCGCCGATCGAGAGCTGACGCTGCGGGAGCTGCGAACGCACGGGGTCGCGAACGAGGTGGTGGTTGCGAAGAGCGGTGTCGAGGCGCTCGACTACCTCTTCGCGACGGGATCCTGCACCGGTCGCGACGTCGGCATACAGCCGCTGGTGATGCTCCTCGATCTGGGCATTCCGGACATCGACGGTGCCAACGTTCTACGCCGTGTGCGCGGTGACCTGCGGACGAAGAACCTCCCGGTCGTCGTTCTCACGGGCTCGACCCGAGAGACGGACTTGATGCGCAGCTATGCCTTGGCCGCGAAGTTCGCGCAAAAGCCACTGGTCTTCGCGTCGTTCCAAGGGACCATGCGGAAGCTGGGTCTGCTGCCGCGGCTGCGAATCGTGGACAGCCCGATGGCAGCAGCGTCGTCGTAGTCGGTCCGGCGCCGCATTCGACGACGGATTGCGGCCCGGCGGACGAGGGCCCATCATTGCCCGCTCATGAGCGCGACCGGTGCCGACACGCCCGCGATTTCCATCGTGTTGTGCACGAAAGACCCATGGCCGGTCTTGCAGCGTGCGCTCGATGCGCTGCACGGGCAAACGGCGTCGGCCGGCGGCGAGATCGTGGTCGTGACCTCGACCCCGAGCGCCATCCCGCCCGACGCGGCGCTGCGCTACCCGGTGGCGCGTTGGATCCAGGAGCCGGAGGCGTCGATCTTCCGCTTGCGCGCGATCGCGTTGGCAGCATGCCGCGCACCGATCGTCGCCATCACGGAGGATCACGCGTACGTGGAGGCCGACTGGTGTCGCCGCGTTCTGGCAGCGCACGCGGAGCACCCCGAGGCAGCGGCGATCGGCGGCGTGGTGGAGAACGGCGCGACGCGCACGCTCGGCGACCGCATCGGCTTCCTGATCGCCAATGGTCCCTTCCTGGCGCCGATCCGCGTCGGGCGGAGCCGGACGATCTCCCAGCAGGCAAACGTCTCCTACAAGCGCGCCGTGCTGCCGTGTGGGTCGCAGCCGCTGGGCTTCATGGTGCACACGTTCCACGAGGAGCTGCGTGCCCGCGGAGCCACCCTGCGCACCGAGGATCGTATGGTGGTCTTCCACGTGCAGGAATTGAGTCTGCTGGGCCACATGGCCGGCCACTTCCACAACGGCCGATCGATCGCGGCTTTTCGCGCCGCGCACATGGCGCCGTGGCTGCGAACGGTGCGAGCGCTGGCATGCCTCGTCCTGCCGCCGGTCATGTTGACTCGGACGTTGGCTGGCATCCTGCCGAAGCGTCGTTTCCGGGGCTCCATCCTGGTCGGCCTACCGATCCTGACGTGGCTGCTGTGCTGCCATGCTGCGGGCGAGATGCTCGGCTACGTCGCGGGACCGAGTGACAGCCCCGAGCACGTGAACTGACGGATGCTCAGCGACGGTGGCCGGCGAGCTCGTAGTAGCAGTCGCGCAACCGCCGCGCCGTCTCGTCCCAGCGAAAGCGCGCGGCGCGCGCGATCCCGAGCGCGATGCGCCGGTGCCGCTCGTCCTCGTCGACGAGCAAGCGGTGCATCGCCGCCTCCAAGGCGTCCGGGGCGTCGGGTGGCACCAGCTCCGCGGCCCCGTCCAGGTTTTCGACCAGCGAGGAGCCTTGCGACGACACCGTCGGCACACCGCAGGCCATCGCCTCCAGCGGTGGGAAGCCGAAGCCCTCCTCGAAGGAGGGGTACACGAAGAGGCGCGCGCCGGCGTAGAGCCATGGTAGGTCGCGGGCGCTGACGTAGCCCGTCCGATGGACCCGCGTGCGAAGCGTCGGGTCGTCGAGGCCGGGAAGAACGGCATCGAGGTCCCACGCCAGCGGACCCGCGATCACGAGGTGCTCGTCGACGGTGCGGGTGGCGATCAGTCGTCGATACGCCTCGAGCAGAAGGGGGAGATTCTTTCGCGGCTGCACGGCCCCGACGTAGAGCACGTAGGGCCACGGCAGTCCGAGATGCTCCAGCGCTGCCCGCGCTTCGGCGTGCGGGCGCGGACGGAACTCGTCGCCGATTCCCCAGCCGACGACGCGCACGCGCTCTGCGGGGACGTTCGGTACGCGGCTCATCAGATCGCGGCGCACGAATGTCGAGGGAACGGTCACGAGATCGGCCCGCCGAATGCTGGCGAGGACGGCGCGGCGATAGGCGGGGCTCCGCCGCAACGGAATGTGGTAGTCGGGAAGCGAGAACGAGGTCATGTCGTGAATCGTGAGGAGATGGCGTGCCCGGCCCCGGATCATGGGAAGGATGAAGGACGGCGAATGGACGACGTCGAGACGGAGGGCGGTGGCGTAGAGCGGCAAGAGCACCTGCTGGAATGCGAGGCGCGCCGCACGGGGCCGCCGGGACGGCGCTGCCACGACGAAGTTGGATGGCAACGTGCCGGCGAACAGCGCCGCGTCCTCGCGGTTCACGAAGAGGCTGTAACGCGTGTCGCGATCGACGGACGCGAGCGCCCGCACGAGACCGCGCAGCGCCACGTCGACACCGGTCGCCTCGGGAAGCAGCGCCGTCAGATCGAGGCCGACGCGTATCACGCTCGATGAAGGTCGCGGTGACGGGCGCGACGGGCTTCGTCGGCGCAAGGCTGGTCGCGTGTCTCCGCGCTCGGGGGGACGACGTGCGGGCGCTCGCGCTCGCCGGCGACGATGCGGAGCCCCTGAGCGCGGGGGGCGCAGAGATCGCACGCGGTGATGTACGCGATCTCGCGGCGGTGCGGGCGCTCCTGCGGGATTGCGAGCTCGTGTACCACCTCGCGGGATTGGTGCCGGGAAGGAGCCGGGATCCGGCCGACTACTACGCGGCCAACGTGGAAGGCACCGCGAACGTCGGGCGCGCCGCTCTCGATCTCGGAGTCCGACATCTCGTGCACTGTAGCACGGTGTCGGTGTTCGGGGTGCCCGCCGCGACGCCGGCGGACGAGGACGCACCGCTGCGTCCCCGGAACGTGTATGGCGTCACGAAGCTCGCGGCCGAGCGAGTCGTCCAGGGCCTGGTTCGCGACCACGGTCTTTCGGCGGTGATCGCGCGTCCCACCGCGCTCTACGGTCCCGGCGACGTGCGCGGCGTCCGGCTCTTTCGTGACATCGCCCGCGGCCGGCTCGTGATGCTCGGGCAGGGCCGGCCCCGCTGCCAGCTCGGCCACGTCGACGACGTGGTCGCCGGGCTCGCCCGTTGCGGCGCGCGCCGGCCCGCGCGCGGTGAATGCTTCATTCTCGGTGGCGCCGAACAGCCCACGGTCGGCGAATTGCTCGTCATGATCGCCGCCGAGTGCGGTGTTCGGTTGCGCGCGATCCGGCTGCCGGCCGCACCGGTGATCCTGGCCGGCCGTCTCTACCGGAAGCGTCGGAACCCCGAGACGTCGATGCCCGGCTTTTTCGATCGTTGCGAGTTCTTCTTGGCCGAGCGCACGTACTCGATCGGGCGCGCCCGGCGCGATCTCGGCTTCGAGCCGCGCATCGCGCTGCGGGAGGGGATTCGCGACACGGTACGTTGGTATCGCGCCCAGGGGCTGCTCTGAGCAACGCCGCGTCGCGGGCCCGAAGCCGCTCGCGTCCGACGATTTGCGCCAATGGCCTACGAGGGTTGAACGACGACGCCCGTCCTGCTCTACGCTACTTCGCAACCCAGTGACCGGTCCCGCAATTCCACTTGCCGTCGACGAGGAGGAGAGACGCGATGTTCAGCCACGTGATGGTCGGCGCCAACGACCTCGATGCATCCAGGAAGTTCTACGACGCCGTGCTCGGCACGCTCGGCATTTCGGCTGGCGTCACAGACGAGAAGGGACGTCTCTTCTATCTTTCGCCGACCGGGGTCTTCGCCGTCACGAAGCCGATCAACGGTGCTCCGGCCACCGCCGCCAACGGCGGGACGGTCGGGTTCACCGTCGCCGATCCGGACACCGTGAATGCCTGGCATGCGGCCGGCGTCGCCAACGGCGGTACGACCTGCGAGGATCCTCCGGGCGTGCGCGAGAGCGGCATCGGGAAGATGTATCTCGCGTATCTGCGGGATCCGTCCGGCAACAAGCTCTGCGCGCTTCACCGCATGGGTTGAGCGAGCCGCCTTTCTCGCGAGCGGGAATACGCGGTCCACGCGGGCACCAGAGCAGCAGGGCGGGCGACGGGGCATGAATCGTGCTTCGCCGGTCATTCAGTGAACGATTTCGCGATGGCGCCTCGGCGCGTCTATTGGGAGCTGACCCGGGCCTGCGGCCTGGCGTGTAAGCACTGCCGGGCCGAAGCTCTTCACCAGCGTCTGCCCGACGAGCTCGGCACCGAAGAGGCATTCGGAGTGCTGCGGTCTCTCGCGAGCGCCAGGCCGACCCCCGCCGTGATCCTCACCGGCGGGGATCCTTTGGAGCGGCCCGACTTCTGGGAGATCCTCGACTACGCGCGCAGCCTCGAGCTCCACGTCGACGTGGCGCCGAGCGCGACGCGGAAGCTCACGCGCGAGGTCATCTTGCAGCTCGGGGCACGCGGCGTCGGCGCCATGTCGCTCAGCCTCGACGGCAGCACCCCGGAGCGCCACGACGATCTTCGCGGCATCTCGGGCTGCTACGAGATGACGATGGCGGCGGCCGCCCACATCGCCGAAGCCGGCATCCCTCTGCAGGTGAACACGCTCGTCACCGCCGACACCCTCGCCGACATGCCCGCGATTCACGACGTGGTGGGCACGATGCGAGCCAAGCGCTGGAGCCTGTTCTTTCTGGTGACGACGGGACGCGGCTCGGTGCTGCCGCAGATCGAGCCCGGCCAGGCCGAAGAGCTTCTGCAGTGGGTATGTCGTCTCGGCCGCAGCTCGGGCTTCGTCGTGGCGGCGACCGAGGCCCCGATGTACCGGCGGGTGCTGCTCTCGCTCCGCGGTCTTCCGCCCGACGCACCGATTCCCGGTGCCGGGATGCGCGACGGCAACGGCATTCTCTTCGTCTCGTATCGCGGGGACGTGATGCCGTCGGGCTTCCTGCCGACGATCGTCGGCAACGTCCGCGAGAGCGACGCCCTCACGCTCTATCGCGAGTCGCCGCTGATGCGCGACCTCCGCCGTCCCGACGGATTCGGGGGCCGGTGCGGTGTATGCGCGTACCGCGAAGTCTGCGGTGGCTCACGAGGGCGCGCCTTCGCCGCCACGGGGGATCCCCTCGGAGAGGACCCCCTCTGCGTGTACCAGCCGAGGGCTAAGCGTTCCCCGGGGGCGGCGGATTTTCGCGAGCATTTGTTTTTCGTTCCCATTCGCGCGACGAGTCGCCGAAATTGTTCTCACGCGCGCGAAGTCCCGAGGGTGTTCGGCCAGAAGCACGGGGATCGAAAAGCGGGCATGGATCATGCTTTCCCGCTGAAGCGAGCGGCCAGGTGGCTGCTAGGAAGTGCCTGACCAGTCGTCGCGATCTCCTGGCAAAGTGCGAGGTCGCGGACGCCTAGGGGGAACGTTGGGAGGGAAGGCGAGGGTGCCCCGTCCCACGAAGCCGAAAGGAATCGCGATCATGGATCCGATCATCGAGACGCGCAGGCGCTCTCTCGTTGTCGCCGTCGTCGTTGCCGGGGCGCTTTTCATCGTCCGCCCGGTGCACGCGGCATGGGATGGGATGCAGCAGATCGTTCCGGGTGACCAGGCGAGCGCGGATTTCGCCGCCGAGCCGGGAACCGAGATGCACGATTATACATTCTACGCCCCGGACGGGACGATCCTCACCTTGTCGTGGAAGGCGGCCCCCGGGGAGGTTCTCAGTGTGCACGTCCTGGACCCGGAGATGCAGCCGATCGATACGGCGGGGTTTGCGAAGGCAAGGGCAATCAAGAAGCTGCCGCTCGCTGCGCGCGGGCGCCACACGATCGAGGTTCAGACGACCGGCGGTGTCGGTCGCTACAACCTGAAGACCTCCGCCAAGTACCCGAGCAGCTACGGGGGCAAAGGCCTCGACACACCGCCGACGGGCAATTTTTCCTTTCAGATCGGTCTGCCGGCCGGCGCGCTGCTGAGCGCCAAGGTGAAGAAATCCTCCGGCAG
Source organism: uncultured delta proteobacterium (assembly GCA_963774015.1). GTDB lineage: Bacteria > Desulfobacterota > Binatia > UTPRO1 > UTPRO1 > UTPRO1. The sequence goes on from CAVZDH010000007.1 coordinate 739,495, forward strand.
CACCGGTACGCCGAGCTTCGCATCGTTCTCCGGCCCCCAAGGTGCCGTCGACCTCGGCGCGGTGAGCCCAACCGCGCTCAAGAAGATTCCGATCGCCGCCACCGGACTTTTCACGCTCGCGGTCGCGGGCGGGAACGGCGGCAAGATCGATCTGCAGGTCAAGGTGCAATACCCGAAGGGCCGGACGCGCTACGCATTCGAGGCAGTGGAGCCCTCGCTCGGCACGGCGACGAACATTCGGACCGCCTGGCTGGGGTCGGCCCACGCGGATTTGACGTCCGAGCCGTTCATGCATTGGAACAACGACAGCCCGGCGGTCGTTCCGAAGAGCTGCGCAAAATGCCACAGCGGGCTCGGCTACCAGGACTTCCTCGGCGTGCTCGCGAATCCCCTCACGGATCCACCCGAGGTCGCGCCCACCTCGAACCTGAACGACCCGGCCCCGTCGCCGGGACAGGGGCAAGTCGCTTCCGGGCCGTGGCCGGTCGGGACGACGGTGAATTGCGATGCGTGCCACAACGACGTGACGGCGCATCTCACCGAGGTGACGTTCCCCTCGGGCCAGACGATCACGGGACTGGGTGACGAGTCGCGCTGCATGCTGTGCCACCAGGGCCGCGAGTCGACCGTCAGCGTCGAGAAGAAGATCTCCGACGCCTACACCAGCAACAAGATCACGACCGACGACACGGTGAGCTCGTCGGTCGGCTTCATCAACGTCCACTACTTCGCGGCGGCCGGGAGCCTGTACGGTCGCGAGGCGGAGACCGCCTACGAGTACGCCGATCCCGCGAAGACGGGATTGCCCGTCGACCCGGTCACGGGTCTGACGCCGCGGCGGGCCTACGACCGCAAGTTCGCGCACGTCGCCTCGAAGGACGTCTGCTTCGAGTGCCACGATCAGCATTCGCTGAAGGTGCGGGTCACGGAATGCGCGACCTGTCACGTGAACGCCAATGGCGACCCGATCGTCTCCGCCGCGCCGACCACTACCGAAGAGTACGAGGCGGCGATCGACAATCTGCACCAGGTACGGATGGCGGGGACGATCAACGACTTCGACGGTGACGGCAACACGACCGAAGGCGTGTACGCCGAGCTGACCGGCCTCGAGGACGTGCTCCTCGCCGCGATCCGCGCCTACGCGAACACCCCGAAGACGGACGGCAACGGGGCGGACGTACCCGCGACGCCGATCGCCTACTCGCCGGCCGCCTATCCGTACTTCTTCGTCGACAGTAACGACAACGGCGTCGTCGATGCCGGCGAGACGACGGGGTACACCGCCTGGACCGCCCGGCTCCTGCGGGCGGCGTACGATTACCAGTACGCCCAGAAGGATCCCGGGGCCTTCGCGCACAACGCGAAGTACCTGATCGAAGTGCTCTACGACGCGATCGCCGACCTCGACTCGGTCGTGGCGGTTCCCGGGTTCGGCAATCTCGTCCGCAACGACAGCGGTCACTTCGATACGTCGGCCGAGGTCTACCGGCACTGGGACGAGGACACGGATCATCTCGTCGACCCGTCCTGCTCGCGCTGCCACTCGGTCGAGGGCTTCCTCTTCCGCGTGAAGTACGGCATCGACCAGACGATTCCCGCCGCGCTCTCGAGCGGGATGACCTGCGAGAGCTGTCACGAGACGGGCACGTCGTTCTCGCCGCTGAACGGTCAGACGCCCGCGCGCCGCTACGTGGCATCGGTCGTCTTCACGTACCCGTCGACCGCCACGTCGACGCAGATTGGGAACGTCACCATCCAGAACGGCGCCGAAGGTACGGCCGCCCAGGACGACTCCTACCTCTGCATGACCTGCCACCAGGGTCGCGAGTCGACGCTCACGGTCGATGCCGCGAACGCGAGCCCGGTCTCGACCTTCACGCTGAGCTTCCGGAACGTGCACTACCTGTCGGCGGGGGCGACGCAATACGGCAATCGCGCCGCGGTCGCTTATCAATACACCGGCAAAACCTACGCGCCGCCCTGGAACCACGGGGTTGCGTACGGGGGCGCGTACCCGCAACCGGCCGATGAGAAGGCCCGCTGCCAGTTCTGCCACTTGCAGGAGGGCGACCATAGCTTCGAGCCCAAGGTCACGCAGACCTGTCAGGAGTGCCACGGCAGCGTGACGATCGACGAGCTCACGCCCGCCGATCGCCCCGAGGACAACTGGGACAGCGACCCCGACACCAAGCCGAAGGCCGAGGTCGCGGTGTTCGCGGCGCGGCTGTTGGCCGCGATCCAAAGCTACTGCGCCGCGGCCGCCGACGACGCGATGCCGCCGACGGGCGCGAGCTACGTCGCCTACAGTGGCGCCGCGTACCCGTACTTCTTCAAGGACACCAACAAGAACGGCGTGGTCGACGCCGGCGAAACCACGGCCATGAAGTTCGACAGCAAGACGCTGCGCGCGACCTACAACTACCAGTACTCGCAAAAAGAGCCGGGCGCTTGGGCCCACAACAACAAGTACATCGTGCAGGTTCTCTACGACTCGATCGAGGACCTGGGCGGTGATCTCACGGGCCTCGTCCGTCCGTGAAGGGGAGAATCATGCGGGTGTCGACGAAGCGTTGTCTGGTCCTCGCCGCGGCGGTGGCGTGCCTCGGGATCTGGTCGTCCGCGGCGAGGGCGTACCCTACCTACAGGAACACGGCGGACCCGGGCGTCGACGACTGCCAGAGCTGTCACGGGGCCTTCTCGGCGAGCCCGTACCAGCGCTGCCAGGGCGGTACCAATCACGGTGCGCTCTGTACCGCCGCGAGCGAGTGTCCGGGCGGCACCTGCTTGAGCTGGGGGCACTGCGACGGCGGCAGCAACAACGGCGTCGCGTGCAGCGCGACCAGCGAGTGTCCGAGTGGGGCGTGCGCGCGGTCGCTGCACGACGTCCACCGCGCCAGCATGCTCGGCGCCATTCCGTCGAGCGGCTCCGACACGTTTCGGTGCGACATCTGCCACTCCGGGAGCAGCAAGACCCCCGTCGTCATCAACCAATCCAACGGCATTCTGACCTGCGCCAGCGGGACGAATGCAGGGGCGAACTGCAAGGCCGACAGCCAATGTCCCGGCGGGACCTGCTCCACCGTTCTGTACGATCCGATCGCCTGCGTCGGCTGTCACGGGCGTCAGGAAGACCGCGGGACGGTACCCACCGACTGCGTCGACTCGCAGAGCACGGGCCCGTGCGGTGACGGCGCGGGGCTGCGTCAGCACCACCAGCGTGCCGGCATCACCGTCTGCAGCGGCTGCCACAGCGACGCGGTTCCGGCCAACTTCACGCCGGTCGGCGAGAGCGTTCTGCCGCCGTACTACTTCACGCCCGATGCCGCGCATCCCTTGAAGCCGACCAACAGCTGCAATCCGAACGGCGAGGAGGATTTCGACGGCACGACCGAGGGCTTGGACAACGACGGTAACCTGCTCTACGACCTCGCGGACCCGAACTGTCCGACGCCGACGCCGACGGTGACGCCGACGCCGACCGAGACCGCGACCCCGACGGTGACCGAGACCCCGACGCCGGTCGCGACGCCGAACAAGGACTCGTCCAAGTGTCAGGCCGCGATCGTCAAGAACGCTGCGGCCTTCGTGCAAGCGCGCACCAAGGCGCTGCAAAAGTGCGAGGACGGGGTCGTGAAGCACAAGCTGGCGGGGCCGTGTCCCGACCAGAAGGCCTCGGACTCGATCGCGAAGGCCCAAGCCAAGCTTGCCGGCGGCATCGCCAAGGCCTGCGGCGGCAAGGACAAGACCTGCGGTAGCGGCGGCGACGACGTGCCGCTCGGCGTCGTCGGGTGGTCGGGGCCGTGTCCGGACCTCGAAGGCAAGGGTTGCTCGAACGCCATCGACGACTGTAACGGTATTGCGACATGCGTCTCGTGCATCGGCGACGTCGCCGTGGATCAAGCGATCGGTCTCTACTACGATGCGCTGCAACCGACCGATCCGAAGAGCAAGGACAAGCGGGAGAAGGCGCTCAACAAGTGTCAGGCCGTGATCGGCAAGGCAGGGGCGACGTTCCTCGCCGCACAGTCGAAGGCGCTCCAGAAGTGCTGGGACGGAAAGAACAAGGGGAAGATCAACGACTGCCCCGACGTGAAGGCCGGGGACGGCATCAGCAAGGCCGCCGTGAAGCTCACGAAGTCCATCAACGGTGCCTGTGGCGGCAAGGACAAGCAGCCCGGTGGCGACGGCGACAATGCCGACTTCACCCCGATGGAGATCGGCTTCCCGGCGACGTGCATGGACGTCGACTTCCCGGGCTTCATCACGTCGTGCAGCGGCGCGGTCACCGACCTGCAGAGCCTGGTCGGGTGCGTCACGTGCGTGACCCGCTTCAAGGCCGGCTGCGCCGACCGGGCCGGTGCGCTCGGTCTCGGCACGTATCCCTCCGAGTGCAACGTCGAATAGGGCGAATCCCTTCCTATCTCCAGCGCGTCGTCGCCGTCATGGCGACGACGCGCAGCATCCGACGAACGAGGTGAGCGTATGAAGATGGGGCTGCGAGCTTTCGGGATGGTGATGCTGGGCGCGGTTCTCGTCGCGGGGTGCGGCGACGACGTGAACGTCAACGTGAACGACAACGTCCATCCGGGTCGTACCGCAACGCCGATCCTGACGCCGACCGGTGCGCCGACGCCCGTGGTCGCGACGCCGACGGCGACGGAGACGGAGGTGCCGACCGAGACCCCGATCGTGGAGGAGACCGAGACCCCGATCGTGGACGAGACCCCGACCTCGTTGCCCGGTCAAACCAGCACGCCCGGCGGTCCGACGAAGACCCCGACGCCCAAAAAGACGGTCACTCCCTCGCCCCAGGCGACCGCGTCTGGACCGACCTGCGGCAACGGAGTGAAGGAGGCAGGCGAGGAGTGCGATACGGGCACTACCTTCGGGGCGAGCAGCGCGGATTGCGCCACGCAATGCGCCTGCTGTCTCTGCCGGCCGGATTTCCACGAGGTTCCGGGGCCGAAGTGCAGCACCTGTCACCCGTCGATCGCGCCGGCGTTGACGTTCCCGCCCGGAGCGGCTGCGACGTTCCCCGGGCTCTGCGAATGAGCCGCGCCTAGCACGCACGGCGCTGCGCGTCCGCCGTCGCCTTCGGGCGGCGGCGGACGTGCTTGCCGTGGCGTCGCGCCGTGGCCGAACGATCTCGGACGCCGTCCTCGCAACTCGATGCGTCCTGACATAAGAAGCCCGGCCCATGAGCACCGAAGATTTCGCCGCCCGCTACGGTCCGTGGGCGCTCGTTGCCGGGGCGGCCGTGGGTCTCGGCGCTGAGTACGCGCGGCAGATCGCGGCGCGCGGGCTCGCGCTGGTCCTGGTCGATCGCGATGCAGGTCCGCTCGCGGCGACGGCCGAGGCCATTCGCGAGGCGAGCGGTGTGGAGGTGCGAACGCTCGTGCTCGACCTGGCGCGCGCCGACGTCGCCGATGCGGTCGTCGGGGCAACCCAGGACCTCCAGATCGGGCTCCTCGTCTACAACGCGGCGATCGGTACCGTGTCGCCCTTCCTCGAGATTTCGACGGCCAACGTGCAGGCGATGCTCGACGTCAATTGCCGTGCACCGCTCCTCCTCGTCCACGCACTGGCTCCCGCCATGGTGGCGCGGAGACGCGGCGGTGTGGTCCTCATGTCGTCGATGGCGGGAAGCTTCGGCTCGGCGCAGCTGACGGTCTACGCGGCGACCAAGGCGTTCGACCTCGTATTCGCCGACGCGCTCTGGGCGGAGCTCCGCGGCGACGGGGTCGACGTGCTCGCGGTGCAGCCGGGCTCGACGCGCACGCCGGGCTGGCAGTCCTCCCAGCCGCCGGAGCTGCGCGGGCCGGGGCCGCACGTGATGGAGCCGGCGCAGGTGGTCACCGAGGCGCTGGCCGCGCTGGGTGTCGAGCCGACGCTGATTCCCGGGGACACCAATCGACAGAGCGCGCAGCTCTTGGCGAGTCTGCCCCGCCGACAGACGATCGAGCTCATGAGCGACATCACCGCGAGGCTCCTGCGGACCGGCCGCACCTCGTAGTCGCGCGCGCTCGGTCCGGCAGCCGTCCGGCCGCGAGCGGAGCGCGGCTTAGTCGCGGTACTCCGGCTTGAGCGTGTCCGCCGCCAGGTGACGCACCATGCGCAAGAGGCCGTCACGCCAGTCGACGGAGGTCGGTCCGATCAAGGCGTGCATGCGTTGCGGGTCGAGACACAGGCTGCCGAACGCCTCGGTATCGTCCCGAAAGGTCGGCACCAGGCCGGTCAGCTCCTGCAGATGGCCGCACCACTCCTCGATGCTGGTGGATTCGGAGCCGCCGAAGTTCACCGTCGTCGTATCCGTGGACGCGGCCGCGAGCAGGCGCGGAATCTTCTCGAGGTAGTCGTCCACGTGCAGGAGGTTGTACCGATTCGGGCGCTCCGGGTGGACCGTGATGGGCACGCCCTGGCGCATCATGATGAGGTGGTAGAAGGGCCAGCCGCCATTGTCGCCGTACGGTACGCTCAGCCGCGCGATGGTCGCCGGCACTCCGAGGCGTCGCGCACACAAGCGCACCACCGTTTCCGCGGCGATCTTGCTGATGCTGTAGGTCGGAAACAGCGAGCGGTGGTTGTCGCCGAGGGGGGCGTCCTCGCGCCGCGGCGTGTCCCCGCCGTAGGCGTACACCGCGGCCGAGGAGAAATGGACGACGGCCTTGGCGTGCGGCAGCTGCATCATGAGGTCTCCGATGCCCTCGGCGTTCGCCTGCAGGTCGACCGCCCATCTGCCGCTCTTGGCGACGGCGAAATTCAGCACGTAGTCGACGTCCGCCGGTACCTGGCGCAAGCTCGCGGGCTCGGTCAGGTCCGCCTTGATCGGCACCGCACCGAAGGCGCGCATCTGCGCGACGTCTTCCTCGCGCATGAAGCGGGCGAGGGCGAACACCTCGGCCCGCCGCGCGTACGCCGCCACCACGGGGAGCGCCACCTGCCCGGTGGGTCCCGTGATCAAGAGCCGTCGTCCCGTGAGGTCGACCGGTGCGAGCGCCACGGCCGCTCGTTATCGATCGCCGCGCCTGTCCTGTCCAGGGAGCCGGACGGCTCGCTGTCCGCCGGGAGCCACCTGTGCAGAGGTTCCCTAGGGTACGCGCACGGACGGCAGACAGAGCTCCGCGGCCTTCCGCACGTCGAGCCGACGTCCCGTGTCGAACCGATTGGCGGTGAAGACGCCGGACGTCGGTGCAGCCTTCGGCTGCCGCTGACAGTAGGTGGTGACCTTCTTCGTCCCGCCGCAGTCGAGCTCGCTCTTGCAGGACGCGCCGGCATGCGTCGGCGCGACGTCGCTGCAGCGGCTCTTGGCGAGTTTCACGGTGTAGCAGAGCTGGTACTCGGCGTGTTGTGCTGCGACAGCGTTCACGGTGGCCGGCGCGCAGAGCAGGCGCGGCTTCTTCACGAGATAGCGGGCGGTGCCCGCGAAGGCGTCGCCCGCCGTCACCTCGAGCCCACGGGGGAACTTCGGCGTGCCTTTGGCGGTCTTCACCTTGTAGCACTGGTAGTGATCGACGGGGTGGAGGCCGGGGTCGGGCGCGGGGGGTGCGCTCGAGAGGTTCGTCGCCGTCGGGACGAGGAGCGTGTCGGCCTTGACGGTATCAAGCCGGAACGTGCCGAGCGCGTTGTCGATGTGGACGTCCCTACGCTTGGTGTGCTTCGGCTGTCCCTTCACGAGCTTGATCTTGTATTGCTCGAGTGCGGTCGCGTCGTTGGCGGGATCGACCGGGGCGCAGAGCGCGCGCGGCTTCTGCACCACGAGCAGCACGTTCTCGAGGGGATCGACCGCGTCCACGTCGGTGATCGGCGCAAGCTTCGGACTGCCCTTGGTCGAGCGGGTGCCGTAGCAGTGGTACGCGTCGATGCCGCCGGGATGGGGCGTCGGCGTCGCGGTGGGGGTCGGCGGCGGCGTCGCGGTTGTCGTCGGGGTCGGAGTCGGCGGTGGCTCGACGGCATCGCGCTCGAGCGCACCGACGTCGCACTGAACCCCCTCGGGTCGGGTGAACCCGCGCTGGTCGTTCGTGACGGGGGCGCCGCTCGTGTCGGTGCAGCTCGCGAGGGGCACCTCGTTCACGGCGACGCTGCCGTTGCCGGGAAGCTGCGTGTCACTCGCGCCGCCGTTGTCCTGCAGGGGGCCGAGCGCGGGGTCGATCGGCATGGCGCTCGTACCGAACTGATCGCCGGTCGTCGGCACGATGCCACAGGTCGTTGCGTCCTCGATGAGGTTGAACCCGAGCGAGGTGAGGGCCGTCCCGGCGTCGCAGTCGGGACCGGTCGGGGCGCTGTTGTCGGCGACGAGCACGCCCTTTAGGTTCTTCGTCCCCTGGCCGGACGTGTTGGTGTAGATGCCGCCGCCGCGGAACGCCGAGTTGCCGGCGATCGTCACGAAGGAGAGATCGGTGGTGCTGTTGGTGATGCAGAGACCGCCGCCGAAGCGATCGGTGCCGGCGGCGTTGCCGCTCACGGTCGAGTTGGTCATCGTCAGTGACACGCCGAAGCACGATTCGATGCCACCGCCGTCGCTCAGGAGGGAGGTGTTGTTGCTGATCGTGCTGTAGCCGACGTTCAGGTGGCCGCCGTTGTAGATCCCGCCGCCCTGGTCGACCGCGAAGTTGGCGTCGATGGTCGAGCCGGTGAGCGACACGGTGCTGGCGCTGTCCTGGTTGTAGATCGCGCCGCCCGAGCCCGCCTTGTTGGTGAAGAAGCGGACGCCGTTCAGCGTGACGGTGCCGCCGTTGTGGTTCGAGATCACGCCGCCGTTGGTCTCAGCGAAGTTCTGCTGCGCCAGGACGCCGTTCATGGTGACGACGCCGACGCCGAGCGGCGTGCAGGCCTCGGAAACGCAGCGGGAGTTCAGGAGTCCGCCGCCTTCGGCGCCCGACGCAGTCGTCCGGCTCGTGCACGTCGCCGTGTCGACAGCGGCGCAATTGTTCACCAGCGACCCGCCGTTCATGATGACGGTGCCACCCGCGTTCTCGATGCCGCCGGCGAAGGCCGCCCCGCCCGTTGCTTGGTTGTCGTGCAGGTCGACGTCGTTCAGGACGAGCGTGCCGCTGTTGAGTATCCCGGCGGCTTCGCCGTTCCGCGGCGAGGACGCGCTGTTGCCGCTGATCGTCGAGTCGACGATGGTGACGCTCGTCGACACGTTGTTGATGCCGCCGCCGAGCGCGTCGACGGCGCCGGTCGTGCTTTTGACGGAGTTGCCGGTGATCGTGACGCGGGTGAGGACGCTCGGCGCCGCGCCGATGCCGAGCGAGAGGGCGCCGGCGCGGGGCTCGTCGCTCGTCGCCGACACGGCCGAGTTGCCGGTCATGAGGACGTCGGTGAGCTCCACGGGCATGAAGGTCAGGATGGCGCCAGCGGAGACCGGCGACGTGCAATCCGTGATTGCGACGTCGCTCAACGTGAGCCGCGTCCCGCCCTGCGTGAGCTGCAGGACGCGGATCGCGCCGCCCGACGCGCCGAAGGTGAAGAAGGTCGAGCTGGTGTTGCCGACGCCGTTCTGGAGGGTCAGCTTCGCGAGCGTCAGCTTGCCGGAGCGGACGAAGGCGAAGGTGTCGGGATCGTAGAGGTCGTCGAGCTTGAAGAGGCGCGCGAGGTGATTGCCGTCGATGATGGTGGTGTCGCGGCTCGCTCCGGTGATGGTGATGTCTGCGGTGACGTCGAGATCGCCGGCGTCGGCGTCGACGGGCTCGAACATCTGCGGTGGTGCGGGCGGGATCGTGAGCGTGTACGTCGCCGCCCCAAGCGCGATCGAGCGGGCGTCGCCGAGCGCGTTCGCTTCCATGACCGCCGCGCGCAGGGAGCAGTGCGCGCCGGCGTCGGCGCAGACGCCGTCACCCGCTGCGACATCGACGGTGTCGTCGGTCGTGTCGACGGTGAAGTCGGCGGCGTGCGCCGGCGCCGTCCACGCGCCGAGGAGCGCGAGCGCGAGGATCGTTCCGAGGAGGAGGCCGTTGCGGTGCATCGGGTCGAGCCGGATCGGGGAGGCCGGTAGTAGCACGGGGGGCGGTCACGTGCCTACGCGGCCGGAGCCGGCGCTCGCCGTGCCCCGTGGCCGGGAGCGCCGGCCGCCGTGGCGGCGGCGGGGGCGTGATCTCAGCGTATCGTTGCCCGCGGCGGCGCCGTTCGGACGCCGATGCGCTCGATCCCTGCGGCGCGGCACGCATCCAGCACCTCGACGACCCGAGCGTACGGGAGCGTCCGTGCGGCGGCGAGCATGAGCGTCTTGTCCGGACGGGAGGCGTAGATCGCGCCGAGGCGGACCGCGAGATCGTCGGACGCGAGGGGGGTGCCCTCGAAGGACACGCTGCCGTCGCTGGCGACGGAAAGCGTGGGGGTGGCCTCGTCGTGCTCTTCGAGCGCGTGCGTCGCGAGCGGCAGCTCGATCGGGACCTCCTCCTTGAGAAGCGGGGCCACGAGCAACAGGATCACGAGCAAGACCAGGACGACGTCCACGAGGGGCGTGACGTTGATCTCGGCGCGGAGCTCGTCGGAATCGGAGAGCGCAGGACCCACGGCTCGACCTCAGGCGTCGGCGGCGGCGTGGCCGCCCGCCATCGACGTGTCGTGGGGAGCGGCGAGCCGTGCGAGCGCGAGCTCTTCTCCGGCGCACTCGGTAGCGGCGAGCAGGCGAGCGATACGCTGCGTCAGATGATTGAAGAGCCAGACCGCCGGAATGGCCACCATGATGCCGAATGCGGTCGTGACGAGCGCCTCGGCGATGCCGGTCGATACCGTAGCGACGCCGCCGCGACCGGTGGCTCCCATCTCGCGGAAGGCGTTGATGATCCCGATGACGGTCCCGAAGAGCCCGATGAATGGGGCCGTCGAGCCCACGGTGGCGAGAACGCCGAGCCCGCGGCGCAGCTCGGTGGCCGTGGCGATCACGCTTCGTCGCGCAGCGCGATCGTGGATCTCGCCCGCCGCACCCGGCGGCGCGCCGTCGAGCGCCTGCGAGACGCTCGTGACCAGCTGTGCGGCGGGACTATCGGCGTGGCGTGCGAGCAGCGCCGCGACGGGCTTCGAGCGCGGCGTCGTCGCTCGCCACGCCTCGAGAAACGCGTAGGTGTCGCGCTCGGCGCGGCGAAGCCGAAGCCACTTCTCCGCGGCGATGGCGCCGGCCAAGATCGAGAGGCCGGTGAGGAGAAAGACGACACCGCGCGCGAGCGCGCCGGTCGCGTGCCATAGATCGACAAGTGAGAGGTTCATCTGGGCTCCTTCAACGCAGAACGAAACGAACGGGGATCTCCATGCGGACGCGGACCGGCGCGTCGTTGCCGTTGCGCGCCGGACGAAAGTGCCATTGTCGCACCGCCGCGACGGCGGCGGCATCGAGGATGGGGATGGAGTGGGTGACGTGGATCGAGTCCAGCTCGACTTGGCCGCTGCGATCGAGCACGACCTCGAGCACGACTTGACCTTCGATCCTGAGCGTTCGCGCCCGCGCCGGATACTCGGGCAGCACGCGATCGACGAGCTCGGGCGGCGTGGCCACGTCGCGGAGCGCGAGCGGCGCGTCGCCGAGACCGCCCACGGTACCATTCGACGCCGCGCCGCCCGTACCGAGCGGGTTCCCCGGAGCGGCCGCTGGAGCGGATGCGACCGGTGCCGGCGCGCGTGCGGACGCGGCGGAGGAGAGGCGGGGATGCTTGGGCGGTACCGGCGGCTTGGTGGCGACCGGCGGATGGGGCGCCGCTTCGGGGGGTGGAACGTGCGGCGGCTCCGCTCCTGTTGGTGGTGGAACGGCCGAGTCCGGGACGGCAACGGCGCCGCCGTCGGCGCGGCCGGCACGGGGTGCTTCCGGCTCCACCCAGACGAGACGTTGGAGCGGCGGGGGCGGGTCGATGCGGTGGCGGCCGACTCCCAACACGATCGCCACCGCGAGCGCGGCGTGCGTGCCGACCGAGATGGTCCATGCCGGGAGTCGCGTCGATGGCCGCATCGTCGCGAGGGCCCTCAGAAGCGCACCGTGAGAGCGACACGAAAGCCAATGGGCTCGACGGGCTTGAAGTGCACGTCGTTCACGCCCGATGGTGCCGCGCCCGTGGCGGGGGCGGGATCGACTCCGGGAATGAACGACGGGTAGTAGTAGTCGATGTCGTGGTCCTTGCGATCGAGGATGTTGAAGACCTCGGCCGCGAGCGCGACGTGCTCACCGAGGTGGTATCCGATCTTCGCGCTCAGGAGCGCGGTCGCTCCCGAATCGGGGTGGCCGCTGACGCTCAAGTCGCGCGGGCCGAAATAGCGCAGCCGCAGCTCGCTGAATACGCCCCGGTCGCCGGGCTGATGGAGGGCGATGCCGGTCGCGACGACGCTCTTCACTGCTTCGGGGATGTGGCTCCCGTGCAGGTTCGTGTCCTCGTCGTCGACCGTGCGGGTGAACTCGGCGTGCGAGAGGGCGACGTCCGCGTCGAGCGTCACCCACGCGTTCGGCTGATAGTAGTTGGCGAGCTCGAGGCCGTAACGTTGACTCGGCGCGCTCGGTGCGGTCGAGCCGGCGTCCCCTTCGAAGACGAGCTCCGACCCGATGTTGAGCCACCAGAAAGTGGCCGTGCTCTGCAGCCCCGGCACACACGTCGTCCGCACCCCGACTTCGGCCCCATACGTTCGCACCAGGAGGTCGTCCGGTTGCACCACCTCGCCCGTCACGGGGTCGCGGTGCTGCGTCGCCCCGCGTCCATCGTTGCTGTGAAAGCCCATGCCGCCGCTGAGGTAGAGCTCGGTGTCGGCCCACGGGCCGACGATGATCGAGCCCTTCGGGCTGACCTTCACGGCATCCTCCGTCCCGGAGTTCGCCGTCAGGTTGCTCTCGTCGTCGACGTGGAAATAGTCGAGCCGCACGCCGACGACGCTCCGAAGCTTGTCGGCCCACTGCACTCTGTTCTCGAAATAGGGAGCGATCGAAGGTTCCCAGACCTGGTCGCGACGCGTGGTGGCCCGGATCGTCGGGACGGGGCTGTCGCTGTAGTCGTACTTGTCCGTGCGGTGGCGATGAACCGTGTTGAAGAGGCCGTTCCGAATCGAGTAGCTGCGAACGTCGAGACCCACGGTGTTCTGCATCTCGCGGCCCGCGAGACTTCCGAACCACGTCTGGGTGGCACGAAGCCCTCCCACCCATCGGTTGTCGGTCTGCTCGATCTGATCGCCCTGGGGGCTTCCGAGGAAGTAGGTGAAGTCGGAGAAGAGATCGAGGTCGTAATAGAAGCCGTAGAGCAGCACATTGGTCGCCGAGGTGTCGTCGGTGCGGTGCCATTCGGTGGAAAGGCTGTAGCGCTGCGAGTTGCCGGCGTCGCTCGGATCGAGCGAATCGAAGCGGCCGAGGTCGGTGGTGCTCGCGAAGGGGGTCGTGAAGCTCTCGCCCAGGGCGCGGCGCGCGATCTGATCCGTCGAGTTCCACTTGCCGGCATAGGCCATCGCCGTCACGTCGAAGCCGCCCGAGCCGTCGCCCTGGCTGTAGCGCAAGACGCCGTTGATCTTTTGGTAGTCGTCGGGCTTCGTCCACGGTCCGTCCTCGTGGAACACCTCCAGTGCGTTCAGCAGGTGTCCGCGTCCGACGGCCGGCGACGACGCGAAGAGCTCGCGCACGTACCCGTAGCGGCCGCCTTCGGTCAGCACGATCGCGCGCGGCAGGACGTCGTAGTACCGAATGTCCGCGCCGCCCGCGGACGAGAAGTCGCCGAGGTCGGCGTAGTACACGCCCTTGCGGAAATCGATGCGCCGGATGAGGTCGGGGATCATGAAGTTCAAGTCGCTGTAGCCCTGGCCGTGGCCGTGCGTCGGCAGGTTCACGGGGACGCCGTTCACCCTGGTCGCGAAGTCGGTGCCGTGATCGAGGTTGAAGCCGCGAAGAAAGTATTGATTCGCTTTGCCGCCGCCGCTGTGCTGCGTGATGATGAGGCCGGGGACCGTCTCGAGGATCTCGCCGGGACGCGCGAGGGTGCGATACTGGAGCTGATCCTCTCCGACCGTGCCTTCCGAGGCGGCGGCGGCGATGCCGATCAAGCTGTCCTGGCGACCGGTGACGATCGTTTCAGGGAGGTGAAAAGTGTCGATGCCTCCGGGGGCCGTCGCTGGGCTGGTCGGCTTCGGGTGCGAGACGTCGTAGACCTCGTCTGCGCACGCGAGGGATGCGGGCAGACAGGGGATTGCCACCACGAGGGTGAGGTAAATTCTCAGCGCGAGGCGCATGGGGTGCTCCCGTAGACGAGGACACCGTGGGCGACGCGCGTGGAGCGTGGCGCCCGCGAGGGTGGAAGAGGCCGGCCGTTGCCGGAAGAAGCGTGCCGGACCGACGAGTCCCGATCGTGGACGGCAGATCGGGAGGGAAGGATCTCTCGCTACAGGGCGAGGAGCGGCGGACCGCGCGCCGTCGCGGGACCCGTCGGCGCGCCGCAGGCGACGGGAAGGTCGTGGCCGTGCGTCCGGAGATACTGCGGAATCGTCGGCATCCGCCTCAGCGGCGCGACGTGCACGAGCTGGAGCGAACGGAGGAGATGGAAGTGAAGATCGGATATCGGTGCAGCCGAGAGCCCGGGTCCTTTCGTCGACTCGCTGGGCGACGAATCGCGCGCGTCGAAACGTGTCCCGCGGCCGCCTGGGGCGGGGCGGGGAACGTCGCCCAGGTGCACGTGCGGCAGGTCGCCGCCCGCATGATGATGGCCGGTCGGATTCATCCCCGGTCGCAGCGTGTCGATGGAGAACGCGAGCAGGAGCGCCATGATGAAGCGCTGCCGACGATCCGACGGACGATGCATCGCCTGCCCCGGTATCGGAGGCGGGCCCTTCTGGTCAACCGCCGGCGCCTCGGTCGCGTGCGCGTCGTTTCCGTCGCTGCCCGCGTTCGTCGCGTCGAGACGAGCGCGGCACGACGCGTTCGGCCGACGGCGTCTTGACCGCCGCCTCGCTCTCTCGTTAGGGAAGCTCTGCACAGGTAGCTCCCGGCTGCGAAGCGCGATCCATCCCCGTGCGACGGCGGCGTGTGGCGCTCGGCGTATCATGCAGATACGCGGTCGCGCCCCGCGCCTTGCGCTCGGGGCGGCTCGCACTTCTCGCTCGGAACCTACCTGTGCAGAGCTTCCCTAGCGCTGTCACGATCGGCGCGAGCCGACCAGGTTTTTCCGAAAGGAGACCGCGCATGCGCATGCTCGGTACGTTCGTCTTCGCGAGCCTCGGATCGGTGCTCGCGCTTCTGGTCGGGGACGGCATCGCGTCGGATCATCGCGATGCTCCGATTCTCCAGGTCGACACCCGCGCCGACCTCGCGGATTTCTACGCGTTCCAGTCGCCCGCGGACGCGAGCCGTACGGTGTTCATCGTCACGACCAATCCCGCCGCGGGCATTCTGAGTCCCGACACCTTCAGCGCGGGCGTGACGTACAACGTCGAGGTCTACAACGACGACGACTTCAAGCCCGACGTGCTCTTCACGGTGAAGTTCGACAAGCCGAAGAACGGCGGACAGAACGTGAAGCTCAAATCCAAAGGGGGGTCCGACCTGTTCCAGGCGCGCGGGCCGGTCGGCGGCGACCTCGATCTCGGGAACGGCGGCAAGTTCACGAGCGGCCTCTTCGACGACCCGTTCTTCTTCGACTTGGTCGGGTTCAAGACCGGCCACCTGCAAGCCGCCGGCGGCAAGGACTTCTTCGCCGGCACCAACGTGAGCGCCTTCGTGATCGAGGTCCCGACCGTCGCGCTCACGCGGCTGCCGCGGACGATCATCGCGACCCGCGCTCGCGCCAAGAAGGGCGCGGTCGACACCATCGGACGGCCGCTGGTCTCGACCTTCTTCATATCGGACCCGCAGGCGCGGAACGTCTTCAACGCCACGCCGCTCGCGAAGCAGGACGCGTTCCTGCCGGTGCTGACGCAGACGCTGGCGTCCCACTACAGCGCGACGGACGCGGCGGCGCTGGCGGACTTCTTCATCCCCGACGTGCTGCCGATCGATACCGCGCAGCCATCGGGGTACTTCAACGGTCGGAAGCTCGAGGACGACGTCGTCGACGTGATGCTCGCGGAGCTCCTGCAGGAGCCTGCGGCGAGTGACGGCGTCGACGCCAACGACGCAGCCTTCCGGGGGTCCTTCCCGTATCTCGCCCTCCCGCACTGAGGGGCTGGGCGTGAGGTCCCTCGCCGCCGGCCTCTTTGTGCCGGCGCTCGTTGCGACGATCGTCGTTCCTTCCGGGGGGCGGGCGCTCGAATCGGCGCCGTCGCGGGCCGACCGCGCGATCATCTTCTATCGCGAGCGCACGGGCGGGTCGGGGGATTTCTACACACCGACACTCCTCGCCGGCGCCTACCTCGAAAAGGGCCGGGCGACCGGCGACCCGGACGTCTACGCGGCGGCGGCCGCCGCCGCCGGACAGGCCCTGACGCTTCGTCCGGACTACGTTCCGGCGTTGGTGGCGTTGGCGGCGACCGAAATCGCGCAGCATCGCTTCGATGACGCGCTCGCGAGCGCGCGGCACGCGACGGCGATCGACGCCACGACGGCCGATGCGCGTGCCGTCCTCGGCGACGCGCTTCTCGAGATCGGCGACCTCGCCGCCGCGGGAGACGCCTACGCAGCGTTGGCACGATCGACGGCCGGTCTGCCTGCGCTCGCGCGCCTGGCGGCGTGGCGGGACGCGACCGGCGACGACGCCGGCGCGCGCGACGCGTGGTCGCGTGCCATCGCGGCCGGCGAGCGCGACGACGCCCCAGCCGCGACGCTCGCATGGGCCTTGGTCCAGCGCGGCGCGCACCACTTCGCGCACGGACGCGTCGTCGAGGCGGAGGCCGACTATCGGGCCGCGGGCGCGCGTGACCCGGGTCGCTACGACGCGGAGGTACGCCTCGCCGAAGTCGAGGCCGCGCTGGGACGATTCGACGACGCGCGCGCCCGCTATCTTCGGCTCGCCGAACGCGTCGCCCGCCCCGAGCTCTGGCAAGAGGTCGGCGACTTCCTGGCCTTCGTCGGTCGCGGCACCGACGCGAATGCCTGGTATGATCGTGCCGAGGCCGCGTACCTGCGAGCCGCCGCGGGCGGCGACGCGCGCTACGACCACCATCTCGCGAGCTTCTACGCCGACCTCCGCCCGCGTCCGGCCGAGGCCCTCGTGTGGGCGCGCAAGGATCTCGCGCGCCGCCACACGAGCGCCGCCTGGGACGCGCTCGCCTGGGCGCTGCACGCCAACGGCGAGCAACCCGCGGCGCGCGCCGCGATCGATACGGCCCTTGCCAGCGGGACGACGCGGGCCCACGTGCTCTTCCATGCCGCCCGGATCTACGCCGCTCTCGGCGAGGACGCGCGCGGGGCGGAGCTCCTGCGTGCCACGTTCGCGAGCAATCCGCGTTTCGATCGCTTCCACGCCCACCGCTGAGCGGGCGTTCGGCCGGCCGCCGGTGCGCTACCCGGCGTCGATCGGGCATGCTAGCAAAATCGCGGCAGCTCGCAGCGCCCCCGCGAGAGGATCCCACGATGTCGTGTCGCCGTTCGCACCGAGGCTTGCAGGTCAGCGCGGCCGCCCTCGCTTTGCTCGTGGGTATGTATGGCCGAGCCCAGGCGGGCACCGATCCCGTCACGAAGTGTCGAGGCACGATCTCCGTCGCGGCGAGCGCGTTCCTCAAAGCGGATCAGAAGGCACTTGAGAGGTGCCGGGAGCAGATCGTCGCCGGAAGGCTTCCGGGCGACACGATCTGCTCGGGCGAGCCGAAGACGGCCGCGGCTATCGACAGGGCGCATCGCAAGCTGTCCGGGGCCATCGCCAAGGCGTGCGGCGGTCAGGACAAGACCTGCGGCACTCCCGACGACGAGACACTCGCGTCGATCGGGTGGGACATCGGCGCGTGTCCGGGCCTCTTCACCGGGGTGTATTTCGCACTGCCGGATCCGTTCCCGATCAAGCGACCGATCGTCTATTGCCGCGGAACGATCGCCACCTGTGCCGACATCGCGTCCTGCGTATCCTGCCTCGCCGACGCCACCGTCGGGCAAGTCAGCGGCCTCGCCTACGGACAATTGAAGGCCTCCGATCCGAAGGCGCAGAAGGCGCTCCGGAAGTGTCAGCTCACGATCGGGAAGGAGTCGTTGAAGTTTCTGAGCCTGCAATCGACGGCGCTCGCCAAGTGCTGGGACGCCGTGCGCAAGGGGAAGGGGACCGGTCCGTGTCCGGATCCGGGCGACGGCAAGGCCGCGAGCGCGATCGCCGCCGCCGCGCTCACGAAGGCGACCGCGATCTGCAAAGCCTGCGGCGGCAGCGACAAGAGCTGCGGGGGCGGCGACGACCAGACGCGCGACACGATCGGCTTCGCCACGAGCTGTCCCGCGATCGGCGGATGCGGGAAGGCGATCAGCACGCTCGGGGAGATCACCAGCTGCCTCGACTGCATCACCAATCGCGACGAAGGGTGCGCCGACAAGGGTACGCTTCCCGGAACGGCAACCTACCCAAACGAGTGCGGGCACGTTCCGACTCCGGTGCCCACCAGTACGCCCGCGAATCAACTCGACTACTCGGCGAGTCCCAACTACGGCACGGCGAATCTCTCCGCGGGCTTCTCGCCGGATCCCTATTCGGTAGGCATGACGACGGGCGGCCCCGTGAACACCGCCTACCTCGGCGGCAGCTGCAGCGGCTTCGCGACCTCGGCGCCGGATCTGCGGATCAACTTCGGCGGCGGCGGCTCGAGCCTCCTCCGCATCTATTTCACCGGGGCCAACGGCGACCCGACGATGGTCGTCAACGACCCCTACGGCAACTTCTATTGCGTCGACGACTCCTTCGGCACCGTCAACCCGACCATCGACTTCAACAACCCGGCGGGGGGCGAGTACGACGTCTGGATCGGCAGCTACAGTGCGAACCAGACGATCTCGGGCACGCTGCGCATCACCGAGAGCTCCGGAAACCATCCGTGAGGGAACGCACGAGCACCATACCGATCTCGGGGCCGTGGTGAGATGGCGCTGGTGGAACGAAACCTGCTCGTTGCATCGAGCATGACTGCGGCGGTCGTGTCGCTGCCGGTGGTCGGGGGGACGCATGGGGCGTAAGCGGGTGCTCATCGTCGGGGGCGTCGCCGGTGGCGCCTCGTGCGCGGCTCGTCTGCGCCGACTCGACGAAGAGGCGGAGATCGTCCTCTTCGACCGCGGCCCGCACGTGTCCTTCGCGAACTGCGGGTTGCCGTATTTCGTCGGGAACGTGATCGCCGACGAGCGGAAGCTGCTGGTCGCGTCGCCCGAGCTCTTCCACGAGCGCTTCGCGATCGGGGTGCGCACCCGGCACGAGGTGGTCGCGATCGATCGCCCCCGCCGCACCATTCGCGTGCGCGACCTCGACGCCCCGGGCGGCGCGGTCGAGCGGGACGAACCCTACGACGCGCTCGTGCTGGCGCCGGGTGCGGCGCCGATCCGGCCGCCGCTCGCCGGAATCGATCTTCCCGGCATCTTCGCGGTGCGTACGATCCCCGACAGCCTGCGCATCCGACGTTGGATCGAGGAGCGCAGGCCGACGCGCGCCTTGGTGATCGGCGGCGGATTCATCGGCCTCGAAATGGCCGAGAATCTCGCGGCGCGCGCCCTGCATACGACGGTGCTCGAGAAGCTACCGCAGGTGATGCCGCCGCTCGATCCCGAAATGGCGTACGGTGTCGCGGAGCATTTGCTCGCGCAGGGCGTGGCGCTTCGTCTCGGTGACGGGCTCGCGCGGTTCGAGCGCGGGGAGCGCGAGGAGATCGTCGCGATCACCGAGTCCGGCGCGCGGATCGCGAGCGACCTGGTGATTCTCGCCATCGGTGTGCGTCCCGAGACCGCGCTTGCGCGGACGGCGGATCTGCCGCTCGGGGCGCGCGGCGGCATCGTCGTCGACGCGGAGATGCGAACGGCGGATCCGGCGATCTGGGCCGTCGGCGACGCCGTCGAGGTCCGCGACGTGGTCACGGGCCAAGAGGCGATCGTGCCGCTCGCGGGCCCCGCCAACCGGCAGGGTCGGGTGGCCGCGGAGTCGATCTGCGGCCGAGGCCGCGCGTTTCGCGGCGTACAGGCCACCGCGGTGGTCGGCGTCTTCGGCCTCACGGTCGCGTGCACGGGCGCGAGCGAGAAGGGCCTCAGACGCGCGGGCGTCACGGCGTTCGAGAAGGTCTACCTCCATCCGGGACATCATGCCGCGTACTATCCGGGCGCGAAGGCCATCCAGGTGAAGCTCGTGTTCTCGACTCCCGACGGGCGGATTCTCGGCGCCCAAGCCGTCGGCGTCGAAGGGGTCGAGAAGCGCGTCGACGTGATCGCCATGGCGATGCAGATGGGCGGGAGCGTTCGTGATCTCGCCGAGGCGGAGCTCTGCTATGCCCCGCAGTTCGGTGGTGCGAAGGACCCCGTGAATCTCGCCGGCATGATCGCCGTCAATCATCTCGACGGCCTCATGCCGCTCGCGGACTGGCAAGCGCTCGGGCGGATCTCCGCGGTGGTCTTGGACGTGCGGAGCGACGACGAGTACGCCGCCGGTCATGCCGCCGGGGCGATCCACATCCCCTTGCCCGACCTACGCCGCCGCTACGAGGAGCTCCCGCAGGACCGCCCGGTCGCCGTCTACTGCGGTGTCGGGCAACGCGCGTACTACGCGACGCGGTTTCTGATGCAACGCGGGTACCGCGCGGCGAACCTCTCGGGCGGCTACGCGACGTACCGGGCCCTCCGCGCCGTCGGTTTGGCCCCGGACGGGGCGTAGCGGCCCGCGCGGCGACTTCGTCCCGCGATCGCCGATGCAGCGCGACGCCTCTGCGCTGCGACGATGTCGCGCCCGGTGGGCAGGGCGCGGGCCGGTGGCGTGAGGTTCTCGAGGCGTCGGCCGACGAGCTCCGCGAAGGGCTCGCCATCACCGTTCCGGGACGTGCTCGCCGCCTGCGAGCGTCGCACGCGGCACCGCCGTCCGCGCCGGGGGACGCGGCACGAGCATGGGGACGCTCTCGCGGTAGCGCCGATACGTTTCGCCGTGTACGGCGACGAGGTCGCGTTCTTCCAGCCGGATCGCTGCGAGGATGTAGCCGGTGGTCGCGAGCGCGAACACGAGATGTGTCGCCGTCATGTTGGGCGTCGCCCAGAACGCGAGGAGCCAGCCGACGTACAGCGGGTGGCGGACCCAGCGATACGGGCCGGGGGTGCGAAAGACGACGGGCGTATACGGCGTGCCGCGCAGATGCAGCCACACCTGACGGAGCCCGAAGAGATCGAAGTGGTTGATGAGGAAGGTGCTCGCGAGGACCGTGAGCCAACCGCTCGCGCACACGACGGTGAGCAGCGTGGCGAGCGATCCGTCCACCTGCCACACGACGCCGCCGATCGGCCGCCACTTCCAGAAGAGCAGGAGGAGCGCGAGACTCGAGGCGAGGACGTAGGTGCTGCGCTCGATCGGCTCGGGAACCATGTGCTTCCAGGCGCGCTTGAATGCGGGACGCGCCATCGCACTGTGCTGTAAGGCGAAGAGCCCGAGAAGCGTGAGGTTCACGAGCACGGCGGCGCCGAGCGGGCCTTCGCGTCCCGAGTCCATCGACTTCGGTACCAGCACGTTGCCGACGAAGCCGATGGCGTAGAGGAACGTTCCGAGAAAGATCGCGTAGCACACGATCCCGTATCCGAATGCGATACTGCGTTTGATCATCGTGGGTCTCCCGGGGGCTTCCCCGTCGTTGGCCGGACCATACCGGCAGACGGGTGATGCCGGATCGACGCCCCCCGCGTCCTTGCGAGCGCCTTGCCTTTTTCTGGTAGATTTCTTCCCGTTCCCATGCCCGCCCGTGCTCAGATCCTGCGCTTCGGCCCGTTCGAGCTGGACGTCGACCAGCACACGCTCTCACGCGATGGCGCGCCGGTCGCGTTGACGCCCAAGGTCTTCGAGCTTCTGGTGCTGCTGGCGGCGAATGGTGGACGCCTGGTCGAGAAGGACGCCCTCATGCGCGCCATCTGGCCCGAGACGGTCGTCGAGGAAGGGAACCTCACCAAGAGCATCTTCATGCTGCGCCAAGCGCTCGGCGACACGGGGGACGTGCGCGCGTACGTCGCGACGGTGCCGAAGGTCGGCTACCGATTCGTGGCCGCGGTCGAACGAGTCGACCAACGGCGCGACACCCTCGAGATCGCGCGCGGGGTTCCCGTCACGCCTGTCGGCGGCGGCGAGACGCGCTACGCGAAGAGCGGCGACGTCCACATCGCGTATCAGGTCGTGGGCACCGGCGGCCCGGATCTCGTGCTGGTTCCGGGGTGGGTGTCGCACCTCGAATCGGCCTGGGACGATCCCGCACTCGCGCGCTTTCTGAAGCGGGTCGCGTCGTTTTGCCGACTGATCCTGATCGATCGTCGCGGCACCGGCCTCTCCGACCGCGTCACCGACGTTCCGTCGCTCGAGGATCGGATGGACGACGTCCGTGCCGTGATGGACGCCGTCGGCGCTGCACAGGCGACGCTCTTCGGCATCTCGGAGGGCGGCCCGATGTGCATTCTGTTCGCGGCGTCGTATCCCGCGCGGACGACCGCCCTGGTGCTCCTGGGCACGGCGTCGCGGATCATGCGCAGCGACGATTACCCGATCGGGATTCCCGCCGAAGTCTTCGAGGCGTTCGCCGAACGAATCGCCGCCGGCTGGGGCACCGGCGTCAGCGTCGACATCTTCGCGCCGAGCGTCGCACGGGACGTAGCGTTCCGGCGCACGTGGGCGCGGATCGAGCGCTTTTCCGCCAGCCCGGCGGGCATCCAGACCTTGATGCGCATGCTCTACCAGACGGACGTACGGCACGTGCTCCCGAGCGTGCGGGTACCGACGCTCGTCGTGCAGCGGGCCGGTGATCGCGCCATGCGCGTCGAAGGTGCGCGCTACGTCGCCGACCACATCCCCGGTGCCCGCTACGTGGAGCTTCCCGGCGAGGATCACTTTCCCTGGGTCGGCGACGGCGACGCGCTGCTCGACGAGGTGGAGCACTTCCTGACCGGCACGCGCACGACGCGCGACGCGGACCGCGTGCTGACGACGATTCTCTTCACGGACATCGCCGCCTCGACGGCGCGCGCCGCCGGGATGGGCGATCAGCGGTGGAGTGATCTCCTCACGAGCCACGACGCACTCGTTCGCCGCGAGCTCGTGAGCTTCCGCGGTCGTGAAGTGAAGCAAGTCGGTGACGGTTTCCTCGCCACGTTCGACGGTCCGGCGCGCGCCATCCGGTGCGCGCGCGCGATTCGCGACGGCGTGCGCGCGCTCGGCATCGAGATTCGCGCCGGCCTTCACACGGGAGAGTGCGAGTACAGCGGCGACGACGTGGGTGGCATCGCCGTGCACATCGGGGCGCGCGTCGCCGCGAGCGCCGTGCCGGGCGAGGTGCTGGTGTCCGGTACCGTCAAGGATCTCGTCGCGGGTTCAGGCTTGCGTTTCGAAGATCGCGGCACCCATCAGCTCCGCGGTGTGCCGGGCGCATGGCGGCTGTTCGCCGTGCGAGAGTAGTCGCAAAGCGCGAGTACTGCACCGAATCGAGGCGAATTCGGCGCCGCACGCCCCGTTGCGGTCATGCGCGATCGCGCAAGCCCGCATTGCAGGTGTGCGGGTCGAATGGTGGACGATCATGCGGCGCGGAGTAGGTCGGGGACCCTGCAATCGGCTGGGGCGCTCGCGGGCGCCCGAGCCGTGCCCGTCGGTGGTCGTGGGGGCGGCGTTTCGTGCCCCCACCGGCCGACAATTTCCTCATCCGAAATGAGAGGTTGGAGAATGGGGAGGGGTGCGAGGTTTTCGGTCAATGCGCGTGGAGCGGGCAGCGTCGTGTCCCCCTGATCTTCCCGCAACGCGTATTCGCCGCCGATCTCCTCGTGATTTCTCCTGGCATCGGGCTTGCACATTGTAATTTCAACAGAGTAGACAGCGCTAGCCATTTACGCCGCCGCTTCCGCCGTATTCCCCTCCCTGGCGATACCCAACTCGATGCGCAGGAACGGGCACCGTGCGATGCGTGCGCGGAGTCCCGGAAACGGGGAAGGAGCACGTATCCTGCGCGGACCAAGAAGTCGGAGCCCTCGGCAGCGCCCTCGGGCCCAGGCCTCGACGTCGGACGCGCGCTGGCGCCTGCTGCACTCTCCGGTGCGAGAGAGAGCGCATCGCGGTGGCCGCGCCGCGCTCGAGTTCCTGGTCGCGAACGGACACCTCCCGGCTCCGGACGGGAACGACGTCGAGATCGCCGAGGAAGCGTCCTTGGAGGTTCCGGCCGGCACGCTCGACTGGAACGTCCCGCAGCGGATCGAGTGGGCAGCCGGAGAGCAGGTGCTGCTCTTCGAGGTGCACGTGCCGCGACCATCGACGCGCCTGCTGCGCGTCCGCGGAGCGAATGGGCTGGCATGGGCGCTCTTCCGTCCCGGCAGCGACGCCGGGTGGCACCGGCGCGCGAGCGCCGCCGCGACGGGCCTGGCCGGCGGCACCACGCACGTGAAGCTCGCCGAGGCGGGCGTGTGGGCGCTGGTGTTGTTCCACGAAGAGTCACCGGCGTCGGCCGGTGCCGTCGACATCGCGTTCGAGTCGGAGGAGTCCGCGACGGCGACGACCCCCTTTCTCGCCGACGCGCACGAGCTGCGGCGCTTCGTGGTCATCTCGCTGGCGCTGGCGCTCGCACTCGCGCTCGGCGAGGCGGGCCGTACGTATCTCCTGACCGGGAACATCTGGACGACCTGGGGCGCCGTGCCGATCGGGGCAATGTTTCTGCTCTTTCCCACGTCGTTCACGGTGACGATGGTGTGGCACACCTTCCGCAACATGCGCGTGCTGCGGGGCGACGAGCCGCGGCGCATGCCGACGTTCGCGAATCGTCCCCTCCAGGTCGAGGTGGCGAGCTGGCCGAGCGTCACGATCCAGATTCCGGTGTTCCGGGAGAGCTTCGAGGACGCCATCCGGCCGACGCTCGATGCCTCGCGCGAAGCGGCGCGCCGCTATCACGAGCAGACGGGGGCGAGCTGTAACGTCCTCGTGTGCGAAGACGGCTTGCTCTACTTCGCGCGGAACGACCTCGATGGCGCGCTCGCCGAGGCCCGCCGCACGCCGGCCGCCGATCGTACTCCCGAGCAGACGGAGCTGCTGGCGCGCATGGCGTATTACGACTCCTTCGACGTTGCGTTCGTGGCGCGTCCGTATCCGGAGCCCGGCGTTCCGGGCACGGAGCGCGCGGGTCGCTTTCGGAAGGCGAGCAACCTGAACTACGCGCTCCGCCTCGCCGACCGCCTCGAGGGCGGCGAACCGCTCTCCGAAGCCCATGCGCATTTTCGCGAGGCCGTTCCCGCGCGCGTCTACGAGCTCGGCCGCTGGCAGGGCGACGTCCGCGTCGGGGACCTCATCGTTCAGCTCGACAAGGACAGCGTGATTCCGCCCGACGTGATCCGCGCGACCGTGCCAGAGTTTCTCACCGATCCGACGCTCGCCTACACGCAGCACGCATCCTATCCGACCAACGAGGAGCGCTACTTCTCGGTCGTGATCGGGTGGTTCACGCGCCTGCTCTACGATCTCGCGATTCGTGCGAAGTGCCTCATCCCCGGCACCCTCACGCCCCTCATGGGGCACAACGTGTTCCTGCGGCGCGCCGACCTCTTCCGCGTGGGTGCCTGGTACGAGCACTCGGTCTGCGAGGACCTCGAGCTGCTGCTGCGCTTCCACGAGTCCGGCAGCCACGGCAAGTACATCGCGTATCCCGGACACGACTTCGGCGAGGCCGTGACGCGGGTCTACACCGAAGAGCTCGAAAAGTTCCGCCGGTATGCCTTCGGGGCTGCGGAAGCGGTGCTGAACCCGATTTCGGAATGGGAGCATCGCGGCGTCATCAAGAAATCGTGGCGGCGCTTCTGTCAGTCCGAGCACGTGCGGTGGTATCAGGTCGTCGACCTCCTCCAGTTCTTCTTCTCGCTCGTGAACCTCGCGAGTCTCGTCCCGCTCGCGATCGTGACGGCCCTCGGCCTCGTGCACCCGTATCGCGCCACCAGCATGATGCTCATGACCGTCATCGTGTTCGGTCTCGTGCCGATGCCCGCCATTTTCATGCTGCGGCGGCGCGGCGGGCTCGCGACGATGCCGGCGAGCGAGGTGTGGGCGACGCGCTTCGGCGTCCTGAAGGCGATCGCCGCCCAATTTGCGCTCTCGTACACCTTCATCGGAACCTCGCTCGCCGTGATGCGAGGAGCCTTTGCCCACCTGTTCAATCGCTCGCTCGTCTTCGCCGAGACGAATGCCGACGACATCGGGCGTGCGTCGCGTGGCGAGCATCTGCGCACCGGCCCGATGCGGCACGCGGCGCGCGACGGGCTCGTACTGCTCGCGCTCTGCGCCGGGCTCGCCCTCTGGCGCATTCGACTCGACCCGACCTTCGGCGTCGGTCAAGCGCCGATCGACTGGCGCTTCCATCTGGTGTGGCTCCTGCCGCTCATGGTGACGGCTCTTTCGCCCTGGATCTTCCATCCCTACCTGGTCGGCGGGCGCGATCTGCCACGGCGGCGGGCGCGCACGCCCTTGCACGCGGGCGCTGCGCCGCGTGTTCCCTCGGAATCTCGTGACTGGGCGGCGACACGCCGCAGAGGTGCTGCATGACGTCGGACATGGATTATCGTCCCGAACCGGAAGCGATCGACGACGCCGAGTTCGAAGAAGCGCTGCGCGCGCGCACGCGTCGTCGGTGGATGCTCGTCGGCATCGGACTCGCCGCGATCGTGGCATCCCTGACCGTGCCCTGGAGGGAGTCGGTCGACGTGAGCGGTCGCGTTGCCCCGGCGCGCTGGGCCCGCGTGCGATCGGAGGTTCCGGGCGTCGTGCGCGAGGTGCGGCGGCGGACCGGGGATGTGGTGCAGGAGGGCGACGTGATTGCCGTTCTCGATTCCGACGAGCAGCACGACGCGCTCGAGGCCGCGCGGCTGGCGCTCACCCAGGAGCGGCAGAAGCTTGCCGACCTGGAGCTCCGGCTGCGCGAGAATCGCATCCTCCGCGATGGCGCCGACGTGGCCGTCGACGAGGCACAGCGGCGGGCGCTGGCTGCGGAGCGCATCGAGGACTCGCGGCTCGCCTCGCTCGAGCCGGCGGCGTCGTCGGTGCTCGAGGGCGTGCGCGGGTTTACGTTGAAGGCGCGCGCACAGATCGCGATCGATGCCCGTTCCGCGCCGCCGCTCGGGGGGGAACGGCTTCTCCACGACGTCGCCGCTGCCATGGCGGCCTACGGCGAGCGGGCGGACGACGTCGCCGAGCACGTGAGCAACGTCGCGGGCGCGGACGCGGGGCGCGACCTCCAGACGCGCCTCGAGAGCGTGCGGTTCAGCTATGCGCTCGCCGAGAGCACGATGCACGAGATCGTTTTGAAGCACGAGTTCGTGCGGCGCGGGCTCCTGGCCCCCGTCGAGCTGCGCGAGCTGGTGAGCCAGCTCGAGCGTGAGAGTCGGGACCTCGGGCAGAGCTTCGCCGCGCTCGCGACGGCGGCGCGGGGGACGAAGGGCTCACCGGCCGAACGACGGGAATGGGTGCGGAGCGCCGAGGAGCGCCGGCAGATCCTCGAAAACGAGACCGCGCGAGTCGAGGCGCAGCGCGAAACCGTCGAGAGCGGCATCGCGCAGGCGGAGATCACCGTGCGCGCGGCCGAGCGGAACGAAGGCAAGACGGCGATCCGCGCACCGATTGGCGGGATCCTTTCAGAGACGGCGCTGGCGGAGCTCGACGGCGTCGCCGCGAATGCGTCGGTCGGCGTCATCGAGGACACGGATCGATTCGTCCTCAAGGTGCGGGTGCCCGACGGCGAGTGGGCGCGCGTCTCGGAAGGACAGCCGGTGATGGCCGCCGTGGGGGGCCGAAGCGTCCATGGCACGGTCGCGTGGAAGGTGCCGCGCGCCGGTCAGGAGGTGCGCGATCAAGAATGGAACGTGCTCGTCCAAGTCGACGACGATCTCGCGGGCGTCGAGCCGGGCGCCAAGGTCGACGGAGCGGTCGCGATCGGGCGACGGAGCCTGCTGGGACGCCTGGCCGAGCGCCGCGGACCCGCAATCGCATCGGCGTCCGGGATCGCGTTCGTGAACGACCCGACGGA
Organism: uncultured delta proteobacterium; assembly: GCA_963774015.1. Taxonomy (GTDB): domain Bacteria; phylum Desulfobacterota; class Binatia; order UTPRO1; family UTPRO1; genus UTPRO1. Next base: position 767,551 of record CAVZDH010000007.1, read on the forward strand.
GCAACGCGCCTCCGGCGCGACGGGTGAGCTCGCTGCCACGGATGGCGCGCTGCGGGCGGCGGGCGGTTCCGCTTCAGCGGAGGCAGCGAGCGGCGACTGACGGCGTGCGGGTCGTCGTGCTTTCGTCGCTGGCCGCGGCTGCGCTTGCCGCGGTCGCGGTCTTCGCTGCGTCGCGCGACGGCCCTCCCGATCTCGGCCTCGCGCGGGGCTCGCTCGCGTCGACGCCGCCGGCCGGCGAGTCGCTGCCGCCGCCTCCGGCGTTCGTGGCTCCAGAGCTGCACGGGCCGATTCCGACGAATCGATGGTGGTCGTCGCTCGTGGCGTTGCCGTTCTCGGAGCGGCAATATCCGCATCCGCTCGCGGTCGCGGCGCGCGCGGAAGGCTTGCAGGTGCGCTATCCGGGGCCCGACATCCACGCCGACACCCATTGCATCTGCGGCTGGATGGACTTCGAGCCGCCGAACGACCTGATCCTCGCGCACAGCGAGGTGCCGCGCTTCGCGGCGGCGCGGCTCGCCGGTTTCAGCGATTGGTTCGTGACGGCGCGCTTCGAGGCGAGCGAGCGCCCGGATGCGACGATGGAGGTCAGCTACGGACACGGCTCGCCGTTCGTCTTCGCATCGTACCGAGGGGGAGACGCGCTCGTCCGATTTCCGTCGCCGCCGGAGGTCTTCCACACGAGCAGCGACGGGAGCGCGGTCGGCGTGTGCCGCGACCGGCGGTGCTGGGTGCTGGTCGGCCCCACCGGCTCCCGATGGTCGGGACTCGACGGCGCCGTGCTGCGCAATGCCTTCGGGGGATCGGGTCGGGTGGCGATCGGTCTCTTGCCCGACGGCCAGCGCGACGGTGCGATCGAGCTTTTCGAACGCTACGCCCGCAACGTCGTGCACGACACGCGGGTGACGTGGTCTTACGACGTCGAGCATGCGCGCGTCCGCGCGCGGTTCGCGTACGAGATCGAGGCGGCACGGGACGCGCCGACCGCGACCCTCTTCGCGTTGTATCCGCATCAGCATACGGCGCTCGTCGACGCGAGTGCCGGTCCGGAGCTCGGCAGCTACACGACGGTGCGTGGACGCATGTCGCTGCGGGCGGGGGACGGTTTCGAGGTCGCCTATCCGTTTCCCGGCGTGTTGCCGGCATTGCCGGTGCTGCCCGGAACCGACGTCGAGGCGCTCCGCGCGCTCGTGCGCGTCGACGCCGCCACGAGCGGCGGGGCGCGAGACACCTACTGGGCGGGCAAGGAGCTCGGGCGCGTGACGACGCTGCACGCGCTCGCGCGTCAGCTCGGCCTCACGCCCGAGGCCGACGCGCTCGCGACGCGACTGCGCGTCGGGCTCGAATCCTGGTTCGACGCGCGCTTCGATCCGGCGGATCCGTCCACGGGCGGGAGCTTCCTCTACGACCGGCGCTGGGGAACGTTGATCGGCTACCCGTCGAGCTACGGCTCGGCGGCGGCGCTGAACGACCATCACTTCCACTACGGCTACTTCCTGCGCGCGGCGGCGGAGGTCGGCCGCGAGGACCCCGCGTGGCTCGGGGCGGATCGCTACGGTCCCTTCGTCGATTTGCTCGTGCGCGACATTGCGGATCCGCGTCGCGACGATGGTGCGTTTCCGTTCTTGCGCGTGTTCGATCCGTATGCCGGTCATTCGTGGGCCTCGGGGGATGGCGTCGCCGGCGACGGCAACAACCAGGAATCGTCGTCGGAGGCGATGGCGGCCTGGACCGCGCTCGTCCTGCTCGGCGAAGAGCGCGGTGACGTTGCGCTCCGCGATCTCGGCGCGTTTCTCTACGCGAGCGAGCTGGCGGCGACCGAGGCGTATTGGTTCGACGTGACGGGCGCGAACCACCCGCCTGCCTATCCGCATCCGGTCGTGCCGATGATCTGGGGCGGGAAGGGCGCGTACGGTACCTTCTTCTCGGGCGAGCCCGAGCATCTGTACGGCATCAACTGGCTGCCGTTTCACGGCGGATCGCTCTATCTCGGGCGCTGGCCCGAGTACGCGGCACGGAGCTACGAGGCCCTCGTCCGCGCCCGCGGCGGTGCCCCGTGGAAGACCTGGGCCGACCTCGTCGTCATGTATCGTGCGCTCTCGGACCCGGCCGACGCTGCGCGCCAGTGGAACGCGCTCGCCCCGACGGTCGTACCGGAAGCGGGGAACTCACGGGCGAACGTCGCACACTGGATCGCGACCTTCGCGCATGCCGGCCGGGTCGACCGTAGCGTCAGTGCCGACGTGCCGCTGTACGCGGTGTTTCGCGACGACGCGGCACGTACGTACGTGGCGTATGACGCGCGGCCGATGGCGGCGACCGTGCACTTTTCCGACGGGACACGGCTCGTCGTCGAGCCGGGGAGCTTCGGCGTCGTGCGGCGACCCGTGGCTCGCTGACCCGCGAGGATCAGGGCGGAGGCGTGACGGTCAGCGTGAACGCGCCGCTGTGGTTCGTGTAGCCGTCGACGACGATGACGTAGGTCTGTCCGGCGGTCACGCTCAGGGTGAGATTGGAGCCGTGATGGTCGCTCGGCTCGGTGGTGGTGCAGCCGGTCAGGTCGTCGTTGCAGGCCCGCTCCGTGCCGTCGCAGGTGCCGTTCCGGAGGTAGAGCACGGTGTCGTAAGCGGTGTTGCCGCACGTGTTGATGTTCGCCGTTCCGGACCGGGTCGGGGTCCATGTGTACACGACCTCCGGCGCGGGTTGGCTCGTGGCGCACGTCCCCGCGAGGGCGCCCACGCCGGTGGTCGTGGCGGTGAACGAGCCACCTTCCACGGGCAAGGCGATCGGCGCGGCGCACGTGCCCGCAACGGTGGTGGCGGTGGGGGAAGGATTCGGGCCCGTCGCGGTCGGCGTCGGGGCGGCACTCGTCGGCGTCGCGGTGGCCGCCGGGGTCGCGGTGACCGCACTGGTTGCCGTGACCGTCGGCGTTGCGCCGGGTCCGGACGGTGGATCGACGGTCAGGCTGAAGTCGCCTTGGCTCGCGCCGTATCCATCGACGACGATGAAGTACGTCTCCCCGGCCACCACGGTCGGAGCGATGCGCGAGCCGTGGTGGTCGCTCGGCTCGCTCGTGAGGCAGCCGGTCGTATCGTCGTTGCACGCGATCTCGGCGCCGCTGCCGCAATCGCCCTGGCGCAGGTAGAGCACGGTGTCGTACGCGGTGCCGGCGCCGTTGCAGGTGGCGATGGTCGCGACACCGGAGCTCGTCGGCGTCCAGCGGAACACGCGCTCGGGCGCCCCCGCACTGTTGGCGCAGTGGCCGGCGAGCGCGCTCGTGCCGCTCGTCGTGCCGGTGAACGTGCCTCCTGCCGCCGGAATGGTCGTCGCGCCGTCGCAGACTGCGAGCGGTGTCGGCGTCGGTGTCGGACCGTTCGGGCTCGGCGGCGTGACGGACAAGCTGAAGGTGCCGGCGCTCGTTGCGTAGCCGTCGACCACGATGAAGTAGGTTTCTCCCGCGACTACGTTCAGCGCGACGCGGGAGGCGTGGTGGTCGCTGGGCTCGCTCGTGAAACAGCCGGTGCTGTCGTCGTTGCACGCGACCTCGGGTCCGCTCGTGCAACTCGCGGTGCGAACGTACAGGACGGAGTCGAAGCTCGTGCTGGTGTCGCTGCAGGTCTGAATCAGCGCTTGGCCTGACGTCGCCGGCGTCCAGGCGAAGACGCGCTCGGGGGCGCCGGCGCTGCTCGCGCAGGTGGCGGCGAGGGTGCTCGCGCCGCTCGTCGTGCCCGTGAAGGTGCCGCCCGTGGCCGGGATCGTGACCGCTCCGGCGCAGCCGCCGGCGGTCGCCGTCGGGGTTGCCGTCGGATTCAGAATCGGCGTCACGACCGCGGTCGGCGTAGCGGTGCGGGTCGCGGCGGCCGTCAGCGTGGCGGTGGCGGTGCGGGTCGCGGTCGCCGTCAGGGTGGCGGTGGCGGTGAGCGTGGGTGTCGCGGTCACGGTTGGCGTGGCGGTGCGGGTCGCCGTCGCCGTCAGGGTGGCGGTGGCGGTGAGCGTGGGTGTCGCGGTCACGGTTGGCGTGGCGGTGCGGGTCGCCGTCGCCGTCAGGGTGGCGGTGGCGGTGAGCGTGGGCGTCGCGGTCACGGTCGGCGTGGCGGTGCGGGTCGCGGTCGCCGTCAGGGTGGCGGTGGCGGTGAGCGTGGGCGTCGCGGTCACGGTCGGCGTGGCGGTGCGGGTCGCGGTCGCCGTCAGGGTGGCGGTGGCGGTGAGCGTGGGCGTCGCGGTCACGGTCGGCGTGGCGGTGCGGGTCGCCGTCGCCGTCAGGGTGGCGGTGGCGGTGAGCGTGGGCGTCGCGGTCACGGTTGGCGTGGCGGTGCGGGTCGCCGTCGCCGTCAGGGTGGCGGTGGCGGTGAGCGTGGGCGTCGCGGTCACGGTTGGCGTGGCGGTGCGGGTCGCGGTCGCCGTCAGGGTGGCGGTGGCGGTGAGCGTGGGCGTCGCGGTCACGGTCGGCGTGGCGGTGCGGGTCGCCGTCGCCGTCAGGGTGGCGGTGGCGGTGAGCGTGGGCGTCGCGGTCACGGTCGGCGTGGCGGTGACCGTAGGTGTCGCCGTCGGCGTAGCGGTCGCGGTGACGGTTGGTGTCGACGTGGACGTCGGCGTGGCGGTCACCGTCGGGGTCGACGTGGTCGTTGGCGTCGAGCTCACCGTTGCCGTGGCTGTGAGCGTAGGAGTGGAGGTCGCGGTCGGCGTCGCGCTCTCGGTCGGCGTCGCCGTCGCCGTTTCGGTTGCCGTCGCGGTCACGCTCGGGGTGGCGGTGAGAGAGGACGTCGCGGTCGCCGTCGGCGTTGCCGTGGCGGCCGCGCTTTCGCTCCGGCCGAAGACCTCGAGCTCGCCGACCGAGATGAAGGCATTCACGCCGCCGGGGACGCCGTCGATGCGGATGCCGTCGCCGACCGCGTCATCGAACGTCAGCGTGTAGGTCTCGAAGCTCACCCCGTCGTTGCCCGCGGGATACGGCGGCGTGCTGACCAAGCCCGTCACGTCCGTCCACACGCCGCCCTGGCGGACTTGGACGGTGAGCGTGTCGAACCAACCGCCGTCGTCGAAGTTGATGCCCTCCTGGAAGACGACCTCCTGGAACGTGTAGGTCGTCGGATAGACGTAGCCGATCCAGTCCTCGCTCGCGGTATTGACGCCGTCCCAGGTGTCGAACTCACGTTGGGAGTCGGTGCTGCCTGGGGGTGGGAAGTCGCCGTCGCGGATGATCTCGATGTCCTTGTTGCCGCCGCCGAGCGGATTCGGCACGGCGGCGACGATCGTACCGAGCTGCGTCAGGTCGTCGCCGATCGGCGTCGGCGAGGGTGTCGGGACCTCGGCGAACGTCGCGGTCGGCGTCGGTACGCCGGCGAGCGTCACCGTGGCGGTCGGGGTCGGTGTCGTGACCAGTGGGGTCGCGGTCGGCGTTGCGGTCGGGCCGGGGCTCCCGCCGAAGACCTCGAGCTCGCCGACCGAGATGAAGGCATTCACGCCGCCGGGGACGCCGTCGATGCGGATGCCGTCGCCGACCACGTCATCGAACGTCAGCGTGTAGGTCTCGAAGCTCACCCCGTCGTTGCCCGCGGGATACGGCGGCGTGCTGACGAAGCCCGTCACGTCCGTCCACACGCCGCCCTGGCGGACTTGGACGGTGAGGGTGTCGAACCAACCGCCGTCGTCGAAGTTGATGCCTTCCTGAAAGACGACCCGCTGAAACGTGTAGAACGTGGGGTAGACGTAGCCGATCCAGTCCTCGCTCGCGGTATTGACGCCGTCCCAGGTGTCGAACTCACGTTGGGAGTCGGTGCTGCCTGGGGGCGGGAAGTCGCCGTCGCGGATGATCTCGATGTCCTTGTTGCCGCCGCCGAGCGGATTCGGCACGGCGGCGACGATCGTACCGAGCTGCGTCAGGTCGTCGCCGATCGGCGTCGGCGAGGGTGTCGGTGCGCCGAGGAACGTCGGCGTCGCGGTGGCTGTCAGCGTCGGTGCGTCGGCGATCGTGACGGTGCTGGTCGGGGTCGGTACGTCCGCAATCGTCACGGTCGCGGTCGGCGTCGTGCCCGGCGGGGTCGCGGTGTCGGTCGCGACGATGGTCGGGGTGGTGGAAGGGTTCGCCGTCGCCGTTGCGGCGCTGGTCGGAGTCACGGACGGGGTCGGGCTCGGCGTCGCGGCGCATGCCTGCGGGACGCCCGGTGAACAGGTGTGGGTCGCGACCTGGCAGGTTTCGACGCCGGTGCAGGGATCGTGATCGTCGCAATCGGCGTCGACGTTGCAGCATCCCGCGATCGGCGTGTGCGTGCAGCCGTCCTGCGGATCGCATGTGTCGCTCGTGCAGACGTTCGCGTCGTCGCAGGCGCTGCCGCCGCAGTCGGTCTCGTAGAGCGCGATGTACGTCGTGGCGGTGGCGGGCACGACGACGTCGTGGCTCTTGGCGCCGCCGTCCGACCACAGTCCGAAGGTATAGTCGTAGCCGTTCAGCGTCTGCGGTGACGGCGCGTTCAGCGACACGGTCGAGCCCACGATCTCTGTGCGGACGAAAGGCGCGACCTTGGTGTCCGCACCGCCGTTCAGCGTCAGGCCCGGCGGGTCGCTCACGTACGTGAGGTCGACGGTCTCCGGATAGAGCATCACGCTCGTCGTATCGGTGAGACCGCCGGCGTCGGTCGCCGTCAGGCGGAGCTCGAGGTGGGACGGATACTCGTGCTCGGGGGCGACGAACGAGCCGCTGGAGCCCGTGAAGGTCTGGATGGTGTGCTCGTGGCAATTGCTCGGACAGTGCTGCATCACGAGCGTCCACGTGAGCGCCGCTCCACCGAGCGTGCCTTCGTCTGGATCGGTTGCCGAGCCGGAGAAGTCGATCACCGTTCCGGCGTGCCAGGTGGCCGAGCTCGTCGGAGTCTCGATATGGGCGGTCGGGTGCGAGTTGCCGGCCGTGATCACGACACTCGCCGTCGAGGTCGCCCCGTGCGGGTCCGTGACCCGCAGCTTCACTCGATACGAGCCGGGGAGCGCGTACGAGACGCTCGGCGCAATTTCGGACGAGTCGCCGAAGACGTCGTCGCCGTTCAGGTCCCAATCGTACGTCAGTACGTCGCCGGGATCGGGATCGTGCGACCCGGAGCCGTCGAACTGGACGACGAGCGGGGTCGGACCGTCCGTCTTGTCGACGTCGATCACTGCTACCGGGGGCTCGGTGCCGGCGACGTAGCTGATGCGGTTGACGCTGTTCGCGCCGATGTCGACGTAGAAGAGGTCGCCGCCCGGACCGATCTTCAGGTCGACCGGACCGCTCGACCCGGAGAGAAACGTGAAGCGTGCGCTCACGCTCGGCTCGCCGTCGGGGCCGAGCGGCATCGTCCAGATGCATCGCCGGGCGTAGTCGGAGAAGAAAAGCGCGCCGTCGTAGATCGTCGGATAGGTACCGGTGCCGTAAAACGTGAGACCGCTGATCGCCGAGCTGCCCGGCTGACAGACGTCGTCGGGGACGACTTTCGCGCTGTGATTGTACGTGTAGTAGGGATCGGTCACCGTGCCCGGGGCACCGTACAGCATGTCGCACATGCTCAAGCCGAGACCCTGGAAGATCCCGAGCTTCCCGACGCCCTCGTAACAAGGCCAGCCGAAGTTCTCGATCGGCATGTCGCCGGTTTGGGCGATGCGATCGATCTCCTCCCAATCGACCCGCCCGACGTCGCCGATCCAGAGCTCGTTGGTGCCCGGCCGAGGGGTCATGCGAAACGGATTTCGGAGGCCGTACGCGATGATCGGGTCATCGTCCAAGACGTCGCCGCCGGCGAGCGGGTTGTCGGGCATCGCGGCGCCGGTGATGGGATCGAGACGGACGACCGTGCCGTTGTACGCGACCGGGTCGCCGCTCGTGAGCAGGTCCTGCGCACGCAACGACCCGCCCTCGGCGGTGGGGGGCGTGAGCGTAGCGCCGACGCCGCCCGGGGGATCTCCGCACGGGTTCTTCGCGGGGTAGCCCTTTTGGCCGTAGTCGGCGAAATCGAAGCTCGCTCCGTCGCCGCCGCTCACGTAGAGGGCGCCGTCGCCGCCGAAGACGATCGTGCCGATCGAGTGGCTCGGGTACTGCTGACAGTAGTTCTCGACGAACACCTGCTCCGAGCCGGGCACCATCGTGTCACCCGAAGCGGTGAGCCGCGAAACGCGCCCGGTCACGACGCATCCGTTGTCGGTGCCGCCGGGCGGGGTGGGGCAGTCGTCGGAGGTCGCGCCCGGGGCGCCCCACGTCGGGACCGGTCCCCCGGGCATGTGGTCGTACGTGTAGAGCACGTAGACGTAGGGTGTGTCGGGGAAGTTGGGATGCAGGGCCAGCCCGAGGAGTCCCCGGTCCCAATAATTGTGGGTCACGGTGCGGAGGTCGGCGAAGATCGTCGGCGTCGGGTCCGAGAGCGAGTCGAACACCTTGATGATGCCGCTCTTTTCGGTGACGAAGACACGTCCGTCCTTGGCGAACTGGACGCCCGTCGGCGCGTCGAGCCCCGAGAACACGGTCGTCTGCTGGAACCCGCTCGGCAGCGTGACGGCCGTCGCCTCGCCGCCGAGGAGGGCGAGGTAGACACCGAGGGCCGCGAGCACGACGCTGCGCAAACGAGACATCGGGGGGTATTCCAGGGTCTGGACGTGACCTGCGGGGTGGGTCACGGCGCGTTGCAATCGAAGCGGCGATCTTCGCACGTCGCGTCGCAAAGCGCAAAGCCCAATCGGGACGGGATACGGCGGACGGATCGAGGCTGGGATTCGGGTGCGGCCTGGGTGGCGTTGAGGGAGCTCGCGCCGGTGGCCTACCAGCCTATGGCGACGAGCATGTATTGCGGGTCCTTATGGGAGACATAGGTCGAGTAGCCGCCGACGTCGTCATAGGGAAATCCATAGGCTTTTCCGTCTATGGCATTGTCGTGCCAGAACTTGGCGTAGTAGTCGGCGGGCGCCTGCAGATAGAAGGTGGCCGGGTTCGCCCACATGCTCTGATCCAGCAGCTTCCCGTCCGGGGAGAACGTGTTCGGTCCGGCGGTGTGCCGATAGATTGCGGCGGAGAGGTTGGGATAGGCGCCTAGCCCGCTTCCGTTCGGCCCCGCTTTCGGGATCGTGAGCCCGTTGCTGGACCAGATCTCGTCGATATAGGCGGCGTAGTAGTTGGCGTACTGTCCCCCGGTGCCGAATCCCCCCAGCCCGGATTCAGGATCCGATAGGGCGCCTGAAGCTGCGCGAGCGGCTTGAACTCCGTCGGGACGGCGTCGATGAAACGCTGGAACGTCGTCGCGCGATTCTCCGCGAACGTCGCGGCGTTCTCGCCTACGGTCGCCTCGAAGCCGTCCGCGCAGTGGAGGCGCATGCGCGAGCTTGATGCCGAACGCGTCGACGCGGGTCGTGTTGCCGTTGAACTGCGTCGGACCGATCGTGTACTCGAGGAAGTCGTAGTAGTCGGTCGGCGTCTGCCCCACCTTGCCGAGATAGACGTAGATTCGCCCCGACGAGTTGGCCGGCATGTCGAAGAGCGGTTGCTCGGCGATCGAGTGCGTGGTTTTCACGCCCCCGATCGACACGCTCCAGAAGACGTGCGCGTCGTCGTACTGACCGTTCGTGCGGTTCAGGAACTTGAACATCATCACGTTCTGCGCGGCCGGGATGTTGCTCGGGTCCCAAAAGCCCGCGGGCGCAGTCGGTGAGGGAGAGGGGCTCGCGGCCGTCGTGTGCGTTGCCGTGCCAGCCGGCGTTGGTGTGCGGGTGGGGGTACGTTGCGGCGTGACGGTGCGGGTCGCGGTGGGCGTGCGAAGGGCAGTGCCCGCCGGTGGGGTCGGCGTCGTCGCGGGAGAAGGGACGTCGCCGATCAGCTCGCGGAGGCGGGGCGTTTCGTTCTCGACGAGTTGATCGCTTCGACACCGGAGCTCGCGCACCAGGCACGCCGCGACGTCGCCGGCCGAGGTGGCGTTTGCGATGCCGAGCGCCGCGCATTGCGTGCCCCGTGCTTCGAACCCGAGGCCCTCGTCGGCAGTCAGGTCGCTCGCGTCGAGCGGCCCCCGATCGCAGGCGCCGACGACGCTCGACTCGAGCGCGGCATCGAGCTCGTCGAGGGTGGCGAAGGCGGCCGCACATCTCGGCTGCAGCCGCGCGCGACACGCGGCGTCGCCGGGCCTGGCCTGCACGCACGTGAACGCGGCCGCGCTGCAGCTCTGCAGCGTCTTGATGCGCGCGCCGATCATCTTCTGCGCGGCTCTCTGCAGGACGGTGTCGCACTTGCGGATCGCGCGCCGCTTGGGTGCCGCGACTCCGGCGCCGCCGCCGTTCGCTCCGGCCGGAAGGCAGGGGAACTCGCCCGCGACGTCTTGCCCCGCCAGCGCAAGTAGCTCGGCGGCGCGCGGCGCCGTAGCGGCAACCGCGCGATCGACGACGCAGTCGTGCTGACGTTGCACACACGAGGCGACGTCGGTGATGCCGGTGAGAGCGCTCACGCCCCGCAGCTGGCACGGATCGTCCTCGCCGCTGAAGCCGAGGCCGAGCGCGCTCAAGAGCGACACGGCCGTCACGTCCGGCTCGCTGCACGTCCGCGCGAGTGCGGCATCGAGCGCAGCTCGGATGGGGGCGAGGCGCGCGAGATAGCGCGTGCATCGTGTGGCGGCCGCGCTCGGGCAGCTGGTGTCCGAGGCTCGTGTCTGTACGCACGTGGCCGCGGTTCGCAAGCATGCCGAGGTGAGACGGAAGCGCTCGCGCGCGACCTTCGCGCCGAACCTCTGCAGCGTGCGGCTGCACCTGTCGATCGCTCTGGCGGCCGTCGCGTCGTCGAGCCCGGCGTTGCCGCCGTCGCTCGGTGGTGTGCAATCGCTGTCGGCACGGTCGATGAGACCATCGCCGTCGTCGTCGATGCAATTCTCGCAATCCTCCACCGCGGCGATCGCGCGGGAGACCGGCGCGACGGGGGCAATCCCGTACCACAGGAGGAAGCCGAGGAGTGTGAAGCGGAGGAGGAGCATGCTTCCGAAAGACCCGGGGTTCTTCTTAGCCTGCGGGAACGCTCTGTCGCAACCGCGATAGCGTTCGCCCGGGCTGACACTCGCTGTGCGTTTCGACCAGCGATCACGCGACGCGGGCGCGCACATCGTCGCACGCGCGCGGGTTTCGACGACGGACGCGTAGAGGTCCGGCGCCTCGTCGAGGTCGCCGATGGCGCCGATGAGCCGTGCCGTTCAATGGCCGGCGGCGATGAACACGCCGCCGGTGAAGCTCGACGATCCGCTCGCGGCGTAGCAAGGTCGAGGGTCTCGTGCCAAGCGAACGGCGCCGCCCATTGCACTCGCGCCCGCTCGGCGGCAGGCTGCGGTCGATCATGAGTGCCGTGCCTCGGATCTCGCGCGCCTCGTGACGACGACGTCGTCCGACGGGCTGCCTCTCGCGGCGGCGGTCGACGTCGTGGTCCCGGTCTGGGGCGCCCCCGACGCGCTCGCGCGCTGCCTCGCGAGCGTGTGCGCGCATACGGACCTCGGAGCGCACCGTCTCGTATTGTCGCTCGACGGTCCACAATCCGATGCGGTCGAGCACGTGCTCGCGACGCCGGCCACGATGGCGGGCGTCGTCGTGCTGCGCGGCGCACGTCGCCGCGGCTATCCCGCGACCGTGAATCGGGCGCTCGAGGGCTCGCGCTCGGACGCGGTCCTGCTCAACTCGGATACGGTCGTCACGGCGCGTTGGCTCGAGAAGCTCCGTGCCGCGGCCGGGTCGGCACCCGAGGTTGCAACCGTCACGCCGTTCTCGAACAACGCGACCATCTGCTCGCTCCCGCGCTTCCTCCAGAACAACGCGTTGCCGGCGGGCTACGACGTCGACGCGTTCGCGCGTCTCGTCGACGCATGCGCGCTCCGCGCGTATCCGCGCCTGCCTACCGGCGTCGGGATGTGCCTCTACGTGAAGCGCGTGGTGCTCGACCGGATCGGTCTTCTCGACGCGGCGGCGTTCGGACGGGGCTACGGCGAGGAAAACGACTGGTGCATGCGGGCGGCGCGGGCCGGCTACGGTCACGTCCTCGACGACGCGACCTTCGTGCTGCACGAAGGGCAACGGAGCTTCGGCGCCGAGCGCGCGCGGCTCGCGCGCGCGGCGACCCGCGTGCTGCGACGGCGTCATCCCGAGTTCTTCCCGGCGGTGGCGCAGTTCATCCGCGACGATCCGTTGGCGCCGCTCCGTGCGCGGGTGGTTGCTGCGCTCGGGCCGCCGCGGCGCGTCCGTGCGCGGCCGGACACGATTCTCCACGTGGTGCACGGCTGGCCGCCCTACAACCACGCGGGCGTGGAGCAATACGCGTGGTGGCTGGCACTGCGGCAGGCTGCGGAACGCGATGTCGCGGTGTACGCGCGCATTGCGGACGGTGGCCGGGCGACCGGTGAAGCGCTCGAGCTGCTCGACCGAGGTGGCGTGCGGGTGCGCCTCGTGGTGAACGATTTCGTCGATCGCAATCCGTTGGCCCGAAGCTCGCTCGGGAACCGCGTGCTCGAACGCGATTTCGCCCGTTACCTCGACGAGGTGCGGCCCGATCTCGTGCACGTGCATCACCTGGCCGGCCACTGCGTGACGCTCCTCGACGTCGCGGCACGCCGTCGCGTGCCGATCGTCCACCATTTGCACGACTGGTGGAGCGTCTGCCCGCGCGCGAACTTGCTCGACGCGGAGGTGCGTCTCTGCGCGGGCCCGCGCGCGACCAAGTGCGCACGCTGCCTCCCGTTCACGGGCCTGCCGCCGGCATTTGCGCTGAATGCGGCCCTCCACGCGCTGCGGCGCCGGCGCGTGCGGCGGAGCCTCGCGCGTGCGGCGGTCCTCGTCGCCGGGTCCGAGACGATCGTGAGGAGCCTCGAGGGACTCGGGGCGCTGCCCAGCGGCGTGCCGGTGCGCGTCGTGCCGTACGGGATCGCGCTTCCCGAGGCCACGACGGTGCCGGCGCCGGACGCCGCGCGGCCGCCGGGGGGACCGCTGCGTGTAGGCGTCATCGGCGCGCTCATGCCGCACAAGGGCATGCACGTTGCGGCGGCCGCGTTTCGCGACGTCGATCCGAGGCGCGCGCGCCTCGACATATGGGGGACGGCCCAAGTCTTTCCCGCCTATGCCGAGGAAGTCCGTCGGAGCGCCGGCGAGGGGCCGGTGCATCTCCACGATCGGTTCGCCGAGTCGGAGAAGCGCGCGATCTTCGGCGCGCTCGATCTCCTGCTCGTGCCCTCGGTCGGGCTCGAGTCGCACGGGCTCGTCGCGGACGAGGCGATGGCGTTCGGGGTGCCGGTGCTCGCAGCGCGACGAGGCGCGCTCGGCGAGCGCCTTGCCCGTCTCGGCTGCTGCGCGCTCTATGAGCCGGAGAGTGCCGCCGAGCTCCGGGCGTGGCTCGACCGTCTCGTGGCGACGCCGGAGATCCTCGCCGAATGGCGTCGACGGGTGCCGAGAGTGCGTACGATGGACGAGCACGCATCCGAGCTCGAAGCGGTGTACGAGCTTGCGCGCTCCCGGACGGCGGCGTGAAGCGGGTCGCGTGGCTGGTGCGGCTCGCGCGCGCGGAAGGGATCGTCGCGGTCGTCGATCGCGGTCGCGATCGGCGAGCGGAGGCGCGGCGACGGCGGTCCTTCGCCGCGTGCGCCGACGGCGACGTGCGTGCGGGCGCCTGGCCGGTGCTGTCGGTGTCGAGCGCGGGACCGCCGGTCGCGCGGCTCGGGGGCGTGCAGGCGCAGCTCGGGAGCCGACTCGCGGCGACCGAGGGGCCCTGGGCGCTCCTCTATCCCGAACCCGGCGCCCATCGCCTCGAGCTGGCGCGCGGCACCGAGCGGTATGCCCTTCGGCGGCCGGGGGCTGCGCCGCCGGCGTCGGACGTCCTGTATGACGAGCCGTTCGAGAGCGCCGTCCGCTGGGCGCTCGACCGTACGGGCGCGCGCGCCCTCCAGCTGGAGGGTAGCGCCGGCGTACCCCTCGGCTCCGCGCTGCGACTCGCGCGCGCCGGGGTGCCGGTCATCGTCGCCGTGCACGACTTCTCGCTCCACTGCGTTCGGCCTCATCTCCTCGAACGGCCGGCGTTGCGGTTCTGCGAGTGGTGTCGCGACGACGAGCGGTGCACGCGTTGTCTCCGCTACGAAGGGGAGCTCGATGCGCGGCACCTCGCGGAACGGCGCGCCCTCGCGGCGGAGCTCTTGCGGGTGGCGGCGGCGGTGGTCGTTCCGTCGGAGCTCGTACGCCGGAGCCACATCGCGCTATTCGGTGATGCCATGGCGGCACACCTGCGAGTGATCCCGCCAGCCGTGCCGAGCGCGTGCGTCCCGGCCGGTCGGTCGCGCGCGCGGCGCGCGGGCCGGGCTTCGCACGTCGCGTTCGTCGGGTGGGTGCAGGTCCACAAGGGCGCGCACGTCTTCGCGGACGTGGTGCGATCGATGCGGACGATGGGGTGCGCGGCGCCCCGCTTCAGCGCGTACGGCGGCGGCGATCCGGAGATCCTGCTGCGATTCCGTCGTCTCGGCGTCCGCGTGCGCGGCTATCATCGCAGCGGCACGCTGCCCGAGCGCTTGCGGTGCGACGGTGTCGACGTCGCGATCCTGCCGTCGATCGTGCCGGAGACCTACAGCCTGACGCTCAGCGAGTGTCGCATCGCGGGGGTGCCCGTCGTCGCGTTCGATCTCGGCGCGCTCGGCGAGCGCGTGCGAGCCGAGGGCGGCGGATGCCTCGTGCCGGTCGCGGAGGGTGCCGTCGGCATGGCGCGCGCGGTCGCCGACGTGCTGCGCGTCGCGCCGCCGGCGACGCCGGCGCCCGCGCCCTGGGACGCCCGGCGCGTTGCGGAAGCGTGGGCGGCGCTCCACGACGAGCTCGGCCTTGCGGGCGGGGGCGACGCGTGACGGCGCTCCATCGCCATCGCGATCTCATCGCCGAGCTCGTGGCGCGCGACCTCAAGGTGCGCTACCGCCGGTCGGCCATCGGCTTCCTCTGGACCATGCTGCAGCCGCTCGTGATGATGCTGATTCTCCAGGCCGTGTTCAGCACCGCGTTCCGCTTCGACCTGCCGGGCTATCCGGTCTATGCGCTCGTCGGCGTCCTGTTCTGGAACTTCTTCAGCCAGACGATCGTCGCGTCGATGAACAGTCTGCGCGGCAACGCGACGTTGCTCCAGAAGTTTCCGATCCCGCGATGGGTGTTCCCCTTGGCGACCGTGCTCTCCGGGGTGGTGAACCTCTGCTTCGCGCTCGTGCCGCTCTTCGCGATCGTGCTGGCCACCGGGCATCCGCTCACCAGCGCCGTCGCGTTCGTGCCGGTCGCGATCGTGGTGGTCGCGACGTTCACGCTCGGCTTCGGGCTCTTGCTCTCGCCGCTGTCGGTGTTCTTCGCCGACGTCGTCGAGATCGTCGCCATGGTGCTGACGATGGTGTTCTACCTGACCCCCGTCTTCTATCCGCTTTCGATCCTGCCGCCCGCGATCGGCGAGATCGTTCGCGCCAACCCCGTGGGACTGATGCTCGAAGTGCTGCGGGCGCCGATCTACGCCAGCGCCATTCCGGCGTGGAGCGAGCTCGCGCTCGCGATCGCGGTGGCGCTGCTCGCCCTCGCGATCGGTGCCGAGGCGTTCCGCCGCAGCAGCGACCGCATTCCGTACTACCTCTGACCATGCCGGCGCCCACGTCCGACGCGATCCGCCTCGACGCCGTGTCGATTTGTTACCGTCTCGCGCGGCAGCGCTTCTCGTCGGTGAAGGACTACGCCATCCACTGGATGCGAGGCGCGCTCGTCTACGAGCAGCTGTGGGCTCTCGAGAACGTCACGCTCCGGATCGCTGCGGGCGAGAGCGTGGGCGTCGTCGGGCGGAATGGTGCCGGAAAGAGCACGCTCCTCAAGGTCGTCTCGCGGGTGCTGAAGCCGGCGCGCGGGACCGTTGCGGTGGCCGGGCGCGTGGCGCCGCTTCTCGAGCTCGGCGCGGGATTCGACCACGAGCTGACCGGCATGGAGAACGTCTACTTGAACGGCCTGCTCCTCGGCCGCACGCGGGCCGAGATCACGGCCAAGCGCGACGAGATCGTCGCGTTCAGCGGCATCGCGGCGTTCATCGACTCGCCGGTGCGGAGCTACTCGAACGGCATGCGGGCACGGCTCGGCTTCGCGATCGCGACCGCGTGGGTGCCGGAGATTTTGCTGATCGACGAGGTGCTCGCAGTCGGCGACGCGGTGTTCATGCGGCAATGCGAAGAGCGGATGCGGGCGTTTCGTGCGAGCGGAACGACGGTGGTGCTGGTGTCGCACGATCTCGACGCCGTGCGCGAGACCTGCACCCGCTGCATCTGGCTCGACGGGGGCCGGATCGCCGCCGACGGGGCGCCGAGCGCGGTGCTCGACCGCTATCGCCATCAACGGAGCGCGTAGACCTCGGCGTGGGCGTCGGCGTAGACGCGCCGGAACCAGCGTGCGGTCTCCACGGTCGCCGGCAGCCGCAGCACGGGCTGGTCGATCGACAGCAGGAGGTGGGTCGCGCCGAAGCCGCGGAGCGTCGCGTGGAGATGCGCGGGATCGGTGCCGGCGGCGAGCACGGTCGCATAGCTGTATGGACCGTTCAGCTCGCCGAGCAGTGTCCCGCGGGCGTAATACTTGAGATGCTCCGCGCCGAACGCGTACGCGATCGACGCGTCGTCGCTGCCGCGAGCGAGGGCCGCGATCGCGGCGTAGGCGGGCACGGACGCCCCCAGGTAGCGTTCGCGCGCCGCAGCATCGATCGGCACGGGGCCGCGGCGTAGCGCGAGACGGCCCGCGTACGACCATCCCGGAAGCAGGAGCGCGACGCACACGATCGTGAACGCCGCGCGGGGCAGGGGTGGCACGCGGCCGGCACCGCCCACGACACGGACCCCGACGACGATGGCGTCCCCGAGGGCCAGGCCGAGCGCCGGCAGCGCGGCGACCACGTAGTGCGCTTGCGGCGGAGCGACGGCGACGTAGGCGATCGCGATCAGCGCGAGGCGGCGCACCCGAGCGCGGCGCACCGCCGCCCATGCCAGGAGCGGCGTCGCGGCGAGGTAGACGGGGGAGATCGGCGGCAAGCGGGCTACGGCTCCGCGGTGCACGGTGAGGTCCCAGACCAGCCGCGGCAGTGCGACGAGCTGGTGCAGCGGGTCGACGAGCAGCTCGAAGGACGTCCACGGACTCGGACCGAAGACGCTCGGCAACAACGGGAAGACGGGATTGCCCGTCCAGGCCCAGATGCGGGCGTAGGTCGGGCCGAGCGCTGCCAGCGCCGCGCCGCCGTAGAGGACGATCGCCCGGCGGCGCTCGGCACGCGGGCCCGTGAGCACGATCCACGCGGCGGCGACGACGACGAAGACGGCGCCGAGATACTTCGTCGCCGCGGCGGAGCCGGCGAAGAGTCCGGCGAGCGCCGTCCATGCGAGACGCCCGCTCCGCTGCCAGCGTTCGGCGGCGTACAGCGCCGCGGTCGCGAAGAGCGCATGGAAGGGATCGACGTAGCCCGTGCCCGAGAGGTACACCACGAGCGGGCTGCCGAGGTAGGCGGCGGCCGCGAGCGCGCCGGCCCGTGGCCCGCCCCACACCCGCACGAGCGCCGCAGTGAGCAGGGTGCTCGCGACGGCGACCTGATGGGTCGCGACGTCGCCTGCAAAGAGCAGAACGGAGGCGCCGAGCACCTCGTCGAGCTGCGGGAAGATCGGAAAGCGGAGCTCGCGCAGAAAGGGCATGCCCCCGGTGCGCGCAAACGCGGCCGCGTAGGGCAGATGGTAGAGCGTTTCGTCGAAGGCCGTCGGTGGATAGAGTGCGAGAGCGAAGAGTGCCGCGACGGTCACGAAGCCGGCCAGAGCGAGGGCGCCGCGGCCGTGTCGCGGTAATGCGTCGACCACCCGCGCGACGACCGCCGTGCGGGTGGTCGCGCCGACCGCTACGAGACTTGCGAGGACCGCCAAGACCGGCCCGGGGCGGAGCGAGCTGCAGAGCCCGAGCGCGAGACAGGCATGAGCGAGTAGCGCCAAGCCGATGACGGCCGCGACGACCACGCCTTCGCCCGGACGGTCGCGTTCCGGCGCCGGGACCCACGGTGCGCCCGCGACGGTCGCGGCACCGAGGAGGGCGAGGAGGACGGCGATCTGTTCGCAGACGAAGGCGATGCGACGTCCTGCCAGAGCGTCGCCGAGGCGGCAATCCGTTTCCGCCGTTGACGCTGCTCGTCGGTGCGCGCGACCGATGCCGGTCAGACGATGACGGGGATGTCGGCGCGGCTCGTGTCGTCGAGGATCTCGAAGGCGGTGCGGTCGGCGGCGCGCAACACCAGCGGAGCTCGGCCGCGGCGACGGAGCGTCAGCTCGCACGCGGCGAGCTTCGAGTTGAGACAGATCTTGGCGCCGCCCGGCGGATTCGCGTAGCGAAGGCCGGCGAAGCGCGGCGCCGGCGCCGCAATCCGTCCTTCGATCTCGATTCCGTCGCGCGCGGACCGGAAGCGCCATTCGAGACCGTCGATACGACCGCGTGCGCGTGCCGCCTGGCCGAGCGTGTTGAGCGCGATCTCGTCGCCGTCGATGCGCAGTACCAGGAGAGTCATCGCCGGCGTCCACAAGGGACCGACGCGCACCTGCGCCGTCGCGCACTCGAGGAAGCTTTCCGGCACTCCGTCGAAGCCGGCGACCTGGCCCCACGCGTAGCGGTCGGTATGGCGCGTACCCCAATTGTGGTTCTGGCTACCCACCCAACCGCTGATCGCGATCGCGTCGCCGTCCACGGTGAAGGTGCCGTCGTAGACGGCGTTCGGTCGCCCGACCAGCGCCTTCGCCTTCGGGAAAGCGCGCGCATAGAGGGCGGGTGGCAGGAGAAGGAGCGGCGTGCCGCCGCCTCCGTACGCGAGGCGCCACGTCAGGGTGTGACCGTGGGCATGCGAGGCGCCCGTGAGGTCGGCCGGGCCGAGCACGGCGTCGCCGACGCGGGCGAGCAGGCCGTCGGCGCCGAACCCGCATGCGGCAAGCGGTCGTTCCTCCTTGACGGCGACGACGCGCTCGCGCTCACCGTCGAACCAGACGGCCCACAGCTCGCCGACCGCGTCCGCGGGACGACCGCGCGGGCTGAACAGCGTGTAGCGGATCCAGAATGCCAGCGGGCGATCGGGATGATTGGCACGCTGGAACCAGCTCTCGTAGTGGCCACCAGGATCGCCGGGGCGATAGCGCGGGCGATTCCACGCCGTGCGCGTGGCGTTGAGGGCCTCGTCTCGCATGGGCGGGCTCCGTACCAGACCACGGGCGAGGCGCCCACTGCTTCTCGACCACGATCCGGGGCCGAGGTCGCGGCCCCGACCCCCTTCCGTCGGGCGTCGCCGCCGCGGTCCCACGTTCGCCAGATCGGGCCGCGTGATCGCCGCCGGACCCTTCCCGAGCGAAGGCCCCGACTATGTGAGCGTCGCGCGCAGGTGCGCGGCTACCTCGGCGAGGAAGCGGTGCACCGATGCGTCGGCGATCCGATGGCCGACCAGGGCGTCCATGGCCGCGCCGAGCGCGCCGAGCGGCGGGTCGTAGCGGCTCACGAGCTCGAGCTGCGTTTCCGTCGGCGTGAGCGGGTAGACGCGGAGCTCGGCGTGCATGAAGGGGAAGAGCCGGGGCAACCGCGCAGCTTCCCATTCGAGGGCGAAGGTGGTCATTCGCGGCGTCGTTGCGCTTGCGGAGTGCTCGGTGACGGCGCCGACCCGGATGGTGATGTCGGTGCCGATGTCGAATCCGGCGACGTTCACGTGCAGCTCGGATGCCAGAGAGGCCGCCCGCGCCGCCGCCGTCTTCGTGGCCCCCCGGCAGACGGCGAGCACGTCGCGATTGAGAACCTCACGGAGGCGCTCGTAGCCGACGTTGACGTAGTCGTAGTAGCGAATCTCACGCGTGCTGGTCATAGTGCCGTTCCATTTTGGCTCCGTCGCTGCCTCGAACGATCATCGGTTGGGGATGGGGCTCCACGCGTCGACGACGCAGCTCCGCTTCCGGCGGGCGGAACCAGCGCGTCACGCGATGGCGCGCGACCTGCAGCATCTTGCTGATCTGGTGATGCGGTCTGCTCGAAGAGATCTCGACGGCCGTCATGGTCCCGTACCTCCTCCTTTGGGCCAAGCGTCACACTCACCCCTTTTTCCGTACAGCAGACCGCGTGCCACCTCCGGGCTCGTGGATGATGCAGGAGCGAATGGCACTGACGGTCGAAATTCCCGATCGACGGGAAACGACCCGCCCTTCGCTTCTCATGCATGGGAATCATCATCGACGCAAAGCGATACGCGCGCGTGATTTTTCCGCGCGGCGATTACGCCGACTATGGATTCTCCTTGACCAAAATTTAGCGAGACGATAGGTCGCCCTCCTGCAGACGTCACGAGTTTTGCTTGGGTCAATGAGGGGGTGAGCGTGCTGCGGGACGTTGCTGGTGGCAGATGGCGCCGAATTCTGTGGGTCGTACTGCTCGCGGGCATGACGGCATGCGGCGACGGGGGCGGTGGGGGTGGCGAGTCGGCTCCGCCGGCGCCGGCGCCGGGCCCGAGCGCGAATCGGCTGAACGTCACGATCGCGGATGCCTCGATCGCGGACGATGATCGTCCTGTGGTCCGGTTCTACCTGACCGACGAGCACGGGGCACCCCTGCCTGCGACCAACGTCCGAATCCGGCTCGTCATTGCCGTGCTCCAGAGCGACGGTGGCGAGTATCGCGACTATCTCACCACGGTGCAGACCAGCCCCGACACGAACGTGTCGGCGACGCAGGCGGCGGCCGAGGACTCGACGAGCGGAACGCTACGGGATCGCGGCAACGGGCTCTTCGAGTACACCTTCGAAAACCCACTGCCCGTGGGATTCGAGCGCACCGCCTCGCATCGCATCGGCATCTTCGCCGACACGACGATCGACAACGTCGCCTACGTCTCGAACGCGGTTCACGACTTCGTGCCGGCCGGCGGGGTCCCGAAGGCCGTCCGGGACATCGTCCGTACCGAGACGTGCAACACCTGTCACGATCCCCTCGAAGCCCACGGCGGGGCCCGCCGCGACGTCCGCCTCTGCGTGACGTGCCACTCGTCGCAGATCACCGATTTCGCGACCGGCGTCACCACCACGCAAATCGATCCGGACACCGGCAACCAGATCGGATTTCCGGAGCTCATCCACAAGATTCACCGCGGCGAGAACCTGCCGAGCGTGCAGGCGGGGACGCCCTATCAGATCATCGGCTTCCGCCAGTCGGTCGTCGACTTTTCGCACGTCGCGTTCCCGCGCGACATCCGCAACTGCAGGACCTGCCACGTCGGCGGCACCCAGAGCGACGTGTTCGCGACGAGCCCCTCGCGGGCAGCCTGCGGGGCGTGTCACGACGACGTGAACTTCGCGAGTGGTCTCAACCACGGGGGCGGGCCGCAACCGACCGACGGCAGTTGCTCGGCCTGTCACGTGCCGGACTCCGGAAAGGAGTTCGATCAGTCGGTGGAGGGAGCCCACACGATTCCGACACGGTCGTCGCAGCTTTCCGGGGTGCATTTCGAGCTTCTCGGGGTACAGAGCGCCGAGACCGGCCTGCCGGTCGTGATTCCTGGCGAGCATCCCGTCGTGAGCTTCCGCATCACCGACGACGCAGGAAACGTGATCCCGCCCGCCGCGATGAGCTCGCTGAGCTTCGTTCTCGGCGGCTCGACGACCGAGTACTCGGCGCAGGATTACGACGGCAACGGCGTGATCGTTCCCGGCGACCCGACGAGCCCGTGGACGCCCGGCGCGGAGACGTTCAAGTCGGAGTCCGCCCTCAAGGACGCCCGTGGTCCGGACGAGTCGGGCGCGTCGCTCTACGCCTTCAAGAGCGCTATCCCGCCGAACGCGACGGGCACGTACGTCGTCGGAGTCGAGGGCTACAAGTGCGCCACGGTGGACGGGGCGAACGAGCGCCTCGGCGGCACGAATTGCTCGAACACTCGCGATGCAAACGGCAACGGACACGAGGATCCCGGCGAGGTGTTCAACGAGGTGCGTGACGTCGGCCACAACGAGGTGCTCACGTTCTCGGTGACGGGTGCCGTGCCGACCGCGCGTCGCGAACCGGTGGAGATCCAGCGCTGCGCGGTCTGTCACGGGGTGTTCTCGAAGGACTTCCTCGTCCACGGAGGCATCCGCAACGACACGGCGTACTGCCCCGTGTGCCACAACCCGACGAACGATACCTTGAGCCGCCAGCTGCCGCCCGAAGGCGAGACGGCGACGACGAGCCCGATCGACTTCAAGGTGATGATCCACAAGATCCACCGCGGCGAGAATCTCACCAAGCCGTACGTGCTCTACGATCGACCGACGGGACAGTTCCCCAACCAGACGGAAGCTCCCGTGGAGTTCAGCGAGCTGTTGTTCCCAGGGGATCTGCGCGACTGCGAGGAGTGCCACCTGCCGGGCACCTACGTCTTGTCGTCCGGTCAGGGCGTGTTGCAGCCGGGCGTGCTGCCGACGACGACCCGGGAGTTCATGCGGGGCGCACGGACCAAGACGGTGGTCGACGTCTTCACGACGCCGCCCACGATCTCGGTCTGCACGAGCTGTCATGACGACGTCGACTTCACGACGGGGGCGAACCATCCGGCCGGGCCGCAGAAGGAGAGCAGCTGCGTGGCATGTCACGGCGTCGGTCGGCCGTTGAGCGTCGAGGCGGAGCACCTTCCCGGACTCGCGCCCGAGGACCGGATCCTGAGACCGAACAGCTGAGGCGAGCGAGGACGCGACGGTGACGGGTCGGCGATGGTGGATGGCATTGGCAGCGGTGGCGCTCCTCGGGTGCGGGAAGGGCAACGACAACGGCCAGGACTTCGGTAATCTGATCGCGAGCGCGCAAGGTACGCATCTGACGCGCGAGGAGCATCCGGAGGGATGGGGCCGGACGGAATGCTTCCTCTGTCATCCGGTCGAGGAAATCCACCAGGTCGATCGCAGCGGGACGGGTGTGCTGCCGCTCGCGGACATCCGCCGCCTCGTGGATCGGGATGGCCTCGAGAGTTGTCATCTCTGTCACGGTGACAACGGCGTGGAACACTGACGCATGCCGAGACGCCGGCGCTGGAAAGGGCTGCTCGTATCGGCGATCGTGCTGCTGGCGCGGCCGGCGGTCGCGGATCAGGCCCGTTGGTCGCCGAGCGCGAGCGGCTTCTACGGCAACGTCTACACCGCGTTCCAAGCCAACACGCCGCTCCGGCGCCCGCTCGACGACGACAAAAAGGTCTTTCCATTCTACCAATACCTCGACGTACGGGGCTTCGATCCCGCCCACGGCCTCACGCTGTCGACGTTCGCCCGCGCGCGCGAGGTCGCCAACGGTGACGATGCGACGCTCGACGTCTACAACGCGAACCTCGAGTACCGTGGGCTCGCCGGGGCGCTCCAAGTGCGCGCGGGCCGGCAGGTCCTCACGGAAGGGACGAATTTCATCCTGATGGACGGGGTGCTCGCGCGTGCGAAACCGGTCGCCGGGCTCGACGTCGTGGCGTACGGCGGCTACCAGGACGCCGACCTGCAGCCCTATCCCGAAAAGCCCGATCGGAACTTCGGCGTGTTCGGCGCGACCCTACGTTCGACGCAGCTTCTCGGTGCATTGGCGACGGTCGGGTATCACGGTCTGACGCCCGCCAACGAAGCGCCGCGCCACTTCGTGGACTTCGGATTCAAGCGCGCCGTGCCGTACACCGACTTCGCCGACGTCTACAGCCGTGTCGAGCTCGACGTCGCCGAGGCCGTCCCCACGTTCATCAACGGGGGCGTCGGCCTGAGTGTGGCCCGGCCCCTCTACCTGAATCTCGAGTACGACAGCTACAAACCCGATCCCAACCAGGACCGATTTCTCCAGGACCGGATCTTCGACATCTTCGCACTCGACCGCTTGCACGAGGCGCGCCTCGGCCTCACGTACAACGCCACCCGCTGGCTCGACGTGTCGACGAGCTACTCGTTCGCGACCTACGACCGGAACAACGATCAGAGCACGCACGGTAACATCGGCAAGGTGAGCTTCGCGTGGAACTTCTGGCGCCAGATCGGGCTGCGCGCCTTCAACGGGGCATACGTGATCGAGGGTGGCGGGCGCGACCGCGCCGTCGGCGTGAATTGCGGCCTCTCCCAAGAGATCCTGCGCGGGCTCGAGGTCCATGGCGTCTTTGCGTTCGCGAACTTCGACAGCATCTCGGGTAAGCACGGGAACGCGTACAGCTACATCTTCGGCACGCAGTACATGGTCGTCCGGAACGTCTCGTTGCTCGCGGAAATGGAATACAACACCAACCAAGATTTCGAGACCGATCTGCGCGGGAACTTCGGAATCACCTACGCGTTCAGCTGGAGCTGAGACCGTTGCGACGACCGACCTCATCGATCTGTCTAGTGCTCGCGTCGTTCGCGACCGTCGTGGTGTTCGGGTGTCAGAAGCTCGGACAGGGTGTCGATTGGGGATGGAAGGCCGAGCGTCCGGCCGACGCCCTCGGCGTCTTCTCGCATCAGACCCACAAGACGGTCTTCGCGCGGGAGCAGATCCAGTGCTTCGCCTGCCACACGATGTCGGCGCGGGTCACGGACGAGCAAGAGGCCGCTGCCGCGATCCGGGCGTCGAAAGAGGCGTTCACGGGCGGCAAGGAGGCGTGTCACGCGTGTCACTACAATCCGGCGGCGGGGAACTCGGCACCGGATCGTTGCGGGCTCTGTCACGCCGACGTTCGCGACGTCGAGCCCGCGAATCACAATTTCGACTGGCTGAATCGTCACCTCGTGTTCGCCAAGGACGACCCCGTGAGCTGCGAGGGATGTCATCAGCAGCGCTACTGCCAGGATTGTCACAATCGTCGCGACGAGACGGTGCGGAACTACCACGACACCAACATCCGCTTCACCCACGGTATCGAGGCGCGTGCGAATCCGATGAAGTGCGGCCAGTGCCACACCAGTGGCTTCTGTCAGCGCTGCCACACGGAAGGCGGCTATGAGAAGTAGCGTGCTCTTGCTGCTGGCCGTGCTGCTCCTGCTCACGGCCGGGATCGCCCGCGGCGCCGAGAAAAAGGGCGACGACGAGGACAATCCGCATGAAGGCATGACGCGCAGCAAGGCCGTGTGCGTGGACTGCCACACCAAAGTGCCGAAGGTCGGAGAGCATGCTCCCGACTACTTCTTGGTCGATACGCCGTCCGAGCATTGCCTGGGATGTCACGACGAGAACGAGCACGTGGGCGTTCGGCAACATTTGGGAAAGGAGGCGGCGCCGTTGCCGCCCGACGAGCACGGTAAGATCGCCTGCTTCACCTGCCACGATCCGCACCCGGACGGCGTGCTCGAGGGCCGCAAGGTCTACCGGGCCGACGTCAACGAGGCTACGAGCCGCTTCATCGCGGCGCGCACGCTGCCGGCGGGAGTCGAGCAGCGCAAATCGGAGCTGAAGTTCGGAGCACTGCTCCGATTGCCGATGGCGAATGGAGAAGAGTGCCAGAAGTGCCACGCGTCCAAGGAGGAGGCGTCCTGGAAGAAAACGCTGCTACCTGGCAAATTCATGCGCGTCTTGCCGCATTACTAGAACAACAACCGTGAAGGGGGCGACTGCGATGGAAGGAATACATTGGCGTGTTCTCGTGTTGGCCGTTGCGTTTACGATAGTCGGGTATGGCACGGCGCTCGCCGCCGACGCCGGCCTCAAGATCTTCGTCGAGAAGCGGTGCTACACCTGTCACAGTGTCGATTCCCAGGCCAAGGCATTGGAGGCGGAAAAGGCCGCGTTCGTGAAGGCGCAGGGAGTCGAAGAAGAGTCGGGTGAGGAAGGCGAGAGCGACGAGAAAGACAAGAAGGGCGGCGACCTCTCGGGTGTCGGGAAGCAGCGCACCGCCGAATGGCTGAAGAAGTTCCTGAAGGATCCGAAGGCGGAGTTCAAAGAGGGTGCGGATTGCCAGAAAAAGGCCAAGAACAAGGACCGCAAGAAGTTCAAAGGTACCCCGGAAGATTTCGACGCGCTGGTCACCTTTCTCACGAGCTTGAAAGGCGAAGCGAAGCAGGCGGCCGGCTTCTCGTCGTGCCTCAAGGAGTGAGGTCGTCGCACCTCGATCGTCCTGGTCTCCGCCGCGAGGTCTCGGAATGGCCTCGCGGCGTTTCGATGAGGCGCCGCAATGACGAGTAGTGACTTCGAAGCGCTCCTGAGCCTGACGGTGCAGGCGGCAACCGAGTCGGTGGCGCCTGCCGTTCCGCACGAGGCGGATCCCGGCGCGTTGTTCTTGCGGATGAGCGTGCTGGGCTTGGCGGTGCTGGCCATCGCGATCGTGGCCTACTACACGCTCATCCGCGGTCTCCGGCCGACCGATCTCGGGACACGCTGGGCGTTGATGCTCGCGTTCGTGGTCCTCTCGCCGCTGGTGTATTTTTTGAATGTCGGGCTCGCGATTCAGGGATCGGAACCGGTCGAGTTCTGCAATTCCTGTCACGTCATGAAGCCGTACGTGGACGACCTCGAGAACCCCGACAGCGAGCGTCTGGCGGCGCAGCACTACCAGTACCGATGGATTTCCGACCATCAATGCTATACCTGCCATTCCGACTATGGCTTGTTCGGCGGCGCGGGAGCGAAGCTGGCGGGGTTACGCCACTACGTGAAGTACTACATCACGGGCTTCGAGCGTCCGATCAAGATCCGTGGAACCTACGACAACAAGCGGTGCCTCCACTGTCATGGGCCGGTGGCATCGTACCGAGAAACCGCCGAGCATCAGAAGAATGCGGACGCCATTGCGACCAGCAAGATGTCCTGCCTCGGCGCCAACTGTCACGTGAGACCCCATCCCGAGGCCGAGGGGACGAAGCATACCGATGCCGGTTCCTGAGAGACCCCCACGTCTCAACAGGTGGCTGCTCCTGGCGGGAGCCATCAACATCGTGGGTATGTTGCTGGTCATCAGTGGAATCGTGCGTCTGACCCCGACGACCATGATGCTCTCCGTCGGGGGCGGCGGGGCGCTGCTGACGATCGCCCTCGTGATCTACCTGGCCAACGTCGCGTACGATCTCCGGAAGCGGAACCTGCTCTAGCCCGCATTTCTCACCAGATCCCTGCTGCGAGCGTCAATCGCACGCCATCTCGGGCCGTACTCGCGCCTCGCTCCTCGACGGACTGTCCAGTCCGCCTGCGTCGCTCGCCGCTCCGTTCGGCCCGATCTGACGCACGCTTGACGCTCTCGCGACGTGGATCTGGTGAGAAATGCGGGCTAGAAGCTCTGTGCCGAGCTTCCCCGTGGGAAGCCGCGCCTGGGCGGTGCCGTTCCGTCGGACGCGCCAGCGCGCTTTCCCAGGCCCCGGAAAGCTTTCTCAGATCTCGAGGCGGGACTGGGCGGAGCGGCCCTGGAACGAGGGCGGCTCCGCCTCCAAATGCCCGTGAGCGCAATGCGATGGCCCATTCGCCGTCGCGTGGCATCGTTCATGCACCTCTCCCGCGTCATCAATCGGAGCGACTACGTTACGGTGAAGCGGAAAGAGGCGAGCAGTGCGCCGAGTCGGAAGCTTCTACGTCGTTCTGGCGGCTTTCGTGGGGATCTTCATCGCCGTCCTGGCGTACACGGTGTCCAGCGGTCGCATAGGGACACCGGTGGATGCTGCGACCGCGCTTCCGCATGGTCCCGCCGAGTTTCCCGAGATTTTCAACGTCGACCCGCTCGAGGGACTCGACACCAAGGTCGGTGACGAGATCCACGTTCCCCGACCGCCTCTCGATCCCGAATATTGGCCGTGCAGCGACTGTCACTCGGCGGAGGACTCGAACCCGGAGCGCCGGGAGTTGGTGGATGATCACGAGAACATCAAGCTCCACCACGACGAGGAGAACCGGTGGTGTCTCGATTGTCACGATTTCGCGAATCGTGACCGGCTGCGCCTCGCGAGTGGGAAGCTCATCAAGTTCGAGGAGTCGTATCGCTTGTGCGGTCAGTGCCACGGCACGATCTACCGCGACTGGCGCGCGGGGATTCACGGACGCCGTACGGGGTACTGGAACGGAGCCAAGCGGTACTTGCTCTGCGTCCATTGCCACTGGCCCCACGCCCCGAAGTTTGCACCCCTCAAGCCGCTGCCTGCCCCGGTGCGGCCCGAGTACCTGGGCCTGAAGCTCACCCGACGGGCCGGAGTCTCGAGGACGGCCGTGGGGGCGCCGGAGCTGCCGGCTCCTACGAGGAGCGACCGAGATGAGTGAACCCCCCGAAGGTCGTTGCGCGGAATCCTGCCAAACCCGCCGAGAGTTTCTGGCGGTGGCGGGTGGCACCCTGGCGGCGCTTTTCCTCGCGGGCTGTAGCACCGAGGCGCTCGAAGGGTTTTTCGCGAAGAACTTTCGCGAGCTCTCCGCCGCCGAAGTGCGCGACGTCCTCCAACGCTTGGAACGGCAGTACAGTGCCCAATACGGAAAACCGATCACCGTCGCCGACACGCCCGCACTGGACGGTGTGCTCTTCGGGTACGGTCTCGATCTGTCGCGTTGCATTGGCTGTCGCCGCTGCGCCTATGCGTGCGTCCGGGAAAACAATCAGTCGCGTGATCCGCAGCTGCACTGGATCCGTGTGCTGCGACAGAAGCGGGAGAAGGGCGTCGACCTCGAAGGGGCGGATCAGTATTACGACGCGGAAACGGTTCCCGAGGAGGGTTACACCTACATCCCCGTGCAGTGTCAGCAGTGCGAGAACCCGCCCTGCGTCAGCAGCTGTCCGGTTGGGGCGACCTGGAAGGAGAAGGACGGCGTCGTGGTCATCGACTACGACTGGTGCATCGGCTGCCGGTGCTGCGTCGCCGCCTGTCCGTACGGCGCGCGTCATTTCAACTGGGGTGAGCCGTCGATCCCGCCCGAGGAGATCAACCCGGACACGCACTACCTCGGCAATCGTCCGCGCCCGCGCGGCGTCGTCGAGAAATGCACCTTCTGCATTCAACGTGCTCGCAAAGGCCGGTATCCGGCGTGCGTCGAGATCTGTCCGGTCGGTGCCAGGAAGTTCGGGAACCTGCTCGATCCGAAGAGCGAGATCCGTTACCTGCTCGACCACAAGCGGGTATTCGTCCTCAAGTCCGAGCTGAACACGCAGCCGAAGTTCTTCTATTTCTATGCCACCTAGGGAGTGAGGGTGTGCCAATGGGTG
The DNA here is from genome assembly GCA_963774015.1 of uncultured delta proteobacterium. GTDB lineage: Bacteria > Desulfobacterota > Binatia > UTPRO1 > UTPRO1 > UTPRO1. Next base: position 796,661 of record CAVZDH010000007.1, read on the forward strand.
TGCTGCATTTCGTCTCGAGCGCGGCGCGATACGCTCTGCGAGGAGGGCGATTCTATTGGCTGTGGCTCGCCTTTCTGCTGAGCCTCCTGGTCTGGGGCGCGGGGGCGTACCGGGCGCAGCTCGTCGACGGACTGATCGTCACCGCGATGCGCGACCAGGTGTCGTGGGCCTTCTACATCGGCAACTTCACCTTTCTGGTCGGCGTGGCCGCCGCGGCGGTCATCGTCGTCATTCCCGCATACGTGTACCACTGGAAACCGCTCAAGGAAGTCGTCGTGCTCGCGGAGATTCTCGCCGTCAGCGCCCTCGTAATGTGCTTCCTGTTCGTCCTGGTCGACATCGGACGACCGGATCGCGTGTGGCACCTGATTCCCGGCGTCGGTCTCCTGAACGTCCCGTCGTCTTTGCTCGCATGGGACGTCATCGCCCTGAACGGGTACATGGGCCTCAATCTCGTCATCGTGACCTACGTGCTCTATTGCGCGTATCACCAACGCGCGCCGCGCGAGGCGCTCTTCGTCCCGCTCGTGTTCCTGTCGATCCCGGCCGCGATCGCCATTCATACGGTGACGGCGTTCATCTACAACGGCCTGGTGGCGCGTCCCTTCTGGAACGCGTCCATCTTGGCCCCCCGGTTCATCGCCAGTGCCTTCTGCTCCGGACCCGCCATTCTCCTGATCCTGTTCCAGATCCTGCAGCGGACCACGCGGCTGGAGATCAAGGACGAGGCCATCTGGAAGGTCGCCGAGCTCATGGCCTACGCGATGGCGATCAACCTCTTCTTGCTCGGCGCCGAGGTATTCAAAGAGGTGTACTCCGACACGGAACACCGAGTGCACATGCAGTACCTGTTCTTCGGTATCGAGGAGCATCGGGCTCTGGTGCCCTACGCGTGGACGTCGGTGGCGTGCAGTGTCGTTGCGTTCCTGTTGCTGCTCGTCCCGACGCTGCGGCGGAATCCGCTGACGCTCAACCTCGGCTGCCTGCTCGTCTATGCGGGGGTGTACATCGAGAAAGGGATGGGGCTGGTGATCCCGGGCATGACGCCGGATACGCTCGGGGAGATCTACGAGTACGTTCCGACGATGGTCGAGGTGCGGGTGGGCGCGGCGATCTTTGCGATTGGATTCCTGGTCTATACGCTGCTCACGAAGGTCGCCGTGGGCATCCTCGTCGGAGATCTACGAGCCGGGGATGCGGTGCCTGCGGCGGCGACGACCTCGCCCGCGCGTTCCTTCGGCGACTCCGTCCCGACATCCGCGGGCGGAATATAGCGCCTCGGCCGCCGTCGAGCGGCACGTCTTCCACCACGCGGGGAAGACACCGGACCGCGCCACGCCGCTGCGGTCTGCCGCCGCCGTTCCCAGCGATACGAGCGGCACGTCGGTATTTTGTCAAGCACGCGAAGGCGGCTTCCAAACGAGCAAGGCACGCATCGCAGCGCGTATGGCACGGGTGATGCAAGCTTGGTCACGCACGTCGATGAGGTAGCCGTTGGTTTCGTGGTTCCCAGTTCGCGACACAGTCGTCGGGTGGCCGTTGTTGACGTCGGGACGTCGGGCGGAGCGCTGAGGAACGGAGGATCTCCCCGGCATCACCAGGGCCGCAAGCGGAGGGCCTCGCATGGAGACGAACCAGTCGGCCATCCAGCTCGAGATCGAGCGACTCCATCGTATCGTCTCCGAGCACGCAGAGAGGCTCGCGAGCCTCGAAGCGGGCCTCGTCGTTCCCTCCGGCGCTGCCGCTGCCGCTGCCGCCGAGACCTTTGACGAGCCCGAACCCGGGTTCGGCGACCTCTTCGGCAACTTCGTCGGCCGAGAATGGACGCACGGCCTGCCGGCGCGATTCGGCCGCCTGCTGGTCATTCTGGGCGGTGCCTTCATGCTCCGCGCGCTCACCGAGTCCGACACGGTCGGGCTGAAAGTCGGTGTCGGGCTGGGGTTGACCTACGCGCTCGTGTGGACCGCGCTCGCGGAGCGGACCGGGCGCGCGCGTCGCAAGGCGGACGCCACCTTCTACGGCCTGGCCACCACCATCATCGCGTTTCCGCTGCTCATCGAAGCGACCGTGCGCATGAAGGTCTTTCCACCGCTGCCGGCGGCGGTGGCGCTGCTCGCCAGCGGCCTGCTCGTCCTCGGGGTGGCGTGGCTGCATCGGCTGGGCGCGCTGGCATGGATCGCCACGCTCGCCGCGACCGCCACCGGGGTCGCTCTGCTGTTCAGCACGCAGTCGCTGCCGCCGTTTGCGGTGGCGTTGTTCGTGGCTGCCGCGGTTTCGCTTGCCATCTCGTTCCACCGCGAATGGTATTTCCTTCGCTGGCCAGCCGCCCTCGTGCTCGATGCGCTGGCGGCCATCGGCATGGTCGTGGTCGGGCGCGAGGAGTACGCGTGGCTCGCCCCAGGGCAGCTCGCGCTGGTGCAGGTGCTCCTGACGGCGATGTATCTCGGCATCCTCGGGGTACGCACGCTCGTCCTCGGTCATCCGATGCGCGAGTTCGGGGTGGTCCAGTCCCTGCTGGTTCTCGCGGTGGGATTCGAAGGCGCGCGGTACGTTCTGGGTCCCGACAGTCCGTGGGCCCCGGTGTTCCCGGTGTCCGCGCTACTGGTGGGCGTAGGCTGCTACGCCGTCGCGTTCCTACGCCTCGAGCGCATGCCCGGACAGCACGTCAACTTCTCATGGTACGCGACCCTCGGCGCGGTGTTGCTGGTCGTTTCGCTTGCCCGGATGCTGCCGTTGCCTGCGGCGGGGCTGGTGTGGGCGGCGGCGGCCGCATGCGTCGCGCTCCTCGGCCGCGTACCGGCCCGCGCCGCGCTGCGCTGGGACTCGGCGCTGCTCGGGGTGGCCGGCGCGGCTGGCGCGGGCGTGGCCGTCGGGACCGGGTGTGTATTCGTCCTCGGCGACACGGAGGAGTGGCCGTCCTTCGGAGCCCCGACCTGGCTCGCCACGGCGCTGGTGCTGTCGGCCTGGGGAATGCTGCGGGGGCGCGAGCAGCCGGAAGACGACACCGCGGACTGGACGGTGCCCGCGCTGGTGCTGCTGGCGGTGTGGGTGCTCGGTCTCGGTGCCGGTATCGTCACGCTGACGGCACCGATGGTCGGCACCGGTAGCGCCGGCTCGCTTGCCGTTCTGCGAACGGCCGTGCTGGTCCTGGCGGCCTTTCTACTGGCGGCACTGTGGCGACTGCGACCGTGCGCCGAGCTGCGCTGGATGGTCTACACGGTGCTCGCTGTAGTGGCGTGCAAGATCCTGCTGCAGGACGTGCCACAAGGCACGCCGCTGACGATCTGCTTCACCCTGATGCTGTTCGGCAGCGGCATGATCGTGGCGCCGCGCATGGTCTCCCGGGGTGCATCGAGCGCTCTGCCGGAGGAGGAGGAGGAGCAAAAGGAGGTGGTGCGGCCGGGAGAATGAAGAGGCTTCTGGTGCTCAGTCGAAGTGATACAGATAGATGGAGTAGCCGATCTTCGCGACCGGCGTGTAGCGGTCGAGCCAGTCGAACCGCAGATCGAGGTTCGCCGGGTCATTGCTGAGGTACGGGCGCTGCAGCAGGTGCGCGCTCACGGCGAACCAGCCGGGTTTGGGATGCCGGATGTCGTCGAATGACGGCATCCTGTAGGTGACGCCGTAGTACCGCCCGAGACGGGGGGCCAGGCGGAGCGGATTGTACAAAAGCGTAAGCGGCGCGATTCGGTGCTCGTGCACGTACACGGCGAGCTGCTTGAAGTCCTGTCCCCAGTCGATGTTCGAGTCGTCGAGATAGCGGATGCCGTCGCCCGGTCCGCAGACGAGCCCGTTGAAGAAGGCCAAGTAGTCGGGAAAGATCGCGAGCGTACCGCCGACGTAGGCGAGCGCGACCGTCGCGAGCGCGGTGTGCGCCGCGGCGCGCTGCCAGCGGTGCGACGTCCGAGCGTAGATCCAGCGCGTGAGCGCGACCGTCGTGCCGCCGATCAGCACGTAGAGGAGCGGGTAGACCGGGAGCACGTAGCGGAGGCCGAGATCGTCGGTGGAGAATGCCGTCGCGACGAAAAAGGCCGTCACGGGCAGCACGAGGAAGAGCTCGGCGAAGCGTCGCTCGACGCGCCGCCACGTGATGGCGAGCCACCCCATCGTCGCGACGCTCGCGACCAGCGTCGGGATGGGTGTCTTCAGCACGAAGGCGGCCAGGAAGTACCACCAGAAGGCGTTCGGCGAGTATCGGCCCCAGCAAAACGCCTGGTAGTGGCGGTTCATGAACGCCTCGCGGTTGAAGACGCCCTGCGCGACACTCGCGGCGTAGGTGGCGAGGCCGAACTGGCGGGGACCGTACGCCAGGCACACGACCGCGGCGGCGACGGCGAGCATGAGGGCCGTCGTCGCGACGAGCGCTGGGACGGGGGTGGGCGGTGGGGGCGTGGCGGCACGGCGGGCGCGCGTGCCGCCCGAGGTCGGGGACGTGACGCGCCCGTCACGACGATGCCGGGCGATCGCGGCGCCGACCTCGATCGGGAGCACCGCGAGCAAGAGGAGCGCCGTCGCTTTGATGAGGAGGGCGAGCCCGAGGGCGATACCGGCGACGACGGCGGCGCCGCGCGTCGGCCGCTCGAGGGCCCGCCACGTGGCATACGAAGCGGCGGTGACGCCGGCGGTGAGCGGGAGGTCGAGCGTCGCGAGACTCGCGTGCGCCAGAAGGTTCGGAGAGAACGCGAATGCGCCGAGCGCGACGAGTCCCGCCTCCGGCCCGTACAGCCGGCGGGCCCATGCCCACACCAGGATGCCGAGCCCGACCGCGAGCGCGACGATCATGGATCGCGCGGCGAAGAGCAGCGTGTCGGCGTCGACGCGGTTGTCGAAGAGAAAAGCATCACCGTACGCCAAGGGCCGTTCCTTCGCCTCGTCCCAGTGCGGGATCGCGGGCGCCGGCGTGGAGCCGAGCAACGCGACCGGAAGCGCGAGGAGGTATTTCACGAGGGGCGGGTGGGCTGGGTTGATGTCGACGCCGGTCGTGAGCGCGACATAGCCGGCGGCCACGTAGGTCGGCTCGTCGAAGGTGACGGACTTGACGCGCATACCGAGCAGACATTGCGCCGCGAACGCCGTCAGCAGCGCCGCCACCAGCGCGAGCTCCGAGGCGCGGCGGGGCGGAGGTCGCACCGGCGGTCGCGGTCCCGTCAGGGCGCGCTCGTCGGTGCGAGCGCGCGCCATTGGCGGAGCGGCAGCGCGCGCGGGTCGGCGTCGAGCACCTGGAGGCAGACGTGGTTCGCCCCCGCGGCGTGATGGGCGGCGACGCGCGCGCGCACGGCGTCGACGTCGCCCCACGCGACGATCGCGTCGACGAGGCGATCGCTGCCGCCGTCGGCCACGTCCGCGTCCGAGAAGCCGAGCCGTTTCAGATTGCTCACGTAGTTCGGGAGTGCGAGGTACATCGCCATGTGGGCCCGCGCGATCGTGCGCGCGGTGGTGGCATCACGCTCGAGCACGACCGCCTGCTCCGGGGCGAGGAGCGCCGCGGGGCCGAGAAGCGCCCGAGCACGTGCCGTGTGCTCGGGCGGCACGAAATAGGTGTGCGAGCCCCATGTGCGCCGGGCGGCGAGGGCGAGCATCTTCGGCGCGAGCGCCGCGACGACGCGCTTCGGCGGCGTGACGGGCCCGTGCGCCAGAAAGGGCGACTGATCCATCGCGTCGAGATAGCGCTCCATGGCGGTCAGCGGCTTCCCGTACGCGTGGCCGCGCATGCCGACGAGCGGCGCATGGCTCACGCCCATGCCGAGAAGGAAGCGCTCGGGGTACGCCTCCGCCAGCGTCTTCTGCGCGGCGGCCATCGCCGTCGCATCGCGGACCCAGATGTTGGCGATGCCGGTCGCGACGACGATCGTGCGCGTCCCGGCGAGGAGGACGGCGGCGTTGGTGAAGGCTTCGCGCCCGAACGCCTCCGGAACCCAAATGGCGCCGTAGCCGAGCGCTTCGAGCTCGGCCGCCGCCTCCTGCGCGCGGGCCGCCGGCTGGGCGTCGAGCACGGAGGTCCAGATGCCGATCCGGCCGAGATCCATGGCCTCGAATGACCACGCGCACCGCGACAAGTAAAGCACGGGTCGGCCGCGCGCGACGACGGGACGGCGAGCGAGCGCAGTCGGATCATTTCATTGAAACGCGACCGTCGCGGGTACGCAGAAGTCGCGCGGCCCGAAGAAGCGGTATTGATCCGGTCCGAGCTCGTTCCGCGTGTAGACGATCGGCGGCGGTGCGGTCGGGCGGGTGCCGCGGATGAGGTAGCACATCAGGCTCGCACCCGGCACCGGCACCGGATCGCCGTTCGTGGATGCGGCGAGGCAGAGATGGAGCGGGCGCTTCACGTCGACGACGATCGATCCGAACTGATCGGTGACCGCGAGGCCGGTCGCACGCGTCTTCGCGGCGGCGAGGCGGTAACACTTGAAGTGATCGATCGGTGTCGCCAGCGGCGCGGGCGGTGCGACGATGCTTTTCGCGGTCGGCACCAGCAGCCGATCCACCTTCGCGAGCTTGACGGTCGCCATCCCGAGCTCGGTCGTCACGACGGCGGTCGCGGGCGTGAACGGGCTCGTCTGGCGGAGCGTATAGTAGGTGAGGTGCGCCGGGTCGAGGGGCGCCGTCGGGTCCACGCCGTCGAGGTCCGCGGGCGCGCAGATCCGTTTGGCGCGCTTGATCGTCACCGTGCTCGCGCCGACCGCGTCGACCAGCGACACGCCCGCGAGATTCATGACGGGCCGATGGATCTCGTAGCACTGGTAGCGGCGGGGACCGTCGCCGCCGTCCGGCGGCTCGACGATCGGGGGCAGGCGGAGGAAGAGGTCGTTCCCCGGATCGCCCGTGATGCGCGCCGCCCAGAAGCGTCCGTAGAGATCGTTGGTGCCGCCGAGGTCGAGCCAGCCGTCCGGCGCGAAGAACTGCACGTGGATCTCGGCCACATGGGCGAAATTGCAGACCGTCGAGCGGTAGGGATCGAAGCCGAGCGCGCCGACGTAGACGCGTGCGCCGGCTTCCGTCCCGATGCCGAAGCGCAGACCATCGTTGATGATCCAGTTGCGATCGATCTGGATCACCGTGGCATCGGTGACGTTCACGGTCACGTCGGTGCCGAGCGAGAGGCTTCGTAGGTCGTAGGTGCCGTCGCCGAGATCGAGGGTGCCGCGGTCGTTCACCCGCACGTCGCGATACGCGCCCGCGGCGAGGCTGTGGGGGCTCGGCAACCCGACACCGCCCACTTGCACGTCGCTCGCACCGTCGGTGAGCGTTCGGCCCGGCGTGAAGGGCAGCGCCGGCAGGTCCGCCGGGGCGATGATCGGCGCCACGAACGGCAGCGGACCGCTGCCGAGGACGGTCGCGGCGAAGGTGGCGTTCACCGCGTTGGCGAAGAGGTCGAAGACGACGCCCTCGGGGTTCGGCGCGCGCACGCTGTCGGCGACGGCGACACTGCCGGCGTCCATGACCACGGGACCGAGCGTCGCGTACGAGAGCGACGGGCTCCCATCCTGTCCGCGGTCGGGAAAATTCACGCCGATGTCGCCGCCGTGGATGTAGCCCCGATCCACTCCGCCGACGGCACCCTTCAGGATCATCTCGTCGTAGGCGAAGAGCACGTAGTGGTCGATCGTGCGCGGGGGCTCGAGCGCGGCGGCGGTGGACGGGATCCACGGCAGCCAGCTCACGACGACCCAGAAGACGAACGCGAGCGCGACAGGGGACATGAGCGACTCCTCGAGGCGGGAACGGCCGTCGTCGGACGACGCCACCGACCGGGCGAACTCTAAGGAGCGGTGCCTACGTAGTCCACTGGAAAGTCAGCCCACCGACGGCTCGCGGGGCACGACGATCACGAAGCGGTCCTGCTTGCCGAATCGCACGGCGTCGTCCTCGGTGGCGGTCAGGATGTCGAGGCGGAAGCCCTTGATGGCGGATCCGCAGTCTTCCGCGCGATACCAGCCGAGGTCTTCGATCCACACCCACGAGCCGTAGGGAATGAGCGCAGGGTCGACGGCGATGATGCGTGCTTCCGGATCGGCTTTCGCCATCGTCGCGGTGAATCCGTCGTTCGCCTTTCCGTAGGCGGCGCTCCGCGGCAGGTATTTCGTGACCGTGAAGCGCCGGCCCCACGATTTGGTTCCGACCGAAGGCGCGTCCTCGGTGGCGGCGAGGATGCGGTCGTGGCTCCGTGAGAGCGCGGTCAGGGCCACGTCGGAGCGCCGCGAGATCCGCCGGTAGCGCCGCGCCTCGTCGGTCGTCGACGCGAGCCGCGACGACTCGAGCCAAAGCGCGCTCGCCGTCGCGAGACAGACGAGCACGGCCGTGCCGAGAATGAGGCGGTGCCGGCGGCGGACGGTACGAAGCCGCGCGACCTCGCCGGCGAGGGCGTGCAGCTCTCGACGGTCGACCACGACGGCGTGTGCCCAGGCGGAGCTCATCTCGGGACCTCGCGATGCATGCACCCCTGAAGTTCAAGAGCCGTGCCGGTGGGGGCCGCGCGAAACCTCGCTTCCCGCCCTCGCCGAAACGCACGATGCGCGGGGCTGCACGGGAAATCGCTCGCTTGATCGGAACAGTGACGTGGCAGATGCCAGGGCGGACCATGTCTTCCCCCCGTTGTCCCGTTCCGCCCCACGGAGTATCGAGCGGGCATGACGCGATTCCTGATGACGATCGTTCTCGCCCTCGGCCTCACCTATGCGGTGCCGGCCGCGGCCCAAGTATGTGGCGACGCCGACGGCAACGGCACGGTCAGCGTCTCGGACGGCGTGCAGACGCTGCGTGCGGCCGCCGGCCTCAGTAGCACCTGCACCGATGCCGTCTGCGACGTCGACGGCAGCGGTGCCGTGACGGTCACCGATGGGGTGAGCGTGCTGCGGAAGGCCGCGGGCTTGCCGATCACGGAGAACTGCGGCGGAGCTCTCGCGAGCCAACCCGAGACGGTGCTCCACGAAATCGACACGCTCTTCAAGATCGGGCTCGCCTATGCGACCAGCACGCCGGTGGCGTCGTGCGCGAACGGCGCGGACGGGGCGATCGACGTCACGACCGATACGGACGGTACGACGACGAGCTTCGATACCTGTCAGGTGGACGACGTCGAGCTCTTCGGGGACATCATCCTCGGGGCGACCACGCTGTCGTTCTGCGTGTTCGAGGCCGACACGGTCGGCGAGGAGGATTTCATCTCCGACTACGACGGCGATCTGACGCTCGGAAACGCCGGCGGCGGGCGCTCGCTGAACGGCGTGCTCGACGTCACGACCGACTCCGCGAGTGCGTTGACGGTCACGGTGAACGGGGTGGTGGTGGTCGACGGCAAGTTGACGAGCGGCAGCGTCGACGTCGACCTCACCGACAGCGACATCGCCGACGCGTTCACGAGGCTCGTGCTCATGTTCGACGGCTCGGGCGTCGCGAACGTCGTCGCGACGCAGGCGAACGGCGGGACGGAGAACCACCGACTGGATCTCGCGACCGGGAATCTCGTGTCGTAGCCGCCTGATTCACGTCGGATCTTGCTTGACCGTCGACGGGTCCGGGTCGTAGGAAACCCGGGACCCGAGTAGGCGGACCGTGCCTTCTCGTTACCCCGCTCGAGAGGCCGAGGATGACTCGTTTCCCCCGCTGTCGTCGTGTCGCCGTGTTCGCCGCCTGTGCCGTCGCCGCCGTCGCGCTGTCGTCGCCGGCTTCCAGTTTCGGGCAGACCTCCTTCGTGAACTTCGAGTCCGGCCAGGTGCGTCCGCTGGCGCTCGCGCCGGGCGGGGGGACGCTCTTTGCCGTCAACACACCCGACAACCGGCTCGAGATCTTCACGGTGAGCGGGGGAAGCCTCACGCATGCGGGCTCGGTCGCCGTCGGCCTCGAACCCGTCGCGGTCGCGGCGCGGACCGCGTCGGAGGTGTGGGTCGTGAACCACCTCTCCGACTCGATCAGCATCGTCGACGTGTCGTCGTCCCCGCCGCGGGTGACCCGCACGCTCCTCGTCGGCGACGAGCCGCGCGACATCGTGTTCGCCGGGCCGGGCGACACCCGCGCCTTCGTCACGACGGCCCACCGCGGGCAGAACCGGCCCGGCGATCCCGAGCTCACGACGGCCGGCGTCGGCCGCGCCGACGTCTGGGTCTTCGACGTGACGAACCTGGGCACGGCGCTCGGCGGTACGCCGCTCACGATCGTCACGCTCTTCGGCGACACCCCGCGCGCGCTCGCACGCAGCACCGACGGCAGCCTCGTCTACGCGGCGGTCTTCTACTCCGGGAATCGGACGACGACCCTCTCCGAGGGCGTGGTGTGCGACGGCGGGGCGTCGGCCGGCGCGTGCAGCGTCTCGGGCTTCACGATGCCGGGCGGGTTGCCGGCGCCGAACGCCAATGCGCAGGGCGTCGCGGCGCCCGAGGTCGGGCTGATCGTCAAATTCGATCCGGTGTCGGGCCAGTGGCGCGACGAGCTCGGCCGCAACTGGAACAACGGCGTCCGCTTCTCGCTCCCGGACTACGACGTGTTCGCACTCGATGCGAATGCCGCGACGCCGGCGCAGGTCCAGTCGTGGGCGGGCGTCGGCACGACGCTCTTCAACATGGTCGCGAGCCCGACGGTGCCCGGCAAGGTCTACGTCAGCAACACCGAGTCGCGGAACGAGAGGCGGTTCGAGGGGCCGGGTGTGTTTGCAGGATCGACCGTTCGCGGGCACCTCGCCGAGTCCCGCATCACGATCCTAAACGGCGCGACCGTCACGCCGCGGCATCTGAACAAGCACATCGACTACGACGTGATCCCGAGCCCGCCGGGGACGATCGCCAAGAGCCTCGCGACGCCGCTCGGGATGGCCGTGAGCTCGGACGGGGCGACGCTGTACGTGGCCGCGTTCGGCTCGAGCAAGGTCGGCGTCTTTGACACGACGACGCTCGAGAACGACACCTTCCAGCCCGATCCGGCGAATCACGTGGTCGTGAGCGGCGGCGGGCCGTCCGGCCTGGTGCTCGACGAGCCGAATGGACGGCTCTACGTCTTCACGCGCTTCGACGACGGCATCTCGATCGTCGACACCGCGACCAAGCAGGAGGTCGGGCACGTGTCGGTCTACGACCCGGAGCCCGCGAGCGTGCAGTTCGGGCGGCAGTTTCTCTACGACGCGGCGATCTCGTCGAGCAACGGCGAGGCATCGTGCTCGAGCTGCCACGTCTTCGGCGACCTCGATCAGCTGGCGTGGGACCTCGGCAACCCCGACGACGTCGTCACGTCGAATCCGATGAACATCAAGCTCTCGATCGGGGCCGGCTCGAGCGTGAACGGCGGCGCCGCGGTGAACGAGTTCCATCCGATGAAGGGTCCGATGACGACCCAGACGCTGCGCGGTCTCGCCAACAGCGGACCAATGCACTGGCGCGGCGACCGCTCGAACGGCTTCTTCGGCGTCGGGACCGACGAGGCCCTCTCGTTCGACAACTTCATCGTCGCGTTCCAGGGGTTGCTCGGCCGCGAGACCGTCATCGACACGCCCGACATGCAGGCCTTCACCGACTTCGCCCTCGGCCTGACCCTGCCGCCGAACCCGATCCGCGCGCTCGACGACTCACTGACCGCCGACCAGCAGGCCGGACACGATTTCTTCTTCGGCAGCCGACGTGCGGACGGCATCGCCATCGGTAGCGGGCTCGGCTTCAACTGCAACGGTTGCCACGTGACCGATCCGAGCCAGGGTTTCTTCGGCACCAACGGCGACGCGAGCTTCGAGAACGAAGAGCAGATCGTCAAGGTCGCGCACCTCCGGAACCTGTACCAGAAGGTCGGCATGTTCGGGATGCCGGCGATCTCGTTCCTGAACGCCGGCGACAACGGCCCCAAGGGCGACCAGATCCGCGGCTTCGGCTTCCTGCACGACGGCAGCGTCGACACGGTCTTCCGGTTCCTGCAGGCGACGGTCTTCAACAACGCCAACGGCGTCGGCTTCACCGGCGGCGACGCCCAGCGGCGGCAGATGGAGCAGTTCTTGTTGGCGTTCGACAGCGATCTGGCGCCGATCGTGGGGCAGCAGGTGACGCTCACGTCGACCAACGCCGCGGTCGCGGGCCCCCGCATCGACCTGCTGATCCAGCGCGCCGGAGCCGCGTTCGTCTCGCAGCAGCTCGGTGGGACGGTCACCGAGTGCGACTTGGTCGTGAAGGGTACCATCGCGGGCGAGGCGCGCGGCTGGGTCCGGATCGCGGCGGGGACGTTCACGAGCGACCGGGCGGCCGAGGCGCCGCTTTCCGACGGCGCGCTCCGCGCGCTCGCGACGACGGCCGGGCAGGAGCTTACCTACACCTGCGTGCCGCCGGGATCGGGGACGCGCATCGGCATCGACCGCGACGAGGACGGCTATCGCGATCGCGACGAGCTCGACGCCGGGAGCGATCCGGCCGATCCCGGCAGCATCCCGGCCGGTGTCACGCCGACCCCGACGCCGACCGCGACCGCGACCCCCACGGCGACGCGGACAGCGACGCCCACGCGCAGCCCGACGCCGACCGCGACGGAGACCTCGCTTCCCGGCCAGACCGCCACCGCCACGGCGACCCCCACCGCGACGGCGACGGTGACGCCGACGGTCACGGTCACCGCGACCGCCACGGCGACGGCGACCGCCACGCCGACGGCGACGCGAACGGCCACGCCGACGACGACGGCGACCGCCACGCCGACGGCGACGCTCACACCGACCCCGACCCCGACGCTCGCCATCAGTACGGTCCGGGCGAGCAAGCTCACCGTGCGCGACGACGTGACGCCGCCGATCAGCGTGTCGGGGCGGGCCACGCAGTTCCGTTCCGGTCCTTACAAGGGAAGCGCGAGCGGCGTCCTCGCCCCGATCGCCGGCTCCGCCGGCGATCCGACCAGCGGGGGCGCCGTGCTCACCGTCTACAATCCGACGAGTGGCGCGCAGACGGTGCTGCCGCTGCCGGCGGCCGACTGGCGCGTCAGCGGTGCGATCTTGAAGGAGAAGTACCGATACCGCTCGCCGAAGGGCGCACCGACGAGCATCAGGATCACCGTCGGCGGCGGGAAGCTCGGCGTCAAGGTGAAAGGCCCCGGCTCGTTCGCGCTTACGGGCGCACCGCAGGGTACGCTCGCCGTGCGGCTCGCGCTCGGCTGCACCGTCGAGTATTGCAGCGTCGTACCGGCAAAGGATCCGCCGGAGAAAAACGACACGACCACGAAGTTCGCCGCGGTGCCGAACAGCGCCGCGCCCGCCTCGTGTCCGGTCGTGCCATGAGGTGCAGGATGACAAAGCCTCGGCTCACGTCACTGCTACTCGCGGCGCTGGTCGCCTGCACCGCCGAGGGAGCGCATGCGCAGTGCGCCTTCCAGCATCCCTTCAAGGCGACCGCGTTTCGCTCCTCCTTGGTGCAGGCCTTCCTGCCGTGCAGTCTGGTGCTGGAGAGCTGCTGCGGCAAGGCCAACGCGGAGACGGAGGGCGGCATCCCGTCGTGCTATCCGGCCGAAACCTTCGCCGAGCTCTCGGGCTCGCAACCCGGCTCGTGGCGTTGGGGTCCCAAGGGGAGCGGCGTGGCGACGGTCGCCGTCAAGGGATCGGAGGTGACGCTCTCGGTCTCGTTGAGCGGCATCGTGAACCATTCGGTTCCGGCCACGGGCACGGGCCACGTGTCGGTTTTGGTGCGCGCGACGCTCGCCGACCCGACCAGCGGAACCATGACGACGGTCGATCTGCCGATCGGCTTTCCGCTGCTCATGAGCGGCGGCAAGGCGAAGCTCAAGACCGCCCTGCTCGCGAACCCGATGCTGCAGGACCTCGCCGGGCCGTGCGTGTCGTTCGAGCTGGTGGGCCCGCCGCGGGTGGCCGATCCGCTCAGCCTCACGTTCGCGACCGCGGGGCTCTACCTGCGCTGATCGCGCGCGTCTTCGTCGACCGCAGGGTGTGGCCGTTCCGCGGTCGATGCGACCGCCCTGATGCGGTCGAAATTCCGCCCGCTCATGGTAGGGTCCGGCGCCATGATCCTTCCGATAAGACCGTCATCATGACCGGCGTCGGCATCGGGCTCGGGCGCGAGTGCGTGGCGCGCGGCGCTTCGCGAAGGCGCGAACGTCGTCATGGCGGCGCGCACGCAGGCGAACCTCGACGCGGCTGCTCGCCGAGCTCGATCCGGCGGGCGCGCGGCTCGCGGCGCGCGCGACCGACATCACCGACCCCGACGCCTGCGCCGCGCTCGTGCGACCTCGCCAGCGGAGCGCTTCGGCGGCGTCGACGCGCTCGTCCAGGTGGCGGCCTTCGAGCACGCCTGGGGCGGGCTCTACGAGACCGACCTCGCGACCTGGCGCGCGGCGTTCGAGACCAACGTGCTCGGCGCGCTCACGGTGCTCCGTCCGGTGGCCGCGGCGATGAAGGCGCGCGGCGGCGGCGCGGTGGTGCTGATCGGCTCGCAGTCGATGTTCAAGCCGTCGCTGCCGCAGGCGGGCTACGCGGCGTCGAAGGGGGCGCTGCTCTCCGCGATGTACTACCTCGCCGACGAGCTCGGGCCGGACAACATCCGCTGCAACATGGTCGTGCCGTCGTGGATGTGGGGTCCGCCGGTGCGAGAGGTACGTGAAGGGGCAGGCCAAGCAGAAGAGGATTTCCGAAGGAAGAGGCGCTGCAGCGAGATCGTCGGCGGCTTCCCGCTGCGCCGCATGACCGAGGACGGCGAGGTGGCGGACGTGGCGATGTTCTTCGCCTCCGACTACGCCAAGGCGGTGACCGGCCAGCACCTGCTGGTGAACGCCGGCGAGATGATGCGCGATGAGCGCCAGGAAGCGGGTCGTCGTCTGGGGCACCGGCTTCGTCGGCAAGCTCGTGATCCCCGAGATCGTGCGCCATCCCGCAGTTCGAGCTGGTTGGCGTCGGCGTCAGCAACCCGGACAAGGTCGGCAAGGACGTCGGCGCGATCTGCGGCATCGAGCCCGATCGGGGTCGCGGCGACCGACGACGTCGCGCGCGCTGATCGCGCTCGCGCCCGATGCGCTCGTGCACTACGGTCCGACGGCCGCCTACGCGCGCGACAACATCCGGCTGATGCAGCACTTCCTCGCGGCCGGCATCGACGTCTGCTCGACGGCGATGACGCCGTGGGTGTGGCCGGCGATGACCCAGAACCCGCCGCAGTGGATCGACGCCCATCACCGAGGCGTGCGCGGCCGGCGGCGCGTCGTGCTTCACGACCGGCATCGATCCCGGCTTCGCCAACGATCTGTTCCCCATGACGCTCATGGGGCTCTGCTCCGAGGTGCGCATCGTCCGCGCGCTCGAGATCCTCGACTACATCAACTACGAGGGCGACTACGAGATCGAGATGGGCATCGGCAAGCCGCCCGAGTTCCAGGCGTCTGCTCGAGAACCCCGACATCCTCGTCATGTCGTGGGGCGCGACCGTCCCGATGATGGCCCACGCCGTCGGCATCGAGCTCGACGACGATCACGACCACCTGGGACAAGTGGGTGCACCGACAGGCCGATCACGACCGCCAAGGGCGTGATCAACGCCGGCGAGGTCGCCGCCATCCACTTCACGATCAACGGCATCTACAAGGGCGAGACCCGCATCCAGCTCGAGCACGTGAACCGCGTCGGCGCCGATGCCGCGCCGGATTGGCCGCGCGGCACGCAGAGACGACGTCTACCGGGTCGAGATCGAGGGCTCGCCGTCGATCACCCAGGAGACCGCGTTCCGCTTCACCGACGGCAGCGGCCGCGACGCCGCGACGGCGGGCTGCTTGGCGACGGGCCTGCGCGCGCTCAACGCCGTGCCGGCGGTGAACGAGCTGCCGCCGGGGTGGGTCACCGCCCTCGACCTGCCGCTGATCCCGGGACGGGGCACCATCCGCTGAGTCGGCCGGTCGCAGGCGGCGGAGCCGCGGACATGGCCGTACAGGTACGTGCCAGTGCATGGCGCTCCTGTATCGTCGAGAATGCGCGCATCATCGAAGCGTAGAACTACGCGCGTGCGATTGCGCGCGTAGTTGTCCGGCGTTTCGCCGGCGCCCGTGGCGGACTACCAGGGACATCGCACGGCAATCGCGGCGCACGACGGGGGGCACGATGGCGAAGGGAAGAACGAGCTCGACGGTACCTGAAACGGTTCTTCCGGTGCAGTTCTTCCGCCCGACGACATCGTCGGAGACGCCCGAAAAGCGTCTGCACTTAGCCGTGTTGATGGAAGCAATCATGCAGTTGCGACGCGGGGACGCCTTCGACGGCGGCGAGGCGGCGTGTTGGATCGCGGGGGGAGTCGAAGGCGCACGAATCACGTTCGGTGACGCCTGTGACGTGCTGGGGTTCGACGCCGATCAACTCGCGCGCGGTCTGCTGTCGTGGCGGACACGGGTCGGCGCGATCGGCATAGGTGCCCGGGCCTTTCCCCACGTGCAACAGCGGGTGACGCCGACCGGGTACCTCCGCCCGCGTGACGCCGCGGAGCGCGTGCGACCACGCGCGTAGTAGTCCGAGCTTACGGACGTGCGCAGCGACCGGTAACGTCGTCCGCGCTCCCCTCTTCAGGCTGCGGAGCAGAAAGAGCGGGGAAGCGCCATGATCGATTCATCCGGGAGATCGAACGAAGCCAGGTTGCCGCGCGTGCCGACACCGATGCGCGGGGCGGTGATCGAGGACATAGCGACGCTGCTCGACAGAATGCAGATGCTCGCGGACAGGAGCAACCGCGCGTGCTGGTCGCCGACGACGCTTCGGCGACGGTCGTTGGTGCAGCCGGAGCTGGTGCCGTTCTCAATTTCTCGATCGTGATTCCGATGGCGGCGCCTCGCCGCTCGGACCGCGGCAACTCGGGGCTCGCGAGCCCTCCGCTCATCCACCTTCGCAACGCGTCGTCTTCGAAAGGGCACCTGCCTCATGATTCCTTCCTCCGCGCCCGTCACGCTCGTCATCCCTTGCTACAACGAGGAGGCGGGGTTGCCGTCGCTCCTCGCCCGCCTCTCCCGTATGCATGAGCGCTGTGCTCGCGAGTGGCACGTCCTGTTCGTCGACGACGGTTCGAGCGATGGAACCTTCGCCGCCCTCGTTCGGGCGGCACAAGACCATCCCTGGATCGGCGTGGTCCGACACCGCGAGAATCTCGGTCTCGGCGCCGCCCTGCGGACGGGCTTCGCGAATGCGTCTGCGCCCATCGTGTGTACGATCGACAGCGATTGCACGTATCCACCCGAGAAGCTTCCGGAGCTGGTTGCGCTCGTGGCTGCGGGCGCCGAGATCGCGACCGCATCGGCGTGGCATCCCGCGAGCGCGAGCGCTGACGGAAACGTGCTCCGTCTGTGGCTCAGCCGTAGGGTCTCGGCCGTATACAAAAGGCTCCTCGGCCAGGATGTCTACACCTTCACCTGTCTGTTTCGCGCCTACCGGACCGACGCGATCCGTCGCATTCCGTTCCGCTCGAGCGGCTTCGCCGCGGTTGCCGAGATCGCGCTCCGTGCGCTTCTCCTTGGCTACGCCGTTCGAGAGGTTCCGATGCGTCTCGAAAGCCGCCGGTTCGGCGAGTCGAAGTTGAGGGTGGGAGACGCCATCGTCGCGCACGGATGGCTGATGCTGGTCACGGTTCTCATGGTCGGATCACGCAAGGCCCGCGCGACGGGACGCCGGATGTTCGGTCAGGTGCTGCCCCAGGTCGGGTCACATCTCGCCGTCCGCACCGTGGACGATTTGCGTTGACCGTCGGCGCGATCTTTTCGAGGATGCGGTGAGATCCTGATCCCCCTTGCGTCTCGCGCAGTGTCGGTTGAACCGCGGCGTGCACGCGCACGCCGCCCCACAGAGGAGGACTGCAATGAGAAACACGTTGGCGCTCGGCGCCTGGCTCGTCGCCGTTACGCTCGTCCCCGTGTCGTCGCATGCGCAAGTCGGCAACCCGTTCGATCACCTGAAGTGCTACAAGGTGAAGGATCCCACGAAGGCGGCGTACGTCGCCGACCTCGTTCCCCTGCAACAGCCACCGTTCTCGGTCGAGCCGGGGTGCAAGGTGAAGGTCCCCGCCAAGCTCTTCTGTATTCCGGTGCAGAAGATGAAGGTGCAGCCTCCGCCGCCCGCCACCGTGAACGGGACGCAAGCGCAGGATTATCTCGTCTACCAGATCAAGTGTCCGCAGAAGACGCCGATCGAGGGCGGGCAACCGCTCGCGGTCGGCGACCAGTTCGGCAGCCGCACGCTCAAGATGGGGAAGCACCAGTTCTTGATGGTCCCCGCCTTCAAGCAGTCGACGCTCTGTCACAACTCGGGGCAGGCCGGCACGCCGCCGATCTGCGGGGGCGATTGCACCGACCCGGGCGCGAAGTGCGTGCAGATCCCGGGGACGATCGAGTGCGGATGCGAGCATCCCTGCGGCCTCGACGCTGCCGGAACGTGCGGCGGTACGTGCCCATCGGACATGCAGCAGTGCCAGGTGGTGCCGCTCGCCGACGGGACGCTCGAGTGCACCTGCGATCCGCCGTTCGACGCGTGCCACCTCGAAGATCCGGCGACGCGCACCTGCGGCGGCGAGTGCACCGATCCGGCGGCGCAATGCGTGCTCACGACGGGCGGTGTCTGCGAGTGCATGCGGCCGTGCGGCCCGACTGGCATTCGGCAGTGTGGTGGCACGTGCCCGACCGCTGCCGAGACGTGTCAGGTGAAGCCCGACGACAGCGGTTGCGAGTGCGTCGGTGCCGGTCCGCAGCCGTGCGGCATGGACGGCACCGGCCAGTGCGGCGGGATCTGTCCGATCAATCTGCAGTGCCTGCACAGTGGACCCGTGCCGGGTGGCACGTGCGCGTGCGGCGTTCCGAATCAGTGACCATGCGCTGAGCCACGGCGGGCGGCGAGGCTTCAGGGTCTCGCCGCCTGCCGTGGCTAACTAAGGAACCTCTGCACAGGTGGGTTCCGAGCGAGAAGTGCGCGCCGCCCCGAGCGCAAGGCGCGAAGCCCGACCGCGTATCTGAACGATACGCCGAGGGCTGCGCGCCGCCGTCGCTCGGGGATGGATCGCGCTTCGTAGCGGGGAGCCACCTGTGCAGAGGTTCCCTAACGCGCGCCGAGGCCGCCCGTGCCGCCGACCGCGAACCACTTCTTCGCGCGGAGGCAATCGCGGAGCCCGACGGTCACCTCCGTTGGACCGACGTTCGGTCGGTGCGCGGGTCCGAGCTCGTCGACGCAGGCCGTGACGGCACGGTCGAGATCCGCATTGGTGCCGCCCAGCTTCCACCAGCTCGAGACGGTGACACGGGTCATCGGATCCAGCGGCTTCTTCGCGGGCATGGTCGCGGCGGAGGGATGCTCGGAGCCCGGCTTCGGCGGTGCCGCGGCAGCCGGACCCGGCGCGCTCGTGGTCGCCGCGGGCGCCGGTGACGTCGCGGGCGGCGGGGGTGCGTGCTTCGAGGCCCCGGGCTCCGGCGGATGCCGGGGTCGCCGCGACGTCAGGCGTTGCGACGGGCGGCGGCTCGACGCGAGGCGGCGCTTCGACCTCGGGCGCCGCGGCCTCGGTGGGGGCCGCCGTCCCGGGCGTGCTCACCAGCCAGCCGTGCTCGCGCAGACAATCGGCGTACGCTTCGGGGCTCGCGGTCGTGGCGCGGCACGCGTCCTCGTCGGCTTTGGCGTTGCCGGGTCCGGCGCCGCGCTTGAACGTGACGGTGGCGCAGCCGGCGAGCCAGGCGAGGGCGACGATCGCGAGGACGACGAGGGGACGAAGCTTCATGCGAGCACTCCTTCGTGAATGACGAAGTCGACGATGGTGTCGACGCCGACGCCGGTCGCGCAGGTTGGTGAAGACGAACGGCCGCTCGCCGCGCATCCGGCGGGCGTCGCGGTCCATGACCTCGAGCGAGGCGCCGACGTAGGGCGCGAGGTCGATCTTGTTGATGACGAGCAGGTCGGAGCGGGTGATGCCGGGCCCGCCTTTGCGCGGGATCTTCTCGCCCTCGGCGACGTCGATCACGTAGAGGGTGAGGTCGGCGAGCTCCGGGCTGAAGGTCGCGGCGAGGTTGTCGCCGCCGCTCTCGACGAGCACAGGTCGAGGCTGGGGAAGCGCCGGCAGAGGTCGTCGATCGCGGCGAGGTTCATCGAGGCGTCCTCGCGGATGGCGGTGTGCGGGCAGCCGCCGGTCTCGACGCCGACGATGCGCTCCGGCGCGAGCGCTGCGCTGCGGATCAGGAACTCGGCGTCCTCGCGCGTGTAGATGTCGTTGGTGACGACGGCGATCTCGAAGCGCGTCGCGCAGGCGCTTGCAGAGCGCGTCCACGAGCGCGGTCTTGCCGGAGCCGACGGGTCCGCCGACGCCGACGCGCAGAACCGGTCGTGGTCTTCGCGGCTGCGGGACGGTTCCTGGTTGCCGTCAGGAGCGGAACAAGCCGCGTGTATTGGGTTTCGTGCAGGCTGCTCGCGAGCGCGACGATCGGGAGCGAGCCGCCGATGTCGTCGTCGCCGAGCGCGAGCGCGCCGTCGCACGCTGCCGGGATGCGCGCCGCGAGCGTCGAGCAGCAGGCGTTGCCCGGCGATCTGGCCGAGCGGGACCAGCTTGACGCCGGCGAGCACCTGGTTCTCGAGCCAGCCCCAGGCGTAGGCGTGCAGCGTCGGCGTCGAGCGGCATGCTCCCAGGCCGCCGCGGCGAGCGCGGTCAGCCGGCGGCGAAGGGCACGTCGTCGCGCTCCACCCAGCGGCGCCGCGGCGGCGACGCCGAGATCGCGCAGCAGGCGCGCGAGCGCCCGGCCGCGATCGCAGTCCTCGGCGCCGAGCTCGCGGGTTTCGCGCAGCGCGAGCAGCTCGCCGGCTCCAGCGGACGAGCGTGTCGTCGTCGGCCGCGTGCGGCCGCGGCGTAGCAGGCGGGCGAGGATCGGGAGGTCGACGCGCGCGAGCGTGTGCAGCAGCTGGTCGCCCGAGCCACGCCGCGAACGAGCCGCTTCGTCGTGGACCCAGCCCGCGCCGACGGCCCACTCGAGCCCCTGCGAGTAGGCGAAGGCGCCGACCGGAAGCGCGGGGCTCGCGAGCTGCAGGAGGCGCAGCAGAGCAGGTCGTGGCGCGCGAGGCGATCGTGCTCATTCGTGGCGCCCATGGGCCGCGTCGACATGACGCGCGTGCCCGGCGTGCTCGTGGTCGTGCGAGTGGCGTGCGCGCCGCTGGGCGCGTGGGCGTGGCCGCCGGCGGCCACATGGCCATGGCCGCATACGCGCCGCGCTCGGGCTCGAAGCGCGCGGACGCTGGCGTCACCGCGAGCCCGAGGCCGCGCACCATGTCGTCGAGCACGTGGTCGTGCTGGTAGCGCACCCACCCGGCCCCGACCTGCAGCGCGACGTGGCGGTTGCCGAGGTGGTAGCACGGCGCGCGCCAGGCGCAGCGGATCGTCGGTGCGTCCGACGGATGACGGCTCGCGCGCGGCGCACGACCCGCACCGGCGAGCCCTCCGCCGCTTTCGCAGGCGGTCACCGTCCTCGAGCAAGTGTGCCGGGTGGCAGCACGAGCGCCGCCTCACGCCCGCCGTCGAGGCGAACACGCTGGCGGCTTTTCTGGCGCAGCTCGTAGGGCAGGGTGACGGTGTCGTCGGTCGTGCCGCCGGCCGTCGTCTTGGTGATGAGCTCGATCGAATCCGTGGGCACCGCCGGCTCTCAGAACAGGAAGTAGCGCTGCGCCAGCGGCAGCTCGTGCGCCGGCTCGCAGGTCAGCAGCTCGCCGTCGGCGCGCACCTCGTAGGTCTGCGGGTCGACCTCGATGCGCGGCGACGCAGTCGTTGTGGACCAGGTCGGTCTTGCGCGATGCTGCGCGTGCCGCGCACGACGCCGATCACGCTTCCGCAGGCCGAGCCGCTCGGGCATGCCCTGCGCCGAGCGCCGCCTGCGAGACGAAGGTCACGCAGGTCGCGTGCCGCGCCGCCCCGAGCGCGCCGAACATCGGCCGGTAGTGCACCGGCTGCGGCGTGGGGATCGAGGCGTTCGGATCGCCCATCGGCCGCGGCGACGATCATGCCGCCCTTGATGATCACGGCCGGCTTCACGCCGAAGAACGCCGGCTTCCACAGCACCAGGTCGGCGAGCTTGCCGACCGCGATCGAGCCGACCTCGTGCGCGATGCCGTGGGTGATGGCCGGGTTGATCGTGTACTTGGCGATGTAGCGCTTGACGCGGAAGTTGTCGTGCGTCGCGCGGGATCGCCGGGCAGGCTGCCGCGCTGCACCTTCATCTTGTGCGCGGTCTGCCAGGTGCGCGTGATCACCTCGCCGACGCGGCCCATCGCCTGCGAGTCGGACGACATCATGCAGAACGCGCCGAGGTCGTGCAGGATGTCCTCGGCGGCGATGGTCTCGCGGCGGATGCGCGACTCGGCGAACGCGACGTCCTCGGGGATGCCGGCGACGAGGTGGTGGCAGACCATCAGCATGTCGAGGTGCTCGTCGATGGTGTTGACGGTGTACGGCCGCGTCGGGTTGGTGGACGACGGCAGCACGTTCGGCCTCGCCGCAGACCTTGATGATGTCGGGCGCGTGCCCGCCGCCCGCGCCTTCGGTGTGGTAGGTGTGGATCGTGCGGCCCTTGAAGGCGGCGATGCGTGTCCTCGACGAAGCCCGATTCGTTCAGCGTGTCGGTGTGGATCGCGACCTGCACGTCGTGGCGCTCGGCGACGGTGAGGCAGCTGTCGATCGCGGCGGGCGTCGTGCCCCAGTCCTCGTGCAGCTTGAGGCCCATGGCGCCGGCCGCGATCTGCTCGTCGAGCGCGTCCGGCAGGCTGGCGTTGCCCTTGCCGAGAAAGCCGAGGTTCATCGGCAGCGCGTCGGCGGCCTGCAGCATGCGGTCGATGTTCCACGGCCCGGGCGTGCAGGTGGTGGCGTTGGTGCCGGTCGCCGGGCCGGTGCCGCCGCCGATCATCGTGGTGACGCCGGACATCAGCGCGTCGTCGATCTGCTGCGGGCAGATGAAGTGGATGTGCGAGTCGATGCCGCCCGCGGTGACGATGCAGGCCCTCGCCGGCGATGATCTCGGTGCCGGGACCGATCACGATGTCGACGCCGGGCTGGACGTCGGGGTTGCCGGCCTTGCCGATGCCGGCGATGCGGCCGTCCTTGATGCCGATGTCGGCCTTGACGATGCCCCAGTGGTCGAGGATGAGCGCGTTGGTGATGCACGAGATCGACCGCGATCGGCGTTGGTGTGCTGGCTCTGGCCCATGCCGTCGCGGATGACCTTGCCGCCGCCGAACTTCACCTCCTCGCCGTAGATCGGTGAGGTCGCGCTCGACCTCGACGACGAGCTCGGTGTCGGCGAGCCGCACGCGGTCGCCGATGGTCGGGCCGTACATCTCGGCGTAGGCGCGGCGCGGCGATCGTCCTCATGGCGTACGCTCCGTCGAGCGCGCCCATGACTCGCGCCGCGGAAGCCGTACACGCTGGCGTGCGCCGGCGTAGGCGACGAGCTCGACCGTGCGGGTCTGGCCGGGCTCGAAGCGGACCGCGGTGCCGGCCGGGATGTTCGAGCGGAAGCCGCGCGCCGCGCTCGCGGTCGAAGACGCAGCGCCGGGTTGGTCTCGAAGAAGTGATAGTGCGAGCCGACCTGGATCGGGCGGTCGCCGGTGTTGGCGACCGCGACGGTCGTGGTCGGCGCGGCCGACGTTGAGCACGACGTCGCCGTCGGCGGGGAGGATTTCGCCGGGATCATGCGCTTCATTGGATCGGGTGGTGGACGGTGACGAGCTTGGTGCCGTCCGGGAAGGTCGCCTCGACCTGCACCTCGTGGATCATCTCGGCGACGCCCTCCATGACGTCGTCCGCGCCGAGCATGGTGCGGCCGTGGCTCATCAGCTCGGCGACCGATGCGGCCGTCGCGCGCGCCTTCGAGGATGGCCGCGCTGATGAGCGCGACCGCCTCGGGGTAGTTGAGCTTCAGCCCGCGCGCCTTGCGGCGCTCGGCGAGCAGCGCGGCGGTGAAGAGCAGCAGCTTGTCCTTCTCGCGGGCGACAGTCCATCGATCCATCTCGACCGGCTGCGACTCCTGTCGAGAACGACAATGGGCGTCACGTATGCCAGATCCGAGGCGGCACGGCGACGCGCCCGAGCGCGAGCGGGCGCACCGCCGTCCACAAGGCGGGTGCAGAGCGCGCGGAGCGGCTCGCAGCGATCCGCCAGGCGCGCGGACGATCAGCAGGTCGCCGACGAGCCGTCGCGCCCGCGAGGACTACCGCAGGTCCGTCGAGCGCCGCACGCGCGGCGGCGAGCATGGACGCGTTCGCGCCCGTCACGAGGAGCGTCGCGCACGGCCGCATGGCCGTGCATGCCCGGGACCCCGTCGGCATCGCCGCGCAGGCGCTCGAGCAGGAGCGGCCGACCGTCGCGGACGAGCTCGAAGCGGAAGTCGAGCCGCCCGTTGCGAAACGGTCTCGCCGCACGCCGGGCGCCCGAGGCCGAGGATCTCCCAGCCGCAAAAGCGGGCGCTGCCGCGCGAGGTCGACCTGCGTCCGCAGGCGGGCATGCGCGCCCGTCGAAGAGCAGCGTCTCTTGCGGGCAGCCACTCGAGGACGGCGCCGTCGTCGACTCGCGCGTGCTGGTCGAGACCCGCCTCGATGGCGTCGCTGCAGTACCAGCGCGTCGCGCGCCGGCGTCGTGACGAGCGCGTGCGCGCCCGGCTCGAGCGTCGAAGCGTCGGTACGGAGGTCGTCGCCGCCGACGATGCCGGCGGGCGGATGCAGGACGTAGGTGTGACAGACTCCGCTCGCCTCCGGATAGAACGGACGCTGCACGGTGAGCGGCCCGCGCTGGTGACGGGTCGCGAGCACCGTCCGCTCGCGCCGCCGCGCAGAAGCGCGAGCGCGAGCTCGGCCTGCCAGCCGGATCCCATCGCTCCGTCCTGGCCACAGCGGGCGCGCCGGCGCAACCGATCCGAGGCGGACGTCGGCAGGCGCAGACCGCATCCGCCGTCATACCGTGAGGTAGCGGCGCACCAGGGCGTCGTCGAGCTCGGCCATCGCCCCGCTCGCGACGACGCGGCCCTTGTCGAGCACGAGAAGCGGTCGGCGACGCGGCGGGCGAGCGGCAGCTTCTGCTCGACCAGCAGGACCGTGATGCCCTGCTCGCGGTTCAGTCGCGCCATGGTGTCGCCGATCTCGTGCACGATGTTCGGCTGGATGCCTTCGGTCGGCTCGTCGAGGATGAGGAACGTCGGCTCGAGGACGAGTGCGCGGCCGATCGCGAGCTGCTGCTGCTGGCCGCCCGAGAGGTCGCCGCCGCGGCGACGCAGCATCTGGCGCAGCACGGGAAAGGTGTCGAGGACGGTCTCGTAGGCGCGGCGTCCGCCCGGACCGCGGTT
Organism: uncultured delta proteobacterium; assembly: GCA_963774015.1. GTDB lineage: Bacteria > Desulfobacterota > Binatia > UTPRO1 > UTPRO1 > UTPRO1. Next base: position 821,933 of record CAVZDH010000007.1, read on the forward strand.
GATCGCGAGGCCGATGCGGAGATTCTCCTCGACCGTGAGGCGCGGGAAGATCTCGCGGCCTTGCGGGACGTAGCCGATCCTGCGGGTCGCGCGCGTGATTCCGCCGGCTGCGTCGGAGAGCAGCGCGTCGTCGAGGCGGATGGTGCCGTCCGCGAGCGGCAGGAGGCCCATGATGCACTTGAGGGTCGTCGTCTTGCCGACGCCGTTGCGGCCCATGAGGCAGGTGCACGAGCCCTCGCGGGACGGTGAGGCTCAGGTCCCAGAGCGTGTGGCTCTCGCGGTAGTACTGGTTGACCCGGTCGACGGTCAGCATGACGTCAGGCTCCCAGGTAGACCTCGATCACGCTGCGGGTCGTTCTGCACCTTGTCCATGTCGCCCTCGGTGAGCACGCGGCCCTCGTGGAGCACGGTCACGCGGCGCGCGATCGAGCGCACGAACTCCATGTCGTGCTCGACCACCACCACCGAGCGCTCGCCGGCGAGCGACACCAGCAGCTCGGCGGTGCGCTCCGTCTCTTGATGGGTCATGCCGGCGACCGGCTCGTCGACCAGCATCAGCTGCGGCTCCTGCATGAGCAGCATGCCGATCTCGAGCCACTGCTTTTGGCCGTGGGAGAGCGCCCCGGCGCGCTGGTCGCGGCATTCGAGGAGACCGATCGTCGCCAGCACCGCGTCGATGCGGTCGCGCTGCTCGCCGGAGAGCCGCGCGAAGAGCGTCTTCCAGACGCCTTTGTCCTCGCGCATCGCGAGCTCGAGATTCACGAACACCGGCAGCTGCTCGAAGACGGTCGGTTTCTGGAACTTCCGGCCGATGCCGGCGGTCGCGATCTCGGGCTCGCTCAGCGTCAGCAGGTCGGTGCTGCGGTCGAAGAACGCCTTCCCCGAGTCGGGGCGGGTTTTGCCCGTGACGACGTCCATCATCGTGCTCTTGCCGGCGCCGTTCGGGCCGATGATGCAGCGGAGCTCGCCGCGCTCGATGTAGAGGCTCAGGTCGTTCAGGGCGCGGAAGCCGTCGAAGCTCACGGTGATGCCTTCCAGGTAGAGGATCGAGCCGTGCAGGACGTCGAGCGTGCCCGGCGGCGGGTCGTTGGGTCGCGGGCGAGCGGGTCGACGTGCGGCGGCGGCCAGACGGCCATGTTCATTTTGCCTCCCGCCTGCTCGATACCCACGATTCCGTTCGGCAAGAAACAGCGTGCCGAGCACGAACATCGCGCCCAGCACGAAGAGCCACGCCTCGGGCATGAAGCTCGTGAACTGGGTCTTGGCGAAGTTGACCAGCACCGCGCCGGCGAGCGCGCCGTAGAGCGTGCTGCGGCCGCCGATCGCGACCCAGATCGACGAGCTCGATCGACGTCAGCGGGCGCGAACTCGCCGGGATTGATGATGCCGATCTGCGGGACGTAGAGCGCGCCGGCGATGCCGGCGAGGATCGCCGAGGCGACGAAGATCCAGAGCTTGAAGCTCTCGACCCGGTATCCGAGGAAGCGGGTGCGATCCTCGGCGTCGCGGATCGCGACCACGACGCGCCCGAAGCGCGAGCTCACGATGGCGCGGCAGCCCGAGGTAGGCGAGGGCGAGCAGCACGGCGGTGATGACGAAGAGAGCGACGCGCGTCGCGTCGGCCTGCAGGTTGAAGCCGAGCAGCTCCTTGAAGTCGGTGAGGCCGTTGTTGCCGCCGAAGCCCATCTCGTTGCGGAAGAACGCGAGCAGGAGCGCGTAGGTGAGCGCCTGCGTGATGATCGAGAGGTACACGCCGGTGACGCGCGAGCGGAAGGCGAACCACCCGAAGACGAGTGCCAGCAGGCCGGGAGCGAGCACGACCATCGCGAGCGCGAACGGGAAGATGCGAGAAGCCCCACCAGTACCAGGGCAGCTCCTTCCAATTGAGAAACACCATGAAGTCCGGCAGCAGCGGGTTGCCGTAGACGCCGCGGTCGCCGATCTGGCGCATCAGATACATGCCCATCGCGTAGCCGCCGAGCGCGAAGAACGCGCCGTGTCCCGAGGGTCAGGATGCCGCAGTAGCCCCAGACGAGGTCGACCGCGAGCGCGAGCATCGCATAGCAGAGGTACTTGCCGAGGAGCGTGACGGTGAAGGTGGACATGTGGAGCCCGCCGTCGGCCGGCACGAAGAGGTTCAGGACCGGTACCGCGACGACGAGCCGCGCCGAGCACGGCGAGGACCACGAGGTCGGCCAGCGGGTAGCGGCGTCGGAGCGTCGCGAGCGCACTCATGTCAGGCGTCCGCCGACGCGTCCGCGCTGCGGGAAGAGCCCGCGCGGCTTGCGTTGGATGAAGAGAATGATGAAGACGAGCACCGAGATCTTGGCGAGCACCGCGCCCGCGTACGGCTCGAGGAATTTGTTGGCGATGCCGAGCGACAGGCCGGCGACCAGCGTGCCCCAGAGATTGCCGACGCCGCCGAACACCACCACCATGAAGGAGTCGACGATGTGGCTCTGGCCGAGGTTCGGGCCGACGTTGGTGAGCTGGCTGAGCGCGACGCCCGCGAGCCCGGCGACGCCCGAGCCGAGGCCGAACGTCATGGCGTCGACCCAGCCGGCGCGCACGCCCATCGCGCGCGCCATGGCGCGGTTCTGCGCGACGGCGCGGACCTGCAGTCCGAGGGTCGTGAAGCGCAGGATGGCGACCAGGGCGAGAAAGACGGCGACGCTGAACACGATGATGTAGAGGCGGTTCCAGGTGATCGCGAGGGCGCCGTTCAGCACGAGCTGGCCGCTCATCCACTCCGGCGTCGCGACCGCTCGGTTGAGCGGCGAGAAGAGGGTCCGGACGCCCTGTTGCAGCACGAGGCTCACGCCGAAGGTCGCGAGCAAGGTCTCGAGAGGGCGGCCGTAGAGGAAACGAACGACCCCGCGCTCGATGGCGATGCCGACGAGCGCCGACACCAGAAATGCCACCGGGATGGCGGCGAAGAGCGACAGCTCGAGGTGGTGCGGCATCGCTTGCTGGACGAGCCACGTCGCATAGGCGCCGAGCATCATGAGCTCGCCGTGGGCCATGTTGATGACGCCCATCACGCCGAAGGTGATGGCGAGGCCGGTCGCCGCGAGGACGAGCACGAAGCCGAGACTGAGGCCGAAGAAGACCGTCTCGACGAGGCCGTAGATGGATCGCATCCGGTCGATGTGCTCGAGGGCGTACGAGGCCGCCTGGCGCACCTCTGGATCGGGCTCCTTGGAGGCGCCGCCGTCGTCCACGGCAAGGTGCGCGAGGAGCTTGTTGCGTACCTCGGCGTGCATGCTGCCGGAGAGAGCGCTGACGGCGGCGCGCCGCTTCTCGGGCTCCGGGGCGTCGAGGTCGGCGAGCGCCAGGGCGATCTTCATCGCCGCCCGCACGCCGTTGTCGTGCTCGCCGGCGATCGCGTCCCGGAGGAGGCCGAGCGTTTCGTCGTTGAGCGAGGTGTAGAGCGACTCGACGGCGGCCTTCCGCGCGGACGCGTCCGGCGCCCGGAGGCTCAAGCGCGCGAGGGCGGTGTTGAGGGCGCCGCGCATCTGGTTGTTGATGCCGATCTTCTTGAGATCGTCGCGGTCGATGCTGCCGACGGTATCGCCGGTGCGGGCGTCGCTGAACGGGGCATCGGCATCGTCGCCGGCAGCGATCATGAAGACGCCGTCCTCTTGGCGTAGAAAGAGGCGGCCCGCGAGAAGGGCGTCGAGAATGGCGTGCGCGCGGGGCGCGCCGCTCTCGGCGATCTTCGGCACGGCGCCGCTCTTGGTCGCGAAGCTCGAGCTCTTCAGGTCCTCGAGCCCGGCGACGAGCTGCGTCTCGTCGGCACGGACCCACGCCGGAGCCGAGACGAGAAAGAAAACCAACGGGAGGAGGATGCCCAGGCGCGAACGCGAAACCGGAGCCGCGCGGCCCGCGGATTCACTCCGCGGGCCGCGGGCCATCGGAGGCCGCGCGCGCAGCGCCCGGCGGACGGGGCCGAAATTCGGCGTGGAGCGCGAGTGGGCCTCGCGCTCCACGGGCCATCGGAGCATGCGGCGCGCAGCGCCGAAGCGGACGGCCGAAATTCGGCGTGGAGCGCGAGTGGGCCTGCGCTCCACGGGCCATCGGAGCATGCGGCGCGCAGCGCCGAAGCAGCGATTCAAAAGTTCTGCCCCGAGCACTTCTTCGTGACGGTATTGTAGTTGCCGCAGTTCAGCTTGTCGCTCCAGTCGGCCTCGATGATCTTGCTGTCGGGGAGGAAGTCGGACCACGCGTCGCCGGGGACGAGGCCGTCGGTCTTCCACACCACCTCGAACTGCCCGTCACCCTGGATCTCGCCGATGTAGACCGGCTTGGTGATGTGATGGTTCGGCAACATCTTGGCCATGCCGCCCGTCAGGTTCGGCACTTCGACGCCGAGGATCGCCTTCTGCACCGCCGTCGGGTCGGTGCTCTTGGCTTTCTCGACCGCCTTCACCCACATGTTGAAGCCGATGAAGTGCGCTTCCATGGGGTCGTTGGTGACGCGCTTCGGGTTTTTGATGAAGGCGTGCCAGCTCTTGATGAACTCCTTGTTGATCGGCGTATCGATGCTCATGAAGTAGTTCCAGGCCGCCAGGTGGCCGACGAGCGGCTTGGTGTCGATCCCCGAGAGCTCCTCCTCGCCGACCGAGAACGCGACGACCGGGATGTCGTCCGCCTTCACGCCCTGGTTGCCGAGCTCTTTGTAGAAGGGAACGTTGGCATCGCCGTTGATCGTCGACACGACGGCGGTCTTCTTGCCGGTCGAGCCGAACTTCTTGATGTCGGCGACGATGCTCTGCCAATCGGAGTGCCCGAAGGGCGTGTAGTTGATCATGATGTCCTCTTGGGCGACGCCCTTCTGCTTCAGGTACGCCTCGAGGATCTTGTTGGTCGTGCGCGGGTAGACGTAGTCGGTGCCGGCGAGCACCCAGCGCTTCACCTTGAGATCGTTCATCAAGTAGTCGACCGCCGGGATCGCCTGCTGGTTCGGCGCGGCGCCGGTATAGAAGACGTTCTTCGAGGACTCCTCGCCCTCGTATTGTACGGGATAGAAGAGGAGCCCGTTCAGCTCCTCGAAGACGGGCAGGACGGACTTGCGGGAGACGGACGTCCAGCAGCCGAACACCGCGGCCACCTTGTCCTTCTCGAGAAGCTGACGCGCCTTCTCCGCGAAGAGCGGCCAGTTCGAGGCCGGATCGACGACCACCGCCTCGAGCTTCTTCCCGAGAAGGCCGCCTTTCTTGTTCTGCTGGTCGATCAGCATGAGCATCGTGTCCTTCAACGTGGTCTCGCTGATGGCCATGGTGCCCGAGAGCGAATGGAGGACGCCGACCTTGATGGTGTCGTCGGCGGCGCGCGCCGGCGGGGCGGAGAGCGTGAGCGCCGCGAGCGCACACGCGAGCAGCAGGGACGAACGGACGTGCATTGGATCTCCTTTCCGAGGGTTGCCTGAGAGTGATCGCATGGCCATGGCGTCAGATCTGGATCTGGATGCCGAGCTTGACGGCGCTGACGTTGTCGCCGGAGGCGCCGGGCGCGTAGTTCAAACCCTTCGTCGCGAAGTCGCCGTACTGGTAGAAGAGCGAGATGCGCGCGTTGTGGCCGTCGATGACGTAGTTCAAGCCGGCCTCGAACTCGTCGCGGTCGCTACTATGGCTCGGGTAGATGCCGCTGTAGCGGACGTACGGCTGGAACCGCCCGACGCCGACCTTCTGGTCGAACATATAAAGGCCGACGACCGAGAAGGCGTTGCCGTCGAACATCCCGAAATTGTCCGAGTCGTTGAAGGCTGCGGTGGAGTAGTTCGCGTCGAAGTATTTGTACTCGCCGTTGAAGGTGACCACGCCGACGTCCTCCAACGGCAGCTCGAGCAGCACGTCCGGGCTGACGCCGAAGAAGTGGCCGCGATGCGCCTTCGAGCCGGCGCCCTGGTCCTGGTACTGCATCGCGGTGCCGATCGTGAAGATGCGGCCGCCGGTGCCGTAGTAGGTGCCGCTCGTGTAGTAGCCGGGGTTCTTCTCGACGTCGAGGAAGTTGTAGGCGACGCGCGCGCCGATCAGCGGGTTGTCGTGCTGATTCGGTCCGGCGTCCGACGACGACTGGAGGCCGGCGAACACGCCCAAGACGTATTGGAACGCGCCCTCGGGACCCGCCGCGCCCCAGACGTTCACCCCGTTGTCGCGCGCGTACACGCCGGCGCCGCCCGCGCCGAACTTCACGCTGAAATCGGACGGGTAGAAGGGCGTCTTATAGGGGTCATACGTGCTGGAGTAGAACGGACCGTTGAGCTCCTGCCGCTCGGCGGGCACCAGCAACCGGCCGCCCCAGATGTTGAAGTACGGACTCAGCTCGATTTTCGCGATGGCATCGAGCAAGTGAAATTTCGCGAGGTCGCTGTTCTGACAAAAGATGCAATCGGTGTTGAGCTCGAATTTGAAATACTTATGCGCTTGGCCGTTGATGTAGATGCGCGCGTTGTCGATGTTGAAGTCCTTCGACCAATCGTGGCCGCTCGGCGCGCGGTCCTCCGTCGCCGCGAATGATGCGCGGCCGCCGATACCGAGGCTGATCCATTTGGTGTCGTCGATGGTGATCTTTCCGCCTGCGTGACTGTTCGTCGCGCTCACGAGTGTCGCTCCCAGGACGAGCGCTGCCCCGACGTGTTTCCACATGCGCATTCCGATCCCCTTCCTTCAGAGTAAGTGGTGAAAGGTGAAAGTGTCTGCGCACGCGTGAGCGATTCTCGTGCCATTTGCTGCAGTACTTGCGCGTAACGTCGGACGCGGCGCAGCGCGAGCGTTTACCGCTCGCGCGCTCCGTGGAGCGCGCTATTTGCGCAGCACGTGCACGAAAGAAGCGCAGTGGAGCATGCGCCGGCCGAACGAAACGCGATGACGATCATAAGCGAAACGCTTGCTGTCGCGGTCCGTGGTGGCCGTTGGTGGCGGCGGAGCGCGCGCGGGGCTACGCGGCGTGGCCGCGCAAACTCTCGATCGCCGCGATCAGGGTCGCGACGTCGACCGGTTTCGTCAGGTGACGGTCGAAGCCGGCCTCGCGGGTGTCGGCGACGTCGTTGGGCTGCCCGTAACCGGTGAGCGCGATGCTGCGGATCGGCTTCCGCGCGTTGAGCGCACGAACCAGGTCGAAGCCGCTGCCGTCGGGAAGACCGAGATCGCTCACGACCACGTCGATGTCCGTGGCGGTGGCGGCGGCGAGGGCGGCGGTGACCGTGTGCGCGAGCTCGACGCGATAGCCTGCGCGCTCGAGCACGTACGAGAGCGCGAGGCCGGTGTCGTGGTGATCCTCGACGAGGAGGATGGTGAGCCCTCCGCGCGGCGCGACGCAGCCTGCGCCCGCCTTCGCGTCGCCGTCGACGATGGGCTCGGGGCCCGCAGCGGTCGCAGGCAGGTCGATGACGAGACGGGCGCCGCGACCCACGCCGTCGCTGAAGGCGGCGATCGTTCCGCCCTGTGCCTCCACGAGACCCTTGCAGATCGCGAGTCCGAGACCGAGCCCGCCGCGGTCGGGACGCGGGCCCTGTTCGAACGGCTCGAACATGCGGGCGTGCGTCGCCGCGTCGAAGCCGATGCCGGTATCGCTCACCGCGAGTGTGGTGAAGCCGCGGAACCCGTCGTGGGTCCTGACGGTCACGCGCCCGCCGGGCGGGGTGAAGGCGATCGCGTTGCGCACGAGGTTGGTCACGACCTGCCGCAGCCGCAGCGGATCCGCGCACACGTTGCCGCGCGCCTCGAGGGCGAGCGCCAGCGTGACCTCGGCGGTACCGGCCTCCGCCGCGAGAGAGTCGACCACCTCGTCGACGGTCGCATGCAGGTCGACGACCTGGACGTCGAGCCGCAGCTTGTCCTGGCTGATGCGCGTGAGGTCGAGAAGGTCGTCGATCAATCGGGCCTCGGCCGTCGCGTTGCGATGGATCATCGTCAGGACGTGTCGCACGGGCTCGGGAACCGATGCGGCGTCCTTCCAGGTCGAGGTCGTGAGCAGCACCGGGGTGAGCGGCGCGCGCAGCTCGTGGCTCAGCATGGCGAGGAAGCGGTCCTTGGTCTCGTTGGTGGCGCGTGCGCGTGCCCGCTCGTGCTCGAGGCGCCGCCGCTCCTCGACGGCCCGCCTCCGCTCGGCCTCGAGGCGCCGCCGCTCGCGCAGGTCGAGGGCCGTGGTGAGAAACGTGCGCTCTGTTCCGCTCGGGTGCGCACCGAGCTCACGGCTCGCCAGCTGGAGCGGGATTTCGGCGCCGGCGCCCGTGCGGAGCGCGATCTCGGTCGTCACGAGACCGGGCCCCTGCCGGCAGTGCCGCATGTGGTCGAGGAACGAGCGGCGGAGGGCGTGAGGGACGAAGACGAGGAGCGACGCGTCGGCGAGGCGGCTCCGGTGGATGCCGAGGAGCTCTGCGCCCGCAGCGTTGGCGCGTCGCACGTTGCCGTGGGAATCCAGCAGGAACGTCGGCACCGGCAACAGGTCGAAGAGCTCGGTGGCCTCGATGTCGGAAAGCTGGGTCCGGCGCGACGCCGCGACGAAGCGCTCGTGCTGCGCCGCGAGCTGCTCGCGTCGCATCCGGAGCTCGTGCATCAGCCGCCGGTACGTAACGTCCGTGTCGAACGCGGCGGCGTGATCGGCGTGGAGCGACGGTTTACGCGAGGCCATGTCCAGATCACTCCGCGAGGAGAGCGATAGCGGCGGGCGCCACGGTGAGAAGACAGGTAGCGGGCGACGTCGCATCGCCGCCAAGGTGGCGGAGCCGGACGCGGATGGTGCGCTCTCCGACATCCGGAAAGCGATGCACGAGATCGAGCTCCGCGGTGCCCGTCCCGTTCGTGCTCACGGCCGCGAGGCCCTCGCGCAGCTCCGGGACGTTCCAGCTGCCGTTGCCGACGTCGAAGAGGACACGGCTCGCGATGCCGTCCGGGTGGTAGCCGAAAGTGGAGCAGAAGGCCTGGTTGGCGCGCCGGATGCGGGCGCTCGCGTCGAGCACGACGAGCGGCACCGGCGTGGCGTCGATGATGGCATCGGCCTGCCTGCGGGCGCTCTGCAGCTCGTCGTCGTGGACCTTGGAGGTTTGGATGTCGAAGAGCGACAGGACGGCACCGTCGATGCGATTCTCGAGGCTCTTGTACGGCCGGACGCGGAGCGAGAACCAGTTGCCTTGGCGGTCCTGGACCTCGCGCTCCTGCGGCGTGACGGTATCGATCGCGCGGGTGATCAGCTGCTCGAGATCCGGGCAGTCGATGTTGGGCTTGATGTGACCGATCGGTCGGCCGATGTCACTCGCGATCAGATTCAGGAAGCGCTCGGCCATGGGCGTGAAACGGCGGATGCGGAGGTCGTTTGCGACGATGACGATCGCGATCTGGATGCTGGCGAGGAGATTCACCAGATCGCTGTTGACGAGGCTGAGCTCGTTGTTGCGCCCGTGCAGCTCCTCGTTCAACGTGTTGAGCTCCTCGTTGGTCGACTGCAGCTCCTCCTTGGCGGTGTCGAGCTCCTCGTTGGTCGACTGCAGCTCCTCGTTGCTCGAGAGGATTTCCTCGTTGGCCGATTGCAGCTCCTCGTTGGCGGCCTCCACCTCTTGGATGATCGACTGGAGGTACTCGCGGTTCGCCGCGAGCTCGGCCTCGAGATGGCGGATGCGCTCGTCCTCGCGCCCCCCGCCGCGCTTGGCGGCGTGCTTCGCGGCGCCGAGCTTTGGGGGGGCGCCGGCGGGGGGCTGGGCGTGGAAGAGGACGAGATAGTGGCCGCGTCCGCTCGCGGTCATGGGGATCACCTCGACGCCGACGTTGCACCAGCTTCCGTTTTGCTCCACCCTGAGGCCGTCCTTGCGGACGCTCTTGCTGCTCTTGCTGGCGGCCTGGAAGGCGGCGCGCAGTCCGTGGAGCAAGCCGTCGCGCGCCATCTTGAGAAGGTTCATGGTCGGGTCGCCGGGAGCAGGCGAGAGAAACGCCCCGGTCTGACCGCGGAACTGCACGATCTGCAGCTCGCGGTCCACGATGACGCCGGGGGGGGCGAAGCGTTCGAGGGCGATGCGGTCGGCCTCGTGCTGCACCGGGTGCCCGGCGGCCTCGGCGCGCTTCGTCGGGGCGAGGCTCGCGTGGGCGCGTTCGACGGGGAAGGTCGTCATCGGTGGTGCCGATTCGCTCGTCAACTTCTTGTAGATGCGGTGCCGCTTGTCCTCGATCGCGAAGAACTCCGAGAGGCTTCCGATCGTTTCGGCGTGGCCGAGCATGAGGTAGCCACTGGGCTTCAACGCGTAGTGGAACACGGTGAGGAGGCGATTCTGGAGGGCCGGGCTCATGTAAATGAGGACGTTCCGGCACACCACCAGATCGAGCTTCGCGAAGGGTGGGTCGCGGGCGAGATCCTGGCGCGCGAAGATGCAGAGATCGCGCACCGTCTTGGCGATGCGGTAGCCGCCGTCGATCTTGGTGAAGAAGCGCCTGAGGCGTTCGGCCGACATGTCGCCGGCGATGCGCTCGGGATAAATGCCGTTCCGCGCGTGCTCGACGGCATGCTCGCTGACATCGGTTGCGAAGATCTGGACCGGTAGCGCGTGGGCTCGGTCGCCGAGGCATTCGAGGAGCGTGATCGCGACCGAGTAGGCCTCCTCGCCCGTCGAGCAGCCGGCGATCCAGACCCGCAGCGGGTGGTCCCGCCTGCTGGTGCACGATGATGTCCGGAAAGACGTGCTCGGCGAGCGCGCGAAACGAATCGGGCTCGCGGAAGAAGTGTGTCACGTGGATCAGGAGATCCTGGTGCAGGGCCTGCACCTCGCCGGGATGCTCCTGGAGATAGTGAACGTACTGGTCGACGCCCGTCAGCTTGTGCAACACCATGCGGCGTTGCAGGCGACGCTCGATCGTCGGCCGCTTGTAGTGCCGGAAGTCGATTCCGCTCGCCGTTCTGAGCAGCGCGAAGACCCGGTGCAGCTCCTCGTCGCGGAACGTGGAGGCGTCCGCGGGTGCCTCGTCGCTGGTCGAGTCGACGGACGTGCGCCCGACGTAGGGGTGCCGTGCGATCTCGACCAGCTCGGCCGCGATGCGCTCGGGCGAAAGCACGAGATCGACCATGCCGGTCGCGATCGCGGCCCGCGGCATCCCGTCGTACTTCGCGGTCGATGGCTCTTGGGCGATCGTGATGCCGCCGACGGATTTGATGTCGCGGATGCCGACGGCGCCGTCGGAGGCGGTGCCGGAGAGCACGACGCCGATCGCGCGGTCGCCGGCGGTCTCGGCGAGCGAGCGCAGCAGGAAATCGACGGGAACGTACTGGGAGGCATCGTGCGGCCGCGGCACGAGATGCAGGCGATCGTCCGCGATGGCCATCCGTACGTTCGGCGGAATGACATAGACCGTATTCGGCTCGATCCGCATGCCCTCGGCGGCTTGCCGTACCGGGAGCGCGGTCACCGAGGCGAGGAGGGTCGGGAGCGTGCTCTCGTGGTCAGGTGCCAGATGCTGCACGTAGACGAGGGCGATGTCGGGGGAGTCGGGCAGCGCGGCGAGCAGCGCCGAAAAGGCTTCGAGCCCGCCCGCCGAGGCCCCGACGCCGACGATCGTCGTGGCCGCCCGCGCCCGCGGCACATCGGACGGCGCGGGCGTCGTCGTCGACGGGCCAGGAGCGGTGGGGCGATGTGTGACGCGTGGCGATCGACGACGGCTTCCCGCAGGCGAACGCTTGCCGGGTTTTTGCCGTTTCACCATTCGGTCACCAGGGCGACGCTCTACCGAGCCGTCCAGGCGGGGTCAACGCGGGTGCGCACCGTTGCAGGGTGCTTGGCGGGCTGGGAATCGTCGTCGCGCCGCCGGGCCGTCGTGGCGATGGTGGCAGCGGATTTCTCCGCTCCCGGCCGGCGCCAGAAAAAGCGCGGTCTCCGGCGCCCCCGATCTTGATTTCGACCGATGTACCCAGTCATGCTGCCCGTGATGGCGGCGCCGCAACCGCAATGGGACGCGTCCGCGACTCGGCGCGGGGAGGAGGGCGCGCACCTCGTCACGACGCGCTCGACGCGCATCCTCGCCGCGGACGCCGCCGCCGGCGCACTGCTCCGACGCGACGTCGAGCTGCTGGTCCAAAAGCCGCTCGCCGTGCTGGTGGACATCGACGACCGTGCCGCCTTTCGCGCCCGCCTGATGCAACTGCCCGCGGGCGAATGCATCGACGATTGGCATTTCCGGCTGCGCCATCCGGAGGGCTCGTGCATCGCGGTGATCGCGGCGGTGCAGGCCGCCGATGCGGGGAGCGCGAGCGGGCGGGAGGAGCTTCGGTGGACGCTCGTGCCGGACGCCCCTCGGCCTGGTAGTGACGAGGCCGCTGGCTCGTCACGGTTCGACTTGGCGGACGAGCTCCGGCAGCTCGCCCACGCGCTCAATCAACCGCTCGCGGCGATCGTCACCTACGTCCGCGGGATACAACTGCGCCTCGACTCCGGGGCGCTCACGGAGGCCGATCTACGGGCCGCGCTGGAGATCGTGGTGAACGAGGCGCTGCGGGCCTCGGGGATCGTGCGCGAGCTGGATCGGCGTTGGGGGTCGTCATGAGTGCAGGAACGGTCCACGTCGTCGACGACGACGCCGCGGTGCTGCGAGGGCTGCGCTGGTTTTTCGAGTCCGCGGGGCTCGCCGTCGAGACCTATGCCAGCGCCGAGGAGTTTGCGCGTCGGTACGTGCGGTCCGCCGAGTCGGAGTGTCTGGTGCTCGATCTCTGCCTGCCGGGCATGTCGGGGCTCGCGTTGCAGGAGACGTTTGTCACCCGCCAAGGGACGTTGCCGGTGATCTTCTTGACCGGCTATGGCAAGGTCCCCGACGCCGTGGCGGCGTTGAAGCAGGGAGCCTTCGATTTTCTCGAGAAGCCCTACGCCGACGCCACGTTGCTGGCGCGCGTGCGCGCCGCGCTCGAGGAGGATTCCCGCAGGCGCGCGTACTCCGAGGAGGTGGCCTCGATCACTACCCGCATCGCCAGTCTGACGACGCGGGAGCATCAGGTGGCGACGCGCGTTGCCGCTGGCCTGCCGAACAAGCTGATCGCGGCCGAGCTCGGTATCAGCCCGCGGACGGTGGAAGTCTACCGCGCGAAGGCGATGAGCAAGACCGGCTCGCGTTCGACCGCGGACCTCGTGCAGTTGGTGATGCGGGAGCAAGGCCTGGGCAACGGGTCCGCCACGAGCGGGATGCATCGCAATTTGTAGAAGTGACACGCCGCGCGGCGGGAGCCGCGGTGTCCCCCGGCCGTCGACCTCGCAACCAGGGCGAGTGGGCACCAACGAAAAAGGCCGTGCCCGGGCTGGCACGCGGATCGCACGGCGGGCGGCAGAGGCGAAGCATGCGCGACCGACGAACGCCCGCACCCGCCCGCGCGACGCTGCGTGAGATCCTCGGGCGGGGGCTCTTGTTCGCCATCTGGGCGGTCGCCGAGACGCTGATGCTCCTCGACCGGCTCCTCGCGTCCGCGGTGCCGGGGTGATCGCGATGCTAGAGGCCGCCCTCGACGATCCGGTGGCGTGGCCGCACGTCGGTTGGCACCGACAGCCGTTCACCGCGGTCGCCCGCTGGCTCGACGAAGCCGCGCTCTCGAGCCTCTGTTGGGCGTTCGATCGTGCGCTCGCGTCGGACCTGCACGAGGTGGCGCGGCTGCGTAGCTCGGCGACGCCGTATCTCACGCCGGATTTGGACCGGGAGCCGCGTGCCTTCTTCGCGTTCGTGGACGAAACTCCGACGGTCGCGCCGTTCGTGAGTGAGCCCGTGCGTGCGCTCCCCGGTGGCGTGCTGCTCACGCATACGTTCGCGAGCGACTACGTCCGCTTCGATGCCGCGCGCGACGATCGGGCTGTCGACTGCCCCGAGAACGCACAGGTACCGGTGCAGCATTGGGTCCACGACGACGGGCGCACGCGGGGCGCCGTGATCGCGCTGCACGGCTTCACGATGGGATGTCCGCGTACGGACGCGGTCGTAATGCAGGCGCGTGCATGGTACGACGCCGGGCTCGACGTCGTGCTTCCGACGTTACCGTTTCACGGGGCACGCTCGCCGCGCTGGGCGCCGCACTCCGGGGCGCTCTTCGGATCGTGGGACGTTGGTCGCTTGAACGAGGCGGTGCGCCAGTCGGTGTGGGACGTGCATCGCGTGTCCGCGTGGTTCCGGCATACGTACCGGGGTCCGCTCGGGCTCTTCGGGGTGAGCCTCGGCGGATACGTGACGGCGCTCCTCGCGGAGCTGTCCGCCGCCTGGGATTTCGTCATGCCGGTCGCCCCGGCCGTCTGCCTCGCGTCGCTGCCGGTCCGGCTCTTCGCGCGCAGCCGACACGGGCGTCGCACGGCTCCGCCGCTCGCGATCAAGGAGCTGCGTGCCGGGTACCGCGTCCACTCGCCGCTTCGTCACGCGCTCCGCGTCGCGAAGGTGCGGGTGCTCGTCGCCGCGGGCCGCGCGGACCGCGTGGTGCCGCCCGCGCACGCGCGTGCGCTCTGGCGTCACTGGGGGGAGCCGGCGATGCGCTGGTTCGACGGCGGCCACTTCGCTCCCTTCGGACGCTCGGCGATCGTCGCTGCCGGCATCGGTCATCTCCGCGGTCTCGGTATCCTCGGTTGAGCCCGCGCGTCGGGAGGAGTCGGGGTGCTCGGCGCGACGGATCGTCGGGTTCGGGTCCGTTCCGGGCCGGGCTCGTCGGGGCAATGGGTGCGCGGCTTCTCGCCGTGCCCCGATGAGACTCCGCGGCCCGCGCCGCTACGGGGCGCGGGCCGGTTCGGCCCCGCCGGGTGGGGGAAGCCGAGTGAACAGCAGTTGCACCTGGACGCCGTCGCCCGTCACGCGACGGATCCATCGTGTGAGGTGTGGTTCCACACCGTCGTCGTGCACGATGAGCTCGAGGCGCACGTCGCAGCGGTCGAGCCCGAAGCTCGCATCGCGGACGTGTTGCCAAAGCATTTCCAGATCGTACGGATGGGCCTCGCCGGCGTAGTAGAGCGAGCCGCGCGGCGACGCGATGTGCGCCTCGAGCATGTGGAGCCTCCGAGCTGGGGAGTTTGGGATCGGACCGGGTCTGCTCTACGCCCCCAGTTTCGACCCGACAAGCTGGGTCTTTTCCGTCGCGACTTGCGGGGAGGCGCGTCTCCCCTGTCGAGGGAATCCCGCGAGCGGCGAGTGCACGCGTGCGTGCGAACGGTCGATGCAAGCACCTGCGGGACCCTCGCCGCACGAGTGCGGAGGCGGGTTCCGAATGGGCCGGAGGTGACCGAGTCTCGAGGGCATCCGCCCGGGTCTCGGACGCCGGAACACCTTGCTTCGCCACGGATCTGCGATGAAATCGCCTGACAGCCGCGCGCGGGCTGTGCTAGTCCTCGCGGGCCGTCATCCCGCGCCGCCCAGGAGGCCCCCTCGTGCAGCTCCTTCCTCGCCCGACGCTGTCGCTACTGCTGATCGTTCTCGTCTCGTTCGCCACGCCGGCGGGTGCAACGGTGTCGCAGTCGCTCGACGCCTACTCGCTCTTCGCCATCGAGACGATGCGCGTGCGGAATCTCGCTGCCGGCGACGGCGACCTCGGCGTGAGCCAGGGCTCGTTCATCGCGCGCGGGACCCTCACTGCAGCGACGGCCCAGGTCGTCGCGGAGCGCGCGGAGGTCGGGGCGACGGCGGCGTGCGGCGGCCTCTACGCGAACACGGTGGGAGGAACGGGTCCGGGCTGCGCGACGGCCGGCGGGGCGCCGTCGCCCGTCATCGCCGACGTTGCGACCGCCTGCGGCTATCCCGTGAGCTTTCCGGCGTGCAATCCCGCCGCCGGTCTCGTCGTGCGGGCCGGTCGAACGATCCTGCCGCCCGGCGTCTACGGGGACGTGGTGGTGAAGAGCCCGGATGTGGCCGCGACGCTCGAGCTCACGGGCGGAAGCTACGTTTTTTGCAGCCTGCGTGTCGGCCGGCACGGCGAGGTCCGTACACGGGGCGCGTCGCAGTTGCAGGTCGCGGGTGTCGTCAAGCTCGGGGTCGGTGCGGCGCTGGCCCCGGTGGACGGCGTGACGGCGCCGCTCGACGTCTGGGTCGCCGGGAAGAGCGTCACGCTCGATCGCGGTGCGCGCGTGCTCGCGTCGGTCTGCGCGCCAAACGCCAAGCTCAAGGCCAATCGGAGCCGGATTCAAGGTGCGGCGGTCGCGCGCGAGATCCGCGCCGCGGGCTCGACGGTGCTCCGTCCGTACGAGGAGCCGCGCGCGGCGTGTGCCGACCACAATCCGCTCCGCAACCTCTACTTCGGCGACCTGCACGTTCATACGGCGCTCTCGTTCGACGCTCAGGCGTTCGACGTGCGCACCACGCCCACGGAGGCGTACGGCTTCGCGCGCGGCGCGGCGGTCGCGCTGCCGCCGCTCGACGTGAACGGCATGGGCACGCGTACGGTGCAGCTCGAGCGCCCGCTCGACTTCGCGGCGGTGACCGATCACTCGGAGTATCTCGGCGAGGTCGAGGAGTGTACGACGCCGGGCTCGCCGAACTACGACACGCCGAGCTGCGTGACCTACCGCGGCGAGACGTTCAACGCCGTGCGGTTCTTCGGCCTCCGGCTCGTCGTCCCCAATCCGACCCGGTTCGCCGACGTCTGCGCACCGAACGGGCAGGAATGCGCCAGCCAAGGGTCGCAGGTGTGGCAGCGCGTGCAGGACGCCGCCGATCAAGCGTACGATCGGACGGCGGCGTGCAGCTTCACGAGCTTCGTCGGCTACGAGTACACGAGCGCGCGGGGTGCGAGCACGCACCACCGGAACGTCATCTTCCGCAACGATCGGGTGCCGTATCCGACGACGTACTTCGAGGAGAGCGAGCCCCAGGGCCTCTGGAGCCAGCTCGAGGCCGGCTGTCGCGACGCCGCGACGGGCTGCGACGTGCTCGCGATCCCGCACAATCCGAACGAGAGCAACGGCACCATGTTCGCGGTGGAATACCCCGGCGCGCACTCGCTCGCGGCCGAGCGCACCCAGGCCGCCGAGCGCGGCTCGATGGAGCCACTGGTCGAGATCTACCAGCACAAAGGCGACTCCGAGTGCATGAACGGGCTCTCGGGCGTGATCGGCGCCTCCGACGAGCAATGCGACTTCGAGAAAGACCCGCGGCCCTTCCTGGATTGCGGTGACGGCACGGGCGGCGGCGGCGTGACGCGCTCGGGCTGCTTCTCGCGGCTCGATTTCGTGCGCAACGTTCTCCTCGCAGGCATCGCCGAGGACGCGCGGCTCGGCGTCAACCCCTATCGTCTCGGCATCATCGCCAGCACCGACACGCACAACGGCACGCCCGGCAACGTCGAAGAGGCGACGTTCCAAGGTCATCGCGGCACCGACGACGCGACGCCCGCGACCCAGCTCGGCAGCGGTGTGCTCACCCCGGGCGGCATCCAGTTCAGTCCGGGCGGGATCGTCGGCGTGTGGGCCGAAGAGAACTCCCGGCCGAGCATCTTCGACGCGCTTCGCCGGCGCGAGGTGTTCGGCACGAGCGGTCCGCGGATCGCGGTGCGGTTCTTCGGGGGGTGGAACCTGCCGGCGAATCTTTGCACCGACCCCGAGATGCTGAGCGACGCGTACGCCTCGGGCGTGCCGATGGGGAGCCTGCTCGACCCCCCGACGGCGGTGGCGCCGTCCTTCCTGGTCTCGGCGGCGCGCGATCCCGGGACGCTCGCCCGTCCGGGGACGCAGCTCCAGCGCGTGCAGGTCGTGAAGGGCTGGGTCGACGCGGCCGGGTGGCATCAGCAGGTGTTCGACGTCGCGGGCGACGCGAACAACGGGGCGTCCGTCGATACCGATACGTGCACCACCAGCGGTCCCGGCGACGACACGCTCTGCGCGGTCTGGACCGATCCGGCCTTCGACGCGAGCCGGCATGCGTTCTACTACGTGCGCGTGCTCGAGAATCCGACCTGTCGCTGGAGCACGATCACATGCAACGCGCTGGCACCCGCCGAGCGGCCGCCGTCGTGCACCGATCCCGACGTCGCGAAGACGGTGCAAGAGCGGGCCTGGAGCTCGCCGATTTGGTATCGGCCGGACGCGTGAGAACGGTCGCGTCCGGGCCTCGCCGCAGTGGCTGGTCGACGGCCGCGTGCTGACGCGCGTCGTCCGTGAGCCCCTGGTCCACTTCGTCGTGCTGGGCGCGGGGCTCTTCCTGCTGCATCGCCTCGTCGCCCCGCCCGCGCCCACGAGCACGATCGTGGTGACGACGGCGCTGCAGCGCGCGTTCCAGGCTGAGCATCTCCGGCGCCACGGCCGTCCGCCGACGGCCGAGGAGGAGCGCGCGCTCGTCGACCGCTACGTCGACACCGAGGTGATGCTTCGCGAGGCGCTGGTGCTCGGCCTCGATCGCGGGGACATCATCGTACGGCGTCGGCTGGTCCAGAAGATGGAGTTCCTGAACCAGAGCGGCGAGCCGCACGTGCCCCCGACCGACGCGGATCTCGCGGCTCTCCTCGAGCGACACGCGCAGCGGTACATGCTGGCGAGCCGGGCGACGCTGGAGCACGTCTTCGTGAGCTCGCACCTCCATCCGAACGACGCCGCGGCGATCGCGGCGGATCTCAGCAAACGGCTCGCGGCCGGCGCGGACCCGGCCCACCTCGGCGATCCTTTTCTGCGCGGCCGCGTCTTTCGAGCGGCGACGGAAGGCGAGCTCGCCGGAGTGTTCGGCCCCGAGCTCGCGCGGCGAGTGCAAACCGTGCCGCTCGACGAGTGGGCGGGGCCGTATCCGTCGAGCTTCGGCCTCCACCTCGTCCGCGTGTCGGCGCGGAGCGGCGGACGACGCGCAACGGTCGACGAGGTGCGGCGCGAGCTGGAGCGCGACTTCGACGAAGAGGAGCGGGAACGGTCGGCGCGCGCCGCGCTCGCGGCGCTGCGTGCGCGCTACGACGTGCGCGTCGAGCCGGCGCCCGCCGCCGTGGAGCCGACGCCGTGAGCCGGTGGATGCTGCTCGTGCTGACGCTCGCGCTGGCGCGGAGCGCGGCGGCGCACACGTTCGAGCCGGCGTTGCTCGATCTCCGCGAGCGCGCTCCCGGGGTCTTCGACGTGGTCTGGCGGCCGCCGGCGCAGGCCTCGGGTGCGGTGGATCCGGGGGCGCCGCCGCTGGTGCCGCGGCTTCCGGGGCACTGTTCCGAGCTTGCGAGCCTCGGCGGGGGCGAGGAGCGCCTCGCCTATCGCGTCGACTGCGGCGCCAATCGGCTGCGCGGCGAGACGGTGACGGTTCCGGGCATCGCCGGCAGCCGCATCGACGCGATCGTGCGCGTTACGTGGAGCGACGGCCACGCGACGACCGGCGTTCTGCATGACGCGAGCGAGAGCTTCGTAATCCCCGCTGGACCGAGCGGCGGCATGCTGCTCCTCGGGGCGCCGGCGTGGACGGTCGCGAGCCGCTACGTCGCGCTCGGCGTCGACCACATCCTGCGCGGTTACGACCACGTGTTGTTCGTGATCGGGCTCTTCCTGCTGGTCGGCGCGACCCGGGTTCTGGTCGCGACGATCAGCGCGTTTACGCTGGCCCACAGCCTGACGCTCGCCGCTGCGGTCCTCGGCCTCGTGCACGTGCCGTCGGCGCCGGTCGAGGCCATGATCGCGCTCAGCATCGTGCTCCTCGCGCGCGAGCTCGTGCGGACACCCGACGAGCCGGCGACCCTCGCACGCCGCTTCCCATGGGCGATGTCGTTCACGTTCGGGCTGCTGCACGGCCTCGGATTCGCGGGCGCGCTCGCCGAGACCGGCGTGCCGGCCGATCAGATCCCGCTCGCGCTCGTCGCGTTCAACGTCGGGGTCGAGCTCGGGCAGCTTGCGATCGTGGGTGGCCTCGTCGTGTTGGCCGCGCTCGTGCGGCGATCGCTCGCGGCACGGCCTCGGCTGGCCGCGGTGCCGGCGTACCTCATGGGCATGGTCGCCGTCACCTGGACGATCGAGCGGGTGTTGCGCTTCTGGCAGCCGTCGGGCTGAGCCGTACGGGCCCGGCGCGCGGGCGCAAAGAGCGTTGAAGGGCCGGGCATCGACCGGCTAGAGTCGTTCGGATTTCGGGTCACCGCGGCGCCCGCGCTCACTCTCTATAGATAGATAGGAAGATAGGACCGACCATCGGCATGCCTCCCACAGGTGCGAACGAACGCAGGCTCATCCTCATTCTCAGCTCCGAACGCTCGGGCTCGACGCTGACGCGCGTCGTCCTCGGGGCCAACAGCCGGATCGTGTCGCCCCAGGAGATGTTCCTGATGCGCTACCCGGACTACCGGACGTTCCGGGAGCAGAAGGGGGTGGCGATCGAGAGCCTGGTCGAGCTCTTCGACCTCATCGGACGGCCGAAGGACGTGGCCGCGATCGACGCCGCGTGCCGTGACCTCGACATCCTCGACGTCTACCGTTGGCTCTTCGGTTTTCTGCGGCCCGATCAGTTCCTGCTCGACAAGACCCCCGCTTATGCGAACGACGGCGACACGCTCCGACGCTCGCGACCGCTCGAGCCGCTCTACATCTGGTTGATCCGCCATCCCCTCGGCGTCATCGAGTCGCACGTCCGTCTCAAGTTCCGCGAGCGCCACACCAAGGACCTGAAGGGCATCGGCCGCACGTTGCAGGACTTCGTCGTGGATCAGGTCGTGCGGACCGCCAACGGGATGCTGCCGGTGGCGCGTGGCCGCGAGGTGAAATGGGTCCTACAGCAGACCATCATCCGCGAGTTCCTCGCCTCGGTTCCCGCGGAGCAGAAGGTCATCATCAAGTTCGAGGATCTGGTACGTGACCCGGAGCCCGTCGTGCAGCGGCTGTGTGCCGCCCTCGGCATCGCCGTCGAGCCGGCGATGCTCGAAGCCTGCGGTGCGCGCAAGGTGATGAACACGAGCCTCGGTGATCCGAACTTCCACCTCCACGACCGCATCGAGGCGAAGACCGCCGACACCTGGAAGCAGGTCTTCGAGGAGAAGCAGTTGACGCTCGAGACGCGCCGGCTCATGGACGCGATCGGCGTCGTGAGGGGCTGAAGCCCGAGCCGGCGCGCGGCCGAGATGGCAGCGAGCCGGCGAGCGTGCGGCCGAGAGCGCCGGCGTCGTCGGGCGTGGCCACTACCGGAGAGCGGCGGGGTCGGGACGCCCCGATCGCAAGATGGCCCGCCGCCCCGAGCGGCCCCGTCCGACTGCAAGTTTCGTCGGGGAGCCCGCATGGTCCTTCAGGGCGGTGGCGCGGGGGGATGCCGCCCTGTCCGAACCGCGAGCCGCGGCGGTGGATCGTGCGTGCGCATGGAAGTTGCTTCTCCAGCGGGCATGCCGATTCTCTCGCCCGTCGCGGCGTCGACCGCGCGCCATGCCGATACCGATGCCTCATACGCCACCTGGGTGAACCCGCAGTGGGTTCGATTGCTCGACGTGCTCGGGATGAACGTCGACTACGTCCGCTGCGAGGGCTCGGAGCTCGTGACCGCCGACGGGCGACGCATTCTCGATTTCAACGCCGGGTACTGCGTCCACAACGTCGGCCACAATCATCCGCGCATCGTACGCGCGCTCACGGACGAGCTCGAGCGTCGCGGGCCGGCGATGCTGCAGGGGCACGTGCCCGAGCTCGCGGGCGAGCTCGCGCACCGGCTCTGTGTCCGCGCCGGCGGACGCCTCCAGAAGGCGTTCTTCGCGAGCTCGGGGAGCGAGGGTGTCGAGGCGGTGCTCAAGTTCGCCCGCGCGCACACGCGGCGGTCGGGCGTCGTCTACGCGCAGGGCGCATTTCACGGCCTCACGTGCGGGGCTCTCTCGCTGATGGACAACCCGTTTTGGACGGGAGGCTTCGGGCCGCTGCTTCCGGACACCCACGCCGTACCGTTCGGCGACCTCGCTGCGCTCGAGCGCGTGCTCGCGACGCGCCACCATGCGGCGCTCGTGCTCGAGCCGATCCAGGCGGAGGCCGGCGTGATCGTGCCGAGCGCCGACTACCTGCCCGCGGCGCAGGCGCTCTGCCGCCGCTACGGCACGCTTTTCGTGCTCGACGAGGTGCAGACCGGCCTCTATCGCACCGGGACCTTCCTCGCGGCGCACCAGCTCGGCGTCGAGCCCGACATGGTGATCCTGGCGAAGGCGCTGAGCGGCGGGCTCGTGCCGGTGGGCGCGGTGCTGATGACGGACGAGATTTACGCGTCGGTCTACACCTCGTTCAAGCGCGCGATCGTCCACACCTCGACGTACAGCGAGAACGGGCTCGCGATGCGCGCGGGCCTCGCCGCGCTCGACGTGCTCGAAGACGAGGGTCTCGGTGCGCGCGCCGCCGCGCTCGGCGCGCGTCTCCGCGAACGCCTGCGCCAGCGGCTCGGCCGGTACTCGATGGTGAAGGACGTGCGCGGGCTCGGTATGCTCTCGGGCATCGAGCTCCAACCGCCGCGCGAGCTGCGCTTGAAGATTCCGTTCGCGGCGTTCGAGCGCATCCATCCCGCGATGCTCGGACAGGTGCTGGTGATGCGGCTCTTCCGTGATCAGGGCGTGTACAGCCAGATCTGCGGCAATCACTTTCGGGTATTGAAGGCGTCGCCCGCGTTGAACGTGAGCGATGCGCAGGTCGATGCTTACGTCGACGGGCTCGAGGCGACGGTCGCGTTGATGCATCGCTCGCCGGGCTTCTGGACCGAGGCGCTCGGCATGGCGCGCCGCGTGCTCGACGTCATCTGATGCGGCGACCGCGCCTCGCGAGCAGCGTTGCCGTGTGCGTCGTCGGGCTGGCGGCGACGGTGGCGTGTGCGCCGACGCCGCCGCGGCCCGACGCCGCGAGCCGGCCCGTGATCGTCGCCGTCGATCCCGCCGTCGAGACGGTGCTGGCACGGTCGTGCTATCCGTGCCACTCGGCGGAGCGGCGCGATCCGTGGTTCGCGAAGCTCGCGCCCTCGTCGTGGGGCATCATGGGCGGGCGGAAGGCGTTCGATCTCTCGGACTGGCCGAGGTGGGACGAGGCCCGCCGCCGAGTCGCCGTCGACCTGATCGCGGATACGGTCCATCGCGGGACGATGCCGCCCGTCGACTACGCCTTTCTGAACTCGACGGCGCGCCTCGATGCCGCGGATCGGAGCGCCCTCGAGGCCTGGGCGGCGGCACAGCGCTAGGGAACCTCTGCACAGGGAGGTTCCGAGCGAGAAGTGCGAGCCGCCCCGAGCGCAAGGCGCGAAGCCCGACCGCGTATCTGAACGATACGCAGAGGGCGTCGCGCCGCCGTCGATCGGGGATGGATCGCGCTTCGCAGCCGGGAGCCACCTGTGCAGAGGTTCCCTAGGAAGCCTACCTGTGCAGAGGCTCCCGCGCGTCAGCCGATGCGGAAGGCGACGGGCATCGCGGCGGTCGTGTGGGCGATGCCCACGCGACCCGCGCGATCGACGACGATGAGGCCGGCGCGCGCCCCGAGGCGCTCCGCGAGCATGCCGAGCGCGCGCTCGGCGGCGGCCGTCGGGTCGGCGCCTGCGCCGAGCTCGGCGAGGGCGGCACGGACGAGGCCGACGCGGATGATCGCCTCGCCGGGTCCCGTGGCGGAGCCGGCCCCGACCCGATCGTCGGCGTAGGTTCCGGCGCCGATTACGGCCGAGTCACCGACGCGCCCCGCGCGCTGGCCGCCGACGCCGCCCGTGGAGGTCGCCGCGGCGAGCGTGCCGGAGGCGTCGCGGGCGACGGCGCCGACCGTCTCGCCCGGCGGCGCGCCGCGTGCGCGCCAACGCGCGAGCGCTTGCGGGGTGACGAGCTCCTCCGGCGCGACGACGCGAAGCCCGTGGCGGCGCGCGAGCGCCTCGGCCGCCGGTCCGGCGAGCAGCACCTCGCGGCCTTCCTCCAAGACGGCGCGTGCGAGCAGGATCGGGTTGGCGACGCCGCGGACGAGGGCGACCGCGCCGGCACGGAGATCGGTTCCGCTCATGATCGAGGCATCGAGCTCCACCGTTCCCTCCTCGGTGAGCACCGCGCCGAGGCCCGCGTTGAAGCGCGGATCGTCCTCGAGCAGCGTGACTGCGGCTGTCACGGCGTCGAGACCCGTGCCGCCGGCGGCGAGGACCGCGAACCCCGCGGCGGCGGCCGCATCGACGGCGCCGGTGCGCTCGGCGGCCGTCGCGGGCTCGGCAATGCCGGCTCCGCCATGCACGACGATTGCAGGTCCCGCACCGGCCCGCTGCATGCGTCGTCGATAGCGGAGGGAAGGGCGGCAGTCGACTCGCGTGGTCGGCACGATCCCGCGCACCGCCGTGGCGCGCGCCGGCGCCACCCGCGTCGCGCCGGTCACGTCACGCTGCCGACGTCGCCGCAAGCTCGTCCGCCGGTTCCCGGGCGCGGAACGCGGCGTTCGGGGTCGCCGTCAGCTTGGTAAGGCGTCCAACATGGCCCGCGTGTCGCGCCAGAGCTCGAGCCCGCACCACGCGAAGAACGCGAGCACCATGGCGCTTGCGGCCCACTTGGCGCCCGTCCCGAGCCGGGGGGTTCGCATGATCAGCACGACGGCGAAGGGTCCGAGCACGGTGAGGGTCAGGACGGCGATCCAGAGCGGGCGGTAGTACCACGCGAGCGCGGCGCCCTGACCTTCGCCGCACGCGCGGCAGTGGCGGTCGACGGCGTCGATCGCGTACCCGCACCGCCAGCACTGGGTCGGCATTGCGACGAGACGATCATGGGCCGCCCGCGTCCGCAAGACGGGGCGCGCAGCGGACGTCAGTCGCGGGCGCTGAAGCGATGCTCGTTGTTCCGCGTGGGCGCGCCGAGGTCCGTTTCCCAGCACATGCCGGTGTTCGCCTGGAGCTGGACGACCACGGTCCCTTCGAACGGCAAGATCCGTCGGACGGTGTCGGAGTCGCCGTGGGCGAGGATATTCGCCTTGCCGTCGGATCCGGCTTTCAAGATCAGCCGGCGGAGCGGTCGCGACGGACGATAGAAGCGGGTGTACCCGGCCTTCTGTTTGCGTCCAGCCCGTGGCGGCGAGGGCGGCGTTCTCGACGACCGGCTGTGGTCGATCGGACTGGTCGTAGATGCAGAGCACGTAGTCGGTGGTGGTGAGCGGCGTGCCGTAGTCGTCGACCGTCGTGCTCGTCCCCGCCTCCCAACGCCAGGTGTAGATGTCGTCGGGATCCGTGAGGCCGGTCTGCTTGAACACCAGGGACGATCTGTGCGGCACGAACGGCTGGCGGCAATCCGGGCGTGGTACGGAGGTGCACGCGGCGAGGACGGAGGGGGCGACGATCAGGACGAGGCCAATGGCGGCGAGCGGAGCGACGGCACGTGTCATGATCGAACGGTGGTACGATTCCGCGGATTCGTAGTCAAAGGATTTTTTCGGAGTCGGGCCGGCGCCGTGCTCGATCACCGTCGCCCGCGCGCAGGTGCCGTGGCCCGCTCGGGGGTCGGCCGAGGCGAACGCACGGGCGAGCGCCATCGGGGCTGGCGAAACGTCGCTCGTCAGCGCCGGATGACGTCGAGGTAGGGCGAGCGCGCGAGCGACGCGAGCGCGATGCGGCCCTCGACCAGCTCGCGGAGCTCGCGGCCGACGATCTCGGCGCGCCAGCCGCTCGCGAGCGGGTGCTCGGCGTCGCCGCCCGTCAGCACGAGCTCGACGTAGCGCTCGAGATCGCCGCGGGTCGCGACGAGCTCGGAGGCGAGGTCGGCGGCATCGCAACGGGCTCGCAACAGTACCGCCGCGAGCTCGGATGCAGCAGCGACCCGGCGGGCGATTTCGCGTGGGGCCTCCCGCGGCGGCTCGATCGGCTCCGCCTCCACGCCGGCCGTGATCGCGCGCACGAGGCGGGCGCGGGCGGCCCCGGAGAGGCCGCTCGCTCCGCGCACCTGCGCGATGGCGTCGGCGTCGCGCGGCATCGTGCGCGCCATCTCGACGAGGGTCGGGTCTTTGAGGACCCACCCCACCGGCAGGTCGCTCGTCTCGGCCTCGCGCTCGCGCCAGGCGGCGATCTCGCGCAAGAGCGCGAGCTGGCGTCCCGACAAGCGCCCGCGCCGGGCGAGCTTCAAGTAGGCTTGGCGGGGGTCGGGGGCGGCCGTCGGACCATAGCGGCGGGCGAGCTCGTCGGCGACCCAAGTGTCGCGGCCGCGGGCCGCGACCTCGCGGCGGAGCGCGTCCGCGAGCGCGTGGAGGTGGCGTACGTCGTCGGCGGCGTAGGCGATCTGCGTCGCCGAAAGCGGCCGCTTCACCCAGTTGCTGAAGGTCTCGTTGTGCACGAGGCGCACGTGCAACACGCGTTCGACGAGGCGATCGTAGGCGAGCGAGGTGCCGAGTCCCACGAAGCCCGCGACGAGCTGCACGTCGAAGACGCGCGTCGGGCGGATGCCGAACCGGCGCGCGAAGAGCACGAGATCGGCGGCAGGTGCGTGCATCACGATCTCGACGGCGGGGTCGGCGACGATGGCCGCGATCGGCGCGAGCTCGACGCCGGGGATCAGCGGGTCGACGATCGCGATGCGGTCGGCCGTCGCGACCTGCACGAGGCAGGGAACGGGCGCGTACGTGCGCTCCCACAGGAACTCGGTGTCGAGCCCGATGCGGCCGGTGGCACGCGCGGCGGCGGCGAGCCGTTCGACGTCGGCGGGTGTGGTGCAGTGCTCGATCGGGATCGCTGGCTCTGGCATGGCGAGGCCTTGTATCAGAATCGCCGATGCGTGGAGCCTGCCCGTGACGTTGCCGGTGGTGGCGGATCTTCCGCGGCTCTTGCGGCACCTCGCACGCGAGGAAGACGCGGAGCGGCGCGAGCTCGCTCGCCTCGAGGCGCGGCTCCGGCGCTACGAGGACGTCGAGCGCCCGGCCTACGACGCCTGGCTCCGGCTCGAGCTCGGCCCCGTCGTGACCGAAATCGAGGAGCTCGCGGCGGCGCTCCGGGCGCGCCAGATGCTCGCCGAGCGCGTGAACGATCTCGTCGAGGACGAGGGCCTGCATCCGCGCGAAGCGCTCTACGTCCTGCAGGAGGCGCCCGACGTGGGCGCCGCCGGCGCAGCGGGACGCGCCGAGCGGGAGGCGCGTCATCGTGACGAGATCGAGGCTCGCCGGCGCGCGAAGCTCGACCGGAAGCGAGCCGAGCGGAAGCGGAAGAAGCACGCCCAGCGGCAGGGCGGGGCGATCCGCGGGGACGACGGTACCGAGACGTCGCGGCGCCGGTTGCTCGCCATCTACCGGGCTCTGGCCCGGAGCCTGCATCCCGACTCGCCGTCGGTCGTGCGGACGCTCGCACCGGCGCGCCTGCGCGCGATCTGGGCCGAGGTACAGGCCGCGTACGCGCTCCGCAGTCTCGAGCGCCTACTCGCGCTCGCGACCTGGCTCGAGACCATCGGCGCCGGTGGCGGCGAGGACGATGGTCGCGATGGACCGTTCCTTTCGCTCGCGGAGCGGCGCGAGCGCGTGCGCACGCTCCGGCGATCGGCGCGTGCGCTCGACCGCCGTCTCGCGGCACTCGTGAGCGAGCCCGCGTGGGAGTTCGCCGCGACGGCACCGCCGCTCCGTCGGAAGCTTCGGACCATGGCGGCCCGCCGACTCGCCGCCGAGCGCGACGCGATGCGGAGCGCGCTCGCGGCCGTCGACGAGTTCCTCGCCGGCATCGGGCCGCCGCGGCCGCCACGGACGCAGCGGGCCGGACGGCGACGTTGACCGCCGCCTCCTGCTAGGGAACCTCTGCACAGATGGGTTCCGAGCGAGAAGTGCGAGCCGCCCCGAGCGCAAGGCGCGAAGCCCGACCGCGTATCTGAACGATACGCCGAGGGCGTCGCGCCGCCGTCGATCGGGGATGGATCGCGCTTCGTAGCCGGGAGCCACCTGTGCAGAGGTTCCCTAGCCCGGATTCTTCATGAATCCTCTGCTGCAAGCGCCGATCGCACGGCATTCCGGGCCGGGCTCGGACCTCGCTCCTCGACATAGTGTCGTACTATGCCTGCGTCGCTCGCTCCTCCGCGCGGCCCGGCCTGCCGTACGCTCAGCGCTTTCGCGACGAGCATTCATGAATAATCCGGGCTAGGATTCGGTGCATGGCCATCGCGACCATCGATCCCTGCACCGGTCGCACGCTTCGGACCTACCCACCGCACGATGCGGTCGAGATCGCGGCGCGGCTCGAGCGTGCCGCGGCGGCGTTCGCGCGTCACCGCCGCACGAGCTTCGGCGAGCGCGCCGCATGCCTCATGCGCGTGGCCGACTGCCTCGACGACGAGCGTGAGATGCTCGCGCGTCTCGCCGTCCAGGAAATGGGAAAGACCATTCGGGCCGCGCGCAGCGAGGTCGAGAAGTGCGCCGCCGGCTGCCGGTTCTACGCGGAGCACGGCGCGGCGATGCTCGTCGACGAGCCGATCGTCGGCGCGGCGGCGCCGAGCCGCGTCATCTATCAGCCGCTCGGGCCGGTCCTGGCGGTGATGCCGTGGAACTTTCCCTTCTGGCAGGTGATCCGCTTCGCGGCGCCGGCCTTGCTGGCGGGGAACGTGGCGTTGCTGAAGCATGCGTCGAACGTCCCGCAATGCGCCCTGGCGCTCGCGGACGTGTTCGCGCGGGCGGGATTCGGGGAGGGGGCATTTCAGGTGCTGCTGATCGGGGGCGACGCGGTCGCGGACGTGGTCGCCGACCCGCGCGTCGCGGCCGTGACGCTTACGGGCAGCGAGGGCGCCGGTGCCGCGATCGCCGCGGTCGCCGGGCGGCACCTGAAGAAGGCCGTCCTGGAGCTCGGCGGCAGCGACCCCTTCGTCGTCATGCCGAGCGCGGATCTCGCGGCCGCGGCGGCGATCGGCGTCCTGGCGCGCACGCTCAACAACGGGCAATCGTGCATCGCGGCCAAGCGCTTCATCGTGCACGAGGCGGTGTACGACCGCTTCGTGGCGCTGCTCGTCGACGGGCTCGCGCGGCTTCGCGTCGGCGACCCGGCCGTCGAGGACACGGAGCTCGGGCCGCTTGCGACGGAAGCCGGCCGCGACACGCTCGTGCGGCAGGTCGAGGTCTCGGTCGCGGCGGGTGCCCGGGTGCTGACGGGCGGGCGAGCGCTCGCAGGACCGGGGTGGTTCTATGCGCCGACGGCCCTCGCCGACATTCCCGCCGCCGCGCCGGTGGCCCACGAGGAGGTGTTCGGTCCGGTCGCGCTCCTCTGGCGCGCTCGCGACGTCGACGAGGCGATCGCACTCGCGAACGACACGCCGTACGGGCTCGGGTCGAGCGTCTGGACGCGTGACGCCGAGGAGCGCGAGCGCTTCGTCGACGAGATCGTTGCGGGCATGACCTTCGTGAACGCGATGGTGGCATCCGATCCCCGCCTGCCGTTCGGGGGGGTGAAGCGCTCGGGCTATGGGCGCGAGCTCGCGGCGCTCGGCATCCGCGAGTTCACGAACGTGAAGACGATCGTGGAGGGCGCCCCGGCGGCCTCCGGCTCAGTGCTCGGCTCGTCGGCGCCGGAGTAGGTAGTCGACGGCGATGCTGACGCCCGTGCGTTGCGGCAGGGTCACGACGACTGCCACCATCGCGCTCGCCCATAGCCCGTAGAACCAGATGGCGTTCGGCATCCACACCCGCAAGAACACCATGCCGATCAAGGGAGCCAGGAAGAGGACGCGATCGAGCACGAAGAGATAGCCGAACAGATCGCCTTGGTTTTCGAGGTAGACGAGCCCGCAGACGGAGCAGCGCTCGTGCATGACGTTCAGATACTTGAAGAGCGGTCCTTCGCCGCACTGCGGACAGCGCTTCCGCGCGCCGCGTGCGAGGAGGGTGCGGAGCGGTGGGATCGCGCCCGCCGGCGCCGTCATGTCGGGTCGCGGAAGACCGGCGGCCGCTTCTCGAGGTTCGCCATCGCGGCTTCCATCTGATTGGCGCTGCCGATCAAGCGCTTCTGCTCGTGACTCTCGGCCTGGAGCAGCGCGCCGGCGTCCGCGTCGGCGGCCTGGTTGTAGAGCCGCTTGGCGCCGCGGACCGCGTCGGGATTCTTGCCGGCGATCTCGCGCGCGAGCGCCATCGCGGCGGCGTGCGGGTCGGGATCGACGCGCGTCACGCAGCCGTAGCCCACGCCGTCGGCGCCGCTGAACACCCGGCCGGTGAACGTCAGCTCGCGCAGCACGTCGTCGCGCATGAGGCCGCGCGTGAGCGGGATGCCGGCCATGTCGGGGACGAGCCCCCACTTGATCTCCATGATCGAGAGCTTGGTGTCGGGCGCCGCGATGCGCACGTCGGCGCCGAGCATGATCTGGAACCCGCCGCCGAACGCGACGCCGTGCACGGCGGCGACGACCGGAACCGGCAACTGCCGCCAGAGCCAGGCGACGTGCTGGAAGAGGTTCGCGGCACCGTGCGTGCGATCGGCGATGTCGCCGGTGCCTTTCAGGCCGGTGAAGCTCGCCATGTCGAGGCCGGCGCAGAAGGCGCGTCCCGCGCCCGAGAGCACGACGGCGCGCAGGCCGGACGTGTCCGCGAGGCGGGCCCCCGCGGCGGCGATGTCTCGGAACATCGCCGGGTCGAGGGCGTTCATCTTGTCGGGGCGGTTCAAGCGGACGTCGGCGACGCCGGCTTCGATCGTGATGCTGACGCGGTCGTTCATGGGCGGTCTCCGGGGTGGAGCCTTGTCAAAACGTCGGGGCTCTCGCAACGTCGCGGCCGCTGGACGACGGAGGTCGAGCGGCGCCGCGGCCGTCGGTGGGCCGCGGCGCGCCGAGGATGGGCGACCGGACGCTTACTCCCCGAGCTCGTCCCACGCGCGGACGCCGACGTAGTCTTGCTTGCCGAGTGGGACGCCGTTGTGGCGCAGGATCGCGTAGGCGGTCGTGACGTGAAAGTAGAAGTTCGGCACGCTGATCCGATGGATGTAGGTCTCGCCCCGTACCGATTGCCCGCCCATCCAAGGCGGTGCCACGCGTCGCTCCTCGGCCCCCGTGAAGTCGGCGGCTTTGAATCCCTTCAGGTAGGCGCCGCAGGTGGCGATGCGGGCGCGGAGCTCGGCGATGGTGCTCTCGGTGTCGGGATGCGAGGGCGCCTTCTGGCCGGAGAGATAGGCGGCGGCGAACTTGGCCGCGTCGCACGCCGACTGAATCTGCTGGACCAAGGCGTATTGATCGGGCGCGAGGCGACTCTGCACGAGCACCTCGGCGTTGAAGCCCTTCGCTTGCGCGTAGGTGATCGCGGCCTGCAGCCAGGCGTCGAGATTCTCGAGCATGCGGCCGTACTGGGTGACGATTGCGAACGCACTCATGGGTTGCTCCTTTCGGTGCGACGAAGGTCGCTGGCGCACTCATGGCCCTCGCGCGCAGCCGTGTCCACATGACCACCGCAACGCCGCACGCGCGTACGGCCCCGCCCCCGACCGCGCCACGGCGCTGGCGCGACTGGCTCGCGGTCTTCGCGTACTCGACGCGAGCGATGACGCTCGTCTGGACCACCAACCGTGGGCTCACGCTCGGATTGATGGGGCTGGCGGTCGTCGCGGGGCTCGTGCCGGGCGCGATCGCCTGGGTCGGGCGCGGGCTCGTCGACGCGGTCGTGGCGGCGAGCACGGGACGGGCGCTGCCGGCGACGGTCGTTCGCTGGGTGCTCGCCGAAAGCGCGTTGGTCGTCGTGCTCGCGGCGGCACAACGCGGGACGAGCATCGCCCAGTCGCTCTTGCGCGCCCAGCTCGGGCACCGGGTGAACGTGCTCATCCTCGAAAAGGCGCTCACGCTCGAGCTTCGGCACTTCGAGG
This sequence comes from uncultured delta proteobacterium, assembly GCA_963774015.1. Taxonomy (GTDB): domain Bacteria; phylum Desulfobacterota; class Binatia; order UTPRO1; family UTPRO1; genus UTPRO1. The sequence goes on from CAVZDH010000007.1 coordinate 853,537, forward strand.
ACAGCGAGCTCTACGACCGCATGACCCGGGCGCGGCGAGACGCGTCGACCCGGCCGCTCGGCTTGGTGATGGCGACCTTCGCGATCGTGCAGCATGCCGTGGCACTCGCGACCTACGGCGCGCTGCTGATCGCGTTTTCGCCGCTCGTCGTCGCGCTCGTTGCGCTCGCGGCGGTACCGGCGTTTCTCGTCGAGAGCCGATTCTCGGGCGAGGCGTTCCGGCTCTTCCGCTGGCGAACGCCGGAGACGCGCCAGCAGACGTATCTCGAGTCGGTGATCGCACGCGAGGACAACGCGAAAGAGGTGATGCTCTTCGGGCTCGGCCGGCCGCTGCTCGCGCGCTACGAGGCGATCTTCGATCGGGTCTACGACGACGACCGGCGCCTCACCATACGCCGCGGGGTCTGGGGCTTCGTGCTCGGCCTGCTGTCGACGGCGGCGTTCTACGGCACGTACGGCTGGATCGCGCTCGCGGCGGTGCGTGGCGAGATCACGCTCGGCGCGATGACGATGTACGTGCTCGTCTTCAAGCAGGGCCAGGCCGCGTTCGGCGCCGCGCTCGCCGCGATCGCCGGGATGTACGAGGACAACCTCTATCTCTCCACGCTCTACGAGCTGCTCGAGACGCCGGTCACGCCCGCGACCGGCACGCGCACCGTCGGCGTGGCGCCCGGCGACGGGCTTCGCTTCGAGGGGGTGACGTTCGCGTACTCCGGCAGCGAGCGGCCGGCGATCGCCGCCGTGACGTTTCACGTGCGGCCGGGAGAGAAGGTGGCGCTCGTCGGAGAGAACGGGTCGGGGAAGACGACGCTCATCAAGTTGCTCACCCGGCTCTACGAGCCGAGCGGCGGCCGCATCGTGCTCGACGGCACCGACCTCCGCGACTGGGATCTGGCGACGCTGCGGCGGCGGATCGGCGTCATCTTCCAGGATTTCGTGCGCTACCAGTTCATCGTCGGCGAGAACATCGGCGTCGGCGACGTCGGCGCCTGGGACGACGAGGAGCGCTGGCGCACGGCGGCCGAGGTCGGCACCGCGGCGCCCTTCATCAGCGACCTCCCCGATGGGTACCGGACGCAGCTCGGGCGCTGGTTCCAAGGCGGGCGGGAGCTCTCGGGCGGGCAATGGCAGAAGATCGCGCTCGCGCGTGCGTTCATGCGGAGCGGTGCGGACATCCTCGTGCTCGACGAGCCGACGGCGGCCATGGACGCCGAGGCGGAGGTGCAAATCTTCGAGCACGTGCGGGCGGTCACGCGCGATCAGATGGCGATTCTGATCTCGCATCGTTTCTCGACCGTCCGGATGGCCGACCACATCGTCGTTCTGCGCGCGGGTCGGGTGGTGGAAGAGGGCAGCCACGACGAGCTCATGACCAAAGGCGGTGCCTACGCACGCCTCTTTACGTTGCAGGCGGCCGGCTACCGATAGCTGGCCTGGAAATATGAGTTGCCTCTCTTATGTAATCTGGCATGGTGGTCCGCAAAATCCCGAGAGGAGATTCCCCCCATGAAGTGTCTCCTGGCTCTGGCGACCATCCTGCTGGTCGCTTCGTCGGCCGGCGCTCAGACGGTGACGGTCAATCGCTGCGCCGCCGCCAAGGTGCGGTGCGTGATGGGTTACACCCACGTCTGCGGTGTGCAGGGCGTGCTCGGGCTCTTCAAGTGCTACCAGAACGCGACCGTCCGCGGCCGGTTCGCCGATCAGGTCTGCGTGAATCGGGTGGTCGACAAGATCACCGATTGCTTCCATGACGCCGAGCGGCGCGGGCCGTGCCTGACGACCGACGACGTGCTGCCCGTCCAGGCGAAGATCGAGGCGTTCGTCGTCGATGCGGTCGAGAACCTCACGCCGGGCTTTCCGTACCCGCTCGTCAACACCTGCACCGCCGGCAAGGAGAAGGCGCTCGCGGAGATGACGTCCGACAAGCTCGAGTGCTTCGAGGACGCGTTTCGGCGCGACCCCGGTGTCGTCGAGCCGGTGTGCTTCGAGAAACCCGAGGCGCAGTATGCCTACGCATGGGCCAAGCTCGAAGGGAACGGTGGCTGCCTGACCGAAGGTGACGACGTGGAGCTCGCAGAGAAGGCCGACGCGTTCATCGCCGACGTGATCAGCTCCCTCGATCCGCAGTAGAGCACCGGGATTCCCGGCTCGCATTCGCTCGGCCGCGCCCGCGAGAAGATGCGTGCCGGCTGCGGGGCTCCCGCAAATCGCTGGTGCTGATTTCGCTGGACTTTTTGCGGGCTCTCGAAGTAGGGTCCGGGCTCCATCCGGAAGCCGTGTCCGGATGAGACCCCGTCCGAGGTCCTCATCATGTCGAAGACTCACCTTCGTCTCCTGTGTGGCGCTGCGCTCGCGCTCTGTCTCGCGACGCCCGCCGTTGCCATCGACGTGCAGTCGGGCATCGGCTTCGTGGCTGTCACCGGCCAGGTCGAAGGCACGCAGCTCGTGCTCGAGAATGCGCAGCATCAGGACGTCGACAGCGGCCTGGTCGACCGTTTCGGGAGCCTGCTCTTCCGGGATCTCGCGCAAGGGGCGGCGTACTTCATACGCGAGCCCGGCGGGGCGACGACTCCGGTGATGACCCTGCGTTTCGAGGATCATCCGCCGCAGTCGTTCTACCAGGCACAGACGCTCGTCGAAGGCTTGAACTACATCCAGATGCGCGACGGCACGTTGCTCGCCGCCATGGTCCGCGCGCCCCTCGGCCAGTCGCTGCTGCCGGGGCACAAATACCCGACCGTCGTCGAGTACTCGGGCTACGCCGCCGCCGATCCCGACAACCCGCAGCCCTCGACGTTGCTCGCGCAGGCGCTCGGCTATGCGACCGTCGCCGTCAACATGCGCGGCTCGGGCTGCTCGGGCGGCGTCATCGACCTCTTCGACTATCCAACCACCGCGGACGGGTACGACATCATCGAAATCGTGGGCAATCAGTCGTGGATCCAGGGCCGGGGCGTCGGCATGGTCGGCATCTCGTTTCCCGGGATCAGCCAGATGTTCGTCGCGGGCGCGCGGCCGCCGCACCTGGTCGCGGTGGCACCGTTTTCGGTGATCGGCGACATCTACCGCGGCCCCGGTTTCCCGGGCGGCATCTTCAACAACGGGTTCGCCGAGTCCTGGCTTCAGGAGCGCGCCGACGACGCCGAGCCGGCGCCCGAAGGCGGGCAGCCCTGGGCGATCCAACGCGTGAACAACGGCGATACCACCTGCCTCGCGAATCAAGTGCTGCGTCTCCAGACGCAGGACCCGGTCGCGTTCACGCGCGACACGCCGTACTACACGCCCGCGCTCATGGATCAGCGCTCACCGATCACCTGGGCACCGCAGATCGACGTGCCGATGCTCATCTCGGGCGCGTGGCAGGACGAGCAGACGGGCAGCGGCTTCGTGACGCTGCTCAAGAGCCTTCCGAAGGGCCACGACGTGCACATCCTGCTCACCAACGGCGTTCACTCGAGCCCGCTCGAGCCGACGGGCCTGTGGGACTGGATCGCCTTCCTCGATCTCTACGTCGCGCACAGAAAGCCGGATCAGAGTCGCCTGGCGCCTTACGCCTCCGCGATCTACGAGGAGATCCTCGGTCCCGGCGCGCCGACACCGCCCCTGCCTCCGAACCGCTTCCTGGGTGCCACCGACTTCGCGTCCGCGTTGCACCAGTGGCAGACCGAGCCGCGCGTGCGCGTCCTCATGGAGAACGGGGCCGGCTCCCCGACGCCCGGTTTGCCGGCGCCGCGCTGGGAAATCGGCTTCAAGAAGTGGCCGCCGCCGGGCGTGCGGCAGACGGCCTGGTACTTCGGACCGGGAGGCACGCTGTCGAAGTTCAAGTCGATCGTCGACGGGTTCGACAGCTATCGACCCGACCCCGCTGCGCGACCGATGCAGACCATTCCTGGGCAGGGACAGTCCGAGTCGTGGGAGGTCATGCCCGCCTACGACTGGCGGCCGCTCGTCACGGGCACCGGCGTCGCCTATGCTACGGCGCCGCTCGAGCAGGACGTGACGGTCGTCGGGCAGAGCGCAGTCGACCTCTTCCTGCGCTCGAGCGCGGCCGACACCGACCTCCAAGTGACCCTCAGCGAGATTCGTCCCGACGGCCTCGAGACGTACGTGCAGAGCGGCTGGCTGCGCGCGAGCCACCGGAAGCTCGCCCGCAAGGGCAACACGCGCACGACCGTCGTCCAGACCCACCTCGAGGCCGACGCCGAGCCGCTCCCGGCGGGCGAGTTCGTGAAGATGCGGGTCGGGATCTTCGGCGTGGCGTACACCTTCCGCGCCGGCTCGCGCATCCGCCTCAGCCTCGAAGCGCCCGGCGGCGATCGTACGCGCTGGGCCTTCGACACCTTCGAAACCAACGGCACGGTGGTGAACGACGTGAGCTACTCGCGGGGATTCGCCTCGCGTCTGGTGTTGCCGGTGGTCCGCCGAGCACACGCGCCGGCGGGCTTGCCGCCGTGTCCGGGTCTTCGCGGCGAGCCGTGCCGTTCCTACGAGCCGGCCGACAACGGCGGTTGATCGGCTCGTGCTGACGTTGCGAACGGCGACGCGGGCCCGCATGGCCGTGTCGCCGTTGGCGTTTCAGGGGCGGGCGCTCGCGCGCTCGAGCTCGGCGCGGAGCGCCGCGCCGGACCATGCGTGTCGCGGGCCGCGCTCGGCTTCGTGTACGAGCGCCACCAGCCGCGCGTTCACCGGCGCCGTCCGTCCCGACCGTTCGGCGAGGCGCACGATCTCGCCGTTCAAATAGTCGACCTCGGTCGTGCGGCCGGCTTGGAGGTCCTCCCACATCGACGAGCGCGCCTCGGGGTCGATCGCGAGCATGCGTCCCGCGAGCCGCGTGAAGATCGCGTTCGGCAGGCCGAGCACCCGCGGGATCCAGGTCGGCGGGAGCGGCGTCAGGCGTGCGGGGGCGATGCCGGCCGCGCCGAGGAGCCCCAGCGCCTCGCGTTGCGCCATCGCAGTGCAGCGTCGGAAGTCGCGGTCCGAGAGCTGCATCTTCAACGGCAGGTCGGAGAGCGCGTTGATGGGGTTATTGAGGTTCAGCACCAGCTTCGCCCATTGTACCGGCGTCATGTCGTCGTGGAGCACGAGCGGGAGGCCGGCGGCTTCGAACGCGGCGAGAAAGGGAGCGAGGCGCTCGTGGCGCTCGACCTCCAAGCGGCCTTCCGAGCCGTGGTGAAAGCGGCCGTCACCGTGGTTCACGACGTTGAACTGCACCATCCCCGCGAGCACCGTGTGCCTCGGCAGCTGCGCGCGCAGGCGCGAGGCGTTCTGAAGCCCGTTCTGAAAGCTCACGACCAGCGCCGACGGGGGCAGCACGGCCGCGAGCTCCCGGCCGGCGTCGTCGGTTGCCGCGGATTTCACGGTCACGAGCACGAGGGTGGCGTCGGCGACGGCGGCCGGCGTGGTGGCGAAGTGGATCGCGTCGGGTGCGACGGCGAACGCCGCGCCTTGCCAGTCGGTGAGGGCGAGGCCGCAGCGGCGGATCTCGGCGCCGAGGCGCTCGCGACCGACGAAGGTCACCACGCACCCGGTCGCCGCGAGACGCCCGCCGACGTAGCAGCCGATGCTGCCCGCTCCGTAGACGGCGATTCGTGTCGTCATGCGGCGGCTGCATAGCGGACGGCGCCGGCACAGACCATGCGCTTCGGCATGCGATCTGCGGGGCGCATCTGACGCCTTGTGTCAGCGGCGCCGGCCATTAGGATCATCGCATGGAAACGATCATGGCTTTGGCGGCGGAGTGGTGGCGGGTTGGTCTCGCGATCGGCGGCGGGGTGGTGGCGGCGGGACTCCTGTGGCGATGGGTGCTCGAGGATCTGGTGTTGTCGTCGGTGGAGCTTCCGACCTGCGAGCGGAGCGCGCCCGCGCCGGGCGCGCTCGCGCGTCCCGACGCCAACGTCACGCGCTAGCCCGGATTATTCATGAAGCGTCGTCGCGAAAGCGACGAGCGTGCGTCAGATCGGGCCGCGCGGAGACCCGAACGACGCAGGCATAGTTCGACACTATGTCGAGGAGTGCGGGGCGAGCCCGGCCCGAGATGACGTGCGATCGGCGCTTGCAGCAGACGATTCATGAATAATCCGGGCTAGCCCAGGCGTTGGCGTGAACGAGCTCGGAGACGCGCGCCGCGACGTCGTCGCGGATCTGGCGGACCACGGCGAGCGGCTGACCCTTCGGGTCGGCGAGCTGCCAGTCGAGCCGGCGGAGTCCGGGCACGACCGGACAGGTCTCGCCGCAGCCCATGGTCACGAGCAGTGCGGCGGTCTGCGCGAGCTCCGGCGTGAGGAGCCGCGGGCGTGCGGCCGAGAGATCGATGCCGACCTCCCGCATGACGGTGACGACCTCGGGGTGGACGTGCGGTCCCGGCTGCGTCCCCGCGGCGATACCCCGCACGCGGGCCTGGTCGGCGAGGGCGTTGAACAACGCCGCCGCCATCTGCGATCGGCCCGCGCTGTGGACGCAGGCGAAAATCACCGTCGTCACGAGGCGTCTCCCCGGGCGAGAGCTCGCGCCTGCCGAGGGACGCGCGTCGCCGGCGCCGGTCGGGCGGTACGCGTGCCGGTCTTGCGGCGGGCGCGCGGCGCACGCGTGACGAGCGCCGCGCGCACCGCCTCGAGTCGCTCCGGGACGACCCGATAGTAGACCCACGCACCGCGCTTCTCGCGCTCGAGGATGCCGGCGACGTGGAGCACCTTGAGGTGATGACTCACCGTCGGTTGCGACAAACCCACGGGCTCGATGACGTGACAGACGCAGGCCTCGGCGCCGGGCTGGGCGGCGATGAAGCTGAGGACCCGTAGGCGGACCGGGTCGGCGAGCGCCTTCAGCGTCTTGGCGAGCTCTTCGGCGTGCCGCGGCGCGAGGGCGGCGTGCAGGACGGGCGGGCAACAGGGTGCGATTTTCGGCATGGGATGATATTGACATGGATCGATGTCGCGAACAATATCGATCATCGTCGATATCCGACACGAAGGGAGATCCACCATGTCGAATACGTTCCACGTCGCCGTCTACGTCCAGAGCATTCCGCAGGCGGTCGAGCGCTACCGAAAGCTGCTCGGGGTCGAGCCCGCCAAGGTGCGACACGACTACGCGAAGTTCGAGCTCGTCGATCCGCCGGTCGTCTTCTCGCTGAACGTCGGCGGGGAGCCGGGGAAGCTGAGTCATCTCGGCATCCGATACGGGAGCACGGGGGAAGTCGCCTCGGAGATGGTGCGGGTGAAGCAGCAGGACCTGCCGCTCCTACAGCAGGAGGGCACCACGTGCTGCTACGCGAAGGCCGACAAGTTCTGGGTCCAGGACGCCGACGGCATCCCGTGGGAGATGTACGCGTTGCTCGCGGACGTCGAGGCGGAGACGGCCGCGGACGCGAGCCTGCGGGCGTTCCTCGGCCAGCAGGGCGGTGTGCCGACGGACGGCGCCGATGGCGCGGCGCCGGCACCCGGCGGGTGCTGCGTTCCGCGCGGGCTGACGGACGCGTCGTGAGCCCGGCGCGGCCCATCGAGGGGCCCGCGGCGTGGCGCGGCGTCCTCGTATGCGGCCGCGGCTGCGCGCTCGACCACGGCTGACGCGCGCTGGTGCGTTTCCCTCGCGAAGCTGCCGTCGGGTCGAGGCGAGCGCGGGACCGGCCGAGACGACGCGCGCTCTCGGCCGGCTTCACGCGTTTCACGCTCGCGCGGCGGGATGCTGCGGCCACGCGTGCACGGCGGCGAAGTATTCCGCGATCAGCCGATGCGCCCACGAACGCGGCCGCCAGTGACCTTCGAAGAAGGCGCAGTGGCTGCCGCGTGCCGTGAGGACGAGCAGACTGTCGGGGACGCGGGTGAAGAGCCCGCGATGCTCCTCGACGTTGGCGATGGTGCACACCGGGTCGTCGGCGGCATTCAGAATGAGCAGGGGAACGCCGACCGCGTCGGCGACCAGCATGGGATTGGTGTCGGCATGAAAGGCGGTCGGGGACGCGAAACCGGCAAGCCAGTGCTGACGGTCGTGCAGCTCGCCCACCGTCCGGGCCGCGCGGACGTCGTCCCAGCCGGGGAGCGACGCGAGCACGGCCGCGTGCCGCTCGAGGAAGTACCGCTGGAGGGCACGCAGCAGATAGCGATCGTAGAGACGATGGATGCGGTGGAAGGCGCGGGTCGTATCGTATCCGGGACAGTAGGCGACCGCGGCCGCGAACGGTGCCGCTGCACCTTCCTCGCCGAGATAGCGCACGAGGAGCCCCGAGCCCGCGGAGACGCCGATCGCGTAGAGCGGTGCGTCCGGCACGCGCGCGCGGATGCGGGCGAGCTGAGCCCGGACGTCGGCGGTCGAGCCGAGGGTGCTCACGCGCGGCGCCGTGAGGGGCAGCGCTCCGTGGCCACGACGGTTGCACACGACCACGCGCCAGCCGAGTCGCCGCCGCAGACCCTCGACCGTCCTTCGCATGGACTGGCCGTCGCCGCAGATCGTCGGTAGCACGACGACGGTCGGCGTCTGCGGCGGATCGGCGAGACCGCGCCATTCGAGCGAGACCGTGCCGCCGTCCGGAAGCGTCAGCGTCTCGTGCTCGTCGAAGCGGAGGGCGGGAGTCCACGCCTGGCGCCACGCCAGCAGCGCGAGCTGCAGATGCCGATTGCCCGCCCACCACGGTGGACGATAGGGCTCGCGGAGCGTCGGACAGCGCGCCCGGACGTGCGCGAGCAGCGGACTCTCGCGGAACACGAGCTCGGGTGGCGCAGCGACGCGTGCGTCGTACGTGGCCCGCGCACGCTGCGCGAGCACGACTGCGGCGGCAAAGAGCGGCGCGACGCCGAGCCACGTGACGCTCATCGGGGGCTCAGCCGTCGGCGCGGGCGGTGAGGGCCGCGAGCGAGTGCTGGACGCGCTCGACGGGCGACGCCAGGCCGTGCGCGTGGACGAGCGCGGCCAGCGCAGCCGGATCCGCGGGCGCCGCCGGCAATGCCAACGAGACCGGCGGCAGCGGGATGTCGGCGACGGGAAGCACGACGCGTACGGCGGCGGCGAGGTACGCGCGTCCCGCGTCGAGGCGGCCCGCGAGCGCGAGCGGCAGATCACGCGCGGCGAGGATCGCCGCGAGCGAGCCGTAGGTGGCAATCAGCTTCGCTGCCGTCTTCTCGCCGATGCCTTTCACACCCGGCAGCCCGTCGGACGGGTCGCCGCGCAGCAACGCGAAATCGCCGTAGGCGCGACCCGGGATACCGTACCGTCGGCTCACCTCGCCCTCGTCGACGCGGACGAGCTTCGAGACGCCGGTCTGCGGATAGAGCACGCACACGTCGGGATCACGGACGAGCGCGAAGAGATCGCGGTCGCCGGACACGATCGCGACGGGTCCACGCCCGCGCGCGGCGAGCGTCGCGATCACGTCTTCGGCCTCGAAGCCCGCGGCGCCGACGACCGCGAACCCGAGCGCGCGCAACACCTCGCGGCCCACCGCCTCCTGGGGCGCGATCGGATCCTCCTCGTCGCTCTCGGTCGCCACGCGGTGCGACTTGTAGGAGGGCAGGGCCGCGACGCGGAACGCCGGACGCCAGTCGTCGTCGACCGCGATCGCGAGACCGCCGGGCCGCTGGTCGGTGAGCAGACGCGCCAGCATGTTGAGGAAGCCGTAGACACCGCGCATCGGGACGGTATCCGGGAGCGAATGGAACGCGCGGTAGAGCAGGCTCGAGTAGTCGATCAGCAGCGCCGGCGCGGTCATGGTGTCGTGGCTATAAGCCACTCTGGTCGCGCGGGCGAGCGGGGTGCTAGGACGCCGCAACGGCGACGAGGAGAACCCACATGGCGACCCATCCGCGTGAAGAGCTCGAGCAGGCGTTCATCCGCTATTGGCGTACCGGAGCCGTCGGCGAGGCGTGGGGCGCGTGGGCCGACCTCTTCACCGATGACGCGCTCTACGTCGAGCACGTGCTCGGCAGCATGCGCGGCCGCGCCGCCATTCGCGCCTGGATCGAGCCCATCATGCAGCGGTACGGCGAGATCTACACGGCGTACGAATGGCACGTCCTCGACCCCGCGCGCGGCCGCATTTGCGTCTACATGCAGAACCGCCGCGACCACCCGAGCGGCACCGGCGTGATCGACTTTCCGGGCATCACGATCCTGCACTACGCCGGCGGCGGGCGCTTCGACTACGAGGAGGACTTCTGGTCCGTTCCGGGAGCGCAGAAGGCGACCGAGGAGTACGAGACGGCGCGGAAAACGCACGACCGCGAGCACCGAAAGAAGATGACGCGACGGGAGTGGGGCGCCGGTCCGGAATGGGCACGCGGCGGGCCGTCGTACGCCGAGCGTCGCCCGATCACGGATCTCTGAGCGTCGGGGAAGAGGAATCGGGCCCGAGGGCTATTGGAGGACGGTTGCGGTGCCGACAATCGCCTTCGTGCCGTCGCCCTTCTCGCACCAAACGTCGAGGTGCAGGCGGCGTTTCGCGCCTTCGCCGACTTCCTCGCGCACCTTCCCGCGCACCGTCAGTGCGTCGTCCACCCAGACGACGTTCACGAGCCGGAGGTCGAGCGTGCCGCCGAGCTGCCACGCGAGCCCGTAGGCTGCCGTCATCAGATCGGACACCAGGCACACGGACCACATCCCCTGTACGACGATGTCGGGGAAGCCGAGCATCTGCGCCGCCGCGCGATCGGTGTGGTAGTTCTTCTCGGGACCGGAGAAGGCCTCGCACATGGCGACCGTGATGGTGCGGGTGATGGGCGGGAGCACGACGCCCGGGCCTTCGCCGATCGCGAACTGTCGGTCGGTGCGTTTCTCGCGCTCGCGGTCGACGACGACGCCGCGTTGCTCGTCCGCGATGAGGAAGCTCTGGTGCGTGCGACTACGCTGCAGCCAGCGGCCGGCGTCGTCGGTCAGCAAGACCTCGTTCACGACATACTCGCGATTGCGCTTCACGTAGCGCTCGACCACCGTCGAGCGCGTGCGCACGGTCGTGCCGATCGTGAGGGGAGCGAAGAGCTGCCACTCCTGACGCGCATGCAGGTTGCCGAAGATGTTCGGCAGGTACCACGCGAGGCTCCGGTAGACCTCGGAGTGAAAGAGGAGGGCCGGCGCGGCGACGGCGCCGGAGGCGAGCGTCAGCCGCGGCGTCGGTGCGCCGATACCGGCGTCGTAGTGGGCGACGTCGGCGGCGGTGATGGTCGTGTTGCGCCCACCGAGGTCGCGTCCGACGTGGACCTCGTGGTGGGGAAAGAAGCCCGCGATCGTCTGGTCCATCAGTCAGATCCTCGTCCGGCGAGGTCGCGAATTTTCCACAACAGCGCCTCGGTCTCGACCGGTTTCGGCACGTGGTCGTCGAAGCCCGCGGCGCGCGCCTCGTCGCGGTCCTCGGGGCTTGCGAAGCCGGTCATCGCGAGCGCGGGTAGACGACGCCCTCCGCCGTCCTCGCGCTGGCGGACCTCGCGGATCAGGCTGTAGCCGCTTTCGCCGGGCATGCCGATGTCCGAAAGGAGCACGTCGGGCGCGGCCTCGTCCAGGAGGCCGAGCGCGGTCCGGACCGAGGCGGCGACGGTCACGAGGGCCCCGTGGTGCTCGAGCAGCGCGGCCAGCGCCTCACGCATCGCCTCGTCGTCCTCGACGAGGAGGATGCGGATGCCCGCGAGTGTCGGGCGCGGCCGTTCTACGGCAGGTGCGACCTCGGCGGGAAGCTTCGATACGCTGCGAAGCGCGAGCGTGAACGTCGCACCGCGGCCGAGCCCGGCGCTCTCGCCGACGAGCGTTCCGCCTTGCGCTTCCGTCACGTGGCGGGCGATGGCGAGCCCGAGCCCGAGCCCGCCGTGGCGACGGGTCTTGCCGCTGTCGGCCTGCCAGAAGCGCTCGAACACGCGCGCCAGGACCTCGGGCGGGATGCCGTCGCCGGTGTCACGGACGACGATCTCCTGCCGCCCGTCGAGCGCGTGCGCCTCGACCTCGACGCGGCCGCCCGCCGGGGTGAACTTGATGGCGTTGTGGAGGACGTTGTGGAGCGCCTGCGAGAGGCGCGCCGGGTCGCCGAGCACCGGGCGCGGCACGTCGAGTCCGCGGCGCGTGATGCCGATGCCCTTGGCCGTCGCCTCGGGTACGAGGCGGTCGACGCATGCCGCCGCGGTCGACGTCGAGGTCGAAGGGCGCCTGCGTGACGGTGAGCTTGCCGGACACGATGCGCGACACGTCGAGCAGGTCGTTGATCAGCTGCTCTTGCGTCCGCAGGCCGTGCTCGAGGGCGTCGAAGGCGCGCTCGGCGTCGCCGTTCGGGACGCGTGCTTCCCGGAGCAGCCCGAGCCAGGTGAGCATCGTCTGGAGCGGCGAGCGCAGCTCGTGGGAGAGGACGGCGAGGAACGCGTCTTTCGCCGAGCTCGCGGCTTCCGCCTGCTGGCGCGCGCGCTCGGCGACGCGTAGGAGATCCTCGTTCTCGAGCTCCGCTCGGCGTCGGGAGTGCACGTCCTCGATCATGCCGACCCATTGGCGGAGCGTTCCGTCGGCAGCGAGCAACGGAACGCCGCGCGCATGGCAGTGCCGATACTCGCCGGAGAGCGCGTGCCACACGCGGCCGTCGACCTCGAGCACCGAATGCGCGACCTGGGCCGCCTCCCAGAGCTGCACGACCAACGTGCGATCGTCGGGGTGGAGGGCGTTGAGCCATCCTTGGCCGGCGTCCTGCGGCCAGCGCTGACCGGTATAGGCTTCCCATCCCGGTTGCGGCTCGTCGAACGTGCCGTCGGCGCCGGCGGTCCAGACGATGTCGGTGCTGGCCGCGACGAGCGACCGATAGCGCTCCTCGCTGGCGCGGAGCGCCTCGGCGCTGCGCGCGGCCTCGGCGCGCTCGGCCGCGAGCCGCGTCGCGTGCGCCGCCTCGGCCTCGAGGTGACGCCGCTCGGTGACGTCGCGAAAGACCAGCACGACGCCCAGCGACCTGTGCTGCGGCGTCGCGGATCGGGGCCGCGCTGTCGTCGATCGGGATCTCGCGGCCGTCACGAGCAAAGAGCACCGTGTGGTTGGCGAGCCCGACGGTCACGCCGTCGCGCAGCACGCGCGTGACCGGGACTGTCGACGGTCGCTCGAGTAGTTTCGTTGGCGATGACGAAGACCTCGTCGAGGGTGCGGCCGCGAGCGTCGTCGCTGGTCCAATCCGTCAGCACCTCGGCGACCGGATTCATGAAGATCACGCGTCCCGCGTCGTCGGTCGCGATCACCGCGTCGCCGATGCTGCGCAGCGTGACGCGCAAGCGCTCCTCGCTTTCGACCAGCAGGCGCTGCACCGCCAGCCGACGGCGGTCCTGGGCGTTGAGCGCGACGAGACAGCCCGCGACGAGCGCAAAGGCGAGCGCGCCGGCGCTCACCTGGAAGGCGAGCAGGCGCGCGCTCCGCCGGTCGGCGCTGGCAAGCCGCTCGTCCAACAGTGCGGCCTCCTCGTCGGCCATGGTGGTGAGCACGGCACGGAGATCGTCCATCGCGCGCTTGCCGGCGTCGGTCTGCACGAGGGCGAGACTCGCGGCGGGTCCCTGCGTATGATGCAGCTCGACCGTCGCCGTGAGCTCGTCGAGCCTCGCCCGGACGAGCGGCACGAGCTCCGCGAAGCGGCGGCGCTGACTCGCATCGTCGCCGATCAGGCGGTCGAGCCCCTCCACCTGTCCGGACAGGCGATCGCGCGCCTCGGCCAGCGGCTCGAGGTAGGCCTCCTTGCCGGTCAGCAGGTAGCCGCGTTGCCCGGTCTCGGCGTCGACCAGGGTGCGCGTCAGAGCCTCGATGGCGTTCGCCGACATGAGGCTGTGGCGCACGCTCGACGTGGCACGACGAAAGGACCGCAGTTGCCAGACGGCGCCCGTGCCGACGGCCAGGAGCAGCACGAGGGCGAAGGTCAGCCCGACCGTACTGCGTGCACCGAGGGTCCATCGGGGCGTGTGCGTCATGCGATGGGGAGGTCCCGTAGCGGAAGCCCGAAGGGCGGCTCTCGTGAGGTATCGCGAGCGGTCGCGGCGATGTCAATTGAGCGCTGGCGTCGGCGAGCGCGGTACGGCAGGCCCCATGTGAGAGGCCGGCGTCACGAGAAGGATTGCGGGACGGGCGTCGATACGGGGTTCGGCGGGCGGCTCTCGCCGAGCGCGCGCCGGCATGCGCGCGCCGCCTCGACCACGATCAGCGCGACGAGTGCCATGAAGACCGCGGTCACGAGCGCATCGAGGCGGAGGTTGAAGACCTGCACGCGCACCGCCGCGAGCGTGTCGGCTGGGACGTCACCGGCGGCGAGGCGCGGCCGCGAGCCTGTCGGCTTGCGCGAGGAAGCCGATGGCAGGGTCGGCCGAGAGGATCTTCTGGTAGCCGGCCGTCATCGTCACGGCGAGGAGCCACGCGAGCGGGACGAGCGTCGTCCAGGCGTACGCGAGCGCGCCCGCTCCGCACGATGAACGTCGTCGCGACGGCGAGCGCGATCGCCGCCAGGAGCTGGTTCGCGATGCCGAAGAGCGGCCAGAGGATGTTGATGCCGCCGAGCGGGTCGACGACGCCTTGATAGAGGAAGTAGCCCCACGCGCCCACCACGACGAGGCTGCTGAAGAGCACGCTCGGGTACCAGCTCGTGCGCCCGAGCGGCGCCCAGAAATGGCCGAGCAGATCCTGGAGCATGAAGCGGCCGACGCGCGTGCCCGCGTCGAGCGTCGTCAGGATGAAGAGCGCCTCGAACATGATGGCGAAGTGGTACCAGAGGGCGAGCGCGCTTCCGCCGAGGACTTGCGAGAAGATGTTGGCCATCCCGACCGCGAGGCTCGGAGCGCCGCCGGTGCGGGCGAAGAGGGTGTGCTCGCCGATCTGCTGAGCGAGCTGCGCCATGCGATCGGGCGTCACGGGAAAGCCCCAGCGCGGTGATCGTCGCGGTCGCGGCGGCGGGGTCGGCGCCGACGACCCCGGCGGGGCTGTTGATCGCGAAGTACACGCCGGGATCGAGCGCCGCCGCCGCGATCATCGCCATGATCGCGACGAACGACTCGAGGAGCATGGAGCCGTAGCCGATCATCGGCGCGTCGGTCTCCTCTCGGAGCAGCTTCGGCGTCGTTCCCGACGCCACCAGCGAATGGAACCCGGAGATGGCGCCGCACGCGATCGTGATGAAGCAGAAGGGGAAGACCTTGCCGGCGAAGATCGGCCCGGTGCCGTCGACGAAGCGGGTGATCGCCGGCAGGTGGATCTCCGGTCGCATCGCGACGATGCCCGCAGCCAGGGCGCCGATCGTCCCGAGCTTCACGAACGTCGAGAGGTAGTCGCGCGGCGCGAGGAGCAGCCAGACCGGCAGGACCGACGCGGCGAAGCCGTAGACGATGATCGACCAGGCGAGCGTCGGGGCGGTGAGGGTGAAGAAGGGCGCGAGCGCCGGGTGCTGGTCGACGAAGCGCCCGCCGAGGAGGGCGGCGACCAGGAGCAGCAGGCCGAGGATCGTGGCCCCGCGCACGTCGTGCGGCCGCACCACCTTCATGTAGAGGCCCATGAGCATCGCGATCGGGATCGTCGCCCCGACCGTGAACGTGCCCCATGGGCTCTGCCGCAGCGCGTTGACGACGACGAGCGCGAGCACGGCGATCAGGATGATCATGATCGAGAACACGCCGACCAGGGCGGCGAAGCCGCCGAGCGGACCGATCTCCTCCTTCGCCATCTGGCCGAGCGAGCGGCCGTCGTGGCGGAGGCTGCCGCAGAGAATGCAGAGATCCTGCACCGCGCCGCCGAGGACGACGCCGGCGAGGATCCAGAGCGTCCCGGGCAGATAGCCGAACTGCGCCGCCAGCGTCGGCCCGATCAGCGGGCCCGGGCCGGCGATGGCGGCGAAGTGGTGGCCGAAGACGATCCAGCGATTGGTGGGAACGAAGTCGCGGCCGTCGTTGATGCGCTCGGCGGGAGTGGGATTCGCGGCGTCGAGCGCGAAGAGCTTGGCGGCGATGAAGGCGCCGTAGAAGCGGTAGGCGATCGCGTAGACCGCGACCGCGGCGACGACGAACCAGACGGCGTTGACGGTCTCGCCGCGCGAGGCAGCGCGAGCATGGCGATCGCGTAGGCGCCGGCGAGCGCCACCGCCGTCCAGCCGAGACGCGTCAGCATGCGCGGCGCGTGCCCGCCGTCTCCGTGTCGGTGCCCGAGCGCATGTCGGCGGGACCTCTACGCCATCGTCGCCGGTACCGTCCAGCGACGGCGGGCGCGCGAACGGTGCGGGCCCGCGAATTGACCGATCGGGGGTGCCCACTTAGAATCCCCGCCGATGCCCTCCCCACTCGTTGCGTCCGTCGGTTGGACCGTGTCGCACTCGTTCCATCGCATCGATCGTACCCGTTGGCAGCGCCTCACCGTCGAAGCGCGGCAGGCGGCGGTCGAGGAAGCGCGCGCGTGGATGGCGCGCGTCGGCGCCGAGGAGGGCATGCAGCTCGTGCCGCTCGCCATGATCGGCAAGGCCGACGTCGGGTTCATGGCCGTCCATCCCGACCTCTGGCGCCATCAGCAGCTCGCGCAAGAGCTGGCGGCGACCGCGCTCGGCGCGTGCCTCGAGCCGGTGTACTCCTTCCTCTCGTTGTCCGAGGTGAGCGAATATCTCACGAGCGACGCCGATTGGGCGCGCACGCTGATCGACGAGCAACAGGTCGACCCCGCGTCCGCCGACTTCGGCGCCAAGATGACGAGCTTCCGCAAGCGCATGACCCACTACGTCGACGCGCGCCTGCATCCGAAGCTCCCCGACAACTTCCCGATCGTGTGCTTCTACCCGATGGCGAAGGTCCGCGGCGAGAAGAACAACTGGTACGCGCTGCCCTTCGACGAGCGGAAGAAGCTCATGCAGGGCCACGGCGAGTCGGGACGAAAATACGCCACCCGCCTGACCCAGCTCATCACCACCGCGACCGGGATCGACGACTGGGAATGGGGCGTCACGCTCTTCGCCGGCGATCTGAAGGCGATCCGCGACGTCGTCTACGAGATGCGTTTCGACGAGGGGAGCGCGATCTACGGCGTCTTCGGCCCGTTCTACATCGGCATCCGCTTCGCGGCCGACGATCTCGCCTCGGTGCTGCGCCTCTAGCGTCCGATGGCGACCCGGAGCTTCCGACCGCGACGTCGCCAACGTCCCGACGCGCCCGCGTCCGGCGGTCCCGCCGCGGGACCGTCGCTCGAGCGCCTCGTCGCGGAAACCAAAACCGCGCGCGCCGCCCGGGCGCACGGCTACCGCGAGCGCTCGCTGGCGCTCCACGGCTGGATCTGCGCCCGCTGCGCTCGGGAGTTCGAGGCGGAAGACCTGCATCTCCTGACCGTCCACCACAAGGACGGCAACCACGACCACAATCCGCCCGACGGCAGCAACTGGGAGAATCTCTGCGTCTATTGCCACGAGGCCGAGCACACCACCCACACGCTCGGCGATTACCTCACCGGACGCGACGAGTAGACCATGCCCCCGTGCGGTCGGCGCGATGCGCCGATCCTCCGATGGGCGGCGGCGTCCGGAATGAATCCGGACGCGACCAGCAGATGATGCCCCCGTGCGGTCGGCGCGATGCGCCGATCCTCCGATGGGCGGCGGCGTCCGGAATGAATCCGGACGCCGCCGGTCCCAAGCGCCAAGCGGTTACTTGGCGGTCTCGATGACGCCGCAGCTGACGATGCCGAACGTGACGAGCGAGCCGGGGTTGGCGGGGTCGCCGCTGATGACGATCGACTTGCCGATGACGGAGCGATCGCCGGGGGCCACGGTGAGCTTGCTCGACGTGACCTTCAACGTGCCCATGCCGTCGGGCCCGACGTCCATCTCGCCGAGGAGGCCGCCGTCGTGGTCGCCGCCGGGCTGGAAGCGGTTCCCGACCGCAGCCGCGTTGGAGCCGGTGCAATCGCCGTTTTCGTGGACCGCGACGCCGTGCTTGCCGGGAGCGAGCGCCTTGGCGGAGATCGAGATCGTGGTCGATCCGTTCGCCTCGTCGAACGTGGCGGTGCCGGTGATCTGGCTGCCGCTCTTGGGCTCTAAAGTCGCAGTGGCCGTGGTCGGCGTCTTCGAGCAAGCCGCGACCGAGATGGCGACGGCGAGTAGAATGAATCGATGCATGCTGAGCTCCTCCTCCTCGATTTTTGAGCGGCGCATGATGGCCGAGGTGGCCGACAAAGACAATTGCCGGTGTCGCCCGTGCGTCTGGCTCCGCGCGCAGCGTCTCACTACAGTCCAGCCCACATGCCATCCGGCTCGGCAGTAGGCAACGATAGGCTCCGACTCGGCGTCAGTAGCTGCCTGCTCGGCGAGCAGGTGCGCTTCGACGGCGGCCACAAGCACGATCGCTTTCTGACCGACACGCTCGGGCCCTACGTCGAGTGGGTCCCGGTCTGTCCCGAGCTGGAGGTCGGCATGGGCGTGCCGCGCGAGGCGGTGCGTCTCGAGGGCGACGTTGCGACGCCCCGGATGGTCGGGTGTCCGTACGGGTACGGATCACACGAGCGCGATGAGCCGGTTCGCGCTCGCCCGCGTGCGGCAGCTCGCTGGCCTCGGTCTCCACGGCTACGTGTTCAAGAAGAGCTCGCCGAGCTGCGGCATGGAGCGGGTGCGGGTGTACGGCCGCGGTGGCATGCCGTCGCGCCGCGGCCGCGGCATCTTCGCCGCGGCGTTCATGCACGCGCTGCCTCTGCTGCCGGTCGAGGAGGAAGGCCGGCTGAACGATCCGGTGCTGCGCGAGAGCTTCATCGAGCGGGTCTTCGCGTATCGCCGATGGCAGGATCTGGTCGCGACGCCGTCGCGCGGCCGGCTCGTCGCTTTTCACACCGTCCACAAGTTCCAGATCTTGGCGCACAGCCCGGTGCACTATCGCGCGCTCGGCCGCCTCGTCGCCGACCAAAGAACGCGGCGCGCGGCGCCGCTCGTGACGGCGTACGGTGCCGCCTTCATGGAGGCGCTCGCCGTCCTTGCGACGACCGCGAAGCAGGTGAACGTCCTCCAGCACCTCGCCGGCTTCTGCCGCGAGCACCTCGACGCCGCCGACCGGCGCGAGCTTGCCGACGTCATCGAGGACTATCGGCGGCATCTCGTACCGCTCGTGGTCCCGCTGACGCTGCTCCGCCACCACATCGAGCGCCACCGGATCGCCTACGCGCAGGGGCAGACCTACTTGAGCCCGCATCCGAAGGAGCTGATGCTCCGGAACCACGTCTGAACGTGGCGGGCGGCGCGCGAGGGGGCGTCAGCGCGCCTCGGGGTGGACGCTGAGCCAGGCCGCGAGCTCGCGCGCGTTGGCGGCTGCCTCGCGACCGATTGCGTCGTCGCCGGCGAGCGCTGCGGCTTTTTCATATTGTCCAAGGGCGTTGTGGTACTGGCCGGCGTCGTACAAGACGCCGCCGAGCGTCAGATAGGCCTGGGGGTAGCGCGGGTTGATCGCGAGCGCTCGTTTGAGGTCGGCGAGTGCGCGCTTGAGCTCGGTATCCGCGGTCGCGACGTCGCCGGCCCGGAGCGCGGCTTGCCCGCGGATGCGGGCGATCATGGCGAGACCGCGAAACGCGATCGCGTGCGGGCCGATCGCGTTGGCACGGGTGAAGAGGTCCTCGGCCTCCTCGAGCGCCCCGCGCTCGAGGAGGAGAAGGCCGAGGTCGATGCTGGTGCGCTGGCGCGTCGTGTCGGGCGGGTCGAGCGCGAGCGCGCGGCGGTACGCGGCCTCTGCCTCGCTCGTGCGGCCGGCATCCGCGAGGGCGAGGCCGAGATTCAGATACGGGAGCGGGTGGTCCTGCATGCGGTCGGTCACGGCGGTCCAGAGGGTGAGCTCGTTTTGCCACAGCCGGTTGCGTGTCACGGTGGTAGCGGTAAGGAGGGTGAGCGCCAACGCGATCGTCGCGACGCCGGGTGTGGACGCCGCCCGCGCGCGATGCTCCGTGAGCACGGATGCGAGGAGCAAGGCCACGCCCACCATGGCGAGATAGAGGCGGCGCTCGGCGACGGGCGTGACCGAGAAGTCGGCGAGCACCACGGCGACGGCAGGCGCGACCGCGATCACGAACCAGAGTGCGCCAAGGCGACGAATGCCGTCGGGTGAAGGCACGATGGCCGCGAGAGCGAGGGTGGCGCCGCCGACCAGGGCGAGCGCGAGGTGGGCCGTGTCGGTCGGCGTGGTCGGGACATGGGTGCGAATCCGACCGGGGCGAGGACGCGGGCCAGTTGATAGCCGAATGCTCCGATGAGGTGCACGAGGTCGTGCCAGCCGAGCATGCTTCGGCCGATCCCGGTGGTGACGTCGTGCGGTCGGAGGGCGAGGCAGAGCGCGACGCCGGCGAGGCTCGCGAGAAGCAAGGGCGCGGCGCGCCATAGGCGGTTGCCGCGCCGATCTTCCGGGTGCGGCAGGACGACGACCGCCGCTGCCACGAGCAACGGCGTGACGCTCCCGGTTTCCTTGCTGGCGGTCGCGAGGAACGAGGCCGCCGACAGCGCGGGAAGCGTCCACCATGCCGGCGCCCGCCGGTGACGCAGGAACACGAGGATGGCGATCGTCGCGAACGTGCCGGTCAGCACGTCGGCGCGGCAGGTGAGCCACGCGACCGACTCGACCTGGACGGGATGCACGACGAAGAGCGCCGCCGCCGCGAGTGCGGCCCACGGCGCGGCGCCGAGCGCCCGCGCGAGCCGGAGAACGAGGACGCCGTTCACGGCATGGAGGAGGACCTGGGTGGCGTGAAATCCGACGCTGCTCGACCACGTGCGACGGTCGATCCACAGGCTCAAGAGCTCGAGCGGCCGGTACATGCGCATGTTCGGCAGGCCCGGCGGCTCGTGCCAGGCATCGAGCCAGCCCCGGTAGAAGCGCACCTTCTGGTCGAGCAGAACGGTGTCGTCCCACACGAAACCGTGGCCGAGCGTGTTGGCGAAGACCGCGACCGCGAGCGCGAAGACGAGCACGCTCGCGACCGTGGGCGACGCCGCGCGCTCCCACCAGCGATGCGCGGCCGCCGCGGCGACCGGCTGCTCGGACGAGGCGCCACGGACGGAGTCATTCCGAGGCGGTCGCGCTCATGCCCCCGGTGCCGCGAGGCTGCGGTCGCGCAGTCGGCGGCGGACCGCGCCGAGCTCGCCGATCTCGACCGGGACGCCGCGCGCGAACGCGATCACCAGGCCGGAGAACGGCGAGATCCGCGACCCCGGCGGTGAGGATGCCGACGAGGTTCAGCGGATCGGCGGCGGCGACAGCACGACCTCGCCGTCGTCGCGCCGGCGGCGCTCGCGCGCAGCGCGTCGACCGCTTCCGGCAGCGCGAACTGCTCGCCGACGAAGCCGTCGACGAAGCGGCCGCCGCGGATCTCGCCGCGCGCCTCGAGCCGGCGCAGCACCGAGCAAGAGCGCCCGCCAGGGCGGCAGCCGGGGCTCGCGCGCGCAGGAGCTCGCGGAACACGACGCCCCAGCGCGCAGCAGGCGGCGGGCCGCTGCTTCGACGCGGGCATCGGCGGTCGGCGCGGGCGCTTGCTCGCGCAGCAGCGCCCAGCGGCCGACCGGCAGCGTCCGGCGCGGCGCGCGCCGCCGCGGAGCGCGCGCAGGCGGCGCTCGGGCCGCGGGCGGTCCTCGGGCGCAGCAGCGGCGCAGGCCGGCGAAGCCGTCGCCGGTGACGAGGCCGCGCGCGACCAGCTCCCAGAGCGCGTCCTCGGTCGCCGTCGGCAGCGACCGGTCGCCGCCGCGATGTCGGCCGAGAACGAGGCGCCCTCGTCGGCGAGGTACGCGGCGACGTCGCGCGCCGCGCGCGAGAGGCGCGAGCCTCGCGATCCGGTGTTGCGACGAGACCGTCGAGCTCGGCGCGGAGCGCCAGGGCGAGCGGTGCGGCGCGCGTCGGGCGGCCGACGTCGCTGCGCGGGGCGGCGCTCGTGCGCGCGGCGAGCCCGTCACCGGCACGGTGGCGCACCCGGCCCGCGCCGCGAGCCGGGCTGCGGCCGACGTTCGGCGGGGCGCGGCGTCGCCGTCCGCCGGGGAGAGAAGCGTCCCCACGCGACACTCCCGGCAGGCAGAGCTCCTCGAGGAGCGCGGGCTCGTACTCGGCGATGCGCGCCGGCAGCACGGCGCGCTCCCACGCCGGTGCCGGGAGCTCGAGGCCGTGCAGCTGCCCGACGACGGTGGCGAGGCCGTCGCGGCCGTGCAGCTGCGTGTCCGGGTGCACGTGCTGCCAGCGAAGAGGAAGCGCATGAAGTCGGCGGCCGAGACCGCCTCGATCTCGCGCCGCAGGCGGCCGAGGGTGAGACGGTGGATGCGCGCGAGCAGGCGGCGCTCGCACCATTCGTCAGCTCGTTCCGCCGGGCGTGAAGCGGCCCTGGAGCACGACGCCTTCGGCCTCGAGGCGCGCGAGCGCGCCCGCGACGGTGGACGACGGCGAGGCCGAGCCGCGCGGCGAGGTCGTCGATGCGCGTCGGGCCGAGGCACTCGATCCAGCCGCGCACGATTGCCACCGCTGCGGTCTCGTCGTCGCGTGCCTGCGGGGCGAGGGGAGGCGGGACGAGCGCGGGAGCGAACGTGCGCATCCGGCCGCACGGCACGCACGAAGGCGATGCGCTCGGCGGCGACGAGGGCGCGGTGCGCGACGCCGTCGTCGTGCCGCTCGGCGTACGCCGCGCGCGCGCGCAGCACGAGCTCGTCGGCCCATGGCTGCCACGCCGCGATCGCGTCGGCGGGCAGCAGCACCAGCGTGAGCAGCACGTCGTGCAGCTCGTCGGCGTCGCGGACGTCGGGCCACGCCTGCGCGCGCACGTCGCGATCGCCTCGGCGTCGAGCGCGCCGATGCCGGCGGCGAGGTCGGGATCGGTGCGGCGCAGCGACACGGCGCGGGCGCGGCGCTCCTCGAGCGGCGCGTCGTCGAGGAAGGCGTAGGGGTTGGCGTTGAGGATCTCGTGCGACATCGGCGACGGCGCCGGCGTCTCGACCGCGACGCGTGCGGATCTCGCCCCGCTCGATGCGCTCGAGCACGGCGCGCAGGCCGTCGGCGTCCATCGCCTCGTGCAGGCAGTTGTCGAGGGTCTCGTTGACCAGCGGATGATCCGGCGGCTCGATCGGGCCCGCGTGATTGTCGCCGCAGGCGAGCTGGGCCGGGAAGACCGCGGCCAGCAGGTCCTCGGCGCGCATGCGCTGGATGGGCATCGGCACGCGCTTGCCGCCGCTGTGGCGCAGCAGCGCCAGCGCGCGCGTCGCGTTCCAGCGCCAGCGCGTGCCGAACATCGGCGCCGCAGCGCCGCCTGGATGAGATCGTCGCGCGAGCGTCGCGGCGCACCATCCCGAAGACGCTGTCGAGCGGGAAGCTGTGCTGCTCGCCGAGCGAGAGGACGATGCCGTCGTCGGTCGCCGCCGCCTGCAGCTCGAAGTCGAAGGTGACGCAGAAGCGCTTGCGCAGCGCCAGACCCCAGGCGCGGTTGATGGCGCCGCCGAACGGCGCGTGCAGGACCAGCTGCATGCCGCCGCTCTCGTCGAAGAAGCGCTCGGCGACGACCGTGTCGCAGGTCGGCACGGCGCCGAGCACGGCGAGCGTGTCGCGCACGTAGTCGACGATCTGCTCGGCGCCGCCGGTGTCGATGCCGCACTCCGCGACGAGCCAGGCAACGGCCTCGGCGGGCGGCGGTGCGGAGCGGTCGGGAATGCGGGCGGCGACCTCGCGCGCGCAGCTCGGCGACCGCCGCCGACAGCTCGCGCGTGCGCGCCGGCGCCTCGCCGAGCCAGAACGGGATCGTCGGCGGGGCTGGCCGGCGTCGTCGACGCGCACGCGTGCCGGTCTCGACGCGGCGGATGCGCCAGGAGTGGTTGCCGAGCAGGAAGATGTCGCCGCCCATGCTCTCGATCGCGAAGTCCTCGTTGACCTTGCCGACGAGGGCTCGGTCGGCTCCTCGACGACGTCGTAGTCGGCGGTGTCGGGGATCGCGCCGCCGCCGGTGATGGCGGCGAGGCGGGCGCCGCGGCGGCCGCGCAGCCGGCGGTGCACGCGGTCGCGGTGCAGATGCGCCGAGCGCCGCCCGCGCCGGGTCGGCGACGCCCTCGGCGAGCATCTCCAGCACCGCGTCGAAGTCGCGCGCGCGAGGTCGCGGAACGGGTAGGCGCGGCGCACGAGCGCGCACAGCGTCCTCGTCGCCGATCGTCGTCGGCGGCGGCGATGGCGACCATCTGCTGGGCGAGGATGTCGAGCGGCTTCGCGGGAGCCGCAGGCGGTCGAGCTCGCCGGCGCGGATCGCGCGCACCGCCGCGGCGGTCTGCACGAGCTCGTCGCGCGTCAGCGGGAAGAGGATCCCCTTGGGCACGCTGCCGAGCCAGTGGCCGGAGCGGCCGACGCGCTGCAGCAGCGTGGCGAGCGCGCGCGGCGCGCCGAGGTGGCAGACGAGATCGACGTGGCCGACGTCGATGCCGAGCTCGAGCGAGGCGGTGGCGACGACGACCGGCACCGCGCCGCTCTTGAGCCGCTGCTCGGCGTCCAGGCGGATCTTGCGCGACAGGCTGCCGTGATGCGCGGCGACCCGGTCGTCGCCGAGGCGCTCGCTCAGCGCGTGGGCGACGCGCTCGACCAGGCGGCGCGTGTTGACGAAGACGATCGTCGTGCGGTGCGTGCGCGACGTGCTCGGCGATGCGGTCGTAGATCGCCGCGCACAGCTCGTGGCTGGCGATGGGACCGAGCTCGTGGTCGGTGCGTCTCGACGCGCAGCTCGAGGGCGCGGCGGTGGCCGGCGTCGACGATGGCGCAATCGGCGGTGCCGTCGTCGCGCGAGCCGTCCGCCGCCGACCAGCAGCCGCGCGATCTCCTCGATCGGCTTCTGCGTCGCGCGACAGGCCGATGCGCTGCACCGCCGGCCGGCGAGGGCGTCGAGGCGCTCGAGCGAGAGCGCCAGGTGCGCGCCGCGCTTGTCGCCGGCGACGGCGTGGATCTCGTCGACGATCACGGTGGCGGCGCTCGCGAGCACGCGCCGGCTCTTGTCGGCGGTGAGCAGGATGTAGAGCGACTCCGGCGTGGTGATCAGGATGTGCGGCGGCCGGCGTGACCATCGCCTGGCGCTCGCTCGCCGGCGTGTCGCCGGTGCGGACGGCGACGCGGATCTCGGGCAGCGCGATGCCGGCGGCGAAGGCGCGCGCGCGGATCTCGGCGAGCGGCAGCTCGAGGTTCTTCTGGATGTCGTTGCCGAGCGCCTTCAGCGGCGAGACGTAGACGACGTGGCTCGTCGTCGAGCCAGCCGGTGCGCGCGCCGCCGGACCAGGCCGTCGAGCGCCCAGAGGAACGCCGCGAGCGTCTTGCCCGAGCCGGTCGGCGCCGCGATCAGCGTGTCGCGGCCGGCCGGCGATGGCGCGCCAGCCCTCGGCCTGCGGCGCCGTCGGTGCGCCGAAGCGCTCGGCGAACCAGCCGGCGACGAGCGGATCGAAAGCGGAGGGAGGAACGATGGCGGTCACGGAGGGCCGACGCTAGCACCGGGCGGTAGGCGTCGGTAGCCTGGGCTGTCTTGCGACCGTCAGCGGCTGGCGGCCTCGCGTTCTCGCGTTCTCCGCGTCCGTGCGCGACGGCGAGCCGGTAGAACGAGTAGCCGCGATCGGGCATCGCGGTCGGCAAGTAGCGGGCGCGATACTCGTCCGCTCCGAGGTCTTCGGCGAGGGTGAGGCCGAAACGGGCGACGAACTCGCCGACCGCGGCGGGATCGAGCCCGAACGTCCACGGCTCGCCGAGCGTCCGGACGTTGTGGAGGATCGCCGCCCCGCCGTCGAATGTGACGGTACCGTCGAGCAACCCCGCGTGCACGTAGGTGAAGACGAGGACGCCGGCGCCGGCCATGCCGCCGACCCAGGCGAGGACGGCCGCGACCGCGGGCTCCGTCAGGTAGTTCGTCACGCCCTCCCAAAGGACGAGCGTCGACTGGGTCGCGTCCCAACCGGCCGCCGCCAGCGCGACGCCGAGGTCGTCGCGCAGAAAATCCACCGGCACGTAGCGCACGGGATCGGACGCGAGGCGGCTCGCCAGCACGGCGCGCTTCGCCCGTTGCATCTCCGCCGTGTCGACCTCGAAGACGGTCGTGCGGGCGAGGTCGAGCCGGTGCGCGCGGGTGTCGAAGCCGGCGCCGAGCACGACGAGCTGGCGCGCGCCGGCGGCGACGCGTTCGCGCACGCGGTCGTCGATGAAGCGCGTGCGGGCGATCGCCGACGTGCGGGCGCCCGGTGCCCGCCGGTCCGCGTAGCGACGCACCGCCGCGTGCACGCTCGGCAGGCGCGCGGCGTGGATCAGCAGCCGATGGCTCGGACGAAGGAACGCATGCGCGAATGGGTCCGTGAAGAGACGCGGACGCCGGCGCTCGCGATGTTCGAGCGCGCGGTAGAGCGCGACGAGCTGCGCCGTCCGGCTGCGTGCCATGCTCGGCGTACGATCCTCCGGGCGGTGGCCACGGTCAACGCGTTGCGTTTGACCCCGACATACGGATCGGGGACAACCGCGGCACGCGGGAGGCGACCGGCATGAAGCGCGACGAATGCATTCTCTTCAGCGGCGCGGCGGGCGGGGCGGAAGCCGAGTTCGGCGCGACGGCGGAGCGGCACGGCATCGAGGAGGTGAACTTCACCTTCGACGGCCATCACGACGCGCGGAGCCGCGGCATCCGCGTGCTCACGCACGAGGAGCTCGAGCACGGCGACGTGAGCCTGACCTACGTCTCGCAGCTGATGCACCGGCGCTATCCCGACACGGCCATGTTCAAGAAGGTCCTGCAATGCATCTGGCACCAGGTGAACAACGGCCAGGAGATCTACGTCGTGGGCACCATCCAGCCCGACGCCACCGTCAAGGGCGGCACCGGCTGGGGGGCAGAGTTCGCGAAGCTCTGCAACAAGCCGCTCGTCGTCTTCGACCAGGAGAAGGACGGCTGGTTTCGCTGGAAGGGCGACGCCTTCGAGGCGACGAAAGAGCCGGTGATCCAGCACCGCCATTTCACCGGCACCGGGACGCGCTTCGTCAAGGACAACGGCCGGGCGGCGATCCAGGCCCTCTTCGCGCGGAGCTTCGCGTAGCGAGCCGTCAGGCCGCGCGCTCCTCCGGCGGCCGGACGCTCCGAAACGCGGCCCAGAGCAGGAGATCGTAGGCGATCTTCATCGCGGCGCCGGCGACGAGCGGTGCCGCGAACGCGCCGCGCTCCATGAAGAGGCCCGCGAACGACGGCGCGAGCGCCCAGCCGCCGAGCCGGACGAGGCTCGTCACGCCGGCGGCGACGGTGCGCTCCTCGGGTGCCACGACGGCCATCACGTAGGACTGCCGGGTCGGGACGTCCATCTCGACGAGGCCTTCACGGAGCACGAAGAGCACGGCCGCGATCGGGAACGTCGGTGCGATCGCGACCGTCACCAGCAGCAGGCTCGACGGGATGTGCGTGAACACCATCGTGTTCACGAGGCCGATCCGGCGCGCCAGCCACGCGGCGCCGAAGTGGGAGAGGGCGTTCGCGACGCGGGCGAGGAAGAAGAGGCCGCCGATGGCCGCGGCGCTCGCGCCGAAGCGGGCCGCGAAGAAATACGAGAGCAGCGCCGTCGTGAGAAAGCCACCGCCGAGCGCGTCGAGGGCGAAGAGGGCGGAGAGCTTCGCGAGGACGTCGCGCGTCGCCGGCGAGACGCGGAGCGGCGCGCGGGTCGCGTGCTCGACCGCGGGCGAGAGCCGGAGGTAGAGGCCGACGGACGCGAGCGCCAGGGCTGCGTAGGCGAGCATCGAAACGCGGAGCGCCCCCGCCGCGCCGAGATTGGTCGCGGCGCCGAGCGCGACGGGCAGACCCGCCGCGACGCTGCCGAGCGCGTGCCCCGCGTCTTGCAGGACGTTGTACCAGGCGAAGGCCTGGGTGCGGCCGACGTCGCCGGTCGTCGCGGGCAGGATCGCCTGCTCGATGACCAGAGACGCCCCGCGATCGCGTCCCATGCCGTTCGCCATGCCGAGAAACGACGCCAGGGCGAGCGCGACCGGGTCGCGGAAGAAGGCGAGCGCCACGCCGCCCGCGGCGGTCGCGAGGGCGAGCGCGACCAGCGTGCGTCGGCGGCCGAAGCGATCGCCGCCGACCGTCACGAAGAGGGAGGCGAGCGCGCCGCCCGCGAGGCCGGCGGCGACGATCACGCCGATGCTCGCCACGTCGAGCGGGACCGCCGCGAGATGCAGCCCCAAGAGGACGCCGATCATGCCGACGCCGAGCGCCCGCGTGAACGCGGTCGCGAGGATCAGGCGGCGATCACTCACCCGCCGTGCGGCAGCTGGTCGAGGGCCCTCCGCACGCCGGCGGCGAGTGCCTCGCGACGGCCGACGCCCCAGAAGGACACGAACACGAGGCGGGGATTCTCGCGGCACGAGTCGTCGTGGATGCCGACGACGCCGATGTGCGATTCGCGGAGCACGTGGATCACGGGCTGCACCTCGGCCGCCGTGAGCATGAGCTCGCCCGCGACGGCGCTCCGCTCCGCCGTTCCTTGGAAGGCCGCCCACGACGTGGGGCTCATCGTCGTGCCGAGATCGATGCCGAGCTCGCTGACGCGGACATCCGGGCGCGGGATCGTCACGCGATAGACCTGACCGTCGTGCTCGCCGTGAAGGCCGAGGAGGGAGTCGAGGTGCGCGACGTCGACGTCGGAGTGCACCTCCGAGGCGGTGGCCTTGAGTGGTCGGGCGGTGCGGATGCGTACGATGGCGTCCTGCACGTCGTGGACGCCGCGCGCGAGGGCGATCGCATTGCCGATCCCATCGAAGTGGAGGAAGAAGATGCGAGGCTCCTCGCCGGCGAAGTGGGCATGGAGCGCGGTCGTCTCGAGCCCCGCGTCGGCGAGCGCGGATACCACGGCTTGCAGCTCGTCGAGCGCGACCGGCATTATGCCCGTGAGCATCGCGCCGCTCGGGTGCGGCCGGAACGCGACCCAGCCTGCGAGCCCCATGCGCGGCGTGATCGGGAAGCCGTCGAGCGTGACCTTGAGATCGCCGCGAGGCTTCGTGATGCGGAAGACGCCGTCGGGCATCGTCGCCCCGGTGAGCCCGGTTGCTTCCTCGATCGCGCGCGTATCGAGCGCCGTCGTTCCCGCCGGCCCCGTGACGGCGGGCGCCGCCGCGGCGGTCTCCGGCGTCGGACGGCCGGGCATCGCGACGGGTGCGCCCGTGGTCGCGAGCGCTCCCGCGGCTTGTGCCGGCGCCGGCGGCGGCATCTCCGCGCTCAGCTCGTCCTTCGGGGACTTCTTCGAGATCCCGCACGCGACGACCAGAGCCAGCACGACCGCAAGGGCGACCCTCCGCATACCGTCCCCTCCCGGGCCGCAGCTTAGACGGTTCGACCCGCGAGACGCCAGCACTCTGCGTCCATCGCGAGCACGGGCTGCGGGACCGAACGCGTCAGTGACAGCCGAGCGCGGGGATGAAGCCGTTTTCCGGCGCCCCGGCCGCGATCCACGCCTCGATCAGATCGACGTGCAGATGGTGCAGCCGCTTCAAGTCCTTCGGCATCTGCGCCCCCTCGCCGTCGACGAGCGCGCCCCGGAGCTTCTTCAGGATGAAGCTGTTCTCCGGGTGTCCCGGGTCGACGCGGAGGTAGCCCGCGCTCGCGGCGGTGAAATTCGCCGGCCCGACGCCGACGAGGCTTGCGTAGGCCTCGCCGTCGGCGAGTGACAGCTGGTGCTCGCCCTGCGCGGCGCTGTGACACGTCGGGAGCGCGCAGGTCGGCGTGAAGATCTGATGCTGGATCTGCTCGAACGTCGACGTGACGCCGTCGCACGGCGTCGTGTCCTTGCCCGGCACGCAGGTGAGCTTCAGCTTGTCGTCGTCGCGCACCCCCGCGTCGCCGGCGATCGTCGACACGATCGTCTTCCGGCCGCGTCGCCAGCGCCCGCCCGAGCGCGACGGCTGCACCGGCGTGCGGAGACTCATTTGGACCTCGCCGCTGCAGACGTTGGTGTCGGTCGCGTCGAGCGGTAGCACGAGGAAGTTCAACTGGTCTTCGAGGGTCTGGAAATCGAAGTCGTGCTTCGGGTTCGTGTCGGGCTGCTCGTTCTCGACGAAGAAGCTGTCGAGGGCCTGCGGCGTGCAGCTCGGGAGATTCGGATCGGTGACGTTCAGGCACACCTCGGCGCGGAACCGGCAGATGCCGGGCGTCGGATCGTCGTCGCAGGCGGGGTCGTTGTCGGTGCAGCGGATCTCGCGCGGGTGCGACCGCGGCTGGTTGGCGGGCGTGCCGCCGAACTCCGCGAGGCAGTCGGTGGCACTCGATCCGCCGCCCGGCACGAGGGCCGACGCCGAGCCCGTCGTCGCGATCGCCAGCGCGACCGCGAGGAGCGTGCGCGCCGCCGGGCTCACGTGAGAAATCCGAGCGTCGAGAAGCTGCCGTTCAAGATCGCGGTGTGGGCTCCGGGGGAGAGCAGCCACTTGTCGATGATGGTCGCGTAGACCTGGCGGAAGTCGACGTTCCACTTGGTGTTGCCGCCGTCGAGGTCGGTGAGATCCGGAAAGGTGCCGTAGACGCCGCCGTTGACGGCACCGCCGACGACGAAGAGCGGCGACGCCGCGCCGTGATCGGTGCCGGCGGTGGTGCCGCTGCCGTTCTCCGCCACGCGCCGGCCGAACTCCGAAAAGGTCATCATCACGACCTTGTTCTCGAGCCCGAGGTCGACCATGTCCTGGTAGAAGGCGGCGAGCGAGTCGCTCACGCGCTGGAGCCGGATCGGCTGGGTGCCGGTCGTGAGGTTCGCCTGCTGCTGGGTGTGGGTGTCGAAGCCGCCGAGCCGGACGTGGAAGAAGCGCGCGCCGGTCGGGGAACCGGGATTCAGCGTGTCGTAGCGCAGGATGGACGCGACCTGCTTCAAGCTCGTGCCGAGCGAGCCGCCGAGGCCGTTCAGGTTCGACCCCCAGCTGGTGCTGACGTTGGCATAGACGTCGATCTTGCCGAGCATCGCGTCGCCCGAGGTGCCGATCTCGAGCTGCACGCCGGCGGTCGCGAGCGGGTCGGCCTCGACCGCATAGGCCGCCTGGAGGGCGGCCTTCTTGGCCGCGTAGTCGGGATAGAGCGGGTCGTCGGGGAGCTCGAAGTCGGCGATGCGACGGACGGCGAGCGTGTTCGTGCCGGGCTGGACGAAGATCGGGTTCAGCGTGTCGTTGACGTCGACGGCGACGATGGTGCTCGGTCCGAAGCCGGCGGCGTCGAGGTAGCGGCCGAACCAGCCGGTCGTGAAGTTCTCGGCCGGGGAGGCCGTCGGGTCGAGGGCGCCGAACCAGATATCCTCGGAGCGGAAGTGCGAGAGGTTCTGGTTGGGATAGCCGACGCCGTTCACCACCGCGACCTTGCCGGCGTCGTAGAGCGACTTGAGCGCGGTCATGGTGGGATGCAGGGCGAGGGCGGTGCCGCCCGACGTGCCGATGCCGGTCGCTCCCAAGTCGGCGAGCGGCACCCCGAGGTTCGGGCGCTTGGTGTCGTAGGTCGAGCGCTGCGTGCCCGCGGCGCTCGGGATGACGGTGTTGAGCCCGTCGTTGCCGCCTTCGAGCTGGACCAGGACGAGGATGGCGTCGGAGGGCGCGGCCCAGGCGACGCGGGCGCCGAGCATGGCGCGCAGCAGTGGATGGGGAGCGGTGACGGCGGCGCCGACGAGGGCGCTGCGGCGGAGAAACTCGCGTCGAGTGATCGTCATGGGCATCTCTCCTTGCGCCGCTCAGTGGACTTGGAACTCGGGCAGATCGAGCATCAATGCGATCGCACTGCGCACCTTCTGCTCGACGACGGTCGTGTCGAAGAAATTGGTGGCGCCGGCGAAGTAGTCGACGAGCGCCTGGCGCGCGTCGGTCGGGACCTGCGCCGCGATGCCGAGCTTTCCGAGCAGCTCGTCGACGACGGACTCCGCGCTCGTCGCGGAGCGGTCGAAGAGCCTGGTCGGGCTCAGCTTGAGGTCGCCCGAGCGGCCGGCCGCGAGCGCCTGCGCGAACTCGAAGCGGGCGAGGAACTGTCCGCTCGAAAGCCATGCCAGGCCGTTGTCCCAGCCGTTCACCGTCGGCGGATCGAAGAGGTCCATGCCCATGTTGCCGAGATGGTCTGGAAGCGTCTTGGCGCTGGTCGAGGCGCGCGTCGCGCGGATGGCGGAGAAGGCGAACTCGCAGGGATTCTTCACCGTCTGGCTCTTCGCTTCGTCGCTGTAGAAGTCGTCGTGCAGGAAGATCGCCCGCAACAGGTCGCGGATCACGAACCCGCCGGCGATGAAGGGCGCGGCGACCTCGTCGATGCGCGCCTTGGCCGGGCTGGGATAGGCGAAGTACTCCCAGAGCTTCTTGGCGAGGAAGCGCGGCATGGCGAGCGCGCCGTCGCTGTCGGTGTGGGCGAAGAGCACGTCGATGATGTTGGTCGCCGGCGGCAAGAGGGTGCCCGCGGAGTCGACGACGCCGAGGTTGCCGGTCACGCCCAGCAGCGTCTTGCTGCCGGAGTCGTGGCGGGTCGCGTCGAAGACGCCGTCGTCGTTCTGGATGACGAAGCCGGTGAGCGCGCGCGCCATCTCCTGCACGTCGGTCTGCGTGTAGTTGGGGTTGCCGTCCAGGTCGTTCACGCCGAGCACGAAGAGCTCCATGAGCTCGCGGCCGTAGTTCTCGTTGGGCTTTCCGACCTTGTTGCGGTCGCCGTCGAGGAACTCGAGCATCGCCGGATCGCGCGTGACCTCGAAGACGAGCGTTTTGAAGTCGCCGAGCCCGAAGCGTCGGAAGAGCGCGTTCTGCTGCGCCATCCAGAGATTGTTCTTCACGTTGCTGATGTTCGAGGCGAAGTGGTCGTGCCAGAACAGGCACATCTTTTCCTGAAGACGGCGGCTGGTGGCCTTGACCATGCGCTTCGCCCACCAGACGCGGAGCTTCAAGAGGTCGTCGGGATCGGTGGCGGCGCTGCCCGACTTGCCGGGGCCCTTGGCCCCCGTCCCTTTGACCGTGACGAGCTTCTCGACGGCCGTCGCCTGGCCGTAGCGCACAAATTTCTGGACGTCGCGCTCGTCGCCGCCGAAACCGGCGCGCGAGATCAGATGCGCGGCATTTTCCGCGTCCCAAACGACCATGGTCTTCCTCCTGTGTGCGGCGAGGGGATCGATGCGTGGTCGTCGCGGGGAGTCGGTGGGCGAGGAGACGACGGCGAACGATCCGGACGAACGTACGACTACCAATGCGTCTGCTCGGAGCCAAGGGTTTTCTGCGGCCATTTGACCGGGCGGAGCGCATGTGGCCCTGTGCTCCGTCGATGGCGCGCTTGCAGGTGGGAGTCGAGACGACGTGCACGGCGCCGCTCTGGGTCGAGCGGCTCGGCATGCGGATGGCGAAGCTCGCGGGCGTCGACAGCCTGCTCTTGCCCGACCACTACGTGGGCTTCGTGCCGAAGGCCTTCTGGAAGCCGGAATACACGCCCGCCGCGAAGATGGTGCCGTCGACGGACGCCTTCTTCGACCCCTTCGTGATGCTCGGCATGATGGCGACGCGCTATCGTGGTGTGCGGATCGGCACGGGCGTGACGGAGGCCTATCGCCGCCATCCGATGACCCTCGCACAGGCCTTCGTGACCATCGACCACATGACGCGTGGGCGCGCGATTCTCGGCATCGGGAACGGCGAGCGCGAAAACACCGAGCCCTACGGCATGCCGTTCACCAAGCGCGTCGGGCGTCTCGAGGAGGCGCTGACGATCATTCGCATGCTGTGGGAGAGTCGCGGCGAGCCCGTGAGCTTCGACGGCCCGACGTGGCGTCTCACGCGCGCGCTCTTCGCGACGCCGCTCTACGAGGGGAAGACGCCGGCGCTCTGGGTCGCCGCGCATGCACCGCGCATGCTCGGTCTCACCGGGCGCTTCGCCGACGGGTGGTATCCGACGCAGAAGATGGATGCCGAGGAGTACGCACGAAAGCTCGGCGTCATCCGGGCGGCGGCGCTGGCGGCGGGGCGCCCCTTCGAGCGATTCGAGCCCGCCCTGCAGGTCCAGGTGGCGCTCGGCGCGAGTCGGCACGGGGTGTTGGAGCAATTGACGCGGGTGAAACCGGCGTCGGCGATGACGCTCCTGATGGCGGGGGCGGTGTGGAAGAAGCACGGGCTCACGCATCCGCTCGGCGAGCACTTCGAGGGCTTCGCCGACATCGTACCGAACGAGGTGCCGCTCGACGCGTTCGCGGCCGCGGAGAAGCACGTGACGCCCGAGCTCCTCGGCGACGGGCTATGTGCCGGGACCGTCGACGACGTCGTCGCAGAGCTCCGGCCGCTCGTCGCGGCGGGGTTGAAGCACGTGGTCCTGTGGAACGTCGGTCCGCTCGCGACCGGCGGGAGGCCCGCCGATCTCGTGCGGCAGACGCAGCTCGTCTGGAAGCTCAAAAAGCTCGCAACGACCGCCGGCGCGCCATGAGCGCGCCGAGACCTCGATGAGCGGCAAAACCCTCCTCACGGGTGCGACCGGCACCGTCGGCCACGCGATCGCGCGCGCGCTCCTCGCCGAGGGACGCGCCGTCCGCGCCCTCGTGCGCGACGTCGAGCGTGCGCGCGAGCTCGTGCCGGATCGTGTGGAGCTGATGGCGGGCGACGTCACGGACGCGGCGTCGGTGCGGCGCGCGGTCGCCGGGTGCGACGTCGTCTATCACGCCGCGGGACTGCCGGAGCAGTGGCTGCCCGATCCCGCGACCTTTCGTCGCGTCAACTACGAAGGTACGCGGCACGTGCTCGAGGCCGCGCTCGCGGAGGAGGTGACGTCGTTTCTCTACACGAGCACGATCGACGTCTTCGTGATGCCGCACGGGCGTCCGTTCGACGAGTCAGAGCTCGATCCGGCGCCGAAGGCGACGCCGTACGAGCGCTCGAAGCAGGAGGCCGACCGGCTCGTGGCCGCCGCGCTCGAGCGCGGTCTTCCCGCGCGCTTCCTGCATCCGTCCGGTGTCTACGGCCCGGCGCCCGTCACGACCGGTGTGAACGACTTCATCCGTCGGCTCGCGCGCGGTGAGATCCCGATGCTGCTGCCGGGCGGCATGCCGATCGTCTTCGCCGCCGACGTCGCGCGCGGTCACCTCCTCGCCGAGCACAAGGCGCCGGTCGGCGCGCGCTACGTGCTGAGCGATGCGTACCTGACGCTGCAGGAGATCGCGCGTGCGGTGCAGCAGCACGTGCCGACGGCGCGGGTGCCTGCGATCCTCCCGCGCTGGGTCGCCAAGGCCGTCTCCACGACCGGCGAGCTGTGGGCGAAGTTCAGCGGCATGGCGCCGCTCATCCCGCGCGGCCAGCTGCATTTTCTGACGCTCGAGGCGTGCCCCTCGGCGGCGCGGGCCCGGCGCGAGCTGGGCTGGGAGGCGACGCCGTTCGCCGACGGGCTGCGGGTGACGCTGGCCGACATGAAGGCGCACGGCGTGGTCTGAGCGCGGCGCGAGATCACGACCGGTGGTGGCGCGCGGGCGGCGCGCGTCGCCGACCCCCTGCGCGCTGGATCGACGGCGGCGTAGCGGTTAGAAGCGTCCGGCTCCAACGTCCCTCCGAAAGGAATGCATACGCCATGATCAATCCGCCCCCACCCGATCTCTTCGGCACGCCCGAGCACGAGCTCTTTCGCCAGACCGTCCGCAAGTTCGTGCAGGAGGAGATGGCGCCGCGGGCGCGCGAGTTCGACCAGAAGGGCCGCTTCGACAAGGCGCTCTACAGGCGGATGGGCGAGCTCGGGATGCTCGGGCTGCGCTACGATCCCATCTGGGGCGGTGCAGGGCTCGATTGGTCGTACACGGCGGTGATGTTCGAGGAGCTCGCGCAGTGCGACAACGCCGGCGTCACCATGGGCATCAGCGTGCAGACCGACATGGCGACGCCCTCGCTGCATCAGTTCGGGAGCGACGAGTTGCGCCGGCGGTACCTGGTCCCCGCGGTCAAGGGCGAGATGGTGGCGGCGATCGCGGTCACCGAGCCGGACGCGGGCTCGGACGTCGCGGGCATCAAGACGCGCGCGGTTCGCGACGGCGACGACTGGGTGATCAACGGCAGCAAGATCTACATCACCAATGCGGCGACGGCGGATTGGCTCTGCCTGCTCGCCGTGACCGATCCCGAGGCCGGCTACGGCGGCTTCTCGCAGATCGTCGTGCCGACCGACTCGCCGGGCTTCAGTTACCAGCTGCTCGACAAGATCGGGAACTGGGGCTCCGACACGGGGCTCCTCTTCTTCGAGGACGTGCGGGTGCCCGTCGCCAACACGATCGGCGAGAGCGGCCGCGGCTTCCAGCAGCAGATGATGCAGTTCCAGGACGAGCGGCTGATCGCGTGCGTCAGCTCGAACGCGGCGTCGGAGGCGCTCTGGGAAGCCACCCGGAAATATTGCGAGGAGCGAGTCGCCTTCGGAAAGCCGCTCAGCAAGATGCAGGTGACGCAATTCAAGTTCATCGAGATGCTGACCCAGATCGTCGCCGCCAAGGAGCTCACCTACGCCTGCATCCGCAAACGCGTCCGCGGCGAGGACGCGACCAAGGACATCTCGATGGCGAAGCTCTTCACCGGCCGCATGGCTCGCATGGTCGCCGACCATTGCATCCAGCTGCACGGTGGGTTCGGCTACATGAAGGAAAGCGTCGCGGGCCGGGCGTTCGTCGACTCGCGCCTGATCTCGATCGGCGGCGGCGCCGACGAGGTCATGATTCACTACCTCGCCAAGATGCTCGGGTTCTGAGCCCCGCGCTCACGCGAAGAGCGTGTAGGTCAGAACCGCCAGCACGAAGGCGGTGACGGCCGTGTACGTCCGGTCGCGGGCGACGAGCGCGAAGTAGGCGAGCGACGCCGCGACGCGAAGGTAGGGCGTCAGCAGCAGGACGGCGATGCCGAGATTGACGAGCCGACGGGGGCCGGTCGCGAGCGCGGCGGCGCGGCGCAGGTCCTCGCGCACGAAGCCGGCGACGCTCGTCGCGGGCAGCACGTCTTGGAGATCGAAGGTGCCGGCGACGACGCGATGCCACGCCTCGCCCGCGATGATCAGCGCCACGCTGGTGAGGACGCCGACGAGCAGAAGCCAGCCGATGGTGCTCTCGAAGTCGATGCGTCGCCTGGGCGTCGATGCCATCGCTCACCCGCCGGCGCGGAGCCCGCGCAGGATCATCTCGATGCCGAGCGTGCCGAGAACGAGGAGGAAGAAGCGCCGCACGGCTTCGTTCGGCAAGCGTACGAGCACCCGCGTACCCACGAACGCCCCCGCCGTGACGCCGACGATCACCGGCGCCGCGAGGTTCGCGTCGACGAGCCCGGCGCGGAGGTACACGCTCGCGCCCGCGAGCGCGGTGACGCCGATGATGAGATTGCTGGTGGTCGTCGACACCTTCGGCGGGAGCCCCATCACGAGATCGTGGATCAGCACCTTGAGCGCGCCGGCGCCGATGCCGAGCAGTCCGGCGACGACCCCCGCGCCGAACATGAGCGGCGCCCCCAAGGGAACCCGAGTGGCGCGGTACGCGAGCGTGCGGCCGAGTGCCGGGTCGAAGTAGCGCCCGTCGAGGCGGAGCCGGCGCGACAGCGCGTCCGGACGGGCGGTCGGCTCCCACGTTTCGTTGCGCCGCACCCAGAGCGCCGCCCAGGACGCGAGCAGCACGGCGCCGAAGGCGAGGAACAACGTCGGGCGGGCGACGCGCAGGGTGATGGCGGCGCCCGTGAGGGCGCCGAGGATGGTGAAGGCCTCGAGGAACATGCCGATCCGCAGATTGGTGAGGCGGTCGCGGACGTAGGCCGAAGCAGCGCCGCTCGAGGTGGCGATCACCGAGACGGCGCTGATCGCGATCGCGCGCTTGATGTCGACGCCGACGAAGGTGAGGAGCGGGATCAGCACGACGCCGCCTCCCATGCCGCTCATCGCGCCGACGAAGCCGGCGGCGACGGCGAAGGCCAGGAGCTCCGCGAAGGCGATCGTCGGTACGCCGGCGTCCATGCCTTCGCATAGCGCGCGGATCGGCCGGACGCATCGCCAGTCGGGTTCTTCGGCTCAGCCCCCGCGTCTGGTGTAGCCGCCCCCGATGTTGCGTCCGCGATTGACGTTGCCGTTGCCGTTCTCGGCGCGCACGCGCCGCGGATTGATCTCGCGCATGTTCCGGTCGAAATGATTCATCGCCCGCTCGCCCGCGGAGCCGGCGTTCTCGGCTGCCTGTTTCGCCGCCTCTTCCTGGGCAAGGCGGGCGGCGCGCCGGCTGAGCGTCCGATCGAGCGAGCTCACGGCGCTCGAGACGCCTTCGCCGGCCACGTCGAGGACGGCGGCGGCGAGGTCGACGCACTGGGCGTAGAACTGGCCGTCCAGGTAGTCGCCGCTCGTCGGGTCCACGCTCGGCGATTTCGTGACGAACAGCTGGTCGTAGAGCGTCTCGCCGGGGTCGAAGCCGAGCTCCGCGGCCCCGAGGCGCACGAGGGAGTCGACCGTGACGTCGAGCAGGAGCACGGGATTCGCGGCGAGATTGCTGTCCGCCCGGAGGCGATCCGAGAAGCCCGCGAGGGTGTCGAGCCAGTCGAGGCCGGTCGGGTCGTTGATGTCGATGGGGTCGTTGAGCGCGTAGCGGTAGAGGTTCGGATCGCCGCCGGCGAAGGCGGCCTGGTCCTTCGCGGTGAAGCGCCCGACGGTCGCGTCGTAGTCGCGGACGCCGAAGCGCGTGAGCTTCGTATCCGGGTCGTAGAGGCCGCCGGCGAAGCCGAACGGCTGGAAGCCCGGGTTCGTGTCCTGGGTGACGCGCCCGAAGCTGTCGTAGTCGAGGCGCTGCGCCACGTCACCGGTGGTCGCATTCACCACCAGGCGCACGCTCCCGATGCTGTCGCTGATGATGCGGAACGCGACGCCGCCTTTGACGAGGTAGGCTGGGACGGTGCCGCCGGTGTAGACGAAGCGGCTCACGATCGTGCCGCCGCCGTCGAGCTCGGCGACGGGCCGGAGTACGTCGTCGTAGAGGAGGCCCTGCACGAGCGTGTCGTTCACCTTCTTCCCGACCCGCCGGCCCTGGCCGTCGACGACGTACGTGATGGCGGTCGCGTCGGGCAGGGTCACGGCGAGGAGATTCCCGAGCACGTCGTACTCGTAGGTCGTCGTCGCGGCGCCGATGGTCTTGCTCTCGAGGTCTCCGGCCGGCGTGTACGTGAACGACGTCGTGCCGTACTGGGTGAGACGATCCTGATCGTCGGTCGAGGCGCTCGCGTGCACGCCGTCGACGGTTGCGTCGCTGCGGTTGCCGTTGTCGTCGTAGGTGTAGCTTTCGAAGGGGTCGCCGTCCTTCTCGACCGTCGTCAGTTGGCCGGCGAGGTCGTAGGTGTACGCGTAGGTCGTGGTACTCGGGCCGATCGTCTCGACTTTCTGGACGATGCGGGCGTCGGCGTCGCGGGTGAGCGCCTCGGCGTAGACGGGCGTGGCATTGGCGCTCGCGGTGTAGCTGGCGAGGTCGCCGAAGGCGTCGTAGCCGGCGCTGTCGCTCACGACGCCGAGCGTCTCGGTCGTGACGAGGCCGTTCGCATCGTGCGCCAGG
Source organism: uncultured delta proteobacterium (assembly GCA_963774015.1). GTDB lineage: Bacteria > Desulfobacterota > Binatia > UTPRO1 > UTPRO1 > UTPRO1. Next base: position 892,948 of record CAVZDH010000007.1, read on the forward strand.
GCCAGGTCGCCGGCGGCGAGGATCTGGCTGTCCGCATCGTAGGCGTACGCAATCGTGGGCGTGCCGGCGACCGTCTGGCTCGCGATGCGGAGCGCGCCGTCGTAGGTGCGGGTGACGCTTCCCGCAACCGGACCCGCGAGCGTCTCGCCGACCGAGAGCAGTCCGTCGTAGGTGTAGGTGATGACGGCGCCGCTCGCCGCCGTGACGGACGCGAGGCGGCCCGCGGAGTCGTACGCGAACGTGTCGACGAGGGGCGGGCCGCCGAGGTCCTGCGTGCGCGTGGTCGGACGCCCGAACGCGTCGTAGCCGATCGTCATCGCGTCCGTTCCGCTGCGCGTGATGGTCGTGACCGCCCCGTCCGCGTCGTACGCGAAACCGAGCGTACCGGTGCCCGGCACGGCGGGCGGGGTGATCAGCGTCAGCTCGTTGCGGTCGGAGTAGACGAGCGTGTGGGTCGGTCGTCCGGGCGGAGTCAGGCTGGTCAGGTTGCCGGCGGCGTCGTAGCTGAACGCGAGGGTCGTGCCGCTCGGCAGGGTCTCGCTCGTCACCCGTCCGACGGGATCGTGCGCGAGTGAGGCGCTGTGCCCGAGCGGGTCGGTGATCGTCGCGAGGAAGCCCGCCGCGTCGTAGGTGTAGGTGAGCGTCCGCGCCGACGGGCCGGTGCCGCTCGTCAACGTGGTGAGGCGCCCGTGCGCGTCGTAGGTCGCGTGCTTCGGCGCCAGGGTGCCGAGCTGCGCCGTAACGAATCGTCCGAGCGCGTCGACGGTGAGCGTGTCGGTGCGGCCGGTCGGGCTCGTCGCGGTGAAGGTGCGGGTCGCGGCGTCGTAGGTCGTCGTGGTGATGTCGCCGCCGAGGGTGACCGCCGTCGTCTCGCTCGTCAGCGAGAGCGGGTCGTGCGCGTCCGCGAGCGTCGCCGTCCGCGTCGACGTGAGGGTGACGGCCGGTGAGGTCGGGAACGCGATCGTGTTCAGGGCCGTGATCGGCGCCTGCATGCCGAAGCGCGGGTCGGGCCCGAGCATCGTGGCCATGGTACTGCCGTCGGGGAAGGTCGTGTGGATCGTGCCGGCGTCGACGTCCTCGCTGGTGTGGTGGACGGCGCCGTCGGGGTCGGTGATCGTCCGCTCCTGGACGTCGCCGGCGAGGTTTACGACGTCGTGCGTGGTGACGCGCCCGAGAGTAGTGGTGCGGGTCACGGTGAACTGATCGACGCCGCTCGTGCGGGCGAGCGTTTGCGAGCCGCCGATCGGATCGGCGTCGGAGAGCAGGCGACCGTCGCCGTCGTAGGTGAAGGTGGTGGTCTTGCCGCGCGGGTTGCTGAGGCTCTCGAGCAGACCGTCGGGGCTCGAGGTGAGCGTGCGCGCCTCGCCCGCGGGGTTGGTGACGCTGGCGAGAAAGCCGTTGGCGTCGACGGCGAGCGTGGTCACCTGGCCGAACGGCCCGACGATGGCGGTCGGGTTGCCCGAGGCGTCGTGCTGGATCGTCGTCACGTCGTCGGTGCCGCCGGTCTTCTCGGTGATGGTCGCGAGCCGTCCCGCGCCGTCGTAGCCGAACTCGCGGAGGACCGCGCCCGTGAGGGCGAGCAGCGTCCGGCGATGGCGGCCGTCCTGGTCGAACACGTAGAGCTCGGAGCCGTCATCGCTCGCGATCACGATGTCGTCGCCCGTGAAGCCCGGCAGCGCGGGGCTCACGCGCACGACGTGGCTGTCGCTGCCGCCGCGGACGAGGTAGAGGCTGCCGTCGGGACCGACCGCGGTCGCGAGGATCTCGGCGAGGTTCGCTTGCGTCGCGGGGATGCCGTCTCGGACGGGCGTCGGGCCGCCGCCCGCGATCGTGGCGAGTGTGCCGTCGGTCCGGAGCAGGTCGACCTCCGGCGTTCGCGCGCTCGCGAACGACACCGCGATCAGCAGGCCGCCGTCGGGCGCGGGCCGGACCGACACGGGTTGGCCGAGATCCGCCGTGTAGTCGGCCACGGTGGTGATGATCCCGTCGGGGCGCACGCGACGGACGCGGTGGTTGAAGAAGTCCGCGACGTAGAAGCCGCCGTCCGCCGCGGCGGAGACCGAGGCGCAATTGAGGGTCGCCGACGTGGCCGGACCGCCGTCGCCCGTGCCGCCGACGGTGCCGGTGCCCGCGACGGTGCGGATGATGCCGTCGGTGGTGAGGCGGCGGATGCGCGTGCCGCCGTCGACGAGGTAGATGCTGCCGTCGGGTCCGACCGCGATGCGCTCGGCGGTCGTGAAGGTCGCCTGGGTCGCTTGGCCGCCGTCGCCGGTCGACGTGTTGCCGACGCCGGTGCCGGCAATGGTCGAGATCGTGCCGTCGAGCGCCACCTTGCGGACGCGTCTATTGCCCTCCTCGGCGATGAGGATGGTGCCGTCGGCGGCGACCGCGACGCCGGTCGGGTCGCCGAGCTCCGCCGCCGTCGCGGGGCCGCCGTCGCCGTCGAAGCCCTCGACGCCGTTGCCGGCGACGACGGTCTGCGTGCCGTCGGGCGCGACGCGGATGATCTGGTCGCCATGCGGCAGGGCCACGTAGACCGAGCCGTCGGGGCCGGTCGCGACGTCGAAGAGGACGCTCTGTCCGGGAAGGTCGATCGTCGAGAGCAGGCGAGCGAGCGAGCCCGCGCGCCGACGCGTGCCGCCGCCCGCGTGGAGGACGCGCGCGACCGGGTCGTAGACGTGGTGCACGTCGAGCGACCAGCCGCCGAGGCCGATCGTGCGCGCGTCGGTCAGCCCCTCGCCGATCATGGTGGTGAAGTGGTCGGACAGGCTCACTTGCTGGCGGCTCGGGTTCAGGCCGAGCGTCGTGCCGCCGGTCTGGTTGAAGGCCTCGGGAAACGGTCCGGGCTCCTGGTAGACGGCGGGGTAGTTGTAGTCGATCGTGACCGCGAGCGTCTGGCCGCCGATCAGCTGGCGGCCGTAGGCGTCCATGCGGTCCCAGGTGAAGGTGGTGGCCTGGTTCGGGGTGGCGGGAAAGCTCTGGTCGAAGCTCCGGCCCGCGACCGCCAGGTGGAGATCGATCGACGCGAGCGTCGGCGGGAGGGAGGCGCCGCTCAGGCGAATCGTCTTGGTCGCGGTCTGCGCCGGGACGCGGTCGCTGCGGTAGTCGAGCGTGTAGGGCGTCCCGATCACCGCGAGGGACTCGCCGAGCACCTGGTTCTCGCACTCGATGATGCTGCCGCCGTTCTGGCAGGACTTCTGGATCGGGTCGGTCTGATCGGGCCCGGCGCCGTTCTCGGCGGGCGGCGTGTCGCCGGTCGTGTCGATGTTGTTGTTGCCGTCTACCGGCGTGAAGTGCGTCGTGGGCATGCGCCAGAGGCTCGTGCCGGTCGCATAGGCCGCGCCGAGGGCCTCGCGCTCCGCGCTGGTGATGCCGAGCCCGTCGTCGGCAATGCCGTCGCCGTCGGTGTCGACGTCGGCGACGCCGCCGTTGATCGCGACGATCTTCACGATGCGCCCATTGGGCTCGGCGACCCAGACGGCACGTTGGCGGTCGAAGTAGCCGAGCGGCACCGCCAGACCGACGGGGAAGTCGAGGAAGTTCTCGGTGTACGCCAGGACCGGCTGATCGAAGGCGACCGAGACGGCGCCTGCGGTGATGGCCTCGTCGGCGGAGAGCTCGGTGCAATAGGTGTAGCCGCTGAGCGGCGGCAGCACGGCGGGCATCGCCGCCGGGCCGCTGCCGCCGACGGTGAGCTCGGTGGCGCGGACGTGGAGCAGCGTCGCGGGCTGGACGCTACCGTCGGCGAAGACGAGGGAGGCGCTCGTGCCAGCGGGGAAGAGCAGGAGGCTCCGGCGCGTGCCGTCGGCGTCGCTCTGCAGCGAGGACGTCGCGGTCTGAAAGGGCGCGTCGGCGCCGAACGTGATCGCGGTCGCCACGGGATCGAGGGCCGTCATGACGACGTCCGGCACCATCACGAAGTCCTGCCACGGGACTTCGAGGCGCCGGCCGACCGGAATGAGGCCGGCTTTCTGGAGCTCGAGCGTGAGCGGTCCGCCTCCGTTCACGACGAGGTCGTACGCGCCGTCGACCCGTGTCCGGGTCGTGCCGAGCTCGGGGTGATCGTGGATGCCGACGGTGACGCCGGCAAGCGGGGCGCCCGCGGTGCTGACGACCTTGCCGCGCAGCACCGCGGCGCGCTTCGTGTCGATCGTGCCGGGGGCCACGCCGGTCTGGATGGGATCGGCGCCGGTATAGAGGAAGCTGGTCGCGAGCGCGGGCACGCTGACGACGCCGTCTGCGAGCGGCGGCGCCACGCTCGCGGGGTCGTTGGGGGCGGCCGTCGAGAGCGGGGTCGGTGTCGTCGTGCCGGCCGGCGTGGTGGTCGGTACGGCCGTCGCCCCGCCGTCGGTCGTCGCCGGCGTCGGCGTCGGCGCGGGATGCTCGGCGGGAACGCAGAGCTCGCTCTCCTTCACGGTGTCGACGACGAGCGGACCGAAAACGTTGTTCAGCTGCAGCGCGTGTCGTGCGGCGTGCTTGGGCTGTCCTTTGGCGGCCTTGATCGTGTAGCAGGCGAGCTCGAGGTCGGGGTTTTGGATGCCGCTGCCGTCGCGATCGGCGGGCAGACAGAGATGCTTCAACGCGTGCACGTCGAAGACCTTCGGCACGTCGGTGAACGGGTCCGCCACGGTCGTCCGCAGGCCCTTCGGGAGCTTGGCGGTCTTCCTCGTGACCTTGACCCGGTAGCACTTGTAGGCATCGAGCGGATCGTTCGGATCTGGAGGTGCCGGCACGACCGACGGGTCTTCCGCCGTCGGTACGAGGAGCAGCTCGGGCTTCACCGTGTCGACGAGACGGAAGGTGCCGACGTCGTCCGCGACCGGGACGGCGAGCTGCTTCAGATGCTTCGGCGAGCCCTTCACGGCCTTGATCTTGTAGGCGCGGAGATGGGTGCGTTGCTCCACCGTGCCGCCCGCGGTCGCGACCTCGAAGTCGCCGGCGGCCGTGAGATCGAAGCGGCCGTCCTCGAATCCGTCCGTGAGGCGTATGCCGAGGATCTTCCTGAACTTGGCGGTCTTGCGCGTCGCGCGGGTGCGGTACCCGAGGAAGGAGCTCGGCGAGGGCGCCGGGCTCACCGGCCGCACCGCGACGGCCCACGTCGCGATCGCCAGCGTCGCCAGCGAAGGGAGAATCCTGGATCGGAACCTCATGGGGAGCCTCCAGCGGAGAACGTCGTCACGAGTGACGCTTCAGAAACCCGAGCAAGTCGGCGAGCGAGGCGAAGTGGCGCCTCGCCGCTCGAGAGATGCTCGACGCGGCCGCGAAAACGGCTGGTGTTCGGCGCGCGCCGGCTTTCGAGCTGCACGACGAAGGCGCGCTCGGGTGACAAGCGCGGCGTCGAGCGGTCGAGGTCCCGTCGTACGCGCGGCATGGAATACGTCTTGGCGCAAGGCGCGCTTTCCCTGCAAGCTCGCGGCGGTGGAATTTGGTGGAATTGTCGGCTGCCGAGTCCATCGGCGTCGCCGCGTAGCTGCACCTTCGGTCATGACCCCGACGATGGGCGGGTCCGGGTCGGTGCCGACGACGAAGGGGCCGTCGTCGATGCCGAGCACGTGGGGCCGCATGGCGCCGTCCTGCCATGCCGGGCACGCGCCGCTCAATCCGTCGCGGCGGCGACACCGGTCGTCGCGTGCGACGCCGTGCGGATCTTGGCTAGTGTCCCGTTCCCGAAGTTCGTTGCATAAAGGCTGGGAGGGATTTTGGGCCCTGCCGAGGCGCGACGACGCAGGAATAGTCTGGACTATTCCAAGGAGGAGCAACGCAGGCAGGGGTCAAAAGACCCCCAGAATTCTGGGCGAACTTCGGGAACGGGACACTAGGGAACCTCTGCACAGGTTGCTCCCGGCTACGAAGCGCGATCCATCCCCGATCGACGGCGGCGCAAAGCCCTCGGCGTATCGTTCAGATACGCGGTCGGGCTTCGCGCCTTGCGCTCGGGGCGGCTCGCACTTCTCGCTCGGAACCTACCTGTGCAGAGGTTCCCTAGGGAAGGTCTGCACAGGTAGCTCCCGGCGGCGAAGCGCGATCCATCCCCGTGCGACGGCGGCGCGACGCCCTCGGCGTATCGTTCAGATACGCGGTCGGGCTTCGCGCCTTGCGCTCGGGGCGGCTCGCACTTCTCGCTCGGAACCTACCTGTGCAGAGCTTCCCTAGCCGAGGGCCTCGCGGGCGACGGTCTTCGCCCAGCGTAGTCGGGCTTGCCGGTCGGCGCGCGCATCACCTGTCGACGAACACGAATGCGCGCGGGAGCTTGTAGCGCGCGAGGTGCTGCGCCGGCCGCGTCGCGGAGCTCGTCCTCGCTCGCGGCGGTGCCGGGGCGGAGCGCGACGACGGCGGTCACCTGCTCGCCCCAGCGCTCGCTCGGCGTGCCGGCGACGACGACGTCGTAGACCGCGGGGTGGTGCTTGAGCGCCTTCTCGACCTCCTCGGCGAAGATCTTCTCGCCGCCGCTGTTGATGCACACCGAGTCGCGGCCGAAGCACGACGATGGTGCCGTCGGCGGCCAGCTGGGCGCGGTCGCCGGGGACGGCGTAGCGCACGCCGTCGATGGTCGGATAGGTGCGGCGCGTCTTCGCCTCGTCGCCGAGGTAGCCGAGCGGCACGTGACCGGTGCGCGCCAGCCAGCCGACGGCGTCCTCGCCGGGCGGCGAGGCGGCGCGTCAGCGCCTCGTCGAGGACGCAGGTGTGCGCGGTCCATCTTGAACGCCGGCGCCGACGCGCATCCGCCCGTCGGTGGTCAGCGTCGCGCCCTGCGCGCCGGTCTCCGAGGAGCCGAAGCCGTCGAAGATCATCAGGTGCCGGGCAAGCGCTCGAGGAACGCCTGCTTCAGCGGCGGCGAGAGGATCGCGCCGCCGGAGCCGAGGACCTTGCAGGCTGACGAGGTCGTACGAGCCCTTGCGCGAGCTGGTCGAGCAGCGGCCGGGCGAAGGCGTCGCCGACGATCGACAGCGATGCCGACCCGCTCGCGCTCGACCGTGCGCCAGATGTCGTCGGGGTCGAGCGCGCGCGTGTTGCTCTGGCAGGATGACCGTGCCGCCCTGGTGCAGGATCATGAACGCCGACCACTGCGCCGGCGCCGTGCATGAACGGCGGCGCCGGCAGGGCGCGGATGAGGTCGCCCATCGGCGCGCGCTCGACCATCTCGGCGAGGCTCGGCACCGTGCCGCATGCCGCCGGGCAGCTGGCCGCCCATGGCGGCGAAGAAGATGTCGTGCCTGGCGCCACAGCACGCCCTTCGGCATGCCGGTCGTGCCGCCGGTGTAGAGGATGTAGAGGTCGTCCTCGCTCGGCGTCACCGGCGGCGGCGCGTCGCTGGCGCGCCGCCAGCGCCTCCTCGTAGTCGCGCGCGCCGGGCAGCAGCGGCTCGCCGCTGCCGTCGTCGACCTGCAGCAGCACGCCATGCGGCGGCAGCTTCGTGCAGCACGCGCGCCAGCCGCGGCGCGAAGCTGGCGTGGTAGATGATGGCCGCGCGTCTCGGCGTCGGCGAGCAGGTAGACGCAGCTCCTCCTCGACGTAGCGGTAGTTGACGTTGAACGGCGCGACGCGCGCCTTGTAGCAGCCGATCATCGCCTCGAGGTACTCGTGGCCGTTGTAGAGGTAGAGCGCGACGTGGTCCTGCCCCGACTCCCACGGCTGCAGCGCGGCGCGCTCGCGGTGGCAGCCGAGGCCGGCGTCGCGAGCAGGTTGGCGAGCCGGCGCGAGCGGCGCTGCAGGTCGCGCCAGGTCAGACGCCGCGTGCGCCGAGATGATCGCTTCGCGCTCGGGGATCGCATCGGCGATGGCTTCGTTCAGATCGGCGAGAGTGTAGGCCACGAGGCGCGGGAGACTAGTGAAACGGGTCGTACGGGGCAACGGGCCCTGCCGGCCGAGCTGGACAACGGAATTGAAACATGTTTCAAATCCGCTCCCATGGGCTCACGGCCACGGCTCGACGTCTCGCGCTTGCGCACCGACGACGGCGTGCCGAAAGCCCGGCTCGCCGCGAGCCAACTGCGACGTCATCGCCGCATCGTCGACGCGGTGATCGAGCTGGCGGAGAAGGGCGGCTTCGAGGGCGTTCGGTTGCGCGACGTAGCCGAGGTCTCCGAGGTCGCGCTCGGCACGCTCTACAAATACTTCCACAGCAAAGAGGACATTCTCCTCTTCGCCCTCACCGAGGAGCTCGAGAAGCTCGAGCACGCGATGGCGGCGCACCCGGTCGAAGGCAAATCGGCGCTCGCGCGCGTGACGCGCTTCTTCGAGCGGGCGACGCGCGGGATGACGTATCGTCCGCAGTTCGCGCGCGCGATGCTGCGGGCGATGGCGTCGGGCGACGTGCAGGTCGCGTCGAAGGTCGCGGGCTTCCATTCGCGGATGACGCGTCTCATCGTCGCGGCGCTGCGGGGAAAGCCGGTCGATCTGAGCCGCGAGCTGTCGCCCGCCACCAGCACCGAGCGGGAACGGCAGGTCGCGTTCATGCTGCAGAACGTCTGGTTCGCGTCGCTGGTCGGATGGGCCGGCGGCCTGCACCCCGTCAAAGACATTTCCGAGCGCGTGCGGACGGCCGCGGCGCTCATGCACACCAACTCCAGCGAGGAGTGAATCGCATGACAGAGAGTGAGTCCGGGCGCCTCACCGCGGCGCACGTGTTGGAGTATCCCTATCGCCGCTCGGTCGGACCGGTGCTCGGCGCCTTCTTCAGCGGCCTCACCGAGCGCCGCCTCGTCGGCGTCCGCGCTCGCGACGGCCGCGTGCTCGTGCCGCCCGTCGAGTACGATCCCGTGAGCGGCGAGCCGATCGACGAGATGGTCGAGGTCGGGCCCGGCGGCGTCGTCACGACGTGGGCCTGGGTCGAGCGGCCGCGACCGAAGCACCCGCTCGATCGGCCCTTCGCCTGGGCGCTCGTGAAGCTCGACGGCGCCGAGAGCGCCATGCTGCACGCGGTCGACGCCGGAAGCGCCGCGGCGATGCGGACGGGCATGCGCGTCCGGCCGCGGTGGAACGCGGAGCCCGCGGGCAACATCCACGACCTCGTCTGCTTCGAGCCGGAGGCGCGCATGAGCGACGTCACGAGCATCATGACGCCGATCCGTCTCGACTACACCTACACCGCCGGGCGCGCGACGCAGCGCTTTCTGCTCGGCATGGCGGCAGGGCCGCATCCTCGGTCAGCGCTGTCCCGAGTGCGCCAAGGTCTACGTGCCGCCGCGCGGTGCCTGTCCGAAGTGCGGCGTGCCGACGACCGACGAAGTGGAGGTCGACGGGGAAGGGCACGGTCACGACGTTCTGCATCGTGCGCATCCCCTCCGACGTGCTGTCGGTACCGCCTGCCCTTCACGTGCGCGCACGTGCTGCTCGACGGCGCGGACCTGCCGTTCTTCGCGCTCATCCAGGAGTGCCCGTTCGACCAGGTGCGCATGGGGATGCGCGTGGAGGCGGTGTGGGCTCCGCGCGAGGAGCTCGCCGCGACCTTCGAGAGCATCCGCTACTTCCGGCCGATCGACGAGCCCGACGCGGCGTTCGAGACCTACAAGGAGCATACCTAGATGGCGCGCGACGTGGCGGTGGTGGCATTCGCGCAGTCGCCGAGCGTGCGGCGCGAGACCTCGGGGAACGAGGTCGAGATGCTGATGCCGATTCTGCAAGAGGCGAAGCGCCAGGCGGGTCTGCGCGGCCCCGAGATCGGTTCACCGTCTCGGGCAGCTGCGACTACCTCGCGGGTCAGCCGTTCGCCTTCGTGAGCGCGCTCGACGCGGTCGGGGCTTGGCCGCCGATCGTCGAGTCGCACGTCGAGATGGACGGCGCGTGGGCGCTCTACGAGGCGTGGGTGAAGCTGCAGACCGGCGAGGTCGACTCCGCGCTCGTCTACGCGTTCGGGAAGTCGTCGATGGGCGACCTTCCCGAGGTGCTCACCATGCAGCTCGACCCGTACTGCACCGCGCCGCTCTGGCCCGACGCGATCTCGCTGGCGGCCTTGCAGGCCCGCGCGTATCTCGAGGCGACCGGCAAGAGCGAGCGCGACCTGGCCGAGGTCGCGGCGCGCAGCCGGCGGGCGGCGGCCGCGAATCCCAAGGCGCAGGTCAGGCGGTCGGCGGATGCGGCGGCACTCGCTGCAGGAGCCGTATCTCGTGTCGCCGCTCCGCAAGCACGACTGTCCTCCGATCTCGGACGGCTGCGCGGCGATCGTGCTCGCCTGCGGCGACGTCGTGAAGCGGAGCGCGATGGCGCCGGCGTGGATCCGGGGCATCGATCACCGCATCGAGCCCACGCCCTCGGCGTCCGCGATCTCGCGACGTCGCCGTCGACGAAGCTCGCCGGCGAGAAGGCCGGGGTCGGCCGCGGCCGCGTCGACCTCGCCGAGCTGCACGCGCCCTTCACGCACCAGGAGCTGATCCTGCGCGACGCGCTCGGGCTCGGCTCCGACGTCGACGTCAATCCCTCGGGCGGCGCGCTCGCGGCGAACCCGATGATGGTGGCGGGACTTGTGCGCATCGGCGAAGCGGCGGCCCGCCTCGCGGCCGGCGACGGCAAGCGGGCCGTCGCGCACGCGACGTCGGGCCCGTGCCTGCAACAAAATCTCGTCTGCGTGCTGGAGAGAGACTAATGGCGGAGCGCTGCGCGGTCATCGGCATCGGTCAGACGAAACACGACGTCAAGCGCACCGACGTCTCCTTGCCCGGGCTCTTGCGTGAGGCAGTCGATCGTGCCTTCACGGACGCGGGTGTGAGCTGGCGCGACATCGACGCGGTCGTCATCGGGAAGGCCCCCGACATGTTCGAGGGCACGATGATGCCCGAGCTCTACCTCGCCGACGCCCTCGGCGCCGCGGGGAAGCCGATGTTGCGCGTGCACACGGCCGGGCAGCGTCGGCGGCTCGACGGCGATCGTGGCGGCGAGCTTGATCCAGGCCGGCATCCACGAGCGCGTGCTGACGGTCGCCTACGAGAAGCAGAGTGAGGGCAACGCGATGTGGGCGCTCACCGTCCGCATTCCCTTCCAGCAGGCCATCGTCGCCGGCGCCGGGGGGTACTTCGCGCCGCTCATCCGCGCCTACATGCGGCGCTCGGGCGCGCCCGAGGATACGGGCATCAAGGTCGCGCTCAAAGATCGGCTGAACGCCGCCAAGAACCCCTACTCGCATCTCGTCTTCCCCGACGTGACCTACGAGATGATCGAAGGCTCGCCGATGCTCTGGGACCCCATCCGCTACATGGAGACGTGTCCCTCGTCGGACGGCGCGTGCGCGATGGTGCTCGCGAGCGACGCGGCGGCGAAGAAGGCGCCCGGGAAGCCGGCGTGGGTGCACGGCACCGCGATGCGGAGCGAGCCCACGATGTTCGCGGGCCGCGATCTCGTGAACCCGCAGGCGGGGCGCGACTGCGCCGCCGAGCTCTACAAGAAGGCCGGCATCGCCGATCCCCGCAAGGATCTCGACTGCGCCGAGATCTACGTGCCCTTCAGCTGGTTCGAGCCGATGTGGATGGAGAACCTCGGCTTCGCGCCCGAAGGCGAGGGGTGGAAGATGACGCAGGAAGGTGCCACCGCGCTCGACGGCGACATGCCGATCAACGCCTCGGGCGGCGTGCTGTCGTCGAACCCGATCGGCGCCTCGGGGATGATCCGCTTTGCCGAGTCGGCGTTGCAGGTGCGCGGGCTCGCCGGCGCGCATCAAGTGGCGGGTGCGAAGCGCGCCCTCGGTCACGCCTACGGCGGCGGCTCGCAGTTCTTCGCGATGTGGGTGGTCGGGAGCGAGCGCCCATGAGGCGCGCGCGGAAAAGTCCGCCCGTGAAGGACGCGCGATGAGATTCTGGCAATCGGTCGCGTTCTCGGCACCCGAGGACCTCCTCGCGGTGGCGAAGCTCGCCGAGCAGGTCGGTTTCCACGGCGTCTTCTGTTCGGAGCACGTGTTTTTTCCGGAGACGCTCGCGTCCAAATATCCCTACTCGCCGGACGGCACGCCGGTCTTCACCGCCGAGACGCCCTGGCTCGATCCGTGGGTGCAGATCGCGGCGATGGCCGCCGTGACCACGACGCTGCGTTTCGTGACCGGTGTCTTCATCCTGCCGCTCCGCCATCCCCTCGAGGTGGCGAAGACGGTGGCGAGCGTCGCGCTCTTGTCGCACGACCGCGTCGGTCTCGGCGTCGGTGCGGGATGGATGCGGGAGGAGTTCGACGTGCTCGGCCGCGCGTTCACGGCGCGCGGCAAGCGCATGGACGAGCAAATCGCCGTGCTCCGCAAGGTGTGGGCGGGCGGCATGGTCGAGCACCACGGCAGGTATTACGACTTCCCGCCGCTGCAGATGTCGCCGGCGCCGCGCGTGCCGCCGCCGATCCTGATCGGCGGTCAGAGCGAGGCGGCCTTCGAGCGTGCGGCGCGTCTCGGCGACGGGTGGGTCGGCTCCGGGCACGCGCCGGAGCAAGTGCTCGGCGTCATGCAGCGCCTCGACGCGCTCCGCCGCGAGGCCGGCCGTGCGCGCGAGCCGTTCGACGCGATCCTGGTACTGAGCACGCCGCCGAACCTCGACGACCTGCGCCGATTCGAGGATGCGGGAGTCACGTCGCTCGTCAGCTGGCCGCTCTTCTTCACCGTCGGCCCGCAGGCCACCATGGAGGAGAAGCGGCGCTACCTCGAGACGTACGCGAACGACGTCATTGCGCGGATGCGCTGAGGACCGCGGCGACCTTCGCGGTCCACCGCCTCGGGAATCCGCTTTCACAAAAATGAAACTTGTTATAGTTTTCACTCGCGGCTCTCGTCGCAAACCCTTACCGCCTCACCAAGGAGCGTACCGTGCACACTCGACTCTGTGACATGTTCGGCATCGAGTTTCCCATCTTCGCGTTCAGCCATTGTCGTGACGTCGTCGCCGCCGTCAGCAGAGCCGGCGGCTTCGGCGTGCTCGGCGCGCTCGCCTTCACGCCGGAGCAGCTCGAGATCGAGCTCAAGTGGATCGACGAGCACGTCGACAAGAAGCCCTACGGCGTCGACATCGTCGTGCCCGTGAACTACCTCGGCGCGGATCAGGGCGGCATCGACAAGGGCATGCTCGAGGCCATGATCCCCGAGAAGCACAAGGAGTACGTGGAGGAGGTGCTGAACAAATACCACGTCCCGAAGATGCCCGCGGATCACGTTCCCCACGAGACGCTGCTCGGCTGGTCGGCGAAGGGCGCACGCTCGCACGTCGACATCGCGCTCCATCACCCGGGCGTGAAGCTGATCGTGAACGCGCTCGGGACCCCGCCGCGCGACGTCGTCGACAAGGCGCACGCGCAGGGCGTGAAGTTCGGCGCGCTCGTCGGCCGGGTCGACCAAGCGCGCGCGCAGGTCGAGGCCGGCGTCGACATCGTCGTCGCGCAGGGGAGCGAGGCGGGCGGCCACACGGGCGAGGTCAGCACCATGGTGCTGGTGCCGGAGGTGGTCGACGCGGTCGCGCCGACGCCGGTGCTGGCGGCGGGCGGCATCGGATGCGGCCGCCAGATGGCGGCGGCGATGGCGCTCGGCGCCGACGGCGTCTGGACGGGATCGATCTGGCTCACGACCACCGAGAGCGACGTGCACCCGGTGGCCGTCCAGAAGCTCTTGAAGGCGTCGTCGCGCGACACCGTCCGGTCGCGGTCGCTGACCGGCAAGCCGGCGCGCCAGCTCAAAACCGACTGGACCGAGGCGTGGGACGGACCCAGCTCGCCCGGAGCGCTGCAGATGCCGCTGCAGTTCATGCTCACGGCCGATGCCGTGAGCCGCATTCACCACTACGCGAGCAACGACAAGTACAACGCCAAGGATTTGCTCGGGCACCCGGTCGGGCAAATCGTCGGCCGCATGAAGGCGGTTCGGCCGACGAAGGAGGTCATCTACGAGATGGTGAACGAGTACGTCGACACCATGGCGAAGATGAGCGAGGCGATGGCCGCGGCGGAGAAGTGAGCGCCGGGTGACGACGAGGCGATCGAGATGAGCGAGCCGGCGCTGCTCTACGAGAAGGAGGGTCACGTTGCGACCCTCACGATGAACCGGCCGGAGGTGCGCAACGCGCTCAACGCCGAGATGCTGTGCCGACTCGCCGACGCGTGGCAGGACGTCAACGACGACCCTGAGATTCGCGTCGCGATTCTGACCGGTGCCGGAGAGCAGGCGTTCTGCGCCGGGGCCGACCTCGACCGGCTGGTGCGGATGATGCAAGGACAGCGCCCACCCGAGACCGAGTACGACCGCCGCATCATCGCGGACGTCCCCATCATCTATAAGGGCCTGCTGCGGAACTACGAGGTGGTGAAGCCGATCGTGGCGGCCGTGAAGGGCTTTTGCGTCGCGGGGGGCAGCGAGATCCTGCAGACGACCGACATCCGGATCGCGGCCGACGATGCCCGTTTCGCGATCGCCGAGGTGAAGCACGGCCTCTTCCCGATGGGCGGCTCGACGGTACGGCTGGCGCGGCAGATCCCGTTCTGCCACGCCATGGAGATCCTGCTCATGGGTGAGCAGTTCTCGGCCGCCGAGGCGCTGCGGATCGGCTTGATCAATCGGGTCGTGCCGGCGAGCGAGGTCGGAGCGGCGGCGCGGCGCGCTGCGGACGTGATCGCGCGGAACGGGCCGCTCGCCGTGCAGGCGGTGAAGCGCTCGGTGCTCGCCGGGCTCGGCCGACCGACCGCCGAGGCGCTCGATCTCGAGCAGCAATTCGGCATCCCGGTTTCGATGTCGCAGGACGCCAAAGAGGGGACGCGCGCCTTCAAGGAGAAGCGCACCCCGGTCTTCCAAGGACAGTGATGAAGATCCATCTCGGTCTCATTCAAGAGCTCGTCGCCGAGCTCCTTCCCGAGCACGAAGCGATCATCGCGAAGGATCGCGTCGTCACCCACCGCGAGCTCGCGGAGCGGAGCCGTCGCTTCGCCCGGGTGCTCGCGACGCGTGGGCTCGGCTGCCGCAAGGAGCGGAGCGAGTTGCAGCCGTGGGAATCCGGCCACGATCACGTCGCGGTCTATCTCTACAACTGCCCAGAGTATCTCGAGGTGATGTACGGCAGTTACAAGGCGCGGGCGGCGTCGGTGAACATCAACTACCGGTACAAGGCCGACGAGCTGCACTACCTGCTCGACAACTCGAAGGCGCGGGCGATCGTGTACCACGCCGCGTTCGCGCCGCTCTTGGCCGAAGTACGCGGACGGCTCCCGAAGCTCGAGCACCTCTTCCAGATCCCGGACGACTCCGGCAATGCGCTTCTTCCCGGTGCCATCGACTACGAGGCGGCGCTCGCCTCCGAGGCGCCGACGATGCTGGATCTGCCGTTCAGCGCGGACGACCTCTACGTGCTCTACACCGGCGGTACGACCGGCATCCCGAAAGGCGTGCTCTGGCGGCACGAGGACGTGTTCTTCAACGGTCTCGGCGGCAACCTCCCGCATTTCTCGCGCCTCGACACCGAGGAGAAGCTCCGCAATCACGTGACGATGGGAATCGGGGGGCGGTCGCTCATCTGCCTGCCGTTCATGCACGGGGCGGGGCAGTGGAACTCGTTCAATTCGTTTCATCGCGGCGGCACCGTGATCCTGCCCGACGAGACGCGCCGCCTCGACGCGCACGCGGTCTGGCGCGCCGTCGAGAAGCACCAGGCGGATCAGATCGGCATCATCGGCGACGCGTTCGCGCGGCCGCTGATCACCGCGCAGCGCGAAGGCAAGTACGACCTGTCGTCGCTCCGGGTCCTCGTCAGTACGGCGGCCGTTCTGTCCCCCACCGTGAAGCAAGAGCTCTTGGCGGAGCTGCCGCCCGTGATGGTGATCGAGAGCATCGGCGCGTCCGAGCTCGGCATGCAGGCGATGAGCAACGACACCGACTCGGGCCAGAAAGGCGTTCCCGCCTATCAGCTCCGCGAGGGCACCGTCCTCCTGAAGCAAGACCGGAGCGGCGAGCTCGCGCCCGGCAGCGACGAGACCGGATGGATCACCAGTACCGGTGACCTCTGCCTCGGCTACATGGGTGACGAGGAGAAGACGCGCGCCACGTTCCAGACCATCAACGGGAAGCGCTACGCGATCGGAGGCGACCGCGGCCGCTTCATGCCCGACGGGCGCGTGCTCTTCCTGGGTCGCGACTCGTCGTGCATCAACAGCGGCGGCGAGAAGATCTACGCGGAGGAAGTCGAGCGCATCGTGAAGAGCCATCCCGCAGTCTACGACGCGCTCGTGGTTGGCGTGCCGAACGAGCGCTGGGGGCAGCAGGTGACGGCCGTGATGGCGCTCGCGCCGGGAAGCCCCGCCCCTGCGCTCGAGGAATTGCGCGCGCACTGTGCGCCGCATCTCGCGGACTACAAGCTGCCGAAGGGCATCGTGGTCGTCCCCGAGGTGGTGCGGAGTCCGAACGGGAAGCCCGACTACGAATGGGCGAAACGGACGGCGCTCGCGGCCGGATGATCCCGTAGCACCACGTTGGCGGACTCGCTAGGGAACCTCTGCACAGGTAGGTTCCGAGCGAGAAGTGCGAGCCGCCCCGAGCGCAAGGCGCGAAGCCCGACCGCGTATCTGAACGATACGCCGAGGGCGTCGCGCCGCCGTCGATCGGGGATGGATCGCGCTTCGTAGCCGGGAGCCACCTGTGCAGAGATTCCCTAAGGTCCGGCCGCCCCCGGGCGGGGCGAATCCGGACGAGGAGACCAACGTGAGCGAGCCCCTCATCGATCCCGCGCGCCTCGACGTCGCGAGCCCCGAGCACTACGAGCAACACGGCTATCCCCATCGCGAGTGGACGTGGATGCGGCGCCACGACCCGGTGTTCTGGTACGACCGAGCGAACGTCGATCCGTTCTGGGCGATCACGAAGCACGCCGACATCATCAAGATCGGCAAGCAGCCGGAGCTGTTCCTGAACGCGCCGCGGCTGGCGGTGTTCACGCGCGACCTGCCGCCGCCGGAGGAGGGTACGTCGCGTCACCTCCTCAACATGGATCCTCCCGATCACGGCAAGTATCGCAAGGTCACGAGCCACTGGTTCACCCCGCGCGCGATCCGCGCGATGGACGCCAAGGTCGCACGCGTGACGCGGGAGGTGCTGGACGCCGCCGCGGAGATCGCCGACGCGGACTTCGTGCGGGACGTCTCGGCCAAGATCACGATCGCGGTCATCGCCGAGATGCTCGGCGTTCCGCGCTCGGACTGGGACAAGCTCTTTCGCTGGACGAACGAGATCATCGCGCCGCAGGACCCCGAGTTTCAGCACGCCGGGACGGCACAAGCGACCATCGAGCAGGCGCGCATCGAGCTGTTCGTCTACTTCGATGCCCTCGTGCAGGAGCGTCGCGTGCATCCGACGGACGACATCGTCAGCGTCGTCGCGCGCGGGCAGGTGAACGGGATGCCGCTTCCGCCCGTCGAGCTGCTCTCCTATTTCTTCCTGCTCGTGGTGGCGGGAAACGAGACGACGCGAAACGCGATGACCGGGGGCATGCTGGCGCTCCTCGAGAACCCCCGTGAGTGGGAAAAGCTCGTGGCCGACGCCGACCTCGTCGACCGGGCCGTCGAGGAGATCGTGCGATGGACGACTCCGGTGATCCAATTCGCTCGCACCGCGACGCGAGACTACGAGCTCCGAGGCAAAGTCATCCGCAGGGGACAATCGGTCTGTCTCTTCTACGCCTCGGGCAACCGCGACGAGGAGGTCTTTTCCGATCCGTTCGCGTTTCGCGTCGATCGCGATCCGAATCCGCACATCGGCTTCGGCATGGGTGAGCACGTGTGTCTGGGCGCGCATCTCGCGCGTCTCGAGCTTCGTCACGCGTTCGGGCAACTGCGCGAGCGTCTCGTGCGCTGCGAGCCGAGCGGTCGCGTCGAGCGCGTGCGCTCGAGCTTCGTCGGCGGCATCAAGCGGGCGCCGATGCGTTGGGAGTTGCGCCCCGCGCCCGCGTCCTGATCGTCGACGGCCGCCTTCGCCGCTGCGCGGCACAGGGCTGCACGATCCTGTCGCATCGCAGCCGCGGCGGCATGCGGGAGCGGACGGGGGCCGATTTCGCAACGCGCCGATTTCAAGGCAGAATCACGTTTGCGTGGGAGCGTGGCCGCCATCAGGGTGCGTATGTGACGGGCGGCACGGAGCATGCTTTGTGGTCCGCGACGGATGGCGCGGAACGGAATAACGCTTGCCGGTCCGGGAGTGATCCTGTACCGGGGTTCGAGCGCAGTGCCGTAGTCGGGCAGGGAAGTGGGGTGGTGGTGGGTCAGGCGAGCCGATCTCTTCGCGTTTCCTCCACACGATCGATGGGTGCGACTTGCCGCAGCAGGGTCCTCGGAGTCCGCGCGAAGAATTGTGACGTACGCTCGTTTTGTACTGCGCAGCTGGGTACCGAGTTGCGGCGCCCGCGGCTGGGCGAGCGCGAAATACCTCGGTTCCGCGCGGGCGGACGCCGTGCGGCGCGCTTTCTGCATCGGTCTCGTCTTCGACGTGACCACCTCTCCATCCACTTCCGTACCGAATCTCCCGTGCCGTCGGTCACGAGCTCGCTGCGAGGGAGATTCGCAATGCACGTTCGTTCCGCTCTGACTGCCGCGCTGGTCGTCACCTTCCTGGCCGCATACGTGCCGGATGCGGTCGCGGCCTTGGGGACGCCGACCAGCTCCGCGTTGGCCACGTCGAGCACGGGCATCCGGGTCTCGTGGATCGACGGCAATCTCAACGTGACGAGCTTCCAGATCGAGCGCAGCTTGAAGCGGTCGACGGGCTTCAAGCGCATCGCGATGGTCACGGCCGGCCTGCGCAACTATCAGGACGGTGGGCTCCTGCCGGCCACCACCTACTACTACCGGGTGCGGACGAAGGTCGGCACGCGCTACTCCCGGCGCTCGGCGGTGGTGAGCGCGACGACCTTCCTCGCGGGTGTCGCGACCGCCGCGCCGACCGTGACGCCCGTGCGCACGTCGACGCCGCTGCCGACAGCGACCCCGCGTCCCTCGGCGACGCGCACTGCGACGCAGGTGCCGCAGGCTACGGCGACGATCACGGCGGTGCCGACGGCCGTCGCGACGACGACCGCCATCCGCACGGCGACCGCCGTCCCGACGACGACCCGCACCGCGACGCCGATCCCCACCGTGACGCGTACGGCGACGCCGCTGCCCAGCGCTACGCGCACGGCGACGCCCCTCCGTACGGCGACACCCGTGCCGACGGTGCAGGCGACGGCGGTGCCGGTCGCGAGCGGCGCGCCGTGGGCACGCCGCGTCGGCGGCGGGGGAACGACGATGGGCGAGGCGATCGCCATCGATTCCGCGAGCAACAGCATCCTCGTCGGCAGCTTCACGGCGTCGGCCGACTTCGGCGGCGGGAGCCTCACGAGTGCCGGCAGTGGCGATGTGTACGTCGCCAAGTACTCGCCCCGCGGTGACCATCTCTGGTCCAAGCGCTTCGGCGGCGCCGGGAACGACGGGGCGTACGAGGTGGCCGTCGACCACACGCCGAATTGCGACGGCCAGAACGGAACGGATTGCATTCTCGTCACGGGGACGTTCGAGGGCAGCGCGAGCTTCGGCGGAGCATCGCTCGCGAGCGCCGGGGATCGGGACATCTTCGTGGCGAAATACTCTGCGGCGGGCGCGCATCTCTGGTCACGCCGTTTCGGCAATACGGGCGCCGACGCGGGTTACGGCATCGCCGTGGACGCCAGCGGAAGCGTGCTCCTGACCGGATACTTCAGCGGCAGTACCGACTTCGGTGGCGGTATGCTCTACAGCCCGTACGCCAACTGGGACACCTTCGTCGTGAAGCTTTCGTCGGCGGGCAACCACGTCTGGTCGAAGAACTACTGGAACGTCAGCAGCGACGTCGGCAACGGGATTGCCGTCGATCGCAACGGCGATGCCTTTCTCACCGGCTTCTTCATGGGCGGGATCGACTTCGGCCTCGGGGTGCTGCGCGCCGCCGGTGCCGAGGACGTCTACGTCGCGAAGATCTCCGGTGCCGACGGTCACGGCCTGTGGGCGAAGAGCTTCGGGCAGGGCTCGGGCGACATCGGATACGCGATCGCCACCGACGGGGCGGACAACGTCGTCGTGACGGGATCCTTCAGCGGCACGGTCGATTTCGGGGGCGGGCCGTTCGCCAGCGTGGGGGAGGAGGCGTTCGTCGCGAAGTACTCCCCGACCGGTGCGCACCTCTGGTCGCGTCACTTCGGCGGGTCGCTCGAGCCGAAGCGGGGCTTCGCCATCGCCGGCGGCGCCGGTGGCGAGACGGTCGTGACCGGCATGTTCCAGGGCTCGGCCGACTTCGGCGGCGGTGTCCTGACGAGCGTCGGATACTCCGATGTGTTCGCCGCGAAGTACGATGCCGCCGGGGGGCACGTGTGGTCGCGTCGCTACGGCAGCAGCGGGGCGGACGATCTCGGTGACGGTGCCGCGATCGATCCCGGGACGCGCGAGATCGTGATATCCGGCTCCTTCCAGGGTCGCATCAACTTCGGCACGGGAGATCTCACGAATCTGGGCCTCTACAACGGCTTCGTGACCCGGCTGCTCCCGTAACGCATCGCGCGGCGAGCGCCGCCACGGGCTCGTCGTCGATGCACGCCGCGGGCGCAAGCTCGCGACCACGCACCGGTGCTCGGTCGCTCGTGCGCTGCCGCGCTTCCCGGTGCATTCGGGCACCCGTGCAACGATGTCACGCGTGGCTTTCGGCGGCGTCCGCGGCGCCGGAAAACCTCGTGGGCGGACGAATTTTTTTGCCTCCAAAAAATCCGCGTGGTATCTGCCACAACGTTCATCACACAATCCTCCGTCTTCGAGAGATCGCACCGGGCATCCCCGCCGACTCCTGAACGAGGAACCTGAGTCCAAGGAGGACCACATGCGTGAGACACGTTGCGCGGTTCGGTGGATGCGGAAGCTCGCGTTGGTGTCGTCGATCTTCGTCCTGACCGTCGCGGGATCACCGATTGCCGGGTGGAGCGTGGTGAATCCGCCCAACTGCACGAAACCCGCGGTGAGCGTCGCCCTGACGGAGCTTCGCGACATCTTTCCGGGCAACAACTGTCGCGGTGGCGCGAACAACGGAGCCGCGTGCACCAACGACACCGAGTGTCCCGGCGGCGGGTCGTGTTCGCCGGGCGACACGGAGATCGCCGGCGGCGCCGCCAAGTTCGAGGGCGAGACGATCTACTACGAGGCCGACGTCTCGTTCAGCAACAGTCCCGGCGCATGCGGATACGAGGCCGGCCAATTGTGCATCGACATTCCCACCGTCGGCTGTCCGGTGGGGAATCCGGCGGTGAAGCGCTGCCGAAACGGCGCGAACAATCTCAGCCCGCCGGGCCTCGTCTGCAACACCGACGCCGACTGCGGCACCGGCGGTGCGTGCACGGTCACGTGCTGCGACATTACGCCGACGGCGGGGATTCCGCTGATCTGTCCGCTGAGCGCCGGCTGCAATCCCGCGGGGCTCACGGTGGTGGTGGGGCGCCAGGTGCCCTACGTGGTCAACCCGGCCGACGCGACCGATCCGCTCTGTCCCGCGGGCCAGGTGCGTGCGCAGGCGATCTACATCAACGGCATCGCTCACGACGCTCCGATCGACGACTTTCCGGTGAACGGCGACATCCCGCGTTGCAACCCGGTCATCGCCACGACGCCGACGCCGACCTCCACCAGCACGCCGACGGAAACGCCGACGCCGACGGCCACCGTCACGGCGACGGTCACGGCGACGCCGACCCCGACGCTGACGCCGACCGAGACGCCGACGCCGACGGCGACGGTCACGACGACCCCGACCGAGACCGCGACGCCGACCGCGACCGCGACGGTCACGCCGACCGTGACGCCGACGCCCGAGCGGACGCAGACGCCGACCCCGACACCGACGGCCTCGACGCCGCCACCCGGCCGCCACTATCAGTGCTACGAGGTTCACCAGGGTCCGCAGAACCGTCGTGAGGTGACGCTCGACGATCTCTTCGGCAGCAGCAGCGTGCTCGTCGGTCGCGCCAAGCGCATCTGCAATCCGGCCGACAAGCTCGACGAGGATCCCGACGCGCCGAGCGATCCGAACCATCTCGTGAGCTACGAAATCTCGCAGACGGGCTTCGTTCCCGTGCAGGGTCTGCACGTGCAGAACCAGTTCCAGGACGACGTGATCGATCTGTCACGGCCCGACTACATGATGGTGCCGTCCGCGAAAGATCTGACGTCGACGCCACCGCTGCTGCCGCCCGCGATCAACCACTACAAGTGCTATCAGATTCAGCACTCGCGCTTTCGGGCGAGGAACGTCAAGATCATCGACCAGTTCGGCGAGCTCCACGTGGACATCAAGCGGCCGGCGCGGTTCTGTGCCGCTGCCGACAAGAATGCCGAGGGCGTGATCGACCCGTCGGCACACCTGATCTGCTACCAGATTCGGGAGACGACCGGATTCCCGCGGTTCAAGGGTCCGGAGATCTTCACCACGAACCAATTCGGCTCGGCCGACTACAAGGTGTTCGGTCCACGCGAGCTCTGCGTTCCGACCCTGGTGCTGAACCCAGGCCCGTAGCGCGGGCGCTTCACCCAACGACGACGGCCCGGGATACCATCGGTACCCCGGGCCGTTTGCTTGTGAGGCGACTGCGCGTCGCCCGCATGCCGCGGGCTACGGCATGACGGTGAAGCCGTCGGCGATCGGCCGATGCTCCGCAAACCACGGCCCGAGCTTCGCGGCGACTTCGGCCGTCGTCCAGTGGTCCTCGGTCGCGAAGGTCGGGTCGAGCGTAGGGGCGCGGACGAGCGTGATCTCCTTGCCGTAGACGATGAGCACGTGGCCGGACACGTTGGCGGCGTCCGGCGACGCGAGAAAGCCGACCAGGGGTGCGACGTGCTCCGGCGCGTACACGTCGAAGCCGCTCTCCGGTTTCGCAAACATGGCCGCGAGCGTTCCGGAGTCGTTCATGCGCGTACGGGCCCGCGGCATGATCGCGTTGGCGGTGATGCCGTATTTCTCGAGGACCTGTGCCGCCGACATCGTCATGGCGACGATGCCGGCTTTGGCGGCCGCATAGTTCGGTTGGCCCGGGGACCCGAAGATGAATGCCTCGGAGGAGGTGTTGATGATGCGGCCGTAGACCGTGCCGCTGGTGTCCTTGGCGCGATTCCGCCAGTATTCGCTCGCGAAGCGCATGCCGCAGAAGTGGCCCTTCAGGTGGACGCGGATCACGCTGTCGAACTCGTCCTCGCTCATGTTGAAGATCATGCGGTCGCGGCAGAATCCGGCGTTGTTCACCAGGATGTGCAGGTCGCCGAACGCTTCGAGCGCCGTGCCGATCATGGCCTTGGCGTCGTTCCAGACGGCGACGTCGCCGAAGTGTGGTACGGCCTCGCCGCCGAGGGCGGCGATCTCGTCGACCACGGTACGTGCGGCGGTCTCGTCGCGGCCGGTGCCGTCTCCCTTGGTCCCGAGGTCGTTCACGACGACGCGCGCCCCGAGCCGTGCGAGCTCGAGCGCCTCGACGCGTCCGAGGCCGCGCGCGGCCCCCGTGACGACGGCGACCTTGCCGGCGAGCGGAGTCGCGGTCGCCGTCACAGCCGCTCCAGGATGGTGCCGGTGCCGATCGAGGATCCGCAGCACATGCTGATGTAGGCGGTGGCCTTGTCCCGGCGTTCGAGCTCGTGGAGCGCCGTCACCAAGAGCCGGCAGCCCGTGGCACCGACCGGATGCCCGAGGGCGATCGCGCCGCCGTTCACGTTCAATTTGTCCATGTCGGCGTCGAAGACCTTCACCCAGGAGAGCACGACGGCGGCGAACGCCTCGTTGATCTCGTAGAGATCGATGTCCGAGAGCTTCATCTTCCACTTCTTCATCATGCGCTCGGTCGCATCGATCGGGCCGTCGAGGAGATAGTAGGGGTCGGTGCCGACGACCACCTCGTGCAGAATGCGGGCGCGCGGCTTCAGGCCGAGCGCCTTCGCGCGCTCGGCGCTCATCCAGAGAATCGCGGAGGCACCGTCGGAGATCTGGGAGGAGCTGCCGGCGGTGTGGACGCCGCCCTCGACGAGCGTCGGCAAGGCTGCGAGGCCCTCGGCCGTGCTGGCGCGGATGCCTTGATCGGCGACGATCGTGCGCGTGGTGCCGGTGGGCTGGCCGTCGTCGCCGAGCACCGGAGCCTCGATCGGCAGGATCTCGCGCTTGAAGCGGCCCTCTTCGGTGGCTTTGAGCGCGAGCTGCTGCGAGCGGAGGGCGAGGCCGTCGCACGTCCTCGCGCGTGATGCCGCGCTTTTTGGCGATGCGCTCGGCCGACGCGAACTGATCGAGCGTCGAGTCCCAGGGCCAGTCGGCGGTCTGGAAGAAGCCCGGGCCGTGGATCACGTTGGCGCCGAGGCCGACGTGGCTCATCACCTCGACGCCGCACGCGATGCCGACGTCGATGCTGCCGGACCTGACCAACGCGTTCACGAAGTTGTTGGCCTGCTGGCTCGAGCCGCACTGCGTGTCGATGGTCGTGCCGGCGACGCCGTACTGCTTGCCGCGGGTGAGCCAGGCGTTGCGCGCGATGTTGTTCGACTGCTCGCCCGCCTGGGTGACGCAGCCGCCGACGATCTGCTCGACCTCGGCGGGGTCGATGCCGGCGCGTTCGACGACGGCCTCTTGGACCTTCGCCAGCAGATGAGCGGGGTGGAACGCGCAGAGCGCGCCCTTCGAGCCGAGCTTGCCTTTGCCGATCGGCGTTCGGAGCGCTTCGACGATGACGGCTTCTCGCATGGGGGTTACTCCTTCCCGAGGATCATGGCGCTCGTGGGCATGCCGACGCCGGCGGTCACCAGCACGTGGTCGTTCTTCTTGCGGCTGATTGACCGAGGTGCCGCGGATCAGCCGCACGCCTTCGTTCACGCCGTTCATGCCGTGGATGTAGGCCTCGCTGAGCTGCCCGCCGTGGGTGTTGCTCGGCAGGCGGCCGCCGACTTCGAGGTTGCCGTTCTTGATGAAGTCCTTGGCCTCGCCGCGGCTTGCAGAAGCCGAAGGACTCGAGCTGCCACAGCACGATCGGCGAGAAGGCGTCGTAGATGACCGCCGCGTCGATGTCGTCCGGCCCGAGCCCCGACTGCGCGTAGACCTGCTTGGCGACCAGATCCATCTCCGGCAGGCTGGCGATGTCGGGCGGTAGAAGCTGGTCATCGACTTCCTGGTCGGCGCCGGCGGCTTGCGCCGACGCCGCGGATGATCGCCGGCGGCTGCTTGAGGTCGCGCGGCGCGCTCGGGCGTGGTGACGACGACGGCGCAGCCGCCATCGGTTTCCTGGCAGCAGTCGAAGAGGTGCAGCGGCTCGACGATCCAGCGCGAGCTCTGGTGCTCCTCGAGCGTCAGCGGCTTGCCGTAGAAGAACGCGTTGGGGTTGTTGACCGCGTGCTTGCGCGTCGACACGGCGACCTGCGCCAGGTCCGCGCTGGTGGCGCCGTACTCGTGCATGTAGCGCTGCGTGAACATGGCCACCCAGCTCGCCGGCGTCAGCAGGCCGTACGGAATGTACCAGCCCCAATGGATCAGGTCGGACGTCGCGACGCCTTCCGCCGACGCCTTCGCTGTAGCGTTGGCCGGAGCGGCCGTTGAGGGCGCGGTAGCAGACGACGACCTCGGCGATCGCCGGTGGCGATGGCCATGGCGGCTTGATGCAGCAAGCCGGTCGCGGCGCCGCCGCCGTGCGGGACGCGGCTGAAGAACGTCAGGTCGCCGATGCCGACGGCGCGCGCGACCTCGATGTCGTCGGTGGTGTCGAGCGTGAACGTCGTCATGCCGTCGACGTCGCACGGCTCGAGGCCCGCAGTCGTCGAGCGCGCGCGCACCGCCTCGGCGGCGAGCTGCAGCTCCGAGCGGCCGGAGTTCTTCGAGAACTCGGTGTGCGCCGATGCCGACGATGGCGGCCTGGTCCTTGAGCGTCGTGCGCATCGGGTCACGCCTCCGCCGGCAGTGCCGCGGGCAGCGCGACACGCACCTGCGCGGTCACGTGGTTGCCCCAGCTGTTCTTGCCGACGACCTCGAGCGTCGACGACGCCGGCGCCTCGTCCTTCGCCTTCACGACCCCGGTCATCTTCATCGTGTCGCCCGGGAAGATTCGGCGCGCCGAGCTTGATGGCGACCTTCTTCACGCACCGCGTTCGGGCCGGCCCAGTCGGTGACGTAGCGGCCGACCAGCCCGTTCGTCGTCAGGATGTTCATGAACACGTCCTGCATCCCCTGCGCCTGCGCCGCGGCCTTGTCGTGGTGGACGGCGGTGAAGTCGTGCGACGCGAGCGCGCCGGCGACGATCATCGTGGTCGTGATGCGGGATCGGCAGCTCGGGGAGCGTCGTGCCGACACCGACGTCGTCGAGCGCGAGAGTGGCGGTCGTCATGCGAGCTCCGCGGGGCCGCTTGCGGCCAGGTCGCGTCCGAGGCGGACGAGCTGCGGTACGGCGCCGCCGAGCGTCAGCTCGAGCGCCTTCGAACGGAGGAAGTAGCGATGAATGGGATAGTCGAGGTCGACGCCGATACCGCCGTGCAGATGTTGGCAGGCGGCGGCGATGCGCGCGCCGCCGTCGGCGGCCCAGAACTTGGCTACGGCGCACTCGCGCCCGGCCGGACGACCGGCGGCG
This sequence comes from uncultured delta proteobacterium, assembly GCA_963774015.1. Classification (GTDB taxonomy): domain Bacteria; phylum Desulfobacterota; class Binatia; order UTPRO1; family UTPRO1; genus UTPRO1. The sequence goes on from CAVZDH010000007.1 coordinate 919,500, forward strand.
ACGCGCTCGACCGCGCGCCAGGTCGTCCACCGCATCGACTCGAGGTCGATGTAGCAATCGGCGGCGCGGTGCTGCACGGCTTGGAACGATCCGATGGGGACGCCGAACTGCATGCGTTCGCGGACGTAGCGTGCCGTCATGTCCAGGGCCCGCTCCGAGACGCCGAGCTGCATGGCGCAGACGGCGACGAGCGCGGTCTCGTGGAGCCGCGCCGCCGCTTGCTCATGCGCGAGGACGTCCCCGTCCGCGACCAGCGCTCCGCTGAGGGTCAACGTGAAAACGGGCTCGCCGGTCGAGAGCCGGTGCGGGGCCAACGCGACCCCGGGGCCGGCGGGGTCGACCAGGAAAACACGCGTCGTGTCGCCGACGCGGGCGGGCACGAGGACGCGGCGCGCGCGATCCGCGCCGGCGACCCAGCGCTTCTCGCCGCTCACGACCCAGCCCTGTCCGTTGCGCTCCGCACGTGCCCCCGGCACGACCGGATCGGACGAATGCGCGTCCACGAGCGCCGGCGCCAGCACGGCGTCGCCCGTCGCGACGGCCCCGAGCCAATCGCGCCGCTGGGCGTCGTTGCCGTCCCGCGCGATGGCGAGCGCGGCGACGACCGTCGAGAGAAACGTGCCGCGCGCGGCCGCGCGGCCGAGCTCGTGGAGGAAGACGCACGCCTCCGCGAGCCCGAAACCCATCCCGCCCTGCGCCGTCGGAACGACGAGGCCGAGAAGCCCGGCTTCGGCGAGCGTCGCGGCCAGGGCGGCGTCGTGCCACGTGCCGTCGCGCTCGAGGCGCTTCAGGCGTTCGACCGTGACCTCCTTCTCGAGGATGCCGCGCGCGAGATCGCGGACGGCGTTCTGGTCGTCGGTGAAATGGAAGTCCATGGCGTCAGCTCGCGGCGGGACGAAAGAGCGGCAAGGTCATCGTCTCGTCGACCGCTTCGAGCGCGAGCGCGACGCGCATGCCGATCCGCACGTCGCCTGGAGCGCAACCGACCACGTTCGAGACGATGCGCGTTCCTTCGTCGAGCTCGATCACCGCGCACACGAGGGGATAGTCGTAGCCGGGAAACTTGGGGTGGTGCAGCACGGTGTAGCTGTAGACCGTGCCGCCGCCTTGGGCCGCGACGTGGTCCCATTCGGTCGACTGGCAGGCGCCGCACATCGGCCGCGGTGGATGGCGCAGCACGCCGCACGCCCTGCAGCGTTGGATGGGCAGCTCGCCCCGCGCGACGCCGTCCCACCACCACGCGTTGTCGTGCCCGCGCGGGGCGCGGAGGCGGGTGGGCTTGGCGGGCGCACCGCCCGCGCTGCTCGACACGGCGGCCGGCTGCTGCGCCGGCTTGAACTTGAGCACGCGGAAGAGCATCGAGCCGACTTCGTCACCGTGCTGGTCGCGATACACGTCACGGGTGTTGATGAAGTAGCCGATCCCGAGCGCGGTCGCCTTCTCCTCGGAGATCGACTCGATGACGGTCGTTGCGGTGATGCGATCGCCCGGACGGAGGTAGCGGGTATAGGTTCTGGTCGCAGTTGGTCGCGACCACCGACGTGTAGCCGTACGAGCTCAGGAGGTCGTGCAGCTCGGTCTGCTTGTTCTTGCGCATCGCGGACGGATCGGCCATCTCGATGCCGCGAAGGGTCCATCCCTGCAGCATCGTCGGTGGCGCGACGATGCCGTCGTGCACCGTGCGCGTGGCGACGTCGGCGTCGAGGTAGGCGGGATTGCGGTCGCCCATCGCTTCGCACCAGTGGCGGATCATCGACTCGTTCACGGCCTCGGGCGCGGGCGTCGGCGGCCCCGTCTCGATGCCGACGTAGGCTTTGAGCTTGTGCTCGAGCTCCTGTTTGGGATCGCTCATCGTGTGCTCTCCGTCAGCGGCGCTGCGCGCGCGGCAAGCCGAGACCGGCCATTGCGATGATGTCGCGCTGCACCTCGTTGACGCCGCCGCCGAAGGTGAGGGTGGTGGCGCTGCGGTACGCATGCTCGAGCATGCCGCCGAAGAGCGCTCCGGGATGTCCCTCCGGCACCAGACCCGCGACCCCGACGACCTCGAGGAGCAGCCGATAGCACTCGACGAAGAACTCCGTGCCCATGACCTTCACCGCAGAAGCCTCTGCCATGTTCGGGACGCCCACGGTGATCGACCACGCGGAGCGCCAGTTGAGGAGCTTCAACGCCTCGAGCTTGGCGTACGCGCGCGCGAGATTCGTCTGCACCCAGGGTACGTCGAGCATGCGTCCGCCGTCCGGCGACGGGGTGGCTGCGGCCCAGGCCCATACTTCGTCGAGGAGGCGATCGGCGACGCCCGGCGTCGCGAGGGTGATGCGCTCGTGGTTCAGCTGCGAGGTCACCAGCCGCCAGCCTTCGTGCTCCGGACCGACGCGGTTCGCGACCGGGACGCGCACGCCCTCGTAGTAGGTCGCGTTGGTGCGCTCGCCGCCGAGCGTGCGGATGGGCGTCACCGAAAAGCCCGGCGTGTCGGTCGGGACCAGGATGATCGAGATGCCTTTGTGCTTCGGCGCGTCGGGATCGGTGCGCGCGGCCAGCCAGATGTAGTCGGCGTCGTGCGCGTGGGTGGTGAAGATCTTCTGGCCGTCGATGACGTAATCGTCGCCGTCGCGGACGGCACGCGTCGTGAGCGACGCGAGATCGGTGCCCGCCCCGGGCTCGGTGTACCCGACGCCGAAATGCAGCTGGCCTCGCAGGATGCGCGGCAGGAGGTCGTTCTTCTGCGCCGCGGTGCCGAACTGCATGATGGTCGGCCCGATCGTGTTGATCGCGATCACCGGGAGCGGTGCGCGCGCGCGATACGTCTCGTCCCAGAAGATGAATTGCTCGAGCGCCGTGCGACCTTGGCCCCCGTACTCCGTGGGCCATCCGATGCCGAGCCAGCCGTCGGCGCCCATCCGGCGTACGACCTCGCGATACACGGGTCCGCCGCATTCCTGGATCTCGGCGTCGAGGGCGGTGCGCAGGTCGGGCGTGAAGAGCGTCCGGTAGTAGTCGCGGATCTGGCGGCGGAGCGCGTGCTGCTCCGGGGTGAAGTCGAGATGCATCGCTTGGTGGTCTCGTTCGTGTGCGGCGGGTCGAAAAGCGGGGCGCCGCCAAAAATGAAACATGTTCTAAGAAACGCGCGCACTATGCAGGAATCGCTTCCGCGATGCAACGCGCGAGCGGCCGAGCGTGTGCGTGGGACGATGGTTGCCCGCGCGCGCACCGTGGTGCGCGCGCGGACGCGCGTCAGTAGTCGCCGCTCGGTGGCGGCAGCGGTGGGCGGCCCGGCGGTGGTGGCGGCAGATCTCTGCGAGGCGGTGGCGGCATGCGATACACCGCGGCGGGTCCCGAGCTCGCGGGCACGGGAACGCGGTTGCCCTTGGCGTACATGCACTGCGTGTACGCGGCGTCATAGCGGCGCTGGATCGACCAGCGGCCGTAGTTGGTTTCGTCGGCGGCGGCCGCGCTGCCGCCGAGGAGCCCGACTCCGGCGCCGACCGCGGCGCCCGTGGCCGGATCGCCCGCGGCCGCACCGATGGCGGCGCCCGTCGCCGCGCCGAGCGCGGTGCCGACGGCCGCGCCCGTGACGGCGCTGTCGTTCGCGCGGCGCGTATCGGGCGCGACGCGCGACGCGGCATAGTCGCGACACACGCGGTCGTCGTAGTCGAAGGCCTCGAAGCTCTTGCCGCGTCCGGGCATCGCCATGACGTTCGGACCGGCGGGTACGTGCACGCATCCTGCGAGCGTGAGCACGCCCGCCGCGGCCACCATCCATCCTCGACGTGTCATCGGTCGCTCCCCGTCGGCGGAACCTTGATCCATTCCTCCGGACATTCGGCGATGCGCGGGTAATAGCCGTGCTTGCTCGCGCAGTAGTACCAGTAGCCCTCGGGGCGCTCGCCGCTTTGCGGGCGGCTCTCCGAGGGAGGCTCGACGTAGACTTGGTCTTCGTCGGGGTTGTCGTCGGGATACGCGGGGTACGCGTACGAGGGGTAGGGATAGTAGGGGTAGGGGTACGCGTAGCCGTAGGGGTAGGACCAATACGGCCACCATGGGCCGACGCCGAAATATATGTCGGCGCCGCCATGGCCGTGCCATCCGTGATGGTCGCCGTGCCACCCACTGCCGTGGCCGCCGTTCCAGTCGCCGCCGCGCCAACTGCCGTGCCCACCTTGCCAACCGCCGCCGCCGCGCGATGTGCCGCCGCCGCGCAGTGCCGCCGCCGTGCCAGTTTCCTCCGCCAGCCGTGCCGCCACGGGGGGCGCTCATGCCGCGCGGACCGCCGCCTCCGTGAAATCCACCGCCTCCACGGACGCCGCCGCCCCCGCCATGAAATCCGCCGCCCCCGCCTCCGCGGGCGCCGCCGGGGCCACGCTGCGCGAATGCGCCGGGCGGGAAAGCCGCGATCATCGTGATCGCGAGGATGGTCGTGAGAAGGGCTCGCCGCATGGGTAGTCTCCTTGCCGCTTTTGGGCTCTCAACCCACGATACGCGGGCAAAGTTGCGGCGGCTACGGGGGTGGCCCGACGGTTTCAGCGCGCCGCGGGGTGCTCGCGCAGCACGAACTTCGTCACTTTGCCCGTGGCGTTCACGGGGAGCGCATCGACGATCGCGACACGGCGAGGGACCTTGTAATTCGCCATGTGCTCGCGGCACCAGGCGATGATCGCCTCCGCGGTCGGCGGGTCGCCGGCCGTGGGGACGACGAACGCCATCGCGACCTCGCCGAGCCGCTCGTCGGGCATCCCGATCACGGCGACCTGAGCGATGCCGGGACAGGCGAGCATCAGGCTCTCGATCTCGGCGGGATAGCAGTTGAAGCCTCCCGTGATGAACATGTCCTTCAGGCGGTCGGTGATGCGCAAGTATCCGCGCGGGTCCATGACGCCGATGTCGCCGGTATGGAGCCAGCCGTCCGCGTCGATCGCCTCGGCGGTCGCCGCGGGGTCGTCGAAATAGCCTCGCATCACGTTGTAGCCGCGGACGACGACCTCGCCGGCGCTGCCGCGCGGAACCTCGTCGCCGGCGGCGTCCACGCAGCGCACCTCGACGTCGGGGATCGCCCGCCCGGACGTGGTCGCGATCGTCGCCGGGTCGTCGTCGGGGCGGCACATCGTGACGACGCCGGTCGACTCGGTGAGGCCGTAGGCGGTGACGATGGTCTCGAACCGCAGCTCGCGGCGCATCCGGTGGATGAGCTCGACGGGTATCGACGCCGCTCCCGTCACCGCGAGGCGGAGCGACGAGAGATCGAAGCGCGCGCGATCGGGATGGGCGAGGATCATCTGATAGAGCGTCGGCGGTCCCGGCAGCACGCTCACGCGGTCGCGCGCGATCCGCGCCAGCACCGCGGGCACGTCGAAGACCGGATGCGGCAGGTCGACGGCACCGCGGAGCAAGCAGGCGAGCCACCCGGCCTTGTAGCCGAAGCTGTGGAAGTAGGGATTCACGATGAGGTAGCGATCGTCGGCGCGGAGGCCGACGACGTCGCTCCATACCTCGAAGCAGCGGAGGTTCTGCTCGTGAGTGCACATCACGCCCTTCGGCTTGCCGGTCGTCCCCGACGTGAACAGGATGTCGGCGAGATCGTCCGCGCGCACGGACCGCGCCCGATCCGCCGCGGTCGTCGCCGAGACGGCGGCGCCCTCGGCGACGAGCTCCTCCCACGTCGTGCACCGCGGCGCGGTTCCGCGCAGCAGGACGATCCGTTCGAGATCCGGAAGCTCGGCGACGGGATGCGCGGGGGTCGGGCCGCCGCAGGCAGCGCGCAAGAGCTCGACGTAGCGGTTGCCGAGAAACTCCTCGACCGTGCACAGGAGCCGCGCCCGGCTCTTGGCGAGGATGTAGCCGACCTCACCACCCTTCATGCGCGTGTTGAGCGGGACGAGGACGCCCCCCGCGCTCTGGATGCCGAGCGCGGCGACGACCCACTGGTGAAGGTTGGGAGCCCAGACCGCGACGCGATCGCCGGGGGCGACGCCGGCCGCGATGAAGCCGCGGGCGGCGCACTCCGCGGCAGCGGCGAGCTCGTGAAAGCTCAGCGTCACGTCGCCGTCCTCGATGGCGGCGCGATCGGCGAAGCGCGCGGCGGACGACGCGACCAGGGCGGGAATCGTGTGGGCGGACGGCATGGCGGACCTCCTATGCCGCCGGCGACTCGGGCTGCAAGCCGAAAGCGGCGTCGCGGGTGGCCTCGGCGTCGCGATCGCGTGCTCGGCGCCGGGCGGGATTCGCTGGCGGCGCGTTGACAACCCGCGAGGGGTGGCCGAGAACGCGCCTGTGACGTCGGCTCGCGCGCGGGACATCGGGGCGCCGCTCGCGCCAGCCGTCGACTCGCGGACGCTCGCGCGTGCGGGCGACGCGTTCGATGCCGACGCGCGCCGGGCCGACTTTCCGGCGCTCCTTCGACGCCTGCACGGCCGCGGGCTCGTGTACCTCGACAATGCCGCGACGACACAGAAGCCGCGCGCCGTCCTCGCGGCGTTGCGCGCGCACTACGTGCGTGCCAACGGCAACGTGCACCGCGGGGTCCACACGCTCGGCGTGCGCGCCAGCGCGGCGTACGAGGGCGCGCGGGGCGTAGTGGCGGCTTTTCTGGGCGCCGCGGCGGACGAGATCGTGTTCACGCGCGGCACGACCGAGGCGTTGAATTTGGTCGCGCAGAGCTTCGGACGAACGCGGGTCGGCGTGGGCGACGAGGTGCTGGTCTCCGAGATGGAGCACCACGCCAACATCGTCCCGTGGCAGATGCTCTGCCGCGCGACCGGCGCCAGGCTACGGGTCGCGCCGGTCGACGAGCGCGGCTCACTGGACCGCGATGCGTTTGCGGCCCGGCTCTCGGGGCGGACGAAGATCGTCGCCTTGGCGCACGTGTCGAACGCCCTCGGCACGGCGAACCCGATCGCGGAGCTGGCCGCGCTCGCGCATCGCCACGGTGCCGTCGTGGTCGTCGACGGCGCCCAGGCGGTCGCGCACGTGGCGGTCGACGTCGGTGCGCTGGGATGCGATTTCTACGCGTTTTCGGGACACAAGCTCTACGGACCGACCGGGATCGGCGTCCTCTGGGGTCGTGCCGATCTCCTCGCCGCCATGCCGCCGTGGCAGGGCGGGGGCGAGATGGTGCGCTCGGTGGCGTGGGACGACGTCGTCTACGAGGCCCCGCCGCGGCGGTTCGAGGCGGGGACGCCTCCGATCGCCGCGGCGGTCGGGCTCGGGGCGGCGATCGGATATCTGGACGGGCTCGATCGTGCCGGGGTCGCGGCCCACGAGCGCGACGTCCTCGCGTACGCGGGCGAGGCGCTCGCCGACGTGCCGGGCCTTCGCATGATCGGCTCGGCACCGGACAAGCTCGGCGGTCACTCGTTCGTGCTCGCGGGGATCCACCCGCACGACGTCGCCACGGTGCTGGACGAGCACGGCATCGCCGTGCGCGCCGGCCACCACTGCGCGCAGCCGATCCTGCGGCGGTTCGGCGTCGGCGCGACCGTGCGCGCGTCGTTCGCACTCTACAACACCCGCGCGGACGTCGATCGTCTGGTGGCCGGGCTCGCGGCCGTGCGCGCCCTCTTCGACGCATGACGGCGGTCGGCGATCTCTATCGCGCCGTCGTGCTTGCGCACGGCAAACATCCCCGGAACGTCGGACACCTCGCCGACGCGACGCACCGCGCCGACGGCGACAATCCGCTCTGTGGCGACAGCATCCGCGTGGAGGTCGCGTGCCGCGGCGGCGTGGTCGCGGCCGTGCGGTTCACGGGCGAGAGCTGCGTGGTCGCGACGGCCGCCGCGTCGGTCATGAGCGAACGCCTCGCAGGTGTCACCGTCGAGGCCGCGGCACGTCTGATCGCTGCGATCGAGACGCTCTGCGCGACGGGCAGCGACGCCGGCTTCGACGCCGCAGCGCCGATCGGCGAGCTCGCGGCGTTCGCCGACGTGCATCGCCATCCCGTGCGCGTCGGGTGCGCTACCTTGCCGTGGCGCACGCTCGCGCGCGCGCTCGGCGTTTGAAAGCGTCGCGAGGGTTGGGTTAGAGGAGGCCGCATGGCTCAACTGAAAGCAGGTGCTCGGCTCAAGAGCGCCGTTTGTACGACCGAAGTGATCGTCATCGCCGCCCCCGCGGGCGGCGCCGAGGTGCAATGCGGCGGCGCCGCGATGCTCGCCGCCGGCGAGACGGCGCCCGCCGGCGCCGCACTCGATCCCGCCGCGTCGAACGGCACCACGCTCGGCAAGCGCTACGTGAGTCCAGCGGGCGACCTCGAGCTGCTCTGCACGAAGCCGGGGAAAGGCTCGCTCGCCGTCGCCGGGACGCCGCTCGTGCTCAAGGAAGCGAAGCCGCTTCCGTCCTCGGACTAGATCCTTCCTCGACGCGCGAGACGGTTCCATGAATCTGATGATGTTGCTCGAGATGGCGACCGAGGGCTTCGGCGATCGGGTCGCCATTCAAAACGGCGGTGCGCGCCTCACCTATGGCGAGCTCTTTGCGGCCGCCGGTGCGGCGGCGCACGCGGTCAGAGGCACTGGTGCTGAGCGGCTCGCCGTGCTCGACGTCAACAGCCTCGCGGTGCCGATCGGGCTGTTCGCGGCGGCGTGGGCGGGGGTGCCGTTCGTGCCGCTCAACTATCGCCTGACGGGTGCGGAGCTCGACGCGCTGCTCGGATCGATCGCGCCCGCCTATTTGGTGACCGACGCCGCGCGGGCGGCGGGGCTGGCGAGGGCGGTACGGACGGTGGCTGCGCGCGAGGCCTTTCTCGAGGCGGCGCGGGCCGGCGCGGCGCCGGCGTCGGACTGGGCGATGGACGCCGACGCCATCGGCATCCTGCTCTTCACGAGCGGCACGACCGGCGCGCCGAAGGCGGCGGTGCTTCGTCAAAAGCACCTGGTCTCGTACATCTTCGGTTCGGTCGAGTTCGGCGCGGCGGCCGAGGACGACGCGGCGCTGGTGAGCGTTCCGCCCTACCACATCGCCGGCATGGCGGCGATTCTGAGCTCGGTCTACTCGGGTCGGCGCGTCGTGCAGCTGGCGAGCTTCGACGCCGCGCAGTGGGTGGCGACGGCGCGCGACGAACGCGTCACGCACGCGTTCGTCGTGCCGACCATGTTGACTCGGATCGTCGACGTGCTGGTGCGCGACGGCGGGACGCTGCCGCAGCTCCGGGCGATTTCCTACGGCGGCGGCAAGATGCCGCAACCGGTGATCGAGCGCGCGATGGAGCTCATGCCCGCGACGGCGTTTACCAATGCGTACGGGCTCACCGAGACGAGCTCGACGATCTGCGTGCTCGGACCCGACGATCATCGCGCGGCCGCGGCGAGTGCCGACCCCGCGGTGCGCCGGCGGCTGGTCTCCGTAGGCCGAGCGTTGCCGAGCGTCGAGGTCGAGGTGTGGGACGAGGAGGGGCGACCGTGCGCGGTCGGTGCGTCCGGCGAGATCCACGTGCGCGGCGAGCAGGTGTCGGGGGAATATCTCGGGCTCGCCTCGCGCATGACGTCGGACGGGTGGTTTCCCACCCGCGACGCCGGATCGCTCGATGCCGACGGCTATCTGTTTCTGGAGGGCCGCATCGACGACGTGATCGTACGCGGGGGTGAGAATCTCTCGCCGGGGGAAATCGAAGAGGTGCTGCTGACGCATCCCGCGGTCGCGGATTGCGCAGTGGTCGGCGTTGCCGACGAGCAGTGGGGCGAGGCGGTGGCGGCGGTGATCGTACGGCATTCCGGGCGCACCGTGAGCGCCGACGAGCTGCGCGAGTGGGTGAAGGCCCGATTGCGCTCGTCGCGCGCGCCGGCGCTCGTCGCGTTTCGCGACGAGCTTCCCTACAACGAGACCGGGAAGCTCTTGCGCCGGAAGCTCCGCGACGAGCTCGCGAGGACGACGTCGTAAGCCCGGCGACAGCGCGGCGATGCCTCGAGCTCGACGAGGCGATCGAGCGGCTGTCGTCGCCGTACGGCTCCGAAGCATGGTCGGCGCTGCTCGGCACGTCCGCGCTGGCGATCGACCTGCGGTGGGCCGGCGCGCTGCCGCGGGAGGCGTCGCTGGCGCGGGCGGGGGCGGCCCTCGCCACGGTACCTTGTCCGACGATCGCGGTGGCGCCGCCGGCGCTGGCGCCGGTCCTGCATCCGCTGCGCGACGCGTTCGACGTGGTGGTCGCGACCGACGACGCGCTCGCCCGGGTGCTCGCGGGCATCGCGGGTGCGCCCTTCGCCGCCGCGACCCTCGTGCAGACGTTGCGGGCGAGCGCGACGCTGTCGACGGCCGACGCGCTCGTCGTCGAGTCGCTCGCGTACGCGACGTTGCAGGCGGGGCCCGAGCACGCGCGCTGGCTCGCGACGCGCGAGCCGTCGGCGTCGCCCGCGACGACCGAGGAGCGAACGGTCACCATGGAGCTCGAGGGCGAGACGTTGCTCCTCACGCTCGCGCGGCCCGCGCGGCACAACGCGTTCTCGGCGCGCATGCGCGACGAGCTGGTCGCGGCGTTGACGGCGGCGGCGGCCGACGCGTCGCGCGTCGTGCTGCGCGGAGAGGGACCGTCGTTTTGCAGCGGCGGTGATCTCGACGAGTTCGGGAGCCGCGCGGATCCGACGACGGCGCACCTGGTGCGAACGACGCGGAGCCCGGCGCGGCTCCTGGCCGCGCTGGCGGAGCGCGTCCGCGTCGAGGTCCAGGGGGCATGCATCGGCGCCGGCGTCGAGCTCGCCGCGTTCGCCCGTACCCTCGTGGCGAGCACCGACGCATTCTTCGCGCTCCCGGAGGTCGCCATGGGTCTCATTCCCGGCGCGGGCGGCACGGTGAGCTTGCCGCGGCGGATCGGACGCCAGCGCACCGCGGAGCTCGCGCTCACGGGGCGTCGGCTGGATGCCCGGAGCGCGCTTGCCCTCGGGCTCGTCGACACCGTGGTCGAGCGAGGCGAGCTCCACTGCGGTACCTGAGGCGCTGAACGCGCCTCGCCGTGACGGAAATTTCACGGTGAAAGCCGGCCGCGCTCGCAGCAGAGCGCGCCATCCGTGGCCGTGCTCGCGCACCGCAATGCTCGCAGGCCGCGACGGCATGCTCCGCTTGCGCCGCGTGGCGCGCGACCACGGCTGACGCGCTCCGGCGCGGCTTCCCTCGCGGAGCTTCCGTCGCATCGAGGCGCGGGAGCTCGGCGCAGGGGGATCGCGCTGCCTGACCCGGAGCCACCTATGCAGAGCGTCCCGAGCGGTCGGCCGCGGCGGCGGTGCCGGCGCGGCGGCCGAAGAACGTGGCGTCGGCGATCGAGAGGCCGCTGCTGTAGCCTTGGGCGGCGAGCCCGGAGGTGGTGCGGCCCGCGGCATAGAGTCCCGGGACGATCGTGCCGTCGGGCGTGAGCACCTGGCCGTCGACGTTGGTGTGGAGCCCGCCGAGGGTGAAGACGGTGTAGAGCGCCGCGTCCGTGCGGTAGTCGAGCGCCGCGAACGGCGGCGTCGCGAGCGGCACGAGATGATCAGCCGCTTTGTGGAAGAGCGGATCGTCGCCGCGCGCGGCGTGCTCGTTGTAGTAGGCGACGGTGTGCTGCAGGCTGCCGGTCGGGCAGCCGAGCGCGCGTTCGAGGTCGGCGATCGTGTCTTCCACCGCCGCGAGCTCCGTCGGCGGGAAGGGCCGCTCGAAGATCGCGTGGTCGAGGATCAGGAACACCTCGCCGTTCTCGTGCAGCAAGGCGCGCTCCCCGACGACGGTCTGGTAAGCGTCCTCGTTGACGAAGCGTTGGCCGCGGCGATTGACGAAAATGCCACGCAGCAAGCCCTTCGGAACCGTGAACGGAAGCACGATGCATCCGACGTCCATGCGGATCGCCGCGCCGCCCGCGCCCATGCCCATGCGGATGCCGCGACCGTCGTCCCCGTCGCTCGCCGCGCGGAAGCGGCACTTCCGGAGCAGGGGGGCGTAGCGCTCGACCATCGCCCGGTTGTTGATGAAGCCGCCGGCCGTGAGCACTACGCCGCGCCGGGCTCCGTAGCAGCGCTCGCTGCCGTCCACCTTCGCGACGACACCCACGACGCGGCGCGCGTCGTCGAGGACGAGCGTCTCGACGAGCGTGTCGCTCTGCACGCGCACGGGCGTCGCCGCGACCGCGGCCACGAGGGCCCGCATCAGACGGCCGCCGGCCTCGATGCCGTCCTGCTGCACCGTGTGGCCGCGCGGCGCCGGATGCGCGAGGTCGCGATAGGGCCACGCGAGCTCGCTTCCGGAGTAGCTCAGACAATCGTCGGTCGGCGTGTAGGAGCCCTCGCCGTAGAACGACGCCTTGAACGGCACGCCGTGCGCCACGAGCCAGTCGAAGTGGGCGACGCTCTGGGCGGAGAAGAGGCGGATCTTCGCCTCGTCGGCCCCCGGCCCGCACGCGGCGAGAAGATACGTGCACATCTCCTCCGGCGAGTCGTCGAAGCCGCAGGCCTTTTGGATCGCGGTGCCGCCGCCGAGATAGATCTGACCGGTCGAAAGCGCCGTCGTGCCCCCGCCGCCTCCCATCCGTTCGAGCAAGAGTACCTCGGCGCCAGCGGCGCTGGCTTCGAGCGCCGCGCATGCCCCGGCGCCGCCGAAGCCGACGACGATCACGTCCGCCTCGTCGTCCCATGCCGCCACGGTCCGTGGCGACCGCACGGCGGCGGCGGTGCCGAGATCACGGCGCGGACGGGCGTCGCTAGCCCGCATTTCTCACCAGATCCCTGCTGCGAGCGCCAATCGCACGCCATCTCGGGCCGTACTCGCGCCTCGCTCCTCGACGGACTGTCCAGTCCGCCTGCGTCGCTCGACGCTGCGTTCGGCCCGATCTGACGCACGCTTGACGCTCTCGCGACGTGGACCTGGTGAGAAATGCGGGCTAGCGGACATGCAGCTCCCGGAAGAGCGCGTCGGTGTCGGCGCCGAGCGGGCGCGCGACCCCGCGCGGCGGACGAGCGCACGGCGCCAACACGGCTTGCCGGACGCCGTCGGCAACGGCCTCCCACCTGGACGTGCCGTCGGCGTCGCGGCGATGCTCGATGGATGCGGGCGTCGCGACGGGTCCGAACGCGAGCGCATGCGCGGCGACGTCGCGGAGCGCGAGCGCGAGCAGCACGCCGCCGCCGCGGCGGTACCCTGCGAGCGCCGCGACGGCCGCGTGCATGCCGGTCAAGGGGTCGGCGATGGCGTCGCCGCAGAAGAGCGGCGCGTCGCTCGCCGCGAGCCGTCCGGTCGCATGCGCGAAGCCGGCTGCGGTGGCCGCGTCGTCGCCGAAGCCGATCCATCGGGCGGCAGGACCGCGCCGCCCGTACGCCGTGATGCTGATCCAGGTGAGCCCGGGACGCGCGCGTACGAGCGCCGACGGATCGATGCCGAGCTGAAGCATCGCGCGCGGGCGCGCACTCTCGATCACGAGGTCGGCCCGCGCCATGAGCGCGACGAGTGCGCGTCGATCCGCCGCGCTCCTGAAATCCACCGCCACGCTCTCCGTGCCGGCATGGAGCAGATCGAAGAAGGGTGCGGAGCCGCGACGTGTCCCGTCGGGACGTGCGGTGCTTTCGACCGTGATGACACGGGCGCCGGCGAGCGCGAGGAGATGCGCCGCGAGCGGGCCGGCCCAGAGCGTCGAGAGATCCAGCACGAGCGGGGCGCGACCCGCAGCGGGTGCGACGCGGCGGCCGCGGGCGGCGACGCGGACCCACGGCGGCGGGATGCTCGCCGGCGGCCCGGCGGCCGCGGCGGCGAGGCCGAGCAGGCGCGCGCGCGCAACGAGCAGGGCGACCGGCCGCGCTGCGGCGACGTCGAGGATCGCGTCCCACGGCGCCGCGGCGGGCGTGCACTCGAGCCAGGCGGGGACGAGGGCGAGGTCGTCGGGCCGCGGCAGGTTGACGGCGAGCCATCCGTCGCGCGCAGGCACGAGGCGGCAATGCCCGCCGGCCGACGTCGTGCCGCGGCGGCCGAGCGCGAGCAGCGCGGCGCGCTCGCCGAGCAGCGCGGCGCCATCGAGGGTGCGGAGCGCGGCGGCCGCGGACGGACCCGCGAGGGCGCGGAAGGCCGCGATCGTGCCGCGAGCGCAGGCCGCGAGGTGGCCCGGGGTCGAGACCGGCGGACCGTCGGCGAGGCCGGTGAGGCTGCTGAGACCGGCGGCGGCCGAGGCCAGCGCAGGGTGGACGTCGTCGAGATCGCCGAGCGCGTCGGGTGCGACGTGACCCAGCGACGTCACGAGCGTGTGCGCATAGCCGGCCGCGACCCGGAACGGTGCGCCCACGGGGGTGCGGGCGGCCGCGCGCTTGCCGCTTCCCTCCGACTTGGAGTAGGCTCCAAACATCGAGTCGACTCTAGACTCGATCGAACTCGCTTTTCAAATCGATCGCATGCACCCACGTCCGAGCTTCGTGTCATGACCCGACCGGCCCGTGTCGCACGCCACCGCCAGGCGGCCGTCGTCGGCATCCACGCGCTGCCGTTCTCGAAGAACATCGGCATGACCGAGCGGCACGCGGGCGGCCTCGCGATACTCGGCGCCCTCGCCGACGCGGGGCTCGCCGTCGCCGACGTGGACGCGATGTTCCGCTTCGTGTGGGAGAACACCACCGAAATGGAGATGGCGCGCATTCTCGGGGTGCGCAACCTGCGCGCGTTCGGCGAGGTCGACTACGGCGGCGGCGCGGGCGCGCCGACGGTCGCGCACGCCGCGCTCGCGATCGAGAACGACCTCGCCGACGTCGTCGTGGTGTGGCGCGCCCGCAATCGCTCCTCGGGTGGGCGTCCATGGGTGAGCCAGCTGCACGCGGTCGGCCAAGACCAGTTCGAGCGGCCGTATCACATCGTGCGTCCCGTCGATGGGATGGCGCTGCACACGCGCTTCTGGATCGAGAAATACGGCTGGAAGCCCGAGGATCTCGGACGCGTCGCCGTCACGCAGCGGGCGCACGCGCGCCGGAATCCCGCCGCGCTCATGCAGAAGCCGATGACGATGGACGACTACCTGAGCTCGCGGCTGATCGCCGACCCGCTCCGGTTGTTCGACTGCTGCCTCGAGACCGACGCGGCGATCGGCATGGTGCTGACGAGCGCCGAGCGCGCGGCCGATCTCGACGTCGTGCCCGCCTACGTCACGGGCTTCGGCATGGGCTCGGGGCCGGAGATGACGGCGATGACGTTCTACTACGGCGACGAGCTCGGCGTGACGCCGTCGCGCTACGTGGCGCCGGAGCTGTGGCGGAACACCGGCCTCGTCCCCAAGGACATCGACGTGGTGCAGTTCTACGACGCCTTCACGCCGCAGATTCCACTCGGTTTCGAGGAGTACGGGTTCTGCGGCGAAGGCGAAGGCCCCGCCTACATCCAGTCGCGCGCGTGTCCGCTCTACAACACCAGCGGCGGCGGCCTCTCGGAGGCCTACGTGCACGGGTTCAACCTGCTCGTCGAGGGCGTGCGCCAGGTGCGCGGCACGTCGACGACGCAGGCGCCGAACGTCCGGCACTCGCTGGTCACGAGCGGCAACGTCGTCCCGACGGGCGCGATCGTGTTCTCGAAGGAGCCGTGGTGAGCGGCGCCGACGCGAGCGCGGGATTCCCGATTCCGGTCGTCGACGAGGACACGCAGCCCTTCTGGGACGGGTGCAAGCGCGGCGAGCTCCTCGTTCAGCGCTGCGGCAACTGCGGGAGGTGGCTGTGGCAGCCGCGGCCGATCTGCTCGTCGTGTCAGACGCCGGGCCCGACGTGGACGCAGGTCTCCGGCGACGGCGTCGTCGCGTCGTGGACCGTGCTTCGGCCACCGACGCTCCCCGCGTTCGCGGCGCTCGTCCCGTTCGTCGTGCTGCTGGTCACGCTCGACGAGGGCGTGCGTCTCTTGGGGTATCTCGTCGACGACGCGGGTCGGGTATGTCGGACCGACGGCAGCGCCGAAGGCGTCAGGATCGGACGGCGCGTGCGGTTGCGCTTCCACGACCAGGCGGGAACCATCCTCCCGTGCTGGACGCTCGCTGACTAGTCGGAGGAGATCCATGGATTTCGAGTTTTCCACGGCCGAGCAGGAATTCGTTGCGAAGGTCGAGCGCTTCATCGAGGCCAACCGCGACCCGGAAGTGATGGACGTCGCGCGCGAGAACATGGCGCAGATCTGTCGACACGCCGAAGCGCCGCGCGTTCATGACGAAGTGCGGCGAGCGCGGCTGGCTCGGCATGAGCTGGCCGAAGGAGTACGGCGGCAGCGGACATCAGTGGGGTCTACGAGTACCTGCTCAACGAGCGCTGGCGCGCCGCGGCGCGCCGCAGATCGGCAAAGGCGTCGGCATCGTCGGCAAGACGCTGATTCGTCACGGCAGCGAGAAGCTGAAGCACGAGTTCCTGCCGAAGATCCTGCACAACGAGGTCCAGTTCGCGGTCGGCTACAGCGAGCCGGAGGCCGGCTCCGACGCGGCGGCGATGGCGTTGAAGGCGACGCGCGACGGCGACGGCTGGCGGCTGAACGGCCAGAAGATCTTCACCACCTCGGCGCACTTCGCCGATTGGTACTGGCTCGGCGCGCGCACCGACCCCGACGCAACAAGCACCGCGGCATCACCCTCTTCCTGCTGCCGATGGACACGCCCGGCATGACCGTGCAGCCCATGCCCACCATCGGCGACGAGATCACCAACTCGGTCTTCTTCGACAACGTCTACGTCGGCGACGAGTACCGCGTCGGCGAGCTGAACAAGGGATTCCAGTACATCTCCGAGGCGCTCGACCTCGAGCGCTTCACCATGTTCACCTTCTCGCCGATCGAGCAGCGCATGGAAGAGCTGTGCACCTACGTGGCGACCGAAGAGCGCGACGGCATGCCGCTGCGCGACGATCCGGTGATCCGCCAGCGCATTGCACAGCTGGTGCCGCAGACCGAGGTGGCGCGCGTGCTCGGCCTGCGCTTCGTCGCCAAGTCGATGCAAGGCGGCGCCGCGCCGACGGCGGAAGCGTCGCAGTACAAGCTGTACGCCACCGAGCTGTCGAAGCGCGTCGCCAACGCCGCCCTGGACATCGCCGGCCCCGGCGCGCAGCTGCGGGTCAACACGGCGGACGCGCCGATGCGCGGCCGCGCCGAGCTGACCTACCGCTACACGGTGATCGACACCATCGGCGGCGGCACCTCGGAGGTGCAGAAGAACATCATCGCCCGCCGCAAGCTCGGCCTGCCGCCGAATTTCTGATCCGACGGACAGACGCATGGCTGGTTCCCGCTACCTCGCCGGCGTCACCGTGCTCGACCTGTCGAGCGTCGGACCGGCGGCGCGCTGCTCGCGCATCCTCGCTGATTACGGCGCAATGGTCGTCAAGGTGGGCGCGCCGCCGCGAAGGCGGCGTGCAGATCCAGCCGCCGTACTACGCCTACAGCGCCAACCGCGGCATGAAGCGGGTGCAGATCGACATCAAGCCGCCGCGCGGCAAGGCCGCGTTTCTGCGCCTGGCCACCAGCGCCGATGTCATCATCGAAAGCTTCCGCCCCGGCGTCGTCGGCCGGCTGGGCATCGGCTACGACGACGTGCGGCGCGTCAACCCGCGCATCGTCTACTGCTCGACGAGCGGCTACGGCCAGGGCGGCCCGCAGGCGACAATGGGCCGGTCACGACCTCAACTATCTCGCCGTCGGCGGCTTCCTTGCATTGAGCGGCCGGCGCGCCGACGGCGGACCCGCGCTCCCCGGCGCCACGGTCGCCGACAGCGCCGGCGGCGGGATGCACGCCGCGATCGCCATCCTCGCCGCGCTGGTCCACGCCGCGCCGGCACGGGGCGGGCGCGTACCTCGACGTCGCGGTCGCCGAGGGCGTGCTGGTGTTCATGTCGCCTCACGATCGACGAGCACCTGGCGACCGGCCGGGTACCGGCGCCGGGCGACGATATGCTGACCGGCCGCTACGCCTGCTACGACACCTACCCGGCGCGCGACGGCAAATGGCTGGCAGTCGCCGCCATCGAGCCGGCGTTCTGGGCCAATCTCTGCCGGCGCTCGAGCTGCCGCAGTGGACGAAGCACCAGCGCGACGACGATGCCCAGGACGAGATCCGTGCCGATCTTCGCCGCGTGCTCGCGACGCGCGACCGCGACGAATGGGTCGCGGCGCTCGCCGGCCGCGATACCTGCGTCGCGCCGGTGTGCTCGATCGAGGAGCTCCCGGCGATGCGCAGCATGCCGCACCGGCGCGTGTTCGTCGAGGCCGAGCATCCCACGCACGGCCGCTTCCGACAGCTCGCGCCGGTGTTGGCGGGATCGACCGCAGCGCGCTCGGCGTAGGGCGTTCCGGATGCCACGCGGACCGACACCGACGCGCTGCTCGCGGGCGCCGGCTTCACCGCCGCGGAGATCGCCGAGCTCCGTCGCGACGGCGTCGTGGCATGATCGTAAAGAAAGGAGCGCGCGCTCGGGGTTGACCCTCGGGAACGCGGCCCAGCGGAGCATCGGCGGCGAAGCCGCCGAGCGCCCGGGGCGACAATCGCATGGATCTCGATTTCACCGAAGAACAACAGATGCTCCGCGACACCGTCCGCGGCCTCTGCGCCGAGCATTCGCCGATCGAGATCGTACGACGGATGGAGGACGACCCGATCGGCTTCCCGGCGCCGCTCTGGAAGCAGCTCGGCGAGCTCGGCGTCACGGGCCTCACGCTGCCGGAGGCGTATGGGGGCGGCGGACAGTCGGCGCTCGAGGCGATGATCGTCTACGAGGAGCTCGGGCGCGCCTTGGCACCGTCGCCGCATTTCGTTTCGGCGATTCTTTCGGCTGGTGCCATCGCCAAGGGAGGGACCGAGGCACAGAAGCGGACGTGGCTGCCGAAGATCGCCGCCGGCGAGGTGATCGTGACACCGGCGTGGCTCGAGCCGCGCGGCGGCTACGGCCCGGCCGGCATCCGGCTGGCGGCGAGCGGAAGCGGGGGCACGCTGAAGCTCGAGGGCATCAAGCGGCACGTGCTGTTCGCGAAGGCGGCGACGCGGCTGTTGGTGCTGGCGCGGAGCGGGAGCGGGGCCGCCGACGTCGATCTCTTCCTGGTCGATCCCGGCGCGCCGGGCGTTACGCTGACGCAGCAGCACAGCGTGGCCTCCGACACGCAATACGAGGTCGCGTTCCGCGACGTGCCGGTCGCCGCCGCCGAGCGCGTCGGTGCCGCGGGCGGGGGGTGGGCGCTCTGGGACGAGGTGATGCACGACGGCATCATCCTGCTCGCGGCGCAGGCCATGGGCGGCGTCGAGCGTGCCCTCGAGATCACGGTCGATTACGCGAAGACGCGCCATCAGTTCGACAAGCCGCTCGGGGCGTTCCAAGCGATCGCGCATTACCTCGCGGATGCGACGACGCTGGTCGACGGCGGCACGCACCCTCGTGCACGAGGCGGCGTGGGCACTCGCGACCGGACGTCCGATCGCCAAGTTGGCTCCGATGGCGAAGCTCTTCGCGTGCCGCACGTATCGCGACGTGACGGCGATGGCGCAGCAGGTGCACGGCGGCATCGGGTTCACCCTCGAGTACGACATCCAGCTGTTCTTCCGCCGCGCGAAGCAGCTCCAGTTGTCGTTTTGGGACGATCGCCACCTCGAGGAGCTCGTCGCGACGGCCGCGCTCGCGGAACGGAGCGGCGCGCGGCGCTAGCCCGGACTCTTCATGAATCGTCTCCTGCAAGCGCCGATCGCACGTCATCTCGGGCCGGGCTCGCCCCTCACTCCTCGACATAGTGTCGAACTATGCCTGCGTCGTTCGGGTCTCCGCGCGGCCCGATCTGACGCCCGCTCGTCGCTTTCGCGACGACGATTCATGAAGAATCCGGGCTAGGCGCATGCGGGAGCTCTTCGACGTCCTCGATCGCTGGCGCGGCGAAACGCGGGCGATCGCCCTCGCGACCTTGGTGCAGGTGCACGGCTCGGCGCCCCGGCTGCCGGGGGCGCGCATGCTGATCGCGGAGGACGGTCGCATGTTCGGCTCGGTGAGCGGCGGCTGCGTCGAGGCCGACATCGTGACCCGGGCGCAGGCGGTGCTGGCGGCGGGCGCCCCGGCGCTCGCGCGCTACGGGATCGCCGACGATTCGGAGCTCGCGGTCGGTCTCACGTGTGCCGAGATCGAGGTCTTCGTCGAGCCGTTTGCCGACGTGCCCGCGTGGCGGGTGGTCCGGACGGCGGTGACCGCGCATGCGCCCGCCGTCCTCGCGGTTGCGGTCGCGCCCGCGGCGCTCGCCGGACGGCAGGTCGCGGTCGGGCCGGAGGGCACCGTGTCGGGGACGGTGACGGCGAGCCTCGACGCGGCGATCGTCGCGGCCGCGCGCGCGATGCTCGATTCGAGGGCGGTGAGCGTCCTCACGCTCCCGTACCACGACGGCGAGACGACGATCTTCCTCCAAGCGTTCCCGCGGCCGGATCGGCTGGTGATCAGCGGGGGATCGCATGTGGCGGTCGTGCTCGCCCGCATGGCGACGCAGCTCGGCTTGCACGTGACCGTGGTCGATGCACGCAGCGCGTATCTCGGGCGCGAGCGGTTTCCCGACGCCGACGTGTTGCTGCACGCGCCGCCCGGGAAGGCGTTCGCCGCGCTGGATCTCGCCGGCGCCGCGGTCGTGTGCCTGACTCACGACGTCAAATTCGACGTCCCGGTGCTCGCGGCGGCGCTGCGCGGCGGCGCGGCCTACGTCGGCGCGATGGGCAGCCTCGCGACCCACGAGCGTCGGGCCGCGGCGCTGCTCGCGCAGGGATGGGCGGCGCGTGATCTCGCGCGCATCCGAACGCCGATCGGTCTGGACATCGGGAGCCGGACGCCCGAGGAAATCGCGGTCGCGATCCTCGCCGAGATCTTGGCGGTGCGCTCCGGTCGCGACGCGCGGCCGCTCCGCGAGCACGGCGCCGTGCACGATGCGACCCGAGCCCGCGCGGTGGGGCAGCGCGGGCGATGACTGGTGTCGTCGGCGTGGTGTTGGCCGCGGGCTCGTCACGACGCATGGGCGAGGCGAAGCAGCTCCTGCCGCTCGCCGGCCGGCCTCTCCTCCAACACGTGCTCGATGCGGCGGCGGGCGCGGAGCTCGATGCGATCGTGCTCGTGCTCGGGCACGAGGCCGATGCGGTGCGTGCGGCGGTGCGCTTACCCGCGAATGCGCGCGCGGTCGTGAACGCGGGCCATGCCGCGGGACAGAGCTCGTCGCTCGCCTGCGGCCTCGCGGTCGCAGCGGCGAGCGTCGACGCCGCGGCCGCGCTGGTATTGCTGGGCGACCAGCCGCAGGTGACGAGTCGGATCATCGCCGACGTCGTGGCGGCGTTCCGCTGCGGCCGTGCGCCGGTCGTGCGGCCGGTGTGGACGGCCGCGGACGGCGCGAAACGGCCCGGACACCCCGTCGTCCTCGCCCGCGCCGTGTGGCCGGCGGTCGCCGCGCTCAGCGGGGATCAGGGGGCGCGCGTGCTCCTCGAGCAACATCCCGAATGGGTGCACGAGCTGCCGATGGCCGGTCCGCCCCTCGCGGACATCGACGACCGCGCCGAGTATCTGCGCGTGACAGGAGGCTGAAAGCCGTGGCGATCGACATTACCGAGACGTTCCAAGTGCGGGCTCCCATCGATCTGGTCTGGCGGTTCCTGCTCGACCCGCAGCAAGTGGCGCCGTGCATGCCGGGCGCCGAGCTCGACGAGGTCGTCGATGACCGCACCTTCCACGGCACCGTGAAGATCAAGGTCGGCGCGATCACCACGCGCTACAAGGGCAAGGTGCACCTCACGATCATCGACGAGACGGCGCGGCAGATCACGATGAGCGCCGAGGGCCGCGAGACCGGCGGCGGTACCGCCAAGGGATCGATGGTGGCCGAGGTGCGCACGGTGCCGGAGGGCCTCACCGAGGTGGTCGCGACGGCGAGTGTCGATCTCACCGGCAAGATCATGCAGGTCGGCCGCGGCATGATTCAGGGCGTGTCGCACCAGCTGTTCCTGCAGTTCGTGGCGGCGGTGCAGTCGCACCTCGAGCCCTTGGCCGCGGCGGCGGCGAGCACGGCACCGCCGGGGGCGCCGACCACGACGGGCACGATCCCGGAGCTGCTCCCGCCACCGCTGCCCCGCCCCGAGGTCGAGCAGAAGGCGATTCGCATCGTACCGCTCGTGCTGCGCGTGATGTGGGCCGCGATCGTACGCTTCTTTCGGCGCCTCTTCGGCCGCGAGCCGAGGTAGTCCGGCGAGCAGTCGCGCCGTGGCGTCGGCGGCGGTCAGCGTGTCGCGGCGGTTGCCTCCGCCGCGATGCGATCGAGGGCCTCGACGCGACGGCGCTCCGCGGGTGTGAAGGATTCGTCGAGCAGGCGAGCGACCGCGGCCGCGCGTGCCTCGGTCGTGAGCGCGTCGTCGTGTTGCACGCGATCGCGCGCCGCACGAAAGCTCTCGACGCGGCTCCGCCATGCCCCGCGCTGCCGGTCGAGCGCGGCGAGCCGGGCCGCGGCCTGCGGACCCGCCAAGCGTTCGCGGAGCGCCGCGACCGCGGCGTCGTCGCCGCCCGTGGCGCGGAGCTCCGCTTCCGCGTCCCGCAGCGTGTTCGCCAGTCGGGCCGCGGCGTGGGCCGCTCGCACCTCGGGCGGCAGGTCGGCGTCGCCGCTCGCGAACACTTCCTCGATGCGTGCGGCACGCTCCTCGGGGCCGAGGGCTGGATCGCTCGCGATGCGGCGCGCGTCGAGGAGCCGGCGCGCGTCGGCCTCCTCCTCCGCGAAGAAGGCGGCGGCGGCGGCAGTGCCGAGCATCTCGCGACGGAGGGCGATCAAGGCGGCGAGGCGGCTTTCGAGGTCGGCCTCGTCGGGAACCTCGGCCGTGGCGAGGGCGCGCACGCGCTCGCGGTAGGCGAGGTAGCGGTCGAGGAGGTCCGTCGCCTCGCGCGCCGCCGCGGGTGCGAGCCGCCGTTCGATCTCCCGGGTGATGCGGACGCGAAGCGCATCCTCGGGAACCTCGCCGGTCGCCGTGAGGAAATAATCGAACAAGCGCCGGGCATCGAGGGTGGGGAGGAAGTGGCCGTCCGCGTCGACCGCGAGACCGCCGTCGACGTGCGTTCCACGCAGCGAGCGCGGCCGCGCGCGGGCTCCGTCCGGCGCGGCTTCCGCGGCGGCCGGCTCGGGTCCGCGGTCGCTACCGCGCGCGTCGGCCGGACGCGGCAGCGCGGGCGGTGCCACACCGTGCCCGGGCGCGGTCCGCGTCCGGCCAAGCAGCGCCCCCGCCGCCGCGAGGGCGACGAGGGCGGCGAGAAGCGCTCGGCGCATGCGGGGCGCGCGCGCCTAGAGCCCGGCCGATTTCAGCCGATTCGCATGGGCGCGGAAGAGGGACGGGGGGCTCGACTCGAAGATCGAGACCAGGCCGAGGATCTGGTTCACCTCGTCGAGGTGATTTTGGAAGTAGTTGTCGCGGATCACCGTGCCGAGATGCGAGCTGCATTTGCCGACGAGCCCGTCGTTCGCCTCGGGATAGAACAAGGAGGAGAGGGCGAGCGGTCCGTCGGAGACGTCGAGCGCGTTGGTGAGGACGCCGGTGCCGCTCCAGGAGTAGTAGCGGATGCCGTTGACGCTCGCGGCGCCGGAGCCGCACGCGGTCGTCGGGACGCCTTGCGGATAGTGCGCGTTGAAGGTGGCGAGACCGGCCGAGGTGAGGGAGTCGAGGGCGGCGATCGCGTCCTGCGGATTGGTGTGGCCCGTCAGCAGACCGATGACGGTGCCGAGCGCGTTCGCGAAGTAGGCGAGCACCGACTCGGTGAACGAGCCGTCCTGGACGTTCGCGCGCAGGTAGTCGGCGAGGGCGGCGCCCTTGTGCGGAGTCGCCACCGACGACACCGACGCGACCAAGTCGGGGCGCACCGCGGCGACGTAGCGGACGTCGAGCCCGCCGTGACTGTGACCGATGAGATTCACCTTCGGCTTGCCGGTCAGCGCCGTGATCGTCTCGATCTGGTCGATCAGCTGCTCGCCGCGTGCCTCGGTCGAGTTCAGCTGGCTCACGGTGGTGGTGAAGACGCTCGCGCCGCCGTCCTGCAGCGCGTCGACGATGCCGAACCAGTAGCTGTAGACGCCGAAGAGCTCGTCGAAGCCGCCGAGCCCGTGCTCCAAGACGATGGGATACTTCGTCTTGGTGTAGTTGCAGTTGAAGAGGCAGAACGCGCTCGCACGTCCACCCATGCCGAGCACCAACGCCATGACCAGCAGCCCGCCGGTCACCGTCCGCATCGCTCCACGCATCGTCGTTCCTCCCTCGGGGTTGGGGTTCGCGAGACCGCATCGGCGCCTAGCACGCGGGCCGAGGACGACACAAGAAAATTGCGCCGGCGACGCGCGCGCGACGGCGCGCCCGACGTTGCATGTCGAACCCGACTTCTGCATAGTACCGCCGTTCTTAGAACGTGTTTCATTTTTGACGCGGAGGAGAAGACCCTTGAGATTCGGATTTCACATCTTCATGGTCGACCCCGCGGAGTTTCTCGATCTCGCACGCACCGCCGACGCCTGCGGGTGGGACAGCATTCAGGTCGCCGACGCGCCGTTCTTCCCGGAAGTGACCTCCGAGCCCTACCCGTACACGCCCGACGGCAAGCGCTTCTGGCCACTCGACCTGCCGGTGTTGGATCCGTGGGTCGCCATCACCGCCATGGCCACGGTGACCCGGCGCCTCCGCTTCCTTCCCTCCGTGCTCCGCTTGGCCATCCGTCACCCGTTGCTCGAGGCCAAGGCCCTGTGCTCGGTGGCCGCGATCTCCAACGACCGGGTGGCGCTCGGTGTCGGGCTCGCGTGGATGCCCGAGGAGTTCAAGTGGCTCGGCGTCGACAAGAAGACGCGGGGGGCGCGCCAGAACGAGGCCATTCAGGTCGTCCGTCTGCTGCTGGGCGGCGGCATGGTGGAGTTCCACGGCACCTATTTCGACTTCGACCGCCTCACGATGGCGCCGGTGCCGAAGAAGCGCATCCCGATCTACGTCGGCGGGTCGACGCGACCGGCCCTGGTGCGCGCGGCCCGCTACGGTGACGGCTGGATCGGCATCGTGCACACGCAGGACGAGATCAAAGGGATCCTCGCCGATCTGCATGCGTTGCGCCGCGAGTTCGGCCGCGAGCGGGAGCCCTTCGACGTCATGCTGCACTGTCCGGATGCGGAGACCGTCGACGACATTCGCCGCCTGGAGGACCTGGGCGTCACCGATCTCCAGGTCGCGCCCTGGACCCAACCGGCCATCCTCGCCGAGCTCGGCGTGTCCTCCATGCGCGTGCAACCGCCGCTCTCCGTGAAACAAGAAGCGATCGAGCGCTATGCCGAGACCGTCGTCTCCAAGTGCAGCTGAGCGGCTCCAACCAAGAGGCTGACTGACATGTCCAATCGCGACGCAATGACGAAGCCCGACTTCTTGTCCGACGAGCAGTGGGCGGTCCTGAAGGATCAGACCTCGTCGGTGGAGCGGATACGCAGCGACGGCAAGGCGGACGTCGCGGCCTATCGGGCGAATCCCGAGGGTCGATCGACGGGGGCCGGACCCTCCGGGCTCCCCACGCTGCTCTTGACCTCGACCGGGCGGAAGTCGGGCGAGCCGCGCACCGTCGCGCTGGTGTTTCTACGGGACGGCGAGCGGATGGTGATCGTCGCGTCGCTGGCCGGGTACGACCAGCATCCGGCGTGGTATCTCAATCTCGCCGCGCGCCCGACCTGCCGGGTCCAGCTCGACCGTCGCGAGATGACGGCGGTCGCGCGCGATGCCACCCCGGAGGAGCGGCGCGAGCTCTGGCCGAGGCTGGTCGCGCTCATGCCGCTGTGGGACCTCTTCCAGCGGCAGACGGACCGTCCCTTTCCGATCGTCGTTCTGTCCCCGACCGGCCCGGCCTGACTCCATGAGCGCCGTCAAGTTCGAGCATCTCTTCGCACCGTTGCAGGTGGGCCCGATGCGGGTACCGAACCGCATCTGCGAGACCACCAACACGATCAACTCGTCGATGACACCCGGCGGGATCGACGAGCACTTCATCGCGCACCACGTCGCCAAGGCGCGCGGGGGCGCGGGTTGGATCGGCAGCGAGACCTGGCTGCTGAACCTGCCGTTTCCTCCCGAGACGCCCGACGAGGTCGGCCTCTCCGTCGGCTTCGCCTCGCATTGGGCGCTCTACGAGAACCCGGCCTTCGCCGAGGGCATGACCACGTTCTACCAGGAGGTGCACCGGGCGGGCTCGGTCGCCATCGCGCAGCTGACGCACCTGAGCGCCGTGTGGTCGCCGTCGGCCGTGCCGGTCGTCGGCGCGCAGGACTACGTGCCGCACGTGATGGGTGAGGACGAGATCGAGTTCTGCTTCGAGAGCTACGCCAATGCCGCGGCGGCCGCGAAGCGCTTCGGAGCGGACGCGATCGAGATGCATTGCGCCCACGAGACGCTCGGGTACAGCTTCCTTTCGCCGGCGACGAATCAGCGGACCGATCGCTGGGGCGGCGGCCCCCAGCAGCGCATCCGTTTCGTCGTCGAGACGTTGCGGCGCATTCGGCAACGCGTCGGCGACGGGCTCGCGCTCGGCATCCGCATCAGCGGCAAGGAGTTCCGCCACGGCGGCTACGACAACCTCGAGATGCGCGAGATGCTCTACTACATCGGCGAGGCCGGGCTGCTCGATTTCGTCGACATCGACGTCGGGCACTGCTGGGGGGCTCCGTCGTACGTGCCGTCGTCGTACTACGGCCACGCGCAGTTTCGCGAGTACGGCAAGGCGGCGCGCGTCGACCTCGAGAGTCAGGACAAGCGGATCGCGGTGCTCTTCAGCGGGCGCGTCAACGACCCGGTGGTCGCGGAGGATCTCCTCAAGGACGGCTACTGCGACCTGGTCGGCATGGTGCGCGCGGGCATCGCCGACCCCGAGTTCGCCAACAAGGCGCGCGCGGGGCGCTTGAGCGAGATTCGCCGCTGCATCAGCTGCACGCGCTGCATCGACGAAGCGTCGGAGCCGCGGACCTTCCCCTACACGCCGACGTGCTCCATCAATCCCGTCATCGGCAACGAGCTGCGCTGGGAGCAAGCCTACCGGCCGACGGAGACGCCCCGGCACGTGGTGGTCGTGGGCGGCGGGCTCGCCGGAACCGAGGCCGCGCGCGTCGCCGCCATGCGGGGGCACCGGGTGACGTTGCTCGAGCGCGGCAAGCGCTTGGGCGGACAATTGCTCATCGCCATGAGCGCGCCCGGACGCGACGACTTCGAGGATCAGGTGTACTTCGAGGAAAACGAGATGGAGCGGCTCGGCGTCGATGTGCGACTCGAGTGTGCCGGCGACCTCGACGCCATCAAGGCGCTGTCGCCGGACGCGGTGGTGATCGCGACGGGCTCGATCCCGCGCGTGCCGACCGGGGTGCCCGGCATCGACCTGCCGCACGTCGTGCAGGGCTGGGACGTCCTGGCCGGCAAGGTGAAGACGGGTGAGCGCGTCGCCGTGGTTTCGCAGGAGGACTACTACGAGACGCCGTGCGTGGCGGAGTTTCTCGCCGAGCGCGGCAAGCACGTCGAGGTATTCTCCAAGTCGGTGCATCTCGGCTTCGAGATCGCGCGATACTCGGTCGGGATGATGCTGCGACGGATGGAGGAGTGCGGCGTCGCGATCCACCCGAACCTGGTCCTGAAGGAAGTGTCCGCCGACGCGCTCGAGCTCCTGTCGGCGTGGGGCGAAAAGACCTATCGCAGGGAGGGATTCGACAGCGTCGTCCTGGTGTACGGATCGGTGCCGGACCCGCGCCTGTACGAGCAGCTCAAAGCCGAGCGCGGCATCTCCGACGTCTACATCGCGGGCTCGGCGTGGCTGCCGCGCTTCATGGCGGAGGCCGCGCGCCACGGGGCGAGCATCGGATTGGTGTTGTAGGAGCCCGGGAGTTCCACGCATGCCCTATGACGTCCTGGTCGAACGTACCGTTCCGATCTCTCGGCAGCGATTCTTCGCCGAGCTGATGGACTTCGGCGCGGTCGGGAAGCTCTCTCCGGACGCCGTCGAGAGGGTCGAGTGCGAGGGCGAGGGTCTCGGCGCGGTCCGTACCGTGCACATCAAGGGCCTCCCCGGCACGGTCGTCGAGCGCCTGGACGTCGCGAGCGACGAACGCGTGTTCGCCTACTCGATCATCAACGAGACGGCACTCCCGCTCACGCGCTACATCGCGGTCGTCGAGCTCGCGGATGCGCCCGGGGGCGGGTGCCACGTGCGGTGGGGCAGCAATTGGATCGCGCGCGACCGGCCGGTCGAGGCGGTGCGGAAGATGCTGACGCAGCTCTACGACACGCTCATCGACGGGATCGTTCGCGTCGGCGGCGCGGGCGGCGCCTCCGGGTCTCGGACATGAACCGGGCCCTCGCCGCCGTCCGCGTCGTCGATCTCACCGTCGAGGTCTGGGGATCGATCGGTGCCGCGTTGCTCGCCGACTTCGGGGCCGAGGTGATCCGCATCGACGAGATCGGCGGGTCGCCGGCGGTCGGACCCGACGACGAGCACGTCGCCGGCACGTGGAACGCGTTCGCGGCGCTCGCGCAAAGGAACAAGCAGAGCCTGGCGGTCGATCTCGCGACCACGGCCGGCCGCGCGCTCGTGCAGTCGCTCGCCGCCAAGGCCGACGTCGTCATCACGGATCGCACGCGTCGCGATCTGGCACGGCTCGGGCTCGACTACCCGACGCTCGCTGCGGGCACGCCCGCCCTGATCTATGCGCGCGCCTCGGGCTTCGGACCGAAGGGCCCCGACGCCGACCTGCCCGCGATCGACGAGCTCGCGGCGGCGCGGGCGGGCATGATGCCGATCCTGCCGCAGCCGGGGCAGCCGCCGGTCTTTCCGGGCCACGGCCAGATGTACACCGCGGTGATGCTCGCCTTCGGCATCCTCACCGCGCTCCATCATCGCGCCAAGACCGGCGAAGGGCAGGAGGTCGACGCCTCGCTCCTCGGCGGCAACCTGTACGGGGCGAGCCTCGACTTGCAGGCCTACCTGGCGATCGGCGGCGATCGCATGCTCCAACCGATCTCGCGCCTCGACGCCGGCAACCCGATGAGCGGCACGATGTACATGAGCGCGGACGGGCCGTGGGTCACGCTCACGATGCCGGACACCGACCGCTGGTGGCCGAGCTTTGCCCCGTTGGTGGAGCTCGCGCTCGACGATCCGCGCTTCGACACCCACGACAAGCGCTGCGGCGCCCATCGGCTGGAGATGATGCAGGTGCTGGAGGCGGCGTTTCGCCGCAAGCCCGCGGCCCACTGGCGCGCGCTGTTCCAGGAGCACCAGCTCTCGGCCGACATCATCGAGAGCTACGAGTTCCCGGCCGCCGACCCGCAGGTCTACCGCAACCGCTATCTCCTCGAGCTCGACGATCCGAGCTTCGGCCGGCGGACGTCGCTCGGCTTCCCGATCTTCATGAGCGCGACGCCGGCGCGTCTCTTCCGCGGCGCGCCGGCCCGCGGGCAGCACGGCGCCGAGATCCTGCACGACGTGCTCGGGCTCTCCGAGGACGCGATCACGGCGCTCCGCGACGCGGGGACGATCGCATGAGCGCGGCAGGCGCGGTGGGCGCGCTCGAAGGTCTCCGCGTCATCGACCTCACCGTCTGGTTCCAAGGACCGGTCGCGGCGCAGCATCTCGCCGACTTCGGCGCCGAGGTGATCAAGGTCGAACGCCCGCAAGGCGGCGATCAGGGCCGCGGCGTGCGCAGCATCAAGGCGCTGCCGGTCGGCGATTGGAACCAGTACTTCCTGGTGATCAATCGCAACAAGAAGAGCATGGCGCTCGACCTGAAGAAGCCAGGCCGGCCGCGAGATCATGTACCGCCTGGTCGAGAAGTCCGACGTCTTCCTGTCCAACATGGGCATCGAGCTGCTGGAGAGCTGGGAGCTCACCTGCGAGAAGCTCCGCGCGATCAATCCGCGCCTGGTGTACGCGACGAACACCGGCTACGGCCGCTTCGCGCCACGAGCAAGCCGTCGTTCGACATGACGGTGCAGGCGCTCACCGGCATGATGGCGCGGCTCGGCGAGCCGGAGCAGCCGCCGATCTATCTCGGCATGGGCTCCGGCGACGCGTACGGCGGCCTGATGTCGGCGTTGGCGATCATGCTCGCCCTGTACCATCGCAACCGACCGGCAAGCGGCCAGATGCTCGACGCGTCGCTCTACGGCGCGCAGCTCTTTCTCGCCGCGCCGACGCTGCAGGCATGTCTCGCGACCGGCAGCGACACGCTGTCGCCGCAGCAGTCGCGCACGCGCCGCCGCAATCCGCTCTGGAACATGTATCCCGCCCGCGACAAGTGGCTCTTGCTCTGCGTGCCGAACACGCGACGACGCCTTTCGCGCCTTCGCCGCCACGCTCTCCGACGCGACCATCGCGACCGACGCGCGTTACGCGACGGCCGCCGGCCGGCGCGAGCATGCTCGCGATCTGGTGGCACGCCTCGACGCCGTCGTCGCCGAGCGGACCGCCGGGGAGTGGATGGGGCGCTGGACGCCGCTCGCTGCGGCCGGGCAGCCGATCGCCGCGAGCCCGGTCGCGACCCTCGCCGACCTCGCACGCCGACGCCGGCGCGTGGGCGAACGACTACTTCGTGGAGACGCACTGCGAAGAGGTGAATCGCACGGTCACCGTGCGCGGCATGCCGGTCACGCTCGCGAGGACGCCGGGCACGGTGCGGAGCCTCGGGCCCGAGCTCGGCCAGGACACCGAGATGATCCTCTTCGAGATGCTGGGCTACGACTGGGACGAGATCGGGGAGCTGAAGGCCGCGGGGGCGATCCCGTGAGCGCGGTCGCGGCAGCGTGACGCCGCTCGACGGCATCCGCGTGCTCGACCTCGCCACCATGCTCGCGGGGCCGTACGCCGCGACGCTGCTCGGCGATCTCGGCGCCGACGTCATCAAGGTCGAGTCGCACTACGGCGACGACAGCCGCCACCTCGGTCCCGAGCGCGACGGGCGAACACTCGCCGTTCCTCAGCCTGAATCGCAACAAGCGGAGCCTGGTCCTCGATCTGCAGCAAGCGGACGCGCAGGAGGTCTTCGCGCGACTCGCGGCAAGACGAGCGACGTCGCTGATCACGAACGTACGCGAGCCGGCGCTCTCGCGGCTCGGGCTGTCAGCTACGAGCAGACGTGCGCGCGCATCGTCCGGACATGATCTGGGTGGGCGTCACGGCCTTCGGACCCGACGGTCCGTACGCCGGGCGCCCCGGTATCGACTTCCTCGCGCAAGGGTACGCCGGGCTGCTGTCGATGAACGGCGAGCCGCAGGGAAGCGCCGGTGCGCGTCACGGTGCCGCTCGTCGACGTGATGACCTCGGTGCTCGTGGCGACGGGCGTGCTCGCGGCGTTGCTCGTGCGCGGCGAAGACGGGCGCGGGCCAGCGTATCGACGTCTCGCTGCTCGACGCCCTCGTGCACGCGCAAGCGAGCGGGCTCGGCGCCTGGTTCTTAAGCGGGAGATCACGCCCCGCACCGGAAACCGCAGTCAATATTTCGCGCCGTCGGGCATGTATGGCTGCCGGGACGGCAAGGGGATCGTGACTCACGTGTCCGTCGGAGAAGTTCTTCGGCAACCTCTGCCGCGCGCTCGACGTCGCGTGGGCCGGCGATCCGCGATTCGCGCGGATCGCGGCGCGGCTGCGAACGTCAGGACGAGCTCGACGTGCTGCTCGCGGCGCGCTGCCGGGATTTCGCCCGCGACGAGCTGCTCGCGCGCCTGATCGCGGCGGACATGCTCGCGGCGCCGGTCAAGGAGATTCCCGAGGTCGGCGCGCGATGCGCAGGTCCGTCACAACGAGATGATCGTCGCGACGGAGCACGCGACGCTCGGGCGGCTCGAGGTGACGGGCGTACCGGTGAAGCTCCGCGGGACGCCGGGCAGCGTCCGCCTGAGCCCACCCGTGCACGGCCAGCACACGCTCGCGATCCTCGCCGAGCTCGGGTACGGCCCCGACGAGGTGGCGGCGCTCCGGCGCGCACGCACGGTCGGGGTGGCGGAGTAGGCGGCGCCGGTGGCGCGCTCCCCCGCGAATCCGGCGATCCGCCTCCTCGACGGCGAATGGTACGCCGCCGACCCGCATCCCCACTTCGCCTGGCTGCGCGCGGAGGCGCCGCTCTTCTGGGACGAGGCGGCGGCGCTCTGGGGCGTGGCGCGCTACGACGACGTGCTGCGCGTGGCGCGCGACCCGACGACGTTCGCCTCGCGCGACGGCTCGCGTCCGGACTCGCCCGCCATCCCGTCGATGATCAACATGGACGATCCCGAGCACCGCCGGCGACGGGCGCTCGTCAACAAGGGCCTGACCCCGCGCCGCGTCCTCGATCACGAGCCGAAGATCCGCGCCATCTGCGAGGACCTCGTCGCGCGCGCGGCGGCGCGGGGCGGCTGCGACTTCGTGCACGACGTCGCGGCGCCGCTCCCCATGATCGTCATCGGCGACCTGCTCGGCGTGGCGCCCGAGGATCGCGACAGGCTGCTCCGTTGGTCGGACGACCTGATCGAGGGTACCTCGGCGAGCGCGCCGCCCGAGGTGATGATGCGCGCGATGGACGCGTTCGGCGAGTACGCGGCGTACCACCGCGGCGTGGCCGCCGATCGCCGGACCCATCCGCGCGACGACATGATGAGCGCCCTCGTGCACGCGGAGATCGACGGGCAGCGGCTCGACGACGACGCGATCCTGCAGGAGAGCCTGCTCATCCTGGTCGGGGGCGACGAGACGACACGGCACGTGATCACGGGCGGCATGGAGGCGCTGCTCCGGCATCCCGCCGAACAACGGAAGCTCGCCGCCGACCCGACGCTCGTTCCGACCGCCGTCGAGGAGATGCTGCGCTGGGTGACGCCCATCCAGAACATGAGCCGCACCGCGACCTGCGACGTCGCGCTCGGCGGCGTGACGATCGGCGCCGGCGAGAAGGTGCTGTTGCTCTATCCGTCGGCGAATCGCGACGAGCGCGTGTTCGCGGACGCGCCCGTGTTTCGGGTCGACCGTCAGCCGAACGAGCACCTCGCGTTCGGCCACGGCGCGCACTTCTGTCTCGGCGCGAGCCTCGCGCGCCTCGAGCTGCGCGTGATGTTCGAGACGCTCCGTCCGTGGCTGGGACGCATCGGCCTTGCGAGCGAGGCGCCGCTCCGTCGCCGGCCGTCGAACTTCATCGTGGGCATCGCCACGATGCCGGTCGTGTTCAGCTAGATTCGTCGAGCAGCAGCGGCAGCTTGAGCCGGAAGGTCGTGCCGACCTCCGGCGTGCTCTCGCCCTCGAAGATGCCGTGGTGCGCGGCGACGGCGTTGTAGACGATGCGCGTGCCGAGTCCAGTCCCGCCGGGTTTGGTGCTCTTGGGCTCGCCGCGGAGTATGCGCGCGAGGACGTCGGGCGGCATGCCGCGCCCGGTGTCGCTGACGGTGATCTCGACGCAGCGCCCCGACGGCAGGCGCGGCTCGGGCGCGACGGCGAGCCGAACGGTGACGGTCCCGTGCGGCGGTGTTTCGGGGATGGCGTTGTCGACGAGGTTGTAGACGGCGCGCTCCACCTGGAAGCGGTCGACGCGGCAGACCGGGACGTCGCCGAGCGCAGACACCAGGGTGACGGCGTGTCGGCGGGCGATCCGTGCGAGCTCCTCGAGCTGGGCGGCGAGCAACGAGGGCAGGTCGTTGGGCGCGAGCTCGGGCGCCGTGATCGTGCCTTTCAGCGCGTCGGCAATGAGCTTGGTGTAGTCCTGCACCGCCTCGACCTGGTCCATCACGATGTCGAAGGTCTCGCCGTAGGAGTCCCGCACGAGCGCCGCCGCGGCCGGGGTTTCGGCGCGGGGATCGAGCGCCGCGAACATGGCGTCGAGATCGGCCCGCAACGCCTGCACGCCGGTGACGATCGGCCCCACCTTGTTCTTGATGTCGTGGCTCAGATCGCCGACCGCGTGGGCGATCGCGGCGGTTTGCGCGTCGCGGGCGAGCTGGGCGGTCTCGATCGCCGCGGCGGCGACCGAGGCGATGATCTCGAGCACTTCGAGGTCGTGGCCGTCGAAATCGCCGCTCTGCTTGTTCAACACCTGCAAGACCCCGACCGGGCGGCCCGCTTGGTACTGGAGCGGCACGGTGAGGATGGTCTCGCTCGGAAAGCCGATCCGCCGTCCGACCTCGCGGTCGTGCTCCGCGGCCTCGTGCGGGCGATTGGTGATCTGCGAGCGCCCCGAGCGGAACACCGCGCCGGCGAGGCCGCTGGTCGTCGGAATGGTCTGGCCCGTGAGCTCGCGGGCCTTGGCGCCGACGACGTAGCGAAAGACCAGGGTCTCGTCGGCGGGACGGTGGAGGAAGATCGTGCCCGCGACGGCGCCGACCGCGTCGAGCGACACCGCGAGAATGTCGCGCAGCCGGTCGTCGAGGTCGAGCGAGGAGGAGAGCAGGCGGCTGATGCCGTGCACCGCCGCGATCTGACGATTGCGGGCGGCGAGCGTCGCGCGCAGACGCTCGACGTCGAGCTGGTCGGGCTCGGCCGGTGTCTCCGTGCGACGGGGGTCGCGGCTCATGCGGCCCATCCTCGGGGATGTGCGTGCAAACGTCCAGACCCCCGTTCGTCGGTCGTCCAGTCACCGACGTGCCGCTGCGTCGAAAGAGCACGCCGAAGCCGGGCGCATGGCGGACGCGCATGTCGGTCGATCGTCGGAGCGCCGCATTCGCGGCGCGTGCGGATGCGGCGCGCGGCGGCCTCGGCGACAGCGACGCTGGCGTGACGATGCGCCGCCGCGCGGGCGCGCCGGCGCGCGGTGCGTGGACGGCGCCGCGACGCGCGGCGCGCAGTGACGAACGCGAGACGATCGTCAGCGATCCGGCACTTCGCGTGCGGCGCGAGCGTCCGCCCTGCCGGTCACGGACGAGACGACGCACGCGCTTCGCCCGCGGCTTTGCTCGCGAACTCGCGCCGCGCGCGGGCGGGCGTCGCGTCCGTCGGTACTGGCACGGGCGTTGCCCCTGCTCTCGGTATGGAAACGTTGCGCACGGGCATTCGCTGCATCGTGTTGACAGCCGCGTTGGTCGTGTTCTCGCCGGTCGTCACGCACGCGTACAGCGCACGCCTTGCGTGGACCCCAATCATCGGTGTCAGCGGATATCACGTCTACGTCCGACGGAACGGTGACGCGTACGGAGCGCCCCTCGACGTCGGGATGCGGATGCCCGACGGCGACGGGGTCGTGCGGTACGACGTCGACGGCCTCGACGCGAATGCGACGCAGTGGTTCGCGGTCGCGAGCTATACCCCGAGCGGCGAGAGCACCCGCTCGAACGAGCGCGCGGTCGGGCCGATGGTGGCGTCGACCGCGACGGCGACGCCGCTCCCGACCGCGACGCAGACCGTGCTCCCGACGGTCACGCGCACCCCGACACCGCTCCCGACCGCGAGCGGTGGCCCGAGCAGCGCTCCCACCGCGGCCCCGACCGACGTCTATCGGTTTCCGCTCAGCGGATGGCGCACCGGCAAGAGCAAGGGAACGTGGCAGCTCGCCTTCGATCCGGATCTGGCACGGGACGCGCTCGTGACCGCGAGCGATCAGGGCGACAAGCTGACGGTGCTGTATCCGGCGCGCGCCGACCTCGCCGTGCGTCTGCCGATCGCGACCTTCCTCGTGAACCCGAGCGCCACGGGCACGATGGGCCTCTTCGTGCGAGCCACCAATGGGCGCACCTACTGGCTGCGCTACAAGGTCGGGGCCGGCGTGCCGAGCGTCTGGCGGCAATCGGCGTGGATCCCACTCGGGGCGGCGATGCCGCCCGACGCGTGGCGCTCGGCCACGCGCGACCTGGCGGACGATCTGTACGCTCTATTCGGCGCGACGTTCGTGGAGGTGGAGCAGGCGGAGCTCTCGGGCACGGTGGCGCTCGCGGAGCTCACGCTGAGCGACGTGACGACGCCCGATCCGACCGCGGCCGCCGAGATGCCGTTGCCGCTCGACGCGGGCAGCGTACGGACGCGCGGCCCGGCGGTTCGGTACGAGTACGATGCCGCCATGGGCGGTCCGACGATGGTGGCGGCGTCGGCGACGAGAGCTCGCACCGTGGTCGACGTGCCGGCCGCGCCGCGGCGGCTCGCCGCGCCGTTCGGCGCGCTCTCCTTCGTGCTCGCGAACGACGACGGCTTCACCGTCGACGTGCGGGTGACGACCAGCGTCGGCACGGTGGTGCTGCGCTATGACGGTGCGACGACCGTCCCGGCAGGGCACGATCGGCGGCTCCGCCTTCCGCTCACCCGGGAGCCCGTCCCGGGCTCGGACCTCGATCTCGTCACCCTCGACATGGCGAGCGACGTCGCGGCGGCCATCCCGGGCGCGGTGCTCGAGAACGTCGCGCGCGTGCGATTGGGAGGTCGATTCGAGATCGGAGGCGCCCGCTTCGAGGACGCGCTCGCGCCGAAATAGACGAAGCCGATCAGCGGCGAAAACGCGGATCGGACCTGCCGGTCACGAGCGGCAGGTCGAGGTAGGTTCGGATGCCGGGGGCCGCCTTGCAGACGTAGGGGATCGCGTTCACGCAATGCATCGCGGTCGCGACGATGCCCGGGTTGCGATCGAGGTCGGCGGTCGCGAAGTCGGGCTGGAGGCCGCGGAAGGTGGTGGCGATGGTGGGATCGCCCGCGATCTCGACTTCGAAGCGCTCGCCGCCGATCGTCCACGGCGGATCGAGGTCGCGCTCGCCCATGAGCCAATTGACGCGCACGGTGACCACGGCTACGCCGTCGACGGTGCCGTGCCAGGTGAAGCGTTGTGCCGCGACGGTGCCCGTCTCGAGGACGCCGATCGGCGTTGCGATCGGGGCGGTCGCGACGGCCATCTCGTGGGCGGCGCGTTTCACCGGATCGAGCCGAAAGCCGAGGCTCGCGGCGAGCATGTCGATGGACTGTCCGAAGCCGATCCCGAGGAGGTCGAGCATCGGGCTGGCCTTGGCGTCCTCGGGGCGCTTCCCGAACAGCATGATCTCGCGCACCACGAGCTCGGCGCGGTAGACGCGGATGTCGGAGAACTCCTCGGCGCGTACGTGCCGTACGTTGCGCGTGAGCGACGAGATGGTGAGGGGCAGGAGCTCGGTGATGCCGCCCGGGTGGATCCCCGTGCCGTGCAGGCTCACGCCGCCGCGATGACACGCCGCCTCGATCTCCGCCATGCCCGGCGTGTGGAACGGGTAGAACCACCCGACCGGCGTCACGACGTTCTTGCCGGACGCGAGCAGCCGCACGACCTCGTCGAGCTGGGGCAGGAGCGGGCTGTAGAGGACGCAATCGGCGGGCGCGGCGAGGATCGCGTCCGCGTCGTTCGTCGTCCGGACGCCGGTCGGGGCAAGGCCGCAGACCTCGCCGACGTCGCGGTTCGCCTTGGCGGGGTCGTGGACCCAGGCGCCGACGAGCTCGAGCTCGGGATGGGAGAGGATGCCTTCGACGGCGGCGCGGCCGACGTTGCCGGTCGCCCACTGGATCACGCGGTAGGGCATGGCGCGCGTTCTCGCTCGCCGCGCCCATCGGTTGCAAGGCCATGTGACGTCGAGCGAGAGTCGCCGTCATGCTGACGTCGCGGCGGGTGACGGTGGGGTATCAGGACGCGTGCGTCCATCCGTGGTGGCTCTCGCGCGCGAACCTTCGGCTCGCGACGCTCATGGGCGCGTCGGCGCTCTGGGTGCCCGATCACTTCATGAGCTTCACGCCCGCGGAAGTGTGGCGTCCGGAGATCACGTCGGCCGCGCGTATCGTGCCGTCGCTCGACGCGCTTCTGGATCCCTTGCAAGTGCTCGCCGTCACCGCGACGCGCATCGGCCGCGTCGACCTCGGGACGTCGGTCACCGAGGCGATCCGCCGCCACCCGATGTCGCTCGCGCAATCGTTCGTGACGCTCGATCACCTCGCGCGCGGCCGCGCCATTCTCGGCATCGGCAACGGCATTCGCGAGAACACGGAGCCCTACGGCCTACCCTACGCGCACAACGTCGCCCGTCTCGAGGAGGCGCTGGTCGTGATCCGGCGCCTGTGGGAGAGCGGCGGGCGGCCGGTCGACTACGACGGCCGCTTTTGGCGTCTCCGCGACGCAGTCTTCCGCCTGCCCCTCCATCGCGGCCGCGCCCCGCGCCTCTTCGTGGCCGCGCACCACCCGCGCATGCTGCGGCTCGCGGGCCGCTTCGGGGACGGGTGGCTGCCGGGGCAGAAGGTCGGCGCGGAGGAGTACCGGCGGCGCCTGGACGTCATCGCGGGCGCCCGCCGCGAGGCGGGGCGGGGCGGCGAGTTCGTGGCGACGCAGACCCTGCTCGTGGCGCTGGGAGAGTCACGCGCGGCGGTGCTGGCGCGCGCCATGCGGAGCCCGCTCTGCGCCGCGATGGCGCTCGGGGCGCCGGGGAGCGCGTGGAGCGCGCTCGGGCTCGAGCACCCGCTCGGCAGGGAGCACGGCGGCTTCCTCGACCTCGTCCCGAGCCGCATCCACCAACCGGACCTCGACCGCGCCCTCGCGACGATGCGCCCGGAGCTGCTCGAGAGCCAGCTCTATCTCGGGAGCGTCGACGAGGTCGTCGCGGAGGCGGCGCCGCTCGTCGCCGCGGGTTGCCGCCACCTCATCGTCGCCAACGTCGGCGCGAGCTTCGTCGGCGACGGGGTGCGCGGCCTCGTCAGGCTCGCGCAGCTGATGCGGCGCCTGCGTCGGCTTTGAGCGCGCGCGCCGCGACGAAATCCGCGCGCAGCCGCTCCACGAAGCGCGTCACCGCCTCGACGGCGAACGCGGAGCGGCGCGAGTGGAAGACGTCGAAGGCGTGCTGCGCGCCGGGAAGCTCGGCGTAGACGACCGGCTGGCGCGAGATCGCGCGGAGCGCGTGGACGAAGTGCCGCGTGTCCTCGACGTACGCCAGCGAATCGTGCGTGCCGTGGATCACGAAGAACGGCGGGGCGTCGGCGTGGACGCGGGCGATCGGCGAGGCCTTCTCCCAGGCCTCGCGCTGGGCCTCCGGCGACGACTTCATGACGAGGCGCTGGAGGAAGGGCGCCATCGCCGCCTTGCCGCGCTCGCCGAAGCGATCGAGGAAGTCGTAGACGCCGTAGAACGGCACGCAGCCTTGTACGCTCGTGTCGACGTCCTCGAACCCCGGCTGGTACTCGGGATCGTTGGCGGTGAGCGCGAGGAGGGCGGCGAGATGGCCGCCGGCCGAGCCGCCGGTCACGACCACGAACTCGGGATCGCCGCCGTGCGCGGCGGCGTGGCGTTTGGTCCAGGCGAGCGCGCGCTTCACGTCGACGAGGTGATCGGGGAAAGTGGCACGCGGGCTCAGCCGGTAGTTCGCCGCGACGCAGAGCCAGCCGCGCGCCGCCAGGTGGTACATGAGCGGCAGCCCCTGGTGCTCCTTCTCGCCGATGGTCCAACCGCCGCCGTGGACCTGGAAGAGAATGGGGCAGGCGTCGTGCAGGTCGCGCGGACGGTAGACGTCGAGCAG
This sequence comes from uncultured delta proteobacterium, assembly GCA_963774015.1. Taxonomy (GTDB): domain Bacteria; phylum Desulfobacterota; class Binatia; order UTPRO1; family UTPRO1; genus UTPRO1. Next base: position 958,851 of record CAVZDH010000007.1, read on the forward strand.
GTTCCGGCGTCCGTGCGGACCATACGAGACGTCCGCGATGCGCTCGACGCCGTCGCGGCGGAACGTGAAGGGGCGGGCGATGCGGCGAAACGGTATGCGCGTGCTCGCCCACGGAGCGTCGTCGCTGCAGTGGGCGCGGAGCGCCGCGTCGAACACGCCGCCGGCGCCGCCGGCACGGCGGTGGAAGAGCGCGAGCGCGCCCCACGACGCGAACGTGATCGCGAGCCCGAGCCGGCCGGGCCAGGCGTCGAGCGCGCCCAGCGCCACGAAGGCGACGGTCGAGACGGCCTGCCATGCGATGTGGTGCACGGCCAGCTCGCCCGTGAGCCACGCCCCGAAGAAGTACGGGATGATCAGATAGCCGATGCGCCGGATGCGCAGGAGCGCGCTCGCCGTGAAGACGGCCCCGACCAGGCTCACGAGAAGGAAGAGCCACGGGGCGGTGAGCGCCGGGGTCATTTCTTCTTCTCGTACTCCTCGACGAGCGCGGCGCGCGCCGCCGCTTCGCGCTCGCGGAGCTCGTAGAAGCGGGGAGCCCGCTTGCCGACGAAGGCGTTGCCGCCTTCCTTCCCCTCGGGCGTATCAAACCAGTCGGGGTAGAGGTTGCTGGAGATCACGCCGAGCTCGGCGTAGCCGTCCATCTCCTGGTCGAAGGCGGCCTTCAGGATCTCGAGGCAGCCCGGGCTCGCGCGGAAGAGCTCGCTGCACCACTGGTCGACCTCGGCCTCGAGGCGGTCGAGCGGCACGACGCGGTTCACGAGGCCCATCTCGAGCGCTTCGAGCGCGGGATAACGCCGACAGAGCATCCACATCTCGCGGGCCTTCTTGTGGCCGACGACCTTGGTGAGGAACGGCACGAAGTAGCCGTCGGCGGGACTGGAGACGCGCGGGCCGGCCTGTCCGAAGATCGCGTTGTCGGCGGCGATGGTGAAATCGCAGACGTACGCCATGTGGTTGTGGCCGCCGAGGCAGTAGCCCTGCACCTGCGCGATCACCGGCTTGCGCGACAAGCGCACGAGGCGATTGTGCGGATACCGGTTGTAGAAGGCCTCGCGGAGGCCCCAGCGCTCCCACGCCACGTCGCCGCCGGCGCCGAAGTGCTTGCCCGCGCCGGCGACCACGATGACGCCGATCGCGGGGTCGTGGTTCGCGTCGTAGAAGGCGCGGAACATCTCGTCGACGGTGTGGAGCGTCAGGGTGTTGAGCTTGTCGGGCTTGTTGATGGTGATGCGCGCGACCCCGCCCTTGGGGTCGGCATGGTGCTTCTTTTCGTAGACGATCTCGTCGAACACGAGGCCGTCGCCTTCGACACCCGCCCAGGCGCCGGAGCTCGGCGGATCGCTTGCGGCGCGAGTCATAGAGATCCCACGACCTTTCCCGCCTCCGCGAGGAGGCGCGTGAGCCCGGGACGGTCGAGCGCCGCGAGTCCGGCGGGCGGCGTCGCGAGCCCGAGCAACGTCGACCAGATCGGGCAGGCGTGAACGGCGACGCCGTCCGCCATGACCGCCGCGAGGAGCGCTTTCGGGTCGAGCTGGCGGCCCTCTCCTTTGGAGAGGAGCGGCAGCGCGAGATCGCGCGTCCCGCGCTCGGCGAGGCCGAGTCGCATCGCCTGTCCCGCGAGCTCGCGCGGCCACCCGAAGGTGCCCGCCGCGACCGCCGCGAGCGCTTCGCCCGTGATCACGACCGTGGTCGCGCGCCCGGCCCGGCGCGCGTCGCGCGCCGCGACGAGCGTGCCGATGAGCGCGCTCGCGAGGGCGTCGCGCACGATGAACACCAGATCCATCTCGACTCCTTTGGAAGCGCGGCGCGCCCCGGGCGCGATTTCGTCGGTGGGACCGCGTACCACTTGCCCGCGAATTTATAACATGTTCTACATCGCCGCGAGTCGTCTCGTCCATGAAACCGCCCGTGTTCGACTACGCCACCCCGGCGTCGCTGGCCGAGGCGACCGCTCTCTTGGTTCGACACGAGGGCGACGCCAAGGTGCTTTCCGGTGGGCAGAGCCTCGTGCCGTTGCTCAACATGCGGCTCGCGCGTCCGGCCGTGCTCGTCGACCTGGCACGCATCCCGGATCTCGATTGGGTGCGCACGAGCGACGACGGCATCGCGATCGGCGCCATGACGCGGCAGCGCACCGTCGAGCTCTCGGCCGAGGTCCGGACCCGTCACCCGCTGCTCCACGCCGGCATCCAGCTGATCGCGCATCCGCAGAACCGCAATCAGGGAACGATCGGCGGCTCGCTCGCCCACGCCGATCCCGCCGCCGAGCTGCCGGCGTTGGCGCTGGCCCTCGACGCCCGCTTCGAGGCGGTCGGTCCGCAGGGCACGCGTGCGATCGCGGCCGCGGACTTCTTCCTCACCTATCTCACGACCGCGCTCGAGCCGAGCGAGATCCTGACGGCGGTGCGTTTCCCGATGCTGCCGGCGCGCACGGGGTGGTCGATCCAGGAGGTCGCACGCCGCCACGGAGACTTCGCGCTCGCCGGCGTGGTGGCGGTCGTCGGGCTCGCCGCCGACGGCGGAATCGCGTCGGCGCGCGTCGTCGTCTTCGGCGTCGGTGCGACGCCGCTGCGGGCGCTCGCCGCCGAGCGGCTGCTGGGCGGGCAGGTGGCGGACGCGGCGCTCTTCGCGCGCGCCGGGGCGCAGGCGGCCGCCGAAATCGAGGAGCCGCTCACCGACGTGCACGCGAGCGCCGACTATCGTCGCGACTTGGCGCGCGTCTTGAGCACGCGCGCGCTCGCCGAGGCGCGACCCGGGCGCGCGCCGCCTGATCCGAGGACGAGGAGCCACGTGACCACCACGCGACGCATTCGCATGACCGTCAACGGCGAGCGCCACGAGGCCGAGGTCGAGCCGCGCACGACGCTGGTCGACTTCCTGCGCGGCGAGCTCGGGCTCACCGGGACCCACGTCGGCTGCGAGCACGGCGTCTGCGGCGCCTGCACGGTGCTGTGGAACGGCAGGGCGGTGCGCTCGTGCATCATGCTCGCCGTGCAGGCCGACGGCGCGGAGCTGAGGACCGTCGAAGGGCTCGCCGACGGCGCGAGCTGCACCCGATCCAGCAGGCCTTCTCGAGAAGCACGGCCTGCAATGCGGCTTCTGCACGCCGGGCTTCATGATGTCGGTGTACGAGCTGCTGCACGCGCACGAGCCGCCGAGCGACGAGGAGATCGTCGACACGCTCGGCGGTCACATCTGCCGCTGCACCGGGTACCAGGCGATCGTCGAGGCGGTGCAGCTCGCGGTCGAGAAGATGCGGGCAAAATCGAGCGAGAGCGGCACGACGATTCCGACCAGCATCGCCGGGCTTCCGAACAGCGAGCCGCGCTTCGTCGGTCGACCGTCGACCGCCTCGAGGATCCGCCGCTCCTCACGGGCCGGACGGAGTTCATCGACAACGTCGTGCTGCCGCGGATGCTGCACTGCGCCATCCTGCGCAGCCCGCACGCGCATGCGACGGATCACGTCCATCGACATCAGCGAGGCGGCGAAGCTGCCCGGCGTCGTCGCCATCGTCACCGGCGAGGACGCGCGGCGCTGGATCAACCCGATGACGACGGTGCCGCCCGGCTGGGGGGCGCACTGCCTCGCGACCGACAAGGTGCGCTTCGTCGGCGAGCCGGTCGCCGCGGTCGCGGCCGAGCAGCCGCTACGTCGCCGAAGACGCGCTCGAGCTGATCGACGTGGAGTACGAGACCGCTGCCGGCCGTCGTCGATGCGCGCAAGGCCTCGAGCCCGGGAGCGCCGCTGATCTTCGAGGAGAACGGCAGCAACGTCATGCTGCGGAAGCGTGTTCACGTGGGGCGACGTCGACGCGGCGTTCGCGAGCGCCGCCGACCAGGTGTTCACCGAGAAGTTCCGCTGGAACCGCCTGGGGGCCAACCCGCTGGAGACCTTCGGCGTCATCAGCCAGTGGGACACCACCGACGGCAGCCTGACGTGCCGCGGCAGCTTCCAGTCGCAGTACCACATGGGCGATGGCGCCGCCGCGGTGTTCGATCTGCCGCTCAACAAGGTCCGCATGATCAGCCAGCCGCACGGCGGCAGCTTCGGCGGCAAGGGCGGCATGCGCGGCACGATGATCACCGCGCTGCTGTCGCGCAAGGCCGGCGGCCGTCCGGTGAAGTGGATCGAGGACCGCATGGAGTACCTGGCCGGCGGCGCCGGCCAGGCGTGGGACCGCCACTACGAAGCGGCGCTCGCGCTCAAGCAGGACGGCACGGTGCTCGGCTTCAAGGTGTCAAGCTGCTCGACGACCTCGGCGCGACGGCCGAAGGCTGCGGCGCCGTCAGCGCCGCCAAGCCGCTCGCCGCCTTCACCGGCTGCTACGCCATCCCGGTCGCGCAATACGACCTGACCATCGTCGCCACCAACAAGCTTCCCGGCAGCCCCTACCGCGGCATGGGTCCGCCGCCGCACAACTTGGTCCTCGAGCAACTGATGGACATCGCGGCGCGCGGGCTCGGCCTCGATCCCGCCGAGATCCGGCGGCAAGAACTACATTCCGCCGGACGCCTTCCCGTACACCATCGCGAGCGGCAACGAGTACGACAGCGGCAACTACGCCGCGGCGCTCGACACCGTGCTGGAGATGGCCGACTACCAGCAGCTGCGCGCCGAGCAGGCGCAGGCACGCCGGCAGGGGCGCTCCTGGGCATCGGTCTGGTCAACACCATCGAGCCCGGCGTCTTCGACTGGAACGCCTACGCCATCGTCGGCATGCCGCAGACCGGCGTGCCCGAGGGCGCGACGGTCGGCATCGACATCTTCGGCAAGATCGTCGCCAAGGTCGGCTTCTCGCTCGAAGGGCAGGGGCAGTACACCGTCGTCGCCCAGGTGCTCGCCGACTAGTTCGGCGTCGAGATCGCCGACGTCCGGGTGGTGGCCAGGACACGCTGTCCGCGCCGCCGCACTTCGGGCCCGGGCGGGAGCCGCCTCGGTGTCGCCATCACCGGCGCGGTGCTCGGGGCGGCGCGAGCGGCTGACGCGAGAAGCTGATCACCGTGGCGGCCGGCCTGCTGCAGAGCGACGCCGGAGCACGTCGAGCTGCGCGACGGCAAGATCGGCATCAAGGGGGTGCCGCGGCGTCGCATGCCGTATCGCGCAGGTCGCGCGGCGCATGCTGGCGCGCAGCGATCTCCTGCCGCCGGGCATCGATCCGAACCCGGAGGCGACGTACGTGTGGACCGCGCCGGGACGCACGCCGGCCGACGAGCAGGGACGCGCCAAGAGCTACCTCACGGCGGCCAACGCGTGTCACGTCGTGCTCGTCGAGGTCGACGCCGAGACCGCGCAGGTGAGATCCAGAAGTACTGGATCGCCGACGACTGCGGCACGCGGCTCAATCCGGCGAACGTCGAGGGCAGACCCAGGGCGGGGTCGCGCAAGGAGTCGGCGCGGCGCTGCTCGAGGAGTGCGTCTACGACGAGGATGGCGCAGCTGCTCACGTCGACGTTCATGGACTACCTCCTGCCGACGATCTACGAGGTGCCCATGACCGAGAAGACGCGCGCTCTGCACGCCGTCGCCGTTCACGCCGCTCGGCGCCAAGGGCGTGCGGCGAGGGCGCGATGCACACGACGCCCGCGGCGATCATGTGCGCGATCAACGATGCGCTCGCCCCGCTCGGTGTCGGGCGTGTTCGAGGTGCCGGCGAGCCCGCAGCGCATCTGGACGGCCCTGCGAGCGGCAACGCGTGCGCAACGCTGAGCGGCGGCGCACGGCGCGGAGCGCGACGCCTCAGTGCACCGCGACCAACTCCACCTCGAAGGTCAGCGTGGCATTCGGCGGTACGCGTCCCGGCACGCCGGCGATGCCGTAGCCCAGCTCCGGCGGCACGATGAGCGTGCGCTTGCCGCCGACCTTCATCGTCGACACGCCCTCTTCGAGGCCCTTCAGCGCTTGGCCCTTCCCGAGCTGGAACTCGAAGGGTTGTCCGCCGGGCGAGCCTTCGATGCGGGTGGGACCGTTCATCGCCACGTAGTGGACGGCGACGGTCTGGCCGGGCTTCGGCATGGCGCCGCTCCCGACCTGCGTGTCGACGTATCGCAGGCCGCTCGCGGTAGTCACGGTCCGTGCGGCGTCCGGTGAAGGCGCGGGTGACGGATCCGCGGCTGCGGCGTGCGTCGCGCCGGCGAGCATCAGGAGTACGGCGAGGGTCGCCGTGCATCGTCCGAGCGTCATCGATGGTCCTCGTCGTGGGTGGAGTGGCGGAGCGCGGAGGGTTCCCTAGCGACCGGCTCCGGCACGGTCAAGATACGTGGACGGCCGCGGGGCGTACGCGGCTCGACGTCGAGACCGGAACCGAGTTAAGAAGCGACCGCCGCACGCGAGCCGCACCCATCCCCGCGCGAAGAGGAGACCACCGTGACGACCACCGCGACCGACCATTTCGTGGCGCTCTCCGAGTGCCACTTCATGAACGAGCAATCGATGCACGAGATCAGCTACTACCCGGGCTTCACGCGCTGGTGGCAGAGCGTCGACGGCGTCATTCGCGCGTGGGCGCAACCGCGATCTCGCGGGCGGTGCGGCGATGCCGCCGCCGCGCGCGCACGCGCTCATCGAGTGGATGGACAAGGCGGGTGTCGACGTCTGCTTCGCGCTCCGCGAATCGATGATGGACGTCGCCGGCTATGCCACCTGCATGTCGACCAACGCGTTCATCTTGGAGGAGATCGCGCCGTACCCCGATCGCATGTACCTCGAGTGCAACGTCGGGCCGATCATGCGCCGCGGGGTGAAGAACGCGATCTGGGAGCTCGAGTATCTCGTGAAGGAGCGCGGCGCGAAGCTCTGCAAGGTCTACGCGCCCGAGGACGGTCCGCTCAACGACAAGCAGCTGTGGCCGTTCTACGAGAAGGCCTGCGAGCTCGACGTCGCGCTCACGATCCACATGGGCATGGCGCTACGTCTGCCCGCAGCCCACCAAGTACACGCTGCCGCTCCTGCTCGACGACGTGTGTCTCGACTTCCCCGAGCTCAAGGTCATCGCCTACCACATGGGCTGGCCCTATCACGAGGAGATGATGGGCTACGCCGGGAAGCACAAGAACCTCTACTTGAGCCTGTCGGGCATCATCGGCTGGCTCCAGCGCGCGCCCTACCGCGGCTATCACATGATCGGGCAGGCGCTGCAGTGGGTGAGCCCGGACAAGATCGTCATGGGCCTGGATCTCGCGTTCGACGACATGCCGCGCGTGGTCGACTGGGTACGTACGCTCCAGATGCCGGAGGAGCTGCAGGAGAAGTGGGGCTATCCGGAGATCACCGAGGACATGCGCGCCAAGTTCCTCGGCCTGAACCTGGCGAAGCTCGCCAAGATCGAGCCGACCAAGCGGGTGAAGAAGCGAGGCTGACCGCATGACCGCGGACCCTCTCCTAGGGCACGGCGAGCAAGGGCGCCGCCTCGCTGCGCTCCGCGCCGCGATGGCGGAGCGCGATCTCGCGGCGTTCCTGGTGCCGCGCGCCGACGAGCACCAGAACGAGTACGTCCCCGCATCCGAGGAGCGGCTGCGGTGGATCAGCGGATTCACCGGCAGCGCGGGGTTGGCGGCGGTCGGCCGCGCGGACGCCGCGATCTTCGTCGACGGCCGCTACGTGCTGCAGGTGCGCCAACAGAGCGACGCCGGGTTCTGGGAGCATCGGCACGTCACCGACACGCCCTTCGGCGACTGGGCGAAGGAGCACCTCGCGTCCGGTGATCGCGTCGGGTTCGATCCACGGCTCCACACGGTGAGCGAGGTGAAGCGCCATCGGACGGCGCTCGCCGGGCTCGGCCTCGAGCTCGTGGCGGTGACGCCGAACCTGGTCGACCTCTGCTGGTCGGATCGACCCGCGCCGCCCATGGGCGCGGTCACGCTGCATCCGATCGAGCTCGCCGGCGAGGCGTCGGCCGCCAAACGCGCGCGCATCGCCACCGAGCTCGCGAAGGCGAAGCTGGATGCGCTCGTGATCTCGGCGCCCGACAGCCTGGCGTGGCTCTTCAACGTGCGGGGCGCCGACGTGCCGATGACGCCCTTCGCGCTCGGCTACGCGATCCTCCGCGCCGACGGGTCGGCAATGGTCTTCCTCGCGGCGGCGAAGCTCGCGCCCGACGTGCGCGCCGCGCTCGAGCGCGAAGGCGGCGGGGCCGTGACCCTCGCGGTGCCGGAGGCGCTCGACGGCGCGCTCGCGACCCTGGGCGGCATGCGGGTACGCCTCGATGCCGCCAGCGGCAACGTCTTCGTGAACGACCGCCTCGAGGCCGTAGGCGCCACCGTGGACGTCGGGCCCGATCCGTGTCAGGCGGCGAAAGGCCGCAAGAACGCCGTCGAGGTCGACGGCATGCGGCGCGCGCATCGCCGCGACGGCGTCGCGCTGGCGCGGTTTTTCCATTGGCTCGACGCCGCCTCCCGCCACGGCGAGACGGAATGGACGCTCGCCCAGGTGCTCGGCGAGCTGCGCGCGCGCGGCGAGCGCTATCGCGGGCCGAGCTTCGACACGATCTCGGCGCTCGGCGGCAACGCCGCCCATCCCCACTACCGGGTCGACGCCGCGCACGCCCGCGTCGTCGGACGTGACGATCTCTACCTGGTCGACAGCGGCGGGCAGTACCTCGACGGGACCACCGACGTCACGCGCGTCCTGATCCTCGGCACGCCGACGTCGGAGATGCGCCGACGCTACACCGAGGTGCTGCGCGGGATGGTGGCGGTGAGCCGGGCGCAGTTCCCGGTCGGTACGACCGGCGCGCAGCTCGATCCCCTGGCGCGGCAGTTCCTGTGGGAGGCGGGTGTGGACTACGACCACGGCACCGGCCACGGCGTCGGCAGCTATCTCTCGGTTCACGAGGGGCCGCAGAGCATCTCGAAGCGCTCGACCGAGGTGCCGCTGCAGCCGGGCATGGTGGTCTCGGTGGAGCCCGGGTATTACAAGGCGGACGGCTTCGGGATCCGCATCGAGAATCTGGTCGTCGTGCGCGAGCTCGAGCCGCAGCCGCCCGGCGCGGAGCTCCGCACGCTCGGGTTCGAGACGCTGACGCTGGCGCCCCTCGATCGCCGGCTGATCGAGGTGGAGGCGTTGACGGCCGTCGAGCGGCGCTGGGTCGACGACTACCACGCCGAGGTGCGGCGGGCGTTGACGCCGGAGCTCGACGCCGCGGACGCGGCCTGGCTCGCGGGCGCCACCGCGCCGCTCTAACCCGGATTGTTCATGAATCGTCTGCTACAAGCGCCGATGGACAATCCGCTCTAGGGCGCGACCGCCGATGCCGCCGACCTCCTTTCGCGCCAGCGCAGCGGCCCTCCACGCGGAGGCGATCTGCGCCGCCGGCAGTGACGACTTCGGCGAGCCGTCGTATCGCGAGGGACTCGGCGTGCTGCTCGAGGCCTATGACCGCGAGGCGAAGCTCCACGACGCCGGCCGCGCCGCGACCCGCGCCAACCTCGTCCAGGTGTTGACGACGCGCTTGCGCTCCGAGGCTCGCCTCGCCGACCCGACGGTCGCGCGCGCGGCGGACGCGATCCGTCGCCCCATCATCGTGCTCGGTCTGGTGCGCACCGGCAGCACGGCGCTCCATCATCTCGTGGCGCAGGACCCGTCGGTGCAGGTGCTGGAGTATTGGCTGGCGGCGCGGCCGCGTCGCCGTCCGCCGCGCGCGACGTGGGGCGCGGAGGCCGACGTGCGGACGGCGGCCGCCGAGATCGAGGCGATGTACGCGTTCGATCCGAGCCTGCGCGCGATCCATCTCATGGCACCCGACCTCGCGGAGGAGTGCCGGCACTTCCTCGCGCAGAGCTTCACCGACGACTCCTTCGAAGTGAACGCGACGGTGCCGTCGTACGTCGCGTGGTACGAGCACGGCCGGCACGTCGAGACGTATCGTCGTCATCGCCGCCTGCTCGGCCTGGTCGGCGGCGACGATCCGCGCCGCTGGGTCCTCAAGTATCCCGTCCACGTGAAGCACCTCGACGCGTTGCTCGCGGCCTATCCCGACGCGTGCATCGTCCAGACGCATCGCGACCCGACCGAGGTGATGGCGTCGTACGTGGAGCTGGTCGCGGGCTTCCGTGCGATCTTCGAGCGCGACATCGATCATGCGGCGATCGCGCGCGAGCAGCTCGAGGGGTGGGCGGCGGCGGTCGAGCGCGCGCTCGCGGTCCGCGATGCGCACGACCCGGCGCAGTTCCACGACGTCTTCTTCGAGGACTTCGTCGCCGATCCGATCGGCGCCGTCCGCGGCATCTACGATCGCTTCGGGCTGGTGCTGTCGGCCGAGGCGGAAGCGCGCATGCGGGCGTGGCGGGGCGGCGATCCCGAAGGCGCGGCTGCCCGCCCGCGGCGCGACGACGCGCGGCTCGCGCTCCCGGCGGAGCGGATCCGCGAGCGCTTCGCGACCTATCTGCGTCGCTTCGACCTCCGGGGGCGCGGCCCGCGATGAGCGCGGCGCCGACGCGCAGCCCGTACGAGGCCGAGCTGCTCGCCAGCGCGCGGCGTTTGCTGCCGAGCGGGGTGCGGAACGCGTCGACGCGCGCCGAGCACGCGCTGGTGGTCGCGAGCGCACGCGGGGCGCGGCTCGTCGACGTGAGCGGCAACGAGTACATCGACTATCTGCTCGGGTCGGGGCCGCTGCTGCTCGGGCACGCGCATCCGGCGGTCGTCGCGGCGGTCGCGGAGCAGCTCGAGCGCGGCTAGAGCTATCTGCTCGTCAACGAGCCGGCGATTCGACTCGCCGCGGAGCTGGTCGCGCTCGTGCCGTGCGCCGAGGCGGTCACGTTCCACAGTACGGGCTCGGAAGCGACGTTCTTCGCGCTCCGCTTGGCGCGGGCGTTTCGTCGCCGCGACGCGATCCTCAAGTTCGAGGGCGCGTATCACGGGATGCACGACGACGCGCTGATGAGCACGCAGTGGTTGCAGGCGCCGGCGACGTTTCCGACCGCCGTGCCGGGATCGGCGGGCATCCCCGCGCGCGCCGCCGCCGACGTGCTCGTCGCACCGTTCAACGACGTGGCCACGACGACCGCGATCATCGAGCGCCACCACGATGCGCTCGCGGCCGTGATCGTCGAGCCGTTGCAGCGGACGATCCCGCCCGCGCCGGGCTTTCTCTCCGAGCTCCGCCGCATCACGGCGCACTACGGCATCGTGCTCGTGTTCGACGAGGTCGTGACCGGCTTCCGCCTCGCGCTCGGCGGTGCCCAGGAGCACTACGGCGTGACGCCGGACCTCTGTGCGCTCGGGAAGAGCATCTCCGGCGGACACCCGCTCGGCGTCGTGTGTGGACGGCGCGACCTGATGGCGCTCGCCGACCCCGAGCGTCGTACCTCCGGCGACGGCGTGCTCCTGACCGGGACGTACAGCGGCAACCCGATCTCGGCCGCGGCGGCGCTCGCCTGCATCGCGGAGCTCCGGCGGCCCGGGATCTACGCCGACCTCGCGGCCACCGGCCGCCGACTGATGACGACCTTGCAGCGGTTGTGCGACGACGCCGGGATCGCCGTGCACGTCCAAGGGGAGCCCGCGGTTTTCCAGCCCTGGTTCGGCACGACGCCGGTCGTCGACCACCGGAGCGCGCTCGCGGCGGATCACGCCCGCGCAGCCGCATTCACCGAGCACCTGCTGGACGCCGGCGTGCTCAAGGCCCACGAGAAGCTCTTTCTCTCCACCGTCCACGGCGACGCCGAGGTCGGACGGACGATCGCGGCCTTCGCCCGCGCGGTGGAGCGCTTGTCGGACGGCATCTCGTGAGGGGGTAAGCGTCGGCGCGCGCGCAGCGCGGCTCGTGGGCCGAGCATGCGCGGCGCGGTGGCAGCCGCGTCGTCCATCGGCTATGAGGCCTCGCCATGTCGGTGTTGCTCTCGGACCGCGCCTGCATCGTCGGTATCGGAGAGACCGCGTTCTGTCGCGCGCCGGGCTCGGGGAAGACGCAGCTCGGCATCCAGCTCGAGGCGTCGCTGGCCGCGCTCGCGGATGCCGGGCTCCGGCCGCAGCAGCTCGACGGCGTGATGCCGTTTCCCAATCTCGGCACGGCCGAGGAGCTCGCGGCGAACCTCGGGATCGCGAGCCTGCGCTTCGCGGCCACCGTCCACATGGGCGGCGCGGCGCCCGTGGCATCGCTGCAGGCCGCCGCCGCCGCCGTCGCGACCGGCGCCGCCGACTACGTCCTGCTGCCCGCGGGATGGAACGGCTACTCGGGACGGCGCGCCCGCGAGACCGTGGCGATGGACGTGGCGTCGCTGCCCGGCGGCGCCATCGCGCGCGACTACTACATGCCGCACGGGCTCACGGCGCCGCCGCAGTGGTACGCGCTGATCGCGCGCCGCCACATGCACGAGTTCGGCACCACGCCCGAGCAGCTCGGGGCGATCGCGATCGCGATGCGGAAGCACGCGCAACGGAACCCCGGCGCGGTCATGAAGGACAAGCCGCTGACGCTCGACGCGTACCTGGCGTCGCCGATGATCACGGCGCCCTATCGGTTGTTCGACTGCTGTCTCGAGACCGACGGCGCGGCGGCGGTCGTCGTCACGACGAGCGAGCGTGCGCGCGACCTGCGTCGCCGGCCGGTCGGGATTCTGGGCGTCGCCGCCGCGCAGCCCTATCCGGCGGACGAGATCACCAACCGCGCCGACCTCTTCGAGACCGGGCTCACCATCGCCGCGCCGCGCGCGTTCGCGATGGCCGGGGTGACGCCCGCCGACATCGACTTCGCCGAGATCTACGACTGCTTCACCTTCGAGGTGCTGCAGCAGCTGGAGGAGACCGGGTTCTGCGACCGCGGCGAGGGCGGCGCCGTTCGTCGAGGGCGGCACGCATCGAGCTCGGGGGCGCGCTGCCGGTGAACACGCACGGCGGTCTGCTCTCCGAGGCGCACGTGCTCGGCATGAGCCACATCATCGAAGCCGTGCGGCAGCTGCGCGGGGACGCCGGCGAGCGCCAGGTCCCGGACGCCGAGCTCGGGGTCGTGACCGGCTGGGGCGACTTCGGTGACGGCAGCGTCGCGATCCTCCGTCGCGGATGAGAAAGGACGAGCGATGAGCGAGACCACCGCGCCCGCGCGACCACTGCCGGCGCTCGCCGGGCTCACGGGCGAGTTCTACGCCTGGTGCGCGCAGGGCGAGCTGCGCTTCCAGCGCTGCGACGCGTGCGGGGCTTGGCGGCACGTGCCGCGCGAGATCTGTGCCCGCTGCGGCGCGGCCGCGTGGTCGTGGGCGCGCTCGAGCGGCCGGGGTCGCATCTTCACGTGGACCGTCGCCGTGCGCGCCATGCATCCGGCGTTCGCGGCCGACGCGCCCTATGCGCCGGTCGTGGTCGAGATGGACGAGGGCGTGCGGCTCGTCGGCCAGATGGTCGACTGCTCGCCCGACGCGCTCGCGATCGACATGCCGGTCGAGGTGGTGTTCGTGCCGGCGTCGGCCGACGTGACGCTGCCGAAGTTCCGCCGCGCCTGAGCGCGCCCGCGCCCAACCTCTGCCTGCGAAAGGACCGCCCGATGAAGCCGAAGACGCCGCCGACCTTGCCCCCGACCATGCTGTACGAGAAGCGCGATCGCATCGCGATCGTCACGATCAACCGCCCGGACGCGATGAATGCGTTCACGGCCGACATGCTGCGCGGCATGGATGCGGCCTTCGCCGACTTCAACGCCGACCCGGACTGCTGGGTCGCGATCCTCACGGCCGCGGGGGAGAAGTCGTTCTCGGCCGGCATGGACTTGAAGGAGGCGATCCCTGCGATGGCCGACGGCGACGAGCTCGGCTACGAGGACCACACGAAGCGGCCGTTCTCGGACGTCTTCAAGCCGATCATCGGCGCGGTGAACGGCTACTGCATCGCCGGCGGTCTCGAGTTCCTGCAAGGCACGGACCTCCGGATCGCCGCCGAGCACGCGACCTTCGGGCTCGGCGAGGTGCGCTGGGGCATTATCCCGACCGGCGGCTCGCACATTCGCCTCCCGCGCCAGATCCCGTGGGCCGTGGCGATGGAGCTCTTGCTGATGGGCCGGCCGATCGACGCCAAGCGTGCCTACGACATCGGCTTGGTGAACGCGGTGGTGCCGGCCGCGGAGGTGCTCCCGACCGCGATCACGTGGGCCGAGACGATCTGCAAGAACGGCCCCCTGGCGGTCCGGACCGCGAAGGAGATCGCGGTCCGCGCGCTCGGGCTCGAGGCAGGGTTCGTGCTCGAGAAGGCGCTCGGGGCACGGGTCTTCGCGTCGGCCGATGCGGCCGAGGGGCCGAAGGCCTTTGCCGAGAAGCGGCCGCCGCGCTTCACCGGCCGCTGAGCGAGGAAAAGAGCTTCTTGACGCCCCGCGGTGGCGCCGGGCTACATGGTCCGCGGTCGAACGTCCTCCGGAGGTTGCCTGGTGTCAATCTTGTTCCGTGCTTTGCGCGTCGTCGCGTTGGCGGCGACGCTCGTGTTGGCGGCGTTGCCCGCGCGGGCCGACGATCGCGCCGCCGACGAACGTCCGGTGGTGGCGGTGGTGCTCGTCGACGCGCCGCCCCTCACGTCCTATCGCGGCGGTGTCCGCGGTCTCGCGGCGACGGCCCCGGCGACGACGGGGTCGAGGCGACTCGACGTCCGCTCGCCGGCGGGGCGCGCGTACACCGCCTTCCTCGAGCAGCGTCTCGGCGGCGTCGAAGCCCAAGCGCGCGCCGTGCTGCCCGACGCGCTGCCGCTCTATCACTACACGGCCGTCCTCGGCGGCGTCGCGTTCCGCGTCCACGAGCGCGACCTCGCAACCCTCGCGGCGTTGCCCGGCGTTCGCCGGGTCATCCGCGACGAGGCCTTCGCGCCCGACATGAACCTCAGTCCGAAGTTCGTGGGCGCGCCGAAGCTCTGGAAGAAGCTCGGGGGTCAGAGCGCGGCCGGGGAGGGCGTCGTGGTGGGCATGCTCGACACCGGCATCTGGCCCGAGCACCCGTCCTTCAGCGATCCCGACCCGGCGGGCAAGCCGTATCCACCGCCCCCGCCGACGTGGAACGGCGGTGCCGGTCCCTTCTGCCAGCCGCCGAACGACGGTTCGCCGCCGCTCGTCTGCAACAACAAGCTCATCGGTGCCCGCCACTTCCTCACCGCCTATCGTAACGCCGGCGGCTTCAGCGACGCGGGCGAGTTCGATTCGGCGCGCGATCAAGACGGCCACGGGACCCACACCGCGTCGATCGCGGCCGGGAACGCCGGTGTCCACGCCGTGATGCTCGGCGTCGATCGTGGCGTCATCTCCGGCATCGCGCCGCGGGCACACGTCGCGGCCTATCGCGTCTGCGGGCTCGCGCCGTCCGGAGCGGCCTGCTACGGCGCCGACACGGCGGCGGCGGTGCAGCAAGCGATCGTCGACGGCGTCGACGTGATGAACTACTCGATCGGGGGCGGGGTCGACCCGTACGGCGAGGTCGCCCAGCTCGCCTTTCTCGACGCTTACGCGGCCGGCATTTTCATCTCGGCGTCGGCGGGCAACGACGGTCCCGATCTCGACAGCATCAACAACCTCCAGCCGTGGACGGCGACGGTCGCCAACACGAGCGAGAAGCGCGTCTTCACCAGCGTCGTAGAGCTCAAGGGCAACGTCGACGGCACGCTGAAGCTCACCGGCCGCTCGGCGACGGGCGGCTTCAAAGGACGGGTGCCGCTCGTCGACGCCTTCGACCTCGGCGACGAGTTCTGTGTGAACCCGTTCGCGCCGGGAAGCGTCGCTGGCGTCATGGTCGCCTGCCAGCGCGGCAACACGCCGCAGCGGACGACCAAGAGCCGGAACGTGCTCGCCGGCGGCGCGATCGGCATGCTGCTCTATCAGGGGCCGAGCTTCTCGGGCGCGCTCCGCGAGCAACACTTCGTGCCGACGATCCATCTCGACACCCCGACGAGCAGCGTCTTCATTCCGTTTCTCGTCGGCAACGACACGATCACGGCGAAGTTCGGCGGATTGAAACCGACGAAGACCAAAGCCGACGTCCTCGCCGCGTCGAGCTCGCGCGGTGGTCCGGGCGTCACGCAAGGCATCTCCAAGCCGGATCTCGGCGCCCCGGGCACGGAGATCCTCGCCGGCAACACCGGCAACACCTTCTACAATCCGGACGACGACGAGCCGTCGCTCTTCCAGATCCTGAGCGGCACCTCGATGGCGAGCCCGCACGTCGCCGGCGCGGCGGCGCT
Source organism: uncultured delta proteobacterium (assembly GCA_963774015.1). Lineage (GTDB taxonomy): Bacteria > Desulfobacterota > Binatia > UTPRO1 > UTPRO1 > UTPRO1. The sequence continues at coordinate 974,985 of CAVZDH010000007.1, forward strand.
CCTCCGCCAGGCGCATCCCGACTGGACGCCGGGAGAGGTGCATTCGGCGCTCATGACCACGGCCACCGGGAAGAAGCTCTTCACGGACGACGGGGCGACGCCCGCCGGACCGTTCGAGGTCGGAAGCGGACGGCTCGACGTCGCGCGCGTCGCCGACCCCGGCCTCACCTTCGACGCGACCAAGCAGGACTTCCTCGACCATCAGGCCGACCTCTGGACCGTGAACTACCCGAGCCTCTACGTGCCCCAGATGGGGGCCACGCTGACCGTCTCACGGACGATCAAGAGCGAGCTCGCGAAGACGACGAAGTTCAAGTGCAAGGTGGCGGCGCCTGCCGACCTCGGAGTCACGGTCCCCAGCGAGCTCGTGCTCGCTCCCGGCGCCAGCACCAGCTTCGACATCACCCTCGACGCGAGCGCCGTCCCGTCGGGCCAGATCCGCCACGCTCTGCTCCTCATCAAAGGCAAGACCTTCGCGCGCTTCCCGATCACCATCGTGAGGAATTGAAAGCGGCCGGCCTATCGGCCGATGGCGGAGGCGAAGCGCTCGAGCTCGCCCGGGACGTCCGGCCCCGCCGGCTGGTAGGCGATCTCGGTCGCACCCATCGACGCCAGCATCTGGACGCGCTCGCGCCATCCGGCCGCGTCGAGCGCGAGCCCGTTCTGTGCCAGCAGGTCGCCGGTCACGAAGGGACGGTCGCGCTCGTTGATCGCGATCAAGTGCCGGTCGTGGAGGGCGAGGTGACGCGCCTCCGGCGGCACGTCGGCGTACGCGGCGGCCCAGGCCTCGCCGTTCGGGAGGAGGTCGAGGCGACGGTTTTCCATCGCGAAGTGGAACAGGACGGGCGCCGCGTGACCGGCGGCGGCGAGGGCGCGCGGGCTGTCGGGCGCTTCGCCGTCGGCGAGGACGGTGCCGAAGGTGAGCACGATGCTGCGTGCGAACCCGGGAATCGGCATCGGCGCGCCGAAGACGCCGTCCCCGTGCTCCTGCGCGGCGGCGATGCCCTTGGGTCCCGCGGCCGCGATGATGAACGGCACGTCGATCGGTCGCGCCGCGCCGTAGCCCGGCGGTTGCAGCATCCGGAGGAGGCCGCCGTCCCACTCGACGGTGTCGCCGCGCAGGAGCGCGCGCAGCGTGCGCACGTACGCGACCACGTCGACCCATTTCATCGGTCGCTGGCCGAGCGTGAAGCGACCCGTGAAGCCGGAGCCGATCGCGACCGCGACCCGCCCGGGACCCGCGAGCCCGACGAGCGTCGCAATCGCGGCGGCGTTCACCATCGGGTGGCGGAGGCTCGGGACCAGCACGCCCGGGCCGAGCCCGATGCGCGTCGTGCGCTCCGCGGCGCGGCAGAGCTGCACCCACACGTCGGGATAGAGGGCGGGGGAGTCGTAGAACCACGCGTGCGCGTAGCCGAGCTCCTCGGCGATGCGCGCGTGCTCGTGGCTCCGTTCGGAGGTGGCAAACGCGCACGACAGCGTGACCTTCGGCATGCGCGGAGCCCTAGCACGGCTTATTCATGAATGCTCGTCGCGAAAGCGCTGAGCGTACGGCAGGCCGGGCCGCGCGGAGGAGCGAGCGACGCAGGCATAGTACGACACTATGTCGAGGAGCGAGGTCCGAGCCCGGCCCGGAATGCCGTGCGATCGGCGCTTGCAGCAGAGGATTCATGAATAATCCGGGCTAGCACGGGAGGTCGCGTCGCCGAAACACGCGGCGCGGCTTTGCCTCGCCGATCCGCGTGTGCTCGAGTGCGCGCGCATGGCCGACGCCGTTCCCGCCCATCCGCTCGGGGTTCGCCTGCTGAACGGCGTCGGGCGGATGGTGCGCGCGGCCGGCATTCCGCTCCTCGACCTCGACGCGGAAGGTTTGATGGCGCGCGCCGCGCGCGCCGCGGGTCTCGACGACTTCGGAGACGACGCGTTTCGGACGCCGTTCGGCCTGTTGCTCGACGGGCTCGAGCGCGAGGCCGCCCTGACGCTGCTCGGTCGCGTGATCGCGCGCACCGACCTCGTGCGCCTCCTCACCAACCGGCTGCGCATGGTGGCGACGCGCGCCCGGCATCCCGAGATCGCCGCCGGACGTGTCGAGCGCCCGATCGTCGTCGTCGGTCTGCCGCGCACGGGCACGACGATCCTGCACGAGCTCCTCGCGCAGGATCCGGCCAACCGCGTGCCGATGACCTGGGAGGTCATGCTTCCGTACCCGCCGCCGGAGCGCGCGACCTACGAGACCGACGCGCGGATCGCCGTGGTCGAGAAGCGGCTCGCCGGCGTCGATCGGGTGATCCCGGGCTTCAAGCGGATGCACCCGATGGGCGCGCGGCTGCCGCAGGAGTGCGTGGCGCTCACGGCGCACGACTTCGCGAGCATGCTCTTCACGACGACCCATGCGCTGCCGAGCTATCAAGCGTGGCTCGACCGCGTCGACCTCCGATGGGTCTACGCGTCGCATCGACGGCAGTTGCAGTATCTGCAGTGGAAGTGCGCCGGCGGAGCGATGGGTGCTGAAGTCGCCGGGTCATCTCTGGGCGCTCGACGCGCTCCTCGCCGAGTACCCGGACGCGCGGATCGTCCAGACCCACCGCGACCCGCTCCGCGTCGTCGCGTCGCTCGCGAGCCTGGTCGCGCTGCTGCGCTCGATGGCGAGTGACGCGATCGATCGCCACGCGATCGGCCGCGAGTGGACCGCGCTGCTCGCCGCCGGCCTCGCGCGTGCGACCGCCGCCCGCGCCGCCCGCCCGGCCCGCGCGCCCGCCGTGTTCGACATGCATTTCCAGGAATTCGTCCGCGACGAGATCGACATGGTGCGGCGAATCTACGCGCACTTCGATCTCGAGCTCGGCGCGGAGGCCGAGGCGCGTATGCGGCGGTTTCTGGCGTCCAATCCGAAGGACAAGCACGGCGCGCACCGGTACACCCTCGCCGCTGCCGGCCTCGACGTCGCGACGGAGCGCGAGCGCTACCGGAGCTACCAGGAACGCTATGGCATTGCCCGCGAGCCCTCGTGAGCGGCGCGCCGTCCGGGAGCGCGCCGCGTAGCGAGCAGTTGCCGTCGTCGACGACGGGGTCCGTGGTCCTGTCGACGATGTTCAGGCGATGCGGATGACGCGCGTGAGCGGTTGCTCCGGAAGCGCGTCCGATTGTAGCCAGCGGCAAAACACGATGCCTTCGCGGTGGCCCGCCGTAGCGAGCCAGTTCGGCATGCCGGGATCGCGGTGCGCCACCACCAGGCGGAACGAGCCGTCGACCTCGAAGGTGATCTCGGAGGCGTTCAGGGAGACCCGGTGGTAGCGGTAGTCGAGCGACTGCATGTAGCGGTTCCAGAGCTGGGCGCCGAAATAGACGCAGCGGGGCGAGCGGCCCTCGATCACCAAGGCCTCGTCGGGCTCGAGACGGAACAGACCGAGCGAATAGACGTTGTCCGGCGTTCCCCAGCCCGGGACGTTCGGGTTCCACGGCATGGCGGGCCCGAGGAGATTCGGCGGCAGACCCGACGGCAGCGGCGCGAACTGGATGGTCTCGCGCACGAAGGTCGCGACGGCGCGGAGGCGGCGGGCGAGCGTCGCATCGTCCAGCGCAGGCGGCGCGACGACGCGATCGCACGGTGCGATGGCGAAGGTCGCGGGCCGGAGGTCGGCGCGGTCCATGAAGTACTGCCGCACGATCACGCACACCGCGTCGGGCGCCAGCGTGATCGCGTTCGCCGCCGTCGCCGCCGGCGCCGGCGCGAGCACGATCTCGAAGCCGCCGTCCGCGTCGCACACGAGATCCCGCTGCGACAGGTTCGCGACGACGCGCTCGGACCACTCGCCGTCGGGCCGGCCGCCGTAGACGCAGAAGGCGAGGTAGACCTCGTTTCCTCGCCGTCCGCGGATGCGGTAGCGGCGGTCTCCGCGGAGCGGCGCGAAGTGGTAGAGCGAGTCGACGTTGTCGCCGAGGATCTTCTGCGTGGGCGAGGCGAGCGGTGTGAACACCGGACGCTCCGGGTCGCCTTCGAGGTAGAGATCGAGCGCGTAGCCGAGGAGGTGGGTCAGGTGGCGATAGCCTTCGGCGATCCCGAGCGCGTCCATGTCGGCGCGCGGGCCGGTGAGGAAGGTCTGGTCGGCGTCGCGGAGCGTGTCGAGGAGCGCGTGGAAGGCGCGGCCGGCATCGGACGGCGGGGAGGTGGGCATGCGGCTCTGTAGCACGCAGCATGGTGGACCGTGCACGCGTCGCGAGTGGCATCCGGCGGGGACCGCGATTAAGGTCGGCGCGATGCGGCCTCGCCGTCCGACCGTCCCCGTACCGACGGCGTTTCATCCCCAGCTGGCGACGCTCGTGAAGCAACCGCCCGAGGGAGACGGGTGGCTGCACGAGATCAAGTTCGACGGCTACCGCATCGGGGCGCGCGTCGCGGACGGCCGGGTGCGGCTCTTCTCCCGTGCCGGCAACGACTGGACCGCGAGCTTCCCGGAGATCCGCGCCGCCGTCGCCGCGCTGCCGGTGCGCTCCGCCTTCCTCGACGGCGAGGTCGCCGCCGTGTTGCCCGACGGACGGACGAGCTTCCAGGCGCTCCAGAAGTGGCTCGCCGGGAACGCGGCGGCCGACCTCGTCTACTACGTGTTCGACCTGCTCCATCTCGACGGGGAGGACGTGGGACGGGCGCCGCTCGATGCGCGCAAGGCGCGGCTCGAGACGCTGGTGCGCGCGGCGCCGAAGGACGGCCTCGTCCGGTACTCGTCGCACGTGGTCGGCGGCGGCCGGCGCTTCCTCGCGGCCGCGTGCGCCCGCGGTCTCGAGGGGATGGTCTCGAAACGCCGGGATCGTCCGTACGAGCCGGGACGACACGGCGGCTGGACGAAGAGCAAGTGCCTCGCGCGGCAAGCCCTCGTGATCGGCGGCTTCACGGAGGCCGCCGGCGCTCCCGGGTCGCTCGGGGCCCTCTTGCTCGGAGCGTACGACGCGGCGGGCGATCTCCGCTTCGCCGGCAAGGTCGGTACGGGCTTCACCCAGCGCGGCGCCGACGCGCTCCGCCGGCGGCTCGACGGGATGCGGCGAGGCGAATCGCCCTTCGTCGATCCGCCGCCCGCGGCACGCCGGTGGCGAGCGCAGTGGGTGGCGCCGACGCTCGTCGCCGACGTGACGTTCTCGGAGTGGACGGACGAGGGGCGCCTCCGGCAGTCGTCGTTCCAGGGGCTGCGGGCGGACCTCGATGCGCGGGCGATCGTGCGGGAGGCGACGACGGAAGACGGCGACGTGCCCGACGCATCGCCGCTGCGGTCGCCGCGGCGCGCCCGGGGAACGGTGCGGGCACCCGCGCCCGTGAAGGCGGCGGCTGCGAAAGGCACGACGGTCGTCGCGGGCGTGCGCCTCACCCATCCCGAGCGCGTGCTCTATCCCGAGCCTCCGCTCACCAAGCTCGACCTCGCGCGTTACTACGAGGACGTCGGCGAGTGGCTCCTGCCGCATCTCGTCGGCCGACCGCTCAGCCTGGTGCGCTGCCCGAGCGGGCTCGGCAGTTGCTTCTACGTCAAGCACGCCACCACGGCCGACGCGACGGTGCTCAGGCAGATCGCCATTCGCGAGAAGGACGAGACGCGCCGGTACGCCGTCGTCGATGGGCTCCCGGGCGTCATGGCGCTCGTGCAGATGAGCATTCTCGAGATCCACACCTGGAACAGCGTCGCCGCCGACCTCGAGCGTCCGAACCGGGTCATCATCGATCTCGACCCCGGGCCGCAGAACACCTGGGCGCAGGTGTTGGAAGCCGCGGAGCTCGTGCGGATCGCGTTCGAGACGCTCGGGCTCCAGAGCTTCGTGAAGACCACGGGCGGGAAGGGGCTGCACGTGGTCGTGCCGCTGCAGCCCGAGCGCGACTGGAATGCGTGTCTCGGCTTCGCGCGCGGTGTGGCCGAGTTCATCGTGCGCCAGCACCCGACGCGCTACACGACCGCGATGCCGAAAGCGGGTCGCGAGAAGAAGATCCTGCTCGACTACTACCGGAACCACCGCGGCGCGACCGCGATCGCGGCGTTCTCGACACGGGCGCGCCCGGGTGCGCCCGTGTCGGTGCCGCTCGCGTGGGACGAGCTCTCGCCCCGCGTCAAGTCCGACCACTTCACCGTCGCCAACGTGCGCCGGCGCCTGCGTCGCTTGAAGGCCGACCCTTGGCGTGAATACTGGACGCTCCGCCAGCGCATCAGCGCCAAAGCGCTCGCCGCGGTCGCGGGGTGAACGACGGGTCATGAAAGTCGCAACCTGGAACGTGAACGGCATCCGCGCTCGTGAGGCGCAGGCCCTCGAATGGGTCGCGCGCGAGCAGCCCGACGTGGTCTGCCTGCAGGAGATCAAGGCCAAGCCCGAGCAGGTGCCGGAGGCGCTCTGCAATCTCGGCGGCTACTGGTGCTACTGGCACGGCGCCGGCGGCTACTCCGGCGTCGGCCTGCACCTCGCGAAGCGGCGCTTCCCGGCGGAGCCGGCGTTCAGCCACCCCGACTTCGACCGCGAGACGCGCATCGTGCAGGCCGTCGTCGGCGATCTGGTGCTCGCGTCGGTCTACGTGCCGAACGGCGGCAAGGACTATCCCGCGAAAATCGCCTTTCTCACCGCCATGGAGCACTACGTGACGGGCGTCCACTCGAGCGGCCGGCGGCTCGTGCTGTGCGGCGATCTCAACGTCGCCCGCACCGACCGCGACGTGCACCCGAAGGAGCGCAAGCCGGGCATCATCGGCCAGAAGCCCGAGGAGCGCGCCCTCATCGAGGGCATCTGCGGGCGCGGCGTGGTCGACGTCGGCCGTGCGCTCGATCCCGACAACGACGAGCTCTTCACGTGGTGGGCGCCGTGGCGGAACATGAAGGCGCGCAACATCGGCTGGCGGCTCGATTACGTCCTCGCGTCGACGCCGCTCGCGGAGCGCGCCGCCGGCTGCGTGGTGCAGCGCGAGTTCGGGACGAGCGATCACGGACCGGTGATCGCGACGTTCCGAGAGGAATGACGGGCGCGGGCCGCGCGGCGACGCCGACGGTCAGGGACCGTCGGCCGGCTCTTGCGGGTGCGGCGCCTCGCCGTCGGATGCCCGAACGGCCCGGCGGCCGAGCAGGTTGAGCTTGTAACGCCGGATGGTTTCCGGCTCCACCCGGCGGCCGTCGGGGGCCGCGAAGGCGAGGGCGTCCTGCGGACACTGCACGAGGCACGCCCCGCAGCGGATGCAGCGGTCCTCGCGCACGATGGCGACCTTGTGGACCTCCGGGCGTTTCTCGAAGACCGCCTCCGGGCAGACCGCCCAGCACGACCACGCTCCCTTGCAGCGCTCCAGATCGAGGACGACCTGCAGCTGCTTCTCTTCGAAGAGGCCCGCGGGTGCGGTGGGCGTGGAGCCTGCGAAGTCGAACGTGAGGAGGCCGGTGCAGACCACCGCCGCGGCGAGCCAGCCGAGCGCGGGGCCGGGCGCGAGCGCGCCGGCGAGCGCGAGGGTGACGAGAGCGCTCACGGCGGCGGCGGCGGCCGTGGCGGCCTGGCGTCCGCGCTCGCCGAGCGGGAGACGGTCGTAGGCCAAGAAAACCGCGACGGCGAGCCCCCACACGAGTGCGAGCGCCCCTCCCAGGTGATGCCAGCCGAGCGCGACGGCGGCGAGGGAGATCGGCGTCGCCCAGGCCGCTGCCATTTCGAGACGCTCGCGCAGGCCGAAGCGGACGAGCCGCATCGCCTCGGTCTTCTCGTGATTCGCGGCGAGATAGGCCGGGATGTCCTTCGCATCGGCGGGCCCGAAGCGGACGATCCAGCCGGTGCGCCGGCGGACCTCTTTCGCTTCGATGCCGGTGGCGGCGAGCTGCGGGACGATGACCTGGCGGTGAACGACGCGCGATTCGAGGCGCGCGATCTTGAGCGCCGTCACGACTTGGTGGGTGCCGAGGTGGCCGCCCGAGGAGGCGCACCAGACGTTCACGCCGCCGGAGTCCGCGACCACCAGCCACGCGTCGATCCCGCGGAGCGCGCGGAGCACGCGCCGGACCGTGAGGTCGTAGTTTCCGGTGAGCAGGACGGGGCTCGAGCGATCCGGGCGACCCACGGCGCGGACGCCGGTGCGGGTCCGGAACGGAAGGAGCCGGAAGGCCGTCTCCAGGATCTCCGCGATCCAGTCGCGCCACGACATCAGGGTGCCCCTTCCGCGGGCGTCCGAACGGCGACGACGAGGCGCGGCCCCAGCGACCCGAGCCGGCGATTCTCGCGGACGCTCGAACCCGGCGGCGCGGACGCGGCCCCCGAGGTCGCGCACCGCGCGCGTCGACGTCTGCGTGAGGACGTAGGTCACGGACGGACGCGGGCCAGCGTGTCGCAGCGTACGCCAGGCGGCCCCAGAGACCCTCGGGCGGGACCTCGTCGGCGACGACCAGCCGCCCCCCGGGCCGAAGGACACGGCGAGCGGCGTCGAGCACGTAGGCCTGCTCGTCCTCGCTCATCTCGCTCAGGACCAGCGTCCCCGCCACGGCGTCGAAGCTGCCGGCCGGAAACCGATCGCCGATCTCCACCGCGGCCATCTCCTGGAGCGTCAGCGCGGGATCGCGCCCGAGCTTCTCGCGCGCGACGGCGAGCATCTCGGGATTCTGGTCGATCGCCGTGACGGTGGCCCCGCGCGCGAGCAGACGCACCGTGAGATTGCCGGTGCCGCAGCCGAGCTCGAGAACGTGCGGGCGCGTCGCGGCCGGGACGGCGGCCGCCGCGACCGCGTCGTACATCGCATCGACGCGCCCGAACGACAGCAGCCGCATCCCGAGATCGTAGCGGTGGGGCGCGGATTCGAGGATGCGCATGTAGACGTACGTACTCATGACGTGTGCTCCCGGCGGAGCGCGGCGAGGAGCATCTCTCGCGCCAGCCTCCGCACCGTTCCGTGAGTGATCCCGGGCTCGACGAGCTCCTCGAGGAGCAGACCGTCGAGGCAACCGAGGACGACCGTGGCGAGCGCTGCGGGGGCCCCCGTTCGAAACGCGCCCGTGCGCTGGCCCTCGCGGAGGAGACGGGCGAGGGCGGCGCGCGCGCGTGCGAAGGTCTCCTGCACGCGCCGTCGTCCCCGCGGCTCGCGCAGGAAGTCGACCAGCAGCGGGCCGACGGCGGCCCACTCGTCGAACATGCCGACGATCGCGTCGAGGAGCGTCCGTAGTCGCTCGGCCGGAGGACTCCCGGCCGCGACCAACGCGTCGAACAGCTCCGCCTCGCGGCGCAGCGTCTCGTCGGCGAGGCTCGCGAACAGCGCTTCCTTGGTCGGGAAGTAGTGGTAGAGGCTGCTCTTGCCTACGCCCAGGGCGGTGGCGACGCGCTCCAGGCTGGTGCCGCGGTAGCCGTGCCGCGCGAAGACCGCTGCGGCGGCGGCCAGGATGTCGCGACGGCGGGCCGGGATGTCGACGACTTTGGGCACGATGTTTTCGACGACTCAGTCGACGAAAACCGACGATGCCTGGCGCGACCGCCCTTCGTCAACCCTCGCGGCGGCGCGGGGGATGGGCGCGACGCGCCGACCGCACGGGGGCGGCGTCAATAAATCGTTTTCGCGTCCACCAGGGCGCGGTAGCGCGCGTCGTCCATCCCGAGCAGTCCCTTAAACACGCGTTCGTTGTCCTGTCCGATGCGCGGGCCGGTCCGGACCTCGATCGCGCTCCGGCTCGTCTTCACGTAGGCCCCGTAGATGGTCTCCGTGAAGCCGAGCGGGTGAGCGACCTCGATGAAGGTGCCGCGCGCGCGGTAGTGCGGGTCGTGGAGGAGGTCGGCCACGTTCAAGACCGGCGTCGCCGCGACGCCCGCCGCCTGCAGCCGCGTCGCGAGCGCGCGGTCGTCGAAGCCCGCCGTCCACTCGGCGAGCCGCTCGTGGATGGTGTCGATCGCGGCGAGGCGGCCGGCGAGCGTCGCGAGCGCGGCGGGCGTCGCCCACGCCGGACGATCCATCGCCGCGACGAGCGCGCGCCACGCACCGTCGGAGGTGATCGCGATCGCGATCCAGCGGTCCTCGCCCGCACACGGAAACACTCCGTGCGGTGCCGCGGCGGCGCGCGGGTGGCGATTGCCGATCGGGCCCGCCGCGCGTCCGTTGAGGGCATAGTCCATGAAGGCGGGCCCGACCATCTGCATGACGGCTTCCTGCTGCGAGTAGTCGACGTGCTGCCCCTGGCCGGTACGATCGCGGTAATGGAGCGCCGTCAGGATCGCGAAGGCGCCCATGATGCCGTTGTAGGGGTCGGAGAACGCGTTCTCGACCGGGATCGGCGTACCGTCGAGGTAGCCGACGAGGCTGTCGAGACCCGTCGTGCTGGTGAGGCTGAGCCCGTAGGTGCGGATCTCCTTCAGGGGGCCGGTGAGGCCGGCCGCCGGCATCGAGAACATGACGAGGTCGGGCTTCACCGCCCGCAGGTCGTCCCAGCCGAGATGCAGGCCTTCCATGACGCCGGGGCCGAAGTTCTCGATCACGACGTCGCACTTCGCGATCAGCTCGCGGGCGAGGGCGCGGGCGTCGGGCTGCTTCAGGTTCAGCGAGACGCTGCCGTTGCCGGCCCAGCAGGCGTGGTTCGAAAGGCTGCGGTCGGGATCGCGCACGCCCGCGCCGAACGGCGGCAGCATGCGCGTGAGGTCGATGCGCGCTCGGGACTCGATCTTGAGCACGTCGGCCCCGAGGAAGCCGAGCGTCTGCCCGACGACCGGTCCGGCCCAGACCCAACCGAAGTTGGCGACGCGGATGCCGGAGAGCGGAAGCTTCGAGTCGGTGGTCGTCATGGGGGGCTCGTGTCTAGATGACGCCGTCGCGACGAAGCGTCGCGAGCGCCGCCGCGTCGAGGCCGAGGCGCGTGCCGTAGACCTCGGCATTGTGCTGCCCGAGCAGCGGCGCCGGACGCGTCGGTCCGCCCGGGCTCGCGGGCAGCTTGAAGGGGGCGCCGAGGTCGCGCACGCGGCCGAGCGCGGGGTGCTCGAGCTCGACGAGATACTCGCGGGCGGCGAGGTGCGGGTGCTCGGCGGCCTCGGCGACCGTGAAGACGGCCGTCACCGGCACGCCCTCGGCCTGGCAGCGGTCCATGATTTCGCGCTTGCCGTGCTCCATCGTCCATTCGACGAGCAGCGGGTAGATCGCGTCCGCGTTCTGGGCACGCTGGTACATGTCCTGAAAGATGTCGACGGTCATCCACTCGGGGTTGCCCATCACGCGCGCGAGCCCGTTCCACTGTCCGGGCTCGAGGGCGAGCATCCAGACGTGCCCGTCCTTGCAGGGCAGGATGGTGGCGGGCGCGCCGAGCGGCATGCCGACGCCGGTGCGGCGCTCGAAGCGGCCGTCCTGGGCGTAGCCGCCGATGTTCTGGCCGCCGACGAACGTCGCCGCGATCGCCTCGGCGCAGGACACGTCGACGTGCTGGCCGCCGCCGACACGGGCCCGTCCGTAGACGGCGGCGAGCCCCCAGGCCGCGCCCGCGACCGCACCGTAGAAGTCGGCGGCGAACGTGCCGTGCTCGAGCGGCGCCTCGCCCGGACGGCCGCAGTAGCGGCTGCTCGCGCCCGAGAGATGGAAGGCGTTCAGGTCGGTGCCGAGCCAGTCCGAGTACGGACCGGTCTGGCCGAAGGGCGTGATCGAGATCATCACGAGCTTCGGATTGGTCGCGGCGAGCGTCGCGTAGTCGAGGCCCCACGACGCCATGGCGCCGGGCTGGTGGTTCTCGATCACGACGTCGGCCGCGGCCGCGAGCGCGCGGGCGAGGTCGCGGCCCCGTTCGGTCGTCGGGTCGAGCGTGACGCCGCGCTTGTTCGTGTTGAGGAAGAAGAAGGTACCGCTCTTCTCGGGATCGGGGCGGTCGCCGGGAAACGGGCCCCAGGTGCGCGCCGGGTCGCCGGCGGGCGGCTCGAGCTTGACGACGTCGGCGCCGTAGTCCGCGAAGAGCTTCGCGCAGTACGGTGCCGAGACGTACTCGCCGAGCTCGAGGATGCTGATGCCGTCGAGTGCGCCGCGAGCCATGGTGCGAGCGTCAGTAATACGGACGTCCCGGACCGGCAAGGCCGTTCGCTGCGCGCACCGGCTCTTCGTCGTTCTGCGCGCGCGTCTTTGGGTGTGCTGGGTGCGGCGGCGGTCGGCGTGCGGCGAGGGAGGCCCGGCCTCCTCGCGCACGGCATGGGAAGGCACGCCGCTCCGTGCGAAGAGAGCCGAGTGCCCGCCGCTACGAGGTCTCGTGGAGTCGGCGACGCGCTCGCGTCCGGCGTGACGTTCGGCCTCGCGGCGCCGCTCGCGAAGCGCCTCGGCGCCGACGTCGGACCGCTGCCGCTCGCGACCCTCCTCTATCTCGGCGCCGGCCTCGGTCTCGTGCTGTGGAGCGTCGTGCGTCGTGAAAGGGGATCGGAGCACGAGACCGCGATCCAGGTCGGGGACCTTCCGACGCTGGCCGGGATGATCGCCATCGGCGGCATCGTCGGACCGGTGCTCATGTTGGTCGGCTTTCGCCGCGTCTCGGGCGTCGCGGGGGCGCTGCTGCTGAACCTGGAGGCGCCGCTCACGATGCTGCTCGCGGTCGCGGCGTTCGGCGAGCACCTCGGTGCGCGCGCGGTTCTCGGCGCGCTGCTGGTGGTGACGGGGGCCACCACGATGAGCCTCGGTCCCGGCGCGGTCCACGGAGAGCTCGTGGGAGCTCTCGCCGTTGCGGGCGCGTGCCTCGCCTGGGCGCTCGACAACAACCTCGCGGCGCGGCTCGCGCTCCGCGATCCGGTCGCGGTGGCCCGGTGGAAGACCCTCGGTGCCGGCACGTGCGGTCTCGTCCTGTCCGCCGCGCTCGGGTACGGAGTGCCGACGGCGACCGTGACGGCTGCGGCGGTACTGGTCGGCGTCCTCGGCTACGGCGTGAGCATCGTGCTCGCCGTGCGCGCCATGCGCTCGCTCGGCGCGGCACGCCAGGCCGCGTTCTTCTCGATCGCCCCGTTCGTCGGTGCGGTCGCGGCGGTGCCGATTCTCGGTGAGTCGCTCGGAGCGCGCGAGCTCGTCGCGGCCGTGCTGATGGCGAGCGGAATCGCGTTCCTCTGGCACGAGAACCACGCCCATCGCCACACCCACGAGCTGCTCGCGCACGATCATCCTCACGTCCACGGCGGACATCACGGGCATTCACACCCGGACGCCGTGCACGAGCCCCATGCGCATCCGCACGTTCACGAGCCGTTGACGCACGTGCATCCTCACACCTCGGATGCGCATCATCGCCACCGTCACTGAGCACGATGCATGCGCCTGCTGCCCATTTCACCGGCACTGACCGGCATCACGGCAGCACGACACCCTGGAGTGCTGCGTCGTGTGAGGAGACGGCACTGGTACGTCCATTGCTGACCGAGCGGTATGCGTTCGCTGCTGATGCTTGCGCTCACCGGCGCCGTCATCCTCTTCCCACCGGTGGCGTCGAAAGCGTCCGGTGCGACGACGGACGCCTGCCGCGGCTATCGGGCGGCGATGCTGGTGGCCCGTGAGGCCCTCGCACATGGGGAGCGGCAGGCGGCCATCGCTGCGTTGCGGAAGGCGAAAGCCGCCCTGGAGGCGTGCCACCGCGAGGAGGCCCGCATGGCGAGCCCCCTCGCGGCGGTGGGTTCGTCGGAGAGTCGAAGGGCCGATACGTAGCGCTCAGTACGTCCGGTTCAGCACCCGGTCGATCGCGTCCGTGTCGACGTGATCGCCGCGCTGCAGCCCGTCGATCAAGTCTTGAACCCGGTCTTCCTCTTGGCGCAGCTGGGTCGCGTCGATGCCTTTGGCGTTCTGTGCCTGCCACGCGAGCTCTTGACGCTCGCTCTCGAGGAGGGCGGCGTCGTGGCCGCGGTCCGCCGCGCCTGCCGTCGTGGCGAGGGCCAAAATCGCCGCCGCCGTGATCGTCATTGCCGTGCGGTTTCGCATGATGCGTACTCCTTTCTTCGGTCGACGATGGCGACATGCCCACTCGTAATCAATCACGTCAAGGCTCGACGTCGAGGGTAGGCCTCATGCCGGCCTCGGCGTGCTCCACGAAGACCATCCCGTGCGTGTGCATCGGGTGCAGGCGATACGAGGCGTTGCCGAAGCGGATGCGTGCGAAGCGACCCAGCATCAGGCGGCCCCGTGATGGTGGACGTGATCGGTCGCGGCCTCGCCGTTCGGCATTCGGCACACGGACGCGAGGACCAGCAGGACCGAGACGATCAGTGCCCGCAACGACCCCCCTCACAGCTCCAGGTGCCGAAGGCGGAGCGCGTTGCCGATGACCGAGACGGAGCTCAAGCTCATCGCCGCCGCGGCGAGCATCGGGCTCAGCGTCATGCCGAGCACGGGGTAGAGCGCGCCCGCCGCGATCGGCACCCCGAGGGCGTTGTAGACGAAGGCGAGGAAGAGGTTCTGGCGAATGTTCCGCATCACGCCGCGCGAGAGCCGGCGCGCCCGCGCGATGCCGCGGAGGTCGCCGCGGACGAGCGTCACGCCCGCCGTTTCCATCGCGATGTCGGTGCCGGTTCCCATGGCGATGCCGACGTGCGCGAGGGCGAGCGCGGGGGCGTCGTTGATGCCGTCCCCTGCCATCGCGACGGTGCGTCCCTCGGCCATGAGGCGCTCGACGATCGTACGCTTCTGGTCGGGCAGCACCTCGGCTTCGACGTCGCTGAGGCCGAGCCGCTCGGCGACGACGGCCGCGGTGGCGCGGCTGTCGCCGGTCAGCATCACGATCCGGACGCCCTCGGCGGCGAGCACCTGCAGCGCCTCGGGCGTCGACGCCTTGATCGGGTCGGCGACGCCGAGGAGCCCCGTGATGCGGCCGTCGATCGCGGTCACCATGACCGTCTGACCCTCGCGTTGGAGCGCCGCGACGCGCTCCGACCAGGGCGCGAGGTCGATGCCGAGCTCGTCCATCAATGCGTGGTTGCCGAGGGCGACGCGGCGGCCGTCGACGGCTCCCGTGACGCCCTTGCCGGTGATCGAGCGGAAGTCGGCCACGTCCCGGAGCCGGGCCCCGCGCTCCGCAGCGCCCGCGACGATCGCCGCCGCGAGCGGGTGCTCGCTCGCACGCTCGAGGCTCGCGGCGGCGGCGAGCATCTCGGCGTCGCCGTCGACGGTGACCAGGCGCGGCTTCCCCTCGGTGAGGGTGCCGGTCTTGTCGACGACGAGCGTATCGACGCGCTCCATGGTCTCGAGCGCCTCGCCGTTCCGGATCAGCACGCCGGCGTGGGCGCCGCGCCCGACCCCGACCATGATCGACATCGGCGTCGCGAGCCCGAGCGCGCACGGGCACGCGATGATGAGCACGGCGACGGCGGCGACGAGCGCATGCGCGAGCCGCGGCTCCGGACCGACCAGCAACCAGACCGCGAAGCTCAGGACGGCGGTGCCCACGACCGCCGGGACGAACCAGGCCGCGACGACGTCGGCGAGGCGCTGGATCGGCGCGCGGCTGCGTTGCGCCTCGCTCACCATCCGCACGATGTTGGCGAGGAGCGTATCCTGCCCGACGTGCTCGGCGCGCATGACGAAGCCGCCGGTGCCGTTGACCGTGCCGCCGGTGACCGGGTCCTGCGGCGCCTTGGCGACGGGGACGGGCTCGCCCGTCACCATCGACTCGTCGACGGCGCTGGTGCCGTCGAGGACGACGCCGTCCACGGGCACGCGCTCGCCCGGCCGGACGCGCAGGCGATCGCCGACCTGGATGTCGGCGAAGGCGACGTCGTGCTCGCTGCCGTCGGCGGCGAGGCGGCGCGCCTGCTTCGGTGCCAGGTCGAGCAGCTCGCGGACGGCCCCGGCGGTCTGGTTGCGGGCGCGAAGCTCGAGGACCTGGCCGACGAGCACGAGCGTCGTGATCACGGCCGCGGCCTCGAAGTAGAGGGGGACGCCGTGTCCGGGGGCGCTCGGCACCAGGTGGGGAAACAGGGTCGCGAAAAGGCTGTACCCGTAGGCGGCGGCGGTGCCGATCGCGATCAGCGTGAACATGTTGAGCCGCCGCGTCCGCAGCGAGGTCCAGCCGCGGGCAAAGAACGGCGCGCCGCCCCACGCGACGACCGGTGTGGCGAGCGCGAGCTGGATCCAGGCGAGCGTCGTCCACGAGAGGCGCTGCTGGATCGGCATGCCGGGCAAGAGATCGGACATCGCGAGCAGGAAGAGCGGCACCGTGAGCACGGCGCTGCCGACGAGACGTCGGCGCATGTCGTCGAGCTCGGGATTCGCCTCCGCGGGCGCGTCGAAGTCGAACGTCCGCGGCTCGAGCGCCATCCCGCAGAGCGGGCAGCTGCCGGGACCGAGCTGCACGATCTCGGGGTGCATGGGACAGGTGTACTCGCGGGCACGCTCGGTCGGTGAAGGCGGGGTCGTGGGCGTTGGCGCCAGAAAGTGCGCGGGGTCGGCAACGAACTTGTCGCGACAGCGTGCGCTGCAGAAGAAATAGGGCGTGCCGTCGTGCTCCGTCCGATGGGGCGTGGTGGCGGGATCGACCGACATGCCGCAGACGAGGTCGTGGGCCGTTTTCATGCTGCACCCCGTTGGGCCGGCGAGTGAGTCGTCATGAGGTCGACCATTCGTCGGGTGGCGAGTGGGGGCCGGGCGAGGAAAGCTCGCCCGACCGTTGGTTGGAGCCGGGCTACTTCCCGAGCTTCTTGGCTTCCGCCCGATGCGCGGCCGCAAGCGCGTCGAGATCCTTTGCTTGCTCCAGGTCGTGCTTGGCAATGGCCCGGCAATGCTGATCGGCATGGTACTGGCCGGCCTTGCCGAGCCCGGCGTAGCTCTTGGCCATCTTCTCGTGCGCCGCTGCTTCCGCTCGCGCGGCGTCCGCTTGCTTGGAGTACTCCGCGGCGATGGCCTCGTGGTCGGCGGCCGTCTTGGCGGCACCGATCTGGGCGGACAAGTCGTCGCCGGCCGTCGCGAAAGTGGGCGTGCCCAGGAGTGACAGGCACAGCATCGCAGCTGACAAACCGATCATCGTCCTTCGCAACATTGTGAAACCCTCCGTGTGCGATCTCCGAGCCCCATGCCCGGAAGGAACGTGGTCGGACGGGCCGATCCCGCCGCGACCGGGAGGCCACGATGCCGGCGCCCGTGTTCGAACGCGCCGACCGTGCATCGCTCTCCTGCGGGGACATACGCCGGGCGACCCTCGACGTAACACGGGTCAGTGATGGCGGGGTGGACCCGCCGTGCAATGAGTATGGGTCCTCTCGTCCGGCACCCGCGGCGCACCGCGGTGATACGCCGCACCGGAAGCCGTGGTGTGCGTCGAGGGCGAGGTGGCGTAGGTCGCTCATGCGGGTGGATCGGGGGATCCGAGACTCGCCCGGAGGACGACATGCCAGCCGGCTGACGCGCGCTCGCTTCGTTGGTCTCCCCAGCCGTCCGAAATGCGAAGGAGCACCGTACGTCCGGAGACCAGTCGAGGCAACGACGTCGGCCGCGCGGCGGCACCGAGACGGCGAGGGACGACGCTCTCCCTCCGGACGCGGCCCGTCTCTGAGCCGCAGTGGAGTACGGGCGAGCGACGGCCGGACCATGTAATCGAGTCTCCGCTGGCGACGGGCTCCGACAGAAGGAGCGCTCCGAGGACGCGAACGCGGCGCCGACGGACCGGCGCCGAGATCGCGTCGGTGCTCGCGAGCTACGTCGATCCGCGCGTCGTTGTGACCCGGACGCGTTTCGCGAGGCGTGAGCGCGCCGCGCTGGTCCGCACGCCCCTCGCCGCGCTTGCCACCCAAACTAGAACATGTTCTACTTCCGCGGTCTCGAATTTCGCCGCGTCTCGTTCGCCGCGCCGCCGATCACAAGGAGATCTCGTGGGCAGAAATCCGTTGCACACCAAGCTCTGCGACATGCTCGGGATCGACTTTCCGATCATCGCCTTCACGCACTGCAAGGACGTCGTGGCCGCCGTCGTGAATGCCGGCGGGTTCGCCGTCCTCGGCGAGGCGATGCACACGCCCGACGAGATCGCCGCCGACATCCGCTGGATCCGCAGCCGCGTCGGGGGCAAACCCTTCGGCATCGACCTCGTGCTGCCGGCCTCCGCGCCCGACGCCGACACGCTCGAGCAGCTGCTCGCCAAGATTCCCGACGAGCACAAACGCTACGCCGCCTACATCAAGGAGAAGTACGACGTCCCCGAGCCCAAGGGACAGCAGGCGTTGCACCAATGGGGCGGCCTCACCCACGAGATCGCGCGCAAGCAGCTCGACGTGATCCTCGACGAGCGCGCTCCCGTGTTCATCTCCGGCCTCGGCAGTCCGGCCTTCATGCTGAAATCGGCGCACGAGCGCGGCATGAAGGTGTTCGGCCTGATCGGCAAGGCCCGGCAGGCGAAGCGCGAGATCGAGGCCGGCGTCGACGCGGTGATCGCGCAGGGCTACGACGCCGCCGGGCACACGGGGCCGATCGGCACGTTCTCGATCGTGCCCGAGGTCGTGGCGCTCGCAGGCGACACGCCCGTCATCGCGGCCGGCGGCGTGACGACCGGGCGGCATCTCGCGGCGTCGATCTGCCTCGGCGCCGCGGGCGTGTGGACCGGCACGCTCTGGCTCGCGTCGCGCGAGTCCGACAACGACATGATCATCAAGGAGAAGCTGGTTGCGGCGACCGCCGACGACACGGTCTACTCCAAGAGCGTGTCGGGATTCGCCATGCGGGTCCTCAAGTGCCCGTGGACCGAGGAATGGGCGAAGCCGGACGCGCCGCGCATCCTCAATTCGCCCTACCAGATGCTCCTCAGCTCCGACTACATCCAGGCCGCCAACGACCATCGCCGTGCCGATCTCATGTTCGAGGCCGCGGGGCAGGGCGTGAGCTTCATCGACTCGATGAAGCCCGCGAAGCAGATCGTCAACGACATGGTCGAGGAAGCCCTCTCGGTGTTCGAGGAGATCACCGGCGAGTCGGCGGACGCCTGACGCGAGCGCAGAGCGTGGCGAACGACTCCCTTCCGAGCAGCATGCCGACGGTGCCGGGCTTCGACGCCGGCCGGGCCGGCAAACGCGCCGAGTGCGACGGCGGCGGCGCCATCGCCGGCACCCGCTACGCCGGGCGCGAGGAGTTCACGGGCACGCTCAGCGGCGACTACGTGGATCACGGCGATCCGCCGTGGCGCTGGTATCTCCTGAAGAGCCTCGTGCGCCGTCCCGACGGCTACCCCGGCGATGCCGTCTGGTGTCTCGCCGAGAACCTCTTCGTCGAAGGCGAGCAGAGCTAGCTAGGGCGGCATGGCGCTCCGGATCGTCGTCTGCGCGAAGGAGGTCCTCGACCCCGACGCGGTCAACAACTACGCGCTCGAGGGCCGGCTCGTGATCGGCGAGGACGGCAGGTCGCTCACGCAGTCGTCGATTCCGCGGCTCATGAACGCGTACGACGAGCAGGCGATCGAGGCGGCGCTCCGGATTCGCGAGGCCGGTATGGCCTGCACCATCACGGTCGTGACGGTCGGCGACGCCCCGGACATCCTGAAGCACGCGGCGTCGCTCGGGATCGACGAGCCGGTCGCGATCCGGACCGATCCGAGCGCGCTCGATCACCACGGCGTCGCGCGCCTCCTGGCCGCGTTCGTGCGCGCGCGGGGCGGGGCCGATCTGCTGCTGTGCGGACGCCAGGCGTCGGACGACGATCAGGGCGTCGTGCCCGCGCTCGTGGCCGAGCACCTCGGTCTGCCGGTGGTGACGATCGCGCGTGCGGTCGACGTCGCGACGGCGGGTGCGGGCTTCGGGCTGCGCGTGGTCCGCGTCACGCCCGACGGTGACGAGACGGTCGCGGTCGCGGCGCCCGCGGTCGTCACCGTCAGCAACGAGCTCGGACAGGCGCGCTACCCGACGATGGCGGGACGCATGGCGGCGCGCAAGAAGAAGATCGACGTCGTGACGCCGGACGAGCTCGGCGTCGACGCCGAGGCGCTGCGTCCGCGCGTGGCGCTCGCGAAGCAATTCGTTCCGACGGTGAAGGGTTCGTGCGAGATCGTGGCGGGAGCCACGCCCGACGAGGCCGCGCAGGCATTGCTCGGACGGCTCCGCGCCGAGGGCGTGCTGCGATGAGCCGGGTCGTCGTCTGCACCTGGGGGACGAGCGGTGGAGCCGAGGAGCTGCTCACGCTGGCGCGCGGTGTCGCGACGGCGCTCGCCGTGCCGCTCGGATGGGTCGTGCTCGGGCCGGCGCCCCACGACGTGACCGAGATCGCCGGCCGGCAGGGCGTGCCGGTCGTCGATCACGTCGAAGACGACACGCTGCAGTCGTTCGGCGGCGACGTCGCGGTCGCGGCGCTCGCCGAGTACGCGCGCCAGCACGACTTCCGCCTGCTGCTCGTGCCGCAGACGTTCGATGCGCGCGTCACGGCACCGCGGCTCGCGGCGCGCATCGACGCCGGCGTCGTGATGAACGGCGTCGCGCTCGCCGTCGCGGACGGCGCGCTCGCGGTCACCGCGTCGGCGTACGGCGGCGACACGCGGGTGGTCTACGCGCTCGGGGGTGCGGGCCGATTCGTCGTCGGCGTCGCGACGAGCGCGCTCGCCGCGGAGCCCGCGGCGACACCGGCGACCGCGATCACGCGCCATTGTCCGGTCGATCTCGCCGGCGTCGACGAGCGTGTGCGGGTCGTCGCGCGCAGCGAGACCGCCGGGCCGCGCATCGAGGAGGCCGACATTCTCGTTGCCGGCGGACGCGGGCTCGGCGAGAAAGAGAATTATCGCCTCGTCCGCGAGCTCGCCGAGGCGCTCGGCGGCATGGCGGCGGCGTCGCGCCCGATCGTCGACGAAGGGTGGGCCGAGCCGGCGCGCCAGGTCGGCCTCACGGGCAAGATCACTCGGCCGACGCTCTACATCGCCGCCGGCATCTCGGGGGCGAGCCAGCACATGGTCGGCTGCGCCGCCGCGAAGACCCTGGTCGCGATCAACCGAGATCCCGACGCTGCCATCTTCCGCTACGCGCGCTTCGGCATCGTCGGCGATTGCCTCGAGATTCTCCCGGCATTGACGCGTGCCCTCGGGGGTACGCGCGCCGTGAAAGGATAGCTCCGCATGCCCGAACGTATCCCCGTCGCCGCCGGCCTCTTCGCCGAGACGAAGGACGGCGCCCGACTCATCGGCTCGCGCTGTGCGTCGTGCGGTACGCCGTACTTTCCGAAGGCCGACTATTGCCGGCATCCCGAGTGCACGGTCTCCAAGATGGAGGACGCTGGCATTCGGTCCCGACGGCACGATCTGGAGCTGCGCGATTCAGGATTATCCCCCACCGGCACCGGCCAAGTTCGACAAGCCGTATACGCCCTACGCCATGGCGGTCGTCGACCTCGCCGACGGGCTGCGCGTCCTCGGACAGATCAAGACCGACGACATCCGGAGCGTGAAGCCGGACACGAAGGTGACGCTGGTGATCGACACCCTCTGCCACGACGACGCCGGCAACGAGGTCGTCACCTGGAAGTTCCGCCCGGTCGCGGGCTGAAAGCGAAAGGGCTCTCGAACATGCGTGACGTCGCAGTGATCGGCCTCGGGATGCACCCGTGGGGGAAGTTCGCCGACAAGTCGGTGCAGCAGCTCTGCCGCGTCGCGGTCGATGCCGCCCTGAAGGATGCGGGAGTGGCCTGGCGCGAAATCGAGGCCGTCGCCGCCGCGAGCTCGCGCTTCTCGGGCGGGCGCGGGTGGGGGCTGAACGGCAACGACGTGATCGACGACATGGGCGCCACCGGGATCCCGGTCTACAACCTGTCGGCGGGATGCGCCGCCGGCGGCAATGCCTTCAACGTCGGCACCATGCTGGTCGCGAGCGGCCAGCACGACATGGTGCTCGTCGTCGGCGGCGAGAAGATGCCGAAGGGCTTCATCCAGACCTCGGGCGTCGAGGAGACGACCGACCCGGAGTATCTGCGGCAGGTCTGCATCGGCGTCCCCGGTCCGACGTTCTGGGCCTTCATGTGCCGGCGGCGCATGGCGGATTACGGGACCACCGAGGAGCAGCTCGCGAAGATCGCCGTGAAGGCCCGCGCGATCGCGGTGCACAACCCGAACGCGCGCTTCCGCAAGGCGACCAGCGTCGAGGAGGTGATGGGCTCGGCGTTGGTGAGCTATCCGCTCCGTCTCTTCGAGATCTGCCCCGTGAGCGACGGCGCGGCGGCCGTGGTCATCTGCTCCGCGGAGAAGGCGCGCCAGAAGCGCACCAAGCCGCTGTGGGTGGCCGCGAGCGCGGTCGCGACCGCGCGCTTCGACGACGGCATCCCGCGCGGTCTCGCCGGAGCGGTGCCGGCCGACGGCAAGGCCTATCACAGCGAGGCGGCCGCGGCCGTGAAGAAGGCGATGGAGAAGGCGGCGATCGGTCCCGACGGTATCGACCTCGTCGAGCTCCAGGACAACACCGTCTACTACGAGCTCTCGTTCCCGGAAGAATGGGGCTTCTGCGCGCCGGGCGAGGCGGAGCACCTGCTCGAGAGCGGCCAGACGATGCCGAACGGCCGGCTGCCGATCAACCCGAGCGGCGGGTTCATCTCCTTCGGCGAGGCGACGACGGCGCAGGGCCTCTTCCAAATCTGCGAGGTCGGCTGGCAGCTCCGCGGCGAAGCTGGTGGCCGTCAGGTGGCCGACGCCACAGTGGGCCTGGCGCAGACCCTCGGCCTCGGCGGCAACGGGTCCTGCAGCATCCTGAAGCGCTGAGCGTCACCTTTCGATGCTAGTAGCGCCGCTGCCTCGCGGCGGGCTGGGCGGCGCTGCGCCGGCTCAGCAGACGGCACGTACGTGCCGCTCAAGGATCTCCATGCGCAGGGCCGCGTGTGCCGTCTATTCGCCTGCGCAGCGCCACCCAGCCCACCGCCGTGGCGCGCCCCAGCGCAAGATGCGCTCGTTTGATTCCAGCGGCCGAAGAGTGGCGGGGGCGTGCCACGCGTGGCGTCGCTGCCTTGCGTTCGTCGTCACCGCGCAGCGGCCGGTGCCGAGGGCGGGGAGGGTCGGCTCGCAGGCGAATAGATCGCACACGCGGCCCTGCGCATGGGGATCCTTGAGCGGGATGGGCGTGCGATCTGCTGAGCCAGCGAGCCGACCTCCCCGCCCTTGTCGCAGTCACGATGGCGCGAAAGAGGCGAGGACTCACACCGACGGCGGCACGCTCGCGTGGCGGATGCTCTTGCCCTTGACCATGAACACCACCATCTCCGCGATGTTCGTCGCGTGGTCGGCGATCCGCTCGAGGTACTTCGGCGACGAAGAGGAGCCGCATCGCCCGGGTAATCGTCTTCGGGTCTTCGATCATGTACGACAGCAGCTCGCGGAAGAGCTGGCCGTTCAGCTCGTCGACCTCGTCGTCGCTGCGGCAGACCGTGAGCGCCAGCTCGGCGTCCTCGCGGACGAAGGCATCGAGGCTCTGGCGCAGCATGGCGAGCGAGATGTCCGCCATGCGCGGGATGTCGATGTAGGGCTTGAGCGGGCGGCTCGACACCGAGCTCGAGCGCGCGCTCGCAGATGTTGACGGCGAGGTCGCCGATGCGCTCGAGGTCGGTCGTGATCTTGAGGGCGGTCGTGATGAGGCGGAGGTCGCGTCCGGCCGGCTGGTGCAGGGCCAGGAGGCGCAGGCAGAGCTCGTCGATGTCGACGTCCAGCGCGTTCACGTCGGCGTCCTTGCTGATCGTGCTGTCGGCGAGCGGGTCGATTGCGATCGACCAGCGCCTCGATGGCGTTGCCGATCTGCTTCTCGACGAGCCCGCCCATCGTCAGGATGTTCTGACGGAGGTCGTTCAGCTCTTCTTCGTAGTGTCGGTCGGTGTGCTGTGCGTCCATCGTGCGTCTCACCCGAAGCGGCCCGTGATGTAGTCCTCGGTTTCCTTCCGTTCCGGCGTGGTGAAGATCTTCTGCGTGGGTCCGAACTCGACGAGGCGGCCGAGGTACATGAAGGCGGTGTAGTCGGAGACGCGAGCCGCCTGCTGCATGCTGTGGGTCACGATCACGATCGTGTACTTCTCTCGAGCTCGTGAATCAACGCCTCGATCTTGGTGGTGGCGATGGGGTCGAGGGCCGAGCACGGCTCGTCCATGAGGATGACCTCGGGCTCGACCGCGAGGGTGCGGGCGATGCAGAGCCGCTGCTGCTGGCCGCCCGAGATGCTGACGCCGGAGGCGTGCAGGGTATCCTTGACCTCGTCCCACAGCGCGGCCTGGCGCAGGCTGTGCTCGACGATGCCGGCGAGCTCGTCGCGGCTCGGGCGGATGCCGTTCAGGCGCAGGCCGGCGGCGACGTTGTCGAAGATCGACATGGTCGGGAACGGGTTCGGACGCTGGAACACCATGCCGATCGCGGCCGCGAACCTGCACCGGATCGACGCCGGGTGCGTAGATGTCCTCGCCGTCGAGCAGCACCCGCCCGGCCACGCGTGCGCCCGGCACGATCTCGTGCATGCGGTTCAGGCAGCGGATGAACGTCGACTTGCCGCAGCCCGACGGCCCGATGATCGCGGTGACGGCGCCGCTCGGGCAGCACCAGAGCTGATGTCGTTCAGGGCCTGGGTGCGCGCCGAACCAGGCTTGAGCCCGGCGACCTCGAGCTTGTTCGTGGTCGGTCCGTCATCGTGCCGTCCGGCGATCCGGCCGCGGGTGAGGAGCCGCACGGACAGGCTGGTGACGGAGATCAACGTCAGCAGCACCAGGGCGCCGGCCCAGGCTTGGCGGTGCCAGTCGTCGAACGGCGAGATGGCGTAGGTATAGATCTGCACCGGCAGCGACGAGATCGGTCCGCGCAAGCCCGTGGTGCCAGAACTGGTTGCCGAAGGCGGTGAAGAGCAGCGGCGCGGTCTCGCCGGCGACGCGCGCGATGGCGAGCATGATGCCGGTGATGATGCCGCCGCGCGCCGTGCGCAGCACGACCGCAGACGGTCGTGCGCCAGGCCGGGACGCCGAGCGCCAGCGACGCCTCGCGCAGCGAGCTGGGCACCAGGCGGACCATCTCCTCGGTGGTGCGGGCGACGATCGGCAGCATGATCACCGCCGAGCGCGAAGCCGCCGGCGTAGGCGGAGAAGCTCTTCATGGGCAGGACGATCAGCGTGTAGGCGTAGATGCCGATGACGATCGAGGGCACGCCGTTCAGCACGTCGGCACAGAAGCGGACGGTCGACGCCGAGCGGGCGTGGCCCGTGCTCGGCGAGGTAGACGCCGGTCAAGACGCCGATCGGGAGGCCGATCACGCACGCCAGGCCGACGAGCGTCAAGCTGCCGACGATGGCGTTCGCCATGCCGCCGCCGGGCTCGCCGACCGGCTTCGGCAGTTGGGTGAAGAAATCGAGGTTCAGCGACGAGACGCCTTTCACGACGAGATAGCCGAAGATCAGGACCAGCGGCAGCAGCACGGCCAGGGTGCAGAGGCCGGCAATCACGACGCGCGAGACGATCGACGATGCGACGCGAGCGCAGCGACATGGTCAGAAGCCTGCCGCCGCTCGCGGCGCCGCCACGCTCCAGACCAGCAGCCGCGCCAGGACGTTCATGATCATCGTGACGACCAGCAGGACCAGCCCGATCTCCACCAGCGCCTGCACGTACAAATCGTAGCGTGGCTTCGGTGAACTCGTTCGCGATGACGCTGGCCATGGTGCTCGCCGGGCGCGAACAACGAGAGCGAGATCGTCGGGGCGGTTGCCGATGACCATGGTGACCGCCATGGTCTCGCCGAGGGCGCGTCCGAGGCCGAGCATGACGGCCCCGATGAGCCCGATCCGCCCGTACGGCAGCACGGCCATGCGGATCATCTCCCACTTGGTGGCGCCGAGCGCCAGGGCGGCCTCGCGCTGCGCGGCCGGCACGGCGCGGAAGACCTCGTGGGTCACCGAGGTGATGTAGGGCACGATCATCACCGCCAGGACCATCGAGGCCGTGAGCATGCCGACGCCGTAGTTCGGTCCCTGGAAGAACGGCAGGAAGCCGAGCGTCGTCGGCGAGCGCCGGCTCGACGATAGCCGCGCACGAACGGCACGAGCACGAAGATGCCCCAGAGGCCGTAGACGACGCTCGGGATCGTCGCCAGCAGCTCCACCAGGAAGGACACCGGGGCGCGCAGCCACGCCGGGCGCCACTCGCTCAGGAAGAGCGCCGTGCCGATGCTCGAGCGGCACCGCCTGGAGCAGGGCGAGGAACGAGGAGACCAGCGTCCCGTAGATGAACGGCAGGGCGCCGAACTCGTTCGACGACCGGATCCCACGTCGTGCTCGGCGAGGAAGCCCCACCCGAAGGTGCGGATCGCGTCCCGCGGACTCGCAGGCGAGGACGACGACGATCGAGGCGATGACCGCGAGCAGCGACCACGCCGCGAACGCGGCGGTGAGGCCGCGGAAGACGACGGTCGCCGACGTTGGCGCGCTGCGACGCCGCGGGACGCGAGCGCGCGTCACGTCTGACCCAGCTCATGGTGCCTCTGCGTGCGCTCCGGCATGCCGCGCCCGTTCGAATCCGACGTCGGTGCAGGCGCGGCGTGCAGAGGTTCATGATCGCTCGGCGCGGCACTCCGTGCAGTCGGTCCGAGCAGAGGCTTCCCGTCGCTCGTCGGTGATCTTGCGCCAGCGACGCCTGCTCCTCCTTCGCGACCACCTGCTCGGCAAGGGCGCGTAGTGCAGATCGGACGCCGCACTTCTGCCCGTCGTGCATCATCCAGTTGAGGAACTGCACCAGCTTCTTGCCCTTCTCGGCGTCCTTCTGCTTCTGGTACACCAGCAGCCAGGTCATGCCCGGAGATCGGATAGGCGTTCGGCGCCGGGCGCGTTGGTGATCGACACCCGGAAGTCGTCCGGCATGCTCCGCCGCCGCACCGGCCGCCGCCGCGGTCACCGATTCGAGCGACGGCGTGACGAACTGCCCGGCCTGGTTCTTGACGTCGGCGAACGGCAGCTCGTTGGACAGCGCGTAGATCAGCTCGACGTAGCCGATCGAGAACGGCGTCTGCTTCACGAGGCCGGTGACGCCCTCGTTGCCCTTGCCGCCGAGCCCGACCGGCCAGTTGACCGACGTCCCGTGCCCGACCTTGTCGTCTCCACTCGTTGCTGACCTTGCTCAGGTAGTCGGTGAAGATGTACGAGGTGCCGCTGCCGTCGGAGCGATGGACGACGATGATGTCGCTGCGCCGGCAGCTTGACGCCGGGGTTGCGCGCGGCGAGCCGCGGGTCGTTCCACTTGGTGATCTTGCCGAGATAGATGCCGGCGATGGCCTCGGGCGTGAGCTTGAGCCGGTCTTCACGCCTTCGACGTTGTAGGTCAGCACCACCGCGCCCATCACGGTCGGGAAGTGCATGATGTGCCCGGGCGCGGCTGCAGCTGCTCGTCGGTCATCGGCCCGTCGGACGGCGCCGAAGTCGACGGTCTGCTCGGTGATCTGCTTGATGCCGCCGCCGCTGCCGATCGACTGGTAGTTGAAGCGCACCGACGGGTCGACCTTGATGTACATGTTGAACCACTTCGAGTACATCGGATACGGGAACGTCGCGCCCGCGCCGTTGAGCTGCAGCTGTGCCGTGCGCGGAGCCGGCGCCGAGCGCGAGCACCAGCGGTCGTCAAGCCGAGAAGTCGATTGATCTGTCGCATGACTCCTCCCTTTCGGTTGGCGTTCGTCAGAACTTGAGCACGGCATCGAGCTGCGTCGCGGATGAGCGTGGCGTTGCCGTCGAGGCTTCGCGACCGATTGCGCTGCGGTCGAGCGCGTTGATGAAGTGCGACTTCGCCGTCAGCTGGAAGTTCGGCAGCAGCACGTAGTCGAAGCGCAGGATGCTCGCCTGTGACGTTGGTGCTGCCATTCTGCGTCGCCTGAGGCTGCTGACGTAGTCGATGTCGCTGTAGCTGAAGAGCGACGGGACGGCGTCCTGCTCCGACCCACTCGTAGGTGTACGAGATGCCCCAGTCGCCCCGGCTTCTTCAGGCCGTTGTGGTACCAATCCGTGGCCGCTCTTGCCGAAGCCGGCGCCGACGATGAAGCCGGTGCCGTCGCTGTCCGCCTGCGTGTTGTACGCGACGTCGCCGAAGAGCCCGGCGCCGTAGCCGCCGATCACGTCCGCGAAGTTCACCTCGCCGCCCCCGTTCACGATGTTGAAGTTGGAGCGATAGCCGGTGATCTTGCCGTCGGCGTCGTGCGTGAGCGCGTTGCTGTTGGCGAGCTGGTTGTTGAAGCTGCTGCTCGTCTTCTCGAGGAACTTCCGCGCGACCTTGTCCATGCCCTGGTAGCGAGTAGTCGGCGAAGGCGACGGTGATCTTGGGGCCCTGTCGAAGGCCGAAGTCCGCGACGACCTGGCCGCCGAACATCCACGGGTCGCCCGCGCTTGCCACCTCGTCGATGACCCATTGTACGGCGTTGAGCTTGAGCCCGCGGAAAAGCCGTCGCGATGGTCGACGAGATTCAGAACTTCGTCGCACCCTCGGGGGAAAGATCGTCGTCCCAGAGGAGCTCCGAGGTGCGGTAGGTCGGCGCCGAATCTTGCCGCCGCTCACGCTGCCCCAGCCGGGCTCGAGCCCGAAGGTCTTGCCCGGTTTCAGGGTCATGTAGGCCAGGTCGAGATTGACCGCCTTCCGAGTGAAGGTGCGCTCGAAGGATCTGATTGGTCGAGATGGGGTCGTCCGCATTGCCGCTCGCGATGCGGATCGTGCCTCCGATTTCGTCGCTCGGGTTGATGTTCACTCCCAACCGAGCGCGCAATCGGGCGCGATTGCGGGCGTTCAGATCATTGGCGTAGAAGCCTTCGGCGCGCACCCGAAGATCGCCGAACGGCGTGACCATTGCCAGCCAGCCCGGGAGCTTCGTGGCGATGGCGTCGCGGCGCGATTCCTCCACCGCCGCCTTCTGTTTTTCCTCCTCGCGGGCCTGGCGAAGCTCGTCGGCCGTGATGAGGCCCTTTTCCACCAGGATGTCGCCGAGATCCTTGGCCGCAGCCGTGGCGGCGAGCCCGAGGCCTACCAGCCCTACGACCATGAGCCGCAACGCCGCCTGCACGCCTCCCCTTCGACATGATCCTCTCATGCGTTCTGTCCCCCTCGTTTTTCGAGTCGCTCGACGCGCCGGCGGAGCGAAATCTCCGCCGTCGTCGCCGCGGGTTCTATTCAGGGAGAGTTGGTGGACGGTAACGGTCTCGTTACAAAAAGGTTACGTACGCGCCTGGCACCGCCATCGCTCGTGTGACGGGAGCATGACGGAGCTGTGGCCGGTGCTTTGCGAGAACGGTCAGCACACGGCGTCCGGCGGACGAAAAAGGAGGCGAGCGGCGCACTTGTGACGTTGACCGCGAGGCGCGCCGCGATCCATCCTCGCTCCATGGGTCGGGGGACGACGTCTGCAGCGGCGGTGGCGTTGATGGCGATGTCGGTCGGGGGGCTGGTCCCCGGCGGGGTCGTCCACGCGACGACGGTCTCGACGTGTCTTGCCGGGAAGCTCGGTGACGTCGGACGCGCGACGGCGCGGGAGCTCGGGTGCTACGCGCGCGACGCGAGCAAGCCCGATCGGGGCGTATGGCGCACGTGCCTCACGAAAGCGGACGATCGGTTCACCGGTGGGGCCGACCCGATGCGGGGCCTGTTCGCGAAACGGGAGCGGCGTCCGCCCTGTCCAACGGTCGGTGACCAGGATGCGGAGGCCGACAACGTGGCCGCGTTCGCGGCGGCGGCGGCTGCCGCGATCGGTAACGCCGTGCGACCGAGCCGGTGCGACGCTGCTCGGCTGACGTGTCTGGCACGCTACGTCGCCGCGACGCTCGGATGCCTCGGGCGCGCCGCGAAAGGGAACGGCGTCATCGATCCACGCTGCGTCGCCAAGCAGCTATCGCGTCTCGGCGCCGCCGCGGGCGGCTGTCTCGGCAAGGCCGCGGCCCGCGGCGACTGCAGCGCCGCGACCGCCGCGGGCCTCGCGTCGACGGCCGCGTCGTTCGCCGCGGCGACGCTCTGCGCGCTCGATCCCGGCGGGACGCAAGACTGTGGCGCCCTCCCGACGCCGATTCCGACGGCGACCCGTACTGCGACCCCCGTGGCGACGCCGACGCCGGCGCCCGCCCCGACGGGAGGCGCCACCGACCCCGCGCAGCTCTGCGTCGACACCATCAACCAATACCGGGCCTCGATCGGGCTCGGGCCGCTCGCGCGCTGGAGCGGCGCGGAAGCATGTGTGGAAGATCAAGGTTTCGCCGACAGCCAGAGCGGGACGCCCCACAGTGCGTTCGGTCAGTGCAGCGAATGGGCACAGAACGAGTGCCCGAACTGGCCCGGTCCGCCGGAGAGCATGATCGGAAGCTGCCTCGCCCTCATGTGGGCGGAGGGCCCGGGCGAGCCGTATTCGGCACACGGGCACTACATCAACATGACGAACCCCGGCTATTCGAAAGTCGCGTGCGGCTTCGCGGTTCTCTCGAACGGCCGAGTGTGGGCGGTGCAGGACTTCCGTTGAGGCTCGCGTTCCGTCAGTAGCCGCCGCTGCCCTGGCAGCAATAGAGCCCTTGATCGTCGCTGCAGCAGCCTTCGTCCTCGGCGCAACAGATCGTGACGCCAGCGCGCGAGCACGTGGTGGCGCGTTCGCCGCACGGGCCGCGTCCGCTCGGAGCGATGCGACGTTCGTCGCGATCGTCATGGGTCCCGTAATCGCGGTCGTCGTAGCCGCGGCTATCGCAACAATAGGGGGCCACTCCGTCGTCGCAGCAGCCGCCGCTCGGGCAGCAAATGGAATGCTTGCCGGCGCGGCAGTAGTCGTAGTGCTCGGGACAAAGCCGCGAGTAGTCGTTCCGCAGCAGGATGTTGAGGGTGTCGACCGGACCGGGCGGGTAGGGCGTCACGCCGCCGCGCGGCGCGGCGTAGCACCCCGCGAGCGTCAGGATCGCGATCGTGATTCCGAGCCATCGCTGCATGCGTGACCTCCCTCGTCGTCCGGCACGATAGCGACGTGCATCGCCGTCGGCTAGCGGGTCGCCAAAAAAGGGCTACGAGCTGGCCGCGTGTCTATGCGGGAGCGATTCGGTAGCCGGCGCGCGGGAAGTGGAGCGCGATCGCGCCACAGGCCGGGTCGTGGCGAAGGATCACCACCTCGTCGACGTCGAGGGCGAGGACCTCGCCGGGAAATCGGTCCTGCGGAAGATCGTCGGAAGAGATCACGACCTGCGCGCCGGGGGCGAGACCGTTCGGGTCGCCGGGGTCGGCGTGCCGCGGGGTGGCGGGCTCGGCCCCCGCGGCGATCGCGAGTGCATCCGCGGGCGTCATTTCCTCGCGACGCCCCTGGCCCATCGCGTCGATCACGCGCATCCAGCGCTGTACCCCGGGAAACTGCGCCAGGATCGCGCCGGCGGTGGGCGCGTTCCGGACGAACCAGAGCACGTGGTAGACCGACGCGTCCGCCAGCCCGAAACGTTCGCCCAGTAGGAACGCGCCGTGCGCCAGGGTGCGATCGAGGCCGGCCGCGAACACGCGCAGCTCGTTCCGGAAGTCGGGGACCAGGGCGAGCAGCGCCACGGGATCGAGATCGGGACGCATCTTTTTCCGGTCGTCCATGAGCTCGGGCGGCATCATCGCACCGAGCTCGGTGAAGACCTGCGCCACCGTCGTCGCGAACATGTGGCGGTCGGCCCACTGCGAGATCGCTTCGGCGGCGGCCTCGAGCCCGGCCGGTACGAGCGGCGGGTTCGGGAAGACGGCGTCGAGCTTCCGCGCGATCAAGCGCGTGTCGCAGTAGACGTCGGCGCCGATTTGCAGCACGGGAATGCGTCGAAACGCTCCGGTCATCGGCGTGAGGTGCGGCCGCGGGAGCCACATCGGCTGCGTGACGGCGCGCCATGGCGCGTTCTTGTACGCCAGGATCTTGCGGATCTTCTCCGAGAACGGCGAGAGATCGTATTGGTGGAGGATGACGGCGTCGGTCTCGCGCATGGCGGCGTCCTTTCGTGCGGGGGGAAGCGAGACCTACAGCGGACGCGGTGTCTTTGCCACCTCGGGTCGGACGTTTTACAGGTCGCGGTCGCACCGCTAGCCCGCATTTGTCACCAGGTCCCTGCTGCGAGCGCCAATCGCACGCCAGCTCGGGCCGTACTCGTGCCTCGCTCCTCGACGCGCGCAGCGTCAAGAGGTCGCCTGCGTCGCTCGCCGCTCCGTTCGGCGCGATCTGACGCACGCGTGACGCTCTCGCGACGTGGACCTGGTGAGAAATGCGGGCTAGGGTGCGGCGCTCCGCCCAATCCCACGCGGTCCACGAGGTTCCCGGTGAAGACGGAAGAGCAGAGCGGTCTCGACTACGTGCCCGAGTACTTACCCGAGGCCGACAAGGCGCGATTGCTCGCGCTCACCCGGGAGTCGAGCGCCGAGCCGGCACCGCTCGCCGTCGACGAATATCTGATCCGCCACTGGTGCGAGACGCTCGAGGACGGCAATCTGCTCTACCTCGACCGTGACTATGCGCGTTCGCGCGGCTTCGACGATCTCGTCGCGCCGCCCGGCTCGGTCATGACGACGTTCGCGCTGCCGTTCCGCTGGCCGTGGCCCCCTTCGGATCACGAGCCGGCCCCGCACATCCACTACGTCGTCAAGGACCTGCTCGATCTCCCGGTCGGTATCATCAACGACATCGAGATCGAGACCGGCGTACCGTTGCAGGTGGGCGACCGCGTGAGCGTGAGCCAGCGCCTGGTCGCGATCTCTCCGTGGAAGAAGACGCGGCTCGGGGAAGGTCATTTCTGGACGATGGATCGGCTCTATCGCAACCAGAACGGCGAGCTCGTGCTGCGCGAGCGCATGAGCGCCTTCGGTTACGGTCGCACCGCGACGCCCGCGGCGGCGAGCGGTAGGGGCGGCGGTTGGAGCCCGGCGGTGGAGGAGATGATCGAAGGCGGGCGCACCGGTTATCGGCCGACCCCGCCGCGGACGCTCTGCTACGAGGACGTGAGCGAGGGGGACGAGCTGCCGTCCCTCATCATGCCGATCACCTTCACCCGCTGCGTCTACCTCGCCTCGGCGACGCGGGATTTCTCGCCGCAGCATTCCAATCGCGACTACGCGCGCGAGCGGTCGAAAACGAAGGACGTCTTCGTGAACACGCCGTTCAACCTCGGGATGATCGGTCGCTTCCTGACCGACTGGGCGGGTCCGACCGCCGTCGTCCGTCGCATCCGGATGGCGATGCGCGACAACGTCTGCGCCGGCGACGACATGATCTTGACCGGGCGGGTGATCGCAGAAGTCGCTGGTCGACGGTGAGCCGCGCGTCGACGTCGCGGTGACGATTTCGACGCAGGACGGTCCCGTGTGTCCGTGCCAAGCGACCGTCGTGCTGCCGTCGCGGTACTAGCGACGCCGGCGGCGGCTCGTGGTCCGCGGAAGTGGCGAGCTCGGCTCGTCGCTCGGGTCTTTGCCGCCCAGCGCCTACGGCCCGCCGCCGCCGCTATGGCTTTCGGTCACGCGAGGCGTCTCGCTCCTCACCGACTCACCACTTCCGCGGACCGCGACCGTCGCTGCGCCGCTGGCGCGACTTCGGCGCGGCGTTGCATGTCGCAGAACCGCCATGACTGCGAGCGTCGAGTGCCAAGCTGGCGTCATGCGGCGCGGCGCGAGACGGCGGCGCAGCGGCGGTTCGGCCGGCGGGCGGTGGGTCGCCTCGGAGCGAGCGCAGCCTCGCTTGACCGTAAATCAGCGAGGCAGCGGCGGGCTGTAGGCGCCGGGTGGCAGAAGCCAGCGAGCGGAGAGGCGACCCCCCATCCGCCGGGTAGCACCGACCCCGGCGCGGGCGTGCTGGCGCGACGACCGGATCACGCCGCCGCGCGCACCTCGACCTGCAGATGCTTGATGCCGTTGATGAAGCCCGACCGCAGTCGATCGGGCTCGCCGTGATCTGGATGTTCGGCAGGCGGTGGAAGAGCTCGCGGAACATCACCGTGATCTCGCGACGCGCGAGGTGGGCGCCGAGGCAGAAGTGCGGCCCGGGACCGCCGAAGCCGACGTGGAAATTCGGATCGCGCCGGACGTCGAAGCGGTACGGGTCGGGGAAGACGCGCTCGTCGCGGTTCGCGGAGTTGTAGAAGAGGATGCACTTGTCGCCGGCGCGGAAGGCGTGCCCGCCGACGCGCACGTCGCGGGTCGCCGTTCGCCGCATGAAGACGACCGGCGTCGCCCAGCGCACGATCTCCTCGACCGCGGTCGGGGCCACCGCCTCGAAGTCGGCAGCCCAGATGGCGCGCTGATCCGGGTTCTCCGCGAGCACGAGCAGGCCGTGGGTGATGGCGTTCCGCGTCGTCTCGTTGCCGGCCGCGAGCAGCAGGATGAAGAACGACGCGAGCTCCTGGTCGGTCAGCTGCGCGCCGTCGAGCTCGGCGGTCACGAGCGCCGAGGTCAGATCGTGGCCGGGATGCCGGCGCTTGTGCGCGCCGACGTCCGCCATCATGCCGGCGAGCTCGGCGCCGGCCGCCATGAACGCCTGGATCAGGTCGCTGCCCTCCGGGATGTACTCCGGGTCGCCGCTCGAAAGGATGATGTTCGACTTGGCGAGCACGAAGTCGTACTGGCTCTCGGGCACACCCATCATCTCGCAGATGATCTTGAGCGGCATCCGCATCGACACTTCCGTCACGAAATCGCAGGTGCCCATCGGCTTGATGCGCTCGAGCACCTCGACGGCGACGCGCTGCACGTCGTCCATGAGCGATCTGCATGATGCGCGGCGTGAAGCTCCGCGACACGATGCCGCGCAGGCGTCCGTGGCGCGGGTCGTCCATGTTGATCATCGAGCCGTAGAACTCGAGCATCTCGGTCGGCAGGTCGTTGATCGAGGTCGCGCCGCGGCCGGAGCAGAAGACCTCCGGCTGCCGGCTCATCTCGAGGATGTCGGCGTGGCGCGTGATGGCGTAGAAGCCGTCGCCGACGGGCAGCCCCGGGACGTAGTCGATCTCCTTGAACTTGCGGATCGGGTCCTCGCGTCGGAGCTTCTGGAAGGCCCCTTCGCGTTCCGCGATCGGGAGCGCCCAGAACTCCGGGCTCGCGAGGTCGATAGCGTCGAGCGAAGCGGGTTCGATGGGCTTCATGCCGTCTCACTTTTGGCGATGACGTGATCGGCATAGAGCCGGAGCGCGTCGATCTTCTTCTGCAGCGGCATGGTGTCGCGGTCGTAGACGTTGCGGAACCCGACGATGACGTCGGTGACCCCGAGGTCGGCGAGCTTCTTCACGCCGTCGACCGTGAAGCCGTCGAAGGAGATGACGTGATTCTCGAACGGCAGGTGCTCGCGCCCGTACTCGCGACGAAGCTCCTGCACGCGGCGCAGGTATTCCTCGAGCTTCGTCTGGTCGCCGCCGGCGTGCATCCAGCCGTCGTTGCGGGCGGCGCGCTTCAGCGCCGCCTCCGAGTGGCCGCCGATCAGGATTCGGATGGGCTCGGTCGGCGTCGGGCAGATCTTGATGCGGGGGAAGTCGTAGTGCGTGCCGTGATGCTCGAAATAGCCGCCGCGCGTGAGGCCGCGGATGATGTCGATCATCTCGTTCAGGCGGGCGCCGCGGGTCTTCCAGTCGGTGCCGGTCACGAGGAAGTCGTCGGGCCACGGGCTCGTGCCGACGCCGAACACGAAGCGGTTCTGGCTCATGACCGCGAGGCTCGCGGCCTGCTTCGCGACCAGCACGGGATTCCGGATCGGGAGCTTCACGACGAAGGTGGTGAAGCGGAGCCGCGTCGTGACGGCGGCCATGGCTGCCATCAGCACGAACGGCTCGATGAACGGCTTGTCCTCGAGGAACTCGCGCTCGCCGTCGGGCGTGTACGGGTAACGGCTGTCGGAGACCTCCGGATAGCAGATGCTGTCCGCGATCGTGAACGACGTGAAGCCGGCGTCTTCGACGGCCCGCGCCAGCGGCAGGTATTGCGTCGGGTCGCACATCGCTTCGGCGTACGAAAAGCGCATCGGCGGCTCCTCAGATCGTGAGGCCGCCGTCGAACGGCACGATGGCGCCCGACATGTAGCGGCCTTCATCGGAGGCGATGAACGCGACGAGCGCGGCGACTTCCTCGGGTTTGCTGCGCCCGAGCGGCGTCATGAGGCGGCGGAGATGCTCGGGGTCGCCGCCCGGCGGCAGCTCGAATGCGCGCTGGAGCGGGGTCTTGATCCCGCCGGGTGCGACGCAGTTGGCACGGACGCCGCGTCCCAGGAACTCGGCCGCGAGCGAGCGCGTGAGCTGCACGACGCCGCCCTTCGAGGCGCAGTAGGCCGCGCCGTAGGGCACGCCTTGCAGCCCGGCGTTCGAGGCGATGGTCGTGATCGAGCCGCCGCCGTCGAGGAGATACGGGAGCGCGGCCTGCACGACGAGAAAGGTCCCGCTCAGGTTGACCGCGATGATGCGGGACCAGTCCTCGAACGGCATGTCGGCGGCGTTGGCGAACTTGCCGATTCCGGCGCAGGTCACCACGACCGACGGTCGTCCGAGGTCGCGGGCGGCGCTGCCGACGGCGGCCTTGACGGAGGTCGGATCGCTCACGTCGGCCTGATAGGCGCGCGCGCCGTTTCCGATGTCGCGTGCGGTTTCCTGGACGGCATCGGCGACGAGGTCGAGGCACGCGACCCGACCGCCCTCGGCGGCGATGCGGGCGGCAACCGCCCGCCCGAGTCCCGATCCCGCCCCGGTCACGATGGCCGTGCGTCCGACGAAGCGCTGCTGGAGTTCGCTCATGGGGCGCGAGAGTAGCGTCACTCTCGTCCGCGCACAACAGAAGTGCAGGCTCGTGCAATTCGCCTCCGCGAGCGCTGCGCGGCGACGTTCTTGCGCGACCACCGGCAACGACAGTAGATCAGCCCGACCGACCGGAGGTGCGCGCATGGCAGACCTGCAGGAGATCGAGGCGATCAAGCGACTCAAGTACCGCTACTGTCGGACGCTCGACCTGAAGCTCTGGGACGAGCTCGGCGAATGCCTGACCGAAGACTGCCGCTCCGCATACGGCGATGGGCATTTCAGCTTCGACGGTCGCGCCGCGATCCTCGCCTTCCTGAAGGATGCCCTCGGCCCGACGACGCGCATCTCGAGCCATCGCGTGCACCAGCCCGAGATCGAGCTCACGACGCCGACCACCGCGACCGGGGTGTGGGCCCTCGATGACGTCGTGATCGAGACCGAGGCGAAGCTCACGATCCGCGGCGCCGCCTTCTATCACGACGAGTACGTGAAGATCGGGGGCGCGTGGCGGATCGCCAAGACGGGATATCGGCGCGTCTACGAGGAGATGGAGTCGCGCACCGACACCCCGAGTCTCGCCCTCACCAGGAACGCGTTCGTCGGTAGCAAGTAACGGAGGAGGTCCGTCGCATGTCTGAAGAGCATCCCGCCCGCGCCGTCTCGAAGAAGTCGATCGCCGCCGTGAAGGCGAAGCGCAAGGACGATTGGCTGGCGCTGTTCGCGCCGGACGCGGTGATTCAGGATCCGGTCGGCAGGTCGCCGATCGATCCGTCCGGCGAAGGGCACCGGGGCAGCGCGGCGATCAGCGCCTTCTGGGACAATCAGATCGCGCCCAACACGATCGAGCTCCAGGTGCGCGAGTCGTATGCGGCCGGATCCGAGTGCGCCAACGTCGGGACGATCTCGATCGGGATGCCGAACGGGATGCGGGCGCGCTGCGACGGTGTCTTCGTCTACCGCGTGGATGACGCCGGGAGGCTGGTGTCGCTGCGGGCCTTCTGGGAGTTCGACCGGATGATGGCCACCATCGCGCCGGCCTGAGCCCCGGTCAGGGCCGCGGGCGCGGCGCGGCCGGGCTGGTGGCGGCGCGCTCCGGACGCCAGACGTCGGGCTCGATGAAGACGAGGCGAGCAGCCGGCACGCGCGCGCGCAGGGCGGCCTCGACGGCGTTGACGACGTCGGCGACGGTGCGGAGCGGCAGCTCGGGCGTGAAGGCGAGCTTGGCGGCGACCAAGAGATCGTCGGGCCCGAGGTGGACGGTGCGGAGGTGAACGACGTGCGTCACGCCGTCCCCGGCGGCGAGCGTCGTGCGGATCGTCTCCACGATCTCGGGCGCGGCGGCCTCGCCGATGAGGAGACTCTTCATCTCGACCGCGAGGATGACGGCGATGGCACCGAGGAGGAGGCCGATCGCGACGCTGCCGAGCGCGTCCCAGCGCGGGTTGTCCGTTCGGAGCGCGAGCCCGATGCCGCACGCGGCGAACAGCAGGCCGAGCAGCGCACCGACGTCCTCGAGCAGCACGACCGGAAGCTCCGGCGCCTTGGCGTGCCGGATGAACGTCCACCATCCGTCGCGACCGCGCAGGGCGCGGGCCTCGTGGATCGCCGTTCGGAGGGAGAACCCCTCGAGCGCGAGCGCGACCACCAGTACCCGAGCGCCCATTCGGGCGACGAGAGCTGGTGCGGATCGAGCAGCTTTTCGACGCCCTCGACGATCGCGAACAGCGACCCGAGCGAGAACAGGACGAGCGCGACGACGAAGCCCCAAAAGTAGCGCTCGCGGGAGAATCCGAACGGATGCTCGGCGGTCGCCCGTTTCCCGGCGCGCGCCGCGCCGAGGAGCAAGAGCCCCTGATTGCCCGTGTCGGCGAGCGAGTGCACGCTCTCGGCGAGCATCGAGGCCGCGCCGGTGAAGAAGAACGCCACCAGCTTGGCGAGCGCGATCCCGAGATTGGCGAGGAACGCGGCGACGATCGCGCGCCTGCTGCCTTCAGTCACGACGTTCCCGCGACGGTGGCGCGATCGTCAGTGCGCGGCCGCGGGCTTGTCCGACGTGGCGGCCGCTTGCGCGCCCCAGGACTTCCGGAGCGCGCGCATCTCCTGGCGCTTGGCGATCTTCTGACGGCGTTGCTTGTTGAAACGGCCTTTGTCTCCCGACACTCGTCCCATGACGGACCCTTCCTCGGCGCGGAGCGCGCGGAACGGAAGGGCATCTCACACTTGCGGCTCGGGCGCCAGCGGCGGGGCCACACGGCGGGCGGCGAGCCGGCCGCCGAGCGCGACCAGCGCGGCCGCGAGCGCGAGGCCGAGCGCGGGCAGCAGCATCGCGGTATGGAGACTGCCCGTCGCGTCCGAGGCGTAGCCGACCACGAACGGACCGAGCGCGCTGCCGAGCCCGCCGAGGAAGAACACGTTCAGCGCCGAGGCGAGACCGTGGCGCTCCTTCGGGACGAGCCGGACGAGCAGGGCCTGCATGCCGGGGAAGATGGCGTAGATCGCAATCGAGGCGAGGAGCCCGCTCGGAATGAACATCCAGGGCGCTGTCACGTTGATCGTGACGACGATCAGCGGGGCCGCCACCAGCGCGCTCAGCAGCGACACGTCGGCTTCGCCTGCGGGCCGCGTCCGGCCGCGACGATCGGCGAGGGAGCCGCCGAGGATGCTGCCGACGATGCCGCCGACGAGGGCGGCGCCGCCGAAGAGGGCGCCCGCGCCCGTCACGTCGAGGCCGTGGTTGCGGACGAAGAACGACGGCACCCAGGCGGCATAGCCGATCGCGGACGCGATCGCGGTCATGCCGCCGATCCAGAGCACGAGGAGCGGCAGGTCTCCGACGAGCTCGCGCACCACCCTGATCGGATGCTCGGCGGGGTCGGCCTGGCGCGGTCGGCGGGACTCCGGAAGGGTCAGGATCAGCGGCAACAGCAGGAGCCCGCTGCCGCCGTAGAGGAAGAAGACCGCGCGCCACCCGAGGAGGTCGGCCAGTCGGCCGCCGAGACCGACGCCGAGGCCGGCGCCGATCGCAGCGGCCATGCCGAAGATGCCGAGCGCCCGGCCGCGGCGCGCGGGGGGGAAGCGCTCCCCGATCAACGACACGGCGCAGGGGAACAGGCTCGCCTCACCGATGCCGGTGAAGAAGCGCGCCCAGAACAGGGTCGTGAAGTCGGTGGCGATGCCGCCCGCGGCAGTCGCGATGCTCCAGATCGCGAGACCGAACGCGATCACGCGCACGCGGAGCCAACGATCGGCGGCGAACCCGAAGACGAAGCCGGTCAGCGCGTAGATCAAGGAGAACGCGATGCCGCCCACGATCCCGAGCTCGGTGTCGGTCAGGCCGAGCTCGGCGCGGATCCCAGGAAAGAGGATGGGCACCACTTGGCGATCCGCCCAGTTGATCGTGCTGGTGAGCGTCAGGATGGCGAGGAGATAGCGGTTGCCGTGCCGCCATCCGAGGCTCACGGCTCGCTCGGCCGGACGACGCGCACCTGGCGGACCAAGTGCGGCGACGCGTCGACGATCTCGAGACGCGTGCCGTCGGGGGCGGTCAGCGTCGTGCCGCGCTGCGGGATCCCGCCCGCCAGCGCGAGACAGTAGCCGGCCACGGTCGAGTAGCCTTCGTCCTCCGGGAGGTCGGTGCCGAGCGCGCGGTTGAGCTCACGAATCGGCGCGTAGCCGCGCACCAGGGCGCGGCCCTCGCTTTCGATCCGCAGGAACTCCTCGGGGACCTCGTCCTCGCGGTCGAGAGCACGCCGACCAGCTCCTCGATCAGGTCCTCGGTGGTCACCAGGCCGGACAGCCCGCCGTGGTCGTCGATCACCAGGGCCATCTGGGTCCGGCGCGCTGCATCTCTCGGAGCAGGTCGAGCGCGCGGGTCGACTCCGGGACCTGGTGCGGGGGGCGCAGGATGTCCTCCAGCACGACCAGGCCGTGCTCCCAGGCCAGCGCCAGCACGTCGCGCGCGACCACGTAGCCGACGATGTTGTCGATGCTGCCGTCGTAGACCGGCATCCGGCTGTGGCCCTGCTCCAGGATCACGCGCTGGACCTCCTCGGGCGGCGCCCCGCGGCGCAGCGCCACCACCCGGGTGCGCGGCACCATGACCTCGGCGACCGTGACCTCGCCGAAACCGAGCGCCCGTGACGCGATCTCGCTGGCCCGCGGGTCGACCGAGCCGGTCTTGGCGGCCTCCTCGACCAGCTGCTGCAGCTCGTCCCTGCGACAGCCGGGCCTCGGTGAACGTGGTGCGATCGCCGAACAGCCGGAGGAACGCGTTGGAGCTCGCGGTGAGCATGCGGACGACCGGCCCGACCAGCCGCGCGACGGTCCAGAGGATCGGCCCGATGAACAGGGCGTAGCGCTCGGCGTGTCGGAGGCCCAGCGATTTCGGCACGAGCTCGCCGAGCACGATCGAGAGGTACGAGATGGTGGCGACGACCAGCACCAGCGCCACGACGTGCGCCGGGCGGTCGGGCATGCCGAGGCCGCCGAGAACGCCGCCGAGACGATCCGCGATGGTGGCGCCGCCGAGCGCCGCCGCCGCCGCGCCCACGACCGTGATGCCGATCTGCACGGTGGCGAGAAAGCGCTCGGGCTGGTTCCGGAGGGTCGAGACCGTGCGGGCTCGGCGCGAGCCGCCGTCCACGAGCTGTTGCAGGCGGGTGCCGCGGATGGTCAAGATCGCGATCTCGGCGCCGGAGAAGACGCCGTTGAGAAGCACGAGGGCGAGGATCGCGATCAGCTCGATCATGGTCGGACGCTGCGGGCCGCGCACTGTACCATCGGCGCGGAGGTCGACGCGATGGGCGAGGGAGGGACGCCGACGCCTACGCGGGAGCGATGGTCACCGGGATGCCGTTCAGGACGGCGTTTTTCGACGGGGGGTCGGCGAGGTCGCCCGGCGCGAGCAAATTGTTGTTGACGCCGGCATGCGCCGGAGGGCGCACATGGCTTCGCACAGGGGACAAGTGCGGCGCTGAACCTGCGTCTCGGGCATGACGGGCGAGTACGCCCGGGCGGAGCGGCGAGGTCAATCGCCGGGCAAGCAGGGCGTCAGAAGGTGAGGGTACTTTCGAGGAAGCCGTAGGTGAGCTCGTGGTCGCGCGGGAAGCCGTTTCGCACGACGGCCTGGCCGAAGGCGTGCCCGCAGTAGGCTTGGAGCTCGACGTTGCGGGAGAGCGCATACGCGAGCGTGATCTCGACGAGATAGGCGGCTTCGTGCGCACCGCCCGCGCTCGCCACGTGCCGAGCAGGCCGACCTGGGTCCGGTTCCCGAGGTAGCCGTAGTCGCTGTTGCTGGCGGCGCCCCCCGCGT
This sequence comes from uncultured delta proteobacterium, assembly GCA_963774015.1. Classification (GTDB taxonomy): domain Bacteria; phylum Desulfobacterota; class Binatia; order UTPRO1; family UTPRO1; genus UTPRO1. The sequence goes on from CAVZDH010000007.1 coordinate 1,016,867, forward strand.
CGAACCAATCGGCGAGCTCGCCGCGCAAGCGGTTGCTCGCGCTCAGCGTGAAGGCGGCGCCGCCCGCGCTGGTGAACGTGAAGGGCGCGGTCGCGGGGAGGGCGGCACGACTAGCCCGCATTTCTCACCAGATCCCTGCTGCGAGCGCCAATCGCACGCCATCTCGGGCCGTACTCGCGCCTCGCTCCTCGACGGACTGTTCAGTCCGCCTGCGTCGCTCGACGCTGCGTTCGGCCCGATCTGACGCACGCTTGACGCTCTCGCGACGTGGACCTGGTGAGAAATGCGGGCTAGGGAACCTCTGCACAGGTGGGTTCCGAGCGAGAAGTGCGAGCCGCCCCGAGCGCAAGGCGCGAAGCCCGACCGCGTATCTGAACGATACGCCGAGGGCGTCGCGCCGCCGTCGATCGGGGATGGATCGCGCTTCGTAGCCGGGAAGCCACCTGTGCAGAGGTTCCCTAGGGACGTCGGCAAGGCCGAGGACGAGCGGCAACACGAGGGCGAAGCGAAGGTATCTCACGCGGGGAGCTCCATGCCGCCGGTGGCGCACGCGGGCGACGAGGCGGCGCGGTCTTGGGCGGCGAGGAACGCCAACAGTCGCTCGCGCAGCGGGTAGTAGCTCGGATGCTCGAGCACCCGGCCGCGCTGCCGTGGTCGCCCGAACGGGATCGTCAGTATCTCGCCGACCTGGGCACGTGGACCGTTGGTCATCATCACGATCCGGTCGGCGAGGAAGAGCGCTTCGTCGACGTCGTGGGTGACCATCAGGGCGGTCTTGCGGTCGCGGTGCCAGAGGTCCATGAGCGCGACCTGGAGCTCGAGGCGCGTCAGCGAATCGAGCATGCCGAAGGGCTCGTCGAGGAGCAGGACCTTGGGGGCGAGCGCGAACGCGCGTGCGAGGCCGACCCGCTGGCGCATGCCCTGTGAGAGCTCGTGCGGGCGCAGTCGGTCCGCGTCGGCGAGGCCGACGAGGCGAAGATAGTAGCGGACGATGCGCTCGCGCTCGGCATGCGTGCCGTGGCGGAAGACGCGCCGCACGCCGAGCATCACGTTGCCGCTCGCCGTGAGCCAGGGCAGCAGGGACGGTGATTGGAACACGATGCCGCGATCCGGTCCCGGTCCGTCGATCTCGCGCCCGTCGAGAATGACGCCGCCGCTCGTCGGCGTCGTGAGACCGGCCACCATGTTGAGGACGGTCGACTTGCCGCAGCCCGAGTGTCCGAGGAGGCACACGAATTCGCCTTGCGAGATGTCGAGGCGGAAGTCTTCGACCACCGGGAATGGTCCGCTGGGTGTGGGAAAGCTCTTGGTGAGGAACGACAGCTCGAGGTAGGCGCTCACGACCCGATCCTCCCGGCGATCGCCGCCCGCCACGGGGTCAGCGCGGAGCGCCATTCGTGGTCGGGCGCGAGATCGGGGAGCGGCTCCGGCGCGGCGGGCGCGTGGCCCGCGACATGGCCGACGTCCAGCAGATATTCGGTGACCTGGTTGCGGAGACGGCGAAAGGTCGCGTCGCGGTTCAGGGAGGTCGCGTCGCGCGGCCGCGGCAGGTCGACGAGAAACGGCGGGCCGAGCCGCGCTCGCGGTCCGGGATCGAGCGGGATGATGCGGTCGGCGAGCAGCAAGGCCTCGTCGACGTCGTTGGTCACCATCACCACGGTGTGGCGCTCGTGCTGCCAGAGCCGCACCAACTCACCCTGCAGCTTGGCGCGCGTGAGCGCGTCGAGGGCACCGAGGGGCTCGTCCATCAACAGCACCTGCGGGCGCATGGCGAGGGCGCGTGCGAGCGCGACGCGCTGGCGCATGCCGCCGGACAATTGGCGCGGGCGCCGGTCGATCGCCGCCGTGAGCCCGACCAGCGCGACGATCCGCTCGACCTCGGCCGCCTGGTCGGCGGCGGCGAGCGTGCCGGCCGCCCGCATGGCGAGGGCGATGTTGCCGCGAACCGTGAGCCACGGGAGGAGCCCGTAGGTCTGGAAGACGACCGCGCGCTCGGGGCCAGGAGCGGTCACCGCCTCGCCGCGAAAGCTCACGCTTCCGCTGTCGGGCGGGAGCAGGCCGGCGAGGAGGTTGATCAGGGTGGTCTTGCCGCTCCCCGAGAATCCGATGACGGCGAGGAACTCGCCCTCGCGAATGGCGAGATCGATGTCGGCGAGAACCTCCCGCCGTTCGCGGCCGGTCCCGAATCCCTTGGCGACCCGGTAGAGCTCGAGGAGGGGGGTGCTCACGAGTCGTAGCTCACGGCTCGCTGCAGAGCGAGCATCATGCGGTCGAGCATGAAGCCGATGATGCCGATGGTGAACACGGCGACCATGATCTGCGCGAGCGTCTGGCTGCTGCCGTTCTGGAACATGTCCCACACGAATTTTCCGAGGCCCGGGATTTTGCGCGAGCATCTCGGCCGCGATCAGCACCATCCAGCCGACGCCGAGCGACAGGCGCAGGCCCGTGAAGATGAGTGGCAGCGCCGACGGCAGCACGATGTGGACCGTACGGTCCCACCAGCCGAGTCGGAGCACGCGCGCCACGTTGAGGTAGTCGTGGTCGATCGAGCTCACGCCGAGCGCCGTGTTGACGAGCGTCGGCCAGAGCGAGCACAGGGCGACGGTGATTGCCGAGCTGACGAAGGATTTTTCGAACCAGGGATCCGGTGAGGTATAGAGCGCGCTGACCAGGATCATGACGATCGGAAGCCACGCCAGGGGCGACACTGGTTTGAAGATCTGGATCAGCGGGTTCAGCGCGGCGTAGGCGCGCGGGCTCGAGCCGCACACGATGCCGAGCGGGACGGCCACCAGCGAGGCCAGAAAGAAGCCCGCGAAGACCGTCTCCAGGCTCGTCACGATCTGGTCGAGATAGGTCGGAGGTCCGGCGTAGCGGCGGACCGTGAACGGACGCCCCGCGGCGGCCGCCGCGGCCGCGAGATCGCGCTGCCGCAGATCGTACTCCGCGGCCTTGCGCCGCTCCTCGCCGTGCTGGTGGATGAGGTCGCCGGCCGCGTGGACGACGGCCAGTGGTCCCGGGAGGCGACCGATGCTGGTTTCGACCGAGCTCGCGAGTACCGCCCAGAGCGCGAGAAAGACCGCGAAGGCGAGGACGGGTAGCGCGAGGTCGGCCGCGGCGACGCCGAGCCTGTGTCGGACGGCATCCGCCGCGGTGAGCTTCGGGGGCGCCAGCGTGGACGCGAGCGTGTTGCGCATGCGTTCTCCTTCAATCCTTCAGGCCGATCGCGAGCCGGCGCAGGTACGCGTTCGGCGTGCGACCGTCGTACGTCGCGTGGTCGATGAACGCGTCGGTCGGGGGCTTGTAGCCGTCGGTCGTGGGAAGGTCGGCGGCGGTCAGGACGCCGCGGGTGACGAGCGCTGCGGCCGCGGTACGCCAGAGGTCGGGGCGATACACCTCGCGCGCGACCTGGTCGTACCAAGCGTCGTCGTGGGCCTCGGCGATCTGGCCCCAACGCCGCATCTGGGTCAGGTACCAGACGGCATCGCTGTAGTAGGGATAGGTGGCGTTGTAGCGGAAGAAGACGTTGAAGTCGGGGAGCTCGCGCGTGTCGCCGCGCTCGTACTCGAAGGTTCCGGTCATGCTCTTGGCGATGATCGTCTCGTCGGCGCCGACGTACTCTGGGCGGGCCAGGATGCGGACCGCCTCGCGTCGGTTGTCGAGGCTCTGGTCGAGCCACTGTCCGGCGCGGATGAGCGCGCGCAGCACCGCGAGGTGGGTCAGGGGGTTCTTCCTGGCCCACTCGGCGGTGACGCCGAAGACCTTCTCGGGATTGCGCTCCCAGATCTCGCCGTCGGTGACCACGGCGACGCCGATCCCGCGCTGCACGGCCTGCTGGTTCCAGGGCTCGCCGACGCAGTACCCCTGGATGGTGCCCTGGGCGAGGGTCGGCGGCATCTGCGGCGGCGGCGTGACCGACAGGAGCACATCGGCGTCGGTCGTGCCGGTCGTGTCGGTCGGCGTGTAGAAGCCGGGATGGATGCCGCCGGCGGCGAGCCAGTAGCGCAGCTCGTAGTTGTGGGTCGAGACGGGAAACACCATCCCCATCTTGAGCGGCGTTCCGCGGCCCTTGGCCTCCTCGACGAGGGGCTTGAGCGCCGCCGCCGACACCGGGTGCTTGGGCTTCGGGCCGGCGAGCGCCGGGTCGTGCTCTTGCATGGCCTTCCAGATCGCCGGCGAGACGGTGATGCCGTTGCCGTTCAGGTCGAGGCTGAGCGCCGTGATCATGGCGGCCTTGGTGCCGACCCCGACCGTGGCCGCGAGCGGCTGACCGGCGAGCATGTGGGCGCCGTCGAGCTCGCCGCTCACCACGCGGTCTTGCAGGATTTTCCAATTGGCCTGCGCCTCCAGCGTCACGGTGAGGCCTTCGGCGTCGAAGTACCCGCGCTCCTTGGCGATCACGAGCGGCGCACAGTCGGTGAGCTTGATGAAGCCGAGCCGGAGCGTGTCCTTCTCGAGGGTCGCGGCGGCCGCGGGCACGGCGGCGGTCAGGGCGCCGAGTCCGAGCAGGAGGACCAGGGGGCGAATGAGCATCGATGCGTCTCCTCTCGTAGGCGGCATCAACCGAGCGCGACCGGCGTGAGCCCACGACGCGGCGGCCCGAACAACACCGCGCCGCTGTGGGCGTCGAACGCGGCGTGGTGGCAGGGGCATTCGAAGCGCGCCCGCTCGGCGGACCAGACGACGGGACAGCCGAGGTGCGGGCAACGCCGGTCGAACGCGGCGAGCGAGCCGTCGGCGAGGCGCACCGCGAGGGTCTCGCCGCCCTCGCGCGGGAGGACGCGCGCCGCTCCGGGCGGAAGGTCGACGAGCGCGGCAGCGGCGAGCGGCGGCGGCGCGGACTCGTGGTCGACGACGTGGCGGGCGAACCGATCGCCCAACGCGGCGACGCTCAGCGCGGCTGCGGCCGCCCCGAGAAAGCGGCGGCGGTCGAGGCGGCGTTCACCGCTGGTCGTGACGGGAAAGGGCGTGGAGCCGGATGTCAGCATAGGGCTTCCTCCATCTGGCGTTCCGCGGGCGAAAGCGTCGGTGGACGTGATTCGACCACGACGTCCGTGACCCCCGGGGCCACCATGAGATGATTGCGGGTCTGGAGCGTCTCATCGCCGAACACGAAACGGCTCTGCGGCCGCGCCCGGCGGAGGGCGACGATCTCGTCCGGCGTTCCGTAGAAGAGCGCGCCCGAGGGGCATACGATGGCGCACATCGGCTTCAGGCCGAGCGAGGTGCGGTCGTAACAGAGGTCGCATTTGCGCATGAGCTGCCTGCGCGAGATCGACCTCGGGCACGCCGAACGGGCAGGCGAGGGCGCAGTTGCCGCAGCCGATGCAGCGCTCGGCCATTGCGTGAAGGACGACGCCGTCTGGCGTCGATCTTGATTGCGTCGGCCGGGCAGACGGCGGCGCAGGCGGGCTCGGCGCAATGCATGCAGACGGTCGGCGCGGTCTGCACCGAGTGGTCGCGCGGTGCAGCTAATCGAGATGGATCATCGAGCGGCCGCCGTGCTCCGGGCACTCCGCTGCAGGCCTGCACGCAGGCGCGGCAGCCGATGCAGCGGTTGGCGTCGACGAAGAGCTGCGCGCGTCGTCATGCGGCCCCCGCTCGACGCAGGCGCTCGATGCGCACCGCCGCGACCTTGAACTCCGGGATACCGGCGACCGGATCGTAGGCGCGCACCGTCAGCCGATTGGCCGACTGCTCTCCCGGCCAGTGATAGGGAATGAAGACCGTGTCGGGACGGATCGTCGCCACCACCTGCGCAGGCAGCTCGAGTGCACCGCGCCGACTCGACACGCGTACGCGCTCGCCGTCGCGCGATGCCGAGCGCGCCGCCAGGCGCGGGTGGATCTCGACCTGCGGCTCGGGTACTGCTCGACGAGCGGGCCGATGCGGCGCGTCTGGTTGCCGGAGAGGAACTGCGACACGACGCGGCCGGTGGTGAGGATGATCGGGATACTCGTCGTCCACGTCCTCGGCCGGCGGCCGATACTCGACGGCGTGGAAGCGCGCGCGGCCGTCGGGGTGGGCGAAGCGACCGCCCTCGAACAGCCGCGGCGTGCCAGGATGGTCTCGCGTCGGGACACGGCCAGAAGACGCCCATCTGCGCGCTCGATCTTCTCCCAGGTGATGCCGGAGTAGTCGGCGATGCCGCCGCGCCGAGACCCGGCGCAGCTCGTCGAAGATCTCCGCCGGGTCGAGTCGAAGGCGAAGCGCTCGGCCGCACCCAGGCGGCGCGCCAGGTCGCAGATGATCTCCAGTCGCGGCGTGCCTCGCCCGGCGGCGCGACGGCCTGCGCGGATGCGGATGACGCGGCCCTCGGCGCTGGTCACGGTGCCTTCGTCCTCCTCCTGCAGCGAGCCGGCAGGACGAGGTCGGCGTGCCGCGCGGTCTCCGAGAGGAAGAAGTCGATGGCGACGAAGAAGTCGAGGCGCTCGAGCGCGGCGCGCGTGAACGCGGCGTCGGGCAGCGAGACCAGCGGGTTGAAGCACATCGAGAGCAGGCCACGGATCTCGCCGCGATGGATCTTCTCGATGATCTCGGGCGCCGTCGCGCCCTTGCGCGGCATGCGCTCTTCGGGCGACGCCCCAGGCGCGGCGACGGCGGCGCGGTGGGCCGGGTTCTCGATGTCGCGCGCCCCCGGGAGCTGGTTGCAGCGCTGGCCGTGCTCGCGCGCGCCCTGGCCGTTGCCCTGGCCGGTGATGGTCGCGTAGCCGCAGCCCGGGCTTGCCGATCTTGCCGGTCGCGAGCACCAGGTTGATGCAGGCGAGCACGTTGTCGACGCCCTTGCGTGTGGTGCTCGATGCCGCGCGCGTGCAGCAGCATGGTGCGCGGCGCCTGCGCCCACAGCGCGGCGGCCTCGACGGATGCGCCGCGCCGGGATGCCGACCTCGCGTTCCACGGCCGCGGGCGCGTAGTCGCGCCACCGTCGCGCAGCACCTCCTCGAAGCCGGTCGTGTGGGCGGCGATGAAGTCGTGGTCGATGCCGCCGAGGCGGATCACCTCGTGCAGGATGGCGTTCATCAGCGCCGAGTCGCGGCCCGGCCGCACCGGCAGGTAGAGGTCGGCGGTGCGGGCGATCGGCGTCAGGCGCGGGTCGACGACGATCAGCCTGGCGCCGCGGTCGCGCGCGCGCCAGATGTAGTCGGTGGTGATCGGGCTGCACTCGGAGACGTTGGAGCCGAGCACCATGATGCAGGTCGGCCGCGGCGATGTCGGCCCAGGGGTTCGCGGCGCGATCGATGCCGAAGGCCTTCAGGTTGCCGGCGCCGGCCGCGACCATGCAGAGCCGGCCGTTGTAGTCGATGTGCCGGGTGCCGACCGCGAGGCGCGCGAACTTGCCCATGAGATAGGCCTTCTCGTTGGTCAGCGAGGCGCCCGAGAGCACGGCGACGGCGTCGGGGCCGTGCCGGCGCTGGATGGCGCTGCAGGCGCTCGGCGACGAGATCGAGCGCCTCGTCCCAGGGGACCGGGGCGAAGCCATGGCCGGTGCGCACGAGCGGGTGCAGCAGGCGATCGGGGTGATTGTTCTGCAGGTAGCGCTTGATGCCTTTCGGGCAGAGCTTGCCCGGCGTTGAAGGGGAACTCCTCCCACGGCTCGACGCCGACCACGCGTCTCGTCCTTCACCAGCAGCTTGACGCCGCACTGCTGGCCGCAGAAGCAGCAGTGCGTCTCGACCGTGCGGTCGGGGGTGCCGCGCGCCGCGAAGCCGCCGGGCGGCTCGAAGGCGAGGTGCGGTCCAAATTGGGCGGTCGAGCGTCGCCGGTCGGCGGGAAGCGTCGGCCATGACGTCAGGCGACCTCCGCGTGGTCTCGGGCGGCGCCGGCCGGGCGCGAGGAGCCGCGGCTGGAAGCGGGCGCCGATCGCTGCGCCTGGGCCGATGCGACGAGGCGGCGGCGGCACGCCGGACAGAGCTGTGGTGATGCGCGGAAGCGCGACGCCGCGCGCCGCAAGCAAGCGCCGCGACGGCGGCGAGCTGCGCGGCGGGGGCGAGCGCCGCGCCGCAGCCGCGCAGGCCGCCGCGGCTCGGCGGCGCGGACGGCCTGCACCCGTGCGCCGAGCTGCAGCGGTCGGATCAGGACGTGGGCGAGCTTCGAGAACGGCAGCGCCACCAGCAGCACGATGACCGGCGACCTCATGCAGCCGCGACGTGACGGCGAAGGCGAGCGGGCATGGGTGCGGCTCGCCGGCAGGGCCAACCCGGTGAGCGCGACCGAGCAGCAGGAGCGCGAGCGGCGCCATGTGGAACGCCCGTCCGTCGTCCCCGGGCATCGCGCGCGGCTCGGCCGCGCGCGACGAGGAAGTAGCGCGCCCCGAGCGCGACGGCGAGCGCGGCGAGGACGAGAGCGTGGAAAGAGAAGCCACGCCGGTACGCCGTCTATCGCGAAGCTGCCGGGCCGGCCGGGACGCCGAAGAGGACCGGCCGATAGTGCGTCTGGCCGACGGCATCGAAATGCAGCCAGCCGAAGACGAGCGGCACCGTGATCGCGAAGCTCGCGAGCGTGCCGAGCGAGAGCGCGAGATGGGCGAGCCAGCGCAGGCGTGAGCGGCGGGCGATGAAGGTCTGCGCGGCGAGGTCGCGGCCGCGGAGTCGACGAGCGTCCGGAGGAGGCGCGGGTGGCGGAGCGCCCGGATCAGGTGCGCGCGTAGAGGGCCGAGGCCGGACGGCGCCAAAATGCGCTCGCACGCCACGTCACGCCGAAGACGGCGACCAGCGTCGCGCCGAGCGTAGCCGAGCAGCGCCGGGTCGAAGTCGCGGCCGCCGCGCGAGCCGAGCCAGCCGGTCGCGACCAGGCCGGCGGTCGTGAGGGAGGCATCGCGCAGAGGACGGACGGCTCACGGACGGGTGCACGCGACCTCCGGGCCGATCGTGGCGGCATCGCTCGCGGCGTCGGCGGCGTGCGCGGACGGCAGCTTGAGCCACACCTCCCCGTCGCGCACCTCGACGGGGTAGGTGCGGATGCAGTACCGCTCGTCGCTCAGCCCCGCACCGGTCGCGAGGGAAAAGGTCTTCTTGTGCAGCGGGCAGGCGACCTTGGGAGCAGCGCCGTGCGTTCCCAGGAGGCCACGCCCGAGCACGTCGTCCTTGCGATGCGGGCACGTCGCTTGCGTCGCCCACCACTCGTTGCGGGTCGTGAAGTTGAAGACGGCGACGCGGAGATCGCCGTGCGCGATCGTGAGCCCGCCGTCGGGCGGGACGTCGGCGCTTCGCGCCACCCGGACCCAATCGCTTCCGGGCTCGCTCGCGCCCGGGCGTGGCGGCAGCGGCGTTTGGTCGTCCCACGGTAGCGGCTGCTTTTGTCCCCGCGCGCGCTCGAACGTCGGTCGTCGCGCCTCCACGCCCTCGGCGGTGAAGGCGCGCCGCCGCTCGGGATCGCGGACCACGGCGGCCCACTCGCAGGCGTAGCGCGCGACCAGGCGCTCCATGTCGCGCTCGAGCTGCCCGGCGATCCCGAGCGCGTCGTCGACGACGACGGCACGGAGACGGTCGATTCCGCCGTCGAGTCGCTCGAGCCAGCGCGCGGTCCGCTCGAGCGGGTTGGCGGTCTGGATGTAGTACATGAGGAAGCGGTCGATCAGCGCGATCAGCGTCGCCTCGTCGACGTCGGTCGCGAGGAGATCGGCATGGCGCGGTTGTGCGCCGCCGTTGCCGCAGACGTAGAGGTTCCAGCCCTTCTCGGTGGCGATGACGCCGAAGTCCTTGCTCTGCGCCTCGGCGCATTCGCGAATGCAGCCCGAGACGGCGGACTTGAGCTTGTGCGGCGCGCGGAGGCCGCGGTAGCGCTCCTCGATGCGGATCGCGAGCGCCGTCGAGTCCTGGACGCCGTAGCGACACCAGGTCGAGCCGACGCAGCTCTTCACGGTGCGCATCGCCTTGCCGTAGGCGTGGCCGCTCTCGAAGCCGGCATCGACCAGCGCCTCCCAGATGTCGGGCAATTGCTCGACGCGCGCGCCGAGCAGGTCGATGCGCTGCCCGCCGGTGATCTTGCAGTAGAGATCGAAGCGCTTGGCGACCTCGCCGATGCACGATCAGCTTGTCGGGCGTGATCTCGCCGCCGGGAATGCGCGGGACGACCGAGTAGGTGCCGCCGCGCTGGATGTTGGCGAGGAAGCGGTCGTTGGTGTCCTGGATCGACGCGTGCGCCAGCACGAAGTCGTTCCAGGTGCTGGCGAGGATCGAGGCGACCGCCGGACGGCAGATCTCGCAGCCGGCCGCCGGTGCCGTGACTCGCGAGCAGGGCCTCGAAGCTCGGCGATGCGGCCGAGCTTGACGATCTCGAAGAGCTCCTGGCGGCTGTAGGCGAAGTGCTCGCAGAGCGTGCGGTCTGCGCTGGCGCGCCCGCGCGCGCGCGAGCTCGCGCTGCACGAGCGTGGCGACCAGCGGCACGCAGCCGCCGCAGCCCGTGCCGGCGCGCGTGCACGTCTTCACGCTCGGCGACGGACGTGAGCTCGCGCGTCGCGGATGGCGGCGCAGATGGTGCCGCGGCTGACGCCGTTGCAGGCGCATACCTGTGCGTCGTCGGCCAGCCCGATGCCGGCCGCGCCGGCGGGCTCGGCCGCGCGCCCGACGAGGAGGTCGAGCGGGCCGCTCCGGAACCGGTAGGCCGCGGCGCACGACGTCCACGAGCGTCGCGTAGGCCGCGGCGTCGCCGACCAGCATCGCCGCCGAGGAGGCGGCTTCCGTCCGCGCTCAGGACGAGCTTCTGATAGACGCCGCGGACGCGATCCTCGATCACGAGCCGCTGCGCGTGCGTGCCGGCCGTCTCGTCCGCGAAAGCATCGCCGAAGCTCGCGACGTCGACGCCGAGGAGCTTGAGCGTGGTCGAGAGGTCGGCGCCGGTGAAGGCCGCGTCGCCGTCGCAGAGCCGCGCCGCCAACGCGTCCGCCATCGCGTAGCCGGGGGCGACGAGCCCGTAGATCATGCCGTTCGCGAGCGCGCATTCGCCGATGGCGTACACGTGCGCGTCGCTGGTCGCGAAGCGCGGGATCGACGACGATGCCGCCGCGCTCGCCGACGAGAATGCCCGCGTCGCGCGCGAGCTCGTCGCGCGGACGGATGCCGGCGGAGATCGACGACCATGTCGACCGGGAGAGGGTCGGTGCCGTCGAGGGCGATCGCCTCGACCTGGCGGTCGCCGAGGAGCGCCTGCGGTCGGGCGTCGAGATGGACGTGGACGCCGAGCTGCGCGATCGCCCGGCGGAGCACGTCGCCGCCGCGGGCATCGATTTGACGCGGCATGAGGCGCGGCGCGACCTCGACGACGTGGGTGACGAGACCGAGGTCGCGCACCGCTTTCGCGGCTTCGAGACCCAGGAGCCCGCCGCCGATCACCGCCGCCGAGCCGGCGCGCGCCGACCAGGCACGGATGGCGTCGAGATCGTCGATGGTGCGATAGACGAACACGCCCGGAAGCGTCGTGCCGGGCATCGGCGGCACGAACGGCGCGGAGCCGGTCGCGAGCACGAGCGCGTCGTAGGCGATGCAGCGGCCGCGCGCGGAGGACACCGTGCGTGCCCTGCGATCGATCTCGACCACACGGTCGCCGAGATGGAGCGTGATGTTGCGCTCCGCATACCAGACGACGTCGGCGAGCTGCAGATCATCGGCGGTGCGACCGTCGAACAGCGCGCTCAAGTGGACGCGGTCGTACGCGGGGCGCGGCTCCTCGGCGAACACCACGACGTTCCAGCGTGCGGCGCGGTCGAGCGCGCAGAGCTGCTCGCAGAAGCGATGCGCCACCATGCCGTCGCCGACGACCACGAGCGTGGAGGATGCTGCGTCTCGATCAGGCATCTGGCTTGCTTCTCCCTCCGATCTCGAGAGGCGATCGATGCAACGTCGCGGTCTCTGGAGCGGTGAATGTGCAACGGCGATGCCACGACAGGCAGGTCTCGTCAGACCCCGCAGGGGCCGCGGACAGGTGCGTGGTTGCCGCGCTCACGAGCACTGCTGCCCGAAGGGCGGGCACGACGATCGCATCGCGCGACGCGATCGCAACGATCTCGCGAGGTGATGAGCAAGGCATGATCGAGACCAAGCAGCTGCAGATCTTCAAGACCATCGTCGACGTCGGGAGCTTCACGGGCGCCGGCGAGCAGCTCGGCATCAGCCAATCGGCGATCAGCGCGCACGTCCGTGCGCTCGAGGAGGAGCTCGGCGTACCGCTGCTGGTACGGCTCGGGCGCGCGACGCGCCTGACGCCCGCGGGCGAGGCGTTCTTGACCTGCGCGCGGCACGTGCTCGACAAGCTCGAGGAGACCCGCCGCTTCCTCGACGAGCATGCGCGCGGGCGCGCCGGCGTCGTACGCATCGGCACGCCGGAGCCGCCCTGCAACTATCTCCTGCCCGAGGTGCTCGTCGACCTGAAGCGGCGCTTTCCGAAGATCGACGCGCGGGTGGTGAGCGGGCACACGGCGGCGACGCTCGCGCGTCTCGTGGGCGGCGAGCTCGACGTCGCGCTGCTACCGCTGCCGGTGGAGGTGGAGAAGCTGCGCGTGATCGAGGTCGGACGCGACGAGCTCGTGGCGGTGGTGCCGCCCGATCACGCATGGACGGCGTTGCCGTTCGTCACGCCGCGCGACTTCGAGCGCGAGCCGTTGCTCGTCTACGACCGCGCGAGCCAGATCACGGACTTCACGCTCGGGTTCCTGCTGGACCAAGGCGTGTTCCCGCGGATCGCCGTCGAGGTGGATCATCTCGAGGCGTTGAAGGATCTCGTGCAACGCCGGCTCGGCGTCGCCGTGGTGCCGGTGTGGGCCGCGCGCCGGGAGCTCGGAAGCGGTGCGCTGGTCGCGGTGCGACTCGGCGCGACCGGGCTCGGCCGGAGCTGGGGCGTCATTCACGCCGATCTCCAGCCGTATCCGGCGACGCTGCGCGCATTGGTGGCGCTCCTCGCCGATTCCCTGCCGGAGCTGCTGAAACCCGCCGCCTGAGGGCGGCGGCGACCCGAGCGCGACGGCCGTCAGAACGGGGGATCGACGGTCAGCGTGAACGTACCGTTCCGTCCGTTGTAGCCGTCGACGATGATCACGTAGGTCTGGCCGGCCGTGACCGGCATGGCGATGCGCGACGCGTGGTTCGGATGGGGCTCGCCGGTCGCGCAGCCGGTGGTGTCGTCGTTGCACGCCAGATCGGCGCCGCCGCATCCGGGCGCACGTACGTAGAGCACGGTGTCGAAGCTCGTCACGCTCGCGCCGCAGGTGGAGAGCACGGCGCCGCCGGACAGAATCGGCGTCCAGGAGAACACATACTCGGGCGAGTTGCCGCTGGTCGCGCAGCTGCCCGCGAGCTGACTCGGGCCGCCGGTGGTCTGGCCCGAGAAGCTGCCGCCCAAGGCTGGGATGACGACCGGCTGGGCACACGTACCGTAGGCAGTGCCGGGCGTGATGGTGACGCTCGGCATCGGCGTCGTCGTGGCGGTGCGAGTCGGTGTGGCCGTGACCAGGGGCGTCGTGGTGCGGGTCGGCGTCACGGTACGAGTCGGTGTCGGGGTCGGCGCGGGTGTCGGTGTCGCGGTGGCGGCCGTCGCGGTCGCGAGCGACGTGCTCGTCGGGGCCGGCGTCACCGTGGCGGTGCGTGTCGGAACGGGCGTCGAGCTGGCGAGCGGCGTGACCGTCGGGACGACGGTCGCGGTTGCGGTCGCAGCGGGACCCGGACCCGTCACCGACAAGCTGAAGGCACCCTGCCGCCCGCCGTATCCGTCGACGACGATGTAGTACGTCTCACCCCCGATGACGTTCGGCGTGAGGCGCGAGGCGTGGTAACTGCTCGGCTCGTTGGTGAAACAGCCCTCGGAGTCGTCGTTGCACGCGACCTCGGGGCCGGAAGTGCAGTCCGCCTCTCGCAGGTACACGACCGTGTCGTAGCCCGTGTCGATGCCGTCGCAGGTCTGGATCACCGCCGGGCCGCTCGCGACCGGTGTCCACTGAAAAACCTTCTCGGGTGACGTGTTGGTGAAGGCGCAGCTGCCAGCGAGCGTGCTCGCTCCGCTCGTCGTCCCGGTGAACACGCCGCCGCTTCCCGGGATCACGGTCGCGCTCTGGCAGGCGTTCGGCACGGGCGTCGGGGTGGGGCCGTCGGCCGGTGGCGGCGTGACACTCAAGGTGAAGCTTCCGGCCGAGCTCGCGTAGCCGTCGACGATGATGAAGTAGGTCGTGCCCGCCGTGACGGGCGCGATCAGCCGCGAAGCGTGATGATCGCTCGGCTCGCTCGTGAAGCAGCCGGTCGAGTCGTCGTTGCACGCGACCTCGACGCCGCTCGTGCAGCTGGCGCGGCGCACGTAGACGACCGTGTCGAAGGAGGTGTCGGTATCGCTGCAGGTCGCGATCGTCGCGTTCCCGGTCGTCGTCGGTGTCCAGGCGTAGACGCGCTCGGGAGCGGCGCTGCTGTTCGCACACGTGCCGGCGAGCGCCCCGACGCCGCTCGTGATGCCGTCGAAGGTCCCACCCGCGGCGGGAATCACGATCGCGGTGTCGCACGGACCTGATCCGCCGCCGCTCGGTGTGGCGGTCGCCGTCGGAAGGAACGTCTGGGTCGCCGTGAGCGTCGGCACCGGCGTCGTCGTCGCCGTCGGGAGCGGCGTGGTCGTCGCGGTCACGGTCGGCAGCGGTGTCGCCGTCGGGCTCGGCGAGCGCGTCGCCGTCAGCGTCGGCGTTGCGGTCGGCGTGACGACCGGGGTGGCGGTACGCGTGTCCGTCGGCGTGACCGTCGCGGTACCGCTCGGCGTCGGGCTGGTGGTGCGCGTCGGCGTGGTCGTCGCGGTCGCGGTAGCGGTCGGGCTCGGGCTCGCGGTGCGCGTCGGCGTGGTCGTCGCGGTCGCGGTTGCGGTAGCGGTCGGGCTCGCGGTGCGCGTCGGCGTCGCGGTCGCGGTAGCGGTCGGGCTCGGAGTCGTGGTGCGCGTCGGCGTGGTCGTCGCGGTCGCGGTCGGGCTCGGAGTCGTGGTGCGCGTCGGCGTGGTCGTCGCAGTCGCGGTGCCGGTCGGGCTCGGGCTCGCGGTGCGCGTCGACGTCGACGTGATGCTGGGGGTCGGCGTCATCGTCCCGGTGGCGGTCGGGGTCACGGTCGCGGTGGGCGTCGCGGACGGGACGGCGCTCGTGGTCGCCGTCGGCGTGGTCGTGCTCGTCGCCGCGAGTGTGGGCGTCACTGACGGTGTCGGCGTCGCGCCTGCCGTGCTCGTGGGTGTCGCCCCGGTTGCCTCGAAGAGGGCGACGTAGCTCGTTGCATCGGCAGGGGCGCTGACTTCGTGGCTGCGCGCGCCGCCGTCGGACCACGACACGAACTCGTAGGTGATGCCGTCGATGGTCTGCGGGGAAGGCGCCGAGATCGTGACGGTGCTGTTCACGATCTCCGTCTTCACGTAAGGCGTGGTGCCGCTGAACGGCACCGTCGTGAGCTCGAGCCCGGGAGGATCGCTCGCGAGCGTCAGATCGACCGTTTCGGGATAGAGGAAGACGCTCGTCGTGTTCGTCAGCCCGCCGGCATCGGTCGCCGTCATCCGCAACTCGAGGTGCGTCGGGTAGTCGTGCTGGGGTGCGACGAACGAGCCGCTGCTGACCCCCTCCAACGTCTGCACGGTGTGCTCGTGGCAGTTCGAGGGGCAATGCTGGATGACGAGCGTCCACGTGAGCGCCGCGGCGCCGAGCGTTCCTTCCTCGGGATCGGTGGCGGTGCCCGAGAAGTTGATCACGCTCCCCGCATGCCAGGTCTCCGCGCCGGTCGGGGTCGTGATGATCGCCGTCGGATGCGTGTTGCCGGCGGTGATCGTCTTCGAGGCGGTGGCGCTCGCGCCGTGCGGATCGGTGACCCGGAGCTGCACGTCGTAGGTTCCGGGATTCGTGTAGGTGACGAGCGGGGCCACGAGCGTCGAGTCGCCGAACGTCCCATTGCCGTCGAGGTCCCAGCTGTAGGAGATCACGTCGCCGGGGTCGGGATCGCTCGAGCCGGAGCCGTCGAATTGCACGGTGAGCGGGGTGGGGCCGTCGATCTTGTCCGCGTCGATCACGGCGACCGGTGGCTGGCTCGCCGCGACGTAGCTGATGCGCATCAGCCGACCGATGCTCACGTCGACGTAGTAGAGGTCGCCGCCCGGCCCGATCTTGAGGTCGACGGGGGCGAAGGCGCCGGCCGCGAAGGTGAATCGCTGCGCGGGATCGGGATCCCCGTTCGGACCGATCGGCATCGTCCAGATGCAGTTGCGCGAGTAGTCGGCGAAGAAGAGCGCGCCGTCGTAGCTCGCCGGATAGGTGCCGCCTTGGTAGAAGGCGAGCCCGGTGATCGAGGAGCTCCCGACGCTGCAGGACTCGTCCGGGACCACCTTCTCCGCGTGGTTGTACGTGAAGAAGGGATCGGTGACGGCGCCGGGCGAAGCGTACAACGACTGGCAGAGATTCGATCCGGTGGCATAGCCGGGTTGCTTGCCGATGCCCTCGTAGCAGGGCCAGCCGAAGTTCTCGATCGGCATGTCGCCGGTGTGGCCGATGCGATCGATCTCCTCCCAATCGTTCCAGCCGACGTCGCCGATCCAGAGCTCGTTGGTGCCGGGACGCGGCGCCAGTCGAAACGGATTGCGCAGACCGTAGGCGATGATCGGATCGTCGTCGGCCGCGGACCCGCCGACCAGCGGATTGTCCGGCATCGGCGTTCCGTCGATCGGATTCAACCGCAGAACCGTGCCGTCGTAGGTCACCGGATCGCCGGGGGTCAGCAAGTCCTGCGTGCGTAGCGCGCCACCTTCGGCGGTCGGCTCGGTCTGGGTTCCGCCGTAGCCCGTCGGCGGATCGCCGCAGGGATTTTTCGCCGGGTAGCCCGTCTGGCCGTAGTCGGTGAAGAGGAAGCTCGCACCGTCGCCGCCGCTCACGTAGAGCGCGCCGTCCGGCCCGAACGCGATCGAGCCGATCGAGTGACTGGGAAACTGCTGGCACCAGTTTTCGACCAACACCTGCTCGGTGCCGGTCATGACGTTGCCGGATGCCGTGAGGCGCGAGACGCGGCCCGCCACGACGCATCCGTCGGTCGTGTCGCCCGGCGGATTCGGGCAGCTGTCGGACGTCCCACCGAACGACCCCAGCGCGGCGGCGTGCCGCCGATCGCCGCGTCCAAGCGTGTAGAGCACGTAGACGTACGGTACCGTCGGGAAATTCGGGTGCAGCGCCAGGCCGAGGAGGCCCCGGTCCCAGTAGTTGTGGGTATTGGTTCGGAGGTCGGCGAAGATCGTCGGCGTCGTGATCGGTCGAGCTATCGAAGACCTTGATGAGGCCGCTCTTCTCGGCGACGAAGACGCGGCCGTCGCTCGCGAACTGGACGGCGGTCGGCAACGTGAGAGCCGCTGAAGACCTCGGTCTCTTGAAAGCCGCTCGGCAGGACGGTCTCCGCACGGCTCGCGGCGGAGAAACCGACGGCGAGGACGACGGCCGAAACGATCGTGACAAAACGGGGCGCGAGCAGTCGAGGTCGACGGGTCGAAGGAGGCATCCTGGTGGTCAGTTACGTCGCTGCGGGAAGCCCGGTTTGCGCGCAGCGTCGTGACTCAATGCGATCTCACATCGAACCCGCGCTCGCAAGTCGCGAATCACCGTTGCTGTAGCACCTGCGCCCGCAAACCTCATCTACGGAATGATCCGTGTGCCTTTGACGTCGGCGCCGGCGATGGCGCGCCGAACGATCGCGCGTCCGTCGTCGGTCGCGAGATCGACGACGAGCGACCGTTTGCCGCGGTTGTCGAGCTCGAACATCGGATTGATCGGGAGCGGGATGCCGGCGGCGGCGCTGTAGAAGGCGCGGTAGGGATCGCCCGCGGGCGGCGCTTCGATCTTCACGACCTCGGCGCCCCAGTCGGCCAGGAGACCGCTGGTGGCGGGTCCGGCCACCCATACCGCGAGCTCGACGACCTTCACTCCATCCATGGGACCAGGCATGGCGTCTCCTTTCGTCTCACCGCCTGCCGCTCATCCGAATCGCCACCGTCGGCTGCAACGGCTGGTCGGTGCGAACCGTCAGGACGGCGTTGAGAGGGCCGTGATGCAGCGGCGCGCCGGCGTAGCGCACGGTCACGTCCCACGCGCTCCGGTCCGGGGTGGGCGCGACGTTCGCCGTGACGTCGGGGTCGCTCGCTACGGCGCCGAGGACGCGAAAGGCGCTCCCGTCGACGGCCGTGATGCGCGCGCTCGCGGACGGATGCGCCCGGCCGAGGCGGAGCTGCGGCGGCATGACGACCAGGGGCCCGGTGACGACGATCGTCGTCGGGAGGACGAATCGCTCCGCCTGGGGCGCGGTCGTGAGCAGCGCGACGTCGACCCGATGCATGCCGACCGCGAGGTCCGGACTCGGCGTCAGGGTGAGGCGATAGCGACGATGGCCCCGCGGCTCGCCGTCGTCGAGGGCGACGACCGTGCTCCGCACGCTGGGATCGTCGCGGATCTCGGTGATCCGAAACGGATTTCCGTCCGCGGCGTGGACGGTGAGATCGAGGGCCTTCACCGCGTGGATCGGTCCGCGCAGCGTCGGCATGTCACCGGGCTCGACGATCAGCGCGCGCTGGCTCTCGCCGACGATGACGAGCGGGATCATGGGCTGTGCCGGGTCGTTGGTCGTGACGTCGACGACCTTCTCGAATCGCCCGCGGAGATGCGTCGTGTCCACGACGGCGATCACGTGTCCGGCGGCGCCTGCGGGAATCTCTCGATCCGAGTCGGTGGTCGTGCAATCGCAGGTCGCCTTGACGGCGATCTGCAACGTACGCGCGCCCCGGTTGCGGAGCTCCCAGCTGTGTCGCAACGGGGTCCCGGCTTCGACCCGGCCCGCGTCCCAGCGCGGCGCGACGACCGCGAGCGGCGCTGGGCTCGGAGGCCCGCCGTCGCCCGCCGAGGCCGCGCGAGCGACCGCAAGCAGCGCCAGCACGAGCGCCGTCGCGACACCGCGTGAGGGTCTCACCGCCGCACGCTCGCCGCTGGCGCGCTGTCGAGGCCGAGAAGCGCGGCGAGGCGCGCATGGACGGCGGGAGTGAGCGGGACGTAGGTGGCGTGCGCGTCGTCCCGTACGAACAGCGGATCGCGCACCCGCTTCGGATCGTAGCCGTCGGCCTGGAGGTCGACCTTGCGGAGCTTGAACGTCGACGTGACGTCCGCCTCGAGAACCAGGCGCACGAAGAGCGGGAGTGCGTAGGCGGGCAGGCGCTCGCGCGTGAAGGCGTGGAACGCCTCGCCGTCGAAGCGGGCGTCCGGGTGCAGGACGAGCGCCGCCATGCCGGCCCGGCCCTCGGCTCCCGCGACCGCGACGCCGTAGACGTTCGCGATCGCGACGCCGGGAAACGCGCCCAGCGTCTCGGCGGCCTCCTGCGTCGAGACGTTCTCGCTCTTCCAGCGAAACGTGTCGCCGATGCGGTCGACGAAGGTGAAATAGCCGTCGGCGTCCTGGACGAGCAGATCGCCGGAACGGTACCAGCGGTCGCCGGGTCGAAACACGTCGCGCAAGATCTTCTGCGCCGTGGCGTCCTGTGACGTGTAGCCCTCGAAACGGCCGGCGCCCGAGTCGGGCAGGTCGAGGATCATGCCGATGAACTCGCCGACCTCGCCGGGACCGCATTCGATGCAGCGCCCGTCCGCGTCGCGCGGATGGTCGTCGGTCGCGACGTCGTAGCGGATCAGGCGCCCGTTGTGGCGCTCCTTGAAGGGGATGCGGCCGCACGAGCCGACCTTGCCGTCCAGGTTGATGAGGCTGGTGTTCGCTTCCGTGGAGCTCCAGCCCTCGAGGATGCGCGCGATGCCGAAGCGCTCCTGGAACGGACGCCAGACGTCGGCGCCGAGGCCCGCCCCCATCATCACCCGGATGCGATGATCACGATCGCCGGGAGAGGGCGGGGCGTTCAGGAGGTAGCGACAGAGCTCACCGACGTACTGGCAGGCGGTGACGCCGTCGCGCCGGGCGTCGTCCCAGAACCGTCGGGTGCTGAAGCGCCGGCGGAGCGCGATCGCCGCGCCTTGCGAGAGCGCGCACGACACGACCACCATTCCGCCTGCTCCGTGGTAGAGCGGCAGCACGCACGCGATCACGTCGTCGGGCCCGTAGCCGGCGATGGCGGACATGCCGTCACCGACACCGAGATAGCGCATGTGCGAGAGGCGCGCCGCTTTCGGACGTCCCGTCGTGCCCGACGTGAAGATGTGGAAGAGATCGTCGCCGGCGCGGAGGTCGGCCCGGAGCGCGGGCTCGACCTCGCTGCTCGGCATGGCCGCGGCGCGCTCGTCGAGCACCTGGACGCTCGGCGGAGCGGCGACCGGCGTGGCGACGGACCACGGGTCGCGGACGACGTACCTACGGGCGCACAGGGGCGGGGGTTCGGCGCCGGCAAATGCGGCGAGCAGCTCCTCGCCGACGATCAGCGCCTGCGCCTCGGTGGTAGCGACGGCGTGGCGAAGCACGTCGCCGCGGAGCTGCGTGTTGAGGAGCGCGGTCGTGATCCCGAGCTTCGCGAGCGCGAGCCACGCGACGATGAACTCGGGGCGATTTTCCATCGACAGGGCGACCACGCGGCCGCGGCGGAGGCCGTCGGCATGGAGCGCGTGCGCCACGCGATTCGCGTCCGCATCGACGGCGCCGTAGGTGATCGTCGCGCCCTCGTAGAAGATGAACGGGCGCTCGGGATGGAGCCGCGCCTTCTCCGCGAAGCGATCCGCCACCGTGTAGCGTTGCGAAGGCGTGTGGCGAAGGGTCGCCGCGGCGAGCTGGTCGAGCTTCGCCTGGGTCACCTCGCGCGGAACGGGGGCGTCGCCCATGCGGCCTTCTAGCAGGCGGCGGCGCGCCGTACAGCCGTCGTGGGCGTCAGCGCGCGGGGCGGTGTCCGCGTGCGAGGCGCTGGCGCGGGGAGGGAGGCGGTGGAGTTGCGGCGGCGTCCGCGAGGGGCGGCAGCGGGCGGCGGGCGATGACGTCGGCGTCGGCCGGTGCGACACCGAGGCCGCGCAGTACCAGCGCCGCGATCACGCTGGCATGGCCGCTGCCGGCGCGGCCCTCGAGCACGGTGCGCATGCCGGCGAGGACGGTGCCCTGGACGAGATCGAGCGCCGCGGCCTCGCTCGCGTAGCGAAGCCGGCCGCGCGCGTCGTCCCGCGCGCAGGTCGGCGAGGAGCGGCGTCGGCCGCGTGCGGCGCTCGGGGCGGCGTGCTGTCCCACACGCGCAGCAACGCCGCGCGCCCAGACGGGGTCGCGACGCGCGCTGGAGCACGAAGCGGCGGCATGCCGATCGCGACCCGCTCGGCGGGGTCGGCGACGGCGGCCGCGGCTCGACGTGATGGCGTCGAAGAAGACGCAGGGCGAGTCGCATGCTCGCCGCTTCGAGGAGCGCTTCGCGGGTGCGGAAGTAGTTGTAGAAGGTGCCGTTGGCGACGCCGGCCTCGTCGGCGATCTCGTGGATGGCCGCCGCGCCGGCGCCCTTGCGTGCGAACACCCGCAGCGCGGCGTCGAGGAGCAGCGCGCGGGTCGCGCCCGCGCGGGCGCGCCGCGCAGGCGGAGCGAGCGGCCGGCGCTGCTGCATGGCGCGACCGTACGCCAGCGATGAGATGTCCGTCAAGGGATTGACAAAACTCTCACTCCGATGCGAAGGTCGCTGCGGTCGCTGGCGAGTCCCCGACGCCGGGAGAGCAGGCATGCGCATCGCGAACGTTCGTGGCCGGTCGACGCTGCTGCGCCGGCGAAGGCGGCATCGACGTCGAGCGGGCGTCGCGGCGGACGCTTCGCCGCCGACCCGCAGGCGCTCTTCGCCGAGTGGGCGGCGTTTCGCGCCTGGGCGGCGCGGCGCGCCGCGCGGCGAGCGCGCGGCCGATCGACGCGGCCGATCTCGGCGCACCGGCGCCGCGGCCGGCGCAGGTGTTCGGCATCGGCCTCAACTACCGCGATCACGCCGCCGAGGCCGGCCTGCCGATGCCCGATCGCGCCGGCGACGTTCACGAAGTTCCCGACCTGCCTCACCGGGCCGTACGCCGACGTGTCGCTGCCGAGCGGCGCATGGTCGACTGGGAGGTCGAGCTGGTCGTCGTGATCGGGCACGCGCGCCTACCGCGTCGCCGACGTCGGCGGCTGGGGGCACGTCGCCGGCCTCACCGTCGGCCAGGATCTCTCCGAGCGCGTCGTGCAGTGGGCGGGCGGCGGGCAGTTCTCGCTCGGCAAGTCGTTTCCCGGCTTCGGGCCGATCGGGCCGTGCCTGGTGACGCCCGACGAGCTCGCGAATCCCGACGACCTCGAGCATCCGCTGCTGCGTCGACGACGAGCTCGATGCAGCAGAGCCGCACCTCGGACATGGTGTTCAGCGTGCCGCGCATCGATCGCGGAGCTCTCGGCGATCCTGCCGCTGCTGCCGGGCGACGTCGATCTTCACCGGCACGCCGGCCGGCGTCGGCGCCGACCCGCAAGCCGCCGCGCTTCCTGCAGCCGGGCGAGCGTGCTCACGCAGCACGATCGAAGGGCATCGGCACGCTCGCGCAACCGCTGCGTGCGCCTCGTCTGCAGCCGCGCTAGGAGGAAACCGACATGGCGCTCCATCGACTGACCGCGATCACCATCGGCGTGCCCGACGTCGCCGCGGACGGCGGCGTACTACGAGGAGTTCGGCCTCACGCCGCTCGGCGACGGGCGCTTCGCCACCGTCGACGGCGGCGAGCAGCTGCGGCTGGTCGCGGCGCCGCGCCGGCGGCTGCTCGAGCTCGGCGTCGGCGCCGACGACGCCGACGACCTCGGCGCGCATCGCCGCGCAGCGCTGCGCCGGCTCGGCGTCGCGTCGCCGAGACGGACGACGCTCGTCACCGCCGTCGACCCGGCACGCGCGTGCGCGCGTCGTCGTCGGTGTCGCGCCGCGCATCGAGCAGCCGCCGGCTCCGCGCCGCAGCCGACCAACGGCCCGGGCCGCATCGATCGCGCGCAACCGCGCGCGCCGACGCCGTGCTGCGCGACGGCGCCGGTGCGGCCGCGCAAGCTCGGCCACGTCGTGCTCGGCTCGACCGATCTCGCGGCCAGCCAGCGCTTCTTCATCGACGGCATCGGCTTCAAGGTGAGCGACACGATCGCCGGGCTCGGCGTCGTTCCTGCGCTGCTCGACCGATCACCACAATCTGCTCGTGCAGGCGGCGCCGGTGCCGCTCCTGCACCACACCTCGTGGCAGGTCGACGACGTCGACGAGATCGGCCGCGCCGCCACGCGCGATGCTGGCAGCGCGATCCCGGCCGGCACGTGTGGGGCCTCGGCCGCCATCACATCGGCTCGAACTTCTTCTGGTACCTGAAGGACCCGGCCGGCAACTTCACCGAGTACTACGCCGACCTCGACTGCATCGTCGACGATCAGCTGTGGAAGCCGCGGCGTGTGGGACGGCGCGAAGGGCGCTCTACAACTGGGGACCGCCGCGTGCCGCCGTCGTTCCTCGCGCCCGACGACCTCGCCGAGCTGATGGCCGGCGCGCACGCGCTGAGCACGCGCCGATGCCGCGACGACCTACGACGTCGCGATCGTCGGCTACGGTCCGGTCGGCCAGACGCTGGCGATCCTGCTCGGGCAGCGCGGCTGGCGGGTCGGCGTCTTCGAGAAGCAGCCGGCCGCCTATCCGCTGCCGCGCGCCGTGCACTTCGACCACGAGGTCGGCCGCATCCTGCAGGCGGCCGGCGTCGCCGACGCGCTCGCGCGGCCTGACCGAGCCGGCCGACGTCTACGAATGGCGCAACGCGGCGGGCGACGACGCTGCTGCGCTTCGAGCAGCCGGGCCGCCGGGCTCTCGCGGCTGGCCGGAGGCCAACATGTTCGCGCAGCCCGAGCTCGAGCGCGCTGCTCGATGCGCGCGCGCGCGCACGCTGCCCGACGTCGAGGTGCACCGCGGCTGCGAGGTCGTCGGCGCTCGCGCGCGGTCGACGACGGCGTCGCGCTCGACGTCGCGCGCGACCGACGGCGAGCGCCGCGCGGCGCGCGCGCGCTACGTCGATCGGCTGCGACGGCGCCAACAGCTTCGTCCGCCGACAGCTCGGCGCGACGGTCACCGACCTCGGCTTCTTCTTCGACTGGCTGATCGTCGACGTCCTGCCGCACCGAGCCGACGGCGCTGGAGTCCGCTCAACGTCCAGATCTGCGATCCGGCGCGGCCGACGACGCTGGTCTCCGGCGGACCCGGGCCGGCGGCGCTGGGAGTTCATGCGCCTGCCGGGCGAGAGCATCGAAGAGCTCAACAGCGAGGCGACCGCCTGGCGGCTGCTCGCGCCGTGGGGCGTCACGCCGGAGAACGCCGCGCCTCGAGCGGCACACCGTCTACCGCTTCCAGGCGCGCTGGGTGGACGGCTGGCGGCGCGGGCCGCCTGCTGCTCGCCGGCGACGCCGCGCACCAGATGCCGCCGTTCGCCGGCCAGGGCATGTGCTCGGGCCTCCGCGACGCCGCCAATCTCGCCTGGAAGCTCGACCTCGTGCTCGCCGGCGCGCGCCCGGATGCGCTGCTCGACACCTACGCGAGCGAGCGCGTCGCCGCACGTGCGCGCGATCGATCGAGCTTCTCGATGGAGCTCGGCAGGGTGATCTGCGTCGCCGATCCGGCCGAGGCCGCGGCCCGCGACGCCGCCATGATCGCCGCCGATGCGCGAGCGGTCAGCGACGCACGCCGCCGCCGCCGCTGGGCATCGGGCCCGGCATGCTGCGCGACGGCGACGCGCACGCCGGGCAGCTCTTCGTGCAAGGGCGAGTGCGGACGCCGACGGCGCGACGGGCTCTTCGACGACGTCGTCGGCCGCGGCTGGACGCTGCTCGGCCGCGGCCGGCGACCCGCTCGCCGCAGCTCGACGCGCGAGCTCGCGGCGTTCTTCACGGCGCTCGGCGGCGTCGGCGGCGCACGTCGGCCCGGAGGCGGCCGTGCGCGACGTCGACGGCACGTACGCGCGCTGGTTCGGCGCGGCCGGCGTCGCGCGTCGCGCTGCAGCGCCCGGACTTCTACGTCTTCGGCACCGCCACGTCGCCCCCGGACGCGCGGGCGCTCGTCGCGGCCTTGCGCGACGCGGTCAGCAACCCTTGAAGGCGGCTTTGCGCTTCTCGACGAAGGCCTTCGTACCTTCCGCCGCATCGGCCGTGTTGGCGGTGATCGTGCCCGCGACCGCTTCGTAGTCGAGGATCTCCTCGAGCGTGCCGCCGTTGACCGCCTTGTAGACGCAGCGACGGGCGAGGTCGACGGCGACGCTCGGACCCTGCGCGAGCTTCTTCGCGTACGCCATGGCGGCGGGCAGCGCCTCGCCCTCCGCGGCGGCGAGCTCGTCGACGAGGCCGTACCTGAGGCACTGCTCGGCGTCGAGGATGCAGCCGGTCTCGACCATCATGAGGGCGGTCGAGAGATTGGTGACGCGCGGCAGGAGCCAGGTGACGCCGCAGTCGGGACTGAAGCCGAGTCGCACCATCGCCGCGCACATGCGCGCGCTCGGATCGGCGAAGCGCCGGTCGCACGCGAGCGCGAACGCGAGCCCGGCGCCCATCGCCGGACCGCTGATGGCGGCGATGATCGGCTTCTCCACCTCGATCATGGTCTTCACGAACTCGGCGAACGGACCCGCCGGCGTCTTCTTCTGATAGCGCTCGAGCGGCTTGTCGGAGAGACCCGGGATGCCGCGATCGGTGCCGCCCGACAGCCACTCCGCGTCGCCGCCCGCGCAAAAGCCCTTGCCCGCGCCGGTGAGGACGATCGTGCGGACGTCGTCGCGGAAGCGAAGATCCCGGAAGAGCTGGACGAGGTCGGTCGCCATCCCCCAATTGACGGCGTTCAGGCGCTCGGGACGGTTCAGTGTGACGACGCCGACGCCCTGGTCGACGGCGAAGAGGACGTGCTGTTCGGCCATGGTGAGTCTCCTCGGGTCGCTCTTCTATTGATGGAGGACGCGCACGACGTCGCGGACGCGCTCGTGATCGGCGGCCAGATCGTGCGGCAGGTCGAGCAGGACGGTGGAGAAGATCCCGTCGCAGCGTCGACGCACCTCCTCGGCGAGGCGGTCGTGGGTCGCGATCACGGCCCATTCGGCGAGCATGTCGTCGCTGATCAGCGTCGGAAGCTCCTGCCACTTGCCCGCGCGCGAGAGTCGGTGGAGCTCGGCCCCGATCGCTTCCCAGCCGTGGTACGCGAGCACCGTGTGATACGTGCGCGTCGACGCGTAGAACGCGACGTGCTGCTTGAGCGCCTTTTTCGCCTTCTCGACGTCGGCTTCGGTGGCGCCCGTCGCGAGAAAGGGCGCCCCGATGACGTTCACGTCGGCGAGCGTGCGGCCGGTGCTCGCGGCGCCGGCGGCGATCGCCGGGAGCACCACGGCCTTGGTGTACGCGAAGGTGCCGATCGGGTGCAGGCGGAGCCCGTCGCAGAGCTCGCCGCCGAGCTTCGCCATGTAGGTGTTGACCGCGGCGATGTAGATGGGCGGCGCCGGATGGTCGATCGGACCGGGATTGAAGAACGGCGGCAGCAGGCTGAAGCGATAGTGGCGTCCCTCGAAGGGGGTCGGCGTGCCGGTCGTGAAGCCGTCGAACATCGCCCGCAGGCACTGCAAATACTCGCGCAGCCGCGGGCCCGGGCCGGCGGTCCACGGCGTCGCGTAGCGGAGCTCGTTGTGGCCCTTCACCTGCGTGCCGAGCCCGAGGTTGAAGCGGCCGCCGGAGAGCTGCTGCAGATCCCAGGCGAGCTGCGCCGTGACCATCGGGCTCCGCGGAAACGCGATCGCGACGTTCGTGCCGAGATGGAGCGTCGTCGTGTGCTCGGCGGCGATGGTGAGGGGCAGGAAAGGATCGTGTCCCGCCTCCGGCGCGCACGCGCCATCGAAGCCGAGCGACTCCGCCGTGCGGGCGGCGGCCGCGATGTCCGCGATCGTCGGCTTCGCTTGCCCGCGCCCGGCGTATTGCGCGGTGTCGGGGTTCAGGAGGCCGGTCTCGACTTTGAACGCCATGACGGGAGTCTCAGTGGCCGATGGTCTCGCAGGCCAGGATGTAGCCGAACGTCATCGCCGGGCCCATCGTGCCGCCGGCACCCGGGATACGTCCGGCCCATCGACCGACGCCGAGCAGTTGCCGATCGCGTAGAGGCCGGGGATCGACGCTGCCGTCGTCCCGCAAGCACGCGCGCGCTCGCGTCGGTCTTCGAGTCCGCCCTTGGTGCCGAGGTCGCCGGCGTACACGACGATGCCCGTAGTACGGCGGCGTCTCGAGCGGGGCGAGACAGGGGTTCGGTTTCACCTTCTCGTCGCCGTAGTAGCTGGTCGAAGAGGCTCTCGCCGCGATGGAAGTCGAGGTCGCGACCGTTGCGCGCGTACTCGTTCATCGTCGCCACCGACGCCTTCAGGCCCGCGGCGTCGACTGCCGAGCTGCGCGGCGAGCCCGTCGAGCGTCGTCGGCCTTCTTCAGGTAGCCGCCTCCTTCAGCGCCTTCGGCAGCGCCCAGTCGGGTTGCTGCGAGCCGGGGAAGAACGGACCGCACGGATATTTCTTGCGGAAGGTCGCGTCGAAGATCATGTAGCAGGGCACGCACGGCGACTCGGGCGTGTGGTTCTCGTACATGCGCCTTGCAGATGTCGTTGTACGGCGACGCCTCGTTGAGGAAGCGCTGGCCGCGTTTGTTGACGAAGATGCTGCCCGGCAGGCCCTTCTCGATGACCAGCATGCGGGCGCGGTCCTCGCCCGGGACGACGGTCGTCGGTCCCCACCAGGCGTCGTCCATCAGATCGACTGCGGCACCCAGCGCCAGCGCCCATCTGGATGATGTCGCCGGTGTTGCCCGGGTTGGCGGTGGTCCAGGCGGCCTCGGTCGGGTTGGGCAGGTACTGCTTGCGCATGGCGTCGCTGCTCTCGAAGCCGCCGGCCGCGAGGACCACGCCTTTGGTGGCGCGGATGCGGGTCGGCCGGCCGCGCTGCTCCACCACCACGCCGACGACGCGGCCGTTCTCGACGACGAGCTCGCGCGCCGGCGGTCTCGAGCCAGAGCGGGATCTGGCGATCCATGAGGGTGCGCCGCAGCATGCCGATCAGCGCGTTGCCGAGCGACAGGCAGCGATCGCGCTTGCCCTTCATGCGCCCGCCGATGTCGCAGCCAGTAGCGCGACCATGATGCGCGTCATGAGCTGACCCAGCCCGGGTGGCGCGCCAGCATGTGGTGCGCCTCGGTCGCGGTCATCGACATGCGGCCCATGACCAGCTCCTGAAGCGCCGGCTCGCGCTGCCGATCGAACTCGTCGCCGAGCTCGCGCGCGTCGAAGTGCTCCGGCTCGACGGACCGTCCGCCGGGCTTTCCGCCCGGCGCTTCCGGGTAATAGTCGGTGTAGGTGAGCATCGACTGCATGCGCAGGCCGAGCGCGCTCGCTCAGGTACTTGCAGCATCTCCGGTGCGGTCTCGGACGTAGCGGACGCAGCTTCTCCTCCGGGCACGTCGCCGCGCGTGATGTGCTTCAGGTACGTGAGCGCTCTCCGCGGGCGTGTCGTTCACGCCGGCGGCGGCCATCAGGTGATTGTTCGGGATCCACAGCGAGCCGCCCGACATCGCCGACGAGCCGCCGTAGAGCGTGGGTCTTCTCGATCAGCAGCGGCGTGCCGCCGCGGTCGTGGGCGCAGATCGCGGTTGCCATGGCGCCGGCACCGGAGCCGACGATGAGGAGATCGACCGAGTGGTCCCACGACGAATGCGAGGCGTGTGATCTGTTGCGTGCGTCGGCAGTCAAGCGACCGCCTGCATGCCAACTTTTGATTTCCCGTACAAGCCACGCCATGGTGTCGGGCGATGGGTGCCCTGGCGGGACGTCGCATCCTCGAGCTCGGCGACGAAAGCGGCGCGTACTGCGGCAAGCTGCTGGCCGACCTCGGTGCCGACGTGATCCGCGTCGAGCCGCCGGGAGGCGACGCGACGCGCCGGGTGCCGCCGTTCCGCGACGCCGCGCCCGCGGATCTCGCGAGCTGGTTCTTCCTGGCGCTGCATACGAACAAGCGCAGCCTGGTCCTCGACCTCGCGCGTCCGAACGACCGCGCGCGTTTCACGGCGCTCGCCGCCGACGCCGACGCGATCGTCGAAACCTGGCGGCCGGGAGCGCTCGAGGCGCTGGGGGTCGGCTTCGAGAGCTTGCGCGCCGCCCATCCGCGTCTCGTGATGACGTCGATCACGCCGTTCGGACAGACCGGACCGTATCGCGACTTCGTGGGCGGCGAGCTGGTGGCGTCCGCGCTCGGCGGCGCCCTCTACGTGACCGGCGATCCGGACGATCCGCCGGTACGTCTCGCGGGGCGGCAGGCGTGCGTCACCGCCTCGCTGGTGGCGGCCGCGGCGACGCTGATGGCGCTCCGCCACGCGACGCGCACCGGACGCGGACAACGCGTCGACGTCTCACTCCAGGAAGCGGTCGTCTCGGCGACGCACATCTGCGGGATCGGCAAGTGGCGCGACGACGGCATCGTGCCGCGACGGAACGGCACGAGCCTCTTCGCCTCGGTCCCGTCGGGGACGTATCCGTGTCGGGACGGTCTCGTGTACCTGATGGTGAACCGGCCGCGGCACTGGGAGGTGCTGGCGGCGTGGATCCACGAGGTCACCGGCGTCGAGAGCGTCCGCGATCCGCTCTTCGCGGGGCCCTCGTCGCGGCGGATCCCCTACCGTGACGTGGTCGACGCCTATGTCGCCGACCTGACGCGCCGCTTCAGCGTGAACGAGATCTACCACGAGGGGCAGCGACGGCACCTGGCGTTCACGCCGGTGCGTACGGCCGACGCGGTCGTGCGCGACGAGCATCTCGCGACGCGGGCGTTCTTCACGCCCGTCGCGCAGCACGACGGGACGTCGCTCACGCTCGCCGGGCCGCCGTATCGATTGTCGGCAACGCCGTGGTCGATCCGGCGCGCGGCGCCGCGCCTGGAGGCGGCGGGCGCCGCCGGAGCGAGCTGGCCGGCGCGCGACGCGCCTGCGCCGCCGGCTGCCGCGCCCGCGCCGAGCGCCGGGGCACTCGCGGGGCTCCGCGTCCTCGAGCTCACGGTCGCGATGGCAGGGCCGTGGATCGGCCGCTTCATGGCCGCGTGCGGGGCCGAGGTGATTCGCGTCGAGTCGCGGCGGCATCCCGACGTCGTACGTCTCTACGTTCCGCCGCACGACCCCGCGCGCGCCGTCGATCCCACGGGCTCACCGTGGTTCACGGACTGGAACGCCGGCAAGCGCTTCGTGGCGCTCGATCTCACGAAGCCGGAGGCGGTCGCGATCGCACGTCGTCTCGCTGCGCGCTCGGACGTGGTCATCGAGAACAACAGCGCCGGGGTCGCGGCGAAGCTCGGAATCGGGTGGGAAGCACTGCGCGCGGTGAAACCCGATCTCGTCATGCTGGGGACGTCGGGCTACGGCGACCGGGGACCCCACGCGAGCTACGTGACGTGGGGCCCGAACATCGAGGCGCTCTCGGGCCTGGCGACCCTGTCGGGCTTCGCGCATCGGGCGTGCACCATCACGCAGTACGCGTACCCCGACGTCCTGAGCGCGCTGCACGGGCTGGTCGCGGTGCTGGCCGCGCTCGCGCATCGCGACCGCACCGGCGAGGGACAGTACGTCAACGTCGCCCAGGTCGAAGCCACGATCGCCGCCATCGGCGAGCTCGTGACGGAAGTGATCGCGACTGGGCGCGTACCGGAGCGGCCGGGCAATCGCTCCGCGAGCGGCGCGCCGCACGGGTGCTATCGCTGTCGCGGGGACGATCGCTGGTGCGCGATCGCGGTCGAGAGCGAGGAGCAGTGGGATCGCTTCTGCGCGGCGGTCGGGCGGCCGGAATGGCACGGCGACCCGCGCTTCCGCGACCGGGAGCGACGGCTCGCCAACGTCGCCGCGCTCGATGCGCTCGTCGAAGGATGGACGCAGCCGCAGGAGGCCGCGACGGTGATGGCGCGGTTGCAGCGGGCGGGCGTGCCGGCCGGTGAGGTGCGCAACGTCGAAGACCTCGCCCACGACCCGCACCTCGCGGCACGGGGCTTCTTCGAGACCGTCGAGCACGCGACGCGCGGAACGGTGATCGCGACGGGCGTGCCGCTCGGACTCACGGAGACGCCGCCGCGGAGCGGACGGGCGGGTCAGCGAGTGGGCGCCGATGACGCGTACGTGCTCGGCGAGATACTCGGCATGACGCCCGCCGAGATCGCGCGGGCGGTCGCGAGCGGCGCGGTCGAAGCGTCGGGGTGACTGCGGGCCTGCGGGTTGCCATGGCGTCGCGCACGAGACGATGCATGAAACGGTTGCGTCGGGTGCGGGGACAGTGTCACGAAGGACGAGGAGGTGGAGGATGGGAGGTGGATGCGATCTTCACGCGACGTCGGATTGTGCTTGCGGCATGCCGAGCGCATTGCTAGCCGAAATCGCGCTGCTCGGTGCCGTCCCCCTGCGAAAGGAGCTGTGGCGATGACCCTCGGGAAAATTCGCCTGGCGCTGGCGCTCGCCGGCGTGCTGGCGACTGTGCTGCCGAGCGCGGCCGCGAGCCTCAGCAAGACGCAGGTGAGGTGCGTGACCACGATCGGCAAGGTCGGGCTCGGCCTCGTACGGACGACGCTGAAGCTCGAGCAGCAGTGCCACAACGACGCGCTCGCCGGCGGTGGGTGCACGGCGCCGTCGCCGGGCCGGCTCGGCAAGCTCGCTGCCGCGGCCCGAGCGAGGCTCACGAAGGCCTGCGCCTTGCCGGCGGCTGGTCTCAGGGGTCTCGGGTTTCCCGGCCCATGTCCCGACGCCGATCCCGGCGACGGGTTCACCCCGAGCGACCTCGCCGACTGTATCCTCCAGAGTCACGACGAGATCGTCGGCGAGATGCTGACGCTGCAATACGACGGCACGCTGATGCCGCCGCTGCCCAAGGCCCGCCTCGCGTGCCAGCGCGAGATCGCCAAACGGAGCGCGGCCTTCACGGCCTGCGTCTTGCGGTCGATACAGAGATGCCGCGCGGCGGTGTTGAAGGGAAGGCTGCCCGGCGTGCCCGCGCACCTCTGCGCGACCGCCGACCCGAAGACGGCGGCGACGATCGCAACGTGTCGCGCCACGTTGAGCGACGGCATCCACCACGCCTGCGACGACGCGGACGTCGCGAGCCTCGCGATCTGCACGCCCGATGCCACCACGGTCGACGATGCCGTCACCTGCCTCGCGAGCGCGCACACCGTGCGCATCGATGGTCCAGCCATCGACGTGCCGCCCGATCTCATCGACTACGAGTACGCCGTGCGCGGCGGCATGTGCGGCGACGAGGTCGTGAACAACCTCGACGAGGAGTGCGACGGGGGCGACGCCGCCGCCTGCCCGGGTGCCTGCGGAACCGCCGTGGATCCCGACGGGTACTTTGCCTGCCTCTGCCGCACCAAGCCGCGCGTGCGCGTCGTGGAGCACGCGTCGGCCGACACCGACAACGGCTGGACCGGAACCAGCGCCGATCAAGGCGTCGCCGAGGGCGGCGGCTATCTCGGCGACCTCTACGATTGCGATGCGTTCGGGACGTGCAACCTCGGTCCGAGTTGCTCGCTGCCGCCGCACTCGTCGTGCGGCGTGTTGTTGTCCGCGCCGTCCGGCACGACGGGCGACCAGATCTGCGCCGCGCTCGGGCAAGGCATGTGTCGCAAGGAGCGCACCGCCACCGGCCCGCATTGCTTCCGAAACATCCAGAAGAAGTGCGACATGAACCAGCCGGCGGATCCGGTGTGCGACGAGCCGGGGGACTATTGCGCCGTGACGCTGGTAGCGCCGCCGAATCCGGTCGCGTCCGGCGGTGTCACCGTGTGCAACGTCACGTCCTTCAGCGAGGACGTGGTCGGCACCGTGAACGTGCCGAACGGCGAGTCGACGGTGCGTGCGCCGCAACGCTCACGGACATTCGGTCGCACCGTGGGGGCGGCGAACAAACCGTGCCCGGTCTGTGGGGGATTCTGCGCCATCAGCAAAGAGCGGTGCGCGGTGAATGCGGATTGCCCGGGCGCGACGGGTCCCTGCATCACCGCACCCGTGTGCAGCGACGGTCTGAACGCGGGACGGGCCTGCCGCACGGCGGCACCCTTCGCGAGCCCGACGACGTTCTTCGGGACCACGAGCGTCGACTGTCCTCCGGACCCGGCCACCGAGATCACGTCCGACGCCGGTCTCGATCTCTACATCCCGACCCGCACGACCGGTACGGCGACGTTCGCGCCGAGCGTGCCCTGCATCGCGACGGGCTTCACGGGAAACGCGTGCCTCGGCGGTACGAGCGCGGGGAGGCCGTGCACCAGCGCGACGGAGTGCCCGGCCGGCAGCTGCAGCCCGCAGTGCTTCTGCGACGGCCAGGTACGGCCGAACGCCTGCAATGCCGCGTGCGTCGGGGGCGGCAACGACGCCGGCGAGTGCGTCAGCGACAGCGAATGTCCCGGCGGCTTCTGCCACAAGGCCGATTGCCGCTTGGACGCGACCGATAGCGGCTCGGTGCAGGAAGGCATCTGCACCACCGGCCCGGCCGAATCGTGGTGCTCCACGACCACCTACCGTCCGTGCTCCACGAGCGTCGACTGCACGCCGCCCGTGTGCCCGTACTGCGCGGCCGACGAGACGTGCATCGCGCGAAACCGGGCCTGCTTTCTGAACGGCGGCATCCTCCGGCAGGGCGCGCCGCGGACACCCGAAGGAGTGAGCGTCGGCATCTACTGCATCACGGGCGACAATGCGGCGGTGAACATCGTCGCGGGATTTCCGGGCCCGGCCGCGTTCACGCAGCCCGAGCGCCAGCTGAGCGTACCCTGACTCGCGCGGGCTAGTGAACCTCTGCACAGGTAGGTTCCGAGCGAGAAGTGCGAGCCGCCCCGAGCGTAAGGCGCGAAGCCCGACCACGTATCTGAACGATACGCCGAGGGCTTCGCGCCGCCCTCGGGTTCGCTCTAGGAAGAAGTCGCCCATGCGTACGCGGCGGCGAGGAGCGTGTAGGCGACGAAGCTCACGCCGAGGAGCACCGCGTCGACGGTCCGGGGCCGCGCCCAGGTCGGAACCACCGCCGCCAAGCGGCGGTGGTTCAAGACGAAGAGCGCGGGCGGGAGGACGACCATGCCCGCGAAGCCGATCAGCGCGGAAAGTCGGATCAGCGAGCCCGGCTCGTCGAGCAACAGCGTGCCCCACGTGGCCAGCGTGACCAGTGCCAACATGACGGAGTACCACCGGTTCCGCGTCCAACGCCGGGCGCGCGGGCAGCGGCTGTAGACGAGGTCCGCGTGCATCCGGCTCACGCCGTCGAGCGTCACGAGCCAGGCGTCGGTGAGAAGCGCCCCGGCGATCAGCAGGAACACGATGCGTCCGGTGGAGCCCGCGCTCAGCTCGAGAAAGACGCTTTGCACGCTCGCGAGGGCGTACGCTTCGGGCACCAGGCCGCGGGGATAGAGCAGGGCATACGCAAGCAGGCACGTCAGGAGCGTCGTGACGAGGTTGCCGCCGATGCCGACGAGGGCGTCGACCGACAGGTGGCGTCGCCAGCGCGGCCATTCGCGGGCGCTCGTGGCGTCGGCAGCGATGAGGCAGCCGCCGACGTCCGGAGGCGCGTGCGCGTCGTCGCCGGGTCCGGCGAGCGGAGCTCCGTACGCCGCCATGCCGCTGCCCTTGTCGCGCCACCAATAGGAGTAGAGCAGAACCCAGAACCCGCCGGGACCGAGGAAGGTGATGGCCGTGAGGAGCTTCGGCACGTCGTGGACGTCCCAGGCGCGCGCGCTCGCACCGGCGGGCCCGGCGAGCGCCGCGGCGACGAACGAGGGCAGCGCCGGCAGGACCTCGGGTCGCGTGCAGGCCCACAGGAAGGCCAGGGCGGTGCCGACGGCAACCACCTTCGTGCAGCGCTCGATCAGGCCGTACGCCCGTCCGGAGAGCCCGAGCACGACGACGAACGTCGCGCTCGTGAGGTAGGCCCAGAACAGGGTCCGGCCGTGCACGGTGAAACCGCCGGGGAACTGCGTGAGGGCCGCGATGGCGGTGCCGCCGGCCGACGCGAAGGCAGCGAACCAGAGCAGCGAGACCGTCGTCATGACCCACACGAGCCCGCTCAGGAGCGGGTGGACGCGATGGAGGCCGCAGAAGATGCTCTCGCCCGTCAGGAGCGTGTAGCGTCCGATCTCGACGCTCACCGGATACTGGAGGAGGCCGGCCGGTAGGACCAGCCAAGCGAACGTGAGCCCGTACTTCGCGACCAGATGCGGCCAGCGGACGAGCTCGCCGCTCCCTTGCGCGAGCGCCATCCAGACGACCCCCGGCCCGAGGGCCGCCCACCAGGACGGGAAGCGCGGCAGGGGACGTCGCGGCAGATCGGCGAAGGACGCCCCGGCGGCGGCGTTCGCGGGCGATGTCAGGTCGTCGGCGTGAATCGCACCGGCATATGCGTGAACGACCGCACCAGCAAGGACGGATGCATCTTCGGCGGACCGTCGCTGTACTCGACGTCGGGCATGCGCTTGAGGATCTCCTCGAGCATCACGCGAATCTCCATGCGCGCCAGGTTGGCGCCGAGGCAGAAATGGTTGCCGATGCCGAATGCGACGTGGGGGTTCGGGTCGCGATCCACTTTGAAGGCGTCGGGATCCGCGAACACGTCGGCGTCGCGGTTCGCCGACGGGTACATGAGGAGAATCTTCTCGCCTTGTCGGATCGTGCGGCCGCGGAGCTCGGTGTCGCGGGTCGCCGTGCGCGCGAAGTTCAAGACCGGCGAGACGTGCCGCACGATCTCCTCGACCGCCTTCGGGATCAAGGTCGGGTCGTCGATCAACTTCTGTCGCTCGCCGGGATTCTCGATGAGCTGACTCATGCCGCCGGTGAGCGCATTGCGCGTGGTCTCGTTGCCGGCGATCAACAAGGTGACGAGGAACATCGTGAGCTCGTCCTTCGCCATTTCCATGGCGTGCTCGGACGGCATCTTCTTCGCGTCGACGACCTCCATCTCGCCGAGGAGCCCGCCGTCGCGGGCGGTGACCAGGACGCTCACGAGATCCTCCTGGGGATCCTTTCGGCGCGCGTCGATCGTGTCCTCGATGTAGGCCACGTACTCGGCGAAGGCGTTGGCGGCCTTCGACATCGTCTCGAGGTCGTCGTAGTTGCCGTCGCTGGCGATCATCGTGTCGGACCAGTGGTGGAGCTTGTTGCGGTCGGTCTTCGGAATGCCGATGAGATCGGCGATCACCTCGATCGGCATCGGTACGGCGATGTCGCGGACGAAGTCGCAGTGTCCGTGGGGAGCGATCTTCTCGATCGTCTCGACCGTGAACTGGCGGAAGCGCTGCTCGATGTCGGCCACCCTCCGCGGCTTGAAACCGCGGTTGATCAGGTTGCGCAGCTGTCCGTGGCGCGGTTCGTCCATGTCGACGATGGAGAGCTTGGTCGGCATGTTCGGCCGCGTGCCTTCGCCGGAGCAGAAGACCTCGTGGTGCTTGGAGGCGTACACCACGTCGGCGTGCTTCGAGACCGCCCAGATGGCGTTCTTGGCGTCCCAGTGCACGGGATCGTTCTCGCGCAGCCAACGAAAGCGCTCGTGGGCGCCGGAGGCCCAGGTCTTCGCGTCGAGGATGTCGATGTCGCTGTACATGGCAGTCACCGAGCGGTGCGTCGCGGGCGGGCGGGCGTCGGGCGAATGGCCTCGCCGATGAACGCCGCCGCCTGACGCAGCCGTTGTTCGAGAGGGTAGTCGGGATCGTTCATCCAGTTGATGAACGGAGCGTTGAGGGCGCCGAGGACCATCTCGGCGAGAAAGGCGGCATCGAGATCGGTGCGGACCTCGCGGTTGCGCTGGCCTTCGCGCAACGTCTTGGCGATCGGCGCGAAGATGCGCTCGAGGTACGGCGGCGTGACGCCGGTGGGCGTCCGCATGCGCATCAGCTCGAGGACGACGTCGCGCGCGACGCCGCGCGCCGCGAAGGCGTCGCGTGCCGCGCGATCGGCGAAGCTCGCGATCCGCTCTTGGGCGGAGCCGGGGCGAAGCAGGTACTGCTCGATGAGCTCCTGGAGGTGGGCGAACACCTCGGTGGTCATCTCGCCGAGGAGCGCGTGCTTGCTCTGGAAGTGGTTGAAGAACGTCGCCGGCGCGATGTCCGCGGCCGCGGCGATCTGCTCGACCGTGGTCGCCTCGAAGCCCTGCGTCAGGAAGAGCTCCTGCGCCTGCTGGTAGATGCGGGAGCGCAGCTCGCGCTTCTTCCGCTCTCGGCGGCCTTCGACGGGAACCTGGGCTACGGCGGCGCGCATGCAATTCCTGGAGACGGCTTTAAGCTTAGAGCCTTCTCTACGTTCGCGTCAAGGTCCGGATCGAGCTGTTCCGGATCGAGCCGAGGGCGACGCGCCCCGCGGACACGTGCAGGGTCGCGGCGGCCCCGCCTCGGACGAGGCACGGGCGCCGGGCCTCGGCGGCGCGGTCGGCCGCCCTCAGGACGCCGCCGGCGTCACGGGTGCTGGCTGCTGACCGAGACGATCTCGCCGGTCATGTAGGTCGAGTAGTCGCTCGCGAGAAAGACGATGACGTTGGCGACCTCCCACGGCTCGGCGGCGCGTCCGAAAGCCTCGCGAGTCTCGAGCTCGTCGAGGAGCGCCTTGGGCGCGCTCTTCTGCAGGAAGGGATGCAGCGCGAGGCTCGGCGCGACCGCGTTCACGCGGACACCCGCGGGTGCGGCCTCGATCGCAGCGCAGCGGGTGAGCGCCATGACGCCCGCCTTGGCGGCCGCGTAGTGCGCCTGTCCCGCCTGCGCGCGCCACCCGAGGACGCTCGCGTTGTTGACGATCACGCCGGCGCCGCGCGGCAGCATGTGGCGGAACGCGGCGCGCGTGCACCGGAACGTGGAGTTGAGCGTCACGTCGAGCACGCGGAGCCACTGCTCGTCGGTCATGTCGACGAGATTCGCGGTGCCACCGAGCCCGGCATTGTTGACGAGCACGTCGAGGTGACCCGTTTCGGCGATTGCGACGTCGAGCATGCGCTGGATCTGTGCTTCGACGGTGACGTCGCACACGATCGTGGTCGGACGCCGCCCCATGATCGGTGCGAGCTGGTCGGCCGCCTCGCCGAGGCGCCGTTCGTGTTGATCGCTCAGCACCACCACGGCCCCTTCCTCGGCGCAGCGCTTGGCGGTCGCGAAGCCGATGCCGGTGCCGGCGGCGGCGGTCACGAGGACGGACTTGCCGGCGAGGAGCGCGTGGCCGGGCGGGTACGGGGGAACGTTCGCGGGCGTCATGTCTTTCCGGCCGCGGGTGCCGCCCCGTGCGCTTCGAGGCGCGGCTCGCGCGGCATGCCGAGCGCGCGCTCGGCGATGATGTTCCGTTGGATCTGGTTCGTGCCGGCGTAGATGGTGTCGGCACGGGTCCAGAGGAAGAGTCGCTGCAGCTCGTCGACCTCGTAGTCGCCGACGGTGCCGGCGCTGCGGATCTCGGAGCGCGCGCCGAGGACGTCGACGGCGAGCTTGCCGAGCGCGCGATGCCACGTCGCCCAGTAGAGCTTCGTGATGAGGGCCTCGCGGCTGAGCGCGGCGCCGCCTTCGATCGCGGTGAGCGTCCGGAGGGCGTTGAAGCGCATGATGCGCAAGCCCGATCCAGGCGTCGGCCAGGCGCTGGCGGATCACCGGGTCCTTCGCCGCGCCGTTCGCCTTCGCCGCCGCGATCACCTCGTCGAGCTCGATCGCGAACATCATCTGCTGCCCGAGCGTCGACGCGCCGCGCTCGAACGCGAGCGTGCCCATCGCGACCTGCCAGCCGCCGTTCACGTCGCCGACGACGTTCGCGGCGTCGGTACGGGCGCCGTCGAAGAAGACCTCGCAGAATTCGGCCGTGCCGGTGATCTGGCGAATCGGGCGTACCGCGATGCCGGGCTGCTTCATCGGCACCAAGAGATACGAGATGCCCCGGTGCTTGGGCGCCGTGGAGTCGGTCCGGCAGAGCACGAAGCACCAGTCGGAGATCGTCGCGAGCGAGGTCCACACCTTCTGCCCGTGCAGCACCCACTGATCGCCGTCGCGCTCGGCGCGGCACTGGACGTTGCCGAGGTCCGAGCCGGCGTTCGGCTCGGAATAGCCCTGGCACCAGAGCTCCTCGGTGCGCACGATCGGCGGCAGGAAGCGGCGCTTCTGCTCCTCGCTGCCGAAGGCGATGAGCGTCGGCCCGAGCAGCGTCTCGCCGATGTGGCCCAGCCGGCCGGGCGCGCGCGCGCGCGCGTACTCCTCGTTGAAGATCACTTCCTGGCTGAGGCCGAGACCGCGTCCGCCCCATTCTCGCGGCCAGCCGACACACGTCCAGCCGCCCGCGGCGAGCTTCTTCTCCCATGCGCGGCGGATGTCGACCGCGCCTTCGAGATCCCCGGAGCCGCCGCGGCCGCGAAGCGCGG
Organism: uncultured delta proteobacterium; assembly: GCA_963774015.1. Lineage (GTDB taxonomy): Bacteria > Desulfobacterota > Binatia > UTPRO1 > UTPRO1 > UTPRO1. The sequence goes on from CAVZDH010000007.1 coordinate 1,056,186, forward strand.
CGAACTCGCCGACCAGGTTCTCCTCGAGCCAGCTCCGGACCTCGAGACGAAAAGCCTCGTCCGCTGCGGAGAATCGTACGTCCACGTCAGGCGCGCTCCCGCTGCGGAGCCGCCACCGGCGCGTCCCCGGCGAGCCGCGCGAGCGTGTCGTCGGCTTCGCGCATGATGTCCGCGAGCACCTCGGCGACGCTCGGGAGGCGATCGATGACGCCGACGACCTGTCCCGTGGGCAGGATGCCGACCTCGAGCTTGCCGTCGACCATGCTGGCGCGCGTCAGCATCGGCGCGTTGGCGGCCATGGCGAGCTGCGACCAGGTGAGCTCACGGCTCTTGCGCATCGCGAGACCTTCCTTGAGGAAGTCGACGAGCGAGGTCTTGGTGAGGTGGCGGAAGCCGAGCGCGTTCGCGAGCGCGCGCGGCAGACGCAGGAAGGGGCTGGCGCGCTCGAGGCGGTCGATGACCGGCGTACGAATCACGCGTTGCGGGGCACCGTCGATGCTGTGGGTGACGACGGTGTCCGTGAGGCTCGCCTTCAGATAGGCGGCCTTGATGTGATCGGGAACGGTGCTCTCCCGGGTGAGGAGGAAGCGCGTGCCCATCGCGATGCCCGCGGCGCCGTAGGCCAGGGCAGCGACGAGGCCCCGACCGTCGTTGAAGCCTCCGGCCCCGAGCACCGGAATGTCGGTCGCGCGGCACGCGGCCGGCAGCAAGAGGGAGGTGGGAATCGGTCCCGTATGGCCGCCGCCCTCGTGGCCCTGTGCGATCACCGCATCGACGCCCCATTCGGCCATCTTCGCGGCGTGGCGGGGCGCGCCGATCGTGGGCATCGTGAGCACGCCGCCGCCCTGCAGGCGTTTGATGAGGTCGCGCTTCGGCGGGCCGGCGAAGCTCGCGAGCGTCACGCGATGACGAATCACGAGGTCGGCGGTGCGCTCGACCCCCTGCTGGTCGGCGCGCATGTTGACGCCGAACGGCCGATCGGTGCGCTCACGGACGGCACGGATCGCCGCCTCGAGCTCGCTCTCCGTCATCGTCGCGGCCGCGAGGATGCCGAAGCCGCCCGCCGCGCTCGTCGCCGCGGTGAGCCGGGCTCCCGACACCCACCCCATGCCCGTCTGCACGATGGGATAGCGCACCGCGAGCAGCTCGCAGATGCGCGTGTGCAGGACCGAACGCGGCGCCATCGACCGCGGAGCTACCAAAGGACCTTCGGCAGTGCAAAGCGCTTGTACCGCGCGGTCGATTCGTATTACTCAGCCCGCCCTATGCCGATCGATCGCGCGAAAGCCATGGCCGCTACGTTTCCCACCGGCAGCGCCTCGTGGGGGAACGACGACGTCATCCTCTACCACCTCGGCATCGGTGCCGGTGTGCCGCCGACCGATGCCAACGAGCTCGCCTACGCCTACGAGAAGAACCTGAAGGTGCTGCCGTCGTTCGCCGTCGTCGTGAAGTTCGCGCCCATGGGCGACATCCTCAACATGCCGGGTCTCGAGTTCAATCCCTTCATGTTGCTCCACGGTGAGCAGGACGTCGAGATTCACCATCCCCTGCCGCCGTCGGCCGAGGGCGTGACGGGCCGGATGAAGGTCGCGGACGTCTACGACAAAGGCAAGGCGGCGGTGGCGATCCTCGAGATCCACGCCGCGGACGCGAACGGCACGCCGCTGTTCACGAATCGCATGGCTCTCTTCCTCCGCGGCGAGGGCGGTTTCGGTGGACCGCCCGGACCGAAGACCGGCAACGTCGCGCCAGAGCGCCCCCCGGATGGCGTGATCGAGTCGGCGAGCTTCCCGCAGCAGGCGCTGCTCTACCGTTTGAACGGGGACAAGAACCCGCTGCATGCCGATCCCGACTTCGCCGCCATGGGCGGGTTCGATCGTCCGATCATCCACGGGCTCTGTTCGTACGGCATCACGCTGAAGGCCATCGTCGACCGCGTGCTCGACGGCGACGTGACGAAGGTGGCGCGCTATCAGGCCCGGTTTGCCGGCGTCGCCTTTCCGGGCGAGACCTACGTCACCTCGTACTGGAAAGAGGGCGACACGATCCTCGTGCAGGCAAAGGCGAAGGAGCGGGACGCGATGGTGATTTCGAACGCGGCAGTGACGGTTCGGTAGCTCAGTTCGCCGCCTGGCACGTGCCGTCGAGCGGGAGCCCGGCGGCGCCGCGCAGGACCTGCACGCCATCCGTGACCGTGATCGTGCCGCTACCGTTCACGTCGCAGCGCGCGAGCGTACACGGGCTCGCGAGTCCGGCCGCGGCGCGCAGCGTCTGGACGCCGTCGGTCACCGTGACGGCGCCGCTGTCGTCCGCGTCGCCGCAGAGCTCGGCACCGCCCCCGGCGAGGTCGGTGCAGTCGCCCGCGTCGTTGCAGACGTTCGGCGTCGCGAGCTCGAAGTCGTTGTCGTTGCTGCCGCTCGCACCCGTGCCCTTCGTGCGTGTGAGCGACCGGGTGGCATCGCCCGGCGGCAGCGTCGTCGGCGTACCGGAGGCAAATCGGGTCGGGCTCTCGTACCCCCCGTACGCGACGCAATCGACGTAGTTGTTGGGCTTGTCGAAATCCCACTCGGCGGGATCGGGCGCCACTACGCCGGGGGCGCCCCAGCACATCATGCCGGTCGTCGTCACGATCCCGGCCGGGATGACGAAGTCGGGCGTCACGCCGGTCGCGGCGGCGAAGGCGGCGGTCGCATACAGTACGTTGGCGCCGCTCGCACCGTTCGGGGGAGCGTGATCCGAGAGCGCGAGCTCGGTCGCGGTTCCGTCGGCGGCGAAGGCCGTGAGACGCGTGTTCTCGAAATGATTCTGACCGGCGGCGTCGAGCCGGAGCTCGACGAACTGGATCGAGGCGTCACCGCCGACGCCGACACCGAGCTCGCTGATGCTGGTCAGGTGGAAGGTGGCGAGGGCGGCGGACGGGAACCCGAGCAGCGAGAACGCGATCAACTCCACGAGCCTGTGAGGACGACGCATGCGGTCTCCTTCGACACCTCCCCGACGCCGGGCGCGAGCCTGTCGATCGCCAAGGTCGGCGCTCGCGCGCGAGGTGTCAAGCGCGGGTGCCGAGCTCGCGGGCGAGGGTGAGCTTCAAGACGTCGAGCTCGGCCCTCGGCAGCTCGGCGGCGCCGCCTTGCAGCATGAGCGTCGCCGCCAGGCCTGAGAGCGCGGACACGGTGAAGTGCTGGAGCATGAGGCTTCGTTTCCGCGGCACCTTGGCGTCGGCGAAGATCCGCGTCCAGACGCGATCCCACGCGCGGGACATCTCGAGACGCCAGTTGCCGGCGCCCCGATGCTCCTCGCGGCCGAGATGGTTCAGCAGGATCTCGAAGCTCGCGCGGTAGTAGCGACTTCGGAAGTGCTCCCACGCGAGGTCGACGAAGAGCGTCGCCCGCGCGGCGAGGGTCTTTCCCGCGACCGGCGCCCCCTCGACGCGCTCCGCGAAGCGTTGAAAGGAATCCTCGAGCACGGCGAGCAGCAGCTGGTCTTTCCCGCCGAAGTGGTGCTGCACGGCCCCCCAGGTCATGCCGGATCGGAGCGCGACCTGCTGGGCGGTGAGGCCCTGGAATCCGTCCCGGGCGATGACGTCCACGACGGCGGCGATGATCCGGGCACGGGTCGCCGCGCTCCGTTCGGCATGTGATCGCCGTATCCGCGGCGCGCTCGGCAACGTCGGGCGGCGAGGACGCGAGGCCCCCATTCCGATCAGCTGCGCTCCGCGCGGAGCTGGCGCACGACCTGCGACGCGATCGCCGCCTGCGGCCAGCCGCCGTAGTGCGCGACATGGAGGATCAGCTCGTCGATCTCCGTGTCGCTGAGATCGCCGCTCTTCATCGCGGCGCCGAAATGCAGGCGCAGCGTCATCTCGTTGCCCATGCACATCAGAATCGTCAGGGTGATCAGACGACGCTCGCGAACGCCGAGCCCCGGGCGCGCCCAGACGTCGCCGAAAAGGTGCTCGATGGTCGCGTCGAGGAAGACGTCGCCCGGCATGTCGGGCGCGGTGAACTGCATGACCTCGGCGAACTTCGCGAGGCCTGCTTGGCGGCGATCGGCATCGGACATGCGATGCCTCCGTGAGAGCGCTGTCAGCGCCGCTGCGGGTCGTCGAGGCCGTAGACGCGCGCCATGAGTTGCTGGCAGAGCCCCGTGCCGGGCAACGCCACGCCGTGCTCGCGCGCGAACGCGAGCGTGACGGCGAGATCCTTTTCGGCGAGCGTCGTGTAACCGCGCAGCATCTGCTGGAACCCGGCTCGCGGCGTTGCTCGTCGGGCAGGCGGTGCAGCATCAGGAACGCGCTGCATCTGGTCGGTCAGGTTGCCGTTGGCGCGGGTGACCTCCTCGAGCGCGGCGCTGCGACAGCCCGGCGCGCGCGCGCCAGCAGCGTGGCCTCGAAGGCGGCGAGGAAGCCGAGGTAGGTCATCAGGTTGTTGCACAGCTTGGTGGCGGCGCCGGTGCCGAGCGCGCCGGTGTGGACGATGTTCGCGCGCGGCGGTCGCGAAGACCGGCCGGCAGCGTTCGAGGTGCGCCGGCTCGCCGCCGACCATGTAGGTGAGCCGGCCCTGCTCGGCGCCCGTCGGGCCGCCGGTGACGCAGGCGTCGACGACGCGCGACGCCGTGCGGCCGCGGCGGCGGCGCCGACCTCGCAGACCGTGCGCGGCAGGATCGTGCTGTGGATCGCGATCACCGTCCCCGGCGCGGCGCCGGCGAGCAGACCGTCGGTACCGAGGACGACGGCGCGCACATCCGCGTCGTCGCGCACGCAGACGCCGATGACGTCGGCGGCGGCGCGACCTCGCGCAGCGAGCCGGCGCGGCGCGCGCCCGCGGCGACGAGCTCGTCGACCGCGCGGACGCACCAGGTCGAACACCGTCGTCTCGAGCCCGCCGCCACCAGAGGCGCCGCGCCATCGGCATCGCCGATGGTCCCGAGGCCGACGAAACCCGCGCGTACCGGCATGGCGGCGGACGATACTCACAATTTACCTTGTAGGCAATATGCAAATGGTGGTAAGTGCCCGACACGCGACGGACCCATGCGCGAGTACGATCCGTACGCCTACGAGATGCACGAGGATCCCTATCCGATCTACGCCGAGCTGCGCGCGCACGCGCCCGTCTACCGCAACGAGCGCCTCGGCTTCTGGGCGCTGTCGCGCCACGCCGACGTGCTCGCCGCGTTCCGCGACGCCGCGCGCTTCTCGAATCGCAACGGCGTGTCGCTCGACCCGGCGGCGTCGACGTCCGCGCGCGCACGCGACGATGTCGTTCCTCGCCATGGATCCGCCGCGCCACACGCGCATGCGCGCCCTGGTGTCGCGCGGCTTCACGCCGCGCCGCATCGCCGACGCTCGAGCCGCGCATCCGCGAGCTGGCGCGCCGCCACATCGATGCGCTTCATCGACGCCGGGCCGCTGCGACTTCATCCGCGACTTCGCCGGCAAGCTGCCCGATGGACGTGATCAGCGAGATGCTCGGCGTGCCCGAGGCCGACCGCGATCAGCTGCGCGCGTGGGCCGACCTGGTGGTGCACCGCGAGGAGGGCATGACCGACGTGCCGCCGGCCGCGCATGGCAGCGGCGATGCACATGCTCGGGCTACTTCAGGCGACCTGATCGCCGACCGCCGCGCCCGCGCCGCGCGACGACCTGACCGGCGGCGCTCCTGGCCGCCGAGATCGACGGCGACCGCCTCGACGACGTACGAGATCCTGGGCTTTCTCTTCCTCATGATCATCGCCGGCAACGAGACGACGACGAAGCTCCTCGGCAACGCGCTCTACTGGCTGTGGCGCAACCCGGAGCAACGCCGTCTCGTCCGCGGCGATCCGACGCTGATCCCGCGCTGGGTCGAGGAGACGCTGCGCTACGACGGCTCGACCCAGGCCTGGCGCGTACGGCCGTCGGCGACATCGAGCTCCACGGCGCAGCGTCTGCGCGCCGGTGACCGGGTGGTGCTGCTCGTCGGCTCGGCCAATCGCGACGAGCGGGTGTTCCCGGAGCCGGACCGCTTCGACGCTCCTGCGCGACACGAGCGCGATGTTGTCGTTCGGGCAGGGCACGCATTTCTGTCTCGGCGCGGCGCTGGCGCGGCTCGAAGCCCGCGTCGCGCTGGAAGAGGTGCAGCGTCGGTTCCCCGACTTCGCCGTCGAGGCGGAGGGCATCGTGCGTGTGCATTCCGTGAACGTCCGAGGCTTCGCGGGGCTGCCGATCGACGTTCACGCCAGGGAAGGCGGAGGGCACATGAGCGGGATACGGACCGCGATGGTGACGGGAGCGTCGGCGGGCATCGGCGCCGCGATCGCGCGCGCCTCGGCGCGCTCGGCTGGTCGGTGGCGCTCGGGGCTCGGCGGATCCGACCGTCTTGCACGAGGTGGCTCGCGGCGGTCGAGGCGGCGGGCGGGCGCGCGTTCGCTCACGCGCTCGACGTCACCGACGGGCTCAGCATCGACGCGTTCTTCGGCGCCGCCGAGGCCGCGGTCGGACCGATCGACGTGGTCGTGAGCAACGCGGGGATCGGCGTGCCGGGACTCTTGCACGAGGTGCCCGTCGCCGATCTCGAGCGCGAGCTTCGCACCAACCTGCTTCGGCCCGATGCTGGTGGCGCGGCGCGCGCTGCCCTCGATGCTCGAGCGGCGGCGCGGGGATCTCGTCTTCATCTCCTCGATGAACGTCGTCGAGCCGCGGCCGTTCCAGCTCGGCTACACGGCCGCCAAATCGGGGTTCGAGGGCATGGCGCAGGTGCTGCGCCGCGATCTCGAGGGCACCGGGGTCCGGGCGACGATCGTGCGACCAGGCGCGACGCGCAGCGAGTTCGGATTCGGCTGGGAGCCCGACATCCTCGTGCGCGTGCTCGACTCGTGGAAGCAATGGGGCTTTCTCCGCCACATCGAGATGATGGACGGCGACCAGGTCGCGCTCGCGGTCGTCGCCGCGGTGACCGCCCCGCCGGGGCTCCAGTTCGACGTGATCCAGGTGAATCCCGAACGCTCGACCGGCGGGTGAGGAGGAGGACGCATGCGGTTTCGAGAGAAGGTCGCGATCGTTACCGGGGCGGGCCAGGGCATCGGCGAGGCCTACGCCAAGGGGCTCGCGCGCGAAGGCGCGAGCGTCGTCGTCGCCGACCTCAACGAGGCGCAAGGCGCACGGGTCGCGGAGGAGATCGTCGCGGCCGGCGGCCGGGCTCGCTTCGTCCACGTCGACGTGGCCTCGCCGGAGTCGACGAAGGCCATGGCCGCCGCGACGATCGCGGCCTACGGCGGCATCGATTGCCTGGTGAACAACGCCGCCATCTATCACGGCATGCAGATCGCCCCGCTGATCGCCGTCGACTGGGACTACTACAAGCGCTTCATGGACGTGAACATGCACGGCGCGCTCCTCTGCGTGCGCGCCTGTTACGAAGCGATGGCGCAGCGCGGCGGGCGCCGCCATCGTGAACCAGATCTCGACCGCGGCGTGGATGGGCATCGGGTTCTACGGCATCGCCAAGCTCGCCCTGAACGGCATCACCCAGTCGCTGGCGCGCGAGCTCGGGCCGTTGGGCATTCGCGTCAACGCGATCGCGCCCGGGCCCGACCGACACCGAAGCCACGCGCTCGCATCGTTCCGGAGCAGTACTTGAAGCAGATGCTGGCCCAGATGCCGCTCGCGCGCATCGGCACGCCCGAGGACATCGTCGGGACGTGCCTGTTCCTGCTCTCGGAGGACGCGGCGTGGATGACGGGCCAGGTGCTCAACGTCGACGGCGGCCAGATCATGCGCCCGTGACGCCGCAGCACGAGGGAGACGACGAGACTGAATCCCGAGACCCGCAACTTCATCGACGGCCGGCTCGTGGACGCGGCGAACGGCGCCACCTTCCCCAACATCAATCCCGCGACCGAGGAGGTCATCGGCGTCACCGCCGACGCGACGCGCGACGACATGGATCGCGCCATCGCCGCGGCGCGCCGTGCCTTCGACACGACCGACTGGGCGACGAATCACGCCTTTCGCAAGCACTGTCTGACGCCAGCTGCATGCGGCCCTGGTCGCCGCGAAGGACGACCTCCGCGAGATCGTCGTCGCCGAGGCCGGATCGCCGCTGCATGCTCGCGTACACGGTCCAGTGCGATCAAACCGATCGACTGGATGCCCTATCTTCGCCGACCTCGCCGGGAGCTATGCGTACGAGCAGCCGATGGCGGACATGGAGTTCATGGGCATGGCGAGCCGCCGGCTGCTGCGCCGCGAGGCCGTGGGCGTCGTCGGCGCGATCACGCCGTGGAACTTTCCCCTCTACCTGAATCTCAGCAAGCTCGGGCCCGGCCCTCGCCGCCGGCTGCACGGTCGTCCTGAAGCCGGCGCCGGACACGCCCTGGTCGCGCGACGACGCTCGGGCGGCTGATCGCCGAGCACACCGACATTCCCGCCAGGCGTGGTCAACGTCGTCGCCAGCATCCGATCACCTGCTCGGCGAGATGCTCGCCACCGACCGCGCGTCGACCTGGTCACCTTCACGGGCTCGACGGCGACCGGCCGGCGCGTCATGGCGAGCGCCGCCGGCGACCGTGAAGAAGGTCTTCCTCGAGCTCGGCGGCAAGTCGGCGACCATCATGCTCGACGACGCCGACCTGCCGAGCGGCGCTCGCGCAGCATCAGCACGCGTGTGCGCGCACGCCGGCCAGGGGTGCGCGCTCACCACGCGCCTGCTGCTGCCGCGCTCGCGCTACGAGGAAGGCGTCGAGCTCGCGACCGCAGTCGTTCGAGAGCTTCGGCTACGGCGACCCGACGAATCCCGCGCATCTGCAGGGACCGCTCATCAGCCAGCGCCAGCGCGAGCGCGTCCTCGGCTACATCGCCAAGGCGCAAGCAGGAGGGCGCGCGGCTGGTCGACCGGCGGCAAAGTCCCGGCGCACCTGCCGACGGGCTACTACGTCGAGCCGACGATCTTCGCCGACGTCGATCCCGACGTCGACGCTGGCGCAGGAGGAAGTCTTCGGTCCCGTGCTCGCCATCATTCCGTTCGACGACGACGACGATGCGGTGCGCATCGCGAACAACTCGATCTACGGTCTCTCCGGCGCGGTCACCAGCGCCAGCGAGGCGCGCGCCCTCGCGGTGGCGCGCCGCATCCGCACGGGGACGCTGGCGATCAACGGCGCCATGTGGTTCGCCGTCGACACGCCGTTCGGCGGCTACCGGCAGAGCGGCGTCGGGCGGGAGAACGGCGTCGCTCGGCTTCGAGGAGTACCTCGAGACCAAAGTGATCGGTCTGCCGCCGGGCTGAGACGCCGAACATGTCGCAGACCGCGTTGGAGACGAGGACGTCACACGGACCGCGGGGCCCCGTGCCGCGCTTCGCCGGCGCGCTGCCGCTGCTCGGGCACATGGTGGAGTTCGCGCGCGACCCGGTGGCATTGATGCGCGAGGTGCGCGCGGCGTGCGGACCGGTCGGCGAGTTCCGCATGCTGAACAAGCGCGTCGTCCTGCTCTGCGGGCACCGCGGCACAGGAGGCGTTCTGTCGCGCGCCCGACGAGCAGCTGAGCCAGAAGATCGCCTACCGCCTGATGACGCCGATCTTCGGCGAGGGGGTGGTCTTCGACGCGCCGCCCGAGCGCCTGAACGAGCAGCTCCGGATCCTCATGCCGGCGCTGCGCGACCGCAACATGCGCACCTACGCCGACATCTTCGCGGCGGAGGTCGACGGCATGGTGGCGCGCTGGGGCGATGCCGGCGACATCGACCTTCTCGACTTCACGGCCGAGCTCACGACCTACACCTCGAGCCACTGCCTGCTCGGCCCGGAGTTTCGCCACGGAATGAACGAGGAGTTCGCGCGCGTCTACGGCGCCCTCGAGAAGGGCGTGAACGCGATCGCCTACGTGAATCCGTATCTGCCGCTGCCGGTCTTCCGTCGCCGCGACCGCGCGCGCGCGCGGCTCGTCGAGATGATCACGGAAAGCATCGCCCGGCGGCGGGCCGCGGGTACCACGACGGACGACGCCCTCCAGGTGCTGATGGACTCCCGCTACGGCGACGGTACGGCGCTCACGCCCAACGAGATCACCGGCATCCTGACGGCCGCGATGTTCGCCGGGCACCATACGAGCTCGGGCACGGAAGCGTGGACGCTGATCGAGCTGATGCGTCATCCCGAGTGGATGGTGCGCGTGGTGGCCGAGATCGACGGGGTGTACGCGCGCGACGGCGGGCTTACCTACCAAGCGTTCCGCGAGGTGCCGGTTCTCGAGGCCGTCATCAAGGAGGTGCTGCGCCTGCACCCGCCGCTCATCATCCTGATGCGCGGCGTACTGAAAGATTCGCGGTGGAGGGCGTGACGGTGCCCGTCGGGCTAGCTGGTCGCGATCTCGCCGCCGCTCTCGCACGGCATGCCGGAGCTGTTCCGCGATCCCGAGCGCTTCGACCCGGAGCGCTACGCCGACGGACGGGCGAGGACGCGACCCCGTTCGCGTGGATCCCGTTCGGCGGTGGACTGCACCGCTGCTCGGGGTCGGCGTTCGCGCTGATGCAGTTGAAAGCGATCACCATGAGCCTGCTCCGACGCTTTCACTTCGAGCTCGGGGACCCGCCGGAGACCTACCGACCCGACTACACCAAGATGGTCGTGCAACCGGCGCAGCCGTGCCGCGTCCGCTATCGCCGACGCACGGACGTGACGGCGGCGGGCGACGCGCGCGGCACGGCGACGCGTCGGTCCGTCACCGCCGGCAACGTTCGCGTGCGCGTCGACCTCGGTCTCTGCCAAGGGCACGCCGTCTGCGTGTCGGAGGCGCCGGAGGTCTTCCGCTTGAACGCACGACAGACTGCCGTCGAGGTGCTGCGTGCCGAGGTCCCGGCGGCGCTTCGCGAACGCGTCACCGCCGCCGTGCAACACTGTCCGACGCACGCGCTCACGATCGACGACGCCTGAGCGCGAAAGGAGACTTGGTCGATGCCCGCATTTCCCCGCAGCGAGATGGAAGAGATGATGCGCCGCTGGCTCGCGGCCAACGAGCAGGCCGAGAGCGCCGGTGATTGGCGCGGGCTCGCCGAGTACTACACCGAGGACGCCGAATACAGCTGGAACCTCGGGCCCAACGAGGACTTCGTCGCGCGCGGACGGCGGCAGATCCGCGACTGGGTCATGGGCACCGAGATGGAGGGTCTCGACGGCTGGGAGTATCCGTACGACGCCGTGCTCATCGACGAGCAGCGGGGCGAGGTCGTCGCGTTCTGGCGTCAGGTCGCGCCGGCCACGCGTCCGGACGGATCGCGGTACGAGATCAAAGGGATGGGCGGCTCGTGGTTTCGCTACGGCGGCGACTATCGCTGGTCGTGGCAACGCGACTTCTTCGATTTCGGGAACGCGATGGCGTGTTTCATGGAGCTCATGCAAGCCGGCAAGCTGAGCCCGGGGATGCAAACGCGGATCGAACGGGTGATGGCGGGCGAGGTGATGCCGGGCCACCTCAAGCGCGACGGCTGACGGCGATGCGAAGCGCCGCGTTCACCCTCGAGCCCTCGATCGCCGCGGTCGCGGGTGGACCGCGCTGGTTCTCGCGCAACCCCAGCAAGGCCTGGGGCGAGAAGTTCTTCCTCGCCTACACGCCGGTCTGGATCGGCGCCATGGGCGCGCTCATGACGAGCGGCGCGGGCAAGCGCTGGGGGGACGTCGCGCTGAACCTCGCCATGCTGGCCATCTTGGTACCACTCGTGGCCATCCCGGCTGTGGTGCGCGACGAGCGCAGCCTCGGCCGGCCGTGGTGGCGCACGTACTGGTGCAAGCTCAACCTGTGGATCGGGATCTACGCCGCGATCGGCAGCTACTTCGGGAGCGAGTACTTCTTCGACGTCCTCGGGATGGTCTACAACTATCCGCAGCTCTCGTGGCGCCTCGACTCGGCGCTGCTCGGCTCGGGGACGCAGACGGTGCCCGTTCATCATGTACCCGTCGGCGCACTTCTACTTCGTCACCTACCACACCATCGGCGTGATCGTGTTGCGTCGCGTGCGCACCTCGGAGCTCGGAACGAGAGTCAGATGGCTTTGGCCCCTCGCGGTGCTCGTCGCGGCCTACGGCTTCGCGTGGGCGGAGACGTTCGCGATGACCGGCGGCGCAATCGCCGAGCAGTTCACGTATCGCGACCTGCCGCGCATGCTGCGTTGGGGGTCGCTGTTCTACGCGACGTACTTCGTGGTGAGCTTCCCCATGATCTACCGGCTCGACGAGAATCCCCGCGACGACTGGCCGCTCCGCCGAGTCGTCGTCGAAGCGCTCGCGGCTGGCATGGCGCTGCTTTTCCTACTCGACGCGCTGACGCACTTCGTCGGCCGCCTCTACTGAGGTCACGCGCGGGAGCCTGCTCCCCGGTGCTCCGCGCGGCAGAGCCGCACGGAGCACGTCCCCCCGGGCTCGCGGCTACGCCGCGACCGCCGCCGCGACCTTGGGGCCGAGCGCGAGCCTCAGGACTTCGTCGACCGACGTCACCGGATGGAATCGCATCGAGGCGCGGACGTCCGCCGGCACGTCGTCGAGGTCGCCGCGGTTGCGCTCGGGCAGGATCACGTCGGTGAGGCCCGCCGCATGCGCAGCCAGTACCTTCTGCTTGAGACCACCGATCGGCAGCACCCGGCCCTGGAGCGTGACCTCGCCGGTCATGCCGACCGTGTGCTTGACGGGCCGTCCGCTCATGAGTGACGCGATCGCCGTCACCAGGGTGATGCCGGCGCTCGGCCCGTCCTTGGGCATCGCGCCCGCCGGCACGTGCACGTGGAACTCCCGGCGCCGGAACGCCTGCGGGTCGATGCCGAGCTCCTCGGCGTGGCTGCGCACCCACGTGAGGGCGATGCGCGCCGACTCCTTCATGACGTCGCCGAGCTGTCCGGTGAGCGTGAGACCGTCGGATCCCGGCATGGATGCGGCCTCGACGAAGAGCACGTCGCCGCCCGTGCCGGTGACTGCCAGGCCGGTCGCGACCCCGGGTACCGCCGTCCGACTCGCCGCTTCCTGATAGAACTTCGCCCGCCCGAGCGCCTGGCGTACGCGCCGCTCGTCGACGACGACCGGCGGCTCCACGGTCGCCGAGGCGATTTCCGTGGCGACCTTGCGGAGCAACGTCCCGAGCTCGCGTTCCAGCTGCCGGACGCCCGCCTCGCGGCGTGTAGTCGTTGATGACGAGACGGATCAAGCCGTCGTCGATCGACGCTTCCTCCGGACGGAGACCGTTCCGCTCCACCTGCCGCGGCCACAAGTAGTCGCGCGCGATCGCCACCTTTTCCTCGACGGTGTAGCCGTCGAAGCGGATCACCTCCATACGGTCGAGCAGCGGCCCGGGGATCGTGTCGGCGACGTTCGCGGTGGCGAGAAAGAGCACGTGCGAGAGGTCGAGCTCGACGTCGAGGTAGTGGTCGCGGAACGAGTGGTTTTGCGCCGGGTCCAACACCTCGAGGAGCGCCGCGGCCGGATCGCCGCGCCAGTCGGCGCCGATCTTGTCGACTTCGTCGAGCAGGATGACGGGATTCATCGTGCCGGCGTCGCGAAGCGCCCGCACGAGTCGTCCGGGCATCGCGCCGATGTACGTGCGCCGGTGGCCGCGGATCTCCGCCTCGTCGCGCACGCCGCCGAGCGACATGCGCACGAACTTCCGGCCCGTCGCCTTGGCGATCGACTCGCCGATCGACGTCTTGCCGGTGCCCGGCGGGCCCGATGAGGGTGAGGATGACGCCCGAGCGGCGGTCTTCCGGAACGCCGCGCTCGGCGCGGAGCTTCCGCACCGCGAGGTACTCGGTGATGCGCTTCTTGACGTCGTCGAGGCCGGCGTGATCGGCGTCGAGCACCTCCCGGGCGTGGACGGGATCGAGCCGCTCCTCGGAGCGCTTCGCCCACGGCACGGCGAGCAGCCAGTCGAGGTAGGTGCGGATCATCGACGACTTCGGCGTCGACCTCGGCCATCTGCTCGAGGCGGCTCGAGCTCGCGCTCGGCCTGCTCGCGCACCGGCGTCGGGCATGCCGGCCTCGGCGATCTTCTTGCGGTAGTCGTCCGATGACCGACGGACTCGTCCTCGCCGAGCTCCTTGCGGATCGAGTCCATCTGCCGGCGGAGCAAGTAGTCGCGCTGCTGCTTCTGCGCGCCGGACTCGACGTCCTCGCGGATGCGCTTGCGCACTTGCAGCTCCGCCAGGCGCTCGCGCTGCAGCGCAGCGCGAGCGTCAGACGCTCGACGACGTCGAGCGTCTGCAGCAGCTCGACCTTCTGCGCGAAGGTGAGGTCCGGCGAGTAGCCCGCCGTGTCGGCGAGCGCACCCGGCTCGGTGATCGAGCGCACGAATGCGGCGACGCGCCCGTCGTCACCGCGGAGCTCGAGGATCTCGTGGACCACGGCGCGGTACTCGCGCTCGAGGTCGACGGTGCGGCGCGGCGGCGGCGTGACGTCGGGCCGCTCCTCGACGTCGACGCGGAGGCCGCCGTCGGCGTCGGCTGCGCGGCGCCCGCGACGCCGCGATGGCGGCCGGCGAGCACGGCGGCATAGCCGCGGCCGGGCAGCCGCACCTTCTCTACGACGTCGGCGACGGTGCCGACGTGTGGCGTAGTCGGTGCCGTGGCGCGGCACGAGAAAGACGCGCGATCTCGTCGCCGACGTCGATCGGGCAGGGTGACGGTCATACCGGGAAAACGACGGTGTCGTCGAGTGGGATCAAGCGTAACGTAGACATGCGGGCGGAGGTAAGGCCGATCGACCCGAAGTCAATCGACCCGAAGTCAATTGATGATGGGGAGACCGGCGCGTTCTTCCGCTAGGGAAGCTCTGCACAGGTGGGTTCCGAGCGCAGAAGCACGAGAAGCGCCGAGTGCAAGGCGCGAAGGCCGACCGGGCGTATCTGAACGATACGCCGAGGGCTTCGCGCCGCCGTTGCTCGGGGGATGGATCGCGCTTCGTAGCCGGGCAGCCACCTGTACAGAGCTTCCCTAGCCGTGCCGGGTCCGGGACATACAGCGGACGTGGTGCATTTCACCTGCGGACGCGTGTTTGCGCTCGTCGCCGTGGTCGCGCTCGCGGCGTGTGCGCGGACGCGCTCGGAGCCGTCGGTGACGGCCGACCCGCAGACGCGCCGGCAGCTCGCCGAGGGGTCGGTGGTGGGGTACGCTGGCAGTTACGGAGCGCACGTCTGGCGTGGGCTTCCCGTACGCGGTGCCGCCGGTCGGGCCGCTTCGCTGGCGCGCGCCGCAGCCGCCGCGCGCCTGGACGGGAACGCGCTCGGCGCTAGCGATGGCGCCGGCCTGTCCGCAGCTTCCGAGCGTCTTCGGCGGGCATCGAGGCACGCGACCACGAGACGCCGGTCGGGCAGGAAGATTGTCTCTACCTGAACGTCTTCGCGCCGCCGTTCGCGCCGGATGCGGTGCCGACCGGAGCGGATCGTCTCCCCGTGATGGTCTGGATCCACGGCGGCGGAAACGTGGTGGGGTACGCGGGCCGGTACGACGGCGGAAATCTCGCGGCGACCGAGCACGTGATCGTCGTTAGCATCAACTATCGTCTCGGTCCGCTCGGATGGTTCCGCCACGCGGCCCTCCGCGCCGGGGCCGTGGACGACGACGATCGCTCGGGCAACTACGGCACGCTCGACATGATCCGCGCGCTCGCCTGGGTGCGCGACGACATCGGCGCCTTCGGGGGCGATCCCGGCAACGTGACGATCTTCGGGGAGAGCGCCGGGGGTCGCGACGTGTTCTCGCTGTTGCTGTCCCCGCGGGCCGCGGGCCTGTTCCATCGCGCCGTCGTCCAGAGCGGGGACACGGCGACGACGCCGCTCGCGGCCGCCGAGAGCTTCGTCGACGCGACGCCCGCGGGAGAACGCAACAGCGCGAGCGAGATCGTGCTGCGCGTGCTCGCCCCCGGGGTTCCGCGCGCGGAGGCTCGCGAGCGTCTCGCGGCACTCGCGCCGGCCGATGTCGCAGCGCGTTTGCGGGCGCTCCCGGCCGGCGATCTCGTGCGCGCCTATCGCACCGAGTCGCAAGAGGGGTTGATCGACGTGCCGCAGGTCTTTCGCGACGGCGCCGTCCTGCCGGCCGGCGATCCGCTCGAGGCAGTGCGCACCGGCCGCTACAACCGCGTCCCGACCATCCTCGGAACCAACAAGGACGAAAACAAGCTTTTTCTCGCGCTCAATCCCGAGTTCACGTGGCGCCTTCTCGGTCTGGTCCCGATCGTTCGCGACCCGCTGCTGTACGAAGCGACCGCGCGGCATCTCACGCGCCACTGGCGCGCGCGCGGCGCCGATGAGCCGGCGGCGGCGATGCGCGCGGTGCAGGGTCCCTCGGTCTTCGTCTATCGCTTCGATTGGGACGAGGAGCCGCGCGTGTTCACGGTCGACGTGAGCCGGCTCCTCGGCGCCGCGCACGGGCTCGAGATCCCGTTCGTGTTCGGCCACTGGGACCTCGGCAGTCAGACCGGGCTTCTCTTTTCGAGCGCCAACGAGCCCGGGCGCGTCGAGCTGGCGCGGAAGATGATGGCGTATTGGGCCGAGCTCGCGCGGATCGGTACGCCGAGCGGCCCGGCGACGATGAGCCTGCCGCGCTGGGAGCCATATGCACTGCCGGACGGACGATCGCTCGTGCTCGACACGACGGCCGGGGGCGGGGTCCGCATGGAGAGCGGTCACGTGACGACCACGGAGGCGCTCGCCGCGGTCGCGACCGACGGCACACTCGCGACCGCCGCGGCGAAGTGCGCGGTCTATCGGAGCTTCGTGCGCTGGGCGCACGAGCCGAGCGCGGCGCAGTACCCGTCGATGCTGGGAGGGGCCTGTGCCCGCTATCCGCTGGCGCCCTGACGTCAGAGGGCCGGCGAATGCACGTATTCGAGCTTCACGCCGTCCGGATCCGCGAAGAAGACCGCGTAGTAGCCGGGACTGTAGGGGTAGTCGGCCGGCGGATCGAGAATCGTGACGCCGAGCGCGACGAGGCGTTGGTGGAGATCGTCGACCGCGGCGCGCGACGGTGCCCGAAACGCGAGGTGATGCAGACCGGGCGCGTAGCGACTGTGGGGCCGGTCCTTCTCCTCGGGCTTCGCGGGCTGGATCGCGAGGATGGTGGCGCCGCGCCACGCCACCGCGCCGAACTCCTTCGGGAGGCGCTCGAATCCCATGAGCGGCATCACGCGCGCATAGAAGTCCTTCGAGCGCCGAAAGTCGGCCACGGTGAGATCCACGTGGTGCAGTGCGCCCGTCACCTGCTCACCCCCGCGCGTCGGCCTCGGCGGCGATCAAGCGCCCGAGCGTGCGCAGCTGGGTCGTCGTACCGCCGAGCGCGAGCTCGAGCTGCTTGGCGTAGAGGAAGTAGCGGTGCAGCGGATAGTCGCGGTCGACGCCCATACCGCCGTGGAGGTGCTGCGCCGTGTGGACGACGCGCTGGCCGGCGCGAGCCGGCCCAGTACTTCGCAATCGCGACCTGCGCCGCCGCCGGCATGCCGGCGGCGATCCGCCAGGCCGCCTGCCAGCGTCGTGAGACGGATCGCCTCGACGTCGACGTAGGCGTCGGCGAGGCGCTGTCCGACCGCCTGGAACATCGCGATCGGCTGATCGAATTGCTTGCGGTTCTTGGTGTACTCGGCTCGTCATCGCGAGCGCCTGTTCCGTGACGCCGAGCGCCACGCAGGCGAGGGCGGTGGTCGCGCGCTCGGTGATCCACGCGAGGATCTCCGCACCGGTCGCGACCGTGCCGAGCAACGCCTCGGCGCCGACGCGAACGTCGTCGAGCTCGATGCGTGCTTCGGGCTGGCCGCTGGTCGTGACGACGGGCTCGGTGCGGAGACCCGGCATCGTCGCTTCGACCAGGAACACGACGGCCTTGCCGTCCACGGTGGCGGGGACGAGCACCGCGTCGGCGAGCTCGCCAGCCGGCACGCAGATCTTCACGCCGGTGAGGCGCCAGCCGCCGCCGTCCTTGCGCGCGACCGTCGTCGGATGCGCGGGATCGGCCTGCTCTTCGGTCAACGCCGCGGTCAGGATCGCCGAGCCCTCGACGACCTTCGGTAGCCAGGCCGTTCGTTGGGCCGACGTGCCCCACTCGGCGATCGGGAGCGCTCCGAGCACGACGGTTTCGAGCAGCGGAATCGGGGCCGCCGCCCGCGCCGATCTGCTCGACGATGAGCGCGGCTTCGAGGAACCCGAGCCCGGCGCCGCCGTATGCCTGCGGCACCGCGATGCCGAGCAGGCCCGCCTTCGCGACCTCGGCCCAGAGCTCGCGATCGAAGCGCGGGCCGCCCGCGCGTTCGATGTGACGCAGCACGTTCGTGCGACGCCTTGTCGGTGAAGATCTGCTTGGCGAGCTCGGCGATCTGTTGCTGCTCGTCGGAGAAAGAGAAATCCATGGTCGAGATCCTTTCGCGGGCGCTCAGAAGCGCGGCATGCGGGGCAGGCCGAGACCGAACATGCCGATGAGATCGCGCTGCACCTCGTTGGTCCCCCCGCCGAACGTGAGGATGAGCAAGCTCCGGTAGAGCATCTCGAGCCGCCCGACGCCGACGACGTCCGTCGAGCCGCGGCGGAGATATGCCCGCGGTCCGAGGATCTCCATCAGGATCCGGAACGCCTCGAGGTAGAACTCGGTACCGAAGACCTTGATCGTCGATGCATCCGCGACGTCGAGGCGCCCCTGCGTGCCCGCCCAGGCGACCTTCCAGTTGATGAGCCGCAGGAACTCGAGGCCGGCGGCGACGCGTGCGAGACCGATCTGCACCCACTCCTGGTCGATGACCCGACCACCCTCGGGACGCATCGTGGTGCGTGCGAAAGCGAGGACCTCCTCGTACGCCTGCGCGAGCAGGCCGGCCGAGCACAGCGTCACACGCTCGTGGTTCAGCTGGCTCGTGATGAGGCGCCACCCCTGGTTCTCCTTGCCGACGAGGCAGGTCGCGGGAACGCGCACGTCGTCGAAGAAGACGGTGTTGATGTCGTGCTCCGACAGGAGGTGCATCGGGTCGACGCGGATGCCCGGCGTCTTGATGTCGATGGCGAGCATCGAGATGCCCTCGTGCTTCGGCGCGTCGGGATTGGTGCGAACCGCGAGCCAGATGTAGTCCGAATCGCCGGCGAGGCTCGTGAAGATCTTTTGGCCGTTCACGACGTACTCGTCGCCGTCGCGGACGGCGCGGGTCTTCAGTGACGCCAGATCGGTGCCGGCGTTCGGCTCGGTGTAGCCGATGCAGAAGTGGAGCTCTCCCTGCAAGATCTTCGGCAGAAAGAATCGCCTCTGATCCTGGCTGCCGTGACGCATGATCGTCGGCCCGACGGTGTTGATCGTGAGCATCGGCACGGGAGCGCCCGCCCGCATCGACTCGTCGAAGAAGATGAACTGCTCGAGCTGGGATCGCCCTTGCCCGCCGTATTCCTTCGGCCAGCCGATGCCGAGCCAGCCGTCGGCGCCCATCCGTTTGACGACGGCTCGCATCGTCGGACCGACGCCGTGACCGTGATGGAGCTCCTCGCGGATCTCCGGCGTCAGGAGCGCGTCGTAGTACGCGCGGAGGTCGCGACGCAGCTTCTCCTGCTCTTCACTGTAAGCGATGTACATGGCTCGAGCTCCTGGACGAGATTCGGTTGGAGTCGCGGCCGACGAGCAACGCGCCGCGGGGAACGAGGCGTTCAGCCGGCGCCGTCGGTCATCGTGAGGACGGCACGAAAGCGTGCCTTGCCGCTGTGCATCCGGTCGAAGGCGTCTTCGACGCGGGCGAGCGGGAACGTCTCGATGCGGGGACGGATGCCGGTTGCGGCCGCGAATGCGAGCGTGTCCTCCGAGTCTTTCGCCGTGCCGCTCGGCCAGCCTTGGATGGAGCGGCGGGCGCCGATCAGCGCCAGGGCGGAGATCGGAAGCGGCTCGAGCACGGCCGCGACGAGGAGGAGCTGACCGCCCGGCCGGAGGCCGTCGATCACCGACGCGACCGCATCCGCGTTCGGGGCAGTGGCGAGCACCACCGCGGCGCCGCCGCGCGCGTTCAACGCCGCCGCCGCGTTCTCGGCCGCGGTATCGACGTAGTCGCTTGCCCCGAGCTCGAGGGCGAACGCCCGCTTGTCGGCGCCGCGCGCCAAGGCGACCGTGCGGAAGCCCATGCGGCTCGCGAACTGTACGCCGAGGTGACCGAGGCCGCCGAGTCCCTGCACCGCGACGAGATCGCCCGGCCGCGCCGGGCTGTGGCGAAGCGCGTTGAACGTGGTGATGCCCGCGCAGAGCAGGGGCGCGGCCTCCGCGTCACCGAGGGCGTCCGGAATGCGGGCAAGGGCCTCGGCAGGTGCGAGCACGTGGTCGGCATAGCCGCCGTCGTACGAAATGCCGCAGACCTTCCCTGCGCGGCACACGATGAAGTCTCCGCGCCGGCAGGCGTCGCAGACGAAGCAATGCCCGCCGTGCCAGCCGATCCCGACGCGTTCGCCGACCTGCCATCCCCGAACGCCGCTACCGAGGGCGGCGACGACGCCCGCGACTTCGTGGCCGGGAACGCGTGGCAAGGCGAGGCCCGGAAAGGCGCCTGCCTTCACGAAGGTGTCGCTGTGGCAGACGCCGCAGGCGTGGACCCGCACCAGCGCCTCGCCCGGGCCCGGCGTCGGCACGGGACGCGTCCCGAGCACGAACGGGCCGTTCGCGGTGGTCACCTGCGCAAAGCGGGACACGCGCCGTGTTTAGCGACCGCGCCTGCCCGTGTCGAGCGCCGTGAGGGTCTCGGCGACGCTCGTCTTCAGGGTGTCACCAACCAGAACGGGTTCGTGCCGCTCTGCGCCTGCGGGCCGGTGAACGTGAGGTGGGTACCGGGAAGGTAGTCGGCATCCAGCATGAAGGCGTTCGCGCTCGCGAGCGTGCCCGACATCGTGCCGATGCCCTGCAAGCCGTATTGCTCGACGTCGCCGATCTGCGTTCCCGGCGGCACCTCGATGGCGAGTCGACCGACGCCGCTGCTCACGCGCGGATTGAGCGCGAGGTTGAACGGCTGCGCGTGGTCGGAATAGTACGTGACGCCGGCGACGACGGCGACGCCGCGCAACACCTGGCCGCTCAGGCTCACGCTGATGTCGTAGTCGATGAACAGGTAGTTCCGCTCGTCGCTGAGCTTCTTGGTGGCGGGGTTGCCGACGCTCTCGGTCTTGAACTCGCGGATCATCTCTTTGCCCGTGATCAGATAGGAGATCGGATCGAGGTCCATGCCGAGCTCGCGCGGCAGTCCGGCGTCGTCGAATGCGAAGGGCTCGATCCCGAAGGCGAGTGTCGAGACGCCGTTGTCCGCGATCAGCCCGTTGGCGGTGGCGACGCGCACGATGGGGTGTGTGCCGCGGTACCTGCCCATGAAGACGGGTAGCGCGCCGCTCTCGTCGGGGCGGAAGCGGATCTCCAGCAGGGTGCCGGCATTGTCGACGTCCGCCTCGACGATGTTCTCGATGTCCGTGGTGCGACCGTACTCGGCCATCAAGACGTCGGGATTCAGCCCGGTGCCGATGTCCTCGTTCGACCAGATCAGCACGTAGCGGTAGGTCGTGTAGGTGCCGTGCGCGGTCGGCGCCGCGTAGACGATGAGCGGCACGTCGCTCTTCGTATTGCCCGCATGGAGGCCGCTGGGAGTGTTGGCGCCGTTCAGCTTGGTGTCGATGCCGAGGACGATCGGGGCGAAGCGCATGAAATCGTAGCGCGAGTCGCCGGGCGGGATCGCTTCGACGTCGGCCGCCGCAGTGGCGAGCACCGGCGCCTTCGGATTCGGGCTCAGCGTCTTTTCCGGGTGGAGGCCGATCGTGTGATCGCCGGCCGTGAGCGCGCCGAGCAGCACGCGGTACTCGGTCGGCGTTTCGCCGCCGTAGAGCACGAGCTGCCCGAGCGGCGCGCCGTCCAGATCGTACGAGACCACGACCGACTCGCTGTCCTTCAGGGCCCAATCCGTGCCGATGGTCGAGAGCGTGAGCGTCGCGACGCCTTCGCCGTCGTTCGCAACGGTGAACGGCAGGCTTTGATGGCCGGTCGGCGAGATCCCCAGCGGGAAGATCCCATCGATCCAATCCGGGGCATCGTCACAGAGCGCGGAGTCACAGCCCGGCACCTTGGCGATCTTGGCGTGACACTTCGCGAGGTCCTTGGGAAACGTGTTCATCTTGTTGGTACGGCGGCGCGTGAGCTTGGTCGACACGAGCTTCCCGGCGGTCGTGGCACGCACGTTGCCGCAGGCCGTCGCCGGGGCGCTCGCGCAGACGCCGCTGTCGTCCCAGGTCGTGTCGTAGGCGCTTTTGGCGAGCGCATCGAGGTTGCAGGCGATCAACGCCGCGCAGCTCGAAGAGAGGAGGTAGGGATCGGCGCTCCCGTCGGGAACGGGACAGGCGTCCGGGCACATCGACTTCGCTTTCTTGCCGCACGCGAGGTCCGCCTTCCAGCGCGCCTTCACGAACTTCTCGACGGTCTTCGGAACGGCCTGAAGGTCGCCGCCGCAGTCCCCGCCACATGCGGCGAAGGGCGAGGAGGGGAGTAGCAGGAGCAGGAGCAGGAGCGCGATCAGCGACGACAGGGAGCGACGGTGCAACGGCATGGGGGCAGCCTCCTCGGCGGGATGTCGATCGTGCGTAGCACGAACCCACCGCGCGCGGCTACGGATTTTGCGCCGATCGCGGCAGGTGCCAGCGCGGGTGCGCGGGGCTCAGAGCGTGAGCTGACGGGCCACGAGCTCGCGATGATGTGTGGCGTCGCCCAGGAGCGATTCGCTCGATTTGGCGCGCTTGAAATAGAGGTGGACGTCGTATTCCCACGTGA
This sequence comes from uncultured delta proteobacterium, assembly GCA_963774015.1. Taxonomy (GTDB): domain Bacteria; phylum Desulfobacterota; class Binatia; order UTPRO1; family UTPRO1; genus UTPRO1. Next base: position 1,078,943 of record CAVZDH010000007.1, read on the forward strand.
AGCCGACCCCACCGTGGATCTGCAGGCAATCGGCCGCGCAGTGGAAGTAGGCGTCCGAGCAGTAGGCCTTGGCGAGCGAAGCCGCGATCGGAAGCTCGGCGGACCGTTCCTCGGCGGCGCATGCGGCATAGTAGGTCGCCGATCGGGCCGCCTCGACGCGCATCAGCATGTCGGCGCACTTGTGCTTGATCGCCTGGAACGAGCCGATCGGACGCCCGAACTGCATCCGTTCGCCGGCATAGGCGACGGCGAGCGTGAGGCAGCGCTCGGCGCCGCCGACCTGCTCGGCCGCGAGTGCGACCGTCGCGAGCTGCAAGGTCGTCGCCAGCATCGGCCAGCCCGAAGCGGCGGCGCCGCCGAGCGTGGCATCGCCGGGGACGCGGACGTCGTCGAGCACGATCTCGGCGAGACGTCGAGTCTGGTCCATCGTCGCAAGCACGCGGCGCTCGACGCCGGGGGTCGTCGCGGGGACGAGGTAGAGTCGGATCCCTTCCTCGCCGCGCGTCCCAGGCGCGCGAGCTGCGACGAGCAAGAGATCGGCGGTGTGGCCGTCGACCACGAACGATTTTCGTCCCGTGAGCACGACGCCGTGCGCGTCGGGACGGGCGATCGCTTGTACGCCGTCGGCGTCCCATCGTCCGTCGGATTCGGCATGGGCGACGGTTGCCGTTGCCCTGCCTGCGGCGATGGCGGGGAGCCACGCCGCTTGCTGGTCCGTGGTGCCGCCGAGGGCGAGGGCGTTCGCGGCCAGACACACGGTCGAGAAGAAGGGGGCGCACAGCAGGGCGGCGCCCATCGCCTCCATCAAGACCATGAGCTCGACTTGCCCGAGCCCGAGGCCGCCGTGCGCCTCGGGAACGATGACGGCCGGCCAGCCGAGCTCACCCGCGATGCGCTGCCAGAGCACCGGATCGTATCCGCGCTCGCTCGCCATGGCCGCGCGGACCGCGCTCGCGTCGCCGTGTGCGGAGAGAAACGCGCCTGCCGTCTCGCGCAGGCGTTGCTGGTCGTCGTCGAGGGCGAAGTTCATGCGACGAGCGTCAGGTGCCGTAGACCTTCTGCGGAGGCACGGCCTTCGAGAGGAGATCGCGCACGATCGGTCCGAGCTCGGCGGGCGTGAACCGCGCGCCTTTGTCGATGCCGACGCCCGTCCGCCAGCCGTCGGCGACGTTGAGCTTGCCGCCGGCGATCTCGAATACCTGGCCGGTCACGTCCCGCGCCGCGGAGCTCCCGAGCCAGACGACGAGCGGGGCCACGTTCTCGGGTGCCATAGCGTCGAACCCGCTCGCAGGCTTCGCCATCATCTCCGCGAAGACGGTCTCGGTCATGCGGGTACGGGCGGCGGGCGCGATCGCATTCGCGGTGATGCCGTAGCGGCGGAGCTCGGCCGCTTGGACCAGGGTGAGAGCGGCGATCGCCGCCTTCGCGGCGGAATACGCGCCTTGCCCGATCGAGCCCTGGAGACCTGCGCCCGAGCTCGTGTTGATGATGCGGGCGTCGATCTTCTCGCCCGCTTTGGCGCGATCGCGCCAGTGTGCGGCGGCATGGCGGGCCACGCAAAAGTGGCCTTTCAGGTGCACGCGCACGACGGCGTCCCATTCCTCCTCCGACGTGCTCACGAACATGCGATCCCGGACGAAGCCGGCATTGTTCACCACGACGTCGAGGCGCCCGAAGGCGGCGAGCGCCGTCTGCACGAGACGTCCGGCACCGGCCCAGTCGCCGACGTCGTCGCCGTTGGCGACGGCCGCACCCCCGGCGGCGCGGATCGCATCCACGACCTCGGCCGCGGGTCCGGTGGTTGCTTCGCCGCGACCGTCGAGGGCGGTGCCGATGTCGTTCACGACGACCTTGGCACCCTCGGCCGCGAAGGCAAGCGCGTGGGCACGACCAATGCCGCGGCCGGCGCCGGTCACGATGACGACGCGAGCTTCGCAGATGCCGGTCATGTCAGTGCCGCTCCACGAGGCGTGCCTTCACAGCCGCTCGATGATCGTGACGTTGGCCTGGCCGCCGCCTTCGCACATGGTCTGGAGCCCGTAGCGGCCGCCGGTACGCTCGAGCTCGCAGAGGAGGGTCGTCATCAAGCGCGCGCCGGTGGCGCCGAGCGGATGCCCGAGCGCGATGGCGCCGCCGTTGACGTTCACCTTCGCCGGGTCGAACCCGGTCTCTTTCTGCCACGCCAGCACGACCGACGCGAAGGCCTCGTTGATCTCGACGAGGTCGATGTCGTTTTTCGACATGCCGGCCTTGGTGAGCGCATGCGCCGTCGCGGGGATGGGCGCGGTCAGCATCCACACCGGGTCGGCCCCGCGCACGCTCATGTGGTGGACGCGTGCCCGCGGCTTCAAGCCGTGCTCCTTGACGGCCCGCGCGGACGCGACCAGGAGCGCGGCCGACGCGTCGGAGATCTGGCTGGAGACGGCGGCGGTGAGACGGCCGCCTTCACGCAGCGGCTTCAAGGTCGCCATCTTCTCGAGCGACGTGTCGCGGCGCGGCCCCTCGTCGACGCGGACGCCGTTGAGCGGCACGATCTCGCGTTCGAAGCGGCCCTCGTCGATCGCGTGGAGGGCGCGCCGATGACTTTCGAGCGCGAAGCGCTCCATGTCCTCGCGCGTGCAGTCCCACCTCTCGGCGATCATCTCGGCGGCACGGAACTGCGACACCTCTTGAGTCCCGTAGCGGTCGAGCCAACCTTGGGACGTGGAGAACGGATCGGCGAATCCGTAGGTCTCGCCCGCGAGCATCGACGACGAGATCGGGATCATGCTCATGTTCTGCACGCCGCCCGCGACCAGGAGATCGGCGGTGCCGCTCATCACGCCCTGGAAGGCGAAGTGCGCGGCTTGCTGGGCGGAGCCGCACTGGCGATCGACCGTGACACCCGGAACCACGTCCGGAAGGCCGGCCGCGAGCCAGCAGGTGCGCGCGACGTCGCCCGCCTGCGGCCCGATGGTGTCCACGCAGCCGAAGATCACGTCCTCCACCGCGGCGGGATCGATGCCGGTACGGTCGACGAGGGCGCGGAGCACGTGCGCACCGAGATCGGCCGGGTGGACGGTCGCCAAGCCGCCGCGCCGGCGGCCGACCGGGGTGCGCACTGCGTCGACGATGTAGGCCTCTGCCATTGGAGCCTCCCGTGGGTGAGTGAAGCTCGCAAGATGTAACGGAGAACGCGCGGCGACGCCAGGCACGCCGTGCGCCGGGGGGCCATTGCGGTCCCCTCGCCGTCGTCGTATCGCCACGTGGGCACGCACCGCCACGGCAGGCCCAGGCACACCCAACGACACCGATTCGCACCGACCCCCTTTCGCGATATGCGCGCCATCGGTTTGCCCTGAGGAATCGACGACGAGCGGGCGTCCGCCCGCGAGAGAGGGAGAGGAGATGCACCGATCGGGAGGGAGAGTGGGCGCCGGTCATCCGCTGCGCGACCACGGACCGGAACCACACGAGTACTTCGAGCAGACGGGTCTCGACGCCAGCGGGAGCCCCGAGAAGCGTCTGCGCTTGGCGGTCTTGATGAATGCGATCGTCCATCTCCGCCGCGGCAGCTCGCATCCGGCGGCCGAGGAGGCGGCCCGCTGGATGCGGGGCGAGGTCGACGCCATGCACGCGTCGTTCTCGTTCCATGCCATCTGCGAGACGCTCGACCTCGACGCGACGGAGCTCGCGCGGGCGTTGCTCGGCCATAGTGGGGAGACGCCCGTGATCGCGCGACGGCTGCCGCGTCGTCAGGTCCGCACGCAACGGCTGCACGGCGTCGCGCGGCGCTATCGCCCGCGGCCGCGTGCGGCCGGCGGCGACTGAGCGCGCGGCCTCAGCGCGCGGGCGCGCGCACCGCGGCGATCAGGCGCGTGGCGAGCAGCAGTGCGAGGACGGCGCCGTAGGTCAACGGCTCCGTCGCGTCCTTCTTCACGCGCCAGAAGAAGTGCAGGACACCCAGCGCCGGCGCGAGGTAGGCGAGCCGGTGCAGCCGTTTCCAGCGCGCGTAGCCGAGGCGCTGCACGGAGGCGTTGGTGGACGTGAGCGCGAGCGGGACGAGCAGCACGAAGGCGGCGGCACCGACGTAGATGAACTTCCGCTTGGTGACGTCCTTCCAGATTGCTGCCCAGTCGAACACCTGATCGAGGCCGACGTAGGTTGCGACGTGCAGCATCGCATAGAAGAAGGCGAGGAGGCCGAGCATGCGGCGAAGGCGGAGCGGCCAGGTCCAGCCGAAGACGAGCTTCGCCGGCGTGCAGGCGAGGGCCGCGACCAGCAGCACCAGCGCAAGGAGGCCGAGCTGGTTCAGGGCCTGCGCGATCGGATTCGCCCCGAGCTCTCCGCGCACGGCGCGCATCGCCAGCGCCCCCACCGGCACGAGGGCGCCGACGAGCACGCCGGGCTCGAGCCAAGGGTAGGGTCGGCGACGAGCCGCCATCGTCAGAAGTAGCGGTGGAGATCCATGCCAGAGTAGAGCGACGCCACCTGCTCGCCGTAACCGTTGAAGGGAAGGGTCGGGCGGCGGCGGAGGTCGCCGATGCGCCGCTCCGTGGCTTGGCTCCAGCGCGGGTGATCGACCAGCGGATTGACGTTCGCGTAGAAGCCGTACTCGTCGGGCGCCGCGCGGTTCCAGGTCGTCGGGGGCTGGGTCTCGGTGAGACGGATCTTCACGATCGACTTGATGCCCTTGAAGCCGTACTTCCACGGGACCACGAGACGGAGCGGCGCCCCGTTCTGGTTCGGCAGGACCTTGCCGTAGAGTCCGACCGCGAGGATGGCGAGCGGATGCATCGCCTCGTCGAGGCGAAGTCCCTCGACGTAGGGCCAGTCGAGCACGCGTCGTTGTTGTCCCGGCATTTGCTCGGTGTCGAGCAAGGTCGTGAAGGCGACGTACTTCGCCTTGGAGGTCGGCTCGACCCGCTGCAGGAGGTCGCCGAGCGGGAATCCCACCCAGGGGACGACCATGGACCATGCCTCCACGCAGCGCATGCGATAGACCCGCTCTTGCAGCGGAAACCAGCCGAGGAGGCGGTCGATGTCGACGACCTGCGGCTTCGCCACCTCGCCCTCGATGGCGACGGTCCAGGGACGCGGCCGCAGCGTATGGGCGTTCTCCGCGGGATCGCTCTTGTCGAGCCCGAATTCGTAGAAGTTGTTGTAGCTCGTGACGTCGCGCAGGGGCGTCGGAGGCTCGTCGCCGGCGTCGTTCTCGCGGCGCGCGATCGTGAGCTCGCCGCCCGCGGCACCCGGCGTCCCGGGCGACGGCTCCGCCACCGTCGTTTGCGGGGACGCGTCCTTCGACTCGGCACGGCCGCCGCCCATGAGCCAGAGCAGGCCGCTGCCGACGGTCGCGCTGGTGGCGGCGAAGGCCGCGGCGTTGCGGATGAACTCGCGGCGGCGGAGGTACAGCCGCTCGGGGGTGATCTCGGAGGAAGGGGGTAAGGGTCCGACGGAGCTCATGTCACTCCGATGACGATACCCCTCCTAACGTTGCAGGACCACCGAGGAGCCGTGTCCGAAGAGGCCCTGGTTCACGGTCACCCCGACCTTGGCACCGTCCACCTGGCGGCCGGTTGCCTGCCCGCGGAGCTGCCACGTGAGCTCGCACACCTGGGCGATCGCTTGGGCGGGAATCGCCTCGCCGAAGGAGGAGAGACCACCGCTCGGGTTCACGGGCACGCGCCCGCCGATCGTCGTGACGCCGTCGTTCAGGAGCTTTTCCGCGTCGCCGGGGTCGCACAGGCCGATGTTCTCGTACCAGTCGAGCTCGAGCGCCGCGGAGAGGTCGTACACCTCCGCGACGTCGACGTCCTCGGGACCGATGCCGGCCTGGGTGTAGGCCGCCGCCGTGATCGAGTCGCGAAACGCCACCGGCGGCGCCGGCACCGCGGCGGCGGAGTCGGTCGCGAAGTTCGGCATCTCGATGATGGTGCTCGGATAGCGTGGCGTCACGGTCGAGATCGCCGCGATGGTGACGGGGCTCGTCGCGTGTTTGCGGGCGAACGCCATGCTGCAGAGGACCACGGCCGCACCGCCGTCGCTGGTCGCGCAGATCTCCAGCAGCCGGAGCGGATCGGACACCATCGGCGACGCGAGCACCTCCTCCTCCGTCACGAGCTTCCGGTAGCGCGCGTTCGGATTGTCGACGCCGTGCTTCGCGTTCTTGACCTTCACCTTCGCGAAGTCGCGATCGGTGGCGCCGTAGACGCCATGCGGCGCCGAGCGTAGAGGGCGAAGTAGACCGGGTTGGTGGCGCCGAGCAGCCGGAAGCGCAGCCAGTCGGGATCCGTCCACCGTTCGCCGGCCTGCGGCGCGAAGAATCCCTTGGGCGTGGTGTCGGCACCGACGACGAGCGCGACGTCGCAGTAGCCGGCGAGGATCTGCGCGCGGGCGACGCTGATCGCCTGCGAGCCGGCGGCGCAGGCGCCGTAGCAGCTGGTCACTTGCGCCCCCGACCACCCGAGCGCCTGGGCGATCGAGGCGCCGGCGACGTAGCCGGGATAGCCGCTCCGGATGGTCTCGCCGCCGGAGACGAACTGCACGTCCTTCCACGCCAGCCCGGCATCCGCGAGTGCCGCGCGTGCGGCCGCGACGCCGTACTCGACGAAGTTCTTGCCCCACTTGCCCCAGGGATGCATGCCGACGCCGAGGACGGCGACCTGTCGTTGCTCATGCGCGACTCCCTTCCGCCGGGGTCCACTTCCAGACCACGTATTCCTTGCTGTCGTCTGCGTAGAGCGTCTCCGCGACGAGCTTCATGCGCATCCCGACCTGCAGTCGACGTGTGGCGACGCCGCTCGCGAGCTGACCGAGCACGACCATCTTCTCGTCGGCCAGCTCCACGGCGGCGATCGTGTACGGTACGAACGGCTCCGGCGACACGTACGGCGCCGGCGGTTGGTAGTGATTGTCGGTAAACGACCAGAGCGTGCCCGTCGCGGACAGCGGTACGTCTTCGAACTCGGTCGCCGCGCATGCCGGGTTGCGGCACGGAAGGCTTCCTTCGGAAAGAAGTAGCTCCGACACGAGCGGCAACGGCTGCCGATCAGACGAGGGCGCTCGGGGGTGGCATCGAACCAGCTTGCGAGCGCGGATACGCGGGCTTTCACGGGTGTACCTCCTGACGTTGCGGAGCTCGACTCATGATGCGAGGACCGCCGCCGCGACGCGGGCGCGGTGCCAGCTGCTCGTGCCCCACGTCGTCTCGAGCGCCCAGGCACGCTTCATCCAGATGTGCAGATCCACCTCCCAAGTGTAGCCGATGGCGCCGTGAACCTGCAGCGCGGTACGCGCGGCGAGCGCCGCGGCCTCGGAGGCGACCACCTTCGCGTGCGAGACGTCCCGGCTCCGGGGCGGGAGCGAGCGCGCGATGGCGAACGCAGCGCGATGGACGACGGGCCGCGCGAACTCGAGACGCACCTGCGCGCTCGCGAGCGCGTGCTTGATGGCCTGGAAGCTCCCGATCGCACGTCCGAACTGCTCGCGTTGCTTCGCATAGCGGACGGCCTCGTCGATGAGGCGCGCGCCGACGCCGAGGAGCTGCGCCGCGGTCGCGAGCGCGCCGCGGTCGAGGGCGGCCGCGAGCAGCGCACGGGCGTGCGCACCCTCGGCGACCCGCGTGCGGGGCGCCGGCGTCCAGGCGAGGCGGTGGAGGCGCTGTGCGCCGTCGAGGTGCGGCAGGCGCTCGGCCTTCAGCTCGGCGTGCGGGACGGCGTGGATCTCGTCGGCGTGCGCGAGCAGGACCAACGCCGCGACGTCGGCGTGGCGCACCCACGGATTCGGCGCGCAGCCGACGGCGACCACGCTCTCGCCCGCGGCGATGCGGCCGAGCCAAGGATCGGCGAAGCCACGATCCTCGAGCCCCGCGAGCAGCGGCGCGGCGACGGCCGCCGCGTCGACGACCGCCTCGGGCAGCGCGGCCCGGCCGGTCTCCTCGAGCGGCAGCACGAGCGCGACCTCGTCGAGGCCGAGCCCGCCCGCGTGCTCGGGCACCAGGAGGCCGAGCACGCCGAGGTCGGCGAGCGCCTGCCAGCGCCCGGCGTCGTGCGCATGCGGGCTCTCCCAGACGGTGCGTACGGCGGCCGGCGGACACACCCGCTCGAGCACGCCGCGCACGCTGTCGCGAAACCGGAGCTGCTCCTCGTCGAAGGCGAAGTGCATCGCGGATCAGGCTCCTAGCCCGGATTATTCATGAGTCGTCGTCGCGAAAGCGACGAGTGGGCGTCTGATCGGGCCGCGTGGAAGCCCGAACGACGCCGGCATGGTTCGACAGTATGTCGAGGATTGAGGGGCGAGCCCGGCCCGAGATGACGTGCGATCGGCGCTTGCAGCAGACGATTCATGATTAATCCGGGCTAGTCGCGGGGCAAGCCGAGCACGCGCTCGGCGATGACGTTGCGTTGGATCTCGTTCGTGCCGGCATAGATCGGTCCGGCGAGGGAGAAGAGAAAGCCGTCGAGCCATCCCGCGGCCTCGGCGGGGGCGGCGGGCGGCAGGAGGCCCGCGTCCGTTCCGAGGAGGGCGAGCGCCGTTTCGTGCATGCGGAGGTCCATCTCCGACCAGAAGATCTTGTTCAGGCTCGCCTCGGCGCCGATCGTGCCGCCGGCGACGAGACGCGACGCCGTCGCGTAGGTCGAGAGCGAGTACGCCTCGGCGTCCATCCAGGCGCGCACGACGAGATCGCGCAGCGCCGGGTCGGCATCCGCCCCGCGCGCCTGCCACAGCCGTGCGAGACGCCGAGCCGTGGCCTGGAAGCGCGCCGGGCTGCGCAGCATCAGGCCGCGCTCGAATCCGGCGGTCGCCATCGCGATCTTCCAGCCTTGATGCTCCTCGCCGAGGCGATTGGCGCGCGGGACGCGTGCGTCGTCGAAGAACACCTCCGCGAAGCCGGTCTCGCCGTCGAGCTGCGGGATCGGTCGGACGCGTACGCCCGGAGTGTCGAGTGGGACCAGGATGAAGCTCAGGCCCTTGTGCCGTTCGGATTTCGGATCGGTGCGGACCAGGCAGAAGATCCAATCCGCGAACGCGGCGCGGGAGCACCACGTCTTCTGGCCGTTCAGCACGTAGTGGTCGCCGTCGAGGTGCGCGCGCGTCCGGATCGCCGCCATGTCGCTGCCGGCGTTCGGCTCCGACCAGCCCTGTGCCCAGACCTCCTCGCTCCGCGCCATCCTCGGAAGGTAGCGCGCCTTCTGCTCCGCGCGTGCCGAACTCCATGAGCGTCGGCCCGAGCAGGAAGATGCCGTTCTGGTTGACGCGCCCCGGTGCACCGGCGCCCCAATACTCCTCCTCGAAGATCAGCCACTGGATCAGGTTGCAGCCGCGGCCCCCGTACGCGACGGGCCACGACACCATCGCGTAGCCGCCGTCGTGCAGCTCGCGCTCCCATGCCCGGTGCTGCGCGAAGCCTTCGGCGGTGTCCATCGAGGCGAGCGGCGTCGCCGGCACGTGGGCGGCGAGCCACGCGCGCGCCTCGGCGCGAAAGGCGTCCTGCTCGGGCGTGAAGGTCAGGTCCATCGCCCGCTACTTGCCGTGGTCCTTGAACGTCGCGTCGCGCTTCTCGACGAACGCATCGCGCGCTTCCTGCGAGTCGGGGGAGGTGTAGAGCTCCAGCGTGAACCCTTGCTCGAAGCGGTAGCTCCGCTTCACGTCGAGCAGCTCGATGCCGTTCAAGGACTCCTTGGCGAGCCGGACGGCACGCGGGCTCTTGGCGGCGATCTTGGCGGCGAGGGCGCGGGCCGCGGCGCGCAGCTCGGCGCGCGGCACCACCGCCTCGAGCGCGCCGAGACGATACGCCTCGGCGGCCCCGATCGGCTCGCCCGTGTAGAGCATCCGACGGACCTTCTGGATCGGGAACATGCGCAAGAGATGCGACGCGGCGCCGAGCGCGCCGCGGTCGATCTCGGGGAGCCCGAAGGTGGCATCGTCGGAGGCGAGAATCACGTCGCAGGAGCCGACCAGCCCGATGCCGCCCCCGAGCACGAACCCGTGCGCCGCCGCGATCACCGGCAGCGGACAATCATGGATGGCGGCAAAGGCGTCGTAGCAGCCCCTGTTCACCCTGGTGATGAGGCGCGAGTCGCGGGCGAGCTCTTTGATGTCGACGCCGGCGCAAAAGCCGCGTCCCTCGGCCGCGAGCAGAATCACGCTCACCGACGGGTCGTTCCCGACCGTGATGACCGTGCGCGCGATCTCCTCCCATCCGGCGCTGTCGAAGGCGTTCACGGGCGGGTGATCGAGCAGCACTTCCGCGATGCGGTCGGCGACGTGGGTGCGTATGGGCACGGCAAGCTCCTACTTGAAGACCGTCGCCCGCAGATCGTGCGGGTCGAGAACGGTGCGGATGAGACGCAGCTGCTCGGCGGTCGGCACCGGCGTCTCGCCGAGCTCGGGGGAGCGCGCGAGCGGAAAGCCCGTCGCCGCGTCCACCTGCTCGACGGTGACGCCGGGATGGAGTGATCGGAGACGCATGGCGTGATCGGGAGCGCCGAAGTCGAGCACCGCGAGGTTCGTCACGACCAGGCGGAGGTCGTGGAACGCGCGCCGCACGCCGGGCTGCCAGCGCGTCGGGTCGTAGCCCGCGCCCGACGCCATGTCGACGCGCGCGACGAAGCTTCGCTTCGCATGGTCGGCGACGAAGAAGCTGCAGGGATGGTTGATCGTGTTTCCGGGGATGCCGCGCACGCCGAGGAGCTGCACCTTCGGCTTCGCGAACGTGCCGCCGATGTAGCTGATGTTGATCGCACCGAAGCGATCGATCTGGGTCGGCATCGTCATGGCATGGCGCCGTCCGCTCCACAGCACCTCGAACACCTTGCGGAAGGGCATCCAACCTTCGATCTGCAGCTGGTAGTCCCCGCGCTTTCCCACGGGCACGGGCTCGGCGACGAGGAACGCCTCGCCGTCCGTCATCAAGAGGTCGGGGCTGAAGGTGAGCTTGGCGAGACCGGCGGCGAGGCGGGGCACCAGCCCGAGCCCGGACGCGAGCACCTCGCCCGCATCGCGCCAGGCCTCGGCGGATGCCGTGATGCAGAGCTCGGCGAGCGTATGGTCGACGGTCGGCATGCGGTTCAGAAGATGGGCGACGGAATGGCAGCGACGCGCTCGGCGCCGCCGACCGCCGCCAGATAGGCCGCGGCATCGACGTCGACGAAGCGAGCGCGATACTCGGACCACGCCGCGGGCGCGGTCGCCGCGCCGTAGACCTTGAGGTGCTCGAGGTCGATGCCGTAGCCGGGCGTACACGCGGTCGGGTGGGCGCCGAAGGGCGCTTCCACGACCGCGTCGACCAGGCCGCGATCGAGCACCAAGGTGTGGACGCAGCCGCGGGCGGCGAAGTCGCGGGTCGCGACGAGCCGCTCGCAGGTGACGTAGCGCTTGCGGGCGGCACCGCAGAAGAGCTCGTCGAAATACGGGTCGGGCCCGAGGATCTGGGCGTTGCCGCGCGCGTCGGCGCAATCGACGTGCACCAGGGCCGCGTCGAGCGCGAGGGCGGGCATCGCGAGCAGGCGCTCGCCGCCCGCGTACGGCGACACGACGGTCGCGAGCTCGGGATGGAGTCGCTCGACGTCGGTCGCGAGACCGGCGCGCGTCGGGAGAAAGGGGAGCCGCAACATCGCCGCACGGAGTCCCCACTGGATCATGCCCTCGTCGAGCTCCATCACCGCGAGCGCACCGGCCTGGCGCGCGGCACGAAAATGCGGGTCGAGCGGAATCAGGTCGAGCGAGACGAAGCCGAACACGAGCTTCCGGATCTTGCCGGCGGCGCAGAGGAGCCCGACGTCGGGGCCACCGTAGGATACGATCGTGAGATCGCGGAGCGGCGAGCGCAGGATCTCGCGCACGAGCGCCATCGGCTTCCTGCGCGCACCCCAGCCGCCGATGCCGATCGTCATGCCGTCGCGAAGCTCGGCCACGACGTCGCGGAGCGACGCCCGCTTATCGGCCACGAGCGAGCCTCGGGTCGAGCACGATGGTGGGGGAGGAGAGCACGGCGTGAGGTCCGGGGCCTCTCTAGCACCGCGCCGACGAAAATGAAACGTGTTGCACTTTCCTCGGCGTGGCCAGTTACGGGGCCTCGCCGTGCGGCAGGGTGCAGTCGAGAAACCCCTCGTCGAAGATCTCGCCGATGAGCAGGCGGTTGCCGCGGACCGCGGCGACGCTCGAGCCCGAAAGGGTGGTGCCGTCGTCGAGATAGACCTCGTCGACCGCGCCCGCGGGCGTCACGCGCAGCACCTGCGACGGCGACGGCGTCGCGGGGTCGTCCCGATGCGCTTCGATGCGCAGGAGCTTCGGGTGCGCGCCGATCCAGAGCGCGCCGTGCTCGTCGATCTCGATGTTGTCGGGACCGCTGCCGAGCGGAATGGCGCGCCGGAACCGGAGGGCCTCGGTCGCGGGGTCGCGGTCGTAGACGCGAACGCTGCGACCCGTCGTCGACGCGACGTAGAGCGTCTTGCCGTCCGGGCTCACGTTGATGCCGTTCGGAAACACGAGGTTCTTGATCGCCGGCCGGAAGCCGCCCGGGCCGTAGAAGACGACCTGCGCGTCCGCGAGCTGCAGATAGGTCTCGATGGTCTGCATCGTCCCGGGGGGATGGCCGTGCGTGTTCGTCACGTAGAAGCGATCGAGCCCGACGGCCACCACGTCGTTCGGCATGACGAGCAGCGGGTCGGTGAGCGTCGCGCGATGTAAGAGGCCGTGCTCGGTGACGTCGAAGATCTCGATGGCGTGCGGCGCCGGCGTGTCACCGTCGGCGGGATGATTCACGACGAAGAGCGCGTCGCGCCCGTCGGGTCCCGCCCACAGGCTGATCCCGTGCGGTTGGAAGCGAGCGTCGGCATTGGGCGTGAGATTCACCGGAACAGGATCGGCGGCGTTCAGATCGTAGGCCCAGATCGCGCCGGGTACGGGTCGACCCTGGCGCGCGGCGCGTCGGTCGGTGGCGGAGACGTAGGCGATGCCCGTGCGGGGATGAATGGTGATGTCCTCGGGGCCGACCGGACCACGGACGAGATGGCAGGTGCCGGCGAAGTGCGGCTGGATGCGCCGAAAGGTCCCTGCGAGCCAGAGCAGCCGGAGGGCCCACGCGGCGATCACCACGACCACGAGCAAAAGCAAGATGCCGAACATTCGTCGCATGCAGTCTCCGGCGGCGGCGGCCGCGTTCAGGTGTCCCGGGTGAGCCCCGCGAGGAAATCGACCACGGCGTCGGTGAAGAGGTCGTTGCGATCGCCCGCGACCATGTGGCCTGCCTCCGAGACGTCGACATAGCGCGCGTGCGGCACCAGCCGAAGGAAATCCTCCGCGCCTTCCTCGGAGAGCACGTCGCTCTGCCGGCCTCGCACGAGCAGCGTCGGCACCGTGAGGCCGCGCGCCGCGGCGGCGAGCCGCGGGGGGTTCGCGACGTCCGACGGCGGTCGCGCGCCGCCGAGGAAGCGGGGATCCCAATGCCAGCGCCATCGCCCGTCGGGGCCTTGGCGGAGGCTCTTGGTGAGGCCGCCGAGCCGGCGTGGGCGCGGCCGGTGCGGCAGGTAGGCCGCGACGACGTCCGCGGCCTCCTCGAGGCTCGCGAATCCTTCGGGAAACGCGCCCATGAAGGCGCGGACGCGTTCGGCCCCGGCGATCTCGATCTTCGCCGCGACGTCGACGAGCACGACCGCGGACGCGACGCCGGGCGTCTCGCCCTCGACGACCATCGCGGTGATGCCGCCGAGGGACGCACCGACGATCACGGGAGGACGGTCGAGCGTCGCGGCGACGGCGCGCAGGTCGGCCGCGAAGGCATCAATGGTGTAGTCGCCGTCGGGCGCCCAGGCGCTGTCACCGTGCCCGCGCGCGTCGAGCGAGATCGCGTACCAGCCGGCCCGGGCGATCGCGCGGCCCGTGCCGCGCCACGAATGCCGCGTCTGCCCGCCGCCCGGCAGCAAGAGCACGGGTGCCGCGCTCGGATCGCCCCAGGCGTCGCCGGCAAGCGTCATGCCGGCATGGCCGCCGAAGCTCACGGTTTGGTGCGCGGGGATCACGAACGGAGTCTCGTAAAGGATGCGAGGTGTCTTTGTAAACCGGAGCGCATCGTGTAGGGAAAGCGCTTCCACACACGCCGTCGCCGGCAAACTCATTCGGGAGGAATCGTCACATGGTCAAAGGCGCCGTCATGCACAATTTCATGGAGCCGCTCAAGATCGAGTCGCTCAAGCTGAAGCCGCTTCGCGAGGGCGAGATCGTCGTCAAGCTGGTCGCGAGCGGCGTCTGCCACTCGGACCTGTCGGTCGTGCAGGCGAAGCTCCCCGTCCCGCCGCCGGTCGTGCTCGGCCACGAGGGCGCGGGCATCGTCGAAGAGGTCGGCAAGGGTGTCAGCGACTTGAAGCCCGGCGATCACGTCGTCCTCGCGTGGGTCGCGAATTGCGGCCGCTGCCATTACTGCACGAACGAGCGGACGCATCTCTGCGAGCAGGCGATCCAGTCGGCGATGCTGGGCCAAGAGGCGGTGTTCGAGATGGGCGGCATCGACGTATCGCGCATGGCCGGCGTCGGGTCGTTCGCCGACCACACGATCGTGCGCGCGACCTCCGCGATCAAGGTGCGCGACGACGTGCCGCTCGAGGTGGCGTGCCTCGTCGGCTGCGGCGTCATGACGGGCGTCGGCGCCGCCATCAACACCGCGAAGGTCCGTCCCGGTCAGACCGTCGCCGTCTTCGGCTGCGGCGGCGTCGGCTTGAACGTCATCCAGGGCGCGGCGCTCGCGGGCGCGGCACGGATCATCGCCGTCGACCTCGCCCCGTCGAAGCTCAAGCTCGCGCAGCAATTCGGCGCGACCGACGTCGTGAACGCCACGGATAACGCGGATGCGCCGAGCGCCATCAAGGAGCTGACGGGCGGGCTCGGCGTCGACTACGCCTTCGAGGTCGTGGGCGCGCCGGCCCTCATTATGCAGGCCTATCTCTCGCTCAAGCGCGGCGGTGCAGTCGTCGTCGTGGGCGTCGTTCCGATGGGGCAGGACGTCACGATCCCGGGGATGATGCTGTCGCTCGAGGAGAAGTCGTTGCTCGGCTGCCTCTACGGCTCCGCCAACGTGCGCCGCGACATGCCGCTCCTGATCGACCTCTACATGCAGAAGCGTCTCAAGATCGACGAGCTGGTCTCGAAGAAGATCAAGCTCGAGGACGTGAACGCGGCGTTCGAGGCGATGGAGAAGGGCGAGGTCGCGCGCTCGGTCATCATTTACTAGCCCCCCGGGACAGACGCCGAGCTGCCATTCAATCGCGTGCGGCGCGATACCGGACGCGCGGATCGTGCCGTCGTGGAGGCCGTGGAGATGATGCGCCGCGCAGACGGCCGTGCGCAGAGGCGGCGGACGGTCACGGACTCCGCCCGTGCGATCCATGCCGGCGCGGTCGTACGGTCGAGCACCGGGAGCAGGGAAAGCGCTCGCATCCATGAAAGGCGGCCGTCGTGGAAGGCACGATCGAAGTCGGCGCTGCGGAGGGTCGCCTTCGGAAACCCCGGTGAGGGTGCAGCGGTTCAAAGTCCCTGGACTTCCCGTTTGGGCGGAGCGAGAAGGGCGCTACCTCGAAAGGAGGGACCCATGTTAGTCGCGCTCTTACGTGTCGGCCCCGTTCTCGCCCTCGCGCTACTCGTCCTCGTCGGCTCGGCGAAAGCCGAGCCAGGCGCCCCGTTGGCGTCCTCCGACACCAACATGGCGGGGGTAATCGCCGACGTCACCGAGTGCAAGCGCAAAGAGGGGGTGCTCACGCTCAAGATTCGCTTGCGGAACACGGGGGAGGGAAAAACCCGTGTCGAACTGATCAAGCGACGGAACTACGACGAGTACTACCTGACCGCTGGCAGCAAGAAGTTTTTCATCCTGCGCGACACGGAGAAGACGCCGCTTGCACCGGAGGCCGACAACGTTGGGGGGATCGACGTGGAGATCCCGGCGAACGGCGCTTACACGTGGTGGGCCAAATATCCCGCGCCGCCCGCGGAAGTGAAGGCCGTCAACGTCTACACTCCGCTGGCTCCGCCGCTCGACGACGTCCCGATCACGGACTCGTGAACATGCAGCGGCTCGTTCGTGCGGCCGTGAGCGTGGCGGCAGTGTGGGCGCTCCTCGCGCCGTCGCCGCTGCATGCCGAGGAGCCCGACGCGGCGGCGCCAGCGGCCGGTGCCGGCAAGGTGCTCGACATCCAGGGCAAGGTCCTCGATGTCGTCGGCGTCACCCTCGGGGTCGAGGGCGCGCTTCGCGATCTTGGCGCCACGGTGACGGTGCAGGAGATCCGCATCGAGCTTGCCGCCGACGTGCTCTTCGACTTCGACAAGGCGGACCTCCGTCCCGACGCGGTCGAGAGCTTGCGTAAGCTCGGTACGGTCGTTGCCGGCACGCCTGGTCCCGTCGCCATCGAAGGGCACACCGATGCCAAGGGGACCGCAGGCTACAATCTCAAGCTCTCGGAGGCGCGCGCCGCCTCGGTCAAGAGTTGGCTCGTGCGTGAGAGCAGGGTCCCAGCCGCTCGCATCACAACCCGTGGCCTCGGCGCGACGGTTCCAAAGGTTCCGAACCAGAAGCCGGACGGCAGCGATGATCCCGAGGGGCGGCAGAAGAACCGCCGCGTCGAAATTGTCATTCGTCGCGATCGCAGCTGAGAGTGAAAACCCGGCTCGAGCTGGTCAGTGTCGCGGCCGCACGGGCTACGGTGATGGGCGGTTGTAGCGGGCTTTTCGCTCCGGCCAGTTGACAGAAGTCCGCTACCGGAGGTTCGCGCGTGTACTGCCGTTTGCTACAGCAACGACCCCGCATCGTTGTTCGACTGCTCGCTCTGAGCGTCCGCGAGCCTCCTCGTTCCGAACGCCCACACCAAGGCGATCACCGTCGTCAGCACGCAGCTCCATCCGAGCGTGTTTCCGAGCCACCCCTAGAACGATCGTCCCGGGAGCGGAACGATCGAGGCCAGCAAGACGTCGGGAGCGAGCATAGCGCTGGAGGCGACGATGCGCCCGAGGGGGTGGACCCGTCGTCAGAGAATAGGGAAGACGTTCGGGGGAAGGTTCGCAGGTCCGAGAAGGTCAGGTTGCGTCAACCGGGTGCTGATAGTTCCTACCGACACCCACGTTCCTACCGACGACGACGGTGAACGCCGTTGCGGCGTCGAGCCGCGAAGGCAGCGCTGTCGGGCGACCGGCGTCCGATAGGGCTCCTGCCGTGCGGTGGTTGCGCGGGCCGCATCGAGCGCGGCGAGACGATCGTCGATCTGCGATTTGCTCGAGGGCCTGGGGGGCGCTCGAACTGCACCGTGGCATCCTGCCGCTCGGTGTTCCTCCGCTCGCCGCTCACCGATTGTGCGGCACGGCCGCAGCGCTTCGGCCCGCGGCGCGCCCGAAGAACGTGCCGTCGCCGATGGAGATGCCGCTCACGTATCCTTCGGCGGCGATGCCGTTGGTGGTGCGGCCGGCGGCGAAGAGGCCCGGGACGATCTGAGCGTCGGGACGCAGCACCGCGCTCGTCGGCGCGGTGCGCAGGCCGCCGAGCGTGAACGTCGCCCACAGGACCTTGTCGGTGCTGCAGTCGATGGCGGCGTAGGGCGCTTCCGTGAGCGGCTGCAGGAAGCGGGGGTGCTTGTGGAAGAGCGGATCCGCTCCGACGGCCGCGTGTCGGTTGTAGAGCTCGACCGTGCGCTGCAGGCTGCCCTCCGGAAAGCCGGCCGCGCGCTCGAGATCGGCGATGGTGTCCTCGACGTAGTGCGCCTCGAAGCCTGCCAGGTTGCGTTCGTAGATGGCGGTGTCGACGATCAGGAACATGCGGCCACCGTGGCGAAAGAGGCCTTCCTGTCCGACCCGTCCGTAGTAGGCATCCTCGTTGATGAAGCGCTGGCCGGCCGCCGTGACGAGAATCCCGCGGATCAGTCGGCGCGGCGGAGTGATCGGTACCGCGACCTCGCCGGCGTGCATGCGAGCGACGTCGGCGCCGGCGCCCATCGCCATGCGAATGGCGCGACCGTCGTCGCCCTCGACGCCGAGCCGAAAGCTGCAGCGTTGCAGCAGCGGACTGTGGCGGCGCAGCATGTCGTCGTTCTGGACGAAGCCGCCCGCGGCGAGCACGACGCCGCGGCGGGCCCGCACGAGCTCGTCGCGGCCGGCGTGGCGGACGACGATTCCCGCGACGCGGCCGTCGCGCTCGACCACGAGCGTGTCGACGCGCGCATCCGTCACGACCTTGGCGCCGCTGCGCTCGGTCGCGGCCACGAGCCGCTGCATGAGAAACCCTCCGGCCGCATTCGGATGTTGCGGCTTGTGCGCGCGTGGGACGGGCGGCGTCAGCCGATCGAAGGGATGGGCATCTTCGCCGCCGGAGAACACGAGGCAGTCATCGGTCGGCGGCTCCATCGAGGGTTCCGGGTAGAAGCTGCGCTTGAAGGGCACGCCGTGCGCCTCGAGCCAATGGAAATGGGCGACGCTCTCCTCGCAATACACGCGGACCTTCGCCTCGTCCGGGGCAGGCCCGCAGGCTGCCATCAGGAAGGTGAACATCGCGTCGGCGGTGTCGTGGTAGCCGCAGGCTTCCTGCACCGGCGTACCGCCGCCCAGATAGATGAGACCGCCCGCCATGGCCGACGTGCCGCCCCCGCCTCCGGCGCGCTCGACGACGAGCGTGTCGGCGCCGGCCTCTGCGGCCTCGATCGCGGCGCACGCACCCGCGCAGCCGAAGCCGACGACGACGACGTCGGCTGCGCGATCCCAGTGGCCCACCTCGTGGGCGTCGCGTACGTCCGAGGCGGCGACGTCAATGGTCGAGGACATGAAACCTCCGTTGCCGGGGCGTCGGCCGCCGGCCTATACGAGGCGCGTGGAAAAACTGGTCTACGTGGGCTGGAAGCCGGACGATGCGGCGTCCGGCGCCTTTCGCGACCGCATGCTCGGCCCCGCGGCGGAGGCGCTCGTCGCGGGCGGGGCGCGCGGCGTCGCCATGCTCTTGGCCGACGAGCGCGCGGTCCCTGGCCTCCGCATCGCCCGCCGCGATCCGACCGCGGTGGTGTCGCTGTGGGTGGATTCGGCCGGTGCGCGCGCGCCCCTCGAGACGGCGCTCCGGAGCGTCATGCCGCGCGTCGCCGGTTGGCTCGCGCTCGAATCGGTGCCGCTGCGGAACACCGCCGAGCCGGTCGTCCTCGGGGAGCGCTTGCCGGGACTCTACACCGTGGCCTTCCTCGAGAAGCCGGACGCCCTCGACTACGCGACCTGGCTCGAGCATTGGCAGGCCGACCACACCGCGACCGCGCTCGAGACCCAGCGGACGTTTTTCTACCGCCAAAACGTCCTGGTGCGCGCCCTCACGCCGGATGCGCCGCCCTGGGTGGCGATCGTGGAGGAGGCGTTCCCGGCCGCCGCGGCCAGCGACCCGATGCGCTTCTACAAGGCGACGACGCCGGCCGAGCTCGCCGTGCAACAACATCGCATGGTGGCGAGCTGCGAACGCTTCATCGACTTCGCGCGCTTCGAGACGCTGCCGATGAGTGCCTACGTGTTGGCGTCTCCGACGTTCTGATCGGGCCGCGGTCTCGGGAACGATCGCACGCACGGTCCGACCTCAGAAGAGCAGATCCTCGACGCGCGCGATCTCGTCGGGGTCGAGCGTGGTCGGCGCCAGGACGAGCTCGTCGGCACCGGCGTCGCGGGCGCGGGCGACGGCGTCGCGGAGACCCTGCGCGTCGACGGTCGGCACGAGCGGGATGAGTCCCGCGGCGCTCGGGCCGAGGAAGCTCAGGTAGCGCCCGAGATAGGCCTGCATCCGTTCCCGCCCGCCGGGTCCGAGCGCGAACCAGCACCCCGTGACCAGCCGGGGCGGCTCCGCCCGCCCGGCCGCCTTCCACGCGGCCCGCGCTCCGTCGAAGGCGTAGTCCAGCTCCTCGCGCGCGAGCGTGAACGAGAATCCGAGGATGCCGTCGGCGAAGTGCGCGGCCCGAGTGATGGCGCGCGGGAAGAGCGCGCCCAGCAACACCTTGGGGCCACCCGGCTGCACGCACCTCGGCTCGATCGGTGCATCCGCCCCGTCCGCGAACGCACCCGCCCAGAGCTCGCGCATGCGAACGACCTGGCGCTCGAGCCTGGCGAGGCGTCCCGCAAAGGGGGCGCCGACGGCCGCATAATCGTCCTCCCGCGCACCGACACCGACGCCGAGCACGACGCGTCCCTGCGAGAGCACGTCGAGCGTCGCGATCTGCTTCGCCGCGCGCGCCTCCGGATGCATCGGCAGGACGAGCACGTTGTAGAAGAGGGGGACGCGCGTCGTCCATGCCGCGGCGGCGGAGAGCGTGACGGTGATCTCCGGATTCGCAAAGTTGATGCGCTCGCCGACGGCGAGACTCGAGAACGGTCCCTCGTCGATGCCGCGGCACCACGCCTGCAGGAGGTCGCGATCGAGTCCCGGCGCCATGACCGGGAGGTTCAGGCCGATGTTCAGATCGCTCGTTCGCGTCCTGCCCAGTACGGGTCGCGCAGCTTGCGCTTGTAGAGCTTGCCGTTCGGGTCGCGCGGCATGCTCGGGCATGAAGTCGATCGACTTGCGGGCACTTGTACTTGGCGAGTTCTCTCAGGCAGAAGGCGAGGATCTCGTCCGCCAGCGCCGGCGACCGGCGTCGACGCCCGGCGCGCCGGCTCGATCACCGCCTTCACCTCTTCGCCCCAGTCTTCGTCGGGAATGCCGAAGACCGCGGCGTCGCCGACCTTCGGGATGCTTGAGCAGCACCGACTCGACCTCGCTCGGGTAGATGTTGACGCCGCCGGAGATGATCATGTCGATCTTGCGGTCGCAGAGGAACAGGTAGCCGTCGTCGTTGAGGTAGCCGACGTCGCCGACGGTGAAGAAGCCGTCGCGCCGGTTCGCCTCGGTCTTCTCCTTGTCCTTGTGGTACTCGAAGTCCTGCGACGCCGAGCTCCATGTACACCGTGCCCGGCGTCCCGGTCGGCGCAGTCCGTCGCCGCCGTCGTCGAGGATGCGGATCTCGGAGCTCGGCCAGGCGCGGCCGACGGTGCCGGGATGCTCGAGCCACTCCTCCGGCGTGACCAGCGTGCCGCCGCCTTCGCTGGCCGCGTAGTACTCGTAGATCACCGGCCCCCACCACTGCGAGCATGCGCCGCTTCACGTCGATCGGGCAGGGCGCCGCGGCGTGGACCATGTGGCGCAGCGACGAGACGTCGTAGCGCGCCTTCACCTCCTCCGGGCAGCGCCAGCAGGCGGTGGAACTGCGTCGGCACCATGTGGCTGGTGGTGACCCGGTAGCGCTGGATCGCCTCCAGGCAGCCTCCGGCGTCCACTTGTCCATCAGCACGACGCGTGTGGCCGTAGTGCAGCGAGCAGCCGGCGAAGACCAGCACGGCGGTGTGATACAGCGGCGAGCCGGTGAGGTGGACGTTGTCGTCCTCCGGCGTGATGCCGAACATGCCGAGGAACATGGCGAACATCGAGAACACGGTGTCGGGATCGAACGGCGTCAGCGCCCGGCGCACGCCCTTCGGGCGGCCGGTCGTGCCCGAGGTGTAGTTCATCACCTGCCCGGCGGCGCGATCCGCGGGCAGCGGCGTCGGCTGCCCGGCGCTGAGCTCGGCGTAGGCGCGAAAGCCGGCGATGGCGCCGACCGCGAAGCAGCGCCGTCGGCGGCAGGCCGTCGCCTCCGCGGCGCCGCGGCACGCGACTCGCCGAAGCGCGCGTCGCCGACGAACGCCTTCGCGCTCGGAGTCGGCGAGGATGTAGCCGATCTCGGGCCGCGGTGAGGTGATGGTTGATGGGGACGAGGTACCAGGCCCGCCTGCGTCGGCGGCGAGGTAGAGCTCGATCATCGGCGCCGCCGTTCGGCAGCAGCGTGGCGACGCAGTCGCCCTGCGTGAGGCCGAGCGCGCGCAGGCCGTGCACCAGGCGGTTCGAGCGCGGCGAGCAGCTCGCCGGCGGTGATGCGGGTGCCGTCAGGGGTGACGAGCGCCACGTTGTCGGGATGGGCGGTCGCGAGCTTCCAGAATCCGAGTTCACTCATCGCAGGTGCGATCCTTTCGGGGTGAAGGTCGAGATCATCTGGCGGCGGCTTCGGCCAGCAGTCGCAGGGTGGTGGCGTCGCGGGTGCCGGCGAGGATCGTCGTGACGGGGCTGTCGCGCCACGCTTGCAGCCGGTCGCGGATGCGGGCGGGCGGACCCGCGAGGGAGATCTCGTCGGCGAGCGCGTCCGGCACGGCGGCCGCGGCCTCGGCCCGTTTGCCGTCGAGGAAGAGCTGCTGCACCTTCATCGCCGCTTCCTCGAAGCCGAGGCGGCCGATCAGGTTCAGGTGGAAGTTCTTGGAGGCGGCGCCCATGCCGCCGATGTAGAAGGCGAGCATCCACTTGATCGGGATCAGTGCCTGCTCGAGATCGTCGGCGATCACGACCGTGACCGGGCAGGCGACGTCGAACCCGGGCTTCAGGTTGCGAAGCGACTCGGCGTAGACCTCTTGCCGGAACGGCGAGTAGAAGAGCGGCAGCCAGCCGTCCGCGATCTCGGTCGCGAGCGCGACGTTCTTCGGACCCTCGGCGCCGAGATAGATCGGGACGTCGGCGCGGCGCGGGTGGATGATGAGCTTCAGCGGCTTGCCGAGATGGGCGCCGCCCTGAAGCGGCAGCTGGTAGTGCTCGCCCTGGAACGTCACCGGCCCTTCGCGGCGCAGCATCGTGCGCACGAGGTCGAAGAACTCGCGCGTCCGCCCCATCGGCTTCGGGAACGGTTGGCCGTACCACCCTTCGACGACCTGGGGACCCGATACGCCGACGCCGAGGATCAAGCGCCCGTTGGTGAGGTGATCGATCGTCGCCGCCGTCATCGCGACGCAGGCGGGCGTGCGGGCCGCCATCTGCATGATGCCCGTACCGAGCTTGATCCGGCTCGTCTTCGCGCCGATCCAGCAGAGCGGCGAGAACACGTCGGAGCCGTACGCTTCCGCGGTCCACGCCGAGTCGTATCCGAGACGCTCCGCCTCGAGCACGAGCTCCGTCGGGTCCCAGGGATCCGGCATCCAATAGCCGAGCATCAAGCCGAGGCGCATGCGACGGATCCTCCCGAGGTGAACGCAGTTGCGCGCGGTGGGGAGACGGCCGGCGGCACGCGCGCGTCGCACCGCCGGTCGAAGGCGGCGGAAGTAGAACATGTTCTAATTCGAGAGGCAACCGCGGCGTCGGTTTCCGTCCTGCGCGTGCGCCGGATCCCGGCTACGATCGCCCTGCGTGCTCTGCCCGATCGTCACCCGCTCCCGCGTCCCACGCTCGTTGGCCTCCGTGACCACCGTTCGGCCCGGCGCCGAGGTGTCGCCGCGCGAGATCGGCGTCGATCCGACGGCGGTCGACCGCATCTGGGAGGCGGCGGAACGGATCTACCAGAGCGGCATCCATCCGGCCCTCGCGCTGTGCGTGCGGCACCGCGGCCGCGTCCTGCTCGATCGCGCGCTCGGCCACTCGCATGGCAACGGTCCGCACGATCGTCCCGACGGTCCGAAGCTGCTCGCCACTCCCGACACGCCGTTCGGGATGCTGTCCGCGACCAAGGCGGTGACGGCGATGGTCGTGCACTTGCTCGACGAGCGAAATCTGCTCCGCATCGACGATCGCGTCAGCGAGTACATCCCGGAGTTCGGCGTCGAGAGCAAGCGCTGGATCACGATCCGCCACGTGCTCGCGCATCGCGCCGGCTTGCCGAGTCCGCCGCCCGAGGCGATGGACCTCGATCTGCTCGGCGATCCCGATCGGGTCGTGCAGGTGCTCGGGGCGATGCCGCTGAGCTCGCGCCCGGGACGCCAGCTCGCCTACCACGCCATCACGGGCGGCTTCATCCTCGGCGAGATCGTGCGGCGGGTGACCGGCGGCAGTATCCGTGCGCTGCACGACGAGGCGCTGCGGCGGCCGCTCGGCTTGCGGTGGATGCGCTACGGGATCGACGAGGCCGACCTCGGCCACGTGGCCGTGAACTACTTCACGGGCTTCCCGGTGCTGCCGCCGGTGTCGATGATCTTGCGACGGACGCTCGGGGTCGACTTCGAGCGCGCGGTCGAGCTCTCCAACGATCCGCGCTTTCTGTGCGGGATCATCCCGGCGGCGAGCATGGTCGCGACCGCCGACGAGCTCTGCCGGTTCTACGAGATGCTGCTGCGCGGCGGCACGCTCGATGGCGCACGCGTGTTCGATCCCCGTACGGTCCGGCGTGCGACCGGCGAGCAGAGCTACCTCGAATTCGACTTCACGCTCGGCTTCCCGCTCCGCTACGGCGCCGGCTTCATGCTCGGCGGCGACTACCTGAGCTTCTACGGACCCGACACCAGCCACGCCTTCGGCCACCTCGGCCTCACCAACGTGGTCGCCTGGGCCGACCCCGAACGCGAGGTCAGCTGCGCTTTCATGACGAGCGGCAAGCCGTTGTTCCACCCCGCGCTCGTCTGGATGTGGGAGATGTTCCGGCGCATCGGCCTCGCGTGCCCGAAGCTCCACCCCGGCGGCGTCACGCTCTGAACGAGGCCGATCCGGGCCGGTCCCGGCGCTCCGCGACTACCGCCACCGGCCTGCCGGGGTCAGTACGAAGCGCGCCCGGCAACCGCGATCGACCCAGACCTCGTTGCCGTCGTATCCCCAGCTGCGCCCGTACTCGCAGGGCGAGCCGGAATAGCGCTTGTCGATCTCGGCACGCTCGATGCGAAAATCGGTGCGACAGCGAGTGGCGCGACCGTTCTTGCTCGCGCACACGAGGGTCGGCAGCCGGTAGTCGTTCCGATCGTCGTCCCGGTGACGCGGCGATTGCCCGTAGAAATCGTCGTCGTCGTGGGGACGGCCATAGTCGCCCGAAACGTGGCCGTGATGCCGGTCGTGGTAGTAGGGATCGACCACGCATCCCGGGATCGCCGCGGCGGCGACCACCGTACAGAGAAACAATCCCACCGTCCGACGCATGCTGGCTCCTTTCGCACGCGAGCGTGCAGGCTCCGCTCAGTCGTCGCGCAGCGCCAGCGCCTGCCGCGGACAGCGCGCGACCGCGGCTTCGATGTTGGTCCGTTGCGACGCGGGGGGATTCTCGATCAGCACGCGGGCCTGATCGTCGTCGCCGACCGCGAAAATTTCGGGCGCGACCCGGACACAGACGGCGTTGCCTTCACAGAGATCGTGATCGACGACGATGCGCATGGACTCCTCCGACGTGGCTTCGAATAGCCGCGAGAGTGCCCCGTGAGGCGCACGGGGTCAACCGTCGACGCGTCGCAGGGTGCGCCGCCGCCGCGCATGTCCATCAGGCGTCCCGCGCTTGACAACGTCGGACGCGCCCTCGTACAGCGGCCCCCATGACGGATCACGACGCAATCATGCAGGCGCTCGGACGCTACGCGCGCGGTGTCGACGAGCGCGACTTCGCGAGCGTTGCCGCGCTCTTCACTGCCGACGCGACGATCGACTACGCCGTCGGCGGCGGTGCCGTGCTGCGGGGCGACGAGCTCGCCGCCTGGCTCGGACGCGCCATGGCGATCTTTCGGATGACGCAGCATCACCTCGGCATCCCGGTGATCGAGGTCGACGGCGACGCCGCCCGGACACGCGTTCCGGTGATCGCGACGCACGTGCAGCAACGAACGGACGGCAGCGCGAGCGACGCCGTCCTCTACGGCACCTACAGCCATACGTGGATACGCGGCGCCGACGGCTGGCGCATTCGGACGCTCCACTTCGCGAGCCAGTACGGTACCGGCACTTTCCTCGCTCCCGACCAGATCCGCCTCTTTCCGGCGACGGGACACTGACGCCGATGGGACGCCTCGACGGAAAGGTCGCGCTGATCACCGGCGCCGCGCGCGGGCAGGGCGAGGCGGAGGCGCGGCTCTTCGCGGCCGAAGGGGCCGCGGTCGTGCTCGGCGACGTGCTCGACGCCGAGGGCGAGCGGGTCGCGGCCGCGATCGGGCCGCAGGCGCTCTACCGTCACCACGACGTGAGCTCCGAGGACAGCTGGCGCGGCTTCGTCGCGGCCGCGACCGAGCGCTTCGGGGCCCCGGACGTGCTCGTCAACAACGCGGGCGTCTTGCTGATCGCCCCGATCGCGAGCATGACGCTCGCCCAGTATCGGCGCGTGATCGAGGTGAACCAATTCGGCTGCCTGCTCGGCATGCAGGCGGTGATTCCCGGCATGGCGGCGAAGGGCGGCGGGGCGATCGTGAACATCTCGTCGACCTGCGGCCTCCAGGGCACGGCGGGCTTGTCCGCGTACGTGTCGAGCAAGTTCGCCATCCGCGGCATGACCAAGACCGCCGCGCTCGAGCTGGGCGCGCTCAAGATCCGCGTGAACGCGATCTGTCCGGGCGGTATCGACACGGCGATGGGCCGGGGCGACGACTTCGGCAGCGTCGACACGCCGAACTTCTTCGCCGGCCTCCCGATCCCCCGCATCGGACGTCCCGACGAGGTCGCGCGCGCGGCGGTCTTCCTCGCCTCCGACGAGTCGTCGTATTGCACGGGAACCGAGCTCGTCGTCGACGGTGGGATGCTGGCGGGCCCGACCTTCGGTCAGACCTGAGCGCCAGGCTTGCTTCCAAAAGTGAAACACGTTCTACTTCGCGAGCGATGGCGACATTGGGCGCACCCGCGACGGCTCCCGCGCCGTTGACCCACATCGTCCAGGGGCGGGCGGTGCGCACCCCGGTCGTGGTGCGGGACGCGGTCGCGATGTCCGTGATGTACCCGGTGCGATCGGCCGACGTGCGCCGGTTGCTGCCGACGCCGCGGCTGCACCCGGCCGAATGGTTCCCGGGCTGGGCGATCTGCGTGCTCGCCGCCATCGAGTACAAGGACAACGACCTCGGAAGCTACAACGAGGTCGGCGTCAACTTCCTCGTGACCTACGGCCCGACGCCGTCGCTGCCGCTCGTCGGGCTGGTGACGGCGTCCCGTCGCGGCGCGCTCGGCGCGTACGTGCACCGACTGCCCGTCACCACGAGCTTTTCACGCGACGCCGGCCGCGACATCTGGGGCTTCCCGAAGACCGTCGATACGATCACGTTCAGCGACCGCGACGATCGGCGCAGCTGTCGGCTCGACGCCGACGGTCGGCACGTCCTGACCCTCGGCGCCCGCCGCGGCGGGACCCGCACCTTGGCGGAGATCCCGCAGGACGCGTACGCGTGGCGCGACGGGATGCTCTTCAAGACGCCGTCACGCATGCGTGCCGAGGGCGTCGGGTTCCGGCTGGGCGGCGCCACGCTCGTGCTCGGCGACCACCCGATCGCCGACGAGCTCCGCGGCGTCGGCCTGCCGCGCCGGGCGCTCAGCACGACCTGGTTCGGGCACTGGCAAGCGACGTTCGAGGACGCCCAGATTCTCGAGAGGAGCCCGACACCATGATGCTCGACGTCGACCTGTCCGATCCCGACGCCTTCGTGGAGGCCATTCCGTACGCGGCGTTTCAGCGCCTCCGCACCGAGGCGCCGGTCTACTGGCAGCCCGAGAAGGATGGACGCGGCTTCTGGGCCCTGACGCGTTACGACGACCTGATGGCCGTCTCCAAGGACCCGATGACGTTCTCGTCCGCGCGCGGCGGCACCAACATCTTCGAGGTGAGCGAGGAGGATCTTTCGACGCTCCGGCTGCTGATGCTCAACATGGACCCGCCGAAGCACAACAAGTTTCGCCGGCTCGTGTCCACCGGCTTCACCGCGCGCATGGTCACGCAGCTCGAGCCGCACGTCCGGGAGATCTGCGCCGAGCTCGTCGACCGGGTCGTCGACCGGGAGTCGTTCGACTTCGTCACCGAGATCGCCGCGGAGCTGCCGTTGCTGGTGATCGCAGAGCTGCTGGGCGTGCCGGCGGCGGATCGCCACCAGGTGTTCGAGTGGAGCAACAGCCTGGTCGGCTTCGACGATCCGGAGTACCGCACGTCGCTCGAGACCGGGAAGATCGCATCGGCGCAGATGTGGGCGTACGCGAACCGGCTCGCGAACGAGCGGAAGGAGCATCCGCTCGGCGATCTGGTGAGCGTGCTGATGCAGGCCGAGGTCGACGGCGACCGCCTGAGCGAGATGGAGTTCGACTCGTTCTTCCTGCTCTTGGCCGTCGCCGGCAACGAGACCACGCGAAACCTCATCTCGGGCGGCATGCGCGCCCTGATCGAGCACCCGGAGGAGCGCGCGCGTCTGGTCGCAGATCCGGCGCGCCTCGCGACCGGGATCGAGGAGCTGCTTCGCTGGGTGAGCCCGTTGATTCACTTCCGCCGGACGGCGACGCGGGAGGTCCACCTCCACGGGCAGACGATTCGGGAGAACGACAAGGTCGTCATCTTCTACCCCTCGGCCAACCGCGACGAGCGGAAGTTCGTCAACCCCGAGACCTTCGACGTGGCCCGGATGCCGAACGACCACCTGGCGTTCGGGATCGGCGAGCATTTCTGCCTGGGCGCGAACCTCGCGCGCCTCGAGATCCGTCTCATCTTCGAGGAGATGCTGCGGCGCCTGCCCGATCTCGAGTTCGCAGGACCGGTACGACGGCTGCGCTCGAACTTCATCAACGGCATCAAAGCGATGCCGGTACGACGCGCCGGCCTGGCGACGGCGTAGATCGGCGCCGTCGCGCCAGCCGCACCGCAGCGAGCGATGCGTGAGGTCGCAGAGGTTCCCTAGGCGTCCCTAGGCGATCCCGCCCGCCGGCGGCTCCGGGTCGTCGAGGTGGGCGGTACACGCGAGCAGGCGCACCGTCCATGGGGGCGTTGCGTCGATCTCGGTGAGGGCCGTGTTGCCCCAGATGGTCGGGGCGGACGTGCCGGCGGCGAGCACCAGGTGGCGATCGACGAGCGCGCGACAGACGAGACCGTGGGTCACGACCGCGAGGTTGCCGTCGGTGAGCGCGGCGAGCTCGACCACGCGGCGCCACGCCTCCGCGACGCGCGCGAGGAACGCCGCCCACGTCTCGCCGTTCGGCGGCTCGTAGTCGAGCGCGAACGGATCGCGCCCCAGCGAATCGTAGGGGGTGCCGCGGATGTCGCCGAAGTCACGCTCGCGGAGCCTGGGATCGACGACGAGCGGGGCGCCGGTGCGGATCGCGACTGCTTCGGCCGTCTCGAGGGCGCGGGCGAGGTCGCTCGTGAGGATGCGCGTGATGCCGAGCGGAGTCAGGCGCACCGCCAGCTGCTCGGCCTGCTGACGTCCGCGCG
Source organism: uncultured delta proteobacterium (assembly GCA_963774015.1). GTDB lineage: Bacteria > Desulfobacterota > Binatia > UTPRO1 > UTPRO1 > UTPRO1. The sequence goes on from CAVZDH010000007.1 coordinate 1,108,096, forward strand.
GGGAGAGCGGCGTCGACGGGCGTTGGAAGACGCGGGCCGCGTTCAGCTCGGTCTCGCCGTGGCGGGCGACGTAGATGGCCATCGGCGAACAGTAGCAACGCGGGGCGCGTCCGTCACCTCGGACGCACCCCGCGACGGCGTCAGCCGACCGGGGTCAGGTCGCCCGTCGTCAGGTTCAGCTGGTAGTCCTGCGTGCTCTGGTCGTCCCGGACGACGTGGACGGTCGCCGTCGTGCTGCTCTGGACCTCGAGCTCGGCGGTGTCGAGGGCGAAGCTGTCGCTCGTATCCTCGGCCTCGACCGAGCCCGAGACGAGGTGTCCGTTCTGGTCGACCGTCAACTGGTTGAACGTCAGCCGGAAGATCTCGGGCCCGGCGTTCGATCCGCGCACGGACAGCGGGCCGCCGTCGACGACGAAGCCACCGGCGGGAAAGCGTGGCGTGCCCTGGATGGTGCCCTGGAACTCGGTGACCTTGTCGTTGGAGAGATCGGTCACGATGAGCGCGAAGGTCACGTTGCTGGTCAGCCCGAGCTGCGCCTGGATCTGCCCGTCGAACTGGAAGCTGCCGAGACCGGATTCGCTGACGCGGCAGGCATTGAAGGTCACGGTGGCGGTCACGCCTGCTTGGGTGGTCATGCGCGAGCCGCCGTCCTCGCATTGCTCGGTGGCCGCGGCACGTACCGTACCCGCCGAGGAGACGCTCACGTTCGGGATTTGTTGCAGGCCGAGCACGAGGAACGGCACCGTGACGTCGGTCACCTCCGCGACGTCCGCCGTGCCGTCGCCGCCGCCGGGACAGCTCTCGCTGATGCTGATGCCGGCGGCCTTCCGGAGCACGTTGACGCCGTCGCTGACGGTGATGCCGCCGCTGCCGTCGACGTCGCAGCTCGCGGCGTGTGCGCTGCAGGTCGACGAGAGCCCGGCGGCGCTCCGTAGGACTTGGACGCCGTCGGTGACCGTCACGCTGCCGCTGCCGTCGGCGTCGCCGCACGTCTGCGCCGAGGCCGGCGCCCCGCAGGTCATGCCGAGCGCCAAGACCCCCGCGACGATCGCGATGTGTCGACCCGAGATCCTCATGATGCGACCCTCCTACGGCTTCCGAAAGACGTTCCGCATTCCGCGTGCCTCTTCGAGCTATACTCGAGCGCTTCGTTCGTGGACAAGTCCGGGCGGCCTCAACGCAGCAAGTGGCGTCCGGTGATCAGCGGCAGGTCGAGCGCCGAGAGGAGCCCCGGCTCGGCGCTGCACACCGCCGGGATCGCGTTCAGGATGCGGAGCGCGGTCGCGACGAGGTTGCCCGTATTGTGATCGCCGTCCTCGCCGTGCATGAGCAGCTCGCAGACCGTCGACGGGTTCCCCGTGATGACCACCCGATAGCACCCCGAGCCTGCGAGCGGCTTCGGCCAGTCCGGTGCGATGTCGTCGCGCAGACGGGTGACGTGCTCGAGCACGATCGCCGGACGGCCGCTCACGATGCCCTGCACCTCGAATCGGAGGCCCGCCATCGTACCCTTCGGTACGTGCCCCGGCGGAATGTCGAAATCCTCGGGCGCCGGCACCTTGACGTGGGTCTCGCGAATCTCGTCGAGCTCGACGCCGAGGCCGGCCGCGAGCTGCTTCACCACGCTGCCCCAGGCGAGGGTGAGGATGCCGGGGATCAACAGCACCGGCTCGTGCTCGAGCGGCTTCGCGAAGCCCATCGTCTCGAACAGCACCTGCGGCTGGTTGTAGGTGGCGTAGTTCACGATCTCCATCACGCGCAGCTCGTCGATGCGCTCGCAGACGCCGGAGAGCACGAGCGGCAGGGTGTCGTTGGCGAAGCCCGGGTCGATGCCGGAGGTGAAGCAGCTGGTGCCGCCGTGCTCGCAGGCCTCCTGGATGCGCGCGACCACGCTCGGCTCGGCGGCGGGCGGGAAGACGAGCGGGACGACCGACGTCGCGACCACGTTCGCGCCCGACGCGAGGATGCGGCACATGTCGTCGATCGCCTCCGACGGTCGCATGTCGCCGGTCGCGGTGTAGGAGACGCAGTCGGGCTCGAGGGCGAGCAGCCGGTCGACGTCGTTGGTCGCCGTGATGCCCGTGGCCGGCAGACCCACGAGCTCGCCCGCGTCGCGCCCGACCTTGTCGGGGCTGTGCACCCACAGACCTACGAGCTCGAGATCGGGATGGGTGATGATGCCGTGGAGCGCGAGCTTCCCGACGTTGCCCGTGGACCACTGCACCACGCGGTAGTTCATCCTGCCGCTCTTTCGCGGATCGCCTTTGCTCTTCATGATCAGAGTCCGCTCGCCATCTTGATGGGCCAGTTGGAGGCGACCGTGCCACCGTCGACCTCGAACACCTTGCCGGTGATCCAGCCTCCGGCCGGCGACGCCAAGTAGAGCACCGCGAGCGCGATGTCCTCCGGGGTGCCGAGCCGTCCCATCGGCGTCATGTCGATCATCTGCTTTTTCAGCTCCGGCATCGCGTCCAGGAACATGCCGAGCGCTTCGGTCTCGGTGGCGCCGACGGCGAGCGCGTTGACGCGGATCTTCGGCGCCCACTCGCAGGCGAGGAGGCGGGTCATGTGGGAGAGCGCGGCCTTGGCGGTGCCGTACGCGACGAAGCCGGGATCGACCATGTAGGACATGGCGCTCGAGATGTTCACGACGGCGCCGCCGCCCGCGGCGGCCATGTGGGGCGCGCAGAGCTTGGCGAGGTGAAAGGCGGTGCCGACGTTGAAGTGAAAGGCGGCCTCGAAGTCCTGCAGGCTCACGTGCAACGCGGGGCTCGGCGCCGTGCCGCCCGCGTTGTTGACGAGCACGTCGATGCGCCCGAACTCCTGCATCGTCGCATCGACCAGGCGCTCGAGCTGGGCCGTGTCGTTGACGTCGGTCGGGATCGCGAGCGCTTTGGCGCCGATCGTACGGACGTCCTCGGCCGCGCGTTCCAGGCGCTTGGCCGTGCGTGCGGCGATCGCGACGTTCGCGCCCGCCTCGGCGAGGGCGAGGGCGCTGCCGTGGCCGATGCCCGCGCTCGCGCCGGTGACGATCGCAACTTTCCCGTGCAGCTTGAATCGATCGAGGATCATGGGGGTGGTCTCCTGGCGATGACGATGTCGGGTGACGCTACGGGGTGGTGACGTCCTCGCAGCGCAGGCAGTAGGTGAGACGACGCTTGCCGCCGCTGCCGTCGGTCTTGAGGCTCGCGACCAGACACTGGCCGAAGGTCCGGCCGTCCTCGATCTGGACGCTCATGCGCGTGACGGTGTCGGCGCGCGGCAGCTCGGCGTCGAGCGCGGCGACGGGGGCCGGCGTGACGAGGCAGACGCCGTACCGCTTCGCGCCGGGAACCAGGATCGGATTCGGGTCGCCGCCCTCGCGCACCTCGATCACGTCCTGGGTGATCTCGACGGTCGAGGAGGCCTTCGGGACGACCACGCCGCCGACGATCACGGCGCCGGCAGCGGCGGCCGACGAGACGACCGCCGACGCGAGGATCACGAGAGCGAAACGCATCGGCCTCAATCGAGCGCGCACGCCCCCGGGCCGCGCGGGTCGCCGCACCGACCGCAGCCGCCGCCCTCGGCCGGGGCCGGGCCGACGGCGGTGTCCGAGCCGCGGCCGATCGCCGTCACCGACAGCACGCGCTCGAGGTCGGTCGTCCGGCAGCGCGGACAGCTCGGAACGTCGCCGCCGAGGATCAGCATCTCGAATCCGCGGCGACACTCGCGGCAGACGTATTCATACAGCGGCATGCGGACCCTTCCTCCGAGCCGGAACCATGCCGCGGGCCGGGACGAAAGGCAACGGCGGAGCGCAACGCAGAGCACCGTGGGTCGCGCGGTAGGCGCGCGCTTCGCGCTGGCAAGGCCGGAGACGTCACGCTAAGACTCCCGCGCCATGGAAGTCCTGCGCACCAACGTCGACACCAAGTCCGAGACCTATCGCCAGAACCGCGAGGGGTTTCTCGAGCAGATCACGATCCTGAACCAGCAGCTCGCGTTGGTGCGCGAAGGCGGCGGACCGAAGTACGTGAAGCGCCACGTCGAGCGCGGGAAGCTCATGGCGCGCGAGCGCATCGAGCTCCTCCTCGACCGCGACTCGCCGTTCCTCGAGATCGCACCGCTCTGCGCGTGGGACACCGAGTTCGCGCTCGGCGGCAGCATCGTGTCGGGCATCGGCGTCGTCTCCGGGGTCGAGTGCGTCGTCACCGCCAACGAGCCCACCATCAAGGGTGGCTCGATCAATCCCTACGGCGCGCTCAAGACCGGCCGCACCATGGAGATCTGCGCCCAGAACCGGATGCCGATCATCAACCTCACCGAGTCCGGGGGCGCCGACCTGCCGTTCCAGTCGACCATCTTCGTCCCGGGCGGGCGCGGCTTTCGGGAGCTCACGCGCCGCTCGCGCGAGCGCATCCCGACCATCTGTCTCGTCTTCGGCTCGTCGACCGCCGGCGGCGCCTACGTGCCCGGCATGTCCGACTACGTCGTCATGGTGAAGAACGGCGCGCGCGTCTTCCTCGGCGGTCCGCCGCTCGTGAAGATGGCGATCCACGAGGAGGTCGACGAGGAGACGCTCGGCGGCGCCGACATGCACAGCCGCATGTCGGGCGTCTCCGACTATCTCGCCGCCGACGAGCGCGACGCGATCCGCATCGGGCGCGAGATCGTGGCGCAGCTCAACTGGAAGAAGCTCGGCTGGTCGAAGCGGATCCCCGTCGAAGAGCCGATCTACGATCCCGACGAGATGCTCGGCCTGGCCTCGATCGACGTCCGGAAGCCCTTCGACGTCAAGGAGATCCTGGCCCGCATCGTCGACGGCTCGCGCTTCCACGAGTTCAAGCCGACCTACGGCACGACCCTCGTGACCGGCTACGCCCACGTCCACGGCTACCCGGTCGGCATCCTCGCCAACAACGGCATCCTCTTCTCGGAGTCGTCGGAGAAGGGCGCGCAGTTCATCCAGCTCTGCAACTCGACCAACACGCCGATCATCTTCTTCCAGAACATCACCGGCTTCATGGTCGGCAGCCGCTACGAGCAGGGCGGCATCATCAAGGACGGCGCCAAGCTCATCAACGCCGTCTCCAACTCGACCGTTCCCCATCTGACGGTCATGGTCGGCGCCTCCTACGGCGCCGGCAACTACGGCATGGCCGGCCGCGCCTACGATCCGCGCTTCGTCTTCAGCTGGCCGAACCACCGCATCGCCGTCATGGGCCCCGAGCAGCTCGCCGGCGTCCTCTCGATCGTGCGTCGGCAGGCCGCCGAGCGGGCGGGACAGCCCTTCGACGAGGCCGAGGACGCCATGATCAAGCAGATGGTGCAGGGCCAGATCGAGAAGGAAAGCTACGCCTTCTTCGCCACCGCCCGGGTCTGGGACGACGGCATCATCGACCCGCGCGACACCCGCACCGTGCTCGGCATCACGCTCTCGGCGGTCCACAACAACGTCATCGAGGGCGCGAGCGGGTACGGCGTGTTCCGGATGTAGGGGGCAGCTCGTCCGGGACGGGATGATCGGGCCGAACGATCGCGTCGGGCGCCTGGGAGGCGCGATCGTCACGATGTCGCCGCACGATCCGCCGCGCGCGGGTGTCATCGACAGAACCAGTCGCCGCTCGTTGACCCCGGGGCGGGCGGAAAGGCACAATCACGCGCTCGCCTCGAGCGCCACCACATGCGAACGCCACGCGAGACGCCCCCCGCCGCTCGTGAGCCCGCGACCGGCGTCGCCACCGAAGAACGCCTGCGGCGGAGCGAAGCGCGCTTTCGCGACGTCTTCGATCACGCGCCGACGGGTATTCTGCTCCTCGGGCCCGACGTCCGGATCGTAGAGGCCAATCACGCGATCTGCGCGATGCTCGGGTACACCGAAGCCGAGATCGTCGGCCGCGCCGTCACGGAGCTGTTGCATCCCGACGACCGCGCGGTGAGCGACCAGACCCGCGCCCGCGTGCTGGCGGGCGAGATCGACGATCTGACCGCCGAGCGGCGGGCGGTGTGCAAGGACGGGCGCGTCATCACGATACAGGTGCGCAGCACCGTGCAACGCGCCGCCGGCGGGGGCGTCGAGGCCATCATCACGCACCTGGTCGACGTGACCGAGCAGCGCGCCGGCGAGTCGCGATTGCGCGACAGCGAAGCGCGCCTCCGTACGATCTTCGAGGAGGCGCCGATCGGCATGGCGTTGATCGCGCCGGCGGGCGAGCTGCTACAGGTGAACCGGGCGCTTGCGGCCATGCTCGGCCATACGGCCGCCGGGCTCGAGCGCATGAGCGTGCCCGAGATCATTCATCCCGACGACCTCGCCGCCACCCGTCGCGACGTGGAGGCGGCCCTGGCGGGCGGGCCGCGCACCATCCGGGGCGAGTCGCGCTATCTCCGGCCCGACGGGGCGATCGTGTGGGGCGCGTACCAGAGCTCGCTCGTCCACGACGGCACGGGCGTGCCGCGCTATTTCGTCTCGCAGGTCGTCGACGTCACCGAGCGCAAGCTCGCCGAGGATGCGCTCCGCGACAGCGAGGCGCGCTATCGCAGCCTCGTCCAGCTGTCGCACGATCTCATCGTCCGGATGGACCTCGACGGCAACCTGACGTTCGTGAACGACGCCTGGTGCGCGACCTTCGGTCTCCGCCGCGAAGAGGTCCTGGGCCGAAGCGTGATGCCGCGCATCCTGCCGAGCGACCAGGCCCTCGCCGCCGAACGGCTGCGGGCGCTCGCGCTGCCGCCGCACCGGACGCGGGTCGAGATCCGGCAAGAGACGGTCGAGGGCATACGGTGGATGGAGTGGGAAGGCTGCGGCATCTTGGACGCGCAGGGTACCGTGGTCGAGCTGCAGGGCATCGGGCGCGACGTCACGCACGCGCACGAGGTCGAGGCGGCGCTGCGCGCGAGTGAAGAGCGCTATCGCGGCATGGTGGAGTCCCAGCAGGCCGTGGTGCTGCGGGTCGACATGGACCAGCGCATGACCTTCGTGAACGACTACGGATGTCGCGTGCTCGGGCTGGAGCGCGATCACATCCTCGGGCGGCCCGGGCTCGACTGGGTCCACGCCGAGGATCGGGAGACGGTCATGCAGGCGTTCGCGCGCGTCTTCGCGCCTCCCCAGCGCGCGGCCGTCGAGTGCCGCGTTGCGGTCGGCGGCGAGCTGCGCTGGTTCGAGTGGGAGGGGACCGTCATCGTCGACGAGGGGGGGCAACCGGTCGAGCTGCAGGCGATCGGTTTCGACGTCACCGAACAGCGGGCGGCCGCCGACCGTCTGCACGCGTCGCTCGAGGAGCTGCGGCAGAGCGAGGAGAAGCTTCGCCGGCTGGCGCAACGGCAAGTCGCGGTGCGCGAGGAAGAGCGCAAGCGCGTCGGCTTCGATCTGCACGACGGGGTCTGTCAGGAGCTGATCGGCGTCGGCATCCTCGTCGAGGCGATCCGCGGGCGCCATGCGGCCGCGCTCGGCGAGTCCAGCCACGAGTTGGCACGAGTGACACGGTATCTGAGCGAGGTCGTCGAGCACGTGCGGCTGCTCGCCGGCGAGCTGCAACCCATGGTCCTGCACGATCTGGGTCTCGAAGGCAGCCTGCGCTCGCTGGCCGTCGGGCTGTCGTCCGCGACGATGACCGTGCGCGCGTCCTTCCCGACCCGGGTTCCCCGCCTCGACGAGGCGGCGGAGGTCTCAGTCTACCGTATCGCGCAGGAGGCGCTCACGAACGCGCTTCGCCATGCCCATGCCCGGGTGGTCGACCTCGAGCTGGTGGTCGACGGCGACCGGCTGCGCCTCGCGGTACGCGACGACGGCTGCGGATTCGACCCGAGACATCGCCGCACGGCCGCGTTGGGGCTGCTCAGCATGGAGGAACGCGCCCTGGCGCTCGGCGGACGCCTGGACGTGCGGTCGGCGGCGGGGGAGGGCACCGTCGTGGCCCTCGACTGTCCGCTGCTCGAAGGCGAGCCGGCGCGCGCCGACTGACGCCGATTTGACGCCCGTGCGCCGCAACGCATAGGCGGCGCCTCCGAGCGGAGGAGGAATGATGCTGCGAAAGACACTGGCGATGATGGGCGCCGTGGCGCTTCTGAGCGGCGCGTGCGCGGGGAGCGCGCTCGGGCTCAGTCGCGACCGTTGGACCAACGCCCAGCCGTATGGGTTCTTCTTCAACGACTACGGACCGAACTTCTACGCCGGGTTCGTTCCGCGCGAGCAGGATCGAAACCGCATCGAGATTCACGTCGCACGCGGCAACCAGCTGCGGCTCCGCATCGTGCTCTCCGATCAGGCGATCGACGGCTACGTCCTCGACCAGGTCGCGCGGCACGATCTCTACCGGGAGCTCATCGAGAAGCACGTCATCGAGCTCACGACCAACCGGGCCTGGGAAGCGTACGACAAGCGCTTCGCCGCCGAGGGGCTCGCGGAGCTCGCGGCCAAGAAGGTCGGCATGACGCCGTCCGAGTGGCGCGAGCAGAGCCTCCGCACCCTCGCGAAGCTCATGCCGGAGCGCGTCTATCACATCCGCAAGGACTTCGGCCGGATGCTCGACGACTGGAAGACACGGCTCCGGGACGGCGCACCGCCGACGACGGTCGAGGCCAAGCTCGAGGCCGTGAACGACCTGTTTCCGCACCGCATGTTCGTGACGGAGCTCGACGGTGGGGAGGACGCGGCCCTCGGCGAGCTCGTCCAGCTGGCGCACGGCGGTGACGCGGCGGCGTTTCGCGCCAAGGCCGAGGCGTTCTTCCACGCGGTGACGAACCACATCTATCCCGTGGTGACGGGCACGCTCGACTACTGGGAGGTGACCGCGATTTACGCGGCCGGAACCCACGACAGCCTGACCACGCACGCCGGCCACCAGATCCCGGAGATCACGACCGAGGGCGTCTGGAAGCTGATTCCGCGCGAGCACGGCAAAGGCTTCCTCGGCATGGTCGATTACATTTCCTCGGAGGGCTACTACGGTCTCAAGCCGATGCTGCCCTACGAGTATGCGGGCGGCATCACCTACAACGCCATCCACAACACCGGCATCAGCAACTGGATTCCGGGCCATCCGCTCCTGCCGAAGGAGTGGAGCAAGGTGAGCGAGGGCAGCCGCGACGGGAAGCCGTTTCGGCGCGTCTCGCTCACGAGCCGCGGCCCCGTCTCGCACGGCTGCACCCGCCTCGACGACGGCCACCTCGCCGAGCTCCGCGAGATGCTGCCGTCGACGTCGAAGGACATGGAAGGGATCGTGACCTACCGCAACGTCTCGCATTGCTACGACGTCTTCGATCCCAAGGGCGACGGCGACGAGCGGGTGATGGGCGTGCAGTACTACATCGCGTTCCGCCACACCGACTCCCGCGTCATGCAGCAGATCTGGGCGCAGAACGACCGCGAGAGCTTCTACCGCTGGCTCTACGGCGACGAGATGGTTTACGGCCCGCTGAACGAGGTGGTCATCAAGGAGGCATGCGACGGCCGCTTCGTCGGCCGCAAGGCGCTCGAGGGGAAGACCTACAAAGGCCTCAAGGTCTACGAAGCGCCCTACGAGCCGGAAACGGTGCAGATGTACACCATCAAGGGCGTCGACCCGTTCTCGAAAGAGGGCATGGATTTCAACCGTGAGCTCCGCCGCATCGGGCACGGGTACACGGTCGACCGGAAACTGCTGCGGCTCGACTGACGGGAACGCGCGCCGCCCACCGCGCGAGCGTCAGCGGACGACGACGCTTACGAGCAGCAGGCCGGGGTCGGCGCGCTTGCCGTCGCTCGTCACCTCCGCGACGCGCACCGCGAAGTCGCCGGCACCGACGCCCGCGCCGGGCTCGGTCGCGAACGGACAGAAGACGTCGATGGGGAAGGGCAGCGGCTGCGCGCTCGCGACGAGGAGGCGCATCTCGCCGTCGCCACGGTCGTTCGCCATGACGAGGAGACCGGTGCCCGCCGTGCACTCGGCTTGGTGCGCGCCCGTGCCGAACGAGCCGGCGGTACGCGGGTAGCCGATGCGGAGATCGAAGCCCTCGACGGCCGTCCGGGCGGTCACGCGGAAGACGACGGCATTGCTGCCGGCGCGTGGTGCCGGGCGGGGCTCCATCGTGGGCGCCCGCCCCACGGCGCCGTCGCCGGCGGCGTCCGGTGCCGCCTGGCCTTGGGGCGCGACGAACGCGGGGGGTGCGGCGCGCTCGGGGGTGCGAAACGCACGCGGCGGCGCGACGAGCGTCGTCGCCACGGCCTCGACGCCGTTGGCATGCGGGTCGAGCCGCGCCCCGGCGTCGGTGCGTGACGCGGGTGTCGCGCTGGGTGCGGGGCGCGCCCGCGTCGCGGTCGGGCTCGGCGCGATCGGCGTCGCCGTCGGTGTCGGGGCCGTGGGAAGGGTCGCCGAGGGGCTCGGGTGCGGGGTCGACGGGATCTCGGGGCTCGGGCTCGCCGCCGCGGCCGGCGGCGCGAACAGGGAGACGACGAGGACCAGGCCTGGAAGCGATCGTGTGGTCATGCGCTGGCACGAAGTGTCAACGGCGTGTCGTCGCGCGTCAAGCGGGGCGGCAAGCGGTCGCGTAGGGTCCGCCGATCTCGGACGCAAGGAGACGACGCATGCCGACACTCGATCGATACCCGGAGCCGCTCACGGAGACCAAGTGGGAGCGGGCGCAGCAATTCGCGACCACCTTCACGTGGGAGTACGACGACGGCCGTGACAAGCTGCTCAACCTCTACCGCAAGGGGAAGAAGCTCCAGTGGGATGCCGCCGATCGCATCGACTGGTCGCAGGAGCTCGACCCCGAGAATCCCTCCGGACTGCCCGACGAGGTGATCCCGATCTTCGGGTCCGACGTCTGGGAGCGCATGACCGCAGCCGAGCGAGCGCGCCTGCGCACGCATTTCCAGGCCTGGCAGCTGTCGCAGTTTCTCCACGGCGAGCAGGGCGCGCTCGTGTGCACCGCGAAGATCGTCCAGCAGGTGCCGACCCTCGACGCCAAGTTCTACGCCGCGACCCAGGTGATCGACGAGGCGCGCCACGTCGAGGCGTATGCGCGGCTCCTGCACGAGAAGTTCGACCTCGTGTACCCGATCAACCCGCACCTGCAGCGGCTCCTCGACGACACGCTCGCCGACGCGCGCTGGGACTTCACCTACCTCGGCATGCAGGTTCTGATCGAAGGCGTCGCGCTCGCGGCGTTCGGGCTCATCCGCGACCAGGCGACCAATCCGCTCGCGCAGTCGGTGACGGCCTACGTGATGCAGGACGAAGCGCGTCACGTGGCCTTCGGCCGCCTCGCGCTCCGCGACTACTATCCGCAGCTCACCGAGAAGGAGCGTGACGAGCGCGAGGAGTTCATCGTCGAGGGCTGCTATCTCCTGCGCGACCGCTTCCTCGCCGAGGAGGTGTGGCAGACGCTCGGGCTGCCGGTCGAGGATTGCAAGCGCTACACCGACCAGTCCGAGATGCTCCGGCTCTACCGCACGAGCCTCTTCACGCGCATCGTGCCCACCATCAAAGAGATCGGGCTCTGGGGCCCCCGCATCCGGAAGGCCTATGCCGACATGGGAATCCTCGGCTTTGCGGACGCCGATCTCGACGCGCTCGGCCGGCGCGACGAGGAGATCGCGCTCGAGCTCGATCGGCGGAGGCGCGACGTCGAGGACGTGGCGGCGGTAGCGGCCCGGGCCTGAGATGGCGCGGCGGCCGTCAGCGGACGCGTCCACCGAGCAGCTGTTTCTGGTGTGACTTCGGTGTCGACCCGGTCCAGCGGCGAAAGGCCCGGTCGAAGGCGGAGAGCTCGGAGTAGCCGACCAGGAAGGCGATCTCGGTGAGGTCGTGCTTCCCGTCGGCGAGATAGCGCAGGGCGAGATCCCGCCGCACGTCGTCGACGAGCCCCTTGTACACGACGCCGTGCTCGCCGAGGCGGCGTTGCAGCGTACGGACGCTGAGCGACAGACGCTCGGCGACGGTCTCGATCGAGGGCGGACCGTCACAGACGGCGAGGGCGATGCCTTCGCGGACGCTCGCCAGCCAGTCGGCGGCGGCGCTGCCGGCGCTCGAGGCGAGGCGCTCGTCGAGGTGACGCTGCACGATCGGCAGGAGATGGCGGTCGGCGTCCGGCACGGGACGCGCGAGGTCCGCGGCGTCGAAAGCGAGCGCGACGCTCACCGGGGCATCGAATCGCACCGGAACGCCGAGGATGCGCGTGTGCTCGCTCGTACGCGGCGGGCGCGCGTGGGCGAAGCGAATCTCCCGCGGCGACCAATCGGCGGCGATCAGTCGACGCATGAGGCGGAGGCCGACCACGGCCGCCCCCTCGGCGTAGTGGCGGGCGCGCTCGCGGCCCGGCGCACCGACGTCGTGCGCAAGTCGGGCTTCGGGGCCGGCGACCTCGAGCGCGAGGCGGATGCCCTGCCAGCTCGTCCGGCCGTAGCGCTCGAAGTTGGCGAGCGCGGTGCCGACGCTCGGGGCGTGGAGCACCGCGTACGAAAGCGCGCCGATGGCGTTGAAATCGTAGGTTTCGCCGAGGTGCAGCCCGAAGGCGTCGTCGGCAAGCTCGACGGCCGCGGCGTCGAAGAGCACGAGCAGCCGCTCGGAGGGAATCATGCGGTCAGGATCGACGAAATCGGCGCGCCGGAGGCCCGCGGCCGCGAGCACGCGCTCCGCTCGTCCGCCGCCCGCGGTGACCGCTTCGAGGAGCCCGGTCGCTGCGCCGGCGCGTATGCGAGTCGTCGTCACCGTTGCGGAGGCGACTTTCGACCAGTCCTCGCGTCAGGGTCAAGCGCGTAGCGCCGAGCGCGGAACCCTGGACTCCGGGGTCGCCGCGTGGCACTGCCTCCACGACGAGGAGGCCCCCACGATGAGCACGACCGAGCAGGAGTCACGACAGGTCGCCGAGGAGGCGCGCGAGACCGAGTGGGCAGGACGCACCTTCCTGCGCGAGCTGTTCCTCGGGAAGTTCTCGCTGCCTCTCATTCACCCGTTCCCGATGGAGGCCGCCGAGCGGCCCGAGTTCACGCGCTTCTACCAAGCCATGGAGACGTTCCTGCGCGAGCAGGTCGACAGCGCCGCGATCGACGAGACCGGCGAGTATCCCGAGCACGTGGTCGACGGCCTGCGCAAGCTCGGCGCCTTCGGCATGAAGATCCCGACGGAGTACGGCGGCCTCGGCTTCACGGTGTCGGAGTACTGCAAGGTGATGGAGATGATCGGCAGCTACGACGGCAACATCACCGCGCTGCTCTCCGCCCACCAGTCGATCGGCGTGCCGCAGCCGCTCAAGCTGTTCGGCACGCCGGAGCAGAAGAAGAAGTACCTGCCGCGCTGCGCCGCCGGCGCCATCTCGGCCTTCGCGCTCACCGAGCCGCACGTCGGCTCCGATCCCGCGAGCCTCTCGACCACCGCGCGGCGCGACGGCGACTTCTTCGTCCTCAACGGCGAGAAGCTCTGGTGCACCAACGGCACGCTCGCCGAGCTGCTGGTGGTGATGGCGCGCGATCCGAAGACCAAGAAGATCAGCGCCTTCGTCGTCGAGACCGACTGGCCCGGGCGTGAAGGTCGAGTACCGCTGCCGCTTCATGGGCCTGAAGGCGCTGGCCAACGGCGTGATCAGCTTCAACGACGTGCGCGTGCCGCGCGAGAACCTGATCGGCGAGGAGGGCAAGGGCCTCAAGATCGCGCTCATCACCCTCAACACCGGCCGCCTCACGCTGCCCGCGCGCCTGCGCCGGCATCGCCAAGCAGTGCCTGGAGATCGTCCGCGGCTGGTCGAACGCGCGGCAGCAGTGGGGCCTGCCGATCTGGAAGCACGAGGCGGTCGGCGCACATCATCGCCGACATGGCGGCGACGACCTTCGCGATGGACTCGATCTCGAAGCTGGCGAGCGCCGATGGCCGATCGCGGCGGCTACGACATCCGCCTCGAGGCCGCGGCCGCCAAGGAGTGGAACACGGTCCGCGCCTGGGAGATCGTCGACAAGACGCTGCAGATCCGCGGCGGGCGCGGCTACGAGACCGAGACGTCGCTGCAAGGGCCGCGGCGAGCAGCCGATCCCGGTCGAGCGCATGATGCGCGACTGCCGCATCAACCTCATCTTCGAGGGCTCGAGCGAGATCATGCACCTCTTCATGGCGCGCGAGGCGGTCGACAAGCACCTGCAGGTCGCCGGCGCGATGATCGATCCCAAGAACGGCACGCAGCGAGAAGGCGGCGGCGCTGCCGAGATCCTCGGCTTCTACGCCATGTGGTATCCGCCGCTGTGGCTGCAAGGGGCTCAGCGGCTCGAGCGAGGTGCTCGCGACTGGGGCACGCTCGCGACCGCACCTGCGCTTCGTCGAGCGCAGCGCGCGCAAGCTGGCGCGCGAGAGCTTCCACGGCATGGCGGTCTACCAGGCCAAGATGGAGCGCAAGCAGGGCTTCCTCTTCCGCTCCGTCGACATCGTCATGGAGCTGTTCGCGATGTCGGCGACGCTCTGCGCGCGCGCGCAGCATGCACGACGAGCACCACCCCGAGGCCGAGCAGGCGCTCGAGCTCGCCGACCTCTTCTGCCGCAGCTCGCGCCGCAAGGTGAACCGGCTCTTCCGCGAGCTCTGGAGCAACGACGACGGCGTCAAGAACAAGGTCGCGGCGAGCGTGATGGGCGGAAGCACGCCTGGCTCGAGTCCGGCATCATGGACATCGGCCTGACGGAGGCGGCGTTCCAGACGCGCTCGCTGGTCGCACTGCGCGAGCGCCTCGCGGGCGGCGCCACGGCGGACGCCGCGAGCTGACGGGAGCAGCGCAGCCGTCGCCGCTACGAAGCGGCGGCGGCTCGCCGCGCGCGAGACCTCGCGAGCCGCGGCAGCATCGCGGGAACGCTCGAGCCCGACGGGCCGCGCCGGCGCCGGAGGCCGTGTCGGCGCGCGCACGGGCTGCCGGACACGATGCGCGCGACGCGCGTCCGCGCATCGGCTATAGGTGCGAGCGGTGATGGCGGGGGAGAGGGACGAGGAGACGTGGACGCGGCCGGCGTCGCGACGCACGGTCGACGGGACGGCGGTGGCTCTGGCACCTGCTCGAGGCCGCGGCGCTTGCCGCGACGGCGCTCGTCGGCGCGGTCGCGGGCCTCGGCCGGGGCGCCGATCGTTTCGCCGGCGTCGGCGTGTGGGCGAACCTCGTGCCCTTCGCGGGCGTCGCGGTGGTCTATGGGCTCGTCCTCGCGCTCGCGCTGCGCGGATGGCTCGCGCTCCGCGCCTGGCTCCGCGTCCGCAGCCGACCGCGCCCGCGATCGTCGCGCTCGCTCGTGCGCGCTCGCGGCGACCTGGTGGGCGACGCAGCCCGCGTTCCAACGCGATCTCCTGCGGGCTG
Source organism: uncultured delta proteobacterium (assembly GCA_963774015.1). GTDB lineage: Bacteria > Desulfobacterota > Binatia > UTPRO1 > UTPRO1 > UTPRO1. The sequence continues at coordinate 1,123,382 of CAVZDH010000007.1, forward strand.
CGCACGGCCGTCGGCGGAACGGCCGAGGCCGAACGCATGGCGATCGCGCATCAGGTCTTCGCCGCGTATCGCCGCGCCGACCGGCGGGCGCTCGGCGCGCATGCTCGAGCGTGCGCGCCCCTACGAGCCCGTCATCCACGAAGCGGCGGCCGCGTTCGGCATCGATCCGGAGGTGCTGATGGGCATCGGGGCGACCGAATCGTCGTTCCGGCCGCGCCCCAGCGGGGACGGCGGGCGCGGCCTCTTCCAGATCACCGCGCCGCCGGCCGACGCCGTGGCCGCCGTGCGCACGCCGGCTCGGCATCGCCACGCCCGATCCGCGACGACCCGCGCCAGAACGCTGGCTCGCCGCCGCGACGCTCGCACCGCTACCTCGCCGACATGCGCGGCGACCTCTTCCTCGGCCTCCTCGCCTACAACATCGGACCGCAGAACGGCGGTCTGCGCTCGATCATGGCCCAGTACGGCGCCCGCGACTTCGTGACGATCCAGCCCTATCTGCAGTTGCTGCCACGCGACTATCCGGTGCGCGTGCTCTCGGCGGCGCTCGCCTACCGCCTGTGGCGCACGGACGCCGCGCTCCCCGCCTACGAGGTCGGCGACAACGCCGTCCGCATCCAGCGCCTCGGCGTTCCGGGTCTCTGAGCCCGAGACGGAATCGCGGTGCCGTGAGCACTCGATGCCGTCGAATGGCAAATGTGCAGATTTTCTCTTGTCCGACAAAGACATCTCTGTAGAATCGCGTACCGCGTCCTACCTTCGATCGGAGGTTCCCCCCATGAGCGAGGTCCTTTGTGAGCACGATATGCCGCTGCTGGTGTTCGTCGCGCTACATGGTCTGCGGCCCGGCGCTGCCGACGGCCGGCGTTCGCCGTGTGCGGTGACGGCGTGCTCGATGCCGGCGAAGCGTGCGACGACCACAACCTCGTCGACGGCGACTGCTGCTCGTCCTCATGCCTCTTCGAGGTCGCGGGCGCCCCCTGCCAGGACGACGGCGAGCTCTGCACCCGCGACGTCTGCAATGGCAGCGGGACCTGCGTCCACGACGGGTCGCCGCTCAGTGCGTGCCTGATCGCGCCGAAGGGCAAGCTCCAGATCACCAACGATGCCGACGACAGCAAGGACAAGCTCATCCTCCAGATGCAGAACGCTCCCGGCGTGACCCCGCAGGACCTCGGCGACCCGGTCGACACGGATCCCTATCGGGCCTGCATCTTCGGTCCCGACGGTCTCTTGATGCAGGCGGAGATCGCCCCGGGGGGCGTCTGCAACGACAAGCCCTGCTGGGCCGAGACCAACGGAGGCGTCACGTACAAAGACAAGGACGGGGCCCAGGACGGCATCACGCTCCTCGCGCTCAAAGCGAGCGCCAAACCGAAGACCAAGATCAGCGCCAAGGGCAAGGGACCGAACCTCGACGACGCCCCGCTGCCGTTTCCGGACGCGGTGATGGCGCAGATCGTGAACGGTGCGACGGGGCAGTGCTTCGAGACCTATTTCCTCGAGCCGACCGCCGTGAAGCGGAACACCGGCACGCAATACGACGCCAAAGCCGCGGCGCCGGGCTTCGAGATTCCCGGACTCGCCGACGTGATCCGCCAAGACAACCTCGCGCCCGGCACACCGTCGCCGAACCTCGAGACCACGCGTGCGCCGCTGCCCAGCGGCCCCGACCCGACCACGGTCTACGTGCGTTCGATCACGTACACCGGGACCGGCTGCCCGCAGGGCTCGGTCGCGCAATCGCTCACCGCCGACCGCACCGGCTTCACGCTGACGTTCGACGCCTTCGTCGCGTCGAAGGGACCGGACGTGCCGGCGACGGAGGCGACCAAGACCTGCCAGGTCAATCTGGATCTCAAGGTGCCGCAAGGCTGGCAGTACAGCATCGGCACGATCGACTACCGCGGCGTCGTATCGCTCCCGAAGAAGATGAAGGCGACCCAGGAGGCCACCTACTATTTCAACGGCGACGGTGGGCTCGCCTCGGCCGACACGAAGTTCGTCGGCCCGGTCGACAAGGATTACCTCATCCGAGACACGCTGCCGTTCAGTACCGTCGTGTGGTCGTCCTGCGACGAGGCCCGGCCGCTCAATATCCTCACCCAGCTGTCACTGAAGGGCGGCACCGAGGCGGGGCAGATCAGCGGCGGCGTCATGGACGGCAAGGTGAAGTTCGTGCTCGGGCTGCACTGGAAAGAGTGTCAGTGAGCCCGACCCTGCCGGCGGAGATCACGCCTCGAATTGCACCGTGATGCCCCACGCCGTCGCGAGCCAGCCGAGCAGCGAGGATTCGTGGCGGTCGATCGTCTCGGAAAGGGCGGCGTCGAGCACCGTGCCGTAGATCAGCTCGCGTGCTTCGGGACGGAGGAGACCCGTCAAGAACGCCTTGAGGGCCGCCTCGTCCTCGAAGCGTTCGTCCGCCTCGGCGGCGAGCGCGCGGTACCCCTCGTCGCCAAAGGCGGCGGCGATGCGTGCGATTTCGGCCGCCTCCTCGTCCGACACGCTGGCGTCGCTCGCGACCACGTTTTCCACCAATGCCACCACGGCCAGTCGCTCGTCGTGCGTAAGGTCAGTCAACTCCATCTCGGTCACCCCTGGTAGTAGCGCGCCTCGACGACGTTGCCGTCGAGATCGCGGAAGTAGAACGCCTGCGGGGCGAGCCCCTGCGCTCCGAAGGATTGCTGCATCATCGCGGAGATCGTGACCCCGTGCGCCTCGAGGCGCCCGCGGAGGGCAGTGAAGTCCTCCCTCGGCATCGCGAGGCAGACGTGATTGACGCGATGTCCGGCACTGCCGTCCACTCCGGACATGGCGTCGACCGCGGGCACGGCGACGCGCGCCATCAGGTCGAGGACCGTGGTCGCGGAGATGCGGACGCTCGGGAAGGGCGCGGCTCCGGCCCGAAACTCGTCGAGCCGGACCGGAGTCAGCCCCACCACGCGATCGTAGAAATCGACCGCGCGCAGCGGGTCGTCGGTCCAAAGAACGACGTGATCGAGCGTGGCGTGCATACGACCTGCGGCAGCTTGGCTCGGGGTGCGCCCGTTGTCCAGCAATCGCGAGGTGATGGGAGGCCCGCCTTCGGCTATGGTGCACCACGATGAGCGAGGTGCTGCTCCTGATCATCGCCGTCGCCTTCTTTGCGCGGCGCGGGCGCGGCCGACGGGGGAACGGCCCTGAGCGCCTCCCCGCGATTCTCGCGGGGGCGGAAGCCGCGGGCATCATCACGCACGACCAGCACACCGCCTTGCTCGCGTACGCAGGGCGGACGGCCGAGCGGGAGCCGCGGCTCGGAGGCGTTGCCTGGCTCGGCGTGTTCGCCGGGCTCTTCGTCGTGGCCGGCATCGCCCTGTTGATCGCGCGCAATTGGGCGGACATCGGACCCGGGGTGCGCGTCGCGGGCTTTCTCGCGCTGCTCGCCGCGATGGGTGAGGCCGCCATCCGCTACCGTGGACGTTCGGTTGCCGCGAGCGTGCCGCTCGAGCTCGTCTGGTTCTTTCTGCCCCTCCTCGGTATCGGCCTCTACGCGCAGACGTTCCAGCTCAGCGGCGATCCCATCCAGCCGTTTCTGGTCTGGCTCGCGCTCGGCGCGCCGCTCGCGTGGCTGAGCGAGCGACCGGTGGTCGCGATGCTGCACACCTTCGCACTGGTGAGCGTCCTGTTCGCGGGCAACTACCTCCTTGGGCCGGCGTCGGCGCTGATCGGGGTCGGCGACCCCGCGCTCCCGAGCGCGCTCGCGCTCACGGACGACGCGGCCCGGCCCGCGGCCTGGGCCTTGTCGATTGCGTTGCTCGGCACCGTCGGGTTGCAGAGCGTTCGACTCTTGCCCCGCGCGCACCGGCATCACTTCGTCGGCGTCTGGGCGGTGTGGGTGTTCTGCCTGCTCGTCGCACCGACGCCGTTTCGTCTGCGCCACGAAGGCTGGATCGTTCTCGCCGCGCTCGGCCTCGTGACGCTCTGGGTGGTCGTGGTCGCCGCCCTCGACACCAGCTTCGAGGAGCGTGCGGCGAGCGTCTCGGCGTGGCTGCTCACCCTCTACGCGTTGACGTTCACGTGGCACATGGACCGCCCCGCCTCGGGGTCGACGACCACGCTCGGTCTCATGGTCGCGGGCGCGGCCATCGTCGGCGCGATCGGCTCGACGCTGGCGCTCCCGTGGGCGCAATTCGCCGCACGGCGCGCCTGGGCGCTCGGTGCGAAAGCCATGCTGGTCTTGCCGATCGCCACGGCGTCGCTCTACCTGGTCGACGACGTGCGCCTCGCATGGCTTGCCGCCGGCGTGATGAACGTCCTCTTGGTCGCCGTCGCCGTCGGCCTCATGTGGCACGGGTCGCTCGCCCGCGAGGCGGCACAGGTCAATCTCGGGGTCCTGGTGCTGGTCGGGGTCTTGATCACGAGGTTTCTCGACGTGTTCGGCAACATGCTGCGGAGCGGGATCGGATTCATCGCGGCCGGTCTCCTGCTGGCCGGCCTTGCGTGGGCGCTCGAGCGGACGCGCCGGCGCCTGCTCGCCGGCGCACCGGGGATGGCACCGTGAGCGGCTGGCTACGCGCCGCCCTGGCGCTCCAGCTCCTGTTCTTTGCGGGCTGGGGCGCGCGCCTGCTGACCTCGCATCGCGAGGGCGCGATCGTCTGGCTCGCCACCGAGCCGGTCGACCCACGCGATCTCCTGAGCGGCCACTACGTCGCGCTTCGCTACCCGATCGCGACGGCGGCCGAGCGTCTCTGCGACGACTTGCCCGCCCGGGCCGGCGGCACTCGGGTCTGGATCGAGCTCGCCCCGACGGCAGACGCGATCCCGACCGACCGCGGCGAGGTGGTCGCGTCCGATGCGATCGACTGCCGAACCCGTCCGCCCGAGCGGGGGGCACACGGGCTGTGGATGGCCGGCACGGTGGATGGGCACGACCGCGTGGCGTACGGCATCGAGCGCATGTTCGTCGCCGAGGACGATCCCCGTCGCGAGGCACGAAGCGGCTCCGTCGTCGCCGAGGTCGCGGTGAACGATCGCTTCGAGGCGCGCCTCGTCGACCTGGTCCCCAGGCGCGGCGGCGCTAGGTGAGCGCGGCGGCGCGGCTCGCGGGGCGAAAGCGATCGCGCCTGGCGCCGCCGGACGCGGCATCGTGACCACCGCGGTGGAGCGTCACGACGGCCCCGTGCTCATGCCGGAAATGCCCACCAACTGCTGACGAGCGCCTCGCGCGGCGTCAGGGCTTGGCGAGACACAGGAGCGCCCGGGTCGTTACGCGACACGTGTCGAGACTCCCGACACGGTCGATGCCCGCCACGGCACTTGCGGGATCCGTCGTCAGACGCACGAGCAGCGCCGGCGCGAAGGGCTCGGTGAGCGCCAAGGCCCGGAACTTGAGGTCGAATCGGACTCTTCCGGGCTTGGCTCGCAATGGCTCGAAGCGCGCCGCCGCCCGCCCGTCGGACGTCCGACACGTGACCCGACCGCTCTTCAACGTGCGGCAATCCGTGGCAGCGAACGTCATGGTGCGATCGAGCGTGAGCGTGTCGAGGATCTCGACCTCGAGACCCAGTGCCGGATCGAACGGAGCGTCCGCGCCGGTCTCGAGCTCGCCTTTGGCGAGGATATCCCCCGTGCCGCCCTTCGCGGCGTGGACACGCGCACGGTGGACGTCCAACGCGGCGTCGACGTCGTCGCACGCGTTGCCGGTGCCGTCGGCGTCGAGGTCGCCCTGATCGGCGTTCGCCACGTTCGGACAATTGTCCGCATCGTCGCAGACGCCGTCGCCGTCGCTGTCGCCATGGGCACCGCACGCGCCGCTGGTCGGTGCCGGAGTCGGCGTCAATGCGATGGTCGGCGTCGCAAGTGCGGGCGTGACCGTCGGGGTGGTCGTGAGCGTGGCGATCGGCGTTGCGGTCACCGTCGTGGTCGGAACGAGCGTCGGCGTCACGGACGGGAGCGGCGTCGCGCTTGCCGTGCTCGTCGCCACCGCGGTCGCGGTCGCCGTGGGACTTTCCGTCGCCGCGATGGTCGGGGTGACGGATGCCGTGGTCGTCGGACCTCCCGTGGCGGTCGCGGCGACCGTCGCGGTCGGGCTGGCAGAAATCGTCGGGGTCGCCGTCGGCGCGGCGGTTCCGGTCGCGGTCGGGGTGATACTGGCGGTCGTGGTCGGAGCCGGCGTGGCCGTGACGGAGGCGGTCGTCGTCGGCAGCGGCGTTGCCGAGGCCGTCGCGGTCGGAGCGGGAGCCCCGGTGGCCGTGGGCGGCGCGGGTACCGTCGTCGGCGTCGCCGAGGGCGTCGAGGTGACGCCGCTGGTCGCCGTGGCGGTGCTCGTCGGCGCGGCGGTGGCGGTCGCTGACGCAGTCGCCGTGGGCAGTGCGGTGACCGTCGCGACGGCTGTCCCGGTCGCGGACGGGGTGCTCGTCGGCGCGGCGGTGGCGGTCACGCTGGCGACGGGGGTGGTCGTCGCGGTCGGCACCGGCGTCACCGTCCGGGCCGCCGTCGCGACCGCCGTCGGCGTGGCGGTCGCGGCCGGGCCTGCCGTGCCCGTCGCGGCCGGGACCACGGTGGTCGTCACGGTCGGAATCGTCGTCGCGGTGCTCGTCGGTGTGGCGGTGTGGGTCGGCGTCGGCGTGTGCGTCGCCGTCCGTTGCGGGGTCGGCGTCGGCGTCACGCAGAGGAACTGGCTGCAGGTGGCGTTGCAACACGCGCCGTCCGCCCCCGCACCCTTGTCGCACACCTCGCCGAGTTGGCGGATGCCGTCTCCGCACACGGGGCAATTCGGATACGGGCCGCTCGCGATCACGCTGTCGACGCGTGGTGGGTTGAACGTCACCCCGCTGCCGATCACCGGAATCGCACCTGCGGGATGGATGGTGGTGACCACGCCGCCCGGCGCCGCCAGGTACTGCGAGTTGTTGCCGAGCTGCATCGGCCGGCGCGCGATCAGGTCGATGGCGGCTCCCCCGTCGACGCCGTTCAACGACGTCCCGGCCGTGCCGTCGATCTTCACGCTCGACGACACCGAGAGACCGCAACCCGCGAGCGAGATCGACTGCCGAGAGGCGTTGCCGCTGCCGCCGCTCGCGTCGAGATTCTTCTGTATCGACAGGGTACCGACCCCGCCGGCATCGGTCGCGACACCGGCCTCGAAGTCCATGACGCCGCCGTCACCGGTCGTGCCCGTGGCGTCGGCGCTGAGCGCACTGCCCAAGACGATCGCCCGGCCGGCGTCACCGTCGATCTCGCCTCCGGAGTCCACACCGCCCGCGTTGATCGTCGCCGTGATCGTCAGGTCGCGACCAGCCGAGGCCTCGAACGTACCGCCGTCGCCGCCGGTGCTGCCGCCGTTCAGCGAGACGATGCCGGTCACGAGGATGTCGCCGTCGTTCGGACCGAGGACGAAGAAGTCCGGGTCGCCCGAGTCGAGCGACACGGTGCCGCCCGACCCGTCGAAGTTGGTGCCGGCGTCGGCGCGGATGACCATGCCGGCGCCCGCGAGCTTGATGTCGCCGAGGGCGAGCACGTCGACCTCACCGCCGTCCCCGGCGAATTGGTCCGCATTGCTGCCGCGCAAGACCAACGACGCGCTCGTGATGAGCACGTCGCCGCCGGTGGCGATGCCGCCGAGCTCGTCGGCGCCGCTCGTGAGGTCGATGAGCCCCCCGAAGCCGCCCCCGAGGCTGCTGTCGCAATCGATGGTGCCGTTGTTGATGACGATGTCGTCGCCCGCGATCGCGTCGAACTCGCCACCGTCGCCACCGCCACCGCTCACGTCGACGCTGCGATTGACCGTAATGGTGCGGCCCGCGGTCAGGTCGACGATACCGCCCGTGCCCTGGTTGGCCCCCGACAGCACGAGGTCGCCGCTGATGGTGACGTTACCGGCGGTCGCCACCACGTCGAGCTCTCCGCCGTCGGTGAAGAGCATGCCGAGATCCGGAAACGAGCTGATGCCGCGGCCCGTGATGCTCGAGTTGCCCTGGATGTTGACGTCGCCCGCGGCGACCAGACGGACGGTGCCGGCGCTGTCACCGGTGACGTCGATCTGTCCGCCCATGGTGATGACGCCGGCGCTGGTGAGCGAAATCAGGCCACCTTGTATGATGAAGCCGTTCGGCTGGACGAAGTCGCCGCGCGCGTTCAGGCGCCCCGTGGACGTGAGTGTGATGTTGCCGGCGTTGCTCACTTTGATGAAGCCGGCGCCCGTCATTTGAAAATTCCGTTCGATGCTGAGGGCGCGCCCGCCGAGATCGAACTCGCAGCCGGCGTCGGTGACCTCGATCGCGGTGGTCACGCGGACGAGAGCCGCCGTGCAGGTGCCCGAGGCGCAGAGCACGTTGGTGGTGTTGGCGATCGGGTCGGGTCCGCAGCTCCGCGAGACCGCGCGGGCCTCGGTCGCCAGGCTCACGCAGGCGAGAAACACGACGAGCGACAGACGTCGATGTGAGAAGGTGGAAGGCACGGCAATCCGGGCCGGCGAAGTGCGCCGCCGCCGTTCGGCTCTAGCCGCCGCGCACGAGCGGGGTCAAGCCGCGGCCTTGCTTCGAGCCGTCGCTCGTCACGCGTCGAGCACCGACGCTGCAAAGATGCACGAGCGACGGGCGAGGTCGCCGGACCGCCGTCCCAAAAACCCAAACGGCCGGCGCGTCCGCGAAGGACAGCGCCGGCCGTCGGCGGTGGTGGAGTGGGGCGTAGGCGCCCCGGTCGTCAGGGCGCCGATACCAGGTTCACGTAGAGCGAGAGGAACTCGCCCTGGCGCGCGACCTCGAGCCCCGAGAGGTTGAGACCGAAGAACTCCGGCAGCGGGAAGCTGCCGAGACCGCCCGCGAGGGACGGAACCAGCGTGGCGACGAGCGGCGGCAGGACGTCCTGCTCGAGCGCCGTCTCGTTCACGCCGAGCATGTTGTTGAGCACTGCGACCGTGACGTCGCTCGGCGCGGGCGTCGAGAGGTTGAACTGCAGCCCGCCGTTGGCGAACGCGAAGTTCATGCCGAGCTTGGTGTCGACCGCACCGCTCAGCACCTCGAGGTTGCTACCGTCGTTCTTCACGATCGACACGAGCAGGTGTGCCATCTTGAGCGTGGTGAGCTCGCCGCCGGGGCCCGCCGCTGCGATCACGATCGGCGCGATCGTAGGGCGCACGTCGATGCGGAAGGGTGTCGCGGGCGGGTAGACCGCGAACTCCGGCAGGAGGGCCGAGAGAACCTGCGCGGTGAGAGGCACGACACCGGTGCCGAGATCGAGGCTATCGATGCTGGTCACGAGGAGCCCGCACTCCGTCTGCGCCTTCAGCAGCTGGTTGAAGCCCTCCGTCGAGACGGCGATCGCCATTCCGTACGGCGTATGGTTGAGCGGCGTCGTCGCCCCGAAGCTCGGCGTGCCCTCGTTGACCGCAAGGGACGCGGTGAGGTTCGGCGCGCCCGGGGGCGGCTGGCATTGTCCGGGGCCGTTGCCGATCGACGAGGTGAACTTGCCGTCGGAGATGAAGCTGATGCCGTTCACGTCCTCGTTGACCGCGTTCAGCGGCGATTGGAAGTCGACGCTGAGCGCCTGGCCCACGGGACCCGCGATGGTGATGCCGGCGAGCGCCGTCTCGAGCGCGTCGGCGATCGGACCGTCGAGTGGCCCGCTGCCGTCGGGATCGTTCAGGTAGCTCGTCAGCGCGTCGATCGTCGTTTGCTGCAAGTTGGGGAGGAACGACTGGATGATCGAGCCGACGACCGGCAGGTCGCACGTGCCGCCGTAGCTGGTGGTGAAGCCCGAGAAGCTCACGCCGAGCGCACCCTGCTGGTTGACGTCGATGTTCGAAGGGTCGGTCCCATCGGGTGACATCGAGTAGTTGCCCGTGAAGTGCGCCTGGTCGGCGTGGATGGCGATGTCGCAGCTCGGCACGAGCCCCGAGCCGCTCAAGTACACGTTGACCCGGATGTCGTTCACCGTGATGTCGGTGGCGACGTAGTTCGTCTGCGAGTCGGCCGCGAACCCGAAGCTGGTGAACGAGGGCGGCGGGTTGTTGATCGTCACCGTCGCGCGACCCAGACAGCCGAGGAAGCCGCCGTCGACCTCGCACACGTTGTCGACCAGCACCGTGCCGACGGGCACGAGCGCGCCGAGGTCGAGACCCGATCCGGCGAGGCCGCCGACCAGCGGCTCGACCGCGTCGAGGCCGGTATCGGTGACGCGGAGGCCGATGCTCGAGGGCGAGTTGGCGCCGTCGGCGATGGACGCGCCGCGGATCACGACGACGCGGGCATTGGCCGTGCTGCCGTGCGCCGCGTCCGTGAGGTGCGCCCGGATCGGATTGAAGATGTCGGTCGCGGAGAGCGACACGGTCGTGCTGAACGTCCCGTTCGGGGCGACCGTGACCGGCGTCCCGTTGATGGTGAGAGCGGCCTGCGCCGGAGGCAGGTTGTTCACCGTACCCGTCACACCGATCGACGACGCGGTCGTGAAGATACCGTGGGCCGGGGAGGTGATGGTGACGCTGAACGGGGTGCAGACGCTCGGCTCGCCGGTGCAGACGTAGCCGGGCTCGACGTTGCAGCTCGCGTTGCACCCGTCACCGATCGTCGTGTTGTGATCGTCGCATTGCTCGGTCGACCGCACGAGCCCGTCGCCGCACACCGGATCGCAGGTGCTCGGCTCGTCGTCGCAGGTCCAGCCGGTCTCGATGGTGCACGTCGGGCTGCAGCCGTCGCCCGCAAGGAGGTTGCCGTCGTCGCACGCTTCGGTGCCGCTCAGCACCCCGTTGCCGCAAACGGCCGTACAGCTGCTCGGTTGCCCCACGCAGGTGTAGCCGTTCTCGATGGTGCAGACCGAGCTACAACCGTCTCCCGAGCCGACGTTGTGGTCGTCGCACTCCTCGCTGCCGCGGAGCAGACCGTCGCCGCAAACGGAGTTGCAGCTGCTCGGCTGGCCCGAGCACTGCCATCCGCTCTCGATCTGACACGTGGCCCCGCAGCCGTCACCGGGCAGGACGCCGCCGTCGTCGCAGGTCTCGCCCGGCCGGATGATGCCATCGCCGCAGATGGTGCTGCAGGTGCTGGGCTCGCCGACACAAAGCCATCCCACTTCGGTCTGACACGTCGAGTTGCAACCGTCGCCGGATGCGAGATCGCCGTCGTCGCATACCTCGTCGCCGCGCAAGAGACCGTCGCCGCAGATGGGCGTACAGCCGCTCGGCTGACCGGCGCAGGTCCAGCCGGATTCGATGTGACAGGTGGCGTCGCAGCCGTCCCCGGGGAGGATTCCGCCGTCGTCGCACGCCTCGCCGGCACGCAAGAGACCGTCGCCGCAGACCGCGCTGCAGGCGCTGGGGGCACCGAGACAGCTGTATCCGGTCTCGACCTGGCACGTCGCGCTGCAGCCGTCACCGGAGCTGGTGTTGCCGTCGTCGCAGGTCTCGTTGCCCGTCAGCAGACCGTCGCCACAGATCGGCGTGCAGACGCTCGGCTCGCCGGTGCAGCTCCACCCGGGCTCCACCGTGCACGTCGGGCTGCAGCCGTCGCCCGCGGCCTGGCCGCCGTCGTCGCAGCCTTCGCTCGATGCGACGTCCGCGTCGCCGCACTCCGGCGGCTCGGCGCAGCTCTGATTGTCGTCGTTGCCATCGTCGAAGAGATCGCAGTCGCGCTCCAATCCGTCGACGTCGTTCAGGAGGTTGCAGACCCGGCAGCGCATGCGCTCGTCGGCGCATTGCGCCAGCCCGGCGGCCGTGGTGGCCCCGCAGCCCGGGAACGCCTGGTCGAGCGCGACGCCGCGGTTCACACAGCTCTTCTCGATCTTCGCGGCCGGGACGGTGACGCAAGTGCTCGCGATCTTCCCGCCCGTCGGATCGGGCTGCGGGTTGATGCCGCTTCCGAGGCACCTCGTCTGGAGCTCGATCGCATTGCTGACGAAGCCGCGCTTCAAGCCCTCCTTCTTGCACTTGTTGAACGAGTTGATGCGGAGATCTTCACACTTGCTTGCCGCTTTCAGCACCGCCGTTTGGCAGCCCAGCACCACCGAATTGGGAGCGATCACGGCGTCCGGCGTCGCCCCGAAGAGGTCTTGCAGATAATTCTGCGACACCTGGACGGCGAGTGTTCCGTGGAGGTTGATGCTCGGAGGTCCGAAGGAGGGGGGCACTCCCCCGCACGTGTTGTCCGCCAGGATCAGGGCGCCGATCGTCGCCTTCTGCACGTGCGAGCCGGCGGCGATGCACTCGCTTACCGATTGGGGCCCGAGAAGCTCCCCCGCCTTCTTGGCGACGCAGCTCCGCAGCTCCTTCTCGGCCGCGAGCGTGACCTTCCGCGTGCCTTTGTTGATGGCGTTGATGCAAGCGCCGGTGCTCTTGGAGACCTGCGCCGACGCCACGCCGGGCACGAGCATCAGTGCCGCGAGCGCGAATCCGAGCCGTCGAACCAATGGGGTGGTCTTCACGATGGCCTCCATGCCGCTGCCGCCCGGCATCCTCACTGACATACGATTTCGATGTTGACGGCGGCATCACCGACGCTGGTGTCGATGTCGATCACCGGCAAGGCGCCCACCAGCTTCAAGTCCGTCACGCCACCACTGCCGAGGATCTTCGTGCAGGTGCGCGGCGCACCGACGACCTGGGTAATGCAGTTGCTGCAGTAGAGGCTCGCCGGCGATCCGACCGCGAGATGGTCCATCAGGTTCCCCGAGATGCCGTTGGTGTCGTAGATCGTCGCGCGCGCCGTTCCTGTGGTGAGGAAGGTCTGCAGCGTCGCCGGGTTGCTGTAGGTATCGTCGGCGGTGCACTGGATACCGTCCGGGCCGACGTCGCTCACGAGCCGCAACGTCAGCGACTCGTTGAGCCGCATGGCACCGCTCGCGAACGTGCCGCTTTGCACGTAGCTCGTCGGGCTGTTGCAGAGCCCGAGGTGCGGGTGGTTCGGGTTGCAGGTCGAGACCGACGACTCGAGACACGCGTTCGAAATCACGCCGGCCGGATCCGTGCTGGTGTCGTCGCACTCGGGATCTTGCGGCAGGCCGCCGCTCGACGCCGGCGGGGTGCTGGTGTCGTGATCGGCGAGCACCTGAATGTCGAGGTCCGGATCGCCCCCGTTGCAGTCGATTTTCCCGAGCGCATCGACGCCGGCATTGGTGACGCAGACACGCACGGGATCGCCGATCGGGGGCGTGATGACGATCGGGTCAAACTGGATCGACGCCGCCGGTACCGTCACCTGGCGGACGCCGTTCGCATCCTGGCCACCGAACTGGAGCGTCTGCGATCCGGTGACCAAACCCTGCACTCGGACGTTGCCGATGATGGGCGCGTTCTTGATCTGCAACGAGATCTTGCTGGCGCCACCGATGGTGCAGACGCGCGAGACCGGCGTCGCGGTCGCCGTCGGCGTCGGGGTCCGCGTCGGGGTGGGTGTCGCCGTCTTCGTCGCCGTCGGGGGAACCGGCACGGTGAAGGTCGGCGTCGGCGAGGCGGTCAGGGTCGGCGTCGGCGTCGGCGCGGTGGAGGTCGGTGTCACGGTCGGCGTCACGTTGCTGGTGAGCGTCGCCGTCGGCGTCGGTCCGGAGGGATTCAGCTGGGCGGCGACGCACAGCTCGAAGGGCTTCTTCACGTCGAGCGTCTCGTTGCCGAAATGATTGGCGGTGTAGGCGCGGACGGGCGTGAAGCTCGACTGCAGCTTCACCTGGTAGCAGAGCAGATACCCGCCGTGCAGCTCGGCGCCCGGCTCCGCGTTCTGCTCGTTCGTCGGGACGCAGAGCTTCCGGAGCTTCTTGACGTTCACGGAGAGCGCCCCGAATTGATCGACGACGACCGAGGCGAGGCGGGGCGCGAACTTCGGGGTGTGGGGCGACGTGCGCGCTTTGTAACACGTGAAGTGGTCCGTGACGGGCGCCGTGGGTGCGGTCGGCGGCGACGTCAGGCTCTTGTTGCTCGGCACCAGGAGCCGCTCCGGCTTCAAGAGGTCGATGGTCAGGGTCCCGAAGCCGTCGACGACCGTCTGATTCAGCGTCTTCGGAAATTTTCCCGTCCCGGGGACGTGCTTGATCTGGTAGCTCTCGAGGTGCTCGGTGTGCGTAGGTGCGCTCGGATCACCGCCCTCGACGTCGGCCGGAGGGCAGAGCTCCGCGGGCTTCGTCACCATGAAGAGCCATTCGCCGAACACGTCGGACGTGACGAGGTAGGGAATGGGCACGAAATGCGCCGTGCCGGAGGCCGTCTTGCTCTGGTAGCACTGGAAATCGTCGAGTGGTGGGGGACTCTGCGCCCCCGCCTCCGACACGAGGCTCGTCGGCATCGCGAGAAACGGAACCGCTCGATCGAGGGCGAAAACCCCGGCCGCGAGCACGAGGCCGACTCCGAGGATGCGGGTCACGATGCCTGTCTTCATGATCAGTCCGCCTTGTCGCTGAACTTGGTTGGGGACTGCGTCGTCGGAGGACCGCTGTAGATCGCCTCCCAACAGAGCCCGTCGCTGTTCTGGATCTGAACGGTAAGCGGTTGCCCGATCGAGGTGAGATCAGCCGGCAGCGCGAGATTCGTCCCGCGGGCAGTGAACTGGATCTGCGCCTTCGCCAGGGCGCCCTCCTTGAGCTTCAGCTGATAGCCGCCGTCGGGTGTCAGGTCCTTGTCTTTGTACTGGAAGCCCTTGGTGCCGGTCGGCTTCCAGCAGGGTTTCCCTGCGCAGGTCCCGCCGGCCGGATTGGTGATCGCGAAGCGGAGCCCCGACGGGTCGTAGATGCAGACCTGATAGTTGGTCGTGGTGAGCGGCGTACCGTACTCGGCCGTCGTCGTGCGCTCGCCCTTCAGCCACTTCCACTTGATGGCGTCCTTCACGCCGCCCTTCTTGGTGATCTGGATCGACGCCTTGCCCGGCACGAAGGGACGGCGGCACCCGGTGAGCGGGCCGGCGGTGCACCCGAGCCCCGGCTCGACCTGGCAGGTCGGCGAGCAACCATCGCCGGCATCGAGATTGGAATCGTCGCATTGCTCGCCGCAGCCGTCCTGAAGGATGCCGTCGCCGCAGAGCATCGAGTCGCCGACGCAGGCGCCGGCGACGCACACGTCGTTGAGCGTGCAGCTGTTGCCGTCGCTGCACGTGATGCCGTCGTCCTCGAAGACGTCGGCCGGGCAGTCGATACCCGTGCCGGTACAGGTCTCCGCGATGTCGCAATCGCCGGCATCCGGCCGGCAGACGGTGCTCGCCGGCGCAAAGTCGTCGGCCGGACAATCCGGGCCGGTGCCGGTGCAGCTTTCGGCGACGTCGCAAACGCCCGCCGCTCCGCGGCACTCGACGCTGCTCGGCAGGAAGCCGTCCGCCGGACAGTCGTCGCTCGCGCCGTCGCAAAACTCCTCCGCGTCACAGACGCCGGCGGCGGCGCGGCACGAAGCGGTGCTCTTCACGTCGGGCGGACAGACGATGCCGATTCCGTCGCACGTCTCGGCGAGGTCGCAGACGCCGTTCGCCGGCCGACAGACGGTCGTGACGGGCGCAACGGCATCCGCCGGACAGTCGTTGTTGACACCGTCACAGCTGTCGGCGACGTCGCAGAACCCCGCGGCCGGACGGCAAACGGCGCTGCTCTTCGAGTCGGCAGGGCAGGCCGCGCTCGCCCCGGTACAGGTCTCGTCGACGTCACAGACGCCGGCGGCCCCACGACAGATGGTGGCGTTCGACATGAAGGTATTCGCGGGGCAGGCGGCACTAGAGCCCGTGCAGTTCTCGGCGACGTCGCAGACGCCGGCCGATGGACGGCAGACGGTCGAGCTCGAGGCGAACGAATTTCCGGGACAGGTCGGGCTCGACCCGGTGCAATTCTCGGCGACGTCGCAGACGCCGGCCGACGGACGGCAGACGGTCGAGCTCGGGAGGAAGCCGTCCGGAGGACACGCGGCCGACGACCCCGTGCAATTCTCGGCGGCGTCACACACGCCCCCCGACGCCGCACGGCACACGACGGAGCTGCTCACGAAGCCGTTGGCCGGGCACGTCGCCGACGAGCCCGTGCAATTCTCCGCGACGTCACAAATGCCGGCCGACGCTCGGCACTGCGTGCTCGAGCTCAGGAAGTGACAGCTCGAGCTGCAGCACACGCTTCCGGAGATCGCGGTGTCGCATTGCTCGCCTTGGGCGCTGTCGACGACGCCGTTGCCGCACAGACTCGTGAGCGTGACCGTCACGAAATGGCCGTCGCTGCTCTGCGTCCGGCTCGGGCTTCCGGGATAGCTGCAGGCGCTGCAGCCGCTCACGCTGCTGCCTTCCCCGAGGCGAACGGCCGCCTCGCAGGAGTTGCTGCGCGTCGTCCCGTTCCACGTGAAAGTCAAGGTGTGAGCTTGGGCGACGCCGTTGCTCGCGTCGTCGATCCGCGCGGTCGAGGTCTGGTTCAAGGGGAAGCTCGTCGTAGAGCCACCGCTCGGGATCGAGCCGGGGTCCGCGAGGCTCAAGGTGCCGGAGGTAAGCGTGCCGCCGGAGAAGCTGCCGCTGACGCCGCTGATGTCGGCGGCGCCGTCGCAGCCCGACGCGTCGTTGTTGCGGTTCAGGTCGCCGGAGCGCTGGGTGTCGACCGTCAGATAGTACGCGCCCGGCGCCGTGACGTTGAACGAGAGGTTGTGTTGCGCCGAGCCGTTGGTGTCTTGGGTGCTGAAGATGCCGACGTCCGAGCTCAGGTTCCACGCGAAGCGGGTCTTGAACTGCGTCCCGTTGTTCACCTGGATGGCGACCGAAGAGCGCCGCGAGCCGCTGCCGTCACCGGAGTCGCCGTTGCTGCCGCTCGTGCTCGCCGCCGCACCACTGATGGACTGCGCATGCGCCGTCGCGGTGAGAGTGGGGAGCGATGCCACTGCGACTACCAGGATGGCAGCGAGCGTGTTCCGCGTTGGGGTCATGCGACGGTCCTCCATGAGGGTGGTTCCTTAGGGCTCTTCTGTGAGTTCAGCTGGTGCTAACGGCACGCGAACCCGCGGAACCGGGTGATGCCCCGGGACGGAAGTCGGGAACCTCACTCTTGGGAACGCGCAGCTCCCTTACGCGTGAGAGACCGCCGACGTCAAGCAAAATCGCATACGAAGCGCCTCTGCAGACGACATCGGGGCGACCGAGCGCGAACGCTCGCGGAGGGCCCCCGTCCCGCATGCGGGTGAGGGACGGGGGCGTTGGGAGCTCGGACGACCGGGCTACTTTTTGCCGCCGTATTCGGCGCCGAAGAACTCCTTGCTCTCCGTCGTCGTCGGCTTGATGGTGCGACCGCCCTCCTGCCAGTTGGCCGGGCAGACCTCCCCGTGCTTCTCGGTGAACTGCAGCGCCTTCACCATGCGGAGTGCCTCGTCGACGCTGCGGCCGAGGGGCAGGTCATTCACCACCTGATGGCGGACGACACCCTCCGGATCGATGAGGAAGAGGCCTCGCAGTGCCACTCCGTCGGGCAGCAGCACGTCGTACGCCCGGGCAATGTCCTTCTTCAGATCGGCAATCAGCGGATAGGAGATGTCTCCGAGGCCGCCGACGTTCCGCGGCGTGTTTCGCCACGCGAGATGGGAGAAAGCGCTGTCCACCGACACGCCGAGGATCTGCACGCCGAGCTTCTGAAACTCCTGCCCGCGGTCCGAGAACGCGATGATCTCCGTCGGGCACACGAAGGTGAAATCCAGGGGGTAGAAAAAGAGGAGAACGTACCTGCCGCGATAGTCCTCGAGCTTGATCTGCTTGAAGGAGCCGTCCTCCATGACGGCTTCCGCGGTGAACGTCGGAGCCTTTTGTTGCACGAGCACTGCCATCGAGCTTCTCCTTTCGTGTCTTGCGGACGGGCGGCGCCGGCCTGACGCATCGTGCCGTGTCGGTCGGGAATGGATCGCGCTTCGCAGCCGGGAGCCACCTGTGCAGAGGTTCCCTAGCGACGCGCTGCCGGCATGGCAACCGGGATCACCGCTCGGCGTCCTTCGTGACGCACGCTGCCGGCGCCTCGTCGGCCGTCCCATCGCTGGCATGCCGTCGCGGCGCCCGGTAAGAGACCGGCCCGATGTCGTCTCGCATTCGAAAGATCCTCGTCGCCAATCGCGGGGAGATCGCGCGGCGCGTCCTGCGGACCGTCCGCGCCATGGGACTCGCAAGCGTCGCGGTGTACTCCGACGCCGACGAGCGTGCGCCGCACGTCGCGGAAGCCGACGAGGCGGTGCGTTTGGGGCCGGCGCCGAGCCGAGAGTCGTATCTCGTGTCCGAGCGCGTTCTCGCCGCGGCCCGCGCGACCGGTGCCGACGCGATCCATCCGGGCTACGGCTTTCTCTCCGAGAACGCCGACTTCGCTGCCCGGGTCGCCGAGGAGGGGCTGCTGTTCATCGGGCCGCCCGTCGACGCAATCCGCCGGATGGGCAGCAAGATCGGCGCGAAGGAGATCATGGAGGCTGCGGGCGTGCCGGTCGTCCCCGGAGCCTCGCTCGCCGCCCTGCCGCTCAAAGAGAGCCTCGCCGCGGCACGGACGATCGGGTTTCCCATCCTGATCAAGGCGTCGGCGGGCGGAGGCGGGAAGGGCATGCGGATCGTGCGCGAGGAGTCCGCCTTCACCGATGCCATCGCGACCGCGCGTCGCGAGGCCGAAAACGCCTTCGGGGACGGAACGCTTCTCATCGAGCGCTACTTCGACGCGCCTCGCCACATCGAACTCCAGATTTTCGGCGATACGCACGGCAACGTCGTACACCTCGGGGAACGCGAGTGCTCGATCCAGCGCCGCTATCAGAAGATCGTCGAGGAGGCCCCGTCGCCCGCGGTCGATGCGGCGTTGCGCGCACGCATGGGCGACGCGGCCGTCGCCGCCGCGCGTGCCATCGGGTACGTCGGTGCCGGCACGGTGGAGTTCATCGTCGATCGCGAGGGTGCCTTCTACTTCCTCGAAGTGAACACCCGTCTCCAGGTCGAGCACCCGGTCACGGAAGCGGTGACCGGGCTGGACCTGGTGCGCTGGCAGATCCTGCTGGCCGAGGGTACGGCGTTGCCCCTCGCACAGCACGAGATCACGTTGAAGGGCCACGCCATCGAGGCGCGGCTCTACGCCGAGGATCCCGGGAGCGACTTCCTGCCGGCAACGGGCGCCGTCGCGCTCTGGGAGCCCGTGCGCATCCCCGGCGTCCGCTACGACAGCGGCGTCGAAGCCGGGAGCGAGGTCGGCGTCCACTACGATCCGCTCCTCGCGAAGATCATCGCGCACGCCCCGACGCGCCCCGAAGCGATCCAGCGCTTGCAGCGCGCCCTCGCGACGCTCGGCGTCGGGCCCGTCACCACGAATCGCGACTTCCTCCTCGCCGTGCTCGCTCACGAGGCGTTCGCGGCGGGCGCGCTCCACACCCATTTCATCACCGAGCACCTTCCTCCCGAGGCCCGCCGCCCCATCACGGACCCGGTGCGGGATCGGCTGCACGCGCTCGTCGCGGCGCTCTGGGAGCATGCGGCTCGCCGTCGTGGCGGCGGACCGCTTCCGGCGAGCGTCCCGTCGGGCTGGCGGAACAATCGCTGGCGGGCACAAGACGCGACCTACCTCGTCGGCGGGGAGCGCATCGAGGTCCGCTACGTCGCCGAGCCCGGGGATCGCTTCACGATCGAGAACGCCGACGGCGAACGCACCTGCACCGTCCACGGGGCGGATGCCGACGGCATCACGGTCGAGCTCGCCGACGTCCGCAGGAGCTTCCGCGTCGTTCCGAGCGCCGGCGTGCTCGTGGTCCACGGACCGTGCGGCACCTCGGTGCTCACGCCCGTCCCGCGCTTTCCTGCGGCGGACCGCGAAGACCTCGCGGGCGGTTGCCTCGCGCCCATGACCGGCATCATCCGCGAGGTGCGCGTGCGGGAAGGCGACCAGGTGGAAAAGGGCACCGTGCTGCTCGTCCTCGAGGCCATGAAAATGGAGCACCAAATGGTCGCCCGCGACGTCGGCATCGTGAAGCACGTGCGCGTCGAGGTCGGCCAGATGGTCGACCCAGACGAGGTCCTCGTGGTCGTGGAGCCGATCGCGGACGCCTAGCCTCGATGTGACAGAAATTTCACGGTGAAAACCGCTCTCGCTCGCACCAGAGCACGCCATCCGTGGCCGTGCTCGCGCACCGCAATGCTCACATACCATGACGGTATGCTCCGCTTGCGCCGCGCTGCGCTCGACCACGGCTGACGCACTCTGGCGCGTTTCCCTCGCGAAACTTCTGTCACATCGAGGTTAGCTCAGAAGGGGGATCCCTGGTGGTTCGCTACGCGGCGGCCATGCGTGTGCGTGCGAGCGCCTCCGCGACCAGCAGCCCCACCTTCGATTCGATGCCGAACGACGTGTGGGTGCCCCCGTGCCACTCGATGCGGGGCTCGCCCCAGTGCTGCCAGAGCGCGCGCACTTGGCCGGAGGGGACGATGCGATCGGCGACACCGCCGAAGATGAAGAGCCGCTTGGTCTCGACGCGCGGAGCGAGCGAGAGCGGCGACACCATGCGGAGCAGGCTGCCGACGTCGTCGAACGAGATCCCGACGCGCTCGGCGAGCTCGCGGATGAAGGGCGGAACGTGCCGTTCCACGAGCCCCATGACGTCCACCATCGGCATGCCGGCGATCACGCAGGCGAGGTCCGGGTCGAGACCCGCCGCCAGCGCCGCGATACCGCCGCCGAGGGACAGGCCGTAGAGCCCGACGGGCATGCCGTCGCGCAACCGCAGCCACGCGACCAGCCGCCGCAGATCCCACACGGCCTGCGCCTTCAGATGCACGAGGTCGAGCACCTCTCCCGAGAACAGGCCTTCGCCGCTCCGCCATCCGCTGGCACGCGGGCCGTGCAACGGGAGCACCGGCAAGGCGAGGTTCACGCCGAGCGTCTCGTGCAGCCAGCGCGGACTGAACTGGAAGAAGCCGGTGAGCGGCGATCCCGTGCGATAGCCGTGCAGGCACACGAGCCACGGTCGCGGCGGCCCGGGGTGCTGCAGAAGCCACGCGTGCGCGGTCCGATTGGCGGTGCGCGCGTGCCAGCGCTCGCCGCCCGGCTCGCCGGGACGCGGCTCGTACTCGCTCGCGAAGGTGAGATGGCGATAGGTGCGTCCGAAGCTCGACGCGCTCGTGAGCGCGCGCGGCGCGAGCGCAGGTGGCGTCGGGTAGTATCCGCGCGGATCGGCGAGCCAGCCGGCCTCCGCGAAGTAGGCGCGCGCCGCGGCAATCTCCGCCCGCAAACGGTCGCGATCGGCGCCACGCACGAAGCGCGCGAGCAGCACCTCACTCATGAAGAAGATCTCGTCGAAGACGACCTTCGCCGCGACCATCGGTGACCGTCCGATGCTCGGCAGGTCGCTCACGATCTCCCCGTGCGGCGCCGGGGGCAAGAGCCAGCGTGTCGCGAGCACGCTCGGCGCGAGCAAGGCGCGCACGGCAACTTCGAGGGCAAGAGCAGTGGCGTCGCGGATCATACGACCTCTCCAGACGAGATCCAGGCTAGCACGCGAACACTCCGCCGTATGCGCGTCGTCGAACGACGCCGACGGAGATCCGCGAGACGTGGGAGTGAATGCCGATCATGGGCGACTCCCGGGGGGTGCGGTCCTTTACGCCGGTCCGCGCGCGGATGTAAAGCGTGCACGCCTTTCCGCATCGCATCCGCCAGCGAGGAGGACATGTGAGCACGACGGCAACCCGCTACGAGCTGCGTCGATCCGCGGCCTGGATCACGCTCGATTCGCCCGAGAACCGCAACGCGCTGTCGGCGCCGCTCGTAACCGAGCTCGGGGAGCACCTCCGCACCGCCTTCGCCGACCCGGCGGTACGCGCGGTCGTATTGACCGGAAACGGCCCCGCCTTCTGTGCCGGCGCCGACCTCAAGAATCGCGGCGACGCCGTTGCCCCCGGGAGCGGCGCCACGAACCCGTTCGTGGAGATCCTGCGCGCGATGTGGGACGGACCGAAGCCCGTGATCGTCGCCGCCAACGGCCACGCCTTCGGCGGCGGCGTCGGCCTCGTCGCGGCGGCCGACATCGCGATCGCCGTCGAGGGCGCGACGTTGAGCTTCAGCGAGGTGCGCGTCGGCGTCATCCCGGCGATGATCTCGGTGGTCGTCCTTCCGAAGCTCGGCGTCCACCACGCGATGCGCCTCTTCCTGACGGGGGCGCGCTTCACGGCGGCCGAGGCCCGCGAGTACGGCCTCGTCCATCGCGTCGTCCCGCCCGCCGACCTGGTGCACGCCGTGGAGGAGGAGGTCGACGCAATCGCGCTCGGCGGGCCGCACGCCGTCGCCGAGGCGAAGCGCCTGATCCGTACCGTCAGCAACGCATCCATGGACGAAGGCTTCGCGTACGCCGAGGCGAAGATCGCCGAGCTCTTCGCCTCGGCCGAGGCCGCCGAGGGCATGTTGGCGTTCGCGACCAAGCGCAAACCGCGCTGGGCGAGCTGAGAAGAGCGACCGATGGCCCAGGGCGGACGGCGCGGGGCCGCCGGCACCCTCGTGGCGGTACCCGCGCGACCCGACGCGCGCGAAGGAGCCCGTCGTTCCCGTGTGGAAGGCGTGAGGGATTCTGGTAGGACGTCCGCATGACCGACGTCCTCCGCATCGCGAACTGCAGTGGCTTCTACGGCGACCGCCTGAGCGCGGCGCGTGAGATGGTCGAAGGCGGCCCCATCGACGTGCTGACCGGCGACTATCTCGCCGAGCTGACCTTGATGATCCTCTTGAAGGATCGCATGAAAGACGCCTCGCTCGGCTACGCGCGCACCTTCTTGCGCCAGCTCGAGGAGATCGCGGTCGGCAGCAAGGAGCGCGGCATCAAGATCGTCGTCAACGCGGGCGGATTGAATCCCGCCGGGTGCGCCGAGGCGGCGCGCGCGCTCTACGCGAAGCTCGGTGTGAACGCCGTCGTCGCGCATCTCGAGGGCGACGACATCCTTCCGAAGCTCGACGCCCTCCAGGCGGCGGGCGAGAGGCTCGCGCACCTCGACCAGGGCCGGCCGCTCTCCGAGCTGCGCGCCCAGGTGCTGTCGGCGAATGCGTATCTCGGCGGATGGGGTATCGTCGCGGCCCTCGAGCGCGGTGCCGATCTGGTGATCTGTCCGCGCGTCACCGACGCCGCCCTCACGCTCGGGCCGGCGGCGTGGAAGTTCGGCTGGAAGCGCGACGACTGGGACCAGCTCGCGGCGGGCGTCGTCGCCGGCCACATCATCGAGTGCGGCGCGCAGACGACGGGAGGCAACTACGCCTTCTTCAAGGAAGTGCCCGACCTCACCCATCCGGGCTTCCCGATCGCCGAGATGCGTCGCGACGGGAGCTTCGTCGTGACCAAGCACCCGGGGACGGGCGGGCTCGTCTCGGTCGGCACGGTCACCGCGCAGCTCCTGTACGAGATCGGGGGGGCCCTCTACCCGAATCCCGACGTGACCGCCCGCTTCGACACCATCCGCATCGAGCAGGAGGGCCCGGATCGCGTGCTCGTCCACGGCATCATGGGCGAGCCGCCGCCGCCGACCACCAAGGTCTGCATCAATTACTTCGGCGGCTACAAGAACAGCATGACCTTCGTGCTCGCCGGGCTCGACGTGGAGGAGAAGGCGAAGCTCGCCGAGGAGACGCTCTGGACGCTCGTCGGCGGTCGCGACCGCTTCGCGGAGACGCGCGCGACGCTCCGGCGCGGCGACCGCCCCGACCCCGGCACCAACGAGGAGGCCTTTGCCTACCTCACCGTCAGCGTGAAGGATCCCGACGCGCAGAAGGTCGGCCGCGCCTTCTCGGCGAAGGTCGTCGAGATGGCGCTCGCGAGCTACCCGGGGTTCTTCATGACGAGCCCCCCGAGCGACGCGTCGCAGGTGGGCGTCTACTGGCCGACGCTCGTGCCGTCGGCGGCGGTCGAGCAGCGGCTCGTGATCGGTGAAGCCCGGCTCCCGATCCCGAACGTCGATCCACCGGCGAGCTTCGCGAAGCCGCCGACGCCGACGATCGCGCTGCCGCCCGTCCCGAGCGGCCCGACGCGCGCCGTTCCGCTCGGCACGATCTGCGGCGCACGCTCGGGCGACAAGGGCGGCAACGGCAACGTCGGGTTCTGGGTACGCACGCCGGAGGCGTACCGTTGGCTCGCCGACCATCTCACCGTGGCGCGGTTTCGCGAGATCATGAGCGAGGCGCGGACGCTCGACGTCGACCGCTTCGAGCTCCCGAACCTGCTCGCCCTGAACTTCGTCGTGAAGGGCCTGCTCGGCGACGGCGTCGCGGCCTCGCTGCGGAGCGATCCGCAGGCGAAGAGCCTCGGCGAGTATCTCCGGGCCAAGGTGGTGCCGATCCCGGTCGCGTTGCTCGGGTAGCGACCCGCGCGACCGACGATCGCCGCCGGCATCGAAAGCGACGCGACGGCTCCCGCAGCCCAGCGCATCAGCGATGGCGACGCACGAACCACCGGCACCGCTTCCCGACGCGGGGGTGCTGCGCATGATCGCCGAGGGCGTCGAGGCGGAAACGGGCGACCGCTTCTTCGCCTCGCTCGTCCGCACCGTCGCAACCGGGCTCGGCGTCCTCTACGCGCTCGTCTCCGAGGTGACGGCCGACCGCACGGCGTTCAACAGCATCGCGATCTGGGGCCGCGGCACGATGCAGCCGAACTTGCTGGTGCCGCTCGCCGGTACGCCGTGCGCCGGCGTGCTGGCCGGCAACATCCTGCACAAGCCCTGCAACCTGCAGCAGCTGTATCCCGACGACGTCGGCCTGGCGGATTGGGATGCCGAGAGCTACTGCGGCGTCCCCTTGGTCGGCGTCGCCGGCGACGTGCTCGGGCACCTCGCCGTCTTCGACGACAACCCCATGCCGGACGGCGAGCGCATCATCGCCGTCCTGCGCGTGTTCGCGGCGCGCGCCGGCGCCGAGCTCGAGCGCCTGCGCGCCGAGCACGAGCTGCGCGCGAGCGAGGAGCGTTATCGCGGCCTCTACGACGAGGCGCCCGTCGCCTATCTCACCTTCGGCCCCGATGCCGGCATCCGCAAGGTGAATCGGCGCTGTTGCACCATGTTCCGCATGACGTCCGAGGAGATCGTGGGCAAGACGATCTTCGATCTCACCGCGGATACCGCGCTCGGCCGCGAGCTCCTACATCGCCAGTTCGACGAGGTCCTCGCCGGCCGGGACGTCTTCGAGGACGACGAGCTCGAGGGCCTGCGCGGTGACGGGTCGACGTTCTGGATCCGCGTGTCGTCACAGGTGACACGCAACGAGGACGGCACGATCCGCGAAGTCCGCACGGCGGCCGTCGACGTCACCGATCGCAAGCTCGCGGAGGCGACGGCCCGGCGGCTCGAGCGTCACAACGTCTACCTCGAGGAGGAGCTCCGCGAGAGCCACGGCTTCGACGACGTCGTCGGACAGAGCCCCGCGCTCCGCGCGGTGTTGCAGCACGTGCGCCTCGTCGCCGACACGGACTCGACGGTGCTGATCCTCGGAGAGACGGGCACCGGCAAGGAGCTGATCGCGCGGGCGGTCCACGGCGCCAGCCGCCGCCGCGCCAAACCCTTCATCAAGGTCAATTGCGCGGCGCTGCCCGAAGGCCTGATCGAAAGCGAGCTCTTCGGTCACGAACGCGGCGCGTTCACCGGCGCAACCGAGCGTCGGACCGGCCGCTTCGAGCTCGCCCACGGGGGTACGATCTTCCTCGACGAGGTCGGCGAGATGCCGCTCGAGGTGCAGATCAAGCTTCTGCGCGTGCTCCAAGAGCACGAGATCGAGCGGGTCGGCGGCAGCAAGACGATCGCGGTCGACGTCCGCGTCATCGCGGCCACCAATCGCGACCTCACGCAAGCCATCGCCGCCGGCACGTTTCGCCAAGATCTCTACTATCGCCTGAACGTCTTCCCGCTGACCATGCCGCCGCTGCGCGATCGGCGCGGCGACCTCGCGCTCCTCGTTCCCTACTTCGTCGGCCGCTATGCGCGCGCCCTCGGACGAAAACTCACCCACATCGCCCCCGACACCATGGCGCGTCTCGAGGCCTATGGCTGGCCCGGGAACGTGCGCGAGCTCGAGAACGTGATCGAGCGCGCGACGATCCTCGCGCCGGGCCCGGCGTTCGAGGTGCCCGTGGGCGTGCTTCCCGTGGCGACCCCGAACGACCCGCCCGCACCGGCGGCCCCGGCGACGGAGGCGAACGACGCGGAGCCCGCCTCGCCGCCGATCGGCCCACGCACGCTCGAGGACGTCGAACGAGCGCACATCCAGACCGTGCTACGCCGGACCTCCTGGCGCATCGAAGGCGACCAGGGCGCGGCGCGCATCCTCGACGTCCATCCGAACACGCTCCGCAGTCGCATGAAGAAACTCGGCATCCGCCGACCGGCGTCCGCGACGGACCCCTGACGTGGAGATTTCTGCCGGGTCGTTTCGTCCCGGCACCGTACGCGCACGCCCACGCCGCACACCCATACGCCGGGCACGGAACCTGCTGTCCCGCCGCTCGGGGACGTGGTGGGTATGGGGCGGAACGAGTGGTGGAGCGCGGTCGGCATCGGCATCGTCGTGTGCCTGCTCGCGCCCCGGGTGCCGGCATACGCCGCCGCGCCGGTCTTCGGTCCGGCCGCTCCGGTCACCGCCGACGCGACGACCGATACGGGGAACGACGGCACCCCGCGTATCGTGAGCGACGGACACGGCACCTGGGTGACCATCTGGGCCGCGACCGGCGGCCTCGGGGGAAATCTCGGCACCGATTCCGACGTGCTCGCGGTTCGCTCGTACGATCTCGGCATCTCATGGAGCCTGCCCGTCGCCGTGAACGGCGCCGCCGCGAGCGACGCCGAGTTCGACTTCGCCCCGGCGCTCGCGACCGACGGGAACGGTCTCTGGATCGCCGTGTGGGTCGCGACCAACGGTCCGGATACCGACGTATTCTACGCCCGCTCGACCGATGCCGGTGCGACGTGGAGCGCCACGCAGCCGCTTCACGCCGACGCGGCGACCGACGCCGGCAACGACGACCACCCGCAGATCGTGACCGACGGGGCTGGCACGTGGATCGTGGTCTGGGACGCGAACGCCCGGACGGGCGCCGATCGCGACGTGTTCTTCGAACGCTCGACGGACGGCGGAGCGACGTGGAGCGCACCCGCACCGCTCGCCGCCAACGCGACCACCGACCGCGGCAACGATCAGCGTCCGCAGCTCGCCACCGACGGTGCGGGACGTTGGGTCGTGGTGTGGGCGTCGAACGACACGCTCGGCGGCACGAAGGGCAACGACTTCGACATCCTGACCGCCCGCTCGTCGGACGGCGGCGCCACCTGGAGCCCGGCGGTGCCCCTCAACACGAATGCCGCCACCGACAAAGGTCTCGACGACCGGCCGCAGGTCGTGACCGACGGACTCGGGACGTGGTTGGCGACGTGGGTCTCGGACGAGAGCTTCGGCGGCGCGCTCGGCACCGACCTCGACGTCCTGACGGCGCGCTCGACCGACGGTGGCGTCACGTGGAGCGCTCCCATGCCGCTCAACACCAATGCGGCGACCGACGCGGGGGAAGACGGCGCGCCCGCGCTCGCGACGGATCGCGCCGGGACCTGGGTCGCGGTCTGGGAATCGACCGACACCCTCGGCGACACCCTCGGCAGCGACTACGACGTCCTGATGGCACACTCGATCGACGGCGGTGCGCATTGGTCGGCACCGCGCGCGCTCGATCCCGACGCGGCGACCGATACGCGGCGCGACGTCGCACCGCAGATCGCGACGAGCGGCGGCGTCTGGAACGTGATCTGGTCGGCGAGCGGCGGAGGCTTCGGGACGGACGGCGACGTGCTGCGCGCCGGCGGTCGCGAGAAGTGCGGCGACGGCGTGGTCGATCCCGGCGAGCAATGCGACGACGGCAACGCCCATGGGGGCGACGCGTGTCCGGCGACCTGCGAGTTCCCGCCGACCATCGCGACCCCCGCACCCGGGCCGACGCCCGGGCCCGGTGCTACGCCTGCCGGCAGCGCTACGCCCACCGCCGGCGGCACGGGCGAGGGGACGCCCGCCACGCCCGTCGGCGGAGGGGAAGGAACGGGCGCCGGCAGCGCGACCTCCACGCCGAACGGCGCGACCAGCGCGACGCCCACGCCCACGGACACCGCGCTCGATGGGGCGACGCCGAGCGTCGGGCCGAGCGAGCAAGCAACCCCGACCACGGCCGCGAGCGCGGACTCCACGCCGACGCCGGATTCGTATGCGACCGCCACCGCCTCCGCGCCCGGCTCGCCGGCGGCGACCACCACGCCGAGCTTCGCGGTGCCGACCCCGACCCCGGCATCGCCGCCTTCGGGTCCGACGGCCGCCGCGACGCCGCATCCCGTGCCGACCTTCGCCGGGAGCCTCGTGAGTACGGCGCGCGCCAAGGCCGCGGTCGCGTGTCAGCGCGCCGTCCTGAGAGCCGGGGCGCGGCTCGTCGGGACGCGGCTTGCCAACCTCGGGAGCTGCGGGCGGGCGGTGCAACGCTGCATCCAGACGAAGCCCGGCGAGGCGGCATGCCTCGACGCGGCGGCCGCGCGCTGTCGCAGCGCCCTCGGGGCGTTGGCCACCGCCGACCGCAAGCAGGCCGGGGCCATCGCGAAACGATGCGGCGGATCGCTGCCGCTCGACGATCTCCTCGCGCCCGCCGGCCTCGGATACGGCGGCATCTCCTGCGGCGCGGACGGCGAATCCGAGGGGCTCGACGACCTCGTTGCCTGCGTCGTCGACGAGCACGCGTGTCGCGGCGCCGCGCTCTTCGAGGTTCTGCAGCCGCGCGCGAAGGAGCTGCTCCGTCTGCCGGGCATGAACGCCGCGACGCTCGACACGATCGTGTGCCTGCCGGATCACGGCGGCGACGGCACCGCGGTCGGGGATCCGAGCGGGCAAGGCAAAGCGGTCGACGTCTGCACGGCCGCGATCGTCAAGGCCGGCACGAGCTTCGTCCGCAAGCGCCTCGCCCGCCTCGCCAAGTGCGCCGACGGCCTCTTCACCTGCGTCCAGCTCGCGCCGAACGACGGCGCGTGCCTCGCCAAGGCGCGTACGCGCTGTGATCAGGGCGACGCGACGAGCGCGAAGGAAGAGCGCGCGCTCACCAAGGCCGTCGCGGCCCGCTGCGCCGAGCACGTGATCGCGTACGCGACGCTGCGCGCCGCCCGTGCCGCGAACCTCGACGCCCTCGACGACGCCTGCACGGCCGTCGGCGTTTCCGAGCTCGCGTCGCTCGCCGACTACCAGCAGTGCGTGCTGCGCGCCGACGCATGCCGCATCGAGGGTGTGCTCGCGCTGCAGGCGCCGCGGAGCGCCGAGCTCGCGGCGCTCGTCGGCCGCTCCTTCGCTAGTCCGTACTGCGACGCGCCCTGAGGTCGGTGGGCACCCGAGCGCGCCGGGTCAGTCCGGCGTCAGGCGAAACGGGGGCGGCTCGTCGGCGGTGACGTACGCGAACTGGGCGGAGAACTCCGCGGGCGTGAGACCGGCGACGCGCGCCAGGGATGCGAGCTCGGTGGCGTCCGCGAAGTCGTGGCGCAGGAGCCGGATCATGTACCGTCGCGCGATCAGGTAGCGCGACGAGTGGATGTCGACGAGACGGATGCGGGCGCGCCCGGTCGTCGCATCGAGCATCTGCGCGAACGGCACCGGCACGAATTGTCCGCCCTGGATCGAGACCATCGCGGCGTTTCCGCCCTCGAGCAGGTACTGTGCCGCGCAGTACCCGAGGTCGCGGGTGTATTCCATGTCGTGCGGGATCGGATCGGCGCAGCGCAGCTCGTAGCCGAGGTTCTTCGACACGATCGTGGTGTCGAGCCCGAGCCGCGCGAGCCGCGCGCGCACCGCGTGCCGCAGGATGAGACCGATGTCGATCTCCCCGAGGCGCGGGTTGCCGTGCTCGTCATGGGATAGCTGGCCGACCTCGGCGAGCTCGGAAGGATCGATCCCGAGCACGACGCCTTCCGCGATGACCGCCACGCCGTCGCGCCGACCGTCGCGGAAGCGCTTGATGATCGCCCCGGCCAGCGTGTCCACGATCGCCTGGAACGAGATCCGCTCGCCGAACTCCTCGGGCACGAGCGTGAGCGTAGCGCCCGCGGCCTTGCCGATGCCGAGCGCCAGGTGACCGGCCTTCCGTCCCATCGAGGTCACGAAGAACCAGTGCGAGGTGGTCTTGGCGTCGACCATCATGTTCTTCACGAGCTCGACGCCGACATGCCGGGCGGTCTGGAACCCGAACGTGTCGATGTGCGGCGGGAGATCGAGGTCGTTGTCGATCGTCTTCGGCACGTGCACCACGCGCAGACGCCCGCCGGAATGCTCGGCGATCTTCATCGCCGAGTACGCCGTGTCGTCGCCGCCGATGGTAATGAGCTGCGAGACACCCAGGCTCGCGAGCGCGCTCACGGTGTTCTCGAGGAGGGCGGGGTCGGTGGTCGGGTTGGCGCGCGAGATGCCGAGGTGCGAGCCGCCGCGGAAGTGGATGCGGCTCACGTGGTCGATGCCGAGCGGCATCACGTGCTCGAGCTCGCCGTGCATGATCCAGCGAAACCCGTCGCGGATGCCGAGCACCCGCACCCCGGCGAGCACGCTCCGAATGGTGGCCGCCCCGATCACGCTGTTGATGCCGGGCGCGGGGCCGCCGCCGACGAGGATCGCGAGCTTCGCACGTGTCGTCATGGCCGCAGTATGGCCGTGCGGGGCGAGCCCTGCCAGCCATGCGGCGCCCGGCGGGTCGACCGCCGCGCATCGCGAGCGATGCTCGCGTTCCCGCGCATACTTGCTAGGCTGGCCGCGCATGACGATCCCCTGCGCCTCGCACGCCGCCGCGTCGTGAGTCTCGTGCGCCCCGTCACGCACGTCGTCTTCGACATGGACGGCGTGCTGCTCGACACCGAGCGGTTCTACACCGAGGTCACCCAGGCGATCGTCGGCCGCTGGGGCAAGGTGTTCGACTGGTCGATCAAGGGCAACATGATCGGACGCCCGGCGCGCGACTCGGCCCGCTACCTCGTCGAGACGCTCGGCTTGCCGATCACGCCCGACGACTATCTGCGCGAGCGCGAAGCGCTGCTCGAGCGGCGCTTCCCGGAGAGCGCCGCGATGCCGGGCGCGCGCGAGCTCACGACCGCGCTCGCGGAACGCGCCGTGCCGCAGGCGGTGGCGACGAGCTCCAATCGCCGGCTCTTCGAGCTCAAGACCGCGCGTCATCGCGAGTGGTTTCGCGTCTTCGCCACCGTCGTGCTCGGCGACGACCCGCGCGTGCAACGCGGCAAGCCCGCGCCCGACATCTTCCTGCTCGCGGCGCGCGAGCTCGGCGCCGATCCCGCGCGCTGTCTCGTCGTCGAGGATGCGCCGGCCGGGGTGGCGGCCGCACACGCCGCCGGAATGCAGGTCCTGGCCGTGCCGGACCCCGGCATGGCGCGCGAGCGCTTCGCCGCTGCGGAGCTCGTGGCCGACTCGCTCGCCGACGTCACGCCGGCGCGCCTCGGCCTCTGACACGCCGAGGATCCCGCTGCGCTCGGGCGGCTCAGCCGCGCAGCAGAACGTCGCAGACCAGGCGCACGCGCTTCACGACCCGGCCGAAGGCGTTCTCCTGAATGTTCCGCCGCAGCATGACGAGCGCCTTCCGCTGCAGGCGGTAGCGATCGAACACGGGCGGCTTCGGCGGCGGCGTGGCACCGGCCCGCGCCGCGGCTTCGACGGGCGCGAAGAACGTCGCGCGCGGGAAGCCCCAGGTCTCGAGATCGGCGTCCGCGATCGTTCCCACCATGTCGCGTACGATCGCGA
This sequence comes from uncultured delta proteobacterium, assembly GCA_963774015.1. Lineage (GTDB taxonomy): Bacteria > Desulfobacterota > Binatia > UTPRO1 > UTPRO1 > UTPRO1. The sequence goes on from CAVZDH010000007.1 coordinate 1,155,056, forward strand.
GCTTCGCCGGGTCGGCGGCGAGCTCGTGCGCCCACTTCTCGACCGAGTCCGTCACCGGCCGCGAGTGCTGCTTCACGCCGAGCGGGTCACCGAGACCCTTCGCCTCGTGCTCGTGCTTGCCGTAGTCGATGGCGTCGGCCTCGAACGGCACCCCGAGGAACTCGAACACCCGCCGCATCTCGGCCTCGGGATTCTGGACCAAGGCCTCGTAGCCGACGCGCACGAACGGTACGGGCTCGTCGCGGACGAAGCGCGCCATCGCGGGAACGTAGCGGTTGAGGATCGGATTGAACTTCCGGGCGGCGACGTAGTCGCCGTCGAAGAAGGAGTTGGCGTACGAGCTCCAGATCGCCGCCGGGTGTCGTGTCAGCACGACGTAGCGGGCGCGCGGATAGAGCTTCGCGATGAAGGGCAGGATGAGCGCGTTCGCGGGCGTCTTGTCGAGAAAGAACCGCTTGCCCTTGCCGCGGGCGGTGAGCATGCGTCCATAGAGTACGTCGGTGTAGGCGCGGCAGGCGTCGAGATAGTCGCGCTCGCCGCCGGGGAGATCGGCCACGAACTCGCGCACCGATTGCTGCGCCTGCAGATGGTCGAACGGGGCCGCGTCGACGGTGTCGTAGTACCCGAGGTGCGCGAGCGGCGTGAGCAGATGCGGCTCCGCCCGGCTGTAGATCGCGGAGTGCGAGCTCAACATGCGCATCAGGAGGGTGGACCCCGAGCGCGGCGGCCCGATCACCAAGATCAGGGCGGACTGCATGTCGGTGCTGTCGACGGACGTCACGAGAACGGGAATCTCCGAGCGCGGAGGGGCGATTGTAGCGGGCGACGACGCGGGCGGTAAGGCGGGAAATCAGTTGCCGCGAACCCGCATCTCGACGGCCGCGACCTCGTCGAGCTCGATCAGCACGTCGTAGAACTCCCGGCCGGCGATCTGGGTGACGAGCACCGTTTCGTTGCCGACCGGACCGAGCTTGCCGCGATAGGACTTGCCGCTGTTGAGCACGAGCTCGACGTCGCGCCCCTCGCCGAGCTTGGTGAGGGCGTCGCGGATGCCGCCGGCGGTGCTGAGCCCGGGCTTGCCGTCCTCGGCGTGCGCCATGGCGCCCGCGCCCGCGGCCAACACCGCCACCAAGAGCACCGTCCGGATCGTCCGCCTCGTGGATCTCCTCATGCCTCGTCTCCTTGCGGTCGGCGTCGACACGCCGAGCGGTCGGGTCTTCTACGCATGGGCGTCCATCGGGTCAACTGCGGGACGGGTCGGTGGCGCGAGCGAGACGCGTGCCGCCGTGACGAGCGCGACGGCGACCACGACGATCGCCGATCCTGCGACGATCGCCGGCGTGACCCGCTCGGCGAGGAACCACCACCCGAGGAAGAGGGCGATCACCGGATTCACGTAGGCGTAGGTCGCGGCCTTGGCAGCGGGAACGTGGGCGAGGAGCCAGACGTACGCCGTGAAGCCGATCCACGACCCGACCACCACGAGATAGGCGATCGCCGCGACGCCGGCGCCGTCGAGCCGCGTCGTGAAGACGCCGCCCGTCACGGTGCCGATCGCGAGGAACATCCCGCCCGCGAAGAACATCTCCCACGCCGTGACCGTGGCGGGATCGGCCCGAATGCCGGCGTGGCGCGCGTAGATCGAGCCGCACGACCACGAGAACGAGGCGACGAGCAGCGCGAGCGTCGCGAGCGCGTCTCCGCCGCCGCTCGGTCGGACGAGCACGGCGACGCCGACGAAGCCGAGGACGATGCCGGCGACGGCGCCCGGCGGGATCCGCTCGCGCGCGGGCGGCAACGCGGCCAGCGCCGCCATCCAGATCGGCACCGTCGCGACCACGAGCGCCGCGAGGCCGGAGGGCACCGATTGCTCGGCCCACACGACCAGACCATTCCCTCCGAGCAGCATCGCCGCGCCGATCACCGCGATGGCGCGCTTGTCGCGCGCGCTCGTCGGTGTCAGGCGGCCGGTCGCCGCGAGGGCGAGCAACATCCCGCCGCCAGCGAGGAGAAAACGCAGCCCGGCGAGCACCGTCGGCGCGGCGTGCGCGACGCCGACCCGGATCGCGAAGTACGTCGAGCCCCACGCCAGGTACACCGCGGCGAAGGCGAGGACCACGAGACGTCGCGGCGGCGTTGCCGACATGGGCGGAACACCGTGCGGGGGACGCGCCGTCCAGTCAATCGCCGCGAGCCGACCTGGCCCTCACGGCACCACGACGATCTTGCCGAGCTGCCGATTCGACTCCAGGTGACGATGCGCGTCCTGAATGCGGTCGAGCGGGAAATACGCGTCCACCACCGGCGTGAAGTCGCCATGCTCGAGGAGGCTCGTGATCTCGCGGACGGCACGCGCGCGCCGGGCGGGGTCGTCGAGGAGCGGTCCCAGCGTGTAGCCCTGCAGGCGGATCTGCTTCCGCAGCATGCCGCCGAGCCCGAGCTCGAGCGGCGTCGGATCGAGCGCACCGTACACGAACACGATCGCCTCGCGGCACGCGACCTTGATGTGGTCGTTCACGATCGGACCGTAGATCGGATCGAAGACGACGCGCACGCCGCGGCCGCCGGTGATCTCCTGCACGCGCGCCACGTACGGCTCGGCGCGGGTGTCGACGATCGCGTCGGGCCCGAAGCGACGGAGGCCCTCGACCTTGTCCGCCGAGGTCGTCGTGGCGATCACCTTCGCGCCCCGGGCGCGACAGAGCTGGATCGAGGCAATGCCGACCGAGCTGGAGGCCGCCGGCACGATCACCCAATCGTCTCGGCCGATCGCGGCGATCTCGGCGAGCGCACCCCACGCGGTGAGGCACTGCATCCAGATCGAGCCGGCGTCGCGATCGGACACGTTGGCCGGCGTCGCCACGAGCGCCTCGCCGGGGACCGTCATCGATTCGGCGCACGCGCCCTCCGTGACGACGTCGAACGTCGACGGCAGCACCGCCACCCGGTCGCCGACGCGCCACGCCTCCACGGCGGCACCGACCGCAGTCACGATGCCCGCGCCCTCGAAGCCGCTCCGGCTCGCACCCGGCGATTTCACGAGATAGCGGCCGCGGCGATAGTTCGCGTCGGCACGGTTCAATCCCGCGGACGTGACGCGCAGCTGCACCTCGCGCGGTCCGGGCGGGCGGGGAGGGACGTCGATCAGCGCGAGGATGGACGGATCTCCGAGCCCGGTGAAGTGCGCGGCGCGCATGCGCGACCTCCTACGGCGGGCTCTCCGGGGGCGCAAGCGAGGACGAGCCGTTGCGATCGTTCGCGCCGTCGGGCACGGAGGCCTGGTGGGCGACGAGCACACCGCATGGATGGCACTGGCCCTGGCCGCGGCCGAGCGTGCCGGCGCCGCCGGCGAGGTGCCGATCGGCGCGCTCGTCGTGCGCGCGGGCGTCGTGCTGGCCACCGCCGGCAACGCGCCGATCGCCACCGTCGACCCGACGGCGCACGCCGAAGTGCTGGCGATCCGCGCCGCGGCGCGCGCCGCGGGAAACTATCGGCTCCCGGGCGCCGTGCTCTACGTGACGGTCGAGCCGTGCGCGATGTGCGTCGGCGCGGCGCTGCAGGCCCGCATCGCGACCCTCGTCTTCGGGTGTCCCGACCCGAAGGCCGGCGCCGCGGGCTCGCTCTTCGACCTCACCGCGGACCCGCGGCTGAACCATCGCATCGGCGTCGTCGCCGGAGTCGGTGCGGAACGGAGCCGCCGGCTGCTCCAGGAGTTCTTCGCGGCACGCCGGTGAGCCGCCCGCTTCGGTGCTACCGATCGCCGCGGGCCGTGTGCTAGAGGTTTCGCGGAAGGGGGAAGGGTATGGCCGCACGCTCGATCGGGTCGGGGACCATCAGCTTCGGTCTCGTGTCCATTCCGGTTCGTCTCTACGTGGCGACGAGCTCCGAGTCGCTGTCCTTCAACATGCTGCACGAGCCCTGCCGGAGCAGGATCAAGCAGCAGCTCTTCTGTCCGACCTGCGAGCGCGTCGTCGAGCGCAGCGAGATCGTCAAGGGCTATCAGTTCGCGAAGGACCAGTACGTGCTCTTCACGGACGAGGAGCTGAAAGCGCTTGAGGCCGCGGCCAATCGCTCGATCGACATCCAGGAGTTCGTTCCGCTCGCCAAGGTCGATCCCATCTACTTCGAGAACTCGCACTACCTCGGGCCCGAGAAGGGCGCCGAGAAGGCCTACCGACTGTTGGTGCAATCGATGCACGACACCGGCAAGGTCGCCGTCGCGCAGTGGACGAGCCACGGCAAGGAGCACATCGTGCTCATCCGTGCGCTCGATGCGGGGCTCGTCATGCACGCGCTCTACTACGCCGACGAGGTGCGGAGCCTCGCGGAGATCGCCGCGGCCGCGGAGGGCGCGCCGGCACGACCCGCCGAGGTCGAGCTCGCGCGGAAGCTCATCGACCAGCTCTCCAACCAGGAGTTCCGACCGGAGAGCTATCACGACGCCCACCGCGGCCGGGTGCAGGCGCTCGTCGAGCAGAAGATCGCCGGCGAAGAGGTGGCGGAGACCGCGGAGACCGCATCCCCCCGGGCGCAGGTCATCGACCTGATGGACGCGTTGAAGGAGAGCCTGGCGCGGGGTCGGACCGCCAAGGGTCGCGGCGCCGCGGCGAGCGGCACGTCGGAGCGCGGCGCGAAGACGGCGAGCGCCCGTCGCCCGACCGCGACCGCCCGTGGGGCCGCGGCCGACGAGCCACCCAAGCGGGCGCGCAAGAAATAGGACGTGGGCGCGACGGCCACGCAACGCCCCGCGCACTTCGACACCGCGCAAGCGGCACGCATCGTCGGGGTGACGCCGCAGCGGCTCCGGCATTTCGTCGGGGCCGGCCTGGTGGCCCCCCCGCGTGATCCGCGCGGTCGCCTGCGTTTCGGATTCGTCGATCTCGTCGTCTTGCGTACGATGCGCGGGCTCATGGCGAAGGGCGTGCCGGTCCCGCAGATCGCACGCGTCCTGCACTCGCTCCGCCGCCAGATCGGCGCGCGTGCCCTCACCGAGCTCACCATCTACGCGGACGGCCGACGCGTGGTCGCGTGGGACGGACGCAGCCGCTGGCAGCCGGATTCGGGACAGTTCCTCTTCAACTTCGAGGCGGGACGCGTCGTCACGGGCGCGCGCCGCGTCGCCGCGCTGGCAGGCCGACGCCGGGACAAGGACGCGCGCGGGCCCGACGCGCCGACGGCCAGCGCCGAGGAGTGGTGCGATCTCGCGATGGAGCTCGAGCACGAGTCGCCCGTTGAGGCGCAAGCCGCGTATCGTCACGCCCTCGAGCGCGACCCGACCTCGGTCATGGCGCACATCAACCTCGGATGTCTCCTCCACGCGGCGGGCCATCACGCGGCCGCGGAGCGCCACTATCGGAAGGCGCTCAAGTGCGCCGACGACCACGCGCTCGCTTGGTACAACCTGGGCGTCTTGCTGGAGGACCGGCAGCGACCGAACGAAGCCCTACCCGCATACGAGCGCGCCATCGCGGCCGACCCCGAGCTCGCCGACGCGCACTACAACGCGGCGCTGCTCTACGAGCGGGCGGGACGCAAGCGGGACGCCGTGCGCCACTTCGCGATCTATCGACGGCTCGAGCGCAAGCGCTGACCCGATGCGACGGCTCGAGCGCAAGCGCTGACCCGATGCGACGGCTCGAGCGCAAGCGCTGACCCGATGCGACGGCTCGCAGGAGCACGATGAAGCACCCGCGGCCCTACACCGCCACCGAGGTGGCGATTGCCAATCCCGTCATCCGCGTCATGAGCCGCGTCAACACCTGGGCCTATCGCCTGACGGGCGGACGCCTCGGCGGGAAGTGGGTCCACGGTGAGCCGATCGCCCTCGTCACCGTGACCGGTCGAAAGACGGGTCGGAAGCTCACCGTCCCCCTCGTCTGCCTGCGCGACGGCGAGCGGATCGTCGTCGTCGCGTCCAAGGGCGGCATGGACACGCACCCGCTCTGGTACTTGAATCTCGTCACCAATCCCGACGTCGCGGTGCAGATCGGCACCGACGTGCGCCGCATGCGCGCGCATACGGCCGACGACGCGGAGCGCGCGCACTACTGGCCGAAGCTCGTCGCCTTGAACAGGGACTTCGACGACTACCAGTCCCGGACCGCGCGGAAGATTCCCGTCGTCGTTCTCTCCCCCTGAGCTCCGTCATCGCGCCTCGAGGCGGCGGGGCGCCACGCGGCGGCTCCATGCCACGAGCAGCGTGCTGCCGACGAAGACGAGGCCAAGACAGAGTCCCACCCAAAGACCCGGTACGCCCTCGCCGCGCGCGAAGCACAGCCCGCACCCCACCGGGAGGCCGATCACCCAGTAGCCGAGGAGGTTCGCGACCATCGGCGTGCGCGTGTCACCGGTACCGCGCAGCGCGCCGGTCAGCACCACCTGCGCGCCGTCGAAGAGCTGGAACGCGGCCGCGATCGACAGCAAGACCACGCCGCTCGCCAGCACGCGCGGGTCGCTCGTGAAGACGCGCAGAATCGGAACCGGCGCCGACAGGAACGCGAGCGCCGTCGTCGTCATGAATGCAAGCCCGAGCGCGAGCGCCGCCCACCCGGCCCGCGCCGCGCCCCGAGGATCGCCGCGCCCGACGGCATGCCCGACCCGGACGGCCGCCGCCGACGAGAGACCGAGCGGCACCATGAAGGTGAACGACGCCAGGTTGAGCGCGATCTGATGGGCTGCGAGCGCGGCCGGCTCGAAGCGCGCCGCGAGCGTGGTCACGACGGTGATGACGCCCATCTCCGCGGTGAGGTGTCCGGCGGCGGGAAGCCCGTAGCCGACCAGGATGCGCAAACGCCTCCAGGCCGGTCGGCGGCGTACGAGCGCGGCGATCCCGCTCGACACGCGGCGTTCGCGGCGGACCACGTGCGCGACGACGTACAGCAGCATGTAGACACGCGAGATCGTCGTCGCGACGCCCGACCCGGCCACGCCGAGCGCCGGAAGCCCGCCGACACCGAACACCAGCATCCAGCACGCCGCGGCGTGCACGACGTTGGCGGTGAGCACCGCCATCATGATGGGTCGGACGGCCCCGAGCGCCTGCAGATACCGCCGACAGGCCGTGAAGAGCAGGAGCGGCACCATGCTCCAGGCGGTCGCGCGCAAATAGGGAATGCCGCCTGCGAGCACGGCGGGCTGGATGCCCGTCACCGGCAGCACGCGGATCACGAGGTGAAGCAGGGCCGTGAGCACGACGCCGAGCGCGAGCGCCAACCAGACGCCGTCGACGAGCGCGCGGTGGGCATCCCGGAGCCGTCCGGCGCCGACCGCCGTCGCAACGACGAAATCGAGGCCGAGCAGCATCCCGAACCCGAAGATCGTCACGCCGAAAAAGATCGTACCGCCGATGCTGACCGCGCCGATCGCTTCGGCACCCAGGCGCCCGACGATGATCGTGTCGACGAGCCACATCGTCGTCCATCCGACTTCGGCTGCGATCACGGGACCGGCGAGGCGGACGAGCGGCTCGAGCTCGCGACGGAGGGTGCTCCCGCGGCGGACAGAGCTGCTCCCGAAGGTCCTCATGGACCGGGCACCGTAGAGGCGCCTCGACAGCGAGTCCAGGCATCGGCACCGACGAGACGCGAGGCTTGACAGTCTCGGCGATACAGGAGAACCAGACGGGAACGGGTTGCGGTCGCACGGAGAGGTGCGTGAGCCCGGTTGAAACGGCACGACTCGAAATCGTGTGAGGCGAAAGCTTCCGTGGGTTCGAATCCCACCCTCTCCGTTCTTTTCGTCGTGCGTGAAGCCCCGCGCTCGGGGCGCGGGAAGTCGTGATGGAGAGGTGTCCGAGTGGCTGAAGGAGCACGCTTGGAAAGCGTGTGTAGGGTAACACCTACCGTGGGTTCGAATCCCACCCTCTCCGTTCCTTCCGCGCGTCGATCGTAACGGCGCGACCGGAGCCGTTCGGCGCGAGCCGCCTGGACCATGTCCGGCCGCCACGCTAGGGTACGAGCCCGCTGCTCGCTCGAGCAGCATTCCCATACGACCACGAGCATGGAGGAATGACGATGACGACCGAACGCTCGCCTTCGTCGGCGCTGCGCTGGATCGGCGCCCTGGTCGCCGGCAGTGGATTGGCAGGGGCCGCCGCGTACGCGCTGACCCAGGTGCTCGGACCGGCGGGCGGCGGCCTCGCGGGCGTGTTCCAGGCGACGCCGGCGGCGACCGCGACCATCGTGGCGGCGCCGGTCGTGGCGGCGATCGCAGCGGCATTGCTCGGCGCGGGCTCGCCACGGGCGGCCGTCCCCGCGAGCGCCGAGCGCGACGTCCCCGCCGCGAGCCCACCGCCTCCGCCGGACCGCGGCGAGGCCGCGCTCCGCTTGCTCGCACTGCTCCAGCAGGAGGGCCGGCTCGTGGATTTCCTGGAGGAGGATCTCGCGCAGTATTCCGATGGGCAGATCGGCTCGGCCGTGCGCGCGATCCACGGCGGCTGTCGCGCCGTCCTGAAGGATAGGCTCGATCTCGCTCCGATCCTCGCGGGAGCCGAAGGCGCGACGGTGACGGTCGAGCGCGGCTTCGACCCCGCGGCGGTGCGTGTGACGGGCAACGTGCGCGGCGAGCCACCGTATCAGGGCATACTGCGGCATCCGGGGTGGCGCTCGGCGGCGTTCCGGATGCCGGAGACGACCGGCGACCGCGATCACACGATCCTCGCGCCGGCGGAAGTCGAGGTGCTCTGAGCTCCATGGCGCGCGAGGCCTCCGCACCGCCGCGCTGGGTCGTCGGCATCGATCTCGGCACCACCAATTGCGTGCTCGCCGCCGCCGACACGCGCGCCGAGACGGCGACCATCGCGGTCATGCCGATTCCGCAGGTCGTCGCCCCGAAGCAGGTGGAGGCGCTGGATCTGATGCCGTCGTTCCTCTACCTCGCGGGTGCCGACGAGGTCGGATCGCTCGACCTGCCCTGGGCGAGCGGCCGCGACGTCGCCGTCGGCGTCCTTGCCCGCGCCCGCGGCGCCGACGTGCCGGGACGCCTGGTCTCGTCGGCGAAGTCGTGGCTCTGCAACGCGAGCGTCGACCGCCACGCCGAGATCCTGCCGTGGGGCGCCGAGGAGGGCGCACGGCGCGTCTCGCCGATCGCCGCGACGGCCGCCTATCTGGCACACCTCCGTGACGCGTGGAACACCGCACACGCCGGAGAAAAGGGCGCGAAGCTCGAGGCCCAGGACGTCTACCTCACGGTGCCGGCATCGTTCGATGCGGCCGCGCGCGAGCTCACCGTGCAGGCCGCAAAGGACGCCGGGCTCGAGCGCGTGACGCTCCTCGAGGAGCCGCAGGCGGCATGCTACGCCTGGATCGACGCGCGCGGCGATGCCTGGCGGGAGGGGCTTCGCCCCGGCGACCTCGTCTTGGTGTGCGACGTCGGCGGCGGCACGAGCGATTTCAGCCTCATCGCCGCGGAAGAGGATGCCGGCACGCTCGCGCTTCGGCGCGTCGCCGTCGGCGACCACATCCTCCTCGGCGGCGACAACATGGACCTGACGCTCGCATATCACGTGCGGTCCGCGCTCGCCGCGAGCGGCACGGCGCTCGACGTCTGGCAGACGCGCGCCCTCGTCCACGCGGCGCGGGGCGCAAAGGAGAGCCTCCTCGCCGCCGATGCCCCCGACGCGGCGCCGGTCGCCGTCCTCGGTCGCTCCCGCAAGGTGATCGGGGGCGCCCTCAAGACCGAGCTCGCGCGCGCCGACGCCGAGCGCATTCTCGTGGACGGATTCTTCCCGGTGGTCGACGCCGACGCGCGCCCGGAGCGCGACCGTCGGGCCGGTCTCACCGAGATGGGCTTGCCCTACGCCTCCGATCCGCGGCTCACGGCGCACCTCGCGGCGTTCCTGGGCCGCCATCGCGAGGCCGGCATGCCGACGGCGGTCTTGTTCAACGGCGGTGTCATGAAGGCCGACGCGCTTCGCCGTCGCCTGCTCGACGTCCTCCGCTCGTGGTGCGGCGCCGAGCTCCGCGAGCTGCACGGCATCCACCTCGACCAGGCCGTCGCGCGCGGCGCGGCGTATCACGGCCTCGCGCGGCGCGGACGCGGCATCCGCATTCGCGGCGGCGCGGCGCGCGCCTACTACATCGGCATCGAGACCGCGATGCCTGCGGTCCCCGGCATGCCGCCGCCCCTCAAGGCCGTCTGCCTCGTGCCCCAAGGCACGGAGGAGGGGACCGAGCTCGAGCTTCCCGGAAGAGAGTTCGGGCTCGTCGTCGGCGAGCCGGCCGAGTTCCGCATGCTCGGATCGAGCAGCCGCGAGGAGGACACGCTCGGTACCGTGCTGGAGCTCTGGGGCGACGAGGTCGAGGAGCTGGCGCCGCTCGTCACCACCCTCGAATGGCCGGACCACCACGGCACGCTCGTCCCGGTGCGCCTGCGCGTCCACCTCACGGAGATCGGTACGCTCGAGCTCTGGTGCGTCGCCCGCGACGGCCGCCGCTGGACGCTCGAGTTCGGTGTCCGCCATCAGCCCGAGGCCGGCCGCTGAGATTTCCGCAGGCGGGCGAGCGAAGGAGCAACGAAGCACATGATCCCCGCTCGTAGGCCTGCCAGGTACGTCGTCGGCATCGACCTCGGGACCACCAACTCGGCCCTGGCCTTCGTCGACACGCGCGCGCCGCGCCGCGCGATCGAGACGCTACCGATCACGCAGCTCGTGAGCGAAGGGCGGCTCGCCGACCTGCCGACGCTGCCCTCCGCGCTCTATCTCGCCGGGCAGCACGACGTTCCGTCGGGCGCGCTCGCGCTGCCGTGGGCGGAGGACCGTCGCGAGGTCGTCGGCGAGCTCGCCCGCATCCAGGGCGCACGCGTCCCGGGTCGACTCGTCACCTCGGCGAAGTCGTGGCTCACCCACGCCGACGTCGATCGCACCGCGGCGATCCTGCCGTGGGGCGCGCCGGACGACGTGCCGCGGCGCTCGCCGGTCGCGGCGTCCGCCCGCTACCTCGACCATCTCCGCGCGCTCTGGGACCATCTCCATCCCGATGCGCCGCTCGCTCGGCAACAGCTCGTGCTCACGGTGCCGGCGTCGTTCGACGAAGTGGCGCGCGAGCTCACCGTCGCGGCGGCGCGCGAGGCGGGGCTCGAGGAGCTGACGCTCCTCGAAGAGCCGCAAGCGGCCTTCTACGCCTGGCTCGCCACCCACGAGCGACGTTGGGAGGCCGAGCTCGGGGGCGAGCGCACCATCCTCATCGTCGACGTCGGCGGCGGCACGACCGACTTCTCGTTGATCGCCAGCCGCACGGAGGGCGAGCGCCTCCGTCTCGAGCGCGTCGCCGTCGGCGAGCACCTGTTGCTCGGCGGCGACAACATGGACATCGCGCTCGCTCGCCGCGTCGAGGCACGGCTCGCCGCCGAGGCGGGAAAGCTCGACAGCGTGCGCTGGCAGACCCTCGTCATGCAGTGCCGCGTCGCCAAGGAGCGCTTGCTCGCGGGCGAGACCGACGCGATGACGGTCCAGGTGCCGGGTCGCGGGCGGGGGGTGATCGCCGGTACCGTCGCCGCCGAGGTGACGCGCGCGGAGGTCGAGGCGCTCGTGTGCGACGGGTTCTTTCCGTTCGTCGATGCCGCTGCGCGCCCGCGGGCGAGCGGCGGCACGGGTCTGCGCGAGTGGGGCCTCCCGTTCGCGAGCGAGTCGGAGATCCCGCGCCATCTCGCCGCGTTTCTCGCCCGCCACGAGGCCGCGATCGGGGGGGAGGACGCGGTGCTCTTCAACGGCGGCGTCTTCACGCCCGCGGTGCTGCGGCAGCGCGTGGCGGACATCCTCGCGTCGTGGGCGGGCGGTGCGACGCCGACGGTGCTGCCGTCGCTCGGGCTCGACGACGCGGTCGCACGCGGCGCCGCCTACTACGGCCTGGCGACGCGCGGCCACGGCGTGCGCGTCGGCGGCGGCAGCGCTCGCGCGTGCTATCTCGGGCTCGGGCCGGCGAAGGACGCGCTCGAGGAGCGCTTGCTGTGCCTGGTCCCGCGCGGCGTCGACGAGGGCGCGACGGTCGCCGTCACGGAGCCCGACTTCGAGGTACTCGCCAACCAGCCGGTGAGCTTCCAGCTCTACACGTCGACCACCCGGAGCGGCGAGACGCCCGGTGCGATCGTGCACGCGCCGCGCGCCGAGCTCGCGAGCCTGCCGCCGATCCGCACGGTACTCCGGCACGGCCGAAAGCTCTCGGCGCGGACGATCCCGGTGCACGTCGAGGCGACGCGCACCGCGCTCGGCACGCTCGAGCTCTGGTGCGCGGCCAAGGACAGCGAGCACCGCTGGCGTCTCGAGTTCCAGCTGCGGGACGCGCCGTTGCTGGCGAGCGTCGAGGAGGAGGAGGCAGCGAGCGGCGCCGAGCTCGCGGTCGGCCCGGCGCAACGCGACGCCGCCGTCGCCGCCATCGCCGCCGTCTTCCCCCCGAAGGACGCGGACGATGCGGCCGGCAACGCCGATCCCGCCGCCCTCCCGCGGGCGCTCGAGGCCGCGCTCGGCGCCGGCAAGGACGCCTGGCCGCTCGCCGTACTGCGCGCGCTCTGGGACGCGCTCTGGGCCGGTGCCGCCGGTCGGACGCGCACGGCGGCGCACGAGGCGCGCTGGCTGAACCTCTGCGGATTCCTCCTCCGCCCCGGGTTCGGGCACGAGATGGACGCCTGGCGGGTGAAGCAGCTCGGGGGTCCGCTCGCCGCCGGTCTCGCGTTTCCGCGCGCCGTGCAGAATCGGGCCGAATGGTGGAATCTCTGGAAGCGTGTGGCCGGAGGCCTCGAGCGCGGACCGCAGCTCCGGCTGCACGGCGAGGTCGCCCCCTGGATCCTGCCGCGGCTCGCGAAGAGGGCGAAGGTGAAGGTCGCGGGGAGTGCCCGCCCCGGGACCCAGGAGATCCGCGAGATGTGGCAGGCCATCGGGGCCTGCGAGCGCATCGACGCGCGCCTCAAGGCCGAGCTCGGCGACGTCGTGATCGATGACGTCGCCCGCGGCAAGGCGGCGCCGCAGCAGCTCTGGGCGCTCGCCCGCCTCGGCGCCCGTGCGCCGCTCTACGGGCCCCTCAACTGCGTCGTCCCGGCCGACGTCGTCGCGCGCTGGCTCGAGCGCGCGCTCGCGCTTCCCACCTGGCCCCAGCCCGAGCTTCTCGGCTTCGCCCTCGTGCAAATCGCCCGGGTCGTCGACGACCGCGAGCGCGACGTCGACGAGGCGCTCCGCGCGCGGCTCGCCGAGCGGCTCGCGAGCCTTCCGGGCGGCGGCCGGAGCCGGGTCCTGCTCCACGAAGCCGTGCCGCTCGATCGCGCCGAGACGGGCTGGCTCTTCGACGAGTCCCTGCCCGCGGGCCTGCGCGTGCGCGTGCCCGCGTAGTCGCCGGTCACCCGAGCCGCGGCTTCATCCGCCACTTCAGCAACAGCAGGATCACCCCGAACATCAGGGTCAGCATGAGGGTCGGTACCGCGACGTCGACGAGGCCGGCACCGCGCTCGATGATGCGCCGGCTCGCGATCTGGTACCACCGCAGCGGCAGGAGGCCGCCGAGGCGGCGCACGGCGTCCGGCATCAGTTGGTAGGGCGTCATCACACCCGAGAGCACGAACGACGGCATGATGAAGAACACCGAAAGAAAGATCGCCTGCGCCGAGGTCGACGCGAGCGAGGAGACGAACGTACCGATGCCGAGCGAGGCCAGCACGAAGGGGAGAGTGACCGCGAAGAGCGTGAGCCAATTGCCGCGCGGCCAGAAATCGAGGAGCAGCCCCGCCGGCAGGAGCGCGACCAAGACCTGCCCGTAGCAGAGCACCACGTAGGGCAGGAGCTTCCCGAGCACGATCTCGACGGCGCTCGTCGGCAGCGCCAACATCTGCTCGTACGTGCCGTTCTCCCGCTCGCCGACCAGCGCGAGGGCGGTCGCGGAGAGACAGAGGTTCGTGAGCAGCATCGCGGCGAGCGCGGAGAGGAAGAAGCTGCTGTCGTCGAGGGTGGGGTTGAACCAGAAGCGTTGGCGGAGATCGATCGGGCCGGCGGTCGCGAGCTCGGCGTCGGGGCGCGGGCGAGAGGCCCCGACGCGCGGATGGTAGGCGGCGGCGATCTCCGTGAGCACGGCCCCGATGCGCGCCGCGGTGAGGGGATCGGCGCCGTCCAGCATGACCTGCACCTCGGGATCCCCGCGCTCCACGTCGCGCGCGAAGTCGCGGTCGACGACCAGGAAGGCGACCGCACGTCCGGCGTGCAACCGCGCCACCCCGACGTCGTAGCTCGTCACCGGCTCCGCCGGCTCGAAGTAGCCGCTCGCCTCGATCTCCTGCACCAAGCGCCGCGACGCCCCGGTGTCGCTGCGGTCGAGCACGACCCAGGGGACGTTCCGCGGCGTGAAGGACACGGCGATGCCGAGGATGACGAGAAAGCTGATCGGCTGAACGATCAACGTCGTGAGGAAGGGGCGATCATGGCGGATCACCATCGCCTCCTTGTAGGCGACGGCGAGGACGTTCGACCACGCGCGCGTCATGCCCGGGCTCCGACGGCGCGAAACGCGACCGTGATGAGAATGGCGCCGAACAACGCCAACAATGCGAGCTCGAAGCCGAGATCCAGCGGCCCGGCGGCGCGCAGGTAGATCGCCCGTGCGATCCGGATGTAGTGCGTCGCCGGAATCGCCTCGGACAGCCACTGGAAGCCGATCGGCATGTTGCGGATCGGAAAGATGAAGCCGCCGAGAAAGATGAGCGGGATACTCAGGAGCACCGTCTTCTGCACGGCCTCGGCCGGCGTCGCCGACGTCGCCGACACGATCACGCCGGTCGAGAGCGACACCATCACGTAGCCGGCGGTGGCGAGCACGAAGAAGACGGCGCTCCCGGCCGGCCACACGCGGAGCACGACGCCCGCCGTCAGCACCATGAGCACGACGTCGGCCGCAAAGACCGCGCCGAGCGGCAGGATCTTCCCGAGCACGATCTCGGGCCCCGTCGCCGGGGTGACCTGGAGCTGCTCGAAGGTGCCGCCGACCCGCTCGTTGACCACGGAGACCGCGGTGATGAGCGTGGTGAGGAAGGTGAGCACGAAACCGTACGTCCCGGCGACCATGAAGGGCGTGCCGTCGAGCGTCGGGTTGAAGAGCGCGCGCGTCACGACCCGGACGCCGGTGGAGGGTGCGACGCTCGCCGGTGGCCCGCGCCGCTGTCGAAGCGCGGCGCCCGTCGCCATCGCGAGGCCCCGAAAGAAGCCCTCCGCATTGCCCGCGACGACGGTTTCGCCACCGTCATAGAGGACCTGCA
Organism: uncultured delta proteobacterium; assembly: GCA_963774015.1. Lineage (GTDB taxonomy): Bacteria > Desulfobacterota > Binatia > UTPRO1 > UTPRO1 > UTPRO1. The sequence continues at coordinate 1,170,284 of CAVZDH010000007.1, forward strand.
GCGACGGCGGCGGTGCGCCGGGACGCGTCGCCACGAGGCGACGGTCGAAGTCGGGCGGCACGACCACCGCCATGCTGATCGTGCCGCTCACGAGCGCGCGGTCGATCGCTTCGCGCGTCGCATAGGGGCGGATGCTGAACGTCCCGTTGGCGGCGAGCTCGGCGACGAGCCGTCGGCTCGCCGCGCTGCCGTTGGCGTCGAGGAGTCCGAGCGCCAGATGCTCGACCTCCGTCGACAGCGTGAGGCCGAAGGCGAGCAGCGCCGCGAGAGGCACCGCGATCAGGATCGTGACCGTGAAGGGATCGCGCAGCGTCGCGCGCGTCTCGCGTACCAGCAGGGCCCGCAGGCGGCGGGCGCGGGCGCGCAGCGCGGTCGAGGCTTCGGCGAGGCGAACCTGCGGCGTGCCGCTCCGCCGATGCGGGGCGTCCACGGACACGGGCGCTTCGCGGACGAGCGGGGTTCGGAGCGCGCCCGCCTCGTCGGCGGGTCGGTCGGGCGCGGCGAGCATCAACCGCCGAAACACCTCCGTCATCTCGGGGCGCGTGACGGAGACCGGCGCGTCGTCGTTGAGCTCGACGACGCGCTGCACCGCCGCCAGGAGCGCGGGCGACACGAGCGGCGTACGCACGACGAGCGCGCCGCCCTCCACCGCGACGTTCGCGCCCGTCGCCGCGAGCGCGCCGGCGGCAGCCGCGTGGGCCGCCGCCGGCAGCGTCACGGTCACGCGGTAGCCTTCCGAGAAGCGGCGCCGGATCTCGGCGGGGTGCGCGTTCGCAATCAGCCGTCCGGCGTCGATGAAGCACGCCCAGTCGCAGTACTCGACCTCCTCGAGGAAATGCGTCGTCACGAACACCGTCACGCCGGCGGTGGCCTCGGCGCGGATGCGATCCCAGAAAAGGAGGCGATTGTGGAGATCCACGCCGGCGGTCGGCTCGTCGAGAAAGAGCACGCGCGGCCGGTGCAGGGTACTGAGCGCGAGGCCCGCGCGCTGGCGGACGCCGGCGGGAAGGTCGCTCGCCTTCTCGTGCTCGACGTCGGCGAGGTCGAACCGCTCCTTGAGCTCGCCCCAGCGCGTCTCGAGCGCCGCGCCGGCGAGGCCGTACAGTCCGGCGTAGAACTCCAGGTTCTCGCGCAGCGAGAGGCCTTGGTAGAGGCTCACCTTCTGCCCCATGTACCCGATGTGATCGCGCACGCGTCGCGGGGAGTGGATCACGTCGATGCCGTCGACCTCGATCGTGCCCGCGCTCGGCGTGAGGAGCCCGATCAGCATGCGGATGGTGGTGCTCTTGCCGGAGCCGTTGGCGCCGAGAAACGCGAAGATGGACCCGGCCGCAACCTCGAAGTCGAGCGCGTCGACCGCGGTGAAGTCGCCGAAGCGTTTGCTGAGCCCCGCGGCGCGAATGATCGGCACGCTCACGACGGCGCTCCCGAGGCCGTGGGGCGCGCGAGGGCGAGCAGCGTCGCTTCCATGTCCACCGGCACGCGCTCCGCGAGCCGGACGCCCGCGAGGGTCGCCAGCGTCCGGCGGACGGCGCGCTCGCCCGGGGTGCGGTCGGCGCCGACCTCGATGCGCGCGAACTCGCCGCTCGCGTGGGTCTCGACGACCCACGCGAGCCTGCGGGCCGCGTCGGCGATCGCGCGCGGGTCGTCGCCCCATGCGCGGTAGAGCTCGACGCCGACGCCCGCGCGCAACTCCTCCGGCGTGCCCATCGCGACGACGCGTCCGTCGTCCAGGTACACGAGGCGCTCGCACGCGGTCATCTCGTCGAGATAGCTCGTGCTCACCAGCACCAGAATGTCGCGGCGCCGCACCGTGAGCATGTCCCAGATCTCGCCGCGCGCGACGACGTCGACGCCGGCGGTCGGCTCGTCGAGCACGAGCAGGCGGGGCTCGGGAACGAGCGCGTTGACGATCGCCAGCTTCTGCTTCATGCCGCCCGACAGTGCACCCGCGGCGCGGTCGACGAAGGGCGCCAGGCCGGTGCGCTCGAGCAGCGGCGTGGCGCGCGCGGCGAGCTCGTCCTCGCCGAGGCGATGGAGGCGTGCCGTGAAGCGGAGGTTCTCCGCCACCGAGAGATCGCGATGCAGACTGAACGCCTGCGGAACGTAACCGACCCATTGCTTGAGCTCGGTGACGTCGCCGGCGAGCGGGTAGCCCAGCACCGACGCTTCCGCGGCATCCACCTCGAGCAGGCCGACGATGGCGCGCAGCAGCGTCGTCTTGCCGGCGCCGTCGGGGCCGATGATCCCGACCATCTGTGGCCCGTCGAGCATCAGGTCGATCCCGGCAAGGGCCCGGCGCCGTCCAAACGCCTTGGCGAGCCCGCGCAGGCGGATCGCGATCGGGGGCGCGCCGCTCACCGGCCCGTACCGACCTCTGCCGCGGCCGGTTCGTCGCGCCGCCGGACGAGATACACGTTGCCCTCGGTGCCGGGCCGGAAGCGCTCGACCTCGGCGAGAATGCGCACCTTGGCGCGATACACCTGTCCCATGCGGTCGCTCCGGGTTTCGATCTTCTCCGGAGTGAACGTCGCCTGGTCCGCCAGGAAGCTGATCTCGCCGGGCACGCGGTGTCCGGGCGTGCTGTCGAGCTCGATCTCGACCCGATCACCGACGTGCACCGCCGCGAGATCGGCGACCGGCACGTAGACCTGGACGTACTTGTCCGTCGGATCGAGCACCGAGAGGATCGCGCTTCCCGGTTGCGCCAGCTCACCCGGCCAGATGAACTTCGTCTGCACGGTGGTGAGGACGGCGGGCGCGTGGATGACGTACTTGGCGGCGGTCACCTCGAGCTCCGCGAGCTCCGCGGCGGCGAGCTCACGCTGTGCCCGCAGCACCTCGAGCTGATGGCGCGCGACGGTGATTTGACCTTCCTCCGCCGCCTGGCGCGCGACGAGGTCGCGGGCGCGGTCGGTGAGGCTCGTCGCTTGGTCGTGGCTCGCGCGCGCTTCGTCCAGCATCTGCGCCGTGCTGGCGCCGGTCTGTACGAGCGTGCGCTCGCGTTCGAGCGTCCGCGCCGCCAGCGTCGCGCCGGCTTCGGCTTGACGGAGATCGGCGCGCTGCGCATCGAGCTGCGGCTTCCATGTGGTTTCCAGCAGGTGCACCTGCTCCTCCTGGCGGCGGATGTCGGCCTCCTGCACGGCGATCTGCTGCCGCGTGGCGGCGAGCTTGCTCTGGACGTCGTCGTCGGCAAGCCGCGCCACGACCGCGTTCGCCGCTACGGTGTCGCCCTCGCCGAACCCGACCTCGAGCACGCGACCCGTCACCTCGCTGCGCAGGATACGCTCCTCGCCCTCGACGAAGCCCGTGTAGTGCACCGGGCCGGTCCGCTGCCGCCAGAGCGCCGCCGCGACGACGGCGGCGACCACGGCCGCCACGATCACGAGCAGGATGCGTCGTCGGTCCACGGCATCATCTCCCGTCCGTCACCAGATCGGTGACCGGCTGACCCATCAGCGCCTGGAGCTCGGCGCGGCGCGTGTGCGCCTGGTAGCGGGCGGTAGCGAGCGTCGCACGCTGGAGCGACAGGAGGCGCTGCGCGTCGAGCACGTCGTCGCTCGTGGCGCGCCCGACGTCGAACTGCTGCCGTCGTATGCGGAGGTTCTCCTCGGCCTGGCCGACGGCCGCCTCGGCCGTCGTCAGCGCCGCGAGTCGCTCGTCGGCAGCGCCCCACGTGGCCCGGACCGCGTGCTCGAGCTCGCGCAGCTCTCGTTCCACCCGAATGCGGTTTTGGTCGGCCGCGGCGCGAGCCTCGGCGAGGCGCGCGCGCGTGCGCGTATCCGTATCGAGATCCCAGGCGAAGCCGACGAACCCCGTGCCGAGCGTCTGGGGATCGACCACCTGGGTCGTCGACGCGTCGACCGCGCCGCCGCCCGAGAAGCGCGGCAGGCGACTGCGCGAGATCGCCGTCGCGCTCGCGTCCAGCCGCTGTTGCTCCTCGACGAGCGCGAGCAGCACCGGGTTGTCGTGGTAGGCCGTCCGCAGGGCGTCGGCAACCAACGGCAGCGTGGGACGGGCGGGAACGTCGACGACGTCGGTCGGGGCATCGACCGGTAGACCGAGCGCGTCGTTGAGCGCCCAACGCGCCTCGTCGATCGCGAGATCGCGGCGGCGGAGCTCGTGCTCCGCGTCCTGCAGGCCCACTTGCACCACCAATAGCTCGTTCTTGGTGAGGCGACCGCTGTCGAAGCGTTCGCGCGCGTGCGAGAGCTGCTCCTGCTGAAGCGCGATCGTCTGGGTCGTGACCTCGCGGAGCTTCTTCGCCTCGAGCAAGTTGTAGTAGGCGCCAATCACCACGACGTCCTGCTCGAGCGTCGTCGCCCACAGCCGCGCGGCTTCTCCACGGTATCCCGCCTGCGCCGAGGCGAGCGCCCAACGCAGCTCGCCGCTCAGATCGAGCGGCAGCGTAATCGTGGCATTCACGGTGCCGAGATTCTGGTCGCGGATCTCGACCGCCGGAGGCGTCGTGCCGGGAGGGAGCAGGCCGGACGCCAACGACACGCGCGTGGTCTGCGAGTCGCTCGCGAAGGCGTAGCGACCACTGGCCGTGGTCGACGGAAAGAGCCGGCCCCGGACCTCGGCGACGCGGGCCCGGGCGACCTCGAGCTGCTGCCGCGCCTCCGCGAGCCGGCGATTGCCGCCGGCGGCCAGTCGCAACGCGGCCGTAAGCGTGAGCGCTGCCGCCGTCCCCCCCGGCGCGGCGACCTCGGTCGACGGCTCCAACTCGACCGCCGCCGCGCCCGCCCAACGCTCGAGCTCCGCCCCGCGCCGCGCCGCCGACCAGCCGCCGTCGCCCTCCGGCTTGGTCAGCATCGCGACGGGATGGCAGGCAGCGAGGCACACCAGCGCCGCCAGCGCCCACGAGCGTTCAGCGCGCACGCGCTCGGCTCCGCCGGGCGGCGGCCATGCCGTCGATCCCGTGCATCGAGAAGGCGAGGATGTGCCGCGCCGTGGTGCGCGCGAATCCCGCCGGGTATTTCGCCTCGTGTCGCAGCAGCAGTGCGACCGGCATGGTGAAACGGTAGAACAGAACCTGCCCGATGATGCTGAAGACGATCTGGCGAATGGCTTCCGCGCTCGCCCCCGGAATGAGCCGTGCGACGAGATGCTCCATCTCCTTGGTCTGCGGCTCGATGAACTCGGCGACGATGATCGGCATCGCGTCGGTCGGGTCGCACATCTCGCGCAACATCAGCTGCCCGTGCGCCGAGGGCGGCGGGCCGATGAGCATCTCGAGCATCGTCGCAATCCTGGCCTCGAGAAGCGCCGCCACCTCGCGGCGCGGTAGCTTGCGCAACGCCGGCGCCGGCCGGTTCACGCCGCGCCGCTCGAGCTGGCTGCGCACCTCCGCGAACTGCGCCCGCAGCACCGCGAGGTAGAGTCCGTCCTTGGAGCCGTAGTGATAGTGGCCCGCCGCCACGTTGACGCCCGCGCGCTCCGCGATGTCGCGAATCGAGGTACCGTGAAATCCCCGCTGCGCGAACAGCTCGACCGCGGCGTCGAGGAGGCGATCGGGCGTGGTGCGCGCGGGCGACACCGTCATGAACGAGCGCTTAAAACATCCGTTTGACCGAGGCAAGACGGCGACCGCCCCACGGTCGGCACGCGAGGCGCGACCGCGCCCTCGGCGGGGTCGCGGGCCGTCCCGATCGGCCCGGATCGCGCTTGCCTTCGCCGGACCCGGGGGCTAGAAGCCGCGCCCGATGCTGCGACGACTGCTCCCGCGCGAAGAAGACTTCTTCACGCTCTTCGAACGCCATGCCGCGCTCACGGTCGAGGGCGCCTCGCAGTTCGCCAAGCTCGTCTCCGGCGACCAGAACGTGCGCGCCCTGGCCGCGCGCATCAAGGAGATCGAGCACGAAGCCGACGTCATCACCCACACCTGCGTCGAGCGCCTGCACACCACCTTCATTACCCCGATCGACCGGGACGACATCCACCGCCTGATCACGCGGATGGACGACGTGATGGACTTCGTCGAGTCGGCATCCGAGCGCATCGCCCTCTACGAGCTCCGCGACATGACGCCGGAGGCCCGCGAGCTGGCCGCCGTGCTCGTGCGCGCCACCGAGGCAGTCGTGATCGCCATCGGCGGGCTCCGCGACCTCAAGAAGACGCAAGTCATTCTGGACGCGTGCATCGAGGTGAACCGCCTCGAGAACGAAGGCGACGAGATCTTGCGCAACGCCGTCGCCACACTCTTCCGCGAAGCGACCGATCCGCTGCTGGTCATGAAGTGGAAAGAGGTCTACGAGGCGCTCGAAAACGCGACCGATCGCTGCGAGGACGTCGCCAACATCATCGAAGGCGTCGTCCTCGAGCATGCCTGATGTCGCGATCGTCGGTGCCATCATCCTGGTGGCGCTGGCATTCGACTTCGTCAACGGCTTCCACGACGCAGCGAACTCGATCGCGACCGTGGTGTCGACCCGCGTGCTGTCCCCGCGCTACGCCGTCATCTGGGCCGCGTTCTTCAACTTCGTCGCGTTCCTCTTCTTCGGCCTGCACGTCGCCAACACGATCGGGAAGGGCATCATCGACCCGGCCGTCGTCGATTCGGCGGTCGTGTTCGCCGCGCTCGTCGGCGCGATCGTGTGGGACCTCGTCACCTGGTTCTACGGGATCCCGTCCAGCTCCTCGCACGCGCTGATCGGCGGGCTCGCCGGCGCGGCGGTCGCGAAGGTAGGCGCCGGAGCGCTCGACTCCGCCGGCCTCACCAAGGTGCTGGTCTCGATCGTGCTGTCACCGTTCCTCGGGTTGGTGTTGGCGTTCGTGTTGATGACCGCGGTGTTCTGGCTGTTCCGGCGCTCGACGCCGGCCAAGGTCGACAACCTGTTCCGGCGCGGGCAGCTGCTGTCCGCCGCGCTCTACAGCCTCGGCCACGGCGGCAACGACGCGCAGAAGACGATGGGCATCATCGCCGTGCTGCTGTTCGCCACGGGACACCTGGGCAACGAGTTCCACGTACCGCTCTGGGTCGTGCTGGCGTGCCATGCGGCGATGGCGGCCGGCACGCTCTCGGGCGGCTGGCGCATCGTGCGCACCATGGGGCTCAAGATCACCAAGCTCAAGCCCGTCGGCGGCTTCTGCGCCGAGACCGGCGGCGCCGTCACGCTCTTCGCGGCGACCGCCCTCGGCATCCCGGTGTCGACGACCCACACGATCACCGGCGCCATCGTCGGCGTCGGTGCGGTCACGAAGCTTTCGGCCGTCCGCTGGGGCGTCGCCGGGCGCATCGTGTGGGCCTGGATTCTCACCATCCCGTGCTCGGCGTTCATTGCCGCCGCGACGTGGTCGTTGCTACACCTCGTCTAGGGAAGCATCCATGGCCGAGCCCGGTATCTTCGAGATCCTCTACAACTGCCGCGCCATTCGGTACTTCACGGACGAGCCCGTGCCCGACGCGCTGATCGCGAAGGTGCTCGACGCCGCGATCCGAGCGCCGAGCGGATCGAACCGGCAGAGCTGGCATTTCGTCGTCGTGACCGACCCCGCCGTGAAGAAGAGGCTGCAGGAGTACTACAAGCAATCGTTCGACGTGTACGCGACGATGACGGCGGACGTCCCGCCGCGCCCCGGAGTGAGCGAGGAGACGCAGGCACGCGTGGTGAAGTCGGCGGTGCACCTCTCGGAGCACCTGCACGAGGTGCCGGTCCTGATTCTGCCGTGCCTCGTGCTGGAACGCGGCCCCGTCCGAGGCGAGGGCGCCATGCAGGACCTGGCGCGAAAGTCGCTCTACTCGTCCATCTACCCGGCCGTGCAGAACCTGCTCCTGGCCTGCCGCGCCTACGGTCTCGGCGCTTGCCTGACGACCTTGCACCTCATGTACGAGGAGCCGATCGCGCGGCTGCTCGAGCTACCCGACAACGCCGAGACGATGGCCCTCATCCCGGTCGGTTGGCCGGCGGTGAAGTTCGGGCCCGTCAAGCGCGTCCCGGTCGCCGAGGTGGCGAGCCGCAACACGTTCGGCGCCGCATTCTAGCGTCCCGTCCCCGACGTTCGGTGCACACGGCCGCGAGGGATGTTGGGCCTCGCGACTCCCTCGAGGGCGCGTCATTCCACGCGACGATACGTCGGCGTCACCTCGATCGGGCCGCTCGGCCGCACCGGCATGATGACCCAGAGCGCGGCGTACAGCGCGAGCCCCATACCCCAGCCGAGGATCACGCCGAGAACGAACGCGAGCCGGATGATCGTGACCGACACCCCGAACTGCTCGGCGAGCCCGGAGCACACCCCCGCGATCCTCTTGGTCTCGGGCACGCGATACCAGGCGCGCGTCAGCGCGCTCGTACCGCTCACGACGCTGCCGCAGTAGCGGCACTTGATCGCCTCGGCGCGAATGGTCTCCGCGCAATAGGGACAACGCTTGGTGGCGACATCATCCATGGAGAGCCTCGTGACGGCCGCGCGCCTGGCGTTCGGCGAGCAACGGAACGGCGCCGTAGGTCACTGCCCCGAGGAGCGCCAGGACGGCGGCGTAATTGACCACCAGATAGAAGCTCAGGCGCTCCGGCAGGAGGCGGCTGAGCCCGTCGTAGATCAGGTGCAGCGCCCACGCGTCGACGAGCACGATGAGCGGCAAGGGCACGAGCGCCGCGATGACGGCGGCGACGAGCGCGCGGCGCGCCGCATGTCGGCGGCGCGCGGCCAGCAGCGGACGGACCTCGGCGCGCACCCGCTCGGCGAGCCGCGCCGACGGCGCCGGCACCGAATGGCTCGCGAAGGCCGCCGCGAGGTCGGCGAGCGCCGCCACCGCCACCCGACAGGCGGCACAGCCCGCGACGTGCTCCGCATCGCCCGCGAGCTCGCGGCCGAGCAGGCGGCGCTCGCGCACGTCGGCGCACGTCGTGCTCATCGCGCGGGACCCTCCGGGCGTCCGGCGCTGCGGGCGTGCGCCAGCGTGGTCAGGCGTTCCATGGCGTTGTGGAAGCGGCTTTTCACGGTACCGCGCGGAACCGCGAGTATCGCGGCCACCTCCTCCTCGGCGAGATCGTGGAAGCAGCGCAGGACGACGACGGCGCGCTGGGCCTCGGGCAACGCCGCGAGCAGCCGGTCGACGTCGATCCCCGCCTCGACCGATGCCACGGAATCGGCGGCCACGATCCGACCCGTGCGCTCGGGATCGGCCGGCTCCGGCGGCGGCCGGCGGTGCCAGTCGCGCGCCAGATTGAGCGCGATCTGGAAGAGCCAGGTCGAGAACCGCCGCGACGGGACGAAACGATCGGCGGCGCGCACCACGCGAAGCCAGGCTTCCTGTACGAGGTCATCGACGTCCCGTCCTCCCGTGTAGCGGGCGAGAAAGGCATGCAGCGGTCGCTCCCAGCGTCCGTAGAGCGCCGCGAGCGCGGCGTCGTCGCCCGCGGCGACCGCCGCCATCAGCTCCTCGTCGGTCGCCATCGGCGTCCGGACGGACGCCTAGCATGGGACGCCGGTCGCGGAAACGTCGTCGCCGGGCGGACGCGGGCCGCGGGTCTGCCCGTTGCGCGAAGACGGACGACGCGGCGTCAGTGCGTCGCGAATCTCCGCGGCGATGCGACGCACGAGGCCGAGGAGGCGTGCGAAGGGAGGCTCGTCGCCCGGACGGAACGGGATCAGCAACCAGAGCGCCGCGTACGCGACCGCACCCAGCAGATGAAAGGGCGTGAGCACGATGAAGCCGAAGCGCGCCGCCCCGACGGGCATCGCGAACGCATGCGCGATCGCGCCGGCCACCCCCGCCATGCGGCGCTCCGGACGATCACGATACCAGCCGGTCGGGTCGAATGCCGCGAGTCGGCTCCGGCAATGGCGGCAGCGAATCGCCTCGGCGCGAATCTCCTCGTCGCAATACGGACAACGTCGTACGGTCTCCATGCTGCGCGTCCCTCCTCAGCGCGTGATACGCGCCGGCGACGCGAAAGGTTCATGCGCGGCGCTGCCGGTTTGCTCGTCAGTGCCCCTTCACTGAGCAGCATCGCGCGCGGCGCGCAAAGAAAAGCGCAATGATCCCAGCCACACTGCGTCAGAAAAACGGTGGCACCACGCTTGCTGAGGTGACGAGCGTGGCAAGTGACCTCCTTAGCGACGGCAACAATGCTTCTCGTTTGGAATCCGCGGGGTAATCCCGTGGGGGGAGCCTCCTCGCGGTACGCTGCGTGGGGAGCCGGGTGGGGACCAGAGCGACGGCACCCCACCCGGCGGCAGCGTCGAACGGTCACGAGCTGACGTCGTGCGATCGGGTCGCGGTCTCGACCCGGACGACTGCGTTGTAATCCGGCTCGCCGCTCGCGGGATCGAGCCGCCGCTCGATGAGCACGTTGCCTTCGGGCCAGTAGACCTGCAGCGTCCCGGGCACCAGCCGCGCGACGCGACAGCGGCCGCGAAAGCGGCCGAGCGACGAGACGAGCTCGAGCGGGGCACCGTCGTCGAGCCCGAGGCGTGCGGCATCGGCGGCGGCCATGAACACCGCGTCGCGTCCGTGCGTACCGGTGAGCGCGTCGGTCGCGCTCTGGGTCATCGAATTGAACTGCTTCCCGCGTCGCGTGCTGACGAGGAACTCGCCGGGCGCGCGGTCGGTCGGCGTCACCGCGATCGGAAGGAACCGTCCGCGACCGTCCGGGAGGTCCGCACAGACGCCGTCGCGACAGAGCAGCGGTCCGCCGTACTGGAGCGAGTCTCCCGCCCGTCGGAGACTCGCGATGCCGCGATAGAGCGGCATGACGCGCTCCATCTCGTCGCGGATCGCCTGGGCGTCGGCGAAGGCGAGCGACCCCCGCCGCGCCTCGTCGACGGCGCGCCGGCCGATCGCCGCCAGAATCTCCCACTCGGCGCGCGCCTCGCCGACCCGTCGGCCTGGAATCTCGGGGAGAAGCGCACGCGACGCTCGGTCGTGGTCGACGTCCCGCCGCCCCGCTGCTCGTAGCGTGTCGCCGCCGGCAGCACGAGCACCGCGTCGCTCTCCACGAGCGTGGAGCTGTTGAGGACGATGTCCTGGTGAATGCGAAGCGGCACGCGCCCGAGCGCCTCGGCGCACCACGCGGGATCGGGCATCGTCTCGAGGAAATTGCCGCCGAGCAGGTAGAGCACGTCGAGGCGGCCGGCGGCAGCGGCCTCGAGCATGGCGGCGGTCATCATGCCCGGCGCCGTCGGCACCTGGAATCCCCACGCCGCCTCGCAGCGCGCCCGCGCCGCGGGATCCGCGAGCGCATCGCCACCCGGCAGGACGGTCGGAACGCTGCCGCACTCGGCGGCCCCCTGGACGCCGCTGTGGCCGCGGATCGGCATGAGACCGGCATGCGGCCGGCCCAGCATGCCGCGGGCCAGAGCGAGATTGATGATCGCGGCGACGTTCTCGACGCCGAAGCGATGCTGCGTGACGCCCATGCTCCACACGAAGATGGCGCTCCGAGCGCCGGCGTAGAGCGCCGCGAAGCGCTCCATCTCGCGACGCGACAGCCCGGCCTCCCGTTCGAGCAGCGTCCACTCCTGCGCGGCGACGGTCCGTTCGAGCTCGTCGAAGCCGGTCGTGTGCGCGTCGATGAACCCGCGGTCTACCGCCCCGCGGGCGAGCAGCGCCTTCAGGACCCCGTTCGCGAACGCGCGGTCGCCGCCGACCGTCACCGGGAAGAGCTCGTCCATGAGCGCGGTGCCGAACACCGCGCTCCGCGCCACGGACGGAACCCAGTAGCGCTCGAGGCCGGGCTCGCGAAACGGGTTCACGACCACGATGCGCGTTCCCGCCGCCTTCGCGTAGTGCATGTACTTGGTGCTGACCGGTTGGTTGTTCGCGAGGTCGCTGCCCCAGATCACCAGCAGATCGGTCCCGATCCAGTCCTTCAAGGAGCAGGTCGCCGCGGCCACGCCGAGGGAGCGCTTCATGGCCGTCGTGCTCGCCGCGTGGCAGAGGCGGGCGTCGTTGTCGACGTTGTTGGTGCCGAGGGCGCGCGCGACCTTCTGTGCGACGTAGTAGACCTCGTTGGTGAGGCCGCGCGAGGTGGTGAAGAATCCCAGCCGCTCGGGGGCGCTCGCACGCAGCCGCTCGGCCGCGAGCGTCTCCGCCTCGTCCCACGCGAGCCGGCGGAACGCCTGGGCGCCGCGCTCGAGCAGCAAGGGAAACGGCAGGCGGCCGAGCGCGCGGAGCTCGGCGCTCGACATCGTACGCAGACGCGAAACGTCCGCGAGCACCCCCGGGTCGAGCGCGGGCATGGTGTTCAGCCGCAAGAGCTCGAGGCGCGTCATGCAGAGATGCACGCCGTCGATCACGTCGTCGCGGAGCCCGCGCGGGCCGAGCGCACAGCCGTCGCAGACGCCGTCGCGCAGGATGCGCCACGCGTACGGCAGCTGGTCGCGGTTCCGCCAGACGATGCGGGCCATGTCGCGAAAGTGGCGGGGCTTGGCGACGTTCAGCCCGAAGGGGAGGTTCATGAGCCGGCGCGCGCCGCGCCGAGGACGCGCGGCGGCACCCCGGTGCGGGCCGTGACGCGCTCGACGAGATAGGCCGCGAAGGCATCGCGCGATCCGTCCGTGACGAGCGTCCGAAGCCGGCTCCGTTCGTCGCGCGTGAGCGCACGCCAGTCCGCGAGCGAGATCTTTCGACCGATCGCATCGAGCGCCGCTCGCATGTCGCGCGCTATGAAGTCGAGCGGATCGGCGCCCGGGACGTCGGGATCGCGCCCCGACGCCGGACGCCCGCCTCCCGCCCCGGCGACCACTCCTTCCACGCGCGCAGCGCCGGCGTAGAGGTTGAACGCGCCGTCGCGCACGAATCCCGCGAGCGTCATCCCGGCATCCGCGGCGAGCCGTACGGCGAGACTCGACGGCGCCGACACCGCGACCACGATCGGGATGGCGGCGACGAGCGCCTTCTGTACGATCTCGAAGCTTGCCCGGCCGCTGACCGCCAGGATCGCTGCCTCCGGCCGCGTCCCGGCACGCAGACGCGCGCCGATGACCTTGTCGACCGCGTTGTGCCGGCCGACGTCCTCGCGGGCGGCGACGAGCGTCCCGTCGGTACCGAAGAGCGCCGCACGCGTGGAGCCCTCCGGTCGTGCGAAAGACGAGCTGGCGCTCGGCGAGCCGGGCGGGGAGGGCGGCGATCGTCGCCGCCGCGACGGTCGGACCCGGTGCAAGCGCGGGCCGCCGCTGCAGAATCGCCGCCACCGAGCTGGCGCCGCATAGGCCGCAGCTCGCCGCCGCCAGTGCCTGATTGCGCCCGAGCCGCGCCGTGAGCTCTTCGACGGCCCGATCGAGCCGGACGTCGACGACGTTCGCGAGCTCCGGCTCCTCGGGGTGGCGGCGAAAGACGACCTGCTCGATCTCCGACGCGTCCGCGATCACACCCTCGCTCGCGAGCATGCCGAGCACGAGGTCCGCGTCGTGGCCCGGCGTCCGCATCGTGACGAGCCACCGCCAGCCGTTCAGATGGATTTCGAGCGGCTCCTCGACGGCGAGCGCATCGTTCGTCGTGCGTGCGGCACCGTGCGGGTCGACGCGGGTGATCGCAGCCGGCGCGGTCGGCTCGCTCGCCGTCTCGCGGGCGATGATCGGCGCGGACATCGCACGACGATAGCAACGGCCCCTTCGCGGTGACAACCGCAGGAGCAGTCGGGTGCGCTCAGCGACGCTCGGGGTGACGCGCGCGCCAGAGCGCAGCCACCCCCGCGAACTCCTCGGGGGTGTTGACGGATCGAAAGCTCTCGCCCTCGGGGTCGAGCGGCCGAAGCGCGTCGGCGGGAAGCCGGCACACGCGCTCGCGCGCCGCGAGCACGTGCAATCGTCGCTCGCCCTCCGTCGCGAGGGCGACCAGCGTCGGCGCGAGGCTCGTTCGATAGAGGGCGACCAGCGGCTGCGGTCGTCCGTCCCAGAGCGGCACGACCGCGTCGACGTCCGGCCGTCGCTCCGCGAGGAGGCGGGCGACGACCTCCGAACGCACCAGCGGCGCGTCACAGCCGAGCGCGAGTCCCCACGGCGCGGCCACGGATGCGAGCCCGAGCGCGAGCGCCGGCAGCGGGCCTTCGCCGGGGCTGCGGTCGCGCACGATGCGCGGGACGGGACTTCGTGCCGTGGCGGCGATCGTCGGCAAGGATTGGTCGGGAGCCGCGACGAGGACGATCTCGTCGCTCCACCTGCGGACGAGCTCCACCACGCGCGCGAGCAGCGGACGGCCAGCCAGATCGAGCCAGGGCTTCGGTCGGCCCATGCGCGTCGACCGGCCGCCGACCAGAAGGATCGCCGCGAGGTCGTCGTGTGGCATCGTGCGCGCGACGCGCCGCCCACCCTGGCGCGTCTCCGAGCGAGCATGCTATGCACACCCTCGTTCCGCAATCAGTGGTCGTCCGCTTCAGGTGGTGGCTAGGTCCCGCGCAAGAAAGCGTCGCGAACTCCGTCAGGTCCGAAAGGAAGCAGCGGTACCGACTCCCTTTCTGTGCCGCGGGGGCGCCTAGCTGCCACCTCGAGCGGACGACGTTACTCGTGACACGACCCGCGATGGTGGAGACCCGCGAACCCTCTCCGAGGACACAGCAATGGCGTACCTGGTACTGGCCCGAAAATGGCGGCCGCAACGATTCGAGGACGTGGTGGGCCAGGACCACGTCACCACCACGCTGCGGAACGCCATCGTTCAGGGCCGGATCGCGCACGCGTTTCTCTTCTCGGGTCCCCGCGGCGTCGGCAAGACGACCGTCGCCCGTCTCCTCGCCAGCGCGCTGAACTGCGCCAGCGGTCCGACCGCCGAGCCCTGCGGCAGCTGCGGAAGCTGCACCGACATCGCGGGCGGGAACGCGCTCGACGTGGTCGAGATCGACGGCGCCTCCAACACCGGCGTCGACAACATCCGCGACTTGAACGAGGCGGTGCGCTACCGGCCCGCGTCCGGGCGCTTCAAGATCTACATCATCGACGAAGTGCACATGCTCTCGACGGCGGCGTTCAACGCGCTTCTGAAGACGCTCGAGGAGCCGCCCGAGCACGTGAAGTTCATCTTCGCGACCACCGAGGTCCAGCGGCTCCCGCCCACGGTCGTGTCGCGCTGCCAGCGCTACGAGTTCAAACGCATCCCGATGCCGGAATTGCTGGCGCGCCTCCGACAGATCGTCACCGACGAGAAGATCGAGACGACCGACGCCGCCCTCTTCGACCTCGCGCGCGAGGCCGACGGCAGCATGCGCGACGCCCAGTCGCTGCTCGATCAGGTGATCGTCTTCGCGGGCACGACCATCGGCGAGGCGGAGGTGCGTGCGGCCCTCGGCGTCGCCGACCGCTCGGTGTTGTATCGGGTGACCGATGCGATCCTCGGCCGCGATCCGGCGCGCTGCCTGCAAGCCGTCGACGAGCTCCACCGCTACGGGTACGAGGTCGGCCAATTCTGCCGCGACCTCCTGCGTCAGCTCCGCCACCTCACGGTCGCGGCGCTCTTCGCCGATCCGACGATGCTCACCGATCTTCCGGACGCCGAGGTGCAGGAGACGATGCGCCAGGCGAAGCTGCGCTCGAGCGACGATCTGCAGCGGCTCTTCCGCCTGGCGCAGGTGGCCGTCGAGGAGATCCGCCGCTCCATCCTGCCGACCGTGATGCTGGAGATGATGCTCGTGAAGATGGCGACCGCCCCCGACGCGGCGCCGGTGGACCAACTGATCGCGCGCCTCGAGGCGATGGAGCGCCGGCTCGCCGGCGGCGGCGCGCCGGCCGGCGGGATGCGCCCCGGCGCCGCGAGCGCCCCCGCGGCGCGCGCACCGAGCGCACCAAGTCCGCTGCGCGCCGAGCCGCCCTCCGCGCCGAGTGCGCCGTCACGCGCGGCGGCGACCGGCGTCGCGACCACGAGTGCCGCCTCCGGTGCATCGTCGCCCGCTCCACCGCCTCCGGCGACGGCGGCCACGCCGGCCGTGAGCGCCAACGGCGCTCGCGGCTGGGAAGGCTTCCTCGCCGCCGCGCAGAGCAGGATCAGCCTCAAGGTGTACCTCAACGGCAGCCGTCTCCTCGAGGAGAGCGACGACACGCTCCACATCGGCGTCGAGAACGACGCCGCCCTGACGTATCTCAAGGATCCGGACAGCATGGCGCTGTTGCAGGAGCTCGCGCTCCGGTCGTACGGCAGCGCGCGCCGCGTGGTGGTGAGCGTCGCCAAGCCGGCCGCCGAGCAGATCGCGATGCGCATGGCCGCCGAAGACGCGCGCCGGCGCGAGATCAACGAACGCGCGGAACGGAGCTCGAGCGTGCGTGCCGCCGTCGACATCCTCGGCGGCGAGGTGACCGACGTACGCCCGCGCAGTCGGGGAGGAAAGACATGAGCCTCGGAGACATCGGCAACATCATGAAGCAGGCGCAGCAGCTGCAGGAGCGGCTCGCCCAGGTACAGGACGACGTAGCCCGCCGCACCGTCGAAGCCGCTGCCGGCGGCGGCATGGTGAAGGTGAAGGTCAACGGCAAGCACGAGCTCCTCACGATCACGATCGACCCCGCGGTGCTGAAGGAGGACGTGGAGCTCGTGCAGGATCTCGTGCTCGCTGCCGTCAACGAGGGGCTCAGGAGCGCGCAGCGCATGGTCGCGGAGGAGATGACGAAGGTGACCGGCGGCCTCAAGATCCCGGGACTCGGCTGAGGCGACGCGCTCGATGGCCTATACCCCCTCCATGTCGCGCCTGATCCAGGAGCTCGCGAAGCTCCCCGGAATCGGAGAGAAGACGGCCGCCCGGCTGGCGTTTCACGTGCTGCGCAGCGACCGCAGCCTCGCCGACGGGCTCGCCGACGCGCTGAAGGCCCTGAAGGAGCAGACCCGACTTTGTCGGACGTGCCACGGCCTCACCGAGACCGACCCGTGTCCCATCTGCGCCAACGGCGAGCGCGCCGGCGACGTGATCTGCGTCGTCGAGGAGCCGGCCGACCTGATCGCGATCGAGCGCTCGCGGGGCTTCCGCGGCCGCTACCACGTCCTGCAAGGCGCCCTCTCGCCGCTCGACGGCATCGGTCCCGAGGACCTGCAGATCGGCGGCTTGTTGCAGCGTTTGCGCGACGACACCGTGCGCGAGGTGATCCTCGCCACCAATCCCACCGTCGAAGGCGAGGCGACGGCGCTCTACCTCGCCCGGCTCATCAAGCCCCTCGGCGTGCGCGTGACCCGCATCGCGCACGGCATCCCGATGGGCGGCGACGTCGAGTACGCCGACGTCGTGACGCTCGGTCGGGCGCTGGACGGCCGGCGAGAGATGTAACCCAACGCCCGCAGCGCGTCCGCCGCGCGGGCCCTCGAGGAGGAAGGCATGCGAGCAGTGATGATGGCCGGGAGTGTGCTCCTGGCAGGTATGATGACCGCGATGGTGCCGTGGACGGCCACGGCCGACGACACGCTGGCGACCGTCGGCGCGAAGACGTTCACGCGCTCGGAGATCGAGGCGCGCGTGAAGCCGAAGCTCGTCGAGCTCGAGGCGCAGAGGTACGAGATCATGCGCGATGGTCTCGACGAAGCCGTCGCCGAGGAACTGTTCAAGCTCGAAGCCGCCGCGCGCAAGATCTCGACCGAGCAACTCGAGAAGGACGAGGTCGACGCCAAGGTTCCGGCGCCCACCGACGCCGAGATCCAAAAAGTCTACGACGAGAACAAGGAAGACCTGCAAGGCCAGACGCTCGAGCAAGTGAAGCCGCAGATCGTCGAATACCTGAAAGCCGAGAAGGCGCAGGTCCGTCGGCAGGCGTTCATCCAGGAGCTCAAGACCAAGTACAAGACGGTCGACAAGCTGAAGGCGCCGACGGTCGAGGTCGCGACTGCGGGACGTCCCGAGCGCGGCGGAGGCGCCAAGGCGCCCGTCACGATCGTCGAGTTCTCGGACTACCAATGCCCGTTCTGCAAACGCGGCGAGGAGTCGGTGCAAAAGGTGTTCGAGACCTACGGGGACAAGGTGCGCATCGTGTTCCGGAACTATCCGCTTCCGTTCCACGAGCGCGCCCGACCGGCGGCAGAAGCGTCGCTCTGCGCCAACGCCCAGGGCAAATTCTGGGAGTACAACAAGAAGCTGTTCGCCAATCAGAACGCCCTCGGCGACGACAACCTCAAGGCCTACGCGAAGGATCTCGGACTCGACACGGCGAAGTTCGACGAGTGCTACGCGAAGAAGCCGTACAGCGCGGACATCGACAAGGATCTCGCCGACGGCGTGATGGCCGGCGTGAACGGAACGCCCGCATTCTTCATCAATGGGCGCTCGATCTCCGGCGCGCAGCCTTTCGAGAAATTCAAGGAAATCATCGACGAGGAGATGGCGGCGGCGACGCCGAAGCCGGCCTCCTGACCGACGGGGGAACGGGCGGTGGAGGCTACCGCCTCCACTGCCTCCGCCTCCATTCTCATGCCGGCCGCAAGTGGACGGCCGCGGCGAAAAAGTGACGGCGCCCCCGACAAAAAGCCGGCCCGCCGAGACCCAGGCGAGCTGGCATAGCAGTTGCTGACTCGGCCGATGCCGAAACGGCTCCCAGCCTCCCTGGTCGAGATCGTCCTGCGTTCGGCGGTCACCGGCTGGATCGCGGCCCTCTACGGCGCGCTGTACATCTACGCGAAGGCCGACTTCGCCACGACGGGAACACTCTGGGTCTTCACCTGGCCATTCTGTCTGCTGCTCGCGATCGCGACCCTGGCGCATCTCCTCCTCGTAGGGCTTGGCCGCCTGCGGATACCGTCGCCGATCGCCTGGGTGCGCGAGCTGAACGACGTGCTCGGCACGCGCGAACCGGAATCGCTGGCACCGGAACGGCTCACCGCGGCGCTCGTCCGGCTGCCGCAGTTTCCCGCCGTCGACGCGCTGTGGGCGGCGATGGTCGCTGCAACCGTCGTCGGCATCATGGCCCTCCTCGAGTGGCGCGCCGCGGGGCTCACCCGCAACGTCGAGCCGATCCTCGTCGGCGGGCTGATCGCGACCGTGCTCTACGCCGCGATGAGCTTCACGGTGACCGAGATGCTCGTGCATCGCCCATGTCAGCGTCTGCGACTCGCGGCGGCGCGCAACGGGCTCGACCCGTACGTCGGACCGAGCCTCGCGACGCCGGTGCGCATCCTGACGCTCGCGACCCCGACGGTCCTGGCGTTGGTGGTGGCGCCGCCGCTCGTACAGGCGCGCGGCGCGATCCCGTTCGTCACGGCGCACGCGATCATCGTCGTGCTCGGCACGGCGCTCTGCGTCGGCCTCGCCTGGCTGCATGCTCTCGCGATTCGCGAGGCGGCCGCCGACCTCGGCAACGCCGCGCACCGCCTCGTCGGCACCGACGCCGCACGCTTCATCACCGGCACCATCGACGCCGAGCTCGTCGGGATGGCGCGCGCCTTCAACACCGCGGCAAACGACGTCGACCGCTCCTTGCAGATCTCCGCCGCACGCTACTCGGCGCTCTTCGAAGGTGCCGGCGACGCCATCCTCCTCGTCGACCCGACGAGCGGGCGCATCCTCGAGGCGAATCGCCGGGCGCTCGAGCTGACCGGGCTCGCCGAGGCGGCGCTCAAGGCCACCGACTTCGAGGCGATCTTCGCGCTGGAGACGCCGCTCGAGAACGTCCGCCGCCTGCCGGCCGGCACGTATCGCTGGCGCGCCGGGCTGCGCGTGCAACGGGCCGACGGCGTCGAGTGCCCGGTCGACTTGGCGCTGAGCACGGTGGCGGTCGGCGACCACACGGTACTGCAAGCCATCCTGCACGACGTGAGCGAGCGCGAGCGCATCGAGGGCGAGCTGCGGCAATCGGTGCAACGGCTCGAAGGGATGTATCACCTCGCCGTCACACTCGGGGGCACGGTCGAACAGGTGGCGGAGCACATCGCCGTGACGCTGCCGCCGCTGCTCGACGTGCCGATCGTCGCGGTCACGCTCTACGGCCGCGACGAGCAGATCGTGCTCGCGCTGTGGGAGGGCGGCGCGGTGACGCGCGGCCTGCGCCTGCCCCTCGCAGGCACGCCGGCGCTGCGCCTGCGCCGCGAGACGCGCCCCTGCGTCGTCACCGATGCGGCCACGCGCTTTCCGGACGATCCGCTGCTCGCGTCGCGCGCGATCGCGAGCTACGTCGGCGTGCCGGTGCTCGGCCGGAACGGCGAGGTCGCGGGACACGTGGCGGTGATGGACCAGCGCGCGCGGCGGCCGCGCGATCAGGACATGCGCCTCTTGTCGACCTTCGCGGTGCGGCTCGCGCGAGCCCTCCACGAGGACGAATACGTGCGCGAACGCGACCACTTCGTCGCACAGCTGACCGCGCAGAACACCGAGCTCCGCGCCGCGCAGGAACGTCTGACCGAAGCCGACCGCCTGAAGAGCGAGTTCATGGGCATGATGTCGCACGAGCTGCGGACACCGCTCAACATCTTCATGGGGTACACGGAGCTGATGCTCGACGCGGCCCAGGAGCCGACCGGCATGGAGATCGGTGAACAGCGCGAGGTGCTCGGTCGCATGCTCGACGCCGCCCGCACGCTGGCCGGGCTCGTCGAGGATACCTTGAGCGTGCTCCGCCTCGAGAGCTCCGGCGTGCGCGTCTTACTCGAGCGCGTGCCTCTGCAAGCGCTCTTCACGGAGCTCCAGGGCGCCGAGCGTCTCCTGCGCATGTCGTCGGCGGTGTCCGAAGCGTGGGTGGTCGACGACGACGTGCCGGTCATCTCGTGCGACCGCATGAAGCTCCGGCAGATACTCACGAACCTGGTCGGCAACGCACGGAAGTTCACGCGCGAAGGCATCATCACCGTGCGAGCCGTCCGCAGCGACGAGGCGGTCGCGATCAGGGTCGCGGACACCGGCTGCGGCATCGCGCCGGCGGACCTGCCGCACGTGTTCGAGCTCTACCGCCAGGCTTCGAACGGTTGGGCCCACAACGGATGTGGCATCGGCCTCTACATCGTGCGCCGGTACTGCGAGCTCCTCGGCGGCCGCGTCGAGGTGACGAGCGAGCTCGGCCGCGGCACCTGCTTCACCGTGACGTTGCCGATACGGATCGGCGTCCTCCTCGTCGGCGCCGACGTCCGTCCCGCGGCCGCCTGAAAGGCTGCGCCGGCATTGACCGGCTCGCAGCCGGCATGCTTCAAGCGCGACGCCGCGGAGCGCTTCCCGCGGCGGAGGTTGGCGATGGAACGACGAACGGAGGCTCGAGCCGCATGGCGCCTGATTCTCGGCGTCTGGCTCGTGGGTGTGCTCGCCGGGTGCCGCGCGCAGCTAGTGGTTCCGCGCTGGGATCCGGCCGCGTTCCGCGCGCTCTCCACGCTCCAGTTCCTGACGATCGGTCCGGAAGAGGGACCGCATTGGTCGACGGTCTGGCTCGTGATCGTCGACGATCACGTCTACATCCGGCTCGGCTCGCGAGCCGCGGGCCGCATGCGAGCGAACACGACCGCGCCCTACGTCGAGGTCCGGATCGGCGGCCGCGGGTACCAGCACGTGCGCGCGACGGACGCACCGGCGATGGCCGGACAGGTCGCCGCCGCGATGGCGGAAAAGTACACGAGCGATCTGCTGATCCGGCACCTCGCGCATCCGCTCACGATCCGTCTCGAGCCGGAAGCCGCGAGCTCCGCCTGATCGACGACGGGCGCGCCGACGCCGCCGGTCTGAACGACGACATCCGTCGGATCGCTCGGCACGGCCCGCACCTCTCGCGGGGAGCCCACCTGCGCAGAGGTTCCCGGGCTAGGCGGTCTGCTGACTCGGGACGCCGAGCTCGGCGAGAATGCGGTCGGCCCGGGCGACGTCGCGCGTGAAGCCCAGTCCCGCGTACGCGGCGCGGGCGACCTCGGCGTGCCGCAACGCCGCCTCGGCATTCCCGCTCGCATGCGCGAGCGTCGCCCGGCCGAGGCTGGTCGCCGCGAGCCGGGAGCGGACCCCGATCTCCTGCGCGAGCGTGTGGGCGCGATCGAGCCAGCGCTCGGCTTCCGTCCAGCGCGCCGGTCCGATCCGCGTCAGGACGTCGGCGAGGGCGAGGGCGCAGCCGAGCTCGCGCAGCCGCCCGCCGGCGCTCTGATAGGCGCGCTCCGCGCATTGTTCCGCGCGCTTCACCTCGCCGAGCGCGAGCAACGCCTCGCAGATCACTTGGCAGTTCAGGTTCTCGAGGCCGGTGAGCGGCGTGCTCTCCAGGAGCTCGATCTGGCGGTCGCTCCCGGCGGGCTCGTCGAGCTCGAGGCGCGCCAGAATGCTGATGGCCGCGGCCGAGCGGAGATGGGAGAGACTGCCGATCGCGCGCGTGACCTCGAGGCTCCGATCCGCCCAGTCGCGGGCGTGTTCGTAGTCGCCGCGGGTCAAGTGCGCCAGCGCCATCGTCGTCGCCGACCCGCCCTGGACGGTGCGATTGGGATGCGCAATGGCGGCCTCGTAGGTCCGTTGCGCCATCGGGAGCACCGCGGCGATCTCGTCGGCGTAGAACCGGACGCGATCCCGCATGAAGAGCGACCCGAGATAGATGTCCCGCTGCGTACCTTCCTTGGGAATGTCGAGCTGCTCGAACGCGGCAATGACGCCGTCGATGCGCGCCAACGAGTCCGAGAAGCGTCCGTCGAACAGATACTCCCACGCCAGCGAGCGAGAGATCCGAACGACGGCGAGCTTCGAGCCGCCGCGCTCGGCGATCGCGAGCGCCTCCTCGACCAGCGCCTGGCCGGCGGGAAAGTTCGCCGGCCCCTGGCTGCTGGTGACGAGACCGTGCAACGCGCAGAGCTCCGCCAGCGTCTCCTGGTCGCCGAGCTCCTCGGCGAGCTGCCGCCCACGCCGCGCCGCTCCCTCGGGATCGCCGTGCTCGAAGATGCCGTAGATGACGCTCATGCGGAGCACGCCGAGCGCGCTCTCGACGACGATCCGTTTGCGCTCGACCGTCGCGGAGCCGCTCGCGAGCACCTGCTCGGCGAGCTCGTACGCGTTCCGATAGAACCGCGCCGCCGTGCGGAAGGACGGGACACGCTCCGCGTCGCGCGCCGCGCGCAGGAGAGCCGTGATCGCCTTCTCGCGGTTCTCGCTGCGGGTGTAGTGATGCGCCAGCAACGCCGACCGCTCGGCGTTCGGCTCGCCCGGCAGCGCCTCGAGCAGCTGGCCGATCCGATCGTGCAGCTCGCGGCGCTGTCGCAGCAGCAGCCCCTCGTACGCCACCTCCTGCGTGAGACTCTCCCCGAAACGAAACTCGTCCCCGGTCAGCAGGCTCTTTCGATGGATGATGCCGCGCTCCTCGAGCAGGACGAGCTCGGCGCTGACGTCGATGGTCTCGCCGGCGAGAAGCTCGATCAGCTGGTCGCGATGGAACTGCCGACCGAGCACGGCGGCGACCTGCACCACGCGCTTCGCCTGCGCGCCGAGACGATCGAGGCGCGCGCCGATCAGCTCTTCGACGGTGCCCGGCATGCGGATCTCGTCGACCGGTCGGGTGAGACGCACGTGGCCGTCGCTGCGGAGGAGGAAGCCCTCCTCGACGAGGGTGCGCGTGATCTCCTCGGTGAAGAAAGGATTGCCCTCGGCCTTCTGCACGATGCGGCGCTCGAGCTCGCTCGGCAGCGGTCCGCCGGCGACGCCCCGCACGACCTCGACCGTCTCCTCGTCGGAGAGGGGTCCGAGCGTCAGCTGCGTGAAGGCCGACTTCACCCGCCAGCCGGGCTGATGCTCGGGACGGTGACTGATGAGCATCATGAAGCGTTCGCGGTTGGTCGTACCGACCGCGAGCGCCAGCATCTCGCGTGACGCCTCGTCGATCCAGTGCACGTCCTCGATGACCATGACGACCGGCGCCTGCTCGCTCGCCGTGTAGACGAGCTCTGCGACCGCCTCGAAGGTCTCGCGCTTGACCGCCTCGTCCTCCGGCGTGTCGCCGCCGGCCGACCCGCCGCGCAGGTTCATCACCTGACAGAGCGCGGGGAAGCTCGCCGCGAGATCGCTCGCGCTCGCTCCGAGTCGCTCGGAGATCTTCGCGCAGGCTTCGGCCTCACCGTCGTCGCTCGTGATGCCGAAGTACTGCCGGAGCATCGCGACCCACGGCGCGTACGGCACGGCTTGCGTCATGGCCGAGCAGCGCGCCTCGAAGAAGATCACCGGCACCTCGGCCAAGCGCTGCTTGAGCTCGTAGATGAGCCGCGACTTGCCGCTGCCCGCGTCCCCGACCACGGTCACGACCTGGGGATATGCCCCCGCGAGCCGGTCGAAGCATGCGATCAGCTGCGCGAGCTCCTCGATGCGGCCGACGAGGGGCGTGAGCCCACGCGCCTCCGCGACCGCGATCGCGGTCGTGGTGGCGGAGAGGCCCCGCACCACGTGGGCGAGAACGGGCTCGCGCTTGCCCTTCACCTCGAAGCGCCGCGCGGGCAAGACCTCGAAGAAGCCGCGCACGAGCCGAAGCGTCGCCTCGCTGACCAGCACCATCCCCGGGTCGGCGACCGACTGCAGACGCTGGGCGAGGTTCGTGGTGTCGCCGATCGCCGTGTAGTCCATCTTGAGGTCGCTGCCGACCGTTCCGACGACGACCGGCCCCGTGTGCACGCCGATGCGCACCTGAAGATCGACTGCGGTGCCGGCGTGCCCGCGCGCATTGAGCGCCGCGAGCGCGTCGCGGATCGCGAGTGCCGAGTAGATTGCGCGATAGGGCGCGTCCTCGTGCGCGATCGGCGCCCCGAACACCGCCATCACGCCGTCGCCGGCGAGGTGCGTCACGATGCCTTCGACCCGGTAGACCTCGCGGAACACGAGGGCCATGTATTCCTCGAGGAGGTCGCGATAGTCCTCCGGATCGAGCCGCTCGGCGATCGACGTCGAGCCAACCAGGTCGCAGAACATCACCGTAACGAGCTTCCGTTCGCCCGCGATCACGGCCTGGCTCGCCCGGATCTTGGCGGCCAAGGTTTCGGGGATGGCGGGCGTGAGGGGAGGCGCGGGCTCGCTCGCGGCAAGTCGCGACTTTGCGGGCGCGGATGCATCCGCGGGACTCGGCGTGCCGCATTCGGGGCAGAAGCGAAACCCGGGGTCGATCGGGTTTCCGCAGTTGGTGCACGCGATCGGTGCCCGCGTCCCGCAGGCGTGACAGAACTGCTTTCCGGGAATCAACTCGGTCCCACAGTTGACGCAGCGCACGGGGGAGACCGTGACCTCGATCCGTCAGTGAGTCAAGGACGCCGACGTCCCGCGATGGCGGCGATACACGTCGAGCGCCCACCGAAACCCGACACGATCCGCGAGCGAGGCGCGCCACGCCGCGAGCGGCGCCACGAGCGGCGGCAGTCGATAGGGGAATTGGTCGGCGCGGAGCAACGGCGCGAGCAGCGCCGCCGCCGTCAGGTCCGCGACGGAGAATGCATCGCCGGCGAGATAGCCCGAGGGACGGATTTCGGCTTCGAGCCGAGCGAGCGCCGCCTCGACGGCGTCGCGACTGCGCGCGGCGCTCTCGGCGTCGATGCCCATGTCGAGCCGCATCACGGCACGAATCGCCGGGAAGGCGGCGCGATACAGCCGGCGCGTGAAGGCCGATTCCTCGACGGTCAAGGTCGCGGCGGCGACGTCGGCGTCGTCGAGCAAATGGAAGAAGCAGGCGCGGCGGACGTGGGGGCCGAGCTCCTCGTCGAAGAAGTCCTCGAGCGCGAGCGCCCGTTCACGCTCGGCCGGGTCGCGGGGATAGAGGGCCGGCATGGGCTGGCGTGTCTCGAGCGCCGCGATGATGCGCGTCGAGTCGCTGATCGTCTCGCCGCCGAT
Source organism: uncultured delta proteobacterium (assembly GCA_963774015.1). GTDB lineage: Bacteria > Desulfobacterota > Binatia > UTPRO1 > UTPRO1 > UTPRO1. The sequence goes on from CAVZDH010000007.1 coordinate 1,195,933, forward strand.
GCGCAGGACCGGCACCTGCTTCTGGCCGGTGTACCACCAGATCACCGGCAGGTGCGGCCCCGGAAGGACCGCGCACCGGCGATGCGGAAGGCGCTTCCAGTCGAGCGCCCAGCGGGCCTTCTCGTTGTAGTGCGAAAGCCGGAAGTGCCAGAGCGTCGGTAGGTCGTCGGACATCGCGATCGCCCGAGGCGGGCGGGCTTGGGCCCCGTCCGCCTCGGGCGCACCGTCGGCGCGGGTCAGAGCCCGAGCGCTCCCCGATCCTCGTCGATCAGCGCCCGGAAGGAGGGACGCTCGTGGACGCGCGCCACGTAACGCGCGAGCTTCGGCCAGCGCCCGGCGTCGAGCGTCACACCCGCGAGGCGCAGATTGACGAACATGCTCCCGACGCTGGCGTCGGCGACCGAGAACTGCCCGCCGGCGAGCCAGTCTCCGGTCAGTTGGCTCTCGAGATAGTCGAAGAGCGGCGGCAGGTCCTCCGCAATGGCTTTGCTCACCGCCGCCTCGTCCGTGGGCTGATTGAAGAAGCGCGGGCCGACGACCCGCGCGAAAAAGATCTTCGCGCCCGCGACCGCCACGATCGCGGAATCGGCGTACTCCTCGAACCAGAGCGCGCGCGCGTACTCGTACGGGTCGCTCGGGTACAGCGCCGGCGTCGGATGGCGCTTCTCGAGGTAGGCGCAGATGACCGACGAGTCGGAGAGCGCGCCCTTCTCGTCACGATACGCGGGGATCTTCCCCAGGGGGCTGATCGCCTTGTACTCGGCGCTCACGTTGAACGGAACGACGGGATCATGCTCGTACGCGAGGTTCTTCTCGGCGAGCACGACACGGACTTTACGGACGAACGGTGAGAGGCCGGCTCCGTACAACGTGGCCATGGGATCTCCTTCTACGGTCGGGACCCGCTCCGTGACGAGCGGGTCGCGTGAATGCGCCGACGCGCGCCGACGCGATGATCAATGGGATGCGAGCCGAGTAGGGAGTCGGCGGAGCCGAGTCAAGCCGGCGGCGCCTCCGGCACGAGGCACGAGTGAATGCTGCTCTCGCCGGGGATCTCGCCGCCGAGCGTCTGGATCGCGCGCTCCGCCTCGGCGAGCGGGAACTCGTGCGTGTGCATGCGTGCGAGCGGCACGCGTCCCGCCTCGATGAGACGAATGGCGGCATCGTACGAGCGCGCCGTGACGCCGAACGCGCCGTGGATGGTCGCCTCCTTGACGACCGCGAGATCGCTCACGAAGTCCGGCACCGCCTTGAACCCCTTGATACCGGCGAGCACGATGCGGCCCCCCATCGCGACGTAGTGGAGCGCGTCGGCCACGGGCGCCGTCGCATACGACGAGACCTCGACGACGACGTCGGCGCCGTGGCCGTTGGTGAGCTCCCGCACGCGGCTCGCGGCGTCCTCGCGCTCGACGTCGATCACGTGGTCGGCGCCGAGCTCCAGCGCCAGCGCGAGCTTCGCGGCGTCGCGCGTGAGACCCGTCACGATGATCGTGTCGGCGCCGGCCGCACGCGCCGCCACCACCGACGCGAGCCCACGCTGTCCCGGCCCGAGCACGAGTACGACGTCACCCGGACCCGTCCCGGGGATCTCGACGGCCCAACGGAAGCCGGCACCGAGCGGATTGAACATCACCGCCAGGCCCGCGGGCACGTCGCTGCGCACTCGGTGCACGATCGAGCCGGGGTCGAGGTACATGTAGTCCGCGTACCCACCCCAGAGCCCGGGGGCATGCGAAAGCCGGACGTATCCGTGGGCGAACATCGTGCCGCGTCCGCGGCAGAGGTGGTAGCGTCCTTCGAGGCACGTCCGGCAACGGCTGCACGGAATCGGTGCCTCGACCGCCACGCGATCGCCCACGTCGACCTGCCAGCGTTTCGCGGCGCGATCCCCGATCGCGGCGATGCGCCCGAGCGGCTCGTGGCCCGGGATGACCGGCAGCGGGACCGCGATGGTGCCGGTGTATTGCTCGACGTCGCTGCCGCAGATACCGCACGCCTCGATGCGCAGAATCGCGCTGTCGTCGTCGATCGGGGGGATCGGCAGCTCGCGCAGCACCAGTCGACGCGGACCCTCCTGCACGACCACGCGACTCGTCCGCGGCAGCATCTCAGTCCTCCGTGTGGGTGCCGGCCGTGATGCCGCCGCCATTCGCCTGCCAGCTGCGTCGTCCCTCGAAACGGTGCGCCCTCGCCATGCGATCGCCCTCCGGCCGGCGATGTTGGCCGAGTCGCCCCGACCGCGCAACGTTATCGCGAACGACGGAAGATCCCGAGACCGAACGCCAGGAACACGCCGCCGACGAGCGGCAACGCGGATTGCGCCCACGGCGTCCGGCGGAAGGCGAGAACGACCGGGGCCAACGAGATGCTCGGCCAACCGCCACCCGTCACGGCAGGTGCGCCCCCGATCTGGTCGGCCCGCACGTCCGTGAACCATGCCGTTCCGGTGTTGAGGTTGGCGTAGCTCCCGAGGCGAAGACACACGTCCCAGCTCGTCTGGTCGGCGGCCGTCGCGGTGACCTCGATCGTCTGCCAGTCCTGCGTTCCCTTCACGTCGATCGAGTCGGCGATCCGCGGCTCGAGCGCGATCAGCGCACCCGCGGTCGCGAGCCCGACGTTCTCGGTTTTCACCCGGGCCGAGACGCGATACTCCGCTCCCGGAGAGACGGCGATGCTCTGGCAGAGCCGCGCGTCGTTGGGCCCCCGGTTCACGATGCGGACGAGTCCCCCACCATCGGCGGCCGGCTCCCAGCCGACGTCGGTGAGGTCGTGCGCCCACGCCTCGAGTCGCCAGCCCGTCGGCATGCCGCCGGACCTCGCCGCGAAACGGCCGTTCTGCAGCAAGGTCGCGCGCGCGGCGCTCGGGAGCGCGAGCGCGAGCAGGAGCCCGAGGACGCTCAACCGTCCCATCGTCGCAACACCAGCGACGCGTTGGCGCCGCCGAAGCCGAATGAATTGCTGAGCGCGTAGCGGACGTCGGCGCGCCGCGCCTCGTGCGGAACGTAGTCGAGATCGCAGTCGGGGCCGGCATGATCGAGATTGATGGTGGGCGTGACGATGCCGGTCTCCAGCGTCTTGGCGGTGACCAGGATCTCGAGCGCGCCCGAGGCGCCGATCAGGTGTCCCGTCATCGACTTCGTCGCGCTGATCGGGATGCGCGTGGCATGCTCCCCGAACACGAGCTTGATGCCTTGCGTCTCGTTCACGTCGCCGAGCGGCGTCGAGGTGGCGTGTGCATTCACGTAGTCGATGGCGTCGGGGGCGATGCCGGCGCTTGCGATGGCAGCCTGCATGCATGCGGCGACGCCGATGCCGTCCGGCAGAGGGGCGGCGATATGAAACGCCTCGCTGCCGGTCGCGTAGCCGACGACCTCGGCATAGATGCGCGCCCCACGGGCCTCGGCGTGCGCGAGCGACTCGACCACCATCACGGCCGCACCTTCGGAGAGCACGAATCCGTCGCGATCACGATCGAAGGGCCGGCTGGCGCGCTCGGGCTCGTCGTTGCGGAAGGACACCGCCTTCGAGTTCGAGAACCCCGCGACCTCGGTGCAATTGATGAGCGCATCGGTGCCGCCCGCGAGCACGACGTCGCAGTCGCCGTCGCGAATGTAGCGCCATGCCTCGCCGACACCGTTCAGCCCCGACGCGCAGGCGTTGCCGATCGTGAAGTTCGGACCGCGCACCTGCAGACGGATCGCGACCTGCGCGGACGCCATGTTGCTCGTGATGGCCGTGATGTAGAACGGCGAGACGGAGCCGGGGCCGTCGGCCTGAAAGCCGGCGATGGTGCGGAAGATGGTGCGTGCACCGCCGTTGTTGTTGCCGAGCAAGACCCCGATGCGGCGCGAGTTGTCGGGGGTGATCTCGAGCTTCGCATCGTCGACGGCCATCACGGCCGAGGCAACGGCATAGCGCGCGAAGTCGTCCATGCGCTTGAGGTGCTTGGTGGGGATGTACTTCCCCGCCTCGAAGCCCCGCACTTGTCCCGCAATGCGACATTGCTGGTCGGACGCGTCGAAGAGGGTGATCGGTCCGATGCCGGACCGACCGGCGCACGCGTTCTCCCAGATGACGTCGAGGCCGGTGCCGATCGGCGTCACGCCCCCCATCCCCGTGATCACGACCCGCGTCGTCGACATACGGGCGATCTCTAGTGGCCGCGCTTCACAGCGTCAAACCGGGGCGCGGTGTCGCACGCGCCGGCTCGTCTCCGCGTTGGAACGCGCGCGCGGGTCGCCGGCCGCGCGGGAACAGAACGGTGGGGCATCGCACGCCTCAGGCGTGATCGCGACGGAGATCGCGCAGGATCGCCGAGGTCGCGGGGGATTGGTTGAGCGTGTAGAAATGGATGCCCGGTGCGCCCCGCTCCAGGAGCTCGCGGCACTGCCGGATGGCGTACGAGATGCCGACCTCGCGGGCGCCCGCGTCGTCGGCGCGCGTGCGATCGAGGTCGCGTTGCAGCTCGGCCGGGATGACGGCTCCCGACAGCGTCGCGATGCGCTCGATCTGGGCGACGTTCGTGATGGGCATGATGCCGGCCACGATCGGCACGGTGATACCGATCGCCCGCGCGCGCGCCACGAACGAGAAGTAGTCGGTGTTTCGGTAGAACATCTGGGTGATGAGCAAGTCGACGCCCGCATCGACCTTGGTCTTGAGGTGTTGCAGGTCGGCCTCGGCGGACGGGGCTTCCGGGTGCTTCTCGGGATAGGCCGCGCCCGCAAGGCAGAAATCGAAGCCGTTCTCCCGGATGAAGCGCACCAGCTCGCTAGCGTAGCCGAAGCCGTCCGGCGGGCGAACGAAGCCCGGTTGATCCGCGGCGGATCCCCACGGAGCGGCAGCACGTTCTCGATGCCGGCATCGCGGATCAGGCCGAAGATACGGTGCATCTCGTTACGGCCCGCGGTGGCGCACGTCATGTGGGCCATCGCCTCGACGCCGACCTCGTGCTTCAACCGCGCGGTCAGCTCGATGGTCTTCTCGGCGGGCTTGCCGCCCGTCTTGGTCACCGACACGAAGCTCGGCCCGAGATCCTTCAAGCGCTCGACCGTCGCGATGAGCTTCTGCTCGCCGTCGTCGCTCTTGGGGGGGAAGAACTCGAAGGAGAAGACCGGCCGCTCCCGGTGAAGAGGTCGCGGATGCGCATGGGCCCGCCAGCTTACAACAGAGAGGGGGACGGGACGCCAGCGCCAATCATCAGGCGACCGCGTTTTTTCGACCGCCTCGTGATGCTAGGGTGGTCATGATGGGAGTCGGGCAGGACAAACGAGGCGACGGCACCGGCACCGCCGTCGAGACCCGGACCAAGACGCGGCTCAAGAAGCCGAAGATGTACAAGGTCCTGCTGCACAACGACGACTACACCACGATGGAGTTCGTCGTCTTCGTCCTGCAGGGCATCTTCCACCGCTCGGAGGCCGACGCGGTGCAGATCATGCTGCACGTCCACAAGAACGGCATCGGCGTCGCCGGCGTGTACACGTACGAGATCGCCGAGACCCGCATCGCGCAGGTCGAGGCGCTGGCGCGGCAGCACGAGTTTCCGCTGCGCTGCAGCATGGAAGAGGCGTGACGCATGCGTATCAGTCGTGAGCTCGAGATCGTCCTTCTCCCTGGCCGTCAACGAGGCGCGGCGGCGGCGGCACGAGTTCCTGTGCATCGAGCACCTGCTGTACGCGCTGCTGCACGACGACGACGTCGCCGAGATCATTCGCCAGTGCGGCGGCGACGTCGGCGGCGCTGAAGCGCGCGCTCGAGCAGTATCCTCGACGAGAAGGTCGAGAAGCTGCCGCCCGGGGTCGACATGCCGCCGCAGCAGACGCTCGGCTTCCAGCGCGTCATTCAGCGCGCCGCGGCGCACGTCCAATCGGCCGGCAAGGACGAGATCCTCGGCCGCAACGTGCTGGTGGCGATCTTCCGCGAGCCGGACTGCCACGCCGCCTACCTGCTCGAGCAGCAAGGCATCACCCGCCTCGACGTCGTGAGCTACATCTCCCACGGCGTCTCGAAGATCGGCGAGGAGCCGGCGCCGGCGGCCGAGGGCGATCCGGACGAGGACGACGACGAGGACGAGGAGAGCGCGGCCGCGCCGAAGAAGGATCCGCTGGCGCTGTTCACCAGCGACCTGGTCGCGCGCGCCGCCGAGGGCAAGATCGATCCGCTGATCGGCCGCGACGACGGAGCTGGCGCGCACGGCGCGCGTGCTCTGCCGCCGGCGCAAGAACAATCCGGTCTTCGTCGGCGAAGCCGGCGTCGGCAAGACGGCGCTCGCCGAAGGGCTGGCGCTGCAGATCCACCAGGGCAAGGTGCCCGAGGCGTTGAAGACGCGCGCGCATCTACGCGCTCGACATGGGCGCGCTCCTCGCCGGCACGCGCTTTCGCGGCGACTTCGAGCAGCGCCTGAAGGGCGTGATCGCGGCGCTGCGCAAGATTCCCGGCGCCATCCTGTTCATCGACGAGATCCACACCGTCGTCGGCGCCGGCGCCGACCAGCGGCGGCTCGCTCGATGCCTCGAACATCCTGAAGCCGGCGCTGGCGTCGGGAGAGATGCGCTGCATCGGCGCGACGACCTATCACGACTACAAGAGCTACTTCGAGCGCGACCGCGCGCTGGCGCGCCGCTTCCAGAAGATCGAGATCCCCGAGCCCAGCGTCGACGAGACGCACGAGATCCTCAAGGGGCTCAAGACGCACTACGAGGAGCACCACGGCGTCACGCTACACGCGCGGCGCGCTGCGCGCCGCGGCGGAGCTGTCGGCACAGCCACATCAACGACCGCCACCTGCCCGACAAGGCCATCGACGTCATCGACGAAGCCGGCGCGATCGCTGCAGATGCAGGCCCGCCGGCCAGCGCAAGAAGACCGTGCGCACGAAGGACATCGAGCACATCGTCGCGACCATGGCGCAAGATCCCGCCGCGCAGCGTCTCGATGTCGGATCGCGAGCGCCTGGAGACGCTCGAGCGCGACCTCAAGCTCACCGTCTTCGGCCAGGACGAGGCGATCACGCACGCTGGCGTCGGCCATCAAGCTGTCGCGCGCCGGCCTCGGCCATCCGGAGAAGCCGGTCGGCTCGTTCCTGTTCGCCGGCCCGACGGGCGTCGGCAAGACCGAGGTCGCCAAGCAGCTGGCGTCGGTCCTCGGCATCGAGTTCCTGCGCTTCGACATGAGCGAGTACATGGAGGCGCACACCGTGTCGCGCCTGATCGGCGCGCCGCCCGGCTACGTCGGCTTCGATCAGGGCGGGCTGCTCACCGACGCCGTCCGCAAGACGCCGCACGCCGTGCTGCTGCTCGACGAGATCGAGAAGGCGCATCCGGACCTCTTCAACATCCTGCTGCAGGTGATGGACCACGCCGACGCTGACCGACAACAACGGCGCAAGGCCGACTTCCGCCACGTCATCCTGATCATGACCACCAACGCCGGCGCGCAGGAGATGGCGGCGGCCGCCATCGGCTTCGGCGGGCCGCTCGAACGCGCGACAAGGGCGCCAAGGCGATCGAGCGACTGTTCAGCCCGGAGTTCCGCAACCGCCTCGACGCGATCATCTCAGTTCGGCTCGCTGTCGCCGCCGGTCATCGAGCGCGTCGTCGACAAGTTCATCATCGAGCTCGACGCCCAGCTGAACGAGAAGAAGGTCTTCATCCAGCTGACGCCGGCGGCGCGCCGCTATCTCGCCGAGAAGGGCTACGACCCGCACGTTCGGCGCCCGCCCGATGGCGCGGCTGATCCAGACCGAGATCAAGCGGGTGCTCGCCGACGAGATCCTGTTCGGGCGCCTGCGCGACGGCGGGCGCGTCGAGATCGACGTGCGCGACGACGGCGCGCTCGACTTCGACTACGCGCCACCGCCCGAGGGCACCGCGCGCGTCACGGTCGACGAAACCGCGGGCGACGAGTCGAGCGACGCGGACGACTGATCGGAAGGCCGCTCACTCGTCCGCGTCGCGACGCAGCGCGGTCTGGGAATCCAGCCAGCCGATCTCGCGCGCAATCGCCCGTCGCTCCTCGACGAGATAGTGACGGACCGCGTCGGCGAGGCGCGGATCGCCGAGGAAGTGCATGCTCGTCGTCGGACGGGCATCGAAGCCGCGCAGATGCTTGAACTCGCCGCCGGCCCCGGGCTCGAAGCGCGTCACCCCGAGCTCGAGGCAGAGCTCGATCGCGGCGTAGTAGCAGACGTTGAAGTGCAGGTGGCGGACGTCCGCGAACGTCCCCCAATAGCGGCCGTAGAGCACGTCGTCTTTGCGGACGTTGAAGGTGCCGGCGAGGATCTCTCCGTGCCGCCGTGCGACGACGAAGGCGAGACGATGCTTCCAGCGGCGCCGCAGGAGGTCGAAGAGGGCGGCATTCAGGTATTGGTGGCCCCAGGAGAATTTCTCGACCGTCGTTCGGTAGAGCTCGAACATCGGAGCGAAGAGCTCGTCGGCGATCGCGTCACCGACGTGGGTGGCGATGACGATGTCCTGTTGCGCGAGCTCGCGCCGCTCGCGTCGGACTTGATTCCGCCGCTTGCTCCGGAGCGCGCCGAGGTAATCCTCGAACGTCCCCCAGCCGGGATTGATCCACTGAAACTGGTACCCGGCGCGCCGGACGTACCCGAGGGCTTCGAGCGCGTCGGCCTCGTCGGGTCGACAAAAGTTGACGTGCGCCGACGAATAGCCGTCGCCGCCGCAGAGATCGCGAAGCGCCGTGCCGAGCGCGACCATGACACGGCCCCGGTCGGCGGCGGGATGGGCGAGGAACCGTACGCCGGCCGCCGGCGTGAACGGGGTCGCGACGAGGAGCTTCGGATAGTAGCGAATGCCGGCGCGCGCCGCCGCCTGAGCCCAGCCGTGGTCGAAAACGAACTCGCCGTGACTGTGGCCCTTCACGTAGAGCGGACAGGCACCGACCAGACGGCCGCGATCGTCCCAGAGCGCGAGGTGTTGAGGCAGCCACCCCGTCCGTTCGTTCACGCATCCGGCCTCTTCCAGGGACGCAAGCCACGCCCACTCGAGAAACGGCGACGCATCGCCGACGAGCGCATCCCAGGCGGCCGGATCGATCGCGCCGAGACCGTTCAAGATCGTGAGCTTCATGGACACGCGCGCCGAACCTCGCGACTCTAACGGAGCGCCGCCGTCGCGGCCAGCCCGATCGACGATTTGACTTCCCCCGGCGCGGCCGAGATGGAGTCGCCGGAGGAGAGCTCGACATGAAAGCCGGCACGGTCACCGCCCGCGGTCTCACCTTTCACACGCTCGAGGAGGGCGAGGGCCCGCTCGTCCTCTGCCTGCACGGATTCCCCGATCATGCCCGCTCGTTTCGCCATCAGCTGCCGGCGCTTGCGGCCGCCGGATATCGCGCCGTCGCGCCCGCGATGCGCGGCTACGCTCCCACCGGACCCGCACCCGACGGCCGCTACCAGACCGCGGCGCTGGCCGAGGACGCCGTCGCGCTGATCGAGGCGCTCGGGTACGACGACGCCGTCGTCTTCGGTCACGACTGGGGGGCGCTCGCCGCCTACGGAGCCGCGCTCGCCGCACCGACGCGAGTCCGAAAGCTCGTCACCGCCGCCGTACCGTACGGTGCCCAAGTGACGACGGCCTTCATGACGAGCTACGACCAGCAGCGCCGTTCCTGGTACATGTTCTTCTTCCAGACGCCCTTCGCCGACGTCGCGCTCGCCCACGACGACTTCGCGTTCCTCGAGCGACTGTGGCGCGACTGGTCGCCGGGCTGGCGACTTCCCGCCGAGGAGATGGCAGCCCTCAAGGAGACCTTCCGCCAACCCGGCGTTGCGGCCGCCGCGCTCGGCTACTATCGCGCGATGTTCGATCCCTCGCGCCAGGATCCGGCGCTCGCGGCGCTGCAGAACCGCATGATGATCGAGCCGATCGAGGCACCGACGATGGTGCTGCACGGCGCCGACGACGGTTGCATGGGCGCCGAGCTGCTCGACGGGATGGCAGCCTATTTCCCCCGTGGGCTCCGCGTCGAGATCGTCCCGCACACCGGACACTTCCTTCACCAGGAGGATCCGGAGCGCGTCAACGCGCTCGTCCTCGACTTCCTCCGCGCCTAGACTAACGTGCGGGAGCGAGCTCCCTCTCTTCGCCGGACCCCTGCTCGAGAGTCGTGAGCCGCCCCTCGATCGCTTCGAGACGGTTCTCGATGCGGACGAGCGCCCGGCGGAGCTCCTGGATCGCCGCATCGGGCGTGGGTGCCGCGGCCGGTGCCGGCCGCGCGGCAACCGAGCCTGGACCGGGAGGCGGCGCCAGCACGAGCTGCGCGGGATCGTGCAGCGCCATCTCCGGCTTCCCGCGATACGCCGTGACGGTGCCGCTCACCCGGACGATGCGGTCGCGGATACGGGACGCGAGATCGCTCGGAAACTTGTCGCGATCGGCCGCCAGAATGCTGGCGGTGAACCCCGCGAAGTTCGGACTGAACGCGACCACCGTCGCCAGCGGCGATTCGTGGACGGCCGCGACGCGTCCCTCGATCGTGACGTCCTGTCCGATGTAGTCACCGGCACGGCTGCCGGCGATCGCAGGTGCCGCCGGAGACGGAGATGGGACGGCAGGCGCCACGATTGACTCGGCAGCCGTTCCCGTCGACACCATCGCGAGCAACGAGCCAACGACCACGAGCGCGCCGCACCCCCTCATGGGTCGCATCCTCTCGACGCGCGTCCGCACTGTCAAGAATCGTTCGCGCGTAGTACACCCGGCCCCATGGCACCGACGATCAAGAATCTCCGCGAGGTCGGGAACTACGCGGTGGGGATCGACTGGAGCGACGGGCACGACAGCATCCTGCCGCATCGGCATCTCCGGGAGGCGTGCCCGTGCAACGAGTGTCTCGCCACGCCGCCCGCGATCGGGCCAAAGCAATGCGAGGTCTCGTCGGTTCGAACCGTCGGCGACGGCACGCTCTTCATCGCCTGGGCCGACGAGCACGAGACCTTCTTCGTCGCTGACGAGCTGCGCGCGCTCTGTCGGTGCGCGCACTGCATCGGCGAGCCCAGCTATCCCATCTCGGGCCGCTGACCCCTCGGGTTGTCCACAGCTGTGGACAACGCTCATCGCACGGCATCTCAGGGTGTTGCGGGCTCCGTCCCCAGAGCTTTGCCGGGGTGAGGTGGACCTCAGTCGCGGGTGGCGTCGGGGTCCGCGGCCTGCGGAGACACGCGGAGCCTGACCCGAAAGCGCGGACCGTCGGCACCGCGATCGATCTGCGGGATCACCATGACACCCGCACCCTCGAGTGTCGGCAGCGAGAGGCAGGCATGCGCGATCGCGCGTCGCACGGCTTCGGCGATGGTGTCGTCGGACGAGCCGACGAACTCGAGCGGCGAACGCTCGGGGGCTCCTCGGAGCGGAGCAGACACCTCCCCAACGGAAGCGGAATCCAGACCCGTCGTCCAAGACGCGTGGGGCTCGTCCATGTGACCCGTGATTGAGGAGAAAAAACTCGGCAGTGTAGCTTACGACACTGCGGAGCGACGTTGGCACCACACCACTCCGCCATCAGCTACCGCCGGGAGAGCTAGCGCTCTTGCGGATCGACTGTCAAGAAAAATCTGCGCCAGATCGGCGCATCTCGTCATCCGAGACCGATGTCACCTCGGATAACGCAATGCCGTCCCTCCGTGCGAGCCACACGGCGGTATGCGAGCGTCCCGGCCGAGCGGCGAGATCCTCGGGCCGCCCACAGGCGACGACCTCGCCGCCGTCGCGTGCGGCTTCGGGTCCGAGATCGATCAGGTGATCGGCGGCGCGGAGGACGTCGAGGTTGTGCTCGACTACGACCAGCGTATGCCCCTGGTCGACGAGCCGGTGGAAGGCATCGATCAGTCGATCGACGTCGGCGAAGTGCAGACCGGTCGTCGGCTCGTCGAGCACGAACAGAGTCCGGCCCGCGCCGCTTCGGCCGAGCTCCGCGGCGAGCTTGATCCGTTGCGCTTCGCCGCCCGAAAGCGTGTTGCTCGGTTGACCGAGCGTGAGATACCCGAGACCGATCTCGACCAGCACCGCCAGCGGACGTGCGATCGCGGGAACCGCGGCGAACACCGTCGCGGCCTCCTCGACGGTCAGATCGAGCACCTCGGCGATCGAGCGCCCGGCATACGTTACCGCGAGTGTTTCCTCGGTGAAACGCCGCCCGCCGCACGTTTCGCACGGCACCGACGTCTCGGGGAGGAAGCTCATCTGCACGCGGATGCGGCCTTGGCCGGCGCACGCGTCGCACCGGCCGTCCGCGACGTTGAACGAGAAGCGACCCGGAGCGTAGCCGCGCGCGCGGGCGGCCGGGGTACGCGCGAACAGGCGACGGATCTCGTCCCAGAACCCGACGTACGACGCCGGAATCGAGCGCGGCGTGCGCCCGATCGGGCTCTGGTCGACCTCGATCACGCGCTCGATCTCCTCGTGACCCGTGATGGCGCGATGGGCCCCCGGCCGCGGGGCGGTCAGGCCTTTCGCCCGGCGGACTCCGTAGTAGAGGACGTCCTTCACCAGCGTGCTCTTTCCCGAGCCCGACACGCCGGTGACGCACGTCCATGCGCCCAGCGGGACGTCGACGGTGACGTGCTTCAGGTTGTGCGCGGTCGCGTCATGGATCGTGAGACGCGCCCCGATCGGTCGGACGTGCCGGCCGTCCGCGCGGGCGCGGCCCGTGCAGGTAGCGCCCCGTGAGCGAGCGGGGATCCTGCGCGATCGCCGCCGGCGTCCCGATCGCGACGATCGCGCCGCCGTCGCGGCCCGCCCCGGGTCCGAGATCGACGACGAGATCGGCGGCCGCGATCGTCGCCTCGTCGTGCTCCACCACCAGCACGGTATTGCGGCGCTCGACGAGCGTGCGGAGCGACTCGAGCAGCAACGCATTGTCGCGCGGATGGAGGCCGATCGTCGGCTCGTCGAGGACGTAGCAGGCCCCGCGTAGGTTCGAGCCGAGCTGGGCCGCGAGGCGGATACGTTGCGCCTCGCCGCCGGACAGGGTGTCGGCGCTGCGATCGAGGGTCAGGTAGCCGAGGCCGACGGTCGCGAGGAACCGGAGCCGCGGCCCCGCCTCCGCGAGCAGATCACGAACGATCGCCGCTTCGCGCGGCGCGAAGCGCCACGCCGCGATCGCCTCCGCGCATTCGTCGACGGTCATCGCGGTCAGCTCCGGGAACGTCCGTTCCTGCACCCGGACGGCGCGCGCGCGCGCGACCAGGCGCGTCCCGTCGCACGCCGCGCAGGCGCGCAGGCTCACGTACGGTCGCATCGCGTCGGCGACCATCGCGTCGCCACCCGGCGCCTCTTCGCCGTCCTCGTAGAAGCCGTGCGCCCGCAAGAGCGGCAAGACACCGGGGAGCTTCTTGCCATCGCCCTCGAGCACGAGGCGGCGCTGCCGGGCCGTCAGGCGTCCGAAGGGTCGATCCACGGCGATGCCGGCGCTCTTCACCGCACGCAGCAACCGGCGCTGCTCCGCCGCCAGCCCGAGCTCCGCGAACGCCGCGATGGCGCCGTCACGAAGGGAACGCGCCGGATCGGTCACGACGAGCTCGGCGTCGAGCTCGACGCAGGTGCCGAGGCCTTGGCATTCGGGACAGGCGCCCTGCCGGCTGTTGAAGGAGAAGAGGCGCGGATCCAGCACCTCGTAGCCGAGGCCGCACGGGCCGCAGAAGAGCCGCTCGCTGAACACGTGCTCGGCGTTTCCCGCGAGCGCGACGACGACCCCGGCGCCCAGCCGAAGCGCATCGGCGACGGGCGCGGCGATCCGCTCCGGGCCACGCCCAGCGGGGATGCGCGCGATCACGACGTCGACGTCGTGCTCGTTGTAGCGGTCGAGCTCGGGCAGGGGATCCAGCGGCACGACCTCCCCGTCGACGCGCACGTGCGTGTAGCGCAGGCGACGGGCCGCGCGCAGCACGTCGCGGTGGAAGCCCTTGCGACCGCGGACGACCGGCGCCAGCAGTACGATCTCATCCGTGCCGACCCGCGCCGCGAGGCGGGCGGCGATCTCGCCGCGCGGGAGCGGTTGGATCGGCTGGTCGCAGCGCACGCAATGCTGGACGCCCACTTTCGCGAAGAGGAGCCGCAGGTAGTGGTGCCACCTCGGTCACCGTCGCGACCGTGGACGTGCGACCGCCACGGCTCAGGCGCTGCTCGATCGCGATCGTGGGCGGAATGCCCGCCACGAAATCCACGTCCGGACGCGGCAGCACGTGCATGAACTGTCGCACGTAGGTGGAGAGGCTTTCGAGGTAACGTCGCTGGCCCTCGGCGAAGATGACGTCGAACGCGAGCGTGGACTTGCCGGAGCCCGAGAGCCCGGTCACGACGATCATGCGATCACGCGGCAGCTCGAGCGCGACGTTCCGGAGATTGTGCTCGCGCGCGCCGACGATGCGGATGGTGTCGCGATCCTCGACTACCGGGTCGGCGCGCGTCGGCGTGGCGACGCGCGCCACGGCGTCTCCGGCGAGGACGGGCGCGAGGAAGCGCCCCGTGTGCGACGCGGCGCAGGCCGCGATCTCTTCCGGCGTCCCGACCGCCACGATGGCGCCGCCCGCGTTCCCGCCTTCCGGGCCGAGGTCGATGACGTGATCGGCACATTTGATGACCTCGACGTTGTGCTCGACGATCACCAGCGAGTGGCCGCGCTCCGTGAGCTTGGCGAACGCCCCGAGCAGCCGCTCGATGTCGGCGAAGTGCAAGCCCGTGGTCGGCTCGTCGAAGATGAAGAGGGTGTGCGCCTTGGCGTCGCGCCCGAGATGGGCGGCGAGCTTGATGCGCTGCGACTCGCCGGCCGAGAGCGTGCTCAGGGGCTGGCCCAAGCCGGAGATAGTCGAGGCCGACGGCGACGAGCGGTTGCACCGCCTGCACGACGTCGGGGTGGTCGGCGAAGAACGCGAGCGCCTCCTGCACGGTGAGCTCGAGCACGTCGGCGATGCTGCGACCGCGGTAGCGGACCTCCAGCACCTCGGCTTTGTAGCGCCGGCCGTTGCAGGCGGCACACACCAGGAGCACGTCCGAGAGAAACTGCATCTCGACCTGCTCGAAGCCGTCGCCCCGGCACGTCTCGCAGCGCCCGCCTTCGACGTTGAAGGAGAACGTGGCGGCGGTGAAGCCGAGGAGCCGGGCGTGATCCGTGGCGGCGAAAAGGCGGCGCACGCCGTCGAACATCTTGGTGTAGGTCGCCGCGTTGGCCCGCGGGGTCGAGCCGATCGGCGCCTGATCGACGAAGATCACCTCGGCGACCTTCTCGGCACCGTCGATGCCGTCGCAGAGCCCGGGCGGCGCCGTCGACAGTCCGCGGCGACGCAGGAGCCCACGATGAAGCACCTCCTCGACCAGCGTGCTCTTGCCGGACCCCGACACGCCGGTGATGCACACCATGCGCGCGAGCGGAATGACGACGTCGATGCCCCGCAGGTTGTTGGCGCGGGCATTGCGCACGACCAGCCTCGAGCGCCCGGCCCGGCGCCCGCCGCCGGGTCGGCAGCGGAATGCGCCGAGCACCGGAAAGATACCGGCCGGTGAGAGACCGCGGGTCGTGGGTGATCGCCGCGACCGAGCCGGCGGCGACCACGGTGCCACCGGCCGCGCCCGCGCCCGGGCCCATGTCGATCACATGGTCGGCCGCCGTGATGATCTCGGGATCGTGCTCGACGACGACCACCGTGTTCCGGCGCGCGCAGAGGTTTCGCATGATCCCGACCAGGCGCGCGCTGTCGCGCGGATGGAGGCCGATGGACGGCTCGTCGAGCACGTACAGCGTGTTGACCAGCGACGATCCGACCGCGGTCGTGAGATCGACGCGCTCGAGCTCGCCCCCGGAGAGGGTCCGCGATTGACGATCGAGCGTCAGATAGCCGAGCCCGACCTCGACCAGATACGTCAGCCGCGAGCGGATCTCGTCGGGCGACCAGCGCGGCCGCGGGGTCCTTCTCGGCGTCGAGCGCGAGCGCGCCGAAGAACGCGAGCGCCTCCTCGACGTTCATGCGGTTCACGTCCGCGATCGAGCGCCCTTCGATGCGGAAGTCGAGCGCGTCGGGCTTCACGCGGCTGCCCTCGCAGGTCGGGCACGTCCGATACGACCGGTAGCGCGACAGCAGCACGCGCACGTGCATCTTGTAGGTCTTGCGCTCGAGCCAGCGGAACCAGCCGCGGATCCCGAAGAACCGCTCGTCGCCGTCTTCGACGAGGCGGCGCTGCGCGGGGTCGAGGTGCGCCATCGGCACGTCGACCGGGATCGTGCGCCGCCGGCAGAAGGCGAGGAGCTCGCGCCGTTCCTCGCTGGTCGAGGGGGTGGTCCACGGCTTGATCGCCCCGCCCTCGAGCGTCCGCGACGCGTCCGGAATCACCAGATCGAGATCGAGGTCGATGATGCGGCCGAACCCGCGACATGCATCGCACGCGCCGAGGGGGCTGTTGAAGGAGAAGAGGTTGGGAGTCGGGTCGCGATACGTGATGCTGCACGACGTGCAGACCAGGGCCGCGCGGTATTCCCGACGCGTGCGCCCGTCCAGGCTCGTCACGAAGGCGCGCCCCTTGCCATATGCGAGGGCCTGCTCGAGGGACGCGACGAGCCGGCCGCGCGTCTCGCGCTTGCAGGTCAGCCGATCGACGAGGATGTCGACCGGACTCGCCGGCGCGTCCGCAACGCCCTCCAGGGCGTGCACCTCGCCGTCGACGAGCGCGCGCGTGAAGCCTTCGCGGACCAGACCGGCGGCGACCTCGCGCCACGGCAGGTCCGGTACGGGAAACGGGAACCCGAGAAACACCGCCGCGCCGAGATGCTCGCGCAGCAATTCGTCGCCGATGCCCGTCGGGGTTGCGCGCTCGATGCGTCGGCCGCACCCCCGGCACTGCAGCACGCCGAGCTTCGCGAACAGCAGCTTCAGGTGATCGTGGATCTCGGTGACGGTTCCGACCGTCGAGCGCGACGTCGTGACCGGGCGTCGCTGGTCGATCGCCACCGCCGGCGGAATGCCGCCGATGTGATCGACGTCGGGCTTTTCCATGCGCTCGAGGAATTGGCGGGTGTACGTCGAGAAGCTTTCGACGTATCGGCGCTGGCCTTCGGCGTACAGGATGTCGAACGCGAGCGTCGACTTTCCCGACCCGCTCACGCCGGTCACGACCGTGAGCCGGTGCAACGGAATGTCGACGTCGATGCCCTTCAGATTGTGCTGACGGGCTCCACGGATCTCGATATGGTCGCTGGCCATGGCGTCGGGCGTCGTTCGCGACGCCGAACGCGGCACTATAGTGGAAGCGACACCGCCCTGCATCTCGCCCGCGCCCGGAGCGATCGCCGGCTACCCCGTCGCGCCGCTCGTGATCGACGTAGGACCGTGCAGCGTCACCCTGTACGCGGTGCAGGACCTCGAACGCCTGGTCGATCGCGGCGCGCTCCTGCGCGGCGAAGCGGAGCCGCCGTACTGGGCCCACCTGTGGTCGGGGGCGCGTACGCTCGCGTCGTACGTCGCGCGCTTCGTACCGCTCGCCGAACGCCGGGTCCTGGAGATCGGATGCGGCCTGGCGCTTCCCGGCATCACGGCGGCCGTCCTCGGGGCTCGGACCACGCTGGTGGACGTCGCGCCCGACGCGCTCGCGGTGGCGGCCGCGAGTGCCGCCGCGAACGGCGTCGACTGTCGGACCGTCGCGGCCGACTTCACGCGCCTCGACCCGGGGTGGTCGTTCGACGTGGTGCTCGCCGCAGAGGTGGCCTACGATCGCGACGGCTACGATGCGCTCGCCGCCGTGTGCGAGCGCCATGTGGCACCCGGCGGGGTGACCTACCTGGCGGACGGCTATCGCACCGACACGCGCCGGCTCTATGCGGCGCTCACGGCGCGTGGCCTCGCGGTCCACGCGATCGACGTGCGGGTGCTCGAGGAGGGTCGACCCACGGCGCTGAGGCTCGCCGAAATCCGGCGCCCGGCCGGCCGGATCACGCCCGCAAGCAATCCGCCACGACCTGCTTGAGCTGATCGACGTCGAGCGGCAGGGGCAAGCAGTGCACGTCGTCGACGCCGCTCACGATCCAGCGCCGGCGCTCGGTCTCGGGCATGCCGAGCAAGACGAACGGCGTCGTCCGACCGTGCTGGCGGGCACTGCACAAGACCGTCAGGCCGCACACCCCCGGCAACGCCACCTCGCTCAGCACGAGGTCGTACTCGTGGTGCTCGAGGCGCTCCATGGCGGCCTCGCCGGACGACGCCCGGTCGATCGCGTACCCGCAGCGGCACAGGATCCGGCCGATGGTGCAGCTGAAGTTCTCGTCGGCCGCGACCACGAGGATGCGGCGGGAGGGGCAGGGGAGACCGGACATTCGACGCTCGAGTCAGCAGGAAATATGCCAGGCGCGGCACCGACGCCATCGTGCCCCAGGCCAGCATCTCCGGACGGTTCCTGCACGATCGACGGGGACCGACGAGCGCCTCGGTCGCAAAGCGTGACAGGTCCGCGTCATTCCAACCCGTATTTCTCGAGCTTGCGATAGAGACGTTGGCGGTCGATGCCGAGGAGGCGGGCGGTCTGGTTCTTGTTGCCGCCGGTTTGGCGAAGCGCCGCCGCGATGAGCTGCCGCTCCATCGCCTCCAACGACGGCACGGCGCTGCCGAAATCGAGGGTCCCGGCGGTCGGCGGCGGCGCCTCGCCGACCAGGTGGGCGAGGCTCGCGAGCGTGATGTCGTCGCTCGGCGCCAGCGCGAAGCACCGCTCGATGACGTTTTGGAGCTCCCGGATGTTGCCCGGCCACTCGTAGGCCTCGAGACGGGCGAGGGCCGCGGGGTGGATCGTCTTCGGCGCCACGTTGAACTGCCGCGCGTAGCGCTCGACGTAGTGCTGCGCCAGCAAGGCCACGTCCTCGCGCCGCTCGCGCAAGCGGCGGCAGAGGCATCGGGCACGACGTTCAGCCGGTAGAACAGGTCGGTGCGGAAGTTGCCGGCCTGCACCTCGGCCTCGAGATCGCGGTTGGTCGCGGCGACGAGGCGGACGTCGACCTTGAGCGGGCGCGTCGTGCCGAGCGGCGTGACCTCGCTCTCTTGGATGGCGCGCAGGAATTTCACCTGCAGCCCCGGCGCGATGTCCGCGATCTCGTCGAGAAAGAGCGTACCGCCGTCCGCCGCCTGGAACACGCCCTCGTGATCGGTCGATGGCACCGGTGAAGGCGCCGCGGCGGTGGCCGAAGAGCTGGCTGTCGAGCAGCGTGTCGGACACCGCGCCGCAATTGATCGCGACGAACGGATGCTCGGCGCGGGCGCTTCGCGTGTGGATGCCGCGGGCGACGAGCTCCTTGCCGGTGCCGCTCTCGCCCGTGATGAGCACCGTCGCTCTTGTTCTGCGCAAGCGCCTCGATCGCTCGGTAGACCGCCCGCATCGCGGGCTCTGCCCGATGATCTCGCCGAACCCCTGCGTGCGCTCGATCACCTCCCGCAGACGCCGATTTTCGCGCTCGAGATCGGAGACGTGCAGCACCTGCGCGATCGTCATGATCAGCTCGTCGGGGTTGCAGGGCTTGACGAGGTAGTCGCCGGCGCCGAGCTTCATCGCCTCGACGGCGGCCTGCGATGGTGCCGTGCCCCGTCAGCACGATCGTCGGCGGTGTCAGCAGTCGGCGCTCGCCGCGGGCCGAGCGTCGCCTTGGAGCCGGCGCAGCAGCTGCCATGCCGTCCATGACCGGCATGTTGAGGTCGGTGATCGACCAGGTCGAACGCGCTCGGCGGCGAGCTCCGCGAAGGCCTCCTGGCCGTTCGTCGCCATCGACGACGTCGTAGCCCTTGCGCTCGAGGATCTTGGCGAGCGTCCGCGCCATGTTGGGCTCGTCCTCGACGAGCAGGATGCGCCCGCGTGCCGGTCGTGGTCGCGTCGCTCACGTCGCGGCCGCCTCGGCACGCGCACGGACGGCAACTCGATGGTGAACGTCGTGCCGACGTTCGGCGTGCTCCGACGTGGATGTCGCCGTGGTACCGCCGCACCACCGAGTGCACGACCGAGAGGCCGAGCCCCGTGCCTTGCCCGGGCGACTTGGTGGTGAAGAACGGGTTGAAGATGTCCTTCAGATGCTCCGGCGGGAATGCCGACGCCCGTGTCGCTGAACTCGAGCCGGACCCGGCGGTCGCCGCCGAGGCGACGTGCGGATGCTGAGCTCGCCGCCGTGCGGCATCGCCTGCACCGCATTGGTGATGAGGTTCAGGAAGATCTGCCGCAGCGCGTTCTGGTTCGCAGCGCAGGGCCCGACGTCGCCGAGCTCGGTCAGTACGCGGACGTCGCTGTTCTGCAGGCACTTGTTCATCAGCAGCAGCGTCTTCCGCAGCAGGTCGTTGACGTCGACCACCTCCACGATCGCACGCGAGTCGCGCGAGAACTCGAGCAGGCTGTTGATGATGGTCTGGACGCGGTCCATCTCCTCCTTCGCGATCCGCAGGTCCTCGCGCACCTCGGGATTGTTCGTCGTCGACGATCTCGGCCAGGTCGTAGAGCGCGTTCATGATGATCGCCGAGCGGGTTGCGGATCTCGTGCGCGATGCCGGCCGCGAGCTGGCCGATCGCCGCCATCTTCTCCGACTGGATCAGCTGGTCCTCGAGCCGCTTGCCGATCGGAGATGTCGACGCAGATCTGCTGGATGAAGCGCTGCTGGCCGTACTCGATGACGCCGGAGTTGATGAAGATGGGAATGACGTCGCCGCTGCGCGTGCGCATGGTGCAGGTCGTCGCGGTTCGCATTGCCCTTGGCGCGGGTCTCTTCCCAGAGACGCGATCGCGGCGAGGCGCTCGCTCGGGCGGGTGCAAGTCCCAGGTCGCGCATGCCGCGGAGCTCCTCGGACGCGATACTCGAGGCTCTGCTCGGCGACGAAGTTGGCCGCGAGCACGGCCCCCGTCTCCCAATCGACCCTGAAGATCGCCGCCGGCGCGTTGTCGATCGAGCGTGCGATAGGTCGCCTCTTGCTCGCGCAGCTGCTCCTCGCGAGCTTCGACGAAGAAGTCGGTGATGTGGAGGATGCGCTCCTCGAATTCCTGGGCCAGCAGGGCCAAGAGCTCGGCGCGTCGGGGCTGGTCGTCGGCGTAGCGGCGTCGGATGACGTTGCCCATCAATTGAAAGGCCTTCATCTGGCCGGTGAGGAACCGCGAGGCCGGAAATTTCGAGATGAAGCCGCGGCTCGCATGGCTTCGGAGATACACGTAGGTATCGCAGTCCTCGGGATCGGCGATGTGCCGGACCCAGCGCCGCAGGGCGAGCTCGATGTCTTGCGACAATCCTCCCCACTGGGACTCGGAGATCCCGAAGGCCGGACCGACGTGACCGACCCAGCTCGCCACCACGTCCGGCATGCTCTCGTCGAGGACGCGCGCCAGCTCGTCGCGCAGGGCACTCCGCGTGCGTGGGAAGCGCAGGAGCGCGCATCCCCGCATGTAGCCTTCGATGCGCTGGAGATCCTCGTCGAGAGCGTCGTCGTGCCCTTCTGCACTCATGGAATGTGACGAGACGGTCTCCTCGGCGTCTGTACCAAGTCGGGTACCCTTGTACCAGCCGAACCGACGACGGGCACGCCGCCGCCGCTCAGGTGCGCGGGCATGCGCCATCCTCTATAGGAGGTCCTCGTGCCGATCGGCCGCGATGCCGCAACTCCGGGGGACGCCGAGCCTTGAAATCCGATGACGCGACGCACGCCGATCCCGCCTCCGATCCGGACGCGCAACGCATGTTGCGCGTCCGGGCAGGTGACGCGGAGGCGTTCCGCGAGCTGTTCGAGCGACATAGCGGGCCGATCGTGAATTTCGCCTACCATTTCGTCGGAAGCCGCCAGCGAGCGGAGGAAATCGCGCAAGACGTGTTCCTCCAGATCCATCGCGCCGCCGGCCGGTACGAGCCGACGGCGAAGTTCACCACCTGGCTCTACCGCATCGCCACCAACGCGTGTCTCAACGAGGTACGACGACCGGAGCACCGCCATCCGCGGCGCTCCCTCGAGCACGAGCCCGACGACGAACGGAAGCGGAGTGAGATCGCCTTTCCCGACCCGACGGCCGTGCCCGGGGACAGCGCCTTGGCGGGTCGGGAGCTCGAGGCTAAGATCCACGAGGTGCTCGATGCGTTGCCCCCGAATCAGCGTGCCGCGCTGCTCATGAGCCGGGTGGACGGTATGTCCTATCTCGAGGTCGCCGACGCGTTGGAAACCACCGAGAGCGCGGTGAAAAGCCTGGTCTTCCGGGCGACCGCGACGATGCGCAAAGAGCTGGCGGAGTTCCTGTGAGCACCGCCATCTGCGAACGGATCGCGCCGGAGCTGGTGGCCCTCCTCGACGACGAGCTCGGCGAGGATGCGCGTCGCCCGGTCGCCGAGCACCTGACGAGCTGCGATGCCTGCCGCCGCGAGATGGCACGGCTCTCGACGGTGCGCACATGGGTGACCGAGCTGCCCGCAATCGCGCCGCGCGCGACCTTCGCCGCCGACTTCTGGCGGCGACTCGAAGCCGAGCCGACGTCCCTCGCGACGCGACGCGGAGCGGGGCGGGCGATCCGGTGGACGATCCCGGCGCTCGCCGCCGCCGCGGGGCTGGTGCTCGCCCTTCGCTTCTTCGCGCCTGGACCGAGCGCTTCGCACACTCCGATTCCGGCGCCCGGCCGCGTCGCCGCCGCGCCGCCGCTGCCGGCCGCGCCGAAGGCCCCCGCGCCGCAGATGGCGGCCAAACCCGCCACGAGCGCCGACCCGGCTCGACTGGCGAACGTCGAGGCGCTCCGCCCCGAGGACCTGCCACCGGAGCTCCTCGAGCATCCCGAGCTGTTCCTACGTCTCCCGGTGGTTCGTCATCTCGACGCGCTGGAGCACATCGGCTCGGCGCCGGAACGGACCGCCGGCGACGGCGGTGCAGGGTGACCATCTCGCAGCGCGGGCTCTGGGTCGCGTGCCTGGTCGTGATCGCGACCGCAGCCCCGGGCCTCGCCGGCGACCGCGTCGCGCAGACGTGGCAAGAGATGTCGCCGCAGGAGCGCGGCGAGGCCTACCGCAACTATCAGCGCTTCCAGAAGATGCCCCAGGATCAGCGCCGCGAGATCGAGCGCAACTACGACCGCTGGCAACAGCTATCGCCGCAGGAGAAGGAGCGGCTGCGCTCGAACTACCGGCAGTACCGCGAGATGAAGCCGGAGGAGCGCCAGGACTTGCACCGCCGCTTCGACCAGCGTCGCACGCACGGCGACTGACAGCGGTCGTCAATAGCTACGCGCAGCCGCCCTGCGCGGTGGTGCGTCCGCGAGGGACGACTATAATCCCGCCATCGTGGAGCGCCGCAGCGAACCTTTCCGGCTGACCGCCGACTTCACTCCGCAAGGTGACCAGCCCGAGGCGATCCGCCAGCTGCTGCACGGGTTGAAGGACGGGCTCGCGGCCCAGACGCTTCTCGGCGTCACCGGCTCCGGAAAGACCTTCACGATGGCGCACGTGATCGCCGCGGCCAATCGGCCGACCCTCGTCATCGCGCCCAACAAGACACTGGCGGCGCAGCTCTATCACGAGCTCCAGGCGATCTTCCCGGACAACGCGGTCCGCTACTTCGTCAGCTACTACGACTACTACCAGCCCGAAGCCTACGTCCCGAGCACCGACACCTTCATCGAGAAAGACGCGTCGATCAACGACGAGATCGACAAGATGCGCCACTCGGCGACCAAGGCCCTCCTCGAGCGCACCGACACGATCATCGTCGCGAGCGTCTCGTGCATCTACGGCCTCGGCTCGCCGACGCAGTACTTCGAGAATCTGCTCTTCCTCGAGCGCGGCGCCGAGATGGATCGCGACCAGATGCTGCGGAAGCTCGTCGACATCCAATACGAGCGCAACGACGTCGACTTCCACCGCGGCACGTTTCGGGTCCGCGGCGACGTGGTCGAGATCTTCCCGGCCTACGAGGAGCGCAGGGCGCTCCGCATCGAGTTTTTCGGCGACACCATCGAGTCGATCGCCGAGATCGACCCGCTGCGCGGCAAGACCCAGCGCGGCCTGGCGCGCGTCGCCGTCTATCCCGCCAGCCACTACGTCACGAGCGAGCCGCGCCTGAAGCTCGCCATCGAGGCGATACGCGACGAGCTCCAGCAACGCCTCGCGGAGCTGCGCGCCCAGAACAAGCTGCTCGAACATCAACGCCTCGAGCAGCGCACGCTCTACGATCTCGAGATGCTCGCCGAGATGGGCTTCTGCCACGGCATCGAGAACTACTCGCGTCATCTCGACGGCCGGCGGCCCGGCGATCCCCCCGCGACCCTGATCAGTTATTTTCCCTCCGACTTCCTGCTGATCATCGACGAGAGCCACGTCACCGTGCCGCAGATCGGCGGCATGTATCGCGGCGATCGCGCCCGCAAGGAGACGCTGGTCGAGTTCGGATTCCGCCTTCCGTCGGCGCTCGACAACCGGCCGCTCAACTTCCAGGAGTTCGAAGCGTGCGTCGGGCAGACGGTCTTCGTTTCGGCCACGCCCGGGGCGTACGAGCTCGAGCGCAGCCAGGGGCTGGTGGTGGAGCAGATCATCCGCCCCACCGGCCTGGTCGATCCGGAGGTCGGCGTGCGTCCGGCACGCGATCAGGTCGACGACCTGCTCGAGGAGATCCGCCGCCGCATCGAGGCCGACGAGCGCGTCCTCGTCACCACGCTCACCAAGAAGATGGCCGAGGACCTCACCGACTACTTCCAGGACGTCGGCATCAAGGTGCGCTACATCCATTCCGACGTCGAGACGATCGAGCGCGTCGAGATCATCCGCGATCTCCGCCGCGGCGTCTTCGACGTGCTGGTCGGCATCAACTTGCTGCGGGAGGGCCTCGACCTTCCCGAGGTGTCCCTGGTGGCGATCCTCGACGCCGACAAGGAAGGCTATCTGCGCTCGGCGCGCTCGCTGATCCAGACCATCGGGCGCGCCGCCCGCAACGTCAACGGCACGGTCATCATGTACGCCGACACGGTGACCGCCTCCATGCGGAGCGCCCTCGACGAGACGGCGCGCCGGCGCAGGATCCAAGAGCAGTACAACGCGGACCACGGCATCACGCCGCAGACGATCCGCAAGGCGATCAGCGGCCCGCTCGTCGCGATCGCCGACGCCGACTACCTCGAGGGCACCGAGCCGCTTCCCGACGCCGACGAATCGTGGCCCGACGCCGACGAGATCCCGGCGACGCTCGACCGGCTCCGGAAGGAGATGCGGCGCGCCGCGACCGCGCTCGAGTTCGAGCAGGCCGCCGAGCTGCGCGACCGGATCCACGCGCTCGAGCGTCAGCATCTCGGCTTGAGCGAGCCGCGCCATGCCTGAGCTCGGACCCGACGCCCCCGCGCCGCTCGTGGACGCCCACGAGGAGCCGACGCCGGCGGTCGAGCTGCGGATCACCATCACGCCGCCGAGCGACGACGTCGATCTCGACGACAAGCTCGCGACGCTGCCGGCGCGGCCGGGCGTGTACCTGCTGCGGACGCGCACGGCAAGGTCATCTACGTCGGCAAGGCGAAGAGCCTGCGCAGCCGCGTGCGCACCTACTTCCGCGGCGGCGACGAGCGCGCGCAGGTGCGCGTTCCTGATGCAGCGCGTCGCCGACTTCGAGACCCTGGTCACGCGCAACGAGAAGGAAGCGCTGATCCTCGAGAACAACCTGATCAAGCAGTACAAGCCGCGCTACAACATCCGGCTGAAGGACGACAAGTCGTACGTCAGCGTCAAGGTCGACGGCGCGCGACGCGTGGCCGCGCGTGCTGGTGACGCGCAAGATCGTCGAGGACGGCAGCAAGTACTTCGGCCCGTTCTCCTCGGCGTACAGCGTGCGCGAGACGCTCGACACGATCCGCAAGGTCATCCCGCTGCGCACCTGCAGCGACACGCGTCTTCCGCAACCGCTCGCGGCCGTGCCTCGAGTACCAGATCAAGCGCTGCCTCGGCCCGTGCTGCCTGCCGGTCGATCGCGGCGAGTACGCGCGCATCTGCGCGAGCCGTCGATGCTGCTCGAGGGCAAGAACCAGCAGCTCGTGCGCCAGCTCGACGCGCGCATGCAGCGCCGCGGCCGAGGCGCTGCGCTTCGAGGACGCGGCGCGGCTGCGCGACCGACTGCGCGCCATCGAGACGACGCAGGAGCGCCAGCAGGCGGTGGCGCACTGGGGCGACGACCAGGACGTCTTCGGCCTCTACCGCGAGGGCGGCTTCATCGAGGCGCAGGTGCTGTTCGTGCGCCAGGGCAAGCTCACCGGCAACCAGGCCTACAGCTTCGAGGACTTCGAGCTGCCCGACGAGGAGGTCCTCGGCGCCGCTGCTGACGCAGTTCTATCAGGGCGAGCGCTACGTGCCCGACGAGGTCCTCCTGCCGATCGAGCTCGAGGACGCCGACGGTGCGCGCCGAGTACCTCAGCGAGCGCAAGGGCCGGCGCGTCGAGATCCTCCGGCCGCAGCGCGGCGACAAGCGTGCGGCTGCTCGAGATGGCGCGCGAGAACGCGCGCGCAGAGCTTTCGCGAGCGCCAGGACGCCGAGCGCGCAGCGCGAGCGCATGAGCGAGGAGCTGCAGCGCAAGCTGCACCTGCGCAACGCGCCGAAGCGCATCGAGTGCTTCGACATCTCGAACTTCCAGGGCGGCCTGGCGGTCGGCTCGATGGTGACCTTCGACGAAGGCGAGCCGGACAAGAGCGCGCTACCGCCGCTATCCGCATCAAGACCGTCGCCGGCAGCCGACGACTTCGCGCATGATGTACGAGGTGCTGCAGCGGCGCTTCACGCGCGCCAAGCACGAAGGCGAGTATCCCGGACCTGCTGGTCGTCGACGGCGGCAAGGGGCAGCTCAACGTCGCCGCTCGAGGTGCTGCGCGAGCTCGAGATCGAGGAGGTCGACGCCGTCGGCCTGGCCAAGATGCGCGTCGAGCGCGACGCCGCAGGCCGCCGAGATCTGGCGCGCAGCGAGGAGCGCGTCTTCCTGCCGGGCCGCAAGAACCCGGTGGTGCTGCGGCGCAACTCCACCGCGCTCTTCCTGCTGCAGCGCCTGCGCGACGAGGCGCACCGCTTCGCCATCACCTATCACCGCGAGCTGCGCGGCAAGGAGCGCCTGCGCTCCGTCCTCGACGCCATCCCCGGCGTCGGGCCGGACGCGCCGGCGGCTGCTGCGCGCACTTCGGCAGCGTGAAGCGCATGCGCGCCGCGACCGTCGAGGAGCTCGCCGCCGTGCCCGGGATCTCGACCCGTTTGGCCGCGGAGATCCACGACCGCCTCGCGGTCACCGCAGCGCCCGCCGACTCGGCCTGAGCGCCGAGTCCGCGACGACATTCCGACGCCGCCGCCCCCGCGGCGAGACGCGAGCGCGCTCGCCCGCCCGCGGGAGACGACGTGGAAACGACTTCGGGAGGGCTCCCGCGCGCGAGCGAGACGCTGCTGCCGTTCACCGCCGGTCTGCTCGCCGGCGGCCTGCACTTGGCCCCGGGGTGCGGCGCCGTGCTGTTCGTCGCGGCGGCGGTCGCCGCCGCGGGCGCGCAGCGCTTCCACGATCGCGTGCGTGTCCGCGCCGCGGCGACGGCCGCCGGCGTCGCGTGCGGCGCATTGTCGGCCGTCCTCGCGCACGCGCCGGTGCCTCCGGATCACGTCGCACGACTCGCCGGGGCCGGCATCGTCGCCGTCGACGGGACGATCGTTCGCAGCGAGACGAGCAACGGCCGCGTGACACTGGTCGTCGCCGTCGCATCGGCGCGGGGGCGTCGACACCACGGACCCGCGCAGGGCCTGCTGGGCGTGACGATCGCACATGCGGCGCGGGAGTGGCCGGTCGGGGCGCAAATCCGGTTCGTCGGACCGGTGCGACGGCCACGGAATTTCGCCGATCCCGGAGCCTACGATCACGCGGGCGCGCTCGCCCGCCGCGGCATCCGCGCGACCGCGTTCGTGTGGGACGATCGACGACTCGAGCGGCTCGGTGACGGCGACGGCGCCGCGCTGCTCGACCGGGTCCGTCGGACGCTGGCCGACCGGATCGCCGCCAACGCCGACGGCCCCGTCCGCGGCTATCTGACGGCCGTCCTCCTCGGCGCCACCCAGGGCCTCGATCGCGACACGCGCAGGGCGCTGACGCGCACCGGCCTGGCGCACGTCGTCTCGGTCTCCGGCTTCCACATCGCGGTGGCGGCGGGCGCCGCGGTGTTCGCGTTCCGCTGGCTGTTGCTGCGCTCGGCGTTCGTCGCGCTGCGCGTCGACGTCACGAAGGTCGCGACGATGCTCGGGCTCGTCCCGGTCGGCGCCTATGCCGCGCTCGCCGGGGGCAGGGTCCCGGCGGCACGTGCGTTCCTCACCTACGCCGCCGTGCTCGGCGCGCTCGCGCTCGACCGTTCCGCGGACGGGCTCCGCGCGCTCGCCGTCGCGGCGATCCTCCTCGCGGGCGGCGCCCCGGACGTGGCGGCGGACGTCTCGTTCGAGCTCTCGTTCGTCTCGGTCCTGGCTTTGATCCTGGTGGGACGTCGTCCGTCCACCGGCGGGAACGGCGGCGGCTCGCGCCGGCGGTGCGAGCTCCTGCGCGCGCCGATCCGCACGTCGGTCGCCGCCACGATTGCAACCGCGCCGCTCACGGCATGGCACTTCCAACAGGTCTCGCTGATCGCGCCGCTCGCCAATCTCGTGGCACTCCCGCTGCTCGGCCCCATGACCCTGCTCCCGGGTCTCGTGGCATTGCCGCTGGTGGCATTGTCGCCGCCCATCGCCGACGGCCTGCTCCGCCTGGCGGCGCGAGCGGCCGGGATCGGGCTCGCGACGGCACGCTGGCTCGCCGCCTGGCCGTGGGCGAGCCTCGCGACGCCGCTGCCGTCGCTGCTCGAGGTCGGCCTCGCGTACGCGATCCTCGGCCTCTGGTGGCTGCGCGCCGCCCCCGCGGAGCCGCACCTCCATCGCGCGCGGCGGGTCGCCGCCGTAGTGGTCGCGCTCTGCCTGGCCGCGGACGTCGGCTTTTGGACCTGGGAACGCGTCGCGAACCCGACGCTGCGCATCACCTTCTTATCGGTCGGCCAGGGCGACGCGGCGGTGGTCGAGCTGCCGCGACGCGGCGGCGTCATGGTGATCGACGGCGGCGGATTCCCGGGCGATCTCGATCCGGGCGAGCGCCTGATCGCGCCGTTCCTGCGCTCGCGGAAGATCCTGCACGTCGACGTTCTCGTCCTGTCGCATCCGCAACTCGACCACTACGGCGGGCTCGCCTCCGTGGCGGAGCAGTTCGGTGCCCGCGAGCTCTGGTGGAACGGGATGACGGGGTCGGGGCCCCGCTTCGAGCATCTCCTCGCAGTGCTCGCGGCGGCGCGGACGCACGCCATCGTCCTCCGCGCCGGCATGCGACCGCCGCTCGCCGGGCCCGTCGTCGCGGACGTCCTGCATCCGAGTGGCGGCGGGCTCGGCGTCAACGACGCGTCGCTCGTGGTTCGACTGCGCTTCGGGTCGACGGCGGTGCTCTTCACCGGCGACATCGAGCAGCCGGCCGAACGGATGCTGCTCGCACACCGCGATCGCCTCCGCAGCGACGTCCTCAAGGTGCCGCATCACGGCAGTGCCACCTCGAGCAGCGCCACGTGGCTCGCGGCGGTGTCGCCCCGCATCGCGGTGATCTCGAGCGGCGCCGACAACCGCTTCGGGTTTCCCGCCCGCGCCGTGGTGCAACGCCTGCGCGCGGTCGGCGCCTCGGTCTGGAACACAGCCACGGACGGAGCCGTGCGCGTGATCAGCGACGGACGGCAGGTACGCGTCGCGCCGACGCGCGCTTCCGCGCCGGAGCGATTTGTGTTCCCGCAACTGCTTTGGTAGCTCTGCCCGCTTCCGAAAGTGGCTCGATGAAGACCATCCATGGCGTCAAGGGGTTCCATGACGTCGTGCCCCCGCAGAGCGAACGCTTCACCGCCATCGAGGGTCGGCTGCGCGCGGTGCTCGCGACGTACAACTACGGTGAGATCCGCACGCCCATCGCCGAACGGACCGAGCTCTTCGCCCGCTCCCTCGGCGAGACCACCGACATCGTCGAGAAGGAGATGTACAGCTTCGACGATCGCGACGGCACGTCGCTGACCTTGCGTCCCGAGGGCACGGCCGCCGTCGTGCGCGCCGCGATCGAGGCCGGCCTCGCGCAACGCGATCAGGTCGCGAAGCTCTACTATCTCGGCCCCATGTTCCGCCGGGAACGCCCGCAAAAGGGACGCACGCGCCAGTTCCATCAGCTGGGAGCGGAGGTGATCGGCCGGGACGACCCGCTCGCCGACGCCGAGGTGGTGACGCTGCTCGTCGATTGCCTCCGCGCGGCGGGCCTCGCATCCTCCGAGCTCGTCCTCAACTCGCTCGGCGACGAGACGTGTCGGCCCGCGTATCGCGCTGCGCTGACCGCCTACGGCCGGACCCACCTCGACGCGCTCTGCCCGAATTGCCGACAGCGCCTCGAGCGCAATCCGTTGCGGCTCCTCGACTGCAAGGAAGACGGCTGCCGCCGAGTGATGGCCGACGCGCCGCTGGTGAGCGAGCACCTCTGCGAGCCCTGCCGCGCGCACTTCGCGGAGGTCGAGCGGTTGCTGCGCGCGGCCGACGTCGGCTTTCGCATCGAGCCGCGCTTGGTGCGGGGCCTCGACTACTACGTCCGCACCGCCTTCGAGGTCGTGGCCGGAAACCTCGGCGCCCAGAACGCCGTCGGCGGCGGCGGACGGTACGACGGGTTGGTCGCCGAGCTCGGCGGGCCGCCGCTCCCCGGCATCGGCTTCGCGATCGGGCTCGAGCGTCTGCTCATGGCGACGGAGGCCGAGACGTTCACGCCCCCCGCGCCGGAGGTCGACGTCATTCCCCTCTCGGTCGACGCGACGCCCACCGCCGTCCGGCTCGCGCGCCGACTCCGCGATCTCGGGATGCGGTGCGAGCTCGAGGCGGCGGGACGGAGCCTGAAGAGCGCCATGCGTCGCGCGGACAAGCTCGCGGCCCGCTTCGCGGTCCTGATCGGCGAGGACGAGCTCCGCGCCGGCCGTGCGACCGTCCGCGACATGCAACGGCAGGCGGATCATCGACTCGCGCTCGCCGTCGACGACAGCGGCCCCGCGCTCGCGGAGACCCTGCGCGCGCTTGCGGCCGCAGGAGGTTCGAATGGCTGAGGGACTGTCGGCGCTCGGGGAATGGGAGCGCAGCGACTACGCCGGCACGCTCCGTCCCGAGGACGCCGGCCGCATCGTCACCGTCATGGGATGGGTGCACGGGCGTCGCGACCACGGCGGGGTGATCTTCATCGATCTCCGCGATCGTTCGGGCCTCGTGCAGATCGTGCTCGACCCGGAGCGGAGTGCGCTCGCGCACGCGGCGGGGGCCGGCATCCGGCTCGAGTTCGTGATCGCGGTCCGTGGCGCGGTCGTGCCGCGGTCGCCCGAGACGGTGAATCCCGATCTTCCGACCGGCGCGATCGAGATCGTCGGCGACGAGCTGCGCGTCCTCAATTCGGCGCGGCCGAGCCCGTTCCCCGTCGACGACGCGATCGATACCGCTGAGGCCGTGCGGCTGCGCTACCGCTACCTCGACCTGCGCCGGCCGCGGATGTTCCGCAACCTCTGGCTCCGCCACCGCCTCGCGGCGCGCGCGCGGACCTACCTCGACCATCACGGCTTTGTCGAGGTCGAGACCCCGATGCTGACGCGGAGCACGCCCGAGGGCGCGCGCGACTATCTCGTGCCGAGCCGCGTGAACCCCGGAACCTTCTTCGCGCTCCCCCAGTCGCCGCAGCTCTTCAAGCAGATCCTCATGGTGGCCGGATTCGACCGCTACTATCAAATCGCGCGCTGCTTTCGGGACGAGGATCTGCGTGCCGACCGCCAACCCGAGTTCACCCAGATCGACCTCGAGATGTCGTTTCTCGGGCGCCCCGCCATCTTCCGCTTGATGGAAGGGCTCGTGGCGGAGCTGTTCGCCGAGGCCGACGTGCCTATGCCGGCCCTCCCGCTTCCGGTCCTGTCCTACGCCGAGGCGATGGCACGCTACGGCTGCGACCGGCCCGACACGCGCTTCGGGCTCGAGCTCGTGGATTGCGCGTCGGTCTTCGCCGGCTCGGGCTTCAAGGTGTTCGCCGATGCGCTCGCGAAGGGGGGCACCGTCAAGGCGGTCGTCGTCCCCGACGGCTCGCAGCTCTCACGCAAGGACCTCGACGACCTCACGGAGTTCGTGGCGATCTACGGCGCGAAGGGGCTCGCGTGGATCCGCGTCAACGACGACGGCTGGCAATCGCCGATCGTCAAGTTCCTCTCCCAGGGCGAGCGCGAGCGGCTCACGGCGGCGGCGGAGCTGGCGCCCGGCAACGTCATCATGCTCGTCGCCGACAAGCCGCGCGTCGTCCACGACGCGCTCGCCAACCTCCGCCTCCGCCTCGGGGCGAAGCTCGGCATGATCGACGCCGCGCGGAAGAACCTGGTGTGGGTCACCGACTTCCCGCTCTTCGACTACGACGACGAGCAGCGCCGGCACGTCGCCGTCCACCACCCGTTCACGGCACCCGTCGACGAGGATCTGGCGCGGATCGAGAGCGAGCCGCTCGCGATCCGGGCGCAGGCCTACGACCTCGTGCTCAACGGCACGGAGATCGGCGGCGGCAGCGTCCGCATCCATCAATCGGCCGTGCAAGAGCGCGTGTTCGCCATGCTCGGCATCGGCGCCGAGGAGGCGCAGGCGAAGTTCGGATTTCTGCTCGAGGCCTTGGCCTCCGGCGCCCCGCCCCACGGGGGCCTCGCCTTCGGCTTCGATCGCCTCGTCATGCTGCTCGCGGGTGAGGACTCGATCCGCGAGGTCATCGCGTTTCCGAAGACCCAGAAGGCCGTGGATCTCATGACGGAGGCGCCGAGCACGGTCGACGCCCGCCAATTGCGCGAGCTCGGCATCAAGCTCGATCGCTGACGAGGGAGTCGACGATGGGAGCAGAGCGGTCGATGGCGCGGGTCGCGGTCGCGCTGGCAAGCGGAGCGCTCGCCGTCGCGCTGGCCGGGTGCAATCCGGTGCCCGTGACGGTCGCGGCCCGTTCGCTCACCCCGATCGCGATCGGCGAGATTCGCCGCGTCGCCGTCCTGCCGTTCACCACGGCCGGGCTCGTCCTCGGGCGTCCCGAGCTCGGCAGCGAGCCCCTCTCCGAGCCGCCGGGCGACACCGTGACCCGCGCGATGGGGAGCGCGATGCGCGACCTCGGCGACTGGCAGATCGTCGACGACCTCACCGTCGGCGAGGCGTTCCGGCAACTCTACGGCGAGCTACGCGCACCGACGGCGAGCGAGGCCGTCGCCGTCGGAAAGCTCCTGCGCGTCGATGCGGTGCTGCGCGGCGAGTTGAAGGTCTTCGAGGAGCGCATCGGCAGCGACCTCGCAGCGAACCGTCCGGCGCACGTCGTGTTCGCCGCCGAGCTCGTGCGACCGGCCGACGGCGTGGCGGTGTGGCAGGGCGAGTACGCCGAACAGCAGCAGGCGCTGTCGGAGAACCTCTGGAACCTTCCGGGCTTCGTGCGGGAGGGTGGCACGTGGCTGCGCGCCAGCCAGCTCACCGAGATCGGCGCCGCGCAAATGGCGGCGCGTCTCCACGAAGCCCTCTACGGACCGCCGCCGAGGCGGCAGCGTGCTCCGCTCAAGAAGCAGCGCTGAGCCGTCGACGCGTCCGTCGCGATCCACCGCGGCGGGGCGGACGCGCGCCCAGGTCAGCGCGCGAGCGCAACGTCGAAGGCCGCCGCCACGCCCGGATGCCACACCTCACCGTCCGCCACGTTGACGCCGCGACGCAGCGTCGGGTCGGCGGCGACGGCGTCCGCGAAGCCGCGGTCCGCGAGCGCCAGGACGTAGGAGAGCGTCGTGTTGGTGAGCGCATACGTCGCCGTGTGCGGCACGGCGCCCGGCATGTTGGTCACGCAATAGTGCACCACGCCCTCCGCGACGTAGATCGGATCGCGGTGCGACGTCGGCCGCGAGGTCTCGGCGCAGCCGCCTTGATCGATCGACACGTCCACCAATGCCGAGCCCGGCCGCATGCCGCGCACCAGCGCGCGCGACACGAGCTTCGGCGCCCGGGCACCGGGGATGAGCACGGTACCGACCACGAGATCGGCGTCCGCGACCTCCTCCTCGATGTTGGCCCGATTCGACATCACCGTCGTGACGTGACCACCGAGGATGTCGTGCAGGTAGCGCAGGCGCGTCGGATCGACGTCGAGAATGCTGACGCGCGCCCCGAGCCCGACCGCGGCCTGGCATGCGCTCGAGCCGGCGATGCCTGCGCCCAGGATCACGACGTTTCCCGGACGCACCCCCGCCACCCCCGAGAGCAGCACGCCGCGTCCGCCGTTGGTCGCCTGCAGACACCACGAGCCGACTTGAATCGCGAGACGCCCGGCGACCTCGCTCATGGGCGCGAGCAGGGGCAAGCTGCCGTCGGCGAGTTGGATGGTCTCGTAGCCGATCGCGCGGACCCCCTGCGCCAGAAGCCTGCGCGTGAGCGTCTCGTCCGCGGCCAGGTGGAGGTAGGTAAAGAGAATCAGACCGGGCCGGAGGTAGGGAAACTCGGCCGGTAGCGGCTCCTTCACCTTGAGCACCATCTCGGACTCGGTCCACACCACGTCGGCGCCCGCGAGCGTCGCACCGGCCGCCGCGTACGCGTCGTCCGCGAGGCTGCTGCCGCGGCCCGCGCCGCGCTCGACCACCACCGAATGCCCGTGCGTCACCAGCGCCGCGACGCCGCTCGGAGTCAGGGCCACGCGACTTTCCTCGGGCTTGATCTCGCGCGGAACGCCGATGCGCACGGGCGGGATTCTATTCGGGAGCCGCGGCTTTACAAACCCGCCTCCGCATATAAAACGACGCGGTCGATCACTCCGCGGGATGCCGACGGGATCAGCGGACACGGAGACCATGAGCACGATCCTCGACGGTAAGGCGGTGGCGCAGGTGGTGCGGAAGGAAGCGGCCCGAGCGGTCGAAGCGCTGCGCGCGCGCGGCGTCGTGCCCTGCCTGGCGACCGTCTTGGTCGGCGACGATCCCGCGTCACGGGTCTACGTCGGATCGAAGGAGCGCGCCTGCACCGAGGTAGGCATGCAGTCCATCGGGGAACGGTTGCCCGCCGACACGCGCACGGCCGAGCTGGTCGCATGCGTCCGCGCCTTGAACGCACGGAGCGACGTGCACGGCATCCTCGTCCAGCTGCCCTTGCCCGCGGGGATCGACACCGACGCGGTCATTCAGAGCATCGCGCCGGAGAAGGACGTCGACGGCCTGACGGCCGTCAGCCAGGGCCGCTTGCTCGCAGGACTCGCGGGCCTGCGGCCGTGCACCCCGCTCGGCATCATGCGCCTGCTCGCGGAGACGGGCCGCGCCCTCGCCGGCGCGAGCGCGGTCGTGATCGGGCGCAGCCTCCTGGTCGGGAAACCGGTGGCGCTTCTCCTCCTCGAGCAGCACGCGACCGTCACCATGTGTCATTCGCGGACCCGTGACCTTCGCGCCGTCGTGCGCGCGGCCGACATCGTCGTGGCGGCCGTCGGCCGCCCGGGCATGATCCAGGGCGACTGGATCAAGGAAGGGGCGATCGTGATCGACGTCGGGATCAATCGATTGGCAACGGGCAAGCTGGTGGGGGACGTCGAGTTCGAGCCCGCGCGGGAGCGCGCCTCGTGGATCACCCCCGTTCCCGGCGGCGTCGGGCCGATGACGGTCGCGATGCTGCTCGCCAATACCGCCGCAGCCGCCGCGGCAACCACCCGAGCGGCCGCATGAGCGACGAGACTCCGCAGCGGCTCGCGCGCACCCCGCTCTTCGAGCAGCACCGCGCGCTCGGTGCCAAGATCGTCGAGTTCGGCGGCTGGGAGATGCCGGTGTCCTATCGCGGCATCCTCGAGGAGCATCGCGCGGTGCGCACGGCCGCCGGCCTCTTCGACGTGAGCCACATGGGCGAGATCGAGGTCCTCGGCCCGCACGCGGCGGTCGCGTGTCAACGTCTCACCACGAACGACGTGCGCCGCCTCGCGAACGGCCACGTCCAGTACACGCTGCTCTGTCGCGACGACGGCGGCGTCGTCGACGACGTCACGCTCTACCGCGTCGACGACCAGCGCTTCTTCTTCTGCGTGAACGCGGGCAACGTCGCCAAGGACCTCGCCTGGATTCAGGCTCACGCGGGTGAGGCGACGATCGTCGATCGCAGCGCCGCAACCGCGCTCCTCGCGATCCAGGGTCCGGCGGCCGCCCGCATCGTGGGCGACCTCACGCCGCTCGCGCTCAGCCGGGTGAAGAGCTTCCGCTTCGCGCGCTCCTCGGTCGCCGGCATCCCGGTCTTGGTGTCGCGCACCGGCTATACGGGCGAGGACGGCTTCGAGCTCTACGTCGACGCGCCGCGCGCGATCGAGCTCTGGACCGCGCTGCTCGCGGCCGGCGCGCCCGCGGGCCTCGAGCCCATCGGGCTCGGGGCCCGGGACACGTTGCGGCTCGAAGCGGCGTTGCCGCTCTACGGCCACGAGCTCGACGACCAGACGTCTCCGCTCGCGGCCGGTCTCCAGCGCTGGGTGAAGCTCGACGGCGACGACTTCATCGGCCGCGCGGCCTTGCTCCACGAGCAGGAGCAAGGCGCGCCGCGCCGTCTGGTCGGACTCGCGCTGCGCAGCCCGGGCATCGCCCGGCAGGGCCATTCCGTCACGTTCGAAGGCGCCGTGGTCGGCGTCGTCACGAGTGGAACGTTGTCCCCGACGCTCGGAAGCGCCGTCGCGCTCGCGTACGTCTCCGCGCCGCTCGCCACGCCCGGCACGCTGCTCGCCGTCGACGTCCGCGGCCGGCCCATCGCCGCCGAAGTGATAGCGACACCGTTCTATCGGCGGACGCGACCGCCGGCTCCTCCGGCGGCGGAGCCGGCGGCACCCAAGCCGGCGGCGACGTCCGCCGAGGAACCGCCGCCTGCGGCGGACGCGTCATCGACCACCGGCGCCGGCACCGTCGACGAGGGCGCGGCCGTCCCGAACGCCGACGCGCCGCCGGCACGCGACGGCGACGGCGCGCAGGATGCACGCCCGCCGGCAGAAGGAGAGAGCTGATGCAGATTCCGGACACCCTCCGCTATTCCGAAGAGCACGAGTGGGTGCTGGTCGCCGACGGCGTCGCGACCATCGGCATCACCGATCACGCGCAAGAAGAGCTCGGCGACATCGTCTTCGTCGAGCTTCCCGCGGTCGGTGCCGAGCTCGCCAAGTCGGCGACGCTCGGAGTCGTCGAGTCGGTCAAGGCCGTGAGCGACGTGTACGCGCCGGTCGCCGGGACGGTCACGGCGGTCAACGAAGCGCTCACGACGAAACCCGAGACCATCAACGAGGATCCGTACGGCGCCGGGTGGATGGTGAAGGTCACGGTGGCGAGCGCGTCGGACGTCGACGCGCTCATGACGGCGGCGCAGTACCGCGACTTCCTCGCGCAGGAAAAAGCGTAAGCCTCGGCCGGATGCGCTACACGCCGCACACGCCGGACGAGATCGCGGCCATGCTGCAAGCGATCGGAGCGGCGAGCGTCGAGGGCCTCGTCGAGCACGTACCCGCCGCGCTGCGTGCGACCGCCGGGCTCGCGACTCTGCCGCAGGGCATCGACGAGCGCGCAATGCGGACCGAGCTCGCGACGCTCTCGGCGCGCAACCGCACCGATGGAGTCGTCTTCCTCGGCGCGGGCGCCTATCCGCATTTCATTCCTGCGGCGGTCGAGCAGCTGGCCGGACGTGCGGAGTTCGCGACCGCGTATACGCCGTACCAGCCCGAGGTCAGCCAGGGCACCCTGCAGGCATCCTTCGAGTTCCAATCCGCGATCGCCGCGCTCACCGGGATGGAGATCGCGAACGCCGGCATGTACGACGGCGCGACGGCCGCGGCGGAGGCCGTGCTGATGTCGCAGCGGTTGCGACCGGGCCGACCGCTCGTGCTCGTCGCGCGCGCGCTGCACCCCCATTATCGACAGGTGATCGCGACCTACCTGGCGGGAATCAAAGACGTCGAGCTCGTCGAGGTGCCGTACGGACCGGAGGGCGCCACGCCGCTCCCGAGCGCCGATCTCCTGCGCCGCGCCTCGTGCCTCGTTCTCGGCTACCCGAACGTGTTCGGCGTCGTCGAGGATCTCACGCGGGCGGCCGAGGTCACACACGCCGAAGACTGCTTGCTCGTGAGCGCGACCGCGGAGGCGTTGGCGCTGGCGATGTTGAAGACGCCCGGCGCCGCCGGCGTCGACGTCGCCGTCGCGGAGGGGCAGAGCCTCGGCCTGGCGCTCGCCTATGGCGGCCCCGGCCTCGGGCTCTTCACGAGCCGCGAGCGCTTCGTCCGCAACCTCCCGGGCCGGCTCGTCGGCGAGACCGTCGACGTCCACGGTCGACGCGGCTACGTGCTCACCCTCGCGACGCGCGAGCAGCACATCCGGCGCGAGCGGGCGACGTCCAACATCTGCACCAACCAAGGACTCTGTGCGGTGCAGGTCGTCGTCTATCTCTCGTTACTCGGACGCCACGGGCTCGCCAGCGTGGCCGAGCGCAATCTCCGCGGCGCCCACGCGCTGGCCGAGCGGTTGGGCAGCGTCGGCACGCTCCGCTTCGCGGGACCGTACTTCAACGAATTCGTCCTGACCGTCCCCGATGCGCGGCGCCGCTGGCAGCACGCGCTCGCCGCGGGCGTCGTCGCCGGGCTGCCGCTCGACGATTGGTATCCCGAGCTCGCCGACACGCTCCTCCTGTGCGCGACGGAGCTCCACGACGCGGCCGCCATGGAGCGTCTCGTCGCCGCCCTCACGATCGACGCCACGAGCGCGCCGGCCAGGGCAGGGGGCCGCTCGTGACGCCCTCCGCGGGCGTGCTCCGCCCCGGGCTCCTGCCCGAGCCGCTCATCTTCGAGCGCGGCGCGCCGGGGCGTACCGGTGCCACGTGCGATCCCAACGAGGTCGGCGGTCCGGCACCGTCCGACGTGCTACCGGCCTCGCTGCGCCGCGACGACGGCCTCGCCGGCCTCCCCGAAGTGAGCGAGCTCGACGTCGTCCGCCACTTCACGCGCCTGTCGCAGTGGAACCTCAGCGCCGCCACGACCCTCTATCCGCTCGGCTCGTGCACCATGAAGTACAATCCGATCGTGAACGAGGCCGTCGCGCGATCGCCGGGCTTCGCCGGACTGCATCCGCTCGTGCCCGACGCATGGGCACAAGGGACCCTCGAGATGATGGATCGGCTCGCCGATTTCCTGCGGGCCGTGAGCGGCCTTCCCGGGATCAGCCTCCAGCCCGCCGCCGGTGCGCACGGCGAGCTCACCGGCATGAAGATGGTGCGGGCCTACCACATCGACCACGGCAACCCGCGCAATCGCGTGTTGATTCCCGCGAGCGCGCACGGCACGAATCCCGCGAGCGCGGCGCTGTGCGGCTACAGCGTCACCGAGATTCCGGCGAACGACGCCGGCATGCTCGAAGTCGAAACGGTGCGCAAGCAGCTCGGCCCCGACGTCGCCGCGATGATGGTGACCAATCCCGAACACGCTCGGCGTCTTCGAGCGCAACATCCAGGCGATCGCCGCGGCCGTCCACGAGGCGGGAGCGCTGCTCTATTGCGACGGCGCGAACATGAACGCGCTCATGGGCGTCGCGAAGCCCGGAGACATGGGCGCCGACGTGCTCCAGTTCAACCTCCACAAGACGTTCTCGACCCCGCACGGTGGGGGCGGGCCCGGCGCCGGCCCGGTCGCGGTGTCCGAGCGGCTCGAAGCGTACCTGCCGATCCCGCGCCTCGTCCGCGACGCCACCGGCCTGCGCTGGAGCGAGGACTTTCCGCACGCGATCGGCCGCGTCCGCTCGTTTCACGGCAACGTCGGCATGCTGGTGCGCGCCTACTGCTACATGCGGACGCTCGGCGGCGACGGCCTCGCGGACGTCACGGCGATGGCGGTCCTGAACGCCAACTACATCCGGGCGTGCCTCGCCGACGTGCTGCCACTCGCCTTTCCGACCCCCTCGCTCCACGAGTGCGTCTTCAGCGATCGCGACCTCGACCGGACCGGGGTACACACGCTCGATCTCGCGAAGCGCCTGCTCGACTACGGCTTCTTCGCGCCGACCATCTACTTTCCGCTCGTCGTGCCCGGCGCCATCATGGTCGAGCCGACGGAGACGGAGAGCAAGCAGACCCTCGACGAGTTCGTCGCCGCCGTCCGCGCCATCGTCGCCGAGGCCCGCGACACGCCCGAGATCGTCAAGGAGGCCCCGCACGCGACCTTCGTCGGCCGGCTCGACGAGACGCGTGCCGCCCGTCGTCCCGTCCTGCGCTGGAAGCCGCCGGCCGACGACGCCAACGGCTGACCGTCGGACGCGCCGTCAGAGCAAGGCCACGCTGAGGCGGCTCTCGATCCGACCCGGCGTCCCTGCCGGCCCCGGCTGATAGGCCCGCAGCTGCGCCTGGAAGATGAACTCGAACTCGCCGTTCGCGTTCGCCGCCGCCACTGGCGGGTTGTTGTCGAAGGCCGCCGTGTTGAGCGCGTCCGAGAGCGTATCGTCCATCGTGGCGCTCCCGGACTGCCCTTGGATCTCGACCGACTTGAGCTTCCCATGCGAGTCGAGCGTCGCCTTCATCTGCACGGGGCCGTGCGCGCTCAGGATCTGCTGCAGCTCGAGCCGCCGCTGCCGGATCACGAGATGTTGGAAGACGCGCTCGCCCACCCGCCGCACGAACGGCGAGAACACGTTCGCTTTGGTGTTGAGCAGCGTGACGCTGCCGCGCTGGATGTCGGGCAGATTGTCGAGCGTTCCGCGCGTGCCCGGCAGCGACCAGTCGGGCGCGATGGGGGCGACCGCGAGCGCGAGCTTCCGGCGGCCCGTGTTGCTTTCCTCCCCCGGCGCGGGCTCCTCGGTCGCCTGGCGCTGCGCGGCGACGAGCTCGTCGGGCGACGCGAACAGGTCGTCGAGCGCGGGGGCCCGCTTCGCCTCGGACGCCGCCGCCCGCGCCGGCGGGGCCGCACGCTCGGCGAGCTGCCGTGGCTTCGCCGGCGGCGGACGATCCGCGGCGCTCGCACGTTGCGCCGGCGCCGCCGGCTGCGGCTTCGGCGCGGGGGGCGCGTCCGGACCGGGATTCGGGACGCCCGGGTTCACCGTCTCGTGCTCGACGGTATTGTCGCGGTCGCTCTCGAAATGCGGATGCTCCGGGGCACGGTCGTTGATCTGATCGGGCGGCGCGACCAACTGACGGGCGGCCGGCGCGGCCGGCGCCTTCGCCGGCATGTCCGGCGGTAGCAACGCCACCTCGAGCGGCGGCTCGACGACGGCACCCGGCGCAGGCTTCGGAAGATACGGCATCAACGACAGCAGCGAGAGGTGCAGCAGCGCCGAGAACGCGATCGCGAGTGCCAGACGCCGATCGCTGGTCGCTGTGGCCATTGGTGTGCGGATTCTAGTCGTCGCCGTGACCGCTGCAACCAAGGGCAAGGCCTATTGCGCCCCTCCGAAGGCTTCTCCTATAGTCGCGCGAGCGCAAATCGCGCCGTGGAGACTCGCATGTTCGGCATGGGGATGGGAGAGTTGTTGGTGATCCTGGTGATCGTCCTGATCATCTTCGGGGCCGGACGGCTGCCCGAGCTCGGGGAAGGGATCGGGAAGGGCATCCGCAACTTCCGCAAAGCGACCAGCGAGCCCGATTCGATCGACGTCACCCCACCGAATCCCGGGACGACGCAGCAGGCCGAGTCGAAGCCCGCCGCGTCGGACGGACGCTCAACACCCGAGAGCTGAACTCGCGGAGCTCGCGCGGCGGCTCGAGAAACACGATCAGAAACGGCGTGGTCTGGCCCGGGGCGAGGGCGATCGCGGGCTCGAGACCCTGAAGCAGGGTGATCTCGGCGTCCGACAGGTCGGTGAGCGTCGTACGGTTCCCCGTCGTGACGACTTTCTGATCGAGCTCGCCACCCCCGAGGCCATAGAGCGCCCCAGCCACCTCGATGCGCTCGATCGTCATGGGCGAGTTGTTGCGTGCGTCGCCCGAGATCACGAACACCCGGCGCGAATTGCGCAGGCGCTGGAAACGCCCGTGCACGTTGGTGAGCTCGACCTTGCTCGCGAGGTTGCGATCGTGCGCGAAGCTCGCGCCCGCGACCGGCAGCCGAGAAAGCCAGGCGCTCGTCCGTTCGGGCGCCACGCGCACGATCAGCGCGAGCGCCGCAAAGCCGGCCACCGCAGTGCCGATCGCTCGCATGATGGTTCCGAAGCCCGCTGGCGCTCGCACGGTGTCCTCCACGCGGAGGCGCCGTCCCATGTCGATCGAGGTCGACATCGGGTCGACGACGTCCTCATCCTCGTCCTCGTCGCCCTCGTCCGATTGGTCGAAGTCGAACCCCGTCGCCGCGTCCTCGACGACGGGGTCCGCGAGAAGCTCGCTCGCGAGATCCGCTGGCTCCGGCTCGTCCGCGCCGCCCTCTTCGGCATCCGCCACGACCGCCGTCGCCTCGTCGAGCGGGCTCCTGATGATGACAGGCGGAGGTGACGGCGGCGGCGCGACGGGCGGCGACTCGCT
Organism: uncultured delta proteobacterium; assembly: GCA_963774015.1. GTDB lineage: Bacteria > Desulfobacterota > Binatia > UTPRO1 > UTPRO1 > UTPRO1. The sequence continues at coordinate 1,238,442 of CAVZDH010000007.1, forward strand.
CGTCACGCACGTATCCTCCGCCGGCGCCGCCGCAGCGGCCGCCGGCGTGGCCGCCGCGGGTTCGACGCGCACCGTCTCGACGCCCAACATCAGCTCCGCCGGCTGACGTTCGGGAAAGATGAACTCGAGCGTGTCCGGCGCGGGCGCGGCCGTACGCCGGCTCGGCGACGGTGCGCTTTCACGCGCGGGTGGTGCGCCGGGGAATTGGCGGAAGAGATGATGGCAACGTCCGCACTTGAAGAGAGGGTTTTCAACCGGGGCCGCCGCCGCGACGCGCCAGCGCGTCGAGCACCGCGGACACTGCATCATCATGTGCGCACCGTCCACCACCGCCACCACTCGCCCCACCCGGGGCGCCTTCCCTCAACTCACCACAGGACCACCGCGAGTGCGAAAGGGGGGACTTGAACCCCCACGAGTTTTACCTCACAGGATCCTGAATCCTGCGCGTCTGCCAGTTCCGCCACTTTCGCGCGCGTGATTTTCCTACACTTCTTCTCGGAATCCGTCCAGCGCAGCTACCGGCTCGTGCTACCAACACTGGTAGCAACGCCTCCGAGGACACGGCTGGCGTGCGACTCCATGGCGCCGGTGCGCTGCTTCGGGAACCAGTGCGCGTACACCCGCAAGGTGACGTCGGACGATCCCTGCCCGAGATGGAGCTGCCACGCAGCGTGCGCGTGCGAAGTGAAGGACGCGACTGCGATCGGGCGCGCCGCAAAGCCGCCGTGCCCGGAGTGGGTCGGTGCGCATCCGAACAATGGTCCAAGGGTCCCGCATCCGGCCGGCATACGTTTAGTCGTGACGGACTATTCCCAGCTTATGCTGCACGGGGCTCGTAACAGCAACCGTGTTCGTCCCCGCTGTCGACGGACTTTCATCTAACGCCAGCAGCAGGCTGCGTGCTTCCCCGAGCGCGTCCGGGCCATTTTGCGTCCAAGGGAGTGTCTCCTCTGATTGAAGCGCGAATTATCGGCCCCCGCCGCAACCCATCCGACCTGCTCTGTCCGGAATGCCATCGCAACGGGAATTTGATCGGGAGCGACGAGCGCGAGGGCAGCGCTAACGTCAGTCCACGAAGCTCCGCGATCGCTCGACTGCAAAAGGAGAGGACTGGCAACATTGGCGCCAAATGCCCAGAGGCGGCCATCAGGATCAGTAGCGGCGGGCCGCTTCGGCCAGGCTTCCCGCCGGGTCCGACGTGATCGCGCCGGGGTGGACACCCTGTGGACACCGCACGCGCTACCACTGCGATCTCCGGCACGTTTTCAGACGGCGCAGGACCCGCAATCCTGTGCGTCGGAGACCGTCGAGAGGGTTCGTTTCCCGAAGATCGAAACCACAGCCGCGTGCTCGCCGGATGGGGACTTCGGGACTTGGCAACGGCCCACGGAAGCGGGTACTCCAGACGACATGGAACCCGCGCGGCGCATACCGAGCCACGTCGATGACACGGTCCCGCGACCCGTGGTGGCGGGGACCGACGTGAAGGTCAGCCAGGTTGCCTCCGAGTACGAGCATCTCGACATGACGCCGGACGACATCGTCGAGGCCCATCCGCATCTGACGCTCGCGGATGTCCACGCGGCGCTCGCGTACTACTACGACCATCAGGACACGATCCGGCGCGAATGGCAGGAGGCGGACTCCCTCATCGCGACGCTGCGGACGCGCTTCGCAACGCGCCTCCGATCCGACCCGCAGTAGCGAACGCGGATGGCGCTCCGCCTCTACGCCGACGAGTGCGTGGACGCGCGGATCGTCGCCGGTCTTCGACGACGCGGTGTCGACATCGTCACCGCTGGTAGCAAGGGCCTGCTCGGAGCCAGTGACGCCGAGCACGTGACGCGTGCCGTCGAGTTGGCTCGCATTCCCGTGAGCGCGGACCAGGACTTCCTCCGCCTGGCCCAGGAATCCATCGAAGCGGGCACCGCGTTTCCGGGGCTGATCTTCATCCTGCCCAAGACCCGAGTGGGCGAGGCCGTACGCGCCATCGCGCTCGTGGCCGAGGCGCTCGATGCGGCCGATCTCGCGGGCTGGATCGAGTGGGTGCCGTGAGCGGTGCCGTTGTCGATCGAGTCCTCGTGATACTCGGCAGAGGTATCCACCGAGTGTCCATGACCTCGCGTGAGGTCGCGTCAACTCGTGTGACCGGGATCATGCTCCAGGCGCCGTGCTGGCGAACGCGAACGCGTGCGTTCGCGATGCCGACGCCGCCCTCGCAGAGCGTCGGCGCCTCCGACGCGCCGATGTCGCACTGCGCGCCTTGCGGGCGCGCGACGCCGGGCTGGTCACTCGAATGCCCGCACGTGCCGGCGTCGATCGCCGGGCTTCCGGGCAGCAAGGCATGCACCCACGTGTGCACGTCCGAGAAGTCCGGATAAGGGAAGCGCCACTCCGTGAGCGGTGCGAGCAGCGGGTCGCCGACGATCGTCGTCGGGTCGGGCGAGGCGCGCGGGCACGACATGAGGTTCGAGCCGAGCGAGGTGACGGTCAGCCGGGTGCACGTCGCGGTCTCAGTCCGGATTCTCGAGCACGAACCGGACCCGACACTTTTGTGCGAGCCGCGTCGCTTCCCTCCGCGGGTCGGCGTTCCATACCGGCAACATGTCCGCGCTCGCCGCGAGAATCATCTCGACGGTCGGCGCCGGATGCGGACGCAACGGTGCGGACGGGACCGGGAACCGCAGAGACTCAGTCGTGTCGTGCCGAGGTTTTGCCGGCATAGGTCAGAATCCTTTCGTAGACTCGCGCATCGCCAAAGCGGTCGCAGAGAGCGCGAAACGTGTCGCCGAGTAGGTCGAGGCCGTTCGCTTCGGCGAGATCGATGATGTCGATGCCGTCCTTCCGCATGCGCGATTCACCCGAGAAGCGCAGCGCATGGAGCTTCATGGCGATCAAGTGCTCGACGGATGGGATCAGGCAGGTGCTGGCGCCGAACGCGAACGGCCGGGCGGCGCGCTTCATCGTGTCGAACGTCGCCTCGTCGACGACGAGGAGGTCCACGGGCCATCCCGTTGCCGTCGGCGGCGACAGCTGAACGAAGGCCGGATCCGCATGGAACATGGAATACCCGAGGGCGACGAGATGCTCGCGCCACTGCCCCACGTCACGCTCGCGGACGAGGAGATCGACATCGCCGGTCTTGCGGATTACCTGATAGGCGTTGACGGCGTGGCCGCCGCAGACGATGAAATCGAGGCCGCGCGTCGCGGAGAGGCGGGTCAGCTCGTCGAGTGGCGTCATCGGAGCGATTGATGGCACGATCGGGCGTGCCGGGCCACCGGACGGCGGGCTTCTTGCGTGCCCCGTGCGGAGGGTGATGGCGCCCGCCGTGTGACGGACCTACGCGCGGTGATCGGGGTCTTGGCGGTGGCTTCATTGGTCGTCGGCCGTCAGCCGGCGCGCGCGAGCAGCAGGCGCATCGGCAGCTGCGCGTCACGGGATTCACCATCAATCCCAGCCTCTCGAGCGTCATCGCTCCGAGCAACGGCGTCACGCCGTCCGGCGCGAAAACTACCTGCGACGTCCGGCCGCGTCCCCCCACGACGAACATGGCTTCGCCGATGTCGTAGGCGACGCGCGTGCCATCGGCCAAGGTGAATTCCTGGCGTTCGCTCCGATTTTTGCCCCCTTGTCCCGACCGTGTTGCCCTCGGAGACTGAGGGCATGGCTCCCACAGCATGCTACACATGGTTCAACCGGAAGGAGGTGAGACACGATGGCAAAACGAGGGATCAACCTGGATGGCCTCCCCGAAGAGGCCCTGAAGGACGTCGCGGCCTACGTTGCGGCACTGCGCAAACGCTACGAAACCAAGAGCAACGGCCATCCGACACCCGAGCGCGTGCGCTTCAACGTGCAGCCCGGCACGGTCTACGGCGACCTGACGCGCGAGGACATCTACGACGATGAGCGCTGAGCCGGCGCTCCTCGACACCAACGTCCAGCCCGTCGCGCAAGCGACGAAAAGCGGAACCTTCCGCTTCGAGACCACACTTCTCCCCCAGAATTGCACCGGAAGCTTGAGCGACGGGAATCAGACGGTCGCCGTGGTCATCCAATACTGCGGGCCCGTCGGCCCTCGCGGCCCCCAAGGAAATCCAGGCTCACACAGGGCAATGCTTCCAGGGCCCAGCAACTCCCACTCCGATGCCGACACCGGGCAGATAGGCATCTTCAGTGGGGTTTTCGCTCCCGCAAGTTAACGGGATTCGCGTCGGACGTTTCGGGTTGGACTGCCGTTTGCCACAGCGTGACGCGTTGGTTGGCATACGAAGATCGGATCGGGCAGTAGTTTTCTCGGAAAGGCCGGCGCGGCGATTCGCGCTGCAGAGGTGAGCACATGACGCGCACGCAATGGATTTTGAGCATCCTGACGGTCGTCCTTTGCACCGCAGGTGCGACACACGCAGCAACAACCGCTGGAGCGAAATGCGCGGTCGCGAAGATCCAGGCCGCCAGCAAGAAGGCGGCCGGCAAGCTCGCGTGCTATGAAAAGGCGCTGAAGAAGGGGCATCCGGTCGATGCGACGTGCCTCGCTAAGACCGAGGAGAAATTCACGAACGCGTTCGCGAAGGCGCAGATCAAGGGCGGGGCCTATTGTACGATGGCCGGCGACGCCGCCAGCGTCGAGGGCTTGGTGGATTCGTTCGTCGCGAGTGTGGTGCAAGCCGAGCCGGCATGCGATGCCCAGTCCACCCTCTGTATCTACGGAGTGTGCTGTCCCGGACTGACCTGCGTGCTCGAGGGCGAATTCTATCTCTGTAAGTAGGTAGGACCAGGGCTCCAGCGGAACGGCCGCGGTGCCAAACGGCCAGAAGGCATAGACATGCGCCCGAGGCGAGGCGCCAGGTATCAAGGGCGACCTACACTTCCGCCAACCTCTACGTCGCGACCTGCGTCGGGCGGTCTCTGATCGGCACCAAGTCGCCTCGTGGTGAGCGGCGATCTCGGCGGCAGGGACGGACAAGCGCGAGTAGCGCGGTCGTCGGCGAGGGATCGAGTCTCGTCAATCAGCATGGGGGAAGGATCGCGTCCTGGCCGCGATGGAGTCCTAGCCCGCATTTCTCACCAGCGAAATCGCTCCAGCCGCCCACTTCCTGCTAAACGGTTCTTTGCGAAGAGAATTCGTCAGCGAGGAGGGGCGGCGTGGAGCAGACAGACTGTACGGAAGAGCAGCTCGCTTTCCAAGAGCACGGGCGGCGGACGGTAGTGGCGGCGTTCAATGCCGGACGGCTGAGTTCGGACGCGGGCGGGGTGCTGCTGCTGCGGGAGGTCGCGGCGCGCACCGGACTGTTGGAGCGGTTCGCCGCGTGTTTCACGGATCATCGCGATCCCCGATTGGTGGAGCACACGGTGGCGGAGCTGGTGAGCCAGCGCGTGCTCGGATTGGCCTGCGGGTATGAGGATCTGAATGATCACGACGTGCTGCGGGACGACGCGCTGTTGGCGGTGGCGGCGGGCAAGACGGATGCGACGGGCGCTACGCGGCGGCGGGCGCGGGATCGCGGCCATGCGTTGGCGGGGAAGAGCACGCTGAATCGCTGGGAGCGGACGCCGGCGGACGCGACCGCGGCCGCGCGGTATCAGAAGATCGTCTACGACGGCGCGGCGATCGAGGCGTTCTTTGTCGCTGCGTTTCTCGCCGCGCACGCGACGCCGCCCGCGGAGCTGGTGCTCGATCTCGATGCCACCGACGATCCGGTGCACGGGCAGCAGGAGGGACGCTTCTTCCATGGCTACTACCGGAGCTACTGTTACCTGCCGCTCTACATTTTCTGTGGCGATTTTTTGTTGGCCGCGAAGCTCCGGCGCGCCGATGGCGACGGCGCCGCCGGGGCGGTGGAGGAAGTGGCGCGGATCGTGGCGCAGTTGCGGGCGCAATGGCCGGCGGTGCGGATCATTGTCCGGGGGGACTCGGGGTTTGCGCGGGACGCGCTGATGACGTGGTGCGAGACGCACGGCGTCGACTACGTGCTCGGCCTGGCGCGCAACGCGCGGCTGGAAGCCAGGATCGCGGACGAGTTGGCGACGGCGACGACGACCTGCGCCGCCACCGGCGCCGCGGCGCGAGTGTACAAAGACTTCCACTATCAGACGCAGAAGAGCTGGACGCAGCCGCGGCGGGTGGTCGGCAAAGCGGAGCAGCTGCCGGGCAAAGCCAATCCGCGCTTTGTGGTCACGACGCTCGCCCCCGCGGCGTGGGCCCCGGCGGCGCTCTACGAGCAGCTCTATTGTGCGCGCGGCGAGATGGAGAATCGGATCAAGGAGCAGCAGCTCGGGCTATTCGCGGATCGCACGAGCACGGCGACGATGCGGGGGAATCAGCTGCGGCTGTGGCTGGCGAGCGTCGCCTACGTACTCGTGCACGAGCTGCGGCGGGTGGGCCTGCGGGGCACCGCCCTGGCGCGGGCGCAGGTGACGACGATCCGCACGCGGCTGCTGAAGCTGGGCGGGCTCGTCCGCGTAAGCGTGCGGCGGGTCGTCGTCGCGCTCAGCGGCGTCTTCCCGCTGCGCGCCCTCTACGCCCGCGTCCTCGCCAATTTGCAGACCGGCTATCCGCTGCGCTGCTGACCGCGCGCCTCCGTCTGGGACGTCGCCGATACGCCTGCCGCGTCCAACGGTCCGGCCGCCGTGCGCCTGATGCGCGACCGCCCCGGCCATTCTGGAGCCTCACGCCCCACCCCGACACGCGGGAATAAGGCTCGGGTCGCTGGCACTCGCCCCGGCATGCCCGCGTGAGGGCGTCCGCGCAGCGTCACTGCCCCGCGCGATCATGACGCGTGACCTGGTGAGAAATGCGGGCTAGAGCGCTCGTCAGCGATTTGGTACGGTCGCATGATGCGCAAGCTGATCTTCGTCATGGCGATGCTGGTCGCGCTCGTCGGAACGGTCGAGGCGGGCGTGCTCGCACCATCGAAGCCGAGCAGCCTCGTCACGCTCGTGAGTTTCGGCGCCTGCGGCACCGGCAGCCACAAGATGGATACGCGGATCATGCCGGACGGGACTGCGGTTCCGTTCGTGATCCCGCCCAAGGACGTCCTGGTGCTCACTGGTATTGAATGGGTGTTCGTCGTCGCCACGGGTCAAGGCGGCGTCATCGATCTGCTGCTCGCCCCACCAGCACCGGCGATCGGCTATGAGGTCTTCTCGGCCGGGGCACTCGCACCCGGGAACGGCATCGGGCGCGGCTCCGCGCTCATTCCTGAGGTCGTAGCCGGCCCGGGCGTGGACATCTGCGCCGACGTTCCGTTCGGCGCGAGCAGCGTGACGCTGCACGGGTTCCTCGCCAAAAACAAATAGCGCCCGCGTGGCGCCCCAAGGCAGATAGGCATCTTCAGTGGGGTTTTCGCTCCCGCAAGTTAACGGGATTCGCGTTATCGGACGTTGCGGGTTGTACTGCCGTTTGCCACAGCTGCATCGATTTCCATACGCGGTCTATTTCGTGACCGACGACGTGCCAGTGGTGCTCGCCGTGTTGCACCAGCATCAGAGGAAGCCTCGGGCGTGGCGAAAGCGCCAGTGAGCCCGGCAGCGAACCGCGTTCCGCAGTCCCCTCGGACGATGAAGCAGGTCGGGCAATCGACATTGAGCGCCACGCTTGCGGAGATCGGTCGACACGGCCTTGCACATCGTGGGGTTCTCCGTCGTGCCCTCGCGTACCCGTCGACCCCTCACCCACGACCAGCGAGTTGCAGCGAATACAAAGCGATCAATTGCCCACGAAATCGGGCGGACTCCACTCGTCTGTTGCAGGATGCCGGAAATTTCGAAGTGTCCCAAATGGTTCCTACTTGGAACCAGCTCCTCGTGTGGCTGCGGGAGATGGACCTGCTCAGGCGGGCCGAGGCCGCGTAGATGGAGACGACCGGCCAGCCGACCAAGGTTTCCGCCAACCGCTCGCTTCTCTTACTCCCCCACGAGCTTGGAACCATGACAGTAGCCGTCAGAAGAGCGTTGTCGCGCTACCAGCCAGCGCACACCTCGTGTACAGTTCACGAAGCACTCGACGCCGGAAGAGGGAGGACACCATGAGCGGGGACGCCCAGCGCCAGACCATCGCAAAGAAGCTCAGCAGTCTGCCGCCCGAACGAGTGGCCGAGGTCGAGGACTTCATCGACTTCCTGCGAACCCGCGAGGCCGATCGGCAGCTCACACGCGCCGGCACCCACCTCGCCGAAGCATCCTTCCGCGCAGTCTGGGACAACCCCGACGATGCCGACTACGACCGCCTATGAGTTCGGCGATGTCGTTCTGGTGCCGTTTCCGTTCACCGACCAGAGCGGGAGCAAGCAGCGCCCTGCGGTAGTCGTCAGCTCGCCGCGTTATCACGACGAGCGCCCCGACCTGGTCATCATGGCCCTGACCAGCCAGGTTCGGCCGCCCGGTGTCGCCAGCGACGTGGCGATTCTACGCTGGCGCGAGGCTGGTCTCCTCAAGTCGTCGGTGATCAAGCCCGTCATCACCACCATCGAGCGCGGCCTTGTGCGTCGGAAGCTCGGACGTCTCGAAGCCGACGACCGGCGATCCTTGGAGGACGCCCTGCACCAGTTGCTCGGTCCGTGAGGCACGCGACAGAACGCGACGAATCCCGACGTTGCAGCCGGAGGGAACTGGCCGGACAATGACGCGCCCCGAGACCACCAACGACGACTCGGGGAAGCTCGCGCTCACCCCGCAGCAGAGCGCAGCGGCGGACCTGTTGGCCGCCGGCGCCTCGGTCACCGACACCGCCGCGTCGATCGGTGTGGCGCGCCAGACGGTGAGCGGCTGGCTACACGGCGATCGCGTCTTTCAGGCCGCGTTGAATCGCCGTCGCGAGGAGCTGTGGTCGCGCGTCACGGATCGGCTGCGCGCGCTCCTGCCGAAAGCAATCGCGGTCCTCGATCGCGAAATGGACCCAGGGACCGCTTCGGTATCCGCCGCCCTGCACGTCATCCGGGCTTGCGCCTTGTACGCCAAGGTGCAGCCGATCGGATCGAGCGATCCCGAGGAACTCGACCTCGTAGCGCGCGACCGGGAGGTCGCAAAATTCGAGCGAGGTCTTCGCAGCATGTGAATTCCGTAGTCGTCGCCGCAGACGTGACCACCTTACCCAGGTAATGCACCCGTCCGAATCCAAAGAGCATTTGATCCTCCACCCGCAGAATCAGACTGGTGTCCGACTTTCTCAGGGATGTGGCCGCCGTGGCCGAATCCTTCGCACGCGCCCGTAATTCCGGGCACTTCGCCGAAGCCGGAAATCCGCCACTTGGCCGACTCCTCGAAGAATCGGCCACGCGCCCCTGGCGCGGATTCGGATGGAAGTGGCCACGGGAGAGCAGACGCGTGAACGCCCTCTCGCTTGATGTGCGGGCGAGCGGCGTTCGTCAGTGAGAACGATCAGTCGCCCTTCTGCTTCGTCTTCGCCAGGATGTTGAGCTGCCAAGTCGTCGTCGGCGGATCGTTGCCCGGAATCTGCCACGAAGGCGGTGCAGGCGAGTTTCTTCGATGTGGCGAGAATCCGCGCCGAGCCTTTACTGAGACCGGGGCTGCCCAGGTTCGAATCGATAGATATCCCCGCCGCAGCCGAAGTCCCAAAAATCACCGTCGCGCCTGGGGCGACACTGAGGGAGGTCGCAGCAGCGTCGTTGGCGGGCGCGCCACCGGCGGGTCCGAATATCTCGACGCCGATGGTCACGTTCGTCCCGTCGAGGTTCGTGCAGGAGAAGAACGTTGCCAGTCCACCGATTCTGATCACGCCGGGTACCGAGAAGACGTGCTGGGTGAAAGGCGCCGGAAGTGGACTGTCGACGATGCCGGCGCGAGCAAGCGTTGGCCAGCTCACGAGAGCGGCCAGTCCGATGGCAAAGAGACCTGACTTCATGATGTTCTCCTGATATCTCGCTAGTTCGCGGCCTTCTGCGTAGTCTTCTTGATGATCGTGAGCTGCCAGCCTGACGTCGGCGGGGCATTGCCGGGGTCCGCTACGAACGCTGTGCACGCGAGCTTCTTCGACGTGGCGAGGATCCGCGCCGAGCCTTTGCTTATAGGATGTTGGCGGTCGAGCTCGACGACCGGTCGCATGCGGTCGAAGCGCGGCGGCGGCGCGATGCGTTTGTCGATGCGGTGCTCGAGGGTTGTGGCGTGAGGCTGCTGCGGGTGCAGGCGGTGGGGCGGTATGACGTGGAGGAGCTGTGGGCGTGGGTCGCGAAGTGTTCCAAAACGACGCACAGCTCACTGCTCGAAAATCGCCGTTGAAGGTTGACAGATGCGGAGGCTTTCAAGGAGGGTGCCTCGTCGTCCCGATTCGCCCCACCGACCAAGGAGGACTGCTCAATGCGTCGAGCCGCCGTGTGCTTCGCTGTTCTCGCCCCGCTGCTGTTGCCGATGACTGCCGCACACGCGACAGACCTGCCGTGTGGGGTGGCCCAGGTCGGGACCTGTCAGAGCGCGAGCGAAGCGTGGACGTTTACGCTGGCCACGGGCGCGGGAGTGTATGCCGGGTTCGTCGAGACTGCGACAACTCCTACGGGAGCCAGAGCGCGCTTGTATCAAAGCGACTGCTCAACGCTCGCTGGGTCAATCGATGAGTTGAGCGGGGACATTGATGGCAGCCAGCTTGCGGCGGGGGATTATTGCCTGGTCGTTACCTGTCCGACAATCGGGGCAGGATACCTCGTTGAGTACGGAGCGTATGACGCATCCGGACCCCTGTGCGACTCCACCTCCCTGACCTGCGAGGCTACCCCGACGAGCGGAGAGATCAATGGAGTTACCTCCCCTCCGTTTGAAATGTTTGACTCCTACTCGTTCGTGACGGAGCCGGGCAGCATGGTCACCTTCACGCTTGCGGATACGGGAGACCCCAATTTTTCCCCATGGGTTTTGGTAATCGGCCAGAACGGGGAGGGCTTGGCAAATATTCACGGCGCCGGGTCCCACTCAATGACATTGCCCGGTGTGCCGCCGTGTCCCGTCACGTACAGTTTGGTTGTTTGGAATGGTCAGGGCACGGGCAATGGCCATTTGGAACCAGGGTCCTATGGGATTGCGGTGAGTGGGTGCTCGGTTGGCTCCTGTGGCAACGGCGCGGTGTGTAGTGGTGAAGAATGCGACGATGGAAATGGCGCCGGTGGTGACGGATGCTCGTCACAGTGTGAGATTGAGCCGGGTTGGACATGCAGCGGCCAACCTTCGAGCTGTACCGCGGTCTGTGGCGATGGATTGCTCGTTGGCGAGGAGGCGTGCGACCTGGGACCTTCGGGTCCGGATTCCGGCAACTGTCCCGCGGATGCCGCCCCCCCGACGTGTGGCGCCTGCACGCGCTCCTGCTCGAGCACCTGTCAGTTGGTCGGTCGCTGCACGGGGAGCGCGGGCTGCTGCCTCGCGGCGTCGGACTGCCCGCCGGGAGAAGGGTGTTGCGGGAACGGGACGGTCGAGAGCGGCGAAGCCTGCGACGACGGCAACCTCCTCGGGGGCGATACCTGCACGCCGCAGTGCGTGTCCGATACCGGCATCCCGTTTACGTGTTGTCGGCCCGGAAGCGAAGTCGCGGGCGGCACGGTGCTCATCGGCCAGAAACTCAAGCTGAACAAGCTCACGGCACCGGCGGGTGATGACAAGTTCACGAGCCCCGGTGAGACGATTCTCTTGCCCGGCCAGGACATTCATCCCTGCACCGAGGGCGTGAGCTACTGCCTGGAGGGGGACGATGGGATTGTGTACGGGCCGACTCCAGGTGACGGGTTCGCCATCTCCGGGAACGCCTTCGGCCCGAAGCCGCCCTGCCTCGATCAGAGCGTGCCGGATCGGCGGGTGCGGGCGATCTTCAAGGACAAGACGCTGCTGATGTCGGAGCCCAATGGGCTGAGCCGCGTGCAGATCAAGAACGTCCGCTCGCAGTCGAACAAGTACAAGTTCAAGGTGCAGGGGAAGAACGTCGACCTCTCGGCGGCGACCGGCGCGACGCGGCTGCGCCAGACGCTCGTCGTGGGCGACACATGCATGACGTTGAATCTCACGTGCGTCGACAAGAGTGGCGGCAAGACCAAGGTGTGCACGCCGGCGCCCTGAGGAGGGTTCCCCGAAGGGGATGCCGCAAGTGAAGACTGGCGCGTCGAACGTAGTCTGAACAATCGCGCTTTGGTAGCCCGCGAGTCCGTGAGGATGACTAAATGATGGGAGAACGCGAATGAACAGATCTAGAGAAGATCGGACGTCCCTGACCGTGACTCTGGTCGTGACCGCTGCAGTACTAGCGCTAGCTAGTTTCGGGTATGTACCTTCGGCAAGCGCGGTGCTGATCACGGAATTCCCCCTCCCAAGTGCGGGTGCGGGGCCAGCAGGGACTACCACTGGACCGGACGGCAATGTGTGGTTCGCAGAACTCACATCGTTGACCAACAGCATCGGCCGTATTGAGGTGCACAGCCCGTACACCATTACCGAGTTCACGGCGCCCACGGCTCCTAGTGGGGTATTGGATGTCACGACTGGTCCCGACGGGAACCTATGGTTTGTCGAGTCTCAGACTTACGTCGGCGACAGGGTCGCGCGGATGCTCCCCACAAGCCCCTATGCGGTGACGGAGTTCCCATTCTCAAGTCCAGGCCTTCACGAGCCCGATGGAATCACTGTCGGGTCAGATGGCAATATGTGGGTTGCAAATCAATATGGCGAAAGCATCGCGCGGATTCTTGTGAACAGCCCTAACACCATCACGGAATTTCCGGCTGGCAGTGAGTTGTATGCCATCGCGTCCGGTTCAGACGGTAACCTATGGTTCTCTTTTCATTTCTTCGACCGAATTGGCCGCATTGAAGTGAATAGTCCCAACACGATCACTGAGTTTGATCTCCCGACGCATTACCCGGGAGCTTTGGGTGGTGCAACGTTCGGCATCGTCTCAGGGCCCGATGGAAACATCTGGTTCGTGGAAGTGTCCAACAACCAGATTGGGCGCATCGAGGTGAATAGCCCTAACATTATTACAGAATTCCCGATCCCGACGGCAAACAGTGGGTCTTATTATGAGATCACCGCTGGATCTGACGGCAATCTGTGGTTCACCGAGACGAATGCCAATCAGATTGCGCGGATTGAGGTGAACAGTCCCAACATCATTACTGAGTTTCCAATTCCAACCGCGAACAGCCAGCCGTCTGGCATCAGCGCGGGTTCAGATGGAAACTTGTGGTTTACAGAGCTATCGGGGAACAAGATCGGACGTCTGTCGGGTTTTGCGCGCCCGGGTGAACCGTGCGTCGAGGACAGCAACTGCGAGAGCGATCTCTGCGTGGGCGGTACATGTTCGACGCTGTGTGGGAATGGGGTGTTGGAACCTGGAGAAGTCTGCGACCTAGGGCCCTCGGCGCCGAACTCCGGTAACTGTCCCGTGGAAGCCGACCCCCCAACGTGCACCGCCTGCACGCGCTCGTGCTCAAGCACATGTCAGCTGGTGGGCCGCTGCACGGGGAGCGCGGGCTGCTGCCTCGCGGCGTCGGACTGCCCGCCGGGTGAGGGGTGTTGCGGGAACGGAACGACCGAGAGCGGCGAAGTCTGCGACGACGGCAACCTGGTCGGGGGCGATACCTGCACGCCGCAGTGTGTGTCCGATACCGGCATCCCGTTTACGTGCTGTCGGCCCGGGAGCGAAGTCGCCGGGGGTACCGTCCTCATCGGCCAGAAGCTCAAGCTGAACAAGCTCACGGCACCGGCGGGTGATGACAAGTTCACGAGCCCCGGTGAGACGATTCTCTTGCCCGGCCAGGACATCCATCCCTGCACCGAGGGCGTGAGCTACTGCCTGGAGGGGGACGATGGGATTGTGTACGGGCCGACTCCAGGTGACGGGTTCGCCATCTCCGGGAGCGCCTTCGGCCCGAAGCCGCCCTGTCTCGATCAGAGCGTGCCGGATCGGCGGGTGCGGGCGATCTTCAAGGACAAGACGCTGCAGGTGTCGGAGCCCGCTGGGCTGAGCCGCGTGCAGATCAGGAACGTCCGCTCGCAGCCGAACAAGTACAAGTTCAAGGTGCAAGGCAAGAATGTCGACCTGTCAGCGGCGACCGGCGCGACGCGGTTGCGCCAGACGCTCGTCGTCGGCGACACGTGCATGACGTTGAATCTCACCTGTGTCGACAAGAGTGGAGGCAAGACCAAGGTGTGTACGCCGGCACCGTGAGGATGCGTCTCCTGGGACAGGCCTGATGGTGGTGCCGTTCAAGAACGACCACTCGAGTGTGTGTTGGGAAGCGCGCTTCAGTTTCCCGGCGACGAAGAATGAGCAGGGGCAGTTTCGGGATAAGTCGGATTGAGGCGTGCTCGTGAGTTGACGGGACAGATTCGCGAAGGCTGAGCCCAGAGAGAGAACTCGCCGACAAACAGCAGCGAGGAGATGCCAATGACGTCGCGCCTGGCGATATGCCTGACTCTGCTCAGCCTTGTAGTGCGCGTGGCACCCAGCGCAGGGGCAGAAGGGATCCTAACCTTCGACACCGCGCCGGCAGGTCCGTTCCCGCGCGGGAGCACCTACACCGAGAGTGGCATGCAGGTGACGTCGTTCTCGGATTTCTCATCCGTAGGGAACCCGTTGGGGGCGATTCCCAGTGGTAAGTGGCTCTATTTCCACGGCACTGATCAGTACATTGAGTTGCGGCTTGTGGACGGGGCGGTGTTTGATCTGGCGGGCTTCGACCTGGCGACCAATGGGGGTACGCGCTGGGTGACAGCCTCGTCGGGGGCCACGCAGAATTTTCTCGCAGGGCCGGCGATACTGGGACCGGGTTTTCAAAACATCGAGTGGGTCCGGATTGGCACCGCGGGGGCCGCGACCCAGGTCGACAACATCAGATTCAGAGTATTCGGTGGTCCGTACGAGGTGCTTCCGAATCGTGGCGGGGATAGTGGGCCAACCACCGTGCAGGTGAACCTCGTGAATGGGTTCACGGGTCCGGCCGTGGTCAAGCTCCGCCGTGCTGGGCAGCCGGACATCGTGGGCGTGAACACGGCGGTGGATGGAAGTGGGGCGGTGGTGACGACGACCTTTGGTCTTACGGGCGCTGCAATTGGTCCGTGGGACATCGTCGTCGAGACCGGGGGAGCGACGCTGGTCTTCGCGTCCGGATTCACGGTCGAAGGGGCCTTTCGGCTGACGTTCGATACTGTCGTCGCGGGACCAATGCCACGCGGCGGTACGTACACCGAGAGTGGGATGCAGGTGACGTCGTTCTCCGACTTCTCATCCATAGGGAACCCGTTGGGAGCGATTCTCAGTGGCAACTGGCTCTATTTCGCCGGCACCGATCAGTACGTCGAGTTGCGGTTGGTGGACGGAGCGGTGTTCGATCTTACGAGTTTCGACTTGGCGACGAACGGTGGCCCGCGCTGGGTGACGGCCTCCTCTGGCGTTACGCAGAATCTGAGTGCCGGACCGATCACGCTAGGGCCCGGCTTCCAGAACGTCGAGTGGGTGCGGATCGGCTGCCCGTCGCAAGGTAACACGGCGACCCAGGTCGACAATGTGCGCTTCCGGGTATTTGGTCCGCATGACGTGGTTCCGAATCGCGGGCCGGATAGCGGGCCGACCACAGTGCAAGTGAGTCTGGGAAGTGGGTTCACGAGCCCGGTCACGGTCAAGCTGCAACGCGTGGGGCGGTCGGATATCCCGGGACAGAACACGACGGTTGAGGGCAGCGGGACCGCGCTGACGACGACCTTCGATCTCTCGGGTGCTGCGCCGGGGCAGTGGGACGTCGTGGTGGACTCGGGGGGGACGGTACTTGTCTTTGCGTACCGATTCACGGTCGAAGGGGCCTTTCGGCTGACCTTTGATACGGTCTTACCGGGGCCACTCCTGCGCGGTAGTACCTACACCGAGAGTGGGATGGAGGTGACGTCGTTTTCCGACTTCTCATCGCTCGCGGACCCGTTAGGGACAGGCTTTGGCAGCAACTGGCTCTATTTCGCCGGCACCGATCAGTACGTCGAGTTGCGGCTGGTGGACGGAGCGGTATTCGATCTTACGAGTTTCGACTTGGCGACGAACGGTGGCCCGCGCTGGGTGACGGCCTCCTCTGGCGTTACGCAGAATATCGCCGATGGGCCAATCATTCTCGGGCCCGGCTTCCAGAACGTCGAGTGGGTGCGGATCGGCTGCCCGTCGCAAGGCAACACGGCAACTCAGGTTGACAACGTCCGGTTTGCCCCGGTTTCCTCCCTCTGGGTATGGCCGAACCGAGGTGGAGATACGGGGACGGTGACGGCGACACTCCGCGGTGGCGTCTTCAACGCATCGTCGAGCGTAGCGCTGCGGCGTGCAGGAGAGAACGACATCGTTGGAACGAACGCAACGGTTGACCCTAGTGGAACTCCGATGACCGCGACCTTCGACCTCACTGGCCGTACTCGCGGTGAGTGGGATGTCGTTGTCGACAATGGGGCGGGCGCCGTGACACTTGCCGATGGCTTTATAGTTGAAGAAGGAATGTCTGGTAGAGGAGTGTGGGCGGACGTCCTTGGGCGCGGCAATTTTAGGCCAGGTAGTCCGCAGACTGTGTACTTGGTTGCTGGAAATACGGGCAACGTCGACGCAGTAGACACGCCCGTTTGGCTTCGCGGAATACCTCAGGGGACGTCTATAGGTCGCAAATTTAACCTGCTTCCACCGCCACAGCTCCCTGGCGGTATCCCTGCCGAACTGGATGAATCGGGACTAGTACTCGATGCGGACGGCACGCAGATGGTAGCGGTGGTGGTGCCGCTATTGCCTCCGGGTTCGACTGTGGTCCTTCCCATCATGCTAACGGTTCCAGGCGGGGCGGCAGAGTTCCTGCTGGGGGCGGTGCCCAGTCACAGTATGAGGCCGCAACTGGTCGATTCTCAGCGTGCCCTTCTAGTCGCATCGGAGTCGAGTGCCGAGGGCGCACGGTCATCGAGGAGTTCAGTTCCTCCCGGAATACTTCCTGTTGCTGAGTGTGTCCGTGCCGTCGCACTTGCGTTGTCGGTGTTCGCACCCCCTGGAGTCGACTGCCTAGCAAAAGGGGTCGACGCGCTGACGCGCGTTCCCTTTAATGTTGTCCCAAGCTCTGGATACTACACGTTCACTGACTATTTGTGGAACATTGGGGTAGGATGTCTCGCGGGCGAAGTGAACCGGCCGTTGTCGTGGGTCCGGGCGGTGGCTGACCTGGGTCAGGGTGCAAGTGATTTCGTGGAACTATACAAAGGTTGCTCGCCGTTTATCGCACCCGCGGGCGAGAATAAATTGAAGATGGTGCCAGTACAGTCGCGGGACCCAAACGACAAGACGGGAAGCTATGGGTCGGGTCCTCCGTGGTATTATATTTTTGGAAGTGGCCCACTCCGATATGCAATCGCCTTTGAGAATGTTGCAGCAGCGTCAGCACCTGCGCAAGAAGTTATCGTTGTCGATCAATTGGACCCAAATCTCATGGACCTGTCCACCCTTTCTTTGGGGCCAATATTATTTGGCGATACCGTCGTGAACGTTCCGGCTGCAGATCGGATCAACGGTGAGATGACCGTCGATCTTCGGCCAAGGGACAATCTCCTGGTGCGAATCACCACCTCACTCGATGAGTCGAGTGGTAGGCTCGAATGGAGATTGGTGTCGCTTGATCCGACGACGGGCCTGCCGCCTGAGGATCCGCTGGCGGGTTTCCTGCCCCCGAACGTGATCCCGCCCGAGGGCGATGGTAGCGTCGTCTTCACGGTGGCGCCGCGCGCGGACCTGCCGACAGGCACGCAGGTCACGAACCAGGCCAGCATCGTGTTCGATACCAACGAGCCAATCCTGACGCCGGTGTGGCTCAATACGATCAACCAGCCGCGTTGTGCGCCGACACCCGATACGGGCTGCCGGCAGGCTGGTGCCGGGGGCTCGAGCCTCAAGCTGCGCGACTACGCCGACAATGCCAAAGACAGCTTTGCGTGGAAGTGGAACAAGGGTGACCTGACGGAGCTCGCGGATTTTCGGGATCCGGTGCGCGGCTTCAACGATTACCGGGTCTGTATCTATGACGGTTCGGCCAACAATCAGCCGTTGATGGAGGCAGAGGTCTTTCCGGGAGAGAACTGTGGCAGCCCGAAGTGCTGGAAGGCGGCGGGGAAGACGGGTCTGAAATTCAAGAGCAAGCTCGGGGTCCCCAACGGGATTGGGTCACTGACCCTCAAGGCGGGCGCCGCTGGCAAGGCGAAGGTGCTGGCGAAGGGCAAGGGGGCGAACCTTGCGCTCCCGAGCTTGCCGCTCACGGGGCCGGTGACGGTGCAGTTCCTCGTTAATGATGGGCGGTCGCGAGAGTGCTGGGAAACGGTCTACGGTGCTCTGTCAAAGAACGAGGCGGGAAAGTTCGACGCCAAGGGGCCATGAGCGAAGCTCCGACGCTTCGGCGTCCAATCGCAATCGTCTCTTCTTTCATCGATCGAGCGTAAATATGATCCCTCGCGTGGCGAGAAGGGCGTGGTCGGTGCACGCGAGGGAGCGGTGCAGAACCGAGGGAGGGCGTGCCAGGGGCCGTTGCCCCTCGCGTCGAAACGGGTAACGGGAAGTGTGACCCGCGCCCGCAGCAACGACCTCGCCGCGCTCGAGACGGTGTTGCGCCGTCAGGGAGCGGCGATGGAAGCCTGGCAGGTCGCGGCGCTCGTGCTCGGCGCGCTCGCGTCGACCAATCTGCGCCTCGGACCCCAGCATCTCCTTTCGCTTATCCTGGGAGAGAAACACGCGTTTGCGAATCTGGACGAGGCGCCGGCGCTGCTTGGGGCGCTCATGACGCTCTGGAACGACGGCGCGCGTGCGATGGGGGCGGACCGCGGCGTGACGCTCTCCGCGATGGGCCTTGCCGAGGCGCCCAGTCGCGAGGAGCTTACGGCCTACGCGGCGCGCCGAGCGGAGGAGCTGCGCTGCTTTGTCCGAGGTATTGATGCCGGCGGGGATGACCCGGCGGAGTTTGGCGAGGAGGGGGCGGAGCTCTTCACGCGACTCGGGGAGGCCCGAGCCTTCTATGGTGCCTACGGCGAGCTCCTCGCGCGCATTCCCGAAAACGACACGCCCGCGCAGCGCGCCGAATCGGGCCGCATGTTGTGCGCCCTCACGACGACCGTTGAAGCCCTGCTTGCCGACCTCTTGCGTGTCGGCCAGGCGGTTCGCGCCGAGGCGCTCGCGGTCTTTGGCGAGCTCGCCGACCGGGGCCGGACCGACGACGGCGTGCGCCGCGGTCCCGGCAAGGTCGGGCGAAACGCGTCGTGTCCGTGCGGCAGCGGCCAGAAATACAAGCGCTGTTGTGCGCGGACCGTGCCGACCTCGCACTGAGGTACTGAGGTCAAGAAAGCGGTGAGGGCTGGCTCGCGAAAACCTATGGAGCGACGACGGCGGGTGTGAGCAGCTCGAGCTCGGTGAAGCGCCCGAAGTCTTTGCGGTCGAAGGTGTAGACGCGGCGGATGTCGTGGGCGAGCATCACGGCGACCAGTTGCACGTCGTAAAACGCGCGCCCGGTCACCGGATAGCGTCCGAGCAGTGCGTGCCAGCGCTGGACGAGGTCCGCGGGGACATCCAGGACGCGGAGCCCAGGCAGCCGCGTGAGCTTCTCCACCTCGGCACGCGCATCGTTCGCCGAGAGCGGGGTGCTCACGCGGCGAGGATTGGTGACCACGGCGTAGAACTCCGCCAGATTCTGGGGCGCGAGGACGAGGTTGGCGCTGGCGTCTTGCGTGCTCTCAAGGAGCGCCAGCGACGCGGCGTGCTCGGGGCGCCCCGCAAAGAGCGCGTAGACGAGGACGTTGGTGTCGAGGAGCGCCGGCTCAGCGCTCATCGTCGTAGATGTCCTCGCGCGTCAGGTCGCCGTAGACCGTGCCGGGCTGCACGTTGAAGCGCACGCGCTCGGGTGTCGGATGCCCGTTGGGCTTGCCCTCGTAGCGCTTGCGCAATGCCGCGACGTAGGCCGCGACGTCCTGCAGGGCCTCTTCGGGGAGGCCGTCCAGGTTGATTGCTCGTTCTGCCATCGGGGTCTCACCTCCTTTCCTGCTGAACCTTTTAGCATGCTGTGGTAGCCACGCCCTCAGTCTCTAAGGGTAACACGGGTCGGGACAAGCGGGCAAAATTCAATGGTGGTCGGGAAGTCACCATGCGCGAGGGAACAGAAGCGCAGAACCGGGGGAAGCGGCGAGAACCGACCCGGTCGGGCGCGAGAAAGCCGTTGCTGAGACGGATGGCTCCATGATACCATTGAATTAACAGTAGATTTACAGGAGACCACGGCTATGGAGATTCAGCTTTCGGACATCCACTCGCTGAGCGATTTTCAGCGCAACACCAAGGAGCATCTGCGCGAGATGGAGCGCTCCGGACATCCACGCGTGCTGACGGTCAACGGCAAGGCCAAGGTGGTCGTCCAGGATGCACGCGCCTATCAAAAGCTTCTCGCGCAGCTTGAGCAGGCCGAGACCGTGCTCACGCTTCGGCGGCGCCTCGCCTCGATGCGGGGGGGAAGAAGGGGCGACCCCTGGTCGAGGTATTGGAGGAGTTGGGGGCCGGAACACGGTCACGCGCGAAGAAGTGACCTTTCGCGTTCTCCTCCATCCCGATGCCGAACGCGAACTCCGTGCCGCGCACGCCTGGATTGACGAGCAATCCGCAGCCGCCGCGGAACGCTGGCGGCAAGGCTTACTGAAGAAGGCGGCGACGCTGGCGCGGTTCCCGGAACGTTGTCCACTCGCTCCGGAGGCAGCAAAGCTCGGTGAGAATGTGCGGCAGCTGCTGTATGGCCGGCGAGCGGGGAGACGTTACCGGCTGCTGTTCATCATCGAGAAGGGCACGGTGACGGTTCTGCACATCCTGCATGGGAAACGCCGGCACCTGGACGACGAGAGCGACGACTGAGGTTTCGATGAACGCCGAGCCCATTGAACACGAGCTACTGCGCCAAGCGGTGTGTGTGATCGAGGAGTGCGCGGTCGAGACTACGACCGAGCACTTCATGGAGCACACCCGGGTGCGCATCACGATGCAGGCCGAACCCATGCTGCTTGAGACCTGTGCGCTCGGGGTCATCTATGCGCTTGGCGTGCTGTCGTTTCACGCTGCCAGGCCGCGCGGGGTCTCGGGCATGGACTTTGCCGAGAAGGACGACTGGATGGTGGCCGACATGCTGCGCGGCCTGACGTTTCCCTCGAGCCGGTTGTATTTCTACGCGGATACGTGCGAGGCCGGATGATGAAGACCGGCATCGAGGTCTTTTCCGATGGTCGGGTCGTGCTGGAGACGCAAAACCGCGGTGAAGCGGCGCCGCGGTGGGTCGAGAAGCTCCAGGGGAAGAAGATGCTGGCGCTGGTGGTAGACGCTACCGAGGAAGAGCTGTCTGAGGAGTAACGCGCTCGCGCTCGTCGAGCGTGATGGCATCGCTAGGCACCGATTTACGCAGTACGCTTAAGTTGTGACCTGCTGGCCGGTTTCGTGGACTGCCCTCCCAGTCACTCAAGCAGTCCTTTGAGCAAGGCATCCTTCGCATCCACGTAAAACTGGATACTCAGCTTGGCTGCCATTTCGTCTGAGAGGTCCATGAGTTGCTTCCGCGCTGAGATGGGAACCAGAAGCGACATGGCTCCCTTCTCGACGGCCAGTTCCGCTACATTGACGGCATTGTGGACGGGGTCGATGGAGCCTCCAAGGTTGAGCTGGCCAGCGACGATCAGGCCACCACGCATGCTCTTGTGGAGCAGCGCGCTACAGAGTGCCAACAGGGCGGCCAGACCAGTAGCGCTGCCGTTCTTCGGGGCGTCGAACGCTCGAAGCTGAACCGAAAACTCGTGAGATCGTGGATCTCGGTCTCCGACCAGCTCTCTCGCTCGCGCATACAAGTTCTGCTCCGCGTACTTCACGCTCTCACGGAAGGGCGGAGGAGTTGGCGCATTCAGAATCTTGACGCCTGAGCCAGCTCCCACGGTGACGTCGATCCTGAAGAGGCCGGCATGCTCCTCTGCTCCGCCCGGGCTGATGGTCCAGATCTGTCCCGGCGGGAGCGGATCTGTTCCGATACTGTCCTCACTCTGCAATTCAGGGGTCGCGACGAATTTCTCGACGCCCTCGGTCCCGAGGTGGTAGCTGAAGTGGGTATTGCGAAATTCAGCGGACCCAATCCGCTTCTGCTGCTCCTTCACGCGGCGCCGGCACTCGAGGGCCAAGCGCACGGCCCATTCGAGGTCCTCGTCCGCGACTTGGGGATGTCCCGTTCGCTGCTAAAAGTCGCTGTTGAAAACGGGCAGATAGGCATCTTCAGTGGGGTTTTCGCTCCCGCAAGTTAACGGGATTCGCGTTATCGGACGTTGCGGGTTGTACTGCCGTTTGCCACAGACGGTTCTCGACGATGACGCGCAAGTCACGACATATGGGTACGCACCAAGCGGCCATCTGGTAAGCGCTACCGTGCTCGGAGGACCAACAAGGCTATACGAGTATGACGAAAACGGGGACCGACGTATGGGCCCAGGGCTCACGGTAGAGCCGACATACGATATGCAAGATCGGCTGCTTACGTATGGATCCAACGTTTATGAGTACACCCTAAACGGCGAGCTCAAAGAGAAGCAAGACCCGAGCGGGCGGACGTCCTACGAATACGATGCAATGGGAATGCTAAAGACGGTGACGCTGCCAGGTGGCGTGACTATCGCCTACGTTCTCGATGCGGCGGGTAGGAGGGTAGGAGAGAAGGTGGACGGCGCACTCGTGCAGGGGTTCGTTTATGACCCAGCGAATCGCATAGTCGCTGAGTTGGATGCTGACGGTGAAGTGGTGACCAGATTTCTCTATGCCAGTCGACAAAACAGTCCAGATTATATGATAAAGGGGGGCGTCGCCTATCGGATGATCAGCGACCAACTTGGATCGGTCCGTCTTGTGGTTGATGCTGCGACTGGCACGTCTGTTGCCCAGCGACTTGACTACGACGAATTTGGCCGTGTTGCCCATGAAGAAGGCGCGGCGGATTTTCAGCCTTTCGGATATGCAGGAGGATTGTACGATCGGGGAACAGGGCTGGTTCACTTCGGTGTTCGGGAATACGATCCGGACGCGGGTCGCTGGAGTACGAAGGATCCGATGGGGTTTGGTGCCGGTGATACGAACCTTTACGGATACGCAGTGAATGACCCGATGAATGTAATTGATCCGTCGGGGATGTGGGCGATCACTGACCCGGTGATCGTGAATGCGGCTGCTGGGTTTGGGGACGGGATATCGCTGGGCATGACGGCGGCGATTCGTGAAATATTAGGGACAAACGATATGGTAGACTTCGGCTCGGGGGCCTATTGGGGAAGCTTCGCTGCTGGCCTCGGGCTTACGGCTGCTGGGTATGCGACCGGAGCGGAGCTCGCCATTGGTAGTAATTGGAGGTTTGCGCCTTGGGGAAATCGAACTGGCGATCCTTACGGTGAATTGCCGCACTACCATCGTCGTGGGTGGCCCGATCCTGAAGGTGACACGCCCCCTGGGCAGGGAATCGGGCGGCACCGACCATGGGAGCCAAAATCACCTGACAAACATTGGTGCGACAGGTTCTAGAATGAGGATGCCACTGATTTTCGATGAGCATGGCGATGTCTCGCTTTACTGGTCTCTGAGCCAAGCGCGAGCGAGTATTGAAGCGATCGATATTATAAACAATGAGTATATTGCGTTCGATGCCAGCGGAAGGCGATTGGCGATCGAGATAGAAGGATCGCGTGTCGTCGGTATCGTGTTGGCCGATGATCCAAGTGAGTATTCTGCGGAGCTCGCGTTGGTTTTGAGAAGATATATTAGGGCGCGTGCAAGCGATGCGGACGTCGAAAACTTGTCAGTCGATAAACTCTTAGATCTGATCCGGAGCAAGGGCTTTAGGAATTGAAGGGATGCTTGCGGGCGGCGCCCAGGGGTTCTTCATCGGTGTAGCTGCGGGCGCTTTGGCTGGTGGATTCGTCGGAGCGCTGAACCCCTGGGATGGCTATCCGATCGGATGGTGGGCGGGTGAAGCAGCTAGTGCGGCTCTCAATGAAATGCTGAACCCGTATGACAAGTTGGAGGAGTCCACTATAACTATGGTCGACCAGATCCGTTGCCGCCGGGGTTCGACCGGTATCCGTTGCCAAAGCTCCCTCCGCTGGTGGATCCCGAGAAGGGGCCGGAGTTTAGGCGGTCGCCGAACCAGCCACCCGGCGGAGGTAGGCTTCCAAATTGTCACGGCGCGTCCTGATGACGAGGGAGGTAGCGGAAGCGGTTCGGGTTGGCCAATCCCGCCTAGCGGTAGTCGGCTGGTTCGTATGTCTTTGTGCGATGGTGACTCTCGCGACAGCAGGGTGGCTGACGTTTTTGCGACGAGGAATTACTGAGTCACAGGTTCTCACCTGCGGCTTTCTGACGATCGCGGTCGCATTGGGTATCGCAGCGACCCCCGTATTGTGTCGCTCTGTCAGTACGCATGACGATGGACTGAAGGTTCGTGAGCTGAGCGGTGGTCTGCGGGTTGTCCCATGGAATGACATCGTCAGGATATACAGGGGATGGCCCAGCTGGTTAGCGGTTCTGGTCCTCACTGACGGGTCGAAGGTACGGGTAGACTCGAGACTCCCGTCCTTTGCGCAACTTGTAGCTGTCATCCAAAAGAGGGCAAGGCATCTAAAGCAGGCGCCAATTTCCTTCGCTCATCGAAAAACGACATGGCGTACGCACGCTATCGCGCTGCTGATTGTGGTTGCGGTGGCCGCCGTGCAGGCACGCTACTAAGCGTGTATGACTTTCCACGGAGCGATTGGCGCGAGCGTCGAGCGCGGGGGACACGGTCTGCTGAATTCGACCTCGGCGGCATTGCGACCAAGAAACTGCGGCTGCGAACGAGAGGCAATAGAGGGAGGGCTATCTGCGAACGTGGAGGTAGTTCAGGCTGATCGTGAGGCCGATAAGTGCCACGCTGAGCAAATGGGCGAGACGATCGAGTTGCCACCCATGCCGAAGCTCCTCGGCCATCAGAGTGCCAGCCCACATCCCGACAGTAGTGGCTAGCGTCCATCCGAGGGTCATGGGCACGTCTGAAAGCTGCGGCACTAGCCTCATGCGGAGAAGTGTCCTTACGAGACCCAATAGTGTCGGAGGTGTCACGTCCAGGCTCTTTGCGGGATGACAGCCAGACGGGTTGAAAGCTGTGCCAGCTCTTGTCCATACCACTGGGTTCCCACGAGCGCGCTCTTGCGTGCTATCCGGTCCAGAGTTCCTGTCGAGATCGTCCGAAGCAAGCCCGAGACGTCACACCACCACGTACTTCGAACAACTAATCTGCCTGTGAAGTGAATTGTGCCATGAATACGCGGACGCTGTGCCTACTGGGGCAGTCTCTGGCGCCATTGTTGATTCGCGACTTGGCTCGATCATGATCCCAAGCCTGGTCCCCGATGCACGGCACCTCCCAATCCTTAAAAGCTGCCGATGACTAACTAACGCACGCACGACAACGCTGAGCCGAGTAGTTTCCACGATGACGGGCCTCGCTGCGGGGGCCCTGGTGCCAGTCGAGCGGTGAGGGGGGGTGCAAGAGGAGCGAAACGTGGCGAAAGCGACTTCGGCGGTAATTGTCGAGTAACTGCTGGGTGTTCACCCTGAAGAATCGAAGCCTTGGATTCCGTTCAGGACGCTCTTCGAATCTGTAGGTCAATCGACTCGCTCATCGGCCTGATCGCCAGGGTATCTCGGCCTCGGTATTCGTCATG
>CAVZDH010000008.1:0-293915 GCA_963774015.1 uncultured delta proteobacterium
CGCCGAGGTTGGTGCGGTCGACGAGGAAGAGCACGCGGCGTGCGCCCCCGAACTTGATGAGGCGGTAAATCGACGTGATCGCGAGCAGCGTCTTGCCGCTCCAGGGTCGCCATCTGGATGAGCGCGCGCGGGAGATTGTTGTAGAACGACTGCTCCAGGTTCGTGATCGCTTCGACCTTGTTCGGCCAGAGGCCGGGAATCTCCACGGGCGGCATCGCGCCGGCGCGCGCGCAAGGACGAAGGTCGATCACCGCCGAGCTTCCGAAGTTCAAGCTCTTGGGTGACAACCACTCGGCCCACGCGCTGACAGGCTTCGCAGCGAGCCACTCCGCGAACGTCTCGGGCCGGTGGAACGGGAATACCTCGCGACTCCGCGGCACCGGGTCGAGTAGGTTCTTGAACAGCGTCTGCTCGCCCGTGCTCGCGTAGATGAACGGCAATGGACGCACGGGCACTCGGAGCCACGTCGGGAGTCCGGTTGAGTACTTCTCGGTCTGCGTCTGAACACCACTCAAGGTGTGACCTGCGGGCTTGGCCTCGACGACGCCGGCAGGTCGCTCATCGACGAAGAGCAAGTAGTCACTGAAACCATAGCCGTCGGCCATCTTGAACTCGCGGACGGCAACCCCGCGCGCGGCGCTCAGGTCCATGTTGTCACGGTCCTGGACGGTCCACCCGGCTCGATCGAGCGTAACGTCGATCTGCTCGCGCGCGCGTTGCTCAGGTGTCAGCGGTGGCGGGGGAGGCATGCGGTTCGGTAGTTCGGGTTCCCGTGTGACATGGGGCAGCGTTTCGTGCCGCCCCCTCATCCCGCAGTCGTGCGCAGGGGCGTCAGAGTGGAGCTTACTGCCCTTGCCGGCAGCTATGCCGCGCAGTGCACGCTACATCGCCGACGAGCCGTGGTAGTCCAGATCGGTGCGGCACAGTTCCCGCGTCGAGCTGTCGATTGCACGCTACCGGCGCCAAGCATGACTACGCCTGGTCGAGTCGTTCCTCTCGGTTCAGCACCCTGAGTACGCAGGCCTCGAGAGGCTGTTCATCTACATAGCCGTGCTCGGCCCAGCCCGGTGTCCGTCGGCGCCGCACAGCTTCGAGGCGAAGCGCGACAAGGAGACGTTCAACAGTCTGCAATTCCGAAGCTGCGCGCACACCTTGAGGCCGCACGAGCCCGACCGACCGAGATCGCACCGATTCTCTGGCTTCTGGATGAGCTTGGTACGTCGGCATTGCGCGAGGATTAATGGGAACGCCGCTTAGCGCTTCTCCCACGGCGGCGCGAAGAGCACGCGGTACTTCGATCTATTCGGCACCTTCTGTGGGAACGGATCGACGAATGGCGCGCGCTCGCGCGTGGGTCGCCAGTATCGCCGTGAGCGGGCGGCGGCAGTCACGCGCTTGCGGAAGGTCACTGGCGCGTTGATCCCCGACACGCGGGGGCGCGGGTCCGTCCACGGACTCGCGCAATGGACGATCGTCAAGACGTACGGAGAGACCCTCTTTCCGGTTGATTCGAGCTGTACGGCTCGCGCAGGGAATGGCCGCCACCCGCCGACGTTGGAGAAGCGGGCGCGACTCGCGTGCGAGGCGTCTGGTCTGCCGAGCCGCGAAGCCGTGCCATACCTCCTCGAAGTTCTCGGCCCACACCCGATGTCAGCGGCGGTCACTTTGAAGAGACCGCCCGACTATGGACGGCCGACGAGTTCGAGATGACCGGCAAGACGGTCTCGAACATCGTCGCGTCCTACCGCCGCTTGGCAAGAATCCCGGAATAAACCGAGTTCTTCGGGAACGAGCTGCAAGCGGGATCGAGTAGCGTACGGTCCCAATGGAAGCACTGCTCACGGCGCATGAGGTAGCGACCCACCTCAAGGTCCAGCGCGGAACCGTCTACTCGTGGGTTGCCCGCGGCCAGATCCCCGCGCTCAAGATCGGCGGTGCCCTGCGGTTCTCGCCGCGCACGCTATCGCTGTGGCTCGCGCAACACGAGTCGCCGCCGATCCCGATCACCGATTCGGATTTCCGACATCAGCGAACAGCAGCCGCATGCCGCGGGTTCCCCACCACCGGCCAACAGACAAGCCGCTGTGCGCGAAGGAGGCTGAACGAACAGACGGCCGGCGCCGTGGGGCGGCGCCGGACCGGACGAACGAACTACGATGCGAATCAAGCGCTACCAGGCTGCGCCGTGCGCGGCAATCGCTGCGACACGAGAAGGTACGCGGCGCCCGCTCGCACCAATCGCCACTCCACAACCGGCGCATCTCGACGAGCGAACTGCGGAGCTGCGGCGGCGCTTCGCCTACGCGATTGCACGCCGAGGTGCCAAGGCGCTCCTCGACCAGAACAACAACGGCGTCGGCTGGCGCTCGATCGAGGCTGCGGTCGCGAGCGGCATGGCGTTCGCCGTCGATGTCGCGCCCGACGTGCTGCCGATCGACATGGACGATCCGGCAGACGCGCCATCGCTGATGGAGTTCGCCGATCAGTGCCGGGCGGCCCACGTTGTCCCGGTAATTGTGGCGTAGGACAGCCAGGACGACTCCACTTGCTCGCGCGCGTTGACGATCGCGAGGTCAATCGCCAGCTCCGCGCCGCCGCCCGCGAACGTGGCCTTCACGTGCCCCACTCGATCAGGCCGCCATTGACGACCCATCGGTCAGGGTTCGTGCCCCGCCTGATCGAGCCTGTCGATGCACTCGACGCGCTCCGAGCCCTGGAACGACCGCAGCAGCCCGTGGGGCAACTATCGGGTGCGGATGCGGGCGTTGCTCCGCGACGGCGACACCGCGCACCGATACCGCTCGCGCTCCGAGATCGTGCAGGCGCTCGCGCTGGCAGCCGTGAACGCGGGCTGGCCGTTCGCGCGCCTGCTGTGGGCGCTCCGCGACCGGCGCAATGTCGGTGGATTGAAGGTGCAGGAGATCGGCGAGCGCGTCGGCGATGATGCAGCACGGCGCTACGTGCTCCGCTCCTTCCAGAAGGCCGAGGCGCGCGCGCGAGCACCCCGCAATCCAGGATGCCGCCGGCGCGCGCGCGGCGATTGCCGACCTCGGCAGACTTGCGGATCGCCGGCGCTGGCCGGGCAAGGCTGGCGGCACGGATCGCGCCGTCTTGCAGGCGCACTTCGAGATCGCCCACCAGAAGGGGAGCCTCGTCCATGGCGCGAGTGCTCGGCAAGTCGCGGAACTCGCCGGCGTCTCGTGGCCGACCGCGTACAAGGCCAGCGGCGCCTCACCAAGGCGGGGTGGCTGCGCCGGCTCCAGATTGGCCGCGGTCACGAGGCAACGACGTGGCGGCTCCGTCCGGGAAGATGCGGAACGCTAACACTCATCACCTCAGGGGGGCGTGAGGATGAGTGTTAGTGATTCGCATGTCGCAGCCGACGCCTTCCGGTGGGGGGTACTCGGGAAGTCGGCGTGGCGGGTCTGGCGGCGGCTCCCGACCGACGGCGCAACGACGGACGCCGATGGCCGACGCACTCGGTCTCCATCCGATTACCGTGCGCCGAGTCGTATGCCGGCTCGCCGCGCACGGGCTCGCCCGCCGATGCGATGCCAAGGGCTGGCAGCGGCTACACCGTGACTTGGACGAGGTCGCCGGCGCACTCGGGAAGCTCGGAGCCGGACAACGACAGCGAGAACAGCATGCGGAGCAACGCGCCGAATATCGCGAGCTGATGGCGCGCCGCCGCCGACCCTTGCGGAGTCGTCGGTGAGCAGGCCGGACTTCGCCGCCGCGTGGGATTCGGCACTGACCCCGCCCGTCGTTGTGGTGATCGTGTTCACGTCGGACGCGCTACCGGGGCTCAAGTCGCGCACCGCCGATCCCGAGGCGGGACAGCCTCGCAACTCCGATCACGGCGACCGTGATGCCGACCATGACGGCGACGGCCACGCCGACGCCCCTGCCGACGCCGGCCCCCGTACCGACGGCGACGCCGACGAGGACGACCCCCACGGCACCGACGGCGCCGCCCATGACGCCGACCGTGGCGACGGCGATCGCGACGACGGTGCAGGGGACGATGGTCACGTGCATGTCCCCGACGCTACCTGTGGCGGCGCGCGGCGTGGTGCGCCTGGTGAAGATCGCCGTCGGCAGGATCAGGCTGTTCGCCCCGCAGTAGAAGGAGTGCACCTGCCTCCGGCCCGCGGGGTTGTCGCTTCGGCGGCGATCACCGTCATCACTGCGGAGGTGGCGGCGTGAGCATCCCGCGTACAACCGCCAATCCAGCGGTCGCAGTCGTGCTCCCGCCCGTCGAGGCGGTGGACACGCTCGCGCCCGAGGCGCTCGTGGCCTTCGCGACGCAGACCGCGGCGTTGCACGCTCGGGCAATGGCGCGGCTCACGCTGCTCCGGGCGCCCTCCACGCCTACCTCGCCCGGAGAGTCCCTTACTGCTGGCGAGGTCGCGCAAGTGCTGAACGCCGAACCGGCTTGGGTGTATCGGCACCGGGCGCAACTCGGCGGAGTCAAACTCGACGGAATTGTCCGGTTCCCCCGCCGCCATCTCGACGCATACATCGCGCGCCAGCGGCGGCTCACGTAGCCGACTGCGTGATCGGCGCCAGGGTCGCAGCCTCTCACAACGCCGCTCACAAACGGCGCCGCAAAATAGACGGTGTCCCAAAGGAGGAACAAGATAGTGCACCCACCAGACGCGGAGATTCGTTTGAATGTTAGCCCTGTAGCGCTCGAAGCGGCGCGACACAGGGCTCAGTCCGAGTTGCCGGAACCCCGTGATCGACACTCGAAGCCATCGGACGGTTGCGTGCACGTGCCGGCCGTACAGGCACGGGTTGGCCGCAACGATGCCTGCCCGTGCGGGAGCGAGCAGAAGCACAAGAAGTGCTGCCTGCCCGCGTCGAAGGCCGAACCCTCGCACGTCCGGGGCGATGGGTACCTGTACAGGTACCCCACGAGCGACGTGTGGTGGGGGAAGTACTACATCCCCGGCAACCCCAAGCCGCAGCGGTTCTCGACCGGCGAGCGCGATGAGAAGCGGGCGCGCAAGAAGCTGCGGGAGCGGACGGGCGCGGTGCGGAACGGCGGCGCAACCCCGGAAGACGTTCGCCGCCGGCGCTACGAGGACTGCAAGAGCCGCCTGTACATCGACTACCGCACCAACGGCCGCCGGAGCCTCCCCGATCTCGACCGGACGGTGCGGCCGCTCGATGCGGCGTTTAGCGGCATGCGCGCCATCGCGATCACGACCGAGCGCATGCGCGAGTACAGCGTGGCGCGCCTCGACGCCGGCGCGGCGCCCGCCACCATCAACAAGGAACTCGCGGCGCTGCGCCGCATGCTGACGCTCGGGCTCGGACGCAAGCACCGGGAGGACGTGCCGATGCTCCACGTCGAGAACGCGCGCACCGGCTTCCTTGAGCCCGCCGACTTCGACGCACTTATCCTCGCGCTGCCGGAGTACCTCCAGCCGCTCGTGACCTATGCGTACGCCTCGGGCTGGCGGCGTGGTGAGGTGCTCGGGCTCACGTGGGCGCGCGTGACCTTCGACCCGGACGGCGGCGGGACGATCCGCCTGGAGGCGTCGCAGAGCAAGAACGGGTCGGGTCGCGTGCTGCCGTTCGTGGCCAGCTCACCGCTGGCGGTGAGCCTCACCGCGCAGCGGAAGCGTCGGCGCATGGACTGCCCGTACGTCTTCCACCGCAACGGCAAGCCGATCCGGTACTTCTACGACGCCTGGCGGACGGCGTGTGCGGCGATTGGCCAACCGGACTTGCTGTTCCACGATCTCCGCCGCAGCGGCATCCGCAACATGGTGCGCGCGGGCGTCTCTGAGCACGTCGCGATGCAGCGGAGCGGCCACAAGACGAACAGCGTCTTCAAGCGCTACGACATCGTAAGCGAGACGGATCTCCGCGACGCCGACGCGAAGGTGGCTGCGTACCTCACCGCTACCGTTCGGGCAGAGAACGGGCAGAGTGGGCGCAAGATCGTCGCCGTTGGCGAGCGGCGGGGAGACGCAACATGCTGACATTCCAAGTGCCGGAGGTCGGACTTGAACCGACACGAGGTTGCCCCCACGGGATTTTGAGTCCCGCGCGTCTGCCATTTCGCCACTCCGGCGCGAGGTGGGAGGCGTTAGTTAGCGCGTGGCGGGGTGGGGCACAAGATTGGCGCGGGCACGCGTTCTCACGCGACGAGGGTGGTGAACCGCATGCGCATCGGCGTGAGCGTACGACGGAGCGGACGCGTGCAGGGATACGCGTGCCGAGCCGGCGCGACCTACCGCCGCGCCGTCGGCGGCCGGTCCGGATCTTCGAGCGCGGGGATCTCCACGGCGACGGTCGACGGTGAAAGCCGACGGTTGATCTTCGCGACGGCCTCGCCGGCGAGGCGCTGCATGTGCGGATCGGAGGCGTTCGTCTGGATCTCTTGCAGCTTGGCGATCGACGCGTGGTCGCCGATCTCGCCGAGCGCGAAGACCGCGGTGCCCTTCGTGTCCGCGTCGATGTCGCGATCCAGGTATTCGGCGATCGGCTCGGCGGCGCGGACGTCGCCCATCCGGCCGAGCGAGACGAGAATGCGTTGCTGCACGGCGACCGGCACGTCTTTCATGAAGAGCTTCTGCACCAGGATCTGCGTGGCGGCGGTGGCGCGGAGCTTTCCGAGATAGTCGATGGCCTTGATCATCACCGACTGATCGGAATCACCGGTCGCTTGGATCAAGTATTCGATCGCTTCGTTCGATCCCGACTCGCCGAGATTCTTCACGGCTTCGAGACGCGTCGCCGGGTCGGGGTCGTTCAAACGCTTGGTATAGTCCTCGATGTTCTTGCCCTGGCTGGCTTCCTTGTAGCGCTGCTGTACGCGAAACGGGTTCACCTGCGCGACGGCAGGTGTGACGATCGCGACGACGAGCAGCGCGGCGAGCAAACCAGCGAGTTTGCGACACGCCACGCGGAGGTTCCTCCTCGCGCGATGTCATGCCGGATGGTACCCGCGTTTGCAACTGAGGCGGCAGTTGCGGCTTCCGCCGCATGCGCGTCGGTCGGTGCGTTCCTGACGTTCACCTGCGCAGGCGTTCGGATGGCCGCAAAGTGTCACCCTTGCGCCGTCGATGCCGAATCGCGCTCATCGTTCGATGGCTCCTGGCATGCAGGTTGCTGCTTCCGCGTCGGCAGCGAGCCATGATTCCAAACAAACGGCAGAGCACACGTCCGACGCGTAGCGCGGCGCCTCCGAGCGCGCCGCCCGACGTTTCGCGCACGCCGGCCGGTCCGCGGCCGGCGACCTACGAGCTGATCGAGCGCATCACGAGCTTGCAACTCAAGATGGCGCCGCTCGAGGTGCTCGCCGAGTCGGTCGTGGCGCCGCTCCTCGACGCCTTCGCGGCGCCGGCGGGTGGTCTCCTCCTCTATCACGCCGAGGACAGCTCGTTGCGTCTGGTCGCGTCGCGCGGCCTGTCGGTGCAAGGGCGCGAGCATCTCGCGATGCTCCGTGCCGGGTCGGCGGGCGGCTGGGAGATCCCGCTGCACGGTCTCCTCAACCGCAAGGCGTACATCATCGAGCGCCCGCACGAGCACCCGTTCGTGCCGGAGCTCGTCGAGCGCGACGAGACGCGGTCGCCCCTCAATCTCGCCTGCATTCCCCTCTATCGCGGTCAGTTGCCGGTCGGCTCCATCTTGGTGATCGCGGATCGCCGGCCGGTCACGAACGCGGAGGTGATGACGCACGTGCTCGTCTACGACGTGCTGGCGCTGGCACTCGACGCGGGCTTGCGCGCGCGCGGCGACGCACCGATCGCGCTGCCGGACGAGGTCGTCACGGCGCTCACGTGCGACGAATGGACCGATCCGCGCGACAACGCCCGGAGCCTCGAGCGGGAGCTGGCGCTCGTGACGAGCGAGCGCATCGAGCTCGTCGAGCGCATCGCCGTTCTCGAGGCGGCGCACAGCGAGGCGCGCGGTCTGTTGGCGGCGCAGAAGACGCTCCACCGCGAGCTCCTCGAGTCCGAGCGGGCCGAGGCGGCCAGGCGTATCGCCGAGCTCGAGCAGTCGACGGCCGACGAGGTGGCGCGGGCGCGACACGTCGCCGAGCAGGCACGGGCGAACGAACGCGCACACCTCGACGAGCAGCTCGCGCTCGAGCGGAACGCCGCCGCAACCACGATCCGCGAGCTCGAGTCGACGCTCACCGACCGCGAGGCCGCGTTCGCGACCGCGCTCCAGAAGCTGCAAGACGCGCTGCACGAGCGCGAGGTCGCGTTGGCCGAGCGGGACGCGCAGCTGAACGACATTGGCGGGGAGCGCGATCGCGTGCGCCTGGCTGCGACCGAGGCGGGCGACGTCGTGCGACGGCTCCACGAAGAGATCGCGAGCTTGCAGGAGACGCACGCGCGCGCGACGGCCGAGCACGAGCGGGCGCTCGCGGCGGCACAAGGCGCCTTCGAGCGGCAGCTCCACGACGTGACGATCGAGCACCGTCACGCGCTGGAGCGCGCCGAGGTCGCGTACGGTGCCTCGGTCGGGGAGGTCCGCGTCGCGGAGCAGCGGGCGCAGGAGCTCGCGGCCGAGCTCGCGGCGATTCGTGAGGAAGCGACCGGGCTTCGCGCCGAGCGCTCACAGGTGCTGGCGGCGATCGATGCGCCGGGTGTGGAGCCGGCAACCGCGGTGCGGGCGCTTCGTGAGCGCATTGCGACGCTCGAGGGCGACGTCCGCACGCGCGACGCCGCCCATGCGGAGCTCGAACGACGCCTCGCAAGCGACATGGAGGCGGCGGAAGCACGGCTCAGTGCGCAGCGGCGTCAGTTTCACGAGGTGCACGCGGACCACGAGCGCCAGCTCGACGACCTGGTCACCGGACATCGCAACGCCTTGGAGGAAGCGCGGGCGGCGGCGCGGCGCGAGATCGAGGAAGCCGAGGCGGTTCAACGTGCCCACGTCGCCGAAGTACGAGCCGACGCCCAGCGCAAGGTCGAGCTCGAGCGTTTCGACGCGCAACAGCGGCTCGATGCGTTGCGCCTCGAGTCGCGCGAGCATCTCGACGCTGCCCGCGAGGCGTACGCCGAGGTGCTGGCGCGGGCGACCGCGGCCGAAAGCCGGGTCGAGGTGCTGACGGAAGAGCTGACGATCGTGCGGGCTGAAGCCGTGCGCCTCTCCGACGAGCGGGCCGACGTGCTCGCCGCGGTGGACGATCCGAGCGCCGAGCCGGCGACGGTGATTCGCGCCCTCCGCGACCAGGTCGCGGCGCTCGACAGCCAGCTCGGCATGGTGGCCGCCGAGCGAGGCGCGCTCGAGCGGCAGAGCGCCGCCGCGGCGGAGGCGGCGGAAACGCGTCTCGCCGAGCTCGCGGCCAGCGTCGATGCGCGTCTCGCCGACGCCCGCGCCGCGGCGCAAACGAGTCTCGACGACGCCCGTCGTGCGGCCGAGACCACGCTCGCCGAGCTGCGTGCGGCGCTCGCCGAACGGGACGCGATCCTCACCGCGCGCGACCAGGCCCTGCGGGAGGTCGGCGACGATCGCGACCGCACCCGGCGTGCCGCGGTCGAGGCCAGCGACGCGCTCCGCCGCAGCCAAGCGGAAGCCGAGCGTCTGCGCGTCGATCTCGTCGGCCGCGAAGACGACGTCCGCGACGCGCGCGCCCAAGCGGCGGCGACGGCCGAGCGTCTCCTCGAGCTCGAACGCGACCTCGCGGCGACGCGCAGCGAGATCACGTGCTTGCACGACGAGCGCGCCCGCGTGCTCGCCGCCGTCGACGAGGACGGCACGGAGCCCGTAGCCGTCATCCGCGCGCTCCGCGAGCAAATCGTTGCGCTCGATGCCCGGGTCCGGACGCTCGTCGACGAGCGCGCGCTCGCGGGGGAACGGGTCGCGACCGAGCGCGCTGCCTTCGAAGCGAAGCTCGCCGCGCTCGAGAGCGAGCGTACCGACGCGGAGGCGCAGTGTGCCCAGCAGACCGCGCGTATCACCGCGCTCGAGCGCGACCTCATCCGCGGCGAAGAGATGTTGTCGTCGGCGCGCCGTCAGCTCGACGCTGCCGTCGAGCGTGCGCGGGCGCAGGCGGCGACCGGGAAAGCGGCGGCGGCCACCGCGGCTCCGCCACCGAGCGCGCCGACGCCGGCGGCCGCGCCCGTGATGCCGCCGGTCGAGATCGCGCCCGCGCTGCCGCGGGTCGAAGTGCTCGCGCCTCCGCCCGCCCCGGTCATCGAGGCGGGTGGACACAGCATCCTCGAGGCGGATCCGTTGGTGCGTGAGCGTGTCGCGGCCGCGCTGGCCGCCGATCTTCCCGGCGACGTGCCCCATCGGCTCTTCGTCGCGAACCTCTTGAGCGCGCTCCCCGATCGGCTCGGCGAGCTGCGGGACGTCGTCGACGAAGGCGGCGTGCTCGTGACCTATGCGGCGACCGGCGGACGGAGCCGGATCCTCGGGTCGGTGCGTTGCTTCACGACGCCGCCGGAGCCCGACGCGATGCTCGCCGCCGTTGCCAAGCTCGGCGGTCAACGTCGCCTGATCTCGCTGTCCGAGGACGTCGACGGTCTGATCCCGTTGAAGGCGTCGCTCAGTAGGGGCGGGCATTCGATCTCGATGGCGTGCGACCCCAAGCAAGCGCTCGACCTGCTCGGTATGCTCACTCCCGACGCCGTTCTGGTCGACATCCGGAGCGCTCCCGAAAGCGCGGCGACCTTCCTCGAGGCTCTCGCGCTCGAAAACGGCCGGACGCCCGCGTTCCTGGTGTGCGGCGACGACCCCGGCGCGACGCTCCGCCGTGCCCTCGATCCGCTTCTCCGCCCGAGTCCGCTCGACGCCGCTCAGCTCGCCAAGGTCGCGCAAACGATCCTCACGCCCCCGAGCTCCGAAGCGGCGAATCGCACGACCACGCCCCGCGTCGTACGCCCCCTCGCCAAGGCGACGCCGACGCCCGCCGCGAGAAAGTCCCTGTCCCGCCGCGTGCTCACCAAGCGTCGGTAGAGATTCGCGGCGGAGGAGCGCGAGCAACGCAGGCGCTCCACGGTGCGAGTAGGGAGGCGGTGGTGGAACGCTGCGACGAACGCGCGCAGACGCCGGTGTTTCGGCGCTCCGCTACTCGATGTAGCCGAGGGCGCGCATTTTTTCGATCAGCTCCGGATCCGCGACCCGCGAGCTGTCGAGCGTGTCGCTCGAGATCGGCACGCACGCCTGGCGATGCAGCTCGATCAGCTCCGTGAGCTCCGGACAGCTGCTCTCCGGCTTCAATTCGGCGCGATCGTCCGGACCGTAACAGCGCGTGATGCCGTTCGTGAGATCGACGATCGCCGTCGCATGGTTGCGCCGCACCGACACCTGTCGGATCGGGGTCCGCTCCGTCCGGTCGACCTCGCCGAAGATCGGCCGCGCGATCTCGTTCGGATCGGCGGGGTCGCCCTTGGCCGCGGCGTGCGCCCGCGCGACGAGACTCGTCCCGCGCTGGCCGGGCGTTGCGGCGAGCCCCAGGAGATCGAGGATCGTCGGGGCGACGTCGAGGAGACTCACGGGTGTCGTGACTACGGCCGGTGCCAGCAGACCGGGCGCCGCGATCACGAGCGGTACGCGCAGCACCTCTTGATGCAGGGTGCGCCCGTGGCCGAGCCCGCCGTGCTCGCCGAACTCCTCGCCGTGATCGGAAAGGACGACGACGACGCTGTGCTCGGTCACGCCGAGATCGGCGAGGTGGGCGAGGAACGGTCCGATGTGATCGTCGGTGTAGCGCGCCTCCTGATCGTATTGCAGGGCGAACTCCTGGAGGCCCGGCGCCTCGATCGGCGGGATGTCTTTGAAGAGCGCGCGATAGCCCTCGGGCGGGGCATAGGGACTGTGCACCTGGTACGTATGGAGGAAGAGGAAGAACGTCCGATCGCGATGCGCGTCGACCCAGCGCGTGGCATCGGCGAAGACCGCGTCGACCTCGCCGCGGTAGACGAAGTCGGGACTGCGGCGCTCCGCGTAGGCGGAGAAGCCGCGCGCGAAGCCGGCATAGGCCCAGACGCCGCCGTCCTCGGTGTAGGCGCGGGTGAGATACCCCGCGCGGCGCAGACGCTCCGCGAGGAGCTCGATCGTCGGTGAGGGGGCATTGGTGAAGGTCTTCACCCCGTGCTCGCTCGGAAAGCGCGAGCTGAAGAGCGACATGTGCGAGCCGCTCGTCTCCGGCCATACCGACCACGCGTCGGTGAAGGTCACGGCGTCGCGCGCGAACGCGTCGATCTTCGGCATGGGGCGGCGATACGAGCCGCCGGCGGCGAGGCGATCCGCGCGGAGCGTGTCGATCGAGATCAGGATGACGTTGCGCCGGGGCGGTGTCGACGTTGCGGCCGGGGCGACGATCGTCGGATCGGCCCACAGCGGGAGGAGCACCGCCCGGCCGTCGCCGACGCCCCGCGCGCGGAAGTGCAGTCGCACGCGCTTTCCCGCCACCGTCGCGAGAGGGATCGCGACCTCGTTCCAGCGCGGCGCAGCGGCGTGCTCTCCGGGGATCGTGTTGCTCCAGAGCGTCTCGACCGCGCCGGTTGCAAGCTCGGCCGCGACCTCGAGGGTGATCGGCGCCGCGCCCGCGACGCCGGCCGCCGCGCTCAGGCCGTAGGCGAGCTCGAGGCGGGCGCCCGCGGGCACGTCGACCGCATCCGCGACGGTCTCGACGCTCGGCGTGCTCGGCGGCGTCGTCAACATCAGCGTCAACGTCGCCGGCGGTCCGTCGCCGAGCGCGACCTCCGGGAGCGTGAGCGTCGCACGCGGCGATCCGTCGGCATCGCGGGTCCGCGTCAGCCATTGCGGCGTGATGGGGTGCACGTGCTTCGCGCGTTGCACGGTGCCGGTCGCGATCACGTCGCCACCGACGTCCTCGGGAAGCGTGAAGACGTACGCCGCGTCGCTCCCGGCGGGGACGGGCAGGTCGAGGCGGCGCTCGCGTGGTACGGCGAGCACCGGCCGGGTTTCGTCGGCGAGCGTGTAGCTCGGCGGCAGGACCCCCGGCGGCGGTGCGATCAAGCGCACCGCTTCGACGACGGTCGACGTTCCGCGGGCGCAGCCGACCACGCCCGTCGCGACGAGCACGAGCGCCAGGGCTGCCGCACGCCGGCTCATCGCATCCACTCCCGTGCCGCCGCGCTCGTGCGATCGAAGGCGGCACGGGCGAGCGTGGAGTGGGGAGACGTCGTCGAAGAGGCCAAGCCAGGGCCCGTACCATGCCGCCTCCGGCCTGACTACGGGAGTCGTGCTTGGTCTCGCGATCGGCCGTGGTATGGCGTCCCGGACATCGTGCGGCGCGCACGCGGGGGGCGACATGAGTCGTGTGGTGAACTGTGCGGAGTATGCGGACGGGCGTCGGGTCGCCGACGTGCACCTGCCCGACGTCAGGGAAGTCCTCGGCCTGGAGCACCCGAGTCGGTTCGTGTGGATCGGATTGCACGAGCCGAACGAGGAGCTGATGCACCAAGTCCAGCACCAGTTTCGCCTCCACGACCTCGCCGTCGAGGATGCGCACCGCGCCCACCAGCGGCCGAAGCTCGAGGAGTACGGCGCCGCGCTCTTCGTCGTGCTGCGCACCGCGCAGCGCGATCCCGAGGGGAAGATGGCTTTCGGCGAGACCCACCTCTTCGTCGGGCCGGGCTACCTCGTGTCGGTGCGGCATGGCGCATCGGTCCCCTACGTCGACGTGCGGCAACGCTGCGAAAGCGCGCCCCACCTCCTCAGGAAGGGCCCGGGCTTCGTGCTGTACGCGATCATGGATTTCGTCGTCGACAACTATTTTCCGATCGTCGACGAGCTCGAAGAGGCCCTCGAGAAGCTCGAGGAGGACATCTTCGGCGGCAACTATCGCCGCGAGACCACCGAGTGCATCTACGATCTGAAGCGCGATCTGCTCGGGCTCAAGCGCGCGGTGTCGCCCCTGATCGACATCTGCAATCGGCTGACGCGCTTCGACTCCGGGCTGATCGACGCGGAGAGCCGCCCCTATTTCCGGGACGTCTACGATCACGTCATTCGCATCAACGAGACGGTCGACAACCTGCGCGAGCTCCTGAACGGCGCGCTCGAGGCCAACCTCTCCCTGATCTCGATCCAGCAGAACGAGGTCACCAAGAAGCTCGCGAGCTGGGCCGCGATCCTCGCGGTGCCGACGATGTTGGCGGGCGTCTACGGGATGAATTTCGAGTTCATGCCCGAGCTCAAGTGGTCCCTCGGGTATCCGGTGGCGATGGGCGTGATGGCCGTCGCGTGCGGGGCGCTGTATTGGCGCTTCAAGAAGGTGGGCTGGCTGTAGCGGCACGGCGCGGCGGGACGAGCACTCCGAGCACGAGCCCGGCCGCCAATCCGCCGAGGTGCGCCATCGTGTCGACGCCCGGCTCGGCGCCGACGGCGAACGCCAGGTACGCGAGCAGCGCGGCGATGACCTGCCAGCCGCGATAGCGAGCGCTCGCGGCGAAGCGCAGCCGCTGCCCGCCGAGCGCGCCGAGCACGCCGAGAATGGCGCCGGAGGCGCCGGCGCTCACGACGTCGGGCGGCGTCACCGCGTAGCTGAGGGCATTCCCGGCGATCCCCGCGGCGAGATAGACGCCGAGGAAACGCCACGGTCCGAGCGCCGCGACGAGGGCGGGGCCGAGCACGAGCAGCGCCGCCATGTTGCCGAGGAGGTGGCGCGGACCGATGTGGACGAAGAGCGCGGTCGCGAAGCGCCACCACTCGCCCGTGCGCACGTGCGCCGGACGAGACGCCCCGAAGCGGAGCAACACCGCGCGGAGCTCCGAGCCGCCGGCGCGCTCCTCCGCGAGGAAGACGCCGACGCAGATCGCCGTGAGGAGAAAGAGCACCCACGAGCCCGGACCGAACCACTGATCGCTATCCGAGGCGGCGGCGTACGCACGCGCCGCCGCCTGCTGGGAGGCGCGGACGGCGAAGGTACGGGTGACGCCGCCGGGGTACTCGTCCGCGAGGATGCTCTCGGCGCGCCGCGCCTGTCCTTCGTCGACCAGCACGGCGAGCCCGCCGTCGGCCGGCTCGAGCGTCGCCGAGATGCCCTCGGCCGCGAGCACGAGCACGATCTCGTCCGCGATCTGCGCGGGAAACGGTCCAGCGGACGCACGCGGGGACATGCGACGATCCTGGCCGGGACGAGCCGCCGAGGGAAGCGCCGATGAGCGAGATCAGGTTCCCTAGGCTTGGATCAGACTCTCCGCGGTCACCGGCGGCGGGATCCGGAGCCCGAGCAGCTCGAGCAGCGTCGGGCCGATGTCGGCGAGGACGCCGTGGGGACGGAGTTTCGTGGTCTTGCGCTCGTCGCTCACCAGCACGCACTCGACGTCGTTGGTCGTGTGCGCGGTCTGTACGGCACCGGTATCGGGGTCGAGCATCTGCTCGGCGTTCCCGTGGTCGGACGTGACGATGACCGTGCCGCCGCGGGCCCGTGTCGCCTCGATGACGCGACCGATGCATTCGTCGGTGACGGCGACCGCCTTGACGGCGGCGTCGAGCACGCCGGTATGCCCGACCATGTCGCAGTTGGCGTAGTTCAGGACGATGAGATCGTAGGTGTCGAGCCCGCGCTCGGTCGGAAGCTGGCGGCTCGGCTCGATCTCGACCTCGCACCCGGGGGTTGCCGCGGCGCGGGCCCGCACGGCCGCGATGCCGTCGCGGATCGCGGCGACGACGAGCTCGGTGACCTCGGGCGCGCTCATCTCGGGCTTCTGGTCCTCGGTGAGGGTGGTGCTCGGGACGAGGATGCGATCCTCGCCGGGATAGGGCTTCACCTGCTTGCCGTTGAAGAAGCTCGTGACGTGCCGGTACTTCTGGTACTCGGCGATGCGGAGCTGCCAGAGGCCCGCCTTGCTCACGATCTCGCCGACGAGGTCGTCCATGTTCATGGGGGGCAGCACGGCATAGGGGAACTCGTCGTAATAGCGGGTGAGCCCCCGGTAGCAGACGTCGAGCCGCGGCCCGCGCGCGAAGCCGCTGAGCTCGTCGTCGACGAACGCGCGCGTGAGCTGGATGGCGCGGTCTTGACGGTAGTTGAAGTGGACGACGCCGTCGCCGGGCTGGATGGTGGCGAGCGGGGCGCCGTCGGGGCCGGTGACGAGGGTTGGCTGTACGAACTCGTCGGTCTCGATGAGCGTGCCTTGGAGGCCGCTCGCGTTCGCGCGCGCGGCGATCGTCGCGTCGGCGCGCGCATAGGCCTGCTCGATGGCGGCCTTTGCCGACGGCGCGCGCAAGCCCTTGCCGTGCACCATGCAGTCGTACGCGCGTTGGATGCGATCCCAGTTGCGGGCGCGGTCCATCGCGTAGTACCGGCCCATGACCGTCGCGATCTTGCCG
Source organism: uncultured delta proteobacterium (assembly GCA_963774015.1). Lineage (GTDB taxonomy): Bacteria > Desulfobacterota > Binatia > UTPRO1 > UTPRO1 > UTPRO1. Next base: position 16,279 of record CAVZDH010000008.1, read on the forward strand.
ACGCCGAGTCCCGCCATCTTGCGCTCGAGGCGATCGATGTAGGTGAGCGCGCTGCGCGGCGGGGTGTCGCGGCCGTCGGAGAAGACGTGCACGAAGACGCGCGACAGTTCCTCGCGACGCGCGAGCTCGAGCAGCGCGTAGAGGTGCTCTTCGGTGGCGTGGACCCCCTGGTCCTGGAGGAGGCCCATGAAGTGGAGCGCCGAGCCGCGCTGGCGGCAATGGTCGGTCACCGCGAGCAGGGCCGGGTGGCGGAAAATCTCGCCGCTCTCGATCAGCTTGTCGACCCGCACGATCTCCTGCTCGACGATGCGCCCCGCACCCATGTTGAGGTGGCCGACTTCCGACGAGCCCTGGTAGCCCGGTCGGAGCCCGACGGCGCGTCCGGCCGCGCCGAGCACGGTGTGGGGATAGGTGGCGAGAAGGTGCGCGAGGACTTTCGGATGGGCGAGGGTGACCGCGTTGCCGGGGTAGTCGCGGCCGATGCCCCAGCCGTCGCGGACGATCAGGACGATGGGCTTGCGCATGGGACGGAAGATGTAGCGGGCACCGTCGGGGCTGTCCACGCGTGACGCGTCCGGTGCCGCCCGAGGGCGGCGGACGCGCGGCGCTCGTGACTCGTGGGCCGGGGCGATGCTAAGGATGACGCCATGCTGACGCGTCGTGAGGTGGAGGGGGAGTTGCGGAATCTGGGGTTTCGCGCGACGGCGAGACGCCGCCGGGCCGAACGCGAGCGGGCCCTCCGGTTCCTCCGCGGGCTTGCCGGCGTGGTCTTCGGCGTGATCCTGCTGGCGTTGCTGGGCGCGGTGAACCTATTGCACTCGTCGCCGTCGGATCTGGCGTTCGGTCACTCGAACGCGCGCGCCAGCGAGTGGGTCGACGGCGGAGCGCAGGCATCGTCGCACCATGCCACGTCGCTCTTCTTCACCAGCCGCCGTACCTGGCATCCGAACGACCCGCGCGCCCACCGCCATCGCGGCGGCGACGACTGAGCGCGTCGGCCGCGCGTTCTTTCCTCAGCCGTCGAGCCAGGCGACGATGCGCTCGGCGATCTCTTCGCCCTTGTCCTCCTGGAGGAAGTGCCCCGCGTTCTCGATGACCACGAGCGTGCCCGCGGTGGGGATGCGCCGCTCGAAGATCTTGCCCGCCGGGATGCCCAGCACGGGATCCTTGTCGCCCGCCATCACCAGGCACGGCTTGCTCCAGCGCTCGAGCGTCTTCCACGCGGCGCGGTTTTCGGCCGCGCCCGGCTGCTCCGGCGCGATCGGGACGAGGCTCGGGAAGGCCTGGGCGCCTTCCTTGTAGGAGCGATCGGGGTAGGGCGCCTCGTACGCCGCGAGGATCTCCGGCGTGCGACGATCCTCGGGGAAGATCGCGCGCCCGAAGAGCGAGCCGATCGGCAGGTCGGGGGTGTTCGCGACGTACTCCCGCCAGGCGAGAAAGCCCGGACCGACTTCTTCCTCGCCGGTCGGGAGCGCCGTGTTCATGATGACGAGGCGCGCGAAGCGCTCGGGATGCTGCCCGGCGATCTGCAAGCCGATCAACCCGCCCCAATCCTGACAGACGAGCGTGATGTCGCGGAGATCGAGCGCCTCGATGAATCCCAGCACCGCGTCGTGGTGCATCGCGTACGAGTAATCGGCGCGCTCGCTGAACTTGTCCGACTTGCCGAAGCCGAAGAGGTCGGGCGCGAGCACGCGGCCGCGCGTCGCGAGGATCGGGATCATGCGCCGATAGAGAAACGACCAGCTCGGCTCGCCGTGCAGGCAGAGGATGGGTGCGCCGCGTCCTGCGTCGACGTAGTGCATGCGGGCCTCGCCGCTGCGGCCGATCGCCCGCGCGAGATCGAGATAGTGCGGCGCGAAAGGGTAGTCGGGCAGCGTGGCGAAGCGCGACTCGGGAGTGCGAAGCACGGCCATGGGACGATCCTCCTCGACGGGTGCGTGCATGGTTCCTGACGGCTGCCCGGCGGCGAGTCAACACACGCACGGGCGCGCCGGTCCACTTGAACGAGTCGAGCCTTCCCGCGATGCTGGCCGCAATGGCGGAAACGATGGTGGTGGCGCCGCGCCGACGGACCTGGCTGTGGGTGATCGGCGGCACCCTGTTGGCGCTCGCAGCGTACCGCGTCATGGTGCGCTCGGCGGACGTCTCCTCGTCCGCGGCGGTCCCCGGAGCCGGGAGCGGCAAGGGCGGTGCCCCGCCGGTGCCCGTCGTGGCGGTCGCCGCCCGCATCGGAGACATGCCGGTGTCCCTGTCCGCGCTCGGCACCGTCACGGCGTTCAACACCGTGACGGTGAAGAGCCGCGTCGACGGGCAGATTATGAACATCGCGTTCGAGGAAGGGCAGGCCGTCGAGAAGGGCGACCTCCTCGTCGAGATCGACCCGCGGCCGTTCCAGGTGCAGCTCGCGCAAGCCGAAGGCCAGATGGCGCGCGACCGTGCGCAGCTGGAGGTCGCCAAGCGTACCTTGCAGCGGAACCGCGAGCTGCTCGACCAGGGCATCATCGCGCGCCAGATGTACGACGACCAGCAAGCGACGGTCGGGCAGTACGAAGGCGCGGTCCAGGTCGACCAGGCGCTCATCGACCAGGCGAAGCTCCAGCTCACGTACAGCCACGTGACGGCGCCGATCAGCGGCCGCGTCGGGCTCCGGCGCGTGGACGTCGGCAACGTCGTGCACGCGAACGACGCGACCGGCCTGCTCGTGATCACGCAAGTCCAGCCGATCACCGTGCTCTTCACCGTGCCGGAGGACGATCTCCGCGCCGTGCTCGATCACACCCGCACAGGCCAGAAGCTCGTCGTCCAGGCCTACGACCGCGCCGGGCAGAAGCTGCTCGCGACCGGCCGGCTGGAATCGACCGACAACCAGATCGACCCGACGACCGGGACCACCAAGCTGAAGGCCGTCTTCGACAACAGCGATCGGGAGCTCTTTCCGAATCAGTTCGTGAACGTCCGCCTGTTGCTCGACGTCCGCAAGGACTCCGTGATCGTGCCCGGGGCGGCCGTGCAGCGCGGGACGGACGGGACGTTCGTCTACGTCGTGAAGCCGGACGCGACGGTCGAGGTGCGGCCGGTCGAGGTGGGTCCGGCGGCGGGCGGGGAAACGGTGATCGGACGCGGGCTCGCGGCGGGCGAGCAGGTCGTGGTCGACGGCGTCGACAAGCTCCGCGCCGGCAGCGCCGTGCGCGTGCGGGGCGCCGCCGCCACGCCGTCCGCGCGCGCCCGCGACGAACGCCAGGCTTCGCCGCCGGGCTGACCGCCATGAACGTCTCGCGCACCTTCATCCTGCGGCCGGTCGCGACCTCGTTGCTCATGGTCGCGCTGCTGCTGTCGGGGATCGTCGCGTATCGTGAGTTGCCGGTCTCGGCGCTGCCCCAGGTCGACTATCCGACCATCCAGGTCGTGACCTTCTACCCGGGCGCGAGCCCGGACGTGATGGCGTCGTCCGTGACGGCGCCGCTCGAACGGCAGTTCGGGCAGGTGCCCGGTTTGAAGCAGATGACGTCGACCAGCTCGTTCGGGAGCTCCGTGATCGTGTTGCAGTTCGCGCTCGAGCTCGAGATCGACGTCGCCGAGCAGGACGTGCAGGCCGCCATCAACGCCGCCGGGACGTTCCTGCCCCGCGATCTCCCGAACCCGCCGGTCTACAGCAAGATCAATCCCGCCGACGCGCCCGTCCTGACGCTCGCGCTCACCTCGAAGACCCTGCCGCTCTCCAGGGTCCAGGATCTCGCCGACACCCGTCTCGCCCAAAAGATCTCGCAGCTCCCGGGCGTCGGGCTCGTGAGCCTCGGCGGCGGCCAGAAGCCGGCGGTGCGCGTGCGCGCGAACCCGACCGCGCTCGCCGCCTACGATCTCGCGCTCGAGGACCTGCGCCGGGCGATCGCGGCGGCCAACGTCAACCAGGCGAAGGGCAGCTTCGACGGGCCGAAGCGGGCCTGGCTGATCGGCGCCAACGATCAATTGATGTCGGCCGACGACTATCGCGGTCTCGTCATCGCCTACCGCAACGCCGCACCCGTCCGCGTCATGGACGTCGCCGACGTGGTCGACGACGCCGAGAACGTGAAGCAGGCCGCGTGGATGAACGCCGAGCCGGCCGTGCTCGTGAACATCCAGCGGCAACCCGGCGCGAACATCATCGGCGTGGTCGATCGCATCAAGCGCGTGCTCCCGCAGCTCACGGCGTCGCTGCCGGCCGGCGTCGAGGTGCACGTCCTCACCGACCGCACGACCACGATCCGCGCCTCGGTGCGCGACGTGCAATTCGAGCTGATGCTGACGGTCGCGCTCGTCGTCTTGGTGATCTTCCTGTTCCTCGGGAAGCTCTCCGCGACCGTGATCCCGAGCGTCGCCGTTCCGCTCTCGATCGTCGGGACGTTCGGCGCCATGTACGTGCTCGGGTACAGCCTCGACAACTTGTCCCTCATGGCCCTCACGATCTCGACGGGCTTCGTCGTCGACGACGCGATCGTGATGATCGAGAACATCACGCGCTACATCGAGCAGGGGAAATCGCCGCGCGAGGCGGCGCTCGAGGGGTCGGCGCAGATCGGCTTCACCATCATCTCCCTCACCGTGTCGCTGGTGGCGGTCTTGATCCCGCTGCTCTTCATGGGCGACATCGTCGGCCGGCTCTTTCGCGAGTTCGCGGTGACGCTCGCGGTCACGATCCTCGTGTCCGCGGTCGTGTCGCTGACGCTCACGCCGATGATGTGCGCGCGCATTCTGCGCAACGTCCCGGAGGGTGAGCTCGGCTGGTTCGCGCGCCGCTCGACGGCCGCGTTCGACTGGGTGATCGCCCGCTACGGCACCTCGCTCCAGTGGGTGCTGCGGCATCAGACCGCGACGCTGCTGACGTTCGTCGCGACGCTCGCCGCGACCGTCGTGCTGTATGTCGTCGTCCCGAAGGGCTTCTTTCCGGTGCAGGACACCGGGGTCATCCTCGGCGTCTCGGAGGCGCCCGAGACGGTCTCGTTCGCGGCGATGGCGGAGCGTCAGCAGCGCCTGGCGGCCGCCGTGTCGACCGACCCCGCCGTCGCGAGCCTCTCCTCCTTCATCGGCATCGACGGCGTCAACACGACCATCAACTCGGGACGGATTCAGATCAATCTGAAGCCGCTCGACGAGCGCGATGCGAGCGCGACCGAGGTGATCCGCCGCCTCCAGCCGACGCTCGCGGAGGTCGAAGGCGCGACGCTCTACATGCAGCCGGTGCAGGATCTCACGGTCGAAGACCGCGTCAGCCGCACGCAGTTCCAGTACAGCCTCGCCTCGCCCGACCCCGAGGTGCTCGACCACTACGCGCCGCTGCTCCTCGACCGCCTGCGCGCCTTGCCCGAGCTGCGGGACGTCGCGAGCGATCAGCAGCCCGGCGGCCTCGAGCTCACGCTCGTGATCGACCGCGACACCGCGTCCAGGCTCGGCATCACGCCGCAGACGATCGACGACACGCTCTACGACGCGTTCGGCCAGCGGCAGGTATCGACGATCTTCACGCAGCTGAACCAGTACCGGGTCGTGCTCGAGGTCGCGCCGACCTTCCAACGGGGTCCGCACGCGCTCGATCACCTCTACGTGCGCTCGGCGAGCGGGACGCCGGTGCCGCTCGCGTCGTTCGCGACCGTCGAGCAAGGCACGACCGCGCTCGCCGTCACGCACGAGGGCCAGTTTCCCGCCGTCACGATGTCGTTCAATCTCGCGCCGCGGGTGTCGCTCGGGAACGCGGTCGACGCGATCGAGCGAACGGCCGACGCCCTCGGCATGCCGGCGAGCATCCGTGCCGGATTTCAAGGCACCGCGCAGGCGTTCCAGGCGTCGCTCGCCGAACCAGCCGTTCCTGATCCTGGCGGCGCTGGTCACGGTCTACATCGTGCTCGGCGTTCTCTACGAGAGCTACGTGCACCCATCGACGATCCTCTCCACGCTCCCGTCGGCGGGCGTCGGCGCGATCCTGGCGTTGCTGCTCACCGGCGGCGAGCTGAACGTCATCGCGCTCATCGGCATCATCTTGCTGATCGGCATCGTGAAGAAGAACGCGATCATGATGATCGACTTCGCGCTCGAGGCCGAGCGGCACGAAGGCAAGTCGCCCGAGGCCGCCATCTACGAAGCGTGCCTGCTCCGCTTTCGGCCGATCATGATGACGACCATGGCGGCGCTGCTCGGGGGTCTGCCGCTCGCGCTCGGCGGCGGCATGGGGGCCGAGCTCCGCCGGCCGCTCGGCATCACGATCGTCGGCGGGCTGCTCGTGAGCCAGGTGCTGACGCTCTATTCCACGCCGGTCGTCTATCTCGCGTTCGATCGCCTCGCGGCGCGCTTCGTCCGCCGGCCCGACCGGGCCGAAGCGCTGGAGGATGCCGAGGTGACCGCTGTGCAGCCGTTCGGCCTGGAGTCGGAATGACGCTCTCCGCGGTCTTCATCCGGCGGCCGGTCGGCACGTCGCTCTTGACGCTCGCCATCGCGCTCGCGGGCGGGATCGCCTTTCAACATCTGCCGGTCGCGCCGCTGCCGCAGGTCGAGTTCCCGACCATCCAGGTCTCGGCGAGTCTGCCGGGCGCCAGTCCCGAGACCATGGCGTCGGCGGTCGCGATGCCGCTCGAGCGCATGTTCGGGCGCATCGCCGGCGTCACCGAGATGACGTCGACGAGCGGCCTCGGGGCGACCAACGTGACCCTCCAATTCGATCTCGGTCGCAGCATCGACTCGGCCGCACGCGACGTGCAGGCGGCCATCAACGCGGCGCGCGGGCAGCTGCCGGCGACGCTTCCGCACAATCCGAACTATCGCAAGGTGAACCCGGCGGATGCGCCCATCCTGGTGTTGAGCCTCACCTCCGAGACGCTGCCCCCGAGCCGGCTGTACGACGCCGCCTCGTCGATCCTGCAGCAAGAGCTCGCGCAGGTGGAGGGCGTCGGGCAGGTGTTCGTCGGCGGCAGCTCGCTGCCGGCGGTCCGCGTCGAGCTCAACCCGACGGCGCTCACCAAGTACGGGATCGGCTTCGACGAGGTGCGCGCAGCGCTCGGCGCAGCCAATACCAACGGCCCGACCGGCGAGATCACCAGCAACGGTGAGGCCTGGGTCCTCGCGACCAACGGCCAGCTCATGAATGCGGCCCAGTACCGGCCGCTCATCGTCCGCTCGCGCGCCGGCGCGGTCGTCCGCCTCACCGACGTCGCCGACGTGCTCGACTCCGTCGAGGACGTGCGCACCGCCGGCTTCTCCAACGGCCGCCCCGCCGTCATGTTGATCATCTTCCGGAAACCCGGCGCGAACATCATCGAGACCATCGACCACATCCGCGATCGGCTGCCGTATCTGCGCGCGGCGGTGCCGAGCGCGGTCGACCTCGACGTCGTGATCGACCGCAGCGCCTCCATCCGCGCGTCGGTGCACGACGTCGAGCTCGCCATGATGATCTCGATCGTGCTGGTCGTGCTCGTGGTGTTTCTCTTTCTTCGGGATCCGCGGGCCACGGCGATCCCGAGCGTCGTCGTGCCGCTGTCGCTGATCGGCACGTTCGCGGCGATGTACATGCTCGATTACAGCATCGACAACTTGTCGCTCATGGCGCTCACCATCTCGACCGGATTCGTGGTCGACGACGCCATCGTGGTGCTCGAGAACATCATGCGGCACGTCGAGCGCGGCGTGCCGGCGCGCGAGGCGGCGCTCCGCGGCGCCCGTGAGATCTCCTTCACGGTGGTGTCGATGAGCGTATCGTTGATCGCCGTCTTCATTCCGATCCTCTTGATGGGCGGGATCGTCGGCCGGCTCTTCCGTGAGTTCGCCGTCGTGCTGTCGATCGCGGTCTTGGTGTCGCTCGTCGTGTCGCTCACGACGACGCCGATGATGTGCGCGTTGATCCTGCGCCGCGGGCACGGCCGCGGTGCGCCGGGGCCGGTGGCGCGCACCGCCGAGCGTGCGTTCGACTGGCTGCACACGCACTACGAGCGAAGCCTCGGGTGGACGCTGCGCCATCCGCGCTTCACGTTGCTCGTCGCCGCGATCACGGTCGCGGTGAACGTGCACTTGTACGGCATCGTCCCGAAGGGCTTCTTTCCGCAGCAGGACACCGGGCGTCTCGTCGGCAACATCCAGGCCGACCAATCGGCGTCCTTCCAGTCCATGCAGGCGAAGCTCGGCGAGCTCATCGACATCGTGCGCTCGGACCCCGCCGTCGAAACCGTCGTCGGGTTCACGGGCGGCCAACAGGGCTCGAGCACCGGCCGCATGTACGTCGCGTTGAAGCCGCTCGCGGAGCGCCAGGTCAAGGGCGACGTCATCGCGGCACGGCTGCGACCGAAGCTCGCGGCGGTCGCGGGCGCGAGTCTCTTCCTGCAACCGGTGCAGGACATCCGCATCGGCGGCCGTCCGAGCGGAGCGCTCTATCAATTCACGCTCCAGGGCGACGATCTCGGCGCCCTCGACGCGGCGACGCCGAAGGTCGTCGCGAAGCTTCGCACCATGCCGATGTTGACCGACGTCAATACCGACCAGATGAACGGCGGCCTGCAGAGCACGCTCGCGATCGACCGCGACACCGCCGCGCGTCTCGGCGTCACGACCCAGATGATCGACGACGCCCTCTACGACGCCTTCGGGCAGCGCCAGGTGTCGACGATCTACACGGCGCTGAACCAGTACCACGTCGTCATGGGGGTGGCGCCGGAGTTCTGGCAGCGGCCGGAGACGCTGCGCGACCTCTACGTCCGCTCGGCGGGCGGGACGCCGATTCCGCTCGCCGCGTTTGCGCACGTCGAGCCCGGCACGACCGCCCTCGCCGTCACCCACCAGGGCCAATTCCCCGCCACCACCGTCTCGTTCAACCTGGCGCCCGGCGTCGCCCTCGGCGAGGCGGTCGACGCGATCACCGCCGCCGTGCGGGAGCTCGACATCCCGCCCGGCATCCGCGCCGAGTTCGCCGGCACGGCGCAAGCCTTCAAGGACTCCCTGGCGAATCAGCCGCTCTTGATCCTGGCCGCGCTCGTGACCGTCTACATCGTCCTCGGCATCCTCTACGAGAGCTACATCCACCCGCTCACCATTCTCTCGACGCTCCCGTCGGCGGGCGTCGGGGCGATCCTCGCGTTGCTGTTGAACGGCGCCGACCTCGACGTGATCGGGCTGATCGGCATCATTCTCCTGATCGGCATCGTCAAGAAGAACGCCATCATGATGATCGACTTCGCGCTCGAGGCGGAACGCCGCGACGGCAAGACGTCGGAGGACGCGATCTACGAGGCGTGTCTCCTGCGGTTCCGGCCCATCATGATGACTACGATGGCCGCGATGCTCGGGAGTCTCCCGCTGGCGCTCGGCACCGGCATGGGCTCCGAGCTCCGTCGTCCCCTCGGCATCACGATCGTCGGCGGGTTGATCGTGAGCCAGGTCTTGACCCTCTATACGACGCCGGTCGTGTACCTCTATCTCGACCACGCGAGCCTGTGGTGGAAGCGCGTGCGCTCCGAAGGGGTGGCGCGGGCACGCGGCGTCGCGGCGAGCCTCGCGGCGCGCCGCGCGTCGTGATCCGGTCGTGACGGGTCAGGGCGGGGTCGCTTTCGCCTTGAAGTGCGTGCCGCGGTTCTTGAGCACACCGACCGCCGTGTGGCGCGATTCCCAGCACGATCCGTCGTCGGCCTGCAGCTGGACGCGGAGCGGCAGCGGCAGCGGCAACGTCGGCAGAGCGACGTTCGGGCCCTTGCCCGTGACGCTCACCTTCGCTCTTCCGTCGGGTCCGCTCTTGAGCAGGATGGTGTCGATGCCGTCCGGCGACCGCTCCGGATCCTTGTAGGTGAAGCTGCTGGCGTTCGGTCGCTTCCAGCATGCCTTCTTGCCGCATCGGCCCGTCCGGCTACGGGCCCGGAAGACGACACCCGAGTCATCGAAGACGCAGAGGGCGTAGGTGGCGCCGGCGCGTGGATCGCCGAGCTCGGCAATGGTCGTCGCTCGACCCTTGGCCCAAACCCATTTGAACGCGGGCACGCGTCCGGCGTCGAATTGCAGCACGCTCTTCGCGGGCGCCGTCGATGGTCGGCAGCTCGTACGGGGCATGGCGACGCAGCCGAGCTTCGCGTCGCACGTTTCGCATGCGCCGCACCTGACCGGCGCCCCCGGCACGCAGGCGCCGGCCGCGCACAGGTCCCCCACGGTGCAGGCGTCGCCGTCGTCGCAGGGCGCACCGGTCGTGCACCCTGTGGGAGTCGCGGTCGCGGCGACGATCGGGGTCGATACCGGCGTGGGAGAGGGCGGGGGCGACGGTGCCGCCTCGAAGGCGCCGAGGTCGGGCGCGGCTCCTTGCGACGCGAGGTTCACGGGGTCCCCATCGTTCCACCGACAGGGAGCGGCGAGGACGATCGTCGCGGCGAAGTCGTCGATTGCGACGATGGCGACGTCGGGGCAATCGCCCACCGTGATGTGATCCGGCTCGAGCAAGCCGCTCCAGCCGTCGACGAAGGATGCACGTTCGACGTGCAGGTCGACGCTGCCGGCGGCACCGCCGTCGCTCGCGCCGAGGGCATGGGTGACGGCCGTGCCGGCGTCGATCGCCGGGCTTCCGGGGACGAGATGGAAGTCGCCATGCGGCGCGTCGACGAACACCTGGGCGAGGCTCGCGTTCGAGAAGATCGATCCGACGTCCGGCGGATCGGTCGCGCGCGACGCCAGATAGGCCGCGGCCGTCCCGTAACGCTCGAGCCCGTCCGTTTCGTTCGGATACCAGTAGAGCGGGACGAACGCCGAGTAGAGGTTGTAGTACAGACGGAAGGACGAGTACCGCGCGTCGATGCGGAATCCCGGCACGCCGTTCAGCAGCACGTGGTAGGACTGCTGTCCCCAGAGAATGTTGTTCTTGAGGGTGAGCCGACCGAAGTCGGTGTCGCGGCCGATCTCCTGGACGCGCGCGAGGTGGGCGGGCGTGCCGAAGCTCGTGCCGGCGCCGCCCTCGGCCTCGGTGCTGTAGATCTGCACCATGTTCGTGCGGGCGGGATTGTAGAGCGTGTTGTTGTAGAAGATCGTGTCGCTCGGGTAGCCGTACGTGATGATGTCGATGTTGGTGAGGCGATTGCGACGGACGATGTTGAATGCGTTTTGGGCGTCCGCGTCCGGGCAGTCGTCCTCGTAGGGGCCGTGCACGAGGAGCCGCCCGCCCGAATCGCGCACCTCGTTGTCCTCGACCAGCGCGTTGTCGTGGCAGCCGGCACCGCCCGCCGAGATCGGATCGGAGCCGGTCGCGGCGCACTCGGGATAGCCCGAATGGGTGCCGTGCGCGTAGACGAGGTTGCCGCGGATCGCACAGAAGTCGGTGGTGCCGTCGAGCGCGCCGCATTGGATGCCGTCGAGATTGGGGACGCCGCCGCAGACGTGGTGCACCACGTTGTTCTCGATCAGGACGTGGCCGCCGGGATTGTCGTAGACGAGGATGCCCCCGCCGACTCCGGCGTTGGCGACGACGCTGTTCCGTACCACCTGCATGCAGGGGTTCGTGGTGCAGCCCGAGAGAAGCACGAGCGTCGTACCGCGCCCGTCGTGAACGTAGGCGTGGTCGATGACGAGGTGATGCGCGTCCAGCTCCACGTCGATTCCGACGTCGGGCGCGTTCGCGATTTCGAGGCCGTCGAGCGTCAGGTAGTCGACGCCGAAGTCGCTCACGATGCCTGTCTCGCGGGCCGACATGCCGGTGCCGTCGACCGCCGCGTGGTCGCCGGTGCCCCAGCTCGGATGTTTCCGGATCACGACGCGCGCGGCCGCCGTGCCGTCGTCGTAGTGACTGTGGTCGATCAGGACGGCGCCCGCGCCCCCCGCGGTCGTGTGCGTCGTGCCGGCCTTGATCGAGAGCACGTCCCCCGCGTGGATGCGAGACCACGGGCCCGGGAGAACGCCTTCGTAGTAGGACGTGAGGCGCGTGCCGGGGAGCGTGCACCATGGCATCCCGCCGCTGCGCGGGTCGGTGCCCGGCCCCGCGTCCGTGCAGCCGATCCCCGGCGTCGCGTCGAAGTCCACGAAGTACTCGGCGGCGGCGGCCGGCGTCGCGAGCGAGAGGCACATCGTCAGCGCGAGCAACACATTCGAGAGCACTCGGAACATGGTCGGCTATCTCCGATCGGAACCAGGATGTCGCGACGCTTCCTTCGACGATTGCGGGACGGCTTAGCTACGCGGCCCCTCGTCGTCAGGTCAAGGATGCGCGCGCGGCGGAGCGCCGGCGTCCCGGACCGCGATCTCGTTCATCGGCCAGCGCGGACGCTTCGCCGTGGCCGGTTCCTTTGCGTGTGGAAAGCCGCAGCTCCGGGCGCTACATTCTGCCAGCGCGATGAGACGATCCGAGCAGGAGCGCCCCAAGCCGTCTTCGCTCCAGCGGGGATGGTTCGTCGGCGTTGCGCTGCTGATTGCCGCGGTGGCGATCGGCGGCACGTGGTATGAGGTCCACTCCAAGCGCGGCGGTGGCGCTCGTCCGTCGCCCGCAGCCCGCGCGCCCGCCGCCGACTCGCATACCGGGCCGGAACCCATCACCCACGTGGTGCTGTTCCTGATCGACACGCTGCGCGCGGATCGGCTGGGTGCGTACGGGTACCGCGGCCATCAAACCAGCCCGACTATCGATCTGCTGGCGCAGCACGGCGTCGTGTTCGAGCAGGCGACGGCGGCGGCGCCCTGGACGATCCAGTCGGTGGCGTCGCTGTTCACCTCGACGTATCCGTGCGAGCACAACATGCTGTCGGAATTCGACCGCCTGTCGGACTCCGCCGACACGCTCGCCGAGCGGATGAAGCGCGCCGGGTACTCGACGTATTCGCTCTTCGGGAATGCCTTCGTCGGGCCGCAGTTCGGCATGAGCCAGGGGTTCGACCACCTGCGTCCGAGCGGCCGCAACGGCGGCGCCGAGGTCGAGGCGCTGCTCGGCGCTACCCCGGCGCTGCCGTTCTTCGTCTACGTCCACAACATGGAGCCGCACGACCCGTACTATTGGGCTCCGCCGCGCACGCCGGGCTTCCGCGACGTTTCGCCGGACGTGCGGGCCCAGATCAAAACCCACTTTCTCGCGTACAAGGCGGCCGGCGAATACGACTACCGGCAGCGCTTGAAGCTCGGCACGAATGACAAGACGGCCGAGCAGGACCAGGAGCTCGCGGTCTTGCGCACCCTGCAAGACGACTGGAACGAGCTCTATGACGCGAGCGTGCTCTTCGCCGACTCACGCATCGGCTCGCTGATCCAGATGTTGCAGAAACACGGCTGGTGGGACGACACGCTCTTCATCGTGGTGGGCGATCACGGCGAGGAGATCGGCGACCACGGCGGCTGGCTGCACGATCAGTCGGTCTACCAGGAGCTGATGCACGTGCCGCTGGTCATGCGTTTCCCGCACGACCGCTTTGCCGGCCAGCGCGTCGCCGCGCCGGTGTCGCTCGTCGACGTGCTGCCGACGATTCTCGACGCGGTGGGCCGCGCCGACCTCGCCACGGGCACGCGGGGCAAGAGCCTCATGCCGCTCGCGCGCGGCGAGACGTCCGAGCGCGGCGACGCGCTCCTCGTACCCGGGATGCGGATCAACACGACACGCTACTACCTGCCGTGGGCCGAGACGCGCGGCAACGTCAACATCGTGGTGCGGCGGGGTGCGTGGAAGGGCATCTGGAACGCCGATCTGAACACGTTCGAGCTCTATGACCTGAGTGTCGACCCGCGCGAGCACGACAACCTGGCGTCCGCGCACCCCGACCTGGTGACCGCGATGCGGAGCCACGCCGAGACCTGGTACGCGCGCTGCCGGGAGTCGAAGCAGGCGACCGGGACCGTCGACCTCGACAAGCTCGACCAGGCCACGCTGCGTAACCTGCGTGCGCTCGGCTACATCAGCGGCGGCGAGGACGAGGAACATCTCGACGACGGCCGGGGCCGGTAGTCCGAAACTACACCGCCCCCGGGTTCGTCGCAGGCTCCGGGGTGCCCGGACGCGAGCGGATCGCGCGGCCCGCGGGCCGCTTCGAGCCGCGTCGGTTTTCGGTTGACACGCGGCAGCCCGGCAGGCGACGGTTTCCACCGGGAGGATTGCCGGTGCCGTGCATGCCCCCGCACTTGCGTTCGTTCGCGCTCTGCCTCGTGGTCGCCAGTTTCGTCGCCGCCGGGCCGGCGAGCGCCGCCCCCGGTGACCTCGACCCGACCTTCGACGGTGACGGTATCGTCGTTGACGGCTCGGCCGTGGCAGCGAGCGGCGTCCTCATCCAGACCGACGGCAACATCCTCGCGGTGCTGGGAGGCGGTTTCGGAGTCGCGCGCTACGACGGCACCGGCAGCGTGGACTTGGGCTTCGGCAGCGCCGGCCACGCGACCGCGGATTTCGGCGGCGCCGGCCAAGTCTCGACCGCTGGGGTGATCGCTCCAGGCGGCACGGTGGTCGTCTCGGGATTCGTGCTTCCGGGGCCGATGACCTCCGAGCTCGGGATCGCCCGCTTCGACACGAACGGTGCGCTCGATCCGAGTTTCGGGAGCGGCGGCAAAACGGAAACAGACGTCCCGGGCGCCACCAACGAGCTGACGATGACGATGGTGCGGCTACCCTCCGGTCGCCTCGTGACGGGCGGCGACGCCGACCTCGCGGGCGGCCCGCGCGGCCTGCTCGTAGCCTATGACGCCACCGGGACGGTGGACGCCGGCTTCGGAATGGGTGGGATCGTGCTCAGCAGCGAGCCGAGCGCGATCAGTGCGCTCGCCGTGGCGGCCGACGCGATCGTCGCCGCCGGGTCGGCGAGCGACGGACGCGTCGCCGTCGCGCGCTTCGGATTCGACGGCACGGCGGGGCCCATCACGACATTCCTCGACGTCGGCTCCTTCGCGAGCGCGCTTGCGATCGACTCGGCCGGTCGCATCGTCGTCGCGGGCGGAACGAACGACTGCAACGATACGTTCGTCGCCCGCATCCTGCCGGACGGTACCCTCGATCCGGACTTCGGCACGGACGGTATCGCCATCATCGACGTCGTCACCGCCGCCACCGCGGCCTGCGGGGACTTCGCGCGAGCGCTTGCGATGCAACCCGACGGCAGGATTCTCGTCGCCTCGGAGGGCCAGACCTACGACGCGCCGCCGAGCCCGTTGACGCTCTCGACTTGGTGGCTGCTGCGTCTCGATCCCGATGGGGCAGTCGACGTCGGCTTCGGCAACGACGGCTTCGTGTCCATGGACGCTGCCGCCGCCCCGCGGGCGATGGCACTCCAAGGCGACGGAAAAGTCGTCACCGGCGGCTTCCGCGAGACCGCGGTCTACGATCCGCCGTTCGCCATCTACCTCGAGACGTCGCTCGCGCTGACACGCAACGAAGCGATGGCGACGCCGGTATGTGCCGCGGCCGCACGAAACGACTGCGGCGCCGCAGGAATGGGCAAGTCGGCGCTGCAGCTGAGCCGTCGAAGCGGCAAGAAGCCGGCCCTCCATTGGACCTGGAAGAAGGGCACGACCACGAGCGCGGACTTCGGCGATCCGATCACCGGCGGCTCGTACGCCCTCTGCCTTTACGACGGGAGCAGTACGCTCGTCGGGACGGCGCAGGTCGAGGGTGGCGGGCTCTGTCGGGGCAAGCCGTGTTGGAAGACCGCCGGCAGGAGCGGCTGGCAATACAAGAATCCGCGCGGCACGGTCTTCGGTGTGGACAAGCTGAAGATCCAGACCGGGAGCGGCAACGGTGCCCTCGACCTCCGCGGGAAGCACGCCAATCTTCCCGTCGTGCCGCTGCCGGCGACCTTGCCGCTGCGCGTGCAGCTGCAAACGTCGGCCGGCAGTTGCTTCGAGGCCATCTACTCGACGGCGAAGAAAAACGACGCAACGGACTTTTCTGCGAAAAATTAGCTCGCACCGGGAGCATCGTCTCGCGCGGCAGATCCGCTACCACGTCGGGTGCAAGGCCTCGCCGTGGCGCGTGAGGAACGCGAGCGCTTCGGCGCCGTTGTGGATGTGCTCGTAGCCCTACGCGCGCCAGAAATCGTAGGCCACGAGCCTCAACCCGAGCAGTGGCGAACGGTACTTCAAGGCGATGTCCGGCAAGCGGCGATACGCCAATCCGCCCGAGTGAAAACCCCGCTAGAGTTGCCATGCATCTCGGATTCCACCACCGGCACCGGCTCCACCACCTCGGCGCGAAGTACAAAGCCACCCAAGGGAATCGAACCCTCGACCTACCGATTACGAATCGGTTGCTCTGCCAGCTGAGCTAGGGTGGCGTGGTGGGTGGAACGGCGGGTGAGGGCGAGACCATAAAGGCTCGCGGGCGGATGGTCAATCGTCGGCGCGCCGACTAGTAAGCGCGGCATGCGCGCTGTCGTTCTGAAGGAGCCAGGGGTGCTGAAGCTCGAGTCCGTTCCCGACGCGGCCCCGGAGCCGGGCGAGATTCTGCTGCGTGTTCGCGATTGCGGGATCTGCGGCTCGGATCTGCACGCGGCGAAGCTCGGGATCGGGATGCCGGCCGACACGATCATGGGCCACGAGTTCGCGGGGGAGATCGCGGCGCTCGGCGAGGGCGTCGAGGGCTGGAAGATCGGCGAACGCGTGGTGTCGCTTCCGTACATGTCGTGCGGCGCCTGCGAGGCGTGCCGGTGCGGCGACGGCTATCACTGCCCGATGACGCGGCCGATCGGGATCGGGGCATTGCCCGGTGCGTACGCGGAGCTCGTTCGGGTCCAACCGGCGGGTCTTCTGCGCGTGCCGGACGGGGTCGGCATGCGCGAGGCGGCGCTGGTCGAGCCGCTCGCGGTCGGCCTTCACGGCGTCCGCCTCGGCCGCGTCGGGCCGGAGACGGCATGCGTGGTGATGGGCGCGGGGCCGATCGGCGTGGTCACGCTGCTGTGGGCGCGGCGCGCGGGCGCGCGTGCGATCGTCGCGTCCGACCCGTCGCCGGGACGACGCGAGCTCGCGACGCGGCTCGGTGCGCACGTCGTGGTCGATCCCAATGCGCAGGACCCGGCGGCGGCGATGCGGACGCTCGCCGCCGTGGAACCGGGCGTCGTCTTCGAATGCGTCGGGGTGAAGGGCACGATCAACGCGGCGATGCTCCTCGCCGGGATTCACGGTCGCATCGTCGTCCTCGGTGTCTGCGCGGAGACCGACGAGATCTTTCCGCTCGTCGCCATCACCAAAGAGCTCGAGCTGGCGTTCGCGCTCGCCTACAGCCGCGCCGAGTTCGCCGAGGCGCTCGAGGCTCTGCGGACGCGGGCCATCGACGTCACCCCGCTCGTCACCGACGTGATCGATCTCGCGGACGTCCCCGAGGCCTTCCGGGCACTCGAACGCCCGAGCACGCAATGCAAGGTCTTGATCGAATTTCGGTGATGATCGTCGCGGGAGGTGATGCGCGACGGTACGACGTGGGGATCAGCCGGGCTTGGTGACGTTCGCGGCCTGGAGCCCCTTCGGACCCTGCGCGACCTCGAAGGTGACGCTCTCGCCCTCTTGGAGGGACCGGAAGCCGGTGCCGTTGATCGCGGAGTAGTGTACGAACACGTCCTGACCGTCGTCGCCGGTGATGAAGCCGTATCCCTTTTGCGCGTTGAACCACTTCACTTTTCCAGTGGGCACGAGATCCTCCTGAGTAGAGCCTCGCCCACGCGACCGAGCTCGCGCGGACGCCGAAACGCGGTCGCGATTAACACGGATCGGAATCGGCGTTCAAGAATTTTCCGCACCAGATCGATACAGCGCGAGTGACGCAGAGCGGCGGTTGTTTCGCGGAACCTCCTCACTTATAAGCGGCCAGATGTCCCGCGAGGCGCGACTGGTGACGCTCTTCAGTTACTACCGCGATGCGGAGCTTCGCGGTGCGACGCTGCTCCTGAAGCTGCTCCAGCGCATGGACGACGCCGACGCGCAGGTGAAGCTCACGAAGCATCTCGAGGACGAGGTGCGACACGCGTGGCTCTGGACCAAGCGCATCACCGATCTCGGTGGCATGCCGGAGAAGGTCGACGACGGCTACCAACGTCGGATCGGGCTCGAGGTCGGCGTGCCCCGAACGCTCGAGCAGTTGCTCGCCCTCACGATCGTCGTCGAAGAGCGCGCCCTCGCGCGCTACCGCACCCATGCCGGCACGGCCGACGTCGACGCCGAGACGAGCGCCGTGCTGCACGAGGTGACGAAGGACGAGAAGTGGCATCTCGCGTGGATCGAGCACAAGCTCCGCGAGATCGCGGGCCCCGACGGCGGCACGCGCGTCGACGGCCTGCTGGCGCGCTATCGTGAGGTGGATCGGCGCGTGGTCGCGGATCTGGAGCTCAAGGAGCGCGAGCGGTTCGGCTTCTCGCTGTCGGACGCCACGGCGTCCTGATCCGTGGCGCGCACGCGTCGGCGGCGACCGCGGCTCCGGCATCGGCTCGAGTATCTCGGGCTCCGGCTCGTTACCGGCGTGCTCGGGACCTTGCCGCTCCCCGTCGCGATGCGACTCGCGGCGAGCGTCGCGGCGCTGGTGATCCGCGTCGCGCGTCCGCTCCGGCGCATCGGCCTCACCAATCTCGCGATCGCGTTTCCCGACAAGGCCGATGCCGAGCGTGCGGCCATCCTGGTCGCGAGCTATCGCAACCTCGGACGGATGATCGCGGAGTGTGCGCACCTCGCGGACCTGAACGCGACGAACGTCCGCGACACGATCCGCTTCGCCGACGATCGCATCTGGACGGAGGAGATTCAGCCGCACCTCGCCTCGCAGGGGATCTTGGTGCTGACGGGCCACTTCGGGAACTGGGAGCTCTTCGCGTACGCGTACGGTCTGCTCGGCCACCCGGTGTCGCTCGTGCATCAGGCGATCAAGAACCCGTTGGTCGACGGCTACGTCGAGCGACTGCGGAGCGGCGGCGGCACGCGCCTCTTCCGGAAGCAGGAGGCCGCCCGCGCGGTCCTGCGCGCGCTCAAGGAGCGCGCGATCGTCGTGCTGCCGCTCGATCAGAATCAATCGCGGCGCGCCGGTGTCTTCGTCGACTTCTTCGGCCTCGCGGCGAGCACGAGCGACGGGCTCGCGCGCATCGCGCTCCGAACGGAGGCGCCGATCTTTCCCGTCTTTCTCGTGCGCGACGGAGCGAGCGCGCATCATCGCATCGTTTTCTTGCCTCGCGTGGAGTTTCCGAGTATCGAGGACCGCGATTTTGCCGCGCGCGAGCTCACGCAACGCTGCACGGCCGTACTCGAATCGATGATCCGCACCCATCCCGATCACTGGCTCTGGACACACAAGCGCTGGCGCACGCGCCCGCTCGGTGAGCCGGAGCTCTACGCGCGTTGAGGAGGCGAGCAATGGCGACCACGAAGCGCAGCAAGGGAGGGCGCGCCGCCGTGACGCGCGGCAAGGCTACCGCTCGCGGCCGCGCCGGAAAGCACACGACCGCGAAGCGGTCGGCGCCGCGACCGGCGGTGAAGGGCGGAACGTCGTCGGCGAAGGCGCGGACGGCCGCCAAGTCGAAAGCCGTCGCGAAGCCCAGAATCGTCACGAAGCCGAAGGCGGCCGCACCGCGACGTTCCAAGCCCGTCCGGTCCGCCCCTCCGAAGCGTCCGACCGCGAAGCCGGCGGCGAGCGCCGTCGTCGACAACGCCGAGATCGTGGCGCTCAAGCACAAGTTCCAGCGCGAGCGGGGCGGACTCGAGCGACGCCTGACCGACGCCGTACGAGAGATCGGTCTCCTCCGCCATCATGAGCTCCGAGCGATGCAACTCGAGCGTCAGCTTGCGGAGCGCGAGGCGACGATCGCCCGTCTGCAGACGCAGCTCGCCGACCTCGAGCGTCGTCCCGCCGAGACGGTCTACGTACACGAGGTACAGCAAACCCTCGCGCTCGGGATCACGTCGACGGAGCACGAGGCTGAAGCTCCGAATCTCGACGAGTTCGAGGAGGAGCGGCTCGTGGACGACGGGGACCTGACCACCGAGGACTAGGAACCTCTGCACAGATGGGTTCCGAGCGAGCAGTGCGAGCCGCCCCGAGCGCAAGGCGCGAAGCCCGACCGCGTATCTGAACGATAGGCCGAGGGCGTCGCGCCGCCGTCGATCGGGGATGGATCGCGCTTCGTAGCCGGGAGCCACCTGTGCAGAGGTTCCCTAGGGCTCCCGTCGCGGCGCCCACGATAGCGCCAATTCGGCACGCTTCCGGAGGCCTCGTGCTCGCTCGCGCGGGGTCGAATGCTCGTGGAGGGGTCCTCTCCGTCCTGCTCTTCGACTTGACGTGAGGAGGAGTCTTCCTTGAATCCGCAATCTCCGCGGTTTAGCCTGACCAGCGCTCACGTCATCGCGTGAGGGAGTCGTCCACCCACGGCGACGGTCGGGAGGCTTGAACGATGGCGAAAACGCGTGTCCTGCTCGCGGAAGATCATACGGTCGTCCGCCAAGGCTTGCGAAAGATTCTCGAGTCGGATCCGGAAATCGAGATCATCGGCGAGGTCGGAGATGGTCGTGGTGCAGTCGAGGCCGCGAAGCGTCTGCGACCGACCGTCGTCGTCATCGACATCGGCCTCCCGGGCTTGAACGGTATCGAGGCGACGAGCCAGATCATGAAGGGCACCGAGGGCGTGAGCGTCCTCATCC
Organism: uncultured delta proteobacterium; assembly: GCA_963774015.1. Taxonomy (GTDB): domain Bacteria; phylum Desulfobacterota; class Binatia; order UTPRO1; family UTPRO1; genus UTPRO1. Next base: position 36,835 of record CAVZDH010000008.1, read on the forward strand.
TCTCGATGCATTCCGACGACGTCTACGTGCGGCAAGGCCTCAAGGCGGGGGCGAAGGGCTACCTACTCAAGGACTCGGAGGATCTCGATCTCATCAAGGCCGTGAAGTCCCTCGCGCGCGGCGGATCCTACTTCAGCCCCTCGGTATCGAAGGTGCTCCTCGCCGGGTATCTCAACGAATCGGGAACGACCCCCGCCGAGGACGCGCTCTCGCGCCTGACCGGTCGCGAGCGTGAAGTGTTGCAGCTCATCTCCGAAGGCAAGACCAACAAGGAGATCGCGCGCATCCTCTCGCTCAGCATCAATACGGTCGAGAGTCACCGCAAGCACGTCATGGAGAAGCTCGACCTGCACAATACCGCGGAGATCGTGCGCTTCGCCGTTCGCAAGGGCATCGTGCAGTAGTTACGACAGGGCGCGCGCGTGTCGTTCGGCCGCCTGTACCCATCGGTCGCCGACGCCCGCGCGAGTTCTCCCCCGTGCGGCTCACTCGGGCGCGCCCTCTCGTCTTTTCGATTTCGCCCCCGTGCGCTTCGGGCGCTTGCGCGCCCGAATGCTCCGATGGGCCTCCGACCGCGGAGTGAATCCGCGGTCCTCGTCTTTTCGACTTCGCCCGTGCGCTTCGGGCGCTTGCGCGCCCGAATGCTCCGATGGGCCTCCGACCGCGGAGTGAGGTCAGCTTGCGTGACGGCTGCTCCAGCGCCAGCGCTCCCAGAAGGTTTCGGTGCCGGCGGTCGCGTTGGCGGCACCGAGACGGAGGAACGTCCGTACTTCCCACGTGCCGTTGATCTTGCGTCCCGTCGCGAGCAACCGCTTTGCCGGCTTCCGCGTTCCCTCGACCATCTTGTGCTGGCTCATCCGCCCCTCCTTGGGCTGCAAGGTTGTGATGCCGGAGGGAGTGAGCAGGAAGCAGGCCAACGCCTCGTACCGCGAAATCACATGCGAAATATCGCAGCGCGCGGCGCGACGCGTTCACGAATGTGCGGTCGCGGACGAATCCTGTACGGCGCTCACCGGAGACAGAGCGAGAGCAGGCCCAGGAAGAAGAAGAACCCACAACAGTCGGTGAACGTCGTGAGCACGACGGCGGAGGCCACCGCCGGATCGATGCCGCACCGCTTGAGACCGAGCGGGATCAAGACCCCGACGAGCGACGCGATGCAGAGATCGCCGATGATCGCGACCGCGACCACGAAGCCGATCATCGGCACGCCCTTCCAAAGGTAGGCGAAGCCGGCGGCGATGATCCCGAGCGCGATGCCGTTCAGGGCGCCGGCCAGGAACTCCTTGGCGATCACGCGCCGTGCGTTCAGGAACGTGAGCTCGCCGAGCGCGAGGCCACGCACGACCAAGGTCAACGTCTGCACGCCGGCGTTCCCGCCGCTGCCGGCGACCATCGTCATGAAGGCGGCGGCGATCGCGACGTTGCGGATCGTGCCCTCGAACAGGGCGACGACGGCGGCGGAGAGGAAGCAGGTGCCGAGGTTGATGATGAGCCACGGCAGGCGTCGCCGTACCGAGTCGCGCACCGACTCGTGGACCGAGGCTTCGTCGCCGAGGCCCGCCAAGCGGTAGATGTCCTCGGAGGCTTCCTCCTCGATGACGTCGACGACGTCGTCGACCGTGATGCGGCCGACGAGTCGGCCCGCCGCGTCGACCACCGGAAGCGAGAGGAGGTCGTACTTGCTGAACAACGTCGCCACCGCTTCTTGGTCCATGCCGGTGTGCGCGGTGATCGGGTTCGCTTGCATGACGTTCCGCAGTGGCGTGCGCGGGTTCGCGAGAATCAGGAACCGGAGCGGCAGGACGCCGACGAGCTTCTGCTGCTCGTCGACGACGAAGAGGTTGTGGATGTCGGGCACGTCGGCCGCGCGCCGGCGCACCGTGTCGATCGCGTCGTCGACGGTCGCGTCGGCGGGCACCGCGATGAACTCGCGCTGCATGATGCCGCCGGCGGACTCCTCGTCGTAGCGGAGCAGGTCGCGGACGTCGGCCGAGAGGCGAGGCGGAATGGCCTGGAGGAGGCGCTCGACCTGGGCGCGCGGGAGCTCGGCGAGCAGGTCGGCGGCGTCGTCGGACTCGAGGGCGGTCAAGAACGAGCGCAAGCGCGTCTCGGGCAACGTGTCGAGCAGGGTTTCGCGCGCTTGGTCCCCGAGGAGGCTCATTACGGCGGCCGCGCGGGGGGTATCGAGGTGAGCGAAGAGGCGCGCTCGGACGTCGTCCTCCTCGATCGCGTCGAGAAGCTCCGCCGCGTCGGCCGGATGCAGGCGACGCAGGGCGTCCTGCACCTGGTCCTCTCGCCCCATCTCCGCGAGCATGACGAGGTGATCGGTCATTTCGGGTGTCGTCATGAGTCGCGGGCTCGCAGGCTGTGGAACCTCGACCGCCTAGCACAGGACTTCGCAAGATGCAGTTCCCGAATCGGTGCCACTCGTTCTCGTTCGTTCGGGCGCCTATGGTCGAGGCAATGCGAGGCCATCGCCACACGGTGATCCTGGTCGACGACGAGACCGGCGCCCGTGACGCGGTCCGTGACCAGCTCGAGGCAAAGGGCGCCGACGTGCTGTGCGCGCGTCACGGGCGAGCCGCGCTGCAACTGGTCGCACTCGGTCTACGCCCGTGCGCGTTCCTCGTCGACGTCGAAAGCCCCGGGGTCGCCGGCGCCGAGCTCCGCCGTGCCCTCCAGTACGACGCCGGCCTCCGCCGCATCCCCGTCGGCGTATTGCCGCCCGTGCGCCAGCGGTTCGGCCGCGCGAGCGCGCTCCTCGACGTCGACGAGCTGCTGCGCGCGGCGACTCAGTCCTGTGACGGGCTCGTCGTGTTCCGCCGGCCGCCGACCCAGGCGCGACTCGCCACCGCGACGCGCCCCCTTCGCGCCCGGCGTCCATGACCGCGGAGCGAGGATTCGGGCGACGTCAGCGCCCAAGCCCCGGGGGACGTGCCCGAATCAATGCGACGTGAAGAACGCCTCGAGCGCCGCGTTCACGGCCGGCGGGTTTTCGATCGCCGCGCAGTGTCCGGCCCCCGCGATCACGATCGACTCGGCGCCGATGCCGCCGGCGAGCTGATGCGCGTGGTGCGACGGAAAGATCTTGTCCTCGTCGCCGCTGATCACCAGCGTCGGCGGCTGGATCTTGCCGAGCCGATCGAGCGTGTCGTGCGCGAGGTCGGCGTCCACTTGACGACAATAGGCCTCGGCGGATTGCGGATGCGGCGCCGCGAGGAAGAGCTGCACCATCGCGTCGACGCCGATCGTGTTGAGGAAGGTGTGGCCGACGCCGGTGAGGAGGATCGCTTCGAGGAAGGCGGCCGGCTCGAGCACGGCACGGAGGCGCTTCCACGTGCGGAAGAGGGCGCGCGTGTACTCGTCGTTCCGGGCCCAGCTGCCGACGAGCGTCAGGGTGCGCACGCGATCCGGAGACGCGAGGGCGAGCTCCTGGCCGACGGCGCCGCCGAGCGAGTGTCCGACGACGTGCGCCGCCGGGAGATCCAGCGCCGCGAGCAGGCCGTCGACGTCCGCGGCCATGTCGCGCGGCGTGTACGGGGCCGTCACCTGCGTGCTTTCGCCGACGTCGCGGTTGTCGATCGTGATGCAGCGATAGCGGTCGGCGAATGCAGCGACCTGCGGACCCCATACCGTCCGATCGAGGCTCGTGCCGCTGAGGAACACGACGACCTCCCCGTCGCCGACCTCGTCGTACGCGAGCTCGACGGCGCCGACGCGGATGCGATGCACTAGCCCGGCTCGGCTTCGGCGGCCGGCGCGGCGGTAGCGAGCGGACGCGCTCGCACGGTCTCTGCAACGGCGGGCACGGCCTTCATGATCATGTCGAGCCGGGCCGCGGCCGGGCCGACGGCGCCCACCAGGACGCGCTCGTACTCGCCGAGCGCGGCATCGAGCTCGGTGTGTTTCTCGGGCTGGATGGCCTGCTCGTCGGAGGTGAGCGTGGCGTTGATGCGCTCGGCGATGCCTTCGAGCGTTTTGTCGTGCTCCTCGCCGATGCTCCGCCCGATGCATTCCGCCCAGACGGTGTGGAACGCGATCGTCGCCGGAACCTGGCGGCGCAAGCCCCCGCTCAAGTTGTAGAGGCGGTCGGCGAGAATCGCGGGTGTCGGCGGGCGCTTGCGCGACACGAATGCGTTCAGCTGCACCAGGCGCTCGTACAGCCTGCCGTAGCCCATGCGCTCGGCGACGATGGAGACGGCCTCGCGCATCTCTTGTCCGGTGGGATTCGCCATGCGCGGAGAGCGATGCGGGCGCTGTCTTTCCCGGTTTGATGTGCGTAGTCAAGCGTCTGATGTGCCGAAGCGCACGCCACGCAGCGCGCACGCTCCCGCAACCGATTCTCCCGGACGGCATCCAAGGCGTTACGGGGGTCTCTGCCCGCGAGCCGAATGGACGACGCCGATTCCAAGCCCCGCGATCTCACGTGCCGCGAGCTCGTGGCGTTCGTGATGGAGTATCTCGACGACGTGCTGCCCGCCGCCGAGCGCACGGCGTTCGAGATGCATCTGGCGGAGTGCCGCGACTGCGCCGTCTATCTGCGGAGCTATCGGGAGGCGGTGCGACTCGGCAAGACGTTCGGCGCCCGTGACGACGAGCGCGCCGCGGCCGAGATGCCCGAGGATCTCGTCCAGGCGATTCTCGCGGCTCGCCGGCGTCGCTAGGAAGCGCGTCGCTGCCCGTCGGCGAGCGCGCCCGCGGGCTCTGCGACGATGCTCGCGGCGCGGAGCGCGCGGGTGGCGATGCGGGCGAGCACGACGCTCACCGCGATCGTCGCCGCGAGCCCGCCGAGCGTCGCCGCCCAGTACACGCCGTCGTGGGGCACCGTCGCGCCGCTCGCGAGCACGGCGACGTCGCCGACGATCTTGCCGTAGTACACGTAGAGGAGGGCGCCCGGCAGCATGCCGATCGACGCCAGTACGTAGTCGGCGAAGCGAATCGTCGAGAGCCCGAGCGCGTAGTTCAGCACGTTGAACGGCACGGCCGGGGACAATCGCAGCATGAAGACGATACGGCGACCTTCGACCGCGATCGCCCGGTCGAGCGCCGCGAACCGGAGCGATCGCGCGAGTCGGGGCTCGATCCACGGCCGTGCCACCGATCGCGCCAGCTGGAAGGCGAGGATCCCTCCGAGGGTCTCGCCGACGAACGCGTAGAGCGTGCCCGGGACGAGCCCGAAGACGACCCCGGCCGCCATCGTCGGCAATGCTCCCGGCACGAACCCCACGGTGAGGAGCGCGTAGCCGGCGACGTACGCGAGCGGGGCCCATCCTCCCCGAGCGCCGACCCAGGCCGCGAAGCGGGGGATCTCGCCGCCCGCCGTGCGGATCAGGGCGCCGAGCGCCACGATGGCGACGAGCGCAGCGGCGCAGCGCCCGAGCAACGCCGCGCTCACGAATCCCGTGGCGTTCGGCCGCGTCCGTGCGGTCATCGCGCACCCGCCATCCGACCGCGCTATCGCACCGAATGGGCGTTTGCCACCGCGACCCCCGGCACGCGTCCGGCATCCAACGCGTGATGCGGGACGCGCTCGCGCGCCATTGGCCCGAGTATCTCATGGAGGCGGCCGAGCTCGGCGCGTTCATGGTGTCCGCGTGCGTGTTCGGAGCGATGCTCGGACATCCGTCGTCGCCGGTCGTGGCGTGGCTGCCCGGTGCCTTCGCCCGCCGCGTCGTGATGGGTGCCGCGATGGGGGCCACCGCCGTCGCGATCGTGTCGTCGCCCTTCGGCCAGCAGTCGGGGGGCCACTTGAATCCCGCGTTCACGCTCACGTTCTTCCGCCTCGGGAAGGTCGCGCCGTGGGATGCGGCGTTCTACGTCGCCGCGCAGTTCGCGGGCGGGCTCGCGGGGGTCGCGCTCTCGGCATGGGCGCTGGGCGCGCCCGTCGCGCATCCCGACGTCAACTACGTCGTCACGACGCCGGGTCCAGCCGGTGACGGCGCGGCATTCGTCGCCGAGGTCGCGATCTCGTTCGTGATGATGGGCGCCGTCCTCGTCGTCGGCAATCGTCCCGCGTGGTCGCGGTATACACCGCTCTGCGCCGGGGCGCTGGTCGCGCTCTACATCGTCTTCGAGGCGCCGTTCTCCGGTATGAGCATGAATCCGGCGCGTACGCTGGCGTCGGCCTGGCCCGCGCACGTCTGGTCGGCACTGTGGATCTATTTCGTGGCCCCGCCGCTCGGCATGCTCGCCGCCGCGGAGCTCTACCTGCGGGGCGGCGCGGCGTGCGTGGTCCGCTGCGCCAAGCTGCACCATCACAACCGGAAGCGCTGCATTTTCCGCTGTGCGATAGCGTCCGCCCGCGCCGGGTCGCCGTCCGGGCGGGGGTGATGGCGCGGCCGTGGCCGCGCGCTCGGCCGAGCCGAGAATCTCAGCGCCGACGGTGCGCGCGCGCGAATGCCGGTGGGACGGGGCTCTCGTAGCGTACGTGCTCGTGGGTGGCGGGGTGGATGAAGCCGAGCGCCGTGGCGTGGAGGCAGAGACGGCGGATCGGGTCCGTCGCGGCGTTGTAGGTGCGGTCGCCGACGACCGGGTGGCCGAGCGCGGCGAGCTGGACGCGGATCTGGTGTCGCCGCCCGGTCCCGAGCGTGACGTCGAGGACGGTCGTGGCCGGGCCGCGCTCGCGCACGCGATAGCGGGTCACCGCGAGCCGCGCGCCTTCTTCGTCGGCGCGCGCGCGTCGGACACGGAGCGCGCTGCTCTGGACGATGCGATCCTCGAGGGTGCCGGAGTCGTGCGTGACGCGGCCTTCCACGATCGCGACGTACGCGCGGGTGACCGTGCGGGCGGCGAACTGCTGCTGGAGCTCGCGCTTCACCGCGACCGACTTCGCGAGCACCAGCAAGCCCGAGGTCTGGCGATCGAGCCGGTGGACGATCAACGGCCGCGCCGGCGGGCGCTTCGATGCGAGGTAGGCGTACACCATGCGGTAGGCGGTACGCTCCTGCTGGGTCGCGGTCGCGATCGTCAATAGATCGGCGGGCTTCTCGATCACGAGCAGCGCGTCGTCCTCGTGCACCAATTGGAGTGGATGGGGAAGCGTGACCCGGGCGACGGTCTCGGGTCCGAGCCGCACGCGGTCGGTCTCGGCGACCGGCGTGCGACCGTCGCGGACGATCGTGCCGTTGACGGTCACCCGGCCGCGCGCGAGCCAGTCCTTCCGACTCACCCCCGAGGCGTCCGGGAAGAGCGCATGCAGGCGTTCCGCGAGCGACGGCATGGGCGGGGTGTAGCATCTTCGTCCCCCGTCCGCCTGCATCGCAGAGCGGCCCTCGGCATCGAAGAGCCGTGATGCCACGCCCCCCACTCCCTGCGCGACGCCGTCGCCTCGCGGCCATCGCGGTGCTGGTGACGGGGCTCGCGGCGTCGTGCGCGCCGCGCGTCGTCGCGCCCACCCGCCCGGGCGAGCTGCCCCTCGTCACCGCCGTCACCACGGTCGGGATGACCGTTGCGGACGTCGACCGCGCCGTCGATTTCTACTCCCGTGTGCTCGGCTTCACGCTAGTATCGGACGTCGAGGTGACGGGGGCGGACGTGGAGCAGCTGGAGGGCGTGTTCGGCGTGCGCGTGCGGGTGGCACGGATGCGGCTCGGCGACGAGACGATCGAGCTCACGGACTATCTGGCGCCGCGCGGCCGACCGATCCCGCCGGGCACGCGCAGCAACGACCGCACGTTCCAGCACGTCGCGATCGTGACCAGCGACATGGCGCGCGCCTACGCGCATCTGCGTGCGCATCACGTCGAGCACGCCTCGACCGGGCCGCAACGTCTGCCCGATTGGAACCCGAATGCGGGCGGCATCGAAGCCTTCTATTTCAAGGATCCCGACGGGCACGTCCTGGAGGCGATCCACTTCCCGCCCGGCAAGGGCGATCCGCGCTGGCAATGCGACGCCGGTCGCGGAGTGCCCCCGCGCCCGTCGACCGGGGACCGCCCGTGCCCGCTCTTCCAGGGCATCGATCACACGGCGATCGTGGTCGGGGACACCGCCCGGAGCCTCAGGTTCTATCGCGACGTGCTCGGCCTCCGTGTCGCGGGCTCGAGCGAGAACTACGGCCCGGAGCAAGCGCACTTGAACAACGTCGCCGGCGCCCACCTCCGCATCACCGGCCTCCGCGCCCGCAGCGGTCCCGGGATCGAGTTGCTCGAATACTTGGCGCCGCGCGGCGGGAAGCCGGCGCCGGCCGACCTCGCCGCCAACGACCTCGCGCATTGGGAGACGAGCGTGGCGACGGCCGATCTCGGCGCGGCCGCGGCGCGCCTGCGCGCCGCCCGCGTCGCGTTCGTGTCGCCGAGCGCGGTGACGTTCACCGACCCGGCGCTCGGCTTTTCGGCGGCGACGATGGTACGGGATCCCGACGGGCACGCATTGCGCGTGCTCACGCCCTGAAGCGATCGTGCTCGCACGCTAGGAGAGACTCGAGTGGACACTACCGCCATGGCCGAGGCGACGCGCCTCGACGAAGACGCGCAACGCATCCGCAACTGGAAGCGCTGGGGGCCGTACCTCTCCGAGCGTCAATGGGGCACCGTGCGCGAGGACTATTCCGAGCACGGCACCGCCTGGGACTACCTCCCGCACGATCACGCGCGTAGCCGCGCGTATCGTTGGGGTGAGGATGGGCTGCTCGGCATCTGCGATCGCGAGTGTCGGCTCTGCTTCGCGATCGCGCTCTGGAACGGCCGCGACCCGATCTTGAAAGAGCGCCTCTTCGGCCTCGCCGGTCCCGAGGGCAATCACGGCGAGGACGTGAAGGAGCACTACTTCTACCTCGACTCGACCCCCACCCACTCGTACATGAAGGCGCTCTACAAGTACCCGCAGGCGGCGTTTCCGTATGCGGATCTCGTCGCCGAGAACCGTCGCCGCGGGCTCCATGATCCGGAGTACGAGCTCGCCGACACCGGCGTCTTCGACGACGGCCGCTATTTCGACGTCGCCGTCGAATACGCGAAGGCCGGCCCGAACGACATCCTCGTGCGCATCACGGTCACGAACCGGGGTCCCGAGGCGGCGCGGCTCGATCTCCTTCCGACGCTGTGGTTCCGCAACACGTGGTCGTGGGGCCGGACCGGCGAAGGCTACTGGCCGAAGGGCAAGATCCGGAAGGTGAAGGACGGGGTGGTCGCGGTCGAGCATCCGTCCCTCGAAGGCATGCGCCTCTGGGCCGAGGCGCACGACGGCCGCACGCCCGAGCTCCTCTTCACCGAGAACGAGACCAATTGCGAGCGGCTCTTCGGCGGCCCGAGCGCCGCCGCATACGTCAAGGACGCCTTTCACGCCTTCGTGATCGACGGCCGGCGCGACGCCGTGAACCCGGCGGGATTCGGCACCAAGGTCGCCGCGCACTACCGGCTCGACGTCCCCGCGCGCGGCAGCGTGACGGTGCGCGTGCGGCTCGCGTCGACCGACGAGGCGCCGCGGACGCCGTTCGGCCGTGACTTCGAACGCATCGTGGACGAGCGCATCCGCGAGGCCGACGCGTTCTACGCGGCCCGCGCCCCGACGACCCTCGGGACCGACGAGCTGCACGTGGTGCGCCAGGGCTACGCGGGGCTCCTCTGGAGCAAGCAGTACTACCACTATGTCGTGCGGGACTGGCTCGACGGCGACCCGGCGCAGCCGACGCCCCCCGCGGCGCGCCGCACGGGCCGCAACCACGACTGGTTGCATCTCTACAATCGCGACATCATCTCGATGCCCGACAAGTGGGAGTACCCGTGGTACGCGGCGTGGGATCTCGCGTTCCACACGATCCCGTTCGCCAACATCGACCCGCACTTCGCCAAGGAGCAGCTCGTGCTGATGTCGCGCGAGTGGTACACGCACCCGAACGGCCAGTGTCCCGCCTACGAGTGGGCCTTCTCGGACGTGAACCCGCCGGTGTCGGCGTGGGCGGCGTGGCGCATCTACAAGATGACGGGCGCGCGCGGGGCGCGGGATCGCCTCTTTCTCTCCCGCATCTTCCAGAAGCACCTCCTCAACTTCACGTGGTGGGTGAACCGGAAGGACGTCGAAGGGAAGAATCTCTTCAGCGGCGGCTTCCTCGGCCTCGACAACATCGGCGTGTTCGACCGCTCGCGGCCGCTCCCGACCGGCGGCCATCTCGAGCAGGCCGACGGGACGGCATGGATGGCCTTCTACTGCACGACCATGTTGTCGATGGCGATCGAGCTCGCACGCGACAACCCGGCCTGCGAGGACTTGGCGTCGAAGTTCTTCGAGCACTTCATCGCGATCGTCGACGCCATGAACAGCCTCGGTGGCAACGGTCTCTGGGACGATCAGGACGGCTTCTACTACGACCAGCTGCACCTCGAGGGCGGCAGCATCCCGCTCCGGGTGCGCTCGATGGTCGGCATCATCCCGCTCTTCGCGGCGGAGAACCTCGAGGCCGAGGTCGTCGACAGCCTGCCGGGCTTCGAGAAGCGCATGCGTTGGTTCATTCAGAACCGGCAAGACCTCGCGCGCTACATCTCGTACTTCGAGTCCCCCGGCGATCACGGCCACGGCCATCGCCTGCTCGCGATTCCGTCCCGCGACCGTCTGGAGCGCGTGCTCAAGTACGTCCTCGACGAGAACGAGTTCCTGTCGCCGTACGGCATCCGCTCGCTCTCGCGCTTTCACCGCGACCATCCCTTCGTGCTGCAGGCGGGCGGCGAAGAGCACCGCGTCGAGTACACGCCGGGCGAGTCGAACACCGGGCTCTTCGGCGGCAACTCGAACTGGCGCGGACCGATCTGGATGCCGCTCAACTATCTCTTGGTCGAGGCGCTCGAACGCTACCACCACTTCTACGGCGACTCGCTGCAGATCGAGTGTCCGACCGGCTCGGGTCGCTACATGAACCTCTCCGAGGTCGCCCGCGAGCTCGCGCGCCGACTGACCGCGCTCTTCTTGCCGGACGCGAGCGGGCGCCGGCCGTGTCACGGCGACGATCCGCGCTTCCGGGACGACGCCGCGTGGAAGGATCTGGTGCTCTTCCACGAGTACTTTCACGGCGACACCGGGCGCGGGGTCGGCGCCAGCCACCAGACCGGGTGGACCGCCTTGGCGGTACGCGGCATCGAATACTTGGCGCGACGGGAAGCCCAGGACGCGGAAGCGAAGGCGGCCGCGTCGTCCCAGCGCGTCGCCCGACGCGGATGAAGTGATCGAACGAGCTCGAGAGGAGCGCATACCATGAAAGCGGTCGCGATATTTCCCGGAACCCACGCCGTGAAGCTCATCGACGCTCCCGAGCCGCGGCTCGCGTCGCCGACCGACGTCCGCGTGCGCGTGCTCGACGTCGGCATCTGCGGGACCGACAAGGAGCTCTGCACGTTCAAGTACGGCACTCCCCCCGTGGGAAGCGACCATCTCGTGATCGGCCACGAGTCGCTCGGCGAGGTCGTGGAGGTCGGAGCCGGGGTCACGCGGGTCGCCGTCGGCGAGCTCGTCGTGCCGATGGTCCGTCGGCCGTGTCCGCACGACGATTGCCTCGCGTGTACCGCGGGCCGCCAGGACTTCTGCTTCACCGGCGACTACACCGAGCGCGGCATCAAGGAGCGCCACGGCTTCATGACGGAGTGGGTCGTCGACGATCAGCGCTACATGAACGTCGTACCGCGCGCGCTTCGCGACGTCGGCGTGCTCGTCGAGCCGCTCACGATCGCCGAGAAGGCGCTCGCGCAGGTGCAGCTCGTACAGCAGCGCCTCCCGTGGGCGTGCCCGGCGAGCGGCGGGAAAGAGGGGAGGTGTCATCGCGCCGTCGTGCTCGGGGCCGGTCCCGTCGGGCTCCTCGGCGCCATGGCCCTCGCCGCGGCCGGTTTCGAGACCTTCGTCTACTCGCGGGGCGGCGGCGACAGCCTGCGCGCCCGCATCGTGCGCGACATCGGTGCGACGTTCGTCGAGGCCGAGACCACCGACGTCGCTGCGCTGCCGCGGACGATCGGCGCGATCGACGTGGTGTACGAGGCGACCGGCGCGTCGACGCTCGCGTTCGACGTGCTCACGGTGCTCGGGACCAACGGCATCTTCGTCTTCACGGGCGTGCCCGGACGGCGCGCGCCCATCCAGGTCGACACCGATCTGCTGATGCGGAACCTCGTGCTGAAGAATCAGATCGTGCTCGGCTCGGTGAACGCCAGCCGCGCGGACTTCGAGGGCGCGATCAGCGACCTCGCCCTCTTCAAGGCGCGCTGGCCGCAGGCGGTGGCATCGCTCGTCACCGGTCGCTTCCCGATCGACGCCTATGCCGGGCAGCTGCTCGCGGCGCCCGCCGAGGCCATCAAGAATGTCATCGCCGTATCCTGACGACGCGGAATGGCTCGAGCCCGACGGGCTCGGGGGCTTCGCGAGCGGCACCGTGTGCGGCGCGCGGACGCGCCGCTATCACGCGCTCTTGCTGCCGGCGACGACGCCGCCGACCGGCCGCGTCGTGCTCGTGAACGGCTTCGACGCCTGGGTGTCGGTCGGCGAGCGGCGCGAGGCGTTGAGCTCGCAGCGGTATGCCCCGGACGTGCTGCATCCCGACGGGGCGCGGCGACTGGTCGACTTCTCGCCCGAGCCGTGGCCGCACTGGACCTATCGGCTCGACGACGGAACCGTGATCGAGCAGGAGATCGTCGCGCGCCACGGTGCCACCGTCGTGCTGGTGGCATGGCGGCTCGTGGCGCGCGGGCCCGCGCTCGAGCCGGGGCCGCTCGCCCCGGTGACCCTCGGCGTCCGGCCGTTCCTGTCGGGGCGCGACTATCACGCCCTGCATCACGAGAATCCGAGCGGCAACTTCACGGCCGAGGTCGCGGGCGAGCGCGTCCGCTGGCAACCGTATGCGGGCGTGCCTGCCGTCGTCGCGACGCACAACGGCCGCTACCTCCACGCGCCGGACTGGTATCGCAACTTCCTCTACGCCGAGGAGCGGGCGCGCGGCCTCGACTGCGTCGAGGATCTCGCGGCGCCCGGCGTCTTCCATTTCGACCTCGATCGCGACGAGGCGGTGCTGATCTTCGCGGTCGCCGGCAACGAGCCCGTCGACGCGACGCGCCCCGCGGCCGTGCGCGCGTGCGAGCTCCGCGCCGTCGAGCGCCGGCGGCGCGCCGCGTTCGGCAGCCGCCTCGAGCGGAGTGCCGATGCCTACCTCGTCGCGCGCGGCGCCGGTCGCACGATCGTCGCGGGCTATCCGTGGTTCACCGATTGGGGCCGCGACACGTTCATCGCGCTCCGCGGCCTCTGCCTCGCGACCGGGCGTTTCGACGATGCGCGTGCGATTCTCCTCGCATGGGCCGACGCCGTCTCCGATGGCATGTTGCCGAATCGCTTTCCCGACCGCGGTGACGTCCCGGAGTTCAACGCGGTCGACGCGGCCCTCTGGTACGTGATCGCCGCTCACGAGTACGTCGCGGCGCGTGCCGGCGTCGGTGAGCTCGTGCCCGGCGACGAGCAGGAGCGCCTGCGCGCGGCGATCGACGCGATCCTCACCGGCTATGCCGAGGGCACGCGCTTCGGTATCCGCTGCGACCGCGACGGGTTGCTCGCGGCCGGCGCGCCGGGAGTGCAGCTCACCTGGATGGACGCCAAGGTCGGCGACTGGGTCGTGACGCCGCGGATCGGCAAGCCCGTCGAGGTGCAGGCGCTCTGGCTGAACGCCTTGCACGTCGGCAGCCGCTTCTCCGAACGTTGGCAGGAATGCTTCGCCCGCGGGCGCGCGAGCTTCACGGCGCGCTTCTGGAACGACCAGGCGGGCGGGCTCTATGACGTCGTCGATTGCGATCATCGACCGGGCGTGGTCGACGTGGCGTTTCGTCCGAACCAGATCTTCGCGGTCGGCGGCTTGCCGCTGGCGCTGCTCGAAGGCGCGCGCGCGCGTCGACTCGTCGACGCCGTCGCCGCGCGTCTCTGGACGCCGCTCGGCCTGCGCTCGCTCGCGCCCGGTGAGTCCAGCTACGTCGGCCGCTACGTCGGCGGCGTTCGCGAGCGTGACGGCGCGTATCATCAGGGGACGGTCTGGCCGTGGCTTCTCGGTGCCTTCGTCGAGGCGTGGGTGCGCGTCCGCGGCGCGACGCCGGAAGCGAAGCGTACCGCGCGCGAACGCTTTCTCGTGCCGCTCTGGCGCCATCTCGACGATGCCGGGCTCGGCCACGTGTCGGAGATCGCCGACGGCGACCCGCCGCATGCGCCGCGCGGCTGCCCGTTCCAGGCGTGGTCGGTGGGCGAGGCGCTCCGCCTCGACCGCGTCGTACTGGCCTGAGCCGAGGGGCGCGATCGCGGCGCGGCCCGCCGGATCGCCCGGGCACGTCACGTCGCATCGGCTTGTAGATCCCCACCGTCGCTGGTACGTAGCGACCCGCATGCGAATCGTGGCGGCGGTGGTGGTCGGAGCGGTCCTGCTCGGCTCGGGGCACGCGGCGAGTGCTGCCGAAGCGCGTCGTCAGCGCAGCGAGAGGTGCCTCGAGATCTGCAACTTCACCTTCGAGCAGTGTCAGCACGACGAGAGCTCGAAGGCGAACGGCCGCTGCGACATCGACGCCGTCCGCTGCAAGAACGCGTGTCCCTACGTGACGATCGAGGAGCCCGCGGTGCCGACCGCGATGAGCAACGCGCGTTGCGTCGAGGCGTGCCGCGACACCTACAAGAAGTGCACCGGTCTCGCCGCGAACAAGCGCGGCGGCAACTGCGCCGCCGACGACCTGCGCTGCGAGCACGCGTGTCCGAAGCCGCCCGAGCCGCCGGTGGCTGGTGCACCGGGATCACCGGAAGGGGCGGCCGCTGCGGCACCGAAGACGCCGCTGCACGGCAACCGCGTCGAAGGCGCCGCGGCGCCCGCGCCGATCGGTCCGACGCCCATCGTCGCCCCGAAGGAGCGCGCCGCCGGCACGGCCGAGCATGCCGTCAGCGCGAGTGAGCGCGCCGAGAGCGCGGGAGAGCAGCCGGTCGCGAGCGGCGCCGCGACTCGCAGCGAATCCGCCGTCGAACCGGCGCCGGAGGGAGCGGCGGCGACGGCCGCGGCACGTCCGGCGCCCGCAGAGCGCGGATTCTTCGCGACGCTCAAGTGTTTCTTCGTCGCATGCGAGCCCGCGGGCTCGTCACCGTGCCTGCTGCAGTGCGCGAACGCCTACGACCAATGCAAAGTGCGGGAGTCGAAGCGCGGCGGTGAGTGCAATACGCGGCTCATGAATTGCCGTCGCGGCTGCGAGGCCGCGCCCACGCCCGCTCGCTGACCGCACGCGCGTCGTCAGAGCCGCTGCTCCTCGCGCTGCGACACGTCGGAGGCCCCGTTGCGTCGGAGGATGTCACGCGCGTGGGCCTGCTGCACGACGCTCTCGGTGTGCACCGAGAGGAGATAGTTGCCGTCGCGGAGCTTGCCCTCGTAGAGCTGTGCCTCGAACTCGGGGACGGCATAGCCGACGAGCGCGCCGGTGATCCCGCCGACGGCGGCACCGGCCGCGACGCCGCTCAGGGTCGCGAGGATCGGGCCGGCGGCGATGAATGGCCCGAGGCCCGGGATGGCGATCGCGCCGACGCCGGAGAGCCATCCGAGCGCACCGCCGAGCAGCGCACCCGTTCCCAACCCCGCCGACGCTCCCTCCGGGGCCTTGGTGTGGGCGTCGTGCCGGAGCTCGTGCGTTCCCGTGCGATCGGGGAACAGGATCGAGATCGCGCCGCTCGGAAACCCCGCATCGCGGAGATCGGCGACGATCCGTTCCGCGCGGGTTTTGCTGTCGGCGATGCCGAAGACCGCTTGTGCCATGCCGGGTGCGTCCTCTCTCGACGTCAGGCGGCGTCGACGTCCTCCGTGGCAAGTGAACTGTCCGACGATGAGGTTCGCGCGTCCACGCGGGTCGATCAGGGCATGATCCGTGCCACCGCGCGGTCGCCGGAAAACGCGGAGCGGGTCCGTGGTGCAGCATGTCAGCGCTACACACGCTGTAAGATTTGCCGGCGTTGCTCGCTGCGGTGAGATCGACGTCAGGACGAAACGCGCGAGCTTCATCGGCGCGTCGAAACAGAGCGTCGCGGGGCACGACGCTTGCTCATGCGATCGCCATGGCGAATCGCGCTCTGACTGCCGCCGACGATCGCCGTTCCGATCCGAGGGTGCACCCGCGATCCGAGCCGAACGCGATCCCGGTCGTGGAGCGCGCGGTCGAAGCGGCGCAGCGGATCGCCGTCGAGCGGCTCGAGCTGATGCGCCTCGAGGCGCTGGAAACCGTCGAGCGACTCGCCAAGGGCGGCGCTCTGCTGCTCGCTGCCGGATCGATCGTCGTCCTCGGACTCACGGGCCTCGCCGCGGCCCTCGTCATCGTCCTGGCCGCCCGCATCTCTCTTGCCGCGAGCATCGTGCTCGTCGCCGGCGCGTACGTGCTCGCGGGACTCGCGCTCGGGGCCGTCGGGGCGTCGATCGCCGGAAGGAAGCCGACGTGAACGCGCTCGATGCGGAGCCCGTTCCGAGCGGCACGCCGCCGCTCGACGCGAAGGCAGCGCTGCGGCAGTCGATCGAGCGCGACGAAGGGGAGCTGCGTGACGCGGTCGAGGAGCTGACGGCGGCGGTGAAGCACGAGATCACACTCGGCGGACAGATCGCCGAGCGCCCGGCGATGTGGCTGACGGCCGGCGTCGTCATCGGCGTGCTGATGGCGTGGTGACGCGGACGGCGACGGTGAGGTGACGTCGATGAAAGGAGAACGGCTCATGGCAACCACGGGAGCGGCCGCACCCGGCGGTGCGCAGATGGCGGAAGATGTCGGCGACGACATGACGGTGCAGCTCGCGCGCGTGGACTCGGAGCTCAGAAGGCTCGTCAAGGAGCGGCCGGTCATGGCATTGCTCGGCGCCGTCGCGGTGGGGTACGTGGTCGGGCGCATCCTGCGCCGAGCCGGGTGAGGTCGCTCATGCCGTCCGCGATCAGGGACAGCGGCCGCTTGGAGCGGATCCGGTCGAAGGGCCGACGCGTACGCCAGGACGTCCACGGGCTCACCGCGGAGCTCGAAGGCGCGGTCGGTGATTTGGAACGCGTCGCACGTGCGCAGCTGGAGCACCGCCCGTATGCGACCCTCGCGACCGCGTCGGGCGTCGGCTACGTGCTCGGCGGCGGCGTGCCCATCGCGATCACCCGAATGCTGTTCGGGATGGGAGGGCGGCTGGCGCTCTTGATGCTGGCGGAGCGCGTTCGGGACGAGCTTCTCGCCATGCGGACCGACTCGTCCGAGCAGGAGTGACGATCGAGCAGAGTCTCTTCGGGAAGCCGGCCTTCAGCGCGCGTTCAGCTCGCGCGTGCCCTGCGACGTTCCGTTCACGAGGATCTCGACCTTGTAATCGCCTGCCGGCCAGCGACCATCCTTCGGCGGCGGGGCCGCGAACGACGTCTGGGTGGAACCTTTCGGCGAGATCGTCTTCGACGCCTCGGCCTTGGCGCCTTCGGGACCCGTCCAGCGCGCCTCGAGGGTGACGCCGTCGGCCGCGCCCTCCGTCTTCACGGAGACGTAGAAGGTGTCCGTCGTCCAGAACATGTTGGTGCGGGCGTCCTCCACGATGCTGCCGTCGGGGGCCAGCGCGCGACCGGTCGTGATCTCTGTCACCTTGAGATTCCCGGGAAGGGACGGTTTCGAGCAGCCGATGCCGGCGACGACGAGCATGGCCATGCATGCGAACGAAATCGGTGCGAGGGGACGGCGTGGGATCCGGATCATATGTGGCGGGCTGATAGCGCGCTCCGGCGGCGCTCGGCAAGAAGGGTGGTTCGGAGGTGGCCCCGTCCCGCGTACTTAATGACATCGCCCCGCAGGCGCGGATCGTGCGGGATCGTGCAGAGGTTCCCTAGCCGCAGTTGGGTTCGAGGGTGGCTTTGATCACCCGCATGCCTTGTTCGATCAGCGCGCCGACGGGAGCGGCGAGCGCGTTCGGAAGGAGGTCCGCGATCCAAACGAAGCGACACCCGTCGTGCTCCGGGAGGATCTGTGCCGAGGCGTTGTGATGGGTGAAGGGCGCCCCGACGACCGACCATGCGACGCGCCGGGCCTCGTCGTCGACGTCGACGATGCGCTCGCGCGCCACCGTGCCGTTGCCGAAGGTCACGATGCGGTCGCCGCCCTCGAGCCTCGTGTCGACGACGAAACCCGGAACGAGACGGGTGTGCAGCGCGCCGACGTCGCGGAGAGCGTCCCAGGCCTTCGCCGGGCTGCAATCGAGGCGAATCTCTTTGCGAATCGATGCCATGGCCTCCTCGTAGCGGGTCCGCCACACGAGGACTTGGCGAAAATTGCGGTCGCGGGGACTTCGTGCGACCTTGCGTCCCCCCATGGACAAGACCGCCGCTACCCTCGTCGCATTCGCCGCCGGCCCGGAGAACATCGAGCGCCGGGCCGCCGCCATGTTGATGCTTGCCGAGCTCGGGATCGAGACGCCGCAGGCGCGCGAAGTCGCCGCCGCGGCCGTCGGCAGTCCGACCGTGCTCCAGGAGTACGCGCTCCGCTGGTTCGAGAAGCTCCGTCCCGAGGACGGCCTGCCCGCGCTGGTGCCGCTCTTCGACACCGCCGACCCGGGGATTCGGGAGCGGGTGCGGCGCCTGGTCGTCGACTTCGGCGGCGTCGCGGTCGCGGCGATCGCCGCATTCGGCAAGACGGCACCGCGCGCGTGGCTTCCGGGGGCGGTCGAGGTCCTGGGCGCGATCGGGACCGGACCCGCCGTGCGGGTGCTGTTCGAGCTCGTCGCGCGCGGCGATGCCGAGCTCGTACGCGTCGCCGTCGAGGCCCTCCATAAGCGGACGCGCGACCTCGCCGACAAGCCCCGCGCACAGGTGCTCGAGCACGTGCTCGCCGCCGCAATCCGCCCCGCCGTCACGGCGAGCCCGGTTGCGACGACGGCCGCGATCCGGACGCTCGCGAATCTCGGCCTTCCGGGTGCGCGCGCTTGGCTGCTCGCCGAAGCGACGAAGGGAGACGCGCCGGAGACACGCGCCGAGGCGCTCCGGGCGCTCGCCGCCTGCCTGCGCCACGAGAAGCTCCACGCGAAGGAGGTCAGCAAGGTCGCGGCGATGCTGCGCGATCCGGATTTCCCGCGCGTCGTCCGTCCCGCGCTCGATCTCCTCGACGGCCACCACTTCGGCAAGGACGACCAGGCGTTCCTGCTCGGGCTCCGCGAGAGTCCGCACGTCGCCGTGCGCTCGTTCGCGCTCGCGAAGCTCGGGGCCAGCGAGGCGCCCAGGGCGGTGAGCGCGCTTCTGTCGAGCCTCGACGACGCCGAGGCCGTTCGCCGTTCCGCGGCCGGCTCGCTCAGTAAGATTCCCGAGGCGCGCCAGGCGCTGATGAAGCGCTTCGTCGAGGCGACCGACGCGAGCACCGCGTTCACGATGGCGGAAACGCTGATCCGCTACGGCGTGCCGTGGCGGCGTCCGACCCTCGAGCAGATCTGGAAGCTGTACGTGAAGGCGTTCGAGGCGGACGACCGCATCCAGGGCGCGTTTCTGCAGTTCCTGCGCACGACGGCGCCCGACTTCGCCGCCGAGTCGCTACGGAAGCAGGCCGCGAGCCTCCTGCGGGCCGGACGGGCGCGCGACGCGGCCCGCTTGCGGACACTCGTGCGCGAGATCCCCGGGAGCGACGCCGAGGACGGCTATCAACTCGCGGTGGCGCTTCTGAAGACGCGCCGGCGCGGGCTCGACCATCCGATTCGCCGTCCCGACGCCGCGCTCGACGTGCTGATCGAGATCGAGGCGGCGGGTTTCGCGACCGGTCCGCGCCTGCGCAAGGAGCGCGTGCTCGACGCCGAGGAGCTGTACGCCGTGGGCTTCGCGCTCGCCGAGACCAACCTCGCGGGACAGGCGATCGCCGAGGACGTGCTCGCGCACCTCGCCAAGAAGCAGCCGCGCACGAAGATCGGGAAGGCGGCGAAGAACAAGCTCGAGCTGCTGTCCGCCTAGGGAACCTCTGCACAGGTAGCTCCCGGCTCCGAAGCGCGATCCATCCCCGATCGGCGGCGGCGCGACGCCCTCGTCGTATCGTTCAGATACGCGGTCGGGCTTCGCGCCTTGCGCTCGGGGCGGCTCGCACTTCTCGCTCGGAAGCTACCTGTGCAGAGGTTCCCTAGCCGACGATGCGCTGGGGCGGAGCGGCGCTGGTGGTCGCATCGATCGCCGTCGGCCTCCGTGGTGGCGGTTCGCGGTCCGAACGGATAGCGAGGGAGGCGATGACGCTTTCGATCGACGTCTTCTGGTCGTTCCGCAGCCCGTACTCCTATCTCGCGACGCCGCGGCTCGTGCAGCTGCAGGCCGAGTACGACCTCGACGTGCACGTGCGACCGGTGCTGCCGATCGCGGTGCGCATTCCCGGGTTCTTCGACAGCGTGAATCCGCTCTGGCCGCCCTATCTCCTGCGGGACACGATGCGCCTCGCCGAGTACCTCGGGCATGGACTACGGCTGGCCGCGGCCCGATCCGATCGTGCAGGACTACGCGACCCGGCAGGTCGCCGCCGAGCAGCCGTATATTTACCGGCTCACCCGGCTCGGTGTGGAAGCGGCGCGGCGCGGGCGCGGGTTGCCGTTCATCTCCGAGGTGTCGCAGGCCATCTGGAACGGGAAGATCGACGGTTGGCACGAAGGCTCGCATCTCGCCGACGCGGCGGCGCGCGCCGGGCTCGAGCTCGCCGAGCTCGATGCGGTCGTCGCACGCGACACCGAGGCGCTCGATGCGCTGATCGCCAAGAACCAGGAGGACCATCTCGCGGCGGGACACTGGGGCGTGCCGACGATGGTGTTTCGCGGCGAGCCGTTTTTCGGGCAGGACCGGCTCGACCTGCTCGTGTGGCGCCTACGGCAGCACGGCCTCGCGCGCCGCGCGTAGCGCCACCCGCCGCGCCGCGTGTCACGCGAGCTTCTGCTCGAGGGTCTTCAACGCCCGGGCCTCGCCGACGACGAGCAGGCGGTCGCCCTGGGTGAGCGGCTCGCTCGGTCCGGGATTGAAGCGGAGCTCGCCGCCCTGCTTGCGCACCGCGATCACCATCACGTCGAGATTGTCGCGCACCTCGGACTCGCCGAGCGGGCGGCTGCCGGCGCGTGCGATCGGGATCTCCTCGATCTGAAGCTCGAGGCTCCGGTGATGCGTCGCGAGGTCGACGAAGTCGAGCACGCTCGGTCGCAGGATCGCCTGCGCCATCCGGTGGCCGCCGATCGCGTATGCCGATACCGAGCGGGTGACGCCCGCCTGGCGCAGGCGCTCGGCGCCGGGCTCGGTTTCCGCACGCGCCACGACGACGACGTCGGGCCGGAGCGCGCGCGCGGTGAGCGTGATGAAGACGTTCTCGGCGTCGGAAGGGACGGCGCTCACGAGCGCGGCGGCGCGCGCGAGACCGGCGTCGCGCAGCGTATCCTCTTCCGTCGCGTCGCCCACGAGCACGGCGAACCCGTCCTCTTCGGCGCGCCGCGCGATGGATTCGTTGCGCTCGATGACGACGAACGGCATCGGCTTGGAGGCGAGCTCGCGGCAGACCATCCGGCCCATCCGACCGTAGCTACACACGATCACGTGGCCCTGCATCGCATCGATGACGTGTTTCATCCTTCGCCTCCCGAAGATCGATCGAAACTCCCCCTCGATCACCTGCTGCGTGACCAACGCGGCCGTGTAGAGCACGACGCCGAGGCCGAGGGCGATCAGCGTGACCGTGAGCATCTGGCCGCCGGTGCCGAGCGGACGCGGCTGGAGGCCGACGGTCGACAAGACCGTCACGGTCATGAAGAACGCCTCGCCGAGGGTGAAGCCCTCGAGGTGCATGTACCCGAGGGTGCCCGCGACGGTGAGCACGACGAGCGCGCCGAGGCCGACCAGGGCGTTGCGGAGTCGTTCCATGGGGGGGCCGGCAGATTAGCCGCCGTCGGGGGTTTCGCAAGCCGCGCTCGCCGTTGTCGATTTCCGCGCTGCCCGATCGACGGGACGGTGAAGGAGGGAACCATGAGCGACGCGCAGGGCAATTTCGTGTGGTACGAGCTGGCGACGACCGACGTCGACGGCGCGATGCGCTTCTACGGTGACGTCGTCGGTTGGGGCAGCGAGCGATTCGGGGGCCCCGAGCCGGCGTATTGGATCTGGAAAGCGGGCGAGACCGGCATCGGAGGCGTGATGCGGCAGGACGGGACACCGCATTGGGTCGGCTACGTCTACGTCGACGACGTGGACGAGCGCGGCCGGAAGGCGGCGGCGCTCGGCGGGAGTTGCTGCGTGCCGCCGCACGACATCCCGACCGTCGGCCGCATCGCCGTCGTCGCCGATCCACAAGGCGCGGTGATCGCAATGATCAAGCCCCACGGTCCCGATCGGCCGCCGCCCGCCGGTCCGCCCGCCGGTCACGTGGTGTGGCGCGAGCTCTTGACCGACGATCCGGTCGCGGCCTTGCGGTTCTATCGCGAGCTCTTCGGATGGCAGGAGATCCGGGCGCTCGACATGGGGTCGACCGGAGCCTACCACATCTACGGCAAAGGCGGCCGCGATTTCGGCGGGATGATGAAGCGTCCGACGGGCTATCCGCTCGCGCCGCACTTTCTCCACTACGTGCACGTCGACGACCTCGACGCCGCGGTGGAACGCGTACGGCGCGCCGGCGGCCAGGTCTGGATGGGGCCCATGCCGATCCCGACGGGCGAGCGCATCGCGCAATGTGCCGATCCGCAAGGAGCCGCGTTCGCGTTGCACGGGACGTGAGGGCGCGACCGTCGTCGGGTCGGCGATCGCGGCGACCGCCCAGGGGGTGCTTTGACTAGGACGCTCACGCTGCTTACGATCTAGTCGTGCCGGCGCCTCACGAATCGGCATCCCAGGAAGTGCTCGTCGTCGACGACGACGACGATCTCCGCGACGCTTTCGTCGCGTTACTTGGGATGCACGGCTACAAGTCCGCCGGAGCGAGCAGCGGTGTCGGCGCGCTGCAACGCTTGCGCGAGGGCTTTCGGCCGTGCGTCGTGCTGCTCGATATCCGCATGCCCGAGATGGACGGCTGGACGGTGTGGGCGAAGATGCATGCCGATCCGCGACTGGCAGCGATCCCGGTCGTGTTGCTCTCCGGCGATCCCGACCAGTTGCGGCGTGCCGAGGCCATAGGAATGCGCAACTTCATGCGGAAGCCCGTCGACGCGGAGCAGCTGCTGGCGACCGTCGCGCGTTATTGCGACCCGCGTGCACGGCCGGCCGATCACTGATCTGCGACGCAGGGCGCCGCTGTTGATTCTACTTGACAGTTTGGGTGCGGACTCCGTAGCCTCCCCGCCAGTAACACCCCTCTCACTCTGATGTGCCGTCCTCCCTTCGCGTCTTTGCATGAGCAGTCAGCGGCGAGCGTTGCTCGGGATACCGGCGCGCGGTCGGCGACGCAGTCCGCGGTCTCCGACTCCTCGCGATCGCGCCGGAAGGTGATCAGGGGCGCGCTCGGGTTGCTGTGCCTCGTCGCCACGAGTGGCGGGCTGGGTGGCGCACGTCCGCTCTGGGCCGACACCGCTCCCGCGGCCGAGGGGCTGCTCGGGGACCGGCTGTCGGTGGAGACCCGCTTCTCCCAATACTTTTATGCGCATGCAGCCGGCCAGGTGAACGTATCGCTTGCCACCGGAGATCCGGTGGTCAGCACCGTCGAAACCACACATGGTCCGGTGCCGGGACCGTTCGCCGGACAGGCGATGAACTGCCGCTCGTGTCACTTGATCGACGAGGTAGCGGGCACGGCCGGTCAGCGCACGTACGCCGACTTCGCACGGCGCTCCCCGATTCCCGCGCGCGAAGACGGTGCCACGATGACGACGCGCAACTCGCCGCCGCTCGTGAACGCGTTCACCCCGCGTCGCGTGGGTTTCTTCCTCCACTTCGACGGGGAGTTCCCGACCCCCGAGGCCCTCGTCAAGGCGACGCTCACGGGCCGTAACTACGGTTGGCTGCCCGACGAACGGGCGCTGGCCGTCGCCCACATCGCGAACGTCATTCGCAACGACGACGGTTCGGCCGAGACCGCCACCTTCTTCGGGAACGGCGCCTATCGCGACGTGCTGAGCGGTGCCGCGGTGATCGAGCCGGCGGATCGGCCCATTCCGAGCGCCTTCCAGATCGACGTCATGCACGCGTCCGACGAGGAGGTGCTCGACGCGGTTGCGCGGTTGGTGAGCGCGTACATGCGCTCGCTCGTTTTCACGCAGGACGCCGCCGGGAGCTACACGAGATCGGCGTTCGACGTCTTCCTCGCGAAGAACGGGTTGCCGACACAACCGAGACCGAACGAGTCCGGACTTCGCTACAGCCGCCGTCTGCGCAAGCTGCTCGGACGCCTGACCGCCCCGCAGTTCGTGAGCGAGGCGGACGGTCATCTCCAGCTCCACGATCACCCGTTCCGCTTCGGCCCGGACGAGCTGACCGGTCTGCGCATCTTCCTCACCGAGGCCCGGCACCGCGCATCCGTCCGGCAGCTCCAGCAGGGGGGCGTCGGCAACTGCATCGCCTGTCACCCCGCTCCCGACTTCACCGACTTCTCCTTCCACAACACGGGAGCGACGCAGGAGGAGTACGATGCGCTGCATGGGCAGGGAGCCTTTGCCGCCCTCAGCGTTCCGTCGCTGCCGGTCCGAAACGCCGACCCCGATCGCTTCCTCCCGCCGAGCGCGGCGTACCCGCATGCTCAGTCGCCGTTCCGCGCGGTGGCGTCGGCGGAACAGCCGGGCGTCACCGATCTCGGCCTGTGGAACATCTACCAGAACCCGGCGTTTCCCGATCCCGACCATCAGCAAGCGCTGCAGAAGATGATCTGCCGCTCGTTGCGATCGTGCGGCGGACGGCGGCCCGATCGGCTGCTCGACGCGGCTCTCGGGCTCTTCAAGACGTCGGGGCTCCGCGACCTCGGTCATTCCGACCCGTACCTGCACACGGGGCGCATGGACAGCTTGGAGGACGTCGTCGACTTCTATCGCACCACCGCGACGGCGCAGCGCGCGGGCCTGGTGCGCAACGGCGCGCACGAGCTCGCCGGCATCGCTCTCGGACCCGACGACGTCGCGCCGCTCGCCGCGTTCCTCCGAGCCCTCGACGAGGACTACCGCTGACGCGGTCGGCGCCCTCCGCCGCGATCGCGCTCGACATGCGCTCGTGATCTTTGCGCCGCGCGCCCGCTGCGCGCGCACCGCGAGCTCGGTGACGAATCCGACGGTCTGACGGGTGAGGCCTGGCCCATCCCGAAGGCTGCCGATCTGCGCTATTCCGGCGCAGAAAATCCGTAGCGGCCCCTCATTCTTCGCTCGATGAGCTGCCGTCGGTCATGGCAATGTGCACGCGGGAGGGGTGGGGAATGGGGACAGAGGATGGGCGGCGGATGGAAGTCGGGGAACAGGTGCGCTGCACGTGTTGCGGGCGCCCGCGCTCCTGCGCTGAGCTCGGGAGCTTCACGACGGATCTCTCGTCCGACTTCGATCTCGCGGACGGCACGCTGACACAGACCGTGCTGTATTGCCGCGACGACTCCGAGTGCAGAGGGACCGCTCAGACCTTGCGTCTGATTCCCGCTGCCACCGCACGGGTCGCTGAACCTGCGCCCGGTCGGGTGCAGATGAATTGGGGACCCCGTGGGCTCCTGAATTGAGAGACACTCCCGGGCTCCAATCGTTCAGCCGACGGCGCCGCGGCGTCCCCGATCCTTCACGGTCGGCCGCAGGCACGCGACCGCGACCAGCACGGCACAACACCACGCGAACACGTCGCCGATCCTCGCGTACGGCGTCCGCATCGCGTACGGCGTGACGGTGCCAGTCAGCGTCGTGTTGGCGAAGAGCGCGGTTCGCGCCTGGACACGGCCGTAGGGGTCGATCAAGGCCGACGGTCCGGAGGTCGACGCCCGCACGATCCAACGGCGCTGCTCGACGGCCCGCAGCCGCACCATGTCGAACGCGACCTCGGAATACTTCGGGTCACCCAACCAGGAGTCGTTGGCGAGATTCACCAATAGCCGCGCGCCAAGGTCGGTGCGCGTGCGTGCGGGCTCGGCAAAGAACCCTTCGTTGCAGATCACGACCCCCGCCGGACCGGCCGCGGTCGGGAGCAGCAGCGGTGCGCCGCCCGGCGCGAACTCGCGCACCCGCTCGAAGCGTCGGCGCAGCAGGTCGATGCCGTGCAAGGGAAAGTATTCGGCGAACGGCAGCAGGATCGCCTTGTCATAACGCTCGCGCACCTCGCCCGCGGCGGTGATGCGGAAGGCCGAGTTGTAGTAGCGTGGCGGGTCGCTGTCGTCGGTCCATGGGCCGCCGGCGATCAGCTCGGTCGGAAACGGGGCTAACGCTTGATGGATCGCGGAGCGGAAGGTCGGCTCATCGGTGACGAAGAACGTCATGGCGTTCTCGGGCCAAACGACGAGCGGCGGCGCGTCCCGGCGGAGCACATCCAACGTCGCGCTCAGGTACGCGTCCAGGTTTCGTCCGTAGAGCTCGCGATGCCACTGCGATCCGAGCGGCAGATTCACCTGCACGATCCCGACCGGCACGGCATCGCCCGCCGGAACCAGCGGCGTGTGCAGCCGGAACGTCCCGTACGCGAGGCAGGCGATCAGCAGGGCGCTCGCCGTCGCGGCGCCAGCGAGCCCACGCGCTGGGCGGCGCGTGGATAGAGCGATCCACAGCTCGGCCAAGGCGGTGTTCACCGTGACGCAGACGAACGTGATTCCGTGGACGCCGGTCAGATCGGCGATCTGTACCAGCCGCGGCACGTCGACCTGCGCATAGCCGAGGAGCGCCCACGGGTCGCCGCCGAAGAGCCAGAGGCGGGCGACGTCGGCCGTTACCCACCCGGCGGCGACGGCGAGCGGCACGACCGGCGCCGGCAAGATGGCGAGTCGCGGCAGGAGCGCCGCGAAGCCCATGTACTGGACGCCGGCCGTGAACGTCGACACGCCGAGAAAGAGCCCGAAGCCGACGATCGCCGGCTGGCCGAAATAGCCGGACACCGCGCGCGGGAACCAGTCGTTCACGGTGTAGGCCATGGCGACCGTCCAGAGCCAGGCGAGGCCCATGCGCCGAGCGGTCGAACCGTGGCGCAGCAGGACGAAAAGCAGTGCGAGCGCGAACCAGGAGAGCCACGGATGAGGATGCGGAGGATACGCCCATCCGTAGAGGAGCGCCGAGCCGACGACGCCGGCAATAGTCAGGATCGTGCAAGGGAGATTGCGGATGACGAGGCTCTCGGCAGCCGAGAAATTGCACGGCAGCGCGTCCGGGCGCAATCGCCGTCAGAGGCGTGGTGCGCGGCGAATGAGATCAACGTCGCCCACTGCGCCGGCGCCCCCCGCGCCATTCTGGCAGCGTGCTGCGGTCGAGCAGCCGCAGCACGGCGAGCATCGTGAACACGATCGCCAACCCGATGCCGAGCCATCCGATGATGGTGCCGAGAACCGAAAGGGGGGAAAATTGGGAGAGCTCGGTCGTGGGTTCCATGGTGAATCCGCTCGCTGAGGAAAATGCCGCGGCCCCGCATGAACGGGGCCACGGTCTCCGTCTTGTCGTGGATGGACTCTTTAGCGCCAGACGCGTCCGCCCGCCTTGATCTTGGTCTTCGTCTTCATGGCATTCCCTCCTTTCCGGTGTCGGTGTGTTGACGAGTGACTTTTGCAGCTTCCATGCCAGCGGCTCCGAGCCCGCTCGTCCTGCAGAAATGAAGCGCCGCTGTGCGGAGCCTGGAACGATCGTTCACGGTGCAGGGTGATCGATCATTCGGGGCCGCGAATCGCGGATCGGCAACTCGCGAATCTACCGGCAATCGGCGCCCGCCAGGGGCGCTTCAACACCGATTGACGGTGCTGCCCCCGGCTCAGGACGGGTCGGTTGCGACGCCGTAGCGTTCCAGCTTCTTGAGGAGCCAGCGGTAGCTGATGCCGAGGTCGCGGGCCGCCTGTGCGCGGTTGCCGCCGGCCGCCGCGATCGCCTGCTCGATGCGCTGGCGCTCGAAGGTCGCGACGCTGTCGAGCAGACCTCGCGTGCTCGGCATGGGGAGCGGCGGGGCGCTCAGCGGCGCCGCGCCGTCCGCCGCCCGCGCGTCGGCGGTCGCGGCGACGTCCTCGCTCACCAGGTCGATGAAGTCGCCCGGCGCGAGCGGCACACCGGGGTCCGCCATGACGAGCGCGCGCACCAAGGCGTTCTCGAGCTCCCGGACGTTGCCGGGGAATTCGCGTGACCGCAGGAGCGCCATCGCGTCGGCCGTCACGCCCGGCACCGGAACGCCGAGTTGGCGCGCGTGGACGGAGAGGAAGTGGGCGACGAGCGTCGGGATGTCGTCGGGACGTTCGCGCAACGAGGGCGTGCGGATGGGGATGACGTTCAGGCGATAGAGGAGATCGGACCGAAACGCGCCCGCCTTCACCTCCGCTTCGAGGTCGCGATTGGTGGCGGCGACGACACGCACGTCGACCTTGCGCGGCTTGCTGTCGCCGAAGCGGACGATCTCCCGCTCCTGCAGGACGCGCAGGAGCTTCGCCTGCAACGGCAGCGGCAGCTCGCCTACCTCGTCGAGAAAGAGCGTGCCGCCCTCGGCGATCTCGAAGAAACCCTTGTGATCGTCGATCGCACCGGTGAACGAGCCCTTGCGGTGCCCGAAGAGGCGGCTCTCGGCCGCGTCCTGTGACAGCTCCGCGCAGTTGACGGCGATGAACAGCCGGTCGCGCCGACGGCTCGCCGCGTGCAGCGAGCGGGCGAACCAGCTCCTTCCCGGTCCCGGTCTGCCCCTGGATCAGCACCGTGACGTCCTTCGATCCGATGCGTGCGATCTCGTCGAGCAGCCGCCGGATCAGCGGTGAGTCGCCGACGAGCAGGCGCGGCACGTCGGCAGCCTTGAGCACCGTGTTCTCGGCCTGCAGACGGGCGTTGGCTTGCTGCAGCTCGTCCGCCAGGCGACGGTTCTCGCGGACCAGCCGGCGCTTTTCCAGGGCGCCTTCGATGCTGTGACGGAGCTCGTGCTGGTCCCAGGGCTTCGGGATGTAGCGATAGATCGTCTGGAGGTTGATCGCCTCGATCAGGTCGCGATCGTTGGTGAAGCCGGTGAGGATGATGGGCACCAGGTCAGGCCGCAGCGCCAGGCCGCGCCGGATCACCTCGAGGCCATGCATTTCCGGCATGCGTTGGTCGGTCACCATGACCGCGACCTCGTGCTCAGTGAGCACGGCCAGCGCCGCGGGACCGTTGGTCGCGGTGAGCACCGTGAAATCGTCCTCGAAGTTGTACACGAAGGTGTCGATGAGATCCTGCTCGTCGTCGACGAAGAGGATGATGGGTGTCTTCGGTGCGGGGGTGGTCATGCGCTACGCGGGACGGGACACGCGAACGTACGCCAGAGGGCCCCGGAAGTGTCAAGCTGGTGGGACGGATCGCTCGCTCGGCCGGTGCTGTTTTGCGCCGGCGGCGCCGCTGACGCCGCCACTGATGCGGGCGTGCCCGCGTTTGGCTATGGATCGACGCTCGGAATGGTGCACGAGGTGGCCACGCTGACCAGCGACGAGACCGCGGCGACACGGGCGCTGCTGGAGCACCTGCCGACCGCGATCGCGTTTGCGATTTCCGGCGGCGCGGTCGTGGCGCCCGCCGGTCGCGTGCCGCGGGCGACCGTCGTCTTTCGGAGCGCCGCCTCGCTGCGGGCGCTGCTCGGCGCGCCGTCGTTGCTCGCCTTCGGCGAGGCGTTCGTCGCGGGCGAGCTCGACATCGAGGGCGACGTCGTCGCCGTGCTCGAAGCGGCGTATGTCGCCGACGCGTTCGCCGGCGCGCGGGCGCCGACGCCAGGGGAGCGGCCGGACGACGCGGAGGCCGTTCGCCATCACTATGATTTGCCGCCCGAGTTCTTCGCGCTCTTCCTCGATCCCCGCATGGTCTACACCTGCGCGTACTACCGGACGCCGTCCGACACGCTCGACGAGGCGCAAGCCGCGAAGCTCGATCTGGTCTGTCGGAAGCTGGATCTCCAGCCGGGCGACCGCTTCGTCGATCTCGGCTGCGGCTGGGGTGGTCTCGTCGCCTGGGCGGCGGGGCGCTACGGTGCCGACGCGCTCGGGGTGACGCTCTCCGCGCCGCAGGCGCGCTGGGGCGCTCGGGCTTTGCGCGAGGCCGGTCTCGCGGAACGCGCGCGAATCGAGCACCGCAGTTATGTCGACGTCTCCGGCGACGCATGCTTCGACAAGATCGCGTCGGTCGGTCTCATCGAGCATGTCGGCGTGGCGAACTACGCCGCGTATTTCGCGCAGACGTACCGACTGCTGCGGCCGGGCGGGCTGCTGCTGAATCACGGGATCACGCATGCGTCGCCCGGCGAGCACTCGACGGGAATGACGTTCCTCGTGAAGCACGTGTTCCCGGGCGCCGAGTTCCAGCGAGTCGGCTACGTCATCGCACGCATGGAGGACGCGGGTTTTCGCATTGCCGACGTCGAGGCGCTGGGCGCGCACTACGCGCTCACGACGGCGGCGTGGCTCGCGCGTCTGCAGGCAAACGCGACAGCCGCACGGCGCATCGTCGGCGAGCGGGTCTGCCGCACGTGGATCGCGTACCTGGCGGCCGCCACCGTCGCCTTCCGCGCCGGGTGGATCGACGTGCACCAGATCCTGGCGTACCGCCCGGGCACGTTGCCGACCACGCCGCGGACGCGCGAGCGCTGGTAGCTGCCACCAAGCACGTAGCGACGGACGATCAGCGGCCACCGGCGGCCGGTACCGCTACCGCTTTTTCCGGCCGCGCCATCGGGAGGTGCACGGTGAACGTCGTGCCGTGCCCGACCTCGCTTTCTACGTGGATGCGGCCGCCGTGATCCTCGACGATGCCGTGGCTGATCGAGAGGCCGAGCCCCGTGCCCTGGCCTTGCGGCTTGGTCGTGTAGAACGGGTCGAAGATGCGGCCAAGATCGTTCGCCGGGATGCCGCTGCCGTCGTCGGTGATGTCGACGCGAATGGTCTCGTCATCGGCGGCGGTACGGATCGTGACCGTTCCGCGCTCGCCGATCGCGTCGAACGCATTGGCGAGCAGATTCATGAAAACCTGATTCAGCTGTCCGGGCACCGCCCAGGCCGGCGGCACGGCACCGTAGTCGCGCTCGATCGCCACGCGGTCCGCCCATTTCGGCTTGAGCAGGCGCAAGCTCACCTCGAGCGCCTCGCGGATGTCGCAGGATCTCCGCTCCGCGTCGCCGACGCGCGAGAACGTTCGCAGGTCCTGCACGATGCCCGCCGTGCGTTCGGCACCGCGGCCGATCGTCTCGACGATCGACGAGACGCGGTGCACCAGCTTCTCCAGGTCGCCGTCGTGATGACGGCCTGCCGCGGTCGCGATCGCGGCGAGCTTCTGGCGCAAGGGCTCGAGGTTGCCGACGATAAAGCTCACCGGGTTGTTGATCTCGTGGGCGACCCCCGCGACCAGTTGTCCGAGCGACGCCAGTTTTTCGCTCTGCAGGAGCTGGCGTTGGGTGGATTGCAGATCGTGGTACGCGGCGGCGAGCTCGCGGCGTGAGCGCTCGACCTCGTCGTGCTTGTCGGCGAGCTCGTCCCGCGAGCGCTCGAGCGCGCTCGTTCGCTCGCGCACGCGATCCTCGAGGGTCGCGTTCAGCTCTTGCAGGGAGCGATACGACAGCGCGTTCTGGATCGCGATCGCGCTCTGGGCGGCAAGCGTGTCGATGAGCTCGACGTCGTCCCGGTTGAATGCCACGCCCGATCGTTTTGCGCCGAGGACGAAGGCACCCAGCAGCTGATTGCCCGCCATGATCGGCATGATGAGCGCCGCCGACTGTCCGAGGTCGGTGGCCAGCTGCGGGTCGACGATGTCGCCTGTTTCCGCGTCGTGCAGCACGAGCGGTCGTCCCGAATTTGCGACGAGCCGATCGCGGACGACGTCGAACCGGTGCGCCACGGAATCCTCGCGGGCGCCGTGCCCCTCCTCGTATCGCCACAACGTGGCGCGGCCGGCATCCCAGGTGATGCCGCTGAACGACTCGAGCGCAAAGCTCTGCGTCAAAGTGCGGCCGACCCGCTCGAAGATCTCGGCGAGATCGAGCACCGAGGTGAGCGCCGCACTGACCTCGTGCACCGCGCGCCGGTAGTCGACGACGCGGCGGAAGAATCCGACGTCGATGAGCGTTTGAATCCGATCGCGCAGGGGCTGAAAGAGGAGGCCGAACAACACGAACACGGGAACCTGGAAGGCCACCGAAGCGACGACGTTGCCAGCCGGTACGAACAGGCTGAGCGCGGCCACGATCGCAGCATAGGTCGTCGCGATGACCAACGTGAGCGCGAAGTAGAGCGCCGTCCGACGCAACAACCGGTTGATGTCGAAGGCGTCGTGGGCGGTGATCGCATAGGCGAGCGCGCCGAAGAAGAAGACCGGTGTAATCGCGATCAGGTTGATCGGGAAGTCGCCGTCGACGCCGGTGTTGAGGAAGCCGTAGATCGCCGCCGCCGCCGCGATGACGAAGCACGGAATGACCGCTTGCAGGCGCGGCCGTACCATCGGCGTCCGGTTCTCCCAGTAGGCGTAGACGAGCAGTCCCAGAAAGATCGGCATCGAGGTGCCGCTGTAGAGAAAGGTCGCCTGCAGCGGCAGCCACGACGGCGGCTCCGCGAAGTAGGAGTGGTAAATCCACGCGAGCAGCGCGGCGGAGATCGCGTAGGGCACCAGCAGCACGGTCGGATGGCGCTGCACCAGCGGGCGCTCGGTCGGAAAGACGAGCCCGAAGTGGATGAAGGTCGCGGGGAAGACCGTCTGCGCCACGAAATACGCCGGCGCCAGCCACGCGAGATCAGGGTGGTAGAGCGTCGTGCCGGTGAGCGGGAATAGCCCCCAGAAGAATCCGTAGAGGAGGAACCCGCGGGCGGCGGCGTTGTGGGGGCGGAGGAAACACACCACGAAACCGGCGAGCAGGCCCATGAAGCCGTTCAGCGCGAAGAGCCCGAGGGTGAGGGCGTAGTCGAACGGCTGGAAGAGCATCGTCGGCACGCGGCGCGTCTCGCGCGTGCCGTCGCGCTCGATGGTGTACTCCACCTCGGTTCCGACCGGCAGCGACGCCACGTGCGCGTAGACGTCGGCGTTCGAATGCACGGGTCGACCGTCGGCGGCGACGATACGCGCGGCAAACGGCATCCGATGCGTCATGCCCGTCCAGTGAAAGAGCCCGACCGTCGGCACGATGCCGTTCTGCATCACGAAGAAGCCCGGGAAGGGCTTGCCGCCGGGTTGCAGCCAATCGAGAGTCTTCGCGGCGCTGAAGATCGCGAGCGGGAGGGCGACCGCCAACATCGCGAGCGGCAGCAGGCGTCCGCGCCACCACCGCGCCTGCGTCGCGGCGGCCACACGCGTCCTCGAGGAGGGGACGACGTGGGTCGATCCCGTGGCCGGGGCTTCCGATGGCAGCATACCCATAGCGAGTCGGGCTATCTGGACGTGGGCAGGCATAGCATTTCTAGAGATCCGACGACGAACGAATGCAGGCGGCGTGCCGTTCGGTTCGCTGGCTCCGTTCGCGATGCAACTGCGGTTGGCGGGCGCAGCCGTGAACGATCATTCCTCGTACGGCCCGATCAATTGCGGCGCGCCATGAACGATCGTTCAGTGATTCCGAGAACGCACGCTGAGGTCGCCGAGCGCCTGTCGCCTCCCGGAGGCTGGCATGAGACCTGCTGAACGTGCACTCGACGGCAACGAGCTGTCGGAAGGGAGGGGGGAGCAATGAATTTGAGGGGTCAGTTACTCCGTCCAACCTCTACGGAGGGTTGCCGTATGTGCGGATCGATCGCCGAGCTTGTTGCAGCCAACGCGCAGACAGGGCTTCGCCACAGGAAGCGCGTCGCCCTCTTCCTCGTGCTCTGTGTGGCGGTCGTCCATCCTACTGTAGCTACGGCACTAGTGGTCAACGCCCGCCCCCAGTGGACGGACAGCACAATCGACATCGCTTCCGGCGCACCCCTGGATATCACTGCCACAGGAGGTTGGACTTTCAAGCCGGAGATCCCCTTCTTCGGCCCGGATGGCGATGGGGTCTTGTGTTCCGCGCTGTCAACGTGCGACGGGGAATTCCTGACGACCGCTCCCGTCGGTGCCCTCGTCGCCTTCATTGGACCGCCGCTCCTTACAGAGGCCGCTATCGAAGCGATGCCTCAGAATCAGGGTTTCTTCCTTGTGGGTAGTCACTTCTCGGGGTCTGCGCCTGCGACCGGACGTCTATATCTCGGTTTCAATGCCGACCGGAATAACTACACTGGTGACAATAGCGGCTTCATGACCATCACGTTCGCGGCCGGCGGTTGCCCGGGCGATTCCGACTGCGACGGCATCCCAGATAGCACAGACAATTGCCCTGACATTCCCAACAGCATTCAGGGACACTGCGCCAGAGCGCCTGGGTCGGCCATAACCGATTCCAAGCGATGCTCAAATGCCCTCGAACAAATATGCAATGGAGACAAAGACTGTGCTCCCCAAGCAGACCGCAATCCTCGCGATGGCATCGGAGATGCCTGCGAAACCGGTTGGAGGATGGCGTGTGGAGCCGGAACCAATCTCGATCAGGTCAGTTGGATAAGCTCCCTGGCGCTGAATCTCACGACGCTAGTGTGCGATGATCAGCTTGCAAATGCCTGCACTGGTCTCCTCTTCCTCAATGATCTTCGTCGTACCCTGCTGCCTTCGCCCGCCAAGAACTACGCACGCGTCCAACTAACGTATGCCAAGAGACAAGACGGCAGTCCAGGAACCTTTGGTCTACTGAAAGCTCAAATGATCAAGGCCGATCCAGATAGCAGTAAAACTGGCAATGGAATCGGTGTCGTCATCTACGATCTTGACGACCCGTCCCGGGTGTACTTCGAGGATCATTTCGCGATGACACAGTGGCGAAAATACGGTGGCTCCGGACATACCGCACCTGAGTATGCGACGTTCCCCGTAGGCTTCGCGATCCCACCGGGCGTGAACGCCGCCATGACGATGGTGGCTTGGTTCGATGAGACTGGAAAGAATCCGTGGTGCGCTGTTACATCGCATATGGGTGTTGCATTCGGCTATGATGATCAGCAGTTCGACCAGAAGGTCAAGGATGCTGACCCTTATGTCGCGCCGTACATCTGCCAGAGGCGTAGTAGGTGGTTGTCCTACGCAGCGTATTGCGGAAACCTTGAGGGATTGTGCGGCGGCTCGTACTACTGCACTCCGAACGGCAATCAATGCACGGGAGTATGCGGCCCAGATCCGATCAACTGTTTGGATCACAACTGCTGCTTGAACGAACCGCCACTGTATCGGGGTAGCTGCCACCAGCCTTCGGATTGCGATGCCGGTACGTGTGCTGGGGGGACCGAGGGGCTCGACGAATGCAACCTGGCCTGGGAAGATAATGCGCGAGAAGGATTCGCACGACGACAGTACGCATGTGACGCGGGAACGTTGACGTCCACCTCGGACCCCTCGTTAGCGTATCAGTGGAGTCCTGGTTCCACGTTCGTCAACGGGCAGCCGGGCGCCTGTCAGTGCGAGGAGTTCGAAGGACCGACGGACGGCGATGCGGGTGGGGTTCTGGTTGACAACGTGAATGACCCCGATCTGAGTGTGTACGTGTATCCGCCACCTTCCGGACCACCACTCTGGTGGTCGTCGGACTGGCATTGGCAGAAAACTCGGGTCGGGCGATGCAGGAAGGCCAAGAAGAATTGCCAGAGCGATCCGGAGTGCGGTCCTGGCGACCGTTGTAAGCTGACCTCCCAGCCGGGCCTGGGTTGGTGAGGTTGGTTGACCAGATGGATCTATCTATCCATTCGAGAGGCAGTGGGAAACGGGTGGATGTCGGCTAAAGGAGACGTGGGTACTACGCGCTCGATGCGGACGCCCGCCGGACACGCATGCTGCGCTACTGGATTGCGCTTCAGGAGGTCGATCGGCACTTGAAAAGTCTCGGCGACGTTCTCGGCTGCCGACACGGTCGTGGGGTCGAAATAGAAGCCGAGCGCGCGGGTCGTGCGAGGGCACGAGCGTGCCACAGATCGAGGGAGGTGAAATCGCCGATTGGCGCGCAAGGAACTCGTTCCACTGTGTGACGTCGTCGAATCCGATCCAGAGGTAGTCGATCGTGGCGTCGCGCGCCGGGTTGGTAGCATCCCCCAACAATACGTTGCCCGCGTGTCCGAAGGCCGGATCAGTGCGGTCCGGATCGGCGGCGTAGGGACGCGCGTCGCGACCCACTGGCCGATGCCGCCGACGGGTATCCCGAGTGCGGGCTCGCGCTCCGGTCGCTCGGGCTTCTTGATCAGCGCAGCTCGGTGCTCGCGACGAGGTGGTTCGTCGACGTCGTGAGCTGACACTGCCCGCGTAAGGCTTTGGCGCCTCCGTGATGAGTGCGAGCGGGACGCTCGCATGTCGGCCGCGTCATTCGGGATGAAGGCAAAGACGCAGATCAAGGCCGGTACTTCCCGTTGGGGTTGATGGTCCGACAACCAATCGGGGCTCCAGTACTCAGCTGTGGAAAGGAGGGAGAGCAATGACGGTATAGACGCAGATCAAGAGCGGCGGTTGGGCCCGCGGGTAGTCAGCCGGCACTCACGGTCACGAACAAACGCACAACTGGAGAGACGACGATAGAGACGCAGATCAAGGCCGGCGGTTTCAGCCGCATGTGGTGATCGCAGACCAACATTTCCGACCGCAACGCCATACTATCGACGCGCCATCGACGCCGAGTGCGCGGCTCGCGGGAGGGTGAAGGGCTGCAGGGCGGTGACCCAGTAGAAGCCGCAGCCGCGTTTCTGGACATTCCGCGCCCATCTGACCTACAGACGACGCTCCGGCGGACGCGCCAACAGACCCATCGTGGCAACGACGTTCCCTCGCACGACGCGTGCTCTTCGCAGCGACGGCTTCCGGCCCTGGCTGATGACGCTCGGATTGGGTGGCGCGCTGCTGGCGGCCTGGGGCGCCTGGTTCGTCGGCGCGCGCGTCGCGCGGGTCGAGGTGTCGCAAGCGGCGCGCGTGGAAGTGGAAGAGGCGGCGCGCGGTGTCGAGTCGACGGTCGACGGACGCATCGTGGTCTCGCATCTGGAGCTCGGCCGTAACGTGGCGCTCGGCGACGTACTGGTCGAGCTCGATGCGACGCCGCAGCAGCTGGAGCAGAAGGAGGCGCGCGCGCGGCTCGACGCCCTCGGCCCCGAGACGGCGCGGCTGCGCGACGAGATCGCCGCGCAGCAACAGGCCCTCGCCGAGGTGGTGCAGGCCGGACAAGCCGCGCTGACGCAAGCCCGCGCGCAGCGGCGCGAGGCCGACGCGGCGTCGCGCTCGGCGCGAGAAGACGCGGAGCGTCTGGAGCAGCTGCACGCGAGCGGCATCGTCGCCGACAGCGAGTTTCGTCACGCCCGCAGCGAGGCGGAAGCGAGGCTCGCCGCGACAGAGGCGCTCGAATCCGCGGTCGGACGCACCCTCGGCGAGCAGCAGGCGCGCGAGAGCGAGCGGCGGGCGCAGATTGGCGGCCTCGAGCGCGAGCTCGCCAAGCTCGACGGGGAATCGCGGACGCTCACGGCGACGATCGAACGGCTCGCGAACGAGATCGAGCGCCGGAAGATCCATGCGGTGACGGCGGGCACCCTGGCCGACGTCGCCCCGGTCCAGGTCGGCAGCGTCGTGCAGCCGGGACAGCGGCTCGGAACGATCGTGCCCGCGGCGACGCCAACCTTGAAGATGGTAGCGCAGTTCCGTCCTTCCGAAGCGCTTGGTCGCGTGCACGCCGGCCAACCGGCGCGCGTCCGCCTCGAGGGATTTCCGTGGATGCAATACGGCAGCGTCCCGGCGACCGTCACGGAAGTCGCGGGCGAGGTCCGTGATGGCCTGGTGCGTGTGGATCTCGCGCTCGCGCCGGAGCGCTCGTCGGCGATCCCGCTGCAGCACGGACTGCCCGGCGTCGTCGAGATCGAGATCGAGCGGGTCTCGCCGATGGTCCTCGCGCTGCGAGCGGCGGGACAGTTCCTGACGCGCGCCGCCGCGAGCGGGACCGACGCGGCGAGCGCCTCGTGATCTTCGGCCGCGCGACCCGCGCGTTGATGGTTCCCGAGGTCGTGCAGACCTCGGCGATGGACTGCGGCCCCGCCGCGCTGAAAGCGCTGCTCGAAGGCCACGGCATCGCGGTCAGCTATGGTCGTCTGCGCGAGGCGTGCCAGACGCAACTCGACGGCACCTCGATCGACACCATCGAGGAGGTCGCCAAGCACTTCGGGCTCGACGCCGACCAGGTGATGGTGCCCGTCGATCATCTGCTCCTGCCGGAGGCGCGGTGTCTGCCCGCGATGGTCGTCGTGCAGTTGCCGGCCGGCGACACGCACTTCGTGATCGTCTGGCGGCGCCACGGCGGTGTCGTGCAGGTGATGGACCCCGCGACCGGCCGCCGCTGGCCGAGCGTGCGGCGCTTTCTCGCGCAGGTGTACGTACACGAGCATCAGGTCGACGCGGTGGCGTGGCGGGAATGGGCGGGCTCCGACGACTTTCTCCGGCCGCTCGGCCGGCAATTGGCGGATTGCGGCGTCGCGGGCGCCGAGGCTGAGCGGCTCGTGGCGGCCGCCAGTGCCGATCCGGGTTGGCAGGGCCTCGCGCGCGTCGACGCCGCGGTGCGTGCGGTCGCCGCGTTGATCGACGCCGGCGCGGTGCGACGCGGCGCCGAGGCGCTGCGCACCATCGAGGCGCTACGGCAACGCGCGACGGACGACTCCGCAGCAGACGCGGAACCAGCGGCGATTCCTCGCCACTACTGGTCGGTCAGACGGTCTCCCGACGGGGACGACACGAGCGCCGATGCGATGCTCCTCCTGCGCGGCGCGGTGCTGTTGCGCGTCCGGGGCCGTCGCACGCACGAAGGCGACACGCTGGACATTCCGGAGCTCGTCGCCGCGGCGGCGGAATCGCCCGCCCGGCCCTTGCGGGCACTGCTCGACTTGGTGCGCGGCGAAGGTCTCGGCGTTCCGGCCGCCACTCTGCTCGGCATGGCGGCGGCGGCCGCTGCGGTCGTCGTCGAGGCGGTGCTGTTGCGCGGGCTCTTCTCGCTCGGACGGGAGCTCGGTCTGGTCGGCCAGCGCGTCACGGCGATCGGTGCGCTCGCGGTGTTCGCGGCGGCCATCCTGTTGCTCGAGCTCGGCACCGCGAGCGTGGTTCTGCGGTTGGGGCGCCGGCTCGAGGTGCGCCTGCGCATAGCGTTTCTCGACAAGCTGTCCCGCCTCGGCGACCGCTATTTTCAGAGTCGGCCGGTGTCCGACATGGCCGAGCGCAGCCACAGCGTGCACCGCGTCCGCCAGCTGCCGGCGCTCGCCGGACAACTGGCGCGCGCCACGCTCGAGGTCGTGTTCACGACGATCGGCTTGGTGTGGCTCGCCCCACGCCTGGCACCACTCGCGATCGTGGCCGGCGCGGTGGCGGTAGGCGTCCCGCTGCTCGCGCAACCGTGGCTGATCGAGCAGGACCTGCGGGTGCGTACCCATGCCGGGGGCCTGTCGCGGTTCTACCTCGATGCGCTGCTTGGTTTGGTCGCGGTGCGCGCGCACGGCGCCGAATCCGCCGTTCGCCGCGAGCACGAAGGGCTCTTGGTGGATTGGGCGCGCGCGAGTCTCGGTCTGGCGCGTACCGTGACGGTCGTCGACGGGGTGCACTCCGCGGTGAGCTTCGCGCTCGCGGCGTCACTGCTGCTCGCCTACGTCCACGGCGGCGGCGAGCCGGCCGGCATCCTGCTGCTGGTGTACTGGGCGCTCAATTTGCCCGTGCTCGGGCAGGACGTCGCCAGCGTGTGCTGGCAGTATCCGGCGCTTCGCAACGTCACGTTGCGCCTGCTCGAGCCGCTCGGCGCGCTCGACGATGCGACGGGCTCGGGCACGAGCGGCTCTCGGGTCGCAGATCCGCCGTGCGACGGTCGGCGCGGTGTCGCGATTCGCTTCGACGGCGTGCACGTCCGCGCGGCGGGCCACGAGATCCTGCGCGCGGTGACGCTCGCGATCGCGCCGGGCACGCAGGTCGCGATCGTCGGCGCGTCGGGCGCGGGCAAATCGAGCCTGGTCGGTCTCCTGCTCGGATGGCATCAGGCGGCTGCGGGCGCCGTCCTGGTCGACGAGGCGCCGCTCGACGGCGTCCGTCTCGAGCGTCTGCGCGGCGAAACCGCCTGGGTCGATCCCGCGGTGCAGCTCTGGAACAGGAGCCTGCTCGACAATCTCTGCTACGGCGCGAGCGCGTCGGAACGCCGTGCCGTCGGAGACGTGGTCGGCGCGGCCGACCTCCGTGGCATCATCGAGCGACTGCCCGACGGCATGCAGACGCCGCTCGGCGAGAGCGGCGCGCTCATCTCCGGCGGGGAAGGGCAGCGCGTGCGGCTCGGCCGCGCGATGCTCCGCGCCGACGCACGCCTCGTGATCCTCGACGAGCCGTTCCGCGGCCTCGATCGCACCCGCCGCGCCGCGCTGCTCACCCGTGCGCGCGGCTGGTGGCCGCAAGCGACCTTGCTCTGCATCACGCACGACGTGGGGGAGACGATCGGTTTCGAGCGCGTGCTGGTCGTCGAGGGCGGTGCGGTGGTGGAGGACGGCCGGCCGAGCGATCTCGCGGCACAGGCGGATTCGCGATACCGCGCGTTGCTGAATGCCGAACAGGAGGTTCGCAGCGGTCTGTGGGCGAGCGCGCTCTGGCGTCACGTGCGTCTCGTCGGTGGCCGCCTCGTCGAGGAGCAGCGCCGCGACGGCTCGTCCGGCACGATTCCGCGACCGATCCGTTCCGAGACGGCCACGTGACGCTCGAGACCGATCTGATCTGGCCGGTCGCACGCGTCGGCGAGGCGTTGCACGCGCTGGCGACGCACGCGCGGCTGCGGCCGTGCCCGCTGGTCGACGTCGACGCCCCCGACGAAAGTCGCCTCGGGCCATGGATCGAGACCCTCGCGGCGGCCGCGGGCGTCGGCGTCGAAAGCGTCGAAACGACCTATGCGGACGCGGATCGGTTTCTCGCCGCGGGCGCGCCCGCCCTGCTGCGGCTGGGCGCGGAGGGCATCGTCGCGCTCGTGAAAGGCAAACGCGACGCGGTCTGGATCCTGGCATCCGATGGTGCGAGCCGGAAGGTGCCTCGCGCGACGCTGCGAGCGGCGCTGGTCGACGACCTCGAACGCCCGGTCCGGCCGGACGTCGACGCGCTGCTGGCGGCGATCGACGTGCCGGAGGGACGGCGCGATGTCGCGCGCGCCGCGCTCCTCGCCGAGCGGCTCTCGACCGCCATCGTCGGCGACGCCTGGTTGGTGCGCACGGCAGAAGGCGCCGACGTGCGCGCCCGTCTGCGGCGAAGCCGGATCCCGGCGCGCATCGCGGCATTGCTCGCGGCGCACGCGACGGAATACGGCCTGTGGCTCGTCGCGTGGGCCTTGCTCGGGCGCGCGTTGCTCGGCGGGCGGCTCGACGCTGGTTGGCTCGTCGCGTGGCTGCTGTTGCTCGTGACCATCGTCCCCCTGCGTGCGCTCGGGACGTGGCTTGGGAGCGTCGTCACGATCGAAGCGGGAGGGCTGCTGCGCCGACGCCTGCTGGCCGGGGCGCTGCGCTTGGCGCCGGAGGAGGTGCGCCATCGCGGCGTCGGACAATTGCTCGGGCAAGTGCTCGAGGCCGACGTGATCGATGCGCTGGCACTCGGTGGCGGCTTGCTGACCATGACGGCGACGATCGAGCTGGTCGTGGTGTTCACGGTGTCCGTCGTCGCCGGCGAGCTGCTGCTCGCCGGCGCTCTCGTGCTCTGGCTGGTCGTCGTGCTGTTGCTGGCGCGCCGGCTCTGGTCACGCCGAGCGGGATGGACGGACGTTCGCCTCGGTATGACGCACGACCTCGTCGAGCGGATGGTCGGCCACCGTACGCGGCAGGCCCAAGAGTCGCCGGCGGGCTGGCACGACGCCGAGGACCAGATGCTCGAGCAGTACCTGGCCCGCGCTCGGCCGATGGACGCGGCAGCGGTTGCGCTCGACGGCATCGTGTCGCGCGGCTGGCTGATCGTCGGGTTGTTGGCGGTCGCACCGAGCTTCGTCGCCGGCGCCCCAGCCGCCGCGCTGGCGGTCGCGCTCGGCGCCGTGATCTTGGCGGCGCGTGCGCTCCACCGCGTCGCCCTCGGCGTGACGCAGCTCATCGGTGCGATGATCGCATGGCGCCAAATCGCGCCCCTCTTCGCGGCCGCGAATCGGCCCCTCAGGGAGGGCACGCCGATCGCCCACGCCGTCGCCGCCGGGTCTGCCGCGTCGCGGGCCGGCGTGGCGCTACTCGAAGCCCACGACCTCGCGTTCCGGCATCAGGGTCGCGAGAGCCCGGTGCTGCAATCCTGCAGTCTCAGCATCGCGACCGGCGACCGGATTCTCCTGGAGGGAGCGTCTGGGGCTGGAAAGTCGACACTCGGTGCGTTGCTGCTCGGACTGCGGGAGCCCGACACGGGCGTGCTGCTTCTCAACGGTCTCGATCGACCCAGCCTGGGCGCGCGCGCCTGGCGCCGCCGCATCGCGGGCGCGCCCCAGTTCCACGAGAACCACGTGCTCTCCGCGACGTTTCTCTTCAACGCGCTGCTTGGCACCGACGCGTGGCCGCCCCGCCGGCGCGATCTCGAGGAAGTGGAGGCCGTCTGTGGCGAGCTCGGTCTCGGGGATCTCCTGTCACGCATGCCCGCCGGCCTTTTCCAGATGGTGGGCGAGACCGGTTGGCAGCTCTCGCACGGCGAGCGCAGCCGACTCTACGTCGCGCGCGCGCTGCTCCAGCGCGCGGATCTGATCGTGCTCGACGAAAGCTTCGCGGCGCTCGATCCGGAGAACCTCGCGCGCGCGCTGCAGTGCGTGTTGGCGCGCGCACGGACGCTGCTCGTGATCGCGCATCCCTGACGTCGACCCGTCGGCCAGCACGGACGCAGAAATCAGGCGCGAAGGTAGTATGGGGAACCTCGTCGCCGAGCTGCCGTTCGGTTCGGTGCCTCTCATCGGATGCTCGGGCAGATGTGTCCCCCCAAGCGTCGGACGTCGCTCGTCTCGAAAGACGAGCGACGTCCAATCCTTCAGCGTTCAGCGAACGCCGTCACGGCTGAGTACCTCGACAGGCATAGTGGGGGTTCGAACCGTAGAATCGGGCGTTCCCGAACCCGAAGACGCCGCCGTCGCAGCCGAGTAGCCAATAGCCGCCGCCGTTCGGTGTCGTCTCGATGGCGGTGATGCGACCGTTCAGCCCTTTGTCGGCGAGCGAACCGTAGAAAGGCGCATCCCCGAAACCAAACACTCCGCCATCCTCGGCGGCGAGCCAGTATCCCTTGCCGGACGGACGGGCGACCATGTCGATGACCGGCGCGTTCAGATGCTTCCCGCCCATCGATCCATAGAAGTGGGCGTCACCGAACGAGAAGATGCCGCCGTCCGTGGCGACGAGCCAATAGCCGCCAGAATCCTTCGTTGCCGCCATTCCGACGACCGGAGCGTTCAGCGGCTGCCCGCCCATTGATCCGTAGAAATGAGCGTTCCCGAAGCCGAAGACGCCGCCATCGGCGGCTCCGAGCCAGTACCCTTTCCCGTCGATCGTGGGCGCCATCGCCACAACCGGAGCGTTCAGGTGCTTCCCACCCATCGATCCGTAGAAGTTAGCATCGCCGAACGAGAAGACGCCGCCGTCGCTGGCAACGATCCAATAGCCGCGCGCATCGGCTGTGCGCGCCATTCCGATGACGTTCTGGACGTGCACTCCCTGGTTGGGAAGCGACCCGTAGCTGCGGGCATTCCCGAACGCCGTGACGATGCCCTGCGTGTCGACGGTCCAATAGCCGCGCCCGTCCGGCGTCGTGATCATGTCCGACGCGACCGGCATCCAGTGGACGCTGAAGTGCACGTCGGCTGGTCCCGTCACATGACCGTGATCGTCGCGCACGTGATAGGTCCACGTATACGCCGTCGCAGGGTCGAGCTTGTACGGAGGCACCCGCCACGTCGGCGACGTGATCCATCCCGAGTCGAGCGCGACCCCCTCGCCGTGGACCTGGAACTGGTACTGAATGGGATCACCGTCCGGA
This sequence comes from uncultured delta proteobacterium, assembly GCA_963774015.1. Taxonomy (GTDB): domain Bacteria; phylum Desulfobacterota; class Binatia; order UTPRO1; family UTPRO1; genus UTPRO1. The sequence continues at coordinate 80,848 of CAVZDH010000008.1, forward strand.
TCCGCTGCGATGATCTGCAGCGTCGGTTGGTTCGTGGTGACGACTTCCCCCTCGTCCGGCGACAGCCCGTACACCTCGGGCGCGCGATTGATCGGCGGCAGTACCTCGATGCCGATACCGGTCGTGGCTTTCCGACCCGCTTGATCCGTTACCTGCAGCGTTGCGAGATAGGTTCCCGGCGTCGTGTAGATATGTCGCACGACGGGCGCGCGGGCGGTCTTGTGATCGCCGAATGACCACGCAAACTTGGCGATTGCGCCTTCTCTCGCGGTCGAGCCGGTACCATCGAATTCGACCGTGAACGGCGCATGCCCGTATGTCTGGGATGCATGAGCGCTCGCGATCGGGGTGAGATTCTTACCACCGACCGGCGCCGGGCTCTTGCAGACGGGGGGATCGTTGTATGGGACCTGCGGATACGAGAACGATTCGTTGCCGCCGAGCTCGTTCACGTTGGTTTCGGTACGCACGAGTCGGGTGACGACGGAGCCGTCACAGCGGATCTGCGACGTCACGACGGACGGGAACGTATCGCCCTCGAAGGCGAACACCTCGCCGGTCTGACGATCGATGAGGATCTGGTGATCGATCGCTGACCCCGATGTTTTTTCCAGATTGAGCGGCCCGGCGACCAGGCCGTGAATGCGCAAGCGAAACACGTTGGGGTCCGCCCAGTTCGCGAGCAGCCAACTGTCGTCCAGCGCGCCGATTCCGTTCGCAGCGAACGAGTTGGCCGTCATGGTCTGGCTCTTCGTGAAGAGCGTCTTGGTAAAGAACCCCGCGTCCAAGCGCACATAGACGCGAAAGATGCTCGCCTCGGCGACGACGTAGCCTTGCCCATGGACGAAATCGAGGACGACGACCACCTTGTTCTTTTCCGGTGCCTGGAGAGGCATGGGCGCAGGCCGGTCGTTGCCATTCAGCTTGAAATCGACGCTGATGCCGACGCCGCCCCAAAGTGTCCATATACTCTCGAGCGCGTGCTTGACGGCGGCTGCCAATGAGCCGTCGGGCGGCACGGTAACGTTCTTTTGCGCGATGTAGGCTTCGTGCACATAGACGCCCAAGGGTGGATAGGGAGTGAAGCTGAACGTTGCCGCACGTTCTTGGCTCAACAGGTCCCGCAGCTCGTCGAGTGAATATCCTGGCGGGATGGCCGCGTGCGCGCAGCGACCGCAAGTCGCCGCCGAGCTCGTCACGGGCCTGACCAGTGGCAATAGCGCAAACAACATCGCGGCGAAGCCGACCTTCACCAACGACCCACTCCGTCTCCGTTCACATTTCGTCATGACGCGCCCTCCAAGGGAGTCATGCGGCCCATTTGGAGGGAGGTACCTCGATGCCCCTCCCCCTTCGACCGCCGATTATTTTCGCAAACTCCTCAGAGCACCGGACGTGCCATGGCAAAGAGTTGCTTCAGTGTTGCAGCTCGCACACCTGAAGTGCGCGCGACGTCGAACAATCGATCGTCTCGGGCGCCGCGGTGGTGAACGAGCGAATCACGGCCGCCGTCTCACGTTCGCTTACGGGATTGCGGAGATGATCACAGTGAGCAGGATTTGGACGAGCAGCAGCCCAAGGCTTCCCACCTGGCCGACGAACCGGACGACGAACGTCTGGGCACAAGGCGAGTGGTGTTCCGCCAGCCAGTGTGCGCCACGCGCTCCCCGAGCTGACGTTCGCCCGGGGGTTCGAACGATCCTCGTCCGATCGATCATCCCCGAACCGTGAACGATCGTTCGGTGAGGCCATCAGCGACACGTGAAATCTTGGTGAAATGCGCCCGGAGACCCTGGCACGGGCCCTGCTGATCGTCCTGCAACACCAACGCACACCGAAAGGAGGGACCCGCGATGAAAACCAAGACGAAGATGCAGGCCGGCGGATGGGCCCGCGGGTAACCGCCCCGCTCGACGACAACCAGACAAGCAACAAACAGGAGGGCCGCAGTGACGGCACCGACGACAATGAAACCGGCCTGGCGATGAACGAATCCGCGGCTCCGTGAGCACGGGGCCGCGGCTGTCTCAGGGTCCGCGAGTCCGCGAGCAGCCGGCGACGCCAGTTTGGATCACGCCTTCACCCGTGGTGGATTTGTAATTGGCTGGCGCCGGAAGACGATGCTATGGACGGCCTTTCTGCTTCAAAACCGACCACTCCAAAGCCGATCATGACAATTGCAATCAAGTGGGAGCGTGCCGAGCGGCGTGCAGCGCAACGCCTATCGAGTTTGCGTGCCCCAACGCCTCGAAATCACGACGCTCGCTTGTCTCGGCTCGCGCTGCTCGCGATGCTCGTGCTGGCGTCGACGCCAGGATCCGCGCGCGCTGCCTGTGACGTGATTCCGAGTGCCCGCGCGCCGTTCCGTGCCGCGCTCGGCAGTGTCGATCGTCCGTTTGCGGCCCCGGGCGACCTCGTACAGATCGCGGTTCGTCCCGACGTATGCGACCAGGCGTCGCCGGGCTTCTTTTCGAAGTCCGCCGACGACTACGTCGTCACGCTCGTCTTTCAGCCGCCGGCGGGCGCGACACCCAATCGCAACGTCGTCGTGCTCGCCAGGAACTGCAATGCCCTGGCGGCACAGGTCGCGGCCTGCGAGGCACGGGCAGACGTCGCGACCGTGCGTTGCATGGTCGCCAATCCACGCGGTGAACCGGCGGGCATCTTCGTCGACGATCGCGCCGGAGATCGGCGCTTGGACGTCCGCTTCCCCGACACCGACGCGCTGCTCCCTCCCGATGGCGACGACCGTACGCTGAGCGGGCCGGTCGCAATCGCGGTCACGTCGCCGGCGTACACGCCGGCCGACCAACTGGTGGCCTGCGGATTGGCCAATGAGCGGTGCGCGGAGGCGACCGGAGCGGGACTCCTGGCGTGCGTCGACGAGATCTACGCGGTCAACGGCACCTGCCAAACGGACGCAGGCAGCTTGGATGCAACGTTCGCGCACTTCACGGCGCTTCCTCCCCCGAACGACTATCAAGCGCTCTGTCAGGGACCGGCTCCGTGCACGGGAACGGCGGTCGAAGCGCGCATCACCACCGATGCGGCGGGCAATGTGCTCGTCCCGATGGACTGGCGTGGGGTCCTGGTGAAGGTGGGCTCGATCGACGAGACGGCAACCGACGAGAAGCGCGTGCCCGTGCCCCGGCTGCTGCGCGGTACCAGCGCGCTCGAGCCGTTTCTCGACGCCGGCGTACCGATCCGTATCCCCGGCAACTCCTTTCTGCAGTCGTTCTCACCGGCGGGAAGGCCGATCGCGCCGATCTTCGATCCGCAATCCGATCCGACGTCGTCGCACGAGGTCTCGCTCTTCGGATCGGTCGACGCGCCGTACACCATCCTGAGAATCGCGCGCCGCAGCCCCATGTTCACGGCGTGTTCCGGCGGCGTGAATGCACAGTTGCCGTGCAACGATGCTTCGGAATGCCCCGGTGCATCGTGCGGACCGACGATCTGCATCGGTGGCGCAAGCGACGGAGCTCCGTGCGCGAACGACGTCGACTGCCCGGCCGGAGAATGCGGTTTGTCCCTCTTCGAGTTCCGCGATCGCTACGTCGCGAGCGTGGGACCGGTCGTGATTCCGCGTTTCGCCCCGTCCGCGGGTGTCTGTGAACAAGCGCCGGACCAAGTCTGTTCGCCGGCGGGCTGCAACGCGTCGGATCAATGCGTCGATTACCGCTTTGCATCGGACGCGCCCGTCGCGCTCGAAGGCGTACAGGAGACGTCCGATCTCTTCGCCTTCGCGGAATCGGAAGCGGTCCACCGCCACGATTTGAACGGCGACGGGGACACCGAAGATCTCGTGGTGGAGATGCGCGATCGCGAGACGGGAACGCCGTTGCCGATCGGCGCCTCGTGCGGACCGTCGTGCCAGAACCTCGCGCTCGCCACGACCGAAGTCCAGGACGGGTTGTTCCGCTATCCGGCCGTCGCCGCGCACAACGACCTCGTCGCGTTTCTCGAATCCGAGCCCGGTGAGAATGCCACCGATGTGAACGGGAACGGCGTGGTGTTCGACACGCCGCTCGCCGTGTTCGAGCGCACGAATGCGGGGGCAGCGAATCGGATGCCAGCCGGCATGCGCCCGGTCGCCGACGGCGTGCCGCTCGTCGCGGGTCGGAGCGTGGCCGTGACCGACGAGGGCTGGATCGTCTTCCGCCGACCGGAGGCCCATGAGGCCCATCAGCGCACCGAGTTGATCAGTACGGATCGGAACGGAGCCGCCGTCGACCGAGCCAGCGCCGGATGGACGCTCTCGGGGGACGGTCGCTTCGTCGCCTTCACGAGCTATGGCGCGAACATCGTCGCCAACGACACGAACGATACCGGGGACGTCTTCGTGCTCGATCGCCAGAACGGCGCCGTCGATCTCGTGAGCGTGGCGCTCGGGGGCACCGCCGGCAACGCGGGCAGCTTGCGAGCGTTCATGACGCCCGACGCGCGCTTCGTCGCCTTCGACAGCGACGCCACGGATCTCGTCGGCGGCCCGCCGGCAGTCGGGCAGACCTACGTCCGCGACCGCGCACAAGGCACGACCGAACGCGTCAGTGTGAACGCCGCCGGCGTCCCGGGAAATCGGCCGACCGACGTGCAGGGCATCTCTGGCGACGGTCGCTTCGTGGTCTTCGCCAGCGAGTCCAGCAACCTCGTCCCGGGCGACACGAACGGATACCTCGACGTCTTCGTGCGCGACCGCTGCATCTCGCACGGTACGCCCGTGCCTTCCTGCAGCGCGGCGACCGAGCGCGTCAGCGTCGGCGTCGGCGGCTCCGAAGCCAACGGCACCAACACGACCATCGCGTTCTCGGGCGCGGCCATCTCGGATGACGGTCGCTACGTCGCGTTCACGAGTCAGGCCTCGAATCTGGTCGCCAACGACACGAACGCGGCCGGCGACGTGTTCGTGTACGACCGGTGGACGCGGACGACCGAGCTGGTGAGCGTGAGCTCGCGCGGCGAGCAAGGCAACACCTACAGTGACCTGAGCAACGTCGGCGCGATGTCACCCGACGGCCGGTACGTGGTCTTCGACAGCCGCGCCAGCAACCTCGTTGCCGGAGACACCAACGACGCCTTCGACATCTTTCTCCGCGATCGCGTCGCGGGCACCACCGAGCTGATCAGTGTGAGCTCCGCGGGAACCCAAGGGAACGGGACGAGCGACGTCGCGGCGGTGTCGGCCGACGGGCGGATCGTCGCGTTCTCGAGCGCCGCGACCAACCTCGTTCGCGGGGATGGCAACGGCGTGTCGGATCTCTTCGTGCGCGACCGCGTCCTCGGTCTCACCGCGCGCGTGAGCGTCGGCTCGCAAGGCCAGGAGAGCGACGGCGAGACCAAATTCATGGCGATCTCCGCCGACGGCCACACCCTGACCTTCGACAGCAACGCGACCAACCTCGTGTCCTCGCCCGGCAATCCGGGACAGCAGACCGAGGTGTTCCTGCGTGGCGCGGATCCGGACGATACGGCAAGCGACCTCACGGGTGATGGCGACCACTTCGATACGATCCTCTCCGTGCTCGACACGAGCGGCGATCCCGCGGTGCTGACGTCCCTCTGTCCCGCCGATCAGGTCGAGATCGCGCCGGGAGTGATCGCGTTTCTTCGTCCCGAATCGGCCGGCACGACCCCCAATCTCCCCATCTGCCCCAGCGGGCCGCTCGTCGATGGGGCACCCGACCTCGACGGCGACGGAACCTCGACCGGGGCGGTGGTCCATCTTTGGAAGGACGGCGCGATCCAGAATCTCGGGCTCGCCGCGAACGCGATCGCGGTCTCGTCGTCGTGGCTCGCCGCCATCGCCTCGCAACCCGGCTCGGACGCTGGCGCGGTCGAGATCCACCCGGTCGGCGGCACGGGCGGATGGCAGAGCCTCGGACAGAGCGCGGACACCATCGGCGTCTCCGGCGCCATCGTCGCCTTCACGACGCCCACGCCCGCAGGACGGCTCCTCCAGGTCTACGATGCCGCGACCGCTACGCTCGAGGTCGGTCTCGGCGACGCGGTAGCGGCGGCGGAGTTCGTGATCGGCGGCTATCCGGGGCACGAGCTCATCGCGTTTCGTAGCGCGGAATCGGTCGCCGGAGCCGACCTCAATGGCGACGGCGATCAGCTGGACGACGTCTTGCAAGTCTACGATGTCGCCGCGCACCGCATCGTGAATGCCGGCCTCGCGGTTACCGCTTGCAACCAGGATGCCTGCAGCCCCGAGACGCCGTACCGCGTCGATCGCGATACCGTCCGTTTCTTGACCTTCGAGTGCGACCAAGGCGGGAGCGAGAAGGCTGGTTGCGCGAGCGGTGGGACCGATCTCGACGGCGATGGCCGCGCCGATCATCTGGTCCTCGAGATCTTCGGGCCGCGCGACGTCCCGACGGCGAGGGGGCACGAGCGATCCGCCACGGCAACCATCGACTCGTCGCGCAGTCTCGCCGGCGTCGCGAGCGGCGTCTGCACCAACAGCGGCGAGGCATGCGCGCGCGACACCAATTGCCCGGCGAACGGTCGCTGCTTCGTCCCTCCCGGAGGGTGCGTCCACGCGCTCGCCACGGTGTGCAATCCGTCGAGCACCGGCTCCACGGGATGCAGCGCCGGCGCGTTCTGCGATCCGCTTCCCGGGCAGCCGACGCAGGGCATCTGCAAGCAGCTCGTGAAGAGCTGCGAGAGCGACGCCGATTGCGCCGCGACCGATCACTGCAACAACGTCGATCAGCGACTGCAAAAGCTGGTCGCACCGATCAGCCGTCGCGACAAGCCTTCGGACGTGTTGGTCAGCGCCGGACGCTGCATCGAGGATCTCGGCGGCGCGTGCGCGACGGCCTCGGACTGCCGGCGGGGACAGTACTGCGACGGCGGCACCTGCCACCGCGACCACGGAACGTGCCGTCGTGACGGGACGTGCTCGGGGCAGGTCCCGTGCGTGAAGGTCCTCGTCATGGCGACGGCACGGGACAGCGACGGAGACGGCATTCCGGACGAGCTGGACGATTGCCCGAACGTGGCGAACGCCGAGCAAACCGACACGGACGGCGACGGCGTGGGCGACGCGTGCGCCGTCCAAACGTGCGGCAACGACCGACGCGAGCTCGGCGAGCAATGCGACGGGTCCGACGATGCCGCCTGTCCCGGCGCCTGCGTCGGTTGTGCCTGTCCCTGTACCGAGGTCGTCGACGATCCCACAGCAAGGATCACGGTCCGCGCCAAGCGCGACGCCGGCATCTTGACTGCGAAGCTCCGCTTCTCGTTGCCGGGTGGGTACGCGGGAGGGCCGGTTCGCCTGCGGCTCGACGATGCCGACGGCGTGATCGCGCAAGAGCAACTGCCGGGGCTACCGCCCTCGGGCGGGTCGGGGCGCGCCTGGAAGTACAAGCGCCGCGGCGACGGTCTGTCGAAGGTACAGATACGAAACGTCGGTGGCACGCCGTCGGGTCCGTTCGAGCTGCGGGCGACGGCTCGCCGGTGGTTCACCGCGGCCCGCGCGAATGCCCCGGCGACCGCGACCATCTTTACGGCCACGGTCGGGAGTCACTGCGTGGCACACCCCGCGACCAAGAAGGACTGACCACACCACACGACGACAACCAGGAGGAAAAGCCATGTGTCGGATACTACTGATGTGCTTCACCATCGTCGCGCTTGCCGCCGGCTCCGCGTCCGCCGGTGGCGACTTCTGCATCACCGAAACGGATCCGCCGAGCTTTCAGTACGTCACGCAGAAATTCAGCATTCCGGGGCGGGGAAAATGCAAACCGTGGCTCGGCTACATGGTTTTCGGCGGCGAAACGTTTCCGTCCACGGGCACCGCGTGTACCGCGACGAGCGGCACGCATCTGTCGATCAGCATCTCGACGACGCCCGTCGACGGCTTCGCTGACGCCGATCACGCGTTCTTCGATGTGAGCCTGCCGTCGCTCACCGTCACCAAGGCCTTCGAGTCCGAGCTCGGCGCCGGCACCCCCGGGGTGGCCGCCGAGAATAGCGGCTTCTTGACGACGGTCTCGGCGGGGCCCTGCCCGCTCAAAAGGATGCCCATTCCGTGAGCTGCGCGCCGAACGCCCGCGTTCCTGTGCGCTGTGTTGATCCACTGAGACGACTGGAGGGATGACCGTGAAAACTTCGCGTGGCTACGCAGTGCTCGCCATGGCATTGGTGACGTCGTTCGGCGTGACGAGTGCCCGTGCGTCGGTCCCGAACGATCAGTGCGCGATGGCGACGATCGTTCCGAGCCTGCCGTACGACAGCGGACCGAACTCGGTGGTCGGGGCGACCACGGATCCGGGCGATCCGGTCCAGACGTGCGGAGACGGATCGCAGGGCGCGTCGAGCGTGTGGTTCGCATACACGGCGCCGGCGGACGTGACGCTCCTCGCCGCCACGTACAACGACTACGATACCGTGCTGTCCGTCCATCAAGGCTCATGCGGCGCCTTGACGGAGCTCGCGTGCAACCACAAGGCATTTGGCACCGAGAACTTTTCGCTCCTTCTCGTCGACGTGTCGGCGGGCCAGACCGTGTACTTCGAGGTCACCCGGTACGGGGCAGGTCCCGATGGCAGCGTGGGCCTGGCACTGGAGTCACTGAACAACAGCGGCGCGGTCGCGGATCCGCCGCATGACGTCGGCGGCCCCGGGCCCGATCTTTCGGGCGTGTCGGTGTGCAGGAAAGCGGACGAGATCGTCGTCCGCATGGACCTGTATCAAGACCCCGGTCGCTGGCTCGCGTACGTCGACATCGATGCCGACCAGAACCGTCAAACGGGGACGGCCTCGATCATCGACCAGGAGACGCCCTACATCAGCGGTCTCGGCGTCGAGTATCGGATCGCGTACGACAGCGCCGATCCGTCGGGCAGTGCCGACGTCGTGAACACGAGCACGTCGACGCCGAGCGGCGTCGCGCAAGTCTTTTCCTCGCCGACGGTCGCGGCGTTCGCGATACCGCTCTCGGCGCTCGGCAACGACGACGGGAACGTCAACATCGCGGTGACTGTCGGCCAGCTCGTGTTTCACACCTTCGGCGGGTACTACTTCGAAGCCCGCGATGCCGCGCCCAACGACGGCAACGTGGCGTCCGTGGCGTGCCCGGTGCCGACGTGCGGCGCCGCGCCCGTTGCCCCGTGTCGCGCACCGCTCGCGCCGGGGAAATCAGGGCTGCAAATCAAGGACTCCGCGTCCGACAAAGCCGATCAGTTGAAGTGGTCGTGGGGCGACGGCACCGCGACGAGTCTCGCCGAATTCGGATTGCCCGGTCTCGCGACCGACTACGGCGTCTGCATCTACGACGAGACCGCGAATACCCCGACGCTGGTGTGGAGCGCGTCCCTCCCCGCCGGCGGCACGTGCGGATCGAAGCCCTGTTGGAAGTCGAGCAGCAAGGGATTCTCCTACGGCGACAAGCTCGGGGCTCATGGCGGAGTCACGGCGTTGAAGTTGACGGCTGGCGCGGACGGCAAGGTGAAGATTTCACTCGCCGGCAAAGGCCTGAATTTGTCCCCGCCCGCGATTCCCCTCTCGCAGGACAGCACGGTCACCGTGCAGGTGCTCGGCAACGACGGATGTTGGGGTGCCGCCTTCACGACCCCGGCCAAGAAGAACGCCGACGGGAAATTCCAGGACAAGAGCGACTGATGTCCGGGGCCACCGATCGCAGCGAAACAACGCAAGCGGTCGGTGGCCCCACGACGTCGTTCGACGGCCTGGATACGCGGGTACCGTCCACGCACACCGAAACGGCCTGACGCTACCGAACGGCACGCCGCCCTACTTCTCCATCGCCAATAGCGGCGACATGCTGGCGATCGCCCCCTGATCTACCTTTGAACGATCCTCGTCCGATCGATCATCCCCGACCCGTGAACGACCATTCGGTGATGCCGCGGGGTGCGAGGTGAATTCGCGGGAAAAACATCGCGGAGACCCTGGCACGGGAACTGCTGTTCGTTCCCGCAACACCAACGCAACACTGAAAGGAGGGATCGCGATGAAGGCCAAGACGAACCTCAACGCCGGCGGTTTCCACCGCGGCTAACAGCCCCGCCCGACGAGCCAAAACGAGCAACCAAGAAGAGGAGGGACCGCGATGAAAACCAAGACGAAGATCCAGGCCGGCACCAAACTCTGGAAGTAACCGCCCCGCTCAACGACACCAAACCAGCAAGCAGAAACGAGGGACCCGATGAAGACCAAGACGAAGATCAGTGCCGGCATGGTGGGCCGCGGCTAACCGCCCCGCTCCGTCTCTGGCAAATGAATGCAGCCGCGGCCCCGTGAGCAGGGGGGCCGCGGCTGTTTTCACGTCCGCGAACGCGAGCAGCCGAAGAACTTCTCTCGGAAGAAGCCGATCACCATGAAGCCCACGAACGACCTCTCCCCGCTTCACGCCCTCGGCTCCATCATCGGGTGGTTGCTCGCCGGCCTGGCCTTGCCGAACGCCTTCGCTATCCCCCGATGGAGGGGCGCGCGGTACGCGGTGGCGTTGAACGATCCTCGTCCGATCGATCATCCCCGACCCGTGAACGATCATTCCTCAAGACCGGAAGTGGGCCAGAACTACCACCGAGATTTGCGTCGGGTGACTATGTCAGGCGATCGATCGTCTCGTGCTCGCGAGGGCCTACTCCACGGGGAGGGGGTAGGGCATGCGTGGTCCGATCGACGCGCGTCCGCCGAGCTGACGACTTAGGGAAGCTCTGCACAGGTAGGTTCCGAGCGAGAAGTGCGAGCCGCCCCGAGCGCAAGGCGGGGGGCGCGACCGCGTATCTGCATGATACGCCGAGCGCCACACGCCGCCGTCGCACGGGGATGGATCGCGCTTCGCAGCCGGGAGCTACCTGTGCAGAGCTTCCTTAGTCAGGTCAGGACGAGACGCGTCGATACACGGCGTCCGTTGCGACAGCGGCGCGTTCCCAGGTGTATGTGCGTGCTCGTGCGAGCCCCCGGCTGCGGCGCAGGCCGACCGCAGAGCCGCCGCGAAGCAACGCCGCAAGCGCCGCACTGACCGCCGCTTCGTCGTCAGGCTCGACCAGAAGGGCCGTGTCGCCCACGACCTCGGGAAAGCTCGTCCTGTTGGCGCACACCAGCGGTGCCCCGCACGCGAGCGCCTCGAGCGCCGGAAGCCCGAAGCCTTCGCGGCTCGAGAGGTTGGCCACCGCGGTCGCCAGCGTATACAGCGCCGGTAGGTCTTCGTCGGCGACGAGACCGAGATGCCGGATGCGGGCGGCTACAGGGCTCGCCGCGATGGCCCGTTCGAGGCCGGCGTTCTTCCATCCCGGCGGGCCCGCGAGAATGAGCTCCGCGTCGCCACGATCGCTGTCGGCCAGAGCACCGAACGCTCTCACGAGCCGATCGACGTTCTTTCGCGGGCTGGCAATGCCGACGAAGAGCACGAAGCGCGCCGGCAGGCGATGGCGGACGCGGACGCGCTCCAACACCGTCGGGTCGGTGACCGGCGCGAAGCGGGCCTCGACGCCGTTGGGAACCGTCACGACGCGCTCCGGCGGAAACCCGAAATACGCGAGGACCTCGTTCCGTATGAAGTCGGAGGGGGTGATGATCGCGTCCGCGCGTCGAGCCGCGCGCGGCAGGACGGCACGCCAGTACACCGCCGCCGAGCGCGAGATGGCCTCGGGCGTCTGGAGCGGAATCAGATCGTGCAGCGTGAGCACGTAGGGTCGCGGCGCCGCCACCATACCGGCAAAGATCGGTGTGTGCATGACGTCGACCCGCGCTCGCCGCATGAGCGCCGGCCAATAGGTCTGGTCCTGGAGGAGCACCTTCAAGAAGAAGAGCGGAAGCGTCGCGAGGGCGCGCGCCTCCACTCCCGGCGGCACCAGCCGCGAACCGTACGTGCGCTCGATGAATGCCACCATGCGGGGTGGCTCCGGCAAAGCGGTGAGGGCCGCCAGCAGGCACCTTGCATGGCGTTCGTAGCCGCCCATCGGAGCTTTGAGGCACGTGAGGTCGAATCCCACCCTCATCGCACCGCCCCTTCCAGATCGGCGCCGCGTACCGTTCTCACGGATGCGGTCTAGCGTCCTTCGGTGTCGAAACCAAAAGCGCGAAGCAAGCGCGGTCGCGTCCGGCAGCTCCTCGACTCTTGCCTCCGCGGCCGGTAGATCGCACCCGTGGGAAGCGAGTCGAGGGGCGACGCGAACGCGACGCCGGCGCGTACGTTCCTGCCCCGCAACGCCGCAGGTAAGGCCGCGACCCTCGGCCTCATCGAGGCAACGTGGATACTGTGGCGCTATCCGCACACCAACGTCCGCGACGGTCTCCTGGTGTTGCTCTACGGCGCGCTCGGCTATGCGCTCGCGGCCGCCGTGGTCGCGCGGACGTGGATGCTGGTGCGGCCGGCGCGCGGCTCGTCGTCGTCGGACGCCGCCGGGACCGGCATCGCGATCGCGACACTCCTCTCCCTGCACCAGTTGCTGGCATTGGTCCTCCGTCACGATGCCACCCTCGCGTGGCTGATTCCGGGCTGCGTGCTCGCCGGCGCCGCCGGCGGCGCCGTCGCCGGCGCGCTGGCGGCGCGCGTCTCCCTCCTGCGCCGTCGAGGGCTCTGGAGGAGCGCCGCCGCGCTCGCCTTGGCGAGCGGTCTCGCGCTCGTCTTTACGGCCGAAATCGCCGAGCGCCGTGTCGGCGCGGCCGCGCCGCACGACGAGCGACCGAACGTCCTCTTGATCTCGATCGACACGCTGCGTGCCGACCGCCTCGGCGTCTACGGGCGGCGGCCGAGCCACACACCGTCGCTCGATGCGTTCGCCGCCGCCGGGGCGCTCTTCGAGCATGCCGCCTCGCCGATACCGCTCACGGGTCCGTCGCACACGACCATGCTGACCGGCCTCTATCCGGTCCATCACGGCGCTCGCAGCAACGGGGTGCCTATCGCGCGCGGTATCGTCACGATTCCCGAGCTGCTCGTCCGGGCCGGCTATCGCACCGCGGCCTTCGTCAGCGGATGGCCGCTCAAGAACGACGCCTCGGGCCTCGCCTCGCACTTCCAACACTACGACGAGGACTTCGCGCTCTCGCCCCTGTTGCCGAGCGCGGCGCTCCGTCTTCCGCCGCTGGCGCTGCCGTCACGCGCGCTCCGCATCGCGCTCGGCACCCGGCTCGATCCCCAAGAGCGCGGGGGCGAGCGCACCGTCAGCCGCGCGCTCGCCTGGATCGGACGGGCCGACCCGCGGCCGTTCTTCGCGTTCGTCCATCTGTACGAGCCGCACAATCCCTATGCGCCCCCGCGGCGCTACCGCGATCTCCTCGATCCCGAGTACACCGGAAGCATCGAGCGCTTCGATCCCTTCGTGCTCGGCTCGCAGGGCGTCGAGCGCGTGCTGCGGGATCCACGCGAGGTCGTGCACGTCGCGCGGCTCTACGAGGCGGAGATCGCCTGGGTCGACGCGCTGTTCGGCACGCTGCTCGACGGGCTCGCCTCCCAGGGGGTCGCCGACTCCACCCTCGTCATCGTGACCGCTGACCACGGCGAGAGCATGACCGAGCACGGCGAAATGTTCGGGCACAGCGAGTATCTCTATGAGACCCTGACCCACGTTCCGCTCATCCTGCGTTTTCCGCAGGGTCGCTTCGCGGGCACGCGCAGGACCGGCCTCGTCCGGCTCGTCGACCTGACACCGACGATCCTCGACATCACGCGCGTTCCGGCATCCTCCGAGCTCGACGGCCAGAGCCTGCTCCCGATCCTCGACGGTCGCGAGACCGCCGATGCGCGCATCGCGTTCGGCACCGCCGAGGCCGGTGGGCCCGGGGACGCGCGCAGCAAGCACTACGCCCGCCGCCGCGACCTCAAGGTGATCTGGAGCTTCGACCGGCGCGGCCGGAGCATGCCACCGGTCGAGGAGGTCTACGACCTCGCTCGCGATCCCGGCGAACAGCAGAACCTCTCCGGCATCGCCTCCGCCGAGACCGACGCGCTGCGCGCCGCGCTCCGTACCTGGCTGGCGCTTCCGACGACACCGCTGCCGTCCGTCGACACGGACGTGCAGCGCCAGCTGCACGCCCTCGGTTATTTGTAGGTGTGGGTTTCTGCGCCAGGGTTTTCATCTGGTGACCCTGGTGCACCCGTAGGGGGTTGTTGGTCTTCGTCTTCGCAGGCACTCCGACGCTTGACGGCCTTTGCCGGCGGCGCGATAGGGACGAGACGCGCCAGCGGGCAGCATACATGCGCAATCACGTCTCCGACCTTCGCGGGCTGAGCCGCCTCGCCGTCGATGCCACGACAGGCGTCACGGGACTGGTCGAGGCGATGCACAGGGACATCGCCCGCCTGCCGACTAAGCTCGGCGGCCCGGTGGGAAGCCTGGTGGACGGTATCACCGGGCTCGTCTACCGGAGCATCCACGCCGTCACGCGCGCCGCTGGCGATGGCATCGACCTCGCGCTGGCCCAGCTCGCGCCGGCGCTCGGTGACGTGCCCGCGTCGCGCCGACGCGACGCCATCGTCGCGGCCCTAAACGGGGTGCTCGGCGACCATTTGGCCGACACCGCGAACCCGCTCGCGATCCCCATGCAGGTGCGTACGGAGGGGAGAGCGGTCGACCTCACCCCAGAGGGCGTGGCCGCAGCGTTTCCGCAGGCGCGTGCGAAGATCGTGCTCCTGCTGCACGGCCTCTGCATGAACGATCGGCAATGGACGCGGCGCACGCACTGCCACGGGACCGAGCTGGCGCGCCAGCTCGGCTATACGCCCGTGTACCTCCACTACAACACCGGCCGGCACATCGCGACAAATGGGCGCGCGTTGAGTGACGTGCTGGAAGCTCTAGTCGCAGCGTGGCCGGTACGGCTCGCCGGCCTGGACATCGTAGCGCACAGCATGGGCGGACTCGTCGCGCGCAGCGCCTACCACTACGGAACCGCGGCGGGGCACGGGTGGCGGTCCCGGTTGCGGAAGCTCGTTTTTCTGGGCACGCCGCACCATGGCGCCCCGCTGGAGCGCGCCGGTCATCGGCTGCATCGCCTCGTCGCGCGGACGCCGTATGTTGGACCATTCGCACGCCTCGGCACGATCCGCAGCGCGGGCATCACCGATCTCCGCCACGGCAGCGTGCTCGACGAGGACGGGCAGCGTCGGGATCGCTTCGCGCACGGGAAGGATAGCCGTCGGCCCGTGCCACTCCCGCAGGGCGTCCGGTGTTTCGCCGTCGCTGCCACACGCGGCACATCCGCGTCCGACGTCCGGAGCCGCCTGGTCGGCGACGGACTCGTCCCGGTTTCGAGTGCGCTCGGACATCACGAAGATGCGCGGCTCGCCCTCGCTTTTCCCGCCGCGCACCAATGGATCGCCTACGAGACGAGCCACTTCGGTCTCCTCGATCGCGCCGTGTACCAGCGCATCCGCGACTGGCTCGCGGACTGATTCCTCGGCGTGGCGAGGCTCTCGACTCCGCTGCGATGCCCGACTCTACTGTCGAGTGTTGAGGTGAACAGATGAAGAGCTTCGTGTTCGGAATCGTCGTGGCCCTCGTGGCCACTGCCCTGAGTGTGTACGCGGTCTCGTACTTCGGCCTGTATCCGATCGGCGCGGACAATCCGCCCAGCCAACTGGAGCGCATGCTGGCGAGCCGCGCCATGAACGTGTACGCGGACAAGCACAAGCCGGAAGGAGACAATCCGATGTCGCCGACGGCAGCGAATCTTGCGGCGGGGGCGCGGGACTACGAGGCGCACTGCGCGCTCTGTCACGGCGGCGCCCACGCCACGATCAGCCCGATGCGCGATAAGTTCAGCCCACCCGTGCCTCAGTTGATCAATCGGATTCCACGCGACCCGGACGCGTGGCTCTTCTGGGTCACCAAGCACGGCGTTCGCATGACGGGGATGCCGGCCTGGACCGACGTGCTGTCCGACGAGGACCTGTGGCGGATCATCGCGTTCATCAAGCACAGCGACAAGCTGCCAGCAGAGGTGGAGGCGGGGTGGCGGCAGACGGCGATGAAGGGTGCCGAGGCGCAGCCGGCGCCGGCCACCCCGGTGCGCTCGCCCTCGTCGCCTTGAGGACGGCGTTGACCTCGTTGTCGTGGAGGTCGAGCGCACCATGCGGCACGAGATCTGCTTCGATCGCGTTCCCTAGCACTCTCGATGGCGATGATCGTCGCGCCGTTGCTCTGCGGTTCGATGGCATGGACAGCCCGCGCGCTCGTCTGCTTCCACCCACGGTGCTCGAAGGAGGTCGGCAGGGACCGTGATTTGCTCCCTCGGGTGGGACACCATCCCGATGCGTCACCGAGGATGGTATTGTACGTGCCGTCCCCGGACTGCGGCGCACTCCGACCTCGTCGGCCGCGGGCGCCGCGCACGAACGAAAGGAAAGGTCATATGCCCATCCGCTCTCTGCGCCGTCTCGTCGTTGCCACCGCCATCGCAGTGGGCCTGCTGTCTGCGGCAGGTACGGCGTCTGCCGGCACGATCGCAAGCGCCATCCTGCTCAGCACCGACGCGAATTCTCTCGACTGCTTCCTCTCGAACGTCGGGACGAAGGCGGTGTCGATCACGAGCGTTCAGATCAACAACGGCGGCAACACGATCCTCGCGCTCTCGACGAACACCTGCGACACGCTCGTTCCCGGACAGAACTGCACCTTCTCGGCCGGGCTCGACACGAGGTTCAGCGCGCGCGCCGTCGTGGTGTTCCGGGGAAAGGCGCAAGCGTTGCGCGGCCAGTGCCAGCTCACGACGTCGACGAACCATCTCGTCGCGAGCACTGAGCTGCACTGATCGGGAACCCCTACATCCAATGGTATCGAAGGCGAACCGTCACGCCGAATAGTCGTGCGTCCAGGCAGCGCGAAGTCGGAACGTCAAGATCACCGCAAAGGCGAGAGCACGCTGTGAGCCGCGTACCCAGCCCTTCACTCGCGCCAGAGCCACAGCCCACCGGCGAGACACGCACCTATCACGGCTAGCCAGACCACGTTGCTGACGAATAGCGGATACGTCATGAGCGCCATCCCGAGCACGACCGGCGGAACCTCCTGCATCTTCCGCCCGTAGCGAAACGCGACGAAGCCAATCCCTCCGAAGAGGAAGCTGAGGGCGATCGCGGTCGGGTCGAAGTTGAGGCCGGGCACATGACGGATAGTAGCCGACCGCGGTGGCACCAAATACTCGGAGTCGATGTCCAGCGTCCTCCTGCAGCGTAGCCTACCCGTGCCCGGCTCCAGCCCTTGAGCCCCTCCACCATAACGCTCACGGCCGGGTAGCTCCCCAATCCGGGCCCCGCGGTGGGACCGGAGTTGCGTCCATGCGGCGAACGTTGCGAGGGAGCAGCATCCGGCATGCGTCTCGCGCCATCGAGGTCGGGGGCCGCGTCGAACTGCCGGAGGAATTTCCTCGCCCATTGGTGGCACGGCGCTTGGATTCGGTTGGCGAGGCCCTACGTATTGGAGGACTCGATGATGCGCGATGTGCTGGAAATCCTCGCCGCTCCCTTCTTCGTGCTCATCGATTTCGGCCTCGCCGCTCCCCCTGCCGCCGCGCTTGCAGCCGCCTCGATCGTAGGAGCCGCCGTCGTCGCGCTGCTGGTCGCGGTTGCGTGATGCGGACGGCTCGACGAGCGACTGTTCCTCCGGTCGTCCCATGCCCCCACCTCGCGAACGCGATTGACCCGCGGGAAAGGTGTATGCGGGGGATGTCGACGAGGATCTCCTGGCCTACGTCCCCCCACGCGGCACGCGCTCGGGGGATACCAATATACCGAACCCACGCGCTCGCGGCGTCGAGACGGAGGAAATCATGGGTATCATGCACGTTGTCTGGACCTTGATCGTCGGATTGATCGTCGGCGCACTGGCGCGTCTCCTCGTTCCGGGACAGGAGCACGTGGGACTCTTCATGACCTCTCTCGTCGGCGTGATGGGCTCGTTCGTTGGCGGCTTCCTCGGCAGCGTGATCTCGCGGCCAGCCGAAGGCTCGCTCTTTCACCCCGCGGGATTCGTGCTGTCGATTATCGGCGCCATCATCGTGCTCGTCGTCTGGCACCACTTCATGTAGGGGGCTGCGTCACGCACGCCGGCACTGGCAGCGCTGAGTCCGCAATCTCATTCGTAGCGATGTTCCGGAACGCATCGCGATGGGCGTCACGGGTCACAAGACTCGGCCGTCTTCGAGCGCGACGACATCGTCAGTGCCGCTGACCTCGACGCTGGGCTACGAACCGTCAGCGCGGATCTCGCGAAAGCCTCGAAAGGACCAACGGTAGAGCCTGTCTCGTCGCACGATTCGGACAAACTGTCCGAATCTGAGCCCGCTGCGGCGCCGAGTCGGTAGAGGAGCGGACTGCAAGTGCGTGTCACTGCTCGCCGCTGGAAGTGGGCAGGGGCGGAATTGAACCGCCGACACGCAGATTTTCAGTCTGCTGCTCTACCGACTGAGCTACCTGCCCGTGCTTCGGTGGGAACGTGAGAGCCGTCGTCTCGCGAGGCGGCGGACCGTAACAGACGGCGCCCGCCTTTTCAATTCGGTTCCTCCCGGCCCGACACGAAGGTTCGCTGGAAACGCGACCGTCCGCGCCGGGAGCGGGCGACGCGAGCGCCGCGCCCGGCGTGCTCAGCGTCGCGCCTTGGCCTCGGCGGTCTTCCGCTCGACGAGCTCGATGACCGTGGTCTCGAGGCAGACGCCGTCGAGGCGGTCGATCTCCTGGATGCCGGTCGGGCTCGTGACGTTCACCTCGGTGAGATAGTCGCCGATGATGTCGAGGCCGACGAAGTAGAGGCCGGCGGCACGCAGCTCCGGGCCGACGCGATCGCAGATGCGACGTTCGCGAGCGCCGAGGACGACCTGGCGCGCGGTGCCGCCGACGTGGAGGTTGCTGCGATGCTCGTCCTCGCGCGGGACGCGCGCGATCGCGCCGAGGGGCTCGCCGTCGAGCATGATCACGCGTTCGTCGCCGAGCTCGCGGACGGCGCCGATGTATTGCTGCGCCATGGTGAGCGTCCGGCCGTTCTCGGTGACCGTCTCGAGGATCGCGTTCAGGTTCCGGTCGCCGGTGTGCACGTGGAAGATGCCGAGGCCGCCCCAGCCGTGCGGCGGCTTGAGGATCATCTCGCCGCCGAGCTCGCCGAGGAACTCCTTCAGCCGCGCGACGTCGCGGGTGAGCAGCGTGCGGGGGATGCAGTCGGGAAAGTTCAGCGCGTAGAGCTTCTCGTTGGCGTCGCGGAGAGCCGCCGGCCGATTCATGACGAACACGCCGCGCGCCTCGACGAGCGACAACAGGTGCGTCGCGTAGAGATAGTCGGCGTCGACCGGCGGGTCGGTGCGCATCCAGACGGCGTCGAGATCCGCGAGCGCCAGCGGCGCCGCCTCGTGGAAGCGATGGTGCGGCTCGCCGGCGGTGCCGGGACGGAACACCTCGGCCCGCCGCGCCATCGCGCGCACGTCGGTGTCGAGGCAGTAGAGGTCGCGGTGGTGGATCACCCAGAGCTCGTGGCCGCGTTTTTGGGCCTCGAGCATCAGCGCGAACGTCGTGTCTTTGTCGGGATGCACCGACGGCAACGGGTCCATGACGACCCCGATCCGCAGACGACTCGTGCTCATGCCGAGATTTCCTCGGGCGCGAGGCGCACCACGCACGTGCCCGCGAGGAAGTCGTGCCAGCCGCGTTTGCGCGGCGTCAGCGCGATGAGCAGAAAGCCGAATCCGAGGAAGCTCGACGAGACCGCGTACGCGAGGGTTCGGACGAGCGCGCGTCCGAAGCCGAGCTCGTGGAAGTGCAACGTCCGCACGGTAATCCCGACCACCGATTTGCCGATGGTCTGACCGAAGCGCTTGTGCAGGACGGTGAAGTACGTGGTCGCCATCGCGAACCACCCGACCATGAGCAACGTCATCACCGCCTCGTCCGGCTCGATCGGCGTGGCGTGTCCGAGGACGACCATGCCGGCCCGCATGCCGTAATAGCCGGCGGCGGTGAGCGGTACGCCGAACGCGCCGAGCACGGCGCCGTCGATCAGGAACGCGACGAGGCGAATGGAGAAGCCGGCGTAGCGCACGCTCGGCTCGGCCTTCCGCGCGTGCAGGCGCTCCGCGAGATCGCGGAGCAACGCCGCTTGATCGGCGCTCGGGCTCAAGTGCTCGACGCTCGCCTTGGCGAGCGGTGGCAGCGCGGGCGACGCGGGCACGGGGGGCGGCGCCGGTGCGGAAGCCGCGGCAGGAGCGTCGGCCGGCCGCGCGCTCGTCGTGAACGCGTCCGGCTCACCGCGCAGCACGGCGCGCAGGAGCGGCGACGGCGGCAGCGTGAGGTCGTCGGGGTCCCGCAACGTCTCGCCGGGATGCACGCGTGCGGGGGCTTCGCCGAGCGTCGCGCCGCACTGCACGCAGCATTCGGCGCCCGCGGCGTTCGCGAACGAGCACGTCGGGCACGGCAGCGGATCGACCATCGCGCGCGGATGCTACGTCGCGCTCCGCGGGCAAACAAGGCGACGGTCGCGTGCTACTTGCCGAGATCCCCGAAGCGCGATTGCACGAGCGCCAAGGCGACGATCGCCGCCGTTTCGGTGCGGAGGACGCGCGGGCCGAGGCCGCAGATCGCGAGCCCGGCGTTCGCCGCGCGCGTGGTTTCCTCGCCGCTGAAGCCGCCTTCGGGACCGACGATCACCGCCGCGGTCGCGGGCGGCTTGCCGTCGGCTGCGGGCGGCAGCGCGGTCGCACCGGCGTGCTCGAAGAAGAGGAGGCCGCGGTCCATACCGGCCGCGGCCGTGACCACCTCGGGAAACGTGAGCGTCGCTCCGATCTCGGGGATCTTCACGCGGCCCGATTGCTTGGCGGCGGCGAGCGCGATGCGCTGCCAGCGCTCGTGCTTGCTCTGCGCGGCGCCGACGCTCGCCGTCCCGAAGGCGGAGACGAACGGGACGATGGCGACGGCGCCGAGCTCGGTCGCTTTCTCCACGATGAGATCCATCTTCCGACCCTTCGGGACGCCTTGGTAGAGCGTCACGGCGAGCGGCGACTCGCGCTCGGACGCGGCGGAGGCCGTGATCCGGACCGTCGCCACCCGCGGCGAGAGCGATACGAGAACGCCTTCGTATTCGATCCCGGCGTCGTCGAAGAGGGTGACCGTGTCGCCCTCGCGGAGACGCAGCACGCGTTGCAGGTGTCGGAACTCGCCGCCCTGGAGGCGGGCCTTGCCGTCGGCGACGTCGCGCTGCGGAACGAAGAAGCGAGGCATCTCAGCTGCCGCGCCCGCCGGGCCCGCGGCGCGAGCGGCGCGGGTGTGGTCGAGCCGACGGTCGCGCGGGCCCCGTGGCGCCGTTTTCCATGCGCCGCTCGAAGATGCTCGTGACCCAGGCGCCCCGTCGTTTGGCGGAGCGGAGCCGCCACCGCGGGGCGCCGTACGCCGCGCGCACGCGCGCCTGTTGGCTTCGCAGCACGCCCGAGGTGACGAGGTGCCCGCCGGGTGCGACGCGGGCGGTGATCGCGGGCGCGAGCTCCACGAGCGCGTCGACGTACAGGTTGGCGACGACGAGCGGGTAGCCGCCTCGGCGCGCGTCGAGCGGGACGGCTTTCGTGAGCTCGCGACACGCGAGGCGTACGCGACCGGGAATGGCGTTCCGACGGAGATTGCCGCGTGCGGCGGTGATCGCCTGGGGATCGAGATCGAGCGCGACGATCCGCTTCACGCCGAGCTTCGCGAGCGCGATGGCGAGCACGCCGGTGCCGGTGCCGACGTCGAGCGCGCGGGCGGGGGGCGGGCTCGCGAGGGCTTCGAGGGCTTCGAGGCATCCGAGCGTCGTGGCATGCTGGCCGGTGCCGAACGCCATGCCGGGGTGGATGACCACGCGGGTGCGTTCGCCGTGATCGCTGCGATCCCAGGGCGGTACGACCACCAGGGATCGCCCGGCGCGGATCGGCTGGAAGTGCTGCCGCCAATCCATCTCCCAGAGACTGGCGTCGAGCTCGCGCCAGCGGACACTGGCGCGCCGCACCCCGACGTCGCGGGCGCGGCCGAGCGCGGCTCGGACCGCGAGGCGGGCCCGCACCGGCTCGCGGCTCGGAAAGAATCCCCGCACCGTTTCGTGGGTGCGTCGCCGCGCGCCGCGTGCGAGCTCACGGACGCCGGTGACGACGCCCTGCGAGCCGGCTTCGATGAGGAGGGTGCCGACCGCGTCGGCGGCGGTGATCGGGACGCGGATCGCGGCCTCGAGCCAGTGCGAGCGGGAGGTGGAGGTGTTCGTGGTGCGCGCGGGCATGGTGCGCGGCGTGTATGCCACGCACCGTGCCGCGATGCCACGCGCTCGCCGCGGCGCCGGACGCCGCCGCGGTGCCATGCGCGGGAGGCACGTGCGGTGCGCTCGCCTGCGTCGGTGAATCGCGCTACTCGATCGCGCCATGGGCTTCCTCGGCATCGCGCACCGCGGCGCCTCCGGGCGCGCCCCCGAGAACACGCACGCGGCGTTCGCGGCGGCGATCGCGCTCGGGGCTCGGGCGATCGAGCTCGATTGCCAGCTCTCGGCCGACGGCGAGCTGGTCGTGATTCACGACGAGACGCTCGATCGTACGACCGACGGCCGCGGCGCCGTCGGAGATCGTCCCTGGGCGGAGCTCGCGCGCCTCGACGCCGGCGCGTGGTTCGATCCCGCGTATCGCGGCGAGCGCATCCCACGGCTTCCCGACGTGCTCGCGCAGGTGCGCGACCGGGTCATGTTGAACGTCGAGATCAAGAGCGCGCGCGACGTCGGGGCGATCGAGCGGAAGCTCGCGAAGCTGCTCGCGGACGAGGACGCGCTCGCCTGGGTCGTACTGTCGTCGTTTCACGCCGCGGCCGTGCGCAACATGCGCGCGGCGGCTCCGAATGCTCGGCTCGGGGTGCTCTGCGACGACGACCCGCGGCGCGGCGGCCTCGCGCTCGCGCGTGAGCTCGGTGCCGAGGCGCTGATCCCGGGGCGACGGTGGGTCGACGCGCGGCTCGTCGACGAGGCGCACGCGCACCGCCTCGCGGTCTGGGTCTGGACGGTGAACGAGCCGGGCGAGATGCGGCGCCTGATCGCGCTCGGCGTCGACGCGATCTTCAGCGACTGGCCCGAGCGTTTCGCCGAGCTGCCGCCGCCTTCCGCGCGGTAGCCTTCGCCTTCGGCGCCTTCGGACCCACGATGGCGAGCGTGTAGGCGTCGAGCGTGAGGTAGCAGCGCGCCGCCGCCTGGATGGCGGCGGGCGTGACGTGCGCCAGCGACTCGCGGTAGCGCTCGCCGCCGTCCGCGCCGAGGCCATACGCCTCGTTGAACGCGAGCTCGTCGGCCTGGGACGAGTTCGTCTGGAGCGAGATCTCGTAGCTCCCGAGGAGATACTTTCGCGCTTCGCCGAGCTCGTCCGCGCTCACCGGCACGTCGCGCAAGCGCTGCAGCTCCGCCTGCACGCCCGCGACGGCGCGCTCGACGACGTCGGGTGCGCACGCGAAGTAGATCCCGAAGACGCCCGGATCGACGCCTTCGGAGGCGAACGCCGATACGCTGTACGCGAGGCCCTGGCGATCCCGGAGCTCGAGGAAGAGGCGCCCGCCCTGACGCGAGAGGATGGCCTCCAACGTCTTCAGCACGGCACGGTCGGAGTCGGTGATGCGGCCGCCGCGCATGCCGAGCACGAAATGTGCTTGTTGACGGTCGAGGTGGCGCGTCACGCGTTGCGCGCGCGGAGCCGGCGGGGTCGGCAGCGGGCGCGGAAGCGGCCGCACCGTCGGAAGATCGCCGAGCGCGGCCTCGAGTCGATCGAGCAGCCAGTGCGCGTCGAGGTCGCCGACCGCCGAGACGACGAGGCGGCTCGGGGTGAGCAGTCGCTTGTAATAGGTGGCGAGCTGGCTGCGCGTGAAGGAGGTGAGCGAGGCGCGCTCGCCGAGCGCCGTCATGCCGTACGGATGATGCGGGAAGTGCGTGGCGTAGAAGAGCTCGATCGCGCGTGACGCCGGGTCGTCGTCGCGGTGCGAGAGCGCGATCAGGAGCTCGCGTCGGCGCTTCTCGATCTCGTCGGACGGAAACGTCGGATGGCGGAGCACTTCGAGGAAGAGGTCGGTGCCTTCCTCGACGGTGCGGGCCATGAACTGGCCGCGCAAACCGAACGAGTTGCGCCCCGAGAAGCCGTCGATGTTCGCCGCGAGCGACTCGACGGCGCGGCCGAGGCTCTCGCGCGAATGGTGACGGCTGCCGCGCGTCAGCAAGCCGGCAAGGAAATTGTTGATGCCGTTGTTTTCGGGGCGTTCGAGCAGGAGCCCGCCGAGCGTCACGGCCCGGAGCGCCACGAGCGGCGTGGCGTGGTGCTCCTTCACGACCAGACGCACGCCGTTCCCGAGCGTGCGGGTGTGGACGGCGGGGCGGCGGGCGGCGCGCGACCGGCCGGCCGGTCGGATCATCGGTGGCGTGGCGGCGAGCGGCGCGGCCAGCTGCTCGGCCTTCGGGAGATGGCGAACCGCGTCGGGCCCGACGAGCACGGCCACCATGTTCTCCGGGCGCAGATACGTCGCGGCGACCCGCTGGATGTCCTCGCGCGTCGCGTTCGCGAGCTCGGCGAGGTAGCGCAGCTCGTAGCCGGGATCCTCGAAGACGCATTGCGAGTAGCCGAGCAGGCGCGCCTGTCCCTGCATCGTCTCCTTGCGGTAGACGAACTCGCTTTCGAGGTTGCCGCGTGCGCGGGCGAGCTCGGCGCGCGTCACGAGCTCGGTGCGCGTGCGCGCGAGCGCGGCCAGCAGCTCGTTCGTCGCGGCGGCGATCTTGGCGCGCTCGAGCGAGGCGAGGAACACGAAGATACCGGGATCCTGCGGCGTGTATGCGAACGCGGAGATCGAGTTCACGAGCTCCTTCTGGGCTTCGAGGAGCGTCACGAGGCGGGTGCTCTCGCCGCCGGCCAAGACGTACGAAAGCAGGTCGAGCGGCACCGCGTCGGGGTCGTGACCGGAGGGAACGCGGAAGCCGAGCAGAAGATGATGCTCCTGCACCGGCATCGTGATCGCCGTCCGCACGAGCGTGCGCTGCGGCGGCTCGGTCGGTCGCTGGCGGACGGGTAGGGTCGCGCCTTCCCAGTCGCCGAACGCCTTGGTCACCTGCTCGCGCACGAGCGCCGGGTTCACGTCGCCGACGACCACCAGGACGACGTTGTTCGGCACGTACCAGCGGTGAAAGAACGAGAGCACCTTGGCGCGATCGAGGGCCTCGATCGTCTTCTTCCATCCGATGACGGGACGTCCGTAGGGGTGCGCGGTGAAGGCGCGGCGGAAGAGCTCGGTGTATCCGCGCGACACGGGCATGTCCTCCGAGCGCTTCCACTCTTCCATGACGACCTTGAGCTCGCGTGCGAGCTCGGTCGCGTCGAACGTGGAATGGCGGAGCGCGTCGGCGAGGATGTCGAGGCCGGTCGCGAAATGTCGACCGGCGAGCACGAGGTGGTAGACCGTGTGATCGGCGGTCGTGAACGCATTGATGTTGCCGCCCGACGACTCGACCTCGGCGGCGATCTGTCCGACGCCGCGTCTCGTCGTGCCCTTGAAGAGCATGTGCTCGTGTACGTGGGCGACGCCGGCCTCGGGCTCTTCCTCATCCGCGGCGCCGACCTTCACCCACGCTTGGAGTGCGACGACCGACGCGAAATGATCTTCGCGAACGATCACATGGAGGCCGTTGGGGAGCGTGAAGCTCTCCGTGCCGCCGTTGGCGGCGACGATACGAGGCGACACGGTGGTCGCGGTAGGACGTGTACGCACGGATTTTCTTGACTCCCCGTCGATTTCGTCTAAGGTACCCGGCTCCCTGCAGCAGCACGTACCGGGGACCGTCGTTCCATCCACAATCGCTGAACGGAACCACTCCACGTCTTACCGGAGGGGGGTGAAATATTGCATGCCCGGAGTAAGGGTCAAGGATAACGAGCCGATCGAGAGCGCCATTCGGCGCTTCAAGAAGCAATGCGAGAAGGCCGGAATCCTCGCCGAGCTGCGGAAGCGTGAGCATTACGAGAAACCCAGCGTGAAGAAAAAGAAGAAGGCGCTGGCGGCGAAGAAGCGCGCGCTGCGGCGGGCGAGTCGTACCAAGCACGATAGCGCGCAATGAGATGAGACGACGGCGGGACGCTGCGAAGACGCAGCGACCGTCGTCGGGCAATACGGCGCCCGGGGGCGTCGCGGCATGAGTCGGGTCGGGTCGAAGAGACGTGGGGCGGGGCGGAGAAGGAGGCGGGTGACGGAGTAGGGCGAGGGTTCCGGTGAGTCGGATCGACGTGGTCCTCGCGGTGGTCTTGGCGCTCTTTGCGCTCCGCGGATTTCAGCGCGGATTCTCGCGCGAGATCTTCGCACTGATCGGCTTGGTCGGGGGCGTCGCGGTGGCGGGCGCCACCTACGCCGATGCGGCGACGATGTTGCCGCCCGAAGTTCCGGAGATCGTTCGACCGGCGGTCGCGTTCGCGGGTGTCTTTCTCGCCGTCGCGCTCGCGTCGAAGCTCGCGGGCCTCGTGGTGCATCGTCTGCTCGGTCTCGTCCTGCTCTCGCCCCTCGATCGCCTCGGTGGCGTGATCTTCGGGGCGGTGAAAGGCGCGGCGGTCGTCGCGCTCGGCGTCGTCGTCGTGCGCGCGCTGACGCCGCCGAACGCGCTCGAGCGTGCGTGCGCCGATTCGGTGCTGTTGCAGCCGATACTCGAGCTCACTGACGACGGGCGGGCGGCCGCGGTGCTTCGCCATCTTCCCGATCCGCTGCCGTCGCCGTCGCCATCGCCGGCGGCAACCGGAGTCTGACGCGTGCGCGGCCGCATTCCCGAAGGGACGCTCACCGACATTCGCGATCGCGCCAACATCGTCGAGGTCGTGGGTGCGCACGTCGGGTTGAAGCGCGTCGGACGCAATCACGTCGGCCTCTGCCCGTTCCACGCCGAGAAGTCGCCGTCGTTCACGGTGAACGACGAGCGCGGCATCTTCCACTGCTTCGGCTGCGGTGCCGGCGGCAACGTCTTCACGTTCCTCATGAAGATGGAGAACGCCACGTTCCCGGAGGTGGTCGAGCGATTGGCGCGCCGGTACGGCATCGAGCTCCCCGAGCGGGGAGACGACGATCCGGCGATCCGTCGTCGCGAGGCGCTCTTCCGCCTGAACGACAAGACGGCGCGCTTCTTTCAGCGCCATCTCTGGGATGGGGCGGAGGCCGAGGCCGCGCGCGCGTACCTGGGCGAGCGCGGCATCAGCCGCGCCACCGCCGACCACTTCGTCCTCGGATACGCGCCGGGTGGCGGCGACGTGCTCGCACGCCGGCTGCGCGACGCGGCCGCGAGCGATCCGGAGCTCGGCAGCGGCGGCAGGCCGCTCGTGCTCGCCGAGCAACTGGGCCTCGTGAACGCGCGCCGGAGCGGGGGAGGTCACTTCGATCGCTTCCGTGCCCGCCTCATGTTTCCCATCACCGACTCCGCCGGTCGGGTCGTCGGCTTCGGCAGCCGGACGGTGCCCGGTACCTCGAGTGCGGACGCCAAGTTGCCGAAGTACCTGAATTCTCCTGAAACCCCCCTCTATAGAAAGGGGCATCATCTCTACGGGCTCGCCGGGGCGCGCGAGGCGATCCGGAAACAGGGGCGCGCGGTCGTGGTCGAAGGCTACTTCGACGTGCTGGCGCTTGCGGAGGCGGGGGTCGGTCACGTCGTGGCGTCGCTCGGCACGGCGCTCACCGTCGACCAGCTGAATCTCCTCCGCCGCTTCACGCGCGACATCATCGTCTGCTTCGACGGCGACGAGGCCGGCGCGCGGGCCGCCGAGAAGAGTCTCGCCACCTTCCTCGAGGCGGGACTGTTCGGATACGGCGCATTTCTTCCGGCCGGCGACGATCCCGACACGTTCGTTCAGCGGGAGGGCTACGAGGCGATGACCGCTCTGCTCGCGAACGCGACGCCGCTCCTCGATTTTTATCTCCATCGCGCCGTTCGTCCCGAGAGCACCGTGGCGGAACGCGGAGCCGTGGCGCAGCAAGTGGCGACGTGGCTCCGGAAGGTTACGGATCCTCTCGTCGCCGAAATGATGGTACGGCAAGCAGCCGATCGGTTACGCATGCCCGAGAACGAGCTCCGCGCCATCGTCGATGCGACGTTCACGAAAAGCCGACCGATCGCGCGCGAATCGCCGCGCCCCGTCGGTCCGCAGCGTCCGCTCGGTCTTGCGGCGGACGCCGAAGAGCTGCTCGTCACGCTGATGTTGCAGGAGCCCGACGTGATCGCGATCGTCGATCGCGAAGGCGCCCTCGACGATTTCGACGACGGTCCATGGCGCGCGCTCGCCGTCGATCTCGTCGCGTCGGTGCGTGAGCACGCGCCGCTCGATTCCGCCACGGTGCTCGGACGACTCGACGACGCGACCGCCGCGCGCATCACCGGGCGTTTGCTCGCGAGTCACGACGATGAAGCGACGCGACGACAGATTGTCGTTGACTGCTTGGCCAAGCTTCGTCATCGTGCGCGCGAGCGGGAGCGCTTGCGCGTGTTGCGTCGAATTCGCGAAGCCGAAGCAGTCGGCAACCTCGAGGCAGTGGCCGAGGGACAGCGTCAGCTGTTGGCGCTGCGCCAAAATGAAGCGAGCGAGCGTGTCTGAGGACCGCCACGTGGAAGTCCGCACGCTGAAAGAAGTCCAGCTCATCGTTCAACTCGGAAAGACCAAAGGTTTCCTGACCCTCGACGAAGTGAATCGCCTCTTGCCCGTCGACGCGATCACTGCCGAGGAGGTGGACGACGTGATGGCGCTCCTCGGCGCGCTCGACATCGAGGTCGTCGACGAGGCGGCGCCGGACGCCGACCCGGGCGATGGCGAGCTCGAGGAGGAGCCGCTCGTGGTCGGCGATACCGATCGGGCCCTTGCGGTCGCGGAGCCGGTTGCCGCGAACGCACGCTCGGCCGCGCCCGCCGATCCGGTCCGCTACTATTTCGACGAGATGGGCCGCATTCCGCTTCTGGGGCGCGAGGGGGAGGTCGAGCTGGCGCGGCGGATCGAGGAGGCGAGCGAGCAGGTACGAAACGAGGCCTTCGCGTCGCCGCTGGCACTGGCGTACGTGCTCGATCTCGCGAGTCGTCTCGAGGCCGGCGATCTCCAGCTCGCGGCGATCGTCGGCGACGGCGACGACGACCCCGACGATGCGGTCGCCGCGACCGAGCGCGCCGCTCGCTTCGCAAAAGGCGTCGCCCGCGTCCACCGGCTCGCGACCGGGCCCGCCCGCGAGCGTGGTGCGCGTACGTCCGCCGAGCGGGTCGCGGCAATGGCCGGGCTCGGGCTCGGGCGACGCCACTTCGCCGCGATCGTCGGCTCGATCCGATCGGCGGCCGCCGCGGCGACGCGTTGTCAGGCGGCGCTCCGGCGTTGGGAAGAACGCTTCGGCGTCACCGCCCGCGAGCTGCTCCGTTTCGCCGAGGCCATGGATGCCGCGCGGCCGGCGAAGCAACGGGCCCCGTCTGCCCGCGACGCCGAGCGCTTCTTCGCGCGCCATCGGGCGACCGCCGCCGACGCCGTCGCGCTCGGCATCGACGTGCGCTCGACGCTGCGGGAGCTCCGCACCATCGAGCGTGGTGCGCAACTGAGCGCCGTCGATCTCGCGCGGTCGGTCGCGGTCATTCGCGACGGCGAGCACCGCGCCGAAGAGGCGAAGACCCAGCTTATCGAGGCGAACCTTCGGCTCGTCGTGAGCCTTGCCAAGCGCTACACGCAACGCGGGCTACCGCTCCTCGACCTGATTCAAGAAGGCAACATCGGGCTCATGCGCGCGGTCGAGAAGTTCGACTATCGGCGCGGCTATCGGTTCTCCACGTACGCCACATGGTGGATCCGTCAGGCGATCAATCGTGCGATCGCGGATCAGGCGCGCACCATCCGCGTCCCGGTTCACATGGTCGAGGCGATGAATCGCGTCGTCCGCGCCCGCCGTCAGCTGGTGCAGGAGACCGGACGCGAGCCGACCGAGGCCCAGTTGGCGACGCGCTTGGCGCTGCCACTCGATCGGATTCGGCGGGTCGTGCAGATCGTGCAAGAGCCGATCTCGCTCGAAACCCCGGTCGGTGCGGACGGCGACGGACTGCTCGGAGATCTCGTCGCCGATCCCCGTGCCGTCTCGCCGAGTGAGGTGGTCGCCGCCGCCCATCTGCGGATGCACACCGAACGGATGCTCGCCACGCTGTCGCCCCGGGAGGAGCGCGTCTTGCGGATGCGTTTCGGGATCGGCGAACGTGCCGATCGCACCCTCGAAGAGGTGGGCCAAGTGCTCGCCGTCACGCGCGAACGCATCCGCCAGATCGAGGCCAAGGCGATCCGCAAGCTCCGCCACCCCGCGCGCAAGCGGCATCTACGTGATTTCTCCGAAGACTGAGCCGGATCGCGGAAAACCGGTCGCAACGTTTTGACGGGCTCCGCGCGCTGCGCTATGCGGAGACGGTTGCGTGCCGGGAATTTCGGAGCCGTCGGGCACCGTCGGCGGGCCTATAGCTCAGCTGGTTAGAGCGACCGGCTCATAACCGGTTGGTCCCAGGTTCGAGTCCTGGTGGGCCCATTCTTCACGGTGCGCGAGGAGAGCGATTGGGAAATCAGATCGAGCTGCTGGTCAACCTTCAAACCATCGATCTTCAGCTTCGGGAGCGGACCGACGCGATCGAGGTGCTCCGCCGCGAGATCGCCGAGCTCGATGGTGCCCTCGCGGGACAGCGCCAGGCCTTGGAGGCGGTCCGCGCCGAGCGCGCCGATCTCGAAACCCGACGTCGCGACATCGAAGGCACGCTCGCCGACGAAGAAGCCAAGATGAAGGACCGGCGGATGCGTCTCAATCGCATCCGCAACGAAAAGGAAGCCTCGGCGGTGCGGCGCGAGATCGAGGTCGCCAAGGAAGGTACCGGTCAGCTCGAAGAGGGCTTGATGGGCATCTTCGAGCAGCTCGACGGGGTGAAGGCCCGCGAGGCCGAGCTCGCGACCGCGTACGAGGCCCTCGAAGAGCGTCGCACCAGCGAGCATGAGCGCGTCGAGCTCGAGATCGGCGAGTTGTCGTCGGGGCTCGACGAGGCGCGTACCCGACGCGAGTCGCTCGCCGCCGGGCTCGATGCCAGTCTGCGCCGTCAGTACGAGACGATTCTGTCGCGGAAGCGTGGTCAGGCGGTGGTGGAAGTCCGGGGCGGAACCTGTGACGGCTGCCACATGCGCATCGCGCCACAGCTCGCCAACGAGATTCACCGCAACACCCGCGTCATCTCCTGCCCAAGCTGTCATCGCATTCTGTACGTCCGGCCGCCGGAAGCGGCCGGGTCCAACCTATAAGGGGAGCTCTTCCTCGCAGCTTCTCCCCGTCTCGGCGTTGCGCTTGCGGTTCGCGAGCCGAAGCGGCACTCTCCCGGCTTCGAGAATGTCGGACCGGGCTGGACGGTCGCCGGACGGGGTGTCCCGCCGGGAGGAAAGTCCGGACTCCGCAGGGCAGGGTGGCCGCTAACGGCGGCTCGTCGCGAGGCGGGGAAAGTGCCACAGAAATGAGACCGCCGGCGGTGCGAACCGTCGGTAAGGGCGAACCGGTGAGGTAAGAGCTCACCAGGCTCCGGGGAGACCCGGGGTGCTCGGCAAACCCCACCCGGAGCAAGATCAAATAAGAGGGTTCGGCTGCCCGCCGCAGGCCCTCGGGTATGGTCGCTTGAGCCGTCCAGTAATGGCCGGCCTAGAGGAATGACCGTCGGTCTCCCTTCGGGGAGGCGCACAGGATCCGGCTTATAGGCCCGGTCCGACAGTCTCGAAGACGCCAGCCTAAACAAAATTCAACCGCCCGACGATTTTTCTTGACAGCCGTTGACCACTTCTTTAGAGACACCCGCTGGGTGGGATGAAGTGGTGGCTAGGTGGGATTGGGTGTCAGACGGTGATCTCGGGTTGGTGGAGCTGGTGTGGATCTCTGCGGAAACTTCTCTCACACGGTCGACGGCAAAGGACGCGTCAGCGTGCCTGCCGGTTTCCGCGATCAGCTCATCGATGATCACCGTCTGGTCCTCACGCCGTTCACGGTCATGGGGCAGCGCTGTGTGGACGTCTATCCTTACAGCGAATGGCAGAAGCTGCTCGCGAAATTCGAGGGGCTTCCGAAGTTCAACGCCAAGTCCATCCGTTTCCAGATGGGCTACATCGGGCGTTCGCATCGCACCGAGATCGATTCGGCTGGGCGGATTTTGCTGCCGCCGACGCTGCGGCAGCACGCCGACTTGCGGCGGGACGTGGTGGTGATGGGGCAGTCGCACATGTTTCGGCTGATGGACGAGGAGAATTATCGCAAGGTCATGGGTGAGTTGGATGCCGAAGCGGCGCGAGACGACGGCCTCTTCGAGGATCTGCACATCTGAGCTCACTCGAACGACGTGGTGGAGCGGTGGGGTGGTGGAGAACGGGCGCGCCCGGAGTAGCGGACCGGGGGGTCGCCGGGCGCGCCCGGAATATTGCGAAGGTGAAAGTTCATGTCGGAGGACCAACTTCGGCCTTCTCCGGGTGGTCGTGGGGTGGATGCGGAGGCGGAGAACGGTCGACGACATGCGCCGGTGATGGTGGAGGAAGCGGTGCGCTTCCTCCACCTGAAACCGGGGGGGTTCTACGTTGACGGCACACTCGGGGACGGCGGGCATGCGCAACGAATGCTCGAGTCGGACGCGTCGATCGCGGTCCTCGGCGTCGATCGCGACGCGCTGACGCTGCAGCTGACGGCGCGCCGCCTTGCCGGGTTCGGTCCACGCTTCCGGACCTTCCACGGCAACTTCAGCGAGCTCGACCGCGCGCTCGCCGCGGTCACCCGGACCGGCGCGGACGGCATTCTCCTCGATCTGGGTCTGTCGTCGCGCCAGCTCGACGACCCGGAGCGTGGCTTCGGCTTCCGGGCCGGAGGGCCGCTCGACATGCGCATGCACGCGGGCGTCGGTCCGTCGGCGGCCGATCTACTGGCGACGCTCGACGAGCGCGAGCTCGCCGACATCTTCTGGCGCTACGGCGAGGAGAAGGCGTCGCGACGGATCGCCCGTGCGATCGTCACCGATCGCGCGACTGCCCCATTCACGACGACGAGCGCGCTGGCCGAGCTGGTGGAGCGGATCGTGCGGCGCCACGGCGGCACGCACCCCGCAACGCGGGTGTTCCAGGCGCTTCGCATCGCGGTCAATCGCGAGCTCGAGCATCTCGAGATCTTCCTCGACCGCGTGCTGGACTGGCTTCTGCCGGCCGGGCGGCTGGTGATCATCGCGTACCACTCGCTCGAGGACCGCATGGTGAAACAGGCGATGCGCGCGTGGGAGGCCCGATGCACGTGTCCACCCGCGTTGCCGCGCTGCGTGTGCGGCTCGCGGGCACGGGTCCGGATCCTCACCAAGAAAGCGGTGACGCCGGCGCGCGAGGAAGTCGGCGGCCAATCGCCGGGCGCGGTCGGCGCATCTGCGCGCCGTGGAGCTGTTGGCATGATGCGGATGCAGGGGAGGGGAACCCGATGAGCGTTGCCGCAGTGTGGGAACGGTCGCTGCATCCGAGGGCGCGAAGCGGGTCCGACACGGTCACGGCGATGCGGGCTCGCCCGCGGGCGGGCGACCGCCGACTCGCGGTTGCGGTCGCGCTCGGCGCGGCGATGGTGGCCGCCGTCGCCTTGTTGCTCGTGTGGGTGCGCCTGCAGGCGGTGGACACCGGCTATCAACTATCCGCGGCCCGTCATCTCGCGCACCGGCTGGAGCAGGAGCAGCGCGAGCTCGAGCTCGAGATCGCCACGCTGACCTCGCCGCGCCGCCTGGAGCTCCTCGCGCGCGAGCGCCTCGGCATGGGTCCGCCGGTGCCCGGTCAGATCGTGAGCGTGCCGTGAAGGCGCGCATCCTCGCGGTCGGCGGCGGGATCGCCGTGCTGCTCGCCATGGTGGCGATGCGTATCGTCCAGTTCACGCTCACCGACAGTCCCGACCTCGCGGCGCTCGCTCGCCGCCAGCATCACGAGCAGATTCACATCGCCGCGCATCGCGGTGCGATCGTCGATCGCCACGGCGAGACGCTCGCGTCGAGCGTGGAACGGCCATCACTCTACGTCCGGCCGCGCCAGGTGAGCGCCACCGATCGCGCGCGCGCGCAGGGCGTGCTCAGCGCCGCGCTCGGGCTCCCGCCCCGCGCCGTTGCCGCCAAGCTCACGAGCGATGCGAGCTTCGTCTGGCTCAAGCGCGCCGTGTCGCCGCGCGAGCAAGCGGCGGTGCGCGGCCTCGCCATTGGTGGACTCGGTGAGGTGACCGAGTCGCGCCGCTTCTATCCCCATGGAGCCGCGGCCGCGCAGGTGCTCGGCGTCGCGGGCGTCGACCTTCATGGCATCGAGGGCATCGAGCGCGTCTACGAGCAGGATCTTCGCGCCCTCACCCGGACGCTCGAAATCGAGCGCGACGCGCTCGGGCGCGAGATCCTGACGGAGGGCATGGACGATCCCCGCGCGCTCGACGGCGCGACCGTCCAGCTGACCATCGACGTCGGTCTGCAGACGATCGCGGAACGCGCGCTCGAGCGCGGCGTGCGCGAGGCACAAGCCGCCGCGGGGACGGCGATCGTGCTCGACCCTTGGACCGGCGAGATCTTGGCGCTCGCGAACGCGCCGACGTTCGATCCCAACGACCGCGGTGCGATTCCTGCGTCGCATCGCCGCAATCACGCCATCAACGACTTCTACGAGCCGGGCTCGACGTTCAAGGCGATCCTCGCTGCCGCCGCGCTCGAGCACGGGGTTGCGCGTCCCGACGAGATGATCTTCTGCGAGAACGGCGCGATGCCGGTCGGCAAATGGGTCATCCACGATCACCATCGCCACGGGTGGCTCTCGATGTCCGAGGCGATCGCGGTCTCGAGCAACATCGCGGCCGCGAAGATCGGCGAGCGGCTCGGCCGCGACAAGTTCTATCCGTTCCTCGTCGATCTCGGCTTCGGCAGGCCGACCGGCGTCGATCTGCCTGCCGAAGTCGGCGGTATGTTGCGCCCGCTCTCCGAGTGGTCGCGCATCAACCTCATGACCACGAGCTTCGGCCAGGGCGTGGCCGTCACGCCGCTCCAAATGGCACGCGCCTTCGCTGCGATCGCCAACGGCGGACAGCTGATCCAACCGTACGTGGGCATGCGCGCGACGAGCTCGAGCGGTGACGAGCTGTGGGAGCACCAGCCGAACGTCATCCGCCGTGTGATGAAGCCCGAGACCGCGAAGACGGTGACCGCGATGTTGGAGCAGGTCGTCGAGGAAGGCGGCACCGGGACGAAGGCGCGGATCGCCGGCGTTCGCGTCGCGGGGAAGACGGGGACGTCGCAGAAGGTCGAGCCGGGCACCGGTCGCTATTCTTCCAATGCGCGCGTCGCTTCGTTCATCGGGTTTCTCCCGGCCGATGCGCCGCGGTTCGTGATCGTGGTGATGGTCGACGAGCCACAGACGTCGAAATTCGGCGGCACGGTGGCGGCGCCGATCTTCCGGGAGATCGGTGCCGCGGCGCTCGAGCGTATCGGCATCACCCCGGCGCAGCAGCCTTCGACGCTGTTGCAAGAGGCCGCGGCGCAAGTCGACGAGCCGGTCGCGCCCGCCGTACCGCTCGGCGTGCCGTCGTTCCTCGGTCTCAGCAAGCGCCTGGCGGTCGCGCGCGCCCGCGACCTCGGCTGGATGGTCCAGGTGACCGGGGAAGGCTACGTGCAGAGCCAGACGCCCGCCCCTGGTGCTGCGGCGGCGCCCGGAAAAGAATTGATGCTGAGTCTCGCCCCTTCGAGCGACGTTTTGTGATCGAATCCGACATGACGGCGGCCCGCGCGGTCGCACGATGGTGACGCTGGGTGACCTCCTTGCGGGGATCGCCGACGTGTCGTTCCAGCTCCGGGGGGACGCGAACGTTCGCGTCGGGGGGCTGACCGCCGATTCCCGCGACGTCCGGCCGGGGGACCTCTTCGTCGCCTTGCCGGGGACCCGTACCGACGGCGGTCGTTACGTCGAAGAGGCCTGCCGGCGCGGCGCGGTCGCCGTGGCGGGTGCGAGGGCGATCAAGGTCCCGAAGGGCGTGCCGGCAGTGCTGGTCGACGCGCCGGCGCGCTTTCTCGCCCGGGTCGCCGCCCGCCTGCACGGCGATCCGGCGTCGCAGCTCACGATGGTCGGCGTTACGGGGACCAACGGCAAGACCACGGTCACGTATCTCCTGGAAGCGATCTGGCGGGCGGCGGGTGCGCGGCCCGGCGTGATGGGGACGATCAGCTATCGGTTCGGCGGCGTCGTCGCGGCGGCGCCGCTCACGACGCCGCCGGCAGTGGAGATCTTCGCGCGCTTGGGCAAGATGCGGGACGCCGGTGCCACCCACGTCGCGATGGAGGTGTCGTCGCACGCGCTCGTCCAGGACCGGACGTACGGCGTGCCGTGGGACGCGGCGATCTTCACCAATCTCGGCCGCGATCACATGGACTTCCACCGCGATCAGGACGACTATCTGCGCGCCAAGGCCGGGCTGTTCACGGCGCTCGACGCGAGCCCGAAGTCCCGGCGCGTGGCCGTGCTGAACGCCGCGGACGCGAACGTCGCGGGGTTGCGCGCGTCGATCGCGAGCCCGGTCGTGACCTTCGGTGCCGGCGGGGACGTGCGCGCCGAGTCGGTGGAGATGACGCTCGCGGGGACGCGTGCGACGCTGGTCGTCGGCGACGAGCGCATCGCGGTCGCGACGCGGCTGGTCGGCGCGGGCCACCTCGAAAACGTGCTGGCGGCGACGGCGGCCGCGCACGCGCTCGGGACGCCGCTTGCGACGATCACCGGCGCGCTCGCGGAGTTTCCGGGCGTCCCGGGTCGGCTCGAGCCCGTCGTTGCGGGCCAGGACTTCACGGTGCTCGTCGACTATGCCCACACGCCCGACGCCCTCGCCGGCGTGCTCGGGTCGTTGCGGGCACTCGTGCCGGCCCGCCTCATCTGCGTCTTCGGGTGCGGCGGCGACCGCGACCGCGGCAAGCGACCGCTCATGGCGGAGGCGGTCGGGCGCCACGTCGACCTCGCCATTCTCACGTCGGACAACCCTCGCACCGAGGATCCGACCCGCATTCTCGCCGACGCCGAGCCGGGCCTCGAACGCACCGGGCTGGCATTGCTCCCGAACCTCGGCAGTGGGAAGCGCGGCTACCTCGTGCAGCCGGATCGGGCGCAGGCGATTGCGAGCGCGCTCATGACGGCGCGGGCGGGTGATTGCGTCGTGATCGCGGGAAAGGGGCACGAGGACTACCAAATCGTCGGCACCGAGAAGCGTCCATTCGACGACCGTGCGGTGGCCCGGCGCGTGCTTGCGGGCCGGGGCCTGCGTGGCGGCGGCGACCCGGGCGGGGCGGGACGGGCGTGAGCGACGCGACGGCGGCGATGGCGGCTTCGGCGCCGAGCCCGTGGCGTCTCGACGACGTGCTGCGGGCGACGCGCGCCGCGTGCGTGCGGCGCGGAGCGGCGACGCGCTTCCCACGCCTCACGACCGACTCGCGCGCGCTCCGCGCCGGCGATCTCTTCGTGGCGCTCGTCGGCGAGCACCACGACGGTCACGACTTCGCGGCGAACGCCGTCGCCGCGGGCGCTTCGGGACTCGTCGTAGCGCGCCCCGTGCCGCTGCCCCCCGAGGCCGACGTCGTCGTCCTGGAGGTCGGGGACACGCTCCGGGCGCTCCAGGATCTCGCGGCCGATCTCCGGCGCCGCCTCGCGCCGTGTGTGCTCGCGATCACGGGGTCGAACGGCAAGACGACGACCAAGGAGATGCTCGCGGCGGTGCTCGCGCACGCGAGGGGCGCCGACCGGGTGCTGAAGACGCAGGGCAACCTCAACAATCTGATCGGCGTGCCGCTGACGTTGCTCGGCCTCGTCGGTCACGAGACGCACGCCGTGATCGAGATGGGCATGAACGCGTTCGGGGAGATCCGTCGCCTGACCGAGATCGCCGATCCCGACGTCGGCCTCATCACGAACGTCGGTCCGGCTCACCTCGAGGGTCTCGGCTCCGTCGAGGGCGTCGCGCGCGCGAAGGGCGAGCTCTTTGCAGCGATGCGCCGCGACGCAACCGCGATCGTGAATGCGGAGGACCCCTTCGTGGCGGCGCTCGGCGACGCCTTCGCGGGCCGCCGCGTCCGTTTCGGAGCCGGGACCGCCGTCCGTGCCGAGGGCATCGCGTGCGACGCGCGCGGCGCTGCGTCCTTTCGGCTCTGCCTGGGTGACGCCGCAGTCGACGTCCGGTTGCGGATCCCAGGGCGCCACAACGTGATGAACGCCCTCGCCGCCGCAGCGGCCGCGTGGGCGGTCGGTGTCGCGCCGGCGGCGATCGGCGCCGGACTGGAGGCCGCGACGCCGGTCGGGAGCCGCATGCGGGTCGTCGCGCTCGCCAACGGCGTGACCCTCGTCGACGACAGCTACAACGCGAACCCCGCGTCCGTCGCGGCCGCGCTCCGGAGCCTCGCCGAGGCACCGGCGACGCGGCGGATCGCCGTTCTCGGCGACATGCTCGAGCTCGGGAACGCGAGCGCCGAGCAGCACCGCGCGGTCGGCGCGCTGGCAGGGACGGTCGGGCTGGCGGCGCTCTACCTGCATGGCGCCTTCGCCGCCGACACGGCTACGGGCGCGGCCGGCGGCATGGCGCGCGACGCCATCCACATCGCCCCGAACCACGCCGCCCTCGCCGCCGCTCTCGCCGCCGACGCCCGTCCCGGCGACTGGGTCCTCGTCAAAGGATCGCGCGGCCAGCGCATGGAAGAGGTGATCCGCCTCCTCGGAGCCGACTGATCGATGCTCTACGCCGCCCTCTACTCGCTGCACACGACCCACAGCGTGTTCAACGTCTTCCGGTACATCAGCTTCCGGACCCTGCTGGCGGCGCTCATGGCCCTCACCATCTCCTTTCTGCTCGGGCCGGTGTTGATTCGCCGCCTCACCGCCAACCGCATCGGCCAGCCGATCCGGACCGACGGCCCGGCGCGCCACCAGGTGAAAGCCGGGACCCCCACCATGGGCGGTACGCTGATCCTCTTCTCCCTGCTGCTCTCGACGCTGCTGCTCGGCGACCTCACGAACCCGTACATCTGGTTGGTGCAGTTCGTGACGCTCGGGCTCGGCCTCGTCGGATTCGTCGACGACTACCGGAAATACCGCCACGGCAACTCGGCGGGATTGCGCGCGCGCCAGAAGTTCCTCGCGCAGTGCGGGATCGCCGCGGTCGCGAGCTTCTTCTTGCTGCAGGTGCCCGGCTTCTCGCCCATCGTCGTGATGCCGTTCTTCAAGGACGTGCACGTGCACCTGGGTTGGCTCTATCTGCCGTTCGCGATGCTGGTGCTGGTGGGCGCGTCGAACGCGGTGAACCTCACCGACGGGCTCGACGGACTGGCGATCGGTCCGGTGATGATCGCGGCCGGGACCTACATGATCTTCGCGTACGTCGCGGGCAACGTGAAGCTCGCGGAGTATCTGCAGATCTCTTACGTACCGGGTGCCGGCGAGCTCTGCATCTTCTGTGGGGCGCTGGCGGCGGCCGGGCTCGGGTTCCTGTGGTTCAACGCCTATCCGGCGCAGATGTTCATGGGCGACGTCGGCTCGCTGCCGCTCGGCGGGGCGATCGCGATGGTGGCGCTCATCACCAAGAACGAGGTCGTGCTCGTGCTGGTCGGACTCGTCTTCGTGGTCGAGGCACTCTCGGTGATCGCCCAGGTCGCGTACTTTCGCTGGACGGGCGGCAAGCGCATCTTCTTGATGGCGCCGATTCACCATCACTTCGAGCTCAAAGGATGGCCGGAGCCGCAGATCATCGTCCGCTTTTGGATCATCTCCGTCATCTGTGCGCTCATGGCGCTGAGTACGCTGAAGCTGCGGTGACGCCCATGCCCCCTACCATTCCCACCCTGGCCCCCGGTCTCCCGGTGCTCGTCGTCGGGCTCGCGCGGACCGGTCTCGCGGTGGCGCGCTTTCTCGCCGGCCGCGGCGCGCGTGTGCGGGCGGTCGATCGGCGCTCGGCGGCGGAGCTCGGTGCCGCCGTCGAGGAGCTGTCGGCGCTCGCAGAGGTGCGACTCGGTGCCGACGATCCGGCGTGGCTCGACGGCATGGCGCTCGTCGTCCCGAGCCCGGGCGTGCCGGCGGACGGACCGCTGCTCGGTGCGGCGGTCGCACGTGGGCTCCCGGTCGCGAGCGAGATCGAGATCGCGGCGCGCCACCTCGACGTCCCGCTCCTCGCCGTCACGGGGACCAACGGCAAGAGCACGACCACCACGCTCCTCGGTGCGATGCTTCGTCAGGACGGCCGACGGACGTTCGTCGGCGGGAATCTCGGTACGCCGCTCATCACCGCCGTCGGGGACGACGTCGAGGCGGCGGTCGTCGAGGTGTCGAGCTTCCAGCTCGAATGGGTCGATCGATTCCATCCCCGGATCGGCGTCTTCTTGAACCTGACCGACGACCATCTCGATCGCTACGCCGATCTCGACGCCTACGGTCGCGCGAAGCTCCGGCTCTTCGCCCGCCAGGAGGCGAACGACACGGCGGTCTTGAACGGCGGCGACCCGTGGCTCCGTCGCCATGCCGCCCACATCAAGGCGCGCACGCTCTGGTTCGGCGCCGGCGAAGGCGTCGCGATTCGAGACGACGAGGCCGCCATCCGGCTCCGGCTCGGCGGCGGCGCCCGCGAGGAAGTCTATCCGCTCGCGAACGTGTCGCTCGTCGGCGCGCACAATCGCGAGAACATGATGGCCGCGATCGCCGCGGCGCGGGCGTTCGGGGTTCCGGCCGCGCGGGTGCAAGAAGCGCTCGAAGCCTTTCGCGGGCTCGAGCATCGCCTCGAGCTCGTCCGCGAGCGGAACGGGGTACGCTGGGTGAACGACTCGAAAGGCACCAACGCCGGTGCGGTCGTGAAGTCGCTCGAGAGCTTTCCCGGGAACGTCATTCTGCTCGCGGGCGGCATCGAGAAGGGCGGCGACTATGGCGTGCTCCGGGCGCCCGTCGAGCGGCGCGCCAAGCGGATCGTCCTGTTCGGACAGGCGCGCGACATGCTGGCGCATACGCTCGCCGGGGCTGCGCCGATCGAGGTCGTCGCCGACCTGAGCGCCGCCGTCGCGACCGCCGATGCCCATGCTGCGCCCGGCGACGTGGTGCTGCTCTCTCCCGGCTGCGCGAGCTTCGACATGTTCCGCGACTACGCGGATCGCGGCCGGCAATTCAAAGCGCTCGTGGAGGCCTTATGACGACGGCGCGTGTGGCAGCGCTCTCTGCTCCGATTCTCACCCGCCGCGTCGCCCCGCGCGCCAAGGCGCGCCCGGTCGTGTCGCGCGGTGGCGACCGCTGGATCGTGGTCACGGTCGCCGCGCTGGTGGCCGTCAGCATCGTCATGGTGTTCAACACCAGCTACTTCTTCGCGGGCGAGCGCTTCGGCGACCCGCTGCACGTGTTCAAGAAGCACCTCGTGTCGATCGCGCTCGGGATGCTGGTGTGCTTCGTCGCGTCGCGCCTGCGCTCGACGACCTACGAGCGGATCGCCTATCCGGCGTTGGCCGTCATCGTCGTGATGCTGGTCGCGGTGCTGATCCCGGGCGTCGGCATCGTTCGCGGCGGCGCGCGGCGTTGGATCGGTCTCGGCGTCATGAATCTCCAGCCGTCCGAGATCGCCAAGGTCGTGGCGGTGCTCTACCTGGCCCGGTCGATGGTACGAAAAGGGCCGCGCCTGACGACCTTTTCCATAGGCGTGCTGCCGCACTTCATCGTGATCGGGGTGCTCGCGGCGCTGGTCGTGGTCGAGCCCGACTTCGGAACGGCCGCGCTGCTCGGCGTCACGCTCTTCGCGATGCTCTTCGCGGGCGGCGTACGGTGGCGGCATCTCGCGCTCCCCGTCCTGCCGATCGTGCCGCTCGCCATCTATGCGATCAGCTCGAGCCCGTACCGCCTCCGCCGCGTCATGGTGTTCCTCGATCCGTGGGAGCATCCGCGGGACGCCGGCTTCCAGCTGGTGCAGTCGTTCCTGGCGTTCGGGTCGGGGGTCTCTTCGGCGCGGGGCTCGGCGAGAGCAAGCAGAAGATGTTCTTTCTGCCCGAAGCGCATACCGACTTCATCTTCTCGGTGATCGGCGAGGAGCTCGGCCTCGTCGGGGCGCTCGTGCTCGTCGGGCTCTTCGCGGTGCTCGCGATCCGCGGTCTGCGCATCGCCCTGAACCACCCGACGACGTTCGGCCAGCTGGTCGCGTTCGGCACGACGACGGTCCTCGTGTTGCAGGCGGGGATCAACATGGCGGTCGTTCTCGGGCTCTTGCCGACGAAGGGGCTCGCCCTCCCGTTCGTGAGCTACGGCGGCTCGGCGATGATCGGCGCGATGGCGGCAGTGGGCGTGCTGCTCGCGCTCTCGCGCGAGTCGGGATGAGGGGGTGAAGCTTCGCATGATGATCGCGGGCGGCGGGACGGGTGGCCATTTGTTTCCGGGGATCGCGGTCGCCGAGGCGGCGCGCCGACGCGACCCGATGACCGCCATCCTCTTCGTCGGGAGCGCGCGCGGCATCGAGGCCCGCGTCGTGCCGACGAGCGGCTTCGATGTCGAGCTGTTGCCGGGCGCACCGCTCCGCGGCCGGAAGCTCATGGGAAAGGCGACCGCGCTGGCGGCGCTCGGCGCCGGTACGCTGCGCGCGCGCGCCCTCGTGCGGCGGTTCGCGCCCGACGTCGTGATCGGTCTCGGTGGCTACGCCTCGGCTCCCGCCGTGATCGCGGGCCGACTCGGGGGCGTGCCGATCGTGCTGCTCGAGCAGAACGCGAAGCCCGGGATGACGACGCGTCTGCTCGCCCGCCTCGCCGACCGGGTGTGCGTGAGCTTCCCCGCCACCGCGAGCGCGTTTCCCTCCGAGCGCGCCGTGTTCACGGGGAATCCCGTTCGTGCCTTCGGGGGTGGCGCGCCGCCGGCCGCGCGCGGGGGCCTCACGATCGCGATCGTCGGCGGCAGCGCCGGTGCGCACCGCTTGAACGCTGCAGGTCCCGAGCTGCGCGCGGCTCTCGCCGACGTGCCCGGGCTCGCCATCATCCACCAGACCGGCCTCGCCGAGGAGTCCGAGGTCCGAGCGCGCTACGGCGACGCGCCCGGCGTCGACGTCCGTGCCTTC
This sequence comes from uncultured delta proteobacterium, assembly GCA_963774015.1. Lineage (GTDB taxonomy): Bacteria > Desulfobacterota > Binatia > UTPRO1 > UTPRO1 > UTPRO1. The sequence goes on from CAVZDH010000008.1 coordinate 123,893, forward strand.
ATCACCGACATGGGCGCCGTCTACGCCGCTGCCGACCTCCTCATCTGCCGCGCCGGCGCGACCACCATCGCGGAGCTCGCGGCGCAAGGCCTGCCGGCGATCTTCGTGCCCTATCCGCACGCGGCCGACGACCACCAGCGCGCCAACGCGGAGGCGCTCGTGCACGGCGGCGCGGCGCGCATGGTGCTCGATGGCCACGCGACCGGCGCCCGGCTCGCCGACGAGGTGCGCGAGCTTCTCGCCACTCCCGAGGCGTTGCCCGAGATGCGGCTCCGCATGCGGCACTTCGCGCGCCCCGACGCCGCCGACCGCGTGGTGGCGGTGATCGAGGAGCTCGTGGGGGTCCGGCGATGACGCGCTCGGAGTCGACGTCCGCCTGCGTTGAGCATAGATGAGGGGCCATTCATGGAGCTGACCAAGCGCAAGCATCGCGTCCACTTCGTCGGCATCGGCGGCATCGGGATGAGCGGCATCGCGGAGGTGTTGTTGAACCTCGGCTTCCCCGTGAGCGGGTCGGATCTCGCGGCGAGCGAGACGACCGAGCGGCTCTCCCGCCTCGGCGCGACCATCGCCCTCGGCCATCACGCCGACCGCGTCGCGCCCGACGTCGAGGTCGTCGTGATCTCGTCCGCCGTGAAGTTCTCCAACCCCGAGGTGGTCCGCGCCCGCGAGCTCAGCATCCCGGTGATTCCCCGGGCCGAGATGCTCGCCGAGCTCATGCGGATGAAGACCGGCATCGCGGTCGCCGGGACGCACGGGAAGACCACGACGACGTCGCTCCTCGCGCACGTGCTCGCGGAGGCGAAGCTCGACCCGACGATGGTGATCGGCGGCAAGGTGAAGGGGCTCGGTTCCAACGCGCGTCTCGGCCAGAGCACGCTCCTCGTCGCCGAGGCCGACGAGAGCGACGGCAGCTTCCTCGTCCTGACGCCGACCATCGCGATCGTGACCAACATCGATCCCGAGCACCTCGACCACTACGGCAGCGTCGAGCGCGTGCACGAGGCGTACCTCCAGTTCATCAATCGGGTTCCGTTCTACGGGCTCGCGATCCTCTGCCTCGACAGCGTCGCCGTGCGCGGGCTCCTGCCGAGCGTTCGCAAGCGCCACCGCACGTACGGGTTCGCGAGCGACGCCGACCTGCAAGCCGTGCACGTGCAGGTGAGCGCCGAAGGGACGCGCTTCGACGTGCTCGAGCGGGGCCGCTGGATCGGCGACGTCCGCCTGCGGATGTTCGGGCGCCACAACGCGTTGAACGCGCTCGCCGTCACGGCGGCCGCGACCGAGCTCGGCGTGCCGTTCGCGACGATCACGCAGGCGCTGGCGTCTTTCGACGGCATTCACCGCCGCTTCGAGGTGAAAGGCGAGGTCGGGGGCGTGACCGTCGTCGACGACTACGGGCATCATCCCGAAGAGGTGAAGGCGACCCTGCGTGCGGCGCGCGAAGGGTTCGGTCGTCGCATCGTGGCGGTCTTCCAGCCCCACCGCTACACGCGGACGCGTGATCTCTTCGAGAGTTTCCTTTCCGCCTTCGACGACGCCGACCTGCTGGTGCTGACGGAGATCTACGCGGCGGGTGAAGATCGCATCGAGGGCATCACGGGCGAGTCGCTCTACGAGGCACTCAAGCGCCGCGGCCATGCCGACGTGCGCTTCGTCCCGGATCGGCGGGCGATCGCGGGCGAGCTCGCGCCGCACCTGCGCGGTGGCGACATGGTGGTGACCCTCGGCGCCGGTGACGTGCACCGCGTCGGGGACGAGATACTGCACGCGCTCACGCAGCATCGACCGGTCGCGCTGCAGTAGGGGAGGGGCCGTGGGGGACGCGGAACGCGGTGGGGAAAGAGGACGACGAAGCGGATCCGCGGGGGGGCTCGTGGCCGTACCGATGCCGCCGCCGCCTCGGCGCGCGGCCGCGACGGCGCCGATCGCGCCCTCGCCCGAGCTCCTGGCGGCGCTCGCCGCGGCGGGGGCAGCGCCGCGGCTCGGCGAGCCGCTCGGACGCCACACCAGCTTTCGCATCGGCGGACCGGCGGACGTGTTCGTCGAGGTCGCGAGCGTTCCCGAGCTCGTCGGTGTGCTCCGCGCTTCGGCCGCGCACGCGGTGCCGGTCTTCTTCCTCGGTGGCGGCACGAACCTGCTCGTCAGCGACCGCGGCGCGCGGGGAGTGGTCGTGAAGCTCGGTCGCCCGTTCGACTTCGTCGAATGGCAGCTCGCCGGCCCGGTGCCGCGCTTGCGCGTCGGAGCGGCGGTGCCGTTCAAGCGTCTCGTCATGCAGACCGTCGCGGAGGGTCTCGCGGGACTCGAGTTCGGCGAGGGCATCCCGGGGACGATCGGCGGCGGGCTCCTGATGAACGCCGGCGCCTTCGGCAGCGAGATCGGACGCACGGTCGACGCCATCGAAGCCGTGACCGAGCGCGGCGAGCACGTCGTGCTGTCGCGCGAGCGGCTCGGCTTCGCCTACCGTCGGCTCGAGCTGCCGATGCGGCGCGATCGTCACCGCCGTCCAGCTCCGGCTCGAGCGCGGCGAGCCGGCCGCGCTTGCCGCCAGCATGCGCGACGCGAAGGCACGTCGCGATCGGCTGCAGCCGAAGGGCCATCCGAACGCCGGATCGATCTTCAAAAATCCGCCCGGCGCCCCGGCCGGCAAGCTGCTGGAAGCCGTCGGGTTGAAGGGTGCTCGGCTCGGCAACGCCATGGTCTCGCTCCGTCATGCCAACTTCATCGTCAATCTCGGCGGGGCGCGCGCCGACCGACGTGAAAGGGCTCATGGATCTCGCGACGCGCGTCGTCCGCCAACGACTCGGCGTCGAGCTCGAGCCCGAGGTGCGCTTGGTGGGAGACTGGTGACGCGACGCTTTCGACAGGGCCGCGTCGCGGTGCTGCTCGGCGGTCTCTCCGCCGAGCGCGAGATCTCGGTGCGGAGCGGGACCGCCGTGGCGAGCGCGCTTCGCGAGCGCGGATACCGCGTCACGGAGGTGCGCGTCGGCCGCGATCTCGCGGCGCGTCTCACGCGCCTCCGGCCGGCGGTGGTCTTCAATGCCCTCCACGGTCGCTACGGCGAGGACGGGGCGGTGCAGGGCGTCCTCGAGCTGCTGGCGATTCCGTACACGGGCCCGGGGGTGCTCACGAGCGCGCTCGCCATGGACAAGACGATGGCGAAGACGGTGTGGCGCTCGCAGGGCTTGCCGACGCCGCGCTGGATCGTCGTCGATCCGAAAACGCGCCGGTTGCCCGAGCTCCCGACGCCACTGCCGCTGGTCGTGAAGCCGAACAGCGAGGGATCGAGCGTCGGCGTGACGATCGTCCGGCGCCGGACACAGCTGCCCGCGGCCGTGCGGCTCGCCGGGCGCGCCGACCGTCGGGTCGTGATCGAGGAGTACGTGCCCGGCAAGGAAGTGACGGTGGGGATCCTCGACGGCCGGGCGCTCGGCGCCCTCGAGGTCGTCGCCAAGGGCGAGTTCCACAGCTACGACGTCAAATACACGGCCGGGCGCGAGGAGTTCTTCATGCCGGCGCGGCTCTCGGCGGCGACGACCGAGCGCGTGCTCGCGCTCGCGACGACGGCGCATGCCGCGCTCGGGGGCGGGGCGTACAGCCGGGTCGACCTCCGGGTGAACGGCCGGCGTCCGTATCTCATCGAGCTGAACTCGCTGCCGGGCCTCACGACGCTCTCGTACCTGCCGTTGATCGCGCAACACGCCGGCATGGATTTCGGCGATCTCTGCGAGGCGATCCTCGAGCGCGCGACGCTCGGCATCCAGGAGAGCCGGCGATGAGGCGCCCGTCCGCCAAGCGCTCCCCGAGCTCCCGTGGCGCGTGGCTCCGGCGCCCGGCGTGGCTGCATCTACCCGCGCGGCCGCGGTTACCGGGATGGCCACGACTCGCCGCCGGGCGGCGCGCCCGCCAGCCGCGGCCCCGCCGGCGCTCCTGGGCGTTTCGTCGGCCGACCCTCCCGACGATCGCGTGGCGGCTGCCGCGACTACACCCCGCGGCGTGGTGGGAGCGCCTCCGCGCCCGCGCAGCCGCGTTCGCCGCTACGCGCACGGCACGTCGGCTCGCGATCGCCACGCTCGGTGTCGCCGCGCTCGGCGCGACCGCCGCCGTCGCCTACTACGGGCCCCGCGTCGCCGCGGCCGTCGCGGATCACCCCTACTTCGCCGTGAGCGAGATCGTCGTGACGCCGACGCGTCACGTCCGAGCGGGGGCGCTCCTCGAGTCGGTGGACCTTCGTCCCGGTCTCAGCCTCTGGCGGATCGATCCCGAGGCGCTCGCGGCGCGGCTCGAAGCGCAGCCCTGGATCCGGCGCGCCCGCGTGCGGCGGGAGTTTCCGCGCCGCCTCGTGGTCGACGTCGCGGAGCGCGTGCCCGTCGCCATCCTCTTTCTCGACCAGCTCTATTACGTCGACTCGACCGGGCTCGCCTTCGTGCGGGTCGGCGAGCGCGATCCGCTCGATCTTCCCTTCGTGACCGGGGTCGAGGCGGCGATCGTCGCCGACGAGCGGCCCTTCGCCCGACACGCCATCCGCCGGGCGTTGCGCGTCCTCGACCTCATGCGGTCCGCGGGACTTCCATTCCGAGTCTCGGAGGTGCATATCGAGCGAGAGCAGGGAATCACGGTGTTCCCGATCGAGCCGCGCGTAGCGCTCACGTTCGGTTGGAGCGGGTACAAGACCAAGCTCACGCGCCTGACGCGTGTGCTGCAGGACTTCCGGGGACGAGAAGGTCAGATCCGCGAGATCGATCTGACGATGGGGGCGGCGGCGGTGGTGCGGCTACGGCAACCGAGTGCAAAAGGGAAACGCACGCGAGCCTGAGCCGCGCGGATAGCGAGGGGTGGAGATGACGAAGCGGACCGGAATGGTGGCGGCCCTCGATCTCGGTACGGCGAAGACGTGTGTCGTCGTCGGGGAGGTGAGCGAGCGCGGCATCGAGGTGTGCGGGCTCGGCGAGGCGCCGTCGCGTGGCCTTCGGAAGGGTGCGATCGTACACGTCGAGTCGACGGTGCAGGCAATCCGGAAAGCGGTTGCCGAGGCCGAGGCGATGGCCCGGTGCGAGATCCGACACGTGACCGCGAGCATCGGCGGGGCACACATCCGCGGTCTCTCGAGCCACGGCGTGGTGGCGGTCCGGAACGGCGAGGTGTCCGCCGGGGATCTCAGCCGGGTGCTCGACGCCGCACGCGCGGTCGCCTTGCCGACCGACCGCGAGGTGCTGCACGTCCTGCCGCAGGAGTACATCATCGACGACCAGGAGGGGATCCGCGAGCCGGTCGGCATCGCGGGCGTCCGGCTCGAGGCCAAGGTGCACATCGTCACCTCGCAAGTCGCCGCCGCCCAGAACCTCGTGAAGTGCTGCAAGCAGGCGGGTCTCGTCGTCGACGACGTCGTGCTCGGCGCCCTTGCGTCGGCCGATGCGGTGCTGACCGCCGAAGAGAAGGACCTCGGCGTCGCCCTGGTCGACGTCGGTGCCGGGACGACGGACGTCGTGATCTTCCACGGGGGAGCGGTCCGGCATACCGCGAGCCTCCCGCTCGGGGGCGGCCATCTGACGAACGACATCGCCGCGGGTCTCAGGACGCCGACGGTCGAAGCGGAGAAGATCAAGCAGCGTTTCGGCTGTGCCCGCGCCGCCGTCGTCGAGCGTCACACCGAGATCGAGGTGCCGAGCGTCGGCGACCGCGCGCCGCGCGTGCTCTCGCGCCACATCCTGTGCGAGATCATCGAGCCGCGGGTCGAGGAGATCTTCACGCTGGTCGCGCGCGAGATCATCCGCTCGGGCTACGAAGAGATGCTCGCGTCCGGCGTCGTGCTGGTCGGCGGGACGGTGCTTCTCGATCACATCACCGACGTCGCGGAGCAGGTGCTGCGCCTGCCGGTGCGGATCGGCGTCCCGCATCACGTATCCGCGCTCGCCGATCTCGTCACGAGCCCGATCCACGCGGCGTCGATCGGGCTCGTGTTGGCGGGCGGCAACGGCGGGAAACCGGTGCGACTGCATGCGGGACGCGCCGACGGTCTCCTCGGGCGCGTCCGCCATCGGATGGAAGAGTGGCTGCGGGATTTCTTTTGAGCCGGTGACACCTCGATCGCGATCATGCGGGGGCGAAATAGCGTGACAGCGATTTTGAATTGCGGTACAGGAGGTGAGGCATGAGGCGGCGGCATGGACGTGGGAATGGTGGGAAAGACGGTGCCAACTCGCCGAAGAGCGATGGCCGTCCTGTCCAGGTTGAAGGAGGTGGGGTGATGCAAGACGTAGATGGCGTCCAACTGGGCGCACGGATCAAAGTGATCGGCGTGGGCGGCGGCGGCGGCAATGCGGTCAATACGATGATCGCGGCCAGCCTCCAGGGCGTCGACTTCATGACCGCCAACACCGACGCGCAGGCGCTCAAGGCGAACCTCGCGTCCGTGAAGCTCCAGCTCGGCACCGCCTTCACCAAGGGGCTCGGCGCCGGCGGCAATCCCGACGTCGGCCGCAAGGCGGCCACCGAAGACATCGAGCGCATCCGCGAGGTCCTGACGGGCGCCGACATGGTCTTCGTCACCGCCGGCATGGGGGGCGGGACCGGGACCGGCGGCGCGCCGGTGGTCGCCCGGGTCGCACGCGAGCTCGGCGCGCTCACCGTCGGCGTCGTCACCAAACCCTTCCACTTCGAGGGCAAGAAGCGCGGACGGCAGGCCGAAGAGGGCATGCGCGAGCTCAAAGCCAACGTGGACACCCTGATCGCCATCCCGAACCAGCGCCTGCTCGCGGTCGCCGGCCGCAACATGTCGATCCTCGAGACCTTCAAGAAAGCCGACGATGTGCTGCTCCAGGCCGTCCGCGGCATCTCCGACCTGATCACGGTTCACGGTCTCATCAATCTCGACTTCAACGACGTCCGCACGATCATGTCCGAGATGGGGATGGCCCTCATGGGCGCTGCGGTGGCGAGCGGCGAGGACCGTGCGGTCGATGCGGCGCAAAAGGCGATCTCGAGCCCGCTGCTCGAGGACGTCTCGATTCAGGGCGCACGCGGCGTTCTCATCAACATCACGGGCGGGCCGGATCTCACCATCCACGAGGTCAACGAAGCTGCCACCCTGATTCAGGAGGAAGCCGACGACGAGGCCAACATCATCTTCGGGGCCGTCATCGACGAGAGCCTGAACGACCAAATCCGCATCACCGTCATCGCAACCGGCTTCGGAGAGCCCCGCGAGGACGTGAAGCGTCCGCCGACCGCCGGGGCGCAGCCGGCGACTCCACCTCCGGTCCAGCATGCGCAGCCGGCGCCGACGCCGGCGCCTCGCGTCGCGTTCACCCGCGAGCCGGTTCGTGAGGCCGCGCAGTCGGCGGCGGCGATGGCGCGCAAGGTCGTGCGTGTCGGCGGCATCAACGACCTCGACGGGACGATGTGGACGCGGCAGAGCGGCGGCACCGACCGCGGCGAGCCGATCTCGTTGACCGTTCCCGAGGACGACGACAGCCTCGACATCCCGACGTTCCTGCGGAAGCAGGCCGACTGACTCGCCGGCGACCCGGCATGTGCTCTACGAGGCACGCGGGCTCGGCTCGCGTGCCTCGTGTCGTTTCCGGGACGGGCTCTCGTCGTCGTAGGTGATCATTGCGATGGTCGAGCGACGAGACCTGGCGTGCGGATTTCGCATTGAGGACGGGTGCGCCAGCTGGTAGCGTAGCGGGGCTGCTGATCGACGTGAGCGCGCCCACCTGGCCGCCGTGCTCCGCGATCCCCGCGTGTAGGCGCCGCGAGGCGAGTCATGCAACGAGGAGGGTACGTGATCGGACCGAGCAAACGGCAGGCGTCTGCCTGCGAGAATCTGAATCATCGACGGGCCAATGCGCCCGTCGCGCATTGCCCGCAGTGCGGTGGCATCGTGAACCAGAATCTGAGCGGCGCCTCGCGTTGTGACGACAGCGCGCATACGCAGGCGCGCCGGACGTTCGCCGCGTACTGCATCAACTGCGGCACCCAGCTGATCGCGCCGATGCGCTGATCAGCGCGCGTACGGTGGCTGCGTCGCGCTCCGACGATTCTCCGCCCCACACACTGCGCTTGCCGCGCGATCTCGAAGCCGATCCCGTCCTTGCCGACGTTCGCGCCGCGTTGCAGGCCGACGTCCGGCCGCTGTGGGCTGGTGCGACGTTCGCCGTGCCCGTGATACCGCTGACGTCGGCCGTACGGACCGCCATCGCGGCCCTCGGAGCGAGCGGTCGCCTCGTCCGCGGGCTCGAGGCCGCCGCCGCGATGCTCGCCGCCGAGCAACGCGGTCTCGCGGCGCTCGCCGAGGACGTACGGCGGCGACAAGGCGCACGCGTGTCGCGGGTGCTCCTCGTCACCGACGACGGCGCGGAGCGCTTCTATCGCCAGGTCGAGCGTCTCGCGCTCGGCTACGCTCCGCGCGTGCTCGTGTGCAGGCTCGCGTGCACGAGCGAGGCGCTCGGCGAGCTCGCGTTCGGGGCGGGTGCCGTGGCGAAGCTCGTGGCCAGCGGGCACAAGCGCGCGGCCAGCGGTCTTCTCCGCGCATTCGCCCGCCGCTGACCGTTCCGCCGTTTCCGCTCAAGTTGCCGGCGCCTCCGGCCGACAAACCTACGCAAGCCCGGGCGACGGCTCGGGCAGGTCGCACGACACCTGACATGTTCACGATCATCGGCATCGTCGTCGTCCTCGGCGCCGTCATCGGGGGGTTCGCCTTCATCAACGGGCCGATGCACGTGCTCTTTCAGCCGGGTGAGCTCATCATCATCGGCGGTGCGGCGGTCGGCTCGCTGCTGATTTCGGCGCCGGGAAAGGCCCTCGGGCTCGTCGGGAAGGGCTTCGGGTCCGCCTTCGGATCGAGCTCCCCGAGCAAGAGCGACTACCTCGACCTCTTGAAGATGCAGTACGAGGTGTTCCAGTTCATGCGGAAGAACGGAGCCGTCGCGCTCGACGAGCACGTCCAGGACTTCGGGAAGAGCGCGATCTTCTCGAAGTACCCGAGCTTCCTGAAGCGCCACCATGCGGTCGAGTTCCTGCGCGACGCCTTGAAGCAGATCGTCAACGGCACGGCGTCGGCAGAAGAGCTCGATACGCTGCTCGATACCGAGCTCGACACGCACCACGAGGAGCACATGATCCCGGTCGGTCTCATCCAGAAGACGGCCGATGCGCTTCCCGGTCTCGGCATCGTGGCCGCCGTGCTCGGTATCATCGTGACCATGGGATCGCTCGACGCGGGTCCCGAGGAGATCGGCCACCACATCGCCGCCGCGCTCGTCGGCACGTTCCTCGGCGTGCTCTTGTCGTACGGCGTCCTCAATCCCGTCGCGACCAACATCGAGGTCCAAGGCGCCGCCTCCGCCAAGTATCTGCGTTGCATCAAGGACGGTGTCGTGGCGTCGCAACGCGGCACGTCGCCCATCGTCGCCGTGGAGTTCGCCCGCAAGGCGATCTTCGAGAGCACGCGACCGACGGGGGACGAGCTCGACGAGGCGGTCCGTAGCCTCAAGGGCGGTTGATGTCGACGAAGGGCCAGCCTCAGGTCGTCATCAAGTGGAAGAAGAAAAAAGGCCACGGTGGTGGACACCACGGTGGCGCGTGGAAAGTCGCGTATGCCGACTTCATCACGTGCATGTTCGCGTTGTTCCTCGTGCTGTGGCTGTTGACGCAGGCCGATCTCAAGCTTCGCCAGGAGCTCGCCCGCTATTTCCGGAACGCCGGCGTCCAATCGGGCGGCTCGATGCTGGGCGACAAGCTCGAGCAGGCGAAGACCGACCAGAACCGTCCGCTCGAAGCCGCGCTCACCGTCGTGCAGGGCGCCGGCGAGGAGCTCGAGGCCTTGCGCGGCTCGGCGAAGCAGATCCAGGAGGCGCTCGAGCGCGGGCCGGAGTTCGACGCCATCAAGGACCACGTGCGCGTCGAGGTCACGTCGGAGGGTCTCGAGATCCAGATCGTCGACTCGGGCTCGAGCGGTCGCAAAGGGCTGCTCTTCGATCTCAGCAGCGCGACGCTCAAGCCCGAGCTCGTGGCGCTCTTGAAAGAGCTCGCGGTGCATCTCCGGACGCTGCCGAACCACATCGAGATCGGCGGCCACACCGACGCCCGGCCGTTCGCCGCAGGTGCCGGGCTCAGCAATTGGGATCTATCGTTCGCCCGCGCCAACAACGCGCGCGCGGTGCTCGAGCAAGCCGGGATCCGGCCGAATCAGATCCTGCGCATCAGTGCCTATGGATCGGAGAAGCCGTTGAACGTCGCCGACCCGCTCGCCGACGAGAACCGCCGACTCAGTATCCTCGCGCGGCGCGAAAAGGCCGACAAGAAGGAAGAGAAGGTGGGGCCGGCGTCCGCGGGGTTCGGCGGAGAGCCGATCGCGCCCCGGATCGCGGACCCCGGTACCCCGCCCGTCTGACGGGGGGTCGTGCCCCGTCGACCCGCACGTCGGCTCAGGCGAGGTCGAAGAGCAACAGCTCGCTCTCCGTCTCGGCCCGGACCTCGACGGCGCGCTCGTCGCTGAGGGCGGCCCCGTCGCCCGCAGCGAGCGGCGAGTCGGTCACGCGGGCCCGCCCACGGACCATCTGCACCCACGCGTGTCGACCGGGCGCGAGCGCATGGGTTACCCGCATGCCGGGATCGAGCACCGAGGCGTAGAGCGCGACGTCCTGATGGATCGTCACCGCGCCGTCGCGACCGTCGGGAGCGCCGACGAGGCGCAGGCGTCCGAGCTTCTCGTCGCGGCCGAACGTTCGTTGCTCGTAGCTCGGCGCCGTTCCCGTCGTCGCCGGCAGCAGCCAGATCTGCAACAGGTGCACGGGCTCGCTCGCCGAGGCGTTGTGCTCGCTGTGGGTGACGCCGGTTCCGGCGCTCATGCGCTGCACCTCGTCGGGACGGATCACGGAGCCGTTGCCCATGCTGTCCTTGTGCGCCAGCGCGCCGGCGAGGACGTAGGTGACGATCTCCATGTCGCGATGCGGATGGGTGCCGAAGCCGCCACCACCCCGCACGATGTCCTCGTTGATCACGCGCAGGGCGCGAAAGCCCATGTGCCGAGGATCGGAGTACTCGCCGAAGGAAAAGGAGTGTCGGGTGTCGAGCCAGCCGAAGTCGAAGTGGCCGCGATCGTTCGCTTTGCGGATCGTGAGCATGGGGCCCGAGATGCGCACGGTTTCGACCCTCGTCAACCGCATCCGAGGCGCCTATACTCGCCGGCTCCGATGGCCCAGTCTCTCCGCGAGCGCAACCGCGACCGCCGCGCCCAGGAGCGTTTTCTGTTCACGCCGACCGGCGGTGGTGACGTGTCGGTCTGTCTCGTCTATCCGAACACGTATCCCGTCGGGATGGCCAATCTCGGGTTTCAGTCGGTGTTCGAGATTCTGTCGCGTCATCCGCGCGTACGCTGCGAGCGGGCGTTCCTGCCGGATCCCGAGCAACACGGGAGCGAGGTGGTCAGCTTCGAGAGTGGTCGCCGGCTTCGCGATTTCGAGATCGTCGCGTTCTCGATCTCGTTCGAGACCGACTACCTGCACGTGGTGGACATCCTCGCGAGCGCGGGCATCCCGGCGCTTCGCGAGGGGCGGGACGGCGGACCGCTTCTTCTCTGCGGCGGCCCGGCGACGTTCCTCAACCCGGAGCCGATCGCGGATTTCTTCGACGCGTTCTTCGTCGGTGAAGGCGAGGAGATGATTCCCGAGCTGCTCGCGCAGTTCGTCGCGGCGCGCGACGCCGGGACGGGACGCGAGGGCGTGCTCGAGGCGATCGCGGAGGTGGGGGGCGCGTATCGTCCCGACCGTTACGCCGTCGCGTACGCCGCGGACGGCACCATCGCCTCGGTGTCGTATCGCGGCCCCGGGTCGGGTGCCGTGACCCGCCGGCTCGTCGCCGACCTCGATCGCTTCACCACCGCGTCCAAGGTGCTGGCGCCCGAGGCCGTGTTCGGCGACATGTACCTCGTCGAGGCGAGCCGCGGGTGCGAGTGGGGATGCCGCTTTTGCGCGGCCGGCTACATGTATCGGCCGATTCGCCATCGCAGCGCCGCCGCGCTCGCGGCGGCCGTCGACGAAGGGCTCGCCCATCGCTCCACGATCGGACTCGTTGGTGCCGAGATGGCGAGCGTCCCGGGGGTCGCGGAGCTCTGCGAGCGCGTCGCCGCCGCCGGGGGTCGTGCGTCGCCGTCATCGCTCAAGGCAGACGTCATCACGCAGCGCCTTGCGCGGGCGCTCGGACGGAGCGCCAACCAGAGCGTGACGGTCGCGCCCGAAGCCGGCTCCGAACGCATGCGACGGGTGATCAACAAGAACTTGACCGAGCCGGAGATTCTGCGTGCCGCCGACTGGCTGGTGGGGGCCGGCGTTCGCGCGCTGAAGCTCTACTTCATGATCGGGCTCCCGACCGAGACGCACGCGGACGTCGAGGGCATCATCGATCTCACGCGCAAGATCGGCGAGCGCTTCCAACGCGAGGGGCGCGTGCAGCACATCCGGCTCTCAGTGAATCCGTTCGGTCCGAAGCCGTGGACGCCGTTTCAGTGGGAGCCGATGGAGGATCTGCGCTCCCTCAAGACCAAGATCGGTGGACTGCGCCGAGCGGTCGGCCGGCTCCGCGGCGTCGACATCGACGTCGAGTCGCCGCGGGAAGCGTACTACGCGACCGTCCTCTCCCGCGGGGATCGACGCGTCTCGCGCTTGTTGCTCGCCATTCATGCGGCGGGCGGCGACTGGTGGAGCGTCTTGCGAGCCTGGGAGCGCGAGCCGCCCGCCGAGGGCTTCGATCCGCGGATCTTCACGCACCGCGCCTACGCGGTCGACGAAATCCTCCCGTGGGACTTCCTCGACCACAGCCTGCACAAGCGCTTCCTCTGGGTCGAGCGCGAGCGGGCGCGCATCGAGCGGCAGACGATGCCGTGCGACGTCACGACGTGTCGCGTGTGCGGCGCGTGCTGATGGCGATCGTCGGCACCGGCATCGACGTCGCCGAGGTCGGACGGATGCAGGCCGCGCTCGAAGCGCCTGGTACGGGGGCCCGCTTCAAAGCCCGGGTCTTCACCCTCGGCGAGCAGCGCTACTGCGACGCGCGCGGTCTCGGCCGGTATCAGAGCTACGCGGCGCGCTTCGCGGCCAAAGAAGCGACCATGAAGGCCCTCGGTCTCGGCTGGGGCCGTCGGATCGGATGGCTCGACATCGAGGTCGTGCGCGGGGAGGACGGTCGCCCGACGGTGCGTCTGCACGGCAAGGGTGAGGTTGCGGCGGCTGCGGTCGGTGCCGCGCGTCTTCACCTGGCGCTCAGCCACACCCGCGACGTCGCGGTGGCGCAGGTGGTGGCGGAGGGCGGGCCGGTCTCGTAACGCGCCGCGGGATCCGTCACTCGCCGCGGAACTGGGGCGGGCGCTTTTCGAGGAACGCCCGCACGCCTTCGGCATAGTCGGCGCTGGCGAAGCAGTCGGCGATGAGTCGCCGGACGGCCTCGAGGTCGCGCGCCGCGGGATCGCGCTGCGTTTCGGCGATGGCGCGCTTCGCGGCGCGAATCGTGAGCGGGGCGTTGGTCGCGATCGACTCGGCATACCCGCGCGTGAAGCGTTCGACGTCGGCCTTCGGGACGACCTGATTCGCGAGACCGATACGCAGCGCCTCGCCCGCGTCGTACGTACGAGCGGTGAAGAACATCTCGCTCGCGGCGGCCGGGCCCACCAGACGCACCAACCGCTCGACGCCGTGAAAGGCATAGCCGAGCCCGAGCCGCGCCGGCGGCAGTGCCATGCGGACGTCGGCGGCGGCGACGCGGAGGTCGGCGCAGGCGGCGATCGCGAGGCCGCCGCCGATGCAGACGCCCTGCAGCATCGCGACGAGCGGCTTCTCCAAGGCGAGCAGGGCGGCGAACGCGCGTCCGTTGGTCTGCTCGTAGGCCGCGGCCGAGGCCGGATCCTTGCGGTGCGTCGCGAACTCCGAGATGTCGGCGCCCGCCGCGAAGGCGTCCTCTCCCGCACCACGCAGCACGACGACGCGGACGCTCCGATCGGCGGCAAGCTCGGCTACGAGGCCGGGAATCGCCTCCCACATCTCGAACCGTACCGCGTTCAGGCGGGTCGGGTTGCGCAGGATCATCCATGCGACACCGTGGTCGCCGCGCTCGATGTCGATGCCGAACTCGCTCACCTCGTCCTCGCTTCCGGGGGCACCTCGTACACGAGCGTCGCGGCTTCCGCCAGGCGTTCACGGCCCTGGCGGCCGGCGCCGGCTCGCGAGTAGAATGCCGGCGGACGAGGGGAGGGGACGCGATGGAGCATCGCTTCCAGACGAGCCGGTTCACGCGAGGGAACGTGGTCTTTCCGACGGTGATGGTGGTGACGGATCGCCACGTGACACGCATCAAGTCGTCACTTGTCGGGTGCGTCGAGGAGAGCATCAGTCTCCGCCAAGTGTCGTCGGTGACGGTGAGCCGGGGCGCGATCTTCGCCGACGTGACCGTGCACTCGTCCGGCGGTACCGATCCGCTCAAGAGCCACGGGCTCAGGAACGCGGAAGCACGCCGCCTGAAGGACGTCATCGAGGAGCTGCAGAGCAACATCCTGATCGCGGGTGTCGCCGACCTGAGCGGCTTGCGCGCGTGCCCGCGCTGCGCGGAGACGATCAAGGCGGCGGCGCAGGTGTGTCGGCATTGCGGGGCCGACATCCCGATCGTGCTCACCGACGAAGCCCCAACCGAGCCCGCACCGGCGTCGGCCGCGTCCGACGACGAGGACTGGACCTGGAGTTGACCATGGCCGACGAATTCTCCCCGGCAAAAGTCCGTTTCATTGCCCTCGTCCACGAGATGGATCCCGGGGTGACGGTCGTGATTCCCGAGCGCTCGACGCAGGATGCCTTTCGCATCTCGCTCACGCGCGGCGCGAGCCGGCGCTTTCTCACGGTCTCCGAGGACGACATGTTGGATCTCGTCGAGGACGAACGCGCGCCGGCCAAGATGCATGCACGTCTTCGCGGCGAGCTCGCCGCGCTCTGACGTGAAGGTCGCCTCCCCGCTGATCCGACGATCTCAGGCGCGGGTGTCGATGCGGCGATGCGGGGCGGGTTCGTCGTGCGCGGCGGGCTCCCGCCGTTCGACGCGTGCATCCTCGCCGTCACCGTCCGCGTCGACGCTCTTGGTACGCGGCGACGGAGAGCTCGCCGACTTGGCGAGCGCCAGTGCCTTCTGCGAGAGCTGGACGACGACGTCGCGCGTGACGTCGCCGGGTGGGCGGAGGCCGGGCGAGCTGTAGCGGGCTCGTTCGGTCGTGTGCGCGACCGCTTCGCGCTCGATCTCCGGCGGCGTGACGCCGCGGCGCGCGTCGGTAGCGAGCGCGTTCGCCGTGCGACTCGGACCCGTCGTGCCTGGACGACCGGAGGTGGGGTCGAGGTCCATTACCTGCGAGCAAATCAAGCGGCGCTACGCGTGGCTAGTGTGGAACGACCGAAAACGTGGCGCGATGCGCGCACGCCGCAGCGGACGCCACGCGAGCTCGCGTGCGGCGCGCCTCAATCCGCGCGCGATTCGCTCGCGATCTCCGCAAGCCGTCGCACGGACTCGCCCATCACGGCGAAGCGTTCGTCCTTGGTTTGGCCGCGCACGAACCGCACGTAGATCTGTTGCAGCACGACCGCGAGCTTGAAGAGCGCGAACGTCTCGAAGAACCGGATGGCACGGAGATCGCGGCCGCTGCGCGCCGCATAGCGCGCCACGACCTCGGCGCGGGTCGGGAATCCTTCGAGGTAGGTCGGTTGCATCGCGATCGCGAGGCGCTCGGGAGGATCGCTCGCCTCCGGCCAATAGCCGAGCAGCGTGCCGACGTCGATGCGCGGATCGCCGAGCGTCGTCATGTCCCAGTCGAGCACGGCGACGACGCGACCGGGATCGTCGCCGTCGAGCATCATGTTGTCGAGCTTGAAGTCGTTGTGGACGACGGTTGCGTCGAGCGGGGGCGGCATGCGTGCCGCGAGCCAGGTCGCGAGCGCGTCCATGGTCGCCAGCTCCTCCGTCTTCGCGCGCTGCCACCGCTCCGCCCAGCCGCGGATCTGCCGCTCGACGAAGCCGGCGGGCTTCCCGAGCGCCGCCACCGGTCCGGCGACGGGGACGGCATGGAGGTCCGCGAGCGCGTCGATCGCCGCTTCACCGATCCGTCGCCGGAGCGCGGGCTCATCGGCGATCTCGTCCGGCATCGTGCGACGGATGACGATGCCGCGGCGACGCTCCATCACGAAGAACGGCGCGCCGATCACCGCGGGATCCTCGCACAGCACGAACACGCGGGGGGCCGGCGCGTAGTGCGGGCCGAGCGCCGCGAGCGAGTGGTACTCGCGTACCATGTCGTGCGAGCGCGGCGCGACCGGGCCGAGCGGCGGACGGCGGAGCACGTACTCCCGCTCGCCGAAACGCAGGAGATAGGTGAGGTTCGCGTGGCCGCCGGGGAACTGCAGGATCTCGAGCGGGCGGTCGCTCTCCGGGAGCTTGCCGCGGAGGTAGGCCGCGACGGTGGCGGTGTCGAGCCGCTCGTCCGGCCGAACCGGAGCGACATCGGACGCGTCGCTCACGGCGCGATCGTCAGGCACCGTAGCGCGCGATCGCGAGTTGGACGATCTCGGCGATCAGGTCGCAGTGTGAGCGCCCGGACTTCTTGGCGGCCTTCGCCAGCTCGGCGGTCGAGAGCAGCCAGGGATTCGGGTTGCATTCGATCACGTGAGCCTTGCCCTCGGCGTCGAGACGAATGTCGATGCGGCCGTAGTCGCGCAAGCGGAGCGCCTGATACGCGGCGATCGCGGTTTGCTTGAGCTCCGCCTCGACCTCTTCGTCGAGGTCGTCGGGAAAGAACGGCTGCGTGCGGCGGTAGACTTCCGTGCCTTCCTCCCACTTCACTTCCGTGCCGGCGATGCGGGGCGTGCCTTCGGGCAGCTGCGAGAGATCGAGCTCGACGATCGGCAGCGCCTCGGGATTTTGATTGCCGAGCACCGCGACGTAGATCTCGCGTCCCTCGATGTACTCCTCGATCAGAACCGGTCCGTCGAAGTCCGCGTGGACCTGATCGATCCGCTCCATCAGCTCCTTCAGGCTACCGACGACCGCGCTGAAGCGGATGCCGATCGAGCCGTCCTCGAGCCCGGGCTTGACGATCACGGGGAAATGGACGTCGTGCGCCCATTCGAGCCGCCCGCGGTGGCCCGTCATGAAGGACGGCGTCCGGATGCCGTGGAACGCGAAGATCTTCTTGGCGAGCGCCTTGTCCTGCGCGAGGAAGAGGCCCTGCGGCCCGGCGCCGGTATAGCGGCGGCCAATCAGGTCCAGATAGGCGGCGACGTGCATCTCCTTGGTGTCGTCGCCGGCATAGGACTCCGTGAGGTTGAAGTAGAGATCGGCGCGCTCGGTCGCGAGCGAGTGCAGAGACTCGGGCGTCCCATCGAGCGTGTGGTAGAAGGGCTCGTGCCCCGTCTTCTTCAGGGCTTCGTGGATCTCTTCGTGATCATGCTTGGGACGACGCCGTTTGCGGCGTGAGGACTTCGCCTCGGCCGCTTCCTCCGCCCCGCTGTCCGTCGCGTCGTACATGACGCCCACGCGCAGCTTTGGCATTGGCGGACTGTATCATCGACTCGCTGCCAAAAAGAAGCGGAAAGTCGCGGCTCTCGCCGCCGGCGTCAGCTGCGTTTCGGCGCGAGCAGCACGGCGGTGACGGCCCACACGCCGAAGACGAAGCCGAGTCCGAGCCAGAGGCGCGGCGGGTAGCCGTTGTTGCGCGCGACGATCCGACAGACGATGGCGTCGCACGTATTGACCAGCAACGCCGTGGCGACGAGAGTCGGCCAGTCGAGTGGGGTGGCAGCGACGAGCTGCAGGCCGGTCAGGTAACCAAGGGCGAGATGCAAGGAGTCCATGACGGGTGATGCGGCGACGGGCGCACCTTTCTTGACCCTCCGAAAGCACGCCACTATAAACGGCGACCTTTCCGCTGACAATCAGGAGGAGCATTCGGATGGCGCGACGCGAGGCAACGCTCCTTTCCTGGATCGTCGAGATGGGAGAAGCGAGGCTGCTGCAGTTCGCCGAGGAGCTGCTCGCCAACCCCAAAATGGCCGAAGCCTTCTCGTCCGCGCTGCAACGCGCGGCCAAGACCAAGGGACAGGTCGATCGAAACATGCAGATGGTGCTCGGACTGCTGAACCTGCCGTCGAAGGCCGACTACAACCGGCTCTTGTCGAAGATCGAGGCACTCCAAGGAAGCCTCGTGAACCTCAACATCAAGGTCGATCGACTATTGGCCGAGCGCGATCGTCCGAAGCCGCGCCGGCGTCCGCCCGCGAAGCCCGAAGCGGCGTCGCATTGAGCGATGAGCGTCCCCGCCGCACGCACGGAGCGCGCGGCGGGGACGCTCGATCACGGGAGGATCTGCGTGACGATGTCGAGCCTAGGGACGGGAGTGCGACGCTCCCGTTCGCTCGATGCCCGAGCGTCGAGTCTTGTCGCCCGGGAGTCCTTCGGATGCGAGATCGCAGGCGAAGTTTGACACTGCCGGTCTTCGTGGCGACGATCGCCGCGGCATGAAGATCTTCCACTGCGATCACTGCGGGCAGCTGGTGTTTTTCGAGAACGTGCACTGCCTTTCGTGCGGACACGCCCTCGCCTATGTGCCGGACGTCGAGGACGTGCTGTCGCTCGAAGCCGCGAGCGACGGTGCATGGCGAGCCGCCGAGCATGGTGCGGAGGGACGACGCTACCGCCTTTGCGCCAACTACGATCGCGAGAACGTCTGCAATTGGGCGATCGCGGCCGACGATCCGGAGACGCTCTGCGTGTCGTGCCGGTTGACGCGCACCATCCCCGACCTCGGCGTGCCCGGCCACAGGGACGCCTGGTATCGCCTGGAGGTCGCCAAACGGCGGCCCGTGGTGGAGAAGCTGCGGTTCGTGCACGACACGATCATCGCGGCGGCTGCCCGGGCCCCGGTCGGGTGCGCGCCGACGACGACGCCGAGACCGCCCGCGCCGTCGGTGGCCACCTCCGACTGAACGATCCGGCCCCGGCCTCAGGTCAGCGTTGCGCTCAATCCCACCAAGCGCGCGAGCGAGCTCGGCTCCTCCGTTGCGAGCGGTACCTCGACGACGAGCGCGTTCGGCGCCGCGGCGTGCAGCCGCTCGATCTCGGCGCGCTCGGCGCGTACGAGGCCGGTGAAACGTCGTTGCAGCTCGACGAGCTTCCGACCGAGCTGCAGATCGGCCTCGGTCGCGCGCTCGACGTCGGGAAAGGGCGGGCAGCCGAGCAGCGCCGGCGGCAGCACGCGATTCACGACGAATCCGGCGAACGGCAATCCGGCCCGGACGATCTCGCGATGAAACGCCAACGTTTCGGCGATGCGGGCGCTCTCCGGCGTGGTGACCAGCACGAACGACGTCGCGGGTGCCCGAAGGAAGCGCGCGACGCTCGCCGCGCGCTCCTGGAACCCGGCCGAGAACTCCTCGAGACCGCCGACGAACTCGGCGACGTCTCGCAGGAGCTCGAATCCGGTGAAGCGCTCGAGGCCGCGCAACACGGCGCCGAGCGCGGCTTGCGCGAGCCGCGAGCCTTCGCGCGCCAGGATCAGGCTCGGATTCTGGAGGATCGCCGCGGCCCGCGAGGTGAGGAGCGCCGTCAGTCGCTCGGGCGCTTCGAGGAAGTCGAGCGCATGCTGGGTCGGCGGCGTGTCGACGACGAGGAGATCGTAGCTTCCGCTGCCGGCGAGCGCATGGAGCCGTTCCATGGCCATGTATTCCTGCGAGCCGGCGAGCACGGTCGAGATGCTCTCGTAGATCCGATTCGTCAGCACGCGCTCGGCGGCGGCGGTCGTGGGCGCGTAGCGTTGAATCAGCTCGTCGAACGTGCGCTTGGGGTCGAGCACCATGGCGTCGAGGGCCCCGCCGGGCGCGCGCCGGCCGAGGGGGACACGATGGGGCTCGCCGTCGAGCGACGTGATCCCGAGCGCGTCTCGGAGCCGACGGGCGGGATCGATCGTCAAGACGGCGGTTCGCCGGCCGCGCGTCGCAGCCGCGATGCCGATCGCCGCGGCGGCCGTGGTCTTGCCGACGCCGCCGCTTCCGACGCAGACGAGCAGCCGTTGCCGGTCGAGGAGCGGCGCGAGAGGTCCGTCGTGGGTGGCGGGCTGGTCGATCGTCCTGGCGGTCGCGCTGCCGCGGGCGGGAGCGTGCTCGTGGTCGCGGGACCGCTCGTGGTCGGGAGACCGCTTGTGGTCGGGAGACCGCTCGTGGTCGGGAGACGGTCCGTGGCCGCGCATCTCCGCGCTCGTCACGAGACCCGCCGTGAGCCGCGCACGCGCGGACGGGCCAACGCGTCGGCTAGGGGTTCCAGCGCGGCGAGCGTGATGCGCCCGGCGGGCACCTGCGGCAAACAGACCGGCCGCTCCGGGAGCGCATGCGTGAGACGGCGGATCTGCCGGTCGGCGGCACGCTGTCGCGCGAGGTTGAAACGCGCGACGCCCAGCAAGGGGTGCCACGCCGTCGGGACCTCCGGGGGGTCGGCGCGCAAGCGGTGCGTTTCGACGCGGGTGAAGCGGAACGGGTCGACCGCGTTCACGATCACCGGCAGCAGCGACACGCCGACGCGCATGAGCGCCGTCGCGAGCTCGAGCGTCTCGTTGACCGCCATCTCCTCGGCACGCGTCACGATGGTGACCGCGGCACGCCCGGGATCGCCGAGGAGGAGTGCCAAGTCGCGCGCGGTGTTGGTGAGCGGCCCGAAAGGCAGCATTTTGAGCAGCGTCCCGGGTGTCGACAGCAGCGGGACGGAGTGGCCGGTGGCGGGTGCGTCGACGATCACGAGATCGAAGCGGCGGCGCTTGCGTTTGAAACCGATCCGCTCGTCCTCCCACTCGGCGACGCGCACCAGCGTGAGGAAATCCTCGAGCCCGGGGGCGGCCGCGGTCACGACGCGAAAGGTGTTGCTCTCGAGGAGCCGCCGCGCGAGGGCACGGATCCGCAGCATGCCCGTGAGGAAGTCCTCCATGATGACCGCGGGTGCGATCGCCGCGGCGGCGAGCTCGGGCGTGATCTCGGTCGGTTCGGGCGCGAGCGTGAGGTCGCCGAGGTACTCGCCGAGACGGCCCATGGGATTGATTTCGACGACCAACGTGCGCTTGCCGGCACGCGCGGCGGCGAGCGCGAGCGCGGTCGCGACGGCCGTGCGCCCGACGCCGCCTTTGCCGGTGATGAAGACCAGACGGCGTTGCAGCACGGCGTCGAGCATCGGACGAGCGTTCTACGCGTGCCTTCGGGCCCGGTCAAATTGACATTCGAAAACCGCTTCCCTACGGTCGCGAGCATGGCGCGACGCGTGATCGATCTTCGCCCCGCGGGCGCGGAGCCACCGCGAAAGCGTCGGCGACGCAAGCGCGCCGATGCCGATCACGAGGCCTTCGGGCGCCGGCTGCGCGCGCTCGAGCAGGAGGTCGAGGCGGCGCTCGCGGGGGTCGGCGAGGGTGCCGACTACGGCGCCTGGCTGCGCGGCGCGGCCGAGGAGGCGCTCGGGTTCTACGCCGACCTCGGACGCGCGCTCGTGGAGGGAGGGGTCGGCGCGGCGTTCGTCCGTTTGCGGATGATCGGCACCGCGGATCGCGTCGACGACTTCGGCTACGATCCCGCCTTTCACGCGCGGATGGCACCGCTCGCGCGCGCTCTCTACGAGCACTGGTGGCGGGTCGATACCGCGGGGCTCGAGCGCGTGCCGGCGTCGGGGCGACTCCTGCTCGTCGGCAACCACTCGGGCGGGCTCTTTCCGTATGACGGGGTGATGATCGCCGAGGCGCTCCGGCGTCATCCCGACGGTGGCCGAGAAGCGCGGCCCCTCGTCGAGGACTTCATCTATCACATGCCCTTTCTCGGACCGCTCCTCGCACGCATCGGCGTCGTCCGGGCCTCGGCGCAGAACGCGCGCCGCCTGTTGTCGCGCGAGCAGGCGGTCGTCGCCTTTCCCGAAGGCGCGAAAGGGCTCGGCAAGTACTACCGGGATCGCTACCGCTTGCAGCGGTTTGCGCGCGGCGGGTTCGTGGCGCTGGCGTTGCAGACCGGGGCGCCGCTGGTGCCGGTCGCGGTGGTCGGCAGCGAAGAGATTCATCCCGTGCTGGCGCGCTGGGACTGGGCGGCGCGCGGGCTCGACCTGCCGTACTTTCCGGTCACGCCGACGTTCCCGTGGCTGGGCGCGCTCGGCTTGGTACCGCTCCCCACCAAGTGGCGCATCGTCTTCGGGGCCCCGATCGACCTCGCCGGTCAATACGGCAGCGACGCGTATCGCGACGAGCTCCTGGTGAATCGGCTGAAGGAGGAGATTCGCGAGCGCATCCAGCGGATGCTCGTGGCCGCGCTCGCGGAGCGCGATTCCGTATTTCGCTGACCGCTACCGCGTGCGACGCGAGGCGGCCAGGTGATGTCTCTGGCCGCCTCGTGGTCCGGCCGCGCCTCTCCACGAGCGCTGCCAGTATCGCGCGAGCTTACGGCTGCGTCTGTTTGAGCACGCGACGCACCGTGTGCCCGAGGTCGTTCAAGTCGATCGGCTTGGCGAGGAAGGCTGCGGCGCCGAGCCGCGTGGCGAAGCGCTGCGTTTCGGGGTCGCTCTGCGCGGAGATCACGATCACGGGTGGTCGCGTGGTGGGCGCCGAGCCCGATTGCGGCGTCTCTTTGAGACGGCGCAGCACCTCCCAACCGTTCATTCCCGGCATGCGCAGATCCAAGATCAGCAATCCGACCTTGCCGCTCGCGAGGGTCGAAAGGACGAGCTGTCCGTCCGTGACCGACGCGACGTCGTATCCGGAACGGGCGAGCGCGCTCGCGAGCACGGTGCGGGTGCCGTCGTCGTTTTCGGCAACCACGATCATGCCACCGTCTCCGCGCTCGCGAGGCCGCTCGCCCGTGACCGGCGTCAGACGGCGGTCTCTCCGCGCTCGCCGGTGCGGATGCGAACCGCATCCTCCACCGGCAGCACGAAGAGCTTGCCGTCCCCGATCCGACCGGTCTTGGCAGTGGCCATGATCGTGTCGGCCGCCAATCCGGCTTGTTGATCCGAGACCAAGATCTCGATCTTGATCTTGGGCAGGAAGTCCACGACGTACTCGGCACCCCGGTAGAGCTCGGTGTGGCCCTTCTGCCGCCCGAACCCCTTCACCTCGGATACCGTCATGCCGTTGATGCCCTGCTTGGCGAGTGCTTCTTTCACCTCGTCGAGCTTGAACGGCTTGATGATGGCTTCGATCTTCTTCATGGTGCCGCCTCAGAACACGTACGTCAGGTCGGCGGCGATGGTGTTCTGATCGTTCTGCGTATCGTCCGTGCCGACCAGATGTTTCTCGAAGATCGAGTTCTTGCCCGCGTCGTAACGGTACTCGGTGCGGAACATCAGACCTTCGGCGAGGACCACCTTGAAGGTGCCGGTGACTTCCCAGGCGTTCTGGTAGTTACCGAAGCCCGCGCCGCCCGGTGTCGGCAGTCGGACGCCGTTGCGGTCGTCGAAGAACTCGCCGCGAAGCGCGAACCCGATCGGCACCGGCAGCACGTCGAGCAGGTCGTAGGAGAGGATGCCGGAGAACGCGTTCCATTCGGCGTTGCCGCCGACATGGAGGTCGGTCTCGTTGCCGTAGTCGTAGTTGAGGATCACCGCGAAGTTGTCGATCGGCTTGATGGTCGCGACCACGTCCACGAGCCCCCGCTTGGAGTCGCCGTTGTCGGGCTGCTCCGGCCCATAGCTGCCGTTCAAGAGCAGGGAGAACTGGTCGGCCGGTGTGATCGCCACGCTCGCGAGCGCGGTCTTGCCGTCGTTCGAGTCGACGACGTTGTCCCACCCGTTGACGATCCCGAGCATGACGCTCGCCTGCGTCCCGAACGCGTAGCTCGCGGTGGCGCCGGTGTGAGTGAAGGGGATGGCCCAGCTGAACGCCAGCGAGCGGCTGATGTTCGGGTTGGCCCACGGCTCGATCACCTCGGCGCCGATCGGGGTCACGAACTTCCCGGCTTTGATCTGGAGGTCCGGGAGACCCGGCGGATTGTAGGTGATGTAGGCGTCCTGGAGCTCGATCGAGTTCTGCTCCTCGGCGACGTTGCCGACCGTGCCGTCGCCATCCCAGTCGGCTGCCATGCGCTCGGCGGTTTTCCCGAAGTTCACCTTGGTCATGAAGCCGACGCCGTCTTCACCCGGGGCACGCGACACCTGGAGCTGGAAGAGATCCAGCACGAAGCTGTTGTGGTCGCTGATCGAAGGCCCGCAGCGACGTCTGGTCGGACTGTCGGGTCGTTGAAGTCGTACTGGTACGACGTCGCGATGCCGCCGCCGAGCTTGATGCCGAACGGCAGGTTCTTGATGTGCGCCTCGATCTGGTCGAGTCGGCGCTGCAGCTCGGAGGTGTCGCAGCATGCGGCGGCCGGCTGTTCGCCCTTGCGCTCGAGCCGCTCGAGCCGCTCCTCCAAGGTGAGACCCCCCTCCGCTCGCGCGGAGGCGGCGACGGTGAGAATCATGAGTCCGGCCAGCACGGCCGAATGCGTCAGCAGCCATTTCGTCTTCGTCATCATGCCCTCCTCGATGGCGGTACCCGTCGTTGCGTGCGGTGAGACGAACGATCGTTGAGCAAGGCGGGTGCCAGCAGCTTGGGAACCGCCGCGTCGCCAGGCGGCGGAGATGGCGCGCCGGACGAGGGCTCGCGATGCTCGGTGGGCGGGCGATGATGAGAAAATGGGCAGCGCGAGGTTGGGGCTCTACGTCGTCCGTCGGGTGTGGTATCGACCGACGATTCTGGGCGGGGGGTGCGCATGGGAACGTTGGTCTGGATCGCGGTCGCGCTCGGGATCGTCGAGGGCACTACGGAGTTCGTGCCGGTCTCGTCGACCGGTCATCTGATCCTCACCGGGGGCTGGCTGTCGTTTCCGCCCGAGAAGGCGGCGGCGTTCGAGATCTTCATCCAATTGGGGGCGGTGTTCGCGGTGGTGTGGTTCTATCGCGAACGGATCGGCGAGCTGGTGCGCGACGTCTGGCGTGAGCCGGCGGCACAGGCGTTCGTGGCGAAGCTGCTGCTGGCGTTCCTTCCGGCTGCGGTCGTCGGGCTACTGCTGCATCACTGGATCGTGCGGGTCCTCTTCGGTCCGCTGCCCGTCGCGATCGGTCTCGCCGTCGGCGGGGTGTTGCTGCTCGTCATCGACGGCCCGAACCGACCGGCGGGACGGACCATCCGCATCGACGACGTCACCTGGATGCAGGCGTTCCTGATCGGATGCGCGCAGGCAGCGGCGCTCTGGCCCGGCGTGTCGCGATCCGGCGCGACCATCATCGGCGCGCTGCTCGCGGGTCTCACGCGCGCGACGGCGCTCGAGTTCTCGTTCTTTCTCGCGATCCCGACGCTCGGAGCCGCATCGGTCTTCGCTCTCTGGGAGGCGCGCCACGCGCTCGCGGTCGCGGACGTGCCGACCTTCAGCGTCGGGCTCGTCACGTCGTTCGTCGTGTCGCTCGCCGTGATCGCGGTCTTGCTACGCTACGTGCGCAATCACGATCTGCGGATCTTCGGCTGGTATCGCATCGCCCTCGCGCTCGTGGTCATCGCGGTGCTCGCCCGCTAGCCCGGGAGGGATCTCCCTATCCGAAAATGACGGTGCTTCGCCGCAAGCGCTCGACGTCGAGCAACCGCTGCACCTCGGTGCGGACGTACTCGGCGCGCTCATGCAGAAATTGCTCGCGCGGCGTGCGCGGATACGGTCGCACGGGCATCAGCGGCGGGCCGAAGCGAATGCGCCACTTCGTCGGTAGCGGCAGGTAGCCCAGCGGTCCGAGCAAGTAGAGCAAGCTCGGCACCGGGATGAACGGGACGCGGAACATGCGCGGGAGCTGCGGTATCCGGAAGAGCGAGCGGGTCGTTTCCTCGGCGCCGATCACGGCGACCGGCACGACCGGCGCCTGATGGCGCGCGCTCAGATGTGCGACGCCGGTGCGAAACGGGCGCAGGCAGTAGGCCTGATGATAGGGCTTGCCGAGGGCCTCTTCGCCTTCCGGGAAGATGCCGACCGCCTCGCCGCGTTTGAGCAGCGTCGCGCCGTTCAACGTCGATGCTTCGACGCCGCCGAGCCGACTGAAGAGCGTGCCGATGGCGGGCAGATCGGTCACGAACTTCGCGTAGAGCATGCGGACGATGCGGTGCGCCGGGTGCTCGTCCTCGACGGCGAGCGAAATCATCGCGGCATCGAACGGCAGTGCGCCCGAATGATTGGCGGCAAGCAACACCGGCCCGTCGGGCGGCAGATGCTCGAGACCTTCGACCTCGACGCGCCAGTAGTACTTGTAGAGGAAACGAAAGAAGGGCTTCGCACGTTCCCGCGCGGCGGGATCGAAGCCGAAAGGGTCTCCACCACGCCCCGCTCTTATCTTTCGAACGCCGTTACGTTCTGCCTCTGCCATCGACCGCCCCTCCACGGCACCACCTACCGACCCACTCTGCAATCGCCACCGAAAACCCTGAAGTGCGAAGATGCTCCGCATAGCACAGGTTTTTGGGGATGTCTCGTACAATCTCGATGGCGCGATGCAGCATGGTGCGTTCGCCGCGCTTGACCCGATCCGCGTTCACGGGCGATGCCGACACGGCTTGGTCCATCTCTCGAAAGCATGGTTCACCGCCGGGCTCCAGTGTCCGAAGCGTCTCTTCCTCGAGGTCCATGCGCCGGAGCTCGGCGCGGGCGAGAAGCCGGGTCGAGATGCCCTGGTGCAGGCGGGCATCGAGGTCGGGGCGCTCGCGCGTCGCCGTCATCCGGGCGGCGTGCTCGTCGGCGGCGAAGGAACGTGGGAGGACGCCGTCGCCGCGACCCTGCGGCTCGTCGCCGACCCGTCCGTGCCGGTGATCTTCGAGGGCGCCTTCGAGCACGCGGGCGCTCGGACACGCGCCGACGTGCTCGTCCGGGTCGGACCGCGGCGATTCGAGCTCGTGGAGGTGAAGGCCGCGGCACGGATCCGCGGACACCACCAAACGGACGTGGCCTTTCAGATGGCGGTGATCGGCGCGGCGGGCGTCGAGCTGCGTCGCGCCGGTGTGCTGCTCCTCGATCGCGAGTACGTTCATCCCGGCGGCCCGCCGGATCTCGACCGCCTCTTCGCGTACGTCGACCTCACCGACACGGCGCTCGCGATGGCGGACGCGGTGCGCGCACGCCTCGCGGCCATGTGCGAGGTCTCGACGAGCGCGACGGTTCCGGCGATCGCGACCGGGGCGCAGTGCCTGGTGCCGTATCGCTGTCCGTTCTTCGCGCCTTGCCACCGCGACGCGCCAGCGCATCCCGTGACGGATCTGCCGCGCCTCACCGGCGAGCAATTGGCCGAGCTCCAAGCCCTCGGCATCGACGACATTCGTGCCGTTCCCGCCGATCTGCCGAGCCTGACGCCCATGCAACGCCGGGCGCGGCGCGCCGTCTTGACCGGGCGACCGGTGCGCGAGCCCGCCCTGGTGGAGCGGCTCGCGGCGGTCGCGTTGCCCGCCCACTTCGTCGACTTCGAGACCTTCGCCCCGGCCGTCCCGGTCTATCCCGGGACGCGGCCCTTCGAGCAGGTTCCGTTCCAGTGGTCGGACCACGTGCGCGCGGCCGATGGCAGTCTGACGCACCGCGAGTTTCTACACGCCGCCGACGGTGATCCGCGGCGGGCGTTCGCCGAGAGCCTGCTCGCCGCCACCGCCGACGCCGCCTCGTTGGTCGTGTACTCGAGCTTCGAGGCCGACGTCCTGACGGCGCTCGCGACGCAGCTGCCCGACTGCGGGCCGGCGTTGCTCGATCGGCGCGATCGCATCGTCGATTTGCTGCCGCTGGTACGGGACCATTGCTATCACTCCGATCTCCGGGGCTCGTTCTCCATCAAACGGGTCTTGCCGGCGTTCGTTCCGACGCTCGGCTACGACGATCTCGTGATCCGCGATGGGCTCACCGCGTCGGCCTCGCACGCGCTGCTGGTCGATCCGGCCGTGGATCCGGCGCGGCGCGCGGAGCTGCGCCGGCAGCTGCTCGCCTACTGCGCGCGCGACACCCTCGCCATGGTCGAGCTGCACCGCGTGCTCGGGGCGCCGATCGACGCGCACGTCTCCCCTTGAGTCGCCCGGAGCTTTTGGTAACTCAGGACCGCGAAGGAGGCTTCCCCATGGCGCTACGACTCGGAGACGTCGCACCGGACTTCACGGCCGACACCACGGAAGGTCGCATCAACTTCCACGAATTCATCGGCAACAGCTGGGTGGTGCTCTTCTCGCACCCCAAGGATTTCACGCCGGTCTGTACGACGGAGCTCGGCTACATGGCGCGCATCAAGCCCGAGTTCGACAAGCGCGGCGTCAAGATCCTCGGCCTGAGCGTCGATCCCGTCGATTCGCACGCGAAGTGGTCGCAGGACATCAAGGAGACGCAGGGCCACGCGCCGAACTATCCGCTCATCGCGGATCCCGAGCGCAAGGTGGCGGATCTCTACGACATGATCCACCCGAACGCGCTCGATACGCTGACGGTGCGCTCGGTCTTCGTGATCGGACCCGACAAGAAGATCAAGCTCATGTTGACCTACCCCGCGAGCACCGGCCGCAATTTCGACGAGCTGCTGCGGGTGATCGACTCGCTGCAGCTCACCTCGAAGCACATGGTCGCGACCCCGGTGAACTGGAAGCCGGGCGAGGACTGCATCATCGTGCCGTCGATCTCGGACGACGACGCGAAGAAGAAGTTTCCGGGCGGATGGAAGGCCCTGAAGCCCTACCTCCGGATGGTGCCCCAACCGCATTAGGGAACCGCTGCACAATATGGGTACCGGCTGCGAAGCGCGATCCATCCGCGAGCGACGGCGTCGCGGAGCCCTCGGCGTATCGGATGGATACGCAGTCGGGCTCCGTTCCTTGCGCTCGCGGCGGCTCAGGCTTCTCGCTTCGGCCCCCATTTGCGCAGAGCTTCCCTAGGTCTGCGCGTGACGACGGTGCGATCCGCCGCGCCGTCGTCCCCATCCCCGCCGCGCGTGCCGCCGCCTCCCGCCACCGACGCCGATCGCGGCGACCTCCCATGGATCTTGGCCGCGACGGCGCTCAGCCTGACGGTCGCCGCGACGATCCTCGTCGCCGGCGCGGGCGGACGCGACGCGACCCGACTGGCGCTCCGCGCCACCGCGCGCGCGTCGTTCGTGTACTTCGTGCTCGCCTTCGTCGCCTCGCCGCTCGTGCGCCTGCATCCGTCGCCGTGGAGCGCGTGGCTGCGGCGTCGGCGCCGCGCGTTCGGGGTCGCGTTCGGCGCGAGCATGACGGTGCACGTCTTTTGCATCCTTCGGCTCTACACGCTCTACTCGCCCGCTCGCCCGCCCATGGTCACCGATGCCGACTTCGCGATCGGCGTACCCGGTCTCGTGCTCGTGGCCCTGATGACGGTGACGTCGTTCGTGGCGGTGCGCCGCAGACTCGCGCCCGCGTGGTGGCGGCGTCTCCATCGGGTCGGCATGCACGTCGTGTGGCTGATTTTCTTCCTGTGCCTCGTCAACAGCGTCGGTCGGAAGGACACCACGCACCCGCTGGCGGCGTATTGGGCGTTCGTCGCCGTGCTGCTCGCCGCCATGGGGCTGCGCCTCGCGGCCTGGGGTCGCCGTCCGGCCTGACGCGGCTTTGCATGTCTCCGCGCGCGTGCGAGGAACGGGGAGGAGGACGACGACGTCATGACCCGCACCCGCTTCGGGATCGCCGAGTTCGCGTCCGATCCCTTTGCGACGCTTCGCCGCGCGCGTGACGCCGGCGGCGTCGTGGATCTCGAGCTCGGGGGCGTCGGCGCGATGCGCTACGACCAAGTGCGTGCGCTTCTCGCCGACGGACGGCTGCGAGCGGACTTCGCCGGATTCTTGCGCACCGTCGGCGTCAGCTCCGGGCCCTTCTATGAATGGATGGCGATCTCGCCGCTCAACCGGGACGGCGCCGAGCACCAGCGCTTTCGTACCCTCATGGCGCGTACCTTCACGCCCCGGAGCGTCGAGCGGCTGCGGCCGTTTCTCCGCACCGCCGCGCACGAGCTGATCGACGCGTTCGCGGGCCATGCCCGTTGCGAGTTCATGGCGGCGTTCGCCGATCCGTATCCCTCCCTCGGCCTCTGCGAGCTGATCGGCGTGCCGGCCGAGGATCGCGAACGCTTTCGCGGCTGGGCCAATACGATCGGGCTCGGGTTCAGTCCGCTGGTCGCGATGCACGTCGGCGGCCGTCGACGACGCCCTCGCGCAGCTCCTTGCGTATACCGGCGAGCTCGCGCGCCGACGCCGCACCGAGCCGCGCGACGATCTAGTGAGCCGCATCGCGCACGCGGCGCTCGAAGACGGTTGGTCGGACGTCGAGGCGCAGAGCTTCCTCGCCGGCCTCGTCTTCGCGGGCCACGAGACGACCAAGAACCAGCTCGGCTGGATGATCCAGGTGCTGGCCGATCATCCGGTCGTCTGGGACGCCGTTGCGGCCGGCACGGTGAGCGCCGAGGACGCCGTCGAGGAGGTGTTGCGCTATCGGTCGGCGGTGACGGGGGTCGGCCGCACGGCTGCGGAGCCGGTCGCCGTCGGCGACGAGCGGATCGCGGCCGGCGAGGCGGTATTTCTCTCCGTCTGGAGCGCGAACCACGACGAGCGCACGTTCGGAGACGCGGAGCGGCTCGATCCCGCACACGGAGCGATCGCGCCGCACCTCGCGTTCGGGCACGGCGCGCATCACTGCCTCGGCGCGGCGCTCGCGCGCGCCGAGCTCCAAGAGGCGCTCGCGACCCTCACGGCGCGGTGCGGTCGCCCGACGGTCGAGGCCGGCGCGGTATGGCGCCCGCCCCTCGGGATCAACGGCCCCGAGCAGTTGCCGGTGCGCTTCGGCGATTGAGCGCGTTTCGTGCACGCGCCCGGTCGGTGCCGGCGGCCGCGCCCATCGACACTTTGGCGCCCCGTAGGTTGACCGGCACCGACCGCGTCGGTAGCGTGCGCCGCGCATGAAATTCCGAACGGCAATGCTGCTGGCGCTGCTCACCGCGTTTCCCATCGGATGCACGCGCGGACCGGATGCCGGCCATGATTCCGGAGGCTCCGGAGAAAAGGCGGGCACGATGGCGGAGAACATGGAGACGACCCCGAGCGGCTTGCAGTACGTCGATCTGAAAGTCGGTACGGGTGCGTCGCCGCAGACGGGGCAAACGGCGGTCGTGCACTACACCGGCTGGCTCGTCGACGGAACGAAGTTCGACAGCTCGAAGGATCGCAATCAGCCCTTCACGTTCGCGGTGGGGCGCGGGCAGGTCATCAAGGGGTGGGACGAGGGCGTCGCGACCATGAAGGTCGGCGGCACGCGGAAGCTCGTCATCCCGCCGGATCTCGCGTACGGGGCGCGCGGCGCGGGCGGTGTCATTCCGCCCAACGCGACCCTCACCTTCGAAGTCGAGCTGCTCGAGATCCGCTGACGCGCGAGGTCCGGATGGCCGACGCTCCGCTGCGCGTCGTCGCGTTCGAGAGCCGGCGGGCGGCCGCGATGGCCGCCCTCGTGCGGAAGCAGGGTGCCGATCCATCGGTCGCGCCGGCGATGCGCGAGGTGCCGCTCGCGGCGCAGCCTGCCGCCCTCGACTTCGCGCGGGAGCTCGTCGCGGGTGCGGTCGACGTCCTGATCTGCCTCACGGGAGTCGGGACGCGCGCGCTCGCCGATGCCGTCGCGCCGGTCGTGCCCCGCGAACGTCTGGTGGAGCTCCTGCGTGGGACGACGCTCGTCGCTCGCGGACCGAAGCCGGTCGCGGTGCTCCGCGAGCTCGGGCTCGCGCCCGCGCTGGTCGTACCCGAGCCCAATACGTGGCGTGAGCTCTTGGCCGCGATCGACGCCCGGTTGCCGCTCGCGGGGAGGCGGGTAGCGGTCCAGGAGTATGGCGTATCCAATCCGGAGTTGCTGGACGGTCTCCGCCAGCGCGGCGCCCTGGTCTCGGCGGTGCCGGTCTATCGCTGGGCGCTTCCGGAGGACGTCGGTCCGCTCGCGGCCGCCGTTCGTCGTCTGTGCGCGGGCGACGTCGACGTCGCGCTGTTCACGAGCGCGACGCAGGTGGCGCACGTGATGCAGATCGCGGATACGCATGCGCTCCGGGCTGCGCTCGTCGCCGCGTTTGCCCGCGTCGTCGTCGGATCGATCGGTCCCGTGTGCAGCGCGGCGCTCCGCGACGCCGGCGTGCCGGTCGACTGCGAGCCGAGCCATCCGAAGATGGGGCCGCTCGTCGTCGAGACGTTGCGCGCGGCTCCCGCGCTCCTCGCCGCCAAGCGCCGCTGACGTTTTCGAACCCTCGACGCGGCTTCGCCGGACTGGCATTGTCCATCGCCCGTGTCCGTCGCCAGCCGATTTCTACGCGCATGTCGCCGCGAGCCGACCGATTGCACGCCGGTCTGGATCATGCGCCAGGCCGGTCGTTACATGCCCGAGTATCGTGCCCTCCGCCTGCGCCATGGCTTTCTCGAGCTCTGCAAGACGCCCGAGCTCGCCGCCCAGGTCACCCTCATGCCGATCGCGCGGTTTCCGGTCGACGCGGCGATTCTGTTCGCCGACATTCTGCTGGTGCTCGAGCCGATGGGCGTCGGGCTCGAGTTCGCCAAGGGCGACGGACCGGTGATCCATCGCCCGGTGCGCACGCGGGCGGACGTCGACGCGCTCGTTCGCGTGCCGGCCGTCGAGGGACTCGGGTACGTGCTCGAGACGGTGCGCCTGGTGCGGGAGCGCCTGGCGGGACGCGTGCCGCTCATCGGATTCGCGGGCGCGCCGTTCACGCTCGCGTCGTACGTGATCGAGGGCGGCGGCTCCCGTCAGTACCGCCACACCAAGACGCTCATGTACGCCGACCCGGATGCGTGGCACCGCCTCATGGAGCGGCTGTCGGAGACGGTCGTCGACTATCTGCGCGCACAGGTCGCGGCCGGTGCCCAGGCGGTGCAGCTCTTCGACAGCTGGGTCGGCTGCCTCGGTCCCGACGACTACCGGGCCTACGTGCTGCCGCACATGCGCGCGACCTTCGCCGCGCTCGCGGACACCGGCGTGCCCGTGATCCACTTCGGCACCGGCACGGCGGCGCTCCTCGAGCTCGTGCGCGCGGCCGGCGGCGACGTCATCGGCCTCGACTGGCACGTCGACCTCGCCGATGCCTGGGCGCGCGTCGGCTACGACGTCGCGGTACAGGGCAATCTCGATCCGGTAGTGCTTTTCGCGCCGGTCGATGAGATCCGCCGCCGCGTCGCGCGCATCCTCGAGCGCGCCGCGGGTCGTCCCGGCCACATCTTCAACCTCGGTCACGGCGTCTTGCCGGAGACGCCGGTCGAGCACGTCGGTGCGGTGATCGACGCCGTCCACGAGCTCTCGGCGCGGAGCTAGTCGCTCATGGCCGCGATCGACGCCGTGCTGCTGATCGCGTTCGGAGGACCGGAACGCATGGAAGACGTGCGTCCGTTCCTCGACAACGTGCTCCGCGGCCGTCCCGTGCCGCGCGAGCGCTACGAGGACGTGGTGCATCATTACGAGCGGATCGGCGGCAAGTCGCCTCTCAACGAGTACACGATGAAGCAGGCGGCGGGTCTCCGCACCGCGCTCGCCGCGGACGGACCACCGTTGTCGGTGTACGTCGGCATGCGAAACTGGTCGCCCTACATCGCCGACACGCTCGCGGACATGCGGCGCGACGGTGTGCGGCGCGCCCTCGGAGTCATCCTGGCGCCGCATCGCGCCGAGGCGAGCTTCGAGCGCTACATGGCGAGCGTCGATGCCGGGCGGTCCGCGCTCGGGCCGGACGCGCCGAGCGTCGAGTACGTCGGCCCGTGGTTCGACCACCCGCTCTTCATCGCCACGATGGCGGCGCGGACGCGCGCCGCGCTCGCCGAAGCGCCCGATGCCCCGCTCGTCTTCACCGCGCACAGCATTCCGTCCCCGATGGCGGGCGACTCGCCGTACGTGCGCGAGCTCGAGACGTCGGCGCGTCTCACCGCGGCCGCGGTCGGGCGCACCGAGTTCGTGCTGGCGTATCAAAGTCGCAGCGGCGGCCCGCGTGATCCCTGGCTCGAGCCCGACATCAACGACGTCATCCGCGACCGCGCCGCCCGCGGCGACCGGGCGCTCGTCGTGGTGCCGATCGGTTTCATCTGCGACCACGTCGAGGTGCGCTACGACCTCGACATCGAGGCGCGCGCCACGGCCGAGGCCGTGGGGATGCGGTTCGTGCGTGCCGAAACCGCCAACGACCATCCGACCTTTGCGCGCATGCTCGCCGCGGTCGTGCGTGCGCACGTCGCCGGCTGAGGGGCGGGTGGCGTCGCTCGGCGACGTCGTGGTGGTGGGCGGCGGAATCGCGGGCCTCGCGGCGGCGCATCGCGTCCGCGAACGCGATCCGGCGTGCCGCGTGACGGTTCTCGAAGCCGGCGCCCGGTTCGGCGGGTCGGTTGCGACCGAGCGCACCCGGGGTCTTCTCGTCGAGCACGGTGCCGACTCGTTCCTGACGGAGAAGCCCTGGGCGATGAATCTCGCGCACCGCCTCGGGCTCGCCGATCGGTTGATCCGCACGCGCGACGACGAGCGCCGAACGTTCGTCGTGCGCGCCGGCCGCCTGTACCCGCTGCCCGAGGGCTTTCTGATGATGGCGCCGACGAAGCTCTGGCCGCTCGTGACGACGCGCCTGTTCACGCTCGCCGGCAAGCTGCGAATGGCGATGGACCTGGTGCTGCCGCGCGGGTCGGTGGGAGACGACGAGAGCCTCGACGCATTCGTGCGACGCCGGCTCGGTGCCGAGGCGCTCGAGCGCGTGGCCCAGCCGCTCGTCGGCGGCATCTATACCGCGGACCCGACGCGGCTGAGCCTCGCCGCCACGATGCCGCGCTTTCTCGAGATGGAGCGTCGGCACCGCAGCGTGATCCTCGCCATGCGGCGGCAGGCAAAGGCTGCGTCCCGACGCGACAGCGGCGCGCGATGGAGTCTCTTCGCGAGCTTTCGCGACGGCATGCAGACGTTGGTCGACGCGCTCGTGGAGCGGCTCCCCGCGGGCGCAGCGCGCCTCGGGGCGCGGGTCGAGCGGCTGAGCCGGACGGCGGCCGGTCGGTGGCACGTCGCCCTCGCGGACGGCGCGATCATCGACGCGACACACGTGGTGCTCGCGACCCCTGCGTACGTGAGCGCCGACCTCGTGCGCTCGCTCGATCCGGTGCTCGCCGACCGCCTGGCCGGCATCGCGTATGCCTCCTCCGCCATCGTCACGCTCGCGTATGCCCGCGAGCAGATCGCGCATGCGCTCGACGGGTTCGGCTTCGTCGTCCCCGCCATCGAGGGCCGGAGCATCATCGCGGCGAGCTTCAGCAGCGTGAAGTACGAGGGCAGGGCGCCGGCCGGACAGGTGCTGCTCCGCGTCTTTGCCGGGGGCGCTCTCGCCGCGGGGCTCGCGAGCATGCCGGAGGCGGGGCTGGTGGCGCTCGCCGAAGGCGAGCTCGGCGAGCTGCTCGGGGTCCAGGGGCGGCCGACGTTCGTGCGCGTCGCGCGGCACCTGCGCGCGATGCCGCAATACGCGCTCGGCCATCTCGCACGCGTCGATGCGATCGAAGCGGCGGCGCGTGCGCTCGGCGGCCTGGCGCTCGCCGGCGGTGCCTACCGCGGCGTCGGTATTCCCGATTGCGTCCACAGCGGCGAGCGTGCCGTCGACGCGCTCATCGACGGCGTGCTACAGCGCTGACCATGTTGCGCACCCCGCTCTGCGATCTCCTCGGCATCGAGCATCCCATCATGCTCGCGGGCATGGGCGGGGTATCGTACTCGGCGGTCGCGGCGGCCGTCTCCGAGGCCGGCGGCTTCGGATGTCTCGGCGCGGCGATGATGCACCACGAGGAGATGAAGCGGGAGATCGCGGCGGTGCGTGCAGCGACCCGCAAGCCCTTCGGCGTCGATCTGCTGACGGCGAGCCCGCGCGATCTCGTCGCGATGGTGGAGACGATTTGCGAGTCCGGTGCCCGCGCCTTCGTCGCGGGACTGGGCGTGCCGTCGCAGGTGGTCGACCTCTGCCATCGCCACGGAGTGCTGGTCGTCAACATGTGCGGCAAGGTGAGCCACGCGGTCCGTGCCGTCGAGGCCGGCTGCGACGTCGTCGTCGCGCAAGGCACGGAAGCCGGTGGGCACACCGGGACGGTCGCGACCCTGCCGCTCGTGCCGATGATCGTCGATGCGGTGAAGGTGCCGGTCGTCGCCGCCGGCGGGATCTTCGACGGTCGTGGACTGGTGGCGGCGCTCGCGCTCGGGGCGCAGGGCATCTGGATGGGGACCCGCTTCATCGCCTCGACGGAAGCGCGCGCGCACCGGGCCTTCAAGGACAGGATCGTCGCGATCGACGAGACGGGGACCGTCGTCACGCGCTGCTACAGCGGCAAGACCATGCGTGCGATCCGCACCCGGTACACCGACGAGTGGGAGGTGCGGAAAGACGAGCTGCAGCCGTTTCCCATGCAGGCCGCGCGGGCGACCGGGGACGGCGTCTGGCACATCGGGGTCGGTCCGGAGGCCGATTTCGACGCCGACCGCGAATGTATGCCGACCGGACAGAGCGCCGGTGGGATCAGCTCGGTGCAGCCGTGCCGCCAGATCGTCGAGGGGATCGTCGCGCAGGCGGAAACGATTCTCTGCGCGTTGCCGCGGCCGACGGCGTAGGACCGCGTCTTCGCCGTCCGTGCCCAGGACGCTGAGCGGTCACCTCGTCGCATTGCGGCATTCGCTCGGTCAGCTAGAATCCGCCCGCGAAAAGGAAAGGATAGGACGCCATGGCCAGTGACTCCCTGACGATCACCGACAATCGCACCGGCAAGACCTACGAGCTGCCGATCGAGCACAACACGATCCGCGCGATCGACCTGCCGCAAGATCAAGACGGGTCCGGACGGACTTCGGCCTGATGAGCTACGATCCGGCCTTCACCAACACCGCCTCGTGCAAGAGCCGCGATCACCTTCATCGACGGCGACAAGGGCATCCTGCGCTACCGCGGCTACCCGATCGAGCAGCTCGCCGAGAAGAGCACGTATCCTCGAGACGGCGTATCTCCTCGTGAAGGGCGAGCTGCCGAAGCCCTCGCATTTGAAGGCGTTCGACCAGAACATCCGGCAGCACACGATCATGCACGAGAACATCAAGAAGTTCATCGACGGGTTCCACTACGACGCGCACCCCATGGGCATTCTCGTCGGGACGGTCGGTGCGCTCTCGACGTTCTACACCGACGCCAAGACGCATCTTCGACCCGGAGTCGCGGCGCATCCAGACGCACCGCCTCATCGCCAAGATGCCGACGCTTGCGGCCTTCGCGTACCGGCATTCGATCGGCATGCCGTACGCCTATCCCGACAACGACCTCAGCTACACCGGGAACTTCTTGAACATGTTGTTCAAGATGACCGAGCTCAAGTACAAGCCGAACCCCGCGCTCGAGCGCGCGATCGACGTGCTCTTCATCCTTCACGCCGATCACGAGCAGAACTGCTCGACGAGCGCCATGCGCGGCGTCGGCAGCTCGCAGGTCGATCCGCTACTCGGCGATCGCGGCCGCGACGGCGGCGCTCTACGGGCCGCTGCACGGCGGCGCCAACGAAGCCGTGATCCGGATGCTGATGGAGATCGGCTCCAAGGACAACGTCCCCGCGTACATCAAACGCGTCAAGGCGGGCGAGATCCGGCTCATGGGATTCGGTCATCGCATCTACAAGAACTACGACCCGCGTGCGCGAGATCGTCAGCCAGATCGCCAACGAGGTCTTCGAGGTGACGGGCGCGAATCCGTTGCTCGACATCGCCCTCGAGCTCGAGCGCATCGCGCTCGCCGACGACTACTTCATCTCGCACAAGCTCTATCCGAACGTCGACTTCTACTCGGGCATCATCTACCAGGCGATGGGCTTCCCGATGGACATGTTCCCCGTGCTGTTCGCGATTCCGCGAACATCGGGATGGCTGGCGCAATGGATGGAGATGCTGCAGGACGACGATCAGAAGATCGCGCGACCACGGCAGATCTATCTCGGTCCGGACGAGCGCGACTACGTGCCGGTGTCGGAGCGTTCGGAGTAATCGCGAACCGCAGACGTTACTTGATGATCAGGTAGGCGGTCGCGACGATCATGGCGCCGCACGCGATCCCCAGCGCGACGAACAGGCCTTCCATGGGTCCTGTATTCACACTTCTCACACCACCTCGCAAGCAATTTCGCGCATGACCGACCTGATATTTCAGCCCGCCTGGCGCCTCGCGGAGTCGATTCGCAACGGTGAGCTCGCGCCCACGGTACTCGTGCAGTCGTGCCTGGATCGCATCGATGCATTGAATCCCGCCCTAAATGCTTTCGTGGCGTTGCGGCGTGAGGAAGCTCTGGAAGAAGCGGTCGTGCTGCAGCGCGCAATCGTGGCGGGAAAGCGTCTCGGGCCCCTTGCAGGATTGCCCGTGGGCGTGAAGGACCTCGAAGACGTGACGGGGCTGCCGACGACGTACGGCTCGCTTCCCTTCCGCGACTACCGGCCGCGGAGCGACTCCGTGCAGGTCGCGCGGCTGCGGGCGGCTGGCGCGATCATCCTCGGCAAGACCAATACGCCGGAGTTCGGCTACACCGGCCTCACCAAGAACCTCCTCTTCGGTGTCACGCGTAACCCGTGGAACCTCGAGCGCACGCCCGGCGGGTCGAGCGGCGGATCGGCCGCCGCGATTGCCGCCGGCATGGTGCCGCTCGTCACCGCTTCGGACGGCGGCGGGTCGATCCGCATTCCGGCCTGCTACGTCGGGGCCTACGGCCTGAAGCCGACGTTCGGCCGCGTGCCCGTCGGTCCGCTCATCGCGGAGCGCCCGATGCTCTCGTGGATCGATACCGTATGCTACGGACCGCTCACCCGGACCGTACGAGACGCCGCCCTCTTTCTCGACGTCGTTTCCGGTCCCGACCCGTCCGACCCGGAGTCGTTGCCGCCGCCGGGACTCTCGTACGTCGACACGCTCGAGGCGCTGCCGGCGAAGCTGCGCATCGCCGTGAGTCCTGGGCTCGGATACGCGCGGGTGCAGCGCGACGTGTGGCGTGAGGTCGAGGCCGCGATCGACGTGTTCCGGCAGCTGGGACACGAGGTGGAGACGATCGACGACGTATTCCCGGAGCTCGGCGTCGAATGGGCATTGGTCTCCGCGGCCGAGACCTACGCCCTCCTCGCCGACCGAGTCGAGACGCATCGCGAGCAATGGGGGCGGGCCTTCTACGAGGGGTTGCAGCAGGGGAAAAAGATCGGTCCGGAGCTCATCGGGCGCGCGCAACGAAAACGCGCCGAGCTCCAGGCGTGCCTCGCACGCATCTTCTCGCGCTATGCGCTCGTGCTCACGCCGACGTTGCCGACCGAGGCCTTCGCGGCTGCCGGTCCGTTCCCCGACGCGATCGACGGCGAGCCCATCACGTCCGCGCTCGGAGCGGTCGCCTTCACCTACCCGTTCAATTTTTCGGGGCATCCGGCCGCAAGCGTGCGCGCCGGCTTCACCGACGCCGGCCTGCCCGCCGGATTGCAGATCGTCGGGCCACGCTTTCGCGACGATCTGGTGCTGCAGGCATCGTACGCGTACGAGCAGGTGCGGCCCTGGAACGACCGCTGGCCCGAGCTCGGCGCATGACGTCGCATCGGTTCCGCATCGGCACGGTCACGGTCGCGCCGAACCTGGTGCTCGCGCCCATGTCGGGCATCACCGACTCCGTGTACCGGTCGCTCGTGAAGGAGCAGAATCCCGATGCGGTCGGGCTCGTCGTGACCGAGCTCATCAGCATCGAGGCCCTCACGCGGCAGAACCTCCGGACGCAGAGCATGCTCCGCTTCCGGCCGCTCGAGCATCCGATTTCGATCCAGCTCTTCGGTGCCGACGCGGCGCGCATGGCGGAGTCGGCGCGCATGGCGCAGGATCTCGGCGCCGACATCGTCGACGTCAATTGCGGTTGCCCGGCACCGAAGGTCACCAAGCGCGGCGGCGGCGCCGAGCTGATGCGGCAGCCGGACGTTCTGCAGGGAATCCTTCAGGCGCTCCGTCGGGCCCTGACGATCCCCTTCACGGTGAAGATCCGCGCCGGCTGGGACGACGGTTCACGGAACGCCGTCGAGGTCGCGCGTCTGGCCGAAGGGGAGGGCGTCCAGGCGATCGCCGTGCACGGACGGACCCGGGCGCAGCTCTACAGCGGCGAGCCGGATTGGGAGCTCGTCGGGCGCGTCAAGCAGGCCGTGCGCGTTCCGGTGATCGGCAGCGGCGACGTCACCACGGCATCCGGCGCGCTCGCGCGCCTGGCCGAGAGCGGTGTCGACGGCCTGATGGTCGGACGCGCCACTCTGGCGCATCCCTGGATCTTCCGTGAGATAGACGCTGTGCAACGCGGGCTCACGGTTCCCGCGGTCACACCGGCGGAGCGCTTCGGAGCGGTCGACCGCCTGATCGCGCGGCTCGAGGAGGAGCTGCCGCCCGGTGCCGCGCTCGGGCGTGCGCGCGGCCTCGCCTGCCGTATGGTGAAGCATCTCCGCGGCGGCGCCGAGCTCCGGGCCGCGCTCACGCGCGCGCCGACGACGACGGCGATGCGCGAGCTCTTGGCGGCCGCCGAGACGCTTGTCTACGAATCGGCAGCATAGTGTAATTCACGCCGCTTTCGTCCGTTCAGGCACCTTGTTCCCTACGCACGGTGCGCTCTGGCACCGTCACAAACGCGAGGAGGTTCGACCATGCGTATCGCATTGCTGGGAATCGCCGGTGCAGCTCTGTTGGTGTTGACGGGGATCACGTCGAGCATCGCGGGCGACGTGAACTGCGGCATCATCATGAAGTCGGTGAAGATGGGACGGTCGGTCCAGGACATTGCCGAGACGATGATGATCTCCACCGCCGACGTGGAGAAGTGCAAGAAGGAAGACGCCGAGAAGGCGAAGGAAGGCGGGGCCGCGGCCGGCGAGAAACCGGCCGCCGAGAAGAAGCCGGCAGAGTAGGCCGCAACGCCGACGTCGAAGCATCCCGAGCGCGTGCCCGTGCTCGGGGGGACACATCCACGCGCCGGGGAGCTCATGCCGCTCCTCGGCGCGTCGCGCTTTACGAGCTCAACATGTGCGTGATGCGATGCTCGATGGTGCGCTGGTGCATCTGGGCACGGAGCCGCGAGAAGAGCTCGGTCTTGTTGATCGGCTTGGTCAGGAACTCGCTGACGCCGAGTCGCATCCCCACGACGCGCGTCTCCATGTCGTCCTTGGCCGTGAGTAGGACCACGGGAATCTCACGCGTGCGCTCGTTCTGGCGAAGCGCCTCGCAGACTTGGAACCCGTCCATGTCCGGCATCATCACGTCGAGGAGGATCACGTCGATGGGGTGGGCGGTCACGGCCGCCAACGCCTCACGCCCACCGTGGGCGCAGTGCACGACGAAGCCTTCCTTGGTGAGCAGCCGGTTCAGGATGTCGACCGCGTTGCGGTCGTCGTCCACCACCAGCACGGTGCCCTCATGCTTCGATTCCATCTCGGCTCTCTCCCCCTACAGTAGATAGCTCTGCTGCGCGCCCTGGTACGCCGCGCCCGGCTTCCGCCGTCGCAGCTTGGCCACCAGCGTCGTGCGCTTGAGACCGAGAAGGCGCGCGGCGGCCTGCTTGTTGCCCTTCGTGCGGCGCAGCGCCTCTTCGATCAGCCGGTTCTCGAACTCCTCCACGGCACTGTTGAGGTCGAGCCCGTTCTCCGACAGCGACGGCTTCGGAATGCGCTTCTCCGAGATGAACGAACGAATGTTGCTCGGAAGGTTCTCGACGCGGATCCAGCCGTCCTCCGAGAGGATCACCATTCGCTCCACCAGGTTCTCGAGCTCCCGCACGTTGCCCGGCCAGTCGTACTCCCAGAGATGGACCATGCTGTCGTCCGTGATCTGCACGGGATGATCGGGCCGTTTGCGATTGTGCTTCTCGAGGAAGTGCGCGATCAGCAGCGGAATGTCCGAGCGCCGCTCGCGGAGCGGCGGCATCACGATCGGAATCACCTGAAGCCGATAGAACAGGTCTTCGCGGAACGTGCCGCGATCGACCTCCTGCTGCAGGTCTTTGTTGGTGGCGGCGAGGACGCGCACGTCCACTTTCAACGTGCGATCGGCGCCGACCGGGCGGACCTCGCGGTCCTGGAGCACGCGCAGGAGCTTCACCTGCAGGCGCGGGCTCATCTCGCCGACCTCGTCGAGAAAGATCGTGCCGCCGTTGGCGAGCTGAAACATGCCGGCGCGGGCCCCGATCGCGCCGGTGAACGCCCCGCGCTCGTGACCGAAGATCTCCGATTCCAGCAGCTCCGCCGGGATCGCCCCGCAATTCACCGGGATGAACGGACGGTCGGCGCGCGGCGACAACTGGTGCGTCGCACGCGCGACGAGCTCCTTGCCGGTTCCGCTCTCACCCATGACGAGGACCGTTGCATCGGTCGCCGTCACTTTCTTGATGAGGGCGTGGATCTTTTGCACCAGGGGGTGCTGCCCAATGAGAAACGGGAATTGATCCATACGCGCTCGTTCTCCGATGCCTCTGAAAAATTTGTCGCGTGCGTGAAAAACGTAACAGTCGTATTTCGGGCGAACAAGACGAAATCTTTAGGAGCCGTGCATGGAAAGCCGCGTCGATGGCGGCGTGCGCACGTCATTGTCCGTGCGCCATGTGCAGCGTCCTGCATGGCGCGCGTCGGGAAGTTGACATCAGTGCGCGAGTGCGATGAATCGACGCCCCACGTCGGCGACTGCCACACGCAACGCAGGCTCGCACGGCGAACGAGAGGAGATCTCATGACGGTGGGTTCGAAAGCGCGGGACGCGCAGGGGAGGGCGCGCGGTTCGCGTCCCGATGGACGGCGCGCGCGCGAGTTGCGGCCGGTGGAGATCACGCCGAACTACCTGCGCCACGCGGAAGGCTCGGCGCTGATCGCGTTCGGCGCGACGCGCGTGCTCTGTGCCGCCTCGGTTCAGGACGGCGTGCCGCCGTTCCTGCGCAATACCGGCCGCGGCTGGGTGACCGCCGAGTACGGCATGCTGCCCCGCTCGACCCACACGCGCTCCGATCGAGAGGCGGCGCGCGGCAAGATCGGCGGCCGTACGCAGGAGATTCAACGGCTCATCGGTCGAAGCCTGCGCGCGGTAACCGACATGGCCGCGCTCGGTGAGCGCACGATTTGGATCGACTGCGACGTGATCGAAGCGGACGGCGGCACCCGCACCGCCGCGATCACCGGCGCCTACGTCGCGCTCGCGCTCGCCGTGCAGCGCATGCAGAAGGCAGGAGTGCTCGCCGCCTCTCCGCTCGTCGATCACGTCGCCGCGGTGAGCGTCGGGATCGTCGACAGGAAGCTTTGCCTCGACCTCGCGTACGAGGAGGACAGCAAGGCCGAGGTCGACATGAACATCGTGATGACGGGGAAGGGGAAGTTCATCGAGGTCCAAGGCACCGCGGAGGGGAAGCCCTTCACCGCGACCCAGCTCGAGG
This sequence comes from uncultured delta proteobacterium, assembly GCA_963774015.1. Lineage (GTDB taxonomy): Bacteria > Desulfobacterota > Binatia > UTPRO1 > UTPRO1 > UTPRO1. The sequence goes on from CAVZDH010000008.1 coordinate 167,384, forward strand.
CCATGACCGCGCTCGCAACCGAGGGTATCGCGACGCTCGTGGGCTTGCAGAAAAAGGTGCTCGCCGAGAGCGTGAGTGCCTGACGCGTCCCGCGCATGGCCCGAGCGTCTCGTTCTTGCGACGGGGAATCGCGGCAAGCTCCGGGAGGTCGCGGAAATCCTCGCGCCCAAAGGTGTGACGGTGGTCGGGATCGACGACGTCGCCCCGGGGTGGAGCGTCGTCGAAGACGGTGCGACCTTCGCCGCGAACGCCCGCATCAAGGCCGAGAGTCTCGCGCGTCGAACCGGGCTCCCCGCGCTCGGCGACGACTCTGGTCTCGAGGTGGAGGCGCTCCGGGGGCGCCCCGGCGTGCGCTCGGCGCGCTACGCCGGCGAGCACGCGACCGACGCCGAGAACACCGCTCGACTCCTCCGAGAGCTGGCCGACGTGCCCGACGACGCGCGCGGCGCCGCGTTTCGCTGCGCGCTCGTGCTGGCATGGCCCGACGGCGGGAGCGTCGAAGCCGACGGCAGATGCGAGGGGCATATCGCGCGATCCCCCCGCGGGACCGGCGGATTCGGCTACGATCCCGTCTTCGTCGATCCGGCGACCGGACGCTCCTTCGCCGAGCTTCCGGCCGATGTGAAGAACGGGTGCAGCCACCGGCGTCGCGCGCTCGACGCCCTCGGACGGGCGATCGACGCGCGCGGGCACGCGCCCGCGGCGCCGACGCGCGCTTGAAAGGCCGGGAACGCGATGGTACTCCCGCACGAGGTCAGGGCGCGCCCGAACCAACACGACGAACATGCGAGACGGCGCGGGATGTGCGAGTTCTAGACGGGGCGTGGCGCAGCCTGGTAGCGCACCTGCCTTGGGCGCAGGGGGTCGGAGGTTCGAATCCTCTCGCCCCGATTGGCTGGCACGTTTCCGCTTCCGGCTTGCGCCAGTAGCTCAGGTGGATAGAGCAACGGCCTTCTAAGCCGTAGGTCAGGGGTTCGAATCCCTTCTGGCGCGCTCGCGACATACATCGACGACAGCGTGGTGACTGTAGCTCAGTTGGTAGAGCACCGGATTGTGGCTCCGGGGGTCGAGGGTTCGAAGCCCTTCAGTCACCCTTCATTTTATTCGGGTTCGGCCCCGTGCGCTTTTTCGAGCGCGGAGGTGCGCTCGAGACATGCTCCGCCTGCGCGAGGACCGCGGAGTGAATCCGCGGTCCTCGCGCGCTCTCGTCCACTTCCACCCGTTCGTCGCCGCGACGCGTGACAGCGCGCGCGGAATCGTCTAGATTCGCGCGCTCTCGCCAACCGAAGCACGTGGGCCGGTAGCTCAATTGGTAGAGCAGCTGACTCTTAATCAGCGGGTTCGGAGTTCGATCCTCCGCCGGCCCATTCAATTTCTCAGGTAGTTGCGGCGCTTCGGGAGCGTCGCCCCCGCCGGTTGCTACCACGTTGCTACCGTTTGCCACCACGCGGGCGCTATCAGATTGGCGCAGGTATCTTTTCCGTTCCTTTGCAGAATCCGGTCGTGATACGCGACCCCTGGGCTGGAGGGGGTGGTGAATGGGACCACGTTGGATGCGCACGTTCGCCGTGGGTGTTGCGATGCTGATCTTGGGCGCGGCGCAAGCTCATGGCGGTACGTGCACGGTCGTGGACCAACGGAATCTGACCTCGAGCGGGAACATCGTCGTGTCTGACTCCCAGGTGCCTGGTCAGAGCTTCGTCGCGGGTCTCGCTGGTCAGCTTGTTGGCATCGAGGTGGCTCCGCTACTCGGAACAGTCTCTCCGAACACGATCATGTTCCTGGACCTTTTCGACGGATCGGGGCAGCTTCTTGGAACAGCATCAATGGCGGCCAGCGAATTTCCACCGGGCGCCGGAACGGTCCCTGCACCGTTGCAAGACGACACCATCGGGCCTGGGTATTTCGACCTTACGAACCTTGGCGTGCTCGTCGAACCTGGGACCGCACTTCTCTTCCGGCTGCGCCACGATCAAATCGGGGTCTGCGATCAGGCCACCTTCGTGTGTATCGCTGGAGGATTCATCGGGTACGGGTGCTGGGACGACTCTGATTGTCCCGCTCAGATGCGCGCTGGCGAGTCACTCAACACGTATCCGAGCGGAACCGAGGTCTGCTCTCTAGACGGTGGCCCGATGGTCTCCGACCCGTCTTTCGATCTCGCCTTCAAGACCTTTATCGCTGAGCCTTGCCCAACCGTCACACCACCTCCTGCGCCGACTGTTACCTTGACGACCAACGCGACGGAGACGGCACTTCCTTCGGCCACGCCAACCAGAAGCTCGACCGAGACACCGACCTCCACAACAACTGCGGTTGAAACTCCGGCACCAACAACGACGGCAACCGTGGTGCCCGTGTGTGCAGTGGCACCCGAGATGGACTGTCGTCGCCCGATTGCCGCCAACCGGTCTACCTTGGCCATCAAGGACCGACCGGGCGACAAGCGAGACCTGCTCACCTGGAAGTGGACCAAGGGCGAAGCGACGCTCAAGTCCGAGTTCGGCGATCCGACGACGGATACGGGATACGTGTTGTGCATCTACGACGAGACTGGCGGTGTTCCCTCCCGCGTGCTCGCGCTTTCGATACCGCCTGGCGATACCTGCGCGGGCCGACCCTGCTGGAAGCTCCTACGCCAGGGCTTCAAGTACACTGACAAGGACGGAACCCCGTCGGGCGTAACACACCTGGCCTTGAGAGAGGGACTTGAGGGCGCCGCGCAGATCACCATGAAGGCGCGAGGCGTGAATCTGCCGATGTCAGGGTTACCGCTCAACCAGAATGCCCGAGTGATCGTGCAGCTCAGAAACGATCTTGGCGTGTGTTGGGGGGCGGACTTCTCGGCGCCTGCGCTCAAGAACGAACAGATCGAATTCCGCGACAAGTCGGATTGACCGACAATTGGGAAGCGGACTACGTTCACAAGTGGCGCGTCGAGTTTCGAAACTGCGACTACGCCGAGGGCGAAGCTCACCCCGGCATCGCTCCCGGCCGGATCATCACCTACGTCCTCACGGCGGGTATCTTCGCGGCCATCAGGGGGCCGTACTACTACAACGACGTCGATGCGATGCTGACCAGCGGCGATTGCGAAGGTGGTCAACCCCGTCAGGCCGCACCAGCGCAGCCTGGCATAATGATTCAGAACATCGTCGGCGACAAAAATCAGGCCGGCACCGCGACGGAGATTTCAAAGACGCAGCGACTCTCTGAGCGTCTAACCACACTGCGCGACCTCTACAACCGCAAGCTCATTTCCGAAGAGGTGTACGACCGGGAGATGAAGAAGGCGATCGACGAGTCGCGGTGAGGTGCGGCCGCATTTCACCAGGCAAGCCGAGCGCCTCGCATGGTGCATTGGGTGGTCATGCTGCTCCTGCTTTCTGCCACGCAGCTCTATTTCGCGGGGTGCAGCAGTCGAGCTCGGCGAAGCCCGGCATGGGCACGCTCGATGATCCACGCGTGCTCAACTTCCGCGAGCACGCCGACGAGCCCGAACGTTGCTCGACCGATGGGTGACGTGAGAGCGAGCGCCTCGCGGAGCGCAACGAGTCCGACGTCGAGATGCTGGAGCTCATCGAGCAGCGTGACGGATGGCAAGGACCGCGCGCCCCGGGCGTGAGCGCACGCCCGGACCCGTTGACTAGCGTCGCTCCGAGGCGCAGCCCTGGACCGTGGCGGCGTTCTCCTAGGGAGCTCCGCCGTCACGATGGAGGGATCGAAAGGATGGACACGCCACCGGGTCAGAACCGGTGCCGCCGTAGATGACCCCGACGGCGGCACCCGCACATTTGGGTCGGTAGTTCGTCGAACTTTCCTCCGGTTTCCATCCGGAGACGCGACATTTGTTCGCCTCGAAGAGCCCGTCTCGTCAGCCGTGACGGGCTCTTCGTCTGTCTGCACGATTTCCTCGACTTGCGGCGCCCGGCCGTGACCAACGATCGTCGGGCTCTTCGCTTCCGCTCCATTTGCTGAGCGCGGGGTGAGTTCGGTCAACGTACGAATTCATCACGCCCAATAGACCCGTTCAGCGTTCAGGTGATGTGTCGCGTGCTCGGCGCGACGCCGAGGGTTACTACGAGTGGCTCACCGCGCATCCTGAACCATCGAGACTCGCCCGATCATGCGCCGCCAGGTCGCGGACGGTCACGGAGACTTGGAGGTCGGTTCCACAGCCAAATCGTGCTCGCAATACCTGGGACGAGCACGAACCACGTGCCGAACGGTGCAAGCGCGAGCCCCGCCAACGGGGCGGGCAGGCAGATGCCCAAGAGCATTGTGCCGGCGAGCACGCCAAGGGGCGAGAATGCGACGAACCAGCGGGGATACGCAGTCCGTCCGCTCAGTATCCCGACGGCGTGCCAGACCGTTCCGGTGCTGAGGGCGAGAACCGCCGTCAGATCCCCCATGATGAAATGTTCGAGCACAAAGCGACTGGCCGTCGCATAGAACGCGTTGTCGGTGCATCCGGACACGGCCTTCGCTTGCGCCAGCACGCTCAGGAACGCCCATCCGGCATGCTGTATCCCCCCGATCATCAGCACGGCGTAGGCAAGCAGTCCGCAGGGAACAGTCGCAAGCCAGAAGCCTGCGCGCCGCATTCCGACCCACCAGTGGAAATACGAGAGCGCGTAGAGTGGATAGAGCCAGCCGGCCGTCTGCGCCACCATCACGAGCCAGTGGGAGCGATGGCCGGCGGTACGGATCACATCCCATACCGCCAGCGAGAAGTATTCAGGGCCGGTCAGGTTGGGCGAGTAGCCGTAGATGAGGTCACATACGCCGTTCCAGAGTAGCAGGACCGAGACGGAGACACCGACAAGGCGGAGACGACGACATCTGCGCAGGGCCCCCTCGGCACTGTCACCAAGCTCCTGAGAGGCGTTGTCGTCACCGTCCACGGTCACGGCATAGCCTTCACGAACGGTTGGCCATGATCAGGGCCCACGCCCGTACAGCCGGGTAGTAGTGGTGATTTTGACACGCAAGCAAACCGGCGGGTAGGTCGGGCCGAGGCGAAGATGCCTGCCGGGGTCGCTTCCGCGACGCGGATGGCGCCGCTCTCGGGCCATTCCATCGAGCCGACGGCCGAGTGGATCGTTGGCCACGCAGGCGATGACACGCTCGTACTCGTCGACGCTTCGCTCTTGCTAGCAGAGTCCGCGCCGGCGTTGCGGCGGGGCATTTCGCCACGGTGCGGAGAACTTCCACGGAGGACTGCGAAGCCCGTGCACGAGGTCGCATGCGGCACCACGAGCGGGCGGGCCGACCCAGGGGAGCCTGCGGGCGGCATGAACGTTGCTCGGTTGCTACGACTGCGCCCGGCACCGTGTTCAGGGTGCCTCGGGTGACGGCGTCTTGGGCGCTTGAACCTGGTGCGCACGACGTCCCCCCAATCGCGAGGAGATCCCGATGAAGCGGCTTCAAATGAAGGTCGTCCCCCTTGTGCTCTGCGCCATGATTCTGGTGCTCAGGGGCGCCATCCCGGTATGCGCCGCGAGCATTCTGCCCGGCGAAAACACGACGCCACCAACGTCGATACCGGCGGCGGGCTTCCATGCCATGGTGCTGCAGATCGCCGACGACCCGGTGACCGGCGACGACAGCGATGATTCCGACGATGACGACGACGACGGCGACGACGGCGATGCGGATGATGGGGGCCTCTGACCGTCAATCGGATCACCAGGGCGAGGGAGCAGCGCGGGCCTGATCTTCAGTCCCATCGTCACGGACCTCCTTCTATTGCGGTCCCGGTGTTCCTCCTGCGCGGACCGCGATCAACGATGCGACAGCGGACGCGAGCGCTCGTCGACCGTCGTCGCTGCAGTCCCGTGCTGCGGCGGTGCCTCGGCGCCCTCGAGCCAGCCGAGGTCGTCCGGGTGCACGCGCTTCAGCTGGCGGCGCGTGAAGTGCTGCGGATCGGCGGTGCGGCCGCCGATCGTGACGGGCGTCGCCTCGGCGTCGCCGAAGAGCGCCGCGTAGTCGCCGTAGATTCCGTCGCAGATCGGCTGGAGATCGCAGGCGGCGCAGGCGGCGACGTGGCGGTACCCGGTGTACTCGCGCGCGCGCATCTCGGCGTCGCGCCGGTAGCGCTCGGCCCGCGACGCGTCGGACGGCTGTGACGCCCAGTGCCGCTCCAGGCTCTGCTTGACGTCGTGCAGGCGCTCGCCGACGGCCGGATACCTGCTCGCGAGACGCCGGAGCGGTGCCCGTAACGCGCCGAGCCGGAGGCGCGGTCCGAGGGGCACCGGCGGCGTGAGCGGCGCGTCGCGCATGCGCTGCGCGGGAAGATCGGTCCACGACCAGCTCGCGAAGTCGTTCTCGTGGAGGTCGTAGGGGATCTGCGGAAAGTCGTACACGGTCGGCCAATGGCGCTCGGCGACGACGCAGAACGGGAGATAGCGCACGTTCGCTTCGACGCCGGCCGCCGCCAGCGCGTCGAGCGCGTCGTCGAGCGGACCGGTCACCTCCGAGTAGCGCGGCACGTTCTTCGTGCTGCGCTTTCCGGTCTGCTGGTCGTTGAAGGGGTTGAAGCCGAGAAAGTTGACGACCTCGGCGCCCGTCCGGATCGCGAGCGCGGCGATGTCGGCCAGCTGCGGCAGCGCCGGCTTGGAGACGACGGTATTGAAGCGGAACGGGATGCCGGCCTCCTGCAGGTGCCGGAGCGCCTTCATCTGCCGCACGTGCGCGCCCCGCGAGCCGACGAGCTCGTCGTAGGCCGTGCCGAGGCCCTGCACGCTGATGAGGAAATCGCGGAGGCCCGAGCCGCGGAAGCGCGCCACCTTCTCGGGGTTGGAGAGCACCTGGGCGTTGGTGATGATGGTCGGCGCGAGGCCGATCTCGGCGCAGTACGCGACGAGCTCGTAGATCTCGGGGTAGAGCGTCGGCTCGCCGCCCTGGATGTCGATCGAGTTGTTGCCGTACTGCTCGACGAGCGTGCGGCAGATCTCCTTCACCTTGTCGAGGCGCATGAAGGAGTGCTCGGCATGGTTCTCGTCCTCGATGCGATCGAGGAAGTAGCAGAAGTGGCACCGCAGGTTGCACGTCTGGCCGAGCCAGAGGATCCCGCGGCGCGTGATCGCGCGGGCGCGGCTCGCGACGTAGGCGGGCTTCGGCGCCGGCGCCGTCGTCGCGGCGAGCGCGAGCGCCTGCGCGAGCACCTCCGTCACGTGGGGCTCCCCCACGCCGCCGACGTCGCGACCGGTGCCGCCTCGCGCCGCACCCGCTGGAGCAACCGCCGTGCGGCGATGCGGGCGCCGTCGGCGGGGGATGCGCGCAGCACGTCGGCGAGGCGTGCGAGCGAGAACGCGAGGTCGCCTCGGACCGCGCCGAGCTTCGCGAAGAAGAGCGCGCGCGCCGCGCGGATTCGCCGCCGGTCGCGCGGCGCGATGGCGAGCGCGGCGAACCAGCGCGCTTCGGCACCGCGCTCCTCCGCGTGCCAGAGACGGTGCCGCGTGACGAGACCGCCCGGCAAGCTGCGCGTGACGAGCGCGTCGCCGAGCTGCTCGGCGCGCTCGCCCGCCGCCGCGAGGCGCACGTACCAGTCGAGGTCGTGGACGACCGCGAGCGATTCGTCGAACGGTCCGACCCGCTCGAACACGGCGCGCCGGCAGGCGACCTGCGAGAGCGTGTGGATCGGGCATTCGGCGAGCAAGCGGACCGACGCGTCGCGGTCCGCGAAGAGCGGCGGCGCATGCGGACACGACACGCGACCCGCACCGTCGACCCCGACGTGGCGGGTCGCCGAGAGCGCTGCCTCCGGATGTCGCGCCAGGTGCCCCGCCTGCGCTTCGAGGTACGCCGGCTGCCATGCGTCGTCGTCGTCGAGGAACGCGACGATCGCGCCGCGCGCCCTGGCGACGCCGCTGTTGCGCGCGGCTGCGGCGCCCCGGGACGCCGCCGCCGCGACCAGCCGCACCGCCGGATGATGCGCACGCAGCCAGTCGCCGGTGCCGTCGGTGGAGCCGTCGTCGACGACCACGATCTCGAAGTCGCGGAACGACTGCGCCGCGACGCTCGCCAGCGCGCGGGCGAGCAGCTGGCGGCGATCGCGGGTCGCGATCACGATCGAGATCCGCGGGCTCATGGCGTCGGCACCTTGGCATGGGCCGGCGTTTCGACCCGCACCGCTCGCGCCCGCTCGCAGATGAATCCGGCGAAGTTCGCGAGCTCCCACAGTCCCAGCAACGCGGCGACGGCCGTTCCCCGGAGCGGGCCGCGGCGACGGAGCTCGGGCAGGAGCAGCGCCGGCAACCGGAGATGGAAGCGCGAGCTCTCCCGCAAGCCGGGCTGCATCTTGCTTTCGTGAAAGAGGGCGGCGCCGCGGCCGTAGGCGAAGCACTTCCGCGTGAAGCCCGCGAGGTCGAGGCGGGGATCGTGGTCGACGACCGCCGACGGTACGCGTCCGAGCTCGTACCCGGCACCCATCCACCGGCGGCAGAGCTCACGGTCTTCCGCCGTCCGGAACCGCTCGTTGAAGCCGCCGAGCCGGCGGAGCGGCTCGAGCGGGAACGCGACGTTGTTGGACGCCAGCAGGCGCTCGCGGCCGACGAGCGCGCGGTCGTGACGCGAGAGGAGGTCGAGCACGAGCTGGCTCGCGTCGGCGTAGGCGCTCCGCGGCAAGCCGTTCCGCGTCGCTCCGCCGACCGCGCGCGGCGGCGAGACGACGACGCCCGCGACGAGCGCCGCGAGCCATCCCGGTCGCGGCCGGCAGTCGTCATCGGTGAACGCCACGACGTCGCCGTGGGCGGCGGCGATGCCGCTGTTGCGCGCCGCCGCCGGGCCGCGATGCTCGGTCCGCAGGAGCCGCAGGCGAAGCACGGCGACGAAGGGCGCGACGATCGGGGCGAGATCGCAGCTGCCACTGTCGTCGACGACGATCGCCTCGGCGTCGGACGGAAAGTCGGCCGCGAGCGCGGCGAGACACTCCCGCAAGGGACCGGGACGGTCGAAGGTCGGAACGACGACGGAGATGCGAATCATCGCCGCGACTCGTCGGCCAGCGCGAGCTTGGGCGCGAACTCGGGCCCCCGCAGCCGATGCAGCAGTCGCGACAGGCGCCAGCGGAGGCGCAGCATGAGACGGTCGGGCAGGGGATGCATGATCGGCGCATCCTCGATCACGCGCCTGGCGATCTCGGGCTTGGCGTGCGGACCGACCAGGCGGTACTGCGCGGCGACGAACGGGCCGGCGAAGAACTTCCGCTGGAACCGGCGGCTCTCGCCGCGGACGGCGGTCCAGGTCGGCTTGCATCCGATCTCGGCCGCGATCGCGTCGCAGAAGGGCGTGTGCTCGACCAGGTGATCGAGGCCCTCGCGCAGGGCTCGGAAGAACTGGGCGCGAAAATCCTTCCAGTAGGCGATCGAGCGCTGCATCTCGTCGGCGGCCGGCAGCGTCGCGCGTCCGCTCTGCACGAGGGCGAACCAGCGCGCCTGGAGCTCGGCGAGCGGCGGGATCGCGCCGAACGCCGGTCGCACGAACCCGATGAACGCCAGGCTCGGGCCGATCTCGGGATGAAACGTGTGCAGGAAGCGCGGCGTGGCCGTGATGGCCGCGTCGAGGTACGGCGTGCGCGTGTCGAAGCCGGTGCAGAAGATCACCACCTCGGGCTCGAAGGAGGCACCGTCCGCGAAGGTCACCCGCGGGCCGTCGAAGCGCGCGATCGCCGGCGCCCGGCGGCACCGTCCGGTCACCATGGCGCGGACGAACTCGTCCGACTTGGTGCCGAACTGCTCGTTGAAGGTTCCGCCCGACTCGCGGAGGAGCCGCTGCGCCAGCCGCCGCGTCCGGAAATTGACGCGGACCTCCGCGAGCGTCGGCGCCTTCAGCAACGGCAGCACCTCGAAGCAGAAGAGCCCGATCTGCTGCAGGAGCTTGTCGACGAGCACGAACGGCAGGAACGTCCAGCGATAGATGCGGCGCTTCCGATCGTCCTTCGGATGCCGCGTCTGGAAGATCCAGTGGGCCGTGCTGTTCGCGAGCCGCGAGGTCTCGAGGTCGCGCGGCTTGCCGAGCTTCATGCGCGTCTGCACCGCGACCCCGCGTCGGAGCGAGAGCACCGTCTCGGCGGCGTGGGCGGCGACCTCGGCGACCACGTCCGCGCCCGACTCGCCCGCCCCGACCACGAGCACCTTCTTGCCGGCGATCTGGCTCGGACGGCGGTACTGCGCCCCGTGGATCACGGCGCCGGCGTACGACTCCAGGCCCGGAAGCGGTGGCACGTACGGGTGCTGGTGGAGGCCCGAGCAGATCGCGACGGCGTCGAAGCGGTCCTCCGCGACGTCGGCGGGTCCGCGGGTGCGGACGGTCCAGTCGCCGGCGGCATTGCGGGTCACCGCCTCGACCGTGGTCCCAAACCGCAGATGCGGGCGCAGGCCGAACGCATCGCAATAGCGGCCGAGATAGTCGACGTATTCGCCGACCCCCATGTGCATCAGCTTGCCCCGTGCTGCGGGGAAATCGGAGAACATCGTGAGGAGCGGTGACGAGGTGAGCCGGCACGAGTCCCAGACGACCCCGTCGGTCTCGCCTTTCCGGAAGACGCCGCCCATCGAGTCCGCCCGCTCGAAGCAGATGGCCTCGTGGCCTTCCTCGAGCAGCTCCTTGACGGTCGCCAGTCCTGAAGGACCCGCGCCGACGATCGCAACACGTTTACGCAGATGAGATCACCGGGCCCTGGGGCGGAATCGGATGGCGAGTATGCGGGGACGAGCGTCGGAGAGTCAACGAGAATCCGTGGTTCGCTATGGAACCGCCTATTGCGTATAGGGCACGCCTCGACCATTCCCCTTGGAATGCACGGGCAACCGCGTGCCGCCGCACCGACCGACATCGCGAGCGCGACGGCTTCCGTCGACCGAGCCCGTCCCGTGACATGAACGTCGTCGTCACCATCACCCAGTCGCATCGGGTGGCGCTACCGTACATCTTCATTCGGCACGTACTGCCTCGCCTGCGCGCATGCTTCCCGGGCGAGATCGAGGTCGTCCTCATTCAGCATCGCGTCGACGCGTCGGGGGGAGGGACGACGCTCGAGAGCCTGCGGGCCGCCGGGGCGGCGGAGAAGCTCGCTCGCGTTCGTACGTGGACGGAGGAGGGGAGGTTCGTGGGCGCGACGGTCGTCGGACACGAGATCGTCCACCGCCCATACCCGCTGATACCCTCGGTACACCTCGGGGTACGCGCGGCGCTCGAGCGGAGGGCCGACTTCCACCTCTGGCTCCAGGACGACGCGCTCGTGTTCGACGAAGAGATCGCTCACTGGCCGGAGCGGCTCGCAGGCCACGAGGTCGGCGTGTACGCGCCGACGCCGCAGATCCTCCACCCCGCGTTCTTGGTCACCCGCCCGGCGTTCGATCGGCGCATCATCGGTCCACTCGAGAACTACGCGGCCTGGACCTGGGGTCGGACGCCCCTCGAGACCTTCCTCCGTCGCAACCTGCGCACGCGCCGCGCGTACCTGCCCCGTCACTACGCCGTGCGCTCCCACCCTCGCGAATACCCGTACACAGGGATCCGCTACGTCGTCACGGCGGTGAAAAAGATCGCGCCCGGTGCCGTGCCGCTCCTCGATCTCGACTTCGGCCCAGGCGCGCAGGATCTCCGTTTCCCGACCCCCGAAGAGCGCGCCGCCCACGCCGCGCGCGAGGGGCGCGGTCTCGAGAATCGGCTCTGGCTCCTCCGGCAGCGCCTCTCCGGTGATGCGCCGCCGGCGGCGTCGCGCGGTCCCGCGCGACCGACGCAATGGCGCGAGGACGCGAAGCAATGACGAAGAGCATCGGTATGGCCCCGCTGCACACGGGCAGCAACCGCTTCGTCGGTCGCTTCGCCGAATGTTTCACGGAGGGCGGGATCACGCCGCGCGAGTTTTCATGGCAAGCACTGCCGCTCGGCCGATTCGATCTCGTGCTGTTCCACTGGCCGAACGAGTTCTTCGCCGCGCGCGACCTCGCGCAGCGCTTCTCCGCGGCGCTCAAGCTCGCGCTGATGGCCGAGGCACGGCTCCTGTACGGAACGCGCTTCGTGTGGGTCGTGCACAACGTCGCGCCGCACGACGAGGGGGTCCGCTCGCCTGCCGTGCTCGCGGTCTTCCTGCGCCTGCTCGGCGGCATCGTCCACCTGTCGGAGCATTCGCGCCTGGTCATCAGCGCCGCCTACCCGCTCACGACGACGCTCCCGTTCGTGATCACGCGCCACGGCCACTACCGGGAGCTCATGACGCTGCCGGCGACCCCGCGCCCCGCCGCCCGAGCCGGACGCACGCGTCTCGTCTGCTGCGGGCAAATCCGTCCCTACAAGAGGATCGACGTGCTGATCGATTGCGTGAAGCGTCGGCCAGACGTGGCATTGCTGATCGTCGGCGGAGGCCGGGACGGAGGGCTGCGGCAACGCCTCGCCGACATGGCGGGCGGATGTGACAACGTCACGCTGGACCTCCGCGCGGGTCCCTTGCCCGAGGTCGAGCTGGAGCAAGCGATCGATGGTGGAGATGCGGTGGTGCTGTCCTATCGAGACGTATTGAACAGCGGCGCGACCTTGCTCGCCCTGTCGCGCAATCGGCCCGTCCTCGCGCCTCGCCGCGGCAGCCTACCCGAGGTGCAAGAGCGCGTCGGCTCCGACTGGCTCAGCTTGTACGAAGGACCGCTCACGCCCGCCATCATCGGCGACTTCGTCGCCCACGTGCGCAGGCGCCAGGGAAATGGACAGCCCGACCTTGCCGCGTACGACTGGCGAGAGATCTCCGCCGACCTCCGCGCGTTCGCCGACTCGTTGCCGTAGACCCGCCTGGGCGCCGGCGTCAGGTGCTCCGGGCCGCCCGCGTTGCGATCGCGCGGGGAAAGACGTCCTCGCGAAGCCTCCGCACGATGGTCGGCCACGAAAACCGCGCGGCCACGGCAGCGCGCCCGGCTGCGGCCCGCTCCTTCCGCCACGGAGGGTCGTCGAGCGCGCGGGCAATCGCCGCACGCCAGGCATCGGCATCGTGCGGGGGGAGAAGGAGCCCGGTCGCCTCGTGCGTTATGACGTCCGCCGGGCCGCCGCGGTCGGTGGCGATGACGAAGGTTTCGCAGGCCATCGCTTCGAGGACGACGCGCCCCAAGGGCTCGCTGATGGACGGCAGCACGAACACGTCGGCGGCGCCGTAGTAGTCGCGGAGCCGTTCGCGGGTCGCCCACCCGGCAAAGGTCACGATCGACTCGAGACGGAGTGCTCGCACGAGCTCGCGAAGCGCGTCCTCGTCCGGGCCCACTCCACAGAGATGGAGACGCAGGGCCGGACGACGCGGTGCCAGTGCCGCGATGGCTCGCAGCAGAACCGGAACGTTCTTTTCCAGCGAGAACCGCCCGGCGAAGAGCACCAGCTCGATGCCGGCCGCGATCCCCAGCCGGTCGCGCGCCGCCGGCTCGGGGCGAAAGAACGTCACGTCGGTGCCGCGTTGGATCACCGAGATGCGGCCGGGGGGCGCCCCGCTGCGGATCCACCAGTCGCCCATGGCTGCGCTGATCGCCACGATGTGGGCGCAGCGGCGGACGGCCATGCGGGTCGCAAGCTTGTAGACCTGAGTCCGCATCACGCCGAAGGGATTGCTCTGCGTGGCGATGCGCTCGTGGATGTTTCCTTGTGTGGTGCACACGACGGGCAGTGTGGGGGCCAGCCAAGCCACGATGCCCCCGGACACGAAATCAGGAGCGAACACCACCTCCGGGGCGGGAATCCGGCGAAGCATGCGCGCGGCGCGAGCGCTCGCGGCCAGCGTGGTGAAGCCGAGGCCGTCCGTGAAGCGCGTTCGCGCCGGAGGTTCGAGGCGGTGGACCCGCACGTCGCCGGGCGGCAACGGCGCGCGCGAATCGTAGAGACCGACGATCGTGACGCGGTCGCCGGCGCTGCTCAGCTCCCGCGCCATGTGCCAGACGACGTCGCTGAGCCCCGACGCTCCCGGACGAGCGGGCTCCAGCATCACGTCGATCATCGCGATGTTCACGCGCGTTCCATAGCGCAAGATCGAGGACTTCCCGATGCAGGCGGCTTTGGGCCCCGCACCACGAGGTGCACGCGCACCCCGTGGCAAACGGCAGTGCATGGTGTTCCCGGACCGGACACGGACAGCCAACCCATCACCTGCGCCGCCTTCTCCCGCGCGGAGTGCCAAGGAGCGGCCGCGGTGGTGCCGGACGTTTCGCGCCGGGATCACCGACGGGGGGTGTCTCCGGCCGCCGCGCTTCTGGCGACGACCTCGACGTGGAGGGATGCCATCAGGGTGCGATCTCCCCGCGCCGTTTTCGCGCGGATGGCGGCGCGTCTGGGCGCAAGGTCCGTTCCAGTCGCGCGACGAAGATCTCGTGTGCGTGCTCGAGCGGCGACCCCGCCGGGTCGATCAGCCACTGCAAGGTGAGCCCGAACAGCGTGCCGCAAAACTGCACCGCCTCGGCGTGCGGGTCGACGTCGCGCCGCACCGTGCCGGCGGCGATGCCGCGCTCGATCATTCGCTGCGCCCAGTCGCGGAGCGCGAGCAGCTCGTGGGACGAGGACCGCGGGGCGGGCGAGCATCCCGGGACGAATCACTACTGCTACCTGCCGCGTCTCTGTCACCACTGCACGCATCCCGCCTGCCTCGACGCGTGCCCGCGCCGGTCGATCTCCAAGCGCAGCGCCGATGGGATCGTGCTGGTCGATCAGGACCGCTGCCACGGCTATCGCTTCTGCGTCGAAGCCTGTCCCTACAAGAAGGTCTTCTGCGACCCGGAGCGTGCGGTCGCCACCAAGTGCATCTTCTGTTTGCCGCGCGTCGAGGAAGGCGTCGCGGCGACGGTGAAATCGGAGTCGGCGACCTGCGACACCACGGCACCGGTCAGCGGGTCGCTGATGGTGATGCTCGCCGGGCCGAGCGGGAGGGCCGGGAGGGCGATCACGAGCTCGGGCTTGTAGAGCGTGTCGGCGAGGTCGCGGCGCTCGCTCACCACGCCCGCGACCGCGGTGGTCGCGGCGCTCGTACCGGACGCGAAGGTCACCACGTAGGTCTGGCCGTCGGCGAAGACCTGGTTCAAGAGGCGCACCGGCATGCCGGCCCAGGTCACATGCGGGAGCACCTGGCTCGGCGGCGGCGGTGGTTTGTCGCAGCCGCAGCCGCCGTGGGTAGGTGGCGCTGCGAGCAGCAGAGCCGCCAGCACCATCGTCGTCTTCGTCGTTGCCGTAACTCTTGGCATGTCAGTTCTCTCCACGTTGAGACCCTCGGGCGACCTCCTTCGCAAGCGTGAGGCCAGCCTGCGGCGGAGGCACACAACGGCCCGAAAAAATCGCGAGATCCGACAGCACTGCACGGCGGCTTCACGATCGCAGGTGTCGGGGATGGCGCGCTCGCGGGCGGTGGCGGCGTGATCGCCGGTGCGTGTGTCGAGCGGGACACACGATCCGAGCGCTCAAGCGATCGCGGGCCCCGTCCGATATCGGCTCTGCGAGACCCAGGTGCGCACGATTCTCATCATCGAGGACGACCCGCACGTCCGCGCCGAGCTGAGCGAGATCCTCCGGCACGAAGGCTTCCGCGTGGTCTTCGGCGAGGACGGTAGTGAGGGACTGGCGCTCACCCGTCGCGAGCGTCCCGACCTCGTGCTCTGCGGGGCCGAGCTGCCTGGCCTCGACGGATTCGGGGTCCTGCGCGCCCTCCGCACCGATCCCGTTCTGGCACCGACCCCCGTTCTCCTGCTCGGTGCGCGCAAGGCGGACGTCGATCTCCAGCGCTGCCTCGACCTCGAAGCCGACGGTTATCTCACGAGGCCGGTCGAGATCGCGGCCCTGGTGAGCGCGATCACCGCCGCCCTGCCGTCCCCAGGTGGCGCCGGCTGAGCTCCTTCAGGCCGCTGGCGCCGCCACCGGTTGCCGGCGCGGGGTGAGTCTTTTCGCTCGACAGCGTCGATAGCGAGATGCGATCGTCGCCCAAAGGAGGCCATATGCCATCCCCCCACCGTCGTCATCCTCGTCTCCGCCTCATGTTTGCCGTCCTCTTCCCAGCGGTCCTGCTGGCCGGCACGGCGTACGCCGCGACGTCCGAGCAGCAATGCCAGCTCGGCCGCTACACCGCCGCGGCGAAATACGAGGCGTGTCAGCAGAAGGCGCTGGCGAAGCTCTACTCGGGGGGCGCGACGGACGTCTACGATCGCGCGAGCGGAAAATGCAGCGCAAAATATGCCGCGGTGTGGACCCGGCTCGAGGCGAAAGCCACCGGGTCGGGCTCGAGCTGCGACCAGCCGCGCTTCACCGACAACGCCGACGGCACCGTGACCGACCGGCTGACGGGCCTCCGCTGGGAACAGAAGACGAGCCTCGACAGCACCGCGAATCTCGCCGAGCCGCACGATGCCGACAACGCATACACCTGGAGCGCCGGCGGCGCGGGCTTGACGGCCGCGGACGGGACGGTCTTCACGGGCTTCTTGGCGGCCCTGAACGGCGGTTGCTTCGCGGGTCAGTGCGACTGGCGGCTTCCGACGCTGGCGGAGCTGCAGACGATCCAGGTTGCGCCCTCGCCGTGCGGGACGAGCCCCTGCATCGACGCCATCTTCGGTCCGACGGCGCCGCTCAAGCATTGGGCGGGCAACACCGCCGCCCTCGCGCCGACGGATGCGTGGACGGTGGAGTTCAACGTCGGGTTCGCAATCGGCGACGTCAAATCGTTCGCCAACCGGGTGCGAGCCGTGCGCGGCGGCCTCTGACGTTTCGCGGCATCGTCCGCGCTACCGAGCGGGCACGAAGCAGGACCGGGCACCAGGCTCGGTGGGGGACGGCGCGTGCGAACGTCGAAACCCATTCGATCGCCGCGGCGGTCGCCGAGCGAAAGTCGAGCGGGACGAGCACGCGCGGGAGGGGCTCTTCGGATCCTCGGCGGAAGCGGAGCCGGGTTCCGGTGACGTCGTCGTCGTGCACCACCAGGACCGCCGTCGGGCTTCGGGCGATCGTGCGCTCGGTGAGCGAGGTGCGAGGCGGCGGGCTCGCCCCATGGCTGCCGCGAAGGAGCAGCTTCGCCGGTAAGCTCTCGACGAGTCGATCGAAGGCGGTGCTCGAAGGCGGTGCTCAGTGTTCCCGTGGTGAGAATCGCATCGATCGGGACGCGCCCTGCGATGCGGTGGGGGGCGATTCATCCGATTCGCGCCGCGATAGGATCGGCTCGATCACGGCGCGAAGAGAGGTACCAGCTGCTCAGGGCGGCATCCAGCAGGAGTCGCCGTCCGCCGCCCGCAGATAGCAGTGGCGCACGTAGTCGATGACCATCCGGTCCGCACTGTAGCGCCAGCCGAGCGTGCGGATCGCGCGCTTCATGCGTGCGATCCACGCTCGTGGAAGCCCGTCGGCGTCGCGCGCGTAGTAGAGCGGGACGACCTTGTCGCGAAGCGCTCGAAGGAGTTGCTCCGCGTCTCGCCGATCCTGCACCGCGGGGTCGGGGTGGACGCCTCCATTGCCGATCGCGAACCCGTTCAGGCCGTCATAGCCCTCGGCCCACCACCCATCCAGCACGGAGAGGTTGAGGCCGCCGTTCAAGACGACCTTCTGTCCGCTGGTTCCGCACGCTTCGAGCGGCCGCCGCGGCGTGTTGAGCCAGACGTCGACGCCCTGCACGAGCTGGCGTCCGACGTTGATGTCGTAGTCCTCGACGAAGATCAGTCGCGATGCGATCTCGGGACGGGGCGCCCTTCGCGTCCCGGCAGCTCGCGCTGCGTGGACGTTCTCGTCGTTCGCGGTCTCGCTGATGAAGCCTCGGGCAGGTGATGCCTGCCCGAAGAGCAGGTGCCGAAGGGCGAGACCCGATCGACGAGTCGGCCGGCTATTCGACGGTGACCTTCGCGTCTTCGAGCATCACGTCGTAGCGATAGCCGAAGCCGAAGTCCTTGTTGGTGGCGACCGTGCCGCGTACGAGCACGGTGTTGCCGACCACGGCGGTGTCCTTGGTGGTCACGGCGAGATCGTTGGCGCCGTCCGCGCCTGTGCTGCCGTCGCGCACGTGCAGCCAGTTGTGGCCCATGATGCCGGGGTTGGACTTGACCACCTTGCCGCGGACCGCGACCTCCGTGCCGACGAGCGCGGCCCGCCCGTCGAAGAGCTCGGCGATCGTCTTGCCGCCCGGCGCCTTCGCGATCCCCGATACGTCCACGTCGGCGGCCGGTGCCCGGTTGAGGTCTGCGTGCGCGGAGCCGCGCTGGGCGGGCGGTGCGCCGGAGGCTTCTCCGTGCGCCGGCGCCGGAAGGATGGGCGCGGCTGCGATACCGCCGTCGCCGACGGCAAGGCGGTCGACGAATCGGATGCTGTCGAAGGTGCGGTCGAGGGTCGAGCTGTGAAAATTCTTCATCTCCATGCCGCGTCCGAAGCTGACGGTGTCGCCGACCTTGACCTCGGTATGTGGGCCGGCGGCCCAGATTTCTCCCGACTCGCCGGCGACGCGGACGTAGGTGTAGTCGGCGGTGCTCATGGTCTCGAGAACCTTGCCGTGCGTGAGCGGCGCGGGGGGCGGCGCCGCCGCGGCGACGCGGCCGAGGAGCGCGAACCCGAAAAGGAGCGCGCTGCACCACGAGAGCAACGAGCGATGCGATCGGAACGTAGCGAGAACCCGCACGGTAATTCCTTCCTGGTCGCGTGGTGGACCGACGCCGTGACGAACGGCCGGCCAGAAGCCGAATCGCAGCGCTCCTGCCGAGCCCGGTTTCAGAGGTGTATCACAGCGGGTCGATCGTGATCGTGAGCGTGTTCGGTGCCACCGTCGCCCCGAGATCACCGTCGACGAGCGTTTCTCCTGCGACCTGATGGAAGGTGCAGGTGATGCTGACGTCCGAGATCCCGGAGGTGTCGGACAACGCGAACGCGAGCGTGAGAGTACCGTTGCCGTCGTCGTGCGGAGTCAACCCCTCGTCGCCATCGCATTGCAGCGCGCCGCCCTGCAGGAACTTGCCCTTGCTCGCGAGGTAGGTGACCGTGCCCGTGAACGCCGTCGGCAGATCGTCGAGGTTCGGATCCTCGACGGTGACCGTGACGTCGACGTCTTCCGCCTGGCTGCTCGGTGTCATGGTTGCCTCTGGCGTCGGGCCCGTGGCCGTCGGCCCGGTGCCGACGGGTGTGGCAGTCTCGCTCGGCCTGGTCGTGGCCGTGGCCGTGGTCGTCGGGACGGGAGTCGGCGCGAAGCTCTGGATGGGACGCGACCCGTCGCACTCGAAGAAGAAGTCGAGCTGGAGCGTCGTCGGATCGACGGGGTAACAGCGCCGCTGGCCGCTGTCGACCTTCCGAACACACGCGAGCGCGACGTGACAGGCGCCGTCCGCTTGGTTCGGGCAGAAGCTCGGCTGGGCTTGATCGGCGCTCAGATCGGCGCCCGCGATGTTGCACGGCCCGTCGGTGTCGCCGCATTGCTGGCAGAGGTCGCCGTTCGAGCTGCCCCCGCCGCCGCCGCAGCTCATCAACACCGTCGCGGACACTCCGCCGATCAGGAGCATCACTGCCGCAAACGAGTGCAATTGTCGCCGACCGTTCATGATCACCTCCGACATGCTGGCCTCGGCGGGCTATCAACCCGCCGGCACGGCTGCAAGGGAGGCTGCGGCATGCGCCGCTACGCGGTGGCCCAGCGCGGCGGTGGGTGGCCGCGCCCGATCGGCAGGAGGTCGAGACGCTTCACGGCGAGGCCGTCCCAGACCAGCGCGGGCGCGAGCAACGTCGTCCGGAGCCCGCGCCGCATCCCGCGATACGTGCGACGGGCGGCACGACGGATCCTGGGGGCGATGCGCGCGGCGGCCTCGGCGGCGCGCGCCGCGAGGAGGCGCCCGTGCTCACGGACGACGACCATCGCCGTCGCGAGCCACAGCACGACCAGCACGACGTTCACCGCGATCAGCGCCTCGGTGGCGTGTCCGGCGAGATGACTGCTCGCCAGCACGGTGAGCGCGGCCATGCCGTCGCCGAGCCGAACGAACAGCGCGTCGACCGTCGGCTTGCTCTCGAGCTTGGTCTCGGCGCTCGCCGGGAGCCAGAGGACCTGACGCGCGGTCTGGTTCAGCGAGTAGTCGCTCGCCTGCTCGGCGATCTTCACCCATTTGAGGATGGCGAGTACCGGTACGAGCGCCGCTACTGCGGATGCGAGCAGGGCGAGGAGGGGCAGCACGAAGATGATCGCCGCGAGCCCGCCGCGCGCGAGGAGGCGCGAGGTCAGGAGCAGCTGCACGCCGAGCGCCGCCACGTTGGTCCAGAGGTAGAAGTCGCCGTAGAAGGCGGTCGTCGCGGCGCGCGCATGCTCGAGCGCTGCCGCCGGGTCGAGGCCCGCCACGCCGTGCGCACGGGCGACGCCGTCTTGCACGAGTTGAAAGAGGAGGTTCTCGCCGTTGGTGCTGGCCCAGCTGAGCAAGAGCGCGAGCATGCCGGCGGCGAGGACGAAGCGGTCGCTCACGACGCGCCGAATGGTCCGCGGGCGATCGCGGCGCACGGCGCGTGTGCGCTCCGCGCTCGAGCCCGCGGCGCTCTCGGCGAGCGCGGTCGCGACGAGCAGCGGCACGACGGCGACGAGAAGGATCGCCCGGCTCCCCGTGGGGCCGAGACCGGCGAGCCAGCCGTAGAGCCACGAGCCCGCGGCGGCGCCCGCGGTACCGCCGATCGCCACCAACGGAAGCAGCCGCCGGCCGCGCTCGTGGGCGTAGAGCTCGGTCGCGAACGCCCAGAACTGCGCGACGACGAAGACGCCGAACATGCCGACCCAGAGATAGAAGACGATGCCGAGGCCCGGGACGGCCGCGAGCACGAAATCGGGTTGCGCGACCCAGAAAGTGGCGAGCGCGACGGCGCATGCGAAGGCGGAGCGTCGCAGGAGGACTCGCGCGGAGGCGCGCGTCGCGAGTCGCGTCCACGCGCCGACGACGCCGAGCAAGAGGAGGCTCTGCGCCAAGCTCGAGTACGCCTTGATCTCGACGCGCGAGAGGCCGCCGACGGCCGAGACGGCGATCCAGCCCTCGCGCAGCGGCTTCACCATGTAATAGGCGCACATGATGAAGAACACGGCGGCGAACATGAGCGACGCCGTGCGGCCCTCGCCTCGGCGGATGTCGAAGGGGGCGAAGGTCCGGAGCAAAGAGCGGCGGAGCGAGGCGACGGCGCGCATGGCCAGCGCGGTGCCGAGCAAGCCATGGACCACTTCACAGCGCTTGCCGTATCGCGTCTCGACGCACGCGCCTGGGCGCGGACGGCATCAGCGCGCGCCACGGCTGGCCACGCGCACCGTCGTCGCGTGACGACGGTGACACAAGTCGTCGATCGTCGGGTCGGCCGACGCCGCTATTCGGGGAACGCCGTCGGCGCCGTGTCCGCGTAGCCCTCGCCCGAGAGCGCCTCCATGAACTTCACGAGCGCCTGCACCTCGGCCTTGCTGAGGTCGAGCTTGCGGACGCGCGTCGTGAGCCAGGGGTTCGCGTTGCCGCCCTTGTTGTAGTGCTCGACCACGGCTTCGAGCGTCGCGATCGAGCCGTCGTGCATGTACGGCGGGTGTTTTGCGACCTCGCGCAAGCCGGGCGTCTTGAAGGCCCCGCGATCCTCGTCCTTCTTGCTGATCGCATAGCGTCCGAGGTCTTTCATCGCTTTCTTCGTCGCGTCCCATCCGATGCCGAGGTTGTGGAAGCGGCTGTCGGTGTAGTTGTCGCCGAGGTGGCACTGGTTGCATTCCGCCTTGCCGAAGAAGAGCTCGTACCCCTGCTTCACCTCGGCCGAGACGGCCGACTCGTCGCGTCCGACCTGCCAGCGGTCGACGGGGCTGTTGCCGCTCATGCGCGTGCGCTCGTAGTCGGCGATGGCGTGGGCGACGCGCTCCTTGGTGATCTCGTCGGAGCCGAATGCCTCCTTGAAGTAGGGACGGTATCCCTGGATGCCGCTCAGGGTATTGACCATCGCCTGGTGGGTGTTGCCCATCTCGATCGGGTTCTCGATCGGCCCGAGGGCTTGGTCCTCGAGCGACGAGGCGCGGCCGTCCCAGAAGAAGTTCGGGTAGATGGTCCAGGCCTCGTTCACGAACGACGGTGCCTTGCGGGCCCCGTGCTGGCCGTGGATGCCGGTCGCGTTGGGGGTGAGCTGGGAGAAGGCGAGCGCGGGCTCGTGGCACGAGGCGCACGAGATCGTGCCGTCCGCCGACAGGCGCTTGTCGAAGAAGAGCCAGCGGCCGAGGCGGACACGCTCGGGCGTCGGCGGCACCGGGAGGTCGGCGAAGCTCGACGAGATGCCGAGGGGCGGTTTCGGCAGCGGCTTGACGGGGTTTGCCACTTCCCAGGGCGGTGCGGCCCACGCGCGCAGCGTGGACGTGACCAGCATCGCAAACAGCGCCAGCGTCGAGACGATCGGGGGGCGACCCATCACCAGAACCTCCTCGTTTCCCGTCGGGATGCTCACCGAGCTACGGCATTCTCGACGGGCTGTCGAGCGCACGCCCCGCTCGGCTCCGGACGCCGTTGCGGCGTCAGCGTGCGAGCGTCGTCTGGTTCACTTCGGCCTTGGGGCGCGACGCCGTCACGATCGGGATCTCGTGGTCGGCGAGCGGCGTCATCCAGCGCTTGCGTGCGAGCGCGCGCGCGACGTACGGCGCGAGCTCGGCGTGCTTCCGCGCCTCGCGCTCGGCTGCGTCGCGTCGGAACTCGGGTGCGATCTCGCGTCCGAAGAGCTCGAGCGAGGCCAGGATCTCGTCGTGCCGGTTGTGGCCGGCCTGCTGGAGGAAGATCACCTGATCGACGCCTGCGGCCTGCTGACTCCGAATGTGCGCCCGCATGTCGTCGGGGGTGCCGATGCCCGCGCCTTGGTAGCCGGCGTCGTTGGCGCGCGCGATCAGCTCGGCGGTGCGGTCGCCGCGCGACCGCTGGAACGACTCCCACAGCGCCGACCGCCCCGGTCGGGCGTCCTGCGCCACGAGCGCGTTGATCGCGAAGAAGAAGAACTCGAAGCCTTCTTGGCCGCGGCGGATCGCCTCGGCGCGATCGGGATGGATCGAGAAGGCCGACACGGTGGCGAGGTTCGCGTTCACGGTGTGGCCGGTGGGAACGCACTCGTCGCTCTTGATCGTGTCGTAGTAGATCGTGCTCCACGCGCGCGCTTCGTCCGGGTCGACGAAGGCGAAGGCGAGCGCGCCGAGGCCGTGGCGTGCGGCGACACGGATCGTGTCCCGGTTGGTGCAGGCCATCCACAGCGGCGGATGCGGCTTCTGCAGCGGCTTCGGGATCACGTTGCGGCACGGCATCGCGAAGCCCGCGCCGTGATAGCCGGGGTAGGGCGTCAGCACCATCATGTTGGCGATCTGCTCCGCGGCTTCGAGCGCGAGGGCGCGCTTCTCCTTCGTCGGGACCTCGAAGCCGCCGAGCTCGAGGCGCGTGGCGCCTTCGCCGATCCCGAAGTCGACGCGACCGTTCGAGACGAGGTCGAGCATCGCGATCGCCTCCGCCGTCCGCGCGGGGTGGTTGTAGCGCGGGATCACTTGGCGGATGCCGTGCCCGAGCCGGATCGAGCTCGTGCGCGCCGCGGCGGCCGCCAGGAAGACCTCGGGCGCCGAGCAGTGCGAGTACTCCTCGAGGAAGTGATGCTCGACGCACCACGCGTAGTCGAAGCCGAGGCGATCGGCGGCGACGACCTGCTCGAGCGCCTCGTGCACGATGTGCTGCTCCGAACCATCGTCCCACGGCTTCGGCATCTGCAGCTCGTAGAAGACTCCGAATCGCATGGGCCGCGTGTAGCGCGCGGTCGTCGCCGCTACAAGGCGTACGCGCAGGTGCCGAACGGGCCGACTTGCGATACAGGTGCCGCATGCCCGTCAGTCCCCTCGCCGGCAAGCCCGCTCCCGTCTCCATCCTCGTCGATCTCCCGAAGCTCGTGACCGCGTACTACACCGAGCGCCCCGATCCGTCGGTCGCGACCCAGCGCGTCGCTTTCGGCACCTCCGGGCACCGCGGCTCGTCGCTCGACACCTCGTTCAACGAAGCCCACATCCTCGCCATCACCCAGGCCATCTGCCTCTATCGGAAAGCGCAGGGGACCGACGGGCCGCTCTTCATCGGGATCGACAGCCACGCGCTCTCGGAGCCGGCCTTCGCGAGCGCGCTCGAGGTGCTGGCGGCGAACGGCGTCGAGACCATGATCGACGCCGGCGGCGGCTACGTACCGACGCCCGTCGTCTCGCACGCCATCCTCACCCACAACCGCGGCCGGCGGACCGGCCTCGCCGACGGCATCGTCGTGACGCCGTCGCACAATCCGCCGCGCTCGGGCGGGTTCAAGTACAACCCGCCGCACGGCGGTCCCGCCGACAGCGCCGCGACCGCGTGGATCGAGCAGCAGGCGAACGCGCTCATCGCGGACGATCTGCGCGGCGTGCTCCGGGTGCACTTCGCGCGCGCGCGCGCCGCCGCGTCGACGCACCGCCACGACTATCTCGAGCGCCTACGTCGGAGATCTCGCGTCGGTCGTCGACCTCGCGACCATTCGCGACGCCGGGGTCCACGTCGGTGTCGATCCGCTCGGCGGCGCGAGCCTGGCGTACTGGCAGGCGATCGGCGAGCGCCACGGCCTTCGACTCGAGGTCGTGAACGACGTGATCGACGCGACGTTTCGCTTCATGTCGGTGGACTGGGACGGGCAGATCCGCATGGATCCGTCGTCGCCCTACGTCATGGCGCGCATGGTCGGCTTGAAGGATCGCTTCGACGTCGCCTGCGCCTGCGACGCCGACGCCGATCGTCACGGCATCGTGACGCGAAGCCGCGGGCTCCTCGAGCCGAATCAATACCTCGCGGTTGCGATCGCCTATCTGTTCGCCAACCGCCCGCGCTGGCCCGCGAGCGCCGCCGTCGGCAAGACGGTCGTGAGCAGCAGCCTGATCGACCGCGTGGCGGCGCGCCTCGGGCGCGCGCTCGTCGAGGTGCCGGTCGGCTTCAAGTGGTTCGTCGAGGGCCTCTGGAGCGGCGCGATCGGCTTCGGCGGCGAAGAGAGCGCCGGCGCCTCGTTTCTCCGGCAGGACGGGAGCGTCTGGACGACCGACAAGGACGGCATCGTCCCGAGCCTCCTCGCCGCCGAGATCACCGCCCGCACCGGCCGCGACCCCGGCGAGCACTTCGGCGCGCTCACGTCCGAGCTCGGTACCCCGTGCTCGACCCGCATCGACGCGCCCGCGACGCCGGCGGAGAAGGCGCGCCTCGCCAAGCTCACGCCGGCCGACGTCACCGCCGCGACGCTCGCCGGCGAGCCCATCACCGCGAAGCTCACCACGGCGCCCGGCAACGACGCCGCCATCGGCGGCCTCAAGGTCACCGCCGCGAACGGCTGGTTCGCCGCCCGCCCCTCGGGTACCGAGGACATCTACAAGATCTACGCCGAGAGCTTCCGCGACGAGCGCCACCTCGACGCGATCGTCGCCGAGGCGCAGAGGATCGTTGGGGCCGCGCTGGGCGGCGAGTAGCCGGAGACACTCGATCGACGAGGCCGTGGGCATCTCGACCAATCGCGGCTGGGGCGCTACACCTCACCACGGAGCGTGCGCATGGCCGACCCGACCCCCGACGACAAGAATCGCGAGTTGCCGCTCTTTCTCTACGGCACCCTGCGCAAGGGGGAGTCGGGCGAGGACGTGATCGCGGCGGACGTGGTACGGCGGGCGCCGGCGCGGGCGCATGCGCGGCTGCTCGATCTGAAGGCGCCCTATCCCGGGGCGGCGTTCGGGCCGGACGAAGGGTGGCTGGAGGGCGAGCTCGTGTGGCTCGCGCCGTCGCGTTTCCGGGCCGCGCTCGACCGGGTCGACGAGTACGAGAACGTGCCCTTCCTCTTCCGCCGGATCGCGGTGATGGTCGAGAGCGACGGGCAGACGGTCGAGGCGTGGGCGTTCGCCTACACGCATGCCTCGCACACGATCCGATGAAGGGTCCGGTGTGCCTGATCACGGGCGTCGGGCCCGGCACCGGCGCGGCGCTCGCCCGGCGCTTCGCCCGCGACGGCTACCGAGTGGCCATGCTGGCGCGGAGCGCCGGGCGTCTCTTCGATCTCGCGGGTGAGATCGAGGGAGCGCAGGCCTTCCCGTGCGACGTCGCCGACGAGGCCGCGTTGCGGGCCGTCTGCGGCGTGGTCGCGGCCGAGCTCGGTGCGCCGCGGGTCGTGATCCACAACGCGGTCGGTGGTGCCTTCGGCGATTTCCAGTCGATCGATCCGGCGGTGCTGCGTCAGAACTTCGAGATCAACACGATGGCGCTGCTCACGCTGGCGCGCGCGACGACCCCCGCGATGGTGGAGGACGGGACGGGGGTGCTCCTCTGCACCGGCAACACGTCGGCGCACCGCGGCGTCGCGAATTTCGCCGGCTTCGCCCCGAGCAAGGCGGCGCAACGCATTCTCGCGGAGTCGATGGCGCGGAGCCTCTGGCCGCGCGGCGTGCACGTGGCGTACGTGACGATCGACGCGGTGATCGACCTGGCGTGGACGCGCCAGCTGCACGCCGACAAGCCCGACGATTTCTTCATCACGCCGGCCGCGATCGCCGACGAGTGCTGGCACGTCGCCCACCAGCCGCGGGCGGCGTGGTCGTTCGACGTGCAGATCCGACCGTACGGCGAGCGCTGGTGACGTCGACCCGAAGGGAGACCGCATGCCGCGTCTGACCACGTTGAGTCGTTCGATCCGCGGACGCGCCGCGCTCGTGACCGGGGCGGCGAGCGGCATGGGGCGCGCGACCGCGCACCTCTTCGCCGACGAAGGTGCGCACGTCGCCGTCACCGACCGCTCGGACGAGGCGGTGGCCGCGGTCGTCCGCGAGATCGCCGAGGCCGGCGGGAGCGCGCACGGGTGGGCGATGGACGTGACCGACGGCGCGCGCGTCACGCAGGTCGTCGACGAGGCGGCGGCGCGTTTCGGTCGTCTCGACATCCTCGTCAACAACGCCGGGGTGGCGCTCGTGACGGCGATCGACGCCCCCGACTTCGAGTCGATCTGGGCGACGTCGCTCGACGTGCTTTTGACGGCCCACACCCGCACGGTCCGGGCGGCGCTGCCGCATCTCCGCAAATCCGACGCCGCGCGCATCGTGAACGTCTCGTCGACCGAAGGGCTGGGTGCCACCCGCTTCGCGAGCGCGTACACCGCGGCCAAACACGGCGTCATCGGGCTCACGCGCGCGCTCGCGGTCGAGCTCGGTCGCGAGGGCATCACCGTGAACGCGATTTGCCCCGGACCGATCCGAACCGGCATCACCGACGGTATCCCGGAAGAGGCGAAGAAGGAGTTCGCGCGTCGGCGGACGATCCTCGGACGCTACGGCGAGCCGGAGGAGGTCGCGCATGCGACGCTCGCGCTCGTGTTGCCGGCGGCCTCGTACATCACCGGCGCCTATCTCGTCGTCGACGGCGGGGTGACGGTGCGCAACGCGTAGGGACCGCACGAGCGGGCTGCCGCGGCCTTCCGAGCGGGCGTCGCCTTGACTCAGCGCCGCTGCGTGCGCGTGGTGGAGCGCGCGCGACGGCGCGGCGAGGAGGCGGCCATGCATCGACTGAAATCGCTCTACGTGTCGCTGTACATCACCGGGTCCATCGGCGGGCTCGTCGGGTCGCTCTGGATGCTGGCGTCGGCGGGCGTCGGATCGCCGTGGCTCGGCGCCGCGCTTGCCTGCGCCGCACCGGTCGCGTTCTTCGCGACGGTCTTCGCGCTCGGTCTGGCGCGGACGTCGCCGAACCTGCACCCCGTGCTGGCGGCGGGCATCGTCGGGACGCTGCTCGCGCTGGTCCGGGGCGGTGGTGTCGCGGCGCCGGCCGAGCTGGCGTTCGCGGTCGGCGTCGTCGGCACCCTGCTGTACGTCTACTGGTACTCGCGTTTCGCCCCGACCGACACGGCGCTGCACGAAGGCGCCGCGCTGCCGGCCTTCACGCTCGTCGAGCACGGGACCGAGATCGCGAGCGCGGGCCTCGTCGACACGCCGGCGCTCTGGATCTTCTACCGCGGCAACTGGTGCCCGGTCTGCGTCGCGCAGGTGCGCGAGATCTGCGCGCAGTACCATGCGCTCGCCCGCCGCGGCGTCGAGGTGTACCTGGTGAGCCCGCAGTCGGAGGAGAACGCGGCGGCGCTCGCCGCCCGGTGCGATGCCCCGATCCGCTTTCTCACCGATCGCGGCAATCGCGCCGCGGCGGTGCTCGGCATCGTGGAACGGTCGGGGCTGCCCGCCGGCATGCAGATGTTCGGCTACGACTCCGACGTGCCGCGTCCGACGGTCTTCATCACCGACAAGGGCGGCCGGATTCTCTATCGCGACCTGACGGACAACTACCGCGTACGCCCGGAGCCGGCCCAGTATTTCGCGGTGCTCGATCGGTTCGCGATCGCCTGAGCGCGCCGATTCCCGTGTGTTCTTGCCGCGCGGGTCCATGTTAGGACCGCGGCATGGCCATGCGTGCTCCGGACCGGCGGTGGCGGCGCGCCCTCGTCGGCGCCGTCGGCGCGGGCGGCCTCGTCCTCGCCGCGATCGGGCTCCAGGCGCGGCCCACTCCGCGCGCGGCCGAGCCCCCGGTGTCGGCGTGGCTCACGACCCTCCACGTGCACGACGAGGCTGTGCCGGAGGATCCCGAGCTGTTGCGCGACCTCCAGCGCGCCGTCGACCTCCGCGCGCGTGAGCGCTTCGACCGCGTGCTCGACGCGCGCGATCCGGGCGAGCTGATCGAGCACGCGACCCTCACCGAGACGGTCTTCGAGCGCCGCACGATCGGCATCGACGCCTTGTTCATCGTCGGCGACGAGTTCTTCGGCTACGCGTTTCGTCCGGAGAACGGCTGGGGGCACGGCAGCCCGGATCGTCACGCTCCGAACTACACGCCCCGGCTCCGGCGCGTGCACGACGGACGGATGGGCGGTCCCGACGCGTTCGGGTGCTTCAGCTGTCACTCCAAGGGCGGCCCGGACGGCGCCGGAACGCAGACGCAGAACGGGTTCTTCTTCGGCGACGGCGAACGGACGAGCAGCGCGGATCAACGCAATGCGCCCCACCTCCTCGGGATGGGGCCGATCGAGATTCTCGGTCGCGAGATGACGCGTGAGCTGCAGGCCGAAGCGACCGCCGCGCTCGCGACGGCGCGGAGCAGGGACGTCCGTCGAGCAGCCGCTCGCCGCCAAGGGCGTGGCCTTCGGGCGCGTGGTCGCCGGCAGCCGACGGCACGCTCGATCGCAGCCGGGTCGAAGGCGTCGATGCCGACCTCGTCGTGCGTCCGTTCGGGTGGAAGGGGCATCAGGCCACGCTCCGCGACATGACCGAGGAATCGCTCCACATCCATCAGGGGCTCATCTCGAAGCGCATCCATCTCGCGGTGCGCGACGGGACGCTCGACGCCGCGCCGTACGGCACCGGCCCGTGGGACGACCTCGACGGCGACGGCGTCAGCCTGGAGATCGACTCGGGCATGCTGACGACCGTCGTCGGCTACCTCGCGCAGCTGGAGACGCCGGTCGTGCGGCCGCCGCACGATCCCGGGTTGCTCGACTTGTTCGCCGCGGGGCGCGCGCAGTTCGAGCGGATCGGGTGCGCCGGATGCCACGTGCCGACGCTCGAGCTCCTCGATCCGAAGCTCGACGTTCGCCAGCCCGCCGCTGCCGAGGCGCGACCGTTCGTGGTCGACGTCGTCAAGGACGGCGACGGTCCGAAGATCGAGCCCAAATACGGCGGCACGCCGACGACCTACCTCGTGCACCTCTTCAGCGACCTGAAGCGGCACGACATGGGCGAGGCGCTGGCGAGCCCGGCGCCGCAAGGCACCATTCCCGCGTCGGTGTTCCTGACCCGTCCGCTCTGGGGACTCGCGGACACGGCGCCCTACCTGCACGACGGCCGCGCGCCGACGATCGACGATGCGATCGTGCTGCACGGCGGCGAGGCGGCCGCCGCGCGCGACGCCTACCTGGCGCTCGACGAGGGCGCGCGGGCCGGGATCCGCGTCTTCCTGGCCTCGCTGTCGCGCCAGCCGAAGCTCTTCGCGCCATGACGGCACGCGTCGGACGACGGCCGCCGTGGGCCGTGCTGGTGTTGATCGCGACGCTCGGTCTCTCCGCATGTCGTGCCGCGACCACCGCGGAGGACGCGCCGTCCTGGCGCGCCGACTGCCCGACGATCGCGCCGACCGGCGCCGCTCGGTCTCGAAGCGGCGCGCGCGGCGCATCGCGAGGAGGAACGCCGCCACGAGCTCCGCCTTCGCGAAGCGGCGCTGCCCGGCGCGTTCCTGCGCGACGTCCACGCCGCGCTCGACCCGAAGCGGCTCGCGGCGGGCGACGCCTGCATCGCCGACCTCGACGATCTCGGCGCGCTGCTCTTCGAGCACGAGTACGCGTATGCCGACGGTCTCGGCGGCGGCCCGGCGCGGACCTCGGCGCGGGGTCCCTTTCGCCGCGTCCACGCCGGCGAGCTCGGCGGTCCGGAAACGCTCGCGTGTCCGTCGTGCCATTGGGTCGGCGGTCCGAACGGCGCCGGTGCCGAGACCGACGGCGCGTTTCTCGACGGCGACGGTGAGCGCCCGACGAGTGGTGACGAGCGCAATCCGCCGGCGCTCGCGGGCCTCGGCGTGGTGCAGGCGCTCGCGGCGGAGATGAGCCGCGACCTGCAAGCGCAGCGTGCCGGTCTCGTGCGCGACGCCGCGCGCACCGGCGGCGATCGCGAGCTGCGGCTCACCGCGAAGGGCATCGACTTCGGCGTGCTGCGCGCCGGCCGGGACGGGGCGCTCGACACCTCCGGCGTTCGCGGCGTCGACGCCGATCTCGTCGTCAAGCCGTTCGGATGGAAGGGCACGCTCGCGACGTTCGCCGACTTTGCGGCCGAGGCGCTACAGGTCCACCTGGGGATCCAGAGCGACGCGCTCGTGGCGCGCGGGGAGCGCGCGCTCCTCGGCGACGGCGCCGACCCTGCGGATCCCGACGGCGACGGCGTCCGTCACGAGCTCGGTCCCGGACCGTTCACGGCGCTGACGGTGCACCTGGGCCTCCTCGAGATGCCGATCGTCGAGCCGCTCATCCAGAATCGTCAGCTCGCGGCGCCGGCCGCGGTGCTCGCCGCTCCCACGACGACGAGCTTCGCCGACGACTTCCAGCGCGGCCGCGAGGAGTTCCACCAGCTCGGCTGTGCCGGCTGTCACGTGCCGATGCTGGTCCTCACGAGCCCGATGCTGACGATCGACGGCGTGCCGCCGATCGATCTCGCGCGCGAGATGCGGCAACCGGGCCTGCGCTACGACGCCGCCGTCGGCGGCTATCCGGTGTGGCTCTTCAGCGACTTGAAGCGCCACGACATGGGTCCCGCGAACGCGGCGCGCCACGTGCAGCGCGGCGTCGCGTTGCAGGAGTATCTGACGCCGCGGCTCTGGGGGGTCGCCGACTCGGCGCCGTATCTCCACGACGGCCGCGCGCCGAGCTTCGATTACGCGATCGCCGGCCACGACGGCGAGGGCGCCGCCGCCCGCGCGGCGTTCGAGGGACTGTCGCTTCGAGATCAGGGGGCGTTGCGCGTCTACTTGATGGCGCTGCGCCGCGCCCCGCGCGTCTTCATTCCGTGACGCCCGCCGCCGCGGTCGGCGCGGCGGAGCACGTAGAGGTCGAGCACGCCGACGCGCATCTTGCCGTCGACCGGTTGGCGCAAGGAGGCGATCAGGAGCGTCGGGCGGCCGTGGCCGTCGGGATCGGGCGCGCGCCGAACGTGCCACCCGAACCAGGATTCGGCGCCGTCGCCGAAGAGCGTCGCGAGAACGCGCCCGGTGCGGCCGGAGCGCAGCTCGAGCCTGCCGACCTTGTCGGCGTCGCCGCGGCGATACCAGGGCGCACCGATGCCGACGTCGCGTACGCCGTCGCCGTCGAGGTCCCCCACGTCGACGACCATGCGCCCGAAGAGCTCGCCGGCTTGCGTGCCCACCCAGTGTCGGAGCTCCTTCCCGGAGCGTCCGGAATAGACGTGGATCTCACCGGGGAGCGTCCGCGTCTGATCCTCGGTCGCGGGCGCCGCCACGGCGATTTCGCCGATGCCGTCGCCGTCGAGATCGCCGAGTCCCGTCACGACCCCGCCGAACCCGCCGCGCGGATCGGTTCCCTCCCAATGGCGGAGCTCCTTGCCGGTGGCCGCGGAAAGCACCCACGCGGCACCGACCCGCGCCCCGTGAGCGTTCACGGCCGACGGTCCGCCGACCGCGAGATCGCGCGCGCCCGTCGCCGTCGACGTCGCCGATCTCCGCGACGTACCACCCGAACGAGCCGCCGGCGGTGTGCGGCGCGTAGGTACGGAGGATCGAGCCGTCCTTGCCGCTCAGGAGATACACGCGACCGGCCTCCTCGGTGGGTGCGCCGGCGAAGACGTCGGTGAAACCGTCGCCGTTCCGGTCGCCGGCGAGGTCGAGGTCCCATCCGAGGTTCTCCCCCTCGATCCGGTCCTGGCGCCAGATCTCCCGGCCGGTCTTCGGCGAGCGCGCGACCACGACGCCGCGCAACGTGCCGCCGACGCGTCCGTGCGGCGCGGCGATGATCACGTCGGCGAGGCCGTCGCCGGAGAGATCGCCGATCGGCATCACCCAGTGACCGAAGAGACCGTCGGGCCACTCGCCGTCCCATTCGCGGAGCAGGCGACCGTCGGCACCGGACCAGACCGACGCGACGCCGTTGAACTGGGTGCCCTGCTGCAGCTTGAAGCGTGAGCCCGCGGCGACGTCGGCGTGCCCGTCGCCGTCGACGTCGAGCGGCTCGCCGAAGCGGAAGCCGAGCTCGCCTTTTTCGATGGTGCCGGGGAAGCGGCGCGCGATGCACCACCCGCTGCCTGCCGTCGAGCACCGCGGCGCGACGGATTCGGCGGCGGCGGCGACGCGGGGGACGACTGCCAGTGCGACCGCGACGGCCAGCGTCGACCGAGTGAGGCGTCGCCGACACGCGCGTGCCGGCGACGCCGCGAAGCTCACAGACAGCAGCCGACCCAGGCCGAGGAGAAGTTGCACTGCAGGCTCGACTGCAGCGATCCGAGGACGCCGGTCGCGTTGGTGAGGGTCACCTTTTGGCCGCGCGAGCCCGTGTGGGCCGTCGGGTACTCCCAATTCAGCAACGTGCCGGTGCCGGGCGTGTCGTCTTGGCACTGCTGGAGCGGCGGCTGCGCGTTGTCGATCGCCCAGAACGCGGTGACGGCGTTGTTGGCGGTGTCCTTCAAGCCGATGAGGTCACCCGCCGTCTCGGCGTTCTGGAGCTCGGCGTACGTGCACGCGTGCGTCCCCGTGAAGGCCGCATTGCAGGCGGCGTTCGCGCCCGGCAGACCGACCATCAGGTTGTAGTTGAACCGGCCGGCCGTCGCGGTGAGCGAGCCCTTGAGGACGGTGCCTGGCGTATGCGTCGGCGTCGGGTCGGGCGTGAAGGTCGGGGTGGGCGTCGGCGTCGGGCCCGTGCCGGAGAGGCACGTCACGTCGGCGCTGCCGTCGTCGAAGAGGTCGCAATTGACGAAGAGGCCGTCCATCTCGTTGATCGCCTGGCACACCCGGCATCGCGCCACGCGATCGAGGCAGGTCCCGAGCGCGGATCCGGTGAGCGCGGTGCACGCGCCCGGGAAGGCGCCGCTCGTCACGCTCGGAGCGTCGCAGGCTTTGGTGACGGTCGATTGCAGCTTGGTCAGCGCCTTGGCGTTCTTCTGCTTGCCGTCGTTCTGGATCGAGCCGACGGTGCCGGCGTCGTTCACGCACGCGACGAGCGCCGCGGAGGACGTCGCTCCCGCCTTCAACACGGACTTCTTGCAGCTCACGAACGTGGCGAGCTTCACCGTGGCGAGGGTCTCGACCCCCTTGGAGACTTTTTGCTGGCAGGCGCAGCCGGCCTTGCTCGTCGCGCAGCTGATGATCGCCGCGTCGAGGTCGATGCCGTAGACGTCGCCGACGAGATCGAGCTCGGCTTGCTGCGCGGCGGTGTTCACGCTGGCGGCGCTCGTGAAGCCGAAGCTCGGCGCCGTGCCGCACGACTTCGTCGCGTCGGCCGTCGTCTTGCCCGTCGCCTTGGCGACCTTGCCCTTCGCGTCGGCGGTGAGACACGCCTGCGCGGTGCCGGTGAGTTTGCCCTTGCCCGCGTTCTTCACGCACGCGACGTGCTCGGCCCCTTGGGTCTTCGCGACGGCGGCGCCGTCTTTGTTGACGGCGTTCAAGCAGGTCTGCTGGCCGCCGGTCTGCAGCTGCGCATACGCGCCGATGCCGCTCACCAAGAGGAGCGCGCCGGCAGCGAGGGTCATTGAAAGGATGGGATTCCGCGTCGACATGGTGTCACCTCGTGCGTTCTGCAGTGGGTTGAACGGCACGTCGATTAGCACACGCGCGTCGTTCGGCGCACGCGAAAACGAAAGTCGGTTTCAAAAAGACGGGCGATCGGAAGCATCGCGTACGATGATTCCGATCGCCCGAATCGAACGTTGCGTGAAATGACTCAGCGGTGCGTGAAATGACTCAGCGCTTCGGACGCGGACCAGGGCCGCGACCGTCATGCATGCACGGATGATCGCAAGGAGCGGACTTCATCCCGGCTTTGCCGGCGCAACCCGGGCAGTGATGCCCGTCGCAACCGTGGTGCTCGCCGCAACCGTGGTGCTCCGCGCAGCCGCTCGCCTCCGTCCACTTGCCGCCGCTGCACGCCTGGCAGACGCCGGAGTTGGAGCGTACGGCGCCGTTCGAGAAGCAGCGGCTCTTGTAGAAGCAGGCGTCCGGTCCGCAACCGTGCATCATCATCATGCCCATGCCCGGCTTCCCGTGGCAGGGTCCGCCGTGTGGGTCCATGCAGGGATGCCGTGGTGCGCAGCCCATCGAGAGCAACGCGAGCACGGGCAGGACGATCAACGTCTTCGACAATCGCATGAGGTTCTCTCCTCCTTAGGCGTCGCACGCTACGAGAATCGACTGCCGGAAGCTACTCACCCTGCGCGCGGCGGATCGCGCGTAGCACCTCGGCCCAGGCGTCGGGATGCGCGCGATGCGGCTCGGCATGGCAGATGATCGCGAGGCGATCGGCGAGCCCGCCGTAGCGTGCGCCGAGCGCGGCCGCGAGCTCGCTCGGACGCTCGCAGCGTACCGTGAAGGCGGCGAGCATGCGGTCGTCGACGAGCCCGGTCATCTCCAGCCAGCGACCCTCCCGGGAGAGCCGATGCAGCTCGGATTGCAGATCGCCCCAGCCGTGGGCGTCGAGCACCACGCGGTACTGCGGCGTCGAGGCGTAGAAGGCGAGCTGCATCCGTGTCGTCGTCTCGGCGTGCCGATACGTCGCCTCGTCGAAACCGGTGATCACCAGCACCTGACACGCCATCGTGAAATGGTCGCGACGCCGTCCGCCGGCGGCGAAGCCGGTGGCGAGCGCGGGCAGCGTCACGTCGCGGAGGAAGGTGGGACTGTGCAGAGGATGCACGACGAGCCCGTCCGCGACCTCGCCCACGACGCGCGTCATGGCGGGGCCGACGCCGCCGAGAAAGACGCGCGGTGGTCCGTACGGGCTCGCACCGGGGTGGAAGAAGGGCGTCATCAGCGTGTGACGATAGAGCGCGCCGCGAAAGTCGAGCGGCACGTCCTCGTTCCACGTCCGCCAGATCGCGCGCAGCGCCAGGACGAACTCGCGCATGCGCGCGAGCGGCTGCGACCATACGGAGCCGTAGCGCTTCTCGATGTGGGCCTTCACCTGCGAGCCGAGCCCGAGGATGAAGCGGCCGCGCGCGAGCACGTTCAGGTCGTGGGCGGTGTGGGCGAGCTGCATCGGGCTTCGCGGCGGCGCGATCGCGACCGCGGTCGCGATCTCGAGCCGCGTCGTGTGCTCGGCGGCGAACGCGAGCGGGAAGAACGGGTCGTGCGGGCCTTCGAAGGTGAAGGCGCCGTCGTAGCCGAGCGCCTCGAGCGCGCGGGCCTCGGCCGCGACGGTGGTGAAATCGCTCACGAGGAGCGGGGCGTCGATCTTGAGCGGGGGCATGGGCTCTCTACAGCACGAAGCGGGCTCGGCGTGCGAGCCGCGGCGAATGTGCTAGACGTCGGCGATGGCTACCGACGTCCCGACCGCGCGCCGCGGTCTCCTCGCATTTCTCGCCAAGCAGGGCGGCTCGCTGCCGATGCGCGAGCTCCACACGCACAGTCTCCTCTTCTACCAGGCCGGCCATCAGGCCTTCTCGCAGCTGATGGAGGGGCTGGTGGGCGACGGGTTGGTCGTCTTCGACGACGGCACGTTCGTCTTGACCGAGGCCGGGCGCCAGGCGCTCGCCGCCGGCTGAGCGTTCGCGGTCCGTCGGTCGAGCGCATGCCGGTCGCGCCGCAGTATCGGCCCGAGCCCGCGATCCTCGCGCTCGGGCCGGACTTCTTCGACGTCGTGGTGCCCGCGCGCTTTCCCCGCCACGTGCTGCGCCACCGCGACGAGCGCTGGGCGGCGCGCGTCGGTCTCGGCACGCTCGACGCCGCCGAATGGGAGCGGCACTTCGCGGCGTTCACGCCGCTGCCGGGCAACCTCGCCGAGCCGCTCGCGCTCCGCTACCACGGCCATCAGTTCCGCGTGTACAACCCCGAGCTCGGCGACGGCCGCGGGTTCCTCTTCGCACAGCTGCGCGACGGCGAGGACGATCGCCTGCTCGACCTCGGCACCAAGGGCAGCGGCCGGACGCCGTGGTCGCGCGACGGCGACGGTCGGCTCACGCTGAAGGGCGGCGTTCGCGAGGTGCTTGCGACCGCCATGCTGGAGGCCCTCGGCGTCTACACCTCCAAATCGCTCTCGCTCTACGAGACGGGCGAGATGCTCTTTCGCGGCGACGAGCCCTCGCCGACGCGCTCGTCGGTGCTGGTGCGGCTCGGCCACTCGCACGTCCGCTTCGGCACCTTCCAGCGCTGCGCGTTCCTCGGCGAGCGTCCGCAGCTGCAGCGCCTGCTCGACTGGACGACGCGCCATCATTTCCCGGGGCTCGCCGGGGCGGAGGTCCCGGACACGCCGGCCGCGTTCCTGCAGGCGGTGGTGCGCCGGAGCGCCTGGCTTGCGGCGAGCTGGATGATGGCCGGATTCGTCCACGGCGTGCTCAACACCGACAACATGAACGTGACCGGTGAGAGCTTCGACTACGGGCCCTACCGCTTTCTGCCGACGTACGACCCCGAGCTCACCGCGGCGTACTTCGATCATCACGGGCTCTACGCGTTCGGGCGCCAGCCGGCGATCGTCGAGTGGAACCTCGAG
Source organism: uncultured delta proteobacterium (assembly GCA_963774015.1). GTDB lineage: Bacteria > Desulfobacterota > Binatia > UTPRO1 > UTPRO1 > UTPRO1. The sequence continues at coordinate 204,572 of CAVZDH010000008.1, forward strand.
CAGCTCGCGCGCGCTCTCTCGCACGTCGGCGCGCGCGCGAGCCTGGAGTCGGCACTCGCGCGCTTCGAGCCCGAGTACGAAGCGGCGCTGGTGACGCGCTTTCTGGCGCGCCTCGGCGTCGTGGCGCGGGGTCCCGACGACGACGCGGCCCTCGGCACCGCCGTCTTTCGTTTCCTCGCCGAGAGCCGGATCGGCTACGAGCAGTTCTTCTTCGACTGGTGGGGCGGCGCCGCGAGCGCGCCGCGCGCGCTCGCCGGACCGGCGGCCGAGCACTACCGAGGTGCCGCCTTCGAGGCGATGCGGCAACGGCTCGACGCCTATGCGCCGACCGCGCCGGAGCGGCTCGCGCTCTCCTACTACCAGCGCCCGCGCCCGTGCACGCTGCTCATCGACGAGGTCGAGGCGATCTGGGACGCGATCGCGACGGCCGACGACTGGTCGCTCCTCGCCGCCAAGCTCGCGGAGATCGAGGCGATGCGGACGGCCCTCGGCCTCGACGCGACGGCGGCGCCGCCGGTCTGAGCGGGCCTGACCGTTTCAACTGGAGCAGTCATTCACCCGATGATGCCGAGGGTTTACCGGCAGCGCGTCGCGCGGGCGCTCGCGCTCAGTCCAGCGTCGTCTTGCAAAGCACCTTCGCGGGCGACGACTTCGGACATCCGACGTAGTCCCACTGCCCGCAGATCTCGTCCGAACCGGGAACGAACTGGACGAAAGCCCCCGCCGCGATTGTGCCGTACTTGAACTCCGCCGCCGTCAGGCTCAGGTTCTTCGCCTTGGCCGTCACCTTCACGGTCCGTTGCCCGGGGACCTTGTTGTTGAGCTTCACCACGACTTTCGTGAAACCCTGGAAGCCGAGCTTGTTCGAGTAGGTGAAGGCCGTTCCGGGCTTGTTCGACTTCCACCCGACCTTGGTGACGGGGTCTTGCGCGCCTCCCGGGATCGCCACGTCGAGCAGCGTGTCGGTCCGGCGCGAGTCGAACACGTTGAGATCCGTGAGCACGAGCCGGATGCCGTCGGCGATCGGGTCGATGGCGGGCGTGTCCGCCACCACGAATTCGCCGCCGAGGCTCGCGCTCTGAACGCCGAGAGCCTTGTCGAGCTTCCCGACCTGAATCTTGCCCTTCGCAGCGAGCCGCTCGCCGAGATTGGTGCAGACGTCGCAGGCGTCACCGATCGCGTCGCCGTCGCGGTCGCCCTGACTCGGATTGGCGACGGTCGGACAATTGTCGCAGGCGTCGGGGATGCCGTCGCCGTCGCCATCGGGCTCCGCGCTCACGTCGGCGGAGCCGTCGAGGATGCGACCGAAGGTGCCGACGTAGATCCCGGCCCCGAGAGCCGTGATGCTCGTGTCGGGATCGTACGCCGGCTGCGCAAGCCCCCCGAACGAACCGAACCCGCAGCTCCCAAATCCCGGGTCGGGCGCGCCATTCGAACGCAAACGGAGGACGGCGGGCACGGTAATGGGCGAATTGAAATTGTCGAGGGCACCCCGGCTGGCTGGGAGGAGGATGGCACCGTCGGAGTCGAACCCCGGGATGCTCGCGAGTCCAAGGTCGCCATTGGGAGGAACGTAGAAGCCCTTCGACCCGAACGACGAGTCGATCGTACCGTCGCTCAGCAAACGAGCCATGAATTGTCTCTCGGAAGTTCCCAGGACGAGGATGTGACCGTCGGGGTCGACTGCCACTCTGTCGACACTTGAGCCGACGCCAGCCAAGAACGCAGGCCTCGGATCGGTGATCATGCTGACCTTGGCCACTCCACCCGCCCCGAACGTCGGGTCCGGGACGCCGTTCTGGTCGAAGCGAGCCACCAGCACCCAGCGTGGGTCGAGAGCGATGCCAAGGGGCGTCACGGCGGCGACGATCGCGCCGTCGGTCTGTCGCGCAATCCCTTGCACTCCTCCGCCCGGGAACGTCACGAGGCCGTTCGATCCGAAGCTCGCATCGGGGTCGCCGGTCGGCAGGAATCGCAGGATGAACCCTGTGGGCCCCGCGGGCAGATACGATTCTCCCGACACCAACACCGCCCCGTCCGGTTGCACGAGCAGATCACGCGGGTATCCGTTGACGCTCAACGGGACGTTCGCGACGACGACGCCGGCGCTCCCGAAGCTTCCGTCGGGTGTGCCGTCGGCATCGAAACGCTGCAACGTAATGGTGTTCGCGTTGCTCATGTCATTCGTGGAGCTGCCGATGACGATCGTGTCGTCGGGAGCCACGACCATCAAGTGCGCAAAGGCGACTAAGGGCGCGAGGCCGCCAATTCCGAAGCTCGAATCGAGTACGCCCGCAGCGGTCAGTCGGCGGAGCCCCATTGGGGTCGAGGTCGAGAAGAGCACCGAGCCGTCGCTTTGCCGGCGAAGGTTGCCTCCGAAGTACGCCGGCGTCACGACGCCGCCCACGCCGAACGTCGGATCGAGGTCGCCCGGGCCGGCGGCGGCGGCTGCGGTGACGAGGATGAGAATTAAACTTGCTGTCAGCACGAGGCGTGATGGCATCGAGGTTCCTCCAATCACGGGCAGGCGAAGATGAAGCCGGCGCTACCACCGCTCACGCACGAGCGTCAATCGAGAAGTGCGTTGCGGAGCACGGCTGCGCCATTGTGGCGCAAGCTGTGACTCGAAATTCTCGTCAAGGGATGGCGATCGCCTTAGGCTGTGCCGCGCGGCGCGCTCCGACGACTTGTCTCGTGTCAGTGCGCGTCGCACCGACCTCCACGATCCGCACGACGCGCGTTCGTTCATCGGCTCAGAAGCAGTAGGGCTCCGGCACCGCTCACTCGTAGACGAAGTGGATCGGAGCGTCGACGTCGGGGTGCAGGCTCTTGTGCACGGGGCAGGTGTGCGCGGCGCGCTCCAAGACGGCGCGGTGCTCCGCCGAGATCGTCGCCGACATGCGGATGGTCACGGGAAGGCGTCCGATCCGTCGCACCGGGTCGAGCGCCATGTGCTTCTCGACGCGGAACGTGGCGCTGGAGAAATCGATCCCACGGCGCGTCGCGACGATCGCCATCGTCGTGACGATGCACGTGCCGAGCGCGGTCGCGACGAGGTCGGTCGGGGAGAACATCTCGCCGCGTCCCAGGTTGTCGGCCGGCGCGTCGGTGACGAGCGTCGTGCCCGACGGGCCATGGACCGCCTGGCAACGCAGCTGCCCCTGATAGCTCCCCGTGATGACGACCACCGCGGTCCCCTTTCCGGTCCGGTATTAGCCTCGATGTGACAGAAGTTTCGCGAGGGAAAACGCGCCAGAGTGCGTCAGCCGTGGTCGAGCGCAGCGCGGCGCAAGCGGAGCATACCGTCATGGTATGTGAGCATTGCGGTGCGCGAGCACGGCCACGGATGGCGTGCTCTGGTGCGAGCGAGAGCGGTGTTCACCGTGAAATTTCTGTCACATCGAGGTTAGCCCCTGCGCCAGACGGTGGCGAGCCACGGCTGCTGTGCCCGCGGCAGGCCCGCGGGACGGTAGTAGCGCTCGAGCTCCGTGAATCCCGCCGCCGTCACCAGGCAACACCAGGTCGGCGCGTCGAGAAAGGTGCCGTAGCGGCCGCGGTTCCAGCCCTCCTCGTTCGCCCCGTGCGGGTTCGAGCTGAAGAAGACGCCGCCGGGTCGAAGCGCGGCACGCAGCTCGCCGAGCACGCGCGGCACTTCCTGAGCCGGCACGTGAAAGAAGGACGCGTTCGCGAACACGCCGTCGAAGGAGCCGGGCGGGAGGTCGAGCGCCAAGAAATCCTGGTGCAGCACCTCGCACCCGGTGCGGCGCGCCGCCATCGTCACGAAGCTGCGGGCGCCGTCGAGCCCGACGGCCTCGTGCCCGAGGGCCGTCAGCGCGGCGAGATCGCGGCCCGGTCCGCAGCCGAAGTCGAGGATGCGGCGCCGGCCCGGCGTGAGATGGCGCAGCAACGCCTCGATGTTCTGGCTGACGTCGTGGTCGCGGGTCCCTTCCCAGAAGGACGCCGCGCTCTCGTCGTAGTGGGCGAGGGTGGTGGCGGTGATCTTCCGGAGGTCGTCGCGGTCGAGCATGCGGCTCTTCGGATAGCACCCGAAGGCCGGCACGGGGAGAACCGGCTCCATACACCTGCGCTTGAGGAAATGCCTCGAACCACGCATGGATCCCTGATGGTGAAGATCGTCAAGCGGGTGGGCGTCGTGGCTCTGGTCGGGGTGCTCGGCGTGGCGGTGCCGTGGGTGCTCGGGGAGGGGATCTACTCGCTCGCGCATCGCACCAGCCTCGCCTACGACCTCTATCTGCGCTGGTTCGGCGACCACGCCCCGCAGGACGAGAGCGTGCAGATGATCACCGATGCCCGGGAGCTCTCGCGCCTCTTCCCGGCGTTCCGCGCCAACGGCGTCGGCCTCGGCAATGGACCGTTTGCCGCGGTCAGCAGCGACGTGGCTGCCATCAATGCCACCGAGAACGGGTGCCTGGTGCAGAAGGCGAACCTGCGCAAGACGATGTCGTACCTGCGCTCGAATCTGTACAACCCCTTCGATCAAATCACCTATTTCCACGACGCCGACCGCGCCTTGCCCCCCGCCGTGACCCGCTTCTTCGAGCAATACGGGGTCCGGCAGGTGCACCTCACCACGAACGAATACGGCGAGCGGCTGACGCTGCCGCGCGTGTCGTCACCCGACAAGGTCCTGGTCGCGGGCGACAGCGTCGCCGACGGCATGATGCTGGACGACGGCGAGACGATGGCCTCCCGCCTCCAGGCCGACGATGCCGCACGCGAGTACGTCAACCTGGGCATCGGGGGCGCGGCGGCGGCGGACATCGTCTGCGCCCTGCAGCGAGCGGCGCCGCGCTATCACGGGCACATTCGCCGGCTGATCTACGTGTTCTGCGAGAACGACTTCGACCCGGGCGCGCCGTACGGAACGCCGGAGGCGCTGATGCGCTGGCTCGACGATTTCCGTGCCCAGGAGCAGATCGCTCAGGTCACCTTCGTCTACGCCCCCTACATCTACAACTCCGTGCCCGAGGTCACGCGCATTCGCGGCCATACGCACCGCAACTTCCCGAGCTATCACGACGAGAAGCGCCGGCTGCTCGCGCTCGCGCGCGCGTCGGGGTTCACCGTCGTCGACTTCCTCGACGTCACCAACGCCGAGCGCCGCGCGAGCGGTTCGCAGTTCGCGCCGCTCGCGCTCTACGCCGACCACGCGCACCCGTCGAACCGCGGCATCGACATGCTCCTCCCTCGCCTCAGGCTGCCGTGAGCGACGATCTCCGCGCGGTCGCGAACGGCTCGCGCCGGCCTCGGCGGTCTTCCGTTGCGCGGATCAGAGCCGGATGCCGAAGTACTCGCGGAAACGGCGGCCGTATTCCTCGTCGGAGAGCTCGTCGCCCATGGCCACCCAGTCCTCGTCGGTGATCTTCGGCCGGCCCGTCACGAAGCCGACCGCGTCGTCGCCGACGGGCCAGCGCAGGCGGTAGGTCGGCGTGGTGATCGCCGCGAGGATCGTCGCGGCGACGATCTCGGGTTGCGCGCCGGCGCGAAAGCCGGCGGCGAACATCTTGCCGTTCCGCCGCATGACGTCGCGATACGGCGACGTCTTGTCGTAACGCGTCGCCTCGGCGGAGTTCTCGAAGATCTTCGTCATGATGACGCCGGGCTCGACGTTCACGACGCGGATGCCGAAGCGACGCACCTCGTGGGCGAGCGCCTCGCCGAGGCATTCGAGGGCCCATTTGGAGGCGGAGTAGGGGATCTGGTTCGGCGTCGCCCAACGCCCCGCCACCGACGTGACGTTGACGATCGCGCCGTGGCGCCGCTCGCGCATCGACGGCAGCACCGCCTGGATGCAGCGCACGGCGCCGAAGTAGTTGGTCTCGAACATGCGCCGGTGCTCGTCCTCGGGCGTCAGCTCGAGGGGCGTCGCGCCGCCGATCCCGGCGTTGTTGACCAGCACGTCCACCGGGCCGGCGGCGGCGGCCGTCGCGAATGCCGTGCCGACCGAGTCCGTCGCCGTCACGTCGAGCGCGATCACCTCGAGCGGCAAGCGCTCGGCGGCCGCGGCCGCGCGGAGCGGGTCCGCCTTCGCGAGGTCGCGCATGCCGGCGAAGACGCGGTAGCCGTTGCGCGCCAAGTGCAGGGCGGTCGTGTAGCCGATGCCGGTGCTGGTGCCGGTGACGACGGCGATCTCCATGATCAGGGTCCTTTGGCGACGATATTGGCGGTCTCGCTCGCGGGGTCGAACACGATCGCGGCCTCGCCGCGTACGAGCTGGCGGCGGACGTCGGCGATCTTCTCGGCGAGCGTCCGCTCGACCGTGCCGTAGTCCGTGCCGGCGCGCGTCACGAACTCCGTGATGAGCCGTGTGAGTGCGTCGTCCGAGAGCGCGGAATAGGGAACCTCGACGCCGCTCGGCTCGTCCATCGGAGAGCCGTGTAGCGAGCGAGGGCTTCCGCCACAAGGCGGGCGGTTGCGAGGTGCACGTCGAGCACGTTAGACGCCCGCCATGACCGTGACGACCGAAACCGTCGACGTTCCGGCCGCGGACGGCCATCGCGTGCGTTGCGTCGTGATGCGGCCGACCGGTGCCGCCGGCGCTCGCCGGCCCGCCGTGCTCGCGTACTCCGACATCTTTCAGCTGACGCCGCCGCACCTGCGCGTCTGCCAACGCCTCGCGGGCTACGGCTTCGTCGTCGTCGCGCCGGAGATCTTCGGCCGCGTGCTGCCCGCCGGGCGCGCACTGGCCTTCGAGGCCGATCGGCAGCTCGCGATGGACAGCACCGAGCGCATGACGCTCGCCGGGTTCGACGCCGACCGGCGCGCGGTGCTCGCGTGGATGCAGGCGGCCCCGGGGATCGATCCCACGCGTCTTCTCGTCTGCGGCTGGTGCATCGGCGGCCATCTCGCGCTTCGTGCGGCGGAGGAGGCGGTCGTGAAGGCGACCGTCTGCTTCTATCCGACGGGCCTCCACACCGACGACGTCGGCGGCGCGCACGGCACGGCGCCGACGCTTGCCGGTGCCGCAGCGATCACGGGCGCCGTGCTGCTCGTCTGGGGCACGCGTGACCGGCACATCCCGAAGGACGGTCGCGCCGCGGTGCACCGCGCGCTCGCGGACGCCGGCGTGGACTTCTCCGTGCGGATCTACGACGCCGAGCACACCTTCATGCGCGACGAGGGCGCGCGCCACGATCCGGTCGCGGCCGACCGCGCGTTCCGCGACATGCTGGAGCTGTTCGAGCCCTTCAGGTGACGCGCCGGCCGGCGCCTTCGGCGGCGGCCGCGCGCCGGCGACCCGACGCGGCGCCGGCGGCCGCTTCGGGCGCGCTGGTCTCGAGATCGAGCCCGCGCGTCTCGGGAAGCCACGCCAACACCGCCATGGCCGCGAGCACGCCGGCGCCGGACACGATCGCGAGCGCGACGTGGATGCCGCCGACGAGCGGCGCGAGCGCGCCCGCGAGCCCGAGGCCGCCCATGCCGCCGAGCGCACCCGCGGCGGTCAGCCACCCGGCGGCCGCGCCGCGGAAGCTCGTCGGAAAGAGCTCGGCCGCCCAGGCGCGGATGATCGTCATCTTGCCGCCCTGGAAGAACACCATCGCCGCGAAGGCGGGCCAGAGGGCGTAGCGCCCACCGAGGAAGAACGCGAGCTCGGCGAGCGTGAGGCCGACGAGAAACAGCACGCCGATCGGCCGTCGCCCATGGCGGTCGGCGAGCATCCCGCCGAGCGACCACCCCGGAAGCCCGAGCGCGCCGGCCCCGATGAACATCGCGCTCACCTCGGCGGCGCTCCAGCCATAACGCGCGACGGGCACGTACGTGACGAAGGCAAAGGCCGCGACGTCGTAGCTCATGGCGAGCGCGACCACGATCAGGGTCGCCGCGACGCGGCCGCGATAGGCGGGCGGCGGTAGCGCGAGTCGGGGTCCGCGATGGGCGAGCCACCGCCGACTCTCCGGTAAGCGGCGACGGAGGAGCGGCACGAGCGCGAGCGGCGCGAGGCTCACGAGCGCGAGGCCGCGCCAGCCGCCCGGCATGACGTGGATCGCGGCGAGGAGGAGCGCCGCGAACCCCGTACCGAGCGCGTTCAGGGTACCGAGCGCGCCTTGGGCGGCGGCACGACTCGCGGGCGACGTCTCCTCGGCGGCGAGGACCGCCGCCGTGAAGAGCGCGCCCTCCTGGAACACGCGGGCGGCGAGCTGCCAGGCGACGAGCGCCACGAGCGTCCGGGCCGATGCCGATCCCGCGCCGAAGATCGCGAAGAGCACGATGCACGCGAGCAGGAGACGGCGTCGCCCGACGCGATCGGCGACCGGTCCGAGCACGAGCACGCCGAGCGAGCCGAGGGCGATGGCGGCGAGGGCGTAGGAGAGCGCGGGCGACGACGCGCCGAGGTCGGCGCCCACGTAGGCGAGGGCGACCGTCACGAGCGAGCGCCCGTAGCCCTCGAAGAAGATCGCGGCTCCGAGCAGGCCGACGAGGCGGCGGTCGGCGGCGTTCACGTCCGCCGTGCTAGCGGGCCGGCGCGTGTCGGAGCAACGCTGCGAGTGGCGGGTGGCCGCGCCGCGCGACGAGGTGCAGCTGTGCGCCGGCGTCGCCCGCTCGCCGCCCTCGGGATCCCGACGGCGCCTGGCGCATCGTCTACCGACCGCGAGCCCGGCGGTGCGGGGGCGCCGGCGCGTCGTCGTCCGCGGTCGCGCGCAAGACGTCGGCGCTCGACGCGGGGCGGTGGGCGATCCCGCCGGCGGCCTGTCGATCGAGTGGCGTCCCCGCGCGGCCGTGGACGGCCGCGGCCATGCGGCGATCCAACGCCTCGATGCCGGGCTCGTGCAGGCCGACCTGACGGAGCGCGCGCGCGAACGGGATGTCGACCAGGCGGTAGAACTGCACCGTCTCCGGTTGGTAGTCGGCCTCGCGCAGCGCCAGGTGCGTGTAGCTCCGTCCTTCGCGGGCGTCGCGGCCGACGAAGCGCGCCTGGTGGACGTCGCGGAAGACGCCCTGGTTGCCCTCGTACGAAAGGTCGCCGCCGTAGAGCCAGTCGTAGAAGGCGCGCCGCTCGTTCTTCACGCGCAGCCGGTCCGGTTTTCCGGCCGTCAGCGAGTAGGCGATGAAGTAGCGGACCCCCATGACCTCGGGGACCAAGTCGCCGTCGATGTCGAAGACGTCGTAGTCCTCGGAGCGGGTGAGGAACACGTCGACGTCGTAGAGGCGATCGCTGTCGGCGGGCAGGAGCTGGCGCAGCTCGGCGATGTGGCCCGTGTTGAGGTGGGTGCAGCCGTGCGACATCGGACCGCGCGAGAGCAGCCAGAGCTTGCGGAAGGGCCGGCCGTCGCGGCTCCCGCGGGTCACGTCGCGCCAAGCCGCGGGCAGGAAGCGGGCGTCTTGGGGGCCCATCTTCCACCAGGGCGTGTGGATCGCGTTGTGCATGGTCGGGGTGACGTGCATGTACGGCAGCCAGGGCGAGTAGCTGTAGGAGTCGTCGGTCGGGATGTGATCCGCGAGCCAGCGAGCGCTGGTGGTTGGTGAGCGCGCGCCGACCCGGCGTCGGATATTGCGGGATCCGATGGCCATTCCACGTGGTGTACGCGGCGACGGTGCCGACCGGGTAGATGGCGGTGAACTCGTCGAAGCGGACGACCCCGTCCCGGACGGGGTAGCGGTCGCCGCTCACGCGCGCGAGCAGCGCCGTGTACGCGGGAATCAGCGCCTCGATGCCGGCGCCGTCGTCGGCGCGCGCCGGGGCGCGGCGGACGAGGTCGTCGAGGGCGGCGGACGCGCCCGCCGGCATCTCGGCGAGCCAGAGCCGTGTCGGCAGGAGCGCGTTCAGCAGATCGAGCTTGCGCCCGGCGTCGAGGCGCCCGGGCTCCGTCCCCGCCGTCTCGCCGAGCGTCCGCACCCATGCCGCGACCAGCTTTCGCACCGGGATCGCGATCCGAAAGACGCGGCCGGGATTCAGCGTCGCGAGGAGGTCGAGGTTGCGGGCGCGGAGCGCGTCCGGCGTCAGCGTCGACTCCTCGCGCACCATGCGCTCGAGCCCCGCCTCGTCGAGCCGGTGCTCGAACTCTTCGAAGCTCGTGTTCTGCGTGAGCTCGAGGCGGCCGTCGTCGATGAGCGTGCGGTAGGTGCGGCGCCGTTCGGCGAGGTCGCGCGTGTACTCGCGGATCACGGTGTCGGACAGCACCTCGGTCACGCGCAGCTGATTGCCGCGCCCGAGGTGGATGTGGAGGCGCGCCGGATCCTGGGTGCGCGGCGCGAAGCCCGTGTAGAAGGACGGCTCGCGCTCGTCGTAGAACACGCCGTAGCGGGGCGGCTCCTCGACCATCAGCCCCGGCTGCGCCCGGTCGCCCGCCAGCGCCGGTGCGGCGAAGTCCTTGGCCGCGACCGGGGCCGCCGCGACCGCACCCCACAGCAACGCCAGCGCCGGAACGAGTCGTCGCATCGTCGTCGTTCGCATGGTCATCCTCCTTCGTCCGTGGGGGGTGGCTATTTGAGCAGCAGACGAGCGCGGTCGAGCGTGTGTCCGGCGCCGACCTTGCGCAACTCGCGGTTGAGCTCGAAGCCGGGCGCGCTGTCGAGGCGCGACGGCTTGATCCGATAGAATTGGATCGGCTCCGGTGCGAAGGTCGCCTCGTAGAGCGGCGAGATCGTGCAGCGTCGCCCTCTCGACCGCCTTGCGGCCGACGAAGCGGCAGACCGGCACGTCCTTGAGCCGCGTCTTGCCGACGGGTCCGAGCTCGATGTTGTCGCCGTAGAGCCAGCGGTAGAACGGCTCGCGCCGGTTGGTGACGTACGACTTCGACCGGCGTGTGCTCGTTGCTCTTGTACGCGAGATAGTACTGCACGCCCATCACCTGCGGCCGTGCCGTCGCCGTCGATGTCGAAGACGTCGTAGCACTGCGGCAGATTGCGGAAGGTCTGCACCTTGCGTGCAGGGCGTCCGATTCGGTCGGGACGATCTGGCGCAGCTCGCTCATGTGCCCCGAGCGCGAGCCGCGTGCAGCCGTGCGACGTCGGTCCGCGGCTGACGATCCAGAGGTTCTGGTAGGGCTTCTTGCCGTCGCGCTCGCCCAGCACCTTGCGCCAGGCGCTCGGGCAGGAACGGCGTGCTGCCGAGCTGCGCAGCGCACGCCGGCGTTGTGGAAGGCGTTGTAGGCGATGCCGCCGGCGTACTGGTACGGCAGCATGGTGATGAAGCCGTAGCCGGGGTTGGGCGAGATGTAGTCGACCATGCCGAGTGATGCCGCGTCCTTGGTGCGGCGGATGAGCGGCCAGATGCCGGTGACGCCGAAGGCGGGCAGCTTCTCGCCCTTGTAGGTCGTCGTGCGCCTCGATCGTGCCGGCGGGATAGATGGCGGTGAACTCGATCGCCTCGACGGCGCCGTCGCGCGACGCGATAGTGGCCATCGCGTCGCGTGCTCGAGGAAGGCCGGGGTCTGCTCGCGGAAGCCGGCCGGGTCGTCCTCTCGCTGCGCGGCGGCGTCGGCGGCGCGCGCCGAGCGCGCCGTCGCCGGCAGCTCGGAGCTGATTCGTAGAGATTCGATGCGGCCGGGAAGGATGGCGTTGGCGGCGTCGAGCTGCGTCGCCGTCGCGATCGGCGGAGTCGAGCGCCGTCGAGCCGCGCGTGCCAGCGGCGTCGCAGGCCGTCGCGAGCGGCATGCTGGATGTGGAAGACGCGCTCCGGGTTGAGCGCGCTCATGATCTCGATGCTCTTCTGCCGGTAGCCGTCGGCGGCCGAGGCTGCGCGCGCGCCGCGACCGCCGCGCGCGACGCCGGCCTGGTCGAGCTGCCTCGACGAAGCGCTCGTACTCGCTGTTGGTGGTGAGCTCGATGACCCTGGCGTCGATCAGCTCCTGATAGATCTCGCGGCGCAGCAGGAGGTCGCCGAGGTAGTCGTCGAGCTCGGCGTCGCCGAGCACGACCGTGACGCGCACCTGATTGCCGCGCGAGAGCTCGATGTGGACACGCGGTCGGATCCTGCGTGCGCGGCGCGAAGCCGGTGTAGAAGGACGGCTCGTACCAATGGAAGTAGACGCCCGGCGGCGGCTCGCTGCCGTCCCAGGTCGTGTCGCTCGCCTCCAGCGCGGCGCCGCGCCGGCGGCGGGCGCGAGCGCCGACGCCAGGACGAGGAGCGGCGGCGATCAGCGCCGACGTGACGGTCTTCATTCGAACATCTCCTCGAGCGAGAGCGTGCTCGTCCGGCGTCCGCGCTCGGCGCCGGCCCTTCGAGCGGCGCGAGCGCCGGGAATGTTCTTGAGCTCGTCGTTGCCGAGGAACGGCCGGCACTGGAAGAGCCAGAGCTTGCCGTTGGCGAAGCCGAACTCGATGTCCCACGGCCGCGGCTTGCCGGCCGGGTCCAGCACCGGCGTGAAGGTCGTCGGTGATCTTCTGTCCGGCGGCGACGATCTGCTTCAGCTCGTTCGGCTCGAGCACGGTGTCGCTGCCCGGTCGCCGGCACGATCGCGCTGCCGCCGCCGGGCTGGAGCTGGTTCTTCCACGGCGACTTGAACAGGGTCAGCGAGCTCGACGCCCTTGCGGCGACCAGAGCAGCGTCTCCGCCGAGGTGCCGTCGACCGCGCCGCCGACGCCTTCGGAGGTCGCGACCAGTCATCTTCCCGGGCTCGCCGGAGTTGACGTCGGCGGTGACCAGCACGCCCGACTTGTCGTTCGGCACCGACTCGAGGATGACCACCGACGACAGCACCCACAGCGGATCGTCGATCAGCGTCTGGCGCCACGAGAACGAGCGGAACTCGAACGGCGACGCCCACACCTCCTTCAGACCCGTCGTAGATGTCGTCGAGCGACTTGCGGTTGAAGACCGTGAGGTTGAGGCCGGCGCCGTTGAAGTTGTCGAGGTCCTCGACGTTGGTGTCGCTGCGCACGAAGCAGCCGACGCGTCTCGATTGCCGCTCCGGTGCAGCAGCCCGTCGCGTCGCAGGCCGTCGCGGATCGCCTGCTCGCAGCTCCGGGTGACAGCGGCGCCTGGCGGATGGAGTAGCGGATGATCTCGAGCCGCGGCGTGATCCACGTCGCGAGCTCCTTCTCGCTCTTCTTGGCCGGGACCATCACGTCGAAGAACTGCTTGTAGGTGCGCTCGACGAACGTCGGCAGCGGCTCGCCGGGTGTCGCGACGCCTTGAGCCGCGGAGCTTGTCCGGGCACGGCGACCGCCGCGTGCTGGTAGTGATCGTAGTAGGCGCCGAACGGCACCACGATGCCGCGCGCGACGTGGTCGGGGAAGAGCGTGCTTGAGCTCGCCGAGGTAGGCCGCCTTCGGCCCGCAGAAGACGCCCGAGTCCTTGCGGCGCACCTGCGGTCAGGTCGATCGGCATGCTTCTTGCTCAGGTCGATCTTGGCGCGGTCGATGTGGAGCCGCGGCCGCCGCCCGGCCGCCGAGGCTGCCGTCGGCTGCTGCGCGTCTGGTTGCGCGTGTACTCGTCGTAGACCTCGCGGTCCTGTCGGCGTCATCGCCGCCGCCTCCTTGATGATGACGCGCCCGCCCGGGGTGACGATGAAGAACGACCTGCTGCCCGTCGTGCGGCGCGAGGCGAGCGTACGCGCTCGGGCCGAGGACGACGTTGGGGATGCCGAGGGCGCGCGCCAGCAGCTGCACGTGCGAGAGCACGTTGCCTTCGCCCTGCGTGAGGATGCCGGCGGCGGGATCGAGGTCGGCGGGGGTCTCGCGGCAGCGCGACGATCTCGTCGCGGGTGTAGGCCGCCGTCCTTCGGTCGCGACGCGCAGCCGGCCGAGCGCGAGGCCGGGGTTGAGCGCGCGGACGTCGGCTGTCGACCGTCGGCGCCGAAGAGGTCGGTGCTGCGGACGCGCTGCGCTGCCCGGCCGCGAAGTCGTCGAGGCGGCGCGCGACCTGCGGCGTAGAGGAGCAGCGGCGAGCCGCGCAGGATGTCGTCGCGGATGCCGGCCGTGTCGGGCAGGAGGAACGTCCACGGCGCCAGCACCTCGGCGAAGGCGAGCTCGGCGTTGGCCTGCGCCCACTCGACGACGCGCTCGGCCGCTGCAGCTCGCGCGGCGAAGTCGGCGCGCGTCGGGAGTGGCGCCGGCAGCGAGGTCGTGCGACGCGCGGCGGCGGCGGCGCCGCGCTCGCGTGCCGTTCAGCAGCCCGACGCCGTAGGTCGCGTCGGTCAGCGCGCCGAGCAGCTGCAGGTGCTGCTTCGCGGTCAGTGCCGCGCCGCTCGCGAGCAGCGCGCTGCCGCGCTGCTGGAGAACGCTGGCCGCGGTGACGTTGAGGTCGACCAGACGGCGCGCGTCGGCGCGGCGTCACCTTGCGCGCCGCCACGGCGCTCGCGCGCGCCGCGCCATCAGCTTGCCGAGCGCGACGATCGCGTCGACCGGTCGGCGTCGTCGCGCCGGGAGGAGACTCGTCATGTCCGCGCGCACGCCGGCGTCGTGCGAGCGCGCGCACCTGCGGCGCGAGCGCGCTCTCGTCGAGCGCGGTGAGCTTCTGGATCTCGGCGATGAGCTCGTCGACCTGATCGCGCGGCGCGCCCGCCGGGCAGCTTGGCGCGGTAGGCGGCGAGACCGGGGCATCAGACCGGCGGAGATCTGGTTGTGCACGGCGTCGCGCAGCGGCTTGAAGTTCGGGATCGCGCGTGCTGGATGCGCACCGCCAGGGCGCGCACCTTCTGCGATCTGGCCGAGGTCGTCGCGGACGAAGAAGCGCGCTGCAGCTCGTAGGCGAGCAGGAAGTCGCGCGTTGTCGTTGAACTCGCGGAGCGCGAGGTAGCGCTCGAAGAACGCGTCGCCGCCGGGATCTCGTACTCGGCGCCGGAGAGGCCGCCGAAGGCGCGCAGCTGGCGCGAGCTTGTGCTTCGGGTTGGTGTCGATGAAGTACTTCTCGAGGATGTAGCCGCGCACCAGGTCGTTGTGGTTCGGGAAGGTGTCCCAGAGGTAGAGGTCGCGCGAGAAGATGTTGGCGATGTACATGCGCTCGCTTCGCCAGCGCCTCGGCCCAGGGCGCCCGGAAGGCGGCGCAGAAGACCGGCGTCCTTGCACGCCGATGCCGACCGCGCCGTTCGGCGTTGCGCACCGGAGCTTCTGGCCGTCGCGGACAGACGCAGAAGTTCTCGGTGTACGGGCCCTTCAGCTTGGCGACGCAGAGCGCGAAGTTGTCGCTTGCAGGGTCTGCTTGTTGCGCGGCCGAGAGGGCGGGAGCGCTGGAATGCCGCCGTGGCGACCGCGCCGAACACCCCGCCGAGTACCACCAGCCGCCGCGAGCGCGCGTCGCCACTGCTGCTTCATCGTCCCCTCCATGTCGGGGGCCGGGTTCTAGCGGAAATCACTCGGTGGAGAAACCGGCCACCGGGGTTGCTGACGCGGCGCGCGGTTCTTCGCTATGGTGCCGCGCTCATGTACACACGCATTCGGTTCGCCTTCGCCGTGCTGCTCCTGGCATGCACCGGCACCGTCGTCGCCGCCGCGCCTCCTCCGCCCGCGTCGGAGGCGCGCGCGTATCTCGCGACCATCCGGCCCGACCCCGAGCTGCAGACGTTCCTCGATCGCACCATGGCGACGCTGGCGGCGCGCGATCCGGTGCTGCGCCGTGCCAAGGTCGGCGTCGCGTTGCTCGACGTACCGACGAAGGGTCCGCCGCGACTGGCGCAGCGTCGGCGGCGATCTGCCGATCTATCCCGCGAGCGTCATCAAGTTCGTCTACCTGATGGCGGCGTACGCGTGGCAGGAGGAGGGCCGACTGACGATCGACCCCGGGCTCGACGCGCAGCTCGAGGCGATGATCCGCGAGAGCAGCAATGCGGCGACGCAGAAGGTCTTCGCGCGCCTCACCGACACCACGCCCGGACCGGAGCTCGCGGCCGCTGAGTACGCGACGTATCGCGACCGCCGTCAGGTCGTGAAGCGGTGGCTGCAGACGCTCGGCATCGACGATCTCCATTGCGTGAACCCCACCTACGACGGCGACGGCGACCTCGTCGGCCGCGACGCCAGTTCCTGCGCGACCGCACGGTGAAGGGCGGGCTCACGAGCGCGGACGGCGAATACCCCAATCGCAACGCGATGACCGCGATCGGCACGGCGAAGCTCCTGGCGCTCCTCGCGACCGATCGCGCGCTGACCCCCGAGGACTCGGCCACGGTCCGCCGTCGCATGCGCCGCGACCCGAAGCAGCAGCCGCACCTCGCCAAGCGCATCGCCGGCGGCGCCGCCCGCATTCCCGGCCTCGAGGTCTACGCGAAGAGCGGCACCTGGGGCCCGACTACGCCGACGCCGGCATCGTGCGCGCCCCGGACGGCCATCAATTCGTCCTCGTCGTCTTCACCGAGGCGACGCCGGCGTATCGCGGCGAGATCATCGCGCAGCTCACCTATCGGGCGGCGCAGTATCTCCTCGGAGCGGCGCAGCACGACGCGGAGGCGCTGCCGCGCAACTGGCCCATGGCACCCTCCGTGTTCGACCTCAAGCTCGCGTTCGACGACTTCACCATCACGGAGGTGAAGAGCGCGGGCGGCGGCGTCACCGGCGCGTCGCGCCTCACGGTGCGGTTCGCGGACGGATCGACGCTCAAGATCAAGTGGAAGCCGTTTCCGCCGAAGACGCTCGACGGCTGGAACAACTCGCCGCGCAAGGAGCTCGCGGCCTACGTCATCCAACGGTGGCTCTTCGACGAAGCGGACTACGTCGTGCCGACGCCGGTGCCGCGCTGCATCCCGGTCGACGTGTATCGGCCGATCGTGCACGACGCGCGTCCGACGGTACCGGGTACGACCTGCGTGCTCGGCTTGGCGGCGATCTGGATGAACGACGTGAAGGAGGCCGACGATCTTCTCGACGAGCATCGGATCGCGACCGATGAGCACTACGCCCAGCACCTCGCCGACCTCAACCTGGTGACGTATCTGATCGATCATCGCGACGGTCGCGGCGGCAACTTCCTCGAGTCGACGGATCCGAGCGACCCGCGCATCTTCGCCGTCGACAACGGCATCGCGTTCGAAGGCTTCCCGTGGAACTTCTTCGTCTGCAACTGGAACAAGATCCGCGTGCCGTGGCTCCGCGCCGACCCGATTGCGCGGCTGCGCGCACTGCCCACGGAAGAGATCGACCGCCTCGGGACGCTCTTCGACATGAAGGCCGACGCGAGCGGCGTGTTCCGCCTCGTCTCCCCCACCGCCCCGATCGCTCCGACCAAGGGCGCCCGCGTCGTCCCCGGCCGCATCCAGCTCGGCCTCACCACCAAAGAGATCGCCGCGCTCAAAGCGCGCATCCGCGATCTCCTCGCGGACATCGACGCGGGGAAGATCGCGGTCAAGTAGTCGCCGCTGCGCCGACGCCCGTCGTACCGAGCCGCGATCACTCCAGCAGCACCGCTCGCAGTCGCCCCCGCAGATCCTCCGTCACCCCGAGCGCGTCGCGGAGATACGCGTCGACCGTTCCGTGGCGTTCCTCCATCGCCGCGAACGCGGCCAGGAGATACGGCGCGCGTGCCTCGAGGAGCGCCCGCATCTCACGCGGGCGGACCGACAGCCGCGAGGCGAGAAAGGCGAGCCAGACGCGCCGCCGGGTCGTGGAGCGGGTGAAGCGGTTGGTGAGGAGATAGTCCTCGACGATGGTCGCGCGCGGGACGCCGAGCGTCAGCAGCACGACCGCCGCCGCGAAACCGGTGCGGTCCTTGCCGGCGTTGCAGTGGATGAGGGCGGGGACGTGCCCGGGCTCGGCGAGAGCCCGCAGGACCCCGGCGAAGGCGGCGGCGAAGTCGCTGACGTAGGCGCGGTAGGCGGCGAGGACGGTCTCGGCAAGCACGCCGGCCGCGAGCTCGCGGCCGAGGAGTCGCCGGCGGACGAGACCAGGCTCGAGCGCCGGGAAGTCGACCGGCATCGTGAGCACGCGCACGTCGGTGTCGACGGGGAAGCGGCTCGCGACGTCCTGCCGCTCCGAGGGCGCGCGCAGGTCGCAGACGAGACGGATGCCGAGCCGCCGGACGGCGCCCACGTCGGCGTCGGTCAGGTGTCCGAGATGCCCCGAGCGGAACAGACGGCCCCAGGCGACGCGGCGCCCGTCGCTCGTCGCGTACCCGCCGAGGTCGCGGAAGTTGTCGGCACCGACGAGCGGATGGCGGCGCGCGCCGGGCCCGCGCTCAGCCATCGCGGCGTCCGGCCGGGCGCGTCGCGCCGTGCGTCGCGGCGTCGAGGCGTTCGTCCAGAAGCTCGCGCAGGCGGCGGCTCAGCGTCTGGCAGATCGCGACCGCGATCGCCGGGTGCTCCTCCATCACCTCGAACAGGTCTTGGCGGTCGAGCCGCAGGAGATGTACCGGGCCGTCGGCGATCACGGACGCGGAGCGGCGCTCGCCGTCGAAGACCGCGATCTCGCCAAAGAACTCCCCCGGTCCGAGCGCCGACACCGCGACGTCTTCCTTGGTGACGCGGACGCGCCCGTCGACGATGAAGTACATCTGCGCCGCGAACTCGCCCTCGCGCACGATCGCGTCGCCGTCCGCCACCTGGCGCTCGGCGACGACGCGGGCCAGCTCCGCGAGCTGGCGCATGGTGAGCCCGGCGAAGAGATCCAGGCGGCGGAGCAGGAGCATCATGTCGACGTGGGTCATGCGCTGGTCGGTGCGTTCGTATGACACGGTGTCGGTGAACCGTGCCAGCGTCGCTGCCGGAAGCGTGCCGCGCAGGAGATCCTGAACGAGGCCGTCGCTGGAGGCGAGTGCCTCGACGAGGGCCTCCTCGAACGTCGGCAGGGGGCGGCCGAGCCCCTCGGCGGCCGTACGGGCCAAGGCGCCGGGGCTCCCATCCTCGAGGAGCGGCAACAGGCGCGCGCGTTCGGTGGGAGGGAGCAGTGCCTCGAGCGCCTCGAGGACGAGCGCACGGTCGCGCGTGCTGTGGGTTCGCCCGAGCAGCCGTCCGACCCGCGCCAGGCGATCGTCGTCGCACGCGGCCGCGATCAGCAGGACCGCCGTGTGCGAGCTCTCGTCGATGCGCTCGTGCAGCCGCTGCAGCACGGCGTCGTGGATCGCGCCCGTGCGCAAGACGTCGGCCTGGACGATCAGGCGCCGCATGAGGTCGACCTCGCGGTCGACGAACGCCTGCAGACGCTCGGCGTCCACCGGGAGCCCGACGAGGATGGGCAGCACCGCCTCGCGGGCGCGGAAGCGGCCGAACCGCAGCGTGTGCAGCAGGACGTCGACCGCGTCCGACCCGAGGGCGTGGAGCGCCCGGCGCGCCGCGGCCGCTTCGGCGGGATGGTTGGCGGTGAGATGCTGGACCACGTCGCGGGCAGCCTCGGCGAGCTCCGCGCAGCCGATGAACCGCAACACCTCGACGCGGACGGCCGGGTCCGGATCGCGACGATACGCGAGCACGCGCGCGGCGTGCGGCCGGAGGCGGATGCCGTGCACGGCCGCGACGTCGGCGACCGCGGCGGCAACGTGCGCGCGATCCTCCCGGCTCTCGAGATCGGCGACCAGCCGATCGAGCTGTGCCTCCCACGTCGCGCCGCGTGCGGTCGGACGGCGGAGCTCGTTCCGGAGCTCCTCGCGCGCGAGGCAGCGCGCAGCGACGTCGGTGCTCGCGAGCGCCGCGCCCATCGCGGCCTCGAGCTCGGCGCTCGGTGCGGCGCCGACGCGCACGAGCGCCGCGAGCGCCGCGAGCCGGACGGCGGGATGCGCGTCGGCGATCGCGGCACGGAGCGCCGTCGGGCGTACCTTTGCGACGGGTCCGAGCAGGTGGCCGTAGGCTTGTACCAGGTGCGCCCGATCGAGAACGCCGAGGCCGTCGGGCTGCGCGAGCATCGCGGCCAAATGGCGTGCGCTCTCGTCGTGCACGAGCGACGCCCCTTCTTGCTGGAGCACTCGGTGCAACGTCGCCACGAGCTGCGGGCGATGAGCGAGGGGCGCGACGCGCAGCGCGCGCGCGAGGGCGCGGACGGAGCGGCGCGGGGTCGCCTCGACGACGATGTCGCAGGCGGCGCGGCAGCGCTCGAGGTCGGTGCTGACGAGACTCTGCTCGAGGAGGCGCACGGTGCCGCCGTCGAGGAGGTCGGTCAGCGGCGGCGGATCCTCGAAGTCGTTGTGACGGGCGGTCGCGACCTGCAGCAGCAACGTCGGATAGAGGCGCCACAGCACGAGCGCCAGCACCAGCCAGGCACCGGCGATCGGCAGGCCGGCGTAGCCGACCCAGAGCGGCGTACCGACGGCGAGCGCGCCGATGATGACGAGGTTGCCGACCACGGAGCCGGTCCGCTTCACCGGGCCGTCGATCAAGGTGGTTACCGCGGCCCGCACGCGCTCGGGAAAGAGCGTGACCAGGATCCGCTGCGCGGGGTCGTAGACCGCGTGGTCCTGGAGGTTCGCGCCCGCGACCGCCGCGACGCCGGCGCCGAGGCTCAGTTGCACGCTCAGGCCGACGAGACCGAGGAGGTAGATGAGCGGCGAGAGCGCCGCGGCGAGCGGGACGCCGAGCCGGCGGAACACGGCCGGGGTCCCGATCATCTGGATCAGCAGCACGCCGACGTTCAGCCAGCCGCGAAAGAGCGCATAGAGCTCGAGCAGCCGCTGCTCACCGCCGTGGCCCTGCGTCGCCTGATCGGCGACGTAGGCGAACTCGAAGTAGAGGATCGGCCCGAGGATGCCGGCGAGCAGCGAGGCCATCACGAGCACGCGAAAGAGCGACCCGCCGCGCCAGAGCGCGCCGAGTCGGCGGCCCGGGTCGTCGTCGAGCCGCTCGGTACGCAAGGCGCGGTGGTAGCGGGTGCGTTGTGCGCCGAGCAACGGAACGATCGCGGCCGCCGCGCTCGCCATCGTGAGGGCGCCGATCGGAAGGAGCGTCGCGATGCCGAAGGTCCGTCCGAGCCAGCCCGATGCGAAGCTGCCGGCGATCGCGCCGAGCGTGCCGCCGGCGCTGATGCGGGCGAAGAGGCGTTTGCCCTGGCGCCCGCTCACCAGACTGCCGACGGCCGTCCAGAAGACGACGAGCGCGATCGCGTCGAGCTGCTTTGCCGCGAGCACGAGCAGGACGAACGCGCTTCCCACGTTCGCCACGACGAGCAACCAGAGCGGGACGAGCGCCGTGGCGAGAAACGCGAGCGTCGCGATCAAGAGACGCCGCGCCTCGTAGCGGAGCGCGAGGCGGCCGACCGCGAAGGTCGTGGCCGTCAGCAGCACCGAGTTCAAGAGGAAGACCCAGGGCAGCAGGTCGACGCCGACGCGCTTGAGAAAGAGCGTGTCGGAGACGTTCGCGACCGAGATCGACGCCCACGACGCGGCGAAGAGCGCGAACGCGCTCCAGACCAGCACGCGCCCCTCGCCCGGCTCGATGCCGAGCCAGCGTGCGAGTCTGGTGGCCGGGGGGCTCACGGCCGTCGGGCCGATGCGCGCTTCGTGCTTATGCCGCCTCCCGATCGGGATAGGCGGCGGCCATCCGGCCGTTCTCGCGTACCAGGACGACCGCGGTCGCGAGCCAGATCAGGACGAGCGCCACGTTGACGAGAAAGAAGCTGCGGTTCGAGAGCCGGAAGAGCCGCACGCCGAGCAGCACGGTCGCCGCGGCGAAGCCGTCGCCGAGGCGCACGAACAACGAGTCGACGACGGGCTTCGCCTTGTACTTCATCGCCGCCGTCGTCGGCAGCCAGAGCACGTGGCGCGCGGTGTTGTTGATGGAGTAGTCCACGGAGTTTTCCGCGACCTTCATGATTCGTACCACGGCCAGGATCGGGAAGAACGCCATGGTCGAGTACGAGCAGAGGGCGATCGTCGGCAAGAGCAGCAGGATCGCGCCGAAGCCGCCGTACTTCAGGAGGCGCGACGCGACGAACATCTGCAGGACCAGGGCGCAGAGGTTCACCCAGAAGAAGTAGCTGCTGTAGAACTCGGTGGTCCCGGCGCGGACGAACGCGACGATCGCGGCGTGATCCGTGATGCCGTGCGCGGCGTGTTGCTTCGCCAGCGAATCCTGCACGACGCTGAAGAGGAGATTCTCGCCGTTGGTGTTGACCCAGTTCGTGAGGAGCGCCACCACGGCGGCCGCGAGGAGATAGTGGTGATGCAGGACGAAGCCGAGCGCGCCGCGCGTCTGCGTTCCGTCGCTCGCGCTGGCGGCAGGCGGCGCCGGCTGGCTGCGCGGTCCGCCCACCGGTCCGTTCGCGTCGGCGATGCGCATGAGGAGGATCGACACGCCGAGCGGCACGGTCGCGAGCAGCAGGAGGCTTCCGGGATCGAAAATCCCCGAGGCGACGAGCTGCTCGGCGATCTTCGAGCCGAAGACCGCGCCCGAGGTGGCGCCGATCGCGACCAGCGGCAAGAGGCGATCGCCGCGCTCGCCGGCGTAGAGGTCGGCCGCGAACGCCCAGAACTGAGCCACGATGAAGACGCTGAACATGCCGACCCAGAGGTAGAACGCGATGCCGGACCCCGGCAGGTGCGCGAGCAGCAACCCCGGCTGCATCAACCAGAACGCGATCAGGCAGGCGATGCACGCGAGCGTGGCGCGCGTGATGAGGGTGCGGCGCGGCCAGCGCGCCGAGAGTCGACCGTAGAAGGACACGACGAACATGAGCAGCAGGCTCTGGCCGAAGCTCGAGTAGGCCTTCACCTCCATCTTCGAGAGGCCTTGCACGTCGGAGACGGCGATCCAGCTCTCGCGCAGCGGTTTGATGAAGTAGTACGCGCACAGGATCAGGAAGACGTTGACGAACAGGACGAGGCTGGTCGGTCCTTCGCCCGCGCGTACGTCCGTGAAGATACGAAGCGTCCGTTCGAGCACCGAGAGCCGCCGTCCTCGTTCCGCTTGCACGCCACCTCCCGCCAAGGCGAGAAGCTCGACGCGCGTCCGAGCTCTCCCCGATGAGCACCCGTTCTCTACGACGGCGGGCGCGCGGTGACAAAGGGCGCGCGTTCGGTTGAGACCGTGGATTTCCGATGCTACCGTGCCCGGCGGTCGCGTCGTTCTTGCGGTAGTCGTTTCCCGCGCGGCTTCGCGCGAGCTCCCACGAAAGAAGGTATCTCCATGGGTGGTAAGTCACGGACCTCCGTCACCAAGCGTCAGAAGGAACAAGCCCGTCAGCAGCGCCGCCAGCACAAGGAGATGCGCCGCGAGCAGCGGGCTGCCGAGAAGGAGACGCGTGCTCAGGGCGTCGAAGGCGAAGATCCGGACATCGCCGGCATCGTGCCGGGCCCCCAACCGCACCCGTTTGCCGACGAGCTCGAGGACGAAGCAACGGAGGGTGGCGAGGAGTAGACCCGAAGGGCCGCGCGCGTCAGTCGACGGTGGCCCGGCACGGCTCGGGCTACCACCCGATCGCGTAGGACGGCATCCGCCGGCTGACCTCGCCGCGCGGATCGGCGCCCCCGTGCAGCACGCCGCGCTCGACGTCGACGCGGATGCAGAGCACGTCGCCCGCGACCCAGTCGTCCTCGACCGTGACGACGTGGCCCCGGCGCGTGAGCTCGGTGCGGACGGTCTCGGGGATGCGTCCCTCGAGCCGCAGCCCACCCGGTAGCGCGTGATGCGGATAGAAGCTCGACGGGAAGTGCACCGACGAGAAGCGCGCCGCCTCGATCGCCTCCTGGACCTCCATTCCGAACGCGACCTGGTTCAAGAAGACCTGGAGCGTCCACTGGTCCTGCTGGTCGCCGCCTTGCGTCCCGAGCACCATCGCCGGTGCCCCGTCGCGGGTGACGAGCGTCGGGGTGAGGGTCGTGCGGGGCTGCTTCCCGGAAGGAGCGCGTTCGGGTGGCGGGCGTCGAGGTAGAAGGTCTGGATGCGCGTGCCGAGCGGAAAGCCGAGCCCGTCGATGACCGGCGAGGTCGGGATCCAGGCGCCGCTCGGTGTGAACGAGGCCATCGTGCGGTCGTCGTCGACGGCGGCGACGTAGACCGTGCCGCGGCCCCAATCGCGGGCCGCGAAGATCTCCTCGCCGACGAGGAGCGCGTCGCCGCGGCGCGGATCGCCTGGACGCTGCGCCAGCGAGGCCGCCTGGAGGTCGATCAGCGCGCGGCGTCTCTCGGCGTAGGCGGGGGCGAGCAAGCCCGCGAGCGGGACGTCGACGAAGGTCGGGTCGCCGTAGAACTGCTCGCGGTCGGCGAAGGCGAGCTTTGCGGCCTCGGTCACCACGTGCACGTAGTCGGCGCTGTTGTGGCCGAGCGCGGCGAGATCGAAGCCGGCCAGCAGGGCGAGCTGCTGCAGGAAGACCGGGCCCTTGGCTCCACGGCCCGCACTTGTGCACGACGTAGCCGCCGTAGCGCAGGCTCGCCGGTGTTTCGATCTCGCACCGGAAGTCGTGCAGGTCTTCGATCGCGAGCAGGCCGTCGTGTGCGCGTACGTGCGCGACGATGCGCTCGGCGATCTCGCCGCGATAGAAGGCGTCGATCGCGGCCTGCAGGCCATGGCCTCGGCCGTGACCGATCGCGGTGTCCTCCGCCGCGATCAGGAGCCGGAAGGTGCGCGCGAGATCGGGATTGGTGAGCAGCGTGCCCACCGCGGGCACGGTGCCCGTCGGGAGATAGATCGCGGCCGAGGTCGGCCACGTCGTCCGAAAGACCTCGGCGCAGCCCGCGAGCGAGAAGTCGCCGAGGAGATTGGTCGGTGCCGGTCCGGCGAGCGCCGGATGCACCGGAAATCCCGCCTCGGCGAGCTCGAGCGCCGGGGCCACCACGTCGCAGAACGAGAGCGTGCCGGCGCGCGCCAAGATCGTGAGCAGCGCATGCGGTGCCGCCGGCGGTCCGGCGGCGAGCACACCCGCCATCGGAACGAGCGGCAGGTCGTGGGCGCGGAACCACTCGATGGTCGCGGCCCGCGGGGCCTTGGTGTTGCCGTTCACGGCCAGCACGCGCCGGTCGTGCGCGGTGTAGACGAGCGCGGAGAGCTCGCCGCCGAACGTGTGCATGTGGGGATTCACCAGCCCCTCGACGAGCGTCGCGGCGACGGCCGCGTCGATCGCGTTGCCGCCCGCGTGCAGCATCCGGAGACCGGCCTCGGCCGCGAGATAGTGCTCGGCCACGACCATCCCGCGTGGGCACATGAGCGTGGGGCGCTGGCTCATGGGGTCGTCCTTACGCTCTCGTCCTCGCGAGTCAACCTCGATGTGACAGAGTGCGAGAGCAACCGGCATACCTGGGCACTCGCCATGACAGTTGCGCGTTCCGCCGCGGCCGATGCTGATCTTTCGGGTGTGTGGCCTCACCGAAACGTGTCGTACGGTGGTAGCGATAGCGAGAGGGTCGCCTTTGTCGCCGGCCGGGAAACCATGTCGCATGGCTGATGCGCCTCGCTTGCACGTGGAGGCCGAAGGCGCTGGCCCGGTCGTGATCCTCGGACACGGGTTCGGCGGCAGCGCGCGCAACTTTCGCGCGCAGACGCGCGCCCTCCGCGACCGGTGGCGTATCGTGCGCTTCGATGCGCGCGGCCACGCGCGGAGCGAGGCGCCGGCCGAGGCGTCGGCGTATACGCCGGACGCGTTCGTCGGCGACGTCGCGCGCGTGCTGGACGCGCAGGGCGCGCGTGCGGCGGTGGTCGGTGGGCTCTCGATGGGCGCGGGGATCGCCCTGCGGTTCGCCCTCGCGCATCCCGAGCGCACGCGCGGGCTCGTCCTCGCCGCGTTTCCGGCCGGTGCCGACCGTTCCGGAAGCTACGCGTCGCTGGCGGAGCGGTTCGCGGCGCGCATCGAGCGGGACGGGCTCGACGCCGCCGGCGCGGAGCTCGTCTGGGGACCGTCGTCCGGTCTCGACCCGCGGGGTGCGGAGCTCGTGCGGCGTGGCTTCCTCGAGCACCGCCCGCATGGGATGGCGCACGTGTTGCGCGGGATCATCGCGGCGCAGCCGACGATCACCGCGCTCGCTCCGCTCTTGTCGCGGGTGTCCGCGCCGACGCTCGTGATCGTCGGCGCGCGCGACCGCCTCTCGCTCGACACGAGTCGCGTCGTCGCCGCCGGAGTCCCGGGCGCCCGGCTGGTCGAGGTCGCGGACGCCGGGCACCTCGTGAACCTCGTCCGTCCCGCCGAGTTCAACGCCGCCGTCGCGAATTTTTTGGAGTCGCTTCCCCGCGTTTCGAGCTAGGGATGAGCTAGGGAACCTCTGCACAGGTGGGTTCCGAAGCGAGAAGTGCGAGCCGCCCCGAGCGCACGGCGCGAAGCTCGACCGCGTATCTGAACGATACGCCGAGGGCCTCGCGCCGCCGTCGATCGGGGATGGATCGCGCTTCGTAGCCGGGAGCCACCTGTGCAGAGGTTCCCTGATGTGACGGGAATTTCCCGGTGAAAACCGCTTTCGCTCGCACCAGAGCACGCCATCCGTGGTCGTGCTCGCGCTCCGCGATGCTCACATGCCATGACGGTATGCCCCGCGTGCACCGCGCTGCGCGCGACCACGGCCGACGCACTCTGGCGCGTTTTCCCTCGCGGAGCTTCTGTGACATCGAGGCTAGACGCTGCGGCGTTTGCGTGCGAAATGTTGCGGGGGGCTCCGGAGGGGGGATGCAAGGACTTCTACGACAGGTGGCGGCGATCGTGATCGCCGTGATTGCGGGCGCCGGTTCGGTTGCGGCGCAGCCGGCCTCCGTGGGCCCGACGGATCTGGAACCGGCGGCGGTGCTGATCATGCCGTTCGACGTCACGACCGGCCACGCGACCTTCCTGCTCGTGAGCCGCATCGGCGACACCGTGAGCCCGCGCGCGGTCACGACCCACTGGGTCTTCTACTCCGCGGACTGCAGCCACCTCGCCGACCTCGCGATCGGTCTCACCGAGAACGATACGGCCGTCGTCGACCCGACCCACATCCAGAGTCAGACGCAGGAACCGGGCTCGCCGGTGAACGAGTCGCACGGACCGATCGTCGATCTCACGGGCGCGCGCGGCGTCGCCATCGTCACGGTGCAGCCGCCGCCCGGCGTCTCACCGGTGCAGCTGATCGGATCGTGGACGATCGCGGACCGCGTAGTGGGGACGTCGTTCGGCGCCAACGCGGTCGGCTTCCAGAGCTTCGCGTTGCCCGATCCGTCGTTGCTCGCGGCCGAGGGTCTCCTGATTCCGACCTTCGACCCGGGGGCGCTCGACACGTCGGAGGTGATCGTCGTCGGGCTCGAACGGCAGGGCGACAGCATCGTGCCGATCTCCCGTCCGAGCGCGGTGCTCGGCGGTGCCCACGTGTGCTGCAACGCCGCGATCACGGACACGCTCGAAAGCACGATCTCGGTTCCCGACGTCTGCTTCGCGTGCGCGCTTTTCGCGCCGGTCGCGCCGACGCGGCATCCGAGCCCCGACCCGCCGGTCGTGCCGCTCGCGTCCTCACCGACGAGCGCCGGAACGGTGGTGCTGCGGGCATGTCGCACCGCCGGCGCCGACGGACGCCCCGTGCCGCTCGGAACCGGCGACGTGGCGCAGTTCCTCGTGGCCTTCCACGGGCAGGCGGTCGGCCCGTTCGGCGTGGTGACCGCGGGCAAGTACGGGACGCCCGCGTTGCAGTGACGGCCGCCGCTCGGAACCTACCTGTGCAGAGGTTTCTTAGGCGCCGTCCGCCGCGAGATTCGGCGAGCCGGGCGCCGGGTCGCTCACCCACGTGAAGCTCCGCGGCGTGCCGCGGTGCGAGCCGACGACGCGGAACGAGCTCTGCAGGTCGCCGCTGTTGCCGGCGGAAATGGTGATGTCGACGTCGCCGACTACCATGCCGCGCAGCTCGTCGACGCTCGCGGCATAGACGCGATTCTCGGCGTAGTACGCCTCTTCGCCGGTCGCGACGCCCCGGACGGCGGCGGCCACTGTGGCATCGTAGCCGCGCGCGCGGAAGGTCGCGTATTGCGTGATGGCGAGGCCGGCGAGCACGCCGACCAGCACGATCACGACCAGCACCTCGATGAGGGTGAAGCCCCGGTGGTCACGCATGCGAATGCGATTGAGCAACCGAGGTGCCACGCGCTTTCGCGCGCGACCGTCGCAAATGCGACGCCGGCGACCAGCGGGCGGCCGATCGCGGACTTCGGCCGTCGCTGTCGTCGGGGGCGCCATGGCGGGTGGCCCGCCACGCGCGCAAGCGCCCGCGGCACGGGCGTGGATTGCGGCGCTGCGCGACCCCGACGAGTCGCGCAACGCCGCCCGATTCCGGTTAGCTCGCGATGCCGGCGCGGATCTTCGTGAGCGTCTCGACGAGCTCCGTCGGCGTCGCCACGTCGGGATCCTCGCTCGAGTCCTTCATGTGCTCGAAGCGCAGGAGATCGAGCTTCGCGTACGCTTCGCGCACGCGCGGCGTGAGGAGACCGAGGCGTTTCAGATTGGGAACGATCTTCGAGAACAGCATCTGCCGGAAGCCCGTCATGAAGGGCGTGTGGATCGACCAGTCGACCCACGTCTTCACGTCGAAGCCCATGCGCTCGTAGACGTCCTCCATGAGGAGCCGGTCGCGCATGAGGTGGGTCGCGTCGATCACGAAGTCCTCGCGCTCCTTCAGCTCCGCGGCGGAGAGCTCCTTCGTGTAGAGATGCTCGAGCGAGAGCACGCCGAAGGCGACGTGGCGCGACTCGTCCGCCATGATGCGCGTGGTGATGTCCTGGATGAGCGGCTCGTCGGGCCACTGGAGCCGCATCATGCCGAAGGCGGCGAGCGCCAGCCCCTCCACCATGATCTGCATCCCGAGATAGGTCATGTCCCAGCGCGAGTCGGAGATGATGTCGTCGAGGAGCACGCGGAGGTGGCGGTTGACGCCGAAGGAGAGGCCGAGCTTCTCGGTGAGGTAGCGGTGGTAGACCTCGACGTGACGCGCCTCGTCCGCGACCTGGTTCGCGGCGTACCATTTCGCTTCCTCCCACGGGACGCCCTGCACGATCTTCGCGGTCGCGAGCAGCGCGCCTTGCTCGCCGTGCAGGAACTGCGAGAGCATCCAGGCGTTGATGTTGAGGTTGAGCTTCACGGCCTCGTCCGCGTCGAGCGGGCGGGGCGGGTTCAGCATCTGGTTGAAGACGTCCTGCGATCCCATCCCCATGTAGTCGCGCTGGATCTTCTCGAGGTTCACGTCGACCGACCAGTCGAGGTCGCTCGCGTTCCAGGTGTTGGCCTTGCCCTTCTCGTAGAGCGCGAGGAGGTTCTCGCGCTGGAGGGCGTATTCCCAGTCGAAGATCGACGTCATGGTGACGTCGACGGGCTCGGTCGGGCCGATGTCGGGGATCGGAAGCGGGTTGTGCTGCGTGTACTTCATGAGATCCTCCTCGCGGCGTGGGGGCGGGCGCCGCGACGGAGCTAGCACGGGTCCGCGCCTCAGTCACGACGCGGGCGCGGGCGCCACGAGTGTCGCATCCGTGCGGCCTGCGCCGTCCTGGATCAGGCCAGGCGTGCCCGTTCGCATCAGCGCCAACACGACGAGCCGCTTCAAGGCGAAGAGCGACTGATCCCGGCATCGTCCGCGGATTCCCGATCGATCGCCCGCTGGCGTCGGAGACGGAGGGCGGCGCGCTGCAGCTCCGGACGCGCGGCGGCGATCGCGTCGGCCGCGCGGCACGCCGCGGCGTCGCCGCCACGCAGACAGAGCCAGGCCGCGGGCGCGAATGCGCCCGGGTCGTCGACGCGATTGCGCAGCACCTCGGTCGTCAGCCGATCGGCGCGGCCGACGTCGTCCGGGAGCGGCGCGAAGGGATCGAAGCCGGGCCGCAGGACGCGATACTCGTACGCGTCGACGAGGCGGCCGAACGCCCCGCCCCGACGCACGACGATCTCGCTCGCCCGGTCGAAATACACCGTCGCCCAGCCGCGCGTCGGGAAGCGTCCCGCGCCGGAGAGCTCGTTGGCGCGCGGCACGGAGAGCATCGCCCAATCGACGCCGGCGACGAGCGTGTTCCAGCGGTCCTGCGACCGCGCGGCCGCCATGATCTCGCCGAAGTGCGCCGCGGGATAGGCCTGGAGGCGGCTGTCCTGGAACACGCGCGCCGCGGGGTACAGTGTCCAGACGAGATAGCCGCCGATGTTGTTGCTGTCGAAGAGCGGCCCGGCGAGCCCGACCCGGCGCGCGAACGCGACGCCGCCGCGCGGGATGAGCTCGGCGGGCGCGAGCTGCTCGATGCCGACGCCGAGCTGGGCGAGGAAGCCCGTCGGCGGCAGCCGCGCCGTCAACGCGCCGACGAACAGCGCGCCGAGCGGCAGCAGCCGCGAGCCGCCGACGGTCGCGGCCAGGCGCTCGGCGACGACCGGCGCGGTGACGCAGAGCAGGAGCGGCGTGAAGCGCAGGTAGCGCAGCGCGAGCGTCGCGAAGAGCGCCGTCGCCAGCATCTCGGATACGCGCGGGCGCGGCGGCGCGAGCAGCAGCCCGAGAGCCGCGATCAGGTACAGGTAGAACGACGCGTAGTTCGGCAGATACGGCGGTTGGAGCTCGGCGATGCGAATGACCTCGGGCACGCGGGCGTTGTCGGCGAGATAGCGTACGAGCCCGAGCCCGTACGGATTGACGAGCATCGCCGCGCTGCACGCGATGATCACGACGAGCGGACGCCAGGCGAGCCCGGGCGCGTCCTCGGGTCGGAAGATCGCTTCCACGGCGAAGCATCCGAGGAACGCGAGGCCGAAGAGACTCTCGACGTGCAGATTGCTCCACACCAGCACGAGCGGCACTGCGAGCAGCAACGGTCGGATCGACGCGCGGCGGCGGCTGCGCTCGATCAGCAGCGCGCACGCCGCCATGCCGGCGAACGAGACCGTGTGCGGACGCGGCAGCGCGCGTGGCTCGAGGAGGAAGAAGCCGAAGGCGACGACCGCGACGCTCGCCGCGACGCCGGCGCGCTGCCGGCACGCGGCGTAGAGCAGGACGAGCGTGGCGAGCACGAGGAGCGCTTGCCCGAGCTGCACCGCGCCGGCGCCGCCGAGGTGCCAGAGCCCGTACGCGGCGAGGTCGAACAGCCACGACGTCGACGGCTGCGGGAAATCCGGGTGCGTGAAGCTGAAGAGATTGGTGCGCGGCAGGCGGCCGGCCGCGATCTCGCGTCCCTGCGCGAGGTGCCACCAGAGGTCCGGATCGTAGCACCAGCGAAAGCTCACGAGCGCGCTTGCGGCAAGCGCGACGGTGGCGAGCGCGACGCCGGTCGCTCGGCGGCCCGGCCGCGTCACGGATGCTCCTCGTGGGCGGCCGCGCGCGCCGCGGCGTCCGCCTCGGCGTGCGCGGCCAGGTCGGCGAGTCCCAGGGTGCGGAGCCAATCGCCGACCGCCCGGAGCCCCGAGACATCGAGACGTGTGGGCAAGACCGGCGCCGCGACCGGGTAGGCTGCGGCCACGAGCGCGCGGCTCACCCGTCGCGGGCTGCGACGACGCGCCACGACGTCGACGAAGAGCCGCGCGGCGCACTCCGCGTCGGCGAGCTCGATGCAGCGCCGGAGCACGGCGTCGCTCCGTCGGAGGTCGCCGAGATACGCATAGGCCCAGGCGCGCTCGCCGCGATTGAAGGGGTAGTCGGGAAACGTCTCCTCGAGCTCGACGTAGGTGCGCGCCGCCGCGCCCAGATCGTTTTCGTGCGCGTACGAGAAGGCCAGGCGATTGAGCGGCCGCGGGTCGTCGACGTAATGCGCCGCGACCGGCGCGAACATCGCAACCGCGCCTGACCAGGTGCGGGCCTGGACGAACGACACGACCGCCAGCCCGAGCGCCACGAGCTGGAAGCCTGCGAGATCCGTCCACCAGCGCGCGACGATCGTCGCGAACGCGATCGCGACGCCGACGAGCGGCAGGTAGAAATACGAGTCCGCCGTCCAGTGCTGGGTCGGCAGCACGCCCGCGACGGGGAGGTAGGCGAGCGCCACGAAGGCGAGCGCCGTACGGCCGACCGAGTGCCGTGGCCAGCGTCGCCACACGGCGACGACGATCGCGCCCGTCGCGGCGATCGCGAGGCCGATCACCCAGAGCGACGGATCGGCCTCGGACGTCCGCTCGTACTCGACCAGCAGCCCGCGCGGCCAGGCCAGGTGCTGGAGCTGGAGACTCCAGGCGCGGACGATGTCGAAGGCGATCTCGGCGTGGCTGCGCACGACGATCGCTCCCTGCTCGTGCAGCCCGGAGATGCCGGTCAGCACGATCAGCGCGCCCGCCGCGACCTGCGGTGCGAGGCCGAGGGCGAGCCGCCGGCGCGGCTCGTCCGGACGCAGACAGCGGAGCACGATCCACACCAGCCCCGGCGCGGTGAGGGCCGACGGCTTGGCCAGCATCGACGCGATGCAGAGCGCGTCGCCCGCGGCCCAGCGCGCGACGCCGATCGGGCGGCCGTCGCCTCGGCGTCCCGCGCACACCAGGAGGCCGAGGAGGAGCAGCGTGGTCGAGAGCAGATCCTTCCGCCCGATCACCCAGCACACCGGTTCGACGACGAGTGGGTGCAACGCGAAGAGGGCGGCCGCGCCGGCCGCCGCGCGGACGCCGACGTCGAACCGGAGCACCACGGCGTAGAGCAATGCGACGTTCGCGAGATGACAGAGGAGGTTCACCGCGTGATACCCGGCGGGCGCCGTGCCGAAGAGCGCGCGGTCGAGCGCGAGCGACAGAACCGTCACCGTGTGCGGGTAGCCCATCGACGTCGTGCGCAGGAGGGCGATCCATCCTTGCCCGAGCGGAGCGGCGACGAATGGGTTGTGCACGACGAACGACGGGTCGTCGACGATCGTGAAGGGGAGGCCGACGACGTCGCGGAAGGTCGCGACCGTCGCCGCGAGCACGAGGCCGAGCCGCCAATGACGGACGACGTTCACGGCCCAGCGACCTGCGTGACTGCGAGCAAGCGCAGCGGTCGCACCTCGGGCGAGAGGTCGGCGGGACGCACCCAGCCCAGATAGAGCAGCTCGATGCCGCGGGGATTCGGCCGACGGTCGGGCGGGACGCAGAAGGTGAGCGCGCGGCCGGTGCCCGACGGGGCGTCGCCGGCGCGGCGCATCTCGGTGAGTCCGAGCTTCGCGCGTACCGCCGCGGTCTGCTCGGGTCGGAGCGCGGCGGCGCCGAGCGGCGGCTCGACCTGCAGCCGCACGCACGTCGGCGGCGGCACGAACAGCATGGTCGCCGCGTGCACCTCGCACCCGCCGGGCGACGCCCATCCCGAGCCGTTGAACTTGATGCCGACGCTCTCGGGGGCATCGCCGCAGCGGTACGCCGTCGGCAGCGGACGCGCGTCCGGATCGGACGGCGCAACGCCGCCGTCAGCTCCGCGGCGTCGAGCAGCGGCATTCGCCGATGCGAGGGCGCGATCTCCGCGGCCGCGACGTCGTGCGCGATCCAACCGACCGCGAGGCACGCCGCGACGAGGCGGAGCCTCCGCGCCCATGCCGGCGGCGCGGCCGCGTCCGCCGCGCGCCACCCCAGCACGAGCAACGCGCTCGCGCCGACGCCGAGCGGCGCGGCGAAGTCGACGGCGTAGCGCGACGTCATCGACGGCGCCCGCAGGTAGAACGCGAACTGGCAGACGAAGACCGCGAAGGACCAGAGTCCGGCGACGCCGACCGGCGCCGCGAGCCAGCGCCGGAAGTGCGGCCGCCGCCACGCCGCGGCCGCGACGCCCGCGATCGCGACCCACGCCGCGAGCAGCAGGGCGAGCTGCCACGGCGTGAACGTCGTGAAGTAGAGCTCCCGAAAACGCACCGTCGGCGACTGCCAGGGATGGATCGCGGGCGCGTACCAGTGCGGCGCGTTCCAGCGCGCCGGCAACGCCAGCGACGACACCAGCTCGGCGGCGGCGCGCCCGAACGGCTCGTCGCGGAACGGATACCCGAAGAGCTTCGCCGCCTGATCGGTCGGGATGTACGAGACGTTCAGGAGCTGACCGGTCTCGAGCGGGCTCCCGAAGCGCCGGGCTCCGGTGAGCGCGACGAGCGCGAGCACGGCGCCGCACGCGGCGCTCGCCGCGACGACTCCGCGCCAGCGCCGAGCGCGGCTCGGGGCGGCGACGCCGAGCGCGACGCCGAGCGCGACCGTCACGGCGGCGTCGAAGATCAGCGTCGGGCGAAAGAGCGGCGCGGCCCCCGCGAGCGCGCAGGCGAGGACGAGATCGCGGTCGCGCCGGCGTGCGGCGAAGCGCAGGAGCAGGGCCGCCATCGTGACGGCGACGAGATGCGCATAGGCGACCGACTCCTCGTAGACCGCGAGCCGGGTGCGACAGAGCGTGACGAACGCGGGCGGCGCCACCATCACCGAGACCAGCACGACGCGCTCCCATGCCGTCACGTCCACGAAGGCGCGGGCGCAGACCAGCGTCGCGGCCACGAAGGCGAGCAGCAAGGCGACGCGATCCGGGAACCCCGCGGCCCCGACGAGCTTCGCGACGCATTCGAACGGGAATCGCCAGAGCGCGACCCCGAGGCCCCACACGTGCTGGCTGCCGTTGCCCCACGCCCAGTCGGCCATCTGTCCGTAGGGCGTCGGCTGGAGCGCGAAGGTGCCGTGGAAGAAGGCCTCGGTCTGCAACCGGTGCGCGAGGCTCGGGGAATACCAGCGTCCCCACGTGCCGAGACCGATGGCCCCGGCGAAGCCGATCCAGAGCGCGAGCCAGGCGCCCGCCGCCAGCAGGCGCGCGCCGCGCCCCCCGTCGCCGCCGCTCATCGCCACCCGCGATAGCGGAGTAGCGTCGCGGCGGCGACCACGGCATCGGTCCAGCGGATCTTCTTTCCCTGGTTCGACGTCCGGGCGCGGTAGCGGATCGGCACCTCGACGATGCGGTGGCCGCGGCGCGCGAGCTTCGCCGTGACCTCGGGACAAAACTCGAAGCGTTGGCAGCGGAGGTCGAGGTCGCGGAGCGCGTCGGCGCGAAACGCCTTGTAGCAGGTGGCCTCGTCGGTGATCGCTTGCCGGTAGAGCGCCCGGACGAGCCACGCGAGGACCAGGTTCACGAGGCGGTTCGGCCAGCGCATGCCGTGACACTCGCCGCGAAAGCGCGAGCCGTAGACGACGGTGGCGGTGCCGGCGAGGATCGGCGCCACGAGCGCGGCGTAGTCGGCCGGGTCGTACTCGAGGTCGGCGTCTTGGATGACGACGACGTCGCCCGTCACGTGCGCGAGCGCGAAGCGGATCGCCGTGCCTTTGCCGCCGTTTTCCGGCAGGTGGTGCACGACGATGCCGCGGCCGTAGGCGTCGAGGATGGCGCGCGTGCCGTCGCTCGAGCCGTCGTTCACGCACAGGATCTCGCGCTCCACGCCGGGCGGCAGCTCGGCGGCGCGGACCGCGTCGAGCACCGCGGCGATGTATGGCGCTTCGTTGTAGACCGGAATCACGACCGAGACGCGGGCCGGCGAGTGCGACAAGCCGGCGCCAAGTAGCATTCGTCGACGGTGCCGTACAATCGCACCGGAGGGGAGGTGCGAAACGGCGCTTGCAATCGCGGGTAGGCGGTGGCAAGCGCACCCGATACGATTCTCGCGTTCTCGTCGACGTTTGCAAAGGAGCAACGTCATGCCGACCGCGGCACCTCGATCCTTCTTGTCTTTTCGGGCCGTGCTCGTCGCGGTGGCAGTGCTCGCGTCGGCGACCACGAGCGCAGGCCCCGCCGACGCGCAATGCACGGTGACCTACTGCCAGTCGTGCCCGGCCGATCCCACCTGCGCTGCGTGCACCAGCGGCTTCATCCTCTCTTCCAACACGTGCTTCGACGTCAACGAATGCGCGACCAACAACGGCGGCTGCTCCGCCAGTCCGCTGGCGCAGTGCACCAACACCCCCGGCTCCCGCACCTGCACGTGTCCGTCGGGCTTCGGCGGCGACGGCGTGACCTGCACCGACGTCAACGAGTGCGCGACCAACGGCGGCGGCTGCGACCCGCTCACGACCTGCACGAACACCGTCGGGTCGCGGACCTGCTCGACGTGCCCGTCGGGCTACACCGGCAGCGGCGACACCGCCTGCACCGACGTCAACGAGTGTGCGACGGCGAACGGCGGCTGCGCGGCACAGGCGCAATGCGCGAATCTTCCCGGGGCCCGCACCTGCACGTGCCTCTCCGGCTATGCGGGCAACGGCCTCACCTGCGCCGACGTCAACGAGTGCGCGACGGCCGACGCGTGCAACGGCGGGACCTGCACCAACGGCGCGGGGACATTCACCTGCGAATGCCCCGCCGGCGTGACCGGCACCACCTGCGACGTGAACGGCTACGTCCCGCCCGACAAGGACGTCGGCAAGTGCGAGAGCGCGGTCGCGTCGAACGTCGCCAAGTACGTGAAGTGCGTGACGCGTTGCCGGTTGCAGAAGGCGAGCAAGGCCCTCGCCGACAAGCCGTTCGACGAGCAGGCATGTCAGGGCGGCACGAAGTCCTGCCGGAGCGCCTACGACAAGAAGATGGCGGCCCTCGTCGCGGCCGGGACGTGTCCGGCGTGCCTCGACGGCGCGGCGCAGGCCGGGCTCGCCGACGACGCGCTCGCGGCCGTGATCGACACCAAGGGCCGCGCCTACTGCGAAGGCAGCGTTCCGCTCGCTCCGTGACGGGGGCGCGCGACTGGGCCCGGGAGGTCGTCCCGCCGGGCCGGGTCGCTTCGCTCCGTCACTCGATGATGCCGGGGATCGCGACGCCGAGAAGGCCGGCGAGCTCGCGCGCGCGCGGCACCTCTCGTTCGATCGCGTAGCCGCCCTCGCAATAGGCCTGCACCCCGAAGCACTCCGGGGTCGAGAGCGGTAGGCCGTCGTTCAGGTCCTGGCAGCGCTGCTGCTGCACCGAGAGGCCGAGACCGTTGGTGAGCCCGATGTCGGCGAGGCTGAGGCCGTTCTGCACGCTGCAGGCCTTGAGCAGCTTCGCCTGGAGCTTGGCGACCGTTCCCTTGGTGGGATCCTGCAGCTTGGTGAAACCCGCCGCGCATTTCGCCCGCGCCTTGGGAAGACATTTCGGGTCCTGTGGCTTCACCTGCAGGCACGCGATTCCCGCGTTCAGGCAATTCTGAACCGGCTTGGTACCCGTGCCGACGAGCGACTGAGCGAGCTTGTCGATCGTCTTGCCGCACTTGAGGAGCTTCTTCACGTGGTCCGCTGCCACGCCGGCGCCGCCACCGTTCGCGGCGGGGACCTCGTCGATGCAGGCGAACTCGTTCGTCGGACGGCCGGCGAAGGTCAGCAGCTCGCGCGCTCGCGGGGTGCCGATCGCCACCAGGTGCTGGGCGCGGCAGAAGTGTTGCTGCGCGATGCAGCTTGAGAGGTTCTGAATCGACGACAGATCCGCGACGTCGCTGTCGCGGGTGCACTGCGCCTCCTCGGCCATGAAGCCGAGACCGGCGAGCGTCTTGAGGTCGGTCAGGTTGGTACCGTCGGGGTCGCATTTCGCGACGATCACGGCCTGCAGCTTCGCGGCGCTCGCATCGAAGCCGCCGAGGGCCTTGGCACAGGTGGCGGTGGCCTTCGCCTGGCAGGCGGCGTCGCCCG
Source organism: uncultured delta proteobacterium (assembly GCA_963774015.1). Taxonomy (GTDB): domain Bacteria; phylum Desulfobacterota; class Binatia; order UTPRO1; family UTPRO1; genus UTPRO1. Next base: position 241,838 of record CAVZDH010000008.1, read on the forward strand.
GCTTCGCCTGGATGCAGGTCGCGGCCGCCTCCGTGCACTTCTGGAACTGCTTCATCGAGCCGAGGATGAACTTGAAGCCGGCTTTCTGGACGGCCTTGGCGCACGTCGCCAGCTCCTTGCCGGCGGAGACGTCGCCGATGTTCTGATGCATGCCGTCGGCGGGCGGCGTGCAATCGGGATCCTTGCGATCGACCAGGCCGTCGCCGTCGTCGTCGACGCAGTTGTCGCAATCCTCGAGGAGGGCGAGGGCGTGGACGGAGGTCGTGAACGCGAGCGCGAGCAGCGCCGCGGCCAGCAGGCGAGCAATCCAGGAGCGAGGAGTGAGCATGAGGGGTCTCCGTAATGAAATGAGGTACGGCGCCTCTAGCACGGGTGCGGCGCATTCGAAACGACGAAGCGAGCCTTCGACTCCCGACGCGGAGCGCCGAGCCGTGCGCCCCGCCGACGGCTACTGGTGCAACAGGTACGACCAGGTCTCGGTGAGGGTCTCGCTGGCCTTGTCGAGATACGCCCGCAGGTCGATCGGGCCGTTCGTCTTCGGGCGGAGGCGGAAGGTGAGGCGCCAGCCGCCGGTGACGGGATTCTTGACGACGTGCTGATCGACGATTTCCGCGGCGTCGTCGCCGTTGGCTACGGTGACGTCGCCGCGGAGGATCTGATCGCCCGGGACGGCCTGGAGATCCTTGCCGCCGAAGTCGACCACGAAGCGCTTGGTGCCGTCGAAGTCGTCGTGCCGCGTGGCGGTGACCTTCCCGTGCGGCGGCCGCTGTGGATCGTCGCCGTACCAGTAGAGCGTGTAGCCGAAATCGTAGGGCTCCCCGACTTTCGGCTGCTGATCGGGGACCCACATCGCCACGATGTTGTCGTTGGCGTCGGACTTGGTCGGGATCTCGATCAGCTCGACGTGACCGCTCCCCCAGTCGCCGTACGGGACGATCCAGGCGCTCGGGCGCAGATCGGGCCGGGTTTCGAGGTCTTCGTAGCTCCGGAAGTCGCGGTCGCGCTGCAGCAGGCCGAAGCCGCGGAGCGCCGGCGTCCGGAAGGAGCTGATTTCGAGCTTCTCCGGGTTGTCGAGCGGACGCCACAGCCACTCCCCGTTGCCGCTGTAGATGATGAGCCCGTCGGAGTCGTGGACCTCGGGACGGAAGTCGTCGAAGAACCGCATCGTGTTCTCGCCGTGGAAGAACATGCTGGTGAGCGGTGCGATGCCGATCTTCTGGGGCTGCTTGCGCAGGTAGAGTCGGCCCTGGGTCTCGACGACGGTCTGCTCGCCGGGCGTGATCGTGAACTTGTAGGCCCCGGTCAGGCTCGGGCTGTCGAGGAGCGCATAGACGACCGCCTCTTTGTCCTTCGGGCCCGGCGTCTGCAGCCAGAACTCGCGGAAGTAGGGGAACTCCTCGCCCGACGAGAGCGCGGTGTCGATCGCGATGCCGCGCGCCGAGAGGCCGAAGACCTGGTCGCGTCCGACGGCGCGGAAGTACGTCGCGCCGAGGAAGACGATCACCTCGTCGTAATACTTGGGCGTCTTGAACGGCGCGTGCAGGCGGAGCCCGGCGTAGCCGAGGCTCTGCGGGATGCGGCTCGCGAAGTCGTTCCGCCCGTAGTCGAACCGGCTCGGCGAGAAGACGAACGGCTTGACCTTGGCGCCCTCGATGACGTTCATCGATACCGTGCGGTCGTAGAAGAGTCCCGGATGGAAGAACTGCACCTGGAACGGCCCCGCCGGGTCGCGCCAGAGCGTCTGATCGGTGCGGAAGCGGATGTCGCGCCACTGGTCGTAGTTGAGCTTGGTGAGCCAATCCGGCACCTGCGGCGGTGCTTTGAACGGCTCGGTCGCGAGCTGTTTCGCCTTGGCCGCGACGTTCTCGAAGCCGAAACGTGCCGCGGGGCTCGGTTTGGGCGACGGTGCGGCGGTGCCGGGCCCGACGAGGGACAGCACCAGAGCGATCGCCATCGTCGACAGGGGCGCGATACGGCCGCGCAGACGGGGGGACGAAACGGTCGGATATCGAGCGACGGCCACGTTGGGCGCTCCTATTGGTACAGCGTGCCATCGTGGTCAAGCCGCTGCGATTCGGTGGCGGATCGGTTCGAACGACCGTTGCTGCCACGCGCGCACGAGGCGGGAACGCCTTCGGGTCCTCCGGCCTTGCCGCGCGTAGTCCATATGGTCTCGGTTGGCGGGCCGGTGGCGCGCTCCCGGCCGAGGCAGACCCGGCGGCGTCCCCACCTCGTGCGCGCGCTCCCGCCCCGATCGTCACGCCGATCCGGCGGCGAATATCGGCGGTGTATTGCCGGCGGTTCGCCGGTAAGCTTGCGCTGCATGGACCTCGGCCGGCCGCGCATGCCCTCCCGGTGGAGACCGTGCGTGGCGGCGGCGATCGTCGCCCTGGTCGCCGGCGGCTGTCGGCGCGGCGTCGACCCGACGGTGCTCGAGTTCTGGGCCATGGGCCGGGAAGGGGAGGTGGTGCAGCAGCTGGTGCCCGCGTTCGAAGCGCAGAACCCCGGCGTGCACGTGCGGGTGCAGCAGATTCCGTGGAGCGCCGCGCACGAGAAGCTCCTGACCGCCTACGTCGGCGACGCGATGCCCGACGTGGTGCAGGTCGGCAACACGTGGCTCCCCGAGCTCGTGGCGCTCGGGGCGCTGGCGCCGCTCGACCGGAGCCGCGGGTCGGGTGACGCGGGGGCGGTCGAGCACGGCGGCGACGACTTTCCCGGCGTCGTCGCGGCGACGGCGATCGCCGGGGTGCGTTACGGCGTGCCCTGGTACGTCGACACGCGCGTGCTCTTCTATCGCAGCGACCTCGTGCGCGCGGCGGGCTGGGACGTGCCGCCGACGACGTGGAGCGACTGGGTGACGGTCATGGAGCGCTTGGCGCGGGGCCCCGATCGCTATGCGGTGCTCTTGCCGACGACCGAATGGGAGCCGCCGGTGATTCTCGCGCTCCAAAAGGGCGCGACCCTGCTGCGCGACGGCGACCGGTACGGCGATTTCCGGAGCCCGGCATTCCGCGCCGCGCTCGCGTTCTATGCCTCGCTCTTCCAACGCGGGCTCGCGCCGCGCGCCGGAGCGGCGCAGTCGGCGAACGTCTACCAAGACTTCGCGGCCGGCTATTTCTCGCTCCTGATCAGCGGACCGTGGAACCTCGGCGAGCTGAGTCGGCGCCTGCCGGCGCTCGCCGACGCGTGGGCGACGACGCCGCTGCCGACGTTCACGGGCGACGGTCCCGGCGTCTCGCTCGCGGGCGGTGCGAGCCTCGCGATCGTGCGGACGAGCCCGCGGGCGGAGCTGGCACGGCGCTGGATCGCCTTTCTCGCCGCGCCGGCACAGCAGGTCGCCTTCTGGCGCCTGACCGGCGATCTCCCCGCGCGTCCGAGCGCGTGGCGCGCCGCGGGGCTCGCCGACGGGCCGCGGACGGCCGCGTTCTGGCGCCAGCTCGCGCGCGTGCAGGCGACGCCGACGATCCCCGAATGGGAGCGGATCGCGACCAAGATCAGCGAGCATGCCGAGGACGTCGTGCGCGGCGACGTCGAGCTCGACGCGGCGCTCGCGGCGCTCGATCGCGACGTCGATGCGATCCTCGAGAAGCGCCGCTGGATGCTCGAGCGGGCGGCGGCGGGCGCGGCGTCGCGCTCCGCGGCGGCGGGGCGCTCGTGACCCGCCGTGCGTCGACCTCCGGCGCCACCGGGACGCTCTTCGCGGCCCCCGCGCTGGCGGTGATCGCGGTCTTCTTCTTCGTGCCGGTCGTCGCGTCGGTGCTGCTGAGCTTCACCGACTTCGACATCTACGCGGTCGCGAGCCGCGCCAACCTGCGCGTGATCGGGCTCGCCAACTACGCCCGCCTCGCCGACGACGCGCTCTTCTGGGTCGCGGTGCGGAACACGCTCTACTTCGTGCTGGTCGCGGCGCCGCTCTCGATCGCGGTCTCGTTCGCCGCGGCGCTGCTCTTGAATGCGCCGCTCACGCGCTGGAAGCCGGCGTTCCGCACGGCGCTTTTCCTCCCGGTCGTGACGACGCTCGTCGCGGTCGCGGTGGTGTGGCGCTACGCGTTCCACCCGCGCATCGGCCTCCTGAACGCGCTCCTCGCGCCGCTCGGCATCGGGCCCGTCGACTGGCTCGGCGAGCCGCGCTTCGCCATGCCCGCCATCATCCTGATGACGATCTGGAAGAACTTCGGCTTCAACATGGTGATCCTGATCGCGGGGCTGCAGAGCGTTCCCGAGCGCTTGTACGAGGCGGCGCGCATCGACGGCGCCCGAGCGACGGCGCGTTTCGTCCACATCACCCTCCCCATGGTGCGACCGACTCTGCTGTTCGTGACCGTGATCACGCTGATCGGCGACCTGCAGCTCTTCGCCGAGCCGTACGTCATGACCCAGGGCGGCCCCGCGCACGCGACCTTGTCGGTCGTGCTGCTCATGTACCTCGAGGGCTTCCGCTGGTGGAACATGGGCTATGCGGCGGCGATCGCGTTCGTGCTCTTTCTCGCGATGCTGGCGCCGAGCCTGGTCGCGCGGGCCGTCGGCACCCGGGAGGAGGCGGCATGAGTCGCCGGCTCGCGACGCTCCTCGTGCACGCGACGCTCGTCGGCGCGGCGCTCCTCACGCTGCTGCCGATCCTCTGGATGATCTCGGCCTCGCTCATGCCGACCGGCGAGGCGAGCGCGGTGCCGCCGCGCTGGCTGCCGAGCGTGCCGACGCTCGCGCACTACCGCGAGCTCTTCACCCGTCTCGATCTCGCGCGCGCGTTCATGAACAGCCTCGCCATCGCGACGGTGTCGACGCTGGTGTCGGTCACGCTGAACGCGCTCGCCGGCTACGCGTTCGCGCGCTTCGCCTTTCCGGGGCGCGACCGCATCTTCGGGCTGCTGCTCCTGGCGCTGGTGATTCCCGGGCAGCTCGGCATGCTGCCGCTCTTTCTCATGCTGCGCGCGCTCGGCCTCGTGAACACCTACCTCGGCGTGCTGGTGCCGGGGCTGGCGAGCATCTTCGGCATCTTCCTGGTGCGCCAATACGCTCTCGGCATCCCGCAGAGCCTGCTCGACGCGGCACGCGTCGACGGGGCCGGCGAGCTTCGCGTCTTCTGGTCGGTGGTCGTGCCGCTCTGCCGGCCGGTGCTCGTCACGCTCGCGATCTTCACCTTCATGGGCACGTGGAACGATTTCCTCTGGCCTCTGATCGTGCTGAGCGACACGCGTCTGCAGACCTTGCCGGTCGCCCTCGCGAACCTTCTCGGCGAGCACGTCCAGGACACCGAATTGATGATGGCGGGTGCGGTGGTGACCGTGCTACCCGTGATCGCGGTCTTTCTCGCGCTCCAACGGTCGTACATCGAGGGCATCGCGACCGGGAGCGTGAAGCAGTGACGGCCGGAAAGGGGAAGCGGATGCGGTGGGGGGTCGTCGGGATCGCGGTCGTGCTGGCGTGCGGCGCGGCGAGCGGCGCGCGTGCCGCGCAGACGCTCGACGACTTCGAGGACGTGCACGCGTGGAGCGCGCAAGCGTCCCCGGGCGCGACCCTCGAGATCGCCCAGGATGCCGGCAAGACCGGCAACGCCATGCGCCTCGACTTCGACTTCCACGGCGGCGGCTTCGTGATCGCGCGCAAGGCGCTGCCGCTGACGCTGCCCGCGAACTTCGCGTTCACGTTCGACCTGCGCGGCGACGCGCCGCCGAACACGCTCGAGTTCAAGCTGATCGAGCCGACCAACGACAACGTCTGGTGGCGGGTGCAGCGCGACTACGTCTTTCCCAAGGAGTGGCAGCACGTCGTCATCAAGAAGTCGCGGCTCGAGTTCGCGTGGGGACAGCGGCGCACGGAGGCGCCGAGGAAGGTCGCCTTCATCGAGATCGCGATCACCACCGGCGAGGGCGGCAAAGGGTCGGTGTGGATCGACGACCTGAAGCTCGAGGAGCGCGCGGCGCCGAGCCGCAACGACCTCCCCCCGGTCGTCACGGCCTCGACGTTCGCGCCGGGGCACGAGCCGCGTCTCGTGCTCGACCTGGATCCCCAGACCAGCTGGCGGAGCGGCGAGCTCGCCGCCGAGCAATGGCTGCAGCTCGACTTCGGAAAGCTGCGCGAGTACGGCGGGCTCATCGTCGACTGGGACCCCGAGCACTACGCGACGAGCTATCGCGTCGAGGTCTCCGACGACGCCGAGAATTGGACCGTCGCCTACCTGAGTACGGCGGGCAGCGGCGGGCGGAGCTACGTGTATTTGCCCGACGGCGAGTCGCGCTACATCCGTCTCGAGCTCCTGCAGAGCAGCCAGGGCAAGGGCTACGAGATCCGCAGTCTCGCCGTGCAGCCGATCTCCTTCTCGGCGTCGCCGAACCAGTTCTTCGAGGCGGTCGCGTACAACGCGTTTCGCGGGACCTATCCGAAATACTTCACCGGGCGGCAGTCGTACTGGACCGTCGTCGGTGCACCGGAGGACGACAAGGAGGCGCTCGTCAGCGAGGAGGGCATCGTCGAGGTCGACAAGGGCGCTTTCACGATCGAGCCCTTTCTCTACGTCGACGGCGCGCTCGTGACCTGGAGCGATGCGCAGCCGGTGCAGGCGCTCGCGGATCGCGCGCTGCCGATCCCGTCCGTGACCTGGCATCAGGGCGACCTGCGGCTCGGCATCGAGACCTTCGCGGCGGGACCCGCGGGCTCGTCCGTGCTCTACGTCCGCTACGATCTCCAGAACGTCGGCGACCGGGTCCGCGACGTCGACCTTTTCCTCGCGCTGCGGCCGTTCCAGGTGCTGCCGCCGTGGCAATCGCTCAACATGATCGGCGGCGTGACGCCGATCCGCAGCCTCGCGCTCGACGGCCGGACGGTGTGGGTCAACGGCGATCGCGCCGTGGTGTCGCTCACGGCACCCGACCGCTTCGGCGCCGCCACCTTCGAGCAGGGCCTCGTCGGCCCGTATCTCTTGCGGGGGAAGGTGCCCGCGGACACCAGCGTCACCGATCCGCTCGGCTGGGCCTCGGGCGCGCTCGCCTATCGACTGACCGTCGAGCCCGGCACGCACGGCGTCGTCTCCGTCGCGGTGCCGTTCCACGATCCCGGACCGACGATCGCACGCGCGGCCGTGACGACGCCCGCCGACATCGACGCCGAGCGCGCCCGCGTCGTCCGCGATTGGAGCGAGCGCGAGAACCGCGTCGAGGTGACGCTGCCGGCCGCCGCCGCGGGTCTCGTCGACACGCTCCACGCCACGATCGCGTACATCTTGATCAACCGCGACGGGCCGGCGATTCAGCCGGGCTCGCGAAACTACGCGCGCTCGTGGATCCGCGACGGCGCGATCACGTCCGACGCGCTCCTCAAGATGGGCCACATCGAGGAAGCCCGACGCTTTCTCGCGTGGTACGCGACCTTCCAGCTGCCCGATGGCCGCGTGCCGTGCTGCGTCGACCGACGCGGCGCCGATCCGGTGCCCGAGCACGACAGCAACGGCGAGCTCGTCTACGCGCTCGCCGAGTACTATCGCTTCACCCACGACGTCGGGTTCGTGCATGCGCTCTGGCCCGTCGTCACCCGCGCGGTCGATTGGATCGCGAGCGCGCGCGCGCGCCGCATGACCGACGCGTATCGCGAGCCCGGGCGCCAGGTGTTCTTCGGGCTGCTGCCGGAATCGATCAGCCACGAGGGCTACAGCTCGCACCCCGTGCACTCCTATTGGGACGACTTCTTCGCGCTCCGCGGCGTCGCGGACGCCGCCGAGCTGGCGCGCGTCGTCGGCGATGCCGAGCACGCGACGGGGTACGCGGCGCTCCGCGACGCCTTTCGCACCGACCTCGTCGCGTCGATCGGCCGCGTGATGGAGACGCGTACGACCGACTACCTCCCGGCGTCGGCCGAGCTCGCCGACTTCGACCCGACCTCGACCGCGATCGCCGTGACGGTCGCGGATCTGGTGCCGTATCTGCCGCGCGCCGCCCTCGATCGCACCTTCGAGCGCTACTGGGACACCGTGCAGGAGCGCGTGCAGGGGAGCGGAACCAGCGCCGCCTACAGTCCGTACGAGCTGCGCAACGTCGAGGCCCTCGTGCTGCTCGGACAGCGCGAGCGCGCCAACCAGATCCTGGACGCCATCCTCCGCGACCAGCGGCCGGCGGCCTGGCGTCAGTGGGCCGAGATCGTGTGGCGCGATCCCGACGCGCCCCGCTTCATCGGCGACATGCCGCACACGTGGGTCGGATCGAGCTTCGTGCGGGCGCTTCGCACCATGCTCGCCTACGAGCGCGAGAGCGATCAGTCGCTCGTCCTCGCGGCGGGTGTGCCCGCCGCGTGGCTCGCGTCCCCGCCCGGTGTCGGGGTGAAGCGGCTCCCGACGTACTACGGCGTGCTCAACTACACGCTCGAACCCGACGGCGACCATGCGCTTCGCTGCACGCTCGGCGGCGACCTGACGGTGCCGCCCGGCGGCATCGTCCTCGTCCCGCCGCTCCCGGGCCCGCTGACCGCCGTCACCGTGAACGGCACGGCGGTCGCGGACTTCGCCTCCGATTGCGTGACGATCCACGCGGTCCCCGCCGAGGTCCGCCTCGACTACTGACAGGTTGCTGAAAAAGGCCGATCTGCGTCGTTGCTCGGTCGCTCACTTGTGCGGCGTAGCTCCGCTACGCCTCCGCGTTCGCTTCCTCGCGCCTCGCATCTCGACCTTTTTGAGCAACCTGTCGGGGCTGCCACGTGCGCATGGTGGGCGCATCGCTTCGCTCGCGCCGACAATCAAACAGATGCTTCTGACGAAGAGGAAAGATGGGCGGAGCGAAGCGACCGCCCCACCACGCGCACGTGGCAGCCCCAGCAGGTTGCTCAAAAAGGTCGAGATGCGAGGCGCGACCGAACGAACGCGGAGGCGTAGCGGAGCTACGCCGCACCCTCCTTCGAGGGCAGGCAAGTGAGCGAGGGAGCAACGACGCAGATCGGCCTTTTTCAGCGACCTGCGAGGCGAGAGCCGTGGGTGTCGAAGAGGTGGATCTGCGTCGGGTCGACGGCGAGCGTGAGCGGCTCGTCCGCGGAGAGCTGGTGCATGCCGGGAAGCCGGGCGACGACGCGGGTGCCGGCGGCGCCCGCGCGCAGGTGTGCGAGCGTCTCGTGACCGAGCCACTCGACGTGCTCGACGGTCAGGTGGAGCGCGTTCTGCGCGCCGGCGTCGGCGCGCACCAGCGCTTCGGGGCGGATGCCGACGGTCACGGCCCCGTCCCCCGCCGGCGGGCGCGGCGATCGCGCCGCGCCGGCGATCTGCAGCGTGCCGCCGGCGACCGCGACGCTCGCGCCGTCCGCGACGAGGCGTCCGGGCAGCAGGTTCATCGGCGGATTCCCGATGAAGCCGGCGACGAACGCGCTCGCGGGACGATCGTAGATCTCGCGCGGAGTCGCCACTTGCTGCAGTCGTCCGGCGTTCAGGACGGCGACGCGCTGGCCGAGCGTCATCGCCTCGACCTGATCGTGGGTCACGTAGACCATCGTCGTCCGCGTGCGCTCCTGGAGCTCGGCGATCTCCGCGCGCACGTCGACGCGGAGCTTGGCGTCGAGGTTCGAGAGCGGCTCGTCGAGGAGCGAGACGGCGGGCTCGCGTACGAGCGCACGTCCCATGGCGACCCGCTGGCGCTGTCCCCCCGAGAGCTGCTTCGGCAGACGCTCGAGGAGCGCTTCGAGATCGAGCTGACGGGCGACGGTCGCGACGCGGCGGGCGATCTCCTCGCGCGTCGCGCCGTGCATGCGGAGCGGAAACTCGAGGTTCCGCCGCACGGTCATGTGCGGGTAGAGCGCGTAATCCTGGAACACCATCGCGACGTTCCGCGCCTGCGGGGGCAGGGCGTTCACGACCACGTCGCCGATGCGGATCTCGCCGCTGGTCGCGTCCTCCAGGCCGGCGATCAACCGCAGCACCGTCGACTTGCCGCATCCGGAGGGGCCGACCAGGACCAAGAGCTCGCCGTCCCCGACCTCGAGCGTCACGCCGTCGAGCGCGCGCGCGCCGTTCGGATAGATCTTCCCGAGCTGGACGAGCGCGACCCGAGCCATCGGGCCTTCTTACTCGAAGAACCGCTCGTCGCCGAGGGTCGCGATCGCGCGCGCGGCGATCGGGTCGCTCGCGAAGAGGTCCTGGATCACGTGGGGGTGCAGCCGGTTCGCGAGCGCGACGAGCACCATCGCCTGATCGAGCGCGAGATACGTCCGTGCGACCTCGCCGCTCGTCGGGTCGACGGCGTCGTAGAGGCCGTAGTCGCCGTAGAGGTCGTAGCGCTCGGCGAGCCGGCGGAGATTCGCGGTCGCCTCGGCCGGGGTGACGGCGAGCGCGAGCGCGCTCGCGTGCGGCGTGACGATGCCGGCGCCGTAGCCGCGGATCCCGAGGACGGGGACGCCGTACTCGCGATAGCCGTCGCCGGGCGGGATGGCGCTCGGCGAGAGGCCCCAGACCGGGTAGCCGAGCGTCTCGAGCGCGTAGCGGCGCTGCACGACCGCGTGCGCGACGTCGTTCGCCCCGAGGCTCGCGGGCGCGACGCGCGGCTCGTCGAGCACGAGCGTCGGCATCAGCGCCTCGAACATGCTGCCGCCCCACGACGGGACGTAGCGCTGGTCGTGCCATTGGTAGTACCCGCCCCAGACCTCGTGGCCGCGGACGATCTTCCGCGTGGCCGCGATCGGCGTCTGGTTCTGGCCGAGACAGTCGGCGGGATAGGTGCGCACCATGCGGAACCAGGTCGCCTCCGGGACCTCGCCCTTGCCGACGGCGAGCAGCGCGCCGAGCCGTGCCTCGGTGTAGAGCACGCCGTAGTGGTAGCGCGAGCGTGCCCGGCGGTGGACGAAATAGCCGTGCGACAGGAGGCCGAGCTTCTCGTCGTAGAAGAAGCGATAGTCCATGCGGTCGAGCAGCGGCGTCGTCCGGACGGCGAGCGACGGGAAGGCGGCGCGCGCGATCATGAGTCCGGCCGTCAGCCAGGACGAGTCGACGAACGAGACGAAGTTGCTCGTCCGCTCGAGCGACGTCGTGTCGTAGTAGTTGAAGAAGAACCCCTCGTAGGTCTCGAGTCCGGCGAGCGTATCGAGCGTGCGGTCGATCGCCGCGACGGCCTCCGGCTCCGGGACGAAGCCCAGCCGCGACGCCGCCACGACGGCGATCACGTGCAAGCCGACGTTGGTGATGTTGGTGTAGTCGCCGACCACGCCCGTCGGCGGACCGTTGCCGTCGGGGTCGATGCGCACGTGGTCGACCGGCAGCCCGTTCTCGCGGTCGGTGAGGGCGTCGAGCCCGCGCCAGGTGTCGCGCGCGAGGCGCTCGAGAAACGCGCGGTCGTCGTTCGGAAGCGTTGCGCGGTCCACGAGCGCCACCGCCGGCCAGCCTTTCATGCGGGCGCGCACGGCCGGTCGAGCGGCGATCTGTCCCCCGTGGGCGTCTTCCCAGGCCTTCTTTCTGGGCGTCACGACCGGGTCGTCCTCCCAGATCGGCGTAGCGCTCTCGATTCGAGCCGTCGATGTCAGCGGGCATGCCGGGCGCGGCGGCTCGGTGCCGGGAGCGTCGGCCGAGCCGTCTCGGAGGGGCGCGAGCGCGACGAGCATCATCGCGAGCGCCGCGAGCAGCGGACGACCAGGGGTGCGCGCGGGCCGCGAACGCATGCGAGCTGCATTGTGCCAGAAGCGGGGTGGGTCGTCTGCTCGTCAACGGCGACGCTCGTCGTGGGCGCGGACGGCGCCGCGGTGGCGCCCGAGAGCCGAACGACCGCCGAGACGCGCGGCCGAGCTTTCTCGGCATACGCCACGCCGAATGGCGGGCGATCGTCGGCCCTTGACGCGGATGGCGGCGCCTCCCATACCTGCCGCGTGACCGTCCGTCCCAGCGCCGGCGACCCTTTCCCGGAGAGGTTCGTCTGGGGCGCCGCCACCGCCGCCCACCAGGTCGAGGGCGGCAACTGCAACAACGATTGGTGGGCGTGGGAGCACGCGCCGGCGACGCCGTGCCGTGAGCCGAGCGGTGACGCCTGCGACCACTATCATCGCTATCCCGAGGACCTCGACCTGCTCGCCGAGCTCGGCTTCAACGCCTATCGCTTCTCGCTCGAATGGAGCCGCATCGAGCCCGAGGACGGCGAGTTCTCCGCCGCCGCGCTCGACCACTACCGCCGCATGTGCGACGCGTGCCTCGCGCGCGGGCTGGCACCGATCGTCACGCTCCATCACTTCACGACGCCGCGCTGGGTGGCGGCGCGCGGCGGCTGGACGGAGCCCGCGACCGCCGAGCGCTTCGCGCGCTTCGCGGCTCGCGCGGCGGCGCGACTCGGCGACGTCGCGGCGCGCGTCTGTACGATCAACGAGCCGAACGTCGTCGCCGACATCGGGCACCGCTGGGGGCTGTTTCCGCCCGGCGCGCGCGACCCGGAGCTCCGCCTCCGCGTGAACGAGATCCTGATCGCGGCGCATCGCCGCGCGGTCGAGGCGATCCGGAGCGGGCCCGGGCGGGCGCCGATCGGGCTCACGCTCGCGATGCAGGACTGGCAGGCCGTCGCCGGCGGCGAGGAGGTGCGCGACCGCGAGCGCCGCGACATGGAAGACGTCTTCCTGGCGGCGACGCGCGGCGACGACTTCGTCGGCGTTCAGACCTACACGCGAACCCAGGTCGGGCCGGATGGTCCGCGACGACCCGCCCCGTCCGCGCGCCTGACCCAGATGGGCTGGGAGTTCTATCCGGAAGCGCTCGAGGCGTGCATCCGCCGCGCCGCCGCCCTCACCGACCTGCCGATCATGGTCACCGAGAACGGGGTCGCGGTCGACGACGACCGCGAGCGCGTCGAATACGTGGAGCGCGCGCTCCGCGGTGTGCTCGCGTGCCTCGCCGACGGCCTTCCCGTGCTCGGGTACCTGTACTGGAGCCTCCTCGACAATTTCGAATGGGCCTTCGGCTATGCGCCGCGCTTCGGCCTCGTCGCCGTCGACCGGACGACCCAGGCTCGGACGGTGCGTCCGAGCGCGCGCTGGCTCGGTGCCGTGGCGCGTGCCAACCGCCTGCTCACCGTGCCATGATCGCCGCTCGCGACTCGCGCTGACCCCATGGAGAAACGCCTCGTGCCACCCGTCGATTCCGCACCGCCCGTCGTGACGCCCGACGCGCCGAACGACGCGGGTCGGTTGCGGCTGGAAAGTCCCGGGCACCGGCTGCTCCAAGATTGGCGGCTCGCGCACGTGCGCGCGGTCGCGTACCTCGCCGCGCTCGGCATCACGGACGGCGAGTGCGACGCGCTCGCGCGCGACGCCGTCGCCCGCGCGATGAGCGAGCCCTGGGAGGAGGGCAACGACGCCGTCGACGTCACGTTGGCACAGCTACGGACCCTCCTCCTGCAGCGCCGTCCGGTCTCCCCGCGTCCGTGGGACGGACGCCTCGAGCCCTTTCTCGCGTGGCGCCTCGGCACGGGCATCGTCGCCGCCGTGCCCGGCGACGGGGCGCCGACCGCCGCGCGCGCGCCGCTCCGCACCGCGCCCGTCTCCGGCAATCGTTTCGACTCGATGCCACCGCTCTACCGGACGTCGATGGCGCCCGAGCCGATGGAGCGCCGACTGTTGCGGCGGTGGTTCGGTCGGCTGCGCGGTCGGAGTGCGGCCGCCGAGGCGCGGCGCGCGTTTCGTCGGCGCCGCCGCGCGCTCGCGTGGACGCGGGTCGCGTTCCGCCGGCGGTTGCTGCTCGCCACGCTCGTGCTCCTGCCGACGATCGTCGCGAGCGGGTTCATGGTGAACGTCCTGCCGCGGAGCGGCGGTACCACGCTCGAGGTCGCGATCGTCGTCGTCTTCGGCGTGTTGTTCGGATGGATCTCGATCGGCTTTTGGGCGGCGTTAATGGGGTTCTACTGCCTCGTACGCGGGGATCGCTTCGCGATCACGCGCGCGCCGGGCTCGCGCCTGCCGTTTCCGGGCGTCCCGCCCGTCGCGGCGGATGCCGCGCCGACCGCCATCGTCATGCCGATCTGCAACGAGCCGGTCGACCGCGTCTTCGCCGGGCTCCGCGCCATCGAGGAGTCGCTCGCGAAGATCGGCGCCGCCGAGCGCTTCCACTTCTTCGTGCTGAGCGACAGCGCCGACCCGGCGACGATCGTCCGCGAGGAGGAGGCGTGGGCCCGCTGGGCGCGCGACGTCGACGGCTTCGACCGCATCTTCTACCGGCGCCGGCGCGTCCGCCTGCGGCGGAAAAGCGGCAACGTCGCCGATTTCTGCCGGCGCTGGGGTGCGCGCTACCCGTGCATGGTGATGCTCGACGCGGACAGCGTCATGCAGGGCGCGACGCTCGTGCGTCTGGTCGAGCTCATGCGGCGCCATCCCGACGTCGGCATCATCCAGACGGTGCCGATCGCGGTGCAGCGCCGGTCGCTGTTCGCACGCGTGGCGCAGTTCTCGAGCCGGGTGTACGGCCCGATGTTCTCGGCGGGGCTGCACTTCTGGCAGCTCGGTGACGGGCAGTACTGGGGGCACAACGCGATCATCCGCACCGCGCCCTTCATCGAGCACTGCGCGTTGCCGCGGCTTCCCGGGAAGCCCCCGCTCGGCGGCGAGATCCTGAGCCACGACTTCGTCGAGGCCGCGCTCATGGGACGCGCCGGATGGACCACCTGGCTCGCCTACGACCTCGCAGGCTCCTACGAGGAGGTCCCGTCGACGCTGCTCGAGGAGATGAGCCGCGACCGCCGGTGGTGTCAGGGCAACTTGCAGCACCTGCGTCTGCTCTTCACGGAGGGGCTGTTCGGCGCGCACCGCACCCTCTTCCTGAACGGTGCGCTCGCGTACGTTTCGGCGCTCTTGTGGGCGACCTTCCTCTTGTTGAGCACCTGGGAAGCGGTCGCCAACGTGTTCTTCGAGCCGGACTACTTTCCCTCCGGGCCGAGTCTCTTTCCCGAGTGGCCGGTCTGGCGTCCCAATTGGGCGCTCTCGCTGCTCGCCGTCACCGCCATGATCCTGTTCGTCCCGAAGATCCTGAGCGTGGTGCTGATCACGGTGCACGGCCAGGCGCGCGCGTTCGGCGGCGTGCTGCGGCTACTCGCGAGCGTCGTTCTCGACGTCCTGATGTCGAGCCTGCTCGCGCCGATCCGCATGGCGTTCCACAGCCGCTTCGTGTTCACCAATCTGATCGGCCGCACGGTGGTGTGGCGCTCGCAGGCGCGGGAGGACGCCGAGACGTCCTGGGGCGACGCGATCCGGGCCCACGGGTTCGACACCCTCTTCGCGAGCGCGTGGGGCGTGGCGCTCTTCATGCTGAATCCCGATTATTTCTGGTGGGTGCTGCCGATCATCGGCGCGCTCGTGCTCGGGATCCCCGTCTCGGTGCAGGCGAGCCGGGTCGCGAGCGGGACGCGCGCCAGGGATCTCGGGCTCTTTCTGACGCCCGAGGAGAGCGATCCGCCGCCCGAGATCCGCGCCGTCGCGGCCCGGCTCGCGGCCGAGCCGCCGAAGCACGACGACGCCTTCGTCGCGACCGCCGTCGATCCCTACGTGAACGCGCTCCACAAGGCGCTGCTACGTCCCGGCCGCCGGCTGCGCGCGAGCATCCGCGCCGCCCACGCGGCGCTCCTCGACGAGGTGGTCCACAAGGGGCCCGGGGAGATCAGCGCCGCCGAGCGTCGCATGCTGCTCCGCCATCCGGACCTCGTCGCCGAGCTGCATCGTCGCGTGTGGGACGAGGACGATGCCGAGCGTGCCGCGCTCTGGGACCTCCCGGTCGCGCCGGCCGGCGCGCGGGTCGCGGCGAAGCGCTCGTAGCCCGCACGCGACCGCCCCCTTTCTTGACGCTCCCGTCCGCCTCGGCGTACTGCTCGGCGCGTGTTGCGCCCTTCCCCCGGCCTGACCGACGGCGATCTTTTGCTGCGTCTCCTCGAAGGCACGGCGCGTGCGACGGGCGAGCGCTTCTTCGAGTCGCTCGTCGGCAACCTGAGCCTGGCGATGGGCGTGGCGTACGCCTTCGTGGCGGAATTCGCCGGCGAGCCGTCGCGGAACGGGACGCGGGTCCGGACGCGCGCCCTCTGGGGCCGCGGCGCGCTGCTCGCCAACGTCGATTACGAGCTCGCGGGGACGCCGTGCGCCGAGGTCGTGGCCGGGAGCTTCCGGCATCATGCGCGCGGCCTGCAGCAGACGTTTCCCGCCGACACGATGCTGGCCGAGCTCGGCGTCGAGAGCTACGTGGGCGTGCCGCTGCGCGACGCCGAGGAGCGCGTGCTCGGCCACCTCGCGGTCATGGACACCGCGCCGATGGACGAGGAGCCGCGCCGGCTCGCGATCTTCGAGATCTTCGCGGCGCGTGCCGCGGCGGAGCTCGAGCGGTTGCACGCCGAGCAACGCCTGCGCGAGTCGGAGCGGCGCTTTCGCGACCTCTACGAAGAGGCCCCGATCGCGTACGTCTACGAGGACACCGAGACCCGCTTCGTGAGCGCGAACCGCGCCGCGATCAACCTGCTCGGCCTCCGGCCGGAGGAAGTGGTGGGTACGGTCGGACGGTCGCTGCTGGCGCCGACCGACCTCTCGCGCCAGCGGGTCGACGACGCGTTCCGCGATCTCAAGCAGGGCAAGGCGCACGGCCAGATCGAGTTCGAGCTCCGCCGGAAAGACACGGGTGCGCCGGTGTGGGTGCAATTCTGGTCCAAGCCCGATCCCGACGGGAAGTACACGCGGACGATGATCATCGACATCACGGCGCGCGTGCTCGCCGAGCAGGAGCAGGTCCGGCTCGAGCAGCAGAATCGCTATCTCCAGGAGGAGATCCAGAGCGAGTACAACTTCGAGGAGATCATCGGAGGGTCGACGGCCGTGGGGGCGGCGCTGGCCTCGGCCCGTCACGTCGCCCCGACCGACGCCACCGTCCTCGTCCTCGGGGAGACCGGGACCGGCAAGGAGCTGATGGCGCGCGCCATTCACGCCATCTCGCGCCGGCGCGACAAGCCGCTGATCAAGCTCAACTGCGCCGCCATTCCGACGGGCCTCATCGAGAGCGAGCTCTTCGGTCACGAGAAAGGCGCCTTCACCGGCGCCCTCGAGAAGCGCGTCGGTCGCTTTGCGCTCGCCGACGGCGGCACGATCTTCCTCGACGAGATCGGCGACATTCCCCCCGAGGTGCAGGTCCGGCTCCTGCGCGTGCTCCAGGAGCACGAGTTCGAGCCGGTCGGCTCGTCGAAGACCATGAAGGTCGACGTGCGCGTGATCGCGGCCACCAACCGCGATCTCGCCGCCGCCGTCGCCGACGGGTCGTTCCGCTCTGATCTCTACTATCGCCTGAACGTCTTCCCGATCGCGGTGCCGCCGCTGCGCGAGCGCCAGGGCGACATGCCGATGCTGGCGCAATACTTCGTCGCCAAGTACGCCGGCCGGATCGGCAAGCCGGTGCAGTCGATCGGTGCCGAGACGATGCGGCGGCTCACCGGCTATGGGTGGCCCGGCAACATCCGCGAGCTCGAGAACGTGATCGAGCGTGCGGTGATTCTGTCGAGCGGGCCGGTGCTCGAGGTCGACGCCTCGATCCTGCCGGCCGCGGCCGCGCCGGTCGCCGCGGTCGGGCCGGCGCCCGCGGCGATCGCGGGCACGCCGCCGCCGTCGGCCGGTGCGCCCGCCGCGGCTCCGCCCGCCGCCGCGTTCGACGAGGAGCACCTCACGCTCGAGGAGTCGCAGCGTCGCCACATCGTCCGCACCCTCACGGAGTGCCAGTGGGTGATCGAGGGCGCGAACGGCGCCGCGAATATCCTCGGCCTCCATCCGAACACGCTCCGCAGCCGGATGAAGAAGCTCGGGATCCGACGGGAATAGCGCAAGCTCCCGCCGCGCACCCGATCCATGTGCGGCCCGTCATGACGGCCGATGGCGCCGGGCTCAGGTGAGCGCCGACTGATGCGCGAGCGGATCGATGCCGGCGAGCACGGCGGCGCCGTGGACGCCGGCGCGCTCGCACGCGTCGCGGAGCGACAGGCCGGCGACGAGATACCACGTGAGGGCGCCCGCGAAGCTGTCGCCGGCGCCGTACGAGCCGACGATCCGCGGCGGTGACGGTGGGGCCGTGAAGCGTTCGTGACCGGCCGCCGTCTCGATGCGGCCGCCGCGCGGGCCGTCGGTGAGGACGAGCGCGCGCGGCGGGACCGGATAGGCGTTCGACGACTCGCGCGGATCGTTGGCGCTCCCGACGGCGACGTCGACCGCGATGCCCGCGGCCGCGACGACCGCGGCGCGGCGCGCGGTCACGACCAGGAGTCGCGCGGCGCGCGCGGCGCGCAGCACGGCGGGATCGTCGCCGGTGAAGAACACGGCGTCGCACTCCGCGAAGAGACCCCAGGGGAGCGGGTCGTCGATCTGCGGGTGGAGCGGCGGCTGCATGACGACGATCGTGCGCTCGCCGCCCGGTGTGACGAGCACGAGGTCGCGATGATGGGGGTGGGAGCGGCGGGCGACGTGGATCGCGGCGCCCGAGGCGACGAGCTGTGCCTCGACCTCGGCGCCGGCGGCGTCGTCGCCGAGCGCGGTGAAGAAGTGGACCTCCGCCGGGCTCCGCGCCAGCTGGAAGAACGTGAGCGCGCCGCCGCCGCCGGCGATCGACCTCGGGCGATCGAGATGCAGGATGTCGCCCGGCGCCGGCAGCGCCGCGACCGCGGCGAGCGTCGCGTGCTGCGCGTGGCCGACGACGGCGATGCGGGGTCGCCGCGCGCTCATGCGACGTCGCGTGGCGCACGCGAGGCGGCAGGGCAGGTGGCATGCGGCATCGGCGCGTCTCTAGCATCGCGCGGCTTCGGCGCGCCATCCGATCGACGCGAGCGACGGTCGGGTGTCGCTCGGCATGCCGATCGTCGGCGCGGCGCGGATGTTTCTGCGCCGTGCGCGTGGCGTGTCTCTTGCAACAGCGTTTGCCCGCCTCCGTGCTCCACGGAGCCCGACGAAAGGGGATTCACCGCATGCCGACCATGGAACAGCTCCTCCGCGAGGCCGTCGACAAGAACGCCTCCGACTTGCATCTCAGCGCCGGGCAGCCCCCGCGCCTGCGCATCGACGGCGACTTGGCGCCGCTCGACCATGCGGTGACGAGCCCCGAGGACGTGATGAGCCTCGTCGACACCGTGCTCACACCGGAGCAGAAGGAGCGCTTCGCGGCCGAGCATGAGCTCGACCTCGCGTGCGCCCTCGACGGCGTCGGCCGGTTCCGGGTGAACGTCTTCATGCAGAATCGCGGACCGGGGGCGGTGCTGCGGCGCATCCCGACGGTGATTCCGTCGCTCGAGTCCCTGAACCTGCCGCCGATCTTCCAGCAGCTCTGCGAGAAAGAGCGCGGTCTCGTGCTCGTGACCGGCCCGACCGGCTCGGGCAAGTCGACGACGCTCGCCGCCATGGTCGACTACATCAACGACACTTGGGACGCGCACATCCTGACCATCGAGGACCCGATCGAGTTCGTGCACCAGTCGAAGAGCTGCCTGGTCAACCAGCGCGAGGTCGGCCCGCACACGGGGTCGTTCACGGCGGCCCTGCAAGAGCGCGCTGCGCGAGGACCCGGACGTCATCCTGGTCGGCGAGATGCGCGACCTCGAGACCATCTCGCTCGCCCTGACCGCGGCCGAGACCGGCCACCTCGTCTTCGGCACGCTGCACACGTCGAGCGCCGCGAAGACCGTCGACCGCATCATCGACGTGTTCCCCGTCGGGGCAGCAGGGGCAGATCCGCACGATGCTCTCCGAGTCGCTCGAGGCGGTGGTCGCGCAGACGCTCCTCAAGAAGAAGGGCGGCGGGCGCATCGCCGCGCTCGAGATCCTGATCGGCATTCCCGGCGGTGCGAAACCTGATCCGCGAGGGCAAGCTGCACCAGATCCCGTCCGTGATGCAGACCGGCCAGCAGCACGGGATGCAGACGATGGACGCGGCGGTCGCCGAGCTCACCAAGAAGGGGCTGCTGGATCGTCCCGCGGCGATGTTGAAGCCTGCCGGCGAGGGCATGGCGGCGGCCGGCGCGCACTGACATCGGCAAGCCGCTGCCGACGTTTCCGTAAGCGCGTCACTGAGAGTTGCGATCGCGTGTGTGGGCACGCTGCGAGGCTGGTTGCCCGGGACGCGACGCGCTCTCGATGCCTCGCAATAGGACGTTTCGGACGGATCGGACGGAGGTCGGGCTACCGGAGCTGTCGCACCTTCCGCCGGCCGGCCGTTGACGGTGCGCGTCGCGCTCGTCTATCGAATTGCGGATGTCGCCGTCGTGCCTCGCGAGCTTCGCCGAGCAAGCGCTGCACTACTTCGACCGCCCCCACGAGACCGTGCCGACGGCGCCGCTCGCCGGTCCGGCGGCGTGGCGCGGCGAGGATCTCGCGCGCCGCGACGACTGGGTGGTAAGGCTCGGAGCGGCGGAGATCGCGGAGCTCGACGCCGTGCGGGCACGTCTTCGCGACCGCCGCCGCACCATCGCGACGCTCGCGCCCGACGAGGTCGCGCTGCCGATTCTCGAGCCGCTGCTGGCGGGGTGGCGCCGCGAGCTCACGATGGGGCGCGGGTTCGTCGTGCTGCGCGGCCTCCCCGTCGAGCGCTGGGGCGACGAGGACGCCGCGCTCGTGTACTGGGCGCTCGGTCTTCGGCTCGGACGCCCGGGAGCGCAGAACCCCGAGGGCGATCTCCTCGGCCACGTGCGCGATACCGGCGAGGATGCCGGCGATCCGTTCGTCCGCCGCTACCGCACCGCGGGCGACATCGCGTACCACTGCGATCTCGCCGACGTCGTCGGCCTGCTGTGTCTCTGCGCCGCGCGTGCCGGCGGGGCGAGTCGCCTCGTGAGCTCGGTCACCGTCTTCAACGAGCTGCTGCGTCGCCGCCCGGACCTGGCACCGCGCCTCTTCGAGCCGGTCTATCTCGACCGCCGCAACGAGCAGAACGACGGCGGGCCCGGCTGGGTTCCGGTCGTTCCGTGCCGTTTCGCGGGCGGCCGGCTGCGCACCTTCTACCACAGCGACTACTTTCGCTCCGTGACCCGCCACGCCGACGTGCCGCGCTTCACCGCGGCCGAGCAGGAGCTCTTCGATCTCTACGAGTCGATCGCCGCCGAGCCGGCGCTTCGGCTCGACATGCAGCTCGCCGTCGGCGACGTCCAGCTCGTGTCCAATCACGTGATCCTGCACGCGCGGACGGCGTATGCCGACGCGCCCGACCCGACGCGGCACCGACATCTCTTGCGGCTCTGGCTGAGTCTCGACGCAGCAGACGCGTGAGCACGTGGGTACGCGGGCGCGGAGCAGCGCCGCGGTGCGCGCGTGGCGTCGCTCTTGCTCCCGTCCCCCCGACTACATCGTCGGACCGGGTGTCGATCCGACACCGGGGAACGACGTCGCGACGGTGGAGCTCGACGTGTCGGACGACAACGACCGCTGAGGGTGTTGCGCCGGCAAGCGCGGCGTGCCGCTCGCGTCGTCAGAACGACCAGCGCACGCCGAGCCGGATGCCGTCGTAGTCGCGGTACTGACCGATCGTCTGGCCACGCGCGCCGCCGATCACGCGTGCTTCGGCGATGGCGGCGAGGCCGGCGGTGAGCTTGTAGGCCGCCTGCGGCCACACGAAGTAGTCGCCGTGGTTCGGGTTGTACGCGGTCTTGAGCGCGAGCGAGAGCCGTTCGTCGAAAAACGTCTGGCGGAGCGTTACGGCGAGGAGATTCTCGACGGCATCGTCGATGAAGCGGGCGTCGTGGTCGAAGATCACGCTCTCGAGGAGCTGCACCAGGAGAAACGTTCCCGCGAGCGACTCGTGGCCGATCAGCCGCCGCGACACCCGCTCGGTGACGAACCAATCGAAGCCGATGCCCCACTGGAAGCATTCGCGCTCCAGCGCGGCGGGGCCGAGCGGCAAGGCGACCGTCTCGGCGGCTCCCGTCTGGGCCACGCGTTGCGCGGCGGCGCCCACGACCTCGAAGAGGTGTGGATCGCTCGCGAGCTGCTCCTGGAGGCGCAGCGGAAACGCCCGGCCGTGGATCCACGCGGCTTCCGCGCGCAGCGCCAGGACCCAGAGCGGCACCGCGAGGTCGCCGCCGACGACGGTGATCCGGCGCATCGACGGCACGACGGCGACGTCGACGTCGGTGGCGAGGGGCGCGGTCGGGTCGCCCGTCGGCGCCACCGTCGCGGCGGCGTGCGCGGCGTAGCTCTGCGCCCATTTGTCCCAGCCGTGGAAGGCGGTCAGCGACATCTCGACGCCCTCGCGGAAGTGCTTGAGGCGGGCCGCGACGTCGGAGCTCGCGAGCGTGTGCGGCGGCGCGTCGACGTCGGGATAGCGCGTATGCACCGGCACGGTGCCGAACGGCGTGTCGAAGGTGTCGGGAACCGTGAGCAGTGGCGGGAACCAGCGGTCCTCGGGGGCCGGCATGCGTGACGCCGTGAAGATCGGGTTCCACACCAGGTCGAGGGTCGAGGCGCCGAGGTACCCGGTCCAGCGGATCGCCGGGACCCCGATCTTCCGCTCGAGCTCGGGGCGGAAGTAGAACTCGGTCAGGTCCTGCGGATTGAAGTGATCCGTCGGCTGAATGTCGTCGAGCTGGCCCCAGGAGATCTTTTGCTTGCCGAGACGGATCTCGAAGCTCTCGAAGTAGAGGTCGAGGTAGGCTTCGTCGAGATCCAGGAAGACGTCCTTCGATTGATAGACCTCGTCGACGACGATGAACGGATTGCCGCCGCGCGGGTTGCCGATCTTGCCGTCATAGCCGCCGCGGAGCGAGGTGTAGACGCGCCAACGGTCGGTGCGGGTCGCGTCGAGTCGGAGGTCGAGCGTTCCCGACGGTCGCTCGCTCGGGGTGTCGTTGTGCAGGCGAACGACGTCCCACGTCGTGAGCGCCCCGGTGAGACTCGCCTGGCCGTCCGAGAAGCGCCACTCGACGGCGTCGGCATCGTACCCGCGGCCGCCGACGACGATCAGCGCGAGCGCGACGAGGGCGCCCGTTCGAAGCCGGGTCTGTTCACCGGGCACGCGACAGTCCGCGCTCGCTGAAGAGCGCGCAGTCGAATGCCCGGTCGACGTCGGCTTCGAGCAAGGTGACCGCCGTGCGGTGGCCGGTGCGTACGTTCGCCATCTCGAGCGAGCCGAGCATCGGGATACCCTTTACGACGCGGAGGTCGCGAAACCGCCCGACCTTGAGCAGCGCGCCTCCGGGGTCGAAGTACTCCACGCGCAGCGGCAGGAACGTCGCTTGCCTGATCCACGTGAGGATGTGGTCGTACCGGTCGTCGGTCTGCGGCCGGCTCTCGACCAGGTACGTCGGCTCGCCGTCGACGACGGGCTCGCCGACGAACGCGTGGCTGCGCTGGTCGTTCGCCGGTGCGCCGAGATCCTCGTAGGTGAAGTCCGACCCGAGGAAGCTTTCGCCGCGCGTCGCCGCGTTCACCTGCCGCGGCCGCCCGAGCTCGGGGAGATAGAGCCACATGTCCGGCATGCGGTTCGGGTAGATCCAGCTCAGGAACTTCGCCCCGGCGACGTCGGCGGGCTCGCGAAACACCACCAGCTGCTTCGCGGCGCCGTCGCATGCCTTGCGATATGTCGAGACGATTCGCGTGACCGTGCTGCCGTCCTTCGCGATCAGCTCGACGCGATAGGTGTTGAAAGCATCGTCGCCCTGGTTGCGGACCTGGAGCGAGCGCAACATGACGTCCCCGGCGGACATCGCCCTGGCCGGCGCCGGCCTCCACACGGCGAGCGCGAGCATTGCCAGTGTTGCGAATGCCCGGCGCCAGCCCTTCTCGGGAGCGAGAACGGGTCCGGTGGCGCCCTTACCGGACTGCGGGCTTCTTCGCGTCGCAGAGGCCATGCCCTCCACCTCTGCAACCCCCGCGCCAGCGTACGTACCGCTGGGAAATGGCCCGTCTGGCTCGCTGCGGGGTGGCGGTCGAACGCCCCCCAGAGCGACTACGACGTCGTGATGACGGGGGTGCCTTCGAGGAGCTCGGCCAGGATGGCCTGCCAGCGGACGCGGGCGGCGCGCATTTCCAAGCGGGCGGCACGGAGCTCGGCGCGAATGCGGCGGAGTTGCTCGGCGCGGTCTCGGCCCCATTGTTGGCGGGCGAGGGCGAATTCGCGCTCGCGTGTGGTGAGCGCGGTCGCGGCGCGCTGCACGCTCGCGGCCATCTCCGCGAAGCGCTCCCGGACGTGCGCGACCGCCTGCTCGGAGTGGCCGCGCAAGCGCTTCAGCCGCTCGGACAGGCGTTCCGAGTCGCAGTCGAGCTCGGCGGCGACGATCCGCTCGGTCGGGACGCGTCGGAGATCCCACGCGAGGCCCACGAGCTCGAGCGCACGGATCAGCCATTTGGTCGGATCCCAGGCCGCCCGCCCGATGCCGTTGCGGTAGTCGGTTGCGAAGCGGTGGTGGAAGTTGTGGTAGCCCTCGCCGAACGTGAGCAGCGCGGTCACGATGCTGTCGCGCGCCGAGATCGCGCGGAGATACGGCCGGCGCCCGATGCGATGCGCCAGCGAGTTCACGAGGAAGGTCGAATGGTGGACGAGCACGACGCGGAAGACGCCGGCCCACAGCACGAACCCCCACGGATGCCCGACCGGCCAACCGAGCGCGAACGGGACGACGAAGCCCATGACGACCGCGATCGGAATGTAGTGCGTATGCTGCCAGCGGATCCAGGGATCGGCGACGAGGTCGGGGATGTTCGAGAAGTCTTCCGCCTTCTTGTGATCGGTGACGAGCAGCCAGCCGATGTGCGCCCAGAAAAACCCGCGCGTGATGCTGTAGGGATCGTCGTCGTGGTCGAGGAAGCGGTGATGTCGGCGGTGATCGGAGCACCACGAGAGCACCGAATGTTGGAACGCGGCGGCCCCGAAGAGCAGGTAGAAGAGCTTGACGACGCGCGAGCACTCGTAGGAGCCGTGCGCGAACAGGCGGTGATACCCGGTGGTGATGCTGAAGCCCGTCGCGCACACGTAGAAGACGAACACGGCGATCTCGCTCGCGCCGACGCCCATCACGTAGATGTGGCATGCGCCCCACACCAGGCCGACGAGCGGCGTCAGCAGCAGGAAGAGCGTGGTCACCCAGTTGATCTTACGAAGCACGTTGCTGGTCGTTGCGTTCACCGATCCCCCTGATCGTCGTCGCCGAGTTGACTGCGCCCGCGGAGCGGACGAGTGATCCTACTGGATTGTAGTCGCGAGCGCATCCTCGGCCCTCGAACGGCGTTCGGGCGGCGGGTGGCGAAGGCCGGGGTGCGGCGGAAGGTGCTGTGCCGTGGGCATGCTACGAGCGCCGCGGCGCCGGCGGCCAGGGCACGAAGCTGCTGGTGCGGGCGACGTAGTCGGCGTATCCCGGCCTGGTCTTCCCGAGTTTCTTCTCGAGGAGCGGCACGCCGGAAAGCCGCGTCAGGAGATACGTCATCACGAGCGGACCGATCGCGGTCCACGCGTGCCCGGTCGCGAGGCCGAAGCAGAAGAGTCCCCACCACACGACGGCGTCGCCGAAGTAGTTCGGGTGGCGCGTGTAGTGCCAGAGCCCACGATCCATGACCTGGCCGCGGCTCGCCGGGTCGGCCTTGAAGCGCGCGAGCTGCCAGTCGCCGATCGACTCGAAGGCGAGGCCGACGAGCACGAGCACGGTGCCGAGCGCGTCGAGCGGGCCGAGCGCCGTGGGTGCGGGTGCCGCGACGGCGATCTGCACCGGTAAGGAGACCACCCACATGAGCACGCCCTGGAGCCCGAACACGACGACGAGGCTCACGAGCCAGAAGCGGTCGCCGTAGTGACGGCGCATGGCTTGGTAGCGGTAGTCCTCGCCGCCGCCCCAGTTTCGCCAGCAGAGATAGGCGCCGAGACGAACACCCCAGGCCGTCACCAGCAGGGTCACGAGCCAGGCGCGCGCCGGACATCCGGCCGTCGTCGCGCGCGCCCAATGCGCCACCAGCGCGAAGCCGAGCCCCCAGAAGACGTCGACGATGCTCACGTCGTGGAGCGCCGTGCCGAGGAGCCAGAGCGTCAGCATGGCGGCGGCGATGACGAGGGCCGTCGTCAGCACGTGTGACTACCCACGCCGCCTCCATGACACGCACACGCGGCGTCGACAATCCCGAACCGCCGGCCTGTGCTAGCCCGGATTATTCATGAATCCTCTGCTGCAAGCGCCGAGCGCACGGCATTCCGGGCCGGGCTCGGACCTCGTTCCTCGACATAGTGTCGTACTATGCCCGCGTCGCTCGCTCCTCCGCGCGGCCCGGCCTGCCGTACGCTCAGCGCTTTCGCGACGAGCATTCATGAATAATCCGGGCTAGGAGGCGGCGCATGCCGACGCCGGAAGCGCATCCGCGCGATCGCCTCGTCCGCGAGCTCGGCATGCTCGATACCACGATGCTCGTCGTCTCGTCGGTCATCGGCTCGGGAATCTTTCTCACGCCGGCCGCGATCGCTGGCCTCGTGCCGCACCCCGGGCTCATCCTCGGAGCGTGGCTCGCGGGCGGCCTGCTCTCGCTCGCGGGCGCGCTCGCCAACGCCGAGCTCGGCGCCATGTATCCGTGGGCCGGCGGCGACTACGTCTATCTGCGCGAAGGCTGGCATCCCGCCGCCGGCTTTCTCGTGGGGTGGCTGAGCTTCTTCGTGATCTACGCCGGGACCGTCGCTTCCCTCGCTGCGGCCTTCGGCGAGGCGGTGGCGCCGCACCTCGGCCTGGGCCCGCTGGGCGTGCTCGCGCTGGCGATCGCGGCGACGGTCGTCACGTCGGCGATCAACTACGTCGGTGTCCGGCGCGGCGTGCAGGTCAACAACTGGGGCAGCTGGTTGAAGCTCGGCGGCACCGCCCTCTTCGTCGCCGCGGCGTTGGCCGCACGCGGCGGCGACGCGGATCGGCTCGGGCCGCTCGTTGCCGGAGCGGCGCAAGCGGCGCCGCCCTTCGCCTTCGGCCTTGCGCTCTCGCCGGTGCTCTTCACCTATCTCGGGTGGAACGCGCCGGTGTACGTGGCCAGCGAGATCCGCGATCCGTCGCGGACGTTGCCGCGCGCCCTCTTTCTCGGGCTCGGCCTCTGCACGCTCGCCTATCTGGCGTTGAACGTCGTCTACCTCTACGCGTTGCCGCTCGCGGCGTTGCGCGCCGAGCCGAACGCGGGCGCGGCGGCGGCACGGGCGCTCTTCGGACCGCTCGCCGGCGGGCTCATGAGCCTCTTCGTCGTCGCGTCGATCCTCGGCACGCTGCACGCGACGATTCTCGTCGGCCCGCGGATCGCGTACGCGATGGCGCTCGACGGCCTCTTCGTCGGCGGCGCCCACGAGATACATGCCGTCTATCGGACGCCGCACCGCGCGATCGTCGTGCAAGGGGTCGTGGCGGTGGCGCTGCTCGCGGTGTTGCGTCGGTTCCCGAGCGTGCTCGACTACACGACGTTCGCGATCGTGCTCGCGACCATGGCCGACACGGCCGTGTTGTATCGGCTGCGTCGCCACCGCCCCGACCTGCCGCGCCCGTATCGCGCGTGGGGCTATCCGCTCGTCCCGGCGCTGTACCTGGTCGCCAATGCGGGCGTGGCGGCGGCGATGCTCGTCGGACGCCCGCTCGAGTGCGCAATCGGCCTCGGCGTGCTGCTCGCCGGGTTGCCATTCTACTGGTGGCTCCGGCCGCGGGAGGGAGCCTGAGTCACTTGCGATCCACGGCGCGGTAGCGGCGTGCGACCTCTTCCCAGTCGATGTGCGCCAGAAACCTCGTGACGTACTCTTCGCGGTGCGAATGGTCGTTCGCGAACGCGTGCGGGGAGACGTCGCACACGACGAGCGGATTGGCGCCGACCCATACACCGTCATCGTCGGAGTCCATGACGACGTCGTGCCAGCGGTCGTCGTAGGGGTCGTAGACGAGCGCGGCCCAGGCCTTGGCGACGAGCGCGCATCGTCGGAAGTCGTCCTGCCATTGCTCCCACGAGCCCATGTGCTCGTGTACGTGGCCGACGATGTAGCGCGGAGGCTCGACCGTCGTCGTGGCGAGCCCGGTGAAGTAGAGCTCGTGGAGCAGGACGCCGTTGGCGGCCGTGACCTGCGTCCGGCGAAGCTCGCCGTAGCGAGCCTCGTCGGTGGCGCCGGCGCGCAGGCGCTCCTCCGTTTGTCGGAGCTGCTCCACGAGCCGGACGTAGCCCGCATAGTGCGACGCGAGCTGCTCTTTGGACAGAAACCCGGGCAGCTCCTGGTGCGGAAGCGGCATGGTCGTTCGCGGCTGGAAGCCGGCGCGGCCGACGAGCAGGCCCTCCGAGGAGAGCCCGGACTCTTTCGGTGGGGCACCCGCGCCGACGGCGGTGGGGGCGAGGACGCCGGTTGCGAGGGCACCGACCGACGCGAGAAACCGCCGCCGTGAGAGCTCCGACATCGCCGATCCACCTTTCTTCGGGCCGCGTGGCGGGCCCGCGTCTCTACTCCGTGGGTGGGCCTCCGGTTGCGTGGACTGCGCTCGGGCGCGCGCCGAGGGCCGGGCTCGTCCGTCCTCGTCGTAGTCGGACGCGCGTCTCTTCGAGCGCGAGGTAGGCCGCCGGGACGACGAAGATCGTCAGCACCGTCGAGAACACCATCCCGCCCGCGACGGCGACGCCGAGCGGGGCGCGCAGCTCGCCGCCTGCGCCCGTGCCGATCGCGATCGGCAGGATGCCGACGACGGTCGAGATCGCGGTCATCAGAATCGGTCGGAAGCGCGTGACCGACGCCTCGAACGTCGCGGTCGCGAGATCGCGGCCCTGCTCGCGGAGCTGGTTGGCGAACTCGACGATGAGGATCGAGTTCTTGGTGACGAGGCCGATCAGCATCACCAGGCCGATCTGGCTGAAGAGGTTGAGCGTGTTGCCGGTGAGGCGGAGCGTCGCGAGCGCTCCCGTGAACGAGAGCGCGACGGCGATCATCAGCACGCCGGGATGCCACACGCTCTCGAACTGGGCGGCCAGCACGAGATAGATGATGACGACCGCGAGCAGGTAGGCGAAGGCCAGGGCGTTGCCGGACTCGTAGAAGTCCTCCGACTCGCCGGAGAAGGCGAGACGATAGCCGGGGGTGCCGCCGATGACCTCGGCCGCGAGCGCCTTGATGCGGTCGAGGGAGGCGCCGAGCGGTACGCCGGGCAGGAGCGTCGCCGACAGCGTCGCCGAGCGCAGACGGTCGAAGTGTGGCAGGCCCCGCGGCGCCGTCGACTCCCGCACCTGCACCACCGACTGGAGCGGAATCAGGTCGGCGTTCTTGCCGCGCACATAGAGCTCGAGCAGCTCGCGGGGGCGCCGCCGGAATCCCTCCTCGAGCTGCACCATCACCTTGTAGGTTTCGCCCGCGAGCTTGAAGGTCGAGAGGTCGAGGCCGCCCAGCAGGATCTGCAGGGTGGACGAGATCGCCCGCACCGACACGCCGAGGTCGGCGGCGCGATTGCGGTCGATGTCGACGACGAGCTGCGGCTTGTTGAGCACGAGGTCGCTCCGCACGTTGACGAAGCCCGGGAGTTGTTTCGCGCGCCGCACGATCTCGTCCGAGAACTTCGCGAGCTGCCGGATGTCGGGACCTTGGACCACGAGCGAGACGGGGGTGGCGTCGAAGCTCGTCCCGAGGGACGGCGGGCTGAGCGGAAACGCCAGCATCCCGGCGACGCGATGCAAACGCGGAAAGAGACCGGCGATGATGCTTTGCTGCGAGTGCTCCCGCGTCTCCCATGGGTCGAGCGTCACGAACATGGCGCCCTGGTTGACGTTGCCGGGGCCGTTGTGGCCGAGCGCCACCACCGAGAATCCCTTCCTGACGTTCGGCGCCGAAAGCACGATGTCCTCGACCTGACGCTGGTAGCGATCCGTGTCGTCGAGCGTGCTGCCTTCGGGGGATTCCGTGATGACGAGGATGTTGCCGCGGTCCGCGGTCGGCACGAACTCGCGCGGCGCCGTCTGGAGGAGCCAGAGCCCGAAGGCGAACCAGGCGGCCCCGACCACCAGGCAGGCGCGGCGATGCGCGAGCGCGACCCGGAGGAGGCGGCGATAGCCGTCCGTGAGGACCTGGAGACCCCGCTCGAGCCGTCGCTTGAGGCCGTGCTCGGCGCTCGCGGGCCGGACCAGGCGCGCGCACATCATCGGCGCGAGCGTCAATGCGACGAAGCCCGAGATGGCGACCGCCGCGGCCACCGTCACGCCGAACTCGCGAAAGAGCCGGCCGGTCTGATCGGTGAGGAAGGCGAGCGGCAGGAACACCGCGATCACCGCGACGGTCGTCGCGAGCACCGCGAACGAGATCTCCTGCATGCCCTGGTGCGCGGCGGCACGGGGAGGCGTGCCATCCTCGACCCAGCGGGTGACGTTCTCCAGCACGACGATCGCGTCGTCGACCACGAGCCCGATCGCGAGCGTCAGGCCCATCAGCGTCAATGTGTTGATGGAGAACCCGAAGAGATCGAGAAACGCGAACGTGCCGACCACGGAGACCGGGATGGCGACCGCCGGCACGATCGTGGCGCGGAGACTCCGCAGGAAGAGGTAGATGACGGCGACCACGAGCAGCACCGCTTCGAAGATCGTCCGGGTGACGTCGGCGACCGAGCGTCGGATGAAGGTCGATTGGTCGTAGGCGACGTCGAGCGTCACGTCGGCCGGCAACTCGCGGCGGAGCGCCTCCACTTCCTTCAACACGGCGTCGGCGACCGCCACGGTGTTGGCCTTCGACTGGCGGACGACGCCGAGGGCGACCGAGGGCTTCTTGTCGAAGCGGACGTAGTTGCGGTCGTCCTCCGGGCCGACCTCGACGCGCGCGACGTCGCCGAGCCGGACCGGTTCGCCGTCGCGCTCGGCGACCACCAGCGCGGCGAACTGATCGGCCGTGGTCAGCTCGCCGAGGGTGCGCACCGTGAACTCGCGACGCGCACCCTCGATGCGGCCCGACGGCAGGTCGACGTTCTCGCGCGCGAGCGCTGCCTCGACCTCGGCGATGGTGAGATTCGCCGCGGTGAGCCGGACGTTGTCGATCCACACCCGCATCGCGTGGCGTCGTTCACCGGCGATGATGATGGACGCGACGCCGGGAAGCTTGCTCAGACGATCTTTCAGGCGGGTTTCGGCGAGCGTCGAGAGCTCGAGCTGCCCGAGGCGCTCGCTCGCGAGCGCCATCCAGATGATCGGGCTCGCGTCGGCGTCGCTCTTGGCGACGACCGGGTCTTTCACCTCGTCCGGCAAGGTGCCGCGGACGCGCGCGACGCGGTCGCGCACGTCGTTGGCGGCTTCGTCGACGTCCCGGGCGAGGTCGAACTCGATGCTGATCGTCGAGACCTGCTCGCGGCTGAGGGAGGTCAGGTGGCGGATCCCGTCGATCCCGATCAGCTCGTCCTCGAGCGGCTGCGTGACCGAGGTCTCGACGACCTCCGGAGCGGCGCCGGTGTAGATGGTCGACACCGAGACGATCGGCGGATCGACGTCGGGGAGCTCGCGGTTCGAGAGCCGCGGGAGCGCGATCACGCCGGCGAGCACGATCACCAGCGACATGACCGTCGCGAGGACGGGGCGCTCGATCGAATGATCGGAGAGCTTCAGCGGCCGTCCTCGGTGGTGGCGGGTATGGTGCCGGCGGCGACGGTCTCGACGCCGATGCCGGGCGCGAGCTTGTTGGTGCCGGCCACCACCACGACGTCGCCCGCCTGTAGGCCGCGCCGCACCTCGACCCGACCCTCGTGCCGGCCGCCGAGCTCGACGTCGACGGGCGCGGCCTTCTGCGTCGAGTCGATGCGCCACACGAACGTGCCGTCGCCGCCGTAGACGACCGCGCTGTCCGGAACCGTGAGCACGTTCGCGCGCTCGCCGAGTCGCGCCTCGACCGTGGCGAAGAGTCCCGGACGGAGCGTCAGGTCGGGGTTCGGCACCCGCGCCTTCACCAGCAGCCGCCGGTTTTGCGGGTTCAAGCTCGGGGCGACGAACGAGATCGTCCCGGCGAAGGTGCGATCCGGATACGGAGCCACGTGCAGATCGACGGGAAGGCCGACGCGTGCGAGTGGAAGCGCGAGCTCCGGCAGCTGGAACGCCAGCTCGAGGTTTGCGACCGACTCGACGGTCACGAGGTCGGTCTCGGGCTCGATGCGCGCCCCGAGCGATATCAGACGGGGACCGGCATAGCCGTCGAAGGGCGCGAGGATGCGAGTCCGCTCGAGGGCGACGTGCGCCACCTCGAGCCGCGCGCGCGCGGCCTCGAACTGGGCCGTCGCGTCGTCGAGCTGCGACGGAGCGACGATGCCGTCGCGCGAAAGATCCTGCATGCGGCGGTGATTCGCCTCCGCCAGGCGGAGGGCGGTCTCGGCCTCGTGTAGCCGGGCGATCTGCTCGTCGTCGCGCAGCCGGAAGAGCACTTGCCCCTTCGTGACCGCGTGGCCCTCCTCGAACGCGATCGCGCCGATGATGCCGGCGACCTCCGAGCGTACGGTGACGTGTTGCTCGGCCTCGAGCTGGCCGAGAAGGTCGGCCTCGTTGGCCATCGTTTGCGGTGACACGGTGACGACCTCGACGACGGGTGGCGGCGGTCCGGTCGGGGCGGTTTCGCCGGATTGGCTACAGCCCGAGATCGCCAACAACAGTGCCGAGACCGACGCCGCGACGAAGCGGCGGTGCAGTCTCATCCCACCGTGTTTAGCTGGCGGTCCGCATGTCGCCAAGTCGAGTCTCCCGAATCGACTCGAGTCCCTCGAATCCGCGCGCGGCGTTGCTGCCGTGGGGCCGCAGGATGGCGGCTCGCTGGCTCAGCAGATGGCACGTACGCCCCGCTCAAGGATCTCCATGCGCCTGGCCGCGTGTGCCATCTATTCGCCCGCGACCCGCCATCCCGCGCCCCTTCTTGTCGACGGGCACACAGAGGTGGAGCGGTTTCTTCACGTCGACGATGATCGTGCCGAACTGATCCTCGACCTTCACGGCCGGGACCCGCGTCTTCGCGAACGCGACCTTGTAGCACTCGAAGTGGTCGAGTGCCGGTCGGAAGCGAGGCTTCTCGACCGGCCTGTGGTGCCTTACGCGACGACGATCGCTAAAAGAGCGGTACGCACTGCGTGCAGAGCGCGCAGAGGGAGGTCGGTCCGCAGCCCTTTTGCGGCAGCTCGCACGCCTCGCCGTCCTCGATGATGCCGTTGCCGCAGATCGAGACCGGGACGTCGACGCACTGGTTGCAGAGGAGGCAGAGCTGGTTCGGGTTGCAGCCGACGGCCGGCAGGTCGCACGCCTCCCCCGGCTCGACGAGGCCGTTGCCGCAGAACGGGATGAAGTCGACGCACTGGGTACAGTCGAGACAGAGCTGGCCGGCGCCGCAGCCGATCGACGGCAGCTCGCACGTCTCGGTGGGCTCGATGTTGCCATTGCCGCAGATGAACCCGAGATTTTGCGTGATCGGGCTGTAGTCTGGGAAGCACTGCTGGCAGAGGAGGCAGGCCTGGCTCGGGCCGCACCCGATGGCCGGCACCTCGCACGGCTCGCCGGGATCGAGCACGCCGTTCAAGCAGGTGGCCGTTGGTACCGGACACTGGCAGCTCGTGCACTGGCCGGGGCACGCCGAGTCGTTCGGCGGGTCGCATTCTTCGCCGGGGCCGACGAAGCCGTCGCCGCATACCGTCGGGCAGACGCAGGGGTTGGCCGAGTTGGGGGCGCCGCATTGCCCAGGACACGCGCCGTCCGACGTGCCGTCGCACTGCTCGCCGAACTCGATCACGTCGTTGCCGCAGGTGCTGTTGCACGTGCAGTTGGCGAGACATTGGCCGGGGCAGTTGCTGTCGTCGGTCCCGTCGCACTCCTCCACGAAGCGATTGACCGTATTGTCGCCGCAGCGCTTGATGTCGATGCTGCTCGGGAAGCTGATGGCGCCCGGACCCGGCAAGCCCGCCGTCTGGTTGATCGCCGACGCGCTGGTCGCCGGGATGCAGAAGGTCGAGACCGAGACGTTGCTGGTCGTCCCCGGCGTTCCGACGCGAACGATCGGATCGAGGAAGCAGCGTTGGTCGCGTGCATTGCACGGACCGGTTCCGCCCGTGCAATCGCTGTTGGTCTGACACGAGATCTGGGGCGCGTTCTGGCACGTGCGGCTGATCGGACCGGCAACGCACTCGCCCTCGCCGACCGCCTCGCCGGTGATCTGACGGCAGAGCGGCTTGCACGCGCCGGCCGGAGCTCCCGGGCAATCGGCGTCGCTGCTGCACGGTTGGTCGTTGTTGCCGCCGCCGTTGCAGGCTTTGGCGCACGACGTTGCCTGCGGCTGACCGCTGCACCAGCAGCTCTCGTTGGTGTGGCCGGAGCCGACGCACGGCTGATTGGACGGCATCGTCGACGTGCCGGTGGTGACCGGGTCGAAGGGGATGTCGAGGCCGCCGCCTGACACGTTGGACGACGGGCTCGGCAGGCAGTCGTTCGAGGTGGGTCCGAGCGGACCCGTGCCCTGGACCTTGCAGGCCGCGCCCGAGTTCACGTCGGTGCACGTTCCCGACTCGCCGATCGCGCAGCCGGCGTGGCCGCAGTCGCAGAGCGGACACGGACGGCTGACCGAGATGCCGAGGTAGACGAGCGAGCTGAGATGCGTATGCAGGTCGGCGTCGCCGGTCTGGATGTTGTAGGTGCCGGTCACGTCGGTCTTGAAGCGGTTGACGATGCAGGCCGGGACGCCGCCCGCGGAGAGCGGCAGCGGGGGCCCGAAGGTGTTCACCTGGCAGCCGCCGGCGCTGCAGTCGCTGTTGAGGAGACACGGCTGCGACGGGTCCGCGGCGCACGACGACCCGACGTTGCCGAAGAAATCGCATACGAAATCCGAGACACCGTCGCAGTTGGAGAGCTCGCCGCTGATGGTCGAGCCCTTCTGGACGGCGAGGTCATGGGCGGTGCCGGTCCAGCCGGTGTCGAGATCCGCGCCGTCCTGCACCGTGAAGGTGATGGTCGCCGAGCTCGGACACGTGCAATTCGCGGTGCACTGCCCGGGGCAGGCGGCGTCGTCGGTGCCGTCGCAGGGCTCACCGGCCTCGCGGACGTTGTCACCGCAGACGGGCGCGCACTGACAGTTGCCCTGGCACGTACCCGGGCATTGGCCGGTGCCGTTTCCGTCGCACTGCTCGCCGGCGTCGATCTGGTTGTTGCCACAGAACGGTCCGCACGTGCAGTCGGGCTGGCACGCGTCGGCCGGGCACGCCACCGAACCCGCACCGTCGCACTCCTCGCTGCCCTCGACCACGTTGTTACCGCACACGGCGCCGCACGTGCAGTCCGCCTGGCACGCCCCTGGGCACGCCGCGTCGTCGCTGCCGTCGCATGTTTCACCGAACTCCTTCACGCCGTTGCCGCAGGTCGCGGCGGCGCATTGGCAATTTGCCTGGCATTGGCCCGGACATGCCGCGTCGTCGCTGCCGTCGCATTGCTCGCCCGGATCGACCTGGGAGTTGCCGCAGCCCGGGCATTGGCAATCGATCTGGCACGCTCCCGGACACGCGGCGTCGGCCGTGCCGTCGCAGGCCTCGCCCGCGTCCACCGTGTCGTTGCCGCATTGGGCGCCGAGCTTGAAGACGCGCGTCGGCAGCTCGAGCGCACCCGGGCCGGGCAGGCCGGCCACCTGGTTCACCGATTGGCTCGATGTCGGCGGGATGCAGAAGGTCGCGGCCACGATCGGCGTCAGGGTGTCGGCGACGCCGTGTCGCACGATCGGATCCAGGAAGCACTGGCGCGGAATCACGCCACACGATTGACCGGGTGCGCACGAGGCGCAGTTGCCCGACGGCGGCGGATTGCAGTCGCCGTTGTTGGAGCAGCCGCGATAGGTCTCGATGCTGCAGTTCTGGTCGACGGGGCCGGCTTCGCAGACGCCCTCGGTCGGACCGTCCGCGGGATTCGGCGAGCAGACGGTGTCAGCGCACGCGTTCGGCTTCGTCGGTTGGCCGGGCCGATTGCAGAAGCCGCTCGGACACTGCGACGCCGTCGTGCACGCCGCTCCGGCGTTGGTGCCGCCGACGCAGCGACGTCCCCCGCAGAGGGCGCCGCCGGGGCAGTCGGCATTGGTGTTGCACGGCTCTCCCGTGGGCGTCGCGCACGTGTCGCAGAAACACGTCGAGCCTTGTTGGTCGGTGCACGGACGATTGCTCGCGAGCTGCGCCGTGCCGGTGGTGGCGGGCTTGAAGCCGATGCTCAGGACGCCGATGCTCTTCGCGGCCGTCGGTGGGCAGTCGTTGCTGAGCGGTCCGAAGAAGGTGCTGGTGCCGCCGACGTCGCAGGGCTGACCGTCGCGCGCGCCACTCTTGCAGGTGCCACCCTTGATGCCGTCGCGCGCCGTCGGGTCGTTCAGGCACGTGGGGCAAGGCTGCTCGACGGCGTCGCCGTTGTACACGGCGGAGCTCAACTGGAGCTGCACGGCGCCTTCGCCGGCGTGTGGGCCGCTTTCGGCGATGTTCGCCGTGCCCGTGACCGCGCCGGTGTGGCGGCTCACCACACAGACCGGTACGGCGCCCGCCGAGATCGGCAGCGGCGGTCCGAGCAGGCAGGTGCAGGTCTCGCCGCCGCCGCAGCTCGAGGCCTCGGGATCGCAGACCGTGAGCGAGCTCGAATCGGGATCCGCGAGGTTCGAGCAGAGGCAGTTCTTCGCGGGACCGGGGAAGGCGATCGGGCCGACGAGGTCGCATTGCCCGCAGGTCGGCGAGCCGGTGTCGAGATCGCAGTTCGCGAGGTTCCCCGCCATCAGGGCCGAGTCGTCGGCGGTCTGGGTGTCGTGGCCGATGCCGGTCCACCCGGTGTCGAGATCACTGCCCGGCTTGCTGAGGAATCCCACCTTGGCGGGCAGCGGGTTCGGCAGCACGCAGGGACCGGCGCACGTGCACATGGCGGTGCAGTTCCCCGGGCAGGCTGCGTCGCTCGTACCGTCGCACTGCTCGCTGCCGTCCACGACGTTGTTACCGCAGGTCGGCGGCGGCGTGCCGCCGCTGCACTCGGGGGGATACGTGTCGGTCGAGGGTGTGGCGATCCGATCGACGCACTCCCCTTTGAAGTTGGTGACGCAGCCGACGCAGTTCACGAGCTGCTGGAGATTTCCGACCGATCCGCCACAGGCCGCGCCGCCCGGAACGGTGACGCTCGGACACGTCGCCGGGAACCCGATCGTCGCGGGCGTCAGGTCGTCGCTGCCGCCGCACACGCGGTCGTCGCCGCCGCAGACGCTGCAAATCTTGGCATTGCGCTTCGCTTCGGCGTTGGCGAGGATCGCGGCCGTTTTCGCGTCCGGGCACGGTCCGGAGCTCTGACCGCTCAGCACCTTGTCCTTGCACTTCTGGAGCAGCTTCGACTTCATCCGCAGGTATTTGACCGTGCTCTTGCCGATCTCGCGTTGGCATCGTTTCACGGTGGCGTCGGAGGTGTGGGTGAGGGAGTCGTAATAGAGGTTGATGCCCTGATCGACGGCGGCTTCGTCGATGCAGAGGAGGCAGTTGCTGATGCCGTCGCAGTCGTCGATCGGGTTGGTGCAGCTGCCGCCCTCGAAGTTCGGGCAGGTACTGCCCCAGCCGATCGACGCGAGGGAATCATTGTCGCTCGCGGTCGTGCAGTCGTGGTCGGTACCGCCGCACTTCTTGTCGATCGCCGACCGCAGCTTGCCGACCGCCTTGGTGATCGCCGCGCTCGACTTCGCGTCGGGGCAGGTGCCGGAGATCTTCCCGACCAGGACGCCGTCTTCGCACTTCTGGAGAATGCGCAGCTTCGCTTGCGCGAATTTCGCGGAGGCCTTCGCGATCTCGCGTTGGCAGCGCGCCGGGTCGGCGTGCGCGGGCGTGGGAACCGCGCTCAGCGCGGTCAGGACCGCGAGGGCGAGCCCCGCGAACGGCGAGAGGATCCGAGCGTCACGTGAGTGGGGTGAACGGACGGCATGCGGCATGGGCGGCCTCCATGGGTTCTCGGGCGTCGCAATTGGTCCCGGAGCGATGGAACGGCACTTCCGGAGCTGGAACTCGCTTTAACGCGAGGGTAGACGAGGTGACAATCACGCACCATGGGCAATTCGCTCCCGCAAAGGCGTGAGGGCATCCCGCAAAAACGGTGACCGGGCGACGTCGCATCAGACGCATGCCAGGCACAACACGCAAAGCTCGAGCAGACCGCATCCTCCGATTCCGGGCTCGCACACCTCGGGCGGAACGATGATCGCGACTACCTTTCGTGAATGACCGGGCGGGTGCCACTCGGGAAAACCCTGAGGGGCCGGGGGCTCAGGAGGCGGCGAGGCGTGTGTCGGCGAGGGCCAGAAGAGCGGCACGGAGGCGATCGAGCTCGTGGGCGAGCTCGTCGCAAGCGCCGGCGTCGACCGCGGCGCGCCGGGCGCCGGCTTCGATGCGCTCGGCGACGGCGGCGGCGCGGATGCCGCCGAGGTTGGCGAGCGAGCCGTGGATCGCGTGTGCAAGCTCCTCGGTGGCCGCGGTGTCGTGACGCTCGATGACGGCGCGGAGCTCTGTCACCCAGCATGGTGCGTCGCGTTCGAGCCCGGCCAGGAGGTCACGTACGAAGCCGAGATCGCCGTCGACGCGATCGAGCAAGCCGCCGACGTCGACGACCGCGGCGTCTCCCGTCGGTGTCGCACGTGCCGTGAGCCATCGGTCGAGGATCGTGTCGAGCGCTTCGGTGCGGATGGGCTTCCGCAGATAGGCGTCCATTCCGGCGGCGAGACACTGGCGCTCGACCTCGTGGGCGGCATTTGCCGTGAGCGCGACGATCGGAACGTGTCGGTCCAGCCCCTCGCGCCTCCGAATCTCCATGGTGGCCGAGAGCCCGTCGAGCGCGGGGAGGCGACAATCCATCAGGACGAGGTCGTACGCTTGACGGACGCAGGCGTCGACGGCGGCGCGGCCGTCGCTCACCCAATCGACGTGGACGCCGCGCTTCTCGAGCAGACGCACGACGACCTTGCGGCTGATGGGATCGTCCTCGGCAACCAGGACGCGGCGGCCGGGGGCGGTATGTGAAGCGTCTTTCACGGCGCGGGCTGCGCGCGCGCCGTTGCGACGGCGACTCCGCGGCTCGAGCACGTCACGGAGGCAGGTAGCAAGTCGTTCCAGGCGAATCGGTTTCGAGAGAAAGGCGGCGATGGCCGCCGTTCGCCCGGCGCGCCGGGCGGCGCGGCGTTGCCCGAGGGCGGTTAGCAGCACGACCGGAACGCCGGCGATCGCATGGTCCTGCGCGATCGCATGCGCGACGGCGATCCCGTCCAACGACGGCATCTCCCAATCCAAGAGCACGGCATGATACGGCCGTCGCCGCGCGATGGCGGACCGCAACAGGTTGAGCGCGTGTGCGCCGTCGTCCGTGCAGACGCAGCGAACGTCCAGCGTGCCGAGGTACGCTCGCAGCAAGGCGCGCACGGTCGGATTGTCGTCGACCACGAGCACGCGCCGGTCCGCGAGCCCCGCGGCGGGCGTGTCGTGCTCGACCCCGGCCTGCTTTGCGAAGGGCAGCATGAGACTGAACGTGCTGCCGACACCGGGCTCGCTGTCCACGACGATCTGTCCGTCCATGATCTCGGTCAGGCGCTTGACGATGGCGAGCCCGAGTCCCGAGCCACCGTACAATCGGGCCGTCGAGGCGTCGTTCTGCGAGAACGACTCGAAAATGAGGGCCTGCCGTTCCGGCTCGATGCCGATGCCGGTGTCCGTGACCGCGAGCTGGACGCGCGCCTGCGTCGGTCCGTCCGCGAGCGGTCCGACCCGGACGACGACCTCGCCGCTCGACGTGAATTTGAGCGCGTTGCTGAGCAGATTGCTCAGGACCTGGCGGAGGCGGTTCGGATCGCCGCGCAAGGCCGTCGGCGTGCTCGGATCGATCGCGGCGGCAAGCTCGATGCCTTTGCCGTACGCGCGTTCGGCGAAGAGGTCGGCCACTTCCTCGACCGTGCGGCGGAGATCGAAGTCGATCGTCTCGAGGA
The DNA here is from genome assembly GCA_963774015.1 of uncultured delta proteobacterium. GTDB lineage: Bacteria > Desulfobacterota > Binatia > UTPRO1 > UTPRO1 > UTPRO1. The sequence goes on from CAVZDH010000008.1 coordinate 281,670, forward strand.
CCAGCTTGCCGGCTTCCATCTTCGAGAAGTCGAGGACGTCGTCGATGACGCTCAAGAGCGCGGCCGTGCAGACGCGCAGCGACTCGGCGTATTCGCGTTGCTCTTCGGAGAGCCGCGTGTCCAGGAGCAGACCGGTGAGACCGACGACGCCGTTGAGCGGCGTCCGGATCTCGTGGCTCATGGTGGCGAGGAACTCGCTCTTGGCGATCGTCGCGGCCTCGGCCACCTCCTTCGCCCGGACGAGCGCCTGGGCACGCTCGGTCTCCGCCTCGACGCGTTTCTGCTCGCGAAGATCGCGACAGACGGCGGCGAATCCGGTCCGGCTCTCCGGTTTCGGTGTGGCGGACGAGGAAGAGATTGACGGCAAGGGGGAGCGGCGTGCCCGTGCCGAGCTCGCGTCCGAGGATCTCGCCCCGCCAACGGCCCTGGGCGAGGACCGTCGGTACGATCGCGTCGTGGAAGCGGGTGCGATCCGAGGGGTGCACGAAATCCTGGAGCGAGAGCTCGCCGAGAGGCGTGAACGGCGTGAGGCCGACGAGCTTTCGTCCGGCCGGATTCACGAAGAGCACGCGCTTCTCCAGGGTCGCAAGCGCGACGGAGTCGTCGGTGTGCTCGATGATCGAGACCAGCAGCTCACGATCGGCCTCGGCACGCTTCTGATCGCCGAGATCGCGGACGATGGCGATGAACACGCGCTGCTCGCCGCTCATCACCTGGCTGAGCGAGAGCCCAAGCGGAAAGCGCCGACCGTCGCGGCGGCGCCCGACCATGGCGCGGCTGCTCACGCGCTCGCGCGCGAGGGCCCGGTTCAGCCAGCGGGCGACGGTATGGTCGTGCGTGCCGGCCGCGCCGCTCGGTACGAGCCGGGCGACGCTCGTGCCGCGCGGGTCCTCGGCGCCGAAGTCGAACATCCGCGTCGCTGCCGCATTGCAGGAGAGGATCCGGCCGGCGACGTCGATCGTCACGATGCCCTCGGCGGCGTGGTCGAAGACGGCGCGCACGCGTGCCTCGCTGGCGTCGGCGTCGCGGCGCGCCGCCTCGGCGCGTAGCCGTTCGTCCCGATTCTCGGTGGACTCGCGACGGAGGCGTCGGCTCGCCCAGGTAGCCATCACGACGAGCGGCGTGATGACGAGCGCCCACAAGGCGGCCAATCCGGCGATGGTGCGATTGATCGGCCCGACGACGTCGCGTCGGTCGACGTGGACGAGCACCGCCCAGCGGGGAGACACGGGGCCGCTCGTCGGCTGCATCCGAGCATAGCCGGTCAGGATGCGCACGTCGCGGTGTTGGGTCGCGCTCCTCGAGATAGCCGGGCACCCCGTCGGCGCTCGCAAATGCCGACTGCAACGCGAGCTTGGTGAGTCGCGCGCCGTGATTGGTGCTGGCGATGAGATCCCCGTTCGGGCTCAGGAGGTGCCAATCGAGCGTGACGGGCCGGCCCCAGTCACGGCGGAGATTGCGGATGCTCCGATCGAATACCCGCCGCACGCGCGCGATGCTGGTGTGCGCGATCAGCGCACCGGAGGACTCGCCGCTCCGCGTGGGGAAGGGTACCGTGAACGCCAGTACCGCCCCGCGCCTCGTGCCCGACGACGGAAGGGCGCGGACGTCGATGCCGACGTCGCGCGCGATCGTCAGGCCGGCGTTCGAGACCGAGAGATTGCCGACGTGCGTCGCGTCCGTCGCTGCCACGACGCGTCCGCTCTCGTCGACGGCGCCGAGCCAACGGAGCTCGCGATGGTCGTCTCGGAAGCTCGTGAGGCGGGTCGCGACGTCGCGCGCGTCGAACGAGCCCGCGTCGATCGCGCGGGCAAGGCGCCGCAGCTGGCGTACGTGCTCGGCGAGGATCAAGTCCAGCTTGTCGACGCTGTCCGTGGCGGAGAGTGCGAGCGTGCGTCCGACGCTCGCCACCAAGCGATCGCGGAGGCTCACGAGGCCGACGTATGCGATGAGCAGCCCGGCGATCGCCGCGACGGCGATGAGGCCGGGAAGCCAGGCGTACGGTCCTGCCGATCGTTCCGGCGCTGTCATGCACTCTCGTTCGAGCGGGCGACCCGCGCGCGAGGGGCGGGTGTCGTTTTGACGGAGAAGCAAAGGCCGTGCGCAGCCGCTGCGGATCTGCGCCCTGGAGCGACTGCCATACGCAAATGACCGGACTGCCTCGCCTTCGTAGGGGTGACGATTTCGTGTCTCCCGGCCCCGAGGGAGGTGCGGTGGAGCGCGCAGGTACTTGAAACATGACGGAGTGTTTCGAAAGTGTCACCGTCGCTCGATCGTCACCTCCCCGGATCAGGCGGCGCGGCCTCCGGGCGCCGCCCGTCTCAGCCGCGCCGCGCGCGACGCTTGGTGCCGGCGAGCGCCGTCGCGACCCGCACGTCGCTCGCGAGCCGTTCGAGCGGCAACCCGGGCTTGCGGCTCCAGCTCGGGTAGCAGTCGAGATCGACACCGGGCAGGTTCACGGGGTCGACCGTGCCGGCGAGGTCGTCGAGCGAGATCCCGACGAGCGCGCTCGGCGTGCGGCAGAGAAAGGCGTGAACGGCACCGCGGAAACGGGGATCCGCGCCGTCGGCCGCCTCGTCCTTCGGCCACAAGCCCGCCTCGACGAGGAGCTCGTGGAGCGCCGCCACGGCGCCACGACGCTCGCGCCGTGCGGCCGCGAGCTCGGCGGCGTTGTGCAGCTGACCATGCGTACGACGGAGGGTCACGTCGCGCGCCGCCGTCCAGCCCGCGAGCGGGACCATGTCGTGGGTGTTGGCGCCGAGCAGCGCCTGGCGCGGATATTTCGACGCCGGGACGAACGCGCCGTGCCGATCGCGCGAGAAGAGGAGCACGCGGGTCGACAGGACGCCCGCCTTCCGCAAGCGAGCCGGCAATCCCGCAGGCACGGTGCCGAGGTCTTCGCCGATTACGAGGGCGCGGGCGCGGGTGCTCTCGAGCGCGAGGATGCCGAGCAGATCGTCGGCGGGGAAGCGGACGTAGGCGCCCTCCGATCCCGCACGGCCGGCGGGGATCCAGAACTGCCGGAAGAGACCCATCACGTGATCGATGCGTAGCGCGCCGGCGTGTCGGAACGCCGAGCGCAGCAAACGGATCCAATATCCGTAGCCGGCGCGCCGAAGCGCGTGGGGGTCGAGCGGCGGGAGGCCCCAGTTCTGCCCCGCGGGGGCGAGCTCGTCCGGCGGAGCGCCGAGGCTCGTGCCGTCGAGGACGAAGCGCCCCGGAAAGGCCCACGGATCGGCGCCGCGCGCCGCGGAACCGAGCGCGACGTCCTGGTACACGCCGAGCGGGAGGTCCGCGCGCGCGGCCACCGCGCCGAGCTGTCGATCGAGCTCGAATTGCACCCAGCGTGCACGATCGATCGCCTCGGCGTGGCTCGCCCGGAAGGCCGCCACGGCGGGAGAGCCCGGATCGCGATACGCGCGCGGCCAACGGCGCCAGTCGCGCCCCGCCCGCGGTGCGAGGTAGTCCTCGAGCGCGGTGTAGGTCGCGAAGTCGAGGAGCGCCCCGCCTTCGGCGCGGCACCAGCGTCGATAGGCCCGACCGCGTGCGGTCGGGGCGTCGCGGTGGCGCGCCGCGAAGGTGCGATGGAGGGCGGCGATCACCGGCTGCTTGGCCGCCATCACGGCGGCGTAGTCGACGTGATCACCCGCGCGCAGGCGTGCGAGCGTCGTCTGCATTCTCGTACTGCGAAGCAGCCGCGCGATGTGGGGCGTGTCGGCGAGCTCGGGGATCGCCTGTACGTCGAGGTAGAGAGGATTGCGGTAGAGACGGCTCACGGGGCTATACGGGCTGATCTCGCGGCGGCCGTTGCGCAACGCGTGCAGCGGATTCACGCCGACGAACGCCGCACCGATCGTCGCGGCGAAGTCGACGAGCGTGGCGAGGTCGCCGAAGTCGCCCGCGCCCCAATTGCGGGCGCTCTCGACCGCGTAGAGGTTGACGAGCAACCCGAAAACGCCGCGCGCGCCGAGCCGCTCGCGCAGCACCGGACAGCGTCGGGGCACCACGATCAGCGTCTGCTCGGCATGGAGGGTCGGCACGCCCGGCGCCGCGAGCTCGAGGCGGAGCCGGTGGTATCCGTGCGCGGGCGAAGCCGGCAGGCGCACCGACGGCGTCGCGTGGCGAGGTCGGAAGCGTCCGGCGGTGCGGACGCGCCGGCCGGTTTCGTCTTGCAGCTCCGCGTGCCACTCGACCTGCGCGGCCAAGCGCAACGGGTCGGGAAGTGCCAAGGCCACGCGTCGCGCCTCGGCAGGCGCGCACACGCGCGTCGCGGCGATCGGTCGCGCCGTCTCGGCCAGGAGAAGCGCGTGCTCCGCCCGGCCGGCGCTCGTCTCGGTCGACGCGTCGTAGCCGAGAGCGGCAGCGAGCGCCTCGGCCGTCTCGTCGGAGGTGTGGCGCACCGTGCCGCTCGTGTCGACGTAACGCGAAAGGACCCCGAGTCGAGCGGCGAGTCTGCGGAGCACCGGACGCGTCGCCATGGTCGTCACTCCGGAGCGAGAATCAAAGCGCCGAGGGGAGGCAGCGCGAGCAGCACGGAGTGCGGCAAGTCGTGCCACGGCACCGGCTCCGCCTGGACGGAGGATTCACGGCGATAGCCGGAGCCGCCGAACTCGAGCGCATCGCTGTCGAGGCGGATGTGGTAGCGGCCGGCGCTCGGGACGCCGATGCGATACGCCGAGCGCGGGACCGGCGTCAGGTTCAAGAGCACCACCACGTGGCCCGCGCCGTCGCGGCGTTGGTAGCTCACGATCGACGAGTCGCGATCGGCGCAGTCGATCCACGCGAAGCTCGTGCCATCGGGATCGCCGCGCCAGAGGCACGGCGTCGCTTGGTAAAGCGCGCCGAGCGCGGCGAGGAAGCGCGCGAGACCCTGCCGCGACGGTTGCGCGGCGAGATGCCAATCGAGGCTCGCGTCGTGGTTCCATTCGTCGTACGGCGCGAGCTCGGTGCCCATGAACAGCAGCTTCTTTCCGGGCCGCGTGAACATGTAGGCGAGCAGCAGCCGCAGGTTGGCGAGCTTCTGCCACTCGTCGCCCGGCATCTTCTCGAGCAGCGAGCCCTTCAGGTGCACGACCTCGTCGTGCGACAGCGGCATGATGAACCGCTCGCTGTACTCGTACAGCATCGCGAACGTGAGCTCGTCGTGGTGGAAGCGGCGATGGATCGGATCGCGCGCGAAGTACGCGAGCGTGTCGTGCATCCACCCCATGTTCCACTTGAACGTGAAGCCGAGGCCGCCGTCGCTCGCCGGCTTGCGTCACGCCGGGCCACGCCGTCGACTCCTCGGCGATCGTGATGCATCCCGGGCGCTCGGCCGCGATGCACGTCGTTGAACTGCTGCGAGGAACGCGATCGCCTCGAGGTTCTCGCGGCCGCCGTGCCGGTTCGGCAGCCACTCGCCCTGCTTGCGGCTGTAGTCGAGGTAGAGCATCGACGCGACGGCATCGACGCGCAGCCCGTCGACGTGGAACTCGTCGAGCCAGTAGAGCGCGTTGGCGATGAGGAAATTGCGCAACCTCGTCGCCGGCCGTAGTTGAAGATCAGCGTCCCCCAGTCGGGGTGCTCGCCGAGCCGCGGATCTTCGTGCTCGTAGAGCGCCGTGCCGTCGAAGCGGCGCAGCGCGATAGTCGTCCTTCGGAAAGTGCGCCGGCACCCAGTCGAGAATCACGCCGATGCCGTGCTGGTGCAGCGTGTCGACGAAGAAGCGGAAGTCGTCCGGCGTGCCGTAGCGCGACGTCGGCGCGTAGTAGCCGCTCACCTGATAGCCCCACGAGCCGTAGAACGGATGCTCCATGACGGGCAGCAGCTCGACGTGCGTGAAGCCGAGCGCGCTGGACGTGCTCGGCGAGCCGCGGCGCGATCTCGCGATAGGTGAGCGAGCGGTTGCCCTCCTCGGGCACGCGCGCCCACGAGCCGAGGTGCACTTCGTAGATCGCCATCGGCGCGCGCGTCGTGATCCGCGATCGCGGCGGGCGCGCATCCACGCGTCGTCGCTCCAGGCGTACGTGCTCTCGGCTTCGACGACGCGACGCGGTGCCCGGCGCACTGCTCCATCGTCGCGGCGAACGGATCGGTCTTGAGGCGGAGCGCGCCCTCGCGCGTGAGGATCTCGAACTTGTAGAGCGCTCCCGGCTCGACGCTCGGGCACGAAGAGCTCCCACACGCCCGAGCCGCCGAGCGTGCGCATCGGGAAGAGCCGGCCGTCCCAGCCGCAGAAGTCGCCGACGACGCTGACGCGGCGCGCGTTCGGCGCCCACACGGCGAACGCTGACGCCCGCGACTGTCCGTCGATCGCGCGCACGTGCGCGCCGAGCGTCTTCCAGAGCTGGCGGTGCGTGCCCTCGTTGAAGAGGTGCAGGTCGACGTCGCCGAGCGTCGGCAGGAAGCGGTACGGGTCGCCGCGCTCCCAGGTGCGGCCGTCGGCGAAGTGGAAGCGCAGACGGTAGCGAACGGCAGGGCCGCGCCGGCAAAGAACGCCGGCGAAGATCCGCGCCGCCGCGGGCCGCGGCGGGCGTCGCGCGTCCCGCCGGCGGTGAGCACGTCCACCGCGGTCGCGTCGGGATGGAGCGCGCGCACGACGCACGCCCGCCACGCCGTCGACGCGTGGCCGGATGCGCGCCGAGGACGTCGTGCGGGTTCGCGTGTCGCCCGCGAGCAGCCGCTCGATCGCTCGGCGGCGCGACGTGCCGCTCTGGCGCCGCGCTCGACCAGGCGATCTCTCGTAGCGCAGCAGCACGAGCGAGTGGCCGCTGCAGGTTGACGACGTCGGTTCTGATCGTGCGCGTGCTCGCAACGCGCCGTGTCGACGAGCTCGTCCCAGTCGCCCGGTCGCCCGAGCCGCGGCAGCGTGAACGCGCGAGGGCGCGCGCCGCCGTTCACGAACAGCAGCAGCGTGCGCCGACGATCGGGCGTCCGCGGTCGTCGATCTCGTCGGTCGCTCGCCGTGGATCAGCATGCCGAGCGCGTGCGCCTGCGGTCGTGCCAGTCGGCTCGGTCATCTCCTGGCCGTCGGGCCGAAGCCACGCGACGTCCTTGCCGGTGCCGGCGAGCTCGCTCGCCGCGGAAGAAGCTGCGCCGCCGCAACACCGGCTTGGCGGCGCGGATCGCGAACACTGCCGCGTGAACGCCAGCATGTCGCGTGCGGGCTCGTCGAGATCCCAGTCGATCCACGAGAGCTCGTTGTCCTGCCAGTAGGCGTTGTTGTTGCCGTCCTGCGTGCGCGCGATCTCGTCGCCGTGCGCCAGCATCGGCACGCCCTGCGAGAACGCGAGCGTCGCGAGGAAGTTCCGCTCGCGCGATCGCGCATGGCGGAGCACCTCGATCGCCGCGGTCGGTCCCTCGACGCCCCAGTTGCGGCTGAAGTTGTCGTTGGTGCCGTCGCGATTGTCCTCGCCGTTCGCCTCGTTGTGCTTGTGCTCGTAGCTCACGAGATCGTGCAGCGTGAAGCCGTCGTGCGCAGGTCACGAAGTTGATGCTCGCGTCGGCGTCCGCGGCCGCTCGGGCGAAAAGATCGCTCGACCCGGACGAGGCGCGACGCGAGCTCGGCCACGCGGCCCGCATCGCCGCGCCAGAACCGTCGCACGCCGTCGCGGATACCGCCCGTTCCACTCCGCCAACCGGATCGGAAAGTTGCCGCCCCGGTAGCCGCCCGGTCCCAGGTCCCACGGCTCGGCGATGAGCTTCACGCGCGACAGCATCGGATCCTGATGCATGATGTCGAAGAACGCGCCGCTGCGCTTGTCGATCGTCGGACCTCGCGCGCGAGCACCGGCGCGAGGTCGAAGCGAAAGCCGTCGACGTGCATCTCCTCCACCCAGTAGCGCAGGGAGTCCATGACGAGCTGGATCGTGCGCGGGTGCGGCATGTTGAGCGTGTTGCCGCGTCCCGGTGAAGTCGGTGTAGAGGCGCGGGTCGTCGGGGTCCAGCCGATAGTAGGCGGCGTTGTCGATGCCGCGCAGCGAGAGCGTCGGTCCGAGATGGTTGCCCTCGCCAGTGTGGTTGTAGACGACGTCGAGAATGACCTCGAGCCCGGCGCGGTGCAGGCGCTTCACCATGGTCTTGAATTCCGCGACCTGGGTGCCGCCGCCGGCGGTGGCGTAGCGCACGTCGGGCGCGAAGAACCCGATCGTGTTGTAGCCCCAGTAGTTCGTGAGCCCACGCTCGGCGAGGTGGCGGTCGACGAGCGAACTGATGCACCGGGAGCAGCTCGACCGCGGTGACGCCGAGGCACTGCAGGTGCTCGATCACGGGATCGCGTCGCGAGCCCGAGGTAGGTGCCGCGCAGGTGCTCCGGCACGTCCGGATGCTGCGCGGTGAGTCCCTTCACGTGGCATTCGTAGATGACCGTGCGATTCCACGGGATGCGCGGCGGCCGGTCGTCGCCCCAGGTGAAGGCGGATTCGACGACGACGCACTTCGGCGCGATGGCCGCGCTGTCGAGCGCGGACGGCGCCGTGTCCTCGTGCGGCTCGGCGGATTCGAAGCCGAAGAGCGCCGAACCGAAACGGCCGGCGTCACTCAGCGCGCGTGCGTACGGATCGACGAGGAGCTTGCGCGGATTGAAGCGATGCCCGCGCGTCGGGTCGTACGGCCCGTGGACGCGATAGCCGTAGAGTTGACCCGGCCGCACGTCGGGCAGGTAGCAGTGCCAGACGCCTGGTCGCGCTCGACCAGCGGCACGCGTGCGCTCTCGCGGCCGTCGTCGCCGTCGTCGAACAGGCAGAGCTCGACGCGGTCGCGTTCTCCGAGAAGAGCGCGAAGTTCACACCTTCGCCGTCCCATGTGGCACCGAGCGGATGGGGAAGACCGGGCCAGACGCGTACGTCGTTGCTGCTCATGCGCGCGTGCTCCCGTCGCGACGGCGGAACACCCGGCCGCCGGCGTCGATGGGATCGAGCCGGCCGCAGCTCCGCCCACCGCGCCACGGGGAGTCGATCGGGTAGCCGGCGGCGTCGATCGTCGGCGAGACGTGCGCGATCACGACGCTAGGCGGAAGAGCGACGGTTCCGACCGACGTTCGTGGCACGTCCACCTCGCTCCCCGTCGCCCGCATGCGTGAGTCGGGCAGGACTCTAACAGTCGTCGTGCGAGCCGGCTAGAAGCGACGCCGTCCGACCGGCCCGCCTCGCAGCTGTCGGCGTAGGGCGGAGACGACGACCGACGTCTCCCACGTCTCCTCGAGCGCGATCACGACTGCGAGGCCGGCCACCGTCGACCAACCCCGGACCCAGGCGACGGCGCCCGTAGCGACGCAGGCGGCGAGCGTCGCGTGCGGTCGGCGACGATGCTATGTCCGCGGCATGGAGCTGCGTGAGATCGCCGCCGACGTCTATGCGTGCCTGACGCCCGATCGCGGGCTCGGTTGGAGCAACTCCGGATTGGTGAACCGTGCCGGCGGGCTGGTGATCGACACGTTCTGGGACCTGAGCCACACCCGGGCGTTGATCGACCTCTACCGCCGCGTGGCGCCGGCGCCGGCGGGGCGGGTCGTGAACACCCACCACAACGGCGATCACTGTTGGGGCAATCAATTGTTCCCCGGCGCCGAGATCATCGGACATCGCCGCTGCGCGGAGGCGTTCGGGAAGGATTCGTCTCCCGCCGGTCTGCAGATGCTGCGCGGAGCGGCGGGCAATCCCGACCCGGCGATTGCGGCGTTCGCGGCCGCGCTCGCAGAATGGGACTTCTCGGAGATCGAGCTCACGCCTCCGACGACGTTGTTCGACGACCGCCTGGATCTGGATCTCGATGGGTTGCGCATCGAGCTGCGCTACGTCGGCCCCGCTCACACCGTCGGCGACGTGATCGTGCACGTGCCGGCGGCGCGCGTGGTCTTCGCGGGCGACGTGGTGTTTCGTCTCTGCACGCCGATCGGCTGGGAAGGCACCTACACGCAGTGGCTTGCGGCGCTCGACGCCATCATCGACCTTGCGCCGAACGTCGTCGTTCCCGGTCATGGACCGCTCAGCGGAGTGGAGGGTCCGCGAGAGATGCGTGCCTACCTGGTGTACGTGCGCGAGGAGTCGCAGCGGCACTTCGACGCAGGGCGCTCCGAGCTCGAGGCGGCGAAGCGCATCGATCTTGGCCCGTATGGCGCCTGGACGGAGCCGGAACGGATCCTCTTCAACGTCGAACGCGCCTACCGTGAGTTTCGAGGCCTTCCGTACGACGCGCCGATCGATGCGATGGCGACGTTTCGCGGGATGCATGCGCTGCGCGAGCATTTCGCGTCACGCGGGCACTGAGGCGATGATGCCGTTCCGACCGCTTGGCGCGTGGTCGGCCCGCTCGTCGTGAACGGGACGTCGCCGATCGAGCCGCCGCCGAGCCGCTACGTGATGCCCGCCGCGCGCTCGGCACCGAGCCATGGATGCCTGGCTGCGGGAGGGGATCTCGAGCCGGGAACCATCCTCGCGGCGTATCGGAGCGGCATCTTCCCGTGGCCGGACCAGGACGGGCGTCTACTCTGGTGGTCCCCGGATCCGCGTGCGATCCTGCCCCTCGACGGCTTCCACGAATCGCGAAGCCTCCGTCGGCTGCGCCGGCTCGGGCGATATCGGGTCACGCGCGACCAGGCGTGCGCTGCGGTCATCGCTGGGTGCGCGGATCGCCCCGAGGGAACGTGGATCACGCCCGCGATCCGCGACGCGTACGGACGGCTGCATCGACTCGGCTGGGTGCACAGCGTCGAGGTCTGGGACGGCGCCGTGCTCGTGGGCGGGGTCTACGGGGTCGCCATCGGGGGATTCTTCGCCGCGGAATCGAAATTCCACCGTGCTCCGAACGCGTCGAAGGTGGCGTTGGCGGAGCTGGTGGAATGGCTCGCCGCCGAGCGTTTTCGACTGTTGGACGTTCAGCTCGCGACCGAGCATTTGCGGTCGCTCGGCGTGGTCGAGATCACGCGAGCGGACTACCTCGGTCGGCTCGCGACGGCGCTCGCTCCCGCGTTTCTGTGATGCACAGCGCCTCCGAGAGCCCGAGCGGCTATCGGCCGGCAACGCTTCGTCGAGGTTGTCCGCGACCTGCGCGTTACGTTCAGCCGCCGCCCGAAGGGCGTCGGTGCCGTGGGAGCCGCAGGCGGTCGACGCGTTCGGCGAACTGAGCGCAGTCCTGCGCCAGGTCGGGCACGTGGCGTGCTCGCTGCTGCGCCATCGCACGGGCGGTGAGCTTGGCGGCGTACGCGGAGACCTGCTGGACCACGGCGAGCACCTCGGTCGACGTCGGCGTTCGGTGCGTCAAAGTCGACGATCTCGATCTTGAAGTCGGCGGCGGTGTGGAGCTTGATGCCTGCCCGGCCATGGTCGCGGTCCGGGCCGCGATGCCGCGCAACACCGCCGCTTCGCTGTCCGTGATCGGCAACGTCCCGATTCTCCCTGGGGCCGCGCTCTGATGAGCGCGGAGAGCGGCGGGCGACGCTGCTCGTGTTCCCGCCAGGCACGACGCCGCTTCAATGGGGCCGCGCTCTGATGAGCGCGGAGAGTCACGTGGCTCGTGCTGCACGTCTACGGGATCTGCCGGCTTCAATGGGGCCGCGCTCTGATGAGCGCGGAGAGCCGGAGCGGAAGTGCGCGCGCCCAGGCACCGGGTTGCAGGCTTCAATGGGGCCGCGCTCTGATGAGCGCGGAGAGGTCGAGGTTCAGCACGTCACACACCACCTCGCAGGCGCTTCAATGGGGCCGCGCTCTGATGAGCGCGGAGGACTGTGCGAAGGCGAATGGCACTGGCGCGGCTATCGGCGCTTCAATGGGGCCGCGCTCTGATGAGCGCCGGAGAGGCTTCGCGACGCCGCGGCGGGTGCGCTTCTCCTTCGTGCTTCAATGCGGCCGCGCTCTGATGAGCGCGGAGAGACGGCGCAGAGGTTGCAGTCCGGGTTGTTGAGGATGCGCTTGATCGGGGCCGCGCTCTGATGAGCGCGGAGAGCCTGGGAACACGGGCGGGAAGTCCGTCAGCCAGCTGTGCTTCAATGGGGCCGCGCTCTGATGAGCGCGGAGAGTCGCCACCGCCGCGGCGAACGTCGTCGCGCACCAGATGCTTCAATGGGGCCGCGCTCTGATGAGCGCGGAGAGCGCAAAGCCGGAGGCTTCGACAAGCCGTTCGAGCTTCAATGGGGCCGCGCTCTGATGAGCGCGGAGAGGTCGCGGTCGCTGTCGGCGTCGGCGTGACGGAGAGGCGCTTCAATGGGGCCGCGCTCTGATGAGCGCGGAGAGGGACTTGCGGGGGGCAGGGATTTTTTGGTGCTCGGGCTTC
>CAVZDH010000009.1:0-745779 GCA_963774015.1 uncultured delta proteobacterium
TCAGCCCGGCAGGCTGACGGCGGCGCCGACTTCTGGGCTCGTCCGTACCCGCCGCTTCCGATCGGCAACGGCACGGCCGTCTTTCGGGTACGGGACGAGGCGCGCTTTCTGAATCTCAACGACATGATCGCCTCGGATCGCCCCAGCCTGAGCGTCGTGACGTGTTCCGCCGGCTCTTCAATATTCTCGGCATCGACCCGCAGATCCTGATCGGCGATCGTCGACTGGATCGACGACGACGGCAACCCGATCGTGACCCGCCCGGCGCGGAGCAGCCGTACTATCTCGGGCTGCGCCCGCCGATCGTCGTCCGGAACGGCCCGCTCCTGACCATGCGCGAGCTGTTGCTGGTGCGCGGCGTGACGCCGAGCGTGCTCGCGCGCCTCGAGGGATTCGTCACCGTGCTCGCCCACGGGAACGGGCTCAAGGTGAACATCAACACGGCGCCTCCGGAGGTGCTGTATGCGCTCTCCGACGGCATGCTCGCCGATCCCGGGGTCGTCGACCGTCTGATCGCGAGCCGCGATACCGAGGCGTTCATCTCGCCGAGCGAGGCCCTCAAGAACGTGACGGGCCTCGAGCAGGCGCTCGGCACGGGCAAGGAGTTCATCGACAGCAACAGCGCCTATTTCCGTCTCGAAGGGGTCGGGGAGGTGGACGAGGTGCGCCGCGGGATCGTCGAGGTGGTCAGGCGGGACGGGCAGCGCATCACACGCGTCACCTGGACGCCGAGCAACGCGAACCTCGCCTTGACATCCCTACCCCCATCCGATTTTCTCGCGACGTTGCCGGTGTTCGGCGACCGCTGACTCGATGCCCAATCACACGCTCGCTCTCGACGTCGGCCCGCAGACGCTGCGCGCCGCCCTGGTGGAGCGCACGTTGCGGTCCCAGCGCGTTCTCGGCGTCTACGCGCATCCGCGCGCGGCCGGCGGCGATCTCGCGGCCGACTTGCGTGCGCTGGCGGCGCAGTACGGCATCGCGTGGGACGAGGTCGTTTCCGCGCTGCCGGGGGACGCGGTCACGCACCGCATCCTCGATCTGCCGTTTCACGACCGCAAGCGCCTGGAGCAGACGGTACCCTTCGAGCTCGAGTCGCAGATGCCCTTCGAGCTCGACGACACCGTGGTCGATTTCCAGGTGCTCGGGACGAACGGGGACGGCACGAGCCGGGTGCTGGCGGTGTCGGCGCCGAAGCGCGCCATTCGCGAGCATCTCGCCATGCTCGCCGCCGCCGGCATCGATCCGCGGCTCGTCGACCTCGCGAGCCTCGCCACCTTGAACGTCGTTCGCGAGGCGGCGGCGAGCCGCGGCGGGCGGATCGCCTTCGTCGAGCTGGACGCGGCGCGTACGACGGTCGCTCTCTTGAGCGAGGGGCGTCTGATCGGCCTTCGGGTGGTGAGCCGCGGCGTCGGCGACGCCGCCGAGATCGACGCCTGCATGCGTGAGCTGCGATGGACGCTGCTCGCGCTCGCGGACGGCGAGCCCCTCGCCGCGCTCTGGGTCGCCGGCAGTGCGGTCGATACGCCGGGGGCGGTCGCCGCGCTCGGACGTGCGCTCGGGACGGCGCCACAGCCCCTCGACGGCATCGCGCTTCCCGCCGTCCCGATCGGGCTGCGCGCGAAGCAGTCGCTCTTCGCGACACCGCTCGGGTTGGCGCTTCGCGGAGCGGGCGACGCCGAGCCGTTCGGCATCGACCTCCGCCGCGGCGAGTTTGCCTATCACCAGGAGCGCGAAGCGCTCTGGCGCGGGCTGGTGCGGGCCGGGGTGCTGGCGGCCGTCGCGGTTGCCGTGATGGTGGCGAGCTTCGTGCTGGATGCGCGCCAGCTTTCGGCGCGGCGGGACGCCGTCCGCGGCGAGATCCGGTCGATCTTCACCGCGGCCCTCCCCGGTGTGCGGACGATCGTCAACGAGAAGGCGCAGCTCCAGACCGAGATCGCCGCTCTCGAGAAGCAGCGGCGCCTCTTCGGGAGCCTGGCGCCGTCGGCGCCGCGCGCGATCGACTGCCTGCGCGCGCTGACCGCGGCGGTTCCGGACGATGTGCCTCTGGACATCGAGGAGCTGTCACTCGATGGATCGACACTTCGGCTGCGCGGCTCCACGAAGACGTACGAGGGCGTGGAGGCGGTGAAGCGCGGGCTCGCGGCCCGGCCCGAGTTCCGCAACGTCGAGGCCAAGGACGTGCGCGCCTCCGTCGACGGCCAGCAGGTCGAGTTCCGGTTGACCCTCGACGTCGGGGCGGAGTCCGACCCGTGAGCGCGTTGACGGATCTCGTGCGTCGCCTGGCGGCGTTGATCGAGCGCCTCTCCCCGCGCGAGCGCGTGCTGCTCGGCGTGGGCGCCGGGGCGGGCGTGCTGGTCGCGGTGTGGGTGCTCGCCGGCGCGCTGACGGAACGTCGGACGACGTTGCAGGCGCAGATCGCGGCGAGCGAACGCGACGTCGCCGAGATGGGGCGCCTGCGCGACCGCTATCTGCAGCTCCGCGCCGAGCGCGACGTCGTCCGAAGGAAGCTCGAGCGCGGCGGGGCGGACTTCTCGCTGTTTTCCCATCTCGAAGGAGTGGCGCGCGACACGCTGAGCCGCGATCGCGTTGCCGCGATGAACCCGTCGACGCGCACGGTGGCGGAGGATCTGCAGGAGGAGGACGTCGAGATGCGGCTCTCGGGCGTGTCCCTGCGCGAGCTCGTCGCCCTGCTCTATCGGGTCGAAAAGAGCGATCTGCCGCTCCTGGTCAGCCGCCTGCAACTGAAGAAGCGCTTCGATCAGCCCTTCGTGTACGATGCGACGCTGGTGGTGGGGCGCCTTCGCCAGACCGCGAGCGCCGCCCCGTGACGACCGAGGCGATCGAGGTCCGCGCTCTGCTCGCGCAGCTCGTCGGCCGCGGACGAGCGCTCCTCGGCCGGCTCGGCGCGGGCGCGCCGGGCGCCCGCCGTGCCGTGCTCTGGTACGGGCTCTACACGGTCGTTCTCTTCGTCGTATGCCTGCTCGGGACCTTCCCGCACGATCTCGTGTTGCAGCGGGCACTCTCCGCGGCCACGGCCGGTTCGCCGGTACGCATCGAAGCCGGACGGGGACGCCTCGGGTGGAGCCTCGCGTACGCCGTCGACTCGCTGCGCGTGCGGTTGCGCGACGGCGAGTCCGAGCCGTTGTTGCTCGCCGACACGCTGCGCGTCGCGCCGTCGCGTCTCGGGCTCTTGCGCGGTACTCCGTATCCCGTGGGGATCGCCGCGACGCTCTACGGAGGAACGTTTCGCGGCACGATCGATCCGCGCCCTGACCGTTTCGCCGTCGACGCGACTCTCGCCGGCGTCGACCTCTCGCAGTACACCGGGCTTCGCCCCTGGCTCGACGGACCCGTGCGAGGCCGCATCGACGGGTCCGTGGTGCTCGACGGCGGCGGTCGTGGTCTGGCGGCGGCGACGGGCAGCGTGCGCCTGCACATCGCGGAGCTCGTGCTCGAGGGCACGAAGGTGCGGGGCATCACCGTCCCCGACTTGCACTTCGACGACGTCCACGTGAACGGGACCGTCAAGAGCGGACGGCTCGAGCTCGGCGAGATCGTGGCGGACGGACGCGAGCTCGGTCTCCGCGGCGAGGGCAACGTCCTCGTGCGGGAGCCGCTTGCGGTGAGCCCGATGAGCCTCGACCTCACCATCACGCCGACCGCGGGTGCGGCCGACGGTCTGAAGCTCGCGGTGAACATGCTGCCGGGAGCGAGCGGCGAAGGGGGGGCCCGCCGCATCAACGTGGTGGGTACGCTCGGGCGGCCGACGGTGCGTTAGGGAACCTCCGGGGTCTGGTACTGGCGGGCACATGGTTGCGTACATGATCCACGGCGTACCCGACTCCCCCGCGGTGTGGGAGCCGCTGCGCCGTCACCTCGCCCGGCACGACGTCGTGACACCGCCGCTTCCCGGCTTCGGGGCGCCGGTCCCCGTCGGGTTTCATGCGACCTGCGACGAGTACGCCGCCTGGTTGATCGACGACATTGCGACGATCGGGGGCCCGGCCGATCTCGTCGGCCACGATTGGGGAGGTCTCCTGGCGC
Source organism: uncultured delta proteobacterium (assembly GCA_963774015.1). Taxonomy (GTDB): domain Bacteria; phylum Desulfobacterota; class Binatia; order UTPRO1; family UTPRO1; genus UTPRO1. The sequence continues at coordinate 4,048 of CAVZDH010000009.1, forward strand.
TTCGCATCGCCTCGCTGCGTCCCGATCTCGTGCGGTCGCTCGCGACCGGTAGCGGCCCGGTCGACGTCGAGTATCGCTGGCACGACACCGCCGTCGCCTGGCAGACCCCGGGGGTCGGTGAGCAGCTCATGACCAGGTTCGAGGGCGACCTGGCGATCGACGGTCTGGTGGGAGCGGGTCTCCCGCGCGACTACGCGACGGCGGCGATCGGGCGCGTGGACGAACGGATGAAGGACGCCATCCTGCGGCTCTATCGGAGCGCCGTGGACGTGAATCCCCGTTGGGCGCCGGACCTCGACGCGATCCGCTGCCCCGCGTTGGTGGTGTGGCCGATCGACGATCCCTTCGTCGACCGCCGATTCGGGCGGCGGCTCGCCGAGCGGATCCGCGCCGACCTTCTCGAGGTCGACCGGGGCCACTGGTGGCAGGTCAGCCACCCGGCCGAGGTCGCCGCCGCGCTGGAGCGCCTCTGGGCGCGCGCGTAGCTCCCAAGGGAAAACTCCGGCGGCGCGCGTAACTCCGAAACGAAAGCGGGGCGCCCGACTTCACGTCGGGCGCCCCGGCCCATCGGAGCATTTGCGGGCGCGGGAGCGCCCGCAAAGCGCACGGGGGCGAAATGCAATCAATGCCCGGAGCTGATGAGCTCGGCGATCGTGAACGCGTCCTCGGTCGTACCTTCCTTCTCGCCCATCGACCAGTACCAGCCGGGCTCGCCCGGGAAGCGCGCGCTCGGAAGCGCCGCCTTGGTGGCGTGCTCGAGCTGGATGTCGACCATCACCGCCGCCGACGGGAACGGGGTCTCCTCGTCGTACTTGACCTTGCAGCCCGGGAACGCTTCCTTCCGCCACGAAAAGTTGTTGACCCAGATCTTCCAGAGCTCGCCCGAACGATCGTACATGTCGCTGTACGTGATCGCGTAGACGTCCTTGTCCATGTAGAGGACGCGCTTCGAGAAGGCGTACTGCGGAAGCTTGGAGGTGCCCTCGACGACGTAGACGTTGCGCTTCTCCCATTTGTCGTCGAACGCGAAGTCGGCGGCGCCGTCGGCCCACTTCACGGGGAAGTGCTCGCTGTGGAAGGCACCGAGCGCCTCTTTCTCGCCGAGGAACTTCCAGTCCATCCAGGCGAGCGCGCCGGCATATCCGCCGTAGCTGTCCTGGTCGGTGTCCTGGCCGAAGAGCGCGTCCGAGCGCTGCGCGGTCGAGAGCCGCCGGACGCGGCGCAGCGACGGCAGGTAGAGCCAGCTGTCATCCTGCTTCGCGGGATCCAGATAGCGGTAGTAGGTGAAGCCGACGCCCTTGAGGTCGAACGGCTCGATCAGCGGGTGAAGGGTCTCCTTGTACTCGTAGCCCTCGGTGTTCGGGAGATTGGGCTTCGGGTCGACGTAGAGGCGCGCGACGTAGAAGAGCCGGCGGAAATGGTCGACCAGGAAGTGGCGCTCCACCTGGAGCGGGCGCTCGAGCGAGATCGGGCCGGTGTCGGCGTCGAAGTTCCGTAGGTCGAGATCGTCGAAGGCGATCGCGAAGCGATAGTTCTGCATGATCTTCATCGCCACCTGGGGATCCTTGGTGTCGATGCGCGGGAAGGGCCGGCCGGCGACGTAACCGTCGAGCTTGAGACCGTCGGCGCTCAGCTTCACCTGCGACGAGTATTTCTCGGTGGCTTCGACGAAGGCCTTGCGGAGCGTGATCTTCTGGGTATCGGCGATCGTCATCGGCCAGCCGTGTTGCACGAGCCAGTACATCGCGGGCGAGACGATGTCTTTGACCTTGTCGGCGTTCGCGATGGTGATCTTGTCGCCGGTCTGCACCTGCGCTCCGGCACTGGCGCTCATCAGGAGCACGGCGCCGATGGCCGCTCCGACGATGCGCGTCGCGTTTCGCTGCATGGAAATCCTCCTTGGTGGTGCGGGCGGCCGTCGGCGATTTCGAGCATCGACGACCCCCGAGGCTTCTCCCTCGCCGACGCGCATCGACTCACACGATCGCCATCGGATGTTGACCGACCGTCGATAGCCCAGCGTCGATTCGGACGCAATCGATCCGGCGGCGACGAGTATTCCGGGCGTGTGACGCATCTCGTCGTATGGAGCGCGTTCACTCGACGGTCGAGGGGTAGACGGGGGGCGGTCCGTCGCGGCGTACGCGGTACAGCACCATCGCGTCGTCGGAGAGCACCTCTTCGAGGCCGGGGTCCTTGGCCGCGAGATCGAGGAAGCCGCCGTGATCGCGATCGCTCATCACGTACGCGCACGGCAAATGCCCGCCGAACACGTCGGAGGGCCGTGGCACGCGTCCGAGCGACGCATCCACCCAGTCCCAGTACGCGTCGCGAAAGCGCCCATGAAGATAGGTCGGGTCGAGGCCGATCAGGTAGGTGCTCTTCACGTTGTAGAAGAAGAGCCACGGAAAGTCGTCCCAGTCGGTCGTGCAGAGCATCGCGCCGGGGGGTGCCTCCGCCGCCACCCGCTCCGCTGCGGCGGCGAAGCGGTCATAGGGAGTCTTGCCGCTTCGGCGGGCGAGCATCGACCCGATGCCGACGACGTTCGCGATCGCGACGGCAGCAAGGAGCGCGACCAAGGCACGACGACGGGCGGGCGAGAACGCCGCGATGACGTCGGTGCCGGCGACGGCCGCGAAGAACGTCGCGGCCGGCGCGAAATATTCGACGAAGCGCTGGGAGCGCAGCATGAGCGCCAGGAACACGGCGGCGACACCGCAGGCGGCGACCCCTGCGGCGTCGCGTCGCCAACGACCGTCGCCGAGCGCCGCCACGCCGAACGCGAGGTAGGCCAGCGCGGCGGAGGCGTTTCCGAACAGGCCGAGCGGGTCGTAGGGCGCCCATTCGTGTCCCACGCGGAGGGTCTCGTCGGGCGAGGAGCTTGTCGCCGACGTGATGCCACATGAAGGTCAGGTAGGCCGGGAAATACGGGTTCACGATCAGACCGACCGTCATGCCGCCGAGCGTCGCGAGGAGGATGCCCGGTCGCAGGCGCCGCGCGGTGACCAGGTCCGCCGCGACGATCGCGACGACCGGCACCAGCAGTAACGGAAAGCCGTCGTAGAGCCACGCATAGACGCACGCGAGCGCGGCCAGCGCTGCGTGACGGTGCGTGAGGGCGAGATGAAACCCGAGGAACAAGCACACGAGCGAGAGGGCTTGTACGCGCGTCATGCTGAGCCGGAAGAGGAAGTCGGCGGACGAGGCCCCGAGCGCCAGCACGGCGAGGTCGACGTGCTCTGCGCCCGTCCGGCGCAGCACCCACGCGAAGACGAGCACCATCGCAAAGGCGCCGGCGACGGCGGCGGTCTTGGCCCCGAGCCGGAGGTCGCCGACGGTGAACGGCGTCAGCAGCACGTGGTAGAGCATGTGGTGATCGGCGAAGCGATCCGGTGCCAGGATCGTGAGGGGGAGCCACGGGAAGGCTGGGGGAAACCCGCGCACGCCGGCTTCGCGCATCACCTCGGCGTACTTGATGTGGAAGTACGAGTCGTTTCCGATCAGATTCGGTGTCGCGAGCTGCAGCCCGAGGAGCACGAGAAAGGCGCCCGCGAGCGCACCCCACGGGAGACCGCGCGTCCCCAGGGCGGTGTGTGGATCAGCGGGAGGCACCCGAGCTCACTGCGGGCGCCGGCGCACCGCGGGCGGGGGCGGGCTCGGATGACGTTCCCGAAGGCACCTCGGCACCCACGCCCGGCGGAGCATGCGGCGGCGCGAAGCGCCGCAAGCGCACGGCGGCATCAGCGGATGATGCTACCGAGGCGCTCCCAGCGCACCCAGCGGTCCTCGCCGTCCCACGACCAGTAGATCACGAACGCCTTGCCGCGGACGTCGTCGAGCGGCACGAAGCCCCAGAAGCGACTGTCGTAGCTGCGGTCGCGGTTGTCGCCCATGACGAAGATCTGGTCGGGAGGCACGGTGACCGGACCGAAGTTGTCGCGCGGCGTGAGCCGACTGCTCTCGCCGGAGCCCTCGACGAACTGGCCCCACGGGTCGTCGATCTTCTTGCCGTTGATGAAGACCTGCTTGTGCTTCACCTCGACGGTGTCGCCGGGCTCGCCGATCACGCGCTTGATGAAGTCCTTGCTCGGATCGACCGGGTAGACGAACACGATCACGTCGCCGCGGCGTGGATCTTCGAACTTGAGCACGCGCTTCCCGAGGATCGGCAGGCGAATGCCGTAGCGCAGCTTGTTGACCAGGATGTGGTCGCCGATCTGCAGCGTCTCGAGCATCGAGCCCGACGGGATCTTGAACGCCTGCACGATGAACGTGCGGATGAACAGCGCCAGCAGGAACGCGACCGCCAGCGCCTCGGCATACTCGCGGACCGTCGACTTGGGCTTGACCGCCGCTCGGGTCACGGGCCGTGTCTTTTCATCCTCGGCCTCGCGGGCGACCCCGCTACGGCTCTTCGTCACGCGCGGCATGATAGGCGAACCGGGGGTGTGCCGCCAGCCATGCGCCGCACTTACTCTCCGACCTTCAGGACCGCCAGGAAGGCTTCCTGCGGAATCTCGACTCGCCCCACCTGCTTCATGCGTCGCTTGCCCTCCTTCTGGCGCTCCAGCAGCTTTCGCTTTCGAGTAATGTCGCCGCCGTAGCACTTGGCGGTCACGTTCTTGCGCAGCGCCTTCACCGTCTCGCGCGCGATTACCTTGCTGCCGATCGCGGCCTGGATGACCACCTCGAACATCTGACGCGGGACGAGCTCGCGCATCTTCTGCGTGAGCTCGCGGCCGCGGTAGTAGGCGCGCTCGCTGTGCAGGATCACGGAGAGTGCGTCGACGAGCTCGCCGTTGATGCGTACGTCGAGCTTCACGAGGCTGGAGGCCCGGAAATCGAGCGGCTCGTAGTCGAGCGACGCGTAGCCCCGGCTCGCCGATTTCAGACGGTCGTAGAAGTCGAGCACGATCTCGTTGAGCGGCAGCTCGTACAGGAGGAGCGCCCGCTTCTCGCCCGGGAAGCGCAGCTCGCGCTGCCGGCCGCGCTTTTCCTCGCAGAGCGCGATCACGTTGCCGAGGTGCTCGGTCGGAACGTGGATGCTCGCCAAGATGAACGGCTCGTCCATGCTCTCGATCTCGCCTTCCGGGGGGAGCTTCGCCGGGCTGTCGACGACCAAGGTGCGCCCGTCGGTCGTGTGCACGTGGTAGGCGACCGTCGGCGCCGTCGTGATGAGCGTGAGCCCGAACTCGCGCTCGAGTCGCTCCTGGACGATCTCCATGTGGAGGAGGCCGAGAAACCCGCAGCGGAAGCCGAAGCCGAGCGCGACCGAGTTCTCCGCCTCGTAGGTGAGCGAGGAGTCGTTGAGCTTGAGCTTTTCGATCGCGTCGCGGAGGGCGCCGTACTGGTGCGACTCCGCGGGATAGAGCCCGGCGAAGACCATCGGCTGCACGGCCTTGAAGCCCGGACGGGCTGCCGGCGCCGGGCGATCGGCCTCGGTGAGGGTATCGCCCACCTGCGTATCCGCGACCTCCTTCAGCCCCGCCATCACGACGCCGACCTCGCCCGGACCGAGCGCAACGACGTCGGTGAGGGTCGGCTTGAGGATCCCCAAGCGGTTCACCTCCGCCTCCTTGCCGGTCGCCATGAGACGGATGCGCGTGCCGGGACGCACCGTGCCGGCGAACACGCGCACCAGCATGACGGCGCCGTGATACGGGTCGAACCAGCTGTCGAAGAGGAGCGCCTCGAGCGGGGCCGCCGCGTCCCCCGTGGGCGGCGGGATCGTACGCACGATCGCCTCGAGCACGTCTTGGGTTCCCTGCCCCGACTTGGCGCTCGCGAGCACCGCGTCGGAGGCATCGAGCCCGATGACGTCCTCGATCTCCCGGCGTACTCGCTCCGGCTCGGCCGCCGGCAGATCGATCTTGTTCAGGACCGGGACGATCGCGAGGTCGTTGTCGAGGGCGAGATAGACGTTGGCGACCGTTTGCGCCTCCACGCCCTGCGCCGCGTCGACCACGAGGATCGCGCCTTCGCACGCCGCGAGGCTCCGGGACACCTCGTAGGAAAAGTCGACGTGGCCGGGAGTGTCGATCAGGTTCAGCTGGTACGTGTTGCCGTCGAGCGCCTGGTACATGAGGCGCACGGCGCGCGCCTTGATGGTGATGCCGCGCTCGCGCTCGAGCTCCATGTCGTCGAGGAGCTGAGCCTCCATGTCGCGCTTCGAGACCGTATGCGTGTACTCGAGGAGCCGGTCCGCCAGCGTGGACTTGCCGTGGTCGATGTGGGCGATGATCGAGAAGTTGCGGATCAAGCGGGGATCTTGCACCGGGCGGAATTTTGCACGGATCGGGGCGCCGCGCGAGCGGCATGCCCGTTGCGGCATGCCGGTTGCTCTTGCTCTGCGGCCGCAAGCCTCACGTGCGACGGTCGTGCATTCTCCACGCCCGCACGTCTACGCGGATGCCACAGCGTCACCAAAATACCGCCGAGGACGCCCGCACCGACCCGGCGACCGACCCTTCGGAGGCGGCAGTCACGCGGCTCTTGGTCGAGCGTGCACGCGTCGGCCTGTGGCTCGTGCTCGGGGCGCTGCTCGTACTGTTGGCGACGGATGTCTCGCTCGACACGGCCCTCCTGCGGGCACTCCTCGCGATCACGCTCTTTCAAGCCGGATGCGTCGGGCTCGGGTTTCTGGCGCTCCGGCACGCGCGGCATCGTCGCCTCGCCGCGACGATTCCGATCGTCGTTCTCGCCGGCATCTTCGTGTCCGGCGTGGTGTCGGACGTCGTCACCCACAATCCGTTCGGCACCGGCCTCTGCGCTCTGGTGGCGGGCTTGATCTCCGCGACACTCATACCGTGGGGCATGTGGTTCCAGCTTGCAACCGTGCTTGCGACCGCCGTTCCCGGAGCGGTCGCGGTCTGGCTCTGCACCGGATCGCTCGAGACGCTCGGATACGCTGTCGGGCCGGCATCCATTCTGTTGGCGGCATCGGTCGGCGTGGCGGGCGGGTTCGAGCGCGCGCGCCTCGAGCGGGCGCGTGTCGAGGGCGAGTTGCGCCTCCTCCAGAGCGTGACGCTGGAGGTCGGGGCCGCGCCGGATCCCGAGGCGGCGCTCACCGTCGTGCTGCGGCGCATCTGCGAGTTCTCCGACTGGGTCGTTGCGCAGGCGTGGACGCCGCGCGCGGACGGGACGGTGCTCGAGTGCACGGCGTGGTGGTCGGCCGAGCCCGCTGGTGCCGCGTTCCACGCCGAAAGCCTCGCGTTCACGTTCGCGCGGGGCTGGGGCCTACCGGGGCGCGTCTGGGCCGGCGGCGAGGCGGCGTGGGTTCGTGACGTCCGGGCGGATCCCGGATTTCTGCGCACCGAGACGGCACGGCGTTTCGGACTGTCCGCGGGGGTCGGCATCCCGGTGCTCGCGGGCGGTGACGTCATCGCCGTCCTCGAGTTCTTCGTGCGCGAGGCGCACGACGAGGATACGCGCCTCATGAACGCCCTCGCCGGGATTGCCGTGCAGCTCGGTGCGGTGATCCAACGCAAGCGCGCCGAGCGCATGGCCGAGGAAGCCGCGGAGACCGCGGCGGCGCTGGTCGAGGTCGGGCAGACGCTCAGCCGTCACCTCGGCCAGGCCGACATGTTGGAGCGCGTGACGGCGCTCGCGGTCGGTACGCTCGGATGCGATTGGAGCGCCACCTTCTCGTGGGACGAGACGTGCGGCACGCTGACGCTCGTGGCCGCCGCCGGGATGGATGCCGAGCGCTGCGCGGCTCTCGCGACGGGCCCCCTTGCGGTCGACCGCGCTGCGTTCGCCGCGGCGACCACGTCGGGGAGGCTCCTCGAGATCGCGAATCTCGCCGCGGAGCCGCAGCCGCCGCCGCTGCTGCGGCGGCTCGGCGTCGCATCGGCGCTCTACGTCCCGATCCGTCTCGCCGGTGCGGTGATGGGGGTGCAGGTGCACGGGTACCGCACGCGCACCGGCCCGTTCGCCACGAAACAGCGTCGCCTGGCGACCGGCGTCGCCGATGCGACCGCGATCGCGGTCGCGAACGCGCGCTTGATCGATGACTTGCAAGCATCGAGTCGGCTCAAATCGGAGTTCGTGGCGACGATGTCGCACGAGCTGCGCACGCCGCTGAACATCATCGTGGGCTACAGCGACATGCTCGCCGAAGGCGTCGTCGGTCCGCTCACGGCGGAGCAGCAGGACACGGTGGCGCGGGTACAGCGGGCCGGAATCGAGCTCCTCGACCTGGTGAACGCGACGCTCGACATGGGCCGCCTCGAGGCCGGTCGCGACCTGGTCGCGGCGGAGCCCGTCGACGTCGACGCGATCATGCGCCAGCTCGACGTCGAGCTCGGACCGCTGGTCGGCCGCGGCGTCGCGCTCCGGTGGCAGAACCTCCTCGGCGACGTGCCGCTCGTGAGCGACCGGCAAAAGCTGAAGACGATCCTCAAAAACCTGGTGGGGAACGCCCTCAAGTTCACCGCCAGCGGCAGCGTCGACGTGACGGCCCACTGGGAGGGCCCGGCCGCGCGCTTCGAGGTTCGCGATACCGGTGTCGGCATCCCGGCGGCGAGCCTGCCGGTGATTTTCGACATGTTCCGCCAGGCCGACGGCTCGTCGACGCGCATCTTCGGCGGCGTCGGCCTCGGGCTCCACATCGTCCGCCGCCTCGTCGACCTCCTCGGGGGCGACGTCACGGTGGAAAGCACGGTCGGCCAGGGCTCGACCTTCGCCGTGACCTGGATCCCCGCCGCCCTCCGCGAACCCGCCGAAGCCCTCCGCGCTTAGGGAACCTCTGCACAGGTTCCCTAAGGCCGTCGGCGGAGCGGAGCGACGCCGCACCCTCCTTCGAGGGAGCAATGCGGCAGGTGCCCGCGTTTCAGCGGCCTGCGGCGCGCGTGCGGAAGAAGTCGACGGTGCGGCGCAACCCCTCCTCGAGCGATACCTCCGGCTTCCACCCGAGCACCTCGCCGGCGCGCCCGATCGCAATCACGCTGCGTCGCTGCTCGCCGGCTTTGGCGGGGCCGTGCTGCGCCGGATGCGGACTGCCGGTGAGCACGCGGAGGTGCGCATACAACGTCGTCACGTCGGTCTCGACGCCGGTCCCGATGTTGACCGAGCCGACGAACGGACGCTCGAGGCCCGCGAGATTCGCGCGCACGACGTCGCCGACGAAGACGTAATCGCGGGTCTGCTTGCCGTCGCCGTTGATCGTCGGCGCCTGGTCGGCGAGGAGCTTCTCGGTGAAGATGGCGACCACTCCGGCCTCGCCGTGCGGGTCTTGGCGGGGACCGTAGACGTTGGCGTAGCGGAGCGCGACGTACGGCATGCCGTACACCGCGTGGTAGAAATAGAGGTAGTGCTCGCCGGTCGCCTTGGTGATGCCGTACGGCGAGAGCGGGTTGTGGGGATGGCTCTCGGGGGCGGGAAACTCCTCCTGCTCGCCGTACGTGGCGCCGCCCGACGACGCGAACAGCACCTTCTGCACGCCGACCTCGCGCGCGCCCTCGAGCATGTTGATCATGCCGAGCACGTTGACGGTGGCGTCGAAGGCGGGATCGGCGACCGAACGGCGGACGTCCATCTGCGCCGCGTGGTGCGACAGCACCTGCGGGCGCTCGTTGCGGATGATCTCGCGGGCTTCCGGCGTGCGGATGTCGGCATTGTAGAACTTGGCGGCGGCCGGGAGATTGGCGCGCGTGCCGGACGACAGGTCGTCCATGATGACGACCTCGTGACCGGCCGCGATGTAGGCATCGGACACGTGCGAGGCGATGAATCCCGCGCCGCCGGTCACCAGGATCTTCATGCGCCCTCCCGTATCTTGCCCGCGAAGTATTCGATGGTGCGTTTCAGGCCTTCCTCGACGGACACGACCGGCTGCCAATCGTTCAGGACGCGCCGCGCCAGGGTGATGTCGGGCTGCCGCACCTTCGGATCGTCGACGGGCAACGGCTTGTGGACGATCCTGCTCTTCGAGCCGGTGAGCTGGATGATGAGCTGTGCGAATTGCAGCACGGTCATTTCGCGCGGGTTCCCGACGTTCACAGGCGTGGGATGATCGCTCCACAAGAGGCGCAGGATGCCCTCGACGAGATCGCTGACGTAACAGAAGCTCCGGGTCTGGCCGCCGTCGCCGTACACGGTGACGTCCTCGTTGCGAAGCGCCTGCGCGATGAAGTTCGGCACCACGCGCCCGTCCCGCATGCGCATGCGCGGGCCGAACGTGTTGAAGATGCGGACGATGCGCGTCGTGACGCCGTGGGTGCGCTGGTACGCCATGGTGATCGCCTCGGCGAAGCGCTTCGCCTCGTCGTAGACCCCGCGCGGACCGATCGGGTTGACGTTGCCCCAGTAGTCCTCCTTCTGCGGATGGACCAGCGGATCGCCGTAGACCTCGGAGGTCGAGGCGAGCAGGATCCGCGCCTTCTTCTCCTTGGCGAGGCCGAGCACCTTGTGCGTCCCGAGCGAGCCCACCTTGAGCGTCTGGATGGGCAGCTCGAGGTAGTCGATCGGGCTCGCGGGTGAGGCGAAGTGCAGGATCGCGTCGAGCTTGCCGGGCACGTAGACGAAATTCGTCACATCCTGCTGGATGAACAGGAAGCGTTGGTTGCCGAGGAAGGGCGCGATGTTGTCCGGCGAGCCGGTGAGGAAGTTGTCGATGCAGATGACGTCGTTGCCTTCGGCGAGCAACCGCTCGCAGAGATGGGAGCCGATGAAGCCGGCTCCGCCGGTGACCAGGATGCGCGCCATGGTTATCCGACCTCCGAAGCGGAGGCCTCTACGGCCGCTCGCCCTATGGGATAGTAGCTGAAGCCTTGTGCCTGCATGACCGCGTGCTCGTAGAGGTTGCGCCCGTCGAAGACGACGGGGCTCTTCATGAGCGACTTCATGCGTGCGAAATCCGGCCGGCGGAACTCGTTCCAGTCGGTGACGACGAGCAGCGCGTCGGCGCCCGCGAGCACGTCGTAGTTCACGCGGTGGTAGTTGATGCGGTCACCGAACACCTTGCGGGCCTCGCCAAGGGCCTCCGGGTCGTGGGCCTCGATGCGTGCGCCGCGCTTGAGCAGCTCCTCGATGATGACGATCGACGGCGCCTCGCGCATGTCGTCGGTGCGCGGCTTGAACGCGAGACCCCAGATGCCGAAGCGGCGCCCGCCGAGCGTCGGGCCGTACTTCCGCACGACCTTGTCGACGAGGAGCCGCTTTTGCTGCTCGTTCACGATCTCGACCGCGTTCAGCAGCGGAAACTCCATGCCGGCGTCGCGCGCCGTGCGGATGATCGCCTGCACGTCCTTCGGGAAGCAGGAGCCGCCGTACCCGGTGCCGGGAAAGAGGAAGTGGTGTCCGATGCGGCGATCCGAGCCCATGCCGCGGCGGACGTCGTGCACGTCGGCGCCGACGCGCTCGCAGAGATTGGCGATCTCGTTCACGAACGAGATCTTGCGTCGCGAGGAAGGCGTTGGCCGCGTACTTGGTCATTTCGGCGCTGCGGTTGTCCATCACGAGGATCGGGTTCTCGGTGCGAACGAACGGTGCGTAGAGCGACTTCATGATGTCGATGGCGCGCGCGCTGTCGGCGCCGATCACGACGCGGTCGGGCTTCATGAAGTCGTCGACCGCGGCACCTTCCTTGAGAAACTCGGGATTGGAGACGACGTCGAAGTCGTGGGTGGTCTTGGCGCTCACCGCGACGCGCACCTTGTCGGCCGTGCCGACCGGGACGGTGCTCTTGCAGACGATGACGCGATAGCCGTTCATGGCCTCGCCGATCGCGCCGGCGACGGCGAGCACGGCGCGCAGGTCGGCGGAGCCGTCGGCGGCCTCGGGCGTTCCGACCGCGATGAAGCAGATGTCGGATGCACGTACCGCGGCGACGAGGTCGCTCGTGAACCAGAGGCGTCGTTCGGTCAGGTTGCGGCGGATCAGCTCCTCGAGGCCCGGCTCGTAGATGGGGACCTCGCCCTGCTTCAGGGCCTCGATCTTGCGCTCGTCGATGTCGACGCAGGTGACGTCGTTCCCGCCCTCCGCAAAGCACGTTCCCGCCACCAGGCCGACGTAGCCCGTTCCAATGACACAGACTTTCACAATGCCTCCGTTGGGACCGTGCGGGTGGGGCGGCTGCGCCCACCGCTGGGGGTCCTTCGAAGGTACCGACCGACCCCCACAGCGTCAAATGGCATTCTGCAAGGACGGGGTCCGGACTTCTCGGAGCCTATAGATCGGTTTGCCTTGCGATTCGTGATACGTGCGCGCCAGCATCTCGCCGAGCAGACCCAACGTCACGAGCTGCACGCCGCCGAGGACGAGCAGCACGCCGAGCAGCAGGAGGGGGCGTCCGGCGAGCTCCACGCCGAGGAGGATCTTCTCGGCGCCGAGGATCCCGACGATCACGAGACCGGTGAGCATCGTGACGAGCCCGAAGGTCCCGAACACGTGGATCGGCCGCGTCGCGAAGCCCGAGAGGAACTTGATCGTGAGGAGATCGAGAACGACGCGGACGGTGCGCGAGATGCCGTACTTCGATTGGCCGCGCAGGCGCGGGCGGTGGTTCACGGGGATCTCCGTCACCGCGGCGCCGAGGTCGCCCGCGATCGCCGTGATGAAGCGGTGCATTTCGCCGTAGAGCTTGAGCTGCTTGGCGATGTCGGCGCGGAAGGCTTTGAGGCCGCACCCGTGATCGTGAATCGAGACGTTGGTCGTCGCGCCGATGATGGCGTTGGCGATCAGCGACGGCAGCTTCCGCGACAGGAAGGGATCCTTGCGATCGCGCCGCCAGCCGGTCACGACGTCGTAGCCGGCGTCGAGCGTGGCGAGCAGCCGCGGAATGTCGGCGGGATCGTTCTGGAGGTCGCCGTCCATCGTGACGATCACGTCACCGGACGCGTGATCGATGCCGGCTGCAAGCGCGGCGGTCTGCCCGAAGTTGCGCATCAGGCGGACGAGGTGGATGCGCGGATCGTCGCCCGCCGCCGCGATCAGCTGGGCATAGGTGTCGTCCTGGCTCCCGTCGTCGACCAGCACGATCTCGGTGGTGAGCCGCAGGCGATCGGCGGTCGCCAGGAGCTCCCGCACCAACGCCTCGGCATTGGGGGCCTCGTTGTAGACGGGAACGACGATCGAGAGCTGCGGCATGGACGTGCGCTCGTCCCTACGGGACGTCGAAGCTCGTGAGGCTCACGAACTGACGATAGCGACGTTCGATGTCGTCGCGGGTGAGCGTGCGGAGGCGTTCGAGGCTGAAGGCCTCGACGGCGAACGAGGCGACGACGCTCCCGTAGACGATCGCCTTGCGGATGCCGGCGGGCGAGACGTCGCCGCTCGCCGCGAGATGACCCATGACGCCGCCGGCGAAGGTGTCGCCCGCACCGGTCGGGTCGAACACCTCCTCGAGCGGATAGGCCGGTGCGGAGAACACGGTGTCGCCCGAGAAGAAGAGCACGCCGTACTCGCCGCGCTTGATCATGAGGCTCGACGGTCCGAGCGCGAGGATCTTGCGCGCCGCCCGCACCATGTTGCGCTCGCCCGACAAGAGCCGCGCCTCCTCGTCGTTGATGATGAGGAGCGGGACGCGACGGAGCAGCGCCTCGAGCTCGCCCCGCGTCGTCTCGATCCAGAGATTCATCGTGTCGGCGCCGACGAGCCGCGGCGCGCGCATCTGGTCGAGCACGCGCGTCTGCAGCGCCGGAGCGATGTTGGCGAGGAAGACGAACGGCGCGTCGCCGTAGGCGGCCGGCAGCGTCGGCAGGTAGCCGTCGAAGACGTTGGCCTCGAAGCTCAGCGTGTCGCGGACGTTCATGTCCTCGTGATAGCGCCCGGTCCACCGCATGCTGCGCCCGGGCCGCACCTCGAGGCCCGCGAGATCGATGCCGCGATGCCGGAACCAGTCGAGCTCGGCGCGCGGGAAGTCCTCGCCCACGACCCCGACGAGCTGCACCGGCCCGAAGAAGCTCGCGGCCACGGCGAAATAGGTCGCGGCGCCGCCGAGCACCTCCGCGGCGCGACCGCCCCGGGTCTCGATGGTATCGATCGCGACCGATCCGACGACGACGAGCCCGCCGCCCTTCCCGTCCGTGCGCGTCGCCATCGTCACTCCTCCGCCGGGACGTAGCGGCCGATGATCGGCGCCAGGTCGCGCTTGATGCGTGCCGGGATCTTGGCGCGGTCGGTGATGATCGCGTGCTCCAGCGCCCGTGCGCAGGCGCAGCCGGGCGTCGCGGGCAGCGTCGGCACGACGTCGTGGACGACGTGCTTCGCCATCGCGACGTTGGCGTTCAGGACGGCGAGCACGTCCCCGATGGCGACCTCGTGGGCGTCCTGCTTCCAGCAGTCGTAGTCGGTCGCGAGGGCGAGCGTCGCGAAGCAGAGCTCGGCCTCGCGGGCGAGCTTCGCCTCTTGGAGATTGGTCATGCCGATGACGGACGCGCCCCAGCTGCGATAGAGCTCGGACTCGGCGCGGGTCGAGAATTGCGGACCTTCCATGCAGACGTAGGTGCCGGCCGCGTGGACGGTCGCGCCGAGCCGGCGCGCGCTCGTCACCAGGCTCTCTGAGAGCACGGGGCAGACCGGATCGCCGAACCCGACGTGCGCGACGATGCCGTTGCCGAAGAACGTGCCGCTCCGGCCGAAGGTGCGATCGATGAACTGATCGGGGACGACGAGATGTCCCGGCGCGATCTCCTCGCGGAGGCTGCCGACGGCGCCGACCGCGATCACCCGCTCGACGCCGAGATGCTTGAGCGCCCAGAGATTCGCGCGGAAGGGCAGCTCGGACGGCAGCAGCCGATGGCCGCGCCCGTGGCGCGGGAGGAAGAACAGCTCCGTCGCGCCGAGCCTCCCGTGCACGATCGCGTCCGAGGGCGGTCCGAACGGTGTCTCGACGACGACCTCACGCACGTCGCTCAAGCCGTCCATTTCGTACAGCCCGCTGCCGCCGATGATCCCGATCTTCGATCCCACGCAGCCCTCCCCGCCCTCAGCCGCGAATCATCGCGATCAGGGGTCCGGTCGTGATGGTCAAGGTGTCGACGGGATCGAGGACGTCGCCGTCCATCATGAAGCCCGTCGGAGTCGCGAAGCGTATCGTCACCGTGCGTGCCAAGTTGTCGTAAAAGTCGGGCTCCTCGAGAGGAAACCCGCGATGGAAGCGCACGATCTTGCGTGCCAACCTGAGCGGCCCGATCGGACCCGCCAGCAGGTGGAAATGGCTGCGCTTGCGGGCCGCCAGATACATCGGTTTGAACCCCAGCGCAACGTGCGTGATGGTCCCGGCGAGCACCACGGTGAAGGTGCGGAACGGTACGCGCTCGTCGTCGCAGTCGACGTCGGCCTCGACGCGACGGAAGACGCCGCGCACGAGCGAGGTGCCCCCGATGGCGGACGCCACGAGGCGCACCAGGAGGCGCGTCGCGGTGATCGGACCCGGCCGCGGCTCGCTGTAGTACAGGCGGAGATAGTTCACCACCACCCCGCAGCCGACGACGAAGCCCGCATGGACGTCGTTCACGACGAGCAGATGGCGGTGGACGATGTCGTGGGTGCGGCCGTGGCGGTAGTCGCGCACGACGTGGGCGAGGACGTGCTCGGGACCGCCGCGCATGCAACCGATCGAGCGCGCGATGTAGTTCATCGTTCCGGCGCGCAATGGGAGAAAGAGCGGCAGCGCGTCGTCGGGCCAGGCCCTGCGGAGCGCGGAGAGCGTCCGGAACTGACTGCCGTCGCCGCCGCAAACGGCGACGATGTCGACCCGCCGCTCGGCGAATTCGGCCGCGACGGCATCCATCGCCGCGAGGTCGGGCGTCACGCGGACGACTCCGGCGTCGCCGACGATGTCCTCGAAGCGGCGCGCGCGCTCGGGCCGGCGGCGGTTGCTGCCGGCGTTCGGATTGATGACGACGCCGAGCCCGCTCAGCGTGCGTCTCCGGCGCCGCGTGCCTCGGCGGCGACCAGCTGACCGCACGCGGCGGCGATGTCCGGTCCGCGGCTCTCGCGGACGGTGGCGTGCACGCCGGCGTTCCGGAGCGCGTCCTGGAAGCGGGCCACCGTGACGTCGTCGCTCCGAGCGAGCGTCGCTCCCGGGAACGGGTTGAACGGGATCAGGTTCACCTTGCAGCGGATCCCGGCGAGCGCGCGCGCGAGCGCGCGGGCTTGGGCGGGCGCGTCGTTCAGTCCCGCCAGCATCACGTACTCGAACGTGATCCGTTTGCGGCGCGGCAACGGCAAGGCGCGACACGTCGCGAGCAGGTCTTCCACCGGATACTTCCGAGAGACCGGCATGATCTTCCGGCGCACGTCCTGGTCGATCGCCGTCAGCGATACCGCCAGGTTCACGTGCGTGTCGGCGAGCAGGCGCTGCATCTCCGGCAGCAGGCCGACCGTCGAGACGGTGATCCGGCGGTGCGAGAAGCCGACGCCCCA
Organism: uncultured delta proteobacterium; assembly: GCA_963774015.1. Lineage (GTDB taxonomy): Bacteria > Desulfobacterota > Binatia > UTPRO1 > UTPRO1 > UTPRO1. The sequence continues at coordinate 20,416 of CAVZDH010000009.1, forward strand.
CTCCGCGGTGAGCGTCTCGATCGCGCCGACCGTGGCGGCGTAGTTGTGGAGGGGCTCGCCCATGCCCATGAACACCAGGTTGGTGATGCGGTCCGGGCCGCCGTGCTCTCCCCGCTCGTCCGCGACGAGGGCGCGTGCGACGAGCAGCTGTCCGACGATCTCGCCGCGCCGGAGATGGCGGTCGAGGCCGAGCGTGGCGGTCGCGCAGAAGGCGCAGCCCATCGCGCAGCCGACCTGCGTCGACACGCACAAGGTCAGGCGTTCCTCGTCGGGGATGAGGACGCTTTCGATCGTCGCGCCGTCGGCGAGCCGGAGCAGCAGCTTGCGCGTCCCGTCGCACGAGCGAGAGACCACGGCGACCTCGGGAAGCCCGACCTGGAGCTCCGTCGCGAGCGCGGCGCGCAGCGCCGCCGGGAGATTCTTCATCGCGGCGAAGTCGCGGGCGGCGTGACGATAGAGCCAGGTCGCGATCTGGCTGGCGCGATAGGCGGGCGCCTCGTGGGCTTCGCACCAGGCCTCGAGCTCCGCACGCGAGAGGTCGAGAATGCTCGCCAACGGCGGCGCGCTCACGCTTCGGCCGCGGCCGGCAAGGTCACGCGTGTCGACGGAATCGCGAGCAGGCGCTCGGCCTCGTGCAACACCTGCTCGACGCTGATCGCCTGCAGGCACTTGTTGTCGACGCAGGGGCTGTGGCGGTGGTTCAGCGCGCTCAGGCACGGGCTGCAAGCGAGCTTCGCGAAGAGGTCGACGTTGTGCTCGCCGAGCGTCCCGTAGAGCACCGGCGTCTCGGGTCCGTAGAGCGTGATGCTCTTGATCGGCGTCAGGGTCGCGAAATGCGCGGGTCCACTGTCGTTGGTGATGAGGAGATCGCTCTGGTGGAAGAGCTGCAGCACGTCGGTGAGCGTGCGGGTCCGCCCCACGAAGTCGACGCAGCGCGGATCGGCGACCCGGGCGGTGATCTCGCGGGCGGACGCGGCCGCGTCGGCGATGCCCATGAGCACGACGACGCGCCGGGGATCGTTCGCGAGCAGGCGCTGGATGAGGGCGATGAAGCGCTCGCGCGGCCAGGATCGGATCGCGAGCAGGCTTCCGGCGTCGTGGTTCACGACGATCACGCTGTGCTGAGCGGTGAGCGGATAGCAGCGTTGCAGCTCCGCCTGCACGTAGGCGAAGGCCTCGGGCTCGAGCGGCACGCGAACCGGCGGTGGTTGCGGCGGGATGATCCGCTTCGGCGTCGGAATTTCGTCGGGGGCTTCCAGCGCCGCGACGAGCGCCTGGAAGTTCTGCGACATGTGGTGGTACGCGTTGTAGTTCACGCGATGGGTGAGATGCTCCCCGCGGTAGAGCCCCTCGCCCCGGTAGTTGTGAAACCCGACCCGGGTCCGCGCGCCCGAGAGCAGGCTCAAGAGCGACGAGATGCGGGAGAACAACTCGAGGTCGATCACCGTATCGATACGCTCGCGGCGGCAGAAGCGCATGAAGCGCCAGACGTCGGTCGCCATGTGGGGAAGCGAGTCGTCGCGGATGCGGAAGATGCACTCCTCGCGGAAGAGGCCGAGGAGGCGGAGACTCGCCGCGTTCTTGCGGAAGATGCAGAAGCAATGCTCCGCCTCGCGGTAGCGCTCCTGCACCCGCCGGATCATGGCCGAGGCGATGATCGTGCTGCCCATCTCGGAGAGCTCGATGAAGAGGATCTTCCGCGGCGCACCGTCCGAGCGCGGCCCGCGTAGCCACGACAGGAGGCGGACCGCCAGGGTGAGCAGGAAGCAGAGCGGGATGCCCACGAAGTAGTCCACCCGCCGCATCGTCGACAGCTTCATGGTCGCGGCAGCATAGCGAAACCGTCCGGCAGCGGACAGTCCGCGTCGCGCCCGCGGTCGCACGGAGAATCGGCGCCGGCGGGCGGGGATACGGCGGTTGACTCGCGCGCCGTCACGACGTCTAGTGCGCGCGCGAATGGATCGGAAGCGGCCGCTCGTCGGCACCGTGCTGCTCGTGGCCGTGGCGGTCTACGTGCTCGCACGTCTCGCGGTGCTGCGGCTCGGAAACTATCCCTACCCGCTCGACCTCCACGCGGCCTGGAGCGGCGCCGGCACGACGGCGGGCGCGACCGTCCCGGCCCTGGTGACGGTGTGGACGGTGCTCGCCGTGGCGATCGGCGCGGTCGCGCGATGGCTGCGCCGCCGGGCACCGGAGCTCGTCGCCTCCGAGGCGGCCCTCGGTGCCGTGATGGTGCTCTGGGCCATGACCGACGTCGTGCTGCTCGTCCTCGGGCCGACCGGTTGGTACCGGCCGAGCGTCCTGCGCGCGGTGCTCGCCGTGGTCGTGGTGACCGCGTTCCTGCTCGGACGGGCCGGCGCGCCGCGGCCGCGAGCGCGGAGGCCGTGGCCGCCCGGTGCCTGGGTGGCCGCGCTCACGATCGCTCTCGTCCTCGTGCCGCTCGTGCTCATGCAGATCGGATCGCCCGTCTCGCCGTTCATGGACATCCTCGCCTTGGTCGCGGCCGTCCAGAAGGTCGTGACGTTCCGTTACTACGATCCCTTCGCGAACGACGCCTCGGGCATCATCGCGCTCGGTCGCGGCTCGGTCGGATACGATGCGCCGCTCTCGTTCCTCTCGCTGGTGGCGGGGCTCCCGGCCTCGCTCGGCATCAGCGCGCTCATCGTGCCGGCGGCGCTGCTGCAGATCACCGCGCTCTACCTCCTCGGCCGCCGCGTACACGGCAGCATGGCCGGCGGGCTCGCGACGCTCTTCCTGATGCAGACCTTCGCCTGGCGGCGGACGATGGACATCCGCGGCACGTGCCTCACGTTCGCGCTCGTGTCCGCCGGTCTCGCAATGTTGGCCGGCCGCCGCAGCGGTACGCGCACCACGCTCGGAGGCCTGGCGCTCGGCACCGCAGTCACCGTGAACCCCTTGATCGGCGGGGTCGGCATGCTGGTCGCGTCGGTCCAAGCCGTCGTCGCGTGGCTCGACCGAGGTGTGCCCATCGTCGTGTCGGTCGCGACGCTCGGCGCCGCGAGCGTGTTCGCGCTTCCGCAGGTGATGATCGGCCTCAGCCGGCCCGCGCCGCTGTGGTCCCTGCCCCTCGTGGCGCTCGCCGGCCTCGCGCTGCTCGGCGGTGCGGCCTGGCTCGCCGAGCGGGAGTGGCGTCCGTGGCGCCCGCGTCCGTACGTGCGGCTGGTCGCCATCCTCGGGCTCGCCTTCGCCGCCCTGCTCGTCCACGCCCGCCACCGCTTCGAGTTCATGGACGACCAATGGTTCGGCTACGCGCCGCTCGCGCTCCTCTCGACGCTCGGGCTCGCCGCGGCGGCCGCCACGGTCTGGCGTCGTCCCGAGGGCCGGACCGGCGCGGCGATCCCCGCGCTCACGCTCGCGGTCGGGATGCTCGTGTACGTGATCGCGAGCCCGTACCGCTTCACGGGAACGCTCGACGTGCGATCGCTCGCGTCCGAGATCACCACCAAGATGGCGTACTACTGGTCGCCGTACTGGATGGCGCTCGTCGCCGGCGTCGGCTTCGCCTGGCTCGCGCGCGGGCGCGCCCGCGTGCCGGTCGTGCTGTTGGTCGCGGCGCTCGTGATCTACCCGCTCCGCTACGTGCAGGAGCCGCTCGACTACGACGCGGCGGAGCTCTCGCTGGCGGAGACGTGGGGATTTCATCTCAGCAATGCCGCGCGCGGCTATCACTCCGGCCTTCCGGATCGGCGCTGGGTCGTCGACGATCGGTGGCGGACGGTCGGCGACGTGCTGCTCGCCGAGGTGGCGGCGGGGCGAATCGCCTACGACACCCACGTGCTCTACCTCACGCCGGGCGTGAATAGCGTCGAGATGGCGCTCTACACCGGCATCTCGATGGACCCGGTGACGCCGCAGTGGAGCGCCGACAACATCTGGCTCGTGGGGACGCGCGTCCGCGGCATGCAGGAGTGGCCGGCCGCGCTCGCCGCCGAGCCGCCCTACGTGCTGATCGCGAACTTCGAGGGCGGCGGTCATGCCCCCGACCCGGGGGCCTACGAGGAGATCGCCAAGCAGCCGGGCCTCGAGCTGTATCGGCGGCGCGGGCTGGTCGCGGCTACGGACGCGTCCGGTACCGCACCGTGAAGACGGCGCACGAGAGCTGACGCGCCGCCGGCAGGGCCTCGATCGCGGGCTCGATCGCCTTCAAGCCGGTCGCCATCCAGTCGGGACAGAAGAACGGTACGAGGCCCGCATACTGCTCGCGCTCGATCGTGCCGCCGAGCTCGCCGATCCAGCGCCGCAGGAGCGAGGGCGCGTAGGACTTCTCCCCGTGCTCGCGGTGATAGCGCGAAAAGCGCTCGATCAGCTTGAGCGTGGGGTTGTAGCCGTTGGGCTCGATCAGCAACACGTGGCGCGCCAGCGCGCCGATGCGTGCGAGTGCGTGCGGGGCGTCGTCGAGGTGGTGCAGCAAGCCGCGCACGACGGCGACGTCGAAGCTCCCGGCCTCGTACGGCAGGTCGTAGACGCTGTGCGCCTCGAAGCGGAGCCCCGGGTGCGCGTGGGCCCGATTGGCCTGGTCGACGGCCTCGCGCGACGCGTCGACCCCGAGCATCGCCGCGGGGGCAGAGGTCGCGAAGAGCTCGGCGGTGTACGTGCCGTCGCCGCAGCCGACGTCGATCACGCGCGCGCCGCGGAGCTCGACCATCCGGCGCGTGACCTCGGTGAGCCGGGCGTTGGCGAGCACGCTGCTCTTCTTGGCGTTGGTCGTGTAGAGGTAGCCCTGATTCGCCCGCACGTCGGCGTCGAACTGCGAGACGTTGCGCTCGATCACGGGACCTCCGCGCTCGGGCGTGCCGCGGTGTCGCGCTTGCGGGGGTCGTTCAGCACCGAGCCGACGATGTAGTGGGGGCGGCGCTTCACCTCCTCGAGCACGCGCCCCACGTAGTCGCCGATGACGGCGAGACAGAGGAACTGCAGGCTCCCCATCAGGAGCACGAGCGTGAGCAGCGTCATGAAGCCCGTCGGGGCGCCGGCGAAGAGATAGACGATCGCGTACAGCACCAGCATGAGGCCGGTGAGCGCCGAGACGCCGAGCGCGAGATAGAAGATGATCTCGAGCGGCACGAACGAGAACGAGAAGATGCCCTTGCGCGCCCAGGCGATGTTCTTGCGGAGGTTGTTGGTCGTGACGCCGAACATGCGCTCGGGCCGCTCGTAGGGCACGCCGATCTGCCGGAAGCCGACCCACGCCCGCAGGCCGCGCAGGAAACGGTCGCGCTCGTCCAGCGTGTTGATCGCGTCCACGACCCGGCGGTCCATCAGCGAGAAATCACCGGCGTCGCGGGGCACGTCGATGTAGCTGAGCGCGTGGAAGACCCGGTAGAACGCCTTGTAGGCCACCTGCAGAAAGCGCGTGGCCTCGCGCTTCACCCGCACGCCGTAGACCACGTCGTAGCCCGCGCGCCACTTGGCGAGGAATTGGGGAATGAGCTCGGGCGGGTCCTGCAAGTCGCCGTCCATCAACACCACCATGTCGCCGGTGCAGAGCTGCATGCCGCTCGTGAAGGCCGCCTGCGAGCCGAAGTTCCGGGTGTGCGTGACGGCCACGACGCGCGTGTCCCGGGCGGCGAGCTCGCGGAGCACGGTCGCGGAATCGTCGGGGCTGCCGTCGTTCACGAAGATCAGCTCGAGGTCGATTCCCTCGGGCTCGAGCGCGCGCAGCAGGCGCTCGTGCATGTGAGGAATCGCGAGGGCGTCCTTGTAGCAGGCGACGACCACCGAGAGACGGGGGCGTGCCGGGCGGTGGATCGGCTCGGGCAGCGTCATCGCGCGCCGCCGTCCGCGATCATGCGCGCCAGCGTGTCGGCGATCGTCGGAGCGTCGAGGCCGCAGGCCGCGCGGTGGAACTCCTGGTCGCCGCAGGTGTGCGAAAAGCGGTCGGGCGCGCCGAAGCGGCGAAACCGGCCGCCGCCGCCGCGCTCCGCCAGCCACTCGGCGACGGCGGCGCCGAACCCGCCGATCAGCCCGTGCTCCTCGAGCGTCGCGAGCACCGGCGCCGAGGTCCGCGCGGTTTCGAGCGTCGCCGTATCGAGCGGCTTCACGGTCGGCATGCTCACGACGCGGACGCCGAGCCCGCGGGCGCCGAGCAGGTCGGCCACCCGCACCGCGGTCGCGAGCATGTTGCCGGTCGCGAGCAGCGCGACGTCGCGGCCCTCGCGCAGCACGAGGCTCTGGCCGATCGCGAGCGTCACCGGCCCGGCGTGCACGTTCGGCTCGCCGGCGCGGCCGAGCCGGAGATAGGCGGGACCGCGATGGCGCGCGAGGGCGTGCACGGCGGCGACCGTCTCCGCCGGGTCGCCCGGGCAGACGATCGTCATGTTGGGGAGCGCGCGCATGACGGCAATGTCCTCGAGCGCGTGGTGGGTGGGGCCGTTCGGGCCGTAGCTGTAGCCGCCGCCGACGCCGACCACCGTGACGTCCGCCTCGTGGTAGCAGATGTCGTTCCGGATCTGCTCGTAGCAACGGAGCGTCGCGAACGGGACGATCGAGTACAGAAACGGCTTCTTTCCCTCGAGCGCGAGCCCGGCCGCGACGCCCGCCATGGTGGCCTCGGCGACGCCGACGTTCATGAAGCGGCCGGGGAAGCGCGCCGCGAAGTCGTCGAAGAGCTTGAAGCCGAGGTCGCCGGTCAGGAAGACGACACGATCGTCGGCCGCCGCGACGTCGGTGAGCGCGCGGATGAAGGCGTTTCTCATGAGAGCTCGGCGAGCGCGCGCGCGAGATCGGCGTCGTTCGGCGGTCGGTAGTGCCACTCGAGGTCGTCCTCCATGAAGGAGACGCCCTTCCCTTTGACGGTGTGCGCGACGATCGCGCTCGGCCGCCCGGGCGCGAACGGCAGCGCATCGAGGGCCGCGACGATGGCCGGCAGGTCGTGCCCGTCGATCTCGCGCGTGCCCCAGCCGAAGGCGCGCCACTTGTCGGCGAGCGGCGCGAGCGCGGTCACCTCGTCGGACCGGCCCATCGCCTGGAGCTTGTTGTAGTCGACGATCGCGACCAGCCCCTCGAGCCGACGGCCGGCCGCGAACATGGCCGCCTCCCACACGCTCCCCTCGTTGCACTCGCCGTCGCTCAGCAGGGTGAAGACGCGGCCCGGTCGGCCGTCGAGCGCGCGCGCGTGCGCCATGCCGGCGGCGATCGCGAGGCCGTGCCCGAGCGATCCGGTCGCGACGCGGATGCCGGGAATCTGACCGGGCGTCGGGTGCTCGGGGAGCGCGCCGCCGTTCTGCGCGTAGCTCGCGAGGAGCGCGCTCGGAAAGACGCCGCGCTCGGCGAGGGTCGCGTAGTACGACATGCAGCCGTGGCCCTTGCTCAGGATGAACAGGTCGTCGTCGGTCGCGGTGGCGGCGGCCTGCGCCGCCGGGTCGAAGCGCATGGCGTGGAAGTGCAGCGCCACCAGCAGCTCGACCGCCGAGAGCGCCGAGCCCACGTGCGGCGTCTTGCCGTCGTGGGCCATGCGCACCGTGGCGGCGCGCACGGCGCGCGCGCGCGCGGCGAGCTCGCGGATCAGCGCGTCCATCGTCAGCTCTTCACCGCGACCGCGCCGAGATTTCCCGCCTTCAGCGTGATCGGGATGCGGCCGAGTCCGGACCAGCGCAGGACCGATTGCGTCGCCGACTTCAGCGGCCCGGGGAGCGGAGTCATCTTCGCCCAATATTGCAGCGGGTAGGTGTTGCGGACGCTGAAGACGCGCTCCACCCGAAAGCCGCAACGCTCGAAGAGCCGCCGCATGGTGGTCTGGTCGAAGAGGACGGTGTGCTCGACGTCGACGATCGGCGAGAGCTCGCCGAGGAGCCGGGCCGAGAGCGCGCCCGCGTCGTGATTGATGAAGAGCGCGACGCCGCCCGGACGCAGGTGCGCGAAGCAGGCGCGCAACATCGCGGCGGGATCCGGCGCGTGGTCGAGGATCTGGAAGGCGCAGATCAGGTCGAACTGCCCGGGCGCGAACGTCGTGCCGTCGTAGAGGCCGATGCGAATGCGCTCGCGGACGCGGGGGCTCGCCTGCTCGACGGCGGCGACGCTCGGCTCGACGCCCCAGGCCTCGCGGAAGCCCGCGTCGAGGGCGCGCTCGAGGAAGAAGCCGCTGCCGCAGCCGATCTCCATGATGCGGCCCCGCTCGCGCAGCAGCGGCAGCGTCTCCCGGAGGTAGCGCAGATACGTCGCGCCCGTGAACGCCGCTTCGGCGGCGTACGTGAAGTGGCTGCCGGCATAGAGGCGGCCGAGCTCCTCGTCGCCGAGGATGGGGTCGGAGCGGAGAAGGCCGCATTGGCTGCAGCGCACCATCCGGTAGTGGAGGCGATCGGGGAGACGGCGCGCGGAGAAGACGTCGGAGCTCAGATCGGCGGGCGCGAAGTTCATCGCATAGACCTCGCGATCGAACTCGCGCGTGTCGCAGATCATGCAGCGGGTATCGCGGAGCGGCGCGGCCGGCGCGTGCACGGAGGTGGCGACGGCCACTACGCCCGCTCCCGCCGGTCGAGGCGCGCCCGCATCCAGTCGACGGTGCGGGCAATGCCGTCGTGCAGCGAGGTCGTCGCGCGCCAGCCGAGGAGACGCTGGCTCTTGGTGCAGTCGGCGACCCAGGTCTTGGCGTCCCAGATGCGCGCCGGCATGGCGCCCCAGTGGCACTGCACCCGCGCCGCGGTCTCGGCGAGCACCGCGTCCACGACCTGCCCGAGCGAGCGCTGCACGCCGGTGCCGATGTTGATCACCTCGCCGCACAGGCCCGCGAGCTCGTCGACGCGCAGGTAGGCGTCGACGACGTCGTCGACGTAGACGAAGTCGCGCGCGGTGTCGCGGTCGACGAGCGTCAGGTCCTTGCCCTCGAGGCAGAGGCGGATCAGCGTCGGCAAGAGCCGCGACGGCTCCTCGTAGGGACCGAACACGCTGAACAGACGAAACGTCGTGATCGGCCGCTGCTCGGTCTTGGCGACGTGCTGACACAGCAGGGTCTGCGCGCATTTCGCCACCGAGTAGTAGCTGTTCGGCTCGAGCAGGTCGGTCTCGCGCATCGCGTAGTCTTTGAAGCCGTATTCCGACGAGCTCCCCGTGTTGACGAAAACCTCGTAGTCGGTGCGCGAGAGCGCCTTCAGCAGGTTCCAGGTGCCGAGGATGTTGGTCTGGATGATGCCGTCGGCGTTGGTCTGGAACGGGTACGCGCCGTGGGTCGCGAGGTGGTAGACGATCTCGGGACGGCACTCCGCAACGAGCCGCTGGAGCCCCGCCTCGTCCGTGACGTCCCCGTGGTGGACCCGAAGATCGCGCGTGACGTCGGCCAAGCGCCAGCTCGGCGACGTGCCCTTCAGCACCACGTGCACCTCGTGTCCGAGCTCGAGCAGACGACGAGTCAGGACGGCCCCGACGAACCCGGCGGCGCCCGTGAGAAGGATGCGTTTCGCGCTCATAGTGCCGGGTCGCTCCGCGCGATCCCGAGCGTACCATGTACCGTGCGGCCGGTGAGGCGATCAACCGGCACTCTGCGCCTCGGTAGTAGCGACGCGCGACGCATCCGTAGTAGAAGCCGCGCGTGCTCGGGGTGGTGGTCGTTCCTGCGATGCGCCCGTACGGGACCCCGGCGGCGTGCCTGCGGCCGCGTCTCCCGTGACCGTGCGGGGACGTATCCTCGCGATCGCCTGGACCGCCGTTGTGACCGGGGCGGTGGTCGCGGCGGTCGCGACGCTTCCCGATCCGCTCTACGGCTATCTGTTCGCGCTGCACCCGCGGCTGTACGGCGACGCGTTGCCCGCGACGGCGATGGCGGCGCTCCGCGTATGGGGCTTCTGGGGGATCTTCGGCGCGGTGCTCGCGGGCATTCTGCTCCGTCTCGACCGGTCGATGGACCTCACCGACGCGGTGCTCGGCGGCGCGCTCGGGGTGTGGGTCGTGGCGTTCGTCGCGGGGAACGCGCTCGGGCCGATCGGTCTCGTCAATCCATGGACGGTATGGGGGATCGTGCTTGCGGCCGGGCTCGTGCTCGCCCGGCTGGGTCTGCCGGCGCGGCGGCCGGTACGCCTCGGCACGGGCCACTGGCTCGTCGTCTTGACGTTCGCGCTCGTCGGTCCGGGGCTGCTCGCAATTCAGCTCGGGGCTCCTGTGGCGCCGTTCATGGACGTGCTGGCGACGCCGGCGTCGGCGCAGCGCGTGCTCACCTTCGGTACGTTTCATCCGCTCGACAGCGACCCGTACGGCTACTGGGACGCCGGATCACAATGTCCGGCCGCCGAGCTCCTCTACGCCTGGCTCGCCGTCGGGGGCGGCGTGCCGTTGGCGACGCTCGGGCAGACCGCCGCGATCGTGCCCCTCGCCGCGTTGCTGATTCTCTCGGTCTATCGGTTGGGACGTGCGGTCGGTGACGACCGCGTGGGAGGTTTCGCCGCGCTTTTCTTGATGGCGACGGTGCTCTTCCATGTGCTTCCCTACGCGCACGGGCGAACGATCACCTACGTTCCGGTCGCGGCGGGACTGGCGTGGTTCGTGGAATCACCAGGCAGCTGGGTGCGGCGCGTGTTGGCGGGCCTGGTGCTTGCCACCGCCGTCGGTTCGCACGCGGTCGTCGGCGCGCTCGCCATGGGGGTTGCCGCGCTCACGATCGTGCTCGGTGCGTTCGACCTCGGCGTCCGCAAGACGGCGGCGGGCGTCGGACTTCTCGCCGGCGCGTCGCTCGTCGCGGCCCCCGAGGTCGCGGTCGGTATCCGGCTCGCGATGCCGTACCCGGTACTGTCCCTCGTCCAAGCGCTCGGCATGCTGGGAATCGTCGTCTCCGCCCGCGGCTTCGTGGGAGAGCCGGCGCATCGACGCTGGGTCACGCGCTCGTTGCCGTGGATGCTGACGCTCCTGCTGCTCTGGGGGATGGGTCCAGCATCCGCCCTTGCTCGGCGGGCTGCAGGACCATCAGCGCCGGTTCGCACTACTGTTCCCATGCGCCGGTCTTGGCCTCGCCGTCATGCTCTGGCTCGATCGTACGAGCCCGTCGCCGGTGCGGCTCGCGCCGGTTGTGCTCGCGCTCGCCCTCGCGCTGGTCGCGGAGAAGGTCTCGGCGGAATGGTGGCACACCTTCGCGGATCCGCGGGTGCGGATCGCGGTCCAGGGCTTCTTTCGAAAGGTCGACTACTGGTACCAGTTCGTCTGGGTGCTGCCGGCGGGATGGCTCGCGGCATGGATCGCACGCTGGACCTCGACGGGCTTCGTCACGGCGGCCGTGCTGGTCGCGCTCTTCTATCCCTGGGGACCGCTCGAGAATCCGAACTACCATGCGCAGTCGATCGCGGAACGCTGGGCCCAACAAGCGGCGCTTGCGAAGGGCGGGTACTGGTCGAGCACGGGACACGTGCGCTGGGCGCAGAGCTCGGCGGAGCTCGCCTTGTCGCGGCGACTCCGGGAGGAGGTCGCCGCCGGCCGAATCACGTTCGATACGCACGTGCTGCACGTCGAACCCTTCGTTTTGTTGAACGAAGACGTCGTCCTCTTTTCCGTCTACACCGGCATCGACGACGACACGTACATCGCCGGCGACTGGGAGCCCGACATCAGCAACATCGGCGGGCGGATCTATCCGAACCACGAATTGGCGCGCGGGCTCGCGGCCCGTCCTCCCTACGTGGTCGTGCACGACCGGACGCGGAACGGTCGCACGCTGCCCGTCGCAACCCGCGTGATGATCGCGAACGCGCTCCCCGACTACGACGAGATCTTCGCGGAGGATGGCGTACGGCTCTTGCGGCGTCCCGATCTACGCCCCGCGACGTGAGCTCGAGCCGGTCGCCGTGACGAGGACGCGGCCCGCTACGCGGACACGCCGATCACGGCCATCTCGTCGCCGGGGTTGATCGGCAGGTTGACGGCGTCGGCGATGCGGCGCGGAACGAGCGCGCGCGCGATGCGGCTCGGGAGCTCGCCGTAGGCGGCGACCTTCTCGAGCGCGACGCCGAGATTGCGGAGCCGGCCGATCGACTGCACGTGCTCGACCCGGAAGCCGGCCGCTTCGAGGGCGCGACGGATGGTGCGGCGGTCGAAGTAGACCAGATGCTCGTTGGGCTTGAGGTGCAGCCAGCGCGCGCCGGTGAGACGCGCCATGAGGGCGCCGACGTCGGGCGTGGAGATGAAGACGACGCCGCCCGGTGCGAGCAGCGACCGCACCACGCGCAACGCCCCGACCGGGTCGGTCAGGTGCTCGAGGAAGTCGTTCATCGCGACGACGTCGAAGGTCTGGCCCGCGAGCGCGGGATGCGGAAACGCGCCGGCGATCACCTCGAGGCCGCGGGCGCGGCAATGCGCAATCGACGTCGTGTTGACGTCGAGGCCGACGGTCTGCCAGCCGCGCGCCCGCGCCGCGACCGAGAACGTGCCCGGACCGCAGCCGAGATCGAGGAGACGTCCGGGCCTCCGCCAGCGCTCGATCAACGCGATCCGCGCCGAGAACGAACGCTCGTCCTGGGCCTCGGTGCGGACGTAGTAGGCGGCGGGCGAGATCACCTGGTCGCTGTAGAGCCGCACCAGGTCGGCGACCCGGAGCCGGGGGTTCACGTAGACGAGCCCGCAGCCGCGGCAGCGCACGATCGCGAAGCCGTCCTTGGCGAACGCCGGGGCGTCGTCGTGTCCGCCGCAGAGCGGACAGGCGACGGGCTCGAGCTCGGCCGCGGTCGTCATCGCGCGCGGGCGCTCAGAAGAGGCGTCCGAGGTTCAGGATGTTGAGCGAGATCGTCCACCAGGCGTTGATCGCGACGCACACCAGGATGAAGGCGACGTGCCAGGGGCGGATCGGCCGCTGGCGATCGAAGAGGAACGCGACGAAGAGCAGGATGGTGATCCACCACCCGACCGTCCAGCGATCCCAGGGCGCGAGCCACACCGCGATGCCGGCGACCACGCTCGAGACGACCCACGCGAGCCAGCCGAGGACCGGCCGAGCGGGATCGCGGAGCGGTTGATCCATGCCGCGGATCGTCAGGAGCGTGAGCGGCGCGTAGAAGTCGAGCGCGAAGCGATAGCCGAGCTGGGTCATGCCGGTGCCGCCGAACTGGAAGAGGATGCAGACGAAGAGGAGGATGCCGGTCCAGCACGCCAGGGTCCAACGGTCCCAGGGTGCCTTGAGGGCGTAGAGGAAGGCGGGGGTCGTGTACCAGATCGAGATGCCCCCCACGCCGGAGAGGATCCACGGGTAGGCGTCGTAAAAGAGCGGCTTCGCCTTGAAGAGCACGTAGACGTGGCCGGGCCAGTAGGACGGGTCCATGAGGCCCTTCGGAAAGAGCGGATCACCCTTCCCTTTGTTGATGAGCACGTCGTATGCGGCGTTCCCGAAGACGCCGAAGCGCACGTAGTTGTACGCCGAGTTCAGTGCGAGCACGGCGACGATCGGCAGCACGAAGGCGAGCAGCCACGCGAGACGCGGACGGGGGACGAGCTCGTCGGTACGCGGGTGGAGCCAGCGGTCGGTGAGCGGCACGAGCGCGAACGGCATGGCGACCAGCGTCTCCATGCGGCACCAGAAGGCGAAGGCGAGACAGGTCCCGAGGACGACCGGCCGCGCCTTCCCGAACCACTCCGCGACCAGGATCCAGAGGAACATCCCGTGGACGATCTGCGCCAGGTACCAGACCGAGCCGATGGTGGCGTGGTACCAATGGATGCTGCCGAAGGCGAAGAGGACGGCGCCCCAGTTGGCCGCGGCGCGCGACACCGGCACGCGCCCGAGCGCGATCCGCGCGAAGGCCGTCGCCACGCCGCCGCACGCGATCGACAAGCCGGTCTGGAACCAGCCGAACGGCAGATCCCAGCCGCCGTTCTTGGCGACGAGCCAGCCGCGCAGCGGCTCACGCTCCGCGATCCACAGCAGCGGCGCCAACAACACCGCGGGCGTCGGCGGGTTCGTGAAGTAGGCGCGGCCGTTGTACTCGGCCATTTCGAGATGCGGCGGTCGCTCGGGCAGCGAGAGGCTGCCGTGGAGAAGCGCGTCGGCGAGACGGCTGTACTGGTCGTAGGCGGTCGCGCCCGGACACGTCAGCCAGTAGACGAAGACGACCGCGAGGAAGAGACACACGGCATCCCGTACGCCGTGGCGGGCGGGCGGCAAGCGCGCCGGACGTTCGCACGCCGTGCTCGTCGAGGACGACGTCGGGGTCGCGCGGAGCTGCGCCGCGAGCGTCGGTGCCGGCAAGCTCACCCGCGCGGGACCACCTCGAGCGTGCGGAAGAAGTAGGCGATCTCGGTCCGCGCCGTCTCGGGTGCGTCGGAGCCGTGCGTGGCGTTGGCCTCGACGCTCTGGCCGAGGTCCTTGCGAATCGTGCCGGGCGCCGCCTTGGCGGGATCCGTCGCTCCCATGAGATCGCGCCAGCGCTTGATGGCATCGTCGCCTTCGAGGGCGAGCACCATCACGGGGCCGGAGCACATGTATTCGACGAGGCTCCCGAAGAACGGGCGTTCGCGGTGCACGGCGTAGAAGCCCTCCGCGTCGCTCTTGCTCAGCCGGAGGAAGCGCCCCGCCGCCACCTGCAGACCGCTCTGCTCGATCCGGCGGATCACCTCACCGATCAGGTTCCGCTTCACGGCATCGGGCTTCACGATCGCCAACGTCATCTCTCTCGCCATGGCCACTCTCCTCCGAAACGATGGTGCGACAGGTCAGCGGCCGAGCGCGGCCGCCATGGTGGTGCCGAGCTCGGCGGCGCTCTTCACGACGCGCGCCCCCGCCGCCTCGAACGCCCGCATCTTCTGGGACGCGGTGCCGGCGCTGCCGGCGATGATCGCGCCGGCGTGGCCCATGCGCTTGCCCTTGGGCGCGGTCTGGCCCGCGATGAACACGGTGACGGGCTTGGTCACGTGCGCCTTGATGAAGGCGGCGGCCTGCTCCTCGGCGCTGCCGCCGATCTCGCCGATCAGGATGATGCCCGCGGTCCCGGGGTCGTCCTGGTAGAGCCGCAGCACGTCGATGAAGCCGGTGCCGATGATCGGGTCGCCGCCGATGCCGACGCACGTCGACTGGCCGATGCCGAGCTGGGTCAGCTGGTGGACGGCTTCGTAGGTGAGCGTACCGCTGCGCGAGACGACGCCGATCGTGCCGGGCTTGTGGATGTAGCCCGGCATGATTCCGATCTTCGCTTGCCCCGGGGTGATGATGCCGGGGCAGTTCGGGCCGATCAGGCGCGTCGTGCGGCTGCGGAGGAACTCCATGCAGCGCACCATGTCGAGGGTCGGCACGCCCTCGGTGATGCAGATGGCGAGCGGCAGGCCGGCGTCGGCGGCCTCCATGATCGCGTCGGCGGCGAAGGGCGGCGGGACGAAGATCAGCGTGCAATCGGCGCCGGTCTCCTTCACGGCCTGCTCGACGGTGTCGAAGACCGGGAAGCCCTCGAAGTTGGTGCCGCCCTTCCCCGGCGTCACGCCGCCCACGACCTGCGTGCCGTACTCGCGGCAGGCCTTGGCGTGGAATTGGCCGGTGGCTCCGGTGATACCCTGCACGATGACGCGCGTGTGCTTGTCGACGAGGATGCTCATCGTGCCGCCCTCGGCGCTCCCGCGGCGCGCTTGGCGGCGGCGACGGCGAGCTTGGCGCCCTCGGCCATGTCGCCGGCGGCTTCGATCGCGAGCCCCGACGCCTGCAGGATCTCCTTGCCGCGGTCGACGTTGGTGCCTTCCATGCGGACCACGAGCGGTACCGACAACCCGACCTCCTTGGCCGCGGCGACGACGCCCTCCGCGAAGACGTCGCAGCGCAGGATGCCGCCGAACACGTTGATGAAGATCGCCTTCACGCTGGCGTCGGAGAGTAGGATGCGGAAGGCCTCGGCGACCTTCTTCTGGTCGGCGCCGCCGCCGACGTCGAGGAAGTTGGCCGGCTCGCCGCCCGCGTACTTCACGATGTCCATCGTGGCCATGGCGAGGCCGGCGCCGTTCACCATGCAGCCGATGTTGCCGGAGAGCGCGATGTAGCTGAGGTCGTATTTGGCGGCCTCGGTTTCGCGCGGGATCTTCTTCGTGGACGTCGCGGTACTCGCGGAGGTCCGCGTGGCGGAAGAGCGCGTTGTCGTCGAGGCTGACCTTGGCGTCGAGCGCGATGAGGTCGCCGCCTTTGGTGACGACGAGCGGATTGATCTCGACCATCGACGCATCGCACTCCTGGAAGGCGCGCGTCACCGCGGCGAAGAAGCCCACGGCCTTGTTCACCAGCTCCTTGGGAAGTCCCAAGCGGAACGCGAGCCGCCGGCCTTGATACGGCGCAAAGCCGACCGCCGGGTCGATGGTCTCGTGGAAGATCTTGTCGGGCGTCTTGGCGGCGACCTCCTCGATCTCCACGCCGCCCTCGGGGGACGCGATGATGCCGACCTTACCGGTCGCGCGGTCGACGACGACGCCGAGATAGAGCTCGCGGGCGATGTCGCAGCCGCTCTCGACCAAGACCTGGCGGACGACGCGGCCGTCGGGACCGGTCTGATGGGTGACGAGGGGCTTGCCGAGCAGGCCCTTCGCGAACTCGGCGGCCTTCTCGGGGGTCGGAACGACCTTGACCCCACCCGCTTTGCCGCGCCCGCCGGCGTGGATCTGCGCCTTCACGACCACGGTGCCGCCGAGCTTCGTGGCGACCGCGGCCGCGTCCTCGGGCGAGCGCGCGACCCCGCCCTGCAAGAGCGGCACGCCGTACTTCCGGAGGATTTCCTTGGCTTGGAACTCGTGGATGTTCACGTCGCGCGCTCAGCCCTTGAGGATCCGGTCCATGGCCTGGACCAGCTCCTCGACGTGGCTCACCGAAAGTGCGAACTCCTTCTTCTCGCTCTCCGTCAGCTCGAGCTCGATCACCCGCTCGACGCCCCCGGCGCCGATCAGGACGGGCACGCCGACGTAGAAGCCCTTCACGCCGTACTCGCCCTCGAGCAGGGCGGCACACGGCAGGATGCGCTTGCGATCTTTCAGGTAGGCCTCCGCCATCTGGATCGCCGCCGATGCCGGCGAGTAGAAGGCGGATCCCGTCTTCAAGAGCGCGACGATCTCGCCGCCGGCCTTGCGGGTGCGCTCCTCGATCGCATCGAGACGCTCGGGCTTGATGAGCTTCGCGATCGGGATGCCGCCGACGGTGCAGGCGCTCCGGATCGGCACCATGTCGTCGCCGTGTCCGCCGAGCACGATCGCCGCGACGCTTTCGACCGACACCTTCAGCTCCGCGGCGACGAAGGTGCGGTAGCGCGACGAATCCAGCACGCCGGCCATCCCGACGACGCGGTGCTTCGGAAAGCCGGTGACGCGCTTCATCTGAGTGACCATCGCGTCGAGCGGGTTCGAGACCACGATCACGAACGCATTCGGCGCGTGCTGCTTGATGCCTTCGGCGACCGCCGTGATGATCTTCGCGTTGGTCGCGAGCAGGTCGTCGCGGCTCATGCCGGGCTTGCGGGCGAGGCCGGCGGTCACGATGCAGACGTCGGCCCCCGCGATGCCCTCGTAGGTGTTGGTGCCGGTGATGCTGGCGTCGAAGCCCTCGATCGGGCCCGACTCGAGGAGGTCGAGCGCCTTCCCTTGCGGCAGACCTTCGACGACGTCGAAGAGCACGACGTCGCCGAGGTGCTTCAGGGCGCAGAGGTGCGCGAGCGTGCCGCCGATGTTCCCGGCCCCGATGAGGGCGATCTTCTTCCGTGCCATCGCTATCCTTCCATGTTGGTGATGATCGCCGTGCCGAACTCGGAGCAGCGCAGGAGCGTCGCGCCCGGCATCTGGCGTTCGAGATCGTAGGTGACGGTCTTGGCCGCGATGGTGCGCTCGAGGCCCTTCACGATGAGCGTCGCGACCTCGTTCCAGCCGAGGTGCTCGAACATCATGACGCCCGAGAGGATCACCGAGCCGGGATTGATCTTGTCCAGGTTGGCGTACTTCGGCGCGGTGCCGTGCGTCGCCTCGAAGATGGCGGCGCGATCGCCGATGTTGGCGCCGGGCGCGAGCCCGAGGCCGCCGACCTGTGCCGCGCAGGCGTCCGAGATGTAGTCGCCGTTCAGGTTCGGCGTGGCCAGCACGCTGTACTCGTCGGGCCGCAGCAGCACCTGCTGGAACATCGAGTCGGCGATGCGGTCCTTGACGATCACCTTGCCCGCGATCGCCGCCTTTCCGCCCGCGTTTTCCTCGAGGACGATGCGGTCGCCGAACTCCGCCGCGGCGAGCTCGTAGCCCCAGTCGCGGAACGCGCCCTCGGTGAACTTCATGATGTTGCCCTTGTGCACGAGGGTCACGCTGGGCTTCCCGTGCGCGATCGCGTAGGCGATGGCGCGCCGCACGAGCCGCTTCGAGCCGAAGGCCGACATCGGCTTGATGCCGATCCCCGACTGGGGACGGATCTCCTTCTTCAGGCGTGTGCCGATGAACTCGATGAGCGCGTTCGCATCGTCGCTGCCCGCCTTGAACTCGATGCCGGCGTAGACGTCTTCGGTGTTCTCGCGAAAGATGACGACGTCGAGCTTCTGGGGCTCTTTCACCGGGCTCGGGACGCCGTGGAACCACCGCACCGGCCGCACGCATGCGTAGAGGTCGTGCACCAGGCGGAGCGTGACGTTGATGCTGCGGATGCCGCCGCCGACCGGTGTCGTCAGTGGTCCCTTGATCGCGATCTTGTAGTCGCGGATGACGTCGTTGGTCTCGTCCGGAAGCCACTGGTTCTCGCCGTAGAGACCGAGCGACTTCTCGCCGGCGTAGATCTCCATCCAGGCGATCGTGCGCTTCCCGCCGTAGGCCTTCGCGACCGCGGCGTCGAAGACGCGCTGGGAGGCCTTCCAGATGTCGGACCCGGTGCCGTCTCCCTCGATGAACGGGATGATCGGCCGGTCGGGAATACGCCAGGCTCCGTCGGCTCCGACCTCGATACGCTCGCCTTCGGATGGAACTCGGACGTGCCGGTAGGCGCTCACCAGGGACCTCGTTGTGTGACGTAGAGTGCGGAAAGACCGCGGGAAACGGGGGCGGACACTAACGAGTCGACCCCATGGTGTCAACGCGAGGCGGCACGCGGCGCGCTCCGCGTCGTCGTCGCGCGCGCACGGCGAGATCACCTTGACGGTGGAAGAGGCGGTCCCTATAACCCGCCGCGATGCGGGTGCGTGCGTGGACGGGGTTCGTCGTGTTCGCGGCGCTGGCGCTGCTCGCCGGCTGCGGCGGCGACAACCTCGAGTTCTGTCCCGGCTGTGGCTCGCCGACTCCGACCGTGACGGTCACGCCGACGCCGACCGCGACGGCGAGCGCCGCGACGCCGTCGGCCTCGCCGACGCCGGGCAGGCTGCTCTAGGGAACCTCTGCACAGGTAGGTTCCGAGCGAGAAGTGCGAGCCGCCCCGAGCGCGAGGCGCGCAGCCCGACCGCGTATCTGAACGATACGCCGAGGGCTGCGCGCCGCCGTCGATCGGGGATGGATCGCGCTTCGTAGCCGGGAGCAACCTGTGCAGAGGTTCCCTAGCGGCGCGCGCTCTTCGATCGACGGTCGTTGCGACCTATGCGACGGTCGCGACGACCGCCATCGATCCCGACGGGACGTAGAGACGTCGCTCGCCGCCGCCGACGGTGCGCACCGCGTGCGTGAGCGCGTCGCCGATCCGCGGGAAGCCCGACGCGATGCGGGTCGAAAGAAAGTCGAGGCGTGCATACTGCCCCGCCGGCACGATCGTCTCGAGGCGGAACCCGGCGGTCTCGAGCGCGCGGCGGAGCGTCGACGCGGAGAAGAGGACGACGTGCTCGGGGAACTTGAGCGACACCCACCGTCGTCCCTGCAGGCGCGCGATCCAGCTCCCGACGTTCGGCGTCACGGCCAGGAGCGCGCCGCCCGGGCGGAGCGCGAGCCTGGTCTTCGCCAACGCCGCGAGCGGATCCGGAAAGTGCTCGAGACAGTCCTGCATGCTGACGACGTCGAAGTAGCGCTCGGGAACCTCGGCGTGCTCCCACGTGCCGACCACGACCCGCGCGGGCGGCGGGACGTGGGCAGCCGCGTCCGGCGAGCGCTCGACCACCCATCGTTCGGGAAAGCGCGCGGCCGCCACCTCGGCGAGGTAGCCGTACCCCGCGCCCACGTCGAGAATGCGGCCGCTTCCGACGTAGCGATCGACGAGCGCCAGGCGGCGGCGGAACGTGTCGCGGGCGTCGTCCGCCATGGCCGCATAGTCGGCGTAGCCGGTCGTCGCTGCGGCGTCGCTGCGGAAGTAGCCGGCATCGTAGAGGCGGGAGAGCGTCGCGGCGCTCGGCATCGGGTTCAGGTACCAGAGGCCGCATGCGTTGCAGGTCACCATGCGGTAGCCGTGCTCCGCGACCCGCGGCGTGTACGACGTCTCGCGGCAGAGCGGACACGGCCGAGCCTCCCCGTCGTCCGTGGTCGCCGAGTACAGGCCCGCGCGCAGCTTCCGGCGGACGCGCCAGAGGTCGCGTGCCATGCGCAGGCTGTCGCGCACGAGCCGGATGCGGGAATCGTCGTTGTGCGTGAGGCGCACCGGAAAGCGTTGCACCCGGAAGCCCTGCTGGAGCGCCGCCGTCAGGATCTCGAAATCGAACCCGAAGCCGTCGATCGTGCGGACCGCGAAGAGCCGGCGCGCGACCTCGGTGCGAAACACCTTGAGCCCGCACTGCGAGTCGCGAAACGGCAGCCCGAGCGTGAGGCTCGTCAGCACCGAGAGCGTGCGTCCCGAGAGCAGGCGCAACGCCCCGTAGCCGCGGTTGATCTCGGACTCGGCGAGCTCGCGGGCGCCGATCGCGACGTCCGCGGTCCCCGCGGCGAGCGCCGCGAGCATCGGACGCAGGCGTTCGAGGTCGTACGGGCAATCGGCGTCGGTGAAGGCGGTGAACGGATGGCGCGCCGCCGCGATGCCGGCGGCGACGGCCGCGCCCTTGCCGTGGTTCTCGGGGAGGCGGATCACGCGCAGCGGGATCGGGCTCGCGAAGCGCGCGGCGACCTCGGCGGTCGCGTCACGCGAGCCGTCGTCCACGACGATGATCTCGCTGGTCCCCGCGAGGCGGGGCAGCGCCTCGGCCGCGTGCTGCAACGTCGCGGGCAGGCGCTCGGCCTCCTCGTACGCCGGCACGATCAACGAGAGGGCGACGGGCGCGGCCATGGGCCCTCCATAGGGTTCGAGGTCCGCCTCTGCAACCGACGCGGGTGACGTGGTCGCGGCCCGCGGGGAGAGCCGGCCGGACGTCTTCGCGCTCGGCGATTGGCGCCGAGCGCGTCGCCTCAGGCGCTCGGACGCTGGGTGACGATGCGCTTCGCCGCGGCGGCGACCGTCGCCGAGACGTTCTTGCTCTTGGCGAGCATGCGGACGTCACGGTCGTTCAGGCCGCCGAGGAACCGCAGCGACAGCACCAGCGGCGTTTTCGGATTGGTGACGAGGCTCAGGCGGACTTGATAGTTCTTGGTCCACTCGCGGCTCTCGGCGATCGACCGCAGCAGCTCGTCGTCCGCGCTGCGGTTCTTGGCGATCGCGATGATCTCCTCGTCGCCGATGCGCGGATTCTGCAGCACGAAGCGTCGGATCATCCGATTCGGGTCGCGCACGAGGATCATGCGCACCTCGCGGTTGCCGCGCAGCGCGAGCTTGATGCGCTCGGCGACGGTCATGTCCTGCAGGCGCTGCAAAAACGAGCGTTCGACGGCGCCGCCGGCCGGCGGGTCCTCGACCAGCGCGTCGGGGACGGCGATCGAGTCGGTGCCGGCCGCGACGGCGGCCGCGATGCCCGCTTCGTCGTCGGTCCCCGTCACTCGCCGCTCGTCGCGGCGCCGCGCTGCTCGCGCACTTCCTTGATGACGCGCTCGGCCAGATGCGGCGGCACTTCCTCGTAGTGCGCGAAGCTCATGTGGAAGTCGCCGCGGCCGCTGGTCATCGAGCGCAGGTCGGGCGCGTACTTCAGCACCTCGGCCATCGGCACCTCGGCGCGGATCAGCTGATGCGGGGGCTTCGGGTCGACGCCGAGGACGCGGCCGCGCCGCGAGTTCAAGTCGCCGATCACGTCGCCCATCGACTCGTCGGGCACGGTGACCTCGAGCAGCATGATCGGCTCGAGCAGCACCGGCTTGGCCTTGGTGAGCGCGTCCTTGAAGCCCATCGACGCGGCGATCTTGAACGCCATCTCGGACGAGTCGACGTCGTGATACGAGCCGTCGAAGAGCGTGACCTTGAAGTCGACGACCGGCGAGCCGGTGAGGATGCCGCGCGGCATCGCCTCGCGAATGCCCTTCTCGACCGCCGGGATGTACTGACGCGGAATCGCGCCGCCGACGATCTCGTCGACGAACTCGAACCCGGCGCCGCGCGTGAGAGGCTCGAGCTTGATCCAGGTGTCGCCGTATTGCCCGCGCCCGCCCGACTGCTTCTTGTACTTGCCCTGGACCTCGGCGCGGCCTTTGACGGTCTCGCGATACGGCACCTTCGGCGCCTTCAGCTCGACCTCGACGCCGTACTTGCGCTTCAAGCGCTCGACCACGACCTCGATGTGCAGCTGGCCCGAGCCGGACACGATGATCTCGCGGCTTTCGGGGTCGCGCTCGATGTGCAGCGCCTGATCTTCTTCCATCATGCGATGCAACGCCTGCGTCGCCTTCTCCTCGTCGGCCTTGCTCTTGGGCTGCGCCGCGAACGACATCACCGCCTCGAACGTCGGCAGCCGCGGCAACAGGACCGGCGCCTTCTCGTCGGCGAGCGTGTCGCCGGTCGCCGTGTCCTTGAGCTTGGCGACCGCGCAGATCTCGCCGGCGACGGCGCTGGCGACGGGCGCCTGCTTCTTGCCCTCGAGCCGGAGCAGCTGACCGAGGCGTTCTTTCGAGCCGTGACTCGTGTTGAGGACCGTCGAGTCGCTGGCGGCGCGTCCGGAGACGACGCGGAAGATCGAGAGCTTTCCGGCGAAGGGATCGTTGAGCGTCTTGAAGACGAAGGCGGCGAACGGCGCGCTCGGATCCGGCGGGCGGTCGACCGCTTGCCCGGTCTTCGCGTCGATGGCCTCGAGCGCGGGGAGCTCCGCCGGCGACGCGAGCAGATCGACGGCCGCGTCGAGGACGGCGTGGACGCCGACCCCGTGCGCGGCGGTGCCGACGAGGACCGGCAAGAGCTTGTGGGTCAGGACGCCTGTCCGGAGGCCGCGGCGGATCTCGTCCTCGCCGAGCTCGCCGCTCTCGAGATAGTGCTCGAGGAGCGTGTCGTCGGTCTCGGCGACGGCCTCGAGCAGGCGATCGCGATGCTCGGCCGCCGTCGCGACGAGATCGGCGGGAATGGGTCCGGCTTGCGGCGCCGCGAAGTCGCTCGCGGCCGTCATCGCCTTCATCGCCACGAGATCGACGTAGCCCGTGAGGCCGCTCGTCGAGCCGATCGGGATCGCGATGGGCACGACCGTGGCGTCGACGACGCGGCCGACCGGTGCGAGCGCCGCGGCGAGGTCGGTCTCCTCGCGGTCGAGGCGGCTCACGTACGCGATGCTCGGAACGCCGAGCTCGCGGCACCATCCCCAGATGCGCTCCAGCTCGACCTTCACCTCACCGTGGGGCGAGAGCACGAACACGGCGCCGGTGAGCGCGGTGAGGGCGGCCCGGGTCTCCGCCAGAAAGGCCGCGTATCCCGGCGTGTCCACGATCGTGATCTCGTGCTTGCGCCACGCGACGTGGTGGATGGCGGTCCCGCTCGAGCTTTTCCGCCGCACCTCCTCGGGCTCGACGTCGAAGAGCGACGTGCCGTCGTCGGTACGGCCGAGGCGCGTCGCCCCGCCCGCGGCCAAGATCAGCGCGTCGGCGAGCAGCGTCTTGCCGACGCCGCCTTGTCCGACGATGCCGATGTTGCGGATGCGTGCGACCTCTTCGGCGGCCATGCGATCCTCCGTGCGGCGTGAACGAGGTTAGTGGTTACGACGATGAATGAGCCGGAGGCCCTCCAGGGTCAAGAACTCGTCCGAGGTCTCGATCGTGGTGGACTCGGGTGCGAGCATGGCGGCGAAGCCGCCGGTCGCGATGACGCGCGCGTCGCCGATCTCCTCGCGGATGCGCCCGACGAGGCCGTCGACCAGCGAGACGTAGCCGTAGACGATGCCCGCTTGCATCGCGTGGACGGTGTTCTTGCCGACCACCTTCGGCGGGCGCACGAGCTCGACCCGCGGCAGCTTGGCGGTGCGCGTCACGAGCGCGTCCAAGGATATGCCGACGCCGGGCGTGATGACGCCGCCGAGGTATTCGCCCTTGCCGGAGATGCAGTCGAAGGTCGTCGCCGTCCCGAAGTCGACCACGATGCAGGTGTGGTGGTAGCGCTCGTAGGCGGCGACGGCGTTGACGATGCGGTCGGCGCCGACCTCCTTCGGGTTGTCGTAGAGGATCGGCATGCCCGTTTTCACGCCCGGGCCGACCACCAAGGGCTCGGCGTGGAAGTAGTCGCGGCAGACGTCTTCCACGACCTTGGTCATCGGCGGCACGACCGAGCATACGACGATGTCGCTGCGCTTCGGGATCGGCAGCTCGGAGGCGCGATAGAGATTCCACAAGAGCACGCCGTACTCGTCGGACGTGCGGCCGGGGTCGCTCAAGACACGCCAGTGGCGCATCAGCCGGTCTCGGTCGTAGACGCCGACGACCGTGTGGGTGTTGCCGACGTCGATGGCGAGCAGCAGGTCGCTCATCCCCCGCCCTCCTTGGTGGTCTTCGCGAGGTCGCGGTAGCCGTTCACGATCGAGACGTCCCCCGCCATGATGTGCTCCTCACCGTGTGCCCCGTCGAGGACGAGCCGCCCGCCGAGGTCGATACCGCGCACGGTGCCGGTGGTCGTGCGCCCGCTCCCGTCGATCGTCACGCGACGTCCGGTGAGGCACGAGAACGACTCCCACTCCGGCGCGATCGCGGCGAAGCCCTCGCGGACGACGCGATCATAGACGGCCTCCAGCGTGCCGCATAGCGCCGCGGCGAAGCGCGGACGGTCCACGCGGGTGTCGGTCGCGAGCGCCACCGAGGTCGCCGTCGGCCGCAGCTCGGGCGGAAACGCGCGCGCCGACGCGTTCAGGTTGACGCCGATCCCCAGCACGACGCTGCGGATGCGGTCGACCTCGGCGTCCATCTCCGTGAGAATGCCCGCGATCTTCTTGCCGTCGACGAGACAATCGTTCGGCCATTTGATCGCGACGCGGTCGCGTCCGAGATGCGGGAGGACCGTGAGCGCGCGCGCGACCGCGACGGCGGCCGCGAGCGCGAGCTGCGGTGCGTCGGCGGGCGCCAGGGTCGGGCGCAGCACGAAGCTCGCATAGAGGTTGACGCGGGCCGGCGACACCCAGCTTCGCCCGAGGCGGCCGCGTCCGGCGGTCTGGCGCTCGGCGAGCACGAGCGTGCCCTCGGGGGCGCCTTCGCGCGCGAGGCGCGCCGCCACCACGTTGGTCGAGTCGATCGTCTCGAAGCATTCGAGGCGACGCCCGAAGCGCGTGGTCGCCAGGTGGCGTTGGATTTCGGCCGGCAACAGGCGATCCGGGGTGCCGGTGAGCGCGTAGCCGCGCGCGCGCTGCGACTCGATGCGGTAGCCAGCGGCGCGGAGCGCTTCGACGTGCTTCCAGACCGCCGCGCGCGAGATGCCGAGCGTCGCCGAGAGGGCCGCGCCGGAGACCACCGGCTCGCGGCGGAGAAGGCTCAGGATGCGCTCGACCGTCTCCATGGCCGGGGGCGCGGATCAGGCCGTCGCGGCAACGCGGAGGTGCAGCGGCACCGCCGGTGCGGAATGCGTGAGGGCGCCGATCGAGATGCGATCGGCGCCGGCGGCCGCGTAGGCGGCGACGTTGGCGAGCGTGATGCCGCCCGACACCTCGACGGGGACGCGGCCGTGGACCAACCGGATGAGCGCGGCCGCGTCCTCGGGCGTCTGGTTGTCGAGCAGCACGGCGTCGGCGCCGGCTGCGAGCGCGGCCTCGAGCTCCGGGGCGGTTCGACATTCCACCTGGACGCGGAGACCGGCGGGCGCCCGGGTACGGACACGGGTCACGACCGCCGCCGTCCCGCCTCCCAGCGCCACGTGGGTGTTCTTGATGAGGATGCCGTCGTCGAGCCCGAAGCGGTGGTTCACGCCGCCGCCCATGGCGACCGCGTGCTTCTCGAGCAGCCGCAGTCCGGCGATCGTCTTTCGCGTGTCGACGATCGCCGCATTCGTGCCGTGCACGGCGTCGACGAACCGACGGGTCAGCGTGGCGACGCCGGAGAGGTGCTGGAGGAGATTGAGCACCACGCGTTCGCCGGCGAGGATCGCCGCGGCGGCACCCGCGATTCGCACCACCGGCGTCTCCACGGCGCCGGCGGCGCCGTCCTCCACGAGCACGTCGACCACCAGCGCCGGATCGACGAGCCGATAGGCGATCGGCGCCAGGAAGAGCCCGGCGACGATGCAGGGCTCCTCGGTGGTGATCGTCGCGGTCGCGCGCAGCCCCGGCGGCAAGGCGGCGGCGCTCGTCACGTCGCCGCGGCCGATGTCCTCCGCGAGCGCCGCGGCGACGAGTCGGCGCGTCGACGGGTGGTGCGCCAACACAGTGAGCCGGTCGGCCGTAGGCGCGGTCACCCGCCCGTCTCCGGCGGCGCGACCCATTCGGCGCCACGCACCTCGACGGTGGCGGCGGCGAGGGTGTCGACGGCGACCAGCACGTGACGCTCGACGCGTGCCGAGCGCAACACGTCGGCTTGGACGGTCGCGAGCGTCGCGAGGGTGGCGGGATGCGCGGCGAGCGTCAGGTCGGCGACCCCGCGTCCCGGCGACACCCCGGCTTCCGACTTGGCCTTGTTGATCGCGGCGAGGCAGGTGACAGCGACGTCGAAGCAGCCGGGATCGTGCGGCGCCGGGATCGCGGCGAGCTCCGCGAGCGACGGCCAGGGCGCGCGGTGGATGCTCGCGTGCCCGCTTTCCTCGGCGAACACCCATGACCAGACCTCCTCGGTGACGTACGGCAGCACCGGTGCGAAGAGCCGCAGCAGCACGCCGAGACCGAGCCGCAGACCCGCGATCGCCGAGCCGCCGGCATCGTCGCGGGCGCGGTGCTTCACCAGCTCGAGGTAGGTGTCGGTGAAGTCGTGCCAGAAGAACGACTCCGTGTCCTGGAGCGCGTGCGCGTAGTCGAAGGCGTCGAATGCAGCGGTGACGTCCGTGACCAGCCGGCGCAGACGCTCGACGAAGGCGCGGTCGAGCTCGACGTCGATCGGCGCCCGCGGTCCCGCCTGCGCGAGCACGAACTTGCCGGCGTTGTAGAGCTTGGTGACGAGACGCTTGCCGACCTTCAGGACCTTCTCGTCGAACGCGGTGTCGGTGCCGAGCCGCGCGCTCGCCGCCCAGTAGCGCACGCCGTCCGCGGTGTACTGGTCGAGCAGATGCATCGGCGTCACCACGTTGCCCTTGCTCTTCGACATCTTCTTGCGGTCGGGATCGAGGATCCACCCGGAGATGACGACGTGGTACCAGGGGACGCTGTGTTCGTGCAGCATCGCCTTGGCGATGGTGTAGAACGCCCAGGTTCGGATGATTTCGTGGCTCTGCGGCCGGATGTCGGCGGGAAAGCGCTGCGCGTGGCGTTCGGGGTCGAGCAGCCAGCCCGAGCCGATTTGCGGCGTGAGCGAGCTCGTGAACCAGGTGTCGTAGACGTCGGCCTCGGCGGTGAAGCCGCCGGGCTGGTCGCGCTGCTCGCTGCGATAGCCGGGGGCGACGTCGACCGTGGGATCGACCGGCAGGCTCGCGGCGGGCGCGACGATCGCGTGGTCGTAGTCGGGCCGGCCGTTGGCATCGAGCGGATACCAGACGGGAAACGGGACGCCGAAGTAGCGCTGCCGGCTCACGCACCAATCGACGTTCAGGTTCTCGGTCCAGTTGCGGAAGCGCAGACGCATGAAGTCGGGGTGCCAGCGTATGCGGTCGCCCATCGCGAGGAGATCGTCCTTCTTGTCGAGCAGTCGGACGAACCACTGACGCGTGGAGATGAACTCGAGGGGGCGATCGCCCTTTTCGAAGAACTTGACCGCGTGCTCGATCGGCTTCGGCTCGGTCCGGAGCGGTGCCCGTCCGGCCCCCGTGGCGTCGCTCGCGGGATCGCGCAGCATCTCGACGATCGTCTGGCGGGCCCCGCCGACGCCCTTGCGGGCGATCCGTTCGTAGCGGGCGTTTGCGGCGTCGGGATCGCGGCTCGGAAACGCCTCCGAGCCGAACGTCACCGGCACCAGGCGGCCGTCGCGCCCGATGATCTGGCGGAGCGGCAGCTTGTGCTCGCGCCACCAGGTGACGTCGGTCGCGTCGCCGAACGTGCACACCATGAGGATGCCCGTGCCCTTCTCCGGATCGACGAGCTCGCTCGGGAAGATCGGCACGGGGACCTGGAAGACCGGCGTCACGGCGCGCTTGCCGAAGAGACCGCGGTAGCGCGCGTCGTCGGGATGCGCCGTCACGGCGACGCACGCCGGCAGCAGCTCCGGACGCGTCGTCGCGATGACGAGCTCGCCGCCGCCCTCGACGCCGAACGCGACGTCGTGAAACGCGCCCCGCGTCGGGCGGTCCTCGACCTCGGCTTGGGCGACCGCGGTCTGGAAATCGACGTCCCACATCGTCGGCGCCTCGACGCTGTAGACGTGGCCTTTCGCAAAGAGGTCGCAGAAGCTCAGCTGCGCGAGATGGCGGCAGCGTGCGTCGATGGTCGAGTACTCGAGCGTCCAGTCGACGGACAGGCCGATCCGGCGCCAGAGGCTCTTGAAGGCTTCCTCGTCCTGCCGCGTGAGCTCGAGACAGAGGTCGATGAAGTTCGGCCGCGAGATCAGGCGCGGCGGCTGCTTCAGCTCGGCGGCGGTCGGCGGCTCGAGCCGGAGATCGGGCACGTACGGCGCCCGCGGGTCGCAGCGGACGTGGAAATGGTTCTGCACGCGGCGCTCGGTCGGGAGGCCGTTGTCGTCCCACCCCATCGGGTAGAAGACGTTCCGTCCGCGCATGCGCTGATAACGCGCGAGGACGTCGGTGTGGGTGTAGCTGAAGACGTGCCCGACGTGCAGCGACCCCGACACGGTGGGCGGCGGCGTGTCGACCACGAACGTCTCCGCGCGCGGTCGGGCGGGATCGTGGGCGTAGACGGCGAGGCGGTCCCAGCGTTCGTGCAGCCGCGCCTCGACGTCGGATGCTTCGAAATGCTTGGGGAGTGTTTCGGGATCGATGACCGGGACCGACGCGGACATTCGGGTGCAGATAGCAGAGGGCACCGGAGGTGGGAAATGCGGTGTCCCCAATTCAGGGGGCGCACGCCGCGCCGGTCTCGGCTACACTCGTGCGCGATGAAGACCGAGGCGCCCCGGTTCGATCCCTCGCCGTTCCGCAACACGCCGTACGTCCGCCGCGTCGAGAAGCCGTGGGGTTTCGAGGTCCATTGGACGCCGGACGATCTGCCCTATGCCGGGAAGCTCCTCCACATCAATGCCGGGGCGCGGCTGTCGCTCCAGCTCCACGACCAGAAGCGCGAGAGTTGGTTCCTGCTCCGCGGGCGCGCCAAGGTCGTGTGGCAGGATCGGAGCGGCACGCTCGTCGAGACCGAGCTCGAGCCGGGCGTGGGATACACGTGCAGTCTCGGTCAGGTCCATCGCCTGATCGGCATCACCGACTGCGAGGTCATCGAGGCCTCGACGCCCGAGATCGGGACGACGTGGCGGCTCGAGGACGATTTCGCGCGGCCGCACGAGACCCCGGAACAGCGCCAGCGCGAGCGCGCGCCGCGCTGACGGCGCCGCCGTCCGCGCGCGCGGAGTGCTCGGCGTCGTGCGCGCCGCC
Source organism: uncultured delta proteobacterium (assembly GCA_963774015.1). Classification (GTDB taxonomy): domain Bacteria; phylum Desulfobacterota; class Binatia; order UTPRO1; family UTPRO1; genus UTPRO1. The sequence goes on from CAVZDH010000009.1 coordinate 50,159, forward strand.
CCGCCCCCCTCGTAGACTTCAACGCGCCTGAGCTCACGTCACATTCGGCTCGTCGCTCACACGAGTCGAAGCGACCTCCCGCGAGGTCATGGAGACTCGGCGGACACCCCTGCCGAGTATCACGGGGACTCGATCGACGACGGCGCGGTTCACGGCACCCACTCGATCCAGCCCGCGAGATCGGCCGCGCCACATCGGCGACTACCTACTCGGAGCGATGCCGCCAGCGCACGCGACTGCCATGCCCTGGGCTCGTGGCTTGCGAGACCGCCGCATGCAACGAACGCCGCGCCCCCGTCGCGTCCCTCGGTTACACGCCCCGCGACGCTGAAGGCACCGTGCTCCATCAGGTGGTGCGCGAGCACCTCGAAACCTTTCTCGCCACCACCGCTCGCGCCGATCCCGCCGGACTCCCCGCCTTTCTCGAGCAGGAGTTCCGCGGCTTCTTGGACTGTGGGGTGTGGTCGCGAGGCTTCGCGCGGTTTCAGTGCCAGGGCTGTCACGCCGAAACGCTCGTCCCGTTCTCGTGCAAACGGCGCGGGTTTTGTCCGAGTTGCGGGGGTCGGCGCATGGCCGCCGGTGCCGCCGAGTTGGTCGATCACACCCTGCCCCACGTCCCTATCCGTCAGTGGGTGCTCTCGCTCCCACACGCGCTCCGCTATCGCCTGGCGTGGGATCACGTCCTCTGTCGCGCCGTGCTCACGATCTACACCCGCGCGCTTCTCGGCTTCGAGCGACGCCGCGCGCGCCGCCGCGGGATTGCGGATGGGCGCAGCGGGACGGTGACGGCGATCCAGAGATTTGGGGGCGGCCTTCAAGTTAACGTCCATTTCCACACGCTCTTGCTCGAAGGCGTCTTTGCAGCCGCGCCGGATGGCACCATGCGCTTCGATCCTGCCCCACCGCCGACGGATCGCGAGGTCGCCCTCCTGCTCGCGGCGATCCGCACCCGCATCCTGCGCCTGTTGCGACGACGGGGCGTGCTCGCCGCGGAGGACACCGGCGACCTCGAAGCCGATCCGCTCGCCGTCGATACCCCGGTACTCGCGCAGCTGAGCGCCGCCGCCGTCCGCGGGCGCTCAGCGTTCGGCGATCGGGCCGGCACACCCGTGTTGCGCGTCGGCCGCGACCCCGATGCCCCGTGGGTGTGGGCGATCGGCCCGCGCCACGCGCACCTCGAACGCTTCGACCTCCATGCCGGTCGCGACGTCGGCGCCGATGACCGGGTGGGGCTCGAAAGACTCTGCCGGTATCTTTTGCGCCCGCCGCTGGCACAAGAGCGGCTCGCGCGACTCCCCGACGGCCGCGTCGTCTGCACGCTCCGCCACCCGTGGCATGACGGCACGCGCCACCTGATCTTTACCCCGCATGAATTCCTGGAACGCCTGGCGGCTATCACACCGCGCCCGCACATCAATTTGCTTTTGTACCATGGCGTACTGGCCCCACGCGCGCGGTGGCGGCCGTCGGGATCGAGCGGTCGCGCCAGCGCCGCCGCGCCGCCACCGCCCGCTTCGCCGCCCCCACCGCGACCAGCGGTTCCGGTAGCAGCCGCGCCAACGCCACCACCGTCGTCGCCGCCGTCTCTCGTCGGGCATCCGACGCGGTCATGGGCGGTGCCTCCGCCCCCTGCATCCCCAGTCTCCTCCCGACCGGCGCCGGCTGCCGAGCGGGCCCGTCGTGCCTGGGCGTGGGCCGACTTGATGCGGAGAGTTTTTTCCATTGACGTTTTGGCGTGTGCCGGCTGCGGCGGTCGCCTCCGGTTCCTCGCCACCATCGAGGACCCGCCGGTCGTCACCAAGATCCTCGCCCACCTCGGGCTGCCCACCGAGCGCCCCGCCATCATTCCCGCGCGTCCACCACCGCAGCCCGACGGGTTCGACTTCCCCTGACGGCCGCCTCGCGCGGGCCCTCTCGCCTCCGTGCCCCCGGCGCGTTGGCCCCGCTGCGTCCTGACGCGGCTTCCGACGCGGGGCGCGGAGTCCCGCGGCCGTCACGGACCGCCCGCAGCCGCCGGGTTGTTTGCGTGTGGCAAACGGCAGTACAACCCGCAACGTCCGATAACGCGAATCCCGTTAACTTGCGGGAGCGAAAACCCCACTGAAGATGCCTATCTGCCCAACCCGAACCGCTTCCGCTACCTCCCTCGTCATCAGGACGCGCCGTGACAATTTGGAAGCCTACCTCCGCCGGGTGGCTGGTTCGGCGACCGCCTAAACTCCGGCCCCTTCTCGGGATCCACCAGCGGAGGGAGCTTTGGCAACGGATACCGGTCGAACCCCGGCGGCAACGGATCTGGTCGACCATAGTTATAGTGGACTCCTCCAACTTGTCATACGGGTTCAGCATTTCATTGAGAGCCGCACTAGCTGCTTCACCCGCCCACCATCCGATCGGATAGCCATCCCAGGGGTTCAGCGCTCCGACGAATCCACCAGCCAAAGCGCCCGCAGCTACACCGATGAAGAACCCCTGGGCGCCGCCCGCAAGCATCCCTTCAATTCCTAAAGCCCTTGCTCCGGATCAGATCTAAGAGTTTATCGACTGACAAGTTTTCGACGTCCGCATCGCTTGCACGCGCCCTAATATATCTTCTCAAAACCAACGCGAGCTCCGCAGAATACTCACTTGGATCATCGGCCAACACGATACCGACGACACGCGATCCTTCTATCTCGATCGCCAATCGCCTTCCGCTGGCATCGAACGCAATATACTCATTGTTTATAATATCGATCGCTTCAATACTCGCTCGCGCTTGGCTCAGAGACCAGTAAAGCGAGACATCGCCATGCTCATCGAAAATCAGTGGCATCCTCATTCTAGAACCTGTCGCACCAATGTTTGTCAGGTGATTTTGGCTCCCATGGTCGGTGCCGCCCGATTCCCTGCCCAGGGGGCGTGTCACCTTCAGGATCGGGCCACCCACGACGATGGTAGTGCGGCAATTCACCGTAAGGATCGCCAGTTCGATTTCCCCAAGGCGCAAACCTCCAATTACTACCAATGGCGAGCTCCGCTCCGGTCGCATACCCAGCAGCCGTAAGCCCGAGGCCAGCAGCGAAGCTTCCCCAATAGGCCCCCGAGCCGAAGTCTACCATATCGTTTGTCCCTAATATTTCACGAATCGCCGCCGTCATGCCCAGCGATATCCCGTCCCCAAACCCAGCAGCCGCATTCACGATCACCGGGTCAGTGATCGCCCACATCCCCGACGGATCAATTACATTCATCGGGTCATTCACTGCGTATCCGTAAAGGTTCGTATCACCGGCACCAAACCCCATCGGATCCTTCGTACTCCAGCGACCCGCGTCCGGATCGTATTCCCGAACACCGAAGTGAACCAGCCCTGTTCCCCGATCGTACAATCCTCCTGCATATCCGAAAGGCTGAAAATCCGCCGCGCCTTCTTCATGGGCAACACGGCCAAATTCGTCGTAGTCAAGTCGCTGGGCAACAGACGTGCCAGTCGCAGCATCAACCACAAGACGGACCGATCCAAGTTGGTCGCTGATCATCCGATAGGCGACGCCCCCCTTTATCATATAATCTGGACTGTTTTGTCGACTGGCATAGAGAAATCTGGTCACCACTTCACCGTCAGCATCCAACTCAGCGACTATGCGATTCGCTGGGTCATAAACGAACCCCTGCACGAGTGCGCCGTCCACCTTCTTTCCTACCCTCCTACCCGCCGCATCGAGAACGTAGGCGATAGTCACGCCACCTGGCAGCGTCACCGTCTTTAGCATTCCCATTGCATCGTATTCGTAGGACGTCCGCCCGCTCGGGTCTTGCTTCTCTTTGAGCTCGCCGTTTAGGGTGTACTCATAAACGTTGGATCCATACGTAAGCAGCCGATCTTGCATATCGTATGTCGGCTCTACCGTGAGCCCTGGGCCCATACGTCGGTCCCCGTTTTCGTCATACTCGTATAGCCTTGTTGGTCCTCCGAGCACGGTAGCGCTTACCAGATGGCCGCTTGGTGCGTACCCATATGTCGTGACTTGCGCGTCATCGTCGAGAACCGTCTCGCTCTTCTGCGTGACTCGCCCAAGCTTGTCTCGCTCCTCCGCTCCATAGTTCAACGTCAATAGATGCGTTGCCCCGGCAGTGACGCTGACTCCCTCGAGCTCACCGAAGCCGTTGTACGATCTCGTCTCAACTATCGATGACCCAGCCATGCTGACCTGCGTGACTCGCCCGGCTGGACCGCTTCGCTCCAGAACGATATCGCCGACCGTCGTCAACAACCCGTCGTTGTCGTAACCAAACGAGACCGTATGTGCGCCGTTCACGCTGCTCGTGGCCACACGCAGATTGTTGTCATAAGTCGCACTGTAGTCCGGTGACGTCGTCAGTGCTGGATTCCAGCTCCAGACCGTAACGGAGTGGGTCCGAAGCTTCACGGATTCTCATGAGACAATCTTCGATCCCTTCATGGGTTCGGGCACTACGGGCGTGGCGGCCGTCAAGCTCGGTCGGCGTTTCATCGGCGTGGAGGTCGAGGGAATTACTTCCGACTCGCCGCACGGCGGATTGCCGAGGCACTCAGCAGCCGGATCTCTTCATTCCCGGACCTGGGCCCAGCCGCCAGGAGGCGCTCGACCTATGAGCCCACGGACACACGGCACTCGCACGCGCGCGAGCTCCGGACGAGACGGTGACACGCGCGAGAGTCCGGATCGCCTTCTCGATGTCCGCGAGGCGGCGGCGCTCCTCGGACTCAAACCCGCGACCCTCTACCAGTGGGCGTACAAGCGGCGGATCCCAGTGGTTAAACTCTTCGGACCTCGCGGCGCGCTTCGGTTTCGCTTGAGTGACGTGGAGAAGCTGATCCAAGATTCGCTCCGTCCAGCCCGACGGCCATCCGAAGAGCAGGGCTAAACGGCCGCGAGGAAAGAACGATGGCGAAGAACCGCGATCAGCGAGAAACCACGACGAGTCAAACAACCGCGGGGGCTCTTCGAGCGTCCCGAAGGCTCGGGCATCTGGTGGGTGCGCTACCACGACGAGCAGGGGCGGGAGCATCGTGAGCGGGTAGGGTCGCGGGGGCTTGCGAGCGAGGTCTACCGGAAGCGGAAGACCGAGATTGCCGAGCGCCGCTTCTTTCCGGAGCGCATCCGACGGCGTGAGGTGCGGCTGTCGGAACTCATCGACGACTACCTGAAACGCATCGAGCGGACGCATCGGAGCTACTCGGAGTCGGAGCGCCACGGCGCGCTTTGGAAAGCGGCGTTTCCGGGACGCACGCTCCGGGAGATCGTGACCGGCGACGTCGAGCGCTACAAGGCGAAGCGGCTCGCCGGAGAGCTTCGCCCGACCGACCTTCGCAAGGGCAAGCGGAAGCGCGGTCCAGTCGTCGCGGCTACAGTCAACCGCGAGATGAGCTTTCTACGGCGCATCTTCAACGTGGCGATCGCAGATGGCCTCGTCGAGACGAATCCCGTGAAGCCGAAGCTGTTCTCGAAGGAGAACAACGAGCGGGTGCAGATTTCTCACCGAGGAGGAAGAGAAGCGCCTCCGAGAGCGCGATCGGCGATGCCGAGTGGCCAAAGGTCGCGCTCGCCATCAACACGGGCCTTCGCCGCGGCGAGCAGTTCGGCCTCCGATGGGAGCATCTCGACTTCAACGTCGGGATCATCACCATCCCCCGCTCGAAGAGCGGCGAGGCCCGTCGCGTCCCGATGAACGATGCGGCCCGGGATCTCCTGCGGAGTCTCCCGAGCCGCATGAAGAGCCACTGGGTATTCCCGAGCCAGACGGCCAAAACGGCCCAGGACGCGAAGAACTTCGTGAGCCGGGTGTTTCTGCCCGCGCTTCGAGAAAGCGAAAATCTCAGGCCTTCATTGGCACGACCTGCGCCATACGTTCGCCAGTCGCCTCGTCATGGCCGGGCGTCGACCTCCGAACGGTCCAGGAGCTCATGGGCCACCAGTCCTACGAGATGACGCTTCGCTACGCGCACCTCGCGCCCGCGCACACGCTCGAAGCGGTGCAGCGACTTTGCCGGAGTTTCCCGGAACTTCACTCCTCAACCGGCACCACTACCGGCACCAGCGCTTCGGACGCGCAGAAAGACGCCGAAACACTGGACGTCGAAACGACGGAAGCCCCTGACAACGCAGGGGCTTCTGCGAGAGCGGGCGACCGGGGTCGAACCGGCGACGTCCAGCTTGGGAAGCTGGCATTCTACCGCTGAATTACGCCCGCGTGGGATCGTCGATACCGGAGTCGGCTGGAGGTGACAAGCGGTCGGCCGCAGGCGCACGCCGCCGCGAGTCACGACCGCGCGGCGGCGTTGCGCTTCCGGTACTCCGCCTTCGCCTGCTTCCCGCGCCGCTCCATCATCGGCAGCATCACGCTCCGGAGTGCGGGGAAGAGGTAGCCGGCGGTCGCGAGATAGCCGGTGATCTGCGGGAATGACTCGCTCGACCTCACCGTCGGCGGCGCAGTCGAGGATGAGCTGCGCGACGTCGTCGGCGGTGCTCATGGGCTGCGCGAAGACGAGGTCGGGCACCTCCTCGAGGTTCTCCATGATGAAGCCGGTGTCGACCGGGCCGGGCGAGACGGCGGAGATCGTGATGCCCGAGCCTGCGAGCTCCTCCTGCATCGCGAAGGTGAAAGCGCGGAGGCCGAACTTGGTCGCCGAGTACACGGCCTCGTGTCCGACGGGGATGCGTCCCGCGATCGACGCGACGTTCACGACGGCGCCGCGACCGCGTGCCCGGAGATAGGGGAGCACGAGACGGGTCAGCACGATCGGCGCCGTGAGGTTCACCTGCACGACGCCGGCGAGCTCCTCGGGAGTGTAACGCTCGATCGGGCCGCGCTTGTTGGCGCCGGCGTTGTTGACGAGCACGTCGATGCCGCCGAAGCGCTCGGCGACGTGCGCAAGGAGGCGCGTCGCCGCTTGCGGATGCGCGACGTCGGTCGGAACGGCGAGGGCACGCGCGCCGCTGCCTTCGAGCTCGCGCGCGAGCACATCCAACGGCGCCGCGCTGCCGCGCCGCGAGCGCCACCGCCGCACCTTCGGCGGCGAAGCGGCGGGCCGCGGCGGCACCGATCCCGGCCGACGCGCCCGTGATGACGACGACCTTGCCTTCGAATCGACGACTCATGGCTCGGAGCTACGGGCCGAGGTCCGGACTGTCAACCTTGACCTGGTTCCGGTGATTGACTTGAATGCGCCGATCTTGTCCGCCTCGACCCAAACGATCCGCAAGATCTTCGCGGACAGCATCGCTGCAAAACGAACCTTCCTCCGCGAGCATGGGACGCGGGTGGCGCCGGTCGCGGAGCTGATCGTGGCGCGCTTCGCCGAAGGCTCGAAGCTTCTGCTCTTCGGCAACGGCGGCAGCGCCGCCGACGCGCAGCACATCGCCGCGGAGTTCACCAATCGCTTCATGATCGAGCGGCCGCCGCTCCCGGCGATCGCGCTCACGACCGACACGTCGGCTCTCACCTCGATCGCCAACGACTACAGCTACGAGGAAGTGTTCTCGAAACAAGTGCGAGGCGCTCGGCAAGCCCGGCGACGTCGCAATGGCGTTCTCGACGAGCGGCACGTCGCCGAACGTGCTGCGCGGGGTCGACGCGTGCCGTCGCCTCGGAATCCACACCGTCGGTCTCACGGGTGGAAGCGGCGGCAAGCTCCGGACGATGGTCGATCACTGGCTGAACGTATCCGCGAGCCGCGAGTCGGCACGGATCCAGGAGACGCACATCTTGATCGGTCACGTCATCTGCCAGCTCGTCGACGCCGCGCTCTATGGCGGTCAGAAGAAGTAGCGCCGCGCGCGCCTCGGTCATCACCCTCACGACCGATTTCGGGACGCGGGACGCGTTCGTCGGGATCATGAAGGGCGTGATCCTGCGAGCGGCACCCGCGGTCCAGGTCGTCGATCTGACCCACGGGGTGCCGGCACAGAACGTCGTCGCGGGCGCCTATGCGCTGCGGAACGCGGCTCCGTGGTTTCCGGAAGGGACAATCCACGTCGCCGTCGTGGACCCCGGCGTCGGGACGCGACGCCGCGCGCTCCTCGTCGAAAGCACCCGCGGATGGTTCGTAGGGCCCGACAATGGCCTCCTGAGTCTCGCGGCACCGCCGGCGACCGTGAAGAGAATCTTCGACGTATCGCAGTCGCCGGCGCGTCTTCGTCCCGTGAGCCGAACCTTCCATGGACGCGACGTCTTCGCACCCGTGGCCGCGGCGCTTGCCTTCGGGGCCGACCCGTGGGCGCTCGGTCGGCCGGTTCGCGCCATGAAGCGCTTGCGGCCCCCAGCGGTGCATCGACGTGGAACGAGGCTCCAGGGCGAGGTGCTCTGGGTCGATGGCTTCGGAAATCTCGCGACCAACGTCGCGCGGACGACGATCGAGAAGGCGCCCTTCCGGGGCCGGAGGCTATCCGTTACGATCGGCCCTCACGTGGTGCCGCTCCGATCCTCCTACGCCAGTGTGCCGTCGAACACCGCGGTCGCGCTCGTCAACAGCTCGGATCTCGTCGAAATCGCCGTCAACCGCGGCTCGGCCGCGGCACGTTTCGCGGTGGGCGTCGGCACGCCGATCGTCATCGCGGTCGTACGGTCATGATCCCGAGCTCGCACGACGACGCCTTGGGACCGCCGATCCCATCCGCGGGGAATCCGGTATGGGTGACGACGACCGCCGAGCCTCGTTCGCGACGGAGCCGGCTCCGCACGATCCACGTCGTGTTGTTCTTCGCGACCCTCTTCACGACGACCCTCGCCGGGAGTTTCCAGGCAGGCGTCAACCCGCTCGATGATTTCCGCCTTCTCGCACGCGGGCTGCCGTTCTCAGCGACGCTGATGGGCATCCTGTTGGTGCACGAGATGGGGCATTTCGTGATGTCGCGCATCCACGGCGTCGAGGCGACCCCCCCCTATTTCATCCCGGGACCGCCGTTCCTGGTAGGCACGTTCGGTGCCTTCATTCGCATGCACACGCCGACCAGCCGCAAGGCGCTGTTCGACGTAGGTGCCGCGGGGCCGTGGGCGGGCTTCCTCGTGGCCATCCCCGCTGTCTTCTACGGCCTGTCGCTTTCCGAGGTGCGCCCGCTCGCGCCGAGCACGGGCGGCCTCGTGCTCGGCGACTCCCTCGTCTTCACCTGGCTCGCGCGGCTGGCACTCGGCGTGTCCCCCGCGGACGCGACGATCCTGTTGCACCCGATCGCTCTCGCCGGCTGGTTTGGTCTCTTCGTAACCTTCCTCAACCTGCTTCCGGTCGGTCAGCTCGATGGCGGTCACGTCGTCTACGCGCTCGTCGGACGGCGTCACCGCTGGGTCGCACGCGCCGCGCTGCTCGTCATCCTCGGCCTCGCGTTTCTCGGCTGGCAAGGGTGGGTGGTGTGGGCGATTCTCGTGACGGTGCTCGGACTCGATCACCCGCCCACGGTCGACGACACCCCGCTCGATCCGGCTCGTCGCGTCGCGGCTTGGCTCACGATCGCGCTCTTCGCGATCACCTTCATGCCGGTGCCGCTGCTGATCTCTTGACCCGCGTGGCGCACGACTATCCGCTGCGGGTCGGGTCGTGGTCCGAGATCCCCGGCCTCGTGCATGGATTCCTCGGCCGAGCCCACGGTCTGCCTGCGGGCGCATTCACCCTCGAGGACGTGCGGGATGCGCTCGTCCGCGCCGGCGAGGTGCCGATTGGAATCGCCGCGGCCAGGCAGGTGCACGGAGCAACCGTCCTCGCGCCGGAGGACGTGCCCCTGCCGGCCGATGACGGAACTGCGATGAGCATCGACGAGCTACCCGCCGGCGACGTTTGGGTCAGCGCATCGGCGGACGTGCTCCTCACGATACGCACCGCCGACTGCGTACCGATCCTGCTCGTAGCGCCGCGTGCCCGAGCGGTCGCGGCCGTCCACGCGGGATGGCGCGGCACGCTGGAGGGTGCGGTCGAAGCCGCGATCGCCGCGCTCTTCGCGCGCTACGACGCTCGAGTGAGCGAGATCTCGGCAGCGATCGGCCCGGCGATCGGTGGCTGCTGCTACGAGTTCGGCGACGAACACTACCCCCCGTTCGAGGCGCGCTTCGGGCCCGGGGTTGCGACCGCATGGCGTCGCGACGCGACGACCGTCGGAGCGAGCTTTCTCGATCTCCGCACCATCTGTCGGCTCGCCCTCGTGCGTACCGGTATCACGGCGGACGCAATCCACGAGATCGGTCCCTGCACTGCGCACCACCCCGACGAGCTCCATTCGTTTCGACGGGACGGCGCCCACGCGGGCCGGCAGCTGAGCTACATCGGCTGGCGTGCCTAGGTGCGACGACTCAGAGCGCCGTACCGGTCGGTGATTCGGGTGCAGACGGCGCACGGGCCGGAATCGGGCCGAGCTCCTTCTCGGGATCCTCGACCACCCGGCGCAATACGGCGGCAATCGCCGTACCTTGTGCACCATCGATCATCCGATGATCGAACGTGCACCCGAGCGTCACCACCGAACGCGCGACGATACGGTCGCCCTCGACGACGGGCTTTTTCTGTACTTCACCGATCAGCACGACGATCGGACAGCGGCTGATCGGCACGAGCGGGGCCAACGCGAAGCTCATCCCGAAGCCCTCGAAGTTGCCGATGTTCGACACCATGGCGCTTCCGAACTGGTCGGACTCGATGCCGAAACGCGTGAGATCGAGCTGGAGATCGTAGAGCAGGAACTCCATGGCACGCACGGTGAGCCCGAGAATCGCGTTCGGCAGCCGCTGCATGACACTCTTCGTGCGCTCGACACCGGGATCGGCATGACGGCGGACCCGGGCGGCGCGCGTGGCGAGCTCGCGGGCGATCTCGGCGAGCGGCATGTCGTCGACTCGCGTGAGCTTGGTCCCGGAGAGATCGCGGCCGCCTTCGGTCGCCACCTGGACGAAGATGTCGACGTCCGTCCGCAACGCGATCCTGCGCCGGGTGACGATGCCGTTGGCCTGCGGCATCCGCTGGATGCCGAGCGCCAGCCCCTTGCTCACGAGATGCGTGACTCGAACCTTGGTGCCGGACACCAGGCTGAGCTCGTCGAGGTACGGGAGCGCTCGGTCGACCACCAGATCCATGACCCCATAGACGGTGGGATCGTGGGGACGGTCCCATACGTGCGGCGCGAGGCGGCGCCAGCTCGTGAGGTGCTGTGCGGGTTCGAAGATTCTCCCCATCCCGAAGGCGCCGGATTCTAGGGACCCGGATGGAAGTTGTCCACGAGGGATCGGGCCTTGTTGCTCCATACCTAAGTTGGTAGGGTCGAACTCGGCCTGGTGTTTGGCCGAGGAGGGTTCTCATGCGGAAGCTCATCATGGTGGCGGTGGCGGCGGCGCTTCTGGGTAGCGCGCAACTCTCTTTCGCGACCGGTGCTGACGATTACGACGATTCGCAATCCCATCCCCTTCGCCTCGCCGCGTACATCCTCCACCCGATCGGATACACCCTCGAATGGCTGGTGACGCGTCCGTTCCACGAGCTGGTGGCGCAGCCGGACCTCGCGCCGGTTTTCGGGCACACGTCCCATGAATACTATGGAGACGCCCCGGTCGGGACTGCGATCACGCCCGAGCCTTATCGCGAATAGACTCGCACGGTCCGCTCGGCTCCGCTTCCGTCGTCGAAACCGTCGTTCAAGACTTCGAGGTTCGCGAAGCGCCGGATGAGCTTCTTCATCCCGGCCCGCGCGAACTGCACCATGAGCTTCTCTTGCTCCCCACGTCCCTCGCTGCGCCGGACGATTCCGACGCCGAAGGTCGGGTGACGCACCTTGGTGCCCGGCGGTAGCCCACCGTTGCCCGCGAAGCTCTCGGGCGCTTCTTGACTGTAGCTGTAGTCCATCGTGGGTCCACTCGGGGCGCTCGCGAAACGGCGCGCCGGACGCTCGACCGTGCTCACGAGCTTCACGTACTGCTCCGGAATCTCCTCGAGGAAACGCGAGGGTGACCGCTCGCTGATCGTACCGAAGCGCAGGCGGCGCTCGGCGCGGAAGAGATAGAGCTCCGCACGCGCGCGCGTCATGCCGACGTAACAGACGCGGCGCTCCTCCTCGAGCGCTTGTGGATCGTCGAGGGTCCGTTGATGCGGGAAGATTCCCTCCTCCATGCCCAGCACGAACACGACGGGAAACTCGAGTCCCTTGGACGTGTGAAGCGTCATCAGCGTCAAGCGGTCGCGCGCCGCGTCGTGACGATCCCAGTCGGTCACGAGCGCTGCCTCTTCGAGGAACCGCTCGAGTCGCGCCAGAGCGCCTTCGTCGGACTGCGATCGCTCGTCGAAGTCGCGGGCGACGGCGAGCAACTCGTCGATGTTCTCGACGCGCGAGGTGCGTTCGGTCCCTGCATCGTCGAGCCGGTCGCGGTACGCCGTGAGATCGAGCACTCGCTCGAGCACCGCCGCGAGCGAGTCGCCTTCCAGCGTCGCCCGCAGTTGCTCCAATAGGTCGGCAAATGCGCGCACGCGGCCCGCGGACGTCGCGGCGAGCCCCGGAATCACGGCGGAGCGGCGCAGCATCTCGACGATCGACGTGCCGGCTTCGCGCGCCGCGAGCCGGAGCGTACCAACTGTCTGATCGCCGATTCCACGCGTCGGGGTGTTGATGATCCGCTCGAGACTCGCCTCGTCCGCGGGATTGGCGAGGACCCGGAGATACGCGAGCAGGTCCTTGATCTCCTTCCGCTCGTAGAAGCGAATGCCGCCGACGATGGTGTACGGCATGGCCGCGCGCATGGCGGCTTCTTCGACGGCCCGCGACTGCGCGTTCGTGCGGTAGAAAATGACGACGTCGTGCAGCGCGCGACCCTCGTGCACCAATCGACGCACCTCGGCCATGACCATGCGCGCCTCGGCGAGATCGTCCTCGGCGACCGCCACGGTGACCGGGGCGCCCCGCGGGTTCGCGGTCCACAGCGTCTTGCCCTTACGATCGCTGTTGTTCGCGACGACCGCGCCGGCAGCGGCCAAGATCGTCTTGGTCGAGCGATAGTTCTGCTCGAGGCGAATCACGGCCGCATTGGGAAAGTCGCGCTCGAAGTCCAGGATGTTGCGGATCTCGGCTCCGCGCCATCCGTAGATCGATTGGTCATCGTCGCCGACGACACAGAGGTTCGGGTGCTCGCCGCTCGCAAGCAGGCGTAGGAGCGCATACTGGGCGCGATTGGTGTCCTGATATTCGTCGACCAGTACGTGCTGGAGACGCGCGCGATGGCGGGCGAGAACCTCCGGCTGCTCTCGAAGCACGCGCACCGCCAAGAGGATGAGGTCGCCGAAATCGACGGCGTTCTGGCGTTGCAAGGTGCGCTGAAAACGACGGTAGACGCGGACGAGCGCCTCGCCGGACATGGGCCGACGCGCGAGCTCGTCGGGTCCGAGGCCTTCGTTCTTGGCGCGATCGATCGCCCATGCGATCGCCGCCGGCGTCCCGGCTTGCTCACCGATGCCTTCCTCGGCGAGGCATTGCCGCAGCACCTTCGCGCAGTCCTGTTCGTCGAAGATCGAGAAGCTGCGAGTGTATCCGAGATGGTGGATGTGACGGCGGAGGATCTGAGCTGCGGCACTGTGGAACGTGCTCATCCAGAGGTCGCCAGCGACGGCGCCAAGGTCAGCGGAGAGCCGCTGGCGCATCTCGCTCGCCGCCTTGTTGGTGAAGGTGAGCGCGAGGATCGACCGCGGCGACGTCCCGTCGGCGATCAGCCTCCCGATGCGCGTAGTAATGACGCGCGTCTTGCCGCTGCCCGCACCTGCCAGCACGAGGAGTGGGCCATCGCCATGCATCACCGCTTCCCGCTGCCGTTCGTTCAGCTCGACCGCCACGCTCGTTTCCTCCGAGGCCCACGTTGCACGGCGCGGGACAGCTCTTCTTAGTCGAGTCCACGCGAGATGGAAACTTTGCGGGAGACGCAAAGCTGCTAGGAAGAGAAGTGAATGTACGATCGGAAGGATGCGCTGCACCAGCGCGCGAAACGCGAGGGGTACCGATCGCGAGCGGCATACAAGCTGCTCGAGCTCCAAAAGCGCACGCGCGCCCTGCGACGCGGAAACGTCGTCGTCGATCTCGGTGCGTGGCCGGGTGGTTGGTTGCAGGTCGCGGCGGAGCTCGTCGGCCCCACTGGACGCGTCGTCGGAATCGACATCGCGCCGATCGAGCCTCTGCCCGCACCTCACGTCGTAGTCGCGGTCGACGACGTGACCGATTCGGGTTGCGGCGAGCGACTGGCCGGAATGCTCGGATCCCCGGCCGACGTCGTCCTTTCCGACCTGGCGCCGAAACTCAGCGGCATTGCTCCCCGGGACGCCGCGGCGTCCGAACAACTCGCCGAGTCCACGCGTGCCATCGTGTCTCGCGTGCTCAGGAACGGCGGCACGCTCATCACGAAGACGCTCGGCGGCCGTGAAGGTGAGCTCGCCAGAGCGGAGCTTCGGAAGCTCTTTCGCGACGTCCGTCAGCTCGGCCTGGACGCGACCCGCAAGGGCTCGTCGGAGCTGTATATCTACGCCACGGGTTTTCTGGGAAGAAATTCCTGATTGACTGCAATCTTGCACGCGTAGTACGTAGCGGCACTACGCACTCGGTCGCGAATGCGCAGAGGAGGTCTCGCATGTCCACCACCGCCCGCTATGCCCGCCCACCGGGTCCCATCGACTGGAGTGTCCCCGGAAGCTTCGACACCAACTTTCGTTGGGAATACGAGGACGGTCGCGAATCCCTCCTCAAGCTGTACCAGAAGGGGAAGGACAAGCAGTGGGACGCGGCCTCACGCATCGACTGGTCGCTGGACCTCGATCCGGAGAATCCGGAGCAGCTGCCGGACGAGTCGATTCCGATCTTCGGATCCGAGCCGTTCGCGCGCTTGACGAACACGGAGAAGGCGAACCTCCGGCGTCATTTTCAATCCTGGCAGTTGTCGCAGTTCTTGCACGGTGAGCAGGGCGCCCTCATCTGCACCGCGAAGATCGTCCAGCAAGTGCCGAGCATGGACGCGAAGTTCTATGCCGCGACTCAGGTGATCGACGAGGCGCGGCACGTCGAAGCCTACTCGCGGCTCCTCCATGAGAAGTTCGAGCTCGCGTATCCCATCACCCCAACCTTGAAACGCCTCCTCGACGACGTCCTCAGTGACTCCCGCTGGGACATGACCTACCTTGGCATGCAGGTCTTGATCGAAGGTCTGGCGCTCGCGGCGTTTGCGCAGATCCGTGACCAGTCACAGAATCCGCTCGCGGGGGCGGTCAATGCGTACGTCATGCAGGACGAGGCGCGACACGTCGCGTTCGGGCGTTTTGCGTTGCGCGACTACTACCCGAAGCTCACGCAGGCCGAGCGCGACGAACGCGAGGAATTCGCGGTCGAAGCCTGCTACCTCATGCGAGATCGCTTCCAGGCCGAAGAGGTGTGGGAGACACTCGGGTTGCCGGTACACGAGTGCGCCGCGTTCATGCTCGAGTCGGGGTTCATGCAGCGGTATCGTTCGGCGCTCTTCAGTCGCATCGTCCCGGTAATCAAGGACATCGGCCTTTGGGGTCCGAAGATTCGAGCCGGATACGAGAAGATGGGGATTCTCGGCTTCGCGGACGTGGATACGGAAGCGATGGGCATCGAGGACGAGCGCGTAGCCGAAGAGTTCGATGCGCGGCACGCCGAGATCGAGCGCGTCGCCACCGTGGGCGCCGGCGGCCGTCCCGAAGCAGCCTGACGTGGCTCGCAAGCGGATGAAGATGCAGGATCTCGAGCGGGCGACGGGTGTCGGCCGCGAGACGATTCGCTTCTACATCCGCGAAGGCTTGTTGCCTCAACCCGACCGCCCGAGTCGGAACATTGCGTGGTACGACGAGCAATTCATCGAGCGCGTCGCACTCATCAAGGAGCTGCAGCACAAGCGGTTTCTTCCTTTGCAGGTCATCAAGACGATCGTGGGGACCGACGCCGCGCCGTCCCGCGACGAGATCAAGGCGCTTCTCGAGCTGGACGGAAGGCTCTTCCCGGCCATGGCCGGCGCCGAGATGCCGCCGGAGCGAGTGACCGACGTCGCCCACCGAACGGGTCTGAAAGCCACGGAGATCCGGCAGCTCGCGGACGCGGAGCTGATAGAGATCGCCACCCGCTCGGGCGATCAGTGGCTCGACGATACGGCCATCCGCATCGTCGAGCTCTGGGCGAAGGCACGGATGGCCGGATTCTCGTCGGAGCTCGGATTCGGTCCCGAGAACATGCGCCTGTACGTGGACTTCGTGCGCTGGCTCGCCCGCGAAGAGCTACGCACCTTCTCCCACCGAGTGGCGGGCAAGGTCAGCGTCGAGACCTCCGTGAGCATGGCGGAGTCCGGCATCAACCTCATGAACCAGATTCTCGGATTGCTCCGGAAGGCGACGATCCTGCGCTACGTTTCCGAAGGAAACGTCGCGGAGGAATCCGCGGCTGGCGTACCCCGAAGTCTGGCGCCCGCGCGCCGCGCCGAGTAGGATCGGCGTGCCGCACGATGGTCGTAGCGACCATCGGCGAGTCGTCGCAGGGGTCTACGGCTATGGGGTCGGGTCGACTGAGGTTCACGTTGGCGCTCGCGCTCGCTCTCCTCGTCCCCGCCGCGACGGGTAACGCAGACGAATCGCCGCGGAACATCACCGTCGTCGGCATTGGGCGAGAGCGCGGGGCGCCGGATCTGGCGCGCGTTGCTTTTACCGTCGAACAAACCGCACCAACCGCACAGGCGGCGAGCCAAGCCGCGGCGAAGACCGCTACGCAGCTGATCGAGGCGCTCCGCAAGCAGCTCGGCGACGACGGCAAGGTTCAGACCAGCGGGTACGACCTCAACCCCGTGTATCGCCAGGAAACCGATCGCCTTCCGCCCGATCGTCCACGCCGCCCCGAGATAGTCGGGTACACGGCTTCCAACCAGGTGAACGTCGAGACCCGACGAGTGGATACCGTCGGCGGTCTGATCGACACCGCCGCCGCCGCCGGTGCCGCCCGAATCGGCGCCGTGTCGTTCGGCTTGCGTGATCCCGCCCCGGCGCGGAACCGCGCGCTCAAGGCCGCCGGCGCCGATGCGAGCAGCCAGGCCACCGCGATCGCCGATGCTCTTCAGGTGCGCGTGACTCGCGTCCTCGAGGCTACGACCGAGAGCAGCAGCGGACCGGTCCTCTACAAACGAACGGCGATGGCGATGGCCGCGGAGGCGGTCGCGACACCCATCGAGCCCGGAGACGTCACCACGGAAGTCCGCTTGCGAGTGACCTACGGCATCGAATGAGCTCTGGCTTGCACTTGGCGCAGGACACGACACATGATCCGGTCGGGGAGGGGAACGAGCGTGCGTGAGGCATCGCAACGATCGCAACGGTCAAAGGTACGGACGGACGCGGAGCGTGCGGAGTCCGAGTCGACGCTTCGGCGTCTCCAGGCGCGTGGCGAACGCCTGCTGCAGTGGTTTCCGGAGCTCCGCAAGACGTGGCAGCGGGAGGCGGAACCGAGCCTGGAGGCGCTGCTCGCCCAACTGCAATCGCTCGGCGGACAGGTGAGCCGGCGCGCGCAAGAAACCGGGCGGGACCTCGAAGCGCGGGCCGAGCGCATACTCGCCGACCTCGAACGTCAGGCCGTGCGTGGACTCGGACCCCTGCTGTCGCGAGCGAACCTCGCGTCGGGAAGCGAGCTCTCGGATCTCGAAACGCGATTGAACGAGCTCGAAGGCCGGATAGCGCCGATCGCCGAACGCGAAGCCCAGCTCAGTACCGCCGTCGCGGACGTCCAGCGCACGCTCGTGGATGCGCGGGCCGACGCGACGGAGCGCCTGCGGGAGATCGCGCTGCGACTGGCCGCGAGCGACGAGTTGCAGCAGGATCTCGGACGCGTGCACGAGCATCTGGATGCGATGTCAAAGGAGCAGGTCGCTCGGAGCCTCGAGATCGGCAAGCTGCACGATCGCCTCGTTCGGCTCGAGATGCGCATGGGGGACGTGTTGAAAGAGCAGTCGTCGCAAATGACGACGCAGCAAGATCTCGTTCGGCGTGTGGATGAAGTCGACCACGCGAGCGCCGACTCGACGCACACGATGCAGTACCTACGCGGCCAGATCGAGGGTGCCGCCGCCGACGGTCGCGCGACGGATGCGCGGCTCGCCGCGCTCATGTCCGCTCGCAACGGCGACCACGACGAGCTCACACGCCTCGCCGAGCTGCTCGGCAGCATTCATCAAGCGCTCCGCCAGGTCGACCTCCGACTCGGCGATCTCGGAGAGCGGCATTCGGGCGTGCGTGAGGAGCTCGCGAACCTGTCGGCCCGAGTGAGCCACCTCGAGCTCGCACCGACACAGCCGGTATCGAACGCGTTGCTCACGGGACGAAGCGAAGGACACTAGCGGTGGAGATCGTCCCCCTTCCGTTGCTCTCGGACAATTACGGCTACCTCCTCATCGACGCTCCGACTCGGCGTGCCGCGATCGTGGATTGCTCCGAGGCGGCGCCGGTATTGGCCGAAGTGTCGCGACGCGGCCTTCGTCTGGAAGCGATCCTCTCGACGCATCACCACTACGACCACGTCGGCGGCAACGAGGAAGTCGCACGGGCGGTCCCGGGCATCCGGGTGCTCGGATCGCGTGCCGACCAGGCACGTGTTCCGGCCCTTACCGAGCCCCTGGGCGATGGCGAGGAGTTCGAGGTCATCGGCCGGCGTGGTCGCGCGCTCTTCATCCCTGCGCACACGAGCGGGCATCTCGCCTATTTCTTCCCGGACGACGGTCCGAGCGTCTTCTCCGGGGATACGCTTTTCGCCGCGGGGTGCGGGCGGCTCTTCGAAGGTTCGCCCGCGCAGATGATGCAATCGCTCGGAAAGCTGGCGGCGCTCCCGGATACCACGCAGATCTGGTGTGGACACGAGTACACCGAAAAGAATCTACGTTTCGCCCACGAGCTCGAACCCACGAACGCCGACATCACCGCGAAGCTGACGCGCGTCGAGGTCGAACGCCGGCAAGGCAAGCCGACCGTGCCGACGACGGTCGGAGAGGAAAAGCGCACCAACCCGTTTTTGCGATGGGCAAGCCCGGAGCTCCGTCGGACCTTGCAAGGCAGGTTTCCCGATCTCTCCCCTGACCCCGTCGCCGTCTTCGCGAAGACCCGCGAGCTCAAAGACAATTTCTGAGGTCTCCAGGATGAGCTGTCCCGAGCTGATCTGCACCCGTGAGGGCGCCGTCGCGACCATCACACTGAACCGCCCCGACAAGCGGAACGCGCTCACCGTCCCGATGCTCGAGGCCTTTCACGCTGCGCTCGGGAACGTCGCCGCCGACGACGACACCCGCGTCCTGGTCGTCCGTGGGGCGGGAAAAGCCTTTTGCGCCGGGCTCGATTTGCGGGAGATGGGATTGGCGCGTCGTCCCGACGGCAGCGTCGAGTATCCCGAGATCGAGGGCGTCCTGCACGAGCTCGAACGGTGCCCGCTGCCGACGATCGCAATGATGCAGGGTGACGCCATCGCCGGCGGGCTGGAGCTCGCCCTGCATTGCGATCTGCGGGTCGCGGGAACCGGCGCGCGCATGGGGATGCCGCTCGCGAAGATCGGATTGGTGGTTCCGTTTCCGCTGACGCAAAAGCTCCTCGACACGGTCGGGACGGTGAAGACCAAAGAAATGCTCTTCACGGGGGCATTGCTGAATGCGGAAAGCGCGCACGCAGCGGGGCTCGTGACCCGCGTCGTTCCCGACGCCGAGCTCGAAGCAGCGACCTTCGGACTCGCGCACGAGATCGCCGCGAACGCGCCGCTCTCCCTCCGCACGATGAAGGCCGCCATCACCGAAGCCAACGGTTTTCGAAATCCGCAGCCCTCGACCGAGCTTGCCGCGCAGGCGGCGGCCGCCCGCAAGAGCGAGGATCTACAGGAGGGGCTGCGTGCGGTGTTCGAGAAGCGGCGTGCGATTTTTCACGGTCGTTGACGCTTCCAAACGTTCACGCGTGAGCGGGCTCGAGTAGTGGTTCCAGTTCGGACCAGCTCGTGACGGGCGGAGAGCACGTGTACCGGTGACAGACGTACACGGTCGCGCGCCCGCCCACCTGAGCTTTCCCTTCGGCAGCCGGTAGCAGCGGTCTTGCCGCCCTCGGATCGACGACGACGACCGTCTTGTTGGGTACGTACGCCTGGTGGACTCGCGTGAGGAGCTCGCGCCGAGCGCCGTCGTCCGCGTTCCCGACCAGCACGACTTCGCGGGGCTTTCGCAAATAGAAATCCGCGGCAGCGACCATGTTGGCGAATGCAAAAGGATTCTTGCTCATGCCCGTACAGAACGTGCGCAGCGCCCGCTCCGCGCTCGCCAGGAAGCGGTCGTCGCCGAGGTAATGGAACAGCCGGAGCAACCCCTGGACGGCGGCGGAGTTACCGGACGGCACGGAACCGTCGAAGACCGGCTTCGGACGGTGCACCAGCGGCTCGTGATCGGTGGCGGTAAAGAAGAACCCGCCCGCCTCGCGATCCTCGAAACGCACGATCACGACCGCACCGAGAGCCGCGGCCTCGTCCAGTAGCGAGGCGTCGCCGTTGGCCTCGTAGAGATCCACGAGCGCGTTCATCAAGAAGGCGTAATCATCGAGGTAGGCATCGAGCTTGGCTTCTCCGGCCGTCCACGTCCGGAGGAGCCTCCCGTCGCGGTAGAGGCGATCGCGCACGAAGCTCACGGCCCGCTCGGCGACGTCGCGGTAGACCGAATCGTCGAGCACCTTGGCCGCCTCCGCGAATGCGCCGATCATGAGAGCGTTCCAGCTCGTGAGGATCTTCTCGTCACGGGCAGGCGCCACGCGCTCCGACCGTACCCGCAACAACGCACGACGGGCGTTCGCGACGATACGCACCACCTCGTCGACGGACGTGCCGAAGCGACGCGCGGTCTGCTCGAGGTCGAGCGTGCGGTGCAAGATGCTCTTGCCCTCGAAGTTTCCTTCCGCCGTGACGTCGTAGTAGCGGCACACGATCTCAGCGTGATCGTTCCCGACGACGGCAGCGATCTCTTCGGGCGTCCAGACGAAGAACTTTCCCTCGATGCCCTCGCTGTCGGCGTCCTGCGCCGCGTAGAAGCCCCCCTCGGGATGGGTCATCTCGCGGCGAACGTAGTCGAGCGTCTCGCGTGCCACCTCGGCGAACGTCGGATCGCCAGTGGCTTGGTAGCCCTCGAGGTAGAGCCGGGCGAGCAAGGCATTGTCGTACAGCATTTTCTCGAAGTGCGGCACGAGCCAGCTCGCATCGACGGAGTACCGATGAAACCCGCCGCCGATCTGATCGTTGATACCGCCAGCCGCCATGCCTCGGAGCGTCGTCACGACCATGTCCAAGAAACGATGGTCAGCGCCGATGTGCCAGGCTCGGAGAAACAGCGAGAACACCATCGTGTTCGGGAATTTGGGCGCCCCGCCGATGCCACCGTGACGAGCGTCGTAGTGGCGTGCAACCGCACGTGCCGCCTCGAGGGGTAGATCCGCGGGAATCTCGGTCGCTGGGTCAGGCGTCCGTTCGCTTTGCTGCAGGCCGGCGAGAATCTCTTGCGTGCTGTTGCGCACCTCGTCGGGCTTGGAACGGTAGGCTTCCGACACGCCGAGAAGGACACGCGGAAATCCGGCCATGCCGTGACGGTCGACGGGAGGAAAATACGTCCCCCCGCAAAACGGCTCACCCGCAGGAGTCAAGAACACGGTGAGCGGCCAGCCGCCGTGACCAGTGAGCATCTGCACGGCGTTCATGTACACGTGGTCGAGGTCGGGACGCTCTTCGCGATCGACCTTGATGCAGACGAAGTGCTGGTTCATGAGCGCGGCGATGCGCTCGTCTTCGAACGATTCCCGCTCCATTACGTGGCACCAATGACACGCCGAGTAGCCGATGCTGAGGAGGATCGGCCGGTTCTCCCGCCGCGCAATCTCCAGCGCTTCGGGCCCCCAAGGATACCAGTCGACCGGATTGTGCGCGTGCTGCAGGAGGTAGGGACTCGTCTCTCGGATCAGGCGGTTCGTGCGGGTATCGGCCACGTCGATCTCAGTAGCCGAGAGGCTGGCCGTCGGCACTCGCCTCTCTCCAGGCTGCAAGGGCATGGAGACCAGCACCCACCTGGACGGCTACGAGCTTTCGCAACGGCAACGTCTGCAGATTGCTCTGACTCGTGATCTGCCCGCATACCTCTTCGAGGCGTCGACGGACGATGCGCGATACCTCCTCGTTGCCGCGTGCGACGGCGAGACGGTAGACCTCTCCGAGGTACAACATGTGGTGGAACACACGACAGACGGTCGAGTCGAAGGCCTCGGCGCGCGTCGCCTCACGAGCATACTGCGGCGCCTCGACCTCGTGCTTGAGAGCGGCCAAGCGTTTCGGGGTCTTCTTCGTGTAGTCGTCGACCGACCGGTACAGCCGATCGCGCGGAGCGCCACGCGACACGATCGCGAAGTACTCTCGGATGTCGTGGTAGATCGAGTCGACGCGAAACACGCCCTGCAGCATGGCGTCTCGCCGTGAGATCCCCGCTGGGCTCCGGTCCTGGAGCACGGGATCGAAATAGTACGGCACCTCGCTCACGACCGAGTATCCGGCGGTCAGCATCTTCAGATAGTCATCGGAGCTGGTACCCGCCTCGATGTGTGGCGCCGGATCCTCGGTGAGGTTCCGCGCCAAGTAGTCGTAGGTTTCCTGGACACCGAACAGAGCAAACACGCCTTCGTCGAGCCGCTTGAGATACGGCACCTCCGGCTCTCCCTGGTGGATCGGCAGACCCTGAGATGCAACTACGCGTCGGAGACGGGGAAACAAACCGGGAAGCGCTCGCGACACGTAGAAATAGACCCCGCAGAATCCAGCGTTGTGAAGGGAATAGAGAAACGTCGGTTGGCTCTGCGCCATCACTTCCATCACCGCCTTGGTTTCGGGGCACGGCGATTGGAAATGGAGGCTCTTGTAATGGACGGGGAAGCTCCATTCGACCTGCTCACGGTGTGGTGGCCGATAGAAGTTGAGCGCGTAGGTGAGCGGCGTGAACGGCTCTTTGAACCAACCCTCGTTCAACACGGTCCCATCCGGATCCGCACACTTGATGACGAAGAACGTGTATCCGAGCTCGTCGCGCAGATCCCCATCCTCGCAGAGACGACGAGTCAGGAACTCGAGGGTGAGCGTGCCGATCGGCTCGTTCGGGTGCGGGGTCCCGAGCAACAAGGCCTTCTTCGGACCGTTGCCGATGGTGAGCATTTCGATCGGCCGGCCTTCGGTGGACGTACCGATCGTCTGTAGGGTGACGAGCTTCGGGTACCGGCGAGCGAGGTCGCGCGAGCTGGCCGACAGCTCCTGAACCGTGAGGAATTCTCGATAGTCGGGTACGTCTCCGATCAGCTGGTAGACATCCATGTGAAGGCAAGAGTTACCACACGGAGTCCGGGCGTGAAAGGAAACGACCCGCGGGGGCCTTCTACGAGAGCTCTTTGCTCGAATACCCGAGGATGCGACGCGCGATGATCATCATGTTGATCTGCTGCGTCCCTTCGAAGATGTCGTTGATCTTGGCGTCGCGCATCCATTTCTCGAGCAAGAGCTCGCGCGAATAGCCGAGCGGTCCGAGCATCTCGACCGCCTTCTGTGTGACCTGCGTTACGACGAGACCGGCCTTCGCCTTGGCCATCGATGCTTCGAGATTGTTCTTTTGTCCGCGATCCATCATCCAAGCCGCACGCCACGTGAGGAGACGTGCCGCTTGGAGGTTGGCTTCCATGTCCATGAAGTCCCGCTCGATGACCGTGAGCTTGTGCACCGCCATCCCGTACCGGATGGGAATGTTCTGACGCTCGAGCTCCTCGCGTACGAAATCGAGCGCGGCACGACCTACCCCGAGAGCACTCGCGGCAACGATCGGACGTGTGGCATCGAAGGTTGCCATGACGCCCTTGAAGCCCTCGCTCGTCTTCGGAACCTCCGGGCTGCCGAGGATTTGGTCGAACGGAATACGACAATCCTCGAAGATCAACGTTGCCGTATCCGACGCGCGGATGCCGAGCTTGTCTTCGCATTTCGCGATCGTCATGCCTGGCGTGCCTGCATTGACGATGAACGATTTGATCCCCGCCCGCCCCGCCGAACGATCGACCGTAGCCCAGACGACGATGAAGCCGTTCGACTTGGTCGGATCGCCGGCCATGAGTCCGCTCGTGCAAAAGATCTTCGTGCCGTTCAGAACCCAATGGTCGCCGTCGCGGACGGCGGTCGTTTGGATGGCGGCACTGTCGGAGCCGCATCCCGGCTCCGTGATCGCCATCGCCGACCACACCGGCTTCTCGCCTTTGAAACGAGAGAGGAACCTCTCCTTCTGCTCCGGCGTTCCCGCTGCCATCACGGCCGCTCCACCAAGCCCGGGCCCCGGCATCGCGAGATAGAGGCCGGCGTCGCCCCAAGACAACTCCTCGACGGCGACGCACGTGCGGAGGTTCCGCTCGGTGTCGACGCGCGGCTCCTTCTTGTCCTTGCTGGCACCCGGTCCGATGCCGGAGTTCTTGGACAGCTGCCACATCATGTTGATGAAGTCCCATGGCTTTTCGTGCTCGCGTTCGTCGTAGTCGCGAGCGATCGGGCGCATGGCGTGCTCGGCGACCATGTGCAGCTGCTCGCGCGTCGCGGCAATGTCGTCGGAAAGCTCGTAGTCGATCATGGTCGGTTCCTTTCAGGCGATCGCCAAACCTTCGAGCATGGCGAAGCTGCGCGCGTTCCGTAGAAAGAGCTCGACGAGATGGTCGCGGATGTAGCCGTGGCCTCCCAGTACCTGGAGCGCATTGTCGGTGATCTTGAGCGCCATCTCGGCTGCGTAGCGTTTGGCGAGATGCGCCTCGCGGGTGGCGTCCTCGTTGCGGTCGAGCTTCCAGGCGGCTTCCCATGTGAGCAACCGGGTGGCGTCGACCTCCATCGCCATCTCGGCAAGCATGAATGCGATCGCCTGTTTCTGCGCGATCGCCTGACCGAACGCCCGCCGATCCTTCGCATAGTCACGCGCGTAGTCGAAGGCCGCCCGTGCAACCCCGACCGCCATCGACGCCTGCGCCACCCGCCAGAGATTCGCAAGACGGGTCACAGATCCCTCTCCGCCTTCCAAGAGCTGGTCTCGCGGGATCTTGCAGCCGTCGAAGGTGACGCGGGTCGTCGCCAGGGCTTTGAGCCCCATGTTGCGCTCGCGGGCACCGACGGTCAGGCCAGGTGTCTCGCGATCGACGATCACCGCCTGTGGATGGGAAATCCCCGTCCCATTCGCGATGCTCGCAATCACGAGGAAATCTCGTGCATCGGCGCCGATCGGCACGAGACACTTCTCGCCGCTCAATGTGTAGTCGTCCCCATCCCGCTTCAGAATCGTCGCGGGAGCGAGCGCGTCGAAATCCATTCGCGGCTCCATGACCGCGGCCGACCCCGCCTGAAAGCGCTCCCCGCAAAATCGAGGCAAGACGGACCGCTTTAGACTGGAGCTTCCGAACTCGGCGACGGGAACCGTCACGAGACGTGGTGCGAGCAAGTGCATGGCGATCGATAGGTCGCCGTAGGCGAGCTCTTCGGCCACGACCGCGCCGGTGATGGCAGAGTGCGCATTGCCGAAGCCGCCAAACTCTTCGGGGATCGCGCTCTGCACCAGTCCGAGCTCCCAGCCCTTCTGCACGAGATCTGAAGGGACGTAGCCTTTCTCATCGGCTTCACGAGCATGGGGGCGGACTTCCTCACGCGCGAAACCGACGACGGTGTCTCGAATGAGTTGCTGCTCCTCGTCGAGCTCGAAGTTGATCATCTATTGCTCCTTGGCCGTCTTGCGGCGATTCGATCCGCCGACAGCGGGCTCGGCGTGCCCAGATCCGAAGGTGGCGACGCCAGCAGCGCCATGAGCTGCGCGACGACGCCCTGCATCGCGAGCGCGAGATCGATGCGTTCGGGATCTTGGTAATGCTGCAGCTCCGCGCCGATCACGCCGCCGGCGAACAGCTGCGCAGCGAGTGCAGGCTCGACGTCACGCCGAAAGACCCCTTGCTGCTGACCAACGCGAACGATGCTTGCGAGATAGCTGCGAAATCGACGCAGAATGCCGCGGAACGCTTCCGACAGCCGCGGATTCGTATCGAGCGCTTCGACCATCAAGGTCAAGATGAAGCGCCGCAGATTGTTCTTGGTCGCGATGTGGACGCAGACCCGTGCGATTTCCGCAAGCGCGCCCGCGGGATCGGCCGACGGGCTCACGGCACCTACGACGCGCTCCTCGAACTCGGCGATGCGGTCTTGGACCGCTTCGAAGAGCAACTCTTCCTTGTCGCGGAAGTGATAGTAGAGTGCGCCCTTGGTCACTCCGGCGGCGCTCGCGATGCGGTCGATCGACGTTCCTTGGTACCCGTAGCGTGCGAAACAATCGATCGCGATCGCCATCAATTCCTTCCGACCGCGGCCCGTACTCTTCGGACGCGGCGTGCCCGTTCGGCCGGAAGAGGATCGCCGGGTAGCAGTCGCTCGCTGCGACATACTGAACGTTTAGTATTGTACGGTCGGTGTGTCAAGACGCTATCGAGCGCCCCGCCATGCGGCACGAACGCTGGCGCGCGGTCGATACCGTCGCTATGGTCGGGGACCATGTTCGAGCGCAACCGGATCGCTGAAACGCTCCGGAACGCACGAGAAAAGCGCGGCCTCTCCGTAGAACAGGCTGCGACTTCGGCCGGGATTCCCGTTCAGTACGTCCGTCTTCTGGAAGGTGAATCGAACGTCCGTATCGGGGTATCCGACGAGCTGTACCTCGTTCCGTTCTTTCGTAAGTACGCCGGCTTCATGGCGATCGATGCGGAGGAGATGCTGCCCGAGTTCTTGGGCATGGTGCAGCATGCGGCGTCCGAGGCTGCTGCCCCTGTGCGGCTGGCCTACCGTTCGCGCACCGCCGCGTTGTGGAAGCCGGTCGCCGTGGTCGCAGCGATCGCCGTCGCCGCGATGTTGCTGCTTCGGCAGGCGCGGGACAGGCCGGTGTTCGACGAGGCCGTTTCGAGCGATGCAACCGCTCCGATTCCCCTCACGGAGCCGTCGCCCACGCCGAGAGCGGAGCTCACGGCAGCGGCCGGGTCGGCGCAGGTCGTGGTCGCGGCGACCGCGATGCCGTCATCAACGACGTCCAGCACGCCCGCTGCGGCGACCACGAGCGTCCCGACGACGGACGCACACGCGCTGACGATCGTGGCCACCGAGGAGGCTTGGCTCGCGCTCGGCGTCGACGATCAAGCCGCAAAGCAGTACTTGCTCCGCGCCGGAGAATCTCGGCAATGGAGTGCCCAGAGGTTCGTGCTCACGATCGGCAATGCCGGTGGCGTCACCGTGTCGGTCGATGGCCGCGAGCTCCCCCCGATTGGACGTCCCGGGCAGGTGGTGCGCAATCTACGTCTCCCGGCGACGGATCCGCTCACCGCGCCGACGCCTCGCGAACGCTAGATCTTCTCGGCAGCTGCGGCGACGCGCGCTGACTGCCGATCCAGCGTTCGACGCGCGAGTGGGAACTCCGGAGCATCGACGTCGATGGCTGCAAGCACTGTTTCGGCCTCTTGCTGCGCTTGTCGGGCCGCTTCGAGATCGATCTGCCGAGCCGGCTCCGCGCCGTCCGCGAGGACCGTCATCACGTTGTCCGAGACCTCGGCATATCCCCCGAAGATCGCAACGACGTGGCGCTGATTGCCGGTTCGGTAGATCAACCGTCCTGGTGCGAGCGTGGTCAAGAACGCAATGTGGTCGGGAAGCACGCCGAACTCGCCAGCAGCACCAGGCGCGATGACTTCCTCGACCTCTTCGTCGAGAAGAAGACGTTCCGGCGTCACGATGCGGAGTTGGAAGTTAGTCGAGGCCATCGCAAAGACTGCTACGCCGCCATGCGCTTGGCGTTCTCGATGACGTCTTCGATCGTGCCCTGCATGTAGAAGGCCTGCTCGGGAATGTCGTCATGCTTGCCGTCGACGATCTCCTGGAAGCCCTTGATGGTGTCTTTGGTGTTCACGTACACGCCCGGCTTCCCGGTGAAGGCCTCGGCGACGTGGAACGGTTGCGAGAGGAATCGCTGGACCTTGCGCGCGCGTGCGACGGTCAGCTTGTCGTCTTCCGAGAGCTCGTCCATGCCGAGAATGGCGATGATGTCCTGGAGATCCTTGTAGCGCTGCAGAATCTCTTGCACGGCACGCGCCGTCTTGTAGTGATCCTCGCCGAGAATCGTCGGGTCGAGGATCCGCGACGTGGAGTCGAGCGGATCGACTGCCGGATAGATGCCGAGCTCGGCGATCTGCCGTGACAAGACCGTCGTTGCATCCAAGTGTGCGAACGTCGTTGCCGGTGCCGGGTCGGTAAGATCGTCGGCGGGAACATAGATTGCCTGCACGGACGTGATGGAGCCCTTCTTGGTGGACGTGATGCGCTCCTGAAGCTCGCCGAGGTCGGTAGCGAGGGTGGGCTGGTAACCGACCGCGGACGGCATGCGACCGAGAAGCGCCGACACCTCCGAGTTGGCCTGGGTGAACCGAAAGATGTTGTCGATGAAGAGCAGCACGTCTTTGCCTTCGACGTCGCGGAAGTACTCGGCCGCGGTGAGAGCCGAAAGTGCGACACGAGCCCGTGCCCCGGGCGGCTCGTTCATCTGGCCATAGACGAGGGCTGCTTTGGAGATGACGCCCGATTCCTTCATTTCGGCCCAGAGGTCGTTGCCTTCACGCGTCCGCTCTCCGACGCCACCGAATACCGAGTAGCCTCCATGCTGCTTGGCAACGTTGTTGATCAGCTCCTGAATGATGACCGTCTTGCCGACGCCGGCGCCGCCGAAGAGACCGATCTTACCGCCGCGTGCATAGGGACACAGAAGATCGACGACCTTGATGCCGGTCTCGAGCGCCTGAACTTCAGTCGCCTGGTCGACGAACTCCGGCGGTTCGCGATGGATGGGGAGCGTGGTCTTGGCGTTCACGGGACCCATGCCGTCGACGGGCTCGCCGATCACATTGAGAATACGGCCGAGTGTCGCTTCGCCGACCGGCATGCGGATGCTGTCGCCCGTATCGCGGGCGGACATCCCACGGACGAGCCCGTCCGTCGTGTCCATGCCGATGCAACGAACGGTACGCTCTCCGAGATGCTGCGCCACCTCGAGGATCAGATTGTCCTCCCGCTCGTCGATCGCCGGGTTGGTAACGGCGAGGGCATTGAGAATCGGCGGCAACTTACCCGTATCGAACTCGACGTCGATGACGGCACCGATGACTTGCGTGATCTTCCCGACGTTCCCCGAACCATTCGTTGCCACGACGATCCTCCTGGTCAGCCCTTGAGCGCTTCGGCGCCGCCGACGATCTCCATCAACTCTTTGGTGATCGTCGCCTGCCGGGCTCGGTTCATCTCGAGCGTCAAACTCTCGATCATTTCGCTCGCGTTCTTGCTGGCGCTCTCCATCGCGGTCATCCGCGCTCCGTGCTCGCTCGCGATCGATTCGAGCACGGCTTGAAACACCTTCACCTCGACGTAGCGGGGCAGCAGGCTTTCGATGACGGCACCCCGATCGGGTTCAAACAAGTATTCGCGGGGATTCTCGTTTGCGGCTGGTGCCGCGATGGGAAGCAGCACTTCGACCGTCGGCACTTGGGAGATCGCCGACCGAAAACGGCTGAAGAGCAGATAGATGGCATCGACCTCGCCATCGACGAAACGTGCCATGGCGCGCGCGACGATCTCACGCGCCAACTCGATGGGTGCCGCGCTCGTAGCCGTGACGTGCTCGACGATTTCGACGGATCGGCGCTTGTAGAAGTCGTATCCCTTGCGCCCAACCGTTCCGAGAACGGCTGCCCGATCCGGCGCGGCGAGAAACTTCTCCGCTTGGCGAATGAGATTGGTGTTGAACCCCCCACAGAGACCGCGATCCGAGGTGAGGACGATGAGCATCACTCGATTCTCGGGAGTGCGCTTACGGACCAGCGCGTGCTCTCGTAGCGAGCTCTCGGAAGCGAGCCCGGCGACTACTTCCCCGAGCTTCTCTCCATAGGTACGCGACTGGATCACGGCCTCCTGGGCGCGCCGGAGCTTGGCCGCCGCGACCATCTTCATGGCTTTCGTGATCTGCTGCGTATTGCGGACGGAAACGATCCGCTTACGGATGGCCTTGAGACTCGCCATCTCAGACGGCGAACCGACCCTTGAACTCGTCGAGGACGGCGTTCAGTTGCGCCTTCACGTCATTCGTGAGCTCTCGCTTTTCACGAAGCGCCGTCAGAACTTGCGAGTGCTTGCTCTCCACGAAGTCGAACAACTCGGATTCGTAGCGATGCATCGCTTCGGCAGGAAGTGAATCAATGAAGCCGTTGGTCGCCGCGTACACGATCAGTACTTGCTTCTCGACCGGCTGTGGCTGCATCTGAGGCTGTTTCAGAATCTCGACCAGCCGCACACCTCGTGCGAGCATCTTCTGCGTCGACGCATCGAGGTCGGAACCGAATTGCGCAAAGGCCGCCATCTCACGAAACTGTGCCAAGTCGAGGCGAAGCGTGCCCGCCACCTGCTTCATCGCCTTGATCTGGGCTGCGCCGCCCACGCGCGAGACCGAAAGGCCGACGTTCACGGCGGGGCGCACGCCTGAATAGAAGAGATCGCTTTCGAGATAGATCTGACCATCGGTGATGGAGATGACGTTCGTCGGAATGTACGCAGAGACGTCACCGGCTTGCGTTTCGATGATCGGAAGGGCCGTCAGGGAGCCTCCGCCTCGGTCGGCGCTCATCTTCGCGGCGCGCTCGAGGAGACGCGAGTGGAGGTAGAAAACGTCGCCGGGAAATGCCTCACGACCCGGTGGCCGGCGGAGCAGGAGCGACAGCTGCCGATACGCCACCGCATGCTTCGAAAGATCGTCGTAGATGATGAGCGCATGCTGGCCGCTGTCGCGGAAGTACTCGCCCATCGCGCAACCGCTGTACGGAGCAATGAACTGGAGCGGTGCCGACTCCGATGCCGTCGCGGCGACGACCGTCGTGTATTCCATCGCCCCCACTTGCGCGAGCTTCTCGACGACTTGCGCGACGGTGGAACGCTTTTGACCGATGGCGACGTAGATGCACGTGACGTCACCACCGCGTTGGTTGACGATCGTGTCGAGCGCGACGGCGGTCTTACCCGTCTGGCGATCACCGATGATGAGCTCGCGTTGGCCGCGTCCGATGGGAATCATGGTGTCGATCGCCTTGATTCCCGTCTGGAGCGGCTCCTTCACCGGTTGACGCGCGACGATGCCCGGGGCCTTCAACTCGATGCGGCGATTCTCGGTGCTCGCTATCGGGCCTTTACCGTCGATCGGCAGACCGAGCGCGTTGACGACGCGACCACGCAGGCCCTGTCCGACCGGAACTTCGGCAATGCGACCGGTGCGTCGAACCTCGTCGCCTTCGCCGATGGCCCGGGCCTCACCGAAAAGGACAGCACCTACGTTGTCTTCTTCGAGGTTGAGCACCATACCGAAGATGTCGTGGGGGAACTGCAGAAGCTCGCCTGCGGCCGCCTTGTCGAGGCCATAGATGCGGGCGATGCCGTCGCCGCAAGAGAGCACCACTCCGGTCTCTCGGACTTCGAGCTCTCGGTTGTAGTCAGCGATCTGCTGTTTGATGATCTCGCTGATCTCGGCGGCGCGAATCTCCATTCGTGGTTCCTTTCTGAGTGTTCAGCTAGCAGTCGCCATTTGATGCTGGAGCTTGCCGAGCTCCGTACGCAGGCTGCCGTCGTAGACACGGCCTTCGACCTCGACGATCACGCCAGCGATGAGCTCGGGATCGACCTCGACATTCGCCACTACTTGCCCACGAGTGATGGTACTGAACGCTTGTGTGATCTCGTCGACGACGTCGCCGGCTAGTGCCGTAGCGCTACGGATCACCGCACGAATGATTCCGCGCTCCCGGTCGAGAAGACCATCGAAGACCGTACGGATCACCTCGGCGTGGCGCAGGCGCCCGTGATCGGAGAGCAGGAGAAAGAAGTCGCGAACGACTGTTGGTGCATTCGCGTTGTCGATGATTTCGAGCAGAAGACTACGCTTGCGGTCACGCTGCACTGGTCCCGTGAGAACTCGCATCACGCTCGGCTGAGTAAGCGCATCGGTCACGACACCTAGGGCGGTGTCGACCGCATCCAAGCAGCCCTGCGTCTTCGCAAGTGCGAACAGCGCTCGCGCGTAACGACGTGCAATAGCGTCGGGCCTCATCGAGCCGAGGCTTCCTTCAGAAACTGCTGAACGAATCGTCGCTGGTCATCGGAGGTCAGCGCCGTTCGTATCCTGCTCTCCGCAAGGCGCGTTGCATCCGCTGCGAGCTCCGCGCGTAAACTCGCAAAAGCCCGTCGTCGTTCCTGCTCGGCAAGCAACGCCGCATCCGCGAGGCGGCGCGCTCCCGTTTCTTCGGCCTGTACTTTGAGGCGTTCGGCCTGCCGGGTGGCTATGGCAAGCAGGTCTTCTCGGATGCCTTCCGCCTCGGCTTTCAGACCAGTGAGTCGTGTTTTGCTCGAGGCCAGGTCCGCCTGCGCTCGTGAGAGCGCTAGGGCGGAGTCGGTCTGGGCTTGAATCATCTCCGAGTGCCGACGGCGCAGGTACTCCCGCATGGCGGGGATGACGAAGCGAATCACGATGAAAAGATAGACGGCGAAATTGATGGTCGGAAACAGGAGGTCAGCCAACACGGGGGCATGATGTCCCGAGGCTTCGTGATTCGCGCCCGCCGTGACCTCGTGATGCTCTTGGGCGCTCGCACGCGGAACGATCGTCATCGGCGACGAGCCGACAACGATCGACGTGAAGAGCGCGAGCCATGCGACTCGAGCAAGCCCTTTCACGCGGCCCGCCCTAATACCCGCACGATGACGCTCTCAGCCAACCGTGACGTCTCGCCCTGAAGGGGCCCTCTCGCATCTCGGACTTGGACCTCGGTCGATGCACGTTCACGATCGAGTATTTCCCCTGCTTCCGCTCGATAGCGCTCGAGGATGCCGTGTTCTTCCGTTTCGGCCGAGCGCCGTATTGCTTCGGCAGCGCTCGCTCCGAGCCTCCGTGCCTCCGCGAGGCCCGCCCGAATGGAAGCTTCTATCTGTGCCGCTTCCGCGACCAGAGCTTCCGCGCGTGTTCGAGCTCCATCCGTGCTTTCCGCGCGCCGCTGGAGCGCTCGTTGCATCGGGGTAAAGAGCACAACCCGCATCAGCTGCCAAAAAACGAGGAAGCCGACGAATTGGATAACAAAGGTTATGTCTGGAGGAAGCTTGATCACGGAGTCACTGTCGCGGTTACGGGTAGAGATGCGGACGGCCCCGGCTTGACACCGAGGACCAACAGCATCGGGGACGCAAAGCTTCGTTGGGATCGAAGGCCGAAAGCTACTTCAGACCCTCGGAATGGGCCTTCAGCACGGCTCCGTCGGATCCCTTTTCGTCTTTGGGGAACGGCGTGACCTTGCGATCGGCCTTCGAGGCTTCTGCGCCGCCCATGGAGCAGTGGCCTTCGAAGATAACACCCTCTTGGATGATCAGGCTCGGCGTCGTGACATTGCCAAACAACTTGCCTGGGGCGCGAATCTCGACCCGTTTGCGTGCCGTAATGTCGCCGGTCACGCGCCCTTTGATGATGACGCAGTTCCCGATGATCTGAGCGTTCACGATTGCCGGCTCTCCGACGATCAAAGTGTCTTGGGCAGCAATCTCGCCCTCCACTTGACCATCGACGCGAACGGTTCCCTCGAAATTGAGCTTGCCGGTGACGCGGCTGCCCTTGCCAAGGTATGCGTTCACCTCTCCAGCCACGGCCGCAGGAACAGCCTCCTTGTCGAGGCTTTCACGTTCTATCCGAGGGGGTTCCTCGATCGCGGTGCGGATTTCCTGCGACTCGAAGCGATCGTTCCGATCGCGATTCTCTTTGCCGAAGAGCGCCATAGAGGGCTTCCTTTCGACGGTCTGCTCGCTGCTTGGCCGACCCAAAACCGCGTCGTCTTAGCACCGCCTCTTGGGCCTTGTCAAAATCCCGAGGCCCCGGGGGTGCTGACTAAGCTCCGGCCATCACCCGGCCCGATTTCCAATGCGATCGACGAGACCTTGCAGTTCCTCGGGCGAGTAGAACTCGATCTCGATCCTGCCCCCACGGCCCTTCGGTGTGATGCGCACTCGCGTGCCAAGTGCAGACGAGAGATCGCGCTCCAAAGAAGACCGATGCGGGTCGCGGGAGACCGGACGATGATTCGGCTTCCGCGCAGCGGCAAGCTGCTCGGCGTCTCGAACCGACAGCTTGCGGGCATGAATCTTCTTGGCGGTCCGCAGCTGCGCATCCGGATCGTCGATGGAAAGCAGTACGCGCGCGTGACCGGCGGTCAAGCGGCCCCGAGCAAGATCTTGCTTGATGGACTCTGGCAGCCGCAGAAGGCGTAGCGCGTTCGCCACGGCGGGCCTGCTCTTTCCGACGCGGCCGGCAACCTCCTCTTGGGTGTGGCCGAATTCATCGATGAGGCGCTGATAAGCTGCCGCCTCTTCCAACGGAGAAAGATCATCTCGTTGCAGATTCTCAACGAGGGCCAGCTCGAGGCTCTCGCCATCCGATAGGTCGCGTACGAAAACCGGAACGTGAGTCAGGCCGGCGCGTTCAGCCGCACGAAGACGACGCTCGCCAGCAACCAACTCGAAGTCGCCCCCAGACATCCTCCGAACCAAGAGTGGCTGGATGATGCCCTGTACGCGGATCGAGGCCGACAGCTCGGCAAGCGCACTTTCGTCGAACGCGATACGCGGCTGACGCGGGTTCGGGCGAATCTTGTCGAGGGCGACCAGGAGATCTGGGGCGTTACTATCATCGCTCAACGCCTCGGTCGGGGGTGTCTGCTTGCCAGCTCCCGGTATGAGAGCGTCGAGTCCACGCCCGAGCGCCTTACGCATGCCCCTATCTCCCAACAATGTTTTGAACCAGCTCTTGGGTTAACGCGGCGTAAGCTTTTGCGCCCCGTGAGGACGCATCGTATACCATCGCTGGAACGCCGTAGCTCGGGCACTCGCTCAACCGCACATTCCTAGGAATTACAGCCTTGAATACCTGGTCGTGGAAATGCTGGCGTACCTCGTTGACGACCTGGTGAGCGAGGCTGTTTCTAGTATCAAACATCGTTAACAAAAGGCCCTCTATCCCTAGCGATGGATTTAGACCCTGCCGAATGAATCCGATCGTGTCGAGCAACGCGCTAAGGCCTTCAAGCGCATAGTATTCGCATTGCAGGGGAATCAGGACGGCGTCAGCAGCGCTCAGTGCATTTACCGTAAGGAGCCCGAGAGATGGAGGACAGTCGATGATGATGAAATCGAACCGTCTTCTTAGGGTCGACAGGGCCTCCTGCAGCCTGAACTCCCGTCGGGGGAGCGGAACTAGCTCGATTTCAGCGCCGATCAAGTCTCGGCTAGCCGGCATTATCGAAAGGTTCTCGACCTGTGTTTGCCGGACTATTTCGTCGACGGATTTCTCACCGATCAGGGCGTGGTACACCGAAGCGGACACTTCCTGTGGATGAATGCCGAGGCCACTGGTCGCACTTGCTTGCGGATCCAGATCTACGATCAACGTTGAGTGGCCGGTGAGCGCGAGGCCAGCACTGAGGTTCACGGCCGTGGTAGTCTTCCCGACTCCGCCCTTTTGATTTGCGACCGCTAGGACCCTTCCCACAAACACCTCCGCACTGCTCAGGCCGTCGCTGCGCGTAGCACAAAGCAGCCTGCACGGAAAGGACCACCGACTGTTTCACGTGAAACATCCATCATCCATCTCCCCTTCTTGTTTCACGTGAAACAGTGGGCCCGCGTGAAGATCTCCACTCGACGAGGCGCTTGCTTGCCGATTCGATATCGCAGCAATTGCCGGCGCTGAAATCCAAGCACCCCGGGCAATTCCTCTTGGCTTTCCGACCTCATCCAGAAGATCACGCCGTCCGGCTGCAGCCATTTCTCGGCAATCTCGATCAGCGTGTGGTCAGACCAAACGGCGCGTGCGACGACTGCCGCTGCCCGATGTTCAAGCGGGCCTGGAACCTGCTCGGCTCGCTGTCCCAAAATTTCGACGTTTCGAAGTCCAAGTGTCCGCTTGACCTCTTTCAGGAAGCTTGCTCGGCGCTGGCGCGATTCGACCAAAACGAATGTCAGGTGGGGGTGAATGATTGCCAAGGGAAGGCCAGGAAAACCAGCGCCCGATCCGAGATCAACTATTGAGCCTTCTGGGGGTAAGGCCGGGGTCAGGGCCAAAGAATCAAGTACATGGCGATCTATGAGGTCACCGGCGGACCCGCAGGACACTAGATTCATCTTGCGAGTCCAAAGATCTAGAATGTCCGCGAAGCGAGCGAAGCTCGCAACGGCATCTTGCCCGACCTCTGCGCCAAGGCCAGCGGCGCCACAGACCAAATGCTCTTTATCACGCTCGAGGAATCGAAGGCTCGCCAACCTCACGAAAGCTTCGACGCTTCAACAGTACGGAGAGAATGGCGATCGCAGCCGGAGTCACGCCTGGTATCCTCGATGCCTGGCCAAGTGTCGTTGGCCTCACTCGCGCCAACTTCTCCCGGACTTCCTGGGACAGCGACGAAACCGCAGCATAGTCCATCCCTTCCGGAAGCTCTTCGGATTCCAGTGACTTCAGGCGAGCGATCTCGCGGTCCTGTCTGGCAATGTATCCGGAGTATTTTATGCGACATTCGACTTCGTTCTCTACTCTCTTGTCGGGAAGTCGCAAACCCTCGGGTCGTTTCCCGATGAGATCACTGAAGCTCGTTCCGGGGCGCCGAAGCTCATCGATCAGACCTAGTGACTGCAGAAGGTCGATTTCGACCTCGATAGCACGCTGCTTGTTCAGCACCTGTTCGTAGCGTCGTCGGTCGATCAAACCTACTTCATAGGCGAGAAGCGCCAGGCGTTCGTCCGCGTTTCCCTCTCTCAGATGCAATCTGTGCTCGGCACGAGATGTAAATATACGATACGGTTCGCCGCCCACACCACGAGTCACTAGATCGTCGATCATGACGCCAATGTAGCCTTGGTCTCGGCCGATGGTAATCGGTGACTCGTCTCGCGCGAAGCGAGCTGCGTTCAACCCGGCCATCAATCCCTGGGCCGCAGCTTCCTCGTAGCCAGTCGTTCCGTTGATCTGCCCAGCATGGAAGAGACCGGATACCAGCTTAGTCTCGAGTGAAGACCGAAGCTGAAGAGGATCGACGTAGTCGTATTCGATTGCGTACCCCGGCCGAATAATTTCAGCTCGCTCCAACCCAGGAATCGAGTGAACCAAACGGATCTGGGCAGCAAGCGGAAGGCTAGTCGATAGGCCATTGGGGTAGATCTCGATGGTGTCCAGACCTTCGGGTTCCAAGAAAATCTGGTGTCTCTCTTTCTCGGCGAACCGGACCACTTTGTCCTCGATGGACGGACAATAGCGTGGGCCACGAGAGCTGATGTTCCCGGAGAACATCGCGGACTCCGAGAGGGACCCTCGTACGATCTCATGCGTCTGTTGAGTCGTGTACGTTATGTGACAAGGTACTTGAGGTTGCCGAATCACTGAGTCGTACGACGAAAAGGGGGCAGGGTTGCTGTCGCCAGGCTGCTCGAGCAAGCCTTGAAAGTCTATGGTTCGACGATCCAGCCGCGGACACGTGCCGGTCTTCAACCGTCCGAGGATGAATCCGGCCCCAGAGAGACTACTGCTCAGCCCGTGAACAGCATGGTCTCCAGACCGCCCCCCGGGAAAGTTCCTCGTGCCGATGTGGATCAACCCTCTTAGGAAAGTACCCGTCGTGAGCACGACAGCAGTCCCTGAGTAAACCTCGCCGAGTCCCGACTCTACGCCGAGTATTTTGCCGCGCTCGATACGGAGTCTCTCCACGCTCGCTTGGCGAATTACCACGCCCGGATAGGTCTCAACTACCCGTTTCATCCGCGCCCGGTACAATGCCTTATCCGCCTGGGCGCGTGTCGCTCTTACTGCCGGACCCTTTTTGGTGTTGAGCGTACGGAATTGAATTCCAGTTTCATCAATAGCGCGACCCATCTCGCCACCTAATGCATCGATTTCTTTGACGAGATGCCCCTTGCCGATCCCGCCTATTGCAGGATTGCAAGACATTTGTCCTACGTGGTCGATGTTTTGGGTCAGCAGCAGAACCCTAGACCCGGTGCGTGCCGCTGCCAGCGCCGCCTCTATGCCGGCATGTCCAGCACCGACGACTATCACCTCATAGTGCTGGCGCATGGTTCGGCGCCGAACCTTATTTTCCGAGACAGAATTCGGCAAACACACGATCGAGGACGTCCTCTGTCGTGATGTGCCCAACGATCCCGGAAAGCGCCGTTGCAGCGGCCGCGAGGTCCGTCGCAACCAACTCGAGCGGTGCATGCTCGCAGAGAGCCTTTTCAGCTCGGGCGAGATCATCGATCGCGCGTCCGACCTCGTCGCGGTGTCTTACCCGATAGATCATCACCTCATCGTCGCGTCCGTCCGCTTCGGCTCCAAGGATGAGCTCGGATATGGCATCCCCCAGCGTCTGCATCCCGGCCCCCGTTGCCGCACTGACGCCGACGATTCGTACGTCTCCAAGGAGCGTCTTCACATCTTCATCGGTCAGGTTCTGATCCCGATCTTGTTTGTTGACGGCCGCAACGCAGGGCCGCCGCCTGACGAGATCTGCGACTTGTGCGTCCTCTGGTTGGAGCGGGACGCTGCCGTCGAACACTGCTACGATGGCCTTTGCATCGACAGCAGCGCCATGACTTCGAGCGATCCCCATCGATTCGACTAGATCGTTTGCGCTTCGGATACCGGCAGTATCCATCAGCATGACGGGAACCCCTCCTAGCACCATTTGAGCCTCGATCACGTCTCTCGTCGTGCCCGCGATCGGAGTGACCAGCGCACGGTCACGCCCAACCAGCGCGTTCAGAAGACTGGACTTTCCCACGTTCGGCCGGCCGACCAACGCGACGCGAGTCCCTCCATACCGGAGCTGGCCGCGGTCGAACGTCGCTGCCAATGCTTCGAGGTCCTCGCGAACCGCTTTCACTCGCTCAGCGATGCTGCCGTCGTCGACCTCCGGAACCTCTTCGTCGGGAAAATCCAGCGACACCTCGCAAACCGCCCGCGCCTGCAGAAGAACACCTCGCAACGACTCGACCCTGCTCGAAAGGGTTCCCTGGAGCTGCGACGACGCTAGTTGCCGGGCGGCCTCGCTTCGAGCCCCGATTAGATCTGCCACGGCCTCCGCCTGAGCAAGGTCCATTCGGCCATTCAGGAAAGCCCGCTTGGTGAACTCGCCTGGCTGGGCCGGACGAGCCCCGGCCGCTAAGACCCGTTGAAGAATCCGCTGGCTGACCAAAGACCCGCCATGGCACTGGATCTCGACAACGTCCTCGCCGGTGTAGCTCTGCGGTGCTCGCATACCGAAAGCGATCACCTCATCGAGCATCTCGTTACCACCAATATTGTAAATCCGTCCCACATAGATGCGCCGGGAAAGGGGAACACCCGTGCCCCCGCGACGCCGGAAGATCTCTGAAGCGATCGCAAAAGCGTCCGTGCCGCTCACGCGGATGATCGCCACACCGCCCGAACCTGGAGCGGTAGCGATCGCAGCAATCGTATCGCCTTCGAGCATCACGACGAAGCGTCGATCCGGGTAGGAGCCTTGACGGCGCGCGGAAGTAGACTGCTACGCCGACGATGTAACAGCCGAAGGTGCACGATTCGACCACCATTGTTGCGCGATGGTGAGCACGTTGTTGACGAGCCAGTACAGCACCAACCCCGATGGGAAGTTTATGAACATCACGGTGAACATTACTGGCATGAGAATCATCATCATGCGTTGCTGCGTCGGATCCATACCGCTCGACGGAGAGAGGTACTGTTGCAAGATCATGCTAACACCCATCAGCAACACCAGGATCGGGATCGGAAATCCGAGGATGGCGAACTCGTTGCATCCGCTGACCGTGCCTTGTCCGGGCCACGGGTAACATTCGTGAGCCGACAGGTCATGCACCCAGAAGGCAAACCGCGCGTGGCGGAGCTCGATAGCCTGGCCCAACGCCTGATAGAGGCCGATGAAGACTGGAAACTGGAGCAACATCGGCAGACAGCCCCCAAGGGGGTTCACTCGATGCCGTCGATAGAGCTCGATCATCTCCTTGTTCAACTGCTCGCGATCGTCCTTGAACTTTTCGCGGAGCTTGGCCATCTGCGGCTGAAGTCGCTGCATGTCCCGCATCGACTTCATGCTCCGATTCGTGAGCGGAATGAACAGAACCTTGATCAAAATGGTGAGAAGAATGACGTCGACACCGTAATTGCCGGTGATTCCGTGAAACACCTTCAACAGGCGCACGAGTGGAATTGCAAGAAATGAAAACCACCCGAAATCCACCGCCCGCTCCAGTTGGTGACCAACCGTTTCGAGAACCGCAACGTCTTTAGGGCCGACATATACGGTGAAGTGCGTGGTCGACCCGTGCCCACGCGGGCTCGTCAGCAGCAGCTGGACTCCACCGTCTTCCGGGCTTACGGTGGCACGAGCCTGTCCCGGATCGTCTGGCAGAAGCGCCGTTAGGAAATAGTGATCACCGTAGCCAACCCATCCGACCGGTGATGGGAAGCTCTTGGCGGGGGACTTGGCGAGACTTGTCGCCAAGTCCCGCACTACCTTCTTGTCCTCCAGAACCAGCGTCCCCCTGTAACGAGTCTCCGGATCGCCCCGCATGGGCTCGACGATTTGATGTCGCCATCCGAGCCCGATGCGGGTCGATTGGGGTGCCTCATCCGGTGTCGAGACTTCGACTTCTATGGGGTAGGCCGTTCCGGAAAACGCGAGCCTTTTTTCGATGAGCGTGCCTGACGGCATCGTTCCTCGTAGAATGACGCTCTTCTTTTCCGATCCATGCACCGAGATCTCGGTCTCGTCGGTGCTGTATGCCACACGAGTATCATCTACGACCGTCTTACCATCGTCGGACACCAATCGGATTCCCAATGGAGCCGGTACGGCAGGACCAACTTGGACCATCTCGAGGGGCTCGCTATCCGCACCTACGGACGTTCGGAATTTCTTGAGCCTCAGGCTGGTAACGCGCCCGCCGGTTTGAGAAATCAGGGCGGAAAAAAGATCGGTCTCGACCCTTATTGACCCGCCGGATTCGACAACAGCCTTTTCTGCTTGTTCTTCTTGCGATGCTGCCGTCTCTGGACTTAGTGCGCTCGGCGTTGCCGATGCAGTCGAACCCGGGCTGGCCGAGGGCGAAACGGGAACCTCAGACGACGGCGGGTACAGGTACTGAAGTGCTTCTTGATACCCGACCAGCACGATCAAACACAAAATGGCTGCCAGAAGTGCTCGTCGCTCCATTGCTCACCGAGAAAGAGTAGGGACGTCGTCGACGCCGGGTTGCGACCATGGATGACAGCGCAGGAGACGCGCCGCGCCAAGCCACATGCCACGGAAGATTCCGTGTGTCAGCACCGCCCGCTCCGCGTACTCGGAGCAACTGGGATAGAACCGGCAGGCAGGCGGCAACATTGGCGAAATCGCCCATCGGTAAGCACGGATGGGCAATACGAACCCGGTCCTCAGAGCCGTTTGTACTCGACTCACTTCGCTTCCGAGCGCGGGGGGGATCTCAAGCTGTCGAGGGCGACCTCGATGTCGCGCTGCACTAGGTCGAAGCGCACCGCGCCGACCCCGCTGCGAGCTATGACGAGGAGCTCGCCGCGGCAGCGATCCCGCGTGGAATACCGACGGAACGCCTCGCGAATTCGCCGCTTCAGGAGATTTCTCGTTACTGCGCCGCCGACCTTCCGACTGACCGTGATCCCGAGTCTGACCTGGGTACCAGATCGACGCATCGCAAAAACGAAGGACTCCGTCCGCCGCTTCTCTCGACTCCGCCCCAATGACAAGAACTCCCGCCGGCGACGAATGCGCGCCGCCTTCGGAAAGTTCTGGCCATCTTGGGCCGTCATCGCGGCTGCTTCGGAGGGATCGAGACCGTCAACCGCTTGCGACCCTTGGCTCTCCGGCGCTTCAGTACATTCCGCCCGCCAGGCGTAGCCATGCGGGCGAGGAAGCCGTGGGTTCTCTTGCGGCGCGTGTTACTAGGCTGAAAGGTTCGCTTCATGGGGTGCCGGCCTATCCATCACAGCAGATGGCTGCTGTCAATTTCTCAGGCCGATGCGGCCGCTGTGCCACCCTCGGCCCCAGCTGTCTTGGCTTTCGTGTGCTGCTCGCACTTCGACCCGGTGGCCCGAGGCTTTCGACAGCCCTCCGCCGTGCAGATCTTGTATCGCCCCTTGGGCAACTCACCCCGCCGCCACTGTTTGTAGTGTCGTCCGCAGTAGCCTTTGCCCACGGCTGCCGCCGAACAACCATCCTGTTTGCAGGTACCCTTCGACATTCGAGACTTACCTCCTTCGGCAGACGTCACCCCGACCGGCAGACCGACGCCAAGCTGCCGGGTGTCTCACATAGATCCATTCATGGCAAGCAATGCCCCTGGCCGCCGCGTTCCTATAGGACGCGAGATCGCGACCTGCTAGGAGCCCCTGCAACGTGTCCCTCAAGTACGCCATCTTGAGTCTGCTCGCGCACGATCCCTTGACCGGCTACGAGCTCATGAAGCTCTTCGACGGGTCCGTCGGCTATTTCTGGCACGCGACACATCCCCAGATCTACAAAGAGCTCGCTCGGCTCGAGCGCGCCGGCCAGATCGCTCACCGCAGCGTCGAGCAGCGCGGCCGGCCCACAAAAAAAATCTACTCCCTCAACGATTCCGGACGAAGCGAACTCCTACAATGGCTCCGCATTCCCGCCAGCACCCAGCGCGTAAAAGACGAGATGATGCTGAAGACCTTTTGCAGCGGCTTCCTTTCGGACGCGGAGGCGCTGGAACTGATTCGCAAACATCGCGAGCTCCATGAGATCAAGCTCCAACGCTACCAAGAGCTCGAACGCTTTCTCGAGAGCGGCCTGAACGTGGCCAGTCGCGACCGCCTTGGTCCTTACCTCACGCTGCTCCGAGGCATTCGCTACGAGCGTGACTACATTGCTTGGTG
The DNA here is from genome assembly GCA_963774015.1 of uncultured delta proteobacterium. Classification (GTDB taxonomy): domain Bacteria; phylum Desulfobacterota; class Binatia; order UTPRO1; family UTPRO1; genus UTPRO1. Next base: position 93,278 of record CAVZDH010000009.1, read on the forward strand.
TGATGAGGCGGCAAAGCTGCTCCATCGCTTGGCGCGAGCCATGCCGTTGCAGCCGGTTTCACGATCCCGTACGCGTAAATTACGCAAGCGCCACGTCTGATCTCACCTTCACTCCTCGCTGGAGCCCTCGTCATCGCCCGAAGAGGTTTCGTCGTCATCCTCTTGTTCGGCTAGCCTCGCCAAGCTCACTACTCGTTCTCCCTCCTCGATGTCGATCAACCGCACTCCCTGCGTATTCCGACCAATCACCCGGATGTCCCCGACCCGCAGCCTAATGATCTTCCCTGTGCTGGTCACCAGCATCAGATTGTCGTCATTCGTGACCTGTTGCACACCGATCACTGCCCCCGTTCGCTCGGTTGCCTTCATCGTAATGATGCCCTTACCCCCGCGAGCCTGTACCCGATACTCCGCAATATCGGTCCGCTTTCCGTAGCCGTTTTCCGCCACCGTAAGAACGCTAGCACCTGGGCTCAAGATCTCCAGGCTGACCACTTCGTCATTCGGCTCCAGGGTTATTCCTTTCACGCCAGAAGCGCCCCGGCCCATGCTTCGAACCTCGTCCTCACGAAAACGAATTGCCTGGCCGTCGCGCGTCGTCAGGATAACCTCTTGCTGCCCATCCGTGAGGTGCACCCCGATCACCTCGTCGCTCTCGTCCAAGCCGATTGCGATGATTCCAGAGGGCCGCGGATTCGCGTAGGCCATGAGGTCCGTCTTCTTCACGATGCCGTGTTTCGTCGCGCAAAAAACGAACTGGTTCTCGCGGAACTCTCGGACTTGCAGAAACGCAGAGATCTTTTCCTCCGGCCGTAGCTCCAGAAGATTCACGATGGCCTTCCCTCGCGCCGCCCGTCCGGCCTGGGGAACCTCATGGACCTTGATCCAGTAGACCTTTCCAACCGTCGTGAAAAACAAGATGTAACTGTGGGTCGAGGCGATAAATAGGTGCTCCACGAAATCTTCGTCCCGAGTTGTCGTACCGATTTTTCCCTTGCCACCGCGCCGCTGTGCTCTGTACAGCGAAACTGGATTCCGTTTGATATATCCTTCGTGCGAGATCGTAACTGCCATGTCCTCGTCGGCGATCATGTCTTCGATGGATATCTCACCAACTTCGTCGACGATCTCCGTGCGCCGTGCGTCTCCGTACGTCTCTTTCAGCTCATGCATCTCAGCCACGATTATTTTCGAGATCTCGTGTTCGTCCGCTAGGATCGTGCGCAATCTCACGATCAGTGCTTCGACTTCCCGATGTTCCTCCAGGATCTTCTCGCGCTCCAAGTTCGTGAGCCGTTGGAGACGCATGTCGAGAATGGCTTGTGCTTGTAGCTCCGAGAGCGAGAACGCTGTAACCAGCCCGTCTCTTGCTGCCGGGGGATTAGGCGCACCGCGGATCAGCTGGATCACAGCGTCGAGACTCTCGATCGCGATCCTCAGTCCGTCTAGGATGTGCAGCCTCTCCTCCGCCTTCCGCAGATCGAAGACGGTACGTCGGGTCACAACTTCGATGCGGTGAGCAACGAATTGTTGGAGCGTCTCCTTCAGGCTCAAAAGCCGCGGGCGATTCTCCACGATCGCGAGCATGATCATGCCAAATGATTCCTGCATCGGCGTCAACTTATAGAGTTGATTCAGGACGATCTCCGGCACGGCCTCACGTCTCAACTCCACCACGATCCGCATGCCTTGTCGGTCCGATTCGTCCCGGAGATCGTAGATGCCTTCGATGCGCTTCTCGTTCACGAGCTCCGCGATACGCTCAAGGAGCCGCGCCTTGTTCACTTGATACGGAATCTCGGTAACGATGATGCTGCTACGACCACTCTTCTTGTCTACCTCCGTGGCCGCCCGTGCCCGAACTTGCAGCACCCCCTTTCCCGTCTCGTATGCTTCGCGGATTGCTACCTTCCCGTGAATGAATCCGGCGGTCGGAAAATCGGGACCGGGAATGTGCTCCATGAGTCCGGCAATGCTGATCCCTGGATCTTCGATCAGCGCCACCACTGCATCGGCCAACTCATTGAGGTTGTGCGGCGGGATGTTGGTTGTCATACCAACCGCGATGCCGGAGCTCCCATTCAACAGCAGGTTTGGAAGGCGCGCCGGGAGCACGCGCGGCTCTTTGAGCGTTTCGTCGTAGTTGGGACTGAACTCGACGGTCTCTTTGTCGATGTCCGCTAGCAGTTCGCTCGCAATCCGAGCCATACGAATTTCCGTGTACCGCATGGCGGCCGCCGGATCCCCGTCCACGGAACCGAAATTCCCCTGTCCATCGATCAAGGGGTAGCGCATGGAGAAATCCTGCGCCATGCGAACGATCGCATCGTAAACCGCCGAATCTCCATGGGGATGATACTTCCCGATGACGTCACCCACGACACGCGCCGATTTCTTGTAGCCTTTGTTCCATTCGTTCCCGAGGTCGTACATCGCGTAGAGAATACGTCGGTGCACGGGCTTCAAACCGTCCCTTGCGTCTGGCAATGCACGGCGAATGATGACGCTCATCGCGTAGTCCATGTAGGACTGCCGCATCTCGTCTTCTATGTTGACTGGAATCTTGTTGGACTTGAGCGTCGACTCCATGCCGTGTTTCCTCGTTTCCTTCGACTACACGGGGCGCCCGCGGGCCAAAGGCTCCGACCGGGGCAGTTAATCAGGAATGAACGGGCTGGGTGTGCTTCAGTGAACGCAGATCAAACGTCAAGATTCCGCACCGCTAGCGCGTTTTCCTCGATGAACTTTCTGCGCGGCTCGACTTCGTCGCCCATCAGTGTCGAGAAAACCTCATTTGCGGTGTATGCATCTGCGAGCCTCACCTGAAGCAAGGTCCTCGTGTCGGGATTCATCGTGGTTTCCCAAAGCTGCTCCGGATTCATCTCCCCCAGACCCTTGTATCGTTGAATCTCGAGGCCCTTTCGCCCATCACGAACGATATGATCTACCGCCTCACGAAGGCTGCTTGCAGCCACGACTTTGCCACCTATCGTCAAGGTGAACGGCGGCGTGCCCGTAGCCCTCAGCTCATCCGCCAAGCGGCGCAGCTCTTCAAACTCAGGCGACTGACAAAGCTCCATGTCTACGACCGTCCGTTGGCTCGCGCCATTCGCGCGCGTCGAAAAAACTATCGTCTGACTATTGTGCTCGGAGTCGTCCTCGACGACGAACGTCACGGGTAGCAACGCCGATCCGGTCATTTCGAGCTGCGATTGGATCTCCCGAGCAATTTCCGCCACCCTCTTCGCATCACGTAGCCACACTTGTGGATCGTCCTCGATCGTGGCGATCGCCCGAATGATGTCGCGCTGTCGCTTCTTCCGCTCGACGACATCAAGAATCTTTTCCAGCCGTGTCGCCCTCTTTACGATCCCCTTCAGAGGGGTACCAGTGAAGCTCGTCCCATTCGATTCCAATGTGACGTCCTCGGTTCCCAGACCTATCAGATAATCCTCGAGCGCAGTCTCATCTTGAAGATATCGCTCCTGCTTTCCACGGCGAACCTTGAAAAGCGGGGGTTGTGCGATGTACAGGAATCCGTTTTCGATGAATTCCTCGAATTGTCGATAGAAGAACGTCAAGAGCAAGGTGCGGATGTGCGAGCCATCAACGTCGGCATCCGTCATGATTACGATGGTATGATATCGCAACTTTGCCATATCTTTACCGTCTTTGCCGACGCCTGCCCCCAGAGCTGTGATGAGCGTACGGATTTCCTGTGACGACAACATTTTGTCGAAACGAGCCTTTTCGACATTCAAAATCTTGCCCCGCAAGGGAAGGATTGCTTGATTCTTCCGATCGCGGCCTTGCTTTGCTGATCCACCGGCGGAATCTCCCTCGACGATGAATATTTCCGACAATGCGGGATCTCGCTCCTGACAGTCCGCAAGTTTTCCTGGGAGTGACCCGGAATCCAACGCGCCTTTTCGACGCGCTAGTTCCTTCGCTTTGCGGGTGGCCTCTCGAACACGTGCTGCTTCAAGACCCTTTTGCACAATGCGCTTCGCCTCGGCGGGGTGTTCCTCCAAGTACGTGCCAAGACGTTCGTTCACCAACGTTTCTATAAAACCTTTGACCTCGCTGTTTCCGAGTTTAGTCTTCGTCTGACCTTCGAATTGCGGCTCGGGAACCTTCACCGAGATCACGGCGGTCACGCCTTCGCGGCAGTCGTCGCCTTGCAAGGCCTCCTGATCTTTTTTGCTAAGATTGGCCGTCGCCGCGTAGCTATTGATCGTCCGTGTCAGCGCTGATTTGAACCCGACTAGATGTGTTCCGCCCTCGATAGTATTTATATTGTTCGCGAAAGCATAAATATTCTCTGAGTAGCCCTCGTTCCATTGCAGCGCGAGCTGCATTTCGACGCCCTCTCGCTGGCCTTCCAGATAGATGACGGGATGGATGGGGGTCTTGGTGGAGTTGAGGTGCTCCACGAACTCCACGATGCCACCTTTGTAGTGAAACTCGTGACGCTTCTGATCTCGCTCGTCCTGCAACGAGATCTGGACTCCTTGATTGAGGAAAGCTAGTTCGCGAAGCCTCTGCGCCAGTACATCGAAACTAAAGTCCTGTACCTCGAAGATCAGGGGGTCGGGCTTAAACGTCACCTTGGTACCGCGCTGTTGTGTGGTGCCAACTTCTTGGAGTCGACCCTCGGGCGATCCGCGCCGGTACCGCTGGAAGTAGACCTTGTTGTCACGACGTATTTCGACTTCCAGATACTCCGAGAGGGCGTTGACTACTGAAATGCCCACTCCATGAAGACCGCCCGATACACGATATGCTCCTTTGTCGAACTTCCCGCCTGCGTGAAGCTTGGTCAGGACGACTTCGGCCGCTGATATCTTTTCCGTCGGATGGATGTCGACCGGTATGCCCCGACCATTGTCTTCGACCGTGACGCTGTTCTCGACGTGGATCGTCACGTCGATCCGGTCGCAATATCCCCCGAGCGCTTCGTCGATGGAATTGTCTACGACCTCGAATACTAGATGGTGAAGACCTCGTTCCCCGGTGTCTCCGATATACATCCCCGGGCGCTTCTGGACGGCCTCGAGGCCCTCGAGAACCTTGATGTTGTCGGCGCTATATGAGGAACTATCGGCTGAGGTGTTCTGTGCCATGATCGATGTTCTGAGTTGGGGTGCCCACAGGGCGGAGCCGACCCACGGCCCTCTCCACCGCTCCGCCTCCCCATCCCCAGAACTAGCAAGGAGGCGCTGGCGCGTAAAGCTTTACGCCTTCTACGTCGACGGTTTACAGCCGCATCGGCATCACAACGTAGGAGTAGGACTCGTCCTCCTGCATCCGCAGGATTCCAGGGCTCACTTCGTCGGTGAGGCCTATCTCGACGGTTCCTACGACGCCTCCCAGTGAGAGTACGTCGAGCAGGTAGCGAGCGTTGAACCCAATGGCGAACTCGTCACCGGCATAGTCGGCCTCGAGTTCTTCACGCGCCTCTCCGATGTCGGGATTGGTCGTTGCGACTTCGAGCACTCCACTCTGGATGCGTAACTTGACGCCTCGCGCCCTCTCACTCGAAAGGATGGACACGCGTCGTAGGGCACCCAACAGGTCTTCGCTACTCACACGGACGTGCCGCTTGCTTTCCTTCGGTATTACCTGTCGATAGTCGGGAAACTCCCCTTCGATAAGGCGCATAAACAGCTCGACTCCCGCTCGTTCGATCCGTGCAAGGTTTCCGCCGATCGAGAAGCTGATCTCGCCTTCTCCACCTTCGAGGAGACGTTTGGCTTCGACGAGGCCCTTCCGCGGCAAGATGACTCCCGGACGAATCTCTACTCCGGCAACCTCCCGCTCGATCAAAGCCAAGCGATGTCCATCCGTAGCGACCATTCGAACCTGGTTCTTCTCGATGCTCTCGATGAAAACGCCTCCGAGACTCAGTCTCGTTTCGTCGGTAGATACAGCAAACAGCGTCTTCTCGATCATCTCGCCGAGAGCATCGCTCGTGAGCTGCATCACGACCGTACCCCTCTTCGCAGCTGGAGTGGCGGCCGGAATGCTCGGAAAATCTTTGGGATCGATTGAAAGCATCCGGTACCGAGCACGGCCTCCGGTGATCTCGACGCCGCCGCTACCGGAACGCAACACGACTTCTTCACTGGGAAGTTCGCGTACGATCTCGTACAGCTTGCGAGCGTTCAACGTAATGGATCCTGCTTGAGCAACCTTCCCTTTGCACGATCGGCGAACACCGATCTCGAGATCCGTTGCCGTCAACTGGATGTCACTACCAGTCGTTTCGATCAGTACGTTCGCCAAGATTGGAAGCGTGTTCCGCTTTTCCACGACTCCTTGCGTAAGGTAGAGCCCCTGCAAGAAGTCGCTCTTTTCGACCCGTAGATCCATCGTGAGGTTCCTTTGCTGACGAGCGTTTCTAGCTCACACTTCTTAGAGAAGTAAATTAGAAGAGCTAGTAGTAGTAGGCATCCCTCATCCGTGGACCGACGTTGCAAGCGGTTGGAACAACAGGAGTATCACGAACCGTCGCTGTGGATGCAGCCACCGCCAGGGCTCGCAGCGGGGCCGAATCCGTCGTGAGTTCACCAAAGGCGCACGCGGCCTCCCCAGAGGATCCAACGATCATCCACAGGTCAGGCTCTCGTCTGGGCAAGTCGTTCCAGCTCTTCAAGCGACGCTCGAAGGCGTTCATCGTCCTTAAGTCGCCGGTCGATGCTGTTCGTCGCATGGATCACGGTAGAGTGATCGCGACCACCGAATCGTTCACCGATCGTTGGAAACGATCCACCGGTCATTTTTCGAGCCAGGTACATCGCAATCTGTCGTGGAAACGCGATGTTCCGGGTGCGCTTCTTCGACAAGAGGTCCGTTAGTCGTAGCCCGTAGCGCTCGCACACGATGCGCTGGATGGTCTCGATGCTGACCGTGGCGCGATCTCGCAGGAGGTCGTGGAGTACTTGTCGAGCGAAATCCACGGTGATCGCCGTCTTTGACAACGAGGCGACCGCCGACAGCCGAGTGAGACAACCTTCGAGCTCGCGAACGTTCGAATCGATCTTCGACGCCAGGTGGATCGCGACGTCACGCGGGAGATCCAGTCCGTCGATCTCCGCCTTTTTTTCGAGGATGGCGACGCGTGTCTCCATGTCGGGGGGCTGGAGATCCGCAATCAGACCCCATTCGAAGCGGTTACGCAGACGTTCCTCGAGTCCGGGAATGTCCTTCGGCACGGTATCCGAAGTCAGGATGATCTGACTGTGCGCTTCGTGGAGGGCATTGAACGTGTGGAAGAACTCCTCTTGGGTTCGTTCGCGGTTTGCGAGGAACTGGACGTCGTCGATGATGAGAACGTCGATCTTGCGAAAGGTCGACTTGAACTCGTCCATGCGGTCACGTCGAAGAGCAGTGATCAGCTGCGTCATGAAAGCTTCCGCGCTCAGATACGCAACGCGTGATTCCGGGTTCGCCTCGATGGTGGCATGGCCGATCGCGTTCGCGAGGTGAGTCTTACCGAGGCCCACACCGCCATAGAGAAACAGCGGATTGTAGTGATGGCCCGGTTGTGCCGCGACCGCTTTGCAAGCCGCGTTCGCGAACTGATTGCTCGCGCCGACGACGAACGTCGCGAAGGTGTACCTGGGGACGAGCGCGCCGAAACGAATGGGCCGACGTCGGCCGGGTGAGGGTTCACCAGGAAACAACTCACCCTGAGCTCGCGCGGTGACGATCACGCTCACGCGGCAAGGCCTCCCCGCAGCGCGTAAAGCGTCTTCGAGACTGCCGGGATGGCGCAACGCCATCCAACTCGCGGCATCGTTCGTGGGTGCGACCAGACGAAGCTCGTCCAGGTCCATACCGACGAATCGAAGCGGCTCGACACCTGCGTGATAGGCCTCTGGTCCGAACTTGGCGAGCAAGATCTCCCGAGCCCGTTGCCACGCAAGCGCGGGTGAATCTTCGACGGGTGCAGGACGGCTCATCCCAGCCGCCACCAAGGTCGCGTCATCGGGGTGGTCAACCGAACTTCGCAGGAGCGAAACTGACACCGAGCAAGTGGCGGGTGTAGACTCTTTGAAGTGGCTAGGCAAGCAGAAACGAGTCACTGACCGGCGCGTTGCTGCACATTGACCCCCCAGAAACGCGATGGTAGCTGCCCGTGCTGGTCGATCCCCCAGCAGAGGTTTCATGACACTCTCCGCGAAGCTCTACGACGAAGCCTCTCACCTCTTTCCTGGTGGTGTGAACAGTCCCGTTCGAGCTTGGCGCAACGTCCAAGGCGAACCTCTCTTCATCGCCAAGGCTCAGGGCGCGACAGTGACGGACGCGGACGGACGAACGTACTGCGATTTCGTGGGGTCGTGGGGGGCAGCGATCGCGGGTCATGCGCACCCGTCCGTTGTCGCTGCCGTTCAAGATGCCGTGAACGATGGTCTCGGATACGGGGCACCAACACCCGCAGAGATTGCTCTCGGCCGGATGATCGTGGACTCCATTCCGTCGATGGAGCGGATCCGCATGGTGAACTCAGGGACGGAAGCGACCATGTCGGCGATCCGAGTAGCACGGGCATTCACACAGCGTTCGAAGATCCTGAAGTTCTCGGGTTGTTACCACGGGCATTCGGACGGCTTGCTGGCTCGCGCAGGATCAGGCGCTCTCACATTCGGCATACCGGACAGCGCTGGAATTCCGGAGGCGGTGGCGGCCTGCACGCTCGTGGCCACCTACAATTCGAGCGAAGCTGAGACTTACCTCCACGCCTATGGTCACGAGATTGCTGCGGTCATCGTCGAGCCCATCGCAGCGAACATGGGTTTGGTGCCGCCCGCCGATGGGTTTCTCGAGCGGCTACGGGAGGTTACTCGCGCAGCGGGTGCTCTCCTCATCTTCGACGAGGTGATTTCGGGTTTCCGTGTTGCCCGTGGCGGGGCTCAGCAGCTTCTGGGAATCGAACCAGATCTCACGTGCCTCGGGAAGATCATTGGCGGGGGCCTCCCAGTCGGTGCGTTCGGTGGGAGGCGGGATGTGATGGAGCTCCTGGCACCCTTGGGGCCCGTCTACCAGGCTGGAACCCTATCCGGGAATCCAGTCACCATGGCGGCCGGGCGTGCCACGCTCACTCTCCTCGAAGCCTCCGCATACGCGCAGCTCGAGCGCCACGGATCGCGAATCGGCGCGGGTCTGGTCGACGCCTTGGGTGAGGCGGGGATTCGAGGATCGGTACACCGTATCGGGTCCATGTTCACGATCTTTTTCGGGATCGAGCCACCGACGAATTTGGCGCAAGCGAACCAGGCCGACCGAGAGCTGTTCCGGCGGTTCTTTTTCGGGATGTTGGAACGAGGTTTCTACCTTCCCCCCTCTCCGTTCGAGGTGGCGTTCATCTCGCTTGCGCACACCAGCGACGACGTCGAAGCGTTCCTCGCTGCCGTGAGGTCTACGTTGCGCTCACTTCGATGAATGAGGGCGGGGAATCAGCGTTCTTCCGCTACGCCAAGTACTCCGCTGTTGCCTTCGAGTTCATTGCGTCCATCGTGGCTGGAGTTTTCATCGGCAATGCGCTAGACGCGTGGTTTCGAACGCAACCGTGGATGGTCCTCGCCATGACGATAGCCGGCACCGTCATCGGCTTCTATCGAATGATCCAGACTCTGCAACACTTACAGAACCTCAAATGAATCTCCGCTTGAAGCGAATCCAGGCGTTGGTGCTGCTGTCGACTGTCGTGGCGTCGCTCATCGCGCAGCGGTCCGCTCTCGCTTGCCCTTCCGGAATAGCTATCGGTGGCTTGGCCGCATGGCTGGACTTCGTCGTCATCAAACGGTTGGCGGCAATGATTCTCGTTCGACAAGTTACGAAGAGTCACCTCGTTTCGATGGCCTTCGCGAAGTCGCTGATCTTGGTTCTCGTACCGGCGAGTGCCCTTCTGTTGCCTGCAAGCGTGGTCGATGGCGTCTCGTTTGCGATTGGCGTCACCATGCTTCCGGCCTCGATCGTGATCGACACGTTCTTGCGAGCTCCCGAGCTACGAGCTGGAGAAATTTGAATGGAGCACGGATTTTCTTGGGTTCAGCAGATTCCCGGATTGGCACTACTCGAGCCACATACCTCAACCGCCCTGTTAGTCATGCTGGGGCTGCTCCTCTTCGCTGTCCGAGCGCGACAGCAGCTTGCTTCCGCCGGCGATGCCGTGGTTCCGGAAGACGGCTTCTCTGCTCGAAACATCGCAGAGGTCATTACCGAATTCATCTCCAACCTATCCGAAAGCGTCATCGGCCATGATGGTCCGAAATACGTTCCGCTGTTCGCGAGCTTGTTCGTCTTCATTCTCGGGTCGAATCTGATTGGGCTCATACCCGGGTTCACACCACCAACTGACAATTTCAACGTGACGCTCGCCTTGGGCGTAATCTCCTTCATCGCGTACAATTTCTACGGCCTGCGGGCACATGGCATAGCGTATCTGAAGCAGTTCGTCGGTCCATTGCTCCTACTGGCGCCGTTGATGATCATCGTGGAGCTGTTCAGCCATTTGTTCCGTCCGGCATCCCTGGCGATTCGTCTTTATGGAAACATGTTCGCGGACCATCTCCTGCTCGGGATTTTCACGGATCTCACAAAGCTCATAATACCGGTGATCTTCTATTTGCTTGGCACCTTCGTTTCATTGGTCCAGGCTCTCGTTTTCACCCTGCTGACCATGGTCTATGTAGGGCTGGCGATAAGCCACGACCACTAGTCGTAAGTGGCTCCATCGATTCGCCGGATCCCTCCGGTGGGAGAGGATAAGAGGAGGCGGTGTCGGGACGAGGCGAATCCCAACCAGAAAGGGGTAGTACATGTCGCAGATTGTTCGAATCGTTTTTTTGGTGCTGGGGATGCTCGGTGTGGCGAGCTCTAGCTTTGCAGCCGAGGGCGCAGCGGCGGATGCCAGCGGACTTATCGCACTGGGTGCGGGTCTCGGGATCGGAATCGCAGCCTTAGGGGTCGGACTCGGTCAAGGCCGTGCCACGGCAGCGGCAATGGAAAGCATTGGTCGCAATCCCAATTCAGCGGATCGGATTTTCGTTCCGATGATCATTGGTCTCGCTCTCATGGAAGCTCTCTGCTTGTACGCACTTGTGATCGCCTTCTTCCTGCAGGGGAAAATCGGCTGAAGTCGCTTCAGACCACGGTCTGTGGCATATCGACTCGAACGAGGGGCGGGACCGAACCCGCCCCTCGTTGCGTTTGGGGCGTGAGAAATCTCTTGGGTTCCCGTTTGCTTTTGCGCTATGAGGGTCTCAACTGACGCTTCGAAGCTCCCGGTTCCTGGGTCGCAGCATGGTGGGGAAAGGAGGCCGCGGTGGAAGCGATTTCTGGAGCAGCCAGAGGCACGACGTTCGCGGCGGGTCGATTTGGCGGTGGGCAGCGCATTTTCCTAGCGGCCATACCGATTTCCCAGTTGCATCCAAACCCGCAGCAGCCCCGTCGATTCATGGATCCTGAAAGCCTCGAGGAGCTAACGGCCTCGGTTCGGCAACGAGGGGTCCTTCAACCTATCATCGTCACACGAGCCGCCGATGGGTACCTCATCATGGCGGGAGAGCGACGTTTCCGCGCCGCCAAGGCCGCCGGCTTGACCGTCATCCCCGCCATCGTGCGGGACGATGACCCGAACGAAATCGCGTTGATCGAAAATCTGCAGCGTGAGGATCTCACTGCTCTGGAAGAGGCAGAGGGTCTCGGCGCGATGGTTGCCAGATACGGATATACACACCAGGCCCTTGCACAGCTGTTACACAAGAGTCGTCCGTACGTCTCGAATACGTTGGTGTTGACCCATCTTCCTGCGGAGGTGAAAGCGGAGCTCCACCGGTATCCCGGGATGTCACGCGAGATTCTGATGACGATCGCTCGCCAACAGTCCGAACCGGAAATGCTCAAACTGTGGCGGCGCGTGAAACTTGCAAACATTTCGGTTCACAAGTTTCGCGAGTCACGACAGTCCCCAAGCGAGGAATCGCGGGCTCGCGAAGTGATGGCAGCCGCGAGACGCGTCAACCGAAAGCTTCGGACCTTCGATGCGACGAATCTATCGGAGAGTGAACGGCTGAAGGTCGTACGCGTATTGAGACGTACGCGCAAACGAGTCGATCAGATGCTGGCGGCAATGAGCGGGAGCTGATCTCACACAGTGTCCGCCAGCATCGCCGTGGCTTGCTGGTCGCCTTTCGTGAGGAGCAGCTTACTTACACGGCGCCCCTTCATCTCGACCACTCTTGCCGTGTAGCCGTCGAGTGAGACGGTATCGCCGATTCGTGCTATGCGCCCGAGGCTTACAATCACGAACCCTCCGAGGGTCGCGCTCTCTTGCTCTGGCAGCGTAAATCCCAGGCGAGATGCAACTTCTTCCAGCAGTACCAACCCGTCTACCACGTAGCCGTCGGGGGTCGACTGCATGCGCGGAGCTTCGGTGTCGAACTCGTCTTGGATCTCACCCACGATCTCTTCGAGGATGTCCTCCAACGTAACGAGCCCGGAGGTACCACCGTACTCGTCGACTACGATTGCCATATGGACGCGTCGCTGCTGAAAATCGCGCTGCAAGGCCTCGAGTGGCCGGCTTTCCGGGACAAACAGTATGTCGCGCTTGAGAGTCAGAAGATCAGCGCTGTCGAGGAGCCCCTGAACCGGTTGGAACAAGTCTTTCGCGTGTATCATCCCGACCACGTGGTCGATGTCCTCCGTACACAAGGGGTAGCGCGTATGTTGCGTCTGTCGGATGGTCTCCAGGTTTTCTGCAAGTGACCGCTGCAGACTCAGGTTCACGATGTCGGCGCGCGGAACCATGATGTGTTTCGCTGAGCGTCGTGTGTAATCGAAAACGTTTTCGAGAAGCTTGCGCTTGGAGGCGGAGAGCGTTCCGGTCCGATGCGATTCCGCCAGTAGTAGTCGAAGTTCCTCTTCGGAGTGCGACAGCTCCGACTCGGTTGCAGGGGTAATTCGGAGGAGCTGGAGAAAGAAGTTCGACGACGCGTTCAGGAACCACAAGGCGGGGTAGAAAAGGCGATAGAAGAGGCGCAACGGCGGTGCGACGAAGAGCGAGGTCTCCTCGGGGCGGCGGATCGCAAGCGACTTCGGAACAAGCTCGCCGAGCACGATGTGCAAGAAGGTGATGAAGGCGAACGCGAGCGTCAAGCAAACACTGTGCACTACTTTCTCGGACCAGACGCCTAGAGCCGCGAGAACAGGCATGACGATGCTCGCGAATGCTGGCTCCCCTATCCATCCCAAAGCCAGACTGGCGAGCGTGATTCCGAGCTGCGTCGCGGATAGGTAAGCGTCGAGGTCTTTGATGGCGTTCTGAACCGCAGTCGAACCGCGAACGCCTTCGCGTACCAATTCTTGGACCCGCGTCGTTCGGACCTTTACGATCGCAAACTCCGCAGCAACGAAGAAAGCGTTCAAGAATACGAGCAGCGCCGCTAACAGAAGGTAGCCACTACTCATCGTCCGCGGCCCCGCAGAAGACTCGGGGGGGGTTCCCCAGTAACCAAGAGTACCCAGCTGCCGGTAGCCCGCCTCACGCGTGGGGCGGAACTGTAGCCAATGGCGAGCTGGGATCGCAAGCTACGACGTTTGGTTGCTGACACGCTCCAGGTGGATGTTATAGGATTTCGAGAGCGAAACCGAGGGGGTGCAAAATGCGAAGGGTCATGAGGGCGGTGATCGCGACGTTGGCTGTGGTGGGATTTGCGGCCCCGTGCCTGGCCACTTCAGTGCCCGTGGGTCCGGGACGGCCATTGGGCGAGTGGGGCTTCCGGAAGCAACTCGAGAACAACCCGGAGTTGCAGGCGTTTGTCGAATTGCGCGGATATCCTGACTGGGCGGAAGAGGTCGAAGTCGATAGCGAACTTCCACTCGATGCCTACGAAATCCGGCTATATTATCTGCGTCTCGATCGCGAGGTCGCATTCACGCGCGCTTTTATCCTCGGCAGACCACGTGTGAGTCTTCGGCTATTCGATCGACCGATCGCGCCGGACGACCGGGCACGCATAGAACAAGCCTATCTCGCGAAAGATCCGGCGCGACGTTCCGAACTCGCGGCGGACCGCGCCATGGCGGCCGCGCAACACGCCGAGCGAGCTGCCGAAGCCGTCGAACGGCTCGCGGATCGTGCGGAGCAATTCAGCGATCGTATGGAACGCGATTTCCATCGACGCCTCCGCAAATAACGACCGGTCGGACGCAAGAGCGCCGGTAACCTAAGATCCGCCGGATCGGGTACCGGCGCATTGTTTCCGCAAACCGCGCAGCTATGCACGATGGAGATCAAGCGACCAGACGGCAGGTCGCTCAGGCAATCGCCTGTGCACATCTCAATGCCTGAGACGTGGCTGGTCTCCAGTCAAGGGCACGGAGTGGAAACGCAAGCCGCTGTTCTCCCTTACGTTTCGAGGAGAGCGGCGTAGGCGACGGCACACCTTTAGATCACGGTCCCGCCCCGACTTTCCAAGCACGTTACCGTTGCTCCCGGTGGCACGGAACTTGGTCAACATGCGCGCAGGCACTCGTCTGCATCCTCGAGAGGAGACACCACCGCATGTTCAGCCAGCCCACCCCTAGCGCTACTCGCCCCGCGCTTCTCAGCGACATGCACCTGGACTTTCGCAACTCTTACGAGACGGTCTTTCTGCTCGTCGAGTTGTCGGATGCAATGAAGCGAGGCGTGCGACACTACCGGCTAGATGGCACTCCTCTCGATCGGCTGAACAACGTCGTAGAAGCACTCATCTTCGACGGCGAGGTCTTCTTCGACGATGCAACGAGCTCCGCACCACTCGGGCACTGATCCCTGCGCCGATTCCCACTGGGAACCGGCGCAGGGGCTCTTTCCGCTCAGCGAAGCGGCCCTCAGGCTGACTTCTTCAGATACTCTCGCGGTCCGGTGATGCTGTGACGCCGCCCGTTCACTCGCCGGAACGGGAATCGATAGAGCGTCGGCTTCCCTTGCCGGATTCGGTGCAGCTCGGCGGCTTTCCAGCGCGCCATTCCGGCACGCAAGTATTCCGCCTCCAGATTTAGTGCAGCGCAGACGTTCTCGAACGAGAACGGCCAATCCGCCTCGACGCCGGAAGTCCAGCTCTCTACTTCTTCGACCAGTCGCTGGCTGCGCCGATTGTCTGCCATCACGTGACGCTGGAAGGTCGCGATCGCTTCCTCCAGTACCGCTAGCATGAGTCGTTTCTCGGGTTGGAACGCTGCATCGGATCCAACGCGATCGAAGTATTGCGCCGGCACGAGCGTATCGGGCTCGAGGGGAGTGGATGTCCGCTCTTCCGCCACTGCGCTACGCAATTCCATCGGGATTCCTCCTGACTCTTGAAGCGACTCGGCGACAGAATCGCCGGTCGGTGTGCCAACGCGGAGCAGATCGCATGCCAGTGCGGCCTGACGGCCTAAGTCGTTGAACCGATTGCGTTCATCACCGGCTACGGGGCTGCGTTCTTTGGCGTGAGCGAGTGCCGACCGATTGAAAACAACACTAGCGGTGCTTCGAAATGCGACAAGTAGTCGTAGCGCGCTCCGCGCCCTACCTACCGCGTGACGTTGGAACGCGTTGCTACGCCGAGGCGATCTGGTAGCTTCCCGCGTCCGATGTCGGAATTCAGAGCCGGGGACGATCCCACCGCGCAGCAGCCCGTTTGTGGGGTCCAGGATCTCGTCCGTTACATCGCGGATGGTGCCAAGCCGGAACCTGAGTGGCGGGTTGGCACAGAGTACGAAAAAGTCGGAGTACTCCAAGAGAACGGTGCTGCGGCGCCCTTCGGCGGGAAACGTGGCATCGAGACCGTTCTGGAACGTTTGTCGGAGCGCTTCGGATGGGAGCCGAAGCGCGAGAGTGGGCGTATCATCGCTCTTACCGGACGCGACGCGAACATTACGGTCGAGCCTGGTGGCCAGCTGGAGCTCAGTGGCGAACAATGCGCCAGCATTCATTGCGCGCATCGTGAATTGATCGAACACATCCAAGAGATCGTGACTGTCGGCGCCGAGATCGGGATCGTATTCCTGGGTCTCGGCATCCAGCCGATCAGTCCAGTGGACGCGATCGAATGGGTCCCGAAACGCCGGTACCGGATCATGGGACCCTACATGACAAAGGTGGGTTCACTCGGGCATCAAATGATGAAGCAGACGGCGACCGTTCAAGCGAATTTTGATTTTGGCGATGAACGGGACGCGATGAGAAAGCTCCGTGTGGCAATGGGATTGGTACCACTCGTCTCTGCGATGTTCGCCAACTCGTCGATATCCGAAGGGCGGGCGAATGGCTTCATGACCAAGCGGGGCCATATCTGGACTGATACGGACAACGCCCGTGCAGGTATGTTACCTTTCGCACTTTCCCCTGACGCGGGGATACAAGATTACGTGGAGTGGGCTCTTGATGTTCCGATGTACTTCATCATCAGGCGGGGAGAATACCTCGAGACGCATCGAACATTTCGCGACTATGTGAATAGCGGCTGGGGACAGGAACGCGCGACGCTCGAAGATTGGGCGCTCCATCTGACGACCTTGTTTCCGGAGGTCAGGCTGAAGCGCTATCTCGAGGTCCGAAGTGCTGATAGCCAGCCTCCCGAATTGATGCTGTCGCTTCCAGCTCTTCTCAAGGGAATTCTCTATGAGCGAGACTCGCTCGAGGGTGCATGGGATCTCGTGCGATCGTGGACTTGGGAGGAGCGCTACGCGATCTACCGCGACGCGCATCGCGAGGGATTGCGCGCACGGATTCGACGTATAGCGCTTGCCGAGCTCGCGCGTGAACTCGTCGCGATCAGTGCGGCCGGCTTGCGACGTCAGAATAGCCTCAACGAGCACGGAGAGGACGAACGAATCTATCTCGATCGTCTCGAGGAATTGGTTCGTCAGGGTAAATCTCTCGGTCGAAGCATCGTGGAACTATGGGAGGGCCCATGGAACCGCGACGTGGGACGTCTCATAGCTCACACGACGTACAAGCTTCCAAAATAGCAGTCGGCCCATGTGACACTTGCACCAGCGCGGCTAGTTTCGTATTTTCTTCGCTATCCTGAATCTAGGGGGATTATCCGGGTGTTGACTGCTTCGGATGACCCCGGAACGGCAAGGAGAGCGATATGGCCGAGCGTGCAAGCTATTGGGGGCCCGAGTTCGAGCGTGTTGGAGTACGAAGCGGAGTGGGTCGGGAACTCACACCCATTGGAATCCTAGAAGCGTCCGATGGTCTCGAGGAGTTACCCCCTTCCGCGTCTTCCTTCAGCAATCTGCGAGCGTTTTTGGTGCGAGGCAGTAGCTACGACGTGGAAGGCTTCCGGCGAGGCGACCATTTGCTCGTTGACGCCACGCCACACCCCAGCCCGAACGCCTTAGTGCTGGTTCGCGTCGAGGGACGCTACGTACTGCAGCATGGGTCCCGGCTCACTGGTTTGCCTATCGCCGCAGAGATCTTGGGCGCTTTGGTCGGCCTCATCCGCAGGCGTGGACTCTCACCTCGCCGATCGAGGCTCCCGCAGGACGAGCGGGATTCGAGTGCCAGATCAGGCGTTCTACATGCCCAGCTTCGGATGCTCGAAATCACCCGTGCGGCAACGCGCAATCCGCGGCTGCAGCGGGCGCTCCACGATGAGGAGGATCGGATCCGGAGACAGCTTCAATTCGGGGCAGGGTGGAATAAGCTCTGCTAATTGTCCATCGTAAGTTTTTTCATTTCGTATGCCCATCCACGCGGGGTAGTAGTTTGCCGCAACGCGGCATCCAAGGGGGAAAGGGCAATGCAAGCAAGGGGTAAGAAGTCAGAGGGCGGTACAGGAGCAGGTCTTTTCGAACCTGATATTCTCCTTCCAAATCAGTACTTTGCGGCATTTCGTCGTGGGCGCGCCGTCGAAGGCGAGCGCAGGCTGATGCTGGCTGTTCTTGAAGACGCAGTGGATAGTTATCGAAAGCACGCGATTGCCTGCGACCCGCGGGAGCAGGCATGTTTCCTCGAGGCCAAGGAGTGGTTCTCTTCGGACGATCGGTCGTGGTTGTTCGCATTTGAGAATATTTGCGACGTCTTGGAGATGAACGCCGACTACCTGCGCGCAGGATTGGATCGTTGGCGCCGAAATGTAGCGATCCGAGCAGCCCAGCGAACAGAACGTCATTACGAAGAGGCTCTTCAGAACGCGACTGCCTAGTCGAAATGCGGCCGAGCCTACGGGTTGGAAGGCTCGGCCGTTTTCGGTTTCCCGGTGAAGGAAACGACGATGGGAAGCCCCGTCTGATCCTTGATCGCTCGTCTCAGACGGGACTGATCAATGCGATCGGACCAACCTCTTCTGGCGATGATCTGGTTCGCCTCGTCCTCGAGGTTGCCTCGCAACCCGTAGATGTCTGGGTGGACCTCCACGTACACCTGGCCATCGCGGGCGCCCACTTTGACTGGCTGGTAGACGAACTCTCCCGGTGTTCCGACCTGGACCTCGTGAAATAGGAGGGTGATGTCTTCGTTGTAGAGACGAATGCATCCGTGACTAACCTGCATGCCGACGCCCCACGGCATATTCGATCCATGCAGGGCGTACAGCGGGAGCGTCAGCTCGAGCCGAAAGAGACCCAGAGGATTCTCCGGATCGCCACCTGCGATGAACGTACGGGGATCGTCTCGTTCCCGAATGTGCTCGGCGCGGATCGATTCCGGAATGACCCAAGTTGGATTCTCCGTCTTGCCGCGAACTCTGAAGCTTCCTTCCGGCGTCCGCCAATCGTCGCGGCCCAACCCTACCGGATACGTGACCAACACCCCGTTGCGGAAGTAATAGAGTCGCAGCTCCGGGATGTTCACCACGATTCCTACGGGCCGGACCTCCGGAAGAACGAATTCCGTCGGGATGACGAGCACCTCCTGGGGCGATGGCATCCACGGGTCAACGCCCGGGTTCGCCGAGGTCATCTCATTGTATCCAAGATCGAAATGACGGCCGACATCCAGCAGCGTGTCGCCCTCCTCCACGACATATGTCTCGAGAGAGCCGACGATGCTGGTCGAAGTGCCATCCCTCGAGCTGCTCAAGGCGTACCGGGTAGGAATACGCTCGGCGAAGCTTTCCTCCGTCCACCGCGACGCACCTGCGGCGCTGGGTGCGAGCAAGAAGACCAAGGCAATGGCCAGCCCTCCGGCGCCCAAGAAATCGATCGACCCCCGCACTTTGTGGCCACTCCTCATTCCGGTTCCCCCGAAGGCACCCGCGATGCAAGGACGCGACATAGGTCGTCCGCGCAGGCGGCCGATACTCTGGAGCAAGGAGCATTCCTTGTCGAGCCAGAACGAGCTGTGAAATACTCGACTCGCTCTACCTTTGAGAAGCTAGGCGGGAGGTTCGCGATGCAAAGCGGAAGTCGGCGGAGGGGGATGGTGGTGGCGGCGACGGTGATGGCCTTGTGGCTTCCACGTATGGCTGCAGGGGCTACCAACGAGACGCCGCGTATTACGGCGAAGTCAGCGATCATCGTAGACGCTCACAACGGAAGCGTTCTCTGGTCTCAAGATCCCGACGAACAGCTCCCGCCTGCAAGCACGACCAAGGTGATGACGGCGATCCTCGCACTCGAGAGCGGGCATCTTCATGATGCTGTCGAAGCGAGCCCGGAAGCCTGCATGGTCGCGCCGAGCAAGGTGAACCTGCGTCCTGGGCAGCGGCTCCTTCTCGAGGATCTCGTGTACGCCATCCTGCTCAACTCCGCGAACGATGCCAGTATCGCCATCGCCGAGCATCTCGCGCCTTCGATTGCCGCATTCGGTGAGCGGATGACCGCAAGAGCCCACCTTCTCGGCGCCACCAGGACGCACTTCGTCAACCCGCACGGCCTCACACAGGATGGGCACTATTCGACGGTTCGCGATCTATCGACGATATTTCGATACGCTCTGGCTGTCCCCAAGTTCCGGGAGATTCTCGGAACCAAATCGGTCGTCGTAGGCGTAGAAAACAGCACTCGTCGCATCGCGCTCCACAGTCACAATCGTCTCCTCGAAAACTATCGCATCCCGGTCATCGGCAAGACCGGATATACAGTCGCGGCCAAGAAGTGTTTCGTCGGCGCCGGCAGCTATGGGGGGCGTGAGATCATCGTGGCTCTCATGGGCTCACGTGATTTGTGGGGAGACGCCCGACGACTTCTAGAGTTCGGTTTCGGTGACGACATGCCGCCGGACGTCAACCATCGATCCAGGCGACAACAAGCCGCCGATCACACCCGAGCTGCCTCACGAGGCTCGTCGGTCGCCTCGGCGAAAGCGGAGCGCGCCACTCAATATGCAATTCATGTCGGCACCTTCGCTCGAAAGGATCGCGCCGAGCGCCTCGGACGCGCGCTCGGCAAGCGCGGCTTTGACGTTGCCATCGATCGGCTCGCCGATGGTCACGGCAGAAGCCGACGCGTCCGTTACCGCGTTCAGGTGGGTCCCTACAAAAACCGCGGACAGGCCGAATCGGCCGCTCGGATGATGGCCGCACAAGTAGACCTTCCAACGCGTGTCGTCCCAAGATGACGGTAACTGCGCGCGACGTGGATTCCACGTCTCTCGTGGGATCGCGTTAGGACTACGGAATCCGAAGCAGGCTCGGAAGCTCCCGCAGCTCACGAATTGGCCGCACCGCGCCGCTCCTCGGACCGATCCCGACATAGGGTACGCCTGCGGCAACTGCGGCCTCATGATCCACCGCCGTGTCGCCGACGAATACCGAAGCCGACGCTGGTACGTTCGCGCGCTCGAGACACGCGTGCAGCAGGTCGGGAGCCGGCTTCGCCCGCGGGACGTCGAGAATTCCCAACCAGATGGACAAGAAGCGGTCGAGATCGAAGTGCCGAACGACACCCTCCACGGTCCGTCCGCGGTTTGTGGCCAGCGCGAGGGGGCAGTGGCTCGAAAGATGGCGAAGGGTCTCTTCGAGATCCGGCATGGGTCGCATCAACGCAAAGAACGGCGAGTAGTCCGTGCGGCCGGCGACCTCCTTCGCCTGCGCATGCAAGGCGGCATCAGTCGCGAAGAGATGGGCCCAAAGCTGCGGACCGGAAAGACGATGGCACAGCTCGCGTCCTCGCTCGTCGAGCGGAGCGTGACCCAATTCGTCGAGGATCGTGTCGTAGAAGGCGACGTTCGCGTCGAACGAGTCGAAGAGCACGCCGTCGCAATCGAGAATGACGAGCCGAACGTCGTTGCTTCGAGGAAGCGCGACGTCCGAGATCACGGTTGTCGTCGCGCGACGTCTACGATGCTCTTCCAGAGGGCGGTGCGCTCCAATCGCTCGTCGGCGCTCCAACCAGGCTCGAAGACCTTGTTGCGCCGCCACATCCGTCCGAGCTCAGCGACGTCTGTCCAAAAACCCGTCGCGAGACCCGCCAGATAGGCTGCACCAAGGCATGCCGCATCGCATACTACGGGACGTTCGATCGGCACACCGCTGACGTTGGCCTGGCATTGCATGAGAAAATCGTTGCGAGCTGCGCCGCCGTCTACCCGCACTACGTCGAGGTCGGCCGGTGCGTCCGCTCGGAGAGCGTCGATCACCTCGCCGCAGCGGAACGCGATGCCTTCGAGCACCGCTCGCACGATTTGTGCGCGCCCGGTCGCTCGGGACAATCCGCCGATTACCGCGCGCGCGCCAGGATCGAGGTACGGTGTGCCAAGACCCTGGAACGCCGGAACGCACCAAACCCCACCACTGTCTCGAATCCCGGATGCGATGGCGGAGGACTCCGCGACGTCGTCCAGGATTCCGAGGCCGTCTCGGAGCCATTGCATGGCGGCACCGACCGTCACGGCGCTTCCCTCGAGACAATACGTTCGTGTTCCATCGAGGCCCCACAGCACGAGGGGAAAGCATCCATTTGGAGAAAGGCGGATCGACGCTCCGACGTTCAGATCCATCATGGCCGCGGTGCCATAGGTGATCTTCATCGTGCCAGGTGAGACTCGTAGCTGTCCGAACATCGCTGCTTGTTGATCACCCGCACGTGCCGCGAGTGGAATTGCGGCACCGAACAACGTCGGCTCCGTTGCTCCCAATGCCGCGCTCGTCGACACAATGGCCGGGAAGCATCCGATCGGAAGACGGAGACTCTCGAGAAGCGCCTCGTCCCACTGGCCGGTCAGGAAATCGTAGACACCGGTGCAGGATGCATTCGAATCGTCGGTGACGAAGGAATCGCCGCCCGACAGTTGCCAGGTCAGCCACGAGTCGATGGTTCCAAAACGTAGCTTCCCGGCTTCGGCGCGCGCCCGCGCTCCAGGAACGTTGTCCAGTACCCACGCATATTTCGTCGCCGATTGCAGCGGACTCAAAATGTAGCCGCGTCGTCCAAGGTCGTCGCAGAAGTCGACGGTTCGGAGATCCTGCCACCCGATCGCGGAATAGACGGGCTTCCCCGTGTCGGCGTCCCAGACGAGAGCGGACGCTCGTTGATTGCAGATGCCTATTGCCGCGATAGCGTTGCCGGACAGCCGAGCGCGCTCAAGCGCGCTGCGCGTCACGCCGAGGGTCCGCTCCCAGAGCTCCATTGGGTCGTGCTCGACCCAGCTCGGACGCGGGCACACGAGCGAGATCTCAGTGTACGCGGTTGCTGCCTCTCGTCCGTCGTGATCGAAGACGTAGGCTCGGACGCCGCTGCCGCCCTCGTCGATGGCAAGGACGTGCGAGCTCAAGCGGGTGCGCCCGTAGGCTCCGGAAGGAGCGCTCCCGGATTCATGATGCCGAGCGGGTCGAGCGCACGACGAATCCGCCCGAGCAGCTGGTACGCCGACCCGAGCTCCTGGGGAAGCCAATCACGTCGCACGCGACCGATTCCGTGATGGTGCGAGATGGTACCGCCCGCGGCGAGGGTGGCTTCCATCGCGGCGGTCCAGATCTGGAAGTAGATACGCTCCATGTCTTCGGGACGGTCCGGTCGGCCAGCGAACGTAAAGTAGATGTTCGTCCCCGTTGCATAGCTGTGCGAGCTGTGGCCGGACGCGACGAGGATCCCGGGCACCGCGCGCATGCCGGCGAGAACACCGGCATAGAGTCGGTCGATCCGATCCCAGGTCGACGCGACCTCGATCGTGTCGACGATCAACCCTTGCTTCAGAAAGTACTCGAACCCGGGCACGGTATTGCGATGATGCAGCCAGCTGTCTACGGGTTCGATTCCTACCGCACGACCGCCGAGCTCGAGGGCGGTCCGCGTCGCTCCGTCGAGCTCGGCGCGCGTGAGCTCGGCAGGTCCCTCCGTGAGCACCAAGAGCAGGCTCTCGCCGTCCTTGGCTGCGCCCGCGAACGAACGTCCGGTCTCGACCTCGTCGTACAGACGAAGCACGGCTGGTCGCCACCCCGACCGCATGATGCGCCGTAGTGCCTCGAGTCCGTCCCGCATCGACGGAAAGGCAATCGCGAGCTTCTCGGTCGACGGTGCGAGGGGATGGATCTCATACGTGAGCTCGGTGAGAATTCCCGTCGTGCCTTCGGCCCCGAGAAACAGGTGGCGGAGGTCTTGTCCCGCCGCGGCTCGGGGCACCGCGCGCGTCCGTACGATCTCGCCGTCAGGAAGGACGGCTTCGAAGGCCACGAGCATGTCCTCGATGTTGCCGTACTTCGTCGAGAACTGCCCTGCGGCGCGAGTGGCCACCCAGCCGCCCACGGACGAGAGAGCGATCGACTGCGGAAAATGTCCCATCGAATAACCCGCCTCGTTCAACAGTCCCTCGAACTCGGAGCCGAGGAGCCCTGGCTGAACTATGGCAAGCAGCGAGACTTCGTCGATGTGCTTCAGCAATCGCATCGCCCCGAGATCCACGACGATCGCGTGCTCCGGTGCGAGGACCGCTCCACACACGCCGGATCCGGCCCCGAACGGGACGACGCCGATGCGCTCCCGTGTGGCGTACGCGAGGATCGCGCTCACATCCGCGGTCGTGGCCGGGCGTACCACGCAAGACGGGGACGGGACGGTTACCCCCTGCAAGCTTCGCCACACCGAGATCACCCAAGTGTCGCGCCGCGCGCGCGCCAATGCGTCGGCGTCGGCGATCACGCGCTCCGGCCCGATGAGAGAACCGAGGGCGCTTCGAATACGTTCGGGGGCGGGCATCAACCGATCTCCTTCCGCGACGATACGGCGGTTCGCCAGGCGAGACGGGCATCGCACTGGCGCGTGAAATCCTGCACCTCATGCTCGATCCGGTCGGCGTTCCAGCCGAGCTCGCGAGCCGCTATGGCTGCGACGGCAGGCGCTGCACTCCGCGCCGTCTCAGTCGCGAAGAAGGACAGACGTGTGCGGCGCTCGAGGATGTCCACCAACGTAAGGGCCATCTCGTGTCGAATGGCGTAGTGGATTTCCGCGACCGACAAAGGGACGTCGGGTGCGACGAGCGACAGCGCGTCCGGACCGTCCGCGGTCGAGACTACCTCCAAGGCATCTCCGCCGTATGTCACGATGAGACGGGCGGCGATTTCAGGTGGAACCGCGCTCATCGCCGAACGTACGACGGGAAGCGAGGCAAACCCGTCGAGGTCGTGCGCCCCTTGAAGATCGCCGCCGGCAAGCGGCTCGTCGGCGCTCGGTGACGGCGGAAGTCTGCGCCCGATGAGAGGAGCCACGGTGTCGACGACGCGTTCCGCCATGCTTCGATAAGCGGTGAGCTTGCCGCCTGCGATCGTCACCAAGCCCGTTGGACTCACAACGATCTCGTCCTTCCGGGAAATCTCGGACGGCTTCTTCCCCGGCTCCTGAACGAGCGGGCGGAGACCCGCCCATGCCCCGATGGCACGCTCCGGCGCCGCACGGATACCTGTGAACGTTCGCTGTACCGCGTCCTGGAGATACGCGACGTCCTCGGCCGTGATGACCGGCTCGTCCAACGGTCCGACGTAGTCGGTGTCGGTCGTGCCGAGATAGACGTGGTTGCCGCGCGGCACGACGAATACCGGGCGCGCGTCGCGTGCGCGCATTACGACGCAGTGGCGAGCGGGAAGATCGCCGGCTCGGAATACGACGTGAATGCCCTTGGTGAGGCGAAGACTCGGGAGATTCTCGGGACGATCGAGTCGACGAAGCTCGTCGACCCACGGGCCGGCGGCATTTACGACTACGCGTGCCCGAACGTCGAAGGTGAGCCCGCTTTCTTCGTCGCGGACCGTCACGATGCGGGGCACGGCGGGAGCGTGAATGGCCGTCGCTCGCAGGTAGTTGCCCACGACGGCACCGGCGTGGTGCGCCGACTTCAGCGTGTCCAGCACGAGACGTGCGTCGTCGGTCTGGTACTCCGGATATCGAATGGCCCCCTGCAGCCGATTCGGCGACAAGTGGGGTTCGGCAGTCAGCGCCTCGTTGCGACTCAGTACTTCGTGCCGCTCCGTCGCCGGAACCGCGGCGAGCTTCTCATACAGGGCGAGACCGACGCGAAGCTTGTAGAGGCCGGCGCTCGTCCGCCCATGAACCGGCAGAAACATCGGAGCGACCGCGGTGCGATGCGGCGCGATTCTCCGCAGCGATTTCCGCTCGGTCGCCGCTTCGCGCACGAGCGCGATTTCGCCCTGCTCGAGGTACCGCAGGCCGCCGTGTATCAACTTTGAGGAGCGACTGCTCGTACCCGAGGCGAAGTCGCGTGATTCGACGAGCGCGACGGTGAGTCCACGAAGGGCCGCGTCGCGAGCCACGCCGGCGCCGGTGATGCCGCCGCCGACCACGAGCACGTCGAACGTTTCGTCGGCGAGTCGCTCGAGATTGCGTGCTCTGCGTGCCGGATCAAATCCCGCCACTCAGTAGCCCCATTCGTCGAGATCCTCGTCGTCGATACCGAAGAAGTGCGCGATCTCGTGCAGCACCGTGGTACGGATTTCTTCGCGGATTTCCTCGACGGACGTGCACGCTTCGACGATCGGCTGGTAGAAGATGGAGATCTTGTCCGGAAGAGCCGCGTATTCGTGTCCGCGTTCGTCGAGCGGAATGCCCTCATAGAGCCCGAATAGTGTCTCTGCGCGCGGATCGAGACCGGCGCCTCGGACTTGCTCGTGGGTCGGCGCGTCCTCGACGACGATCTCGACGTTCTCGATGCGCGAAGCAATGTCCGCGGGCAGTGTTTCGAGAACGTCCGTCACGAGTCGCCGGAATTCCTTTCGCGTCATGACGCCGAGCCCATGAGCGCGACGAAGGGAGGATACGTCACTTGGGCGAGTGGTCGCCGGGACCCTGCCATACGCGGTTTTCAATGACAAGGACGCCGCACGGAAGCTTGACAACCCCAGGGTGGTCGGGCACACGATCACGCACTCGACATCCCACCAAAGCTCGCTCAGGGGTATCCCCAAGGAGGTTCTCTTCATGCTTCTCGACGGCAAAGTTGTCGTAGTCACCGGTGCGGGTCGCGGTATCGGGCGCGAAGAAGCGCTGCTCATGGCGAAGCTCGGCGCGAAGGTCGTCGTCAACGATCTCGGCGGTGGCTTCGACGGCAGCGGTGCGAGCACCGGGCCGGCGCAGGAAGTGGTGAACGAGATCAAGAAAGCCGGCGGCGACGCTGTCGCCAACGGCGACAGCGTCAGCGACTTCAAGGGCGCGCAGCGCATCATCGAATGCGCCGTAGATACCTTCGGTAAGTTGAACGCGGTGGTGAACAATGCCGGCATCCTTCGCGATCGCATGATCTTCAACATGTCGGAAGACGATTGGGACTCCGTGATCGCCGTCCACCTCAAGGGAACCTTCGCCTGTACGCGACACGCGTGCGTGTACTGGCGCGAACAGCACAAGGTCGGAAACGTCTTGAACGGGCGTATGATCAACACGGCATCCGACTCGGGCCTTCTCGGGAATCCGAGCCAGAGCAACTACGGAGCCGCCAAGGCGGCCATCGCCGCCTTTTCCGTGATCATCGACAAGGAAATGGCGAAGTACGGCGTCACCGTGAACGCGATTGCGCCCGTTGCGCGGACCCGCCTCACGGTCGAAGCCACGCCGGCGACGGCGGCGCTCATGGGTCAGCCAGTCGCCGAGGGGCAGTTCGACGTGTTCAACCCGGCCAACGTGGCGCCGCTCGTCGCCTGGCTCGCGAGCGACGACGCTGCCGGCGTGCACGGCGAGGTGTTCCGGGTCGGTGGCGGGACGGTGTGGCTCATGCAGGGCTGGCACTCGGTCGGTAAGGCCAAGAAGGGCGGCGAGTGGGATGCCGCGGAGCTCGGCAGCGCTCTCAAGGCGGAGCTTGCCAAGGGTGCTACACGCAAGGAGACGATGAACGACGTTTTCGCCGAGGGCCTCTGATCTGCCGGACGTCCGTCGACGGATCCTGATCGTCTGCCACGCGAACGTGAGCCGGAGCATCATCGCCGAGGCTCTGCTGAAGAAGATGCTGGTCGAACGCGGACGAGATGACGTGACGGTCTCGTCGGGCGGTATCGCTCCATACGCGCGTGATTCGAGCCTGGTTTCCATGGACGCCAGGCTCGTTCTTCGCGACGATGCCATCCACATCTCGCCGGAGGCGACGGCGTGCGATCTCAAGCGGCATCGGGAACGGTTGCTCGAAGCCGATCTCATCGTCACGATGACGGTCGAGCAGAAGCGCATGCTGGCGGGTTTTCCGGAAGCCTCCGGGAAAGAAGTGGTCACGTTGTCAGAGGCGGCTGGGGAGACGGCCGACGTCGAAGATCCCGCGGGTCGCGACGAGCGCTTCTATCGAGCGTGTCGAGATCAGATCCGGCGGTGTCTCGAGAAGGCGATCGACCGGCTTGCACCCCCGCTCGGGGCATGAGCGTCTGAACTGGGCGAGTCAGCGGAGGACCACATGAGCTTCGGCAATCCTTCCGACGACCAGATCCGCGAGATTCTGACCGAACCCATGACGGTTGCAGTGGTGGGCTGCTCTCCCGACCCGACCCGTGACAGTCACAAGGTAGCCCGGGCGCTGCAGACGATGGGTCACAAGGTCATTCCCGTCAATCCGCAGGCACGTCAGATCCTCGGCCTCCGCTGCTACGGGTCGCTTCGTCACATCGAGGAGCCGGTCGCCATGGTGGACGTCTTCCGCCGCTCGGAGCTCGTTCCGGCGATCGTCGACGATGCCATCGCGATCGCCGCGCGCATCGTCTGGCTGCAGCTCGGGGTCATTCACGAAGAAGCGGCAGCTCGCGCTCGCGCCGCCGGAATCACCGTGGTCATGGATCGTTGTCCGGCCGTGGAGTACCGCCGCTTGGTCTCGGTGGGTTGATCATGCCGAAGGCGCTTCACACGTGGGAAAGAATGGGGACCGAGATCGCATACGCGTGTCGCATCTTCACCATTCGCCGCGACCGCGCACGGTTCTCTCGTGACGACGCCGAGCACGATTTCCACGTCATGGAATCGACCGACTGGGTCAACGTCATTCCGATCACGTCGACCGAAGAGGTGGTCCTGGTTCGGCAGTTCCGACACGGGATTCGCGATTGTACGCTCGAGATTCCGGGCGGCATGGTCGACCCCGCCGATCCGTCACCGCTCGCGGCGGCGCGGCGCGAGATGATCGAGGAAAGCGGCTACGACTCCGAGCGCGTCGAGGCGCTCGGGTCCATTCATCCCAACCCGGCCATCCAGAACAACTCGTGTCATTCCTTCGTTGCCTACGACGTCGAACGTCGGTACGAGACGCGGTTCGACTCGACGGAAGAAACCGAAGTCGTGTTGGTTCCCCTGGCGCACATTCCGGATCTCATTCGCGCCGGCGACATCACTCACGCGCTGGTGGTCGTCGCCTTCCACTGGCTGGCGTTGCGCTGCGGCTGACCCGGGTCGATCAGGAAACTTTGCGAAGGCGACTCGCGTTCGTCGGGGGTGCTGCCGGCCTCTGCCGACTCGACGACGAGCGTGAAGCGTGACCCTGCACCGGGTGTGCTTTCGACGCCGAGGGAAGCATGCATCAGAGCGGCGAGCCGGTAGGAGATCGCGAGGCCGATGCCGGCGCCCGGCGCTCGACGAGCCCGATCAGGGCCTTGCCGGAACGGCTCGAAGATGAGTCGTTGATCGGCCGGCGGTATCCCGAGGCCGGTGTCGCTGACGGAAATGGCGACGCCACCACCGGTCGCGGGCGCGGCCTCGAGCATGATCTGGCCGTGCTCGGTGAACTTCACCGCATTGACCAGGAGGTTCGAGACGATCTGCTTCAAACGGTCCGGATCGGCGTGGACCCATTCAGCGCCCGACGTCGTGCTCATCCGGAACGTCACGTCGCGTCCCGCGAGCAGAACGTCCATGACTGCGCCGAGGTCCGCGAGCAGTGGGGCGAGCTCGATCACTTCCATCTCGATCCGCATGCGTTGCGCCTCGATGCGGGACAAGTCGACCAGCCCGAAGCACAGGGCAGGAGTTGCGAAGGGCGCGGAAGTGACGCAGCACGCCAACGCCGCTCCGAGGAGCAGGGTGCTGGCGAGCAAGACACGATGTGCCGAGTCGCGACCGGAGGGCGGAAGCTCCAGGGCGTTTGAAGGATCGGCGATGTGAGGGCTATGCATCGATGCCGAGGGTCCAGTGTCGACGACGACACGTTTGTGCCATCAGGTGTGCGGATGATGGGTGCGCACACCTGATGGACCCGTGGAATCACCCCGAACAGCAAGTCTCGTGCCCCTAGGAGGATGCCGTGGCCGTCATTCGATTGCCGGAGATCGAAGAGATCTTCACGGTGCTGGACCGGAGAGGGATCTCACGCGAAGCGGTCGTCATTCCGCTCACGAAGCGCGATCCAGGAAGCGTCCGTCTGTTGCCGAACGAGAAACTCGAGATCGTCGTGCCCGAGTCGCAAACCGTCAGCGCCTGGTTACCCGAGCTCGAACGCCACATCGACGCGCTCGCCGAACCGAAATGACCGGCCGCGACGTCCTTCCGATCACTTCAGGATGAGGACCGGCGTTCCGATCGGAATCGTGTCGTACAGCTCGGCGACGTGTTGGTTCAACAAAGAGATGCACCCGAACGTCCAGTCGTCGCCGCGCACGTTCGAATCTTCACGGTCCGTTCCGTGTATCCCTACTGCGCCGCCGATGCCGGGCGCGTGGCCGTCGATGATGGGTACGCGACCTTCGCTCAGCGCCATTGCGTAGCGGCTGCGATCGTCGTCGTTCGGATAGCTGAGGAGCATGAACCGGCTCCAGCGTGCGTGCGGACGCTTCGAGCTGATGCGATACACGCCTTCGGGCGTTCGCAGGTCGCCTTGATAGACCTTCGGTCCGTACGACGCGATACCGAGGACGATCGGGTAGACCTTCACCTGCTCGGTTCGGTGGTAGACGGTGAGCGTTCGCTCTTCCTTGCGGATGATCACCGCGTACTCGCTCCCGTTCGCCCATGCGAATGCCGGAGTCGACGATGGGCTGGGGGTCGGGGTCGGGACCAGCAGAGGGTCGGGCCGCGGAGCGGGCCGCGTGAGGAGCGCGCATGCCGCCAGCGTGCTCACGATCGCCAGACCCACCGCGCCTGCCACCACGTTCCGCAACATGGCCAACGGCCGCAATTTGCAATAAGACGTCCTCGAGGGCAAGCCAGTCGTGCCCGTACGATGCCGATGGCGATCGACCGTACCGAGCTTCGTCGCGTAATGGGGCATTTCGCCACCGGCGTTGCGATCATCACCACTCGCGACGTCGACGGCAGGCCGTATGGTCTGACCGCCAACGCGCTCTGTTCGGTTTCCCTCGACCCTCCGCTTCTCCTGGTGTGCGTCGACAAGCGATCCGAGAGTCATCCGGCCTTTGCCCGGGCCGGCGTCTTCGCCGTCAACATCCTCGGTCACGGACACGAGGATTTGTCACGGCGGTTCGCGGTCTCCGGTGGCGACAAGTTCGGGGAGGTTTCGCACCGTTCCGGCCGCACTGGGGTGCCGATCCTCGACGGCGTTCTCGGCGTGATCGAGTGCCGGGTCGTGGCTGAGCATGACGCCGGCGATCACACCATCTACCTCGGAGAGATCCAGCACCTCGAAGCGTCAAGCGGGGATCCGCTGCTGTTTTTCCGCGGCCAATACCGCCGGTTGAGCGACGACTGAACGTTTCGCACCGCGTTTTGTAGGTGGGAAATCACCCTAACGCAGTGTACAACCGTCCTTTGCGCATGGCTCTCAACCCGCAATTGGGGATCGTGATACTCGCCGCCGGCCGTGGAACCCGTATGCGATCGGGGCGGGCTAAGGTCCTGCATGCGATCGCCGGGAAGCCCTTCATCGTGTCCGTGCTCGAGACGGCGACGAGGCTCGCACCCGATCGACTCGCGGTCGTGGTCGGACACGAGGCCGCCGAGGTGGAGCGGGTGTGTACCGCTTGGCTCGCCCGTCACCCGATGGCGGGGATGGTCTCGTATCCACGGCAGGTGGAGCAGCGCGGTACCGGCGACGCGGTGCGCGCCGCCGAGGCGTCCTTTGGGGACTTCGACGGCGACGTCCTGATCCTGTACGGCGACGTTCCGGGCCTTTCGGCCGCGACTCTCGATGCGCTGCTCGATCAACACCGCCGGAACGGCGCGTCGCTTTCGTTGCTGACGACGAAGGTCGACGAGCCGACCGGATACGGCCGCATACTCCGCCGGCCCGACGGCTCACTGCGCGGGATCGTCGAGGAGCGGGATCTCGATCCGGCGGATCGAGCGGTCCGCGAAATCAACCCCGGGATCTATTGCATGCGATCCCGCGCGCTCTGGCCTGCGCTGGCCCGCTTGCGCGCCGACAATGCGCAGGGTGAATACTACCTCACCGACATCGTCGCGATGGCGGTCGAGAGCGGCGACCGCGTCGAGACCCGTTCCGTCAGCGACCCCGGTGAAGTAGCCGGCATCAATTCCCGAGAGGACATGGCCATCTTGGAACAGCGCGCCCGCAGAGCATTGGTCGAGAAGTGGATGCGCGCGGGCGTGACGTTTCGCGATCCCGCGACGGCATACTTGGAAGAGGACGTCGCGATCGGGGGCGACACCGAGATCGGTCCGAACGTGCAGATTCTCGGACGCACCACGATCGGCCGTGGCTGTCGGATCGACGGCACCGCGTTGCTGCAGGACGTGGTGCTCGGCGACGGCGTGCATCTCCGACTCGGCGTGGTGATGAGCGAGTGCGAGGTCGGCGATGGTGCGGTCCTCGGACCGTTCGCGCACATCCGCCCCGGCAGTGTGCTCGCCGAGGGTGTGCACATCGGGAACTTCGTCGAAACCAAGAAGGCGAAAATCGGCCGTGGCACGAAAGCCAACCACCTCACGTATCTCGGCGACTGCGAGATCGGAACGGCGACGAACGTCGGAGCCGGTACCATCACCTGCAACTACGACGGCTTCGCAAAGCACCGCACCGTGATCGGCGATCGCGTACAGATCGGCAGCGACACCCAGATCGTGGCACCCGTGACGGTCGGGGACGACGCGTACATCGGCGCCGG
The DNA here is from genome assembly GCA_963774015.1 of uncultured delta proteobacterium. Lineage (GTDB taxonomy): Bacteria > Desulfobacterota > Binatia > UTPRO1 > UTPRO1 > UTPRO1. The sequence continues at coordinate 125,692 of CAVZDH010000009.1, forward strand.
CACCACGGTGACGGGGGACGTTCCCGCGGGCGGCTATCTCGTCGTCAGTCGGGTGCCGCAGCGGATGGTGCCCGGATGGGTTGCGCGGAAACGTGCGAGCGCCGCGGGCAAGGCACCCAAGTCGACGATGGCGCCGCGGAAGCCCGCGCGCGCCAAGAAACGTACTCCCAAGCGCAAGGTCGTCGCTGCGCGGGGATCAGCACGCGCCCAGGGCGGGCGCCGAGGGAAGCGCTGATGTGTGGGATCATGGGTTACGTTGGCGATCGTGATGCGTCGTTCATTCTGGTCCAGGGCCTGAAGCGCCTCGAGTATCGGGGCTACGATTCGGCCGGGGTCGCCACCTTCCACAATGGGCAGATCGCGGTTCGCCGTGCGCTCGGGAAGCTCTCGAATCTCGAGAACCTGCTGCGCGAGGACCCGATCACGGGTACCATCGGCATCGGCCACACACGTTGGGCGACGCACGGACGGCCGTCCGAGCAGAACGCGCATCCGCACCGCGCCGGCCGCATCGTCGTGATCCACAACGGCATCATCGAAAATTACCTCGAGCTACGGGCGGCCCTGCAGGCACGCGGCCGGCGCTTCAGCTCGGAAACGGACACCGAGGTCATCTCGCACCTCATCGACGAGTGCGTGCAGGACGGTCTCGACTTCGTTGCCGCGTCGCGCAAGGCGATCGGGCAGTTGCACGGCTCGTTCTCCATCGTCGTGATGCACGAAGATTGCCCCGACCGGCTCGTCGCGGCGAAGAGCGCCACTCCGATCGTCATCGGTCTCGGCGACAACGAGAATTTCATTGCCTCCGACATCCCGGCGATCCTCGACCACACACGGCGCGTGCTCTTTCTCGAGGACGGCGAGATGGCGGAAGTCACGCGTGACGAGGTCAAGGTCACGACATTCGCCGGCGCGCCGGTTGCGCGCGAGCCCCGGACCGTGGCGTGGGATCCCGTCACGGCGCAGAAGGGCGGCTATCGTCACTTCCTCCTCAAGGAAATCCACGAGCAGCCGCAGGCCATTATCGACACGATGCGCGGCCGGATCCTCCAAGAAGAGGCCGACGTCAGCCTCGACGAGCTCGTCGCGGCCCCGTGGCTCGCGAATGCCAAGCGCATCGTGCTCGTCGCGTGCGGCACGGCCTGGCACGCGTGTCTCGTCGGAAAGTACTTCCTCGAGCAGATCACTCGTATTCCGACGGAGGTGGATTACGGGAGCGAGTTTCGATACCGCGATCCCGTCGTCGAGCCGGGTACCGTGCTGATCGTGGTGTCACAATCCGGGGAGACGGCGGATACGCTCGCGGCGGTCGAAGCGGCACGCGAACGCGGCGCGAAGGTGTTGGCGATTTGCAACGTCGTAGATTCGAGCATCGCGCGCCGCGCCGACGCGGTCATCTACACGCACGCGGGACCCGAGATCTCCGTCGCCAGCACGAAGGCATTCACGACGCAGCTCACGGTCTTCTATCTCCTCGGGCTGTATCTCGCGCGCCGACGGAATCTGATCGACCACGACGCCGCCCATGCGCTCATCGCGGATCTCGTCAATTTGCCGAAGCGCATCGAGGAATGTCTCGAACGCGAGCGTGCCATCGAGAAGATCGCGAAGAAATATGGCGACGCGAAGAGCTTTCTCTACCTGGGGCGCGGCATCAACTATCCCATTGCGCTCGAAGGCGCCCTCAAGCTGAAGGAGATATCGTACATCCATGCGGAGGGCTATGCCGCCGGCGAGATGAAGCACGGGCCGATCGCGCTCATCAACGAATCACTGCCGGTCGTCGTGCTTCTCCCGAAGGACGCCGTCTACGGCAAGACGCTCTCCAACATGAAGGAGGTCGAGTCGCGGGGCGGACGGATCATCGTGATCACCGACGCGCCGTCGCCGGAGCTCGAGGACATCGCGTGGGAGGTCATCCAGGTGCCGACGAGCAACCCGTGCCTACTGCCGCTTCTGCTGACGATTCCGCTGCAGCTGCTCGCGTACTACATCGCGGTCTATCGCGGGAGCGACGTGGACATGCCGCGAAATCTCGCGAAGAGCGTTACCGTCGAGTAGCGCTTCGGTCCGGCGCCCGGTCGGGGTCCGCCCCGTTCCCTCTCCGCCGCCGTCCAGATATGCTTTTTCGGACGATGAGCCTCAATCTGGTCTCGATCGAAGAAGCGATCGCGGAGATCCGCGCCGGGCGAATGATCGTCCTCATGGACGACGAGGACCGGGAGAACGAGGGCGACATCTGCATGGCGGCCGAAAAGGTGTCGCCGGAGGCCATCGCCTTCATGGCCCGCTACGCTCGTGGGCTCATTTGCCTGCCGCTCACCGATGAGAAGCTCGCCGACCTCGGCCTGCCCATGATGGTCGCCGAGAACAGCACCCCGCTCGGAACCGCCTTCACGCTTTCGATCGACGCACGTCGCGGCATCGGCTCGGGCATCTCCGCCGCCGACCGGGCGACGACGATTCTCACGGCCGTGCGCGACGGCTCCGGGCCGGGCGACGTCACCACTCCCGGCCACGTGTTTCCGTTGCGCGCACGTCGGGGTGGCGTCCTGGTCCGGACCGGACAGACGGAAGGCGCGGTCGACCTCGCCCGGCTCGCCGGGCTCAAATCCGCCGGAGTCATCTGCGAGATCATGAACGACGACGGTTCGATGGCGCGCTTCCCCGACATCGAGCGCTTCGCTGCCACCCACAATCTCAAGATCGCAACGGTCGCGGAGCTCATCCAATATCGACTGCGCCACGATTCACTCGTCCACCGTATCGCCGAGGCGCGTCTCCCGACCCGTTTCGGCGGCGACTTTCGCGCAGTCGTCTACCGGAGCGACGTTGATGGCGGAGAGCACCTGGCACTCGTGCGCGGTACGATCACGCCCGATCAACCGACGCTCGTGCGTGCCCATGCCGAGTACTTGCCGGGCGACGTCTTCGGCTACACCCAGCGCGACACGGGCGCGGTTTTGCAGCGGGCCATGCAGATCATCGCGGACGAAGGTCGCGGCGTGGTGATCTACCTCCGACGCGAGGAGCATGGAGTGGATCTCTTCGCGGGGGCGGAGGGGTCGAGCGGACAGCCGAGCACGAACCCAGGTCTGCGACTGAACGAATTCCGCGACTACGGCATCGGCGCACAGATTTTGCGTGATCTCGGTGTCGGCAAGATCCGGCTCCTCACCAACCATCCCCGGCGTCTCGTGAGCCTTCCGGGGTATGGGCTCGAGATCGTCGAGCGCGTTCCGCTCTACACCACGCCTCCGACGGAGTCGCCGGACGAGAGCCCGACGAAGGTTGCAAAGATCCGCTGACCGTCGTCGGGGGGAGTGTCAGCGGAACGTGAGCCCAAACAGGCCGAACGTCGTGTTGATGCCGGGATTGCTGCTCGCCATGCCGGCGTTCGACATGTGCCGCAAACGTACCTGGAAGCTCGCGGCCAGGCCCGGCCGGATCTCGTATTCGAGCCCGCCGCCGACCGTCGAGGTGAATTGCATCCGAGTGCCGAGATCCTGCTTGCGCAAATCGGTGTACACGGCACCCTCGCCCGCCTCGAGAAACGGACGCAGGGAATGATCACCGAACAGCAAGCGGAAGAAGAGCGCGTTCAGGCCGATCTCGAAGCTGTCCGTTTGATGTTTCCCGTGGTCGTCGTTGACGTATGCCACCCAAGGCTCGATCATCCACAACGCGCGAACACCGTGTCCTTCGAACCAGCGCGACGCGGGATCCCAAAGCGAGAGGCCGACGTACGGATGAATGGCGTAGTACTGGATGAGGCTCGACGTGGCGATGCCGCCGCCGGCGCGAACACCCCATTCACGGGGCTCCAGCCGGCTACCGTCCGCGGATGCCGCCGTCGTCCATGCGAGACATGCGAGGACAGCGACGACGATCATCCGGGCGGGCCGCATCTGGCCGCGAGGCTGTATCTGGAAGCCTCACCCTCCGCAAGCAACCCTCGCGGTTGGACGCCGTTCCGCCGTCGTGTGTGGACGGCGATCGTGCTGGCACCGGTGTTCGCGATATTCGCGGCGTCGTCGCTCGCGCTCGCCGCCGGGCCATCGCTCGACGCTCACTGGCGCGTCGCGTCTCCGAGCGCCTCCGACGGAGGAAGTACCGAGCTCACGCTCACGGTGACCGTCGAAAACGGTTGGCATCTCAATGCCAACGACCCCGATCGACCGTATCTGATTCCCACGACGCTCGACATCGTGCCGCCGGCGGGTGTCGTGGTTCAGAGCATCCGCTACCCTGACCCCGTGGTGCGTGCCCTGGCCTTCGCTTCCGGATCGTCGCTTCGCCTCTACGAGGGGACGTTCAGGATCAACGTCCGAGTGGCGGGCTCGGTGCCGCCGCGTTTCGACGCGACGCTCGGCTATCAGGCGTGCAACGACGAAACGTGCTTGCCCCCGCGGACGCTTCCGGTGCCGTTCGAAGCCAAAGGGAACGGAGGGTCGAAGTGAACGCGGAGAGCGTGCTCTTTCGTGCCAGTGCGGCCGGGGAGACCGTTCGCGCCATGGCCGCGATCACGACGACCGTGGTCGAGGAAGCTCGCCAACGGCACGGGACCTATCCGACGGCGACTGCCGCCCTCGGCCGTACGCTCACGGCGGGTCTCCTGCTCGGGGCGACGATGAAAGACGAGGAAGGCCTGTCGATCGAGCTCGTCGGGAACGGCCCGCTCCGGCGCGTCCTCGTGACCACGAATGGCGGCGGCAACGTGCGCGGCTACGTTTCCCGTCCGGAGACGCATCTCCCGTCCAAGAACGGAAAGCTCGATGTCGCCGGTGCGATCGGTGAGGGGCTCCTCTGCGTGATGCGCACCCAGCCGTGGAACAAGGAGCCGTATCGCAGCGTGATGAAGCTCGTCTCGGGCGAGATCGCCGAAGACATCACGCACTATCTCGTCACGTCCGAGCAGATGCCTTCGGCGACCGCGCTCGGAGTGTTCGTCAACGCCGACGGTACCGTCGGCGCCGCGGGGGGATATCTGGTGCAGATTCTGAACGGGGCCTCGGCCGAGCTCGCCGAGCTGGTCGAGCGCAACGTCGCCGCTCTCCCGCACGTCACGTCGTTGATCCGCCGCGGAGACAGCCCGCACGAGATCCTGTCGGCCGTCCTCGCCGGGCTCGATGTGCGTCCGATTGCGGACGAGCCGGTGCGCTTCGCGTGCTCGTGTACTCGAGAGCGGGTGCTCGGAGCGCTGATGCTGCTCGGCATCGACGAGATAGCGGACATGATCCAGAAGGACGGACGCGCCGAGGTGCGCTGCGAATTCTGCGCCGAGCAATACCTGATCCGCGAAGCGGAGCTCGCCATGCTCATTCGTGACACCGAAGGGTCCGCCTGACGCGGAGAGGAGCGATCAATGGACGTGACGCAGGCGTTGCTCGGGGAGCATGGCATCGTGCACCTGCTGGTCGAACAGCTCGCGGAAGTGCTCGAGCGCTACCAAACGACGACCGAGCTCCGAGCTGCGGCCGAGCCGCTCGCCATCACCCTTCTCGGACACGCGCGCATCGAGGACGAGACGCTGTTTCAACCGTACGAGAAGCACACCGGGTCCCTTGGTCCGCTGAAGTGCCTCCGCCACGAGCACGAGCTCATGGATCAACAGATCCGTGCGATGTTTCGCCTCGAGGATCCGGCGGTTCTGAGGGAACAGATCCGAGCCCTGCTCGACGTGGCCCGCCGGCACCTCGCGCGTGAAGAGGAAGTGATGTTCAAAGCCGCACGGGACGCGATCGAGAAGGGCGAGCTCGAGCACCTCGGACACCACTGGGCGGAGTTCCGCGGCGTCATGCTGCGCGACTGATCGCGGCTGCGCCGGTGTCCCACGGGGACACGAGGGGGGAAGCTTACAGCCCTGCGCCGACGGCCGACCAGTCGTTCGTCGGCGACGAAGGATCGTCCCGTTTGGCGCGGTCGATCCACGCCTCGAGGAGCGGGATACCGGCGAACCCCGGGAGATCGCCGATCGTAGCGTCGACCCTCCGTGCCGCCACCCGGCCGTCGCAGCCGGTGAACAGGTAATCGGCGAGAAAGCGTGTCTCTTCGGCCGGCTGCACACCGCTCCCGACGGGAGCCCAAAAGCGTTCGATCAGTACCCGAGCGATGCGTGCAGTCGATCGGTTCTGTAGACGTCGTTCCGCTTGCTTGAAGTAGAAGAAGAAGTGGCGAGATTCGTCGAGCACGATGCGGTCGAGCAGATCGTGCAGCACGGGATGATCGACCACGGCGGCGAGGCGGCGATAGCCGGTCAACGTCGTGAGCTCGTTGATTGCGCCCCACGTCATGTGCACCGCGACGAAATCCGGCCAGACACGCGCGAGCCACGCCGTGAGGCGAGCCTCGAGCGCCTGGCCGATGGTCCGCTGCGAGCGTGGGCGCGGCTCGACGACGTGACCTGCGGACTGCACGAACCTGGCCAGCGCGATTCCGTGGAACGTCTCTTCGTAGAGCCAGCACGCGAGAAAAGTGGCCACCTCGGGATCGTCGATCACCCGCGTGTCGAGCAGCGTACGCAGATACATGATCGTGTGGCTTTCGATGTCTTGCATGTAGCGTAGGGTGCGGATGGCCTCCTGCGGTAGCGGATGCCGTGGCACATGATCCCAGGCGATCGATTTGAGATCGATGGCGCGTGAGCGGCTGATGTAGGCGTCGAGATCGAACGACGAGTCGGTCATGCGCTCCTCTACGGCTCTCGAATTCCCATGGATGGTCCGCGACGTCTCCAATCCGTCTCGCCCGGCGTCCACGTAGCACGCGGCAACGGCGTGATGCGCATCGAACGACAATCCTTCCCGGTCCTGGGACGCGTACCCGAGGGCGCGTTGCCGCTCGGGGGGTCCGCTGCCGATTGGTGTACCTGCGCCGGCCCCGTGGTGTCCACGGCCGTAGATCCCGGGCGTACTCGGCAGCCGTCCCCGGATGCTGCTATGAGGCCCGAACGGAGCGCATCGCTGGAACGCCCCGAAGACATAGACGCCGCTCTCATCCTGCGGATGGCACGCGGAGACGAGGACGCTCTCACCCTCCTCTACGACCGCCTGTCGTCTCTCGCCTTCGGTGTGGCGCTGCGCATCGCGGGCAATTCCGACTCGGCGGAGGATGCCGTCCAGGAGGCATTTCTCCGTGTCTGGCGGCGGGCCGATCGCTTCGATCCCTCCCGTGGGCGAGCCCGGCCGTGGTTTCTCCGTCTGGTGCGTAACGTCGCGATCGACCAACGGCGGTCGCGCGGTGTGCGCGATCGCGCCGAGAACGAGAAGAGGCTCGATCTCACCGAGACCGTGCCGGGAGAGCGGCCGGATGAAGCCGCGTCACGGCACGAGCGCGCCAGCCGCCTCCGCGCGGCGCTGGAGCACCTCCTTCCACTCGACCAGCGGCGCGCGATCGAGATCGCGTACTTCGAAGGGTTGTCTCACAGCGAGATTGCCGAGCGCGAAGGCATGCCACTCGGTACCGTCAAGACGAGGATCCGCGACGGCATACAACGACTCCGTTCGTTCCTTGCGGGCGAGGGCCATGACTCCTGAAACGGCCCTGAACGGCGATCACGTCGAGCTCGACGACCTCGCGCTCGAGGCGCTGGCCGAGGCGTATGCGGAGCCCGCTCCGCAGCGGCTGCGGACGCGCCTCATGGCGGAGGTCGTCGGCGGCCGCGAGCGTGCGATCGCCGCACGTCGCGTCCGGCGCGCGCGCGCAATCGGCGCGTTGGCGGCGACGATCGCCGTCGTGCTTGCCGGCCTACTTGCTCGGGAGCTTCGACAGGAGCGCTCCCTGAGCCAAGAGCTCGTAGCGCTCACCAAGCAAAACGGCGTCCTCGCGGCACGAGTCGACGAGCAAGGGCGTACGCTCGCCGGTCTCCGCGACGCGCTCGACGCCCAGTCGCAGATTCTGCGCTTGGTCGGGGGACCGCGGGTATTGACCGCCACGCTCGCACCGCAAAGCGGCGGCGGCGGCGCCGGGCGCGTGCTGCTCGATGCGACATCCGGCGATGCCGCGGTAGTGCTCACGGGTCTCACCCCCGTGCCCGAGGGGAAGAGCTACGAGCTCTGGGCGATCCGCGACAAGAGGCCCCCCGAAGCGGCGGGTCTCGTCATCGTCAACGCTGACCGAGGTGCCGCGGTGATTGTGCCGAGCCTCGAGTCGCCGACCGAGGTGACCGCGTTCGCGGTATCGGTCGAGCCGCGAGGCGGATCGCCGTCGCCGACGGGACCGATCGTGCTCGTGGGTGCGGTCGCGGGCTGAGCGGCGCGGCCGCTCTCAGAGCAGTGATGCGATCGTCACGCCCGGACCGCCTCCATTCGACTCGGCGTCCTGAAACGTCGTGGCATATGTGGTTCTGGCGAGGAACTCGGCCACGGCGCGTTTGAGCGCTCCCGTTCCGAGTCCGTGGATGATGCGTACCGATGGCAGCCCGGCGCGTTGCGCCCGGTCGAGAAAGTGTTCCAGCCGATCGAGTGCTTCTCGTACCCGCATGCCGACCAAGTACAGCTCGCTCGGGGTGTCCTCTTCCGTCGTCTCCGATCGGCGTACCGATGCCGCCGACGGCTTCGGAGGGCTCGAGATCCGCCGTTTCAAGTTCGTCAACGGGGCTTGAAACGTGAGCGCCCCGCTCTGAAGCTTCGCGGTCTCTCCGTGGACCTCCACCAGCTCGCCTCGAATGCTCGTGCCGCGTACCTCGACGAAGTCGCCGAGGGTCAGGGGCTGGTCGGCGCGCGGCTCCGGTTCCCAAAGCTCGGCGGCGTGGCGCTCGATTGCGGCAGAGGCCGTCCGGTCGAACTCCGCCAGCACGCGCGTCGCAGCGGGCTCGCGACGGCGGATCACCTCGAGCACCGCGCGTCCCTCGGCCTTGAGATCGCGCAGAAACGCGCGTGCTTCTTCGAGCTCGCCGGCCCAGCGCTGCCGTCGGCGTTCGCCGAGCTCCGCGACCAGCGCCGCGCGCTCCGACTCCATCTCCGCGAGGGCTCGGCGTTCCTCGCTCACTGCAGCACGCTCGTCCTCGTAGCGGCGCCGACTCTCTTCGAGCTTTGCGATCGCGGTCGCGAGCTCGCGTGATGCGGCGGCGCGGCCGGCCTCTGCCGCGTCGAGCACGTCGGTCGGCAAGCGCAATCGACGGGCCATCGCGAGGCCGAGACTCTCGCCGACGGATCCGTAGACGAGGCGGTACCGGGGGGTGAAGCTCACGGGGTCGACATCGACCGCGACGAGCTCCACGCGCGGCTCGTTGAGCGCGTAGAGCTTGACGGGCGCGTAATGCGTGGCGGCGCCGATCAGCGCGTCGCGCGCGAGCAGGCGGTCGATCAGCGCGACTGCGAGAGCGGCGCCTTCCTCGGGATCGGTGCCGCCTCCGGGCTCGTCGAGCAGCACCAGCGCGGGAGGGGCGAGGTGTGCGAACACGTCCACCAGATTCACCACGTGTGAAGAGAACGTCGAGAGATTGCGCTCGATGCTCTGGTCGTCGGCGAGGTCGGTGAAGACGCTCTGCACCCACGGGACGACGCTGCCTTCGTCGGCCGGGATGAGCATGCCGGCGCCCGCCATCAGGGTCAGGAGGCCGAGCGTCTTCAATGCCACGGTCTTCCCACCGGTATTCGGGCCGCTCACCACGAGCGCGCGCTTGCCCGTGCCGAGGTGAACGTCGATCGGCACGACCGATTGGTTGCCGAGCACGAGCTCCGGGTGGCGGGCCTGGCGGAGGTCGACGGTGCCGTCACCGAACGCCGGGGAGGTACTTCGCAGACGTCGTGCCAGGAGCACGCCCGCATGCAGCGCGTCGACCTCCGCGATGGCGGTAGCTGCGCGTCCGAGCTCATCGCGGACGGCGCCGACGCGCGCCGTCAATTGTGTCAGCAACCGTCGCTCTTCTGCTTCCTCCTCTTTCCGCAGCATCAAGAGTCGGTTGTTGAGGTCGATCGCGAACATCGGCTCGACGAACAGGGTCTCGCCCGACGTCGACCGATCCTGCACGACGCCCGGCATGCGAGCCGCCGTCGACGCACGCACCGGCACGACGAAGCGGTTGTTGCGTATCGTCACGTACCGGTCGGCGATGCCGGTGCTCTCGCTGTTTTTCGTCACGAGCCGACCGAGCCGATCCTCGAGATCCTGCCGGAGGTCGCGGAGCGATGCTCGAAGCGCGGCGAGATGAGGGCTCGCGTCGTCGCGAAGCAGGCCGGCGTCATCGAGCATCCGCGACAAGGCGGCTTCGAGCTCCGGAAGCTCCTGCAGCCGCCGCGGGAAGTCGGCGAGTGCCGGCACGGTCGTGACGCGCGCGCTCAGGAAGCGTCGGACGAGCGCGATCTGCCGCAACACCGTGCGGATCTCGACCAGGCGCTCGCCAGGTAGGGTCGCGCCCTCATGGCTCGCGAGCGCGAGCGACTCGCGAACGTCGGGAAAGCTCTCGAGCGGCAAAGGGCCGCTCACCTCGAGCAGACGAAAGAAGCTCCACTGCCGCTCGAGCACCCGCTCGGCTGCCGTCCGAGTCGCGAGCGGCGTCTGCTCCCGACAGAGCTCGGCGCCCGGAACCGACAGCGCGTGCCCGGCGAGCGCGTCGAGCATCTTCGGGAAGCCGAGCACGTCGAGGTCGCGGGCGCGCATGTGTCGGGTGGTACTGGAGGGTCTCTTCAGTGGCAAATCGGACCTCGCCGGGACAGAATGGCGCCGGTGGAGATCGCCGGCGCGACCGCCCTCGTTACCGGTGCCTCGAGCGGTATCGGCGCCAGTGTCGCCCGCGCGCTCGTCGCGGCGGGATCCCGGGTCGCCCTGGTCGCTCGGCGGCGCGACAAGCTCGAGAGCCTCGCGGCGGAGCTCGCTCCTGGGCGTTCGGCGCCTTTCGTCTGCGACGTACGCGATCCGCCGCAGATCGCAGCGACGGTGGATGCCGTCGCGAGTACGTTCGGGCCGGTCGATCTCCTCGTAAACAACGCCGGCATCGGCCGCTACCTCTCTTTCCTCGAGAGCGACGCCGAGGACGTCGCGGCCGTGTTCGAGACGAATCTCCATGCGGCGCTCCACTTCACGCGTGCGGTGCTCCCGGGAATGCTCGCCCGGCGACGCGGACACGTGGTGAACGTCGCCTCGATTGCGGCGCGCATCGGCTCGCGAAACCACACCATCTACTGCGCCTCGAAGTTCGCGCTCGCCGGCTTCACCGAAAGTCTCGCACTCGAGCTCGAGGGATGCGGAGTCGGAGTCACGTTGGTGAACCCGGGCATCATCGACACGCCCTTCTTCGAGCACGCCTCTTTCGCCTCGTTTCCCGCCGGTGCCCGGGCACGGGCGATACCGGCCGACCGGGTGGCGAGCGCGATCGTGCGGGCGGTCGCGCGTGACGCCGCCGAGGTCACGATTCCGCCGACATACGCGATCGGAACGCTTCTCAAGACGGCGGCGCCCGGTCTCTTTCGCCGGTTGATGCGGCGCTTTGCCTGACGCATCCGCTTTGCGCCTTGTCACCTTCGTCGGCCGTTGGTACTCAAGCGCGCTGAAGGGCCGAGGAGGAGCTCAGCGGTGGTTGACGGGAAGCGCAAGCTCGCGGTCGTCGAAAGGCGGCTGCCGGAGATGGTTCGACGCCGAACCACGAAGCCTCGGGTGCGCGAGCGGCCCGTCCCGGACGAGTTCGGGCTCGATCCGGAGTTTCGCGCCCGTGTCCTGCCGCTCTTCCGGGTCCTCTACGAGAAGTACTGGCGCGTCGACGCCCGCGGGGCTCGTCATGTCCCGAGGTCGGGTCCGGTCATCCTGGTGTCGAACCATTCCGGTGCCTTGCCGTTCGACGCCACTATGGTCTCGTGCGCCCTCGAAGAAGCTCGCCATCCCCGCGCCGCGCGCTTTCTCTACGACCGGTTCGTCGATGGTCTGCCCTGGGTTCCGGACCTCTACCGCAAGGCCGGCGGCGTCGTGGCGAGCCACGAAAACGCCGCGCGTCTTCTCGCGAAAGGCGAGCTCATCGGGCTCTTTCCCGAGGGCGTGGCCGGGCTTTCGAAGCTCTACTCGGAGCGCTACGTGCTGCAGCCCTTCAGCGGCGGATGCGTCCGTCTGGCCTTGCGGTTCGGCGCCCCGATCGTGCCAGTTGCGGTGGTAGGGGCCGAGGAGATCTATCCCCTCGTCGGTCGCTTGAAGGCGATCGGGAAGCTCCTCGGAGCACCCTATCTTCCGGTGACGCCGTTCTTCCCCCTTCTCGGCCCCCTCGGCCTGATCCCCCTTCCGAGCAAGTGGCGGATCAGATTCGGGAAGCCGATGCTCCTTGGATCCGGGGAGCCGGATCGGTTGGACGGCACCGCCGTCCGGGCGCTCGCCGAGCAGGTCAGGCGTCGCGTGCAGACGATGGTTCGGGTGCTTCTGAAAGAGCGTCCGTCGGTCTTCTGAGCGTGCCAGGTCGGGAGCCGACCTGGCACATACTGCGCGCGCTCGGCACTGCGCCTTGGCAAAGCGCATTTCCAAGCCCCCGGCGAGGCACACGATTCTCGGAGGCATGGCCGTTGCTCAAGCGGCCATCGAGATGTCACGCCGCCGCCTCGTCGTGCTGGTTCAGTTGATCGCGGTCGCCGTCGCGGCGGCCGGCATTCTCGCCTCGCAGACGGCGAGCCCTCCAGCGCAAACCGCATGCATATTGGTCGCGCTCGCGGTGGCGGCGAGCCTCGGCGTGTGTTCGCTCCAGGGGCTCGATCGCGAGCGGCGGGTACGCGCCGAAGCGCGTCGCTTGAAGACCGAGATGCTCGCCAACGTCTCCCACGAGCTCCGCACCCCGCTGAATGCCATCCTCGGCTACGCGGAGATCCTCGACTCGGTCAACGGCCTCAGAGAGGGCGAGCGAGCCGAGATGCACGCGCGGATTCTCGCGAACGCAGTGACGCTGACGTGTTCGGTCAACAACCTCCTCGAGTACTCGTCGGTCGTCGCCGGCGAGATGGCCGTTCGGCGCGCCGCCGTCTCACTCCGCGAGCTGTTCGAAGAAATCGAACCGTGGGTCGGCCGGTTGATCGACGACAAGCCGATTCGCTTCGCGTGGAACGTCGACCCGAGAGTTCCGGCCATCCACACCGATCGCGGCAAGCTCCGCCAGTCGCTCATGAATCTCCTGTCCAACGCCGCGAAATTCACGTCGCATGGTGAGATCCGGCTTTCGGCCGCGTCCAGCCCTGTCGGGATCGAGATCGCAGTCACCGACACCGGTGTCGGGATGAGCCTCGACGAGCAGTCCGTGATCTTCGAAGACTTCCGTCAAGTAGAAGGGTCGACCACGCGGCCGTTCGGCGGCATGGGCCTCGGGCTCACTCTCGTCCACCGCTTCAGCGAGCTTCTCGGCGGGTCCGTCGTCGTCGAAAGTGCTCCTGCCAAAGGAACTCGCGTGTCACTTCGCTTGCCGTTGTCGCAGCCGCAATTTGGCAATTTTTCACTGGAGGTGGCGCGCTCGTCGGCCGCAGCCTGACACAGCGCCACGCTTTGGTCATGTCGACTCCCAACTTCACGATCGTAACCCTGCATCCTCCTGGTGAGATGGAGGTCGGCACGTACGTTGCAAGCGTAGCCAATGGAACCGTGAACGATTGGTACGCACGCCCACAGGGCCGCACGTCAGGAGGCCGCCATGGATACGCAGTCGCAACTCACGCTCCTCGATCTGATCGAAGCCGTCGCCGAAGTGACCGACTCCGAAGCCGAGCAGGTCAGCGTCGTGGCCCATCTCGTGAATAGCGGGCGGGTCCGTCTCACCGGCAACTTCCGCGGCGCCCAAATCCGCTAGGGAACCCCTGCACAGGGAGGCTCCGAGCGAGAAGTGCGAGCCGCCGTCGCACGGGGATGGATCGCCCTTCGCAGCCGGGAGCTACCTGCGCAGAGCTTCCCCAGCTCGGCGCTCCCCACGGGCCGCACGACGGTGCTACTAGAGCCGTCATGCGCGAGCCGGTACGAATCATTGGGAGCTACGTTTCGCCGTACGTACGGAAGGTCCTCGTCGTCCTCGACGTGAAGGGCATCCCGTACGAAATCGATCCCATCATCCCCTTCATGGGGAACGACGAATTCTCGAAGCTCAGCCCGATTCGTCGGATTCCGGTCTTCACGGACGATCGAATCACGCTCACCGACTCGAGCGTGATCTGCGAATATCTCGAGGATCGTCATCCGGCACCGTCCGTACGACCCGCCGACGTGATCGACCGTGCTCGCGCTCGCTGGCTCGAAGAGTTCGCCGACACCCGCATGGGTGAGGTCTTCATCTGGCGACTCTTCAATCAAGTCATCATCAACCCGTTCGTGTGGGGGGTGGCGACGGATCAGTCCGTCCTCGATCGCACGTTGCAGCGGGACATCCCCCACGTTCTCGATTACCTGGAGGGCGAGCTTCCCTTGGCGGGATTTCTCTTCGGTGGGCTCTCGACGGCGGACGTATCGATCGCGACGTTTTTCCGGAACGCGGCCTATGCGCGCTATCGGATCGACCGGGAGCGCTGGCCGGTGACCGCGTCGTTCGTCGAGCGCGTGCTCGCGATCCCGAGCTTCGAGAAGCTCGTGTCTTTCGAGGACATCATGATGAGGACGCCGCCGGCGCAGCAGCGCGAAACCCTCGCTGCTGCGGGTGCGCCGCTCACGCCCACGACCTGCGGTACCACGAGCCCGCGCCCTGGGCTCATGAAGATCTGACCGCGCGCCTCCCCGTGATCGTGCAGTAGCCGAAGCGATCCATGACAGCGAGATCGCCCGTGCGGAGCCATCCGTTGCCGCCGACCGTCGCGGCCGTCGCCTCCGGCATCTTGTAGTACCCGCGCATGACGGGGAACCCGCGGCAACAAAGCTCGCCTTCGCTGCCGATCGGCAGCTCGATGCCGTTCGTCGGGTCGACGATCCGCACCTCCACGTCCGGAAGGGCGCGGCCGACGGTCGTTGCGCGGAGATCGAGCGGGTCGTCGGTGCGTGTCTGCGTGACGACGGCGGTCGTCTCGGCGAGCCCGTACGCGACCGTCACGTCGGGAAGGTGCAGGCGCGCGACGACCTCGGCCATGAGCCCGGTGGGACACGGTGCGCCGACGACCACGCCCGTACGCAGCGTCGTCAGCTCGGCCCGGATCACGTCGCGATGCCGGAGCGCCGAGGCAAGCATCCGCGGCTCGACGACGAGGGCGGTGCAGCGTTCGACGGCGACGGCGTCCAGCATCGCTCCGGCGTCGAAATGGTCCGAGGGAACGACCAACGTGGCGCCGCGTCCGAGCGTCATGAGCGTTCCGAGCACGCTTCCGAAGGGACGCGCGAAGGCGACTGGTACGCAAACGCGATCGTTCCGCGTGAGCCGCATGCAATCGCCGACCGCGATGGCGTCGTTCACGAGGTTGAGATGCGTGAGCTCGACGCCCTTCGGTGCGCCGGTCGTTCCGGCAGTGTACTGGATCATCGCCACGTCCGTCGGCGCGAGCGCTTCCTGGCGGCGGCGTAGCAGGTGGCTCGTGATGCCGACGCCGGCCGTCAACACGTCCGGCCATGCGAGCACGCCCCGCGGTCCGTTTCCGTCTCCGAGCAGCGCCACCCGCTTCAGCAGCGGAAAGCACCGACTGGAGAGATGGCCTGGACGCGCGTGCGCGAGATCCGGACAGCACTCCAACAGAACGTCGACGAGGCTCGGCTCGTCGACCCGTTCGACGACGAAGAGCGTCGACGCATCGGAGTGGGCCAGGACGTACGCGAGATCTTCCGCACCGGCCCGTGGATCGACGGGCACGAGCGTGGCTCCGATTTTGGCGACGGCGAGCTGCAGCACCACCCACTCCACCCGATTGCTCGCGAAGACCGCGACGTGATCGCCCGCGTCGACGCCGAGGCCCATCAATCCTTTCGCGAGCTGCGTCACCCGCGCGTGGAGGTCGCGGTATTTCCAGCGCACGCGCTGGCCCGGGAATGCGACCGCCTCGCGCGCCCCCATGCCAAGCGCGGCGCGGTCGAAGAAGTCGCCGGTCGTCAACCGCTCCATGCGCGGCTTCTAGCATCCGTGCTAGGAAACGCACGTCATGGCGGATGCATTGTATTTCGCTTTGAAGCGTCTCCTCACGCCGATCGCCGACGCATACTTCTCACTCCGCGCCACCGGTCACGAGGCGCTCCCGTCGGGTCCGTTCATCGTCGCCGGCAACCACTCGTCGCTTCTCGACTGGGTATTCGTCGCGCGCTTCGTGGATCGACCGATTCGGTTCGTGTTGACCCGTGAATTCTACGATCAGGCTGGACTCACCGGGTTGTACCGTCGGCTCGGAGTCATACCGATACGTGACGGTGCGATCGAGCTTTCGGCGGTGCGGCAGCTGCTCTCGACGCTCGCGCGCGGCGAGATCGTCGGGGTGTTTCCCGAAGGTCGTATCACGTGCGACGGGGAGCTCTTGCCGGCGCAGCCGGGCGTCATCGCGATCGCGGCGCGGGCACGCGTCCCGATCGTCCCCGTCGGCGTGCGGGGAGCCTTCGAAGCGTTTCCGCGCGCCGCGAGTCTTCCGAGACCGCATCCGGTACACGTCGCCTACGGCGCTCCACTGGAAGTACCTGCGCAGGTCGCTCGCTCGCGCGAGCACCAGGCGTCGTTCGCCGCGACACTCATGCAGCGGATCGGCGCGCTCTGCGGCGCGGCGTGAGCCTTCGTCAGCGCACGAACGGCGTCGGCGCGTCGGCAAGCGCGTCGTCGATGCGCACGCGATGGATCGGCATGAGCTCGTCCGGCCATGCCAGTGGCGCGAACCACGCGAGGCCGGATGTTTCCTCACCGAGGGTCAGCGTGCCGCCGCTCGGGCGGCACGCGAAGCAGGTGCTCACGAAGTGGAAGACGTTCCCGTCGGGGTACGCGACGATCTGATGGTGATCGGGATGGGAATACACGCCGACGAGCCGCTCGACCGCGATCGTGAGCCCCGTCTCCTCCATCACCTCGCGATGTAACGCCTCGAGGACCGACTCACCGAACTCGACGGCGCCGCCGGGGAGGCCCCAACGTTCGTTGTCGGTCCGCCGCTGCAGCAAGACGCGTCCGCCGGCGTCGAAGATCACCGCCGACACGCCCGGGCGAATCTCACGCGCCGCCGTCACGATCGGATGCTCACTCAATGGGAGATGATGCCCGCGGCGCGCTCGCGGATCTGCGCATCCACGGCCCCCGCGATCTCTGCGAATGCCCTGCTCTGCGCATGCGTCGGGTCGGCGGCCACGATCGGCTTTCCGGCGTCGCCGGCTGCGCGTACCGCGCGTACCAACGGGATCTCTCCCAGGAAAGGCACCCCGAATTGCCGGGCCATCCTCTCTCCGCCCCCGTGTCCGAAGAGCTCCGCACGGGCGCCGCAGCCGCTGCAGACGTGATAGCTCATGTTTTCGATGACCCCGAGGACGGGGGTCTGTACCTGCTCGAACATCGTGATCCCGCGCCGCACGTCGAGGAGCGCGACGTCTTGCGGGGTGGTGACGATCACGCCGCCTGCGAGCGGCACCTGCTGCGCCACGGCCAGCTGCGCGTCCCCGGTTCCCGGCGGGAGGTCGAGGATCAGATAGTCGAGGTCGCCCCAGACGACGTTCCGGAAAAACTCCGTGATGAGCTTCGTCACCATCGGGCCACGCCAAATGACGGGCGTACGTTCACCGAGGAACATCCCCATCGATATCGCGCGTACCCCGTAGCGTTCGGCCGGGATGATGCGGCGATCCTCCCGCACGGGTGGTGCGCCCTCGATCCCGAGCATCATGGATATGCTCGGCCCGTAGACGTCGGCGTCGAGGAGCCCGGTGCGGAGACCCTTGGCGGCGAGCGCGCACGCCAGATTGGCTGCAACGGTGGATTTCCCGACGCCGCCCTTGCCGGACGCGACGGCTACGATGGCGCCGACGCCCGGGATGGGAGGCTTCGGGCGGGCGGGCCCCGCGGGAGCCGCCGCGGGGCGAGTCGTCTCCACCACGATCTCGACGGGGAGACCGGTCGCGTCGCGTATCAGCTCGGCGACCTGGCGGCGGATGGCTTCCATCGCTTCCGCGTTCTCCGAGGTGGTGGACAGCTCGACCGTGACGCTCCGCGAGCCGATCTGGATGTCACGCACCATGCCGAACGACACGATGTCGCGGTTGAAGCCCGGGTATTTCACCCGGTGAAGCAATTCGAGCAGCTCCTGGGGCGTCGGCATTCGGCAACGCATAGCACGTGAGCCGGAGACGGGAAATTTTTCGGTGGGCGGGCGCAGTTGGCACTCGCGACTGTGTCAGCATCGCGCTGACACACGGCACACGCGATGAAAAACGCGCGATCTCAGGCGCTTAGCCGAGCGTACCCGATGGTCCGACCCTTGCTCAACTCGCCTATAGCTGCGCCGCTACGCGCCACTATACGCAGACACGAAGGAGACCCCCCAATGACCGACGAAAACGTGCACCGGAGCATTCGAGAGCTGCGAATCCGACTGGGCATGACCCAGGAAGAGTTCGCCCACGCGGTTGCCGTCACCTTCTCCACGGTGAACCGCTGGGAGAACGGCCACGCCAAGCCGAGCAAGCTTGCCCGGCGGGCAATCGAGGCGCTCGCTCGCCGCGGCAATCCTCGCCGTGAGTCCAGTGCACCGATGAACGGCGATCGCCTGGCGCCCGAGGCGATGGTCGCAGCAGAGCCGCACCAGTAATCCTACCCTCCTCGCTGGACGCTCCCGAGGGCGACCTCCCCCCCGCCCTCGGGGGCGCGGCTCCGATGCGCGCTGCCCGAGCCGCCGTCGCGGCCAGCGCCATACCTTCGGCGCCCCCCTGCTACGGCGACGACGAACGCCGTGCCGAAGCCGAGCATGACGAGCGGGCGGTCGAAGATTCATCCCCGATGCCGACGTGCCGGAGCAGTGCCGCGACGCTGGCGATCCAATTGGCTGGAGGGCTCCGGGCCGGCATCGAGCGCCAGCCTGGCCGTCGCCTTGGTGGCGTGCGCCACCAGGACCACGCTGCCGCCAGCGAGCCCGGGACACGAGCTGCGAGCATCGATCGACCACGGACCTCGCGATCCCGTTGCGGGCCGACCGGCGACCCCCTATCTTCGCTAAGGGCACACGTACCATGTCGCGACGTCGCCGGCACCCATCGCCACCGGCTCCCAAGACGCAATCGATTCGGTTTCACGCTCCGTTCGAGGGTCTCGGGAAAGTGGTTCGTCCGCGACCTGGGTCGCAGCCCGCGCGCCCGTCGCCGGAATTGGTGCGGCCGACTCGTCCGCTGAAGGCCGAGCCGGCGGTCGACGACGACGAAGTAGGCTCCTTTGCTGCGGCCATGGCGGACGTACGACGGCTCCGCGCGGACCCGCGAGTAGACGCGCCGGCTCCGACCACGCTCACGACGCGCGTGACGATCGACGAGGATGCGGAGGCTCTCGGTGCCTTGTCGGCGCTCGTCGACGGCACGGGTGATTTCGACATCAGCGATTCGACCGAATACGTCGAGGGTGCCGTCGTCGGGTTCGACCCACGCATCCTGCGGCGCCTGCGCCGCGGTGAGTTCGCCTATCAGGCGATGATCGACCTTCACGGCATGTCGGCGGCGGCAGCCCGGGTCGAGGTCGAGCGTTTCGTCAGTCAGTCGCTGGCGGCCGGCCATCGCGTCGTCCTGATCGTGCACGGCCGCGGTCACAATTCGAAAGACAACGTTCCGGTGTTGAAGGAACGTCTCAAGAGCTGGCTCGCGCGTGGACGGATCGGACGCGCCACGCTCGCGTTCACGTCGGCGCGCCCCGCGGACGGCGGTACCGGCGCGCTCTACGTGCTGCTGCGCCGTCGTCGTGGACCGAAGGAGCCGATCATGGTGCTCGAGGGGGCGAAGCGCGAATGAGGCGTGCCGCCGACCTCTGTACGGGGCTCCGCGTGCTGCTCGCACCGGTGCTTGCGGGGCTGCTGGCGCTCCCCCGTGACGAAACGCACTGGGCGCCGTTCGCCGTCTACCTGTTGGCGGCGCTCAGCGACTACGTGGACGGCGCCTTGGCGCGCGCGCTCCGTACGGCATCGCGTCGCGGTCGCGTCTTCGACCACGGCGCGGATGCGTTCCTCCTCTTCCCGTCGTTTCTCGTCCTGACGGAACAAGGTCGCGTTCCCGCCGTGCTGCCGGCCGCGGCCATGACGGCGTTCGCGCTCTACGTCGCCGACGGCTGGCGGCGAGGCGGATCGTTCGCGGCACTCGAGCTCACCGGCAGCCGCTCGGGTGCCGTCGGTGGCGTGCTGAACTACGCGGTCGCGGGAGCGGCGGCGGTGGCCTGTGCGCTCGACGCCGCGGCGCTCGATCAGGCGATCTGCGGGCTCGCGTTCGCGGTCGCCGCGGTGAACGCGGTGGCGGCGCTCGAGCGCATCGCGGGGCTCGTCACGTCAGCTCGCGGGTCGCTCGCGGCAGAAACGGAAGCCCGAGCATCGCGTTCATCACCATGAAGGTGACGTGGGCGGTGAGGCTGAACGCGAGCAGGCTCGCCTCCGGCGCCTGATCCCCGAAGAAGCGCAGCCAGAAGTATTGCGGCGCACCGAGATGCGCGACGCCGATCGGCAACGCGGCCGACAAGAAGATCACCGGCAGAAACACCAGCAGCTGCAGATAAGGCAGGTGCAGGCCGAAGCATCGAAGCGCGAAGTAGTAGACGACGGTTGCCATCAGAAAATTCGGGCTCTTGTAAAGGATCAGCAGTAGATAGTGCCGGAGGTGCGCCATGCGAAAGCTCCGGAGCATGCCGGCGAACTTCTTCCGCGCGAGCCAGTCGCCGGCGAAGCGAAAGATCGCCAGGTGCACGGCGAAGTACGCGTAGAGCGCCACGTAGACCCATACGAGCGCCTCGACATGGATCCGTGCGAACGACGCCCCGACGCTCGAGAAAAACACGAGCTGGTAGAGCTCGACGAACATCATGAACAGCACCGAGCTCGCGACCTCGAGGAACGGAATGCCCTCGCGTCGCTTCAAGTAGAGCGCGATGCTCCCTTGGCCGAGCGGCGAGTTGACGAGCGTCAACAGGTACGTCGTGGCGCGGATCGGTAGGACGTCTCGGTAGGCGATCGACGTATTGAACCAGTTGAGAACGCGCGTCAGACAAAACGTGTCGATCAACAGATACGCGACCGAGTACGGCATCATGATCGCGAGGTACGGAAAAACCTGCACGTCGCGGAGCGCGTCGAGCACCTTGGCTACCGGCACGCGGCGGAAGATCAACGCAAAGATCAGTGTGGTCACGATCCACGGAACGATCCGTTTCACCCCGTGACGATGGTGATGGCGGGAACCGTCGCCGGCCGTCGCGCTCGCGTGCACGCGGGCGGACCATAACGGTCGCTCTGCGGCCAAACAACCGCGAGGGGCGGGTTGACTTGCAGTCGAGCCGCCTCATAGATGCCGACCATGCGTCATGCAGCGATCGCGGCGGCCGTGCTCGTCCTGAGCGTGGTCGGCTGCACGTCCATGCATTCGCAGTATGCCGTGCGGCGAAGCAATCTCTCCTGCGATCAGGCCAACCGCTACGCCTTTCAGAGCATGAAGAGCCTCGGGTACACCGTCACGAGCTTCGAGCCGGCCGAGGTCGGCCGCAGCGGACTGCTCCGGGGCAACAAGGTGGAAGACGGGCACGCGTCGAGTCACGACGGCATCGTGCACATCACCTGCGATGCGACCGAGGTCCGTCTCGAGGCGGCCGAGGATCAGTTCCTCAGTCAGGACCTCACCTTTACGCGGGGGTTTTACCTGGCATTCACGGGCATCGCCGATCACGCCGCGACCGAAACCGCCTATGCCGACGAGCAGTCGGGTGGAGCGACCGAAGGCGGTGTCAAGTTCAAGATCCAGCCGCAGCTCGCGCTCGAGACGAAGCTCGACTTCGGGGAGGATCTCGCGGCCGGTGGCGTCCTGGCAGTGAAGGTGACGGTACAGAACGGCAGCAAAATCACCTACACGCTCGATCCGAAGGCGATCGAGCTGCGGCCGCGCGGCAGCAGCGACAAAGTGGCGCAGGTCGACATCGCGGAGGCGTCTCGGAAGATCGCGAGCGCGGCGGCGGCGAACCTGGATCCGGGCATCGCGGGCCCGACGCCGGCGAGCATCGAAACGATGCTCCGCAAGCGCGCGCTCCCGTCCGGTACGCTCAAGCCCGGGGACCACGCCGAAGGGTTCGTCTACTTCCCGACCGGTACGTACGCGCGCGCGCGCGCCACGCTCGTCGACGTGGAGAGCGGCGAGAGCGAGGGGTTCCTGGTCGAATTCTGACGAGAGACGCATGACCGGACGCGACGTCATCCTCCTGGCTTTCGACCGCCTCTTCGACAAGGCAGCGCAGAAGCTCTCGGTGCAGTGCAGCGACGCCGAGAAGGCCGACGCTCGGCGCCGCTTCGAAGAGCGCTTCTCGATGCTCCTCGAAGCGCTCAAGTCGCTCGAGATACGGGACCTTCCCGAGGAAGCCGTCGTCGGCATGGAAGAGGCGATCGACAAGCTCTCGCCGGCCGACATCGTCGGACTGCTCGCGACGGTGCCGCTCGTACCGCAGGCGCAGGAGATGATGCGCCTGCTCGCGTACCGCGCCGCCGAGCAACGAATGCTGGAGCACTACGTGTCCACGGCCAGCGACAAGTACGGCGGCAACTAGTGTCCCGTTCTCGAAGTTCGTTGCATAAGGCTGGGAGGGATTTTGGGCCCTGCCAAGGCGCGACGACGCAGGCAGGGTTAAAAGACCCCCAGAAGTCTGCGGCGAACTTCGGGAACGGGACACTAGCCTCGACGTGACGGAAGTTTCGCGAGGGAAAATGCACCGGAGTGCTGGCGTGCATCTGGTGCGAGCGAGAGCGGTTTTCACCGTGAAATTTCTGTCACGTCGAGGTGAGTCGAACAGAGAATCACCCCGGCCGCGTACGACGTTCCGGTCGGGCCCTCAGGCACACGGCCGGAACTTCGGAAGTGTGATCCCGTCCCCGACGTCCTCGAACGTCACCTCGACCGGCATCCCGATCCGAATCCTCTCCACGGGGCAGTCGACGAGATTCGAGGTGATCTTCGGTCCCTCGGCGAGCTTCACGACGACGACGGCATACGGCACCTCGCGCGCGAAGGCCGGATGGTAGACGTGATGCATGATGTTGAAGCTGAAGATCTCACCCCGTCCCGACACGTCGACCCACGTGGCGGCGGTCGAAAGGCACCGGCTGCAGAGCTCGCGCACGGGGAAGCGCAACGCGCCGCAGCCGCTACAGCGCTGGACCACCAGGCGATGGTCCTGGGCGGCGGCCAGGAACGGCGCGAGCTCGCCGTCGACCTCGGGCAACGGGCGCGGCACGGTCGGCGAAGGGGTCATGAGGGGAGCGGGCTCATCACGAGCGTCGTGTGCGTCGACAAGAGGCCGCCATTGCCGCTCACGAGGACGACCTCGTGTCGTGGCGCTTGGCGCTCGCCCCCTTCGCCGCGCGCCTGGAGGATGCCCTCGGCCACCGGCGTCATGCCCCACATGTACGACGACGACAGCTGGCCGCCACCGGTATTGACCGGCAGCGAGCCTCCAGGTGCCGTATGCCCGGCGGCGACGAAATCGCCCGCCTGTCCTTTCGGGCAGAAGCCGTAGTCCTCGAGCGTCACCAGCACCGTGAACGTGTAGCAGTCGTAGAGCTCGCAGACCTGAACGTCCTTGGCGGTGATCCCCGCCGTCGCGAAGGCCGTCTTGCTTGCCAGGGGAGCCCCTGAAGTCAGGGTCTCCGACGGGTCGCCTCCCGGATGGCCTTGGCCCATGCCCCAGAGGTAGACCGGCGGCTTACGGAGCGAGCGGGCCCGCTCGGCGGACGTGACGATGACGGCGACGCCGCCGTTCGAGACGAGGCAGCAGTCCAGCATGTGGAACGGCTCCACCACCCAACGCGAGGCATGATAGTCCGCGAGGGTCAGCGGGACGTCGTGCATCTGGGCCGCCGGATTCAGGTTGGCCCACTGCCGTTCGGCGACGGCGACGGCGCCGAGGTGATCCTGGGTGGTGCCGAAGACGTGCATGTGACGGCGCGCGACCAGCGCGTACATCGCGTTCACGCCGAATTGCCCGTACGCCGCGTCGAGGCCGCGGGCGAACGCATACGAGGCCGCCGATCCCTCCTTCTTGCCCGCACGGGCCTGCTGCTCCGCCGGAGATTTGAGCGGGCGGTCGGAGAACACGCACGCGACCGTGGTACACATGCCCGCGGCGATCGCGAGCGCGGCATGCTGCACCATGGCACCGGCGGTGGCGCCGCCCAGGTTCAGGGTGGCTTGGAGCTTCAGATCGCGGAGGCCGAGGGCCTGCTGGAGCATGAAGGACCCCATGGCCGCGTTCCCCCATGCGATCCCGGGGTTCAGAAGCAGCCCGTCGAGGTCGCCGCGCGCAAGCCCGGCGTCAGCGAGCGCCAGCTCGACCGCCTCGACCGCGAACCCCATGGAGCTTCGATCGAAGACTTTGCCCTGCGGGGTCTGACCGAGGCCCGCGATCGCGATCTGGCCCTTCGAGAGCATCCGGTAGTGCTAAGCGAGGCCCCCCTGCGGGTCAACTCGTACGCCAAATGTTCACGGGATTTCCGTTGACTGACGCCGGGGACCCCGTGA
The DNA here is from genome assembly GCA_963774015.1 of uncultured delta proteobacterium. Taxonomy (GTDB): domain Bacteria; phylum Desulfobacterota; class Binatia; order UTPRO1; family UTPRO1; genus UTPRO1. The sequence continues at coordinate 150,250 of CAVZDH010000009.1, forward strand.
TAGCTTCCGCGCGCTGCTTTCGAGTGCCGTTACACGCGACGTCCACGCCACGAGGTCGATTGGCGGCGATGTGCGTCACGCAGTGGGAGGTGTTCCATGTCGATGCACATGCTCGGCCGACCCGTCATCGCAGTGCTGCTGACGGTTGGCCCCATCGCTCTTGGAGCGGCCGCCGTCGATGCGACGGTCGTCGGCGGGGGCGGCAGCAGCCGCGTCGATTGTCTCGCGACGTTCGACGCCGACGTCAACCAGCCGGCCAAGAAGCCGCGGAGCATCCGCTGCGCCGACGGTGATTCGACATGCGACCTCGACGGCGTCGTCAACGGCGTCTGCAATTTCCGGGTGGCAGTGTGCGCCAACAGCACGTTCAACCCCTCGGCGTGCACCCTGAACGGCGTCCAGCTGATTACCGTCGAGCATGCCGCGGACAACGGCGACCCGAAATTCGACCCCCAGTTCCAGGCGCTGCAGACGCGGATCGACAGCGACATCGCTCCCTATCCCAACAACACGAGCGACGCGTGCACCACCGCGACCAACTTCTTCGTGCCGATCAAAGGTCCCCTCAAGAACAACAAGTGCAAGCGCAACAAGAAGCAGATCCGACTCGTCACCGAGTCGACGGTCGCAGCGGGACACGGAACGATCCTCGTCGACAAGGACAAGATCGACCTCGTCTGCGACCCACCGGTCGGCGGCTGCGATCCGGGCACGCTCTTCACCGGCACGTACGATCGCGTGCAGCGACAAATCTTCAATCAAAGCTGCGCGGTCAGCGGGTGCCACGACTCCAACTCGTTCAGCGACTCGGGAAATCTACTGCTCGAGGCGAGCGCGTTTCCCGGCAACCTCATCAATCACACACCGACCAAGGCCGACGCCGCGGCGCTCGGATGGAAGCGCATCGTGCAGATCGACGCGACGACCGGCGATCCGGCGACCAGCTTCATCGTGCACAAGCTGAACGGCGACTTTCCCGGGACCGGCGATTTCGGCGCACGCATGCCGCGGGGCCGGCCCAAGCTCGATGCGACCTTGATCAACGTCATCACGCTGTGGATTCAGGCGGGTGCTCCGGACACGGGTTGGGTGCCGGGCACCGACTGAGCGGTTGGTTTCTCGAGGAGATTGCACATGGCGGACGGTACTCCACTCACCTTGCAACACGCACGACACCTCTTGCGGCGGACGGGCTTCGGCACGTCGCAAGCTGAAGCGGCGGCGTTTCTCGCCCGCTACCCGACGCGGGGCGACGCGGCGAACACGTTGCTCGCCTTCAAGCCTGCCGGTTTCAAACCGGGCGGACGGGACCTGGATGCGATCCATGACAAATGGATCAAGTACATGCTGAAGGTGAAAGCGCCTCTGCAGGAAAAGCTCGTCCTGTTTTGGCACGACCACTTCGCGACCGGCATCTCGAAGGTGTTCGATGCTCGGCTCATGTCGAACCAGAACAAGCTCTTTCGCCAGAACGGTCGCGGCAACTTCAAGACGCTCGTGAAGGCCGTGAACCTCGACCCGGCGATGATGGAGTATCTCGACACGGTCCGAAACGACGCCTCGATCCCGAACGAGAACTATGCCCGCGAGCTGCAAGAGCTCTTCACTCTCGGCGTGAAGGACTCTGCCAGCGTCGACAACTACGTGCAGGCCGACGTCGCGCAGATCGCGCGCGCGTTCACAGGCTGGACGTACGACAAGGCCGCCTACTTCCGTGACTACGACCACGATTACGCGGTCGACTTTCCCGAACGTGGCCCCAAGGTGATCTACCAGAGCACCGGTGGGTTCGGGCCGGGCGGCCGAAGCTTCACGGTGAACGACGAGGGCGAGGCGGAGATCGGGACGGTCATCGACATCATCTTCGATCACACGGACAGTCAGGGGAAAAACACGGTCGCGCGTCGTACCGCGCGACGGCTTTGCGAGTACTTCGCACACGCCGATCCGAGCCTGACCTTCATCGACGACGTCGTGTCGGCGTCGAATTTCGACCTCGAGTTCGAGCTGACGCCTCTCCTGCACGCGATTTTCGTCCACGACGACTTCTATTCGACCGCCGTGCCTCCGGTCGGAGCCGCGACGCCGAAGTCGGTGCGCTGGCCGATCGACTTCGTGATCGCGTCGTTGCGGCTCCTCAAGATGAAGCCGAAGGGCAAATACCTGTACATCGACGGGGGCAGCTACAATCGCGTGTTCGATCAGCTGAGCAACATGGGTCAGCTGCTGTTCGACCCACCGAGCGTCTTCGGATGGGACTGGGAAACCTCGTGGATCAGCAGCTCGACCATGCTCGCCCGCTACGGCTTCGCGCGTGATCTCACGTCGGCGCGCGGCGGCGGCGGCTCGAGCTTTCGGCCCGGCAAGCTGGTGGGGCTCGACCTCACCGACCCGGGAGACATCGTCACGGCCGCGACCGACGCGCTCGGCATGACCGGCGATCTCACCGTGTCCGAGCTCACGACGTTCGTCGACTATCTGACGGACAACGGTGCCGTCAGCTCGCTCGATCTCAACGACTACGACACCCGGAACATCAAGCTGCACGGGCTTTTCACCTTGCTCATGCAGACGCCGGCATACCAGCTGCAATAGGCGGGCGGGGGAGACAGCGATGGCGATCACTCGAAGGCAGTTCATCAAGCGCGGCGGTTTGGTCACCGCCGGGACGCTCCTCGGACCCGGACTCTTCGGCCAAAGCCTCATGCGGCAGGCGTTCGCCGCGCTCGAGGACAACAGTCGTTACTTCGTCATCGTCTTTCTCGACGGCGGCAACGACGGCTTGAACACGGTCGTTCCCGCCGACAATGTGGCGGGTCTCCGCACGGCGTATGATGCGGCCCGCGACAGCATCAACATCACGCCGGCCGAGCTCGCCAACAGTCTCATCGGCCTCGACCCGGTCTCCGGCACGCAACTCGGCATCCATCCGGGCTTCAACGTCCCGAACGATTTCTACACGAACGGCGCCGGGACCGGCGGCTTGAAGGCACTCTACGACCTCGGCAAGGTCGCGGTGATTCAAGGATGCGGCTATCCCGAGTACAGCTTGTCGCACGACGAAGCCCGAACCATCTGGCGGACGGGCGTGCCTCTCATCGCCCCCGCGGGCACCGGTTGGATCGGTCGCCATCTCGCGGCGCAGTATTCGGGTAGCCAGATCCCTGCAGTGAACATCGACGATTCGATCGTCGGCGAGTTCCGTCAGACCGGCACCAGCGTGTTGGCCGTGCGCGATCTCGAGCGATTCAATTTCCCGTTCGATGATTCGTACTCCGGCGACGACGGGGCGAAGGCGGCAGCGTTCGGCGCGCTCAACCAAGCCGCCGTGAGCGGCGGACAACCCTCGGCGCTGTACATCGGCAATACCGGTCTCGCGACGTACGATGCGACGTCGGCCTATCAGACGCTCAGCGGCCTCTACGACGGCGCTCGGGCCGCGCAATCGCAGCAGTACTCCGACGTCGGCCGTAGTCTCGCCAACGATCTTCGTGAGGTCGCGCGCGTCATCTACGGCGTCGAGCAGGGCGTCCCGAACGTGAACGCGCGGTTCTTCCAAGTCAGCAACGGCGGTTACGACACGCATTCGGATCAGGGCGGCGCCGAGACGACGGGACAACAATTCAGCCTGCACGCGGAGCTCGGTGCCGCGCTCAAGGTCTTCTACGACGACCTCGCGACCATGCCCGGCAACGTCGCCAACCGCGTGTGCGTCATGGTGTGGAGCGAGTTCAGCCGTCGCATCCCGCAAAACCAGAACGGAACGGATCACGGTTCGCAGGGTCCGATGTTCGTGATCGGCGGCGACGTCCAAGGCGGCGTATACGGCAACCATCCCAACATCGACGATCTTGCTCTCGACGACGAGGGGAACACCGTCTACACGCAGGACGCGAACCCCTTCCGATCCACCGACTTCCGCGACGTGTACGGCACGATCCTGCGGCATTGGGTGAACTTGCCGCTGAGCACGGTGCAGATGCTGCTCCCGCTGGACGCCACTCCGGACGCGCTATCCGACGCGGCACACTACTGGCGGTCGGCGAGCTTCGACATGGGATTCGTCGTCTAGGAGCCGGGCGGCGCCTCGTCGCCGGATGGCGCTCGTCGACTACTACTTCGCCGACCCCCGGCTTTTCCTGATCCCGATCGAGCACCTCGGGCCATCGGGAATGAGCCGCGAGCTGGCGGACGTGCTACGTGCTCGTGGCACCTGGTCGGATGATCACGTCGCGCTTTTCGATCGGTCGTTCGCGCTCTATTGGTCGCGAAGCCTCGTGCTTGCACGTCGCACGCGGACCTGGATGCCGCCCCGCATCCGGCACGTCGCGGTCGTTTCGGATGCGCAGGGCGTCCGGCCGTATGCGCAACTGCTGAACACGAGCGCGTGGACGATGTACGCGTGCGATTTCGACCCGGAGGCCTCGCACGCGGAGCTCGGCGCCTATCTCTTCGTGCACGGCGATCGCATGGTGCTTTCGGGCGAGGTCACGCGTTCGGCGCTCCACGCCGCGGTCTGGTGGCTGGAACGAACCGACGAAGAGTGTGACGCCTTCGCCGCCGCCGCGATGCGCTCCAGACGCCCCGATGCCGCCGGATTCCAAGCCGTCGCGCGGGCGCTGCCCTGGCTGCGTCGACTGCGGCACGAGACGATCGCGCCACCGGTCGCCTTGACTCCGCATCGGGGGATCCCCGGTACCGGCATCCTGGTGCCGCAGGCGCTCGAGCGCGAGCCGCAGGGCCTCGTCGACGCGTGGTCGACGGCGGCCGGCCGCACGCTCGACGGGTTTCGGGCCGTGTGGCGGACGGACCCGACTCGGGTCGTCGCCGAGCTCTCGGAATGGCTTGCACGGGACGTGCCGCCGCTTCTCGTCTCTTCGGGACGAAGCCGCATTCTCTGGGATCCCGAGCATCCGGAGCGCCTCGGCGCGCTGCGGAGCGCCCTCAAGCGAGGCGACGCCGTCGGCGTCGCGGCCGTCGGCGACGATCTCCACGTCGTCGAACAGCGTACGCGCGCCTTCCTGGCCGCGGTGAGGGACGTCGACGCCTTACCGCTGCCGGACCCGGACGCGGAGCAGAGCGGCTACGGCTACATGCACCGCAAGCGACGGTTGATCGCGTACGATCTCGAGGAGCCGGGCATGGAGCGCCTTTCGGGACCGGCACTGCCGTACGCGAGCGCGATGCTCGGCGCGCGCACCATTCACGAGTGGGCCCATCTGGCGGTCGATGCGGGCTGGGTGCCGCGCGTCACGAGCGACGCAGCGTTCGTCGAGCGCCGCGATCGCTTCGCCGGAGCCTTCGCGCGCGTCCTCGCGTCGATGCCGCCCGCGCTGCGCGCGCTCACGAACGCCGATCTCTCCGAGCTCGCGCGCGACGGCGATCCGGGCCACGCGCTCGCGCGGATCTTCCTCGCACGGATCACCGACTTCCAGGCGAATTTGCTCGCGCAGCGCTTTCTCGACCGCGACGAGATCGAAACGTACATCCGCCACAACATCCGGACGCTCCACTTCGCATATCCGCCGACTCAGGTTCTTCGCGTGCTCGTGCGCTATCTCTTCGAGCTCCAGTACCTGGGCTTCAGCGAGGCTCCCGACCCCGCGGCATTCCTGGTGCGGAGCACGTGGTTCGACCACGATCTTTTCGCGACCGGCTTACTCGACCCGGCGACGTTCCACGAGCTCGCCGAGCACGCCGCGGCGCTGTGTGCGTGCTACGCAGTCGACGAGTCGCGCTTCAACGCGACACGATGAGAAACCGCTTGCGAAGCGCGCTCAGCTGATCCTGTACCGAGGGGAGACGGCGGGATTCCATCAATACCTGGAAGATCTCGCCTTCGGGTGCTTCGCGATGGATCTCGGTGAGCTCGTGAACGGCGTCGAGGATCTCGTGGATGACGCGCGGAATCTCTCGTTGAGGAATCACGAGATCACCGCGGCCGAGCGTGCCGCTCCAATTGGAGGCATACGGGCGGAGGACGTGGAGGATCTTTTCCGTCACGCTCTTTTCGGCGCTCATTGCCCACCGAACGTACCACACCCCTCATCCCGACGTGAACCGGCCCCCGCCCGAGGCGGATCCCCGCCATGGCGTTCGCGGGGTCGGGGTTTTTGCTTTGCAGGTCATAGGTGCTGTGCCAGAACCTCCGCTGGAGGATTTCCCCAATGACCTCGCGATCCTTCGCTGCGACCGTGGTCCTGTCGGTGCTGGTCGTCCGCCCCGCCGTCGCGGCACCGGTGCGCGTGTTCGCCGTCGGCAACGAGGTGCGGGTCGAGGACGTGGTGAACGTCCAGGCCTTCCGCAGCAAGATGTTCGCGCTCGTGGACGCGTCGCTTCCCAACCGGAGCAGCTTCGTCCAAGCAGGCGTCGATGACGTCGCGAGCCACATCCAGCCTGCCGATCCGAGTGCGCCCCCGCTCGTGCTCGTGAACTTCCCCGAGGACGTCGGCCTCGTAGCCGCCATGACCGGCTCGCGCGGCGCCTCCGCGCGCAACTCGATTTCCACCGGAGGCGCTTTTCTCGCGCTCCTCACCACCTACGGCAGCCGGATCAACTACTATCGCGCGAAGTTCCAGAATCTCGAGATGTTCCAAGCACTGTTGCTCGCGCTCACCGACGTCAACTATCGCGTCGTGTACGAGACCTACCGGGACATCGCCATGACCTACGGCGTGTACGTGAGCGCCGGCGTGAACGTCGCGGAGGCGCGACGTGTCGAGAGCGCCGACGACCCCACGCTCGTAAGCCAACTCCGCGATCCCGACGAGCCGTTGCGACCGTATGCGTACGAGGCGACGGCTCCGGAGGTTCACAATACGACCATGATCTTCCGTCCCGACGGGGAGGTGATGGTGCCGGATGGCAACGGTGGCGTGCTGGCGGCGCCGAGCCAGACGGGCGGCGTGATCCGCGGCAGTATCAACAAGTCCTATCTGGTGCCGCTCGAGCTCGATCTACTGAAGCTCGCGGCATCGCCCGTACGCGATCTCGACGTCCTCGACACGCCGCTCGGCCGTCTCGGGGTCGTGATCTCGAAGGACGCCTGGATGGTCGACGTGAACGAACGCTACGACGCGAAACGCGCGAATTTGCTCATCCAATCGGAGGCGTTCAGCGCGTGGGCCTTCAGCGACTCGGACGACGGGCCGGACGTGCTCAAGGAGGGTGGGTTCGGGGCGGTGCAGCGGTTTCCGAACCTGCTGTACAATGTGACGCCGGCGTTGGTCGGGAACCTGATCGACGTCACCTTCGACGGCCAGAGCAGCGTCCTCGAGAAACGTACCGCGTCGCCGCCTGGTCCGCTTTCGCCGGAAAACGCGTGGGTCGGTCAGAACCCCGACGGCGGATTCCTCGCGATCGCGCCGTGGGTCGTCGACGATCCGGGCATCGCGAATCCGACCCTGACGCGCGCTCAGCGGCGCGCGCAACTGACCGCGACCGGCGATCTCTTGAAGCCGCAGTCCCCGGTACTTTGCCCGAGCACGCTCAGCGTCGGCGCTTGCCGAGGCGGCTATCGAGAAGGCATCGTGTTCGTCGACGTCGACATGCCGGGCAATCGGGTGCTGACGCCTTCGGATCCGGGTCCGCGCATGCCCACGGCCTTCGGCACCAACGTTCAGGTGAACGCCGCGGAAGGCACACCCGCCACGCAACGCCATCCGCGCGCCGCGGCGGCCGGCGGTCGGCTCTACGTGGTATGGGACGACGACCGCGACGGCTACGAGAACGTCTACATGGCCGTCAGCTCCGACGGCGGGGCGACGTTCGCGGGCGACCTGAAGATCAGCGCCAACCCGGCGGGATCGGTGGTGGAGCTGTTTCCGCAAGTCGCGATCGCGCCTCGCCAGAATCTCGTCTACGTGACTTGGCAAGAGTTCACGAGTGGTCGCAACGACGACGCGGGACGCATCATGCTTGCTCGCTTCGATCTCGCGGGAACGAAGCTCGGAGCCGACGTGCGCGTCGACAACGGCGCCGATGGATTCGGCAAGTGGACGCCCCAAGTCGTCGTCGACCCGAGCGGGGATCCGACCGTCGTTTGGGTGGACGAACGCGATTCCGGGCCGGACGGCGTGCAGTTCGAGCACATCTACTTCGGACACAGCGGCGATCTCGGCATGACCTTCCGGCCGAGCGCGCGCATCGACGACGTCGGCGTCCGTCGCGGCGTCGGCACCGATGCGCATGCGGTCAAGGTCGACAATCGCTGGCGTCCCGCGGTGGCGATCCGCAACCGGCGCTTGTTCGTCGCATGGGCGGATTTCCGGAGGTACAACTGGGACATCTATTCGAGCCGGACGTCGGTGACGCGGCGGCGGCCGACCAAGAACGTGCGCGTCGACGACTTCACTGCGCTCGAGCGCCTCAACACCGAGCCGACGATCGTCGTCGACGCGAAGAGCGGGCTCGCGAGCGTCGCATGGACCGACATCCGTGCCCGCGAGGCGGACAGCAACATTTTCTTCACGCAGGCGACGAAGCGGAGCGCGTCCAGGTTTCAGCCGGCCCGCCAGCTCGACGACTCGCGCGTCGGCTTCGATCCCGACGTCGATACGCCTACCGCGCAGTCGCACCCCGACATGAAGAACGCCGATCGGACGATCTGCGTTGCATGGCAAGACGATCGTGGCGGCACCAACGACGTCTACTTCAAACGAAGTCTCGATGCGGGCGCGACGTTCAGTGCGGACGAGCGCGTCGACGACACGGCATCCGGACCGAGCGCACAGACGGCGCCGTCGGTTGCAATCGATACGACCGCCGGTACGCGGTGTTACGTGATATGGGAGGATACTCGCAACGGCAACTCGGACGTGTTCGTGGCGAGCCGGTCCGTGCCGTGACCTGGGTCAGTTCCGGCTCACGGCGGGACGGAGACGCGTCAGCAGCGCGATTCCGAGCAAGTTGAAGCCGATCTCGCGCACCCGCTTCAGGAGCATCATCACGAGGCCGAGCTCCGGTTCGAGGCCGAGCAGGCCGAAGATCATCATGCCGCCGGCTTCCTGCACGCCGAGCGTACCCGGGATCAACAACCCCACGGCGCGCGCCGGCTGGGCCAGCGCTTCGATGATGATCGCGTCGCCGATCGTCACGGAATGGCCGATCAGCTTCATGATCACGAACACCTCGGCGGCGCCGGTGATCCATCCGCCGAAATGCAGCGCCACCGACGTTGCGGCCGCGCGCGGACGGGTACGGTAGAACGATCGCAGGCGGGCATCGATCTCGGGGGCGCGCGCGGCGAGCCGCGCCGCAAGCCGCGCGCGTGGGAACACCCGATGAACGAGGCGAGCGAGGAAAGCGACGAAGCCCCGTCGCTGCAAGACGACGAGCCCGAACGTCACCGCGCCACCGGCGAGCGTAAGCGCGAGCACGGTCGGCACCGTCACCATGCCGACGTCGCGACGGATCATGAAGAGCGCGGCGCCGAGCACCACGAAGGCGATTTGCGCGATGGTGAGCGCGGTCTTCGCCAGGATCACGGACGTTGCGCCTTCGGTGAGGGGGACGCCGAAACGCTGCAACACGAACGCCTTCACCGGCTCACCGCCGAGATAGGCCGTCGGCGTGATGCTGTTCATCGCTTCACCGACCAGACGTGCCAGGTAGAGAAGCCAGAGCGACGGGCGATTCTGCACGAACGTCACGCGCCATCCCGCGGCGTCGAGCACCGAAGAGAACGCGTACGGGAGCAAGATCAGCGGCGCCCACCAACCGAGCACCAGAACGTGTTGCGCGAGCTCGAGCGGACCGGTTTGGTAGATCAAGATCGCGAGCAGCAGCAGTCCGACCACCGCGAGAGCCAATTGCGTCGAGCCCGCGGACGGCGAAGCGGATGGCCATGCGCCGTGCTCCGAGGTCAGCACGCGATCAGGAGGGCCGTCGGGGGCTGGAGCTGGGAGCGACATGCGATCCGGCGGTGCAGCGCGCGGAGCCTAACAGCGCCGATTCATGGCAGCAAGGAACGAGCCCGGATCTTTGTTGCAAAAGGCCATGTTTGCAGGCATCCGAACGACGTGCCGATGCGTGGGGTCGGGACGAGCATGTTGCTCGCGATGCTCGTCTTGCAAGCAGCGAGCGACGCGGCTCCGGCGCGTGCGCTCGAGCGTAGCTACATCCCGCTTCCCGAGATCCTCACGGATCCGAACGAGGGCAACACCTACGGCGCGCTCGCCGTCGTTCTGTTCCTCGACGAGAACAAGATCATCAAATACATCCTCGCGCCCGACGTCCGCTACAACAAGATCACGGGCGTCTTCCCTGCCTTCCGCCTCTTCGGATTTCCGACGCGCGACAGGAAGTGGAGCATCGTCGTCCGTAAGTCGCAACACATCGACGAGGACTACGAGCTCGTCTACGAGGACAACGCGTTTTGGCAAGATCGCGTTCGGCTCTCGGCCGACATCGAGTACGGTCGTGACTCGACGGAGCGGTTCTTCGGCTTCGGCAACGGCTCGTCGGAGAAGGAGGAGTCGAACTACACGGCGCAGGAGGGCGTCGGCGTCGTCCGGGTGAGTTACCGTCTGCAACCGACGCTGGAGCTCACCTATCAGTCCCGCGTCCGCGTGTTCCGGGTGAAGAAGGGCGGCGTCGACAATTTTCCTTTCATCGGCGACGAGCATCCGGGGACGCCGGGGCTCGGAGGTGCGACGGTCGTCGGCCAGGAGGTCGGTCTCGTCTACGACAGCCGCGACGACATCAACATCCCACGGCAAGGCGGTTTCGGTCTCTTCAGCGCCGAGTTCATTCCGACGCTTCTCGGGAGCTCCTTCAGCGCCGTCAAGTACGCGGCCGAGGTTCGGAAGTTCATCCCGTTTCGCGAGCGGTTCGTGCTCGCGATGCACAGCCGCATCAATTACCTGCAAAGCAACGACGACGTGCCGTTCTTCGAGCAGAACGAGGTTGGCGGTCGGCGCAGTCTGCGCGGTTTCGGGAGCGGCCGCTTCGTCGACCGGAACAGCTTCTTTGCCTCCGCCGAGCTGCGGACGCGGGTCTACGAGCGGCAGATCTTCGGCGTGAATGCCGAGCTCGAGCTCGCGCCGTTCGTCGACTTTGGGCAGGTGTTCCGTTCGTCACGGAGCTCTCCGTTCAACGACCTCCACGCCGTGGGCGGGCTCGGCTTTCGCGGCGTCGTCCGGCCGCAAGTCGTCGGCTTCGTCGACATCGGTCTCGGAGAGCAGGGCGCCGCGGTCTTCACCGGGCTCGAGTACCCGTTCTGACGGCCGCCTCGGATCAATCGTCTCGGCGCACCAGCATCAGATGCTGAAGGCCGCGCGGGTCGGTGCCCGTGCTCGTCTTCAGCACCCGGAGCGCGCTTCGCTCTTGCTCCGGGAGGGCAGCGAGCTCGGTGTCCCAGATCAAGAGGTAGTGGGGGCCGGGGCCGGCATGACGGCCCGGCTTCCAATGACGCGTGCCCGGGGGAGCATAGAACATCGCGCCGAAATCGAAGCTGCCGCGATAGAACGCGAGCGGCTGGCCCTCGCTCGACGCTGCTGCCTCCCGCATGAACGGTGCCAGCGTGCGCAAGCGAGCGAGCTCCGGTTGGAACACCGTGAAGATCAACGTCCAGAGGGCCAGCGCGAACACGGTATACGACATCAGCAATGACGCGGGTGCGCGCTGCCGTATGGCGTGCCAGCTGGCGAGCAGGGCGCCCACCATGGCGGCCGTGCCGATCAACACCAGAAGAAAGTGGCCGTCGATGATGCTCCGCACGAGGGGCAGGTTGGCCCGATCTTTCGGCGCCAACACATGCGCCAACGGCGAGAACGGATCGAGCCCGATACCTTGGGCGACCGTCGAGAGAAGCGGAACGAGCGTGACGCCGAAGACGATCGCGATCACCACGCGCGCGGGACGGCCGTCGAGCCAGCGTGCCGACAGGTCGCCGCGGGTCAGCGCACTCCACCACCACCCGGTCACGAGCGCGGCGCCGGGATAGAGCGCCAAGAGGTAGACGCTGCGTTTCGCGTCGGCGACCGAGTAGAACGAGAAGACGACCGCGAACCAAATCAGAGGGAAGACGACGCGAGCGTCGCGGCGAGCACGGGGGTCGCGGATTGCGGCCACGATCGCGGCCACGACGAACGGTGTCCATGGCAGCAATCCCGCGAGCAGGGTCGGGAAATAGTAATAGAACGGATGCGAGTGTCCGCTCTTCAGCTTCGTGACACCGATGAAGCGGAAGACGTTCTCTTTCAGGATCTGCTTTCGAACGAAGGAGTCGCCGCCGAGACCCGCGGCGAGGGCGTACCAGGCACCCACGATCGCGACGATCACCAATAGTCCGAGGATGGGACGAAACCGTGGGATGAGGCGGAGCTCGCCGCGAACGGCGAGTGCGACGCCCAGCACGAGTCCCGGCAGGACGAATCCGACGGGACCCTTGGTCAAGGCGGCGCCGGCGAGCGCCAGATAGGCGAGGAGCGCGTCCCGTCTCGTGAGACCACCGCGCTGAACGCCCCGCTGAAACACGAGCGTGCCGAACGTCATGAAGGCGGTGAGCGTTCCATCTACCCGCGCGGTCGACGCCGCACGTACCCACTCGAACGACGACGCGAGAATCAGCATCGCAGCGAGTGCCCCGGTCGCGCCGTACGCCTCGCGGGCGACGACGCCGACGCACAAGACCGCGATCGTCGCGAGCACGACCGAGGGGAGGCGGACGGTCCATTCCGTCGCCGCCCCGCCCACGGTCGAAGCTGCGGCGCCCAGCCAATGGAACAGGGGCGGCTTCGATGCGATCGTCCAACCGTTCGCGGAGGCCCGCTTCGGAAGCAGCCAGTCGCCGTCGTCGATCATGTTTCGAACGACGAGTGCCTCCCGCGGCTCGCCTTTGGTGAAGAACGGAGTGAGCGCGGCCGGGGGCACGTACAGCAAGAGGCACAGCATGACGGCGGTGAAGGCGCCTCCGCGAGGTGACCAAATCCATCCCACGGTAGCTCTTTGCCTTGCATCGGAGGCGCGGTCCACCGGGGTGAGCTGCCGGCCGGCGAGTAGCCGCCGGCCAGCTATCTACCGGGCCCTACAGCAGCCCAGCGCAACAAATGGGGGTGGACGTTTAGGTCTTACCCAACAATTTGTGTAGGTCCGATGGTGCGTTGGTGTATAGATTCCGTCGCGATCGGCAGTTGCTATTTCTTGCAGGGTTTCCTAACATTTGCCGCGCTGTGGTGGACACGAGGTGGTGGGGCGGACGATGTGTGCGAAGCACTGGAGCATGCGTTTCGCACGTGACACAGACGAGACGAACGTCTGTGTGTCCCCTCGCGCACGAACGCACGCGCTGTCACGAGCGTGCCCACAGCCGGGCGGTACGACTCAGTTCTGCCGACTGGCACCGATGAGCGGTCTGCATCAGAGACGTCTATGTGGAGTGGAGGAATGCAACATTGGATGAGCGGAACAGCGTTGGTGAAGCGGATCACGCACGAAGTGGGCATGCACCAGTAACGCTCTCGAAGAAGCGAACAACCCCAGGAGGTAAGGAGATGAAGAAGCGAATAGTAGGAAGTTGGGTGGTGACGGCGGCGGTCGTGGTCGGATGCTTGTCCATCAGTGTGCCCGCAGGGGCCGAGGGTGGGCTCACGCTGGAGGAGCGGCTCGAGCGGCTGGAGCGCAAGGGCGAACAGCCTTCCGCCGCATGCTGCGACACCTCCGAGCTGCAACGCCGGCTCGACCAGATCGAGGCGCACATCAAGAACCTGCCGTTCGGCATCAAGCTCGGCGGCGGTATCGCGACGTCGTACACGTACGACCTAAACGATCCCGCTTCGGACAACATCTCGCTGCGGTCGCTGGACCGGGATCACAACAGCTTCGTGCTCGATCTCTTCCAGCTCCAGGTGTCGCGCGCGCCTGGTGAGGACGGCGTCGGCTTCATGACGAAGGTCGACTTCGGCAAGACCGCCGAGCGCATCGCCGCCGACTGGGACGGCGATGGCACGGTCGGGAACGTCGCCGAGGAGCAGAACTCGGTCGAGGTCCAGGATGCGTACATCACCTACAATCCGCCGGGCCTTCCGGACCTCCAGATCAAAGCCGGTAAGTTCGTGACGCCGATCGGGGCCGAGGTGATCGAGCCGTGGGCCAACCCGAACATCAGCCGTTCGCTGGCGTTCAGTTGGGCCATTCCGTTCACCCACACCGGCGCTACGGCGAGCTACGCGTTCGGCTCGCAGGCGAGCGTCATGCTCGGCATCGTGAACGGTTGGGACAACGTGGTCGACTCGAACGACGGCAAGAGCGCGCTCGCGAGCGTGGCCATCACGCCGGTCGAGCAGTTCTCCCTCTTGCTGAACGGCATCTACGGTGCCGAGCAGCCCGACAACGGTGACTCCAAGCGCGGCCTCGCCGACGTCGTCGCGACGATCAAGCCGATCGACAACTTCGCGATCATCCTCAACTACGACTACGGCAACGAGACCGACCTGCATGTCGGTGGCAATGCCGAGTGGAACGCGTTCTCGGGCATCGTCTCCTACGACCTCGTCGACGCGTTGCCGGTTCCGGTCGGGTTCGCGCTTCGCGGCGAGTTCTTCGACGACCGCAACGGCACGCGGCTCCCGACGCCGGATGGGACGGGCTTCGGCGACTACCAGAACGCCTGGGAAGTCACCACCACCTTCAAGGTGGTTTTGGCCGAAGGTCTGATGTTCCGCACCGAGTACCGCTACGACGCAGGCACGAACTCGATCTTCGAGAAGCACCTCGTCGGTACGGACAATACGCAGAACGACCAGCATACCATCGCCGCCGATTTCACGTACGTGTTCTAGTCGGCTCACCGGACCGACCAGCAACACGGGGGGCCTGCCGAGCAATCGGCAGGCCCTTTTTTTGGGACGTCGAGCTTCCCCAGCCTCGAGGTGCCGGAAATTTCACGATGAAAAGGCGCAATGCTCACATACCGTGACGGTATGCTCCGCTTGCGCCGCGCTGCGCGCGACCACGGCTGACGCACGCTGGCGCGCTTTCCCTCGCGAAGCTCCTGTCACGTCGAGGCTAGTCGGCCCAGCGAATCTGGCGATAGTCGAAGCGCATGCCTTCGAGGACGTTGAACTTCACGATCTCGAAGTAGGGCGAGATGTCGAAATCCCGGGGCGTCGTGAGCGTAATGGGCGCGGTTCGGAAGAGGCCCGTCACTGGCATGGTGCGGCGCTGGAGCCACCTGAAGCGACGCGGTCGCGTCGGCGGGTGCTCCGATGGAGTGACCTCCGGAAGGATCGGATAGCGTACCTTGGCGAATGCGTGGGCGATCAAGCTCGAGCAAATGACCTGCGTTGGAATGCCGCTCCCGAACGTGAGCGCCCGTTGTCGCAAGCGCCGCGGTACGAGGCTCACCGGCAGAAAGTACCGCGCCAAGTCGACCAGATTCTTGACGTCGTACCGGTAGCCGATTTGGGCGATGACGTCGTCGAGGATCGCCGCGAGGTCGTCGCGTCGGAGGTCGTACGGACGACAGACGCGGATGTTGAAGTCGAGGTACTTCGACAGCGGAGAGGCGACCACGCCATCCTCCACCAGCGCCTCGACGATGAGGTGCTGCGCATCCTCGCCGAACTCGTTGCGCAGTACGTGGCGGAGCGCCGGATTGCGGCGCCAGAGCTCGTCACCGACGTAGATCGCGGCATGTGACCACGAGCTCTGCGTGAGATACTTGATGACTTCGCTCACGCGCTGATCGCCCTCGACCAGCACGATGTCGCCCTTCTTGATATGACGCCGCAAATTGTCGCCGTCGTTGGCGGCGCGGCGTTGGTAGCGACCGAGCGGCTTCGTGAGGAGGCGCGTGGCGGAAGCGATGGCGTGGCGGCGCAGTCGGCGCAGCATGGAGGTGGCTCCCGATGAGACGACGATTCTAACCGCCGTCCTTTTGCAATGAGAAGCAAAAAACGCAGACGATCGAGCGACGCCCCGCGTCGACGGCGCGCCGCGACTTCGCCTCGACGCGAACGCAGCTGGCCGCCTTTCGTCGCGGCGTGCTCGCTGGTACCGCCGCCACGGACGTGACCTTCCGTGGCGGCAGCACGCGCGACCCCTACGAGATCCTCGTCTCGGAGATCATGCTGCAGCAGACGCAGGTGAAGCCGGGTGCTCGACTACTATCCACGATTTCTCGCGCGCTATCCGACCGCCGAAGATCTCGCTGCAGCATCCGCGACGGGAGTGCGGGAGGCGTGGGACGGGCTCGGCGTACTACCGACGCGCGGCCAATCTCCAGCGCGCGGCCCGCGAGGTTGCGGAGCGCCATGGGGGACGCTTCCCCGCGACACCCGAGGAGCTCGTCAGCGCCTTCCCGGCATCGGACGCTATACCGCGGGTGCCGTAGCGTCGTTCGCGTTCGGCGTCGATGCGGCGATTCTCGACACCAACGCGGCGCGGGTCTTGGCGCGCGTCTTCGGATCAGGTCGGTGCAAGGGGCGCGAGGCGCGGCTGTGGGCGCTCGCTCGAGCCGCCATTCCTCCGGGACGCGCCTACCCGTTCAACCAGGGCATCATGGATCTCGGCGCCATGATTTGCACCGCCCGCCATCCCGCGTGTCCGCGATGTCCCGTCCGACGCGCGTGTCGCACGGGGCGCACGGTCGCGACCGTCACCCCCATGCGGCGGACCCGGCGAGTGACGCTTCAGAAGTGACCGTCGCGGCGGAGCGCTTCCGCGAGCAACACGGCACCCTTGGCGGCGCCGAATTTCGTGTTGTGCGAGACCAGTACGAAGCGCAAGCCGTGCGGCCAGAGTTCATCGGGGCGAAGACGGCCGATGGACGTCGTCATGCCTCCGTCCGCGTCGCGGTCCAGCCGTGGCTGCGGGCGGAACGGATCGTCGTGCACGGTGAGCATGTGGCTCGGGGCCGACGGCAGATCCTCGATGCCGCCGCGGTAGTCGCGCATGGCGGTTGCGGCGTCGGAGGGTGAGCATGGCGCGTCGCAGCGACACGGAGACGGCTTCCGTATGGCCTTCCAGAACGGCCGCCCGAGTGCACGTTGCCGAAACGACGAGCGGCGCGGGGTCGATCGTGAGGCCATGCAGTGTGCCGAGAATCTTGGCAGTCTCTTTGCGCGACCTTTTCTTCCTCGCCGGGAATGTAGGGCACGACGTTGTCGAGGATGTCGAGCGCGACGACTCCGGCGAGCGTCCCGCTCCGGAGATGCCTTGCATCGAGGTCATCGCGACCTTCTCGACACCGAACTGTCGATGCAGCGGGGCGAGCGCGATCGCCAGGCCGGTGGTCGTGCAATTCGGGATCGGCGCGACGAAGCCCTTCCAGCCACGGCGTTCGCGTTGCGTGCGCAGGAGCGGGGCGTGGCTCAAGTTGACTCCCGGAATCAGGAGCGGCACGTCGTCTTCGTAACGATAGGCGGAGGCGGTGCTGAACACGGGTCGGAGCTTGGCCCAGCGAGGCTCGAGCTCGCGCGCGGGCTCGCTCTCGATGGCCGAGAACACGACGTCGACCGACGCGGCATCGAAATCGGAGCCGGCAACCACCGGCAGACGAAGGACGTCGGCCGGCGGCGCCTCGCTGCACCACCAGCGGACGGCACCGGTCTTGGCGTCCCGCAGCGCGTCGCCGAACGATTTCCCTGCCGAGCGCTCGGATGCCGCCAAGGCGGCCACCTGGAACCACGGATGATCACGAAGCGCGTCGATGAACTGCTGGCCGGCGATGCCGGTCGCGCCGACGATCGCGACGCGCAACTTTTCGGTGGACGACACGAGAACCTCCTGGGGCGGGCAGCTGTATCACGCGCGTCCGTCACTGTCACAGGCGCCGAGCGTTTCCCGCGGTCCGGTCGTGTGCTGTAATCGCTCGGCCGCACGAGCGGCGCGGAGGTGCGGATGCATATCGACGGCGTCGCCTGCGGCGTGTTCTTGCCCCAGGCCGGATTGGACTTCGCCGGGCTCACCGAGCGAGCGATCGCCTGCGAGGACGCCGGCCTCCACTCGCTGTGGCTCGCTGATCACCTCTGGGCGCGCGGCATGCCGGAGGTCGACTATCTGGAAAGCTGGACGGCGCTCACCGCCCTCGCGATGCGGACCACTCGGCTTCGTCTCGGGACGCTCGTCCTCTGCAACTCGTATCGAAACCCCGCGCTGGTCGCCAAGATGGCGGCTACCTTCGATCGGATTTCGGGCGGTCGGCTCGAGCTCGGGATCGGCGCGGGCTGGATGGACGAGGAATATCGCGGCTACGGGTATCACTTCCCGGCGACGCACGTGCGCATCGAACAACTCGAGGAGGGCCTCGAGGTGATCCGACGCCTCTTCGCCGAGCCGCGGTCCACCTTTCAAGGCAAGTACTACGCGCTCGACGATGCGCCCAACAACCCGAAGCCCGTACAGACGCCGGCCCCACCCATCACGATCGGTGGGGCCGGCGAGCGCCTGCTGCTGAAGGTCGTCGCGAAATACGCCGATCGCTGGAACTGCCCGATGAATGCCGCCCACGAACTGCCGCACAAGCTCGACGTCCTCCGCCTCCATTGCGCCGACGTCGGACGCGACCCGCAGGCGATCACCGTATCGGAGCAAGTGATCGTGGTACTCGGCGCCGACGACGCCGACTTCGCCGCGCGCTGGGCACGTGCGAAGCAGCTCCTCGGAGGATTCGCGGACCTCGACGCCGTCGCGGTCCGCGGCACGGCGGATGCCGTCGTGGACGGGCTACGGGCCAAGGTTGCGCACGGCGTCCGGCTCTTCACGATCATGTTCGGAGACTTCGCGCCTCCCGAGACGATTCGCCTCTTCGGCGAGAAGGTGATGCCGCGGCTCGTCGGTTGACCGACGCAGCCTACTTCAGCTCGGCGATGAAGCGCTCGATCGCCGGCGTGAAATGGCGTCCCTGGCGGTGGAGGATGCCGAGGGGACGGTAGAGCGCTTCGTCGCTGAGCTGCACCGCTGCGAGCGTTCGGTTCTTCACCTCTTGCTTGATCGCGGGCTCGGGGACCAGGGCGACGCCGGCGCCGATCTCGACGACTCGCTTGATGGTCTCGATGTTGTCGAGCTCCATCACGTAGCGGACGGTTACGCCCTTGCGGTTCAGCAAGCGGTCGGTCGCGCGTCGGGTCGGAATGTCGCGCTCGTAACCGACGAAGGTCTGGCCCTCGAGCTCCTTGATCGGGATGGAACGGCGTCGCGCGAACGGATGGTGCGCGGCGCAGACCAGCACGAGCCGATCGTCGCGAAACGGGATGACGGCGATCTGCGGCCGCCGACCCGGATACGCCACGATGCCGAGGTCGATGCGGCCGGAGAGCACGTCCTCGATGATCTTCGGTGATCGGCTGTACTCGATGTGGACGTTCACCTGCGGATACGCCTTCAGGAATTTCTTGAGCGGCTCGGAGAGCTCGTAGAGACCGACGCTGTGAACGGTCGCGAGCCGCACGCTCCCGCTCACGACGCTTCCGAAGCTCTGCATCTGCTCACGGAGATCGCGGTAGCGTTGGGTGATGTCCTTGCTCGCCTGGTACAGTAACTGGCCCGCGGGGGTCGGTTGGACGTTTCCCTTGGTGCGCTCGATGAGCGGCCGATCGAAGCGCGCTTCGAGGCTCCGGACCTGCTGGCTCACGGCCGATTGGGTGATGAAATTCTGAGCGGCGGCCGCCGAAAAGCTCCCGGTCTCGACGAGATCACAGAACACCTGCAGCGTTTCGAGGTGCATGATTAGCGCGGCTGATCGCCATCCTCCCTTGGGCTAGCCGATCTTATACGCGAGGGTTGCGCCCGCTCCAAATCGCGCGGGCGCGCCTTGAGCCTGCGACGGCGCGGAAGTAGCATCCCCGCCCATGCCGGCACCCGACTACTACGAGCTCGACGCCTTGCTCACGGACGAGGAGCGCATCACGCGCGACACCGTGCGTGCCTTCGTGGAACACGAGTGCCTGCCGCTCCTCGAGGGGTGCTTCAGCCGCGAGGAGTTCCCGCGCCAGCTCGTGCCGCGCATGGGCGAGCTCGGTGTCTTCGGCGCGAACCTCCACGGATACGGCTGCGCGGGCATGAACAACGTCGCGTACGGGCTCGTCATGCAGGAGCTCGAGCGCGGCGACAGCGGCCTTCGCTCCATGGCCTCCGTCCAGGGCAGTCTCGCGATGTACGGGATCTACGCGTATGGTTCCGAGGCGCAAAAGCAGCGCTGGCTCCCGGCGATGGCGCGCGGTGAAGCGATCGGCTGCTTCGGTCTCACCGAGCCGGATCACGGCTCGGATCCGGGGGGCATGGAGACGCGGGCGCGCCAGGTCGGCGACGACTGGGTACTCTCCGGCGTGAAGCGCTGGATCACCAACGGCAGCATCGCGGACGTGGCGATCGTTTGGGCCAAGACGACACCCAACGACGACATTCGCGGCTTCCTGGTCGAGCGCGGAACGCCGGGCTACGAGGCCCATGATCTCAAGGGAAAGTTCTCGTTGCGCGCGTCCATCACGTCGGAGCTCGTGCTCGAGGACGTGCGAGTGCCCGCGAGCGCGATGCTGCCGGGCGTGAGCGGTCTCAAAGGTCCGTTCGGATGCCTCAACCAAGCGCGGTACGGCATCGTGTGGGGCGCGATCGGTGCGGCGATGGCGTGTTACGAGACCGCGCTCGACTATGCGCTCCATCGCGTGCAGTTCGATCGTCCGATCGCCGGTTTCCAGCTCGTACAGCAGAAGCTCGTCGACATGATCACCGAGATCACCAAAGGTCAGCTGCTGGCACATCGCCTCGGACGCCTGAAGGACGAGGGCCGCATCCGCGCGCAACAAGTCTCGCTCGCCAAACGCAACAACGTCGGCCAGGCGTTGCACATCGCGCGTCTCGCGCGCGACATCCTCGGTGCGAACGGCATCGTGAACGAGTATCCGGTCATTCGTCACATGCTGAACCTCGAGACGGTGAACACCTACGAAGGCACGTACGACATGCACACGTTGATCGTCGGTCGCGATCTCACCGGACTCGACGCCGTGCGCTGACCGGAACGACGGCCGCGTGCTCGCGGCGCCGCCGGTTCGCCATGGCGTTGCGCAGCTTCGGCTCGCCCTTGCTCAACGTCGGAGCATGTGGCTTGATCGGGACGCTTCACGGTTCTCGGTATCGCGATGCGCAGACCCGCCGTAGCACCGCTCCTCGCTCGTTTGGTCCTGATCGTGGCGTGCGTGTGCGTTCCGCCGATCGCGTCGGCGCGTGATCTGCCCCTCGACTTCAGCGCGCAGCTCCCGGTCTCGCCGGCGATGGCCGGCCGGGTTCGGTTCTGGGTGGACGTCTTCACCCGTGTGTCGCACACGCAGGCCGTGCTGCACGACCGCGACGATCCGACGATCGTGTACGATGTCGTCCCGTACGGTCCGGGCGGGGACATGACGCCGATCGACGCCACGCGCGCGAGCTATGAGCGCGTGCTCACGACGCTCGCGACGGAGGGACTCTTCCCGACGTTCAGGTCCGATTCACCCGAGCGGGCTCGCGTGCGGGCCATGTTCGGAATGCGCGCGGGCCCGGCGGCCTACGTGCGCGCGCTCGGGAACATCCGCGCCCAGCGGGGAATGAAGGAGCCCTTCGTCGACGGGCTCGTTCGCGCCGAGCTCTATCTCCCGGGGATTCGTCGCATCTTCCGTGAGGCGAAGCTCCCTCCCGAGCTGGTCTACCTTCCGCACGTCGAGTCGTCGTTCAATCCCTCCGCGGTGTCGCGTGCCGGCGCCGCGGGCTTGTGGCAGTTCACGCACGAGACGTTCGACTACTACGACAAAGCCGTCGGAGGATCCGATGCGCGTTTCGATCCCGTGCGATCGACGGAGGTGGCAGCGCTTCACCTCGCGCGTGCCCGCAGCGTGCTCGGCTCCTGGCCGCTCGCGATCGCCTCGTACAACTACGGTGTCGCCGGAATGGTGCGTGCTCGGGCCGCCGTCGGTGTCGACACGCTCGACGACATCGTCCGCGGTTACGACGGCGCGACGTTCGGCTTTGCGTCCCAGAACTTCTACGCCGAGGTCCTGGCCGCGGCCCACGTCGCGAGCAATGCGTGGCATTACTTCCCCGACATGCCGCGACCGCCGATCCTGCAGTACGTCGTCCGCCCGGGCGATTCGCTCTGGACGATCGCGCGTCGCCACCGCGTCTCCGTCCGCGACATCGCCGCGGCCAACAACCTCGACGGATCACGGTGTCTGCGAACCGGTCAGCTGATCGTCATCAAATCGTCGTAGGATCGGCGAGCGCGAGATAGCGACGGAGCACCTCCGCACCGTCCGGGCAGCAGGGCTCGTCACGCATGATCCGTTCGGCCTCGGCGAGCGGTACGAACGCGCCCCACGCGATCTCCTCGGTTTGCAGGCGGACGGGCCCGTCGTGGGAGACGAGAAAGGCGCGCCCGATCAGGCGCGTCGACGCGTCCTCGAAGCGGATCTCGAAGAGCGATCGGGGTGTCGCGTCGACGATGCCGACCTCCTCCGCGAGCTCACGGCGCGCCGCCACCTCGTAGCTTTCTCCGGCACCCACGACTCCGCCGACCGTCACGTCCCAGTAGCCGGGATACACGTCCTTCGTGGTGGTGCGTCGGTGGACGAAGATCTCGCCGCCGCCGTGCCGGAGGATCAGGTAGACCGCGCGGTGGAGGAGGTTCTCACGCCGCATCTCCGCTCGCGACGCGCGTCGCAGGACGCGATCGTCCGCGTCGACGACGTCGACCGCCTCGTCCGACGCGGTCATGGGCGTTGTCGCGCTCGCAGGTCGCGTGCTAACGACGCCGCGTGCCGCCGCACGTGACGCTCTATGTGAAGACCGGGTGCCCGCATTGCGATCGCGAGCGCGCGATGCTGGTCGCACGCGATGCTCGCTTTACCGAGATCGACGTCGGGCGCCAGCCGGAAGTGATCCCCGAGCTCTTGAAACTGACCAAAGGCCGCCGCGTCGTCCCCGTGCTCGTCGAAGGCGCCCGCATCACCATAGCGAGCGCGGGTGGGTCGGAGTTCTGAGCGCACGGCACGTCAGTGTTGTCGGCGTGTCTTACGGTCGACCTCGTACGCGCCTCGCAATTGCTCCACCAGCTGACGCGCCTGTTGCGAGCCGTGTTTGAGGTCGTCGAGATCGGCGCGGTTCGCCTGGACGAGGGCCGTGCGCGCTTCGTCCAAGCGCGCGTCGATCTCGAGAGCGCGCTTGCGCAGATCCTGCAGCTCGTCGAGCTCTGCTTTGTGCTGTGAGAGAAAATCGCGGTAAACGCCGTCGAGCTTCGCGAGGATGCGCTCACGGGCATCGAGGAGCTGGTCCAGCGCGGTCGCCTTCTGCTTGAGATCGGCCGCGGCGCGTGGGTCGCGCTCGATGCGTTTGGTCACCGAACGACCGGCCCGGATCTGCTGCTCGATCTGTTGGAGCTCCTTGCCGTGCCCCGGCCGCTGGCGTCGCTCGCGTTCGGCGGCGAGCGAGCCGGCCGACACCAGCCCGACGAGCATGCCGGCAACGAGCACTCTTCTTCCGAGGTCTTTCACCGGTTCGCTCCTTCCGAGCCCGCGATCGCGGGCTCCCAAAAGTCCGGCGCGCGCCGGTATGTCATCACGCCGGGTACGTCGAGCGCATCGTTGATCCGAGGCAGCAGGCGATCCTCGATGCGTTGGTCGCGCACGAGCGCCTGCGACAGTACGTCGAGGTCTCGTACGATGGCGTCCAGGTCGACGTCCGGCTCGGTGCCGGTCTCTGCCGGTCCTACCGTCGCGCGCGGACTGAGCCGCGGTGCGGTCGGCGCCTGCTCCGGTGCGCGAGCCGTGGCGGGGCTCGCCGCCGCCGGACTGGCCACCGCCACGGCCGGTCGATTCGGTATGCGCCCAGCCGAGCCGCCGGTCAGGAGGCGGACCATCAACCACCCGACGAGCGCGGCGCCGAACGCTACGGCACTCAACGTTTTCCAATCGTGATCCATCGGGCGCCCGGAGTGTGAGAGGACGCGCCCAGCGAGTCAAGGGAGTCGCGAGTCCTCGCGTGTTCCGAGTGGCGTTCTCGCGGTCGATCGGGTAATTTCGCAAGTGAGCGGTGATGACGTGCTCGATGGAGAGAAAAGGCTCTTCCTTCGCCTCGGGGATCGCGTGCAGCACACGGAATACGAGGAATGGGGGATCGGCGCGGTGGTGGAAGTCATGACTTCCGTCGTGCCCGGCGGTACGTGCATCGTGCGCATCCTGTTCGAGGACGGGAAGCAGCGTACCTTCATCAACGACATGGACAGCGAGCTCTGCTGCTGCTACCGCGGCGTTCGCAAGGAATGGCGCCTCGATTTCGGTGGCATCCATCGCACGACACGCGGGACCGTCCGTCGGCGTTTGAGCGGCTCGCACTGATGGTGGGGCGTCGATGAGCAAGAGCGGGGGCCCTGACTTCAAGGGCACCCTGAACCTCCCGACGACGCCCTTCCCGATGCGCGCCAACCTGCCGGCGCGCGAGCCGGAGATCCTGGCGCAGTGGGAGCGCCTCGACGTGTACGCAGCCGGGCTCGCGGCGCGGGCCGATCGGCCGCGTTATCTACTGCACGACGGTCCGCCGTACGCGAACGGCAACATTCACATCGGCCATGCGCTGAACAAGATCATCAAAGACGTGATCGTGAAGTACAAGACCATGGCCGGCTTCCAGGCGCCGTACGTTCCGGGCTGGGATTGTCACGGGCTTCCCATCGAGCACGAAGTCGAAAAGAAGCTCGGCAAGGAGAAGAAGGCGTCGCTCGGGAAGGCCGAGATCCGCCGACTCTGTCGCGACTACGCCGCGAAGTTCGTCGACGTACAGCGCGCCGATTTCAAGCGGCTCGGCATCATCGGCGACTGGTCCGATCCGTATCTGACGACGGAGTACGGCTACGAGGCAACCGAGATACGCGAGCTCGCCAGGTTCGTCACGAGCGGCGAGCTCTACCGCGGCAAGAAGCCGGTTCACTGGTGCGCATCTTGCCGGACGGCGCTCGCCGAGGCCGAGGTGGAGTACCGCGACGTCGCGACGCGCTCGATCTACGTCGCGTTTCCGCTGGCCGAGCCGCTGCCCCCCGTGTTCGAGGATCTCCCGGGGCCGATCGCGGCTGCGATCTGGACGACGACGCCCTGGACCCTGCCCGCCAACATGGCGATCGCCGTGCACCCGGAGATCGAGTACGCGGTGATGGCGCGGCCGGGCGGGGGATCGCTCATCGTCGCGCGCGCGCTCGTCCCGAAGCTCGAGGGCATTCTCGGTGCCGAGCCGCGAGTGCTCGCGACCTTGCCGGGTCGCGATCTGGAAGGCGTGCGGGCGAGACACCCGTGGATCGATCGCGACTCGCCCTTCGTTCTCGGCGAGCACGTCACGCTCGAGGCGGGCACGGGGCTCGTGCACACCGCGCCGGGCCACGGCCAGGAGGACTACGAGGTCGGGCTGCAATACGGGCTCGAGGTCTACGCGCCCGTCGACGGCCGCGGTCGATTCGTGCCCGCGGTCGAGCACTTCGGCGGCATGAAGGTGCTCGAGGCCGACGCCAAGATCATCGCGCACCTCGAGGCCGCTGGCCTGTTGCTGCAAGCGGCGCCGCTCCGGCACTCCTACCCGCATTGCTGGCGGTGTCACTCCCCGATCATCTTCCGCGCGACCGAGCAGTGGTTCATTTCGATGGACGCCAAGAACCTCCGCCGACGCGCGCTCGATGCGATCGAGCGCGTACAGTGGATTCCTTCCTGGGGGCGCGATCGCATCGCGGGCATGGTCGGCTCGCGTCCCGATTGGTGCGTTTCGCGCCAGCGCGCGTGGGGCGTGCCGATCGTGGCGCTTCATTGTGAGCAGTGCGGCACCACGACGACCAACGAGGCGCTGCTCGCGTACGTCGCCGACATATTCGCCAGCGAGAGCTCCGACGCGTGGTTCATGCGTCCGGTCGCTGATTTCGTTCCTCCTGGGTTCGCCTGTCCGCAGTGTCGCGGCACGAGCTTCACGAAGGAAGAAGACATCCTCGACGTGTGGTTCGATTCGGGGGTGAGCTTCGCAGCCGTCGTCGAGCGCCGACCCGACCTCGGCGGCCAAGCCGACCTCTATCTGGAAGGTAGCGATCAGCACCGCGGCTGGTTCCAAAGCTCCCTGCTGACCGCAGTGGGTACGCGCGGATCGGCGCCGTTCCGATCGGTGCTGACGCACGGGTTCGTGCTCGACGAGGACGCGCGCAAGATGTCCAAGTCGGTCGGCAACGTGGTGGCGCCGCAGCAGATCGTCGCCAGTCACGGCGCCGACATCCTGCGGCTCTGGGTCGCTGCCGAGGACTATCGCGACGACGTGCGTATCTCGAAGGAGATCCTCGATCGCGCGAGCGAGGCCTATCGCCGCATTCGCAACACCGCTCGCTTCTTGCTCGGCAATCTCGCCGGGTTCGACCCCGCGCGCGATCGCCTGCCGGCGAACGAGCTCTCGGAGCTCGATCGGTTCATACTCGACCGCCTGCAGGGGCTGGTGGAGCGTTGCCGCCGCGCCTATGACGCATTCGAGTTCCACGTCGTCTACCACGCACTCAACAACTTCTGCAGCGTCGACCTCTCGGCGCTCTACCTCGACATCGTGAAAGACCGGCTCTACTGCGAGGGCGCCGACTCGCGCGAGCGGCGCTCCGGGCAAACCGCGCTCTACCTGTTGCTCGAAGGTTTGGTCGGCATCATGGCGCCGATCCTGTCGTTCACTGCGGAAGAGATCTGGGGCTTCATGCCACCGGATCCGAAGCGGCCGCCGAGCGTGCTGCTCTCCGATTTCCCGAGCGTCGATCCGGTGCTGCGCGATCCGGTGCTCGCCGGCGAGTGGGAGACCCTGCTCGCCGTCCGGTCGGCGGTGACGAAGACACTCGAAGGTCTTCGGAGCGCGGGCGACATCGGGCATTCGCTCGAGGCCGACGTCGAGATCGCGGCATCGGATCCGGTCGCCGGTGTCCTGGAGTCGCACCGCGCGTCCCTCGCCGAGATTTTCATCGTATCGCGCGTGACGCTCGTATCCGAGGGCACGCTCTCCGGTCCCGCGCTCGTTCCCGGCGTCACCGTCGCTGCGAAGCGCGTCGTCGGCGAAAAATGTCCGCGCTGCTGGAACTACCGTGACGATGCTGGACACGACCCGGCCGTGCCCGCCATGTGCGGGCGCTGCGTGAGCGTGCTGTCGGCGGGATCGGGGTCGTGATGCGGGGGAAGTGGCGCGTCATGATCGCTCCGGCTTTGCTCGTCGTCGCGCTCGACCGGCTCACGAAGGCGCTCGTTCTCGGGCGGATGACGTTGCACCAGTCGATTCCAGTGGTCGACGGTTTCTTCGCGCTCACGTACGTCCGCAACACGGGCGCGGCATTCGGCATCTTCGCAGGTCACGGCGCGGGATTCCGCGTGCCGATGTTGCTCGCAGTGGCCGCGCTCGCGCTCGGCGTCCTGTTGTGGTTCGTCCGTACCGTACCCCTCGAGCGCCGCGCCGTGATCGCGGCGTGCGGAGGCGTCCTCGGAGGCGCCATCGGCAACATGATCGATCGTGCCGCCTACGGCGAGGTGATCGATTTCCTCGACCTATACGTCGGGACGTATCATTGGCCGGCGTTCAACGTCGCCGATGCCGCCATCACGATCGGCGTCATCGTCCTCTGTCTGGATGCGCTGCGCGGCGCACCGGCTCCCGAGCGTTCGGTAGTCTGAAAAACGAAGGGGCGGGCTCACGACGAGCCCGCCCCTTCGACGGCTGCTGATTCGGTAGGGTGCGACTTATACGTCGTAGTACAGCGCGAACTCGTACGGATGCGGTCGCAGGCGGATCGCGTCGATCTCCTTGGTTCGCTTGTATTCGATCCACGTCTCGATGACGTCCTCGGTGAAGACGTCACCCTTGAGCAGAAACTCGTGATCCGCCTCGAGGTTCTTGAGGGCCTGATCGAGAGAGCCGGGCATCGAGGGCACGTCCTTCAGCTCTTCCGGCGTGAGCGCGTAGATGTCCTTGTCGAGCGGATCTCCCGGGCTCAGGCGCCGTTCGATGCCGTCGAGGCCGGCCATCAGCATGGCGGCGAACGCCATGTAGCCGTTGCAGCCCGGATCGGGGAAACGCACCTCGATGCGCTTCGCCTTCGGAGAGGGCGAGTACATCGGGATACGGACGGCCGCGGAGCGGTTCCGCGACGAGTACGCGAGGTTGACCGGCGCTTCGAACCCGGGAACCAGGCGGTGGTACGAATTGACGGTCGGGTTGGTGAAGGCAGCGATCGCCTTCGCGTGCTTCAGGATGCCGCCGATGTAGTGCATCGCGAGCTCGCTCATGCCGCCGTATCCGTCACCGGCGAAGAGCGGCTTCTCGCCCTTCCAGATCGACTGGTGACAATGCATGCCCGAGCCGTTGTCGCCGAATACCGGTTTCGGCATGAAGGTCGCCGTCTTGCCGTGCTTGAAGGCGACGTTCTTGACGCAGTGCTTGTACCACATGAGGGCGTCGCCCATCTTCGTGAGCGACATGAACCGCATGTCGATCTCGGCCTGACCGGCGGTCGCGACCTCGTGGTGCTGACGCTCGACCCGGATCCCCACTTTCTCCATCATCAGCACCATCTCGGCGCGGAGATCCTGCTGCGAGTCCGTCGGCGAGACCGGGAAGTAGCCTTCCTTGTGACGCGGCTTGTACCCGAGGTTCGGGCCCTCGTCCTTGCCGGTGTTCCAGACGCCTTCGACCGAGTCGATGTAGTAGAAGCCGCAGTGCGCGGTTTGGTCGTAGCGCACGTCGTCGAATACGAAGAACTCGGGCTCTGGACCGAAGTACGCGGTGTCGCCGATGCCGGTCGACTTCAGGTACGCCTCGGCCTTGCGCGCGATGTTGCGCGGGTCACGCGAATAGTCCTCCTTCGTGATCGGGTCGACGATGTTGCAGATGAGCGACAGCGTCGGGTGCGCCATGAACGGGTCCATCACGGCGGTCGTCGCGTCCGGCATCACGAGCATGTCGGACGCGTTGATCGGCTGCCAGCCGCGGATCGACGATCCGTCGAAGCCGAGGCCGCCCTCGAAAATCTCTTCTTCGAGCTCGCTCATCGGCGTCGAGAAATGCTGCCAGATGCCGAGGAAATCGAGGAATTTGAAATCGACCGCTACCGCTTTGTTGTCTTTCGCCAGCTTGATGGCGTCCTTCGCCGTGCTCATTCGCTGTCTCCCTCCTGTGGTGTGAGTCGTGGGGCCGACCTTGCGGGCCGGTCTCGCGGTGGTTTCGTCAGATGGCCTGCTCGCCGCGCTCGCCGGTCCGGATGCGAACGACCTCATCGATGGGCATGACGAAGATCTTGCCGTCGCCGATACGTCCCGTTTTGGCCGACTTCTCGATCGCGGCGACGACGTTTGCGACCTGGTCGTCTCGGACGATGATCTCGAGCTTCACCTTCGGCAGAAAATCCACGACGTATTCCGCGCCTCGATAGAGCTCGGTGTGACCCTTCTGCCGACCGAAGCCCTTGACCTCGGTGACGGTGATACCCTGAATGCCAATGGCCGAGAGGCTTTCCTTCACCTCGTCGAGCTTGAACGGCTTGATGATCGCGTCGACTTTTTTCATGAGATCCTCCGCTTTGGTGATCTAGCTGTTCGGGTTCGTCGATGCTGAGGCGTTCGTCGTCACGATCTTCCGCTCACATTCGACTCCCGGATGATGCACATTCGAATCGACAATGAACCCGAGTTGAAGATCGAGGATGCCATGCAAGTCAAGGGCCGTGGAGGCCACGAGGGCTGGCGTGGAGCCTCGGTGAATCGATAATGAATTTCGATCGGCGAATGCTGCCTAAACTATGAGCAACGCCCTAACTTTGGGCGCCAGCCCGTGGTCGTTCACGCGTAGCCCGAGTCCGGGAAGGCCGACGGCCGACCGCCGACCCTAGCCTCGGTTCCGAATCGCATCCGGCGGATGTTGTCGCGATGCCGGAGCGCGATGGACACTCCCATGACCGTGGCGACGAGCGTCGTCGCGGCCGGATAGCCGAGCGCGGCGAGCACGAGCGGCGTCGCGGCAGCCGCGAGGAGCGATCCCAAAGAAACGTAGCGGCTCACCAGCACGGTCACGAGAAAGATCGGGACGACGATCACCATGCCGAGGGGTGCCAATCCGAGCAGAACCCCGAGCGACACGGCGACGCCCTTCCCGCCCTGAAACTCGAGGAAGCAAGGGAAGATGTGTCCCATGAATGCGGAGAGCGCGACCAGAGCTCGGGCACCGTCGCCGACCCCGAGCTTCGTTGCGAGGACGATCGGCAAGAGGCCCTTCAGCGTGTCGCCGACGAGGGTCAGCGCGCCCGCCGTCCTCCCGGCCGCTCGTGCGACGTTGGTCGCACCGATGTTGCCGCTGCCGATGTCGCGTGGGTCGACGCCACGACGGCGCGCCAGCCAGACTCCGGTCGGAATGGAGCCGGCGAGGTACGCGATCGCGATGAGAACGACGAGGGTCATGTGGGGTCAGAATCGGAGAGATCGATCGCGCCGAGCGCGACGGCGCGCCCAGGCGCTTCCCATCATCGCCCCGAGAGCGAAGGCGGCACCGCCGATCAGCCATGGGATTCCGGGAGGAAATGGCGGAGGAACGGCCTCGCGGTCGCGAGTGGCCTCGCGCCAGCTCTCGAGCTCGTCGACGAGCACTCGGAGCCGCGCGACCTCCGCGTCCAGGCTCGCGTGACCCTCCGGCGTTGCTTCGTTTCCCGTCGCCGCGCTTTCGGGCGTTGGTGCGACGGTGCCGGGGGCCTCGCGGGCGACGACCTCGTCGCCGCGTGCCACGACATCCTCTGCGCCGCCCGGCGAGCCGCCCCCGCCGACAGCGGCGGCGACGACCCCACCGACGAGCGCGAGCCGAAACCTTCGGCCACGAGAGGAGAGTCGGGGTGACTGGATTTGAACCAGCGACTTCTGCGTCCCGAACGCAGCGCTCTGCCAGTCTGAGCTACACCCCGTCAAAGGAAAACCGCGACGTAAACCGAAGGCTGCGTAACATACGGGACCGAGAATGCAAAGCCGCCTCCGTGTGCGGTCGCGCGGTGTTACGTGCCGACGGCGGGTGCGCCGCACGCGATATCGTGGCGCATCGCGGTGATCGCCGTCCCGTAGTCGGACGCACGGAAAATGGCCGTTCCCGCCACGATCACGTCGGCCCCCGCACGCGCCGCGCCGCCCGCATTCTCGACCGTGATGCCGCCGTCGACCTCGATGAGAAAACCAGCGCCGAGCTTGTCGCGGAGCCGGCGCGCGTCTTCGAGCTTGCCGAGACTTCCCGGAATGAATCGCTGACCTCCGAATCCGGGGTGCACGCTCATGACGAGCACCATGTCGAGCTCGGGGACCGAGGCCTCCACGACGGAGACTGGGGTGTCGGGGCTCACGGCCAAGGAGGGCCGGGCCCCACGCGCACGGATGTCGGCGAGCAACGTCCGCGGCTCCCGGCATGCCTCGTAGTGGATCGACACCCAATCGGCGCCGACCTCGATGAAGCGTGCGGCGTACCGTCCGGGATCGCTCACCATCAGGTGCACGTCGAGCGGGAGCGACGTCGCACGGCGGATCGCCGCGACCACGTCGGGGCCCATCGTGAGATTCGGCACGAAATGGCCGTCCATCACGTCGAGGTGCAACCAATCGGCGCCCGCGGCTTCTACCGCTCTCACCTCCTCGTGCAGCCTCCCGAAATCAGCGGACAGGACGGACGGGGCGATCAGGTGGGCGCGGCACACGGCCGTTCGGGTATACGATCGGCCACCGACCCCCGCAAGGCTGTCGACGCTCAGGTGCGCCGCACGCGAACGGCGAAGAAGCCGTCGAGCCCGTGCCGATGCGGCAAGGTCCTGAGCGCGCCCGTGTCGTCGACGAGCCCTCGCGCTGACGCCGGCAGCACGTCGTCGGCACGTTCGCGTCGCAAGGTGGGGTGTCCCGCGAGCCAGGACTCGACCACCTCGTCGTTTTCCTCGTCGGCGAGGGTGCAGGTCGAGTATACGACGATGCCACCCGATCGCAGGAGCGGTGTCACGGCGTCGAGGATGCGACCCTGCTGGGCGGCCAGGCGAACGAGATCGGCCGGGGTCCGTCGCCAGCGGATCTCGGGATGGGCGCGAAGCGTCCCGAGGCCGCTGCAGGGTGCGTCGACGAGGATGCGATCGAACGACGCGGGTGGAAACGCGCCGGCCGCCGTGCGCGCGTCGAGCACGATCGGCGTGACGGCGTGCAACCGCAGGCGTGTCGCGTTCGCGGCGACGGCGCGAGCGCCGCGCCGCCGATGATCGACGGCGACCACCAGCCCCCGATCCTCCATTCGCTCGGCCGTGTACGCGGACTTGCCGCCCGGAGCCGCACAAGCATCGAGAACCCGCATGCCCGGCTTCACGTCGAGGAGCCACGTTACGAGCTGCGACGCTTCTTCTTGGACGCTGAACGCGCCCGCTTTCCATCCGGGCAGCGCGTGGGGATCGGCAGCTTGCACGCGCACCGCATCGGGACCGTATCGACCCGGCTCGCATACGATGCCGGCAGCCGTCAGGCGCGCGAGCAGCGCGTCGCGTTCGCCCGGGCGCGCGCGCAACACGGTCGGCGCCGCCTCGTTGTCGGCGGCGAGCAGGTCGCGGACCTCGCTCCCGAAGCGCGCGTGCCACCGCTCGACGAGCCAGCGCGGATGCGACCATGCGACCGCGAGGTGCTCGATCGGAGCGAGCGCGGGGTCGGGAAGCGGCAGCGCATCCCGCTCACGGACGGCACGGCGCAGGACGGCGTTCACGAGCCCGCCGGCGGCGCGGACCGCGCGCTTCGCGAGCTCGACGCTCGTCGCGACGGCCGCGTGCGGGGGCACGCGGTCGAGCAACGTGATCTGGTGGAGCCCGAGTCGGAGCACCATGCGGACGCGGGGGTCAAAGCTCGCGGGGTCGCGATTCGTGAGGCGTGCGAGCTGCCAGTCGAGCCGGCCCTGCCACGCGAGGGTGCCGTATACGAGGCGGCTCGCGAAGGCGCGGTCGCGCACCGTGAGAGGCGACGCTGCGAGCGCGGCCGCGAGCGTCGCGTCGGCGTGCACGAGACTTTCCTCGACCCGCATGAGCACAGCGAGCGCGAGCGTGCGGGCGGCGAGCGGATCGGCGGAAGGCTGCGGAACGTCGAGGTCGGCGTCCATGGGCGAACGCTAGACGAAACGTGTTTCCGCGGTGAGGCGTGCGCCGGCCGCGAAGGCAGCGGCCGGCATCGTTTTCTTGCCTTCCGGCTGTACCGTGACGAGCGCAAGCGTGCCGCGCCCGGTCGTCACCTCGAGGCCGTGGCCGCGCAGGATGATCGATCCCGGCGGCGTAGCCGATCGATCGCCGTCCACGAGGCGCGCCGCGAGGATCTTCACCGTGCGATCACCGAGCGTCGTAAACGCGGACGGCCACGGTGTGAATGCGCGTACCATCCGCTCGATCGCGGCGGCATCCCGGGTCCAATCGATGCGGCCGTCGTTCTTCGCGAGTCGCGGCGCGTAGGTCGCGCGGCTCGCATCCTGCGGCTCGGGACGCAGCCCGGTCGTACGGAGCGCGGCGATCGTCTCCACGAGCGTGCTCGCGCCGAGGTCGGCGAGCGCCGCCGTGAGGCGGCCCGTCGTGTCGTCGGCGTCGATCGGTCGGACCCGCTGGAGCAGCATGTCGCCGGTATCGAGTCCTTCGCTCATCACCATGATGGTGACGCCGGTCTCGACGTCGCCTGCCAGGATCGACGCCGCGATCGGTGCCGCGCCGCGATGACGCGGCAGCAGCGAGGCGTGCACGTTCAGGGGGGCGAGCGTCGGCAGGGCCAGCACCGTCGTCGGGAGAATCTTGCCGTATGCCGCGACCACGAGAAGATCGGGTTGCCAGGCGGCGAGCCGCGCCACGGCCTCCGGCGTCCGGATACTGGCGGGTTTTTCGAGGGGGAGGCCGAGCTCGCCGGCGGCGAGCGACACCGGCGAGGGCTGCATGCCGAGCCCGCGGCCACGGGGGCGATCGGGTTGAGACACGACGCCGACGAGCGTCGTCACCGACGCCAACGACCGGAGGCTCGGTACGGCGAACTCCGGCGTTCCCATGAAGACCGAACGCAGCGGCCGCTCGGCCGGCCAGTGCAGCAGGTGCGTCAGTGGGGGCGGCCTAGATCATCACTCGGCGCGGCGCCGGTTCGCGCCCTTCGCGCTCGAGCTTCTTCAAGCGTCGGCGATAGAGGTCGCGCTTCAGTCGGCTCAGCCGGTCGAGGAAGAGCGTACCGTTCAGGTGGTCGATCTCGTGCTGCAACGCGACGGCGAGGAGACCGGTCCCCTCGATCTCGACTTCTTTCTGATCGGTGGTCCAGGCCTTCACCAACACGCGTTCCGCTCGCAGGACCTCGGCTTGATAATCGCGCACCGAGAGACACCCCTCTTCCCACAGCACCTCGCCCTCGGACTCGGTGATCACCGGGTTCACGAGCTTCAGCAGGTGCTTGCCCTGGTTTTCGTGATCGACGTCGAGGACGATCACCCGTTGCGAGAGGCCGATCTGTGGTGCGGCGAGCCCGACCCCGGGCGCCGCGTACATCGTCTCGACCATGTCGTCGATCGCCTGGGCGACCGCCCCGTCGATGTCGGTGACGTCCCCGGCGACTTCTTTCAGCACCGGTGCGGGGTAGGTGTAAATGCGCCGAATCACGGGGGTTTCATAACATGCTGACTGGATCGACATCAACGACGAGACGAATGTTGCGAGCCTCGGGCGAGACCCGCCATGCGGCGCGAATGGCGCGGATGACGTCGTGGAGCGCGCGCACTCGTGCGGAGGTCAGCACCAATTGCCAGCGATGGCGTCCGCGTAGGCGCTCGAGCGGTGCCGGAGCGGGCCCGCGCATCAGGACGCCGCGCGCCGCGCTTTCGCTCCGGACGCGCGCAGCCAGACGGTCGGCGAGCGCTCCCGTGCGATCGAGCTCAGGACCCTCGAAGCGCAGGACCGCCAACCGCGCGAACGGCGGGTACTCGGTTTCGCGGCGATACTCGAGCTCCTGCGGCGCGAAGCTCTCGTAGTCGTGTGCGGCCGCGGCCACCAGGCTGTGATGCGTCGGACGATAGGTCTGCACGATGACGCGCCCTGGCAACGCGCCGCGTCCGGCCCGCCCGGCGACCTGGGTCAACAATTGAAAGGCGCGCTCGCCGGCGCGGAAGTCGGGCATGCTGAGCGCGACGTCCGCGAGCAGCACGCCCACGAGGGTCACGCCCGGGACGTCGTGTCCCTTGGCGACCATCTGCGTGCCGATCAAGACATCGAGCGTGCCGCCGCTCCACGCTTCGAGGATGCGGCGATGCGCCCCTGGCCGCACGGTGGTGTCGCGATCGAGGCGGCCGACGCGTGCGGTCGGAAAGAGGCGCGCGATCTCGGCTTCGACGCGCTCGGTGCCGAGGCCGAGCGCCACCAGCGTTCCCCGACCGCAGGCGGCGCAGCCGAGATCGCGCGCGGAGCGCGCGTAGCCGCAATGATGGCAGAGCAAAGCGGCGCGACGACGATGCAGCGTCAGGCTCACGCTGCACGACGGGCAGCCCGCCGGCTCGCCGCAGGCGAGACAACGCATGGCGCTGGCGAACCCGCGTCGGTTCAAGAAGAGCAACGTCTGCTCGCCGCGGGCGAGGGTCTCGTCCATCGCCGTCAGCAACGGGGGCGAAAAGAGCGGCGTGTCGGGCTCGTGCGGCGCCGTCTTCGCTGCGGACGACGCGGCGTCCGGCGCGCCGCGGACGGGCCGGCCGCTCGGGCTCCGCAAGTCGACGATGGTCACCGCGGGCAGCGGCCGACCGTGGACGCGCTCCGGCAAGCACAGGCGATGATACTTGCCGTCGAGCGCTTGCCGGTGGCTTTCGATCGAGGGGGTCGCCGAGCCGAGCACGACCGGTACTCCCGCGAGCTTCGCGCGCACGATCGCGAGATCGCGTCCGTGATAGCGGAGGCCCTCGTCCTGCTTGTAGGCCGCGTCGTGCTCCTCGTCGACGATCACCAAGCCGAGGTCGACGAGCGGCGCGAAAACGGCGGAACGCGTGCCGACGACCACGCGCGCTTCGCCCCGGGCGACGCGTCGCCACTCGTCCCAGCGTTGTCCCGGTGCGAGGCCGCTGTGGACGACGGCGACGGTCTCGCCGAAGCGCTCCTGCGCGCGGGTGACGAGCTGATGGGTGAGGGCGATTTCGGGGACCAACATCAATACCGAGCGACCGCGGGCGCGGGCACGCGCCGCCAGCTGGAGATAGACCTCGGTCTTGCCGCTGCCGGTCACGCCGTGCAGCAGGAACGTCCGGAACGCGTCCAAAGCGACCGCCTCGACGGCGGTCCGCTGCGCGGCCGTGAGGTCGGGCTCCGCGGCCGCCGGGGCGGCGGTGCCGGTGTCTCGATACCGCTCGACGCGCAGGCGAGTGACGATGCCGCGCTTCGCGAGCGCGATCGCTGCGGCGCGGTCGGCGACGCCGAGCTCGCCGGCGTCGAGGCGCTTGCTCGGCGCCGTGCGCAGCCGTTCGTAGCAATCGCGCTGACGAGGTGCCCGCCGCGCGAGCGCGGCGAGCTCGCCCGCGTCGAGCTCGCGTACGAGGGTGACGATCGTCGTATGGCGGGTCGTGACCGTCGGCCCGTGTCGCTCTTCCTCGGTCGTGAGGAGGCCGCGCTCGACGAGGGTGCGAACCGCGCGCGCGACCCCGGGCCGCGCCAGCGCACGCTCGAGTGCCTTCGTGGAGAGCGCACCTGCAGCGCCGACGTGGGCGACGATGGCGCTTTCGAGCCCGCCCGTCGTCGTAAGCTCGGCGAGCGGGGACGACTCGGCGAGTCGTAGTACGCGAGCGCTCCGCGCTCGCAGACCACCTGGAAGCGCCACCGCGAGCACGTCGGCGAGCCCGGCGAGATAGTACCGCGCGCTCCAGCGGCAGAGCTCGAACACCTCGTCGCTCACGATGGCTTCCGTGTCGAGCACCTCCGCGATGTCGCGAATTCCAGGGAGCTCGCGCGGCGGGGTCGCGTGCAGGTCGACGACGATGCCGGTCTCGTGACGGCGGCCGAGCGGAGCGACGACGCGCATGCCGCGTCGCAGGCGACCGCGCCACGCGGCAGGGACGGCATAGGTCAGACCGTCACGACCCGGCAACGCGCGCAGCAATGCGACGTCGGCGAAGGCCGCCTCGACCACCGGCGGTTCGCTGTGGTCGGGAAGTGACACGTCAGGGCTTATCCTGTCCGCGCCCTCACCTGTCAAAGCAACGGGCGCCACCACAGTGACGCCGTCAGTCTTTGCGACGCACAAATGCGTACGCCGGATCGTGCTCGTCCGTACTATCTGCCCGGCGAATCTCGGGAAGGTGCGTGGAGCCGGGCGGAGCGGATCTTGCTGCCCTCGGTCGTCGGGGGTTTTCCGTCGTGCACTTGCCGAGAGCGCTCACACAGAATGCGGGTTTGACGCTGGTCGAGGTTCTGACCGCGATCAGCTTGATCGGAATCGTCACCGCGGTGGCCGCCACGAACTTCAACGCGATGCGGCCGGCCTTCGAGACTCGCGGTGCCGCGCTCCTCATCGCCGGCGACCTCAATCAAGCGCGGATGTCGGCCATCAAGGAGGGGCGCGTCTACGAGTACTTCCCCATCTCCGGCGGCTATCGCATCCGCCGCGACGACGGCGCGGGCGGGCGCGAGGTGGTCAAGGAAGTGGTGCTCTCCAACGAATATCCCCACGTCACGTTCGGCCACACCGGCATCGCCAAGGATCCGTACGACGCCGACATCACGCCCGGGAACCCGACGGACACGATCACCTTTCATTCGAACGGCACCGTCCAGAACGCCGCCGGCATCTTCGTCGAGGCGGACAACACCGACGAGCCGGAGCAGCAGGGGGTCACGCTGAGCGCGGCGGGCCGCGTCCGCGTGTGGAAGCACAGCGAAAGCAGCTGGAAGTGATGCGGATGCACGACGTCCTCCGAACGAACGACGGCTTCACGCTGGTCGAAGTGCTGGTCGCGACGAGCATCGCGGCGATCGGCTTTCTCGGGCTTGCGGCGACTCACATCACCTCGGTGCGCGCGACGGTCGTCGGCCGGAACGTCAGCATCGCCACCAGCGTCGCGAGCGAAGCTATCGAAACGATGCGGCGGCAACCCTACGACCAGATCGCGTCGAGCTCGCCGACGTCCGTCACGCGCGATTCCGTGACGTTTACGCGCACGGCAACGGTCGCCGCGGTCGGCACGACCGCAAAGAAGGTCACGATGGTGGTCTCATGGCAGGATCAGTTCGGTAGCCACTCCCCGGGCGTTCAACTCGTCACGGTGATCGGACAATGAATCGCCGCGGCTTCACGCTCATGGAGCTTCTCGCCGCGATCAGCGTCGCCTCGATCGCGCTCGTCATCCTGGCGAGCGCGGTGAGAAGCCAAGGCGCGAGCGCGGTCTTCCAGCTGGGCTCCGCCGACATGCAGCAGAACGTGCGCGGCGCGCTCGACCTCTTCCGACGCGAGGTCCGCATGGCGGGTTACGGCATGTCTTCCGTGCCGTCCGCGGTGCTGCCGATCTTGTCCGTGCCGGCGCCCGGCGCCGGCGAGCTCTATCGCGTGAACCTCTACGGCAACTACGGCTTCGTGCGCAGTCGCGTCAGTACCGCGGGCGCCGCCGGCAATGCTGCCACCGTGCCGCTCGAGCGGTTCAGCGTGGCGGCGTGCCTCCCCGGAGATCCGCCGAAGACGTTCATGATCAACGAGCGCGTGGCGATCGAGTCGAGCCTTCGCGGGGTCGCGGAGGTGTACACGATCGCCGGTTACGACGCGGTGAACTGCACCATCACGGTGTCGCCGAATGTGGTCGCCGGCGGCTACGAGTACGGGTCGCCGGTGAACGAGGTGCGGCAGCTCAGCTACATGCTCGACGGCAACAACGTGCTCACGCGCGAAGGCGTCGTCGTGGCGGATCAGATCGACACCATGCAGCTCGCGTACATCCTGAAGGACGGTACGTCGGTCGCCGATCCGTCCGCGAGCCTCGCCGACCTCCGCTCGGCGAGCATCAGTCTCAAGTCGGAGATGGCCGAGCACCAAGGCATGACCCCCCAAGCCGAGCTGCAGACGGAGGTTCGCATCCGCAACCTCGACATCGTCCGCACGCCGATGATCGACGACCTATGAGCCACCTGCGCGACCAACGCGGCATCGCGCTCCTCACGGTGCTCGGGCTGCTGTCGATGCTGCTCGTGCTGGCGGCGCTCGTCGCCGGCAGCGCCCGGATGGAAGCGGCGCTGTCCGGTCTCGGCAAGGACAGCGCGCGCGCCTTTGCCGCCGCGGAGGCGGGCCTCAACTACGGCGTCAGCGACGTCGACAATTTCGTCTCGGCCAACTCGCTCACCCTCACGTGCTGCACGCCGCCGAGCTGCGCCTACACGTATCGCGAGACCGATCTCGTCACGGCGGGATTGTTCGCCGCGCCGCAGACCACGGGATACGTGCGCGTGTGTTTCGATCACGAAGGGCCGCCGCCGACCAGCATCAAGGTGAGCGCGCTCCGCTTCAAAGCGTTCCATTTCGACCTCGACGCGCGCGGCAACGCGAACCCGAACGGCTCGAGCTTCCTGCAAATGGAAGCGGCCCGTCTCGGGCCGGCACAGTGAGTAGATCGCGAGAAAGAGTGTGACCCCCATGCATCGGCAAGCGAAACGGACGATCGGAACCGCGACGGCCCTTCTCGTGACCGCGCTCCTGACGACTCCTTGCGTCCACGCCGGCAGTGATCTCGACGTCTTCATCGCCGGCCAGAGCGTGCAGCCGAACGTGCTCATCCTGTTCGACAACTCGGGCAGCATGGCCGACGGCGTCCCGTACGACCCGGGCACG
This sequence comes from uncultured delta proteobacterium, assembly GCA_963774015.1. Lineage (GTDB taxonomy): Bacteria > Desulfobacterota > Binatia > UTPRO1 > UTPRO1 > UTPRO1. The sequence goes on from CAVZDH010000009.1 coordinate 190,038, forward strand.
GTCTACGACGGCTCGTCAACGCCGACGACGATCTACGATCGCTGCAAGGTCTTCAACTCGAACTGCACCTGCAAGACGACGCAGTCGACGTGGAAGGTGCACACCGGCACGTGCGTGTTCACCGATGCGAACAACGACGGCCAGGACGATCGGGCGCCCTCGTACGTGAAGATCGGCAATCGCCGCAACTTCGACGCGCTCCCGAATCCGCCGAAGCTCGACGTCGCGAAGTCCGTCATCGACGGTCTCCTGCAGGATCCGGCCAATGCGCAGGTGCGGTTCGGGCTGATGATCCTGAACGGCGACTATCTGCCCTCCGACTACACGAGCGCGACGCAGACGTCGACGTATCACAACGACAAGTCGATTCTGAAGGCGCCGGTCGGCACCGACCCCACGAGCTTGCGGGCCACCGTGCAGGCGCTCACGGCCAACGCCGGAACGCCGCTCGCGCCGCGCATGATCGCAGCCGCCCACTACTATGCGCACGACGGCTATTTCAGCGGCGCGGATCCCGTCCAATACCTCTGTCAGCGGAACTACGTCGTGCTCATGACCGACGGGCGGCCGCAGGTCGACGGCGTCGCCTTCGGCAACTGCGGCGCAGGCTTCAGCAACCCCTATTGCGGATCGAACGCGAGCGGCTCGTTCAACTACATCGAGTCGTGGCTCGGTGCGCCGTACGACAAGGACGGCGACGGCCGCGACCCCGATCCGGGCCACTTCACTCCGCCGGCGGGGTGCACGCCGAACGCGTCGCCCGACGACGAGCCGTGCGAGTACCAGAACGGCGGCTCCGACTACCTCGACGACATCACCAAGGTGCTGCTCGACAACGACCTCCGGCCCGACATGGACGGCCAGCAGACGGTCATGACGTACACGATCGGGTTCACGGTCGCGAACAGCCTCCTGCAGCGCGCGGCCGCTCACGGCGGCGGCAAGTACTACACCGCGAACAATTCGGACGAGCTCGCCGACGCGTTCCGCGCCACGCTGAACGCGATCGTCACCGAGACCGAGTCGTTCGTGGCGCCGGTCGTGCCAGTCAGCCAGACGACGCGGACGCAGAGCGGCGACCGGCTCTACATCGCCCTCTTCCGGCCGCGCGACGGGGCGCTCCGCTGGCCCGGGAATCTCAAGAAGTATCAGGTGTCGGCGGACGGCCAATTGCTCGACGCCAGCGGCGCCGCGGCGACCAACGCCGACGGCGAGATCCTGCCCGGCGCACGCTCGTACTGGGACACCACCGCGTCGGGCTCCGCCGTCAGCAAGGGCGGCGTCGGCGAGATCCTGCTGAACCGCGTGGCGCCGCGGAACATCTACACCAATACGACCCAGCCGCCGGCGGACGGTTCGGGCCTCGACCTCACCGCGAGCGCGCACGCCTTCACGACCGCGAACTCCGCGCTCACCATGGCGATGCTCGGGGCCGCGAGCACGACCGAGCGCCAGCAGATCATCGACTACGTCACCGGCATCGACGTCTACGACGAGGACGAGGACTCGAACATCACCGAGAAGCGCAACTGGATCCTCGGCGACACGATTCACTCGGTTCCATTGGTCGTGAACTATTCCGCGAGCGACGCCGCGATTCTGCTCGGCGCCAACGACGGCATGCTGCACGCCTTCGACGACGCGACCGGGAGCGAGCTCTGGGCGTACGTCCCGGACGAGCTGCAGTCGCGCTTGCGGCTGCTCACGCCGGGCGCCAGCGGGTCGCATCAGTTCTTCGTGGATTCGTCGCCGAAGCTCCTCACGACCGACGACGGCCACAAGATCGTCGTCTTCGGCTTCGGGCGCGGCGGCCGCGCCTACTACGGCCTCGACGTGACCGACAAGACGGCGCCGAAGCTCCTCTGGAAGATCACCGACACGACCAGCACCGGCGGCGGCGACTTCAGCGAGCTCGGTCAGGGCTGGTCGGAGCCCGCGTTCATCAAGACCAGCAGCAGCGTCGACGCCTTCCTGATCGGCGGCGGCTACGATCCATATTTCGACGACCCGAGCCACACCGCGGCGAATCCCTCCGGCTACGGCCGCGCGATCTTCGCGGTGAACGCCCTGACCGGCGCGCTTATCCAGGAGATCAAGCCGACCGGCATGGACTTCGCGATCCCGAGCAACGTGGCCGCGCTCGACTTCAACGGCGACAAGAAGATCGATCGAGCGTACGTCGGCGATCTCGGCGGCAACATGTGGCGCATCGACAGCGCCCTCACCGCGACCAAGCTCTTCTCGTCCGGCGGCAACCGCAAGATCTACTACGCGCCCGACGTCGTGCGGGACAAAGGCTTCCTCTCGGTCTTCTTCGGCACCGGCGACCGCAGCAATCCCCTCGAAACGACGCCGGTCGACCGCATGTACGGCATCAAGGACGACGGAACCTCCAATCTCACGGAGTCGAACCTGGTGGACGTGACGGCGCGGGTCACGCAAAACGGGTCGACCGAGGAGGCGACGCTCAAGACCGATCTCGCCGCCAGCCAAGGCTGGTTCATCCAGCTGAACGAACGGCCGGGTGAGAAGGTGCTGGCCTCGCCGTCGGCGTTCTTCAGCGTCTTCTTCTCGACCTTCGTGCCCGTCTCCGGCGTGTGCAACGCGGGCGGCGATGCGCGCGTCTACGAGCTCAACTACGAGACCGGAGGTATCCCCGACGCGAAGGTGCAGGACCCCGACGGCTCCGGACCCGAGAGCGCGCCGACCGTCACGCGTGACGACCGGTTCCTCTTGGTCGGCAAGAGCATCCCGACGGAGCTCACGGTCACCATCCAACGCGAAGGCTCGAGCGGCTTCGTCGCGTCGAGCGGCAACGTCGATCGCCTGCCGCTGCCGGAGCTGCCGAACAACGTGACGCCGCTCTCGTGGCGTGAATGCTCGACCGACGTACCGTGTCGATGAAGAGGACTCCGATGAGGACTTCCAAAGTACTGCATGCCTTCGGCGCGGCGGTCGCCGCGATCGTCCTGGTCGCGGGTATCGCGGCGGCCACCGTCGCGGGCGTCGTCACGGCGCTCGGCAAGCACGACGTCACGGTGTCCGGAGCGGTCTATTCGATCGATGCGAACGTCAGTATCGAGGACATGTCCGGGCATCCGATCACGTTGCCCGAGCTTCGTCCCGGCACCAGCGTCGAGCTCGACTTCGACGAGACGGGTGCCCTGAGCGTGATCCGTGCCGCGGTCGTGCGCTGAGCGCGCACCGTCATTTTCTCGTCACCACGGCACGACCGCGTACAGGAATATGTCGGGGTCGAGCGCGCCTCGTGCAGAGACCCCCGTGAAGCCGTGAGATTCCAGGGGGGAGCATACGGCACTGCGCTTGCTTCCTTGTCGTCAGCCCCTCCTTTCCGCGCGGGAAGAGGCCCGGTCCGCATGGTGCGGGTCGGGTCCTCTCCCGAGTGCAGCGAGGGGAGCCAACATCAGGGGGGTCGTCATGGTGCGTCAGGAGAGCAGGGATGCGTAACGGGCTCGGCGGCAAGCTGGCCGGGCTGTTCCAGCGTTCGCTCGGTGATCTCATCCCGAGGGCTCGTGGCGGCGCCTTCCTCGCCCTCGACATCGGCTCGAGCTGCGTGAAGCTCGTCGAGACCGACGGCGTTCCGGGAAGCATCCGCATCACGGCCGCCGGCATAGCGCCGCTCCCGCCGACCGCCGTGCAAAACAACCTGATTCAGGACCCGACGGTCGTCGCCTCCACCATCCGCGACCTCGTGCGCCAGACCGGCGCGCGCGCCACGGAGGTGATCACGGCCGTTCCCGGCCCCGCGGTGATGATCAAGAAGCTCCATCTCCGCGCCGAGGACGAGGCCAACCTCGAAAATCACGTGATGCTCGAGGCCGGGAACGCGATTCCGGAGAGCCTCGACAACGTCACGATCGATTACCAGATCGCCAACTACACGGAGAACGGCGAGATCGAGGTCGTGCTCGTCGCCGTCAAGAAGGACATCCTCAACAGCTATACCGCGGTGATCCGCGACGCCGGGCTGAACCCGCAGATCGTCGACGTCGACTACTTCGCGCTCGAGAACATGTTCGAGCTGAACTACGACGATCGACGAGGGCCAGGTCGATCGGCCTCGTCAACATCGGCGCACGCTACTGCTCGATCAACATCTTGCGCGGCGGGCGCTCGTCGTTCACCGGCGACATCCCGGTCGGGGGCGCCGAGTTCACCGACGTCCTGATGCGAAATCTCGGCGTCTCCGCCGAGGAGGCCGAGCTTCTGAAGGCCGGCGGCACGGTGCGCGACTTTCAGCCCGATCAGGTCGAAGCCGCCCTCGCTCCCGGCGGTGCAGTTCTTGGTCGAAGAGATCCATCGTGCGCTCAGCTTCTATTGGCGGTCCGACGCCGAAGATCCGCTCGCCGCGGTCTACCTCTCCGGAGGCACCGCGCGCACCGAGGGTCTGACCCGCGTGCTCGGCGACCGCTTGGAGACGCCCGTGGAGCTCGCGAAGCCGCTCGAGCGGGTCGTGCTCGGGGGCGGCGTCGACGCCAACTTCGTCCGCGACAACGCCTCGTCGCTGGCCGTCACCGTCGGGCTCGCGTCCCGGCGTCCGGGAGACAAGTCGTGATTCGCATCAATCTATTGCCCGTCCGTGAGGTCGAGCGGGAAGCCGGGCGGCGCCAGGAGACGCGCCTCGTCTACTTGAGCATGGTGCTCGTCCTCGTCGTTCTCGGCGGCATCGAGGCCGCGACCCGGATGCGCCTGGCACCGCTCAAGAGAGAGTATGCCAAGCTGCAGTCCGACATCGTCGCGCTCGATAAGAAATCGGCCGAGCTCACCAAGCTCGAGGGCGAGCGCAAGGATCTCGAAGAGAAGCTGAAGACGATCGCCACGCTCGAAGCCAAGAAGGTCGGGCCGGTGAACGTGCTGGCCGATCTCAGCGACTCGGCGCCCGAGCAGGTCTGGCTCCTGGAGTTCAAGGAGAGCGGCGGGCTCGCCACCATCAGTGGGCTCGGGCTCGACGACCAGACGATCGCGAACTTCATGCGGAATCTCGACACCTCCCCCTACTTCGACAGCGTCGATTTGGTGGAGACGGCCCAGTCGGAGCTCGAGGGCGTGCAGCTGAAGCGCTTCGTGGTGAATGCTCGGCTCTCGTACTCCGGGAAGGACCTCGGATCCGCGCCCCGAAACCTCAAGTTCCCCGAGCCTTCGAAGCAGCCGGGCGGCCGGCGGCCGGCGCCGCGCAAGGGTAACCGCGCCTAGCGCGCCTCGGCAGGAGACGTCATGAACGACCTTCTCGAACGCTTCTTCGAGCTCGACAGCCGCCAGCGGCTGATGGCGGTTGCCGCCGCCCTCGTGCTGGTCTTCGGCGGCTACTGGTACTTCGTCTACTCGGGACGTCGCGCCGAGACCATCTCGGTGACCGCGAAGATCGCCGACCTCCGGACGCAGCGCGACTCCAAACAGAAGCTGGTCGCCAACATCGGCCAGCTTCAGGAGACCGTCCGCGACCTCGGCGCCCAGCTGAAGCAAGCCGAAGCGCAGCTTCCCGATTCCAAGGAGATTCCGGATCTGCTGAGCAGCATCTCGTCGGCCGGTCGTGACGCGGGTCTCGAGGTCATCTCCTTTCGCCAGCGTCAGGAGCAGCTGCGGGATTTCTACGCGGAGGTGCCGGTCGACGTGACGGTCCGGGGCAACTACCACCAGGTCGCGACCTTCTTCGATCGCGTCGGGAAGCTCGACCGCATCGTCAACGTAGGCGACATCGTGATGCAGGCACCGAAGCGCGAGGGCGACGAGATGATCGTCGACACCCTCTGCTCCGCGACGACCTTCCGCTTCCTCGATGAGAAGGAGCGCGCGGAGATCGCGAAGGAAAAAGCGGCTAAGGCCAAGGATTCCAAGAACAAAAAATAGTGAGGTCCGTCATGCGAGACACTACGATCGCGGCAGTTCTGGTACTCGGAGTCGCGCTCGCCGTGCGCCCGCTCCCCGCGATCGCGGGCGCGGGTGACGGTACGCTGCCCGGGCCGATGGCGGCGATCGCAAAGGCGCGAGCTGCGGCCGAGAAGGAGGGGCAACGGGCCGCGGCCCACGATGCCCAGGCCGCCCAGACATTCGACGACGCACCGCGCGGAACGACGAGTCGGACGGCGCCCGTTCCCGAGCCCGGCGCCGACGTCGTCGCCGCCCCGGAGCAGCAGGCGCACGCTGCGACGGACGGCGACGGGAGCCGCCCGACCTACGATCCCAGCGCCCATCGCGATCCGTTCCGCCCTCCGCGGCTGAACGCGGTCGCGGACGCCCGGACCCCGCTGCAGACCTATCAGCTCGGACAGCTCAAGCTGGTGGGGGTCATCGCGCAACCTTCATTCGGATATCGCGCGATGGTGGAAGATTCTGCGGGACTAGGCTACATCATCACCACCGGGACGCCCATCGGGTCGAGTGGCGGGGTGGTGCGCAGCATCGAACCTAGACGCGTAATCATCGAGGAAAGCACGCGCGACTTCTACGGCGACGTGAAGCCGAAAGAAGTGGTGATGGAGCTGCCTCAGGAGGATCGATCGCCATGAGGATGCAGGAGCAGGGTTTGGGAGCGGCGGTGGTGAAGGTGGTTGGTGTCCTGCTCCTTGGCTTCTTGGGATGCACGCGGACGCTCGAACGTCCGACGGCGCACGCGCAAGCGAAGCCCGTCGCGTCGGTCGAGCAAGCCGCCACGACCGCCGCAGCCGCGCCAGTCGCGGCTCCGGCGCCTGTCGAAGCGAGCACACCGGCCGCGGACGTCGCGACCACGACGGATGACAATCGCGAGCCGGTCGCGCGCCAAGCGACGCCGGCCGAGCCTGAGCTGCGCGTGCACGAGATCCGTCTCGTCGAGCGCGAGTCGCGTGCGGCGCTCGTCGTGCGCTTCTCCCGTCCGGTCGACGGCGTCACGCACTTCGCGCTCAACGCTCCGAACCGCGTCGTCATCGACGTCGCAGGTCCGCTCGCGAACGTCGTCACCAATCGCAGCTACACCGTGAGCAGTCACGGCGTGGCGCGCGTTCGGGTCGGTGCCCACGCAGGCAAGCTCCGGCTCGTGACCGACGTCGACGGGCGCATCCCCGATTACGAGGTCGCGACCAACGATCGCGAGGTCGCCATCCTCCTCGGCGAGACCCGCGGTCCGGTCGACGAGCTCGTGTACCTCGCGCCCGGCGTTCTCCCGGCCGACGACGAGCCCTCCGCTCTTGCCGCCGCTCCCGCGGCCGAGCCGGACGAGGTCGAATCGGCGAGCCGGACGGAGGTCGCCGCGACCCCGCCGGAGGTCGCGCCGCCGACCGAGCTCTCGGCCGAGCCCGAAGTCGCCCCCGAGGCGCCGATCGAGCCGGCGGTGGCCGATCAGACCATCGGCGAGGACGAGTCCGCCGTCATGGCGGCCCACAGCTCGAAGGGAAGCTCACGCGCCGGCAAGTCGAAACCCCACGCTGCGGTCTCGTCGATTCCCGGGGGGACCGTCGAATCCCTCTCGAGCTCTCCGCACGAGTACACCGGCCAGCGTATTTCGCTCGATTTCAAGGATGCCGACATCCAGAACGTGCTGCGCATCCTCGCCGACGTGAGCGGGCTCAACATCATCACGACCGACGACGTGCAGGGCAAGATCACGATGCGTCTGGTCGAGGTACCGTGGGATCAGGCGCTCGACGCGATCCTGAAGGCGCGCGGCCTCGACATGGTGCGCGACGGCAACATCATCCGCGTCTCGACCGTCGAGAAGCTGAAAGAAGAGCGCGAAGCGCTCCGCGCCGCCAACGAGGCGCAGGCGCAAGCCGAGCCGCTCAAGGTCCGCTACATCAAGGTCAACTACGCCAAGGCCGACGAGAAGTTCGTCAAGAAGGTGCAGGAGATCCTCACCGACCGCGGGACCGCCACCTGGGACGAGCGTACCAATACGATCGTGGTCCGGGACATCGACAAGGGCGTCGCCGATGCCGAGGAGCTGATCTCGCATTTCGACACGCAGACGCCGCAGATCCTCATCGAGGCGAGCATCGTCGAGGCGACCGAGAACTTCGCACGCGATCTCGGTGTGCAGTGGGGATACACCTATAATGCGAGCCCCGAGACCGGGAACGCGCCGGGCGTCAACTTCCCCGGTCGTATCAGCAGCGGCGGTAGCGGTCTCGGCACCGGCGCCGGGTCGGTGGCGCCCGGTCAGCAGCCCGCGGGACGCGTACCCTTCATCGCCGACTTCCCTGCGACGAGCGTCGCTCCGGGGCTCGGATCGGCGTTCGACGTTCTCCTCGGATCGCTCGACGGCTCGAAGTCGCTTGCCGCGCGTCTCACTGCGCTCGAGCGCGAGGGCAAGGGCAAGATCATCTCGCGCCCGCGCGTCGTGACGCTCAACAATCAGCCGGCGAACATCGAGAGCCTCGAGATCTTGCGCGTGAAGCTCCCCAGCACCGGTACGGTCATCAGCACCGGTGCTGGCGGCGTTGCGGGATCGTCGCAGGCCGCGACCGAGCAGATCAAAACGGGCATTACGCTCACGGTGACGCCGCAGCTCTCGTCCGACGGATTCGTCTTCCTCGACGTCTTCGCGAAGTCGAGCACGCTGCAGCCGCCGGCCCAATCGCAGGCGCCCTCGCCCGACGGCATCCCGAACGAGATCAGCCGGCAGGCCGAGTCGCACGTGCTGATCGCCGACGGTTCGACGTTCGTCCTCGGAGGCGTGTTCCGCAACACGTTGAACGATCAGGACAACGGCATTCCGTACTTGCGGTCGATCCCCGTCCTCGGGTGGGCGTTCAAGAACACGGTCAAAGCCGACAACCGCCAGGAGCTTCTCGTCTTCATCACCCCGCGGTCGGTGCGGGCACGCGGCACGGAAGACCTCGCGAGCCTCCCGTCGGCCGATGATCTGTGGCAGAATCGCACCAATCCTTGAGACGTGCGGCGGTATGACCACATGCGCCGCGCGTCGCGCCCCGCCTTTCTCCTTGGCGCTGCCGGAGTGACATCGAGTGCTACGCTTTCTCACCGCCGGTGAATCCCATGGCCCGTGCCTCACGGCGATCGTCGAGGGCTGCCCGGCGGGATTCGCGATCGACATCGACGCGGTGAACGTCGACATGCGCCGCCGCATGATGGGGTACGGCCGTGGCGGACGCATGAAGATCGAGCAGGACACGGCCGAGCTGCGCTCGGGCGTGCGCTTCGGCGAGACGCTCGGCTCGCCGATCACGCTCGTCGTCGAGAACCGCGACTGGAAGAACTGGACGAAGAAGATGTCGTCGCGCCCAGAGGACCGTGATGCGCAGATCGCCGTGACCCGACCGCGTCCCGGCCATGCCGACCTCGCGGGAGTCCTCAAGTACGACCACGACGACGTTCGCAACATCCTCGAGCGCGCGAGTGCCCGTGAAACGGCCGCGCGCGTCGCCGTCGGCGGCATCGCGAAGTGCCTGCTCAAACCGTTCGGTATCGCCGTGCGCGGCTGGGTCGCGGAGATCGGCGACGTGGTCGCGAATCACGCCGGTCTCGATGCCGAGGTGATCTTTGCGGCGGCCGAGACGTCCGAGGTGCGCGTCGCCGATCGGGAGGCGGAGCACAAGATCATCGCGGCGATCGACGACTGCAAGAAGCGCGGCGACACGCTCGGCGGTATCGTCGAGGTCGTCACCACCGGCCTGCCGCCGGGCCTCGGCAGCCACGTGCATTGGGATCGCAAGCTCGACGGCCGGCTCGCGCACGCGCTCATGAGCATCCAGGCCGTGAAGGGTGTCGAGATCGGTCTCGGGTTCGAGACGGCACGGCGGCCGGGCTCGGCGGTGCACGACGAGATCTACTTCGACGAAGGTGCGCACGAGTTCGTGCGTCGCACCAACATGGCCGGCGGCACCGAGGGCGGCATGACTTCGGGTGCGCCGCTGGTGGTCCGGGCCGCGTTCAAGCCGCTCGCGACGTTGATGAAGCCGCTGCACTCGGTCGACATCGAGACCAAGGCCGAGGCGAAGGGAGCCATCGAGCGGTCGGACGTATGCGCGATTCCCGCCGCGGCCGTGATCGCCGAGGCGGTCGTGGCGTTCGTGATCGCAGACGCGTTCCTCGAGAAGTTCGGCGGCGACTCGTTGCGGGAGATTCGTCGCAACTACGAAGGGTATCTGCAGCAAATCGCGCAATTTTGATGAAGGTACGGGCGGTCGTGATGATGGGGTTCATGGGCACGGGGAAGAGCGAGGTGGGCCGGCGGCTGGCGCAGCGCCTCGGGCGCTCGTTCGTCGACACGGATCAGCTCGTCGAAGAGCGTGCCGGCAAGCGCGTCGCGACGATCTTCGCCGACGACGGCGAGCCGGCGTTTCGGAAGCTCGAGCGCGACGCGGTCGCCGACGCGGCCGCTCGCGGTGGCGCCGTGATCGCGCTCGGCGGAGGCGCCGTGCTCGACGCCGAGAACGTTCGGTGTCTGCGCGAGGCGGGCGTGCTGGTCTACCTGACCGCCCGGCCGGAGGTCATTCTGCGCCGGGTCGGCGACGGGTTGCATCGCCCGCTCCTTCGCGACGATCCGCATGCCGCGGTGAATCGTCTGCTCGCCGAGCGCGGGCCGGTCTACGCCGCCGCGGCCGACGTCACGATCGACACGTCGGAACGGACGGTCGATGAGGTGGTCGAAGAGATTCAACAGATGCTCGGGCGTTCGGAGCGATGGAAGTCGTCAACGTAGATCTGGGGGAGCGCGCGTATCCGATTTACGTCGGTGCCGGCTGCCTCGCGGATTTGGGAACGCGTCTTGCGGAGACGCGATGTGGAAAACGGGTGGCGGTGGTGACCAACTCGACGATCGCAAACATCTATCTCGAGCCGGCCGTGCGGTCGCTGACGCGCGCCGGATTCGATCCGGCCGTCATCCAGATCCCGGACGGCGAAGAGCACAAGAATCTCGCGTGGCTGGCGTTCGTCTACGACCGGCTGATCGACGCGGGCGTCGATCGCGGGGGCGCCGCGATCGCGCTCGGCGGCGGGGTCGTCGGTGACCTCACGGGGTTCGCGGCCGCGACGTATCTCCGCGGTATCCCATGCGTGCAGGTGCCGACCACGTTGCTCGCCCAGATCGATGCCTCGATCGGCGGCAAGACCGGGATCAACCATGCAGCGGGAAAAAATCTCCTCGGCGCCTTCAAGCAACCGCGCTTCGTGCTTGCCGACATCGATTGCCTCCGCACGCTGCCGCGTCGGGAGTACGTCGCGGGGCTCGCCGAGGTCGTCAAGACCGGTGCGATCCTCGACGCCGAGCTCTTCGCGCTCCTCGAGGCGGAGCTTCCCGCCGTGCTGCAGCAGGAGCGCGAGCTCATGGTGCGGATCGTCCGTCGCTGCTGCCAGCTGAAGGCGTTGGTCGTCGCCGAGGACGAGACCGAGGGCGGGTATCGCGCCATCCTGAACTTCGGGCACACGCTCGGACACGCGATCGAGAGCCTGACCGACTACACGACGTTCCTGCACGGCGAGGCGGTCGCAATCGGCATGGTCGCGGCCGCACGCATCTCGCGCCGCCTCGGGCGCTGCGACGAAGCCACGGTTCGGCGTCTCACCGCGCTCGTCGACCGCTGCGGGCTTCCGGTCGAGATCCCGACGGATCTCGGGCGCGAGGCGCTCGCGCTCGCGATGCGTACCGACAAGAAGGCGCTCGGCGGCACCATCAAGTTCGTTTGTCTCGAAGGCATCGGTACGACCAGATTCGAGCGGCTCACCTGTGAGGAGATCGTTCGCTACATCTGAGACGGAATTCACTGCGAAGGGGAGGACGAAGGGTATGAGAGGATCACGAACGGTGATGGTGGCGGCGTGCTTTGCACTGGCCGCATGTGGCGGAGGCGGTGGCGGGTCGAACGACAACGGGGTGTCGCTCCGCTTCACCGGCGTCTTCCAAGAGACGCAAGAGCAGGTGGCTCCGGCCGCCGACAAGCTCCCGACGCCAGAGGAGCACGTCGGTGACAGCGGTTCCTTCGTGATCCTCGGCGAGGACACGACGGTCCCGCGCGACGTCAACGGCGACGGCGACCTCGACGGCGGCTTCCTCGGCCTCGAGAACAACCTCAATCAGTCCGTCAACGTCCAGAACGTGAAGGTCGAGATCTTCATTCCGGGGGCGAAGCTCTCCAATCCGGTCGTGACCGACTCCGTGCCGATTGCGATCTCCATGCCCCCTGCGGCCGTCGACGACCAGGGCGTCCGCACGCCGTCGCAGAGCTTCACGCAGGTGATCTTCGTGCGTCCGGACGTGCTGGCCTTCCTGGCGGCGAATCAGACGCTGCTGCCGAAGCCTCCGTTCGACATGACCGTCGTCATGACGATCACGGCCATCAGCGACAGCGGTGACAGCTTCGACACCAACGAGATCAGCTATCCGGTTGCCGTCCTGGCACCGTCGCTGTGACGCGGAGAGAGGGGAGGATGACGATGCGCGCACGGAATTGGATGATGGGAGGCGTCGCGCTGCTTGCGCTCGCGACCATGGTCGTGAGCTGCGGCGGCACCGGCGGCGGCGGCGGTAGCAAGGGTGGCACCGATCAACAGTTCATTCTCAACAGCAACAACTCGGGCCGGTTGAACCTGAACGTGAGCCCGGGCGAGGTCGACGCCAACAAGTCGGATCGCATCGGCTTGGTGGCGACGCTGAGCGACAGCTTGGGACACGGCATCTCGGGCGTGACCATCACGTTCTCGTCCGACATCGACGACATCACGTTCCTGCCGGCGGACGGCATCGCCGTGACCGACGCGAACGGACGCGCCGACGTCATCGCGATCGCGGGATCGATCCCGACCGGCACCGGCGCCATCGTCGGCACCGGCGCCATCTTCGCCAAGACGCCGGCCGGGTTCGGCCTGCGGGCGCAGGTACCGATCACGCTGCTCGACGTCGGCTTCATCGACGGCGACGTGCTGTCGGTGATCCCGGCGTCTCTGAGTCTCGTCGAGCCGGGGATCGGCCAAGTCCTGTTCTTCAACATCATCGGCGGCAATCCGCCCTACCTGCTGAAGAACGAGGTCAGCGGCATCGGGGCCGCCGTCATTTCGCAGCACTGTCTCCCGGGCTGCACCGAGAACGGCGGCGTCCTCTGCATCGGCAGCCCGTGCCAGTCCGACACGGATTGCAATGCGAACGGGTCTCCGACCCCGTCCGGGGTGTGCGCCGGCCCCATTCGCCGGTGTCTCGCGAGTTGCGCGGGCACGAACTGCGCGGGCTCGCGCTGTGCGACGGACTCCGACTGCAACGACGGCTCAGCCACGCCGGCGAACGTCTGCAAGGACTCCGGCCAGTCGATCGCCTACATCATCGGCGCCGATCCGTCGGCGGGAACGCACGATTTCATCGTCGAGGACTCGAAGGGCGGGGCGGTGACCGTCGAGGTCACGGTGAGCTTCGTCTGCGGCAACGGTGTCGCGCGCGGCGACGAGCAATGCGACCTCGGCGATCTGCGCCAGCAGACGTGCGAGAGCCTCGGGCACGGCAGTGGCATTTTGTCGTGCGCGACCGATTGCACCTTCGACTTCACCAACTGCACGTTCGCGACGCCGACGCCGGGCGGCGGCGGTGGCGGCGGTGCGACCTCGACGCCCGGCGGGCCGACGTCCACCGCGGCGACTCGACGCCGACGCCGGTTCCGACGCGACGCCGGCAGACACGCCGACGCCCGGAGTGGGCGTGCCATCGAACCTGAACCTGGCACTGCTCACGAATGGGTCGGGCGACAATGGCAACGGCACGCTCACGACGGTCATCGCGGCGACCGTCACCGACACCAATGGCAACCCGGTACCGGACGGGACGTTCGTGTTCTTCAACATCAACGGGGCGACGCAAGGCGCCGTGGTGGACAGCCCGTCTGGGACCAATGCGAGTGCACCGTGCGACGTCACCAACTTCCAGACGCAAACCGGGGTGACCGTCCTCAACCAGTCGGGTGTCGCGCACACCTGCGTCACGTATCCGGCCGGGTCGGCGGGCGCACAGATCACCCTGCAGGCCGGCGCGGGTGCGGCGGCCGATTCGCAGATGTTCAACCTACCGCCGCCTCCTCCGTGAGCAGCGGACGGTAGCTCGCTCGACAAAGGGGAGCGGCGCTCGGTGCCGCTCCCCTTTTTTGCGCCGCAGGATGAAGAGGTCCCACGCGGCGGTTTGCGAAGCCTCAGCTCGTCAGCAGCCGCGGCAGGTGCTCGACGCAGAGTCGGACGAGCGCTTTCAAGGCCGCCGGCTGCGTGCCGTTGTCGAGCGCCGCGAGGCACCAGGTACGGGTGAGGCCCTGGGCACCGACCGCGACGGCTCGAAGCCACCCGAGCTCCACCTCCGGACGCACCGCCCACGCCGGAAGCACGGCGACGCCGAGCCCGAGGCGTACCAGCTCCTTCACCACCGCGATTTGATCGACCTCCATCGTGACGCGGGGAAAGACGCCTTCCTCGAGGAGGAATTGCAACAAGGTCTCGGTCATGCGGCTGTCGCGGTCGTAGAGGATCAGCGGCTCGTCGGCGAAATCCGCGGCTTGCACGCGCCGGCGATCCGCCCACGCATGGTCGGGCCGGACGGTCGCAACCAGCTCGTCGCGACCGATCTCGGTCACCCGGATGCGGTCGGTCTCGACCGGCATCGTCACCAGGCCGAGGTCGAGCTCCCCCCCGAGCACGCGGGCGAGGGTGGTCGTCGTGTGTCCGCCGGCGAGCTGCAGGTGTACCCGGGGGAACTGCCCGAGGAACTCCTTCACCACGGCGGGCAATAGGTGCTGACAGGCCGCGTCGGCGCCGCCGATACGAACCACGCCGCCGCCGCCGACCCCCTGCTCCGCCAGGAGGCGCTCGGCGTCCTCGATCTTGTCGAGAACCTGCTCCGCGCAATGCAGCAGCACCTCGCCCGCCGGCGTCGGGCGTGCGCGCTTTCCGACGCGCAACAGTACCGGCACCCCGAGGTGCTCTTCGAGCGCGCGGATGTGCTGGCTGATCGCGGGCTGACTGAGGTTCAGGCGCGCGCCCGCACGCGTGAAGCTCCCGACTTCGACGATGGTCTTGAAGATCTTGAGTTGTTTCGTTTCGAGCATCGCAGCCGTTGCCATCAAGGGTCCCTATCGGTGGGATACAGCAGGTGGATGCGACACGACCGGTACGGCTGCCCGCATTTTGAGCAGCACGCTGACGTTGGATTAGGCCCCGTGGCTCGGTGGTGTGGTGAGCTGCTCACGATTCTCCGTGACGCGACGGCGCATCAGCAGCGCCGTCGGTCACGAGAAGCAAAAGTAATTCCAGGCGACGGGGTGGCGAGGCTCAGGGCACGGTCGACGGCACGCAGAGCTCGCGCGGCCCGAACACCGTGAACGTGTCGGGACCAAACTGATTGAGCGAGTAGAGCGTGTCGTGGGTCGGTGCCCCGGCGGCGCTTCGCACCTGGTAACATACGAGGTGGGTGTTCGGATCCATGATGCCTTCGCCGTTCTTGTCGACCGGCGCACAGTACCGAACCGGCCGTTTGATCGAGGCCACGATCGATCCGAACTGGTCCTGGATGTCGATCTCGCCGGTGCGGAAACGGCCACGCGCCTTGTAGCACTTGAAGTGATCGATCGCCGGTGTGTAGCTCGCGACCGGACCGGTGTGGCTCTTGGCGCTCGGCACCATGAGAGCGTCCGGTCGGACCAGCTCGAGCTGCATCGTGCCGAACTGATTGCTCACGGTGAAGTCGCGTACGGGCGTGAAGTGCGGCGAGGTCTGCTTGATCGTGTAGACGGTGAGGTGGTCGGGGTCGAGCGGGGCCGTCGGATCCTCGTGGTTCTTGTCGGCGGGTGCGCAAAAGCGCTTGCTCCGCAACACCCGGACGGTGCTCGCTCCGAAACGGTCGACGAGCGAGACGCCGCTCAAGCGGATCGGCGGCCGGTGGGTCTCGTAGCACTGGAAGTGATCGAGGTTCCCAGGGGTCGGTGTCGGGCCCGGCGCCGTCATGGTCGCGCCATTCGTGGGGGTCGCTGCCGTCGTCTCCTGCGGCGTGTCGGTGGCGGTCGGCGTCGCGGCGTCGGTGGTCGTTGCGACCGGCGTGGTGGGCGTGGTCGGCGTCGGCGTGGGGCTCGGGCTCGCCGTCTCGGTGGCGGTGGCCGTCGTAGAGCCGGTCGGGGTGGTGGACGGGATCGCGGTGGTCGTCCCGGTCGCAGTGGTGGTTGCCGTGACGGTCGCCGTCGCTGCCACGGTCGGGGTCGTGCTGGTCGTCGGTGTCGCGGTGGTCGTGAGCGTCGCCGTCGTGGTCGTCGTGGCCGTGACCGTGGACGTCGGCGTCGGTGTCGCGGTCTCCGTCGGCGTCGCCGTCGCCGTCCCCGTGTCCGTCGCCGATGGCGTCCCCGTGGTCGTGACAGTGCTCGTCGCCGACGGGGTCGCGCTCGCAGTCGGCGCCGCCGTCGAGGTCGCGCTCGGTGTCGTGCTGGCAGTCGCCGCCGCGGTCGGTGTCGTGCCGGTGGTCGGCGTCGCGGTCGGCGCCGCGAGCGGCTCGCAAGGCGTCGTGTCCGACGGCAGTGTCAGGAAGGGAACCGTGTCGATGCTGGCGGAAGCGCTGTCGCATCCGACCGTGTTGGCGCCGGTCGCGCACCCCCACCAATTGTTCTCGGCGTCGATCGTCTCCGACCCGCCGTACGTCGTACCGGCGAAATTGCCGTAGAGGTTGTTGTCGCTCGCGGTGTTGGTCGCGATCGTTCCCGCGGCCTGGGTGTCGCTGTAGAGGACGCCCGCCCCCGCGAGCGCTACCGTACAGGTACCGCCGCCGGTGCACTCGGCGTCGGTCGCGCACGGGTCGCCGTCGTTGGTACCACCGCCGCACGCGAGACCGAGACCGTTGGTCGAGAAGCAGTTGCTCGTGATCGAGTCGTTCTGGGCTCCCGCGGCCGGATCCGAGTCGCCGAAGCTCGTCAGCAGGAGACCGTAGCGGCCGTTCCCGGAAAACGTGTTGCCGTCGATGCTCGAGTTCTGGATGCCGCCCTGCAAGCCGTCGAGACGATTGTCGGCGAAGGTGTTGCGCGCGATCGTGATCTGGTCCGCCGATTCCGTCCCGAAGCTCGCACCGATGCGGTTGTTCTCGAAGCGGTTGTCCGACATCTCCGGGCTGCCCGCGTCGATGTTCGGCCCGACGTTCAGCACGCCGTCCGCGAGGAACCCATACGTGTCGACGCCGTTCGCGACGCAGTTGTCGAGGAAGGTGAGTCCGTCGAAGTCGTTTCCGTCGTCGAGATGGACGAGCGCGTTCGTTCCGCTGGCGGCGCTGCCGTCGACCGCGTTCTGCTCGAACCGCATGCTGGTCGAGTCGGCGCCGAAGAACGCGCCGCTGTCGGTGAAGCCGGCGATGCGGTTGTTGAAGAGCTTGAGGCGCGTGAGCGGGCCGCTCACCACGTCGATCCCGCGCGTGCCCCCTTGCAGCGTCAGGCCGTCCACGGTGGCGCTCGATGCGCCCGTCGTGATCGTCAGCGCCGCGCCGCTCGCGGGTGCGACGATCGTCTCGGCGTCGACACGGTCACAAGCGGGGACGCCGTTCTGCGCGCCGCGCAGGAAGACGTTCTTCGCGAGCGTCAGGTTCTCGACGTACGTACCGGCGGCGACGTTGATGACGTCGCTGCTCCCCGCGATGTTCAGCGCGAACTGAATGGTGCAGCAGGGCGTGACGGTGCACGGCGCCGTATCGCTGCACGTCCCGTTGTTGTCGACGCTGCGAGTGATCGCTCGCGCGACGTTCGGCGCGCTCGCGGCGCACGCGAGCCATGCTGCTACCAACCAACCGACCCGGCGTCCCAACCCACGTCCACCCAGTGTGTGCATGCTCCACCCCTCTGCGCGATCCCGGCGATCGCGAAGCCCGCGCTGCGCGCGTCCAAATCCACGACGAGAGGTAGGACAGCCGCGACCCCGGCGTCAACTGCGACGCGCCATGCGAGTACGCACGGCGTGACGCATTCAACCCGCGCGCCACCGCCGTCGCCGGAAGAGCGCGAGACCGATCGCCAGATAGGCGAACCCGTGGGCGAGCAGTACGGCCGTCGGGCGCAGCGCGGCCGCGGACGGCAGCCGACGGATCATCAGATCGTTGTAGGCGGCCATGGCCCACGTCGTCGGAAACGCGAGGGCCGCGTGCTGCATCCACCGTGGCTCGAGATCGATCGGCCACCAGCACCCGCCGACCGCCGCCATCGTGACGATCACGATCGACCCGAGAGGCAGCACCGCTTCACGCGACGCCGCGAGCCCGGCGACCACGAGCCCGAACGCCGTGCCGGCGAACACGATGCCGATGGTCGGGAGCGCGAGCGCCCACGGCTCGGGACCGAGCGAGACGCCGAACCCGGCGCGGCCGACGAGAAAAAGGAGGGCCATCTGCACGCAGCCGACGGTGAAACGCGTGAAGAGCTTGGCGATCAGCGTGACGTCGAGCCTGACCGGCATGGTACGCAGGCGCGCGAGGGTTCCCCAGTCGCGCTCGTCGAGAAGCCCGAGCGAGACTCCGAGGAGCATGCCGAGCAGCAGGAAGGTCACGCTGAAGCCCGGGACGTTCTGGTCGAAGGTATTGAGCCGCTGCGGAGCGCCCGTCACGCTCCGTTCCGTCAGCTCGATCGTGCCCGGCAGGCGCATGCTCGCCAGCGCGGGCAGCGTCGGGAGCGCGAGCGCCGGGAGAGGCGGGACGGCCGGCGCGTCGATCGCGCGGCAACGTGAGGTCGGGGAGCGGGAGCGGTGTCGTTCCGGCGAGCCGCTCGACGAGCGCGTCGGTGTCGAGACGCGCGAGGTCCATCACGGCCATGGGGATCGCCGGAGGCTCGGGTGGCGGCGGCAGTCGATCCGCGTATCGTCCCGCCTGCTTTCGCACCGCGCGGATCCAATATGCGAACGCGGCCTGCGTCGTCTCGAGATCGCGGACGAAGCGGCGTAGTGGGGCGAGCTCGGCGGCGAGCCGCGCGCTCACGACCGCGACCTGCACCTCGCGTGCGCGTCCGACGGCCACCCGCACCTGGCGCGCGGCATCGGCTTCGACCGTGCGGGCGCGCGCGGCCATCGCGGCACGCGCGCTCGCGAGGCGGGCCGGCAGCGCGTCGAGCTCGCGCGCGAGCGACGCGGCGGCGCGTTCGAAGTCGGCATGCGTCGCGCGCATGCGTGCTTCCACGCGCATGAGCCGGCGTTGGGCGCGCTCGCGGGCGGTGCGCTCGATGCCGTGGCGGATCTCCTGGACGAGCGCCCGTACGTTCGCCACCTCGAGATACTTCACCGGATCGGTCAGCAGCTCGACCTCGACGGGGCGGCCGGCGGCGAGGGCGCGCGACGCACCCTTCGGGATCACGAGCGCCACGCCCGCATCGTGCCGCTCGACGAGCACGGCAGCCGCGGCGCGGCTGGCGACGTTTCGCAGCTCGACCACGCGCTGGCGCGCGAGCTCCTCGCGGAACGCCCGGCCCACTCTCCCGCCGTCCTCGTCGGCGACGGGAAGGACGTAGGCGGACGTTCCGAGCGGATCGGCGCCATAGAGGCTCGCGAGCGAGAAGCCTGCCACGGTGATGACGATGATGGGCGCGATCGTCAAAAACACGAGACCGACGCGGTCGCGTGCCAAGAGCCGAAAATCCTTGCCGACGGCCGCCGCGAGCGCGCGCAGCATCACTGTGCTCCGTCGTCGCCGTCGCGGAGGAGGTGACCGGTGAGCTTGAAGAACGCGTCGGCGAGGGTCGGCCGGTCGAAGCGAAGCTCGACCACGTCGCCGCCGGCGCGCGCGGCGCGCGCGAGGAGCACGGGCAACGCCGCCGGATCGTCGACGGCGAGCGTCGCGCGCGTCCCGTTCGCCGACAGTACGCGAATGCTTCCGAGGCCGTCGAGCCAGTCGGCGGGCGGCGGCCGCAACGTCCGCAGCGACAAGCTCGCGGCGATGCCGCTCGCGCCGACCAGATCGATCGTGGCGCCCGCCGCGACGACGCGCCCGTCGTCGAGGAATACCGTCCGGCCGCAGAGCCGCTCCGCTTCCTCCATGTCGTGGGTGCTCGTCGAGCACGGCGGCGCCGTCGGCGGCGAGCGCCGCAATCGCCGCGTGGATGCGCTCGCGCGACTGCGGATCGACGCCCGCCGTCGGCTCGTCGAGCAGCACGACGCGCGGCGCGTGCAGAATGCCGCAGGCGAGGTTCAGCCGCCGCCGCATGCCTCCGGAGTAGTGGGCGACGGGATCGTCGGCGCGGCCCGTGAGTCCGACGAGCTCGAGCCCGCGCGCGGTCGCCTCGCTCGCCCGTCGCCGCTGGAGCCCGAGCATACGGCCGAAGAAGAGCAGGTTCTCGCGGCCCGTGAGCGTCGGGTAGAGGGCCGTGTCTTGCGGCACGAAGCCGAGCGCACGGCGCGCGCCGAGCGTATCGGACGGCAACGCGTGTCCGGCAATCGTGATCCGTCCTTCGTCGGCGTCGAGCAGCGTCGCGAGGATCGCGAGCGTCGTCGACTTGCCCGCGCCGTTCGGTCCGAGCAAGCCGACGATCTCGCCGCCGGCGACGTCGAGGTCTACGTCCGCGAGCGCCGTGCGTCTGCCGTATCGCTTGCGGAGACCTTCGACGACGATCGCCGATTGCATGCGACCATCTTGGCATATCCGAATGCTATACGCGCGGCATAACTTGACCCGCTCATGTCTATAGACTTAGACTTGCGGCCGCGTGAGGACGCAAAGGTGAGCGCGAGGTCGCAAGCGTGAGCGCGAGGTCGATAGAAGAGGGGCGCGCGCGCGGGAAGACCGTGCTCGTCTTGCACGGTCCGAACCTCAACCTCCTCGGTCGCCGCGAGCCGGACGTCTACGGCTCGCTCACGCTCGACCAGATCGACGACCGTCTGCGCGCGCTCGCGGCGGAGCTCGGCGTCGAGGTCGACATCGTCCAGTCCAACGCCGAAGGCGAGCTTGTCGACCGCATCCAAGAGGCGCCCGGCACCGCCTCCGCGATCGTCATCAATCCCGCCGCGTACACGCACACGAGCATCGCGATCCGCGATGCGATCCTCGCCGTCGGACTCCCGGTCGTCGAGGTGCATCTCTCCAACATCCACGCGCGCGAGGAATTCCGACACCGGTCGCTCATCAGCGACGTTGCCGTCGGACAGATCTCGGGGTTCGGTGTCGACAGCTACCTGCTCGGACTGCGCGCGGCCGTGCACGTCATCGCCGACGCACGGCGCCGCTCGCTGAAGACGCGTCGACCCCAGAAGGCGCGACGCCCGGCGTGAGCCCGCGCCGGCGCGCGCCGCTCCGTGCGAGTCGAACGCCGCCGGTACGCGCGTCTTCCGGGGCGCGCGAGCTCGTCGACGCGCGCGAGCTGAAGAAGCTCGCGGTGCTGATGGAGGAGAGCGGGCTCGTCGAGCTCGAGATCGAGAGCGCCGGCGAGCGGGTGCGTCTCGTGCGCGCACGGATCGCCGATGCGCCGAAGGCGAGCGACGCCGCGCCGGCGGTTCCCGCGCCGCCGGCGGCGCGGCGCGACGCCGAGGCCGAAAGCGGCGCGCGCGCGATCACGTCTCCCATGGTCGGTACGTTCCATCGCGCGGCGAGTCCCGGAACGCCGCCGTTCGTCGAGGTCGGCGACGTCGTCGAGCGTGGGCAAGTGCTCTGTCTCGTCGAGGCGATGAAGATGATGAACGAGATCGAGGCCGAGTTCCGCGGGCGGGTCGTGGCGATCATCGGCGAGCACGGACGCCCGGTCGAGTACGGCGAGCCGCTCTTCTTGATCGAACCGCTCTGATGTTCCGGAAGGTCCTCATCGCCAACCGCGGCGAGGTCGCGCTTCGCGTGATGCGGGCGTGTCGGGAGCTCGGTGCTGCAACGGTCGCCGTCTGCTCCACCGCCGACCGCGATGCGCTGCACGTTCGGCTCGCCGACGAGCGCGTGTGCGTCGGGCCCGAGCGGGCCGAGGACAGCTACTTGAACGTGCCGGCGATGCTCTCCGCGGCGCTCTCGCGTGGCGCCGACGCGGTGCACCCGGGCTACGGTCTCCTCGCCGAGAACGGCGACTTCGCGGAGGCCTGCGAGCGTTCCGGGCTCGCCTTCATCGGGCCGCGTGTCCGTCATCTGCGTCTGATGGGAGACAAGCCGCGCGCACGACGCATCGTCGAGAAGGCCGGCGTCCGGGTGCTGCCCGGAAGCCCCGAGCCGCTCGCCGACCTCGCCGATGCGCACGTCGTCGCCGACGAGATCGGGTATCCGCTGCTCGTCAAAGCCGCGGCGGGCGGCGGGGGACGCGGGCTCGGTGTGGCGCGCGATCCCGACGCGCTCGCGACCGCCTTCGCGGTCGCCCGCACCGAGGGCGAACGTGCGTTCGGCAACAATCTCGTCTACGTGGAGCGCTATCTCGAGCGTGCCCGCCACGTCGAGGTGCAGCTCGTTGCGGATCGCGAGCGCCGGATCGTGCTGCTCGGCGAGCGTGACTGCTCGGTGCAGCGCGAGCGTCGAAAGCTGATATCGGAGGGGCCGGCCGTCGACCTTCCGCGCGGCCTCCGCGCCCGGCTCGCCGAGGCGGCGGCGACGGCGGCGGCCGCCGTCGGCTACACGAACGTCGGCAGCGTCGAGTTTCTCGTGGACGCCGACGACGGCAGCTTCTACTTCATCGAGATGAACACGCGCGTCCAGGTGGAGCACGCGGTGTCGGAGGCGCTGACCGGCATCGACCTCGTCCAGGAGGGCATCCGCGTCGCGGCGGGCGAGCCGCTCTCCGTCGCGCCGAAGGACGTCGCCGTGCGCGGACATGCGATCGAGTGTCGGGTCCATGCCGAGTGGCCCCCGGGGGCGCCCGCCGCGCGCCACACGGTGCGCGCCTTTCACGCGCCGGGCGGGCTCGGGATTCGCGTCGAGTCGGCCGTCGAGGTCGGGGACGTGGTCGCCGGTGCGGACGCGCCGCTCCTCGCCAAGGTGCTCGCCCACGGTGCGACGCGCCGCGCGGCGCTCGCGCGCCTGCGGGCTGCGCTCCTGGAGCTCGTCGTCGATGGTGTCCCGACCGATCTCCCGCTGCACCGCCGCGTGCTCGAGGATCCTGCTTTCACGCGCGGTCCCGTGCACACGAGCTGGCTCGATGGTCGTGAGACGACGCACGCTACGCACTGAGCTCGCCTCGTTCGCGCTGCTCGCCGCCGTCGCCACCGCGTGCGGCGGCGCCGATCCGCCGCACCTCGCCGTGACGGCGCTTCCCGCCGCGACCGATTCCCGAGCCGCGGCCTTCGAGCTCCGGAACGAGGGCGGAAGGATGCTCACGCTCGACGGCGTCGTCGCCGGGTGCGGCTGCGTCGCCGGATCCCGCCTTCCGCCCGAGCTCGCGCCGGGTGCTGCCACCAGGCTCGACGTGCGCTGCAGCGCCTCGCGCCTCGCGGGCGACGGCGAGCGCGAGCTGCGCGTCCGATCCAGCGATGCCCGGAGGCCCGAGACGTTGCTCCGGGTGGCGCTCGGCCCTTCGTCGGCCGCTCCCGCACCGCTCTATCTCGGCTACGTCGCCGTCGGCGCGACGCTCGTCCGCGACGTCGTCGTCGCGTCCGATGCGACGGTGCCGCCGACCGCGAGCCGTCCGGACCTCGAGGTCGACGCTCTCGCGCCGAACCCGGACGGGGTGCGCAGCGTGCGGGTCCGGTACACGCCGCGGGTGGCCGGCATCGTCCGCACGACCGTCGACCTCGGCCCGGCCGGCATGCTGCCGATCACGGCGGTCGCGTACGAGCGCGTGATGGCATACCCCGCCGAGGTGCGCGTGCCGCGTCCGAGCGGTGCCGCCGGGCTCGGCGGCGTGACCCTCGTGGTCGCGACCGATTCCCCGCTCGCGATCGCCCGGGTCGACTACCCCGCGGGAATCACGGGCGAGCTCCGTACCATCGAGCCCGGCCGGCAGTACCGGCTCGTCTTGCACGGGCGCGGCCCCATCGCGGGCTCCGACGCCGCGATCCGCGTCCACGGCGACGCCGGTGCCGATCCGTTGCTCGTGATTCCGGTCGTCGACGCCGCGGCGGCCGAGGCGCGGCCGCACGTATGACGGCGATCGGCATCGCCGTTCCGACACGCGGCGAGCTCGACGTCGTCGGGGTCGGCGTGAACGCGATCGACCATCTCTGTACGGTCGACGTCTTTCCCACCTTCGATAGCAAGCAGACGCTCGTCGCGTACGACTGCCAGCCCGGCGGCCAGGTCGCGACGGCGCTCGTCGCGCTGCAACGCTGGGGCCGGCGCTGTCGCTACCTCGGTACCTTCGGCGACGGACCGCTCGGCGCTTCGTCGCGCGGCTCGCTCGCCGACGAGGGCATCGAGGTGGCGCACGCGCCGACGCGGGCCGGGGTCGCGAACCAATGCGCGGTGATCCTCGTCGACCGGGCTTCCGGCGAGCGCACGATCCTGATGCACCGGCCGCCCGCCTTGACGCTCCGGGCGGACGAGCTCGATCGCACCTGCGTCACCGCGGGCCGCGTGCTGCATCTCGACGGCTACGACGCCGAAGCCGCTTACGTCGCCGCCTCGTGGGCGCGTGCGGCCGGCATTCCGGTCGTCGTCGACGTCGACACCGGCGTCGAGGCCGTCGAGCGTCTGCTCGCGCTCACCGACGCCGTCATCGTGTCGCGCGAGTTCGCGTATGCGCTCACCGGCGCCGCCAGCAACGACGCGGTGCTCGCGGCGCTCGCGGCGATGACGGGCGCCCCGTTGGTCGCCGTGACGCTCGGCGCGGACGGTGTCGTCGCTCGCACGGCCGCGGGCACGCTCCACGTGGCCGGCTTCGCGGTCCCAGCCGTCGACACCACCGGCGCGGGCGACGTCTTCCGCGCCGGCTTCATCCACGGGTTGCTCTCCGCGTGGTCGCTCGAGCGTACGCTCGCGTTCGCCAACGCGAGCGCCGCCCGCAAGTGCACCGTCGCCGGCGGGCGTCCCGGCATCCCGACGGTCGCGGCCGCCGAGGCGCTCGTTCGTGAGCGCGGAGACCTCGCATGAGACGACGATTCGAAGACCAGGTCGCGATCGTCACCGGTGGAGCCTCCGGCATCGGGCGCTCGCTCGCGACGGCGCTCGTGGGCGCCGGGGCGCGGGTGGTCGTCGCGGACGTCGACGGCGCGCTCGCGGCGACGGTCGCCGCCGAGCTCGGTGAGCGCGCCCGCTCCGAGGCGGTGAACGTCACCGACTCGGTCGCGGTGCAGCGCGTGATCGACGGCACGGTCGCGCGCGAGGGTCGCGTGGATCTCCTCTTCAACAACGCCGGCATCGCCGTCTTCGCCGACGCGCGCGACACCTCGCTCGACGACTGGAACCGCCAGATCGACGTCAACCTCCGCGGCGTGATGCACGGGGTGGTGGCGGCGTATCCGATCATGCTGCGGCAGGGCTTCGGCCACATCGTGAACACGGCGTCGGCCGCGGGGCTCCTCCCGTCGCCGGCGACGATCGCGTATGCCGCGACCAAGCACGCGGTCGTCGGGCTTTCGCTCACGCTCCGCGCCGAGGCCCGTGCCCACGGCGTGCGGGTGAGCGTCGTCTGTCCGGGCCTCATCCGGACCCCGATCGTAGAGGCGGCGAAGATCGTCGGCCCGTCGCGCGAGCGCGTGCTCGCCGAGTCGCCGCTCCGGCTCTACTCCTCCGACCGGCTCGCCGCCGCCGTTCTGCGCGGCGTCGCGCGCAACCGTGCGATCATCCCGTTCACGCCGGAGGTGCGGATCATGTGGGCGCTTCACCGCTTGAGCCCGCGCATCACGGTCGCGATCGCGGGCCGCCTCTACCGTACGAGCCCGTTCTACCGCGCGCGCACGGAGTGAGGGCGCCCGGCCGTCAGCGGAACCTCGGCAGCACCCGCTCCGCAAAGAGCCGCGCCGGCTCCCGCACGTCGCGGCCGAAGAATTCCATCACGAACATCGTGCAGCCGAGGGCCAGGTGCGCCTCGATCTTCGCGATGCATTGCTCGGCGGTGCCCGCGATGGCGAGCGGCCCGCCGGCGCCCATGTGCCCGCCGTAGATCGCCGCGGCCTTCTCGCTCTTGGCGCGGGCGTCCGCATCGCTGTCGCCGATCACGACCAGACACTGCTGCGAGACGCGGATCGCGGCCGGGTCGCGTCCGACGGCGCCGCAGTGCTCGCGGAGCTTCGTGACCTTGGCGCCGAGATCGTTTTGATGGACGGCCAAGTTGTTCCAGATGTCGGCGTGGCGCGCGGCGAGGCGCAGCAGGACCTTTTCGCCGCCGCCGCCGATCAGGATCGGTGGACGGCGGACCGGCTTCGGCTCGCAGTAGGTCGCGTCGAGCGTGTAGTGGCGGCCCGTGAAGCTCGGCTGCGGCTCGGTCCAGAGGAGCTTCAGGATGGTCGCGGTCTCGTCGAGCTGCTCGAGGCGGTCGCGCAGCGACGGGAACGGCAAGCCGTAGCCGGCGAACTCCGATTGAAACCACCCCGTCCCGAGCCCGACGATGACGCGGCCGTTGGTCACCACGTCGAGCGTCGCCGCCATCTTCGCGAGCAGCGCCGGATTGCGGAAGCCGACCGGTGTCACGAGCGTACCGAGCTCGACCTTCTCCGTGAGCACGCCGACCGCGGTGAGCGCCGTCCAGGCTTCGAGGATCGGGAGCTGCGGCATCGGCACGCCGTAGAGGTGATCGTTGAACCAGACCGAGTCGAAGCCGAGCGCGTCGACCTCGCGGGCGACGCCCGCGGTGTCGGCCCACGGGCGTTTGATCTGCGGCAGCGTCACTCCGAAATGCACGTCGGCCATGGGGTCGCCTCCTTCGTGCCGGCCGACTAGCACGGGCATCGCGTGGTCGCGAGCGGCGCGCGCGTCCGAGCCGAGTCCATGCGTGTGTCGCGGCGGGTTGCTTGGCGCGGGTCCCCCATCGATGATTCGACCCATGCCCCTGCCCTTCGCGCCGCCGCTCGCCCCCATGCTCGCGAAGCTCGCGAGCGTGATTCCCGACGGCGACGGGTGGCTCTACGAGCCCAAGTGGGACGGCTTTCGCGCCCTCGTCTTCCGCGACGGCGACGACGTGTTTCTGCAGAGTCGGGAGATGAAGCCGCTCGACCGCTACTTCCCCGAGCTCGCCGCTCCGCTCCGCGCGTCGCTGCCGATGCGGGCCGTGGTCGACGGAGAGATCGTGATCGCCGGCGCCGCCGGCCTCGATTTCGAGGCGCTCTTGCAACGCATCCACCCGGCGGCGTCGCGCGTCGCGCGACTCGCCGCCGAGACGCCGGCGTCGTTCGTGGCGTGGGACCTCCTCGTCGACGGCGGCGACGATCTCCGGAGGATGCCGCTCCGCGAGCGGCGACGACGGCTCGAGCGCGTGCTGCGCGTCGCGCCGCCGGTTCATCTCACGCCCGCCACCACCGACCATGCGACCGCGCAGGACTGGTTCGAGCGCTTCGAGGGCGCCGGTCTCGACGGGGTCGTCGCGAAGCGCCTCGACGACGTCTATCTTCCCGGTCAGCGCGCGATGGTGAAGGTGAAGCATCAGCGCACCGCCGACTGCGTCGTCGCGGGCTTTCGCTGGCACAAGGACGAGCCCGGTACGCTCGTCGGCTCGTTGCTTCTCGGCCTCCATGACGCGGACGGCGTGCTGCACCACGTCGGCATCGCGGCGAGCTTTACGCGCGCGCGGCGTGCAGAGCTCGCGCGCGAGCTCGAGCCGCTTCGGCGCGACGCACTCGTCGGTCATCCCTGGAAGGAATGGCGCGAGCGCGACGCGGGCGCGCAGCGAAAGCCGGGAGCGACGAGCCGGTGGAACCGCGACAAGGATCTCACCTGGCAACCGCTTCGGCCCGAGCGCGTCTGCGAGGTGGCGTACGATCATTTGCAGGGCACGCGCTTCCGCCACGCGACACATTTCCTGCGCTGGCGTCCCGACAAGTCGCCGCAGGAGTGCCGCTACGACCAGCTCGAGGAGCGGGCGCCGTACGAGCTCGCGGCGATCTTCACGACGCCCGCCGCGGATCGAGGTCCGGGTCGGGCGGCTCGGCCGGCGGGCGCTCCGCGACGGGCACGGCGCGGAGATTGACGCGGATCCGCGTCCAGGTGCTCGTGCGACCTCGCATGGTGTCGACGAGCACGTCCGACGGTGCGAGGCGGTCGGCGACGTCGGGGTGCCGCGCTTTCCAGCGCTCGAGCCCCGCGAGCGCATCGTCGCGACGTGCCGCCCGCGCGATCGTCACGAGCGCGGCTTTCGCGGCGGCGCGTGGCGGGCGTTTCCTCGCCGCTCGCGGGCGGGACGTCGCCGCCGGCTCGGTCGTGTCCTCCGCTGCCGGCATGCTCGCGCGGCCGCGGGCGCCCGCGCGGCGGCTCGGCGCCACTCGCCGCGGCTCGTCCGCGCCCTTGGCGTAGTGCGGCGGCCACGGCGCATCGGTGAGGCCGTCTTCGGTGTGTCGCGCGGCGAGTGTCAGGAGCCCGTCGAGCGAGCCGACGGCGGTGTCCATGCCGGCCGCCGGATCGCCGCGACGCGCGAACCGTTGCGGAACGGTCGCGAGCGTGAACGCCGCCGGCTCGCACTCGGCGACCTCGTCCCAGTCGAGCGGCGTCGAGACGCGTGCGTCGGGGGTCGGGCGCACGGAGTAGGCCGAGGCGGTCGTGCGGTCCTTGGCGTTCTGGTTGTAATCGATGAAGACGCCCGCACGCTCTTCCTTCCACCACGCGCTCGTCGCGAGGCCGGGGCACGCCGCTCGACCTCGCGGGCGAGCGCGAGTGCGGCCCGTCGGACCTCATCGAAGCCCCAGCGCGGCGCGATCCGCACGAGGAGATGCATACCGCGCGAGCCCGAGGTCTTCGGCCAGGCCGTGAGGCCGTGCTCGGCCAGGACGTCGCGGCAGAGGAGCGCCGTCCGCCGTACGTCGTCCCACGCGACGCCGGGCACGGGGTCGAGGTCGACCCGCAGCTCGTCGGGGTGATCGAGGTCGTCGACGCGCACCGGATGCGGGTGCAGGTCGATGCAGCCGAGGTTCACGATCCAGACCAGTTGCGCCAGATCGCGGACGACGATCTCGTCGGCCGTGCGCCCGGACGGAAAGCACAGCGTCGTCGTCTCGATCCAGTCGGGCCGGCTCGTCGGCGCCCGCTTTTGGTAGAAGGCCGGCTGATCGGCACCGTCGACGTAGCGCTTCAGGACGATTGGTCGGTTGCGGATTCCGCGGAGCGCTCCCTCACCGACCGCGACGTAGTAGCGGACGAGATCGAGCTTCGTGTAGCCGGCGTCGGGGAAGTAGATCTTCGCGGGGTTCGAGACCGTCACGTCGCGCCCGGCAACGGATACGACCACCGATCGCGCGACGCTCGCCATGCGCTTCGCCGAGATCCTAGACGACGCCGTGCTCGTGAACCAGTCGCGCAGGCGCTTCCAGCCGTCCCGGGCGTCCGTTTCGCGGTAGCTCGGACGGTAGTCGGCGTGGAAGCCGTGCGGTGCCGGCCGGATAGACGACGATCTCCGAGTGCGAGGGGCCGGCGGCGAGCGCGGTGCGCATGCGCTCGACCAGATCGAGCGGGATGCTCCCATCCTGCCCGCCGTAGAGACCGAGCACGGGAACCTGCAGCGTCGGCGCGATGTCGAGAGGATAGTGCGGTTGGAGATCGTTGCGCGCGCCGTCGAGGCGGCCGTACCACGCGACACCCGCTTTCACCCGAGGCGTGTGTGCGGCGTAGAGCCAGACGATCCGACCGCCCCAACAGAACCCCGTGATACCGAGCTTCCCGACGTCGCCGCCGTTCTTGCCGACCCATGCGACCGTTGCGTCGAGGTCGGCCATCACCTCGCGATCCGGCGTTTTCGCGACGACGTCGGTATTGATGCGCTGGGGATCGGCGATCTTCGTCGGATCGCCTTGGCGGGCGAAGAGCTCGGGGGCGACGGCGAGATAGCCGAGCTTCGCGAGGCGGCGGCACACGTCCTTGATGTGCTCGTGGACGCCGAAGATCTCCTCGACGACGAGCACCACATGCTCGGCAATCGCCTCCCGCATTTCGGAGCGGCGCCCCCGCGCCCGCCGTCGATTACAATGCTCGGCTGCAAGAACGTCCGTCACGCCCCGGTCGGTACCGAGCCGACGAGCCTGGGCGCTGGCACGGAACATGGAGGGTTCGCCGCCGGGAGGATGCGATCATGTCGACCGCGCTTCGCCGACTCCGCCATGTCGGCCGCACGGTGGTGCTCACGGTTTGCGTGTTGGCCGTTCCGGCAGTCGCGCGTGGTCGGACGGCGACGCCCCGTACCAATCCGCCCAGCGTTTCGGCCCAAGCGAGGGGCGTGGAGATACCGCTCGCGGTCGAGCGCGACGGCGAGGGCGAGTCCGCCCCTGTGCCCTAGCTCGATCCTGGGCGCGTCATGCCCGAGCGCGCATAGGCCGCGCGCCGCGCCAGCCGATCGTCACGAGCCGATCGCGGACGGTCCGCCGCCCTTTCTCACGACGTTCATCGCGAGCGCGATCATCGAGGCGATATCGCTCAGATTCGACGGGATCACCAAGCGCGTTGGGTGATAGAAGGAAGATAGAAGAAAACTTTAACGGCGTTTTCGCCCCGGCGGCCGGGCAGGCGTCGACCGCCACGTTCGTGTTGGCGGCGCGTACCGCTTCGCGGAGCGAGCAGTCGCCGTCGCTGAGCTCGTCGGTGGTCGTGGTGACCGCAATGGTCGCGGCGTCGGCGGGTCGCAATGGAACGGCAGCCCAGGCGCCGATGGCCAGCAGGATACCGAGGAATGGTTTCGGAGCCCACGCGCTCACGGCAACGCGACGCCGCCGAGGTCGAGCAGCTCCTTCAGCCGCGGCGTCGCGTTTTCGATCTGCTGACGCGCGTCGCACGCGATCTGCCGTTCGACGCAGGTGCTCACGTCGGCGACCGTCGCGAGGCTCGCGACGCCGAGCTTCGCGCACGGCTCGCCGAGCGCCGACGCACCGAGGCCCGCGGCCCCCAGCAGGTCGTCGGGCGTCAACGGCGCGCCGCAGGCTTTCGCGATCGTCGCCGTGAAACCGGCGGTGAGCTTCGGCAGCGCACCCACGGTCTTCGCGCACGCGCTCCCCGCTTTTTTGACGCACGACTCGTCGTTGGGCTTGGTCTGGACGCACGTGAAGACCGCGGCGCCGCACGCTTGGACGGCCTTGGCGCGGCCGGCGAGCAATTTGCCCGCGGCCTTCTGCAGCGCGGCATCGCACTTGCGGAGCGCCTTCCGCTTCTCGGGCGCGATCGCCGCTTCGCCGCCGTTCGCGCCGTTCGGGACGCAGCCGAGATCGGCTACGGGGTCGAAGCCGCCGAGGACGAGCAGCTCGCGCGCCCGCGGCACCGCGGCGCCGAGCACGCGATCCGCGGCGCAGACGTGTTGCCGGCGCACGCACTCCGCGACGTCCGCGATCGTCGCCACGCCGGCGAGCCCGCGACGTCCGCACGCCTCCGCTTCGCCGTCGAAGCCGAGCCCGGTGGCCGCGAGGAGATCCGCCGTCGCCACGGTCGGGTCGCTGCACGCCTTCGTGATCGCCGCCGTGAGCTTCGCCTCGGCGGCCGGCAACCCACCGCGAGCTTTGGTGCACTTCGCCGTCGCCTTCGCGAGGCAGGCCGCGTCTCCCGGTTTCAGCTGCACGCAATCGGCGACCGCCTTCTGACAGGCGCCGAGCTGCTTCAGGCGCGTGCTCGTGATCTTGTCGCCCGCCTTGCGGATCGCTTTCGCGCACTTGTCGACGGCCTTCCCCGCCGCGCCGCCGACCCCGACACCCCCACCGTTCGCGGGCGCAGCGCAGTCGGGATCCTCGGCGTCGATCTTGCCGTCGCCGTCGTCGTCGATGCAGTTCTCGCAGTCCTCGGGCGCGCCGATCGTGTTGCAGAAGTTCGGCGTGTCGATCGGGGCGTTGAAGTCGAAGACGACGCGGGCTTTGTTGCAGACCGTGGTGCCGAGGCCGAAGCCCGGTTTCAGGTTGACCGTGAAAAGGACCGCGCCCTCACCCTCCGGCGGCGTCACGTTCGGCGGCAGGAAGCCCTCGACGGCATCTTCGGGGAACTGGTGGGTGGCCGGGTCGAGGGTCGTGAATTTCCACGTCACGATGCCGGTGCCGGTGTCGAGGGCCGCATCGATGCCGACGAGGATGTTCGCGCCCGGGCGCAGATCGACCTCCGTCACGTAGGTCTTCAGACCCGGCGGCACCGGCACGAACTTGTCGGCGAACGAGATGGAACCGAGACTGAACGTGTCGAGGTCGTACTTCGTCACGTCGAGCTGGTCGGTGATCGTCACCTCGTACGCGTCGCCAGACGCCGTCGGCAGATTCTCGAAGACGACCGTGTACGGAAGAGGCGCCACGCCGTCGATGAAGCCGTCCGGGTCGCCCGGACCGAACTTGTCGTTCGGATCGAACGAGAAGTCGAAGGGACGGTCGCCGTTGTTCTTCGGCTTGCAGGGCACGTAGACCCACTCGAGGCCGATCTGGTTGAGCTGATCGCACTTGATGGGCCCCGGATTCTTGTTGCAGAGGACCCCCGGGATCGGACAGCACAATTCAGGGATCGGGCACGGCTTCGGAGCGTCGTCGTGCTCGCAGGTGAAGTCGCCCGGGTCGCACTCGGGATTGGTGATACGGGCTTCCGCGGGCCGGCTCACGAGGTCGCCCATGCAGGCGCCCACGAAGTTGCCGACGACGCTCGCGAACCGGCTCGCCGGGTCGAGCGACGACGTCTGGTTCGCGGCCGCAATGAAGTTTCCGGTGTCGATGATCAGCTGGGCCTGGCTGTATACGGGCGGGTAGCCGCTGACGTTGGCGTCTGCGATGCCGTTCGCGACCACAGCCGCGAGCTGCGTCCGAATGTAGGCCTTGATGGCGGCGTCGGACGGGACGCCCGGCGTGACGACCTCCGCCGCGTATTCCTTCGCCTGCTCGACGTAGGCGGCGAGCACCGCCGGGGACAGGTTGGGCTCGAAGTACGCCGGCCCGATGTCCTCGCTCACCTTGAACGGCAGGTGGCTCGGGTCGACGCAATCGTCGCCGCTACAGTTCTCCGGGGGAGGTGGGTTCTTGACGCGGAATTTCAGCGTCGTCGTCGAACCCGCCGGCACGACCGGCAGCAGGAGCGAGAACGAGTCGCGGTACTCCGGCAGCGGGATCGGCGTGTCGATCGCGATGCGCGTCCAGTCCATCGGGACCTGTCCCGGCTGCGACGGCGGCGCGCTCACGCGGAACGGGATGTGATACTCGAGCTCTTCCGGGATCGAGAGCCACACCGGAACGCCGTAGGCGTCGACCGTGCCGCGGTTGCCGACCACCACGTAGATGGAATTGTACCGGCCGGCGGTGAACACCCGCGGCAGGATGAGCTCCGACCAGAGGTCGGCGCCGCCGCCCGCTTCCACCGTGAACGCGTCGGCGAGCGTCGCGGTCGACGCATCGGGGTTCGTGACCACGACGCTCCACACGCCGGCGGCGACGCCGCGGAGATCGAACGAGGTCGTGATCGTCGACGCGCCGACGTCCGAGCCGCTGCCGACCACGTCGGCGGATCCCGGACGGACGAGCTTCACCGTGGCGCCGACGACGAAGCCGCGGCCGTAGAGATGCGTCTGCACCGTACCGGTGTTGCCGCCGCGCGTGGGCTTCACCGAGTCCACGGCGATCGCACCCCCGCCGGTACTACCACCTTCGAACGACCCCACGTCGCAGGCGGGGCCGTCCGGCCGGCTTTCGCCGCGCTGGTCGGTCGCCGGGCACGCGGTGCCGCCGCTCCCGGGCGTCGCGGGGTCGCCGCCGTCGATCGCGAGGCTGCCTTCGAGGAGCGCGTGCGTGAGGGTCGGGCCGCCGTTGTCGGCGAGCGGCCCGAGCTTGGCGTCGATCTCGGCTCCCGTCGTGCCGATCTGGTCGCCGTTCACGCCGTCGACGAGCCCCGGACAGTGCTTCCCGTCACCGACGAGACTGAACCCCTCGGAGATGACGTTCGTCAGACCGCTGTCGTCGCAGTCGGGTGAGTGGGACGACGGACTCGGATCGTCGTGGATGTTGCCGGCGACGATCGTATTGCGGAGGACGGTCGGGCCGGTGCCGTAGATCCCTCCGGCGCCGTCGGCGCCGGGGCCGAGCAGGCGGTGATTCAGCGTGACGGTGCTGCTGCGGAGGTTGAGCGTGGCGCCGTTCGTGATGCCGGCGCCAGACCCGGTCGCCTGGTTGCCGCTGATGGTGCAGTTGGTCAGCGTCATCGTCGAAGGGACGAGGTGGCCGGAATTGCCGATACCGCCGCCGACGTTGTTGCTGATCGTGCAGCCGGTCAGCGTCGCTTGCCCGCCAAGCGAATTCCAGATGCCTCCACCGGTGGTCACCCCCGGACCAGCCGTGTTGCCGCTCACCGTGCTGTCGGTCATCACGAGCACCGAGCTGTCGCTGGCGCCGTTGAAGATGCCGCCGCCCCCGGCATAGTCGCTCGTTCCGCTCGCGGCGTTGTCGCTGACGGTCGTCCTGACGAGCGTGAGCTTTCCGCCGTACTCGTTCGAGATCCCACCGCCTTGGGTATCGACGTCGGGGTTGAAGAGGCCGTTCTCCGTGACGACCACGTCGGTGAGCGTGAGGTCGGCCGGGTTGCTGATACCGTCGACGTAGATGCCGCTCCCGCGTCGGATGTTGACGCGCGGGGCGCGGCCGTGCCGAACGGTGACGCCGCTGATCTGGACGTGGGCCCTGACCTGCAGCACGCGGTCGAAGAGTCCTTGACCCGCGGGGCACGGCGTCGTGCGTTGATCGACGGCGCAGGCCTGGATGATCGTCGTCGCCGCGCCGGCGCCGGTAATGACGAGGTCGAGGTCGGCGGCGTTGTTCAGGAGGTCGAGATCGCCGGCGGACGCGTCGTCGTCGTCCCCGGGGATCATCAGCGTGTACGTGCCGGCCGGCACCGTGATCGTGTCGGTCTGGTCGTTCTGACCGGCCGGACACGCGTCGACGGCGACGTTCAGATTGGCGGCGCGCACCGCTTCGCGGAGCGAGCAGTCGCCGTCGCTGTTGAGCTCGTCGTCGGTCGTCGTGACCGCGATGGTCGTGGCATGTGTTGCGCGTGGTGGAGTGGCCGTCCAGACGATGGCCAGCAGGATACCGATGAAGACATTTCGAGACATGGCCCCTCCTTAGGTGCGCCAGACCGGGAGCGTTAGCGGGCTCCGGGTTTCATAGGCAAGTGATTTTCACGTCACCACGCATTCGCGATGGCGTTTGCGACAGGCGAGAGGTTTTCGCGGGAGCGCGCGAGCGAACCACGCTCCCGCAGCAACGCGACGTTGCGCTCCGGCGCTCATGGCAACGCAATCCCGCCGAGATCGAGTAGCTCGCCGAGCCGCGGCGTCGTGCTCTCGAGCAGATGGTCGACGTGGCACGTGAGCTGAGCTTCGAGGCAGGCGGTGACGTCGGCGACGGTCGCGAGGCGCGCAATCCCGAGCTTCGCGCAGCGCTCGCCGAGCGCCGACGCGCCAAGGCCTTCGGACGTCAACAGATCGGTCGCGACGAGCGGGCTCGCGCCGCAGGCTTTCGCGACGGTCGTCGTGAAGCCCGCTCCGAGATTCGGGATTCCCGCGATGGCTTTGGTGCACGTGCCGCCAGCCTTGGTGACGTGAAGACATGAGGTCTCGAGCGTTGGAGCTGAGCTGTTCGTTGCTCATGCCTCCCGTCCATGGATCCGACAAGGAGCCACTTTCCCTCGCTGGCCATGGTGCCACCTGATAGAGGAGCCCACGTGTACATCCGCCGCAGCCGCGCCGAGTCGCTCACCACGCAGCTCTATCGAGGCATCCGCGACGCCATCCTGAAGGGCGCGCTGGCCCCGGATTCGCGAGTGCCGTCGACCCGCGATCTCGCGCAGAGCGAAGGGGTGGCGCGGAACACCGCGCTGCGCGTCTACGAGCAATTGCTTTCGGAAGGGTACCTGGTCCAGCGTCGCGGCGCCGGAACCTTCGTGGCCTCCGAGCTGCCGGCGACCCTCCTCACCCGACTCCGCACGACACCTGCCGCTCCGACGGACCCACCCGCGCCCCCGCGACTCTCACGCCGGGGCCAGCGTCTCGTGCCGCTCGCGCCGGTCACCTGGGCACCCGTCACCCCGGCGGTCGCCGTGGACTTCCGCTACGGCCCGACCGCGCTCGACGACTTTCCGCGTCAGATCTGGCGGCGTCAGCTCAGCCGCGCCGCGCGTGAGACCACGGCACCGCATCTCGACTACGGCGCACCGACCGGCCTCCCGGAGTTGCGGGAAGCGATCTGCGAGTACTTGACGCACGCCCGCGCCGTCAGCTGCCGCCCCGACCAGATCATCATCGTGCACGGATCGCAGCAGGCCCTGGCGCTGACCGGGGAAGTCTTGCTCGATCCGGGCGACCGCGTGCTCGTCGAAGAACCGGGGTATCCCGGTGCGACCCTGAGCTTCTGGGCCGCGGGAGCCACCGTGATCCCGGGCACCGTTGGACCGGAAGGGCTCGATGTCCGCGCCCTCGGCGGCCAGCATGCGGCGGGTGCGCCTCGCCTATGTCACGCCGTCACACCAGTTCCCGACCGGCGTCATCATGACCCTCGCCCGTCGCCTCGCCCTGCTCGACTGGGCGGAGCGGACCGGGGCATGGATCTTCGAGGACGACTACGACAGCGAGTTCCGTTTCGGGGTCCGCCCCGTCGAATCCCTGCAGGGACTCGATCGTCACGAGCGCGTCATCTATGCCGGCACCTTCTCGAAGGTGCTGTTTCCGTCGCTCCGCCTCGGATACCTGGTGGTGCCGGAACCGCTCGTCGGTCCCTTCCGCGCCGCCAAAGCGCTGGCCGACACCGGGACGGGTGGCCTCGGACAACGGGCCCTCGCGCGCTTCATCCGCGACGGACACTTCGGCCGGCACCTGCGTCGCGTGCGAGCCCGCAACGGCCAGCGCCGCGCCGTGCTCGTCGCCGCGCTCGACGAGCACGTGGGAGATCAGGTGGAGGTGCTCGGTGCGAACGCCGGCCTGCACGTGATGCTGCGCCTCCGGGACGTGCCGCTTGCCCGCGAATCCGAGCTGATCGCCGACGCTGAACGTGCCGGCGTCCGCGTCTATTCTCCTGCGGTGCTCTACCACGCACCGCGCGACCGCCCCGAGGCCGAGCTTCTGCTGGGCTACGCCTCCCTCTCGCTCGCCCAGATCCGCCGGGGCATCGCTCGCCTTGCGGGCGTGCTGAATGACGTTACTGGGAAAAATCGGGGGCGTCGTAGGATCCTTCGTCGATGACCAACCCCCGCCATGGAGCGTTGGTAGGGAGGTTCGTGCGAGCCCCCGAAGATGTGCGAGCGACGCTCAGTTCGACCCCGATTCGGCGGGACCGAGCTTCTCGGTCTCGCGCCAGAGCTCATCGAGGGCGAGCGCCAAGCCCTCGCAGCCCGGGACGGCCGTGAGGACGCCACCAATCGCGCCGAGCGCGCGCACGTAGCGGCCGTCGCTCCCGAGCTCGAAGATCTCGAGTGTCTGCTGCTCCGGATCGACGATCCAATAGTACCGCACGCCGAAGGCCGCGTAGTCGTCGAACTTTTCTACCCGGTCGCGGCGGATGTCACGCGGCGTCGGCGTGACGATCTCGACGGCCACGTCCGGCGGCACGCGGACCGCCCCGTGACGCGGCAGTGGCGGATGTCCGGGAAGATACAGGCCGAGATCGGGCTTCCTCCCGCGCTCCGCCGAGATCGCGAGCTTCGCTTCGGACCCGAAGACGAGGCCACCGCGCGGGGCGACCCACGCCCGCAGGACGCCGAGCAGCCATGCCACGACGATCTCGTGCAGCAGACCCGGCATCTCCTCCTCCTGGAGGTAGCCGTCCACGAGCTCGCCGGGCTCGTCCTCCGGGAGATCCGCCCACTCGTCGATGGACATCGCGCAGGGCGGGCTCTCGGGGTGATGGTCGGCGCGACTCACGGTCTCGGACGCTACCACGAGCGTCCGCGTACCGGCCACGCCATCACGGGGCGAGACGACGAGTATCCGTCCGGCCGCCCACCATGGCGTCTCGCAGCGTACGCGCCGTTGAACCTCCGCTGCGGAGCTCCGCATGAGCGGCAGAGCGCTCGGGACCCGCGCGATCGTCCGCGCGGACGGCGCGATCGGTGTGGAGATCGAAGCGCTCGAGGCGGACGTGGCGGCGCCCGACGGTCCAGACCCACACGCCCGGCGACCACCGACCGTGGCGCGTCGAGGGGCGACCTACGACGCGATCGTCGGCGGCCCCCCGCCGCGTTTCACGACGTTCATCGCGAGCGCGATCATCGAGGCGATGTCGCTCAGATTCGACGGGATCACCAGCGTGTTGCCTTCCTTCGCGAGGTTTCCGAACTCGCGGACGTACTGCTCGGCGACGCGCAGCTGGACCGCCTCGTAGCCGCCCGGCATCTGGATCGCCTGCGCGACCAGGCGGATGCCGTCGGCGGTCGCCTGCGCGACCGAGCGGATCGCCTCGGCCTGACCTTCGGCTTCGTTGATGTTCTGCTGCTTCTTCGCTTCCGAGGCTTTGATCTCCTGCTGCTTGTGACCCTCGGCGGTGTTGATGAGCGCGTCGCGCTCGCCCTCCGACTTCAAGATCGAGGCGCGCTTCTCGCGCTCGGCGCGCATCTGCTTCTCCATCGCCTCGAGCACGCCCTGCGGCGGCTTGATGTTCTTGATCTCGTAGCGCAGCACCTTCACGCCCCACGCCTCCGAGGCCTTGTCGATCTCGGTGACGACGGCCTGGTTGATGTGGGTCCGCTCCTCGAAGGTACGGTCGAGGTCGAGCTTGCCGATCTCGCTGCGGAGCGTCGTCTGCGCGAGCTGGATCAACGCGAAGGGCAGGTTGGCGATGCCGTACGACGCGCGCTCGGCGTCGAAGACCTTCATGTAGAGGACGCCGTCGACGCCGACCATCACGTTGTCGCGCGTGATGCATTCCTGCTCCGGAATGTCGATCGCGTCTTCCTTCAAGCTGTGGCGGTAGCGGATGACGTAGATGAACGGGAGCAGGATGTGGAAGCCCGCGCCGAGCGTGCTGTTGTATTGGCCGAGCCGCTCGACGACGAAGGCCGACTGTTGCGGCACCACGATCGCGACCCGCGAGAGGACGTAGAAGACCGCGCCCGCCAGCAGCAACACCACCAACAATGCACCCGACATGTTTCGTCCTCCTCTATTCCGGCCGCAGCCAGAGCGTGAGCCCGTCGATGCGGTGTACCCGGCAGCGCGTGCCGCGCGCCAGCGCCGCCCCGTCGACCCCGCGCGCGCTCCAGGTGGTGCCGCGGAGCTCCGCCCGTCCGACGCCGTTCGCCGGCACGTCCTCCAAGATGGTTGCCGTCTCGCGCCGGAGATCGTCGACCGCGTGACTGCCGCCGCGGCTCGCGCGCGCGAGCGTTCGCTGGAACACCGCCACCGCGGCGACCGCCGTGAGCGAGAAGACGAGCCACTCGATCCACGGGGTTTCGATCCACCCGAGCCCCGTGAGCGCGCCCACCGCGACGCCGCCGACGCCGAACGCCAGCAGGAAGAAGTTCGTCGGGATGTGCGCTTCGGCCATCCCCAGGGCGAGCCCGAGGATCATCCACATCCACCACGCCATGGCGCTTCTCTGTCATGGAAGCTCGGGCGATGTCCATGCGCACGATCGACGGGTATTTCCCGCTGGACGCGAGCCCGCGCACTACGCGATAAGTGTCGCATGTGCCGCGCCGTGCGGCGCACGCCCGCCAATCGCTCGTGGCCGAGGCCCGCGGAAAACATACGTGACCTCGCGAGGAGATCCCCCATGTCGAAGCGAATCCCCAAGCACGTGGGAGCCGTCGCGCTCCTTCCCGTTTTCGCGCTCGCGCTCGCGCTCGCGACCGCGGCCTGGTCGGCGCCGCTGCCGAGCGTCCCCGTCA
Source organism: uncultured delta proteobacterium (assembly GCA_963774015.1). Classification (GTDB taxonomy): domain Bacteria; phylum Desulfobacterota; class Binatia; order UTPRO1; family UTPRO1; genus UTPRO1. The sequence continues at coordinate 229,801 of CAVZDH010000009.1, forward strand.
CCAGTTGCGGCCAGGTGGTCCCGCGCAAGACCAACGGCTACCTCACGGCCGATCTCGATTGCACCGGCTACACCGGAGGCCTCTTCGGCCTCGCGGTCGAGCTCGACAAGGGCTCCACGCTCGATCTCGCCGGCTTCACGTTGACCGGCGGCAAGCACGGCGTCGGTTGCGTCACCCCGTGTCCTCGTGGCGGCGGCATCTGTTCCTCGAGCTGCAAGATCAGGAACGGAACGGTCCAGGGTGCGGACGCCACGGGGATCCTCGCCGACAAGGTCACGCTCGAGAACGTCATCGTACGCGACCACGGCGACCGCGGCATCGACGGCAACCGCGTCACGATTCTCGGCTCGACCGTCACGGGCAACGTCATCGGCGTCGTCGGGGTGCGCGTGCTCGTGCGGAGCTCCACGATCAGCGACAACGGGAGGGGTGGCGTCGTGACGACGGCGCGTGGTCGCGCCCGCGTGTACGATTCGACCCTGGTCGACAACGACACGAGCGAGGTGTGCCTGCCGCCGACGGTGATCCCCTGCGTCGACATCGATTCGGCGAGGCGTCCGGACGTGCGCCGCACGGTCTGCCAGCGGAGCTACCGCGCCGATGCTCGGGTCGGGAACGGGTGCGGCAACTCGTGGTGCGTCTGCTCCGAGGACGGGATGTAACGGCGGCAGGTCGCGTGGCGTGTCGAGACGACGCGCGGTCGCCCGAGAGGCGGCCGGCGGCTCGATGCGACATCGCGGACGCGTTGCGCGGGCTCCTTCGCATCCTGGTAGTCGCGCATGTCGAGCGCGGATCACGAGTCCGGATCATCGGTGCCCGCAAAGCCAAACGGTCGGAGGCGAAGACGTATGAAACGAGACGCTTCTAAGAAAAAAGGATCGGCGACGATGCGTCGAGGTTCTGCGATCGACTTCACGCGGGCGATCCAGCCACATCGCTACGCGAAGCTCCGTTCCGGATACAAATACACGGTGCTGCTAGAGCCTGACCTTTGGAATCGCTTCGGCAGCGCCGAAGCGGTGAAAGCGGCGCTGCGAGGCCTGGTGAGCGCCAGCCGACACGTGCGCGCGGCTGGCTAGAGTTCTCCGTGCCCACGACGAGGCGCTCGCTCGTCTTGCCAAGGAAACACCGGGGCTGCCGACGATGATACTTTCCGGTGAGCTCTCGAGCGGAAAGTAGGTGCGGGAATGAGTGGCCCGGCGTTCACTGCGTCCTGTATGCGGTTGACACTGTCGCGCCGGGAGCCGTACGGTCGCGCTCGATGAAGCCTGCGATGCAGCGTCCGGTGATCTCGGAAGACGAGTTCCTTCGCCTTCCGGAATCGACCGCGAAAATCGAGCTCGTGGACGGGGAGGTCATCGTGTCGCCGAGCCCGACCTACTGGCACCAGGAAGTGCTGGGGCGCATCGTCGCAGCGCTGCGCGCGTGGGCAACGCGGCACAAAGGCCCGGTGACCGTCGGGCAAGCCCCGCTCGACGTCCGCTTCGCTCCCGGCCGCATCCTCCGGCCCGATGCGTTCGTGCTCTTCGGTCGGATTCCGCGCAATCACGAAGGGCCCATCGATCGCATTCCCGAGCTCTGCATCGCGGTGCTGTCGAGCGACCGCTTGCACGATCGCGTGACCAAGCGGCTGCTGTACGCGGCAGCGGGCGTCACGGAGTATTGGGTGGTGGAGCCGGCGGGGGTAGTGGAGCGATGGGCGGGAGAGGGTTTGGCACGGGCGGAAGAGTTGCGGCAGCGGCTCACGACACCGCTGTTGCCGGGATTCAGGCTGGATCTTCGGCGGCTGTTCGCGACCGCGCGCAGCTGAGAGGTGAGGGCGTCGGCTACCTTGTCGTCATCACCGAGGTCGTACTTGGCTTTCATCCGGGCGTGCATCGCGTTCAAGCTCGCGCGATATGGAAGGGGACGTAGAAGACGGGCGTCGCGGGACGACTCGCGGAACGGCGGCCGTCGGGACGCGTGTCGAAGGAACGCGGTCAGCGCGGTGGCAGGACGTCCGCGACGGCGATCATCGCCCCGGGAAGCGTGACGACGTCCAGCGTCTCGCCGGGAACCGCGACGCGCACTTCCGCGTAGCGCCGCTCCCCCGCGAGGGGGTCGCGATGCACCTCCACGGAGCGCGCTCGGAGATTTACGAGCCAGTACTCGGGAATGCCCGCCGCCGCGTACATCGGCGCCTTGGTGAGGCGATCTTGGATCACGGAGCTGTCGGCGACCTCCACCACGAGCAGAGCCGTCGTCGGATTCGCCGTCGCATGGTCTTCCGGCCTCCCCGCGACGAGCGCGAGATCCGGCTCGGGCGTCGAGAGCTCGCTCAGGTCGAGGGGCAACTGGGTTCGGACGGTTCCGCGCTCTCTGGCAACGTCCTGCAGCCAGCGGTCGAGTTTTGCGACCACGAACGCGTGTGGCGGACTCTGCGGCGACATCGCGACGATCACGCCGTCCAAGAGCTCGACGCGATCGTCCGGCCCGATGACCCCGTCCCGGACGAGCTGCCAATAACGCTCGCGCGTGACTCGAGCGTCGCCGAGGGCGGGCGATGCCATGGACGCGACAGTACCAGCTGCCTCCACGGCGGAGAAGTATCGCGGCGCGCTCAGCGGCGCGTCGCTACGAGTAGCGGGTGCGGGGCAAGATTCATATCCGAGGAGCAAGGCGCCATGGCGTCGAGGCGCAGCGCGGCCGGCGCGCCCGGGGGGCGCGTCAGGAGTGGGACGCTCGGTCGTCGGAGGCACGAGGCGTCAGGCGAGGTCGAATCCGGTGGATGCCTGTGGCGGACGAGCGGCTGAGAGGATTGGCCATCGGTGGGCGACCGGCGGCCACCGCGACTTTGACGCCCGCGCCCGAATATATTGAGCGAAGCATCCCTTGTTTCAGTCCCCTCCTGATCGGGGATCGTTCTGCGACTGCAGCTTGTCGTTGCGCGCCGTGAGCGACCGCCATGCAGTTTCAGTCCCCTCCTGATCGGGGATCGTTCTGCGACACGACTGCACCGCGCTCGGAGGCGCAGAGCACGACGGTGTTTCAGTCCCCTCCTGATCGGGGATCGTTCTGCGACCGAAGTCGCGAATCGCGCTGAGGACGGCCGTCATCGATCGTTTCAGTCCCCTCCTGATCGGGGATCGTTCTGCGACACGCAGCGTCTGTGGCGACCATGTACACTCGATTGTCGAGTTTCAGTCCCCTCCTGATCGGGGATCGTTCTGCGACCGTCGCACGAGCCGTCGCCGCAACGGCCGTCCGTCGAGGGTTTCAGTCCCCTCCTGATCGGGGATCGTTCTGCGACGTCGGCAGGGCCCGTGCGATCGATCAGCCCTGACGGGTTTCAGTCCCCTCCTGATCGGGGATCGTTCTGCGACTCGCTGCGTACGTGGTCGATCGCCGCGCGCGCTGTAGTGTTTCAGTCCCCTCCTGATCGGGGATCGTTCTGCGACTCGATCGTCGCTACGCTCGCGATCGACACGTCTCACGTGTTTCAGTCCCCTCCTGATCGGGGATCGTTCTGCGACCAGAGCGACGTCGCTGCCTGCGAGTTCGACGCGCGATCGTCAGTTTCAGTCCCCTCCTGATCGGGGATCGTTCTGCGACTCGGCACGACGAGCCTCGGATGCAGCCCGTCGCGTCGTTTCAGTCCCCTCCTGATCGGGGATCGTTCTGCGACGTCGGGGCGATGCGAGTGTTCCATGGCGCGTCACGGGTTTCAGTCCCCTCCTGATCGGGGATCGTTCTGCGACGCGTCAGCGGCTCGCGCTGTCGGCACCGTCGTGCCGAGTTTCAGTCCCCTCCTGATCGGGGATCGTTCTGCGACTTGCCGACGAGCCGCGGCTGCGACGCCGATGACTTCAGTTTCAGTCCCCTCCTGATCGGGGATCGTTCTGCGACTCGCCGACGCGACGAGCGGCCGATCGTCACGATGGGGTTTCAGTCCCCTCCTGATCGGGGATCGTTCTGCGACTCAACGCCGTGCATCTCGACAGACCATGCGGTCGCGCTCGAGTTTCAGTCCCCTCCTGATCGGGGATCGTTCTGCGACCGCGACGAACGCGGCTTGCGCACGACGGCAATCGGCCGTGTTTCAGTCCCCTCCTGATCGGGGATCGTTCTGCGACTCCTGACGCGGCGCACGACGCCGTCGAGTACTGCGCAAGTTTCAGTCCCCTCCTGATCGGGGATCGTTCTGCGACTCGCTGATCGCACGACGCGGCGATCCGAGCTCCCGATGGTTTCAGTCCCCTCCTGATCGGGGATCGTTCTGCGACCTCGAGCCACGGTCACGCCGCCGGTCCAGGATCGCGCGTGTTTCAGTCCCCTCCTGATCGGGGATCGTTCTGCGACTCGCGGCCGCGGACGCGCGGCGTCATCGCGGATTTCGGTTTCAGTCCCCTCCTGATCGGGGATCGTTCTGCGACTACGACGCAAGGGCCCTCGGCTGCATCCGCGGTCATCGGGTTTCAGTCCCCTCCTGATCGGGGATCGTTCTGCGACTCAACGGACATCGCTCGACAGATCACGCGCGACAGAGCCACGTTTCAGTCCCCTCCTGATCGGGGATCGTTCTGCGACGCACGCAGAGACGCTGCGAGCAAGCCGATCGCAGTGTTTCAGTCCCCTCCTGATCGGGGATCGTTCTGCGACACCGGCTACCGCGGCAGGGATCGTCGACTGAGCATGTTTCAGTCCCCTCCTGATCGGGGATCGTTCTGCGACCGCCATTTTGCAGTAGCGATCTCGCAGGGTTTTCCATGCCTGACGGTCGTTCGACTTCGCAAGCCTTCGTTCTGTCCAAAACGTGGGGGCATTTGCGAAGTCGACCTTACCAGATGTCGCCGCAGTAGTTCTGGTACTCGCAGGCGGTGCAGCGGCTGCGGACCGGTGTTGGTTCCGGGAACAGCTCATCTGCGATCATGGCGCGCATCTCGGTGAGGCTGTCGAGGACGCGGCGGCGGGACTCGGCATCCACCGTGACTGCGACGACCTCGTCGGTGGGGGCGAGATACACAAAAGCTTCGGGGACCGGTTTATGAAACGCTTCTTCCACGAGAAGCGCATAGGCCGCGATCTGGATCCGGTGATTCGCGCGCACGCCGCCCTCGGTATCCTTAATCTCGACGGGAAGACAAGCCTTTGGCGTGATGATCAAGAGATCGAGCTTGCCCGTGAGGCCCAGTCGATCCGAACGCAAGACGGTGCCAAAGCGGCGCTCACCTTCGGTGAGGCCATACTCGCGAAGACGCCGGCGGCGCTCGAGTGCCTCGAGCGCTCCCTGGACGGCGTGGCCGCGCTGCATCTTGTACGTGCGGACGTGATCGACGGGCAGGACGTACGTGTAGAAGGGGATGCGCGGGCAGTAGGCCCACTGCTTCAGATCGGTCACGGTCAGCGCTACGATCTCGGGAGTCGATTTCGCCATTTTTAGTCTTCGTTGATGACCATCCGCTTCATCTGGACGTCCTTTTCGCACACCGGTACTAGGATGATCTTGCCGCGGTCGCTCCCGAGCGTGCCGGAGAGCTTCGCGAACAGGTCGTTCCGCCTCGTGCTGTCGAGGTAGCCGCAGAACGCGCTGTACTGAAAATGGTTGAGCCCATAGTCCTTGCAGATGCCGGCGATGCGCAGCCGCGTGCGGTCGTCGGGAATGTCGTAGACGACGTACGTGAGGAGCTCCTGTCCCCTCACCATTTGAAGGCGAACGTCTTATACGCGGCACCGCCACGCAAGAAGGACGCGAGGTTGCGGGCCTGTATCTGTACGACCGATTTGATCCGGTGCTTCCGGCCCCGGAAGGCGACCTCGCCTTCCATGCGCTCGATCACCGCGGCCGCAACGGCGCGACGACTCGCGTCGGTAAGGATGCCGCCGGTCATGTCGATGCTCGATCCTTTCGTCACCGTCGCCATGACGGCGCGATCGACGATCGGTTGGCGAAATTCTTCGATGAGGTCGAGGACGAGCGACGGCTTGCCCGGGCGGTCGACGTGGAGAAATCCCGCGAACGGCTCGAGCCCGGCGTTGATCACGGCGCCCCAGATCTGGGCGTAGAGAATGCCATAGCCGTAGTTCAGCGCGCTATTGACCGGATCGGTCGCGCCGCGATGCTCACGGGTCTCGAACGCGACGTGACCGTCGAGAAGCGTGCGGACGCCGCGCCAGTAGTGGCGGCCTGCGGCGCCCTCGATGGCGAGCAGGGTCCCACGGATCTCGTCGATACACGCGCCATGCACCTGCGCGACGTCGCGACGCAGCGACTCGATGCCTTGCACGCACTTCATCAATACTTCGTGCGCCACCGGATCCTTGGTCTTCTGGTATTTGCCGAAATACTTGAGTACGGCGGATTGATTGCCGAGCTTGCCGCGCACGATGGTGCGCGCAACGTCGCAACCACGTGGGTCGCTGTAGGCGGACATCTGCGCGCGCCGTGTTTCGACTGTGGCGGTGAGCATCGGCGAGGACAGCATCGCGAACGGTTTGCCGGTTGCGCTCAGGAATGAGACCCGGATGCCGCGTTCGCAGCAGGCCTGGATCAGGTCGCTCGAGAGTGTGACGCCGCTCGACGTGATGACGATCTCACCGACACGAAAGAGCGGAAGCTCGATCTGGTCCGGGGTGGTCTTGGGGAGCGGGGTTCCGTCCGGGCTGCGGCGGTGGCGCAGTGGCGGCTCGGGCGTGCGCGGGCCGTTCGAGGTGATGAGTGTGAGCGGCGGCGGAGCAGGTAGGCCGAACGGCAACTGAAGCTGCGGGCCGCCGTCGATCAGATCGAGCCGCGGCCGCGGGCCGCGGACGACGAGGCGTTCGCTCGTCTTGCCGAGGAAGCAACCAGGACTAGCGACGATGACACTTTCCATTCGGTCCTCGAGCGGAAGGTAAGTGCGAGCAGGGTAGCACCGTCGGCGGCGCGGGTGTGTGGGAATTTCGCGGAGCAGCCGGCAGGGTGAGCGTTCGCCGTGAGGGCCGACATGTCAGGCGCGTGCTTTTCGCTGTCGTTGCGAACGTCGTCTGCCTAGCTGTACTTGGGTCGAGCGTGGCCACGATCGTCCACGAATCCTTCGAGTGGGATGCCCTGAAAGCCGCAACGAACCTACGCAAGCGCGGAAAGTAGGTGCGGGATGAGTGGCCCGGCGTTCACTGCGTCCTGTATGCGGTTGACACTGTCGCGCCGGGAGCCGTACGGGCGCGCTCGATGAAGCCTGCGATGCAGCGTCCGGTGATCTCGGAAGACGAGTTCCTTCGCCTTCCGGAATCGACCGCGAAAATCGAGCTCGTGGACCGGGAGGTCGTCGTGTCGCCGAGCCCGACCTACTGGCACCAGGAAGTGCTGGGGCGCATCGTCGCAGCGCTCCGCGCGTGGGCAACGCGGCACAAAGGCCCGGTGACCGTCGGGCAAGCGCCGCTCGACGTCCGCTTCGCTCCCGGCCGCATCCTCCGGCCCGATGCGTTCGTGCTCTTCGGCCGGATCCCGCGCAATCACGAGGGGCCCATCGATCGTATTCCCGAGCTCTGCATCGAGGTGCTGTCGAGCGACCGCTTGCACGATCGCGTGACCAAGCGGCTACTGTATGCGGCAGCGAGCGTCACGGAGTATTGGGTGGTGGAGCCGGCGGGGGTGGTGGAGCGATGGACGGGAGAGGGTTTGGCGCGGGCGGAAGAGTTGCGGCAGCGGCTCACGACACCGCTGTTGCCGGGGTTCAGGCTGGATCTTCGGCGGCTGTTCGCGGCCAGCAACAGATGAAGACCCACGGACGGTCGTTGCAATGGTCCGGAAAGCCGAGCTAGTGCTAGTCTGAATTCAGACTAGACCAGGAGGGCCATATGCGCATCCTTCCCCTGGCCGAGGCGAAGGCCCGGCTCAGCGAGTTGGTCGCCGGGCTCGAGAAGGCCGACGATGAGGTGACGATCACGAAGAACGGTCGCGCCGCTGCCGTGCTCGTGAGCCACGACGAGTTCGAGCGATGGCGCGAGACGCTCGACATTCTGTCGGACGACGAAATGCGCGGCGAGGTTCGGAAGGGCATCCGAGATTTGAAGCGGCGGAAGGCCAAGAGCTTCACGACCCGTGATCTGGATCGGCTCTTCGCGAGCGGGCGGCGAGGTGGCTGAACGCTCGATCCGTCTAACCCCGCAGGTACAGACTGCAATTCGAGCCATGCATCCGGTTCTGAAGCGACGCGTGCGTGCAGCGCTCGACCACATTCGCGCGTCCCCGGAGTCCGGTAAGCCGCTTCTGGGCGAGCTCGCCGGCTGGTGGAGCGTCCGCGTCGGGCGTATCCGCATCGTCTACAGGCACCGGAGTCATTCGTTACCGGTGGAGGTGGCGGCGATCGGACCCCGAACCTCCATCTACTCGGAGGCGGTACGTCTCGTGCGGGCGAAGGGCGGTGGCGTGTGAGCGGCTCCGCGCCAAGCTCGGTTGATCGGATCCCTAGGAGTCGTCATCGACTCGCAGGGACAGATCCAGGCCGCGTTCGGGATCATAAGGGCAGGCGACGTAGTCGTTGTCGATCAGCAGGCCCGCGCCGCGGAGGCGGAACCACTGCCCCTTCGAAATGGGCACTCGGAGACCAGGTGCCCCGAGAGGTTCTTCTTCAACCCGACGTTCGTGCTCCGCTCGCAACGAGAGAGGTACCACCTCGATTCCGTCGAACTGCTGGTCGAACAACTCTTTGAGTTCTTCGTGAGATTCGAGGGGCCGGTTGGTTTCGACGACGGCCCGTTGGAACTCTTGCATTTGCTTGCGAACGCGACTGGCGAGCGCCGCGGCAATCGGTTCGTAGCTGGCGTCTACCCATGCCTGGACGGCTTCTTCGGCGATGGGCGCGTCTGCTGCGAGAGTCAGTATCTCGAGTGCTCGGGTGATCGGATCACGGCCGTAGATTCGATCACTGAACTTCGGGATGGCCGTGTGAACGACGACGTCCCGAAGCGGTTGACGCCGAGCCCGATTCACTCGGCCGAAACGTTGGACCAAAGCTTCGATCGGAGCTGGATCGGTGAAGAGTGCATCGAAGTCTACGTCGAGACTTACCTCGACGACCTGCGTAGCCACGAGGATGGTGCCAGGCTCTCCCTGCCGATCACGGCCGTTGGCGACGCGAGTCATGAGCACAGCCTCCTTCTTCGCTCGATCGTCACCAGTGAAGCGTCCATGAAGTAAACTCACGTTCGGTTGACCCACCCGATTCGCGAGCATGTCGTTGACGTCCTGGGCCCGGGCGACGGTCGTAGCCACGACGAGAACCGCTTCTCCGGCCTGCTGGCGGTGCGCTATGTCGTCGAGCGTCTCGTCGGACGACAGGTCCCTATCGGCGATCCGAAGAACATGGCGCTTGGCCTCGTCTCGGGTCTGCTGGTCGGCGAGAATCTGGACCGTTTCGTCCAGAACATCTCGCAGTAGGGTGGAAAGTACTGAAGGAAACGTGGCGCTCATCGCCATGAACGTGGCGCCCAGGTCCTTGGCGAGATGCCGGACGGCCGTGAGGATCAGCGCCAAGCGCTCCGGATCATAGGCGTGGAGCTCATCGAGAATGAAGATGCCTTGTGTAGCATCGGTCAGCACCGCCTCGTGGCCCTTGAGGCCGAAGAACCCTCGGAGGAGCTGATATGGGGTGAGGACGCGAACGGGAGCCGTCATCAGCCGCCCGAGTGCCTTGTTGCGGATCGCGGTCCGTGCGGCTTGCGCAGGGGTGTAGGTCTTGCGGTCCAGGAGTTGGGTGTAGAGCGAAGTCGTTGACGAGGAGTGTTGCAGCACTACGTCGTCATCGGTGAGGCAGTATTTATCTTTCATCCGGGCGTGCATCGCGTTCAAGCTCGCGCGATAGGGAAGGACATAGAAGACAGAACGGGGTGATCTGCTGACTTCTCGTTGCCGCGCCGCCCAGAGCAGGGCCGCCTCGGTTTTCCCGCTTCCGGTTGGCGCGGTAAGCAAGCAGTGCCCAGTCGTTTGGGCGGCCGCCGCCTGGTGGTGCGGCAGGGGTTGCGCGAGAAAGGGTACGGCTGCTCTCAAGGCCGCCGGTGTATTCAGTACACCCGGCTCGCGGAGGCGCTCGTGAGCTGAGCCGGCGTGGTCTGCCAGGAGTACCAGTCCACGAACAGCTCGGGCGGTGAGTGCAAGTTTATCGATCGCCGTTTGGTCCTCGACGTCCATTGCAAGATCATTGAGCTCGCGGAGGGCGTCCAACAACGCGGCTTCACTATCGATGTCCCGAAGTCGCGGAAGCGGGGCGAATCCGAGCCGCGCGAGATCCGGTGCGCCATCGCCTTCGAGCCAGCGCCGCAGTGAAGCCGCATCCGCGGCGTTCATGTGGCTGAGGAGTGCGTCGCGTTCTTGCGCGGCGCCATAGCTGGTTCTGATGAACGACCAATCGCGATGGTGGGTGGCGACCCCTGCGGCAACTAGGGAACGCCGATCGTCCGGGATATCCAGCCACCCCACCGCGACCAGCGAGAGAACCTCATGGCGATGCCCAAACCTCGGGCCACCGCGAACCATTGCCTGAAACCCGAGCGCCACTTTCCCAACGTCGTGGAGGAGGCATGCCCATGCCGCGAGATCCCAAATATCGGGTCGCGAGTAGCGACCGAGGTCGGGAAGCCGACTGCGCCAACCTGCCAGCCGAGCGATGACCCATCCAGTGTGTACGGAGAGTCGCTCTCCTTCTGGCTCAGCTTCTGCCGCACTTTTCGCCCAGACGTGGGCGAGAGCGTCGCTCAACTCGCATCCGTCAGGCGGTGAATCCACACGCCCCGTAGGAAACCCTCGTCGTCCGAGTACTCCGGGTCCATCCAAAGGTCGTCGAGATCGATACCGGCGACCGCAACAAAAGCACGGTGGGGATCGGCGCCGTCGCCGAACAGGACGTGCTCCCGAAGGGCTATGTATTGCGCGAAGGCAGCCTCGCGCTTGGGTGGCTCGCTGATATGACGTGTGAGCAGTACCGTCGTACCGAATCGGACACACGGACGAAGCCCGCGCGGCAGCAGCGTGTGCTCGATCCGCGCACGGCCAGGTCTTTCGAGGGCGATCTCTTTGACCTCGACGACCTCTGCCAAGTCTTGAGATCTTCCAAGCACGACTGTGTGAACTGGGGACCGGAAGGCGGCGCCGACCTCGAGGGGGAGGTAGAGCGTCATGCGGATGCCAAAAAGAAAGTCCCGCGGCACCGGTTGCACGGTGACCTCCGTTGTCGCGCGTGCAGGCCCATCTGGTGTGGAAACCGACCTTCGTGTCCCCGATTCCAGAGCTGTGGTGATGTGCTGGTGCTCGAGATCTGCTGCGCGTGCCAGGCTCGTGAAATGCAGGCCAAAAAAGAATGTGTCCAAGTCGGGCCAGCGCCCCAACGCGCTGGCGCAGTGACCGAGGATCGTCGAGGGCGGCGGGAAGTCGAAGGTCAGCTGGCGCCCCGTCACGAAGAACGGATGACGAAATGATGTGACCGGTGCTTCGACGACGACTCGCGTGACGCGCATCACTCGAACCAGGGAGAATTCTTCTCGTCGATGATCACCTTGGCGAACCGCTCGGCCATCTCGCGAGGATGCCCAATATGGATGACTCGGCCGGAGGGGTGCTTGCCGTCGGAAAGCAAACCCGCGAGCTTCGTTCGTTCGGCGTCGAGAAAGCCCCTGGCCCATCCGATGTAGAGGTCGGACTGCAGGTCGTCCTTGAAGACTTCCAAAGCCTCGTTCAACACATCAACGCGAAAGATAGTGTGCTCGAGATCGTCCGCAGTGAAGAGTCGCAGGAACGGTTGGTTTCCGCTCTTGCAAACCGCAAGAGCCAAAGCCGACGGAGCGGTATCGGTGAGATGGAGTGTCTGCTTGGCCCCGCCTTCCAACCGCCCAAGCGTCACGAGCAGTTGACCGACTCGCTCACTTCGAATCGCGAGGGGCAGTCTCCATGCGTCAAAACCTCGCACCTGGACCTCTTCGGCGTTGGCGGTCTTGGCGCTCTCGATCCGATTCTTGTCGAGGTTCTTGTAGCCGACGCGTTTGGAGACGAAGAACGTTCCGGCACTCGTGAGGTCGAGAGCGATGGGAGCCTTTAGGTGGGCTCGATAGAATTGGTGCTCATACGGAACAGGATCACCCTCGGCCCGCGCCATCGTACCGAAGTCGGATACGATTCTAGTCGGAGTCGTCGCTACGGCGGTCCCGACGCGAAAGGGCGATACGCGCGTGACTTCACCCGTGTCCGCATCAACCGAGGTAGACTTCGCGGCGATTTCTTCCCGTTTCTTTTTCTTGGCCTCGTCTTTGGACTTCGATGCTGCACGCATATAGCCGAAGAGATCGTCTTCGGCATATTTGGTCGGTTCTGCGTCCGTGTAGGCAACTTTCGTTTCGCGAAACACCGGAGAAGAGGTCCAACCGGGAGTTTGTGAGAGCTGCGTGCGGAGCCAGAACCGAATCGCTTGTGCGCTGACGTATGGGAGACGTCCGTCCGGAGTCCGGATGAACTTTACCGCTACAGCGTTGTCGGTGCGCGCCTCGGTGTCCTCGCCTGCATTGTTCAAGGCACTGGCAGGTGCATCGATGAGGAGCAATCCTGTTACGTGGCTCATTGAATCGTCTCCTCTTTCTCTGTGAGGTCTTCGGGTACGAGCGCGGAGTGGGTAGCGAAAAAGTTGCTTGCAGCGAGGGATTCGATCACGCGGATGCAAATGAGGTCTCGAACCAACCACTCATCACCGTCTTCGTGAAGCCAGACCGTGGCGTATTCGTCGAGGCCGAATAGGAGACGCTCGCCTTTGGCACTCTGGCGTTGCGCTCGAATCAACGCCCGGCGGAGGTCGCTTGGTCGATCCATGATCAGTGATCGATACATGGCCTTGTCGTTGACCCTGACGATCCAATCCGACAGCCCGTCGGCGAACTTACGGATCGCTTCGATGCGCGCTTGCTTCATTCCGAGAACCTCCTGCGCGAATAGCTCGGCGAGTGCCCAGGTGCGGGCGTTCGTGTTTTCGATTCTCGACTCTCGATCGACCGGTCTAATGCGGCCGAGGATGTACCTCGACAGCCAGGTGCGGGCGAGGGCGCGATCGAGGAAGCCATGCTCGTAGATGGCGCAGAGATCCTCGAAGGCAGGGTTCTTTGACCAACCAGGACGGCCACCAGGTGTGCTGATCTTCTCGGTTCGCTTGTTCTTGGAAGGCCGGGTGTCGCCACCTGGTTCATCGTCGGAGGCTTTTACCGGTCGAAACCGTTGCGCCACAGCGGCCCAAGCATCCCGCGTGGACGCGAGAGATGCTTTCAGCACGAACGCTACGACGCCGCCGGGAATGTCGAAGACTTTGAGCGAGGGCTCCCGGCCGTTCGACAGCAGGTAGGCCGATAGTGGCGACACCTGGGCATCTACTAAATCGGTGGCGCGTCCGCCGATGTCGGCGAGGTCAGCGATCACCAGCGATCGAGGGCCTTTGACGTCCGCAAACTTGTATCGCTTCTTGGCGGCATCCCAATAGGGCAGCTCCCGATCGTATTGATCGTGCGTCAGCGCCCTGTCGGTGGGCAGGGCAAGCGCGATCAGGCGCCGGTTGTCCTCTAGGTAGCGTCTCGCGAAGCGCAGCGTGAGCGGAAAATCCTCGGCGTGAACGCAAAGGAGTTTCCCCTCCGAACGTCGGCTGGCCATGGGTAGAAAGAAGAGCGCGACGATGAACGGACCGGCGGCTGGCACCCACGTTGTGCCATCTGGTCGAAAGTTCACGACACCTTCGCCGGAGAACATCGGTAAGTGGGTGCGCACCAAGGGCGATGTGGCGGGTAGTCCCGAGAAGACGCAGCGCTGGCCAGCGACCAGGGGGTCAGGTTCGGCGCGATGAGCTTGGAGGTAGCGTTCAACGAACAGCTTTCCAGTTGGACCCCCGCGCGCCTTGGGGTTGGCCTGAACAAAGGACGCATTCATGAAGACGCAGCTCAGATATGTTCCAAGCTTCTCTTGGTAGTAAGTTTCGACGAGGAATCTCGACACGTCATCGAGATCCTCCAGTGTTACCTCTTCCGGCTGTCTTCGCTTCGCGAACGCGCACACACCTGCAACGCCTACATCCACGAGCGCATGCCCCGTCCACCGAAGACCGGCAGGTGTCGTTCTCACGTCGCCTCCACTCGCAGCCACCCATTCCCCCACACCGCGTACTTCCCGACGTGCACCGCCTCCCCCAACCGCAACAGCGGCATCCACTCGCCGAGCTCTCCTTCGTACAGCGCCTCCCCCGAGAACCCCGATGTCTCGTGCACATTCCCGGTTCGGCTCGAACGCCGGGTGCGGCGCTCCCATGCCACGCGGCACTCGCGGGTCTGGACGTGGGAGGTGCGTTCGGCGACGCCGGCGAAGTCCATGTCGATGGGGCCGTCGCCGAAGAAGGCGGCGAGGGAGGATACGCGGTCGCGAAGACGGCAGGCCAAGTCCGTGAACGACGGGCGAGTGACGAGCGTGCCGTGGCGCTTGAGGGTGGTGGGGGTCAGGAAGCGGACGCGTGCCCGGCGAGTATCGGCATCGTCGGGCCGTGAGAGATGCACGAGACGAAGACCCTCCCTGGGCGGGGTGACGACGCTACGCGCTTCGTCGAAAACCTCGCGGTCCCCATCCGGCGTGCTTGCCGTGACGGTGGCGACCCGCAAACGCCCGCGGGTCGAGCCGAGGCCGCGCTCGGCGAGGGCACGCAGTGCGACGATGAAGTACGGCAGCAGCCGATTGGCTGCGCCGAAGAGGGTGAGGCCGATGGCGAGCGGATCACCCGGAGCGAGCTGGGGGTGTGTTCCCGGCGCGACTTCGAAGACGAAGGGGCGCGGGAGATCCTGGGCGCGCGAGAGGCGATCCGAGTCAGCCGGTGGCTTCGGACGGAAGAGCGGAGGATAGGGACACGACTCGACGAGCGGGCACCAGCGGCAGTCGAGGGTGAGGTCGTGGCACACGAGGCGGCGGAACGCGATCTCGAAGGTGCCGCGCAGCATGTTCGGCAGGCGCGCCTGTGGTGCCGTGACGCGCTCCTCGGCGACGAAGGTTACGCGATACGGATGGATGGAGAGGCGGTCGAACTGCGGCAGATCCGAGGACATCGCAAGCTCGAAGCACGTAGCGACGACCCTCGGCCGCTGTCAATCGCGCTGGGGATATAGAGTGTGTCAATCTGAGCCAGGCTGAGCCGGGGGCGGCGTGCTCTCCCGGACCCTGCGGCGTCGAGGCCGGCGCCGCATTGCGGCACCTGGGGCCCGTTGGTAGCTTCGCCCCTCGCAACCGCCGGGTCGCGAGGCCCGCGTGGGCGGTCGTGTATGCATCCACTCCCGCACGAAGAAGGATCATCGCTGCGCGACGCCGTCCGGCGCGCCTCGACGACGCGCGCCGGCGAGCGCCTCCGCGTCGAAGGTCTGCGCGCCGGGGCGCGGGCGCTGCTGATCGCCGAGGCGTACCGGGCCGCGCCCTCGCCCTACGTGGTCCTCGCCGCCGGCGCGGCCGCGGCCGAGGCGCTCGCGAGCGACCTGGCACTCTTCCTCGGTGAGGATCGCGGCACGCCGGCGCTGCAGCGCTGCGTGCAGGCGTTTCCCGCCTGGGACGTGCCGGCGTTCGAGCCGGTGTCGCCGCCGGCGGCCGTCGTGCACGAGCGCATGCGAGCGCTCTTTCACCTCGTACACGGGCGCGACCCGATCGTCGTCACCACGCCCGACGCCGTGACGCAGCGTCTCCTCCCGCGCGCCGTCGTGAAAGAGGCGATGCGCTATCTCGTCGAGGGTGACGAGATCGACGCGGCCGAGCTCGGCCGGCACTTGATCGATTGGGGGTATCTCCGCGTGCCGGTCGTCGAGGACGTCGGGGAGTTCAGCGTGCGCGGCGGACTCATCGACGTCTTCACGCCGCTCGATGCCGAGCCCTTTCGTCTCGAGCTCGACGGCGATCGGATCGAAAGTCTCCGGACCTTCGATCCCGACACCCAACGCTCGTCCGATCAGCGCGAGGAGGTCGTGATCGTCCCGGTGCGCGAGGCGTCGCTCGCGGATCTCCGTGCTCCCGAGGCCCGTCGTGCCGTCGAGATGCGGACCATCGAGATCGAGATGCCGCGCCTCGACCGGAACGCCATGAGCGACGCGCTCGAGAACGGCCTCTTCTTTCCCGGCGTCGAGTTCGTGGCGCCCTACGTCTATCCGCAGGGGCTCGCGACCCTCTTCGACTATCTGCCGAGCGACGCGCGCCTCTGGATCGACGACCCGGCCGGCGTCGAGAGCGCGTGGGACGCGACCTGGGAGCTCGTGCAGCAGCGGGCGCGCGAGGCCGAGACGGCACGGCGCTTCTTCGCGCCGGC
Organism: uncultured delta proteobacterium; assembly: GCA_963774015.1. Lineage (GTDB taxonomy): Bacteria > Desulfobacterota > Binatia > UTPRO1 > UTPRO1 > UTPRO1. The sequence continues at coordinate 246,099 of CAVZDH010000009.1, forward strand.
GGAGCGATTCGCGATGACGGCGCACGAGGTGCGCGCGGCGCTCCGTCCGTTGCCGACGGTCGAGCTCGACCCGCTCGTCGGGCTCGCGGGCACCGCCGGGCATCTGCGCGTCTCCTGCTACACGCTCGCCGACCTCGCCGCCGCGCGCGCGCAGCAGCAGGGCGCCACCACCCTCAAGCCGGTCGCGGATCGGATCCGCGAATGGGCGAGCGAGGGGCGCCGGACGTTCATCGTCGTGCACGGCGCCGGACAGCGGACCCGGCTCCAGGGCCTGCTCGCCGCCAACGGCGTCGACGTCGTGATGGCGAGCGAGCGTTTGCCGGCACTGCTCGCCGCCGGCTTCGGGCCGCCGGTGCTCGTCGAGGGCTCGCTCTCGCACGGCTTCCGCCTCCCCGGAGAGCCCTGGGTATTCGTCGGCGAGGAGGAGATCTTCGGCGAGCGCCGCCAGCAGCGCCGCGTCCGCAAGGTCAGCGCCGCCGACGTGCTCTCGAGCCTCGCCGAGCTCAAGACCGATGACTTCGTCGTCCACGTCGACCACGGCATCGGGCTCTATCGCGGCCTCCGGCATCTGAGCGTCGCCGACACGGAAGGCGATTTCCTGCATCTCGAGTATCAGGGCGGCGACCGGCTCTACCTGCCCGTCGAGCGCATCAATCTGGTGGGGAAGTACGTCGGCGGCGGCGGGGACGGCGCCGTGCCGGCGCTCGACAAGCTCGGCGGCACCGCGTGGGAGCGCGTCAAGGCGAAGACGAAGGAGGCGCTCCTCTCGATGGCGCGCGAGCTCGTCGAGATCGGCGCCAAGCGTCAGGTGTTGCAAGGGCAGAGCTTCGAGAGCGGCGATCCGCTCTTCCAGGAGTTCGAGGCGCGCTTCCCGTTCGACGAGACGCCCGATCAGCAGAAGGCGATCGACGACGTGCTCGCCGACCTCGGGAGCGACAAGCCGATGGATCGTCTAGTGTGCGGCGACGTCGGGTTCGGCAAGACCGAGGTCGCGATGCGGGCGGCCTTCGCGGTCGTCATGGCGGGACGACAAGTGGCCGTGCTCGTGCCGACCACCGTGCTCGCGCAGCAGCACTACGACACGATGTGCAAGCGCTTCGAGGGCTACCCCGTGAAGGTCGAGCTGCTCTCGCGCTTTCGCTCGAACGCCGAGAACAAGACGACCATCGCAGGGCTCGCCGACGGCACGGTCGACGTCGTGGTCGGCACGCATCGGCTGCTGCAGAAGGACGTGAGCGTCGCGCGCCTCGGTCTCCTCGTGATCGACGAGGAGCACCGCTTCGGCGTGAAGGACAAGGAGCGCATCAAGGCGCTGCGCGCGACCGTCGACGTGCTGACCCTCACGGCGACCCCGATCCCGCGGACGCTCCAGATGGCGTTCACCGGCATCCGCGATCTCTCGGTGATCGAAAGCCCGCCCGTCGACCGCCTCGCGATCCGCACCTACGTCACCAAGGCCGACGACCACGTCATCCGCGAGGCGATCCTCCGCGAGCTCCGGCGCGGCGGGCAGGTGTTTTTCGTGCACAACCGCGTCGACTCGATCGATCGTCAGGCGGCGCACGTGCAGGAGCTCGTGCCCGAGGCGACCGTCATCGTCGGACACGGCCAGATGGGCGAGCGCCAGCTCGAGCAGGTGATGGACGACTTCATCCACCAGCGCGCCAACGTGCTCGTCTGCTCGACGATCATCGAGTCGGGCCTCGACATCCCGCGCGCCAACACCATCCTCATCAACCGCGCCGACGCCCTCGGGTTGGCGCAGCTCTATCAGCTGCGCGGGCGCGTCGGGCGCTCGAACGTCCGCGCCTACGCCTATCTCCTGATTCCCGGCGAGCACATGATCGGGACCGACGCCCACAAGCGCCTGGAGGCGCTGCAGGAGCTCGACGAGCTCGGCGGCGGCTTCCGGCTCGCCGCGCACGACCTCGAGATCCGCGGCGCCGGCAACATGCTCGGGAAGCAGCAGAGCGGCAACATCACCGCGGTCGGCTTCGAGCTCTACACCCAGATGATGGAGGAGGCCGTCCGCGAGGTGCAGGGCGAGACCATCGCCAAGGACGTCGAGCCCGAGATCCAGCTCGGCTTCCCGGCCTACATCCCCGACACCTACGTGCAGGACGTGAACCAGCGCCTCGTGCTCTACAAGCGCCTGGCGGGCTTCAAGACCCAAGACGAGCTCGCCGCGCTCGTCGACGAGATGGTCGACCGCTTCGGCGAGCTCCCGCCGCTCGTCGACAGCCTGATCCGCGTCATGGAGCTCCGCCGCGCGCTCAAGGATCTGCTCATCACCGCCGCGCGCGTCCGCGGCGAGCAGATCGTCCTCGAGTTCCACCCCGACACCCCCGTCCACATCGACTACATCCTCGCGCTGCAGAAGAAGATGAAGGACCGCGTCAAGGTGTTCCCCGACGCCCGTGTCGGCTATCGCCCGCTCGCGCGCGACGCCGACGGATTGGTCGCGGAGCTCAAGGAGCTTTGCGGCCGATTGCGCTGAGCGAGCGGCTCATCGTCCGGGCGGCGTCACCGCGCGGCCGCCATGCTCGCCTCGTTGGCGACGCAGCGGGCGCCGCCGTCGCCGCGCTCGACGCGGCAATCGCGATCGCGCCGCCGCATGTGCGGCTCGTCGCCGCGCCAATCGCTGCGCTCGCATCGCGCCGCGGACGCCGCATCCCGCACCGTGACCGCGCCGCAGAACTCGTCGAGAGAGCACCCGGCCTGGTCCACCGCTGCTCCGGTCGGCGTCGTCGGGCAGCGATCGGTCGGATTGGCTTCGCCGTCGCCGTCGTCGTCACGAGTGAGCGCGAGCAGGCTTGCGGTGTCCTCGATGCATTGGGCGACGTTGTCCGCTTGGTCGGGATAGGGATCGCAGGCGTCGCCGATGCCGTCCGCGTCGCGGTCGGTCTGTGACGAGTCGGCGGCTTCCGGACAATCGTCGATGGCGTTCGGGATGCCGTCGCCGTCGGCGTCGACCGGATCGGACGCGAGCTCGGACCGGAAGCGCACCGACCCGTGGAGCGCGAACGGTTGGTTCTCGCAGTGATACTCGAAGTCGACCGCGAGACGCGCGAGACCACCGTCGAATTGCCATCCGACGTCGAGCACCTGGAAGCGACCGCTCGCGACGTTGCACGCGCGATAATCGCCGTAGATCGCGATTGTCGGGTTCGCCGTCGGCAATGGGCTCGACGTGGCGTTCTCGTACACCCCCGGTGCGAGAGTCCACCCTGCCGGTGGACCGAACTGGAACGTCCACGATCCGCCGAGGGCCGCCGGCGGTTGCACGTCGACGCGGACCGCGTTGCTCAGGCGGTAGGTGGTGAAGACGGCGTCGGGCTCGGTGAACGACCAGCGGATGCCCTGCCCGACGAAGTCCCACGGATCGCTGTCCATGAACACGAGCGTCGTCGCGCCGCTCGGCCGCGCCGAAGCGATCACGAGGACGCACGCCAGCACCGTTCGACGCAACACGCGATTCGGGGTGCGCACGCTCAATCGTCTTTCGCCACGCATCGTCGGCCCTCCGCTGCTCGTTCGATCGTGCAGTCGCGCTCTCGCGACCGCATGCCCGGCTCGTCGTTCCGCCAGTCGGCGTGGAGGCAGGCGTCTCGGCCGTGTCGGTCGTTCGGGTCGATGCGGGCGCAGAACTGCGCATGCGAGCATCCGGCGTCGTCCACCGCCACGCCCGGCGGCGTGTCGGGACAGAGATCGGTGGATCCCGCCTCGCCGTCGTGATCGGTGTCGCCGAGGAGGATCGATGCGGCATCGTAGTCGGCGAGGCACGCCCCGAGGTCGTCGCGGGCGTCGGGAAACGGATCACAGACGTCGCCCTCGGCGTCGCCGTCGGCATTCTCCTGCCCCGCGTCCGGCACGAAGGGACAGTCGTCGATCGGATCGACGCGTCCGTCGCCGTCGGAGTCCGCGCTCGGGATCGGCAGTGTCGAGTCGAAGCGGAGCGAGCCGAAGAGCGCCGGGACGGCGTCATCGCAGTGCTGTTCGAAGTCGACCGCGAGACGCGCGACCTCTCCCCGCGGCGTGAGCGCGAGCTCGAGGACGGTGAAGACCCCGGTCGCCGAGTTGCAGCCGCGATTGGCGCCCGAGATTCGCAAATCGGGCTGTGCGGGATCGTTCAGGGGAAATGCCGCCGTTCGTTGGTAGACGCCGGGCGCGAGCGGCAATCCGACGGGCGGAAGGAAGCCGAAGTCCCATTGGCGAAAGGTGGGGCTGTCGAACAGCACGCGCACTCGCTCCCTGTCGCGGATGGCGCGAAAGTTGCCGTCGGCCTCGGTGAACGTCCAGTGACTGCCGGCGCCGATCCAGTCTCCCGGTTGGCTGTCGAGCACGACGATCGTTGCCGCCCGTGCGACCGTGCCGGACGCGGCGAGCCCCACCGCCACCATCATCGCTGCGAACGCTCGTCGCATCGTCCTCCTCCTCCGTTGCGGTGTCCCGCTCAGTCCGCGCGATCGACGAACGCGGTCGGCACGTTGGCGGTGAACGGAGCGCTGTACGTGGCCGTCCAGCACGGTCCGTCCGGCACGCGCTTCAACTGCGCGACGACGGGTCCATGCAACGGCGCGCCGGCGATTCCGCGAAGCGCGACCGCTCGTGCCTTCAAGTCGAGCTGCGTCTTGCGATTCGGCGCGACCGCGAGCTTCAACGTCTGCACGCCCGCCCGTTGGCTCGCCTTGAAACGAAATCCGTCGCGGATCTTCCTCCAGCAGGGTCGCGAATCGCAACCGGTGGTCGCCGAGATCGGCGTCGTCGCGACGAGTGCCCCGTCGTCGTACAGGCACCAGACGTATGCGTCGGTCCCGAGCGGATCGCCGAGCTCGGCAATCGGCATCGCGCTGCCGAGCCAGCGCCAGCGGATCGCACGCGCGTCCGCCGAGCCTTTGGCGCGCAGGCCCGTCGAGCCGCCGACGGGCGCGCGACACCCCGTCGCCGGTGTCGGCGCGCACGGCTCGAGGAGACAGGTGGGGTCGCATCCATCGCCCGCGTCCGTGTTGCCGTCGTCGCACTCCTCGCCCGCGTCGACGTGCCCGTCGCCGCAGCGGGGCGGTGGATCGCCGTCGAAGCGGGCGAGCGCGATGTCCGCCCACGGCCCGGGCGGCGCGACCGCGTACCCGGTGACGACGATCTTCTGATCCGTTTGCAGCGCCGCTCCTTCGGCGCCGTCGCGGTTGAGGCCGATGTTCCGGTGGACGACGCCGTTCGTGCCGAAGGTCGCATCGAGCGCGCCGTTCGCCGTGTAGCGCGCCAGCGCGACGTCTTCATACGTATCCGTGAATGTCGAGCCCGCGACGACGAGCTTGCCGTCGGCCTGCAAGAGCACGGTCGTGGCGATGTCGTCGGCCGATCCGAGGGCCGTAATCGCGCGACCGTTCTCGCCGAAGGTCGGGTCGAAGGAGCCGTCGGGGAGCAGGCGAACGAGCGCGAAGTCCTTCCCGCTGCCCTCGCCCAGGTCCACGTACCCTGCCGTGACGATCTTGCCGTCCGGCTGGATCACGATCGAGCGGACGCTCTCGTCGCCGCTCCCGAGGTCGGCCGTGACGACGCCGCCGTTCCCGAAGCCCGTGTCGAGGGTGCCGTCGGCGAAATGGCGCACGACCAGCCATTGCATCCCAGTGGCTCCGTAGACGAAGCCGCCGGCGACCAACGCACCGTCGGCCTGCAACGCCTCGGCGTAGGCGACGACGTTCTGGTCGAGCACGGGGCCGACGGTGCTTCCGTTCGTGCCGAACGTGGGGTCGAGCGAGCCGTCGTCGAGAAAGCGGACGTGTGCGACGGCGTAACGGACGCCGGTCCACGACTCGCCGGCGGTCACGATCTTCCCGTCCGGTTGCAGGACCAAGGCGCGGGCGAGGTCGTGGTTCGGCCCGATGTCCGCGCGGGCGATGCCGTTCACTCCGAACGTCGGATCGAGCGTCCCGCCCGGCAGCAGCCTGATGACGCCGATCTGGTAATGCGCGCCGGCGAGCCAATAGCCGCCGACGACGATCTTCCCGTCCGGGCGCACTGCGACGGCGGTCGCGTAGTCGTCCCACGTTCCGATGGAGACGATCATCGAGCCGTCGTTGCCGAACGACTGGTCGATCGTGCCGTCGGGGAGATAGCGGATCACGATGACGTCGAGCGCCGACCAGTACTGATCCGTCGTACCGGCGACGACGAGCTTGCCGTCGGGTTGTACGGCGATCGCGTTCCCGCTGTCGCTCCGGTCGGTGACGTGCGTGAGGACGATGCCGGCGTCGCCGAACCCGCCGTCGAGATCTCCGGGCGCGGCGCCGGCCACTGCGACCGTCCACCACGTCGCGAGGCCGACCGCCAAGCAGGAGCCGGTCAATCGCATGACTCGAAGGGCTCGGATTCCTGACGTCGGTCGACGACGTTTGGGGGCTTCATCACCGGCGACGGGCATTTCGCATTCGCCAACGCAAGTCTCGTGCCTGCCGCGCCGGCCGAGTCGAAACGGCTTGACGCGGCGGGTGGGCCGCGCGATGCATCGTCGAGCAACGCGCCCGGAGGCTCGCATGATCGTCGACATGTGGATGACCCGCGACCCCGTCACGGTCGCGCCGACGACCTCGATCTCGGCGGCCGCGCTGCTGATGATGCACCAGCGCGTGCGGCGGCTCGTGGTCGTCGACACCGCGTATCGCGGGGGACGTTCCGGATGCGCTGGTCGACGCGATCTGGAAATCGCGCCATCGGGTGCTCGCGATCGTGCGCCGAGCGGCGTCCGGCGACGAGCCCTGACGCCAGGCGAGGACTGAAGGAGCGTGCCCCGCCCCCCGACAAGGCACGCTCCTCCGTCGGCGACGACGCTACGGGAGACCGAGCGCCGTCCCCTTGACCGTCACGCGTCCCGGACCGGGGAGACCGGCCACGTTGTTCACTGCGGGGGCGGCGGTCGGCCCGACGCAGAAGACCGCCGCGAGCGTCGGATGTGACACGTCGTTGACCGGCGGATCTTCCAGCCCGAGCGCCGTGAGCGTGTCGCTGCCGTCGTTTTGACCGCTCGGCTGGAACGTGCCGCCGCCGGTCAGGAAGCAGCGGCGCGCCACCGACTCGCAGCTGCCGGCGGCGCCGCCGCAGTCGGTGTCGGAGGTGCAGCCGCGCTGGGCGTGGCCCGACGCGAGCGTGCAATTCTGGTCGGTCGGTCCGATCGTGCACTGGCCTTCGCCGTCCCCATCCGGATCGTCGCACTCGAGGACGCGATCGGCGACCGTCGTGTCGTCGACGCAACCGCTCGGCTTGGTCGGCTCGCCGGTTCGGGCGCACGCGCCACTCGGACACTGACTCGCCGTGGTGCACGGCGCGCCGTTGTTGGTGCCCGAGAGACACCGGCGCCCGCCGCAGATTCCCGCCGCGCCCCCGCTCGACGGGCAATCGGCGTTCGAGCTGCAGGGCGTCGCGGCGGTGTTGTTGCACGTGTCGCAGAGACACTTGTCGCCGGCCGAGCCGGTGCAGTTCGGACTGTCCGTCGTGAGCGTCCGTGCGACCGGATCGGTCGAGCTCGAGAGGTCGATCGGCAAGGTCGCGATCAACGCGTTCGGATTCGGCGGACAGTCGAGACTGGTCGTGCCGAAATCCGGCCGGCCCGGAATGCCGCCGTTGCCGTCGCACGAAAGTCCCGCACGGGTTCCGGCATCGCACGTGCCGTCGAGGACGCCGTCGTTCAACGTCGTGTCGCCGAGGCAGCGCGGACACGGATTGTCGATCGCGATGCCGTTGTAAACGCGCGAGGTCAGGAGCGCGGCCGTGAAGGCTTCGCCGCTCTCGATGTCGGCGGTGCCGCCGATCGGGCCGTCGAATTGGTTCACGACACAGGTCGTGACGCCGCCCGCCGCGAGCGGCAGGTTGGAGCCGAAGTAGAATTCGCAGCTGCCGCCGCCGGCGGTACACGGCGTGTCGTCGCTGCACTGGATCGAGGTGTCGTTCGAGCAGCGCTCGTTCCGCAGCTGTCCCGGCTCGGTGTTCGGGATGGGGCCGCTCGTGGTGCACGTGCCGCACGGACGCTGGCTCGGGTTCGGGCACGTGACGGCCACCGTCACGTCGCCGTTCGTGATGATCGGTGCGCGGTGCGAGATGCCGGTCCAGCCGGTGTCGAGGAGGCTCACTGGGTCGGTGGCGTCGCCGGTGAAGCTGATGCGCGACGGACAATTGCAGGTGCAGGACATGCTGCAGATCTCGAGGCCGTTGCCGGCGTTCGGGCAGCTCGCCGCGCCCGGCGGATCGCAGGCTTCGGTGCCGGTCACGTTGTCGTCGCCGCAGACGTCGGCACTACCCGGCGTGCTCGTCGGCGACGGCTCGGGGGTCGCGGTCTCGAGGGATCCTTCGGTCGCGGTTGCGGCCGGGGTCTCGGTCGCCCCCGGCGTCTCCGTCGCGATGGGACCCTCGGTGGCCGTGGCCACCGGCTCCGTTGGGGTCTCGATCGGACCTTCGGTGGCGGTCTCGATCGGACCTTCCGTCGCGGTCGCGGCCGGCGTCTCGCTCGGGATCGGGCTCTCCGTGGCGGTCTCGACCGGACCTTGAGTCGCGGTCTCGACCGGCGTCTCCGTCGCGACCGGACCCTCGGGGGTCGCGGTCGGTGTCGGCTCCTCGGGCGTCATCGTCGGCTCCGCGCCGCACGAGTCGCAGCACGAGGAGACGACCGTCCCCCGCGCCTGGTGCAGGCGGCCTCGGACGACAGCGGCCGACAGCGCCCGGACACGCCGTCACCGGGGAAATCGCACGACACCGCGCCCTCGCGCTTGCCGCAGGTGGAACGTATCGCGCAGCCGTTGATCTTGTTGCGGCACCTCTTCGGGATCGATCCGTCGCGCGCGAATCGATTGACGATGCGCGCGACGCACGAGGTGTAGCGCCCGTGATTCTTGGCTTCGGCGCATGGACACTCGGCGTCGATCTCGGCTTGCACGGTGCAACGGGCGGCCTCGCAGTCGACGGGAGCCGCACCGACTGGCCCTGCCGGCATGGCGAGCCACATGAGCGCGATGGTGCTGATGACGAGTCGCATGACGTTCCCTCCCTTTCGCGATGTTCACCGATCTCCGGGTGCGCGGACTCTCGGAGGAAGCCAGCGGGAACGTTTCGTCGCTATCGCTTCATCGGGTGAAAAAACGCGGCCTCGAGATGTGACGATGGTCTCCCCTCACCTGCCGTGCGGAGAATCGCGGAGGGGACGCCACCGAGCGTGCTCATTCGCACGTCGTCCACGGTGTCGTCACGCGGCGCAGGTCTCGGGCGCGTCGGAATCGTCGTCGTCGCTCGAGGCGGCGTCCGGACCGAGAGCGCGCAGATCGTTCAACGCGCTCGCCTCACGACGATCGGCGATCGCTACGAGCACGACGATCACCGCCACGATCGCCGGGAAGAAGGCGCATGCTTGCACGAAGAGCGACATTCGACGTCTCCTGCTCGGTTGCGTGACCGCGCGGAGATCGCGCGCTCATCCATGGGCGGGAACGACATCCCGCCGGAGCACGAGGCGTACCGTCGGCGCTGTCCCGCGCGCGCGTCGCTCGGTCGCGAGCTTATGCAGGTGCGTATGTCGGCGTGCCGTCCCCCCGCACAATTTCGCACGCGTCCCGAACGAAAACTGAACCGCTCACGCGAGCGGACGCCGTGAGCGACGCATTTGCGTCACGTGCCGGCGAGGGCGCGCGTGATCCAGCGACGATACGTCTCGTACGGCATCGCGCCGAGTGTCGGCACGTCGTTTCCGACCATCATCACCGCCGGCACGCCGGTGACGCCGGCCGCGAGCGCGTCGCGATGGTCGGCGAGGACCGCTTCGAGCGTCGCCGGCGCGTCGACGACGGCGAAGCCGTCGTCCGGGAGTCCGAGCTCGCGCCAGAGCGCGGCCGCCGTCGCGCGCTCGGTGATGTCGCGATTCTCCTCGAAGTAGGCCCGCAGGAGACGCGCGTGCATCGCCGCGAACGCGGCTTCGCCCAGCACGGCGGCCGCTTTGGCGACGAGATGGGCCGGAATGCTGTGCGACGGCGGACCCGCGGCGCTTTCCCACGGCCGAAACGTCGGTGCGTCCGGCTCCGCGGCCGGACGGAGCCACGACTGGGTGTAGGCTCGGAACTTCTCGAGCGTCCTTCCGGCCGAGGGCTCCGGTCGCAGCAGGAACGCCCGCCATTCGATGCGGAGCGCGGCGCCGAGCTCGTCGGCGAGACGATGCATGCGGGCGGCGCCGAGATGACACCACGGGCAGAGATAGTCGGACCACACGACGAGGTGGACCCGCGCGGCGGCGTTCATGGCGTGCCTCTCAGGCGCGAAAGCGCGGCGGCCGCTTCTCGAGGAACGCTGCCACCGCTTCCTTGTGCTCGGGGCTCTTCCAGCACTCGCGCAAGAGGACGCTCTCGCGTTCCTGCACCGCCGTGAGATCGGTCGCGCTGCCGTTGTCGGTGAGGAGCCGTTTGATCATGCGGAGCTGCGGATCCGGGTTCGCGGCGAAGCTTTCGCCGATCGCGAACGCCTTCGGCAGGAGATCGTCCGCGCTCGTGAGCACGTCGACGAGCCCCGCCTGATACGCCTCGGTCGCCGAGTAGATCCGGCCCGAGAGGCACATCTCGCTCGCGCGTCCGAAGCCCATGCGCTGCACGAGGAAGTGGGTGCTCGCGAGCTCGGGCACGAGCCCCACTTTGATGAACAGCATGCCGAGCTTCGCCTGCTCGGAGGCGACGATCACGTCGAACGGGAGGATCATCGTCATGCCGATCCCGACCGCGGCGCCGTTCACTGCCGCGACCAGCGGCTTCGCGCCGCGCGCCATCGCGACCCAGTCGAGCCCCGCCGGCATGCCGCCCTGACCCGCGGCGGTGTTGCCGCCGGGATCGGTGCCCTCGATGCGGCTCTTGAAGGTCGCCTCCATGTCGGCGCCGGCGCAGAATCCGCGTCCGGCACCGGTCATGACGATCGCGCCGATCGCCGGGTCGGCGTTGGCGCGCGCGATCGCGTCGGCCTGCTCCATGCCCATGCGAGGCGTCCACGCGTTCAGCTTCTCGGGCCGCGCCATGGTGACGAGCGCCACCGCGCCGCGCCTCTCGTAGGTGATCTGCTCGTAGGTCATGGGCTCCTCCGTGGCGTCGGGAGCTTCGGCGACCGTCCCGGACGAGTCAAGGCGACCGGCCGCGACGATTTCTCTTGCCGGGCGACGGCGAACCGACCTACGGTTCGCCGGCAGGAGGCCCCCCGATGCGTTTCCCAGCCTTTCGCGTCGTGCTCGCGACGCTCGTGGTCCTTGGTGGATCCGTGCCGGCGACGGCGGGGATCGCGGTGCCTCCGGGGACCGGCACCTTGCAAGCGGCGATCGACGCGGCCGCGCCGGGCGCCAACCTCGTGCTCGGCGACGGCACCTATGTCGGGCCGGTCGTGGTGAACAAGCCGCTCCGGATCACCTGCGTCGGCGGGTGCTACATCGACGCCGACTGCGCGGCCCCGATCGCGCTCGACATCGCGGCCGACGGAGTCCTCATCAGATCGGCGGGCAACTCGGGAGTGCTCACGGTCGATCGTGGTACGCACACCCAGATCCGAATCGCCGATCACAGGAAGGTCGAGCTCCGTACGCGCATCGGCGCCATCAAGCTCTTCCTGGGCTCGTGCGGTACGGAGCAGAACGGCATCGAGGTCAGCGGCACGAGCTCGAAGGTGAAGCTCGTCGACGTCCGTGCGTTTCTCAATCCCGGTGTGGGGCTCCTCCTGTCGGGTCTCGCCGCCCGCCCGGCGGTGAAAGTGAGCCTCTTCTACGGAACCGAGAACGGCACCGGGATCGCGGTCGAGAACAGTGCGGTCGGCGCCGGGCTCGGACGATCCGGCATCGACGTCGACAGGGCGACGTTGGTCGACGACGGCGTCGGCATCCGCGTCGTCGGCTCCGACGGGCTCCGCGTGAAACGTACCCTCGTCGTCGAGAGCGCGGACCACGCCGGCCTGGTCGGCATCAGCCTCGACGCCGGCTCCAATCGCGCTCTGGTCCTGCACTCCGATTGGGTCGACCACTCGGGGACGGGCGACGCCTACGTCGACGCCGGCACCGGAAGCTGCGGTCGGAGAAACGCCGGGTTCGACCTCCCGACCTGCCGGTAGACGCGCGCGGTCAGACGTAGGCGCGCAGCATCGCGAAGACGACGACGCCCGTCACCGACACGTAGAGCCAGACCGGCAAGGTGAAGCGCGCGATGGCGCGATGGCGCGCGAAACGCCCCGTCGCCGCGTAGAACAGGGTCGAGAGGATCATCGGCAGCGCTACGATCGAGAGCCCGATGTGGCTCACGAGGATGAAGAAGTAGATCGGCCGCACGAGGCCCTGGCCCGGAAAGTGCGTGTCGCCGTGGAAGCCGTGGTAGACGACGTAGCTCACGAGGAAGAGCGTCGAGAACACGACCGCCGTGAGCATGCAGCGCGCGTGGGCGGCGCGATTGCCGCGCCTGATGTTGAACCATCCCGCCGCGAGCGCGGTCGCGCTGCAGCTGTTGAAGAAGGCGTTGGCGGCCGGGAGCGCGCCGACCCAGGGCGGCGCGGGCGCGCGCGTCGACTTCAGATAGATGAGCCAGACGAGAAAGCCGGCGATCGCCGCCGAGAGCGGCAGGATCCACACGAGCGGCCGGCGCTCGAGGAGGGCGGTGTCCGCGGTCTCCATCGGCTCAGACGTGCTTCAGCACTTCCTCGGCGAGACGCTGCTGCGTTCGCGGGTCGACGCCGCCGCCGAAGAGCACCTGCGTGACGTCCCAATCGCGCGCCCGCCGCTTCAGCTCCGCGACGCACTCGTCGGGCGTGCCGATCAACGCCATCGGCGAGCGCAGCATGCCCTCCGGCGTGGTGTCGAACATCGGAGCCATGCCTTCGACGGTCGCGCGCGTCGCCGCCGGGGAGTCGGTCAGCATGCAGGTGAAGATCATGTTGCTGATGCGGATCTTCGTGCCGTCGCGGCCGTGGCGCGCCGCCTCGTCGCGGAGGAAGCGCACCTTCGAGGTGAAGGCGTCGTCGGTGAGCTTCGCGACGTTCGCGAGCTTGATGTAGCCGGGCTTCCCGGCGTCGGCGATGATGTTCACCACGTCGGCGTGCTTGGCCGCGACCCGCAGGAAGCCCTTGCCGCCGCCGCCGAGGAGGATCGGCGGTGCCGGCTGTTGCACCGTCTTCGGCCAGAGGATGCAGCCGTCGAGATGGTAGAACTCGCCGGCGAACGTCGTTTCCTCGTTCGCCCACAGCGAGCGCATGCAGGTGAGCGCCTCGTCGAGCATGCGGATGCGGGTCGTGATGTCGGGATAGGGAAGGCCGGTCATCTGGAACTCGCGCTCGGTCCAGCCCGTGCCGAGACCGGCGACGAGGCGGCCGCCGCTCAGTTGATCGAGCGAGGCCAGGCTCTGCGCGGTGATCACGGGGTGGCGAAAGAGATTGCAGAGCACGAGATGCCCGACCTGGGCCTTGCGGGTCGCTTCTGCGATCACGGCCACCATGATCATCGGATCGTAGGAGAGGTTTCGGGGGTCGAAGCTCTTCTCCGGGCCCTCCATCACGATGTGATCGGGAACCGTGATGACCGAGTAGCCTTGGCCCTCGGCCGCCTGCGCGCGGTCGCGGAGCTGGTGGAAGTCGATGTTCGCGAGCTGCAGACCGTATTCCATCGGGATCTCCTCGTGGGACGTCGAGCGGGGCGCTCGGGCGTGCGAGGGTTATGGCACGGCGAGGCGTTGAGGCAAGGCGGCGCGGAGCGCTATCATCGGCCATGCCCACCGATCGAGCCGCCTTTCGCCGCGCCATCGAGCGCCACAGCCTCGACGACCTGATCGCGCTCTTCCGTGACGACGCGGTATTGCACAGCCCGATCACCTTTCAGCCGTTCGAGGGAAAGGCCGCGATCCGTCGGCTGCTCGGCATCATCTTCGAGGTGTTCGAGGATTTTCGGTACACCGACGAGCTCGATGCCGCCGACGGCACGACGAAGATCCTCGTCTTTCGGACGCGCGTGAAAGACCGCGACGTCGAAGGCATCGACATGGTGCGCTTCGACGAGGCCGGCATGGTGCGTGACCTGACGGTCATGGTCCGACCGCGCTCCAGCCTCGAACGGCTCCTCGCCGAGGTGCAGCCGCGCCTCATGGCCGCGCTCGCCGCCGACGCGGGGAGCTGAGACGGTGGCGGCACCGTCGTCGCCCGTCCCGCACGCGGCATTCCTCGCGGCGGCGCTGCCGAAGCTCGCGGCGGATCCCCGGGTCGTCGGGGTGGCGGCGGGCGGCTCGTACGTTACCGGCGCGCTCGACGAGTGGAGCGACCTCGATCTGGTCGTCGCGGTGGAGGAGGCCCCGTACGACGAGGTGCTGGCCGAACGGCGGGAGATCGCGGCGCGGCTCGGGCCGTTGCTCGTCGCGTTCACCGGCGAGCACGTCGGCGAGCCGCGGCTGTTGATCTGCCTCTACGGCCCTCCGCCTCTTCACGTGGACCTCAAGTTCGTGCGGATCGAGGACGCCGCCCAGCGGATCGAGGATCCGGTCGTCTTGTGGGAGGACGCCGGGCGCCTGAGCGCGCAATTCACGGGCGCCCCCGCCCGCTACCCGCAACCGGACGTGCAAGCGATCGAAGACCGCTTCTGGGTCGTGGTGCACTACGTGGCGACCAAAGTCGGACGCGGAGAGCTCCTCGAAGCAGTGGACGCCCTCGGCTTCGTACGGCACTTCGCCCTCGGTCCGCTGGCGCTCGCGTGCCGGGGCGCGCGACCGACGGGCGTGCGCAAGCTCGAGCACGCGGCCCCGGATCTCGCCGCGGAGATCGCCCGTACGGTCGCGAGCTGCGACGTCCGATCGTGTCTCACCGCGCTCGCGCTCTCGGTCGAGCTGTATCGGACGCTCCGCGCCGGGCTCGGCGCCGCGGGCCCGCGGCGTCATGCGAGCGCCGAGGAGCAGGTCGTCGCGTACGTCCATGACCTGGCGTCCCGCCTTTTCCCGCTGCCCGACCTCCGCTAAGGTCCGCCGATGATCATGAAGTCCAGGTGCATCGAAGGCGTCGTCGCGCTGGTGTTGGTCGTCGCGACGGCGGCCGTCGCCCGCGCGGAGACGCTGAATCGCATCGTCGCGACGATCGACGGCGATCCCATCACGCTCGTCGAGCTCGAGCGCTATGCCGAGGTCGCGAAGAAGCGGCCGGGCGGCGACCAGCTGGCCACCGACCAGAAAGCCATGCTCGACGAGCTCATCCTCGACAAGATCATCCAGAAGCAAGTCGAGGTGCTCGGCCTCAAGGCGACCGACCAGCAGATCGACAGCTACATCGAGTCGATTCGCACGCGGAACAACTTGAGCGAAGATCAGCTGAAGGAGGCGTTGCAGCGCCAGAACATGACCTGGGATCAGTATCGGACCCAGGTGCGCTCCGACATCGAACGCGCCAATCTCATCAACCGCGAGATCCGCAACAAGGTGAACGTCTCGCCCGAGGAAGTGGAGCGCTACTACCAGGCCCATCTCGACGACTACGGCACCTCGCCGAAGGTGACGGCACGCTTGATCTCGTTGCTCGTCCCGCGCGACGCGAGCGATGCCGACAAGGCCGCGATCCGCGCCAAGGCGGAAGAGGTGCAGAAGCTCGCCGCCGACGGCGGCAACTTCGCGAAGCTCGCCAAGGAGTATTCGCAGGGGCCTGCCGCGGACGAGGGCGGCGACATCGGCGAGGTCGTACCCGACGAGATGCAGCCCGAGTTCGCCAAGGCCGTGAAGGCGCTCGAGCCGGGACAAGTGAGCCCGCTCATCGTCACCCCCGAGGGCTTCCACATCATCAAGATCGAGAAGACCTCGGGGGAGACGCATCGCCCGCTCTCCGAGGTCAGCGACGAGATCAAGGAGAAGCTCTACAAAGAGGCGATGGAGTCACGCTACGACCGCTGGCTCAATCAGGATCTGCGCGCGCGGTACCACGTCGAGACCTTTCTTTGACCGTCCCCCTCGGCGTCACGCTCGGCGACCCGGCAGGCATCGGGGCCGAGGTGACGGTCAAAGCGCTGACGCACGCGCGGCTCCGCCGCGTGCCGGCGGTCGTGCTCGGCGACGTCGAGCTCGTACGTGAGACGGCGAAGCGCCTCGGCTCGCGGGTCGAGATCATGGCGATGCGCGGCGCCGATCTCACGGCCGGCACGGTTCCGCCGGCGGAGCGCGCCGGCCGGCGCACGATCCCGGTCGTGGCGGTGAGTCGGCTCGGACCGTCGGCGCGCCGGCCGGGGAAGCCGTCGGTCGCGGGGGGGCGTGCCGCCTACCGCTACATCGAATCCGCGGCGACGTTCGCGCGGGCCGGCGCGATCGGCGGCATCGTCACAGCGCCCATCAACAAGGCGTGGGTCACGCGGGCGGGGTTCCCGATCAGCGGCCACACGGAGCTCCTGAAACGGCTCACCGGGGCGCGCGACGTCCGCATGATGCTCGCCGGCAGCCGGCTCCGCGTCATTTTGGTGACCATGCACGTCGCGCTCGGCGCGGTGCCCCGAGCGCTGACGATCGCGAACGTCGCCCGCACAATCACGATAGCCGCGGAGCATCTGCGCCGGTATCATCGCGTGGCCGAACCTCGCATCGCGGTCGCCGGGCTCAATCCTCACGCGGGTGAGGGCGGGCTCTTCGGGCGCGAGGAGGAGCGCATCATCGAGCCCGCGATCGCGCGGGCACGGAAAGACGGTGCCGACGCGAGCGGGCCCTACCCGGCCGACTCGCTCTTCTTTCAGGCGGTGGACGAGAAGAAATTCGACGCGGTGATAGCGATGTACCA
Source organism: uncultured delta proteobacterium (assembly GCA_963774015.1). Lineage (GTDB taxonomy): Bacteria > Desulfobacterota > Binatia > UTPRO1 > UTPRO1 > UTPRO1. Next base: position 262,866 of record CAVZDH010000009.1, read on the forward strand.
CGACCAGGGATTGATTCCGCTGAAGCTCCTGCACTTTCACGACGCCGTCAACGTCACCCTCGGCTTGCCGATCATCCGCACCTCGCCCGACCACGGCACCGCCTACGACATCGCCGGCGCCGGCCGGGCCGACCCCGGCAGCATGATCGCGGCGATCGCGCTCGCGCACGCGATGAGCACGAAGGAGATCCGACGGTGAAGCCAGCCTTCAACCCGGCCATCTTCCGCGAGTACGACATTCGCGGCATCGCCGACGTCGACTACGACGCCGCCTTCGCGTACCTGCTCGGTCGCGCCTATGCGACGTTCGTCGCCGACGAGCACGTGCAGCGGGTGAGCGTCGGCCGCGACGTGCGGCTCACGTCGAACAAATACGCCGACGCGCTGAAGGACGGGCTCCGCGCCGGCGGTCTCGACGTCGTCGACCTCGGCATGACGCCGACGCCGCTCGTCTATTATTCCCTCCATCATCTCGATGTCGGGGGCGGCATCCAGGTGACGGGCAGCCACAATCCGTCCGATCACAACGGCTTCAAGATCTGCGTCGGCAAGGTCTCGATCTACGGCGATGCCATCCAAGAGCTCCAGCGCATCATCGAGTCGGGGAAGTTCCGCGCGGCGCCGCGCGGTGCGGAAGAGCACTACGCGATCATCCCGCCCTATCAGGACGAGCTGATCCGGCAGTTCGGCACGTTGCCGCGCCGGCTCAAGGTGGTGGTCGATTCCGGCAACGGCGCGGCCGGGCCGGTCGCGCCGCGCATCATCTCGGCGATCGGATGCGACAGTCGGGACCTCTTCTCCGAGCCGGACGGACGGTTTCCGAATCACCACCCGGATCCGACCGTCGAAGAGAACATGGAGATCCTGATCCAGACCGTGAAGAGGGACGGCGCCGACCTCGGCATCGCCTTCGACGGCGACGCCGATCGCCTCGGCCTCGTCGACCAGCATGGGCGCATTCTCTGGGGCGACGAGATGCTCGTGCTCTTCGCGCGCGACATTCTCGCCGACCGCCCGGGTGCCGTCATCGTGTCGGAGGTGAAGTGCTCGCAGCGCCTCTACGACGACATCGAGAAGCACGGCGGCAAGGGCATCATGTGGAAGGCCGGCCATTCGCTCCTCAAGGCCAAGATGCGCGAGACCAAGGCGGCGCTCGGCGGCGAGATGAGCGGGCACATCTTCTTCGCCGACCGCTACTACGGCTACGACGACGCGATCTACGCGGCGTGCCGGATGCTCGAGGTCGTGGCGAAATCCGGAAAGCCGCTCGCGGAGCTGCTCGCCGACTTGCCGCCGGCGGTCAGCACGCCCGAGATCCGCGTCGATTGTCCCGACGCGCTGAAGTTCCGCATCGCCGAGCGTGCCAAGGAGCGCTTCCGGACGTCCGGCTACGACCTGATCGACATCGACGGCGTGCGCGTGAAGTTCGCCGACGGCTGGGGGCTCATTCGCGCCTCGAATACCCAGCCGATCCTCGTCATGCGTTTCGAGGCGAAGAACGCGCAGAAGCTCGCCGAGTACCGCGGGATCGTCGAGCGCGTGGTCGACGAGGTGAAGCGCGACGTCACGGTCTGAGGCGGTGCGCCGCGGGGCTCACGTGCCCCGGCGCCGCCACTCCTCGGGTGTGAACGTCTTCAGCGCGAGGGCATGCACGCGGCGCTCGCGGAGGTCGCCGAGCGCCGCGTACACGGCGCGATGCCGTTCGACCAAACCGAGGCCTTCGAAGCGAGTGCTCACGATCACCGCGTCGTAGTGGCCGCCCTCGAGCGCGCCGGCGTGTCCACGATGGCGCGCGCTCTGGTCGCGTACCTCGACGTGCACGGCGGTGAGGGAGCTTCGCAGATCCTCGGTCAGTCGCTCGGCGATCGTCATGGCGGTGCAGGCGCTCACATGGAGCGGCGGGCCGCGAAACGCAAGCGGACGTAGTCGGCGGTCCACCTGCCGGCGGCGTCGGCGAGCTTCGGCTGGAGCGCGTCGCGCACCTCGGCGAGGAACGCCGGACGCTCGGCGCCCGGGATCGCCGCGAGAAAGCTCTCGGCAAAGGTCTCGAGCCAGCCGATGACGTCGCCCGGCAACGCCGTCGGGCGCGGGAAGAGCGCCATCGACTCGACACGGAAGCCGTGGGCCGTCAGGCGGTGCGCGTAGTCGTCGGCGGACGGGAAGAACCACGGGTTCCGAGCCGCGGCGTCGAGCCCGCGCCGCCGCATCGCGTGCGTGAGCGCGGCGATGATCGACGCGACGCAGCCATGCCCGCCCATCTCCGCGACGAATCGCCCGCCCGGCTTCAGTGCGCGCCCGACCCCCGCGATCACCGCGTCGGGCCGGCGCATCCAGTGCAGCGCCGCGTTCGAGAACACGGCGTCGAACTCGCCCGCGAAGGGCAGCGCCTCGCCGCTCGCAACCCGGCAATCGAGCCCGCGCGCGCAGGCGCCGGCGACCTGTTCCGGGCTCGCGTCGACGCCGACCACGTCGCAACCGAGCGCGCGCAGCTTTTCCGTGAGCACGCCGTCGCCGCAGCCGAGATCGAGGATGCGTTCACCCGGCTCGGGCGCCAGAAGCTCCAGCACCGGCATGCCGAGGTCGCTCACGAAGCGTGCATGCCGCTCGTACCGCTCGGGACTCCACGTCTGTTCGGCAATCATACGGCCTCCTTCACGACGACGTCGTGGTTGGTGGCGTCCGTGCCCGTGAACGCGCTCACGCGCTTGCTCGACGCCGCGCCGACGCGGCCGTGCGTGCGCCGACTCCGCCGATATGCGCCGAGGACGGCGCGCAGCGAGGCGGTGATGATGTTCGGATCGCGCCCGACGCCGAAAGCGGTGCCGCCGCTCCCGACGGCGACCTCGACGTACGCGACCGCCGTCGCGGCGGCGCCGGTGCCGAGCGCGTGTTCGTGATAGTCGACGACCCGCACGTCGAGCCCCGTCGCGCTCCGGAGCGCGCGGGTGAACGCGTCGATCGGACCGTTGCCGTGGGCCGCGATCCGGCGGGGCGCGTCGTCGATCGCGACCGTGGCCTCGATGGCGCAGTCCCCGGACGGTCGCGCGGTCACGCGATGCTCGACCACGGCGTCGGCGGCGGCGGCGAGATATTCCGCCTCGAACGCCCGGTAGATTGCCTCGGGCGCGAGCTCGCTGCCGGTCTCCTCCGTCATGCGCTGCACGATGGCGCTGAACTCGACTTGCAATGCGCGCGGCAGTGCCAAGCCGTAGTCGCGCTCCAAGAGATACGCGACACCGCCCTTTCCCGACTGGCTGTTCACACGAATCACCGCCTCGTAGCTGCGCCCGACGTCGGCCGGGTCGATCGGCAGGTACGGCACCTCCCAGATCCCGGATGCGTCCGCGCGCCGTGCCGCCAGGCCCTTGTTGATGGCGTCTTGGTGCGAGCCGGAGAATGCGGTGTAGACGAGAGTACCGGCGTACGGATGACGCGGGTGGACCGGCAGGCGGTTGCAGTGCTCCGCGACCGCCACCAGCGCGTCGATGTCCGCAAGGTCGAGCTTCGGGTCGACGCCTTGCGAGAACAGGTTCATGGCGAGCGTGACGACGTCGACGTTGCCGGTGCGCTCGCCGTTCCCGAAGAGCGTACCCTCGACGCGGTCGGCGCCCGCCATCACCGCCAACTCGGCCGCCGCGACGGCGCAGCCGCGGTCGTTGTGGGGATGGACGCTCAGCACGACGGCGTCGCGCCGGCTCACGTGGCGCCCGAACCACTCGATCTGATCGGCATAGACGTTCGGCGTCGCCATCTCGACCGTCGCCGGCAGGTTCAGGATGATCGGGCGCGCCGGCGTCGGCTGCCAGACGTCCATCACGCGCTCGCAGATCTCGACCGCGAAATCGAGCTCGGTACCGGTGAAGCTCTCGGGCGAGTACTCGAAGCGGACGTCGGTCTCGGGCATCGCGTCGGCGAGCGCGCGCACCAGCGTCGTTCCCTCGACGGCGATGTCGACGATGCCGGCGCGATCGAGCCCGAACACCACCCGACGCTGCAGGCTCGACGTCGAGTTGTAGAGGTGGACGATCGCACGGCGCGCGCCGCGGATGGCGTCGAAGGTGCGGCGAATCAGCGGCGAGCGCGCCTGCGTCAGGACCTGGATCGTGACGTCGTCGGGGACCGCGTCGGTTTCGATCAGCCAGCGCACGAAGTCGAAGTCCGGCTGCGACGCGCTCGGGAAGCCGACCTCGATCTCTTTGAATCCGGTTGCGACGAGGGTCTCGAACATGCGCCGCTTGCGCTCCGGACCCATCGGCTCGACGAGCGCCTGATTGCCGTCGCGGAGGTCGACGCTGCACCAGAGGGGTGCAGCGCTGATGGTGCGGTTCGGCCAGGTGCGGTCGGGCAGGTCGACCGGGGTGAACGGTCGGTACTTCTGAATCGGCATCGTCGTCATCTCGTCGTCCTCCGGGTTCGTGTCCCGCTGGCCGACCGGTGGAGGGATGAGTTGCGGATGCCAGAAACCAAAAACCCCCTCCGGCCGTTCAGCGGGAGAGGGTTTGCAGACGCTCGCTCGCGCGACTGCTTACGGCTCTACCGCCATGGGCATGGGTAGCCCTAGGAGGAGGCCGAGGAGCACCTGAGCGCGCGAGGTCATAATGCGGCTCTTCTATGCGAGGCGCGCGCCCAGGGTCAAGTGGATACTCGTCGCCGCGCGTACGTGGGGAGCCCGCGCTACTCTCTTCGCGGAGGGAGGGTCACGCGATGCTCAAGGCATTTGTCGCGCCGTTGGTCTTGCTGCTTCTCATGTCGACGCCGGCCGCGGCCAACAAGACGCACCCGCGCCGCGCCGCGCGGATCTCGGTCGAGTCGCTCCAGCCGGGGAGCCCGTTCGATTGCGACACGGCCCAGGCGAGCGCGTGGTTCGGATCGTCCGCGCGCTGCCTCGCCGAGCTCTGCCGCGGTCGCAACGTCACGAATACCGTCGTGCTCGGCGGCGACGGTCGCCTCCGCGAGAATCCTTGCGTCCGGCGCATCGACGAGCGGCGCTGAGCCACCGTCGTGCGCGGGGCGGTTCGACCCACCATGCGCGAGTCGCAGCCCCTGTCAGACGTTCCGAACGCGCTCGAGCCCGCGCAGCAGATGGCGGTTGAAGACGTCGGGGTGCTCGCGGTGCATGAAGTGGCCGCCGGGCATCTGCACTACCTCGTACGGTCCCGTGAAGCGCGACCGCGCGCGCTCGTACGCCTCCGCCGGCATGATGTCGCTGTCGCCGGCGAAGCACACCGTCGGGACACGGATCTTCGGCTTGTGCGAGCTCGGCGGCCAGGGACGGAGCGCACGGTAATAGCCGAGCGCGGCGTCGAGATTGCGGGGATTCCGGAAGATCTCCTTCACTGCCGCCGACTCCTCGGCCGCGGGATTCCAACGCGGCGACCAGCGACGCAGGAGCTCGTCGACGTACGCGAAGTCGCGCTCGGGCATCCAGCGGAGCGCGCTCCGGCGGTTCAGCGCGAAGAAGTGCCGGACGGCCCACAGCACCGACGGCGTCGGTCGCACCGACGCGGGATGCGGAATCGCGACCGTCACCAACATGCGCAACGCCTCGGGCGCCATGGCCGCCGCCGAGTAGGCGGCGCTCGCGCCCCAGTCGTGCCCGACCACGACCGCGGGCGCGCCGTCGAGGGCGGCGATGAGTGCCAGCAGGTCGCGTCCGAGCGTGTCGGAGTCGTAGGCCTCGGTCGCGGGCACGTCGGTCGGCGCATAGCCGCGCGTGAAGGGTGCGACGGCGCGGAAGCCGGCGGCCGCGAGCGCGGATCGCGTCGCGTCCCACGAGCGAGCCGTATCGGGAAAACCGTGCACCAAGAGCACCAGCGGTCCGAGGCCGGATTCGAGGTAGCCGAAGCGCAGCCCGTTGGCCGTGACGAAGCGGACGTCGTCGCTCATGGCCTAGTGTCCCGTCCCCGAAATTCGCCGCATAATTCTGCGGGTCTTTTCAACCCTGCCCGCGTTGCTCCTCCTCGAAATAGTCCAGACTATTCCTTCGTCGTCGCGCCTCGGCAGGGCTGAAAATCCCTCGCAGCCGTGTGCAACGAATTTCGGGGACGGGACACTCGTGCACCGCCGTCGAGATAGCATCGCGCATCTTGCCGTCCCTCGACGCGTAGACCTCGCGCCGAGGAGCCGCAAGTCGTTGCATCGCGGAACGGCCGACCGCAGAATGCGCGCGTGTCTCCGTTCCTCGTCGAAGTCTCGGACGAAGAAATCCGCCGCGAGCGGCAGAAGGCGCGCGACCTCCGTGCGACGCCGTGGTGGAAGCGCAGGCGCGCCGCCGGTATCTGCCATCACTGCGGGGGCAAATTCGTCGCCCAGGACCTCACCATGGACCACCTCGTGCCGATCATCCGCGGCGGCAAGTCGACGAAGGGAAACGTCGTGCCGAGCTGCAAAGCCTGCAACGCGGCGCGAAGACACGACCTGCCGTTCTAGGGAACCTCTGCACAGGTGGCTCCCGGCTACGAAGCGCGATCCGTCCCCGATCGACGGCGGCGCGACGCCCTCGGCGTATCGTTCAGATACGCGGTCGGCCTTCGCGCCTTGCGCTCGGGGCGGCTCGTACTTCTCGCTCGGAACCCCACCGGTGCAGGGCCTCCCTAGTGCCCGATGCGATGAGGCTACGGCGGTCCGGCGAGTCACGTCTTTCGTTCGGGTCCCGCGGAAGTCTTGGGCACGGCTGCGGCCCGGACCACGTCGGTGAAGCTCAACAGGCCGACCGGCCGAACGCCGTCCAGCACCGGGACGCTCCGCACACCGGACATCCGCATCAGGCGGAGGCAATCGCCGATCACGAAATCCTTCTGAACCGAGACGGCGGGGATGGTCGCGGCGTCGAGCACCCGGAGCGTATCGAGCAAGGCCGCGTCTCCGTCGCACAGGACCTGCACGACGTCCTTGATGGTGACCACACCGACACACCGGTCGGGCTCCTGGGGCGGAACGAGCAAGCTGTGGACGTGCCGTTGCACCATGAGCGCTGCCGCCTCGCGCAACGTCGCGTTGCCGTCGATGGTGGCGAAGTCCTTGGTCATCAATTGCGCCGCCGTGAGATCTTTGAGGTTCACTTCGATGCCCTTTCCATGCGGAGCTCGCGAGTATCCGGGTCGAACGAGAACTGCACTCCCCTCTGGTCCTGGTCAAGCACGAGTCGCATCGTCCCGATTTCCACGATGACGCCGGCATGGCACATGCCGGTGATTTCGACACGCGCCCGGCCGATCAGGGCCTCGCGGCGCGCGGCATGCTGCAGCTTCTGCTCGTACTCGCCGCGCTGGCGCCCGACGTTCGTGCGTGCCCATTTGCCGCTGTTGACGCGGTCGCCGTCCGAGCGCCCCGCCCCTCTGCCATGACGGTTCGCTAGCGGCATCGTCCTCGCCATTCCGAGCGCGTGTCGGGCTTCGAGCACTGGTCGCTCCAGCGGCACCGCCGCCGAGAGCACGGTGCCGAGACCTCCGTGCGGCGAGCCGGCCTCGTGTGCCACGACCGAGCGTTCCGCTTCGGTCCTGCCGCCGCGCAGCGCCCGCGTCACTTTGATCTCCTCGGCGGACAGGTGGCAATTCACCGCACTTTCGAGCTGCAGCAGACCGCCGCAAATGATCCGCGCGCTCTCCGCGTGACGCGCCCACAGGTTGCCCTCGGCACACACCATGCCGGTATCACCACCGAAGACCCCGTTCTTGATGCGCACGTCCCCGCCGGCATAGACGCTGCCCCCCTCCACACTGCCCCTGATCTCGACGTCCTCACTGGCGCGCACGCTGAACAGGCGCTGCACGTCGCCTTGCACCGCGAGCGTACCTTCCATCACGAGGTGGCCGGAGTGGAGATCCACGTCGCCCCGGTGCACGAGATGATCGACCACGTCGAGCGACTTCTCCGGTGCGTAGAGGACGATGCCGCCCTGTTTGGCGCGAACGTAGCCCTCCGCGTCCGCCTCCACACCTGGCCCGAGTCGTAGCCGCGCCTCGCGAGCGGCGTCGATGTGCACGATCCCGCCATCGACGCGCTGCCCCTGGGTGCCGCTGACGGGGGCGAAGAGGCGTCCCAGCACGGCCCGTTCCGCGACCGGTTTGAGCAGCTCCCGATCCCAGAAATCCATGCTGCCGTCCGCGCGCAGCATGCCCGCCTGGATGCCCACGTGGAACGCCGGCTCGAAGGAGCCGGGCGTGCCCGGCTGCGCCCGACGACCGAACGCAAGCTCGACGTGCGGATCGCAAAACTGCGGATCTGCGAGTGCCTCGCCGAGCGCGCGACACGCGGGCGCATCGACGCCGAAGCTGACGCCGGCGCCGGCAAGCGCCGTCTCGACCTCGGCCGCACCGGCCGGTTCCCCAGCCTGGATGCCGGCGATTGCGACCATCCCGTCCTCGGTGATCCGAATGCTGATGCGCGGTTTTGCGGCCATGCCTGCGATTGCCCGTACCAACCGAGATCTGCCCGACGCCTCGAAAAGGTATCTCAAACGTCTCAGGGTCGATAGCCGTTGCGCGTATAGGGTACCTGTTCGGCGTCGTGTCGCAGTGGGGAAGGAGCGAGCATGGTTGCGCGGCGCGGCTCCTTGACAGGCGTGTCGCAACCGCGTCTGAAGGGCGTCCATGGCCAGGCGCCGCCTCGCGACGGCGGAGAGCGAAGAGTCGCCGAGCTCGGAATGATCGCGTTCCTGTGGCAACGCCTGGACCTCATCGTCCGCTGAATCAGCCCTCCGCATGACGCGACCGTCGTCTGGCGCGAGGGGAGCCATCCGGGCTCCGGCGGTGCACTTGGAACCGATCTCAGTCGCCGGCGATCGCGACCAGCGCCGCTACGACGCCCGGCCGGGCGCGTGTCGTCAGCCCGCGCCTCCGTACGCGTCCGTCATTCCGTAACGGCGATACGGGCCGAAAAACCCGTGCTCGTGCAGGCCGTAGCCGACGGCGCCGGCGCTGGTCTCGAAACGCGCCACGTGATCGACGACGCCGTACTGCCCGAAGGACGCGATCTCGCCGACCGGCTTCACGAACCCCTGCACGACGAGCGGTCCCTGCCACATGCCGTGGCGCCAATCCTGCTCCATCCCGTACCCCGTGCCGACGGTGATGAAGCACGAGGTGAGGAGTGTCGCGCGGACGTCGAACGCGCCGCCCGGCGCGTGCGGGAACGAGAGCACCGACGACTCGATCATCCGTGTGCCCGGCGTCAGCACGTGGCGATGCTCGGGACGGCCGAGGTGCTGCGGGCGTCGCCCCGGATCGCTCCAGATGCGGACCGCCTCCTCCAGCGGCCGTTCGCCGTCGTCGGTCTCGTTCAGGATGTAGAGGAGCGAGAAGTCGGGGAATTGCATCGGCGCGTAGTTCCACATGCCCGACATCTGTCCCTCGGCTTGCCGGATGCCGGGATGCTCGGGCTCGCCGACCGGCCGTACGCCCCACGAGCGGTCGCGCGTCCCCCACCAGCGATCGGGCGTGAGGGTGAACGTCTCGTCGCCGATCGTGAGCGTGCCCGTCCAGCACCCGGTTTGCGCGAAGCGCTTGCTGTCGAAGAGGACGCGCCCGTATTTCCGGATGAAGTGCTGCGGCTCTTCGAAAGCCGGGATCGCCCCCTCCCAGGTGAGGTCGAAGGCCAAGGAGTGCTCGCTCGGCTCGAGGACGACGCGGACGCGCCGGAGACCCTCGAGCACCTCGACGCGAAACGGTCCGACGCTCGTATCCATGCGGTCGCCGAGCTCGCGCGACGCCCGAACGACGTGGTGCGCGTCGCCGCGGCGCGCGCACGCGAAGGCGTCTTGGACGCCGAGGTTCGGATATTGGCCCATGCCGATCACGAGGAAGAGCTCGTCGCTCGAGCCGTGCAGGTTGAAGTAGTAGCGGTCGTAGAAATTGCGGTCGCTCGTGCCGACGTTGCGGATGACGTCGGCGATCTGGTGCAGCGGATAGTCGTCCATCCGGGAGAGCATGGCGGCGGTCGTAGTCGCGGCCCGAACGCGCTGTCAACCGGCGTCGCCTTCGTGATACGGCCGCCGTCATGCCGATCCCCCAGGCGCGCGACGTCGACGTCACCCGCACGCAATTGGCCGCCTGGCTTCGTCGGAAGCTGCCGCACGCGAGTGAGGTCGCGGTCGGTGAGATCGGCCTCCCGAGCGGCAGCGGCTTCTCGAACGAGACGCTGTTGATCGACGCCGCGTGGCGCGAAGAGGGCGCGCCGGTCGCGGCTCGGCTCGTCGCGCGCGTGAAGCCCACCGCCTACGCGATCTTTCCCGAGTACGACCTCCAGCGGCAGTATCGGACCATGGAGCTGCTCGCGCCGACGTACGTACCCGTGCCGCGCATGCGCTGGTACGAGGACGACGCGAGCGTCCTCGGCCAGCCCTTCTACGTGATGGATCGCGTCGACGGCGTGATCCCGTCGGATCATCCGCCCTTCACGACCGGCGGCTGGCTCTTCGATGCGGCGCCGGCCGAGCAAGCCGAGCTCGCCCATTCGGCGCTCGCGGTCCTCGGCGAGCTGCACCGTCTCGACTGGCGCGCGCTCGGCTTCTCGTTTCTCGCGCGGCCCGAGTACGGATCGACGCCGTTCCGGCAGCAGCTCGGCTACTACACCATGATGCTTCGCTGGGCCGCGTCCGGCCGCGCGATGCCGGTCGTCGACGCGACGCTCGGGTGGCTCGAGACCCATTGCCCGAGCGACGAGCCGCCCCCGAGCCTCACGTGGGGCGACGCGCGCATCGGCAACATGATCTTCCGCGACTTCCGTCCCGTCGCCGTCCTCGACTGGGAGATGGCGACGCTCGGACCGGGCGAGGTCGACCTCGCCTGGTGGCTCGTGCTCGACCGCTACCATGCCGAGGGTGTCGGCGCGGCGCCGCTTCCGGGGTTTCCGTCGCGCGACCGAGTCGTCGCGCAATGGGAAGACGCCGTCGGCCGCCGGGCGCGCCACCTCTTCTACTACGAAGTGTGGGGTGCGTTTCGCTTCGCGCTCGTGCTGATCCGCATCGCAGACCAGATGACGGAGTACGGCGTCATGCCGGAGGGATCAGGTTTCGAGCGCAACAACCCCGCGACGCAGATGCTCGCGCAGATGCTCGACCTTCCCCCGCCGGGATGAGCGTCGTGCGGACCGCGGTCGCGGCGGTCGCACTGATGGTCGTCGCTCTCGTGGCCGGCTACCGGTTCGCTTTTTCGGCGGCACCGCTGCCGGCACCGGCTCCGCTCGACGCCGCGTCGCTGCCGCCGGCGTCGCCGCCGGGCGAGATGCAGCTCTTTCGGCTGCCGACCGGGGTTACGCATCGCAGCGCGGGATTCGCCTATCGGGGCGGCTCGTTCGGCGACACGCGCGACTTTGCGATGACCGCGGTGCTCGTGAAGCACCCGCGCGGCGACCTCCTCATCGACACGGGGTTCGGACGCGACATCGACGCGCAGATCGGGCTCATGCCGTGGTTCTTTCGGATCACGACCAGCTACGAGCGATTCCAGCCCGCCGCCGAGCGATTGGCGAAGGCCGGCTACGATCGCACGCATCTCCGCGCGGTCCTGCTCACGCACGCCCACTGGGACCACGCGAGCGGCCTCGGCGACTTCGCGGGAACGCCGGTCTGGGTGACCGCCGAGGAGCACCGCTTCATCGCGAACGGCGGATGGATCACCGCCGTCGCCCGGAGCGCGACGAGCGCGCGCTACGAGGAATACGGCTTCGAAGGCGGACCGTACCTCGGATTCGCACGGAGCCACGACGTCTACGGCGACGGGTCGATCGTCGTCGTGCCGGCGCCCGGCCATACGCCGGGCTCGGTGGTCGTGTTCGTGACGCTGCCGACGGGGAAGCGCTACGCCTTCGTCGGCGACCTGGTGTGGCAACGCGAGGGCATCACGCTCCGCGAGGAGCGGCCGTGGTTGCAGCGGCGGCTCGCGGATCTCGACCCCGAGCAGGTGCGTGCGAACCTGCTGCGCGTGGCCGCGCTCGCCGCGCGCTTCCCGGAAATCGCGATCGTACCGGCCCACGACGCACGCGCGTTCGCCGAGCTGCCGTTGCTGCAGTAGCCCGCGACGCTCAGTCGCTCCGGACGCGGTTCGCGGTTTCCCACACCGTCTCGAGCGCGCCCGACTCGCCGAGCAGCTCGTTCGGGCTCCGCTTGTCGATGTGACCGATCAGGCCGCGGTACACGCCGTAGCCCACGAGCTCGCGCAGACGCGGCCCGAAGCCGCGCGCGATCTCACGCGGGATGCCGAGCTGCTGATTCTCCTGTTGGCGCACCCAGCCGGCGCAATAGTTCATCGCGACGCCGACCCGCACGGCGTCGCTGCGGTTGGCGCCGCCGCCGTGCCAGAGGCTGCCGTGCCAGACGAGCACGCTGCCGCGCCGCATGACGGCCGCGATGGACGCGTGCTCGGAGCCGTACGTGGGGCTGTGATCGCGCGTATGCGAGCCCGGGACGATGCGGGTCGCGCCGTTCGCCTCGGTGAAGTCGGTGAGCGCCCACATCGTGTTGCAGACGGTCGGGACGTGCGGCTTCGGGAGCGGCAGCAGCTGGTCGTCGGCGTGGATCGGCTGCGCGTCCTCGCCCGGATGGATCGCGATCGACGACAGCGAGGACACGAGGCATCCCGAGTCGAGCACGCCCTCGACGATCGGCAGCACGCGCGGGTGCACCGGTATCGCCTCGAAGAGCGATCCGTGCACGAGCAGGTTGTAGACGCGCTTGGTGCGGCGGCCTTCGAAATCGTTGCCGGCGAACGCGACGCCGAGGTCGCGTTCCAACCGGTCGACCGCGGCGAGGATCGCGTCCGCCTCGGCGGGCGAGAGGACGTCTTCGACGACGGTGTATCCGTCGCGCGCGATGCGCGCGAGGTGGTCGGCGGTGTCGGTCATGCGCCCCTCTTACCGGCATCCGTGCCCGTCGGTCCAAGGCGCGAAGTCCATGCCTTCCGCCGTGCCGACCGCGCTCCGCCGGCGCGCCGCGACGCGGAACTCGCTTGCGCGCCAGGTGGGCGGCGGCGTACTGGAGACCCCGTGTCGGTCGGCAGCTCCTCGAGAGCCCCCACGGTGGTGACCGCCGTCGACGTTCGCAAGATCGCGGCCGCCGTCGGAAACGTGCCGCGCGTGAGTTACGAGGCTCCGCACGTCTACCCGCTCTCCGCACCGAGCTTCACGAGCCAGTCCGGCGTCGAGCGTACGCGGCCGCCCGCGGGGCCGCTCAAGCTCTACGTGCACGTCCCGTTTTGCAACTACGCATGCACCTTTTGTTTCTACGCCAAGCGCGTCGGCGCCCCGCGCGCACAGATGGAGCGCTACGTCGCCGCCCTCGAGCGTGAGCTCGCGTGGGTCGCCGCCGGGACCCCCCTCGCGCAGCTCTACGTGGGCGGCGGAACGCCGACCGCATTGCCGGCCGACCTCCTCGGGCGGGTGCTCGACGTCATTCGGACCCGCATGCCGCCGGCGCCCTCGGCCTCGCTCACGGTCGAGTGCTCGCCGGAGTCCCTCTCGGACGCGCATCTCGACGTCCTCGCGACCCGCGGCGTGTCGCGGGTGAGCCTCGGCATCGAGTCGCTGCACGCCGGCACCCTGGACGCAATCAATCGTCGTCACGACGCCGAGCAGGCGCTGTCGGCCTGTGCGCGCCTCGTCGCGCGCGGCTTCTTCGTGAACGTCGACCTGATGTACGGTTTCCCGGGTCAGCGGGAGACGGATCTCGCTGCCGACGTCGAGGCGGTGGCGGAGTGCGGTGTGCCGTCGATTTCGCTGTACGGTCTCCGTCTCAACGAGCGCACGCCACTCGCCCGCGTGGTCGGCGACATCGACCGTCTCGACCTATCGGCGCTGGTCTCGTGGCGAATCGCCATCGACGCGATGATGAGCGGGCGCGGCTTCGAACAGGCGCGCTGGCACACCTGGGTGCGCCGCACGACCGGACGCGCGCCCGGGTTCGACCGTGCTCCCTGCGTCGACGGATTCGACGCCGGTCGTCAGCTCGGGGTCGGTCTCAGCGCGGTGTCCCATCTCGGCTACACGATCTATCGCAATCACGAGGGGTTCGAGGGTTATCTGACGCGCATCGAGCGCGGCGAGAGCCCGGTCGAGGGAACGTTCTCGCTCGCCGGCGAGGAGGACCGCCGGACGCTCTTCGTGGCCCGGACGCTCGGTGACGGGCAGACGCTCTCGCGGCCGCAGTATCACGCCGCGTTCGGCCACGCTTTCGAGCACGACTTCGGCGACGTGCTCGCGAGGCTCACGGCGGCCGATCTCGTCTCCGACGACGGCGTCGAGGTGGCGCTCACCGCCGAGGGGCGGCTGGTCTACGATCTGGTGACGCTGGCGTTCTACCCGTCGGACGCGCGCGGGTGGTTGGCCGGTCGGCAGCGACTCGGCTGAGACCTCAGCGCTCCGCGTGGTCGAGGCGCGCCGTGAGCGCGTCGATCGTCCGACGGTGGCGCGGGTACTCCTCGGCGAAGAACGCGTCCGGCGACGTCGCGACCCGATACGGCCACGCGCCGAAGCAACGCGTGTAGGCATCGACCAACTCGTCACGACTCGCGGCAATCGTGCCGTGCTCCAGCCAGAGGCGCGCCTGTGCGTACTGCGGACCGAGCGTGTCGTTCCGATCGACGCCCGTTCCGATCGCGAAGCCGATGCGCCGGGGTACGATCGGGTGCAGATAGTACGCGATCGCGCGGCGAAGGGCGGCGGGTGGCGGCGCGACGCACGTCGCGCGCTCTTCGGGTGCGATCGTGAAGTACTCCCAGGGGTTGCGGGCGTGGAAATAGAGGGCGAGGGCCGGCGCCGTCGCGACCGTCACCGTCGGGTCGGCGTCCATGCGATCGAGCGCGCGATCGAGGGCGGACTGGTCGCGCGCCTCGACCAGCACGTAGGTGCACGGCTCGTACTGGAAGGGTACGCGCGTCCGCACCTCGGGCGTCCCGTACCACTGCGCGAGCGGGTCGGCGCGAAGCGCGGCCACCGCCTCGATCACGCGCAACCCCTGCCCGTAGACCCAGCGCAGCAGCCGGCCCGACGATCGCGGGTGACGGCCCGCGAGCACGCGCGCCAGCGCCGCGTGCTCGGCCGTCTCCCCGCCGCCGGCGATCCAGCGCGCCAGCACCTCGCCGCGTCGCTCTGGGCCGCGCACGGCGCCCGCGTAGAGCAAGTACACGTTCACCATGTCGAGCAGCATGTTGCAGCACGCGCGTACGCGGCCGCGGCGATAGCCGTCGATCAGCGTCCGCCAGGCCCAGAAGAACCACGGCAGCTCGGACTCGTAGGCGGCGGCGTGCGGGCGCGGCAAGGTCGGTCGCTCGAACGGCGCTCCGCGAACGCACCGCCAGCCGCGGTCGCGCTCGACCGAGCCGGGAAACGCCGCCGACGCGTACCAGCGACCGAGCTCGCTCGGCGTCGCGACCTCCGGCGGCCCGACTACCGGCAAGACCCGGCGAAACGCCCGCAGACGACGTGCGAGGGCCGCCATGCGGGCCGCCTCCTCGTCGAGGTCGGACGACGGGTCGACGACGACGGTGAGGTCGATGTCGCTCCGTCCGAAGACGGCTTCGCCGGCCGCGAGCCCGCGTCGCGCGTACACGCCGCGCACGAAGCCGAGCCTCCCGAGATGCCATGCCGCGCCGCGCGCCAGTGCCCAGTACGCGGCGCGTCCCGCGGAGCTCACGCCGAACCCGAGCGCGTACGGTGCTCCTCGCAGGCGGCCGCGAGCGCGGCTTCGTACGCGCCAGCCCACGCGTCGACGCTCGTGCCCGCGACGACGTCGCGGGCCGCGGCCCCCAGCCGCCCGCGTCGCTCGGGGTCGCGGACGAGCGCCAGGGTCGCCTCCGCCAGCGCGCCGACGTCCCCCAGGGGAAACACCACACCCGTCCGGTCCGGATCGATCGCTTCGCGGGCCGGTGCAATGTCGCTCACCAGCAGCGCGCGGCCGCAGGCCTGCGCTTCGCGGTACACCAGCGGGAACCCCTCGCGTTCGGACGGGTGCACGACGACGTCGGCGAGATTCAGATACGCGGGCACCTCGTCGTGGGGGACCGCGTTCGTCCACCGGAAGCGCGCCGCGATGCCGGCGCCGCGCACGCGCTCTTCCATCTCGGCGCGGCACGGACCGGTGCCGACGACGAGATAGAGGCAGCGCGGCTCGGCGGCTACCACGCGGGCGGCGGAGTCGACGAGGTCGGCGGGCCGCTTCCACGGGCGGAGCAACGAGACGTGCGCCACCACCACGTCGTCGGCGGCGATGCCGAGGCGGGCCGCGAGACGCGCATCCTTGGGCGCGGGACGAAATCGATCGGCGTCGACGACGTTCGGGATCGTCGACACCCGCGTCAGGCCGACGCTGCGGAGGCTCGCGGCGACGTGCTCCGCGACCGCGACGACGCGGTCGACGCGCGCGAGGCGCGCGCAAAGCTCGTCGTGCAGCTCGGGTGGGTAGCGGCGCGCGGCGAGCGCGTCGGCGGTCGGCCCATGCGCGACGACGAGCGTCGGCACGCGCGCCTGCTCGCAGAGCTCGAGCGCGTAGAGCGTCACGACCTCGCGGCCGATCAGCACGACGTCCGGCCGCGCGTGTCCGAGCTGTCGCTCGAACGCCGCGCGGATGCGTGCCGAGGTCTCGCGACGGTAGGCGGACGTCGGCGGCACCTGGCTCGAGCGGTGCTCGTAGACGAACCCGTCGACGACGAGCCCCGCGACGTTCCATGCCAAGCTCGCACGACGTTCGCCCGGCGTCGCGGCCGGCGCGTCGGCGATGACGGTCACCTCGTGGCCGAGCCCGGCGAGTCGCGGCAGCAGGCTCTCGTAGAAGACGGTCAGGCCCCCGTCGAACGTGCGCCGACCGTTGGCGACGAACGGCATCGGGGCGAAGGTCAGAACGCGCACGGCAGCGGCCAGGGCTCGATCGCGCCCGCGGCGATGGCGGCGAGCCGGGTGGCCGGGAGCGGCAGGCCGAACATCTCGTTCCGCATGCGCAGCCGTTGGCGCGACACGTCGCGGACGATCGCGGTCGCGTGCGCCCAGTCCGCGACGCTCACGGCGTGGCGCGCGAGCACGGGAAGCTCGCCCGGCCCGTGCGCGACCTCGTCGGCATGGATCGCGGCGAAGACCGCCGCGATCCGCCGCTCGGGCGGCCCGCCCTCGAGCCGGGCGAGCACCCAATACATGGCGCCGCCGCCGCCTTCGGTGAAGTTCACCGCGGCGCGCTCGAGCGGCGTCCCGCGGCGATACGGCGCCCGCATGGCCTGCAACGCCGTTTCTTCCGGCAGCTCGGCGAGGTCGTCGAGCGTGATGCGCGTGCCGGTGAGCGCGGCGATCAGATCGACGAGCGCGTGGTAGTGCCGCATCTCCTCGACGAGCTTGGCGCGCGCCTCGGGGCCTTCGGGGTGGGCCGCGAGCGCCCCGGTTGCGAGGAAGACGCGGCGCTCGTCGGGCGCGAGCGCGCGCAGGAGGCGCGTCTCCTTCCAGGCCTGGGCCTCGAGCCAGGTGCGGTCGCGGGCCGGCGTACGATGCGTGGCGAGATAGGTGCGGACGACCTCCGCCTCGCCGGCCCAGTACGGGGCGGCGGCTGCCACCAGGCCGTCGAGATGCGTGCGGACGTCGGTCACGGGATCGACGTCGCGAGACGGCGCGCGCTCATCCGGCGCCCGCTGGCTCGGCGATGCCGTAGAAGCGCCGAGCGTTTCCGGCAAGCAGGGCGCTTCGCAGCGAGATCGGGAGGTCGATCCGAACGCGCAGCTCCTCGAGCTCGTGACGGCAGCGCTCGACGTTCACCTCGTGCGGAAAGTCGGACGCGTAGAGGAACGCGCCTTCGCCGACCGTCTTCGCGACGTCGGCGAGGGCGGCCTCGCTCGGATCCGGGCTGAAGAACACGTTGCCGCCCTTCACGTAGCCGCTCGGGAGATCGCGTACGCCGCCGACGTACTCGGGAAACTTGCGGACGACGTAGGCGCGGTCCATGCGCTCGAGGAGAAACGGGATCCATCCGACGCCCGCTTCGAGGAAGGCGATGCGCAGCCGAGGGAAGCGGTCGAGGACGCCGCTCATGACGACGCTCGTGAGCTGCGTCATCGCGGCGAAGGGGTGTGCGAGCGTGTGCACCTGCGCGAAGTGCTGGAGCCGCTCGAGGCCGAGGCCGTGCGAGGGTCCGCCATGCACGCCGATCGGCACGTCCAGACGTTCGGCCTCGGCGTAGATCGGATCGTAGCGCGCGTGTCCGAGCGCGGTGTCGAGCCCCGCGGCCGGCAGCACCGCTCCGAGCATCCCGTGGTCGCGGACCGCGCGGCGCAGCTCGTCCGCGGCCGCGGCGGGATCCTGGAGCGGGAGGAGGGCGACGCCGCGCAGACGCGGGCTCCGCGTCAGGTAGTGCGCGGCGAGCCAGTCGTTGTAGGCGCGACAGAGGGCGATCGCCCAGTCGGGATCGCGGATCAGCCCCGTCGCGAGGCCCGTCGTCGGATAGAGCACCGTCGATGCGAGTCCGCAGCGATCGAGGAAATCGAGCCACGTCGGCGCATCGGTGACGAAGGACCGATGAATCTCGAGCCGCGCGTGGATCGCGCCTCGCTGGTAGCCGTCCGGCGTCGGCCACAGCGGAAACCCGAGCACCGTCCGCCGGCCGGCATACGGCGGGGGAAGGAATGCGAAGATCTCCTCGGGGTTCTCGTAGACGTGGCCGTCGGCGTCGATGACCGTTGCTGCGTCGGACGGGGGCATGCGTCCGAGGGTGTCGCGTACGCCGCCGCGTGCTGTCAACGGAATTCGCGGGCGCGCTGTTCAAAGGCGTTCGCATCTGATTTGAGGTCGCCACCCGGAGAGGAGGGTCAGGGCCGATGAGAGAGCTACCGCTACCGCACGTCCATTCCGGCAAAGTCCGCGACATCTACGCCGTCGGCGACGACAAGCTGCTGATGGTGACGAGCGATCGCCTCTCGGCGTTCGACGTGGTCATGGCCGAGCCGATCCCGAACAAGGGACGCGTGCTCACGGCCATGACCGCGTTTTGGTTCGAGCTCTTCGACGGCATGGTCGGGAGCCACCTGCTCTCGACCGACGTCGCGGATCTGCCGGCGTCCGTGCGTGGCGGGCCCGATCTCGCCGGTCGCGTCATGCTCTGCCGGCGCGCCGAGATGCTGCCGGTCGAGTGTATCGTTCGCGGCTACATCACCGGGTCGGCATGGAAGGAGTACAAGAAGGGCGGGACGATGCACGGCGTCGCGTTGCCGGCCGGGCTCCTCGAGTCGTCGAAGCTCCCCGAGCCGGTCTTCACGCCGTCCACCAAAGCCGCGGTCGGCAATCACGACGAGAACATCTCGTTCCGGGCCGCCGCCGATCTCGTCGGTCTCGAGCTCGCGAAGCGTCTGCGCGACGTGAGCCTCGCGCTCTATGGCCGCGGCGCCGAATGGGCCGCCGAGCGCGGCATCATCATCGCCGACACCAAGTTCGAGCTCGGACGCATCCCCGGCAGCGGCGAGCTCGTGCTCTGCGACGAGGTGCTGACACCCGACTCGTCGCGCTTCTGGCCGGTCGCGGAGTGGACGCCGGGTCGCACGCCGCCGTCCTTCGACAAGCAGCCGGTGCGCGACTATCTCGAGACCCTCGACTGGAACAAGACGCCGCCGCCGCCGCCCTTGCCGCGCGCCGTCGTCGACGCCACGAGCACCCGCTACGTCGAGGCCTACGAGCGGATCACGGGACGACGCTTCGTCGACTGGCCCGGGGTGCGCTGAGTCGACTCGGGGGCGTCGGCCGCTGAGGGGCGAGGTCGCGCCGCCGTCGGGCCCCTGCTAGATCCGAGCCATGCCCGACCGCATCGTCGTCCGCGGGGCGCGCGAGCACAATCTCAAGAACGTCGACGTCGAGATCCCCCGCGAGAAGCTCGTGGTGGTGACCGGGCTCTCGGGCTCGGGCAAGTCGTCGCTCGCCTTCGACACGCTCTATGCCGAAGGGCAGCGACGCTACGTCGAGTCGTTGTCGGCCTACGCACGCCAGTTTCTCGAGCAGATGGAGAAGCCGGACGTCGATCAGATCGAGGGACTCTCGCCGGCGATCGCGATCGAGCAGAAGACGGCCAGCAAGAACCCGCGCTCGACGGTCGCGACCGTCACGGAGATCCACGACTACCTCCGCCTCCTCTATGCGCGGGCGGGGCGGGCGCACTGTCCGGAGTGCGGCCGGCCGATCACGGCGCAGACGGTGCAGCAAGTGGTCGATCGTCTGCTCGCGCTTCCGGAAAAAGCGCGCCTCAATCTCTACGCGCCGGTGATCCGCGGCCGGAAGGGCGAGCATCGTCGCGAGCTGCAAGAGCTCAGGCAGGCCGGCTTCGTGCGTGTCCGCGTCGACGGCGAGCTCCGCGAGCTCGCGGACGACATCGTGCTCGCGAAGACGGTCGCCCATACGATCGAGGTGCTGGTCGACCGGCTCACGGTCCGCGCCGGTCTCGAGAAACGGCTCGCCGACTCGCTCGAAACGGCGTTCAGCCACGGTGACGAGGTGGTCCGGGTCGAGCGGCTCGGCGACGACGGCGGCGTCGCCGAGGAGATGCTCTTCAGCCGCCGCTTTGCGTGCGTCGATTGCGGGACGTCGCTTCCGGAGATGAGCCCCCGCATGTTTTCGTTCAACAGCCCGCAGGGCGCGTGTCCGGACTGCAACGGTCTCGGCGTCAGCCGCTACTTCGATCCCGATCTCATCGTTTCGGACGTACGCAAGAGTCTCGCGGCGGGCGCGGTCGCGACGGTCGACCGCAAGACGGCGGGGCAGCTGCGCGAGCGTCTTCGCGGCGCTCGCGGCGCGCTACAAATTCCAGCTCGCGACGCCGTGGGACGAGCTCTCCGCGACGGCGCGCAAGGTCGTGCTCGATGGTACCGGCGGCAAGGAGATCGAGATCGAGTTCCGTAAGGACGGGAAGCGCCACACGTTCATGCGCGCGTGGGAAGGTCTCGTCGCGTTCTTCCGGCGGCGCTACCGAGGCGACCGAGTCGCCGTGGCTCCGCGAGGAGCTCGAGAGCCTGATGAGCGCGCGGCCCTGCGCGACCTGCGGCGGTGCCCGGCTGCGCAGGGAAAGCCTCGCGGTGCGCGTCGGCGGTCAGACGATCGCGGAGGTGGCACGGCTCTCGGTGGGCGAGGCCTGCCGGTTCTTCACCGCCATCGAGCTTTCGGCGCAGGAGCTCGAGATCGCGCGGCTCTTGCTCAAGGAGATTCGCGACCGCCTCGGGTTCCTGCAGCAGGTCGGTCTCGATTACCTGACGCTCGACCGGACGAGCGCGACGCTCTCGGGCGGGGAAGGGCAGCGCATCCGTCTCGCGACGCAGATCGGATCGAGTCTCTCGGGCGTCCTGTACATCCTCGACGAACCGTCGATCGGCCTGCACCAACGCGACAACACCCGTCTTCTCGACGACCCTCCGTCGCCTCCGCGATCTCGGCAACACGGTCCTCGTCGTCGAGCACGACCGGGACACCATGCTCGCGGCGGATCACTTGATCGACATGGGGCCGGGGGCGGGTCGCCACGGCGGCACGATCGTCGCCGAGGGTACGCCCGCCCAGGTGATGGCGAACGCGGCCTCACTCACCGGTCGCTATCTCGCCGGGACGCTCGCCATCCCGACCCCGCGTGAGCGCCGCGGCGGGTCGGGGTGGAGCCTCGTGCTCCGTGGGGCCCGCGAGCACAATTTGCGCAACGTGACGCTCGAAGTCCCACTCGGGACGATCACGTGCGTGACCGGCGTCTCCGGCTCGGGGAAGAGCTCGCTCGTGATCGACACCTTGTACCGAGCGCTCGCCCAGAAGCTGAACGGCAGCCGCGAGCGTGCCGGCGCCTACGAGGAGCTCGCCGGCTGGCAGCTCCTCGACAAGGTCATCGACATCGATCAGGCACCCATCGGCCGGACCCCGCGTTCCAATCCCGCCACCTACACCGGGCTCTTCACGCACGTGCGCGAGGTCTTCGCGCAGCTCCCGGAGGCGCGCGCGCGCGGCTACGACCCGGGTCGGTTCTCCTTCAACGTGAAGGGCGGACGTTGCGAAGCGTGCAAAGGCGACGGCGTGATCCGCATCGAGATGCATTTCCTTCCCGACGTCTTCGTGACCTGCGACGTCTGCAAGGGTCGGAGGTACTCGCGCGAGACGCTCGAGGTTCTGTATCGGGGCAAGAGCATCGCGGACGTGCTCGGTCTCACGGTTGCGGAGGCGCTCGACTTCCTGGCGGCCTTTCAACCGATCCGGACGAAGCTGGCGACGCTGCACGACGTCGGGCTCGACTACGTACATCTAGGGCAATCGGCCAACGACGCTCTCGGGCGGCGAGGCCCAGCGCATCAAGCTCGCGCGCGAGCTCGCCCGCCGAGCGACCGGACAGACGCTCTACATTCTCGACGAGCCGACGACCGGGCTGCATTTCGAGGACGTCAAGCGGCTTGCTCGCCGTCCTCGAGCGGCTCGCCGACCAAGGAAACACGGTGGTCGTGATCGAGCACAATCTCGACGTCATCAAGACCGCCGATCGAGTGGTCGACCTCGGTCCGGAGGGCGGCACCGGGGGTGGACGGGTGATCGCCTTCGGTACACCTGAGCAGGTCGCGGCGATTCCGGAGTCGTTCACCGGACGCTACCTCGGCGAAGCGCTCCGCCAGTCACCCTCCGAAGAGCGCCAACCGCAGATGGTCGGTTGACACTTCGCGGGACCGTTTATAAGAGACTGAATAGCTCTGAATTGGGTGGATTCGATCCGAACCCCGCGCAGTGTCTCGGCTAATCGGAGGGTCAGCACATGAGCAGTACCTCGAACGGCAATACGAAGCGACTCGTCTACATGGACAATCACGCGACGACCCCGGTCGACCCGCGGGTGCTGGAGGCGATGCTCCCCTACTTCACCGAGAACTTCGGGAACGCGGCCAGCCGCAACCACGCGTTCGGCTGGGAGGCCGAGGCGCCGTCGATCGCGCGCGGGACCAGGTCGCGAAGGTGATCGGCGCCAAAGCCGAAGGAGATCATCTTCACGAGCGGCGCCACCGAGTCGGACAACCTGGCGCTCAAGGGCGTGGTCGAGTTCTACAAGGAGAAGGGCAACCACATCATCACGGCGACGACCGAGCACAAGGCCATCCTCGACACCTGCAAGGCGCTCGAGCGGAAGGGCCTCGCCAGGTGACCTACCTGCCGGTCGACAAGTTCGGTCTCATCGACCCCGACGACGTCCGCAAGGCGATCACCGACAAGACGATCCTCATCTCGATCATGCACGCCAACAACGAGATCGGCACCATCCAGCCGCTCGCACGAGATCGGCAAGATCGCCAAGGAGAAGGGCGTCCTCTTCCACAGCGACGCGACGCAGGGCGTCGGCAAGATCCCGGTCGACGTCGAGGCGATGGGCGTCGATCTCCTGTCGTTCATCGGCGCACAAGATCTACGGCCCGAAGGGCGTCGGCGCGCTCTACGTTCGCGCCCGCAACCCGCGCGTGCGCCTCGCGCCGCAGATGGACGGCGGCGGCCACGAGCGCGGCATGCGTTCGGGCACGCTCAACGTTCCGGGCATCGTCGGCCTCGGCAAGGCGCTGCGCGCTCGGCGGTGAGCTGCATGGAGAGCGAGAACGAGCGGTTGCTGCGCCTCCGCGAACGCCTCCGTCAGGGCATCATGGGCAAGCTCGACGAGGTGTACCTGAACGGCCACCCGATGCAGCGCCTGCCGGGCAATCTCAACATCAGCTTCGCGTTCGTCGAAGGCGAGTCGCTGCTGATGGGCCTCAAGGACATCGCCGTGTCGTCCGGCTCGGCATGCACCTCGGCGACGCTCGAGCCCTCGTACGTGCTGAAGGCCCTCGGCGTCGGCGACGAGCTGGCGCACACCTCGATCCGCTTCGGCCTCGGCCGCTTCAACACCGAGGAGGAGGTCGACTACGTCGTCGAGCGCGTCGTTCACGAGGTGAAGCGGCTGCGCGACATGTCGCCGCTCTACGAGATGGCCAAGGAAGGCATCGACCTCAAGACCTTCAACTGGGCCCGCGAGTAAGGAACGAAAGGACACCGATCATGGCCTACAGCGACAAAGTCCTCGACCACTACGAGAATCCCCGCAACGTCGGCAGCTTCGCGAAGGACGAGCCCGACGTCGGCACCGGCATCGTCGGCGCGCCGGAGTGCGGCGACGTCATGAAGCTGCAGCTCAAGATCACGGACGAGGGCGTCATCGAGGACGCCAAGTTCAAGACCTTCGGCTGCGGCAGCGCGATCGCGAGCTCGAGCTACGTGACCGAGCTGATCAAGGGCAAGACGGTCGACGAGGCCTACGCGATCAAGAACACCCAGATCGTCGAGGAGCTGAACCTCCCGCCGGTGAAGATCCACTGCTCGGTGCTCGCCGAGGACGCGATCAAGGCGGCGATCGGCGACTGGAAGGGCAAGAGCGAAGCGGAGCGACAGAAGAGCGACTCGGCCGACGAGAACAAGAAAGCGATCTGAGGAGCGCGCGTGGCAGCCATCAGCCTGAGCGACGCGGCCGCGGAGAAGATCCACGGCCTCGTCACGTCGCAACAGAAGCCGGATCACGGTCTGCGCCTCAAGGTCGTCGGCGGCGGCTGCTCGGGCTTGCAGTACAAGATGGATCTCGACGTCGAGCGCGACGGGCGACAAGATCTTCGACCAACGGCGATGCCAAGATCCTCGTCGATCGCAAGAGCTTTCTCTATTTGAACGGCACCGAGGTCCATTACGAGGAGGGCTTGATGGAGTCGGGGTTCAAGCTGCGCAACCCGAACATCAAGCGGACGTGCGGCTGCGGCGCCTCCTTCACGGTCTGAGCTCGATGAGTATCGACGTGACATGACGACGAACACCGAAACCTCATCTGTGTCTCCATTGCGGCAAGCCGGCCGCCGGTCAGCTCGTGTGCTGCGGGCTGCGGCATCGTGCGCCGGGGCGACGCCGCAATCTGACTACTTCGGCGTCTTCTCGCTTCCGCGGCGTCTCACGATCGACCTCGCCGACCTCGAGCGGCGCTACTACGCGCTCTCGCGCACGCTCCACCCCGATCTCTTCCACGACCGTTCGCCCGCCGAGCAGGCCGTGAGCCTCCGCATGACGGCGCTCGTGAACCGCGCCTACAAAACGCTGAAAGACCCGGTGCAGCGCGGGCTCTACTGGCTCGAGCTGCACGGCGAGTCGCTCGGGCGCGACAACGAGCGCGTGCCGCCGGCGCTCGCGGCGCTGGTGTTCGAGGTGCAGGAGCAGCTCGAGGAGTTGCGGGCGGCGCGCAAGCGCGGCGCGGCCGACGCGGAGCTCAGGGCGATGGCCACGGTGCGCGACGAGCTCCGCGACGATCTCGTCGCGTGCGAGACCCGCCTCGGCGCGCGTTTCGCGGTCGGCGACGGTGCCGACACCGACGCGCTCGCGGACACCAAGGGGATTCTCTCGGAGCTGCACTACGTTCGGACGTTGCTTCGCGACGTCGAGAAGGAGCTGGAGCGGCGTGGAGCGGCCCTCTCCCATCGTCGGCATCGATCTCGGGACGACGAACAGCCTGGTCGCGTTTCTCGACGACGCGACCCCGCGCGTGATCGTCGACCAGGCGAGCGGACGCGCGATCGTTCCCTCGGTCGTCTCGTTTCCCGCCGGACGGGATCCCCTGGTCGGCGACGAGGCCCGCGCGCTCGCGCCGACCGCGCCCGCGACGACGATCCAGTCGGTGAAGCGCTTCATGGGGCTCGGCCTCGAGCACGTGAGCGGCGCCGATCGCCAGCGCTATACCTTCGCCGAGGCCGACCGCGGCGTGGTGCGGTTCGTCGTCGGCGAGCGCACCTACGCGCCGCCCGAGATCTCGGCGCTGATTCTGAAAGAGCTGAAGCGCCGCGCCGAGGTCGCCCTCGGGGCTCCGGTGAAGAAGGCGGTCATCACGGTCCCGGCGTACTTCAACGACAGCCAGCGCCAGGCCACGAAAGACGCCGGCCGGCTCGCCGGCCTCGAGGTGCTGCGGCTCGTGAACGAGCCGACGGCGGCGGCGCTGGCCTACGGCCTCGATCAGAAGAACGAGGGAACCGTCGCGGTCTACGACTTCGGCGGCGGGACCTTCGACGTCTCCATCTTGAAGATGGAGCGCGGGATCTTCGAGGTGAAGGCGACCGGCGGCGACACTCGGCTCGGCGGCGACGACATCGACGAAGCCGTGGCGGCCTGGCTTCTCGCGAGCGCGGACGCGCCCGCGCAGGTCGCGGCTCGCCGCGACCTGCAGGCGCTCGCTCGGCGCGCCGCCGAAGAAGCGAAGTGTCGCCTCTCTTCGGTCGAGGCGACGGACGTCGCGGTGACGCTGCCGGACGGGCGGCGCATCGCCAAGACGCTCACGCGAGCGAGCTCGAACGGCTCGTCATGCCGATCGTCGAGCGCACGCTCGCGCCGTGCCGCCAAGCGCTCGCCGACGCCGGGCTCCGGCCGGCGGACGTCGACGCGGTCGTGCTCGTCGGCGGCAGCACGCGTATGCCGCTCGTGCGCGCCAAGGTGCAGGAGCTCTTCGGGCGGGAGCCGTTGTGCTCCCTCGATCCGGATCAGGTCGTCGCGCTCGGCGCCGGCGTGCAGGCGGGCATCCTCGGCGGTCGTCGGAAGGACATGCTGCTGCTCGACGTCGTCCCGCTCTCGCTCGGCATCGAGACGATGGGCGGCGTCATGACGCGTCTCATCGAGCGCAACACCACCATTCCCACCAGTCACAGCGAGACCTTCACGACCGCCGTCGACAACCAGACCGCGGTCGACCTCCACGTGCTCCAAGGCGAGCGCGAGCTCGCGAAGGATTGCCGGAGCCTCGCGCGCTTCTCGGTGCCGATCGAGCCCGCGGCCGCCGGGTTTCCGCGCGTCGAGGTGACGTTCATGATCGACGCCAACGGCATCCTGAACGTCACCGCGCGCGACGTGCGCACCGGCCGCGAGCGCTCGCTCGACGTGAAGCCGTCCTACGGGCTCACCGACGAGGAGGTCGAGCGGATGCTCGAAGAGTCGATCGATTTCGCCGAGGAGGACGTCGCGGCGCGGTTGCTCGCGGAGTCGCGCACCGAGGCCGAGACGCTGATGCGCCAGATCGCTGCGGACGATCGTCGAGTCCGGCGCGCTCCTCGAGCCCGGCGAGGAGGAGCGTGATCCGCGCGCGCCATCGCCACGCTCGAAGCGGCGCTCGGAGGCAACCGATTACAACCGGATCCGCGACCTCGCGCAGAGCTTGAGCGAGGTCAGTACGCCGTTCGCGCACCGGATCATGGAGGCGTCGCTCAAGCGCGCGCTCGAGAACACGCTCGGCAGGAGGGGGACCATGGGCCTGAAGTGGGACGATGCGGAGGATCTCGCGATCGAGCTCGCCGACGAGCACGACGGCCTCGACCCGTTGACGGTGCGGTTCACGGATCTCCATCGACTCGTCGTCGCGCTGTCCGAATTCGACGACGATCCGAAGGCCTCCAGCGAGGGCAAGCTCGAAGCCATCCAGATGGCCTGGCTCGAGGAGTATCGCGATCGGAAGGACGACTGAGGAGACCGTCATGTCGATCATGCAAGTCAGCCGAAAAGTCGACTACGCGCTCCGCGCGGCGATCTACCTGGCCTACCAGAACGATCGCCGCCCCTGCTCCGTCGCGGAGATCGCGGCGCGCGAGGCGATTCCGAAGAAATTTCTCGAAAAGATCATCCAAGACCTGATCCATTCCGGGATCGTCCGCTCGACGCGGGGGGCGCAAGGCGGATATGCGCTGGCGCGAGATCCCGGGCTGGTGACGTTCAAGGAGGTCATCGAGGCGATCGAAGGTCCGGTGTCGTTGAACGTCTGCGTCGGGGATGCCGGTGACGCTCCCGATTGCTGCGCGCAGTCGCCACGATGCTCGATGCTCTGGGTGTGGAGGGAAGCGCAGAAACGGGTGATGGAGGTGTTCGCGACGACGACGCTCGCGGCCGTGCTGCAGAAGCGCACGACGCCGCTCGCGGACATCGTCGCAGACGTGGCGACGGGGTGAGAGCGACCATGCCCGGATCCGGCGCGTCGATTCGCGTGCTCGCGGGTTCGAGCGGAAGGGGGAGACGACGATGACCGACACCAATAGCGAAGACCGATACGCCGGGTTTCTGCAGCCCGACGCGATACTGCCGGCGCAGTTCTTCCAGTCACTGCGCTCGAAGGGGCAGTTCGACGGCGAGCGCCGTCTCATGATCGCGGTGCTCGAGGACGCCGTACATTGCTTCATGAAGCAGATCCACACGACCGATCCGAAGGGGCATCAGCTCTTTCTCGACGCGGAGGAATGGATCACGGCCGACGATCGAACCTGGTTCTTCGCCTTCGAAAACGTCTGCGAGACCTTGGATCTCGATCCCGACTACGTCCGCGAAGGTCTCTTCAAGTGGCGGGCCGCGGAGCGCCGGCGGGCTGGTGATGTCGCGGTCGCCGCGGCGGTCGTCGGCGTCGCGTCGGATCGTGCCGACGAGGAAGAGGGCGCGGCCGAGCACGGCGCGCTTCGGCTGGTACATCGCGGCTGAGCCGACCGACGTTCGGCAGGACCCCCGACGGGCGGTGTGGCACGGACCACGCCGTCCGTTTCGTTTGTGCGTGCGCCCGCGGTCAGGCGTCGGTGAGCCGGAGCCCGAGCTCGGCGCCGACGGCGCCGAGCGTCTCGCCTGCGCTCGCGTGCAGCACGATCTCGGCGTGGTCGTCGTAGGGCGTCGGCTCGCGATTCACGATCACGAGCGGCACTCCGTTTTGTACTGCGACACGCGGCAACCCGGCGGCCGGATAGACCACGAGCGACGAGCCGATCACGAGAAAGACGTCGGCGGCGGCGGCGTCCGCGAATGCCTGCGCCGTCTCGCGCTCCGGCATCGCTTGCCCGAAGGAGATCGTCGCCGGCTTCAGGAGACCGCCGCAGTCGCAGCGAAGGTCGTGCTCGCCGGCCGCGAAACGCGCCTGGACGGGCCCGCGGTCCTGCCGTGCACCGCATTGCAGACATCCGACCTCGAGCGCGGTGCCGTGAATCTCGATCATCACGGCGGGCGAGCTTCCCGCTTTCTGGTGCAAGCCGTCCACGTTCTGCGTCACGATGCGGAGGAGACCGCCGCGCCGCTCGAGGGCCGCGAGCACGCGATGCGCCGTGTTCGGTTGCGCCGCGCGCAGCGCGGGATAGAGCTCGTTCCCCATCTCCCAGTAGAGGCGCCGCGTTTCGGCGCTCGCGCAGAAACGATCGAAGGTGAGCTTGGTCGGGTCGTAGCGGGTCCAGAGGCCGCCGGGACTCCGAAAGTCGGGGATGCCGGATTCGGTGCTGATGCCGGCACCGGTCAGCACGACGAGCAGGCGTGCGCCGGCGATCAGCGTGGCCGCCGCGTCGACGTCCTCGTGTACCAGGGAAGAAATGGCTCAGTCTCCCACGGCGGCCGCGCGTACCACGGGCTCGAAGAAGGCCGCCGCACGTCGATGTATCCCAGGGAGCGTGCTCTCGCGAGGCCCCGCGACGTTCAGGACGCGCACGTCGTGCTCCGCGAGCCATGCGACGACCGCCGCCGGCGGTGAGGCGTCGTCGAGATCGACGACCAGGCACGGGCGCCCATGGTGCGCGGCCAGGCGCACGGTGAGCGCGGTGCCGTCGCCCGGCGGGCCGACCGCCAGCACCAGCGTCGCGTCGGAATCGACGACGTTGCGCTCGGTTCGCACGGTATATTCCGGCGACGCGTGCTCGCGAAGATGGTAGCGGTCGGGGATGCGCCCGTCCTCGGCGCGCCGCCCGCGCGGGCACCAACCGCCGTGCGGTACGCCGCAGGCGATCGCGACGTCGAGCGCGGCGCGATCGACGCCGGTTTGGCCGCCCGAGACTATTCGACCGAGCCTCACGGCTCGATCTTCTCGACCATCATTGCGCGTCCGCGCTGCGGCGGCGTCCGAGCGCCGCGGGGGCGGCGCTGGTGCCGCTCGCGAAGGCGAGCACCGCCAGCGTGAGCACGTAGGGCAGCATCAGGAGCAAGTGATACGACACGGCGAAGCCGGCCGCCTGCAGATGGAACTGCCCGGCGCTCGCGGCTCCGAAGAGGAGCGAGCCGGCGAGGATGCCGAGTGGACGCCAGCGGCCGAACACGACGATCGCGAGCGCGATGAACCCGCGCCCGGCCGACATGCCTTCGACGAAGGTGTTGGAGTAGGCGAGCGACAGGTAGCCGCCCCCGATGCCCGCCAGGAACGCCGCGACGGCGATCGCGCCCACCCGCATTGCACCGACCGGTATCCCGAGGCTCGCGGCCGCATCGGGTGCCTCGCCGACGGCGCGGAGCTCGAGGCCGAGGCGGGTGCGGGCGAGCGCGAGCCACACGATCGGCACGAGCCCGAGTGCCACGTAGACCGGCACCGGTTGGCGGAACGGCGCCAGCCATGCCGCGTCGCCGCCGATCGCCAGCGGCGCGAACGTCGCGACCGCGAGCGCGGACCCGGTCACGCCGAAGACGGCACGATACGCGACGCCGGTGAGCCCGAACGCCAAGATGTTCAATGCCGCGCCGGCGACCACCTGATCGGCATCGAGCCCGACCACCCAGAGCGCGAGCCCGAGACCCAGTACCGTCGCCGCCGCTCCGGCGATCGCCATGCCGACGACGGGACTGCCGGTCATCCAGCAGCCGAGGAAGCCGGCGAACGCCCCGGTCAGCATCAGCCCCTCCACCCCGATGTTGAGCACGCCGGCACGCTCGCACACGAGCTCGCCGAGGGCCGCGAACAGCAAGGGCGCGCCGAGCGCGAGCGCCGACCCCGCGAGCGCGAGCAGCGTCTCCGTCATGCCGGACGGGCCTCGCGGCCGTCGGTCTCGGTGGGGACGCTCCGCGTGAGCCGAGGGGCGTCGGCGGCAAGGAGCGCGAAGATCACGGTCGCCTGGACGATCGAGACGAAGACCGCCGAGACCCCGGCGCTCCGCTGCATCGATCCCGAGCCGGCGGCGAGCGCGCCGAAGAAGAGCGCCGACGCAGCGACGCCGCCGGGCGAGAGGCGCGCGAGCAGGGCCACCGCGATCGCCGTATAGCCCTGCCCGCTCGAGAACTGCTCGAAGAGGCGGCCGGTGACGCCGGTCACCTCGATTGCTCCCGCGAGACCGGCGAGCCCGCCGCTCACGAGCATCGCGCTCATCATGGCCCGACCCGGGGCGAGGCCGGCGAGGTGCGTCGCGTGGAAGTTGTCGCCGGTCGCTCGCCAGCGGAAGCCGAGCGTCGTGCGGTGGAGAACGAACCACGTCGCCGGGACGAGCAACGCGGCGATGACGATGCCGACGTGGAGACCGGCGCCGAGCATGGGCAGGCGCGCCGCCGCCGGCAGCGGATCACTTTGCGGATAGCGCGCGCCGGCCTCCATGAGCGGACCGTGCACCGCGAAGCCAACGAGGTGGGCCGCGACGAAGTTCAGCATGATCGTCGCGATGACCTCGCTCACGTTGCGGCGGAGCTTCAGCGCGGTGGCGAGCCCGGCCCAGAGCGCGCCCGCGGCGACACCCGCCGCGAGAACCGCGACGAAAGTCAGCGCGACGCCACGATCCCCCGCGACGTGCGCGGCGGCGGTCGCGGCAAGGGCTCCCATCAGGAGCTGGCCGTCGGCCCCGATGTTCCAGACGCCGCTCCGGAACGCGATGGCGACCGCGAGCCCCGTCAGCACGAGCGGGCAGCTCTTCAGCAACGTGTCGACGAGTGCGAAGCCGTCGCCGACCGCGCCGCGGACGAGGGCAGCGAGCGCCGTCGCCGGGTTCGCGCCGGCAGCGGCGAGCACGGCGCCGCTCAGCGCGAGCGCGGTTGCGGCGACGAGGGTCGGGCGGACGAGACTCCGGACGGCGATTCCCGTCATGCGAGGCCCGCCATCAATGCGCCGACGCGAGCCCGATCGGCCGGTGCCACCGGCCCGGCGAGGCGCCCGCGATAGAGCACGAACAGCCGATCGGAGACCGCGGCAAGCTCGTCGAGGTCCGTCGAGAAGAGCAGCACCGCCGTGCCGGTCGCGGCCGCAGCGGCGAGCATGGCGTGCACGTGGGCCGTCGCCGCGATGTCGAGTCCGCGCGTCGGATTCACGGCGATCAGCACCCGCGGTGCGGTCGCCAACGCCCGGCCGATGACGACCCGCTGTTGGTTGCCGCCCGACAACGTCCCGATCGATTGGGCGAGGTCGGGCGCCGCAACGCGATACGTACGCACGAGCGCGGCTCCGAACGCGCGCGCGCGTGCGACGTCGAGCCGGCCGCGGTCGCTGAAGCGCGCGAGGAGCGGCGCCGCGAGAATCGCGTTCTCCCAGATCGCCAGGTTGGCGGCGAGGGCTTCGCGGCGGCGATCGCCGGGAATGAGCGCGAGGCCCGCGGCAATCGCTGCGGGTACGTCGCCGGGCGCGAGCGTCGTGCCGTGCACGACGAGGGTGCCGCGGCGGGGCAGCACGCCCGCGAGCGCGCCGGCGAGATCGTCCTGGCCGTTGCCGTCGACGCCCGCGACGCCGCACACCTCCCCGGCCGCGATCGCGAGATCGATCCCCGCGATCGCGACGCGTCCGCGTGCCGCAGCGGTCGCGATGCCGCGCACCACGAGCGCCAGCGGCTCGGTGCTCTCGGGGCCCGCCCCCGGCGACCGTGTCCGCGCCGTCGGTACCGCGTCGTCACCCACCATGAGCGCCGCGAGCGCACGCGCCGAGACGTCACGCGCCGCCGTCGTCCGGATATGCCGTCCGCCTCGCAGGACGGTCACCGCATCGCAGAGCCCGAGCGCTTCGTCGAGCTTGTGGGTGACGAACAGGACGAGCATGCCCTCGGCGCGGAGACGACGGAGGCTCGCGAAGAGCTCGTCGATCTCGGGCGGCGTGAGCACGGCGGTCGGCTCGTCGAGCAGCAGCACGCGCGGCTTCGCGGAAAGCGCCCGCAGGATCTCGATCCGCGCCTGCATGCCGACCGGAAGCGTACCGCACGGCACCGTGGGATCGCCGATGTCGAGCCCATGAGTCGCGGCGAGCGCGCGCGCGTCGGCGGCGAGCCGCGCCGGCGCAGGCCATGCGCCCGTCGCCTCCGGTCGGCCGAGCGCGAGATTCTCGGCGACCGTCAGGGCGCCGACGAGGGCGAAATGCTGGTGCACGACGCCGATCCCGGCGGCGCGGGCGGCGCGCGGGTCGCCGTCGGGGAGCGGGCGTCCTTCGACGGCCATCGTCCCGCTGTCGGCGGCGATGGACCCCGCCACCAGCCGGACGAGGGTGGATTTTCCGGCGCCGTTCTCGCCGAGAATGCCGTGGATGCTGCCCGCCGGCAGCTCGAGGTCGAGCGGCGCGAGCGCGCTGAAGCTGCCGTAGCGCTTGCAAAGCCCGTGCAGCGAGAGCCGGAGCGGTATCATCGCGGGCCGGACACGCAGAGCGCCGACGCTCAGAACTCCGCGGTCGGGACCTGCAGCGAGCCGGCGCGAATCGCGGCCTCGGTCTGATCGACGGCCGTGCGTACGTCCGCCGGGATCTTGCTCGCGAGCGCCGGGTTGTAGACGACCGCGATCGCGCCGTCGGCCATGTGCTCCTCGAGGATGCGGCTCTTGAAGGTGCCGTCCTTCACCTCGCGCGCGACGGCGACGAACGCCGCCGGGATGTCGATCGTGGCGCTCGCGAGCACCGCCGTCGGCGCCACCTCGTGCTGGGCGCGATTCGACCCGAAGGCGTAGATTCCGCGCTCGGCGGCGGCTTGGAAGACGCCGGGTCCGGCCGCGTCGGCATTCTGCAGCACGAAGCGGCAGCCGCGGTCGATGAGCGCGAGCGTCGCCGTCCGGGCCGCGCCGACGTCGTCCCAATTGCCGAGATAGGAGATGGTCACCGGATAATCCTTCCGTACCCGTGCCGCACCGGCCTGAAAGGCGAGGAACGTGCTTTTCACCGACGGGATCTCCATGCCGCCGACCGCGCACGCGCCGCCGTCCGGCGCCATGCGAGCGGCGAGCTCGCCCAGGACGAACGTCGCCTCCTCGAGCCGGAACACGATGGGGGCGACGTTCGGACGCACGGTGTTGCCGGACGTCGTGAGGAAGACGGTCGACGGGAAATCCGGGGCCACTTTCGCCGCCGCGTCCTGGAACTCGAAACCGTGGCCGATCACGAGACGAAAGCCGCGCCGTGCGTAGTCCCGGAACGCCTGCTCGAACTCCGGTGGCGTCTTGGTCTCGGACTGGCTGATCTCCGCTCCGAGCTGATCGCGCACGGCGAGCAGTCCCTCGTAGGCGGAGGCGTTCCAGCCGGCGTCGCTGATCGGACCGGGATTCAGCAGCGCGACCGCGAACTCGTGCGTGGACCCGTCGCGGTTGCAGGCGCCGGCGACGACGACCAGGACGACCGCGACGAGCCACCCGCAGCGCGACGACATGGCGGCGAACGGTATCGGGCGCGGCACGGCGCTGCAACCGCACGCCGCACGCTCGTGTAATTGCGCCGCGGTCGGCAGGCGAGCTACAAGCCGTGCGATGAAGATCCGCGTGCGTGGTGGTGAGGCGACGGCGATTGCGGCCGACGTCGTGATCGTTCCGGTGGCAGCAGGCGAAGAGGACGGTCGCGACGTTCGCGCGCTCGCCCGCCGCGTCGGTGGCGCGAGTCTCAAGCGCGCGATCGCCGGGGCGCGCTTCCGCGGTCGCACGGGACAGGCGAACGTGCTGCCGCTTCAGGGTCCGCGTCGGCAAGCGATGGCGCTCGTCGGGCTCGGCGATGCGGCGCGACTCGACGCCGAAGCATGGCGGCGGGCGGGCGGGCAGTCGCGCCATCTCGCCGGCACCGTCGGTGCGACGCGGGTGGTCGTCGCGTGCGGCGCGCGCCTCGTCGACCCGCCGCAGCTCGCCGCGTTCGTCGAGGGTTTCGAGCTCGCCGCGTACCGCTTCGGCAAGTACAAAGCCGAGGGCGACGTCGCGCCCGCGGTCGCCGAGCTCACCTTCGTCGCGGCCGCGCCGCCCGCCGAGAAGAGCCTCGAGCCGCTCTGGCACGCGATCGCGGTCGGCCTCGCCGGCGTGACGCTCGCCCGCGATCTCGTGAACGAGCCGGCGGCGGTGAAGACGCCGACGTATCTCGCGGATCTCGCCAAGAAGCTCGGCAAAGAAGCCGGTATCGAG
This sequence comes from uncultured delta proteobacterium, assembly GCA_963774015.1. Taxonomy (GTDB): domain Bacteria; phylum Desulfobacterota; class Binatia; order UTPRO1; family UTPRO1; genus UTPRO1. The sequence continues at coordinate 297,903 of CAVZDH010000009.1, forward strand.
GTCGAGGTGTGGGAGCCGAAGCGCATCGCGAGCGAGAAGCTCGCAGGCCTCGTCGCGGTCGCGCGCGGCAGCAACGAGGAGCCGCGCTTCGTGCACCTGCGATACCGCGGCAAGGGCGCGAAGCGCCGCGTCGCCCTCGTCGGCAAGGGGATCACCTTCGATTCGGGCGGTCTCTCCCTCAAGCCCGCGAAGAGCATGGAAACGATGAAGTGCGACATGGCCGGTGCTGCCGCCGTGCTCGGGACGATGACCGCGCTCGGGCGTTTGGAGCCCGCGGTCGACGTCGACGGCTTCATCCCGATCACCGAGAATCTGCCGGGCGGAAAGGCGCAGAAGCCGGGTGACGTCATCCGTTTCCGGAACGACAAGACCGTCGAGGTGCTGAACACCGACGCCGAGGGCCGTCTGGTCCTCGCCGATGCGCTCATGCTCGCGGCCGAGACCAAGCCCGACGCGATCATCGACCTCGCGACGCTGACCGGTGCGTGCATGGTCGCACTCGGGACGCAGGTCGCCGGCCTGTTCGCCAACGACCAAGCGCTGGCGGATCGCCTGCTCACCGTCGCCAGCGAGACCGGCGAGCCGCTGTGGCAGATGCCGCTCGTCGCCGAGTACAAGGACGACATCAAGAGCGCGGTCGCCGATTTGAAGAACATCGGCGGCGGCCATGCCGGCAGCATCACCGCGGCGCTCTTTCTCCAGGAGTTCGTCGGGACGACGCCGTGGGTCCACCTCGACATCGCCGGCCCGGCGTTTCTCGAGAAGGGCTTGCCGTACGCGCCGAAGGGCGGCACCGGCTTCGGCGTCCGCACGCTGCTCCGCTATCTGACGACGCTCGCCGCCGAGTAGCGGCGACGGGTCGTCGGGCTGCGAGCGCGCCTATCCGCGGTGTTTCGTCGTGCGCTTCGACTTGGTGCGCGGCGTCGCCTTGGCTCGCGCGTCGGCGGGCTTCTCGGCGGACTTCTTGGAACGCGAGGTGCCCTTGGCGGTGGTGAGCTTCGCCTCCCGTATCGGTGCCGACCCGGAACGCGCCGTCTGCACTCCATTGCCGTCGTTCCGGCGATAGCGCTGCGGTGCCGTTCCCGCGACGCGCTCCGCGCTCCGCCGGCCTTGCGCCACCGCCGTGCTCCGACTGCCGCGGGCGATGCTGCGGCCGCTCCGTTCGCCGCGCGCCGTCCGCACGACCTCGCGGCGCGCGTGCACCGGCGCGACGTACGTCGCAAGTCCGATGCGTACCGGCTCGGCCTTGCCGGCGGGCACGCGCAGGGAATAGCCGCTCGGTGTGACGCTGCTCCGGAGGGCCGGGTTCAGCTCGGCGAGCTCGGAAGCAGAGACCCCGCACATGTCGGCGACCGCGCGGAGCGATACCTGGCGGTCGACGTCGACCATCTCGTAGTGCTCGCGGGTGTCCGTCGCGGTCGGGGCCTCGAAGCCGTAGTCCTCGGGCGCGCGGGCGATCTGCACGGCGGCGAGGAACTTCGGCACGTACGCGGAGGTTTCACTCGGCAGATATCCGCGCTCGCGCATGTCCCAGTAGTCTTCGACGTCCTTCTTGTCGGCGAGGATGCGGGCGACGCGATACTCACCGGTATTGTAGGCGGCGAGCGAGAGCTCCCAGTCGCCGAACATCTCGTGGAGATCCTTCAGATATTGCGAGGCGGCTTGCGTCGACTTGATGGGGTCGCGGCGCTCGTCGACGAGCGAATCGATGCGGAGGCCGTAGCGCCGGCCGGTTTCCGGAATGAACTGCCAGGGTCCGGCGGCGCCGGCCGGGGAGACGGCCTTCGGACGGTAGCCGCTTTCAATGAGGGGAAGGTAGGCGAGCTCGGCCGGAAGACCTTCGCGCACCAGGATGTCGCGCATCGATGGCAGATATTTGGCGCCACGCGAGAGGGCGTCGTCGAAGAACCCCCGCAGATGGGTCTGGAAGGCGGTGACCCGGCTCTGGACCGCCGGGTTCTGGACGTCGAAGGGAGTCCCAGGATCGCCTTTGTGGTGCCCGGCATGCGCTTCCGCCAGGGCCGCTGCGTCCGCTCCTGGGGCGGCGCTCGTCATCGCCTGCTTGGCACTCGGACCGACGTGAAAGCAGCCACTGACCAGCATCGCAACCAGCGGGAGCAGGATGTGCGGACCGCCACGGCGGACCCACCCGTTTCCCCACGCGTTCGTCATCACACCCCCTGAATCCCCGTCGACCAATCCACCCACCCTACGAACGGTACCGGGCCGGTCCACGGCTCTACCAGTCCAAAACGGCTCCGGGCGCTTCTACACGAAAAATCCCAGGATGCAAGCAAAAATATGAGGCGGAGCGCCACATTAGCTTAGAAGCTTCGGGACGGAGGCCGCGCCGCGGCAACCGTTTTGTAGGCGCACGTGTCATGCGAGAGGTCATCGCGCCTGGCATGGCGCGCCAGGTCCGTTCGACGAACCGTCGGATTCGCCCGTTCACCGGTCGTCATCGACGGATCGTTGGATTTTCGTCGCTCCGGATTACGAGTGGCGATGACATCCACGACCATGGCCGTACCAGTGCCGCGCCCGCGCGGACGTGAGTGGCGGGTGATTGGAAGCGCGATTGCCGTCCAGGGGCAGTGAGTCGTCGAGATTCGTCGCATCGGTTGCAGGTGTCCTCCTCGGTGCCGGCGCGCTGATCATCACGGCTGACCTGGCGGGATACATGCCCGCCGCCGGCGCTGCCGGGATGTTCGCGCTCGTGTGGGCGGTGGTCTGTGCGATGGTGGCGGGGGTCGAGTGGACGCGGGCCGCCGGCATCCCGATCGTGGAGAGGCTTCCGACCTCCGTCGATCCGAAGAACGTCGTCGCGGTGCTCTTCCTAAGCGCCGGAGTATGCGCGCTCGCGGAGAATGGGTGGCCGTCCCCGCCGACCGCCGCCGTCGCCGTCGCTCCGAGTGCGGCGCTGGCTCCGCTCGTGCTGGCAGCGATCTCGTGGCTCTTGGCTCGATACTTCTCGTCGCTTGCGCCTGCCGACCTGCCGGAAGCGCCGGCACTGGCGGGATGGGCCCGGATCGGCGTGTGGCAGGCGGCTCTCCCGGTGTTGAGCGAGCTGGGTCGCTGGTTGGACCCGACGGGACCATGGGCGGCGGGTGCGAGTTGGATCGGGGGGCTCACGATCGTCGCCGTCGCGTTGAACGCGTTCGGCTGCGACATGAAGGCGTGGCTCGACGACGTGGATGCGCCCTTGCCCTTGGCGAACCTCGCCGTGATCCGGGTCCTCGGCAGCCGCGCCAATCCGCTCGCCAGCGCACTCGATGCGACCGAGCGCTTCCTCGGCGTCGATCTTCGCGGCTCGTGGGCGATCCGCGTGGTGCGAAACGGCATCGAACCGCTGGCGATCGTCGCGCTCTTCATCGGCTGGCTCGCCACGAGCCTGACTCAAGTGAAGCTTCACGAGCAGGGCGTGGTCGAGCGCTTCGGCCGGATCCTCCCGGGCGCGCCCCTCGGTCCCGGGCTGCACCTGCACTTCCCATGGCCGGTCGACCGCGTGCGCCGCGCATCGACGGCGCGTGTGCTCGCGATCCCGGTCGGCCACGAGAGCGAGCCGGCTGAGAGCGAGGCGGAAGCCGGACCGGAGAACGTGTTGTGGGCGCGGCAACACGAAAGCAACGAGGTCAATTTCCTCCTTGGCAACGGTCGGGACCTGGTCGACATCGACGGCGCCGTCCGATACCGGATCGGCGACTTCCGTCGCTACCTGACGGCGAACGCCGACGTTCCGGCGATGCTCCGCAGCCTCGTCGACGCCGCCGTCACCCATCGGACCGTCGATCGGTCGCTCGATCAGGTCTTGTCAGAGAACCTCGCCGGCTTCACGCACGACGTCGCCGTCGCCGTGCAGACCGATGCGGACGCGTTGGAGCTCGGGGTCGAGATCCTCGACATGACGGTCGGGGGCATGCATCCGCCAGTCGTCGTCGCCGCCGAGTACGAGGCGGTGGTGAGCGCGCAGGTGGGGCGCGACACGCTCGTGATCGGGGCCCGCGCGGAGGCCGAGCGAGACGTCCCCGGGGCCACGGCCGCGGCGTTGGATGCCACCTCGCAGGCCGAGGCCGACGCCGTCGGAACGGTCGCGACCGCGCGCGGGGCCGCGCAGGTGTTCAGCGGCATCCGGGCCTCGTTCGCCGCGGAACCCAAATTGTTCCAGTACCGCCGTCGTCTCGAGGCTCTCGAGGGAGCCCTGCAAGGCCGTCAATTGACGATCCTGGACGACCGGCTGGAACGGGATGGAGCGAAGTTGTGGCTCGTGAAATGAACGTCCGCCACGTGTTGCGGATCGGCCTCGGCGGGGCCGCGCTGCTCGCCGTGCTCTGGTCCGCGTGCGCCCACGTGACCCGGGAAGGCGAGACCACGCTGGTGGTGCGATTCGGGCGCCCGGTGCGGGTCGATCGGACGGCCGGACTGCACGGGAATCTCCCGTGGCCGATCGAGGTCGTGGTTCGACTCGACATGCGGCGCCAGGTGCTCGAGACCGGGCTCACCGAGATGCTCACCCGCGACAAGAAGAACGTGGTGATCGTGAACTACGCGCTCTGGCACATCGAGGACCCGCTCCGCTTCGTGCAAGCCGTCGGAACGATGGATCGCGCCTTGTCCCCGTTGACGAGCCTCCTCGCCAATGCCGCCATCGGGGTGATGGGCCATTACGATCTCTCCGCTCTCACGTCGACGACGCTCGCGGATCTCCATACCGAGGAGATCGAGCGCGATCTCCTCGCCGCCACCGCCCCCACCGCCTCGCAGAGCTACGGCATGAGCATCGACCGGGTCGCGCTCATGCGGCTGTCGCTCCCCGAGCAGAACATCTCGTACGTGTTCGATCAGATGCGCGCCGAGCGGCGTCAATACGCCGCGCGTTTCACCGCGGAAGGGGCGAAGGAGGCGTCGCGCATCCGTGCCGAGACGAGCTTGGAGGTGGCGAAGATCCAGGCCGAGGCGACCGAGGACGCGGCCCGCATCCGCGGCGAAGCGGACGCGGAAGCGGCCCGCATCTACGCCGAGGCCCACAGCCAAGACCCCGACCTCTATCGTTTCACCCGCGCGCTCGAGAGCCTCGGCAAGATCGTGGGGTACGGGACGACGCTCGTGCTGCGCACCGATGCGGAACCGCTGTCGCTCCTGAAGGGCTCGCAGCCGTGACCGCCGTGCCGCCGCCGGGGCGGCGCCGTCGCCGCGGTCTCTGGCGGCGGGTCCTGGAACCGGTCGGCGGGATTCTCGCCGCGGTCTTCGCCCGCATCCATCTCTGGGTGATCGTGATGGTGCTGCTCTACCTCGGCTCGGGCGTCACGATCGTCGGACCGCACGAGGTCGGCATCGTTCGGCGCTTCGGTCGCATAGTCGGAGAGGGATCGGCCTCGGCGATCCATGGTCCTGGGCTCGTGTTCGCGCTTCCCCCTCCCATCGACGACGTGGTGCGCGTCAACGTGAAGCGGGTCTACGAGACCGATCTCGGCACGTTGGCACCTCCGGCTGGCGAGGTGAGCCTGCCGACGGCCCGTACGATCGATCCCGTGCGCGTCGGCTACGCCCTCACCGGAGACCACAACATCGTGCATGCCCGCTTCGAGGTGCACTACCGCGTCGCCGACCCGATCGCGTTCCTGCTCGGGCCGAGCGAGCCCGAGCGGGTGCTGATTGACGTCGTGACGTCCGAAGCGGTGCGCGCGGTCGGCGGCCGAGGCGTCGACGACATTCTCACCGAGGGCCGCTCCGAGCTCGTCGATGCGGTGCGAGCGCGGGCTCAGGCCGGCCTCGACGCGGCCGGGCTCGGGATCGCGATCGTTTCGTTGGAGCTCACGGCACTTGGGCCCCCCACGGCCGTGGCCGCCGCATTCACCGCGGTGCAGAGCGCGGTGATCGCGGCGCAAACCAAGAAGGACGACGCACAGACGGCACGGGCGAGCGCGCTCCCTGCCGCCGAATCGAACGCAGCCGAGAGCCGCTCGGCCGCGACCAAGTACGCCGTCGATACCCGCGCGACCGCCGAGGCGGACGCGACGGCGTTCAAGGCCTTGGCCGCCGAGTATCGGCGGAGCCCCACCGTCGTCCGTGAGCGACTGTATCGAGACGCCCTGGCGCGCATCATTCCGGTCGCTGCGAAACGCGAGATCCTGCCTCCGCCGGTCGGCGGCCGCTATTCCGGGCTTCGGATCACGTTGCCGTCCGAGAACGTTCCATGACCGGCGGGTCCGTCATCGCTGCGGGTTTTCCCGCCGAGCCGCCGGCCGTGGCGCTGATGAACGACGAGGATCGCCGGGCGCTGACGCTGCGGCTGGTCGCGACCGTCGCGGGCGTGTCGCTCCTGGCGGTGGCCACGGTGATGGGACGCCTCGCTCCCGACCAGATGCAATTGGCGGAGGCCGGGAAGGCGATGGCAGCGCTGGTCGTCGGCGCGCCGGTCCTCGCCCGCGGCCTCCGGGCGCTCTTCGATCCGCGCGTGCCGTCCGCGACCGAGCCGCTGGTCGCGCTCGCGATCCTCGCGGCGATGGCTGGCGGCGCCTTCGGAACGGCGGTTCTCATTCCGGCAGTGATGGAAGTCGGGCGGCTCTTCGAGGAGCGGAGCTCGCTCGGGGTGCTGGCGGCGCTGGAGGGAATCCGGCGTCTGCGCGCCGTGACGGCGCAACGCGAGACCGAGAGCGGCGAGGACACGGTGTCGGTCGAAGCGATCCGAAGCGGCGACGTCATCGTGGTGCGTCCCGGTGAGATCTTCGCGGCTGACGGCACGGTCCTGACCGGAACCTCGAGCCTCGACGGCGCGGCCGTGACCGGAGAGTCCCGCCTCGACGACATCGGCCCCGGTTCGAAGGTCTTTGCCGGCATGCGCAACGTGGGCGGGCTGGTACGCATCGAGGTGCTGGCGAGCGGCGCCCGCTCCCTCCTTGGGCGCGTAGTGCAGACGCTGGCGGACGTGGAGCAGGCGCGGATTCCTTTTCTCCGCGTGTTCGACGCCGCCTCGCGGGACTACCTGCCCGTGGTGCTGACCATCGCCGCGACCGTCTTGTTCTTCACCGCCGACCCGCAGCGGGCGATCGCGGTCCTCGTCGTCGCCTGCCCGACGGCCCTTCTGCTGGCGGGTCCCGCCGCCATGGTCGCGGCCATGACCGCCGCGAGCCGAGGCGGCATCCTCCTCAAGAGCGCCCGCTTCCTGGAGCGCATCGGCGAGGTGGACACGCTGCTCTTGGACAAGACCGGGACCGTCACCCAGGGGATTCAGGCCGTGCGGGCGATTGTGCCGGTGGACGGCGTTTCCGAGGAAGACGTGCTCGCGGCGGCCGCCCAGCTGCGGCCGAGGATCGATCCATCCGGTGTCGCGAGCGATCGTTGCCGAGGTCGAGGCGCGCGGCGTCGCGGCCGAGGCACCGGACGTGGTCCGGGAGTTTCCGGGGCTCGGGGTCGCCGCGGAAACCTCGCGACGGCACGTTGCGGATCGGACGCGCCTGCTGGCTCCGCGAGGTCGCGAACGTCGCGAACATTCCCGAGGTCGACGCCGGAACGGTCGTTTGGGTGTCGGAGGACGCGCGCCTGCTCGGCCGAATCGAGCTGTACGATCCGCCGCGCGGCGACGCGCGCGCCGCCATCGACGAGGTCCGAGCGATCGGTGTTTCCAGGGTCGATTCTCGCTGACCGGCGATCGCACTTCGATCGCCGTCGAGGTCGCGAGCGAGCTCGGGCTCGACGACTTCGAGGCGGAGGTCCACCCCGATCACAAGCTCGCCCGTGTCCATGCCGAGCAGGCGGCCGGCCGCGTCGTCATGATGGTGGGTGACGGGATCAACGACGCGCTCGCGCTCGCGGGCGCCGACGTCGGGGTGGCGGTCGGCTCGGGCGGCACCTCGGCGTCAACGAGGTCGCGCTCGGTGGTGCGGACATCGCGCTCCTTCGTCCGGACCTGGCGGCGCTGCCGGAGCTGATCCGTCTCGCCGATCGCGTGCGCGCCGTCATGACCTGGAACGCGGTGCTCGCGCTCGGGGGCAGCGCCGCGAGCATGGCGTTGGCGGCGGCCGGCTGGCTCGGACCGATCATGGCGGCGGCGGCGCAGAGCGCGGGCGTCCTGGCGGTCGTGCTGAACAGCGGCAGGCTCTTGCGCACGCTCGACGTGAGGTCGGGCGGGCCCACGCCAGTGGAGGGTTCTCCAGGAAGATCTCATGAGGGCGGCGACAGCGACGATCCGCGTGCCAGTTGAGCAGCCCATGGCATCGTTCCATCGCTGGGAAACTCCGCGCGCACGTGAGCGGCACGTGAGCACGGTGTCGGTCGTCGTTCTCTTGACCGGTTCCACCTCGGTGTCCACCCTGCTCGGTGGTCTGTTCGCATTTCGACACCGCGACCGATTGCATCGCATCCTCGGCTTCAGCGCGGGCATCATCCTGGGCGTCGTCGCCTTCGACGTGCTCCCCGAGATTGCCGCCTTGGCACATGCCACCGGGACCGACTTCAAGGTGCCGATGATCGCGCTCGTCGTAGGGTTTCTCGTCTTTCACACCGTCGAGAAGATGCTGCTCGTGCACACCGCGCACGAACACGAATACGCCGCCGGACATCACCACCCGACGGTCGGGCTCGCGTCTGCGCTCGCACTTGCTCTGCACAGTTTCACCGACGGCATGGCCATCGGTCTGGCGTTTCAGATCGGCAATCGCCCGGGCATGGCGGTCGCCATCGCGATCATCACCCACGACTTCATCGACGGGCTCAATACCGTGTCGTTGATGCTCAGCCACGGCAACACGCATCGCCGATCCTTGCTCCTGCTCCTCCTCGACACGGTGATGCCGCTCGTCGGTGCTGCGGTGACGTTGCTGCTGCACGTGCCCGACACGGGCCTGCTGATCTACCTCGGTGTCTTCGCAGGCTTTCTTCTCTACATTGGCGCCTCCGACATCCTGCCGGAGGCGCATGCGCATCACGCTTCCCTCGCCACCCTCGCGTTGACGGTCGCGGGTGCCGGCCTCATGTACGTGGTGATCGAAGCGTTGCCGTGAGCGAACGAGTGGTCGCTGAAGGTTGAAGAGACTCTGATGAGGGTGCAGGCGGGTTCGGATATGACGCTGGCGTCGTGCCGAGGAGCCATCACGGTCCTCGCCGCCCAGGTAAGGTATGCGCGTCGCGGGCCATTGTTCACCTTCCTGGGCGCTGTCCTGGTCGTGCTCATGTTGTTGCCGTCCGTCCCGGTGGCCGCGGTCGGTGGTCCCTACTCGGTGCTCTATGAGGTGCGTCTCGACCCGGCGAAACGTACCGCCGAGGTCACGATTCAGCTCGGCCAGGGTGCCGATCGGGTTCGCTCCATCGAGCTCCGCACCAAGCCCGGGCGCTACCAGCACTTCAGTGGCGACGGCCAGATCGAAGAGGTCCAAGGGGGCGTGCGGTGGCGGCCGCCGAAGGAAGGCGGAGCACTGCGGTATTCGTTTCTGATCGATCACCAGCGCGCCGGCGGCGGCTACGACAGCCACATGACCGATACGTGGGCGATCATGCGTGGCGACGACGTGGTGCCGCCGGCGCGTGTGCGCACCCGGGTCGACGCGCGAGCGCAGGCGCGCCTCCGGTTCGAGCTGCCTCCCAAGTGGTCGGCGGCGACCCCTTTTCAGCGCGATCGCGACGGCGGCTATCGGCTTGAGAACCCCCGCCGCCGCTTCGTTCGGCCGACCGGCTGGCTGGTCTTCGGCCGACTCGGCGTGCTGCGCGAGCGCATCGGCAATACGCGGGTGATCGTGGCCGGGCCCGTGCGCCAGGGCCTGCGCCGGCATGACCTGCTGGCGCTCGTGCACTGGACGCTCCCGGCCCTCGAGAGTCTGCGTCGGTCACCTCTCCGAACGGCTGCTGGTGGTCGGTGCGGGCGATCCCATGTGGCGCGGCGGGCTCTCGGGGCCGCGCTCGCTCTATGTCCACGCCGCACGGCCGCTCATCGGCAACGATGGTACCAGCCCGCTGCTCCATGAGCTGATGCACACGGTGATGAATGCCCGCGCCGGTGACGGCGGGGACTGGATCGTCGAGGGCTTGGCGCAGTGCTACTCCCTCGAGCTGCTGGTGCGCTCGGGACGATCAGCCACGAGCGCTATCGGAAGACGTTGACCGGGATCGAGCGGCGTGGACAAGCGGTCAGCAAGCTCGACGTTCCCGCTGCCACGGGCGCGGTGACGGCACACGCGGTCGCGGTCCTGCACCAGCTCGACCTCAGAGTCCGCAAGGAGAGCGGCGGCAAGACCGGGCTCGACGACGTCCTGCGGGTCATGATTGCCGCGCCGGAGCCCTGGACGACCACAAGCTTTCGTGCGGTCTGCGAACGGATCTCGGGCGTTGGCCTGGAAGGCTTTTTCCGCCACTGGGTGCCCGGGACCGCTGACGTTGCAAACCGGTAGTCTTGATGAGGATCATCAACCGAAGGCGGCGTTGCCGGATGTCGCAACATCGCCCGCAGGCCGATCTACTTCCTGCCAGGCTCAGCCGCCGGTACAAGAGACCGCGCAGCGCGCGAAAGACAAGCCCACATGAGCCCCACAACGACAAACGACCTTCTCGGTGCGGATCTCGCGCGAAGCCGTCGTGCTGGTGCTCGCGCTGTCGGCGTGCGCTCCGCGCCCGGCGAGCGGTCGCACCTCACGCCGGTAGCGCCGCAGCAGGTGGTGCGGAGAACGCTCGCCAACGGCCTGCAGGTGATCGTGGTGCCGAGCACGCTCGCGCCGGTCGTGACCACGGTGATCAACTATCGCGTCGGGTCGGTCGAGGCGCCGGCAAGGGTTTCCGGGCACCGCGCACGCGCACGAGCACATGATGTTCCGCGGCAGCCCCGGCTTGTCGGCCGACCAGCTCGCGAGCATCACGGCGGCGATGGGCGGCCGATTCAACGCCGATACGCAGCAGACGGTGACCCAGTACTACTTCACGGTGCCCGCCGACCAGGTCGAGCTGCCACTCCGCATCGAGGCGACGCGCATGCGCGGCATCCTCGCCACCGACGATCTCTGGCGTCACGAGCGCGGCGCGATCGAGCAGGAGGTCGCCCAGGATCTGTCCAACCCCGAGTACGTCGCCTACGAGAAGACCCTCGCCGAGGTCTTCAAGGGCACGCCGTACGAGCTCGAGCCTCTCGGCACGCGCCCGTCCTTCGATCGGACGACGGCGGCGATGCTCCGCCGCTTCCACGATACTTGGTACGCGCCGAACAACGCGATCCTGGTGATCGCGGGCGACGTCGAACCCGAGGCGGTCCTCGCCACCGTCGAGCGACTGTTCGGCGGGCTGTCGCGGAAGACGCTGCCGGAGCGGCCCGCGTTCCATTTCGAGCCGGTGACGCCCGAGCGCATCGAGCTCGCGACGGATCGACCCTACGGCCTCGTGCTGCTCACGTTCCGCATGCCGGGTGCCGACGGGCCGGACTACGCGGCCGCTCGCGTGCTGGCGTCGGTGCTCGCGAGCCGTCGCGCTCCGCTGTTCGCGCTCGTCGCGGACGGCAAGGCGCTCGAGACCGACTTCTCGATCGAGGGCATGCCGACGGCGAGCCTCGCCTTCGGGGAAGCCGCCTTTCCGGGCGGCGCCGACGGCGCGGCGGTCGCCGCAGACGTGCGGCGCGTCCTCGCGGAGACGCTGCAGAACGGGGTGCCGGTGGACCTCGTCGAGGCGGCCAAGCGGCACGAGATCACGAACGCCGAGCTCGAGAAGACGTCCGTCGAGGGCGTCGCGATCGCCTGGTCGCGGGCGGTGGCGCTCGAAGGACGCACCTCCCCCGACGACGTGGTGCGCGCGGTGGAGGCCGTGACCGTCGCCGACGTCGAGCGCGTCGCGCGCACGTTTCTCGATCCCGAGCACGCGGTCGTCGCCGTCCTCACGCCGCATGCGTCTCGGCGAGCCGGCACCCGCCCACGCCGCCGCCGGTGTGGAATCGTTCGCTCCCGAGCATGCCGAGCGAGTGTCGCTTGCCGCCGTGGGCCGAGAAGGCACTGCGCGCCCCGACATTGCCGCCTTCCGCCGTCCACCCCGTCGATACGACGCTTCCGAACGGCCTCCGCCTCCTCGTCCAGCCGACGTCGGTCGAGCCGGACGGTGAGCGTCTACGGCCACGTGCGCAACGAGCCGGACCTCGAGACGCCGCCGGGGCAGGAAGGCGTGGACGAGGTGCTGGACCGGCTCTTTCGCTACGGCACCAGTTCGCTCGATCGGCTTGCGTTCGAGCGCGCGCTCGACGAGATCGGCGCCGAGGAGTCGGCGGCGACGGACTTCTCGGTGCGCGTGCTCGCGCGACCATCTGGCGCGCGCCGTCGCCCTCCTCGCGGATCACGTGATGCATCCCCGGCTTCCGGAGGATGCGTTCCGGACGGTGCGCGCGCAGCTCGCGGCGGAGCTCCCCGGCCGGCTCGCGAGCCCGGAGTACCGCGCGAAGCGAGCGCTCCTGCAGGCTCTGCTGCCCGCGGACGATCCGGCGCTCCGCCAGGCGATCCCGTCGACGATCACGTCGCTCCGCCTCGACGATGTCCGCGCCTACCATCGCCGTGTCTACCGCCCCGACCTGACGACGATGGTCGTGATCGGACCCATCACGCCCGAGGAGGCGCGGGTTGCGATCGAGCGATCGTTCGGTGGCTGGACCGCCGTCGGGCCGAGAGCCGGAGACCGATCTCCCGCCCGTGCCGCCGAACGGCGCCGCGCGACTCGCCGTCCCTGATGCGACCCGCGTCCAGGACGACGTGCGGCTCGCCGAGACCGTCGGCGTCACCCGCTCGAGTCCCGACTACTACGCGCTCGATCTCGGAAACCACGTCCTCGCGGGCGCGTTCTACGCGACCCGCCTCTATCGCGACCTACGGGAACAGCGCGGCCTCGTCTATCACGTCGGCTCGTCGCTCCACATGAGGAAGACGCGCGGGATGATCGAGCTCGAATACGCGTGCGACCCTGAGAACGTCGCGCGCGCCCGCTCCATCATCACGCGCGACCTCAACGAGATGCGGACGACGCCCGTGCAGCCGGCGGAGCTGCTCCAGGCCCGCCGGCTGCTCCTCAGCGGCATTCCGCTCGCCGAGTCGAGCGAGGACGAGATCGCGAGCGGCCTCCTCGCCCGCTCGGCGGAGGACCTCCCGCTCGACGAGCCCGTGCGTGCCGGCGCGCGTTACCTGCGACTCGGCGCCGCCGACGTCGAGGCGGCGTTCGGGCGGTGGCTGCGACCGGATGATCTCGCCGAAGTCGTGCTGGGGCCATCCCCGCGGCGCTGAACGCCGTGCGGTCGCTTGACGTTTCAATTCTGGCGGTCGTCTTGACGCACTCGCTATGAAGGAATACCGCTTCGTCATGAGGCAATTCCCCCGTGCCCCGTCCGGGGTGCGGTCGAGTGTTGCGCCGTCCGGGACGCGCGCGCTCGTTCTCCTGGCCGCTGTCGTAAGCTTGGCCGCCGTCACTCCCGCCGTTGCGACGGTCGTCGAGGGTTTGGACCTCGCGGCGCAGGTGACAACCGCCGACCGCATCTTCGTCGGCACGGTCATGGCGGTGGCGACCCGCCGGAACGCCGCCGCGCCGGCGTACTTCGAGACGATCGTCACGGTCGCCGTCGAGGAGAGCGTCGCGGGGAGCGTGCCGGCGACCGTCGATCTTCGCATGTCGGGAGGAGAGATGGGCGGCGTCAGGCAACGCATCGAAGGGATGCCGGAGCTCGCCGTCGGAGAGCGCTACGTGTTTCTCGTCGCTGCCGACCAGCAGCCGCGCCTGGTGAGCCCGATCGTCGGGTTCAACCAAGGCCTCTATCGAGTCGTCGGCGAGAGCCGCGCCGATGCGGTGGTTCGCGACCGCGCCGGCCGGCGACTCGGCGGCGGCGCTTGGATGAGGAGTGGCGCGACCGCCGCGACCGCGACCGATCGGGAGCCCGGCCTGGAGGACTTTCTCGGCAGCGTCCGGACCGCCCGCGTGTCCTCTGCCGCGGCGCCCGTGCAGGCGCAGGCCTCGTGTCCCGACGTGCCCGGCGACGCCGCGGCGTTCATCGGCGGGAACGGCTGTCAGCTCGACCCCGGCGTGCGGTGGGCGAGCGCCAGCGTCGTCTTCGATTGCCGCTTCTTCACGGACGCCGACAAGATGATCGACTGCGGTGGCGATCCGGCGAGCTGCGTCGAGCTCTGCCGTACGGCTGCGAACGTTTGGAACGGCGATCTTGCGGGTCGCTTCACCTTCGTCGAAGCGACTGCGGCGACGCCGGTCACGTTCTGCGACACGGAAGACGGTCGTACCTCGATCGGCGGCCGGAGCACGTTGTGCGACGGCACCGCGTTTGGCCCGCGCATCCTCGCCATCACGCTCAGCATCTTCTTCAGTAGTGGGTCGCAAGCTGGGCAGCTGATCGACGCCAACGTCATGGTGAATCAACGGTTCACGTTCACGCCCAACTACTTCCAGGCGACACTCACGCACGAGCTCGGACACGTGCTCGGTCTCGCTCACCCCGACGAGTGCGGAAGGAATTTCAATGTTCTGATGCGGTCGTCGGAGGAGTTTTTCCCCGGCGACGCCTGTTTCGTCGTCGTACCGACCGTCGCCGACGTGAACGGCGCCACGACCATCTACGATCTGACCGGGCCCACTCCCTCGCCGGCGCCGACACCCGGGATCTGCGCCGACGCCGACGCGAGCGGAACGGTGACGGTCAGCGACGGAGTGCAGACGCTGCGCGCCGCCGCGGGGTTGTCGAGCGTGTGCGAGCCGGCGCGCTGCGACGTCGACGGCAACGGCACCATCTCGGTCACGGATGGGGTGAATGTCCTGCGTCTCGCGGCGGGTTTGCCGGTCAGCGCCAATTGCCCGCGGTGATGGCCGAGCCAGGTCGCATCGCCGCCCGGCGCTCGTCTCCGCTTTGTGGTTGAGCACGGTTGCGCTCGTCGTCGATCTCGCGGCCGGTGCGGTGTCCAACAGCATCAGCTTGATCGTCGACGGCATCCACAACGTGTCCGACGAGGGGGCGCTCGCGCTGACCGGCGACGCATCCTCGACTCGCTGGGGGCCCTGCTCATCGCCGTCGCCGTCGTCGTCCCGAGCGTCCACGCGGTCGCGACGTCTCACCGTGAGCGGCTCTGGCCGGAGGACGTGGCGTGCGGGCGGAACAAGGCGTGAAGCTCGTTCGCCTGCCGCAAGACTTCTCGCAGCGACGCGGCGGGCAGGAACGCGATCGGATTCCGCGCGACGTTGTCCTTCCTGACCTCGAAGTGGAGGTTGGGATCGGACGTGCGGCCGGTTTGCCCGACGCGGGCGATCACGTCGCCTTGGCGCACGCGGTCGCCTACCCGCACCAGATTCTCTTGGTTGTGGGCGTATATCGTCGCGTAGCCCCCGCCGTGCTCGACGATCACGACGTTGCCGTAGCCGCGCAGGGTGTCGGCGTAGATGACGCTGCCGTCGCGTGCGGCGCGCACCGGCGTGCCGGCGGGCGCGGCGATGTCGATGCCGTCATGGAACCCATGCCGCCTCGGGCCGAACGGCGAGGTGACTCTGCCGTTCAGGAGCGGCCAGATGAACGAGCCCTCGTTGTGCGGGAGGTTGCATGGTACGGCGGCCTCCGGAACCGCCTGCTCCGGGGTGATGACGTTCACCGGCAGCACCCGGCTCCCGCCCGGGATGAAGAGCCGTTGCCCGACCTCGACGCGGTCGGGATCCGCGAGAGCGTTGACGCGTACGAGCTCGCCGGGAGACACGCCGTACGCCTTGCCGATCCGATAGAGGGTTTCCCCCGGACGCACTTCGTGCACGACGCCGGGCCCTCGGATCTCCGGTCGATGCACGGCTGCACCGCATCCGGTAAAGACCGTCAGCGTGATCGCGGCCCAGGCCGCCCGCGCACGTGATCGCGACGTTACAGGCGCCGCGTGCCCGCGCTTCCGCTCCACCGCTCCATGCTCCACACCGCCCCCGAGCGTCTACCGCTCGAGCGGCACCTCTTTCGATGTTCACATAGCGCTCGGAGCCGCCGAACCGAGGCAATGCCGATCCAGTGAGCGGCCTTACACCATGGGTCAGCGGTCCGCCCCCACGAACGAATGGATCGCGAGAGTCTGCACATGGAGCGATCGTTGCGCGGATCGAACGCGGCACGCTACTAGTCGCGTTGACAGCCTGTTCCGGCGCCCGTATAGGCGGTGCGATGGTTCGCGGCAGGCGCATCGCCCGGCAGATGAGAGGGCTGGTTCTCGTCGCGCTCCTGCTCGTGCCCCTGGTGAGCAGCGGCCACCATCACGCTGCCAGTGCGTCATCCGCACCTTGCGCCGTCTGTATCGCGGCCCACCATGCGCCCGCCGTCGTCACTCCGTCTCCCGCGGTGATTGCGTTGATGCTTTCGCTCGCGAAGACACCCTTACTGACTCTCGAAACCCCCGCGCACCGGGTGCACGCATCGAACGCGGGTCGCGCTCCGCCCTCGTCCTCCTCGACACTCTTGGTTTCCTAGGTACTGCCACGTCCACGTCCGCGCCTTCACGCGCTCGACCGTCGCCCGTGGCGGTCGAACCGTCGAAGGAGGAGACGATGGCACTATCGTGGAAGCTGCTGCGGATGCGTGTGGCGGTGCTGGTTGCCGTGCTCGTGATCTGCCCGCCCGTGGTGTTGGCGGAGGATCCGTCCGTTCAGGAGATGCAGCACGAGCTGCGTGAGATGAAGGCCCAGATGCTGAAGATGCAGGAGAAGATGGAGCAGCAGGAGCGCCTGCTTGAGAAGATCGGCGCCAAGGGCAGCACGGCCGAGAAAGCTCCGGCGCAAGCCGTGGCCGCGCCGCCGCCGCCGGACCAGGAGAAGCTGCGACAGCAGGTCGCGGAGGACGTGGCCCGCCGCATTCAGCCGCAGCTGACGGCGGCCAACAAGACGTTCCTGTCGCAATTCAATCCGGCGATCGGCTTCATCGTCGACGACGTGTTCTCGTACTCAGGAGCACGAGCGCGCCAACAACGAGTTCCGCTCGGGCGAGATCGGGATCTCCGCCAACGTCGACCCGTTCGCGCGCGCCTACGGCATCATCAACGGCACGCCGGACGGGATCGAAGTCGAGGAGGCGGCGATCGTCACGACGACGCTGCCCTACAACCTCACGGTCAAGGGCGGCCGCTTCTTCGCCGACTTCGGCCGACTCTCGAAGTTCCACGACCACGACCTCCCGTTCGTGAACCGGCCCCGCGTGCTCGACGAGTACGTCGGTGGCGAGTCGCAGGCGGACGGCCTCGAGGTCAACTGGCTCGCGCCGCTGCCGCAGTACGTGACGTTGACCGCTGGCTTCTACAACAAGCTCGGCGCCGAGAACGACCGCGCCGACAACACCGTGTCGCGTGACTTCTCGAAGTTCACCTACCTCGGACGGCTCGCCGGCTTCCTCAACATCACCGACGAGCAGAGCCTCGACTACGGCGCCAGCTACGCGTACACGCCCAAGGTCGCCATCGACGACGACCACGAACGTCATCTGATCGGCGCCGACCTCACCTATCGCTACACGCCGCTCAGCCAGGCGAGCTACCGCGGTTTCGTGTGGGGAACCGAGGTCCTCCTGAATCGTGAGCACCGCCCGATCGGCGGCTTCCCCGACGAGCCGCTGCGCTTCACGCTGCGCGACGCGGTCGGGCTCTACAGCTACGCCGAAGCCCGGCTCACCCGCCGCTTCTACCCCGGCTTCCTCTTCGAGTACGCCCAGGCCATCGACGGCGGCGAGCCGTCGACGCGCGCCTACTCGCCCTACCTCACCATCTGGGCGTCCGAGTTCCAGCGGCTCCGCCTCGAGTACACCTACCTCGACGCTCCCGGCAATCACGAGAACCAGTTCTTCCTGCAGTGGACGGTCATCATCGGCTCCCACGTGCACAGCTTCCGCGACCGCTGAGGAAGGAGAAAGAGAACATGAAACGCATAGTGACGTTGTTGCTGGCGGCCGCCGTCCTGACGGTGGCCGGTCCGGCCCGCGGCGCCGACAAGATCCGCGTCGTCGCCACCATCCCCGACCTCGCCGACATGACCCGCCACGTCGGCGGGGATCTCGTCGAGGTCTCGAGCCTCGCGACCGGTGTCGAGGACATCCACGCGGTCCCGATGAAACCGAGCTTCGCCGTTCTCCTGAACCGTGCCGACGCGGTCGTCTTGTTGGGCCTCGAGGCCGAACACGCCTTCCTGCCCGCCCTCCTGGAGGCCGCCCGCAACCCGGGAATCCTGAGGGATGCCCCCGGCTACATCGACACCTCGGTCTACGTCACGCCCCTCGAGGTGCCGACCAGGATCGATCGCTCACTCGGCGATCAGCATCCGATGGGCAACCCGCACATCAATCTCGATCCGGTGCGCGGCAAGGACATGGCGCGGGCGATCGCGGATGGCCTGTCGCGCAAGTACCCGCAGTACGCCGACACCTTCAAGAAGAACCTGGACGCCTACCTCGCGGAGCTCGACGTCGCGATCGCGCGCTGGGAGACGATGGCCGCGCCGCTCAAGGGTGTGAAGCTCGTGAGCTACCATCCCGACCTGCTCTACTTCGCGGACCGCTTCGGGATGGAGGCGGTGGGAACGATCGAGCTTCGTCCCGGTGTCGACCCGACGCCGTCGCACATCACGGACTTGGAGGAGCAGATGAAGCGCGAGAAGGTGCAGCTCGTCGTTCGCGAGCTGCAATATCCGGCGGGTCTCGCCGAGACCATCGCCAAACAGACCGGCGCCACGCTCGTCGATCTGCCCGCGATGGCGGGGGGCTTGCCGGATACCAAGCGACTACATCAGTTTCGTCGACCACAACGTGCGGACGATGCTGCAAGCGGTCAAAGGAGGGGGATGAGCGAGCCGCTGCTGACGCTCGAAGATGCGAGCATCGGCTACGAGGGACGGGCGGTCCTCGAGCACGTCTCGCTCACCATCGAGCGCGGCGAGTTCGTCGCCCTTCTCGGGCCGAACGGCGCCGGCAAGACCACGCTCTTGCGCGGTGTGCTCGGGCTGGTGCCGGTGCTGGCCGGCGCGGTGCGCTGGGGGTTCGACCCCCGCCTCCGCCCGCCCGGCTACGTTCCGCAGCGGGAGACGCTCGACGAGATCTTCCCCCTCACCGTCGCCGAGGTGGTGTTGATGGGCGTCTACGCGCGCCTCTCGCCGTTCCGACCGGTCGGGCGGCGCGAGCATGCCCGGGCGCTCGAGTGCCTGCGACAAGTCGGGCTCGCCGAGATCAAGGATCAGCCGTTCTGGGCACTGTCGGGCGGGCAGAAGCAGCGCGTCCTGATCGCGCGGGCGCTCGCGGTCGAGCCCGAGATCATGCTGCTCGACGAGCCGACCGCGGGCGTCGATCCGGCCGCCGAGGACGCGATCATGGCGGTGATCAGCCGGCTCCACACGGAGGGGCTCACGGTGGTGTTGGTGAGCCACCAGCTCCGGCGCGCGCGCGCCAACATCGGCACCGTCATCTGGGTCGAGGACGGGCGGGCCGTGAAGGGACCCGCCGAGGAGGTGTTGGGGGCGGAACAGCGCGCCGACTTCCTGCCCCCGACCCGGCGCGAGGCGCGATGAGCACCTTCAGCGAGATCCTGAACCCCAACTTCCTCTTGCGCGACGCGCTCGTGGGGAGCGTGCTGGTCGGGCTCGTCTGCCCGCTCGTCGGCGTCTACTTCGTGCTGCGCCGCATGGTGTTCCTCGGGGTCGCGCTGCCGCAGGTGTCGGCGGCCGGCATCGCCTGCTCGTTCCTCGGCTACCGGCTCATGATGGGGCCGCATCAGCACGGCGAGGCGGGAGAGCGCATGATCGCGCTCGTCGGGTCGCTCACCTTCACCCTGCTCGCGCTGCTCTTCTTGGCGGCGCTCGAACGCAGCGCTCGCGAAAGCGTCGAGGTACGGATCGGCGTCACGTACGCCATGGCGGCGGCGGCGACGATTCTCTTCCTCGCCGCCGATCCCTATGCCGAGGCCCACCTGGTTAGCATCCTGAAGGGCGACATCCTCGCGACCACCCGTACCAGCCTGTCGCTCACGGTGACGGTCTTCGGCGTGGTGGTGCTCGCCTTGTTGCTCTTCCGTCGCGAGTTCCTGCTGGTGTCGTTCGATCGCGACACGGCCTCCGTGCTCGGATTCCGCACCCGTCTCTGGGACACCCTGCTGTATCTCCTGATCGGCGTCACCATCTCGCTCGGCGTCATGACCGCGGGTCCGGTCGTGACCTTCGGGTTCCTGGTCGTGCCCGCGGTCACCGTCCGCATGCTCGTGCGGCGCATGCTGACGTTCTCGATCGCTTCCGCGGTGCTCGGGGGCGTGACGGCCTTCTTGGGTTTCGCCTGCGCGTATCGCTACGATCTCCCGCTCGGTCCGGCCGAGGTCGCGATCGCGAGCGTCGTACTGCTGCTGGTCGCGGGCGCGCGCGGTGTGTTTCGGCTGGTGGCCGGAGGCTGACCGTGCGGCGCGCGCTCTGGCTCTGCTACGCGCTCTCGGGCGCCGCGGCGCTCGCGCTCGAGATGCTCTGGATGCGCTCCGCGGCGCTCGTGCTCGGCGGCGGTGCCGCCACGACCTCGATCGTGCTGGCCTGGTACTTCGCCGGGCTCGGGATCGGCTCGGCTCTCGGGCGGCATGGCAGTGCACGACCGCTGCCGCGGTACGCGCGGCTCGAGATCGGTGCGGCGCTCGGTGCGGTGTGGTCTCTGGTGGCCTTCCGCATGCTCGGCACCGATGCAGCGCAGGGTTGGCTCGGGATGGGCGTCGGGCGGTCGATCGCCGGCGCTCGGCGTTGCGACGCTTCCTGCGACGCTCTGTCTCGGCGCCACGCTGCCGGCGATCGGCGAGGTGCTCGTCACGGTCGAGCGCTTGGGATCGCGAGGCGGATGGCTCTATGCGGTCAACACGTTCGGCGGCGCGCTCGGTCTGATCGCCGCCGGATTCGGTCTGCCGGCGGCAATCGGGGTTCGCGCGAGCTACGCCATGGTCGCGCTCGCGAGCGCCATCGCCGGCGGTGCGGCGTTCGCTGTGAGCCGCGGTGACGAAGCCGCCGAGGTGGCGCGCGCCGATGCTGCAGATCATGTCGGGACGAGCGTACCGTGGTTCCGTGCGATGCGGCTGCACGGCGTGGCATTCGCGACCGGAACCCTCGGCATCGGCCTCGAGGTGCTGTGGATCCGTCTCTTTGCGCAGGTCCTGCACAATTCGGTGTATTCGTTCAGCGCCGTCACGTTGGTCTTCGTGGTGTCCGCAGCGCTCGGGGCGGGACTCGCCGGCATGCTCGGCCGCCGTCTCGGGCCGCTGGATCTCGCTGCGGGTGCGCTTGCGGTCGCCGGCGCCGCGACGCTCGCGGGGTTCTGGATCTTTCTGCGCGCGACCGACGGTCTCGCGTATGTGGGCATGCAGGCCGGACTCGGCGAATACGTCATCCGTATCGTCGGCCTCGCTGCCGTGACCGCCGGCCCGGCGGCTCTGGCTGCGGGAGCCGTGCTCCCCGCGTTGTGGACGGTCTCGAGCGACCGCGGCGCTCGACGGACGGTTGCCCGTCCGCTCGGCGAGATCACGGCGGCCAACACCATCGGCGCGATCGTCGGTGCGCTCGCGGCCGGGCTCGTGGTGATGCCGACGATCGGCCTCCGCGGCGGGATGCTCCTCGCGGTCGTGGGATACGTGGTGGCCGCCCATGCGATCGCGCCGCCGGCGTGGCGTTTCCGGCCGCTCTTGCATGTGATCGTGCTCGTGGCGGTCGTGGCCGACCCGGCACGCGCGGCCCTCGTGAACCTCTACCCCGGCGTCGAGTCGCTGCGAGCCTTGTACGAAGGACCGGCCGGAGTCACGAGCGTCGTCGAGGTTCGCGGCAATCTCCAACTGCGCATGGACAACTACTACGTGCTCGGTGGCGACGAGGCGGCGAGCAACGAGCGCCGACTCGGTCTTTTGCCGCTGCTTCTGCATCCCGATCCGGCACACGTTCTCTTCATCGGGCTTGCGACCGGGATCACCGCGAGTGCCGGTCCGGCCCTCGGCGTGAAGGATACGACCGTCGTCGAGATCGTTCCCGAGGTGGCGCGGGCGGCGCGCGAGCATTTCGGCACCTGGAACGACGAGCTGCTCACCCGTCCCGACGTCCACCTCGTGATCGACGACGGCCGCCGCTACTTGCAGGCGCACGACCGACGCTTCGACGTCGTGGTCTCCGACCTCTTCATCCCGTGGCATGCGGGAACCGGCAGCCTCTACGCGCGCGAGATGTACGAGATCGTGGCCCGCCGGCTCGCACCGGACGGGCTCTTCTGTCAGTGGCTGCCCCTCTATCAGCTGACGCGCGAGGAGTTCGACGTCATCGTCGAAACGTTCCTCACCGTCTTCCCACACGCGGCCCTGTGGCGCGACGACTTCTATCCGAACCGGCCGGTGGTCGGACTCGTCGGACGCCTCGACGCCGAGCCGGTCGACCTCGAGCGGGTCGCCGAGCGGGCCGCCGCTCTTCCGACCTGGGGGCAGGACTCCTTGCTCGCGGCTCCTCGCGGTCTCGCCATGTTCTACGCGGGAAATCTCACGACCGTCGCCGACGACTTCGCCGCCGCGCCCGTCAATACCGACGATCGTCCCGTGATCGAGTTCCTGGCGCCGCGGCTCACCCGCATGAGCCGAACAGGCGACAAGGACTGGTTCATCGGCGAGCCCCTCGCCGCCTTCTACGATCGTCTCCTCGCGCGCGATCCCGAGATCGGTGCCATGCTCGCACCGGCGTCGGAGAGCGTGGACGAAGCTCGGCGCGCCGGGCTCGCCCTCTTCCGCTACGTGCTGGCCGACGCCTCGGGAGACGAGGTCGCCGCCGCGCGGTTTCAGGACCAGGTTCGTGCCAGCGTTCCGGAGATCATCGCGACGTTCGGGGAGGGTGGCGCGCTCGCGGACGTCGGCAGTCTGCGCGAGAGCTTGAGCGCGCTCCGCACCGAACAGGAGGCCGTGCGCCACCGTCTCGAGGCGATGCAACGCAACCTCGAACGCCTCGGCGCCCGCCGCGACTAGCATGAGAGAGATCCCCTTTCGGGGCCGGAGACCGCCGCTGGTCCTCACGGCCATCGTCCTCGCCCTCGCAACCGGCTGTCCGCCTCCGCCGGGGCCGCCTCCACCCACCGTCACGACGGTCGCGGTCTTGCCGCCCGGCAATCGGACGGGAGACGTGTTGCTCGTCGCCGGGGGCTCGTTGGTCGAGAAGTACGCGCTCCGAAGCGCGCGCGTCACGGTTCCCGATCTTCTCGAGGACGAGGCGCGCGCGGTGCTGCGCGAGCGCGGCGTGTCGGTCGTCCCGGCGGACGTCGTCGCCGCGGCGCTGACGCCGGCAACGGCGGAGAACGTCGCCGCGGTCGTCGCCGCGCTCGCGAAGGCCGACGTCGGCGGCGCTGCCCTCCGTCTCGACGTCTGGCGCTGGGAGCCCGAGACGGGTACGCAGCCAACATCCGTGATCGTCGGGCTCGAGGCGACGCTGATCGACGTCACGAGCGGTCGCACGCTGTGGCATTGGCGCCCCGCGGCACACCCGGTCCCGACTCCGGGCGCCGTCACGCTCGGCGCCGCTTACGACATCGCCACCCGCGCCGCGGTCGCCGAGATCCTCGAGCCCTGGAAGCATCCGGAAGGGGGTCGCCCATGAGCGGACGCGATCTCACGACGCTCGTCGATCGCCTCGGCTACCTGAGCGGGGCCGCGCTCTACGCGATGTTGCTCGTCATGGTTCTGCAGAAGGGTCGCCGTCGACCCGGACGCGTCGACGTGCTGCTGCTCGCGACCGCGCTCCTCGGACTCGTATGGAACGTCGCCGGTATGCTCGGCGACGGCTTCCACGAGCACCGGATGTTCGCGGCCTCCGCTCCGTTGCGCGTGGCCGCGTTCGCCGCGCTCGGCTTTCTCCCGGCGGTCGTCATTCATACCGCGCTCCGCGGCGCGGAACCGATGGGGAGTCGCCCGGTCGCGCGCGCGATCACGTCCATCGCGTATGCGTTGAGTACCGTCGCGGCAATGCTGCAAGTGCGTACGGCGGTGGCCAATGGCTTCACGCCGGCTCCCGCCGCATCGCGCATCCTCGCTTTCGGTTTCGGCGCGGTCCTTGCCGGCTTGCTGATTCATACCGGGCGACCCGTACGCGGACGGCAAGCGCTCTGGGTGGTCGCCCTTGCCGTCTTCGCCATGACGGCCCTGCACTGGGGCCATCATGCCGGCGGCGAATCGTGGCCGACCGTCCTGCTCGGTCACCACGCATCGCTGCCGCTAATCGTCGCGATCCTCTATCAAGACTATCGGTTCGCGCTCGCGGACAGCTTCCTCAAGCGGGCGCTCTCGCTGGTCCTCCTCGTCGTCGTGGGGGTCGGTATGTACGTCGCCTTCGGCGCTGCGTCGTCTGCCGTCTGGGGGGAGGGCGGCCGTTCCGACGTGGCTGCGATGGTCGCGACCCTAGGCCTCGGGCTCGGGACGGCGCTCGTCTATCCGCACATTAGGCGCATCAGCGCATGGTTCGTCGACGGCGTCATCTTGAGGCGGGTAGACTACGCAGCACTCCGCCGTCACGTTACGCAGCGCCTCGGAACCCATGAATTTCCCGAAGCGATCCTCGACGAGGTGTCCGCGCTGTTGGCGCCGGCACTCAGCGCGCGGGACGTCGGGTGGCAAGTGCAGGGACTCCCGCTCCACGATCGCGCGACGAACTGCGATGCCGTCGACGCGGCGCGCCGATCGCCGAGGTCGGCGTGGAGCTCGATGGCGCGCGCGACCGCCGTCATCCCGATCGTGACGACCGATGCTCCGCACTACCTTCTGATGGTCGGAGAGCTTATCCACGGCCGCCGCTTGCTGTCCGACGATCTCGCCATGCTCGATGCGGTCGCTCTCGCGACCGCGCGGCGCATCGACGCGGTCCGCGTCGCCCATGAGCGCTGTCAGCGCGCGGCGCGCGAGCAGGAGCTGCAGGCGCTCGCGGTGCAGGCCGAATTGCGCGAGCTCCGGGCCCAGCTCGATCCACACTTCCTCTTCAATGCGCTCACGACGGTGGCTTTCCTGGTGCAGAGCGCGCCGGACAAAGGGCTCGCGGCACTGATCCAGCTGACGACCCTCTTGCGAGCGGTGCTCCACCGAACCGCCGACGAGTTCGTGACGCTCGGAGAAGAGA
The DNA here is from genome assembly GCA_963774015.1 of uncultured delta proteobacterium. Classification (GTDB taxonomy): domain Bacteria; phylum Desulfobacterota; class Binatia; order UTPRO1; family UTPRO1; genus UTPRO1. The sequence goes on from CAVZDH010000009.1 coordinate 322,983, forward strand.
TCGACCTGGTCGAGTCCTACCTGGCGATCGAGTGCGCTCGCTTCGAGGAGCGCCTGCGCGTCGCCATCGACGCGCCGGTGGCGCTTCGCGACGTCCGCCTGCCGCCGCTGATCATCCAACCGTTGGTCGAGAACGCCATCAAGCACGGCATCGCTCGTCGCCGCGAGGGCGGCGAGGTGGTGGTGCGGGCGCGGATGACGGACGGCTGCGATCTCCAGATCCTCGTGCGCGATACCGGCGCCGGCGCCGCGCGTGACGACATCGTCCGCGGCCGGGATGCGGGGCTCGGGCTCGGCAACATCAGCCGGCGGCTTGCCGTTCACTACGGGTCGCGGGCGCGACTCGACATCGTCAGCCAGCCGGGGCGCGGCACCACCGTCGAGGTGCGGTTGCCGGCCGGTGCCGATCGGGCGGTGGAGGTGGGTGCGTGAGGTCGGGATTGCGGGCGGTGGTCGTCGACGACGAGCGTCCGGCGCGGCTCTTTCTGCGGGCCGCCCTTCGCGGGTTCGACGATGTCGAGGTCGTCGGCGAGGCCGAGGACGGGGCGACTGCCCTGCAGGTCATCGAGCGCGAGCGACCGGACGTGGCGTTTCTCGACCTCGAGATGCCCGATCTCGATGGCCTCGCCGTGGCACGGGCATTGCCCCTGGAGAACCGGCCCTTCGTCGCGTTCGTGACCGCGTACGATCGGCATGCGGTCCGCGCCTTCGAAGTCGCGGCCGGCGACTACCTGCTGAAGCCGGTCCAGCCGGCACGCCTGCGCACGACGCTCGACCGCGTCCGCCGCTGGCTCGAGATCGAGGAAGGCTCCGGAACGACGGCGATCCAACCCGGGCATGCGTACCTCGAGCGCATTCCGATCCGCCGCCGCCACGAGATAATGCTCGTTTCCGTCGCCGACGTGGTCACGATCGTCGCCGAAGGGGAGATCCTCCACCTCACCACCCTCGCCAACGAACGGTACACGCTCGCGTATCGACTGAAGGACCTGATCGCGCGACTCGATCCGGCGTGCTTCATCCGCCTCGGTCGCGGTTCGGTGGTGCGCATCGCGGCCATACGCTCCTTCGATCCGATGCCCGGCGGCACGTATCTCGTGACGATGCTGAACGGTCAGCAGCTTCCGACGAGCCGCATGCAGTCCCGCGTCGTGCGGGAGCGTCTACTGCGAATATGACCTGAAGTGACCGAGCCGATAGTGCGACACGCCGGACGCCAAACCGGACCGCCCGGTCCGGGAGCCGGCGCCCGCGCGTCAGCCCTGCGCCATGTTGCGGAGGACCATCTGCAGGATGCCGCCGTGCCGGAGGTAATCGACCTCGATCGGGCTGTCGACGCGCGCGATCGCGCCGAAGACGATCTCGCGGCCGTCGTCGCGGCGGGCGCGGACGGTGAGGGTCTTCCCGGGGGTCAGCGCGGCGAGCCCTTCGATCGCGTAGGTCTCGCGACCGTCGAGACCGAGCGTCGTGCGGCTCTCGCCCGCCCGGAACTGCAAGGGCACGACGCCCATGCCGACCAGGTTGCTGCGGTGGATGCGCTCGTAGCTCTCCGCGATCACGGCCTTCACGCCGAGCAGGAGCGTGCCCTTGGCCGCCCAGTCGCGCGAGCTCCCCGAGCCGTACTCTTTGCCGGCGACGACCACCAGCGGCGTGCCTTCCGCGCGATACTTCTCGGAGGCTTCGAAGATCCGCATCTCGGCGCCGTCGGGGAGGTGGCGCGTCCAGTCGCCTTCCTTGCCGCCGACGAGCTCGTTCCGGAGCCGGACGTTGCCGAAAGTGCCGCGCATCATCACCTGGTGATTGCCGCGCCGCGCGCCGAAGCTGTTGAAGTCGCGCGGCTCGACGCCGTGCGCGACCAGGAAGCGCCCCGCCGGCCCGTCCTTCGGGATCGAGCCCGCGGGCGAGATGTGATCGGTCGTGACCGAGTCGCCGAGCATCGCGAGCGCGCGTGCGCCGGCGATGTCGCGGAGCGGCTGCGGCGCCGGTGCGAGTCCCGCGAAGAAGGGCGGCTCTTGAATGTAGGTCGAGTCGGCTTCCCAGGCGTAGAGGTTGCCCTCGGGCACCGGCAGGCCCTGCCAGATCGGATCGCCGGTGAAGACCTCGGCGTAGGTCTTGCGAAAGAGCTCCGGCGTGACCGCGCGCTCGATCGCGTCGCGCACCTCGGCGTTCGTCGGCCAGACGTCCTTCAAGAAGACGGGCGCGCCGTCGCTGCCGGTGCCGAGCGGCTCGGTCGTGAGGTCGACGTCGATGCTCCCGGCGAGCGCGTACGCGACCACGAGCGGCGGCGACGCGAGATACGCGGCGCGGACCTGCGGATGGATGCGGCCCTCGAAGTTGCGATTGCCCGACAGCACGGCGGAGACCACCAGGTCGCGATCCTTGATCGCGGCGGCGACCGGCTCGGGCAGCGGCCCGCTGTTGCCGATGCAGGTCGTACAGCCGTAGCCGACCAGCTGGAACCCGAGTGTGTCGAGCGCGGTCTGGAGCCCGGCGTCGCGGAGATATTCCGTCACGACGCGTGAGCCCGGCGCGAGGCTCGTCTTCACGTACGGCTTCGGCGCGAGGCCGCGCGCGACGGCTTTCTTCGCGAGCAGCCCGGCGGCGAGCATGACCGAGGGATTCGAGGTGTTGGTGCAGCTCGTGATCGCGGCGATCACGACGCCGCCGTGCGTGAGCGTCGCGGCCGCGCCGTTGGCGCCGATCGCGGGGCCCGCGCTCGTGCCGCCGGCGAGCTGCTTTTCGTAGGCGCTCCGAAAGCTCGCCCGCACGCCGCGGAGCGGGGCGCGATCCTGCGGGCGCCGCGGGCCGGCGAGGCTCGGCTCGACGGTCGAGAGATCGAGCGTGACGACCTCGGAGAACGTCGGCTCCGCCGCCCCCGCGGTGCGAAAGAGTCCCTGCTCCTTGCAGTAGCGCTCGACGAGATCGACGCGCGCCGGCTCGCGGCCGGTCGCGCGCAGATAGCGCAGCGTCTCGGCGTCGACCGGGAAGAGACCGGCGGTGGCGCCGTACTCGGGCGCCATGTTGGAGAGCGTCGCACGGTCCGCGAGGCCGAGCTCGGCACAGCCCGCACCGAAGAACTCGACGAACTTGCCGACCACGCCGTGCTTGCGGAGCATCTGGGTGAGCGTCAGCACCAGGTCGGTCGCCGTCGTCCCGGCAGGCAGCGAGCCCGTGCAGGCGGCAACCGACGACGATCGGCAACAGCTGGTAGAGCGGCTGTCCGAGCAACACGGCTTCCGCCTCGATGCCGCCCACACCCCAGCCGAGGACGCCGAGACCGTTGATCATCGTGGTGTGGGAGTCGGTCCCGACGAGCGTGTCGGGAAAGGCGAAGGTCGCGCCGTTCTCGCTGCGGACGGCGACGACGCTCGCGAGGAACTCGAGATTCACCTGGTGCACGATGCCGGTGCCGGGAGGGACGACGCGAAAGTTCTCGAAGGCCTTCTGGCCCCATCGCAGCAGGAGATAGCGCTCGCGATTGCGCTCGTGCTCGCGCGCGACGTTCTCGGCGAACGCGCCGGCGGTGCCGAAGGCGTCGACCTGCACCGAGTGATCGATCACGAGGTCGGCCGGCACGAGCGGGTTGATGCGCTCCGGATCGCCGCCCGCGCGTGCCACCGCGTCGCGCATCGCCGCGAGGTCGACGACGGCGGGCACGCCGGTGAAATCCTGGAGCACCACGCGGGAGGGCATGAAGGGCAGCTCGCTCGCTTCGGTCGACTGCGGGTTCCAGCGCGCCAACGTCAGCACGTCGGCGGGGCTGGCGAAGGGCTTGTTCTGATGTCGGAGCACGTTCTCGAGCAGGATCTTCACCGTGACCGGCAAGCGATCGAGCGCGACACCGCTTTCCTTCGCGAGCGCGCCGAGGCGGTAGTAGTCGACGCTGAGACCGGATCCAGCGAGTTGCGCGCGCGCGCCGAAGGCATCGGATGTCGGTGTCATGAGCTCCCTCCGGGCGCACTGTGCCCCTCGGGCCGGAGAGGCGCAAGTTGGGGGACGCGCGGAGCGCCGCCCGCACGTGGTGCGGCCCGGGATGTGCGGAGGCCGCGCCGCAGGTATGGTGCCGCGATGCGACGCCTCTGCGCGCTGACGATGCTTCTCGCGGCGATCGGCTGCTCCCACCTCGGGATCCTGCCGGCCTCGCTGCCGCCGCCCGGGCGCGAGCCGCTCGAAGGATTCGGCGCGGAGACGAAAGGCGGCGCCGGCGGTCGCGTCATCACGATCGGCGAGCCCACGGAGGATGCGGTACGCGCGGCGTTCGCCGACGCGGCGACGAACGGCAACGCCATCATCCGCTTTGCAGTCACCGGGCCGATCGCGATCGAGAAGAAGCTGCCGATCCTCGGCAAGCCGAACCTCACGATCGAAGGGGGCGGCGCCACGCTCGACGGAACGGCGATGAAGGAAGGGTCGGCGATCCTCGACATCCGCACCAACGACGTCATCGTCCGCGACCTGCGTCTCCGGAACGGCGACGACAACCTGCGCATCGACGGGCCCGAGGCGTATCGCGTGGTCGTGACCCACGTGTCGTCGACCGGCTCGCACGACGACGGGATCTCGATCGGCTACGGCGCGCACGAGGTCACGGTGCAATACAGCTTCGTCGCCGGCTCGACCCGCTCGATCTACTGCAAGTACGGCGGCACCAACGACATCACGCTGCACCACGATTGGCTCCAGAAGGGCGCGATCCGGAGCCCGATCATCTCCGGCTCCATCCGCGCCGACATCCGGAACGTGATCGTCGAGGATTGGGGCGAATGGGGAAGCCGCTTCGAAGACGGCGCGACGGGCAACGTCGTCGGCTCGCTCTTCGCGCTCTCGCCCCATGCCCGTGCGATCGGCGGCAAGGCGCACTCCGCTCTCCGCCTCAAGGGCGCGGGTCCGGTGTACGTCTCCGGGAACGTCGTCGGCGGCGTCGTCGAGCCGCTCGTCGCCGGGACCGCCGCGGCGCCGATCAAGGCCCCGCCCGTGACCATGCAATCCGTCGCCGAGATGGAGAAGATCGTGCGCGCGCGTGCCGGCTGTCTGCCGCGCGACGCGATCGACGACGCCTACGTGCACGCGACGGGCTGGACCGTGAGCGAGGAGGAGCCGCTCCGTCTCCGTCCGAGCTCCGGCAAGTGACGCGTGGCGCGTCGGGCGGCGCCGCCGCGCGCGCTGGATCGCATGGCGGTGTGGCAGGCGCTCTCGGATCTCTTCCTCGACACCGATCCGGCGCGCTTCACGGACACGATCGCACGCGAGCTCGCGGCGTCGCCCTACTCGCTCGCGGAGCTCGAGGCGATGCTGCTGTGGGAGGTCTATCCGGTGCTCGCGTCGAACCTCGCAACGGTCGCGGGCGAGTGGGCCGGCTTCGATCGCGCCTGGCTGCGGGAACGCATCGAGCGCGGCCCGTCGCGCCTCGCGCGCCTGCGGGCCGCGACGCTCGGTCGCGTGTGGGTCGCGCGCTCCCCGGAGTGGCGCACCATCAAGGAGCGGATCGCCGCCCGACGGGCGCGGGCGTAGCCGGGGCGCGGTGCCCCGCGGCGTCGGGCGGCTGCCCCGCCGGTTTCGGCCTCAGGCGGCGGCCGCCGCCGGTTTCGGATAGTGCACGTAGCTGTCGATCAGCAGGTCGACGAGCACCGTATCCGACGGCCGCTCGCCCGTGATCACGCCGCGCGCGCGGAGATCGTCGACGAGCCGATCGACGACCGCGCTGACGCTCAAGTCGTCGGTGTTCTGTCGCCACGCCCGCTGCTCGGCCTCGTCCGCGAAGCAGTACGCCTTCCAGGAGATCGAGTAGCGGAGGTCGCGCCAGCGGTACTCGGCGACGGCCGTGTCGCGGTCGGCCATGACCCAGCGGTCGCCGTCGACGTAGCGGAGCTTCATGCCCGGCTGGAGCTTGTCGACGGGCGCCGCCGTCTCCGCGACGCGATCGACGCCGTGGAAGACCGAGTCGGTGTCCATCAGGAGCGCCGTGTTGTAGCGCACCGGGTGCGCGACCGGGGGCGCGTCGGCCCCGTCGGGATAAAACGCGAACTCGCCGCCGCTGCAGTCGTGGAACCACGAGACGCCGGTCGCGATCGGCATCCGCCACTGCTCGAAGAGTCCCGAATGGTGCATCACGACGATCAGCCATTGCGGGTGCTTCTTCCGGTTGACGCCGCGGAACTCGGGCACGTCGGTGTGGACGGCGAGCTCCTGTCCCGGCACCAGCAGGTTCGCATAGACGATCGCCGGCTCGACGATCGGCCGTCCGTAGAGCCTTTGCGCCGCCGCGACGAACCCCTCGTGATGGAGGAACGGGCCGATGCCTGCGACGCGCTCCTCGTTGCCGTAGGCATAGGTCTCGCGGAAGTAGTTGGTGCGCGCGGCCAGCACCTGCAGCGGCTCGCTTCGGCCGAAGCGGCCGCCCGTCTTCACGAAGTTCCGCGCCGCGTCCCACCGCGCCGGCAAGCCCTCGCCGATCATGCCCGGGAAGGTCGGCTCCTCCGAGTACATCTTGAAGGCGCCGAACTCCTGGCAGATGCGCACCATGCGCGCGGCGCCCTCGGTCGAGAGCAGCGGATCGAAGCCGAAGTGGGGGTGAGCCATGAAACGCCTCCTAGCCCGGATTATTCAGGCATAGTTGAACACTATGTCGAGGAGTGAGGGGCGAGCCCGGCCCGAGATGACGTGCGATCGGCGCTTGCAGCAGACGATTCATGAATAATCCGGGCTAGCGGTGAGTGGTCTCGAAGATGCGTTTGGCGGTCGCGTAGTCGGGCTTGCCGTTCGGGGCGCGCGGCACGCGCTCGACCACGAGCAGCTCCTTGGGGATCTTGTAGTGCGCGAGGTGGCGCTTGGTTTCGGCGAGGATCGCAGCCGGCGGATCGGCGGCGCCCGCCGCGAGCGCTGCGACGCCGACGACGCGCTGGCCGAAGCGGTCGTCGGGAACGCCGAAGACGAGCGCGTCCTCGACGGCGGGGTGCACCTTGAGCGCCTCCTCCACTTCCTCGGGGAAGACCTTCTCGCCGCCGGTGTTGATGCAATTCGAGCCGCGCCCGAGGAGGATGATGCGGCCGTCGGCTTCGACCGTCGCCATGTCGCCCGGAAAGGCGTAGCGCACGCCGTGCACCTCGCGGAACGTGCGCGCCGACTTCTCCGGGTCTTTGTAATAGCCGAGCGGCACCATGCCGCCGTTTGCGACCAGGCCGACCTCGCCCGAGCCGGGCGCGACCTCGCGGCCGTCCTCGGTGAACACCTTGGTCGTCGGGTTCAGCTTGAAGCGCGCGGTCTCCGCGCTCATGCCGGCGCGTACCGTCGACTGGCCCATGCCGCCCTCGGTCGAGCCGAGGACGTCGACGATCGAAAGGCCGGGGATGTGCTTCACGAGCGCCTGCTTCACCTCGAGCGAGAACATCGTGCCCGAGGACACCATCAGCTTGAGGCAGGAAAGGTCCCAGCGTCCCGGGTCGTCGTCGAGACTGCGAAGGAGGGGCTTGGCGAAGGCGTCGCCGACGACGACCACCAAGCTCACGCGCTCGCGGTCGACGGCCGACCACAGCTCGACCGGATCGAGCGACCGTCCCTCGAGGAGCACCGCCGTACCGCCGAGCATCTGCGGCACCATCATGCCGAGCCAGCAGCCGGTGCCGTGCATGAGCGGCGGGCCCGACATGCTGACGTAGGCCTCGCCGCGCGCGCGCGCCTCCTGCGCGATCTCCGTCAGCTGCGCCGGGTCGGCGATCTTCGGCTGCCCGATCATCGCCGGATAGGTCTTCAGGAAGAACCCCGCGAAGTCCTGCATCGAGTACATCACGCCCTTCGGCATGCCGGTCGTGCCGCCGGTGTAGAACATGTAGATCTCGTCGCCCTGCGGCGCGATGCGGGCGGCGGGCGCGAGCGTCGTCTGGATCGTCTCGTACCGCGCCGCGCCCTCGACGTGAGCCGAGCCGTCGGGCGCGGGCCCGTCGTCGACCTCGACCAGGAGCTTCAGGCGCGGCGCGCGCGCCCGGACCTTCGCCACGCGGTCGCCGAGCGACGAGTGGAAGACCAGCGCCTCCATGTCGGCATTGTCGATCAGGTACGCGAGCTCGTCGTCGAGATAGCGGTAGTTCACGTTGATCGGGACGCCGCGGATCTTCATCGCGGCGAAGTTGGTCTCGCAGTACTCGGGCGAGTTGTAGAGATACATGCCGACCTTGGCGTGCGGTCCGAGCCCCGCGTCGAGGAAGGCCCGGGCGAGCCGGGCCGCACGGGCCTCGTAGTCGCGCCAGGAGATGCGGCGCGTGCCCTGCACGACGGCGGGGGCATCGGGCGTGGCGTCGGCGATGGCTTCCCAGATGGCTCCGAAGTGGGCGTGCATTCCGTGCGTCTTAGCGTGGCGGGCGCGGATCGTGCCAGCGGGGGGACGCCGGGGGCTCATTTGGGTCGGCTCGAACCGCGGACCCCGCATGGGCGCGGGCGACGTGGGGACGCTCGGGGGCCTGCGAGCCTTGCCGCGCGTGGTCCATCTTGTCTCGGTTGCGGGCCGGCGGCGCGCTCTCGGCCGAGATCGGCCCCCGCGCCGTCCCCACGTCGCCCGTGCTCGCGGCGCCGCGTCGAGCCGACCCACGCGAGCCGTCGCACGGTCTCGACTCGACCCCGATGGTGCCGTGCGGCGAGGCGTAGTACGCACTGCGCGCCATGGCTGGCTCGGCTTTTCACGTCCGGTCGGGAGAGGCGCGGGCGCCCTTCGTGTTCACCGTCGAGCATGCGTCGGCGGCGGTGCCGGACGAGTACGCGGGGCTCGGGCTCGGGCCCGTCGAGCTCGCCGATCACGTGGCGTGGGACATCGGCGCGGCGGCGCTCGCGCGCGAGCTCGCCGGCGCGTTCGCGGCGCCGCTCGTCGAGAGCGGCTGCTCGCGTCTCGTCGTCGACTGCAATCGCGATCTCCATGATCACGATCTCATCGTCGAGGAGACCCACGGGGTGGTGGTCCCCGGCAACCGGGCGCTCGATGCCGCGGCGCGGGCGGAGCGCGTCACGCGCTGGCACCGGCCCTACCACGACGCCGTCGACGCCGTGCTCGGCGAACGTCCCGAGCCGCCGATGCTCGTCAGCATCCACACCTTCACGCCCGAGCTCGGCGGCCGGCGCCGCGCACTCGAGGTCGGCGTTCTCTACGACGACCACGTCGCGCTCGCCGGTACCCTCGCGGACGCCATCGCGTCGACCGGCCTCGTCGTCCGCCACAACGAGCCGTACTCCGGTCTCGACGGCCTCATCTACTCCGCGCGCGTGCACGGGACGCGCCACGCGCTCCGCTACGTCGAGCTCGAGGTGAACAACGGCCTCTTGCGCGAGGACGCGGGCGTCGCGGGGATGAGCGAGAAGATCACGCGCGGGTTGCGCGCGCTGCTGCGCTAGGGAACCTCTGCACAGGTTGCTCCCGGCTACGAAGCGCGATCCATCCCCGATCGACGGCGGCGCGAAACCCTCGGCGTATCGTTCAGATACGCGGTCGGGCTTCGCGCCTTGCGCTCGGGGCGGCTCGCACTTCTCGCTCGGAACCTACCTGTGCAGAGGTTCCCTAGCGCCGCGTAGGCGCCCTTTCCCGGCGCGGCTGGATCGGCAATACGTTCGCGGAGATGCCGACGCGTGAATGGATCGGTGCCCGGGTTCCGTTCCCGGGCTACGTCATGGAAGGCGGGCCGTACCGTCCAGACGTCATCCTCTGGATGGAATTGCCGGAGGGGCTGATCGTCGGAACCACCGTCACCGACCCGCGGCAGCCGGTGTCGTCGGTCGAGCACCTCCGTGCCACCATGGCTGCGCCCGCCGTCGGCCCGCCGCGGCGCCCCGACCGGGTGCGCGTCGCCGACGCGGCGTTCGCTGCGGAGCTCCACGAGGCCGTGCCGGGCGTCGAGGTGGTCGTCGCACCGACGCCGGAGATCGACGACGCCCTCGAGTCGCTGCGGAGCGCAATGGCCGCGGATCCCGACGACGAGAGCTACCTCGGCGGCGGCGCGATCGCGCCGAGCGTCGTCGCCGACCTTTTCACGGCCGCGGAGATCCTCTGGGTGACGGCCCCGTGGCGCACCGCCGACGACGAGCAGGTGCTGCGCATCGACATGCCCGCGTTGAACGTCTCGGGATGGTGCCTGTCGATCATCGGCGCGCTCGGGGAGCAGCGCGGAATCCTGCTGTTCGAGTCGTACGCGGCCTTCGCAACGTTTCTCCGAGCCGGCACGTCGGCGAAGAGCAAGCGACCGGATCTCGGCTCGCGCATTCTCTCGCTCAGCTTCGAACGAGGCGCGGATCTTCCCGACCGCATGCGACGAGAGGCCGCCCGCCACGGCTGGAGGATCGCCGGGCCGGACGCGTATCCGAGACCGCAGTACTGGGATCGCGATGTGATCGGGGTGCCCCTCCGAGAGCGCGAGCTCCGCATCTTGACCGCAGTGGCGACCTCGCTGACGGCCTTCTGCGCGAAGCATTCTCACGTCTTTACGGAGGGCGCCGGCGAGCCGGTGTGCGAGTCTTGGTACGACGAGGACGACGTCGAAGTGCGGATCACCGCGCCGTATCACGCCCACGATCTCTTCGAGATCGCACCTCCGCCACGACGAGCCACCTCCTCGGTCGGCCGCAACGATCCATGCCCGTGCAGCAGCGGTCGAAAATACAAGAAGTGCTGCCTTGCGAACGACGAGGCCGAGCGCCGCGCGGCGGTCGATCCGCTCGTCGAAGCCGTCGCGCCGACTTCCGACCCCACGCATGCGCTCGATCAGCGACTGGTCGTCGAGATGCTCGCGCACGCGCACGTCCGCTTCCCGCGGGCGTGGCGGCAAGCGGACAAGGACTTCGCCGATCCGGAGGGAACCGCGTCCCTCGCCGTGCCGTGGGCGGTCTACGGCGTCCGCGTGGAAGGCCACCCCGTGGTGCATTGGTTCCTGCGCCAGCCGCCCCGTCGATTGCTGCCCGAGGAGCGGACGTGGCTCACCGCCCAGCTCCGCGCCTGGTTGAGCGTCTGGGAGGTGGTCGAAGTCGACCCGGGCGCCGGGATGACCCTGGTCGACCTCTTGAGCGGCGAGACGCGCCGCGTCCGCGAAGCCTCCGCGTCGCGGGATGCCGTCGTCCGCGACGTCCTGCTCGGACGCGTCGTGGATCACGGCGGCGTCGCGCTGATCTGCGGCTTGCACCCGCATCCGCTGCCGCCCATCGAAGCGGCCGCGCTGGTCCGCCGCGCGCGCACCAGGCTTCGCTGCCGGACGCAGGTTCCCGCGGAGCGCCTGCGGGAGGAGGAAACCGGCCGCTATCTCATCGGCGCCTGGGAGCGCGCCCAGCGCGCGCTGCAACGGCGACGAGCGGTGCCCCCGCACCTGACCAACACCGACGGCGACGAGATCCTGCTCACGACCGATCGCTTCGTCTTCGATCCCGCCGGCCGCGACGAGCTCGTCGCACGCCTCACCGCCATGGCGGGCGACTCGGCGTCCGAAGACGACGCGCGGGGCGCGACGCATCTTTGCTTCCTCCGCGCCGGGAACGCGATGCACGCCGCTTGGGAGAACACAGTGGTGGCGAACGCGTGCATCGAGTCGGACGAGCTCCGCCTCGAAACCAACTCCGTGCGTCGCGCCGACGACCTCCGGCGCGACGTCGAATCCGCTTGCCGCGATTTGGTCCGTTTCCGCAACCGCACCCACACCGACCCACGCGACCATCCGCCGGGTGAACCGGAGGCGTCGCCGCCAACTCCCCCGGAGGCGCGCGAGCTGCTCCGCGCTTTCAAGGAGCGCCACTACGCCGACTGGATCGATCAGTCGCTGCCGGCGCTCCGCGGCAGGACGCCGCGCGCCGCGGCGCATACGGCGACGGGCCGGGCCGAGCTCGAGGCGCTCCTCAAACACATGGAGCATGGTGAGAACCAGCTCCCGCCGGCGGAGCGCTACGACTTCGCCACGATCCGCCGCACCCTGGGATTGCCGTAGCGACGGCCGCACTGCCGCTACCATGGCGGGATGCCGACGATGCTGCGGGGGATCGCCTGCGCTGACCGCGCGCCGGCAATCGACCGCCCCAGATCGAGACACCTCGGCATGTAGAGGTACCAATCGAGCTTGTGGCGCCGTTCCCGGGCCGCCTATATTTCGCGCGCCATGGCGAGCCACGCCCCGCCACACCTTCCGTCATTCGTTCGCCACGCACCTCCTCGAGTCCGGCTACGACATCCGGACGGTGCCGAAGCTGCCCGGCCACCGCGACGTCCGCACCACCATGATCTACACCCACGTCCTCAACCGAGGCCCGGCGGGGGTGCGGTCGCCCCCGCGGATCTGTCGGTTGTCGGAACGGCACCGGCGCTGTCGCCCGAAGGCCCGACTCTGCTCGCGCGTTACCCAGCGGATCGGCGCAGTCTAACCCCCGGAGGTCGCGTGACGATTGAGCGGGGAAATGCGCATGGGGCAGTCGCACGTGGGGATGCCGGCTCCGCGGCGGCCGCGTGTTGAACTGCGCGAGAGTGCGAGATTCGCGGAATTATCCGGAACCGTCCAAGTTTAGTTAGGCTGTTGGCTTTGTATCTAGTGATTGGAGGCCGATCCGCATGCCCACTTCGCTGCCGTACGTAGCGTCGAACAAGAACCTCGAGACACTCTTCTCGAAGATTGCGTCGGCCAAGGTTCCGGACAAGTTCACGCACAGCTTTCTTCAGCAGACGATCGGACTGAGGGGAACCAACGACCGCGCGTACATTCCACTCCTTAGAACGCTGGGGTTCTTGGACACTTCCGGAACGCCCACGGCCGCGTATCGGCAGCTCAAGAACTCGGGGACCGCGAAGGCGGCGATTGCCGCTGGCATCCGCTCGGCCTATGCCCCGTTGTTCGCGTCCGATGAATCCGCGCACGGCTTGCCTGCTGAGAAGCTGAAGGGGCTGATCGCGCAGGTTGCGGGGACCGACGAAGGAATGACCGCACGGATCGCCTCGACTTTTGGCGCACTCGCGAAGCTCGCGGACTTCTCCGCACCAGCCGCGCCTGCGAAGGATGAGGAGACGGCCGATGAGGAGGAGGCAGACCAGGGGCAGGAGAAGGGGAAGCATCAAGGAAAAGGCCTGCGCACCGAGTTCCACTACAACATTCAGATCCACCTGCCGGCAAACGGGACGGAAGAGGTGTACCTGAATATCTTCAATGCCCTCAGGCGGGTGTTCCAGTGAGTGTCGATGCCAAAGCAGCGCTCTTCGTCATGCTTGGCCAGACAGCTGAGCGAACGGTCGCGGCAATCGACACGGTTGCGCCTTCTGAGCCACTCTTGTTGTCAAGCTCATACGATCTTGCTGCACTGATACCGGATGGAGTGAAGCAGGCCATGCGGGCTGCTGAGGCGTACAAGCTGTTCTTCGTATTCGAGGGGTACCTCCGCGATTTCGTCGTTGAAGTTCTCTCAGCGGATGAGGCGCTGTCGTGGTGGGACAAGGTCCCGAAGGACGTTCAAGATGAGGTCACGAAGCTCGAAGAGACGGAGGAGGCAAAGAGTTGGATGGCCTTGGGGTCTCGGGATAAGTCGGCTCTCCTTACTTACCCCCAGCTCTTGAGGATCATCGACCACGCTTGGAAGGACGGCTTCAGCGACTTGGTGCGCGACAAGGCATTGGTCCAAGAAGCCCGGCTGATCGGGCATCTGAGAAACACCATTTGCCACATGACACCGATTCCCGATGAAGAGACGGATCGTGTTAAGCAGACGATGCGGGACTGGTTCAGGATCGTGGCGCCGTAGCAGCCTAACAATCGGTTCAGCGGCCGGTCCGCTGCGCGGCCCGCCGCTGAACCGGAGCGTTAGGCGTACCAGAGCCAAGCTCCCACCGAGAGGTAGATGACCATGACCCACCACGAAAAACTGTGTTTTGTCATCTCGCCGATCGGCGACCCCGATTCCGAGACCCGTAAGCGATCCGATCAAGTCCTAAGGCATGTCGTGCGACCGGCGGCGACATCATGCGGCTACAAGGCCGTCCGTGCGGACGAGATCGACAAGCCAGGCATGATCACGTCCCAGGTGATCCAGCACGTCGTAAACGACGCTCTCGTGGTCGCTGACCTCACCGAGCGCAACCCGAATGTCTTCTACGAACTGGCGATCCGCCACGCACTGCGAAAGCCGCTCGTCCAGATAATTCGCAAGGGCGAGGCGATTCCCTTCGACGTCGCCGGCACTCGGACGATCTACGTAGATCACAAGGATCTGGACAGCGTCGAGGCGGCGAAGAACGAAATCATTGAACAGATCAAGGCGCTGGAAAAGGACTCTTCGGACATCGAGACTCCGATCTCGGTTTCACTTGATCTCCAGCTCTTGCGGCAAAGCGAGAAGCCAGAGGAACGATCCCTGGCCGATCTTGTGGCGGCGGTCGTTGAGCTCAGAGCGAGCCTGAGCAATGTGGAGTTGCGAGTCGGCCCCCTGTGCCAATGACCGTGAGAGAGGGGGTGGGTGGAAATTAGTGTAGGAGCGGGGACGGAGGAAGGCACGGGAATGGCAGCGAAGGTGAAGGGAGCAGGAGGGGCGGTGGCCGGGGCGCCCGGAACGGAAGGAGCCCGTAGGGCGACTGGAGTTGCGGGCGCGCGCGCGCTGGTGGGGACGGTCCAGCGCGCGGACCCCGAGGTGCCGGCGAAAGCGCAGCGGCGCCGCTTCACGGCGGAGTACAAGCTGCGCATCGTCGAGGAGGCCGACGCGTGTCAGGAAGCGGGCGCGGTCGGAGCGTTGCTCCGGCGCGAGGGGCTGTACACGTCGCACCTGAGTATGTGGCGTGAGCAGCGCCGGGCCGGGGCGCTGGCCGGGCTGGTGGCGCGGACCCGCGGACGCAAAGCCACGCACAGCCCGGGAGAGAAACGGCTGGCGCAGGTCGAGCGTGAGAATGCGCACCTGCGGGAGGCGCTGCGCCAAGCGCACGTGATCATCGCCGTCCAAAAAAAAATCTCGTGCCTGCTCGGGATCCCGCTGGCGGAGGAGAGCGAGGACGCGCCGTAATGGGCGCGGTCGTGGACCTGGCCCGCGAGGTGGGCATCACGCCCGCGTGTCGGGCGCTGCAGGTGGCGGTGGCGAGCTTCTACCGCTGGCGCCGCCCGGCCGGCGCGGCGGCGCCGCCCCCTCCGCGGCCCGCCCTGGCGCTCACCGCGGTCGAGGAGCAGGCGGTCCTCGCCGTCCTCCACGCGGCGCGCTTCGTCGATCAGGCTCCGGCGGCGATCCATGCCACGCTGCTCGAGGAGGGCGTCTACCATTGCTCGGTCCGCACGATGTACCGCCTCCTCGCTCGGCACGGCGAAGTGCGCGAGCGGCGCGACCAACTCCGGCACCCGCCGGCGACGCGGCCCGAGCTCCTGGCCACGGCGCCGAACCAAGTGTGGTCCTGGGACATCACCAAGCTCAAGGGCCCCGAGAAGTGGACGTACTTCTACCTCTACGTGATCCTCGACATCTTCAGTCGCTACGTCGTCGGCTGGCTCTTGGCCGATCGCGAGTCGGGGGCGCTGGCCAAGCGGCTGGTGCGCGAGACGGTGGAGAAGCAGGGACTCGGGGACGCGACGGCGCTCACGCTGCATTCCGATCGCGGCCCGGCGATGACGTCGAAGACGCTCGGCCAGTTGCTCGCCGACTTGTCGATCACCGCGAGTCTCTCGCGCCCCTACACCAGCAACGACAACCCGTTCTCCGAATCCCAGTTTCGCACGCTCAAGTCGCGGCCCGCGTTTCCCGATCGCTTCGGCTCGCGCGAGCACGGCCTGAGTTTCCTGCGGCCGTTCTTCGCCTGGTACAACGACGACCATCGGCACAGCGGCATCGGCTTTCTCACCCCGGCGAGTGTCCACTACGGCGAGACCGCGGCCATTCTGCGGGCGCGCACCCGGACCCTCGACGCCGCCTTTCACGCGCATCCCGCGCGCTTCAAGGGACGACCACCGCGGGCGCCCCAGGCGCCGACCGCCGTCTGGATCAATCCGCCCGCACTCGACCGTGAGGGCGTTCCCAGTCTCCGATCCCGACACCACGGCGCGCTCCGCGCCTCGCCGCGCGACGCCACGACGGCGATGCAGGGTGGAGGTACCCCCGCAATCGAGGGACTCACGGTCGCGGGCGCCGACGGCGACGCCCCGCTCATCACAGCCGTGGGACAGTAATTTCGTGACGCCCCTCTCTCATCTCATTGACACGCGCCGCGGAACCAAAGACAAGGAAGGACTCCTCGGGGAGATCCAAACAGAACTTCGGTCGCTCCCCTCGCGCCTTGATGAGTATTTGGATGGCCCCCGTTTGCCCGGCATGAGGCGTGGCCGGTTCCATCCGATGATGTTCCGAGAGCTCCTGCATATGGGCCCCCGCAGCAGCCCTGCCTTTGGCGTCCTGATCCTTGCGAGTCTCTTTCGCGACTCGATGCCGTGGCTGTACGAAATGGGAGTCGAAGTGTACAGAGTGGCGAAGCAGGGCAACGCCGTTGAGCTTCGTGAGGCAGCGCAGGAGTTCCGGCACGCTGTTGAGTTCTCCGTCCATGGACCGATGGCTCCGGAGGTCTTCGGTAGGAGCAAGGAGATGTTCATGGTCATGGAGGAGATCGAACCGCTGCTGGAACGAACGCTCGGCATGCTTGAGGAGGAGAGCAAGCCTGGTCGAAGAAGGCCAAAGAAAGAAAGCGGGGAGGACGCATAAAGCCGGTTGCAGCGGACGGCCCCCTACGCGGCTCGCCGCTGAACCGGAACGTTAGCCGCACGAAGGGACGAAGAGAAGCAAAAGGAGGCGCCTGTGAACGTGATGGGCTTCGACTGGCAGGGTCGAAAGGTTCTCGTAACCGGCGCATCTGGGTTCAAGGGAAGCTGGCTTTGCGCAGCTCTCTTGAGACTAGGGGCCAGGGTCTACGGGACCGTCAGGAATCAGCGCAACCCGCTCGCGGCCTTCGAACTTCTTGGTGTCGACGACCGCGTTGTGAAGGTGAGCGCAGACATCTCCGACCGCCAGCAGGTATATGATTTAGTCAACTCCGTAGAGCCAGAGGTTATCTTCCATTTAGCAGCAAAGGCCCTTGTTCCTGTGTCTCTCAGGGATCCCCGCCGAACGTTCGAGGTCAACTTCCAAGGCACACTCAACATCATTCAGGCCTGCAGAACCCTCGCAGTCTGCAAGCGACTTCTGATCTGTTCTACCGATCACGTCTTCGGAAACATCGAACCGGAAGAGCTTCCACCGAGCGGTTTCAACGAACGCAGTCGCGTTAGCTATGGCGGCCCTTACGATACGTCCAAAGCCGCGATGGAACTGATGGTTCGCTGTTACCACTATACGTACTGGCCAGAACTCCCTGCTATCGGAATTACCCGCTGTTCCAACGTGTTTGGTTTCGGGGATACGAACCAGAGGCGCGTTATTCCTCTCTTCGTTCGGTCCGCGGTCTACGACCGCGCAGTTCCGTTGAAATTTCGCTACAGCGGTAGGCAATTCATTCACATAACGGACGCGATCGCAGGCTACATCCGGGCAGCCTCCGCGCTCGATGAAGGCGGCGCTCGTGCCAAATTCGGTAAGCCGCGGCCCGATAGCCGAACGCCATTCACACCAAGCTACCATTTCACAATCGAGGACTACGAAGGGACACCGGAGCCTTACATCCGCATGGAGGCTCTGGCGAAACAGGTCGCAGGCTTGTTCGCAGCGACGGTCGATGATTCCAACTGCATCGACTATCCTCCCAACGAGAACCGGGTCCAGGCGCTCAACTGCCGGGCGACACGAGACAGTTTGCAATGGCAGGTCAAGAAGCCGTTTGCTAAGGCACTGGCGGAGTTGGGGGACTGGTACCAGGCTGAGACAGATCGAAGCCGTTTGATGCAACTCAACGACGGCGATCTTGGCGCGTTGATTGCCGCCCTACAATAGGGTGGCCTAACAAGCCGATGAAGCTGACGATCGCCTTCGGCGCCAGCAGTTCATCGGCCATTCGTTAGTTAGACGGCGAAAATAGGCAGGCTGCGGGATACCAGAGTCATGACTTCAGACAGGCGACTCGATCGGATTGCTTCAGTGACCCGTGCCCGTCACGACGGGTGGTCCCTCTATGCCGACGGCTACAGGTGCGCCGGAAATCTCCTCATCGAAACGTCCGGACAACTTACGAACGTAACACGGTCATCTTCTCGATCCTCTTCATGTACGATCATTGGATCGAGCTCACGCTCAGGGACATCATCATGATGGGCCGCTACCTTCGTGGCGAGACTCCCGGGGCACCCTTCCACCACGAGATCAAGAACCTCTGGTCGGAGGCGAAGGGCATCATACGACGATTTGTGAAGGAGGTCCCCGAATCCGATCTCGACGATGTGACCGAGTCGATTGGTGAGATCGCCGGCCTTACACCCGCGGGAGTTGTCGGACGATTCCCAATGACAAAGGACGGCAGCGCGTCCTTCGCGTTCGACACGCCGAGCATCGACTTGGACGATCTTCGCGCACGGACGGATCGTCTAGAGCCGCTTCTCCAGCGTCCCCTCGAACTACTCGCGAGAGAGGTGGACCTGGAGGCGGACTACCGTCATGACGCGTACGGAGAATAGCTTCCACCCGTCTAACCCGCGCTTGCTGCGGACGGCGGTACGCGCCGCCGCTGAACCACCAGGGCGTTAGGCAGTTAGGAACTATGTCGAACCGACAAAAGGACACTCGCATTGATCGGCTAATCCGATGGGCGCAGAACAATCCGATCATTGCCGTGCTTATTTTCGGAGCCCTTGGTTGTCCGTGGCTGCGCATGTCGCCGAGTCAGTCCAGACGCTAGCCGAATGGCTTCATCCGCAACCGAACGCTCTCGCCTTGGCTGCCGATGCTAGTAAGGGACAATTTTCTCGCGCCCTTACGGAGCTCGCATGGCGTCGCCTGTTCTGGGCACGCGTGTTCGCGAAACGAAACGAGTTCGGCGCCCCAGCGGCCGAACTTGGCGCGGCTTGGTCAAAGCTACTCGATGCGACCGAAGCGTGGAACTCTGAGTTGATGGTCAACCTACAACTTCTGGATCACTTCTACCCGGGAACGGGGAAGCGGGAATTACTCGAGGGAGACCTTCAAGACCGATGGGGGTCCCTTGACGATCTCCTTCGCCAGCTCAAATACATGGCCGACCCGTCGTCGTCGCCCGCAGCGGCGGATCTGCGAAAGAAAATCAGCTCGGAGGCTGATGAACTCAACGTGGCCCTGTACCGATTCGTGAGCGGGCTTGATCCGCCTGTCCTGAGCAGTCGTCAATGACCAACTCGCCTAACAAGCAGATGAAACTGCCGGCCGCCTGCGGCGTCCGCAGCTTATCGCCACGCCGTTAGCCTGCCGATGGCCTGAACTGGAGACAGATGCGGGTGGCAGCGATCCAGATGGCCGCCGAACCGACCACCGTGGCGGACCGACTGGACCGGATCGCCGGGCACGTCGAAGTTGCTGCGCGGCAAGGCGCCGAGCTCGCCGTTTTCCCGGAAGGGTCGCTGACCGGCTACACGCTCTCGCGCGCCACCTTCCACGAAGCGGAAGCGGTCACAGGGCCGTCCGTCGGCTGCCTCGTGGAGCTGTCGCGGGCCAGCAACATCGTGATCATCGCCGGTATCGTCGAGCGCGATTCGACGGATTTCTACAGTACGCTCGTAGTCGTCGCTCCGCAGGGACTGCTCGGCCGGTACCGAAAGATGCACGTATCGCCCGGTGAGACCGCCTTCTGGGCCTCCGGTCGCGAGAGCGAGGTGATCCCGACTCCGGTCGGCCGAATTGGACTCGGCATCTGCGCCGACATGATGTTTCGTTCACCATGGGCGAGGTACGCGGAGCGCGTGGACACGGTTGCCATTGCTGCGGCATGGCCCGATTTCCGGCAAGTGCGACCGGTATTGCTCGGTGCGACCTTCGCACGCGCGCACTTCGAATGTAGTCGTCGTCAGCCGGAGATCATTCAGCGTGTCCTCGGAGTTCCGGTCATCTACTCGGCGGCCTGCGGGCAGGCGGGCAAAGTTTTGGGCATGCGAAAGCGCCTTCGCTTCGCCGGCGGATCGCGAATCATCGACACGTCTGGGGCCGTGGCGACAGCCGACGAGGGCGAGAGCGTGGTCGTGGCAAATGTCGCCCATCGGCAAGGTGCGAAAGGTGCAGGTCTTGATCAGTCGTGGACCCGAGCATCCACTCGGCTGTTCCGGCTGCATTTGTTCGGCGTCGCCAGTGCCGGAGCATGGCTCACACGTCCGCTGTATTGGGGTCGACCAAGATGAGGACACCCGACGCGCGGTCGCCGCAGATCGTTCGTCCTTGGGACAGTATGAATCGCCGAGCTCTGCACCTGGTCCGTTCGTCCGCGACGACGGACACGGCGGATGCGAGCGCGCGCGGTCGCCAGGTCCTTCCGTGCGGGGTAGGGTGCGGTCGTGAGTCCAACGGTGCTTCGCCGCATGTGCACGTCCATCATGCGGATGGCGAAGCAAAGTTCTGGCTGGAGCCACGACTCGAACTAGCCGAGAACCATGGATGAGCCGTCAGCGCCTGGCGAGAGCGCAACGGCTTGTCGAGGAGAACGAGGATGAGATCCGGAGCGCGTGGAAAGGGCATTTCGTCCGTCGAAGTGACTAACGTGTCAGGCCATGGATTCTGGCTGTTCCTGGACGAACGCGAGCACTTCGTTTCGTTCGAGCTGTTTCCGTGGTTTCGAGATGCGTCGATTGCTGCCTTGTGCAACGTCGAACGGCCCGCGCCTCAGCATCTGTTCTGGCCAGATCTCGATGTCGACTTGGCCACTGAGTCGCTCCAACATCCCGACCGGTTTCCGCTTGTCAGCCAGGTGCCGTCAAGGAAGAGACCGCGGGCCAACAAGCGACTGCAGCCGGCGCGCGCCAAGGCCCTTGCTCCGGGTCCGCGACGTGGAGTGCGCCGCTGAGCTTGTAGCCGTTAGACCGTGACCATGTCGGCCGAACAAATCTCAGCCCTGATCGCGCAACTGCGGGGAATCAGAATCGCGCTGACCTTCGCTGCACTTCTGCTCGTCGTGTCGGTCATCTTCGCTGCTGTACGCACCTTCTTCACCGTCCGACGTACGATCGACCGTCAGCTCGGCGACCTCTTCAAGCAGGACGCTGAAATACTCTTTGAGAAGAACGAACTGGACCGGCTCATCTCGCACTGCCGGGACCATCTCAAGGGCCGCCCAAACCATGCGTACGCGCGCTGGTACTTGGCCCGGGCCCTGCTTCTCAAAGAACAGTGGTCCCCAGCGCTCGAAGAGCTCACCCTCTTGCGAAACAAGTTCCCGGAGTGGGCCAGCAGCATCGCCTCGTTGATGACCGACGCGAGGAAGAAGATGGAAGGTGGCGGGAATGCCTCGGTCTAACTGCGCTTTCAGTGGACGGCGCTTCGCCCCGACGCTGAACCGCCAGGCCGTTAGCCGGGCGCGGGCGAGCGTGTTAGACGTGGCGAACCGTAGGAGGCGACGATGAGCGTCCCGGACCCCTTGATCACGACTTCGCCGGACCGCTTGAGCGGAACCCCGGTCTTTGCGGGTACGCGGGTTCCCGTTCAGACGCTCATCGACTACCTCGAAGCTGGTGACCCGCTCGAAGCCTTCCTCGGCGACTTCCCGAGCGTCTCTCGGGAGCATGCCGTCGCCGTCCTTGAGATGGCGAAGTCGGCGCTGCTCGCGAAGGCTGTCGCCGCATAGCCGGGCGCCAGATCGGCATGCGGGTTCTCCTCGATGCCTGTGTTCCGAGGACGCTTCGCGACAGCCTCGCCGGTCACGAAGTTCGGACTGCCCCGGAGATGGGGTGGGGCGATCTGAACAACGGTGCCCTTCTCAACGCCGGCTGCTCAGCGGCCGGTCGTTAGGGCGACATGCTGATCATCTTTGATGTCGATGGCACGCTGCTCGGGGGTGAAACTCACGACTGGCGGGCATTCGACAACGCCCTCAAGGCGGTGCTGGGATTCACCCCCACGCCGGAATTCTTTAGCGCACTTCCTGACGTGACATCCGAGAGCATCGTGGAAGCGGCAATGGCGGCGACTGGGCACGAGCCAGACAGGGAACTGGTTGCGACCGTTCAAGATGCATATCTCGAATTCCTCGGAGACTGTCATCGCACCGATCCTGCTGCGTTCGGTCCTAGGAAGGACGCAGTCTTACTCCTAGATCATCTCAGTTCGGTGGCGGGAGTGACCATTGCCGTCGCCACCGGCGACTGGCAGCCCACCATTGCATTCAAGCTGCAATGTTCCGGTCTCGACCTATCCCGGTTCGCGATGACCACCGCATCGGAAGCGCGGCGCAGAGCAGAGATAATTGAGCTCGCGGCAGCGAAGGCAGGTCGACCCGTGGCGGAGTCGGTCTACGTCGGTGACGGGCTGTGGGATCTGCGCACATGCCGCGAGCTTGACATCCCTTTCATCGGCACCGGGGATAGGACACAACAATTGCTGGAAGCAGGCGCCAAGTACACATGCGCGGATCTGGACGTCTCGATATTCACGGATGTGCTCTGTAGGCTTCAGCACCTTAACCGTCGCGCTGCGCTCGCCGCCGCCAAGAGCAGCGAGTTCTCAGGCTCGGCGCGCCAGCGAAGCGGCGCGAGTGAGCGCGATCATTAGACCGAAGACGAGAGTCTCGTGAGGCCTCTGGCCATCGAACTCGCCTTTGACACGGCGTCGGATCAGCGCCTCAAACGGGCGTGGAACGACCTTTCTATCCGATGCTCCAGGGGATTGTCGGACTCGGAGCTTGGGCTCAGGCCGCACGTGACGCTCGCGCTGTTTCGCGGCCGTGAACCGCGGTCTCTTTTGTCGGTTGCCGGGGCGCTGGCACGACATCTCATGCCCTTCAAGCTGAACCTGAGATCCGTCGACCGTTTTTCAGGTAGGGAGGGGGTGGTGTTTCTGCGCCCAGATGTTTCAGACGATCTCGCTCGAGCCCATGACAACGTTCAGCAGCTTCTTGCTGAGGATCGCGAGCTTGTGGACTCGTACTATAGACCGGACGCTTGGCAACCGCACTGCACGATGGCGATCAACATTCCAGAAGCCCAGATTGGCGAAGCGCTTTCACTGTGCCAAGCAGCGGAGATCGTAGGGCCGGTGGACGTTGTTCGGGTTCAGGTTGTCCGATACCGTCCTCCGACGGAATTGTTCACGGCGGTACTCGAAGGATCTCGGTCTAACGAGGCACTGCAGCCGACGCGCAAAGCGCGCGGCGGACTGCCAGGTCGTTAGGCATCGAGCGTTCAGGCGCATTCCTCGGTTCGCAAGCAGAATGGCTTCTACGTCGGCTAACCCCAAGAGGAGTCCGCTATGACCGCAGTCGAGCGCCTCAGGTATTTGCGCGTCGTTCTAGTCTTGGCTGGCCTCGCGTGCCTTGCTCTCTACCCACTCATGTTGTTCTGGCCGTCCGGCTGGACCTGGCACGTCGGCCACTCCGATTACCCGATGATGATCGTTGGCATCTACGCCACACTTGGCGTGTTCTTGATCCTGGCCGCGCGTGATCCATTGGCAAATCTGAGCCTGATCTGGTTCACCGTGTGGTCTAGCGTCGTACACGGAGGAATCATGGCCGTTCAGGCAGTCACCCAGCCGGAGCAAATGGGGCACTTGGCAGGGGACGTGCCGGCGCTCTTCATCGTGGCGGTTGCTTTGGCCATCTTGACGCCCCAGCAGGCGTCGCCGCCCGTTGCCGGCCGGTGACACTTCGAAAGGAGTGCGACATGATCGGGGTAGTCGTGACGTTTCGCCTCGGAGATGACTTCGACGAGCAAGTGGTCCGGAAGATCGCCGAGACCGCCCGCGCACGGTTTGAAGGGATGCCGGGGCTTCGGTCAAAGGCTTTCACGTTCAACTCTGCAAAGCGTGAGGCCGCGAACTTCTACGTCTGGGATTCAGAAGACGCTGCCAAAGCGTTCTTTACTGATCAATTGCTCGAGCGCGTGACGGATCTCTATGGTGTGCGCCCCACCGTCGAGATCGTGCAGATCGCCACGCTCGTGGAGAACGCCCGGACGTGACGGCTCCCGTGATGACGCCGAATTCACGCTTCCAGCTGACCGGCATTATCAACGCGGTCGCTTGCGGCCCGTGGCCCTCAGGAGCCTCGGCCGGGCCCGGACCTCCGGGCATCGCGAGAGCAGCAGCTCTACCCTGACGCGCACGGCGATCGTCGAGGCGCTGACTGGCTTCATGCGCGGGGTTGGCGCTACAACTAGCCGAGAAGCCGACGGTCGCCGCAGCTGCTTCGGGGGGCGCATGCAGGTTCCGGAAACACATTACGCTCGTGTCGGTGACCTTCGCATCGCCTATCAGAAGTGGGGCGAGGGACCCCGCCTGATGATCTGCCCCGCCCTCATCTCGAACATCGAGATCTCGTGGGAGCACGAGCTGTACCGCCGCACGCTCGAGCATCTCGGCCGGCACATGACCTGCGTGATCTTCGACAAGCGGGGCATCGGGCTGTCGGATCGATTCGACGAGGCGCCGACACTCGCGCAGCGCAACGAGGACACCCTGGCCGTGATGGGGGCGGTCGGCTGGGAGCGTGCCCACTTCCTCGGCGTGTCCGAGGGTGGGTTGATGGGGCAACTGTTCGCCGCCGACTTTCCCGAGCGGGTGGAGAGTTTGGTCCTGCTCAATACCTTCGTCACCGGCAGGTACCGGGAGCGCCTTCGGGACTACATCCAGGCTGGCGATCCCACGCCCCAGGAGAAGGATGAGATAGTTGGGCGATTCCTCCAGATTGCCGAGTCCTGGTCTGAGGAGCCGCGCCGCATGGTCGAGTGGGAGATGCCGAGCGCGGCTGACAACACATCCTTCACACGATGGGTCGGCCGGCTGCAGCGAATGGCCTGCAGTCCCAAAGACTTCGTGCGCCAATTGATGAGCGTCGCCGGGCTCGACGCTGGCGATGCCCCCGAACGCATTTCCGCCCGCACGATGGTGATGCACGTCAAAGGCGATCTGGTGCTGCCCGTGGCGGGTGGCAGGCTGCTGGCCGAGCTCATTCCGGGGGCCACCTACGTCGAGATCGAGGGCAGCGACCATTTCGCTTGGATCATGCCCAACTGGCGCGAGATCAACGACGTCATCATCGAGTTTGTGACGGGCGCGAAGGTGCAACGGGCCACGAGCCGTCGGTTCGGCACCGTCCTGTTCACCGACATCGTCGGATCGACGCGGTCCTCATCTGCCGTGGGTGACTCGAAGTGGCGCGAGGTGCTCGATAGCCACGACCGGATTGCTCGGGCCGCGATCGACCAGCACGGCGGCCGTGTGGTCAAGAGCACCGGGGACGGACTGATCGCCGTTTTCGAGGTGCCGTCGCAGGGCGTCTCCTGCGGAATCGCGATGCGTGAATCCCTGTCGGGCATCGGCGTGCAGATCCGCGCCGGTGTCCACGCCGGGGAGATTGAGGTTCGTGACGACGGCGACATCTCGGGCATCGCGGTCAACCTCGCGGCACGCGTGGAGCAGCAGGCGACCGGCGGCGAGCTCTGGGCCTCGTCAACGGTGCGGGACGCGATGCTCGGTGGGAGTGCGTCGTTCGCCGAGCGCGGGGAGTACGAGTTGAAGGGGATCGACGGCCGCTGGCGGCTGTTCTCCGTCAGCGCCGCCTAACGCGTGGGCGAAGAAGCGATGAAACCCATCCCAGCGCATCGCACGATCCTCTGTCTGAGGCGGGTGCCTAAAGGAAAAGGAGACCGAGTTGCCTGCGAAACCGTTCGTCGTTGCACCCAAGGATTATGCGCCTCCGCTCAACATCGTCGGAGAACACGTCACCGTGCTCGCGTCGGGCGAGGCGACTGAAGGGTATGAGATCTTCCTTCAGCGTGGCCCCGAGGGCAGCGGCCCGCCGCCGCACAGTCATCCCTGGGATGAGTCCTTCTTCGTGATCAAGGGTCAGATCGATTTCGGCATCGGTGCCGAGTCGACGACGGCCTTCCCGGGCACGCTCGTCCACCTTCCCGCCGGCACCGAGCATTGGTTCCGCTTCGGCAGGGGCGGGGCCGAAATGGTCTCCATGACGTCGCGCCTGGGGGCCTCGAAGATGTTCACGGACATGGCGCGGGAAATAGATCCGGTAAATCCCGACCTGGAAAAGCTCGCAGAAGTTTGTGCCCCCCATGGGCTGAGAGTCACGACGTGACCCACCCGAACCCGACGCTCCACTGGAGACGTCGCGTCAGGTCGACTTTTGCGCGACCGTTGAAGTCGCCGCATAACACGATGAGGCGCGACGAAAACATTTCCCGGGCGGTCAACGGGGCTTCTCGGGGCTTGGCCTGATGCCGCGCCGCGTGCTGCTTTCCTGGAGCTCGGGCAAAGACAGCGCCTGGACCTTGCAGGTGCTCCGGCGGGAGCCGGACGTCGAAGTGGTGGGACTGCTCACGACGGTCAATACGACTCACGGCCGAGTCGCGATGCACTCGACCCGCCTCGCGATCGTCGAGCAGCAGGCGCGCGCCGTCGGGCTCCCGCTCCACGTCATCCCTCTCCCGTGGCCCTGCCCCGACCAAGTGTACGAGCGCGAGATGCGCAGAGCGATCGACGACGGACTCGAGAGGGGCGCGACGCACGTCGCCTTCGGAGACCTCTTTCTCGAGGACATCCGCGCCTATCGCATCAAGCAGCTCGAAGGCACCGGCCTCGCGCCGCTCTTTCCGATCTGGCGCGAGCCGACCGAGCTGCTCGCTCGACGCATGATCGACGCCGGTGTCGAGGCGGTTCTCACGTGCGTCGATCCGACGAAGCTCTCGCGGTCATTCGCCGGTCGCAAGTTCGATCACCGATTCCTCGACGAGCTGCCGGACGGGGTCGATCCATGCGGTGAGAACGGCGAGTTCCACACCTGCGTCCTCGCCGGGCCGATGTTCAGCGAGCCTCTGCGCGCGGCGGTAGGCGAGGTCGTGGAACGCGACGGGTTCTACTTCGCCGATCTGACGCCGGGCCGGGAATGATCACCGACAGTGCGCGAGTCCAATCGATCAGCGCTGGGCCGCTGGAAAGCTTCCGCCTGCCCGCCAGCGCCGCGCGCCGCGCTCTTCCCCCAAAAAGATGAGCCGGGAGTGACGACCGCTCCCGGCTCCTCATCAAGCGTCGTGGATCGCGGGGCTTACGGACAGTCGTCCGGCGGGGGGTCCTCGGTACGGCAGGCGTCGCCGTACTTGGCGGGATCGCCGAGATCCGCCGGCGTGCCGATGTATCCGGACTCTCGGGTGATCGTTGCCGTGCCGAACGTGGGAATGGCCATCGTGTGACCCGCCGGGTCAAGGATCTCGATCGAATGGAACTGGTTCACGTTGCTGCAGTCGCCCTCGGTCGAGCACACGATGTTCGCAGTGTTGACCCCCGAGTTGTTGACGCTGAAGGGGCACTTCAGGAGACAACCGTCACCCATGTTGGGATTCGCAGGGCTCGTTCCGCCCTGCAGCTCGTCGATGTTGTAGAGCGTGCCGCCAACGACCTGGAGCACCAGGGCCTGGGTGTTACCGCGGAACAGGACGTTCCACCCCGTCGAGATTTGCGAATTGTACCCTTCGAAGTCGTTGCAGTCGGTGGCCGCGTTCGAGCATTCCTTGTCGTCCAGCGGTCCGCCCTGGCACGTGAACGACGAGCACTGCGTTCCGGAGCAGAAGCCGCCACCCGGACACGCCGAGGGACCGCCGGTCGAGCAGCTGCCGCCGTCGTTGCTGCCACCTACGCATTCGGGCGGTAGCGTCACCGTAGATCCCCCAGGTCAGCTGCCGGAGCATTTCGACCGCCGCCAGTCGTTCGGCGACCGGCCGCGACGACCAATAGGCTGCTTCGTCGCGTGCGGCCTCGGCGGGTGTCGTCACCTTCCCGAATTTCGACGTCCGCGCCACGTCACTGCGCTCCGAGCCGCGCCACGATGGCATCGGCCATCTCGCGCGTGCCGGCGGTGCCGCCGAGATCGCGCGTGACGTGCGTGCCCGCGCTCAGCACCGCGGACGTCGCGGCGGCGATGCGCGCCGCGTGATCGTCGAGCCCGAGGTGACGCAGCAGCGCGAGCGCGGAGACGAGCAGGGGCATGGGATTCGCCGTCTCTGTCACGGCGAGACCGAGCGTGTCGTCGTCGAGCCCACGCGCGCTCGCATGGATCGCCTCGAAGACGGCGAGATCGTCCCCGAAGCTCGCGCTCGGGACCACGCCGACGCCGCCCACGAGGCCGGCGCAGAGATCCGACACGAGATCCCCGTAGAAGTTCTGCATCACCATGACGTCGAACTGGTACGGGTTCATGACGAGCTGCATGCAGGTGTTGTCGACGATCAGCTCTTGGTACGCGATCGTCGGATGGAGCTTCGCGACCGCGCGGCAGCAATCGAGGAAGAGCCCGTCGGAGCGCTTCATGATGTTCGCCTTGTGGACGGCGGTGACCTTCTTCCGGCCCGCGGCGGCCGCGTGGGCGAACGCGAAGCGGGCGATGCGCGTGCAGGCGCGCTCGGTCGTGATCCGGATGCTCTCGACGACGCCGGGGACGACGCGATGCTCGAGGCCGGCGTACTCGCCTTCGGTGCTCTCGCGCACGACGACGAGATCGAGATCGGGATAGCGCGACGAGCGGCCGGGGAAGGTCTTCACCACCCGGACGTTGGCGTAGAGGTCGAGCGTCTTGCGGAGCGCGACGTTGGGATTTTCCCGGCTCTCGCCCAGGCGCGCCGCGAGATGGCCCTTGAGCGCGATGCGGGTGCGGAGCACGGAGCCGATCAGCTCGGCGGGGATGGCCGAGCCCTGGCGCCGGAGCGCTTCCTCGCCGCCGGCGACCCGTTCCCACGTGATCGGCACGGAGGCGGCCGCGAACACGCGGACGACGGCCTCCGCGATCTCGGGTCCGCTGCCGTCGCCCGCGATGAGCGTCACCGTGCGTGCCGCCGTCACGACCGTGCTCCCCGGACCGCGGCGACGATCGCGTCGCGCACGTCGCTCGTGCCGGCGGTGCCGCCGAGGTCGCGCGTGCGGACGTCGCCGGCCGCGAGCACGGCGGTCGTGGCCGCGACGACACGGGTCGCGGCCGCGTGCTCTCCGAGGTGTCGCAACATGAGCGCGGCCGACAGGATCAGCGCCAGCGGGTTCGCGACGTTCTTGCCGGCGATGTCGGGGGCGCTCCCGTGGACGGCCTCGAAGACCGCGGCATGCGTCCCGATGTTCGCGCCCGGTACGACGCCGAGCCCGCCGACGAGCCCGGAGCAGAGGTCGGACACGATGTCGCCGTAGAGGTTCTCGAGCAGCACCACGTCGAAGCGCGTCGGGTCGAGCACGAGCTCCATGCAGAGCGTGTCGACGGCGAGCTCCTCGTAGCCGACGTCGGGATGGCGGGCCGCGACGGCGCGGCAGCAGTCGAGGAAGAGCCCGTCGGTCATCTTCATGATCGAGGCCTTGTGCGCGGCCGTGATCTTGCGCCGGCCGTCGCGACGCGCGAGCGAGAACGCGTACTCGGCGATGCGCGTGCAGGCCTTCTCGGTGAAGACCTTCAAGGTCTCGACGACGCCCGGGACGACCTCGTGCTCGAGCCCGGAATAGAGCCCTTCGGTGTTCTCGCGGATGATCACGAGATCCACGTGGTCGTGGCGGGTCGGCACGCCCGGCAGCGTACGCACGGGCCGCACGCTCGCGTACAGGTCGAGGGCCTTCCGAAGCCGGACGTTCACGCTCTGAAAGCCGCCGCCGATCGGCGTCGTGATCGGTCCCTTGAGGGCGATGCCGGTCTCGCGAATGGCGGCGAAGACCGCGTCCGGCAGCGGGTCGCCCGTGTGTTCGATCGCCGGCAAGCCGGCGTCCCGCTCGACCCAGTCGATGGCGACGCCGGTCGCATCGACGACGGCGCGTGCCGCCGCGGTGACCTCGGGCCCGATGCCGTCACCGGCGAGGAGCGCTACGCGATGACCCATGGCGCGCCACCGTATCAAAAGAGAAGCCCCGACGCAGGACGCGTCGGGGCTTCGCGGTTGAGCGCCATGAAGGGGGAGCGTGGCGCCCGAGGGAAACCGTGGGGGGGAGGTCCACCGTTTCCCGGCTGCGTGGAGAGACTAGGGTTTACACGTCAGTTTCAGGGTATCGGTATCCTTCTTGGCGGTGACCTTGCCGTTGATGGTCGCCGCGAACCCGGTCTGGAGCTTGAGCGTCTTGGTGGTCGGCTTTCCCGGCCGCATCGGCACGACGACGTCGACCCGCGCGCAGTCGTTGGCGCGATCGTCCGGGAAGAAAAACGGACCGTCGGCGTCGCCGAGCGCGAGCAGCGCGGCACGGTTCACGTCGTCGCCGGGCTTCTTCGGATTGAGGGCGTCCTTCGCCGACGGCGACTTCACGAGCAAGAAGGTCGTATGCGTGACGTTGCACGCCGGGGTGCGGGTATCGACGACGTTCAGGCACACCGCCAGGTGGAACGTGCACTGACCCGGCACGGCGTCGAAGTCGCAGCTCGGGTCGCCGTCGCTGCAGCTCTCCTTCGGCGACGGGTTGCCGCGCTTGTCGAGCGTGACGTTCGCGGGATTCGCGGCCAGCAGAAACTCGAGGCCGCAGTCGGTCTTGTCGCTGCCGCCGCCGAGGATCGCGAGGCTCGGCGCGTAGCGCGCGGGGTTCACCACGCCGAAGATCGAGAAGTCCGCCACACCGCTCGTCGAGACGACGTTGTTCGTCGCGTCGACGGTGGACGGGAAGAGCTCGACGCAGGGCCCGTCGCCGCCGCATGCGGCGCTGTCGGCGCATGGCGCGGCGCTCGCGAGGCACGTGCCCGGGCCGCCGAACTTCGCGATCTGCAGCCCGGCTTCGTCGCCCGAGCCGTCCACCAGGCCCGCGGCGGCGAGGTCGTCGGCCGTGTACTCGATCGCGAGGTCGGCGCTGAAGCTCCCGGCGGGGGCTTTCTGGATGCTCGTGAAGAACGGCAGCGCGCCGCCCGAGAGCATCGCCACGCCGGGCGGCATGTCGTCGTTGTTGCCGTCGTCGGTCGGGCCGAGGACGGAGCGATTCGCCGACAGCCGCGAGGTGACGTCGTTGCTGGTGAACGTCACGGCGACGTTCGCGGTCGGCTCCTGGTACGGCGCCGCCCCGCCGGCGGCGATGGTGCGATCGAAGAACGTCGTCGACGAGGCACCCGCGGCGACCTGGACGCTCTCGAGCGGGTTGAAGTTCGGTGGGGTGGTGTAGTCGAAGGTGCCGGGCGGGCCGTTCGCCACGATGTCGTTGAACCAGGCGAGGATGCTCGGCAGCACGAAGGCGTTTTTGATGCGGACGCTGCGCTCGTAGCCCGGGAACGCGTTCGGCCACTCCGACACGATCGCGTGGCCCGGCACGAACGAGAGCGAGCTCAGGAACGGCGTGATCGTCGAGGCGTGCGCCGCGTTGCCCTGCTGCAGGTAGAAGGCGGTGACGCCGGCCGGGCCGTTGGCGCTCACGGTGCCGTTCGTGCTCGTGACGACGAGCGGTGACGGATTGAAGCTCAGGTTCACGAGAAACGGATCGAAGAGCTCGAGCCCGGCCGCGACCGCGACGGCCTCGTTTGCTTGGTTCGGCACCACCTCGTCGCCGTCGTCGCTGATCTGCATGACGTTCCGCGGGCCGCCGACGATCGGGCTCTTGATCCACGCTTCCGCCTCGACCTGGGGATCGGCCGGATCGAAGAGGCTCTGCGCGAGGTTCGTGAAGATCGCGAATTGATCCTGCACGTTCGCCGCGTCGAGCCCGAAGATCGCGTTGAGGGTGCCGATCGCACCGGCGCCGATCGAGGAGTTGAGGAGGAGCTGCGACGTGAGACCGCCGCCGGTCGCGTTCAGCACGTACGCCTTCACGGCCGGCTCGAAGGCCGCGAGGCACGAGCCCATGATGCCGCCGAGCGAGTGGCCGACGTAGAAGATGTTGTTTTCGTCGATGTCGACACCGAGCTGGCCGTCGATCGAGTGGGATTGGATGAGGCGGACGAGCTGCATGAGGTCGGCACAGGTCTGCCGGAAGTTGTCCTCGACGCCGACGAGGTTGGTGAATCCCTGGAAGAAGCCGAGCTGGACCGAGAGCTCGCCGAGCGGGATGCCGAGCGGCGCGCCGTCCGCGAACCCGTCGGGAACGGCGGTGCCCCGGAAGTTGTTCTTGAGATCGGCGTTGGCCGTGAGCGAGCCCCGATGCCCCTCGGGATCGACGAACCGGAAGCCGTGGGCGACGGCGTCGATGCCGATCGAGGCGAAGCCGCCAGCGGCGAAGGCATTGGCGAGGTCGGCCGTCGTCGTGCGGTCGCCGCCGAGGCCGTGCTGGTCGATCACGATCGGATAGCCGCTCGGTGGCGCCGGCGAGCTCGGGATCGCGACCGTGAAGGGAATGGTGACCGTGGACTTCTGGATGACCGGCGTCTTGTCGACCGCGCTGGTGTAGACGAAGTGCTCGTCGTTCGGCTCGCACGTCACGCACGGCGCCGCCAGGTTCGCGATGTTCGGAAAGTCTTCGAGGGCCCGGTTGCCGCCCGGATCGTTGGTCTGGAAGCGCGGGCTGTTGAACCAGCCGGTCGCCAGGATCGAGAGGGCGTCGTGCGGGACGACGCCGAAGAGGCGATCGAGCGCGCCCGGCGTCGTGAGGTCGTCGAAGACGAGGCGGGTGTCGCTGAAGTCGGCGCTCGGCGGCGGCAGGCTCGGCAAGACGCTCGTCTCGACGAGGCGGAGCGCCTCCGTCGTCGACTGGGTCGTGAAGACCGCCATGCCGGCGTTGTCGACGACCGCCGGCCCGCCGTGCGCCGCGACGAACGCCGCCGCCGTCGCGTAGATGTCGTTGGCGTCGCCGTTCACGGCGGTGCCGCTGCGCGCCGCGACGTAGTCCGCCGTCGGCACGATCGCCATGCCGCCCCCGGTGACGCCGCCGGCGCCGCCGTTCAGCACACAGGCGTAGCGCGTCATCTGCCGCAGCGGATGTCCGGGCACGGGCCCCACCGCCAGCGTGTTCGGGATGCGCGTATCGACGTTCGCTTTCAGCTGGATCGGCACGAGACTACCGTCGGTGAGGTTCATCAGGATGACCGAGTCGGTCGGGCTCGGCGTCAGGGCCGGCGACGCCGGCAGCGAGCCCACGTCGATCGACCCGGTGAAGAAAAAGAGGCACGCGGTCGTGACGCCGAAGCCGTCCACTACGTCGAGACCGCGTTCGATGACCGGGGTGTAGCTCGTGTTCCGCACCACGTCCGTCGCGATGCCGATGTGGGCGCCGTCGTTGAGGAGCGTGCCGTCGCCGTCGGTCGGCCCGCCTTGGTCGAAATAGAGGTCGCTCGGGTAGGGCAGGCTCCCGAAGACCGAGGGCATCGCATTCTCGGCGGGCAGCGTGAACTTCACGGTCGGACCGGCCGCGGAAGCAACCGATGCCAGCGCAACGAATGCTGCGGTCGCGAGCGCGCGCAGGACCTTCGACATCGAAAAACCTCCCCTGTGACGGCGGCAGTCGGCGCTCGGGAAGAGGGTCCCAAGTCGCGAAAAACCTACGTCTTCACGGTTTGACGTGTCAATTGAAATCACGTCTTTCCCCATCCGGGCCGCGGCGCGTCATTGGGCGCGGAGCGTCGCGAGGACCGACGCGGGGTCGTCGGCGCGGCTGATCGTGGCCTGCGAGAAGACGGCCGAGCCCGCCGGAGGACCGACCGTAAGCTCCCGACGCACCTCGTCTCCCGGCGACAGCACCGTCGGGTAGAGCACCCGAATCCGATCCTCACGGATGGCTTCGTCGGCACTTCCGGACGAGCGGATGAGGAGCTCCGTCGGCTCGATCGGATCGGGATGGCGATAGATGACCGCCGCCCGGTTGCGAAAGCGCAGCACGAGACGCGGGGTCGAGCCCGGCCGCGGTTCCGCCTCGAGGGCGAGCGCAAGCGCCGCCGAGTCGGTCGTCGTCGCGGGGTCGTCGGCGATGCCGAACGCGAACTCGCTGCCGCCGCCTCCGAGCTGGTCGAGATGGGCGGGCGTGATCGGCACCAGCGGCAGGCCCGTCGCCGTCGGCAGACCGAGGTGCGCGATCACGTTCCGGATGGCGAGCGCGGCGAGCGCGTCGGCCGCGTGCGGATCGTCGAGCACGTGCGCGGCATAGCGTGCGACGTCGTCCTGCACGGCGACGCGGAAGGAGTTGTAGCAGGCGGCGACGCGATGGCCGTGGTACGCGCCCGCGAGCACGAAATCCGCCATGCGAAAGAAGCGCCCCGGCCCGAGCTCGAAGGGCACGTCGAGCACCGCACCCGGTCGAAGACGCGTGTACATCGCGAGCGCCGCGTCCGGAGGGCGCACCACGTAGGCCGCGACCTCCACCGATCGGCCGAAGGTCGCGCGCGCGACCGGCGGCACGAAGACCTCCCCGAGCGCGCCGGCGACGAGGACCGCGGCGACCCCGGCGCCGACGATGCGCGCTCGGCCGCGGACGAGCGCCGCGACCCCGAGGCCGGCGAGCGCGCTCGTCACGAGGAACCATCCCGACAAAACGGCGCCGCCGCGCCGCACGGCATCGAGGCCGGGCACGAGGTGCCCGACGAGGGCGAAGAACGAGGGCAGCGTCACGTCGAGGAGCGGCAGATGGATCCCGTTCGTGGCTCCCAAGGCGACCAGCAGCCCGGCGACGACGAGCGCCCGCACCGGCGGCGGGTCGGTCTCCGCCGCCGCGGAGCGCCGGCGCGCCACGAGCGCCACCAGAAGCAGGCCCAGCGCGAGGGTTCCGGCATAGGCCGATCCGCCGGGCCCGAAGTCGCCGGGCATGTAGAGCAACTGCTGCCGTCCCGCGAGCGAGCCCCAGGTCGCCTTGAAATCGAGGTACGGACCGAGCACCAACGCCACGGCGCCGAGATTCACCAGGCCGGCCGCGGCGAGCTTGGGCGCGAACGACCGCCACGCACGGCGGTGCGTCCAGGCGGTGCCGACGCTCACCGTCGCGACGATCAGCGCGTGGGGCACGAGCGGATAGATGCTCTCGAGAGTCTGCAGCGAGCTGCACGCCGCGACGGCGAGCGCGCGCGACCACGTCGGGCGGGCGAAGAATCGATGCAGGCAGAGCAGCGTGAACGCGGTCCAGTAGTTGGCGATCGCGGAGAGATGCACGAGGTCGCCGAGGCGGCCCGGATGCACCGCGAAGAGCGTGCCCGCGACGACCGCCGCCGCCGTGCTGCCGGTGTATCCACGGACGAGCAGGTGCATTGCGAATCCCGCGAGCGCGATCGAGAGCACCACGACGGCGTTGTAGGTGAGGAGCGGGTCGGCGGTCAGAAGGTACGGGACGACGCCGAGCAGTCCCTGGCCGAGCTCGTGCTGTCCGAGCATGAGCGCGTGCCTGAGCGGATAGCATTGGGGGCCGTCGAGGAGCGTCGTCGGCGCGTGCAGTATGGCGCGCGCGTGGGCGGTCACGACCGCGATCACGAGCTTCTGATCGGCGGCCGTGATCTGGCGCCACGCCGGCGGCAGGTCGACCGGCAAGGCCGCCGTGCGCGCCGGCGCCGGGAGAACGGCCCGGAGCGCGAACAGCGCGATCGCGAGGTAGCAAAACGCCACCGCCGCGGCGCCGAGCCACGGCGCACCTTCCGTCCAACGCCGTCGCGGGCTCGTCAGCATGCGTTCGATCGCGAGACAGAGCGCATCCGCGCCCGCGCCGTCAAACGACGGACACCAGGTCGGTATGGATTGACTGGTACGACGGCCCTCCGTAAGAGCCCGCTGTGCGCCGACGGAGCGACACCCGTACCAGGAGATCGCCGCGTCGGCGCATGCTGGGCGTGCTCGCGGCGACCGTGCTCGCGGCGGCCGGCGGCTGCAGCCGCGCCCCCACCCGCCCCAACGTCGTGCTCGTCGTGATCGACACGCTGCGGGCGGACCATCTCGGATGCTACGGCTATGCGCGCGCGGAAACGCCGCGTCTCGATGCCCTCGCCGCGAGCGGGACGCGTTTTGCAGCGGCACGTGCCGCCACCTCGTGGACCCTTCCCAGCGTCGCGACCATCCTCACGGGCAAGTATCCCGTCGAGCACGGCGTCGAGCATCTCACCTCCGTGCTGAGCGAGAACCAGGTGACCGTCGCGGAGACGCTCGCGGCGGCGGGCTACGAGACGGCGGCGTTTTCCGCCAACGTCTCGCTGGTGATTCCGGAGTCGGGCTTCGCACAAGGCTTCGAGCGCTTCGACGTCCTCGAGGCCACGGCCGGTGCGAATCCGGCCGCCGATCCGGTGCTCGTGCGTGACGGCACCAACCGCGCCGCGCAGGCGGCGACGGCCGACGGCGTCACCGACGCCGCGCTCGCGTGGCTCCATGCACGGGCGCCGTCGCCCCGGCCCTACTTCCTGTACCTCCACTATTTCGATCCGCATGCGAGCTACACACCGCCGGTCGCGTACGCCGAGCGTTTCGGCGTTCACGGCGGCGACCCCCTGTTGGCGCGCGGACAGGGCATCGTCACCGTCAGCTTCAAGCCGCCGGCGGCCGACGAGCTCGCGAAGCTGGTCGCGCTCTACGATGCGGAGATCGCGTTCACCGACCACGAGCTCGGGCGGCTCTTCGACGGGCTCGGCATCGGGGGCGAGCACGCGCGCGACACGGTCGTCGTGGTGACGGCGGATCACGGCGAAGAGTTCGGCGAGCACGGCGGCATGCTGCACGGACGGACGTTGTTCGAGGAGATGCTGCACGTGCCGCTCCTGATCGCGGGCGCCGACGTGCCCGCGGGGCGCCTCGTCGATGCGCCGGTGTCGCTCGTGAGCCTCGCCGCGACCCTTGCCGAGATCGGCAAGGCGACGCCTCCCGCCGGGCTTGCGGGCCCGTCGCTCGTCCCAGCGATGCACGGCGCCGCGCCCGCACCGGCCATGATCTTCGCGACCCTCGCGCAGCGCACGTCGATCCATCGCGCGGCGGTGATCGACGGCGCGTGGAAGTTCGTGCTCACGAACAAGTTCGCGCCGGCGCTTTTCGATCTCGCGACCGACCCGGGCGAGCACGCGAGCCTGCACGAGCGCCAAGGTCCGCGGGTCACGGTGATGGCCAAGGCGTTCGGCGAGCGCAACAAGGCCTGGACGAAGGCGCGTGCGGCCACCCCGCCGCAGCAGCGGACGCTCGACGCCGCGCGAAGAGAGCGCCTCCGCCAACTCGGCTACGTCGAGTGAGCCTCGGCTCGATGGGCAAACGACAAGCCGAGCGACGCGAGGAGCGAACGGTAGCGCCAGCTGCGCGAGCGCCGTGGGAACGACCGACGCGTCCGTCTCGGCCGTGAGCGCAGGGGACTCCGGCAGCTACTTCTCGAGCTCCTCGCGGATCGAGTAGATCTTCTGCCGCGCTTCGGCGACGTAGACGTCGAGGTTGCGGCGGTGGTTGGCGGTGAATCCCGCGTCGCTGCCGTCGAGGACGACGAAGGGCTTCAGACGCGCCGCATGCTCGAGCGACTGCGCGACCTCCTCGACGAGCGGCGGCAGCGCCTCGCGCTCCGCGAACGAGCGCGCGTACTCGCGCTGGATGGCGCGCAGGCACGCGGCCATCACGTGGGTGTAGCCCTGCGCATGGTAGAAGAGGTCGTCGCTCTCCCACGGGCGCACCGGGTGGCCGTCGATCTCGGTGCGGTAGAGATTGGCGTGCGCGTCGCCGAGCATGTCGCTCCACGCTTGGAAGAGGCGGAGCAGCTCCATGTGGCGCAGCGTCAGCGGTTTCGAGGTCTGCAGCTCGGGGCGCAGGCCGCGGACGTAGTCCTCGAGGTAGCGCACGCCGAGCGCGTAGCGCGCCTCCGCCGTCGGATAGACGAACCGGAACTCGTCGTAGCGGAAGGCGTTGTCCGCCTTGTCGAGATTCACGTCGAAGGGGTCGCTCGAGATCTTGGTGAGGTGCTCCTTCATCACCTGTGTCGTGCGGCGTACCGCCTGCAGGATGCCGAGCTGGCGGTTGGCGTTGTTGTCCGCGAAGACGCGGGGACCCCAGAGGATGAAGTCGTTCGGACGCCAGCCGGTGCCCGAGAGCTCGTGGCGCATGATGGTCGCGAGGGTCGTCGCGAGCAGGGTTCCGGGCGGCGGCGTCTCGCCCGGCTTGGCGAGCGCGTCGAGGTCGAGCGGCAGCCGGTCGTGACGGATCTGGCCGACGTGCAGCACGACGACCGCGCCCAGCCACAGGACGACGAGCAAGGCGAAGCGGTTGAAGACGAGACGTCGGAACCACGTCATGGGATGCCTCCGCGAAGGACGGTCAGGGCCGCACGAAACGCTGGTAGATCTTGGGCAGCTCGCGCGGCAGCGCCGTAATATCCTCGATCACCAGGTAGCGCGAGGCCTCGCACATCTCCTTCAGGTAGTCGTGCCCGGCCTTGTCGACGGTGATGCAGAACGGCGTGACCCCGGCGCGGGCCGCCTCCTGAAACGCCATCATCGTGTCCTGGATGCCGTAGACGTTGGAGCGGCGGTCGTCGCCGTAGTCGACGTCCTGCGGAAAGCCGTCGGAGAGGAGGATCACGTGCTTCGAGCGCGCGGCGACGGCGCGCATCTTCGCGACCGCGTGGCGCAACGCCGTCCCCATGCGCGTCGAGCGCTTCGGCTCGATCGCGCCGATGCGACCCTTCACCGCGCTCGTGAGCGGCTCGTTGAAGTGCTTGACGAGATAGAACTCGACGTGGTGCCGGCCGTGCCCGGAGAAGCCGTAGATGCCGTAGGTGTCGCCGATCTCCTCGAGCGCCTCGGTCATCACGACGAGCGCCTCTTTGGTGATGTCGATGATGCGCCGGCCCGCCGGGGCGTCGGGCACCGGCTCGTCGGTCGATGCGCTCATGTCGACCAGGAAGAGCGTCGCGACGTCGCGCTCCTCGCGCTGGCGCGCCTGGTAGAGCTTCGGCGACGGCGAGTGCCCCGAGCGGCGATCCGCGCGCGCGGTGATCACGGCGTCGAGATCGAAGTCCTCGCCGTCCTCGAGGCCGTGGATCACGCGATACCGCTCGGGGCGGATGCGCTGGAACTGGCGGCGCACCTCGGGAAGCAGCTCGGCATGCGTCGCGAGCGTCTGGTGGAAGAAGTCGCCGGTGTCGCTTTCGAGCGGGATCTCGGCGAGGCGGCACCACGCGTGACGATAGTCGCCGATGCGATGATCCCACTCGTCGTAGAGGTACTCGCCGTCGCTCGTCGGGAGCGGGCCCGCCACGGCGCGGCCGCTCTGCGCTTGACGGAGCAGGCCCTGGAGCTCCGCCATGCGCTCGCGCGGGAGCTTGCCGGCGAGATCGGAGACGTAGAGACCGAGCGCTGCCAGGTCCTCGCCCTGCCCCTGCGCGGCGGTGATGCGTGCGCCCGCTTGCAGGAGCCTCAGCAGCTCCGCGGGATCGAGCGGTACACCGGCCGGGCCGTCGCTTTCCTCGTCGGTGAGCTCGACCTCCGGCGTTCGCTCGTCGATCGGCGCCGGCGCCGCGCTGGACGCTCCGGCCGGCTCGTCCTCGCCGCCGCCGAGCACCTCGCCGCCCTCGAGATAGAAGCGCGCGTCCTCGGCGAGGGCCGCGAGGTCCTCGTCGTCGGCGGGGCCGTGCATCGCGCTCGCGAGGAGCGCGCCGTGCTCGCCGCGCATCATGTCGTCGTAGACCGCACGCGTGACCGCGGCGCTGTCGGTGACGGTCGCCCCGGCGGTCGCGAGGGGCGCCGCGAGCGTCGGCAGCCGGCGCGCGAGCTCCGGAAGGCGCGCTTCGCGCAGCACGTGGACGAGGTGCGCCAACGTCCCCGGCAGACGTCGGCCGCCGTGCGCGAGCTCGCTGGTGACCGTCGCGAGATCGGCGCCGAGGCCGCGATAGCGGCGCGCGATCCCGGCGTCGACGCGGACGCCGTCGAAGATCGCGAAGAGCTCGCCGGCGACGCCGGGATGGTCGAAGCCGGCGAGAAATCGCTCGAGCGGCGGGTCGAGCGCGTCGCTCCCGAGCTCGCGCCTGCCGGCATGCTGCGCCGCGATCAGGCGATACAGCCGGAGGTTGCCCTCGGCGTCCGCGAAGGTCGCGAGCGCGGCCGGGAAGAGGGCCGTGTCGCCGCGCCGGTCGGCGTCGAGGATGTCCGACGCGTCGGCGGCGGGCTCTTCGAAGGGGGGGCGGTAGCCGACGTCGGCGCGTCCGGCGACCTGCCAGGCGCGGCCGGTCAGCATCTGGAGATACCGCTTCAGGAGGCCCTGTACCTCGGGAAGCTCGACCGCCGTCGACTCGGCGGCGAGCACGGCGCGGCTCGTCCGTGAGTCGAGGCCGAAGTACGCGGCGCCCGCATCGGGATGCTCGACCGCGTGCTCGAGCCCGGCCTGCACCCAGCGCTCGATGCCGTCGATGCCGGTGCGCTCGAGGAGGCGCGGCAGCATGCGATAGAAGGGCACGGCTCCCGTCGGAAAGACGGCGGCGATGCGGCCCGCGAGCGTGATCAGGCGCGCGCGCACCTCGCGTGGCGTGCGCGCCAGGATCGCGCGCAAGACCGGCAAGAGATCGGGCAGCGTCGCCGGCGCGTCGCGGGCGACGGGCAGGAGGCTCGCCAGCAGGGGGGCCCGCGCCTCGGGTACGACGGCGAGCGCGCTCGGCAGCGAGAAATACGCCTCGATGCCGAGCGCGGGTGTCGTTTCGGCCGCGACGGTTGCGAGCTCGAGCACGCCGCCCCGCTCCGTTTCGTCGAGGTCGTGGAGCGCGGGCGGCACGCTCGCGAAGAGCTCGACCTGGGTTCGCCCGCTCGCCGCCGCGGCGCATCCGAGCGCGGCGAAGCGCGGATAGTCCTCGGGCGCGAAAAGGGGCATCGCGAGTCCGGTCGCCTCGAAGAATCGCAGCGCCAGCACCTCGCCGTCGAAGCCCTGGCGCGCGAGCGACAAGCCCACCGCGACCCAACGTTCGAGGCGTCCCGGCGCGGGCGCGAGGTCGGGGAGAACCGGTACACTCGCCGCGACGAAGGCCTCGCCGAGGCGCCGCGCCGCGACCAGCACGTCGCCCACGAGCGTCAACCACGCATCGAGCTCCGCCGCGGGAAGGCTCGCCAGCACGGCCGGCGGCTCGGTGAAGTACGCGGCCGCGGCGTTTCGCGAGCCGTGCTCGCCGAACGCGAGTCGTTCCCCGCCGGCGACCCAGCGCGCGAACGCCGCGTCGCCGAGCGCCCAGGCGGAGGGTGCCTGGCGACAGTATTGCTGCGCGAGCGTCAGCGACGTTTCGGCCAGGCGATCCCCGACCGCCAGCAGCAGGTCGCGAGCCTGCTCCGGCAGCGCCGCGATCGCCGCGCGGAGCTCGGGAGCGCCCGTGTCGAGGTGGCGGCTCTCGAACCAGAGACTGCGAATGCGACGCACGGGCTCAGGGCATTCTGCGACCGTCCGACCGCTCACGGGAAGATCGAGGCCACCATCTCGTCGAGTGCGCGCCGCATGTCGGCGTCGTCGGTGAGCGAGCGGCTGACGGCGGCGGTGCAGGCGCGCCGGGCCGGGATCCCGTTCGCCATCAGCTTGGCGGCGTAGATGAGGAGGCGCGTGCTGACGCCCTCCGAAAGTCCGCCGCCGCGGAGGTTGCGCACCTTCTCGCCGAGAGTCGCGAGCTCGAGCGCCGTGTCCATGTCGGTCGGTCCCTCGTGCGCGACGATCTGCGCCTCCTTGTCGCGCGGCGGGTAGTCGAACTCGAGGCTCACGAAGCGCTGGCGGGTCGACTGCTTCAGATCCTTCAGCACGCTCTGATAGCCGGGGTTGTAGGAGATGACGAGCAGGAAGTCGGGGTGCGCCTCGAGGATCTCGCCCTTCTTGTCGATCGGCAGGATGCGGCGATGATCGGTGAGCGGGTGGATGAGGACGATCGTGTCCTTCCGCGCCTCGACGATCTCGTCGAGGTAGCAGATCGCGCCGCGCTTCACCGCCTGCGTGAGCGGGCCGTCGATCCAGACCGTTTCGTCGCCCTCGATCAGATAGCGACCGACCAGATCGCTGCCGGTCAGGTCCTCGTGGCACGCGACCGTCACGAGCGGCCGCTCCTGGCCGGCCCGCGCGGGGTGCAGCTGCGAGACCATGTATTCGACGAAGCGCGTCTTCCCGCAGCCGGTCGGACCCTTGAGGAGCACGGGCAAGCGCTTCGCGTAGGCGGCGGTGAAGATTTCGACCTCGTCGCCGATCGGCAGATAGTACGGGGTGGGCATGAGCGGCGCGGATTGTAGGGGCGCCTCCCGGACCACGCAATGCGGCTCGCCGCGCCGCGGGCGGGCCACCGCCGACCGTTGCCTCGGCGTCGCACGGCGCGTAGAGCGGCGCCATGCCCAAAACCGAACGGTCCGCCTGCGAGCGTTTCACGGGCTTCGCCGACCGTGACGCCCGCTTCTTCAAGGCCCTCGCCAAGAACCAGAGCCGGGACTGGTTTGCGGCGCATCGCGACGAGTACGAGCACGGCTGGCTCGCGCCGATGAAGGCGCTCCTCGGCGAGGTGCGCGCGAAGGTCGCGCCGCGCTACGCCCACGAGGACATCGCGGCGCCGAAGGTCTTTCGCATCCATCGCGACGTGCGCTTCTCGAAGGACAAGTCGCCCTACAAAACCCACATCGGCGGGTATCTCGGCATCGAAGGGAGCGGGGCAGGTCCGTCCGGCGCCGCGGCGCTCTACTTCCACGTCGGCGTCGACGAGCTCTTCGTCTGCGCCGGACAGTACATGATGGACGGCGAGCAGCTGAAGCGGTTCCGGGCCGCGGTCGACGACGGGAAGCGCGGCGGCGAGATCGGCAAGATCGTCGCCGCCCTCGAACGCGCGGGCTTCGGCATCGGCTCGTACGACCAGACGCAGCGCGTGCCGCGCGGCTTCGATCCCGAGCATCCGCGCGCCGATCTCTTGCGGCGCAAGGGCTTGATCACGACCTTCCCCGCGCCCGCGCGCGCGCTCCTCACGTCGCCGACGCTCGTCGATTGGGTAGTGACGCACGCCAAGAAGGCGGTGCCGCTCGTCGAGTGGCTCGCCGCGGTCACGCTGTAGCCGTTCGGGACTGCGCGCGGGCGCGCCGCAAGGGTGGATCGTCGGTCGCGGCGATGCGCGTTCTCGAGGGGGGCGCGCCGGAGCGGCGCCACTTCACGCCCGGTCTACTTCGTCACGGTCTCCATCGACGCGCCGCTCGCGGCGTCGGCGATCTCTATCGTACGAGGGTCGCTGACGGCGAACTTCTGCTTGGCGTCGACGAGGATCGTCTCGAGGCGGGTGCGGAAGAGATTGCGCGCGAACTCGGGCATGCTCTGCATCGGGAAGTTGGCGACCAGCACGCGCGCGTGCGTCGGATCGGGCCACTCGATGCTCTGGATCTTCGGGCCCAGGATCGGATGGGCGCGGAGCTGCGCTTCGACCTGGCTCGGGAAATCGGCTCCGGTCGGCGCGGGAGCGTTGCCCATGGGCGGGTGCGGGGGGACCATCCCACCGGCGCTCGGCGCCATTCCGGCGCTGCCGACGTGGCCGCCGGCGCCGGGTGGCGGCATGCCACCGGCCGGCGCTCCCTCGCTCGGGGCGTTGCCGGCGCCGGTGATGCCTGCGGCCGCCGCGCCCGGGGCCGTCGCGGAAAGCTGCGTCTTCACGCGGTCGATCCGGTTTCTGGTGTCGTCGTCGCTCGCCAGCTCGCGCGCCTTGTCGAGCGAGGCGAGCGCCTTGTCGCGATCGCCCTTCGCCTCGTACGCGAGGCCGAGATTGAAGTGCGCCTGCAGGAAGTCGGGCTTCGAGGCGATCGCTTGCTGATAGATCGCGATCGCCTTGTCGATCTGCCGTTGGTAGAGGTAGGCGGTCGCGAGGTCGGTGCGAACGCTCGCGTCGTCGGCGTGGGTCTTCAGATATTGCTCGTATTGCTGCGCGGCCAGGTCGAACTTCTGCTGGTCGTAGTAGACGTTGCCGATCCCACGAATCGCCTCGCCGTCGTCGGGGGCGAGCGAGAGCACGTGCTGCCACGACTCGAGCGCCTGCGGTCCGTAGCTCGGGTCTACCTCCGTGGCACGCGCTTGCACCTGTGCGAGGGCCTTCCAGGCCGCGACGTCTTGCGGCGCGGCCTTCGCCTTCTCGACCATCTGCGCCACGAACTTCTTCGCCTCGTCGGGAAGAGCAACCGGCGGATGGTCGCTCGGCATCTCGCCGCCGCCGGCGTCGCCCGCATTCGCGACGGCGCGGCCGCGACCAGGCGCGCTCGACCGCGTAGCTCCCGGCTCGACCACGCTGATCCACACGGCCAATCCCGC
Organism: uncultured delta proteobacterium; assembly: GCA_963774015.1. Classification (GTDB taxonomy): domain Bacteria; phylum Desulfobacterota; class Binatia; order UTPRO1; family UTPRO1; genus UTPRO1. Next base: position 367,111 of record CAVZDH010000009.1, read on the forward strand.
GGCGAGGAAGACGGTCAGGACCGTGAGCCCGGGTAGTTGGTCGCGGAGGCTCCGCGTTCCGGCCGGGGCCGAGGCGAGCGCGTGGCCGCAGCTTCCGCAGAACCGGGCCGTCGGTTGCGCTCGTTCGCCGCACGCGGAACAGAAGCGTGCGCCGGTCCCCTTGCGGTCGCCGGTGCTCATTTGAAGGCGACGACGAGCGTCGAGATCAGCCCCGGCGGCAGCACGTCGGCTTCGACGCGCGCGAAGCCGGCTGCCGTGAGCCAATCGCGGATCTCGGCGAACGCGTAATCGCGGCCACGGGTGAAGAGCAGCATGGCGACCGAGAAGATCGCCGCGGGCGCCGGGCTCGTGCCGGACTCGTCGGTTACGTGATCCTTGATCATGACGCGGCCACCGGGCGCCAAGGCGGTGTGGATCTTCCGCATGAGCCCGCGATTGGTCTCCTCGTCCTCGCCGTGGATGACGTTCGAGAGGAACACGAGATCGTGACCGGCGGGCAGCGGGTCGCGAAGATAGTCGCCGGCGACGAGCTCGATGCGGTCGGCGAGGCCGCTCGCCTCGACGTGGCGTCGCGTGATCGCGAGCGTTCCGGGCAAATCGAAGACGGTTGCGCGCAGCTCGGGATGACGGCGCACCATCTCGATCGCGTAGGTGCCGGGACCGCCGCCGACGTCGAGCACGCGTCGCACGCCCCGGAGGTCGAGCGTCTCGGCGAGCACGCGGGCATCGCCGCGCGCCGTCACCAGGCTCGCCATCGCATCGATGAAGCGCGCGGTGTCTTCGGGGCTCGACTGGAACATGTCCGGGTCGCGGGCGGGCGTGCCCGTGCGCACCGTCTCGGCGAGGTTCTCCCACAGTGGCCAGAGCGCGGCGTCGAAGCGGACGAACCCGGCATAGGAGGTCGGCGACGCGGACGTGAGATAGGTGCGCGCGACCTCGGTGTCCTTGAAGAGGTCGCCGTCCTTGCGGACGAGCCGCATCGCAACGAGCGCGTTCAGCAGGAGCTCGGTCGCACGCGCGTCCGTCCCCGCGGCGCCGGCGATCGCGCCCGCGGAACGGCCGGCGGCGTCGAGCCGATCGAAGAGCCCGAGCGTCACGGCGGCGTGCAGGATTCGTGATTCGACGTGGCCGCCGTTGATGCGGGCGAGCTCCCGAAATTCCATCGCGGGGTATGTAACAGGTCGACTCCGGGCTTGCCAGACGAGCTGGGGGCGACGGTCCGGCGTGCCGGTGTGATAAGAGCGCCCGCGGGCGGGTCACACCATGGGCGGACGCGAACGTGGAGCAGGGGAGGACGGGATGCGGACCGACGGCCCGCGCGGGACCGTCGGCGCCTGGCTCGCGCGACCGGCGGTGCACGTGCCCGCGCTGGTCGCGATCGCGACCGCGCTCGGGCTCGGCGGGGCCGCGCGCGACCCGCTCGACGGCGACCCGGCGATGTACGCGACCATCGCGCGCACCGTCCTCGCGACCGGGGAATGGACCCACCTCACCTTCAACGGCGTCCCCTACGTCAACAAACCGCCGCTCTTCTTCTGGTTGAACGCGCTGGTCTTCGCGGTGTTCGGCCGCAGCACTTTCACCGCGATCCTGCTGCCGGGCCTGCTCGGCGTGGTGTGCGCGCTGCTCGTGTACCTGCTCGTCCGCCGGACCCTCGGCGGGTGGGACACGGCGCTGCTCGCGGCGATCGTCTACGTGACGACGCCCGAGGTCGCGCACTGGAGCCGCGGCGTGCACCTCGAAACGCTCGTCACGGCCTGGGTGCTGCTCGGTCTTCTCGCGGCGCACCGTTCGGTGACGGAGCCGAGCGCGGTGCTGTGGCTCGCGGTCGCGGCCATCGGAGGATGGTTCGCCAAGGGGCCCCAGGGTCTCTTTCCGGTCGTGGTCGCGGTCGTGCTCTGGTTGCAGGCCAAGATCTTCGTCCGGCGCGCATGCTCGTGGTGGGGCGTCGGTGGGCTCCTGCTCGCCGTCGCGACGATCGGTCCGTGGCTCGTGGCGCGGCTCGACGAGGGCAGCGGCTTCGCGCACGCCTACTTCGGCGGGCAGATCGGCCAGGTGCTCTTCGAGCGCACGCTCGGGCGCGGTCCCTTCTGGTACTTCTCGAAGCTCCTACGCACGTATTGGCCGTGGCTGCCGGTGGCGTTGGTCGGGGTCGTCGCGATCTTCCGGGAGCGCAAGACGTCCCTCGGCGCTCGGCTCTGGATCGTCTACGGCGCGGTCGTGCTCGTGGTCATCTCGGCCGCAGTCGGGAAGAAGAGCCGCTATCTCTTCCAGCTGTATCCGGCGCTCGCGGCCGCGAGCGGCGTCGCGCTCGCCCGCGCCTCCCGTCGCGTGCCGGCGTTGCCGGGAGGGCTGCTCGTCGCCGCGGCGGTCGCCACCGTGATCGCGCTCGCCGTCGGCGACCACGTGTCGCGCGAGCAACGCGAGCATACGGCCGCCGCTCTCGCGATCGCGGCGGCGCTGCCCACCGACCGCCCGGTCTGGCTCACGCACGCGGTGCAACACGGCGAGCCCCAGCTCGGCAAGATCATCGGTTTCTACGGCCCGGTGCTATTGCGCACCTGCCGCGCGCGCTGCGCGGAGGAAGCGGAGCCGGGAGCGAGCGTCGTGGCGCGCGATCACGAGGCCAGGCGGGTCGCGCACGCGCTCGGAGCGGAAACCCGTCTCCGCAGCGGCATTCTGGTCTTGTTGGAGCGTCCTCGCGGCGGCGATTTCCGTTGACACCCGTCAGGCCCCTCCCTAGATAGAGCCGCCTACGCAGTTGATGACGGGTCGGTGAAACCACCGGAGGGAGGGTCCCCATGCGCTACGTGCTTCGGGTGGGAATGATCGCCGCAATGCTCGGCGTGGCGACGATGGCGTCCGCGGATGTGTCGCCCGGCGACGTGATCGACAAAACGAACGTCGCCAAGGCGAAAGACCTGATCTCGCCCGCGGTCGAATGGTGCGTCAATCAGGGCATGACGATGAAGATCATCGCACCCAAGCCCATCGGCTGGCCGAAGGCCTACAAGGAGGCGACCGAGAAGTACGCGAGCCAGGTGAAGCTCGCCGAGAACGGTCTCGCGCTCCTGGGCCACGTCGCCGGCGCGCCGTTTCCGAACGTCGACTCCACCGATCCCAAGGTCGCGCTCAAGGTGATGTGGAACTACGAGTATCGCCCGTACCCGGGTACCGACGACTTCGTCGAGTACGACTTCCCCGCCGAGACCGGCGCGGTCGGGCACGGCAAGCCGATGGAAGTCGAGCGCTACTACTGGATCGGCGAGTCGCGCCGCCTCTATTACAACAGCCGCCTCTATGTCGATCCGAAGCCGGAGCTGCCCAATCCCGAGGGCATCCGCTTCAAAGAGGTGTTGGGACCCTTGGTCGCGCCCTTCGACCTGAAAGGCATCGGCGCCCTCGAGTATCGCTACATCGACGCTTCGAAGCAGGACGATACGTGGCTCTACGTGCCCTCGCTCCGCCGCGTGCGCCGGCTGTCGACGGCGCAGCGTTCCGACGCGCTCTTCGGTCAGGACACCGATCCCGATTCGTATTGGGGCTACAACGGCCACATCGCGTGGTCGGAATGGAAGTTCCTCGGCGAGAAGGAGATGCTCGGCATCCTCCACGGCGAGCACTTCCCCCAGAAGCGCTGCGAGGGCGAGGCCGACTACCTGATGTGCGACGCGTGGGAGAAACGGAAGATGTGGGTGATCGAGGGGGTGTCGAAGCTTCCGCAGTACGCCTACGGCAAGCGGGTGCTCTTCATCGACAAGGAGGCGCTCGTGGTCGCGTACTCCGACATCTACGACCGCAACAGCGAGCTCTGGAAGGTGTGGATCGACAATCACCAGTTCCGCATGCAGGCGTTCCCGGGCGCGCCGACGAAGTACGACGAGGAGAAAGACTTCTATGCGGGGCTCGCGATGGTCGACATGCAGCTCATGCACGCGACCTACGTCCCGCATCCGGGTGACAAGCCGGCCGGTCATGAGGGCTGGTACTTCAACAAGGGTGCCGAGTCGGCGACCCAGTACAAGCCGAGCGGTGCCGTCCCCGATTCGTTCACCGTCGCGAAGCTGATCGAGCAAGGCCAGTAGTCCGCGCGCTCCACGATCGAGTGGTCGCGAGCGGCGGTCGGTGACGGCTGTGTCCCGGAATCGACGCGCGGCGTGGCGCGACGACACCGCCGCGCGTACGGTCGCGTGCGCGCTCGTCGGAGCGCGCAGCCGCGCGCTCGTCTGGTTCGACGACGCCTCCGTCGACGCGGCCGCGTCCTCTTCGCACAAGTGAGAGGCCATGGCATAGCTGCGGACGCGCGTCGCACCCCCAACCTCACGGAGCAGGACTGACCCATGGCAATCATCGGCTACGCGGCGGCACTCGAGCAGTTTCACCCGACCGAGCTGCTCGAGTATTCACGGCTCGCCGAAGCGCACGGCTTCGGCGGCGTCATGGCCGCGGATCACTTCCAGCCGTGGGTTCCGCGGCAGGGCCACAACGCCTTCGTCTGGTCCTGGATGGCGGCGCTCGGTGCGGCCACCGACAAGCTCACGTTCGGGCCGGGCGTGACCTGCGCGTCCTTCCGCTACCATCCCGCGGTCGTCGCGCAGGCGGCGGCGACGCAGGGGGCGATGACGCCGGGACGCTTCTGGCTCGGCGTCGGCACGGGTGAGGCGCTCAACGAGCACGTGATCGGCGGCGTGTGGCCGGAAGCGCACGTGCGGCTCAAGATGATGCAGGAGGCGATCTGCATCATCCAAAAGCTCCTCACCGGCGAGGTCGCGAAGCACGACGACGGCACGTACTTCAGGATGGAACGCGTACGGATGTGGACGGTGCCCGATGCCCATCACCCGGTGCCGATCTACGTCGCCACCGCGGGACCGATCGCGGCGAAGTGGGCCGGCGCGCACTGCGACGGATTCATCACGCCGGGCGCGGGGCTCGAGAAGCTCAGGATGCTGCTCGGGAGGTTCGAGGAGGGGGCGCGCTCGGCCGGGAAGGATCCGACGAAGATGCGGAAGCTTCTCCAGCTCCACATGTCGTGGGCGAGAACGCGGGAGGAGGCGCTCGCGAACGCGCTCGACCAGTGGCCGAACGGTGGCATGCCGTTTCCGAAAGGCGACATTCGCACGCCGGAGGACTTCGCCGAGATCGCCAAGCTCGTGCGGCCCGAGAGCTACAAGAATCGCATGGTCATCTCGCCCGACATGGACGAGCATCGTGACCAAATCCAACAGTTCATCGATCTCGGCTTCGACGAGATCCACGTGCACAACGTCGGCCGCAACCAGAAGGAGTTCATCGAGGTCTTCAGCCGGCAGGTGATCGCCAAGCTGAAGCTCTGAGCGAAAGGATCTCGACCATGACGCTCGCGAACGAACCGGTCCTGTACGAGCGCCGCGGGGTCGCCGCGCTTCTCACGATCAATCGTCCCGAGGCGCGGAACGCCGTCAACGGCACCGTCGCGGCGGCGCTCCTCGACGGCTATCGGCGCTTCGAGGCCGACGACGCCGCGAGGATTCTCGTGCTCACCGGCGCGGGTGATCAGGCGTTTTGCGCCGGTGCGGACCTGAAGGCGATCGATACCGTGCGCGACCGGCACGAGGGGCCGCTCGGCTTCACGCGTCTCATCCCGACCAAGCCGACCATCGCCGCCGTGTCGGGATGGTGCGTCGCGGGCGGGATCGAGCTCGCGTGTTGGTGCGATCTGCGCATCGCGGCGGAAGGATCGACCTTCGGTTGCTTCGAGCGCCGCTTCGGGGTGCCCTTGATCGACGGTGGCACGCAACGTCTGCCGCGCATCGTCGGCCTCGGTCGTGCGCTCGAGATCATGATGACCGGGCGGCCGGTGCCGGTCGACGAGGCATATCGGATCGGCCTCGTGAACGAGGTCGTGCCGCGTGGTCAGCATCTCGCGCGCGCGCTCGCGCTCGCCGAGACGCTGGCGAAGTTCCCCTGGCCGACGCTGCTCGCCGACCGTGCGGCGGCGATCGCGGGCTCGGGGCTACCGCTCGAGCACGGGCTCGCGATCGAAGCTCGGCTCGGCCGCGCCGTGCTCGACGAAGCGAAGCGCGGTGCTTCCCGCTTCGCGGGCGGCGAGGGGCGGAAGGGCAGCGGCGTCTAGGGCACCGCCGTCGGTCGCTCAGCGCGGACGCAGGCTGGCGATCGACTCGCCGAGGCCGAGGGTCAGGATCGTGATCAGGGGAGCGGCGACCTTGGCCGACCCGGGCAAGAGGTAGAGCCCGAGCGCGAGAACGCCGACCCAGGCGGCAAGCACCACGCGCCGCTGCACTTGCGCCAGCATCAGCGCGACGGCCAGGAGCGACAGGGTGGCGGAAATCAACGACATGGCGCGGCCCGCGTGCTCTTAACGGCTCGATCGGCGCCCGACTTGAGGGTGGCGCCCTCGCAAAGCCGGGAGCCACCTGTGCAGAGGTTCCCTAGCCCGCATTTCTCACCAGGTCCACGTCGCGAGAGCGTCAAGCGTGCGTCAGATCGGGCCGAACGGAGCGGCGAGCGACGCAGGCGTACTGAACAGTCCGTCGAGGAGCGAGGCGCGAGTACGGCCCGAGATGTCGTGCGATTGGCGCTCGTAGCAGGGACCTGGTGAGAAATCCGGGCTAGCCTCGATGTGACAGAAGTTTCTCGAGGGAAAGCGCGCCAGAGTGCGCCAGCCGTGGTCGAGCGCAGCGCGGCGCAAGCGGAGCATACCGTCATGGTATGTGAGCATTGCGGTGCGCGAGCACGGCCACGGATGGCGCACTCTGGTGCGAGCGAGAGCGGTTTTCACCGTGAAATTTCTGTCACATCGAGGCTAGTTGCGCGGAATGCTGCGCGGCCATAGGAAAGCCCACCAGGAGTCGTCATGAACATCGTACTGATGCGGGTATTGGTCGCCGTGTTGCTCGCCGTTCCGTCCCTGGCGGTGCCGGCGTGTGCCGGCGACAAGGCACCGGCTGCGGCCTTCGGTAAGGAGCTCGTTCCCGACGAGACGACGGAGGAGCGCAACGAGTCCAAGAGCGGCGAGGTCGAGGACGAAAAAGACGACGCGGAGGAGCGCGCTCGGCATTTGTCCGCCCATCATCGTGGGGGCGGCGGCGCCGCCGGCCACGGCCGCATCCACATCCAACTCGACGGCGACGAGGACGGCGGCGGGGACGATCTCGACGACGCCGACTAGGGAACCTCTGCACAGGTGGCTCCCGGCTACGAAGCGCGATCCATCCCCGATCGACGGCGGCGCGACGCCCTCGGCGTATCGTTCAGATACGCGGTCGGGCTTCGCGCCTTGCGCTCGGGGCGGCTCGCACTTCTCGCTCGGAACCTACCTGTGCAGAGGTTCCCTAGACGGGCGAGGTAGTTCGACTAGATTTCGGATCCAGCGTGCGGAGGCGGACGACGATCGCGGCGTCTTCACCGTGGACGTCCGGTTCGGGCTCGGCGCTCGCGACCCACGCCCGACCCTCGGCCGCGAGCCAGCGTGGGATGACCTCGCGCAGGACGCCGCGCCCGCCGGGACTGTGCCGTCCCTTGCCGTAGACGATGCGGACCTCGGGAACGCCCGCCCCCTGTGCTTCGGCGAGGAAGCGTTCGGTCGCGGCGATCGCATCTCGGACGCCGAGACCGTGCAGGTCGAGGAGCGGCCGCTGCGAAGAGCTCGCGGCACGTGCGGCACGCATCCAGCGCAGCAGCACGCGGTCGACGAGCGCGCTCAGCCGGCCCATGCGGCGACTATCGCATTCGCATGCGGCTTCTTGCGAGAAGTGCGGTCCGGCTCGGGTCGCGCGTGCCACGCGCGATGTGCCACCAGCGCGCACCGGTTGTGCCATGAGCGCACGACCGGCGACACGAATGGCACAGTGCGTCGGCTCGGCGCTCGTCTTCGCGGCTTGGCGCTCCGTCTCGTCCGTATGCCAGTACGCGAACTTCACTGGCCGTGATCCGTGGTCCTCCGGAGCGCGCTCCGATCTGGCCGGGCGCTTGCTCTAGCACGCTCGATAGCTCGTGCACCCGCCCGAGCTCGTCTCGCATGCCCATCCTCCTTGTCATCGCCCTGACGGCGAGCGTCGCGGCGCTCGCCTGGCTCGGCGGTCGCGCGTCGGCCCGTGCGACCCGCCGGGCGTGGCTTGCGCCGGTGCTGCAATCGCTTTCCACGAACGACGGATCGCGCGCGCTCGGCGCCATTCTCTCCGACGAGGTCGCGCCAGGCATCGATGCGTCACACGTCGAATGGTGGCATCGCGACTCCGACGACAGCTATGGCTCGCGGCTCGGGCGCATCGTCGATGCGGACGCGCGGGTGCTCGATGCGTGGATCGGCGTCGGCGGCACGTGGCGGCGCGATGCGGCGCCGCGTGCGCCGGGCGACGAGGTCGTGCGCACCATTCTCGCGTCGACCGGCGCCGAGCTGGTCGTCGCCGTTCGCGACGGCGCGCGTGCGCTCGGCCTGCTCGCGGTCGGCGGCCGCCCGAACGGTGAGCCGTATGCTGCGGGCGACGTCGGCGACCTCGAGGCCCTCGCGCAGCATCTCGCGCTCGTCCTCGTACAGCGCGAGACGCGTGGGCTGCTCGACGAGGCGCGCGGGATGTTGCAACAGGCGACGCGGCTCTCGACGGTCGGTACGCTCGCGGCGGAGCTGGCGCACGAGATCCGCAATCCGCTGGTCGCGGTGCAGACGTTTCTCCAGATCCTCCCCGAGCGTCTCGACGACCCGGAGGTGACCGTCGATCTTCGCGGCGTCGCGCTCACCGAGCTGCAACGGGTCGCGCGGCTCCTGAACGAGCTGCTCGGCATGGCGCGCGCGTCGGTTGCGACGTTCACCCCGACCGACCTCGAGTTGGTTGTCGAGCAGGTGGTGCGATTGCTCCAAGTGTCGGCGCGCAAGAAGGAGGTCGTGCTCGAGCGGCGCGGCGAGATTCTGCCCGTCGGTGCCGCCGACGCGTCGCGCTTGAAGCAGGCGCTCGTCAACCTGGTCTTGAACGCGATCCAGGCGAGCCCGTCCGGGAAGACGGTGTGGGTCGAGACCCGCACCACGGCCGGTGACAACGGCGCACCGTGCGTCGAGGTCGCGGTGCACGACGAAGGGCCCGGCGTTCCTGAGGAACAGCGGGACGACATCTTCCAGCCGTTCGTCACCACCAAGGAGAACGGTACCGGCCTCGGGCTTCCGGTCACCCGTCAGATCGTCGCGGATCACGGCGGGTCGATCGCGGTCGAGGACGGCGTCGGCGGTGGCGTGGTCTTCGTGGTGCGGCTGCCGCTCGTGCTGCCGTCGACCGAGCAGCGCGACCAAGCGGCCTGAAGCGTCACTCCCAGCGCAGGGCTTCGATCGGGTCGAGCCGCGACGCCTTGTAGGCCGGGTAGTAGCCGAAAAAGATGCCGACGGCCCCGGAGAAGAGAAACGCCGCGGCGACCGCGGTCGGCTCGAGGACCGTCGGCCACTGCGCGATGCGGCCGATCAGATAGGTCGACAAGAGACCCGTCGCGATGCCGATCAGGCCGCCGGTCATGCTGAGCACGGCGGCCTCGGTCAGGAACTGCAAGAGGATGTGGCGCGCCTTGGCGCCGACGGCCATGCGGAGGCCGATCTCGCGCGTCCGTTCCGTCACCGACACGAGCAGGATGTTCATGATGCCGATGCCGCCGACGAGTAACGAGATCGAGGCGATCGCGAGTAGCAGATTGCCCATCACTTCGCTCGCGGCCGCGCTTGCGCCCGCCATGTCCTCGAGCGTCCGAACGGTGAAGTCGTCTTCTTGGCCGCGGCCGATGCGATGCTGCTGGCGAAGCACGGTTGCGATCGCGTCGGCGGCGGCGGGAAGGTCGCTCGTCCGGCGGGCGCTCGCGTAGATCATCTCGACCGTGCCGAGAATCTCGGTGCCCATCACGCGCCGCTCGGCCGTGGTGAACGGGATCATCACGACGTCGTCCTGATCCTGGCCCCAGGACGATTGGCCCTTCGGCGTGAGCACGCCGATCACCTTGAACGGGACGTTCTTGATGCGGACGATGGTGCCGACCGGGTCCTGGCCCGCGCCGAAGAGGTTGCGCGCCACTGTCTGCCCGAGCACGGCGACCTTGGCGCCGCTCTTCTCGTGGCGCTCGGTGAAGAAGCTCCCGTCGGCGACCTGCCAGTCGCGTACGCGCTCGAACTGGTCGGTGACGCCCTGGACGACCGTCGACCAGTTGGCGTTGCCGTAGATGATCTGCAGGATCTGGCGGCGCGAGTACGTGACCGCCGCGAGCTCCGGTATGCGCGCGACGGCCTCGGCGTCGGCGACGGTGAGGGTCGAGGCGCCGCCCCAGCCCGAACGCGCGCCGCCCGAGGTCACTGCTCCCGGGATCACCATGATGATGTTGGTGCCGAAGCTCGCGATCTGCTGCTGGACGAAACGATCGGCGCCGGCGCCGACGCTCACCATCGCGATCACGGACGCCACGCCGATGATCATGCCGAGCATGGTGAGGCCCGAGCGGAGGCGGTTTCGCCACAGCGCGCGCGATGCCGTGCGTGCCGTCATCGTCAGGAGCTTCGCGAAGGTGGGGCCCGCGCTCATGCCTGACCGCCGCTCGAGTGCGCCGGATCGATGCGGTGGCGTGCCGCGGGCGCGTCCGAGACGATGCGCCCGTCGCGAAACTCGATCACCCGATCGGTCACCGCGGCGACCTCGGGATCGTGGGTCACGATGACGATCGTCACCCCGGTCGAGCGGTTGAGCTCGCGCAGCATCGCCATGATCTCGGTGCTGGTCCTGCTGTCGAGGTTGCCGGTCGGCTCGTCGGCGAGGAGCAGGTCGGGCTCGCCGACCAGCGCCCGCGCGATCGCGACGCGTTGCTGCTCGCCGCCCGACATCTGGCTCGGCAAATGATCGGCGCGATGTGCGATGCCGGCGCGTGCGAGCGCGGTGCGCGCCCGCGGGCGTTGCTCCGTGAGGGGCAGCGGGCCGTAGTAGAGCGGCAGCTCGACGTTCTCCAGTGCGGTCGTCCGCGACAAGAGGTTGAAGCTCTGGAACACGAAGCCGATCCGGCGATTGCGGATCTCGGCGCGCGCGTCGCCATCGAGGGCGCCGACCTCGCGACCGGCGAGACGATAGGTGCCGCTCGTCGGACGGTCGAGGCAGCCGAGGATGTTCATGAGCGTCGACTTGCCGGAGCCCGAAGGACCGATCACCGACACGAGCTCGCCGGCGTCGATGCGAAGCGTCGCGTCCGCCAACGCGTGAACGGTCGCCTCGCCGAGGGCGTAGCGACGCGAGAGCGCGAGGGTCTCGATCAGTGGCGTCGAAGCCGCCGTCACGTGCGCCTCAGCGCCGGCGGTGTCCGCCGCCCATGTTGAAGCCGGGCGGCCGTTGCTGTGCGCTCGCGGCGTCGCCCGCGTGCGCACGCTCGAGTCCGACGATGACCGCGTCGCCTTCGGCGAGACCTCCGCCGTGCACCTCGGTGTAGCTGTCGTCGGCGAGGCCCGCCGACACGGCGACGGGCTCCGGCGTCGTACCGGCGAGCCGCCAGACCGTCGCCGCCGTCGGCGCGGCGACCGCCTCGCCTTCCCCGGCCGGCGGCCGGAATCGCAGCGCCGCGGTCGGGATGCGCAGCACGCCCTCGCGCCGCCCGACCACGATCTCGACGTTCGCCGTCATGCCGGGCCGCAGTGCCAGGTCGGCGTTGGCGGAGTCGATCACGACGTCGTACGTGATGACGTTTTGCACGTTCAGCGGCGAGTTCCGTACCTGCGAGACGACGCCCGTGAACGAGCGCTCCGGAAACGCATCGACGCTGAAGGTCGCCGTCTGCCCCTCGCGGACCGCGCCGATGTCCGCCTCGCTCACGTTGGCGTTCACCTGCATCTTGGTGAGGTCCTCGGCGATCACGAAGAGGGTCGGGGTCTGAAAGCTCGCCGCGACGGTCTGGCCGACGTCGACGGCGCGCGACACCACGACGCCGTCGACCGGCGACACGATGTCGGTATAGCCGAGGTTCACCCGCGCTTCGGCGAGCTGGGCCTCCGCTTGCTGCGTCTGCGCCTCCTGCAGCGCGACCTCCGCGCGCGCCTGCTGGACGCCGCTCGCGAGCACGTCGACCGCGTCGGCCGCGACGATGCCCTGGGTCGCGAGCTCGCGATTGCGCGTGAGGTTCGCCGACTTGTACGCCAGGTCGGCCCGCGCCTTTGCCAGCGCCGCGCGCGCGTTCGCAAGCCCGGCCTCCGATTGCTGCACGCGCAGCTGGAACGGCCGCGGGTCGATCTTGGCGACGCGCTGGTCCTTCTTCACCGGCGAGTTGAAGTCGACGTCGATCGCCTGGATCGGGCCGGAGACGTAGGTGCCGACCTGCACCGTCTTGACCGGGTTCACCGTGCCGGTCGCCGTGACGCTCGCGACGAGATCGCCGCGGGTGACGCGCTCGGTGCGATAGCGCGGCGCGGAGCGCTCGCTTCCCGCGAGGCCTCGATAGACGACGCCTCCCGCTACGACGAGGAAGAGGGCGAGGACGAGTAGGCGCCACCGACGCATCACGGCGCCCAGTATAGACGCTCCGTCCGGCGGCGCGAGACGAGTAGCCGAAACGCACGAGGGCGGACGAAGCGCTTCGCCCGCCCCCGGGTGGTCGAGAAATCGTGCCACGGCGACGTCAGGGTGTCGGCGTCGGCACCGGCGTCGCGCACGCCTCGGCGTTCGGGAACTGGAGCCAGAGGACGTTGCTCACGAGCTGGTCCGCCGCGCCGGCTCCTTCAGGGGAGGTCGCCGAGGCGGCCGTTGGTCGGTGCCGTAACCGTGCGTCCTCGTAGGCGACCGACGAGGCCGCGCAGGCTCTTGCGCACTCGCGCGATCCACTGGAGGCGTCCGATGTCGTCGAAGAGCGCGTAGGCAACCGGGGTCACGAGGAGGCTCAGCAGCAAGCAGAGCGTCTGGCCGCCGATGATCACCTTCGCCATCGACGCGCGCGACGCCGCGCCGGGGCCGCGTCCGAGCGCCATCGGCAGCATGCCGAGCACCAGCATCACGCTCGTCATCAAGATCGGCCGCAGGCGCGCGTGATTCGCCTCGAGGATCGCGGCGTCGCGGTCGACGCCCCTCGCGCGCAGGGTGTTGGTGTAGTCGATCTGGAGGATGCCGTTCTTCTTGACGATGCCGAACAGCATGAAGACGCCGAAGATCGAGTAGACGTCGAGCGGGTTCCGCAAGACCCACAGCGAGAACACCGCGAACGGAATCGAGAGCGGGAGCGCCAGCATGATGGTGATGGGATGCAAGAAGCTCTCGAACTGCGCGGCGAGCACCATGTACATGAAGAGCAGGCTCAGCAGGAACGCGGTGATGAAGTTCGTCACCGTCTCGTCCAGCGCTTTGGCGCGGCCGCCGAGCTTGATCTGATACTGCGGCGGCAGGTTCAGCTTCTTGATGAAACCCTGCACCCTTTGGACGGCGACCGAGAGCGGTATCTCGTTCAGGTTGGCGAAGAGCCCGACCTTGCGCTCGCGGTTCTCGCGCTCGATCTGTGCGGGCCCGAGCGCCTCTTCGAGGTGCACCAGGCTGTAGATCTTCACCAGCTGCGCCGACGGCGACCAGACCGTGAGCGCGTAGACGTCGGCGGGGCCGCTGCGGTTGGTCGGCTCGGCGCGGAGCCAGACGTCGTATTGCTCGTCCTCTTCCTTGTACTTCGAGACCGGCTCGCCCCCGACGAGCAGGCTCAGCGTCTCGGCGATCTCCTCGACCCGGAGCCCGATCGCCGACGCGCGCTCGCGATCGATCGACGCGCGGAGCTCGGGCTTCCTCACCGAGAGCGTGGTGTCGACGTCGACGAAGCCCGGGTCGGCGCGCATCGCGTCGGCGAGCTGGTCGGAGAACGTCGTGAGCTTGTCGAGGCTCGGCCCGAGCAGGCTGAACTCGAGCTCGCTCTGCCGCGTGCCGCCGCCGCGAAACGCGTTGATGCCCTGCACGCTCACGCGGAGGTCGGCATACGCGGCGAGTATCTTCCGCGCCTCCGCCATGACGTCGAACTGGCTGAAGTCGCGCTCGGCGAGATCGACGAGCCGCACGTAGATCGATGCCGTCGTGACGTCGCCCTCACCGGGACGCGCCTTGCCGGTCGTATCGCCGATCGTCGTGAGCGTCGTGCGGACTCCGCGCAGCCGGCGGAGTTTCGCCTCGAGCTCCTGCGTCAGGGCGTCGGTGCGCTCGAGATTGTAGCCGCCCGGCGTCTGGATGATGACCTCGAACTCGCTCTGGTCGTCCTGCGGCACGAACTGCGTCCCGACGGCGCGCACCAGCGGACCGGTCGTGAGGGTGACGGCCAATGCCAGGACGAGGATCGCGGCCCGATGGCGCAGCGACCAGCGCAGGCACGTGCCGTAGAAACGGTCGATCGACCGGTAGAACCGGCCCTCCTTGGCGGTGTGCTTCGCGCTTTTGGCGCGCAGGAAGCGCGACGACAGCATCGGCGTCAGCGTGAACGACACCAGCAGCGACACCGCGATCGCGAACGCGACCGTCACGCCGAAGCTCCGGAAGAAGCGTCCGATGATGCCGCCCATGAACGCCACCGGGAGAAAGATCACGATCAACGAGAGCGTCGTCGCCATGACGGCGAGGGCGATCTCGCGCGTCCCGACGGACGCGGCCTGGTACGGATCCTCGCCGTTCTCCTCGATGTGCCGGAAGATGTTCTCGAGGATGACGACGGCGTCGTCGATGACGATGCCGACCGCGAGCACCAGGCCGAGCATCGTCACGTTGTTGAGCGTGAAGTCCATGAGCCGCATCATCGTGAAGGTCGCGATGACGGAGGTCGGGATGGCCACGGACGCGATCAGCGTGCTCCGCGCGTCGCGCATGAAGAGCCAGACCGTGAGCGCCACCAAGATGGCGCCGAGGATGAGGTGGTGTTGCACCTCCGAGATCGTCCGCTTGATGAAGCGCGATTGGTCGACGACGACCTCGGTCGAGACGTCGGCCGGCAGCATCGGCCCGAGCTCGGCGAGCTTCGCCTTCACGGCGTCGACGACGCTCACGACGTTCGTGCCGGACTGCTTCTTCACGATCAGGCTGACGGCGTTCTTGTCGTTCAGGCGGGCGCGGCTCCGCGGCTCGGCGACGCCGTTCTCGACCCGGCCGATGTCGCGGATGCGGATCGGCCGGCCTTGGTAGGTCGCGACGATCAGGTCGGCGAAGGCCGGCACGTCCTCCATGCGTCCCATGGTGCGGAGCACCAGCTCGCGATGGCCCTCGTCGACGCGGCCGCCGGGGATCTCGATGTTCTGTTTCTGGAGCGCCTCCCGGACCTGGAGGATCGAGATCTGGTAGGCCGCCATGCGGTCGGGATCGACGTAGACGTTCACCGCGCGTTCCCAGCCGCCGACCATGATGACCGCGCCGACGCCCTGCACGGTCTCGATGCGTTCCTTGATCTGCTTCTTCGCGATCTCGGTGACCTCGCGGAGATTGCGGTTGCCGGCGACGACCACGCTCATGATCGGCGTCGCATCGACGTCGAACTTCTCCATGATGGGCGGGTCGGTGCCCTCCGGGAGGCGCGAGACGATGGTCGCGACCTTGTCGCGCACTTCCTGGGCGGCGACCGCGCTGTTCTTGCTGAGAAGGAACTGCACGATCACGACCGACAGGCCCTCTTTCGAGGTCGAGCGCAGGATGTCGATGCCCTCGATCGTGTTGACGATCTCCTCGATCGGCTTGGTGATGCCGCTCTCGACCTCCTCGACGCTCGCACCCTTCAGCGTGGTCGTGATGGTGACCGTCGGGAAGTCGACGTTCGGAAAGAGGTCGAGGCCGAGGCGCTCGAACGAGAACCAGCCGAGCACGACCAACGACATCACGAGCATGGTCGCGAAGACGGGGCGTTTGATGCAGAGGTCCGCCAAGCTCATGTCGCCCTCGCTCCGCGTCGCGTCGCGACGAGCGCGAAGCGCGAGGCGGCTTCGCCCTGCGCCGCGTCTCCCGCGCCATCCCCGACGCCGCGGTGGGGTGCCTGCCTCATCGCGTCACGGTGACGGCGGCGCCCTGCTCGAGGCGGTCGAGGTTCGAGATCGCGACGCGCTCGCCGCGCTTCACGCCGTCGGCGATCTCGCGCCCGTCGCCGACCGCGACGCCGGTCCGGACCATCCGCTCCTCCGCCTTGCCGTTCGCGATCACGAAGACCTTGGTGACGCCTGCGAACGTCGAGAGCGCCTTCTCCGGCACGACCACGGCGTCGCCGTGCAGGTCGTAGACGAGATCGCCCTTGCCGAAGAAGCCCGGCCGCAGCACGCGGTCGGGGTTCGGCACCAGCGCCTCGAGCGTGATCGAGCGGTTCGCCGTCTCGGACGTCGGGTTGATGCGGGTGATCTTCCCTTCGAAGACGCGATCCGGGTAGGCGTCGACACGCACGCGGATCGGCTGGCCGAGCTCGAGGTAGCCGGCGAAGCGCTCCGGGACGGGCGTGCGGAATTTGAGGGGGTCGTCCTGGACGAGCGTGTAGAGCGTCTGACCGCTCTTCACGACGGCGCCGACCGACGTGTCGCGCTCGGCGATCACGCCCGCGAAGGGGGCGCGGATCACGGTGCGGTCGATCTTCACCTGGACGACGTCGAGTTGCGCCTGCAGCACGGCCGCCTCCGTGCGCATCTTGTCGGCTTCCTCGGTCGCCATGATGCCCTGGCGCTTCAGGACCTGGGCGCGCGCGTTGTCGGCGGTCGCTTTCGCGAGCCGAGCTTCCATCTCGCGCTTCGATGCCTGGAAGTCGGCGTCGTCGAGCCGCACCAGCACGTCGCCGGCCTCGACGCGGTCGCCCATGTCGGGTCCGAAGGAGGCCACGCGGGTTTCGATCTGCGCGGCGATCGCGACCTCCTCGTTGGCGAAGAACGCGCCGACGAGCGACACCGAGCGCTCCACTTGAGCGACGGTCGCGGGGGCGACGGTGACGGGGATCGGCGCGCTCGTGGCCGTGGCGGTGGCCGAGGCATCGGTCGCCTCGCGCGCGCAGCCCGCGGCGAGCAGACCCAGCGCGGCTGCGGCGAGGACGGCGGCTCCACGTCGCCGGCGCGTCATCGTCGTGCTCCCGCCGCTACGCGCCGCGGCCGGACAGCCGACCGTCCACCGCGCAGGCCGTCGAGAAAGAGACCCACGACGAAGGTCACGCTCCGCTCCGGATCGTCGCGCTCGGTTTGCATGACGACGGCGGCCCGGATGAGCGCGAGCAGCATCTCGGCGGCGAGCACGGTGTCGGCCGCGGCGACCCGCGCCGCGCGCGCCTCGGGTTGCAGGATCTGACGCGCCATCGCCACGACGCGGACCCGGCGCTGACGCCAGGCATCGCCCTCGGGCTCGCGCTGCTTGTGCTCGTAGCGCCCCATCAGCACCGCGAGGTGGCGTCGTTTCCAGAAGAACCCGAGGAAGCAACGGGTGAAGGCACGCAGCGCGTCCTCGCCGGTTCGGTCGCGCACCGCGGTCGCAAGCTCGACCAGCAGTACGTCGAGCGCCTCGAGGATCGTCGCGTAGAAGAGCTGCTCCTTGGTGGGAAAGTAGAGATAGAGCGTCCCCTTGCCGACGCCCGCCGCGGTCGCGACGTCCTCGACCGGCACGGTGTGGAACTCGCGTGCCGAGAACACGTCGGTCGCCGCACGGAGGATCTGTGCACGCTTGTTCGAGTGGGATTTGCGGCCTGGCACGGGGGAATCCAGAACTGACCGGTCAGTACTATTTGCGGCGCCGAGCTCAGTCAATTCGAGGCCCGGGCGGCGGACGCCGCGCGCGAAGGCCGTTCCTGCGCCGCGATCCCGAGCCGGAGCGCGCCCCCGATCGCGACGAAACACCGTCGCCGGATGGAGGACCGTCTGGTAGGCTGCGCCCCCGATGACCCCCACCAGCGATGCGCCTACCAGCCGCGTGGGCACCGTGCTCAAGACCGTCCTCAAGGCCGGCATCACCGTCGGCGCGTTCTATCTCCTGCTGACGCATCAAGTGCGCACCGACGACGGCACGCACGTCATGGCGTTCCGCGCCATCGCCGACTACCTTCCGAACATCGACGCCGCGGTGTTCTGGCAGTGCGTGGCGCTCGCGGCGAGCATCAAGCTGATCGGAATCCTCGCCTCGATGTATCGCTGGCAGCTCCTGCTCACGGGGCAGGGGATCGAGCTGCCGTTCGGCCACGTCTTCGGCGCGTTCTTGATCGGGCGGTTCCTCGGCACGTTCCTGCCGTCCACGATCGGGCTCGACGGGTACAAGCTCTACGACGCCGCACGCTTCAGCGGGCGACCGGCGGCGGTCACCGCCGCGACCGCGGTCGAGAAGGTGCTCGGCATCGTCGGCATCTTCATCACGTTCCTGGTGGCGTTTCCGCTCGGCTACGACATCCTCGGCGATCACGCCGTGCTGGTCGCGAGCGTCACCGTTCCGGTCGCGCTCGCCGTGATCGGCACGTTCTTCCTGCTGGCCTTCCGCCCCGCGCTCATCCAGTGGCTGCTGACGAACGTGCCGTTTCCCGGGCGCGCCAAGATCGGCGGCTTTCTCGGCCGCGTGAGCGAGGCGGCCGCGGCCTATCGCTCGCAGAAGCTGCTCCTCGCCAACGCCGCCGTGCAGAGCTTCCTCGTCCACTTCTGCACCGCCGCCATGTACTTTTTCACGGCGCTCGCCGTCGGTGCGGCCGGGGCGCGGTTCTGGGAGGTGACCTTCGCCTCGACGATCCAGATCTTCGCGACCGTCATCAGCCCGTTCACGATCGCCGGCGAGGGGGTGCGCGAGATCGTGCAGACGCTCCTGCTCGCCAAGAAGATCGGCGCGACGCAGTCGATCATCTCCGCCGCGCTCGGCTTCTGGGCGGCCGAGGCGCTGACCCTCGGCGGCGGCTGGTTCTGGTGGCGCCGCGGCGAGAGCTACCGACCCGCGTACGTCATCGTCGACGGCCAGCGGGTGGAATCGGCGCCGCTCGCGATGCAGCTCGGCCGCCGGGTTGCCTAGCCCGGATTATTCATGAATCGTCTACTGCAAGCGCCGAGCGCACGTCATCTCGGGCCGGGCTCGCCCCTCACTCCTCGACATAGTGTCGAACTATGCCTGCGTCGTTCGGGTCTCCGCGCGGCCCGATCTGACGCACGCTCGTCGCTTTCGCGACGACGATTCATGAATAATCCGGGCTAGTGTCGTGACGGCGCGCGCCGACGTGGTGATTCGCCGCGCGGTCGCAAGCGACGCGGCGACGCTCGGACGGCTCGGTGCCGAGCTCTTACGCGTACACCACGCGTTCGACGCCGACCGCTTCATGGCGCCGGGTCCGCACACCGAAGAAGGGTACGGACGGTTCCTCGCGGCCGAGCACGCGAACGACGACCGGGTCGTGCTGGTCGCCGAGCGTGGGGAAGAGATCGTCGGCTACGTCTTCGCGGGTATGGAGCCGCGCTCGTGGAAGGAGCTCCGCGACGTCGCCGGATTCGTACACGACGTGCTCGTCGTCGAGAGCGCGCGCGGCGCCGGAATCGGCACGCGTCTCGTCGAGGCGGCGGCCGAATGGCTCCTCGCGCGGGGTGCGCCGCGCGTGATGCTGTGGACCGCCGAAAAGAACGTGGCGGGCCAGCGGCTTTTCGCGCGCCTCGGCTTCCGGCGCACCATGATCGAGATGACGCGCGAGCAGTAGTTCGGATCGTTCATGTGACGCCTTCCGACGACGGGTCGACGGTCGTGTGTCCTCCGGGTGGCGGCGACCGGCTGGATCGTGCGCTCGCGCGTCTCCTGCCCGAGACGTCGCGCGGGGCCGCGCGCCGGTTGATCGCGGACGGTCGCGTCTTCGTCGACGGCCGGCGCAGCCGGGTCGCGTCGCGGCCCGTGCACGCGGGAAGCGTGCTGCACGTCGCGTCCGCGGCGGCCGTCGCCGACGCCGCGTCGGCCGGCGCGCCGCCGATCCTCTACGAGGACGCCGACCTGCTCGCGATCGACAAGCCGGCGGGCATGGCCTCGGCACCGACGCGCCTCGCCTCCGCCGGCACCGCGCGCGACGTCGTGACCGAGGCGCTGCGGGCTCGCAAGCGCGGACCCGCGCGTCTCTGGGTCGTGCATCGCCTCGACGCCGGCACGTCGGGTGTCCTGGTCTTCGCGAAGACGCGGGCGGCCGCCGCGGCGCTGTCGGCGGCGTTTGCCGAAGGCCGCGTCGAGAAGCAGTATCTCGCGCGCGTCGCCGGAGCTCCGAGCGCCGCCGAGGGTCGCATCGAGCTCGCGATCGCGGCCGCCGGCCGGCGGGCACGCGTCGACGCGAAGGGGCGCCCGGCGCGTACGGACTGGGAGACCGTCGCGCGCGACGGGCGCGGCACACTCCTGCGCCTTCGTCCGCGGACGGGTCGCATGCATCAGCTGCGCGTGCATCTCCAAGCGGTCGGCCACCCGATCGTGGGTGACCGCGCCTACGGGGGCCCGGCGGCTTCCCGGCTCATGCTGCACGCCGAGCGCCTCGTCGTGCCGCATCCGCGGACGGGCGCGCCGATCGAGATCCGCTCGCTCTCGCCGACGGCGCTCTAGTTCACAAGGGGGATCTCTCCCCCTTCACTCCGCGCGGCACAGCCGCACGGAGCACATCCCCCGGCTCGCTGCGCTCGGCCTCGCGCGTCGCGCTCGGAGAATCGAGTCTGGCGGCAGCCTCCTAGTTCACAAGGGGGATCTCTCCCCCTTCACTCCGCGCGGCACAGCCGCACGGAGCACACATTCCCCAGGGCGCCGCGCGGCAGAGCGCGAGCGTGGATACTCACGCCACGGCGCCGCTGTTTTCCTGCCGTGACGGGTGCGTCGGGATGGAGGCCCGTACCGTGGTGCCCGCGCCCGGCTGCGACTCGATCGTGAGATGGCCGCCGAGAAGGGAGACGCGCTCCTCCATCCCGAGGAGCCCCATGCTCGACCCGCGGAGCGCGCGACTGTGAGCCTTGCCGACGTCCATCCCGCAACCGTCGTCTTGGATCGTGAGCGTGAGGCCGGCGTCCGTCTGCTGGACGCTCACGGCGACGTGCCGGGCGCCGGCGTGCCGCATGACGTTCGTGAGAGCCTCCTGTACGATCCGGAAGCCTGCGATTTCGACCTCGGCCGGCAAGCCGTGCTGGAGGTCGGCCGCGTCGATGCGTACCGTCCATCCGGCGCGCCGCGCCTGGCGGTCGACGAGCCACCGGATCGCCGGGAGCAGCCCGAGGTCGTCGAGCAGGGCCGGGCGGAGATCGAGGGAGAGCTCCCGCACTTGTTGCAGGACGCGCTCCGTCAGCTCGACGCTCTCGTCGAGCGCGCTCGTGGCGAGGCGTTCGCGCGAGCTCGAGAGCGCGAGCTTCAGTGCCGTGAGCGACTGGCCGATCTCGTCGTGCAGCTCACGAGCCATCATGCGGCGCTCGGATTCCTGGGCCGTCAGCAATTGCCGCGAGAGGCTCTCGAGCCGATCGGCATACTCGCGCACGATCGTCTCCGCGCGCCGACGCTCGGTGATGTCGCGGATGGCGGCGATGACGAGCGTGCCGGACTTGGTCAGCACCGGGCTCAGGCTGATCTCGACGGGGAACTCGCTGCCGTCACTCCGGCGGCCGTGCAAGGGCAACCCGGCGCCCATGGGTCGTAACCGCGGTGCGCGAAGATAGTTCGTTCGGTGATCGACATGCAGGTCGCGCAGGCGGCCGGGGATCAGCACCTCGACGTTTCGCCCGATGAGCTCGGCGCGCGGGATGCCGAAGAGCGCCTCGGCCTGCGCGTTGGCGAACGCGATGCGACCCGTGGCGTCGCAGACCACCATGCCGTCGGGCGCCGACTCGAGGAGCGTCCAGTGACGCTCTTCGGCGGCGGTCCGCCGCTCGACCTCGGCCGCGAGAGCGGCGTTCGCCGCTGCGAGCGCCGCCGGGCTCGGGAGGGCGAGCGCTTGCGGCAGCAGGCGGACCAGCAAGACCGCGGTCGCCGCGGAGATCAGGGCGGTCGCGGCCTTCACCAGGCCTTCGACTCCGTACGCCGGATGCCAGACCGTCCAGATGGCCATCAGATGCGTCGTGCCGCAGGCGAAGATGAACGCGACGAAGAGGCCGATCATCCACGGAAACGCGACGTCGGGACGGCGGCGCCTGAGGATCGTGAGGCTCGTCGGAATCGAATAGTAGGCGAGCGCGATCAACGCATCGGAGGCGACGTTCAACCAGAGCACCGCCGGCTGCCAGAGGTAGCAGTGGCCGTGCGGCATGAAGGGAGAATCGAAGAGATCCGACCAGAGACCGAGCATAGCAACCTCCTGGTCGCCGCGGCTCGCTTGGTAGGGATGCGGAGCGTCAGCGGGCCCGGCTCGACGGCGACGTATCGCACCACGTGCGATCACGCCACCAGATCGTGATCCAATTCGGGGCGAGCGAGGAGCGACCGAGCTTCAGTGCGGCAGCGGTCGGGTCGGGATTTGGTCGCGGCGAAGGGGTCCCGTTTGGGTGCGGACCGCGTCGGGTGCCTCCGGTGCGGGCAAACGATAGAGGTAGTGCAAGTCGGTACCCGCGACCAGCGGATCCTTCCGGTACTCCTCCACGGCTCGAAAGACATTCGCGTCGGGGGCGATGCGGAGGAGATAGGCGCCGTGAAGGTCGGCGACCTTCACGAGCTGGCTCGCGCGGTATTTGAAGTTCAATCGGTCGAGCGACGGCACGCCGAACCGCAACCGACTCGGCGGTTGCCCGATGACCGGCGCCACCGCCTTCTCGCCCTCGGCCGTGAAGGCGATGATGAGCTCGCCCTCGACGTAGCCGTGCGTGCTCTGCGGCCCGGCGATCGCAGCCTCGGGGGCGACGGACGTGCGCACGGTTCGCGCCCCGCCGGTCTCGATCGTCTGCGTCGTGCACGCGGCGAGCGTGCACGACGCGAGGATCGAGACGAGCGGGCGCGCGTACTTCACGATCAGCTCTTCTTGCCCTTTACCTTCAGCTCGGCGTCGATCTGTGCCTTGAATCCGTCGACCGAACGGTTCTGCACGATCTTGCCGTCCACGAAGAAGGTCGGTGTGCCGCGGACGTCGCTCTTCGCTCCGAGCGCGAGCTCCTCGTTGACCTGCTTCTTCACCTCGTCGGAGTTCTCGTCGGCCTCGAACTTCTTCATGTCGAGTCCGATCTTCTCCGCGATGCCTTTGATGGTCTCGGGCGAGAGGTTGCGCTGGTTCTTGTAGAGCTCGTCGTGCATCTCCCAGAACTTGCCCTGCTTGCCGGCGGCGAGCGCGGCGCGCGCGGCGGGGTCGGCGTTCGGGTGGATCTGGCGGAGCGGAAACTGCTTCATCACGAAGTTCACGTCGTTCGGGTATGCCGCGAGCACCTGCTCGACGATCGGCTGGGCCTGCCCACAGAACGGACACTGGAAATCCGAGAACATCGTGATCGTGACCGGAGCGTTCTTGGGTCCTCGGACCGCGGAGTCGCCGACCGGGATCTCGTAGACCTTGTTCGGGTCGACCTGCGGCCGCTGTGCCGCCGCCGGCGCGGCCGGTCGCGCCGCGAGATCCTTTTCGATCTTCTCGAGCTTGGCCAAGATCTCCTTTTGCGTGGTCTGCACGGCTTCGATGTCGCTCTTCTGGGCACATCCCGCCGCGGCCATCGTCACGGCCAGCAGCACGATCACGTAGACACGGGTTTCCATGGGATCCTCCTTCGCTCGAGGGTGAAAAAATCGGCTTCGACGTCTAGCGAACGAAGCCGGGGAACACCAGACGGGAAGCGCGGCCGTGCGAGGTGCGTGATTCCACGCACCTTGCACGAACGACGTTCGAAACTTTTCTTGACTGCACGAAAGCAGGGGGGCTATCGCTCGTGGCACGTGCGGCGTGAACGACCCGCCGCCCCGTCGTTTCCAGCCGTCACCAAGGAGATCCCATGCGCGCCACGCCTCTCGTCGTCGCCGTCGTCACGTCGCTCGCGCTCGCCGCCGCTTCCGCACACGCCGATCCGCTGAAATGCAAAGCGGCCATCACGAAGACCGCGTCGCAATACGTGCAGGCGCGAACGAAGGCGCTCGTGAAGTGCGAAGGAGCGGTCGTCGCCGGGAAGCTCCCGCTCGCGACCGACTGCGGCAACGAGCTCAAAACCGACGCCGCGATCAACAAGGCGAAGGTCAAGATGGAGGCCGCGATCGAGAAGGCATGCGGCGGGCCCGACCAAGACTGCGGCGCGGGGGGCGACGACGACTCGCTCGCGTCGATCGGGTGGAACGTCGGTACGTGCCCCGACATCGAGACCAGCGGCTGCTCGATGCCGATCAACGATTGTCACGACGTCAGTGACTGTCTCGAGTGCGTCGAGAGCGAGGCCGTCGATCAGGCCGTGAAGCTCTACTACGACGACCTCGCTCTCCCCAGCACTTCCGACAAGACGCTCAACAAGTGCCAGCAGGCCATCGGCAAGGCATCGGCGGCCTTCCTCGCGACCAAGACCAAGGTGCTCGCGAAGTGTTGGGCCGCGGTCAACAAGGGCACGATCTCCGGCCCCTGCCCCGATCCCGGTGACGGCAAGGCCGCGGCGGCGATCGCGGCGGCGGAGGCGAAGAAGATCGCCGCGATCTGCAAGACGTGCGGTGGTGCCGACAAGGGCTGCGACCAGCCCGTCACCGGGTCGGTGGCGGTGGTGCCCGGCACGGGCGGCAGCGACGACCTCACGCCCGCCGCCATCGGCTTCCCGACGAGCTGCGCGGATCTCACGGTTCCCGGCGGTGCGAGCTGCGCCCAATCGATCACGACGCTCGCGGACGTCGTCGAGTGCGTCGATTGCATCACCGAGTTCGACGTCGACTGTGCCGACCGTCTCGCGGTGCCGTGGGCGACGAGCTACCCCGGCCAGTGCAATCCCGGCTGCGGCAACGGCGTGCTCGAGCCCGGAGAGGTGTGCGACGGTGCCGCCGACGCGGCCTGTCCGGGCGCGTGCGCCCCGGCGATCGTCGCGGACGGATGCACGTGTCCGACCGGCTCCTTCCGCTTGGACGGCACCGCGGGCGCCGACCTCGACACCGGCTGGAGCGGCATCGCCCACGACCAGGGTACGCTCGTCGGCCACATCTTCGACGCCGACACCTACGGCTGCTCGAGCGCCGGACCGGACACCGTCTGCAGCTTCGTCGCGCGCTACGACACGCCCTTCTTCGGGGCCCCGCTGCCGCTTTCGTCGGGCGGCGTGCCGATCTGCGTCGTCAACATCGTGAACGGGACCACCAGCGGAACGCTGAACGTCACGACCGGCGATCTCGTCTACGACTACTCGCTCATCTCGAGCGTGTTCAACGGCCTCGCCGTCGCTCAGCCGTGTCCCCGTTGCGACGGCGATCCCGGATTCGACGACGGCGTGAAGGGCGGGACGTGTACGGGCGGTCCCAGCAACGGGAATCCCTGTGATGCCGACGGGACGAGTGCGTCGTTCGGCGCCACCTCTTTCGACTGCCTGCCGGATCCCGCGGCGAGCATCGGGGATCTCCGCATCACCTTCGACGACGCGACGACGGGCACGAAGACGTTCACGACTTCCGCCGCGAGCCCGAACTGCACCGGTAGCGCCGGTCCGAAATGCCTCTGCGACACGTGCAACGATGCGGGCGCCTCGCCGTGCGCGACCAACGCGGATTGTCCGATCAGCGGTGGTGCCCCCGGCATCTGCGGCGGTCGGCGTTGTCTCAGCGGTTCGAACTCCGGCGCGCCGTGTACGGCTTCGAGCGCGTGTCCGGCAGGCGCGTGCGCGCGGCCGGGCGAGCCGACCAAGCCGAATCCGTGCGTCGACGACAGCGCCGTTCCCGGCGACGGCGCGATATGCGTCGACGACGGCGCGGGGCAGGGCACGTGCCCGGAAGGACCGATCGACAACAATTGCGCGGCGCCCGAGCAATTCCGCGGCTGCAGTCCGTCGACGCCGCTCACCGACTGCCCGCTCACCGGCACGTGTGTCGCGAGCAACCGCCGCTGCTTCCTGCCGACCATCGCGCGCACTGGAACGCCGGGTCCGACCGCCGGCGCCTACGCGGCTACGTTCTGCATCGCGCCGACCAGCGCGCCGGCGGTGAACAACGTCGCGGGGCTTCCGGGCGCGGGTGCGTTGACCCTGCCGTACACGCTCACGGTCAACGTGCCGTAGCCGATTTCAGTCCCGCCGACGGCCGTCGGCCCACGGTCGGTGCGCGAGCTTCCCTAGGGAACCTCTGCACAGGTGGGTTCCGAGCGAGAAGTGCGAGCCGCCCCGAGCGCAAGGCGCGAAGCCCGACCGCGTATCCGAACGATACGCCGAGGGCGTCGCGCCGCCGTCGATCGGGGATGGATCGCGCTTCGTAGCCGGGAGCCACCTGTGCAGAGGTTCCCTAGTCGGCGGGCTTCTCGGCGGCGGCGAGGCGGGTGGCGATGACCGTACGCACCTGGTCGCGGAGCGCGGTGCGGTCCTCGTAGCCGAGGCCGTCGGTCGGAATCGGCGGCTCGATGTAGACGTCGACGTCGCCGGGCACGATCGAGAGATACCCGCCCTTCGGCATGACCGCGCTCGTGCCCGAGCAGATTACCGGGACGATCGGCAGCTTCAGGTGGATCGCCGCGATGAACGGGCCCTTCTTGAACGGCAGCAGTTGTCCGTCGCGGCTCCGCGTGCCTTCCGGAAAGATGATGAGCGACGAGCCGTCGGCGGCCGCCTGGTTCAGGAGATCGATGGCTTCGAGCGGGTTGTCGCGGTCGACCGGGATCATGCCCATGGTCCGGAGCACGGTACCGAGCACGGGCTCGGCGAAAAGCTCCTTCTTGGCGATGAAACGATTCTGCCCCGGCAGGTAGCCGAGCAAGGCCGCGATGTCGAAGTTGCTCTGATGGTTGGGGGCGAAGATCCACGGACCCGGACCGTCGAGATGCTCGAGGCCGTGAACGTGGACGCGCACGCCGCAGAGGCGCGCCAGGTTCCGCGCCGACAGTCGCGCGAACGCCCAGGCGACGCCCTTCCACGGCGACACGCGGTGGAGAATCACCGCGAACGTGCCCATCGAGAAGAGCATGCCGCGGAAGATCCATCGGTTCAGCAGGGCGCGCGCGCGCCAGCGCTCGACCTCGATGGCGTGCGTATCGGCGAGCGGACCCATCGCGCGGGACAGTATGCGTGCGCGCGCCGCCTGACAAGCGCGGCCCGACTCGGCGGTCCGCGGCGGGCCGCGTGCGAGCGGCCGGTGAACTTGCTCTCGTCCGGACCTCGGACTACTAGGGAGCCTCTCGATGCGGATCTACTTCGTCTCGCCGACGCACTACGACGCGAACGGCGGCCTGCACAAGACGACCCGATACTGGACGAGCGGCATCACGCTCCCCTACCTGAAGGCGATCACGCCCAAAGGTCACGACGTCGAGCTCGTCGACGAGCTCATGCACGACGTCAACCTCGACCACGAGTGCGACGTCGTCGGCATCACCGCGATGGGCCCGCAGATCGCGCGCGCCTACGACCTCGCACGCGAGTTTCGTGCCCGCGGTCGTCGCGTCGTCCTCGGTGGGACGTGGGTCACGCTCACCGCGGAGGAGTCGCTGAAGCACGCCGACGCCGTCGTCGCGGGCGAGGCCGAGGACGTGTGGCCCGAGGTGCTCGCCGACTTCTCCGAGGGCCGCACGAAGGGGATCTACCGTGCGGCCGGAGGCTGGCGCTCGCTCGCCGGCTTGGCGCCCATCGACTACGAGACGCTGCCGCTCTTGAAGCGCGAGGCCTTCCGCGAGAGCGCGCTGTACCGCATGTACTTCCATTGGCCGGTGATCTTCTCGCGCGGGTGTCCACATCCCTGCGAGTACTGCGCGGTCCAGACGTACTATCAGCGGTCCTACCGCACGCGGCCGGTCGACGACGTTCTCGAGGATCTCCGCCGCATCAAGGCCCTCGGCGGCAATCGCATTCTCTTCCTCGACGACAACCCGATCGCGCACCCGAACGACGCCAAAGAGCTCTTCCGGGCGATGATTCCGCTCGGCCTCAAGTGGGCGTCGCAGTCGACGATCAACATGGCGCGCGATCCCGAGCTCCTCGATTTGGCGGCGCGCAGCGGCTGCGTCAGTCTTTCGATCGGCCTCGAGAGCATCAACGAAGAGAGCCTCCACGGCATCCGCAAAGACTTCAATCAGGCCGGCCGCTTCCGCGCCGACATCGCCGCGCTCCGCGCCAAGGGCATTCAGGTCATCGCGCTCATCATGGTGGGGCTCGACGGCGATACCCCCGACACGTTCGGGCGCACGTTGCAGTTTCTGCTCGACAGCAAGGTGTCGTTCCTGAAGCTCTTCACGCCGTGCCCGTATCCCGGCACGAAGTACTACGACGACCTCGCCAAAGAGGGACGCATCCTCGATGCCAATTGGGCGCGGTACGACTACGGCTCCCCGATCATCAAGCCGACCGGCATGACGAGCGATCAGATGATGGACGGGTTCAAGTACGTCTACGAGGGCTTCTACTCGATCGCGAACATCCTGAGGCGTTTCAGCCCGCCGCCCAAGGGCCAGCTGCTCGAGAGCCTCGCGTACATGGTCGCCAACCTGAAGGTGAACCGCTACCTGCGCTCGCACGAGCGCGCCTGGGCGACGATCTCGTAAGCGCCCGGCGACGCGTCCAGGGCGAGCGCGCCGCGGCCCGGTTCACGGCGCTGGGGGGACCGTCTGGACGGTCGTTCGCGGGCGGTGCTAGAGGGCCCGCCATGGAGGTTCGAGGCCCAGGCGGCGGCGCCGTTGCGGGTACGGATCCGGCGATTCGGCTTCGCATCGGCGGCACGCTCGTCATCCTCTCCGGCCTCGCGTGGGCGTGGACGGTCGCGATGGCCGCAATGCCCGAGTGTCACGTGCTCGATCTCGCGTCGTTCGTCGTCATGTGGACCGTGATGATGGCGGCGATGATGTTCCCGTCCGTGATCCCGGTCGTGCTCTCCTACGCGACGTTCGCGCGCGGCCGCGGCGAGCGTGCGACGCTCGCCGCCGCGCTCTTCGTCGCCGGCTACCTCGTGGTGTGGGCGGCGCTCGGCGTGCCGGCGCACGCGCTCCTGATCGCGGTCGCGGGCGTGCGCGACGCGGTGCCCGCGGTCGCGCCGCTCCTACCCGCGCTCGGCGGGGTGCTGCTGGTTGCCTGCGGCGTGTATCAGCTGACTCCGCTCAAGGACGCGTGTCTCCGACACTGCCGGGTGCCGCATCTCTTCCTCGGCCACCACTGGCGCGACGGGCTCGCCGGTGCGCTCCTCCTCGGGGCGCATCACGGGCTCTACTGCGCCGGCTGCTGCGCGTCGTTGATGGTCGTGTTGATGGTGGTCGGCCTCATGAACATGACGTGGATGGTGGCGCTCACGCTCGTCATCTACCTCGAGAAGATCGTCCCGAGCGGATCGATGGTGGTGCGGGCGGCGGGTGTGGCTCTTTGCGCCGCCGGCATGCAGCGCATCATGACCTGAGCACGAACGGAGGACGCAATGGCGACGAAAACCCCGGCGACGAGTACCGCTCCGGCATCCGACAAGATCGAACGGTGGAAGCTCCTCACCGACTACGTCGAAACGTGCAACTGCGACTACGGCTGTCCGTGCAACTTCAGCGGCTATCCGACCGACGGCTTTTGTGAAGCCATCGTCGGCTATCACATTCGCGACGGCAACTACGGCCGGACCAAGCTCGGCGGAATCGACGTCGTGTACGTCGCCGCATGGCCGAAGTCGATTCACCAGGGCGGTGGCACGCTCCGCCTGTACGTGTCGGAATCGGCGACCCCGCCGCAGCGCGACGCGATCGTGCGGATCTTCGCCGGCAAGGCCAAGGGCAACGGCGCGTTCGAGCTCTTCGCCGGCACCATGGCGACGATCGAAGCGCCGGTCTTCGCGCCGATCGAGTTCGTCGTCGACGGCCGACGCAGCAGCTTTCGCGTGCCGGGTGCCGTCGAGGTGGCGATGACGCCGTTCGTGAATCCGGTCTCCGGCGACGAGCAGGACGTGCGCGTGAACCTGCCGAAAGGCTTCATCTGGCGGAGCGTGAAGGCCGCGCGGACCGCCGTCATGCGCATTCTCGGGGCGGGTCCCCTGAGCTTCGACCATTCGGGGCAGAACGCGTTCTACGCGCGGCTCGAATTCGCGGGGCCATAGCGTTTCGGCCCCGTGCGCCCGAGCGCCGCGCGCCCGATGCTCCGATGGCCCTCGGCACGCCGGCGCTACGTCAGCTGGATCAGCTCGATCTTGTAGCCGTCGGGATCCTCGACGAAAGCGATCTCGGTGGTGCCGTGCTTCATCGGGCCGGGCTCGCGCGTGATCTTGGCGCCTCGCGCCCGGAGCTCGTCGCACGTGCGGTAGATGTCGTCGACGCCGAGCGCGAGATGTCCGAAGCCGGTGCCGATCTCGTAACGGTCGGTGTCCCAGTTGTGGGTGAGCTCGACCACCGTGTGATCGGACTCGTCGCCGTAGCCGACGAAGGCCAAGGTGAAGCGGCCGCCGGGATAGTCCTTCTTCCGTAAGAGACGCATCCCGAGTAGCTCCGTGTAGAAGGCGAGCGAGCGAGCGAGATTTCCCACGCGGATCATCGTGTGCAGCATCTTCATGGCGAGGTCTCCTGGCGCGTGCTTGCCATAGGCGGCTCGGCGATGCCATGCGATCCGAGCGGGAGGAACCTCGTGGAGCGTCCGAGTCCGAAACAGGTCACGATCTTCAATCGCGAAGCGCTGGAGGAAGCGACGAAGGCGCAGGTCGCGTGGGCCGATCGCGTCTTTCGCCATCGCCTGATCGTCAGCACGAGCTTCGGCATTCAGAGCGCCGTGATCCTGCATCTCGCGAGTCGCATGCTTCCCGAGATCCCGATCGTGTTCGTCGACACCGGCTACCTCGTGCCGGAGACGTACCGCTACGCCGAGGAGCTGACGGCGTTCCTGCGGCTCAACGTGAAGCGCTACGTCGGCGCGATGAGCCCCGCGGAGATGGAGGCACGGCACGGCAGGCTCTGGGAGACCGACCTCGACGAATACCACCGTGTCCGCAAGGTCGAGCCGATGCGGCGCGCGATCAAGGAGCTCGACGCGCACGCGTGGATCGCGGGTCTCCGTGCCGACCAGACGACCTTTCGCGCGACCCTCGATCCGGTGACGTTCCAGGACGGGATCTTCAAGGTCCACCCGATCCTGCGCTGGCGCTCCCAGGACGTCTACTACTACATGGACCACTACCGTCTGCCGCAGCACCCGCTGTGGGAGAAGGGGTTCACGCGGGTGGGCGACTGGCATTCGACCAGCGCCGTGCCGGGGGGCGGCGACGGCGACAAGAGCGCGCGCTTCGACGGACGGGCGGAGGAATGCGGGCTCCACACCTCGGGCATCGCCGACGAGTAGCGTCTCGGGCGCGGGCAGGCTCCTCGAGTCGCACGGTGTCGGTTCGCCGGGGTCGCCTGGCGCTTTTCCATGGCGTCGCCCGGCGACCGCATGCTAGCGGGAAATCTCGGCTCCCGTGGTGTCGGCTTCCGTTCGTGGAGCCTCGACCCAAGGAGGATGCATGCGCAGCGTTGGACCGGCAACTCTTGGTATCGGAGCCGTCATCGGGCTCGTGACGCTCTCTGCCACCGCCCATGCCCTGACCGGCCTCACCGTCGACAAGTGTCTCGCGAGCCAGCTGAAGATCGTCGGGAAGGGCGCGGCCGCATACGCCGCCTGTCATGCCAAAGCCGCCGCGAAGGGTGTCCCGACCGACGCGGACTGCCTCGCGAAAGCGGCCGCCAAGATAGGTCCGGCGCTCGCGAAGCTCGAGGCCAAGAAGGCGTGCCTCGTCGAAGGCACCGGCTCGCAGCGTGCGATCGATGCGGCCGCGTACGCGGAAGCCGTCGACGCGACGGTCGGGCACGCGGCCGGCAAATGCGACACGGCGAAGACGAAGCTCGCCGGGAAGTCCGTCGCTGCGCTCGCCGGCTGCTACGCGAAGGCCGCAGGCAAGGCGGGCACGGTCGACGGTAAGTGCGTTGCGAAGGCGGCCGGTAGGCTGGCCGCCGGCATTGCGAGGGCCGAGACCAAGAGCGGGTGCTCGCACACCGGCCAAACGACGACCCTTGTGGACGCGGCGAATGCCTTCGTGGACGCCGAGACCTGCGTGCTCGACCCGGAGAGCCCCGGATGTGTTCCCCCGGCGACGCCGACGCCGACGGTCACCGCCACTCCGGTCTGCAACAACGGCGTGAACGATCCGGGCGAGCCCTGCGATCCGTCCGCGCCTTCCGCGGGCTGGGGTGCATGCAGTCCCGACGCTACGTGTACGGACTGCACGTGCGCGTGCCCGACGACGATGACGTTCTCTTCGGACGCCGAGAGCGTTCTCGACCTCGGATGGACGGGTGTCGGCCACCGTGAGCCGCTGGTCGATGGTAGCGACCTCACGGTGCAGCTCGCGTGCCCGGCGACGACGCATCCGTGCGGCACGTGTACCGTTACGGGCCCGATCGCGAATCCGCACGCGGGGGCGGGGCAGCTCGACAGTCGCCGCTGCGACACCAACGCGGCGAAGAAGTGCACCAGCGACGCCGCCTGCGCCGCGCGCGCGTGTCTCGGCGGCGCGAACGACGGCGCGGCGTGCGCCGCCGACTCCGAATGTCCGAGCGGGTCCTGTCCGGTCGCCGGCGTCTGTACGTTCTACGACGGGTCCGCGCTTCCTCTCTCCGCCGGTGGTGTCGCGGTGTGCGTGCTCCATCGGTTCGAGGGCGGGATCACGGGCACCGCGGACGTCGATGCCGGAGAGGCGGCGTTGGGTGCGACGCTCGACGCGCAGGTCTACTTCGCCGGTGTGCTCGGGAGTCCGGTCGACGCGCCATGCCCGCGCTGCTCCGACGCGGGCGGCATCAACGACGGGGTGAGCGGCGGAACCTGCGACGCCGGCCCGCGCGTCGGTCTCGCGTGCGACGCGAACGGCACCGTGCCGGGCCGCCCCGACTTCGGGCGCCCGAGCCTCGACTGCCCTCCCGCGCCGAGCGCGATCGTCGCCACGTTGGCCGTCGCACTGCAGAACGCCACCGATCCCGTGACGAGGACGCTGACGCCGGCGAGCACGACCTGCAGCGGCTCGGTTACCGACAAATGTCTCTGCAGCACGTGCAACGATGCCGACGCCGAGCCGTGCGGCTCGGATGCGGACTGTCCTCCGAGCGGCGGCAGTCCCGGGGTCTGCGGGGGACGTCGGTGCGTGGCCGGAGGGAACGCCGGGGCGCCCTGCAGCGCGAGCTCGGAATGCCCGGGAGGCGCATGCACGAGACCCGGCGAGCCGACGCGGCCGAATTCGTGCCTCGAAACCTGCGAGCCGCTGCTCGACAGCAAATGCGCCGACCCCGACGACGACGGCGAAGGTGCGTGCATCGTCGGTCCGAACGACCAGACGTGCTCGCTCGCGTCCGGCCATGGGCAACGTGGCTGCACGACCGACGCCGACTGCGGCGGCGGGGCCGGTGCGTGCGAGTCGAATCCGAGGCGGTGTTTCCTCACGGGCCGCGGAACCTTCCAGTCGGGGAACTGGGGCTACGGGACGGACACGTTGATCGCGGTCGGTAGAGGAGACGCGCCGGTGGCGGGCGTTTCGCATCCGACGCTGGCCTCGGTTTTCTGCCTCGGTCCGACGTCGCACGCCGCCCTCAACAACGTCTTCGGGCTTCCGGGTCCGGCGCGCGTCACCATCGAGGGGACGGTCAGGACCTCGCCGTGACGGTCACCGTCACGGGTGAGGAGGCGGCCTCGCGCGTGTGCTCGGCGAGCGCGCGCGCGGCGTCGCGAAACTCGTCCGGGATGCGCTGCGGCTTCCCGTCCTCGCCGATCACGGCGTGCGTCGTCGAGCCTTCGACGCGGAGCTCGCCGTCCGTACCGCGGATTTCGTAGCCGATCGTGATGCGGGCGCGCCGGAGCTCGGTGACCGCCGCGTAGATCACGAGGTCGTCGTCGTAGCGCGACGGCCTTCGGTAGCGACACGTGGTCTCGATGACGCCGAGGTAGAGCCCACGCGCGATGTAGACGGCGAAGGGATGCCCGAGGCGACGGAAGAGCTCGGCGCGGCCGATCTCGAAGAAGCGGAAGTAGTTCCCGTAGTAGACGATCCGCATCGGATCGCAGTCGCCGAAGATGACGCGGTAGCGCGCGACCTCGATCACGGGCGAGGCGGTACCACGCGTCCGCCACCTTGACAACGCGTCTCGCGGCTGGCGTCCTCGCGGACTACTTCGCCGCACCGAGGAGGCTGACGATGGGTTTCGAGATGCGATGGCTGATGATCGGCGCGTGCGCGCTGGTGGTTGCGGGATGTGCCGAACGCGGGGCACGGCCGCCCGAGCGCGCTGCCGGCGCGGCGCCCGCGGCGCACGAGCAAGAGGAAGCCGCGGCCGATGCGCCCACGCCGCCACCCGCGGGGAGCCCGCTCGCCAAGATCACCAAGGGCATGGCGATGAGCGACGTGGTGAAGATTCTCGGACAACCGACGGACCAGAATCAGTACGCGACCGGGAAGGCGTTCATCCCGTGGTACTTCGGCGACGACGTCACCCGCATCGAGTGGCACTACAAAGGCCTCGGCCGCGTCGTCTTCACCGGCGGCGGCGCGTGGGGGCAGCGTGGCGGGCAGGTCGAGTGGGTCGACTACGATCCGAAGGAGACGGGCTACCGAAAGTAACCCGTCTGGGTTCGGGTCTCCCTCTACCGCACCGACGCCAAGCGCGACGCGATCTGCTTCGTCGCGTCGTTCATCGCCGCGCGCTGTGCCTGTCCGAGGGCGCTCGCGGCGTAGGCGGTGTCGGCGTCGCCGATGCCGAAGATGGAGAAGCCGCTGGTCGCCGCCTCGGAGGTGAACGTGCCGGCGCAGACGGCCGTGCCGACGATGCGGCCGTTCCGCGGATCGAGGATCTGAAGGTCCATGCCGACCGAGCCGGTGCGGCGCATGCGGGTGTTGTTGTAGGTCGGGTTCGCGAGCGCGAGGCTCGAGCCCGCGATGGTCGCCGGGGTGTTGCCGGCGATCGCGCCGCCGATCGCGACGCCCGCACCGACCCAGCCGAGACCGCCGCCGCGCGCGCTGCCTTGCGACTCGGCGACCTCGTTGAATTCGGTGATGTTGCCCTTGATGACGAGCGGCCCGATCTCACCCTTCCTCACGAGCACGGAGGGTTTGGCGCGGTTGGCGAGATAGTAGTCGTAGTCGATGATCTGGATGTTGCCGACGTTGCCGAGCGCGCTCACGAGCTGCGCGGACACGCCGTGCCCGACGCGATCCGACATGCCGGCGGGGGGTGGATTGTAGGCTTCCGCCTGCGGACCTTCGGGCAGGAGACCGTAGCCCCACGGGCCCCATCCATAGCGACGTCCCGGAGGCGGTGGCGGCGCGCTCGGCGAGCCGTCGACCGCGATCTCCAGCGGCGCCACGGTGACGACGTACGTCGGGAGATTCGGATCGTACGGGATCCGTACCACGTCGACCTGCAACGACTCGGGCTGGCCCGAGGTCGCGCGCACGCTCTGCTTGTCGACGGTGGCCGGCGCGCAGCCGGCGATCACCGCGCACGCGGCCGCCATGAGCATGAGTTTTCGCATGAAAATTATTCCTCCTTGGGACGAGGTTGGCGCCGCGGGTACCACGCCGGGTCAGCTCCGGCAAGGTGGCGGGCGCGACCAGAGAGCCCGCGCAACACCCGGCGCGCCGTGCAGTTGCGACGGGTGCGGCGGCGGTATGCTCAGCCGGTGCGGGCGCGCGACGGCTCGCTCGCCGTCGCGCGTGGCGCGGGGCGCTTGGCGGTCTCGAGGCTCGCGTCCTCCGGCCAATACGGCGCGAACTGGAACCACTGCTCGGGATGCTGGCGCACGAGCTGCTCGAACTCGGTGACGATGCTCGCGAGGATGCGGTCCATCTCCTCGACGGTCGCGTGGCGCGCGACGTGATGCTCCGTACCGAGGACGATGCGGTAGCGCCGCGGCCCGACCCGGAGCGAGAAGACGGGAAAGATCGGCGCGCCGGCGAGACGCGCGAGCCGGATGGGTCCGGCTTGAAACCACGCCGGCGCGCCGAAGAAGTCGACCAGGCGCGCGCCGTCGCCGCCGAGCGGACGGTCGAGCTGCATCGCGACGACCTCGTTGCGCTTGAGCGCGCGCAGCATGTTGAAGGAGCCGTAGACCGAGCTGTCGGAGAGCAGGACGCGCACGCCGGCGTCCTCGCGGGCCTTCCGCACGTACTCGGCGGTCGTCTCGTTCGCCTCGCGCGCCATCACCAGGTTGAAGGGACAGCCGAAGCGGACGAGCGTGCGGGCACCGATGTCCCAGTTGCCGAAGTGGCAGGTGACGAGCACCGCGCCGCGACCGCGCACGATGGCGGCCTTGATCGGGTCGTCGGTCGGCTCGTCGACGCGCACGGGTTTCGGTCGCGGGCTGAAGTACTCGAGCGTCTCGTTCACGCAGTGCGCGAAGGCGATGAACACGTCGAGCGCGGCCAGGTGGTCGCGCAGCCAGCCGCGCCGCCCGAGCACCCGACGCACGTTGGCGAGCGCGCCGCGCCGGTTGCGGCCGACGCAGAGAAAGATGATGGCGGCGATCCACGGCGGCGAGTAGCGCTTCCACCATTCCGGGCCGTAGACGCTGCCGAGGTAGGCGAACTTCCGCCACCAGAGCCCGTCGAATCGGAGCGCGCGTAGACGGGAGCCGAGCGTCACGGAGTCGCTGCCAGCCGGGCGTCGGAGGCGAGGGGCGACGAAGCGGCTCGTTCGTTGCGGCGCGCACGGGCGCCCGCGATGTACTTGCGAGCGTAGCCGAGGAACCGCGGAAGGTAGCTCGGTTGCGCTGCGAACGATCGAGCCAGTCCCCAGAGAACGCGAGGGCGGGTGTAGAACGCGCGGTAGCAGCGGGCGAAGTACTCTTCGAGGATCTCTTCGGTGAGGCCGTTCGGGATGAAGATGAAGTTCATCGCGTTCATCCGCTCCCAGTCCTCGGTGAAGGTGCCGTATCGTTGGATGGTCGGGTACGCGGGCGTGCCGGGATAGGGCGTGAATTTCGTCACCTGCGCGACGTCGAGGTCGACCTCTGCGAGAAACGCGCGCGTCTCCTCGAGGCTTGCGACGTCCTCCGTCGGATGACCGAGCATGAGGTAGCCTTTGGCGCGAATGCCGGCCTCGCGCGTCATGCGGAGCGTCTCGCGGAGACGCGGCAGCTTCACCTCGTGCTTCACGACGTTCAGCACGCGCTGCGAGCCCGACTCGACGCCGTAGGCGATCTGCCAGCAGCCGGCGCGCTTCATGAGCTTCATGGTGTCGAGGTCGAGGAGATTCGGGTGGCTGTTGCAGCTCCACGTGAACGGCAGCTTGGCGCGGATCATCGCTTCGCAGAGCTCGATCACGCGTTTCTTCTTCACGGTGAAGAGGTCGTCGTAGATGATCACGTGGCGCGTGCCGCGCGCGGCGAGCATGCGGCACATCTCCATCACGTACTCGACGCCGTGATAGCGGCCGAGCTTTCCGGAGGTGGAGCGGTCGCAGAACGTGCACGAGAACGGACACCCGCGCGAGGTGACGATCGTCGCCATGGGCGTGCGCCGGTAATTGAAGATGGACGGGCCGAAGCGGTGCGGAAAGGCGTCGCCGAGGAGGTCCCAGGCCGGGAAGGGCAAGCCGTCGAGGTCGTCGATGTACGGGGCGCGGCAATTGGCGTGCACTGCGCCATCGGCGTCGCGGCCGACGACGCCCGGGAGCGTGCGCGTCGGGCTCCCGCTTCCCAGCGCATCGAGGAGGTCGAAGAACGCGACCTCGCCCTCGCCCGAGATCCCGTAATCGAACTCCGGAAATGCCGCGAGCGTCGCCTCCGGCACCGCGCTCACGTGCGGGCCGCCGACGACGGTGGTGACGTGCGGCAAACGTTCTTTCACGGCGGCGGCGATGCGTGCGCCGTTGTGGATGGAGATCGTGGTCGCGGAGATGCCGAGCACGTCGGGGGCGAGCGCCGCGACCTGTGCGGTCGCCTCGGCGAGCGTCGAGCCGCCGCCCTTGGCGTCCACGATCGCGACCTCGTGGCCGCGCCGTTTCGCGACCGCGGCGAGCACGAGCACGCCCCAGCCCGTGATGCTCTCCTCGCCGTCGCGGATGTGGTCCATCGCTCGATCCCAGAAGACGTAGGGCGGTTCGAGGAGGACGATCCGCTGCGACATGGGGCTCGGTCTAGCAGAGCGATCTGGCGACTGCCACCGAGAGTTCGCCTAGGGAACCTCTGCACAGGTTGCTCCCGGCTACGAAGCGCGATCCATCCCCGATCGACGGCGGCGCAAAGCCCTCGGCGTATCGTTCAGATACGCGGTCGGGCTTCGCGCCTTGCGCTCGGGGCGGCTCGCACTTCTCGCTCGGAACCTACCTGTGCAGAGGTTCCCTAGGGAACCTGGAGCGGTGCCGGCGCTTGCAGCGCGTCGGCGCGTCCGTTAGCGGGCAGCGGCAGAGCGTCATCCCCCGTTCCGGAGGTGTGGAATGCAATTCATGAAGGCGCGCGAAGCCGAGGTCTACGCAGTCCTCCGCATCGTGACCGGGTTTCTCTTCCCGTGGCACGGGATGCAGAAGCTCTTCGGGTTCCCGCAGCCGATGCCGCCGGGCGTGCCCGCGTTCATCACCTGGATCGCGGGCCCGATCGAGCTCATCGGCGGCATCCTGGTCATGATCGGCCTCTTCACGCGGCCGGTCGCGTTCCTCGCGAGCGGTCTCATGGCGTTCGCCTATTGGATGGCGCACGGCACGAAGGCGCTCCTGCCGTCGATGAACGGCGGCGAGCTCGCGGTCGTCTATTGCTTCCTGTTCCTGTTCATCAGCGCCCGCGGCGCGGGCATCTGGAGTCTCGACGGCGGACACTGAAATCCCTCCCGCGCGCCGCGAACACGGAGCCCGTCGCCGTCACCGAACCAGCGCGACGAGCTCGGCGAGGAGCGCACGTAGCGCCTCCGCGAGCGCGGGATCGACGATCACGCCGCGCCCGTCGATGCGCTGGCGGACGAACGGCACCACCAGACCTCCGTTCGCCGGCAGGCGCGCCTGCATCGCGCACATCGTCAGCACGAGCGACGCGAAGGCCTTGTCCCCGCCGAGGTCGGACGGCGACGAGCCGATCACGGCCGTCGGCTTGCCGGCGAAGTCGCCCGAGGCGACCGTCCAGTCGAGCGCGTTCTTCAGGACACCCGGCACACCGAACGCATATTCCGGGGTCGACACCACGACCGCGTCGGCGGCCCGGAGCCGTGCGCGCAGGCGGGCGACCGGCGCGGGCGCGACGTCCCCTTCGCGGTCGCGGTCGGGATGGAAGGGCGGGATGCTCTCGAGCTCGTCATAGACCGTGAGCGTCGTACCGGACGGTCCGAGGTCGGCGAGGGCGCCCGCCAACGCCGTCGCCGACGACCCCGAGCGGAGGCTTCCTGAGATCGCGAAGAGCCTCACGAGCGCGCGTCCCGCCCCGCGCGGCGGCCGTGGACGGTCACGGTGCCGGCGGACGATCGCGATGTTCCCAGAGGAACACGATGAAGTCCGTGACGCCGGGGTCGCGGCCGAGCTGCCGGAGCAGCGTCGTCGCTTGGCCGCGATGGTGCGTCTGGTGGTTGAAGAAATGCATGACGGCCTGCCAGAGCGGGTGCTCACGCGTGCCGGCGGTCACGCTCCGGTAGGAGAACGGCGCGGCCAGCATCGCGTCGGTGACGCCGTGCGTCCACGCCTCGATGTGCCGGTCGGTCGTCGCGCGCTCGCGGCGGAGGTCGTCGAAGTCGGCGTAGAGGATCTGGTCGTGCATGCCGATCGGGATCGGCCGTCCCGCGTGGTCGCGCGACTCGCCGATCGCCCGGTCGCGCGTGAAGCGCCCGAGCCAGATGCGATCCGCCCACAAGACGTGACTCAGCGTCCCGTGCACGGACCGGAAGAACGCGCCGAGGTCGCGCCTGCGCTCCGCTGCGTCGAGCGTCGCGGCGAGCGCGTAGAGCTTGTCGTTCATCCAGGTGTTGTAGCGGGCGAGCCAGCGATACTGCTCGGCGAGGATCATCCGTCTCCCTCCGACGCGATCGCCTCGGCCTCGATCTCGACCAGCATCGCCGGGTCGATGAGACGCCTCACCTCGACCATCGTTGCCGCCGGACGGATGTCGCGGAACACCTCGCCGTGGGCGCGCCCGATCGCCTCCCAGTCGTCGATGTTCACGACGTAGATGCGGGTGCGGACGACGTCCTCGAGGCGCGCGCCGGCCTGCTCCAGCGCGTGCGCGACGTTCCGCAGCGCCTGGACCGTCTGGGCGTACGGGTCGCCGGCGCCGACGATCGTGCCGTCGGGGCCGGTCGCGGTCGTGCCGGCGACGTGGACGACGGCGCCGACGCGGACGGCGCGCGAATAGCCGACGATCGGCTCCCACGGGGTACCGGTCGAGACGTTCCGACGTGCGTGCATGCGACCGTATCTACGGAGCGCGCGCGGCCGATGGTAGCCGGGGCGTCAGTCGCGGTCGTCGTTCTCGTCCTCGCCGGCGAGCTCGATGTGGAAGCGATGCAGGAATCGGTGCACGACGGGCGCCATCAGCACCCCGACGATGGACAGGAACGCCACGCCGCTGAAGATCGCGTAGAGCGACGCGAAGATCTTCGCCCCGTCGGACCGCAGCGCGTCGACCGGGCCCATGCCGGTCAGGATCATCGAGGCGTTCAGCAGGGAATCGAGCCATCCGAGGCCGGCGGTCAGGTGATACCCGACGACGCCGATCGCCAGCGACCCGACGATGAGCGCGCTCCCGAGCATGGCGTGCCGGCCGATGCGTCTGAAGAGTACGCGTCGCGAGGGCAGCGGCGCGTGGCGGTGGCGGCGCGCCGTCATGCTCCGACCGTATACAGCGTCGTCGGCGCCGCCCGGCCGCGCACGGTCACGGTGCCGAGCTCGCGCGTCGGAAAACGTTCCCGCGCGCCGAGCTCCGTCGCCTCGTTCATGAGCACGCGGACGTCGTGCTCCTTGGTCAACGCCTGCAGGCGGGCTGCGAGGTTCACGACGTCGCCGAGGACCGTGTAGTTCATGCGCTCCGACGAGCCCACGTTGCCCGCGATCACGGTGCCGCTCGCGATGCCGATGCCCATGCGGAGCGGCGGGGCGGGTGCGCGCTCGGCGTTCAAGGCGTCCAGCGCCGCCATCATCCCGCGTGCCGCCGCGACCGCGCGGGCCGCGTGATCGGGCAGGTCGAGCGGCGCGCCGAACACCGCCATGATCTCGTCGCCGACGTACTTGTCGACGATGCCGCGCTCGAGCTCGATCGCGTGCGCCATGCGGCTCAAGAACGCGTTCAGGAGCTCGAGCAGCGCGGTCGGCGTCAGCCGCTCGCCGAGCGCCGTCGAGTCGCGGAGGTCGGCGAAGAGCACCGTCACCTCGCGGAGCTCGCCGCCGAGCGCGAGCCCGCGCGCGAGCAGCTCGTGCGCCACCTCGGGCGAGACCACTTTGTCGATGACGGCGCGGATGCGGGCGCGCTCCGCGAGGCCGCCGGTCATCTCGTTGAACGAGGTGGCGAGAAAGCCGATCTCGTCGTGCCGCGTCACCGCGACCCGGTGCTCGAGGTTGCCGCGCCGCACCTCGCGCATGCCGGTGACGAGCGTCTCGATCGGCGCCGTCACGCCGTGGGCGATCGCGACGCCGACGCCGACCGCGATCAAGAGGGCGCCGAGCGTGATCAGCACCATGCGCCGGCGCAGCGACCGGAGCGGCGCCAAGGCCTCCTCCCAGGACCGCTGCACGAGCGCATACAACGGCGACGGCAGGCTCGCCGCGACCGGGACCAGCAACGAGAGATGCCGTCCGTTCGGGAGCCTGCTCAAGAACGGCTCGGTCGCGATCGGCGTCGGCAGCACGACACGTCCCCGCGTGGTCGCGTCCCACGACGAGGCGTAGAGGCGGTCCGCCGTGAGGAACGTGACCGACGACCCCGTACGGGTCTCGAGATCGCGGGCGGTGCCGTCGTCGATCGCGGTTCCGAGCACGAGGAGGCCGATCATGTCGGGTCCGAGGACGGGGACGGCCACGAGCTGGACGAGGCCGTCGCCGACGGCGGCGATCGCCGCGGCCGGTCTGCCGGTGGCGCGTGCCCGGTCGACCGGCGGACGGTCGGCGACGTTGCTGCCGGTCGGCTCGCGTCCGGCCGCGTCGGCGAGCACGTGCCCGGACTCGTCGAGGATCCAGAGCAGGTCGACGCCGCTCCGCTCGCGATAGTTGACTGCGACCGTGGCGAGGGTCGCCGGGTCGTAGGTGGCGACGGCGCGTTTCAGCGCGAAGTCGCCGGTGAGCAGCACGCTGTTCGAGGTCAGCCGGCCTTCGCGTTCGGCCAGGAGCTGGCGGAACACCTCGCCCGTCACCATGAGCTCCTTCGTGAGCGAGCGCTCGGCCTGGCGGCTCACCGCCTGCTCGACGAGCCCGAGCGTCGCGAGCAACAGGCCGACCGCGAGCGCCGAGAACGCGATGAAGATCTTCGTACGGAGCCGGCTTCTCGCCCAGAGTCTCATCGCGTCGCTCGCCGGCGTCTCATCGCGGCGTCAGGGCATGCCCCGGGCGCCGTGCATGGCGGGTCGTGCCCGCTCGGGCGCGACCGCGAGCGTGAACGTGAGGTCGGCGAGCCCGCTCGCGCCGACGGCGAGCCGCTGTGTCGCCTCGTCGAGCGGGGTCTCGCTCGCCTCGTGCCATGCGCCGATCGTGACGTCGCCGGTCGGTACGTCGTGGAGCGCGAAAGCGCCCCCGTCGTCGGTCGTCGCGAACACCGGCGACGGCACCACCAGGATCACACC
Organism: uncultured delta proteobacterium; assembly: GCA_963774015.1. Classification (GTDB taxonomy): domain Bacteria; phylum Desulfobacterota; class Binatia; order UTPRO1; family UTPRO1; genus UTPRO1. The sequence continues at coordinate 409,806 of CAVZDH010000009.1, forward strand.
CATCATCCAGTCGTGGATGTTGCAGCCGACCTTCACGACGCCGGGCTTGTCGAACAGCACCGGCTCGGCTTCCGTGCCCTTCGAGAGCGGCAGGTCGAAGCTCTTCACCCGCGAGAAGGAGTAGACGTGGTGGTGGATCTGATCGTAATTCGGGAAGCGCACCTCGGTGCCGACCGCGATCGGCAGCACGTGCGGCACGAACTGCTTGTCGATCTGGTCCATGACCGCCTCGCGTGGCGGCGTCCCCGGCGGCGGCGGCGACGTCGGGGCACGGAGGAACACGACCGCGCCGGCGACGCCCGTTCCGTCGTGCCCCACCACGCGTCCGCGTACCTCCGCCGCGTGCGCGCGGCTCGTGCCGAGCGCCGTGCCGAGCGCGCAGAGAACGACGATCACGGCCGCACGCGACATGGGCGCTCCGTACCAGGCGATCCGTGTCCCATGCAAAACTCGCGGCGCGACGGGGGGTCGGCCGATTGGTCCACGTCCGTGCGCGGGACAGCGCGACCGCCGCCGCCGGGCTCGCGGTCGAGGTGCGGCGTGCCGGGGCCGCCTGGCGACGGCGCGGCGCGGCGGCTACGGTGCCGCCCATGGCCGATCGTCGATATGTCGCGCCGGGGCTCGCGACGCGGCTCTTCAATCTGCTGCCGATGGGGCTCGCGCGCCTCGGCGTCAGTGTCTGGGGCTCGCGCACGCTCGCGGTACGCGGTCGGACGTCCGGCGAGTGGCGCACGGTTCCGGTGAACCTCCTCGAGCACGACGGCCGCCGCTATCTCGTCGCGCCGCGCGGCGAGACGCAATGGGTGCGGAACCTCCGCGTCACGGGCGCGGGCGAGCTTCGCTTGGGTCCGCGCCGGGAGCCCTTCGTCGCCCACGAGATCCCCGACGCCGAGAAGGTGCCGCTCCTGCGCGCCTATCTCCGCAGATGGGCGTTCGAGGTGAACCAGTTCTTCCAGGGCGTCGGCGCGGACGCGCCGGAGGCCGAGCTCCGCCGAATCGCGCCGGGGTACCCGGTGTTTCGGATCGAGTAGCGTCCGCGGCGCGGCGTCGCCGCCGCCACGCTTCGCTGATCGCCGGGCCCGCGCCCTCTCAAGCGCGGCGGCTCAGGAGGCTTCGGCGGCGGCTTCGCGCGCGAACGGTCCGAGCTCGCGCCGCTCGAGCTCGGTGGTCAGCAGGCGACGCAGGCGGCGGCGTGCGAACAGCGTCAGCAGCGTCGTGCCGAAGTACCCGTACGGCAGCTTCGGGCTCTCCTCGAAGTAGCGCAATTGCTGAAACGGCCGTGAGGCCTGGGCGTGGTGATCGGCGTGTCGGGACAGGCCGACCAGCGTGTAGAGCGTGAACCACGAGTCGGTGTCCCACGAGTCGATCGTGCGCACCCGCCGTGTCGTGCGCGCGAGGCCCCAGTGCTCGAAGTAGTTGACGGCCTCGAGCAAGCGGATCGCGAGCAACGCCTGGAGGAGCACGATCACGAACGCGCCCGGACCGAGCGTGGCGAGGAGAGCGAACGCCACGCCCCATTCGAGCGCGAGACCGTGCACGACGCGGCTCCGCAGCAACCGCGGATCCCACCACGGCATGTCCGCGTCGCCGAGCCGCTTCGCCTCCAGGCGCCAAGCGCTGCGGAACTGCGCCGGGACGGTGCGGAAAAAGAACGTGCCGGGCGACTCGCCGAAGCGCGCCGTCGCGGGATCGTCGCCGGTCGCGACGCGGGCGTGATGGCCGCGCACGTGCTCGGTGAAGAAGTGCTCGTAGAGCACCGAGGCGAGCATCGCGCGGCCGAGCTGCTGCATCACCCACGACGAGCGATGGATGAGCTCGTGGGCGACGACCAGGCCGGAGTAGCCCGAGTTGATACCGACCAGCAGCACGCCGACGAGCGTGTCGGTCGCGAAGAACCCGTGGAGCGCGACCATGCGGACGAGGAGCGCGACGTTCACGAGCTGGAGTCCGAAGAGGACGTAGAGTACGCCGTCGAACGGCCAGCCCGGCATCGTGGCGAGCGGTTGCCGGTGCTCGCGCGGACTTTGCATGTCGATCACGATCGAGCCGATCACGACCAGCAGCCAGGGCAGCGACGTCCACCAGACGTGCGGCGCCGTCAGCAGGAAGACGAAGGACGCAACCGGCAATACGAAGCACAGGAGATGCAGCGCCCAGACGCGGGCGGTCACGAAGGCGTTGGCAACGACGTTCATCTCGGCGACTCCTCGTTCGGGGGCTGTCCACATACGGATTCGTATGTGGGGACTATTTGTTACATACGGCTCCGTATGTCAAGGATGAAAAATCGTGACGAATCGAGTGCGTAGAAGGTCAGAAGCCAAGCAGGAAACACGGGAGGCATTGCTCGCGGCCGCGCTCGCCGAGTTTGCCGAGCACGGCCTCGACGCTCCGAGCCTCGATGCGATCTGCGCCCGCGCGGGCTATACGCGCGGCGCCTTTTACGTGCATTTTCGCGACCGTGCCGACCTCATGGTCGCGGTCGTCGAGCACGCGATGACGGTCTTCATGGACGCGGTGATCGCGACCGGTGGGGAAGGTCACGACCTCGAGCGCACCATCGACCGCTTCGCGGGCGCGGTCGCCGGCTCGCTCGCCGCGAGCGGCACGCGTGATCGTCCCATGCTTCCGCTCCCCGCCGGCGTCTCGTTCGCGCGCGTCCTCGAGGGCGTGACGCGTGACCCGCGGCTCACCAAGGGCTTCCGCATGATTCTCGAAGGCGCGGCCGTTCGCCTCGCGACGATCGCCACGGCGGGCGAGGCCGCCGGCACGATCCGAGCCGACGTCGACTCGACGCAGACGGCGCACCTCCTCGTGCTCGTCGCGCTCGGAGTCATGGTCGCTCTCGACGTCGGCCTGCCGCTCGCGCCCGCCGCGCTCCGCGACACCGTGCTCCGGCTCCTCACGGCGAGCGCCGGCCCGTCGCACTGAGCCTTGCGACGGCCGGCGGTCAGTAGCGAAAGCGGTAGCTGAACTGCCACCCGCCGTCCGACGGGTCGTCGAAGCCCGTCGCCGGCCGGTGACTCGTGACGCGCATGTACTCGATCGCGAAGCGGTGCCGGAGGCCGACCTCGACGAGATAGGCGAACGTCAGCGCGTGGCCTTCCTCGCGCGTGATCGGCGGGCCGTCGTGGTCGTCGACCCGGAAGAAGTCGTAGCGCGCCGTCAGCCGGTGCCGCCGGTAGTCGAGCGAGAGCAGCGCGTACACGGCGCGAAACGCGCTGTCGAAGGCGTTCACCTCGGTGGCGGTCTCGCCCTCGAGGTATTGCGCCAGGACCGTGGTGTGCGGGAGCGGTCGCACGATCGCGCCGACGGTGCCGAAGCGCGTCGACCACCCGCCGCTCCGCGCTTGCGCGGCGAGGTTGTCGAAATACCCGAGATGCAGCTGCACGATGTCCCTTCGGTCGGCGAGCATGGCGCGGAGATAGACGGCGGGACGATGATCGCGCTCGTCGAAGACCGAGGTGGTGCGGCCCCGGGTCGGCAGCGGCAGCTCGACGTTCACGCCGGAGAGATAGTCGCTCAGCACCCAGCCGCGCTGCGCGACGAGGGCGCCCATGTCGTCGCCCCCGAAACCGGTGCCTGCGATCAGGTCGAGCCGCAGCGTGTCGCCGAAGCGCTGCCACCATTCTCCTTCGAGCCCGGTCGAGCGCATCTCTTCCCATTGCCACGTGCCGAGCGCCGACGGCGTCAGGGTGTACGCGGGCGTCCAGGCGGGACCGCTGTGCTCGAGCGAGAGCGGCGGGTTCATCGTCCCGACCTGGAGGCCGAACCCGTGCGCGGCATCGCCCCATTCGCGGCGGACGAACGCCTCGATGAGCAGTGGACGGGTGCTCGAGTCGGCGTCGGTTTCGAGCTCGACTTGGGCGCGCGGCACGAGCCCGAACGGCAGCGAGCCGCCGACCTCGAGCGCGAGATGCGAGAGCACGAGACGGGTGTCGCGACTCGGCCCGTCACCGTTCGGGTTGCCGCCGTAGCGCGTTTTCCCCGCCCCGCGATCCGTCCACCCGAGATCGCGACCTCCGTGCACGACGCGCGTGTCGAGGAGCCCACGCAAACGGAGCGGGCTCTCCGGCTCGAGCGAGTAGTCGTCCGCCGCCGCCGCCGCGGCGAGCGAGGCGAGCGCGAGTGCGACGAGGATCGAGGTGCGGTGCGCGGGTGTCGTGCGGGCGTTCATAGCGGTCGGTGCGCGCCTCGCTCAAGCCACCGACTTGTCCGCCATGGGGCGCTGTGCGATGCGTGCGCCCATGGTTCGCGGTCGTGCGTTCGGGGCGGCGCTCGTGGTCGTCCTGCTCGGCGCGGTGGCGGACGTTGCGGCGCGGGCTCCGGCGCCTGCCGCGCCGGTCCCGAGCGACCCCGCGCTTCCGAGCTATACCGTCGATGCCGCGCTCGATCCGGCGGCGCGCACCATCGCCGGAACGGTGACGGCGACCTTCACGAACACGGCAGAGGCTCCGCTCGGCGACGTCGCGCTCGTGCTCTACCCGAATCGCTTCGCGGCGCCGGATGCGGCGATCGACGACCTGAACCGCCCCTTCGTCTACCCGCGTGAGCAGTTCGTCGCGGGCGGCATCACCGTCGATCGCCTCGAGGTGCGCGCGTCGGCGCGTGACGGCGCGTGGACGCCGGCGGGTGCCGCGCATCTCGAAGCGGTCGGCGGGTTCGCCTCGACGCTCCTGCGCGCGCGCCTCCCCGTCCCGCTCGCGCCGGGCGCGTCGACGACGATCCAGGCGCGCTTCACGACGACGCTCCCCGAGCGCTACGGTGTCTTCGGCACCGCCGACGGCCGCGTGACGGCGCTCGACGGATGGTTCCCGGCGCTCCCCATGCTCGCGGCCGACGGTCGCTGGGATCCGACCACGCCGCCGCCACCCGCGGGGGTCAAAGGCAATCTCCGGGCGCCGAGGTCCTACCAAGTCTTCGTCGGCGAGACGCTCGGACCCGAGCCGCCGGCCGAGCGCTTCGAGTTCGACGTGCCGGCGGGATCGCCGCCGACGCTCTTCGCGGCGGAGGACTACGTGCCGCACAACCGCGACGTCGACCACGCGATCGTGGCCTACGCGGAATTGCCGGCGCGTCGCGCCTTCGCGCTCTGGCCGCGCGAGCCGCGCCACGAGCGCGTGCTCGACGCCGTCGAGCGCATCCTACGCGAGCGGCCCGCCGGCGTGCCCTTGCCCTACAAGGCGATCGTCGTCATCGACGCGCCGCTCCGCTTGGAGCTCACGGCGCCGGGCGGTCCGAGCCTGGTCGTGATCTCCGACCGCATGCTCCGCGTCCACCGCTTGCTCCGCGACTTCCACGAGCGCGAGCTCGCGCAGGCGGTGTACGCGGCGATTCTCTGGGACGCGATCGCGAAGCGCGAAAGCGCCGCCGACGCGCCGTGGGTGATCGAGGGCGTGAGCGCCGCGCTCGCCGATCGCTGGCTCGCGACCGCGCACCCGCGCCACCGCACGGTCTACGACTGGATCGGGCTCTTCAACGTCTTCGCGATCGTCGACCGCTTCGAGTCGGCGCCGAAGCTGCCGTTCGCGCGCGCGTTCTTTCCCGAGGGGCGGCACGCCTCCGAGCTCCGCGACGACCGCGAGAGCCTCGGCCGCGACCGGCCGCCGGGTCGGACGGTGTTCACCAAGCTCCGGAACGACGTCGGCATTCCGGCCTTCGATCGCGCGATCGACGCGTATCTCGCGGATGCGAACGGCGGGAGCTTCCGTGCCGCGGCGGCCGCGGCGGCGGGCCGCTCGGAAGACGGGCTCTTCGCCGACTGGACGGCGCCCTATCCCGAGCCGCTCGACTACGCGCTCGCCGACGTCGAGCTGAACGCCGCGGGCGGCGAGGGGGACGCGAGCCTGACGCAACGGTTCAGCGTGCTCCGGAAGTCGGCGCGGCCGGTACGGGAAGCGGTCGAGGTCGAGGTCCGAGGCCGCGGCGACGACGAGCGCGCGCGCGTCACGTGGAACGACGACCGCCCGCGCACCGACCTTTCGATCGCGACGCCGTGGCGGGCGCGGCGCGTGCTGCTCGATCCCGATCGGCGGTTGCTCGAGGACGAGCGCGTCGACGACGCGGTTCCGGGCTTCCCGCAAATCGTGCTCGACAGCGCCGACGTCACGGTCACGTCGAGCGAGTTCGGCCTCTCCGGCCTCTTCGTCGCGCGCAAACGCTACGACTACACCAAGGACGTCGGCCTGGTCGCGTACTTCTCGGACCGGAGCGTCGGGATGCACGTCGGGCCGCGCTGGCACTTCGGGGCGCGCAACGACGCGACGACCTACCGTCACAACCTCTACGGCTTCTACACCTTCGAGGGGCTGCGCGGGGACTTCCGCGACGACTCGCGGCGCGGACGCGGCGACGACGGGACGCTCGCGGGGCTCGGCCTCCGGTACGATTATTCGGACGAGTACGCCTGGGACAATCCGACCGACGAGACCAAGGTGCGGCTCTTCGGCGATTGGTTCACGAGCGGGCTCGGAAGTACCTACGACTATCTCGACTGGGGCGTGCGCGTGAGCGCGGTGAAGCCGATCCTCACGCACCGCACGCTTCTCGCGTTTCAATTCATGAACGCCTTCAGCGCGCCGATCGACTCGCGCGTCCCGAACCAGGGCCGCTACGCCCTCGGCGGCGATCTCGGCGTGCGCGCCGTACCGGTCGACCAGCGCCTCGGCGAGGACATCATGCTCGCGCGCTTCGAGCTCCGGCAGACGATCTACCCCGAGGTCGACCACAACTTCTTCGACTGGGTGACCTTCCGCCACGGACAGCTGCGACTCTTCGTCGACGCCGGGCGGGTCGAGGACCGCCGCAGCTCGCTCTACCGTGCCAGCGACTTCGCGGTCGGCGTCGGCGTCGGCGTCGCGGGCATGTACGACTTCATGGGCTTCTTTCCGTCGGTCGCGTACCTGGCGGTCGCGCAGCGGATCGACGACGTCGACGCGAGCGGCGTGCAGTTCTTGTTCGGGACGCGGCAGGCGTTTTAGCGAGGCGCGCTGCGGCGCGGATCGGAGGGCGGTGATGGGGACGGGAACCTGGCAGAGAACGATCGTGTTGGCGCTGGCGCTCGCCGCCTGTGCCCACGTCGGATGCGCGGCGCGCCGCGACGCGGGGCGCGCGGCGCTCGGGCGCCGGAGGCGGGGGTGCAACACGACGCGGAAGGGCGTGCGTATCGGGTGCGCACGATTCCGAAGACGGAGGCGGCGCGCATCGACGCCGCGCACGTCCGGACGAATTGGGGCATGACGCTCGACCTCGTCAGGGAGGACGACGCGAGCTACCGATACAAGGTGTACGAGGTGGCGGCGTTCTCGCCCGGCGCCGGTCGCGACGCCGAACGCCGCCGATCGGAAGCGCATCGTCGCGAGCTATCGTTCCGACGTCGGCGCCAGCGATCGCCTCGCGTACGCGACCGTTCGGCGACGGCCTGCCCGCGCAGGGACAGTGGCGCGACGGCTTCGGCCTCGCCGACGTCGACGGGGACGGGCAGGTCGACCTGGTGCACGGTCCGCCGCGGACCGGTCAGCCGGTGCCGCGCGTGTTCCTCGGTGACGGCAAGGGGCATTGGCGGCTGTGGCGCGAGGCCCAGTACCCGCCGCTTGCCATCGACTACGGGGACGCCGCGGCGGGAGACCTCGACGGTGACGGACGCACCGATATCGTGCTGTCGGCGCATCTTCGGGGCTTCGCCGCGCTCCGGAACGAGGGCGAGGGCCAGTTCACGGACGCGGGCGAGGGTCTCGCGCTCGTCAGCCCCGAGAGCGGCGCTCCGCCGCCGTTCTCGTCGCGCGCGTTCACGCTCGTCGACTGGAACGGCGACGGGCGTCTCGACATCCTGGCGCTCGGGGAAGGCCCCCGCCTCGCGCTCGGCGGCGGCGACCGGCGCGCGGTCGCGGGCGCGGCCATGGGGGTCGCGATCTTCCTCAACGAGGGCGCGCGACGGCTGGCGGCGCGTCGCCGCGCCGGCGAAGGTCCGCAACGACCTCTTCGGCCAGGCGATCGTCGTCGGGGACTTCGACGCCGACGGGCGCCACGACTTCGCGACGGCCTCGGGCATGCTCGGACGGACCGACCTCGTGAGCCTCGGGACCGCGGACGGCGGGTGGCGGCTCGGTGGACGTACCCGGGGTGCGCCCGCGCGCCTACGTCCGCACCGTGGCCAGCGGCGACTTCGACGGCGATGGGCGCGACGATCTGGCGATCGGCTACGTGAGCTACGAGCTCGATACCTGGCGATCCGGCGTCGACGTCCTGCTCTCGCGCCCGGGGGGGACCTTCGCGCGGCGCGTGCTCGCCTCGGCCGAAGACAAGACCGGCGTCTTCGCCCTCGCGACGGGTGACCTCGACGGCGATCACGCCCGCGATCTCGTTGCGGTTTCGGGCGACGGCGAGGTGATGGTCTTTCTCGGTGACGGCCACGGCGGCTTTCGCCGCGAGCGGCATCCGCCGGCGGCGTGGCCCGACAAGTGCCGGGGCGTGCACGTCGCGCTGCGCGATCTCGACGGCGACGGACGCGACGAGATCGTCGCCGCCTTCGCCGAGGAGCACTCGGAGACGACCGGCGAGGTGCGCTGCCCGAAGGGCGGTGGCCTCATGGCGTGGAAGCCGTCGCCGCGCTGAGCGGCAGTCAAAATGCTGACGGCCTCGCAGGCCCGTCGATCGTGCGCGCGCGGCGGTTGTCGGCTTGCGGGTTCGCCGCGCGCCGTGATTGAGTATCGCGACCAACGGGGCATCCGCACGACGCTCGGCGCGGCGGAGGAGGAGGATTCGATGAGAATGGTGGTTATGGCCGTGGCCCTGACCGTCGCGCTCGCCTGCGCCGCGCCTGCGCGCGCGGCCGAGTCGATCGACGCGCAGCACGTCACCAACGATCCCGGAGCGACGCTCCTCTTGCCGTATTTCGAGGCGCAGGTTCCGAAGAAGATCGGTGGCAAGGCGCCGGGCATCACGACGCTCTTCTCGATCAACAACGCGTCGGCGACGGCGATCCTGGCGCACGTCACGATCTGGACCGACCTCGCGGTGCCGGTGACGACCTTCAACGTCTACCTCACCGGCTACGACGTGCAGACGATCGACATGGTCGACATCCTGAACGGCAAGCTCCCGATCACCGCCAGCGCCGGCCAGGATCCGGCAGGACACGATCAGCCAACAAGGGCGCGTGTCGCAGGACATCAACTTCGCGAGCTGCAACCGGCCAGCTGCCGTATCCCGCCGTGATCCCCGAGGTGTCGATCAACCACATCCGCGCCGCGCTGACCGGGAAGCCCTCGGCGCTCTTCGACGGGCTCGTGCTCCGGGCGCGACTACGGCGAGAAGAAGCCGATCGCCCGCGGCTTCGTCACCGTCGACACGGTGAACAACTGCACCCTCGCGGTTCCCGACCGACGTCGGGTATTTCGTTGCCGGGATTCGCGGGCGACGTCACGGCCCAGAACGTGCTCTGGGGCGACTACTTCTTCCTGAACCAGTCGAAGAAGGTCGGACGCGGCGACGCGATGGTCGCGATCCGCGCCAGCGTCGACGACCCGCAGGTCAGTCACGCCCGGTCGAGTATACGTTCTACTCGCGCATCACCGACTCCAACGGCGTGAGCTCGGCCGACGGTCGCCAGCCGCTCGGCAGCACCTTCGCCGGCCGCTTCGTCGAACGTCCGGAAGCATCCGTTCTTTCCCGGCGGGACGCCGCGCGCTCGTGTGGCGTGACCCAAGGTGAGCCAGGCGCCGTTTACGTGCGGCACCACGCCGGCCTGGTTCCCGCTCGGCCAGCGACAGCTCGTCGCGTTCGACGAAGCAGGAGAACCCGGAGTATCCGGGCGTGACGCCGTTCCCCGGGGCGGCGCAGATCGTGAAGGTCGGCGGGCCGGAGCTGCCGGTCACGGCGGCGGCCGGCTGGCTCTTCATGGACCTGAACGACTTCGTGTCCGAGGCGGCGTTCACCCCGGCCGAGGATCCCAGCGGCGGACCAGGGGTTCGTCTCGATGGTCTTCGACAACGTCGGCAAGTACAGCGTCGCCACGCGCGCGATCGTCGTCGACGATGCCGCCGAGTCCGACCACGCCACGTTGGTCCATCCGTGAGGGGAGGAGAGGACGCGATGCGGAAGGATGGTTCGTCATAGGATTGGTCGCGACGCTCGGCTTCAGTAGCGGCGTCGCGCACGCGCAGCTCAGCCTCCACGCAGACGCGGGTCGCGAACGAGCCGGCCTCGACGCTGCTGTTGCCGTATTTCGAGGTCCAGCTGCCGAAGAAGATCGGCGGCAAGAGCTCGGGCATCACGACGATCTTCTCCATCAACAACGCCTCGGCGAGCGCCACGCTGGCGCACGTCACGCTGTGGAGCGACCTCGCGGTCCCGGTCACCAACTTCGACGTCTACCTCACCGGCTACGACACCCTCACGGTCGACTTGTTCGACGTGCTGAACGGTCGACTGCCGCGGACGGCGAGCGCCGGGCAGGATCCGCAGGACACCATCAGTCACAAGGGGCGTCATCTCGCAGGACATCAACTTCGCGAGCTGCAACGGCATCCTGCCCTATCCGGACGTGATCCCGACCGAGTCGATCGATCACCTCCGGGCCGCGCTCACCGGGCAGCCGTCGCCGATGCTGGGCGGTCTCTGCGCCGGGCGGAATCTCGGCGACAAGAAGCCGATCGCGCGCGGCTACGTGACGATCGACGTGAGCAACGCGTGCACCGCGCTCTTCCCGAGCGACGCGGGCTATTTCGTTTCGGGAGGTGGCGGCATCGCCGGCAATCGCAACATCATCTTCGGCGACTACGCCTACATCGATCCGAAGAAGAAGGTCGGCCGCGGTGACGCGCTCGTCCATATCGCGGCGCCGACGTTCCCGGCGATGTGTCGACGACGCCCCCGGTTCCCGGCGACTACACGTTCTACGGCCGCTACGATGACTTCACCGCCGCCGACGGCCGCCAGCCGCTCGCGACGACGTTCGCGGGCCGCTTCGTCAACGCGCCGAAGGATCCCGTCTTCCCGAGCGGGACGTCGATCATCGCCTGGCGCGATACGCGGCGCTCGCAGCTCGCCTTCACCTGCGGCACGACGCCGACGCCGTTCCCGCTGAACCAGGAGCAGATCGTCGTCTTCGACGAGCAGGAGAACCCGGAGATTCCCGTCCTGCCGCCGATCCCGCCCTTCCCGACGTCGACGCTCACGCCCTTCACCGCGGCGGCGCAGATCACCAAGGTCGGCGGCTCGGACTTCCCGGTGACGACCGCCTCGGGCTGGATCTACATGAACCTCAACACCACGATCGTCGGGGCGAGCGGTCCGTCCGACCTCGCGGCCAACCAGGGCTGGGTCGACATGGTCCTCGAAAGCAAGGGCAAGTACAGCGCGAGCTATCGCGCGACCAGCTTCGACAGCGCCCGCAACGCCAATCGCATCTTCATCCCCGTGGACTAGCTAGCTCAAAAGGGGAATCTCTCCCTTCGCTCCGCGCGAGTCGACGCGAGCGCGAGGGCGCCGCTCGTGGAGATGCCTCCCGAGCCGGCGCCCTCGTGCGTTTGTGATACACGCAGCGCGGGATGGCGGAGCGCAGCAGTGCGGCGATTGCGCGTGATGCGGTCAGGGGGGGCGGGCTCCTCGGTCTCCGCCAGGTCTTCGCGCAGGCCCTGAACCTCGCGGGCTACGCCGTGCTCGCGCGCCTCCTCGGACCCTCCGAGATCGGCGTGCTCGGCATCGTCACCTTCGTCTTGGGCTTTCTCGGCACCTGCGGCGGCGCCGGCCTGCAGGCGAGCCTCATCCGTCTCCCCGACGAGCCGACCCCCGAGGAGTACCGCGCGGTCTTCACGCTCCAGGAAGCGATCATGGGCGTGATCGCGCTCGCGACCATCGCCGCGGCGCCGTGGCTCGCCGCCCTCTACGGCCGGCCGCCCGCGGAGGCGTGGCTCTTTCGCATGGTCGGCGTCACTCTCTTCGTCACCTCGTTCCAGGCGATTCCCGGCGCGCAGCTCGAGCGCCGGCTCGACTTCGGCAAGGTCGCGCTGGTGGAGGTCGCGCAGGCGCTCGCCTACAACGTCGTCGTCGTGGCGCTGGTGTGGCGGGGCTGGGGGACGGCGAGCTTCGGGGTCGCGCTCCTCGCGCGCGCCGCGACCGGCGCGGCGCTCGCCACGATCGTGTGCCCGTGGTCGGCGCGCCTCGCGTGGGAGTGGGAGCGCGCGCGGGCGTTCCTTCGCATCGGTGCGCCGCTCCAAGGCACGCTCCTCGTGAGCCAGCTCAAGGACTCGATCACGCCGATCTTCATCGGGCTCACGGCGGGCGCGGCGACGGTCGGCTACGTGCAGTGGGCACAGACCCTCGCGAGCGCTCCGCTCTGGGCGTCGATGGTGTTGAACCGCGTGTATCTCCCGACGTTCGCGCGCGTGCAGCGCGAGCGGTCGACGCTCGCGCGCTTCGTCGACGGGTCGCTGCGCGCGGCGCACGCGCTCGTCGCGCCGGGCGCGGTGCTCGTCCTCGCGCTCATCGAGCCGATCACGGTGCTCGTGTTCGGTCCGCAGTGGCTGCCGGCGCTGCCGATCTTCCGCCTGCTCTGGATCGGGAATCTGATCGTGCCGACGACGACGGTGCTGCTGGCGCTCCTCGCGGCCCTCGGCGACACGCGGACGACCCTCCGCTTCGCGCTCCTCTGGCTCGTGACGACGTGGATCTTCGGCGTTCCGCTCGTGCTCGTGGCCGGCGGCGTCGGCTACGCGCTCGCGAACGCCGCCGTGCTCGCGACGAACGTGCTGCTCGTCCGGGTCGCGCGCGAGCGCGTCGTGCTGCACGTCGTCGGCGCGACGGCGCCGGTCTGGCTCTGGGCCGCGACCGTCGGCGTCGTCGTGCATCTCGCGTCGCGCGTCTTCTCCTGCGCGAGCCTGGCGGGGCTCGCGGCGTATCTGGTCGCGGGCGGCGCGCTCTATGCCGCCGGCATGGCGCTCCTCGCGCCGCGCGAGCTCCGGCAGGTCTGGGCGTGGGCGCGAGGCCGCGCATGAGCGGCGCGGGTCGTGCCCGGCGCCCGCGCGCGCCGCGTCCGTCCGCGGCGGATCGCTCGCGGGCGCTCACCCGGCATGCGGCGGCGGCCGCCGACCCGCGTGCCGCGACGCTCGCCGCGGCGATCCTCGCGGTCACACTGGTCGGCACGGCGCTGGTTGTCGACGTGCGCGCCGAGGCCGCCTTCGACGCGCCGAAGCGCGCGCTCGCTCTGTTCGGCCTCGCCGGGGCGGCTGGATGCGTCTTGGCAGCCCACGTCATCCGTGGGGCCGGGGCCGCGCTCGCGCCGCGCCGGCTGGCGCGGGCGCAACGCGTGATCCTGGCGGCGCTCGCGGTCGCGGCCGTCGCCACGGTGGTCTCGGCCCTCGGCGCGCCGCGCGCGCTCGTCGCTCGCGACGCGTGCCGGGCGCTCGTCGTGTGGATCGCGGCCCTGCCGCTCGGCGCCTCGGCCGCCCTCGCCGGCGGGCGGGGGCGGTGGCTCGCCGCCGCGTTCGTGGCGGGCGCGCTCGTGAATGCGCTCGCATCCCTCGCCCAGGCCGCCGGCGTCGAGATCTTCGCGACCGCGCTCATCGCCGGACGCACCGACACGGGAGGGTTTCTCGGCAACGAGGCCTCGGTCGCGCAAGCGGCGGCCTTCGCGCTCGTGGTTCTCGGCGTCGCGGCGTGGCGCCCGTCGTCGGCCGCGACGCGGACCGGGCTCCTCGCGACGGGCCTGCCGCTGCTCGCAGCGCTCGTCGTCGATCGCAGTCTCACGGCCTTCGCGACCGTGGCCGCCGGCCTCGCGCTTGCGGTCGCGCTGTCCCATGGGCGGCGGGCGCTCGTGCCGCTCGGCGTCGCCGTCGCGGTCGCCGTCGGCGGGGTCCTCGCGTATCCGCCGATGCGGACGCGGCTCGTCGATGCCGTTCAGGCACTGCGGAGCGGCGACTGGGACGCGCTCACGACGTACCGGCTCGGGCCGTGGAGCGCGGCGGCCGAGATGGTGCGCGAGCGGCCGCTCCTCGGATTCGGCCCCGGCACGTTCGGCACCGAGTTCACCGCGCACCGCCTGCGCGCCGAGGTGCGGCAGCGGCGGCGGCTCGTGATCCCGCAACTCACGAGCAGCTTCGGTGAGGCGCACTCGGACTACCTGCAAGCGGCGGCGGAGCTCGGCCTGCCGGCGGCGGGCGCGCTGATCGTCGCGGCGGCGACGCTCGTCGGCGCGCTCGCGCGCAGGGTGGTGACTGCGGCGCCGACGGTGGACGTGACGGAGGCGGCCGTCGTGGTCGCGGTGCTCGCCGCGGCGGCACTCTCGGCGCTCACGTGGTTTCCCTTCCAACGTCCGGTCGTGACGGTGCCGCTGCTGCTCGCCGCCGGGCGTGGCTGGCGGCTCCTCGACGTCGCGCCCGCGGTGGCGGAGCCTTCCCCGGACCCGCGGCGGTCGCGGTTCCGGGTTCGCGTCGCGCTCGCGCTCGGCGCTGTCGCCGTGCTGATCGCGGCCCTCGGTCCCGAGCTCGGACGATACGCGGCCGAGCGGCGCCTCGCGGTCGTGACCGCCACGCTCGAGGGCATGGCCGCCGGCGGCCGTCTCGTACCCGAGGCGCGCCCGCTGCTCACGGAGCTCGCGACGACCGCGCGTGCGACCGCCGCCGCCGATCCCTCCGACTCGCGCGGTCTGGTCGCGGCCGGCACCGCGATGCTGCTCGCGAACGCGCCCGCCGAGGCGCTCGGCCACTATCGCGCCGCGCTCGGACGCGGTGAACGCGCGGAGGTGGACTTGAACCTCGCGCGCGCGTACGCGCTCGCGGGGCGACGCGAGGAGGCCGAGGAGTCCTTGCTGCGCGCGGCATGGCTCTCGCCGATGCTCGTCATGACGCTCCCGAGCGCCGATCGCGCGCGGGTCGAGGGCGCGCTCGCCGATCGGGAGGCGCGGTTTCGAAGCGGCGAGCTCACGGCGCCGCCGCCGCTCCCCCTCGATCCCTCGTCGCCGCCACCCTCGGCGCCGCCGGCGGCCTGACGTGACGCCGTCGCTCTCGGTCGTCGTCCCGACCCGCGACACCTGCGCGCTCACCGTCGCCTGTCTCGGGACGCTCGCAGCCGATCTGCCGCCCGACGCCGAGATCGTGGTCGTCGACGACGCGAGCCGCGACGACACGGCGGCCGTGGTGGCGCGCGCGCATCCCGCCGTGCGGCTCGTGCGCCTCGCCCCGGCCCGGGGCTTCGCCGCGGCCGCGAACGCGGGGCTCGCGCTCGCACGCGGACGCATCCTCTGGCTCCTCAACAGCGACACCGAAGTCGCGTGCGGTGCGATCGCCGCGCTGCTGGCGGCCTTCGAAGCGTCGCCGCGTCTCGGTGCGGCAGGCGCCGCGCTCCGCTGTCCCGACGGTACGCCGCAGTGGAGCGGCGGCCGATTTCCGACCCCGCGCTGGCTCTTCGCGCTCGCGAGCGGCGGCGCGGCGGCGGCGGCGCGCGTTCCCGGCTATCGCCGGGTGCGGCCGGTCGCGGGTCATGACGCTGCCGCGGTCGAGTGGATTCCGGCGACCGCGCTCGCGCTCCGCGCCGAAGCCTGGCGCGCCGTCGGCCCGCTCGACGAGACGTTTCGACTCTACGCGCAGGATCTCGACCTCTGCATGCGTCTTCGCGCCGCCGGCTTCGAGGTTGCGATCGTGCAGGCGGCGCGGGTGATGCATCACGGCGGTGCGACCGTGCGTCGCGTCGGCGCCGCGACCGCGGCGTCGCACGACCCGGCGCTACTCTGGAGCGATCTCGTGCGTGCGGTGCGGAAGCATCGCGGTGACGCGGCGGCGACGACGGCGCTCCGGGCGCTCCACGGGGGCGCCGCCCTGCGCCTCGTCGCGCGCGCGATCGCGCTCCCCTTCGTCCCGGCGGCGCGGCGGGCGGCGTGGCGCCGCGACACCGACGTCTATCGCCGCGCCCGCGCCGCCCTCACGACCTCGGCGTAGGCGCCGGCGAGCGCGGCGGCGACCGTCGCCGGATCGTGGTACGTACGCAGGAACGCCGCGCCCGCCGCGACCAGGCGTGCCCGCGCGCTCGCGTCGGCGGCGAGGGCGACGAGCGCGTCGGCGAGCGTGTCGGGGTCGGCGGCGATCGCGAGCGCGCGCTCGGCCCCGGGGTCGAGCCCCGCCGCCGCAGCGGGCGTCGCGACCGCCGGCACGCCGCGCGCCCACGCTTCCAAGATGCGCATGCGAACGCCGATCGCGCGCCGGAGCGGGACGACCACGACGGCGTTCGCGGGAAAGAGCGCGGCGCTCTCGGCGGGTCGTGCGTGCGCGACGATCGCGTCGGTCGCCCTGCGAGCGTGCGCGCCGAAGAGATGCAGCCGTGCCTCCGGCAGGCGCGCGCGCACGCGCGGCCACACCGCGCGCACGAACCAGGCGACGGCGTCGTCGTTCGGCGGCCACCCACCGCTCGCGGGCAGCACGACCGCGGGGACACCGTCGACCAGAGGTCCCGGTCCGAGACCCGTCGCCGGGAAGGGCGCGGCGATCCGCCGGACGCGCGCCGCCGGGCCGGCGAGCGCGGCGAGACGCTCGGCGTCGCGCGTCGTGAGCGCGATGGTCGTCGCGACGCGCCGTAGGGCCGTACCCTCCCAGCGCGCGAGCCGCCGCGCCTCCCAGCGCGCGAGCGCCGGGCCGGTGTCCCAGAGCTCGCTCTCGACGTTCTGCGCCCGGAGCACGATCGGCACGGCGCGGCGCGCCGCACCCGCGCCGGCGGTGAGCGCCTGGAGCTGCTCGACGTGCACGACGTCGAAGGGCTCGGCGTCGAGCAGGCGATCGACGGAGGCGGCGAGCGCCGCGTGCGCGTGGCGGGCGATCGCGAGTGGCAGGCGCTGCCGAACGGCGGCGCGCGCGGCGCGCGGCCACGAGACGGGCCGCACCGCCACGAGCTCGGCCTGGATCCCGGCTGCGCGACAGGCGCGCCCGGTCGCCGCGTACGCGGCCGGTGCGACCGGTGCCACCACGGTGACCGCGTGCCCGGCCGCCGCGAGCGCCCGGAGCGTCGTGAGCGCGACCTGCCGGCCGCCGTCCAGCGGCGGAACGGGAGCCTTGGTTCCGACCCAGAGGATGCGCATCGCGTGCGGGCTCAGGAGGTGATGGCCTGGTAGATCGACTCCAGCGTCGCGACCGAGCGCTCCCAGGAGTAGCGCTCCTCCACGAGCCGCCGCGCCTCGAGCCCGATCGCGCGGGCGAGCGCGGGCGTGTCGAGCGCGCGTATCACCGCCGCTGCGAACGCCTCCGCGTCGTCGCCGACGAGGAGATGGCGGCCCGGCTCCGCTTCGAGACCGCTCGCGGCGAGCGGCGTCGCCACCACCGGCGTCCCGCACGCCATTGCCTCGAGGATCTTCAGCGGCTGTCCCGAGCCGGCGTGCATGGGCGCCACCGCGACCGCCGCATCGGCGAGGACGGCGGCGACGTCCGGGACGTCCGCATGCACGAACACGCCGGCGGCGGCGTCGGCGAGCGCGCGCACGCGGCGATGCGGTCGCGTGCCGGCGGCGACGAAGGTGGTGGCGGGACGCAGCCGGCGCACGTGCGGCAGTACCTCGCGCACGAACCACTCCACGGCGTCGACGTTCGGGAAGTACCCGAGGTTGCCGGTGAACACGACGCGGTTCGGGTCGCCTTCCGCGCTCGCGAACCGGAACCGCGCCAGGTCGACGCCGTTCGGATTGAGCGTGAGGTTCGGAAAGTCCCCGATCGCGGCGCGATCGACCGGGGAGACGACCGTCGCGTGCGCGAACCTCCGACAGAGCCACTGCTCGTAACGACGGAGCCGCTTCGCCTCCAGAGCGGCGGCGAAGCGTGCCGGTCCGGGATCGCGCGCCGCGCGCCGGTCCATGTTGAGCGAGAGCGCGTCGATCAGGTCGACGACGACCGGCAGCGTCGTGTCCTCGACGTGGCGGGCCATGCGCGCGAGCTGCACGTGCACGACGTCGTGCCGACGCTCCGCGAGCAGGCGCTGCACCGCGCGTCGCATCGCCGGCGTCTCGTAGAGCGCCGTTTGCAGCGGCCGGTCACGCAGCACGCCGCGCGCGAGGCCGGCGAGCATCTCGGCGCGACCGAGCGGAACGGTGACGATCTCCTCGCAATGGCGACCGAGGTCGTCGCGGGCGGCGGCCGAGGGCTCGTGCGGCGCGAAGGCGACGAGCGTGACGTGATGGCGCGCAGCGAGGAGCCGGATCTGGTGGTGCGCGCGGACCTGGAACCCCTGACGCGCCGGGGACGGAAAGCGCGCCGCGACGAACAAGATCCTCACGCCCAGCTCCTAGCCCGGATCGTTCGCGAGTTCACGTCGCAGCGGGAGCGAACGGCGTACTACCACACGAACGGGATCATCCGGCTCGGCGTTGCGGTCGTGTACGTCGCGTACGCGTCCCCGCAGGTCGCGTAGAGATCGGCCTCTTCCTGAAGGCAACGCCGCGCCAGGGCGACGACGACCACGGCGAAGCTCGCCCAGGTGAGCGTCGTCCCGGCCGCGACGGCGGGCCCGAGTGCCAGGATCACCATGCCGAGCGCGAGCGGATGGCGGACGATCGTGAAGGGGCCTTGGGTGACGAGGGTCGGCGGCGGCAGCGACGGATCGAGCAGCCGCCCCAAGGCGACGAGCGTGTGCCGAGCGAGCGTCCAGAACGCCAGGCCGACCAGGAAGACCAGCATCCCGATCACGAGCCCGAGGGGGGCGGGTGGGATGCCGGACGTCGCCGCCTCGTGGAGCGCCAGCTCCGCGAGGGTCACGTGGACGGTGACCGCGAGGACCGCGTTCCACATCGCGCGCCGCTCGTCCGGCGCGGCGTGACGGCGCCGCTCGTGGAAGCGCTCGCTCCGCAGCAGGAACACCGGCAGCCATCCGGCCGCGAAGAGCACGATCGCCGCGGTCGTCAGCATCGTCGCCTCACGCCTCTGCGTTCCGGCTCGGGGCGGTCGCGAGACAGGCGAGGCCCACGAGGATCGCGAGCGTCTCGGCGAGCCGAAGGGCCACCGCGACGGCGAGACCGGTTGCGAGCGGCTCGCCGCCGACGGCGAAGAGCCCGATCTGCATCGCCTCGAGCGTGCCGAGCGAGGCGGTCACCGGGAGGGCGTGCGCGATGCCGATCCCCATCGAGCTCAACAACAGGAAGGGCAGCGGTACGGCGAGCGCGAACATCGCGAAGAGCGCCGCCAGCTCGACGAGGTGGAGCGCCTCGATCACGAGCGAGAGGCCGACCCCGGCGGGCACGAGCCGCGGATGCGTCGCGAGGAGCTCGTGCATGGCGGTGTCGGCGCGCGCGGCGTGCGTCCGAACGCGCGCGCGCCAGCGTTTCGGGAGCAGGCGCAGCGGTGGGCCGACGAGCGGTAGCAGCGCGGGCCGACCCCGCACCCCGCGCGCGTAGATCGCGATCAACATGACGAGCCCGACGAGCGCGCTCGCGGCGGCGACGAGCATGCCGGCGCCCGAGCCGGCGCCGAGCGCGATCGCGCCGCCGATGCAGAGCGGTCCGACGATCATGTTGCCGGCGAGCTCGAGGGAGCGGTCGAGCGCGACGGCACCCGCCGCGCGCGCCGTCGGCGTGCCGCTCGCCGTGAGGAGCTGCGCGCGCACGGGCTCGCCGCCGAGCGTGCCCGACGGTATCAGCGATCCGACCGCGCGCGCGGCGAGCCAGAGCCGCGCGAGGCGTGCGAGCGGGAGATGGGTGCCGAGGCGCGCGAGCACCATCTGCCAGCGGAACGCGTGCAACGCCACGGTCGCGAGCCAGAGGACGAGATAGACGGGGATCGCCGCCGCGACCACGTGCAACGGCACGGTGCTCGCCTCGCTGGCGAGACGCCAGAGCACGTAGGCCGCGGCGCCGCCCGCGAGCACGGGCAGCGCGAGCCGCAGCGGCGAGGTGTCGTGGGCGGATGCCGTCGGCGTCTCGAGGTCAGGCTGCGAGCTCGTTCGCGTAGACCTCGCGAATCGGGCGGAAGGTGAAGGTCGCGAGCAGCCGTTGCAGGGCCGGCAACGTGCGAGCGCGGCCGAGCCGCTTCCAGAGGCGCACGTGGCGCGGCGTGCCCGGGAGCGAGCGCGCATCGGGATCGAGCTCCCACGGGTGGCAGTAGACGACGGCGGGCCCGACGGCCGACTCGTGCGTGCGGAGCGCGTGCTCGACCAGGCGATAGGGCAGGAAGCGCAACAGCGGGCCGCCGCCGGCATACGGCAGGTTCCAGCCGCCGAAACGCTCGGCGAACGGCAGCGGGAACTCCCACACGCCGCACGGATGCCGATACGGCGCGCGCGGGATGCTGCGCCCGAGAAACGGCATCCAGCGCACGGGCACGTAGCTCGCGTCGTAGCGGAGGCCGAGCTCGGCGAGCACGTCGATCGCCCAGAGATCGCACGCTCGGCGGAGAAAGTACGGGGCGCGATAGCCCGCGATGGTCGTCCCGACCAGGTCGCTCAACACCGCGAGCGAGGTGCGGACGTCGTGTGCGAACTGGCGGCGGTCTTGCGTCGGCACCTGGCGGTGCGCGTCGCCGTGGCTCGCGATCTCGTGGCCGGCGCCGGCGATGCGTCGCACGAGCTCGGGGTGGCGCCGTGCGACGTCGCCGAGCACGAAGAACGTCGCGCGCGCATCCGCCGCCGCGAGGAGGTCGAGCATGAGCGCGACGTCGCCCGCGACCGTGCTCGGCAGCACGTCCCAATCCATCCCGCGGTCCGGTCGCCAATCGTCGTGAAACCATTCCTCGACGTCGATCGTGAGCGCGTGGGCGATGGCCATGCCGGAGCGGCGAGCTTACGACATCGTCGCGCGGTGGGAAACGTGCGCGACCGAAGGTTGTCGGCCTGCGGCGAAGCCGCTAAGTCATGCCCCCGTGGCCGCCGCACATTCGTCGTACGACGTCGTCGTGATCGGTGGCGGGCCCGCGGGCTCGACCGTGGCGTCGCTGCTCGCGCGTGCCGGCCGCCGCGTTCTCGTGCTCGAGCGCGAGCACTTCCCGCGCTATCACGTCGGCGAGTCGCTCTTGTCGGCGACCCTCCCGATCCTGAAGCACGTCGGCGTGCTGCCGGCGATCGAGGCCGCGGGCTTCATTCGGAAGCCCGGCGGCACGTTCGTCTGGGGCTCGAGCGCCGAGCCGTGGAGCTTCTGGTTCAACGAGGACCCGGGCGGCTACACGCACGCGTTCCACGTCGTCCGCGCGGAGTTCGACGACATCCTGCTGCGCCACGCCCGACGGCAGGGCGCCGAGGTGCGCGAAGGCGTCACCCTCGAGCGCATCGCGGGCGAGGGTCCGTTCCAGCTGCAGGCGCGCGCCGAGGACGGCACCGCGCTCCGCGTCGACGCGGCGCACGTCGTCGACGCGAGCGGGCAGAACGCGCTCATCGGCCGCCGGGAGCGTCTGCGCGAGTTCAACCCGTTCTTCAAGAACCTGGCGCTGTGGAGCTACTTCGCCGATGCGGCGCGCATGGACCCGCCGCATCGCGACAACATCCTCTCCGCGGCGCACGGAGAAGGGTGGTGCTGGTACATCCCGCTTCACGACGGGACGATCAGCGTCGGCACCGTCGTCGATGCCGCTCGCTGGCGCGCCCGTGCGAAGGCCGCGACGCTCGCGGCGACCTATGCCGAGCTGATCGCGGGCTGCGCGCCGGTGCATCACATGCTGCGGGGTGCGCGTCAGGTGGCGCCCGTGCGAGTCGTCCGCGACTACTCCTACTCGAGCAAGCGCTTCCATCACGGCGCCGCGCTCCTCGCCGGCGATGCGGCCTGCTTCATCGACCCCGTGTTCTCCACCGGCGTGCATCTGGCGTGTCTCGCGGGTTTGCTCGCGGCCGACTGCCTCGAGGACGTGCTCGCCGGCCGGCGCAGCGTCGAGACCGCGTTCCCGGTCTACGATGCCGCGTATCGGAACGCGTACGAGCGCTACCGGCGCTTTCTCGTCTTCTTCTACAACCACCACAGCGCGACCGGCTCGTACTTCTGGCAGGCGCGGAAGCTCGTCGATCCGGACGGCAAGCTCGAGCTCCGCGAGGCGTTCGTTCGCCTGATCTCCGGGACGAGCGACATTCCGCCCGACGCGAACGCCATCGAGCAGGTCGATGCGCGCTGGCGCGCCAGCCTCGAGAAGTCGCGGCCGGACATGGCGCCGGGGATTCACCTCATGCGGGTTGCGACGACGCTCGGGGAGATGCGCAGGTCGCAGCGGAATTCGGCGTGAGCAGCGGACCGTCGGCGCATGGGCTCATCTGCCGCGGTGCTCGCTCGCTCGGGACCCTAGAGACCGCATGACTCCGGAGCGGTGGACCCTGGTGCGCGACTCGATTCAGCGGGCGCGGAAGAGTCCCTACTATGCGCGCACGCTCGCGGCGGCGCGGGTGGAGGAGCCGGGGGATTTCGCGGCGCTGCCGTTCACGCGCAAGGCCGACGTCGCGAACGCGAGCCCGTTCGGCTGCTCGCGGTGCCGCCGTCGCACGCGTGGCACTATCACGAGTCGAGCGGCACGACCGGAAAGCCCATCTCGACCTGGTGCGGGCTCGCGGAGCTCGCGAAGATGGCGGAGATCATCGTCGGGTCCGTGCCGGAGCTCGGCGCCGACGACGCGATACTGCTCAATCGCTTCCCGTCGTTCGCGCCCGTCCACTTCTTGATCGAGGAGGTGCTGCGCCGGACCGGTCGCTGCCACATCGCGGCCGGCAGCATGAGCTGGGACGTGCCGTTCGGGCGCGCGCTCGAGTTCATGCGCCAGCTGCCGGTGTCGGTGCTCGCGACGCTGCCGTTCGAGCCGGTGCTGTTGCGCGAGGCGGGGCGCGAGCTCGGCGTCGACGTCGTGCGCGAGTGTCCGAAGCTCGAGGCCGTGCTCCTCGGCGGCGCCGTGCTGCCGCCCGCGTTCAAGCGTTGGATCGCCGACACGTGGCAGGTGCGGGTGGTCGAGATCTACGGCTCCAACGAGACCATGCTGCTCGCGATCGGCTGTCCGGAAGGCGGGCTCCACCTCGCGACCGACCTCTTCGAGTCGGAGCTCCTCGACCCGACGACGATGACGCCGGTGCCGGCGGGCAGTCCCGGCGTGCTCACGATCACGTCGCTCGTGCACGAGGTGATGCCGCTCGTGCGCTACGTCACCGGCGACCTCGTCGAGATGACGACCACGCCGTGCCCGTGCGGCCGCTCGACGCCGACGATTCGCGTGCTCGGCCGTGCCACCGAGACGATCGCGATGAGCGGCCGGACCATCACGCCCGCGGACCTCGTCGATGCGTGCTACGAGCTCGTCGCCGCGGTCGGGGCGCGCGTGTTCTTCGTCGTGGTGCTGAAGCGCGGCATCGAGGTGCTCGTCGAGACGCCCTCGCCGCGGCCCGCGACGACCGCGCTCGAGGAGGTCCGGCTCGCCGAGCGTCTCGGTGTGCCCGTCACGGTGCGATGGCTCCCGGACGGCGAGGTGCTCGACCGGAGCGCGCTTTTCCGGACCCCGAAGATCTACAAGCCGGGGCAGGTCAGCGACTGGCGCGGCGAGGGCCGCAAGACCATCACCGTCATGGAAGCGCTCCTCGAATGGCCGAAGTTCGGCCTCGGCACGCTCGCGGGCATCGTCGCCCGCGAGATCAAGAACACGCGCCGCCGCAAGAAGCTTGCCGCGACCGACCGCTGACGCGGGGGCCGCTCGTCGCCGCCGGCGCGCGTCGGCCGAGCAACGGGTCGCGCGACCGTCGCCGCCGACTGAAAGAGCGTGGGCGCTCCGCCGTCTACCTCCCGAGCGAACGCCATGCGACGACTGCTCCGATCTCTCGCCGCCGTGCTTGCGGTTGCCGTGCTGACGCTCGGTACGGCGGAGATCTGCGCGCGATTGGCGGCGCGCGTGCTCTGGCATTTGACGCCCCACCGCGCCGTCGCCGAGCGCGCGGCGTTCCTCGCGGCCGTTCCCGTCGGGCGTCCCGCAGACGTCGGCGCCGGCACGACGCATCGCCGCTACGTCGACATGGCCTACGGCGCCCGCTACGAGCTTCACCCCTATTTCGGGCACACGTTCTTTCGTGGCGTCGGACCCGCCAACAACGACGGCTTCTACACCGACGCGACGTATCCGTACGTGCATCAGGGCCGCGAGTTCGTGATCGGCGTCTTCGGCGGATCGGTCGCGATGCAGGTCGCCGCGGCGCGCGACGTGCTGGTCGCCGAGCTCGCGCCCGTGCTGCGCGCGCGCGGCTACGATCGGGTGACGGTCTTGCCGTTCGCGGTCGGTGCCTGGCGCCAGCCGCAGATCTTCAACGCCCTCGCGTACTACGTGGACTCGATCGACATGGCGATCGAGGTCGACGGGTTCAACGAAGCCATCCAGCTGATCCCGGCGCAGCTCGCCACCTATCCGGCGAGCTACCCCGCGAGCGACGTCTTTCGTCCGTTGGCCACGGCCGCGACGTCGCCGTACGAGACGGCCCGGCTCGGCGAGGCCCTCTTGGCGAACGAGACCGCCGCCCGCGTCACCCGGGCACTGGACGCTTCGGTGCTGCGCCGGAGCATGCTCGCGCACCTCGTGTGGCGCGCGCTCGCCGGCGCGTATCGGACGGCCGTCGCGCGCCTGCGCGTCGCCGACGCGGGCGCCGCGGCCGACGAGTGGCGCGACGTCGAGCCCGGTGACGTCGCCGACCGCATCGCGCGCTATCTGCGGCTCTACGAACGGACGGTGCGTGACGGCGCGCTCGTGACGCGCGCCGAAGGCAAGCCGTTCTTCCACTTCGTGCAACCGAACCAGCACGTCCGCGGCTCGAAGCCGCTGAGCGAGGAGGAGCGCGAGCGCTTCCTCACTCCGCCGTGGGTCGACGTGCTGACACCGTACTACGCGCGCCTCGCCGCGATGTCGCGTAGACTCGCGGCGTCGGGAGTCGATTCGAGCTATCTCGGCGACGTGTTCGCGCACACTCCGGAGACGGTCTACGGCGACTCCTGCTGCCATCTGAACGCGCGCGGGACGACGCTCGTGAACCAGGCGATCGTCGATCGCATTCTGGCGTCGGGGATGCTTGCCGACGTCACGCCGCCCGCCGCGCGCTGAGCCCCGCGGTGCCGGGCGCCGCCCTTGCGGGCGGCTTGCCACCATGCATGAAACCGCCTCTCGGTCGGCGCGCAATGCCGAGTGCAATGTCCGTTCGACACTTGCGCAACTCGTGGGCACCGCACCGCTTCTCGCAGTTGAGCGACCGCCTCGTCACCAAGAACGGCATCATGATCATGGGCTCCGCCGCGGGACCGACGCCGTCGGCGAGCTCGAAGAGCTCTGCAAGCAGATCGCGCGCCGTTTCCGTCGGCCCGCCTTCTTTGCCGGGAAGCTCGTCTTCCGCGAGGAGAACTTCCTCACCCGCCGGCTCCACAATCAGGCGGCCATGGCGATCCAGCGGCGGCTGCAGTTCGCGGGCTTGCAGATGATGGTGTTGCCGGTGCGGGCGCTCTGACGGGCGCCCACGTGACGAAATGATGAAATCGGCGTGACGGCCTAGTGGCGGGCGCCGTCTCGTGCCATGACGGACGGCCGGAGATCGTCGCCGCGTGAGCTCGAGTCGCCTGCGCGAAATGCATACGGACGTGCTGCGGGTGGAGCAGCACGTGTCCGCGTTCGTCGCCGCCCGAGCGGGGACGCTCGAGCTCGTGGACCCGTCGTATCGACGCAGCGCCGCGAATCTCCTCGCGTACGTCGCGCTCCGCCAACTCGACCTTCGCCGGCTCCAGCTCGAGCTCGGCGAGAACGGCCTCTCGTCGCTCGGACGTTGCGAAGGCTACGTGGCCGCGAGCTTGCGCGAGCTCCGCGATCGCCTCGGAGAGACGCTCGGCGAGCGTGAGAACGCTGCGATGCCGGACCTCTTGCGCCGTCCCGAGGCCGAGACCTTGCTCCATCGTCACACGGCGGCCCTGCTCGGCTCTCGTCCGGCCGAGCGCCACGTGTCGATCATGGTGACGGCCCCGGACGACGTGCCGTCCGAAGAAGCATGTGCCGGGCTGCTGCACGCCGGTATGAACGTGCTCCGCATCAACACCGCGCACGGCGACGTGGCCTCGTGGCGAGGCAGCGCGGAGCGCATGCGCAGAGTCGCGACCCGCATGGGTCGCAGCCTCCGCGTGCTCGTCGACCTCGAGGGCCCGAAGCTCCGGACGGCGCCGTTCGAAGCCGGGCCCGCCGTCGTGCGCTATCGGCCCCCGAAGGACGCGCTCGGACGCGTCGTGTGCGCGCTCGCGGTGCCCGTGGTGAGCGGGGCGTTGGCAGCCGGAGGCGCGCTGCCGCCGATCGTGGTGCCCGAGGACTGGATCGCCCGCGTGCGGGTCGGCGATCTGTTGGAAACCTGCGACAGCCGGGATCGTCGGCGTGCGTTCCGGATCGGCCGAGTGAGCGGCGGTGCCGCCGTCGCGGAGATCGACCGCACCACGTACCTCACGCCGGAGTCGCAATGGACCTGGACGCGCGACGGCCGCGCGCTCGCCACCGCGCCGGTGACGGGCATCGCGCGCATCGCCGGCTTCGTCGCGCTCGCGGTCGGCGACGAGGTGCAGCTCTGGCTCGACGGCAGCATCGGCGAGTCGGGGATCCGCCATCCGCTCGACGCGCACGCGTGGATCCGTCCGCCGCGCATCGGCATCGAGCTCGCGGGCGTCGCGCTCGACTTGAAGCCCGAGCAGCGCGTGCTCATCGACGACGGGAAGGTCGAGGCGCTCGTCGAGCACGTCGACGGCATCGTCGCGCGTGCCCGGGTGGTGCGCGCCGTGAAGGACACGGTGAAGATCCGCGCCGAGAAGGGAGTGAATTTCCCCGACACCGCGATGCGCGCCGCGGCGCTCACCGAGTCGGATCGCGCCGCACTGCCCGACGTCCTCGCGATCGCCGACGCGGTCGGGCTCTCGTTCATCCGCACTCCCGCGGATCTCCGGGCGGCGATCGCGACCGTCACCGAGGCGGCCGGGTCGCGCCCGGTCGGCGTCGTGGTGAAGCTCGAGACCGCGTATGCCTTGCAAAGCCTACCCGAGATCCTGCTCGAGGCCATGCATCACTACCCCGCCGGTGTGATGATCGCGCGCGGCGATCTCGCGGTCGAGGTGGGGTTCGAGCGCCTCGCGGAGCTGCAACAGGAGGCGTTGTGGTTCGCGGAGGCCGCGCATCTCCCGGTCGTCTGGGCGACCCAGGTTCTCGACTCCCTCACGCGCACGGGGATACCGTCGCGCGCGGAGATCACCGACGCGTCGATGTCGGTGCAGGCCGAATGCGTGATGCTCAACAAGGGCCCGTTCGTGACCGACGCCTGCAAGACGCTCGACGTGATCTTGCGGAAGATGGAGCAGCACCAGTTCAAGAAGCGCAGCCTCTACCGTCCGTTGCAGATCTCGCTCGCCATGAAATGATCGGCGCCCGATGACTCTCCGTCCCGCGCCGAAGCAGCGCCGCGCCGCGGTCGCCGATCCCCCGGTCGCCGCGCCCGCACCCGACCCCGACCGCTACCTCAACCGCGAGCTCAGCTGGCTCGAGTTCGACCGGCGGGTACTCGCCGAAGCGACCAACCCCGCGAATCCGCCCCTCGAGCGCTGCCGGTTTCTCTCGATCTTCGAGTCGAACCTCGACGAGTTCTACATGGTGCGGGTCTCGGGCCTCATCGAGCAGATGCAGGGCGGGGTGGTCGAGGTCTCGCCGGACGGCCTCGGACCCGAGGATCAGCTGGCACGGGTCGCGGCGACGCTCGCGCCGATGCGGCGGGCCGCGAGCGAGGCCTGGACCGGCCAGCTCGCGCCGCTGCTCGCGCAATCGGGGGTCGAGATCGTCCGCTGGGAGACGTTGAACGGCCGGCGACAGGCCGAGCTCCGGCGCTGGTTCGAGCGCGAGGTGTTTCCCGTCTGCACGCCGCTCGTGCTCGACCCGGCGCCGTCCGTCCCGTTCATCTCGAATCGCAGCTTGAATCTCGCCGTCCTGATCGACGAGGGCAGCGCCGGCACCAAGCTGGCGCGGGTGAAGATCCCGACGGTGCTGTCGCGGCTCGTGCGGGTCGGCCGGCGCGGCCACACGTTCGTGCTGCTCGAGGACGTCATCCGTCAGCATCTCTCGTATCTCTTTCCCCACGTGCCGCTCGCCGGCGCGTTCCGCTTCCGCGTCGTGCGTGACGCCGACATCGAGATCCGCGAGCTCGAGGCCGGCGATCTGATCGACATGATCGAGGAGACCATCCGCCGCCGGCGGTTCGGCGACCCGGTGCGCCTCGACGTCGGCGAGGAGATGCCGGACGTCGTCCGCGACCGCCTCACGCGCCTCCTCGACGTCGATGCGCGCGAGGTGTTCCGGGTCGACGGCCTCCTCGGCTTCGACGTGTTGGACGCCCTCGCCGACTTGCCGATACCCGCGCTCCGCTGGCCGCCGCACAAGCCGCACGCCGCCGACGCCCTCGCGACGAGCGACGACCTCTTCCAGGCGATGCGCGAGGGCGACGTGCTGGTGCATCATCCCTTCGACAGCTTCCAGCCGGTCGAGGCGATGGTGCGCGCCGCCGCGTCGGATCCCGCGGTGATCGGGATCAAGCAGACGCTCTATCGCGTCGGGGAGCGCTCACCGATCGTCGAGGCGCTGCTCGAGGCCGCGGAGGCCGGAAAGCAGGTCGCGGTGATGGTGGAGCTCAAGGCGCGCTTCGACGAGAGCAAGAACCTCGTCTGGGCCCGCGCGCTCGAGCGCGCCGGCGCGCACGTCACCTACGGCTTCACCGAGCTCAAGGTCCACGCCAAGCTCTGCCTGGTCGTGCGGCGCGAGGCCGGACGCCTCCGCACCTACGCGCACCTCGGCACCGGCAACTACAATCCCACCACGGCGCGTCTCTACACCGACCTCGGACTCTTCACCTGCGACCCGGCGATCACGCAGGACGTCCTCGAGCTGTTCAACTTCCTGACCGGGGTCTCGCGACAGCGCTCGTATCGTCGACTCGTGGTGGCGCCGCTGAACGTGCGCGCCGAGATTCTCCAGCGCGCTCGGCGCGAGCGCGACCATGCGCGCGCGGGGCGTCCGGCGCGTCTCGTGTTCAAGATGAACTCGTTCACCGATCCGGAGTTGATCGACGTCGTGTACGAGGCCGCCGCGGCCGGTACCAAGGTCGACCTGCTGGTGCGCGGGATGTGCAGCCTGCGCCCCGGGGTGCGGGGCCTCAGTGAGACGGTTCGCGTGGTCTCCGTCGTCGGGCGTTTTCTCGAGCACAGCCGCATCTTTTGGTTCGAGAACGGCGGCGAGCCCGAGGCGCTGATCGGCAGCGCGGATCTGATGCGGCGAAATCTCGATCGCCGCGTCGAGACGCTGGTGCCGATCGCGCAGCCGGCGCTCGTGCGCCACCTCTACGACGGCATCCTGCGCCCGTACCTCGAGGACACCGCGAATGCATGGGAGATGAGCCCGGACGGTTCCTATCGGCGCCGGGAGCCGCCGCCGGGCGGGACGCCGTTCTCCGCACAAGAGTGGCTGCTCTCGCACCCGAGCACGGCGACCCTCGGGCTCGGCGCCCGCCGGGCGTGAGGTCCTCGCAGGGACGAGAAGCGCTTTCTCGATCCTGCGGTTCTCGCCATCCTACTCCCAGGCTCGACGCGCATTGTGCCGGGCAGGTTTCTTGCAAGCGTTCGAGAACATGGTGACTACGACGAACGACCCCGAGGCATTCAGCGCCAAGCTGCGCGCGATGCGTGCCGAGGTACAGAGCCCGGAGCTCCGCCATCGCCTGATGGAGATGGATCGGCGATTGATGCCGCGCCCGCGCCCGGGCCGACTCGACCATGTTCGGTGCGAGCGCTGGCAGCCGGTCGTGCTGCCGAAGTGCAGTGCGCGTCAGCTCGCGCGATAGGCCCATCCACCGTCGATTTTGATGACCGCGCCGCTCGTGTACGACGACGCGTCCGAGGCCAAGTACAGCGCGGCACCGACGATCTCGTCGGGCTCGCCGCAGCGGCCCATCGGGATCTGCCGCTCCATCATGCTCCGCATCTCGGCGGGCCAGGCCGTGCTGATGTCGGTGAGGAACGCGCCCGGCATGATGACGTTCACGCGGACGCGGCCGGCGTAGTCGTGGGCCATGGCGGCGGCCATCGTGTGAAGCGCCGACTTCGCCATCGCATACGGTAGCTCGCCGACGGTCGGCTGCACGGCGCCGACGCTGCTCACGTTGATGATGCTGCCGCCGCCGTCCCGTGCCATGCGCTCGGCGGCGAGGGCGGCCAGGCGGAACGGCCCTTTCAGGTTCACCGCCAGCACCTTGTCGAAGAGCGCCTCGCCGAGCGCCGTCAGAGACGGATAGAGCGGCGACATCCCGGCGTTGTTGACCAGCACGTCGACGCGGCCGAGCTCGGCGTACGCGGTGTCGAGGAGGCGCCCGCAGTCGTCCCAGTTGCCGGCGTGGAAGGCGGCGCCGACGGCGCGGCGGCCGAAGCGCTCGCGCAGCTCCGCGGCGACGCGCTCGCACGCATCGCCCTTGCGGCTCGCGACCACGACGTCGGCGCCGTGCTCGGCGAAGGCGCGCGCCATCGCGAGCCCGAGCCCGCGGCTGCCGCCGGTCACGACCACGGCCTTGTCGGTGAGATCGAAGCGTGTCGCCATCGGACGTCCTCCGTGTGCGAAATTGCAGCGTGGCGGGCTCCGGCATAGAAACCACCGCCATGGCGACGCGTCCAGAGCCGCAGATCGGCATCGTCCCCGAGCCCGCGGAAGCCGCGCACTTCCTCGTGCTGCGTGTCCGCGACCGCGGGCGCGACGGCCGCGAGGTCGCGCGCGTGCTCGCGACGCTTCCCGAGCTCGCGGCGGAGACGGATCCGGGGGCGCGCCCGGCACGGCTCGCGGTCACGATCGGCATCGGGCCCGAGCTCTGGGATGCGCTCTCGCCGAGGGCGCGGCCGCGTGGCCTGCGACCGTTTCGCGCGCTCGAGGCCGGTGGCCGACGCGCGCCGAGCACGGGCGGCGACGTGCTGCTGCACGTGACCTCGGCGCGCCGGGACCTCACGTTCGACTTCGTTCTGGAGGCCCGCCGGCGCCTCGGCGACTTCGTCGAGGTGGCGGAGGACGTCGCGGCCTTTCGCCGCGAGGACGCGCGCGACCTCACCGGTTTCATCGACGGCACCGAGAATCCCAAGGGCGACGAGCGTGCCGAGTGGGCGCTCGTCGGCGACGACGACCCGGAGCTCGCCGGCGGGAGCTACGTCTTCACGCAGCGCTGGGTGCACGATCTCGCGACGTGGGCCCGGCTTTCCGTGCCCGAACAAGAGGACGTGATCGGACGACGCAAGGCCGACTCCGAGGAGCTGCCCGCCGCGCTCAAGCCGCCGACCTCGCACGCGGCGCGCTCGAACCTCGTGGTCGACGGCGAGGAGCTGAAGATCGTGCGCCAATCGCTGCCCTACGGGAACGCGAGCGAGGCCGGGCTCTTCTTCATCGCCTACTGCCGCACGCCGGACATCCCGGAGCGGATGCTGGCCCGCATGTTCGGCACGAGCGGCGACGGGATCTCCGACCGCCTGACGGAGTTCAGCCGGCCGGTGTCGGGGGCGCATTTCTTCGCCCCGGCGCTGCCGGTCCTCCGCGCGCTCGGTGCCGACGCCTGAGGAGAACGCGGAGCTCGATGCGCGCGGTCGTGAGCACGAGGAACGCCGCGGCGAGCGGGGTCACGACGAGGCGCTCGATCGCCCAGCGGACGAGCGCGCCGGTGCTGGCGTGGCCGCTCACGTGCTGCGCGAGCGAGGGAAGGCGCGTCCACTTCAGCGGGAAATAGTCGAGGTGCTCGTTGAAGAGGAAGAAGTTGCCGGTCCGCAGCAGATACGGCAGCGTGCGAAACGCCCGGCTTCCGGCGTTGCTGAGCACGACGGCGATCGCGTCGTAGCGCTCGCTGCGCAGGGACCGGAGAATCGTCAGGCGATCCTCCCAGCGTACCGTCGTGAGCCGTTGGAACACCTCCGGACCGACCTTCGCGGCGTCGTCGTCGCGCACGACGCCGTCGATGCGGGCCTGCGGGAAATCGGCGCGGAGCTTGGCGGCGACGCCGAGCGCGGTCTCGATCGTGCCCGTCTGCATCACCAGGATGTGGCGGATGCTGACGTAGTCGACGGGGCGGAGGAGGGCGAGGGGATTCGCCATCAGCGGGCTCCCGCCGCCGTGGTCGGCTCCGCCGGCGCGAGCGCGGTCTCGTAGACACGCACGAGGTCGGCCGCGACGATGTCCCATTCGAAGTGGGCCTCGACGTGCGCGCGCGCGCGCCGCGCGAGCGCCGTGCTCTCCTCGGGGTCCTCGAGGAGGCGGATGATCGCGTCGGCCATCGCATCGGGGCTGTCCGCGAGCACGAGCTCCACGCCCGATCGCGTGCCGAGACCTTCGGCGCCGATCGTGGTCGACACGACGGGGCAGCCGCTCGCCATCGCCTCGAGGATCTTCAGACGCGTGCCCGAGCCGTGCAGCACGGGGGCCACGAAGACCGCGCTCGATCGGTAGTAGGCGGCGATGTCGTCGACGCGACCGGTGACCTCGATCGCGGGGTCGTCGGCCAGTCGGCGAATCACCTCGGGCGGGTAGGCGCCGACGACACGGAACCGCGCGTGCGGGATCCGGGCGCGGACGCGCGGCAGCACCGCGCGGCAGAAATAGCGCACCGCTTCGACGTTCGGCTCGTGGCGAAAGAAGCCGACGAAGAGGATCGACCCGGGCGCGCGGCCGTCGGTCGCGAACGGGAAGGCCCGGCAGTCGACGCCGTTCGGAATCGGCACCACGTGTCCCACGTTCACGTAGCGCTCGAGGATCTCCCGGTCGGTCTCGCTCATCGTGAGCACGAGATCGGCGTACTCGACGGCGGCGAGCTCGTACCGCAGCATGCGCATCCAATCGAACCAGTACGCGACGCGCGCGGCGGTGCTCTCGGCGGTCGCCTGCGCGCGGCGCAGTGAGACGAAGCTCACGTCGTGCTCGACCAGCACGCGCAGCAGCCCCGGCACCGGCGCCGGCATGAGGTGTGCGAGATGCGTGTATTCGAGCTGCACGACGTCGAAGTCCTCGCGGTCGAGCCAGAACTCGATCTCGTCGCGCATGAGCGGGGAGCAGAAGCCGCGCGTCTTGTTGGGGTAGAGGATGCCGCCGACGGCGGTCGTGTCGCGCTCGATCACCACCACGTCGCGGCAGATCTTCTGGAGCTCGGCGGTGCTGCGCGGGTCGAGCTCGGCCTGCGTGTCGGCGTACGAGAGGAGCGTCACGTCGGCCGTGGGCGCCAGGCGCCGGAGCAGCGCGAGGATGCGCACCGCCCCGCCGTGCACCGGCGGATACGGACTGTAGGGGCTCACGATCAGCACCCGCGGCGGCGCCGCAGCGGGGCGCGCCGGCCGGCGGCCGAGCTTGCCACGGTAGGCGTGGCGATGGCGTGACACGTGGAAGATCGTGGCGTCGTCGAGCGCGTGCGCGACGCGCCCCTCGCGGAGACGCGCCCGCGCCAGCACGGGCAACTGCCGCCACATGCCCTTCCACGTGTAGAGGACGACGCGACGGTTCGCCTGCCGATCGAGGCGCAGCGGCAGCGCGACGAGGCCGACGAGATGACGCAGGAGGAGCCGCCAGTCGCTCACGTTCTTCCAGACGAGCGCGGCCAGGTTCTTCACGAAGAAGCTGTAGATCTGGTCCTCGGTCCAGATCCGCCTGGTCGTGCCGCGGTGCTTGTGGTGCACGCGGCTCTTGGGCGCGAAGAGCGACGGCCAGCCGCGCTTCCACGCGCGATACCCGAGCTCGACGTCCTCGATGTAGACCGGCGAGAAGACGGCCTCGTCGAAGCCCTCGAGCTCCAGGAACTTCTCGCGATCGTATGCCGAGGCGCCGCCGCCCGCGAAGAAGACCGGATAGAGGTTCTCGTCGTACCAGCGGTCGAGGTGGAAGAGGTGCAGCGTGCCGTACGTCCAGTCGGCGTGCACCTTGCCGGTCTCCCAACGAGGCTTGTTCTTGTCGATGAAGTCGATCTGGCACGAGACGCCGAAGGCGTCCGGGTCGGTGTCCATGGCCTCGAGGAGCGGCAGGATGAAGTCGGGCTCCACGACCATGTCGTTGTTGAGCATGATGATGGTCGGGTGGAGGCTCGCACGCGCGCCGCGGTTGGTCGCGCCCGCGAATCCCTCGTTGGTCGGAAGGGCGATCACGCGGACCGCGGGGAAGTGGGAGGCGACCCACGCGCGCGTGTCGTCCTCGCTGCCGTTGTCGACGACGATGATCTCGCCGCCCGGCGGGTGCCGCGCCAGCGCGTCGGTCAGCGGCGGCACGCTCATCTGGAGAAGCTCGCGGCCGTTCCACGTCGGGATGACGATCGATACGGGGCAGTCGACGCGGCGCGGGCGCGCGCTCGGGTCGGTGCGCGGGAGCGGGGCCGAGCGGCGGCCGCCGCCGAGCCGGAGCCGGAGCTCGACCAGCACGAACATCGCGCCGACCGCGAGGGCCAGCGGAACGCTCGCGATCGCGAGCCCGAGGGCCGCGACGAGGCTCACGGCGCGGCGCGCGAGCCGCCTGGTCGCGCGGTCGACGCGCGTGACGAGGCGGGCGACGTGCCGCGCCCGCGGCGACGTCTCCGCTTCGCGGCGCTCGGCGTCGGCGAGGCGATCACGGAGCGTCGCGATCTCGCCCCGAGCCACCGCCAGTGCCCCCGTCGTCCCGGCGAAATTGGCGCGGAGCGCGTCGTCGGCGAACGTCGCGGCGTCGCCGCCCGTGTCGGCGCCGGCGACGAGGGACGACGCGACGTCCTCGCCGGCCGTGAGCGCGGCGACGCCGGGCACCGCCACGTCGGAGAGCGTCGTGTTGTGGAGGAAGAGGAACGACTCTTCGTCGATCGGGAGCTCGTCGATCACGCCCTTCACGAGGTAGTGGACGATCATCGCCGGCGTCGGCGCCTCGTCGTCGCCGCGCTTGCAGAACCAGAGCGCCACACCCGACGCGATCGTCGACGGCGCCTCGATCGTCACTCGGAACCGGCGG
The DNA here is from genome assembly GCA_963774015.1 of uncultured delta proteobacterium. Lineage (GTDB taxonomy): Bacteria > Desulfobacterota > Binatia > UTPRO1 > UTPRO1 > UTPRO1. Next base: position 444,725 of record CAVZDH010000009.1, read on the forward strand.
CCCCGCGAGTTCGCGATCGGGCGGAACTCGAAGCGCTGCCACTCGTCGTGCGGAATCTGCCAGAGCGCCACGGCGATGCGGACGACGCGCGTCGGCGTCGGCCCGTCGTCCCACAGGCTGAAGACGACGTCGACCTGCGGCCGTTCGCCGATGACCCGCGGGAGGACGTCGATGCGGCAGAGGTTGTCGTAGGCGGCGACGAAGCGGTGCTCGGCCGCGTAGTAGCGGCTGAGCGCCGGCGAGAGCTCGCGTTCGGCCGACAACGACTCCTCGGCGATCAGCGCGTCCTCCTTGCGGGCGATCCGCTCGCGCGGCGCGTCGGCGGCGATCCACGCGCCGCCGCTCGCCTTGTCGGCCGCGAGGTGCGGGGAGCGACAGAAGTCGCGGATCGGCGCGACGACGCGCGCCCACGAGAGCTCGTCGCGGAGCGCTTCGAACCTTGCCGCGCGCTCCGGGGTCGCGGGCTGGTCGAGCAGCGTCGCGATCGCGCTCGCGACGGCGTCTACGTCGCCTTCGCGCACCGTGAGGCCGAGCCTTTCGCGCTCGATGCGCTCCGCGAGATCGTCGCCGCGCCCGAGCACCATCGGAAGCCCCGCCCAGATGTAGTCGAGCACGCGCGTCCGAAACGCGAACTGCGCCTCGATGCCGGGTCGATGGAGGCTCACCGCGACGTCGGCGTCGAGGAGATAGTTCTGCCGCTCGCCGTACGGCACCCAGTCGATGAAGAAGACGCCGCGGTCGACGAGATCGAGCTCGCGGGCGCGTGCGAGCGTCCGCTCGGCCTCGGCCATCGTGCCGATGTCGGGGTTCGGATGGCGGACCCCGAGGAAGAGGCCTTTGACGCGTGGCCGCGTCGCCCGTAGGCGGTGCAGCGCCTCGACGAGGGTTACGGGATCGAACCAATTCCAGAGGCCGCCGGCCCAGAGCACGACCTGATCGTCGGGCGCGATGCCCGGGATCACGCCTTTCACCGCGCGCGCGGTGCGCACGGGCGGCTCGTTGGTGATGCCGAAGGGCACCACGGCGAGCAGGTGCTCGAGCCCGTGGTCGGCGGCGTAGTTGGCGTGGTTCACGCGCCCCGCCGAGGCCAGCATGCCGAGCCAGAAGCGACGTTGCGCTTCGCTCGCGCAGACGAAGAAGTCGCCGTTCTCGAGGTGGTGCTGTAGCCAGCGGAGCGCGAGCAGCGGCCGGCCGCCGGTGGTCTCGAACGTGTCGCCGTAGAACTCCAGATCCGAGAGGATGAAGGGGTCGTAGAGGTCGACCACGAGCGGCTTCCGGATCGCCGTCATGAGCTCCGAGCGGCCGGCGATCATCACGCAGTCGGCCGCCGCGACGAGCGACGGAATGGTCGCCTCGAGCGGCACGCGCACGACGCGCGCGCCCGATGCGATCGGCTCGCCGTCGTTCGGAACGGCGAGCGTCACGTCGAAGTCGCGTGCGAGCATGCTCGCGATTTCGACGGATCGGATGGCCGATCCGGCCATGAGCGGACCCGTCTTGTCGGGGCAGATGACGAGGACGCGGGTCACGCGGCCGGGCCGTTCGAGAGGCGCATCGCGAGGTGTGTGACGCATGCGCCGGAGGGGGTCAAGGCGGCGCAGGCGGATTGCGGACGACGGCGCATTTCGGCAAGGGTCGCGGGACGATGGCCCGACCTGCCCACGCGCTCCGCGCAGCCGTCGTGATTGCCGTCGCGGCCGTCGCATTCTGGCATGCGCGCATCATCGCGCCGCCATGGAAGGTGCCCTTCGCCGCGACACTCGGAAACCTCGACTTCTTCTCCCAGATCTTTCCGATGTCGGCGCTCGGTGCCGACTGGATCCGTCACGGCGTCCTGCCGCTCTGGAATCCGTACCAGATGGCCGGCCATCCGTTTCTCGCGAGCGCGCTCTACGGCGTCTTCTATCCGTTGAATGCACCGTACCTCTTCCTGCCGACCGAGGTCGCGATCGAGGTCGTGGTGGCGCTCCACCTGGTGCTCGCCGGTTGGTTCACCTGGCTGTACGCGGCGGAGGTCGGTCTCGCGCCGGTCGCGCGCTATGCCGGTGCCGCGGTCTACGTCGGCTGCGGCTTCATGACGAGTCAGGCGGGGTGGTTCACGCCGGCGGTCGCGTCGTCGACGTGGGTGCCGCTCGCGCTCTTCGCCGTCGAGCGGCTCGTCTCCCGCGCCGACGGCCGGAGCGCGATGCTGCTCGCGGCGGCGCTCGCGTTGACGCTGCTCGGCGGGTGGGTCCACTTCTGGCTCTACACGATGTACGCGGTCGCGCTCTATGCCGCGTGCCGACTCGTCGCGCTCACCCGGCGCGTGGAGACGCGCGGGCGCGTGCCGCGCGTCGTCGGCCTCCTGATGCTCGCGGTCGCGCTCGGCGCCGCGGTGACGGCGGTGCAGGTGCTGCCGAGTCGTGAGCTCCAGGCGCTCGGACCGCGCCGGCCCGGGGGCTTGAGTCCCGCGCAGCTGCTCGCGTTCCCCTCCCTCAACCCGCGGACTTTCGCCGAGCAGGTCGTCGACTGGCGCCTCACGAAGCCGTTCATCAGCCCATTCTACCTCGGCGGCGTCGCGGCCGCGGCGATCGCGTGGTCGACGATCTCGCCGCGCGGCGCGTCGCGCGTGGTCGCGGTCTGGGTGCTCTTCGTAGCGAGCTTCCTCACCTGCATCGCGGCCTGGACGCCCTTCTACGAGCAGGTCTACCTGCGCCTGCCGGGGGCGCGCTGGTTTCGCATCCCGGAACGAGCGGCGTTTCCCTTCGCCTTCGCCGCGGCGCTGCTCGTGGCGTACGGCACGGACGCGGTTGCGACCGTGACTCGCGACCTGCCCCGCCGGGCCGCGGCCCTTCTCAGCGCCGGCGTGCTCGGGGCCGCGGGGTGGGTGCTCGCCGCGCGGCAGCCGTGGCCGCTCGAGAGCTTCATGGTGCTGGCGCTCGCCGTGGGTGCGTTCGTCGCGGCGGCGCTCGCGCGGAGCCCACGGACGCGCGTGCTGCTCGCAGCGCTTCTCGTCGTGCTCGCCATCGGCGAGCTCGTGCGCGGGACGACCAACGTCTTCCGTCACCCCTACCACGAGATCGAGGCGCTCCATCGCCAGGATTTCATCCTCGAGTACATTCGCGAGCACCAAGGGCTCGACCGCACCTACCTGGACGATCCGGGCGGGTTCCACTACAGCGTCACCGCGAAGCAAGGCTCGCTCGCGCGAATCTACTCGATCAGCGACTACGAGCCGCTGAGCCTCCTGCGCTTCGACGAGCTGTATGCGTTGCTGCGCGGGAAGCTGCGGGGGGCCTCGCCGTTCGTCGGCGATCTCAGCCTCGATGCGCAGGGCCCTCACCGGCCCCTCCTCGACCTGTTGAGCGTGCGGTTCGTCGTGACTGCCCGGAGCTCCGCGGTTGCGCGCTGGCTCGCGTCGTCCAGCGACGCGTGGCAGCGCGTTTCGTTTCCGCTCGCCGGCGCCTACGAGCTCTACGAGGCGACGCGCCCGCTGCCGCGTGCTTACGTGGCGACGCACGTCGAGCGCGCGCCGGACGATGCGGCGGGACTCGCCGCGCTCGCCGCTTCCGGCTTCGACCCCCGTGCGACGGCGATCATCGAGGAGGATGCGGGCCGCCCGCCGGCGCCCCCCGCCGCGAGTGCCGCCCCGACCGCGATCGTGCCCGCGCGCATCACTCGCTATGAGCCGCGCGCGGTCGTGGTCGAGGCCGACGCGCCGGCCGCGAGCTACCTCGTGCTCACCGACACCTACTACCCCGGATGGCTCGCGACGGTCGACGGGGTCGCGACCGCCATCTACCCCGCGAACCACGTTCTCCGTGGCGTCCCACTCGCCGCCGGCCATCACGAGATCGTGTTTCGCTATGAGCCGGCCACCTTCACCGCCGGCGCGTGGATCAGCGCCCTCACTCTCCTCGCGATGACCGCCATCGCCGCCACCAATCGCCCCCGCTCATCCTAGGGAACCTCTGCACAGGTGGCTCCCGGCTACGAAGCGCGATCCATCCCCAATCGACGGCGGCGCGACGCCCTCGGCGTATCGTTCAGATACGCGGTCGGGCTTCGCGCCTTGCGCTCGGGGCGGCTCGCACTTCTCGCTCGGAACCCACCTGTGCAGAGGTTCCCTAGGGAAGGCCCTCGGCTGCGGTCAGCTGCGGAGGACGCGGCCCGCCCGCGCCCGCGCGTCATAGCGTCGGTCCTCGATCACCGCGCGACCGTTGATGAAGACGCGCTCGATGCCGAGAGGAAAGCGCGCGGGCTCCTCGAACGTCGCGGTGTCCTTCAGGGCGGCGGCATCGAGGACCACGAGATCGGCGGCGCAGCCCGGTTCGCACCCAGCCGCGGTCCTTCCAGTGCGAGCCGCTCCGCGGCGCCGCCGGTCATCTTGCGCACGGCCTCCTCGAGCGTGAACAGGCCTTCCTTCACGTAGGTGCTGAGCGCGCGTGGGAAGGTGCCGTAGCTCGCGGGGTTCTGATGACCGTCGCGCGTCACGAACGTGTCGGTCTCGATCAGGCACTGCGGGATGCGCGAGCACGGCGCGAAGCGCCTCCTCTTCGCCGCGGTCGCCGCTGTAGGTGTGGATCAAGACCCGGGCCTGGCGGCTGCTCTCGAGCACGAGCCGACAATAGAAGTCGAAGGGCTCCATGCCGGCGCGGGCGGCGGCCTCGGTGATGCGGAGGCCGTCGTACCGGTTCAGGCGCGTCGGCGTTGGCGTGCATGATCTGGATGTCGGGGAGGCCGAAACCGAGCGCTTCGAAGGCGAACGTCGCGAAGCTCCGGAGGCTCGCGAGCTCGTCGGCGTTGGCGAGCACCTCCTCGAGCCGCGGCAGGACGTGGGCGGGGAAGATCACGCTCGCGGTCGTGTTGCCGGCCGTGTACGGGAACGCATCGAAAGCGACGTCGAGGCCGCGCGCGCGGGCGTCGTCGATGCGCGCGAGCGCCTTCGGAAAGCTCGGCCACGTCTGTCGGCCGACGAAGATCAGATGGCTCACTTGCACGCGCGCGCCGCTCCGCTCGCCCACACGCAGGATCTCGTCGAGCGCGGCGAGGTTGTGCGGTTCCGTCGTCGGGTCGCTCGCGAAGGCGCCGCTCATCCAGCTGTACGCCTTGAGATGCGAGGTGAAGAGCTTGGAGGCCCGGGCGGCCCAGCTCGCGAAATGCGCGAGCTCGTCCTCGGCGGCGAAGATGCCGGGCGGGTAGCCGAGGCCCGTCGACACGCCGACGCAGCCGACGTCGAGCGCGTCGCGCACCATGCGTTCCATGGTCGCGAGCTCGTCGGGCGTCGGCGGCGCGGGATTCAGCGGACCGGTGACGCCCGCCCGCACCGTGCCGTGGCCGACGAGCTGGGCGACGTTCAGCGAGACGCCACCGCGCTCGAGGCCGTCGAGGAACTCGCCCATCGTCTCCCAGCGGAGCTCGATCGCCTCGTCGACGATGAGGCGGCTCGCGTCGAGCGCGGCGCCGCGGTTGTGCGCGGTGATGGGCGCGGGACTGAATCCGCAGTTGCCGCCGACGAGGGTGGTCATGCCCTGGCGCACGAACGGCTCGACGAGCGCGCCGTGGTCGGCCCCGGGCACGAGCCAGTCGGAATGGGAATGGATGTCGATGAAGCCCGGCGTGACGGTCTTGCCCGTGCAATCGATCGTACGCGCGGCCGCGAGATCCGCGAGGTCGCCGATCGCGACGATCCGGTCGCCGACGACCGCCACGTCGGCGCGCCGCGCCGGGCTGCCGCTGCCGTCGATGACGTCGCCGCCGCTGAGCTTGAGCTCGCAATCCATGAAGGGCTCCTTTCGTCCGGGCATCCGCTCTAACCTCGATGTGACAGAAATTTCACGGTGAAAACCGCTCTCGCTCGCGCCAGAGCACGCCATCCGTGGCCGTGCTCGCGCACCGCAATGCTCACATACCATGACGGTATGCTCCGCTTGCGCCGCGCTGCGCTCGACCACGGCTGGCGCACTCTGGCGCGTTTTCCCTCGAGAAACTTCTGTCACATCGAGGCTAACAGACGGGGGACCGGTTCCGACAGCGGGGCGGGCCTGCTAGGCCGAGCTCATGGACAACCTGACTCAGTTCATGCAGTACGCCGCCGACTTCGAACGGACGCTCGCCGACGACGACTGGACGCGTCTGCGTCGCTACTTCGCGGACGATGCCGTCTACGAGGTGAAGGCCGAGGGCTTTCCGTGCCGGCTCGCAGGTCCCGACGCCATCTTCAAGGGCATGAAGAAGTCGCTCGACGGTTTCGACCGCAAGTTCGACGGGCGGGCGATCGACGTCACCAAGGGTCCCGAGGTGGACGGCGACGTGCTCCGCGCCGACTGGGCGGTCACGTACCGGAAGGCGGGCAAGACGCCTTACGTGCTGCGCGGCCGCACGGAGGTCCGCTATCGCGACGGCAAGATCGCGTACCTCGGCGACTCGTACGATGCGAGCGTCGCCGCCGAAGGGGCGGCGTGGATGCAGGCCAACGGCATGCTCCTCGATCCGTCGTACGTCTAGACGCACGACCTTGTCGCTCCGATCGGCGTCGGATAGTGACGCCGCGGCATGAGGCTCGGCGTGATCGGCGTTCTCGTCGTCGCCCTCGTGGTCGTCGCGTTCGCGGTGCTGCGACCGCGCGACGACGGCGGGGGGTACGATGCCTACTTCCGGGCGCTCAACGAGACCCTGAAACGGCAGGGGCCCGCGCGCCCCGTGCTGATTCTCGACCTCGACCGTCTCGATCGGAACATCGCGGTGCTGCGGGAGTCGATTCGCGCGCCCAAGTACTTCCGCGTCGTCGCCAAGTCGCTGCCGTCGATCCCGCTCCTCCGGTACGTCTTCGAGCACGCGCAGACCAACCGGGTGATGTCCTTTCACGAGCCGTTCCTGAGCCAGGTCGCCGAGCAGTTGAGGGGAAGCCAAGTGCTGCTCGGGAAACCGATGCCGGTCCGCTCGGCCGCGCAGTTCTACGCCGATCTCAAGAGCAGCTTCGACCCGAGCCGGCAGCTGCAATGGCTGATCGACACCCCCGAACGGCTCGAGGAGTATCGCGCGCTCGCCGAACGGCTGCAGCAGCGGATGCGCATCAACGTCGAGATCGACGTCGGGCTGCACCGCGGCGGCGTGCAGGACAGCGCGACGCTCGATCGCATGCTCGCGATCATCGCGTCCCATCCCGACCGCCTCGAGTTCGCGGGGTTCATGGGCTACGACCCGCACGTCGCGAAGGTGCCGTCATGGGCACGCTCGCGCGCCGCGCTGATCCAGGAGGTGCGGGCGACGTATCGCGGCTACGTCGACTACCTCCGGACGCGGTACCCGCAGCTCTGGAACGATCGGATCACGCTGAACGGGGCCGGTAGCCCGACCTACCGTCTCTACGAAGACGACACGCTGCTGAACGACCTTTCGGTCGGCTCGGCGCTCGTGAAACCGACCGACTTCGACATCGATACGCTGACGCCGCACGTGCCGGCGCTCTTCATCGCGACGCCCGTGCTGAAGGCCGGTGCCGCGGCGCGCCTTCCCGGCCTCGATTGGCTGTCGCGGCTCCTCGACTGGTGGAATCCCAATCTCGCGCGCACCTTCTTCGTCTACGGCGGGTATTGGATGGCGCACCCCGTGGCACCGGCCGGTCTCCACAACAACACCCTCTTCGGCCGGAGCTCGAATCAAGAGATGCTGAACGGCTCGGCGCGGGTGGAGCTCGCGGTCGACGACTACGTCTTCTTGCGGCCGACCCAGAGCGAAGCGGTGATGCTCCAGTTCGGCGACCTGATCGTCACCCGCGGGGCGACGATCGTCGACCACTGGCCCGTCTTCAATCAGTAGCCGGTCCCCGAGGCCCAGCGGAGGATCGGCGCGTCGCGCCGACCGCACGGGGGCGAAAATCCACGAGGCACCCGGACTGAGTTCGGGTGCCGAGGCCCAGCGGAGGATCGGCGCGTCGCGCCGACCGCACGGGGGCGAAAATCCACGAGGCACCCGGACTGAGTTCGGGTGCCGAGGCCCAGCGGAGGATCGGCGCGTCGCGCCGACCGCACGGGGGCGAAAATCCAATCAATAAACCCCCGGCACGAGGCACCACCGCCCCCGACTGTAGTCGCCCCATGCGCTGCCGAGACGCGCGTGGAGTGCCCGCTCTTCCTTGCGGATGCGCAGGAGTGCCAGCGGTAACCAGACGACGAGGCTCACGCCTGCGGCCCGCGGGCTCCAGACCATCATGGCCGTGCCGAGCGCGATCAGCAGAAGGCCCGCGTAATTGGGGTGGCGCACCCAACGATACGGGCCACTCACCACGAGCTCGTGGTCGGCGAGAACGGAGAGCCCGACCGTAAATTGGCGGCCGAGCGCATGGGCGGCGCTCTGGCGGAGCGCCACGCCGAGCATGATCACGACGAAGCCTACGGCGCCGAGCCAGCCCGGGTGGTGCCACGCCAGCTCCGGCGTGCGGTTGTCCCACGCGCCGACTGCCAGCAGAGCGAGAAAGGCGAGCTGCATCGCCATGCCGTACGGCTCGGGAGCGAACGGTGACTCGCCACTGTCGTCGCCCGCGCCGTCGCTCCGTTCGACGCGATCGCGGCGTCCGAGGTCGAAGAACGAAAGCCCGGCCGCGATCGCCAGTATGAGCACGGTCGGGCCGCTCCAGCGGCCGGCGATGCCGACGAGCGCCGCCGCGAGCACACCGCGCACCACGGCGTTCAGCGGGGGATCTCCATGTTCGCTTCGTAGCCGGGAGCCACCTGTGCAGAGGTTCCCTAGCCGCGGCAGGGAACGTCCTGCAAGACCGCGGGCCGTGACGGGCCGAGGCCCATTCCCGTCTGCCCGGACGGCAGACGGGGGCGCACCTGCGCCACGGGTTGCAGGCATGCGCGATGACGGATCCCGGGGATAGAAGGGCCAGGCGGGCATGTGCTTTGCACCAGGTAGGTCGCCTTGTCGTCGTTCCAGGAGGTCTCGATGCGTTTCCGATTGCCCCTCGCTGCGCTCCTCGCCGTCGGCCTCCTCGCCGTCGCTCCGCTCGTCGGGGCCCAATCCCTTCCGAATTCCGACGACGCGAAGGCCGCGAACAAGTGCCAGATCATTCTCGAGCGTACCGGCGCGGATGCCGCCGTCGAGACGTTGAACGCGCTCCGGGACTGTGTCGGCCCGATCGTCAAATGCGTGCAGACCAAGCCCGGCGATGCCAGATGCCTCGACAAGGCGCGCAAGGGTTGCAACGACCAGCTTGATTTCGCCGCCCAGCAGAACGCGCGCATGATCGATGCGATCGCGCGCAAGTGCGCCACCGATCTCACCGTCGATCAGATGCTCGATCCGCTCGGCCTCGATTTCGGCGCGCTCCTCGACGAGTGCAAGCAGGAGTTCGACGTCGACGTGACGGACATGACGAGCCTCGGCCAATGCGTGGCGACGCAACGCGCGTGTGAGCTCGAACGCATGTTCGCGTTCCAGATGCCGCGGGCCGCGAGCCTGCTCGAGGTAGCAGGGGTCGATCCCGCGCGCCGCGCCGCGCTCACGTGTCTCGCGCCCTATGGCGGCGCGGGTGACGACGTCGGCGACGCGCGCGGCGTCGGCCGGACCGTCGAGAAGTGCGCGCAGACGATCATGAACTCGGGCAACAAGCTCGTCGACGCGAGCCTGAAGGCGCTCGGGCGCTGCCTCGACACGACCTTCACCTGCGTCCAGGTGAAGAGCGATCCGAGCCAGCTGCCCGCGTGCCTCGAAAGCGCGCGTAAGCGCTGCGACGTCGAGTTCGCGAATCTGAACGCCGCGTCGACCCGTCCGGGCATCGCGCTCCAGAAGACCTGCGGCGACGTCGATTTCGCGACGCTGCGCGCGGCGAGCGGGCTCTTGCTCGAGGCGTTGGCGACCGATTGCAAGCTTCTCGGCGGCGACGATCCGACGACACTCGACGCGTATGCCGATTGCCTCGTGCGGAGCCATCGCTGCGGCGTTGCCGAGCTCTCGCGCTTCCAGGAGCCGCGCGCCGAGGCGCTGCTCGCGGCGGTCGGTCGCAGCCTGAACGAGGTCTGCGGCCTGCCGACGCCGACCCCCACCGCCACCGCGACGCCGTTGCCGACGATCACTCCGACCGGGCTCGGTACGGCGACGAGCGTTCCCGCGACCGCCACGGCCTCGAATGGCGCCACGCCGACGCCGACCGCCACGCCGACGCCGACCGTGACCGCGACGCCGTGCTACGACGCGTTCGAGCCGAACGCGTTTCCCGCGGGCCGCCGGCTCGACGACCAGTGCGGCGCGGGCGGGTGCACCGACGACGGCTACGAGCTCGACGTCCAAGGCACCATCACGGACGCCAATGACGACGACTTCTACATTTGGGACGTGCAAGACACGCCGCAGAACAATTTCCAGATCATCGCCCAGCTGAAGCATCTGCCCAAGGGCGTGAACTACGACCTGTACCTCTATCGGCGCAACGGCGACGTGTTCGAGCAGATCGGCGCCTCGACGAACGATCGGGACAGCAACGAGACCATCCGCTACGACGGCTTGCCCGCAGACGAGGCCAACACCGGTCAGTACGGCATCGAGGTGCGACGCGTGTCGGGATCGTCGTGCGCACCGTACACGCTCGAGGTCCAGGACGGGAATTGACGCGTGGGCGCGGTCGCCGTCGATCGCACGTTGACCGAGAGATGACCGGTTCGTAGGGTGGCAAGCGTCGCACGGTCCCAGATGTCATTTGCGTACCCGTTCCCGCTGCTCGTCACGTTGCTTCTCACGTTCGGTCTCGTGCGGCCGGTCGGGGCGCAGGTCGGTGTGCTCGATCCCGTCGCCGCGAAGGCCGTGAACACGTGCCACAAGGCCACCACCGCGGCGGTCGCGAGCTACCAAACCGCGACCTACAAGAGCTTCAAGACCTGCCTCGATGCCGTCTTCGTCTGCGTCCAGCTGAAGTGGTTCGATGCCGCGTGCGTGCCGAAAGCGACGACCAAGTGCGCCAAGGAGGTCGCGAAGCGGGACAAGATCGCTACCAAGCTCCGGACCGCGATCGACAAGAGGTGCAATGAGGCCGCCATTTCGTTCGCGACGTTGCGCGCGCCCGAGGGCGCCAACCTCGGGCTCTTGGACGACGAGTGCGCGCGGCTCCTCGTCGACCCCGTCGGCGACGCCCAGGCGTTCGAGGAATGCACGTTCAGGAACGCGCGCTGCCGAGTCGAGGAAGCCGTCGCGTTCGCGATGCCGCGTGCCGAGGATCTGCTCGCCGAGGTCGGCCTGCCGCTCTACAGCACGTTCTGTCCGCGCCCGACACCGACGCTCACGCCGACCCGGACGCGGACGCCGACACCGACGCGAACGACGACACCGCTGCCGGGCGAAGCGACGCCGACGGCGACGCCGACCGCCACGGCGAGCCCCATGCCGACGGCGACCAACACCGCAGCGACGCCGACCACGACACCGGAGCTCACGCCGACGACGAGCCCGACGCCCACGATGAGCGCCGAGGTTACGTTCACGCCGACGGCGACCGCCACGCCGACGCTCACGCCGAGCGCGAGCCCGACCGCGACCGGGACGGGCACGCCGACGCTCACGCCGAGCGCGAGCCCGACCGCGACCGGGACCGCCACGCCGACGCCCACGCCGAGCGCGAGCCCGACCGCGACCGCGACCGGGACGGGCACGCCGACGCTCACACCGAGCGCGAGCCCGACCGCGACGACCAGCGTCACACCGACGCCGACCCCGACCCCGAGCGACACGGTGACGCCGAGCGCCACGCCGACCGAAAGCCCGACCGAGACCCCGAGCGAAACGCCCTCCGAGTCGCCCACGCCGACCGCTACCCCGACACCTTAGGGGAGCTCCGCGAGGCGGCTGGCGAGGTTTCCGCGCCTCCGCTACTCATGGCCGCCATGGCGGACGACGAGAGCTCACGGCGCGAGCGCATCTTCTCGTTTTGGTCGGCGGCGGGGGCGCAGGTGACCGGCGCCTGGGCGGAGCGACGACGTCTCGCCAAGGCGATGCGCGAGGTGATCGAGCGTCTCACCGTGAGCGACGCGCCCGAGGAGGAGCTCCGTGCCGCCGCCGCCGGGCTCGAGCGCTATGCCGCCCGTCTCGCGACGCACAAGCGGCGCGACCTACCTCTCGGCTTCGGCGAAAGCGCCAACGCCGGCGACGTCGCGGCCTTCTTCGACTACAGTCCGCTGATCGGTCTCTCGAATCCGCTCGCTCCGCCGATCGTGCTCGAGGTCGAGGGCCGGGTGGTCCACGGCCACGTGCGCTTCGGCGCGGCATACGAGGGGCCGCCGGGGCACGTCCACGGCGGGTTCGTCGCGGCGGCGTTCGACGAGGTGCTCGGGTTCGTGCAGTCGACGACCGGCCAGCCCGGCATGACCGGAACGCTCACCATTCGCTATCGGAAGCCCACGCCGCTCGACACCGATCTTCGCTTCGAGGCGACCGTCCAGCGCGTCGAGGGACGCAAGATCTTCGCCGAGGGCCGACTGTACGCCGGCGACGTGCTCACCGCCGAAGCCGACGGCATCTTCATCTCCGTCGACCTCGTGAAGATGCAGAAGCTGGTCGAGGCCAAAAAGACCCGCACCCCCTGACCCGCTATCGACAACCGGCGCGGAAGTTCTCGATGATGACGCCCGCGGAGAGGTGCTCGTGCAGTATCGCCTCGAACGGCCGCTGGTCGATCACCTCGAACTGGCTCGCCTCGAGCGGGAAGCGGGCGCCGTCCTCGGTGTAAGGGGCGACGGCGGACGAGCCCGCCGAGAGCACGCTCACGAGGGTGGCGACACGTTGCTGGATCTCGCGCGGCTCGCGGGTCGTGAGCACGAGCTTCGCGTCGGGGAGTGCCAACGACAGGAGCGCGAGGAGGCGGACGAAGTCGTCGTCGCCGATGCCGTGTCCCGCGCCCCCCCCGGCGACGCGTCGCAAGCGCGGCGTCGAGAGGTACACCTCCATGCCGGCGGCGAGCAGGTGCTCGACGTGCAGCGTCGCTGCGATCATCTCGAACGCGACGTCGGGGCAGAGGCCGAGCAGCACGCCGGGATTCGCGACGCGGAAGCCGGCGCGCCGGGCACGGTCGAAGTTGGTGAGCCGGCGATCGTAGTCGCTGCGCGGATTTCCGGGGTCGCGGCCCATGAACTTCCCGTAGGTGCGGCGATCGTACGTCTCCTGGAACGTGCACATGGTGACCTTCGGCGCGAGCATGCCGTCGGCGCGGCGCGACACGCCCGCGAGCAGCACCGGCAGCTCGTCGTCGTCGATCGAGCCGACGTTCACGAGCACGTGGTTGAAGCCGAGACGCTCGGTGGCGCGGAGCGCCGCGTTCACGTAACGCATCGCCCACGGCCGCCGCTCGGGTCCGTACTCGCCGGTGAGGAGCGCCACCGCTTGCATGCCGCGCTCGAGGAGCGTGCCGAGCTGCGCCTCGACGACGTCGAGCTCGGCGGTCTCGCGCACGAGCGCGTCGTTGTCGCGCCGCATGCCGCACATGCGACAGGCGGCGTCGCAGGTGTTGGTCATGTACAGCGGAGAGAACGTCTCGAGCTGCTTCACGCGCGCCCCGCGCGCGCGCCGGGCGACGTCGGCGATCGTCTCCGTGTCGACGGTGCGCGCGTACCAGAGCACCGCGATGTCCTCGACGTCGAGACGGTCGCCGCGCTCGGCGCGCGCGCGGGCGGACTCGACGTCGTCGCATCCGAGGGCGAGCGTGCTGGCACGCGCGAGCAGCGCGTGAACGGCGTCCTCGTCGAGGCGAAAGTCGTCCATCGCAAGGGTGTTAACGCGCGCCCTCCGACCCGTCAATTCAGGTGTGTGCGCGCCTCGGCCAGCGCCGCCGGACCTTCGGGTGCGAGATCGACGACGCGCTGCCAGGCGGCGCGTGCGGTCGCCGCGTCGCCGCGGCGTGCGGCGGCCTCGGCGAGACCGCGCCAGGCGAGATGATCCTCGGGCCGGAGCAACGTCGCCCGCCGATAGAGATCGACCGCGGCGTCCCACTGGCGCGCGCCCGCGGCGACGTGGGCCTCGTCGCGCAGACGCGCGCCGAGCTCGAGGCGCGCCCAGGTGCCGTCGGCGAGCGCGGGGTCGGCGGCGATGTCGTCCTCCGCCTCGCGTGCGGCTGCAGTCGCGCCGTCGCGGAGACGTGCCGGCAGGTCTATGCGCCCGTACCGTCCGAGCGTGTGCGGACCCTCCGACACCCAGAGGACGCGTGCCGTGAGATCCGCGACGACCGAATGCGTCCAGACGATCGCGTCGAGCGCGTTGCGATTGCCGAGCGGCAGCCGCGCGTCGCCGACGCCGCGGCGGTCGCGCAGGATGGCCACGGCGGTTCGTGCGTCGATGCGGCCGCGCTCGCGCTCGACGGGCTCGTGCATGCGGGCGTCGCGCGCGAGCGTGGTCGTGAGGGCGCGAATGCGGGCTAGCATCGTTTGCGATTGACAGTCCGCCGGCGCGCTCGTACAAAATCGTCCGGCGCATGCGACACGATCGGAATGTGGCGCGCCTCGCCGAGGACGTCGAGAGCGACCCGATCGCCGTCGACTGGGGCACCGTCCCGCTTCCCGACGCGTGGCCCGACGAGCTCGATCTGCGGTATCCGCGGCATCTCGTCACCTACGTGCGGCGATGGATCGGCGCGCGGCGCAAGGTCGAGCTGCCTCCCGGCCTTCCGGGTGTCGCGCGGCTTCCGGCGTACGTCCGCCAGGAGTTCCATCACCTGCCGAACGGCGTCTACTCGAAGCGCCACGCCGACGCGTACGCGCGCTGGTTCGATCGTTTCATGCTCGGTCACACCGTGCGCGCGCGGGCGCGGATCGCGGCGGAGCTCGCCGCGTGTCGGGCGACGCTCGACGCCGGCTGCGGCAGCGGAGCGCTCGCGGGCGCGATGGTCGTGGCCGGCGTTCCCGACGTGTGGGGGCTCGAGCCTTCGCCCTATCTCTTGCAGCTCGCGGCGCAGCGCCATCCGCGCGCGCGCTTCGCACAGGGGGTCGTCGAGGACACCGGCTTACCGAGTGCGCGCTTCGAGGGCGTCGGCGCGTGTTTTCTCTTCCACGAGCTGCCGCCGCGTGCGGCCGACGCGAGTCTCGACGAGCTACGACGCGTCCTCGTTCCGGGGGGCCGCCTCGTGATCGCGGAGCCGTCACCGGTGCAGTTCCGCGTCCGCGATTGGCCCGCGCTCCTGCGGCGGAGCGGTCGGCGCGGCCTCTACTTCGCCGTGATGGCCAAGTGGATGTACGAGCCGTTCGTGCTGGGGTGGCATCGGCGCGACGTCGCGGCCTGGCTCGAGTCGCACGGATTCCGTCTGCTCGCCGACGAGCAGGGCATGCCGATCCGCTTCATCAGCGCCGTTCGCGATTCGACGCGCTGAGCGCCCCGCGGCGGCGCCGCTTCCGGGCATGGCGCGCGCGGTCTTCTCGGATTCCGGAACCAGGTGCGGCCAAACCCGCGCGCGGGTGTCCTCGTGATGCGGCACGGTGGTTGCTTCATGCGAAGACACGTGTGTCGTGAAAGGAGGGACGACATGAGGATCGGAGTGATGGTGCTTGCGCTGGGTATGGTTGCCGCCTTCCCCGTCGCCGAAGCGCTCGCCCAAGGTGGCCCGCACTGGCGGGGCGGAGGTGGTTGGGGTCCCGGCGGGTCGTATGGTCGGATGTACGATCCGAAGACCGTCGAGACGGTGAAGGGCGAGGTGGTGGCCGTCGATCAGATCACGCCGCACAAGGGGATGGGCCACGGAATCCATCTCCGCTTGAAGACGGCGACCGAGACGATCTCGGTGCATCTCGGTCCTAGCTGGTACGTGGAGCACCAGGACACCAAGATCCAGCCCAAGGACGAGATCGAGGTGAAAGGCTCGCGGGTGACCTTCGACGGGCGGCCGGCATTGATCGCAGCGGAGATTCGCAAAGGTAAGGAGACCCTGGTCCTGCGGGACGAGAACGGCCTGCCGATGTGGGCCGGCTGGCGTCGCCGCCAGTGAACGCTAGCGGCGCAGGATCTTTCCGCCGGTAGTCGTGGGGATCGCCGCGACGGGCGTGAAGTCGACGGGTACCTTGTAGGGCGAGAGGCGGGCCGCGCAGTGGCGTGCCAACGCTTCGCGATCGAGCGCGGCACCGGGCCGGAGCACGATCTCGGCGTACGGCAGCTCGCCGAGATGCGTATGGGGTCGGGCGAAGACGCGCGACCCGGCGACCGTCGGGAAGTCGGCGAGCACCGCCTCCACTTCCTCGGGGAAGAGCTTCATGCCCGCGACGACGATCATCGACTTCAGGCGGCCGTGCAGCGTGAGGGCGCCCGACGCGTCGATGCTGCCGACGTCGCCCGTCATGAACCAACCGTCGCGGAGCGTCGCGGCCCGCGGCGTCCAGGGCGCGTAGTAGGCGTCGAAGAGCCCCGAGCCGCGCACGCCGACCTCGCCCCGGGCACCGCAGCCGAGAGCGGCGCCGCTCTCGGCGAAGACCGCGATCGCGTAGCCGGGAACGGGTCGGCCGACCGACGCCGGCGGGATCGTCGCGTCGGCGCGCGTGTCGATGCAGGGGAGGCCGCACTCGATGAGGCCGTACGCTTGGCCGAGCGCGCGGCCGTACGCCGCCTCGAAGCGGAGGGCGACGTCGGCGCGGAGCGGGGCCGCGGTCGAGAGGGCGAGACGAAGCGCGGGCAGCGGCGGCGGATGCGGGACCGCCGCGAGTCGCGCGAAGAGCACCGGCGAGGCGTACACCACCGTCGCGCGGTGGTCGGCAAGGGCCGCCGCCAGCACGGCGGGTGTCGTCTCCGGTGCGAGCAGGACGTGGGCGCCCGCGCCGAGATAGGCGGGGATCGTCACCGCGAAGTGGTAGGCGAGGGGCAAGGTCCAGAGGACGCGGTCGTCGGGCCCGAGGCGCAGCACCGCGTCCGCGGCCGCAATCCGAGCCCGCGTCGCGGCGTGCGACAGGACGACGCCCTTCGCGTCCGCGGTCGTGCCGGAGCTGAAGCGAACGAAGGCCGGATCGAGCGCGGCGAAGCCGGCGGGTGCAGTACGCATCCGGTCGATCCAGCGAAAGGTCCACGGCCCGCCGTCGCCGCGGACGTGCACGACGCCGTTCACGTCGATCGCAGCGAGGATCTGCTCGCGCTCGGCGTCGCGGAGATTCGCCGCGATCGGTACCAGGCAGCCGCCCGCGGCGAGGATGCCGAACGCGACGCCGATGTAGGCGAACGACGTCGAGCCGACGAGCGCGATGCGGTGCGGCGCGGTGACGCCGGCGGCGCGGAGCGTCGCGGCGACCTCGTCCATGGCGGCGGCGAGCGCGCCGTACGACGACGTGCGCGCGCTCGCGACGTCGGTCAGCGCGGGGCGATCGCCATGACGATCGGCGCTCGCGCGCAGCAGGTCGGGAAGCGTCACGAGCCTCGGGTGCGCGTGCTCGCGGCGCTCGGGCCGCCTGCCGTTCGATCGGTCGGGTCGTGGGCGGCAACCGTATCGTCTCCGGCCCGTGCGGCCTCGCGCCCCGCCGCGGCGCCCGTCGCCAGGCACGTCCCGATGACCCGCGCCGAGCCGAGCGCTTCGGACGTGCCGCTCAGACAGCGGCCGGCGGCGAAGAGATTGGCGAAGCCGACGGCCCGCAGGCAGCCGCGCGGAATCTCGTACCACTCGCCGTCGGGGAGGTACTCGTACCGCGCTCCCGGCGCGGCGTCGTGCCAGAGCTCGATCGGCCACGCCGCGCGCGCCACCCCGTCGTCGCAGCGCCGTCCGCCGAGGACCTCCTCGCGGGTCAGGCGATGACGGCCGACGATGCGACGGCTCTCGCGGACGCCGACCTGCGCCGCGACCTGCGAAACGAACGCGGTGGAAAAGGCCGGCTCCTCCCGCCGCAGCCAGTCGACGAGCGCGCGCACCCGGCGGCGGCCGACCCGTTCGGCGGCCGTCGGGAAGTCGCCGTCCGCCCCCGCGTCGACGCCGTGAAGGGCGAGCTTGACCGCGAGCTCGCCCGCGCGCGCGGTCGGGCGCCAGCCGACGTCGCTCGACCCCGGCGGCAACGCGCCCTTCGCCTCGGCCGCGGCGATCCGCCGCAGGAGCGCCAGCCCGGCGCCGCCTCCGACCGCCCCCGCGTCGGCGTTCTGGAGCGTGAAGACGAGCGAGGAGAGCTGGCGCGCGCCGAGCGGCGGGGTGTCGGTCGCGGCCCCGGCGAGGAGGGCCGCGATCGCGTCGCCGCTCGCGTCGACCAGGGCCGCGCAGGCGACCTCGCGCGGTCCGTCCGCCGTCGCGTACCCGACGTGGGTGATCGCAGTGCCGCGCGCGCCGACGGCCGTCACGTGCGCGTGCAGGCGGACGTCGAGCGCGGCCTCCGTCGACGTGAGGTCGTCGGCGAGGGCGGCGAGCTCGTGCGGCACGTAGGGAACGACGAACGTGCGTCCGCGCCGGAGCGGCGGCGTGCTCCCCGGCAGGGCCTCGATCCGATCGGCGATTTCGCCGGCGAGGCCCTCGTTCAGGCGCTCGGGCGGGCCCTCGGTGCGGGTGAGGTAGAGGCCGCACACCGTCCCCACCATGCCGGCGGTAGCCATGCCGCCGAGCAAGCCGTAGCGCTCGAGGAGGAGCGTGCGCGCACCCGTCCGGGCGGCGGCGATCGCGGCCGCGACTCCGGCGGTGCCGCCGCCCGCGACCACCACGTCGTACCGTCGCTCAGGCATTCGTCCCTCGCTACCACGAGGCGCCGTGGCGCCTCGAACGTCGTCGCCGTGCTGGTAAGGCCGGCGCAGCCCCTATATACCGACACGCCGATATTCGATTTCCATCCGTGCCCCCCACGAACGTCCAAAACCCCGACTATTTTCACAAGGTCGTCGACTGTCAGTGGGCATGTCCGGCGCACACCAACGTGCCCGAGTACATCCGCCTGATCGCGCAGGGTCGTTACGCCGACGCCTACATGCTGAACCGGGAGTCGAACGTCTTCCCGGGAATCCTCGGCCGTACGTGCGACCGGCCGTGCGAGCCGGCGTGCCGCCGCAGTCGGGTCGAGGAGAAGCCGGTTGCGATCTGCCGCTTGAAGCGCGTCGCCGCCGACCTCCGCGAGGACGTGAGCGACCGCTTGCCGAAGGTGCCGGCCGTGAAGAACGGGAAGCGGGTCGCGCTCGTCGGCTCGGGTCCGGCATCGCTGGTGGTCGCGAACGACCTCATGCCGCTCGGCTACGAGGTCACGATCTTCGAGGCGTTGCCCGTGCCGGGCGGTCTCATGCGCTCGAACATTCCGTCGTTCCGCTTGCCCGAGCGGGTGCTGAACGAGGAGATCGACATGATCCTCGGGATGGGCGTCGAGGTCCGCTACGACACGCGCATCGACAGCATGTCCGCGCTCCTCGCCGAAGGCTGGGACGCCGTCTTCGTCGGGACCGGCGCGCCGCGCGGCAAGGACCTCGACGTTCCGGGGCGCAGGGAGGCGGGGGCAAACGTCCACATCGGGATCGACTGGCTGCAGTCGATCGCGTTCGGCCACGTCGACTCGATCGGCAAGCGCGTGCTCATCATCGGCGTCGGCAACACGGCGATGGACTGCTGCCGGAGCTCGGCCCGACTCGGCGGCACCTCGATCAAGGTCATGGCGCGGAAGCCGCGCAAGTATTTCAAGGCGTCGCCCTGGGAGCTCGAGGACGCCGAAGAGGAGAAGATCGAGATCATCGTCGACCACGAGCCGAAGGCGTTCGTCGTCGAGAACGGTCGGCTCGTCGGGATGGAGTTCCAGCGCTACGCGTCGTCCGAGGACGCGAACGGTCGGTTGGTGCAGAAACCGCTCGACGTCGTGTTCCTCCCGGCCGACGACGTGATCCTGGCACTCGGGCAGGAGAATGCGTTTCCGTGGATCGAGCGCGACCTCGGAATCGCCTTCGACAGGTGGGGTGCTCCCGTCGTCGATCCGGTCACCTTCGCGTCGAAACGCCCCGGCGTGTTCTTCGGCGGCGACGCCGCCTTCGGACCGAAGAACATCATCTGGGCCGCCGAGCAGGGCCACCAAGCGGCGATCTCGATACACAACCACTGCCAGGGCGTGCCGGTCTCCGAGCGCCCGCCGTACGGCATGAACCTCGTCAGCACGAAGATGGGGCTCCACGAGTGGAGCTACAAGAACGACTACAACCCCGGGAAGCGCGAGAAGATGACGCACGTCGACCTCGTCGAGCGGTTCAAGAAGCTCGACGTCGAGGTCGAGGTCGGGTTCAGCGCCGAGCAGGCGGCGCGCGAGGTCGAGCGCTGTCTCAATTGCGACGTGCAGACGGTGTTCACCGACAAGCTCTGCATCGAATGCGACGCCTGCATCGACGTGTGCCCGGTGCTCTGTCTCACCATCACCGCCGACGGCGCGGAGGACGATCTCCGCACCCGTCTCAGCGCCCCGGCGCTCAATCGCGAGCAGGATCTCTTCGTGTCCGGGCCGCTCCCGCAAACCGCGCGCGTGATGGTGAAGGACGAAGACCTCTGCGTGCACTGCGGCCTCTGTGCCGAGCGGTGCCCGACGGCGGCGTGGGACATGCAGAGGTTCGATCTGCTGATCCCCTACGCCGGAAAGCGCGCATGCTCCGCAAACCGCTAGGCGACGAGGGCACCGACGAGGCTCGCCCCGACGCGCGCTCGGCGCCCGGATCCACTCCGGGTGCCGAGGGTCATCGGAGCAGCGAGCGCGACGCGCTCGAGCGCACGGGGCGAACCGTCAATCGATTCGCGTTCAAGCTCGCCAACGTCAACGGCACCGGCTCCGCGAGCGCGAACAGCCTGCTGATGCAGGCCATCTTCCGGATGGGCATCCCGGTCTCCGGAAAGAACCTGTTTCCGTCGAACATCCAGGGCTTGCCCACGTGGTACGAGATCCGCGTCGACAAGGACGGGCACACCGCCCGTACCGCGCTCTTCGATCTCGTGGTCGCGATGAACGCCGAGACCTACGAGCAGGACATCGACGAGGTCCGCCCCGGCGGCTGGGTGCTCTACGACTCGTCGTGGCCGCTCGCTCCCGCGCTCTTGCGGACCGACGTCGCCTTCCTCGGCGTGCCGTACGCGAAGCTCTGCATCGAGCACTTCAGCGAGGCGCGCGAGCGCACGCTCATGAAGAACATCGTCTACGTCGGCACGATCGCCGCGCTCCTCGACATCGACATGGACGTCGTCCGGGCCATGCTCACCGAGAAGTTCGCGGCGAAGCCGAAGCTCATGACGTCGAATGCGAAGGCGATCCGGCTCGGCTACGAGCACGCCAAGGCGCACTTCGACTGTCCGCTGCCGATCCGGCTCGAGACGATGCGCGCGACCGCGGACAAGATCCTCATCACCGGTAACGCGGCGACCGCGCTCGGCGCGCTCTATGCCGGGGCGACGGTCGCGGCGTGGTATCCGATCACCCCGTCGACGAGCGTGCTCGATGCGTTCAAGGAGCTCTGCGAGGAGTACCGCACGGACGCCGATACGGGCGCGCGGCGCTATTGCATCCTGCAGGCGGAAGACGAGCTCGCCGCCATCGGCATGGTGATCGGCGCGGGCTGGAACGGCGCACGCGCGTTCACGGCGACGTCGGGTCCGGGCATCTCGCTCATGACCGAGCTCGTCGGGCTCGCGTACTACGCGGAGATTCCCGCGGTGATCGTCGACGTGCAGCGCGTCGGACCGTCGACGGGGATGCCGACCCGGACGCAGCAGGGCGACATCCTGCTCTGTGCCTACGCGTCGCACGGGGATACCAAGCACATCCTGCTCTTCCCCGGGAATCCGCAGGAGTGCTTCACGTTCACCGTGCGCGCCTTCGATCTCGCCGAGCGCTTCCAGGCGCCGGTCTTCGTCCTCTCGGACCTCGACATCGGCATGAACGACTGGGTGGTGCCGCGTCTCACCTGGGACGACGGCTACCGACCCGATCGCGGCCGCGTGCTCTCGAACGAGGAGCTCGAGGCGCTGCCGAGGTATTTCCGCTACTCGCCCGAGGACTGGCAGGGCGTGGCGGCCCGCACGCTGCCGGGTGTGAGCGCGAAAGGCGCGTTTTTCACCCGCGGGTCCGGGCACAACAAGCACGGCGGCTACACCGAGCTTCCCGACGAGTACCAGGAGGTGATGGACCGCCTCGCGCGCAAGCACTGGACGGCGCGGAACTTCGTACCGGAGGCGGTCATCGAGCCCCGGCCGAATGCGAGCTTCGGCGTCGTCACGGTCGGAAGCTGCGATCTCGCCGTCCGCGAGGCGCTCGCCGAGCTCGCCGAGAACGGCATCGTCGGCGACTACCTCCGCGTCCGCGGCTTCCCGTTCGGTCCGGAGGTGGAGGCCTTCCTCCGCCGCCACGACCGCATGTTCATCGTCGAGCAGAACCGCGACGGCCAGCTGCGCTCGCTGCTGACGCTCGAGACCGGCGTCGCCAAGTCGCAGCTCTTCTCGGTGCTCGCGTACGGCGGGCTCCCGCTGCAAGCCGATCAGGTCGTGAAGAGCATCCTCCACCAGCTCGCCGAGACGGAGAAGGAGCGGCCCCGGGCATGAGCTACATCAAGAAACCAGCGGCGCGGAACCCGTCGCTCAAGCCCAACGCCCTCGGTCTCACGGTGCGCGACTACGAGGGCGCGATGTCGACGCTCTGCGCCGGTTGCGGCCACGACTCGATCACCGCCGCCATCACGCGGGCCTTCTACGAGCTCGACGTGGCCCCGCACATGGTCGCGAAGCTCTCCGGCATCGGTTGCTCGTCGAAGACGCCGACCTATTTCCTGTCGGGCGCGCACGGCTTCAACTCGGCCCATGGCCGCATGCCCGCGATCCTGACCGGGGCCTCGGCCGCCAACCGCGACCTCCTCTACATCGGCGTCAGCGGCGACGGCGACTCGCTCTCGATCGGGCTCGGTCAGATGAGCCATGCGATCCGCCGCAACGTGAACGCGCTCTACGTCCTCGAGAACAACGGCGTCTACGGGCTCACCAAGGGGCAGTTCTCGGCGTCGGCCGATCCCGGGTCGAAGTCGAAGTACGGCGAGCCCAACACGCAGCAAGCGATCGATCCCGTGATGCTGGCCTTGAGCCTCGGGGCGACGTTCGTCGCGCGGAGCTTCTCCGGTGACAAGGCGCAGCTCGTCCCGATCTTGAAGGCCGGGCTCCGTCACCGCGGCTTCGCGCTCGTCGACGTGATCTCGCCCTGCGTGACGTTCAACGACCACGAGGGATCGACCAAGAGCTACCGCTACACGCGTCGCAACCAGGAGCCGATCCTCGAGGCCGATTTCGTGCCCGTCGCCGCCGAGATCACGGCCGACTACCCGGCCGGGACGGCGACCGAGGTCACGATGCACGACGGGAGCGTCGTCCGCTTCACCAAGATTCCCGAAGGCTACGACCCGAGCGACCGCGACGCGGTCGCGGCATACCTCCGCGCGCATCAGAGCGCGGGTGCGATCCCGACCGGCCTCCTCTATCTCGACCCCGAGGGCAGCGACATGCACGCGGCCAATCGCACCGCCGCGACGCCGCTCGCAGCGCTGCCCTACGAGCAGCTCTGCCCGGGCGCAGCCGCGCTCGACGCCCTGCAGCAGTCGTATCGCTGAGGCGCGCCCGGCCGCCTCATGGCGTGACCGACGGCAGGCAGAGCTCGGCCGGGCGCAGGCGCTCGAGCCGGAGCGAGCCGAACCGGTTCGCGACGAAGAGCTCGCGCGGTCCGACGAACGGCAGCGAGGACGACGTGACGCGCGAGTCGTAGCAGGTGAGAGCCGCCGCGTGTGACTCCGCTCCCGGCGTCTCGCCCTTCACGTCGACCGGGACACAGAGGCGACGGGGCCGTTTCACGTCGATGCCGAGCGCGCCGAGGCGGTCGACGATCGGGACGTTCTTCACGCGCGTCCGGGCGTGCGTGATGCGGTAGCACTGGAAATGATCGACGGTCACCGGGTCGAGCGGCGACGTCGGGCCGTCGAGGCTCTCCGCGCTCGGCACCAACAGCAGGTCGGGTCGAATCAGGTCGGCGACGATGGTTCCGAGCTGGTTCATGATCCGCAGCCGCTTGGGAAGCTCGGGAGGCGGGCCGTTCCGACGGACGCCGTAGCCGAGGAAATGCGTCGGGTGCGCGGGGGCCGTCGGGTCGGCGCCGGCGACGTCGGCCGGATTGCAGACGCGACGCGGCTCGGCGACGCCGACCGTGGTCGTGCCGAACCGGTCGACCAGCGTGACGTCGACGCCCGGTGTCCCTTTCGGGGCGCGCATGCCGTAGCAATGGAAGGGATCGAGCGCGCTCGGCGGGGTTTCGACGCAGAGCGGGCAATCGAGGTCGCAGGCATCGCCCGCGCCGTCCCCGTCGCTGTCCCGCTGGTCGGGATTCGGGACGTCGGGACAGTTGTCGAGGTGGTCCGGTACCCCGTCGTCGTCGGTGTCGGGGCTGGCGGCGAGGATCGTGCCCTCCCGCCCGGTCACGCACGGGACGTTCGGGGGACAATCGAGGTCGGTTACACAGGTGCGATGGTCGCGCTTGCAGGTGCCGGCATCGCAGTACGCGCCGGTCGGGCAGCGGGTGGTTGCGTCGCACGTCCCGCCGAGCGTCTCGATGCAGCGACCGGACGTGACGAAGATGCCGGTGCCGATGCCCTCGCCGTCGTCGGAGGCGAACGGATCGCCCGGTCCGTCGACCGTGCCGACGACGGTGAGGTCGCCTCCGCAGGCGTCGAGCACCTGGATGACGACGTCGCGGGCGTCGGGCGGCGTGTCGCCGTTGAGATCGGTGCCGCCGCTCCCGCCGCAGAAATCGGCGTCGACGCTCCCGCGTTGCTGGCACTCGACCGTCAAGAACTTCACGGCGCAGTTGGTGACCTTGTAGGGCACGCGCGGATTGCACGCGGCCTGCGTACACGGCACGGCGGCCTGGTGGCTGTTGCGGAGGCAGTCCGCCGGCGCACCGGCCGCGCGACACTCGGGACGGTCGAGGACGTACGCCTGCATGACGCTCGTCGCGGGCACGGGCGATCCGCCGTCGCCCTGGAGATCGGTGTCGCCCTGAGCATGCTCGGACGTCCGGAACGCGACGACGTGCTCGTTGCAGACGAAGTCGTCGGCCGCCTGTCCGACGTCGATGAGGTCGCCGGTCGCAGGTACGTAGAGCTGCAGCACGTCGTCTTCCAGGTCTCCGTCGCCGTTCAGGTCGGCGTTCTGGGCGGGCTCGGGGGTGGTGAACGCGAGCACCGAGCCGCAGAACTTGATGGTGTCGGCGGCCTGGCCGAGCGAGCTCCAGGCGTGGGTGGCGATCGAGTAGACTTCGACCACCCCGTCGGCGACGTCGCCGTCGTGGTTCAAGTCGGTGCCGCCGTCGCCTTGGCCGGCTTCCGAGACGATGGCGGCCACGTGGGTCTCCGAGAGGGCGACGGCGGTCGCGGCACGTCCGAGGTTCACGACCCCGCCCGTCCCGGGCCAGAGCTGCACCACCTCGTCGGCGAGGTCGGAATCGCCGTTCAGTGATCCGCCCGGACAGCTCGCCGTGCCCGTCGCCGACTCGGGACGCAGAAACGCCGCCTTCCCGAAGGCGGCCGCCACTTGCCCGGCGGGACAGAGGGTCGTGACGTTGCCGACGGCGCGGGCGCCGCCCGCGTCCGAGCGCAGGACCTCGAGCACCACGTCGTCGAGGATGCCGTTCGGGAAGAGATCGAGGGCGCTCGGCCCGTGCGTCTGCGGCTCACGCACGAACACGTCGGCGACGCCGTTGCAATCGTTGCTCACGAGACCTGGCGCGCCGCTCACGAAGACCGTCCGGCTGCCGTCGGGAGAGAGCGAGCCGGCGAGCACGCCCCCGTGCGTCGCCGCCTGGCCGTGGACGCCGACGCTCACGCGCTCGGTGCGGCCGAGGGTGCGGTCGCGGACGAAGAGGTCGGTCGTGCCGTTCGTGTCGCGGCCCGGACCGAGGAGGTCCGGCGAGTCGCTCGCGAAGGCGACGAAGCGCCCGTCGTCCGAGACGCTCGGCGCGAACGAGCGCTCGGTCGGGGGCAGCGAACCGTCGGGGAGGACGTTCACGACGTCGGCGACTTCGGTCGCGCGGTCGTAGAGCTCGACGTCCCCGACCGCGCGGCCGCCGGCGCCGTGGATCACCTCATAGGCGACGAAGCGGCCGTCGGAGGAGATCGCCGGCGCCGACGCGGCGAGCGGCGCCGCCCCCGCCGGCACCTGTTCCGTCGTCCCGGCGACGCGGTCGCGTACGTAGACCCCGAGCGCGCTCGCATGCGTGCCGGACGGGAGGTTCGTGCTCGCGAAGTCGAAGGTCACGAAGCGACCGTCCGCCGACATGTCGAGGTGCCGCACGTCGCCGCCCGTGCCCACCGCCTGCAGCTCGTCGTCCGTGACGCTCACGCGCTCCGTGCTCGCGACGCAGCCGGCCACCGGCTTGCCGCCCGCGACGCAGCGGTCGCGGACGAACACGTCCTCGAGCCCGTTCGTGTCTCCCGCGACGAGATTCGTCGCGGCGCTCGCGAAAGCGACGAAGCGGCCGTCGTCCGAGATCACCGGAAAACGCGAGTGTCCGTTCGCCTGGACGCCGGCGGGGCCGACGCTCACACGCTCGGTCTTCCGCAGCACGCGATCGCGCACGAAGACGTCCATGCACGTCCCGGTGCCGCAGCGGTTGGAGTCGCCTTGGACGAGATCGTTGTTGAAGCTCGCGAAGGCGACGAAGCGGCCGTCGCCCGAGATCGACACCTTGCCGTCGGCGCCGTCGCCGAACGACTTGGCGCCGCCGTTGGTGAGGCTCACCAGCTCGGTCTCGTCGGCCCCGCGATCGCGCACGTAGACGTCGGGCGTGCCGTTGAGGTCGCGGCTATCGCCGCCGATCGGCCCGGCGTTGACGAACGCGACGACGGTGCCGTCGCGGGAGATGTCCGCGCCCGGGAAGGACACGTCGTCGGCGTCCCCGCTGCTCGCGTGGTGATGGCCACAGAGCGAGTGCGTATCGTCCTCGTCGTTGTCGCCGTCGTTGCCCCCGTCGATGCTCACGAGCTCCGTCCCGAGCGAGGCGGACGACATCTCGGAGGTACGGAAGAAGACGTTGCCGTCGGAAACGGCGAGCGGCTGACCGTTCACGAGCGGCGCGGGGTCGAGGGGGCGCGGCGGGGAGACGACGGTGCTGACCTCGCCCTGATCCAGCGTGAACACCCGCAGAATCGTGTCGGCGGCGTCACCGTCGCCGTTCTCGTCGCAGCCGTTCTCGTCGGCTTCGCTCTCGAGAAACGCGGCGGCGCGACCCTCGAACGCGATCGCGGGGAGCACGAAGCCGGCGTCGTGGTCGACGAAGACGGCGCGTCCGTCCGGCGTGCCGGTGATGCCGCAGGTGGGAAGCCGCGTGCCGTCGGGCGCGAACCCGGAGGGCGCCCCGAGCGGCAGCAACGCGCCGGTGCGGCGGTCGCGAATGTTCACCACCACGTCCTTCGCGTCCGAATCGCCGTTGCGGTCGGTGCCGTCGAGCGCCTCGGAGCCGGTGAGCACGAAGAGATCGCTGGTCGTCGTGGCGAGGCTGTCGAGCGACACCGCCTTCTGGGCCTCGAGGGCGTAGAGCACGCAGGCGTCGCCGGTCTCGGTGCACTGTTGATCGCCGCCGCACGGCGTATCGTGGGAGGCTTGGCAGATGCCCTCTGCGCCCGGAGGGAGCGCACGCGGCAAGACGATGGCCCCGCCGTCCGCAGCGAGGGCGGCGAAGGCGGAGGCGTCGTAGAGCGCGCCGCAGCGTCCACCCGGACAGTCGCCGTCGTCACCGCAGGTGAGGCGGTCATTCGCGCCGCCGACGCATGCGTCGGCGCACGGCGCGCCGTCGCAGTCGAGGGTGGTCGTACAATCGGCGCCGTCGTCGGTGCCGCCCTGACAGATCCCGCGTCGGCGCGCGATCCGAAGGACCGTCTTCCGCACGTCGACCGAGCCGAAGAACGACAACGCTTCGGTGGACGACGTCGTCGGGTCGGTCTGCGGCTCGAAGATCGGCGGCAGGCGTTGTCCTTCGGTGGTGAGCGAGGTCACGAACACTCCGCTCGGGATCGTCACCGGGACCGGGGGCTTGATGGTCGCTCGCAGGAGGCGCGGAACGGGCTGATCCCCGTCCGCGACCAGCACGCCTTGCCAGTAGACGGGAATGAGCAGGTTGCCGGCCCGATCGAGCGTGAGACGCGCCTCGGCGGCGGTCGCGGTGCACGGCGGGCTTTCGGCGAAGCAGGTCGCTTGGTAGTCGCTCGGCGGCGGCAGCGCCGTGAAGTGCGTGAACGTCGGATCCGGATTCGGCGCGCACGTGCCGTCGCGCGCGAACAGGTCGTCGACGCACGCGACCAAGCCGAGCGTGGCGGCCGCGGCTCGGCAGGTGGTGCTGGCGAGGCCGCAAGGGAGCGTCGCTTGGCTCCGCAGGCTCACGGCGATGGTCACGGGCCCGGCCAGAGTCCGGTCGTCCACCGCCGCGCCGAGCAGCGCGTCGGTGTCGGGGAAGCGAAAACGGAGGCGCGGGATGTCGTCGCGTACGACGATGTCCATGTCCGTCCTTCCCGCCCGGTTCATCTCCACGCAGGTGACGCCGCTCACGCCCGGTGTCGCGTCGCACGCGCCGAGCTTGGCCGCGACCGTCGTGTCCGCGCACGACTGCGTCGTCAGTACGACGGCGCGCTTCGGCCCGCTCAGTGGCTCGAAGACGAGGGTGACGACGAGATCGTCGACGCTCGGCGGCAGTCCGGGAGACGTTTGGTCGCAGATGAGCGGCCGTACGTGCAGCTCGACGAAATCGCCGGGTCCGGCGAATGGCCGATCGAGCGTCCCGAGCGCGCCTCGGAAGATCGGCTGCGATTGCGGAATCAGATCACATCCGGAGCGGGCGAGATCGGGAAGGCAAAGGATCGATGCGAGCACGCAGGATGCGACGAGTGTACGGCGGATGGAGCAGATCATCGGCCCCTTCGAGTGGGGAAGTTCGCGGAGTTGAAGCCGGTGGGCGGGCTCACGGTAAGGCGTCACGTAGCCTTACGCGTTCACGGTAGGGGTGAGCAAGGAGGAAGGTGCGCTGCGCCGCGATTTTTGGCCGCTGCCGGGCCGCCGGGGCTGGAGCAAGACGAATCTCTAATACGTGTCATCGGCCGCGCTGATACCCAATCGTCTGGCCTATGTCGGGCGCCTGGGATCAGCTCGCTTCGATGCCCGGGGCCAGGCAGATCGTCTTCGGCTCGAGGTAGGCGCGGAGACCCTCGGGGCCGAGCTCGCGTCCGAGGCCGGAGCTCTTGAAGCCGCCGAACGGGCTCGTCATCGCCATCATGAAGAAGTTGACGTTGTAGGTACCGGTCCGGATGCGGCGCGCGATGTCGATGCCGTGCGCGGCGTCGTTGGTCCAGACCGAGCCGGAGAGGCCGTACTCCGAGTCGTTGGCGATGCGGACGGCGTCGGCTTCGTCGTCGTAGGGGATGGCGCAGAGCACCGGGCCGAAGATCTCCTCCTGCGCGATGGTCATGCGGTTGTCGACGTCGGCGAAGAGGGTCGGCTCGACGAACCAGCCGCGCTCGAATCCCTTCGGCCGGCCGCCGCCGACCACGCAGCGTGCGCCTTCGGCTTTGCCCTTCGCGACGTAGCCGAGGACACGATCGCGTTGACGCTCGGCGACGAGCGGGCCGATCTCGGTCGCCATGTCGGCGGGATCGCCGACGCGGAGATTGCCGACGGTTGCGGCGAGAGCCGCGACGCCCGCCGCATAGCGCGCCCGCGGCAACAGGATGCGGGTCTGCGCGACGCACGCCTGGCCGTTGTTCATGGTGCCGGCGCCGACGATGAGGGGGATCACGGCATCGAGGTCGGCGTCGTCGCAGACGATCGCGGCGGATTTGCCGCCGAGCTCGAGCGTCACGCGCCGGAGGCGCTCGCCGCAGAGGGCGGCGATGCGACGGCCGGCGGCGGTGCTGCCGGTGAAGCCGACCTTGTCGATGCCGGGATGCGTGACGAGGTACTCGCCGAGCTCCCGTCCGCCGGGCAGGAGGCTCACCACGCCCTTCGGCACGCCCGCCTCGTCGAGGGCGTCGGCGAGGAGGTAGGCGTCGAGCGGAGTCTCGGGTGCGGGCTTCACCACGATCGAGCAGCCCGCCGCGAGCGCGGGCGCGAGCTTCAGCATGATCGTGAAGAGCGGCACGTTCCACGGCACGATCGCCGCCGCGACGCCGACGGGCTCCTGGCGTACCAGCGCCGATCCGATCATCGACGGCCGCGTCTCCTCGAACGGGAAGGTGCGCGTCAGCTCGGCGTAGAACTGGAGCACCATCGTCGTCGCGAACGCCTGACCGGCATGCGAGAAGCTGATCGGGCAGCCCATCTCGAGCGTCACCGTCGAGGCGATGTCGGCGGCGCGGGTCTGCAGCGCCATCAGCAGTCGATCGAGGACGTCGGCGCGCTCGGCGGGCGCCATGCGCGCCCAGGGGCCGTGCTCGAGCGCGTGGCGTGCGGCCGCGACGGCGCGATCGACGTCGGCCTCGCAGGCCGCGGGGACTCGGCCTACCAGTTCCTGGGTGAAGGGCGAACGCACGTCGATCATACGGGTCGACGCCGGCTTCTCGTGGGTTCCTCCGATGTACAGCGACTGACGATCGAACATGCTGGCGGCTCCTCGCAGGCGTGAAGTTGGTGGGACGCCTGACATCCTAGGACTCGTGCCGCGCGTCAAGCGCCCGCAGGTGTCCGGGGCGGTTTTTTCTTGTTTCAGCGGGTGTCGCCGTGGCAGTGTCACGGCGTGCCGGCAGTTCCCCCCATCGGTTGACCCACGTCGTCGGCAACACAGGAGGACTCGTCATGGGTATCGTCCGAACGCTCGTCGTCGGTGTGGCACTGTGTTCCGCCTCCGCCGCGCCCGCCGTGGCCGACATCACGTCGGTCGCGCGTTGTCAGAAGAAGATCGCCACGGCCGGTGCCGACTACGCGAAGCGCGTCATCGTCGAGACCCTCAAGTGCACCGAAAAGGTGGCGGAATGCCAGGTGGAGTGCGACCAGGGCGTCTTCGGCCCGTCGTGCGACGACGCGCCGCCGCCGTGCTGCGACTCCGACGACCGCGGGTCGAACGCCGCCTTCGACGAATGCATGACCGACGCCGACGCGTACTGCGACGGGCGCGAGCAGAAGATCGCGGGCTACGAGACCACCAAGCAGAACAAGATCATCGCGTCCTGCAGCAGCCTCGCGCAGGACGAGCTCTGCGGCGCGCAGGGGAACGGTCTCAACTTCGCGCTCGTGAACGCGGGTTGCCTCGCGCTCGACCCGAACTACGTCTGCAACCTCCCGAACCTGATCAATTGCCTCGGCGGCCCGCTGGAGCGCCAACTGATCGATCAGGTGAGCGGGCTCTTGAGCCCGCGCGCGAGCGATGCGGCGCGCGTGGCGAATCTCCAGGCGGCGTTCCCCGATCTCCCCGTGACCTACAAGCTCCGCGAAGATCTCCCGTCGGCCGGGACGGTCGACATCTGGTCGATCACGGGGCAGGCCGGCGACAAGGTGATCGTGCGGGTGAAGACCCGTGACGACACGGGCACGGGCCAATCGACGATCGAGCCGTCCGTCGTCTTGCTGAGCGGCGATCAATCGACGCCCGTCGCGGACACGCTCGTGAACAACGTGCCGTGCGCGGTGCCGAATACGTGTGGCGCGGCGTGTCCGCAATTGCAGCGCACGCTGCCCTTCACCGGGACGTTCTACGCGGCGGTGCGTGCGAACGGCGCGAACGGCTGCGGCGGTGGCAAGTACCGCCTGATCGTCACCAAGCCCGGCAATGCGCCGCCGGTGCTCGTCGCGGACGACGTCACGCCGTAGAGTCCCGCGCTTCGGGGTCGTCAGGTCGCCGCGCCCTCGTCGGCGAGCGCTCGCCACCCCATCGCGCGACCCACGACGTCGGCGATCCTCGCCGCCTCCGCGTCGTCGACGACGTTGTTGGTCGTGGTGATGATCAGGCTCTCGACGTCGCCGCGGCGGCTGAAGAACACGCCGACGCCCGGTCGCGCCGGGACGGCTGCGGCGTGATATCCGCCGACGAGGCGTACGCCGAACAGGTGCGTGCGGTCCGAGAGCACGGCGTCGGTGTCGGCGAAGTGGAACGAGCAGAGGTCGCCGGCGCGCGTCCACGGCAGCTCGCGAAACATGCCGCGGAGCGGACGCAGGCGCGCGAAGCTCATGCCGGCCCACCCCGCTTCGAGCTCGTCGCGGCGGACCGCCTCGGCGAGCTGGTCGCGGAGCGCGCCGGCGAGGCGCGCGACGTCGCCGTCGAGCGGCGGAGCAAAGGACGCGAAGTGGAAGCCGAGATAGTTGCCGAGCACCGGGCCGTGCGCACCGCGGGTGCGGCGATCGACCGACACGGGTACGAGGAAAGGCACGTCGGTCGGGATACCGCGCCGTGCGAAGATCTCCGTCATGGCCGTCGCGACGACGGCGAGCCGCCACGGCATGCCGCGCCGCCGGCGGTCGGGCGACGCTGCGGACGCCGCGAAGCAAAAGCGCCAGTGACGAGGGCATCCGCTTCGTGGGCGCGGGCGTGCGCTCGCGAGCGAGCGGGGCGGCACCGGAGCCCGCGCTCGCAGGGCGGCGGCGCCCCGGCTCGCGAGCGCAGCGCGTTCGCGGAGCGGACGGGGGTCGGGAGGCGCGACGAGCAACGGAGCCGTCGGCCACGGCGGCGTGTCGGCGGGACGATCGTCGATCTCCGCCAGGAGCCGGACGAGGTGCTCCGCTCCATGCGGGTCCATCAGCGCGTGCGCCCACGTGAGGACGAGCGCGCCGCGTGCGTCTCCGCGAGCTCGCGCGCGCTCGGTGTCATCGACGAGGGTGATGCGCAGCGGAGGCTCGCGGCGCGGGTCGATCGACACGGCGAGCTCGCGGTCGACCACGGCCGCGAGCGTGTCCGCTCCGAGCGGCGCGCTCTCGATCGCGATCGGCGTCGGCCCGCCGGCGGGCACGCGCCACTGCAGCTTGCCCCACGGGAACGGCCGGCGGAGGCGACCGCCGAGCCACGGACACGACGGGAGAAAGCGGTCGAGCGCCGCCGCGACACGCCGCCGCTCGACCGGCGCCGCCAGCTCGAGCGCGAGTACCGCGTTGCTGCTCGCGGCTCGTCCCGCCGCGAGCGTCTCCATTGCCAGCAGGACGACGTCGGGGCCGAGAAGATCGACGGCGCGCGGCGTCGCGCTCACGGCATCGCGCGGCCGCAGGCGTAGGTCGCGAGCGAGCGCGCCGAACGGACGACCTCGTCGGTGAGATCCTGATCGGGAATCCAGACGCCGATCTCCCGCTCGAGGAAGACCAGCACCTTCAGGAGCGCCATCGAGTCGACGCCGGCGTCGGCGAGCACGTCGTCGGCGTCGAGCGGATGGGTCGGCGCCATGATCTCGGTGTTGAGGAAGCGGACGACGGCCGCGGTGACGGCCTCGACGGACGGCGCCGACATCGGGGCTACTGGATCGCGAGCGCGTCGGGAGACACGCCGCGCAACCCGTGGCGGCCGAGGAAGCGGAGGAGGCCGAGGCTGTACCGCGAGGTGATCGACGTGCCCGACGCGAGACCGGCGATGTTGGCCTCGATGTGATTCTGGAGGGCCTGCGCGAATCGCCCGCCGCGCTCGCGCATCATGTCGTTGCCGGCGCGGAAGAGGGCGAGCATCCGACCGTCGTAGAGGTAGCCGACGACCTCCATCCAGGAGGCGAGCAGCTCCGTGAGCTCACGCGCGTACGGCACGAGCGCGCCGGCGATCGTCGCCGGATCCCTGCCGGTACGCGACGCGCGCCAGGGCGCGAGAGCGGCCGTGAGCATCTCGGCCGAGCGGAGCGCCACCATCATGCCCGGCGACAGCATCGGGTCCACGAAGCCGAACGCGTCGCCGACGGACGCCCACCCGCGGCCGATGCCGCGCGTCGAAATCAGCTGGTAGTTGCCGTAGGTCACCACGCCCGTCACCTGACGTGCGTGCGCGACGGTCGCGGCGAGCGGCGGGTGCGCGGCGATCGCGGCAGCGAGCCGGTCGTCGGGCGTGGCCCCGAAGCCGGCCGCGGCCGCGCGATTCAGGACGACCCCGAGCGAGAGACGCTCGTTCAGCGGGATGCGCCAGCTCCATCCGCCGTCGAGGCGGTCGATCAACACCTGGCCCGGCTCCTCGCTCCACGCGTAGTCTTCGAAGTGCGCGAAGTAGGCGACGTCGTTCCGCGGCCCGGTCGTCGCCGGGATCTCGAGCAGACGCGCGGCGACCCGCGCCCGACCGGTCGCGTCGACGACGAGATCCGGCGCGGGCCACCCCGTCGCGGCGACGGCGTCGGGTGCGAGCACGAGCTCTCTGCCGTCGGGTGCGGTGCCGCGTGCGAGACTCGCGCGCATCGTCACGCGCCGTGTCCCGACCGCTTCGGCGCGTGCGAGCAGAATGCGATCGAGCTCGCGGCGCGGCACGTTGTAGGCGTACGGCACCATCCATGTGCCGTAGCGCTCGAAACGAAACGCGAAGCGATGGCTCGGCGACCAGGTGAGGGTGGCGCCCGGCTTGCGCATGCCGATCGCCGCGACTGCGTCTTCGACTCCGAGGCGGCGCAGCGGTGGAATCCCCGCCGGGATCAGCGACTCGCCGACGACGAGCGCGGGCCGCCGCTCGTCGTCGAACAGCACCACGTCGTGTCCGTCGCGCGTGAGCAATGTCGCGAGCGCGGCACCCGCAGGCCCGGCCCCGACGATCGCCACGCGCAACCCGCAGGCGTCTCGCATCGTGAAGCGTCTACACAAGCGTCCCGACCCGGACAACCGTGATGGGTCGCGCCGCGGCAGCGACGAAGCGACCCGCGCGGCGCGCGCGTGGAGCAGCGAGCGGTGGCGTACACGGCGTGCGGGTTGGCACCGGCCCGAGGCGTCGCGCACGCGGTGGGGACGCCGAGGCGTCCGTCTCGGCCGTGAGCGCGCCAGGAACCCGCAACCGGGCACATGTGGACCACGCGCGGCAAGGCCGCAGGACCGGAGGCGTCCCCACCGCGTGCGCGTTCGGCACTACCGGGCGCGTATCACCGACCAGCCCCGCGGCGTCCTATTGGCTCTTGGCCTTGAACTTGGCGATGTTGTTCGTCGTCGCGGTCGAGTGCGTCGACGTCCAGCACGTCGTGTCGTTGATCAGCTGGACGATCACGCCCGGTTGCTGGGTGAACGGCAGACCCGGGAGCGCGAGCGGCTGCCCTTTGCCGCGCACCTGCAGGCTCGACTTGCCGGCGAGCCCTTCGGTCAGCACGACCGACTGGATACCACCGGTGTCGAGTGTCGAGTTGCGGAAGCGGAAGCCCCGCGAGTAGGCCTTCCAGTGACTGCCGGCAGGAATCACCTTGGTGAGACGCCGCTGCGGCACGCCGCCGACGTCGTCGTAGAGGCAGAGCGCGTAGGACGTCGTCGTGATGGGGTTCCCCAGGTCCCCGTGGCTCGTCGCGGATCCCTTGCGCCAGGTCCACGCGAAGCGGTCGCGCGAATCGGGGCTGCGATTGTCGATCGTGAGCAGCGCGGATCCGGTCGGGACGACCTTGCACGAGAGCGCCGGCGAGACGCCCGTGCACGTGCCGGCCTGACACGTGTCGGGCCGGCTGCAGGGGTCGCCGTCGTCGCATGCCGTGCCGTCGGCGAGCGCGCTCGCGCTGCACACGCCGGCTTGGCAGGTGTCCGGTCCGGTACACGAGTTGCCGTCGTCGCAGGGCGTGCCGTTCCCGACCGGCGTGCCGGCGCACGTACCGGACTGGCAGACGTCGGAGGTGGTGCAGGGGTCGTCGTCGTCGCACGCGCTGCCGTCGCTTCCCGGCAACGAGCACCCGGTCCCGAGCTCCGTCACCGTGAGCTGGTACGTGCCGCTGCCGGCATAGCGGTTGACGAGCACGTACCACGGGCCGGCCACGGGAGCCGCGAACTCGCAGACGCCGAACTGGTTCGATCCGAATCGGCCGCAATCGTAGACGCTCGTCGTCGGAGCGCCGCCGGCCTTGACGTAGAGGTCGAAGTCGCTCGCCCCGTCGTCGACGGCGTTCATGGCGACGCGAAGCAGCGTGGTGCCGTTCGGGACCGTGAAGGTGTGCGTCGCCTGCGGGCTGCCGCTGCTGACGGTGCCGGTGAAGTCGAGCACGCCCACGCCGGGATCCCCGACTTGCGGGCCGGGGCCGCAGCTCGTGTTCGCCAGATCGGCGCCGCCCTCGGTCTCGATGAAGGAGCGATAGGTGAAGACGTTGGCGTCGTAGCTGTGGTCGGTCGGCTGGCAGCTCGCGCTCGAGCCGCCCGACGTCACACCGGCGACGCGGTCGCCCGAGCCGAGATCGACGAGGAGCGGACCGCCGGAGTCGGCGTTGCAGGTGTTGGAGTTGGTCCCGGGATCGCCCTTGGGAGCGCTGAAGTTCCAGCACACCGACGTGGTGTCGGAGCCGGGCGGCGGGATGGTCGCGC
Organism: uncultured delta proteobacterium; assembly: GCA_963774015.1. Classification (GTDB taxonomy): domain Bacteria; phylum Desulfobacterota; class Binatia; order UTPRO1; family UTPRO1; genus UTPRO1. The sequence goes on from CAVZDH010000009.1 coordinate 481,059, forward strand.
ACGCCGCGGTCACGACGTTGCCGGCACGCTTCAAGCCGTAGTCGAAGAGCGGATCGCCGGCGCGCCCGTAGCCGACGATCACGCCCGCACTGCCGAACGGCGGAGCCGACGTGGTCTCGATCGCGGTCGGCGCGACGCCGACGGCCGCGCTGGCGAGCTTCAAGACGGCAACGTCGCCGGCGGGAAAATTGAAGCTCGGATGCTGCGCGATGCTCGTCACGGGAAAGATGCCGGCGTGCGGCAGAAACACGAAGAGCTCGGCGGGGACGCGTCCGTCGACGCAGTGACCGGCCGTCAGGAAGGTGGAGCACCCGATCAACGTTCCCGAGCACCACGTGCTCGCCGAGTCGGCGCTCGGCCCGCGCAGCAATGCGCCGACGGTCGGATAGTCGGCGGTGAGCACGCCGTTCACGATCCGCGGGTTCACGGTCGGGAGGCTCTCGGCGGCGCGCCCGCTCGTCGTCGCCGCGAGCACGAGCGCGAGGGCGAGCACCAGAGGACGGGCAGACGGCATGCGAGATCGCAGGCGGAGGCCGGGCGGACGATCAGAGGCCATGGGGATGCCTAACGTAGCGCGCAACCGCGGGTCAGTGAAAGGCGGAAAGGCCGATTTTTCCGCGCCGCGGGCGTTCTCACACGGCGGAATCGCCGGCGCGGCGGACCTTCACGACGCGAATCACGAGGGAGGCGGCGTCGTGGTCGTCGGCGATCGTGATCCGCTGAGGAAGCGTGTCGCCGTCGGCGTGCTGATAGCCCTCGAACACGGCGGTGAAGAGCGGCCCGGCATGCGCTCCGGCATAGGTTTCGCGGACCGGACGGAGCGCGTCGTCGACGGTCGTCGTCACCGTCAGAGCGTCGGCGATCGTGCAGCGCACGCTGGCGGGGCCCGCGGCTCGGCAGCGCCGGACGTCCATCTTCGGGCGGAACAGCAGGGCGAGGGCGACGATCATTCGCTCGTCCTCGGGCGTGGCGCCGGCCGCGAGCGCGGCAAAGTCGATCGTGCCGTGCCGCGTCTCGCCGCGCAGCGGCAGCGCCAACGTGAAGGCGTCGCCGCTCGTCGCGAGATCGAGCACGGTCACGCCGAAGGGCGAGAGCACTTGCAGATGCAGATGCTCGGGGTCGTCGATCGCGAGGTACGCGGGCGAGGCCAACCGCGCGGCCGGCGGCCCGGAGGTCGCCCGCACCGAGAGCGTCAAGCGGAGGCCGACGAGCGCGCGCTCGCGTGTCGCTCCGGCAGCGACGATGGCCGCCGCGTCGTGCGCGCCGAGTCGTGTCGGTCGCGTGAGGAGGCGGGCACAGCCCGGCGCGATCGCGAGCAGCACCGTGAGCACGAGCGCCCATGGGACGCGCGAGCTCGCCGCAGGCCGTGCCGTCACTCGGACGCCGCGCTCGTTCCCGGAGGGAACGCGAGCGTCAGGGCCGCGGTCGCGCACGTGCGGGCGCCGACGCTCGCGCGCGCACGGACCCGGGCCATGCCGGCGTACCGGCGGACCACGGTGATCTCGACCTCGAGCGCGTCACCGACCGCGGCGCTGCCGGTGATCGCGCAGTGGTCGATCGCGGCGAGCACGGCGCCGCGCTCCCGGAGCTCGGGCTCCTGGCGTCCCAGCACGATCCCCGCGCCTTGCGCCATTGCCTCGACCAGCAGCATCGGCGAGAGCTCGCCCGCCGGTCCGATCAGCGGGTCGGCCGCAGTCACGTGCTTCACGAAGCGGCCGGTCGGACCGTCGATCGCGACGATGCGGTCGAGGAGAAGGAAGGGCGGGGTGTGCGGGAGGAACACGGCGGCCGGATCGCCGGCGGCCGCGAGACGCGATGTCGACATGGCGGGCTCTCAGTGACCTTTCATGCCGGGCAGCACGAAACGGCCCGGATCGAGTGCGGCGTTGAGGGTGACGTGTTCGAGCCGAATCGTCGTGCGATCGCCGCCGCGCTCGCGCAGGGCGATCGTCTCGGGAAGGGGCGCGTTCGACGCGAAGTGGAGCGTGATCTCGCTGAAGGGGCTCGCGGTGTCCGCCGTCGGCGTCAAGGCCACGGTGTCGGCGTCGCGCCACGCTTCCGTGAATCCGTGCGGCGCCCGCGTGCCGAGCAGCAGGTCCGTGAGCGTACGCGCGAAGGCGGCGAGACCCGTGAATTCCGTCGGCACCGACGTCGTTTTCCCGTCTGCGTCGACGACGCTCATGGTCGAGCCGGTGGCCACGAGCGTCATCGGCTCGGGTTCGGTGAGATCGAGACGGAACGACGCCGGTGCCGCGAGGGCCAACCGGCCGCGCGCGTGCAGCACCTCGTCGACGAGCGAGACTTCGCGTTCCTGCACGAAGTCCGCCGTGGCGCTCGCGACCTTCGGGAAGCGGGCCGCGCGCGCCGCGAGCGACGGCGCCGTGGGCTCGGTCGCGGCGCGAAGGCCGCCGCAGAGGACCGTCGCCAGGAAGACGGCGGCCACGACGACGGTGTGTACGGTCGTGCGGCTCATGCGCCTCGAAACAAGAGCGTGATGGTCCCGCCGCCGCGCGGCGTCGCGGTCACCAATGCGGCCTCGAGTGCGCGCGGGATCGGGGTCCGCCGGTCGGCGAGCATGAGCGTGCATTCCGGGTCGGGAATCCCGAGCGCGCCCATGCGGGGGACGTCCCCGTGCGCGAGCGCGAGCACCGCCGCCGCGGCGCCGAGCGCGCCGGCGGCACCGAACTCGCCGACGGCGCCTTTCAATGAGGTCACGATCGTCTGCGCGGAGGTCTCGCCGAGGATCGCCGCGAGGCGCATCGCTTCGACGCGATCGAGATGCGGCGTCGAGTTCGCGCACGAGACGACGAGGATGGTCGCGTCGGCGGGTCGGGACAGCGCGGTGCGCGCCGCCCGCGCGTCGGGTGGGAAGCCGAGCGCGGCGAGGTCACGCCGCGTGCCTTCCGCGTGCGCCGCGACCGCGAGCGGCGGCCAGTCGTGCGGGCTCGCGGCGAGATGCTCGCTCGTGTGGCCCACGAGCTCGGCGAGGATGCGTGCGCCGCGGGCGGCCGCGTGTCGCGCGCTTTCGAGCACGAGCATCGCGGCGCCTTCCCCTACGACGAACCCGTTCCGTCGGCGATCGAACGGGCTGCTCCATTCCTCGCCGCCGTCGTCGGGCGAGAGCAATCCGAGCTCGGTGTAGATCCTGCGCGTGATCGGTGCGAGCTCGTCGCCCCCGCCGGCGAGCAGCACCTCGGCCTGCCCGGTCACGATCGTGTCCCATGCCTGCGCCAACGCGGCCTCGCCCGACGCCTCGCCGCGCACGACCGTGAGGTTCGGTCCGCGGATGCCGAGGTCGATCGCGACGTAGCCGGCGGGGGCGTTCAGCACGAGGTTCGGGAAGGTGAGCGGATTGGCGAGACCCGGACCCTTGGCGAAGAGGCCGCGCAGGAACTCCTCCGACTCGCTGAGATTGCCGAAGGCGGTGCCGACTACGATGCCGGCTTCCTCGGCGTCTCGGCCCGTGAGCTCGAGCTCGGCGTCGACGAGCGCCATGCGGCAGGCGGCGACGATCATTTGCGAGCAGCGATCCATGCGGCGGAGCAGCGCGGCACGCACGTGGTCGCGCGCGTTCCAGTCGCGCGCGCGCGCCTCGAGCCGTGGGAGGTCCGTTGCGACGTCGGCGTCGGCGATCGGGGCGATTCCCGTCGCGCCGGCGCAGAGCCGCTGCCAGAAGGCGGGCTGCGAGCCGAGGGGGCTCACGACGCCGACGCCGGTCACGACGACGCGTTCAGGCACGCCCGAGCACCACCGTCGTGTTGTTGCCGCCGAAGCCGTACGAGTTGGAAAGGGCGTAGCGAAGCTCCGCCGGCCGACTCACGCACGGGACGAAGTCGAGATCCGAGGCGGGATCGGGCTCGTCGAGATTGACGGTGGGCGGCAGGAAGCCGTCGCGGAGCGCGAGAACGGTCGCGAGGCCTTCGATCGCGCCGGCCGCGCCGAGCGTGTGGCCGAGCGCGCTCTTCGTGGAGCTCACGGCCAGGCGGTGCGCCGCGGCGCCGAACACCTCGACGATGGCGGCCGCCTCGATGCCGTCGTTCAGCGGGGTGCCGGTGCCGTGGGCGTTGATGTAGTCGACGTCATCGCGGGCCACGCCGGTGCGCGTCAGGGCGCGTCGCATCGCGAGCACGGCGCCCCTGCCTTCGGGGTGCGGGGCGGTCAGGTGATGCGCATCGGCGCTCATGCCGTAGCCGAGGATGCGCGCGTGCACGGGTGCGCTCCGGCGCGCCGCGTGGGCGGCGCGCTCCACGATCAGGATCGCGGCGCCTTCACCCAGGCTGAGACCCGAGCGGCGGCGGTCGAACGGCCGGCACGGGTCGAGGGAGAGCGCCTTCAACGCGTTGAATCCGGCGAAGATCGTGCGACACATCGATTCGGTGCCGCCCGCGAGCACCGCGTCGGCACGACCGAGCCGAATCCAGTCGAGTGCGACGCCGAGAGCCGTGCCGCTCGACGAGCAGGCGGTGCTGAGCACGAGCCGCGGCCCACCGCATCCGAAGATCTGCGCCAGCGCGTCGGCGCTCGTCGCCATCGGCGTGCCGACGAGCGTGCTCCGTCGATAGCGGCGGAGCGTGCCGCCGATACGGTCGCGCAGGCAGGTCTCCGCCGCCATCATGCCGCCGGTCGTCGCGCCGAGCACGACGCCGACGCGGTCGGGTGCGGCCGCGACGTCGAGGCGGCTTTCCGCGAGCGCTTCGCGCGCCGCGACGAGCGCGAACAAATCCGAACGCGACGCGCGCCGGCGCAGCGGAGACGGCAGCCAGTCGGGCGGGGCCAGATCCCGCACCTCAGCGGCGATGCGGCTTCGATAGCCCGACGCGTCGAAGCCGGTGACGGGGGCGATGGCGCAGGTGCCGGCGCGGAGAGCGGCGGCAAATGCGTCGACCGAGTGTGCGAGCGCGTTCACCGTCCCGAGGCCGGTGATCACGATGGCGTCGTCACTCGTCGCCGTCGAGTCACCCCGCACGAGCCTGCTCGGTGCTGATGTAGTCGGCGAGAGCCGCGATCGACGCGAAGGCGCTCTTGCCCACCTCCTCGTCGGGGATGGCGATGCCGAAGTGCTCCTCGATCAGCACGACGAGCTCGAGTGCGTCGATCGAGTCGAGGCCGAGGCCTTCCACGAAGATCGCCTGATCGTCCGCGATGCTCGCGGGGTCGGTGTCGTGTAGACGAAGTCCCGAGACCAACAGCTCCTTCAACTTCCGCTTCAACGTCTCGCGATCCATCGTCATGCGGTTACCAATCCTCCGTCGACGGCGAGCGTCGCACCCGTGATGTAGGCGGCATGGGGCAGCGTGAGGAAGAGCGCCGCGTTCGCGACCTCTTCCGGGCGGCCGAGGCGACCCGCGGGGATGTGTGCCGTCATTTTCGCGCGCGCGTCCTGCGCGATCTCCGCCGTCATGGCGGTGTCGATGACGCCGGGACAGAGCGCGTTGACGGTGATTCCGAAGCCCGCCACCTCGGCCGCGAGCGAGCGCGTGAGCGCGAGCAGGCCGCCCTTCGATGCGGCGTAGTTCGCCGCGCCGGCCTTTCCCATGAATCCCGCGGGGGACACCACGTTCACGATCCGTCCGAAGCCGTGCGCGATCATCCCGCGCAGCGCCGGTCGGAGGCACAGGAACGGCCCGGTCAAATTGGTTGCGAGCACCCCGCTCCAGGCGTCGTCGGAGAGCATCATGAGGTATCCGTCGTGCGTGATGGCCGCGTTGTTGACGAGGATGGCGATCGCCCGCGCTCCCGTGCGGCCGGCGAAGAGCGCCGCCACCTCGGCGGGGCTCGCGACGTCGCAGCGGATCACTTCATGCGCTGCGCCGGTGGCGTCGAGCTCCGCCCGCATGCGTTCGGCGTCGTCGGCCGCGTGCGCCCACGTGACGGTCACGGCGGCGCCCGCGGTCGCCAGGGCGAGCGCGATGGCGCGTCCGATCCCGCGGGTACCCCCGGTCACCAACGCGCTCCGTCCGGCCAGTGCCGTCGGCGACACGAACGGTTCGGTCGGGGCGACCGGCGCGACCCGAGGTGTTCGAGCGCTCACGCGACCGGACTCAACAATGGGGAGGGGCCGGTGTCAAATCAGATCGGCAGGTTGCGTCGTCGCGTGCCCGGCAGCGGAAAGCGCGGGGCCGACGCGCCGGGCGAGCGGTCGTAGGCGTCGCTCGGCGTGCGTGTCATGCCTCGGCGAGCAGGCGGCCGATCAGTACCTTGCCGAGGGGGGAACGCGGCAACGTCTCCCGGAACGTGACCACGCGCGGCACCTTGTGCGCCGCGAGAAGCGCGCGGCAGTGGGCGCGCAGTTGCTCGGCGCTCGCGTCGTTCGCAAGGACGACCGCCGCGGCGACCACCTGATCGCCGTGCGCCGCGGCGAGGCCGAAGACCGCGACGTCGGCGACGGCGGGATGACTGCGCAGCACCGCCTCGACCTCCGCAGGGTCTACCTTGTTGCCGGCGGTGTTGATGAAGAGGCTCGTGCGGCCGGCGACCACGAGGCGGCCCGCGGCATCGAGACGGCCGAGGTCGCGCGTGCGAAGGGGCGAGGCGATCCCGCCGGCCGCGGCGGGGCTCCGCACGACGATCTCGCCCTGGGTGCCGATGGGCACGGCCATGCCGCGCTCGTCCACGATCGTGACGACGACGTTCCCGAGCGGTCGTCCGACCGTCGTCGGGTCGACGTCGGCTTCGGTAGCGAGATCGCAGGTGACGCTGCCCGCTTCGGTCAGGCCGTAGAGCTGCCGGATGCCGACGCCGAAACGCTTGCGGAACGTGGCGAAGACCTCGCTCGGAAGCGGCGCGCCGGCGCTGATGCAGAGACGCAGCGCCGGCAACTCGAATCGGCGCTGCCGGTCGGTCGCGGCGAGCATTCGCAACATGAACGGCACCGCCGGAAACACGGTGATACGGTCGTGCGCCAAGAGGTCGAGAACCTGGCGGCGCAGAAAGCGTGGGCGCAGCACGAGGCGGGCGCGGGCGCGGAGCGCCGCCAGGAGCGCGTTGCCGAGACCGTGCGCGTGCGACAGGGGGACGACCCCGAGGATCACGTCGTCGCTCCCGAGCCGCGCCGACGCGAAGAAGTTCTCCGCCTCCCACCAGAGGTTCGCGTGCGTACGCGTGACCACGTGCGGGCGCGCGAGCGTTCCGGACGTCGCCGCGACGAGCGCCGCATCGCACGGGTCGGGCTGCGTCGGAGCGCGCCGCACCGGCCGCGCGGCCCGACCGGCGAGCGCGGCGAGACCCGTCGGACCCGCGGCGATGCGGATCGGCGCGACGCTGCGATCGTCGTCTGCGGGGGCGATCACGGCGGCGACGCGTGTGTCGGCGAGCATGCGCCGGAGCTCGCCGATGCGCGCCGTCGGCGGCACGGGGCACGCTGCGGCCCCGACGCTCAGCACGCCGAGGAAGCTCTCGACGAACGCGACCGAGCTCGGGAGCGCGAGGGCGACGCGGTCGCCACGGGTGATGCCGGCGGCGTGCAAGACCTCGGCGGCCGCGGCGACGCGCGCCGCGAGCGTCGCGAAGTCGAGCGCGACGTGCTCGTCATCCACCGCCGGTCGCGTCGGAACGTCGGTTGCGGCCGCAGCCAGCAACGAGAGAACGGTGCCGGGTTCGGCGGTGGGTCGCGCGCTCGTCATCGCCGCCGAGGCGCGTCGTAGCACAGCGGGTCGCGCTTGCCGAATGCGTGCTGTGGCGTTTGCGCATGCAGAACGACGATTCCCGGCGCCGTCGAGCGTGTGCTAGCGTTCGCGTGTTCACCAGGGAGGATCGACTGCATGCGGGACCGCGCGTTCGTGTCGGAGATCGCCGCCGACACCTATCGCATCACGACGTACCACGAGCCGTGGCGCAGTACGGTCAATCAGTATCTGCTGGTCGACGCGGCGCCGATGCTGATCTCCACCGGCTTGCGCGAGCGCTTCGACGACACCTGGGCCGGGCTCGCGCAAGTCCTCGACCCGTCCACGCTGCGGTACATCGTCGTGCCGCACTACGAGGCGGACGAGTGCGGCGCCTTGAACGAGCTGCTGCTGCGCGCCCCCAACGCGACGCCGCTCGCGTCGATGCGCACCGTCATCACGTCGCTCGCCGACGCGGCGGTTCGCTCGCCGCGCGGCGTCGGCGACGGCGAGGTGATCGACACCGGCAAGCACGGGCTTCGCATGTTGGAGGCCCCCTACGTGCACGCATGGGACGGGATCGTCGCCGTCGACGAGCGCACGCACGTGGCGTTCACGGCGGACCTCTTCATTCAACCGGGGCGCGGCGAGGCGCTCGTGCGCGACGATCGATCGGCGCTCTCGGTGCAGCTCTACAAGACGTTCTATGGCGCGCCGCCCGAGACGTATCTCCAACGGGCGCTCGATCGCCTCGAGTCGGCGCAGCCGACGGTGCTGGCGCCCGGCCACGGTGCGGCGCTCACCGGCAATCTGGCGCCGTACTATCGTGCGTATCGCACGCTCGCGGGCGAGCAGCGTGCGACTCGCCCTCTCGAGCCCGGCGCGGTGTCGCCGCCGCTGCGCAAGCACGTCGGCGGCTGAGACGCGGCGGCGCGCGTCCGCGGTCTCGAAGGCGTCGCTGCCTTCCCGCCGCCGGGCCCGTACGCTAAGACGCGCGCCATGATCCCGGAGTCGGCGCCGTCGCGTTCGCGCTGGATCGCGCCGATGTCGGTGGCGCTGCTCGCCGCGGTGTTCGCGACGCATCGGCTCGAGGATTTCGATACCTGGTATCACCTTGCGGCGGGCCGGTTGATGTTCGCGACGGGTACGTGGCTTCGAACCAATACGTTCTCGTCGACGGCACCCGACTATCCCTGGATCGACCTGCACTGGATCTTTCAGCTCCTGCTGTACGGCGTCTGGAAGGCCGCCGGGGTGAACGGCGTCGTGCTCGGCGCGGCGGCGCTGATGGCGACGACGACGCTCGTGCTCTACGCGCTGGCGCGGCGATTCGTGCCGCCGACGACGGCGGCGTTTCTGCTCGCCGTAGCGCTCGTCATCTCGTCGCCGCGCTTCGTTCCCCGCCCGGAGCTTCTGTCGTTTTTGTATTTCGCCGCCTACCTGACGCTGCTCGAGGGGTATCCGCGCAACGGGCGGGCGATCTTTTGGCTCGTGCCGCTGCAGATCCTCTGGGTGAATACGCAGGGCATCTTCGCCGTCGGGGTGGCGCTCGTCGGTTGCTACTGGCTCGGCGCGACGCTCGCGTTCTTGCCGCTGCCGCGCGGGTGGCGCGAGGCGAGTGGGCTCGATCCCGCCGCCTGGCGCCGGCTCACGATCGTACTCGTGCTCCTGACGCTCGCCTGTCTCGTGAACCCGTGGGGGGTGCGGGGGGCATTGCTGCCATTCGAGCTCTTGCCGCGTGTGACCGGCAACTCGCTGTTCTCGAGTCGCATCGGCGAGTTCCGGCCGCCCCTCAAGTCGGGATACGCCCCAATCCTCGTGTCGACGTGGATCGCGCTCCTGGCGGCCGCGGGCGTCGCGTTCGTGCTGAACGTACGCCGCTGGCATCTCGGACGGCTGCTCGCGACGCTCGCGTTCGGGTATCTCTCCACGCAGTCGCTTCGCAACATGGCGCTCTTCGGGTGGATCGCCGTCCTCGCGATCGCCGCGAACGTCGGACCCTGGATCGCCCGACGGCACGAGCCCGCGTGGCTGCGGCGCGGGCTCGCCGGCGGCGCGCTCACCGCCATTCTGCTGCTCGTCGGCGCGGTCGCGACCAATCAGTTCTCACGCGCGATGGGGATCGAGCGGGAGTTCGGGCTCGGCGTGTCGCGGGTGCGCTTTCCGAGCGACGCCGTCGCGTTCATCGAGCGTGTGGGCATCGGCGGCCGCGCCTTCAACTGTCTCGCCATGGGCGGCTACCTGACCTGGACCCGGCCGAACGATCCCGTGTTCATCGACGGGCGTCTGGAGACGTTCCCAGAATCCGTCTTCCGGCGGTACTTCGGGGTGATGGATCGGCCCGAGCTCTGGCCGCGCAACATCGGACCCTACGCGCTCGATTACGCGCTCATCTACCACGGGTGGTCGAATCGCCTGCCGCTCGTGGACTACCTCGCCGAAGGTCACGGCTGGACCATGGTGTACTACGACGAGATCGCGTCGATTTTCATTCCGGACGACGACGCGCATCGCGAGATGCGGGTGCACGCGTTGCAGGCGTTCGCCGAGGTGCGAAAGGCCCGGGCCCTCGCGCCCGACCCGCCGCCGCTGACCGCATGGCAGCGAACGCTCGCATTCCCGGTCGGCGAGAGCTGGCGCCAGCGTTCGTACGGCAGCCTCCTCCGCAGCATCGGCCTTCCCGACGAGGCGGTACGCGCCTTTCGCCGCTCCCTCGCGCTCGACCCGGACCAGCTCGATGCCCGCTCGAACCTCGGCTTCGCCTACTGGACCCTGAACCAGCGCGACGCGGCGATCGAGGAGTGGCGGGAAGTGCTGCGGCGGAATCCGGACGACGCGAGGATTCAGCAGGTACTGGCGCGCGCGACCGGCAGCGCGCGTTGAGCAGGACGGCCACCGAGGAGGCGACGACCGCAGCGGTCGCCGCCTCCTCGGAATGCGTCAGCGCTCTGCCGGCGACAACGTGAGGAACACGGTGCTCTCACCACGCTTCACGAGCAGCAGGATCGGCGGCGACGCCTTCGCAAGCGCGGCGGCGGCGGCGCGCGCCGAGTCGACCTCGTGGCGATCCACTTGCAAGATGACGTCGCCTGGCCGCATGCCCGCATCCTCCGCCGGGCTGCCGTCGGCGACGCCGCTCACGAGCGCACCGACCACGTCGCGGCCGTAGCCGAGCTGACGTCGGGCCGCGTCGGTGAGCGTCTCGAGTTGGAGCCCCAGGCTTCGGGTGGAGACCTTCCCGCCGGATTCCTCGTCCTCGTCGCCGCGTGCGAGCTCCGAGCTGCGACTGATGTCGTCCGGTTGCTTTCCGATCTTCACGTCGAGCGTCCGATCCTTGCCGTCGCGGACGATGCGGAGGCGCGTCGTGGTGCCCGGGGACATCGTCGCGATGGTGCGCGACAGCTGGCCGGGCTCGGTCACCGGCTTGTCGTCGATGCCGACCACGACGTCGCCGCGCTTCAAGCCCGCAGAGGCGGCGGGGCTCTTCGCGATGACGTCCGCGATCAGCGCGCCTTCGGTGTCGCCGAGGCCGAGCGCCTGGCGCAGATCCGGTCCGAGGGGTTGGATGCTGACGCCGAGCCAGCCGCGCGTCACCTTGCCGCTCGTTCGGAGCTGCTCGACGACCGCGCGGGCGAGGTTGATCGGCGTCGCGAAGCCGATGCCGATGTTGCCGCCGCTCTGGCTGAAAATCGCGGTGTTGATGCCGACGACGCGTCCGTGCTGATCGAAGAGCGGACCGCCCGAGTTGCCGGGGTTGATCGATGCGTCGGTCTGGATGAAGTCGTCGTACGGGCCGGCGCCGATCACGCGATCGCGCGCCGACACGATGCCGGCGGTCAGCGTGTGCGACAAGCCGAACGGGTTACCCGCGGCGAGCACCCAGTCGCCGACCTGCAGGCGGTCGGAGTCGCCGAGTGGCACCGTCGGGATCTTGCCTTCCGGCTTGATCTTCAAGAGCGCGACGTCGGTCTTCGCGTCTTCGCCGACGAGCTTCGCCTTGAATTGCTTGCCGGTGGCGAACTGGACGTCGATGTCGTCGGCGCCTTCGACCACGTGGCGATTGGTGACGATGTAGCCGGTCTCGTCGATCACGAAGCCGGATCCGAGGCTCCGTTGCTTCGACGGGCCGCGCTGGCCGCCGCCGAAACGGTCCCAGAAATCCTCGCCGAAGAACTGCTCGAAGGGATCTTGCCCCTTCGGGAATTGGCGCCGCTGGGTTCGTGCCGGAATGTTCTTGGTGGTGTTGATGTTGACGACGGCCGGCATGACCTCCTGTGCGAGTGCGGCAAAGGACGGGATGGCGCCGTCCATTTGTGACTCGATCCTCGCCGGCGTGAACGCCGCAAAGACGAGCGCCCCGATCGCCCCGCCGCTCAAGCTCACGAACGCGAGGTGCCAGGGCCGCACGCGTACTTCTGTCTTCATACCTTCCTCCTTGGAGTGACGGCATCGCTGCCGAGAACGATTCGATCTGTCGACGAGTATTGTGGCCGAGGTCTGGCGGAACGCAATCCGGGGTTGACACGGCTTGCTTTTCGCAGAGCGAGGTAGGACTGTGCGCGCGCCATGGCGGAGGGAGAGGCGCGGGGCGGCGGTGGTCTGCGGCGCATCTTGCAGGTCGCATTCAGCATCGGCGCCGTCGCGCTGATTGCGCGACACGTCGACCTTCGCGAGACGGGTCGCATTCTCGCCTCGGCGCATCCCGGGTGGGTGCTGCTGGCGGTCGCGCTCTATTTCGGCGGTCAGGTGATGAGCGCGTTTCGGTGGCGGCTGATCGGCCACTCGGTCGGGCTCGACGCGAGCTTCGCTTCCTACGTGCGCTTCTATTTCATCGGAATGTTCTTCATGTTTTTCGGACCGAGCACGCTCGGCGGCGATTTCGTGCGGAGCCTCTACCTCGCCGAGGGCGGTGGGCGGCGGGCGCGGGCCTTCAACTCGGTGTTGTTCGACCGGTTGAACGGACTCGTGATTCTGGTGGCGATCGGTGCGGTGTCGTTCGTGCTTTTTCCGCGCTATCGCGGGCTCGCGCCGGAGTTCCTGTTGATGTTCTGGATCACGGTCGGTTTCGGCAGCGCGCTTTTCGTGTGGTGGCTGCTCGCGCCACGCCTGGTGCGATGGCTGCTCCCGTCCGAGCATCGCATTCGCCGCTTCGTCGAGGTCGAGCTCGGACCGTTCTGGACCGACCGGCGCATGCTGGTCGCGGCCTCGACCGTGTCGTTCTTTTTCCACCTCGTGCAGATCGCGGCGCAATGGGTCGTGAGCCGTGCCCTCGGGCTCGAGGTGCCGGTCACCTACATCTGCGTCTTTCACCCGCTGGTGAGCGCGGTCGCGTCGATTCCGATCAGCCTCTCGGGCATCGGCTTGCGGGAAGGCGGGTACCTCTACTTCCTCACCAAGATCGGGGTGGACCAGCCGAGCGCCGTCGCCTACGGCGGACTGTGGTTTCTGGTGATCGTCGCGAACAGTCTGATCGGGGGGGCGATCTTCCTCGCGAGCGGGGCGCGCTTGCCGGCGTTGCGCGACGTTCCGACGAGCTGATGGCCGTGACGCCGCACGCGCTCAGCGCGCGCCGCCGGCGGCGTGGAGGCGCAGCATCTCGACGATGACCTCCGCCGTGCGGACCATGTCGCTCACGCGCAGCCACTCCTTCACGGTGTGGATGTCGCGCATGCCGGTGCCGAGATTCGCGACCTGGAACCCGCGCCGGTTGAGCACGTTCGCATCGCAGCCGCCGCCCATGGGCGCGCTTTCGACCGAGTGGCCGAGCGATGCCGCTGCGCGCAACACGAGTTGGACGATCGGTGCCGCGTCGGGCACGTCCATCGCGTCGTAGCTGCGCTCGATCGTGCTCTCGATTCGCGCGTGCTGCTCCCGGCCGTCGAGAACGATCGCATGGCGCGCCGCCGCCGCTTCGAGTGCCGCTTGCATGTGCGTGCATTGGGCCGCGAGCTTCCGCTCGTCGTGGCTCCGTGCTTCACCTTCGAGCCGCACGAGCTTCGGTACGACGTTGACCGCTCCACCGCCCGTCACGATGCCGATGTTGGCGGTCGTCTCGTCGTCGATGCGCCCGAGCTGCATGGCGGCGACACCCTCCGCCGCGACCTGGATCGCGTTGATGCCGCGCTCGGGCGCCATGCCCGCATGCGCTTCGAGGCCGTGCACCACGAAGACCAGATGGTTCGACGCGGGCGCGCGCGTGAAGAGATACCCGGGGGCGTCGCTGTCCAGAACGAGGCCGGCGCGCGCGGTGAGAGCACTCACGTCGAGGTGCTTCGCCCCGAGGAGGCCCACCTCTTCGCAGATCGTGAAGGCGACCTCGATGCTGCCATGTCGGACGCCATCGTCGCGGAGCACGCGCAGCACCTCGCAGATGATCGCGCAGCCGGACTTGTCGTCGCCGCCGAGCACCGTCGTGCCGTCGGTCCGGATGACGTCGCCTTCGACGATGGGGTGGACCCCTTCCCCGGGAATCACCGTGTCCATGTGGGCCGAGAGCAAGAGCGGAGGGGCGTCGACCGTGCCCGCGATGCGTGCAAGCACGTTGCCGGTGGTCCCGCCGACCTTGGTGCCGGCGTCGTCGATCCACACGTCGGCGCCGAGCCCGCCGAGCTCGCGCGCCAGGCGTTCGGCGACGGCTCGTTCTTGCCGCGAATGGCTGTCGATGCGCACCAGGTCCAGAAAGAGCGAGGTCAGGCGCTCACGCGAGATGCCGGCCGGCATGGTGGCCGCACTCTATCAGCTGCCCGCGTCGCCGGAAGCCGGTGACCACGCGAGGCGACGCCGGCGCGTCCTTTCGGGTCGCCGGCGTCGGTTGTGGGTGGTGGAGCGGGGGGGTGTAGCAGCTCAGTCGGTGATGATGAAGTTCGGCTCGCCGGGCGCGGGGTCGCTCACCCAGTCGTACTCGTGCGCCGCCTGCGGGTGGCTGCCGTGGATCTTGAACGAGGACGCGAGATCGCCGCTGTTGCCGGCGCTGATCGATACGGTGACGTTGGGATCGATGACCATGCCCTCGAGGTCGGCGACGTCGCTCGTGTACTGCGAGTGGCTCGCGAAGTACGCCTCTTGTCCGGTCGCGATGTGGCGGACCTGGGCCTGGACGATCGAGTCGTAGCCGCGGGCACGATAGGAGGCGTATTGCGGAATGGCGATGCTGGCGAGGATGCCGACGATCGATACGACCACCAGCAGCTCGAGGAGCGTGAATCCGGAGTTGGAGCGCGTTGCCATGCCCGGGTTCGGAGCAAACCCGGTGCCACGGAGCCCGGGCGCGGACGATCAGCCTGGAGGCTCGGCGCGACCAGCGAAATTCCCGAGCGTCTCCGGGCCTCGTACAGCGTCCGAGGGCGGTCCGGATGACGCTTGCGGCCACAATTTGTCACCGTCCTCCGGCGTGCAATTCCCGCAAGAAGCGGAGTGCCGTTTCGTGGCGGTCCGCGGCGAGACTCGTCTCACCGCGGACCGCGTCGAGCGTTCTGACGAACGCTAGGGAGTGTGCGAGGCGTTCAGCCCGCGATGCGCGCCTTCAGCAGCTCGCGTTCGAGCCGGATGGTGGCGGGCAGCGTGCGCTCGAGCTTGGTGAAGAGCTCGCCTTGGGACTCGAACTCGGGACCCCACTCGGCAAGGTCGATGCTCGTTGCCTTGCGAACCTGCTCGGGGCCGAGATCGAGGCCGGTCGTGTCGAGGTCCGTGGCGCGCGGCACCCAGCCGAGCGGAGTTTCGGCGGCCCCGACGGTCCCGTCCGCTCGCGACAGAATCCAGGCGAGAACCCGCATGTTCTCGCCGTACCCGGGCCAGAGGAACTTGCCGTCGGCGCCCTTGCGGAACCAGTTCACCAGGAAGATCGGCGGCGGGTCCGCGAGGCGACTTTGGATCTTCAGCCAGTGCGCGAAGTAGTCGCCCATGTCGTAGCCACAGAACGGCAGCATCGCCATCGGATCGCGGCGCACGACGCCGGCTTGTCCAGTCGCCGCTGCCGTCGTCTCGGAGCCCATCGTGGCGCCGAGGTAGACGCCGTGCGCCCAGTTGAAGCTCTGCATCACCAGCGGCACCGTGGTCGCGCGGCGACCGCCGAAGATGATCGCGGAGATCGGCACGCCGTCGGGCTCGTCGGCGTGCTCCGACAGGATCGGGTTGTTCCGCATGGGCGCCGTGAATCGCGAGTTCGGATGGGCGGCCGGCGTCTTCGATTCGGACGTCCACGGCTGGCCGCGCCAATCGGTGAGCTCGGCGGGCGCCTCGCCGTCCTTGCCTTCCCACCACACGTCGCCGTCTTTGGTCATCGCGACGTTGGTGAAGATCGCGTCGCGCGCGATCGATGCCATCGCGTTCGGGTTCGTCTTGTTGTTCGTCCCCGGCGCGACGCCGAAGTACCCGTTCTCGGGGTTCACGGCCCAAAGACGGCCGTCTTTGCCGATGCGCATCCACGCGATGTCGTCGCCGAGGGTCGTGATCTTCCAGCCCTTGAAGCGCGCCGGCGGGACCATCATCGCGAAGTTCGTCTTGCCGCATGCGCTCGGGAAGGCCGCCACGACGTAGTGCTTCTTCCCGTGCGGGTCTTCTGCGCCGAGGATCAGCATGTGCTCGGCGAGCCAGCCTTCCTCGCGTCCGAGAAAGGAGGCGATGCGGAGGGCCAGGCATTTCTTGCCGAGGAGGGCGTTCCCGCCGTAGCCGCTGCCGATCGACCAGATCGTGTTGTCCTCGGGGAAGTGACAGATGAAACGCCTCTCGGGATCGACGTCCAAGCGTGCAGTGCAGGCCGCGATTGAACTCGTTGCTCGAGCTCGCCGAGCGTGTCGAGCGCGACCCGCCCCATACGCGTCATGATCCGCATGTTGAGGACGACGTAGACGCTGTCGGTGATCTCGATGCCGACCTTCGAGAAGGGCGAGCCCGCGGGTCCCATGAGGTACGGCACCACGTACATCGTGCGGCCCTTCATCGACCCGTCGAAGAGCTTGCCGAGCTTGGCGTACCCCTCTTTGGGCGCCATCCAGTTGTTGTTCGGACCGGCGGCTTCTTTCGTGCGGGTGCAGACGAAGGTGAGATGTTCCGTGCGCGCGACGTCGTTCGGGTTCGAGCGATGGAGGTAGCAGCCGGGCCGCTTCTCCTGGTTCAGCGGGATCAGAATCCCCTTGTCGACGGCGTACTTGGTGAGGCGCTGCTTCTCCTCTTCGGAGCCGTCGCACCATACGATCTGGTCGGGCGCGGTGAGCTTGGCCATTTCTTCGACCCAAGCGAGCAGTTTGGGATTGTTCGTAGGAGCATCGCTCTGTTTCGTGGCGGCGGCACGACTGTCGGGCATGGGTTCGACCTTTCCTCGCGGGGTGTGTGTGTGCAGACGGGGTGGCGCGATTTCGGAGGGGCCGAATACTATCACACCCGATACAGGTTCCAATCTTCGGCTCCGGTCGTCCGGCCGCTTTTCCCGGTGCCATATAGCAGCCGCGAAGGCCGATCGGACGGGCAGCATCTGGCGCTGCGGACGCGCTCCGGGTATCCCGACCCGGACGGCGGCGTGACGACGCGATCCGCTGTCCCCACGGTGCCCCCAAGGAACGAGATACGACCGCGATGATCGAGATCGAGACCAGCGCCCTCGACGCCATGCACGCCCATGCGGCGGAGGGATTCCCGGAGGAGGTGTGCGGGGTGTTGTTCGCGAGCCCGGGCGGACAGCTCGTGCGTCGGATGCAGAACGTCCAGAACGCGCTGCACGCCGCCGACCCCGTCGCCAACCCGCGTGACGCGCGCACCGCGTATCAGTTCGATGCGAACGAGCTTCTCGAGGTCAGTCGCCAGGGTGACGAGCCCGAGTGGAAGATCGTGCTCTTCTATCACTCGCATCCGCAACACGGCGCCTATTTCTCCGAGACGGACAAGTCGCGAGCGCTCTTCGGTGGCGAGGTCGAGCTCGGCCCCGCCTTTCCGGGCGTCGCCTATCTCGTGATCTCGGTCTACGACCGGGTCGTCCGCGATCGGAAGGCGTTCGCGTGGGACGAGGCCGCGCAGGACTTTCTCGAGACGCCGTTCCTGCCGCCGTCCCATGGCTGAGCTCGATCGCGGTGGCTGGTCGTTGCGCTACGAGCTCACCGGTGACGGGTCGGAGCTCGTGGCGCTGACCCACGGCTTCGGCGCGACCGCCGAGACGTGGCGTGGGCAAGTGCCCGCGCTCGTCGCGGCGGGCTATCGCGTTCTCACGTGGGATCTGCGCGCTCACGGCTGTTCCGGCTCGCCGGACGAGCCTGTGACGATCCATGCGCTTGCCGACGATCTCGCCGCGCTCCTGCACGTGGTGGGGTGGCCGGCACACGCGCTCGGCCACTCTGCGGGCGGTGTCGTCACGATGCAGCTCGCGCTCGACCATCCAGAGCTCGTGCGCAGTCTCGTGCTCGTCGGCACCGCCAGCGAGTGCAACGCGAAGGCGCAAACCTGGTACGAGTCGCTCGCGATCACGGCCGAGACGCAAGGCGGCGAGGCGTTGTTGAAGAAGCTCGGGTCGCGCGACGCGGCCGATCGCGCCCCGGAGCCGAAGGGATTCGCGCGCATCGCGCGCGCCATGGGAGGACTCCACGTCGCTCCGCTCACGAGCCGGCTCGAGCTCGTCACCTGTCCGGCGTTGGTGGTGGTGGGGGAGAAGGACTTTCTCGGCGTCGGCGGCTCGGTGATCATCAGCCGTCGCATTGCCGGGGCGCGGCTCGAGATCGTGCCCGGCGGCGTGCACGCGCTTTTTCATCAGGACCCCGCGGGCTTCAACGCCCGGGTGCTCGAGTTCTTGCGCGCGGTCGGTTGATCAGCCGGCGAGGTCGAGCGTCGCCAGTGCCGTGTCGGCGACGGCAATCAGCGTATGGCCGGTCGCCGCGACGACGGTACCGCGGACGAGGCTTCCCGGTGTTGCCGCGCCGTTGATGACGGCGGTCGCGAACTGCGGCGTCTTGCCCGCGACGTGACCGGGCGGTCGGCGTGCCGGACCCTCGACGAGAATTTCGACCTCGCGCCCGATCCACGCGCGATTGCGCTCCGTCGCGATCCGCTCCTGGAGCGCGATGACCTCCGCGAGGCGGCGGCCCTTCTCCTCGTCGGGAACGGTATCCTCCCAGGTGGCGGCGCGCGTGAGCGTCCGCGGGGAGTACTTGTAGAGGTACGCCTGGTCGAAGCGTAGCTCCTCGAGCAACGCGTAGGTCGCTTCGTAGTCGCCGGTCGACTCGCCGGGAAAGCCGACGATGACGTCGGTCGAGAGCGCGATGTCCGCTATGGCGTCGCGCACGCCGGCCACGAGATCGCGAAAGGCGCCGACGGTGTACCCGCGCGCCATCCGATCCAGCACCGCGTCCGAGCCCGACTGTACCGGCAGATGCAGCTGCGGCGCGACCGCGGGCAGATCGCGCATGCTTCGGATGAGCGCAGGCGTCACGTCGGCCGGGTGTGGCGACGTGAAGCGAATGCGCGCGAGCCCCGGTACGTCGGCGGTGCGGCGGAGCAGCTCGGCGAAGTCGCATGCGCCGTCGCGATAGGCGTTGACGGTTTGACCGAGGAAGACGACCTCGCGTGCGCCGTCGGCAACGACCGAACGGACCTCGCGCAGGACCGCGGCGGCCGGGAGGCTGCGCTCGCGTCCGCGCACGTAGGGCACCACGCAGAACGTGCAGAACTTGTCGCAGCCGCGCATGACGGTGATCCAGGCGCGGACGGCGCCCGGTGCGCGCGCGCTCCGCAGGTCGGCGTAGTCCTCGTCCGGGTCGAGGCGGACGTCGGTCGTGGCGTGCGGGTGTCGACGCCGCTCCCCTGCGTTCGGATCATCGTCGGGCGCGTTGCGATAGTCCGTGACGGGCGCATGGCTCGCTCGAAGGGCGTCCAGCAGGCTCGGCAGCCGTCGGTACGCATCGGGGCCGATCACGAGGTCGACCATCGGCACCCGCCGCGTGACGGTGGCGCGATGGTGCTGCGCCATGCAACCCGACATGCCGAGCACGAGCTCCGGTCGCGCGGCCTTGAGCCGCGCCAGGTCGGTCAGGCGGCCGATGACACGTTCCTCGGCGTGCTCCCGAATCGCGCAGGTGTTCAGCAGGATGACGTCGGCGGCTGCGGGGTCGTCGGTCCGCACGTACCCGGAATCGCCGACGTGCCCGAGGATCAGCTCGGTGTCGGCGAAGTTCATCTGACACCCGTAGGTCTCGAGGTAGATCGCGGGGGCCACGGGGGCGGGACTATAGCCACGGCCTTCCGCGGCGGCAACGCGCGCTTCCCGCGGACGGCTGTGCTACAGAGCCGACGTGCGTAACTCCGAGGACGATCCGCGCCGCCAGTTCCGCGACATGGAGGCGACGTTGCTGCTCTGCCCGCGCTGCCAGGTCGCCGTACCGGTGCGCAAGCGGCTGCTACTCGTCCTCCCGGAAGGCGACAAGTTCGAGTACGTGTGTGCGCGGTGCGCCTCGACGTGCGGCACGAAGATCGAGCGGCCGCCGCCACCCCGCTTCGGGCTCTGACGTCGTGCGCGTCGTCTCGTTGCGGCCGACCGCGACCGAGATCGTGTGCGCTCTCGGTGCCGACCGAGTCCGCAGGGGGCCCCAATGGTGCGCGCTCCGCGCCGTCGCCATCGCGCCTTGACACTCGAAAACGAAGGGCAGTACGGTCCCCCCGCGGTTCGTGTCGGCTCGCCGTCGGTCCGATGCTCCGAGGTCGTGCGTGCGCGTTCTCTTGGTTGACGATCACACTCTCTTTCGCCAGGGCTTGAGGACGCTGCTCGAAAAGCACGGGGCGTTTCAGGTCGTGGGCGAGGCCGAAGACGGACGCCGCGGCGTGACGCTCGTCGAAGAGCTTCATCCCGACATCGTCGTGATGGACATCGCGATGAAGGGCCTGAACGGCATCGAGGCGACTCGTCAGGTCCGCAGCCGCTTCCCGAACACCCAAGTCGTGATGCTGTCGATGCACCTTCTCGAGTCATACGTCCGCCAGGCGCTCGAAGCGGGGGCGGCGGGGTATTTGCTGAAAAGTGCTGCCGGTAGCGAGCTGGTGGCGGCCCTCGAAAGCGTCCGGAACGGCGGCAGCTACTTCAGCGCCCCGGTCTCTCGGATGATCGTCGAGGGATACCTCGAGACCAGCAAGGCGGCGACGGTGGAAAAGCTCTCGGTGCTGACTCCGCGTGAACGGGAGGTCCTGCAGCTGATCGCCGAAGGGAACAGCTACAAGGAGATCGCCTCGGCTCTGAAAATCAGTCCGAAGACGGTCGGCCAGCACCGCGATCGGCTGATGCAGAAACTCCACTGTCGGCGCACAGCAGAGCTCGTGAAGTTTGCTTTGCGGGAAGGCGTGACGCCGGACTCTGAGTAAGCCGCTATATTTATTAATGAAATATCGATATTTGGAACGTCGAAAACCTGCCATGGAGATCAACTTCGCGACTCTAGGGAAAATTTCCCTAGGGCATAGGGAAATGGATGCATTTACATAGCCGCGGGCACGCGGAATAAGTGTCGCGTCGTGGGGAGTTGGGTTCGGGCATTCCTCAATGCCTTATCCAGAACACCAAGTGCTCATGGCTTATCCTCCTTCTCTCTAGGGGGCGGCGCTCACGGACACGGCACCCGGGATCGTCGCCCCCAGAGGGGCTCTCCTTCCGACCTCTTCTGAATTTTTGATTCGGCCCCGTCCGTCCGCTAAGCCCCGATCGCAATGAGGGACCACCATCGAGCGCATCTCGCTCGAGCCGTTCCGTGCGCTGTCGTCACCGTGAGTGACACGCGCACGTCGGCCGACGATCGCAGCGGCCCAGTCATTCGTGCCGCCCTCGAGCAGGCCGGCCACACCGTCGTCGCAACTATGTCTCGTTCCCGACGAGCACGACGCGATTCGGAGCGCGGTGCTCGCCCACGTCCAACGCCCCGACGTGCGAGCCGTCATCGTGACCGGCGGCACCGGTATCGCCCCGCGCGACGTCACGATCGAGAGTCTCGCGAGTACGTGGAGCAAGGAGCTTCCCGGGTTCGGGGAGATCTTTCGCGCGCTCAGCTTCGCGGAGATCGGCGCCGCTGCTTTTCTGAGTCGCGCCACCGCCGGTGTGATCGGCGACAGTTTCGTCGCCGTGCTGCCGGGCTCTCCTGCGGCGTGCGAGCTCGCGCTCTCCCGGTTGTTGCTGCCGGCGCTCGGGCATGCGGTGGGTCTGCTCGATCGGGAGGGTCCTTCGTGACGGTCCGCGTCCTCTTCTTCGCCTATCTCCGGGAACGATGCGGCATTCGCGAGGTCGACGTGGACGTGTCGGATGGCGCGACGATCGAGGAGATCTGGCGTGGGCTCCGCGAACGCTTCGGGCGCCTGCCAGCCGAACCGCCACGCTTTGCAGTGAACCGCATCTACGTTGACAAGACCCATCCCCTCCACGACAATGACGAGCTCGCGTTGATTCCACCCGTAAGCGGCGGAAACTAAATGACAAAATCCTCGTACCGCGTCATTGCGGAGGGCATCGACCCGGGGGCGCTTCTGGCCGAGGTCGGGGATGCCGCTGCGGGGGGGACGACGTTGTTCGTGGGCACGACGCGAAACGAGAACGAGGGCCGGATGGTGGAGCGCCTCGAGTACGAAGCCTACGAGGCGATGGCGATCGACGAAATGCGGCGCATCGGTGACGAGATCGCGCGGCGTTGGCAGGTAGTTGCGGTATCCATGGTGCACAGGGTAGGGGTCGTGCCCATTGGGCAGGCGAGCGTCGCAGTGGCAGTGTCGGCGGCGCACCGCGAGGAGGCGTTTGCGGCTTGCCGATTCGGCATCGACACCCTCAAGGCGACGGTGCCGATCTGGAAGAAAGAGTACTATCAGGGCGGCGAACATTGGGTGGGGCCGTGTCATGCACACGCCGCATCCGGGCGAGGGTGACATGAACATTCGGAAGGCGGTGCACGCGGGATACTGCTGGGGTGTCGAGCGCGCGCTCGACATCGTGACGGACACGGCAGCGGCGCATCCCGGTGAAACGGTGCGAACGCTGGGCCCGATCATCCACAACTCGCACGTCGTGCAGTCGCTGGAGGACAAGGGTGTGCAATCCGTGAACGGCCTCGACGAGCTTGCGAGCGGCGACACGCTGATCATCCGCACCCACGGCGTTCCGCCCGAAACGTACGAGCGAGCGAAGGCAAGGGGCTGAACGTCGTCGACGCGACATGTCCGCTCGTCACGCTCGTGCAGAACAAGGCCAAGCAGCTCGTTCAGGAAGGCTATCACCTGGTCATCTTCGGCAATCCCAAGCATCCGGAGGTGATCGGAACGATCGGCCATGCGGGCGGCAAGGCGACCGTCATCGAGCGCCCGGAAGACGTCGCGAAGGCCTCGTTTCCGAAGCGGGTCGGCGTCGTCGTGCAGACGACTCAGGAGATCGAGCTTCTGGCCTCCTTCCTCGCCGAGCTCGCGCCGCGCTGCAAAGAGCTCAAGATCTTCAATACGATTTGCAATCCCACGATCGAGCGTCAGGAGGCCGCGCGCGAGCTCGCGCGCGAGGTCGAGGTGGTGATCGTCGTCGGCGGCAAGAACAGCTCGAACACGCGGCATCTCGCCGAGGTTTGTCGCGAGGAGGGCGCGGTCGCGCATCACATCGAGGACGCCGACGAGCTCGACCCTACCTGGGTGAAGGGGCGTACCAACGTCGGAGTCACCGCCGGAGCGTCGACGCCCGGTTGGCTGATGGATCAGGTCATCGACCGCATCCAAGCGATCGGCGATCCTGCCTGACCGACGGCGCCACCCCGAGCCGCGTCGATCCCTCGCGAGTTACGTTGACGATTTTTCAGCCTGCGTGATACTTTTGCCGACTGCCACCATGTCTCGCTCCGTCCGCGTCGGCCTGATGATCGCGGGGCTCGTGCTCGCTGCCGGATGCGGACCTGTCCGGCGCACGTTGCCTTCCCCGCCTGCCGACCTCGCGTGGAAACCCGGGGGCGGCTTGCTGCCCGGGCACGCCGTACCGATCGACCCGAAGACGGCAGCGATGGGCGACTTTCTCGTCGGCGAGGTGGCGCTGAACGATGGCGACTACGACGTCGGGTTGAAGGCGTTTCGGTCGGCGGTCGCGCACGATCCCGAAAGTCCGCTTCTGCGCCAGCGGCTCGCCATGCTCCTCGTGCGAAAAGGGATGCTGCCTGAGGCGCTCGAGCATTGCGAGAAGGTCGTCGAGATGGAGCCCGAGAACACCGAGGCCAGGCTCCTGCTCGCGGGCATCTTGTCGGCGCTCAATCGTCAGGACGAGTCGGTCGCGCAATATCGTCGCGTGATCGAAATCGAGCCGCGCAATCAGGAGGCCTATCTCTACCTCGGCGCGCTGTACGGAAAGCAGGGCAAATACGACCAGGCCATCGCGACGTTGACGAAGCTGATCGAGCTCAATCCTCGCTCCGTGCTCGGATACTACTACCTCGGACGAGTGTACACGTCCGCGGGACAATACGAGCGGGCCGAGCATTATTTCCGCGAGGCGCTGGCGCGCAATCCCCAGTCGGAGCTGATCCTCATGGACCTTGCGGCGCTCTACGAGCTCCGCAAGGACTATCCACGCGCGATCGAGCTCTACCAGCAGATACTCGCGCAGAACCCCGGGAGCGCGCTCGTGCGCAAACGTCTCGGCGGTCTCTACATCGGGCAGAAGAAGCTCGACGAGGCGCTTCTCCAGTTCCATGCCCTCGAGAAGATCGAGAACGATCCGTTGGAGACTCGCATCAAGATCGCGCTCATCTACTTCGAGAAGGGGGAGTATGATCGCGCCGCGACCGAGCTGAATCTCGTCTTCGCGGCCGAGCCGAACAATCAGCGCGTGCGATACTACCTGGGGGCCGTCTATGCGCAGACACAGGAGTATGCGAAGGCGGTCGAGCAACTCCAGCAGATCGCACCGGACTCCGAGTATTACGTCGACGCGCGCATTCAGCTGGCGGCCGTCTACCAACGACAAGACAAAACATCGGCGGCGATCAAAGAGATCGAGCAAGCGCTGAAAGCGAAGCCGAAGAACGTGGAGCTGTTGGCATACCTCGGGTCGCTCCATCGCGAGGAGAAGCAGTATGCCGAGGCGATCGCGGCCCTCGAGGAAGCCGTGAGACTCGAGCCGGACAACGATCAGCACATCTTCGCGCTCGGCGCGGCGTACGACGAGGCCAAGAACAAGCCGAAGGCGATCGAGATGATGGAGCGCGCGATCGCGATCAACCCGCACAATGCTGCGGCCCTGAACTACCTCGGCTACACCTACGCCGAGCTCGGTGAGCGGCTCGACGAAGCCGAGAAGCTGGTTCGTCGCGCCCTCGCGATCGAGCCCGACGACGGCTTCTACATCGACTCGCTCGGCTGGGTGTACTACATGCGCGGCGACTATCCGCGCGCGGTCGAGCAGCTCGAGCGCGCGATCGAGCACGCCGGCGACGATCCGACGGTCACCGAACACCTCGGCGACGCCTACGAGAAGACCGGGAAGACGCTCGACGCGATTCGGGTCTACCAAGAGGCTCTCGGCAAAGCGAAAGAGCCCGAGCAAATCGATCGCCTCAAGGGTAAGCTTCGCGCCCTCGGTGCCGGGACACGCGCGGGTGCGACCGAGTCATAGGGGCCGCGGGCGGCTCGGAATGGCTCTGGTCGTCGTCGTGTCGGCGGCGGCCTGCCAGCCGGCGAAGGTTCGTCCGCGGTTGCCGGCGACGACACCCTCTGCCGACCAATGCCTCGCCGCGCTTGCGGAGCGACGAGCGGCGATTCACTCGATTCGCGGCTTTGCCCAGATCGCCTACCAGAGCGGCGACGAGAACGTGGGGGCGAGGCACGCCGTTCTGGTGCGCAGCCCCGATCACTTCCGGCTCGAGGTCCTGTCCCCGTTCGGCGCGCTCGCCGTCATCGCGAGCGATGCGCACGAGCTCGTGGTGTACGCGCGCCGCGAGGCCAAGATCTATCGCGGGCCTGCGACCGCCGCCAGCGTCGGCGCGTACACGCAGGTTCCAATCGACGTGGCTGACGTGACCGCCGTGCTGCTGGGTATGCCGCCCGAACGACGGCCGACGGGACCCGTGACCGTTGTCCGCGACGCCGCCGTCGGTGCCTTCAAGGTCGTGATCCCGATCACCGAGGGTCGCGAGCTCGTGTGGCTCGAGCCCGAGACGCTGGCGCCAGTCGCGAGCGAGACCCCGCTCGCCGACGGGGTCAAGTTGCGGGTTGCGTTCGGCGCGTACGACGCGATTGGTTCGGTGCGGTTTCCGCATGCGATCGATCTGCGCGCCGAGCCGGGCGACCGAGTCGTGCGGGTGCGGTACAACTCGCCTTCGCTGAACACGGAGATCGCCGATGCGCTCTTCACGTTTCCGCCCCGAGAGGGATTGCAGGAGCTCGTGATCGATCAGTACGCAGCCGGAGGCGGGCGATGAGGCGATCGCTCGCGCTGGCGGCGTGCGTAGGCCTGGCGTGCATCGCTGGGGTGGGATGTCGCAGGGGCGGCGAAGACCGCTTGCGGAAGGGCGATCGCCTGGTCACGGCGATGATCAGCGATCCGAAGACGTTCAACCCGCTGCTTTCGGTCGATTCGGCGTCCTCGGAGGCGGTGGACGAGGTGTTCGAGGGGCTCGTGAGGTTGAATCCCAAGACCTTGCTTCCCGATCCGATGCTCGCGACGTCCTGGGAGCACGACGATGCCGGGACCATCTGGACCTTCCATCTTCGCTCGGACGTGAAGTGGCACGACGGCACGCCGTTCACGGCCGACGACGTTGCATTCACTTTCCAGGCGATCTTCGACCCGAAGGTGCCGAACAGCTCGAAGCACGTACTCACCGTCGGCGGGCAGCCGATTCGAACGGAGGTCGTCGACCCGCACACGATCAAGCTGATCCTGGCCGAGCCCTTCGCGCCGCTGCTCAACAGCATCGGGTTCGGAATCTTGCCCAAGCACATCCTCGGGGCCCCGCTCGCGGACGGCACCTTCACGCAGACGTGGGGTATCGACACGCCGCCCGCGAAGATCGTCGGCACCGGACCCTACAGGCTCGTGCGCTACGTGCCCGCGCAGCTTCTCCAATACGCGCGGAACCCGACGTACTGGATGCACGACGAATCCGGCGCCGTGTTGCCCCGGCTCGCCGAGCGCATGAACCTCATCGTGCCCGACCAGAACACGATGTATCTCAAGTTCCTCGACCGCCAGCTGCATATCTATACGCCGCGCCCGGAGGAGATCGACGATCTTCGCAGGCGGAGCCAGGATCTCGACATTTCGCTCGACAAGATCGGGCTCGACACGGGCATGTTGTTCGTCAGCTTCAATCGCAATCCCGCACATTACGTGAAGGACGGGACGCGCGACCCTCGGCTCGATTGGTTCACCGATCCGAAGTTCGTGCAGGCGATCGCGCACAGCATCGACACGAAGAGCATGATTCAGAACACCTACTTCGGATACGGCGAACCCGCCGTGTCGGCGATCTCGCCGGAGAACACCGCCTTCTACGATCCGAATCTGAAGCCGTACGAGTACGACCTCGATATGGCGCGCCGGCTCCTCGACGAGGGAGGGTATCGTGATCGCAACGGCGACGGATTCCGTGAGGACGCGCAGGGCAGGCCGATCGAGTTCGAGCTTTCGACCAATGCCGGCAATCAGGTGCGCGAGCGACTCTGTTCGATTCTCAAAGAAGACTGGACCAAGCTCGGCATCAAGGTGAACTATCGTCCGCTCGACTTCGCGACGCTCGTCGAGAAGCTTTCGGTCAATTTCGACTGGGACGCGATGGTCATGGGCTTCACGGGTGGCGATCGAGCCGCACAATTCGTCGAACCTCCTGCGCTCGTCGGGGAACCTCCACCTCTGGCAGCCGAATCAGCAGACGCCGGCCACGCCTTGGGAGGCCGAGATCGATCGCGAGCTGGACGCTGGCGCTCGCGAGCTCGACCAGGAGAAGCGCGTGACGCATTACTGGAGAATCCAAGAGATCCTCCATCGCGAGCTGCCGATGATCCAGCTCGTCCGACAGCAGCGCTTCATTGCCGCCAAATCCTATCTCACCGATTTCGTTCCGACGGTCTGGGGGCTCTACCAACCCGAGCGAATCGCCATCCGGCCCTGAGCCATGCTGCGGTTCGTGCTTCGGCGGATGCTTCAGATGATCCCGCTCTTGATCGGGATCACGTTCCTCTCGTTCGTGGTCGTCGACATGGCGCCGGGCGACTTCTTCGACACGCTCGCATGAATCCCTCGATCTCGCCCGACATGGTGCGCGAGATGAAGGTGGAATTCGGATACGGCCAACCATTGCCGGTACGCTACGGTCGCTGGCTCTGGCGGGTCGTGCACCTCGATCTCGGGATGTCGGTCGCGTATCGCGTCGGCGTACTCGACCTGATCGAGAGCCGTGCGCTCAACACCGTCATCTTGGCCGTTGCGAGCATGGTCTTCACGTGGGCGCTCGCGATTCCGATCGGCATCATCGTGGCGGTTCGGCGCGGCACCCTGCTCGACCGCTCGCTCTCGTTCGTCGCCTTCTTCGGTATGTCGGTGCCGAGCTTCTTCCTCGCGTTCCTGCTGATGTACCTGGCGCTCGAGACGGGATGGTTTCCGGTCGGCGGGACGACCTCGCTCGACTACCCGATCCTGTCGCCGCTCGAGCAGGTCGGCGACCGCATTGCGCATCTCGTGCTGCCCGTCATCGTGCTCGGCACGGGCGGGCATGGCGAGCTTGATGCGGCTCATGCGGAGCCAGATGCTCGAAATCCAGAGCGCCGATTACGTGCGAACCGCCCGCGCGAAGGGCGTCCCCGAGTGGCTGGTCGTCTCGGCAAGCACATCCTGCGGAACGCGTTGAATCCGTTCGTGACGCTCGCCGGGTACGAGCTCGGAACGCTTCTCGGGGGTGCGGCGCTGGTCGAAGCCGTGATGAACCTGCAAGGCCTCGGCACCCTGATGCTCGACGCCGTGCGCTCGCTCGACCTCTACCTCGTGATGGGCTCGGTGCTTATGGGGTCGATCCTGCTGCTCATCGGAAATCTGCTCGCCGACGTGGCGCTCACGCTGGTCGATCCGCGGATCGATTTCTCGCACTTGGATACGGTGCGCTGAACGTGGCTCGTCGTCGTCCGTCGATGAGCTGGCCGGTTCGGATGAGCGTCGTGGTGCTGGCGGTGTTCTACACGGTCGCGCTCTTCGCTCCCTTCTTCGCTCCCTACGACTACGCCGAGCAGAATCGCGGGTTCCCCAACTGCCCCCCGTCGCCGATCTTGCTCAATACGCCCGGAGCGTGGGCGAGCGAGGGGATCCTCTACACGCACCCGTTCGTGCTGGCCGCCGGCACGGGACGGCGTTACTCGCCGTCGGAAGAGAAGATCCCGCTCGCGTGGCTCACGCGCGGCAGCCTGCTCACGACTCGCGATCCGGCAGCGCGCGTCTTCTTTCTCGGCACCGACGGCCTCGGACGCGATCTCTTCTCACGGATCGTCTACGGCAGTCGCATCAGCTTGACCGTCGGTCTCCTCGGGGTCGCGATCAGCTTTGCGATCGGCCTCGTCGTCGGCGCGGTCGCGGGTTACGTCGGCGGACGGTTCGACGATCTCGTCATGCGGGCCACCGAAGTCCTCATGTCGCTTCCGTCGTTCTACTTTCTCCTGGCGTTGGCGGCGGTCATTCCCCCGTCCCTCAGCTCGGCGCAGACGTTCCTGATGATCGTCGTGATCATGAGCTTCATCCGTTGGGCCGGCTTTGCGCGCATCATCCGCGGCATGGTGGCTCGATTCGCGAGCTCGACTACGTGCAGAGCGCCCGCGCGCTCGGCGCGAGGCCGGGCGCGCATCATCCTGCGGCACGTGATTCCTTCGACGTTCGGATACACTATCGTCGCCGCGACCCTCAGCATCCCGGGGTTCATCCTCGGCGAGAGCGCCCTGTCACTGCTCGGACTCGGCATCCAGGAGCCGGACGCGAGCTGGGGGAACCTCCTCGCCGACGCGCAGAACGTGCAGAGCATCGCCCAGTTCCCTTGGATCCTGGCCCCGGGCGTGTTCATCTTCCTCACCATCATGTCGTTCAACTTCCTCGGGGACTATCTCCGCGACACGCTCGATCCGCGCAGCGTCGGAGCCGGGGGATGACCGAGCAAGCGACTCCGCTGCTCGTCGTCGAGGATCTCCACACCCACTTCGAGACCGACGAAGGCATCGGGCGTGCCGTGGACGGTGTGAGCTTCGCGGTGGATGCCGGCCGCACGCTCGGAATCCTCGGTGAGTCGGGATGCGGCAAGAGCGTCACCGCGCTGTCCATCCTCCGCTTGGTGAGCCCGCCCGGTCGCGTGGTCTCGGGGGAGATCCGCTATCGGGGAGAAGACCTCCTGCGGCGCTCGGAGCGCGCCATGCGCGAGATCCGGGGCGCCGAGATCGCCATGATCTTCCAAGAGCCGATGACGTCGCTGAACCCGGTTTTCACCGTCGGCAACCAGATCGGAGAGGCGATTCGCCTGCACCAGCATCTCGACCGATCCGCAGTCCGCGAGCGGGTGATCGACGCGCTCCGTAAAGTCGAGATCCCGGAGCCGCAGCGTCGCGCCAAGAGCTATCCGCATGAGCTTTCGGGCGGCATGCGGCAGCGCGTGATGATCGCGATGGCGCTTGCCTGCGAGCCGAGCCTCCTCATCGCCGACGAGCCTACGACGGCGCTCGACGTCACGATCCAGGCCCAGATTCTCGAGCTGCTCCGCGGCCTCCGCGATTCACTCGGCATGGCGATGATGCTCATCACGCACGACCTCGGGATCGTGGCCGAACAGGCGGACGACGTGGCCGTCATGTACGCCGGCCGGATCGTCGAGTGCGCGTCGGCCATCGAGGTGTTCGAGCGTCCGTTGCATCCGTATACGATCGCGTTGATGCAGGCCGGTGGTCAACGCGACGGCGCGCACGGGCGACGGCTGGAGGCGCTCCCGGGGACGGTGCCGAATCTCTTTCACCGTCCGACCGGCTGTCGATTCCGTGATCGTTGTCCGCGTGCGATCGCCGACTGCTCCGAGATCGATCCGATGCTCGAGGAAAAGGCGCCCGCGCACGGAGTGGCGTGCATCCGCGCATGAGCACGCCGCTGCCAACCTCCGAGCGGCCGCTCGTGTGTGCGCGCGGACTCACGAAGCACTACCCGGTAGACGGTGGCATTTTCAGCCGGGAAAAGCTCGTCGTGCGCGCGCTCGACGGGGTGGATCTGGAGATCCATGCCGGCGAGACCCTCGGGATCGTCGGCGAGTCCGGCTGCGGAAAGTCGACGCTCGGTCGCTGCCTTCTTCGCCTCGTCGAGCCGACGGCCGGCGAGGTGCATTTCGATGGTCGCGACGTTCTCGGGCTTCGCTCCGCGGAGCTCCGCAAGATGCGCCGCGCGATGCAGATCATCTTTCAGGATCCGTACTCGTCGCTGAATCCGCGCATGCGGGTCGGCTCCATCGTCGCCGAGGGCATCGAGGTACACGGGCTCGCCCACGGTGCAGAGAAGCGCCGCCGGGTCGAGAAGCTGTTAGAGCAGGTCGGGCTCGGTCCGGAACACGCCGATCGCTACCCGCACGAATTCAGTGGCGGCCAGCGCCAACGCATCGGCATCGCGCGTGCGCTTGCCGTCGGCCCGCGGTTCATCGTGGCCGACGAGCCGGTGTCGGCACTCGACCTCTCGATCCAAGCGCAAGTGTTGAACCTTCTCTGCGATCTGCAGGAGCAGATGGGCCTCGCCTACCTGTTCATTTCGCACGATCTTCGGGTGGTCGAGCACATCAGCCACCGCGTCGCGGTGATGTACTTGGGCCGTATCGTGGAGCAAGCGCCGCAGGCGCGGCTCTATGCGAATCCGCGCCATCCTTACACGCGCGCACTGCTCTCCGCCGTGCCCGTTCCGGATCCCCGCCACCGGCCGACACGGACGCCGCTCGCGGGCGATGTCCCGAGTCCACTGCACCCGCCGAGCGGGTGCCCGTTCCATCCTCGCTGTCCGTATGCCGAGCCGCGCTGTCGTACGGAAACTCCCGCCTTGCTCGCGGGAGCCGGCGGGCATGCGGTCGCTTGTCACGTCTTTCCCGCGCCGCAGGAATGAATTAGGAAAGTGGCGTGGGGGATCGTTGGCAACCGCGGCGGAGCGGACTGCCGAAGCCGGCGGCGCCTCGTCCGATTCCCGCCCGGCCTCCCGAGGCTGGTCTCATAGGTTGGCGCGAGGTTCGTACCGTTCTCGACAAGGGGACGCAGGTCAACGGCAAGCTCAGCTTCGCCGCGCCGACGCGCATAGAGGGACGTCTCCGGGGCGAGGTGCGAGCGACCGATCTTCTCGAGGTCGCGGCGTGCGGAGTCGTGCACGGGTCGATTTGGGCGAAGAATCTCGTCGTTGCGGGCGAGGTCCGTGGTCAGGTGCTCGGCGCCGAGCGCGTCGAGATTCAGGCCGGGGGGCGAGTCTTCGGCCTCGTCGAGACGCGGAGCCTCGTCGTCGTCGAAGGCGCGGTATTCGACGGTGACCTGCGCATGATGCACGACGAAGCGATCGCCGGTATCGACCAGCCCGCACGCGGTTGAGGCGCGCGGGCTGGTCGACGACCTAGGGAACCTCTGCACAGGTAGGTTCCGAGCGAGAAGTGCGAGCCGCCCCGAGCGCAAGGCGCGAAGCCCGACCGCGTATCTGAACGATACGCCGAGGGCTTTGCGCCGCCGTCGATCGGGGATGGATCGCGCTTCGTAGCCGGGAGCAACCTGTGCAGAGGTTCCCTAGCTGGTCTTGGTGGTTCGGGTCGACGTGTCTTCTTCGATGCGTGCGGCCTTGCCGGAAAGCTCGCGCAGATAATAGAGCTTTGCGCGTCGCACTTTGCCGTACGAAACCACCTCGATCTTGTCGACCCGCGGGGAGTGCAGTGGAAACGTGCGCTCCACGCCTACGCCATAGGACGTCTTGCGGACGGTGAAGGTCTCGCGAATGCTGCCGCCGCTTCGGCGGATGCATACGCCCTCGAAGAGCTGGATGCGCTCCTTGTCGCCTTCGACGATGCGGACGTGGATGCGGAGAGCGTCGCCCGGCCGAAACGCGGGCTGCGACTCCTTGAGCTGCTGCTGCTCGATGCTCTCTATGACGTTCATGGGTATGCCTCCTGTGATTCTTCCTGCCGCCCACACATCCGATCGAGGATGATGGCTGCCGCGCTGCGGACGGATAGGTGGTTGTACTCGCCCGTGCCCAATACGGCAGGGAGCTGATGGTCGGCGCGACCTATCACTTCTTCGGTGAGTCCCCAACCGGTGCCGAAGAGGACCAGCAGCGGCCGGTCGGTTTCGGCGATCAGCCGGCGCAAGCCGGCGTAGGTGATGGTCGGGTGGTGGGTGCGTGCCGAGGTGACGAGAAGCATGGGAGCGCTGCCGGTCTGGCGCTCGATGTCGACGATGGTTTGATCGAGATCTTCCGTGAGGCCGACGAGCGCCAGGGCGTCCTTGCGGGTGGCGTTGTAGTTGGCGCCCCACCCGGACCCCCAGTGTGCGAGAATCCGTGCGGAAAGCTCGCGGAGGGCGTGGACTGGCGTCACGACGTAGAAGCGGCGCACGCCGAAGGTGCACGCGCTGCGTGCGATGTCGTGAATGTCCATGTGCGTGACGGCGGTCGTCACGACCTGACGATTCTTGTCGTAGACCGGGAAGTGCATGAGCGCGAGGTAGAGGGGCGCCACGTCACTCGCTCCTCGCAGGATTGCGGGCGAGCAAGTCGGGTCGGGTACGCGCGGTCACCTCCCGCGCCGCCTGTGCCCGCCACGCGTCGATTGCCGCGTGGTCACCCGAAAGCAGCACCGCCGGAACCGCGCGGTCGCGGAACACTTCCGGGCGGGTGTATTGCGGGTATTCGAGCTGATCCTCGACGAACGATTCGGACGCCGCCGAGGCGAAGTTTCCGAGCGCACCCGGAAGTTGTCGGACCACGGAGTCGATCACGACCAGTGCCGCCGGTTCGCCCCCGGACAATACATAGTCGCCGATCGAGAGCTCTTCATCGACGAAGTCGCGTACCCGTTCGTCTACGCCTTCGTAGCGTCCGCAGACGAGCACGAGATCCTGAACGCCGGCGAGTGACATGACCTTCCGGTGATCGAGCGCGGGGC
Source organism: uncultured delta proteobacterium (assembly GCA_963774015.1). Classification (GTDB taxonomy): domain Bacteria; phylum Desulfobacterota; class Binatia; order UTPRO1; family UTPRO1; genus UTPRO1. The sequence continues at coordinate 514,759 of CAVZDH010000009.1, forward strand.
CGCGGGGAGAGAGCAGCACTCGATGGGCATTCGGAGCGGAGGCGGCGATTGCTTCCAACGCCTCGACGATCGGGCCCACCTTCATGACCATGCCGTGCCCGCCGCCGTACGGCGTGTCGTCCGTCGTCCGGTGGCGATCGTGCGTGTATTCCCGCAGGTCGACCAGCGACACATGCAGCACTCCCGCTTCGCGTGCGCGCTTGGGAATGCCGACAGCCAGCGGTGACGCGAAGAACTCCGGAAAGATCGTAACGACGTGGACACGCATGTTCAGGGCTCGAGCAATCCGGGGATCGGCTCGATCACGACACGGTGCCCGGAAAGATCGATCGTCCGCACGACGTCCGCGATCATGGGGATCAGGATCTCGCGTGGTCCGTCCTGGACGACGAGCACCTCGTTGGCGCCGTTCGAAAACGAGCGCTCGATCTTCCCGAGGCGTTCGCCCGCGTCGGTGAATACCTCGAGGCCCGTCAATTGATAGACGTACACTTCGCCCGGTGCCGTGCTGGGAAGGTCTTCCTCCCGCATTGCGAGCGCGAAGCCGATCAGCGGCTCGGCTGCAGCGATGCTGGTGACGCCGGCGATGCGCAAGAGGACGACGTTGCCATGGCGGCGAGCGTCTTCGAGGACGATCGGTCGAGTCGGGGCCGTTGCCAGGCCACGCTCGGAGCCGGAGCCAGGCGGGCTCTGAAGATAGAGCCCGGAGCCGGTCGGCGGGACGTCAGAGGCGGGGTCGTACGGGTGAAACCGAAGCAAACCACGGATGCCATGCGTCCCGACGATTTCGCCGAGCGCGATCAAGCGTCCCGGCGACGATGTGTGGATATCGTGCTTCATGCTGCATGGGGTACGTGCGACAGAAGATCATGCCGTCGTCGCCTATTTGTCCTCGACGATCTCCAAGACCACTTTGCGATTGGTACGCGAAGCAGCGGCGTTCAGGATGGTGCGGATTGATTTTGCGGTGCGGCCCTGCTTGCCGATGATGCGCCCCAGATCCTCACGGGCGACCTTGAGCTCGAGGACGGACGCCGTATCGCCTTGCGTCTCCTTCACCTCGACGGCGTCCGGATTGTTGACGAGGTACCGGGCCAGGTACTGCACCAGTTCCTTCATGTCGTCTCCCCCGGAGCGATTCCCGCCCGCTTGATCAGCTGGGCAACCGTTTGCGACGGAAGGGCCCCACGCCGCATCCACTCATGGAGTTTTTCTTTTTTGAAGTCAACAATGGGTGGATTCGGCAGGGGATCGTACGTGCCGACTTGATCGATCGTGCGCCCCCCCCGCGGTGCGCGCTTGTCGGCGACGACGATACGGTAGAATGCGTGCTTCTTGGTCCCGCGTCGGGCGAGTCGGATGACGACGCTCATGGAGATTCCCTTTCGTGCCCGGTCTAGCCGGGAAGCATATTGGTGAAGCGGCCGAGCCCTCCCGGCCCCATTTTGGTGAACTTCTTCATCATCTTCTTGGTCTGTGCGTATTGTTTCAAAAAGCGATTCACTTCGGCGACGTTCGTGCCGCTGCCGAGCGCGATGCGTTTGCGCCGGCTGCCGTTGATGATCGTGTCGTTGCGGCGTTCCTCTTTCGTCATCGAATTGATGATCGCCTCGATGCGTTTCAGCTCGGAATCGGCGACGCCGGGATCCATCTTTCCAGCGAGCTTCTTCATGCCCGGGATCATGCCGAGGAGATCGCCCATCGATCCCAGCTTCTTCACCATCTGCAGCTGATCCCGGAAATCTTCCAGGGTGAATTCGTTCTTGCGAAGCTTCTTCTCGAGCGCCTCGGCCTGCTTCTGGTCATAGGCCTTCTCGACTTTCTCGATCAACGACAGCACGTCTCCCTGACCGAGGATCCGCGAGGCCATGCGATCCGGATGGAACGGCTCGAGCGCCTCGGGCTTCTCGCCCATGCCGATGAAGAAAATCGGCGCGCCGGTGACGGCGCGAATGGACAGCGCCGCGCCGCCGCGAGCATCGCCGTCGAGCTTGGTCAGAACGACGCCGTCGATTTTCAGGCGATCGTGAAAGCCTTGGGCGACGTTCACGGCGTCCTGACCGGTCATCGCGTCGGCGACGAGGAAGACGTATTTCGGAGCGATCGCGGCCTTCATGGCGACGAGCTCGTCCATGAGCGCCTCGTCGATCTGCAGTCGGCCGGCCGTATCGACGATGACCGTGTCGTGACCGGCGGTGCGCGCCGCCGTCATGCTTGCGCGTGCCAAATCGACGGGTTTCGCGTCGGCCGTCGATGGATGGACGGGAAGCCCGAGCTGCGTCCCGAGCGTCGTCAGCTGTTCGATCGCTGCCGGTCGGTAGACGTCGGCGGGAACGAGGTAAGGTCGGCGGCCTCGCTCGAGCTTCAGGAAGCGTGCGAGCTTCGCAGCGCTGGTCGTCTTGCCGGACCCCTGAAGGCCGACCAGCATGATGGCGACCGGCGGGGGCACGCCGAGGTCGAGGACCGCGGCTTCCTCGCCCATCGTGCGAATGAGCTCCAGGTGGATGAACTTGAGAAGGTGCTGCTCGGGGGTGAGGCTCCGGAGGACCTCCTGTCCGAGCGCCTGCTCGCGGATCGCCTCGGTGAACTTCGTGACGACCGGGAGCGCGACGTCGGCTTCGAGGAGCGCCATGCGAACCTCCCGAAGCGCCTCCGTCATGTGGCGTTCGGTGATCCGGCCGTGGCCGCGCAGCCGCTTGAAGACCTGCTCGAGCTTGTCGCCTAGTGCGTCGAACATAGGATCGAAAGGAAACGCGAGACCCTACAGGAGTGGGCACAAATAAGAAACCCCCCGAAACACTGGAGCTTCGGGGGGTTTTCACACGGAACCAGCCAGTTGCGGCGGCTTTACATCATGCCGCCCATGCCACCCATGCCGCCCATGCCCGGAGGCGGACCACCGGCGGCCGGCTTCTCCTCCGGCTTCTCGGCGACCGTGGCTTCGGTGGTGAGCAGGAGGCCGGCGACCGACGACGCGTTCAGCAGGGCGGTCCGGACGACCTTGGTCGGATCGATGATGCCGGCCTTGATGAGATCCTCGAACTCCTCGGTGTGGGCGTTGAAGCCATGCGCACCCTTGGAGTTGCGGATCTTGTCGAGGACGATCGAGCCTTCCCAGCCGGCATTGTTGGCGATCTGTCGGCACGGCTCTTCGACGGCGCGACGGATGATGTTGATGCCGACCTTCTCCTCCTCGGTGCCCCCCGTCAGCTTCTCGAGGACCGCCGACGCACGGATGAGGGCGACGCCGCCACCAGGGACGATGCCTTCCTCGACGGCTGCACGGGTCGCGTGGAGCGCGTCTTCGACCCGGGCCTTCTTTTCCTTCATTTCGACTTCGGTGGCGGCGCCGACACGGATGACGGCAACGCCGCCGATCAGCTTGGCGAGACGTTCCTGCAGCTTCTCGCGGTCGTAGTCCGAGGTCGTTTCCTCGATTTGCGCCCGGATCTGCTTGATGCGACCCTCGATGTCGGCGCGCTTTCCGGCGCCGTCGACGATCGTGCAGTTGTCCTTGTCGACCACGACACGCTTGGCGCGGCCGAGATCGCTGAGGGTGATGCCTTCGAGCTTGATGCCGAGCTCTTCGGCGATCACCTTGCCGCCGGTGAGAATCGCGACGTCCTCCAGCATGGCCTTCCGGCGATCGCCGAAGCCCGGGGCCTTCACCGCGACGCATTGGAGGGTGCCGCGGATCTTGTTCACGACCAGGGTCGCGAGCGCCTCGCCCTCGACGTCCTCGGCGATCATGATGAACGGCCGGCCCGTCTTGGCGATCTGCTCGAGGATCGGAAGCAGATCCTTCATATTGCTGATCTTCTTCTCGTTGATCAGCAGGTAGGGATCGTCGAGCACGACCTCCATGCGCTCGGGATCCGTCACGAAGTACGGAGAGAGGTAGCCGCGGTCGAACTGCATGCCTTCGACGACCTCGAGCGTGGTCTCGAGGCCCTTGGCCTCCTCGACCGTGATCACGCCCTCCTTGCCGACCTTGTTCATCGCCTCGGCGATGATCTCACCGACCGTGGTGTCGTTGTTGGCCGAGATGGTGCCGACTTGGGCGATTTCCTTCTGGTCTTTCGTCGGCTTCGAGAGCGACTTGAGCTCCTCCACGATCGCGCCCACGGCGCGGTCGATGCCGCGTTTCAGGCTCATCGGGTCATGGCCGGCGGCGACCATCTTGATGCCCTCGGCAAAGACGGCCCGAGCGAGCACCGTGGCGGTCGTCGTGCCGTCGCCGGCGACGTCGGAGGTCTTGCTCGCGACCTCCTTCACCATCTGGGCGCCCATGTTCTCGAACTTGTCTTCGAGCTCGATCTCTTTGGCGACGGTTACGCCGTCTTTGGTGATGTTGGGGGCGCCGAACGACTTCTCCAGGACCACGTTCCGGCCCTTGGGGCCGAGGGTCACGGTGACGGCGTCCGCCAGAATGTTCACTCCACGCAGGATGCGATCGCGCGCGTCCTGGCCGAATCGTACTTGCTTGGCTGCCATGGTTCTTTCGTCCTCCTTAGCCCTCGATCACGCCGAGGATGTCATCCTCGCGCATGATCAAGTGTTCCTCGCCGTTGAGCTTGATTTCGCTGCCCGAGTACTTGCCGAAGAGGATCTTGTCGCCGACCTTGACGTCGAGCGCGGTGAGCTTGCCGTCGTCGTTGACCTTACCCTTGCCGACCGCGACGACTTTCCCCTCCTGGGGCTTTTCCTTCGCCGTATCGGGGATGATGATGCCGCCTTTGGTCTTTTCTTCCTCGGCGATGCGCTTCACGATCACCCGATCCTGAAGTGGGCGAATCTTCATCGATGTCTCCTTTCCCTTCCATTCGAAAATGCTGAGTTTTTGGCCGCTTTTGCCGGCGGCCGGATACGCGACGGGATGAAACCCGCGCGCACCATAAACATCGCCTGCGCCCTGTCAACGCCCTTGCGACGTCAGCGACCGAGCTTCCGCTTCTCTTCCTCGAGATATTGGCGGTAGAGCACGTCCCACTCACCCGAGCCCTCCGGGACGCGGCGGGAGAGGCTTGCGATCTTGCGGCGCACCTTGGCGTCGATGGCGTCATCGACGTTGAAGAAGTCGGCGAGGGCCCCCTTGATCTCGGTCAGCACGAGGCGGTCGGCGCGCACGTCCGCCACCTCGTCCCCTTTCTTGATGGCGGTCAGGATCAGGTGAGCGAGGGCCGAGATGCGGCCCTCTGACGCCCGGCTCACAGGGTAAACCCCCGTTCCTTGGCGATGCGCTCTTTCACGAGCTGGAGGACCTTGTGGCGATCCATCCCGACCAGCTCACGGCTGTGAGACTCCGCAAAGCGGGCCGCCTCGGCGTCGATGTCTTCTTCGGCTCGGATATTGCCGCGAATGGCAGCGACGATCCGGTGCTCGATCGCGGCGCGATTGGAGACGATGCGCAGAACGCCTGCCTTCTCCAAGCGGGTCAGGACCGACGTCGCGATGCGTTGCATCTCGCCGTCCCGGATCTTCATGGCCCGCCACGAGTAGACGGCGTCGATCGGCAACGCAAGCACACCTTCGATTGACCCTTCTGAGCATTGTCGCTATCCCTTTTCGCCGACGTTTTAGCGAGCCCCCCGCGGCTCCATTTCCAGGAGCCTCCAGGCTCCAACCCCGAGGCCCTCGTCGATGCTCATCAAGATGCAGACCGTCGCGACGCCCGACGAGATCGCGGCGGTCGAGGGCAAGGTTCACGCCCTCGGCTACACGACGGGCAAGATGGTCGGTGAGGAAGTGACGCTGATCGGCGTCTACGGCGACATCTCGCGTCTGCCGAGCGACGAGCTCGGGCAGATGCCGGGGGTCGATCGCTTGATCCCCATCTCCCGGGCGTACAAGCGGGTGGCGCAAAAGGGGGAACCCGGAAAGCCGCTGCACGTGAGCGTCGACATCGGTGGCGTCACGGTCGGCGGATCGGAGCTCGTCGTGATCGCGGGTCCTTGCTCGGTCGAAAGCGAGCGCCAGATCATGGACGCGGCGCGCATGGTGAAGGAGGCCGGTGCGCAGTGTCTCCGCGGCGGCGTCGTCAAGTACCGTTCGAGCCCTTACAGCGGATGGGAGGGTCTCGGATCCTCCGACCACGAGTCGTTGCGGCGCGGTCTCGAGCTCATCGTGCGCGCCGGACGCGAATTCGAAATGCCGACCGTCGTCGAGATCCTCGATCAAGCCGACCTCAGGCTCTACGAGGACGCCGGGGTAGCGTGCCTGCAGGTCGGTGAGCCGAACAGCAAGAATCAGGCGCTCCTGAACCGTCTTCGCGACACGAAGCTTCCGGTGATTCACAAGCGCGGCAACTCGCTCGATACCGAGGCGTATCTGCTCTGGGTCGAGCGCGTCATGACGGCGGGTAAGGAAAACGTCATCTTGTGCGAGCGCGGGATCACGAGCTGCAACCGCTACACCCGCAATACCCTCGATCTCGGGAGCGTCGCCGCGTTCCACTACCAGTTGTCGGGCTTGCCGGTCGCGATCGACGCCTCGCACGGGACCGGGATTCGTGATCTCGTCTTCCCGTTGACGCTCGCGGGCATTACGGCAGGCGCGTCGGTGGTGCTCGTCGAAGCACATCCCAATCCGCTGATCGCCAAGTCGGACGGCATGCAGGGCCTGTTTCCGGAGCAGCTCCAGGGCCTCGTGCGCGCCGCGCGTGAAATGTGGGCGGCGCGGGTCCGGACCGACCGCGAGTACATCGCGACGATCGCGCTGCAACGGGGCTACGAGGCTCGCATGCAAGCGGATCGCGTGCGGTTCTTCGGCGAGGGCTGACGCGCGATGATCGTCCCGCCGCCGGTCGGGCCGGGGAGCACCATCGGGGTCGTCGCGCCGGGCGGGGCGGTGAAGCCCGAAGAGCTCGAGCGCGGGGTCGCGAGTCTCGAGGCCATGGGGTTTCGCGTTCGTCTCGGCGATCACGTGCTCGAGCGCCGCCGCTACTTCGCGGGGACCGCGGAGGCGCGCTTCGCCGATCTCGCCGCCATGCTCGCCGACTCCGAGGTCGGCGCGGTCGTCTGTGCGCGTGGCGGTTACGGCACGAGCCACCTGCTGCCGATGCTCGATCCGCGCACCGTGCGGGCACATCCGAAGTTGATCGTCGGGTACAGCGACGTTTCGCCGCTCCTCGGATGGGTGATCGAGCGCTGCGACGTGGTGGCGCTGCACGGTCCAATGGTGGCGACCGATCTCGCGCGCGGTTTGAGCGAGCGGTGTGCCGCCCGCCTTGCCGCGCTGCTCGTGGCGCCGGGAACGCCCTGGCGTGAGCCGACGCCCGAGGTGGTGGCGACCGGCATCGCGACCGGTCGCCTCGTGGGCGGCTGTCTCTCCTCGTTGGTGGCGCTACTCGGCACCCCCTACGCCGTCGAGACCAGTGGCGCCGTTCTCTTCTTGGAAGACATCGCCGAGCGGCCATATCGCATCGATCGCATGCTCACGCATCTTCGCCTCGCCGGGAAGCTCGAAGGCGTCGCCGCGGTCGTGCTCGGCTCGTTCGCCGAGTGCGACGGTGCGGCTGGCGACCTGGTCGCCGACGTCTTCCGCGAGTTCTTCGCCGACGCGCCCTATCCGGTGGTTGCGGGCTTTCCGGCGGGTCACCGTTCGGAGAATCTGCCGTTCGCGCTCGGCCTCCCCATTCGGGTCGACGCCGACGCCGGCTACGTGGAGGCGCTCGCGGCGTGAGCTTCGACGCGGTCGAGCAAGCGATGGACGCCGCGGTGGCGCGCGGTGTCTTCCCGGGCGTCGTCGTCCTCGTGAACGTCGGCGGACGGGTCGTCTTCTTGCGGGCAGCGGGTCGACGGACGCTCGAGGAGGGCGACAAATCGCCGATGCGCGAGGACACGATCTTCGACCTCGCGTCGCTCACGAAGCCCCTCGCCACGACGACGGCGATGATGCTGAGCGTGCGCGATCGCCGCATCGGTCTCGATGATCGTGTCACGCGCTTCTTTCATAACTTCGGCGTGCACGGGAAGACGCACGTCACGTTCCGACATCTCCTGGCGCAGACATCCGGGCTTCCCGGTTGGCGTCCGTACTACCGCGAGATCGTCAAGATCGAACGCGAGGGACGGATCAATTTCACGGCGAGCCGCGGGGCCAAGGAGTGGGTCTACGAGGCGATTCAGCGCGAGAAGCCCGAGGCTCCGGCCGGTGCGCGCACGCTCTACAGCGATCTCGGGTTCATGTTGCTGGGTGCCGCGATCGAGCAGGTGAGCGGTCTTACGCTCGATCGCTATTGTCACGAGAAGATCTTCAAGCCGCTCGGCCTGCGCTCGACCTCGTTCGTCGACCTCGCCTTGCTTCGTACTCGTCGCCTCGAGCCCATCGCCGACATGATCGCCCCGACCGAGCGCTGTCCGTGGCGTCGTCGCGTGCTTTGCGGCGAGGTGCACGACGACAATGCCTACGCGATGGGCGGTGTCGCCGGGCACGCGGGGCTCTTTTCGTGTGCGAGAGATCTCGATCGTCTGGCGACGACGCTTCGTGAGTCGTGGCTCGGACAGAACGTGTTTCTTCCCTCCAGTATCGTCAGCGAGTTCTGGCGGCGCGACGACCCCATCGGATCGTCGACGTGGGCCCTCGGATGGGACACGCCCTCGCTCAAGGGATCGTCCGCGGGCACCGAGCTGTCGCGCAATGCGGTCGGCCACGTCGGTTTCACCGGCACGTCGCTCTGGATCGACCTCGACCGTCATTTGCACGTGATCGTGCTCTCGAATCGGGTCCACCCGACGCGCGACAACGACCTCATTCGCGATTTCCGTCCGCAGATCCATGACCTCATCGTCCGCGCCGTCTCCGCGTCCTGACCTGCCGGCATCGCCCCGGCGCGTCCACCTGATCGCCGTCGCCGGCGTCGGTATGGCGTCGCTCGCCGGCATGTTCCGCGCCGCCGGGTACGACGTCACCGGCTCCGATCATGCGATCTATCCGCCGATGAGCGACGTCCTCGCGGAGCTCGGTATCGCCGTTCGCGAAGGCTACCGTGCCGAGAACCTCGAACCGCAGCCCGACCTGGTCGTGGTTGGCAACGCGATGTCGCGTGGCAACCCGGAAGTCGAGGCGTTGCTCGTGGCGGGCATCCCCTACTGTTCGATGCCCGAGGCGCTGATGCGCTTTTTCATGCGGGACCGTCGGCGCGCGGTCGTCGTCGGGACGCACGGCAAGACGACGACCAGTGCGATGCTGTCGTGGGTGCTGCATGAGACCGGTGGCGACCCGAGCTTCATGGTCGGAGGCGCCAGCCGGAACTTCCCGCAGAACTTCCGGCTCGGGAAGCGGTCCCTGGTTCGTCGCGGAAGGCGACGAGTACGATACCGCGTTTTTCGACAAGGGCCCGAAGTTCCTGCACTACGATCCCGATGCGCTGCTGCTGAACGCGATCGAGTTCGATCATGCGGACATCTACCGCGATCTCGATCACGTCAAGCGCGCGTTCCGGACGTTGCTCGACCAGCTGCGGCCGTCGGCGGCGCTCGCCGCGAGCGCCGACTTTCCCGAGGTACGTGCGGTCGTCGCGGCGAGCGGGCGCGAGGCGGTGTTCTTCGGCACCGGGCCGGGCGCGGCGTGGCGCGCGGAGGACGTCGGCGACGACGGCACCGCGACCCGGTTCACGATCGTCGGCCCGGCGGGCGTGCGCCGCCCCGTCGCGCTGCTGCTGCCGGGGCGGATCAACGTCGCCAACGCGGTCGGTGTGGTGGCGCTCGACGCAATCGATGGGTGTGCCGCTCGACGGCGTCGCTCGCGTCCCTCGCGACCTTTCGGGGTGTGAAGCGGCGTCAAGAAGTGATCGCCGAAGGGCGACGGAATCACCGTGGTCGACGATTTCGCGCACCACCCGACGGCGGTCGCGGGCACGCTCGCGGCTCTGCGGGCGCGCTACCCGCGGCGGCGCATCTGGGTGCTCTTCGAGCCGCGCTCGAACACCACCCGGCGTCGCGTCTTCCAGGACGCGTTCGCCGCCGCTTTCGCCGCCGCCGATCGCGTGACTTTCGGCGCGATCCATCGCCGCGAGCAGCTACCCGAGGGAGAGCGGTTGTCGGTCGAGGAGCTCATCGATTCGCTCGCCGCTCGCGGCGTTCCCGCCGAGACCTACGAGGATCCCGATACGATCGCGGCGATGGTCGCCTCTCAGGCGTCTTCGGGCGACGTCATCGTGCTCATGTCGAACGGCGGGTTCGGGGGGCTCGCGGGCAAGCTGGTCGCGGCGCTCGAGCTCTCCCCGTCGTCGTAGCGCTCGATCTCCGCTCGCTCGAGCGCACGCTGTTCGCCCGGTGCGCCATACAGCCGCCGGTATCGGCGGTAGTTGCCGAGTACCTGCTTCACGTAGTGACGCGTCTCACGATAGCTGATGGTCTCGACGAACTCGTCGGTTGCAGGACCCGGCGCACGCCGTTCCCATTTCGCCACCGCGTCTTCGCCTCCGTTGTACGCCGCGAGTGCCTTCGCCAGGTTCCCGTCGAACCGATCGAGCAGCTGGCGCAGATAGCGGGTGCCGAGGGTGATGTTGGTCGTCGGATCGAAGAGCGAGGACGCATCGACCGGTCGGCCCGCCACCCGCGATGCGGTGGTCGGGAGGAGCTGCATCAGGCCATAGGCGGCGGCGGGTGACACCGCCGCCGGGTCGAAGAGGCTCTCCTGCCGCATCAGCGCCAGGACGACGAACGGATCGAGGCGCGCCGTATCCGCCGCCGTCACGACGCGGGGCCAGTAGGCGCGCGGAAATTGGTAGGCGGCGAAGGTCGCGGGTGGCAGCGAGCTTTGGAGGCGTTGCGCGAGGCGTAACGCGCGGTCGTGTGCTTCGACGTCGCTGTACGCCTCGAGAAGAAACGGCTGCACTTCGTCGTCTTCGGGGAGCTCGCGGACGAGCGCCGTGATTTCTCGCGCGGCGGGGTCGTTCATCCCGGCGGCGCGGAGCTCGCGGCTCCGCTCCCAATGGTACGCATGCATCGTGATGCCGGGCGGCGGCCTGAGATCGATGGGTGTGGGGGCGGGGGGTGGCGGCGCCGCGGTCGCGAGCGCCTGCTCGGCGAGATCGGCGTAGTATCCGTCGGGAGCCTCGTCGAGCACCGCTTCCATGTTCTCGCGGCCTTCCGCGGTGAGCCCACGACGGGTCTCGACGCGACCCTGCCAGTAGAGCGATGCGACGTGGTCCTTGTCGTCCGCGGCGCCCAGTGCCTCGAAGGCCGTCATTGCCGCCGGCCAGTCGCCGCGCCGATACGGTATCCAGGCGAGACGCCATCGTGCCTCACGTGCGAGGTCACCGTCGGCGGCCGCGAGCGTCCGGAATTGGGTGAGCGCTTCGTCCGTGCGGCCCTCCTGCTCGGCGATGCGCGCGAGGGCGTACCGCGCGGTGTCGTACTTGGGGTGGCGCGGACCCTCCGCGACGATTTGCGTGAAGAGCGTACGCGCCTCTGCATCGCGATCGCGATTCCAGTAGAGGCTCGCGAGCTCGAAGCGCGCCATGTTGCCGGTCGGGGCGCGGTCGACCGCGCGGCCGTAGGCGGCGACGGCATCGTTCACACGACCCTGCTGCTGGTAGACCTTTGCGAGCGCGCGCAACGCCTCGATGCCGTCCGTTCCGGTCGCGTTCGCCGCCGTTTCGAGTCGCAACGCGGCGCGCTCGAGGCGACCTTCCGATGCGAGGAGTCGACCTTCCGCCAGCATCAGCGTCGGGTCGTCGAGCAGCTCGGGATGGGCGACCTCGATCCTCGCGCTCTCCTCCCGCGCGCGCGGCGCGGCATCGCCGCCGGTTCGCCGCACGTCCTGATAGAGGAGGTACGCCTCCCGCGGTTGATTCGCCGTGCGGAGGGCGGCGAGCACCGAGAGCGCGACGCCGCGCGCGTTCGGGTCGAGCTCGGCGAGATCGCGTGCGCGCGCGGCGAGCGCTTCGGCGCGCGGATCTCCGAGCGCGAGCGCGATCCGCGCCCGTCGCGCCGCGGCAGTGGGTGCCCACACGCTCGCCGGTTGCGTCGCGAGCAGGCGATCATCCAACGCGATCGCCTCCCGCGGATGTCCGGTCCGGTCCGCGATCGCGGCGAGGTAGGCGAGGTGGTAATCCTCGAGCTGAGGATACACGTCGCGGAGCGCGCGAAAGATCGGCTGCGCTTGCTCCAGCGCGCCGCGCTCGTAGAGCGCGATAGCTTCGACGAAACGCGCGCGGACGTCGCGCATGGCCGTCGCTGTCGGTGGTGGGGTCGGCGTCGGCGGTCGTCGCGACGCATCCTGTAGGCATGCGCTCGCGACGAACGTCAGGAGCAATGCTAGCCGCGCGCCGCACGCACCGAAGGCCCCCATCGCTCTCCGGCTACCTTGCGTGAAATCGCAGCGCAACGGGACCACGGTGCTTGACTCCTCGAAACGCCTTCGGCACGACGACGCGATGTCTGGGTCGACGCTTCCTGCGCTCGTGCTCGCGTCGGCCTCGCCGCGCCGACGCTGGTTGCTCGAAAAGCTCGGTCGGCCCTTCGACGTCGACGTGCCGGACATCGAGGAGATCCCGCGACCCGACGAGGCGCCGGAGGCGTTCGCTGGACGCATGGCGGAAGAGAAGGCGGTGGCGGTTGCGGCGCGTCGGCGCGATGCGTGGGTCCTCGCGGCCGACACGGTCGTGACGCTCGATGCGACGCCGCTCGGGAAACCGAAAGACGTCGCGGAGGCGGTGTCCATGCTGACGACCTTGGCGGCGCGCACGCATGTCGTCTTCACCGGCGTGGCCCTCGTCGGCCCGGGAGGGGCCGTGGCCGAGCGCATGGTGATCGGAACGCCCGTCGCGTTCCGCTCACTCACGCGCGACGAGATCGATGCGTACGTTGCGACCGGCGAGCCGTTCGATCGCGCGGGCGCCTACGCCATCCAAGGCGAAGGGGCACATCTCGTGGACCGAGTCGAGGGCTCCTACACGAACGTGATCGGTCTGCCGCTTCCCGAGGTGGCGGCGTGGCTCCGGCAATGGCGGATGCTCTGAGCGCACGCGTGGCGGCGGTCGAGGAGCGCATCGCTTCGGCGTGTCGCCGCGCGGGCCGAGCGCGCTCCGAGGTGCGCCTCGTCGGGGTGACCAAAGGCAAGGCCGCCGGGCTCGTGCGCGCCGCCCTCGCCGCGGGGCTCTCGACCTTCGGTGAGAACTACGTCCAAGAGTGGATGAAGAAGCGCGCGGAGCTCGCGGATCGCTCCGACATCGCCTGGCACTTCATCGGTCGCATCCAACGCAACAAGGCCGCGACCGTCGCCGAAGCCCACCTCGTGCATTCGCTGGCCGACCTTCGCGTGGCGGCGGCGCTCGATGCCGCGGGCGCACGTCGCGCCTCGATCGTGCCCGTCCTCGTGCAGGTGAACCTCGACGGTGAGGTGACCAAGGACGGCATCGCGCCGGCCCACCTTCCCGACTTTCTCTCGCGCGTCCGTGGACACGGCTGGCTCCGGGTGTGCGGTCTGATGGCGATTCCTGCTCCCTCCGGCCCGGAGGACGCGCGCCGCTGCTTTCGCGCGCTGCGCGCGCTGCGCGATCGGCAAGAGGATGCGACGCGGCTGCCGGAGCTCTCGATGGGGATGAGCGCGGATTTCGAGGCGGCGATCGAAGAAGGCGCGACCCTGATCCGGGTCGGTACCGCGATCTTCGGACCGCGAGAAAGGACGACATGAGAGCGAAAGGCCGCACGTCGACGCGCGCACTCGGGTTCGTGGGAGCGGGCAACATGGCCGGTGCCTTGGTCAAAGGCTTGCTCGCGACGAAGCGGTATCGGTCGCGCGATCTCTGGGCGAGCGACGCGGATGCGCGTCAGCTCGCGAAGCTCTCCCGCGCGCACGGCGTCGGGCGTGCGCCCGACAATCCGACGCTCGTCGCGGAGAGCGACATCGTCGTGCTCGCGGTGAAGCCGCAAGTGATGCAGCACGTGCTCGCGGAGATTCGTCCGTGCGTAACGCGACGTCACCTGTTCGTGTCGATCGCGGCAGGCATCGCGACCCGTCGGCTGGAGGAGGGGCTCGGCGGGCGTGTGCGCGTCGTGCGCGCGATGCCGAATACGCCGGCTCTCGTCGGCGAAGGCGTCACCGTGGTGGTGCGCGGTACCTACGCGACCGCCGCCGACGAGCGGCGGGCCGCCGAGCTCTTCGGTGGAGTCGGCGACGTGGTGCGTGTTAGGGACGAGACGCTGATGGATGCGGTGACGGGTCTTTCCGGTAGCGGTCCCGCGTACGTCTATCGGTTCGCGGAAGGATTGATCTCCGGCGCGGTCGCCGAGGGGTTGTCCGAGGCGGTCGCTCGCCGACTCACGTACCAAATGCTGCGCGGGGCCGCGGTGATGCTCCAGGAGACCGGACGGCCGCCCGAGGAGCTCCGAGCGATGGTGTCGTCGCCCGGCGGTACGACCTTGGCGGGTCTCGGCGCGCTCGACGAGCGGGGATTCGTGGAGGCCGTGGCGGCGGCGATCGCGGCGGCGACGCGTCGCGGTCGCGAGCTCGGCCGCAGTTGAGGAGGAATGCATGTTCGTGCTCGGAAACCTGCTCGATGCCCTCGCCCTCGTGGTCGAATACGTGCTGCAGATCTACTCGTGGATCATCATCGCGCGCGTCGTCGTCTCGTGGGTGAACGCCGATCCGTACAATCCCATCGTGCGCGCGATCTATGCGATGACGGAGCCGGTATTGTATCGCATCCGACGCGTGTTGCCCGTCTACGGCGGCGGCATCGATTTCTCGCCGATCGTCGTGTTCATCGGCATCATGTTCCTGCAGAGCTTCCTCGTGCAGACGCTGAGGCAGATCGCGTTCCGGATGCAATGAGCGAGGAGGCATGGCCGTCGTCCTCGAAGTCCGTGTGATTCCGAGAGCACGAACGAACGCCCTCACCCGCGACGCCGCCGGTGCGCTGCGGGCACGGATCACCGCTCCGCCCGTCGAAGGCGCGGCCAACCGTGCGTTGATCGACCTGTTGGCGCGTTCGCTCGGCCTCCGACGCGCAGACCTCGAGGTGGTTCATGGGGTGCGCGGTCGCGACAAACGGGTCGCCGTTCACGGATGTTCCGAGGCCGAACTCCGCCTGCGAGTGCAGAGGCTGCCGGTCCCCGACGTTGACAATGCAGGGCGTCGTGGCTAGAGGTTGCCGATCGAAAAGCGGAGGCAGTATGCCTATTTACGAGTATCATTGCAGCAAATGCGGCGACTTCGAGACGATGCAGAGAATCAGCGACAAGCCGCTGACCACCTGTCCGACCTGCCGCCGTAAAGTGACCAAGCTCATCTCCTCGACGACGTTCCATCTCAAAGGCAGCGGCTGGTACATCACCGACTACGCACGCAAGGGGGAGGGCGGCGGCGGGAAGAGCGAGAAGAAGAGCGACGACAAGAAATCGGACGCCGCAACGAGCGCTGCGAGCGACGCGAGCACCAGCGAGGCTCCCGCGAAGACGACGAAGACGTCCGACAAGGGCGGTAAGAAGTCCGAGAAGGCAGCGGTCGCCTGATCGCGCTCGTGCGCCCACGTCCAGCCGCAGGGTCGTTCGAGATCCTGCGGCATTTTTTTGCCTGATGCCCGCGCATCGCATGGCGCGCCGTCCGTTGCAGGTGGGCATCGACACCGGGGGCACCTTCACGGACTTCGTGGTCCGTGACGGCAGCGCGGTGCGCATCCACAAGGTGTTGTCGACGCCCGACGACCCGTCACGAGCGGTCCTCACCGGTCTCTCGGATCTGTTCCCCGACGGTTGGGACGGCGAGATCACGTACGGGAGCACCGTCGCCACCAACGCATTGCTCGAACGTCGTGGTGCGCGTGTCAGCTTGCTCACGACCGCCGGGTTCGAAGACGTGCTCGAAATCGGACGGCAGGCGCGTCCGGACATCTACGCCTTGGAGCCGCGCCTGGTGCCTCCGCTCGTCGGCCGCCCGGACCGAATCGGCGTGCGCGAGCGGACGACGTTCGACGGGCGCGTGCTCACGGCCCTCGTGCCGGCCGAGCTGCGACGGTTGGTGCGAACACTCCGCAGGCGGCGGCCCGAGGCCGTCGCGGTCGTCCTGCTGCATGCGTATGCGCGGCCCGAGCACGAGCGTCGCATTGGACGTGCGCTCCGCGTCCTCGGCGTGCCCGTGACGTTGTCGCACGCGTTGGTGCAGGAGCATCGCGAGTACGAGCGTACCAGCACGTGCGTGGTGAACGCGTACGTCGCCCCGGTCATGAGTCGGCACCTCGACCGGCTGGCGCGGGGACTTCCGGGCCGCCGGCTGCGCGTGATGCAATCGAACGGCGGCGCCGCGTCGCCCGCCCTCGCCGCGCGCGAGCCGGTCCGAACCATATTGTCGGGGCCCGCGGGCGGTGTGGTCGGGGCGACGGCGCTGGCGGCACGTCTCGGCATTGCGAAGGCCCTTACGATCGATATGGGCGGCACGTCGACGGACGTGGCGTTGATCGCCGGCGAAGTCCCCCGCCGTCCCGACTGTGTCGTCGATCGCATGGTGCTGCGTGTGCCGGTCATCGACATTCACACCGTCGGTGCGGGCGGTGGATCGATCGCGCGGCGTGATGCCGGAGGATCGTTGCAAGTCGGCCCGGAGAGCGCGGGCGCCGATCCGGGGCCGGCCTGCTACGGGCGCGGGACGGAGCCGACGGTCACGGACGCGAATCTCGTGTTGGGACGGCTCGATGCGCGCCATTTTCTCGGCGGGACGATGGCGCTCGACCCGGCGCGAGCGGAGGCGGCCATCGCGACGCTCGCACGTCGCCTGCATCTCGGTCCGCTGCGTGCGGCGGAGGGTGTCGTGCGGGTCGTGAATGCCGCCATGACTCGTGCCTTGCGGGTAATCTCGGTGGAGCGTGGTCACGATCCGCGCACCTTCACGCTGATCGCTTTCGGCGGTGCGGCGGCCGTGCACGCGTGTGAGCTCGCGAGCGAGCTCGGCATGCGACGTGTGCTGATTCCCGCGGCTCCCGGTGTGCTGTCGGCGGCCGGTATGGCCGCGGCCCCGCGCTCGCGTGAGTTCCTTGCGACGATCAGACGCATCGATCCTGCGCCGAGCGAATTGCTGCGTCTTGCGGCACCGTGGCGCCGTCGGGGCATCGCGGAGCTGGTTGCGGACGGTGTTGCGCGTCGCGCGGTCGTCTGCCGGGTGCTCGCGCGCGTTCGGTACGTCGGCCAGGCTCACGAGCTCGAGATCCCTCTCGGCCCCGATCTACGTGCTCGATTCGACGTCGCTCACGGTCGCGCCTATGGGCACGCGGATGCCGGCCGCACGGTGGAGGTGCTCGCCCTCCGTGTGGAGATCAGCGAGGAGGCAGGGAACCCGCCGCGTCGTCCCAGGGTCGCTCGCGCCCGCCTCGCGCCGGTCGGAACGAGTCATCGGCTCGCGTGGCGGGGTAAGATGATCGCGGTGAGGCGCCATGACCGAAAGGTGCTGCCGCCCGGGACCAGACTTTCGGGTCCGGCGCTGATCGTCGAGTACAGCTCGACCACGTTCATTCCCCCGAGCTGGCACGGCGTCATCGACTCGGAAGGCCATTTGCACTTGGAGCGGCGATGACCGCCTCGCGCCATTCCGATCCCGTCGGGCTCGCAGTGCTGAATCATCGCCTCGCGGCGGTCGCCGAAGAGATGGGAGTCCGGCTCGGACAAGCGGGGTTCTCGCCCAACATCAAAGAGCGACACGATTACTCGTGTGCTGTCTTCGACGTCGAGGGGTGCCTCGTAGCTCAAGCAGCCCACATCCCGGTGCACCTCGGATCGACGCCGCTCTCGGTTCGCGCCGCGCTCGCCGCGCATCGGCCTGCGCCCGGCGACGTCATTGCGCTGAACGATCCGTTTGCGGGCGGGACGCATCTCCCCGATCTCACGCTCGTCGCGCCCGTCCACTCGACCGCCGGTCGGCTGCTCGGATTCGTTGCGAATCGTGCGCACCATGCCGACATCGGCGGCATGACTCCCGGGTCTATGCCGCTCGCGCGCGAAATCTATCAAGAAGGTTTTCGTCTTCCGGCCGTGCGTCTGGTCAGGAACGGGTCGCTCGATCGGGACGTCATGGGACTGTTCCTCGCGAACACCCGTGTGCCCGACGAGCGTCGCGGCGATCTCGATGCACAACGCGCTGCCCTCGCGGTTGGAGCCGAACGCATTCGTGAGCTCGCGCACGAGCTCGGTGCCCGCGTCCTAGCGCGTGGTATGAACGAATTGCAGCGGTACAGCGAGCGTCTCATGGCCGCGACGCTCCGTGAGCTGCCACGTGGGATCTATCGTGCCGCCGACGTGCTCGACGACGACGGCATTCGCGACGCTGCGGTACCCATCCGGGTTGCCGTGGAAATAGCCGGAGGCCGCGCTCGGGTCGACTTCGCGGGCTCGGCTCCTCAGGTGGAAGGCAGCCTGAACGCGAACTACGCGATCACGCTGTCCGCCGTGGTCTACGTCTTCATGTCGCTCGCACGCGAGAGGATTCCCGCGAACGACGGTGTCATGCGTCGTCTCGACGTCCGTGCGCCGCGAGGAAGCGTCGTCAACGCGGAGTTTCCGGCGGCCGTTGCGGGCGGTAACGTCGAGACGTCGCAACGTATCGTCGACGTCGTATTGCGCGCGCTCGCGACCGCGGCACCGGATCGCATCCCGGCTGCCAGCTGCGGCTCGATGAACAACCTCGCGATCGGCGGTTTCGACCGCGGCCGTGCCCGAGCCTTTTCGTACTACGAGACCGTGGCGGGTGGGGCGGGCGCTGGCCCCAACGGTGCCGGCGCGTCGGGCGTCCACACCCACATGACGAACACCTACAACACGCCGATCGAGGCGCTCGAAGCCTACTATCCGTTTCGCGTGACGGCGTATCGCATCCGTCGCGGAAGCGGCGGCGGCGGCCGCTTCCGTGGAGGAGACGGTCTCGTCCGCGAGCTCGAAGTGCTCGAGCATGCCGAGGTCACGCTGTTGACCGAGCGGAGACGCTGCGCGCCGTGGGGGCTCGCCGGCGGCACTTCCGGGCGGCGGGGTCGGAATGCTCTCGTGCGCAACGGTCGCCCGCGTCGCCTTGCGAGCAAGATCAACATGCGCGTCGAGCCCGGCGACAGAGTGCGACTCGAAACCCCCGGTGGGGGCGGGTGGGGGAAACGCCAGAAGAAGTGAGGCGCCGCGACGATCCTGCTCACCGGCAGTCGCTCGAGCGAGCGACCAAAGTCCGTCCTAAGAAGACAACTCCCCCCTGCCGGTGAGCAAGCTTGGTGACCCGTCGATGTGACGCCGCGGTCGTTCCAACGGGCGTCGCATGGAACCTTCGCCCGTCAGGCGGCTTTGCTGCCCGCCATTTCGTCGAGACGCTTCTCGAGTTGCGTAAGACGTTTCTTCAGTTTCTCCAGCTCGTCGCGCGTCGGAAGGTTGAGCCCGCGGATGATCGGCTCGACGCCCTTCTCGGCCTGTTTCTCGATCATCGCGACCACACGCTGGCCGCGCTCCTCGAGATCTTTGACGGCACGCTCCGCTCGCTTCTGCAGGTCGCTGCGCAGCTTCTGCGCCTGCGCGATGAGATCCTGCACGGCCTTTTGTCGATTCTTGCTGAGGAGCTCGCCCGCGTCCTTGCGGATTCGTCCGACGACCCGCTCGCCCTCGGCTTGGACGCGCTTGAGCGTGCCCTGCACTTGCTCCAGGCGGGCTTTCAGGCCCCCGTCGGTCTTTGTCTCTGCCATGAAATCGCTACCTCCTGATCTGACGTTCAATCCAGGAGATGATTAACACGGCGCGTCAAAGAGTCAACCCCCCAACGGTGCGAACGATCATTCGTCGTCTTTTTCGACCAGGATGTCGTATTCCTCCGAGCCACTGAGCCCTTTGGAGTCGTTTACGGTGAGCGTCGCCGTGAACTCGCCTTCCTTCTGATAGACGTGGGTGGGATTCGCTTCCGTCGACGCGGGCGTATCGTCACCGAAGTCCCATTTGTAAGTGTAAGGAGGAGTTCCGTCTTCGACGGTGCTCGTCCATTTCACGGTGAGAGGGGGAGCGCCCTCATCGGGATCGCCTTCGAGGTCCACGTACAGCTCGTCCGCAGGAGCCTCGCCTTGCGCCGCGGGAGCCTGCGCCATGGGAGTCGCAGCTACTGGAGCCGCGGTTGCGGTCGGCTTCGCGGCCGGCTTTTCAGGCGACTTGGTGCACGCGGCTGCGAGCATCGCGACGACCGCGAGCAACAATCCGTGGAATGCGAGCGTTCGATTCATCGAAGACCTCCTGGAATACGCTTCGATAGCAGATTCACGAGCGCGTGTGCTTAGCAAAGGGCGGCAAGACAGGCAATTACAGTTGCACGCGGATTTCCCCCATGGCACAGGCCATGGCGCTCGTCATCAGAATCGCCTCGAGTTGAGCCGCTCGGCGCCATCCTCTATCTACGGTTCCCCATGTGCGAGCTGCTCGGCATGAACTGCAACGTGCCGACCGATATCACCTTCTCGTTCGCCGGCTTCCGTCAGCGCGGCGGCCGAACCGGCCCGCATCAGGATGGGTGGGGCATCGCGTTCTACGAAGGCAAGGGCGCGAGACTTTTCCATGACGTCGTCCCCTCGGTCTCGAGTGAGATCGCCCGGCTGGTCGAGCAATACCCGATCAAGAGCACCAACGTGATCTCGCACATCCGACGTCGGACGCGCTCGCGCGTATGTATCGAGAATACCCATCCGTTCCAGCGCGAGCTCTGGGGTCGGACGTGGGTCTTCGCGCACAACGGCTACCTGAACGGCATCAAGCGAAAGCCACTCGAGTTCTATTCGCCGATCGGGACGACGGATTCGGAGCACGCGTTCTGCTACATCCTCGACGCTGTCCGCCGCCGATTTTGCAAGCCGCCCCCCTCGGCGCAACTCCGGCGTCTCATCGCCGCTCTGGCGGACGAGATCGCCGCGTACGGCCGATTCAATTTTCTGATGTGCGACGCACGGCATCTCTACGCTTACTGTACGAACAAGCTCTGTTGGCTCCAACGCCGTGCCCCGTTCTCGCGTGCCGCGCTGGTGGATGCGGATCTCGAGGTCGACTTCAGCCAGCATACGACGCCCCGCGACAAAGTCGTGGTCGTGGCGACGCAGCCGCTGACCCGCGACGAGACGTGGACCCCATGTCGACCTGGGGAGCTCAGCGTGTTCGGCAACGGCGAACCGATTCGACTCGGAGGTGACGGCAATGCCTGACACGCACACGTTGGCAGGTCGCGTCTGCGTGCTGGCGGGCGGAAGCGGCGGCATCGGCGCGGCGCTTGCGCGTGCGTTGCATGCCGAGGGGGCGCCGTTGGTGATCGGCTATCGCGAGCGGCGAGAGCGCGCCGAGCTCTTGGCGGCCGAGCTCCGCGGCGACGGGGATGCCCCCGTGGCGATCGTCGGTGGCGATCTCGCACACGAACCGACGCGTGACGCCCTTCTCGAAGCAGCGCGGTCGCTCGGAGACCCCTACGCTCTGGTCGTGCTCGCCGGCGACCCGGCACGTCCGGCGAGCGGGGCCGCGACGCAGTCGGAGATCGAGGCGTCGCTCAGCGCCAACTACGTCGGGCCGATCCTGCTGGCGCGGAGCTTCGCGGTCGCATGCACCGCCACGTCCGGAGGTGCCGTCGTCCTGCTCTCGACCATGCAGGGCACAGCGCTCTTCGAGGGCAGTCTCGGCTACGCGGTGCCCAAGGCGGCATTGATCCATGCCGCGCGTCTGCTCGCCAAAGAGTACGGCGGTGCTTCCGACGTACGCGTCAACGTGGTTGCACCGGGGGTCACGGCCGCGGGGATGGCCGAAGCCAGCATCCGTGCCGGCAAATACGATCGGTTCGTGAGCGGCGGAGTCGTTCGGCGCTTCGGCCGACCCGAAGACGTCGTTCGCGCGATTCGCTTCTTCCTCGAGCCCGACAACTACGTAACCGGGCAAGTCCTCACCGTCGACGGCGGGCTGACGCTTCGCCGTGACGTGCTGAATCGCTGAGTCTGGTCAGGCTCCGACCGCTTCGAAGGCCGCCGGTGTCAGCAACTCGATGTCCGACGGGAACACCATCGAGGCCTTCCCGGTATCCCAATCCACCATGACCAGATCGCGTCCGAGATTCTCCAAGCCGTAGCGGATCGTGCCGCAGGTGTGACGATCGATGGCACCCCCCGGATGCGCGATCGGCCGGACGTTCTTGCAACGACTGCCGGTGAAGAGCCGGTTGATCACATTGGGTCCTCCTTGCGAACGGCAGGTCAGCAAGGGTCGTGCCGTCGGTGACGGCGTGCGCCGACCCGCAGAAGCCTTGGATTGTGGAGGCTACGGAGGGCGGTTCGACGCGTCGTGCACGTGGCGCCTGCCGCGCCAATGACCACCGACGCGGAGCATTGCCCAGCACGTCGTCAGCAGTGCGCTTCGATTGAGCGGCCTCCGGCGCTTCGCTAGGATCCGGCCCCGGCATCCGCGATGGTGAAGGCGATCTACTTGATTCGTCGGAAATCCGACATGTCCCGCGAGGATTTCCACCGCTACTGGCGCGAGGTGCACGGTGCGATCGCGGGGCGCATTCCCGGACTGCGTCGCTATGTGCAGTGTCATGTGATCGCGAGCGGCCGTGACGCTGACGCTTTCGACGGGGCCGCGGAGGCCTGGTTCGACGACCTGGACGCCGTGCGCCGCGCCGTTGCCTCGCCCGAGTACGCAGCGGCACGCGCCGACGAGGCCCGTTTCATCGACCTCGAGCACACCACGCTGATCTTCACCGAGGAGGTTCCGATCCTTGCCTGATTCCGGTTCCGCGGGAGCGTTCGCAACGAACGACGTCGTCGCTTGGGGGCAGCAGCGTTGGCGGTGGATCCTCGTGCTGCTGCTTGTGCTCTTCCTGATGTGGCGCTTCTCGGGGAAGCGTCCCGAGGAGAACGGGCGGTATGTCCTGGTGAAGGACGACGTGCCGTGCCAGGTACAGCCCGACGACGAAGGCGGGCGCCGTTGGTGCTACGTGTTGCTGGACACCCGTTCCGGCAGGCTCGAAGAGCGTGCGCGCGACATGGGATCTCGCAAGCGGAAATGACGCTCGATCTCGCAACCCGGCGACACGTGTGCTACGAGCGTCCGTCGTTTCGCGCCGTGACGGTCGCATAGCTCAGCTGGTTAGAGCGCCTGCTTCACACGCAGGAGGTCCCAGGTTCGATCCCTGGTGCGACCACTCCCTCGGCGCCGCGCTCGAATGACTACCGGTCGCCGCTCAGCGGTTACGGACGGCCCAAGCAAGCGCGTCGTCGAGCCGGTCGTTGCCCCAGAAGAGCTCCCCGTTCACGACGAAGCTCGGCGCGCCGAAGACTCCGAGCGCGACTGCCGCGTCGGTATTGGCGCGCAACGCGGCCTTCACGTCCGCCGTCTCCGCGCGCGCAAGCAGCGCCGATGCGTCCTGATCGAGGCCGGTCAAAATCGTCCCGACGACCTCCGGCGTTCCGATGTCGCGATCCTCGACGAAATTGGCGTGATACGTCGCCCTGACGAACTCCGGGCCCCATGGCTCCGACGCCCCGATGCACGCGACGCGCGCTGCGATCAGGCTCGGACGTGGGAAGCGCGACGGATGTTGCAGCGGCAGGCCTTCCTTGCGACAGATCCGTTCGAGATCGCGCCACATGTATCGGCCCTTGACCGGATAGACGTTGAACGGCGAGTCGTTCCACCCCTGCGCTCGGAAGATCGGTCCGAGCAGAAACGGCCGCCAGTCCAC
This sequence comes from uncultured delta proteobacterium, assembly GCA_963774015.1. GTDB lineage: Bacteria > Desulfobacterota > Binatia > UTPRO1 > UTPRO1 > UTPRO1. Next base: position 538,417 of record CAVZDH010000009.1, read on the forward strand.
GGCGATGCCCGTGGCGGCTGCGCGTGCGCCGATCCGCATGGCGGCGGGATACGAATACGTGCTTGCGAACTCGAACCAGAATTGGATCGACACCGCGCGGGTACCTCCGAGCGTGAACGATACCATGCGTCCGCCGGCTCGGAAGTCCGCGGGCGCGTGTGACGAACGTCGTGAGTGACGCCGCCGACGTGCCGCCTCCGGGGCTCTCATCGAACCGCCGAGCGATGATCGCCGTCGCGGCGCTCGGTGGACTCGTCGCGCTCCTCGGATCGCTGGATCGCTGGGTCGCCTGCGACGACGCGGTCTGGCGCGCGGTGTTGTCATGGCGCGGATGCGGCACCGACGTCCTGGTCGAGCGGCTCGTGGGGTTGGCCACGACCACGCTGGCGATGCTGCTCCTGACAGCGCTTGCCCTGCACGGTCGACGCTTCGGAGCGCGAGCGGCGTGGTCGTGGCTCGCGACGTGGCTGCTCGGGCTCCTCGCCAGCAAGATGCTGAAACACGTCTTCACCCGTGACCGCCCCAGCGCGCTTCCCGATCTCACGATCGGCTACAGCTTTCCGAGCGCGCACGTGATGAACGGCCTCGTGGCGGCCATCGCGGTAATGGCGCTCACGTACGGGTTCCGTCGTCGCGGACGGTGGTGTGCGGCGGCGGCCGTTGCGGCGGCGACGCTCGTCGTCGGGCGGATCCTTCTCGGTCGACATTGGACGAGCGACGTCGTCGGCGGGGTACTGAGTGCCGTCGTGCTCGTGGGTTTCGCGACGCCGGCGCTCGCGCGACGCCCGGTGCTCGCGCCCTTGCTGCTCGCGGGGTTCGGCGTCGCCACCTTGGCAGTCGATCATCGCCTCGGTGATCGTGGGTGGCAGCTGCCGTCGCCGCTCGTCGGTCGACGTGCCGCGCTCCTCGACGTCGACGTCGGGCCCGAGATGTCGTCGCCGCGGCACGGCAACTGGCGCGAGGCCGGCTTGGAGCGTCCGTTCGGATCCTACGTGTGGCTCGAAGGCGAGGCCGCGCTCTCCTTCGACGTCGGTGCCGATGTGGCGAGCGCCTCGCCATTGTGCCTCGCGCTCGCGGGCCGTCCGCAGAAAGATCGCCGTTCGTGCACGCACGTCGTGCTGACGCTCAACGGGCGAAGGCTCGGACGTTTCGTTCCGTTCGTCGGCTGGCGGGAATACCGGGTCGCGATTCCCAAAGGAGTACTTCGGGTCGGCAACAACGAGCTCGGCCTCGCGGCGCAGTGCGCCGGCGGAGCCGGACGCTTCGGCGTGACCTACGTGCGTGTCGCCGTCGACCGCTCGGCCACGGACTAGGTTCCCTAGACGGCGCGACGGTGAGTCCCATGAAACCTGCGACGACACTCGTGACGACCGAGACGCCGAAGGTCGCCGGCGACGCGCCCTGACTTACTGCGGGATCACGACCCGCGTGGTGAGCACGGAAGAGGCCGTGAGTCCCTGGCCAGTGTGGGCCGATCACGTCGGTTGCCGCCGAGAACGATCCGAGGACGTTGACGAGACCCGTCCCATCCGGAAAGTGGGTGCCGAGCACGATGCCGACGCCACTCGACACCGCGAAGCGTGCCCCGGTGCCGAAGGCCTCCGCCCTTCCTCGATCGCGACGCGTGGCGCCTCGGGTCGCCGGACGCCAGTGGGGCGAGCGAGGACCGCAGACGAACGCGACGTCCATCGCGGCCTCGAGGTGCCGATGACTGTGGCCGTGACCGGCGCCACCGGGTTCGTCGGCCGGCGACTCGTCGCGCATCTGCTCGCCGCGGGGTATCGAGTCGTGGCGCTGACCCGGGAACGCGCGGCTGCGGAACGCGTGCTGCCGGTGCGTTGTCGGTTGGCGATGTGGGATCCCGAGCACGACGTGCTCGAGCCGACCGTGCTCGCCGGTGTGGACGCGATCGTCAACCTCGCGGGAGCCGGTATCGGCGACGCGCGCTGGTCGGCGCGACGAAAAGATCTGATTCGCCGTTCGCGCGTCGATGCCACGCGAACGTTGGTGCGGGGAATCGCCGGTCTGCCCGCCGCGCATCGCCCGAAGGTTCTCGTCTCGGCTTCCGCCGTCGGGTTCTACGGTGATTGCGGCGATGAGGTGGTCGACGAGCGCTCTCCGCAGGGGTCCGGCTTTCTGGCGGACGTGTGCGCGGCGTGGGAGCACGAGGCATCCGCCGCCGAGACGCTCGGCATCCGGACGGTCGCCATCCGCATCGGCGTCGTTCTCGGGTGTGGCGGCGGCGCGCTCGCCCGGATCGTGCCGCCGTTTCGCTTGGGCGTCGGCGGGCGCATCGGCGGTGGTCGGCAGTGGATGAGCTGGATCCACCTCGACGATCTCGTTGAACTGGTCGCGTTCGCGCTCGCGCGGCCCGCCGTTCGCGGCGTCGTGAACGGCGTGGCCCCGAATCCGGTGACCAACGCCGACTTCGCGACGACCCTCGCCCGCGTGCTCGCACGCCCGGCGTTCGTGCCGGTGCCGGCGCTCCCGCTGCGGCTCGCGCTCGGGGAGATGGCAGGGGTGTTGCTCGACGGGCAACGCGTGGCTCCGGCTGCGGCGCACGCATGCGGCTTTCGGTTCCGCCATCCCGCGCTCGCGGCGGCGCTGGTCGACGTCACACACGACACGGCCACGACGCTCGAGACCGAGCAATGGGTACCAAGACCGCCGGCGGAGGTGTTTCGATTCTTCGCCGATGCGCGGAACCTCGAACGTATCACGCCGCCGTTCTTGAAGTTCCGCATCCTCGCGGTCAGCACGCCCGAGCTCCAGACGGGCACGCGCATCGATTATCGGCTGTCGCTCCACGGGGTTCCGGTACGCTGGCAGAGCCTGATCCAAGACTGGAATCCCGGGCGCTCCTTCGTCGATACGCAGACCCGGGGCCCGTACCACCGGTGGGAGCACACCCACGCGTTCGAGCCGTACGAGGGCGGCACCATCATTCGCGATCGGGTGCATTACGAGCTGCCGCTCGGTGCCCTGGGCGGCCTCGTAGCCGGCGGTTTGGTCGCGAAGGACGTCGCTACGATCTTCGATTTCCGCCGCGCCAGCATTCGCGAGATCTTCGGCGGCCAATGTGCTACTGATGGGACGCCGCCGCGATGACGAGGCCGAGGTCGACATCGACGTTGCTTGCCGCGATCACGGTGGCCGTCCTTCTCGGATCGGCCGTCGCGACCGCGAAGGAGATCGAAGGCGTCCGGTTCGCCGACGACGTTCGCGTCGGCTCCGTCCGGATGCGTCTCAACGACGTCGGGCTCATGCGCTACCGCTACGTCATCAAGGCATATGTGGCGGCGCTCTACCTCGGGGACGGCGCGCGCGCCGACGACGTCCTCGCCGACGCCCCGAAGCGTCTCGAGATCGAATACTTCTACGCGATCAAGGCGGCGGGGTTCGCAGGCGCGACGAACGAGGGCATCGCCGCCAACGTCTCCGCCGACGCGGTCGCGAAGCTCCGTCCGCGCATCGACGCGTTGAACGCGATGTATCGCGACGTCCGTCCAGGTGACCGGTACACGCTCACCTACGTGCCGGGCACCGGCACCGAGCTCGCGCTCAACGGCACGTCGCTCGGCACGATCGCGGGTGGGGATTTTGCGGCGGCGCTGTTTGCCATCTGGCTCGGTCCGAACGCGATCGACCCCTCGTTGAAGGCGCAGCTTCTCGGACGCTCCTGACGGTGTGGCGACGGCGCGCGATCACGCTTCCAATGCTGGTGGTCGCGACGGCGCTCTGGGCGTCGATGTTGCCGGTCGTTCTCGTGCTGGCCGCCGCGACGGACGCGATTCGCGGAGGACCGTGGCCGGTGCTCCGCTGTGTCGCCTACTTGACGGTCTATCTCGTCTGCGAGTGCGTCGGCGTCGTAGCCGCCAGCGCGCTCTGGCTCGTGAGCGGCCCGTGGCTCGGGACACCCCGGGCGCGATTCGTGGAGCGCAACGTCGCCCTCCAGGCGTGGTGGGCACACGCGTTGTATCGCGCGGCGGAAAGGATCTTCGCGTTTCGGACGGTCGTGGAAGGCGACGAGCTGATCTCTCCGGGACCGATTCTCGTCTTCATCCGTCACGTGAGTCACGCCGATACCCTGCTGCCGGTCGTGTGCGTGACGCGTCGCCACGGCATTGCGCTCCGCTTCGTGCTGAAGGCGGAGCTCCTCTGGGATCCCTGCCTCGACATCGTGGGTCATCGTTTGCCGAACGCCTTCGTCCGCCGCGACTCCGGCGAAAGCGCGCGTGAGGTCGCGGTCGTGCAACGGCTCATGGACGACCTCGGGCCGCGCGATGGCGTGCTGATCTATCCGGAGGGGACGCGCTTCACCGCGAGCAAGCGCGTGCGCGCTCTCGAAAAGCTCGCCGCGCACGAGGATGCGGCTCTCGTCGCGCGCGCGACGCGATTGCGGCACGTCCTCCCTCCGCGCGTCGGCGGTCCGCTCGGTCTCCTCGGGCGCAACCACGACGCCGACGTTCTGCTGTGCGGGCACGCCGGCTTCGAAGCCGCCGGCTCGCCGTCGGATTTGATGAGGGGAACGCTCGTCGGCCGCACGATCCGCGTGCGCTTTTGGCGCGTCTCACACCGGGACGTTCCGGCGGACGCCGCCGCTCGGGTGCGCTGGCTGTATGACCAGTGGCAACGCATCGACGATTGGATCGGCGAAGTCTATCCCCTGTCAGGGTGAGAAATTCGGACCGCGATGCGGGGGTGGTCAACATATGCGCGTGTTGGCAAGATCGCCCCATCATGAACGACGCACGCGATACGGTCAGAACAGCGAGCGTGCAGCCGCGCGCGCTCATCGTTGCCTCCGACGCTGCAAAGCGTCGACCTTTGGTGGAAATCCTGAGGAATCAGGGTTTGCGGGTCCGCGAGGCGGAAAGCGTCCCGAGAGCCTTGGACGTGCTCGGCGACGGGCCGTTCGATCTCGTGGTTCCGGTGGAGGGCATGCTGCATGGCGCCGGCCCGAACCTCGTCGCCGAGGTGAATGCCTTCGACGACGCCACTGCGGTCGTGGCCGTCGTCGATTCGCCCGAGCTCGGGCACGAGGCGCTCGCCGCGGGCGCCTACGACGTGTTCGGCGAGCCGATCGATGCCGAGCGCCTCGTCGTCGTGGTGGATCACATCGTCGAGACCAATCGTTTGCGCGAGCGCAGCGCGGTCCTCGACCGCATCATGAATGGCGGCGCCCACCTCGGCGCATTGCTCACGCGTGACCCGCACATGGTCGGCGTCGTCGATGCGATCCGCCGTCTCGCGCGGTATCGGACGCCCGTCATGATCGTGGGCGAGCGCGGAACCGAGCACGAAGAAGTGGCTCGTGCGCTCCACGATCAGGGACGCCCGGATGCGTCATTCGTACCGGTCGACGCGAGCGCGCTCACCGTCGCGGAGCTGCGCAGCGTTTACACTGCGGGAGATGGAGGAACACTCTTCATCGACGACGTGACGGCGCTCGCCGCCGACGTGGCGGCGGCACTCTCCACGATTCTGGAGGAGACGACCGTCGCTTCGGGTGAGCAGCGTCCCCTCCGGATCGTCGTCGGCTATCCGCATCCGACGAGCCCGAGCCCCGATCCGAGCGATCCTCGCGCGGACCTGTATCGGCATTTCGGCGCCGCGACCCTCGAGCTTTCGCCGCTTCGGAAGCGCCGCGGTGACGCCGTGCTGGTCGCGCGCGAGCTCGCGGCCGGCATTGGGCGGGATCGGGGCCGGGAGCTCGGGATCGCGCGCCCGGTAGAGGAGGCGCTGCTCTCGTACGAGTGGCCTGGAAACCTCGACGAGCTGAAAACGGTCGTGGCGGCTGCCGCGACGGCCGCGAGCGGCCCCACGATCGAGGTGCACGACCTGCCGCCACCTCTGGCGGAGCACGCCGGCTCCAGTGGGCAGGTCGCGACCACGCGCCGTCTCCGCGACCTCGAAATCCTCCATCTCCGCCACGTGCTGCAAGAGACGCACGGCAACAAGTCTCGTGCCGCGCGAATCCTGGGACTCAGCCGGTGGGCGCTCCAGCGGAAGCTTCGGAAACACGGGATCTCGCTCGAGGACGACGCGTCTTCCCCGACATCGACGCCCGAAGCCTGAGCGCGGAACGCTGCGGCCGTTTCGAACGATCCCGTACGCGAGGCGTCAGCTGGCGACGGCCGCCCGGCGGCGCCGCCGCCCGAGCGGAGTCACGCGTCGGTGCGAGGTCCGCAGCTGCCGAACCGGGATGCCGGGCATCGTACCGAGCTGGCTCCGGCGCCACGAGAGCAACCCGCGCTGGAGATACCCCGGCTCGATACCGAGCGCTTCGCAGACGTTCCGGAACGAGAAAGGAAAATCCGATTCGGACTCGTTGCGAATCCATCGTTCGGCCTCGGCCGAGCTCGAGGTGTTCCGGCGTTGCAACTGGATGACCGCATCGAGCAGCACCGCGAAGAGCAACCGACGCTCGGGGGTGTCCGAGGTCCGCGCCGCAAGACGGTCGAAATATTGCTCCGGGAGCAGGGCATCAGGCACGGAGACATCGAAAAGGGGTCGCGCAGCTTCGGCGGATTTGGCGATCATGGTCTCGGTTCGAGAAAGCAACCTTCATGCCGGCCAAGCCATTCAGGCCCGCGCTGGCGTGGGCGCGGAAGATCAACACCTCTCGCACCTTCGCCCGAGGTACGCCGACACCGCGTCGTACGAAGATGTGCGGCGAAGTAGGGACGCCGGACAATATCTTGCAGGGACGCGCACTGAGTTGCCGCAAGCGGAAGCTGTGACTCCCGACAAGGCGGTAGGTCCCGAGCCCCGAAGGTCGGGACGACGCCCTCCTTCTCCGTAGCCGGGACCTACCTGTGCAGAGGTTCCCTAGCGGCTCGATCGGGAGCGCTGTGGTATAGGCGCCGAATGAAAGGACCGCAGACGGGACGTGTGACCAGCCTCGGGTACCTCCTGCAACCCGAGGTCCCGCCGTCCATCGGCGTCGCGACCGACCGCTATCTGCTCGGGGCGCTCGGGCGGCGTGCCCGCCCGGGGGTTCTGCGTGTCTACGCTTTTCCGGGCGACGTGCTTGCTGCGGGACGCTGGCATCTCGCGCCGGTGGACGCGCTCGATCTCGGAGAAGCGTTCGTCCGGCGGCTCACCGGTGGCCGCGCGCTCGCCCTCGGCGAGGGATACCTCGGCATCTCGCTCCTGCTACCCCATCGCTCTGCGTTGATCGCGGACGATCCGTTCGCGCTCGCTCCGTTTCAGGTGCCCAACCGGTACGTGCGCGGCGTCATGCGGGCGTTGAAGCAGCTCGGTCTGCCCGCGTTCTACCCGGGGCGCGACCTCGTGACGGTGAATCGGCGGCCGATCGCCGCCGTGAGCTTCGAGACCGACGACGAGGGTCGATTGCTCTTCGAAGCGATCGTCGCAGTCGATCGACCGCTGAGCGCGGTGGCTCAGCTTCTGGATCGGTGGGACACGGCGGGCATCATCAAGGCGGATCTCCTCGCGCTCGAAGGCGGCACGAGCCTGCGCGAGGAGATCGGCGACACCCCGTCGCTCGACGATCTCGGGAACCTCGTGCGCGAGGCCTTCGCGGAGCAGTTCGGGGTGGTGATCGCCCCCGAGCCGCTGTCGCCGTTGGAGACTCAGGCGGTGACCGCGCTTGCCGCGCGCGAGCACCGCGCGTGGATGCTCGAACGCCGACCGCGGCCCGACCTCATGCTCAGCGGCAGCTCCGGCATCCAGACCGGAGTGTTCGAGGCGAATTTTGCGCTCGAGCAAGGACGGTTCTTGAAGGAAGTATGTTTCGCCGGAGATTTCATCGCCGACTCGCCGGCGATCGCGAGCCTCGAGTACCGGCTCCGGCTCTGTCCGGCCGAGCGTGGCGCCATCGCCCGCGTGGTCGACGCTGTCTTCGGTGACCCCGCGCACTACCTGCTCGGCGTCGGACCGCTCCGCGTCGTTGCCGACACGATCGTGAAGGGGCTGCCGGCGTGAGCGGGCGGGTCGCTCCCGCCGATGCCGCTGAAGTGCGCCGATGGCGCGTCGAGCTCGAGCGGATCGCCGAGGCGGAGGAGCCCCTCGACGAGAGCACGATCGAGTGCGTCGTCGACTGCCTGGCGATCGCGGAGAAGGCCGTGCAGCGCCTCGCGGCCGACCTGCTGCAGCGGGTGATACCGTCCCAACGGATGGCGACGGTTCGACGCCTGCGGTCGGCGCTCGGCTCCGACGACGCCGACTGGCGTTGGGGTGCGGCCTATGCGCTCGGCCGCTTGGGTGTCGCGCTGCCCGAAATGATGGTGCCGCTCCTCGAAGCGCTGGGGGGCTCCGATGGCGACCGTCGGTGGGCGGCTGCCGAGGTCTTGGCCAGGTGCGCCCGGAGCGATCGCGAGCTCGTGATGCCTTCCCTGGTTGCCGCGGCGGACGACGTCGACCCAGTGCGCCGCAAGATGGCGCTGTACACCCTCCGGAACGCGGGCCCCGCGCATCCCGACGTGCCCGCGGCGACGCTTCGCCGCCTCACGGATCGTTCGGTCGGTGTCCGATTCGCTGCCCTCGCAGTGCTCGTTCGACTCGAGCCGATTCCCGCGCAGGCGTGCGCGCTCGTGTTGGCGCTCGCTCGCGCCGACGCCGATCCCGGCGTCCGCCGAGCCGCCCTCTGCGCGCTCGGGAACGTGGGCCGCGGCGTCAGCGCCGCGGAAGCGGCGATCGCCGCCGCCGAGTCGTCGGACGACCCGTTGTGGCGGCGCGCGGCGACGATCGCCCGCCGTCGTCTCGCCGAATGACGTTCGCGCGCCAGAGATGCGCGCGGCTCGGGACGATGCGCACGACCGGGTGGGCGGGCCCCGTCAGGTTCATCGTCCGGTACTGCGGATAGCGCGCCCGGAGCGCCCGTAGGGCGCGCGCGCGCTCGCGCGCATCCTCCACGATCGTGGCGCGGCCGTGCAGCAGCAGAAACGCGAGTCGAGTCCAGTCCTCGTCGTAGTCGTCGACCACGAGCGCGACCGCGGGATTCTCGACGACGTTGCGCAGGCGCTTGAGCGCGCGCCCGCCCGGAGCTTTCGGCTTCTCGTCGACCACGAAATAGACGTCGTCGCGGCTCAGGGCATAGCAGAGCGGCACCACGTGCGGCGCGCCGGCGGCATCGGCGGTCGCGAAGCGCGCCACGCGATGCGTGGCGAGAAACGCGCGCGCCTCGCGATCAAGAGCTCGCGACACCGTCCGGCACGGCACGTCGCACGGGTTCGCGCCGATCGGAGAGCAGCGCACGCACCCAGGCCACTTCGTCCTCGAGCCGGGTCTCGCCCACGTACTCCGCGCGCGCTTCCGCGTGAAACGCCTGCGCCATCCCTTGATAGCGCGGGGAAAAGTGAAACACCTCGAGGCGACGGACGCCGGCGGCGCGGGCGAGGAAGCCGGCCTGCCGCGCGGTCAGATGGTGGCGCTTTTCGGCCTCGTCGCGATCGACGTCGAGAAACCGCGCCTCGCAGTAGAAGACGTCGGCCGCCCGCGCGAGCGCGACGATGCGCGCCGCGCTCTCGGGTTCGAACAGCGTGTCGACGACGTAGGTGATGCGCTGTCCCGGTTGGTCGTCGACGAGCTCGCGGCGGAGCGTGCCGGCGTCGATGCGGATCGGGTCGCCCGACGACGGGATGGCGATCGGCACGTCGTCGTCGCCGGCACGGATCGCCTCTTTCAATCGCGAGAGCCATGGTCCCGGCCGGAAGCCGCGTGCTGCGAGCACGTCGGTGCGAACGTTCAGGTGACGGGGCTCGACCACCGCGAAGGCGAGGCAGGGGATGCGATGATTGAGGGTCGCGGTCTCGATGCGAAAGCCGGCCGTGGTGACGAGCGCTCCGGGCGCGGCCGCGACGTCGGAGGCGTCCTCGCGCACGAAGCCGGTGGATGCGCGAAAGCTCGAGCGTGCCAGGTGGCGGTCGTGGCGCTCGACCACGTTCAAGCGGAACAGGTAGCTCTCCGTCAGGTTCCAGGTGTACCCCGCGAGCTTGCCGGTGATGTTGTCGATCAGACCCGGCGGTCCGCACACCGTCAGCTCGCGATCGCGCGGCAACGCGAGCCGCAGCAGCTGATCGAAGCCCATGAAGTGGTCCATGTGGGTGTGCGATACGAAGACGTGGGAGAGCCGCAAGCAATTGGCGGGCGCCAATCGATCGATGCGTCCGAGGTCGAAGAGCAGCGCGTCGCCCTGCCACCGCAGCGCCACGTACAGCGCGCAGTCTTGGAACGGACCGTTGACGAGGGCGGGGCGGAAGCTCGACTTCATGCGTGGGGCTGCGGCGATCGGCGTGCGGAGGAGCGATGCCGACGCGGCGTGGCGGTCAGCGGGCGCGACGCCGGCCGTTCTTGGCGGCCGAGCCGGACGTTTCGTAGGCGTCGAGGCCTTCGTTCAACAACGCCAACACGAGCGCGCGCATGCGGATGTCGAGCGCGCGTGCGACGTCGCGAATCTCGTTCATGGTCTTTCCGGGGAGGCGGACGGCGAGCAGCGAGGTCTCGGTGGCGGCTCGCTGCTTCAGATCGGCGAGCTTGAGCTTCCGTTCTTTCATGATCGACCTCGCTCGGATGATTCGTGGTGCTTCCGACGGCGCCCGCGCGATCGCCGCTCTCGAGGGGGAGAGCTCGCGCCAAGCGCGACTACACCTACGAATTTGGCCATGGGTGGTCAAGTGCGCTGCGGACGCGTGCGCTGCGGACGCGGTGTCGCTGCGGACGCGGAGCTACGATCCTGCGTGCGCGCGCTCGCCGCGCGACGTCAGCCCGGGGGCCAAGCGAGCGCCCGCCCGCCGATCACGTGCAGGTGCAGATGAAACACGCTCTGTCCCGCGCCCGCCCCGCAATTCACCGCGACCCGGAAGTCGCTCCGGCCGTCCGCGCGCGCGACGCGCACCGCGATCCGATGCAGGCGACCGACGAGCGCGTCGTCTCCGGGCGCCAGATCGGCGAGCGACGCGATGTGCTTGCGGGGAACCACGAGCACGTGCGTCGGCCCGGCGGGGTTGATGTCACGGAATGCGACGGCGTCCTCGTCCTCGTAGACGCGATCCGCTCTTGCCTCGCCGGTTGCAATTCGACAGAAGAGGCAGTCGCTCATGGCGCCGCCTTAACGGGTTTGAACGGCGGTCGCAAGACGAATCACCGTACGCCACCGCGATGGACTTCGCTCTCACACCCGAGCAAGCGCTCATGCAACGTACGGCACGCGACATGCTCGGTGCGGTCGCGCCGATGACCTACGTGCGGGCCATGATGGAGGACGCGCGCGGCACGACCGACGCGGTCTGGCGCCAGCTCGTCGATCTCGGGTGGACGGGGATGGCCTTCGCCGAGGAGTACGGCGGCGCCGGTCTCGGCTTTACCGAGCTCGCGATCGTGCTCGCCGAGATGGGTCGTGTGGCGATGCCGGGTCCGTTTCTCGCCACGGTCGTCGCCGGTCGCCTGATCGCGCACGCCGGCGATGCGGCGCAGCGACGACGCTGGCTTCCCGCGATCTGCGACGGCAGCCGTCTCGCGACGCTCGCGTTTCTCGAAGGGCGCGCGCGGTGGTCGTTCGACGACGTGGTGGCCGTCGCGCGTCCGGAAGCCGGAGCCTTCACTCTCGCCGGTACGAAGCTCTTCGTACCGGATGCGCATCTCGCGGACCTCGCCGTGTGCGGCCTGCGTCGGGCGGACGACGGTGAGCCCGTCTTCGTCGTTGTCGAGCCGACGGCGGAGCGGGTGCGGTCTCTTCCGAGCATCGACGGTACGCGGAAGATCTGCCGCCTCGACCTCGATGGCGTCCGTGTCTCTGCGGACGCCGTGTTGAGCGGTCGCGCGGTGCCGTCGCTCGCGGCCGTGCTCGACGAGGCGCGAGTCGCGCTCGCAGCCGACATGGCCGGTGGCGCAGAGCGCGTCCTCGAGATGACCGTCGAGCACGTGAAGACGCGGCGGCAGTTCGATCGGCCGATCGGCGCCTTCCAAGCCGTGCAGCACGCGTGCGCCGACATGATGGTCGCGGTCGAGTGCGCCAAGGCTGCGACGACCTATGCGGCGTGGGCGCTCGACCAGCGCGCTGACGATGCCGCCATCGCCGCCGCCACCGCCAAGGCGACCGCCGGCGACGCCTATCGCCAGGTGACCGCCAAGGCGATTCAGCTCCACGGCGGCATCGGCTTCACCTGGGAGCACGACCTGCACATTCACTACAAGCGTGCGCTGTCGGGCGAGGTCGCGTTCGGCGACGCGACGTGGAGCCGCGAGGTCGTCGCCGAGCAGCTCGCGCTGTAGTCGCTCGGTCCCTGGCTTCAGGCGCGGAGCGTCACGACCGCTTCGCCCGGCGTGGTCTTCTTGCCCTCGTCGTTCTCGGTCCAGATCTCGAGCTCGACCAGCTGCTCGCCGTTCTCCTCCCATTTCCGCGTCACGATGCCGCGGCAGACGAGGTCCTGATGCGGGAAGATCCATGCCGCGGTACTGGCAGGAGATCGGCTTGATGCGGCCGGCGTGACCGAGCCAGTTCGAGACCAGCTCGCCGAGGGACGCATATTTGAAGCGGCCGTGCACGATGATCGAGCCGATCTGCTTCGCCTGCGGGAAAGCGAAGTCGTATGCAGCGGATTGAAGTCGCCGGAGCCGGCCGAGTACTTCACGAGCTGCTCGACGCCCGGTCGCTTCTTCCAGCTCGGGCAGCGCGTCGCCCTCGTGAATCGATTCCCAGGTGAGTTCCATCGTCGAGTCTCCCGAGGCCGGATCAGTAGAAGATCGCTTGGCCGCGTTTGCATCGCGACGCCTGGCCCTCTGGTTGGTGTAACGGTCGTCCGTTGCGTCATCAGCAGCATCTTGCCGAGCGACTTTGCTCTCGCGGACGTCGAGGTCTTCGAGACGGCTCACGACCGTCAGCGTGTCGCCGGCGCAGATGTCGCCGAAGTATTCGGTCTCGGTGCCGCCGTCGAGCAGCCCCTTGAGCCCGTGGTTGATGCCGACCCGCGCCTGAGCGCGGCGCGCTGAAGGTGTTGTCCGAGTCGCCGGGAATGAACACCGGCGTGCCGAGGTAGGTCGGCGGGCGCCGGCAGGCTGCGATAGCCGGCCTGCTTCGCCGCCTCGACGTCGAAATAGACGCGATCGGTGTAGCCGACGCCGCGCGCGAAGGCGCGCACGCTGGTCGTCGTCACCTCGGCCGTCCACGGCGGCGACTCGCGCCCGATCTGGGCGCGCATCTCGTCGGTCAGCGTCGAATTCCTTCGCCATGGCCGCTGCTTTAGCCTCGATGTGACAGAAGTTTCGCGACGGAAAACGCGCCAGAGTGCGTCAGCCGTGGTCGAGCGCAGCGCGGCGCAAGCGGAGCATACCGTCATGGTATGTGAGCATTGCGGTGCGCGAGCACGGCCACGGATGGCGTGCTCTGGTGCGAGCGAAAGCGGTTTTCACCGTGAAATTTCTGTCACATCGAGGTTAGACGACCCGCGCGGGTGGAGCCAGCGCCGAGAGCGTACGCGCCGAGCTCGGGTGCGTCCGACCGTTGGTTCGCGCCGGTCGCGGACGTCGAAGAGACCGCGCACGCCGGTGCGCCGGCGCGCGCGGCTCGCGGTTTGACGGGCTCGCGGGGCGTGAATAGAAAACCCGGCTCATGGCCACCATCCGCAAGCAGACACGGACACTTCCTCGAAGACTTCGAGCCGGGCAGCCCTGCTGCGCCACAAAGGCGGCAAGACCGTCACCGAAGGCCTCTTCGCGATCTTCACCGACTTCTCGATGACCACCAATCCGCTCGCCAAGAACCGGCGCTACGCGCAAGCCTACGGCTACCGTGACCTCGTCGTGCCGCCCGGCATGGTGATGGCGGTCGTCTTCAGTCAGAGCGTCGAGGACATCTCGGAGAACGCGCGCGCCAACCTCGAGTACATCGACATGCGCTTCGGCGTGCCGGTCTGCGTCGGCGACACGATCGAGGCGGAGACGCTCGTGCTCGGCGTGCGGGGCTCGTCGAAAGACCCGACGCTCGGCGTCGTCCACGTGCAGACGACCGGCCGCAACCAGCACGGCGAGGTCGTGCTGACGTTCCAACGCAAGGTGCAGGTTTGGAAGAAGGACGTGGACGCCAAGCTCGCCGCCGGCGAGGCACAGCCGCGCGACATCGAAGCCAACCTGACGATCCCGGCGTACGACCCGAGTCGCAAGCAGCTCGCTCACTTCAGCAGTCCCGACACCTATTTCGAGGACTTCACCGTCGGCGACGTCTACGAGCACACGCGCGGACGCGTCGTCACCACCGACCACATCATGCTCACCGGCATCCTCGACAACACGTCGCAGGTGCACTGCAATCAGTGGATGGTCGACGAGAACCCCGAGCGCTACGTCGGCGGACAGCTGATCGTGTTCGGCGGGCTGCCCGTTCAATCTCTGCCTCGGCATCGCGTCGGCCGACATCGCCGACAACGCGCTCGCCGACGTGCGTTACGTGACCGGCAAGCACACCGCGCCGATCTTCGCGGGCGACACGGTGTTCGCGGCGACCGAGATCCGCGCCAAGCGCGACTTTCCCGGCCGGCCCGACCTCGGTGTCCTCGCGTCGACGCTCCGCGGTCACAAGTTCCGCAAGAAGGGCGACCAGGTCGAGAAGATCGAGATCTTCTACCTCGAGCTCGAGCAGGCGCTGAAGCGGCGCAGCCACTACGTCTGAACGACGACGCGCTCGCCGTCGCGGGAGGTTCCAGTGAAAGCCACCCTCATCAAGACCGACGGCTCGGGTGATCTGCTGTGGGCCGATGCGTCGGTGCCGACCGTCGGTCCGCACGACGTCCTCGTCGACGTCCACGCGACCGCCGTCAATCGCGCCGATCTTCTGCAACGTCGGGGCTTCTATCCGCCCCCGCCCGGCGAGTCCGAGATCCTCGGGCTCGAGGCCGCGGGCGTCGTCGCGTCGGTCGGTGCGCAGGTCACGTGCGCGACGGTCGGCGACCGCGTGTGCTGCCTGCTCGCGGGTGGCGGCTACGCCGAGCAGGTCGTGGTGAACGAGGCGATGGCGTTGCCGATCCCGGCCGGTCTCGACTTCGTACGGGCGGCGGCGATTCCCGAGGCCTTCTACACCGCCTTCGTCAACATCGTGCAGGAGGGGGCGCTCGCCGCGGGCGAGCGCGTGCTGATTCACGCCGGCGCGAGCGGCGTCGGCACGGCCGCGATCCAGCTCGTGAAGGCCCGCGGTGCGGTCGCCTACGTCACCGCCGGCAGCGACGACAAGCTCGCGCGTTGCGCGGCGCTCGGTGCCGACGCCGGCATCAACTACAAGACCGAGCGCTTCGCCGAGCGCATCGCCGCGCTCACCGCAGGCGAGGGCGTCGACGTGATCCTCGACTGCGTCGGGGGCTCGTATCTCGAAGGCAACGTCGCGAGCCTCAAGTCACGCGGCCGACTCGTGATCATTGGCCTCATGGGCGGCACCAAGGCCGACGTCAATCTCGGCCTCCTCGTCTCGCGCCGCCTGCGCGTCATCGGCTCCGTGCTCCGCACCCGCGCGCTCACGGAGAAGGTCGCGATCACCGACGCGTTCCGCGCCGAGGTGCTGCCGCTCTTCGCGAACGGCACGTGCAAGCCGATCGTCGACGCGACGTACCCGATCACCGCCGCAGCCGCCGCGCACGACTACGTGGCGGCCAACAAGAACTTCGGGAAGGTCGTCCTGAAGATCCGCTGACCGGCCGCACGTCGTTCACGGCGTCGCCGGCGCGGAACGACGTGGCGGTGGGCATGGGCGTTCGTCGACCGTGCCGCGAAGCTGCTTCGACGGCGGTGGTCAGGCATTGCGGGCGGTCGCGAGCGTCTTCGCCGCGTTGACGAGGTACTCGCCGACCGCCTTCGACGCTTCGCCCTGCACGAACGACTTGATCAGGCTCTGGAACAGCCGCGGTACCGGCGTGTCGGGGGCGAGCATCTGGCGGAGCGTCACGCGCGTGTGGTCGGCGTCGACGCGTTCGAGGCGGATGGTGCCGTCGACGTCGGTGTTGTCGCCGTCGGCGCCGGTACCGACGAAGCAGATCTCGTCGCTGCCGTTGCCGGTGTAACGCGCGGTGTACGCGACGCACAGGCTGACCGGGCCGGTCGAGCGCTCCTCGTAGACGAAGCGATAGACGTCGTCGCCGCTCCGCTCGCAGCGGTCGAGACCGGGAATGCAGCGCGCCGAGCCCACGACGTCCCAGAAGAACGCATAGGCGCCGGTGAGCGAGGCGGGAACGACGACGGACTCGGTGACCTCGGTCGGAAACTTCGCCATGGCACTCTCCTTTTGGCGTCATAGGGGCCGATCCGGGCGTGTTCAAGCGGCGGCACACTCGCCTTGACGGTCCCGGACCTCGATTGTACGAACGCCCGATGCGCTTCTACGAGTACGAGGCCAAAGCTCTTTTCGCCAAGCACAACACCCCTCTCTTGAAGGGCCGGGTCGCCAAGAGCGCCGCCGAAGCCAAGACGATCGCCGCCGAGATCGGCGGCAAGGTCGTCTTGAAGTCGCAGGTGCTGACTGGTGGCCGCATGAAAGCGGGTGGCGTCAAGTTCGCCGACACACCGGCGCAGGCCGAGGAGCATGCGGCCGCGATCTTGAAGCTCGAAATCAACGGGCAGAAGGCGCGCGGGGTGCTCGTCGAGCAGTGCGCGCCGGTGAAGAAAGAGTACTTCGCCGCCGTCACTTGGGACGGTCGGCGGAAGCTCCCGGTCGTGATCTTCAGCGACATGGGCGGCATCGACATCGAGGAGGTCGCCGAGAAGCATCCCGAGCACGTCTCGCGCACGCACTTCTCGACGCTGATTCCGTTCTCGCCCTACATCGCGAAGCAGGCGATCGCCGCGACCGGTGTCAGCGGCGACGACTTGAACAAACTGACTCCGATCGTCGCGACGCTGATCGAGATCTTCACGAAGTACGATCTGACGCTCGCGGAGATCAACCCGCTCGGCAAGACCGAGGACGGCAAGTTCCTCGTCCTCGACGGCCACATCGACATGGAGGGCGACGCGCGCGACAAGTACGCCGCGCTCCTCGCCGAGCTCGGCATCGGCAAGGAGGAGACGCGCGAGGCGCGTCCGCCGACGCCGTTCGAGATCGCCGGCGCCGAGGTCGACGCGTCGGATCACCGCGGCGTCGCCGGCAACGTGAAGGAGTTCGACGGCGACTTGGGGCTCGTGATCGGTGCCGGCGGCGGCTCGCTCACGCTCTTCGACGCCATCCGCAAGCACGGCGGGAAGCCCGCCAATTACTGCGAGATCGGCGGCAATCCGAGCGTGAAGAAGGCCTGCGGTCTCACCAAGCTCATCCTCTCGAAGCCCGGCGTGAAGAAGATCGCCGTCATGATGAACGTGGTCTCGAACACCCGCGTCGACATCGTCGCCCGCGGCGTCATCAAAGGATGCGTCGAGTCCGGTCGCGATCCCGCCGACACCATCGCGATCTTCCGCATCCCCGGCGCCTGGGAGGACGACGGCTTCAAGATCCTCAAGAAGTACGGCGTCGAGTATTGCGACCGCACCGTCTCGATGTACGAGGCGGCCGGCCGCGCCGTCGCGAAGATGCAGTGAGACGTCCGAAGCTCCAATCCCAGGAGTAGACGCGATGCCGCCGGACGGCCGAGCGAATGTGCGAAGACTCCCCGGAGTTTCGGTCGAGGCCGTGAGCTTGGAAGAAGCGCGTCGCATCGTGAGGCGCATCACGGGCTCGCTGCCCGTGCGGGTCTTCCTGTTCGGGTCCCGAGCGTCAGGCTCCGCCCGCGCTCTCGGGATCAGCAAGCCAGCTCGGGTCCGAGGTGGACGTCGCGGCAGTGCTGATGCCGGACCTCGGCGGGGTGATGTCCGCCGGCGTCTGGGGGCCGCCGGCGCGTGCCGATTAACGCGATGTGCGGTCCGTCAGAATGCGTCTCCAGAGCACTGCGCATTCCTTCGGAAGGAGCGGCAGCGCGCGTGTGACGTCCGGTTCGATCGTGGGGACCGCGTCGAGCAGCTGGTCGATGTCCCAGGCATCCTGGGGACCGCCAGCGTAGAGCTTCAGGAGCGCGATGTCGCCGGGCGAGGCGACACGTATCTGGCTTCCCATGAGGGGTACGGGACGCGCGCGCCCGATGATCGCATCTTGCCACGGCGAACGGCCGACGATGACGTCGATCGGTGGTATCGTCCGCGACAGCCGCACGACGCCGGCGAGCGGGTCCTCGATGTCGCCACGTCGGATGGCGACGTCGACGCCCTCCGCGGCGAGACCTGCCCATGTGGCGTCCTCCAGGCATCTTCGGTCCGTGGTCAGCACGTCGACGTCGTCGGATGCGCGCAGCACGCCGTAGACGGCGAGGGCGACGGCTCCGATGAGGGCATGCGCGATGCCCTGACGGTCGAGTCGATCGGTCAAATCGCGAAGTGTCATCGCAGCGAGGCTTCGATGCACGCGGACCGCCGGCGTCTGGCCTGGCGGCGGCGCTCGACGAGACGCTTGGCGTTTTCGACGTCGAGACCATTGGCCTCCGCGAAGATGGCTACACCGCGGCGTCCGAGCGCGAGCATCTCCGTGACGCGCTCGGTGGCGCTTCGCGTCTCGAGGCGCGCCCGTCGCTCGCTGGCACCGTCCTGCGCCACGGAAGGCCGTCGCATGCGTGGATAGTGCCACGCACCCGTCAGCCCGGCCAGCGGCCTTTCGTGCCGGCGGATACCCTACATTGCCGATCTGTGACAGCGGCGCGTTCGAGCTCCAGCTGCCCTAGAGGGAACCTCTGCACAGGTAGCTCCCGGCTACGAAGCGCGATCCATCCCCGATCGACGGCGGCGCGGCGCCCTCGGCGTATCGTTCAGATACGCGGTCGGGCTTCGCGCCTTGCGCTCGGGGCGGCTCGCAGTTCTCGCGCGGAACCTACCTGTGCAGAGCTCCCTAGTCGTCGTTCGTTCCGTGTGGACGGAGGCGGGCCTCCGTGCGAGCCTGGGCCCATGCGAGGATGTTTCCGCACGCTGGTCGCGCTGCTCGCGACGGCGTCGTTGACCGGTATCGCGATTGCGACCCCGGGCCCGGGAAGCCCGTTCGGCGGTGACGACGCCGGGTGCGTGCCCGCGACGCGCATGGCCCTCGCATGCTCGGACAAGGCGACGAAGGCGCTCGCGGTGCTCGCGGCGGCGGTCGCCAAGTGCCACGTCCACCAAGCGGACGCGCGCTTCAAAGCGCTCGCCGGAAAGGATGCGGCGTTCGACACGGTCGTGTGCAAGGCCGCGGCGCGCGCGCGCTTCGACGGCGTCCTGAGCGGGCTCGCCGCCCACGGCTCGTGTCCCGGCACGACGACCCTCGCGTCCGCGGCCGCGTTCGCGAGCACGCTCCTCGCCGACGCGAGCGACCCGGGATCGCTCGCCGCCGCGAACGGCGACGTGTACTGCGACGCGACCTCCGGCGTCGCGATCGACCCGAGCGGGGTCGAGGCCGGATTCGTCCCCGCGAGTCGCGACGTGCTCGCGTGCAGCGACCGCGTCCGCAAGAGCCTCGGGACGTTCGCGCGCACCGTCTGGCGCTGCCATCAGAAGGCGGCCGACGGCGATTTCCACGGCGCCGATCCCGCCGTCGACGACGATGCGTGCGAGGGCGCGGCGCTCGGGAAGCTCGATGCCGCGAGCCAACGCCTCGTCGCGAAGGGCACGTGTCCGCCGTGTCTCGACGCCCCGTCGCAGCACGCGCTCGCGACCGCTGCGCTCGCCGCCCTCGACGCCGCGGACGCCGCCGCCTACCCGTGTCGGGACGACGTCCTGCATCCCGGAACCGCGCACCTCGACCGTGCGACGCTCATGGCGCTCGGCATCCAGCTGCCGATCGGCGGCGACGACGATCACGATGCGGCGGTCGCGGTGCGGTACCATCCGAGCGGCGACCCGACCTGGCATTCCGCGCCCCCGCTCTTCCGCGTCCGGCCGGAGTCGGTCGTCGGGCGGATCGTGCCCGAGCAATTCGCCGGCAGCATCTTCGACCTCCGCCCGGCGACCACGTACGAGATCGAGCTGCACGCGACCGACCCCGACGGTCCCGTCGACGCGACGTTCGCCCTCACCGGGACGACGCGCGCCGTTCCGGCGGATCCGGTCGCGCCGCACGCCGTCGCCGTCAGCGATGCGGCCGGGCTCGCCGCGGCGCTCGGCGCGGCGGCTCCGGGCGACGTCATCACGCTCGCCGACGGCGTGTACGCGGGGCCGTTCGTGCTCGACGCGACCGGCGCGGCGACCAGCGAGACGGCACCGATCGTGCTCCGCGGGACCAGCACCGACGGCACCATCCTCGACGGCGGCGAATGTCCGAGCTGCAACGTGCTCGAGGTGTACGGCGGCCACGTTCACGTCGAGCGGCTGACGCTCCGTCGCGCCAACCGCGCGCTCCGCTTCCAGACCGCCGGCGCCGACGGCAACGTCGTTCGCCGCGTCCATACGATCGACACCCGGCTCGGATTCGGCGCGCGCGAAGACCAGAAGGACGCCTATCTCTGCGACAACGTCCTCGAAGGGCGCCTCGTGTGGCCGCACGTCTACTTCGACGACGGCGGCGCCCACGCCGACGACGACGGCATCGTGGTCGAGGGCGACGGGCACGTCGTCTGCCACAACCGGCTCGTCGGGTTCGGCGACGCGCTCAAGAACGCTGAGCCCGGCGCGCGGGCCCTCGACTTCTACGGCAACGAGGTGCTCTCGGCGTACGACAACGGCCTCGAGCTCGACTTCACCGAGGGCAACGTCCGCTGTCTCCGGAACCGCTTCACCAATACGTTCGCCACGCTCAGCTTCCAGCCGACCTACGGCGGTCCGGCCTACACGCTCCGGAACGTCGTCGTGAACGTCGGCTTCGAGCAGCTGAAGATGCAGGGCGTCGGCGGCGGCACCGGTCCGAACGGCGTGCTGATCTGGCACAACACCTTCGTCAGCCCCGCGCTGGCGCTCCTCCTCGACGACCCGGTCGCGAGCCACCATTTCGAGCTCGCGAACAACCTGTTCGTCGGGCCATCGACGCTCTCCGGCAGCCGGACCGTCGACTGGCTCGGCGCCATCGACGACGGCCGGTTCGACTACGACGGCTACTTTCCCGACGGCGGCTTTCGCTTCGATCCGTCGCCGCTCGGGCTCGTGAGCTACCCGAGCTTCGCCGCCATGCAAGCCGACGGCGCGTTCGAGGCGCACGGCACGCTGCTCACGACGCCCGTCTTCGCGAACGGGCTCGAGCCGCCCGCCGATTACACGTCGACCCTCGTCCCCCAAGACGTGACGCTCGCCGCCGCGTCGAACGCGGTCGACGCCGGCGTGGTGCTGCCGGGCGTCGACGACGGGTACGTCGGCGCCGCGCCGGATCTCGGCGCGCTCGAGCGCGGCTGTCCGCTGCCGATCTACGGCGTCCGCCCCGACGGCGTCGACGAGTCGAACGAGCCGCTCGGGTGCGGTTCGTGACTCAGCCTTCCGCCTTCGGGACCTTCTCGAAGTCGCTCGCGTCGTGCCGTTCCGGCAGCTGGCTCGACGGCTCGCCCCAGGCGCGGTTGACCATCCGGCCGCGTCGCACCGCGGGGCGTTCGGCGATCCGGTCGGTCCAGCGGAGCACGTGCGCGTATTGGTGGATGCTCAGGAACTCGGCGGCGCCGTAGATCTCGCCTTTCACGAGCGCGCCGTACCAGGGCCAGATCGCCATGTCGGCGATCGTATACTCGGGCCCCGCGACGTAGTCGCTTTCCGCGAGCCGCCGGTCGAGCAGTCGAGCTGCCGCTTCACTTCCATCGCGTAGCGGTCGATCGCGTACTCGATTTTGGTCGGGGCGTACGCGTAGAAGTGCCCGAACGCGCCGCCGAGGAAGGGCCCGGCGCCCATCTGCCAGAAGATCCACGACAGCCACTCGGCGCGCAGCGCCGGATCGATCGGCAGGAACTCGCCGAACTTCTCGGCGAGATGCATCAGGAGTGGCGCCCGACTCGAAGACGCGGATCGGCTTCTCCGGGTTCGAGCGATCGAGCAGCGCGGGGATCTTCGAGTTCGGGTTCACCGCGGCGATGCCCGAGCCGAACTGGTCGCCGCTCAGGATGTTGATCATCCATGCGTCGTACTCGGCGACGTGCCGAAGCTCGGGAACCCGAGGACCCCGGTGAGCGCGTCGCCGAGATCGGAGCGGACGTCGATCAGGTCGACCGCGACCGTCGGCGCGGCGACGAGGGCGATCCCGCCAGCCGCGAGCCCGTGGAGCTCGCGGATCTCGGCGGCCTCGGCGAAGAGGGCGCCCCGGGCGGTCGCGTCGGCGAGGGGCAGGGTGGTCGACGCGGCGACGCGATGCGAGGCGGCCGTCGTCGCGCTCCCGAGGCAGCCCGCTCCGCCGAGCATCAGGGTCGCGAGGAGCGCCAGCACGGTGTGCGGCATGGCCGCCACGTGCCACACCGGGCGTCGGATGACGAGCAGCACGGCTGGAAGCGCGTTTTTCCCTTGACCAATGGACGCGACCGCGGGAACATCCGCCGTCCCATTTCGCCGTACGTCGGTCCGTAGGCTCCGCATGACGTCTCGAATCCTGCGCCTCTCCCTAGTCGTGCTTCTCGGCTCCGCGTCGGCCCTTCTCGGTTCGCCGATGCGAGCGGCGGCAGCCGCGGTTCGGCTTCCCGGGCACGTGGTGCCGAACCTCGAGCGCGCGACGCCGGCCGCGCCGTCGTCCGCGAGCGCGCGCGGCGCTCTTTCGGGGGCGCACGAACCCTTGACGCTCACCATCGTGCTCCGGCGCGACGACGAGGCGGGCTTCGCGAAGTTCCTCGCCGACGTCTACGACTCACGGTCGTCGGAGTACCGGCGCTTCACGACGCCGCAGGAGCTCGCGGATCGCTTCGGTCCGGCGCCGGAGGCCTACGATGCGGTGCGCACGTATTTCGAAGCGCAGGGCTTCTCGCTCGTCGCGGGCTCGGAAAACCGCCTCACGCTCACGATGCAGGCAACGCGAGCCCAGGCGGAGCAGACGCTCGCCGTCTCCATCGGCGACTACACCCTCGACGGTCGCGCGTTCTACGCGAACGACCGTGACCCGGCCCTGCCGCCCGAGATCGCCGCGAAGGTGCAGGCCGTCGTCGGCCTCTCCGATCTCGGCGCACCCCGGCGCGAGCCGCAGTCGATCGAGGTCCTCTACGCGATCTGCGCGGTGCTCGTCCTCGGCGCGCTCGCGCTCAGCGTGTGGCTCTTCTGGGAAGCCTGGATCATCGGCTTCGCGATCGGCGCGAGCGGTGCGCTGCTCGCCGTGCTCGGCGTCTGCCTCGGAGGGGCGGTGTATCTCAGCGGCGGTCACTCCCGTGCGGCCCCCGGCGGCTACCTCAATCATCCGTACAACCCGCCGCTCGCATGGGTCAGCCCGTCGAGCGCGAAGGAGCGCGCCGCGGCCGGGGCGAAGCAGAAGATCGGCCTCGTCCAGTTCGACACGTTCCAGCCGAGCGACGTCGCCGATTTCCTCTCGTTCGCCGGTCTTCCCGCCGCGCGCATCGACAACCTGAGCCAGGTCGGGGTGAACGGCGGCGTCGCCGTGCCCGGACCCGGGGAGTCGGAGGTGCTGCTCGACATCGACGTCGTGATGAACCTCGCGCCCGCCGCCGACGTCGTGGTCTTCTCCGCGCCGCGCTCGACGAGCTGGCAGGCCGTGTTCAGCGCGATGCTCGACCAGGGCGTCACCGTGATCGGCAACAGCTGGACGTCCTGCGAGAACGAGCTCTCGCTCGCCAACGTCCAGAGCATCGACGCGATCCTCCAGGCCGCCGCCGCGTCGGGCGTCAGCGTGTTCAACGCGTCGGGCGACACGGGGAGCACCTGCCTCGGCGGGAGCCCGAACACGATCGGCGTGCCCGCGGACTCGCCGCACGCGACCGCCGTCGGCGGCACGTCGATGACGAACGCCGCGGGATGGGTCTACGGCTCCGAGTCGTGGTGGCAAGGGAAGGGCGGCTTCGGCCTGTCGCATTACTTCGCGCGCCCCGCCTACCAGGACGGCCTCGTCTCCTCGGCGATGCGCTCCGTGCCCGACGTGTCGGCGTTCGCCGATCCGCTGAACGGCATGATCATCTGCCAAGCGAGCCACGGCGGCTGTCCGAACGGGCTCCTCTACGGCGGGACGAGCATGGCGGCGCCGGTCTGGGCGGCGTACGCCGCCCAGCTGAACGCGTCGCGCGCGACCGACCTCGGCGCCGCGAACCCGGCATTCTATCCGCTCGCCGGAGGCGGCGCGTTCCACGACGCCGGCGCGCTCGGCAGCGACTTCGCGCACGTGGGGCTCGGCACGCCGAACCTCGACGTCCTCGAGCGATTGCTCGACGGCGCCGCGCTCGGCGCGCCCGACGCGGTCGGCTCGCAGGTGTTCTACTCGACGGCCATCATCGACGGCCTCGAGGCTCCGCCGCTCCTGGTCGTGCCGGCCGACGGCCAAGCCAAGGCGACGGTGACCGTGCTCGCGCGCGACGCGAACGGCCACACCGTCGGCGGCAAGTCCGTCACGGTGGCGGCGAGCGCCGGGAGCCATGCCGTCGTCACGCCGCCGGGTGCGGTCACGACGTCGGACACCAACGGCGCCGCCGTGTTCACGGTCACGGACCTGACGGCCGAGGACGTGACGTTCCACGCGACCGCCGGCGGCGTCGCTCTGCAGCAAACCGCGAGCCTGACGTTCGGCGTGCCGAAGGCGGCGAGCGGCGGCATCGAGGCGCATCCGGACACGGTTCCTCCCGACGGCACCACCACGGCGACGATCACGGTGACGCTCCAGGACGGGCTCGGCCGGCCTGCCCCCGGGAAGACGGTGACCCTCGCGCAGGGCGGCGGCCATGCGGTCATCACCGCGCCCGCTCCTCCGGTCACCGACGCCAACGGCCAGATCGCATTCACGGCAACCAACCGGGTGAACGAGACGGTCACGTTCACCGCGACCGACGTGACCGACGGGGAGCTTCCGGTGCCCGGCAGCGCGCAGGTCACGTGGAGCGGCGCGGCGACCTCGTGCGTCGGTCCCCCGCCGGTGGGGCAGAACGGCTTCGTGGTGACGCCGTTCGCGACGGGCTTCGTCGCCGAGAACTTCTTCTTCGGCGGCGTCAACTGGAGCGGGTGTCCGGGCGGGTCGATTCCCGCGTTCGCCGGCGACGGCGTCTTCATCGCCGACTTCCCGACGGGCGGCCTCTACCGCTTCGGCGCTACCGGCGGCGCGGTCTCGAGCGCGGATCTCGTGAACACGCTCGGCAAGACGCTGCAGTCCCCGGTCGTCGGCACGGACGGCAAGCTCTACGCGGCGTTCGGCACGTCCGGCGCGGGCGGCGCGACCGGCAGCATCGTCGAGCTCGACCCGGCGGCCGGGACGGTGGTGCGGACGGTCGCGTCGAGCCTGAAGTGTCCGGCCGGGCTCGCGGTCGATCCGCTGAGCGGCGATCTCTTCTTCTCCGGCGACTGCTTCGGTGGCGGCCTCGACGACGCCGTCATCCATCGCATCCGCGATCCCGGGAGCGCGACGCCGACGCTCGAGACCTACGCGACGCTCTCGTCCACGCCGACCGGCGTCCTCGCCTTCGCGCCGAACGGCACCCTCTACGTCGCGACCGCCTACACGAGCGGCACGCCGCCCGTCGTGCGCATCGCCGGCACGAACACGCCGGCGCCGCCGACGCAGACGCCCGTCACCGGCGTCTCGACGATCTTCTGGATCACCGTCGCCGCCGCCGACGAGAGCGGAGAAGCGACCGCGCTCCTCACGCTCGACAACCAAGGCGTGAACCTCGTCGATCTCACGGTGAACCCGCCGACGGTGACGTTGATCTCGACCACCATGGGCGTCGGCCCGATCGGTCCGGACGGATGTCTCTACGGGATCGCATCCGACACGCTCTACCGGGTGACCCGCACGGACGGCACGTGCGACTTCCGGCCGAGCGCGGCGATACCTACGCTCTCCCTCACCCCCGGCTCGATCGCGCCCGATCCCGCGCAGGGAGACGCGCAGACGTTCACCGCGCGTCTCCTCAACACGACCCCGGATCCCGACACGCGCGTCACCTTCCGCGTCGACGGCGCCAATCCCGAGGTCATGCGCGTCGCCATCGCTCCCGACGGCACGGCGGCGTTCACCCACCGCGGCATCCACGCGGGAGCCGACAAAGTCGTCGCGACGACGACGCTCGGCGGGTCCGTGCTCCAGTCGAACACGGCGCGGATGACGTGGGCCGCCGGCAAGCACGTCACGTTCGTGTCGCTCGCCGCGAGCCCGACGAGCGGCAGCCCCGCTACGCCGGTCCCGGTGAAGGCGGAGCTCAGCGACGTCTCGGCGGATCCCGCCACGCCGATCGCCGGCGCGTCGGTGCACTTCGACGTCGCCGGCGGGAGCTGCGACGGCGTCACGGACGGCACCGGCGTCGCGAGCTGCGAGCTCACGCCGACGGGCGCGCCCGGGCTGTACACCCTGTCGGCGAGCTTCGCCGGCGACGCGCAGTATGCGCCGGGGGCCGCGACCACGCCGTTCGCGCTCTTCGGCGCCGGCGCCGCGGAGCTCGACCACTTCGCGTGCTACAAGACGTCGCCCGCGAAGGCGGCGAAGGGCGCGCCGGCCTTCCCGCGCTTCGCACCGGCGACCGTGACCGTCGTCGACGCGTTCAGCACCGACGCGCCGAACGACCAGCACGCGCTCGACCTCAAGAAGTCGATTACGGTCTGCAACCCGGCCGACGCGAACGACGGGGACGCCGCGGCCCCCGGCCACGCCACGCACCTCACCGGCTATCAGGCGAAGCTCACGAAGACGAAGCCGGCGCAGCCGAAGCCGGTGAAGGGCGTCCACACGGTCGTGAACGAGATCGGGCTCCTGAAGCTCGAGATCAAAGCCGCCGACCGCGTGCTGGTGCCCGCGGCGAAGACGCTCGGGACGAACGGCGCGCCCCCGCTCGGCGCGACGACGGTCGATCACTTCAAGTGCTACGGCGCCAAGGTCGCGAAGGCCAAGAGGGGCCAGCAGCCGTTCCCGAAGTTCGCGCCGACCACCGTGACGCTGACCGACGAGTTCGGGGGTCCGATCGCGTACGACCTGAAGCGGCCGAAGCACCTCTGCGTCCCGGCCGACGCGAACGGCGCCGACCCGACCGCGCCGGCGCACGAGCTGCACCTCGTCTGCTATCTCGCCAAGCGAACCAAGGTGAAGCCGGCGCCGCCGAAGTTCACGCGCCAAGCCGTGTCGACGAACGACGACCTCGGCGCGCAGGTGCTGTCCGCGAAGTCGTTCGAGGAGCTCTGCGTCCCGAGCTTCCGCCTCGACTAGGGACCCTCTGCACAGGTGGGTTCCGAGCGAGAAGTGCGAGCCGCCCCGAGCGCAAGGCGCGAAGCCCGACCGTGTATCTGAACGATACGCCGAGGGCGTCGCGCCGCCGTCGCTCGGGGATGGATCGCGCTTCGTAGCCGGGAGCCACCTGTGCAGAGGTTCCCTAGCGACCGGCGCGGCGAAGACGTGCGAGCAGCGTGGCGCCCGCGCACCCATCGGCCCGCATCCCGACCTGCCGCTGGAAATCGCGTACCGCGCGCATCGTGTCGTTGCCGACGCGGCCGTCGGTGCCGCCGGTGTCGAAGCCGAGCGCGGCGCCGGGCTCTCGCAGTTCGGGCGCGCGCTGCGGGACCTCAACATCGACAGCCTTTGCGCGTACAGCCCGCAGGCGAAGGGCCGCGTCGAGCGGGCCAACAGCACGTTGCAAGATCGGCTCGTCAAGGAGCTCCGCCTCCGCGGAATCGCGAGCCCGGCCGAGGCCGCGCCCTTCCTCCCGGTCTTCCTGGCCGACCACAATCGCCGTTTCGCCGTGCCGCCACGTGTCGCGCACGACGCGCATCGCGCCCTGCACCCGGACGAAGACCTGACCCGGATCTTCACGCTCCAGGAGTCCCGCCTCATCACGACGAAGCTCACCGTGAACTACAAGCGCGGCCACTATCTCCTCGAGGACACCGTCGAGAATCGCCGCCTCCGTCGCACGGCCGCCCTCGTGAGCGAAGCCGCCGACGGCACCGTCACGATCCGGGCAACGGGCGCGTGCTCCCCTACCGGCTCCATCACCGCGATCAGGCCGCCCTCGTGCCCGGCGTCGTCATCGCCCACGAGCACCTCGACGGCGCCTTCGCCTGGATCGCCGCGCAGCAGCGCGAGCGGGATGCCGCGCGCCTCGCCAACCCCAAGATCACGCGCCGCGCGAAGCAGCGAATTCAGACCGCCCTGGTCCCCGGGTAATCTGATCTCTCCCAGGGTCCAGACCGGGTAAACCCGACATCTCTACTTTGGAGAAAACACGACATTTCTACTTTGTGTTGACATCGCGCTTGCACTGCCTTGCACTGCCGTTCGCTGCAGCGGCATGAGCGGGCTCGCGATCGCCGGCGCGCTCGCCCCCGGGGTCGGTGGCATCCACGTGGCGCTCGCGTGGCTGCCGGAGACGCGCGGGCTCGACCTCGACGCGAGCGCGCCCGAAGCGGCCGACGAGGCGGTCTCAGGCCGACGGCGCGCGTGAGCGGAGCCCGCGCCGGAGCCGCACGATGAGCTCGGGGGCCGAGGTGCACCGTAGCGCCGAACGGCGTCCTTCATTTCAGCCCTGCCCCACAATGGAGCATAGACGGGCGGCTGTCTGCGCTAGCTTCATCGACTGTCGCTCTCGTCTACATTTTGATATTTCTCGCCGATGCGAGCGCCGATGCGCAGCCATCGTCAGAGCCGCGAAACGCACGCGCGATCAACGCCACTTTTCGTAGCCATCACCATCCTGCGCTTCCGGCATGAATAGTGCTGCGGGAACCGCATACGCGGGTGCGGGCCGGCGAGCGCGCAGCGACCTTCGCTTCAGTTTGCATGTGTAACCCGGTCACGCCTCCAACACAGAGGAGGATCGTTGATGTCACCCCGAAAAGCGCTCTTCGCCGTGCCGGGCGTGTACATCCCGGATATCAACCCGAACTGAACCATGCCGGGGGGAGCCTTCGGGCTTCCCCCGCTTATTGCTCGGACGCTGGTGCGCTCGGGTCGCAGAACCAAAATGGTGCCACAAAATCACCCCTGGACATGACGAGAAGCACTGACGAGGCAGGCGCAACGGTGAACGAGTTTCCTTAGTAGCGATTCTTCGCCCACCATGATGCGCCTCCTAAGGAGAGCAAGATGAAACCCTACCTCAGTCGCACCCTCGGAATCCTCGCCGTCGGAGCGACCCTACTGGGCCCAGAGACCGCCATGGCCAATCCCGCCAAGGCCAAGCAGCTCAAGGTCGACATGGTGTCGGCGTACAATCAATGCACGGCGCCCACCCAGACCCACAGACCCTCGCTCGCTCTCCCGGCTTGCATCCCGGTGTTGTCGACGGGAAACAATCCGACGACCACGTACACATTCGGACCCAAGGGGAAGATGAGCATCCAGGTTCAGTCCGGCAACGGGGACGTCAAGATCAGCGTGAACGGCTCGGACATCCTGAAGAACGGGACCCCCGCCACTTCTCCTATCTTCGGTGGCATGCTGGCGACGGCGGATCTCCGCGTGACCGACACCGCATGTGGTCCGGGTTTCAACGTCCCCTGCACGGTCGTCGATTTTCCGTTCCCCGTCTGGATCACATGCACGAACGGAAGCTGCAAAACGAAGACGACGGCCAACATGGCTATACCCGGCGCAGTGCACGCTGGTGACGCCGCGAACATCGAGCTCTCACAGTTCACGATCTTCGATGACGACGGCGACGCGGCCTTCAGGATGGGGCTCCTGGTCCCTTAGCCAGCCAGCATTGACGGCGGCGCTACTCACCGACGAAACCACGGGATCCGAGCCGACCTCGGGTCCCGTGGCAGTGAGGTGCGGAGCTGGCCCTCCTCGTCGTACACGGCCTCCTCGCGCGCCGCGGCGCCGACGCTCTGCGCGACGCCACCCTTGGGTCTACCCCTCGAGGTCGGCGGGATCGAGGCGCGTGCCGCAATCGTCGGCGATCCAGTCCGTGAGAATATTCACCGTCGCGGTCTCGACCTCGACCTCCGTCCGCACGTAGCCGCCGCGGAACCATCAAACGCGTGAGCGTCCCCGCATCTGAGGTCCAGGCTCAGTTCGGCGCGAGCCACGATCGTTCGAGCGCCGAGTCACACGAACGGCTCGACTACCATGCCATGCACGATCGCATCTCGCGGGTTATTTTCTCATCTCGAACTGTTCACGGTCGTCATGGTGCCGGGCAGCCGCAGGAGGCTGCGCACGTCGTCGACGCGATACTTGCGCATTGCCGGCCCATCGACAGATCTGATCGGTGCGATCGAATCCACAATGCTGCCGGCGCCGCACATATCGATCTCGGCTTAAGAGGGTGTGCCTCATTTTGTTCCCTCCCCTGTCGCGACCTGGAATGTGCATGATCGACGAACTCGTCGACGAAGAACGAGGCGTATAACGATTTGCGTAGTGAGTTCGCGCCTCAGGCCGCGGAGCAGGTCGGCGACCGTCCAGTCATCCTTCTCGGCGAAGTCCATTCCTGAGTTTCCGCGCGGCCGCGCGTCGTGAAACGACAGCACCCCAAGGGCATAGATGACGCCGAGTGCGCAGCTCTCGAGGAGGTCGGGCTCGGCCTGCATCGTGACCCTCCTCGAGTACGCCCCTTGGCCGGAGATCGTACGGATCCTCGGTTATCGCGCGTTGATCGAAGGGTGGCCGGCCTGGCAGCATCGCCTCCGCTCCGAAACCCGCCGCCGCGGACTCGACTTCGTCGTCGGATGGCTGCCGCGACACCATCCAGAGTTGCTGGCGTAGACGTGGAGCCGTCGCCTGCATTCTTGCTCGAACGGCTCTATCCGCTGCAGGACGATGTCCTCGCCCGAGTGCGCGATCTCACGACCGGCTTCTACCTGTCCGGTGGTACCGCCGCCTCACGAGCCTATCTGCAGTCGATGCGTGGCTCACCGAGCTTCGTGCGCTCGGGGAGCCACTGGTGCTTCCCCAAGGCTGAGACCCACGCCTCGGTGGACGATGATGGGCAAGTTCACGTGCTCTAGCGCACCGCACCCATGGCCATTGCGCACGCGCCGACGCCGGGATCGGCGGTGGCCGTGCGCTTGAGGCTTCCGGTGCACGTGAACGTCGCGTCGGCGACGCCGATGCCGTCGAGGTTCTTGCCGGCGACGATCGTGACGAACTTGATCGTACCCTTCCCTTTCAGCGGCGTGGTCGTGACCTTCGCGCGTCCCGTCACGCCGAGAACCGGGTCGGCCCGGTTGTCGCACGCGACGAACCCGAGCTCGCCCTTGTCGGTCTTCTTGGCGTTCGGGACCGCGATGGCCCGCGCGAGCGTGAGGAAGCCGAACCCCTGAAACGCGACGTTCACGTCGGGACCACTCTGCGACACGTTGGCCGCGATCTGGGTCTTGGTCGCGAACTTCTGGCCGTCCGCGAAACCTTTGCAGGTCGTCTTGCCGGCCCACGTTCCGGTGACGTCGAACGCCCGAGCTGGAGTGGCAACCGCCGCGGTCAGCAGCGCTGCAGCTACGATCATCATCGAGATTCGCATGCCGTGCTGATCCACGCTTCGTGCCAACGCGCGCCGGCCCATTTCGCTGCGCTGATCGGGCGCTCGCGGTCGAGGGATTCGCATGGGAGCGAAGGATACGCGACGATCTTTCCGGCGCGTGCGAAGGGCCGGCGTCTTCGGCAGTGCATCCTGCCGCCGCCTTCCGCACGCTCCGCCGCGATGCTAGCTCTGCACACGTGCGCGCCATGCGACTCGTTCGGCTCGGCACTCCGCTCGCGGTGACCGACCTCGAGCCGGCGCGTCCGGGTCCGGAGGAGATCGTGCTCCAGGTGAGCGCGTGCGGTGTCTGCCGGACCGATCTGCACGTCGTCGACGGCGAGCTTCCGGACCCGCGATTGCCCCTCGTGCCCGGACACGAGGTCGTGGGACGCGTCGTGCGACGCGGCGTTCGCGCCGAACGGTTCGCCGTCGGGACGCGCGTCGGGGTCCCGTGGCTCGGATGGACCTGTGGCGAGTGTCGGTTTTGCACGAGCGGTCGGGAGAACCTCTGCGCGCGCGCGCGCTTCACCGGCTACACGCTCGACGGCGGCTATGCCGAGGAGATGGTCGTCGACGAGCGCTACTGCTTCGCGCTCGGCGGCAGGCTCGGGGACGCGCATGCGGCGCCGCTCCTCTGCGCGGGTCTCATCGGCTATCGCTCGCTCCGGCTCGCCGGCGAGGCCGAGCATCTCGGGCTCTACGGATTCGGAGCGGCGGCGCACATCGTGGCGCAAGTCGCCGTCCACGAGGGACGGCGCGTCTACGCCTTCGTCCGGCCGGGAGACGATGCCGCGCGCGGCTTCGCCGAGAGCCTCGGCGTGCAATGGGCGGGTGATTCGGACGTCATGCCGCCTATCGCCCTCGATGCCGCGATCATCTACGCGCCGGTCGGCGCGCTCGTGCCGCAGGCGCTGCGCGCGGTCGGGCCGGGCGGCACCGTGGTCTGCGCCGGCATCCACATGAGCGACATTCCGAGCTTCCCGTACGCCCTCCTCTGGCAGGAGCGGGTGGTGCGCTCGGTTGCGAACCTGACACGGCGGGACGGCGAGGAATTCCTCGCGCTCGCCGCCACCATGTCGCTCGCGACGGCGGTCACCGAGTACGCGCTCCCCGATGCGAACCGCGCGCTCGACGATCTTCGCGCCGGCCGTGTGAACGGCGCGGCCGTGCTGCGGCCCGAGCGACCGCGGTCCTGACGGGCCGGCACGCGGCCGACGCGGGCCGTGTGGGAGCTCAACAGCCTCCGCAAGAGCTCCCCCCATTGGTTGATTCTCGGTCTCATCCTCCCTACTAGATGATGCGCCGGGTCACCGGCGGGAGGCGGGGGACGCAATGGATCTCTTTCAGACCTGCTACGACTACCAAGAACCGGTCTTCGCGCGGGCGGCTGGCATCTATCCGTTTTTCCTACCGCTCGAAGGCTCCGAGGGGCCCGTCGTCACCTACCAGGACAAAGAAGTGGTGATGATGGGATCCAACAACTATCTCGGCCTGACCCATCATCCGAAGGTCCGAGAGGCGGCGAAGCGGGCGATCGACCAATACGGGACCGGCTGCACGGGCTCGCGCTTCCTGAACGGCAACCTCGACCTCCATGACGAGATCGAGCGCCAGCTCGCGAGCCTCTTCGGTTACGACGAGGCCCTCGTCTTCGCATCCGGGTTCCTGGCGAACGTGGGCGTGATTGCGGCGCTCGGCTCGATCCCGGGTACGGTGATCTTCTCCGAGCGCGAGAATCACGCGAGCCTGATCGACGGAGCCCGCCTCGCTCGCGGCGAGGTGCGGCTCTTCCACGACCTCGCCGACCTCGACCGGCAGCTCGCCGCGGGCGGCGCCGACTGGTCCCATGCGCTCGTCGTCTGCGATGCCGTCTTCTCGATGACGGGCCGCGTGATGGACCTCCGCCGGCTCGCCGAGCTCAAGCGGACGTACAAGTTCAAGCTCTACGTCGACGACGCCCACGGCATCGGCGTGCTCGGGGCGGACGGCCGCGGCGCAGTCTTCGATCAGGGTGTCCGCGACGACGTCGATCTGCTGTTCGGCACCTTCAGCAAGTCGCTCGCGAGCCTCGGCGGCTTCGTCTGCGGTGAAAAGCGCGTGATCGACTGGCTTCGTCACAAGACCCGCTCGCTGATCTTCACCGCCGGTCTGCCGCCGGCGTCCGTGGCTGCGGCACTTGCCGCGCTCGGCGTGATGAAGGAGGAAGCCGCCGAGCTCCGCGCGCGCGTCTGGGCCAATGCGCGGTACTGGCGCGAGGGGCTCGACGCGATCGGCTACTACACGATGGGCTCCACGACGCCGATCGTGCCCGCGATGATCGGCTCCGAGTCGCTGGCGTTCCGGGTGGCGCGCGACCTTCTCGACCTCGGCGTCTTCGCGATTCCCGTGCCGTATCCGGTCGTACCCTTCGGGCAGTCGCTGATCCGCACGAGCGTGATGCCGACGCACACGCAGGCCCACCTCGATCACGCGCTCGACGCGTTCGCGCAGGTGCGGAAACGGTACGACATTCCCGTGTTCGATCCCGACAACCTGCCGGTCGCCGACCACGAGGACTGGTCGTGGTTCATGCCCGACCAGACCAAGTCCGCGCAGCCGGCCGCGTAGACCTACAGCCAACCCGCACGGCGATACCACTCGGCGGTACGGCGAAGCCCGGGCGCGAGGTCGGTCGCCGCGTGCCAGCCGGTCGCCGCTGCGAGCGCGCGCGGCGAGCACAGCCAGGCCTCCGCCAGGATCTCGTTGGCCTTGTCGGCGGTGAGAAGCGTCGCCCGCCCGGCGACGCGGGCGGCGGTCCCGGTCACCCGGAAGAGCGGTCGGACGAGCGCGCGGGGTAGGGAGACGACGCGGACGCGGACCGCGAGGGCGCGCCCGATCTGCTCGACGAGGGCGCGGGCCGTCGTCGGCTCGGCGTGCGCCGGGTAGTAGATGCTCGGGGGCGGCGGGCGCTCGAGACAGGCGACGATCGCCTCGGCGAGGTCGGCTGCGAAGACCAGCGACAGCCGTTGGGTGCCGCCGCCGAAGAGCGGGGCGATGCCGCGCGCGGCGAGTCGGAAGAGACGGAGAAACTCCCGGTCGTGTGGGCCGTAGACCGCCGGGGGTCGGAGGATCACCCAGGGCACGGGGAGCTCGCGGATCGGCGTTTCACCGGCGAGCTTGCTGCGGCCGTAGTCGCTCACGGGGTGCGCCGGTTCGGAGCCGAGCAGGACCCCGCCGTCGCCGACCGGACCTGCGGCCGCGAGGCTGCTCACGTGGACGACGCAGCCGACGCCTCCGCCGCTCACGCGCACGGCGTCGGCCAACGCGCGCGTTCCGTCGGCATTCACCGCGAAGAGCTCGGCGCGACTTCTCGCCGTCGTCAGGCCGGCGAGATGCACGACGGCGTCGGCGCCGACACAGCCACGGGCGAGCGCTCGGGCATCGTCGAGATCGCCCGGGATCGGCTCGGGCATGCCGGCTCCGAAGAGCCGCTGCGCCTTTCGCGCGTCGCGCAGCAAGCACGCGACCGCGTGGCCACGCCGTTGCAATGCATCGACGACGTGGACACCGACGAAGCCCGTGCCGCCGGTGACGAAGACCTTCATTCGCGTCGCCCTACACCACTGCGGAGCGGGAGGACAGAATCGTCATGCCGAGCACCTCCCGTTGCTCATCGGCGCCCGGACGCTATATCGCCTGCGTGTGCGAATCGGCGGGCGCGTCGGCGTGAGCAGCGTCCCTCTCCTCGACCGCTACGTCGTGCGCGAGGTGGCGTCGCACGTGCTCGGAGGATTCGTCGTCGTGCTCGCGATCTTCCTCGTCACGCGTCTCAGCACGCTGCTCTCCGATGCCGCCGTCGGCGCGCTGCCGAGCAGCGCGCTGGCGCTGCTGCTCGGGCTTCGCACCATGATGGCGTTGCCGTCGCTGCTGCCCGCGGTGCTGTACCTCGGGGTCCTGCTCGCGGTGCATCGGTTGTCGCGCGATCGGGAGCTGCTGGCGATGGAGACCTCCGGCGTGACGCCGGGGCGACTCGAGCGCGCCGTTCTCGCGTTCGCCCTCTGCGCCGCGGTCGGTGTCGCCGCGCTTTCCTTCACCGCTCGACCATGGGCCGCGGCTCGCTTCAACGAGGTGCGCGACCACGCCATCGCGGCAGCGGGCCTCGACGACGTGACCCCCGGGGTCTTCTACGAGCTGCACACGGCCGCGCGGGAAGTGTTCTTTGCCGAGTCGCGGTCGGCCGGCGAACCGAGGTATCTCGAAAACGTCTTCGTACAGCGGAGAACCGACACGGGCATCGCGGTATTCTCCGCGCGCCGAGCCGTCGAGGGGCGAGGCGGGCCCGCCGGGTTCAGAAGTCTGATCCTCGAGGACGGATTCCAATACGACCTGAACCCGGATGGCGAGCGACATACCGTCACGCAGTTCGAACGGCTTTCGATGCAGGTTCCACTCGCCCCGAGCGATCCGGACCTCAGCTGGGAGAAGAGCCTTTCGGTCGGTGCCCTCATCGCGACCGCGGATCCCGAAGCTCGCGCCGAGCTGCAGTGGCGCAGCGCCATGCCGATCTCGGCGGTGATTCTGTGTCTCATCGCCGTTCCGCTCGGGCGTATCGATCCGCGGCAGGGACGCGCGGCGCGGGTGTTCCTGGCGGTACTGCTCTACGTTGCCTATCGCACCTTGCTCGCCACGGCGAGGAGCTGGGTGGCGAGTGGCGTGTTGTCGCCGGCTCCCGGGCTCTGGGTGGTCCACGGAGCCTGTCTGCTCGTGGCAATCGGGCTCGGGCGCGCGCAGAGGACCGTGCGCGCATGAGACTGATCGACCGCTACGTCGGGCTCACGATCATCCGGTACTTCGCGTACGCGCTCGCCGGCCTGCTCGCCGTGTTCACGGTCGTCAACTTGAGCGAGCAGCTCCGTTCCGCCGGCACGCCGGGGTGGGGAGTCGCACGCGCGGTGTGGTTCGTGGTCCTGACGCTCCCGAACGAGGCGTACACGTTGTTTCCCGCGGCGGCGCTGCTCGGGACGGTGCTCGGCCTGGGACATCTGGCGAGCGACCACGAGCTCGTGGCCATGCAAGCGGCCGGGGTCTCCCCGCTCCGCCTCGCGCTCGCGGCGGCGCTCGCGGGCGGCGTGATCGCAATCACCGGAGCCACGCTCGCGGAGATCCTCGCCGCCCCGCTCAATCAACGGGCCATCAGCCAACGGGCGTTGGCGCTCTCGGGCGGGCGCGTGCTCAGCTCTTCGTCGGGGTTGTGGCTGCGCGACGGCTCACGCTTCGTCGACATCGGTGCGATCCGTTCCGACGGCTCGCTCGGTGAGGTGTACGTCTTCGACTTTGCGGGGGGACGCAAGCTCGCGCGCTTCGTGCATGCTCGGACGGCCGCTCGGGTCGACGGCCGCTGGCAGCTGCAGGAGGTCCGAGAGAGCACGTTCCAGGACGAGGCGTCCACCAACCGAAGCCTCGACACGGCACCTTGGGACACGTCGATCGATCCGCGACAGATTCGATCGCTCTGGCTCGAGCCGCGTGATCTCGCGCTGGGCGATCTCCGCCGGACGATCCGGCGGTTCCGCGCGCAGCATCAGAATCCCCTCGTATACGAGGTGGCCTTTTGGCGGCGTGTGAGCGCCCCGATATACACGGAGGTGATGATCCTCCTCGCAGTGCCGATGGTGATGGTGAGCGGCCGATCCGTTCGGATCGGCGTGCGCGCCATCCTCGCGGCGTTGGTTGGGCTCGGATTCCAGACGTTCCAGGAGATGTTTACGAACCTCGGGTTGGTCGCATCCCTGCCTCCCCTGGCGATCGCGTTCGCACCCGCGGTCGTGGCGACCGGGCTCGCGGGAGTGCTCGTGTACCGGCAGAAGCCGCGATGACCGCGGACGAGGGCGCGTCGGGCTACATCGTCGGCCCGACCGGTGTCCGGCTGTGGGGCCTGGATGGTGCCGAGCGACTCGCGCGGCAGTTGCGCTCCGCGGGTGTCGCGGGCGTGCTGCGTGGCGAGGATCCGCCGCCGGCACGCGGCTCGGTGATCCTTCTGCGCGGCGATTACGTCTTCGAGGATCGGACGATCGCGGCGCTCGTCCGCCAGCCGGGGGTCGTGATCACCGCCTCCGGTGCGACTCGGTGCGCGGCCGCGGTCGCGGCGCACGTTCCCTCTCGCGATCTCGCCGTCGCGCGCGCTGCGCTCGAGGGGACGGTCGACGTGCGGGCGATTCCCGACGTCGTCGCCCAGAGTCCCGAGAGTCTCTCGACGGCGTTCGTTCGGGACCTCCACAAGGCCGCGCCGCCGGTCGTGTTGGCGGCGCGGGCCGATCGCGTGGCCGCGCTCGAACGGCATCTCTTCGACGGCTCATACAAAGGCGCGACGGATCTCGTGACGAAGTGGGTGTGGCCGGCGCCGGCGCGGGCGGTGACGAGGCTCTGCGCACGCTACGGCGTCACGCCGAACGCGGTCACGGCGGTGAGCTTCGCGTTGGTGGTGATCGTGACCGTGCTTTTCGCGCGCGGGAGCTTCGGCGCGGGTCTCGCGCTCGCCTGGGTGATGACTTTTCTCGACACCGTCGACGGCAAGCTCGCACGGGTCACGGTGACCTCGACGCGGCTCGGGCACTATTTCGATCACAGCATCGATGCCGTGCACCCGCCGATCTGGTACCTCGCGTGGGCCTGGGGCACGACCGATGGGCCGTCGGGGTTCCGGATGCTCACGCCCCTCGTGGCGGCGATGCTGGTCGCGTATCTCGCCGGGCGCATCGTCGAGAGCGTCTTCGAGCACTACGTCGGCGGCTGCTCGATTTTCGCCTGGCGTCCGTTCGATTCCTATTTCCGGCTGATACTGGCGCGGCGCAACCCCAACCTCTTGCTGCTGATGGGCTTCTGTCTTGTCGGACGCCCGGGTGCCGGGTTCACGGCGGTGACGGTCTGGACCGTGCTTTCCTCGATCGTCCTCGTCGTCCGTCTTCTCCAGGGCACCGTCGCACGCGCTCGCGGTGTGCCGCTTCGACCCTGGATCGAGGAGCTCGGCAACCGGGACGGTGCGGTGCCGTGGTGGGCGCGTCCGTTCGTCTCGGACCTTGCCGACGTGGGCTATCTCGTGCAGTAACCAGCGTTCTGGCCTCCTTCAGACCACAGGTTCGGCAGCGCGACGACGGCGGCGCGACGACGGAGATCGCTCCGCCTCGTGTCACGGGTGGCGAGCGGCGGCGGCGCCCGTTCCGGGCGACGCTGATCAGCAATCCGACGAGCGGACGGAACGCTCGCGGCGGGCTCTTGGCCGCGATCGACGACCTCCTGCGCGCACATCCCGACGTCGCGCACTTCCAAGAGCGCGACTTCGACGGCATTGCCGCCGCGACCCGGGAAGCCGTCGACGACGATACCGAGATCCTGATCGTGAACGGCGGCGACGGATCGGTGCAGACGGTCCTGACCGCCATCTTGACCATGCCGGTCGAGCGTCTTCCGGTCATCGCCGTCCTTCCCGGCGGCACGACCAACACGACGGCCCGCAACGTCGGCTACGGCGGCCGCGCGCTCGCCAGCCTGCGACGATTGCTGGTCGAGTCGGGGCGCGGCACGCTCGCCGGCACCGTGGAGCGGCGCCCGGTGTTGCGTGCGGATCTCGAGCTCGGACCGCAATACGCCATGATGTTCGGCGCCGGCGCCGTCTATCACGGCATCGTGTTCGCCCGCGGCCAGCTCGCCGCACGCCGCCTGCGCGGGCAGCTCGGCGCGGGCATCGTGCTCGCGACGTTTCTGACCCGAGTCCTCACGGGCCGGGTCGGGACGATGTTTCCGCCGTTCGCGGCCACCGTTCACCTCGACGGGAGCCCGCTGCCGCGCACCCCCTATCTCGGTATCCTCGCGTCGACCATGGACCGGCAGTTTCTGGGCGTGTGTCCGTACTGGGGAGTCGGCCCCGGAGCCCTCAGGTTCAGCGCGATGCGCGATCGGCCGCAGCACCTCGGGCGTGCGCTCGTTCCCGCCTTGCGCGGGCGCCCGAGTCGATGGCTCCAGCCGGACTTCGGCTACCGAAGCCACAACGTCGATGAGGTCGCGCTCACGTTCACCGGCGGCTTCACGCTCGACGGAGAGCTCTTCGAGCCCGCGGCGCGCGAGCGGCGGTTGGTACTCACGGCGCGCCAGTCCGCGTACTTCCTGCGAGGCCCGGCGTGAGTACCGCGCGCGCCGCCCTCGAGGAGATGATCGCCGAAGAGCTGGCGCAGCCGTCGCCTCCGGGAGCGCAGGCGCTCGCCGACCGGCTACGGGAGCGCTACGGATCGGCCCTTCGTGCCGTGCTGATGTACGGGTCGAATCTGCGCCAGCACGACGATCGTGAGGGCGTGCTCGATCTCTACGTGCTGGTGACGAGCTATCGCGCCGCCTACCGCAACTCGCTGCTCGCCGCCGCCAATCGCCTGCTGCCTCCCAACGTGTTCTATCTGGAAACCGAGACGCCACGAGGCGTGGTGCGATGCAAATACGCCGTGCTCGCGCTTCACGACCTGCCGCGCCTCACCTCGCGGCACACCTCGGAGCCCTACTTCTGGGCACGGTTCGCGCAGCCGTGTGCGCTCGTGTGGGCTGCGGACGGAGAGGCATGCGCCAGTGTCGCGACGGCGCTCGCCGTCGCCGTCGCGACCTTCGTACGATTCGCGGTACCCTTCGTCGCGCCTTCGTTCGACGGTCGCGCGCTCTGGACGACCGCCTGGCGGGCCACCTACGGCGCCGAGATCCGGCCCGAGCGCCGCGGAGCCGCCGAGACGCTCTATGAGAGCAATGCGGCGCGGTTCGAGCGGGCGACGGCGCTCGCCGTCCCGGCGCTGCCGTGGGCTGCCACGATCGCGGCCGAGCCGGGCGGGCTCAGGTTCCACGTCGATCTCCCGATC
Source organism: uncultured delta proteobacterium (assembly GCA_963774015.1). GTDB lineage: Bacteria > Desulfobacterota > Binatia > UTPRO1 > UTPRO1 > UTPRO1. The sequence goes on from CAVZDH010000009.1 coordinate 578,765, forward strand.
CCCGCGCGCCGGCGCGCCGTCGCTCTCTGGCGGGGCCGACGTCTTCGTGCGAAGGTGCGCTTCCTTCTCCGAATCGTCCGCAACGCGCTCATCTTCGAGGGAGGCATCGACTACGTTTTGTGGAAGATTCAGCGGCACTCCGGAGTCAGCATCGACCAGACGTGGCGTCAGAGACGGCATCCGTTTCTGGCGCTCGGTGCCGAGGCGTGGCGCCTCTACCGTGCCCGCGCATTCCGCTAGCGACGGGGACGTTGGGGGAAGATTTCGCGTCGGTAAGGGGGGATATCCCCCAACACTTTCGCGTTCGGATGGTTTGACGATGGGCGACGAGTCTGTCACAGGACCGTAGCATTTCGCTCATGACCGGATGATCTGGGCGCAGGGTCGACGGGCCAATCGCAAGGACGGGGTTTGAAGGGGATCATTCTCAGCGCGGGTCAGGGTCGCCGGTTGCTACCTCTGACGAAGGATCGTCCGAAGTGCTTGCTTCGCGTCGGGGGGCGTCCCGTACTCGAGTGGCAATTGCGCATGCTCGCGGGCGTCGGGGTCCGCGAGGTGGTGGTCGTGGTCGGTTTCGGTGCTGCGGACGTGGAGCGCCGATTGGCCGACATCACGCCCTCCGGAATGAAGGTCCGAACGGTCTTCAACGAGCTCTACGATCGCGCCGACAACATCGTCAGCTGTGCGGTCGCGAGCCGGGAGATGAAAGATGATTTCCTCCTGCTGAACGGCGATACCTTGGCGGAGTCGACCGTCCTCATGCGCTTGCTCGCGAGCCCGAAGGCCTCGATCGTGATGGCGGTCGCGAGCAAGGACCATTACGATGCCGACGACATGAAGGTGAGCTGTTTCGGTGGTCGGGTGACCAGGGTCGGCAAGGACCTCGACGCGGACGAGACCCACGGGGAAGCCATCGGGTTCTCGCTGTATCGCGGCCGGGGGCCGGCGCTCTTCACGCGAGCAATCGAGGAGATCCTCGACCAGCCCGACGGCTTGCAGCGCTGGTACCTCTCGGCGGTGAATCTGCTGGCGGGTCGGGGGCACGTGCACACCGTCGCTGTCGAGGACGCGCGCTGGGCGGAGATCGACTATCTCCACGATCTGCCGCGCGCGCACGCGCTGGTCTCGAGCCTGACCGAGCCGCAACCGCTCGCGGCCACGCGGGCGTGGGCGAGATCGGAAGGGTCGGGATCGTGGGAGGAGCCTTCGCTGCGCGCGCTTCCCGCGGGTACCGACCGGTAGGCCGAGCGGTGCGGGACGGATACGTCGTCGACGCGGGCCCGAGTCCGCACGTGCAGCGCGCTCGGGACCTGATCAGGCGTCATCCCGACGTGCGCCGCCTCTTCGGTCCGTATCCGCTGTCGGGCCTCTACGTGGCGGGTCTCGTGATGCTCCAGGTTGCGATCGCGTACGTCCTTCGCGACGCGCATTGGCTCGCGGTGCTCCTGGCCGCGTATCTCGTGGGAGCCTTCGCCAGCCACGCGCTCTTCGTCTTGATTCACGATGCCAGCCACAACCTCATCGTCGACAAGAAGCTCGGAAACCGACTCCTCGGGATCCTCTGCAACGTCGGCCAGGGATTCCCGAGCGCGATGTCCTTTCGCACGTATCACCTGCTGCACCACTCGCACCTCGACGAGTACGACTACGACGCCGACCTCGCCTCTCATCGGGAGGCACGCTTGGTCGGCAACTCGGCGCTTCGCAAGGCGCTGTGGCTGCTGCTGTTCGCGGCCGTCGAGGTGATCCGGCCGTTGCGGATCCGGAAGCAGTTCGCGGAGCCGTGGGTGGTGGCGAACGTGATCGTGATCGCGACGACCGACCTCCTGATCTGGCAATGGTGCGGCGCTCGCGGGCTCGGCTACGTGCTTCTCTCGACGTTCGTCGGGATCGGCCTCCACCCGCTCGGTGCGCGCTGGATCCAGGAGCACTACACGTTCGTGGAGGGGCAGGAGACCTACTCGTACTACGGCATCCTCAATCGGCTGGCCTTCAACATCGGGTACCACAACGAGCACCACGACCTCGTGCGTGTGCCCTGGGTGCACCTGCCGAAGGTGAGGGCCATGGCTCCGGAGTTCTACGAGGAGCTCTATGCGCACCGCTCGCTGACCCGCGTGCTGATGCAGTGGATCTTCGATCCCGAGCTCGACCTCTACACCCGCATCACGCGCGTGCGCGAGGCGGAGCCGCGTGAGGTCATGGCTCGGATCGAGCTTCCCGTCGTCCGTCAGGTCGGGGCGGTGCACTAGTGTCCTGTTCCTAACGCTTCTTGACAATGATGGACCTTGCGCATGATGCGGGAAGCAGTGGCGCGCCACATGAAAGGTTTGGGATCTTGGCCGCTGCCCGAACGGGCAGCGAAGAATCGCGGCCGGATGGCGTCGACATATACTTCGCGGGCGCGGGCAACAGCCGGGCCGAGTTCAGGATGAACAAGAGCTCGGAAGCGACGTGGATGAAGGCGGCCGCGAGTGGATTCAGGAGGCCGAACGCCGCGAGCAACACACCGGTCGCATCGACGAGGAGCGTTCCCCAGAAGTTCTGCATGATGATGTGACGACAGCGGCGTGCGATGTGGAACGTCGCCACCAGGGTGACCAAGTTGTCGCCGAGGAGCAGCACGTCGGCCGTTTCCCGCGCGAGCGCCGTCCCGGATCCCATGGCGATGCCCACGCTCGCCTGGGCCAGCGCCGGCGCGTCGTTGATGCCGTCGCCAACCATCGCGACCGTCTTCCCTTGCCCCACGAGCGTCCGCACGCGGGCGAGCTTTTGGTCGGGGAGGAGATCACCGGCCACTTCGTCGACGCCGAGCTGGGCGCCGACGGTGCATGCGATACCGGCCGCGTCCCCTGTCAGGAGGACCGTGCGCATGCCCATCGCTCGAAGCGCGGAGACGGCCTCCGTCGCGTCCGGCCGCAGCACGTCGGCGACCTCGAGCATTCCGAGAAGCCGTCCCGCGCTCGCTACGAAGACCTCGGAGTGATGGCCGACGGACGACGGACGTGCGCCGACGTCGACACCGTGCTCCGCGAGAAACGCGGCACTTCCGACGACGATGTCTCTGCCTCCGACGCTGGCGACGACGCCGCCTCCAGGCGTGCTCTGAAACTCTTCGGGTTCGAGGATCTCGCTTCCGAGCGCGTGCGCCTTCGCGAGAATCGCCCGCGCCAGCGGATGTTCGGATGGACGCTCCGCAATGGCAGCCTGCTCGACGAGCATGCGACTACTCGTCGCACCATGAGGGTTCACGTCGACGACCTGCGGCGTGCCGAGCGTCAGCGTCCCTGTTTTGTCGAGGACGACGGTATCGACGTGGCCGAGCACCTCCAGGTGGCGTCCTCCTTTGATGATGGCACCGGTGTGCGCGGCCTCGCCGATGGCACCAATGATCGCAAGCGGCGTGCCTGCAGCGATGCCACACGCGCCGGCCACGATGATGACGGATATCGTCGAGCGGATGTCGTGCGTGATGACGAACGTGAGCGCAGCCGAACCGAGGGCAAAGTACACGAGATAGGCGGCCAGCCTGTCCGCGGTCTTCTGGATCGGCGCCTGCGACTGTTCCGCGTGCTCGACGGACTCGATGATCTTGCCGAAGGCGGTCTCGCGCCCGATGCGGGTCGCGCGGACATCCAGCGCTCCCGTTTGATTGATGGTGCCGGCGAAGACCAGCGCGCCGGGCACCTTCTCTGCGGGCATCGATTCACCGGTCACCGACGACTGGTCGATGAAGGAATGTCCGGCGAGCACGACGCCATCGACGGGAAGCCGTGAGCCCGGTTTGACGAGCACCGTGTCGCCCACGCTCAGATCGGCGACACGCACCTCTTGGGGCAGGCCGTTCCGGCGCGTCGTCGCCGTCTGCGGCAGAAGGTTCACGAGCTCCGCGATGGCGCGCCGGCCACGGCTCACGGTCATGTGCTCCAGAACCTCGGCCACGAGCACGAAGAGGACGATGACGACGGCGGTGAAGAACGCCCCGATCGCGCAGGCGGCTACGATCGCGATGGTCATCGAGAGCTCCATCGTCATGCGCCGTGCCGCGAGCGCGGCGAACGCTTCGGCGAGGATCGGGTACCCTCCGACGAGCACACCCGTCACGGCGACGAGGTCGGCGCCATCGAACGCCCGACCCACTTCGAGAAAGCTCCCGAGACCACACAAGGCCACGACGGCGATGCGGACGAGATCCCGCCGGGCGATCCGGTAGGTCAGCTCGGTTGGGCCGGCATCCTCGTCGGGGTGTCCTGGGACGGCCGGCGTCACGTCTTACCTGAGAAACTTCTTCACGACGTCGATGAGCTCACGTGTCGCTCGGGACTTCTGAGAGGTCGTCTCCGGGTCCATGATGTGGCCGCGAATGTGCCCTTCGATGATCTCCGCCGTCAGGGCCGTGATCGCGCCTCGGCACGCTGCGAGCGTATGCATCACCTCGTCGCAACCACGCTCTTCGACGAGCGCCTTCTCCACCGCAGTCAGCTGCCCCTGGATGCGGCGAACGCGGTGCAGCAGCCGAGTCTTGTCACGGGCGGTGTGTGCCACGCTGGGCAGGATATACCCATGGGGGTATACGGCAAGAAGGGCTCGGCCCGCGCCGGCCACCGCAGGCCTGCCCGCCGACCGATCGAGGTGCTATCCCGCGAGACCGCTGTGATGAGCGTGAACCGTTCCGAGGAGGGCCGATGACGAATCACGATCACTTGGTGGAAGAGCTGCGACTCGCGCTCGAGTACGAGCCCCCCACCTTGCCGAGCGAGCTCCTGGAGCTCCGGGAGGCCGACATTGCCGACGTCCTGAACCGCATGACGACGGCCGAGGCGGCGCACGCCGTGAAGCACCTGCCGCTGCCACTCGTGATTCGCCTTTGCGATCAACCGGATTTTCGGCGCCGCGGCCAGATCATCGAGCAGCTCGACCCCGGGAAGGCCGCGCAGATCCTCCAAGGACTCTCGTCCGACGAGCGGGCGTACGTGCTGCGCCGGATGAGTCCCCACGAGCGCCACCGGTTGTGCCCGGAGTTGAGCAACGACGTCCGCGCCGAGGTCGAGGTGCTGTTGCAGTATCCGCCGAAGACCGCGGGCGGGATCATGACGACGGAGTTCGTGCGGCTCGACCCATCGATCACGGTGTCGGAGGCGCTCACCCACATCCGCGTCGTCGCCGGCGACAAGGAATCGATATACGCCTGCTACGTGCTCGAAGCGGGCTCGGATCGCCTGCTCGGCGCCGTCTCGCTCCGCGATCTCATCATGGCGGACCTCGATGCGCAGGTCACCGCGATCATGCGGCGGCGGCCGATCAGCGTCGGGGTCCACGAGCCGCAGCAGCGGGTGGCGGAAAAGATCAGCAAATACAACCTGCTCGCGGTGCCCGTCGTGGAGGAGGAGGGACGGGTCGTCGGGTTCGTGACCGTCGACGACGTGATCGACGTGATGGTCGAGGAGGAGACCGAGAACGCCTTGCGCATGGGCGGCGTCGAGCCGGGTGCGCTCGATCAGCCGTACATGGCCACGCCCTTCACGACGATGGTGCGGAAGCGCGCGACTGGCTCGTGGTGTTGTTCGTCGGCGAGATGCTGACGGCGACGGCGATGGGCTACTTCGAGGACGAGATCGCCAAGGCCGTCGTGCTCGCGCTCTTCGTGCCGCTCATCATCTCGAGCGGCGGCAACTCTGGCTCGCAAGCGTCGACGATCATCATCCGCGCCATGGCGCTCGGCGAGTTCCGCCTGGCGGACTGGTGGCGGATCGCTCGCCGCGAGGTCCTGTCCGGGCTCGCCCTCGGGTCGATCCTAGGCACAATCGGGTTCGCGCGGATCGCCTTGTGGAGCGCCTTCTCCAGCATCTACGGCCCGCATTGGATCTTGGTCGGCCTGACGGTGGCGTTCTCGTTGGTGGGCGTCGTGCTGTGGGGCACGGTCTCCGGATCGATGCTCCCATTGATCCTCGCCGCCTGGGTGCCGATCCGGCGACGTCGTCGGCGCCGTTCGTCGCGACCCTCGTCGACGTCACCGGGCTCGTGATCTATTTCACGGTCGCGTTCGTGGTGATGCGAGGCACCATCCTCTGATGCCGGCCATCTTGGTGGTCGACGACAACGCGGCCATCGCCCCGATCCTCGAGCGCCACCTCGTCGCAGCGGGCTACGCCGTGCTGACGGCGTCCGACGGTGCCCGAGCGCTGGAGATCGTCGCGACGCGATATGGAGCGAGGGGAGAGACGTGTCGTCGTGGTTCCTCGGCTGGCTCCGTCGTTCGGGATTGCTCGGTCTCCTCGTGCGCGCCGTGTCGAGGCTGCGACCGAGCGAGCGGAGCTCCACGGTCGCGCCGGCGCGGCTCCAGTCGACCGATCGCTCGGGACCCGACGGATCTGGTCGGCGCGCGCGCAGAACCCTGCGTCGATTCTCATGGTCAGCCACGACATCAAGGAAGTGACGTTCATGGCGGATCGCATCGTGATCCTCGGAGCGAACCCCGGGCGTGTGCGGGCGTGGTCACCAACGACCTCGCCCGCCCGCGCGACTACCGTTCGCGGGAGCTGCTCGACCTGGTGGATCATCTGCACGAGATCATCACCGGAACCGAGATGCCCGACGTCGCCGTGACCCCGAGCGTGACGCACTTGTTCAGCTACGACCAGGCGACCGAGACGGTGGCGTTGCAGTAACGGCTCGCAGTTCGTCGGTAGCGCACCTGACAGCGGCGATGCGCGGTCGGATCGGTTGTCACTATCCACATCGACCCGAGAAGGCTGGCTGGGCGGAACGGCACGACCCTCTGATGTCCGAAGCGCTCGGAGGGCGAATCTCGAGTCAGCTCGCTTTCGCGCGTAGGAAGGCTTCGGCGGCGACGCGCTGCTCCGGCGTGTCGATGTCGAAGCCCGCGGCCGGATCGGTCAGAAAGACCGGACAAACGCGCAAGCCCGTCTCCGCGAACACGATGCCGGTCAAGTCCGCCAAGGCGAGGCGGCCGAGCAGAAAGCGCACGAGCGTGACGTATCCGAGAATGCGGATGATGCGCCACGGTCGCTTGCGCTCCGCTTCGACGCGGGTCCAGATCGTGAGCGCCTCGTAGCCTGCCGTGCTCAGCAGCGCGTAGAGATTGCACCCGCAGAATCCTCCGTCGCGGAAGCGGAACGTCGTGCGCCGAATGCTGGGAAACGCGGCCTGCACCAGTCCGGCGGGAACGAGGCCGAACGCGGCGTCGGCATTCAAGGCGGTCGAACGTTCGCAGAACGCGTTCAACGTCACGGCGGAGAGCAGGGGGTGATCGGCAGTGGTGATGAGGACGGGAGGTTCGAGGCCGAGCTCCGCGATCGCGAGCGCGGCGCTGCTGCTCGGGGTGCGGTCGCCGCGCACGAGCTCGAGGGGGGTCGTGCTGGAGGCCGTGGCGCCGCCGACGAGATCCGCGGCCGCATCCGCATCGAGGCCGCAGACCACGATCCGTTTCACCCAGGCCGTCGCCCGCAGCGTTTCCACGACGCGGCTCAACATGGCGACGCCCGCGACCGGAGCAAGCGCTTTGTGCGCGACACCGGTGGCGTGCGCGAGCGGGTCGACGGTGCCCCGGCTTCCGGCCATGACGAGGGCAGTGAAGGGCGGGCGGTTTTGCGCGGCGGTATTCAGGAAAGCGCCTTCTCGTAGACCCGGTACGTCTTGTACTGCCGTCCGCCCAGCACGCGCATCAGACGCAAGAGCGGAAAGTTGTCTTCGAGCACCCAGCCCATTTCCAGGTAGCGCATCCCGCGGGTCGCGCTCGAGGCGCGCACCGCCTCGATCAGCCCGAAGACGAGCGCCATCGCGAGGGCGCTGGTGTGGAACTTCTGGCGCACGCCCATCAGCGCCACCCGTGCCGATCCCAGTCGACGAAACCTCGCCCAGCGCCACATCAGCTTCAGCCATCCCAGGGGAAGCAGCTTGCCGTGCAGGTCCGCGATCAGCTCGTTCAGGTTCGGCACGATGACCAGCATGGCGGCCGTCTCTCCGTCGACTTCGGCGAACTGCACCAACTCGGACGGCACCAGGTACTTGAGGGCGCTCGCCAGCTCGGCGAACTCGGCCTGCGTGAAGGGCACGAAGCTCCAGTTGTTCGCCCAGGCATCGTTGAAGACCTCGCTGATCACCGCGGTCTCTTCCTTCAAACGTGACTTGTCGAGCGGGCGGATGCGTACGCGCGCGGTCTCGCGGGCGCGGCGTGCCGATTCCACCATCATGCGCGGCGGCGTGGCGGACGGGTCGAGCGAATAGGCCACGACGTCCTTGGCCTTGTGGTAGCCGAGCGCTTGCACGCGGGCGTCGTAGTACGGACGGCCGTGTCCCGTGAGAAAGACCGGCGGATGCTCGAACCCCTCGATCAGCACGCCGATGTCGCCGTTGATGGACAGATTGAAAGGGCCGATCACGCGCCGCATGCCGAACGCGCGCAGCCATTCCTCCGCCGCGCCCAAGAGGGCGCCGAAGACCGCCGGATCGTCGATGGCCTCGAGCGCGCCGAAATGCCCGGTGGCGTCCGCATAACGCTCCCGGCGGAGATCGTCGATCTGGGCGCTGATGCGGCCGACCGGTCGTCCGTCGCGATACGCCACCCACAGCCGCACCTGGGCGTGCTGGTAGAACGCGTTTCGAGGCGAGAACATGTGGCGTTGCTCGCTTCGCAGCGGAGGAACCCAGGCCGGGTCGTTCGCATAGAGCTCGTAGGGGAAGTCGATGAAAGCGCGGAGCTCCCGTCGCGAGGTGACCGGCCTTACCTCGACCGACGTTTGTGTCCGGTCGTGCCGCGTTTCCCTCCCGCGAGGAGCAGCGGGAGCCGCGCCTGAGATGCTCATGCTTCCATCACGCGGTCTGCGGCATATGAAACGCGAGAACGAGGGTCAAGTTGAAGCGCCGCCCGGTGCCGTTACCACTCGGCTCCCGCACTTGATAAGAGCCTCCCCCGATGAGGTTGCTGCTGCTGATCGTTCGTAGGTATCCGCAGCGCACTCTCGTCACGTTGTTGTGTCTCGTGCTCGCGGGTCTCGCCGAGGGCATAGGGATCTCGAGCGTATTGCCGGTCGTCAGGATCACGGCCCGCGATCAGGGGGGCGCGGCGATGCCCGGCACGGCACTCGAGCGCGGGCTCACGTCGGCGCTCGGCGCGGTCGGGCTCAGTCCGACGATGTCCACGCTCTTCGTGCTGGTCCTCGCGGGGATCGTGGTGAAGGCGGTGCTGGTCCTCTTGGCAAATCGACAGGTCGGGTACGCGGTCGCGCACGTGGCGACCTCGCTCCGCCTGCAACTGATCGAGGCGCTTCTCGGGACGCGCTGGTCCTACTACGTGCACAAGCCGATCGGGATCATCGCCAACGCGGTCGCGATCGAAGCGCAGGCGGCGGCCGACGCCTACTTCTACGGCACCACGGTCCTCGCGTTGCTCGTCCAGTGCATCGTCTTCGCACTGATCTCGTGCCTCGTGTCCTGGCCCGCGACACTCGGGGCGCTGGCAGTCGGGTCGGTGATCGCGGTCCTCCTGAACCGTCTCGTGCGTACGGCCAGGAAGTCGGGGCGAAGACAAACCAAGCGCAACCGCGCGTTGCTCGTCCGCTTGACCGACACCCTGCAGGCCGTGAAGCCGCTCAAGGCGATGGCGCGCGAGCCGTTGATCGCGCCGGTGCTCGAAGGCGAAACCCAACGCCTCAACGAGTCGCTCGAGCACGAGGTCATGAGTCACGCGCTCCTCGAGGCGGTGCAGGACCCGCTCACCATGCTTTTTCTCCTGGGGGCGCTCTACGTGGGGCTCACGGCCATGGAGATGCCGCTCTCCGACGTCGTTATCCTGGTGGCGCTCTGCGCCCGCATCGTCGGCGACCTCGGCAAGGTGCAGAAGTCCATGCAGCGTCTCGCCACCAAGGAGAGCGCCTACTGGGCCCTCCAGCACCTAATTCACGAGGCGCGCCAGGCGGTCGAGGTGAGGCAGGGCGGCCGTCCGGCGAGCCTCGCGCGAGAAATCCGGCTCTCGCGGGTCAGCTTCAGCCACGACGTGCAGCCCGTGCTCCGCGACGCGAGCATGGTGATCCCCGCGGGATCGCTGACGGTCATCACCGGCCCCTCCGGCGCCGGCAAGACGACGGTGGTCGATCTCATCGTCGGTTTGCTCCGCCCCGATACGGGCGAGGTGCGGGTCGACGGCGTCTCGCTCTCGGAGATCGATGCGCACGATTGGCGGATGCAGATCGGCTACGTGCCGCAGGAGACGCTCATGCTGCACCAGAGCGTTGCCCACAACGTCGCGCTCGGTGATCCTTCGGTGCCCCGCGAGGACGTGAGCGCGGCGCTCCGCGCTGCCGGCGCCGACGCGTTCGTCGCCGAGCTGGATGCCGGCATGGACACCGTCGTCGGCGAACGCGGACTCCGCCTTTCCGGAGGGCAACGCCAGCGGATCGCGCTGGCGCGTGCTCTCGTGCGGAGACCGAAGCTGCTCGTGCTGGACGAGGCGACGACGGCGCTCGATCCGGCGACCGAGCGTGGCATCTGCGAAACCCTGCGGGCGCTGCGCGGCTCCGTGACGCTGGTCGCGATCTGTCATCACGGCCACTTGGTCGACATGGCGGATCTGGTCTACCGCGTGGAGGGGGCTCGCATCGAGCTGGTCCGTACCGGCGTCGTGAGCGCCGCCGGCTAGTGTCCCGTTCCCGAAGTTCATTGCACAAGGCTGGGAGGGATTTTGGGCCTGCCAAGGCTTGACGATGCAGGAATAGTCCGGACTATTTCACGGAGGAGCAACGCAGTGGGGAAGGTTGGACAACAAGGCCGTCTGTATCTGACGTCACGGATCTGGGTGCCGCAAACCCCCCTGCATAAATTCAACCTCAGGCTAGCCGCGTGGCTGCGCCGCGCTCTACCCGATCTACCCTTGACCGGAAACGCAGCGCTGAGCGTCTATCCCCAACTTTCCATCCTGCAGCAACGGCATACCGCCATCCGCGGCGAGCTGATGGACCTCTTGGCAGAGAATGACCGGATCCCCACTCTCGTCGACCTGCATCCTCGCGATAAACGCATCTCCTCTGACCACTGGAAAAACTACGTTCTCAAGCTCTGGGGGTATGAAATCAACGCCAACACCCGCCGCTGTCTTCAGACACGCGCGGTAATTGAGAGCATCCCGGGGGTGCATACCGCACTGTTCAGCATCTTGGAGCCCCATGCTTACATTCCGCCCCACAAAGGTTGGGCGGCTGGTGTCGTCCGCTGTCACTATCCCCTCATCACTCCGCCACTGAGGGAGAAATGCTTCATCGAAGTCGAGGGAGGACGGCACTCCTGGCAAGAGCGCGAACCCTTCCTCTTCGACGATACGCAGCGGCACTCGGTGCGAAACGACACGGATGCAACGAGAGTCGTGCTCATCATCGATTTCGAGCCTCCCTTCGACATGGCGCGCAAACTGTACAGTCGGTTCCGCTATCACGTGGTGCGCAGGACCAAGGAAATCCGCGAGATTTGCAAGCGTGCGCCGGTAGCCGATCGGCACGCGAGCGCGGAGACCCCGCGCGTATCGTACGGGGCGTCTTGATCCCGAAAAGCTGCGCCGCTCCCTAGGGAACCTCTGCACAGGTGGCTCCCGGCTACGAAGCGCGATCCATCCCCGAGCGACGGCGGCGCGCAGCCCTCGGCGTATCGTTCAGATACGCGGTCGGGCTTCGCGCCTTGCGCTCGGGGCGACTCGCGCTTCTCGCTCGGAACCCACCTGTGCAGGGGTTCCCTAGGGCGAAACGAGATTCGATGGTTGGGTCTCGGCGTCGAGATCGAGCCCGAGGACAGGGCGGCGTCGCCACCGCCGATGCCACCAGTTCCATTCGGCTGGACTTCGCCGGATGTGGTCCTCGAGAATCCGGCTGTACTCTCGGGTCAGCTCCAGGATGTCACGCAGCCGGTCTCCCGTCTTGGGCGGGTAGATCGGAGCCATGATGGTGAAGTGGTGACCGCCCTCGGGGCGACGCCGGGCGAAGGCCGGGACGACGGGCACGTCGCGCCGCACCGATAGCACCGCGGCGCCCGCCGGGGTACGCGCAAGGCGGCCGAAGAACGGAACCGAGACCGAGGGCACCGGAATGTCCAGGTCGAGTTGCAGGGCGAGTATCCCGCCCTGCTTCAGGATCCTGAGGATCTCCGATGCCGAGGGCTGGCTGCTGCGCATGAAGGTGCGGACGCCGTTGCTGGCACGGAAGTCGGTCACGAGCCGGTTGAGGCGCGGGTCCTTGATGCGCCGCGCGGCGGCGGCGACCGAGAAATTCTTGCTGGCGACATAAGCGGCGAGCAACTCCCAGTTGCCGATGTGACCGGTCATGACGATGCAGCCGCGGCCGAGCGCGCGGAGCTTTGCCAGGTGATCCAGGCCCTCGATCGACGCATACTCGTCGAAGCTCGCGCGGATCTCGTCGATTTTGGCCAGCTCGACGGCGCAGCGCGCGATGCTGCGATACGCATCGCGCGCGATCTCTTCCCGCGCAGCGGCCGAGAGCGTGTCGCCGAAGGCGATGGCGAGGTGATCGAGCGCCAGCCGCCGGATGCCCGGCATGGCGGGATAGACGAGGCCACCGGCGCGATCGGCGATCGCCAGCGCTCGCGGCAGGCGGAGGCGCGGCACGGACCACAGCGCAAAGCGCGTCAGCTGGTACAACGTCGCGTCACGACGCCGGCGCATGATTCGGCGCAATCCCGATCGTCGGTAGAAGCGGCGCACCGGGGCCACCTCGCGCCCGCGCTCGTCGGACTCACCCCCGTTGCCTGCGGAGGAGTTGCCACGCTGGGACACGCCCGCGGCCTGCTCGTTGGCTTGCGTCACGCGCCACATCGTTAGCAGTTCGCGCTATCCCCGACGATCGCGCGGGGTCGTTCCAGTCATCGTTAGCCTCATGTGACAGAAATTTCACGGTGAAAACCGCTCGCGCTCGCACCAGAGCACGCCATCCGTGGCCGTGCTCGCGCACCGCAATGCTCGCATACCATGACGGTATGCTCCGCTTGCGCCGCGCTGCGCTCGACCACGGCTGACGCCACTCTGGCGCGTTTTCCCTCGCGAAACTTCTGTCACATCGAGGCTAGCTCGGCGCAGTTCGGGAACCAAAGTCGACGGGAAGGCTGCGGATCTGGCTCAGAAATCCGGCGTCGCTCCACCGGATTTGATCCTCGAGGAGGACGGCATCCTCCGGAACGAAGTCGAGTGTCGCCTCGATCGTCAGCCGCAGCTCCACGCGGGCGAGGTTCGCCCCGATGCAATGGTGCGGTCCGTGACCGAAGCTCAGTGCCGCGTGCGTGTCGCGTCGGAGATCGAGCTCGTCAGGTGCCGGAAACACTCGCGGGTCCCGATTGGCTCCCATCAAGCTCAGAACCATCAGTTGACCCTTGCGGATCGTCTTGCCTCGGAGCTCGAAGTCTTGCAGCGCGTATCGCGGCATGCCGAAGACTCCGCTGTCGTAGCGTGCGAGCTCCTCGACCGCGGCGGACATCAAGCTGCGATCCCGGCGCAGGAGCGCGAGCTGGTCGGGATGGAGCAGGAGCGACCGGATGGATCGTGCGGCGGTGAGGCTCGCCGTGCCGGTTCCCGCCGAGACGAGGCCGGCGACTACGCGCGCGATGTCCTCGTCGGTCGCGGGCGCGTCTGCCGTCGACACGCCGACCAGATCGGAGATCATGTCGGGCTGTGGATGGCGCCGTCGATCCCTGACCAGACCGAGCACGTAGTTGCCGATCTCGACGGTGGCGCGCTCGGTGCGCTGGCGCTGTTCCCGTGAGAGGAAGGGATTGATCGCACGGGTCACCTTCCGACCGAGCGTCGCGAAGCGCGCGGCGTCCGCCCCTTGCGCCGGAACCCCGAGGATGCGTCCGATCACGTTGCTCGACGCTGGCGTGGTGAACTCTCCGATCAGATCGACGACTCCGGAGCGCGTCCGTAGCGGGGCCGCAAGCTCCTCGACGACCTCGGCGATCCGCTCTTCCATCCGCGTGGCGGCGCGGGGCGTGAGGGCAGCCGAGATCATACGCCGTCCGAGGCTGTCGGAACCCGTGGCGGTCGTGCGGAACGGCATCTCCGCGAGCCAATGTGCCGCTGCGGGATCGGTGGGCGGCTCGTAGCGCTCGTAGGCGCGGGGGTCGGTCGTCACGCGGGCATCGGCGAACAGCAGGCGCGCGTCGTCGTGTCGCGTCACCACCCAGGCGTCGAAGCCGGAGACCCAGTGGACGGGGTCGTGGTCGCGGAGGTCGGCGATCAGTGCTGCAGGGTCCTTGAGGGACTCGTCGGTGAGTGACTCGAACACGAGCGCTTTCCTAGCGGGAGGTGGGGGGCGTGTGAACCCCGGGTGGGCGAGGCGGTCGGTCGTGGATGATCAGCGATCGGGCGCTCGGCGCCAGCGCTCCGGCGACAGTGGGTCCGGTACGAAGACCAGCGGCACGCCGGTGGGGACGTGCAGGGCTCGGGTCTCGGTATCGGGGCGACGCTCGATCAGCCGGACGAGGGCCCGCAGCGTGTTCTTGTGGGAGACGACGAGGATGCGACCGCCGCGCGCGAGCTCGGGCAGGATCCGCTCGGTCCAGTACGGCCGGAGGCGCGCCAGGGTATCCGCATGGCTCTCGGCACGCGGCAGCTCGTCCGCGGGCGTGGCGGCATAGCGCGGGTCGTTGCCGGGAAAGCGGGGATCGCCCAGCGCCAACGCCGGCGGGCGCGCCGTGAAATGGTACTGACAGCGGAGTACCGACAGCGGCCCGTAGCGGTACATGGCGCGCAGCTGGCCCATGCCCTGGAGCGCGCCGTAGTGGCGTTCGTTGAGTCGCCAGCTCTGCTCCACGGGGATGTGCGAGAGCTGCATCGACTCCAGGACGATCTCGGCCGTGTTCGTGGCGCGTCGCAGCACCGAGGTGAAGCAGCAGTCGAACTCCACCCCCGCCTCACGGAGGTAGGTGCCGGCTCGAGTGGCTTCCCGCACGCCGACCGTGCTCAGATCGACGTCCGTCCAACCGGTGAACCGTCGGTCGCGGTTCCACTCGCTCTCTCCGTGGCGCAGCAGCACCAGCCGCGCCCCCTCGCGGGACGGGCGGGCGGTCGGCGCGCGCGCGGAGGGGCTGGCGACTCCGTGTCGCATGCGTCAATGCGCCGTGTCCGGCGATGCGGATCCGAGCAGGATCCGTACGCGGTCCGCCACCCGATCCAGTTCGCGCAGAGGCGTATGGTGTCCCGTGTCGAGCGGTGCGCCGAAGGCGTACGCGCGACCGCATTCGATCAGGCTCCGGTGCATCGCGAGGACGTCGCGATGCACGTGCACGAGGCCGCGTTCGACGAGGTGGTCGCACAGCCGCTGCAGTGGCCCGCCGCGCGCCGGGCCGTGGGGCCGGCGTGCATGTCTGCTGACCCAAGCCCGCAGACGTTGCCGCGGTCCGGTCCCACGCGGCGGCAGCGGATAGATGTAGAGGGGTTTGGTGGTGGCCGCAGCCTCGGCGACCATCGACTCGCTGTCGCCGGTCACGACGAGCGCGTCGGCGACGGCAAGGCAGCCGAGGTACGGATTGTCGGCGTCGCCCGCCCGCCACTCGTAGCACGGGCCGGCGCCTTCCGTGGCCGCGCGCAGGGCGGCGGAGGCGGCCGCTCCGGTTCGCGGGCTCGTGACGACGAACAGGGTGCCTCCCGTCGCTCGAACGAAGTCGACGAGATCACGTCCCATGCGTGCAGCCGTGTCGGTATCGAGCCGATGCAGCGCGGACGAGCCCCCGACGAGCAACGCCACGTGCGGATGCGGGGCCGAGCCGAACAGGTCATGCCAGCGCGCGCCCGCCGCAGCGAGCCGCCGCTCGTCGATCGCAGTCAACGGTGCCAACGTTTCCATCCGCCGGGGATGGCTCGGCATCGCGAAGTGGGAGCACGTGACCGACAGGTCGAAATCCTCGGCGCGCGTCGCGCCCTTGCGGCCGAGCTGGACGAGCCGCGTTCGTCCACCGTTCTGCGCGGCGATCCAGCGCGCCACGGGAGCCGTCCGCCGGCCCGTGGCGATCACGAGATCGGGCCAGGGCGGCAGCAAGGCGGTCGAGCGGCGTCGGTCGAGCGCGAGGAGGCTCGCACCGATCAGTCGGTTGCTCAGTCGGTTGAGCACGTTGAAGCGCAGCTCTTTGGTGGCGTACGCCCAACCGAGCGCCTCGGCCAAGCCCATCGACTGCGTGGTGTGCCCGAGCTTGTCGTCGGCGAGCACCCAGACGATCGGCGAGTCGCGCTGCTCGCGGGGAACCGGGCGCAGAGGGGAGACCATCGGGGCGTCGGCGGCGAGCACGCGCGGCGACGAGTCGTTGGCGGTTCGAGCGTTCACTACGATACGTCAGTTGGTCTCGATGTTGATGGTGAGCGTCCTGCGGAGAACGCTTGCGTCGGTTCCGGTCATCGGGGCGACCATGTGCCAGGAGCTCGCCGTCTTCACGAACACGATGCACTGATTGGGCTGGAAGGGAAACGTCTTGAGCACCCGTACCTGGTCGAAATCGAGATAGCGGTTCTCCAGGTTGAAGCTCCGCGTCGCGTCCCTCGGCCACACCACGCTCGTTCCACCGCCCCAGTCCGACTGCCATTCGCCCGGGCGCACCATGGAGAGCACCAGCGTGACGATCTTGGCCGGATCGTCCGTATGGGGCCGGATGTTTCCGCCGGTCACCGGCATTGCCGAGAATTCGAATCGCGCCCGCAATTTGGGGATGTGGGGCAGCGGGCGACCACGCTTGAGGGCCCGCATCCGGCGTCGGAGCCGTTCCCCGAACGGCTGGTCGTACAGCCCGAGATCGATGTCGTGTCGGCGCAGCATCGCCAGCACCTCCCGAATGAACGCCGGGCTCTTCACATGGAGGTACAACCGCTGCCATATCGGGTGCCGCCGGACGAACCGCAGATAGGCGCGGCGGTTGTTGACCTGCGACAGCGAGTACTTCACGCCGACCTTGTGCATGGCGACGAAGTCGTCGGCCGTCGGGAAGCTCTCGAGCATCGCAGCGTAGGTGGCCGGATGGAATACGTTCTGCGCGAGGCCGATCGGATAGGGCTCGTAGTCGAAGGAAAGCGCGTCGAAGTGCAATGCGACGTCCGGCACGCTCTCGACGACGGAGCTCGCCGCCGTCACGGTGCCGACGTGGTCGCGGCTGGCGACGACGTTCATGCCGTACCCTGGCTGTAGATCCGGTCGGGTCGCAAGGCTCCCCAGTGCGCCGAGCGTTGCGCACACAGCACCCACCGCACGTCCGGTCGGCGGCGACTCGCGGCTTCCATCTGCTCGTGCCACCAGCTCGCCGGTTGCAACGTCACGTGCGCGTTCTCGCCGTTGGGAAGCGTCTTGGTGGCGCGATAGCAGGCCGCGACGACGTAGACGAAGCGCCGGGCGTGCCGGAACAGCTCGTCGAGGACCCAGGGTACGTCGTCGTCTCCGACGTGCTCCACCACGTCCGTGCAGATCACGCCGTCGTACTTCTCCTCGAGGGGTCCGGAAAAAGGAGGGTAGCCCGGGTCGTAGCACGTCACCTTGGCGCCGGCCCACGACGGCATGGATTTGGAGCGCGAATCGGCCGGCTCGCCCGGGAACGGCTCGTAGAGCTGGGCCTTGCCCGAGCCGTAGTCGAGGATGGTTTGCGCCTGGTGGTCGCGCACCAGGCGGGCGATCGGCTCGATGTGCTCCCGCAGCGACTTGCCCCAGAAGGTCTTCTCCGGCGTCGAGCCTGCACCGCTGTGACCGTGCTCGTGCATCTGCCGGTTCTGGGCGATCAGCTCGCCGAAACGCTCACTCGGACGCTCTTTGGTGAAGACCGTGTAACCGGCGGCGTCGGCCTCGCGCTCCAGGCCATGCCACAGATCGGAGAGCGGATGGCTCCGGTATTTCAGGTCGCGAGGAAAGGGGCGCCACGGCTGCGTCTGCAGCGTGGTGAAGTGCAGGAGCTTCGAGCGCCCCGCGACGTACTCGCCGTCACGGGCGTTCCAGTCGCCGGGCATCGGTCCCCACAGGCCGGCCTCGTGTACCGCGGCTCGGAAGTGCTTGTGCTTCTCGCTGCGTTGGGCGTCCGCGAGGCGCCAGATCCGAATCATCTTCTCGCAATCGAGCAGCACCACCGAGGTCTCGCGCTCGTTGATGCCGAGCTGACCCTTGCCGTGCATGGGCAGGTCGAAGAGCTCGCCCGGATCGGCGAGGTAGATCTGGTCGACGTCGTTGTAGATCGCGCGACCGACGCCGCCGGCGAGGGTGGGGATGGCGTAGCGGTAGCACGTGAAGCCGGTCTTCCAGGTGCGCCGGTTGAAACCGGCGAGATCCTTCATGAGATGGATCTCGTAGACGCGCGCGGGATCGCGGTGCTGGATGATGGACCACAGCAGCACCCGCTCCGCTCTGAACTGCGCCGGCTCCGTGCCGATGAAGATGCGCACGGGCGGCTTGCTGCCGGGCGTCACTCCCGGCGCGACGTCGAGGACCACCTTCTCCGGGCGGGGATGCGTGCCCGGCGGTCGATCGCCGTGGATGCGCAGGAGCGAGGCGAGCGTACGGTGTCGGAAGGTGGTCTTAAAGTCGTGCAGTTGCGGCTGAGCCAAGGCTGTCCTCGCAGGTCTCTTCCCAGAGCGCGCGCAAGATGTCGCCGACGATCTCGATCTCACCTTCGAATCCGCGCAAGGTGTCCAGGATGAGTCGTTCCTCGAACGCGGGGTCGTGACGGTGGGTATAGGCGTTGGGTGTCGCGCTGTCCCCGGGGTAGGCGCCGGCCTCGTGGCGGAACAGGTCGATTCCCGCGATCACGAGTCGCTCGGGTCGCAATGCCACCGCGGTCGCCAGCATGTACGCACCGTTGGTCGGAGCCGCATCGCCCAAGACGGTTCGCGGGAAGCCGATGCCGAGTTGCTGCAGCATGACGAAGCGGTAGCGGCTGCCGGTCCGGCGGGTCAGTCCGGTCAGCAGGAGACGGCCCTCGTGGTGGGGGGCGCTGATCGCGAAGATCGCGCGCGGGACGTTTTTGACGGTGTGCTGCGAGCCGGTGAACACGAGGTCCGGGTCGGTCAATACCCCGCGGTCCTTCCAGAGATGATTGACCCGGAAGAGCGCATCGAACGCGACCGCGCGCACCCGTGGATCCTCCGAGGACGGACCGTTCCCGAGGCAGAGGATCGTCCGCGGACGGCCGAGCGCAGCCGCGAGCGTGTCGAGCGTGGTGATGCGCTCGGCCCGACGCCCGGTGAGCCGGCGACCCAACGGCCGATCGACGGAGGCAAGCGCCAGCCGCTCGATGGCGCGCTGGACGGGACGACGCTCGCTGCGCAGCCCCTTGAGGTCGCGGCGGAGCAACGGGGTGAGCGCGTCGGCGGCGATGGCGACGGCGTCGTCGTGGGGGGCGACGGCGACGATCCGCGCCGCCGAGATTCCGAATCGTGCGAGCGCCGCCCGGCCGCCGTCGTCCGTCGCGACGAAGCGCTCGACGAGATCGAGCAACCCGGGCGTCGGACACGAAGGTGGCGGGTCGCCCGTCGCCAACATGGCGATCGGAATGAGGCGGCGTCGCGCGGCCCGCAACAGCCCCGCTTCGAAGGGCGCGACGCCGTCGAGCAACAGCATGAGCCGGGGGTTTCGCCGTAAGATCGCGGAGCGACACAGCGGTGCGAAGCTCGGTGGAGAATCGAGGACGAGACAATCGGAGTGGTGGGCCCGGACCCACTCCGCGACCGCGGGATTGCGCGGCGTGTAGACGAGGCGAATGCGCGGGAACCGGCTCTTCACCTGGCTCAGAACGGGGCGGGCGGCGGCGAACGCCTCCGGGGTCGAGCCGATGATCCAAAGAGACCGCTCGTCGTCCCCTGGGGCTACCGCCGCGACCATTTTCGCGCCCGCGTTGGCGTTCGGTGCAGGACCCAACGTCTGTCCGGTCGGCCTCGGTTGGGATCCTGTCATCGGCGGAGAGCCCGAATTACCTGGTGGCAATCTACGTTCACGAGGTGACCAAGCTTGTGACGGCCGAGCTTGGTTGTGCGAGCCCGCGCGCCTCGTGCAAGTGTCTTCGACGCTGGGGCACTCTCCAAGATGCTCGGGGGGGCCGTATAGCAACGGTTTTCCATCATGACAACCGTTTCGGAAGGTGCGGGCGAGGATGGCGCTGTCCCGCGGGGTCGAGTAGTCCTCGTGGTGTCGAACCGATGGCACGCGCGCAACCACCCGGAGAGGCGACCGAACCCTCGCAGACGGGGGGAAGTCCTCCGTGACCTCCGAGCGCGCCTGTGGTCGTCCCGTTCCCGCCAAGATCGTGCTGGTGGCCGGCTCGGTGAAGACCGCGGACAGGGTCGGCCACCACGACTACCTCGCGGGCTGCGCGCTCGCCGCGTCGCTGCTCGAACAGACCGGCGGCGTCACCACCACGGTCGCGCGTGACGGCTGGCCGACGGACGATGAGGTGCTCGAGGAGGCCCGGGCGATCGTGTTTTACACCGGTGGGCTCACCAAGCACGCGTTCCTCGCGTCTCCGCAGCGCATCGATCGCCTGCAGCATCTCGTCGATCGCGGAGTTGGGATCGTCATGATCCATCAGGCGGTGATGTACCCACGCGATTTCGCCCGTCAGGCCACGACCTGGATCGGGGGTGCCCACGTTCCCGGGAAGTCGGCGCGAGGCCATTGGCGCACCGACCACCGGGACTTTCCCGGCCACCCGGTGACGCGCGGAGTGCGGCCGTGGAAAATCCGAGATGGCTGGCTCAACGAGATTCAGTTCGTGGAAGGGATGCACGGCATCACCCCGCTGGTCTGGTCGAGCCGCAGACATGGGGGCTCCCGCGAAGGGGGCACCGCGGACGTCGTCGCGTGGACGTACGAGCGGCCGGGTGGAGGTCGATCGTTCTGCTTCACCGGCCTCGACGCGCACTCGGCCTGGTCCGTCGCGGGAGTCCGACAACTCGTGGTGAACGGGATTCTGTGGTCCGCCGAGGTGAGCATTCCGGCCGACGGGGCTCCCTGCGCGGCCGATGCGGATCTCTTGCGAAGGACGCTCACGCCGCGCGCCCCGCTGCGAGCCTGGGCATTGCGACGGCTCGGGCGCCGCCTCCGCCGTTTGGCTGGCTCGGATTGAATGGCGGGAATCTCCGCGCCCGGAGATTCCCCTCGTGCAGAGGCTAGCCGAGAGACGCTCCGCTCAGCCGTTCGAGGATCCGAAGCGGCGAGCGGGACGGGTCACGCATTCCCGAGAAGGGCAGGAAGAACGTCTGGTCCAGGCTGTGCTGACCGGAGACCGCCGCGTGGAGCACGAGGTCGGTGATCGCCAACCAGGTGGAGCCGCGCGGAAACTCGACGACCTTGCGAGGCGCGTTCTGTTGATAGTGCGCGTCGTCCTTCACCAGCTTGCGGAGATCCTCGACCATGCAGTCGTAGGCGGTCCGGCGGCCCTTCGTGAAACCCAGCCGCTCGATGAGCCAAGCCGCGCGCGGGGTGCGTCGCCGTACTCGCGGGATGAACCGCTCGATGAAAGGCTCGAACGGCTCGCCCACGTGCCAGAGGCGTGGGCGGTCCGTCGGGTTGACGTTGCAGAACACTCGGAGCGTGCACCGTCCTTGCGTCGGATGTCCGTAGCTCGAATCGACGTGGATGCCTTGGGGGACGCTGCGATCGCACGGGCGAAACGTGATGCGATCCCGTTCGAGCGCGGGGCCGTAGTGCGGCAACAACGTGAGGACCAGATCCTGAGCCCACTCCGAGAAGCGCGCCATCATCGCTTCGAGCTCCTGGCGCTCGGGAGCGTGAATCCGGCCGCGCTTGATGCGGTTGGTGCCCGGATCGAAGATGATGGTCGGCCGCCCGGTCTTGCTCTCGCGCTCCTTGCGTCCCGGGAGGATCACGCCGGGATTCGAGATCAGCTCCCGTTCGCGCTCCGTCAGCTCGAAGCCACGGTTTCGCAGGTAGACGACGCTGCCGTCCTCCAACGTCTCGAGCGCTCGCAGCCGAATGTTCTCGTCGGACAGGTCCGCGGTCGAGTCGATCTCGAGCAGCTCGATCGTGGGTCCCTCGGGGGACAGCGTCGCGGTCATAGCGCCATCCGCGCTTGGTCGGCATCGTCCCCGCTCGCCGCCGCCGTCCCTCGTTCATGTGAGCCGGAGCGGCCGTACTTCTCGTCGAGCGCGCGGCGGATGTTGAACGCGAAGAGCTCGCCGAAACGCGAGTTGCCGATCGGTTCTTCGTGCGTTCGTTGGATGATGTCGAGATCCGGCGACTTGTTGCCCTCGACCAGCTCCGGCCCGTCCTCGAGGAGCGCGATGTCCCACCCGACGGCGACCTGATCCGGGAATGCCGCATGCCCCCGGCGGGCGACGTCCAGCACTTCGCGCCAC
Organism: uncultured delta proteobacterium; assembly: GCA_963774015.1. Classification (GTDB taxonomy): domain Bacteria; phylum Desulfobacterota; class Binatia; order UTPRO1; family UTPRO1; genus UTPRO1. The sequence goes on from CAVZDH010000009.1 coordinate 601,107, forward strand.
ATCGGCAGCTGTCGCCCCGAGATCTGCGCTCCGGTCGTCGGGTGGACGTCCCACCATCCCGTGTCCCGAGTCAGGCCCATGTTCGTTGCGCGCGCCAGTACGCCCGTGCGGATGTCCACCTTGGCTGCGATCCCTCCAGCATGAAAGTTGTCCACCACGACGTCCGGGGTCCGCGCCATGCGCATGACCGCGTGCGTGACTTCGAAGCCCCCGTGCTCGTCCAAGCAGGTGAGGACCCGCACCGTGCTGAGCGCCCCGGGGCTGAGATCGGCGAGATCACGGCGGTTCGCGACGTAGGAGCGTATGACGTAGCTCTGTTTCTGCGAGAGCGCTCTCAAATGATCGATCAGCTGCGTCTCGTCGAGGACCGTGCCGTCGGCGCTTCGGTAGGTTCCGTTCGGTTGCATCTTCCACACGGAGGCACCCCGACCGCCGGCCCCGTCCATCGGCTTGACGAAGAGATGGCGGCGCGGCAGGCCGTCGGCGACGCCGTCGAAGCGCGTGACCGTCCCGCGCTCGACCTTGGCGAGCGCCACGACCGCCGGCACGTCGTGCGCGAGGCAATGCAGCGCGAAGCCTGCCTTGCTGCGCAGCGCCTCGGTGGTCTCCGGCGACGAAAGATACTTTCGCAGCAGCTCGTAGATGCCGCTCTTGGTCTCGAGGCGATAGAGGTAGTCGAGGGCCACGGCACGCTTCCGGTCGTCGTGGAACTCGAAGAGGTAGTACCAGCGCGGCGGAATCGAGCGCGTGAGGCCGAGGGAGAGCTGCTCGCCTGCTTGTCGCAGCAGCCCCTTGCCCGTCCGGCGCCGCACACTGAGGCCGAGCCGCCCCGTGTAGGCGACGGTCGACACGAGCATGTACGCCGGCCACAGCACGAATCCGGCGCACCAAACCACGCCGCCCCAGAACCCGCCTTCACTCCAGGTCTCACGGCGAAACGTCTCGTGAACGAACGCTGCCGGCGTGCCCTCGTCGGGAAGGAACGCCCAGGTGACCGCCGCACCGGTCAAGGCCATCAGCATTGCTCGTGGACTGACCATCGCGCTCACTTCTGCCGTCGCGGGAACGGAATGCGGCGGACGGTCTCATGAAGCCCCCAGGGAGTCAATTGGACGCGCCCGTCCAGCTTGACAAGGAGGAGCCTGCCGCTTACGAGCGCGACCCATGAAGGCGGCGCAGGTGCGGTCTGGCATCGACGTGCCTGACGCGATCGCTCATCCGATCGCCACGCCGGTCGACGACGAGGATTCGCGGCCGGTGAGCGAGGTCGTCGCGGTGCCGGATCTGATCGACGTCCTGCGCGCCGACATCGGTCAGCTGCGACGCGGGTTCAGCTCGCCGCAGGGCCGGTCGAGCCGTCTCTTCCTTATGCTCGCCAAGCTGCTCGACGAGAAACGCGGGCAGTATCGGATGCGAATTCTCTATTGTCCGCCGCTCAGTCTTCTCTGGAGCTTCTTGCCTGGCGATGGCTCGCCGGCCTCGGAGCTTCACAAGTTCTACGTGCGCGAGGTCTGGCGGGAGCGCGGCGTCTTCGCACGCCTCCGATTGCTCGCCGCGTTGCTGCTGTGGCCGGTCGTGATGCTGGGCATGATGGCCTGGGTCACGTGGCTGAACGGCCGAGCGATCAAGCGCCGCACGGGGAAGGGGATCGCTCGGCAGATGGTCGAGCAGGTGTCCGTCGCCGTCGCCCACGACGTGTTGCCGCCGTGGTACTACATCTTCGAGCTCTTCGAGGATGGCAAGCGCCGGCGGGCCGGAGACTATCTGCATCGCTTCGAAACCAAGGGCGGGATCTTCCGGTTTCTCAAACGCACGGCCACTGCGACGCGTACACCCCTCAGCGACAAGCTCCTCTTCGCCGCGCGTTGCCGCGAGCATGGTCTCCCCAGCGTTCCGGTCTTTCTCATCGCCGAGCAGGGAGAAATCAGCGGCGCCGGGTGGCAGGGCGACGATGCCGAGGCGCGCCTTCCCGCGGACGATCTGTTCGTGAAGCCGCTCGGCGGGCGCGGGGGCTTCGGCGCCGAAAGTTGGCGCGCCGTGGGTGATGGCCGGTATACCGATGGCAATGTGCATCTGCAGACGCCGGAGCTCCTCGCGCATCTCCGGCAGCGGTCGGCCACGGAGTGCTGCATCGTGCAGCCGCGGCTGGTGAATCATCCCGACCTCGCCGATCTCAGCAACGGCGCGCTCGCGACCTTGCGCATCCTCACCATCGAGAACGAGCGTGGGGAGTTCGAGCCGACGCACGCCGTCCTCAGGATGGCGGTCGGACGCAACACTACCGTCGACAACTTCCACGCCGGCGGGGTCGCGGCGAAGGTCGACCTGCGGAGCGGAGCGCTCGGCCCCGCGACCGACATCGGGCTCCGCCCGGATCGCGGCTGGTGCGCGAGCCATCCCGATACCCACGCCCGCATCGAGGGTCGCGTGCTGCCGTGTTGGCGCGAGACCCTCGATCTCACGAGCCGAGCCCACGCCGCATTCGCGGATCGCGTCTTGATCGGCTGGGACGTCGCCATTTTGGAAGAGGGGCCGGTCTTGATCGAAGGGAACGCGGGAGCGGACGTCGACATCATCGAGCGCATCCATGGCGAGCCGCTCGGCGACTCGCGCTTCGGCGAGCTGCTGGTCTTTCACCTGCGGCGCGCCATCGCGGAGCGCCGCGCGCTACGCGAGCATGCTGGCGGCGAGCCGCGTCGCCGAGGTCCGGTCCAACATGGGGAGGAGCAGCGGTGATCAACCAATCTGTGAACGGCGAGCCGCGGACGGTGAGGGTGCTGAGGCTCGGCGGCCACCTGGATCTGTCGGCACCGGAGGTGCGCCGCGACGCGCTCGAAGAGCTCGAGGGCGGCGGCGTGGTGCTCTTGCCCGAGTCCGGATTCCGAGCTGACCGCGACCGAGCGGGACATGGTCGCGAATCCCAACGCGCTGTTGGTGAATTTCGAGGAGCCGGAAGTCCCCAACGGAAGGCCGACGATCGTCTTCGATCCGGCGCGCGGCAAGATCACGCGCCACTTCAACACCGTGCGCGGCAAGATGGTCCGCGCCAACGTCCGCCGCGAGTGCCGCCCCGAGCTCGAAGCGATGATGGCTCGCTTCTCGACGTGGGTGGAGGATCTGATCGGTACGCTCTTCCCGTCGTACGGAGCGGTGCTGGTTCCCGATCGCGTCACCTACCGGCCGTATGCCCGCGCCGCGCGGCAGGCCCTGCACATCGACTCGAGCTACGGCTATCCGACGCAGGGCCGCGGGATGTTGCGCCTGTTCTGCAACATCGATCCCAAGAATCGACCGCGGGTCTGGCAGGTCGGCGAGCCGTTCGAGCCTTTCGTCCGGCGCTTCATCCCGTCGGTCGAGCTGCGGTCGCCGCACTGGAGCGCCGCCCTCCTGGATCGTCTCGGCATCGTGCGGGGCTCGAAGACCCCGTACGACCAGATGATCGCGGAGATTCGCCGGCTCGCGAAGCGCGACGCGGAGTATCAGCGCACGGCGCCGCGCGAGGTCGTCGAGTTTCCCGCCGGCTCGTGCTGGTTCGCGATCACCGATCTGGTGACGCACGGGGCGATGTCCGGGCAGCACAGCCTCGATCAGACGTTCTTCCTGCCCGCCGCGGGGATGCGCGATCCGAGCCAGTCGTCGCTGCGCATTCTCGAGCGGCTGAGCGGACGCACGCTCGCGTGACCGCTGACCGCGTGCTCGCGCAGTGCCCTCATACGTAGTCGAGCACCTGCTCCGTTGTGCCAGTGGGTGAGAGCCTCGCGTTCATGCCGGACGGCGGTAGCCCGTTTTACGACCCGAGACGGGCTGCGCGGCGGAGCCTCGCCCAATAGATGAGCACCGCAGCAACGAAGACGTAGCAGCCGATCACTGCCATCCAGAGGAACCAGTGCAGGCGTCCTGCGATCGCGAGCGCGAGAATGACGTACGCGAAGTCGTGGCCCGTCAGGCGCTCGTACCAATCGTGATCGAGATGGCGCTCGGTGCGCGCGAGCCAGTTCGAAAAGAGAACGCCGACGAACCTCGCCAGCACGAAACCGCCGCCGGTGAGGTAGATGACCACCGCCGGTATCCCGCCGTCCGCGCCCCGGGCAAGCGCGATCGCAAGGCCGAGAAAGACCGCGGCGTTGACGATGTCGCCGCCGATGAGATCGAGCCGCCCGAAACCGGAGCGCCGGAGGGCGAGCTGCGCCACCTCGCCTCCACAACCGTCGAGGATGGTGGAGACCACGAAGAGCCCGGCGCCGAGCACGCGCATACCTTGCGACATCTGCGCCAGCAGCCCGGCACCGGTCAGCCCGATCAAGGTGGCCACGGCCGTCACGCCGTTCGGGGGCACTCCGAGCTCGACGAGACGAACGGAAACGGGGCGCGACAGGTGTCGATCGAAGTTGCGGGCGAAGGATCCGTTCCTCGGACGAATCAACCGCGCGAGAAGCACGGTGCTCGCACGTTCCGCGCTCACGGAATCGGAGACGCGAAGGCAGAGCGCATCTCCGGTGGCAACTTGCTGGAGCCGCCCCTCGGCGCGAAGCGTCGCCACGACCTCGGAGAGTCGCTCGGTGGTCAGGCCTTGCGCCGGCGTGTCTCGAAGCGAGAGGGCCAGAGCGGCGGGACGCGCGGGGTCGTCGCCTGCGGCGAGCGTGGCGGTCCCCTTGGCTGCGCCGGCGACCAGCGCGGTGATGGCCGCCGGCTCGAGGAGCGCGTCGGCGGCGAGAAGGAGTACGACGGGACCCGACCCGGACTTTCGCGAAAGGTGGAGGTCGACCTGCGCGAGCGCACGCCGTGTCCGGTCCGCCGCCGTGACGCCGACGACCAGGAGATGGGCGGTGTTTCGCTCCGTGAGCACGACGGCGTGGAAGCTCGGCGTCATGCGTCTCGCTAGCTCGACTCCGCGCGGCCGACGATACCGTTGAGAAAGACCAGAAAGGCAGCCAGGTCGGCGACCGGTAAGAGCGGAACGTCGCGGGCCTGGAGACCGAGGAGCCTCCGCCTGGACCAGAGGACGGCGGTTTGCAGTGTCCACCATGCCGCCGGCAGCGCGACCCATCCCGAACCGTTGGTCATCAGCAGATACGCAGTCACGACCAAGGCCGGCACACTGCCGTGCGTCAGGGCTTGGCCGAGGTATCCCCAAAAGCGAACGTGGCGGGTGACGCGTGCCCAACGGAGATGGCGTCGCAAGACGGGCCTCCACGACGTATCCCCCACGGCATGCTCGACGACCATGGGAACCCATGCCAGTCGAGCACCCGCCGCCTCGACGTTCCGTGCCAGCATGTAGTCGTCGGCGGGCGTTTCCAGCAGAGCATCGAGACCGCCCGCGCGCTCGAGCACGGACGCGCGCACGGCGATGGTCGCCCCGAGGCCGAAGTGGAGACCTTCGAGTTTGATGGCGAGGCAGGCGCTCGGAAGAAAGTGGGTGTTGGTGATCAACGCATCGACACGGCTCACGAGGCCTGGGCTGGGAACGCTACGGTACGGACAGGTCGCCAGGCCGACCGTCGGATCGGCGAACGGTGCGGTCATTGCGGCGATGTACCCCGGACTGACACGGACATCCGCGTCGGACTGCAGCAACACGTCGGCCGCGACGCCCGACGTCATCTGAATCATGTTGGAGATTTTGGGGTTGCTCCCTGGTGGACCTTGGCCGACTCGTACCAAGGCCGGCCAGGAAGAGCGGGCTTGAATGCCGGCGACGACAGCCGCCGCGGGATCGTTGGAATCCGCCCAGCCCAACACCAGGGGCGTCCGTGTCTTTGCCGTCTCTTGCCACAGGCTTTCGAGGCAAGGTTCGAGCCAGGATGCCACACCGTGGAGCGGGCGGATCGCGACGACATGAAGGGAGTTGTCGGGAGCCTGCGCCGCCGCCGGGACGGCTGGCGGTGTGCATAAGCTGCCGACCGCCCGCATGGCCAAGCACCGGTAGACGAGCGCGGTGACCAGCCACGAGGTGAGAAGCACGAGAGGAGCCGTCATAGCGAACCGAGAGTCTCAGCGGTTCCACCGACGAATGGCTTCGCATTCGAAGCGGGTGGAGGGATGATCCGCTACGTTGGCGTCCACCCCGGGCCGACGGATCAGCAGCTCTCATGCCAGTGTAAAAACAGGGAGCGTGGGCAAGTGATGGACCCAGACCCGCAAGGGAGGGGGGAATCACGCAAAAAGTTGCGTGCTGTCGCGATCAGTCCCGAGAAGGGAATGTGGGATCTTCATCGCTGTCGGGTGGGACATCGAGGATGAGCAGTGTGCGGTACGCTTTCTCGTCGACGTCAGCGATCGGCAAGTAAGCGATGGCCCCCGGCTCCGCGTCCAAGAAGCGCAGGATCGCCCGCGTGGAAGGCAGAACCTGGGGCGGGGTAATGCCTTCGAAGTAACGTGCGTTCCAATACGCCACGGTGTCTTGCGTCGACCTCCCGAGCACGACCCGTGAAAATGCCTCGCGCAGGGGATTGGTCGGGGGCAGGTTGATGGGGATCACCCGCGTGCCGTCCGGCCAGAGCCGCTGACGCCGGAGATAGATCTCGCGCAATACGTCCTTGGTCACGCTGCTTACGGTGCTGTCACGACCGACGACGATGGCGATGCCTTTCACCGACGACTCGGGCTCCGCGCCCAAGGCAACGCGCGCCACGAGGGATACGGCCGCCAGAACGGTGAGGCTGGCCTTCCCCACGGCTCAGAAGAAGAGCGAGACCGACCAGAGAAAGCCGGGGTTGAGGTTGTCGGTGTGGTGGTCTGCAAACTGATAGTTCAGTTTGACGATGAGCGGCTGATACGGTCGCCAAAAGATGCCGATCAGACCCCCAACGTCGCCCGCTCCGCGCCCCGGCTGGAAATAGTCGAATCGCAGAACGCCATAGAGGTCGGAGACCAACGGAATCGCGTCTTGCACGTATGTGCCGAGCTCCCGTGTCACGCCGCCACGGAGTACGCTGTACGCAAATTCACCGGTGATCTGATGGCCGAACACATCCACCTCGACGTCGGCACCGAAGGTATCGGTCCACCGGTCGGTGTGCACGTCGTCGAAGCGCACGCCGTCGAGTCCAAGCGTCGTGAAGGCGAGACCGAGAGAGTGGCCGGCGGCGACGCGGCCGCCGAACATCAGGTCGCCTTCGTCCGACTCACGGAACGCGAGCTGGTCTTGGGCCGGGCCGTATGCCGTGGCATCGAGGCTCCATCCGTGCCACGTCGTTTGATAGGTGAGACTGAGGCCGGTCGTGTGCTCGGGGAACGCCAGCTCGGTGACGGGCGGTCGCTCGACCGTCCACGACAATGGCGCGCGACGGATGACGTTCCACAGGCCGAATGGTGTCAGCAGTTTGCCGGCCCGCAGCGTGAGTTGCGGCGTCAGGAGGATGTCGACGTACAAACGCTCGATCGAGAGGTCGCCGCTTCCCGCCTCGAGCCCGCGGCCTTCCTCGACGGTGACGGTGTTGTCGAGACGCGTCTCGTTGAAAAACGACAGCCTCGGCGTCGGCTCGTAGCGAAGCAGGAGGTCCACTTCGTCCAACTCGGCGAACGCTGGGTCGTGTTCCGGAACGGCGCCGCTGATCGTGGCGTCGCCGCCGAGCCACACCGGCAACCCGGCAAACTTGTAGCCCTCGCCGCTCGGATCTCGCGTGAGCCGAAAGGGCGATGGCACGTCGTACGCCGTGTCCTCCGCATGCCCCGTGTCCTCGGCAGCAGCGAAGGTCGCAGTGGGCACGGCCAATAGCAACATGACGACCGCAGCGGCTCGGGCGCCTCGCGCCACATATGCACGATGGCTGCGCAGTACCTCGATTGCGACCCGTATGGTGCTACTCGTCGTGATGCTGGTCGGCGTCACGGCGGCGCTGATCGGCTCCGTGTCCTACAGTCGGGCACGGGCTGCCTTGGAGACCGCAGCGAAGAGCAAGCTCAAATTGTTGGCCCGGGACATTGCAGAGCATCTCCACAGCGAGCTCGAAGATCGCGCGGCCGATACCACGAACTGGGCGCACCTGGAAGTGATGGTGGCGGTACTCTATCAGGACGTAGACAAGGAGCTCGCCCAATTTCTCGAGCGCAGTCTTCAAGGACGGCGCATCTATCGAGCGATCGTGTGCTACGACCGTGCTGGTGTCGTCGTCGCGGCCGTTGGGGATGCTGCTGCCGTTCGGGCGCCAGCCTCACCCCCGGCGACGACGCGTTTGTCGCTCGTCCCTCCACCGCCGGGAGAGCAGGGACAGCTTCTCCAGCTGGAAAGTGCCATCGCCAATCCGGAAAGTGTGACGGAAGCAATCGGGACGATCGTCGTGCTGCTCGACTCGGCGCGTCTTTCGGACACGATGAACGCTTCCGTTCAGGGTGACGTCGGTCCGGTCGCGCTCATGCTGGTGGCACTTCCGTCGAAGACGGTCGTCAGGACCGGCGAGGTCACGACTGAGGAAGACGCGCTTTCAGCCGGAGGTGCCGCGTCCACGTTCGGCGCGGTTTCGACGATGGCGACGATCGCTGGTGCCGAAGGCCCGACGTTCCAAGTGAGGCTTTCGCAGTCGAAGAGGGTAGCTCTTGCCGAGGCGACGGCGCTGCGGGTCGTGCTGCTCCGGACGGGTGTGGTCGTTCTGTTCATCAGCGCAGCCTTGGGCGCGCTCGTGGCGTGGCGGGTCGTCGTGCCGGTGCGAGCGTTGACGGCGCGCGTGCGCGAGATCGCGGAACGGGGCGAGCCCATACCCGACGCCCACTTTCCCGAGGCAAATGGCGAAGTGGGCGTATTGTCTGCTGCCTTCCGTTCGATGATGGAAAGCCTTCTGCGGGCGCAACAGGAGTCCCTGGCGCAATCTCGGCTTGCGCTCCTCGGAGAGGTCGCGGCGAACGTAGCGCACGAGGTTCGAACTCCACTGTCGGTCTTGAAAACGTCGGCGCAGCTCCTCGCCCGTCCCGAGGTTCCTGCGGAAGAGAAGACGAAGCTCGCACTCATGATCGCCGCCGAAGTGAACCGGCTGAACGTCGTCGTGACCACCCTCGTGGACCTGGCTCGGCCGAAGCCGGCACGCTACGTGCTCGAATCGCTCTCCCGGATCATCGAACGGGCGGTGGCGTTCTTCGGTGCCACCGCACGCGACCGGGGGATCATGATCAAGCGACAATTGCCAGACCGTGAAATCACGGTGCGCGGAAATGCCGACCAACTGTACCAAGTGCTGCTCAATCTGGTTCACAATGCCATTCAGGCCATGCCGCAGGGCGGGGTCATGACCGTGGCATGTCGCCGAGACGGAGCGGCCGTGACGGTCGAGGTCGCCGACACTGGCGGGGGCTTCGCCGCCGCAGCCCTCCCTCGCGTCTTCGCACCGTTCTTCACGACCAAGGCGGATGGCACCGGCCTCGGCCTGGCGATCGCGAAGCGCATCGTCGAGGAACACGGCGGCACGATGGGTGCCATCAATCGACCCGAAGGTGGCGCGCTGGTGTGGTTCAAGCTCAAGGAGGAGGCATGACGCGCGCGACGCTGTTGGTGGTCGACGACGACGAGCGGCTGCGGACCGCAATGGAGGTCCTCATTCGGAACATGGGGCACGAGGCGCTGCTCGCACCGGACGTGACCACTGCGTGCGCGCTCTTGACCGAGCACGAGCCGGATCTCGTCATCAGCGATCTGAGAATGCCGGGGGGCAGCGGAATCGAGCTCCTCGAGAGGATCACGGCATCCGCCCGCCAGACGCCCGTGATCATCCTGAGCGCCTTCGGGACCGTGGAGACGGCCGTCGAAGCGATGCACAAGGGCGCGACTGATTTCTTGCTCAAACCGTTCGAGACCGCCGAGATGGAGGTCCGGATCGAGCGTGCGCTGGCGCTCCGAAGGTTCCGCACCGAAAACGATTACCTGCGCGAGGAGATCGAGGAGCGCAACGGATTCGGGGAGATGATCGGAGTGTCGCCGGCGTTGCGCCGCGTGATGGATTTGATCAGGCAAGTGGCTCCGAGCACGGCGTCGGTACTGATCACCGGAGAAACCGGGACCGGCAAGGAACTGGTCGCGCGCGCCATCCACCGCCGCAGCGCCCGCACGGAGCGGTTGTTGGTGCCGGTGAACCTCGCGGCGGTTCCGACGGAGCTTTTGGAAAGCGAGCTCTTCGGTCACGTGCGCGGCGCCTTTACCAACGCCGTCGCCGAACGGGTCGGCCGCTTCGAGCTCGCCCATGAAGGAACCCTGTTCCTGGACGAGATCGGTGATGCGCCCCTGGTCCTCCAGCCGAAGATCCTCCGGGTCCTCCAGGATGGAGTCCTCGAGCGAGTCGGATCGAGCCAGCGACGCGAGGTCGACGTTCGAATCATTTCGGCCACCAATCGGAATCTCGACGAGCTCGTCGCGAGCGGTCGCTTTCGTTCCGACTTGTACTATCGGCTCCGCGTGATCGAGATCGCGATGCCGCCGCTCCGCGAGCGGCGCGAAGACATCCGCTACCTCACGGCGCATTTTCTGAGGAAATTCGGCCAAGGCCAGCCGGGGGATGGATTGCGGATCACGGAAGGAGCGTTGCACCTGCTCGAGGACTACTCGTGGCCGGGAAACATTCGCGAGCTCGAGAACGTGATTCAACGCGCCGTCGTGCTTTGCCGGGGCAATACCATCGGGGTCAATCTGCTCGACCTCAAGACCGCCGGGGAAGCTCAACGTGAGCAGCGGCCCGGCGTTCGGCTCGAGGAGGCCCTCGACCAGGTCGAGCGAGAAATGATCCTCCGCGCCCTCGAGGAGACCAAACACGTCAAGGCGCGGGCAGCGCGACTCTTGGGCGTGAGCGAGCGGAGTCTCTGGTACAAGTTGCGGAAGCATAGCCTCACCTGAGCCGTTCCACTCCGCCGCCGTTTGCGCACAGGCCGCAGGATTTTGCGCGGTCCCGACACTCACGGTTCGCTTTCGACCGCATGTCTCCGGCTTCCACGTTCGTGTGGAGTGGCACAGCACCTGCTGCTCCGATGGCACAACCCGACGGTGAGCGCCGTAAGGCGAGTCCGCTCGGTAAACGGAAATGAACGTGTCGTCTGTGGCATCCACTGCCCGTCGTCATTTTCCTCACGATGGGTGATGCTCTCACCTTACGGGGTGGTCTCGGGCTCAGCGTGGTCGTGCCCGCCTATGACGAGGCGCCGAACCTCGAGCGCCTCGTGCGAGAGGTGCGCGAGGCGCTCGACCGGGCGGGGTGCGTCTGGGAGCTGCTCGTGGTGGACGACGGCAGCACCGACGACACGCCGCAGGTGTTGGCTCACCTTGCTGCAGTCGAGGCCCGGCTCCGTCCGCTCCGACTTCCCAAGCGGAGCGGTCAGACCGCGGCGTTGCTTGCCGGCTTTCGTGCCGCGACCTGCTCGCTCATCGCCACTCTCGATGCCGATTTGCAATGCTCGCCCGGGGATTTGCTCGAACTGTTGGCTGTGTTGGGCGATGCCGGGCTCGCGTGCGGAATTCGTTCGAAGCGAGAGGATCCTTGGCGCCGACGTCTGGTGTCGGCGTGCTCGAACCTCGTGCGGCGCTGCGTACTGGCGCCGAGGGTCCGGGATCTGGCCTGCCCTCTGCGCGTATTTCGAGCCGAGGCTTTGGCGCGCGTCGAGGCAATGACGCCGCTTTTCGACGGGGTCCATCGCTGGCTACCGGCGCTCTTCGTGCTCGCCGGATTGCGCGTCGTGCAGCGTCCCGTGGCGCACCGGCCGCGGCGCGCCGGCGTTTCGAAATACACCGCTACCGGTCGCGCTGGGCCGATTGCCCGCGAGACGGTGCGAGTCCTCAGGATCGCGCTCGGCCGTCCCGCAGCTCGCCTCGGTCACGCACTGTGGGGACGCGATCACCGGTCTCTATCCAGCGGGAACGCGAGGCCCGATGGCGGCTGAGCATCGGGAGCGACGGCGCTCTCGCCTGCTGCCTCGCGCGGGTGGCTGATCCATGTGCGGTCTCTATGGATTGGTCGGTACAACCGCCCCGCCGAGTGACTCCGAGCTCGAACGCATGGCCGATCGGCTCGTGCATCGGGGTCCCGACGGAGACGGCCGGGCGATCGTCGGTTTCGCCGGTCTCGGCTGCCGGCGCCTCGCCATCGTCGACGTGCGGGGCGGCGCGCAGCCGTTCTGGAACGAAGCCGGTGACGTCCTCGCCGTGTGCAACGGCGAAATCTACAACCATCTCGCGCTGCGGCGCGAGCTCGAGCTGCATGGGCATCGTTTCCGCACCGGCAGCGACGTCGAAATCCTCCCGCATCTTTACGAGGAGCACGGCGTCGATTTCCCTCGGCTGCTCGATGGCATGTTCGCTCTCGCCATTTGGGACAACGCGAAGGGGCGGCTCGTTCTCGCCCGTGACCGCCTCGGTGAAAAGCCGCTCTACTATGCGACCACGGCAGATCGGTTTCTCTTCGCGTCGGAGCCGAAAGCTCTCCTCGCCTGTCCGGCCGTTGCGCGCGAGCCGGACTGGGCGGCGCTCGGCATGTACCTCCGAGCTGGATACATACCGGGCCCCGCGAGCGCGTTCGCCGCCGTCACACAGCTGCCACCCGGGGGACGACTCGTCCTGGAGCGCGAGGCTCGGCGGGAGGACCGCTACTGGGAGACCGCCCCGCTCCTCGCTGGCGAGTCGCTTGCGCTCGATGATGGGGAGGCCGCACGGCGGTTGCGGGTGCACCTCGAGCGCGCGGTAGACGCGGTACGGAGGAGCGACGGCCCTGTGGGCGTCTTTCTCTCGGGCGGTCTCGACTCGAGCGCAGTGGTGGCGTTGGCATCTCGGATCGAGGGTCCGGAGCTGGACACGTTTGCTCTGAGCTTCCCGGTTCGTGGCTTCGACGAACGCGACCATGCTGCCTTTGCGGCCCGCATGCTCGGCACCCGTCATTACACGTTGACCGTCACCCCCGAGCTCTTTCTCGAGGGCCTGCGCTTGCTGACGCCGATGCTGGACGAGCCGCTTGCCGACCCCGCGCTGGTGCCGACCTACTTGCTTGCGCGTTACGCGCGCCAGGCGGTCAAGGTCGTTTTGCTGGGCGAGGGGGCGGACGAGCTGTTCGCCGGCTATCCGACCTACGTCGGCGCGCACCTCGCGGAGCGCTATCGCCGGCTCCCGGTCGGGCTGCGCCGGGCGCTTTCGGCGACGGCCCCGCGTCTCGGTGCGGCGCAAGGGAACACCACCTTGCGATATCTCGCGCGCCGCTTCCTGGAGGCTGCCGACGTTCCGGCTGCCGCTCGCCATCGCGGTTGGATGGGATGCTTCAGCGCGGAGGGTTTGGCGGCGCTCGTGACCGCAGACTCGCCACTCGTCATGCCGGCAGAGCCCGAGCTGCCGGCGGCGCGCAGCGAGCTTGACGCGCTCCTCGCGCTCGATCTCACCGGGTACTTGCCGGACGATCTGCTCGTGAAGTGCGACCGCGCGACGATGGCGGCCTCGCTGGAAGGCCGGGCACCGTATCTCGACCATCGTCTCGTCGAATTCGCGTGCCGGCTTCCGGCCCGAGTGAAGTTGCGCGGTGTGGTGGGCAAACGCGTGCTCCGCCGGGCCGTCGCCGACATCGTCCCCGGACCGATCTTGCGGCGCGTGAAGCGCGGTCTGACGGTGCCGCTCGCGCCGTGGATCGCGGGACCTCTGCGGTCATTCGTGACCGAGACGCTTGGCCGCCTCGACCCTCGGCTCGTTCGACCCCGAGCGGTTCGCACCCTTCTCGACGACCATGTCGCGCGGCGCCGTGACAATCGTCGCGAGCTCTGGGCATTGGTGATGCTGCAGCTCTGGGAAGACGCCCGCCGGGCGGCGGCGCCGAGTCGGTGAGGTCTGGAGCTTTCCTCGGCGCCCGGCCGCGGGCCGAGGCGGCGCCTTCATGGCTTGCGGCGCCGCTCGTGCTGACCCTGATCGCCCTCGCGTTGTTCGGCATTCGCTTGGCTGGCCGGCCGAACCTCTTGGACAACGAGTATCGCCTCGGCGCCTGCGTGCTGAATGCCATTCAGGGCGGCAATTGGATCAGCCCCCACGACTCGCTCGGCAATGTCGACAAGCCGCCGATGCTGACCTGGCTCTCGGCGCTGGCATCGTTGCCGACGGGGCAAGTCACGCGCTTCACACTCTATCTGCCCACGGCTCTTGCCACGCTGGCCGTGGCTTTGTTGGTGTGCGCAGCCGGGCGGCGGCACTTCGGATGGCGCGCCGGATTCTTCGCCGGGCTCGCCTGCGTGCTGAGCCACGTGGCGGCCCAGGAGATGGGGACGGCACGCTGGGACGGCCTCTTCGCATTCACGGTGGTTCTGACGGCATTCGCAGCCTTCCGGGCGTGGATCTCCGGGCGCGGCTGGACGGCCTTCTGGGTGGCTGCCGCCGTGGCGACGCTCACCAAAGGACCGCTCGGGTTGTTGCTCGGCGCGTTCGGACTCTGTGCGGTTTCCTGGGAACGTCGGTCGGGACGACCGTGGCCCCTGCGCGGCTCGCATGGGCGAGGCGTCGCGGTGTTCCTGTTCACCACGATCGGGTGGCTTGCCGCAGCCGGTTGGCAAATGGGTCCGCACCTGATCACCAACATGCTGGGCACCGAGCTCGTCGGTCACATGGTGATGAGGGCCCCGGGGCACCGCTTGACCAAACCGCTTCTCGATTTTCTCGGCGGCTTTGCGCCGTGGAGCGCGCTTGCGGCGGCAGGACTCTGGCGCATCTGGGCCTTTCCGTCCGAGGATGATCGGACGCGGCGCTTCGAGCGCTTCGTCTTCTGCTGGTTCGTCGGCGGACTGCTGATCTTCTGCATCTCGCCACACAATCCGTCGCGGCTCCTCTGGCCGATCATGCCGCCGGCGGCGTTGATCGCAGGCCGCGAGCTGGATCGATTCATGCCGCGGTTTCAGGCGCGCCGGGGCAGGGCGATTGCTGCGGCGCTGATCCTGACGGCGCTCACGGGGCTGGCGTTGCAGCAGCGCGGCCATGAGCGTCGCAGTCACAAGGCTGCGCAGACGCTGGCCATGTTCGATCTGAGCCGGCAGGTCGGCGCCGCGGTCGGCAAAGATTTTCCGCTCACATACGTGCGGGACGTACCGTTCGCCATGCAGCTCACGCTCGACACCATGCGGCCGACGGTGACCTTCGCGGAGGCCGCCGCCTTGTTGCGCGGCGACGCACCGGTCTACGTCGTCGTGCGGAACGTGACGCGGCTCCGACGGGCGCTCAGAGACGATCGACGACCGCTCCACGAGGTCGCGGCGTGCTCCGTCGGCTCGGATCCTTATCTGCACATCCTCAGCAATCGTCCTCGTCTCGAGTGGTCGGATTCCATGGCCATCGGGCTCGGCTCGTTGCGCGTGCAGCTGAGCGGCGTACACCTGGGGGCGACTCAGGATGGTGAAATAGTCGTGAAACGTGGTTCTCGCGCCGGTAGCGTGGCCGTGGTCAACGGGGCGAGCGAGGCTGCGAACGTCGCGCTTCGTGTCATCGGCGGTGCCGAACGGCGCGAATCTCGACGGCTCGCCGGCGGCGCATCGTGGGACGTCGGCGTCGAATGACCGAAGCGTACGAGATTTGCGCGGCTGGGAGGGAGATATGATGTTGACGGACAGGACGGCTCACGACGCTGCCGGCGTGCGGCTGAGCAAAGTGCCCGCCGTTACACTCGGGTTCTGGATCATAAAGATTGCGGCGACGACGCTCGGTGAAACCGGCGGTGACACCGTGACGATGACGATGAAGCTCGGCTACCTGACCGGAACGGCGATCTTTCTGACGCTTCTTGTGTTCCTGGTGGCGGCGCAGACTGCCGCTGCGAAGTTCCATCCGTTCCTCTACTGGGCGACCATCGTGGCGTCCACGACGGCCGGCACGACGATGGCGGATTTCGCCGATCGCTCGCTCGGGATCGGCTACACCGGCGGTTCGGCGGTGCTGCTCGGATGCGTCGCCGTCGCTCTGGGGTCGTGGTACTGGGTGGAAGGCACGATTTCGGTCGACACCGTGAGCACCCCGAGAGTCGAAGTGTTCTACTGGGTGACGATCACCTTTTCGCAGACGCTCGGAACGGCGTTGGGAGACTGGGCCGCAGACACGGGAGGTCTCGGGTATCGTGGCGGCGCGCTCGTGTTCGGGGCAGCGCTCGCGGTTGTGGCGGTTGCCTACTATCGGACGAGTGTCTCGCGGGTCTTCTTGTTCTGGGCCGCCTTCGTCCTGACCCGGCCGCTAGGTGCGACCGTCGGCGACTTCCTCGACAAGCCCCTGAGTCACGGTGGCCTTGCGCTCAGTCGACCCATCGCCTCTGGGGTTCTTGGCGTCTTGATCGTCCTCTGCGTCCTGCTCTTGCCGCAACGCGCGGGAGAGCATCCCGGACGCGGGGGATGACACGCCGCGAAGCAATGCGCGGCGCGCCAAGAGCGGCGCCACCGCACGGACGATGCGGAGCGTGTCGCCAACGCCACGGTAGTGGCTCCGTCGTTCGGCGATTGGCGGGTAGTAGACACCGACCGCGACCGATCGAATCGGGATGCGTGCATGCGCTGCCAATATGAGCACCGTCGATTCGTACTCGAAGCGCTGCCCACGCACCGGTAGGCCCAATACCGTCATGAGCGGATAGACGCGAAAGCCCGACTGGGTATCCGGGACGGACACGCCCGCAGCTGCACTGACGGCGAGATTCGCGAAGCGATTGCCGAACAGCTTGACCCTCGCCACCGGCTGGTCACCGATCTGACGCGCGCCGATGACGATGGCGCTTGGCGAGTCGTTGGCCTGTGCGAGCAGGACTGGAATCTCGCTGGCGAGATGCTGCCCGTCGGCGTCCATGGTGAGGGCATGTGTGACCCCGCGCCCGGCGAGTATTCGCATGCCGGTAACGAGCGCGGCACCTTTGCCGCGATTCGCCGGATGGCGGACGACGTCTGCGCCCGCAGTGCGCGCGGCGATCGCAGTTTCGTCCTGCGAGCCGTCGTCGACGACCAGGATGGGTAGGTCGTAGGCGCGCACGCCCGTGACGATCTGCCCGATCGTCGCGGCGCACTCATAGGCGGCGATCAAGATCGCGGGGCGGAACGGGACGTGCGGGGCGGTGCGGTGGACACGCATCCCGAGGCCCGGATCCTTCCGCGCAATCGTTTGCGCAGTTCGTACCATCACCGCAGGAGTTGCCGCGCTCCCACCCCGAGATCTGCCGTTGCCATTCCGAGGAATAGCACTTGCAGTGCCACGGTTCGTGGTGGCTGCTGCGCTCATCGCGAAGGTTCCGGGCCGGGCGAACGACGATGCCCGAGCGCGCCGCGTGGAATCGGGGATCGTCGTCGCGCTTCTGATGGCGACGTTGTTCTTGCGCCTCCTGTGCGCGTGGCACTACCGCATCGACTCGGACGAGCCGCAGCACCTGCACGTTGCGTGGGGATGGGCCCATGGCTTGGTCCAGTATCGCGACGTGTTCGACAACCATGCGCCGCTCTTCCACATCTTGTGTGCCCCCCTCGTCCGGATGCTCGGTGAGCGACCGGACATCGTGCTGCTGATGCGGCTCGCCATGTTTCCCCTCTTCGTCGTGAGCGTGGCTGCCGTCCATGCGATCGCCCGCGCGCTCTATTCGGAGAGGGTCGCCGCCTGGGCGAGCGTGCTCGCCGCGCTCGCACCGGGGTTCTTTCTGGTGTCGGTCGAATTTCGGGCCGACGACTTGTGGGCGGCGCTGTGGCTCGTGGCGATCGCGGTTCTCGTGAGTGGGCGGCTCACGCGACGGCGATGCTTCGTGGTTGGACTGCTGTTGGGCGCGACCCTCGGGGTATCCCTCAAGACGACCCTCTTGCTCGCGAGCCTCTGCATCGCCTCGCTCGCCTCCCTCGCGCTCACCCGACCACGCTCGTGGTCGAGTTGGCGCCTGCACGGTGCCCGGGTTGGCGCGGGGTTCCTCGGACTCGTCGTAGTCCCCGCGACGATCGTCGCTGCCTTCGCGTGGCGCGGAGCCCTCGAGCCCCTGCTCTACGGCACCATCTCCCACAACACGCTTTCCGGCCTCGGGCTCTGGCACAAGGAGCCGGGGCGGATCATGCTTCTGCCGCTCTCGGTGGTGCCGCTGTGGGTGAGCGCGTCGTGGCTGGCGCGAGGTGCGGCGACGCCGGCGCTCGCGGCGCGGCGCGTCCTCGTTTTTCTGAGCAGCACCGTCTTTTTCGTCCTGCTGCTCGGCGCCTGGCCCCTCATCACCCGTGAGGACGCGATCCCGGTCAGTCCGCTGGTCGCGCTCTTCGCCACACCGGTCGTTCTTTCCCTTTCGACGTATGGCGCGCGCCTGCCGCGGGGGGGTGTCCTCCGCCGCTGGAGTCTCGCGGCCCCTCTCCTGGCGACGGCAATCGAGATCGGGATGCTCCTGCCAGCGGCTACCCCATTGGACGACAACGCGAGCGCGTTCACAGAATTCGTCGCCTCGGTCCTGCGGCTCACCGGTCCCGGTGACTACGTGATGGACCTGAAAGGCGAGACCGTCTTTCGTCGGCGGCCGTACTACTACGTGCTCGAGCACATCACGAAATCACGGCTCGCACGCGGCCTGCTTCCCGACAGCATTCCCGAAGACCTCGTGGCGACGCGCACGCCCGTGGTCGTCGGCGACCGCACGGGCTTTCCACCCCGCGGTCGCACGTTCATGCGCGAGAACTATCTCCCAGTGGGCTCGCTCCGGGTTCTCGGTCGGATGCTCCAACGGCACGACGCGAACAGCGAGACGATCGGGTTCTCAGTCGTCGTGCCCGCGCGTTACACGATCGTCGCGGAGCACGGAATGGTCCGCGGTGCGTTGGACGGTATCCGCTTTGAGGGCCCTCGCTTCCTTGCTGCAGGGATCCACGAGTTCCGCCCGGATGCTGAGACAGGTCGATTCGCCTGCGTCTGGGCGACCGCGGTCGAGCACGGTCTCTCCCCGTTCGGGCAGGAAGGGCAATCGAGCTGAGGAGCGTTCTCGCAGTGAAGGCGGACGATCGGGTGATGCTGATCGCACCACACCCCGACGACGAGGCGTTGGCGGCGGCCGGACTCTTGCAGCAAGCGGTATCGATCGGTGCGGCGGTGCGCGTCGTCTATGCGACCGACGGCGAAAACAACGTCTGGGCTCAACGCGTGGCCGAGCATCGCTGGCGGGTAAGCGATGCGGCGCGTGTCCGCTGGGGCATGCGTCGCCGCCGCGAGGCGCTCGCCGCCCTCGACATCCTCGGCGTCCGCGACGAAGCCGTGGCCTTCCTCGGGATGGCCGATCAAGGCCTCACCGAGGAGCTGATTGCCGGCGACGGTTCGGCGATCACTAAGCTGGCTCGCGAGATCGAGCGTTTTACCCCGACCATACTGGTCGAGTCCTCGCCCGCCGACCTTCATCCGGATCACAGCGCCCTCGCAGTCCTCGTACGCTTCGCCCTTCACCGCGCGGCGCCGCGGTTCCGTTGGCCGCGGGTATTCGACTACTACATCCACGACCGCGGGAGCGCCTTGGTGGCCCGTGATCGGGGTTGCAGCGTGGACCTCAGCGACGAGCAGCTCGCTCGCAAGCGCTCCGCCATCCTCGCCCACCGGTCGCAGATGGTGCTGCACCAGCGAAGCCTGCTTGCCTTCGCGAGACCACACGAGACGTTCTTTCCGGCGTGGCGAGCGGATGTCCGAGCGGAGCATCCCATTTGCGAGACGTTCGTCGACGGCCAAACGCTGAAGCTTCGGCTCCGCCAACGTGCCCGAGCCCGAGCGTTCGGCGGCTCGACGTTCTATCTCGCGATCGATCGGCCTCGGGGCAGCGCAGGACTGGGTGCCAGGTTGCCGCACGCGTCGGGGGAGGGCGTCCTTGCGCACGTCGCATCAGGGGCCGAGGCGGCCGTGGTGCTGATCGAAGGCACCCCCCGCGCGCGCGACCTCAGCGTTCCGCTCGAAATCCTCACGGAGGCGACGTCAGTCTTCGCGAAGCTGGAACGACGCTTCGGCTTCTTCGATGAAGCCGGCTGGCGCGAAATTCCCGTACTACAAGCGCGCGCCTGCGAGGCACTCGGCAGCGATTCCTCCACCAACTCCATCCACGTCAGCCCGCACGATTCTGCATGATCCGGACGGTGCTTGCCCAAAGCGATCCAGGTGTATCGTGACCCGGTTTTGCCCGTGCTACACGCCCGCGCCGTGCGATTCATGTCCATAGTCGTCGGCTGTTTGACGGTCATGGCGTGCTCGACTGCTCAGGCCGACATGCTCGACGCTGCGAGCGCGGCTCTCGCGAAGCTTCCGTTCATTCCCATTCCGGAAGTGGCGACCGACCCGAACAGCGGCACGACGGTGGGTTTCCTGCCGGTCGCGCTCTTCTCGAACCCGAGCGGAGACATCCAGCACGTCCTCGCGAGCGATCTCAACTACAATCGAGCTCTTGGTGTGGGCGGCGAGTTCCGTCTGTTCAACTACCCGTCGGCGGACAGCGAGTGGTACATCGTGGCCGGCGGGTCGCAAGACATCGCCCGTGAGGTCGATCTCGACTACGCGACCGGGCTCAGTCGGACCGGTCTGCTCTCCTGGGAAGGCCGGTTCTACTTCGCCCGCGATCCCAGCCGGCGGTTCTTCGGCCTCGGGAACCACTCTGATTTTCACGACGAGTCCAACTATACGCTCGAACAGGAGCGCGTCGATGCTCTCCTCGCCTTCAACGTCACGCCCAGGCTGCAGATCACGCTGGAGGGCCGGCCGCGGAGGATACGGATCCAACGCGGGGCCTTCAACAGCGTGCCGTTCACCGGAGATCGGTTTCCGACGCTCGAGGGTCTCGATGGAGGAACCGATGCCCTCACCCGGCTGATCGCTTCGTACGATACGCGTGACTCGACCCAGATGCCGACCAAGGGCGGTCTCGCGGAGCTCTTCGGCGGCGGCGCGGATCGGCACCTGGCGAGCTCGGTGTCGTATGCGACCTTCGGGCTCGACGCCCGAGGCTATTTCCCCGTCGCGCGGCGACTCACCGTCGCGACCCATCTTCGTCTGCAGTACGTGACGTCGTCGGGTGAGCCGCCGTTCTGGATCCTCGGTGAGCTCGGTGGCGAGGCCACGGACGAGAGCAGCGCGTTCGGCTTCCCGCTCGGGAAGGGCGAGACCTGGCGAGGCGGCGGCAGCGGGCGGTTCGTCGATCGAAATCTCTTCGCGACTGCCATCGAGCTGCGCATCCGACTCTTCGAAGTCTCCATCGCGAGCGCACGAGTGACCATCGAGCCGGCTCCGTTCGTCGACCTCGGGCGCGTCTTCGCGCACATCGAGGACAATCCGTTGCGAGTCGACGGCCTTCATCCGGCAGGGGGAATCGGTTTTCGCGCGCTCGTGGCGCCCTTCGTCGTTGGATACGTCGACGTGGGATACGGCCCGAATGGGGCCGAGTTTTTTTCGGGGATCAACTATCCCTTCTGAAGGGGCATGAATCGATGGCTGGAGGCTTGCGGACGCAAACCACGCAAAGTTTTGCGCACATCCGACACTCAATGTCGGATCGCCCCGGCAGTCGGGCCTCCCTGACCGCACGAACGATGAGAGTATGGTTGAATTGCCGCGCGGGATGACGTTGACTCGCGCATCTTCGAGAGGAGCACGATGATTCACGACGAAGCGGCGCTGCTCGAGATCGAAAATCGGGTCTGTTCCCATGGCGATACGGTTCACTATGCCGATCGGCCGAAAATTTTTGAACGCAGCGAGGGGAGTTATCTCTATGACGGCAACGATACTCCATATCTCGATTTGCAAATGTGGTACTCCGCGGTCAATTTGGGCTATGGCAATCAGCGCGTCATCGATGCCGTCATAGCTCAGCTCGACAAGCTGCCGCAGATCGCCAGTCAATACCTGCATCGTGAGAAGATCGAGCTGGCCGCTGAAATCGTCGCGAGCATGCAGCGGGCATTCGGTGAACCCGGGCGCGTGCATTTCAACGTCGGCGGCGCGCAGGCAGTCGAGGATGCGCTCAAGCTCGTACGAAAGAACAGCGGGCGCAGCCGCATGCTCGCCTTCGAGGGCGGCTACCACGGCCGGACGCTCGGCGCGTCGGCCATCACGTCGTCGTTTCGCTACCGCGAGCCGTTCGGCGAGTTCGCCGACCGTGCGGAGTTCGTGCCGTATCCGTACTGCTTTCGTTGTCCGTACGGGAAGACGCGTGAAACGTGCGACCTCTATTGTGTGCAGCAGATCGAACGGAAGTTCGAGCACGAATATGCAGGTGCGTGGAATCCCAAGACCGGGCATTCGGAGTTCGGAGCGTTCTTCGTCGAAGCCGTGCAGGGCACGGGGGGGTACGTCATTCCGCCGCGGGGTTACTTCGAACGTCTCGCCAAACTGTGTCGCGATCGCGGGATCCTGCTCGTCGACGACGAGATCCAGATGGGCTTTTTCCGGACGGGGAAGCTGTGGGCCTTCGAGCATTTCGATGTCGTCCCGGACATCATCGTGTTCGGCAAGGCGCTCACCAACGGCCTCAATCCGTTGTCGGGCATCTGGGCGCGTGAAGAGCTCATCCGCCCCGAGACGTTCGGTCCCGGATCCACCCACTCGACCTTCGCCTCCAACTCGCTCGGCACTGCGGCCGGCCTTGAGGTCATGCGGATCTTCGGGGCGGGGAACTACGAAGAAAGCGTAGCCGAAAAGGGGCAGTATTTCCTGGCGTTGCTGCAGGATCTGCAGTGCCACCATCCCGAGGTCGGGGACGTCGACGGTCTCGGGCTGGCGTTGCGCATGGAGCTCTGTGAGCGCGACGGCTTCACACCGAACCGAGCGCTCGCGGACCGTATGTTCCAGCGTGGGCTGCAGGGCGATCTGCGGGTAGGCGCGACGACCCTGGGGCTCGTGCTCGACATCGGCGGATATTACAAGAACGTAATCACCCTCGCTCCATCGTTGGATATCAGCATCGAGGAGATGGACCTCGCGCACGATTTGCTCGACATCCTGATCCGCGAGTGTCGGGAAGCCTGATCGATGGAGGCGGCGATCGAGGTCCTCTGCGATTTCGACGGTACGGTGACCACGGAGGATACCGTCGATCTGTTGCTGGAGCGGCTCGCGGACCCCGCCTGGCGGGTCCTCGAGGAGCGCTGGGTACGAGGCGAGATCGACGCTCGCGAGTGCATGGCTGGTCAGGTCTCGCTGATTCGCGGCGGCGCGGCGGCGATCCGTCGGGTGCTCGCAGAGGTCCAGGTCGAGCCCACCTTCGCTCCGTTCGTTACGTGGTGCCGCCGGCGCGGCATTCGCCTGCGTATCGTGAGCGGTGGCATCGACGTGGTGATTCGCGACCTGCTCGCTCGGGAAGGGATCGCCGTCGACGAGATCTGGGCGCCGCGTCTGCTGGAGCATCGAGATGGACGGTTGGCGCTCGAGTTCCCGCCGTCATTGGGTCGGTCGCGATGCGGCTCTGACTTCTGCAAGTGTCGCTTGTTCGAGCCGTCGGTGTTGCGACCAATACGCATTCTCATCGGCGACGGTCGCAGCGATTTCTGTTGCGCGCATTGGGCGGACCGCGTGTTCGCCCGGTCCAACCTGATCGCGTACTGTCGAGCCCACGCCGTCGAGTTCCTGCCCTTCGAGAGCTTCGCCGATATCGGGCGGATCATTGAGCGGGGGGCCGAGCGCCCACCCGCCCGCATGCCCGTCGCTGCCTGCTCGCCGGCGGGCGCATGACGCCGGCTCGCGGCAGCGCCGAGTCGGTGTGTCCGGTCGAAGACGCGAGCGCCCGAGAGGTCGCTTCCCCCAAGTCTCTCGGCGTTCTGCTGCTCCACGGGTTGACCGGCATGCCGTCGGAGATGCGACCGGTCGAGCGTCACATCAAGGCACTCGGTTTCGAGATCGCGACGCCGCTCTTGCCGGGACACGGCGCGACGCATCGCGAGCTGCTGGAGACGACCTGGCGGGATTGGGTGGACGGCGCTCGACGGGCCCTCGACAGTCTCGCCGCCCGCTCCGACTCGGTCGTCGTGGCGGGCCTTTCGATGGGTGCGCTCCTCGCCGTGCTGCTGGCAGCCGAGGATCCGCGGGTGGCCGGAATCGCATTGCTCTCACCGACGATGCGCTACGACGGCTCGAGCATTCCTTGGACGCGATGCCTGCTACCGCTCGCGGACGTTCTCCCTTTTCTGCGTAAGGTCACGTACTGGACCGAAACACCTCCCTACGGCTTGAAGGACGAGCGCCTGCAGCGGCGTATCACCCGCTCCATCGAAGCGGCCAAACGCGGGGAGACCACGCAATTCGGCTTGTTTCGTACGTACACCGGAGCCATTCGCGAGCTGAATCGCATGGTGCGCGCGGTCCGGGTCCAGGCGGGGCGCGTGCGTTGTCCGGCCCTGGTCCTTCACAGTGTCGAGGATACGGTCACGAGCGTCCGTAACGCCGAGGAGATCCACGCGCTCCTTGGTACGACCGAGAAATCGATCCAATGGCTCTCGGGATGTGATCACGTCATTACGCTCGACCTGCAGAAGCACGAGGTAGCGCGTCACGTCGGTGAGTTCGTCATCCGGCTGGGATCGCCGCGAGTGCAGCGACACGCGAAGAGGCGCCATTGAAGCTCTTGCTGATCAATCCGAAGTTTCCGGAGAGCTTCTGGAGCTTTCAATGGGCGATCGACAAGGTGTTCAGGGGGAAGAGGGCTCTCAGCCCACCCTTGGGGTTGGCTACTCTGGCGGCGCTCTGCCCCGACAGCTGGCAGGTGGAGATCGTCGACGAGAACATCGATGCCATTCCCGCAAATCCCGAGGCGGACATCGTCGGGATCTGCGGGATGGGCGTGCAGTTCAAGCGCCAGAAGGACCTGCTGGCCTTCTACAAAGAGCGCGGCTACTTCGTCGTCGCGGGTGGAAGCTACGCATCCTTGTGCCCCGAGCTATACGGGCCGTTCGCGGATAGCGTCGTCGCGGGCGAGGTCGAGTACATCTGGAAGGTGTTCTGCCGGGACTTCGAGGCCGGCGCTGCGAAGCCGCTGTATCGCGAGACCGGCGAAGTCGCCTTGGCCGATTCTCCGGTGCCGCGCTTCGACCTCCTGAAGTTGGGCCACTACGAGCTCGCGACCCTGCAGTTCTCCCGGGGGTGCCCGTTTCGTTGCGAGTTCTGCGACATCATCGTGATGTTCGGGCGCAAGCCCCGGACGAAGTCTCTCGACCAGGTGGGGAGGGAGCTCGACCGGCTCCGAGAGGCCGACGCTCGGAGCGTCTTCTTCGTCGATGACAATCTCATCGGCAACAAGCCGCGGGCGAAGGCGCTGCTGCAATTTCTCCACGACTATCAAGAGGAGCACGATTACTGGTTCGACTTCGGGACGGAGGTGTCGCTGAACGTCGCACAGGACGCGGAGCTTCTTCGTCTCTTCCGTCTCGCGAACTTCGAGTGGGTGTTCATCGGCATCGAATCTCCCGACGAGGAGAGCCTGAAAGAGACGCTGAAGTTTCAAAATACTCGGCAGGACATGCTCTCGTCGGTCCGCATGCTCTACTCGCATGGGATCAACGTCCTCGCCGGATTCATCGTGGGGTTCGATCACGACACTGCCGCGACGTTCGAAAGGCAGTATCGATTCATCATGCAATCGGGCATTCACGCGGCCATGATCGGGCTGCTCGTCGCCATCCCGAAGACGCCACTCTACGACCGCTTGGAAAGGGAAGGGCGCCTGACGGCGGATCCGGACGTTCAGGACAACACGAAGCTCGGCACCAACGTCATCCCGAAACACATGGGCTACGACGAGATGGTCGATGGCTTCCAGTGCCTCTATCGCAGCTTGTTGGAGGATCGGAACATTGCCGATCGTATCCGGAACAAGACGCGCTACTTCGCCGATGTTCCCGATCACACCACGGACTCGTTCGGGGGCCAGTTCGGCATCCTCGTGAGGTTGCTGGTGCACGGCCTCGTCCCGGGCGGTATGGCCAGGATGTTTCATTTCGTTCGCTCGATGCCCTTTTCCAGGCCATCGCTCATTCCCCTCGCGATCGGCGACTGGGTGGTGGGGCTGACGATGAGAGACTACGTTGATCGCCGGTTTGGCGGGACGCGAGAAAGTTCCGACGAGCGTGTCGCGAATCTGCGCCAGGCGAAGCGTTGCGGAGGCATGCGTGGAGAACCGCGGGTCCCGGATCCGCCGCAAGGCCGGCGCGCGGCGTACGGAGGTTGTGCGCGCAGGCTCCCGGGCGACGCGTAGCGGGGTCTGATCGATGGACGAAGTCACCGTTCGTTGGGTGTCGTCGGTTGCCGACATCCCCACGGACCTCTGGTCGGCGTCGTTTCCCCCGCCGCTCGAGGGAGCGTGGTGGTACCGACGCCTTCGAGCGGGGTCGACTCGAGGACCAGTTCCACGTCGCCTATGGAGTGCTCGAGCGCGGACTTCGGCCGATCGGGATCGCGCCGACGTTCCTGATGGACGTGCCGATCGATCTCGTCGCTCCACCGATCGTGGCGGCGGCTCTCCGGATCGGCGGGCGCGCGCTGCCGAGTCTGAGGTATCAGCGGACGCTGTTCGTCGGCTCGCCCTGCTCGGACGAGGGCACGGTCGGTGCGGTTGCCGGAGAGGCTCTGGACTCGGTCCTCGACGCCGTGCAGCAGGCTCTGGAGGAGCGCGCGCGGGTCCTCACCGCGTCGATGATCGTGTGGAAGGACTTTTCCGACGAGACCCGGATCGAGTTCGATCGCCTGGCGACGGCGCGGGGGCTTTTTCGAGCCGTGAGCTTCCCCGGCACCCGCATCCGGCTCGCCGGAGACTCTTTCGAGAGCTACCTGGCAGCGCTGAAGCCCGAAAAACGTCATCGACTTCGGAGAAACCTCCGGCGTGGCCAGGAAGCGCTTCCCCTCGTCGCATCGACCGTCACGCGCCCATCCGACTCGGTGCTACGGGAGATATTCGCGCTCTTCTGGCAAACCTACGAGCGTGGGAAGACCAAGTTCGAGCGCCTGACGCCCGAGTTCTTCACTGCGATCGCCAGTGCGTCCCCGACGCATTTCGTACTGCTGCGCGCGCCGTCGACCGGCCGCTTGGCGGCTTTCATGTTGCTCTTCCTCGTCGGGACGCGTGCGATCAACAAGTTCATCGGGATCGACTACGAGCTCGGACGAGAGGGGAGAGTGTATTTTCGACTCTGGGAGCACGCCGTGCGCTGGGCGTGCGCCGCGGGCGCCAGCGAGATCCAGAGCGGCCAGACCGGCTATGGGGTGAAGATGGACCTGGGCCATGAGCTCGTCCCGTTGACCAACTATTGCAAGCATCGGAACAGGCTCGTGCACCATGTGTTCGCCGCGGTCTCCTCCCGGATCAGCTGGGCGTCGCTGGACGACGATCTCAGACCGAGTGCGCGATGATCTCGTGAATTCGTTGAAAGTGTTCTTCCGAAAGGTAGTCGCTGTTGGATACCGTGAAGCTTCGCTCGGCGAGGGCGCGGGCGTTCGGGACTTCACTGCGCGGAACGATTGTGTGGAGGTAGCGATAGCCGGTGAGGTCGTGGATGAAGAGCCGACTGACTCCGAGTCCACCGCCCCACAGTCGAGCGAGCATGCGGTCGCGGAGCTGCACCGAGTCCGCCAGGACCATCAGGAAGGGCCACGTGCCCGTCGTCGCGGGTCGCTCGTCGAGCACGCTGATGCCTGGGATCTCGCGCAGTCTGGCGGCGCGCGAGCGGCCCCGGCGGGCGTTCGAGGAGATCGCGGCGGGCAGGCGGCGGAGCGCCGACGCGCCGACTCTTCTGCGCCACCGACCCACCCGATGAAGCGGGATCGCCGAGCTCTGCTCGTCGCCGACGGCCGCGAGGAGATTCCGCTGCGCGAGCGCACGGCGGAGCGCGCGGCCGTACGCGAAATTCAGACCGATCGGATTGTAAAGAAGGCGATAGCCGATCAATTGGACGATGCGGAGGAGCTCGGTCCCGGTGCGAGGCGGCATCAGATCATCGGCGGCCTGCATTGTGGCGGCACGCAGGTCGTCGTCGCGTGCGACCCAGAAGCCTCCTTCGTAGAGGGTGAGCCCCTTCCCTCGCGAGAGACTGTAGCAGCCGACCTGGCCGACCGTTCCGACGG
Organism: uncultured delta proteobacterium; assembly: GCA_963774015.1. Taxonomy (GTDB): domain Bacteria; phylum Desulfobacterota; class Binatia; order UTPRO1; family UTPRO1; genus UTPRO1. The sequence continues at coordinate 629,086 of CAVZDH010000009.1, forward strand.
GTCGGCCTCGCCAGGTGGCACCCAAGGCTTGCGCGGCGTCTTCGACGACCAGGGCCCCTGCGCGCTCGGCGATCTCGATCACCGGCTCCAAGTCGGCGACCAGTCCGGCGAGATGCGTCGGTATGACGGCCAACGTGTCGGCGTCGCACGCCCGGGCGAGACCGTCGGCGTCGAAGTCGAAGCGGCCCGGGGACACATCGCACACCGTCACGCGCAGTCCGACGTGCGCTACTGCGAGGGGCACGAGTGGGCACGTGTAGGCGGGAATGACCACCGCTCGACGCCGGCTGCGGCGCTTGAGCGCCTCGAGAGTGACGATCAGCGATGCCGTTCCCGAGCACGTGATGCCGGCGGCCCTGACATCGAGGAACCTGGCGAGAGCGACGTCCAGCTCCGGTTCGCGAACGAGCCCGCTCAAGTCCGTCCAGGTCAACGGCAAGCCGGCCGTCGGCGGTACTTCACGCCGCATCGCTACGGCGAAGCTCTCCTTGCTCGGGCTCTTCGGACTTGGTCGCCGCCAGGACGGCGATGCCGGTCAGGATCAGTGCTGCGCCGACGATCTGCGGACGAGACAGGCGCTCGCCCAGCACCGTTACGGAGACGAAGAGAACTGTCACGATGTCGAGATGGGTCGTGGCAAAGGCGGGCCCGACCGGCGCGTGCCGGAGCAACGTCATCCAGGTGACGAATGCGCCGAGGTAGCCGGCGACGGCGAGGTAGATCCACTTTTCGGTGGCGATCCGAGCGATCCACTCGAGACCCAGCTCGGGGGGCGCTGCGGCCGTGGCGGCGAGTTTGAATCCAAACTGGGCGAGTGTGTCGAAGCCCAGGAGAATCAGGAAGCCGACGATGAAGAATCGTTTCACTCGATCACCCCCATCCGACGAGCACGACCCCCGTCGCGATGAGGGCGGTCGAGAAGGTTCGTCGGAACGTGAGCGCTTCCCCGAAGAAAACACGACCGCCGATCGATACGGCGAGCGTATCGATGCTCCCGACGAGCACGGCGAGCGAGAGCGGCACGAGCGACAGAAACGCCAACCAGAGTACGAACTCGGCCGCGAACGCCGTCACCCCGATCCATACCCAGACGTGTTTCAGCATCGCGGTCCAGCGCGCCATGCCGTACTCGCCCGGGGCCCCCGTCGCCGCCGCCTTGAGCGACAAGTGACCGACCGTTACGCACACCAGGTTCAGGACCCACAGAATCGTCGCGAGCGCCGTCATCGGTCAGGTGACGAAACGAGCGGTGTCAGGATCGACGGGGCGGAGGAGCGAATCACTGGCGGTGGAAGCTACCGCGAGACCGCTCGGAGCGGAAGACGGTGCTCGGGAGCTTCGACATGTCCGCGCCCGCTGCTCGGTCGTTTGTGCAAGGCACTCCTCGGTGTCGCATGGATCGTCATCGTGGTGGCGGCGGGATCCGTCGAATCCGCCGGCGCGCAACCCTCTGCTGCGCATAACGACGTGGAAGTGCGTTTCGGCGCAGGAAGGCTGAACGGAACGTCCACCGACAACGAGGAGAGGCTACCACGTACGATCAAACTGACGGCACAGGTCTTCGCCGACAGGTTGTTTCCGGTCGTGGCCTTCGGGCCGGGTGCAGTCGAGATCGGCCCCTACGCAAGAGCGGCGCTCCTCGACGGAGTCAGCGTGCCGCTGATCGCGGGAGGGGGGATTCTCGGGTACCGAGTCGGTAACTATGAAATGTTCGTGAACGGTGGTCTCGCGTATGCGACCGAGCGCATCGGCGAAAATACCTCGGATGGCGCTCTCCATCTTGGCCAAACCAAGGGAACGTATGATCTAGGCCTTTGGTTCAGATATTCGATCGGCAGGTATTTTATATCTGTCGGGTATCAGCACAATTCAAACGGGTCGGATTTCGGTCTCAATTGGTTCCCTGGCAAAGGGCAAAATCCCGGATACGACAATGTGTCCGCGGGCGTCGGTATTCGCTTCTGACGCTTCAAACGTGCGCTCGCGTCACGGCCCGTCGCTCGGGCCCGCGAAGGTCGCGCTGACGATCCCGCTTCCTTTCGAACGGGCGGCCCCCTCCGCGCCGGATGCCGGGAGGCGGAGATCGAACGTCGCCTCGGCCCACAGCCGTTCCGGGCGGCCGCCGAGCGCCACCAACATCCGAAACGGTTGCGGGAGAATGTCGAGCGGGTCCATGCGCAGCACTTCGCGGCCGACGGCGACGCGGGCGGCGAGCGCGGGGCTCGCGGCCTCCCACTCGCTCGCGAGCGGATAGCGAGGATCGCCTCCCGCCGCCGTCGCGTCGCCGAAGGTGAGCGCGCCGTCGTCGGCGCGGGCGAGCACGCGAGCGGCGCGGCTCGCCACGGCGGTGCTTCGGTGCGAGCCGTCCGCGAGCGTCAGCTCGCAGAGGTAGAGGGCGACGTCGTTCTCGCGCGCCAGGAGCTCGACGCGGCGGCGCAAGACCTCGCCCTCCGGGCGCTGCATCCAGGTATGGGTGACGGCTCCCGTGCCGACCACCGCACGGGCCGCAGCCATGCCGCGCGTCCGGATGTGTCCATGGGCCGTGGCGGGCATGGCGACGTCGAATCCGTAGTCGGCGGAGCCGGGCGTCGCCGCGACCAGGGGCGTGTCGCGCGCGATCTCGAGTCGGACGTCGATGCCGCGCTGCGTGCTGTCGACCGTGACGACGACTGCCCGCGCGCCGAGCTCGAGCGTCGCCGATGCGATCGCGAGACTCCGCCGCTCCGGACCGAGCGTCCACGCGCCACGCCGACGACCCCACTTGAAAGGTACGACCTCGCCGCTCGCAAGCACCACGTGACCGACCGCCGCCGCCGTCTCTGTGCCGGGGCCCTGGTTGGTGACCAGGAAGCGGGCGAAGACACGGTCGCCCGACTCGAGCCATGCGGTGACGTCCCAGTACTCCATCGCTTCGGGCGCGTCCGAGAGGCGCGCGGCGAGGGTGGGGTCGGGCGAGGACGGTGCCGCCTCCATTGCCAGGGCCGGTGCCGAGCCGAGCAGCAGAAGAAGCCCGAGTCCGCAGAGGCGCCGCGTCGCGGCCACGCTCCGCACGCCGGCTTCCCTAGGAACCGACCGGATCGGGCAAGCTCACGACCGCGTTCTCGCGGAAGCGGCGGACCGAGGGCTCGTGGTAGACCGCCGCGAGGAGCGCGCGATTGTACAGGTCGAGCGCGCGCGGGAGCTTGCGGGCGACGTCGAGCCACAGCACGACCCGTACCTCGTCGCTGTCGTTGGCGGCGTCGTGCAGGTTGGTGTCGTCGAACATCACGCCGCGACCATTGCGCCAATGGTGCTTCGGGCCGCGCTCGACCAGCGACTTGTCGCGCCGCGCGTTGTCGGCGGGATCGACGTTGACCCGGAGCCAGCACTTCCGGTCGAGGTTGTCTCCGGGAATGACGACACCCAGGTGATAGCGCACGAAGCCCTTGTAGTAGCCCCAGTGCGGGCTCACGTACTGGTGCGGCTCGAGGATGGAGAAGAAGGCGTTGTAGACGTTCGCGAGCGGACGCAACACGGCGGCGGTCTTCGGGGCGAGAGCGCAATTCTCCTCGATGAACGTGCCGGACTTCAGCATGAACGCCTTCCACTGAATCGTGTGGATCCCCCGCTCGGTGTACTTGCCGCCGAGCGCCGACATGTCGGTGATGCGGGAGCGGAACGCGAGCAGACGCTCGCACTCGCTCCGGATGTCGGGGTAGGCCGATTCGACGCTGCGGAGCTCGGGATAGTCGTCGGCGTAGTCCGCGACGAAGGCGGGCATGCGCCTGATCAGGCCGGCATCCTCGCAGCGGGCGTAGACGCCGTTGAACGCCTTCTTCACGCGCTTGCGCCCCTTCTGTCCGGAGCCGGGAAGGCGCCCGAGCGCCTTGGCGATGTCGACTCCGGACGACGCGGCGATGCGGAGCGGCGCGAACATGTCGCCTCGTTAACGGCTCGGTCGGGCGTCTGCAAGCATCCCCGCCGTCGGTCGCGCTCGCCGCGATCGGCCGCGCCGCGCATGCCGGTGCGCGTGGGGCGCGCGCGCATCGGGGAGCGCGAGACGGGCGGCGCCTCGTCACCGAGGAGAAAAGGGGATACTCGTCGTCGATGACGCGGCCCGGGCGCGTGGGCCCGGGGTCGGCGGCGAGTGATGGGAATCTCCGACTACCTGAAAGGCATTCGCGCGCGCCTCGGACCGGCGCTCGTGCTCGTGCCCTCGGTGTCCGCCCTCGTCTTCGACGACGCCGGACGGGTGCTGCTCGCGCGCCACGCGAACGGTGACGTGTGGGGAACGCCGGGCGGTGCCGTCGATCCCGACGAGCCGCCCCAGGATGCCGTCGTCCGCGAGGTATGGGAGGAGGTCGGCTTGCACGTCGAGCCGATGCGCTGTCTCGGCACGTTCGGTGGTCCCGATTTTCGCGTGACCTACGCGAACGGCGACGTGGTGTCGTACGTCATCACCGCCTACGAGTGTCGCAACGTCGGCGGCGTGCTTCGTCCGGACGGCGAGGAGGTGCTGGAGGCGCGCTGGTGTGCCGCCGACGAGCTCGCCGACCTGAACCTCGCCCGCTGGGCGCGCACCGTCTTGCCGGAGCTCATACGACGACCGGCGAGCTGGGTCCCGGCCGTCACGTGGCGGCCCCCGGACCGGGCGTGATCAGGAGCGGACGTTCGCGGGCTCGGACGAAGGGGTTGGTGTGGATGGTCGAAACGTGTGGTAGCGGTCCATGCCCGATCTCGTCATTCGCAATGGCACCGTCGTCGACGGTACGGGCGCCGCGCCGATCGCGGCGAAGGCCTTCGCCACGCGTCGCACGTAGCAACGACTCGGGAGAGGATCCGACCATGTCCGACCAGACCACGCTCCGCCTCCACTATTTTCCGTTTCCCGGCCGCGGTGCCGCCATTCGCGACGCGTTTCGCATCGGGAGGATCGCGTTCGAGGACGCGCACATCCCGCCGGAGCGCTTCGCGGCACTGAAGGCCGCAGGCGAGCTGCCGTTCGGGTCGCTGCCGGTCCTGGACGTCGTCACGCACGGGACGACCGTGACCGCGGCGCAGAGCAATGCCATCTTGCGGTTCGCCGGCCGACTCGCCGGCCTCTATCCGATCGACGATCCGGTGCGCGCGCTCAAGGTCGACGAGGCCATGGACCTCGCCGAGGACCTGTACCACGTCATCGGTCCGAGCATCGGCGAGAAGGACGCCGAGCGGCGGATGGCCATGCGGAAGGTGCTCGCGGAAGAGACGCTTCCCAGGTGGGGCGGCTTTCTCGAGCGGCTCCTGCTCGCCAACGGCGGCACGGGCTTCGCCGTCGGCAGCTCCTTGAGCGTCGCGGACCTCAAGCTCTACTGGATCGTCGACAAGCTCACCAACGGGTCCCTCGACGGGATTCCGAAGACGGTGCTCGATCCGTTTGCCGCGGTCAGGGCCTGGTTCACCAACGTCGCCGCGGTCCGTGAGGCGCGTCTCCCCCGCTGAAGCCCTCGCCGGTCGCATACGCATGACCCTGCAATCGCTCGTCGGCATCGAGCTGCCGATCATCCAAGCGCCCATGGCGGGCGTGCAGGGAAGCGCCCTCGCGGTAGCGGTGTCGAATGCGGGCGGGCTCGGCTCGCTGCCCTGCGCGACGCTCGGCATCGACGCCATGCGCGCGGAGCTCGCGAGGATCCGCGCGGGGACGACGAAGCCCTTCAGCGTGAACTTTTTCTGCCACGAGTCGCCCGCGCCGAGTATCGAGCGCGAAGCGGCGTGGCGCACCGCGCTCGCGCCGTACTTCACCGAGTACGGCATCGATCCCGACGCCATTCCGGCGGGCCCCGGCCGTCGGCCCTTCGACGAGCCCACGTTCGACGCGATCGCCGACTTCGCGCCGCCGGTCGTGAGCTTCCACTTCGGTCTGCCGTCGGCCGGCCTGCTCGCGCGGGTGCGCGCGTCGGGTGCGAAGATCCTGTCCTCGGCGACGACCGTCGACGAGGCGCGCTGGCTCGAGGCGCGCGGCGTCGACGGGATCATCGCCCAGGGTCTCGAGGCCGGCGGCCACCGCGGGCACTTCCTTTCGCGCGACCTCGACGTGCAGGTCGGGACGTTCGCGCTCCTGCCGCAGATCGTGCGGGCGGTTCGCGTCCCCGTCATCGCCGCCGGCGGCATCGCGGATGCCGATGGTGTGGCCGCGGCGATGCAGCTCGGCGCCGCCGGCGTGCAGATCGGGACCGCCTACCTGCTCTGTCCGGAGGCGACCACGAGCGCCGTGCACCGGGCGGCTCTCGCGAGCGACGCGGCCCGCGTCACGGCGATCACCAACGTCTTCACCGGTCGCCCGGCCCGCGGCATCGTGAATCGCATCATGCGCGAGCTCGGACCGATGAGCAGGATCGCGCCCGACTTCCCGCTCGCTGCGGCCGCCGTCGCTCCCCTCCGCGCCCAAGCGGAGACCCTCGGCCGCGCCGACTTCTCACCGCTCTGGGCGGGACAGAACGTGACGGGTTGTCGAGCCATCCCGGCCGGCGAGCTCACCCGCGCCCTCGCGCGCGCCGTCTGAGGCTGGGTCGACGGTCGCGACGAGACCACACGCGGGCTCGCAGACGCGTCGGTCATGCCCGGGCGTACCACGTCAGCGCGCCGGATCCGGAAGGGGTCGGGTCGCGATCGCGTATTTCTCGACCGGCCGCCCTCCGATCAAGTGCTCTTGGATGATGCGCTCGAGCACCGCGGGCGTGCACGAGTGATACCAGACGCCCTCGGGGTAGACGACCGCGATCGGTCCGTCCTGACAGATTTGCAGGCAGTTGGCTTTGGTCCGAAACACGCCGCCCTTGCCGACCAGCCCGAGCTCTTTCAGGCGGCTCTTCAGGAACTTCCACGACTCGAGACCGACGTCCTTGTCGCAGCACTTCGGCTTGGTCTGATCGCAGCAGAGGAGGATGTGGCGGCGGATTGCGCCGATCTCGAGCTCGTCGACGATCTTCTCGAGTCGTGACATCGCGGCAACCGTAGCGGAACTCCGGAAGCTCCGCACCTGCGATTTCGCTTTTCGTGCGGCCGCCGAGTGCGCTATGCGCGCGGGCGGAGGATACTGCCATGACTCGTATTCCGCATGCTCTCGCCGGGACGCTCGCCGTCCTCATGCTCGCCACGCCGGTGCACGCCCAGCTGAACGCCTGCGCCGCCGCGAAGAAGCTCTGCGTCGCCAAGAAGGTGGCGGCGCTCCTCAAGTGCCACAGCAAGAACGAGAAGCCGCCCGCGGGCCTCGACCCCGTGAAGTTCGCGAACTGCATCCAGAAAGCCAAGGACAAGTTCGACGGCGGCGCCAACCCCGCGAAGGGCTGCTTCGCGAAGCTCGAGGCCAAGTTCGGCGCCGGCTGCATCACGTCGAACGACACGGTCGCGCTCGAAACCCAGGCCGACGACTTCGTCGACGCCGTCGTGTGCGCGCTCGACCCGGGCGCCGGCACCTGTCCCGCGGCCCCGACCCCGACGCCGACGTCGACCCCCGCGTGCCTCGCGCTCGGACAGAGCTGTGCCATGAACAATGAGTGCTGCTCGTCGAGCTGCATGGGCGGGACGTGCGTCGCGAGCTGCTCGAACGGGATACAAGACGGCAACGAGACCGGCGTCGACTGCGGCGGAAGCTGCGCGCCCTGCGGTCTCGGCGGCGGCTGTTCCATCACCAACGATTGCGTTCCGACCACCCAGTGCTCCGCCGGCCAGTGCGTCTGCGCGGCGGGACAGGCCGACTGCAACGGGTTCCCCGGCGACGGCTGCGAGGCGAGCACCGCGAGCGACGTGACCAACTGCGGCGCGTGCGGCAACATGTGCTCGTTCCCGAACACGATGGCGGGCTGCGTGGCGGGGCAGTGCACGATCGGGACGTGCAGCGCCGGCTACGCCGACTGTGACAGCCTGCTCGGAGACGGTTGCGAGATCTTCCTCGCGGGCGACCCGAACAACTGCGGCGGGTGCGGCAACGTCTGCTCGTTCCCGCACACGACGGCGGGCTGCGCGGCGTCGCAGTGCACGGTCGGGATGTGCAACGCCGGCTACGCCAACTGCAACAACGTGACGGGCGACGGCTGCGAGGTGAACACCGCGAACGACCCGAACAACTGCGGCGGGTGCGGCAACGTCTGTTCGAACCCGCTGACCTGCGTGAGCGGGATCTGTCAGTAGGCGCGGTACGCTGACGGGGCGTGAGCGCGTCAGTGGCGGGCGGACGATACGTCGCCCGTCGCTGACGCGCGCAGCCCGGCGAGGAACGTCAAGAGCGCCCGGGTCTTGATGGGCTTCGACAGCAGCTCGGGCTGGAGCCCGCGGACGCGCAACAACTCGCCGCGCGCGGCGGTCGGTGTCAGCACGACGAGCGGCGCGAGCGCCTCGGGCTCGCGCTCCAGCATGGCGAGGTGCCACGACGCCTCGCGGACGTCGGCCGGCAGGTCGATGAGCAGGAGGTCGAAGCGCTCGCCGTGGGCGAGGTTCGCGCGCAGCTCGCTCAGCGCCGCCCCCATGGTGCCCGTCACCAGCGTGCGCGCGCCCGCAGCGTGGAGCGTGTGCTCGAGATGGCGGGCGCTCGCGGGATTGGTGCTCACCACCAATGCGTGCATGCCGTGTAGCCCCGGGAGCGTGGAGCGGATCGTCGGTCCGCCGCTGCCGTGGCGGGCGGTGAACCAAAAGCGGCTGCCCACGCCGACCGCGCTGTCGACGCCGATCTCGCCCCCCATGAGCGCCACCAGGCGTTGCGAGATCGCGAGCCCGAGACCGGTGCCGCCGAAGCGACGCGTCATCGACGAGTCGGCCTGGGTGAACGCCTCGAAGATCGCGCGTTGCTTGTCGCCGGCGATCCCGATGCCCGTGTCGCGTACCGTGGCGAAGAGCATGAGCCCGTCGGCCGTGTCGCCGTCGGAAACGTCGAGCTCGGCGGGCGCGGCCGCGAGCCGGATCGCCACTTCGCCGTGCTCGGTGAACTTGAGCGCGTTGCCGGCGAGGTTGATCAGGATCTGACGGAGCCGGCCGGGGTCGCCGACCAACGTCGCCGGCAGCCGTTCGTCGACGCAGCCGATGAGCTCGAGGCCCTTGCGGTCGGCCTCGATGGCGAGCGCGTCGACCACTCCGTCGACGACGTCGCGGGGGTCGAAGGCGATGTGCTCGAGCTCGAGGCGGCCGGCCTCGACGCGCGAGAAATCCAGCACGTCGTTCAGGATGCTCATGAGCGTTTCGGCGCAGACGCGGGCGCGTTGCAGGAACTCGCGGCGCTCGCCGTCGTCCGACGTGTCGAGGGCGAGCTCGGTCATGCCGAAGATGCCGTTCAGTGGGGTGCGGATCTCGTGGCTCATGGTGGCGAGGAAGTCGCTCTTCACGCGCGCGCCCGCCTCGGCCGCTTCCTTGGCGCGTAGGAGGTCCTGCTCGGCACGCTTGCGGGCCGTGATGTCGCGCACGAACGCCGTGAAGGCCCATCCGTCGTCACGGCGGATCGGCATGGTCGTCATCTCGGCCGTGAACGCGCTGCCGTCGCGCCGAAGAGCCGTCACCTCCATGAGCCGGTGCAGGACCGGGCTCTCGCCGGTTGCGAGGAAGTCGCGGACGCCGCGCTCGTAGCTGGCGCGGTGCTCGGCGGCGAGGAGATCGGTCGCGGCGGCGCGGCCGACGATCTCGCTCGCCGTCCATCCGAAGATGCGCTCGGCCTGCGGATTCCACCCGAGCACGACCCGCTCGCTGTCGACGGTGATGATCGCGTCGAAGGCGCCGTCGACGACGAGCCGGTGACGCTCCTCGCTCTCGCGGAGCGCGGACTCGACGGCGATCTGGCGTCGTATGGCGCGAATACGCGCCGCGGAGACGACCAGCGCGAGCGTCGCGGCGGTTCCGAGGTTCACGAACCAATGGACGAACGCGTGCATCGGGAAGTCGCGTGCGACGAACGTCCAGGTGCCGAGCGCGACCATGACCGTGGTGAGCGCCGTCCAGAGCGTCAGCATCTCGAACGCGGCGCCGAGCATCACCATGACGATGACGACGGTTTGGGCGGGGTCGCCGGTCAAGACGACGAACGACAGGGCTTGCGCCACCGCGACCAACGCCGCGAGCAGGCCGATGCCGTGCATCAGTGCGAGCGGCGCCCGGCGCGTCCACCAGCCGAGGAGGAGTTGGCACGCGCCGGCGCCGAACGCCGTCAGCGCATAGTGCCAGCCCGGCCGAAGCGGCGGGGCCACCAGATAGAGCGTGCCGAGCCCGGCATAAATCGCGCCGATCGCGGGCAGAACGGCGCCGAGGCTCGCCCGCGCCTGCTCCGCCACCCGCCGATCTGCGAGCTGCCGCTCCACCGTCCGGAATATCGGCAGGTTCCGCCAGCCACCGGAGTGCGACCTCGCATGGTGCGTCGCACGTCGCGCCGCGTTCCGGGACGTGGGCGGGTCCGATGACGGACGATCGATGCCGGCGGCGGCTGCGGTGCCGGGTCGGGGCGAGAACGATGTGGAGGCGTTACTGCTGGACTTGCCGCTGCGTCGTGGCGACGCGCTCGGTGGGCTTCCATGCCGCGGGGACGTGCCGCCCGTTCTGATGTTGCTGCGGCATGCCGCTGTGCGGCGCGATCTTCACGGACACGTCGAGCCGATGGGCGGCGGGACCGTGGTAGATGCCGCGCAGCGGCGCGACGTCGTCGTAGTCCCGGCCGTGCGCGATCTTCACGTGCGACGAGCCGATCTCCTGCTGGTTGGTCGGGTCGAGGCCCCACCACCCCGCGCCCGGAATGGCGACCTCGACCCAGGCGTGGGTCGTGATCTCGGCGCCATCGACGGTCGTCTTGGCGCGCATGCCGCTCGCGGTCGGCAGGTAGCCGGACACGTAGCGCGCGGGGATGCCGACGCTCCGGCACATCGCCACCATGAGGTGCGCGTAGTCCTGGCAGACGCCGGTCTTGCGCGCGAAGACCTCGTTGACGTCCATGCCGACGTACGTGCTGCCGGGCGCGTAGGTCAGCGTCGTCGCGGCCGCGCGATGCAACGAGAGCACGGCGCCGACGACGTCGTCGCCGGCGTTGGCGGCGCGGATCTCGGCGTCGCGACGCAGCGTCTCACCCCAGGCGGTGTGGGGCGACGGCTCCAGGTATTCCTGATGCTCGGCGAGGAAGTCGAGGTCGCGGAGACTCGCGAGCCGCGGACATGCCGTGAGCGGTCCGGTCTCCCGGGTCTGTACCGTCGCTTCGACGAGCACCTCGAGCCGGGTGTGCGGCACCGCGATGCCGAAGACGTCGACGCGTGTGCCCCAATAGTCGATGTACGAGAACACCCGCGACGCGGGCGACGTGGCGACGCGATACGAGAGCAGCTCCTGGCGGGCATCGCTCATGGGGCAGGCGCGCAGCACGTTGTGCGACGAGCGCACCGCCTCGGGATACGAGAACGATGTCAGATAGCGGATGTCGAAACGCATGGCGGCCTCGCTAGATGGAGCTCAGGGAGTGGAGCTCGTGCTCCGCTGCGCGTTGGAAGAAGTGGGCGCCCACCGCGTCGGCGACCTGCCAGATGCTCTCCTGCAGGTGGTCGAGGAAGCGTTGCAGGCCGCCGCCGTTCACGAGCTCCGGCACGTCGAGGTATTCGAGCGTCGCGCGCATGCGGCCGAGGAGGCGGTGCGGCAGGATCGGCTTGTCGCCGTTGGCGAGCCGCGCGAGCTGGTCTTCGGCCGAGCGCAGGCAGAAGAGCACGCCGCGCGGGAACTCGCGCGAGAGCAGCAGGAACTCGAGCACCTCGGCGACGCCCATGACGTCGTGATGCACCCGCACGTACGCCTCGAACGCCGACACCGACTTCAAGACCGCGCCCCAATGTTGGTAGGTTGCCTGCGGATCCGGCGAGCCACGCTGCACCCAGCGCACCGAGAGCAGGCGGCACGTCATCTCGGCGCGCTCGAGCATCCGGCCGAGCACGAGGAAGCGCCAGCCGTCGTCGCGCGGCATCGTCTCGGCGGCGACGCCCGTGATCATCTGGCAGCGCGCCTTCACGATGCGGTAGAGCTCGTACGGCTGGCGTTGCAGGTCGGCGCGGAGATCGCGAGCCTCAGCTCGAGATGCAGAACGTGTTGATCGCCTCCCAGAGCTCGGTCGAGATGCGCTCGCGGACGCGTCCGCGCGTTGTCGCGCGCGCAGGCGATCGACGACACGATCGAGCCGCGGTTCTGGTCGTCGAGCACGAGGAACTCGCTGACGGGCCCTTCGGTAGCACGCGAATCGTCGCGCTCGGCGAACGGCCTGATCGAGGTGCAGCACCTTCAGCGAGCTCGCGCCAGACGACGGTCGGGTCGTCGACCGGGGACTCGAGGAGGCCGTGGTAGGTGACGTCGAGCATCCGCGCCGTGTCCTCGGCCCGCTCGAGGTAGCGTCCGATCCAGAAGAGGTCTTCCGCGTGCCGGGCCAGCATGGATCAGCCGTCCGCCTCGTCGGCGAGCACCCAGGTGTCCTTGGAGCCGCCGCCTTGCGACGAGTTCACCACGAGCGAGCCCTTTCGGCAGCGCGACGCGGGTCAGGCCGCCGGGGATCACCTCGACGCGCTCGCCGGAGAGCACGAACGGGCGCAGGTCGATGTGGCGGCCGTCGAGAACCGCCGTCGAGGAACGTCGGATGGCGCGAGAGCGAGACCACCTCCTGCGCGATGAACCCGCGCGGGTTCTCCTCGATCTGGCGGCGGCACGTCGCGAGCTCCTCGTCGCTCGCCGTGGGCCGATGACGATGCCGTAGCCGCCCGAGGCCGGCGACCGGCTTGACGACGAGCTGGTCGAGCCGCGCGAGCACTGGCCTCGCGCTGCTCGGGCTCCCAGAGCAGGTAGGTCTCGACGTTCGGGAGGAGCGGCTCCTCGTTCAGGTAGTAGCGGATGAGCGCGGGCACGAACGCGTAGATCGCCTTGTCGTCGGCGACGCCGTTGCCGATCGCGTTCGCGATCGTGACGTTGCCGGCGCGCGCGGCGCGACGAGGCCGGGGACGCCGAGCGTCGAGTCGCTGCGGAACACGGCCGGATCGAGGAAGGCGTCGTCGATGCGGCGATAGATGACGTCGACGCGTTCGCAGGCCGCGGGTCGTGCGCATCGTAGACGACGTGCTCGTCGACGACGAGGTCACGGCCCTCGACGAGCTCGACGCCCATCTGGCGCGCCAGGAACGCGTGCTCGAAGTAGGCCGAGTTGAACACGCCCGGCGTGAGCACGACGACGCGCGGGTTCCCGGCCGCCGCCGGCGCGACGCTGCCGGAGCGCGGCGAGCAGCGACGCGCGGATAGTGGTCGACGGGGCGCACGCGATGCGTGCGCGAACGCGAGCGGCAGGCACGCGCGTCAGCGTCGCGCGGTTCTCGAGCACGTAGGAGATGCCGCTCGGCGTGCGGAGGTTGTCCTCGAGGACGCGATACACGCCGTCGCCGTCGCGCACGAGGTCGATGCCCGAAACCAGGCAGCGGGCGCCGTGCGGCACGGCGATGCCGAACGCCTCGCGCTCGAAGCCGTCGGCTCGACATCACGAGCGCGCGTCGGCACGATGCCGTCGGCGATGGCCGCGCGCTCGCCGACGTAGAGGTCGTCGAGGAAGCGATTGAGCGCCGTGACGCGCTGGATCAGCCCGCGCTCGACGTGCGCCCACTCGTCGGCGGGGATGATGCGCGGCACCAGGTCCATCGGCCACACCCGCTCCAGCCCGGCGTCGTGACCGTAGACGTTGAAGGTGATGCCGAGACTCCGAAAGATCGCGTCCCGCAGCCGCTCGCGCCGGCTGAGCTCCTCGAACGAGATGATGCGCAGCCGCGAGATGAGGCTTCGGTAGGGCGCGCGCACCTCGCCCTCCGCCGTGAACATCTCGTCGAAGAACCCTTCGGTTTGGTAGCCGGCGAACGAGTCGTCTGCGGGGGCCAAGTCTGGAGCCGTGTTTCCTGTCACCGAGAAGTCCGCCTCGCTGGGGTCGTCGACGGGAGAAGTCGCAGGGCCAATTGAGCAAGCCGCGTGCCGGCAATGGGTTGCATAAGACCTAGAGATGGCGGTGCGACGTACGGCCGGTGCCCACGGGCTGGGCATGGGGCTGCCCCTCGCGCGGGCAATGCCGGCGAAAATTCTTGACGGTCGCGCGGCGCTCCCGGCATGGCCCCCCCACAGTACTCTCGAGGAGGTTCCGATGCGCTCCCCCCACGCCCGCGTCCCTTTCGGTGCCTTGGCGCTCTTTCTCGTCGTCGCGCTCGCTGCCGGCAACGCGCTCGCGGTCGACGTCACCGCCTGCGGCCAACTGATTCCAGGAGGTGCGGTCCGCGTGCTGCAAGCCGACCTCGTGTGCGAACCGGACGTCGGCGGCATCGCCCTCGGTCGCGGGTCGACGCTGCAGCTGAACGGGCACGTGCTCACCGCCGGGAGCCCGGTGCAGGGACCGGTCGGTATCGGCTGCGCGCGGGGCCACTGCCGCGTCGAGGGTCCGGGCACGGTGAGTGGATTCGGAGGCGCAGGCATCCTCGCCTCGACGCCGAGCAGACTCGACGTGCGCGGCATCACCGTGCAGGGCAATGGCATCGGGATCTCGACCGTGACCGGCAACGCGATGGCGGACGTCGGCAGCCAACATCGTCCGCGACTCAAGGGCACGACGTGCGGCACGAGCCCGCAGCTGACGGACACCGGCGCGAGCCTCGGCACGTGGGGTCTCTGCACGGCCGACTGACGCGTGCGACGGCTCGCTGCGTGACGCGCACCGGGGCGTGCTCTCGGCGACGCTTCGTCGCGACGGTCGACGGGCGCCTCCATGGCGGCGGAACGGCTTGACCGAGCGGAGGACCGCGTGTACTTGAACGCGTCCCGCTCACGGCCCCGAGGCTCCGAACATGTCGATTCTCATCAACAAAGACACGACCGTCATCATTCAGGGCATCACCGGCCGCGAGGCCGTGAACCTGACCCGCGAGGGCCTCGACTACGGCACCAAGATCGTCGGCGGCGTGACCCCCGGCCGCGCGGGGCGCGACGTCTATGGCGTTCCCGTCTACGACTGCGTGCGCGACATCACGGCGAAGCAGCACGTCGACGGCTCGATCGTCACGGTGCCGCCCAAGTTCACCAAGGACGCCGTCTTCGAGGCGATCGAGGCCGGCGTGAAGCTCATCGTCATCGTGACCGAGCGCATCCCGCGCGCCGACGTCGCGCAGATGGTCGAGCTCGCGAAGCTCCGCGGCGCGCGCATCATTGGGCCGAATTGTCTCGGCGTGTTGTCACCGGAGGAAGCAAAAATGGGTGGCCTTGGTGGGCCTGCGGTGAACGTCCGGCGCGCCTTCAAGAAGGGGCCGATCGGCATCATGTCGCGCTCCGGCGGCATGACGACCGAGATCGCCAACACGCTCTCCGCCGCCGGCCTCGGCCAGTCGACCTGCGTCTCGATCGGCGGCGACGCGATCATCGGCTCCACCTATGCCGAGCTGATGCCGCTCTTCGAGGCCGATTCCGAGACCAAGGCGATCGCGATCTACTCCGAGCCCGGCGGCCGCATGGAAGCCGAGCTCGCCGACTGGGTGCGCGAGCACAAATCGCGTTTGCCGATCATCGCCTTCATGGCCGGCCGCTTCATGGACGAGATGCCCGGCATGCGGTTCGGCCACGCCGGGACGATCGTCGAGGGCAAGGCCGACACCACCGCCGACAAGATCGAACGCATGCACGCCGCCGGCATCTCGGTCGCGGAGCGCATCGAGGACATCCCGGGGCTCGTGAAGGAGCGCCTCGCCAAGGCGGGGCACTAGTCAGGGGATTCCGATGCCGAACGGGATGTTCATCAACGTCGAAGTCGATGCCGCAGCGGCCAAAGACGCGGCGGTTGCAAAGAAGCTCACCGAGGTCTGCCCGGTCAACATCTTCGCGCAGCAGAAGGACGGTACGCTCCGCATCGTCGACGAGAACCTCGACGAGTGCACGCTCTGCGACCTCTGTACACAGGCCTTCCCCGGCAAGGTGAAGGTCGTGAAGCTGTATTGATTTCGGTCCCGTGCGCCGCGGCCGCTCCGCGGCCGAACGCTCCGATGCCGGTCTTCGCTTTCCCGGTCGCGTGAGAGCGGGTTCGCCGACCGGCGCCGTCGTAACCGGCGCGTGCTCCGGGATCGGTCGTGAGATCGCGCGCCGCCTGGCCGTTCGCGGCTACACGCTCGTGCTCGTGAGCGAGAACCGCGCGCGCCTCGACGCGATCACGCACGAGATCTTCGCCGCGCACGGGACGGTCGTGCACCCGATCGTCTGTGATCTCGCGCGCCCCGAAGCGGCGGCCGAGGTGCACGCGGCCGTCGCGGCGCTCGGCCTCGCGGTCGATCTGCTGGTCGTGAACGCCGGCATGTTCTTCTTCGGCGAGGTCGCCGACGCCGACCCGGCGAAGGCGAACACGATGCTGCAGCTGCACGTCGTGACGCCGTCGCTCCTCTGCACGCGCTTCGCGCGCGACATGCGCGCGCGCCGACGCGGCCGCATCATGCTGACGTCCAGCATCTCGGCGTGGCGCGCGTTTCCCGGGATCGCGTACTACGGGAGCACCAAGACGTACCTCCGCTCGTTCGCCGCCGCGCTGCGGAGCGAGCTCGCGCCGTACGGCGTCACCGTCACGACGCTCGCGCCCGGCGCCACCGACACCGGGCTCTACGATCCGACCGTCGTCGACATGGACCGCGCCCGCCGCTTCGGCGTGATGATGGACCCGGGCAAGGTCGCCGACGCCGGGCTCCGCGCGCTGTTCGCCGGCAAGGCCGAGTGCGTGCCCGGCATCTTCAACCGCCTCGCGACGCTCGCGATGCGCGCCGTCCCGCAGCGGCTGATCGACCTCGTCCGGCGGCGCGCCCCGTGGCTGCCGGTGCAGGGGTGAAAGAGCTCCCCACCGCGTCGTGATGTGCTAGCGGGCGTCGGGGCACCGATGGCCACGCGCGACGATCTTCGCTGCAATCGATGTTACGGCGATGCATCGTCGCTTCGCCTCGTCGTCACCGAGACCATCTGGTATCTGCTCGACGTGACGGACGTTGGGGTCTATCCCAACCAGCCAGAGCCCGATGAAGCGATGCTTCAGCTCGCGTGCCTCGATTGCGGTCATCAGGAAACCTTGCGGCCCGAGCTGCGTGCGCTCCTCCGATTCGAATGAGCAAAGCACGGGGTCTGTATGAGGTGCTGATCACCGAGGCGATCGCGGCGGAGCTTCGCTCGCTCGACGAACGCCTCACGGCGCGTACGGCTCCACTACGTGCGGCGGAGGCTGCCGACAGAATCGCATTGCACGTCGGGCGCATCGTGCAGCGTGCCGTCGCCGCACTGGACGACGAACAGCGCGTCGCCTTCGGCACGTCGTTGGCGCGTAGGATCATCGCTGAAATCAACCGGGCCGACGCGAAGCTCGATCTGAGGTCGGACGCACCGATCGAGCCCGGCGAGGTGCTCCGAGCAGTCTCGGCGCGGCTCCCGGATGGGCGTCCGGAAGCGATCGACGAGCCTCTGATCCCTCTTCTGGACACCGCGCTTCTCACGAATGCCCCCGGCGAGCCGCGCGTGGGCAATCAGCTGCTTGCCGAGATTCGTTCGGCTGACCGTATCGACATCGTAATCGCATTCATCCGGCGGAGCGGAATCGCGCCGCTCCGCGACGCGCTTCGACGGCATTGCGAGAGTGGTCGTCCGCTCCGCGTGCTCACGACGACGTATACGGGATCGACTGAAGGCCGAGCGCTCGATGAACTCCAAGAGGCCGGGGCAGAAGTGCGGGTGTCTTACGACACCAGTACGACTCGCCTTCACGCCAAAGCCTGGCTCTTTCATCGCCAGTCCGGTTTCTCTACCGCATACATCGGTTCCTCGAACCTGACGCACTCGGCTCAGATCAATGGCCTCGAGTGGAACGTACGCGCTTCGGGGGCGCGCAACCGGGACGTGATCGAAAAGGTTGCCGCCGTCTTCGAGAGCTACTGGAATGGCGGCGATTTCGTTCCCTACGAACGCGAAGATTTTCGCACCCGAGTGGGAGCGGTTTCGTCACCCAGGCCGACACTGTTCCTGAGCCCGATCGAAGTTCGACTCGAGCCGTTTCAAGAACGCTTGCTCGAGCACATCGCGTTGGCGCGCTCACTCGGTCACCACCGGAATCTCCTGGTATCCGCAACCGGCACGGGGAAGACGGTGATGGCCGCGATCGACTACATGCGGCTCCGTTCGACGCTGCAGCGGTCGCGTGTGCTGTTCATTGCGCATCGGGAGGAAATCCTTGCGCAAAGTCTCGCGACCTTTCGACAGTGCCTGCGCGACCCGGCCTTTGGCGAGCTGTGGGTGGGTGGCCGGAAGCCGCAGCGTTTCGACCACGTCTTTGCTTCGATTCAAAGCCTGAGCGCCGCTGGCATTGCCAACATCGATCCGACGCATTTTGACGTGGTAGTCGTCGACGAATTCCATCACTCGGCCGCCTCGACCTATCGCGCATTGCTCGAGCGGCTAGCGCCGATCGAGCTGCTGGGATTGACCGCGACGCCCGAGCGCAGCGACGGGCTGCCGATCCTGGAGTGGTTTCAAGGTCGCATCGCGGCCGAGCTCAGGCTGTGGGACGCCATCGATCAACACAGGCTGTCGCCGTTTGTCTACTACGGAATTCACGATGGCCTCGACTTGCGTGACATCCCGTGGCGGAGGGGTCGCGGCTACGACGTCGCCGGGCTGAGCAACCTCGTTACGGGCAATGATGCATGGGTCCGCCAGGTTGCGCATGCTCGTTGCGACACTGACGGACCAGACGATTCAGAAGGAGACGACCCTCGAAGAGGCGAGCGTGTTGGTCTGGGCGCATCCACAGGTACGAGCAGAGGTCCTCGAGCTTCTCGGAATGCTGGCGAACCAGGTCGATCATCTGCACCGAGGAATTGTGATGCCCGAGGACGTTCCGCTTCAGATTCATGCTCGCTACACGCGGGTCGAAATCCTCGCGGCGCTCGGAATAGGGTCGGCGGGCAAGGTGGCGCCGTGGCAGACCGGAGTGTACTGGGCGAAGGACGCTCGAGCCGATCTACTCGCCTTCACGCTCGACAAGACAGCGGGCAACTTCTCGCCGACCACGCGCTATCGGGACTACGCCATCAGTCGTGAGCTCATCCATTGGGAGAGCCAATCGACGACGCGTGCCGACAGCGAGACGGGTCGCCGGTACCAACGGCATCAGGCGGAAGGCTCGGCCATTTTGTTGTTTGCGCGACTGCGGACCGACGAGCGCGCCTTCTGGTTCCTCGGCCCGGCGACCTATGTCCGCCACGAATCCGAGACTCCGATGGCGATCACGTGGCGTCTCGACGTTCCCCTTCCTGGCGACGTCTTCGCGTCGTTTGCGGCAGCGGTTTAGCGACGGGCGGTGGGCCCGGCGTAACATCACTGCGCGCGGAACCCGATGCGCTTCCGTGCCACGGCGGGCGGCGTCATGAGCTCGCGGATGGCATCGAAGACGACGCGAAACTGCGTGTCGTAGCGCTTCTCGAGCGCGTCGAGCTTGTGCGCGAGCCGCGCGTGGCCGTCGAGCGCTTCGCGTAAGCGTACGAAGGCTCGCATGATCTCGATGTTCACTCGTACGGCGCGCTCCGACCGAAGGACGCTCGACAGCATTGCGACACCCTGTTCAGTAAATGCATGCGGTCGGTGGCGCCGCCCGCCCCAGGGACTTGAGGTCACAATCTGTGACCTCAAGCGCGAATGACGTAGTGCGCGCGGGCCACGGCGCAGGATGCTACTGCGATCGCGCTGCGGTCCAGAGCTACTTGTCGCTACCGCGGCGTGAACGCGATCGGTACCACGGCGTAGCCGCGCACGTTGCCCGAGTGCACGCGCACGAGGCCCGCGCGCTCGACCGCGACGTCGGGCAGCTGCGCGAGCAGCTCCTCGAGCGCGACCCGCGCCTCGAGCCGCGCGAGCGCGGCGCCGAGGCAGAAGTGCACGCCGAAGCCGAAGGCGACGTGGTCCGAGGTGTCGCGGCCGACGTCGAACGCGTCCGGGTTCGGCCAGCGCCGCTCGTCGCGATTCGCCGACGCGAGCAGGAGGGCGACCTTGCGGCCGGCCTCCATGCGACGGCCGTGGAGCTCGACGTCGCGCGTGAGTGTCCGCGCCATCATGTGGGTCGAGGTGTCGTAGCGGAGCATCTCCTCGACCGCGTTCGGAATGCGCGCGGGCTCGGCGACGAGCAGCGCCTTGGCGTCGGGGTGGAGAGTCAGTTGGTCGGCGACGTTCCCGAGGAGCTTCGTGGTCGTCTCGTTGCCCGCGATGATCAACAAGAAGCAGAACCCGACGATCTCGAGGTGCGAGATCTCGCCCGTGCGCTCGGCCGCCAGGAGAAGGCTCAAGAGGTCGTCGACGTCGTCGCTGCCGCGCTCGGCGAGCAAGCGCTCGAAGTAGGCGTAGATCTCGGCGGCGGCCGCCTTGCCGGCGGCGGGTACGCCGCGCGTCCCGTCCTCGCGATGCACCATGACGTCGGCGAGCCGGCGGAGCTCGTCGTGATCGGCGTCGGGCACGCGCATCAGGTGCGCGATCACCCACATCGGGAGGCGCGCGGCGAAGTCGGCGATCAGGTCGGCGCGTCCGGTCGGCGCGAAGGCGTCGATCAATCGCCGACAGCGCGCGCGCATCGGCTCCTCGAGAAGCGCCACGCGCCGTGGGGTGAGCGCGCGGCTGATGGTCGTCCGCAGCCGGCCGTGATCCGGCGGGTCCATGCCGAGCAGCATCGGCATGGTGAAGTCGTCGATGTCCTCGAGGAGGAATCCCCGGCCGGAGCAGTAGGTGTCGTGGTCGTACAGCGCGCGATGCACGTCGGCGTAGCGGGAGAGCGCGAAGAAGCCGTGCGACTCGTCGTAGTACGCGGGCGCCTCGTCGCGCAGCCGTCGATAGATCGGGTAGGGATCCTCGTGGATCTCGTACGAGAAGGGATCGTAGCGCACGGCGGGCTCGGGCACGGCCGCCGAACTAGCAAGACCGTGCGCGCCGCGCGACCCCGGTGTCGGGACGCATCCCCCTTACCCAAATCTTACCGTTCGCTAAGGACTCGGCCGCGCGCCCCCGGCTACGACCACGGCCATGCGCCAGACATTCGTCGTCGTCATGGTCGTCGCCGGTCTGCTGCTGTGGGTGGTCGCGGTCGTCTACGCCGAGCCCGCGAAGTGCCGGCGCGCGGTCCTGCAGGTGCCGACGTTCCAGGCGCTCGCGCGCGACCGGCCCGCGGCCCTCAGCCCGCGTCCTCCGCTGTGTCCGCGTCCGCCGGTCGAAGCGGCAGCCGAACGGTGAATCGACTGCCGACGCCGGGCGCGCTCGCGAGCGCGATCGTGCCGCCGAGCTGCTCGACGTAGCGCCGCACGATGTGCAGCCCGAGCCCGGTGCCGCCGAAGCGACGCGTGTCCGAGCCGTCGCCCTGCCGGAACATCTCGAAGACCACCGTCTGGTCGGACGGCTCGATGCCGATGCCGGTGTCGCTGACGGCGAGCACGAAGGCATCGCGATCGACTTCCGCCTGCACGCGTACCCAGCCGGCCTCGGTGAACTTGAGCGCATTGTGCACCAGGTTCCGCGCCACGGCCATGAGCTTGCGCGCGTCGGTGACCAGCGCCTCCGCGGCGTCGAGGGGCCGCCAGTCGAGGGTCACGTCCGGTTTTTGCGACAGGTGCGCGCAATCGTGTCGGAGGCGCGCCCAGAGCTCCGGCAGCGCGACCGGCTCGAGCTCGACGCGGTCGCGCCCGGCCTCGATACGTCCCACGGCGAGCGTGTCCTCGATCAGGCGGAGCAGGTCGCGCCCGGCCTCTTCGATGCGGCGCAGGAAGGCCCGTCGGTCGTCGTCCGGAAGCTCCTCGTCGCGCGCCATCTCCGCGAACCCGAGGATGACGTTCAACGGGGTCCGCAGCTCGTGCGACATCGTCGACACGAACTCCGAGCGCAGCCTGTTCGCGGCGCGGAGATCGTGGATGAGGGCGGAGCTCGCGAGCGCGAGGGCGGTGGCGTGTACGATGCCTTGCGCCAGCCGGCGCTCGCGTGCCGAAAACGGGCCGCGCCGCCGACCGTGGGCGAGGCACAGCGCTCCGACCACGCGTCCGCCGAGCGCGATCGGGGCGACCAGCTGCGATGCCACGCCCCAGCGGGCGAGCAGGGCGGGCGGCACGAGATTCTGCTCGCGTGCGTCCGCGAGCTCGATCAAGACGCCGGGCGCGAGGACCCGGATCAACGGGAGATTGCGTTCGTCGAACTCGGCGATCTCGATCTCCTCGCGGACGCCGGCCGGCTCGCCGAAGAGGCCCGCGAGGCGATAGACGCCGTCGCGCTCGTTCAGCGCGAACGTCGTGCCCCAGTCGCAGCCGATCGTCTCGACCGCTAGGCGCGTGAGGTGGGCGAGAAGGTCGGGCTCGTTCACCCGTTCGCTGAGGGTCTCGGAGACCCGCAGCAACGCGGCCGCGATCTCGGCCTCCTCTTCCTTTTCGCGCGAGGCGCGCGTCAGCTGGGCGTTGCGCACGAAGCCGTCGAAGCGATACCGATCGAGGTATACGACGCCGCCGACCGAGGTCACCATGCCGGTCACGACGACGATCGCGCCGTAGGCGAGCTGCTCCCCGTTCGCGGCGACGAGCGCAGTCGCGGCGATGCCGACGAGGGCCGCCGCCGACACCGCGAGCTGGTGCGTCCACCGCCACGGCAGCAGGAAGAAGAGCCCGTAGAGGAGACAGATCTGGCCGCTGCCGAGGCGCTCCGGGTTGTGCATCACGAGGAGCGTGTAGGCGGTCATGACGGCGCTCCACGAGGTGGCGAGGCCGACGGCGGCGAGACCGATCGGGACGCGCGACGGCCGGAGCGCGATGATCGCGAGCCAGAGCGCCGATACCGCGACGTGCAGCCCGTAGAAGCCGAGGGCCTGCATGCGACGCTCGGGAAAGGTCATCTCGACGCCGATCGCGAGCGCGATCATCACCAAATAGATGGCGGTCGTGAGCGGCAAGCGCTGCTCGACGATGCCGTCCTGCTCGCTCCGATAGGCGACCTGCCATGCGCTCTGCTCGTCGGGTGTCGGCGGCGGGCTCGCCGTAGGGGGAAGGGCGGTCATGGGGCCTGTGACAGCTCTCGGCGATGATTATCGGCGGCCGGCCCGTCGCACTTGAGTTGGCCACCGACGTGCTTTTCCGGGACGACCCGGTACACTCCGCCGCGTGTCGTTGGTGATCCGGCGCGCGCCCCTCGACGCTGCCGTCGCTCGTTCCTTGATTGCGGCCCTGAACGCCGAGTTGCTCGCGCGCTACCCCGAGGAGGGCGCGACCCACTTCCGCCTCGATCGCGAGGAGGTCGCGCCCGGTCGCGGGGCGTTCGTGGTGGCCACGCGGGGCGAGGTTGCGATCGGCTGCGGCGCGCTGCGCCGGCTCGATGCCGACGTCGGCGAGATCAAGCGCATGTACGTCGCCGCAAACGCCCGCGGCGCCGGCGTCGGGGCGCGTATCCTCGCGGCCCTCGAGCGCGAGGCCGAGGCCCTCGGCCTCGTACGCCTCGTGCTCGAAACCGGCGCGCGGCAACCGGAGGCGCTCGCGCTCTATCGACGGGCGGGCTTCGTCGAGATCCCGCGCTTCGGTGCCTACGTCGATTCGGCCCTCAGTCTCTGCATGGGGAAGCCGCTGTGACGCTTGCTGATCGGTGGATCGGCCGCTCTCGGGGTCGTGTTCCGCCTGCTCACGAACTGAGCGTCCGCGGGCACGCGCCGGTGGTCGGCTCGCCTGACGCGCCAAGCGTCAGGCGATCGCGCATGCGAAGGCGGCGGCTCTGGCTCGCCGGCATCAAGCGCGCGGTCGTGCGTGCCGATAACGCGCCGGGAGGCCTGCATGACGGACCACGATCGCGAGCGACGGCCGTTCGAGCCGGACCTTCGCGCCGCCGACGATCTCGCAGCGGCGGCGATGCGCGAGAACGTCGAGGCACCGCCCGTATCGCACGAGCCATCGGCGCCGGCGCGACGTCGCGTCGGGCCGATCGTCGCGGCAGCTTGTCTCGTCGTCGTCGCGAGCCAGCTCCCGACGTTGCGGGTGTCCTTCAAGTCGCCGCCGTCCATCCGGGTCGGCGCGACCTCGACCGACGCGGACGCGGATGCCTGCATCGACACCTTGTGGAGGATCTCGGCCCTGCTTCAGTACGGCTCCTTTCGCGGCAGGGAGATCGTCGAGCCGGTGACGCGGCAGCCGTACGTCGTCCGCCACGTCGACGGCGACACGATCGTCGAGTGTCCGAACCCGGCGGCGCACGGCCTGCGCTCGCTGTGGGTGAGCGCCGCGCATCGTGCCCCGGAGGCGGAGCAATGAGACGGGCGATGCCCGCGCACGACGGGGCGACGCTCGTCGAGGTCCTGGTCGCGGTGTCCGTGCTCGGGGCGCTCGCCGCGATCGGCATTCCGCAATACGCCTCGTACACGGAGCGAGGCCGCGAAGCCCAGTGCGTGGCCAACCGGCACAACATGGAAGAAGCGGCGCGCGCGTGTGCGGCCGAGAAGGGCAAGCCGTGTCTCACCACCCAGGAGCTGGTCGACAGCGGCTATCTCGACGGGATGCCGAAGTGTCCCTCCGGCGGCACCTATGTCTGGCTGAAAGACGACCCGAGCGATCCCGAAGCACCCAAGATGGGCTGCTCCAAGCACTATTGGGATCCCGGTGAAGAGCGGCACGCCGAGGGAGGCGAGCCGAGGCGGAACTTGTTCGCTTCTGTACGGCGCCATCCGATCTGTAACGGTGTCGACGATCCGTACGGTTTCGTGAGGCGCGAGCGATCTTCGGCACTTGCGGGCTCATCCAAGCGCCGGGGAGCCAGGCACGTCGGTTGCTTTGCGCTCGCCTGATGATCGACTCCGCCGCTCCGGTCCCTTCTTCTCCCTCTGCAATGGATTCCAAGCTGAGCGGGCTCGTCGACGACATCGCGGCGACCTGCGACCTGCCACCGCTACCGGCGGCGGCGGCCCGGGCGCTCGCGTTGGCGCGCGATCCCGACAGCAGCTCCGAGGATCTCGCGCGCGTCGTCGCGACCGATCCGGCGCTCGCGGCGCGTGTGCTCGCGATGTCGCGCTCCGTGACCTACCTCCGACGTCAACCGCCGCGCACGTTGCAGGAGGCGATCGCGACCGTCGGTCTGCGCGCGCTCCGCCGCATTCTGGTCGCGGCCTCGGCGCGCGCCGCCTACCGCGCCGACGATGCGATCGCGCAGTCGCTGTGGGCGCACTCGCTTGCCGCCGGGCTCGCCGCCGACGAGCTCGGCAAGGCGGCGGGCGGCGTCGCCGCCGCGGGCGACGCCTTCATCGCCGGGTTGCTCCACGACATCGGAAAGCTCGTCCTGCACCTCTCGAACCCCGCGGCCTTCGCGACCCTCGGCGTGTTCGACGAGCCGACCGAGCGCAGGCTCTTCGGCGCGACGCATGCGGAGATCGGCGGGCGGCTCGCCGAGAAATGGGGACTCGAGCCCGAGATCGCGCGCGGCATCCAGGGGCATCACGGCGGCGACGCGTCGGCGCTCGCCGCCGTCGTCGCACGCGCCGATCGCCTCGCGATGGAGATCGGCTACGGCTCGCTGGCGCGCCCGAGCGAGCTCGGCGACGTCCCGGCGATCCGACCGGATGCCGACTTCGAGGCCGCGGCCGAGCGCGTCCGGGTGCTGTTCGAGAGCGAACGTCATCTCTTCGACTGAGGAGCCTCGACGATGAGCCTTCCCCGCCAGGCGCCGGCGGCGAACAGCCTGCCGGCGCTCGTGCTCTGCGTCGACGACGACCTCGAGGTGCTGCAGGCGCTCGAAGCGCTCCTTGGCGACGCCGGCTACGACGTGATGGTCGCGGAGAGCGGCGAGCGCGCGCTCCGCGTCATCGCGACCGTGCGTCCCGATCTCTTGCTGCTCGACGTCGCCATGGCCGACGTCGATGGCTACGCGGTCTGCGCGACGCTGCAACAGAGCAAGGAGCTCTCATACCTGCCGGTCGTGTTGCTCGGATCCCCGGACCAGCCGATCGATACGACGCGCGCGGTGGCGCTCGGTGCCGTCGAGTGTCTCACCAAGCCGGTCGACGATGCGCTCCTTCTCGAAAAGGTCGCCGCCCACGTCAAGACGAACGCGTGGTGGCGCGATCTCGAACGCCAGAAAGCGCCGCCGAAGACGGGCGCCTCCTCGAACGTCACGCGCTTCAAGCAGCACCTCGCGGCGGAGCTCGGGCTCGCCCCGCCGCAGGCGCAGTGCCTCGCGCCGCTCGCGCCGCTCGAGATCTACGGCGTCGCCGAGGAGCTCGGAACGACGCCGGCGAGGATCGCCGAGGAGATGGCGGCGTTTCTGCGGCTGCCGTATCGCGGGCGGCTCCGTCCCGACGCGGTGGCGCTCGGCGTGCTGCCGGTGCCGTTCTGCAAGGCGAACCACGTCGCCGCGCTCCGCGACGACGCCGGCGGCCGGTCCTTCGTGGTGAGCGATCCCCTCAATTGGGAGCTGCAGCAGATTCTCCGGCGGGTCGGGGGAGCCGGCGCGCCCTCCGAGATCGGCGTCACCGAGCCCGCGCACATCGCGGCGCTCTTCGAGGGCGGGGCGGGGCAGCCGCCGGCCGGCGGCTCGGCGATCGCGGCCGCCGACAGCGGCGCGATCGCGGTGCCGGCGGCGGTGGAGGTCGCCGTCGCGGCCGCCGCCGACGAGAAGTCGGGGCCGGTCATCCGACTCGTGAACCAGCTCATCGAGAACGCGCACGCGATGGGCGCCTCCGACATCCACCTCGAGCCGTGGGAGAACGAGGTCGTCGTCCGCTACCGCATCGACGGCAACATGCGGATCGTGAACCGCTTTCCGCAGGCGCGGCTCATCCATCCGCTGGTGTCGCGCATCAAGATCATGGCGCGGCTCGACATCGTCGAGCGTCGACTGCCGCAGGACGGTCGCATCGTCTTCAAGAAGTTCTCGACCAAGGGGCTCGACATCGACCTCCGCGTCGCGACCTCGCCGATGAATTACGGCGAGAAGGTCGTGATGCGCATTCTCGACAAGAAGAAGGCCGTCATGCCGCTCACCGAGCTCGGCTTCTCGCCGCGAAATCTGCAGCTCTACCACGAGCGGCTCGTGACCCCGTACGGCATGATCCTGCACGTCGGTCCGACGGGCTCGGGCAAGTCGATGACGCTCTATTCGGCGCTGCACGAGATTCAGCGTCCGGACCTGAACATCCAGACGGCGGAGGATCCGATCGAGTACACGCTCCCCGGCATCAACCAGATGCAGGTGAACCGCGAGATCGGCCTCACCTTCGAGCGTGCGCTGCGGAGCTACCTGCGCCAGGATCCGGACGTCATCCTGGTCGGCGAGATCCGCGACCACGAAACGGCCGAGATCGCGGTCGAGGCCGCGCTCACCGGTCACATGCTGCTCTCGACGCTCCACACCAACGACGCCGCCTCCACGATCGTCCGGCTCGTCGAGATGGGCATCGAGCCGTTCATGGTGAGCTCGTCGCTCGTGCTGGTGTGCGCGCAGCGGCTGCTCCGCCGGCTCTGCCGCGAGTGCAAGGAACCCTACGAGCCCGATGCGCGGCAGCGGGGTCTCGTCGGCGTCGACCCGGACACGCCGCTCGCGCTCTACCGGGCACGCGGCTGCGAGCATTGCAACGAGATTGGCTATCGCGGCCGCATCGGCACCCACGAGATCTGCGTGCCCGATGACCCCATGCGGAAGGTGATCGCGACCAAGGGCGCGACGCCGGAGGCGTTGAAGCGCCTCGCGGTCGAGACCTGCGGCATGACGACGCTCTACTGGGACGCGATGGAGAAGGTGCGCGCGGGCATCTGCGCGCTCGACGACGTGCTCACGGAAGTGAAGCGCGACGAGTTCGATTCGCGGCCGGAGTGGATGTTCGCCGAGCTCGGGCTCGCGCGGCCGGTGTTGCGTGACGTGCCGCCGGTCTGATCGGCACGGCGCCGCGGCGGGGTGATCGGCCTCGCGACCTGCGGCGGTCGACGCGCGTCAGGCGCCGGGATCGAAGTCGAACGACCAGGCGAGCGAGCGCTGCACGAGCGCCTCGGGCATGAGCCGCACGGCGAGGTCACGGACGCGCATCAGCACCGGGCTCGACGACTGCGCGAGCCTTCCGAAGCGCCACGACTCTTCGACGAAGCGCCGCGTCCGCCCCTGCCGCGCGGCCTCGTAGCGACGGAGTCCGGCGGCCGATGCGTCGCGGGCGAGCTCGCGCGCGAGTACCCACGCGTCCTCGATCGCCTGGCAGCCGCCCTGGCCGAGGTTCGGGGTCATCGGGTGCGCCGCGTCGCCGAGGAGGCTCACGGCGCCGCGACCCCAGGTCGCGGACGGCACGCGGTCGAGGAGCTCGGTGCGGATCACGTGCGCCGGATGCGTCGCGTGCAGAAGCTCGGGGATCGGGGCGTGCCAAGCGCGATAGACCTTCGTGAGCGCTGCGTGCTGCTCGACGGGCTCGGGCGGCGCGGCGGCCTTGTCGATCACGGCGTACCAGTAGACCTCGTCGGCGCTGATCGCGACGAAGCCGAAGCGCGCCCCGCGGCCCCACGACTCACCGCCCGGATCGCCGCCGGCAGCCGTGCGCGGGCAGACGCCGCGCCAGCTCACCTGCTCGGCCGCGCGGAGCGGCTCGGCACCGAAGAGCGCTTGACGAACGGACGAGCGGAGGCCGTCGGCGCCGACGACGAGCGGCGCCTCGTGGACGTCGCCTCGCGCGAGGGTCACGGTGGCGCCGTCCGCGGTCGGTGCCGCCGCCGTGACCGCCGCGCCGGTCACGAGCTCGCCGTCGAAGGCGCGCCGCAGCACGGCGAGCAGCTGCGCGCGATGGATCGCGACGAACGGCGCGCCGTACCGCTGCGCCAGATCCGGCTGATTCATCGCCCGTAGCACGCGTCCGTCGGCGGCTCGGATCGCTCCGCGCGTCAGCGGCGTACCGGCCGCTGCGATCGCGTCCGCGAGCCCGAGCCGCTGCATCACCCGCATCGCGTTCACCTGCACGGTGATGCCCGCCCCCACCGCCTCGAGCGTCGGCGCGCGCTCGAAGATCCGAACCCCGAACCCCCGCCGCCGAAGCGCGATGCCGGCGGTGAGCCCCCCGATACCGGCGCCGCAGACGATGATGGGACCCGTCATGGCTCGCGGCTACTACGCGAGCCGAGCCGACGATGCCAGCGCCGGAGCGCCGTCGGATGCTTCCGAGCGCGGACGAAGCCTGGGAGATCGCCGAGCTCGCCCCCATGTGCTTGCTGTTGAAGTCGACTCGTCGGTGGGACTCGACGCCGATCGGCCCAGGCGAGACCAAGACCGCTGCTTGCCATGTCGGCAGATTTCGACGTAATCTGCTGACATGCAGGTCGAGGTCGCGCGCCTTTTCACGCCTCCGAAGGGCTCGTACTTCCTCTTCGGTCCGCGCGGCAGCGGCAAGAGCACCTGGCTGCGCCATCTCCACCCCGATGCGCACTGGGTGGATTTGCTCGACGAGGGGCGCTACCAGCGTTACCTCGTCGATCCGTCGCTCTTCTCGGCGGAGCTCGAGGCGCTGCCCCGCGGGGCGTCGGTCGTCGTCGACGAGGTGCAGCGCCTGCCAGCGCTCCTGAACGTCGTTCACCAGACGATCGAGACCCGGCGACTGCGCTTCGCGCTTTCCGGATCGAGCGCCCGGAAGCTCCGCCGCTCGGGGGTGAATCTCCTGGCCGGCCGCGCGGCGCGGCGGGCGCTGCACCCGTTCGTACCCGAAGAGCTCGGCGCCGCCTTCTCGCTTCCAGAGGCGCTCGAGTGGGGGATGCTCCCGATCGTGTGGGCGGCCGAGGAGCGGCGCGACGCGCTCGAGGCGTACGTGCAGCTCTACTTGAAGGAGGAGATCCAGGCCGAGGCGGCGACCCGCAATCTCCCGGGCTTCGCCCGCTTCCTTCCGATCGCGGCGCTCTTCCACGGCCAGGTGCTGAACGTGTCGGCGCTCGCCCGCGATGCCGGCGTCGCGCGCACCACCGTTCAAGGCTACCTCCAGATCCTCGAGGACACGCTCTTCACGTTCGCGGTTCCGGCCTACGAGGCTCGGTTGCGCGTCCGCGAGCGCCGCCACCCCAAGCTCTACTGGGTCGATCCGGGACTGGTGCGAGCCGTCATCGGCGATCGCGGAGCTCCGGACGCCGACTCGACGGGACGGCTTTTCGAAGGATGGATCGCGCAGCTCCTGCGCGCCTACCGCGACTATCGCGGGCTCTGCGACGACGTCACGTACTGGGCGCCCACCGAGGGCCGGGGAACAGAAGTGGATTTCCTGCTGCGACGCGGACGCGAGCGGGTAGCGATCGAGGTGAAGGCGTCGCGACGATGGAAACCAGACTTCGTGAAAGGGCTGCGGGCGATCGCCGACCTCCCGAGCGTGAAACGACGTCTGGTCGTCTATCTAGGCGCGGAGCGGCTCCGACCGGAGAAGGGAATCGAAGCCCTGCCGCTTCCGGTGTTCCTGGCCGAGCTCGAGCGGGGTCTCGGCTGACGCCGTCGGGCCGCGTCGGGAATCGAGCGCCTCCGCGAGCGGGCAGCTCAAACGGGTCGAGATGCGAGGCGCGACCGAGCGAACGCGGAGGCGTAGCGGAGCTACGCCGCACAAGTGAGCGACTGAGCAACGAAGCAGATCGGCCCGTTTCAGCCGTCCGCTACGCCGACTCGCGCACTTCCTTCTTGATGCGCTGAATGTGCCCGCGCCCCAGCCCCTTCACCTCGCACCCGAGCTCGAAGAAGCGCCGGATCTTGTCGTCGTCGAGGATGCCGAAGCAATCGACGACCGCGACCGGGCCGCCCGTCATCTTCACGACCTCTTCGGGCGTCAACTTCAGATAGGGCTCGTGTGGGACGGCGAGGATGACCGCTTCGACGCCTTTCAGCGCGGTGCCGAGATCGGTCTGGACGCGCAGCTCGGTGAGGCCGTCCTGGTTGCGGAAGAAGCGCGCGAGCGAGTGGCCGGGGGCGGGATAGTCGTCCTGCGCCTCGAACTCCCACCAGTGCTCGACGTAGGGATCGTGGACGCGGACGTCGGCCCCCATCTCGGTGAGACGCCGCAGGACCACCTCCGAGCCCGAGTAGCGCGTGTCGCCGACGTCCTGGCGGTAGCTCGCGCCGAGCAGCGCCACTTCGGCACCGGCGATGTACCGGCCCATGTTGCGGAGCGCGTCGCGGGTGAGGGTGGCGACGTGCAGGCCGCGGGTGTCGTTGATGTCGATCGCGGTGGTGCTCATCTTGAACACTTGGTCGCCGTCGTCGAAGCCGAGGATGTGCTTGTAGGCCCAGTAGCCGAGGCCGCCGTCCTTCGGAAGGCAGTAGCCGCCGATACCGGGGCCGGGGAAGATCAGGTTGCTGTGCGTCGGGCGAACCTTGATCGCCTTGATGACCTTCACGAGATCGACGCCGTTCCGCTCCGAGAACATGCTCCATTCGTTCAAGAAGGCGAGGATGGTGGCGCGGTAGGAGTTCTCGACGATCTTGGCGGTCTCCGACTCGATCGGGCGGTCCATGACCGTAAGGGGGAACTTCGCCGTGTTCAGCACCTCGTTCAGAAACTTCACGACCCGCTCGCGCGCCTCGGCGTTCACTCCGCTGCAGACGCGCCAGAAGTCGCGGATGCTCGCGACGTACTCCTTGCCCGGCATGACGCGCTCGTAGCTGTGCGCGAGGAGCGGCTCGCTCTCGATGCCGCGGGTCGCGAACGCCTTCAGGAGGATGGGCATGGCGACGAACTCGGTCGTGCCCGGGGCGACCGTGGTCTCGATCAGCGTCAGGCACCGCGGCGGGATCTTCTCGCCGATCGTCTTGATGGTGGCCTCGAGCGCGGCCATCTCGACCTCGCCGGTGCGCATCTGACCGAGATCGTGCTTGGAATAGTCGCACTGCACGTCGACGACGACGCAATCGGCGAGGGTCAGACAATCGGAGTTGAAGGTGGCGGTGAGGGTCTTCTTGTCGACTACGCAGCGGCGGATCATCGGGTCGACCTCGGGGTCCTCCGCCTTCACCGGCGACTCGCCCCGGTTGAGGAGCGGGATCTTCCAGTAGCTCCGCGGGCTCGGACGCTGGCAGCCGATCACGAACTTGCTCGGCTTCCCGGTCTTCTTGTCGACCGTGTCGGCGACGATGGCGGCCATGACCGCGCCGACGAACCCGACGCCCATGACCACGACGACTTCCTTGCCTTCGGCCCGTGCGGCCTTGGCGAGGCCCTCGAGGCGCTTCATCTCCGCGGCGTACTCTTCGCGGGTAGGGAGGGGGAACGCTTCTCCGGCGGGGCTCACCGACTTCTCGGGCATCGGTCTATCTCCTGGCTCCTGGGGGGATTTGGTGCGCTGTTTTGGTACAGCAGGAAGCGAGACTCCTAACACCGTTCGCAAAGCGCCCTCAATGGTACCTGGGTGAAGATTCGCCGTCTGCGCCCGATTTCGGGCGACGCAGTCGGCGTCCCGGGCACGAAATTACGGGGGATGCGGCCGCGACGCCGTGCAGGCGTACGGTCCCGCACGGTCTCGCGGCCCTGCCAGGATGGGTCGACGTCCGCGGGGGAGGCGCCGACGCCTTCCCCCCTGTCCTCACGCGATGCGCGTGCTTCCCGCGCGCGACGGTCTCCCGCGCCGACGGGTCACGGCGTCACGACCGACGCCGGCATGCAGACGATCGCCTGCTTCTTCGTGTCGAGCTGGCCGGCGCCGAGGTTGTTCGCGACGTGCAGGCCGAGCTCGCGCCCGCGTTTGATCTGCGGCGGCGTGATCTTCGCGCCCTTGTCCTTCGCGTTCTTCGCCCCGCAACCATTTTGGTCGATGTGCGCCTTCGCGAGCGAGGCCTTGTAGCAGAGGAGGTGCGAGCTCGGGTTCCGGACGGTGGCGGAGGTGATCGGCGCGTCGGCGCCTTTCGTCGGACCGGCGAGGATCTTCGGGCTTCCCGACGTGGCGACGGGGTTGCAGGCCCAGAGCAGCTTCTTCAGGTCGTACCGGCGCGTCGTTAGCGGGTCGCTGACGTCGGTCGCGTCGACCTGCGTGCCCTTCGCGAAGCCCGGGACGGCCGTGCCGTCGCCGCGCTTCTTCTGCACCTTCACCTGGTAGCAGAGGAAGTGGTCGACGTTGTGGTCCGCGGGGTCCGGCGGTGAGACCGCCTGCGCCGGGTCGGCGGTGGTCGGCGCGAGCAAGGTCACCGGCTTCTTCTCGGTGACGAAGAGACTACCGCAACCATTCACCACGTTGACGTCCTTCGCGGGGGCGAACTTCGGCGAGCCCTTGGCCGCCTTGATCGCGTAGGCTTCGAGCTGGACGTCGGGGTCGGTGAACCCGAGGCCCTCGTCGGCGGGCGCGGCGAGGTCGAAGGGCTTCACGACATCGTAACCACCCGTGCCGAGCTCGTCCGTCAACGTCACCGCCCCGAACTTCAGAAACTTCGTGCCTTTCACCGGCGCCGCCGCATAGCCGACGAAATCGCCGAGCGCGGCGCCGCCGACGACGTTGAACGCGGTGCTGTCCGCCGCGGGCACGAGGCCGCCGCTTCCGGCGAAGCTCGCGTTCAGCGTGAGCAGACCCGGGGTGGTGGGAGTGAGCTGGCAGCTCGCCAATCCGCTGGCATCCGTCACGGCGTCGCATTGCGCCGTGCCGAGCACGAAGTGCACCGTCTCGCCCATGATCGGCGCGGTCGGGTCGGCGGACGAGTCGGTGAGCGACGCGGTCACGGCCACGGGCTCACCGGGCTTCCCGGCGTTCAGGCTCGGATTCAGGGTGAGGAACGTGGTGTGCGCGCCGGGCGTCCAGGTCACGCGTGCTTGGTTCGAACGGAGATCGTCGCCGTTCAGCGTCGCGAGCGCGGTGACGGTGTCCGTGCCCGCCGCGAACGCCGTGTACGTGAACGTCGCGGTTCCTGATGCGTCGGTGCGCGCCTGCTGGAACTGCGCATTGGCGCCCGTCACCTCGAAGACCACCGGCGTGTCCGCCGGTACCGCCACGTTGTGGAAGGTCGCGGTGAACGTCTTCGCGGTCCCTTGCTGCGGATCCGGCGACACGATCGCCGGCGTGAGCGTCAGCGACGGGCCGCCGCTCACGCCCGGGAACGTGCAGCCTCCCGACGGATCGGTCAGTCGGTACACGACGTCGGAGGCCGCACTGTAGAGACACCCGTCCGGACCGATCGTGCCGCCGCCCATGTTCGTCGCGAGCACCGTGCCGTTGACCGCGGGCGACGTCGTGATGTCGGTGAGCTCGAGATTGTTGTCGTTCAGGGTGATCAACGTCGTCGCTTCACCGTTCGCGTCGACGCCCGCGATGCTGAGCCAGAAGTTCGATGTGGCGCCGTCCACCGGCGCGACGGTCGGGGTCGCCGGGCCGTCGGTGCCGCTCACCCGCACGATCTGGGGATGCTGCTGCGTGTAGCCGGCGACCGCGTAGATCGTGCCGTTCGGCGCGAACGCGATCTGGCCGGTCGGTGACGTCGGGAGCGCCGCGTAGGGCTCCAGCGTCGGGGTCGCCGACGCTGGGTTCCGGACGCGGAAGATGTGCGGGTCGTCGGATCCCGCGCCGAAGCACTCGTCGCCGAAGAAGAGGTCGCCGCTCAGCGGATCGACGGCCAGCGCTGCCGGGCAGGTGAGGTTCGACGCGAGCGTCCGCAGGATCGCGCCCGTGTCGGGGTCGAGCTCGACGACGATGCCGGTGTCGAAGTTGCCGCCAGTGCCGGTGCGCGTGGCGTAGAGCTTGCCGTCCTTGCCGACGACCGGCCAGCCGAGCGTCGGGCCGACGGTCGTGAGGAGGTTCGCGCTCGAGACGGCGCCGCCGGTCGGCGGGAACTGGTAGACGCTGCCGTTGAAGAAATCGAGCACGTACACGGCGTCGCCGAGGAACGCGGGCGCGGTGACGCCGGAGCAGCTGCCGTAGTTCACGTTGCTGAAGAAGAGCGCTCCGGTGGCGAATCCGGTCGCGAACGGCGTGACGGTGAAGCCGTTCATGCCGGCCGGAGGCGTGACGTTCTGGCCGCAGCCGGTGCCGCTGCCGTTGCTGAACGTCACTTGCGGCCCGTTGCCGTCGGCGGGAATCAAGAGGTCGCCGTCGGTGACGTCGATCGCCGTGTACGTGATCGTCTCGTTCACCAAGTCGGTCGCGGTGAAGGTGATCTGGCCGTTGGCGTCGGTGACCGATGGGCTCGGGCCGACGATCGTGGAATGGCCGCCGCCCTGCGACAGCGTCACCTCCTTGCCGGGCGTCCCTCGATTGAGCGCATCCTTCAAGGTGACCGTGATCGTCGCGGTGTCGGTACCGTTGGCGTTCACCGTCGACGGCAGGGCGATGATGCCGGCCCCCGCCGCCGACGGGACCGAGAACGGCACGTCGGCGGTCTCGGTCACCTGCAGGCCGTCGGTCGTGTCGTGGGCGGTGAACGTGACCGTCTCGGCCGAGAGATTCTTCACGGTGAACACCACGGCGCCGTTGTCGTCCGCCGAAATGCCGCTCGCCGGCGTGATCGTCACGTTGCCGGATGGCTGCGCATCGAGCGTCACCGTCTTGCCGCTCACCGGGTGTCCGTTGGTGTCGAGCAAGCGCACGATGACGTATCCTTCCGATGCGCCGTCCGCCGGGATGGAATCGGGGGGCTCCGGAGGCGTGAAGCTCGTCGCGAACGGCGACACCTGGGACACGGCCGGATCGACGGCGCCCGTCGTCTGGCCGCTCAGCTGCTGGTGGAGTCGTGGCAGATTCGGCGAGCCGAGGCCGACGTGCGCGAAGTCGCTGCCCATCGACGCGCCGTCGTGGAACGCATCCGTGTTCGCGAACGGATAGACGAGAGGATTGAGCTCGCCGAGGTTGTGGCCGACGCCTTGTGCGAGGAGCGCCGCGAACGCCGGCCCACTCCGGCGCGGCGCTGCTGGTGCCGCCGTAGAGGAGGCCGCTCGGGCATCCGCCGTTGCTCGCCTGGCAGATCATCACGCCGGTCGCGGGATCGGCGTTGGCGGCGACGTCCGGGACCGAGCGCATCGTCGCGCCGGTGAGGCCGTCCTGGTAGCTCGGGCCGCGGGAAGAACTTGCTGACGCCGAACCCGCCGGCACCGCCCGGCGGCGTGTCGCCGGTGCCGTCCCACCACGCTTCGGAGTCGTAGGTGAGCCCGGGTCCGAGGACGAGCGTCGTGCCGCCGACCGCCGTCGCGTGCGGCGAGTCCGCCGGCACGGCCACCGTGTTCGCGCGCGCCGTCGAGGCAGGTGCTGCCGGTGTCGCCGGCGCCGTTGAACACGCTGATGCCCGCCGCCGCCGCGTTCTTCAGGATGCTGTCGATGCTCTGCACGTCGGCGGCGGTCGTCTGGTCCTCGCAGTACGCCCAGCTGTTGCTGATGATCGTGACGCCGGCATTGATCATGGCGTTGAACATCGACTGGAAGTGACGCCCGCGCCCGAGGAACGGCGCCGTCGAAGACCGTGATCTTGGCGCCCGGCGCGACCGACAGCACGTCGTCGATGTCGAGCAGCACCTCCGCTTGGCTCTCCCCCGCCGGCGCTCCGCCGTTCACGGTGCACCTGGGTGACGTTGTCGAACGTGGACGCCGGCAAGCCGAGCAGGTCGATGAAGTCCTTCACGTCCTGCGGGTCGAAGGTGTCCCACTCGAGGAGCCCGATCGTCTGGCCGGTGCCGTCGAGCGCGCGCCACGTCGGCGCGGGCGGGTCGGTGCCGTTGTAGATTTTGCCGTAGCCGACCGTCTTCGCCTGAAGATTCACGCAGTCCTTGAAATCCTTCCGGATGCCCGCCGCGGTCGCCGGCAGCTTGTTCTGCCCCGCGAGCCCCAACAGGCGGATGAAGCAGCCGACGTGGAAGAGCGCGATGCGGATCGCCCTCTCGTTGTGCTGCGGGGTGGCGAGGCTCGCGAGCCCGTTCACGGCCTGTACGTGCGACGCGAGGGACTTCGGCAGCGCGGGGTCCCTCTCATTGGCGAAGAACGTCCGGTCGCCCATCTGGTAGTCGGCGATGCCGACGTCGAAGGCGCGCTCGACGGCGGCCCGCGTGCCGCGCACGACCATCGTGAGGCGATTCGCCGAGCCCTCGACGAACGTCAATCCTTGCGTCCGCAGGTAGCGTCGCACGTCGTCGTACGCGCGCCGCGAGGGCCCGAAGCGGTCGGCGATCTCGGCCTGCGTGAGGAAGCGCTGGTAGTGCGGCGACGTCGGGTCTTGCAGCGCGCGCAAGTAACGGTCGAAGCCGCGCTCGTCGTCGCGGTTCAGGACGATCGTCAACGTCAACGCGTCACTGTCCGGAACGATTGTCGCCGCGACGCGCTGTGCGCCGGCGAGCGCCGGCAGCGTGTGCCCCGGGATGCGTACCCGCGAACGTCGGGGTTGCGGGGCTCGCGCGGCGTGCACCCAAGCAGGGCACGTCACGGTAGCCAGTGCGAGCACGAACACCTGCGCGGAGCGGCGGAACGGATGAATGCTCATGAGCAGCTCTCCTCGGCGAGGGCCGCGTCCGGGCTCTCGGCGGGGCGGATTCTGCGCGCGAATGATCGTGGACGTCAATCGTGCCGACCGTGCCGGCGCGCCCATCCCGTCCGGTGAGAGGCCGTTCCGTGAGGAGCGCGATCGCGGCTCTTCGGGAACACGGATTTTGTAACATCGGGACTCCCGGCGAACGGCGTTCTTGGAAAAAACGGATGGCGAGCGCCGGCACCCGACGCGATTTCCGCGGGCTCGGGTTGGCGCCGCGCTTGCTCTGTCTCTCTTCGGCGTCGCGATGCGATCGCGAACGAAAGGAGGCGCACAATGGGAGGCACCATCGACAAGGCGAAGGGTCGCATGAAGGAAGCGGCCGGCGCGCTCGCCGACGATCCGGCGCTCGAGCGCGAAGGCAAGCTCGATCGGGCGGCGGGCCGCGTGAAGGACGGCATCGAGAAGGCCGTCGACGGTCTCAGGGAAAAGCTCACGGGCAAGAAAGGAGCACACTGACATGCTGCACTACGCCTTGTTGTTTTTCGTGGTCGCGCTCGTCGCCGCGCTCCTCGGGTTCGGCGGCGTGGCGGGTCTGTCGGCGCAATTCGGCTACCTTTTCGCGGTGATCGCGGTGATCATGCTGCTGGTGGGCCTCTTGGGCGGCGGGCGGCTCGGACCGCGGTCGTTGCCGTAGCGGAGCGAGGCCCATGACGACGCTGCGTAAAGCGCTGTCCGCGGTGATGATGGTCGGCGTGCTCGGCGCGGGCACCATGACCATGACCGCGTGCGAGCGACACAAAGGCCCGGCCGAGAAGGCCGGCGAGAAGATCGACAAGGCGGCGGACAACGTCGCCGACGCGATCGACCCCAAGGGCCCCGCGGAGAAGGCGGGGCGCGCCATCGATCGCGCGGTCGACCACTGACGTTCGGTCGTCGCCGCGCGCCTTCGCCCCCTCATGAGCGACTCGCTCCACGCCGTACGACCATGGCTGACCTTCATCGGCTGTGTGCTCGTCGGCGTGGTGCTGTATCTGGCGCAGGCGATCGTCGTCCCGGTGTCGCTCGCCCTGCTGCTGACGTTTTTGCTGACGCCGGTCGTGGCCGCGCTGCAGCGCCGCATCGGACGGGTCCCGGCGGTGCTCGCGGTCGTCGTCGTCACGTTCCTCGGCGTCGCGTCCGCGGGATGGGTCGTGACCCAGCAGCTCGCGAGTCTCGTAAAGGAGCTGCCCGCGTATCGCCACAACATCCAGCAGAAGATTCGCGACGTCCGCGTCGCCGGCAAAGGCGGCTCGGTCGAAACGCTCCAGAAGACGGTGCAGGAGATCGAGTCCGAAATCGCCGCGCCTTCGGCGTCCGGGACCGCCCTGCGTCCGGTCGTCGTCCGCTCCGAGCAGGTGAGCGGTGTCTGGGACTTCCCCGGCGCGATCGCTCCGTTCGTCGCGCCGCTTTCGACGGCGGGGCTCGTCTTCACGCTCGTCGTCTTCATGCTGCTCGAGCGCGAGCAGCTGCGAAACCGGCTGATCCGTCTCTTCGGGCACGGCCGCCTCGTGGTCACCACCAAGGCGTTCGACGAGGCCGGCCGGCGCGTCAGCCGCTATCTGCTCGTGCAGTCGATCGTGAATTTCATCTACGGCGTCGGTGTCGCGGTCGGTCTCTTCTTCATCGGCGTGCCGTACGCGGTGCTGTGGGCCGTCCTCGCCGGGGCGCTGCGCTTCATTCCCTACGTCGGGCCGATCGTCGGAGCATTGGCGCCGATCCTGCTCGGGCTCGCGGTGCTGGAGGGATGGACCCGGCCCTTCGCCGTCCTCGGGCTCTTCGTCGGCCTCGAGATCTTCACCAACCTCGTGGTCGAGTCGATCCTGTATGCGGGGGCGATCGGCGTGTCGCAGGTCGCGTTGTTGATCGCGGTCGCGTTCTGGGCGTGGCTCTGGGGCCCGCTCGGCTTGCTGCTCGCGGCACCGCTCACGGTGTGTCTCGCCGTCATGGGCAAGTACGTTCCCGGCCTCGAGTTCATCGCGACCCTGATCTCCGACGAGGCGGTGCTGACCGTCGGCGTCAGCTACTATCAACGCCTACTTGCGGGCGATCACGCCGAGGCGAGCGAGCTCGTCGAGCGGCACCTGGCGACCGAGGCCGCGGCTACCGTCTACGACGCCGTCATGCTGCCCGCGTTGAGCTATGCCGAGCGTGATCGCGTCGAGGGCCGCCTCGAGCTCGAGGAAGAGCGCGCGGTCATCGAGGCGACGGCGGATCTCCTGGCCGAAACCTTCGCGGGCCCGGTCGACGCCGCGCTCTCGACCGCCGCCGGCAAGATGCCGGTGCTCGGCCTCGCCGCCGACGGCGTGGCGGACGTGCTCGCGCTCCGCATGTTGTCGCGTCTTCTCGCCGACGGTCCGTTGGCGCTCGACATCCGCGAGCGCTCGGTGCTTTCCGCGGAGCTGCTCGACGAGGTGAGGTCCGGCCGCTTTCGCGCCGTCTGCATCGCGGACATTCCGCCGAGCGCGCCGTCGCGCTCGCGCCACGTGGCACGTCGCCTGCGCGCCCTCGCGCCCGAGCTCCCGATCCTGGTCGGGCGCTGGGCGCCCGTGGAGCTCGCCGACGAGAGCTTCGACGCGCTCATCGAGGCGGGAGCCACGTCGGTCGCCACGCGCCTGCTCGAGACGCGCGACCAGCTCGTGCGTCTCGTCGCGGCGTCTCCCGCCGGCGAGCAGGCGAGCCCGAACGCGGCCTGACGCTCAGCCCAGCTCGTAGCGCTTGAGCTTCTCGTAGAGCGTGCGGAGGCCGATGCCGAGCTGCTCGGCGGCCGCGCGGCGATTGCCGCGCTGGTCGGCGAGCGCGGCGGCGATCGCCTGCCGCTCGAGCGCCGCGAGCGTCTTCGCGTCGCTCGGTGCCGCGGGCGCCGACGACACGGGAAGGCCGAGGTGGGCGCGCGTGATCGGCTCGCCCTCCGAGAGGATCACGCCGCGCTCGAGCGCGTTCGCGAGCTCGCGAACGTTGCCGGGCCAACGCGCGGCCCGGATCGCGGCGAGCGCCTCCGGGTCGAGCCGCGGGTCGGCGACGCCGAGCTCGCGCCCGAGACGACGGAGCAGGTGCTCGGTCAGGGGCCCGAGGTCCGCCGGGCGTGCGCGCAGCGGCGGGAGCACGATCGGAAAGACGGCGAGCCGGTGGTAGAGGTCCTCGCGGAAGCGGCCCGCCTCGACGAGGCGGCGAAGGTCGCGATTGGTGGCCGCGATCCAACGCACGTCGCACTCGATCGTCTGGCGGCCGCCGACCCGCTCGAAGCGCCGCTCCTGCACCACCCGCAAGAGCTTCGCCTGCAGCTCGGGCTTCAGCTCGGCGACCTCGTCGAGGAAGAACGTGCCGCCGTCGGCGAGCTCGAGCCGCCCGCGGTGCCGCTGCACCGCGCCGGTGAACGCGCCCTTCTCGTGTCCGAAGAGCTCGCTCTCGAGCAGCGTCTCCGCGAGCGCGGCACAGTTGACCGCGACGAAGGGTCCGCCCGCGCGCGCGCTCAGCCGATGGATCGTGCGCGCCGCGATCTCTTTACCGGTGCCGCTCTCTCCCTGCAGTAGGACGGTGCTCGACGTGCGCGCGACCTTCCGGACGGCGTCCTCGACGCCGGCCATGGCGGGATCGCCGTAGGAGAGCGGCGGTCCGTCGTCGTCGCTGGTGCGGTCTTTCCACGCTTGCAGCGAGGCGCGCTCGACCGCGCGCGCGATCACGAGTCGGAGCTCGGTGGGGCTCCGCAGCGGCTTCTGGAGGTAGTCGAAGGCGCCGAGCTTCATCGCCTCGATCGCCGTGTCGACGGTGGCATGCGCCGTCACGACGACGACCTCGGTCTCGGGCCACCTGGCGCGCGCGGTCCGCAAGAGCTCCATGCCGTCGACGTCGGGCATGCGGAGGTCGGTGACGAGGACGTGGAACCGGCGTGCGGCGAGCTCGCGCAGCGCCGCCGCGCCGTCGGCGGCCTCGGTCACGCGGTGCCCCGCGCCCGTGAGCGCGTCGGCGATGAAGCGCCGCAAGCCGTCTTCGTCGTCTGCCACCAGGATGAACGCCATCGCCGCTCAGCCGTTCGGTAGCCGAACCTCGAACACCGCGCCACCCTCGGGGTGATTGCGAACGACGATGCGGCCGCCGTGCAGCTCGACGACCCGGCGCGCGACCGCGAGGCCGAGCCCGGTGCCCCGGACCCGCGTGGTGTGGAACGGCTCGAAGATGCGCGCGCGCTCGTCGTCCGCGATCCCGGGGCCGTGATCGCGCACCTCGTAGACGAGGGTGTCGGCCTCGCGGCGCGCGGAGGCGATGCTCGCCGCGTGCGGCGCGGCCTGCCTCGCGTTCTCGAGCAAATTGCTGAGCGCCTGGTGCATGCGCAGCGGGTCGAGCGCCCAGCGCGGCGGGGCGTCGTCGACGTGGAGCTCGATGCGCGCGCCGTCGACGGAGCGCGCGGCGTCGCGGAGGATCGTCGCCGGGTCGCTCTCGACGCGCTCGATACGGCCGGCACGGACGAAATCGAGGAGCTCCTCGCACAGGTCTTCGAGCCGCAGCG
This sequence comes from uncultured delta proteobacterium, assembly GCA_963774015.1. Classification (GTDB taxonomy): domain Bacteria; phylum Desulfobacterota; class Binatia; order UTPRO1; family UTPRO1; genus UTPRO1. Next base: position 671,012 of record CAVZDH010000009.1, read on the forward strand.
CTTCGCGGACGAGGATCGCGGCGCGCTCGCGCCCGCGCGGGTCGTCGGCGAGCTGCTCCTCCATGAGCTGCGCGTGGCCCTTGATGGACGAGAGCGGATTCCGGAGCTCGTGGGCGAGCACCGCCGCCGCTTCGCCGAGCGTCGCCAGGTGCTGCTCGCGCACGAGCGCCTGCCGGAGCGTCGTCGCGCGCTCGGCGAGGCGGCGGCTCCAGACGGTTGCACCGACGAGCACGAGCGCCGCCACGACGCTCGCGAAGCTCGTCGCATACGTCGCCGCCCAGAGGCCCGCGACCGGGGGCGCGTCGTACTCGATCACGAAGGGAAAGCGATGCGGCCCGTCGGGCGGGACCGGGGGCGCACCCGGCGCGGTCGGGAGCGGCGGCAGCGCGTGCATCATGAGCAGGCGCCCGCCGCCGATCGGGCGCGGCTCGCCCGGACGCAGCGCGGGGCCGCCGACGGGCCCGCCGAGCGGCGCGACGCAATCGCCGCGGCGCGCCCGCAGGCGGCGATCGGGCTCGAATACGGTGAGGCACCGCAAGCCGTCGGGTCCGAGTCGCGCCAGCAGCGCGTCGATCGCCGCGGTGTCGAGCCCCTCGCCGCTCATAGGATGCGCGCGGCGGATCTCCTGGAGCAGGTGCTCGCCGTGGCCTGCGGCCAGCACGTGCGCGGACCTCCAGGCGTTCAGCCAACCGAAGAGCGCGCTTGCGAGGAGAATGGCACCGGCGCCGAGCGCGCTCGCGAGCTGCAACCGGCCGAGCCAACGCGGCGTCGCAGCATCGGGTGAGACGGTGGCCACGGTGCGGAGGCGAAGCATGATTCGTTCCTCGGGATGTGCCACGGGAACGCGGGCGCCGTCACGCGGACCCGCGTCGTGCGCTGCGGAATTCGCACCGCGGTGCGGTTTTCGCACGCCGTGTCGGCGTCGGCCGCGCAAAATCCGCTGGACGGACGGACCCGGGGCATGGCATCGGCGTTGCTTCACCGCTTCCTGAGGAGGATCTTCCCCCATGCCGCCTACCGTCCGTCGTCTACGAGGCTTCCCGTCGTGTGCGCTCGTCGTGGTGCTTGCTCTCGGCGGCAGCGCCGCCGCCGCGGATCAGACCATTCTCGGCAATCAGTTGCTCGTGAAGGATCCCGGTGTCGCGACCAAGCGTACGGTGTCGAGCACCGCCAAAGAGCGGACGAGCGCGAACACGATCGTCGGCGATCCGCGCCTCGGCGGCGCGGTCCTCGAGATCACCGTGAACGGCGGCGCGGCGAGCGCGCAGCGCTTCGATCTTCCGCAAGGCACGGCCAGCACCGGCAAGCCGTTCTGGTCGGCATCGGGCACGGGCTACGCCTACAAGGACAGCAAAGGACAGAACGGTCCGGTCACGGCGGTGAAGATCCAGCGCTCGAGCTCCGGCAATTTCTCGATCCGCGCGAGCGTGAACGGCAAGTACGGGACGGTCACCGTCGTGCCGCCGAATCCCGGCACCGACGCCTGCCTCGCCCTCACCATCAACGGCGGTGACCGCTATTCCGTCGCGTACGGCGCCGAAAGCACGGTCAAGAACAAGGGGGCGAGCTACTTCTCGGTGAAGCACCCCACGTTCGAAGGCGTCTGCCCCGCGGTCGCGACCCCGACGCCGACCACGACGGCGACGCCGGCCGCCACCTTCACGCCGTCGCCGTCGCCGACCGCGACGGGGTGCCCGTCGACGAGCTTTCTCGACGTCACCAACGCCGCGGGTCCGGGCGGCAGCTACGCCGCGTTGCACCCGTCGCTCTCGGTGTCGTGCGGCGCGTCGACCGTGACGGTGCAGAGCAACGGCATTCCGACCTACCAGTACAACGCGCTCACGCCGAACGGCCTGCAGGCGAAGAGCTACACGTTCACCTTCCCACGCGCGCCGAGCATTGCTGCCAATACGACCGCCGCGCCGCTCCTCGGCAACGTCGGCGTCGCGGTGAACGGCATCCCGATCTACGGCGTGAACGAGGGGGCGCAGCCGGCGTCCGACGCGTACGGCGATCCGATCGCGGCGAACATCCTCGACGAATGCGGCAGCCATTCGGCGCAACAGGGCACGTTCCACAATCACGTCCTCGAGGTGAAGTGTCTCGTGCAGAGCGCGGTGTCGGAGTCGCAACCGTGGAACGATCCCGATCCGTCGCCGAACGACCCGTCGCCGATCGTCGGTTACGCGTTCGACGGCTTCCCGATCTACGGGCCCTACGAGTGCGTCGACGGCGGCTGCTCGTCGGTGCAGAAGATGCTGAGCGGCTGGGACAACACCGGCTATCAGGCGGGCACCGTCGGCTGCACGTCGAGCGCCGCGTGCGCCAACGGCTACTGCACGCCGGTCATGATCGGCGGGGTCGAGACCACCGCGTGCGTGCCGAAGACGTGCGTCTGGTCGAACAACGACTATACGGCCAAGGCCGGATCGGAGTATCTCGACCAGTGCAACGGCCACGTCGGTCCGAACGGTGACTACCACTACCATACGACGACGACCTTCCCGTACATTCTCGGCTGCTATCGCGGGACACCGACCAACAATGGCGGGACGGGGACGCCGCCCGGCGGCACCTGTCCCTAGGGCGCGGCGCGCGCTGCGCGTCGCCGCGGCCGTCGCCATGGTCGCGGCGGCCGGGTGCCGGGCATCGACGGCGCCGGCCGTCGCGCCGACGCCCGCTCCGCACGCGGTGCGCTATCGCCTCACCTGGGCGAGCGACGACGTGACGCCCACGTCGGACGGGAAGGGCTGGGAGGTGACCACCGATCTCGGCTATCGCGTGCACGTCACGCGCGGCTGGGTGACGAGCTACAGCACCGAGCTCGTCGAGTGTTCGAAGGCGGCCGACGCGCGCGGGTGGTGGCCGTTCGAGGCCGCGAGCGCGTGGGCCGGACACAATGCCGGCACGCCGAATCCGGCGGCGGTGAAGCCGATGCGGGTCGAGTCGTTGCTGGATCCGACGCCGCACGACGCCGGTACCGTGACGCTCGCGCCGCAGCCGTATTGCCAGCTGCACTACCTCGTCGCGCGCGCCGGTCACGACTCGCCCGGCCTTCCGACGGAGCTCGACATGGTCGACGTGAGCCTGCACGTCGAGGGCACGTATCGCGCGCGGGACGCGACGACCGACACGGCGTTCACGATCCACACCGCGTCGGCCTACGGGCAGCTCTTCGCGCGCGTCGGCGATCCGCCGACCGATCTCCACGTCGATCCCGGCCGGGGTGCCCTCACCGTCGAGATCCGCCGCCGCCGGAGCCGCCTCTTCGACGGCGTCGACTTCGCGCGCATGCCGGTCAAGGCGGCGGGTCTCCGCATGCTGCAAGGATTCGTCGACGGCGTCGCGGTCGACGTGGCGACGGTCGATGCGGATCGTTGAGCGGGTCGCCTGGGTGCTCGTCGGTGCGGCGCTCGCGACGGTCGTGAGCGTGAGCGCCGTCGCGCGCCGCGGGCCGTCGGCGCGCGCGGCCGCCGGTCAGCGTCCGCGGGCGGAGCCCGGCGTGCGGCTCACGATGGCGGCGCTGCACCAGCAGGGCGGGGTTCCACTCGGATGGCAGTTGAGCCCGCCCCCGGGCGACGCGGCCGCCGGCCGCGCGAGCTTCGATCGCCTCGGCTGCCCGGCGTGTCATCGGGTGGCCGGCGAGAGCTTCGCGAGCGCGGTGCCGGCGCCGACGGGCCCGGAGCTCACCGGCATGGGGAGCCATCACCCGTCCGGGTATTTCGCCGAGGCGATCCTCAACCCCGACGCGGTTCTGATCGACGAGCCAGGCTACGTGGGAGAGGATGGCCATTCGCGCATGCCGACCTACGACGACCTGACGCTCGGCGAGCTCGCCGACCTGGTCGCCTACCTTGGATCGTTGCGCGACGGCGGTTCCCCGAGCTGCCACGGCGGCGGTTCCGCGGCGAGCGCACCGACGTCGATCCGCGGCGGCGACCGCCCGTCACCGCCCGCGGGTGACGGGCGCGTCTTCTTCGCGCAGAGCTACGACGTGCTCCCGGGTCGCCTCGGCGCGTTCGAGACGTGGTGGGCGGCGCAGGGTCGCCGAGGATTCCTCGATGCGCAAGGCGTCGTCGCCGTCGACACCTTCGTCGACGCCGCGAAGCCGGCCGGCGCGCTCACCACCGTCATCGGCTTTCGCGACGACGCGGCGCTTCGCACCTTTCTCGCCGATCCCGCGATGGCGGAGCTGTGGCAGGCGTTCGACGCCTTCGTCGGTCCGCACGGGCACGTCACCGCCGACGGACCGCTCGTGTATCGGGTGCCGGCGCTGTCCGGCGAATGAGCGGCGCGCGGCGGAGCTACTTCGCGACGTCCTCGGCGAGCGGCTCCGAGTCGAGCCCGCCGAGCGGCGGCGGTGCGACCGGCGCCGCGTGGACCGTGCCGTTGCCCGTGGGTGCGGCGGCCGCGACGGCAGGAGCCGGCGTCTCGAGCATGCGACGATCGAGGCCGCTCGCGTCGATCTCCTTCATGTTCGGGCCGCAGAGCTCCTCGGCGCCGCTCACGAAGTGGTCGAGGAACTCGCGGTAGCTCGTCGCCATCTGGCCGAGAAGCTCGGCGCTCTTCCCGAAATGATGCTTCGTCTGCTCCTGGTAGCGCATGAGATCGGAGCGCGCCTGCACGAGGTCGGCCTCGAACTTGGCGGCGCGCTTCGCGGCGGTGCCGCGCGTGCGCTCGAAGAGCACGCCGATGAACGCGCCGACGACGATGCTTGCAGCGACCAGCAACCAGGGAAGAACGGGATCAGCCATGCCACCTCTCCGATTGGTGCGGGAGACATACATCGCGCAGCGAGGAACGCAACCGACATGCGGTGCGCGATGGCGCGGCGATCACGACGAGGAATGCAACTGCCCGGCCTGATGATCGCCATGCCCCGTGCCGGCCCTGCACGTTCGCGAAAAGAGCAATGGACTACGCGCCCAATGCTGTGCCCCTGAACCATCTCGTCGATGCCCTCGGGGTAGCCTCGGCAGGTTTCGGCGCGCTGGGTGCGACGCCCGCGTGGGCGGTTCAGTTTCCGGGCGCCTGCCTTCTGGCTCGGCTCGCGGGCCTCTTTGGCGATTTGTGTTGGGCGATCCTTCTGTGGCACCCCTGGCCGGTCGACTCGTGGCGTCGATGGCAACCATTCGCCCACTCGAAAAGGATACGTGTCGTGACTATGTCTTGCCGGCACTGAAGCATGCGGGCTGGCGCGACGACCAGATCGTCGAACAGTATCCAATCACCGACGGCCGCATCGTTCCGCGTCCCCATCGAGCAAAGCGCGGTCGGACGCATCGGCGAGAGCGCGAGCTCCGCGCCGACTATCTTCTCGAGTGCGAGCCGGGTTTTGCAGTCGCGGTGGTGGAGGCGAAGCGCGCCCAAAAGCTCCCGGGCGATGGACTCCAACAAGGCAAGCGCTACGCCGAGCGGCTCGATTTACCGCTTGCCTATTCGACGAACGGTAAGGGCATCGTCGAGCACGACTACGATACGGGTCGCGAGCGAAACTTAACCGAGTTTCCGTCTCCAAGTGAGATGCTACGCCGCTATCGGGCGTGGAAAGGGATCGTCGACGAGTCCGCGGCAGCGGTTCTACAGTCACCTTTCAATCGTGACCTCCGTACTCCGTCGGGCGGTGTCAAAGAGCCCCGCTACTATCAGCGAGTCGCGATCGAGCGGGCCTTGGAAGCGATCGTCAGCCGGCAGCAGCCCCGTGTGCTGCTCACCATGGCGACGGGAACGGGCAAGACCTTCGTCGCATTGCAGATCATGTGGAAGCTCTGGAACAGCGCGTGGCGTGGCGAACGAAAACCGCGATTCCTCTATCTCGCGGACCGCAACATGCTGGTGGACCAGCCGATCTCCCGAGAGTTCCAGCCGGTGTTCGGTGATGCGGTGTGGAAGCTCCAAGGTGAACCCAAGCATGGTCGTGAGATCTACTTCGCATTGTACCGTCAAGAACATCGTACTCTTCAAGCCGATCGGTTCGATGATCGACTTCAAGCAGATCATCGGGCGAGGGACGCGCCTCTATCCCGACGATGACAAGCTCACGTTCGACATCATCGACTATGCGGGCGCGACGCGACTCTTCGAGGACAAGGCCTTCGACGGACCGCCGGAGCGGATTGAAGAGCAAGAGATCGACGAAACCGGAGCGGTCGTCGAGGAATCCGCCGTGGCGGAGCCGGAACCAGCGGGTGGGGCGGTCGTTGGCGGTGAAGAGCTTGGCGCCGAGAATGCGGCGGAGGACGAAGAAGGCGATGATGAGGCCGATCCCGGTGACATGGAAGACGACGAAGAGGCGCGGAAGCTTTACGTCGACGGTGGGGTGGTGTGGGTGACGGCCGAAGGGTTCTACTTACCGACTGCCGACGGTTCCAGACTGCACCTCGTCGAATACCGCGACTACGTCGCGACGGAGGTCCGTCGCCTGTTCGCATCGCCGCGGGTGCTGCGCGACCGATGGAGGAGTCAGGTGGGTCGGCGGGAGGTGATCGAGGCTCTCGAGGGGCGTGGGATCTCCTTTGCCGAGGCCGCGGCGCGTACCGGTCTCGATGACGCTGACCCGCTCGACCTGTTGGTACATGTTGCTTGGAACCGGCCGGTCGTCACCCGTCAGGATCGTGTCCACAAGCTCCGGCAGGAGCATCGAGCTTGGCTGAAAGCGTTCGTCCCCGCGGCGCGCGAGGTGCTCGAAGATCTCCTGACCAAGTACGCCGAGCACGGAATCGGGGAGCTCGACGATCTCCGGGTCTTGGAGGTCCCGCCGCTCAGCGACTATGGGACGCCGGTGGAAATCGCGGAGCGGTTCGGTGGCCCCGACCCACTCCGGTCGGCAGTTGAGGAGCTGGAGTCACGGCTCTATGCCGCGTGAAGTCAACGAAATTATTATTTTCCCGTGGCCGTATCTCGCAAAACTAAAGTTTTCATGTAGTAAGAACGTGTGCCAGCTGACCGTCAGGAGCTGCGGCGCCGTCTCTTCCAGCTCGCCGGCACCCAGTCCGGGTACTTCACCGCCGCACAGGCGCGCTCGATCGGCTACTCCTACCAGGCGCAAAAACACCACGCCGACCGGCACAATTGGGACCGCATCGATCGGGGTCTGTTTCGCATTCCCGAGTGGCCGATCTCGGGATTCGAGGAGCTGGTCCGATGGAGTCTTTGGTCACGAGGTCTGGGGGTGGTCTCGCACGACCGAGCACTCGCAGCCCACGAGATCGGTGAGCTCGATCCGCGGAAAATGCATCTCACCGTTCCCGAGAGTTTTACGAGTCGCGACCCCGGTGTGGTGCTGCACTACGACGCGCTTCCCCGCGAAGACATTCAGGCTCGCGACGGATTCCAAATCACTACCCCGCTGCGATCGATCATCGATGTCGCGGCCGCCGGGATGGATCAGGATCAGCTCGCTCGGGCGATCGACGACGCCCTGAAGCGGGGCCTGTTCACGATCCGGGCGTTGCGCGCACGAGCGGAAGCCGTCGACTCGGCGGCCGCCCTGAGGATCGAGCGGGCGCTTCGGGAACTGGAGCGCCAATGAGGTATGCGAGCGCGTCCGCCTTCAGCATGGCGCTCGTCCAACGCTTGAGTGCTCGAGCCAACGAGAGCCAGACGAGCATCGATCGCCTGCGGCGGCGAGTTCTCCTGGAAACTCTTCTCCGGCGGCTCGATCAGGCCGAGCCCGGCCAATGGGTTCTCAAGGGCGGGATGGCGCTCGAGGTGCGGCTCCGTGAGCATGCCCGGCGAACCGTCGACATCGATCTCGGCCTCCGACGAAAGACGACTGACCCGACTGGGCTGCGCGCGCGAATCATCGACGCCCTCTCGGTCGATCGTGACGGCGATTTCTTCGCTTTCGAGCTGGGGGAGCCGCAAGAAATGGCTACCGACGTCGAGGACCAGCCGACCTGGCGTTTTCTCGTCACCGGAAGACTCGCCGGCAAGGTCTTCGCTACGGTCAAGCTCGACGTCAGTCCCCGACCTGACGAGCTGCGAGAAGTCGAGCAATTTACGCTGAACAGCCTGAGCTTCGCCGGGATCAGCGAGTATGCAGTCGAGGTCATCGATATCCACCGTCACATCGCCGAGAAGTTTCATGCGATGACGCGACCTCGTGAGACCGGCCCCAACAGCCGGGTTCGCGATCTCGTCGACATCGTCTTGCTTCACGAGCATGGCCTGGTCGACCCGGAGCGAGCTGCCGCTGCCACTCGCGAGGTGTTTCAGCAATGCGCCACGCATTCCCTACCTCCGACGCTCGATGACGCGCCGGTCGCCTGGGCCGACGGTTACGAGCGACTGGTTCAAGATCTCCAAATCGCAACCCGAACTCTACCCGAGGCCCTCGCGATTGCACGAGCGATCTGGGCTCGCATGTTTCCGACCCGCTGAGAGGACCGACGATGCCGAAGCGCACCAAATCCGAAGTCGCGACGACGCCCCAGGCGAAGCTTGCGTCGATCATCAAGACCGCGCGTGATGCCATGCGCAAAGATGCCGGTTTGAACGGCGATCTCGACCGCATCCCGCAACTCGCCTGGCTGCTGTTTCTGAAAGCATTCGATGGTCTCGAGCAGAACCGGGAGGTCGTCGAACGGAAGTACCATCCGGTCATCGCGGCGCCCTATCGATGGCGCGACTGGGCGGCGGACTCGGTCAACGGCCGAACCGGGCAGCAGCTGGTCGACTTCGTCAACGACGAGCTGTTGCCCTATCTCCGGGGCCTGAAGGGGAGCGGCACCGATGATTCTCGCGACGTCCTGGCGGCCGTCTTCAAGGAAACCTTCAACCGGATGCTGTCCGGCTATCTCCTCCGCGACGTCGTCAACAAGATCAACCAGGTTAACTTCGCCTCGTCCGACGACATCCACACCATGGCACATCTCTACGAGTCGATGCTCCGCGAGATGCGCGACGCCGCCGGCGACTCCGGCGAGTTCTACACGCCGCGTCCGGTCATCCGCTTCATGGTGCAGCAGATCGATCCTCAGCTCGGCGAAATCATTCTCGACCCCGCCTGCGGCACCGGCGGCTTCCTGGTCGAGACCATCGAGCACCTTCGACCCAAGGTGAAGACCACGGAGGACCTGCGCAGCCTCGACGCCAACGTCCGCGGTATCGAGAAGAAACCGCTACCCTATCTCTTGGGGATGATGAATCTCCTGCTGCACGGCGTGCAGCAGCCGCACATCGTACGCGACAACGCGCTCCGGAACCCGATTACGGAGATTCGCAAGGCCGACCGTGTTGACGTCGTCCTGACGAACCCGCCGTTCGGGGGAGAAGAGGAAGATTCGATTGCCAAGAATTTCCCGGAATCGACGGCCGAGACGGCGTGGCTGTTTCTTCAGTTCGTGCTCCGTCGGCTGAAAGACGGGGGTCGAGCGGCGATAGTCGTTCCGAACGGTGTGCTCTTCGCCGACGGGGCGGGTGCGCGTCTCAAGGGAAAGATGCTCACGGAATGCGAGCTGCATACAGTCGTTCGGTTGCCGCCCGGCGTCTTTGCGCCCTACACCCCGATTCCGACGAACCTGCTCTTTTTCGAGAAGACGGGCCGCACGAAGGAGGTGTGGTTCTATGAATTGCCTTTGCCGGAAGGACGGAAAGGTTACGCAAAGACTAGACCTCTGCGATTCGAGGGATTCGCCAAGTGTCAGACATGGTGGGGCGGACGTCAGCGGAAGGGTCGCGAGGAAGGGGATCAAGCATGGCGAATCTCAATCGCGGAGCTCGAAACGAGCGGCTGGAATTTGGATCGGAAGAATCCACGTCGCGCGGACGACCTTGCTCAGCGTCCGCCAGCTGAACTCGTCGCCGAGCTAGTGAAGACAGAACGGGAAATTCTCGATGTCCTTCAAGAGGTTCAGAATGAAGTTCGAGCGATGCGATGACCATGCGTCGCGTCCGGGTCGGCGATGTGGTGCGTCTAGAGCGACGGGCGGTGAGCGTTGATCCATTTCGGACCTACGAGGAGATCGGAGTCCGGTCGTTCGGCAAGGGGATCTTTCACAAGGAGCCCGTCAGCGGTGCCGCGCTTGGCAGCAAGAAGATATTCGAAGTTCAACCCGGCGATCTAATCTTCAGCAACGTCTTTGCTTGGGAGGGTGCGATTGCCCTAGCCGGGGAATCGGAGCGTGGGCGTGTAGGCTCTCATCGCTTCATGACGTATGTGGCTGCAGTTGACGATGTCGATCTCGGATATCTGCGGTACTTCTTCACCAGCGAACCTGGACTTGGCCTCATTCGGCTAGCGTCGCCTGGATCGGCGGGACGCAACAAGACGCTCTCAATCGATCGCTTCGAGACGCTAGAAATTCCGCTTCCAAGTTTTGCGGCTCAGCGTTCGATTGCCGCAGGTCTGGACCGAATCATGTCCATGACCACGGCACTCGACCGCCTAGAAGGCCGATGGGGCTCCATTAGCCAGGCGATCTTTCCCGCGCTGGCTCAACGCCCCGATCTTGCTTTGGACGAGAGGCGCACAGCGGGTTGGCGGCTAGTTGCACTCGGAGACGTGATGACGGCTTCCAAGGACCTTCATCCAGTAGTGAGGGATCACTCTTATCCCAACGTGGGCATTCTGAGCTTCGGCCATGGACTTTTCGAGAAGCCACCGATCGAGGGCTCAACTACGTCCGCACGCACCTTGAATCGGATTCGAGCCGGGCAGTTCATCTACAGTCGCCTATTCGCGTTCGAGGGCGCATATGCCGAAGTTCCCACGCGTTTCGATGGATCCTTCGTCTCGAACGAATTTCCGACCTTCGATCTGAATCCCAGGAAAGCCCGGGCCAGGTTCGTCGCTGCGTATCTCCGGTCCCCAGCGACATGGGCTGAGCTCGCCAGCTCAAGCAAGGGTCTTGGCCTCCGAAGGCAGCGCATACAACCTGAGGTGTTGCTGAACTTCCGCGTCTGGCTCCCCCCAATCGAGGCTCAAGAGCGAGCCCTCGCAACGATGGCTCGACTTGCCGAGTGTGCCGATCGCCGCACGAACGCGACCAATTCTCTGCGAGCTCTTGGGCCAGCCGTTCTCAACCAAGCGTTCGCGGGGCTGCAGTAGTCCACCGCTCACCCGCAATCACGAGATGGTCGAGGAACCGCAAGCCCACCACCTTGGCCGCCGCGGCGATCTCCTCAGTTGCCCGCAGGTCGGCGTCGCTCGGGGTGAGATCACCCGAAGGATGATTGTGGGCGATGGCGAAGGCTCGCCCGTCGTGCCGCAGTACTGCGTTCAGGATGTCGCGGACCGGAAGTAGCGAGCGGTCGAGCGACCCCTCCGATACGGTGACGGTTCGCAATAGACGGTTGGCGGCGTTGCATACGAGGACGAGAACACGCTCGCGGCGGAGACCGGTGAGCTCGCGTGCGGCGATTGCTGCGACATCCGCGCCTGAAGTCAGGAGTGGACGGTCCGGCGCGGATCTCGTCGCCAGCGAACCCAGCCGAAAAGCAGCGAGGAGCGCGGCGGCTTTCGCGGGGCCGATGCCATGGTGCGTCGCCAACTCCTCGGGTCGGGCGGAGGCCAAGGCTGACAGGCTCCCGCACTCGGCGAGCAACGCGGCGGCGAGATCAAGAGCGCTCTCCCCGCGTCGACCGCTGCGGATCACGAGGGCGATCAACTCTCGCTCGGTCAGGGCTTCGACACCGCGCGACCATAGTCGTTCACGCGGGCGATCGTGCGGGAGAAGCTTCGCGATCACGAACGTGCCCTGAGCCACATTCGTGCCACGAGCAGCGGCTGACGACGGTTGAGCAGTGCCCGCGGGCGCGACAGTCAGTGTCGGGTGGAGCAGACGTCCGCTGTCAGTACGAGATCTTGCCGGCTGGCAGCTAGCGGCGCTCTTGTAACTTCGCGAGCAGGCGCAGGATCTCGAGGTAGAGCCACACCAGCGTGACCAGCAACCCGAAGGCGCCGTACCATTCCATGTACTTCGGCGCGCCGCGCTCGGCGCCCTGCTCGATGAAGTCGAAGTCGAGCACCAGGTTCAGCGCCGCGACGCCGACCACGATGACGCTGAAGACGATCCCGACCGTGCCGCTCGAGTGGATCATCGGGATGCCGGAGCCGAAGAAGCCCATCACGAAATTGACCACGTAGACGAGCGCGATGCCGCCGGTCGCCGCGAAGACGCCGAGCTTGAAGTTCTCGGTCGCTTTGATCACCCCGGAGCGGTACGCGAGGAGGAGCGCGCCGAGGGTACCGAAGGTGAGAAACACGGCCTGGCTCACGAGCCCGGGATAGCGGGCCTCGAACGTCGCCGAGATGCCGCCGAGCGCGAGCCCCTCGAGCGCGGCGTACATCGGCGTGGTGGTGGCGGCCCACTCCTTCTTGAAGATGGTCACCATCGCGAGCACGAGGCCGCCGAGGATGCCGACCATCGTGAGCGCCGGGACGCGAGGATCGGCGATCCCGAGGTTCCAGGTGTAGGAGGCGGTCGCGATCAGGATCAACAACGCCAGTGCCGTCTTGTTGACGGTGCCCTGGATCGTCATGGCGTCGTCGCCGAATCCGGTGCGGGTGGTGCGGAACGTGTCGGCGGTGAGTGCGGGATTGCTCGAGCGCATCGCGATGTCGTTGGCCATGGATTCTCTCTATAGGATGTCGGGCGGACGGGCGAGGCGGGTTCGGATCGTCACGGGCGAGGGGCCTCCCACGGCTCGAAGGCCACGAACGGGGCCCCCTTCCAGAGCCGGGCGGTCACGGCGAAAGTCCGGCCGCTCCGGAAGATGAAGGTGATGGTGTCGAGGCTGCTCCGCACCTCGGCGATCTCCTGGCCGACGAGCCAGCGCCAGTCGACGGCGCAGCCGCCGTCCTCGTTCAGACCGTCCTTGCTCATGGCCACCTCCACGCGCGGGATGGGCCTTCCCTATCCCACGCGCCGCGGCAGTTCACGACGTGTCGCCGCCGCTACTCCGACGGCGGATGCGGCGCATGTGCATTGGCCGGGGGGCCGCGCGTTGCGGCCCGTTGCGCCGGACGTGTACTTCCCGAACGATGGCCGGCCCGATGGTGTCGATCGTGCGCGCGCTGCTCGGCGTCACGCTGCAGCCCGCCCTGATGGCGCTCCTCCTCTTCTATCCGCCGGGCGTTTTCGGGTGGCCACGCGCGTGGCTCCTGGTGGCGATCTTCGCCGTCGCGACGGTCGTCAGCATGGTCGTGCTCGCCCGCGCCAATCCGGCACTGCTCGCGGAGCGCTTCAAGCCGCCCCTGCAGCGCGGACAGCCGCGCGCCGACAAGATCGTCGTGCTCCTCTTCATCGCGGCGTTCCTCGGCGCCATCCGCTTCATTCCCTTCGACGTGTTTCGGTTCCATCTCGCGCCGCCGACGGGGCCGATCGCGGCGACGGTCGGTCTCGTCGTCCTGCTCGTCGGGTGGGGGATCGTGACGGCGGCGATGCGTGCCAACGCGTTTGCCGTCCCGGTCGTGAAGTCGCAGGAGGCGCGGCATCAGTACGTCGTCGATCGGGGCCCGTACGCGCTCGTCCGCCACCCGATGTATGCCGGCGTCGCGCTCCTCCAGATCGGCATGCCCCTCTGGCTCGGGTCGTGGGCGGGCGCCCTGGTCGCGCTCGCGCCGATCGCCCTCCTGGCGGTGCGCATCGGCATCGAGGAGGCGTTTCTCCGCCGCGAGCTCGCCGGCTATCCGGCCTACGCCGCTCGGGTGCGTGCGCGCTTGATCCCGGGCGTGTGGTGACGTTTCAGGCCGCGGCGATGTCGTTGGGTGCCGGGAGCGGGGCGCCGGTGTGCGTGCGGCCGCTCGCGTCGTCGGTCGATGCCGCGTCATTCGGCTCGGCGCGATAGTCCGCGTGCACGAGGGCTCGGGTCCGACGCCAGTACTCGAGGGTCGAGTACGGCCAGTTGTTGGTGATGCGTCCCGCGTCCTTGTACCAGCTCTCGGGCGCGGCGGCCCACGACGTGCCCGCGAGGTCGCGTTGCAGGCGCTCGTTGAAGCTCTCCATCACCTCGGGCTTGACGTCGATGTACTTGAGGTCGTCCGCGATCAGCCACCGAATCGCGTCGAGGACGTACGCGATCTGGCATTCGAGCATGAAGATGATCGAGTTGTGACCGAGGTTGGTGTTCGGGCCGTAGAGCATGAAGAAGTTCGGATAGCCGGACACGGTGATGCCGAAGTAGGCGTGTGCACCGTGCGCCCAGTCGGCGTCGAGGCGTCGGCCGCCGCGGCCTTCGATCTGCATCGGCGCGAGAAACGGGTTGGTGCGGAAGCCGGTCGCGAAGATCAGCACGTCCAGCGGGCGGACCGTGCCGTCCTTCGTGATCACCGCGTCGCTCGTGATCCGTTCGATCGAGTCGGTGACGAGCTCGAGGTTCGGCCGCGACAAGGCGGGGAAGAAGTCGTCGTGGATGAGGATGCGCTTGCCGCCGATCGGGTAGTCGGGCGTGAGGCGGGCGCGGAGCGCCGGGTCGGCGACGTTCGCTTCGAGATTCTGCAACGCCCACTTGGTGTAGATCCGCGCGAACGCCGGCCGCTGGCGCATCACCGGATAGAGCAGCAGCTCCGCCATCCCCCAGAGCCAGGCGCGATAGAGCCGCAGCGCGCCCGGCACGTGCGTCAGGACCCACGTCTCCCAGGGTTTGAACGGCCGGTCGCCGCGCGCGATCATCCAATTGGCGCTCCGTTGGAAGATCGTGAGGTGGTCGACGACCTTGGCGATCTCCGGGACGAACTGCACCGCGCTCGCCGCGTTGCCGATCACACCGACCCGCTTGCCGGCGAGGTCCACGTCGTGCCGCCAGCGGGCGGAATGAAAGGACGGTCCCCGGAAATCCTCGAGGCCGGGAAACTTCGGGATCTGCGGCTGGTGCAGCTGGCCGACGCTGCTGACGAGCACGTCGGTCACGATCTCCTCGCCGCCCGTCGTGCGCACGGTCCAGGTGCCGTGCGTCTCGTCGAAGCGCGCGCTCGCGACCTCGACGCCGAAACGGACGTGTCGCAACAGGTCGTTCCGCCGCGCGCAGGCTTCCATGTAGGCGTGGATCTCGGCCTGCCCCGACCACTTCCGCGTCCAGTCGGTCTTCGGCTCGAACGAGAACGAGTAGAGCATCGACTGCACGTCGCACGCGGCGCCCGGGTAGGTGTTGTCGCGCCAGGTGCCGCCGAGGGTGGTGCCCTTCTCGAGGATCGTGAAGCTCGCGATGCCGGCGCGTTTCAGGCGAATGGCGAGGCCGAGACCGCCGAAGCCGCTGCCGATGATCAGGATGCGACGTGTGCCCTTCATGAGAGGCGACCTTATGACGATGCGCGTTCCTTGGAAAAGAGCCGTCGGCGCCGTCCCACTGATTTTCCCGGCGCGTCCTCCCCGATTTTCGCGGCGTCCGTCCCGGTCTTCGACCATGCCGCCGCCGCGGCGCTTCGCTACGCTCGTCCGCGATCGCATCCAAGGAGGACCACATGCCGCGTGTCGCCGCCGTCGCCTCGTCACTGGTCACCATCGGTCTCGTGCTGCTCGGGCCGGCGCCCGTTCGCGCCGCGACAGTCGCGAGCGTCTTCGGCGGGCGCGTGCCGTGCGTCGATCTCGGTACGGCGCAATTCTGCGCCGGCACGGTCGCGACGCGGGTCGAGACGTTCGACGGCGTGCCGCTCGACGTGAACGTGACCCTGCCGCCGGCGTCGATGAACGGGCCCTTCCCGCTCGTCGTCGACCTCCACGGCTGGGGCATCGGCAAGTCGCCGCAACCCTTCACCGATCGCGCCGCCGCCGGCTACGTCACGCTCAGCTACTCGGCGCGCGGCTTCCACTTCTCGTGCGGCTTCGCGGCGGCGCGGCTTCCCGATCCGACCATCGCCGACCCGAACGCGTGCATCGACCGCGGCTGGATCCGTCTCGCCGACGCCCGCTACGAGGTGCGCGACACCCAATGGCTGGCGGGCCTCCTCGCCGACGAAGGGCTCGTCGTTCCCGACAAGGTCGCGGCGACCGGCAGCTCGTACGGTGGCGGGCAGTCGATGATGCTGGCCGCGCTCCGCAATCGCGTCATGCTGCCGGACGGCTCGCTCGCGCCGTGGACGAGCCCCGGCGGCCTGCCGATGGAGATCGCAGCGGCGGCGCCGCTCATCCCATGGTCGGATCTCGCCTACGCGCTCGTGCCGAACGGACGGACGCTCGACTACCGCGCGCTCAATCCGTACGGCCTCGTCGGCGGGATCGAGAAGCAGTCGTGGGTGACCGCGCTCTACGGTCTCGGCCTCGCGACCGGCTTCTACGCGCCCCCCGGCGCCGACCCCGAGGCGGACATCGGCGCGTGGAAGACACGCCTCGACGCCGGCGAGCCGTACGACACCGATCCCTATCTCCTCGGCATCGTCGACGAGGTGACGAGGCATCACTCGGCCTACTACATCGACGACTCGATCCCGCCCGCGCCGCTCTTCATCTACAACGCGTTCACCGACGATCTCTTCCCGGCGACCGAGGCGCTGCGCTTCTACGAGAAGACGCGTGCCA
This sequence comes from uncultured delta proteobacterium, assembly GCA_963774015.1. Lineage (GTDB taxonomy): Bacteria > Desulfobacterota > Binatia > UTPRO1 > UTPRO1 > UTPRO1. The sequence goes on from CAVZDH010000009.1 coordinate 687,469, forward strand.
AGTATCCGGGGGCCGAGATCACCCTCATGTTCGCGGACGCCTTCGGCCATCCGCGTGCGAGTCTCGCGGGTGACATGACGCGCGCCAATCAACGCGTCGACGAGCTGTTTGCGCGTCATCTGCAAGGCGTCGGCGGTCCGCTCCCGGCGCTCGAAACCTACACGCAGGCCTGCGGCGCCTCGACGGAGACGGGGCCCTTCACCGCCAGCGACTGGGCGGCGATCCACCCCGGCGAGGTGCGTCTCCAGGAGCCGGCCGCCAAGAGCTTCGGCTCGGCCGCGGGGAGCGCCGTGAACGCCGAGCTCGTCGACCCGGTGAGCGGCGGCGCGTCGTCGTGTCGCACGACGCTCGCGGGCGACGACGCCGCGGCGGTCACGTACACGCTCCCGGCCGCCGTCGGTGCCGGGTACACGCTGATGGGCTTTCCGACGATCGTCGCGCGCTATGCGATCACGGGCACGTTCCCGGAGATCGCGGCGCGGCTCTGGGACGTCGGACCGGATGCGATGCAGGCGCTCGTCTCGCAGGGCTTCTATCGCCCCGATGTCGCGAGCGCCGCGCTGCAGCCCTTCCAGATCCCCGCGAACGGATGGCGGCTCGTCGCTGGCCATCGGTTCAAGCTCGAGCTGCTCGGGCAGAGCGCGCCGTTCGGACGCGCATCGAACGGTACCTTCACGGTCACCGTCAGCGACCTCGATCTCCGGCTCCCGGTCGCCGAGACGCCGGACGGCGGCGTCGTGCAATCGCCGGCACCGCCGGTGCCGCCGGCCGGCGGCGCGGACATCTGCGGCCCGGCGCCGCTCACCGGCTGTCGCGGAGCCGGTGCGGCGCGGATTCTCGTCAAGGACGCGGCCGCGAACGCCGCCGACCGTCTGCAATGGAAATGGCTCCAAGGTGCCGCGACCGCGCCGAGCGACTTCGGGGCGCCAGCGGCGTCGACGAGCTACGCGCTTTGCGTCTACGACGGCGCCGCGCGGCTGGTCGCCAGCCTCGGCGCCCCCGCCGCCGGCGTCTGCCACGGCAAGCCGTGCTGGCGCGCGACGAGCAAGGGCTTTCGCTACGACGACAAGGATCGGACCCCCGACGGGATCCAGCGCGTCGACCTCAAATCCGGCCCCGCCGGGAAGGCGCAGGCGACGGTGCGCGCGCAGGGCATCCACTTCACGCCGCCGTCACTCCCGATCTCGTCCCTGCCGGTGACCGTGCAGCTCCGCAGCAGCGCGGGCCGATGCTGGCAGAGCACGCACAGCAACGTGCTCGTCGACTCGTCGACCCAGTTCAAAGCGAAATAGCCCGCCACGCCACCGCCGCAGCGACGATTCGCGTGCCGGGCTGGAAACGTCGTACACGACGCCGACGCCCGTGGAGTTGGACCTCGTCACGCGCTGGATGCTGTACTTCTTCGGCTCGCTCTTCGCCGGCGGTGTGATCGGCTTCCTCGTCGCCAAGCTCGCGACCTTCGAGCTCGGTATGGGCGTCGGCCTGCTGCTCCCCGGCCTCGTGTCGCTCTCGTTCACGCTGGGATTCATCCAGGGATATCGCGAGCTCGCCTACGACCCGATGCGCACGTCCGGCGTGGTGGTGGCGGTGGAGGACCGTCCCGCGAACGCCTCGGGCTCGGTGGCGTCGCCGGTCGCGGTCGTCGAGTACACCCCGCGCGACGGCGCGGGGGTGCGCGTCGACGGTCCGCGCTCGTCGTCGCTCGCGGTCGGCGACGCGGTCGTCGTGGTCCCGCGTCCGGACGCGTCGCGCCGGCCGCGCATCGGTCGGCTGCGCGACATGCAGGGTGGGGCGATCGCCTCGCTCCTCTTCGGGACGTTCCCCTTTTCGGCCGGCGTCTTCTTCCTTCTGAGCGCGCTCGCGCCCGAGCGGTCGATCGTCGCGGAGCGCGCGGGCATCGCGGCCCAGGAGGGCTCGTACGTGACGACGGCGGCGAATCTCCTCATGGTCTGCGGCATTCTCGCGACGCCGTTCTTCTCCGAGCCGGTCGAGCACGCCATCATGCTCGGCTTCGGCGTCGTCTCGGTCGGCCTCTGGGCGCACGTCGTCGAAGGCGTCCGGGCTCGGCGCGATCCGCGCTGGACCGTCGGGATCGGCGTCGTGGCGATCAACTTCTCCGCCTGGGTCGTGGCGCTCTGGTTCCTCACCGATCCCGCTGCGGGCTGGTGAGGGGGCGGCGCCGAGGTTAGGAGAGTCGGATGCGCGTCGTCTCGGTGAACGTCGGTCTGCCGCGTCCGGTGAGCCATCACGGCAAAACGGTTCAGACCGCGATCTGGAAGCATCCCGTCGCGGGTCGGGTCGCGATCCTCGGCGACAATCTCGTCGGCGATCGCCAAGCCGACCTGCGCGTGCACGGCGGTCGCGACAAAGCCGTCTACGGCTATCCGTCCGAGCACTACCCGTGGTGGCGGACGCAGCTGCCGGAGGCCGACCTTTCCTGGGGCGCGTTCGGCGAGAACCTCACCGTCGAAGGGCTGCTGGAAGATCGCGTGCACGTCGGCGACCGGTTCCGCATCGGGACGGCCGAGCTGATGATCACCCAGCCGCGGACGCCGTGCTTCAAGCTCGGGATCAAGTTCGATCGTCCGAGCATGGTGAAGGAGTTCTTGCGCGCGGAGCGGAGCGGCTTCTACTTCGCCGTCGTGCGGGCGGGCGACATCGGCGGCGGCGACGCCATCGAGCTCGTCCACGAGGAGCCGACGAGCATGACCGTGACCGAGCTCGTCCGTCTCTCGGCCGCCGCCGCCGCCGACCCGGCGACGCTCCGCCGCGCCGCCGCGCTGCCGGGGCTCGCGGCCGCGTGGGGCGACTACTTTCGGGAGCGACTCGCGAAGGCGTGAGCCGTCACGTCGCCGGCGCCGGCGGCACGAGGCCGGTGGCGCGTGCCCACGTCTCGACCCGGTGCATGCCGTCGTCGAGATCGACGGCGGGCCGATAGCCGAGCCGCTCGCGCGCCTTCGCGATCGAGTAGCCGCCGCGGCGCGCGATGTAGCGGACGCCCGCCGGTGTGACGTCGCCCTCGCCGAGCACGCGCCCGACCGTCGCCGCGAGCGCCAGCACGAGCGGCGTCGGCGCGACCGGCACGCTCGTCTTGCCGAGCATGCGCGCGTAGCGACCGAAGAAGCTGCTCGTGGTGACGGTCTCGCCCCCCGTGAGCGTGAAGACCTGACCGGCGGCATCGGGTGCCGTCGCGGCGAGCACGATGCCCGCGACGAGGTCGTCGATGTAGACCGGCGAGAGGTGCCCGTCGCCCATCGCCGGCAGCACGAGCCGTCCCGCGGCGATGGCGCGCAGCGGCGACACCGTCCAGAAGTGCGAGCCGGGTCCGTAGACGTCGCCGGGACGCACGATCGTGCAGGCGACCTCGCCGGCGGCGTGTGCCTGCAGGACGGTCTGCTCGCTCGCGATCTTGGTGTCGACGTACGGCACGCCGTTCGGTCTGAGCGGGTATCGCTCGTCGACGCCGTCGGGATAGTCGAAGCCGAAGGCGACGATCGACGAGAGGTGCACCAGACGACGGACGCCGGCGTGCGCCGCCGCATCGAGCACGTGGCGCGTCCCGAGGCAATTGACGCGCCACGACGCCGGCTCGTCGTCACCCATGCCGACGAGCGCGGCGGTGTGGATCACGAGGTCCACGCCTTCGAAGCATCGACGCCAGTCGCCCGGCGCCGCGAGGTCGCCCGCGACGACGTCGAGCGCCGGATCGGCGCGCACGTCGACGCCCGTCACCCGCCACCCGTCGGCGCGATGGCGCTCGGCGAGCCGCCGGCCGACGAAACCGAGGGCTCCGGTGATGCACACGCGGCGGGGTGGGGTCGGATCGGCCATGGCGCAACGCCTCCGTGCCGCGGTTCGACTCCGGAAGCAACCCGGCGCGCGCCGCGCGCCGCCGCGATCACGGCGCTCTCGAAAAGGAGTTGTCTCGCGAGCCGGCTTCGCGCTAGGGCCTCGGCGTAGCCGGTGCGCGCCCCGACCGTGAGGGACGCGGATCCGCGAAGGAGTCCCCATGCCCGCATTCGTGCCCTCGCGCCACGCCATCGCGCTCGTCCTCGCCTGCATCGTCGCGGCGTCGGCCGCTCCCGCCCTGGCCGAGACGGTGACCGCGAGCCCGCCGGCCGGACCCGTCACGGGCGTCGTCCGCGACACCGTCCTCGCGTTTCTCGGCATCCCGTATGCCGAGCCGCCCGTCGGTCCGCTGCGCTGGCAGCCACCGGTGCCGCATGCGCCATGGACGACGCCGCGCGACGCGAGCGTCGTCGGGGCACACTGCGCACAGCCCGCCTCGCCCTTCGGTGTCGCGACCAACGCCGAGGATTGCCTCTTCTTGAACGTCTACACGCCGCATCGGCAGCTCGCCGCCGCCCGTGACCTCCGTCGGAAGCTGCCGGTCATGGTGTGGATCCACGGGGGCGCGTTCCAAGTCGGCGAGAGCGACGAATACGACCCGACGCGGCTCGTCCACACCGGCGACGTCGTGGTCGTGACGCTGAACTATCGGCTCGGCGCGCTCGGGTTTCTCGCGCACCCGGCGCTCGATGCGGAATCTCCGGACGGCGTCTCGGGCAACTACGGCCTCCTCGATCAACAGCTCGCGTTGCAATGGGTGCGAGACAACATCGCCGCCTTCGGCGGCAACCCGAAGCGCGTGACGATCTTCGGCGAGTCGGCGGGAGGCATCAGCGTGCACGCGCAGCTCGCGTCACCGCTCGCGGTCGGATTGTTCCACCGCGCCATCGTCGAGAGCGGCGGCGTCTTCAACCAGCCGACGCTCGCGGAGGCCGAGGCGACCGGCCAGAGCATCGCGACGGCCGTCGGGTGCGACGATCAGACGGCGGCATGTCTCCGCGCGGTGTCCGTCGACGATCTGCTCGCGAACCAGGGCGGCGGTCTCTCGTCCTGGACGCCCGTCATCGACGGTCACGTGCTTCCGGATCCGATCCTCAAGGGGTTGAACCGGCACAGTCGGGTGCCCGTGATCGAGGGCTCGAACCACGACGAGATGCGACTCTTCGTGGCGCAATTCGAGATCACGAGCGGCAGCGGGCCGCTTTCGGAGGATCAATACGCGGATGCCGTCGCGGGGCTTCTCGGGGTACCGGTCGGGATCGCGGAGGTTCTGACGCCGCACTATCCGGTCGCGGCGTACGGCAACGTCGAGCTCGCGCTCAGCGCGCTCGCCACCGATGCGGCGTTCGCGTGCGGCGCGCGTGCCGCGGTGACGCGTCTCGCACCCGGCATGCCCACCTTCGCGTACGAGTTCGACGACGCGAATGCGCCGGAGCTCTTCTTGCCGCCGACGTTCTTCCCGTACGGCGCCGCTCACGCCTCCGAGATCCAATACATCTTCGACGTGCCGAACCAGGTGGGCGCACCGCCGCTCGACGCGGATCAGCAGGCGCTCGCCGAGGTGATGGTGCGGTACTGGACGCGGTTCGCCCGCACCGGCAAGCCGCGAGCACCGCACGCGCCGCAATGGCGGCGTCACGATCCGAACGACACGGCGCGCGAGTTCCTGATCTCGTTGGTGCCGCCGCGACCCGAAGGGTCGTCGGGCAGCGCGTTCGCGGCCCAGCACCAGTGCAGCTTCTGGAAGCCGCTTCTCGGCTTCTAGCCGTCAGATCGGGCCGCGCGGCGCGCGAGCGGTGTCGGAAGGAGATCCCGCCATGATCGAGCTCTTCACGTCCCCCACCCCGAACGGCTGGAAGGCGTCGATCGCCCTCGAGGAGATGGAGCTGCCCTACACGGTGCGACCCATCGCGCTCGACAAGGGCGAGCAGAGGGAAGACTGGTACGTGGCGCTCAACCCGAACGGCCGCATTCCCACCATCGTCGACCACGACGAAGGCGACTTCGCCGTCTTCGAGTCCGGTGCGATTCTCATGTACCTCGCGGAGAAAACCGGGAAGCTCATGCCGCGCGATCCGAAAGGACGGTCGCTCGTCGTCCAGTGGCTGATGTTCCAGATGGGTGGCATCGGGCCGATGATGGGACAGGCGAACGTCTTTGTCCGCTACGCGCCCGAGAGGATTCCGTACGCGATCGACCGCTACCAACGCGAGTGCCGGCGCCTCTTCGAGGTGCTCGACGCGCGCCTCGCCGAGCACGAGTACCTCGCGGGCGACTACTCGATCGCCGACATCGCGAACTGGAGCTGGGTCCACATCTACCCGTGGCCGGGCGTGCCGGTGGACCGGCTCGACCATCTCCAGCGCTGGCTCGGTGCGGTCGGCGGGCGTCCCGCCGTACAGCGCGGCCGCGCCGTGCCCGCGATGCCTTCGGCCGCCGTCAGCAGCGAAGAGGATCTGGTGAAGACCGCACGGAAGATTCTGGTGTAGTCCCGACGATGTCGTTGGCCGCGCGCGCGAAGCGCATGATGCGCCCGAGGCGGGTCGACGAGCTGCCGGGGAACGCCAAGCGCTCGTCGGTCTGCTCGTAGCCCTCGGCACGCATGTGGGTGCCGAAGCGGACGTGGTGCGAGCGTCCGGGGTCGGCGACGACGACCTCGGCGTCCGGGGTGGTGTGACGCGCGAGGAATCGGAGCAGCTCCATCGGATGATCGCGCTCGTAGAGCACGTCGCTCGCGACGACGAGGTCGAAGCGGCCGAGCCCGGAATCGGCTCCCGTCCACGACGCCCGCCGAAAGGCGATCGGCGGGAGCTCGTTCAGCCTGGCGTTCACGCGCAGGAACTCCTCGGCCAGGGGGTGGTGGTCGGTCGCGGTGACGTCGGCACCGGCGCGCCGCAAGACCAGGCTGGAAACGCCGAGCCCGCAGCCGACCTCGAGGATCCGCTTCCCGGCGACGGCGACGCGAGTCATGGCTTCGGCGAGCGCGAGGCCGGCGGGCCAGACGAGGCCGAAGAGGGGCCACGCGGCGGACGAGATACCGGCGCGGCCGGCTTCTCCGTCGGGATCCCAGAACTGCTGCCGATCGCGCAAAGCTCGAATCGTATAGGTGTCGGCGCCGATGCGATGGGTCGACGTCGCGACGGCGTAGCCGGCGGTCAATTGGTGTGTGGCTGCGTACCGCCGAAGCGAACGTTGTTGTCGACCTCTCGCACCCCCGGCGTGTTGCGGGCGATGCGCTCGGCCGACGACCGCACCGTATCGGTCGCAACCGCGCCCTGCAGCGACACCACGCCCGCCTTCGTCTCGACGGAGATCGTCGAGCCGCGGGCGATGGGATCGGCCGCGAGTCGCTGCTCGACGTCCTTGGTGATGGCGCCGTCGTCGCGGAGGGCGACCTGCTGTCGTGCCGCGCATCCCGCCGACGCGGCCGCGGCGAGCGCCATGACCGCAACCACCGCGCGACCGCGCGCCGTCAGGGCCGCCCGCAGGTGTCCCAGCATTCCTTTGCGGATACCGCCAACGTGGGGGCTCATGACTTGGTCTGCGCGACCTGCTTGAGCGGCCGTCGCAGGCCCGGCCCGGAGTTGTCCGCCATCAGGAAGGTGGCACGCGGTACCTCCACCTGCTGGCGACAGCTCGGGCATTTCGGTGTCATGGTGCTGCCGCTCACGCCGTGTAGGTACGAAAGCGCGATGCCGCAGTGCGGACAGGGGGCGAACGATGCGGTTGCCATGGGATCCTCCTCCAGACGAGTCGCGGGCTCGGGAGGTGGGCAGCAGCGCGGTGCGCGCCGCTCTGGCATCCGTGCGTGAGAGCCGTGCGCGGGCGAAGGTCAGAGCCGAAGCTGCTGCAACCCTAGCTCGTCGCCGGTTGGGTCACAAGCCGACATGCCGACGCCGCGCGGCCGTGACCGAGGCATTCGAACGCCAGCGACCACCGCCTCGTTTGTAGTTGTGCGAGGCGGCTGGTAGGCCCTTGCTTGCCACTGATTGTCCGGCGCGCCTCCGTTCTCCCCGCTCCCGCATTCAGCAGCGCTTCATCGGCACCCCGCGACGCGCGTGGATTCGCCACGTACGCCGCGCTGCGCCGCAACGCTCGCAACGGTTGTCAGAAGGGGTGTCGTCATGGGACGGAAGCTCTACGTCGGAAATCTCGGGTTCGACGTCACGAATCAGGAACTGCAGGACGAGTTCAGTGCCGTCGGCCCCTGCGAATCGGTGGCCGTCATCACCGAGCGGGACACCGGCCGCAGCCGGGGCTTCGCCTTCGTCGAGATGGCATCCAACGCGGACGCGCAAAAGGCCATACAGGAATTGAACGGCCGCGAGGTCAAAGGCCGAGCGATTCGGGTCAGCGAGGCGCAGGATCGCGAGGGAGGCGGCGGTGGTCGTGGGCGCGGCGGTGGCGGCGGCGGGCGTCGCTGGTAGTGGCCGGGAAAGCCCTGGCGCGCTGGGGCCGCTACGTCGATCGCACGCAGTCACGCCCGAGCACGCCGCACAGAAGCTTGATGGTTGCCGTTCTCCGGGCGGCCATCGAAGACGCGCGTGACTCCGCCGAGCGCACGAGCGCGATGGCGTGGGTCACGAGCACCGATCGACTTTGGCCCTTCAGCTTCGAGAACATCTGCGAGGCGCTCGACATGGATCCCGGCGAGGTGCGCCGGCAGCTCGAGCACGAGGTGCTCTTCGCGCGGGCCGTCGAGATCCCCGGCGCCGGGTGACGGGTCCGAACGCGCGTCAAGAGGCTGGAAGGTCCGAAGGGCGTGGGCTATGCATCCGACTTTTCGAAGGAGGTCCGCATGGCGAACCCGCGGTGGCGATCGATCCTGGTGGCGGCGGTAGTGGCGGGCAGTGCCTTCGGCTGTACGGCGGGGGCGAGGAGGATCGAGTCGAGTCCTGGGGGCGTCAAGGCGAGCGCCGTCGCTCTACCCGCGGCGGCCGCGGATGTCGTGCCGGCGCAGGTGATCGTACCGCCGAAGGCGATCAAGTGGTTGAACTTTCCGCTCGGCGGCCCGGGCGTGAAGGCGGCGGTCATCGCGGGCGACCCCGACAAGCCGGGACCCTTCGTGCTGCGCATCAAGAGCCCGGCCGGTGCCAAGGTGCCGCCGCATTGGCATCCGGACGAGGAGCACATCACGGTGCTCTCCGGGACGTTCGCGGTCGCCATGGGCGACGTTTTCGACGCGAAGAAGCTCACCCTGATGCCGCAAGGATCGTACGCGCTCATGCCGCGCGACATGCACCACTTCGCTCAGAGCAAGACGGCCACGGTCGTCCAGGTCCACGGCATGGGACCGTTTCAGGTGAACTTCGTGAACCCCGCCGACGATCCGCGGCAAAAGACCGCGGCGCACTGACACCGGAACGGCGTCCAGTCGATGCGAACCCTCCTCGCCCGCTCGTTGGCCCTGTGGGTCCTCGCCGCCACCGACAACCTCCTATCCTTCCACTCGGTCACGATCGACGGCGACCTCGTCGCGACGGCGGGGAAGGGCGACGACACCCTGCAGACGAACGACGTCTTCGTGCAAGGCGACGCGACGCTCAAGTACGGCGACGGCACCAATAATCTCCAGCTCCTCGTCACGCGCTTCGATCACGACCTCACCATCAAGACCGGCAAGGGCGACGACACGATCGACGGCCCCGGGCTGCAGGTCGGGGCCGTCGCGAAGATCGACGCCGGCAAAGGCACCAACACCGTGCAGCTACCTTAGCCATGTCGATCGCCGTTGCCGTCCGCAAGGGAAACACGATCGCCGTCGCCGCCGACTCGCAGGAAAACTTCGGCGACCGCAAGGTCGTCGGCGCGAACCACCGCGCCACCAAGATCATGACGCTCGGCGGCTCCGAGCTCGCGATGACGGGCTGGGGCGTCTACGACAACGTGTTCTCGGACTACCTCGGCTCGCGGCGGGCGCCGCGCTTCGCGAGCGAGCGCGAGATCTTCACGTTCTTCGTGCGGCTCTGGAAAGACCTCCGCCGCCGCTACTCGTTCGTCGAGGATCAGGTGGCGGAGGACGACCGTTCGCCGTTCGCCGACCTCGACTCGTCGTTCCTGATCGCCAACCGCCACGGCATCTTCCACGTGTCGGGCGACATGAGCGTGATGGCGTTTCAGCAGTACTACGCCATAGGGTCGGGGGCGTCGTACGCGCTCGGCGTCCTGCACGCGCTCTACGCGAGCGAGCGCGACGCGCTAGTGCTCGCCCGGCGGGCCTGCGAGGCCGCCATTGCGTTCGACGTCTACTGCGGGGGCGACATCGACGTGCGCCGCGTGGCCGGTCGCCGATAAGGGCCGATCTGCTTCGTTGCTCGGTCGACTCGCTTGGCTTGCCCCCTTCCAATTCGTGATGGGGAGTGGGGCGGCTCGAACGCCGCCGGGTGAGCGCGTGTGAGGTGGGGCCGTCGGCGGGTCCGATCTCGGCCGAGAGCGCGGCTGCGACCTTCGACGGAAAGCAGCCTGAACCACGCGCGGCAAGGCTCGCAGGACCCGCCGACGGCCCCACCTCACACGCGCATGGCAGCGGCGCCGCGTCTCGCGCCCACCCACACTCCCGAGACCCGCGGGGAAACTGGCGAAACGCGAGGGAACTCGGTAGGTAAGCCCGATGCGAAGCCCTCGTGATTTCTTCAAGCCTCTCGCCCTCGGTGCGCCAGAACCGGTGCGCGAGATTCCGATCAAGCCGTCGCGGATGATCCACTTCTTCGACCCGTCGAACCCGAAGATGCTGGCGAAGGTTCCCGAGCTGGCGCTGCAGGCCGACATCCTGCTCGGCAATCTCGAGGACGCGATTCCGGCCGACCGCAAGGTCGCCGCGCGCGAAGGGTTGGTCACGATCGGACGCGAGGTCGATTTCCGGGGTACGCCGCTCTGGACCCGCGTCAACTCCCTCGATTCGCCGTGGTGCCTGGACGACATCTCGACCCTCGTCGCCGGCATCGGCAACCAGCTCGAGGTGATGTTGATCCCGAAGGTCGAGGGCGCCTGGGACATCCACTACGTCGACCGCCTGCTCGCGCAGCTCGAGGCGAAGCACAAGGTGCAGCGCCCGATCCTCATCCACGCCATCCTCGAGACCGCGCTCGGCGTCGCCAACGTCGAGGAGATCTGCGCCGCGAGCCCGCGCATGCAGGGCGTGAGCTTCGGGCCGGCCGATCTCGCCGCTTCGCGCCGCATGAAGACGACGCGCGTCGGCGGCGGCCACCCCGCGTATCTCGTGCGGAACGACCCCGATCCGAAGCACCCCGAGGCGCCGCGTCCGACCGCGCAGCAGGATCCGTGGCACTACTCGATCGCGCGCATGGTCGACGCCTGCGCCGCGACCGGGGCGCTGCCGTTCTACGGTCCCTTCGGTGACATCTCCGATCCGCTCGGGTGCGAGGACCAGTTCCGCGCCGCCTTCCTGCTCGGCTGCGTCGGCGCCTGGTCGCTGCATCCGAGCCAGGTGGCGATCGCCAAGAAGGTCTTCAGCCCGCCGCCCGCCGAGGTCGCGTTCGCGAAGAAGGTGCTCGAGGCCATGCCCGACGGTCGCGGCGTCATGATGCTCGACGGCAAGATGCAGGACGACGCCACCTGGAAGCAGTGCCGGGTGATGGTGAATCTCGCGAAGATGCTGGCCGAGAAGGATCCGGAGCTCAAAGCCGCGTACGGGTTCTGAGCGCGGCCGGTTCGATGGCAAAGGATTGCGGCTGGTCGTCGAGCGTCTGGACGAAGAGTGGGCCGCGTTCAACGTCGTGGACGTCAGCGAGCCGCTCGTACGGCGTGCCGGCGGTCTTGCCGAGCGTCACGGCTTGCGCGGCTCCGACGCGGTGCATCTCGCCGCGGCCCTCGAGCTGACGCGGGCCGGTGCCGAGGTCACCTTCGGTTGCTTCGACGAGCGACTGCGGAGGGCGGCGCGACGAGTGAAGCTCCGGGCGCCGGCAATGGCGGCATAGCCGCTCCGCGGGGCACACCCCGGCACCACCCGAAGCCGCACTGGCCGGCGACGATCACCTCGTCGTTGCTTCGGGATTGCTCGTGCACGAGCTCGCGGCTGCGGCCTCGACCGCGGTGCCCATCAGGTAGTCGGTGAGCGGCACCGTCACGTTCATGTTCCAGCGCTGCATGATGCGCGGGTCGTGGTGGACGGCGTGGTGGCGCGCCAGGCGCTTGATGATCGGGTTGCGCGCGACCGGGTGCTCGTGCGGCAGGTGATACGAGAAGTGCAGCCACTCGTAGCTCACCGCGTAAGCGATGGTGGTCGCGAGGTAGAGCCAGGCGACGTTCGGGAAGCCGAGCCAGCGGAGCGCGACGTTCACCGGGATCTGGCCGACGAAGATGAGGAAGAGCCCGTACGCCGGGATCAGCACCAGGCGGTACTCGCGCGCGTCGCGCATCGCCATGTCGTCGGTGAGGTAGAGCATGTGGTGCTTCGGCGTGTGCTGGTCGTAGAGCACGGGCGCGAGGACGTGCCGGCGGTGCAGCGCCGCGCCGTGGATCCACCACTCGAACGCGTTCGCGAAGAGGTAGACGAGCGGGACGGTGAGAAGCTCGAGCGGACGGAGATGGTCGAGGCGCGTGATCGCGTAGACGATCGCGACGATGCCGACGCTCGACGGGACGCACAGGTGCACCCACGGCACGTACCAGCGCGGGGTCTCGGCGAGGAGCCGGTCGCGGAGCGCGGTGCGGCGTTCGAGCGAGAGCGGGGTCTCGATGGGCGGCTGGTGCGAGCGGTCGGCGGGTTGCGAGGCCCGAGCCTCCGCCTGCAGGCGAGCGACGGACATGGTGCGGAGGGATATAGATGCCGGGGCGCGACGGGGGCAAGGAGAAACGCGGCCGGCGGCGGAGCCTATGGCGAACGCGGCGGCGCGCCCGGCCCTCAGACGAAGCCGCGCTCGCGGGCGAGCGCGGTCGCGGCCGTCCGGTTCGTGACGCCGAGCTTCGCGAGGATGCTCTGCACGTGCTGCTTCGCGGTCCCAGTCGCGATCCCGAGGATGCTCGCGATCTCGGGATTGGACTTGCCTTCGACGAGCCAACGCAGGACCTCGGTCTCCCGGGGGGTGAGCCGCTCACGGCCCCGGAGCGCCGGGGGCACGTGCTCCTCGCTCACGAGCAGCAGCCGGCGCTCGGTGTCGCGCGGAGAGCGGACGACGAGGGTCGCGCGCGTGGTGCGCAGCGTGAAGGGGCTCGTCGTTCCGCTCGCGAGCCAGTCCGCGAGCGGCGGCGGCAGCCGCGGCAGCGGCTCCGCGTCGGGAAAGTAGCGTGCCAGACACTCCGTGACTCCGGGCGTCGCGTGTGCGAGCCCGCCCGCGGCGTCGAAGGCGACGAGACCGTGGCCGCTTTCGCGGAGCGCCGTGCGCAGGTCCTCCTTCTCCTCGACGTGGCCGGCGAGCTCCTCGACTGCGGCGTACGCCTGCAGGAGGTGCGGCCGCACGAGGTTCAGCTTCACGCGGTCGCTCTCGGTGAAGTCGCGGCGGCTCCGGTTGAAGGCGAGCGCGATGATGATGCCGCCGTCGGAGCGGATCGTGAGGCTCATCTGGTCCTCGGCGCCGAGCCGCGCGTAGAGGGTGCGGTAGATGTCGAGGCGGTGGTACTCCGCTGCGCTCAGGAAGTCGGAGATCTTGATCGCCTGGCCGTCACCGGTCTCGCTGACGTAGCGCACGAGAGGGTGTTGATGGCTGTAGCGCTCGAACTCGCTGCGGAGCCGGTCGAGGCGATCGAGCGGCCGATCGATGATCATGAGCGCGCGCCGGCGCGGGAGGTTCACCTCGTTGAAGGCGGAGAGCGTGCTGGGGACGAGCTGCGCGAGAGCGCGCAGGGCATGGTGAGGAAACGCGTCGAGCGATCGACACTCGTAGAGCGCCCGGATGCACGCGAGCACGTCGAGGTGCTCCTCGTGCGTGAGCGGGGGGCTCATGCGCTCGGCGGGATCGAGAGCAATCCGTGGGCCCGCGCCGTGGCGGCCGCGGCCGTGCGGTTCTCCACCCCGAGCTTGTCGAGGATGCGTTGGACGTGGAGCTTCACCGTGCCGGCGGCGAGGCCGAGGATCGCCGCGATCTCGCCGTTCGACTTCCCTTCTGCGAGCCACGCCAGCACCTCGGTCTCGCGCGGCGTGAGTCGCTCGTGGCCGGGGAGAGCCGGACAGCGTTTTTCGCTCAGCAGCAAGAGGCGACGGCGGGTCGCGCGCGGGTGGCGAACGATCAGGCTGCGGTCGCCGGCGTGCAGGGTGAACGGCGCTCCCGGGTCGGAGGCGAGCCATGCGACGATCAGGGGCGGAATACCGCCGGCCGGCGCGGCGTCCGGGAAGAAGCGGGTGAGGCATTCCGGTGCGCCGGGCGTCGCGTGCACGACGCGGTCGTCGGGGTCGAGCGCGATCACCCCGTGCCCGGTCTCGCAGAGCGCGGTCTCGAGGTCGCGCTTCTCCTCGAGGTGGCCCGCCAGCTCCTCGACGTTGGCGTAGGCCTGGAGGACGTGCGGCCGCACCAGGTTCAGCTTGACGCGCTCGCGCTCCGTGAAGTCGCGCCGATCCCGGTTGAAGGCGAGCGCGATCGTGACGCCCTCGTCCGAGCGCATGGTGATGCTCAGCTGATCCTCGGCGTCGAGCATTCCATAGAGGGTGCGATAGAGCTCGAGGCGATGGTAGTCGTCCTCGCTCAGGAAGTCCGAGAGCTTGATCGCCTGCCCGTCGCCGGTCTCGCCGCTGTAGCGCGCCAGCGGGTGTTGCGCGCGCAGACGCTCCCAGGCCGCGCCCAGCTCGTCGTGCTGCTCGAGGCGCCGGTCGGTGATCATGAGGACCCGCCCGCGCGGCATGTTCACTTCGTTGAAGGCGGAGAGATTGCTCGGGATCAGCGCCGCCAGCGACCGCAGCGCATGCCGGGGGAACGCGGCGAGCGACCGGCAGTGGTGCAGGTCGTGAATGCAGGCGAGCACCTCGAGGTGCTCCTCGTGCGAGAGGGGCGGGCTCATCGGACTCGGGGAGACGGTATGCCGATCGGCATATTCACGGGTGCCCAGGGTTTCGTTAAGGCCGAAGCCTCGATTCCAGATCCGCGATCCCATCGCTCATAGCACGGATGCCAGCTCCCACCCATCCTCGAGAAGTGCGCCAACGTAGCGCAGTCCCCGGATTCAGCTGTGATTTCTCTTGGCGCCCGCCGGCAACGCATGCGATGGTTCGGTGCCGTCAACACCCCACCTCCGGAGACTCCTGCCATGCAAGCTGACTTCGACCGGCGGTCGCGCACGCGACCCTTTCGTGTCATCGCCCGGATCCTCGTCATCGTCCTCGTCACCCAGAACTTTCCGGCGAGCGCGTTCGAGGGCGACGCCCAGGCGGCGGGCGACGTGCTCTGGGTCGACGCCGCCGGGAGCTGCCGCGGCGAAACGCCGTGCTTCACGACGATCCAGGCGGCGATCGACGCCGCGGGCCCGGGGCAGACCGTGCGCGTCCTCGCCGGCGAGTACGAGGAGCAGCTGCGGATCAGCGGGAAGAACGCGGGCGCTCTCGCCGTCGAGAGCGATCGCATCACGATCGAGGCGGATCCGGCGGCCGACGCGGGTGACGTGCTCCTCCGTGGTCCGCACAATCAATGTCAGCGCGGGTACGCGATCGTCTTCCGGCAATCGAGCTTCGTCACGCTCCGCGGCTTCCGGATCGAGGGCGCGGGGCGGCGCGGCATCGTGCTGCGCGGCGGGTCGGCCGGCGGGACCGGCATCCGCCTCGAGCGCAACCGCTTGCACGTCGGGAGCGCGCGCGAGTGTCTCGGCGGAATCGACGTCGGGCGCGGCAACGCGGACACCGTCGTCGCCAACAACGTTCTCTCGGGCATCCGTCGTCACGCTTTGCGCTTCCGGAACGGCGCGGGTCGCGCCTACGTCGTCGGGAACACGTTCGTCCGCAACGAAGGGGACGCCGTCTTTCTCGCGCGCGGGGCGCTCGTGTCGTTGTGGAACAACATCGTCGCATTCAACGGCGCGCGCCGCGACGGGCGCGGCGGCAAGCGCTTCGGGATTCGCTTCCTCCGCTCGCCGCATGCATCGCCCGACCCGGACGTCGACATCCGGAGCAACCTGATCTGCGGGAACGCCCGCGGCGAGATCCAGGGCTCGCGGCTCGGCCCCGCGCGATACCGGCAATCTGACGCCGACCGGCAGCGAAGGCCCCGGCGTTCACGGCGAGTCCCGGACTGTGCGCTCGTCGAGAACGTCTTCCACGACCTCGCCGGCGCCGACCGCGTCCTCGACTCGGTCGACGACGACTTCAGTCTCGCGGACGCCTCGCCCGCCGCGGACCACGGCCTCGATCCGCGCGCGCAAGGGAGCGGCATCGCGAACGACGTCTTCGAGGCCGACTACCTCGCCGCGGGCGTTCGCCCCGGCGGACCCGAGTTCGACATGGGTGCGGTCGAGATCACCGGTCCGCGCCCCACCCGCACCGTGACGCCGAGCCCGACGCCGACCGTGACCGGGTCGCCGACAGCGACGCTCTCGCCGACGCCGACCGCGACCACGACGCCGTCACCGTCGCGGAGCCCGACCCCGACCGTGACCGCCACGGGCACCCCGACCGCGACGCCGACTCCGACGGTCGTCGTCGCGACGGCGACGCGCACCGCGACGCCGGGCGTCCAGCTGCCGACCACGACGCCGACCGTCACGCGCACGGCGACCCCGAGCCGCACGACGACTGCCACGCCCACGGTCACCGCGACGGCGACCCCGGTGAACCACGTCGTCCCCGAGAACGATCACTACGAGGTCCAGCTCGGCCACACCCTCACCGTCGCCGCGCCCGGCGTGCTCGCGAACGACGTCGACCAGCTCGGTCACCCGCTCGGGTCGAGCAAGCTGAGCGATCCCGACAAGGGCAGCCTGACCTCGTTCGGCGCCGACGGCGGCTTCACGTACGACGCCCCGCCGACCTATCCCGCGCCGCCCTTCCAACCGGTGGTGCGTTACCAGGCGCTGGCCGACGAGTTCGCGACCGGGCACCGGGTGATCGACGTCACCGGCGACGGCAAGCCCGACGTGATCCTCCACTCGCTCAACACCCGCCTCTGGGCCATCGACGGCCCGACCGGCAGCCTCTTGTGGTCGCTCAACTCCCTGCCGGCGCCTCTGTACAACGACTGCAGCCTGATCATCAGCGGCGATCCGATGGCCGTCGGCGACGTCGACGACGACGGCATTCCCGAGATCGTGGAGCCCGTCTATTGCGGCCGCGACGGGACCACCATTTCGGATCGCCTGATCGTGCTCAACGCGCGCACCGGCGCGGTGAAATACCTCTCCGAGAGGCTTTCCGTCGACCTGACGCGTACCCATGGATACGCCGCCGACAGCTCGCCGACGATCGCGCGCCTCGCCGCCGGCGAGCCGCCGAGCATTCTGGTCAGCGCGAGCGCCTTCAACAATTTCGGCGACTGCTCGGCCTACGCCGACGGTGGTCCGGGCCAACAGACCTATTGCCGCTTCGTGGTGGTGCTCGACGGCGCGACCGGCGCGGTCACGAAGCGCATGTTCGCGACCGGAGCGGCAGCCGCCGGCCGATTCGACGGCCCCGACCACCGCTGGGTGCCCGCGGTCGTCTCCGACCTCGACGGCGACGGTGAGGTCGAGATCATCTCGGCGGGCGCGGTGTTCCATCGCGACGGCCGGGTCCAGTGGGAGGTGCCCTCCACCGTCTTCCGGACCGCCGTCGCCAACCTCGACGACACGCCCGATGCCGAGGTCGTGATGCTGGTCGGCGGCGGCAACGGCTCGCTCGATTCGGTCCAAGCCTACAAGTCGAACGGCGATCTGCTCTGGACCTTCCCGCTCTTCAACACCAACATCTGGGGGCGCTTCACCATCGCCGACGTCGATCGCGACGGCTACCCCGAGATCCTGTTCACGCTCTTCGACTACGGATCGAGCCGCGACGTGCTCTTCGCTCTCGATCATCTCGGCCAGGTGAAGTGGGTGCGGAACTTCGCCGTCGTCCCGGGGACGAGCATCAGCAAGGAGGGACGGCCGGCGGTCTACGACCTCGACGGCGACGGCGTTCCCGAGGTCATCCTGCAGGCCAGCAATCAGCTCTACTTCCTCGACGGCACCGACGGCACGACGAAGTACGCCTTGCCGTACCAAGCGACGAACTACTACCGCGGCTTCATGCCGACCATCGCCGACCTCGACGGCAACGGTCACGCCGAGGTGGTGTTCTCCCGGCCGGCCGGGAGCGGCGCGGGTGCAACCAACGCGGGGGGGCTGTGGGTGCTGAAGGCCCAGAACGACGACTGGCGCCCCGTCCAGCACGGCCTGATGAACCAGCTCTCGTACGACGGCGCCAACGTCGCCGACGACGGCTCGATCCCGTTCCCGCAAGCCGACGTGTTCGCGAACGCGCGTACCAACGTCTTCGGGACCCAGGCGCCGTATCCGTATCTGCAGACCTTCGTCGGCCGCGACCAAACGAGCTTCCTCTACGAGGCGAGCGACGGCGTGGAGTCGGCACCGGCGCAGGTGTCGATCGACATCCTGCCGCAGAACAGCCCGCCGTATTTCACGAGCACGCCGCCGACCGCCTTCGTCGTGAATACCCCCTTCAGCTACCAGGCGGTCGCGGTCGATCCCGACCCGGGCGACGCGATCACCTACGCGCTGCTCGCCGCCACGGGCGAGGGCGTGAACCATTGCACGTTGAGCGCGGCGGGCCTCCTCAGTTGCACCCTCTTGCCGCCGCCGACGGCCAATCCGCTCGTATCGTTCACCATCCTCGCGAGCGACGGTCACGGGGGCACCGCCTCCCAGACCGTGATCGTGTCGGCGAGCACCGGCCTCGGGACGGTGCCGAAGGTGGTCGGACTGCAGCAGAGCGCGGCGCAGACCGCGATCACCTCGGCGCAGTTCACGGTCGGCAGCATCACGTCGTACGAGAGCCCGTTCCCCGCGGGTCAGGTCCTGAGCCAGACGCCTCCGGGCGGGCATCAGGCCGTGTTGCACTCGGCCGTGAGCCTCTCGGTCTCGCTCGGCCCGCCGCTCGACCCGCGCGACGTCGACGCCGACCACGACGGCTACACCCCGAACCAGGGCGACTGCGACGACGCCGACCCGGCCCGCAATCCCGGCGCCGCCGATACGGTCGGCGACGGTATCGACCAGAACTGCGACGGCATCGACGGCGTGCTGCCGATCGCGTCGATCGTGGTCGAGCCGGCGAATCCACGGATCCTGACCGGCGACCACCAGACGTTCACCGCGACCGCGATCCTCACCGACGGCACGAGCGCCGACGTCACGAGCATCGTCGCGTGGAGCAGCAGCCAACCGGGCTTCGCGACCATCACGACGACCGGGATCGCGACCGGGATCGCCGCCGGTGCCACCACGATCGGCGCCACCCGCGGCGCCGTCACCGGCTCGACGTCGCTCACGGTCGCGGCGCGGGTGGCCGGCGACCAGACCGACCCGATCGCGGTCATCACGGCGCCGACGGACGATGCCGAGGTGACGGTGCCGACGGAGGTGATCGGCACCGCGACCGATGCCAACTTCCTGCGCTACGAGCTCGCCGTCGCTCCGGCCGGCGAGGCGACATTCAGCGTCATCGCGGCCGGCACGTCACCGGTCACGAACGGCGTGCTCGGCGTGCTCGATCCGACCATGCTCTTGAACGACGCCTACGAGCTTCGCCTCACCGTTTACGACGCGGGCGGCAACCGGTCGGTCGCGAGCGTCGCCGTCACGATCGCGCGCAACATGAAGGTCGGTCGCCTTCACGATCGCCTTCACCGACGTCGACGTCGCACTCTCGGGTCTGCCGATCCGGGTCGTCCGGTCGTACGACAGCCGCGACAAGAAGACCGGCGACTTCGGGGTCGGGTGGCGCCTCGTGCTGCAGACCTTGCACGTGCGTCCGAACCGCCTGCTCGGGAGGGGATGGCACGTCGGGCAGAGCGGCCTCGACTACGCCCTCACGGGCGACGACGTGCACAAGGTGAACGTCACGCTGCCCGACGGCAAGGTCGAGGAGTTCGACGTCGTGGTGACGCCCGCGCAGTCCTTCCTGGTCCCGTTCACGAGCGCGACCGTCACGTATCTCGCGCGTTCGGGCACGGTCGGAACGCTCACGCCGCTCGACAACGACAACGTGCTCATCCTCGACCCGCAGCCGGGCGCGGTCGAGCTCGTCGACGACGTGACGTTCAATCCGTTCGACCCACAGAAGTTCCGCTACACGGATCCGGAGGGCACGACGATCGACCTCGATCGCACGCTCGGCGTGCAGCGGCTCGAGGACCGCAACGGCAACACCCTCACGATCGGCCCGAACGGCATCGTCCATTCGTCGGGTCGGAGCGTCGTCTTCGGCCGCGATGCCAGCGGCCGCATCACCAGCATCACCGACCCGGACGGGAAGCTGCAAACCTACGAGTACGATCGCAACGGCGATCTCGTTCGCCACGTGGACCGTGATGCGGCCGTCACGCGGTTCGCGTACGCCAAGGGACACTACCTGCTCGACATCGTGAATCCGCTCGGCATCCATGCGGTGCGCAACGACTACGACGCGGACGGGCGCCTGATCGCGACCACCGACGGCATGGGCCATCAGCTCGCCCTCACGCACGATCTCCTCGGCCAGCTGGAGACGGTCCACGAGCCCGACGGCACGTCGCGCCAGCTCGGATACGACGATCACGGCAACATCGTCACCGAGATCGACGGCGCCGGCCACCTGACGACGCGTACCTACGACGCCGAGGATCGATTGCTCACGGAGACCGATCCGCTCGGGCACACGACGTCGCGCACGTGGGACGCGTCGGGCCACCAGACCTCGGCGACCGACCAACTCGGCAATACGACCACCTACGGGTACGGCACCAACGGTCTGCTGACGAGCGTCACGGACCCACTGCATCGCACGACGACGTTCACGCTCGATGCCGCCGGCAATCGCCTCTCCAGCGAAGACCCGGCGGGAAACGTGACGCACTACACGTACGACGTGCGCGGGCATCGCACGAGCGTGACGGATGCGGCGGGCCACACGACGCAGATGGACTACGACGGGTTCGGCAACCTGACCAAGACGATCGACGCGGCCGGGCACGAGACCACCGCGACGTACGACGCCAACGGGCGGCCTTCGTCGGCATCGACCCAGGTCACCACACCGGGCGGGGCGCGCACGCTCGCCGTCGCCATCCAGTACGACGGCGGCGGTCGTGCGACCCGCAGCACCGATCCCGACGGCCGCGTCGTCGAGACGACGTACGATGCCAGCGGCCGGGTCACGAAGCTCAGCGACGCGCTCGGACGGGAGACCGCCTTCGCGTACGACGCGGCCGGGAACCGCACTGCCGTGACGCTGCCGGGCGGGCAGGTGCTCGCCTACGACTACGATGCCAAGGGGCGGGTGACCGAGAGCCCCGACGCGGTCGGGGGCCGGGTCGGTAGCGGGTACGATCAGGCGGGAAACCTGACGCAGCTGCGCTTCCCCGACGGAACGCCGGGGGATCCCAACGACAACCCCAAGAGCCAGCTCGAGTACGACGACGCGAACCGACTGACCGCGATCGTCGACCCGCGCGGCGGGCGCCACGAGCTGAGCTACGACGCCGCCGGTCACCGGACGGGATCGCTCTCACCCGCCGACGGTGCCGTGAGCTCTACCTACGACGCCGCGGGACGGGTGCAAACGCAGACCGATGCGCTCGGGCGCGTCACGCACTTCACCTTCGACGACCTGGATCGGCCGAGCCAGATCACGTTCCCCGACGGCTCCACGATCACGCGCGAGTACGATGCGGTGGGGAACGTCACTCGGCGCGTCGACCCCAACGGCAACGCGACCCGCTATCAATACGATGCGCTCAACCGGCTGGTCGACGTCGAGAACGCGGAGGGCGGTCATACCGTCTACGTGCGGGACGAGCTGGGTCGCGTCGTCGTGCAACGCGACGCGCTCGGTCGCGAGACCAAGTACGAGTACGACAGCCGCGGTCTCCTGGCCGCGATCGAGCGGCCGCTCGGGCAACGCGAGACGCGCGCGTACGACGACGCCGGATTCCTCACGAGCCAGACCGACTTCGACGGCAACGAGACGACGTTCTCGTACGACACGGCGGGGCGCCTGGTGCAGAAGACGCGGGCCGACGCCAGCACCGTCACGTTCACCTACAACGTGGGCGATCAGCTGGCGACCATGACCGACGACCGCGGCGTGACGACGTTTGCCTACGACGCCCGTGGGCGCCTCACGTCGCGGACCGAGCCCGACGGGGCGGCCGTGAGCTACACCTACGACGACGCGAATCACGTGAGCAGCGTCACGACGCCCGCGGGCGTCACGAGCTACACGCTCGACGCGGCGGGCCGGCCGGTTGCCGTGACGGATCCCGACGGCGGCGTCACCGAGTACGCGTACGACGCCGCCGGCAATCTCGCGTCGACGACCTATCCCAACGGCGTCGTGGAGACGCGCGCCTACGACGTGCACGACTTCCCGACCGACGTCACGGCGACGGATGCGGCCCAGGCGATCGTCACCTCGTTCCACGCCACCTACGACGCCGGCGGCCGTCGCACCAGCGTGACCGAGAGCGGAGGCCGAACGGTCTCGTACGACTACGACGTCGCGAACCGATTGACGACGGAGACCATCACCCCCACGGTCGGTCTTCCTCGGACGATCGGCTACACCTACGACGCGGTGGGGAATCGCGCGACACGGAACGACAGTCTCGCCGGCCTCACCACCTACGCGTACGACGCGAACGATCGACTGACCCAGGAGACGCTCGGCGTCGCGACGACGAGCTACACGTACGACGCCAACGGTAGCGTGCTGTCGCGCAGCCGGACACCGTTCGACGTGCTGGAATTCACCTGGGATCTCGACCACCGGCCCGCCGAGATATCGCAGACGCTCGGCGTCACCACGCATTCGGCCTCCTACGTCTACGACGGATTCGGCACGCGGGTCGGCATGACCGTCGACGGCGACGAGACGCGCTATCTGGTCGACGGTACCCGTCGGTTCGGCGAGGTGCTCGACGAGTACCAGCCGGGAGGAGCGGTCACGGCGTCCTCCACCCTCGGGAACGGCCGCATCTCCCGCGCGACGCCGGCGGGGCGGAGCTACTACCTGCGCGACATGACGGAAAGCACGCGCGCGCTCACCGACGCCTCGGGCAGCCCGGTCGGCACCGCGACGTACGACGCGTTCGGACGGGTCCTGCAGCAGACCGGCGTCAGCCAGCCGTTCGGATTCGCGGGCGAGCAGCAGGATCCGGTGACGGACCTCACGTATCTCCGCGCGCGCTATCTCGACCGCGATACCGGCCGCTTCGTCTCGGCCGATCCCTTCCTCGGGAGGCTCGAGCGGCCGGCGTCCCTGCATCGCTACGCGTACGCCGAGGCCGATCCGGTCAATCTCCGCGATCCGAGCGGTCTCTTCCCGCCGACGCTGATCGAGTTCACGAAGAGCCTGTTCATCTACGGCGGGCTCCTCGCGATCACGCAGGCGGCGCTGCGGTCGGTGCTCAACAACTTCACGACGCCGGTGACGTGGGACGGCGACTCGCTTGCCGTCACCGCCGGAGTTCCCGGGGCGAGCAACGCGCTCGGCGGTGCGGCGCTCGGCGTGGGCGTGACCTCGCTGACGACGATGCCGCTGCCGAGCCACCGCTACACGCACGCCTATCACTTGCTCCTCTTCACCTCGCTCCAGACCGCCAACGTCGTCCAGGCGCTCATCGCCGGCGAGCCCGGCGCGCCGTCGCCGCTCTTGAGCGGTGGGTCCACGCTCGAAGGCGCTGCGTCCGAGCTCTTGACCGTCGCCGGATTGCCCGCGTTTCAGAAGCTGCTCGCGCTCGGGCTCGACGTCGGCATCGGCACGTCGACCCTGGATTCGCCGAAGACCTTCGGCGGTTCCGACGGCGTCGAGCCGTTCGCGCTCTCCGGCGGCTACGCGAACGGCGGATTCAACGTGACCGGCGGCGCGATCTTCTCGGCGATCTTCCGGACGTTGAACAACTCGCTCGGGGCTTCCTTCACCATTCAGGGATTCGGATTGGGCACGAGCACGCCCGACATATCGTTCACGCTCGCGCCCAACGTCGGCGCGCAGATCTCGGCGGGGATCAGCATCCCGCTGCCCGCCGGCTTCACGGATCAGGTCGATCCGCGGCCGAGTCCGTGACCCGTCGGGCGGGCGCGGAGACGGCTTGACGCTGTTCGGGCTCTTGGGCATGCGGGGCGCATGCCCATCCGCTTTGCCAACGTCGCCGGCCGCGCCGCGCTGCTCCTCGGCGACGTCCTGATCGACGTCGCCCGCGCCTCGGACGGTCGGTTCGCCTCCGACCCGATGGCGGCGCTCGCCGACTGGGATGCGTTCGCCGAGTGGGCCCGCAGCCGCAGCCACGCCGACGGCACCGGTCCGCGCTCGCCCGTCGATCTCGGTCCGCCCGTGCCGCGGCCGGCGAAGATCTTCGGGATCGGCATGAATTACCGCGACCATGCGGCGGAGGCGAAGCTCGAGATCCCGAAATCCCCCGTCGTCTTCACCAAGTTTCCCAATTGTCTGAGCGGTCCGTACGCCGACGTGCCGCTCTCGTCGGATCGCGTCGACTGGGAGGTCGAGCTCGTGGTCGTGATGGGCCGGCGCGGCAAAGGCATCGCGGAGAAGGGCGCGCTCGCGCACGTCGCGGGGTTCACGGTCGGTCAGGACGTCTCCGACCGCCGTATGCAGTTCGCCGACAAGCCGCCGCAGTTTTCCCTCGGGAAGTCGCTCGACGGCTACGGCCCGATCGGTCCCGCGCTCGTGTCGCTCGACGCCTTCGCCGATCCGAACGACCTCGCGCTCACGTGCGACGTCGCGGGCGAGCCCATGCAGCGCGGACGGACGCGCGACATGGTCTTCGGCGTCGCGGCGCTCGTCGCCTACCTCTCGCGCTGGTGCACGCTCGAGCCCGGCGACCTGATTTTCACCGGCACGCCGGCCGGCGTCGGCTCGACGCGCGACCCGCGCCGCTATCTCGCGCCGGGCGACGAGATCGTCAGCACCATCGAGGGCATCGGCACGATGCGCAACCGCTGCATCGCGGCGCCGTCGTGATGCCGACCGCCGCCGCCGTCGGCCGTATCCGCGCGCCGCGGCGACCGCCGGGATGGCACGCGCCGGGGCCGCGGCCCGCGCCGTCGCCCGATGCGCGGCTCGGACCGCACGGCGGGGAGGATCTCTGCTATCTCGCCGGCGACTGGCGCATTTTCCAGCAAGTCGCCGGCCACCGCTGGTCGCTCGACGATCTGGTGACGGCGTGGGTCGCGGCGAGCACCGCCGCCGCGCGTCCGCCGGCGCGGTTCGTCGACCTCGGCTGCGGTATCGGTACGGTGTTGATGCTCCTCGCGTGGTGCTTTTCCGACGCGGCCGGCCTCGGCGTCGAGGCGCAAGCGGCGAGCGTCGACCTGGCGCGGCGCTCGCTCGCATGGAACGGCGCGACGCCGCGCTGCGAGCTTCGGCTCGGGGATTTTCGCGACCCCGCCGTCCTCCCGGAACGAGCCTGTATCGACCTCGTCACCGGCACGCCGCCGTATCTCAGGCCCGGACAGGCGACCGTGTCGCGGCGCGCGCAATGCGGCCCGTGCCACTTCGAGGAGCGCGGCGGCGTCGAGGACTACGCCGCCGCCGCGGCGCGTCTCCTCGCACCGAGCGGTCGCTTCGTCGTCTGTGCGGCCGCGTTGCAGCACGAGCGCGTGCTCGCCGGCATGCGTGCCGCCGGTCTCGCGCTCGAGCGTCACGTGCGCGTGATTCCGCGCGCCGGCAAGGCGGCGCTCTTCGCGGTCTACGTCGCACGGCTCGCGGGCGACGCGGTGGGCGTGTGCTCCGAAGTCCTCGTCGTGCGCGACGAGAACGG
The DNA here is from genome assembly GCA_963774015.1 of uncultured delta proteobacterium. Lineage (GTDB taxonomy): Bacteria > Desulfobacterota > Binatia > UTPRO1 > UTPRO1 > UTPRO1. Next base: position 713,205 of record CAVZDH010000009.1, read on the forward strand.
TCAGTGGACTCGCGACTTCGCCGCGCTGCGGACCGCGATGGGCATGCCGGCGTCGTGGCGCGGCGAAAGGGAGGAACGAGTTTGAGGAGATCGACGTCACTATTGATGATTGCGTGGGCTCTGCTGGTCGGCTGCCTGCCGGCGAACGCGGACCCGATCGGGGAGGGTGCGCGCCTCCCGGAAATCGCGCTCGCCGATCAGCACGACGTGCGCGGCACGGTCGGACCGGAGACCCGCCTCGTGCTCCTCACGCGCGACATGGACGCGTCGGGGATCACCAAGACCGTGCTCGCCGAGCACGGCGACACGATGCTCGCGAACGCCGGCGCCGTCTACATCGCCGACATCTCGGCCATGCCGCGCCTCGTGACGACGCTCTTTGCGATGCCCGGCCTCCGCAAGCGCCCGTATCGCATGCTCCTCGACCGCGACGGCACCGTGACGAAAGACCTGCCCTCCCACCCCGGCGCCGTCACCGTCCTCACGCTCGATCACCAGCTCGTCCGCCACGTCGAGTACGTGACGTCCCCCGACCGCCTCCGCGTCGTCTTGTCGCCGCCCGCCCGATAGCGCAGCTCCGCACAGCCCCCGATCGACGGTGGCGCGAAGCGCGGCGAAGCGAAGCGAGCCCGTCCGAGCGGCGCGTCCGAGCGGGACGCGAAGCGAGCGTCGGAGGTGCGGGCGCCCGACGCGTCCGTCTCGGCCGTGAGCGCGCCGGCGACCCGCACCCGAGCAAATGCGGACCACGCGCGGCAAGGCCGGAGGACCGGAGGCGCCCGCACCTCCGACGCTCGCGTGGCAGCCCGTCCATTCGAGCTCGCCAATCGGAGGCAGCGCCCCCGCGGGTTGATTGACGCCGGCACCTATGCGACCCGTGCCCCCCATGGAACGACTTGCCGCCACGGGCCCGAACGCCGAGCAGATCACGTACTGGAACGAGCAGGGCGGGCCACGATGGGTCCGGCTCCAGGAGGCGCTCGATCGCCAGCTCGCGTCGTTCGGGTGCGTCGTCATGGACCGGCTCGCGATCGGCGCGGGCGAGCGCGTACTCGACGTCGGCTGCGGCTGCGGCGAGACCTCCCTCGAGCTCGGCCGCCGCGGCGGCGCAGAGGGCCGGGTGCTCGGCGTCGACATCTCGACCGTCATGCTCGCGCGCGCCCGCGAGCGCGCTGCCGCGTCGCCGAACGTCCAGTTCCGCGCCGCCGACGCGCAGACGCATCCCTTCGCTGCCGCGAGCTTCGACGTCGTCTTCTCGCGGTTCGGCGTGATGTTCTTCCGGGATCCGCGCGCGGCGTTCGCCAACCTGGCGCGCGCGCTCGTTCCCGGCGGACGCATCGGCTTCCATTGCTGGAAGGCGCTTCCCGAGAACCCGTGGATGACGGTGCCGCTCTTCGCGGCGCTTCAGCACGTGCCGGCGCCGCCGCCGCCGGCGCCGGACGCCCCGGGCCCGTTCGCGTTCGCCGACGCCGAGCGCGTGCGCGGCATCCTCGCCGACGCCGGCCTCGCCGAGATCGAGCTCGAATCGCGGACCGACGTGATGGGCGTCGGCTCGGGTACGCTCGACGATGCCGTCGACTTCGCGCTCCAGATGGGCCCGGCCTCGATCGCGCTCCGCGAGGCGACGCCGGAGACGGTCGCGAAGGTGCGGGTGAGCGTCCGCGAGGCCCTCGCGCCTCACATGACGAGCGACGGCGTGCGGCTCGCGACGTCGTCCTGGGTCGTGACGGCGCGGCGCTGAGCCTTCATGGACCGCATCGACACCAGAGTGACGCGGCTGCTCGGCGTTCGCTATCCCATCGTGCAGGCGCCGATGGGATGGATCGCGCGGGCGCAGCTCGCCTCGGCCGTCTCGAACGCGGGCGGCCTCGGCATCATCGAGACGTCCTCGGGCGAGCTCGACGCCGTCCGCGACGAGATCCGCAAGATGCGCGACCTCACCGACCAGCCGTTCGGCGTGAACATCGCGCAGCTCTTCGTGCGCGACCCGTCGATCGTCGAGTTCGTCGTGGCGCAGGGCGTACGCTTCGTGACGACGTCAGCCGGCGACCCGCGCCAGTACACGAGGCAGCTGAAGGACGCCGGGCTCACGGTGTTCCACGTCGTGCCGTCGCTCGCGGCGGCGTTGAAGGCGGTCGCCGCCGGCGTCGACGGCCTCGTCGTCGAGGGCGGCGAAGGCGGCGGGTTCAAGAACCCGCTCGACGTCGCGACGATGGTGCTGCTGCCGCTCGTCTGCTCGAAGGTCGACGTGCCGGTGATCGCAGCGGGCGGCATCTGCGACGGCCCGAGCATGGCGGCCGCGTTCGCGCTCGGCGCCGAGGGCGTGCAGATGGGCTCGCGCATGGTGTCGGCGGCGGAGTCGCCGGTGCACGAGAACTGGAAGCACGCCATCGTCGCCGCCGCCGAGACCGACACCGTCTTCCTGAATCGCTTCAGCCGGCCCGGGCTGCGTGCGCTGCGCACCGCAGCGGACGACCGCGCTCGAGCGCCAGGAGCACGTCGGCTTCGACGTCTTCGCGCGGGTGCAGGACCTCTACTTCGGCGGCGACATGGAAGCGTCGATCGCGCTCGGCGGTCAGGTCGTCGGCCGCATCGACGAGGTGAAGCCCGTCGCGCGAGATCATCGCCGAGACGGTGGCGGGCTTTCGCGCGACGGCAGCCCGTCTGGCAGCATTCGCTGGTCCACCCGATCGAACGAGCCCTTCCGGACGTTGACGAAGAAGAGCTCGGGGAGGCTCACAGGACGCCGCGGAGCCCCGCCTGCAGCGCGACCCCGCGAGCGAGCGGCGCCTCCAGGACGCCGAGCAGGCTCGCCCCCACCCCGACCGCCGAGCGCCGCGGCCGCGTCCGGTCCGAGCGTCGTCGTTACTGCTTGTTGCGCTTCAGGAAGGCGATCAACGCCGGGGTGATGGGATTTTGCGGGGTGTCCTCGGCCGTTACGACGTCGACGTGGGCGAAGCCTTCGGCCATCACCACCTCGAAGCCGCCGTTCACGCCGCCGAACGTCGGGAACGCCGGATTCGGCGAGGTCGGATTCGGTACGCGCGGCGTCACGCCGTCGCAGCTCGGCGCGGTGCAGATGCCGATGCTGGACGCGAACGGCGTGTAGCCGCCCGCGACCGGCACGAGGCCGTTGGTACCGCCGAACGCGATCACGGGGATGTCGATGTTGGCGGCCTGCGTGAGGTTCTCGATGTCGCGCCGGTTGCGGCCGACCGAGAGCGCGGTCGAGTCGAGACTGATCGCCTGCGAGCACTCCGCCGCGCTGGTGCACGGGCTCCCGACGGCGCCCACGGTACAGGTGTGCGCCGGCCCGCAGACGCCCGTCACCGACGTCACGGCGAGTCCCGAGCTCGGGTAGTAGGTGTCGGTGAAGTTGGTCTGGCCGACGTAGAAGTTGCCGACCAGGCGGTCGAGGCGTGTCGGCTCGACCTCCTGTCCCCACACGTTGCCGGGAAGCGCGGTCGGCGCCGGACCATTGTTCGGAACGAGCGACGCGTTCACGCCGTGCGTGATGTCTCTCCAAGTCTGGACACCGCCGACGCTGATACCGGGCCCGCCGATCGAGGTCGCGACGAAGCTCGCGATCGCCGCCACCAAACCGTCGTCGTCGAGGAAGTTCCCGAGCGAGTCGAACGCGGTGCCGTGCGGCAGCAGCGAGAGGTTCGCGAGGTCGGGGACGACGGCGATGGCGTTGTTGCCCGGCGTGCCCTGGTCGACCCGCAGGATGTTCTCGCCGGTGTTGGGATCGGCGATGGTCTGGATCGCCGTCACCTCGCCCGCCGAGAGTACCCGCGCGTTCAGAAGCGGGTTACTCGAGTAGGAGGTCGTCGGCGGGGTGCATTTCGGCGGGATCTGTCCGAGGCAATCCACCGCCTCGGTGTCGATCGTGCATGGCGTGACGCCGTCGACGCAGCGGGGCGCGTTGTCGCGGACCGCGCCGTAAAGGCCGCCGTCGAACTTCGCCTCGATGCGGTCGAGCGTGTCGGCGGAGAGCGCGTTCCCCGTGCTCCCGCCGCCGCCTTCGAGGAGGACGAGGCCGCGGAGCTTCGCGTAGCCGGGATCGGCCGGACCGAGGCCCGTGAAGTCGAAATCGGTCGCGGCGTAGCGGGCCGTGAAGCCGGTACCGGCCGAGTGCCCGCCGAGGAAGACGTTCTGGTTCACGGCGGCCGCACGCGCCGCCGTCACGATCGCGTCGATGTCGCGGGTGAAGACGAGCGGCGTCCAGCTGCGCGAAGAAGGCGAGATCGGCCTGCGTATCGTAGAAGACCGCGCGGCGATTGGGACCCGCCGCGAGCACCGGGTGCAGCGTCAGTCCGAGCTCGCCGCCGAAGAGCCAATCCATGCCGACTTGCGCGCTCGCATAGTGCTCGGCGAGGTCGAGGCCCGCGAGATCCTCGAGCTGGTTCGAGCGCCGGTCGTACGCCCACACCTCGAGCGAGAAGCCCTCGTCCTGGGCACGCAGGAGGAGGTTCTGCGCCAGGATGCGGAAGTTCCCCGCGCCGCCCTCGAAGCCGGGGACGAGGATCAGGATGACGTCGGGCGCGCCGGTCGCGTCGGCGAGATGGTGGCGCGTGTAGCGCGCGTTGTTGAGGCTGAAGCTCGAGCCGCCGAATTGCGTGAGGAGCTTCGGATTGGTCACGACGACGCTCGGGCTTCCGGGCGTGAACGCCGGCTCGGCCGCGCTCGGGAGGTCGACCGTCTCCTGGGCGAACGGCGAGGGCACCGTGCAGCTGTTGTTCGCGTCGAAGCTGCACGCATCGACGGCGTAGGGCGACGAGATGCACGGCCGGCGCAGGCGCGACCCCAAGATGAAGAGGCACCTGCCGACCTTCTTCACGGTCGCCTTGGTCTTGTTCTTGTCCGGCTGCATGTCGCAGCACGCGGTGTACGTCCCGGCGGGATAGCCGCAGGTGGAGGCGCTGTAGATCTTCCTCACGACGCCCTTGCACTGCTTCCGGAGCGAGAAGCCGAGGAGGGGCGTGTCGTCGGAGGCGTCCTTGATGCGTGTCTTGACGCATTTCATGAAGGCCGAGTGGCCCGTGGCGCTGCTCGTGCCGTCGTAGGCGGCGCACGGGCATTCGTCCTGGATGACCACGCGCAGGGCGGCGATGTCGCGTGCGTCGCGGGCCGTCGACCCTCCCGACCGGCACCTGTCGGCGGCGAAGGCGCGCGTCGGAGCCGCGAGGCTCGCCGCGACGAGCGTCACGGCGAGGAGGGGCACGAGGGAATGCACACGAATGGCTTGCATGGGGGGTCTCCTTCGGGGGGCGCGACGGGCGCCGCGACTGCTCCGTCCTACGCCAACGTCGGCGCGCCTGACAACCGAAACGTGCACGCACCGTCGCCGCGGCGCGCTAGGGAACCTCTGCACAGGTAGGTTCCGAGCGAGAAGTGCGCGCCGCCGTCGATCGGGGATGGATCGCGCTTCGCAGCCGGGAGCCACCTGTGCAGAGGTTTCCTAGTCCTTTTCCTGTTCCTTCACCCGCACGTCCCAGTCGTCGCACCGGGCGGAGAGCTTGTCGATCTTGGCCCCGAGACCGGCGAGCGGGAAGGTCAATGCGACGCGCGTGCCGTTGATGCCGGCGATCTCGATCGTGATCGCCGCGTTCGGGTTCGCGGTTTCTTCGCGGAGCATCCGGCGCGCGAGCTTCGTCGACTCGGGGGCTTGGAAGACGCGGCGCTCGGTCGCCGTGGTACGAACCGACCAGAGGTCGCGGGCGGCGGTCTCGCCGAAGCGGACCCGGACGTCACCGCTCATGCCGAGCCCGGCGCGACTGTCGGGCTCCTCGATCACGGCGACGCCGCGCCAACGCGTGCCCGTGTCGCCGTCGCAGCCGATGCCGAGATGGACGTCGGATCGGCCCTTCGCGGCGACCAACAGGCCCACCGCCTTGTCGCCGAGCGGCGTCTCGAACTCGCGCATCTCCCAACCCGCCGCCGATGCCGTGGGGGCGTTCGCCATTCCGAAAACCAGCGCGGCCGTGAGGACCGCGCACCATCGTTCGGACGCCTTCATGGCGCCCGTCGCTAGCACGTCGCGGGAGGGGAGTGAAACCGCGCGTGGCGAGGAGCGCGAAACGTGGTAGCCCTCGGCACGACACGGATGGCCGAGGCGGCGCGCACACGCGGCGACATGACGCTCAGCCGATCGAACGACGGCGCCCTCGTCGTTCGTCTGACCGGGGCGTGGACGCTCGACACCGGCGTTCCGCCGGTCGCCGCGGTCGAGCGCGCGCTCGCGACCGGCCCCCCGCCGAGCCGGCTCACGTTCGACCTCGCCGGTCTCGGGCCCTGGGACAGCGGCCTCATGAGCTTCGTGATCCGCGCCGGCGACATCGCGGCCGAGCGGCGAATCCCCATCGACGAGGCGTCGTTGCCCGAAGGTCTGCGTCGGCTGCTCGCGCTCGCGACCCGTGTGCGCGGGCAACAGGCGGGCCACGTCGAGCGGCCGAGCTCGCGCCTCGCGCGCATCGGGCTGGTCGCGCTCGACGCCTGGGACGAGGTGCGCGCCATGCTGGCCTTCCTCGGCGAGGTGGCGCTCGCCTGCGGGCGCCTCGTGCGCGGGCAGGCGCGCTTTCGCGCCCGCGACTTCTGGTTGCTCGTGCAGCAGGCCGGCGCCGACGCGCTGCCGATCGTGACGCTCATCAGCTTTCTCGTCGGCACGATCTTCGCGTTCGTGGGGGCGGTCCAGCTCGAGCGCTTCGGGGCGACGATCTACGTCGCCGATCTCGTCGGCATCGCGATCGTGCGCGAGATGGGCGCGGTCATGACGGCGATCGTCATGGCGGGGCGCACGGGCGCGGCCTACGCGGCGCAGCTCGGTACGATGAAGGTCACGCAGGAGATCGACGCGCTCACCACGATGGGGTTTTCCGCGCTCGATTTCCTCGTCCTGCCGCGCCTCTTGGCGCTCTGTCTGATGATGCCGCTCCTCTGTCTCTATGCCGATGCGCTCGGCGTGCTCGGCGGTTCGCTCATCGGGATCGGCATGCTGAAGCTTCCGCCGGTCACCTACTTCAACCAGACCTTCCACGCCGTCGCGCTCTCCGATCTCGCGGGTGGCGTCCTCAAGGCGTCGGTCTACGGCGTGCTCGTCGCGGTCGCGGGGTGCCTCCGCGGCTTGCAGTCCGGCAGCAGCTCGTCGGCGGTCGGCGACGCGGCGACGTCGGCGGTCGTGACGGGGATCGTCGCCATCATCGTCGCGTGCGGCATCTTCGCCGTCGTGTTCTACATTCTCGGGATCTGAGCGAATGGCCGAGCACACCGACGCCCACATCACGGTCGAAGACCTCACGATCGCCTACGGCGACCGCGTCATCATGCACGACCTGAGCTTTACCGTTCGCCACGGCGACGTCTTCGTCATCATGGGCGCGAGCGGCTCGGGGAAGAGCACGTTGCTGCGCAACATGATCGGCCTCAACGAGCCCACCAAGGGCGACGTCAGATACGACGGCGAGAGCTTCACGCACGCGGACGAGGCGACGCGCCAGCACATGCTGCAGCGCTTCGGCGTGATGTATCAGGGCGGCGCGCTCTTCAGCTCGATGACGCTCGTCGAGAACGTCGGCCTCCCGCTCGGGGAGTACACCAAGCTCAGCGACGCCGAGATCCGCGAGGTCGCGTCGTTGAAGCTCGCGCTCGTCGGTCTCAAGGGCTTCGAGGATTTCTTTCCCGCCGAGATCAGCGGCGGCATGTGGAAGCGCGCCGGCATTGCGCGTGCCATGGCGCTCGACCCCGACATCCTGTTCTTCGACGAGCCGTCTGCCGGTCTCGACCCGATCAGCTCGCGGCAGCTCGACGATCTGATCCTCGAGCTGCGGGCGAGCCTCGGAACGACGATCGTGGTCGTGACGCACGAGCTGCCGAGCATCTTCGCGATCGCGACCGACAGCGTCTTCCTCGACATCGAGACCAAGACGATCATTGCGCAAGGCTCGCCGCACGACATGCTGGCGCGCGCGGACACCGATCCGAAGGTGCGGCGGTTCCTGACGCGCGGCGAGGAGGGGGCGAGCGTGGAGGCCAGTCATGGGTAGGAAGGCGAATCCGGTCGTGATCGGCGCCTTCGTGGTGGGCGCGATCGCGCTCGCGGTGGCGGGCATCGTGGTCTTCGGCTCGGGCCGCTTCTTCGCGGACACGACCCCGTTCGTGATGTACTTCTCGGGCTCCGTCGACGGGTTGAGCGTCGGGTCGCCGGTCAAGTTCAAGGGCGTCGAGATCGGCGCCGTCACGAGCATTCAGCTCGACCTCGGCGAGGAGGCGCGCATCCCGGTGTGGGTCGAGATCGACAATCGCAAGATCATCGCGCACGGGGCCGATCGTCTGCCGAGCGACCGGTCGCGTCTGAAGACGGCGATCGATCGCGGTCTCCGCGCCCAGCTGAACTCGCAGAGCATCGTGACCGGGTTGCTCTTCGTGCAGCTCGACTACCATCCCGAAACGCCGGCCGTGCTGGTGGCACCGCCCGAGGCCGGCCTGAACGAGATCCCGACGATTCCGACCACGCTCGAGCAGGCGCAGCAGGCCGCCGCCGAGATCATCGCCAACTTGAAGCAGATCGACTTCGACGGCTTCGGACGGGCGCTCCGCGCCGCGATCGACGGCATCAACGCGACCGTCAACGCCCCCGGTCTCCAGAAGGCGTTGCAGTCCTTGCCGGACACCCTGGCCTCGTTGAACGCGACGCTCGCGAGCGTCCAGAGGCTCGCCCACGATCTCGATCAACGGAGCGAGCCGCTGATCGCGAGCATCCAGGAGACGTCGGAGCGCTCGGCGGTCGCCGTCGAGCAGGCGCGTGCGACCTTGCAGAGCGTGCAGGGGCTCGCCGACGCGGGCTCGCCGCTCGCGGGGCAGCTGGTCGGTGTGCTGGAGGAGCTGCGCGGCACGGCGCGGTCGATTCGACTCCTCGCCGACTATCTCGAACGGAATCCGAGCGCCCTGGTACGGGGGCGGGAGGTGAACACCCCATGAGACTCGTCCCGGTTGCGGTGGCGGTGCTGATCGCGGGCTGCACGCTGCTTCCTCCGCGGCACGATGCGTCCCGCTTCTACACGCTCTCGGCGCGGGCGCCGGACGCCGCGGTGCCGAACGGACCCGAGGGTCCGAGCGTCGTCGTCGGTCCGGTGACCCTGCCGGCCTATCTCGACCGCAACGAGGTGGCCGTGCGCCTGAGCCCGAGCGAGCTCAAGTACGCCCTCACCGAGCGCTGGGCCGAGCCCCTGGTCCAGAACTTCACGCAAGTGCTGGTCGAGGACCTCGGAAGGGATCTCGCGAGCGACCGGGTCGCGAGCCTCACGACCGCCCCGACCGTGACCCCGGATTTCTTCATCGAGGTCGTGGTCGTGCGCTTCGAGGCCGGGACCGACGGCAGCGCGCAGCTGACCGCGCGCTGGGCCGTTCGCGACACCGCGCGCAAGATCCTTCGCATCAAGCAGTCGCAGCACGCCCGCCAGGCAACGGTCGCGACGACGGAGGGCGGCGTGAACGCCCTCAGCGCGGCGGTGGCGGATTTGGCGGAGGAGATGGCGGCGACGCTGCAAGAGCTCCGCGCGGAGCGCCGATAAGGGTCGATCGGCTTCGTTGCCTCGCATCTCGACCCTGCTCGGCGCTCGACCGCGTCGCCGTCATCGCGTTGCGGCGACCGTGATCAACCCCCGAGGGCGCCCTTGATGGCTTTGAGGGTCTCGAGGTTCTTCTGGAGACCGTCGACCTGGCCCTGCATGTCGGTGATGGCGGTGCCGAGCTTGGCAGCCTGGCCGACCATGCCGCTGCCGCCCGCGGCTTCCTTCATCGCGGCGCCGCCGACGGCCCCGCCGAGCTCGTTCATGTCGGCGATCGCGCGCCGCTCGGTGACCGACCCGCAGAAATACCCTGCGCCGAAGACCGTCAGGATCGCGCCGACCTGGATGCTGCGTCGCAACGTTGTCGTCATGGTCAATCTCCTTGCGTCGTGGGCGCGAGGGAGCTCTCGGCGCGCCGCCGCCCGTTCCGGCGCGTCGTCAGCGTCGTAGCCACTGGTCGCTTCTCTCGCAACGGTCGGCGCGGACGGGTCACGACGGCAGCAGCGTGCCGCGCGCGATCGCGCGGCGAGACAGGACATCGATTTGATGTCGGACATCACGGCTCCTTTCGCCACACGAAGGTGGTGCGCACGCGGCCCGTCTCGTCGCGGAACTCCTCGGTGAGTTGCGGCCCGGCAAATGTGGAACCGCGTCCCTTTGGGAAACAACAGCCCTAATTGTCGTGGTCATTCAAACCTCCTGGCATTCACGGGATGCGAGCAACATCATACAGGGAGACAAACCCCTCCAAGGATTCGCCACGCGTCCAGGTGGATGATCCCTCTGTAGGTGAAAGGGCCGTCAGAGAACCGGTTTCTCCCGGAGGCAGACCCGACGGAGCCCCCACGGCCGTGCCATCATTAGGCCCCGCGAAACTGACGGCGTTCAAAGACCACTCTGTCGCGATTCCCTCGATCGGCTGGCGCGTCCAGGTGACTCCTGCGTCCTCGGTGCGAAGGATGAGCGGTTGATTCATCGCATCCCCGCCGACCGCTACGGCCACGCCGCGCCCCGGAGCACTGATGCCCACGATGCCGGTATTGAGCTCGACTGGTAGAGCATCACGCCACGTTGCGCCGCGGTCCGCGGAGTATCGCACAAAGGTTCCGGCTAAGGTGTTGCCAGTGGTCGCAACCCAGAATTCGTCCTCGTGGCAGGCCACGTCGAGCAATTCGCCCGCGGTCGAGCCCACGACGCGGGTGGTGATATCCGTCCACGACATCCCGTGGTCGGATGTGCGGACCACGAGCCGCGTGCTCGTGCCCGAGCCGACCGCCAGGCCGGTGCCCCCGGGCGTGATGCACACACTGACGAGGCGGGTCCGCGTCGAGTCACCCCCACCGCCAGTGGGAATCGGCACGACCGTCCACGTGGCCCCTGCGTTCTCCGTTCGGAGGAGGAGCCCTGGCGCATCCCCCGTTCCCTGGAGAGGTACGCCGCCGCCGACCGCAACAACCGTATCGCGCGACAGCGCTTGCACCGCATGCAGGCTGAAGATCCCGTCAAGCGGAACCGCCGCGCGTTGACTGGCCCAGGTCAGGCCGCTGTCATCCGATCGCAGGATCTCGCCCGCACCTCCGCTGAAACCGACGACCCAGCCACGCGACGCATCAGCAAAGGAAACGCCCTCGAACCCCGCACCCTCCACGCTGAGGGTCTGCGTCCAGTGCGCCCCGGCGTCGGTCGATCGAAGAATGATACCCTCTACCCGTCCCGGTGTGTCGGGGCCACCCGGCTCCGAACGGTCACCGACACTCCACGCGCTCGCGCGGTCCTCGGGTGTCGGTTGCGGGGTCGCGGTGGCAGCGGGAGTGCTTGTGGGATCAGGGTCGCGGTTGTCGTTGCCCGAGCTCCCCCCACTTCCACAACCGACACTCACGGCAAACATCGCGTACAGAATCATTCGCAGTACCGCCACCATTGGGACGATCTTCCTTTCAGTTTCCGTTCGCCATGAGCGCACGGAGTCGGCCAATCGCGAAGCCGCCGGAGGTTTCCGTCCAACGGTGCCCACCATCGGTCGTCCGAAGCAGCGTCGTGCCAACGCGATCGACATAGTCGAACGCCGCCCGCCCCTTGCTTTCGACGAAACAGTCAGGGTCTTCCCGTAAGACGGCGGGTGGAGTGATTCCTTTCCCGGATGCTCCTCGCTCTATCTCGATGTGCGAACTGGCGCGTCAGATTCTTGCGTCAGAATGAGCCATCGACTCCGGTAGCCGACAAAAACGTTGGCACTCGACCTTTAGGGGTGCCTCGGCGTGTCCATGCTCCGGTGTAGCACGCGGATGACGCGCACCCCGGCTGTCAGCGGGACCTAGAAGACGATGTGCGCTTGGTACTCGGAGCGCCGAAGGCCGGCGGCGAGCTCATGGGCGCTGCGGCCGCGCCGCGGGTGTGCGGCCAGCTCCTCGAGCTGGGCATGGAGGCCCGCGAGATAGGTTCGGGCTTGTTCAATCCCGAAGGTACGGGACGTGTAGTTGAAGATGCCGGCCGGGTTGGTCCGATGCCGGACGCGGGGCTATGATGGATTTCATGAGGTTCCGAGCCGTCGTGATCGGCGCGATGCTTTTCGCCCTGGTCCTCGTGTGTGCGCGCACCCGAGCCGAGGAGCCCTCGATGATGTCGAGCAGCGGAGGCGACACGCGGCAGCCGCTCATCCTCCAGGCGCCGATGGCCGAGCATCAGAAGCAGAACATGCGCGGGCATCTGGCCGCCGTCCAAGCGATCATCGCCGCCGTCGCCCACGACGACATGGGAGCCGTCGCCACGGCGGTCGGACGTATCGGGTACTCGGAAGCCATGGGGCAGATGTGCGAGCACATGGGTGCCGCGACGCCGGGATTCACCGCCAGGGCGCTGGACTTCCACCACACGGCCGACACGATTGCCGAGGCAGCCCGACGCGGCGACCGTGCGGGTGTCCTCTCCGCGCTCGACCGAACGCTCCAGGCCTGTATCGGCTGCCATGCGACGTATCGCCAAGAAGTCGTCGACGAGCCGACCTGGAAGAAGCTCACGAGTCCGGGCAACGGCTGACCGGACTCGAACCGACCCGCTACCGGCGCCGCCCGCGTTGCAACCTCGTCGCGTCGCCGGCACGATGCCGGGATGACGACGACGCGACTGTTCATCGTGGCGGGGATGCTGGTCGGGGCGGTCGCCTGCGGGCGCGTGAAGCCGCTCGCGCCGGCCGCGAGCACGACGGCGCCGGCGCGCTCGGCGGCGACGACGCGGCAGTTCACGTTCGCGTGGCGCTACGGCATCGACGACGGGTCGATGGCGCCGCGCGGAGGCACGTCGCACGGGCCCGACGTGACGCTCAACAGCGAGCCGGGCGCGGCATGGGAGCGCCTGCGGGCGCCGAATCTGACGCCGCTCGAGCGCGACCGCCGGGCGATCCTGGCGATGGCGGGCACCTATCGGACGAGCTTCGACTTCCTCGAGGTGATCGGCTTCCGTCCCGACTTCAGGCCCGACCGACCCTATCAATCGTGGGGCACCGAGTACGTCGCGGTCGTGCGTGACGAGCCACGCTTCATCTCGCTGCAGCACGTGCTCGTGATGTTCATGAAGGGCGACGACGGCAAGGTCGCCGGCCCGTTCGTCACCAAGCACTGGCGTCAGGACTGGCGCTACGAGGACCGCGACCTGCTCACCTATCGCGGCCGTCTCACGTGGGGGCGCGAGGTGCTGTCGCCGGCGGCGGTGCGCGGAGCGTGGACGCAGGCGGTCTACCAAGTCGACGACTCGCCGCGCTACGAGGCCGTGGGTCGCTGGGAGCATTTCGGCAACGTCTCCACCTGGAAGAGCGGCACGACGTGGCGCCCGCTGCCGCGTCGCGAATGGGCGGTGCGCAAGGACTACGACGTCCTGATCGGCACCAACCGGGTGACGATCACTCCGACGGGTTGGGTCTACGAAGAGAACAACCTGAAGACGGTCCTCGATGCCGCGGGGCGTCCGGCGGGCGCCGCGCCGGTGCTCGCGAAGGAGATCGGCCTCAGCCGCTTCGAGCGCATCGTCGGCTTCGACGACTCGGCCGGCCGGCGGTACGAGGAGCGCACCGAGCCCTTCTGGGCGGAGGTGCGGCATGCATGGGCCGACATCGCGCGCCGCCATGCCACGTTCACGATGCGGGCACCGGCGGACCAAGGGCAGCTCTTCATGCCGCTCTTCGAGTACGCCGAGAAGCTCGACGACGGCGCACCGTACGATGCCGCCGCCGGGCGCGCCTTCGCGCGGAAGACGGTCGCCGGCTATCTCACGGTCGATCCCGAGGTTCCCTAGCTTCCCTCCTGGCCTCGCCGGCGGCGGTGATTCGCCGCGACATCACGCACGGCGTTTCGCTCTTGCCCGGTCCGATGCGCACGACTACCCATGTACGGATGTCGCTCGTGCGGTGCCTCTTCGTGGCGGCCGTGATCGTGACGTCGGTCGCAGCGGCGGCGGGTGCCACGACCTACGACGTCGGCCCCGGGCAGCCGCTCGCGAACGTCGGCGACGTGCCGTGGGAGGCGCTCGCGCCCGGCGACACGGTGCAGATCCACTGGCGTGCGACCCCGTATCGCGAGAAATGGGTCATCAGTCGTGCCGGCACGGCGGCGCAACCGATCACGGTCCGCGGCATTCCCGACGCGAGCGGCGACCTGCCCGTCATCAGCGGTGACGGCGCCACCACGCGCCTCCAGCTCGACTACACCAACGAAGCGCGCGGGCTGCTGAAGATCGGCACCGCCAGCCCCGACGTCCTTCCGCAGTACATCGTGATCGAGAATCTCGATCTCCAGAGTGCGAAGCCCGGCTACACCTTCACCGACGACGCCGGCACTGCGGGCGTCGCCTACGCCGCCAACGCCGCCGCGATCTACGTCGAGCGCGGCCAACATCTCGTGATTCGCGGCTGCCGCATGCACGATGCCGGCAACGGCTTGTTCATCGGCATCTACAACGGCGACACGCAGGACGTCCTGGTCGAGAAGAACTATCTCTACGACAACGGCAACGTCGGGAGCGCCTTCGAGCACAACAACTACACGGCGGCGGTGGGCATCGTCTTCCAATACAACCGCTTCGGTCCGCTGTGCGCCGGCTGCAACGGCAACGCGCTCAAGGACCGGTCGATCGGGACGGTGGTGCGCTACAACTGGATCGAGAGCGGCAACCGCCAGCTCGACCTCGTCGACGCGGAGGACGACCCGTCGCTGATCGTCGACCCGCGCTACCGCGACACCTGGGTCTACGGCAACGTGCTGATCGAGCCGGACGGGGCGGGCAACAGTCAGATCGTCCACTACGGCGGCGACAGCGGCGACGAGACGATCTACCGCAAGGGCACGCTCCACTTCTACGAGAACACCGTGGTCTCCACCCGTACCGGGAACACGACGCTCCTGCGGCTCTCCACCAACGACGAGAGCGCCGACGTGCGGAACAACGTCGTCTACGTGACGGCGAGCGGCAGACAAGCTCGCGATGCTCGATTCGGCGGGCCAGCTGGCGCTGCGCAGCAACTGGTTCAAGACGGGGTTCGTCGCGAGTCACAGCGGCCTCACCGGAACGATCACGACGCCCGTCCCGAACGTGACGGGAACGTCGCCCGCCTTCGTCGACGAGGCGGGACAGGACTTCCATCTGCAGAGCGGGTCGGCGTGCCGCGACGCCGGCACGCCCCTCGAGGCGGCGGCGCTGCCCGCACATGCAGTGCTTCACGAGTATGCCAAGCATCAGGACGAGACGCCTCGCCCGATGGATGCGACGCTCGACCTCGGTGCCTACGAGCTCGACTCCGGCGCGCCGCCGGGTCCGACCGGCACGCCGACGCCCACCTCGACCCCGACGCGCACCGCGACGACCACGCCCGGTCCGGGCGCCACCCCGACCTTCACCGCCGCGCCGACCGTGTCACCGACGGCGTCGCCGACCCCGACGCGCGGAAGACTGCGGCAATTGTCTCGATGACGACGGTGACGGCGACGTGGATCGTGCCGACGCGGATTGCGCCGCGCCGGCCGACGGCGGCGGCCAAGGTCTCACCGGCGACGTCGGGACGGCGCTCGCGCGCTGCGCGCTCGGCCTTCGCAAAGCGGGCGCGCGCTACGGGACGCGCCGACTCGGCCGCCTCCAGAAGTGCGTTGCGGCCGCCGCGAGGTGCGTGCAGCGGCGGCCGGGCGATGTGGGCTGCCTCGCGCGGGCGGGGCAGGTCTGCGCGAAGGAGCTCGCGGCGTTTCCGGCCGACGAGGCCGTGCTCGTCGGCATGGTCGGCAAGGCGTGCGCCGGCGTCGCGGCGACGGACCTCCGAAACGTCGTGGGCCTCGGGTTCGCCGGAGAGGATGCGCCGTGTCTCGCGGACGGCGCGAGCACCCCGACGACGATCGCCGAGGTCGCGCGCTGCGTGCAGCGCGGCCACGCGTGTCGAGCCGACGAGCTCCTCGCGTTCGAGTCGCCGCGCGCGGCGGAGCTCCTGACGCTCGTCGGACGGGACGCGGGCGCGCTCGCGTGTCTCGTGCCGGGCATCGACGGCGGCGGCCTCGGAGTCGGCGATGCGGCGCGGGCGCAGGCGGTCGAGCGCTGCGGGAAGGCCGTGCAAATCGCCGGTGCGAAGTTCGCGCGCGCCACGACGAAGACCGTCGCGAAATGCGCGCGTGCGCTCGAGGGCTGCGTCTTCGACCAGGGCAGCGCGGCCCCGCCCTGTCTCGCGGGCGCGGAGGCGGCCTGCGCCAAGGCGATCGGGCTGCTCGCACGCCCCGTTACCGGTATCGAGGCGAGGCTCGCGGCGTCCATCGCCAAGGGGTGCGCCTCCGTTCCGTTCGCCGACGTGCTCGCCCCCTCGGGTCTCGGCTATGCGGCAGTGGCGTCGACGTGCACCGGCCTCGGCGTACCGACGTTGGATTCCGCGAACGCGCTCGCGGGCTGCGTCGGCCGCCAGCACGAATGCCGGGTCGAACAATGGCTCGAGCGCGAGACGCCGCGCCTCCGGGAGCTCATCCGACTCGGCGGTACGCCTCTGCCATGAGATTTCGCGCGCGAGCGCTTGCGTCGTCGGACGCAGCCTGGCGGGAACCGCCGCCTAGGGAACCTCTGCACAGGTGGCTCCCGGCTACGAAGCGCGATCCATCCCCGATCGACGGCGGCGCGATGCCCTCGGCGTATCGTTCGGATACGCGGTCGGGCTTCGCGCCTTGCGCTCGGGGCGGCTCGCACTTCTCGCTCGGAACCCACCTGTGCAGAGGTTCCCTAGGGCGCGCGGGCGGTGGTGATCTTGGGGGGACAGCGGGTGCCGGGTTGGCCGGGGCAGGTGTTGACGCTGAGGCCGGCGCTGATCTCTCCGGGCTCGGCCTTCAGCTTCGCGAGCGTCGCGTCGGCTTTCGCGATCTTGTCGGTGCGGCCGCTCGCGCGGGCGAGCTCGCGGGCTTGCGCGGCGAGGGCGACCGCGTCGGTGCGGCCGCCGCGCTCGGCATAGACCTCGGCGAGGGTGAGGCGCGCGGTGATGCAGGTGGGGTCTTCGCGCAGCACGCGTTCGAGCATGCGTTCGCCGCGGGAGGCGTCGCCGCCGAGCAACGTGGGCAGTCGGATCAGGAGCACGCCCTTGGCGGAGAGCGCGTCGAGGTGATCGGGGTTCAGCTCGAGCGTCCGGTCGAGCTCCTGCATCATCTTGCGAAAGCCGAGAAGCGAGGTGATCTTCTCGCCGTCCACGCGCAGCATCTCGCCGAGATTGCAGAAGATCGCGAAGTGCGCGGCGGCGTTCTTGTCGTCGAGCGCGGTCGCCTGTTCGGCGATCGACTGCCCGCGCTCGAAGTGCGCGACGCGCAGGTCGCGCGTCGCCGCGACCTGCCCTTCCTCGCACTCGTGCATCGCCTGCGCGGAGAGCTCGTCGACGGTTACGGCGCGTCCGATGGTGGTTTCCGCGCGCGCGCCCACGGGAAGGGAGAGAGGCAGCGCGAGCGCCGCGAGCAAAAGCGTGCGACGGATCGTCATCGAGCCTCAGCGCGTATCAGTGAGCGGGGAGGCTCACAAGTCGTGGCGCGGGCGTCGCGGCACGGGCGAGTGGTCAGCGCGGCAAGTGACGTGCTATCGCCCGACAGGCCATGGGGTTCGAGGATCGCGTTCGTCGTTTGCCGCACCTCGGGCTCGGCGTCTCCACCGAATACGGCGTCGGCGATGCGGCGTGCGCGCTCGACGTCCTGGCACTTCGCGACGCGCATCCTTCGTACGCGCGTTTCCTGGAGATCGGCGTCGAGACGGCGAAGGGGATCGACCGGCATGCGCGCGCGTGGGTCGATCGTGGGTTGCCGACGACCTATCACTATCTCGACGTCAACCTCGACGAGCCCGAGGACTTCGACGAGCCGTGGCTCGACGAGGTGCGCGCGCTCGCCGCGGCGATCCGCCCCGCATGGCTCTGCGGCGATGCCGGCATGTGGCATCTCGGCCGTCGCGAGCGCGGGCACATGCTGCTCTTGCCTCCGATCCTCACGCGCGAGGCCGCCGATGCCATGGCCGAGGGCATCGTGCGTCTCCGCGACGCGACGGGCTACGAGGTGCTGCCGGAGAATCCGCCGGGCCACGTCTATCTCGGCGATCTCCACCTCCTCGATTTCTTCGCCCGCGTGATGGAACGCGCGGACACCGGCATGCTGCTCGACGCCGCCCACCTCGCGATCTACCAGCGCCTCCGCGGGCATGCGCCGCTCACGGGTCTCGACGGGTTTCCCTGCGAGCGGGTCGTCGAGCTGCACGTCGCGGGAGGCAGCGAACGACGGCACCAAGGCTACGCGTGGATCGACGACGATCATACGCCCGCCGTCCTCGCCGACACGTGGGCTATCGTGGAGGCCCTCGTGCCCGCGGCCGACGAGCTCCGCGCCGTCGTCTTCGAATGCGAGCGCAACCCGATGGCGGAGTGTCTCGCGGGCTTCACGCGCTTGCAGGCCGTGCTGACCGACGCGCGCCCGGCGCTCGTCGCGAGCGACCCATGAGCCACGTCGCGCTCCGGCGCGTGATGATCCGCTTGCTGCACGACCCCGCGTTCGCGGCACGGGTGCATGCCGATCCCGAGCACGCGCTCGGCGACCTCGAGCTCACGGCTGCCGAGCGCGCGTGGCTGGTCGCCGAGCCGCCCGCCGCGTGGCGAACCGACCCGGCGCGCCCGCAGCGGGTCTTGGCGGCGCTCACGGAGGAATATCCGGCGACGTGCGCGCTCGCCGCGGCGCACGTCGCCGGCTTCTTCGCCTCGGAGGAGTTCCACGCGGCCGTGCAGAGCCGGGGGTCGCTCGCGCTCGCGTTCGGCGCTCACGCGATGCGCGCGCCCGACCGGCGCGTCCGGGCGGTCGCAGGTCTCGAGCAGGCGATCGCACTGGTGCGACGCGCACCGCGAATGGTGCGCCGCGCACCGCGAATCGTGCGACGCGCACCGCCGATCGCTTCGTCTCCCCCGGCGCATACGCCCGCCGCCCGCGATCGTCTCCGTCTCACGCCGCGCGCGCGCCTGCTGCACGTGCCGACCGGCGCCCTCGCGCTCCTTGCCGCGCTCCGCGGCGGCGGCGCGCTCGTCGGCCTCGGTGCGGAGGACGAGCCCGTACTGGTCGTCGCGCCGAGCGTGGACGGCGACGTCGCCGTGGAGCCGCTGGCGGCGGGCCTCGCCGCGCTGCTCGCGCGTGCGACGGACGGGGTCGCACGCGAGGATCTTCTCGCCGAGGCACGCCGGCACGGAGCGGATGCGGGTGAGGACGTGGAGATCCTCGCCGAGCTCGAGGCCGAGGACATCCTCGTGGCGTGCACCGACTCCTGATCGGCCGAGCACGCTCGCGTACGCCGGCCCGCGCGTCATGCGTGCGGGCCGGCGGGGGCGAGCGCCACGGGCGTGACCGGCGGCGGGTGATCGACCACCAGCGCCAGCGATTGCACGCCGAGCTTCGGGGGCGGGCAACCGACGGGTGCATGCAGGACCACCGTGTTCATACCGCGCCGGAGCGCGACGGCCGGGGCGCGCGCGGAGTACCAATGCCAGCCGCAGTGCAGGGGCAGCGCGAGGGCGCGTGAGCCGTTGACCGAGAGTCGCACTCGGCGGCAGCGCTCGCTCTCCCCGTTGCGGCAATGTGCGCCGATCACGAGCTCGACCGCGTCGGGCGTCGCGGCCGGGCTCTCGAGCCTCACCGACCACGAGCGTGCGTCATGGGCCGCCGTCGGTGACGCGGGCTCGGCATCGGTCGGCACGAGCGCGGCCGCGGCCGCCGCGTCCCAGAACGCGACCGCCATGCGCGGACGATCCATGGCGGACACGAGATGGAAGCGCAGGCCGGGAAAGACGAGAAAGACCACGTAGGCGGCCGTTCCCGCGACCACCAGCGGCACACGCCATCGCTCGGCGCGCCAGATGCGCTCCGCCACCAGCATCCACGTCACGCCGAGCAGCACCGAGGGGGCCACGTCGCTCGGCCAGTGACTGCCGTGCAGTACCCGTGCGAACGCCTGAGCAACGACCGTCGCGACGGCCGCGCCGCGCGCGACGCGCCGCACGCTCCGCGGCAGGGCATCCGCGAGCTCCCAGGCGACGACCGCGACCAACGTCGTGTTCATGATGTGCCCGCTCGGAATGCTGTTGCCGGTCGTCATGCTCGGAAGCGCGGACGGTCGCAGGCGCTCGCAGGCGGTTTTCAGCAGCTCGCCGACGAAGGCGCCGCTCGCGACGCGGAGCGCGCCCACCCACGCGTCGAGCCGGCGCCGGCCGTCGACGATGAGCGCGGCGACGATGATCGCGCCGAGCGTCACCCGCGCGCTCGTGTCCAGGACGTACGCGATGCGATGCAGCACGCTCGGCGGATAGCCCTGCAGCCATGCCTCGACGAGGCGGTCGACGGTGAGCGCGCCGCTACCGACGGCGAGCGCGACGCTGAGCACGGTGGCGCCCGAGAGCACGAGCACCGTCGTGCCGACGAAGAGCGGGGGTCGGACGCGGCTCATCGTCATGGCGCGGAGACGACCCGCGCGCTTGGCGACGCGGACGGCCATCCAGGCCGCGGCGGCGACCAGCCACATCGCGACGCGCGTCGGGAGGGCATCGCTCGGGCCGTGATGTCGCGCCATGTCCTCGACGGTGCTCAGCAGGATCGCCGCGGAGATCGTGGCGAAGATCGGGTCGTGCTCTTTCCGGAGCGCGCGCCCCCAATCGAGCCCGCGCAGCGAGAGCAAGGCGAGAGGCGCGCGGGGCACGAAGCGCGGTACGCGCGCGCAGTAGTCGCCGTAGCGCGCGCCGAATCTCGCCGCGAGGGTGCGCTCCTCGGCTGCGACGACGGCGGCGATCGCGATCCACGCCGCCGGGAGCCCGGCGAAGACCATCCATCGCGAGTCGAACACCGCCGCGAGACCCGTGAGGATGATCGCGTTCGCCACGTAGAGCGGGTTCCGACAACAGGCGTAGGGGCCGTCGACGTACAGCGTCGGGACCGCGAGCGACTTGTGGACGCCGCTGCGCCGGATCCTGCTCCGGCCGACGGTCGCGAACCGCAGGGCGAGGCCGACGACGATGGCGGCGACCCCGAGCGCCGCGACCCAGGGATCGAGCGTGCGAGGGACCAGGAAGTCCGCGCGGCGCGCGCTGATCGCCATGGCGGCGAGCGCGCATGGGGCGACGACGTTCCGGAAGCGAAAGACCAGCGCGCCGACGTCCGGACGTGTGCTCGTCGCTGCTTCGAGGCCCATGCAGGGGGCGAAAAGAGCAAGCCCTACGCCATGGCGCGCGCCCCATCGGGCGGGAAGGTCCGTCCTGGAGCCCTGCAAGGCCGCGTGCGACCGACGGCGACAGCGCGCAAGCGTTTGCAGGCATGTGCCGCCGGCAAATGGACTAGCGCGATTCTCGCGGGTAGAAGCGTCCACATGCGAACGCGAGCGCTGGTGACGTTTTTGTTTCTCGTGGTTTCCGCTCTCGTCGCGACGTCCGCGGCCCGTGCCGCCGACGTCGCCTTCGAACGATGCAGCGCCGGGACCGGCGAGCGGCTCCGGTTCGTCGAGGACCGCCTCGAGGCGCGCCGGCCGTACGCGAAGTGGTGGTGGACCGGCTGGACGGGCTTCTACGGCATCGGGACCGTGGTCTCGAGCGTGCAGGCGGGCACCGAGGACGACGGCGGCAGGCGCGCCGACTACATCGTGAGCGCGGTGAAGGCCGCGTTCGGCGTCGGCCGCCTCGCGCTCTATCCGCCGACGGCCAAGGCGGGGACGGACGCGATGCGCGTGGTCGACCCGAGCGACGAGTCGGCCTGTCGCGAGCGTCTCCGGATCGGCGAGGAGTTGCTACGCACGAACGCGCGCGAGAGCGCGTCGCGCTGGTCGTGGAAGCGCCATGCCGCGGTCATCGGCATCAACGTCGCGGGTGGGCTCATCGTCGCCGAGGGTTTCGACGAGTGGCGCGGCTGGCGCTCGGCGGGGATCGGTATCGGGGTCGGCGAGATCATGACCTTCAGCCATCCCTGGAAGGCGGGCGACGATCTCGCAGAGTACGAGGCGAAGTTCGGCACGACCTCGGACCTCGCGCCGCGCAAGGTCAGCTGGGACGTCGGACCCCGCCTCGGGGGCATCGCGCTGTCGATGCGATTCTGAGCCCGCGCCGCTTCGCCCGCTCGCGCGCGTCACGCCGAACGCCGCCGGCATCGCGCCCGCAAGCGCTCGTCCGAGATCGGGACGGGGGCTCAGAGCGCGAGCACGCGGCGCGCCGCCGCGGTCGGCGACATCTCACCCGCCGCGACCGCGGCTTCGAGCTCGTGGAGCAGCGCCCGCACGTCGGAGCGAGCGAGGAAGCGGCTCTTGATCCCTTCCTCGACGACGTTCCAGAACCACGCGCGCTGTTGCTCGCGGCGCTTGGTCTGAAGCTCGCCGGTCGCCGTGAGCTGGTTGTGATGCTGGTGGATGATGCGCCAGACCTCGTCCATGCCGCGCATCTCGAGCGCGCTCAGCGTGACGACGGGCGGGTCCCAGGTCGGGCTCGTGTGCCGGAAGAGGTTCAGAGCGGCGATGTACTGCGCGGCGGCCTGCTGCGCGTGCGCGACGTTGTCGCCGTCGGCCTTGTTGATCGCGAGCGCGTCG
This sequence comes from uncultured delta proteobacterium, assembly GCA_963774015.1. GTDB lineage: Bacteria > Desulfobacterota > Binatia > UTPRO1 > UTPRO1 > UTPRO1. The sequence goes on from CAVZDH010000009.1 coordinate 735,842, forward strand.
GCGATCTCGAGGATGCCCTTCTTGATGCCTTGCAGCTCGTCGCCGGCACCGGCGAGCATCAGCACGAGGAAGAAGTCGACCATGCCGCTGACCGCGATCTCGCTCTGTCCGACCCCGACGGTCTCCACGATCACGACGTCATAACCGGCGGCCTCGCACACGAGCATCGCCTCGCGCGTGCGTCGCGCGACCCCACCGAGCGAGCCGCCCGACGGGCTCGGGCGGATGAAGGCCGCGGGCGACGCCGAGAGCTTTGCCATCCGCGTCTTGTCGCCGAGGATGCTGCCGCCGGTGCGGGCGCTCGACGGGTCGACGGCGAGCACCGCGACGCGCTTGCCGTGCTCGATGAGGTAGAGCCCGAAGGCCTCGATGAACGTGCTCTTGCCGACGCCCGGTACGCCGGTGATGCCGACGCGGACGGCCGCCCCGGTGTGGGGCAGCAACCGCTCGAGCAGGCGCTGCGCGGCGTCTTGATGGTCCGCGCGGGTGCTTTCGACCAGCGTGATGGCCTTCGCGAGCAGGCGGCGATCGCCGCGAAGCACCGCGGTCGCCAGCGCCTCGACGTCGATCATCGGTCCGCGTTCGCCACGGTCGCCGCCTGGGGCTGGAAACAGTGGATGCGGATGCCCTGGACCTCGACTCCCGGACAGGCTGCATACCGGTGCGCCAGCGCGCTCTGGAGCTTTCCGTCGGGGTCGGTGACCCAGGCGCGCCCGACGAGGAAGATGGCGCGCGGCCGATTCTGGAACGGAAACTGCTCGACGAGCGCCTGGATGCGCTCGGGGCGGATCACGCCCTTGTCGGTCGGGTAGAGGCGAAAGCGCCGATGCGGCCAGGTGAAGCGTGCGAAGGCCTCCATTTCGATGGAGGTCACGAGGATCTCCTCGTCGGGCGGTACGTGCGCGTCGAGCCACTGCCCCGCGGCGGTGACGTCCTCGCGTCCGTGGCCGGTGTCGCGAAGATGGAGGAAGGTCGCGTACGCCATCACGAGGGCGAGCACGACCGTCGCGATCCCGCGCAGGCTTCGGAAGTGCGCCGGCGCCATGCCGGCGCCGGTCACGATGAGGATCGGGGCCGCGGCCGCCGCGAAGTACCGCGGGTGCACGCCGACCCCGGCGACCAAGCGGTAGACGAACGGCGCGAGCAGCGCGAAGCCGAAGGTCGCCAGGAGCACGACGCGCGCTTTGCGTTCGACCGCGCGAAGGCCCGCCGCCGTCACGATCGCGAAGGCGGGTACGGTCGCGAGCGCGATCGGAAGGTGGGGCAACACCGCGCTCGGCCCGAGCATGTGGAGCTGCTCGGAGGTCGGCATCAGCGTGTACCCCGTGAGCAACGACCAGACGACGCCGGGGAGCGCCGCACCGCCGAAGACGTACTCCGCGCCGAAGTCTCCCGATGCCCGTTGGAGCGCGGCGAGGACCAGCCCGGTGCACGCCGCGCCCGCCACCACCCCGGCCGGCAGCCACCCGCGCAGCGGGCGCGGGCGGAGGATCAGGAGCGCGAGCCCCTCACCCGCGAGGAAGAAGAGGCCGTAGTAGTGTGTCGCGACGACGGCGAACGCGGAGACGACCCAGAGGACGCCGAGGTGCGACGAGCGGCCCTCGACGTAACGGATCAGCACGAGAAGGTTCACGGCGGCGACCGCCGCGAGCAACGCGTACGGACGTGCGTCCTGCGCGTGCTGGATCAGGAAAGGCGAGAGGGCGACGACCCACGCGACGGCGCGGGTCCCCCGCTCGCGGGTCACCGTGCGCGCGATCGCCGCCGCGAGCGGGACGCATGCCGCCGAGGCGAGCAGCCCCGGGATGCGCATCATCCACGGCGAGAAGCCGACGTACGACGTCCAGGCCTTGGCGGCCGCGTAGTAGATGGGCGCCTGATTGTCGTGCATCACCCTCCCGAGATAGCCGTGCCACGGCAGGTGCAGCATCTCGTAGGTGTACATCTCGTCGAACCAGAGCGGGGCCGCCCCGAGGTTCACGAAGCGCAGCGCCACGCCGACCACGATGGCGGCGATCACCCAGGGGTCGAAACGTTGCTGGCCCACGCGTGCGCCACACCATATGCGAGGACGGCTCTCCTCGCTACGGACGTTCCGAGCGGCTGCTGAATCGCGCGGCAGCACGGTGCCGTCGCGGACATCACGGCGCGGAAGCCGCGTCCGCGCCGCGGGCGTTCGCTGCTGGCATGCCGGTTGCTGCCGTCCTCGGCGGGAGACGCACCATGGGAGAGGCGCAGTACACGCGGCTCTCGGGTCTCGACCAGTCGTTCCTGCATTTCGAGACGCCGAACGCGTACATGCACGTGGCGTTGACGGCTGTGTTCGATCCGGGCTCGCTCAGCATCGCGGACGGCGGCATCGACTTCGCGAGCATTCGCAATCACATCGCATCGCGCCTGCATCTGATCCCGCGCTACCGGCAGCGGCTGCACTACACGCCGGTCGTGCGCGATCCGCTGTGGGTCGACGACGAGACGTTCGACGTCGAGTACCACGTACGCCACAGCCATCTGCCGACGCCCGGCACCGACGCGCAGCTGAAGACACTCGTCGCGCGGCTCCTCGAGCGGCCGCTCGACCGTCGTCGCCCGCTCTGGGAGATGACGTTCATCGAAGGGCTTCCCGACGGGCGCTTCGCGATGCTCACCAAGGTCCACCATTGCCTGGTCGACGGCATCGCGGGGATGGACATTCTCGCCGCGCTGCTCGACCCGGCACCGGTCGAGCGCGTCGCTCCGCCGAAACCCTGGCGCCCGACGCCGCCGCCGAGCCCGCCCGCGCTCCTCGCCGAGGACATCCGTCGGCGCGGCGCCGCGTCACTGGCCGTGTTGCGGCAGCTGCCGGCCGTCGTCGCGGGCGGCGGTGCCGCGATCGGGACGCGGCTCGGCAGTCTCCTGGGTCTGCTCCGCACCGGCCTCGGGCGTGTCACGTCGAGCCCGATCAACCGCGCGATCGGTCCGCACCGCCGCGTCGAATGGGTGAGCTTCGACCTCGCGCAGATCAAGGAGATGCGCCGGCGGCTCGGGGGCACGGTGAACGACGTCGTCCTCGCCGTCGTGAGCGGCGGAGTGCGTCGGATGCACGTCCGCATGCGCGCCGAGCTCGACGGCGACTTCCGCGTGCTCGTACCGGTCAGCACGCGGGCCACGTCGGAGCGCGGCGAGACCGGCAATCGCGTGTCCGCTTGGATCGCGCCCTTGCCGCTCGACGAGCCGGACGCGCTCGCACGCCATCGCCGCATCGCCGCCATCACGAGCACGCTGCGAAGCAATCAAGACGAGCAGAGCGCCTCGCTCCTCGTCGAAACCGCCGAATGGACACCGCCGATCGCGATCGCGATGTCGGTTCGGCTCATTCGACAGGTGCGCCTGTTCAACCTGATCGTCACCAACATCCCGGGGCCCGCGTGTCCGCTGTTCCTCCTCGACGCACCGATGGTCGCGGCCCATCCGCACGTCCCGCTCTTCGACCATCAAGGGCTGGGCATCGCGCTCTTGAGCTACGACGGACGTCTGTCGCTCGGCTTGGTCGCCGACTGGGACGTGGTGGCGGATCTCGCGCAGGTTGCCGACTGGATGGAAGCGTCGTTCGAGGAGCTGCGGGCCGCGGCGGGAGTGGATGACCCCGCCGCGACCGCGCGCGACGATCGTCCGCTCGGAGGCGATCGTCGAGAGGCCGCGGTCGGGCGCTGGCGATAGGTCTCCTCAGCCCTTCACGCAGACCACCTGCCGCAGCGTGTGCAGGATCTCGACCAGATCCGCCTGCGCCGCCATCACGGCGTCGATGTCCTTGGAGGCGGCGGGGCTCTCGTCGATGACGTGCGCGTGGCCCGGCGTGGTGATGACGTGGGGCGCGCTCACGATGGTCAGTCCTGTGCGCCGCTGCCGCACCAGCAGATCGCCTGGCAGCGGTACGCGCTCGGATCATAGCGGAAGAACGTCATCTCGGCGCCGCGATCGTGACAGCGCTCGCGGCAGCCGTCGGCGGTGGTGGGAACGTCGTCGCAGCTGGGGGCAGTCGCGTGCGTGCAGCCGGCCGCGCCGAGCAGCACGGCCGCGACCACCGGCAGCACCGCTCCCGCGAGCCCGCGGCCGAGATTACGCGCCGCAGACCTCGCGGAGGCGGCGCTCGAGAAAACGCCGCTCTCCGTCGTTGCCGCCGAGCGCCAGCGCGCGCCGATACGCTTCGGCCGCGTCGGCGCGTCGGCCCGCGCGTCGCAAGAGATCCGCGCGCGCGGCCGCGAGCAGGTGATAGTCTTCGAGCTCGCCGCGCGCCTCGAGCCCGTCGAGAAGCGCGAGGCCCCGTTCGGCGCCCTCCGCCATCGCGACCGCGATCGCGCGATTGAGCTCGACCACCGGGGACGGCGCCACGCGCGCGAGCAGTCCGTAGAGGGTGGCGATCTCCGGCCATGCGGTGTCCTCGGGACGCGCGGCGCGCGCGTGCACGGCGGCGATCGCGGCCTGCAGCGCGTAGGCGCCGAGGGCCCCGTCGCGAACGAGGCCCGCGAGGATCGCGGTGCCCTCGTCGATCTTGCGCGCATCCCACACCGACCGATCCTGCTCCTCGAGCGGTACGACGTCACCGTCGGCATCGAGCCGCGCGCGCCGACGCGCGTCGGTGAGCAGGAGCAACGCGAGCAAGCCGTGCGGTTCGGACGCGGCGGGGAAGAGCCGGACCAGGAGGCGAGCGAGACGGATCGCCTCGGCGCAGAGATCGGCGCGGATCGGGGCGTCGCCTTGGGTGGTCGCGTGCCCCTCCGTGAAGATCAGGTAGACCACGGCCAGCACGGCATCGAGCCGCTCGGGCAGGTCGGCCGCCTCGGGGATGCGATACGGGATGCCGGCGTCGCGGATCTTCTTCTTCGCCCGGACCAGGCGTTGCGCGAGCGTCGCGACCGGCACGAGAAACGCGCGCGCGATCTCTTCCGTCGTGAGACCGCCGAGGGTGCGGAGCGCCAGTGCCACCTGCGCGTCGATCGCGAGCGCCGGATGGCAGCACGTGAACAGGAGCCGCAAGAGATCGTCGGGAATCGGGCGGTCGTCGGCGTCGGGACCGACCGTCGCGCGCTCGATCTCGGCGATCTCGGCGAGCTTCCCGAGCTTCTCGGTATAGAGGCTGCCGCGCCGGAGGCGATCGATGGCTTTGTGCTTCGCCGTCTGCACGAGCCACGCCACGGGCTGCTCGGGTGCGCCTTCGCGCGGCCACTGGTCGATCGCGGCCGCGAACGCTTCATGCAGGGACTCCTCGGCGAGATCGAAGTCGCCGAGGCGGCGGATGAGCGTGGCGAGGATCGCCCCCGATTGGTCGCGATAGAGCGCGGCGATCTGTTCCGGGGTCATGGCGTGAGCGATGTCGATCTGCGACCGTGCCGTTCGACTATAGGCCGACCCGCGACGTCAAAGGAGACAGGCATGGCCTTTTTGTTGTTGATCACCGAAGAGCCCGGCACGCGCAACCAGCCCCGGGCGGTCGGCCAGGACAGGTACGAACGGATGATGCGCTTCTCGGCCGCGCTCAAGGAGCGGGGGGTGCTGCGCGCGAGCGAGTCGCTGCGCTTGCCCGAGGAGGACGGCGCACGCGTGCGGATGCGGGGCGGCAAGCGCATCGTCGTCGACGGCCCTTTCGCCGAGGCCAAGGAGATGGTCGGCGGCTTTTTCCTGCTCGACTGCGACTCGAAGGAGGAGGCGCTCGCGATCGCCGCCGAGTGTCCAGCGGCGGCCTGGGCGACCGTCGAGGTGCGCAGAGTCGGTCCCTGCGTCGGGTGAGTCGGAGTACCAGCCGCAGCACCGGACGTACTGTATGCCCGGCCCTCCGTAGGCCTGTCGAAACGAGGGGCGGCGGATCGACATCGGCATGAAAGGAGCCTCCGATGCGACTGCACGTCTTTCCGCCTTCGCCGAACGCCATCAAAGTCCTGGCGGTTGCCCATCTCCTCGAGTTGCCCTTCGAGACGGTCGTCGTCGACCTCTTCAAAGGAGAGCAGCGGAGCCGGGTGTTCACGGCGCTCAACCCGAATCAGAGGATGCCCGTGCTCGAGGACGACGACTTCGTGCTCTGGGAATCGAACGCGATCCTCCAGTACCTCGCCGCGCAGCGCCCGGAGCGCGGCTTCTGGCCGACGGATCCGCGACGGCAAGCCGACGTCTCGCGTTGGCAGTTCTGGCAAACGGCCCACTTCGGACCGACCTGCGGCACGCTCGTCTTCGAGCGCGTGGTGAAACGGCACCTGGCGCTCGGGTCGCCGAACGAGGCCGAGGTGGCGCGGGCCGCGACGGAGCTCGAGCCCTTGGCGACCGTCCTGAACGACAGGCTCCACGGGCGGACATGGATCGCCGGCGGCGACGGCCCGACCGTCGCCGACGTTTCCCTCGGTGCCTGGATGGTCTACGCCGGGGAGGCCGACTACCCGCTCGCGTCCTACCCCGAGATCCGGCGGTGGTACGACGATCTGGCCGCGTTGCCGGGTTGGCGGCGTGCGCTGCCGATCGCCGACGAATGGAGGAAGCGATGAATCGCCCACGCATCGTGTCCCGCGACGATGGCTCACGGCTCGCAAGGCCCTTCTTGCGAAGGAAAAGGAGGCGACCCGCCGGCGTGATGCGCTCGCGGCCGAGCGGCGTCGGCTCCCGATGGTGCGCGTCGCGAAGCGCTACGAGCTCGATGGTCCCGCCGGGAAGCGGACGCTGCTCGATCTCTTCGCCCGCCGTCCTCAGCTGATCGTCTATCGCTTCATGTTCGACCCGAGTTACGACTGAGGGTCGCTGCCGGGCGTCATCGGGTCAGGCAGACGATCGCGATCCGAAGCTCGTCATGTGTGTGTCGGTGGCGCGCGCGCCCGAGGCGTCGCAGCGCGAGCGCGCCGGTCACCAACGGCGTCGCGCGCCCGAGCGACGTCCCGAGGACGTGATGCAGGAGGTAGGGCGCGTCGATCCGCGACCACCACACCGTCACGGTCCGATCGATCTTGTCGGCGCTCGTGCCGAACGCCGCGAGATACATCCCCGAGCGTGCCGTTGCCGGATGCCGGCGGCATGCCGTAGAGCACGGCGAGCGTCGGATGCGCGCGCGCGCCGAGGAGCACGGCGCAGGCCGCGAGCACGAGCGGCATCGCATGTTGTCCGAGCAGGAAGTTCATCTGCCCGGGCCGGCTCGCCAGGACGAGGGTCGCGACGGCGGGCCCGGGCGCCGGTCGGGCCCGGGCGCCGGCGGCACGGAGCGCGATCGCGGCGAGCGCCAGCGTGAGGACGATCGTGGTCACCAGGCGCGCTCGGCACTCGCGAGCGCGAGCGCGCCGTAGATCAGAGAGGGGGAGGGACGGAGCGCGAAGCAGGAGGGGAGAGACGTTACTCGACGGATAGCGAGCCCGATAGACGGTCGCGTCGTGGGGATTGCCACCCTCGCGCAGCACAATGCCCGGGTAGTGAATGGTGCGCGAGGAAATCCCAAAGCTCCAGGACACGTCGAAGACACGGAGCGTGAGAACCGACGACCACGACGAAGGCGTCCGTCGCCATCGCGGTCGGCACGTCCACCCCGAATCGCATCCGTCCCCATGGCCTCCTCCCGCCGCGTGGATGGCGGGGACTACACGAGGCCCCGGTGCGGGAAAAGCCAGAGCCCTGGCGTGCGTCCGCGGAACGGCTTCCGAACCCGACCAACCAAGAAAACAACGCAGGAATCCGGGAAAAAACGTGGCATGTGGCTACTTGCTCCCCGGGGAGGGCGCCGGGCCCCGCCATCCACCTGACGAAGAACATCGCCGATGTAGCCCCCAAGCTCTGGAAGAGTATCCCCATGAGAATCCGTCGCGTTTCGTTCCCCTACTGCCGCCATTCTCGCGCTCGTCCTCTCACTCGACCGGCCGCGGCCTTGATCTTTCGAAGATACGATCCTCGATCTCTGGCGAGCAGTGCGACGACGGCAACCTCGTCGACGGCGACGGCTGCGACGCCAACTGCACCGTCGACGGCCTGCGGCAACGGCATCGTCACCGCGCGGCGAGGAGTGCGACGACGGCAACGCCGTCGACGGCGACGGCTGCGACTCGAACTGCACGGCGACGCGCCTGCGGCAACGGCATCGTCGACGGCGCGGCGAGGCGTGCGACGACGGCAACCGCGATCGACGGCGACGGCTGCGACTCGAACTGCACCGTCGAGCGCGCTGCGGCAACGGCATCGTCGACCGGCGGCGAGGCGTGCGACGACGGCAACGCGATCGACGGCGACGGCTGCGACGCCAACTGCACGCCGACGCGCGCTGCGGCAACGGCATCGTCGACGGCGCGGCGAGGCGTGCGACGACGGCAACACCGTCGACGGCGACGGCTGCGACTCGACAACTGCACCGCGACGCGCGTGCGGCAACGGCGTCGTCGTGACCGGCAGCGAGGCAGTGCGACGACGGCAACCTGATCGACGGCGACGGCTGCGACGCCGAACTGCACGCCGACGCGCTGCGGCAACGGCGTCGTCAGCGCGCGGCGAGGAGTGCGACGACGGCAACCTGGTCGACGGCGACGGCTGCGACTCCGACTGCACGTCGAGCGCGCTGCGGCAACGGCGTGCAGTCGCGCGCCGGCCGAGAGCAGTGCGACGACGGCAACGCCGATCGACGGCGACGGCTGCGACGCCAACTGCACGCATCCCGCGCTGCGGCAACGGCATCATCGACGCCGGCGAGGCCTGCGACGACGGCAACTCGACGAGCGGCGACGGCTGCGACGCCAACTGCACGGTCGCGGCGTGCGGCGACGGCATCAAGACCAGCGGCGAGGCGTGCGACGACGGCAACGCGTCGACCGGCGACGGCTGCGACGCGAACTGCACGCGTCGACGGTGCTGCGGCGACGGCGTCGTGCGACCGCCGGCGAGGACCTGCGACGACGGCAACCTCGATCGACGGCGACGGCTGCGACGCCAACTGCACCGCCGACCGGCTGCGGCGACGGCATCGTCACCGCCGGCGAGGCGTGCGACGACGGCAACGCCGTCGAACGGCGACGGCTGCGACACGAATGCCGGTCGCGAGCTGCGGCGACGGCATCCGCTGACAGCGCCGGCGAGGCAGTGCGACGACGGCAACTGCCAACGACGGCGACGGCTGCGACGTCAACTGCACCGTCAGCAGCTGCGGCAACGGGGTCGTCGGCCCCCCCGAGACCTGCGACGACGCCAACTCGGTGAACGGCGACGGGTGCGACAACAACTGCACCGTCACCGCGTGCGGCAACGGCATCAAGACCAGCGGCGAGCGATGCGACGACGGCAACCTAGTGAGCGGCGACGGCTGCGACGCCAACTGCACCACGACCGCGTGCGGCAACACGATCCTCACCGCCGCTCTTGTGGAGACAGAGCCGGATTCATATCATCAGGTCGCTCCGGGCTCTGGGCAAACAAACATCCCGCAGCCAACCAGGCAACGATCGCAACAAACATCGCGGCAGCGACATTTTCATCTTTAGCCTCCGACGACGGTCCGATGCGGCACCACGTCCATCCTTGCTCAGGACGCCGACGAGCAAACGCTTGCTCAAGCAGGAGTAGAGAGATCGGACATTAAACGGTCCGACGCCTTGCCGTGTGGTGCTTTGAAAGAGCCTCGGTGCAAAATCGTTCAGATCGCGGCGCCAGTGTGCCATTCGTGATCGGTCCCAGGTGAATTCGTAGAACACGTGCTGGATCTTCGCTTCGTGCAGTGAGTCATTGGGGACATGATGTAGCATCCTCTCGGTACCGGTTCCGACGCCGAGCCAGAGCAGGTGCACCTTCTTGGCAAACGCTGCCCGGAATAGCAACGCACCGTAATCGGCCTTGGGATCCAGTTTCCGGTCTCCAAGCACCAGCACTCCAGCGCCGCTCCACTGAATCCGCCAAATAAAGAACAGATAAAATGATAAGATGTGATCTGGAACGTACGTCCACCATCGAAAGAC
>CAVZDH010000010.1:0-111544 GCA_963774015.1 uncultured delta proteobacterium
CTCATCGACGGCGACCTACGCCTGCGCACCGCGTGCGACCTGGAGCCCGTGACGCGCGATCCCAAAGCGACTCGCCCCGAAGGATTCGTCTTGCCGAAGCTGGGCGATCGAGTCGACCTGAAGGCCTCCATCGAGAAGAACAAGTCGGCGATGGTCCAGACGGAGACGACCTACGACGCGAAGATCGAATCAGCCAAGAAGAAGAGGACAGCGACGGCGACAGGAGGGCGACTGACAACGACGAGGCCAACGGAGACAGCTGATGCCCACGCTGGTCCTGCGCTTCCCCGGCGGCCGCTATCACGCGACGCCCGGCGGCCATCATGTGAACGAGGGCCTCGTCGAGTGGCCACCGAGCCCGTGGCGCCTCGTGCGCGCGTTGATCGCGTGTGGGTACTCGACGCAGCACTGGGAGGACGTTCCTTCGGAGGGCCGGCGCCTAGTCGAAGCCTTGAGCAGCGCTCTGCCCGAGTACCGCCTCCCGCGGGCGGCGCTCGGACACTCGCGCCACTACATGCCGACGGAAAGCTCGACGGCGGGCGCGAGGAGACGACCCTCGTGCTCGACACATTCGCAGATGTGGGCGACGGCGCGCTCTGGGTGCGCTGGCCTATCGATATCGATGATGAGGCGCAGAACCTCTTCGACGTCCTCGTCACGCACCTCGGCTACTTGGGGCGCAGCGAGAGCTGGGTGCTCGGGGAGTCGATATCTGACGACGCTCCTCTCCCGGAGACTGGGCGCGCCTTTCCGCACTCGGAGAGCACGCGGCCCGGCCGCGGTTTGGAGCAGATCACCCTCACCGCCCCGAACGATCCCAAGAACTACGAAAAGTGGAGGCAGCGCGAGGTCGAAGGTGCGATCAGTGAGCTCGAGCTGATTCCTGGAAAGAAGCCGACGAAGGCACAGCAGAAGAAGATCGACGCGATTCAGAGCGCCTATCCGATCGATCTCATCGATTGCCTCCAGCGGGACACCGTTTGGTGGAAGGCGCAGAAGTGGAGTCAGGCCCCAGGGACGCAGTCGGTTCTCTACTGGCGTGAAGCGGGAGCGCTCGAGGTCGGGCCGCCGTCGTCACCGCGTGTGTCTTGCGCGGGTCGCGTCGAGACGATGCTCCTGGCGCTCACGACACCGAGCGGCTCGAAGTCGGCACTGCCAACGGTCGCGCGTACGCTCCCGCAGGCGGAGCTGCTCCACAGATCCTTGGTTTCCATGCTCGGTTTCGATGGCGAGCCCTGCCCGGAGCTTGTCGGACGTGACGAGACGGGTGAGCCACTGAAGGGACACGCGCACGTCCACCTCTTGCCCATCGATCTGGATCGCGACGGACACCTCGATCACGTCATCGTGTTCGCGCCAATGAGGCTGGGGGGGCCCGCGCAGCACGCTATTCGCAGTCTTCGGAAGACCTACATGAAGGGCGGCGTCGGCGAGCTTCAAGTCGCGGTTGCGGGGGTCGGTGCGCTGAGCGACCTCCGGGCCATCGGCGCGGGGCTGGCGAGCGCGATCGAGGGGCTCCTCGGCCCGACTGGGGGCGGCGCTACCTCGTGGGTCAGTGTGACTCCATTCGTTCCGCCGCGGCACCTCAAGAAGCACGGTCGCTCCTCACTCGGCGGCCAAGTCGAAGCGGAGCTAAACGGCCGAGGATTTCCGTCCGCTAGTGTCGAGATCCTCGAGTGGACTGGTGAGACACTTGCGCTCCGACATTTCGTGCGCCGCAGGCAGCGCGGCCCCCAACCGCCGATCGATGCCGGCTTCGCCATCCGGCTCCATTTCGATCGTCCAGTTCCGGGACCAATCTGCCTGGGCTATGGCAGCCACTTCGGTCTGGGGCGCTTTTCTGCGGAACAGCCTGACTCGTGAGAATGCACTTCGGTGGACACCTCAAAGCCGTATAGATGAGGACGTGGTAACGACCACGGTAGGCAGCTTCGGACTGGGATTCTTCCGACCACTTGGAAAGGCGTTTCGATGAACACCCGCCCCCTTCTTCTCCACGCCTTCTCGCCCCCTTCCTCAATCCCGCGGCACGCTGCGGAGTAATCCCATGAGCACCCACCTACCCGTCGATCCAGAGGCACTTGCCGACTTCTGCCGGACGCACGGCATCCGGAAGTTGTCGCTCTTCGGCTCCCTCCTGAAGGGCACGGCGCGTGCCGACAGCGACATCGACCTGCTGGTGGAGTTCGAGCCGGACAAGAAGCCCGGGCTGATCGCCTTCGCGGGAATGGAGATCGAGCTCCGCGACCTGCTGGGGGGCGAAAGGTCGATCTCAGGACGCCGCGGGACCTGTCGCACTACTTCAGAGACCAAGTCCTCCGGACGGCCGAGGCGCAGTATGAGCGACGATGATCGGGGGCGGGCAATCGAGGTCATCGGGGAAGCGGCGTCGCAGCTCTCCGAGGCGACGCGCGCGAAGGCCCCGGAAGTCCCATCGTGCACTGGCGCTCGCATCTTACCTCCGCGGGTGGTAAGAGACCGGGTATGTCTTCTCGCACCGCTCGCCGTCCGCCGGCGAACGCCGCCGCCCTGCTCGCCACGCGCCGCAGGAAGGTGAAGACGTCGGTGTCTCTGTCGGAAGGGTTGCTCCAGGTCGTCGATGCGCTTGCCGGCAAGGCGAGTCGCTCGGCATGGATCGAACGGTCGGTGAGGGCGTCCGTACGGCGCGCTCTCAGCCGCCAGCGTGACGAGAACGAGCTGCGCCTTCTGAACGAGCACGCCGACGACCTGAACCACGAGAGCGCCGACGCGCTCGCATACCAGACCCCCTGGGATGCGGAGTGAACCGCGGTGAGATCTATCGGGTGCGCCGTCCACCCGGTAAGGACCCGAAGCGGTCGCGCTGCTTCGTCGTCGTCAGTCGCCAGGCTCTGATCGATTCGAAAGCAGCACGCGTCGTCTGCGCTCCCATCAACACCACCTACGTGGGACTGGCTACGCAAGTACCGGTCGGTGTCGACGAAGGGCTCAAGCACCCCTCCTGCATCAACTGCGACCAACTCTTCACGCTCGACAAGTCGGCGCTGACCGACTTCGTTGCGGCACTCTCGGCGGCGAAGTTGCGGCAGTTGCGAACCGCCCTGCGCGTCGCATTGGCCGTCGAGTAAGTCGCGTGGCGGGCGACACACTCGAGCGCCTTCGATCCAAGGGGAGCTGGCCGCTATCTCGCCCCCGGAGCGCAAGCGAGCACACGATACGATGAGGCGCACGCGAACATCGGCCGCCACGGCCCCGCGCACCGACGTCGACGCGGCGCTCGCGACGATGGGCGCCGACGAGCTGCGCGAGGTGGCGACAGCGGCGATCAGGCAGTCCATGAGTCGTCGGACGCTGGCGCCATGGCGGCGACACGCCCGATACGCCGTCCCAGTCTGCGCACGCTGCACGAACGGCTCACGCCCGAACGCCGCCCGGCCCCCCGAACCCCTTGTGGGCTCGGCGTCCCGTCCGTCATAGTGAATCGTGCTCGCCGAACGTCCTCTTCCCGTGGATCTCGACACGCGGCTCGCCGCGCTCGCGTTGCACTGGACACGGGACGCCGAGGTGGCGGCCGTCTATCTCTTCGGATCGCGGGCCCGCGGGGCGGCGTCCGTGCGATCCGATGTCGATCTCGCCGTGGTGCTCGCGGCGGGACTCGACGCCGAGCGGCGCTGGCGGAAGCGCCTCGATCTGATCACCGAGGCGACCGGCATGCTCGGAACGGATGCCGTCGATCTTCTCGTGCTCGAGGACGCGGCCATCCCGGTCGCGCATCGCGTGCTGCGAGACGGGCACCTGCTCGCCGAGCGGGATGCCGCGCGCCGGACCCAGGTGGCCGAATACGTCATGCGCCGCTACCTCGACGAAGAATATCTGCGCCGCGAGCTCGATCGCGGGCTCTCGGATCGTCTACGCGAGGGACGCTTTGCCCGTTGACGCGGTGTTGGTGCGGCGCCGCTTGCGAGCGCTCGAGCGCGCGGTCCGCGTGCTGCGGCAGTTGCGCGATCAAGGGCGCCTCGCGTTCGTGAGCGACGAGGTCGTGCAGGACCGGGTTGCTCGTAACGCACAGCTCGCCGCGCAGGCATGTGCGGACGTCGCCTTGCACATACTCGCCGCATCGGGGCGCGAAACGCCGGAGACCTATGCGTCCGCCCTGGTTGCTCTCGGGAAGCTCGGTGTCGTTCCCCGCGATCTCGGCGAGCGCCTGGCGGCGGTCGTACGGCTCCGCAACATCCTCGTCCACGACTACCTCGACATCGATCACGGCCGGCTCTTCGATGAGCTCGGTTGGATCGAGGACGCCGTCACGTTCGCAGCGATCATCGATGCCTGGCTCGACGAGCTCGTCCGCGGAAGACTGAGCGTCTTCCGCAAGAGCTCCCGACGCGATGAGGCGCACGCGAAAATCGGCCGCCACGGCCCCGCGCACCGACGTCGACGCGGCGCTCGCGGCGATGGGCGCCGACGAGCTGCGCGAGGTGGTGCGAGAGATGCTGCTCGAGCTCGACGATCGCGCCCATGGCCGCGTGACGACCACGCTCATCAGCCGTGCCGTGCGCGGCGGCGGGTGCCAAAGCCTGGCAACGGTTGCCGGCCCGCCGTCTCCGCCGAATCCCGGTACGCCAGTTCCGGCGAGCGTCGTGATCGTTCCCGTCGCGGCGTCGACGCTCGCGATGGTCTGAAGCGACGCGCTTGTTCCGGCGCGAGCCCCTTGGTACGTCGACCGTCGTGGCGCATTGCCGCCCGCGAAAGGAATCCCCATGTCGGACGCTCGTGCCGTTCAAACCGTGACGGGACGTATTTCACCCGATGCGCTCGGGCGCACCCTCATTCACGAGCACGTGCTGATCGGCTTTCCGGGTTGGAATCTCGACGCCTTGGCGCCGCGGTTCCTACGGGCCGACGCCATGGCGCGGGCAATCGATCAGATGCAAGAGCTCCGCGGGCTCGGTGTCGGTACGTTCGTGGACCCGTGCCCGATGGACCTCGGACGGGACGTCGAGTTCCTGGCCGAGCTCGCTCAGAAGAGCGGCATGCAGATCGTATGTACGACCGGAGCGTACTTCGAAGCCGAAGGCATCACCCATACCTTTCGGCACCTCCCCCTCGAGGAGATCACCGCCATCTATATAAAGGAGATCTCCGAGGGGATCGGGGACACGGGTATACGGGCCGGAGCCGTGAAGATCGCGACCGGTGCTCACCGGATCTCGGAGTACGAACGGAAGCTGGTCCAGGCGGGTGCGCGGGCCGCTCGCGAGACCGGCGTGCCGCTGATTTCGCACACGCAGGAGGCCTCGTGTGGGCACGAGCAAATCGACCTCGTGACGGGCGAGGGCGTGACGGCGAGCCGCCTGCTGGTCGGCCACTCCGACGGAATCGACGACCACGGCTACCACCGATCTCTGGCCGAGCGCGGTGCGTTCGTGGGCTTCGATCGCTTCGGGATCTCGTTGATCGTCCCCGACGAGGTACGCGTGAAGAACGTCCTCAAGCTCGCGCAGGCGGGGTACACGCGGAACATCCTGCTCTCCCACGATTCCATCTCCTGCTGGCAGGGTCGCCCCGTGCCGTTCGCCAACCGCCACGAGGACGTGCTCGCGATGCTGC
The DNA here is from genome assembly GCA_963774015.1 of uncultured delta proteobacterium. Taxonomy (GTDB): domain Bacteria; phylum Desulfobacterota; class Binatia; order UTPRO1; family UTPRO1; genus UTPRO1. Next base: position 5,590 of record CAVZDH010000010.1, read on the forward strand.
CGGACTGGCGCCCAACCACCATTCTCACCAAGATCGTCCCGCAGCTTCGCGCCGGCGGCCTCACGGACGCGGACATCGCGACGATGCTGGTCGACAACCCACGCCGATTCTTCGCGGGCGTTTGATTCGTCGTTTTCAGGAGCGGTGCTCGGCGCGTTCCAGTGCCTGCTCGACGCCACGCCAGAAGTACGGGTCCGACTTGATCGTCTTCGCTTTCCCCAATTCCGTTCGCGCTCGTTCGAGATCGTTCGAGAGGAGATAGGCGCGCGCGAGATTCAAATGGGCGAAGAACGACGGCGGCTCGAGCCGGACGGCGACTTGCAACGTACGGATCGCATCGTCGAGGCGTCCGAGCCGGAGGTAGGTTCGGCCGAGATTCAGCGCGATCACGGGGTCGCTCGGGTCGAGCTCGTACGCGTGGGCGAGCCAGCGGACGGCGTCGTCGAGGCGGTTTTCCTCGAACGCGAATCCGCCGAGGTTGTTGTGCAGCGCCGCGCGCTCGGGGTGGAGCGCGACGGCGCGCTCGAGCAGCCGGTGTTCCTGGCTGCGAGGCCCCGGACCGTACGGTGCGTCCGCGGTGATGTAGGAGGTGCGGAGGCCCATGTCGGCCCACAGGGACAGCTCGTCGTGGAATACGGGGACGCGCCGTGCCGTCAAGATGGCAAGCCCGAGGGCGGCCGCTGCGACGATCGGCGGGCCGGCGCGAGGCGTACCGATCGCATCGAGCAGACGGGATCCTTGGCGCACCAGGATCACGACGGCCCCGATGAGCGGCACATAGAGGTACCGGTCGTTCATCAGCGCCGGGAACGGCACCAGGTTCAGCATGGGGGCGAGGGTGATGCCGAACCATGCGAGCCAGAATCCTTCCGGTCGGCGGCGCGCGGCGAGCCAGCACGTGAGGACGACGAGCGCGAGGATCAACAGCACCGCACTGACGACCGGCGGGTCGAGCCACGACCCGTGCAGCGGCACCGGGTAGTACGTCATCAAATCGAACGGCGCGATGACGTTCCGGAGATACCGCGGGATCGTCGTGGCGCTCGTGCGCAGCGTCACCGCGAGATTGCCCCCGTGATACGCGACTCCATGGCTCGGGTTGTTGTGGAGGTTCGCCCAGGCGACGACGAGGCCGCATGCGAGGAGCGGACCCATGGCAACGACGTTCGCTGCTCGCAGGCCGCGTCCGAGGACGATCTCGTAGCAGAGCAAGAGCACGGGCAGCACGATCGTATTGACCTTCGACAGGAGGGCCGCGACGAAGCAGGCGACGATCACGAGATAGCGCGCCATCGTCGGCCGCAGTTCGTGGCGCAGGTACGCGTGAAAGGCGAGGAGCAGGAACAGCGTCGAAAGCACGTTCTTGCGTTCGCTGATCCAGGCGACGCTCTCGACCTGCACCGGGTGGAGCGCCCAGAGCAGAGTGACGGCAGCCGCCCGTCCCCGCGACTCGCCGAGCCGAAGCAGCAAGAAGAAGATCGCCGCGGCATTGGCGAGATGCAGGACGAGATTCGTCAGGTGGAAGCCCCGGGGATCGGGGCCGAAGAGCCGGTAGTCGAGGGCCAGCGAGAGGAAATTGAGCGGAATGTAGTTGGTGCCGTCGGTGCGCGAGGTCGCGAGCGTGCGCAGATTCGCCGGGCTCAGCGAGTGGATCGTCGGGTTCTCCGCGACCATCGTGACGTCGTCGGAGATCCACGTTCCGCTGACGCTGCCGGCGTAGCTCAGGGTCGCGGCAAGCGCGATTGCGGCGAGGAGCAACGCGGTGTCGCGGGCGGTGGTACGTCCGGGCACGGTGCGAGGCTCGTAGCGCCGGGCGCGTGGAGTCGCAAGCACGGTCGCGCTTTGCGCGTCGTGCGTGCTTTGGTGTAGCACCGACCTCGTGCTTGATCGCCGTGCCGTGCCGCGTTTCCTGCGTCCCGCGCGAGAGTGGCGGAACTGGTAGACGCACTAGACTTAGAATCTAGCCCGCTCTGTCGGATGGGGGTTCGAGTCCCCCCTCTCGCACTGTTCCACGGGACACGCGGCCGGCGTTCGACTTGTCAGGGGATGTCGGACTGCGTAAGGGGTATTCGTGCAAGTCACCGTCGAGGATCTCAGCCCGATCAAGAAGAAGCTCGGTATCGCGCTTCCGCCCGAAGAGGTGCAGGCGAAGATCGATGCCGCCTACCGCGGTCTCTCGCAGCGCGCCCGAATCAAGGGATTCCGTCCCGGCAAGGTGCCGCGCCACGTGCTCGAGCGCTACTACGGCAATCAGGTCGAGAGCGAGGTGATCGGCGAGCTGATCCAGCATTCGTTCGTGCACGCGCTCGAGGAGCATCAGCTGAAGGCGGTTGCGAGACCGGAGATCGTCGCCGAGGAGGTACGACCGGCGGAGGGGCTGCGCTATTCCGCAACGATCGAGATCAAGCCCGATGTGAGTGTCAGCGGGTACGATGGGCTCGAGGTCGAGCGCGTGGTCGAGCCGGTCACCGACGAAGCGATCGATGCGCAGCTGGAACGCGCCCGGCAGTCGTTCGCGCAGATGGTTCCGGTGGTCGACCGCGACGTCGTGGCGCAAGGCGACCTCGTGTCCATCGCGTACACCGGTGTCGTCGACGGCCGGGCACTGACCGGTGCGGCGCCGCAAAACCGGATCGTGGAGGTGGGCAGCGGGACGTTTCCGCCCCCGTTCGAGGAGAAGCTCGTCGGGATGACGCGAGGCGAGGCGGCGCACATCGTGGTCGAGTATCCCGCGCACCATCACAGTACCGACGTCGCCGGCAAGACCGTCACGTTTCGGGTCGAGGTGAAGGAGATCGGGCGCAAGGAGCTCCCCGTGCTCGATGACGAGTTCGCCAAGGACCATGGCGAGTGCGGCTCCCTGGCCGAGCTGCGGGACAAGATCAGGCAGGGGCTGGCGGCCGCCGCGGAGCGCGAGTCGGATGAGCGCATGCGCATGGCTCTCGTCAAGCAAGTGGTCGAGCGCAACCCATTCGACGTGCCGGAAGCGCTCACGACGCAGCGCTTCGAGTCGATGGCGCGCGAGGTCGGCGTGCTGGATGCGCAGGCGGGTGGAAATTCGGAGCTCGAAGCGAAGCTGGACGAGATTCGCACGGAGCTTCGCGTGCGCGCTCGCGAATCGGTGCACTCGGCGCTCGTGCTCGAGCGGATCGCGATGCAGGAGAAGATCTCGGTGGGCGAGACGGAGATCGACGAGCGGATCGCCGATGTCGTTCGAGCTGCGCCACGCGAGCGCGATCGCCTTGCCGACCTCTATCGTCACCCGGAAGCGCGTCGCGAAATTGCCGAACGGTTGGCGCAGGAGAAAGCGCTCGCCTGGGTCGTGGAACACGCGAAGGTTCGCGCGTCGACGCATCAAACTTGATTGCCGGGAGGCGGAAAAGCAGTTAAGCTCGCCCTGACATGACAAGAGCCAGTCTCATCCCGATGGTGGTTGAGCAGACCGGCCGAGGCGAACGCGCCTACGACATCTACTCCCGCCTCCTCAAGGACCGCATCGTCTTTCTCGGCTCGCAGGTCGACGACGAGGTTGCGAACCTGGTTACGGCCCAGTTTCTCTTCCTCGAGTCCGAGGATCCCGAGAAGGACATTCACTTCTACATCAACTCGCCTGGTGGCTCGGTTACGGCCGGCCTCGCGATCTACGACACCATGCAGTACATCAAGCCCGAGGTGTCAACTCTGTGTCTCGGCCAGGCGGCGAGCATGGCCGCGTGGCTGCTGGCGGCAGGGGGGAAGGGGAAGCGCTATGCGCTGCCCCACGCTCGGATCATGATCCATCAGCCGCTCGGCGGCGTGCAGGGGCAGGCGACCGACATCGACATCCAGGCGCGCGAGATCCTCCGGATCCGCGAGCAGCTGAACAACGTGCTGGTCAAGCACACGGGCCAGAGCATCAAGAAGATCGAGAAAGACACCGACCGCGACATGTTCATGACCGGGAAGCAAGCGGTCGAGTACGGGCTGATCGACGAGGTGATCGTCAATCGCCCGACTAAGCGGCCCTAGGGAGACGCCATGGCGAAGCACGGAGACGAGCGGACCGGAAATCTCGTGTGCTCCTTCTGCGGAAAGAGCCAAGACGAGGTTCGGAAGTTGATCGCCGGTCCGACGGTCTACATCTGTGACGAGTGCATCGACCTCTGCAACGACATCATCGCCGAAGAGTGCGATCAGGAAGAGGGGCTCACGTCGACGTCGGCGGTGCCGAAGCCGGCCGAGATCAAGAAAGTCCTGGACCAGTACGTCATCGGCCAGGAGCGTGCGAAGAAGATTCTCGCCGTCGCGGTCCACAACCATTACAAGCGCATCGATTCGTCGCTCGTGAGTGGCGACGTGGAGTTGCAGAAGTCGAACATTCTGCTCGTGGGTCCGACGGGCTCCGGCAAGACGCTGCTCGCCCAGACGCTCGCACGCTTTCTCCAGGTGCCCTTCGCGATTGCCGACGCCACGAGCCTCACGGAGGCGGGCTACGTCGGCGAGGACGTCGAGAACATCATCCTGTCGCTGCTGCAAAACGCCGACTACGACGTCGAGAAGTGTCAGCGGGGCATCGTCTACATCGACGAAATCGACAAGATCGCCCGCAAGGGTGACAACCCGTCGATCACTCGCGACGTGTCGGGTGAGGGCGTGCAACAGGCGCTTCTCAAGATCATCGAAGGGACGACGGCGAGTGTGCCGCCGAAGGGCGGGCGGAAGCACCCACAGCAAGAGTTTCTGCAGGTCGATACCACCAACATTCTTTTCATTTGCGGCGGTGCTTTCGTCGGTCTCGAGGACATCATTCGACGGCGTATCGGGATGAAGGGCATGGGCTTCGGTGCCGACATCCGCCGGCGCGACGAGCGCACCGTGAGCGATTTGCTGCACGAGGTGCAGACCGAAGACTTGCTGAAGTTCGGTCTCATTCCCGAATTCGTCGGTCGTCTGCCGGTCATCGCGACGCTCGAAGAGCTCCACGAGCAGTCGTTGGTACGTATTCTCAAGGAACCGAAGAACGCCCTGACGCGGCAGTATCAGAAGCTCTTCGACATGGAGAACGTCCACCTCAAGTTCACGGAGGGCGCGCTGACAGCGATCGCGCGCGAAGCACTGACGCGCAAGTCGGGCGCCCGTGGGCTGCGTGCGATCATGGAAAACATCATGCTCGACGTGATGTACGAGATCCCGTCGCAACCCAACATCAAGGAAGTGCTGATCTCCGAGGAAGTGGTCACGCGCAAAGAGCAGCCGATCATGCTGTATCAAAAGACTGCCGAGACTGCGTGAGGAGGGGACGCTGACGCATGTTGTTTCGCAACGACAAGAAGGATCCGCCGAAGCCCGGAGCTCTTCGCGTTCCCCTGCTGCCGCTGCGGGACATCATCGTGTTCCCGCACATGGTGGTGCCCCTCTTCGTCGGTCGTCAGCGCTCGATTCGAGCTCTCGAAGAGGCGATGGGCAAGCAAAAGTTCATTCTGCTTGCCGCGCAGAAGGACGCCAAAACCAACGATCCCACGGAAGAGGACATCTATCAGGTGGGAACGCTGGGCAGCGTGGTACAGCTCCTCCGGCTTCCCGACGGAACGGTCAAGGTCCTGATCGAGGGCAAGAAGCGCGCCCGGGTCGCTCAGTACGTCGACCATCCGGATTTCTTCCTCGTCGAGGTCGACGAGATCGTCGAGCCCTTCGACAAGACGACCGAGCTCGAGGCGTTGATTCGAAGCGTCAACTCGACGTTTGAAAACTACGTCAAGCTCAACAAGAAGATCCCGCCCGAGATGATCATGTCCGTGGCCTCGATCGAGGATCCCGCGCGCCTCGCGGACACGATCGTGGCGCATCTGGGCATCAAGCTCGAAGACAAGCAGACGTTGCTCGAGCTTCTCGATCCCGCCGATCGATTGGAAAAGGTCCTCGGCTACATGCGCTCGGAGATCGAGATCCTCGAGGTCGAAAAGAGGATCCGTACTCGGGTCAAGAAGCAAATGGAGAAGACCCAGAAGGAGTACTACCTCAACGAGCAGATGCGAGCGATTCAGAAGGAGCTCGGGGAGAAGGACGAATTCAAGAACGAGGTGCAAGAGCTCGAGGAGAAGATAAAGGCCAAGAAGATGTCGCCGGAGGCGCGCGACAAGGCCGACAAAGAGCTCAAGAAGCTGAAGATGATGTCGCCCATGTCCGCCGAGGCGACGGTGGTCCGGAACTACATCGATTGGCTCATCAGCCTTCCCTGGAACGAGTTCACCGAAGACAAGCTCGACATCGGGGACGCCGAGAAGGTGCTCGAGGAGGACCACTACGGTCTCGAGAAGGTGAAGCAGCGGATTCTCGAGTATCTCGCCGTACAGAGTCTCGTCGGCCAACTGAAGGGTCCCATCCTGTGCCTGGTCGGCCCTCCGGGCGTCGGAAAGACCTCGCTCGGGAAGTCGATCGCCCGCGCGACAGGGCGCAAGTTCGTTCGCGTATCGTTGGGTGGCGTGCGTGACGAGGCCGAAGATGCGCGGTCATCGTCGGACGTACATTGGGGCGCTTGCCCGGAAAGATCATCCAGTCGATGAAGAAAGCCGGGTCTGGAAATCCGGTATTCCTGCTCGACGAAGTCGACAAGATGTCGACGGATTTCCGGGGCGATCCGTCGTCGGCCCTCCTCGAAGTCTTGGATCCCGAACAAAACACGACGTTCAACGACCACTACCTCGACGTCGACTACGATCTCTCGAAGATCATGTTCATCACCACGGCGAACGCGCTCGAGCGGATCCCGCGTCCGCTGCAGGATCGCATGGAGATCATCCGGATCGCCGGCTACACCGAGCTCGAGAAGCTCAACATCGCGAAGCGATATCTGGTGAAGAAGCAACGCGAAGCGAACGGTTTGGCCGAAAGCAACATCGACTTCACCGACTCGGCCTTGCTGAGCATCATCCGGCACTACACGAAGGAGGCCGGCGTCCGGAACCTCGAGCGTGAAATCGCGGCGGTATGTCGGAAGGCCGCGGTCGAGGTGGTCAAGAAGGATCGCAACGCCAAGGTGAAGGTCACGCCGAAATCGCTGATCAAGCTGCTCGGGCCGCCACGCTATCGCTACGGAAAGGCCGACGACGAGCAGAAGGTCGGGGTCGCCACGGGGCTTGCATGGACCGATCTGGGCGGGGAGCTTCTGGAACCGAGGTCACCGTGATGCCAGGGAAGGGTAAGCTCATCATCACCGGCAAGCTCGGAGACGTCATGCAGGAGTCGGCGCAGGCGGCCATGAGCTATGTTCGTTCACGGGCAGAAGCCCTCGGTCTCGACCGCGACTTCTACCAGAAGGTCGACATCCACATTCACGTTCCCGAGGGTGCGATTCCGAAGGATGGCCCGTCTGCCGGTATCACGATGGCAACGGCGCTCACTTCCGCCCTCACGCGTACGCCGGTCCGGCACGACATCGCCATGACAGGCGAGATCACACTGCGCGGCCGGGTATTGCCGATCGGCGGCTTGAAGGAGAAGGTGCTTGCGGCTCATCGCGCGCGGGATCAAGCGTGTGCTGCTCCCGACCGAGAATGCGCGCGACATCAAGGAGATTCCGGCGACGATCCTGAAATCGATCCGCCTCGAGCTGGTCGACCACATGGACGACGTCCTGCGGAAAGCGTTGGTGCTGGCCGAGCCGGACAGTTTTCTTCGTCAACCGCTGCGCTACCGAGCCTGCCGCGCAGCACCCATTCCCGCAGGCGGCGACGGCAACGCCGGAGATCATCACCCATCTGAGCTCGCGCGCGGTCGGCCAACGCTTTGAATTGACTCCCTGAATCTCGGCTGGTATGGCCGGGCCCACTTTTCAGCCGACGAAGGAGCATTCATGACCAAGGCCGAGTTGGTCGATTCGATCGCCGCCAAGACTCGATCTTCCCAAAGCGACCGCCGAGCGTATCGTCGCGACGATCTTCGACGACATCGTCGGGGCGCTCAAAGGCGGCGACAAGGTTCACATCTCGGGGTTCGGCACGTTCCAGGTATCGGACAGAAAGGCTCGTACGGGTCGCAATCCGAAGACCGGCGAGGCGATACAGATCTCGGCCTCTCGCTCTGCGAAGTTCAAGCCTGGCAAGACCCTCAAGGACAGCCTGAACTGATCGAGCCGGCGTTCCCCGCAACGGGCGGTTAGCTCAGCGGCAGAGCATCGGCCTTACAAGCCGAGGGTCGCTGGTTCGATACCAGCACCGCCCATTGAACTCGGGCGGTGCGATTGATAGGAGAGCCCGACCAACTTTTCGGGGTCGTAGTTCAGCCGGTTAGAACGCCTGCCTGTCACGCAGGAGGTCGCGAGTTCGAGTCTCGTCGGCCCCGCTCTAAGGAAAGGTACTCTCTGAAGTGAAGAAAGATACGTACATGGCGTCGCGCGAGGACGCGCTGGCAGAGCGCCGGTGGTACATCGTCGATGCCGATTGTCGCGTGGTGGGCCGCGTCGCGACGCAAATTGCCAACGTGCTGCGTGGCAAGCACAAGGCCACGTTCACCCCCCACGTCGATACGGGCGATTTTGTCGTGGTGGTCAACGCAGCAAAGGTCAAGCTCACGGGCTCCAAGCTCACCGACAAGGTGTATCACCGACATACCGGTTACCCGGGGGGTGTACGCCGGGCGCCGGCTGGCCGTCTGATGAACGAGCGTCCGGAGCGCGTTTTGCGATCTGCGATCATCGGGATGCTCCCGAAAAATCGGCTCGGTCGGCGCTTGGCCACCAAGCTCAAGATCTACAGGGGCGCCGAGCATCCACATGCCGCACAAAAGCCGGAAGCACTGAGTCTCTAGGCAACGAGGATCCCGAATGGCAGAACGTCGAGAAGTTCACGTCGCAACTGGAAAGCGCAAGAGCGCGGTCGCGCGGATCCGCATGTCGGTTGGCGAGGGCAGGCTCGTCGTAAATCAGCGCACGCTGGAAGACTACTTCGGGCGTGAGACTTCACGGATGATCGTGCACCAGCCGTTCGATCTCACCAACACGCGCGGGCAGTACGACCTCACGGTCAACGTCGGCGGAGGTGGCGTTGCGGCGCAAGCGACGGCCATCCGGCACGGAATCACTCGAGCGTTGATGCTCGCCCATCCGGAATTCCGCGGCGTTTTGAAGAAAGCTGGTTTCATCACCCGCGATCCGCGCGAGGTCGAGCGCAAGAAATACGGCCGTCACAAAGCTCGCAAGCGTCCTCAATACTCGAAACGTTAGCGCGATGACCGCAGCAACCGACGCCATCAGCGTCGCGGTCGTCGGTGCGACCGGGTACGCGGGTGCCGAGTTGGTTCGGTTGTCTGGCCCGGCACCCGAAGGTACGCCTGGTTGCGGTGACCTCGGAGCAGAGCGCGGGCAAGAGGCTCGCCGAGGTCCTTCCGTCGGTTCGCGACAAGATCGATCTGCGGCTCGAGGCCTTCGACCCGGTCGCCATCGCAGAGCGGGCGACAGTTGCGTTCACCGCGTTGCCGCAGGGAAAATCGGCGGATGGCGTCGCCGCGCTGCTCGGCACGTGGGTGCCGCGTCGTCGACATCGGCGCGGATTTCCGATTCCGCGACCCGTCGGAGTATGCGCGGGTCTACGGCTCGCATTCCGCGCCCGAGTTGTTGCCGGAAGCCGTCTACGGCCTGACGGAGTACTGCCGGCCGTCCTTGCCGAACGCCCGGCTCGTCGCGAATCCCGGATGCTATCCGACGGCTGCGTTGCTCGGGCTCCTTCCGCTCGTGGAGCGGGGCTTGATCGAAGCCGACGGCATCATCATCGACTGCCAAATCGGGTGTGACGGGGGCGGGACGAACCGTTGCGGCCGAATATCTGTTTGCCGAGGTCGACGACAACCTTCGGGCCTACAAGATCGGTCAGCATCGTCATGCGCCGGAGATCGAGCAGCAGTTGCGGCCGTTTCTCGGCGGCGACGTTGCGGTCACCTTCGTGCCGCATTTGCTTGCCGATTCGGCGCGGAATCCTTTCGACGATGTACGTCCGGCCGCATGCCGGGGCCGATGCTCGGGCTTTCGCGGAAGCGTACGGCTCGCGCTATGCGCACGAGCGGTTCGTGGTGCTGACGGAGAAGCGGCCTCCCGAGATCCGCGACGTCGCGGGCACCAACGACTGTGCAATCGGATGGACGATCGAAGCCAAGAGCGGAATGGCGGTGATCGTGTCGGTAATCGACAATCTCGGTAAGGGCGCTGCGGGTCAGGCGATCCAGAACTTCAACGCAATGCTGGGCTACTCCGAAAAAGAGGGCCTCGATCATCCTGGCCTTCGTTCCTTGATGCGCCTCGGCCGCATCATTCGGGACCCAGAAACAGAAACGCCCCCAAGAGCCCGAACACTCCGTTCGCGGTCCATGCCGCTATGACCGGTGGGATGGCGCCGCCGTGTCCCAGCGAGATCGAGAGCGCAAGCAGGACCCAGTAGCTGAACCCGACGACGAGACCGATCGCGATGCTCGTCGCGAGCGGCCGGCGGCGTGGGTTGCGTCCGGCGAGCGGTACGCCGACCAGCACCATCACCAGTGGCACCAAGGGAAGCGCGAGCTTCAGGTGGAGGTCGACTCGCGATTCGGTCGTATCGATGCCCTTGCGGCTGAGCTCGCGGATGTGGTGCTGCAACCGACGGAAGTTCAGCTCCTCGGGATCCTTTTCGATGATCTGAAAATCCTGCGGACGCTCCGGAAGCACGAACTCCGCCGGCGACAAGCTGCGCGTCATGACCCCGTGCTTGCTCGTCGAACGTCCGTTCGGTCGCGGCTGAAACGACCCAGTGATCGTCGTGCCACTGGGCGGTGGGGACTTCCACGAGACGGCGCAGGACGAATCCTGCGGTCAAGTCGTAGATCGTGAGGCCGACGAGCGTTTCCGTGCGCGAGTCGAAGTGCTCGATGTTGTAGATGCCGCTTCGGCCGTGGAACCAGATGCCATCCTCGCTCAATAGCGCCTTCAGCGGACGATTCTTGATCTCGACGACGTCGACGTATCGCGATTTCTCGGTGCTGTAGGGCACGATCGTTTCGTTCCACGCGAGGGTCGCGACGCTCAGCAGTAGGGTGGTGGCGAACAGCGGGGCGGCGAGCTGCACGGTGCTCACACCTGACGCGCGGAGCGCGGTGAATTCGTTGTGTCGGGCCATGCTTCCGAGGGAGATGAGTACCGATGCGAGTGTCGCAACGGGCACGAGCTGCGTCACGATCAAGGGAATTTTGTAGAAGAGGTACCGCAGCACTTCGCCGACGGTCGCGTGAAACTTCAGGAAGCCCTCGAGACGATCGAACAGATCCACGAGGGTGTAGATCATGAGAAATCCGGCCATGCACAACCCGAACACTCGCAAGAACTCGACCAGCACGTACCGCGAGACGACCCGCATCAGGACGTCCTCGCTGGTTTCGTGAGTGCGCGGAGGCGCTCGCGCAGCCAGGTGGCGTTGATGCCGAGCGTCCGTTCGCGTGCCGCGGCCATGAAGAGTCCGAGGCCGAGCGTCCCGAAGACGATGTTCGGGATCCACAACGCCACGATGGCCGGCAAGCGCCCTTTTTCGGCCATTGCTTCGCCGGCTGTGAGCATCAAGTAGTAGACGAAGATCAACGCCAGGCTGATCGAGAAGCTCCGCGATCGAGCCGCGCGCACCGGTTGCACCCCGAGAGGGACGGCGATCAGGCCGAACACCAGACAGGCGAAGGGCAATGAGAACTTGCGATGGAGCTCGACGAGCTCCGTGTTGACCGGGCGACCTGCCGCGGCGCGTTCCGCGATGGCGCGTCTGAGCTCGCCATAGGTCATCTCCTGGGCGTCCTTCTCGCGTTGAGAAAATCGCGCGAGGGCGACCGAGAGGTTGAGGCTCACGTCGTACGTCGTGAAGTCGGTCTTGTGATAGCTCTTCTCGCCCGGCAGAAACGTGTGGATGCTGCCGTCCAAGAGTCGCAACGTGACCGAGTGCGCCTCTTCGTTTGCCACCAAGAAGCCGTCCTTCGCCAGGACCGTGTTGCGCTGGTTGGGATCGCGTCCATCCGCGATCAGGATGCCTTCGAGGCGATCGCCGGGCGGCTCGATGTGTTCCACGTAAATCACGAGGCCGGCGAAGTCGTCGTTGAAGACGCGCTCTCGGAGGCCGGCGCTCGCGCGTGTCTTTGCGATTTCGTAGAGGCTCGCCTTGAGATTGCTGTTGCCCCACGGACGAGCGTAGAGGGCCAACATCAGCGCGAGGAGGGTGACGAGGGCCGTGAACCCCGCCACCGGCACGATCATTTGGTAGAGGCTGATTCCCGACGTCTTGAGCGCGATGATCTCGCTGTCGGCCGACAGCCGGCTGAACGAAAGCAGTACGGCCAGCAGGAGCGCCATGGGCACGGTGACCTCGAGAAACGTCGGCAGGATGTACGCGAACAGCTTCGCGATCTGCAGGATCGGGACGCTGCGGTTGACGACCAGCTCGACGAGCTTCAGCATGCGAGCGATCAGCAGGATGAACGTGAAGACGCCGATGCCGAGCAGGAAGGGCGCGGCGACCTCACGCACGAAGTACCGCCGCAGCGTAGGGCCCATTCCCAGAAGCGCCATGCTATAGCTCCGTGTGTCTACTGGAAACATCCATGCCTCGCCACTCGTTTCGCCGCCGTCAGCCGCGCGCCGCCGCTGTCTCGAACGAGATGATCTTCGGTCGCAATCCCGTACTCGAAGCCATCCGGGGGGCGCCGACGGGCATCGACCGGCTCTACGTGGCCGACGGTGTCCGGGATGCTGCGTCGATCGTCGCCGACGCACGATCGCTCGGGCTCGCCGTGGAGGTGGTTGCGCGCGATGTGCTCGACGATTTGGCGAGCGGCGGTAACCACCAAGGCGTCGTTGCGCGAATCAAGCCCGTGAGGCTGGCTGCGATCGAGGATCTGGTGAGCCAGGCCCCGGCCATGGTGGTCGTTCTCGACGGGATTCTCGATCCGCAGAACCTCGGTGCCATCATCCGGGCCGCCGAGGTGCTGGGCGCCGGGGGTGTGGTCATACCGAAGGATCGCAGCGCGACCGTGACGTCGGCCGCGATCCGCGCGTCGTCCGGAGCGGCGCTCCACCTCCCGATCGCCCAGGTCGTGAACGTCGTCCGAAGCCTTGAGCAATTGAAGGAAGCGGGCTATTGGGTCGTCGGCTTGGACGCCGCCGGAAGCTCACGATTTCAGGATCTTCCGAGGTTGGAGCGCGTCGCGCTGGTGATTGGCGGGGAGGGGCGCGGCATGCGCTCCCTGGTCGAGCGTGCGTGCGATTTCGTCGTTGCCATCCCCGTTCGAGGCCGAGTCGCCTCGCTGAACGCGGCCTCAGCGGCGGCCATTGGCCTTCACGAATTGGCAGAGCGCATGCCGCTCCGGGCCAGCGACCCCGGCATTCGTTGACACGTCAAGGGTCGATCGCTATGTAGGGAGGTTCGCACGTCAATCCGTATTCCAAGGAAGCCATCATCGTCGATGACGAACGTTCGGGCTGTCGGGGATTTCCAGCACGAGAGATCGGCCGCTGGCGTAGCTCAACGGCAGAGCACCTGATTTGTAATCAGGCGGTTGTAGGTTCGATTCCTATCGCCAGCTTGGAGGACCGGTCGGCGGAGTCTTCATGGTTGGCAGCGGAGAGGTACCCGAGTGGCCAAAGGGAGCAGACTGTAAATCTGCCGGCGTCAGCCTACGGAGGTTCGAATCCTCCCCTCTCCATATGATTCGTGATGATTCGTGGTGAACGACACAGTGACCAACTTCAATGCGGGAATAGCTCAGTTGGCTAGAGCATCAGCCTTCCAAGCTGAGGGTCGCGGGTTCGAATCCCGTTTCCCGCTCTCCAGCAACGGCGACGGCACTCGCAGATGCCCAGGTAGCTCAGTCGGCAGAGCACATCCTTGGTAAGGATGAGGTCGGCGGTTCGATCCCGCTCCTGGGCTTTTTCCGTCATGAGGTTTTCGTTCGCACCCAAGGGAGACGCACGACATGAGCAAGGCGAAGTTCGAGCGGAAGAAGCCGCACGTGAACGTGGGGACGATCGGGCACGTGGACCACGGCAAGACGACGTTGACGGCGGCGATCACGAAGGTGCAGGCGGGGAAGAAGCTGGCGGAGTTCGTGGCGTTCGACCAGATCGACAAGGCGCCGGAAGAGAAGGCGCGGGGGATCACGATTGCGACGGCGCACGTGGAGTACGAGACGGACAAGCGGCACTACGCGCACGTGGACTGTCCGGGGCACGCGGACTACGTGAAGAACATGATCACGGGGGCGGCGCAGATGGACGGGGCGATCCTGGTGGTGTCGGCGGCGGACGGGCCGATGCCGCAGACGCGGGAGCACATCTTGCTGGCGCGGCAGGTGGGGGTGCCGTACATCGTGGTGTTCATGAACAAGGTGGACATGGTGGACGACCCGGAGCTGTTGGACCTGGTGGAGCTGGAGGTGCGGGAGTTGCTGTCGAAGTACGAGTTTCCGGGGGACGACATTCCGGTGATCCGGGGCAGTGCGTTGAAGGCGCTGGAGGGCGAGGCGAGCGAGATGGGGACGGGGGCGATCCAGAAGCTGATGGAGGCGGTGGACAGCGTACATTCCGGAGCCGCAGCGGGACGATGGACAAGCCGTTTTTGATGCCGGTGGAGGACGTGTTTTCGATCAGCGGGCGGGGGACGGTGGCGACGGGGCGGATCGAGCGGGGGAAGGTGAAGGTGGGGGAAGAGGTGGAGATCGTGGGGATCAAGGAGACGACGAAGACGGTGGTGACGGGGGTGGAGATGTTCCGGAAGCTGCTGGACGAGGGGCAGGCGGGGGACAACGTGGGGTGTTTGCTGCGGGGGGTGGAGAAGGAGGACATCGAGCGGGGGCAGGTGTTGGCGAAGCCGGGGACGATCACGCCGCACACGAAGTTCAAGGCGGAGGCGTACGTGTTGACGAAGGAGGAGGGCGGGCGGCACACGCCGTTTTTCAACGGGTACCGGCCGCAGTTCTACTTTCGGACGACGGACGTGACGGGGGTGGCGACGTTGCCGGAGGGGACGGAGATGGTGATGCCGGGGGACAACATCGAGCTGGCGGTCGAGTCTGATCACGCCGATCGCGATGGATGAGGGGCTGCGCTTCGCGATCCGCGAAGGCGGCCGCACCGTCGGCGCCGGCGTCGTCACGAAGATCCTGGAATAGCGAGATGCGCGACCTGATCACGTTGAACTGTGAGTCGTGCAAACGAAAGAACTACACGACCTCGAAGAACAAGAAGACCATGACGGAGAAACTTTCACTCAAGAAATTCTGCCCTGCGTGCCGGAGTCACACTCAGCACAAAGAAGGTAAGGTTTGAGTGAGGGCCAGTAGCTCGAACTGGCTAGAGCACCGGACTCCAAATCCGGGGGCTGCAGGTTCGAATCCTGCCTGGCCCGCTCTTCGCGTCTGACGGGAAGGGCGTACGAGACAAGCGACCTGATGGCAAACGACCGTTTGCAGCAAGTGAAGGAAATCGTCCCGCAGTCCCGACAGTTCCTCAACGAGGTCGTGTCGGAGCTGCGTAAGGTGCATTGGCCCACCCGCCAAGAGACGATGGCCGCGACGATCGTCGTGATCATCGTGGTCTTGATCGTGTCGCTCTGGCTCGGGTTGGTGGACGGCGTCATCTCGTTCCTCTTCACTCGCTTCCTGGGTGCGCAGTGACGACGGCGATGGCAGAGACGGCCGAGAAGAAGTGGTACGTGGTGCACACGTACTCGGGCTACGAGCACAAGGTGAAGGCGGCTCTCGAGGAGCGCATCCGCTCCATGGGGAAAGAGGAATTCTTCGGCGACATCCTCGTGCCCGCCGAGAAGGTCGTCGAGCTCGTGAAAGGCAAGCGCCGGACGTCGTCGCGGAAGTTCTTCCCCGGCTACATCCTCGTCAACATGACGCTGAACGACGACACCTGGCACGTCGTCAAATCGACGCCCAAGGTCACCGGCTTCGTCGGGGGTGCGACCGATCCGCCGTCGATCTCGGAAACCGAAGTCCGTCAGATCGCCCAACAGGTCGAGGAGGGCGCGGTCAAGCCGAAGCCGAAGGTGTTCTTCGAGACCGGCGAGAACGTCAAGGTCGTCGACGGTCCGTTCCAGGACTTCAACGGCGTCGTCGAGGAAGTCAAAGCGGAGAAGGGCAAGCTCAGGGTTCTCATCAGCATTTTCGGCCGGGCGACGCCCGTCGAGCTCGATTTCATTCAGGTCGAGAAAGCCTAAAGGACGGTATTCGATGGCGAAGAAAGTCGTCGCAGAGGTCAAGCTCCAAATTCCCGCCGGCCAAGCGAATCCCAGCCCACCGGTCGGACCGGCGCTCGGGCAGCGCGGCGTCAACATCATGGAGTTTTGCAAGCAGTTCAACGCACAGACGCAAGCGCAGCAGGGTCTGATCATTCCGGTGATCATCACCGTCTATGCCGACAGATCGTTCACGTTCGTCACCAAGACGCCGCCTGCGTCGGTGTTGCTGAAGCGCGCCGCGGGAATCGAGAAAGGGTCCGGCATCCCCCACAAGAACAAGGTGGGTACGGTGACGAAACAGCAGGTTCGAGAGATCGCGCAACTGAAGACTCCGGATCTCACTGCGGGCAGCATCGAAGCGGCGGTGCGCACGGTCGAAGGTACTGCTCGTAGTATGGGCATCGTGGTCGAGGGCTGACATGGCGAAACATGGAAAGAAGTATCGCGCCGGTGCCGAGAAGATCGATTCGGAGAAGCTGTATCCGCTCGACGAGGCGATCAAGCTTGCGGTGGAGGCGCGGTTCGCGAAGTTCGACGAGACGGTCGAGGTTGCGGTGCGGCTCGGTGTGGATCCCCGACAGGCCGATCAGAACGTCCGCGGGACGGTGCTCTTGCCGCATGGGACCGGCAAGACCGTCCGCGTGCTCGTGATCGCGAAGGGCGAGAAGGTGAAGGAGGCCGAAACCGCAGGCGCGGACTTCGCCGGCGGCGAGGACCTCACCAAGAAGATCGCGGAGGAGAACTGGCTGGACTTCGACGTCGTCATCGCGACCCCCGACATGATGGGCGCCGTCGGTCGCCTCGGTAAGGTGCTCGGCCCACGCGGGCTCATGCCGAATCCGAAAGTCGGGACGGTTACCTTCGACGTTGCCCGGGCCGTGCAGGAAGTCAAAGCCGGCAAAGTCGAATACCGCGTCGAGAAGGCCGGGATCGTGCACGTGCCGATCGGGAAAGCGTCCTTTGGTCCCGAGAAACTCACCGAGAACGCCACCGCGTTGGTTGCGGCGCTCGTTCGTGCGAAGCCGGCGGCGGCGAAGGGGAACTACCTTCGCAGCATGTCGGTCGCGACGACGATGGGTCCTGGCGTGATGATCGACGCGAACGCGGCGCGGGCGCTGACCGTCGCCGCCTGATCGAGGAGATTTTCGTGAAACGAGAAGAAAAAACGGCGATGATCGCTGA
The DNA here is from genome assembly GCA_963774015.1 of uncultured delta proteobacterium. Taxonomy (GTDB): domain Bacteria; phylum Desulfobacterota; class Binatia; order UTPRO1; family UTPRO1; genus UTPRO1. The sequence continues at coordinate 22,989 of CAVZDH010000010.1, forward strand.
GCTCACCGAGCGCCTCTCAGGTGCGAGCCTCGGTATCGTCACCGAATACCGTGGTTTGACGGTGGCGCAGCTGAACAAGCTCCGTCGCGAGCTGCAGGCGGCCGGTGCGTCGTACCGGGTCAGCAAGAACACCCTCACGCGCCGTGCGATCAAGGAGACGGCTTTCGCGAAGCTCGACGAGCTTCTCCGTGGGCCGACTGGTCTCGTGACGACCGAGAAGGATCCGGTGGCGGTCGCGAAGATCTTGGTGAAGTTCGCGGAGCAGAACGACAAGTTGAAAATCAGCGGCGGCGTGCTCGATGGCGAGGCGTTGCCGGCATCTGGTGTGAGCGCGCTCGCGAAGCTTCCGAGCCGCGAGGTCCTGATAGCGCAGCTGCTGGGCCTGTTGCAGGCCCCGGCATCGCAGTTGTTGCGCACGATTCAAGAACCGGGGGCGTCGTTGGTCCGGCTCCTCGGAGCGATCGAGAAGTCGAAGCAGGCATAGCGGGGTCCATCCGCACGAAGCTCGAACGGACGGGCCCCGTGCGCGTCCCCAACCGAAGGAGGAGCAGTACCATGGCTGATGTTTCGCGTGAGCAGGTCAAGGACTTCATCAAGAACATGTCTCTCATGGACGCCGCGACGCTCGTGAAAGAGCTCGAAGCCGAGCTCGGTGTGAGCGCGGCAGCGCCCATGATGGCGGCGATGCCAGCGGCGGCCGCGGGCGGTGGCGCGGCTCCGGCCGAAGAGAAGGACGAGTTCACGGTCGTTCTCAAGACCGCCGGTGAGAAGAAGATTCAGGTCATCAAGGTGGTGCGCGAGCTCACTGGTCTCGGTCTCAAGGAGGCCAAGGACCTCGTCGATGGCGCCCCGAAGAACGTCAAGGAGGGTGTCAACAAGGTGGAAGCCGAGAGCATCGCGAAGAAGCTCGAAGAGGCCGGCGGGCAGGTCGAGATCAAGTAGTCGCACTGCGCTCGTCGATCTGGGTTTGGTTCGAAGGCATCGCATCGTGGGCTGGCGCCTACGACGCATCAAGAAAGGCACGGCATGAGTTCTGTACAGGTCGCGAACAATTTCCGCCTGAGACGTACGTTCGGTCGGATCAAGAAGATCGTCGACATCCCCAACCTCATCGACATTCAGCAGCGATCGTACGACGAGTTCTTGCAGCGCGACGTGTCCCCCGAGAGTCGTGCCGATACGGGGCTTCAGGGCGTCTTCAAATCGGTTTTCCCCATCAAGGACTTCAACGAGACCGCCTCGCTGGAGTTCGTCAGCTACTCGCTCGGCGAGCCGAAATACGACGTGGACGAATGCCACCAGCGCGGCATGACGTTCGCGGCGCCGCTGAAGGTGACGATCCAGCTGGTCATCTGGGACGTCGACCCGGAGAGCGGCGTGCGTTCCATCAAGAACGTCAAAGAGCAGGAAGTCTACTTCGGCGAGATTCCGCTCATGACCCGGAACGGGACGTTCATGATCAACGGCACCGAGCGCGTGATCGTGAGTCAGCTGCATCGTTCCCCTGGCGTGTTCTTCGATCACGACAAGGGGAAGACGCACGCGAGCGGTCGCTTGCTCTATTCCGGCCGCATCATCCCGTACCGCGGCTCGTGGATCGATTTCGAGTTCGACGCGCGGGACAGCCTCTTCGTGCGCATCGATCGTCGCCGGAAATTCCACGCGACGGTGCTCCTCCGCGCGCTCGGCATGACCACCGAGGATCTGCTCAACTACTATTACAAGAAGGACACGATCCTCCTCGACGGCCGCAAGGCTTCGAAGGTGTTCCGCCCGGACCAGTTGGTCGGTATCAAGGCGAGCCGGGACATCCGTCATCCGCAGAGCAACGAGATCATCGTGAAGGAGGGGCGCAAGTTCACCAAGGCGGTGATCCGGCAGATGGAGACCGCCGGTGTCGAGCAGGTGCCGATCACGCTGGATGAAGTGATCGGCCGGGTCTCGGCCCACGATGTTCCGGATCCCAAGACCGGCGAGGTGCTGATCGAAGGCAATCAGGAGCTGACGCAGGAGCGCTATGACTTCCTCCGCGAGCGCGGCATCGACTCGATCGAGGTGCTCTTCATCGACGATCTCCACGTCGGGCCGTCGCTCCGGAACACGCTCCTCCAGGACAAGATCGGCTCGCCCGACGAGGCGATCCTCGAGATCTATCGACGTTTGCGTCCCGGTGATCCTCCCACGACCGAGACCGCGACCGCGTTCTTCCACAATCTCTTCTTCAATTCCGATCGTTACGATCTCTCGAAAGTCGGCCGGCTGAAGCTCAATCACAAGCTGCGCATCAACGTGCCGCTCGAACAGGGAACGCTGCGCCGCGAGGACATTCTCGAGGTCGTCCGCTACTTGATCGAGCTCAAGAACGGCAACGGCCAGATCGACGACATCGACCATCTCGGCAATCGGCGTGTGCGCGCCGTCGGTGAATTGGTCGAAAATCAGTATCGGATCGGTCTCGTCCGCATGGAGCGCGCCATCAAGGAGCGCATGAGCCTGCAGGACATCGAGACGCTGATGCCGCAAGAGCTCATCAACTACAAGCCGGTCTCCGCGGTGATCAAGGAGTTCTTCGGTTCGAGTCAGCTGTCGCAGTTCATGGACCAAACGAACCCGCTCTCGGAGATCACCCACAAGCGGCGCCTCTCGGCGCTCGGTCCGGGCGGTCTCACGCGCGAGCGCGCCGGCTTCGAGGTCCGAGACGTCCACCCGACGCACTACGGTCGTGTGTGCCCCATCGAAACGCCGGAAGGTCCCAACATCGGACTGATCGCCTCGCTTTCGACGTACGCGCGTGTGAACGACTACGGCTTCGTCGAAACGCCCTACCGCGAAGTCGACAAGGGCCGAGTGACCGAGCGAATCCGCTTCTTGTCCGCCCTCGAAGAGGAGGATCTCGTCATCGCGCAGGCGAACGCGCCGCTCGACGCAAAAGGGGCCTTCACCGCCGACCTCGTGTCCGCCCGCAAGGGCGGCAACTTCATGCAGGTGCCGCCGGAGCAGGTCCAATTCATGGACGTCTCACCGAATCAGCTCGTCAGCGTGGCGGCATCGCTGATTCCCTTCCTCGAAAACGATGACGCGAACCGTGCGCTCATGGGATCCAACATGCAGCGCCAGGCGGTGCCGCTCTTGCGGACCGATGCGCCGCTGGTTGGCACCGGCATGGAGCGCGTCGTGGCCCGCGACTCCGGCGTCACCGTGGTCGCCGAGCGCGACGGGGTGGTCGAGACGGTGGACGCCACGCGCATCGTCGTGAAGGCCGACAAGCCGCGTACCGATGGCCGCGACGCGGGCGTCGACATCTACAATCTCGTCAAGTACCAACGCTCGAACCAGAACACCTGCATGAATCAGCGCCCGATCGTCGTCGTCGGCGATCGCGTGAACGCCGGCGACGTCATTGCCGACGGTCCGTCGACCGAGATGGGCGAGCTCGCGCTGGGCCGCAACATCGTCGTCGCGTTCATGCCGTGGGGTGGGTACAACTTCGAGGACTCGATCCTCATCAGTGAGCGAATCGTGCGCGAGGACTACTTCACGTCGGTCCACATCGAGGAGTTCGAGTGCGTCGCGCGCGACACGAAGCTCGGTCCCGAAGAGATCACGCGTGACATTCCGAACGTCGGCGACGAGGCCCTGAAGGACCTCGACGACTCCGGCATCATCCGCATCGGTGCAGAGGTGAAGCCCGGCGACATTCTCGTCGGTAAGATCACGCCGAAGGGCGAGACGCAGCTCTCGCCGGAAGAGAAGCTGCTGCGAGCGATCTTCGGTGAGAAGGCCGGCGAGGTTCGCGATACCTCGCTCCGCGTTCCGCCGGGCGTCGAGGGTACGGTGATCAATGCGCGCGTCTTCTCGCGTAAGGGTGTCACCAAGGACGAGCGCAGTCGGCTGATCGAGGAAGAGGAGGTCGCACGCCTCACCAAAGACCAGCACGACGAAGACCGAATCATCAAGGACTCGACCCTGAGAAAGGTGAAGAAGCTCTTGGCGGGCCGTGAAGCGAGCATTCGCCTCGCCGACGACAGTCGTCGCGTGCTGCTGCCCAAGGGTGCGGTCATCAAGGCGGAAGATCTCGACCAGATTCCGTCCACTTACTGGGGCGACATCAAGGTCGACAACGACAAGATCGAAGACGAGCTCTCGCGAGTCGTCGATGCCATGCGCGAGCAGCGCGAGCGTATCAAGACGCTCTTCGAGGAGAAGATCGACCGCTTGAAAGGTGGCGACGAGCTGCCCCCCGGCGTCATCAAGATGGTGAAGGTGTTCGTCGCCATCAAGCGCAAGCTCCAGGTCGGCGACAAGATGGCCGGACGGCACGGCAACAAGGGCGTCCTCTCGCGCATCCTTCCGGAAGAGGACATGCCGTACCTGCCGGACGGCACGCCGGTCGACATCGTGTTGAACCCCCTTGGTGTTCCGTCGCGTATGAACGTCGGTCAGATTCTCGAGACGCATCTCGGGTGGGCCGCGCGTGAGCTTGGTCGCCAGCTGGCCGTGGAGCTCGAGAGTGACGGCGGCGCCGGCGTGGAAAGCGTCCGACGAAAGCTCAAGGAGGTGTACGCCAGCAAAGAGGTCGTGGACCTCATCGACGAGATCAGCGACGAGGATCTCGTGAAGATCGTCCGGAAGTCTGCGCGCGGCATCCACGTCGGCTCCCCCGTGTTCGACGGTGCCACCGAAGACGAGATCTTCGCGATGCTGAAGCGCGCGGGTCTCTCGCCGAGTGGGCAGATGCCGCTCGCCGACGGGCGCACCGGAGAAGCCTTCGAGCAGCCGGTCACCGTCGGGGTGATGTATATGATGAAGCTGCATCACCTCGTCGATGACAAGATCCACGCGCGTTCGACCGGCCCGTACTCGCTCGTCACGCAGCAGCCGCTCGGCGGCAAGGCGCAGTTCGGTGGTCAACGTCTCGGTGAAATGGAAGTGTGGGCGCTTGAGGCATACGGTGCCGCCTACAGCCTGCAAGAGATGCTGACGGTCAAGTCCGACGACGTGGCCGGCCGCACGCGGATGTACGAGGCGATCGTCAAGGGCGAGAACGTGCTCGAGCCGGGACTGCCCGAGTCGTTCAATGTCATGGTGAAAGAGTTGCAAAGTCTGGCTCTGGACGTCGAGTTGATCGAGGAACATGCCGGTCAGGCCCAGAGCTAGCGCGGAGACGATCACATGGTGATGGAAGATCTCTTCAATCTTTTCGAGAAGCCGAAGAACCCGGTTGCGTTCAACGCCTTGCGCATTTCGCTCGCGTCACCCGACAAGATTCGGTCGTGGTCGCACGGCGAGGTGAAGAAACCCGAAACGATCAACTACCGAACGTTCAAGCCGGAGCGCGACGGTCTCTTTTGCGCCAAGATCTTCGGCCCGACCAAGGACTACGAGTGCAATTGCGGCAAGTACAAGCGCATGCGCCACCGCGGCGTCGTCTGTGAGAAGTGCGGTGTCGAGGTCATCCAGTCCAAGGTGCGGCGCGAGCGCATGGGCCACGTCGATCTCGCGACGCCGGTGGCCCACATCTGGTTCTTGAAGAGCCTGCCGTCTCGCATCGGCACGCTGCTCGACATGACGCTCAAGGATCTCGAAAAGATCCTCTACTTCGAGTCGTTCGTGGTCACGAGCTCGAAAAAAGATCTTCCGGGTCAGCCCTTCGAGTACAAGGAGGTGCTGAGCGAGCAGCGCTACCGGAAGGCGATGGACGAGCACGGTCCCGATTCTTTCCGTGCCGAGATGGGTGCGGCCGCGATCCGGAAGTTGCTCGCCGATATCGAGGTCGACGAAGAGTCCGAGCGCCTCCGCGTCGAGATGCGCGAAGTCGGTAGCGAGGCGCGGCGCAAGAAGATCGCCAAGCGCTTGAAGGTGCTGAATGCGTTTCGCGTGTCGGGGAACCGCCCCGAGTGGATGATCCTCGAGGTGATCCCGGTCATCCCGCCGGATCTCCGTCCGTTGGTTCCGCTCGACGGCGGTCGCTTCGCGACGTCGGATCTGAACGACCTCTATCGACGCGTCATCAACCGCAACAATCGCCTGAAGCGCCTGATGGAGCTCTCCGCACCCGACATCATCATTCGGAACGAGAAGCGCATGCTGCAGGAAGCCGTCGACGCGCTCTTCGACAATGGCCGTCGCGGCCGCGCCATCACCGGGCCGAACAAGCGTCCGTTGAAGTCGCTCTCCGACATGCTGAAGGGCAAGAGCGGCCGTTTTCGCCAAAACTTGCTCGGGAAGCGCGTCGACTACTCCGGCCGTTCGGTCATCGTCGTCGGTCCGGAGCTTCGGCTCCACCAGTGCGGCCTACCGAAGAAGATGGCGCTCGAGCTCTTCCGACCGTTCATTTACAACAAGCTCGAAGAGCGAGGCTTCGTCACCACCATCAAGAGCGCCAAGAAGATGGTCGAGAAGGAAAAGTCCGAGGTTTGGGACATTCTCGACGAAGTGATCCGCGAGCACCCGGTGCTCCTGAACCGCGCACCGACGCTGCATCGCCTCGGCATTCAGGCGTTCGAGCCGATCCTCATCGAAGGCAAGGCGATTCAGCTGCATCCGCTCGTCTGCGCCGCGTACAACGCCGACTTCGACGGTGACCAGATGGCCGTGCACGTGCCGCTGTCGGTCGAGGCTCAGGTCGAGGCACGCGCGCTCATGATGTCGACGAACAACATCCTGTCGCCCGCGAACGGGCGGCCGATCATCGTGCCGACTCAAGACATCGTGCTCGGCCTCTATTACATGACGCGCGACAAGCCGATGGTGCAGGGTGAAGGCAAGGCCTTCTCGAGCCCGGACGAAGTGCGAATCGCCTATGACCAGGGCGAGGCCAATCTCCAGGCGCAGGTCAAGGTCCGCATCAACGGCAAGCTCGTGGAGACGACGGTCGGCCGCGTGCTTCTCTACGAGATCGTGCCCCCCGAGATCAGCTTCGCCGAGGTCAACCGCGTCATGAAGAAGAAGGAGCTCGGTCAGCTGATCGATCTCGCCTACCGCCGTGCCGGCAACAAGGCGACGGTGATCTTCGCCGACAAGCTGAAGGATCTCGGCTACGAGTTCGCCACGCGTGCCGGCATCTCGATCGGCATCAAGGACATGCTCATTCCGCCGCAGAAGGGCGAGTTGTTGGACGAGGCGACCAACGAGGTCCGGCAGATCGAGGATCAGTACAACAAGGGTCTCATTACCGACGGCGAGCGCTACAACAAGGTGGTCGACATCTGGGCCCAGGTCACCGACCGTATCGCCGACGAGATGCTCCGGCAGCTCGGGACCGAGACCTTCACCGACGACAAGGGCAACGAGCGCACGTCCCCGAGCTTCAATCCCATCTTCATGATGGCGGACTCGGGTGCACGCGGCAGCGCGCAGCAGATCCGTCAGCTCGCGGGTATGCGCGGCCTCATGGCCAAGCCGTCGGGGGAGATCATCGAAACCCCCATCACGGCGAACTTCCGCGAAGGGCTGACCGTGCTCCAGTACTTCATCTCGACGCACGGCGCCCGCAAGGGTCTCGCCGATACGGCACTCAAGACCGCGAACTCCGGATACCTCACGCGGCGGCTCGTCGACGTCGCGCAGGACTCCATCATCACGGAGCCGGATTGCGGAACGCCCGACGGCATCGACATGGCGTCGCTCGTCGAGGGCGGCGAAATCATCGAGGGTCTCGGCGACCGGGTTCTCGGTCGAGTGGCATTGCTCGACGATACGCGATCCCTACAACGACGAGATCATCGTACGGGCCAATCACGAGATCGACGAGGCCGTGGTCGAGGCGATCGAGAAGGCCGGGCTCGAGCGCGTGCAGATCCGTTCGGTGCTGACGTGTCAGTCGCGTCAGGGCGTGTGCGGCCTTTGTTACGGTCGCGACCTCGCGCGCGGTCACATGGTGAACCTCGGCGAGGCGATCGGTGTGATCGCGGCGCAGTCGATCGGCGAGCCGGGTACGCAGCTCACGATGCGCACCTTCCACATCGGCGGTACGGCGAGCCGGCGCGCCGAGCAGACGACGCTCGAGGCGCGAAACGACGGCATCGTGCGGTTCATCAATCTCCAAACCGTCACCAACAACGAAGGGGACGAGATCATCATCAACCGGAACGGTGAGCTCGCCATCATCGACGTGCCTGAAGCCGGGCGCGAACGCGAACGCGAGCGGTACCCCGTCGTTTACGGCGCGAAGCTCAAGAAGCACGACGGCGCCAAGGTGAAGGCGGGTGACCTCCTCGTCGAATGGGATCCCTACACGCTGCCGACGCTCACGCAGGTCGGTGGCACCGTGAAGTTCGGTGATCTCATCGAGGGTGTCACCGTCGAGGAGCGCGTCGACGAGCGCACGGGCCTCTCCACCAAGGTCGTCATCGATACGAAGGACGTCGAGAAGCGGCCGCGCATCACCATCAAGGACAAGGAAGGCAACACCGCACGGCTGCCGAACGGCAACGAGGCGCGGTATCAGCTTCCCGTCGGCGTCCACCTCAACGTGTACGAGGGACAGACGCTCTCGGCCGGCGACATCATTGCGAAGATGCCGCGCGAGACGACGAAGACGAAGGACATCACGGGTGGTCTCCCCCGCGTCGCCGAGCTCTTCGAGGCGCGGAAGCCGAAGGAGTTCGCGGTCGTCAGCGAGATCGACGGCCTCGTGTCGTTCGGCAAGGACACCAAGGGCAAGCGCAAGGTCGTGGTGACGCCGGAGGTCGGCGAGGCGCGTGAGTACCTGATTCCCAAGGGCAAGCACATCAGCGTTCACGAGAACGATCACGTGCGCGCGGGCGAGCCCCTCATGGACGGGTCGTCGAATCCGCACGACATCCTGACCATCCTCGGCGAGAAGGCGCTCGCGAAGTATCTCGTCGACGAGGTCCAGGAGATCTACCGGCTCCAGGGCGTCCGCATCAACGACAAGCACATCGAAGTCATCGTCCGCCAGATGCTGCGCCGCGTGCGTATCAAGGAGGTCGGCGACGCCGAATTCCTGGTGGGGGATCAGGTGGAGAAGTGGCGCTTCGAGGAGGCGAACCAGAAGATCGAGGAGAGCGGCGGCGAGCCGGCGACGGCAGAGCCTCTGCTGCTCGGCATCACCAAAGCCAGCCTCTCGACGGAGAGCTTCATTTCGGCGGCGTCGTTCCAGGAGACCACGAAAGTGCTCACCGAGGCCGCGATCAATGGCAAGGTCGATCGCCTCACCGGTCTCAAGGAAAACGTGATCATGGGCCGGTTGATCCCGGCCGGGACGGGCATCAAGCGCTACGCACAAGTCGAGCTCGAATCGGAGGAGCCGGAGGAGCGTCCGGAGGACCTTCTCGAGGTGCCGACGGCCAAGGCCGAGCCCGAAAGCGCCAGCGCGTAGCGCAATCGCAGCGAGTCTGACGGAAACTTGACAGTCCAAACGCGTTCGAATACTTTGCGCGTTTTTTCTGGCCTTTTCGGCGCGGTGGTGTCTTCGCGCCCACAGTGAGACAGGAGCAACGATGCCGACGATCAACCAGCTCATCCGCGGAGGGCGCAAGCCGCAACGGCGGAAGCTCGCAGCGCCCGCGCTGCAGAGCTGCCCGCAGCGGCGGGGCGTCTGCACCCGCGTGTACACCTCGACGCCGAAGAAGCCGAACTCGGCGCTGCGAAAGGTCGCGCGCGTTCGTCTCACGAACGGCATCGAGGTGACCTCCTACATTCCGGGCGTCGGGCACAATCTCCAAGAGCACTCCGTGGTGTTGATTCGTGGTGGGCGCGTGAAGGATCTTCCCGGCGTCCGCTACCACATCGTGCGCGGCACGCTGGACTCGATCGGCGTGCAGGATCGTCGGCAGGGCCGTTCGAAGTACGGCGCCAAGAAGCCGAAGTAGGAACGGAGTCGTTCGATGCCGCGTAAAGGAGAGGTCCGTCGTCGCGAAGTACTGCCCGATCCGAAGTTCCATGATCGGATGGTCACGAAGTTCATGAACACCATCATGGTCGAGGGAAAGAAGAGCCTGGCCGAGCGGACGTTCTACGGGGCGCTCGATCTGATTCAGCAGCGGACGAAGGAAGAACCGTTGTCGATTTTCAAGCGCGCTCTCGACAACGTGAAGCCGCTCGTCGAGGTGCGGTCGCGACGCGTCGGTGGCGCGACGTATCAGGTGCCCGTGGAGGTTCGTCCGGCGCGGCGCATCTCGCTCGGCATGCGCTGGCTCGTGCTCAATGCGCGGGCTCGGCCGGAGAAGTCGATGGTCGAGCGGCTCGCCGGCGAGCTGAACGACGCCGCCAACAACCGGGGCGCGGCCATCAAGAAGCGCGAAGACACGCATCGGATGGCGGAGGCCAACAAAGCCTTCGCGCACTACCGCTGGTAAGTCGCCATGCCTCGCCAATCACCTCTCGAGCGTACCCGTAACATCGGCATCATGGCGCACATCGATGCCGGTAAGACGACGTGTACGGAGCGGATCCTCTACTACACGGGCATCAACTATAAGATCGGCGAAGTCCACGAGGGCACGGCCACGATGGACTGGATGGTGCAGGAGCAGGAGCGCGGCATCACGATCACGTCGGCCGCGACGACCTGCTTTTGGAAAGACCATCGCATCAACATCATCGACACCCCCGGCCACGTCGACTTCACCATGGAGGTGGAGCGCTCGCTGCGCGTGCTCGACGGTGCCGTCGCCCTGTTCGATTCGGTGGCCGGTGTCGAGCCCCAGTCCGAGACCGTTTGGCGGCAGGCCGACAAGTACGGCGTGCCCCGCATGGCCTTCGTCAACAAGATGGACCGGATCGGTGCGAACTTCTTCCGCACGGTCCAAATGATGCGCGACCGTCTACGCGCCAACCCGGTCGCGATCCAGCTTCCCCTCGGCACCGAGGATGCTCACGTCGGCGTCATCGATCTCATCGGCATGAAGGCGATCGTGTGGGACGACGAGAGCCTCGGCTCCAAGTACCGCGAGGCCGAGATTCCGGAGTCCGAGCGCGCGCAGGCGGACGAGTATCGTGAGAAGCTGATCGAAGCCGTCGCCGACGTCGACGAGAAGCTCATGGAGAAGTATCTCGAGGGCGCGGCCATCGGCGAGGACGAGATTCGCGGTGCCATCCGCAAGGGCACGCTCGCGATGTCGATCGTCCCGGTTCTCTGCGGGTCGGCGTTCAAGAACCGCGGGGTGCAGCTCCTGCTCGACGCCGTCGTGGAGTTCCTGCCGTCGCCGATCGACGTGCCTCCGGTCAAGGGTGTGAACCCCGATACCAAGGAAGAGTCCGAGCGCGAGGCCAAGGACAATGCGCCGTTCTCGGCTCTGGCTTTCAAGATCATGACCGATCCCTTCGTCGGTACGCTCACCTTCTTTCGGGTGTACTCCGGAGTGCTGACGTCGGGCGGGTCCGTCTACAATTCGACCAAGACGCGCAAGGAGCGCATCGGCCGTCTCCTCAAGATGCACGCCAACAAGCGCGAAGAGATCAAAGAGGTGTACGCGGGTGACATCGCCGCCGCCGTCGGTCTCCGCTCGACGACCACCGGCGACACGCTCTGCGACGAAGACAATCCGATCATCCTCGAGTCCATAGAGTTCCCGGACCCCGTCATCGATGTCGCGATCGAGCCGAAGACGAAAGACGATCAGGAGAAGCTCGGCATCGCGCTCCAGAAGCTCGCCACCGAAGACCCGTCGTTCCGAGTGCAGTCGGACAAGGAGACGGGGCAAACCATCATATCGGGCATGGGCGAGCTGCACTTGGAGATCATCGTCGATCGGCTGCTGCGTGAGTTCAAAGTCGACGCCAACGTCGGCAAGCCCCAAGTCGCCTACCGCGAGACCATTCGCAGCAAGGTCGAGCAGGAAGGCCGGTTCGTACGTCAGACTGGGGGGCGCGGTCAGTACGGACACGTGTGGATCACGCTCGAGCCGCTGCCGCCGGGTGGCGGATTCGAGTTCAAGGACGGCACCAAGGGGGCGCCGATTCCCAAAGAGTTCGTTCCGGCGGTCGAGAAAGGCATCCGCGAGGCTTTCGAGGGTGGTGTGCTCGCGGGCTATCCCCTGGTGGACGTGAAGGCGGTGCTCATCGACGGCTCCTACCACGACGTCGACTCGTCCGAGATTGCGTTCAAGATCGCGGGCTCGATGGCGGCCAAAGAGGGTGCATCCAAGGCGAAGCCGATCATCCTCGAGCCGATCATGGCGGTCGAGGTCGTCGTGCCCGAGGAGTTCATGGGCGAGGTGATGGGCGATCTGAGCAGCCGCCGTGGTCGCATTCAGGGGATGGATTCGCGGGCCGGCGCGCAAGTGATCAACGCCCACGTCCCGCTCGCACAGATGTTCGGCTACTCAACCGATCTGCGCTCCAAAACGCAGGGGCGCGCGACTTACACCATGCAGTTCGCTCACTACGAGCCTGTGCCGCAGGCGATCTCGGAAGAGATCGCGGCCAAGGCCGTGGGCGCGTAGCGGAGGGAAGGTATGAGCAAGGCGAAGTTCGAGCGGAAGAAGCCGCACGTGAACGTGGGGACGATCGGGCACGTGGATCACGGCAAGACGACGTTGACGGCGGCGATCACGAAGACGCAGGCGGGGAAGAAGTTGGCGGAGTTTGTGGCGTTCGACCAGATCGACAAGGCGCCGGAAGAGAAGGCGCGGGGGATCACGATTGCGACGGCGCACGTGGAGTACGAGTCGGACAAGCGGCACTACGCGCACGTGGATTGCCCGGGGCACGCGGACTACGTGAAGAACATGATCACGGGGGCGGCGCAGATGGACGGGGCGATTTTGGTGGTGTCGGCGGCGGACGGGCCGATGCCGCAGACGCGGGAGCACATTTTGTTGGCGCGCCAGGTGGGGGTGCCGTACATCGTGGTGTTCATGAACAAGGTGGACATGGTCGATGACGCGGAGCTGCTGGATTTGGTGGAGTTGGAAGTGCGGGAGTTGTTGTCGAAGTACGAGTTTCCGGGGGACGACATTCCGGTGATTCGGGGCAGCGCGTTGAAGGCGCTCGAGGGCGAGGTGAGCGAGATGGGGACGGGGGCGATCCAGAAGCTGATGGAGGCGCTGGATGCGTACATACCGGAGCCGCAGCGGGACGTGGATCGGCCGTTTTTGATGCCGGTGGAGGACGTGTTTTCGATCAGCGGGCGGGGGACGGTGGCGACGGGGCGGATCGAGCGGGGGAAGGTCAAGGTGGGGGAAGAGGTCGAGATCGTCGGGATGAAGGATACGACGAAGACGACGGTGACCGGGGTGGAGATGTTTCGGAAGCTGCTCGACGAGGGGCAGGCGGGCGACAACGTGGGGTGTTTGCTGCGGGGGGTGAAGCGGGAGGACATCGAGCGGGGGCAGGTGTTGGCGAAGCCGGGGTCGATCACGCCGCACACGAAGTTCGAGGCGGAGGCGTACGTGTTGACGAAGGAGGAGGGCGGGCGGCACACGCCGTTTTTCAACGGGTATCGGCCGCAGTTTTACTTTCGGACGACGGACGTGACGGGGGTGGCGACGTTGCCGGAAGGCACGGAGATGGTGATGCCGGGGGACAACATCAAGCTGTCGGTCAGTCTGATCACGCCGATCGCGATGGATGAAGGGCTGCGCTTCGCGATCCGCGAAGGCGGCCGCACCGTCGGCGCCGGCGTCGTCACGAAGATCCTGGAATAGCGGTGAACGAGAAGATTCGCATACGGCTTCGGGGCTACGATCACCGGCTGTTGGATCAGTCGGTGCGCGAGATCGTCGATACGGTCCGTCGCACCGGAGGGCGCGTCGCCGGTCCGATTCCGCTTCCGACTCACATCGAGCGTTTCACCGTGAACCGTTCTCCGCACGTCGACAAGAAGTCTCGCGAGCAATTCGAGCTCCGGACCCACAAGCGGTTGCTCGACATTCTGGAACCGACCCAACAGACGATCGATGCGCTCGGCAAGCTGGACTTGGCTGCCGGCGTCGACGTCGAAATCAAGCTGCAGTAACGGCACGGCGGGCGCGACATGGTGAGCGGGATCATTGGCAAGAAGATCGGCATGACCCAGGTCTTCACGGGTGAGGGCGGCCTCGTCCCCGTGACGGTCGTGCAGGCGGGTCCGTGCACGGTGGTGCAGGCGAAGACGCCTGCGCGCGATCGCTACGCCGCCGTGCAGCTCGGCTTCGGCCCGCAGAAGGCGCAGCGGGTCTCGAAGGCGATGCGCGGTCACGTCGCGAAGTCCGCCAAGGGTCCGTTTCGTGTGCTGCGCGAGTTTCCGGTCGGTGACGAAGCCGCGCTCGCCGTCGGTCAGGACGTGCGTGTCGGCGACGTGTTCCAAGCCGGCGACGTGGTCGACGTGACCGGCGTCAGCAAGGGCAAGGGCACCGCCGGTGTCATGAAGCGTCACCATTTCAGCGGCTTTCCCGGCTCGCACGGTACGCACGAATACTTCCGCCACGGTGGCTCCATCGGCAACCGCTCCTTCCCCGGCCGCGTGTTCAAGGGAAAGCGTATGTCGGGCCGTATGGGCAACGGACGTGTGACGGTGGCGAACCTCCAGGTGGTCGAGGTGCGAGCCGATCAAGACCTGATCTTCCTGCGGGGCGCCGTCCCGGGCGCGCGCGGAGGCACGATCGTGATCCGGAAGCATGCCGGCGGCGCAGCCAAGCCGAGCGCGGCGGGAGCAGAGTGATGGCCGACGACAAATCGACGGCAGCGATCAACGCGCCCGTCGTCACGCAGGGGAAGGCGGATGCCGGGACCATCGAGCTCCCGGGTGTCATCTTCAACGAGCCCTTGCGTCGGGGGCTTCTCGCGGACGTCGTCCGCATGCAGATGGCCGGTCGCCGTGCCGGTACGGCGTCGACGAAGGAGCGCGGCGACGTGCGCGGCGGCGGTAAGAAGCCCTGGAAGCAGAAGGGTACCGGCCGCGCCCGCGCCGGCAGCACGCGCTCGCCTCTGTGGCCCGGCGGCGCCATCATCTTCGGACCGCACCCGCGCGACTACGCGTACGGCATGCCGAAACAGGCGCGGCGAACCGCGCTTCGCTCCGCGCTCGCGCAGAAGCTCCGCGAGGAGCGCCTCACGATCGTGGACCGCATCGAGTTCAGCGAGACGAAGACGAAGCACTTCGTCGCGATGCTCGGGGCGCTCGGGATCGACGACAGCGTGCTGGTCGTGATCGACGACGCGGACGTACGCGTCGAGCTCGCCGGACGAAACGTTCCCAACGCCAAGGTGCTGCGGGCCGCGGGTCTGAACGTGTACGACATGCTGCGCTACCACCACTTGGTGGTCACGCGCGGCGGCGCTCGAGCGCATCAAGGAGCGGGTGGCGGCATGAGGCGCGAATACACGGTCGTCGAGGCCCCGCTCATCACGGAGAAGGGCACCTACGTCAACGAGATCGGCAATCAGGTCGTGTTTCAAGTTCGGCCCGATGCGAACAAGATCGAGATCAAGCGCGCGGTCGAGAAGCTCTTCAAGGTGAAGGTCGTCAAGGTGCGGACGGCCAACGTTCTCGGCAAGACGCGTCGGGTGGGCCGCTCTCTCGGGCAGTCGCCCCGATTGGAAGAAGGCGTACGTGACCCTCGGCGAGGGCCAGCGCATCGACTTCTTCGAGCAGGTGTAGACGAGCCATGCCGACGATTCTCTACAAGCCGACATCTCCCGGGAAGCGCTTCCGGACCGGCTCACGACTTCAAGGAAATCACGCGGGATACGCCCGAGGCCGAGCCTGCTTGCGCCGCTCCGGAAATCGGGCGGCCGCAACAACAATGGCCGCATCACCACGCGTCACCGCGGCGGCGGTCACAAGCGTCGGTATCGCATCGTCGACTTCCGCCGCGACCAAGGACAACGTTCCGGCGCGTGTCGCGTCCGTCGAGTACGATCCGAACCGATCGGCGCGGCTCGCCCTCCTGCACTACGTCGACGGCGAGAAGAGCTACATTCTGGCGCCCGTCGGTCTGCAGGGTCGGCGACAAGGTGATGGCGGGCGTCGATGCCGACATCCGCCCGGCAATTGTCTGCCGCTCAAGAACATCCCGCTCGGCACGATGGTGCACAACATCGAGCTCCGCGTCGGGAAGGGCGGGCAGATGGTGCGGAGCGCCGGCGGCGCCGCGCAGCTGATGGCCAAGGAGGGCGAGCACGCCCTCATCAAGCTACCCTCGGGCGAGCAGCGGCTGGTGCGCATCGAGTGCCGCGCCACCATCGGGCAGGTCGGTAACCTCGAGCACGAGAACATCTCCGTCGGCAAGGCCGGCCGCACGCGTTGGAGGGGTCGCCGCTCGAGCGTGCGCGGCATCGCCATGAACCCCGTCGACCATCCTCACGGCGGCGGTGAGGGCCGCTCGAAGGGCAACCATCCGCAGTCGCCGTGGGGGCAGCCGTCGCGTGGCTACAAGACGCGTCACAACAAGCGAACCAATCGGTTCATCGTCATGCGCCGCAAGAAGTAGGCGCGGGGGCACATCGAAGTGGCACGTTCGATAAAAAAAGGTCCGTTCATCGACCAGCATCTCCTCAAGAAGGTCGAGGGGATGAATACGACGGGCGAGCGCAAGGTCACCAAGACGTGGTCGCGGCGCTCGACGATCATCCCCGACATGGTCGGCCACACCTTCGCCGTGCACAACGGCCGAAAGTTCATTCCCGTGTTCGTCAGCGAGAACATGGTCGGCCACAAGCTCGGCGAGTTCTCGCCGACGCGCACGTTCCACCAGCACTCCGGGGCCCGCAAGGCCGACGTCAAGCCCGGCGCCAAGCCGCCCGCGAAATAGGCCCAGAGGATCGACATGGAATCTCGAGCCAGCACGCGCCACGTGCGCATCGCCCCGCAGAAGGCGCGCCTCGTCGTCGATCTCATCCGCGGCAAGGGCGTCGAGGATGCGATCGGCGTCCTCGAGTTCAATCCACGCCGCGCCTCGAAGGTGGTCGCGAAGACGCTCAAATCAGCCATCGCCAATGCCGAGTCGGCGCACAACGTCGATGTCGACACGCTCTACGTGAAGGCCGCCTGGGTGGATGGCGCGCAGACGCAGAAGCGATTCTTGCCGCGCGCGCACGGGCGAGCCACGCGGGTGATCAAACGCTCGAGCCACGTCACGATCGTCGTCGACGAGCGCAGGAAGGGTTAGGGGGCCAAAGGCCGATGGGACAGAAAGTTCATCCGAGAGGCTTTCGGCTCGGCGTCATCGAGGGCTGGGACTCGCAAGTGGTACGCGGGCCGTGAATATTCGGCGCTGCTCCACGAGGACATCCGCATCCGTCAATTCATCAAGCGCCGTCTCTACCACGCTGGCATCTGCCAAGGTAGAGATCGAGCGCGCCGCCAACAAGGCCAAGGTCAACGTCCACACCGCCCGACCGGGCATCGTGATCGGCAAGAAGGGCGCGGAGATCGAGAAGCTCAAGGGCGAGCTCAATAAGCTCACCTCGCGTGATTGCTTCATCAACATCCACGAGGTGCGCCGTCCCGACATCGACGCGCAGCTCGTCGCCGAGAACGTCGCTTTGCAGCTCGAGCGCCGCGTCGCGTTTCGCCGCGCCATGAAGGAAGCCGTCGCGCGTGCGATGCGCATGGGCGCGCTGGGCATTCGCATCCAGTCGTCCGGGCGCCTCGGCGGCGCCGAGATCGCGCGCCGGGAGTGGTACCGCGAGGGCCGCGTCCCGCTGCACACGCTCCGCGCCGAGATCGGTTACGGGCTTCGCCCAGGCGTACACCACCTACGGCGTGATCGGCGTGAAGGTGTGGATCTTCCGCGGTGAGGTCATCACGCGGCAGGAAGAGGAGCAGCGCCAGGCCGTCGGCGCTTCGTAGGTCGGATCATGCTCGCACCGAAGAAAGTCAAATATCGGAAAGATCATGAAGGGTCGTCGCGCCGGCGCGGCGTGGCGAGGCTCCGGCTTGGCGTTCGGGGATTTCGGGCTCCAGGCGACGAGTCGCGGCTGGTTGTCGGCGCGCGAGATCGAGGCGGCCCGTGTCGCGCTTACCCGCCACATCAAGCGCGGTGGTCGCGTGTGGGTGCGCATCTTCCCGGACAAGCCGCTGACGAAGAAGCCTGCCGAAACCCGCATGGGCAAGGGCAAGGGTAATCCCGAGATGTGGGTGGCCGTGATCAAGCCCGGACGCATGCTCTTCGAGATGGAGGGCGTCGCCCCCGATGTCGGGCGCGAGGCGCTTCGGCTCGCGGCGCACAAGCTCTCGATCTCGACCCAGGTGAAGGAGCGAACAGGAGCCGCACGGTGCGAGCTAGCCAGGCACGCGACCTTTCCGCCGTCGAGCTCGACGCGCGGCTTCACGAGCTCGAGGAGGAGCTCTTCGGCCTCCAGCTGAAGCGCGCGACGAGCCAGCTCGAGAATCCCATGATGATGCGGTTCGTGAGGCGCGACATCGCCCGCCTGAAGACCATTCAGCGCGAACGTTTGAAGGTAGAATGATCATGCACGCTCAGCGCAAGACACGAAGCGGCACCGTCGTCAGCAACGCGATGCAGAACACCGCGGTGGTCGCGGTGCAACGTCGCGTGCAGCACCCCAAGTACCGCAAGTTCCTGACGCGCAGGACGCGCTATCAGGCGCACGACGCGAACAACGAGTGCGAGGTCGGCGACACGGTCGTCATCACCGAATGCCGCCCGCTCAGCCGACACAAGCGCTGGCGCGTCTCGAAGATCGTCGAGCGCGCGGTCAAGCTGTAGGAGCGAGCGATGGTGCAGGCAGAAAGCATATTGGACGTCGCCGACAATTCCGGCGCGCGCAAGGTCCTCTGCATCAAGGTGCTGGGGGGCTCGAAGCGTCGCTACGCCTCGCTCGGTGACATCATCGTCGTTTCGGTGAAGGAAGCCATCCCGAACGCGAAGGTGAAGAAGGGCGACGTGATGAAGGCGGTCATCGTACGCACCGCCAAAGAGGTGGGGCGGCCGGACGGCTCCTACATCCGTTTCGACAACAACTCGGCGGTGCTGATCGACAATCAGCGCGAGCCGATCGGTACGCGCATCTTCGGACCGGTCGCCCGCGAGCTGCGCGCCAAGCGATTCATGAAGATCATCTCGCTCGCGCCGGAGGTGCTGTGATGCGTGCCGGAGCTTCGCGAGTGGCGCGCCCGACGACGAGCCGGATCCGCAAGAACGATACGGTGATGGTGATCACCGGTCGCGAGAAGGGCAAGACCGGCAAGGTGCTGCGAGTGCTGCGCGAGACCAATCGCGTGGTGATCGAGCGCCTGCACATGGTGAAGCGTCACCAGAAGCCTCGTGGGCAACAGGGGGTGGGGGGCATCGTCGAGAAGGAGGCGTCGATCGATCTCTCGAACGTCATGATCATGTGCGATCGCTGCAACGCACCGGCCCGGATGGGCAGTCGCCGCCTCGATGACGGCACCGGCGTGCGCGTCTGCCGTCGCTGCGGGGAGGCCATCGACCGATGAACGCCGTCAAAGCGCGACTGCGCGAGCGTTACGCGCAGGAGGTCCTGCCGGCACTCCAGAAGGAGATCGGCTGTGCGAACGTCTTTCAGGTCCCCCGACTCGAGAAGATCGTTCTCAACATGGGGCTCGGCGAAGCCATCCAGAACGCCAAGTTGCTCGACGCCGCCGTCGAGGAGATGGCGACGATCGCCGGTCAGAAGCCGGTCGTGACGCGTTCGCGGAAGGCCATCGCGAATTTCAAGCTGCGCGAGGGCCTGCCGATCGGCTGCATGGTCACGTTGCGCGGGCAACCGGATGTACGAGTTCTTCGATCGCCTGGTGAACGTCGCGCTGCCCCGCGTACGCGACTTCAAGGGGCTGTCCGATCGCTCGTTCGACGGCCGCGGCAACTACTCGCTCGGCATCCGCGAGCAGATCATTTTCCCCGAGATCGATCTCGACAAGATCGACAAAGTGAAGGGTTTGACGATTTCGATTTGTACGACGGCGCGAACCGATGGCGACGCGAAGATGCTGCTGCGCGCGCTCGGCTTTCCGTTCCGCAATTGAGGAGTCATCGGTGGCGAAGACCTGTTTGCGAGTGAAAGCGACGCGGCGCCAGAAATTCGGCGTCCGACAATACAACCGCTGTCCGCTGTGCGGGCGCGCGCGGGGCTTCTTCCGCAAGTTCCGGATGTGCCGGCTCTGTCTGCGCGATTTGGCGCGCAAGGGACAGATTCCCGGTCTCATCAAGGCGAGTTGGTGATGCGATGTCGATGACCGATCCGATCGCCGATTTGCTGACCCGCATCCGCAACGGGAATCAGAGCTCGCAAGGAGCGCGTCGACGTGCCGTGGTCGACCCTCAAGGAAGCGATCTCCCGCGTGCTCATCGCCGAGGGCTTCTTGCGCGACGCGAGCGTCGTGGGCGAGGGCACCGAGAAGCAGCTCCGATCTTGCTGAAATACGACGACCAGCGTCGGCCCGTGATCACCGGGATCGAGCGCGTCAGCCGACCGAGTCTCCGCGTCTACGTCGGCAAGGAAGAGATCCCGCTCGTCCGCGGCGGTCTCGGGATCAACGTGCTGTCGACGCCGGCGGGCGTGCTCGTCGACCGCGAAGCGAAGCGGCGCGGCGTCGGCGGCGAGCTGCTCTGCGCGGTGTGGTGAGGACGAGCGATGTCGCGTATCGGTAAGCAACCCATTGCCGTCCCGAGCGGGCGTGACCATCACGGTCGAGCCCGAGCGGGGTGAAGATCAAGGGTCCGAAGGGCAAGCTCGCGGCCGCGGTGAGCCCACTCGTCGAGGTGAAGGTCGCGGGCTCGACCGTCAACGTCGAGCGGCGAGAGGATTCGCGCGAGGCGCGGAGCGTGCACGGGCTTACGCGCAAGCTCGTCGCCAACATGGTGACCGGCGTGAGCGAAGGATTTCGTCGCGTGCTCGAGATCAACGGCGTCGGCTATCGCGCCGAGTCGAAGGGCAGCGCCCTGCAACTGGCGCTCGGGTACTCGCACCCGATCGTCTTTCCTTTGCCGCAGGGCGTGCAGGCGAAGGTCGACAAGCAGACCGTCGTGACGCTCGAGGGTGCCGACCGGCAGGTGCTCGGCGAAACGGCCGCGGCGATTCGCAAGCTCCGTCCGCCGGAGCCGTACAAGGGCAAGGGCATCAAGTACGCGGAGGAGAAGATTCGTCGCAAAGCCGGCAAAGCCGTCGGCGCGGCGTCCTGAGGGGATCGGCCATGAGCATGTTCAGCGATCAGCGCAGACAAGCGCGGAGGCTTCGCCAGGCGCGCGTGCGGAAGAGCCTGCGCGGCACCGCGGCGCGTCCGCGCCTCTCGGTTTTTCGGAGCGAGAAGCACATCTACGCGCAGGTGATCTCGGACGAGACCGGCGAGACGCTTCTCACCGCGTCGACGCTCGCACCCGAGGTGCGCGGACGGGTGCAGAAGACCACGGACGTCGCGGCAGCCAAGATCGTCGGCGAGATGATCGGCAAGTCCTGCATCGACAAGGGCATCACGGCAGCCGTCTTCGATCGAAACGGCTTCCTCTACCACGGACGCGTTCGTGCGGTCGCCGAAGGCGCGCGCGAAGCGGGTCTGAAGATCTGACGGGAGCATTATGGCGCGCGCATCGGTACGCCGCATCGAAGCCAACGGGCTCGAGCTGAAGGAAAAAGTGGTTCACATCAACCGGGTCGCCAAGGTGGTGAAGGGCGGCCGGCGATTCAGCTTCAGCGCATTGGTGGTCGTCGGCGACAATGCCGGACACGTCGGATACGGTCTCGGTAAGGCCAACGAGGTTCCGGAGGCGATCCGCAAGGGCATCGAGAAGGCCAAGAAGACGTTGATGACGGTCCCCATCGCGAACGGCACGATTCCATTCCAGGTGACCGGCATTTTCGGGGCGGGGGCGGTCCTGCTCCGGCCGGCGTCGGACGGAACGGGCGTCATTGCCGGCGGCGGCGTCCGCGCCGTGGTCGAGCTCGCGGGCATCCAGAACGTCCTCACGAAGTGTCTCGGCTCGAACAATCCCCACAACATGGTGAAGGCGACCATCCAGGCGCTCTCCGAGCTCCGCGAACCCGAGCGCGTTGCCGAGCTCCGCGGCAAAACCCTGGCCGAGATCCGCTGAGGTTCGACGATGGGCGAGCAGAAAACGATCAAAGTGACGCAGGTGCGAAGCCAGATCGGCGGCACGCGCCGTCAGCGCGAGAGTCTGCGCGGGCTCGGTCTCCGTGGAATCGGCCGGTCCGTGACCGTCCCCGACAGCGCGGCCACTCGAGGGCTCATCGACAAGGTTGCGCATCTCGTGCAGGTCGGAGGCTGACATGGAAATGATCGACCTCTCGAATCTCCGTCCGGCGCCGGGATCGCGTCGTCCGCGCAAGCGTCTCGGGCGCGGCATCGGCTCGGGGACCGGCAAGACCTCGGGTCGCGGGCACAAGGGCCGTGGCGCGCGCTCGGGCGGCAACACGCCCCCGGGCTATGAAGGCGGCCAGATGCCCCTTCAGCGTCGTCTCCCGAAGTTCGGATTCACGAATCCCACGCGCAAGACCTACGAGATCATCAAGCTGAGTCAGCTCGAGCGATTCACCGCCGGCAGCGTCATCGATGCGGCCGCGCTCGCGACCGCGGGTCTGGTGCGCGCCGGGCGGCCGGTGAAGCTGCTCGCCAACGGTGCCGTGACGCGCGCCCTCACCCTCAAGGTCGACAAGGCGAGCGCGGCGGCTCGGGCGGCGGTCATCGCCGCCGGTGGCACCGTCGAAACGGCGGGCGCCGACGCCGCGCAGGAAGGCTGACGCGTGCTCGAGGGTTTTCAGAATGCATCCCGTGTGCCCGAGCTGCGACGTCGGTTGCTCTATACGTTCGGGATGCTCGCCGTCTGTCGCGTGGGCGTCGCCATTCCGACGCCAGGCATCGACAGCGCCGCGCTCCGACAGTTCTTTCAGGATGCCGCCAACAATTTCTTCGGCCTCGTCAATCTCTTCTCCGGCGGTGCGCTCGAGCGCTTCTCGATCTTCGCGCTCGGCATCATGCCGTACATCAGCGCATCGATCATCCTGCAGCTGCTGACGGTCGTCGTCCCGTATCTCGAACGGCTCTCCAAAGAGGGCGAGGCCGGCCGGCGCAAGATCACGCAATACACGCGCTACGGTACGATCGTCTTGTCGCTGGTCCAGAGCCTCTTCATCAGCATGGGCCTCGAGCAGATCCAGTCGCCGACCGGTGCGTCGGTCGTCCTCGACCCGGGCTGGGGCTTCCGCCTGATGACGATGATCACGCTGACCTCGGGGACGTCGTTTCTCATGTGGATCGGTGAGCAGATCACCGAGCGCGGCATCGGCAACGGGATCTCGCTCATCATCTTCGCCGGTATCGTCTCGGGCTTCTATCACGCCGTCGGGACGACGGTGCAGTTCATGAACGAGGGCGAGATGAGCCTCTTCACGATCATTGCGCTCGTCGCCTTCATGATCGTCGTCGTGGCCGCCATCATCTTCATGGAGCGCGGCCAGCGCCGCATCCCGGTGCAGTACGCGAAGCGAGTCGTCGGTCGAAAGATGTACGGCGGTCAGAGCTCGCACCTTCCGCTCAAGATCAATACCTCGGGCGTCATCCCGCCGATCTTCGCGTCGTCGATCCTGATCTTTCCGGGCACGATCGCGAGCTTCTTTCCCGACAGCCCCATCGCGCTGCGCGCCGCCGAGCTGCTGCAGCCGGCGTCGGTGGTCTACAATCTGGTGTACGTCGGGCTCATCATCTTCTTTTGCTATTTCTACACGGCGGTTTCTTTCAATCCGGTCGACGTCGCCGACAACATGAAGAAATTCGGCGGCTACATTCCGGGCATTCGTCCCGGTGTGAAGACGGCCGAATACATCGACCGCATCCTCACGCGCATCACGCTCGGCGGCGCGCTTTACGTCGCGGTGGTCTGCATTCTCCCGACCATCCTCATCTCGCGGTTCAACGTGACGTTCTTCTTCGGAGGGACGTCGCTGCTGATCGTGGTCGGTGTGGCGCTCGACACCATGTCGCAGATGGAGACCCATCTGCTCACGCGTAACTACGAGGGGTTCATGAAGCGTGGCCGGCTCCGCGGGCGCCGAGGCTGAGCAGCGTCGAGCGGACGCGAGCCCAAGCGAGCCATTGATGAATCTGATCATCATGGGACCCCCCGGCGCCGGTAAGGGCACGCAGTCGCGTCGGCTCGGCGAGTACCTGAGTGTGCCCGTCATCTCGACGGGCGAGATGCTGCGAGACGAAATCAAACGAAAGACCACGCTGGGAACGCAGGCAAAGCGCCACATGGACAAGGGTGAGCTCATTCCCGACGCATTGATGATCGGGGTGATCGAGGATCGCTTGAAGCGTCCCGATTGTGCGAAGGGGTTCATCCTCGACGGCTTCCCGCGGACGGTGGCGCAAGCGGATGCGCTCCGCCGTATGCTCGGCAACATCGGTGGCGCGCTCGAGCACGCCGTGAGCCTGTCGGTTCCGAACGACGAGCTGCTCAAGCGGCTATCGGGCCGGCGTACCTGCCGTGAGTGCGGCGCCATGTACCACATCATCTTCGACCCGCCGACCAACGAGGGTCTCTGCAACAAGTGCAACGGCGAGCTGTACCAGCGCGACGACGATCACGAAGACATCATCAGCTCGCGCTTGGAGGTCTACGAAGCGCAAACATCGCCGCTCCTCGACTACTACCGGAGCCACGGTCAGCTGATCGAGGTCGACGGCATCGGTGGGCGGGACGACGTGCTGGCGCGCATCCTTTCGCGGCTCGGGATTTCCAAGTCATGATCCAGCTGAAGGCTCCGGAAGAGATCGAGATCATGCGCAAAGCGAGCGTCATCGTCGCAGAGGTGCTCGCCGAGCTGAAGGCCATGGTCCGTCCGGGCATCACCACCGAAGACCTCGACCGTGTGGCCGAGGAGCTGACGCGGAAGAAGGGCGCCGTGCCTGCCTTCAAGGGGTACGAGGTCGCCAATCGCGTGTTTCCGGCGTCGCTCTGCGTTTCGATCAACGACGAAGTGGTGCACGGCATTCCGTCGACGTTGCGCGTGCTCCGTGAGGGGGACATCGTCGGGCTCGATTTTGGTGTCCGCTACCAAGGGTTCTACGGCGATTCCGCGGTCACGGTTCCGGTCGGGAAGGTCAGCGCGCAGGCCACCGAGCTCATGCGTACGACCAAGCGAGGCGCTCGAGGCCGGCATCGAAGAGGCGCGGCCCGGACGTCGCATCGGCGACGTGTCGGCGGCGATTCAGGCGCATGCGGAACGCGGCAATTTTGCGATCGTGCGTGACTTCGTCGGCCACGGCATCGGGCGACGATTGCACGAGGATCCGCAGGTTCCGAACTTCGGTCAAGCCGATCGCGGGATCCGGCTGCGCGAAGGCATGGTGCTCGCCATCGAGCCGATGCTGAACATGGGCGGACCCGAGGTGCACGTCAAGGACGACGGCTGGACCGCCGTCACCTCCGACGGCAGCCTCTCGGCGCATTTCGAGCATTCGGTCGCGATCGTCGAGGGCGGCCCCTACGTACTGAGCTTGCTATGAGCATGCCGATGCCCAAAGTCGAAGTGATTGCCGCGAACGGCACGGTGCAGGAGTCGCTGCCGAATGCCACGTTTCGCGTCGCGCTCGACAACGGCCACAAGGTGCTTGCGCATGCCTCGGGGGCGCTCAGGATGCACTACATCAAGATCATTCCGGGAGACAAAGTGATGGTCGAGCTGTCACCGTTCGACCTGAGCCGCGGTCAGATCACCACCCGGACCAAGTGAACCACGGAGCGACGGAGTCGTCAAAATGAAGGTACGCGCATCGGTCAAACAGATCTGCAAGAAGTGCAAGGTCATTCGACGTGCAGGCGTGGTGCGGGTTCTCTGCTCCAACCCGCGCCACAAGCAACGGCAAGGCTAAAGGCAAACCATCATGGCTCGTATTGCAGGCGTCGATCTCCCCAAAGCGAAGCGCATGGAAGTGGCGCTCACCTACATCTTCGGCATCGGTCGCAGCACGTCGCGCAAGATCTTGCGCGAGGCGAACGTCGGTCTCGACGTGAAGACCGACGATCTCCCCGAGGATGACCTGGTGAAGCTCCGCCGCATCATCGACGGCGTCAAGGTCGAGGGCGATCTCCGACGCGAGGTCGCGCTCAACATCAAACGGTACGTCGACCTCGGCGCCTATCGCGGGCTCCGTCACCGGAAGAATCTGCCCGTCCGCGGGCAGCGCACGCACACCAACGCCCGCACCCGCAAGGGGCCGCGCAAGACGATCGCCGGCAAGAAGCAGGCGCCCTCCAAGGGCTAGAGAGGATCGGAGAGACGCATGGCGAGACCAGAAGCACCGACGAAGCCGGCGGCCGCCGATCGAGCGGCGACGCGGCGCAAGAAGGCCAAGCGCGCCGTTCCCGAAGGCGTTGCCCACATTCACTCGACGTTCAACAATACGATCGTCACGATCACCGATCCGACCGGCAACGTCGTCTCGTGGGCGAGTGCCGGCAACGTCGGCTTCAAAGGGTCGCGCAAAGGCACGCCGTTTGCGGCGCAGCTCGCGGCCGAGGCCGCGGCCAAGCGCGCCATCGATGCCGGTATGCGGACCGTCCAAGTCTTCGTGAAGGGGCCGGGCGCGGGACGCGAGTCGGCGCTGCGGTCGTTGCAGGCAGCGGGTTTCACCATCAGCTTGATCAAGGACGTGACCCCGATTCCGCACAACGGATGTCGGCCCCCCAAGCGACGGAGAGTCTGACAGACACAGAAGCGATGCCACTCGCAAAATGCGAGTGGGCGTGAGCGGGCCGATCAGGTCGGTCCAGGAGGTTCAGCAGCGTGGCTCGTTACCGAGCGTCAGTTTGCCGGCTCTGCCGGCGCGAAGGCTTGAAGCTCTTCCTCAAGGGAGAGCGTTGCTATACCGACAAGTGCGCCATCGAACGGCGGAACTATCCGCCCGGCCAGCACGGCCAGGGGCGGGTGAAGTTCTCCGAGTACAGCCTGCAGCTACGTGAGAAGCAGAAGCTGAAACGCATGTATCGCCTGCTCGAAGGGCAGTTCCGGCGGCTCTTCGACAAGGCGGATCGGGCCAAGGGCATCACGGGCGAGAGCCTGATGATCCTGCTGGAGCGGCGGCTCGACAACATGGTCTACCGGCTCGGATTCGCGAACTCGCGCTCCGAGGCCCGTCAGCTCGTACGCCACGGCCACTTCCTGGTGAACGGGTACAAGGTGGACATCCCTTCGGCGCTGCTCAAGGTCGGTGACGTGGTCACGGTTCGTGAACGCAGCCACAAGGTCGTTCGCATCCAGGAGGCGCTCGAGCTGTCGCAGCGGCGCGGTGTTCCGGAGTGGTTGGAGGTCGACCGTCCGAATTTCACCGGACGCATCCGTGCGCTGCCGGCCCGGACCGACTTGACCATGCCGATCAACGAAAAGTTGGTCGTCGAGCTCTACTCGAAGTAAGGCGCGCGGGAGGTCTTATGCACAGAAATTGGCGAGACATGATCAAGCCGAAGCGGCTCGAGGCGGACGAGAAGACTCTCACCCCTACGTACGGCAAATTCGTCGGGGAACCGTTCGAGCGCGGCTACGGTACCACCATCGGCAATTCGTTGCGGCGCATCTTGCTGTCGTCGCTCTACGGCGCGGCGATCACGGCGGTGCGCATTCGCGGCATCCTGCACGAGTTTTCGACGTTGCCGGGTGTGACGGAAGACGTCACCGACATGGTCCTCAACCTGAAGGAAGTTCGGGTCAAGCTGCTCGACGCGCCGCTCGACACGATCCGCCTCTCGGTCAAGGGCGAGAAGAAGGTCACGGCGGCGGATATCGTGACCGGTCCGCGGGTCGAGATCCTGAATCCCGAGCAGCACATCGCCACCCTCTCGAAGGATGCAAATCTCGAGATGGAGATGGTCGTGAAGCGCGGGCGCGGCTACGTCGCGGCGGAGCACAACAAAGAAGAGGGCGATCCCGTCGGGACGATTCCGCTCGATGCCATCTTTTCTCCGGTCCTGAAGGTGAATTTCAACGTGACCAACGCGCGTGTCGGTCAGCGCACCGACTACGATCGGCTCGTCATGGAGATCTGGACCGACGGTAGCGTCAAGCCCGAGGATGCCCTCGCGTATGCGGCGCGCATTCTCCAGGATCAGCTCGCGATCTTCATCAACTTCGAAGAGGAAACCGAGATCGCCGAGCCGCTCGAGGAGACGGTCGAGGGCAAGGTCAACGAGAATCTCTTCCGGCCGGTCGACGAGCTCGAGCTTTCCGTGCGCTCGGCCAACTGCCTTCAGAACGCCGACATCAAGTTCATCGGCGAGCTGGTGCAGCGTTCCGAGCAGGAGATGCTCAAGACCAAGAACTTCGGGCGCAAGAGCTTGAACGAGATTCGTGAGATCCTGCACGAGATGGGTCTGGGGTTCGGAATGCGACTCGAGAGCTTCCCCAATCGCGAGGAGCTCGAGCGGCGTCGCCTGCAGAAGGAGAAGGAGAGCGCCTGATGCGTCACCTGAACGCCGGACGCAAACTGAACAGGTCGGCGTCGCACCGTCGGGCCTTGTTTCGCAACTTGGTGACGGCGCTGCTCGAACGCGAGCGGATCAAGACGACCGACGCCAAAGCGAAGGAGACGCGCCGACTCGCCGAGCGCATGATCACGCTCGGCAAGGAAGGTACGTTGGCGGCGCGGCGTCGCGCGCTCACGTTCGTGCAGAGCCGGGCGGTCGTGAAGAAGCTCTTCGACGAGATTGCGCCGCGCTTCAAGGAGCGCAACGGCGGCTACACGCGCATCATCAAGGTCGGCATCCGGCACGGGGACGCTGCTCCGGTCTCGGTGATCGAGCTCGTGACCCGAGCCGCCGATCTCGAAGCGGCGGCCGAAGGGGACAAGAAGAAGCGGCGGGGCGCGCCCCGTGGCCAGAAGACGCAGGCCAAGAGCGGGAAAGGCGAGGCCCCGGCGAAGGCGCCGCGGAAGCGAGCGGCAGCCGGCTGAGAGACGCGATCGTCGTGCTTCGAACGCGCCGCGCGACCTCGGTCACGCGGCGCGTTCGCTTTTGGGGCGGCGCGTAGCACGAGGAACGGCCTGAGGTGGTGGCACATGCCGTCGCCGAGGTTCTCCGCCGAGACGCCGCCCGTAACCTTGACTGCCCGCCCGAAAGCACGTATCCACCCTGAAGGACTCGGGTTTTTGCGAATGCCGACCCCTCTCGACCCAGCAGTGCGACGCGCGTGGCGGTGGCGCCGATTCGGCGCGACTCCCACCCTTGGAGGGGCATGAAGAAGCCTCTCGAAGACGTGCTGCGCGACGCCTGCGAACGGGCGATCAAGGGGGGAGAGCTGGTGACCACAACTCTCCCCTCTTTGTTTCTGAGCGTTCCGAAGGAAGCGGAACACGGCGATCTCGCCACCAACGTGGCGATGATGCTCGCGCGCGGCGAGGGCAAGCCGCCGCGCGTGATCGCGGAGACGATCGTCCGACACATCGAGGACCCGCGGAAGATCCTCTCGGAGGTGTCGATCGCCGGACCGGGCTTCATCAACGTCCGTTTCGCGCCATCGTACTGGTGGCAATGCCTCGTCGACTGCGAGCGTGCGGGCGAGGAGTTCGGCCGCTCCACCGTCGGCGCCGGCTCACGGATCCAGATCGAGTTCGTGAGCGCCAACCCGACGGGCCCGCTGCACGTCGGGCATGCGCGTGGTGCAGTCACGGGCGACGCCATCGCACGACTGCTCGTCGCGACGGGACATGCCGTCGAGCGCGAATACTACGTCAACGACGCGGGCAACCAGATGGAGATGCTCGGGGCGTCGACCTATGCGCGCTACATGGAGCTCTGCGGACGTTCCGTGCCGTTTCCCGACGACGGATACCATGGCGACTACGTTCGCGAGGTCGCGGCGGCCATCCGCGACACGGATGGCAATCGCTGGGTCGACGCCGCTCCCGCGACGGCGCGGGCGTACATGCGCGACCGCGCCGGAGCGATCCTCCTCGACGCCATTCGTGAAGACCTCGCCACGTTGTCGATCGCGTTCGATGCCTACGTGAGCGAGCGGAAGCTCCGCGAGGACGGCGTCGTCGACGCTGCGCTCGGGACGCTGCAAGCCGGTGGCGTGGTCTACGAAGCCGACGGCGCCCGCTGGTTCCGTTCGACGGACTTCGGCGACGACAAGGATCGGCCGCTCGTGAAATCCGGCGGCGAGTACACGTACTTCGGTGCGGACGTCGCGTATCATCGCGACAAGCTCGCCCGCGGTTTCGACCGCATCATCGACGTCTGGGGCGCCGACCACCACGGCCACATCCTGCGCATGAAGGCGGCGCTCTCCGCGCTCGGCCTCGATGCGGAACGGCTCGAAGTCCTGCTCGTCCAGGTCGTGAGTCTCACGCGCGCGGGCGTGCCGGTGCGGATGGGGAAGCGCTCCGGATCCTTCGTGACGTTGCGCGAGGTGGTGGACGAGGTCGGCGCCGACGCCACCCGGTTCTTTCTCTTGATGCGCAAGTCCGACGCCCAGCTCGAGTTCGATCTCGACCTCGCCAAGCAGCGAACGGCGGAGAACCCCGTCTTCTACGTGCAGTATGGTCACGCCCGCATCGCGAGCATCTTCCGGCAGGCGGCGGCGCTCGGCCTCGATCGCGCCGCAGCCGCAGCCGCCGACCCGAGCCGCCTCGGCGAAGCGGACGAGCTCGCGCTCATTCGGATGCTGGCCCAGTTCCCGGAGACCGTCGAGCAAGCCGCTCTCGATCGCGAGCCGCATCGCCTCGTCTTCTACCTGATGCAGCTCGCCGGGGACTTCCATCGCTACTACAATCGCAACCGCATCCTGGGAGAGGACCGCGAGCTGGCGCAGGCGCGCTTGCTCCTGGCCGCCAACGTCCAGAAGGTGATTCGTGTCGGACTGCAATCGTTGGGTATCAGCGCACCCGATACGATGTGACGGGGAGGGGAACGATGGCCGGGAAAGGAACACGTCACCGTTTCGAGTTGAGTCGACTCGAGATCGCGGGAGTGCTCGTCAGCGCCACGGCCGGGCTCCTCGTGGTGTTCCTGCTCGGCATGTATGCCGGGCGCGGGCTCGCCGAGCGCCCGGTCGACAACGGTCAGCAGATCGTGCGCATGGCCGTCGCGCCGGCCGTCGAGCAAACGCCCGGCGCCGAGGACGGACTCACGTTCTACGACACGCTCGACGGTAGCGGGCGCGGCGCGAAAGCGGACGCGCACGCGGCGGCCGAGCGTCCGGCGGCGCACGCGCCGGCCGACGATGCGGCCGGCGCGCCGGCGCCCGAGCGCGTCAAGCCCGTCGCGGGCGCGCCGAACGAGAGAGTTGCGGAACCCGAGCCGGGCCCGGCCGAGCGCCCCGACAAGGGCAACCGAGCCGAACCGCCGGCCAAGGTCGACGTGGCCGCAGCTCCGAAGCACGAGCCGCCACCGGCGGCGCCGCACGCCACCCCCGCGTTCGCGAAGATCGACCACGCGCCGACGCCGCCCTCGACCGCACGCGTCGCGGTGGCGCTTGCGCCGGCAGTCGCGCCGACGCCGGTGACGCGGACGGCGGCGCGGGGCAATTGGAGCGTACAGGTGTCGGCGACGCGCGATCCCCGTACGGCCGACGGGGTCCTCCGTCGATTGAAGGGAAAAGGCTACGACGCCTTCGTGCTGAAGGTTCGGCGCCGCGGCGAGACGTTCTATCGCGTGCGCGTCGGGCACTACGCCTCGTTGGAAGAGGCGCAGAAGGTCGTGTCGCGTCTCAGGCGCGAGCCCGGCGTCCCGGAGGCGTTCGTCGCTTCCGATTGAGGACGGGGATGGGCGCGTGCACTCCGAGTCAGGCTGATTTCCTCGAGCTGTCGCGCGGCGGCAACCTCGTCCCGGTGTTTCGCGAGATCCTGGCGGACACCGAGACGCCGGTCTCGGCGTTCTTGAAGACCACGCGCGGCGAGCATGCCTTTCTCCTGGAGAGCGTCGTCGGCGGCGACAAGTGGGGGCGTTACAGCTTTCTCGGTTCCGAGCCCGCGGCCGTCTTCACGAGCCACGGGACGACCGTCTCCCTCGCGGAAGAGGGGAAGCCGCCGCGTACCTTCACCGCCGCCGACCCGCTGGACGCGTTACGGACGCTCCTCGCCGGTTATCGAGCGGTGCCGGTCGCGGGCCTGCCGCGCTTCTTCGGCGGCGCCGTCGGGTACGTCGCGTACGATGCGGTGCGCTTCTTCGAGCGCCTGCCCGCCCGTCTGCCCGATCCGCTCGGGCTCCCGGAGCTCTACTTCATCGTGCCGGCGAGCCTGCTCGTGTTCGATACCGTTGCGCAGTCGATCAAAATCGTCGTGAACGTCGATCTCCGCGACCCCGCCACCGATCCTCGCGCGGCGTACGACGCCGCGGTGACCCGCATCGATGCGCTCGTTGCACGTCTCGCCGCGCCGCTCACGTTTCCGTCCGCTTTGCCGACGAGCGGCGAGGGATTGCCCGTCACCTCCAACATGACGGCGGCCGAGTACGGCGCCAGCGTCGAGCGCGCCAAGGAATACATCCGGGCCGGCGACGTCATCCAGGTGGTGCTGGCGCAGCGGCTCGAGACCAAGCTGCGCGCCGCGCCCTTCAACGTCTATCGCGCGCTCCGTACGGTGAACCCGTCGCCCTACATGTTCTACCTGCGGCTCGGCGCGCAGACCCTCGTCGGGTCGTCGCCCGAGGTGATGGCGCGCGTCGAGGACGGCGAGCTCACCGTGCGCCCGATCGCGGGAACGTCGCCGCGCGGCACCCAAGAGATGGAAGACCGCGCGCTCGAGCGCGCGCTCCTCGCCGATCCGAAGGAGATCGCCGAGCACATCATGCTGCTCGACCTCGGGCGCAACGACGTCGGCCGGGTCGCCAAGGTCGGCAGCGTCGAGGTGACCGAGCGGCTCGTCATCGAGCGCTATTCGCACGTCATGCACATCGTCTCCAACGTGCGCGGAACGCTCGCCGAAGGGCGCGATTGCTTCGACGCCTTTCGCGCCACGTTCCCGGCCGGCACGCTGTCGGGCGCGCCCAAGATCCGCGCCATGGAGATCATCGAGGAGCTGGAACCGGTGCGGCGCGGTGTCTACGGCGGCGCGGTCGGCTACTTCGGCTTCGGGGGCGCGATGGACACCTGCATCGCCATCCGGACGATGCTGATCAAGGACGGCACGGTGTACGTGCAGGCCGGCGCGGGCATCGTCGCCGATTCCGATCCCGAGCGCGAGCACGCCGAGTGCCTCAACAAGGCGCGGGGTCTCTTGCAGGCGCTCAAGCGCGCCGAGCAGATCGAAGGAGCGGTGCCGTGAGCGACGTCCGCACGAACGCGCCGAAGATCCTCGTCATCGACAACTACGACTCCTTCACCTACAACCTCGTCCAGTATCTCGGTGAGCTCGGCGCCGACGTGGTGGTCCGGCGCAACGACGCCATCACGATCGACGAGATCGCGGCGCTGGCGCCCGACGGCATCGTCGTTTCACCGGGACCGTGCACTCCGAAGGAAGCCGGCGTGTCCGTCGCGGCGATCGAGCGCTTCCAGGGCGACATTCCGATCCTCGGCGTCTGCCTCGGGCACCAAGCGATCGGCGCGGCCTTCGGCGGCGACATCGTGCGTGCGCCGCGCATCATGCACGGGAAGACGTCGCCGATTCACCACGACGGCCGGGGCGTCTTCCGCGATCTCCCGAACCCGTTCGACGCGACCCGCTATCACTCGTTGGTGATCGAGCGCGCGTCGCTGCCGTCCGACCTGGAAGTGTCGGCGTGGACCGCCGAGGGGGAAATCATGGCCGTTCGGCACAAGCGCCTCCCGATCGAGGGCGTGCAGTTCCATCCCGAGTCGATCCTGACCGTCGAGGGCAAGCGATTGCTCAAGAATTTCCTCGACGGTCTGCCGGCGCGTTGAGGGCTCGGTCGGCGTGACGAGCGCGGGCAGCGAGGCAGGAGAGGCCGCAGCGCGCCTCGTGCGGGCGGCGATCGGGGCCGTGGCCGCCGGTCGGGATCTCGACGAAGCGACGATGCAGTCGGTGGTCGACGCCATCATGACGGGGGACGCGACGGCGGCGCAGATCGGGAGCCTCCTCACCGCGCTTCGCATGAAGGGCGAGACCGTCGACGAGCTGGTCGGGACGGCGCGGGCGCTCCGCGCCCGCATGGTGCGCGTGCCCTGGGGCGGGCTCGCGGTGGACACGTGCGGCACCGGCGGCGACGGCGCGGATCTCTTCAACGTATCCACGGCCGTCGCCTTCGTGGTCGCCGGAGCGGGCGTGGTCGTCGCGAAGCACGGCAATCGGGCGCAGTCCGGACGCGTGGGCGGCGCGGACGTGCTCGAAGCGCTCGGCGTCCGAATCGACCTGCCGCCTGCCGGTGTGATGCGGTGCCTCGAGCACGCAGGGGTCGGCTTCTGCTTCGCCCCGCGCTTCCACGCCGCGATGCGATTCGTGGCCGGACCGCGACGTGAGATCGGGCTCCGCACGATCTTCAATTCCGTGGGTCCGCTCGCGAATCCTGCCGGCGCGACGGTGCAGCTCGTGGGCGTGTCGGAGCCGCGGTGGACCGTGTCCATGGCCGAGGCGCTCCGTCGCCTCGGGGCGTCACGGGCGATGGTGGTGCACGGATCCGGCATCGACGAGATCAGCACGACCGGCCCGACGCAGGTGAGCGAGGTCGGCCCCGACGGCGTTCGCAGTTACGTGCTCGGACCCGCCGACTTCGGGCTTGCCGCGAGCATGCCGCCTCCGCGTGTCGTCGACGCCGCCGCGAGCGCGGCGATCATCCGCGACGTGCTCGCGGGTGCTCCCGGGCCCGCCCGAGATCTCGTGCTGGTGAACGCGGCGGCGGCGCTCGTGCTCGCGGGCCACGCCACGGATTGGCGTGCGGGAATGACCGTTGCGGCGACGGCGATCGCCGACGGCGCGGCCGCGCGGGCGCTTGCGCGTCTCGCCGAGACGAGCAACGAGTATCGGGACGCTTCCGACGCATGAGCACCTTGCAGACCATCGTCGATCACACGGCTCAGGAGCTCGCCGCGCGCCGGCGCGCGCGACCGCTGCGTACCCTCACCGAGGCGCCGCTGTTCGCGTACCCGCGTCGAGACTTCGCGGCGGCGCTCGCCGTCCCGGGCCGACGGATCATCGCGGAGGTGAAACGCTCCTCGCCGTCGCTCGGACGGATCCGCGACGACTTCGATCCGGTCGCGATCGCGGCGGGCTATGCCGCCGCCGGCGCGGCGGCGATCTCGGTGCTGACGGAGGAGCACTTCTTCGAGGG
Organism: uncultured delta proteobacterium; assembly: GCA_963774015.1. Taxonomy (GTDB): domain Bacteria; phylum Desulfobacterota; class Binatia; order UTPRO1; family UTPRO1; genus UTPRO1. The sequence goes on from CAVZDH010000010.1 coordinate 58,097, forward strand.
AAGCCTCGATCATCTGTCCGCGATCCGCGCGCGTGTGGACGTGCCGCTGCTTCGCAAGGACTTCCTGTTCGAGCCTTACCAGGTCTACGAGGCACGGGCCGCAGGCGCCGACGCGTTCTTGTTGATCGCGGCGATCCTCCGGACCGAGATCATTCGCGAGCTGGTCGCGCTCGGCCGCGAGATGGACATGACGGCGCTCGTCGAAGTGCACACGGCCGAGCAATTGGAGCGTGCCCTCGTCGCCGGAGCCACGGTCGTCGGCATCAACAACCGCGATCTCGACACGTTCGTCACCCGCCTCGAGACCGGACTCGAGCTGCTCGGCTCGGTGCCGCCGGATCGTACCGTGGTGATCGAGAGCGGCCTCAAGACGGCGGCCGATCTCGCCCGCTTCGAAGCGGCGGGCGTGCGAGCGTTCTTGATCGGCGAAACGTTCATGCGTGCCCCGGACCCCGGGGTGGCCTTGCGCGGGCTGCTGACGTGATGGATCCGGACGCGCGGCCGCTCTGCGTGAAGGTTTGCGGCATCACGCGGGCCGAAGACGCCGTCGCTGCGGTCGAGGCGGGGGCGGATCTCCTCGGATTCAACTTCTACCCGAAGAGTCCGCGCTACATCGCGCCCGAGGACGCGGCCCGGATCGTCGCGCTGCTGCCGCGCCAAGTGCTCGCCGTCGGCATCTTCGTCGACGCGGAGCCGGACGTCGTCCAGGCCGCGCTCGCCACCGCGAAGCTCGGGTTGCTCCAGTTCCACGGCAACGAGAGCGTCGACTACTGTCGGCGCTTCGCCGTTCCGGTCATGAAGGCGCTGCGGATCGCGAGCTTCGCCGATCTCGAGCGCGTCGCTCGGCCCTACCCGGACGGATGGATCCTCGCCGACACCGCCGACCCCACGCGCTACGGGGGGACCGGCCGCGCGCTGCCGATCGAGCCGGTCGACCGCGCGCTCGCGCGCCGGCTCTTCGTCGCGGGCGGTCTCGGGCCCGAGACCGTCACCGACGTCGTTCGCCGTTTGCGTCCGCTCGGCGTCGACGTCTGCTCGGGCGTGGAGCGCGCACCCGGCGTCAAGGACCACGCGCTCCTGAGAGACTTCGTGACCCATGCCAAGACTGCCTGACTCGCGGGGACACTTCGGTCCGTACGGCGGCCGCTACGTGAGCGAGACGCTGATGCCGGCGCTCCTGGAGCTCGAGCGCGCCTACCGTCGGCTCCACAAGGAGGCGCGCTTCCGTCGCGATCTGCGCGACCTCCATCGGCGCTACACGGGGCGGCCGACGCCGTTGTATTTCGCCGAACGGCTGACGCGCACGCTCGGCGGCGCGCGCGTCTATTTGAAGCGCGAGGACCTCTGTCACACGGGTGCGCACAAGATCAACAACACGCTCGGACAGATCCTGCTCGCCAAGCGCATGGGCAAGACGCGCATCATCGCCGAGACCGGCGCCGGTCAGCACGGGGTCGCGACGGCCACGGCGGCGGCTCTCTTCGGTCTTCGCTGCGAGGTCTACATGGGGAGCGAGGACGTGCGCCGCCAGGCGCTGAACGTCTTCCGCATGAAGCTTCTCGGCGCGACCGTCCATCCCGTGGACTCGGGCAGTCGCACGCTCAAGGACGCGCTCAACGAGGCGATGCGCGACTGGATCACGAACGTACGCGAGACCTTCTACATCATCGGGTCGGTCGCGGGGCCGCACCCCTATCCGATGATGGTGCGGGACTTCCAGTCCGTGATCGGCCGGGAGGCGCGCCGCCAGGTGAAGCACGCGACCGGGCGTCTCCCCGACGTCCTGATCGCCTGCGTCGGCGGCGGCAGCAACGCGATCGGGCTCTTCCACCCGTTCCTCGGCGACCGCACGGTCAAGATGATCGGCGTCGAAGCGGCGGGACACGGCATCGAGAGCGGCCAGCACGCCGCCTCGCTCACGGCCGGACACGTCGGCGTATTGCACGGCAACAAGACCTATCTGCTGCAGAGCGAGACGGGGCAGGTGCAGATCGCGCACTCGATCTCCGCGGGTCTCGACTATCCGGCGGTCGGTCCGGAGCACAGCTACCTGCGGGATAGTGGTCGCGTGACGTACGAGACCGTCGGCGACGAGGCCGCGGTTGCCGCGCTCCGTATGCTCGCCGGGCAAGAGGGCATCATCGCCGCGCTCGAGAGCTCGCATGCGATGGCGGCGGCCATCCGGCTCGCGCCGACGTTGCCGCGCCGTGCGGTCGTGCTCGTCAATCTCTCGGGCCGCGGCGACAAGGACATGGAGACCGTCGCCGAGTATCTCGGCATTCGGCTTCGCGACGGTGGAGAGGAGCGCGCGTGAGCCGCATCGCCGCGACGTTCGCGCGACTACGCGCAGAGAACCGCGCCGGTTTCATTCCGTTCATCATGGCCGGCGATCCCAACCTCGGCGTCACGCGCGAGCTGTTGCGCGCGGCGGTCGACGCCGGCGCCGATCTCATCGAGCTCGGCGTGCCGTTCTCCGACCCCATGGCCGACGGTCCGGCGTTGCAGCGCTCCGCGGAGCGCGCCCTCGCGCTCGGGGCGACGCTCACCAACGTGCTCGAGCTCGTGGCCGAGCTGCGTCGCGACACGGACGTTCCGATCGTGCTCTTCGGTTACGCCAACCCGTTCTTGCGCTACGGGGCGGAGCGGCTCGCGCGCGACGCGGTGGCGAGCGGTGCCGATGGGATCCTCTGTGTCGACCTTCCACCGGAAGAGGCGGACGAACTCCAAGGAGCCGCCGACGCCGCCGGTCTCGACATGATCTTCTTGCTCGCGCCGACGAGCGATCGCTCGCGGATCGAGGCCGTACGGGCGCGGGCGCGCGGCTTCGTGTACTACGTGTCCATCACGGGGACGACCGGGGCGGCGGCGCCCGACCCGGTCGACGTGGCGACCATGGTCGAGAACGTGCGCACGCGCGTCGGCCTGCCGGTCGGCGTCGGCTTCGGCATCACCGGCCCGGAGCAGGCGGCGACGCTCGCGCGCGTCGCCGATGCCGTCGTCGTCGGCAGCGCGGTGATGCGCCTGGTCGAGGAGCACCCCGGCAGCGCCTTTCTGCCGGCCGCGCGGAGCTTCCTCGGGAGCCTCGCCGGCGCGGTGCATTCGGCGCGCGCGTGAGCTCGGTCACGCGTGGACGGGGCGGCGCGTGACGACGCCGGCCTCCGAGCTCTGGAGACGGTGCGAGGGCTGCGGCGAGCTCGTGTACCGCAAGCAACTCGAGCGGCGACTCTTCGTGTGCCCGCGCTGCGGTCACCATCAGCGGCTGACGGCGGAGCAACGTCTGCAGGTGCTCCTCGATCGCGGCAGCTTCGTGGAGCACGATGCGCGCGTCGGCTCGCGTGACGTGCTCGCGTTTCCCGACCAGCCGCCGTACGCGGAGCGGCTCCGCGTCATGCAGGATCGCGAAGGCCATCACGAGGCCGTGATCACCGGTACGGGCCGCGTCGACGACGTCGCGATCGCGATCGCGGTATTCAACTTTCACTTTCTCGGCGGGAGCATGGGCTCGGCGGTCGGCGAGAAGCTCACGCGCCTGATCGAGCACGCGTGCGCCGCACGGATGCCGCTCGTGATCGTGTCCGCGTCGGGAGGAGCGCGGATGCAAGAAGGCATCCATTCGTTGATGCAGATGGCGAAGCTCACGGGCGCGCTCGGGCGCTTGCGCGCAGCGGGCGTTCCGTACGTCTCCATCTGCACCGATCCGACGACCGGCGGGGTCGCCGCATCCATTGCGCTTCTCGGCGACGTCAATCTCGCGGAACCGCGCGCGTTGATCGGCTTCGCCGGCCCGCGCGTGGTGGCGCAGACGCTGAACGAGGAGCTCCCTGCAGGGTTCCAACGTTCCGAGTTCCTGCTCGCGCACGGCATGCTCGATGCGGTCGTCGAACGACGGGATCTCCGCCGCACGCTGGCGCGCGTGCTGGGGCTGTTGCACGTCGCGCGACGGCCGACGCGACACGCCCGCGGCTGAGACCGACGGACATGACGCGCGACGCCTACCCGTCCACGCTCGCGTGGCTCTACCGTCTCGAAACGAAGCGGGGCATCGACCTCAAGCTCGAGCGGGTCGCGCGGGCGGCGGCGGCGCTCGGACATCCCGAACGGGCGGTGCCGACCGTCCACGTCGCCGGCACGAACGGCAAAGGCTCGACGGCGGCGATGATCGCCGCGATGCTCGGCGCGGCCGGCAAGCGCGTCGGCCTGTATACCTCGCCGCATCTCGTGTCGTTTCGCGAGCGGATCGTGGTCGGGGGCGTGCCGATCAGCGAAGCGGCGGTCGTGGACGGCGTCGCGAAGATTCGCGACGTGCTGGGCGCGTCGCTCGATCTCACGTGCTTCGAGGTCATGACCCTGCTCGCGTGGAACGCGTTTCGCGAGGGCGGCGTCGACGTCGTCGTGCTCGAGGTCGGGCTCGGTGGGCGCCTCGACGCGACGAATCTCGTCGTCCCCGAGGTCGCGGTCGTCACCAACGTCGACATGGATCACGAGGCCTTCCTGGGGAGCACGATCGCGGGGATCGCGCGCGAGAAGGCGGGCATCATCAAGGCCGGCGTTCCGGTCGTCTCCGGCGCTACGGGCGAGGCGGCGGACGTGATCGGTGCGCGGGCCGCGGAGCTCGGTAGCCCACTCGAGGTCGAAGGGCGCGACTTCGCCGTGACGCCGGACGGTGCGGGCGCGCTCGCGTATCGGTCGGCCGACGGCACGATCGGGCCGCTCACGGTCGCCCTCGCCGGCGCCCATCAGCTGCGAAACGCGGCGCTCGCCGTTCGCGCGCTCGAGCTCGCGCCGCGGCTCACGCCGAGTCCGGACGAGCTCGCAGCCGGCCTCGCGGCGGTGCGGTGGCCGGGACGCCTCCAGGTAGTGTGCCGCAAACCCCTTGTGCTATTGGATGGCGCCCACAATGCGGCGGGCATCGAGGCGCTCACGACGGACCTCCGGGCGCGAGCCGCGGGGCGTCGCGTGCGGGTACTCTTCGGCGTGATGCGTGACAAAGGGTGGCAGACGATGCTGCGGAGACTCGCCGAGGTGGCGTCGGAGATCGTGCTGACGCGCCCGCGCCAACCGCGGAGCGCCGATCCGGAAACGCTCGTCGCCCCGGTGCCGTGTCCGGTGCGCGTGAGCGCGGATCCGGTCGAGGCGTATCGGATGCTCGTGGCGACGAGCGGGATGGACGACGTGATCGTCGTCGCGGGCTCGCTCTTCCTGGTCGGTGATCTCCTACCCGTCGTCGATCCGACGCTCGCCGCCGACGCGGAGCGCGAGCGCGCCGCCGCCGCGCTCGCCGGACGATGCTGACGGCCGCCGTGCGCGTTCTCGGGGCGCTGCTCCTGCTCGTCGTCGCGGTGCGGCCGGCCGCGGCACGCGAAGGCATTCCGGGGCTCTCGCATCTCGGCGAAAGCTCCACCGGCCAGGTCACGATCGACGCCGAGCACATCGAGTACGATCAGCGTGCCAACGAGATCACCGCGACCGGCGCGGTGAAGATCACCCGCGGCGACATGGTCCTGACCGCCGACACCGTCAAGGTGAACCGCACGACGCAGGTCGCGCACGCGAGCGGCAGCGTCGTCGTCGTCGACCCGCAGGGCACGATCAGCGCCGACGTGATGACGCTCGATCTCCTGCAGGAGACGGGCGCCATGGACGAAGGCTCCGTGTTCTTGAAGGCGAATCACTATCAGCTCACCGGCGAGCACTTCGAGAAGCACGTCGGGCAATCCTACTCGATCACGAACGGCAGCTTCACGACCTGCGTCTGCAAGAACAGCGACCCCGCGAGCTGGAGCATCCGGGGGCAGCGCGTCACGCTCGACCTCGAAGGGTACGGCCGCGTGAAGGACGGCGTGTTCCGGGTGCACGACGTGCCGATCTTCTACCTGCCCTACGGTCTCTTCCCCGTGCGCCGCGAGCGTCAATCCGGGTTTCTGTTTCCCCGCTTCGGGTACTCGAACCGCCGCGGGTTCCAGATCGAGCAGCCCTTCTACCTGAACATCAACAAGAGCCACGACGCGACCGTGTCGCTCGACGTCGAGACCGCAGCGCGCATCGGTGCGCTCGCGGAATATCGCTACGCCCTGAGTCGCCAGACACTCGGCGAGATCACGGGATCGTATTTCAACGAGCAGATTCGCGGGGCGAGCTCCAGCGACGTCGTCAACCAGCGGATCGCCGATCCCAACATTCCCGTGAATCGTTGGAGCGTCGGAGTGACGCACGACCAGTGGTTGCCGTACGGCTTCAGGGGCTTCGCCGACGTGCTGCGAGTGAGCGACGATCTGTTCCTGCGCGAGATCAACGTCTTCACGTTCAACCCCGGCGTCGACGTCGCGCTCCGCACCCGCCGCTTCGAGCGCTCGCGCGTCGGCACGGAGCGGACGTTCGACGACGGGCTGCTGGTGGCGACGGGGACCTGGTACCAGGACTTCATCAATCCCGATCGCTACGTCTTCCAGGCGCCGCCGCGGATCGATCTCCAGACGCAGTCGCGATTCTTCGATGATCGCCTCTTGCTGCACTTCACGGGCGAGGGCGTGAACTACCAGCGTGACAGCGGGTACGACGGGCAGCGGCTCGACCTCAATCCCGAGGCCGAGGTGCCCTGGCGTTTCGGGTCGTGGGTGCACGGGTCGTTCCGGGGCGGTGTGCGCGAGACGGCCTACCACCTCGACTCGATGAGCGTGCCGATGCAGGTCAATACCAATCCCGCCGATCCCGGCAGTCAGCCGCCGAGTATCCTGCCCGCGCTCGACCAGAACGCGACGCGCGAGCTCTACTACCTGCGCGGCGACGCCGGCACCGCAATCTCGCGGGTGTATCCCTTCGAGCGGTTCGGTTTCACGCGCTTGAAGCACACGATCGAGCCCGAGCTCGGGTATTTGTTCGTTCCCCAGACCGGCACCCGCCAGGCGGCGCTACCGCTCTACGACGACACCGACCGCATCAATCAGCGGAGCGTGTTCACGTACGGAATCACGAGCCGGCTCTTGGGCCGGACGGCGGCGCCTGTGGGCGACACGACCGGGAAGGGGAAGCACGCCGCGGCGCATGCCCCGCCGGCTCCCGACGACGAGGTCGGACCGCCGGTGGACGGCAAGCGGGACCAGGGGTCCGTAGCCGGCGGCGTCGAGATGCCGCCCTCGGCCCCGGCGTCGGGGAGCATCCGTGAGATCGCGCGCTTCTCGCTCTTCCAGAGCTACGACGTCGCCAACAAGCTCGGCGACTTCATCGACCAGGTCGATCCGGTCACCAACCAGCCGGTGCCGGGCAAGGGCAGTCGAGCCTCCGACCTCTCGGCCTATCTGCGGCTCACCCCATCGCCGTTTCTGAGCTTCGAGGGACGCACCGACTATAGCGTCACCGGCGCGGGTCCCAAGAGTGCGACGGTAGGCCTGTTTTTCACGGATGCGCGTGCGGCCGTCGACGACTTCAGTCTCCAAGCCTTGCGCGGCCGGACGCGAGTCGGCATCGGTTATCGTTTCGTCGCCAACGAGGCCGTGGAAGAGATAAACGGGAGCGTGCTCGTGCGATTCATGAAACAGCTCTACGGCGCCTACGAGGCGCGCTTCGACAATCGCAGCGGTCGGTTCCTCGAAAACCGCTACGGTCTGCGGTTCATCTCGAGCCAAGAATGCTGGGTCGTGGATCTCGGCGTGTCGAACCGGGTCAACCCGAACGAGACCCAGGTCCAGTTGCTCGTTTCGTTGGTCGGTCTCGCGCAGTTCGGCAAGGAGCCCTTCCGACAATCGCTCGGCGCGATCGCGGCGCCCATGCACGGGTTCCTCGGCGAATGAAGGGCGTGATCCTCGCCGGTGGTCTCGGTACCCGGCTCCACCCGCTGACGCGCATCACCAACAAGCACCTGCTGCCGATCTTCGACCGGCCGATGATCTACTATCCGCTCCAGGCGCTCATCAACGCCGGGATTCGCGACATCCTGCTCGTGACGGGCGGCAACAACGCCGGGGACTTCCTGAAGCTCCTCGGGAACGGCAAGGGCTTCGGGCTGCAGCACCTGAACTACACCTACCAAGAGGGGGAGGGCGGCATCGCCGCTGCGTTGTCGCTCGCCGAGCACTTCGTCGACGGCGAGCGCGTCTGCGTCGTCCTCGGCGACAACGTCATCGAGCGCAACTTCGCCGCGTCGGCCGCGAAGTTCGAGCGCGGGACGGAAGGCGCACGCATCCTCCTGAAAGCGGTGCCCGATCCGGAGCGCTTCGGCGTGGCGGTGTTTCGCGGCAAGCGCATCGTGGGGATCGAGGAGAAGCCGCGCCGTCCGAAGAGCCGATATGCCGTGACGGGCATCTACATGTACGACGCGCGCGTGTTCGACGTGATCCGTACGCTCAAGCCCTCCGGACGCGGCGAGCTCGAGATCACGGACGTGAACAACTGGTATCTCCGCCAAGGCGAGCTCGGCTACGAGATCCTGCGCGGTTGGTGGACCGATGCCGGCACGTTCGACGCGCTCCACCGCGCCGGCAATCTCGTGGTGAAGACGGGCGCCAACAAGCTCGACCCACCGCGCGCGAAGAGGAGGAAGCGATGATCGACGGCGTCCACCTGAAGCGGCTCGCCGTGCACACGGACGACCGCGGCTTCCTGATGGAAGTGCTCAAGTCCGATGATGCGTGCTTTCAGACCATCAAGCAGACGACCTATACCGAGGCGTTTCCGGGCGTCATCAAGGCGTTCCATTGGCACCGCCGGCAATGGGACATGTGGTTCTTCGTGCGCGGCATGGCCCAGGTGGTGCTCTACGATCTGCGTCCCGAGTCGGCGACCCATCGTCAGACGAACGTGATCGTGATGGGCGAGCGGGCGCCCGGGCTGCTCGCCATTCCGATCGGCGTCGCGCACGGATATCGTGTGCTCGGCAACCAGCCGGCCGGGCTCCTGTATCACACGACCGAGGCCTACGACCCGAAGGATCCCGACGAGGAGCGCATGCCGTTCGACGATCCGACGATCGGCTTCGACTGGGCGACGCGGCCGCGCTGACGATGAAGCTCCTCGTGACCGGCGGCGCCGGCTTCATCGGCGCGAACTTCGTGCAGCACGTGCTGGCGACCCACCCGGACGACACAATCACCACGCTCGATCTGCTCACGTACGCCGGCAACCTCGCGAACCTCGAATCGCTGCTCGACGATCCGCGCCATCGTTTCGTGCGCGGCGACATCGCCGATCCGCAGACGGTCGCGACGGCGATCGGCGACGGCGTCGACGCCGTCGTCAACTTCGCCGCCGAGTCGCACGTCGATCGTTCGATCGCCGACGCGGGTGCGTTTCTCGCGACCAACGTCGTCGGCACTCAGGTGCTGCTCGATGCGGCGCGGGCGCGCGGCGTCGGCCGATTCGTGCAAGTCTCGACCGACGAGGTCTACGGCAGTCTCGGTCCGACCGGCGCGTTCAGCGAGGAGACCCCGCTCGCGCCGAACAGCCCCTACGCGGCGAGCAAGGCGGCCGCTGATCTCCTCGTGCGCGCGGCCCACCATACGCACGGCCTCCCCGCCCTCATCACGCGCTGCTCGAACAACTACGGGCCCTACCAATTTCCCGAGAAGCTGATCCCGCTCTTCGTCACCAACGCGCTCGCCGACCAGCCGCTCCCGCTTTACGGCGACGGTCGGCAGGTGCGCGATTGGATCCACGTCGAGGATCACTGTCGAGGCGTCGACCTCGTGCTGCGCGAAGGCACGGTCGGCGAGGTCTACAATCTCGGCGGCGGCAACGAGCGGGAGAACGTCGACATTGCGATCCTCATCCTCGACGTACTCGGCAAGCCGCGTAGCCTCGTTCGTCACGTGACCGACCGTCTCGGGCACGACCGCCGCTACGCGATCGACGCCCGCAAAATCGAGCGCGAGCTCGGTTGGAAGCCGCGCCGCGAGTTCGCGCCCGGGCTGCGCGACACGATCGAGTGGTACCGCTCGCACCGGGCCTGGTGGGAAGCGGTGAAGAGCGGCGCCTATCTCGACTACTATGAACGCATGTACGGACAACGCCTGCGCGGTGCGGACAGCGCGGGGAGGATCGCACGTGACGCGCGCGCTCATCACCGGCATCACCGGGCAAGACGGCTCGTATCTCGCCGAGTTTCTCCTCGCCAAAGGCTACGAGGTGTTCGGGATGGTGCGCCGGGCCAGCACCGAGAACTTCGAGCGCATCGAGCCGTTCCGCGACCGCATCCGTCTGGTGCAGGCGGATCTGCTCGACCCGATGTCGCTGATCACGATCCTGGCCGACATCCGCCCGCAGGAGCTCTACAACTTGGCCGCCCAGTCCTTCGTGCCGACCTCGTGGGCGCAACCGGTCCTGACGGCGGAGTTCGACGCCATCGGCGTCACCCGCGTTCTCGAGGCCATCCGCCTCGTGGACACGCAGATCCGCTTCTATCAGGCGTCGTCGAGCGAAATGTTCGGGAAGGTCCGCGAGGTGCCGCAGACGGAGCTCACGCCCTTCCATCCCCGCAGCCCGTACGGCGTGGCGAAGGTGTACGCGCACTACATCACGGTGAACTATCGCGAGAGCTACGGGATCTTCGCGTGCTCGGGCATCCTCTTCAATCACGAGTCTCCGCGCCGCGGGAAAGAGTTCGTGACGCGCAAGGTGACCGACGGCGTCGCGCGCATCCATCTGGGCCTGCAGAGCGAGCTTCGGCTCGGCAACCTCGGGGCGCGCCGGGACTGGGGCTTCGCCGGCGACTACGTCGAAGCGATGTGGATGATGCTCCAGCAACCGGAGCCGGACGACTACGTGATTGCGACCGGCGAGTCGCATACGGTCGCGGAGCTCGCGGAGATCGCGTTTCGTCACGTCGGGCTCGATTGGCGGACCTACGTGCGGGAGGATCCCTCGTTGAAGCGGCCGGCCGAGGTGGATCTCCTCGTCGGCGACGCCGGCAAGGCGCGCAGGAAGCTCGGATGGACGCCGCGCGTGTCGTTTCCGGAGCTGATCGGCATGATGGTGGATGCCGACGTCGCTCGTCTGCGGCGTTCGTAACGCGCGTGCGGTACTTCGTCACGGGCATCGGCGGTTTCGCGGGCACGCATCTCGCCGCCACGCTTCTCGCCGCGGGTCACGAGGTGCAGGGCTCGGTGCACGGGACGCGCGCCTATCCGCGGCTGCGTGCCCTCGCCGCCACGCACCCGACGTTTCGTCCAGACGCGCTCGCGGTCGTCGACGTCGCCGATGCGGACGCGGTCCGCCGGGCGATCGCCGCCGCGCGCCCCGACGGCGTGTTCCACCTCGCCGCCATCGCCTTCGTGCCCCGGGCCGCGGCGGATCCGGTACGTGCGCTCACGGTGAACGTCGTCGGCACCCAGCACGTGTTGGCCGCGGTCCAACAGGAGGCGCCGGCGTGTCGTGTCGTGGTCGTCGGGTCCTCGGACGTCTACGGTGCAGCCGCGGACGACGGGCTGCCGGTCTCCGAGGATTGTGCGCTTCGCCCGGTCAGTGCCTACGGCTTGTCGAAAGCCGCGGCCGACATGGCGGCCTTTCGGCAATGGTGGGAGTCCGGCTTGGCGGTCATCCGCGCGCGCGCCTTCAACCACACGGGACCAGGGCAGAGCGCCGAGTTCGTGTGCTCGGATTTCGCGCGCCAGCTGGTGGACATGGAGCGTGGCGTCGCCGAGCCGCGGTTGCGCGTCGGAAACCTCCGCAGCGCGCGAGACTTCTCGGACGTGCGTGACGTCGTACGCGGCTACCTGGTGCTGATGGAACACGGCGTGCCGGGCGCGGCCTACAATCTCTGCCGCGGCGACGCGGTCACCATCGGCGACATCGTGGAGCATCTTCGCGCCGCGGTGCGAGTCCCGTTCGAGGTCGTCGAGGAGGTCGCGCGCGTGCGGCGGCGCGAGATCCAGCGTGTCGTCGGCAATCCGACGCGGGCGCGCGCGCTCGGCTGGGTGCCGAGCATTCCGCTCGCTCGAACGCTCGGCGATCTGCTCGAGGACTGGCGGGCCGCCTGTGCAGAGCTTTCCTAGCCTTTCCTAGCCGCGATGTGACGGAAGTTTCGCGAAGGAAAACGCAGCACCATGCAATTTCCGTCACAGCGAGCCTTGGGGACCGAGCCGCCGCCCGATCGTCAGGTGCGGGCGGGCGGTGTGTGCGCCAGGAAGCCCGAGAGCAGGAGCGGGTGTAGCGCCGTGCTGAAGTACGAGTCGCCGCGTGCCACCGTCACCACGGCCCGCACCAGATCGAGCTCGTCGGCGTCTTTCAGCACGTAGCCGCGGGCGCCCGCCTTCAGGCTCCGGCGGACGTAGAAGTCGTCGCCGTGCATCGAGATCACGAGCACGGCGACGTCGCGTACGCGATGGCGGATCCGGCTGGTCGCCTCGATGCCGTTGATGCCGGGGAGCCCGATGTCGATCACGACGACGTCGGGGCGGAGGCGCGCGGCGGCTTCGATGGCGCTCTCGCCGTCTCCCACCTCGCCCACGACCACGATGCGGGCATCGGCCTCGATCAGCTTCCGCAGCCCCTGCCGTACGAGGAGATGGTCGTCCACCAAAAGGACCGTGATTTTCTCCGCGTCGCGCATCGCCCGCCTTCGGCCAGAAGTAATTTTTCGACCTCCCAAGAGTCAATCACGCGATCGGACATGGTACGGAGGAGCAGGCGGGGGAGGTCGGACGACAAAAGCAGGTGGCGGCCCGCGCGGCTGGCGCGGAAACCCGCCTTGAGGGCACTAGATCGCCATGTTAGGGATTCGATGATGGAAGTGCAGGCCGTCGAGCGCAAACCACTCGAAGACCTGCTCCTCGGGCGCGGCAGGATCAGCCCCGACGATCTCCGCAAGGTCCGGCTGTTGCAGCAGGAGCGGGGCGAGCGCATCGAGCGGTTGTTGCTCGACCTCGGGTTCATCTCCGAGGACGACCTGATGGGATTGATGTCGGAGCACCTCGGGGTGCCGATCATCGGTCGCAAGGAGTTCCCGCAAGCTCCCGTGGCGTTGCAGGGCGTGAATCCGCAGTTCCTGAAGCATGCCAAGATCCTGCCGCTCGAGATCCAGGACGGCACCCTGTCGGTCGCGATGGCCGACCCCGCCGACCTCTACAGCCTGCAGGGGCTGGAGGTCGCGACCGGCCTCGCGGTGAAGCCGCGCCTCGGACGCGAGAAGGAGATCCTCGCCGCCCTCGAGGGCTACGACGCGAACGGACAGCCGGGCGCGGAGGACGGCGACGGGACCCTGGCGTACATCGGCGACGACGAAGAAGACGTCAATCACCTGCGCGATCTCGCGAGCGAGGCGCCGGTCATCCGACTCGTCAATCTCCTGATCAACCGTGCGGTCGAGCAGCGTGCGTCCGACATCCACATCGAGCCCTTCGAGAACGAGCTCAAGATCCGCTACCGCATCGACGGCGTGCTGCACGACATCGACTCGCCGCCGCGCCGCCAGCAAGCGGCCATCGTGTCGCGCGTGAAGATCATGGCCAAGCTCAACATCGCCGAGCGGCGGCTCCCGCAGGACGGTCGCATCAAGCTCCGAACGATGGGCAAGGAGATTGACCTGCGCGTCTCGACGCTGCCGACCCTCTACGGCGAAAGCGTCGTGATGCGTATCCTCGACCGCTCGAGCATCGTGCTCGACCTCGAGCAGCTCGGCTTCCCGCCCGATACCCTCGCCGAGCTCGAGCGGCTGATCTTGCGCCCCTACGGGATGATCCTCGTCACCGGTCCGACCGGCAGCGGCAAGACGACGACCCTCTACGGTGCGCTCGAGAAGATCAACTCACCCGACAAGAAGATCATCACCATCGAGGATCCGGTCGAGTATCAGGTCGTCGGCGTCAACCAGATCCACGTCAAGCCGCAGATCGGTCTCACGTTCGCCAACGGCTTGCGCTCGATCGTGCGCCAAGACCCCGACGTCATCATGGTCGGTGAGATCCGCGACCCCGAGACCGCCGAGATCGCGGTGCAAGCCGCGCTCACCGGTCACTTGGTCTTCTCGACGCTTCACACCAACGACGCGGCGGGCGCGGTGAGCCGCCTGCTCGAGATGGGCGTCGAGGACTATCTGCTCGCGTCCTCACTGCTCGGCGTGCTCGCGCAACGCCTCGTCCGCAAGGTGTGCCCGAAGTGCCGCACGCCGGTGCCGGCAGGCGAGGCGCTGCTCGGTGCGGGCGACATGACCAAGGCCGCCGCGGAGCGTTTCAGCCACGTGGCCGTGAATGGCGCGCCGATCTACCGCGCGGCCGGGTGCGAAGAGTGCTCGGGCACGGGTTACCGCGGTCGAAGCGGCATCTACGAGCTCCTGCTGATGAACGAGTCGATCCGCGAGCTCATCCTGAAGCACGCGTCCGCCGACGTCGTCAAAGCGGCTGCCGTTGCCAATGGCATGCGAACGCTACGCGACGACGGTTGGCTCAAGGTACGTGAAGGCACCACCACGGTCGCCGAGGTGCTGCGCGTCACGCAGGACGAATGAGCGGACCGGCCCTCGCGCGCGACACGACGGCGCGCTCGTCGAGCGGCGCCGGGCTCGACGTCTCGGTGGTCGTGCCAGTCTACAACGAGCGTCCGACGCTCGGGGCGCTCTTCGACGAGTGCCGCGCCGCGCTCGACCCGCTCGGCATCACGTGGGAGCTCATCTTCGTCGACGACGGCTCGAACGACGGCTCGTTCGACGAGATCGTCGCGCTGCAGGCCCGCGATCCACGCGCCCGCGGCCTGCGCCTGCGCACCAACCTCGGCAAAGCGGCCGCGCTGGCCGTCGGGTTCCGCGCCGCGCGCGGCGAGCGCCTCGTGACGATGGACGGCGACCTCCAGGACGATCCGGCGGAGATCCCGCGCATGCTGGCCGGCATCGAGGCGGGTGCCGACCTCGTCTGCGGCTGGAAGATCGACCGCCAGGATTCCCTCGCGCGTGTCGTCGCGTCGCGGCTCTTCAACGGGCTCTCGCGTTTCGTCTCGGGTATCGAGCTGCACGACGTCAACTGCGGGCTGAAGGCGTTCCGGCGCGAGGTTGCCGCCGAGGTGCCCCTCTACGGGGAGCTCCATCGCTTCATTCCACTGCTCGCGGCGGGGCAGGGCTTCCGGGTGACCGAGCAGGCGGTGGCGCACCGCCCGCGTGCCTTCGGGCGGTCGCGCTACGGATGGTCGCGGGCGATCCGCGGTGCGATGGACATGATCACGGTCATCTGTCTGACCCGCTACAACCGTCGCCCCGCGCACTTCTTCTCGTTGCCCGGCGCCGCCCTGGTGATGGTCGGGAGCGTGCTCTGCACCTACATTGCCGGGCTCCGCGTCGTGTACGGCAACATCCAGAGCCGCCATCCCCTGCTGATCTTCGCCGTGCTGCTGGTGGTGGTCGGTGTGCAGCTCTTCACGACCGGGCTCGTCGGCGAGATGTTGGTCGATGCCGGCCGTCGCGTCGACGACGACTACCAGCGCGCGCGCAAGATCGGCTGAAGGCGACGCGCACCGTCCGATGCGACTCTTCGATCGCTGGCGCGGGCGCGGCGCCGCGAAGCCGCGTGTCGCCGTGCTGGGACTCGACGGCGTCGGTGCGCCCCTCGTCGAGACGCTGACCGACGCGGGCGTCATGCCGCGTCTCGCGGCGCTGCGCCGCGCCGGCACGTTCGCGCGCATGACGTCGACGCTGCCGACGATCTCGAACGTGTCGTGGACGAGCTTCATGACCGGCGTGAACCCCGGCCGCCACGGCGTCTACGGCTTCACCGACGTGGCGCGCGATCGTTACGCGACGACCTTCCCAAGCTTCCACGCCGTGCGCGCACCGACCCTCTGGGACGCGCTCGGCGCGGCCGGCAAGACGTCGGTGGTGCTGAACGTCCCCGGGACGTACCCCGCCAAGGACATCGTCGGAACCATGGTCTCGGGCTTCGTGGCCGTGAGTCTCGAGCGTGCGGTCCGGCCGGTGTCCGCGCTCGCGCTCCTCCGCGAGCAGGGCTATCGGATCGACGTGGACTACGTGAACGCGGATCAGCGCCCGGCGGCGTTCTTCGCCGATTGCTTCGCGACGCTCGCCGCGCGTCGGCGCGCCTTTCGGCACTTTCTGGCCACCGACTGGGACTGCTTCATCGGTGTCGTCACCGAGACCGACCGACTGCACCACTACTTCTGGCACGCGTTCGGCGATGCGGCGCACCCCTGGCACCAGCGCTTTCTGGAGTTCTACGCCGAGGTCGATGCCACGATCGGCGAGGTCGTCGACGCGATCGGCGAGGCGACGGCGCTGTTCGTGATCGCGGATCACGGACACACGGCGATCGAGTGGGAATGTCATCCGAACGTGTGGCTCCGCGATCAGGGCTTGCTGCGCTTTGCGACGGATCGGCCGCGGTCGCTCGCCGACGTGGATCGGACGTCGCCGGTTTTCGTGCTCGATCCGGGGCGCGTCTACCTGAACCTGCGCGGCCGCTTCGCCGAAGGCGTCGTGGCGCCGGGCGCCGACGCCGATGCGCTGCTGGCGCGGGTCGGCGCCGGGATGCTGGCACTCGCGCATCCGGACGGCGGCGGACGTCGGGTGGTGCGCGCGGTCCATCGGCGGGACGAGACCTACGTCGGACCGTACGTCGACGATGCGCCGGATGCGGTACTGCAACCGTTCGACGGGATCGATCTCAAGGGCTCGTTCGGACGGCCCGCGCTCTTCGATCGGAGCGCGCTCACCGGCATGCACACCTACGACGACGCGCTCTTCTGCGTGAATCGTTCCGGCGTTCCGACCGACGGCCTCGCGATCGTCGACCTCGCGCCGACGGTCTTGGCGCTGCTCGGCTGTCCGCCGCTCGCGCCGATGGATGGGCGGGCGCGGATCGGGGAAGCGTGCGTTTCGCGTTGATCGGACCGAGCGCGCCGCTGCGTGGTGGCATCGCGCAGTATCACGATCGGCTCGCGGCGGCGCTGGCCGCGGGCGGCCACACCGTGCGGCGCCTCTCGTTTCGACGCATGTACCCGCGCATGCTGTTTCCGGGTCGCACGCAGTACGAGCCGGCGAGCGCGTCGGCGTTCGCCGCCGCGCCGCCGGCCGCCGATGCCGGGCTGCCGCCGCCCGAGCCGCTGCTCGACTCGATCGGTCCGGCGACGTGGTTCGCGGTCGCGCGCCGCGCGGCGGACGCGGAGGTCGCCGTCGTCGAATGGTGGCATCCGTTCTTCGCGCCCGCGCTCGCCGTGGTCGCGGGCAGGCTCCGTCGGCGCGGCGTGCCGTCGCTCTTCGTCTGCCACAATCTCGATCCGCACGAGCCGGTACCCGGCGGTGCGTGGTTGGCGGCGCGCGCGCTCGTGCGTGCGAGCGGCTTCGTCGCGCACAGCGCCCGCGACGCCGAGCGGCTCCGCGCGGCGTATCCGGGGCGGCCGGTCGCGGTCGTGTTGCCGCCGGCGGAGCCCCCGCCCGTGTGCGCGCACGCGGGCGACCCTGCCGCGTGCGCCGCCGCGCTCGGCGTGCCGCCGGCGCCGCGCCGCCTCCTCTTCTTCGGCTACGTCCGCGAGTACAAGGGGCTCCCGACGCTGATCGAGGCGATGGCGCGGATTCCGGCGGACGTGCAACTGGTGGTGGCGGGCGAGATCTACCATCACGACGCCGACTACTACCGTGCGCTCGCCGTGCGGCACGGCGTCGGCGGACGCGTCGTCGTGCTCGATCGCTTTCTCGCTGCCGGCGAGATCGCATGCTGTTTCGGGGCGAGTGATCTGGTCGTGCTGCCGTACTGGGAGGCGAGCCAGAGTGCCGTCGTGCCACTCGCGATGGCGAGCGCAAAGGCCGTCGTCGCGACGCGCGTGGGCGGGCTCCCGGATCTCGTGCGCGACGGCATCACTGGCCTGCTCGTGCCCCCGCGCGACGCGGCGGCGCTCGCGGTCGCGATCGCGCATGGCCTCGAAGTGGCGCCGAGCATGGGCCGAGCCGCACGCGACGCCGCGCGGAGCCTGGATTGGGACGCCGCGGCGGCCACCATCGTCGATCTTGCTGCCGCCGCTATATGCGGGCCGGCAGCCCCGTGTTAGATAACCGAATCGATTCGGACGAGGAGTCATGGCACAATTTCAGTATCGGGCAACCGACTTTCAGGGGAAGATCGTCGAGGGCTCGATGGAGGCCGGCGAGGAGCGCTCGGTCGTCCAGCGCCTGCGCGAAAAAGGCCTCATTCCGATCCGCATCGGGGCCGGAACGGCCGCGACCCCGCGGGCGGCGAAGGCCATCACGCTTCCGACGTTCGGCCGCAAGAGCGTCAAGACCGCCGAGCTCCTGATTTTCACCCGCGAGCTCGCGACGCTGCTCCAGGCGGGCATGCCGCTCGACCGCAGCCTCACGACGCTGACGCAACTCGCGCAGACGCCGGAGCTGAAGCGCGTCACCTCGGAAGTGCTCGAGGCGGTGCGGGGCGGTACCGCCCTCGCCGAGGCGCTCGGGCAGCATCCGAAGGTCTTCCCGCCGCTCTACATCAACATGGTGAAGGCCGGCGAGATCGGCGGCGTGCTCGACCAAGTCCTGCAGCGTCTCGTCGAGTATCTGCAGAGCGCCGAGGAGCTCCGCGACGAGGTGATCTCCGCGCTCACGTATCCGCTGATCTTGGTCGGCGTCGGCGGCGTGTCGGTCGCCATTCTGCTCGTCTTCGTGCTGCCCAAATTCGCGACCATGTTCGCGGACCTCGGTCAGGCGCTGCCGCTCTCGACCCGCATGATGCTCTCGATCAGCCACGCGGCGACGAGCCCGTGGTCGTTGATCGGCGTGCCGTTGGTCGTGGGCGGCCTGTTCGCGCTCTACCGGTGGGTCGCCACGACCAAGCGCATGGCGCTCGACGCGTTCAAGCTGCGGGTGCCGGTCGTCGGGAACCTCCTGCGCCTGACCGAAGTGGCCCGTTTCGGCCGGACGCTCGGCGTGCTGTTGCGAAGCGGCGTGCCGATGCTGCAAGCGCTCGACATCGTGCGCGCCGTCGCGACGAATCAAGTGGTGGCGCAGGCGCTCAACGAGGTCCAGGTCGGGGTCCGCGAGGGCGCGGGCATGGCCGGCCCGCTCGGTCGGAGTGGGGTGTTTCCGCAGCTCGCCCTGCAGATGATCGCGGTCGGCGAGGACACCGGCAAGCTCGACGAGATGCTGGTCACGACCGCCGATTTCTTCGATCGCGAGGTCCGCAACGACGTCAAGCGGCTCACGCGTCTCCTCGAGCCCGCCATGATCTTGATCATGGGGCTCGTGGTCGGTTTCATGGTCATTTCCATGCTGATGGCCGTGTTCAGCATCAACGACGTCGACATCTGATCTTTGGAGGAAGAGCGCATGCACGAAACGAGCACGCAGATGACGCACATCCGGAAGCGCCGTGGCCAGCGGGGGTTCACGCTGGTGGAGCTGCTGGTCGTGATGGTGATCCTGGGTTTGCTCGCGGCGCTCGTGGTTCCGGCGTATCTCGGTCGTGAACGGAAGGCCCGCACGCAGGCGGCGCGGACGCAGATCGAGCTCTTGGGGACGGCGCTCGATACGTTTCGTCTCGACGTCGGACGCTATCCGTCGTCGCAGGAAGGCCTGAACGCGTTGAACGAGGGCCGCGGCATCCCCGGCTGGGACGGGCCGTACTTGAAGAAGGGCGTGCCCTCGGATCCGTGGGGCCGTCCGTACTTCTACGTGAGCCCCGGCGAGCACGGCGATTACGATCTCTATACCTACGGCGCCGACGGCGCGCCGGGCGGGGACGGCGACGCGCGCGATCTGGCGAGCTGGGCCGGCTGACCGTCGTGCTGCGTCCCGTCCGCGGGACCCGCGCGTCCCAACGCGGGTTCTCGCTCTTCGAGCTCATCGTCGTCCTGATGGTCGTGGCGATCGCGAGCGGGCTCGCGGCGCCCGGTATCCGGAGCGGTTGGCGGGCGCGGGAAGTACGCACGGGGACCCGATCGCTCGCCGGTGTCATGCGTGGCCTGCGCGAGCGCGCGGTCCGGCGGGGTGTCGAGCAGGAGCTCGTGATCGAGACCGACGGCCAGACGTTTCATTGGGCGGACAGCCACGAAGCGACGCTTCCCGGCGGCGCTGCGGTGACCGGCATCCGCGGCGGCTGGCGCGATCAGGACGGCCGGGTACGGGTGGTCTTCTACCCGAACGGCAGCTCCAGCGGGATCGCGCTCGTCGTCGGGCAGCTCGACGGGGACAGCCTGCGCTTCGCGATTCGCGTCGACCCGCTCCTCGGCTCGGTCGTGGTCGAGGACGCGACCACGTGAGGATCGCGTCGCGGCAGCGGTCGGCGCGGCACCGCGTCGCCGGGTTCACGCTCATCGAGGTGGCGATCGCGATGGCGATCGTCGGCGTCGGCGTCGTCGCGGTGCTGCAGATCTTCTCGGCGGCCCTGCGAACCGAGCGCGGCGCGGCCGTCCGGGCGCGGGCCGCCATGTTCGCGCGGACGCTCCTCGAGGAAAAGATGACCGAGCCCGATCCGGTGCCGATGCAGGATAGCGGCGAGCTTCCGGACGGGTATCGCTTCGAACGACGAGTGCGTGAGGCGCGCGATCTCCTCGAGGACAACAACGCCCACGACCTCGACGTGAAGAGCGACATCACCTTGTACGAAATCGAGGTCTCGGTCCTGTGGGCGCAGGCGGCCGATCGAGAGGGGGTCTACACGGTGCGCACGCTTCGCGTGGGCCCGAGCCCACAAGCATGACGCGGTCGACGCACGGGCGAAGCCGACAGGGCCAAGCGGGCTTCACGCTCCTCGAGATGGTGCTGGCGCTGGTCATCTTCGGGATGATCGCCGCGCTGGTGTACAGCGCTTTCTTTTTCGGCCACCGCGCGGTCACGAGCGGCGAGCGTGCGGCCGACGAGAACCAGCACATGCGGCTCGCCGAGGAGATGCTCGGCCGCCAATTGCGCTCGGCCGTGTACTACTTCGCCAAGCACGACGACGAGGACGTCCCGTTCTTTCTCGGGGGGCCGGACGGCATGACGTTCGTGACCAGCGCTCCGCAGAGCCACGGCGGCACCGGACTGGCGGTAGTCACGTATCGGCTGGTCGATGGCAAGCTCGTCATCGAGGAGCGCACGAACTTCCGGCCCGTCGATCTCTATGATCCGCCGTCGGATGCGCCCGTCGAGCGCGCCGTCCTCCTGCAGGGGTTCTCGTCGCTGCGGTTCGAGTACCTGCCGGCGGAGGAGCGCGACCTCGGCTGGGTCGACAAATGGGACGCGCGCGACGAGGACACCCTTCCGGGGATCGTGCGCGTGACCGTCGGGGGCCTTTCGTATTTCGGCGGTGCGCCGTGGGTGCGTGAAATCCCGCTGCTCACCATGGTGGCGGGCTGGGGAACGAACGACTTCCAGGAGCCGCCCGACGAGGAAGTCGAGGACGACGAGCAGGGTACGGCGACGGACGCGGATACGACGCCGGCCGAAGACTCCGCCGACCAGTCGGACAACGAACCATGACCTCGGGACGCGACGAGCGCGGCATCGCGCTCCTCATGGTGATCTGGATCTTCATGGTCCTGAGCGTGCTCTCGGCCGAGTTCTCCCGCGCCATGCGCGACGACGCGATCGCGACGCAGAACCTCGCCGAAGAGGTGCAGGCCCGCGGTGTGGCGATGGCGGGCGTCAATCGCGCGATCTATCGCATGCTGCACGCGCGGCAGAACCAGACCGAGGACCAAGATCCCGACGCGGTCCCCACCGACGCTCCACCGCCCTGGCTTCCCGACGGCCGCTGGCACGAGGAGCCCTACTGGGGCGGCACGTACGGGGTTCGGATGATCGACGAGGGCGGCAAGATCTCGCTGAACCGCGCCGACGAGGCCCTTCTTCGGAAGGTCTTCGAGGCCCTCGGGATGAAGCCCAACGAGCAGGAGGAGCTCACCGACGCCATCATCGACTGGCGCGACGCCGACGACCTGCACCGGCTGCACGGGGCCGAGGACGACTACTACATGAAGCTCCCGGAGCCGTATCACGCCAAAAACGGGCCTTTCGATTCGGTAGACGAGCTCCTCCAAGTTCGTGGTATTACCCGCGAGCTGTTTTTCGGGACGCGGGACCAGGGCTTCGGAGCGAACGGTGCCCCGGTGATTCCCCTGCGTGAAGTCTTTTCCGTCTTCAACCGGAGCGCTAACATCAACGTCCGGACCGCGCCGGAGGCGGTGTTGCGGGTGGTCTTGGGAGGGGATGAGGAGGCCGTGGACGAGATCGTCACCGCGCGCGACCAGGATCCGAGCAGCGTACTGGGCTTGATTCGCGCCAAGGTTGCGGATCAGGTGTTGGCGCGCCGGCTGGTCGATCGCGCGCCGAGTCGGGTCGCGGTCGAAGCTCGGGCCACGATGCAAAACGGTCGGGTGCAGGCACGTCTCGGGGCCATCGTCGAGATCCCGGAGGACGGGGACGGGTTTCACATCGAGCGGTGGTACGACCGGCTACCGGCATTCTGACCAACATGGACCTTTCGACCTTCTCGCAACGCATCCGCCGTGTCGACTTCCTCGACGGGCTCGGGATCTACATCGGTCCCGATCACGTGTCGCTGGCGCTGGTGCGAAAACGCCTCCTCAAGGTCACGCTGGTCGAGAATCGGACCTATCCGCTGGCCCCCGTCTCGCGTCCGGAAGAACGCCTCAAGAGCCTCGGCGAGGCCGTCGCGGCGTTCAAACGCGAGACCAAAGCGGAGCCGGGCGCCGTGCACCTCTGCCTCGCGCGCCAGGAGCTCCTCCTCAACCGTCTCATCCTGCCGACCGCCGCGCGCGAGAATCTCGCCCAGGTGCTCGAATACGAGATCGAACGCGTCATTCCGCTGCCACGCGACGAGATCTTCTACGACTATCAGGTGCGGGAATCCGGCCCGGGCGAAAACGGCCGGCTCGCAGTCCTGGTGGTGTCCGTTCCTCGCCGTGTCGTCCGGCAGTACGTCGACGCGCTCGAGGCCGCGGGCATCCGACCGAAGTCCGTGGTCGTCGCCGCAGCGGCGCTCGGCGACTATACGGCGTTCTGCCGGGGCGCGCTCGCGCAACCGGTCGCCCTCCTCGTACGCGACGGTGACGAAGGCGAGCTCGCGGTCTTCGTCGAGCGCCAACTGGTCGCGAATCACTCGTTTCGCGGCCATGCCCCCTCGACGGCGGAGGTCAACGCCATGGTGCGACGCGACCTCGCGGAGGTGTTCCACGCGGTCGAGGCGCCGGTCGATCTCCTGGTCGCGGCGACGCCGAACGGGACACCTGCGAGTCCGGACGGTACGCTCGACCTCTTCGCCCTCGCGAGCGGGCGCCTCGACGCTCCGACGAGCTTCTTCGACGCCGCCGACCCGATGCTCCTGCCGGCGATCGGTGCCGCGCTCGGTGCCGTTCGCGAGGGTGTCGTCGACATCGACCTCCTGCCGGCCGAGCACCGGCCCGTCCGGGAAGGTCTCTTCGTGCCGTTGCTGCTGATGGTCGTCGCGGTCGTCCTCGCGCTTGTCTATGGCGGCAGCGTCATCGTGCGCGACGAGATGACCCGGCGCGAGCTCGCCCGCGAGGTCGAGGAGCTCGAGCCGCAAGTCGCCGCCATCAAGAAGCAGGAAGCCGACGTCCGGAGGCTCCAAAATCAGATCGCGACGCTCACCGAGAACCAGGATCGTCGGATGGTGCACTATCTGAAGGAGCTCACCGACAAGATCCCGTCGGACGCGTATCTGACGACGCTTCGCTATCGAAACAACCGCGTCGAGATGGACGGGTTTGCCACCAAGTCGTCGGAGCTCATCCAGATCCTCGAGAACTCGCCGATGTTCAAGAACGCCCAGTTCACCTCGCCCATCACGCAAGGGCAGGGCGGCCAAGAGCGCTTTTCGATCGTCGCCGAGGTCGAGGGATGAACTGGCGCGAGCGATGGGCGCGGTTCAGTCCGCGCGAGCGCCGCCTGATCGGTGCGGCCGGGGGCGTCTTGGCGCTCTTCCTCGTCCACCTGCTCGTGATCTCGCCCTTCCTCGCCTACCGGCAGGATCTCCAGGACGAGATCGCCGGGCATCGCGAGAAGATCGAGAACGGTAAGGCCTACCTCGCGCGTACGGCCGACATCACGCGCGAACGCGACCAGCTGCAGAAGCTCTATCAGCAGGTGCGCTCGCAGCTCGTGCCCGGCGACACGCCGACACTCGCGGCCGCGAATTTGCAAAACACGCTCCACAGCCTCGCCGGCGAGAAGGGCGTCGAGATCCAGAGCACCCAGGTGATGCGCGACGAGACGGTCGGCGAGTTCCATCGCATTGCGGTGCGGATCACCGTGACGGGCGACCTGAAGCAGGTGGCGGACTTTCTCGCCGGGGTCGAGCACGGTCCCACGCGGGTCGCGATTCCGTTCCTGGAGATCAGCCGGCGCGGTGCGGTTCTGCGCGGCAAGACCGCACGGGCGCTCTCGGCGACGATCGAGGTGAATGCGTTCCTGCAGGGCGCGCCGACCGGCGGCGAGGCGCCCGCCGCTCCGGCGGCCGAGGGGACGGGTCAACCTCCGGCCGGCGGGCCGCGCATCCCGGACGCGCAACCGGCGCCGTCCCCCGTCGGGGGCACCGTCTGATGCGGCGGGTCCTGATTCTCAACATCCTGTTGCTCGCAATCATCGGAGGCCTGCTCTTCGAAATCGTGAGCCTGTGGTGGATCCACGCGCCCGAGGCCGAGGCGGTCGCCCCCCGCGACGCGAAGCCGCAGAAGGTCGACCTTCCGAAGGTCGATCGGCGCCCGGCGCCGCCGAACCTTTCCACCCAGATCGCCGACAAGGATCTTTTCGATCAGTCCCGTACCGGGGTGCAGCCGGGAACGGCTGCCGCAAACGCCCCAACGGAGCCCGTTCGGCCGCTCACCCTCGTACTCCTCGGGGTATCGGGAGGTGGGCCGGAGCGGGAAGCGCTGGTCAAGGACGCGACCCAGCCCAAGCCCGAGTGGCTCCGGCAGGGGGAAGAGGTCGGCGGGTACAAATTGGGACGGATCGACCCCACCTCGATCACGATGGTAGGACCCGACGGACAGGAAACGACGCTATTCATCAACGTCGAGAAGGCAAAAGCCGGGCAGCCGGTGGCGGCGATGGGCCCGGCCGGGATTCAACCGACGCCCACCCCGGCCGCCGGCGTGGCTCGGGTGCGCGCGCCGGGCGCCGTGCGGACGCCGGCGGCGGACATCAAAGAGAAGATCGAGCGCTTGCGGCAAGAAGCGCGCAAGCGCCGTGGACAGCCGCCACAGTGAGGCTGGGAGGGAGGGTCGCATGATACGAACAGCCCTGAGGATCGTCGCGACGATCGTGGTGATCGGCATGACCACCATCGTCCGTGCCGAAACCCCGGCGCCGAACGGCGGTGCACCCGCTCCGAGCGGGAGCGCTGCGCCGGCTCCCAAGGCGACCCCTGCTCCCGACGACTCGGTCGTCCTGAACTTCGAGGGTGCCGACATCCGCGAGGTGATTCACAGCCTCGCAGACTCCCTGGGCATCAACTACCAGATCGATCCCCGTATTCAGGGTCAGGTCACGATCCGAACCACGGGCCCGATCGCCAAGGAAGACCTCTTCCCGATCTTCAATCGGATCCTGCGGTCGAACGGCATTTCGGCGGTGCAAGTCGGCGACATCTACCAGGTCATCCCCGTCGCCGAGGCGAAGACGAAAGCGATCATCCCGGTCGCCCCGGGCGAGAAGCGCCAGCTCGCCCGCGAGGATGCCTTCGTGATCGAGGTCGTCCGCGTCGAGCACGTCGCGGCACAGGAGATGGTGAACGTCCTCCAGCCCTTCGTCACCCCGGGCGGCGACGTTATCCCCTACGCTCGCGCGAATCTTCTCATCGTCACCGATCTCGAATCGAACGTGGCGCGGTTGAAGGATCTCGTCGCGACGTTCGATCGCGACGCGTTCCGCGATCTGCGGGCGAAGGTCTACAAGATCGAGCACGCCAACATCGAGGAGATCGGCCAAGAGCTGATCTCCATCATGGACACGTACGGCGTGACGCCGGCCTCGGCGGAAGAGCGCGGCGTCTACGTGATCCCCCTGCAGCGGCTGAACTCCCTCGTGATCGTCGCCTTCAATCCCACCATCTTCGCGGAGATCGACCGCTGGATTAAGCTGCTCGACGTGCCGCCCGAGGAGGGGGCCGGACGCTCGGTGCACGTGTACGCGGTCGAGAATGCGAAGGCCGCGGATCTGGCCCAGATCCTGAGCGAGCTGTACGGCGAAGGGTCGAGCTCGCGCGGCAACCAGCAGCAGAGCTTCACCCCCTTCGGCACCCGGCAGCGCGGCGGCACGTCGGCTGGCGGACGTGCGGGCCAGCCGGTCGTCGGCCGCGGGGGCCCGATCGTCGCGTCGCCGAACTCACCCCGCGTCAACCAGATGATCGACGACTTCGACGACTACGCGCCGCTGCAGCAGTTCGACAGCAGCAGCAGCAGCAGCGGCATCGGGGGCTCGTCGAGCTCGGGAAGCCGCGGCCGGAGCGGCGGGCTCGGCGGCAGCTCGAGCCGAGGCGGTTTCGGCAACACCAACAACAGCAGCGCGGGTTTCGGCGGCTCCCAGGGGGCGCAAGGCTACGTGCTCGCCGGCGGCGAGCCGGGCGACATCTTCCGGCAAGAGGTGCGCATCGTCGCCGACGAGGTGACGAATTCCCTCGTCGTCCTCGCGACCAAGAAGGACTACGGCGACATCCGCGAGGTGCTCCGACGGCTCGACATCGTGCCGCGACAAGTGCTGATCGAAGTCCTCGTTGCGGAGGTCACGCTCGGCGACGACATGAAGTTCGGCGTCGAGTTCGCGGCGGCGCAACAGAGCCGGAACAACGCGATCGGCCGCATCACCGGCGAGAGCACGACCAGCACCACCGACAGCACGACCGGCACCACCACGGCCAACAACACGAGCCTCTTCGACCTCGGGGGCGTGATCGGCAACCGCTCGACCGACGTCGTTCCCCTGCCCGGGTCGGGGATGTTCGGCATCATCAGCGACAACCGCAACTTCGCGGTCGTGATGAACGCGGCCGCGGGCAAGAACAAGCTGAAGGTGCTCTCCGCGCCCCACATCATGACCGCGGACAATCACGAGGCGCACATCTTGGTCGGCAACGAGGTGCCGATCGTCACCACACA
Organism: uncultured delta proteobacterium; assembly: GCA_963774015.1. Taxonomy (GTDB): domain Bacteria; phylum Desulfobacterota; class Binatia; order UTPRO1; family UTPRO1; genus UTPRO1. The sequence goes on from CAVZDH010000010.1 coordinate 85,127, forward strand.
GAGCAACTCCACACTGACCACCACCAACGGCACGTCGAACATCCTGCAGAACATCCAATACCGCGATACGGGCGTCATCCTGACCGTGCTCCCTCAGGTCAACTCCGAAGGCCTCGTCAACATGCAGATCCGTCAGGAGGTGAGTCAGGTGGCGAGCGCCACGACCGGCGGTATCCAGTCGCCGACGTTCTCGACCCGCGAGGCCGAGACGACGGTGGTCGTCCAGAGCGGTGAGACGATCGTCATCGGCGGCATCATCGACGACTCGGTCGACCGCAGCCGCACCGGCATTCCGTTCCTCATGGACATTCCCGTGGTGGGCCGCGCGTTCCGGGTCGAGAGCGACACGGTCCGCCGCACGGAGCTGATCGTGCTCCTGACACCGCACGTGGTGCGAGACCGGCAGGAGTCGCGGAATGCCACCGACGCCTTCAAGTCTCGCCTGAAGGGTATGGAGCGCGATCTCTATCGCTACGAGCAAAGTCGTCCGGACTACGGCACCGGTGCGCCTTCGACGGAGGACCTGAACGCCGGACGCGTGAGCACGCCGGCGCCGTGACGGGCGGGCCCGCGTCGATGGCTCGGTGAACGACGGCGAGACGGGGGGCGCCTCTCGCCTCCGCACATGGCTCGGTCGTGGCCTGCTGCTCGCGGCGGTCGCGGCCACGTTCGCGAATGCCGTCGGCAATGGCTTCGTCTACGACGATCAGCTCGTGATCGTCGACGACCCGGCGGTGCGGCTGCCGCTCTCGGCCGGCCTGACAGGCCTCAACTATCGGCCGCTTCGCACGTTGTCGTATCGCGTGGATTACGCCCTCGCGGGCATGGACCCGCGGGCGTTTCACGTCGGCAACATCCTGTATCACGGGCTCGCCGTGTTGCTCGTGTACGCGCTGCTGGTCGGGCTCGGGGCCGCGCCGCCCGGTGCCCTCGTCGGGGCGCTCGTCTTCGCGGTGCACCCGGTGCAGGCCGATGCGGTGAGCTATGCCGCCGGCCGGCGCGACGTGCTCTGCGGCCTCTTCTACGCGCTCGGTGTGGTCGCCTATCTGCGGTACCGCCGTACGGGACGTCCGGCGTCGCTTGCGCTCGCGGCGGTCGCGTCGGTGCTCGCGATCCTCGCGAAGGAGATGGCGATCACGCTGCCGCTCGCTTGCGTGCTGGTCGATCGCTGGGAGCGTCGGAGGGCGGTGGTGGCGGGCGGGGTGCGCCAGCAGCCCGGTGCGGGCAGCACGCGCCAGCTGGTGTATCTCGCGTTGCTGGCCCTTCTCGGCGGCGCCGCGCTCGCGCTCACCTACGGCCGCCACGTGCTGCATCTCGCGACCGAGCGGCCCTGGCACGGCGGCAGCATCGGTGCGAATGCAGCGACCGTCGCGCGCGTCTGGACCAAGTACCTGCAGCTCGTGCTCTGGCCGGCGACGCTCTCGGTCGACTACAGCTACGATGCCTTTCCGGTCTCGACGAGCCTCGGCGATCCGCGGGCGCTCGCGAGCATCGCGATGCTGACGCTCGTCGCCGCACTCGCCTGGGCGCGGTGGCGACGCGGAGGGCGGGTCGGGCTGGGGCTCGCATGGGCCGCCGTGACGCTTCTTCCCGTCTCCCACATCGTGCCGTTTCGCGAGCTCCTCGCCGAGCACTACCTCTACGTGCCGATGATGGGTGTCGCGATCGCCGTGTCGGGCGTGCTGGACGCCGCCGTCGTCCGCTGGCCGAGGCGCCGGCGGGTCGTCGCGGCCGTGGCCGTCGTGGGCGTCGCTGCCTTGGCGGCGCGGACGGTGATTCGCAATCGCGATTGGCAGGATCGGATCACGCTCTGGTCGGCGACGGTTGCGGTGTATCCCGACTGCGCGCGCGCGCAGTACAACCTCGGCCAGGCCTACTTCGAGCGCAGTCGCTTCGCCGATGCCGAGCGCGCCTGGCACGCCGCCGCGGCGCTGCAACCCGACGATCTCGAGACGACGCGTGGCCTCGCCATGCTCTACTACCGACTCGGCAAGCACGACGCCGCGGCCGAGAAGATCGCCGCCGTGATCGCGGCCAAGCCCGACGACGGCGAGGCGCTGACGCTCGCCGGATACATCGCCCTCGATCGCGGGAAGCCCGAGACGGCGCGGGCGTACTTCGACGCCGCGCTCGCGCACCTACCGCCGACGCGCGCCGAGAAGGCGCGTAGCGGGCGCGAGCGCGCCATGCGGGCGACGTCGCTGGCGGCGCCGGCCGCCCCCGGAGTACAGGGAACGCCGTGAGCGTCGGCGAGGCCAAGGTGCGAGTCTCGGTGGCAGGAGAGGCCGCCGTCCGCTGGACGGCGCCGCTCGCCATGGCGCGTGCGGTGTGGTCGGCGCGGGCGGTCGTGCGAGCGCTCGTCGCCCGCGATCTTCGTGGTCGCTACGTCGGGTCGGCCCTCGGCACGTTCTGGTCGATCGCGCAGCCGTTGCTTCAGCTCGTGACGTACACGTTCGTGTTCGCGACGGTCATGAAGGTGCGCATCGCCGACGCGGCCGGGGCCGACGTCCCGTTCGTGCTCTACCTCGCGTGCGGTCTCTTTCCCTGGCTCGCGATCCAAGAGGCGATCACGCGGAGCGCGACCTGTCTCGTCGACAACCCGACGCTCGTCAAGCGCGTCATCTTTCCCGTCGAGGTGTTGCCGGTGCAGCTCGCATGTGCGGCCGCCGTCCATCAGGCAATCGCCACCGTGCTGCTGCTCGGGCTCATGGCGGTGCTCGGCTTTCCGCCCCGCCCGTCGCTCGTCGTGCTTCCCTTCCTGCTGCTGGTCGAGCTCGGCATCGCGGTCGGGATCGGTTGGGGCATGGCCGCCCTGCACGTCTTCTTCCGCGACACGGCGCAGGCGATCGGCGTTCTTTTGCCGATCTGGTTCTATCTGACGCCGATTCTCTATCCGCAGCATCTCGTGCCGCCGTTCTTGCAGCCGGTGCTCGCCTTGAACCCGCTGACGGCGCTGATCCAGGCGTACCGCGACGCGTTGCTCTACGGCACGCTCCCGAGCGGCGCGGCGGCGACGCAGATGGCTGCGACGAGCCTCGTCATCTTCGCGCTCGGCGCCTGGATCTTCACGCGCGCCCGCGGCGAGTTCGCCGACCTGGTGTGACGATGCTGACGGTACGTGCGGAGAATCTCGGCAAGGCCTATCGGATGTACGCCCGCCCGTTGGATCGCGCCCTCGAGTGGCTCGTCCGCCGGCCGCGCCACCAGGAGTTCTGGGCGCTCCGCGACCTCGATCTCGAGGTGCGAGCCGGGGAATCGATCGGCGTAATCGGCGAGAACGGCGCCGGGAAGTCGACGCTGCTCGCGCTCCTCACCGGCACGACGCAGCCGACGACGGGGCGCGTGTCGGTGCACGGCACGCTCGCTGCGATCCTCGAGCTCGGCGCGGGCTTCCACCCGGAGTTCAGCGGCCGCCACAATGCCCGCATGCACGCGGCGCTCTTCGGCATCGCCGGCGACGAGGCCGACCGTCGGATCGAGGAGGCGATCACGTTTTCGGAGCTCGGCGGCTTCATCGATCAGCCGGTGCGTACGTACTCCTCGGGGATGTACGTCCGGCTCGCGTTCGCGCTCGCGGTGAGCGTCGACCCCGACGTGTTGATCATCGACGAGGCGCTTGCGGTCGGCGATCAGCACTTTCAGACCAAGTGCGTGGGTCGCATCACCGAGTTCCGCGACCGCGGCAAGACGATTCTCTTCTGCTCGCACGCCACCTATCAGGTGAAGAAGCTCTGTGACCGGGCGCTCTGGCTGCGACACGGCCGCGTCGCCGCGCTCGGGGCGGTGGACGAGGTGATCGACGCGTACCTCGAATACACGCGCATTCGCGACGACGAGCAGACGACCGCACACTCGGCGGCCGGGCGCGATCCGGCCCTCTTGCGGTTGGCGGACGTCGTGATCGAAGGCGGTGAGGGCGGCGACCCGCCGACCTGGCAGAGCGGGATGCCTTTCACCGTGCGGGTCGTGATCGAGCGCGGCCGCGACGCCGAGCTCGAGCCCGGGGTCGGCATCGCGTTCGTGCGGAACGACGGGCTCGTCTGCTATTGCGTCTCGACCGAGATGGACGGGGTCACCATGGAGCGCCGGTCCGACGGCACATTCCACGCGGTCCTCCACGTACCGAGGCTGCCGCTGCTGGGGGGCGGCTACTACCTGAACGTGGCGACCATCGACAATCATTCGGCGCTGCTGATCTACGACGTGCAGGAACGGCGCTGTCCTTTTCGCGTCCGGAATCCGTCCGACGAGTTCGGCGTCATGCGCATGGACCACGCGTGGACCATGCCCCCGGCCGCCGAGGAGAAGGCCTCGTGAGCGGAGCGTCGCGATGGCTCCGGCGCGCCATGGCGCTCGACTACTTCGTGCTCATGCCGGCGCTCGCCCGCGTGTCGTGGCGGGCGGCGCTTTGGTGGGGCCGGCGGCGCGGCGATCTGCGGTTTTGGTGGCGGACCGTCGGACGCGAGGCGGCGCTCGCGAACGTCCGCTACGCGTACGACGGTACGCTCGGTCTGGGCGAGGCCCGTCGCATCGTTCGCGGCTGCTTCCGCACGCAGGCCTGCGAGGAGGTGGAAACATACTTCTACCCCGCGCTGACGCGTGCGACGTGCGAGCGGTTCGTCAGGTTGGAGGGCCGGGCGCATCTCGACGAGGCGCTCGCGGCCGGGCGCGGCGCGATCATTTTCTCGTCGCATTACGGCAGCATGTGCCTTGCGATCATCGCGCTCGCGAATCTCGGTTATCGCATGAACGTCATCGCGCGCTCCCTCGAGCCCGACGACAATCCGTTGCACGAGGTGGTTCGCCGCTACGGAGAGGCCAAGGTCGCCGAGCTGGAGCGGATCTGCGGCATTCCGTTCATCATCCCCGGCAAACCGGGTGCGATGGAGCGCATGCGCGGGGCGCTCGATGCGGGCGAGGTGCTCTACATCCTGCTGAGCGTTCCACCCGAGCTGGCGCGTCATCGTGGTCGGGTGCGGTTCCTCGGCCACGCCGCCGAGCTGCCGCTCGGCGCCGAGTACATCGCGACCGAGACGGGCGCGCCGTTGGTGCCCTTCACGGTACGGCGCGACCGCGGAGGTTTCGGCCATACCCTCACGATCGGCGAGCGCGTGCCCGGTCCCGAGGCCGGTCCCGGCACGCTCCAGCGGTGCGTCGACGTCCTCGAGCATCAGATTCGGGCCGATCCGTCGCAGTTCTTCATGTGGGAATACGCGCGAAGCTTCTGGGTCGAGGAGCCGCCGGCTGCGATTGACGGTCGGAAGCGCAATGGATACGAGGCCAGTGCGCATGCGACTTGAGGGGGGAGGGGACATGGTCCGACGTTCGGCAAGGCCGGCCACGATGGTCGGTGTGGCTGCTCTGCTCCTGCTCGGGGCGATCGCCGGCTGTCAGAAAACCGACCCGGTGGCGTCGTTGAAGGACCGAGCGACGACCTACTGGGGCCTCAAGCAATCGAAGGGATGGGCCGAGGTCTACGACAAATACCTCGATCCGGAGATCAAGAAGACCCTCACCAAGGACGCGTTCTTGAAGCGGCGCTGGCTCGCCTTCGACATCCTAAGTTACGAAGTAAGCAGCGTTCAGGAGGACGGCGACAAGGCCACGGTCGAGGTCGCCAACGAGGTGAACTTCCCGCTCAAGACCCCTCAGGGGGAGCTCACCTTCATCAAGAAGCAGGTCTCCACCAAGGATCAGTGGGTGCGGCGCGGCGGTGTCTGGTACGTGGTGCTGAGCGAATGACGGTCTCGGACCTTGACACATTTCAAAACCTCGGGTTAGGATGCGCCGCGTTTTTCGCCAAGGATGTTGGGGGGGTCGTGGGTCTTTTTTTGGGTCTCGAAAAATCAGCGTTCACGAGTGACGCGCTCCCCAGCGGTCGGTAATCGGAAGGCCGGAGGGGGATGGGCGCTCACAATTTCAGTTTGAAGGATCGCGCCATCACCGGACCGGCGCGATGTGCAGTAGGGTCAGTGAAAGTCTCACAGCGAACGAGTGGAGACGAAAGGAGAGAGAGCACTATGAGGAAGGGTATCAAGTTTAGTTTTGGGGCGGCGCTCGCGGGCGTGGCGTTGGCCACGTGTCCCGTGCAGGCGGCAGAGCTCGGTGACACGGTCACCCAGTTCGAGCCGGCGGTGGCGCTGATCATGCCGTTCGACGTCACGAACGGTCGTGCGAGCTTCGAGCTCGTGAGCCGCATCGGTGGTGAGAACTCCGACCCGTTGGCGACCCACTGGTCGTTCTGGTCGGAGAGCTGCGATCACCTCGCCGACGTGTTCATCTGTTTGACCCCGCGTGACACCATCGTCGTGGATCCGACCCAGCTTCAGGGCCAGATCCAGGTCGGCCAGACCAACACCAACACGGGTCCCGTCATCAACCTGACTGGCGAGAAGGGCTTCGTCACCGTCACGGCGTTCGACGCGGACACCAACAGCCAGACCTGCGACGTCGTCGATCCGGAGACTCCGACCGGTACGCCGGCGCTGATCGGTAGCTGGGTGGTTGCCAACACGTCCACCAACGCTGCCTTCGGCAACAACGCGATCGGCATCGTCGACGGCCAGACGCTTCCCGCTGGTGGGGACTTCTTCCTCACTGAGCCGGTGGCGGCCGGTCTCTTCCTGCAGACCTTCAACCCGCTCGACCTCGAGGATTCCGAGGTTTTCTTCATCGGGGTGGCATTCCCTGCCGGCAATGCAGCGTTTGCTGGTGCCGAGGTGGGGCCGATTCCGGCCGCACTTCCGAACGGCTCGGCGGTTTGCTGCAATGCGCAATACTACGACAACCTCGAGTCCTTCGTGTCGTTGCCTGACATCTGCCTGACCTGCTCGAGCACCGCGAAGATCGCGGAGAACGATTCCCTCAAGGACATCGACCTCCCCGCGATCATCCCGGCCTCGATCCCGGCCGGGACGTCCGGCTTGGTTCGCGTCACGAACTGCCAGGTCGGCAGCGACGACACGGGTGCCGCTCCGATCGGCGACACCACGATCAACGGTATCGACCTCTCGACCTTCCTCTTCGCCTTCCACGGCATGGCGGTTGGTCCGTTCGGTACCTCGGCGCTCGGTCGCTACACCGCAGAGTAATCCTGTCCTAGACAGGAGTCTCTGAGTGAAGAACGAGGGGACGGCGTGATTCACGCCGTCCCCTCTCTTTTTGTGCTTCGTTTTCGTCTAGAGCGCCTAGTCGTGCGCCCGACCACCACCATGGAGCTCTCTGTGCGACGCTGCCGAACCGGTTCCTTCCTCGCGACTCTCGCTCTCCTCTCGGTGGCCGTATGCGGGTGCCAACCGAAAGGCCCCGAGCTCGGCGACATCGAGCGCCTCAACGGCGAAGCCGGAAACGTCGGCCGCTACCAGGTCGCCTACTATGCGGCGATCTACGCGTTGCCGAACGGGGGAGCCGTCGCGAGCTGGATGCGCGACGAGCCGCCGTATCGTCCGGTCGTCTACCGATACGCGCCCAAGGGTGGGGAGCCCTTCGGGCCGGAGACGACGCTCACCCCCGAGGACCTGCGGCAGACCATCACGCTCGGTCTCACGATGTTACCCGGGTCGAATCCCGGCGAGTTCTACGCGGCATGGCAGGCCCGGAAACCCCAGACGGGCGACAAGCTCATCGTGTTTCGCAGCACCGGGGACGGCGGCGTGACGTGGTCGGAGCCGCGGTTCCTGAACAACGAGCCCACGGCCTTCGCGCCCGCCATCACGACGGACCGCAGCGGCGGCGTCGCCGTCGCCTGGCCGGACGAGCGGGGCTACACGACCGGCATCTTCGCCAACCGTTCGCTCGACCGTGGAGCGACGTGGCTGCCGAAAGACGTTCGCATCGACGCGGGCGAGGGCGGCGGGGAGATGGCGAACGCGGTCTCGGTCGCGAGCGACGGCGAGAACGGCGTGATCGCGGTCTGGGAGGAGCAGGAGCCGACCGCAGGGCGCGCCGTGATGGCGGCGCTCTCGAGCGATCGCGGTACGACGTGGGCCGAGCCCGTGCGCATCGACGACGGGAAGGGGCGGGGTTCTCCGCTGTCCCCGCGAGCCGTCTTCATCGGCGGGCGAGCGGTCGTGCTCTGGACCGCGGCGGTCAGCGGCATCAACGCGTACGCGGAGGTTTGGGCCGACTCGTCGGCGGACGGCGGTCTCACCTGGGGTCAAGACGTGCTCCTCCACGAGCAGCCGGGTGGCACGGCGCCGATCGTACAGCTCTTCTCCGACGGGACCCACGCCTCGGCCGTGTTCGAGGCGAATGCTCGCGGCGGCAGCAGCGCCATCTACTACGCGCGGCTGCAAGACGACGGAACGTGGCGCCCGAGCAAGGATGCGCTCACGCCTCTGACTTCCGGTGTCGCCAAGGCGAGCGCCCCGCGGCTCGCCGCCGGCGCCGACGGTACGCTCTATGTCGTCTACGTCGACGGGTCGCGCGCGGTGCGCTTGATCCGATCGAAGGACGAGGGGGCACACTGGGATCCGCCGGTGCTCGTCGTCGAGCGACCCGAGGGCGAGGCGCAAGCGGCCGTTCGATTCCCGCAGATCGCCGTCGGTGGAGACGCGGCCTACGTCATGTGGGAGGAATGGGGGAACGCCAGGGACACGATCAAGACGCTCGGCGACGCGCAGAGTAAGCGGCCGCCGCTCGATCTGTACGTGCGCCGCATCACGTTTCACTGACGCGTCGTCATGGGGCGCCGGCAGCGATCGTGAATCGGCGTCGCATGGAGGGATGAGGGCCGGTGTCCGCTGCGCCAGCGCTGCTGCTGTTCCTGGTGCTCCACGGCGCCTTCTTTTCCGACGTCGTGTTCGAGGGCCGCTCGCTGTCGGCGGCGACGTTCACCGCGGGCCTGACCCCTGCCGGGCCGCTCGACGCCCCGGTCAGAACGGCTCCGCACCTGCTCGACGTCGAAGGTGCGGCGTGGGTCGACGAGCCGAGCCCCTACCTCGCCCGCACGGCGTTCGCCGCCGGCGACCTGCCGCTCTGGAATCCCGGAACGGGTCTCGGCGAACCGCTCGCGGCCAATCTGAATTCCGGCGCCGGCAATCCGCTCCAGCTTCCGCTCGATCTCTGGCCCTCGCCCGGGCACGCGGATCTCTTCTACCTCACGCGACTGCTGCTGCTCGCATGGGCGACCTGGGCGTTCCTGCGGGAGCTGCGCGTCGCCCCGCTCGCGGCGTGCCTCGGTGCGACGGTCGTGGCGTACGGCGGCTATCCGCTCGCATGGATCGCGCACCATCCGCTTTCGACCGAGCTGTTCCTGCCGGTCATGCTCTGCGGCTTCGAACGAGGACGGCGCGGACGGGCCGGCGGGTGGATGCTCCTCGCCGCCGCCGCCGCCGGCTCGCTCCTCGGAGGCAAGCTGCAGGCGAGCCTGCTCTGCTTCGTGTTCGTCGCGCTCTGGGCTCTGATGCGTGCGCGGCGCGTCGCCGGCGGGGGCGGCAGGGGGACGCCGATCGCAACCGCCCTCGGTCTGGTCGTCGGCGCCGGCCTTGCCGGCTTTCTCATCGTGCCGGCGTTGGAGCTCATGGCCCGGGCATCCGGGCTCACGCTCGGCGGCCGCTCCCAGCTCGCGAGCTTTCTCGTGCCGTGGTCGTCGCTCGCGAGCCTCGCCGTCCCGTCGCTCTTCGTACCGCCGGACCGAGCCTTCGCCGACGGCCTTTTGACGCCGTCGATCGGCATCGCGGCGGTCCTGCTGGCCCTCCTGGGGGCGACGGCGCGTGCCGCACCGCTGCGGGGCATCGCGCGGGGCTGCGTCGTGTGGGCGGCCGTGTTGCTGCTGCGGAACGTCGGCGCTTTCGGCGATCTGACGGTGCACGTGCCGGTGCTCCGCAGCATTCTGTTCGTGAAGTACACGTTCACGATCGTCTTCGCGCTCGCAACGGCAGCGGCCATCGGCTTCGATGCGCTGCTCGCGGGCCGCACCGACGAGCGCCGCGCCGGTGGCACGATCCTCGCCGGCCTGCTCGCCGTGCTCCTCCTGGTCGCCGCCGCGATCGGAGCGGGTCCGCTGCCGACCTATCCCTCGAGCTTGGTCGCGCCGGGAATGGTGGGGGCACTGCTACTGGCGGCGGCAGCTCTCTGGCGCCTGCGCGTGCTCGGCCGGGCGGTGGTCGGCGCCGTTTTCGCCCTGGCGGCGCTCGTGGAGCTCTGGACGGCCGCACCGCATCACCATCCGCCTCGTCTCGATCCGTATCGCCCGCCGCCGTTCGTCGCCTTCCTTCGTGGCGCCGGCGCGGGCAGGATCGTCGCCGATGCCGACCTCGCCGTACCGCTCACCTCCGCGGCCGCCGGTCTCGCCGACCTCCGGTCGATCGACGTCCTCACGCCCGGTGCCACCTACGCGTTCTTCACCAGGCTCGTGAGCTTTTGCGATCGCGTGATTCACTTCACGGTCGATCCCGACGTGACGCTTGCCGCGACGGCACCGGCCGCCGATCTCGTCGGCGTCCGGTGGATCGTGTCGCGGCAGCCTCTGGCGGCCGAGGATCTCGCGCGCCGCGTGCGGCGGCAGGTCGGGCGCGAGCGGACGGCCCGCCTGCTCGCCGGCCTGCGGCGGCTCTCGACCGAGGGCGACGCGCTCGCCATCGGGCCGGTTTCGGCCGACGACGACGACCGGTTCGCGTTCACGCTCACGACGCCGTTCACGCTCGACGTCACGACGGAAACCGAAGCGGCGGAGCTCGCCTTCGGGGTGCTCGTCCGCGGCGGCGGTAGCGGGGTGATGTTGCGGGTGCACGTCGATGGCGTTCCCTCGGACGGCCCCGATGACCCGCAGCGGATCGCGACCGCCGATCGCTGGCAGGAGCAGCGCATCGCGCTCGCACGCGCCGGAGCGCGGCGGCGGATACGGGTACGCGTCGGCGCGGTCAGCCTCGACGGTTCGCCGGCGGCCGTGTCGCTCGGCGATCTGGGGTTCGGGCCGGGTGCGATGGCCGAAGCCCGGCTCGCCCGCGAGCGGAGCGCGCGCCACGCCGCGGAGCTGCCGGCGCTCCGCGAGGTCTTTCGCGACCCCGAGGTCGGGGCCGTCGTCTACGAGAACGTGAACGCCCTGCCGCGCGCATTTCGCGTGCGGCGCGTCGAGCCGACGGCGAGCGAGGAGGAGGCGATCGATCGCCTCGGAGACGGTTTCGACTTTCGCGACGCCGCGCTCGTGCCGAAGAGCGACGTCGTCGCCGTGAACGCGGCGCTCATCCGTCGCGATGGGAGCGCGAGCGGCGCCGATGCAGGCACCGCCGCGATTCGCAGCGAAACGCCGAGCACGGTGACGATCGCGACCGACGGCGTAGCGCCGGCGCTTCTCGTGCTCGCGGATCTCGCGTATCCGGGCTGGCGCGCCGACGTCGACGGGCACGCCGCGCCCGTGCATGTCGTCGATGGCGTGCTGCGGGGCGTGGTCGTGCCCGCGGGCGCGCACGTCGTCACATTCCGCTACCGCCCGTCGTCGCTGGCGATCGGGGCAGGTCTCGCGGTGCTGGCGCTCGCGATCCTCGTGCCGTACGGCCGCGGCGGGGCGCGGCGGCACGGAGCCGGGCAGGCGGCGTGAGGCGGGCGACGGTACGCGTCGGAGCCGCCGAGCTGGCGGCGGTCGCGGCGCTTCTCGCGCTCGCCACGGGGCTGCGCTTCTGGCGTCTCGATCTCGGCTGGTTCGGCGTCGACCAGGCGCGTGACATCCAGACCGGGCTCGATCTCGCGGCGGGGCGCGACTTCCCGACCGTCGGACCCACCATGCGCCGGGTCACGAGCCTCGGCGCGCTCTACCACTACGTGTGGGCGCTGCCCCATCTCGTGAGCGAAGATCCGCTCGCCGCATACCGATTCGCCGCTGTCCTCGGCGTGGTGACGGCGATCGCGACGTGGTGGTACGCACGGCGGCGGTGGGACGGCCGTGCGGCGCTCGTCGCCCTTGCCGTGTTCGCCTGTTCACGAGTCGCGGTGCTCGACGGTCGTGTGGCGTGGGCGCCGGCGGCGCTGCCGTTGGCGGCGATCGTCCTGCTCGCGATGCTCGACGCACCGCCGACGCCGCTGCGTCTCGCGCTCCTGGGTGCGACGCTCGGGATCGCGGTGCAGTTGCACCTCGCCATGGTCGCATGGGTCGCCGCGGCCATGCTCCTCGTGCTCGCGCGCGGTCCGTCGCTCCGCGCTCTCGGGGCGGGCATTGTCGGGCTCGCCGTCACCGGATTCCCGGCCGCATATGCGGCGCTCGCCAATGCCGGCCGTGATGCCGGTATCACGACGCTGCCGGGCCGCGGGCCGCTGCCGAGCATCGGCGGTCGCCTGTGGGCGGCCTGGAGTCTCGAATGGCGCGTGCCGCCGGCGTTCTGGCAGTGGCCCGACGCGCCGGAGCCCTGGCCGCTGGCAACGCGCACCGCGGCGGTCGTAATCGCGGGCGCGGTGGTGCTCGGCATCGTGCGGAGCATGGTCGCGGCGCTCCGCGGCGACCGCGCCGCGACGGTGCTCGTCACGGTGATCGCCTGCCAGCTCGGGATGGTCGTTCTGCTGCCCGGAGAGGCCTGGTACTACTATCTCGATGCGCTGCTGCCGCTCTCGGCGCTCGCGGCCGGGGCATGTGTCGCCACGGCGCCCGGGGCCGCGCATCGGCTGGCGGCGGCTGCCGCGACGACGCTCGTGGCGGCCGCGCTCGTCTCGGGAGTGGCGAGCGCGCGCTGGCTCGCGAACGTCGCGACGCACGGCTACGTCGCGTTGCAGCCGGCGGCGCTCACGCTCGACGGTACGGCAGGGCGTGATGCGTCGATCGCGGGTCGGCTGCTGACGCTCGGGGTGAAGCGGGAGGTGGCGACGCTGCTCGGTGCCGAGCCCGCGACCATGGCGGCACGGTGGGCGAGTGTGCATGGTCCGGCCTTCGACGACCTCACGGGCGACAACGGCTTCTGGCTCGGCGGGGCATCGGTGCCGTCATCGGCGTCCGCGCCGCCGCGTCATGCCGTCGTGTGGTATCGCGACGACCCGTCGGCGCCGAGCGGCGCGGCGCCCGGATTCGATCTCGTCGACGTCGGGCCGCTGCGGATCGCCCGCTACCAACCGACGATCGACTACGGCACCTGTCGCGACGACGCCGACCGACCGATCGTCGTGCCGATCCGCGTCGTACCCGCACCGCGACGCTACGGTGACGGCACCATTGCACGCCCGTCGACGCTGCCCACGCGCGTCACGTGCGACCTCGCCGCGGGGCAGGGCGGTACACGCGTCGTCGCCGCCGTCACGCACGGGACCGTCGTCCTGCGCGGCGGCGATGGGACGACGAGCCGCGCGGCGCCGATCACCACGCTCTGCGTCCGTCGCGGCGAGCAGCCGACGCCGATCACGATCACGACCGACGGCGCGACCGCGAGCGACCTCGATCTCTGGGAGCGCCCGGACGCCGCCTGCGACCCCGGCAAAATTGCACCGTGATTTCGGGTCGTGCTATGACCGCGCGGATCATGTCGTCCGCGCCCGACCTGGACGCGCGCGCGCTCGGAGCCCTCTATGACGAGGGCTACTACCACGGCGTCAACAGCGGGTATCCCGCGGCCGGCTACGAGAGCGAGCACGCGAGCTGGCAGCATTGGGTGGCGCATCTCCGAACGGGGCTCGATCCCGGGGCACGTTGGCTCGATCTGGGGTGCGCCTACGGTTACCTGGTCGCAGAGGCGTGCGCGGGTGGCTTTGCCGCGGTCGGCGTCGACGTGAGCGCGTATGCGCTCGCGCGCAGCCGCGACGAGGCGCCGGCGAGCAGTGGTCGCGTGCTGCGCGGGCTCGCCGACCGTCTGCCGTTCGCCGACGCGACGTTCGACGTCGTGAGCGCGTTCGACGTGCTCGAGCACGTACCCGAGCCGGAGCCCGTGCTCGCCGAGACGGCGCGTGTGCTGAGGCCCGGGGGCGTGTTGATCGGCGCGACCCCCGATCCGCTTCACTTCCCGGGCCACGAGGAGACCCATTTCTCGGAGCGACCGCCGTCGTACTGGATCGATCGTTTGGCGGCGCTCGGCTTCGCGGTCGACTTCCGCTTCTTTCAAGCCGCGTACAACCTCGAGATCGCCGCGGTACGCTCCGCGCACGGGAGCCTCGCGCCGGCGAGCGTGCTCCGGCCCGAGGGCTTCGGCATGGGATCGATGCTGGGCGCGGTGGCCGGTCCGGAGGCCGCGCGCGTCGCGCTTCGTCTCCGCTCCGGGTTGGTTGCGGCACCGCAAGCGGACGCTCCGGAGGCGTATTGGAGCGGAGCGGGCGATGGCCTCGTCTATCTGCTCGTCGGTGGACGCGCGCCCGTGCGCGTCACGGTGCGCGTCGAGGCCTGCGCGGAGCGCGCGGGCACGCTCGGCGTGCAGATCGGCGATCAGGAGATCGGTCGTGTCCCGCTCGGCGAGACGCCGACCGTCGCGACGCTGCCGAGCGTGCCGATCGCCGCCGGCGGACACGGGCTTCGCTTCCGCGCCGACTCGCCGCTCCTCGTGCGGGGCCTCGAGGTGACGGTCGAGGCGGTACCGCGTGTCGAGCTGCTCGCCCGCCTGCCGTTCGACATGTACCAACGCTACGACCACGCGCGCGCGGCGGCGGCACGTCTCGGGACGTCGCCGCGGTACCTGCTCGACGTCGGGGGCGTGATGGGCGGCGCGCACGGACACTTCGCGACCCTCGCCGACTTCTTTCCCGAGGACGCCACCTGCGCGATCGACGTGCGGGTCGCCGACCACCCCGACCATCGCGCGGTCACGGGGCCCCCGCTGCCGCTCGCCGATGCGAGCTTCGATCTCGTGCTGTGCCAGGACGTGCTCGAGCACGTGCCGCCGGACGGACGTCCGCTCCTCCTCGCCGAGCTGCGACGCGTGTCGCGGCGGTTCGTCGTCCTCGGGGCACCGTTTGCGACGCCGGGCGTGCGCGATGCGGACGCGGTGCTGTTCGCGCTCGTGCAGGCCCGCCACGGGTACGAGCACGACTTTCTGCGCGAGCACCTGACCCATGGTCATCCGGATCTGGCCGCGACCGTCGCGTACTTCGAGGGTGCCGGCGCGAGCGTCGTCGTGCTGCCGAATGGCTACCTGCCCTACTGGAGCCTGATGCAAGCCGCGAACCTGCTCCTCGCCGAGCGCGGGCTCGGCGAGCGCTACGCGCGCGGCCAGGCGCGTTACAACGGGCAGGTCGCGGATCGGCGCGAGCCGGCGTATCGCCACCTCCTCGTGATCGACCTCACGGGAGCGACGGACTGGTGCCGTGACGTCCGCCGTCTCGTCACCAGCGACGCGGACGACGATGCGGCCGCGCGCCGCCTCCGTGACGCGGCGGCGCTCGACGATGTTCTGCGCTTGGCGACGACGCTCGCGCCGCCGGCGGCCGCCGTCGCGCCGGAGCGGGTGCCGGCGCCCGTGGCGGGCGCGACGATCGACGAGTCGATTCGATTCGCAGCGCGCGTCCGCGCGCATCCGGTCTACCGCGCGTACGAGCACGTCCGTCGCCTCGTGCGCGAGCTGGCGGGGAACGGGCGCGGCGCGTGAGCACGCCGACGGCGACCGTCGCGATCGTCAACTGGAACGGCCGCGGACATCTCGCGACCTGCCTGCCCTCGGTCTTCGCGCTCGACTACCCGCGCGCGGACCTCGAATGCGTCGTCGTCGACAACGGCTCGACCGACGGCTCGATCGAGTGGCTTGCGCGCGAGTGGCCGGCCGTGCGCGTGGTCGCGCATCCCGACAATCGCGGCTTCGCCGCCGCCGCCAACGACGCCGCGGCGGCGGCCGCGGGCGCGACCGTGGCGTTTCTCAACAACGACTGCCGGGTGGCACCGACGTGGCTCGAGCGGTTGGTGGAGGCGCTCCGAACGACGGGGGCGGCGGCGGCGGGGAGCTGCATGCTCGATTGGGACGGTACCCGCGTCGACTTCGGCGGTGCCGCGATGAATTTCCACGGCCACGGAACCCATCGCGGTTCGGGGACGAGCGTACGTACCCGAAAACGACCGGGAGCCGGAGTCGGCGCTCTTCGGGTGCGGCGGCGCGCTCGCGGTCGACCGGGAGCGCTTTCTCGACGCCGGGGGATTCGACGCCGACTACTTCGCGTACTTCGAGGACGTGGATCTCGGTTGGCGGCTCTGGGTGCTCGGGGAGCGCGTCCTCTACGTCCCGGCCGCGCTCGCCTACCACCGCCATCGCGGATCCGCGATGGACCCGGCGCGCTGGCGGTTCCTGCTCGAGCGGAACGCGCTCGCCTCGCTCGTCAAGAACTACGACGACGCGAATCTCGACGTCGTGCTGCCGGCGGCGCGGGCGTTGCTAGCGGCGCGGGCGCGGGCCGCGCGCGGCGCCGAGGCTCGGGCGTATGCGGACGCCGCGACGGCCTTCGACGCGCGCCTGCCGGCGCTTCATGCGGCGCGCACGGCGATCCAAGCGCGGCGTCGCCGTCCCGACCACGAGATCGTACCGCTTTTTCGCGAGCCGTTTCGCCCGAGCGCCTTCGGCCGCGACTACTGGGCGCTGCAGCGACGCCTGCTCCACGAGCACGATCTCGCCCGGGTCTTCGGCGGCCCCGCGATCGAGGCGGCCGACGGCCTCGGCGACTTCGTCGACGAGCTCGAGGGTCGGATCGAGGAGCTCGAAGCCCGTCTTTCCGAACGCCCCGAAGGCTGAGAGAATCCGCCGATCATGCGATGGACGCGACGAGAGGTTCTCGGTCTGACGGCGGGTGCGGCGGCGGCTCTTTTTCTCCCGGGGAGACGAGCGAGCGGCGCGGACGCCACGAGCGACGCGACGACCGACGCGCTCCGCACGCTGATCATGCAACGTGCGGTCGTGAGCGAGGATCCGTGGGTGCTGATGCACGTCGTGCTCGCGCTCGGACCCGACGCGCGCAATGCCGGCGGGCCGCTCCTCGACGCGGTCGCCGCGAAATACCTCGTGATGACGCCGAAGGACGGTCGCTCGTACGCGAGCTTCCCGATCAACGTCGAGGCGCATCCCAATCACTTCCTCGAGATCATGGACGCGGTCGGCGTGTCCCCGTCGCGCCGGTTCGCGGTCCAAGGGGGGGCGGTCGGCACCGACGACCTCTTGGCCGGAGCCAAGGCGCTCTTCACGCCGACGATTGCGGGCCCGGAGCTATCGTGGACGCTCAGCGTCTTCACGGCGGCGATGTCGCCTTCGGCCGACCGATTCACCAACGCCGACGGGCAAGCGTTCACCGTCGCGGCGCTCGTCGAGACCGCTGCGCAGGCCGCCGAGCTCGGCTATGCGGACACCGTCGCCGCCATGAAGGGCACGAAGCCGTATGGCCGGAGCACGCTGCAGACCTATGCGTGCAACGGGAGCCACGTCCTCTACGGCCTCTTCGACGCCCTCCGCCACGGTTACGAAGGGAAGAACCTGCGCCAGCGGGTGCACGAGATGACGCGCGCCACCTACTTTCGACTGGCCGCCGAGGTGGCGCTCATCGACCAGGCCCTCGCGGCGCCGGAGCAGCAACTGAACGCGGATGCGGCGAAGCTCCAGTTCCTCGGTCACTCGATCGAGAACCTCCGCTACGCCGAGCGCTACGGCGTCTACGCGCCGTCGGACGCCGAGCGGAAGCAGCGCACGACCGCGCGGGGCGTGCTCGCGGAGGTCGTGCAGCGCATCACGACGGTGCACAACCTCGATGCGCTCGCCGCGTCGGTGCCGCGCGCGTATCGCATCGTGCTCGGCGATGCGTGTCACGCGCTGCACGGGCTCACGAGCGCGTCGGCGTGACCTGACGCGCGATGTCCGCGACGCTCGCCGACCTCACGATCGTCGTGGTGACGTGGCAGAACGCGGCCGACGTGCCGGCGCTGCTCGCGTCGTTGGCGCCGGCCCGCGCGGCCGGCGCGGAGCTCGTCGTCGTCGACAACGCATCGAGCGATGCGACCGTCGCGCTCGTACGTCGACACGCGTCCGACGCAATCGTGATCGCCAACGCCGAGAACCGCGGCTTTGCGGCCGGCGCCAACCAGGGCGCCGGCGCCAGCACGCGGGCCTTCGTGCTCTTCCTGAATCCCGATGCGATCGTCGAGCCGGAAACGCTGCCGCGCGCGCTTGCGTATCTCGCGGGCGAGGCCTCCGTCGCCGTGGTCGGATGTCGGACGGTCAACGCGGACGGCTCGCCGCAACCGACCGTCGACCGCTTCCACAGCGTGCGCTGGCTCGTCGCCGAAGCGCTCGCCGGGGAGCGCGGCCCGGTCCGCGGCATGGTGCCCGCCGCGAGCGGGCTCGTCGACTGGGTGTACGGCTCGTTTCTCCTCGTGCGTCGCACGGCGCTCGCGGCGGTCGGCGGGTTCGACGAGGCGTACGAGATGTACGGCGAGGACATCGACCTCTGCCATCGGCTCGCCGCCGCCGGCTGGCAGGTCGCGTACTGCGCCGAGGCGACGGTCGTGCACGTCGGCAATCGCAGCGGGGCGATTCGCTACGGCGCCGACCGCGACGTCGCCGTGCTGCGCGGGACGCTTCGCTTCTTCCGGCGCCGCCGCGGCCGCCTTGCGGAGCTCGGGTTTCGGATCGTCGCGGGCGCGAGCTTCGCCGCCAAGGCGGTGCGTGCCGTGCTGGTCGGCGGCACCGCCGGCCGCGCGCGGGCCCGGCGTTATGGCGCCATGGCGCGCCGGTGTTTCAGCGGGGATCCGGCCGGGCGGCGCGCCGATCGTGCGCGGTTGCGGGTCCAGCACGCTCCTGGGATAGAGGGGGCGTGACAGAAGCGGCACCCTGGATCGTCAAAGGCCCAGGCGACGGTGCGCCGGTGGTGTCGATCGTGATCCTGACCTGGAACTCGCGCGCGCTTCTGACGGAGTGTCTCGCCGCCCTGCCGGCGGCGACGGCGTCGCTCGCGACCGAGGTGATCGTCGTCGACAACGGCTCGCGCGACGGCACGGCGGAGATGCTCGCCGGTCGCGACGACGTCGTGACGATCACCAACCGAAGCAATCGCGGCGTGGCTCCGGCCCGTAACCAAGGGCTCCGCCGGGCGCGCGGGGAGCTCGTCGCGTTGCTCGACGTCGACACCGTGCCCGCGCCGGGATCCTTCGCGACCCTCGTCGCGCGCATGCGGAGCGCCCCGCGCGTCGGCCTCGTCGGTCCGAAGCTCGTCGATGCGGACGGGGGGCTCCAGTACAGCTGCCGGCGTTTTCCGACCCTCGTCGACAAGGTGCTCCGCCGCTTGCCGGCGCGCTTCGGGCGGTCCGTGGTCGACGACGTCGAGCTCCGCTGGTGGGACCATGCCGGGGTCCGTGAGGTCGACTACGTGATCGGCGCGTGCCAGCTCATCCGGCGAATCGCGCTGGAAGAGGTCGGCCTGCTCGACGAGCACATCTTCTACGGGCCGGAGGACGTGGACTTGTGCCTCCGCATGCATCGCGCCGGCTGGCGGGTGGAGTACGTGCCCGAGGCCGTGGTGATGCATCTCGAGCGCCGGGTGACGCGGAAGCTCCTCTCGACCTTGACGGCGCGGCACGTCTACGGGCTCGGGTACTTCTTTTGGAAGCACGGGTATCTGCTCACGCGCCCGAGCGTGACGACGGTGCGGCGCGCCGCATGAGCACGACGGGCGCGGAGCTGCGGCCGCCGGCGCTCACGATCGGCGTGCCGGCGAGCAGCGGAGAGGACGACCTGCCGGCGACACTCGCGAGTCTCGCGGCGAGCGCGGCCGGCGGCACCGGTCCGGTCGAGATCCTGGTTGCGGTGAACGGGCCCGACGACGAGCCGTCGCCGGCGGTCGCGGGGGTCGAGGAGTTCGCGCGGAGCGCGCGCCTGCCCATCGTCCGACCCGGTGCCACGCCGCCGCCGACCGGCGCGTGCGTGCGCCTCCTGCGGCTCGCGCCGCGCAGCAAGACCGCTGCCTGGAATGCCATCCGCGCGGCGGCCCGCGCGCCGATCATCGTCTTTGCCGACGCGGACGTCCGGGTGGCGCCGGTCGCGATCCCGCTGCTCGTCGCGCGCCTCGCCGCCGCCCCCGATCTCGCCATCGTCGCCGGTCGGGAGGAGCCGGTCGTCACGCCCGCCGACGGCCTCGTCGCCAAGGTCGCGGCGCTGCCGCACCGCTTCGATTTCGGGAACGTTCCGGGTCGCCTCTACGCGCTCCGCACCGCCGCGCTGCCCGAGCCGATGCCGGCGTCGGTGCTGCACGAGGACGCCTATCTCTCCGTCCGGCTCGGCCGCGCGCGCTTCGCCAAGGAGCCCGACGCCGTCGTGCGGCTCCGTCCGCCCACGACCTGGAGCGAGTATCTCCGGCAGCGCATTCGGAACGAGGTCGGCAAGCTCCAGCTCGTGCACGAGTTTCCCGAGCTGCACCGCGCTCACGGCTTCGGGACGTATCCGTGGCGCCGCTTCGTCCGCGAGATCGCCCCGCGCGAGTATCCGCTCGTCGTGCTGTCGATGGCGGTGCGCGCCTACGCGCGGCTGCGGGCGATCCGCCAGATTCGCCATGGCTTCCATCGCGGCTGGGCGGTCCTGCCGTCGACCAAGCGCTGGCCCGTCGGCGGCGGCACCACGTAGTCGCCATGCAGCGCAGCGGCCTCCGCGAGCAGAGCACGATCGCGCTGCTGCTCCTCTGCGATCTGGTCTGGGCGATCCTCGCGTATGGGATCGCGTTTTTCCTTCGCATCTACTTTCCGTTGCCGTTCACCACCGACCTGCTGCCGCTCGCGCGCGTCTTCGAGCTCCGGCACATGCTGCCGGCGATCCTGCTGATCGAGCTCGTGACGCTCTACTTCTTCGGCTTCTACGATCTCCGCGCGCTCCGCGCCGGGTTCCGTCCGATCACCAACAGCGTGACGGCGCTCTTCGTGCACCTGCTCGCGACGACGTCGCTCTACTTCTTCAGCGGCGACGTCAATTTCCCGCGCTCGGTGCTGGTCGTCTACTGGCTCGTCAACGCGGCCGGTGTGGCGGCGATTCGCGAAGTGATCGGGCGTCGGCTCGCGTCGTCGTCGCCGACGCGCGTCCTGCTCGTCGGCACGGCCGAGGAGATCGAGCAGTTCCTCGGCGGCGTCGGCGAGCCGCGCCTGCATCACGTCGACATCGTCGGGGCCGTCGCGGTCGCCGGCGACGGCTCCGGAAACGGACACACGCCGTCGCCTTTCGTCGGAGGATTGCCGTGGCTCGGTGAGATCGGCGATCTGCCCCGGCTCCTGGTCGAGCACGACGTCGGCGAGATCGTGCTGTTGTCGCCGCTCTCATGGCGCGACCGCCTGGTCGACCGCATGCTGCGCCAGAGTCGGCGGCCGCGCGTGAGTGTCGTGCCCTCGGTCTACGACATCCTCGTCGGACGGGTGTCGTCGGGGCGCATCCACGACGTCCCCGTCGTCGAGGTGGTGAAGAACCCGCGCGACGATCTCGCCTACCTCTTCAAGCGCAGCACCGACTTCGTGATCGCCGCGGTGCTGCTCGTCCTGACGCTGCCGATCGCGCTCGTGGCCGCGATCGCGGTGAAGCTCGGCTCGCCGGGCTCGGTCTTCTATCGGCAGCGGCGCGTGGGGCAAGGCGGGCAACAGTTCACGATCTGGAAGTTCCGCACCATGCTCCGGAACGCCGAGGAGGAGAGCGGTCCCGTGCTGGCGCGCCACGAGGACCAGCGCGTGACGTCGGTCGGACGGGTGCTGCGGGCGACGCGCATCGACGAGATTCCCCAGCTCTGGAACGTGCTGAACGGGACCATGAGCCTGATCGGCCCGCGCCCCGAGCGGCCCGAGTTCGTGCGGCGGTACGCGGAGGAGATCCCCGGCTATCTCGAGCGCTTGCAGGTGAAGCCCGGCCTCACCGGCCTGGCGCAGGTCAACGGTGAGTACCACACGAGCCCCGCCTACAAGCTGAAGTACGACCTCGCCTACATCTACAACTACTCGCTGGTCCTCGACCTCAAGATCATGGCGGAGACGGTGAAGGTGATGGTGACGCGCCGGGGCGTGTGACGCGTCGTCGTTCCCTAGCGACCGGTGAACTGCGGCTTGCGCTTCTCGAGGAACGCGCGGATGCCCTCTTGGCCGTCGGGGCTGGTCGACGCGGCCGCGATGGCGCGCGCCTCGAGCTCCATTTGCGATTCGAGACCGTGCTCGAACGTCTCGGTGAGGAGCGCCTTCACGGCGCCGAACGACCGCGTCGGTCCGGCGGCGAGGGTCGCGGCGAGCTTGGTCGCCGTCGGGAGCAGCTGATCGCCGGGGACGACCTGGTTCACCAGTCCCCAGTCGAGCGCCTCGGCGGCGGTGAGCCGGCGGTTCGTGAGCATGAGCTCGCGCGTCCGGCGGTCGCCGATGCGGCGCGGCAGAAAGAACGTGGAGCTGCCGTCGGGAACGAGCGCCCGCCTGCGTGTAGGCCATCACGAAGCCCGCCGACTCGCTCGCGATCGTGAAATCCGCGGCGATCGCCAGACTGAATCCGGCGCCGGCCGCCATGCCGTTCACGGCGGCGATCACCGGCGCGTTCATGCGCGTCGAGGCGCGAGATCGCCGCGTGCAGATAGGCGGTGAGCTCCTTCAAGCGGCTGCCGATCGCGGTGCCCGCCGCGGCGAACGAGCGCAGGTCGCCGCCGGCGCAGAACATCGCCCCGGCGCCGGTGAGGACGACGGCGCGGACCTCGGGATCATCGTCGCATGCGATCGCGGCGTCCATCAGCTCGCGCGCGAGCGGCAGATCGATGCTGTTGGCGGCGTTCGGGCGGTTGAGGGTGAGGGTGGCGACGGCGTCGCGGCGCTCGAGCGTGATGTTCTCGTAGGACATGGGAATCTCCTTTGCGGGGTTTTGAGCACAAATCCTTTGTCACGGCGACGACCGTCATGGTACGGCCGGAGCATCCCCAACCGCTCTCACGTGGAGTCGGATCATGCGCCGTGCCGTCGTCGTCCTCTTCTTCGCAACGCTGCTTTTCAACGGCTCGGTCGCTCGCGGTGCCGATGGTGACCTCGATCCGACCTTCGCCGGGACCGGTTCTGTGACGGTGCCGGTCTCGGGGACGGAGGTTGACGCGGAAGGTATGGCGCTCCAATCGGACGGCCGCATCGTCGTCGCCGGACGCGTCGCATCCAGTTTCGGTGCCACCGGAACACTCGCGCTCGCGCGCTACGAGACCGATGGCACGCCGGATGCCGCCTTCGGCAGCGGCGGCGTGGTCACGACGGCCCTCTCCGGCGAGGGCCCGCTCGGCGTCGTCGCGTCTCCGGACGGCACGCTGTACGTCCTCCGCGCGAACGGCGACGTCCTGCTCTCGCACTTCACCGCGACGGGGGAGCTCGACCTCGCATTCGGGAGCGGTGGGACCGTCACGA
Organism: uncultured delta proteobacterium; assembly: GCA_963774015.1. Taxonomy (GTDB): domain Bacteria; phylum Desulfobacterota; class Binatia; order UTPRO1; family UTPRO1; genus UTPRO1. The sequence continues at coordinate 108,375 of CAVZDH010000010.1, forward strand.
CGGACTGCGGCGGGAGCGAGGCCGAGGGCGTCGGGCACGGGGCCCTCGTGCTGCAGCCGGACGGCAAGCTCGTGGCGGAGGTCCCGCGCGCCAACGGGACGACCTACGACGCGTGCATCGTGCGCTACGCGGCGGACGGCTCGCTCGATCCGTCGTTCGGGACCGCGGGTGTCACGATCGTGCCCGATTTCTTCCCCAACGATCTCGCCCTCCAACCGAGCGGCGCGATCCTCGTCGCTGGCGGCAAATACACCGTGTACCCGCAGAGCGCCTTCGCGGTGGCGCGGCTCGGCGGCGATGGCGCGATCGACGCGGGTTTCGGCGCGAACGGCATCGTCACCACGACCCGTGCGTTCGCGTACGATTTCGCGGCGAACGTGGTGAGTCAGCCCGACGGGCGCGTCGTCGCGACGAGCTACGACTTCTTCCTGGCGCGCTATCGGACCGACGGCAAACCCGATGCGGCGTTCGGAGCCGACGGCACCGCGACGCCCGCGGTCGCGGGGAGCGCCGACGATTACGGCGCGGTCGGGATCGCGCTCCAGGGGGACGGCAGGATCGTGATCGGCGCGCTCGGCTACGTCTTCACCGGTCCACCTCTCAATGGCATCGAAGATTTTTTCGCGGTCGTCCGCCTCGCGAACGACGGCACGCTCGATTCCTCGTACGGGACGAACGGGGTGTCGGACTTGCAGGTGGGCGGGCGGCCGAGCACGATGCGTTTGCAGCCCGACGGCAAAGCGATCCTGAACGGCTCCGTGATCCCGTCGCCCCTCGGGGCGACCTGGCAGGTCGCGCGGACGATCGGCTTTTCGAATCCGTGTCCGGCGACTCCCGCTGCGGCCTGCAAAGCACCCGTCGCACCGGAGACGACCGTCTTCAAGTTGGTCAGCACCACACCGGCCGCGAAGAATCAGCTGCAATGGAAGTGGAAGGGCGCCGCCACCACGCCCACCGACTTCGGTGACCCCGCCGGCGGTGACGAGTACAAGCTCTGCCTGTACGACGAGTCGGGGATGACGCCGACGCTGGTCTCGCAATCGATCATCGCGGGCGGCGGTCTTTGCAAGGGGAAGCCGTGCTGGAAGCCGCTCGGCACGAAGGGCTTCGCCTACTCCGACGGCCAGCGGATCGTCTTCGGCATCGGATCGATCAAGCTGAAAGCCGGCGTCGCCGGGAAGGCGAGCGTCCTCGTGAAGGGGCAGGGCGGATGGCTCGTGCCGCCGAGCCTTCCGCTCGGGCTCCCGCTCCGCGTCCAGCTGATTCGCGCCGGCGGCGCGTGCTGGGAGGCGGTCTACTCGTCCGCGCACGCGTCGCGGAACGACACGGGGCGCTTTCAGGGCAAGTCCGATTGAGAGGCGCCACCGCTCTTGACCCATCGCCGACGAGCTGACTAGGGAACCTCTGCACAGGTGGCTCCCGGCTGCGAAGCGCGATCCATCCCCGATCGACGGCGGCGCGACGCCCTCTGCGTATCGTTCAGATACGCGGTCGGGCTTCGCGCCTTGCGCTCGGGGCGGCTCGCACTTCTCGCTCGGAACCTCCCTGTGCAGAGGTTCCCTAGCTACCCGACGCCCGGGATCTCGCCGTCACCCACGGCGCGACGACTCGACCGGCGCCGAGAAGGAGTCAGCCATGAAAGAATTCGGACTGTTCATCGACGGGGAGTGGCAGGCCGCCAAGGGCGGCAAAACCGCGCCCACCATCAATCCCGCGACCGAAGAACCCTGGGCCACGGTCGCCGTCGCCGACCGCGAGGACGTGCGGAAGGCCGTCGCGGCGGCCAAGCGCGCTCACGACAGCGGCGTATGGCGCAACAAGTCGCCGCAGGAGCGCGGTGAGATCCTGCAGCGCGTCGCCATGGCGATCTTCGAGCGTCAGGACGAGGTCGCGGCCGCCGAGGTGCAGGACGGCGGTGGCACGATGCGCAAGGCCATGAGCATGGACGTCCCGGGCGCCGCCCAGACCTTCATGCACTTCGGCCAGTTCATCTGCGGTCCGCGAGTACCAGGCGATGATCTACGAGGAGTACGACGAGACGGTGCCGATCCCAGTCGAAGAATCTCGTCGTGCGCGAGCCGATCGGCGTCTGCGCCGGCATCACGCCGTGGAACTTCCCGTTGATCATGGCGGCGTGGAAGATCGCGCCTGCGCTCGCGGCCGGCAACTGCGTCGTCATCAAGCCCGCGTCGGTGCACGCCGGTGACCTCGCTCATGCTCGGCGAGATCTGCACCAAGGCCGGCGTGCCGGCCGGCGTGGTGAACGTCATCAGCGGTCCCGGTGGCACGGCGGGCGAGGAGCTCGCCACCCATCCCGACATCGGCAAGGTCGCCTTCACCGGCTCGACCGAGGTCGGCCGCCGCATCATGCAGCTCGGCGCCGGTACCTTGAAGAAGGTGACGCTCGAGCTCGGCGGCAAGTCGCCCAACATCATCCTCGACGACGCCAACCTCGATACGGCCGCGCTCGGCGCCCTCTTCGGCACCTTCATGCACCAAGGGCAGATCTGCGAGTCCGGGACGCGCGTTCTGGTGCACGAGAAGATCCACGACAAGTTCGTCGAGAAGATGATCGCTGGCATCAAGCGCATCCAGATCGGCGACACCATGGACATGACGACCGGCATGGGTCCGCTCGTGAGCGCCTCGCAGCGCGACACGGTCGAGAAGTACGTCGGGATCGGGCAGGAGCAAGGCGCCAAGTGCGTCGCCGGCGGCAAGCGGCCGGGCGGCATGGGCAAGGGCTACTACTACGAGCCCACCATCTTCGACGACGTCGACAACAAGATGCGCATCGCGCAGGAGGAGATCTTCGGACCGGTCGTCTCCGTCATCCGCTACAAGGACGACGACGAGGCGATCCGGATCGCCAACGACTCCGTCTACGGCCTTGGCGGCGCCGTCTGGTCGTCGAACAAGGAACGTGCCGTCGCGCTCGCGAAGCGAATCGATACCGGCACCGTGTGGGTCAACGACTACCACATGATCAACCTCCGGTTCCCGTTCGGCGGCTACAAGCAGAGCGGTGTCGGGCGCGAGCTCGGCAAGTGGGGACTCGCCGAGTACCACGAGCTCAAGCACATCCACGTCGGCGAGGACACGCCGCCGGAAGGCAAGTTCTACCTGCAGCTGCTGCTGAATTGATTCGAGGGATCTCTCCCTCGCGCGGA
>CAVZDH010000011.1:0-610661 GCA_963774015.1 uncultured delta proteobacterium
ATCGCGGGAAGCAGTTCGGAACCGGCGCGGAGTCGGATCAGCGCCGCGGTGAGGCGCGGCACCGCGTCGGTCCAGTCGGCGACGATGCCGAGGTCGGCTTGCGCGAAGATCGGCGCCTGCGGGTTCTTGTCGATCACGACGATCGTGCCCGAGCGTCGCACGCCGACCATGTGCTCGGACGCGCCGCGAATGCCGATCGCGAAGTAGAAGCGCGGCGCGATCGCGCGGCCGGTGAGGCCGACCTGGTGCTGCCGCGCCAGCCAGCCTTTGTCGACGACGTCGCGCGTGGTCGCGATCGGCGCATCGCCGAGCGCCGCCGCGAGCGCCTCGATCGTCGGCAACGCTTCCGGCCCGCCGATGCCGAGCCCGACACCGACCGCGGTCTCGGCCTCGTCGAGCGCCGCGGCGCCCGCCGCGGACGGATCGCGGCGGCGCTCGACCACCCGGAGCCGGCTCGGCGGAAGGTCGTCGAGCGGCAGCGTCGCGACCCGCGCCACGGCGCCGGCGCGCGGTGTCGCGGTCGGCAGGACGCCCGGGCGGACCGTCGCCATGTCGGGGCGCGTCCGCGAGAGGATGGGCGCGACGACGTTGCCGCCGAACGCCGGCTTCCACTGCACGAGCCGGCCGGCATCGTCGATCGAGAGGTCGATGCAGTCGCCCGTGAGCCCGAGCCCGAGGCGACCCGCGACGCGCGGCGCGAGATCGCGCCCGAGGTACGTCGACGGCAGCAACACGGCGGTCGGTCGCTGCGCGTCGATCGCACGCGCGAGGAGATCCGCATACGGCTCGGTCGCGTAGCTCGCGAGTCGCGCGTCGTCGGCGACGAGCACGCGCTCGGCGCCGTGACGCGCCAGGAGATCGGCATGACGGCGGACGTCGTGACCCACCAGCACGGCGGTCACCGACCCGGCGCGCGTGTCGGCGAGCAGACGTGCCTTGGCGAGGAGCTCGAGCGTCACGCGCCGCACGGCGCCGTCGAGGAGCTCCGCCACGACCCAGACGTCGGCGCCGCTCGACGCCGCGCGCGCCGCTGCCGCAGCCGGCGTCGACGCCGCCGCCACCGGCACGGCAGCTCCCGCCGGCGCGAAGAGCCCACGCGCGCCGAGCTCCAGCACGAGCATGGCGATCGCCGCATCGAGATCGCCGGCGAGCATCCGGCCCGGACGCGCGACGTCGACCGTCTCGAGACCTTCGACCCACGTCGGAGAGCCGGCGGCGCCGATCGTCGCCGGATCGATGCCGAGATCCACCGCCGTGAGCTCGACGATCGGCTTCGCTTTCGCGGCCTCCTTGTCGGCGCGGCGCGGAAACCGCTCGGGCGCGAGGTCTTCGCCGGCACTCACGAGCACCGGCAGCGAGCCGGCCACGACCTCCGAGCCCTCGTCGGTCTCGCGCTCGGCGGTGAAGCTCCGGGTCGCAGGATCGAGCGTCAGCCTCCGCGCACAGCACACCTGCGACAGATCGAGGAGCTCCGCGACCTCGGGACCGACTTGCGCGGTCTCGGCGTCGACGCTCGCGCGGCCGCAGAGGACGAGATCGAACGGCTCGCGCGCCACGGCCGCCGCGAGGGCGCGCGCCGTGGCGAGCGTGTCGGAACCCGCGAAGGCGCGGTCGCAGAGGTGGACGCCACGGTCCGCGCCGAGCGCGAGGCAATGGACGAGCGCGTCCCGCGCCGACGGCGGACCCATCGTCAGCACGACGACCTCGCCCCCGTGCTCGGCGCGGAGCTCGATCGCGCGCAGCAGCGCGCGCACGTCGAACGAGCTCACCTCGAGCCGCACGCCTTCGCGCTTGAGGGTGCGCGTCGCCGCGTCGAACGCGAGCTGCGAGACGGCCGGCACCTGCTTGACGAGAACGACTTGCCGCATCCCGAGACGGCCGCCTGCGCTACCGCGTGCGCTCGACGCGCTCGCGATGCACGCGCCGCATCGCCGACGGCCGCGGCGCGGTCATGTCGGCCTTGCCCCAAGACGTGCGCGCGAGCGGATCCTCGCCCGCCATGAAGAGCTCGAGGTACGGCAGGTCGTCGTAGCCCCAGAAGATCTCGCCGTTCACCTCCATGGTCGGCACGCCGAAGACGCCGCGCGCGATGGCGTCGTCGGTCTGCGCGCGCAGCCGCTCTTTGGCCGCGGCGCTCCCGGCCTCGGCGACGAGCGCCGCGCCGTCGAGCCCGACGTCGCGCGCCGCCTGCTCGACGACCGCCGGCTCGCTCACGTGCTCGCCCCGCACCCACACCGCCTCGAAGAGACGCGTGACGAGGTCGTCGCATTCGTCGCAATCACGCGCGAGCGACGTCACGCGCAGCGACAGCAGCGGATTGAACGGATGAAAGGCCGGCGGATTCAGCGGCACCCCCGAGAGGGCCGCCTTCCGCAAATTGTTCTTGAACATCCAGAGCGCCTTCGCGGGGGTCTCGGCCGGACCGCTGGTCCCATGCGCTTCGAGAAGCCCCGCGAACAGCACCGGCACCGGCTCGAGCACGTACCCGTAGCGGCGCGCGATCGTCGGCATCTGCAACCACGCGAGGTACGCGTTGGTCGAGATGTAGTCGAAGTAGAAGCGCAGCGTGGCCATGCGGTGGTAACGCCATGCCCGGCCGCTCGATGCAAGCGCGGGCATCGGTGCCGCCGGTCCACCGCCGGCGGTGCCTTCAGAACGTCACGACGCTGCGGATCGACTCGCCGGCGTGCATCAGGTCGAAGGCGCGGTTGATCTCGGCGAGCGGCATCACGTGCGTGATCAGCGCGTCGATGTCGATCTTGCCTTCCATGTACCAGTCGACGATGCGGGGCACGTCGGTCCGGCCGCGCGCACCGCCGAACGCGGTGCCCTTCCACACCCGTCCGGTGACGAGCTGGAACGGCCGGGTCGAGATCTCCTGCCCGGCGCCGGCGACGCCGATGATGACGCTCACGCCCCAACCCTTGTGACAGCACTCGAGGGCGTGCCGCATCACCTGCACGTTGCCGATGCACTCGAAGCTGTAGTCGGCGCCGCCCTTGGTGAGATCGACGAGGTACGGGACGAGATCGCCCCCGACCTCCGTCGGGTTCACGAAGTGCGTCATGCCGAAGCGCTCGGCGAGGGCGCGCCGCCGAGGATTCGTGTCGACCCCGACGATCTGGTCGGCGCCGGCGAGCCGCGCGCCCTGCACGACGTTCAGGCCGATCCCCCCGAGACCGAACACCACGACGCGCGCGCCGGGCTCGACCTGCGCGGTATTGATGACCGCGCCGATCCCGGTCGTGACGCCGCAGCCGACGTAGCAGACCTTGTCGAAGGGCGCGTCGGAACGGATCTTGGCGAGCGCGATCTCCGGGACGACGGTGTGGCTCGCGAAGGTCGACGTCCCCATGTAGTGGCGGAGCATCGTCGCCCCTTGGGAGAGCCGGCTCGTGCCGTCGGGCATGAGCCCCTGGCCCTGGGTCGCGCGGATCGCCTGGCAGAGATTCGTCTTGCGGCTGAGACAGTACTCGCACTGCCGGCACTCGGGCGTGTAGAGCGGGATCACGTGGTCGCCGGGCGCGAGCGTGGTCACGCCGGCGCCGACCTCGACGACGATTCCCGCGCCTTCGTGGCCGAGGATCGTCGGAAAGAGCCCTTCGGGATCGGCGCCCGAGAGCGTGTAGGCGTCGGTGTGGCACACCCCGCTCGCCTTGATCTCGACCAGCACCTCGCCCGCGCGCGGTCCCGCGAGCTCGACGGTCTCGACGACCAGGGGCTTGCCGGCGGCGTGAGCGACGGCGGCACGTATCTGCATGGCCGGATCGTGTAGCCGCGCGACCGGCGGGTGACAAGGCGGCCGCGGACTCGCCAGCGCCGCACGACGTGCTAGGGAAGCCCCCTTGGAAAGGAGACTCTTCATGCCTGCATTGCGATTCGCGATCGACCTCGTCGACACCAACCACGTGAGCGCGTTGGTCGGCGGGCTCGGCATCGCGCACGGCTTCCTCGCGCCCGACAAGTGACGCGTCGGCCACGCCGGCGCGGCGTCTCCCTCGTCCTCGGGCTCGCGGTCGCGCTCACCCTCGGCACGCGATCGCAGGCCGCACACGCGGCGTCCGTGGACGACGCGCTCGCCCGCGTCCGCGCCGCCGGCGAGCTCCGCTGGGGCGCCGACGCCCAGGGCGGCGCGCCCTACGTCTTCCAAGATCCCATGGACCCGAATCACCTGATCGGGTTCGAGGTCGATCTCGCGTCCGCGATCGCGAGCGAGCTCGGCGTGCGGGCGCGGCCGGTGCAAGGGCAGTGGGACGTGCTCCTCGATCTGCTCGCGCGCGGCGACTTCGACGTGGCCCTGAACGGCATCGAGGTCGCCGACGAGAAGCGGCGCGTCGCGACGTTGACGCGGCCCTACTACGTCGCGCCCGAGCGGCTCACGGTGCGGCGCGGCGACGTGGCGGCGCCGCGCACGCTCGCCACGGTGCGCGGGCGGGCGGTCGGCACGCTCCCCGGCTCGCTCGCCGAGCGCATCCTCGCGCGCGCCGGCGCCGAGGTGCGCACCTACGACGGCGGGCAGAACGAGATCTACAGCGACCTGATCCTCGGACGCACCGACGCCGTGCTGCTCGACGCGCCGATCAGCCTCTACTACGGCGAGATCGAGCCGGGGCTCGAAGCGGTGCCGGGCGACTTCGGCGAGGTGCGCTATGCGATCGCGGTCCCGCTCGGCGCGGACGGGCTGCGGGCGGCGCTCGACGACGCCCTCGTCCGCCTCGCCGCCGACGGGCGTCTGCGCGCGATCTACGAGCGTTGGGGCCTGTGGAACGCCCCGACCGCCGCCTTGCTCGGCGACTCCGTCGTCGCGACCCGGAACGTCGCCGAGGCGCTCGAAGCGTGGCGCGCCGCCGTCGGCAAGCCGCCGCCCCTCCTCGAGCGGCTGCGCGATCGCTACCCGCGCACGCTCGGACTCTTCGCGCACGGCGCGTTCGTCACGCTCATGCTGTCCTTCACGGCGATGGCGCTCGCGGTGCCGCTCGGCGTCGTCCTGGCGCTGCTGCGAAAGTACGGGCCCCTGCCGCTGCGCACGCTCGCGATCGCCTACATCGAGTTCGTCCGCGGTACGCCGCTCCTCGTGCAGCTCATCATGCTGTACTTCGGCCTGCCCGAGCTCGGCGTGACGCTCGACCCGTTCGTCGCGGGCGCGCTCGCGCTCGGCCTGAACTACGCCGCCGCCGAGGCCGAGAACTATCGCGCCGGGCTCGAGAGCGTGCCGACGGGACAGCTCGAGGCGTCGTGGTCGCTCGGCCTCTCGACCTTGCAGGCGCTCCGCTTCGTGATCGGACCACAGGCGGTGCGCGTGGCGATCCCGCCGGCGACGAACGACTTCATCGCGCTCCTCAAGGACAGCTCGCTGGTGTCGCTCGTGACCTTGACGGAGCTCACCAAGACCTACTCGAATCTCGCCAACGCGATGCGCGACCATCTCGGCCTCGGTCTCGTCGTCGCCGCCTGGTACCTCGCGATCGGCTTGCCGTTCGCATGGCTCGCGCGCCGCGCCGAGGCGCGGCTCGGGAGTCATCTCCGGAGCATCGCATGACGGGCGCGGCGCTCCGCGTCGACGGTCTCGTGCATCGCCATCGCGGCGCCGCCGCGCCGACGCTCCACGAGGTGTCGTTCGCGGTTCCAGCGGGCGCGATCGCGGCGATCGTCGGCGAGAGCGGCGCCGGCAAGACGACGCTGCTCCGCTGCCTCGCCGGGCTCGACCGCGCCGAGCGCGGCACGATCGTCGTCGGCACGCGCGTCGTCGAAGCCGGCCGGACCCCGCCCGCCGTCCTGCGCGGCCACGTCGGCTTGGTGTTCCAGAGCTTCGAGCTCTTCCCGCATTTGAGCGTGCTCGAGAACTGCGTGCTCGCGCCGGTCCGCGTGCGCCGCACCCCGCCTGCCGAGGCGGAAACCACCGCACGCGCGCTGCTCGCGCAGCTCGGCCTCGCCGACAAGGCCGCGGAGCACCCGTCCCGACTCTCGGGCGGACAGTGCCAGCGCGCCGCCATCGCCCGCGCGCTCGCCATGGCTCCCGCCTGTCTCTTGTACGACGAGCCGACGAGCGCGCTCGATCCCGCGCGCCGCGCCGAGCTGGTCGACGTGCTCGCCAAGGTACGCGCCGACGGCATGACCCAGATCGTCGTCACGCACGACGCGGCGCTCGTCGAAGCCGCCGCGGACGTCGTCTTCGGTCTCGACGGCGGCCGCCTCGTCGAGCGTCCGCGCTGAGCGCGGCGGGCGCGCCGTGACCCCCAAGAACGCTCCGGCCGAGATTCAGACGAGCTCGCGCGGATTGATCGGCTGCCCGAACGAGAACTCGACCCAGTTCCGGTCGGGGTCCTCGACGATGCAGAAGTAGCCGACGACCGGCCCGGCGTCGCGCGGCCCCTCGCGCAGGATGCCGGCGGCGCGGGCGCGGGCCGCGATCGCGTCCACCTCGGCGCGGCTCGCGACCGAGAACCCGAAGTGATGCACGCCCGGGCGCTCACCCTCGGTGTGCGCCATCGGGATCAAGACGAAGACGAAGTCGGGATCGTCGCGCGCGCTCGGCGAGCCAGACGACGCGCGTACCGTCCTCGTTGCGCTCGTGCGCGACCACGAGCCCGGCGTAGGCCGCGTAAAACGCGATCGAGTCGGCGAGGTCCCGGGCACGAAGCGCGATGTGAGTGAGCCGCGGCGCCACCGCACCCACCGTCGGAGAATCACGGCCGGGAATCAAGTAGCGGAGGACCGCGGCGCAGCCCTCGCGCTTGCCTCAGTGCCCGGCGTTGATGAGCGCGGCGATGGTGAACCAGCTTTCTTCCCCGCCGTACTTCGGCCCCACGTCGACGTACCACCCGGGCTCGTCTTGGAAGGCCATGCCGGGAATCGCGACTCGCGTGCCGTGCTCGAGCTGCATGTCGACGACCGTGAACGCGTAGATGAACATGCGCGGCTCGGGATACTCGAAGGCGACCTTCGGGTTCGGCCTGGTCGACGTCCGGATGCTCTGCATGACCGTCTTCCAGAGCTCGCCGCCGCGGTCGTAGAGATCGGTGTAGACGATGAAGAAGCTCTCGTGGTCGATGTAGATGACCCGCTTCGAATACGCGTACGCGTCGGCCTTGGGCGTGCCCTCGACGACCAGCACGTCGGGACGCATCTCCCATGCCTCACAGAACGTCATGCCGCCGTCGTCCTTGCAGGGCACCGGCGGCATGTTCTCGCCGTGGAGCGACGCGAGCATCGGCTTCTTGCCGAGGAACTTCCACGTGAACCACGGGATCTGTCCGGCGTAGCCGCCGTAGCTGTCGACGTCGATGTCTTGGCCGAAGAGCGCCTCGGAGCGCTGTGCGCTCGAGAGCCGTCGCACGCGACGGAGGCTCGGCAGATAGAGCCAGAGATCGTCTTGCCGCAGTCGGATCGAGATAGCGATAGTTGATGCCGCCGATGCCCTTCAGGTCGAAGGGCTCGAGCACCGGATAGAGTCCGGCCTTGCGGAACGTGCCGTCCTTGTTGGGCTCGATCTCGGGCTTCGGATCGATGTGCAGGCGCCCGACGAACTGCAACGCGCGAAGCCAATCGAGCACGAAGTGGCGCTCGACGTTGTAGCGCTGGTTGCCGTCCTGATCGACCTGCAACTGGCCAGTGTCGGCGTCGAAGAGGTGCAGTCGCCAGGTCGTCGGTGAAGTAGTGCGTGCGCTCGAAGTTGTACATGAGCTTGGTCGCGGCCATCGGGTCGGCCACGTCGACCTGCGGAAACGGCCGGCCCGCGACGTATCCTTCCAACGTCTGGTCGTCCTTCAGCTTCACCTGTGCCGCGTATTTCTCCGTCGCCTCCTGATAGAGCTTCGGAAGGGGGATCTTCTCGTGGGGATGATCTTCATCTCCATCCCGCGGTTCACGCACCATTGCACGCCGTCGGAGACGAGCCCCTTGACCTTGTCCTGATTGGCTTTGGTGATGACGTCGCCCGGCTGCACCTGCGAGCGAGCGCCGCCGGGCGACACGAGCGCGAGCCCACAGGTGAGCATCAGGACGGCGGCGATGCGGTTCGGCATCAGCTTGAACATCGAACGACCCCTTTCGAGCCGGCGGTTCGGTATGGCGACTGATCGTACGGTGTCGAGAGACGTGCGGATCCCCGTGGGGGCGCGGGGACCATACCGACGCGCTTCCTTTGATGTCAATGCGTGCGGCCCTCCTCCCGAGCCGCGCGCAAGTGCGTGAGACGGCTAAGCCACACCATTGAACGATAGTCAATACTCCGCTACTGTCCGCCGCATGCGTTCGCGAGCGCGCACCCGCCTCACCGTCGACGAGCGCCGCACGCAGCTCCTCGACCTCGGCCGGAGGCTCTTCAACGCGCGCCCCTACGACGCCATCTCGATCGACGAAATCGCCACCGCCGCCGGCATCTCGAAGGGGCTCCTGTATCACTATTTCCCGAGCAAGCGGCATTTCTACGTCGAGGTCGTGCGCGTCGGCGCCGAGCTCGTGCAACGCCTGACCGCCGTCCGCCCCGAGCTCGCTCCCGCGGCGCAGCTGCGCGCGAGCATCGATTCGTTCCTGACGTACGTGGAGAAGAACGCGGCCGCCTACGGCCATCTCCTCCGCAGCGGCGTCGGCACCGACCCCGAAGCGAGCGCGATCGTCGAAGGCACGCGCCGCGCCATGGTCGAGCAGGTGATGGGGAGCATCGGCCTCGCCGACGGCCGCCCGCTCGTCCGCCTCGTCATCCGCGGCTGGGTCGGCTTCTCGGAAGGCGTCACCCTCGACTGGGCGGACCGGCGCGACGTCCCGCGCCGCGACGTCCTGAGACTTCTGACGAACGCGTTCGAGCACACGCTCGCCGTCGCCGCCGCAACGGATCCGCGCTCCGCACCCGTCCTGAACCAAGCCCTCGCGGCCTTGCGCGCGGGGACCACCAAGCGCCGACCGCCGCACCCACGGCCGCCCGCCCGCAGGGGCGCCGCACGCCGCGCCGCCTCCTAGCCCGGATTATTCATGAATGCTCGTCGCGAAAGCGCTGAGCGTACGGCAGGCCGGGCCGCGCGGAGGAGCGAGCGACGCAGGCATAGTACGACACTATGTCGAGGAGCGAGGTCCGAGCCCGGCCCGGAATGCCGTGCGATCGGCGCTTGCAGCAGAGGATTCATGAATAATCCGGGCTAGCGTGGCTCGGCGACCACCTTCCGTGGTAGACGCCGCGCCCACTACAGGAGGACTTCCATGCGCCTGCTCCGCCCGACCATCACCGCCGCCGTCATCACGGCCCTCGGCTTCGCACCGGCCGCCTACGGCGTCCTCGCCCCGACCAAAGCGAGCCAGCTCGTGACGATCTACTCCACCGGCAGCTGTCCGATCCCCGGCTTCAATGCCGCCAGCTCGGCGACGTTCAATCAGATGGTCCGCGCCGACGGCACGACGGTCCCGTTCGTCGTCCCGCCGAAGCAGATCTTCGTGATGACCGACGCGACGATCACCGCCTCGGGCGAGACGGCCGCCGACGCCATCCTCGCCATCGTCGGCGTCGGCACGGCCTCAGCGGGTGCGCCGATCGGCGCGCGCTTCGAGGCGGTCACGAGCGCGGGCACCGTCACCGCGGCGTTCGAATTCCCTGCCGGCGTTGCAATCAAAGGGAGCAGTATCGCCTGCGCCGAAATGCTCAACCTGACCCACGTCGGAAGCGTCGCCCTGAGCGCCACGGCGCACGGCTTCTTCGCCCCCGACAAGTGAGCGAGCACTTCGGCGGCTCCAAGGTTCGCGTCGCGCCCCGCCTCGGCGCCTCGCGGATGTTCAGCGACATGGCGCGGGAGATCGCGCCGGAGTCTGCCGACCTCCACCAGCTCGCCGAGGTCGGGGGCCGCCACGGACTGAAGGTCGCGAACTGACCACGCCGCGTAGCGTGCCTCCACCCGGTGAACGGAAGGCGCTCTAGCCGAGAGCACTGATGGGGAACGGTCTCGGCGCGACGGTCGACAAGTTCCGCCTCATCGGGCGGATCATCGCGCTCTCCCGCCGCGACCGCTGGCCGCGGCAACGGCTGCTCGCGCATCAGGCGCGGCGACTCGCGGAGCTGCGCCGCTTCGCCCTGGCCCGCTCCCCGTTCTACCGTCGGCTCCACCAAGGCCTCGAATCCGCGCCGCTCGAACGATTGCCGGTCGTCACCAAAGATGCGCTGATGCAAGCGTTCGACGACGCGGTCACCACACCCCGCATCCGCCTGGACGGGCTCCGCGAGTTCGCCGCGACGATGTCGGTGACCGATCTCTTCGACGGCCGCCATCACGTCGTTGCCACGTCGGGAACGACGGGCACGCGTGGATTCTTCGTCTTCTCGAAGGACGAATGGCGGACGCTCGCGATGGCGAGCGTGGCGCGCGGCCTCGGCTGGAGTGGTCACGACGCCCGCGCGGCCGGTCGCGGCACGGTCATGGCGTCGACCATTCCCTGGCACATGACCGCGCGCGCCGCCGCGGAGCTCCGGCGTGTCGGCCTCGACACGGGACGCGTGAGCCTGGATGCCGGCGACCCGGTCGACGCGCTCGTCGAGAAACTCAACGCCTATCAGCCGACCGTCATGATGGTGTACCCGTCCGTCATGCAGATCCTCGCGGGAGAGCAGGTCGCCGGCCGGTTGCGGATCGCGCCCGGTCACATCCACTGCACCTCCGAGGTGCTCACCGCCGACGCGGGCGAGGCTATTGCGCACGCCTTCGGCGTCGTGCCCGCCAATCTCTATGCCGCGAGCGAATGCGGCTGCATCGCCGCGTCCTGCGTGGCGAACGAGGGTCTCCACGTCGCCGAAGATCTGCTGATCGTGGAGAGCGTGGACGAGGACGACCATCCCGTCCCGCACGGCGAGATGGGCGCCAAGACCCTCGTCACCGTGCTTGCGAACCGGACGCTGCCGCTCATCCGCTATGCGCTCTCCGACCGGATAGTCGTCGACACGGCCCCGTGTCCGTGCGGCAAGCCCTACGCCCGCATCCGCGAGGTCGGCGGCCGGCAAGGCGACGTGCTGCGGCTCCCCGGCCGCGATGGCGTCGAGATTGCCATTGCGCCGGCCCAGATCACGGCGTGCCTCCGCGGGTCGCCGGTGAAGCAATGGCAGCTCGGCGTGACGCCGGACGCGCTCTCGCTCGCGTGCGTGTGCGCAGCGTCGGAGTTTCGCGAAGCCGACGTCGTCGGCAGGCTCAGCGCATTGCTGACCGCGAGCGGCGTGCGGCCGCTGGCGGTTCACGCAAGCCACGTCGATCGTCTCGAACGGAGCGCGACGGGCAAGGCGAAGCTCGTCACGACGCTCACGCGATGACGACCGGCAACTGGTTCCTCTGGGCCGCCCTCTCGGCCGGCTTTGCCGCGTTGACCGCCATCTTCGCGAAGGTCGGCATCGAGGGCGTCGATGCCGACCTCGCGACGCTCGTCCGGACGATCATCATCGTGTTCGTGCTCGCGGCCTTCGTGTGGGCGACCGGGAAATGGAGCGATCCTTCGGCGCTGCGGGGACGGACGTGGCTCTTCCTCGGCCTGTCCGCGCTCGCCACCGGCGCGTCGTGGGTCTGCTATTTCCGCGCCCTGCAAATCGGGGACGCTTCGAAGGTCGCGCCGGTCGACAAGTTCAGCGTCGTCCTGGTCGCGTTGTTCGCCTTCGCGTTCCTCGGCGAGCGCCCCTCCGGGCTCGAGTGGGTGGGGATCGGCATGGTCGCCGCCGGCGTCGTCGTGCTCGCGATTGGACGCTAGTGAGCCTCTGCACAGGTGGGTTCCGAGCGAGCAGTGCGAGCCGCCCCGAGGGCAAGGCGCGAAGCCCGACCGCGTATCTGAACGATACGCCGAGGGCTGCGCGCCGCCGTCGATCGGGATGGATCGCCTGGCCGCGCGCCTGGTACCACCGCGCCCTCGCACACCCCGACGTGGAGGCCACGGCTTTCGCCGATACCCAACCGGGCGGCGCGAGAGCCAGCACGCCCGGACGCGGCCGGGCGGTGGAGACTGCGCCCGCCGCCTGGTAACACTCGGACCATGCCGGTTCCCGTGCACGAGCTGGCTCTCCCCACGATCGAGCAGACGCCGCTTCCCGGTCGCGTCGATGGCCTCGCCGCGCTCGACCGCCTGCGGGCGGCGCACTGGCTCGCGCGCTCGCCCTTCGGCTACGTCCTCACCCGCCACGACGACTGCGTCGCGGTGCTCAAGGACGGCCGGTGGCACCAGGCGGTGCGGCTCCTCGCCGCACTGAACGGCGTGACCGACGAGCGCTACCTCGCCCGTCAGAATCGCCCGAGCATCCTGAGCGCCGAGGGCGACGAGCACCAGCGGCTCCGCCGCTTGGTGAGCCCGGCCTTCACCCCGCGCTCGGCCGACCGGCTCCGCCCCGTCATGCGGACGGTCATCGGCGAGATCCTCGACGCCGCCGTCGGGGCCGCACCCCCGGGTACGGTGGTGCGCCTCGACTTCGCCCGCGACGTCTGCCGGCCCTATCCCATTCCGATCATCTGCGAGCTGCTCGGCGCCCCGAAAGAGGATTGGGCGCTCTTCAGCCGGTGGGCCGACAGCATCTTCCAGGTCTTCAACGCTGACATCGCCGCGCACACCGACGAGGTGATGGACGCCTTCGACGAGATGGATGCCTACGTCCGCGCGCTGATCGCGCCGCGCCGCACCGACCGCCGCGACGACCTCCTCTCGGACCTCGTCGACGCCGAGGAGGCGGGCGATCGCCTCTCGACCGACGAGCTGGTCATGCTCGCGAGCTCGGTGCTCCTGGCCGGCACCGACACCACTCGCAACCAGCTGGCGTGCGCACTCGCGGTCTTCGCCGAGCACCGCGACCAGTGGGATCTCCTGCGTGCCCGCCCGGAGCTCGCCGCGCGGGCGACCGAGGAGTCGTTCCGGTATCTCGGCGCGGTGCGCCGCACCGGCCGCTTCGCCTCCGTCGACATCACGTACCGCGACGTGCTGTTCCCCGCCGGCACCCTCGTCTTCCCGAGCTTCGTCGGCGCCAACCACGACCCCGAACGCTTCGCCGACCCCCACACCTTCGACATCACCGCCGAGCGCTCCGTCGGCCACCTGACCCTCGGCTTCGGTCTCCACTATTGCCTCGGCGCCAACCTCGCCCGCGCCGAGCTCCAGGAAGCGCTCGTCGTGTTGGCGACGCGCATGCCCGACGTCCGCCTCGACGGCGACGTCGTCTGGAAGCCGGACACGGTCGGCATCTGGGGTCCGGCGCACCTCCCCCTCGCATTCACCGTCGGAGGTTGAAAAAGGGCCGATCTGCGTCGTTGCTCTCGTCGAGAGCACGCAGCACTTCGAGAGGCTCGTGCGCGCCAGCCCCGTCGGCATGTTCAAGGTCGAGGTGCGGGGCGAGGTCGCGTTCGTGAACCGGCGGTGGTGCGACATCCTCGGCCTCGAGCCGCAAGACGCGAACGAGCGGACGACGGCCTTCTGCAGGGCTGCGTCGGCTCAGGTCGGAGTCTCGATGTTGAGGGTCAAGGTCCGCCGCATGGCGCTGGTGCCGGCGCCGGCCATCGGTCGAACCGAATGCCAGGAGTTGAAGGTCTTGACGAACACCACCGCCTGATTGGGCTCGAAGGGGAACGTGTCGAGGATCTCCATCTGCTCGAACGCGGCCTGCCGGTTGCGCTCGTTGTAATAGAGGCGAGGGTCCTTGGGCCGATTGACGTCGGTACCGCCCCCGAAGGCGGGGTTCCACTCACTCTCCTTCACCATCGACACGACCAGCGTGATGATCTTGCCCGGCGCGTCGGTATGGGGCAGCACCGATCCACCGTCCGCCGGTAGCATCGAAAACTCGAAGCGGGCGACCAACGGCCGCTGACCCGCATGGAACCGGCTCCGCCGCACGTTGCGGATCAGGTTGCGGAGGCGTTCGGGACGCACCTCGAGCCCGAGGTCGACGCCACGCGCCACGAGCGCGTCGAGCGCGTCCTGAATGAAGCCGTCGGTCTGCACCCAGTCGTGGAATGCCTGCCAGCGCGGGTGCGACTTGAGGAACGCTTGGTACTTGTCCCCGTTGGTCTTCGGGCTGAGCGAGTATTTATTCCCGATCTTCGGGAGATGCTGGAACAGCTCGAGCGGGGGATAGCTGTCGACCAGCTCCTGGTAGATCGCACGGTCCATGACGGGCTTGGCGAGACCGATCGGAAACGGCTCGTAGCGCAGGTGGAGATGGTCGTAGCTCAGAAACACGGGGCACGTTATTACGGCGCGTCGTCGATTTTGGCCAGGGCGCGGACGGTGCCGATCTGCTCGGGCGGAGGGACGGCGCGACCGTTTCGACCTCCGAACCACAGGGGTTCCCCTCCTCGAAGCAGTCTTCGGCGTACGGAAGAAACCCTGACCCGGCGAACCCCGTTGCAGCGACTCGCGCTACTCCTCGTACATCAACGAGAGGTCGGCATTGTCGCTATCGATGCGCCCCGTGATCATGCGGCGTCCCGACACGCTGCCGCGGAGCTTGGACTCGAAGAACGAGGTCGACGCGGCCTTCGCGAGGGAGTTCTGTCGCAGCTGCAGCATGAACGACGGCGGCGGCAGCGGGCAGATGGGCTGACACGTCGAGCCGGTCGGATCGACGCCGAGGGCCGGACCGCCGAGGAAGTCGGGCGGGAGGTTCGCGTCGAAGGTCACCGGACGCGGATCGCCGGGATGCACGAAGAGGCTGCACCCGACCGCGTCGTCACCGTTCTGGTTCACGCCCCAGAGAAGACGGTCCGCGAATCCGAGGTGCGTGCCGCCGTCGAACGTCAAAAGATACTTCGGCGCGTTCACGAAACCGTACGGCTGGAGGTGGTTGCTCGCGTAGGGCGTGATCATGTCGACCGTCCCGCCCTCGATCATGAGCGGCACCGTCGAGGTGTCGAAGAAGCCGTCGAGAAAGACGCAGCCGAGCGGCGCCAGCGCGACGGTCGCCTTGATGCGCGGATCACGGAGCGTCGCGTGATAGGTGGCGAGCAGCACCGTCGCGCCGCCGAGGGAGTGGCCGATCGCCCCGATGCGGTCGGGGTCGATGCGTCCGAAGAAGGCGCTCGCGTTGTCGGTGTTCTCCGCGAGGAAGTGATCGATCAGAAAGCTGAGGTCGCCGACCTGATTGCCGACGTCGGCGATCGTCACGCCGCCGGGGGCGTTCAGATTGGAGAGCGGGAAGTCGGGCGCCACGACGACGTAACCCCAGCTCGCGAGCTGGCGCGTGATGTACGTCGAGTCGCGACGGAAGCCCGAATAGCCGTGCGCCCGCAGAATCAACGGGAACGCGCCGCCGGTCGGCGAGAGCGGTGCGCCGGGCAGCTCGTTGAAGCCGTTCGGCACCGACGGGTACCAGATCTCGGTGACCAGGGTGCGGTCGGGCGCACCGGCGTAGACGCCGTTCGGAGGCGTGGGGCGCGAGCTGTCCACCAGCGTGACGGTCATGCTGCCGACGCCGTAGGGTCCGCCCCGCGAGTACGTGTCGGTGTCGCGGTCGGCGACGTCGGCCTCGATCTCCGCAAACGACGCCTGCACGTCGTCGCAAATCGCCGCGGCGTCGCCGATCGTCGGACACGCGCCGCCGGCCTTGGCTTCGGCCTTGCCGTACGCGGCCACGAGCTTGGCGTCGCATTTGGTGAAGTCCGGCGTCGTACCCTTCTGGGTGGCCGTGGCTTGAATCTTGTGGACGCAGGCGCACTTCTTGCCCGCGGCTTTCAGCTTCGCGACGACGCAGGCGGCGGCGTCACCGCTGGCACCGCTCGCCTGCAGCGCCGCCCCGAGGTCGTCGACGAGAGCGACGAGCCGACCGTCGACCGTGGGCACCTCGCCCGTCGTGGGACACCCGCCCTTGGCTTCCGCCTTGGTGAACGCCGCCGCGAGCTTCTCGGCACATTTGGTGAAGTCCGGCGTCGTCCCGCTCTTCAGCGCTTTCGCCGCGATGCCGTGACGGCAGTCGCACGCCTTGCCTGCCGCTTTCAGCTTCGCGGCCTGGCACTTCACCGACGGCGACGGGCCGGCGGCAGCGGGACCTCCCCAGGCAAGAGCTGCGACGAGGACGGCGAGCGCGACGATTCGGGGGTTTCGCATCAGGGTCTCCAATTCTGCCGAGGTGAGAGATCGCGTCCGGCACCAAGACGGGATCCGTGGGGCACCCTGCCAAACTCGCCCGCACCCCGTCAATTGGATTCCGGGCTCAGCCCTCTTCCAGCAGAAACTGCAAGGCGTCGCGGTCGAGCGTCCGCGCGAAGCCGTCCTCGCCCAGGACCTCGCGGGAAAGCGCCGCCTTCTTCTGCTGCAGCTCCCAGATCTTCTCCTCTACGGTGCCGCGCGCGAGCAGGCGATAGGCGATCACCGTGCGGTCCTGCCCGATGCGGTGCGAGCGGTCGATCGCCTGGGCCTCGACGGCGGGATTCCACCAGGGATCGAAGAGGACGACGTAGCTCGCGGCGGTGAGGTTCAGGCCCGTACCGCCCGCCTTGAGCGACACCAGGAACACGCACGGCTCCGGGTCGTTCTGGAAGTCGGCGACGACCTGCTCGCGCTTTTGCGTCTGCCCGCTCAGGAAGTGCTGCCGCACGCCCTGCGCCGCGAGCGCCGGCTGGAGGAGCTTCAGCAGGCTCACGAACTGCGAGAAGACGAGCACCTTGTGCCCCTCGGCGAGGAGCGGCTCGAGCAGCTCGAGCAGCGCTTCGAGCTTGCCCGAGCCGAGTCCGGGGTCGCCGCCGGCGAGGGCCGGGTGACAGCAGATCTGACGCAAGCGCGTGAGCGCGGCGAGCACGGTGATCTTGTTGCGCTCCACGCCACCCGGCGCCGCAGCCAAGGCCTCGACCAACGCGCGGCTCCGTTTGAGCTCGGCGAGATAGAGATGCCGCTGGCCTTTGGTGAGCTCGCAGTCGAGGCGCTCCTCGATGCGCGCCGGCAGATCGGGAGCGACCGCGCGTTTGGTCCGGCGGAGCAGCATCGGACGAAGCCTCGCGCTCAGGAGCGCGCGTGCGTGCGGCGGAGCTTCGGGTCCGTCGAAGCGCTCGGCGAAGAGCGCGCGCGTGCCGAGATAGCCCGGGTTCACGAAGGAGGCGATGCTCCAGAGATCGAGCGCGCGGTTCTCGAGCGGCGTGCCGGTGAGCGCCAGCCGATGCCGCGCCCGCAGCGACGTCGCCGTGCGCGTCACCGCGGCGCTCGGATTCTTGATGTTCTGCGCCTCGTCGAGGATCACGGCGCGGAGATCGACGGCTCGCCACCGTTCGGCGTCGCGGCGGAGCAGCGCGTAATTCGTGACGACGAGATCGTAGTCCCCGACGGCGTCCCACGCGGCGTGACGTCCTTCGCCGCTCGTCAGCAGCAGCACGCGGAAGAAGGGTGCGAAGCGCTCGGTCTCGCGCGCCCAGTTGTGCACCACCGACGCCGGACAGACGACGAGGCTCGGACCGCCCGCAGGGTCGAGACCACGCAGGTGCGCGAGCCACGCGAGCGCCTGCACGGTCTTTCCGAGTCCCATGTCGTCGGCGAGGATCGCGCCGATACCGAGCGACGAGGCGTGCGCGAGGAAGTCGAGGCCGGCTTGCTGATAGGGCCGCAGCTCGCCCGCGAACTCGGGCGACGGCGCGACCGTGGGCAGGCCTTCGAAGCTCCCCACGCGCTCGCGCAGCGCGCGCGCGGCCGCGATCGTCTCGGGGTCCGTCCCGAGCCGCTCGAGGGTCGCGAGCGAATCGGGATCAGCGCCCGCGAGCTGCCACACCGTCACCCGCTCCGGCTCGTCGCCGAGCTCGAGGCCGAGGTCGGCGAGCAGCGTGCTCGTCTCGTCGAAGCCCGTCGCCACGTCGCGACGTACCCAGCCCGCGTCGAGCTTCACGAAACGCGTGGTCGCGGCGCGGAGCTTGGCGAGGTCGGCGTCCGAGAGCTGTCGTCCTTCGGCCTCCCACGCGGCCGACACCGTGAACCAGTCGACGCCGGTCGCCTCGATGCGGATGCGGGGCGCGATCCGCTGCACGCCGGCGAGGAGCCGCCGCGCCCGCTCGGAGCCGTACCATTCGACGTTCGGCGGTCGCGTCTCCCACGCCTCGGCGAACGTCTCCATGCGGCGCCGGCTGCAGTAGAGCCACCAGCCGTGCTCGCGGGCCTCGGCGGGCGGCTCGACGCCGCCCGCCCCACGCCGTACGCCGCGGACCGCATCGCTGCGCTCGAGCCAGGCGACGATCGGCTCCACGTCCTCCTCGCACGGCACGTCGAGCCAGACGTCGATCGGAGCCGGAGCTCCGACCGTGCCGGCGGACGCCGCCGTGATCTCGGTGGCGTACGGAACGGCGGACGAAGGCGTGCCTGCCGCCGACGCGTGCGCGGGGTCGACCGCCGGCACGAACGAGGCGAGCTCGGTCGGACCCGCGCCGCCCGGGAGCGTGCCGGTCGCGCATCGCACCCAGCGCCCTTCCGGCAGATACTCGAACGCGACGTCGGGCGATTCCGGCGCGCGCGCCCGCGCGAACACTCGGAGCTGGAGCCAATCGTCGGCGCGGAGGTCGAGCGCCACCACCGGCGCGACCTCGTGGGTCCGCGTGTGCGCGACGAGCGCCGACCCGAGGTGCGGAAAGCTCATGGCGAGGAGCCCGAGCGTCTCGGCGCGCGTCTCCTCCGGCAGCGGCAATCCACCGGACGCCGTAAAGAGCTCGAGCACCGACTCGGGCGGCTCCTCGCCGACGACGAAGAACGCGCCGTCCGCGAGCACGAGGCTCACACGACCCGACGGCGACCACCCGCCCGGATCGCGCAGATAGATGGCGTCGTCGAGCCGCCGCTCGCGACCGTCGGGCCAGAGAAAGCGGAGCTCGACCCACACCTCGTCGTCGCGCGTGACCGACGTCGGCAAGAGGCGCACGAGGTCGGCGCCGAGCCGCACGACATCACCCGGCCGCACGCCGGCGGCGGCCGCGATCTCGGGTGCGAGGTCGGCGCGCCAGGCGACGAACGGCAGCGTCGTCACGCGCTCGAGCAGCCGCATGAGCAACGCGGGGGCGACGCCGCTCTGCCCGTTGTAGTAGTCGTGTCGGCCCCCGACGTTGTGATCGCAGAGCCAGTCGAGCGCCGCCGCTTGATCGGCGGGCAAGAGGCCCGGCGTCCGATGCGCCTGCGTCCGCAGCTGGACGAGCTGCATCATCGAGCGCGGCTCGTCGGCCATCTGCGAGCTCGAGATGCGTGCTTCCACGGTCACCGCGAAGCCGCCGCCCGGACGCTCGACGATGCCGAAGAGCAGCCGCAGGTTCCGCGGGGTGGCGGCGTGTTTCCGCCGCGCCCACGACGCGAGTTCCTCGAGCAACGCCGACCGCGCCCGTTCGGCGTGGCGCGCCGCGAGATCGGGACGATCACGATACGACCCGAGCTCGCGCGGCAGCCACCCGTCGGCGCGCGCCTGGATCTCCTGCGCGAGCCGCCAGCACATGAGATCCGGATCCTCCTCCTCGAGAATTTCGGGAAACGGCGGCAGATACCCCGAGAGGCCGCGCGCGGGCCCGCCCGCGAGCAGACGCTCGAGCGCATGCTCGCGCTGCCATCCAGACGGCGCCGAGCGCAGGCGTTGGAGCGCGGACGCCGAGGGTGCGGGCGGCTGACGCGCCGACTCGCGTCGTCGTTCGCCTCCGGATCCTCCCGACGCGATCGGCACGACCGCTCCCGCCTTCGGCACGAGCCCCTCGGGCAGGAAGTGCGCGAGGCGCGGATCGACGAACCCGTGCTCGGCGTGCGCCGCCGCGAGCAGACAACAGGCGACCGCATAGCTGTGCTTGCAGTACGGACCGACCGGGCACGAGCACGCCGGCGTGGTGGCGTCGAGGCGCCGCCACACCCACGACGCGTCGTAGATCTTCGAGCCGTGCACTTTGGCGCGCACGGCGTCGTCCGCGAAGATCAGGCGGCCGACGCGCCCGTGGCGCGCGTAATCCTGCCCGCGATGACGCACGAGCGGCGGAAACGCCCGCAGCTTCGCGACGACGCCGCGGAGCGCATCGAGGGGCGGCATGCCACCGTCATCCACCACCGGACGCGCCATCGACCGCTCAGGCTGCCGGTTGGCGGTCTGCGTTGCAAGCTCGGGGCTTCGCTCGCCCCGTCGGGGCGGGAGTCGGGGGTCAGTCGCGCCCGAGGACGATCGCGCTCGTCGGGACGCCGGTGCCCGCCGTCACGAGCACGTGCTCGACGCCTCCGACCTGGTTCACCGCCGTACCGCGCACCTGGCGCACTCCCTCCGCGACGCCGTTCATGCCGTGGATGTAGGCCTCGCCGAGCTGTCCGCCGTGCGGGTTGATCGGGAGGCGCCCGCCGAGCTCGATGGCGCCGTCCCGAATGAAGTCCTTGGCCTCCCCGCGTCCGCAGAAGCCGAACGCTTCGAGCTGCGCGAGCACCAACGGGGTGAAGTGATCGTAGATGACGGCGGTCTGGAAATCGTTCGGACCGAGCCCCGACTGCGCGTAGAGCTCGCGCGCGACCTCGGCCATTTCGGGCAGGTCGCCGATGGCGTCGCGATAGTAGCTCGTCATCATGTGCTGATCGCGCGACGCGCCTTGGGCCGCCGCGCGGATCACCGCGGGCGGCTGGCGAAGATCGCGGGCGCGCGCGCGGGTCGTCACGACCACCGCGACCGCGCCGTCGCTTTCCTGGCAACAGTCGAGGAGGCGGAGCGGCCGGACGATCCACCGCGACGCCTGATGATCGGCGAGCGTGATCGGCTGTCCGTGGAACCACGCCTTGGGATTCGTCGCCGCGTGGCGACGACATGCCACCGACACGCGCCCGAAGTCCTCGGTCGTGGCGCCGTAGTCGTGCAGGTAGCGCTGCGCCTGCATCGCCACCCACGACGCTGGCGTGAGGAGCCCGAAGGGCGCGTACCAGCCGAAGTGCGCGGTCTCGGTGGTCGCGACCGGCGCGCTCGGCGTCGTGCCGACGCCGAAGCGCTGTTGCGAGCGCTCGTTCATCGCGCGGTAGCAGACGACGACCTCGGCCGCGCCCGCCGCCACCGCGAGCGCCGCCTGCATCACGACCGCGCACGCCGCGCCGCCGCCGTAGTGTACGCGCGAGAAGAAGCGCAGCGGCCCGGCGCCGATCGCCCGCGCCACCTCGATCTCGGGGTTGTGGTCCATCATGAAGGTCGAGACGCCGTCGACGTCGGCGGGCGCGAGGCCCGCGTCCGCGAGCGCCGCCATGACGGCCTCGCACGCGAGCCGCAGCTCGCTTCGTCCCGAGTCCTTCGAGAACTCCGTCGCGCCGATGCCCGCGATCGCCGCGGCCCCGGGAAACGTCGCCGTCCGCCGCGCCGGCATCAGGTCGCCACCGCGCGGAAGTAGTGCAGCGCCAGGTCGCCGTCGACGGTCTCGAAGCCGACCTCGACCGGCAGGCCGATCCGCACGTCGTCGGGTGCAACGTCGACCAGCCGCGACACGAGCCGCGTCCCTTCGGCGAGCTCCACGAGCACGATGACGTTCGGATAGCGAAACGGCGGCACCGGCGGATGATGCGCGACGACGAAGCTGTGGATCACGCCGCGCCCGCACGCTTCGATCGCCTCCATCGCGAAGCCGTGGCACGCGGGGCACATCGGCGCCGGCGGGTGCTGCAAGCGCCGGCAGCCGGCGCAGCGCTGGATCAGCAGCTTCCCGGCCGCGACGCCGTCCCAGAAGAGGCGGTTGTCGTGCGTGAGGCCCGGGCGCGGATGGCGGACGGTCGTCGGTCGGTCGGTCATCGCGGGCGCTTATACATGGAAGGCTCCCGACCGGCCCAGCGTCACGCGAGCCGGTGGGCCGGTGCAAGCCCGGCCGGTACCCGCGAGCTTGCAAGGACGCCGCGCTTCTCCCATCGTCGCCGCCGTGCACGCCCCCATCGAAGCCTCGGTCTCCGTGAACGGCGTCTCCCTCACCTACTTCGAGTGGGGACGCGGGAGCGCGGGAGACCCGATCGTGCTCGCGCACGCGACCGGGTTTCACGCGCGCTGCTGGGACCAAGTCGTGGCGCACCTGCCCGGCCGGAGAGTCGTCGCGCTCGACCAGCGCGGGCACGGGCGCAGCGACAAGGTCGCGGCGGTCCGCTGGCAGGAGCTCGGACACGACGTCGCCGAGGTGATGCGTCGGCTCGATCTTCACGACGTCGTCGGCGTGGGGCATTCGGCCGGTGGGCACGCGATGGTCGAGGCCGCCGCGCTCGAGCCGCGACGCTTTCGCCGGCTCGTCCTGATCGACCCGACGATCCTCGCGCCCGACCACTACGCGGCGCGCGGCTCGGCCGCCGACGGCGCCTGGATCGCGGTCGCCGACAACACGCATCCCGCCGCCAAGCGCCGCCGCTGGTTCGCATCGATCGACGAGATGATCGAACGCCTGCGCGACCGGCCGTCGTTCGCGTCGTTCACGCCCGCGGCGCTTCGCGACTACTGCACCTGGGGGCTCCTCCCGTGCGACGACCCCCCCGGCTACACGCTCGCCTGCACGCCCGAGATGGAAGGAGCGGTCTACAGCGGCGCGCACGGCAACCCCGCGATCCACGACCACGCGCGTGCGATCGACGTGCCGGTCACGCTGCTGCGCGCGATGGAGCCGCCGACACCGGCCGATCTCGCCGACTTTCGCTACTCACCGACGTGGCCCCGGCTCGCGGCCAGCTTCCGGCACGGCCGCGACGTGCACCGTCCCGACCGCACGCATTTCATGCCGATGGAAGATCCGGCGATGGTCGCGGCGGTGATCCTCGACGCGGACGCGCCGCGCGCCTGACCCGAGGACGCCGCGATGCCGCGCGCCGCCGAGCGGTTTCTCCCGTTGCTCATCGTCGGCGCCGTCGTGCTCGCCTATGCCGGCAGCCTCCACACGCCGTTCCTCTTCGACGATACCGAGATCCTCGAGAACGACGCGGTGCACGCGCTCTCGGCGGCGACGGTGCGCGGCACCACGCGCCCTCTCGTCCAGCTCTCGTTCGCGCTGAACTGGGCTCTCGGGCACGCCGACGTGGTCGGCTACCACCTCGTCAACGTCGGCGTGCACGCGCTCGCGGCGCTCGTCCTCTACGCCGTCGCGGCGCGGACGCTCCGCGCGACCGGGCTCGCCCTCGCGATCGCGCTCCTCTGGGCACTGCATCCGCTCCAGACCGAAAGCGTCACCTACGTGATCCAGCGCGCCGAGTCGCTGATGGGACTCTGCTATCTGCTGACCCTCTGGGCGGTCGTGCGTGGCGCCGGCTCGCCGCACCCGACGCGGTGGCATGCGGGCGCGATCGCGGCGTGCGCGCTCGGCATGCTCTGCAAGCCGGTGATGGTGACGGCGCCGCTCGTGGTCGCGGCGTACGACCGCGTGTTCCTCGCCGGATCGTGGGCGCGGGTGTGGCGCGAGCGGCGCTGGCTCCACGCCGGCCTCTTCGCGACCCTGGCCATCCTGCTCGTGCTGCTCCTCGGCCAGGAGAACGAGTCCACCGCGACCGCCGGCTTCGCGATGCGCGACGTATCGCTCGCGGAATTCGCGCGGAGCCAGCCGGGCGTGATCCTGCACTACCTCCGCCTCGCGATCTGGCCGCGCGGGCTCGTGCTCGACTACGCCTGGCCGCCGGCGACGGGCGTACGCGCCGTCGTCGTGCCGACGGTCGTGCTCCTCGGCGGCGTCGCCGCGCTCCTCGTCGCGCTCCGCGGGCGTCCGCGGGCGGCGTTCCTGGTGTGGGCGTTTCTCCTGTTGCTCGCGCCGAGCTCGAGCGTCGTGCCGATTCGCGATCTCGCCTTCGAGCACCGCATGTACCTCCCGCTCGCGCCCCTCGTGGCGCTCGCGGTGGCCGGCGGTTGGTCGCTCGTGCGGCGCACCGGCATGCCGCCCGCACGCGCGCGCGCCCTCGCGACCGGCAGCGTCGCCGTCGCGGTCGTGGCGCTCGCGGCGGGCACGATCGCGCGCAACGACGACTATCGGAGCCCGATCGCCATGTGGACCGACGTCACCACCAAGCACCCGGCGAACGTCCGCGCCTTCGCAAACCTCGCCCAGGCCCTACTCGCCGAGCATCGCGTCGCCGAGGCGGCGGCCGCGGCGCGCACCGCCCTCACGCTCGATCCGTCCTATGCCGACGCGCACGTGCACCTCGGCCACGCGCTCGCCGAACGCGGCGACTTCCGCGCGGCCGAAGCGCAGTACGCGGAGGCCGTGCGTCTGAAGCCGACGTCCGCCGAGGCCCACAACAACTGGGGCGCGACGCTCGCCGACCAGCGGCGCTACGCCGAGGCCGAGCCGCACTATCGCGAGGCGCTACGCCTCCGGCCGAGCTACGCGGAGGCGAAGAACAACCTCGCGGTCGCGCTCATGGAGCGCGGCGACTACGCCGAGGCGGCCGCCCTGTATCGCGAGGCGCTGCGTCTCGCTCCCGACTATGCCGAGCCCCATAGCAACCTCGGGAACCTGCTGGCGCGCCAGGGACGCACGACGGACGCGATCGCCGAGTACGAGCGCGCGCTCGCGCTCCGCCCCGACTACGCCGAGGTCCACTTCAATCTGGCGTTGGCACTCGCAGCGGCAGGACGACACGACGAGGCCGCCGCGCACGCCGCGACAGCGCTGCGCCTGCGGCCGGACCTGGCGCCGCTCGTGCAGCAGGCCGGCCTTCGCGCCGCGCATTGAGGGAGCGGCTCGGATGAGCGCATTTCCAACCCACGACGTTGTGGTACAGTCCGCCGACTTCGCAACGGCGGTGGAGTTCGCCGGAACCGTCACACCCCGCGGGGCGTGAACAATGACTCCTGTGGACCCACGGATGGCCGGTGTGCCGCGGGAGTTGGCGAGACGACCCGCGGCGTATCTCGAGGAGATGCGATCGTGCGCGTGTTCTGGATTGGTCTCGGCGGTGCGGCGGGTACCATCGCCCGCTACCTGCTGTCCGGCTTTGCCCTCGAGCGCTTCGGCACCGCATTTCCCTTCGGCACGCTCGCCGTGAACCTGATCGGGTCCTTTCTCCTCGCCGCGCTGATGTACCTCGGCGTCGAGGCGGGGATGCTGCCGACGACCGCCCGCTTGGCGCTCACCACCGGCGTCATGGGTGGGTTCACCACCTATTCGACGTTCAGCTACGAAACGATGCGATACCTCCAGGACGGCGCTTGGGGTCTCGCGCTGCTGAACATGTCCATCACCCTCGGCGGGTGCCTTGCGGCCTGCATTCTCGGCTGGGTCGTCGCGCAATGGCTTGCGGGTACGGTCGCCTAGCACTGGAGCGAACTATGCGTGTCCTCACTGGGGAGCAGGTATTGGTCCGGATCTTCATCGGCGAATCCGACAAGTGGCACCATCAACCATTGTACCGCGCGCTCGTGGAGCGGTTGCGGCGCGAGGGCTTCGCGGGCGCGACGGTGTTCCACGGCGTCTCGGGCTTCGGCGCGCGCAGCATCTTGCACACGGCCAACATCCTTCGGCTGTCGGAAGACCTGCCGGTCGTGATCGAGGTCGTGGACACCGCCGAGCAGGTCCAGCTCTTGACGCCGATTCTCGACGAGATGGTGTCCGAAGGACTCGTGACGATGGAGAAGGTGCGCGTCTTCAAATACGCGTCCGGAACGCGGCCGGTGGACTCGGCGGGTACGAGCTGAGCCGCCGGCAGTCGCCGGCGCCCCGGCACCGACCAACGCCGGCGTCTCACACCGCGGGCACGCGCCGCAGCACCCACGCGCCCGCGAGCAGCATCACGAGCAGCGCGGCGAGCGCGGCGCGATACGCGAAGGTCCCGGTCCCCTCGAGCGCGTACACCGTCGCACCCCAGACGAGCGGGCCCGTGATCGCCGCGAAGCGTCCGACCATCCCGTAGACGCCGTACAGCTCGCCGAGCATCTCGGGCGGCGACAGGCGGAACATGAGCACGCGGTCCGCCGCCCAGGTGGCGCCGAGCGCGGTGCCGGTGATCGGACCGACGAGCCAGAGCGCCTGCTTGCCGGGAGCACCGAGGGCGACGACGAAACCCGCGACCCAGCATGCGAGCGCCGCATAGAGGGCCCGCTTGGCGCCGACCCGATCGATCAACGGGCCGGCCCCGAACGCGCCGACGATCGCGAAAACCGTCGAGAGGGCGAGTAGACGCGTCACCTCGGCGCTGGCGAACTGGCCGACCTTCGTCACGTAGAGGGCCATGAAGAGGATCACGGTGTTCACCGCGTCGGTGTAGAGAAAGTGCGCGGCGAGGAACGGGCCCATCCCCGGCATCCGCGGCACGCGCCGGAGCGTCCTCCGTACCTGGGCGAAGGCTTCCCCGGCGAGCCCGCGGTGCCAGAGCACGCCGCCCGGACCGTCCGGCACCATGAGGAGGCAGGGCAGCGCGAAGGCGAGGAAGATCGCGGCCGTGGTCGGAAAGGCCGCCGCCTTCCCCCAATGCTCGGCGACCGGCGACACGCTGTAGAGGCTGAAGATCGCGCCACCGTACCCGAGCGCGATCCCGAAGCCGGACGCCCGACCGCGATTCGCCTCGTCGGAGACGTTGGCGAGAAGGGCGTCGTAGAAGACCAGCGCCGCCTGATAGAAGAACGTCGCGATCGCGAACAGCACGAGCACGAGGCTCGCGGGCTTGCCGATGCCCATGAGCGCCGTCGCGGCGATGCAGCAGAGGGTCGTGACGGACAAGAACGGAATGCGGCGCCCGGAAAAGTCGGAGAGAGCTCCGAGCAGCGGCGCCACGAGCGCGACGCCGACCATCGCCGCGCTGTACGCGACGCTCACGTCCAGATCGCGGCCGCCGAGATCCTCGACGATCAAGAGCGGCACGTAGCGCGAGACGACGTTCAGCGAGAACGTCGTGTTGGCGAGGTCGTAGAGCGCCCACGCGAAGAGGGCGCCGAAACCGTTCGCGCCGACCCGCGCGTCGGTCCCGGCGTCCGACGCACGATCGCCGCGAGCCGGAGTCACCGAACGGCGCCCGTCAGCACCTCGAGCGCGACGGCGCGGAACTGGCCCCAGCGCCGCCACGTACCCTCGAGGTTGCGGAGGTCGCGCGCGGCCCGCTCGAGACCCGCGAGATCGCGCTCGTCCCAACCGCTGATCTGCTCGTCGGGATCGTTCACCTTGAGCGTGCCGCCGGTCTCGCGCAGCAGGAACATGTAGGAGCGGAACGGGGTCTTGCCCTCGAGCGCGCTGTGGTCGATCACCGCGACCAGACGCTCGATCTCGACGTCGAGGTTGCTTTCCTCCTGTACCTCCCGGAGGAGGGCGTGCTCCACGTCCTCGCCTTCCTTGATGCCGCCCGTCGGGAGGCGAAACGTCCCCGGCGGATAGAAGGCCTTGGTCTGGAGCAGGATGCCGCCGCTCGGCCGGCGAATCGCCATCGCGACCTCGCTCCGCCGGCCGCCGCCGCGCACCGGCGCGAAGTCGGCGTTCGCGAGCACCGCCTCGACGTGCGGAAACTTCCCGTACCGCTTGCGGAGCCAGCCGAGATCGTGCGTCGCGCTCATCGGCGCACCTCCGCCCGAGCGCTCACGATGCCTGCGTCACCTTGGCGACCGCGTCGGCCACGACCGCCGCGAGCGCGTCGGCGTCGCGGTCGCCCATGCCGGGGATCTTGCAGCCCGCGGCCGCCGCGTGGCCGCCGCCGGCGAAGATCTCGGCGACGCGGGAGAGATCGACGTGCGACGCGGGCGAGCGGCGGAAGCTCACGCCCCCGCTCTTGGTGTCGTAGAGCGCGACGACCGCGTTCGGCGTCGCCTTGCCCCAGGCGTCGCCGATCTCGCTCGGATACCCGGCGCACCACGCCGCGAGAACGGTCACGTCACCGACCCGACGCTCGCGCCGGGTCTTCTCGGCGAGCGCGTGCGTCGCCGCGACCTCGGCCGTGACGCGCGCCTCGGCCTCGCGCATCGCCGGCGTCGGCGTCACGTCGCCGTCGATCCCGAGGAGCTCGCGATACGCCGTCGCGTCGTGCATCGCGCCGACGGTGAGGGCAAGCTCGCGCGAGCCCGCGAGCGCGTGGATCCAGCGGTCGTTGTCGTCGGCGAGGGCGACGAGCTTCTCGAGCGCCAGGAAGGCCGCCGCATCCTCGTCGCGTCCGCTCGGCGTCCCCTGCTCGGCGACGAGGCGGCCCTTCAGATGCTCGTAGACGAGGCGCGACGCCGCGTAGGTATCCTCGACGACCATGGTCGCGAACGGTACGTCGATCGCCCCGCGCTTCAGGCGCTCGATCGCGGTGCGGTGGTGGTCGATCCAGCGGATGCGCGTCCCCGCCGCGGCGAGCGTGCGGAGATGGGCGTCGCTCGCCGACTGGTTCCAGCTGATGTCGGTGATCCAGAGCTCGTGCGCCCGCCCCGCGGGCGGCACCGGCACGCCTTGAATCGCCTCGTTGATCTCGGGGTTGTTGGCGAACACCGGCACGATCTCGCTCCCGGCGTGGAAGCGCGCGACCGCGACCGCCGCCGTGACGCCGTCGAGGCAATGCGGTCCGTGGCTCACGACGTGGACGAGATCGGGCGGTTGCGAGGTCGGCACGGCGGGGACGTCTAGCATCCGAGCCGGAGCGGGTACAGGCGCCGCGCGTACGACGGACGCGAACGATTCGTCGCGGTGACGCGCGGCGCGCCGATCGTCCGCGCGTTCGCGTTAGTCGTTCAGGCAGATGCCGAAGGGCATTCCGGTGCCGGCGTCGTAGCTGTGGCCGCAGACGGCGCGTACCAGCCTCGGCGCGGTCACGCCGTAGACGTCGACCGGTACGCCGAGCGGGCCGCCGAGATTCCCGTTGACGATCGACTTGATGAGCTTGCCCTTGCCGGGACCACCGATCCCGATCCCGCCGTTGCCGCTGATGGTCGAGCGTCGGACCACGTAGTCGGTGACCGACACCGTCCCGGCGTTGCCGTGGACGTCGATGCTCGCCGCGTTGAGCTTGGCGGCGCGGATGACCTCGGTCAGATTCGGCGTCGTATATCCGAACCCGATGCCGGTCATCGTCACCCGTCGCGCCACCACCGACGCGAGACCGTCGAATCCGCCGCGCACCTGGTCGCGCACGACCACGTCGACCACGCTCAGATCGGCAAGGCCCGTCACGGCGAAAAATCCGCCGACGATCTCGCCGGGTCCGATGAGCTTGCAGCGCCGGCCCGCGCAGGTGACGTTGGAATCGTCCGGGCTGCCGCTCAGCACGTGGCCGTGCAGCTTCAACTTGGCATTGTCGCCGAGCCTCACGCCGACGCCGCTCGCGCAAGCGAGATCGGCGGTGAGGTGTCCCACCTGTCCGTCGGGAACGGTCTGGCCGCAGGTGGTGACGTCGACGGCGGCGCGGGCGACGCCCGCGGTCACGAGGGACAACGACACGACCAAGGAACCAAGGAGACGGCGCATGGGGGCACCTCCTGCAGGGCGATAGACTAGGGAAGTAGTCATAGAGCCGGACAGCACCGGAACACAACGAAAATCGCCGGCCGCCGATTGGACGCGGCGCGGCCCTCAGCTAGTCGGAAGCATGTTCGTCCAGGAGGAGGTCGCATGAGGCTCAAGAGCAAGGTCGCGCTCGTCACCGGCGCCGGGTCCGGGCTCGGGCGCGAGATCGCGCTCGCGTTCGCGCGCGAAGGGTGCGCCGTCGGCGTCAACGACATCCGACCCGAGAGCGCGGAGGCGGTCGTGCGGGAGGTCGAGGCGCTCGGCGGCGAGGCGGCGGCTCTGCCCTGCGACGTCGCCGACAGCCGCGCCGTCCACAAGATGTTCGCGGCCCACATCGGCGCCTTCCAGAACCTCGACATTCTCGTGAACAACGCGGGCACCGCGTTCATGGAAGAGCACGTAAAACGCAACAGCGAGAAGATGCTCGAGCAGGTGATGACCACCGGCCGGAGCTCCATGTCGCTCGAGGCGACCAAGACGATGGAGGACGGCCACTGGCGCCGCACCCTCGCGATCCATCTCGACGGCACGTTCTACTGCACGCGCGAGGCCCTCAAGATCATGGAGTTCAACGGCACCGGCTGCATCATCAACATGGCGTCGATCGCGGGGCTCACGGGCATCATGGGCGCACCCGATTACTCGGCGGCGAAGGCCGGCATTCTCGGCCTCACGAAGTCGGTCGCACGCGAGGTGATCGGCGCCGGCGTGCGCGTGAACGCGATCGCGCCCGGCTACGTCGACACGCCGCTCCTCGACGTGATGACGCCGACGATGCGGCAGATGATCGTCGCGCAGACACCCGCGGGCCGGCTCGGCACGCCCGCCGAGATCGCGGCGACGGCCGTGTTCCTGGCGTCCGACGAGGGCAGCTACTTCGTCGGGCAGGCGCTGTCGCCGAACGGGGGAATCGTCATGTAAGGGCGCGCCGACGCGCGACCGGCGCACCGACGGACACCGTTGCCGTCGCGCCTGCGACCCGAGCTGCCAC
Organism: uncultured delta proteobacterium; assembly: GCA_963774015.1. Lineage (GTDB taxonomy): Bacteria > Desulfobacterota > Binatia > UTPRO1 > UTPRO1 > UTPRO1. Next base: position 30,289 of record CAVZDH010000011.1, read on the forward strand.
GCCGCGCGCACGCGGTGGGGGCCCCTCCGGTCCTCCGGCCTTGCCGCGCGTGGTCCATATCATCGCGGTTGCGGGCCGGCGACGCGCTCACGGCCGAGACGGACGCGTCGGCGCCCCCACCGCGTGCGCGCGGCACGTCACCGTCGCAGCGAGCAGGCGTCGCGTGAACCCGCTGTTCAAGAGTGCGCCGGGGGACTCCACAAGGATCGGCCCGCGTCGACGACCTCCTGTTCTCACTGCGGTCGCCTCTCCGTCGAGTCGTTTGCTGTGGGTCCGTGTCGGCCGGTGTTCACGGACAGAAGGCGGACAACCGGGTCCGTGTTTTCGACCACGGATGAGGTTCTCCGTTACAGGCGGTCGACTCCGCGAAAGAATGGCCATTGCCGATTGCATAGTACGCGCGCACGGTCACGGCTGCGGATACTGGTCGCGATACCACGCGATGGTGTGTCGGAGACCGTCGACTAACGAAGTGCTCGCCCGAAACCCGAGGCGGGCCTCGGCTCGCGAGACGTCGAGCAGGCGCCGCGGCTGTCCGTCGGGCATCGCGGGGTCGAACTGAATCTCGCCTTGAAATCCGATCATGCCGGCAATGAGGGTGGCGAGATCGGCAATGCGGATTTCGACACCCGAGCCGACGTTCACCGGCTCCGGCCGCTCCAGGTGCTCGGCGGCGAGTGCAATCGCGTGCGCGGCGTCCTCGACGTACAGAAACTCGCGGCTGGCACGGCCGGTGCCCCAGAGCGTGACCGACGGCAGGTGTTGGGCGCGTGCTTCCGAGAACTTTCGGATGAGCGCCGGAATGACGTGCGAGGATTCGGGATCGGAGTTGTCACCGGGGCCGTAGAGGTTCACCAGCAGCAGCTCCGCGCCGCAGAAGCCGAACTCCGTGGCGTAGGCCCGCAATTGCTCGCCGAGCAGTTTCTTGGCTAGGCCGTACGGGGCGTTGGTCTCCTCGGGATAGCCGTCCCATAGAGCCTCTTCACGAAACGGCACGGGTGCGAACTTGGGATACGAACAGACGGTCCCCACCTGGACGAACTTTTGGATCCCGGTGCGCCGGCTCGCCTCGATGAGGTGCGCCCCCATAACGAGATTCTCGTAGAGAAAGGTCCCGGGCTGTTTGCGATTGGCGCCGATGCCGCCGACGCGTGCCGCCAGGTGGATCACGATCTCCGGTCGGTGCATCTCGAGGAGCCGGGTCGCTTCGGTCTGAACCGTCAGATCGAACTCGCGCGAGCGCGGTAGAATGAGTGAGCGGCACCCGTCGGCACGCAACCGGGCGACGAGATGGCGACCGACGAATCCCGCTCCGCCGGTGATCAGGATCGTCTTGTCCGCGAGCGCCGTCATTCACCCGGGTCTTGACACTCGACGCGATGAAGCAGGTACGCGAGCGCGCGCTGGTCGGAACCGAGACCCACCCGTTCCGGAACGAAATCGTCGGAGGCGCGCAACACGACTTCGAGACACCCGTCGGCGGCGCTTGGAGGCGCTGGCATCGTGAGCTCGAACGGTCCCATGCCGATCTCCTGGCGGAGGAGCTCTCGCCCCTCCGCCGCTACGATGAGCGACTGCCGTCGCAGCGGTCCGCAGGCGGGAAGCTCGCCGGCGACGCACAGCGTCCCGCCGTTCCGTCGCACGAGACAGTGGACCCGTCGCCTCGCCCACCCGTCGGGATACCACGTTTGATTAGCGAGATAGATCCGCTGGTTGATCAGGACTCGGGCGGTGGCCAAGCGGTCGTCGCCGACGGCCGCGGCCTCAGCGGAGCTGCGCCCGCTCGCGTTTGGGAGAAACTCTCGGAGCATCGACTCGATGAGCTCGACGCCGTAGACGAAGGCGCCGGCAGGGATGCGACGGCGACCGTTCCGGCGCAGGATGTCGACGATCTCCCGATAACGCCGGAAGCCGCCGGTGGCAGTCTTGGTCGCGCCGTGGATGCGCTGACGTGCCAGAACGGCCGGTACGTACTCAAACGGGGCCAGCTTCGCGAGCCGAATGACCAGGTCCCAGTCCATGGCGTAGCAGAGGTTTTCCTGCACCCCACCGAGACGCTCGAAGAGATCCCGCCGGAAGAACGCGGCGGGCTGCACGATCGGAAAGGAATGGTGGACTAGGTCCCAGAGCCGAAGCGGACACGGCACCGCGACCCGCTGCAGCAAGCCCCCGTACTCGTCGATCAGCTCTCCGTCACCAAAGTAGAGGCCGGCGTCCGGTCGGCGGGTGGCGGCTTCGACGATCTTCGTAAGTGCACCTGGTTGCAACACATCGTCGGCGTTCACCCACCCCACGAGCTCGCCGCGGGCGCGGCGGAAGCCGCGATTGATGGCGTTCGACTGGCCGGTGTCGCGCTCGCAGATCCACATGAGCCGGTCGCCAAAAGCGGCCGCTACCGCGACCGACTCGTCCGTCGATCCGCCGTCCTGGATGATGTACTCGACACGCGGGTAGTCCTGCCCGAGGATGCTTGCGATCGTCTCTTCGAGAAACCGCCCCTGATTGAGCGACGGCGTCACGATGGTGACGAGCGGATCCGACATGCCTCGTCGTATACGCGAAAGCATCCGAGCCTGCAGGCGAGCCCGGCGCCGTTCGCGTGCCGACAAGAGTTAGCACCCTGGCGACGATGGTCGGGTCGCATCCGGGACCCGCCGGGTACGGAGGGCCGGCCAACGGATCCCTTCGGTGACGGCACGTGCTTGGATACAACCGCGCGTGCCAGCACTGCCGTTGCGTGAAACCGGCTTCGCGTGAACCCGCTGATTAAGGACTTATATACTTCACGGACCTTGCGTCCGTCAACCCCTGAAAGGTAAAGGAGATGCAACCACTACCGATTAGGGGGATCCTGATGTCCACGAACGACCGGCAATTGCTCGACCAGATCGTGGAGAGGGATCGAAGCTCGCCCCAGACTGGACGCCCCAGGAGCACTTCGAGCTATTTGCGGCGCGCCAAGTGCTCCGGAATCTGCCCCTCGATAACGAGGAGATGGAGTCTGGCCACGTGGGAGATTCGACGGATTACAAGGGCCGTGGTAGGGATGGGGTATCGATGCCTTCTACGGTGTTGTGAGACGGCAAGTGTAGGAACCCAGCGAGGCAAAGACCTTAAACTGTTAAAGCAGGATATCACTCTGGATCAGTCTGGCAAGTCTCGACAGATGGAGTCGTTCGCCTTCCTCGCGGGATTTGCCTGGGTGGTACCGTGGATGAAATGTTAGAACTATCGTGCCGCAAATTCACCGAGAAATACAACGAAGCCCTTCTCAACGGGATCGATATATTCAGGACCGCCCATAAAGTACTTCTTCTCAGGGGGTTTACATTCAACGTCTCCTACTACTACGCGAGCAAGGGCGATGCACCTGCTCCCGACAATCTTGTCAGGACGAAGGCCGTAGAACTTGAGGCAACCACTCGCGGTCTCCTAAAGACAGTTACCAAATGTACGTTCGAGGTAGTCGGGGACGGTGGGCTGGTAACGCTGCGACTAAGCCCCCCAAATCTCGCTATGTCGTCCAATGTAATATCTCTCGCATGACGCCAAAGGATGGAGGCTTGATAGCGTTGATTAGGCTGAAGGACTATCTCACCTTTATCACCAATCCCGAGACCTCAGACTTGCTCGATCATCTATTTGACTCCAACGTGCGTGACTATCAGGGCGACGTCGAGGTTAACCGCGAAATCAGGGAGAGCTTGGAAAATCCCGGCAAAGAAGAGTTTTGGTGGCTAAACAATGGTATTACCGTCGTAGCGTAGCAGGCAGATTTCGCCGACGACCTCACGAGGACACAATTATTACTGGCTTCCAGAGTCCATTGAGATGCACGATAGTCAGCGAATGCTCAGTCACCCACACGCCGAGGAGAAAGTCCTTGTGCGAATTATTAAGTCGCAAGACGAAGATACTCAGGACAGAGTTATTAAAGCGACCAATAGTCAAACTGGCATCACACCGGCTTCGATACGCGCCACGGATCCAGTTCAGCGCAAAATAGAAATTCACTTTAAGAGCGCCGGGCTGTGCTCTGATCGTCGAAAGAATTACTGGCGTAATAGGAGCACCCCGCGCGCGAAGATATTGGAATCCCGAATCCCAAGTGCCGGCCGCAACCGATCGAAGAGTTACGCTCGCGGTACCCACACGGCATTGCCGTCGTCGGATGCATACGCTGCTGGCGACCGTCGCGCTTCTGATGGTCGCCTCGCGTGCCGGAGCCCCGTCCTGTGCGACGACCCCGACAACCTCTAATCGCACGCAAGGGCAATCGTGCGTCATCGCTGAGACGCTTTCACGGTCGCGACTCCCTAGTGTGTCGTTTCGTGTCTTCGTGTATGCGGCATCGAGACCGCGGGGATCGGGCGTGGTTACCGGAAGGCCATCCCCGACCGAGACGCTTGCCTGTCAGTTGCTTATAGGTAAGGCGTCGGCCCGGAGACATTGGTGCATGATTTCAACGGAAACGACCGCGGTCGCCATCCTGCGTGCTTTGCGCTCGTTGAAGCGGAACGCCTGCTCATCGAGGTAGCGGAACAGATGAAAGGGCTCGACGCAGACGTAGGTGCCCTTGAGCGCGCGCTTCAGCAGCGACCAGAAGTTCTCCATGCCGTTCGTGTGGACGTTGCCCTCGCACGTACTTCTCGGCGTGGTTGACGAACTTGGTGCACGAGTCCTTCGAGGCCGACATACGACGCGAAATCGTCGGTCAAGAGCTCGGAGCCCGGCATCGACGTGCGCGAACCTCGCGTGGAGCGTCGTCCGCTTGCGGTCAGGCATGACTACTTGACGCGCACCTTCTGCCGGTCTTCGCGGTCGATGCAAGAGCCCATGACCAGCGGCCTTGCCCGATGCCGCCCGTGCCGGTGATCTTCTCGCGCGCGCTTGTGCTTGTGCATGAAGCGCGCGTGGCCGCCGATGAAGGTTTCGTCGACTTCGACAGGCACCGCCACCGCCCATCTTCTCAAACGTGCCGACTGCATGGCGGGGCGGATGCGTGAAGCATGAACCAGCGGTCTTTGAGTGACGACGGTCGGTAACCTCAGAACGGTTGCCGTTCTTGCAGTTGGAAGATCCGTGCGACGGAGCATCAAGCGGGGCGGGCTATCCTCAAAGATGGGTCCGTTCGACGCTGACCGTCTGGTAGTCCGTGAGGCCTCCTCCAAACGCGTCGACGTCCGCGGCGCCCAGCGGGCGGCTCCATCAGCGTCCAAGGGACCATGGTAGACGTGGTCAAACCGGTTCGACGCGCGCGGCCTTGCCGGGACCGGGCGGGTCGGTCACGACCGACGCGTACGGATGGGAGCGTCTTCAGGGGCATCAATCTCCAAGGCAAAGGCGGAGACGGAGGGACGTTGATCCTGGACGGAGGCATCAATGTCCTCGGCAGAGGGGGAAGATCGACGTCATGCGGGACGGGATCGAATGTGGCGGGTAGCGATCACAGCGCAGAATTGGCGGGACGCTAACGGCATCACCGCGGACGCGCGGCAAAGTGCTCGCCCGCGGTCAAGAACCGGAAACGAATCGCTTTCGTACCCATCCGCTCTGGATTCCCATGATCCAATAGCGGAGTTCCCCATTGATGGTCTTGAATCCGAAAACTGGCCCTCCACTCATTCCGTCGATATCAGAGAGTCTGATCTCGTCATGGTTCGGCAACTCGATTGAGCGGTAGGCTCATCGCCTCGGAGCCAGGATCCCGGTGGAGTTTCTATCGCGAAACTAAGCACCAAAGTTTTTTATCATCGTGCCATCACCGACCTTGCTCATCCCTCCGTAGGCAATCCGAGCATCATATGCAAATCAAATTTAACGGGCCAGGTGGGACCCAGACCTGCTCCGTCATTGGTTCGATCCCGTTCGCAGCCAAATCTGGGCGAAGCTCGATTTCCGGGGCGCGCTCGCCGGCGGGCTCGTGAGCCTCGACGCGACTTTGATCGGATTCCAGCCGCTGTTCCCGTCCCAGCTCGTCGTTGGCGGAACGACGACCCCGGGGGAGATCCGCATCAGTCACAGCGGTACGGGCACGGCCCAGGTTCACGGGAAGCTCGACGCGCGCGAGTCGGGTGTCGTCGAAGTGCTCGCTCCGAACGGGGATCTGACGGCGAGCGGCAAGTTCTTCGCCGGTCCAGCTGGGTGCATCGGCGTGTCGGCCGGGGGAGTCTTGGATACGAGCGGGCTCGCCAACGATGTCCCGCTCGCGACAAGCTGTCCCTGACTAGAGGCTGACCAAAGACTGGCCTGCTACTGCGCGTCGCCCGGTATCCGCGCTCGACGGCGTCGCCGACCCCTCCGCTGACGGACACCCTCAGTGCGGAGGCGTAGGCTGCCTAAACGGCAGCACATGGCCGAACGTCGGAGCATGCGACGGATGCTGATGGTACGATGACCCGCTGATTGTTTATTCGCGCGCGCGGACCCGGGGGATTCACACGGACGCGGTCACCCGCGGATCGATCGGGGTGATGCGAGGCGACGCGCGCTCGACGATCTCCGCGGCCGCGAGGCAGCGGGCGTCGCGGTAGCGCGCGGCGATCAGCTGCACTGCCTGCGGCAGGCCGTCGGCGACTCCGACCGGCACGACCGCCGCCGGGAGGCCGAGGAGATTGCCCGCCGCCGTCACGAGCCGCATGCTCCGCATGATCGTCGCCATGCTCTCGCAGGCGAGATCGGCGTCGGGACAAAAGGGCGGCGCGCACGCGACCGGACCGAGCACCAGGTCGAAGCGATCGAGAAAGACCGCCCACTCGCGCGCGACCCGCGTTCGCCGCGCCAACGCCTCCATGTAGCCGGCGAGATCGACCTCGGGGAATCCAGCCACCAGGTGCTCGACCACCATGAGCGCGTCGGCGGAGATCAGCGTGCGCGCGAACGGCAGCACCATCGTGCGCGTCTCGGCGGCAAGCAGCGTCCCCCAGAGCTCGTGCGCCTCGCCGACGGCAGGCGGCTCGACCGCCTCGACGCGGCATCCGGCGTCGGCGAGGAGATCGGCAGCGCGGCGCACTCCCGCGACGATGGTCGAGTCGCACCCGAGACCGGCCGGGTCGGTCGTGACCGCGATGCGGAGCTCGGAGGGAAGCGCCGGCGGCTCAGGCGCCGGGCTCACCGACCACGGGTCGCGCGGATCGGCGCCGGCGACCACCGCGAGCGCCAGCGCGAGATCGCCGACCTCGCGCGCCATCGGCCCGTCGGTGAGAAAGAGCCGGAAAGCGATCGGCACGTCGATCGGCACCGTCGAGTCGTAGTGCGGCACGAGCCCTTGCGTCGGGCGGAGGGCGACCGTCCCGCAACATTGCGAGGGCCAGCGCACCGAGCCGCCGACGTCGTTCCCGATCCCGAGCGGGCTCATGCCAGTCGCGATCGCCGCCGCTTCGCCGCCGCTCGACCCGCCCGGCGTGCGCTCGGGGTTCCAGGGATTGCGCGTCGCTCCGTGGAGCGCGCTCGCGGTGTGCCAGCGGAGCCCGAGATCGGGCATGTTGGTGCGCGCGAAGGGAATCGCTCCGGCGGCGCGCAGCCGCTCGACGACCGGGGCGTCGCCCGCCGGTCGATCGGACGCGAACGCCGCCATGCCCGCCGTCGTCGGCGACCCCGCGACATCGACGTTCACCTTCACGGTGACCGGCACGCCGTGCAGCGGCCCGACCGCGTCGCCGCGCGCGAGCGCCGCGTCCGCAGCCTCGGCGGCGGCGCGCGCCTCGTCCGCCAGGACCTCGGTGATCGCGTTCACCATGGGGTTCACCGCCGCGACGCGGGCGAGATGCGCGTCGAGCACCTCGCGACTCGACACCTCGCGCGCCCGAATCGCCGTCGCCAACGCCCGCGCACCGCGCCGCCACAGCTCGTCGCTCATGGCAGTCTCGCTACTGCCCGCGTCCCCGCCCGTCAATGATCGTCACGGCCGGACGCCCGGAATGGATCGCGACCGGCGCCGCAGCGCCGCGCGCCCGCGGCACCGAACGGCTGCCAAGCGATTCAGCTCCGAGCTTCCGACATCGAGCGAACGCGCTCCGCAGCGCCGACCGTCGAGAGAGACGGCGCCGCGGCGAACCGACGCCCCTCGGCGGGTCACGGGGGGAGCGCGGGCCGCGCGCACGAGGTGAGGGCGGCCGACGCGTCCGTCTCGGCCGGGAGCGCGCCGGCAACCCGCAACCGAGCAAATATGGCCCACGCGCGGCAAGGCCGGAGGACCGGAGGCGCCCTCACCTCGTGCGCGCGGCGTGGCAGAACGTTCGTCGCGTGCACACGCGCCCGAGCGGCGCCGATCGTCGGAACGGCGCGCGCGGCGCCGACGTCCTTGCCCGTCGCTTCGCGGCGGATGATTTTGACTAACGCCCGGACCGGCGCTAGCCATGGCGCGTCTCGTAGCACTCGCCCTCGAGTCCCGCGATGAACCACATCCTCATCGTCGACGACGATCACGACGTTCTCGACGCCCTCGGCACGTTGCTCGAGCTGAGCGGCGTCGCCGTGGACCGCGCGCCCTCCGCGTTTTCCGCGCTCGGCAAGCTCGAGACCGGCCCACCGCCGTCGCTCATGCTGCTCGACATCCGGATGCCGGGCATGAGCGGTTGGGACCTCTGGCGCTGGATGCAACGCGACCCCACGACGGCCGGCATCCCCGTCGTGATGATCTCCGGCGAAGGCGTGAACCGAGCCGACGCGATCGCTCGCGGCGTGATCGACGTGCTCGTGAAGCCGATCGACGTCGAGCGCGTGATGGATCTCGTGCGGCGCTACTGCACCGGGCAGTAGCCGGCGCATCGCGCGGCGCGCCCGACGTGCCGTCCGCACCGGCTTTGGGCTGGCATGACCCTTCGCGAATCGTCGGGGCGAGCATCTGAACGGCCCGAGTTCCGATTCCAGGATCGTTCCGTTGGCGACGCGCGGACGGACAGATGGCCCGCCCGTCCACGGATTGCCCAAGCACAGCGGGCCAAGCGGCCAAACAACAATGCGTTCAGCGGGCGCAACGGAAGCCGACGGCGGCGCTCGAAGAGGACGGCAGGGCGATGCCGTCGATCCAGAGCGGACCGGCTTCAGCACCGCCGAGGCCGGCGGCGAAGCCGCCACCGCGCCGCAGCGCACCGGGGCCGTTGTTCGCCATCGTGCTCGCTCCGGCAAAGCACTGACGGTCGTCGCTGAATGCACCCCAGCCTACGCACGTCGTCGAAAGCGGCACCCAGTCCGCGACCCACTCGACCAGGTTGCCGACCATGTCAAAAGCCCCGTATGACGACACGCAGCCGCCAGTGCCGGTGCTGCTCACCAGACCGCTGTTGACATTGCACGGCGCTCCTTCCGGTGTCCCGGCCACCGCTTGCTGCCACTCAGCGTTCGAGGGTAGCCGCTTGCCAGCGTTGCCGCACGCCTGCTGCGCTTGGAACCAGGTCATGCTCGCGGAGGGCGTCTGACCAGCGACGCTCACAGCATAGATGTCATTGGCACAGTTCTGTCCGCTGTCCGCGCATGGCGCGTAGTCGTCGCTCGCCACGCCGAGCTGCGTCGCGCCGCCTTTCGTCAGATCCGCAACCGTCACCTTCCCCTGCCGGATCTTCTTCACCAGACCTTTGTTCGCCCCCGTCGAATCCGACACCCGCCACACGCTCGCTTCGTACGTATCCATGCATACCGTCCCCGCCACCACCGCATCCGGCGCACACTTCGTGAGCGGCTTCGCGCCCTGCGCCCCCGCCGGGCTCGCCAGCAACACCGACGCTGCCGATACCACCATGACTCCCAATAGTAGCCTCATGATCTGCCTCCCCACACGACACATGGCCCCGTACCACGAATCCCCCTCGGTGAGAGAGGGAAATCGCATTGACGGTCGGACGGCGCCGGGAGCACAATTCCGCCCCTCACGCCGACCCCACCACGAAGGAGACGGAGCCCATGGCGACCCTCACCCGTCCAATGGCCACACTCGCCGTTGCGGTCCTGCTGCTCGCCGCCAGTACCGCCGACGCGGTCCTCTCGACGGGCGCGTGCCTGGTGCAGAAGCGGAAGGCGTGGATCACGTTCCGCAAGTGCCAAGCCGCGGAGCAGGTGAAACAGATCAAGGGGAAGCCCGCTGATCTCGCAAAATGCGACCCGGTGCTTCAGGCGATGCTGGCGAAGATCACCGTCAAGGCTCTGAAGGCCGCCATCGCGTGCCGGTACCGCGACAACGGCGACGGGACGATCACTGACTACGACACCGCAATTCAGTGGGAGCGGAAGACGGGAGGCCTCCCCAGCGAGATCCTGCCACTCGGCTTTTGTATCGTCGACGATGTGCATTGCGTGAACTCCACGTACACCTGGGTCGACGCCAACGACTTCATCAGCAGGCTCAACGGCACGACCTCGGATGCTTCGACGCTGGCCGCCCCCTTCGCGGGTCATTCCGACTGGCGACTGCCGTCGATCGTGGAGCTGAAAGGCATCAAAGATCCGAGCGCGCCCGACTGCGGAGCGGGACCACCGTGCGTCATCGCGTCGATCTCCGGACCGACGAAGCCGGGATATTACTGGTCGTCCAGTGTCCTTCCGAGCGGCGGCACGAATGCGTGGGACTTGGATTTTGGGCGGAGCGGGGGGCTGGACTACGAGAACAAGGCGACACCCAACTACGTTCGCGCGGCGCGCTTCGCGCTGTGATCGATCATTCGATCAGTGGCGTAGTGCCGAAGAGGCTCCCGAATCAGAACGGGCGCGAGGGGCCCGAAAGCACTTGGTTCTGAGCCGGCCGATCCTGCCGACTGCCTGCTGCCCCGGGTGGTCTCGACGTATTACGTTGACCGGCCCAAGGCGAGATGGGAGGGTCCGCACGGAGGACGCCCCATGACCCGACTGATCGTTGCGCTCACCATGCTCTTCACGCCGGCGGTGGCATTTGCGACCCCTGCGCCGCCGCTGGAGATCTTCTACGATGACGAGGTGCCGACGTGGCGTATGAGCACCGCGCCCTTCGATACCATTCTCCCGATGAGCAAGAAGGTGGCCGATGCACTGGAGTCTCTCGACCACTCCGGGCATCTCGTCGCCTATACGTGCAAGGGGACGGCGTTCCACATGTTCAACAATCGAGACGGCACTGGGCATACGGGCATCTCGACACTCAAGCCCAAGACCTGCGTCCGGTCCAACTAGCGGGCGCGTTCCGACGGTACTGAAGCGTTACAGGCACCATGAACGGAGGTGCCGGCGGATTCTGTGCCTCTACGATCAAGCGCGCGTCCGCGGGAATTTTCCCGCGGCGACGCCCCGCACCGTCACGAAAGTAGCGCCGTGGCCGCGCTTCGGTACCGCGCCGGAGGAGCTTCGCAGCGACACGACGAGCGGCGCCGACGGCACGGAAGGTGCTCGCTGCCGCACGACCGCCAACGCCTTTCCCAGGAGCCTGTCATGCCGACCCGCATCCTCGCCGCCGCTCTTCTGATTCTCGCGACCGCCGTCTCCGCCGCCGCGCAGGGCTCGTTCGTCAACTGGGAGAGCCCGCCCGTGCATCCGGTCGACATGACGCCGGACGGCACGACGCTTCTCGTCGTCAACACCGCCGACGACCGCCTCGAGGTCTTCACGCTCGGTGGGGCGCTGCCGGTGCACGCGGCGTCGATCCCGGTCGGCCTCGATCCGGTGAGCGTCCGGGCGCGGACGAACGGCGAGGCGTGGGTGGTGAATCGCGTCTCCGACAGCGTCAGCGTCGTCGACCTCGCGACCCAGAACGTCCGCACGACGCTCACCGTCGGCGACGAGCCGGCCGACGTGATCTTCGCGGGCGCGCCGGCGCGGGCGTTCGTCAGCATCTCGGAGGAGAACAGCGTCCTCGTCTTCGACCCCGCGAGCCTCGCGACCGCGCCGACCACGGTCGCGATCCAGGGCAAGAACCCGCGCGCGCTCGCGACCGACGGCACGCGCGTCTACGTCGCGATCTTCGAGTCGGGAAACCGCTCGATGATCCTGCCCGCGAGCATCGTCTCGGATCCGGCGGGCCCGTACGGCGGCGTGAACCCGCCGCCCAACAGCGGAGCGAGCTTCAATCCGCCGATCGCGGGCGGGCTCCCGACGCCGCCGCCGACCGGCCTCATCATCAACAAGGAAGGCTCCAACTGGAAGGACGACAACCAGCACGTCTGGGACGCGCTCGTGACGTGGAACCTGAACGAGAACGACGTCGCGTCGATCCAGGTCTCGGACCTCGCGGTCGCGTACGCGAAGAACGTCCTCAACATCAACATGGCGATCGCCGTGAACCCCGCGACCGGGCGCGTGACGCCGGTCGGCACCTACGGCCCGAACGAGCACCGCTTCGAGGAGTCGGCGCGCAACAACCTCCGCATCCGCATGGGCTTCATCGACCCGAACAACATCGGCGCAATCGCCGGCATCGTCGACTTGAACCAGCACCTCTTCCTGAACCCGCCGAACCCGCAGCTCCTGAAGACGAGCGCGACGCCCGCCGAGCGCCACATCGGCATCAGCGACCCGCGCGGCGTGGTGTGGAAGACCGACGGCAGCGCCGTCTACGTGACCGGCATGGGCTCGAACAACGTGATCAAGGCAGCCGCCAACACCGGCGCGCGGCTCGCGACGATCGACGTCGGGCAGGGACCGACCGGCATCGTGCTCGACGCGGCCCGGAGCCGCCTCTACGTGCTGAACCGCTTCGACGCGACCGTCTCGTCGCTCGACACGAGCACCGACACCGAGGTCGGGCGCGCGAGCTTCTACGACCCGACACCGGCCGTCATCAAAGACGGCCGGCCCTTCCTCTACGACGCGCACCTGACGTCGCAGCTCGGCAACTTCGCGTGCGCCGGCTGCCACGTCGACGCCACGCGCGACACGGAAGACTGGGACCTCGGTGACCCGCAGGGCGCGATGAAGGCGGTGAACCAGCCGTGCAACGTCGGCACCGGCCTCGTCGGCACGTGCGACGACTGGCACCCGATGAAGGGCCCCATGATGACGCAGACGCTCGTCGGCAGCGTCGGGACGGAGCCGCTGCACTGGCGCGGCGACCGCGAGGACATGGCGGCGTTCACCGTCGGCTTCACCGGCCTGCTCGGCGCCGACGCGCCGCCGACAGCAGCCGAGATGACGAAGCTCGAGGCCTTCATCGCGACCATCCGCTTCCAACCGAATCCGCATCGCACCTTCACCGACGGCCTGCCGCCGTCGGTGCCGGGCTACGGCGGCGACCCGGCGAACGGCGAGACGCTCTTCCTGACCGCGGCGCTCGATCAGTCGGCGACGACCTGCGTCACCTGCCACACGCTGCCGACGGGCGCGGGCGCCATCGTCGTCTCGGGGAACCTGCTCGGCGACCCGCAGACGATCAACGTCCCGCAGCTCCGCGACCTCTACAAGAAGGCCGGCCTCGACTTCACGTCGCAGACGAACAACCGCGGCTTCGGCTTCGGTCACGACGGCAGCTTCGACACCATCGTCGACTTCTTGCAGCAGTCGCGCTTCACCTTCCCCACCGGCGCGGCCGGCGACGCCGACCGCCGCGACCTCGAAGCGTTCCTCATGTGCTTCCCGACCGACACGCACCCCGCGGTCGGCACGCAGATCACCGTCGACGCCGCCAACAAAGCGACGGCGGGCGTGATCCAGCTCCTCGCCGACATGACGACGCTCGCCGACACGGGCGACGTCGGCGTCGTCGCCAAGGGCAGGCTCGGCGGCAGCGCGCGCGGGTGGGTGTACCTGCCCGGCACCGGCACGTTCCAATCCGACCGTGCGAGCGAGGTCGCGAGCACGACGACGCTTCGGCAGGCGGCCGCGGCGAGCGGCGAGATCACCTTCACCGTCGTCCCGACCGCGACCGCGACCCGCATCGGCATCGACCGCGACGAGGACGGCTTCCCCGATCGGGACGAGCTCGACGCCGGCGCCGATCCCGCCGACCCGGCGTCGGTGCCGCCCGCCGGCGACACCGACGGCGACGGGTGGGCCGATCCGCTCGACGACTGCCCGACGGTCGCCGACCCGGCGCAGCTCGACGGCGACGGCGACGGCCTCGGCGACGTCTGCGATCCGTGCACCGGCCCGGCGCTCATGCTGAAGCCGAAGCTCACGCTCGCGAAGCTCGGCGCGCCGACCGGGAACGAAACCCTGACGTTGAGCGGCACCGCAACCGTTCCGCTCGCGCCGCCGATCGACCCCGCGACCAACGGCGTGCGCCTCCTCCTCACCACGGCGAGCGGCGCGGCGCTCCTCGACGTGACCATTCCCGGCGGCGCCAACTGGCTCGCCCACCCGACCTCGTGGAGCTATCGCAACAAGCTCGGCGTGAGCGGCATCACCAAGGTCGCCATCAAGACCAGCACCAAGACGCCCGGCACGCTCAAGATGAGCGTCAAAGGCGCGCACGCAACCCTCGCGCCGACCCCCGCCGACCTCCCGCTCACGGCGACCGTCGTGATCGACGCCCCGACCGCGACCGGCGGCCAATGCGCGGCCACGTCCTTCACCGGACCGGCCCCGTCGCCGCTCTGCGCGTTCAACAAGAAGGCGACGACGCTGCGCTGCAAGTGAGGTCGGCCGGCCGACGGATCGCGGCGCGGCGCCGGCGCATTCGCATGCCGATCGAGCGCCGGCGGGACGAACGCCGCCGCCCCGTTCACGGCATGAGCGTGACGATGCTCTGGGCGATCCGTTCGACCGTGCTGCGGGACGTGTTGAACACGGCGTGGTAGTGCCGCGTGTCGGCGAGCGAACAGTGGAGGAAGCGCTCCAGGAAGCGCTCGCGGCGCTGCTCGTGCTTGGTGACCAGTGCGTCGGCCTCGGCGCGGTCGACGCCGAGCCGTTCACGGATCGACTCGATTCGGTGCTCGCGCGGGGCCTCGAGGCGGAAGTGAAAACAGTTCGGCAGCTCGCCGGTGACGACCGCGCCGCCGCGTCCGACGATGATCGCGTTGCCCTCGCGCGCGATGCGGACGATGTAGCGCGCCAGGAGCGCGTACGCCTCGCTCTGGCTGCGCCAGCTGTGGACGACGTTCGCGAGGGCGTCGAGGAACGCCGGCTGGTCTCCGATGCTGCCGAACAGGCGCTCGGACAGCTTGGTCTCCCGACTGACGCGCTCGATCAGCGCCTTGTCGAAGACCGTCCACGTCTCGCCGGTCCGCTCGCTGAGCAATGCCTGCAGCGTCTCGGCGAGCGGGTAGCCTTCGCAGCCGAACTGCCGGGACAGGGTGATGGTCGGGCTCGTCGCGCGCCGCGGCTCCTGTCGGACGCGTTCCCGGACTCCGATCCATGCGCCGAGACGGCGGTCGACGTTGGGGATCAGCTTCTGCGTCGGCATGTTCCTGCCCCCCTGGTGCACCTTACTTAGCGCCGGTGTCCCGCCAGGTCACGCCCCCGCGTTGCGCCCGGACCGGCGCGGGAGCGGTGAGCGGCGCTGCCGGGCGCGCACCAGGCACCACGGTTGCCGCCGCCGCCGGCGGCACCCCGATCCGCTCGCGCACGGCGCGGCGGGCGAGCGCGGTGCGGACGGCGTCGGCGATCTGGCGCGGTGTGAAGGGCTTCGGGACGCGCACGTCGGCGCGCACCTCGCCGCGGGGAGCGGCGCCGTGGCGCGCGAGCGCGCTCACCTGGACGACGGCCATCGCGGCGCGCGCGGGGTCGCGACGGAGCCACTGCATGACGGCGTCGCCGTGACCCGGGGCCGCGAGGTCGAGGATCACGGCGTCGGGGCTTTCGCGCTGGAGGAGGCAGCCCGCGTGGCGCACGTCGCTCGCGATCAGCGAGCGGATGCCGACACCCGTGAGGCAGCGGCCGATCAAGGTCGCGATGTCGAGGCGGTCGGCGATGACGAGGACGGTCGCGGGCATCGGTGACCTGGAACAGCAAGGAAGGCGCCGATCGGCCGGCGACACCGGACGGCACACGCCGCGCCGCCGAAACGGCTCGCCGCTGCGCGGAGTTGCGCCCGACACGCCATGGCGTCCGCTGGCGCCGAGCCGTCGGCGCGGGCGATGACCGGAGCGCTTGCACGCTCGCACGACGCGAGCGCGGATCGTGCAGCACCGCCGCGCTCGGGTGACGTTCGAACGCGAGGCGACGGCGCCGTGCGACAGCGACGGCGGCAGGTGCGCCGCTCGGCGCGATGTGCAAGGAATCGCCGCCATGACGACGCCCGGTTGGTGGGTGGCAGCCGCGTTGGCGGGGTCGTTGGCGTACGGGATCGTCCACGCCGCGTCGCCGACACCGACGCCGACGGGTCCCGTCGGCATCGAGTTCGCTCCCCAGGGGAGCGTGAAGCAGGTGCGCCAAGCGACGGCGCGCTTCGCGCATCCGATGATCGCGCTCGGCGACCCACGGGCGCCCGCGGACCCCTTCACGGTCGACTGCCCGGCGACCGTAAAGGGCACCTCGCGCTGGCTCGACAGCCGCACCTGGTCGTACGACTTCGCCGAGACCCTTCCCGCCGGCATCCGGTGTCGCTTCACGCTCCGCCCCGACGTGCGCGCGCTCGACGGCTCCGCGATCACGCCCGGCGCGGTCTTCGCGCTCGATACCGGCGGACCGGCGATCCGCGACACCGCGCCCTACGAGGACTCGCGCTCGATCGAGGAGGACCAGGCCTTCGTCCTGGCGCTCGACGCCGAGGTCGATCCGGCGTCGATCCCGGCGCACGTCGGCTTCGAGGTGAGCGGCCTCCCGGAGCGCATCGGCGCCCGCGTCGTCACCGGCGCCGAGCACGACGCCATCCTCAAAACCTCGCCGCGCTTCGGACGCGGTCCGCACGTGATCGTCCGCGCGACCCAGGCGTTTCCGAACGGGGCGCACGTCACGCTCGTGTGGGGCCCGGGCGTCGCGACCACCTCCGGCATCGCCACCACCAGCGAGCAGCGCGTCGGCTTCCAAGCGCGGCCCGCGTTCACCGTGACGTTCGGCTGTCTCCGCGAGAAGCGCGGCGCCGCCTGCAATCCGGTCGGCGACATGCGGGTCGAGTTCTCCGCGCCCGTGACGCGCATCGCGGCGGAAGGCGTCACCCTCCTCGCCGCCGACGGCACGCCGCGCCCGCACGCAAAGAGCGACGAGGACGTCTCGCTCGTGAACGCGATCTCGTTTCCCGGTCCCTTTCCCGAGCGGGCGACTTTTCGCGTCGCGCTTCCCGCGGGGCTCGCCGACGAGAGCGCGCGGACGCCGGTGAACGCCGGGCGCTACCCGTTGACCGTGACGACCGGCGAGCTGCCGCCGCTCGCCAAGTTCAACGCGCGTTTCGGCATCGTCGAGTCGAAGGCGGGATCCACGCTGCCGGTCACGCTCCGCAACCTCGAGCCCGAGGCGCGCGCGCGGGTCCACGCCCTCGGCGTCACCGGCAACGTGATGCGGCTCGCGCCGGAGCAGGAAGCCGAGATCCTGCCGTGGCTGCGTCGCGTCGGCGCCGCGAGCCGCGACGTCTCGGTGTTCGCACCGCCGGCGAAGACCACGGCGCCGCCGCGCAGCACCCGCAAGGGGGCGCAGGCGCCGCCGGCGCCGGCGCCCACCGCCCGACCGGGCACCATCAAGACCTTCACGCTCCCGAAGCCGAACGGCGAGCGCGCCTTCGAGGTCGTCGGGATCCCGTTCGAGACGCCGGGTCTCTACATCGTCGAGCTCGAGAGCGCGCGCCTCGGCGCCTCGCTGCTCGCCAAGCCGCGTCCGATGTACGTGCCGACCGCGGCGCTGGTCACCAACTTGTCGGTGCACTTCAAGTGGGGCGCCGAGCAGTCGATCGTCTGGGTGACGACGCTCGACGAGGCGCGTCCGGTGGCCGGCGCCGCGGTCACGATCCGCGACTGCAACGGCACCCTCGTACACGCGGCGACGACCGACGCCGACGGGCTCGCGCGCATCCCCGACCTGCCCGCCTTCAGCGCGCTGCCGACGTGCCCGACGCGCGGCGTACCGGACGACGCCGTGTTCGACACCTCGCAGACGGTGGCGCTCCGGCGGCTCTACGACGGCCTCCTCGTCACCGCGCGCAGCGGCGACGACGTGAGCTTCGTGCACTCGAGCTGGGACGACGGCATCGAGCCCTGGCGCTATCAGCTCCCCGACGCCGACGAGAGCGGGGGCGCCGCCGCCCACACCATCCTCGACCGTCCGCTCTTCCGCGCCGGCGAGACGGTGCACATGAAGCATCTCTTCCGCACCAAGCGCCTGCGCGGCTTCGGCGTCGCCGCCCCCGCCGACCTCCCGACGACGCTCTCGATCGTCCACGTCGGCAGCGACGAGCACTACGAGCAGCCGCTCGCGTTCGACGCGACCGGCGTCGCCGAGAGCACCTGGGCGATCCCGCGCGAGGCGAAGCTCGGCTACTACGAGGTGCACCTCCTGAACGCCGCGATGGCGAAGGCGCGCGCCGCGAGCGAGGCGACCGGCGGCGAGGGCGAGGAGGAGTACGACAGCTCGTACGCCAACCCCGGAGACTGGATCGCCGGCGGCTTTCGCGTCGAGGAGTTCCGCGTGCCGCTCATGAAGGGCGTGCTGCAGCTGCCGACGGGGCCGCTCATCCAGGCGACGGCGGTGCCCGTCGACCTCGCGGTGCAGTATCTCGCGGGCGGCGCCGCGAGCGGGCTGCCGGTCGTAGTGCGGGCGCAGGTGTCGCCGCGGACGCCCGAGGCGTCGGACGACCTCGAGGGCTTCACGCTCGCCAACGGCGCGGTCACGGAGGGGCTCGTCCATCGCGGCGACGAAGAAGCGGACGAGGAGGAGACGGCGGCCCCGAAGATCCATCAGCGCCTGACGACGACCCTCGACGCGGCCGGTACCGGGCGCGTGACGATCACCGACCTCAAGACCGGCACGACGCCGATCTCGCTCCGCACCGAGCTCGCGTTTCGCGACCCGAACGGTGAGGTGCAGACGGTCTCCGCGACGGTGCCGATCTGGCCCGCGCAGCGGCTCGTCGCGATCGCACCCGACGATTGGGCCGGGGCGCGCGCTACGGTCGGGGCGCGCGTCGCGGTGGTCGACGTCGCGGGCGCGCCCGTCCCGAACGCGACCGTGCAGCTCGACGCGTTCTCGCGCAAGGTCTTCTCGCACCGAACGCGCGTCGTCGGCGGCTTCTACGCCTACGACAGCACGGTCGAGACCAAGCGGCTCGGCACCGTCTGCCAGGGCACGACCGACGCGCACGGGATGCTGCATTGCACGGGCCCCGTCGGCACGACCGGCGACGTCGTGCTCGAGGCCTGGACGACCGACGACGCGGGCCGCCGATCCGCGGCGCACGGCGACGTGTGGGTCGCCGGCGAGGGCGGCGAATGGTGGTTCGGCGGCAGCGACAGCGATCGCATGGACGTGCTCCCCGAGCGCCGCCGCTACGAGCCCGGCGAGACCGCCCGCCTCCAGGTGCGCATGCCGTTTCGCGCCGCGACGGCGCTCGTCACGATCGAGCGCGAGGGCGTCGTCGACGCGCGCGTCGTGCCGCTCGCCGGCACCGACCCGGTCGTCGAGGTGCCGATTCGTCCCGAGTACGCGCCGAACATGTTCGTCTCGGTGCTGGCGGTCCGCGGCCGCGTCGGCGACGTGCAGCCGACGGCGCTCGTCGACCTCGGAAGCCGACCTTCAAGCTCGGCATCGCCGAGATCCACGTCGGCTGGAGGGCGCACGAGCTGAAGGTGCGGGTCGCGGCGGAGCACCCGGTCTATCGCGTGCGCGAGACGGCGCACGTGAAGGTCGCCGTGCGCAGCGCCGACGGGACGCCGCTCGCGCCCGGGAGCGAGATCGCGCTCGCCGCCGTCGACGAAGGGCTGCTCGAGCTCGCGCCGAACAACAGCTGGAATCTGCTCGACGCGATGATGGGCCGGCGCGGCTACGGCGTCACGACCGCGACGGCGCAGATGCAGGTCATCGGCAAGCGGCACTACGGCCTCAAGGCGCTGCCGCACGGCGGCGGCGGCGGACGGAGCGCCACCCGCGAGCTGTTCGACACGCTTCTGCTGTGGAACGGGCGCGTGCCGCTCGACGCGCGCGGGCGCGCGACCGTCGACGTGCCGCTGAACGACTCGCTCACCAGCTTCCGCATCGTCGCGGTCGCGGAGAGCGGCCTCGACCGCTTCGGCACCGGCGGCACCTCGATCCGCTCGACGCAGGACCTGATGATCCTCCCGGGCCTGGCGCCGCTGGTGCGCGAAGGCGACCGCTTCCGCGCCGAGTTCACCGTCCGCAACACGACCGCGCACCCGTTGGAGCTGGCGCTCGCCGGCACGATCGACGGGGTCGCGACGCTCCCCGAGCAGCACGTGACGCTCGCCGCGGGCGCGGCACAGGTGGTCGGCTGGGACGTGACCATCCCGGTCGGCGTCGACCACCTCACGTACACCATCACCGCGACGGCCAAGGGTGCGCGGGCCGACGAGGTGCGCGCGGTGCAGCAGGTGCGCCCGGCGGTGCCGGTGCGGACGCTGCAGGCGACGCTCGTGCAGCTCGACGCGAACGGCGTCCGCCAAGCGCTCGCGCGCCCCGCCGACGCGCTCCCGGACCGCGGCGGCGTACGCGTCACGCTCGCGCCGAGCCTCGCGGCCGGGCTCGACGGCGTGCGCGAGGCGATGCGCCGGTATCCGTATCGCTGCCTCGAGCAGCGCGTGTCGCGCGCCGTCGCCCTCCGCGACGCGGGGCTCTGGCACGAGATCGCGACCGCCCTGCCCTCCTATGCGGACGCGAACGGGCTGCTCAAGTACTTCCCGACGAGCGAGTCGGGCAGCGAGGTGCTGACCGCGTACGTGCTGTCGATCGCGACCGCCGCGCGACTCGAGCTCCCCGAGCGGGTGCGAACCAACATGGAAGAGGGGCTGCGTCGCTTCGTGAGCGGCACCCTCGCGACCGCGCCGCCGCTCAGGACGGCGGACCTGGCGCTCCGCAAGCTCGCGGCGCTCGAGGCGCTCTCGCGGGTCGGCGCCGTCGAGCCCGCGCTGATGAGCACGGTCACCTTCGAGCCCGCGGCCTGGCCGACG
Source organism: uncultured delta proteobacterium (assembly GCA_963774015.1). Classification (GTDB taxonomy): domain Bacteria; phylum Desulfobacterota; class Binatia; order UTPRO1; family UTPRO1; genus UTPRO1. The sequence goes on from CAVZDH010000011.1 coordinate 51,231, forward strand.
TCGGCGCTGATCGACTGGTGGAGCGTGCTGCACCGGATCGCGAAGCGGCCCGACCCGGCGCGCCTCGCCGAGGTCGAGCAGCAGCTGCGCGCGCGGCTCCGGGTCGGCGGCACGAGCCTCTCCTTCTCGACCGAGGACGGCGACCGCCTCTACTGGTTGATGAGCGACCCGGACGTGAACGCGGTGCGCCTCGTGCTGACGCTCCTCGAGCACGGCGCGTGGCGCGACGAGCTGCCGCGGATGGTCGCGGGCGCGCTCGGCCGGCAACGGCGCGGCGCGTGGTCGACGACGGTCGCGAACGCGTGGGGCACGCTCGCGATCGAGAAGTTCGCCGCCGCCTTCGAGACCGCGCCGGTCGCCGGCACGGCGCGTGCGACGCTCGCCGGCGCGGAGCGCACCCTCGACTGGAGCACCATGCCGGCGGGCGCGAGCCTCGCGCTGCCGTGGCCGAGCGGCGGCAGCGGCGAGCTGGTGGTGCAGCAGAGCGGCAGCGGCCGGCCCTGGGCGACGATCGCGACGCGCGCCGCGATGCCGCTGACGCAGCCGCTCGCCGCGGGCTATCGCATCACCAAGACGGTGACGCCGGTCGAGACCCGCACCGCCGGCCGGACGAGTCGCGGCGACGTGCTGCGCGTCCGGCTCGACATCGACGCCGATCGCGACATGACGTGGGTGGTCGTCGACGACCCGATCCCCGCGGGCGCGTCGCACGTCGGCACGGGCCTCGGCGGCGACGCCATGCTCGCGAACGGCACGACGCCGCCCGACGGTCCGACCCCGGTCTTCGTCGAGCGGGCCTTCGACGGCTTCCGCGCCTACTACGAGTTCGTGCCGAAAGGCCGCCTCACGATCGAGTACACGCTGCGGCTGAGCCAGGCGGGCCACTTCGCGTTGCCGCCGACGCGGGTGGAAGCGCTCTACGCGCCCGACATCTTCGGCGAGATCCCGAACCCGGCGCTCGACGTCGCACCGTGAGGCGCCGCCCCGCACTGCGTACCGCGCTCGCGCTCGGCGGCGCGCTGCTGGTCGCGGCGGCGGTCGGCGCGTGGTACGCGGTCGCGGCCACGACGGTCCCGTCGTTCGCCGCCGTGCGGGCGCGCCATCGTCCGTCCGACGTGCCGCTGCTCGACCGCCACGGGCGCGTCGTCTCCGAGCTTCGTACCGACGCGGGCGAGCGCCGCCTGGCGTGGACGGCGCTCGCCGACCTCTCGCCGACCGTCGTCCCGGCGGTGGTCGCGGCCGAGGATCGTCGCTTCCGCACGCATCCCGGCGTCGACGCGCGCGCGCTCGTCGCCGCGGCGCTCGGCCGGCTCCACGGCGGCGCCGCGCGCGGCGCCAGCACCATCACGATGCAGCTCGCGGCGCTCCTCGATCCGTCGCTCGCCCCGCGCCGCGGCGGGCGAACGATCGGCCAGAAGCTCCGCCAGATGCGGCTCGCGCTCGCCCTCGAGCGCACCTGGAGCAAGGACCAGATCCTCGAGGCCTATCTCAACCGCGTCGCGTTTCGCGGCGAGCTGCGCGGCATCGGCGCCGCGGCGTCGTTCTGTTCGACAAGGTGCCGCACGGGCTCGACGCGGCGGAGTCGCTGGTGCTGGCGGCGCTCTTGCGAAACCCGAACGCGGACCTCGACATCGTCGTGCGGCGCGCGCGGGCGCTGGCCGGGGCGAGCGGGGCGTCCGCCGACGGCGACGCGATCACGCGCGCGGCGACGCACCTCGACGGGCGCGGCCACGCCGCGCACGTCGACTTGGCGCCGCATCTCGGACGGCGCTTGCTCGCGGGCCACGACGCACCCGTCACCTCGACGCTCGACGCCGGCACGCAGCGCGTGGCCCGCGACGCGCTCACGCGCGCGCTCAGCGTCCTGCACGGCCGCAACGTCGAGGACGGCGCCGTCCTCGTCGCCGACAACGCGAGCGGCGACGTGCTGGCATGGGTGGGCGGCAGCGGCGCGCTCTCGCACGCCCGCTTCGTCGACACCGTGCGCGGGCGCCGGCAGCCCGGGTCCGCCCTCAAGCCCTTCCTCTACGGGCTCGCCTTCGAGCGCCGCCTCCTCACGCCGGCGTCGCTCGTCGAGGACACGCCGCTCGCGCTCGCCGTCGCGGGTGGTCTCTATCGGCCGCGCGACTACGACGCGCAGTTCCGCGGCCTGGTGAGCGCGCGCACGGCGCTCGCCTCCTCGCTGAACGTCCCCGCGGTCCGGACGCTCGGGCTGGTCGGCGGCGACGCGTTCGTGGCGCTCCTGCGCGCGCTCGGCTTCACGGCCGCGACGGAGGACGGCGACTTCTACGGTCCGGCGCTGGCGCTCGGCGCGGTCGACGTCACGCTCGTCGAGCTGGTCGACGCCTACCGTGCGCTCGCGAACGGCGGCCTCTGGTCGCCGCTCCGGGTGACGCCGGACGCCACGGTCGTCCCGCCGACGCGCGTGCTCTCCGCGGCGACCGCGTTCCAGGTGACCGACATCCTCGCCGACCGCGAGAGCCGCAGCACGACCTTCGGTCTCGAGAGCGCGCTCGCCACGCGCTTCTGCACCGCGGTGAAGACCGGCACCAGCAAGGAGATGCGCGACAACTGGTGCCTCGGGTTCTCGGAGCGCTACACCGTCGGCGTCTGGGTCGGGAACGCGTCGGGCGCGCCGATGCACGACGTGAGCGGCGTGAGCGGCGCCGCGCCCGTGTGGCTCGAGGTGATGACGTGGCTCCATCGCGCGACGCCGAGCGCGGCGCCGCTTCCGCCCGCCGGGCTCGTCGCCGCGACCGTCGACTTTCCGGACGGCGTCGAGCCCGCGCGGCGCGAATGGTTCGTCGCCGGCACCGAGCCCCCGGCGCGCCGGCTCGCGGACGGAATGCCGCGCATCGTCACACCCGTCGACGGAACGATCGTCGCGCTCGATCCCGACATCCCGCGCGAGCGCCAGCGCGTCCCCCTCGAGGTCGCCGGCGCCGCCGCCGGCGTGCGCTGGCGCGTCGACGACGCCGACCTCGGTCCCGCCGCCACGCTCACCCTCTGGGAGCCGACGCCCGGCAGGCACGTCGTGCAGCTCGTCGACGCGCGGCGCCGGGCGCTCGCGGTCGCGCGCGTCGAGGTGCGCGGGGGGCGGCGATCACCGCGTTAGCAACGCGAGCAATGTTGCTCTTTTGGTTGCGGCTATCACCCTGTAAGAAGTCAGCATCCGAGCGAAGAGAGAAACTGACGAGTCGTCACACGGGATCGCACGCGAAGGATCGACCGATGAGCGAAGAAGCCTCGCAGCATTTTGCAAATATCCGCATGCGGAACTGGAAGAACTTCGCAGCATGTGACGTCGACCTCAAAACGCGTGTTTTTCTTGTAGGTCCCAATGCCGCGGGTAAATCCAACTTTCTGGACGCCTTTCGTTTTCTTCGCGATCTTGCTTCTCCGGGTGGAGGTTTCCAGGAAGCGGTCCGCCGTCGCGGTGGGGTCAAGGCCATCCGATGCCTCGCGGCTCGCCGTTATCCTGACATCGAGCTCCGAGCGGTGATCCAAACTCACCAAACGGCGTCCCGCTGGGAATACGAGCTCGGCTTCAACCAGGACAAGCGGAGAGCGAGGATCACGAAGGAGAGAGTAATTCGGGACGAACGTATTCTGCTGGAACGACCTAACGGAGACGACAAACGCGACCCAGACCAACTGACGCAAACACATCTCGAGCAGGTCAACGTCAACCGCTCGTTCCGAGACTTGACCGTATTTTTTGAATCGATTCGCTATCTCCACATCGTTCCGCAGCTCGTTCGGGAACCCGATCGATCAGTTCTTCTTCATGGCGGCCAGACGTCGCCAGCCGCCGTTCCGGCAGCCTAGAGCGAGCGATTCGTTGCCTGCGACGGCTGTCGGCGTCTACGATCTAGGGAACCTCTGCACAGGTGGCTTCCCGGCTACGAAGCGCGATCCATCCCCGATCGACGGCGGCGCGACGCCCTCGGCGTATCGTGCAGATACGCGGTCGGGCTTCGCGCCTGGCGCTCGGGGCGGCTCGCACTTCTCGCTCGGAACCCACCTGTGCAGAGGTTCCCTAGCGCTACCAAATTTCATCCAACCGCTTGCCAATCCCACCAGGCTGATGCGATGTCGCGCGCCGTGACCCTGAGCCCGATCCTCAGCCCGACGCGCCTCGGGCCGCTCGCGCTGCGGAACCGCATCGTGAAGTGCGCCACCTACGAGACCCGCGCCGCGGACGGGCTGGTGACCGACGCGCTCGTCGACTGGCATCGCGAGATCGCCGCGGGCGGTGTCGCCATGACGACGCTCGCCTACTGCTCCGTCGCCGCCGACGGGCGCACCTTCAAGGATCAGATCGTGATGCGCCCGGCGGCGGCGCCCGGTCTCGCCCGCTTCGCCGCGGCGATGCACGCCGAAGGCGCGAAGGCGGCGATCCAGATCGGGCACGCCGGGTGGTTCGCGGATCCGAAAGCGACGGGGACGCGGCCGCTCGGCCCCTCGGGCACGTTCAGCCTGCATGCCCAGCGCTTCGCCCGCGCCATGAGCCTCGCCGATCTCGACCGCATCGAGCGCGATTTCGCGACGGCGGCGCGGATCGCCGTCGATGCCGGCTTCGACGGCATCGAGGTCCACGTCGGACACGGCTACCTGCTGAGCCAGTTCCTCTCGCCCTACAACAACAAGCGCCGCGACGAGTACGGCGGCGGTCTCGAGAACCGGGCGCGCTTCCCGCGCCGGATCGTACGCGCGGTGCGCGAGGCGGCGGGACGTGCGGTCGCGATCTGGGCCAAGCTCAACATGGAGGACGGGTTCGCGAGCGGCCTCCGCAGCGACGACGGGATCGCGGTCGCGCGTCTGCTCGAAGCGGACGGCGCCCTCGACGGCTTGCAGCTCACGGGCGGGCACACCACGAAGACGCCGATGTTCCTCATGCGCGGCGCCTCGCCGCTCGTCGAGCTCTTCGGGCGCGAGCGCAATCCCGTGCGGCGGATCGCGCTCCGCGTCGGTGCGACGTTGCTGATGCGAAACTATCCGTTCGAGGAAGCCTTCTTCCTGCCGCTCGCCCGCCGCTTCCGCGCCGCCGTCCGGCTGCCCCTCATGCTGCTCGGCGGCGTCAACGAGCAGGCCACCATGGAAGCGGCGCTCGACGAAGGCTTCGAGCTCCTCGCGCTCGGACGCGCGCTGATCCGGCAGCCCGACCTCGTCCGTCGCATCGAGGCCGGCGACTTCGACGGCTCGCTCTGCACGCACTGCAATCGCTGCGTCGCGTACGTGGGTCACGCACCGACGCGGTGCCCGCTGCGCTAGGCCCTGCTAGCCCCACCGATACGCCGCGATGCCGGGGCGGCCGCTCTGACGGGCCGCGAGCCACGCGGCGGCGGGCATGGCGATGCCCCACGTGACGGCGAGCGAGGCGAGGCTCGGCCAGAGCGCGGGGTGCAGCGTCACGACGCCGAGGCGCTGACCGGCGACGAACGCGAGCGGGCCGCCGAGCACGCCGAAGAGCGCGGCGCCGCGCGGCCGTCTCTTCATCCATGCGAGCCCGAAGTGGAACGTCATGGCGAACTGGGCCCAGACGAGCACGAGCCACGGGGGCGGCAGCCACGACACGACGGTCCCGACGTCGAAGCGGAGCGTGCCGAGGGCGATCTGCGTGCCGTCGACGACGATGCCGATCGCGGCCGTCGCGAGCGCGAGCACGACGGCGTCGCGACGACGCACCACGAGCGCGACGTGCGCCGCGAGCGGAAGCACGCCGAGCGCGCTTCCGAGCCACGGATGCCCCCAGGCGGCTCCGAGCACGCACGCGAACCAGCCCGCCTGGTAGAGCGCGTAGTTGACGACCGCCGGGCGCGTCACGGCAGCGGCGCCGGTCGGCGCGGCGCCGTCCCGAGTCGCAACCCGCTCACTCGAGCCGCGAGCGCACGAAGCGCGTCAGCCAGCCGACGACCGGTACGTGATCGTAGACGGCCTCGCCGAGGTCGAAGTAGTCGCGCTCCTCGAAGATGCGATCGCGGACCTTCATGTGGCTCACGCCCTGGAAGCGGCGCGCCTCGGTGCCGTCGGCCTTCGTCATCACCATCGTCCAGAAGACGGCCGCTTGGCCGGGCGCGACCACCTCGTCGGTGATGTCGAAGCGCGCGCCCGCCGACGTCTCGGCGAAGCGGGTGAAGTAGCGGCGGAGCGCCTCGAGACCGGTCACCTCGGAGATCGGGTCGCGGAAATGGACGTCCTCGGTGTAGAGGCGGTCGAGATTCTCGGCGAGCGCCGGTGTGATCGTGACGAAGCGGGCCTTGAATTGTTCGACCGCCGCGCGCGTCGCGGCAAGGCGAGCGTCCTCGCCGTCGTCCGCGGGCGCGCAACGCGGAGCGAGGAGCAGCACGGCGCCGAAGGCGACGAGCGCGACGAGTCTCGTGGGCATGCGAGACGTGTAGCGCATCTCGCGCCGCTGGCCGAACGCGTGCCCGCCGGACGGGCTTCGGCCGCGCGAATCGCGCCGACCGAGCCGCGCGCGGGCGCCCCGAGGCGGGATCCACGCCGGGGTCGGAACCGCGGCTTCCGCGCGCGCGACGTCTCTCGCGCTATTCGAGCGGCGTCTCGAAGCCCAGCCGCACGCGCGCGGCGACGCCGCCGCCGACGAGCGTCACCTCGTCGTTGCCGATCAGCGCGACCGTGCGACCGCCGAGCTGATCGCCCTCCACGAGCGCAATGGAGCGGTCGCCGACGCGAAAGGTCGCACGGCGCGTCCCGTCGAGGGCGACGATGCTCTCGAGCCGCGCCGAGTACGGCGACGGCATGGGACGCAGTGCCGCCCGCGTCGCCGGAGCATCGTCCGCCATCGGCGCCGCATACGGTGCCGGTCCGAGCGGCGGAGCCGCCGCAAGCGCGAGCGCCTCGACGGGGACCGCCGGCGCGGGCGCGGGCGCGGACTCGGCGGGTGGAGGCATCGGTTCCGTCGACGGCGCCGCCGCGACCCGCGACACCGCCCCGCCGCTCCGCAGCAGCGCGCCCACCCCGGCACCGACCGCGAGCGCGAGAACCACGGCGCCGACGGACGCAGCGCGCCGAGCCCAGCCCCTCCCCGCGCCGATCTCGACGCGCAGGCGCGCGTCGATGCTCCAGTCGGGTCGCGCGGCGGCGGCAGCGGGAGACTCGAAGGTGCCGACGTGCGCATCGAACGATGCCGTCCGCGTGTCGACCGACGAGGGAATCTCGTAGACGCCGAGCGCGTCGGGGCCGTCGGCGGCGACGTCGGTCCAGCGCCGGCTTCCGAACGACTCCGCACGGCCCGCGTCGCGGGCATCGCACGCGGCCGGCAGCGGCACGGGTAGACGCGACCCCAGACGGAGCGTCGGCAGGTTCGCCGCCCCCGGCGTCGGCGCGAGAGCGCCCGTCGCGGCACCCGGATCCTTCGCCGGCTGATACCGAACGCCGCGCTCTTCGGCGAAGGCGAGGACGGTCTTGAACGCGAGGCGGCTCGGTTGCGTCGTACCGCGCTCCCAACTCGAGATGGTGGAGGCCGACCATCCCGCGGCCCGCGCGAACTCGGCCTGCGTCATGTCGAGCGCCTGGCGCAGCGACCGGATGACCTTTCCCGGCGGCGTCTCCATGAGTCCACCCGTCGAGCAACGCGCGTGCCTTTGGAAATGCGCAGGGGAATCGCGCGTCAGCGTCCGGCGTGCCGGTACGCAATTGACGCCCGAGACGTTGGCGCGACACCGAGATGCCGTGCGAGGTGCCGTGACCCAGGACTCGTCCGGGGCGCGGGAGCTCCCGGCGCGGAGAGTCCGCCGCGCCGTATCCGGCCGGCGCGCACGCGCGGCGCTACCCGCTCCGAACCGACTCCGCGGCTCCCTCGCATCGCCCACGAACGCGGGCCGCAACTGCCCTGCCCTTGCTCGTACCGCTCGAAGCGTTCCTCGCCACTCTTGCCCCTCTACGTTCGAGACGCTCTCGCGAAACTTCCGTCACATCGAGGCTAGTGCACCGCCGCGGACGCGAGCCGCTCGGCAAACACCGCCGGCGACATCGCCACCGGCGCGATGCGCGGCGCGACGTCGGCGTCGCCGAGCGCGCGCAGCACCGCGCCCGCGGCGTCCTCGCCGCTCGCGAGACAATCGGGCACTCCGACGCCGCGGTACGCGTTGCCCGCGAGGGCCACCGCGCCGAGCGCGGCGGTGCGTTCGCGGACGCGCGCGACGAGGTCGCCGTGGCCGACCTCGTAGATCGGCGTCGCGCGCGCGATCCGGCGGACCCGGATGAGGGAGGGCTCCGCCGTGACGCCGAGGAGGTCGGCGAGATCGCCGCGCGCCGCCGCGACGAGATCGTCGTCGGAAAGCGCGGGCGCCGCGAGCACGCTGCGCGTCAGCACGAAACCGCGCGGCGCCCGCTCCGGCCATTTCTCGCTCGCCCACGTGCAGGCCGCGGTCGGCCGCGGATCGCCGACCGCGCGCACCCAGCCGGTGCCGTCGAGGAGATGCGGAATCTCCGAGCGCCGCCACGCGAGCGTGACGACGTCGAGGCGCTTGTGCGCGATCGTCGCGAGGTCGGCAGCGAGGTCGGGCGCGAGCGGCTCGAGAAGCGCGGGCAGCGTCCACGCCGGCGTCGCGAGCACGACGGCGTCGCACCCGATCTCGCCCTTCGTCGTGCCGACGCGAAATCCGTCGCCCATGCGTGCGAGCGACCACGCCGCGACCCCGAGCTCGACGCCGAGCCCGCGCGCCGCCGCGTCCGGGAGCGAGCCCATGCCGCGGCGGAGCGTCACTGCCGGCGGCAGCACCACCTCGCCGGCGCGGGCCCGCCGACGCCGCGCCCGCAGCGCGTGCCGCATGCCGAGGACGACGCTGCCGTGCACCCGTTCGAGCTCGCAGAGACGAGGCAGGCACGTCGCCATCGACAGTCGCTGGGTGTCGGCGCCGTAGAGCCCCCCGAGCAGCGGATCGAGCACGGCGCCCGCGAGCTCGCGACCGAACCGACGGACGACGAAATCGGCGATGCTCTCGTCGCTCTCGTCGCGGCGACGCGGCACGAGCGGCTCGAGCGCGGCGCGCACCTTGCCGCCGAGCGATAGGAGCGGGCTCCGCAGGAACTCCCATGCGGCGGCCGGGCCGAGCGGACCGAGGATCGGCGGAATCGGGACGAGCGCGTCGCCGCGGGCGACATAGGTCCGCCGCGAGCCCTGACCGCACGCGACCTCCGACCCGAGGCCGAGGGCGCGGACCGCGGCCAGCCCTTCGGGCTTGGTCGTGAGCAGGCAGTCGGCGCCGTGCTCGAGCAAGAACCCGTCGCTCGTGCGCTCGCTCTCGACCAGGCCGCCGACGCGACGCGACGCCTCGAGCACCACGACGTCGACGCCCGGCGCGTCGCGCCGCAGCGCGCGCGCCGCGGCGAGACCCGCGACCCCCGCCCCGACGACGACGACGCGTGCACACGTCGGGTCGATGCGAGAGACGGTCACGACGCCACCGCCACCTTCCGCGGCTCGTAGGCGCAGGCCGGCTCGGCCGCGAAGAGATCGCCGGTCATCGCGTAGGCGCGCGCCCGCGAGCCACCGCACACGCGACGGAACTCGCAGACGCCGCACTTGCCGCCGAGGGCGTCGGGATCGCGGAGCGCGACGAAGGTCGGGTGGCGACGATAGACGTCGGCGAGCGCGTCGTCGCGAACCGACCCGCACGGAAACGGCAGGAAGCCGCTCGGGTAGATCTCCCCACGGTGCGAGACGAACACGATGCCCTGCCCGTCGTTCACGCCGCGCGGCGCGCGGCCGATGCCGTCGTCGATCCCGAGGATCTCGCGCCGCTTCACCTGGTGCTGGAGCAGCACGCGCCGGAAGTGCGGCGCCGCGGTCGTCTTCACGTCGAAGGGTGCCGTGCGCGCGATCGCGACCAGCCGCTCGAGGACCGCCTCGGCGGCATCCGGCTCGAGCACGTGGAGCGCCTCCCCGCGACCGGTCGGGACGAGGAAGAAGACGCCCCAGAGATTGATGCCGAGCGCGGCGATCTCGGCGGCGATCTGCTCGAGCTCGTGGACGTTGAGGTCGGTGACGCTGGTATTCACCTGCGTGCTGAGCCCGACCGCGTGGGCGTCGCGCAGGATGGCGAGCGTGCGATCGAAGCTGCCCGCGACGCCGCGAAAGCCGTCGTGCGTCGCGGCGGTGGCGCCGTCGAGACTGACGGCGAGCCGCGCGAGGCCGGCGTCGGCGAGGGCCGCGAGCAGCATGGGCGTCACGAGCGGCGTCGCGCTCGGCGTGAGCGCGACGCGGAGGCCGATCGACGTCCCGTGGCGCACGAGGTCGACGAGATCCGGCCGCTTCGCGGGATCACCGCCGGTCAGGACGACGAGCGGACAGCCCATCGCACGTACCTCGTCGAGGAGTCGTGCGCCTTCGGCGAAGGTCAGCTCGTCCGGGTCACGCTCCGGGCGCGCGTCGGCGCGGCAGTGCTTGCAGACGAGATCGCACGCCTGCGTGGTCTCCCAAAAGACGATGAAAGGGGCGTGCTCGAACATGGCGCGGCGTCGCCCCTGACCGAGCAGATCGCGTGCCACGGCGTCGCGCCCGGCGCAGCACGGCAGGCTCCGATTTTCGGGACGACCGGCGCTCGGTTTTTCGCAGCGGCGCGAATTGCGGCGGGCGTCGCTCAGTGGTCGTGTGCCGCAAGCAAGGCGATCCGGAGCCGCGTCCGTTCGCTCTTGCAGCGCTGCTCGGCCTCGGCCACCAGCGCGTGATGGTGTCCGGTGCTCTCGCGACGTACGGTCTCGTGGAAGTCGGGAAAACGCGCGAGCGGCGAGGCTTGGAGCAGCGTCGTGTAGATCGTGTCGATCTCGCTGCCCTCGAGGGCGAGAGCGAGGGCGAATGCCTCTTCCTCGTCGACGGTCTCCGCCGCGGCGAGGCTTTCGTCGAGCAGCTGCTCCACCGCGTCGACGTCGCCCCCGAAGCCGCTCAGCTGCGGCCGATGCTCGGGAGGCTCCGCCGCGACGAGCTCGCGCCACGTCGCGAGCTTCCGGGCGTGCTCGTGCTCATCGCGGGCCATCGACGACCAGAGCTTCGCGAGCGGCGGATCGGACGCGAAGCGGCGCGTCAACACCTCGTAGAACGCGGCGGCCTTGCGCTCGAGTCCGACGCAGCGCGCAAGCAATGCAAGCACGTCCATGATGCCCGTGAGGCGTGCAAGCGACGCGCCAGCGGGCACGCCGGTTGCAGCAGCGTCGGCTCATGGATGCCGAGCGCACACTCGCGTCGGCCGCGACCCCGGTCGAGCCGGGACACTGGGCGAACCTCCTCATGCAGGGAACCGGGGGCGTCCTCCGTTGCTACCACCGCCACGACCTGCGCGGGCTCGAGCACCTGACCGCCGCCTTGAGCGCACGGCGCCCGGTCGTGCTCGTCGGTAATCACTGCCTCGACATCGCCGACCCGCTGATGCTCACCGTCGCGATCTATCGCGCGACCGGGCGCGTACTGCGCTTCATCGCGCACGGCAACATCTTCTTCGAGACTCCCGTGTTGCGGACGTTGGCGCCGATCTGGGGCCTCGTCCCGAATCGCCACGCCGAGCTCGCCGATGCGGTGCTCGCCGGAACGGGTGCCCTCATGCTGTACCCGGGCTCGGGCACCGAGGCGATCCTGCGCTCGTATCGCCGCGAGCCGTACCGCCTCAAATGGGACGGCAAGCGCGGCTTCGTACAGCTCGCCGCGCGCCACCGTGCAACGCTGCTGTTCGTCGCCGGCATCGGCATCGACGAGATGTACTACCAGACCGACCTGCCGATGCCCGCGTGGCTCGTCCGCGTCGTGAACGCCGGCGACGACGAATACTATCGAGGCGCGCGCCTCCAGCTCGGCGCCGCCGGGGTGCACGTGGTCCCCGGCGTGCTGCCGCTCCCGGTGCGGGTCACGCACGTCATCTCGCCGCCGCTCGCGCTCGATCCGAACCTCGATCCCGACGATCTCGCCGCCGTCGACCGCGCCCAGGTTCGTCTCTGGGCCGAGGCCCAGGCCTTCCTCGACGCGACCGTCGCCGGACGCGAGTCGGATCTCGTCGATCGCGGCTTGCGGCGCGCGATGGGATGGCTGCAGCGGCTCGGGGTGTGACGCGAGCGGGCGCCGCGGGTGCTCGCGGCGACGGCTTGGCGGCGAGCCGCCGCCCGCGGATCAGAACGTGACGGTGCTCTCGACGAAGCCGTAGTCGATGTCGTGCCGGCCCGGAAACGCCTGCTCGACTACCGAGCCGCCGAAGGTGTGGCCGTAGTAGGCGGCGAGCTCGAGGACCGGCAACGGCTTCCAGCTCATGCTGATCTCGCTCACGTATCCGATCTGATGGTGGCCGCCGGCCGGCGTCCCGCCGTACCCGAAGAAATCCTGCTTGGTGGCGCCGCCGCCGAAATAGAGCACGTCGTGGCGATCCGAAACCTGGAGCCAGTGGAAGTCGGTGCGCACGAAGACCGTCGGATGCGGCTTCAAGAGCACCTGCGCGAACGTGTCCTGATTGTTCATCAGGTTGTAGAAGGGCGTAAACGCGTAGGCGCGCGCCGTCGGGAGCAGCTGGAAGAACGTGTGGTGCTGGCCGTCGGTCGGGTCGCCGTCGCCCGAGCTGCGAAAATAGCCGGCGCGGACCCAGGGCGCCGCCCAGAGATCGGGAAGCTGATACCCGAGCTCGGTCGCGAGCGCCCACGCGCCTTGCGACTGCGATTGCCAGTCGCCCACCTGCCCGACCACCCAGAGGAGCGCATCCGCCTTGCCGGGTCCGAGCGGCTCGACGTGGAGCACGTCGGCACCGAGCGTGTGGATGTCGAGATCACGCCGGTCGCCTTGGCGCGCCGCCAGCGGGCGCGTGTCGAGCACGACCACGTCGCCGTTCGAGGGCCGACCGTCGTGGTAGTAGATCCAGAACGCGCGCGCCTCGGTACGCTCGCATCCCGGATGGTCCTTCATCGTCGCCGAGACACCGGCGAGATTCACGTCCATGCCGCGCCCGGCGCTGATCTCGAAGCCGCCCGAGGTCGGCCAGAGCGCGAAACCGGTCACGTTCAGCGCGTCGGTGTCGCCCGCCACCCGCGCGCCGTCGAAGCTCCGGCCGACGTGCGTGAAGTCGAACGGCCCGATCAACCGTTCGGCGACGCGCTGGGTCTTCACCCACTGCATGCTCGGGTCGGGCGCGACCGTCTCGCTGCCGTCGAGAAAACGCATGCGGCCGCCCTGCAACGTCAGCCGCCAGGCGCCGACCTTCGGCGTCGCCTGGAGCCACCCCTGCCGGAGCCAGCCCTGCTCCTGGAAGTGCTGGTGCGTGTTCGCGAAGTACGTGCCGCCGACGCCGGTCGCCCCGGCCGGCACGTTCACGAGCTCGGTGTGCTGGTACTGGAAGAAGGCGGAGAGCGGGCCGCGCGTCACGCCGATGCCGAGCTGCGTGCGGTTGCCGAGGAAGTCGTACTGGTTGTTGTCGTTGGGCGCGGCCGCCTGGAACCAGTTCGCGAACTCGCCGCGGAGCCGATTCCCGGCCGAGAGCTGCCAGTGCGTGTCCCACGGGCCCGACGCCGTGAGGTCGGGCTTGTCGAAGCCGCGCGCGCGCTCCGCGCTCGCCGCCAGGACGAGCCCCGCCCACGCGAGCGCGACGATCGCACGGGCGGTGCGACCGGACCTCATCGGAAGTCCTCGATCGGCGCGTCGAGCCCGACGAGCTCCTTGGTGATCTCCCCGGCGCCGTCGAGGAGGACGATCTTGTTGTCGTGCATGATGTCGCCGGAGACGGGGTTTCGCGAGTACTTGATGCCGAGCAGCATCGCGAGCATGCGCGTGTCCTCCTCGGACCCGACGAGGAAGGTCCAGTTCGGGTTGGTGTGATTCGTGTGGCGCCGGTACTCCGCGAGCCGCTCCGGCGTGTCGCGCGCGGGATCGAACGACACGATCACGAAGTGCGCCGTGACCTTCTGGCGATCGAATTGCCGCTGGATCGCGTCGAGCTTGCTCATCGTGAGCGGACAGGTCGCCTGACACGAGGTGAAGATCATCGTCAGCACGACGCGCTCGCCCTTCCAATGATCGAGCGCCACCGTCTCGCCGCCGTCGCTCCGCCAGGTGAGCGGCGCTTGATAGAGGCTCCGCGACGCCGCCGCGACACCTGCAAACAGCACGCAGGTCGTCGCGAGCACCCCGATGCTCCGTCTGGTCATGGTTCGCTCCTCGTCGCGGCGGGCGCGGCGTCGTAGGCGCAGCGGAACCCGACGTTGCCGAGCGCGAACTCGGCCCCGAGGCTGCTGCGCATCGCGTAGCGCATGAACGCCGCATAGTCGTCGCGCCGCGCCGCGCCGGTAGCGGCGTTCCCGCAGAAGAAATTTCGCGAGCGGTCGCCGTTGGCGCGGTTGTCGGCGGTGATGAAGGACGCGTTGAAGTCGCTCGTCCACTCCCACACCATCCCGTGCAGATTCTCGAGCCCGAAATAGTTGGCCTCGCCCCCGACCGGCCCGAGGCCGAGGTCGCCACGGCTCGGGCGCGCGTACCAGCCGAGGATGCGCTCGATGAACGCCTCGTCCTTGCTTGCGTTCGGCTCGGTCCGACTCGCGGCCGCGACGTACTCCCACTCGAGCGTCGTCGGCAGCCGCCCACCCTGGGCACGGCAGTAGGCGACGGCCGCGAACCACGACACGTGCGTCACGGGAAACTCCTCCTGCCCGGCCCGCGGCCGGTCACCGTCCCAGTTCTGGAGATACTGCGAGTCGGCGTAGATCTCGGGCACCGCCCCACGCCGCCACGCGGGATGCGCGGCGACGAACGCGGCATAGCGCCCCCGCGTCACGAGGCGCCGATCGAGCCGGAATGCGGCGACGCGGAAGCTCGTCTGCCCCTTGGCGAGCCCGAAGAGCGGCGCGAAGTTGCCGGCCGGAATGGGGACGACGTCACCCGCTGCGGGGGGCGCCGCGGCCGCCGCGGCGGCGGCGCCGGTCACTGCCGCAAGCAGCAGCGCCGGCGCCCATGCGGCCGCTCGCGTCACGGCGCCTTCGCGGTCACCTTCGCACGCGCCTTCGCCACCTCCTCGGCGGTGAACGGTGGCGCACCGGCGTTCCCCCAGTTGCTGGTGACGAACGACAGCACCGCGGCGATGTCGGCGTCGGAGAGGCCGGCGATCGGCGTCATGACACCGTTGTAGTCGTTGCCTTTGACCGTGATCTGGCCGGTCTTGCCGTTGAGGATGTAGCCGACGAGCTCGCTCCGATCGGCGGCCTTGGCGCGCGCCATCAGATAGTCCGAGCCGGCGAGCGGCGGGAACACGCCCGGGAGCCCCTGGCCCTCGGCCTGATGGCACATCGAGCAGTTCTTCGTGAAGATGTCGTGTCCGTCGACCGCCACTCCCTCCGGTGCCGTCGTCTTCGCTGCGAGCGGCGTCGGATTTCTCTGCCGCAGAGCCGCCGCCACGGACTCGTCGCCGAGGTAGACCTCGTCCAGCTCCTTCCCGGAGTAGATGTCGTGCACCTGCTCGCCCTCGACCTTCAGCATCCCGAGCGAGCCCTTGTTGAAGGTGCGCAGGATGCTGTGGTCGACCAACAGGTACGTTCCGCTCGTGTCGAGCTTGAACTCGACGATGGTCGCGCCGCCCGCGGGGATGAGCGTCGTCTGGACGTCGGTCTGCGTCTTCTGTCCACCCTCGAAATACACGGTGTCGAAGATCTCGCCGATCACGTGGAACGACGACACGAGATTCGGGCCGCCGTTGCCGACGAAGAGGCGGATGCGGTCGCCGACCTTGGCCCGGAGCGCATTGTCGCCGACCAGCGAGAGCGCCGAGCCGTTGAAGACGACGTAGCTCGGATGCTCGTCGATCGCGCGTTGCATCGAGAACGGCTGGTGGCCTTTCACCCCGAACGGCTCGTCCGTGTAGAAGTCGCCCTGCATCACGTAGAACTCGTGGTCGACCGGCGGCAGCGGCTTCTCGGGCTGGACGTAGATCAAGCCGTACATGCCGTTCGCGATGTGCATGCCGACCGGCGCGGTGGCGCAGTGGTAGACGTACAGGCCCGGGTGCAGGGCCTTGAACGAGAAGCGCGACTTGTGGCCCGGCGCCGTGAACGTGCTCGCCGCGCCGCCGCCCGGCCCCGTCACCGCGTGCAGGTCGATGTTGTGCGGGAGCTTGTTGTCGGGATTGTTCGCGAGGTGCAGCTCCACGGTGTCGCCTTGCCGGACCCGAATGAAGCTGCCCGGCACCGTGCCGCCGAAGGTCCAGAACGTGTACTCGACGCCGTCGGCGATCTGGCCGATCTTCTCGATCACCTCGAGATCGACCACGACCCTGGCGGGCGTGGTGCGCGTGATCGGCGGCGGGACGTTCGGCGGCGAGGTGAGCACCGCCTTCTCCACGGGCAGCTCCTCGGCACGCGCGCTGGCGGCGAGCGCCCACAGGACCAGAGCCAGACATCGTGTCGTTTTCATCATGAGCGAACCGTAGGTCATCCCATCTCCTCCCGGTATGAGCTGCGTCATAGTCGATGTGCGCTCAGCGCACGGCTTCCGCGACGACCTGTGCGAGCGCTCCGGTGAGTGCATCCGGGCGGGCAAGGAGCGCGTAGTTGCCCTTTCCGAAGAGCTGCGGCAGATGCGCGCGCGCCGCCGCGTCGATCGCGAGCGCGAACACGTTCACGGCGCGCCGCTCCGCCTCCCGAACCGCCTGCCGCACGTCCGCGACCCCATAGCGCCCCTCGTAACGATCGTAGTCGGTCGGCTTCCCGTCGCTGACGAGCAACACGAGCCGCCGGCGCGCCGGCGTTCGCTCGAGCACCCGCGTCGCGTGACGCAAGGCCGGACCAATGCGGGTGTATCCGGCGGGCTCGATCGACGCGAGCCGGCGAGCGGCGGCCTCCCAAGGCTCGGCGAAGCCCTTGACCGTCGCGAAGCGGCAATCGCGGCGCGTATGGCTCACGAACGCGGCGATGCCGACCGTGATCGCGGTGCTCGCGAGGGCCTCGCCGAGCACCAGGACCGCGTCGCGCGCGACGTCGAGCACGCGGCGCCCGCCCACCCACGCATCGGTCGAGAGACTCGCGTCGAGGAGGACGAGGATCGCGATCTCCTGGCCGTGGCGACGACGCGCACAGTAGAGCCGCTCGGGCGGCGCGTGGCCGCTCGCGAGGTCGGCGTGGCGCTGCACGAGCGCGTCGACGTCGATGTCGGTGCCGTCGGGCTGGCGGCCTTTCCAGCGCCGCGCCGCCTCGATGCGCGCGAAGGCCGCGGTGAGCGCGTGAATCTGCGCCCGATGCCGCATCGCCGTTTCCCGACACCACCGCGCGGCCGCTGCCGCCGGCCGCCGCTCCTGCAAGCGGCTCGCGCGCAGGCTGCACCATCCGGGACGGTAGCGCCGGTGGCGCGCGTCCCACTCGTCGTACGGGATCGCGTCGACGGCGGGCACGGCTCCCTCGAGGTCGCCGACACCGCCGTCGAGAAAGAGATCGGCTCGGTAGATCGCGCGCGTGCGTTCGCCCGAGCGCACGACCTCGCGCAGATCGAGCTCGTCGAGCGCCTCGGCGTGCTCGGCGAGCTCGTCCGTGGCGTCGACGCGTTTGCGGCCGCCGCGATACTCCTCCGCGGTGTGCACCTTCTCGAACGAGTGCACCGCGGGATTCTCGGCGGCCTCCTCTCCGAGCTCGACCTCCCGGATGGCCGCGGGCGACCGCGGTCGCTCGCGCTCCGTCGCCGACGCGGCGGGGAGCTCGCCCGGCGCCCCCACCCGCGCATCGGGCGCGGCGCGCGCGGCGAGCGGCAACGAGCCCCACGCCGCGACCGGCGCGAGCCGGCCGCTGCCGAACCCGGCGCGCGCGCACGCGTCGGCGGCGCCCACCAGCGCCTCCGGAGTCGTCGGCGCGTATGCGGCGGCCCGCTCCGCCCATGCCAGCACCTCGGCGTCGACGTGCGCGGCGAGCGTCGCGAGCGGGCGGCCGAGGAGGAGCTGCGCGAGCGTCTCGAGGGCCGCGTCCGCCGGCGCGAGCCGCGCGGGATCGGGGCGCGTCGCCAACAGCACCGGCGCGACCGCCGCCGCCGCGGAGTCGAGCCCCGGCAGCGCCGCCGCGCACGCGGCGCGCAGCGCCGGCACGGCGAGCAGCGTGCACAGGTGGCCGCGCCGCGCGAGCTCGTCGGCAGGCAGGCCGAACCGGAGACGCAGCGCCGTCGCCGCATGCGCCACCCGGAGCTGGAAGAGCCGCGTGTTCAGCTCGAAGGTCGGCGCGACCGCGAGCACCGCCGGCAGCGGAATGCGGCGTTCGCGCGGAGGGTCGTCGTCGTCCTCGGCCGCCTGCAGCTCGACGTCGGTCGCCGCGAAAGCGCAGGCGAGCAGGCGCAAGCGCGGCGCGAGCTGGGCGAGCGTCGCCACGTGCGGTCCCGCCGGCGGACGGTGCCGCGTGCGACGCAGGGTCGCGAGTGCGCGGTGCACGCGCTCGAAGAGGCGTTCGTCCCAGCTCATGCTCAGAACGCGAGATCGGCGAGATCCTGCAGGGCCGCCGCCGTCACGGGATCGTCCGTGAGCGGCTGGACGATCGCCACGTTGCACGCCAGCCGCGGCGCGAGACCGCGGCGCATCAACGTCGCCGCTCCCACCAGCAACCGCGTCGAGACCGTCTCCGCGAGCCCGAGCTCCTCGAGGACGCGAATCTTGCCGGCGAGCGCGACGAGACGCTTTGCCGCCGCCGGCTCGACGCCCGATTCGGCGCACACGATCTCGATCTCGACCTCCGGCGGCGGATACCCGAACGCGAGGGAGACGAAGCGCTGTCGCGTCGACGGTTTCAGCTCCTTGAGCGCGCGGCGATAGCCCGGATTGTAGCTCACGACCATCATGAACTCGGGTGGCGCCGCGAGCGTCTCGTCGATGCGGTCGACGTAGAGGGCGCGGCGATGGTCGGAGAGGGAGTGCAGCACCACGATGACGTCCTCGCGCGCCTCCGCGATCTCGTCGAGGTAGAGGATGCCGCCGCTTCGGACGGCGCGCGTCACGGGGCCGTCCTGCCACACCGTGTCGCCGCCCCGGACGAGCCAGCGGCCGAGCAGATCGGTCGCCGTCGTCTCGTCGTTGCACGCGACGGTGACGAGCGGGCGCCCCACCGCCGCCGCCATCGCTTCGACGAAGCGCGACTTGCCGCAGCCGGTCGGTCCCTTGAGCAGCAGCGGGAGCCGGCTCTCGTAGGCGTAGTGGAAGACCTGCACCTCACCGGCGATCGCTCGGTAGTACGGCGTCCGGACGGCGTGCGTGCCCTCCTCCGCGAGCTTCGGCACGGCGCTCACGTCGTCATCACGCGGACGTGCACCTCCTCGACCTCGACGTCCACCGTCCCCGTGGCGTCGACGGGCAATCCGTACGAGACGAAGTTCCAGACGAAGAGGAGGATGCCGCTCGTGAAGAGCAGGGCCGCGAGGATGAGACCGTAGAAGTGCACCTCGATCTCCTTCTGGACCGTGACGAAATCCATGCCGATGCGGCGCTCGAGGTACACCTGCGTCACGCCCGCGACCGCGAAGGCGAGCGTCATCGCGATCATCCCGATGTTGCTGATCCAGAACGCCAGGGTCGCGCTCGGCGCCAAGTAACACTTGCGACCGGTCATCAGCGGCATCGCGTAGCTGATGATGCCGAGCACGATCATCGCGTACGCGCCCCAGAACGCGAGGTGCCCGTGCATCGCCGTGACCAGCGTCCCGTGGGTGTAGAGGTTCACCTGCGGCAGCGTGTGCGCGAAGCCGAGGAAGCCCGCGCCCACGAACGACATGATCGCGCAGCCGACCGTCCAGAGCGTGGCGACGCTGTTCGGATGGTTGCGGCCGCCCTGCCGCGCCATCGCGACCGCGTAGATCGCCATGCCGAGGAAGGCGAGCGGCTCGAGGGCGCTGAAGACCCCGCCGATCCACATCCAGTATCCGGGCGTGCCGATGAAATAGTAGTGGTGGCCGGTGCCGAGGATGCCGGACAGGAACGTGAGGCCGACGATCACGTAGAGCCATTTCTCGACGACCTCGCGGTCGACGCCCGTGAGCTTGAGCAGCAGATAGGAGAGGATGCCGCCGAGGATGAGCTCCCAGACACCCTCGACCCAGAGGTGCACCACCCACCAGCGCCAGTACGAGTCCTCGGTCTGATTGGTGGTGTCGATCATGCCCGGCAGATAGAGGAGCGCCGCCGCAAGCAGCCCGAAGAAGAGCACGAGCGAGGTCGTCGTGAAGCGCCGGCCGTACCAGACGGTGGCACCGATGTTGGCGATGAAGAGCAGCACGTCGACCACGACGAGGTAGTCGAGCGGGCGCGGAATCTCGAGGAACTTCCGGCCTTCGAACCACCCGACGTGGAAGCCCGCGATCGCCGTCACGCCGACCGCCACCAGCGCCCCGAGCTGCACGTAGGCGAGCGTCGGCCACATGAGCTCGCGATCGGCCTCCTCCGGAATGATGAAGTACGCGGCTCCCATGAAGCCGCAGAGGAGCCACACCACGAGCAGGTTGTTGTGGGTGGCGCGCGCGACGTGGAACGGGATGATCGGGTGCAGCACGTCGAAGCCGGCATGCGCGAACGCCATGATGAAGCCGTAGACGATCTGCAGGCAGAGCAGCAGCATGCTCGTGGCGAAGAACCAGTAGGCGACTTTTTGCGAGGCGTATTTCACGGCAGACCTCCGGTCTTGAGATGCGAGAGGAAGGCGACGAGCTCGTCGATCTGCCCCGACGAGAGCGGCAGCTTCGGCATGCGCGCGTCGGGCTTCACTCCCGGCGGATTGGTGAGCCATTGCTGCAGATACGCCGCATCTCGGCGTGCCCCCACGCCGTCGAGCGCCGGACCCACCGCGCCGCCCTGGCCGCCCAGCGAGTGGCACGCGATGCAGAGCTGATTGAAGATCTGCGGCCGGTCGAGCGCCGCCGCCACCGCGCCCGCGCCGGCGGCGCCGGGCGCCGGCACCGCGATCGGCATCAGCGTCGGCTTCGGCGGGAAGCCGTTCAGGTCGACGCCGCCCGCCCACTGGAGAAAGGCGACGAGATCGTCGATCTGCGCCTCGGCGAAATGGTAGTTCTTCATCCGGCGCTGGCCCGGGTACATCGCCTCCGGGTCGCGCAGCATGGCCTTGATGAACTCGGGACCGCGGCGCTCGTAGACCTTGGTGAGCTCGGGCGCATAGTAGGCGCCTTCACCGAAGATCGTATGGCAGCCCATGCAGTTGCTCGCTTCCCAGAGCGCCTTGCCGCGCGCGACCGCGGGCGTGATGGCGTCGGCGTGCGTGCGCGCGGGAATCTTGCCGAACGTGTCGACGGTGAGGCCGACGAACGCGAGCGAGCACACGGCGGTGCCCACGAGAAAGAACGAACGAGCCGCAGACTTGGACAGCATCGGCACCTCCCTTTCAGGAAACCGTGTGACGTCCGACCGAACGGGCGCCCACCAGCACGCACCGCGACCGGCGCAACGACACAAGCGTGACGCACACGGCGTGCGTCGAGGCACGCCATCGCGCCCTTCGAGAGCTCACGAGCACTCCCGCGCGAGCCGGACGATCTCCTCCCGGTCCGCCGCGTCGAGCGCGAGCGCCGCGACGGCGAGCAGCATCGCGTCCTCCTTCGCGACGTGCGCGCGCAGGTGATCGATGATTCCCGCCGCGATCCGCACCTGCTCGGCGACGTCTCCGGATCGCAACGCTTCTCCGAGCTCCGCCAGCTGGCAGCGCGCCGCGGCGTGCTCGTCGCGGAGCAGCGTCAGCGTCCCCGGCCCCGCATCGGCGTAGCGGGAGACCACCGGGAAGAGCGCGCGCTCTTCGAGCGCGAAATGTCCCACGACCTCCGAGTCGAGGTACGCCGCGAGCTCGACCAGTCCGGCGGTCATCGTCGCGAAGCGCTCGCTCGCGGTCGCGAGGCGGGCGAGAAGCTCGTCGTGCTGGCGCAGCAAGAGCGCAACCGGGTCGTCCATGCGGGCCACCATGCGTGATCGGCCGGGCGCGTTGTATGACGCCGCTCATAGAGGTTAGAGAGCGCGGATGGACGAGCTCCCCGGCTTCCGCACCCTGCCGCCGACCGAACGGACGCTGGTGAAAGACGCTACGCGCGAGCTGGCGCTCTCGAAAGGAGCGCTCGCGTTCTCCCAAGGCCAGCCGTCGACGCACGTCTGGGCCGTGCGCGACGGCCTCGTCCACATCGTCAAGTCCGGGCCCGCCGGACGCGAGATCGTGCTCGAGGTCATTCCACCCGGCGAGCTCTTCGGTGCCGTCGTGGCGCTCGAGGATCGCCCCTACCCCGCCTCGGCGGTCGCCGCCGAGGCGAGCGTCGTCTGGCGCGTGCCGTCGGCGCTGGTACGCGAGATCTGCGGACGGCATCCCACCCTGCGGTCGGCGATCCTGGCCCTCGTGACGACACGTCTGCGGAGCGCGCACGAGCGTCTGCAGTCCGTCGCGCTCGAGCCCGTCGAGCAGCGTCTCGCCCGCATGCTCCTCGCGTTGACGCCGAAGATCGGCCGCAAGGACGACGGCGTGACCGTGCTTCCCGTCACCCGCCAAGAGCTCGCCGACATGGTCGGCACGACGGTCGAGACGGCGATCCGCATCACCAGCAAATGGCACAAGACCGGCGTCGTGCGATCGGCGCGCAACGCGCTCACGATCGCCGACGTCGCGGCGCTACGCGCCCTCGCGGCCGGGAGCGACTAGGGAACCTCTGCACAGGTGGCTCCCGGCTACGAAGCGCGATCCATCCCCGATCGACGGCGGCGCGACGCCCTCGGCGTATCGTTCAGATACGCGGTCGGGCGTCGCGCCTTGCGCTCGGGGCGGCTCGCACTTCTCGCTCGGAACCTACCTGTGCAGAGGTTCCCTAGAGCCCGCAAGCCCGCACCGGGCTCCGCCGCCTCACTTCGGGGCGACGACCGGGAAGCCGAGGGAGGCGGCGGCGTCCGCCATCCGGCGATCGTACGTCACGACGGCGCGCAGCGTCGGCGCAACGAGTTGCGCGGCCGCCAAATGGATGGCGTCCAGCGAGCGCAGGGCCAGCGGCTCCAACATCCCCGCCGCGTCGAGCAGCGCGTCGTCCAAGCGGACGAGATCGACATGCCGCAGGAGACGCCGAGCCGTCTCTACGGCGGCCGGCCCCAACGGGCGCACTGCACGTAGCACCTCGGTCCGCGCGAGACCACATGACAGCCGCTCTGGCTCGCGGCGAAGGTATGCCCGCAACGCGCGCGTTTCGGGCTCCTGCACCACGAGCTTCACGAGCGCCGACGAGTCGAGATAGATCACGATCCCGACTCAGCGTTCCGTGGCGCGCAGACGGGCGAGACGCCGAGAGGGCGCCTCCACTCCCCGGGGCACTCGAATCGGCGGACCGATCTCGAGCGCGTCGCCTTCCGCCCGCACGAGACGCCCCGCGGCCTCGAGCCCATCGAGCACGTTGTGGTGGCTTGCAGGGACGAGCACCGCGACCGGGTGGCCGCGATCAGTGACCTCGATACGCTCGCCGCGCCGGACGCGCCGCACGGCAGCGGCCGCATTCTGCTGCAGCTGACGCACGCCGATGCGATCCATGTACGTCAACGTAGCACATATTGCCGTCCCGGAGGCAAGGACGCCCGTTCGGGGAGAGGGCGAAGTCGGACGAGACGCTCGATGCGGGCAGGCACGTGAGCACCGACCAACGACGCCGATGGGCCTTCGGCAATCCGCTACCGACCCCCGCCACGCCTCCGCGCGGGACGGCTCAGATCAGCTCCGGGTCGTAGCCGGCGCGCATGAGCGCCCGCCGCGTCGCCGCGAGCACGACGTCGCCCTCGATCGGCTCGTGCACGGGAACCTCGGGCGCGGCGGAGAGCTGCGCGGCGAGCGCCGCGACCTCGGGGCCGACGAGCCGCTCGCACGCGGCGTAGACGCCGTCCGGCCCTTCCTCGAGCTCGTTGTGCGAGACGAGAATGTGGCGAATCGCCGCGACGATCGCCGGCGTCGGGCGCGGCACGAGCAGCGCCGCGAGCGCGCCATGGTCGCTCCTGAGACGCGCCGCGGACGGCAGCGCTGCGCCGCCGCGCCGGCGCTGCGCCGCCGGTAGGAGGATCTTCTCCTCCATGCCGATGTGCCGGAGCAGGCCGCGCCGGAACTGCTCGTACGCGCCGAGGTCGAGGGCGTCGGGGCGCGCGGCGGCGCGGGCGAGCAGTGCATCGAGGCGCTCGTGGTCGGCGACGAGATACGCCGCGACCGGCCCGAGCGTCGCCGCGACGGGTGCCGTCGGCGCATCCGACGCACGCCCGAGGAGCCGCGGGCCGAGGAACCCGAGCCAGACGGTGGCGCCGCCGATCCACATCGCCGAGGCCCAGCCGAGATGGTCGAAGTAGCTGTGCGTGAAGTCGGCGCCGACGCGCGCCAGCATCGCGAGCAGCATCGTCGCACCGAGCACGACCACGGCCGCGGGCCGGCCGAGCGCCAGGCGCTCGAGATCGAGGTGGCTCAGCGATACGTGCGTCGCGACGCCGAAGCCCATGAGCGAGAAGCCGCCGATGAAGAGCACGTGGAGCGCCGCGACCCGGAGGTCGGGCGCGAGCCCCGCGCCGAGCAGCCCGACCGGCATCAGCCAGACCGCGAGCCAGACGAGCTTCCGATGGAGGCCGGGCTTGCGCGGGAGCCGCGCCGCGCCGCCGCCGAGCACGAGGCCGGCCGTCACGACGGCGGCGCGCACGATCGGCGCGACCCGCATCCACCCCGCCGCCTCGAGCACCATCGACGCGAAGAGCAGCACGCCGAGCGCCGCATACGCCGCGAGCTTTCGCCGCTCGCGCGGCGACGAGCCGAGGTCGGCCGGCGGCGGCTCGCCGGCCATGAGCGGCAGCACGAGGCTCCCGATGCCGATCGCGAGCGAGAGGAACACGCCCTGCTCGACGAGCAGCCGTCCGAGCACGATCGCCCACGACGGCGCGCCCGGCCGGGTCGCGACGACGATCAGCACCGCCCCGACGAGCCCGTCCGCAACGGCGATCGGCACCAGCACGAACGACGCGGGCGGACGGCGAGCCGCGCCCTGCCCGAGAAAGCGCCGCACCGCGAATTGGAGGAGCAGCACGAAGAGACCCGCGTAGGCGAATTGGGCGAGCGCCCAGCGGCCCGCGAGCGCCGCCGCGGTGATGGTCAGAAGAGCCAGGAAAGCGATCGTCGTCTCGAGCGCGGAGGGCGGCGGCGACTGCGTCCGCCGCGGTACCGCCGTCAAGAGGAATCCGACGGCGAGCGCCATCATGAACGCCTGCGTCATGACCTGGCCGTGGAGAAATCCGGAATAGGTCGTCGTGACGCCGGTCGCGTAGAGGAGCCAGTGCCCGACGCCGATCCAGCCGAGCACCACCGCCAGAGGAAAGAAGATGCGAAAAGGCTCACGCCGCCATGCGATCGGCCGCGTAGCCGTACGCGCCGGCACGACCGGCATCGTCATCGGAATGCCGCCACAGTTCATGCCCGGCCGACCATGCACTCACCGTACCATCTCAAGAATGAGAAACCGGCCACACCTCGTCGCACGAGACCGTTGCCGTCGTCGCAGCGCTGGGAAGGGAATCGTCCTGAAATTCCCGCAGGGGAGATTCCGATCGCCCAGAATCGAGACAAATTCCTGGCCGTGCCGACGCCGCTGCGGGCATGGCCTTTGCTCCCGCTCTCCGCGGGCGATTCCCGCCGGCGAAGGAGGAGGCACCGTATGGCTGATTTTCTGTCCGCGTATTCGATCCAGAACTGGCTCGAGTCCTGCCCGCAGGGCTACCTCGAGGGCACCGAGTACGGCCACCAGCCCGGCGAGGAGGAGACCGAGCTCCTCAAGAGCAACGCGGTCCTGCACGAGGAGGCGATCCGCACCACGGTGCAGCTCGTGGTCGGCGAGCGCTGCGCGCTCGCGGCGTCGTCGGGGCTGATCAACGCCGCGCCCGACGAGGCGAGCAAGCGCTTCCTCGCGACGCAGACGCTCGACGAGGCGCGCCACGTCGAGATCTTCACCCATCGCCTCTACGACCTCGGCGTCCGCAAGGAGGAGCTCGAGTCGACGATCGCGCACTACGCCAACCCGAACCTGGTGAAGTTCGCCGAGCGTGCTGCTCGAGAAGGTCGACAAGAAGGACTTCGTCGCCGGCGTCGTCGGCCAGAACATCGTCCTCGAAGGCATGGCGTTCAGCGTCTTCGAGATGATGCACGCGATGAACCAGGAGATGAATCCGAAGTTCGCCCACACGCTCTCGGGCACGATCGCCGACGAGCGGCGCCACGTCGGCTTCGGCGAGAACCGCATCGGCTCGCTGATCAAGGAGCACCCGGAGCGGAGGCCGGAGATCGAGCGCATGCAGAAGGAGATGTCCTACTACATGCTCGCGACGTTCGCCGACGCCTTCCGCGACAACGCAGTCGGTCGCCGAGCTCGAGCGCCTCGGTCAGGAGCGCAGCCGACAGCGCGCTATCAGGGCGTCGACCTCGGCACGCATGGCAGCCCGAGGAGATGGAGGAGGTGCTCGCCGACACCGTGCTGAAGGAGTTCAAGACCCGCCTCGGCCGCATCGGTATCGAGTACCAGACGCCGGTCCGTCCGCGCCGCGTGAGCGGCCGTCCGACCGACGTCCACGACCTCGATCCGCAGGCCTTCCTCGAGGAGGTGCACTCCTTCGAGTTCTGGTTCCAGGCGGTGGAGGGCTATCTCTCCGGCACTGACCTAGGGGCACCGGCCCGAGACCGTCGAGGCGCCGCATGACCGCGCACGATCGCGAGCGCCTGGTCACGGTGCTCTGCAACTACTGCGTCGGGGAGACCGCCGCGCTCGAAGGGCGCGAGCGGCCTGATCGTGATCGCGCCGAACCGCCTCGCCAAGGTGTTCCTCGTCGACCCAGGTGGCCGACGAGGGCCGCCATCTCGAGGTGCTTCTAGCATCGCCTGCGCGACCTCGGCGTCGCCGATCCCGAGCGCGAGGTCGAGCGGCGCGCCAGCCGCAGCCTGCAGACTTTCAGGCGCCGCCTGCTCGAGCTGGTCGCCGAGCAAGGACTGGGAGGCGGCGATCTTCGCGCAGAACGTCATCCTCGAGTCGCTCGAGTTCGCGGTCTTCCACGGCCACGCGCAGAGCGCCGACCCGGTGACCGCGCGAGGTGCTGCGCGGCGTCGTCAAGGACGAGCGCCGCCACATCGGCTTCGGCGAGAACGAGCTCGGCCGCCGCGCTCGCGACCGCGCCGCACATCCGCGCCCGCCTCGGCCAGGTGAAGAAGGAGCTCGATCACCTCGTGCTCGAAGCGCTCGAGGAGACCACGCTCGCACATCGGCATGCCGCGCGACGAGCACGACCGCCTCGGGCGCGCCTATCTCGAGTCGGTCGAGCGCCTGGGGTTCGGCTCGTGAGCCGACGCGTCCTCGACGAAGGCGCCGCGGCGACGGTCGACGCCGTCGAGGGCGACCCGACCGCGGGAAGCCCGGCGGCGAACGACCCGCAGGGCGCGCGCCAGCGCTTCGTCCTCGAGGACACCGGCTTCGACGAGGTGCCGAAGAAGTACCGGCAGCTTCTACCGCAAGTGGAAAGGCGCCGGCGACAGGCTGGCGCCGAACGAGGTGATCTGCCCGGTCTGCAAGGTCGTGATCCGCTCGAGCCGCGAGCTCCGCCCCGGCGATCGCGTCTACTGCATGCCGTGCATGTCGCGCCTCGTGGTCACGCGGAACGAGGCGAGCGGCGAGCTGGAAGCGCTGGTCGCGTACTGAGCGCGGCGCGAACGATCCCTCACTCGACGACCAGCACCGCGACGCCGTCCTCGCCGCGCACCAGGAGCCACCGCCGGTCGTGGAGGGCGGCGACCGACGGACGATGCGCAATCGAGAGCAGCGTCGCGCGCGGCAATCGCCGCCGCAGCGTCGCATAGGCATGCGACTCCATGTCCTCGTCGAGCGCGGCGGTCGCCTCGTCGAGGAAGATCCAATCGGGCTGCTTCACGAGCACGCGCACGAGCGAGAGTCGCTGCTGCTCCGCGACCGAGAGCCGCACGTGCCACTGGGCGTGCTCGTCGAGCAGCTCGACGAGCCCGCCCAGTCCGAAGCGGCCGAGGGCCTCGCAAATGACCTCGTCGGAGTAGCGATCCTCGGGCTCCGGATACGTGATGACGAACCGCAGGCTTCCGACCGGCAGATACGGCCGCGCCGGGACGAAATGCAGGCGCGCGCCCTCCGGGATCTCGATGCGGCCGGCACCGAACGGCCACAGGCCGGCGAGCGCGCGAAAGAGCGTCGTCTTGCCAGTCCCGGTCGCACCGACGAGCGCGATCGACTCGCCGGGCGCAATCGACACGGCCGCACGCACGAGCGGTTGCCCGTCGGGCCGGTGCAGCACGACGTCGCGCAGACGGAGCGTTCGGCCGGCGTCGGTCGCGATCTCGAGGCGCTTGCTGCGCCCCAGCTCCGTCGACGTCGCCGACACGACGTCGATGAACGCCGCGAGGCGTTGGATGCTGGCCCGCCATTGGGCGATCTCCTGGTAGGCGCTCACGAACCACGTGAGCGCCCCCGACACCTGGCTGTACGCGAAGCCGACCTGGGTGACCTTGCCGAGCGTCAAGTGCCGGCCGAAGTACGCGGGCGCCGCGAGCAGCATCGGCACCACCCCGTTCATCTGTCCGAGCCCGAGGGTCAGGAGCGACAGGTCGCGCTGGGCGCGAATGAGCTGCCACCAGTTCTCGACGATGCGCCCGAAGCGCTGCAAGAGACGCCGCCGCTCGATCAGCTCGCCCTGACTGAACCCGACCGGCTCGACCTGATCGCGGAAGCGGACGAGGCCGTAGCGGAAGTCGGCCTCGTAGCGCAGCCGGTCGAAGTTGATCGGGACGAGCTTCCGGCCGACGACGTGCGTGACCCACATCGCGAAGACCGCGTAGCCGAGGGCGACCCACATGAGGAGACCCGGCACGTAGACGTCGCCCGTCGGCAGCGTGAGCGGCCACCCGCGCGAGAGCGCCCACAGCATGCCGCCGAACGACGCGAGCGCCACCAGGCTCGACAGCAACGACAGCGAGAGCCCGAGCGCGCTCGCGACGTAGTTGCGGATGTCCTCGGCGATGCGCTGATCGGGATTGTCCATGGCGCCGCCGTAGAGCTCGATCTGCCAATAGGCTTCGGGCGTCATCCAGCGCCGCAGGTACTCCGCCGTCATCTTGCGCCGCCAGCGCACCTCGAGGATCTGGCGCACGTAGATGCGGAAGGTCGCGGCGAGGACCGTCGCGAGCATCGCCGCCGCCTGGTAGCCGAGCGCGCCGAGAAAGGCGGCGACGTTCCGTTCCTGGAGAACGTCGATGACCGTCGCCTGGGTGCGGGCGACCAGCACCGCGCCGTAGACCGTCGCGAGCTCGAGACAGACGGCGAGCGCGAGGAGCCAGACGCCGGCTTTCGCCGCCCCCGACGCCCAGTAGATCGCGCCGAGCCGCCAAATGTCGCGGAACACGGACGAGGGTCGAATCGCGTCGGTGCCGGCGTTCGCCACGAGGGGAAAGTGCCTCGTCCATAGCGCGCTTCGTAGCGGCGAGCCAACCTTTGGTGCGCGGCTCGGCCGGGACCGCGTCTTCGGCCTGCTCAGCCCTTGCCGTCGCCCGCCGAGCCCGGCGCGGGACCACCGAGACCGACCGCGACCATCGAACGCGCGGCGGGACCGCCGGCGAGCGGATCGTCCACGACGACACGCTCGGGCCCGACGCCTTGCCCGCTTGCGAGCGTCGCTCGGACGCTCGTCGCGCGCGCGGCGGCGAGCTGGCGGAGCGCGGCGTCGTCGACGCTCTGGGCGGCGACCTGCTGCTCGAACCACTCGCGATGCTCGGCCGGGACGTCCGCGGGCGTGCCGGCGGCGCGGCTGGTCAGCGCCGCCAGCACGGCCGTACGCGCCCCGCGCTCGCCGAGGTGCCGGAGCGTCCCCAGGACCCCGCTTTCCTTTTCGAGCTTGGCGCGCAGCGCCTGCTCGCGGAGCCAGCGCCGATCCTCCTCGCCCGCCTCGCCGCGCAGGTGCAGTCGCAGCGCCGGCGCCTTGGCGAGCAGGCTCGCCAGCGGCCCGAGCTTCGCCTCCTCGCCCTTCGCGAAGACCGTGCGGCCGGCGAGAAAGGCGATCGGCTGCGGTGCGAGAGAGGCGGGCTTGTCGCCGATGTGGGCGACGGCGCCCACGAGCTTCAACGGCGAGGTGACGGCGTTCAAGATCGCGCGGACGAGCGCGTTCGCGATCGTCGTGCCGAACCCGCTTCGCATCTTCGTCGCGTCCCCCGCGACGGGGAGATCGATGACGATGTTGCCCTGGAGATCGGTGAGCAGGGAGAGAGCCAGCGAGATGGGCATCCCGAACTCGGTGGCGAAGAGCGTGTCGCCCTCGCCGCCGCGCACGTCGAGCTGGTGGAGCACGAGATGATTCTTCGTGTCGTAAGTACCGCGCCCGAGCTCGATGGTGGATTCGAGCCGCGCCGTGCCTGCGCCGACGCTGTAGCCGGTGCCGCCGGCATACGGATTGAACGGCGCGAGCGGTAGACCGGTGAGCACACCCTTCAGCCGCGAAGCCTCCGGCGCGACGTTGCCGGTCAGGGTGAGCAGCGCGCCGTCGGCGCTCTTGACGACGAGCTTCACGTCCTTCGCGCGCGGGCCCGGCCACTGTACGTCGACGGCGCCGAGATCGATGGGATCGAAGGTCGTGCGGTAGAACGGCTTCACCGTGGTGTCGCTGATCGCGAGCCGCATCTTTGCGATCGCCAACCGATCCGTCCGCACCTGCAAGGTGGGCGGCGCCGCCGTCTCGGTCGTCGCCGCGGGAGCGCGAGGAGGCGCGGCGTTCGGGGCGGCGCTCGGCGGAGCCGGCGGCGCCGGGGAGGCACGCAGCGCCGCGGGGAGCGCGATTCCCTCCGGCGTCCGCGTGACCGTCAGCTGGGGCTCGGTGAGCGTGACGTCGCCAAGGGCGACGTCGATGGCACGCGGGGTGGTCGCGTCGCGCGCGCCGAGCACCCCGGCAGCGGTGAGGGATCGCAGCGCGACCGCGAGACGCTTCCAGCGAACCCCGAAGGCCCCCGGGTCGTCGCCCGCAACCTCGAGATCGGCGAGCGCCATGGTTCCCGAGATCCGCACCCCGTCGACGGGCGCATTCGGTGTGGCCCCGGCGGCGAGCGCGAGGTCGACGTCGGCGACCCCGCCCTTGAGCAGACGCGTCGTCGCCGTCGCGACCGGTTGCGTGAGGGGCGCGAGCGCGAGGTCCGTGATGCCGAGCTTGCCGTCGAACGCGAGCGGCGTGAGCCCGAGATCGCCGGTCAGATCGATGGTACCGCCGGACGTCGGCGCGAGCGTCAGGTGGATCGGCGTCTGGCCGGCCGCGCTGCTCGCGAGTGGTCCCGCTTCCCCGGCGACGCGGACGTCGAGCGGTGCGTCGCCGCCGAGCGCGCGGACGTCGGCGTCGGTCACGAGGGTCTTCGCGATCGTCCACGTCCACGGCCGGGCGCCATCGGCAGCGACGGCCGGCGACGTCCCCGTCGTCGCGGGCGGCGGCGAGGCGGAGCCGGGCGCTGCGGGCGCCGTCAGGCCGTACAGCACGGGCAGCGGCGCCGCGCTTCCCGGCCGCGTCACGATGCGGGCCCCATCGAGGGCGACGCGCGTCACGTCGGCATGCTGCGTGACGAAGTCGATGCCGGCGACGTCGACCGCGAGCGTGCGCCAGGCGAGCGCCTGCTCCTCGAGATCGGGGACGCGGATGTCGAGCTCGCGGAGGCCGAGCGTGCCGCGCACCGTATGGGCACCGTGCGACTCGAACCGATGCACGAGATCGGCGTCGAGCCGACCGCGGAGCTCGCTCCAGCCCGCCTTGGGAATGTACAGCCGCGCGTCCGCGATCGGGACGTTCGCCAGCACCGCGTGCGATTCGTAGGTCGGACCACCGGCGTCGCGCGAGAGCACGACCTCGAGATGGAGCGTGCCGTCTCGAATGCCGGCGTCGAGGGTGACCTTCCCGGGTGCGACCCCGCCTTTGGTGATCAACAGGGCCAAGTGATCGGCGTCGAGCGTGGGCAACGCCACCTCGACGTGCTGGGCGGGCTCGCTGACGGCGAAATCACGAAAGCCGATGCGGCCGCCCCGCAGGCCGACGCTTTGGATGAGCACCCCCCAGCCCGGACCGCCGTGTTCCGCCGCCGGCGCGCCCCCGGGGGCAGCCCCCGGAAGCACGAGCGCACCGTCCTTGGCGCGGTCGAGGCTGACGGCGACGTCCTCGAGCTCGACGCGTTGCACCTCGACGACCTTGCGGAGCGTCGCGAGGAAGCCGAAATCCACCATGAGGCGCTTGGCCGAGAAGACCGGCGCCGAGCCGGGCGGCCCGTCGCCGGCGGTGGCCGGCGTCTCGGCCGTCGGCGCGGCTGCCGCACCGCCCTCCGAGGACACTGCCGGCCGGGGAAAGACGCGGAAACCGTGCAGCGTGAACCCGCCCGTCAAGAGCGCGAGATCGACGTCATCGATCTCGATGCGCCCGACCATCGCTTGGTCGGCCTCGGCGACCACGACGCGTCGGACGATGCCCGGCAGGGCGACCCGTATCGCGACCACGAGCACGACGACGACGGCGAGCACGCGATTGCGCCGTCGCGCGCAAAGGCGTCGCCAGAGCGGCGCGTCGGGCTCGGGTGCCGCGGTCATGGTCCACCGACACTAGCATCGCGGCCGCGACACGCGCACCGACCAACGTCGACGGGTAGTGGGGGATCGCCCCCACTACCCGTCGAGAAGAGCCGGCGAGCCGGCGTCAGAATGTACGCGCGACGTCGTGGCACGGCGCCCCGCTCCGCGCCGCGCGCAACATGGTGCCGGCGCCGACGAGGGTCCAGACGCCGAAGGCCGCGAGCATCACCGCGGCGGCGCGGCGCGACGACGGCGCGCGGACGATGCTCCCGAGGCGAAACGCGGCGACCGTCGGTAGCAGGACGCCCGGCAGCGTGCCGATGCCGAAGCCGATCATCACGAGCCCCGCCGACGCCGGTCCACCCGTCGTCGCCGCGAAGCCGAGCGCGCTGTAGACGAGCCCGCACGGAAGGAAGCCCCACACGACACCGAGGGCGGCCGCGTTCACACCGCCGAGATCGTGGCGCAGCGCGACCGCCATCGGCTGCAGTCGGTGCCAGACGCGCGCGCCGAGCCGCTCGAGCACGGCCGCCGGGCGGACCACACCGGCGACGACGAGTGCCAGCGCGAGCAGCGCCACCCCGGCGAGGGCGCGGAGCACGGCGGCGCCGGTCGCGCCGAGGAGACCCACGACCGCGATGCCGAGCGTTCCGACGACCGTGCCGGCGACGGCATAGCCGAGGATGCGGCCGGCGCTCAGGCTCGCGAGCACGCGTGCGCGCGCGAGCGCCGTCGCGTCCGCCGGGATCGCGAGCGAGAACGCGGCCGCGAGGCCGCCGCACATGGCGGCGCAGTGCACGCTGCCGAGAAGCCCGAGCATGACGGCCGCCCCGAACGAGAACCAGGCGTCGGTCACGGGGGTAATCCCCGCCGCGGTTCGTGCTCGTCGTCGTCGAAGAGGACGCGCACCCCGGGCGTCTCGAGATCGTCGAATTGCCCGTGCCCGACGGCCCAGAAGAAGGCGCCGAGCGCGACGCCGAGCAGCAGCATCGCGAGGGGAATCAGCACGAAGAGGATGCTCATGCCGCCACCTCGCGCGCGGCACGCCCGAGCTTCCACGCGTTCGCCACCACGACCAGGGAGCTCGCCGACATGCCGATCGCCGCCCAATACGGCGGGACGATGCCGAGCGCGGCGAGCGGCACCGCGAGCCCGTTGTAGGCGACCGCCCACGCGAGGTTCTCGCCGATGACGCGCAGGGTGCGGCGCGCGAGCCGTACCGCGGCGGGAAGCGCGCGGAGATCCTCGCGCAGGAGCACGGCGTCCGCGCGTGTTCGCACGAGGTCGGTGCCGCCCCCCATCGCGATCGCGACCTCGGCGCCGCCGAGGCCGGGCGCGTCGTTCACGCCGTCGCCGATCATCAGCACGACGCCGCCCGCCGCCTGGATCGCGCGCACGTGGGCGAGCTTCGCCTCCGGCGTCGCGCGGCTCACGGCGGTCGCGACGCCGAGCCGCTCCGCCAGCCGCTCGACCGCGGGCGCGGCGTCGCCGCTCAGCGATCTGTACCTCGAGCCCGAGCGCGCGGAGGGCGGCGACGGCGGCCGGCGCCTCGGCGCGGAGCTCGTCGTCGAGCTCGAACCAGCATCGCGGCCGTCGGCCGCGGCGAGCAGCACCCAGGTCGCTCCGTCGGCGGGCGGGATCGCGGCGGCACCCGGCACGAGCTCGGCCGCCCACTCGGGAACGCCGAGACGCACCGTGAGGCCGTCGACGACGGCCTCGATGCCAGTGCCCGCGACCGCGACTCGTGCGCTCGATACGGGGGCGCACCGCCGAACTGGGCGGTCGCGCGCGAACGCGGCCGCGATCGGATGGCTCGAGCGGCCTTCGAGCGCGCCGCGGCGAGCGCCGAGGCACGCGTCGAGCGCCGCGGGCCAGCGGCACCGCGCGCAGCAGGCGGAACGCCCCTCGGTGAGCGTGCCGGTCTTGTCGAAGACGACGTGCGTCGCCTTGCCAGCCCTTCGAGCACGTGCTCCCGGGTCGATGAGCAGGCCGCGGCCGACGAGCGCGCCGGTGGCGGCGGTGAGCGCGGCCGGGGTGGCGAGCGACAGCGCGCACGGGCAGCTCACCACCAGCACGGCGAGCGCGATCCACAGCGCGCGCGCGGGATCGACGAAGCAGCCACGCGAGCGACCGCGAGCCGCCGCCAGCAGCGAGCACGGCGGGCACGAAGATCCGCGCGATCGCGGTCGGCGACGCGGGCGAGCCGCGGGCGGGCGCGACCGGCACCGTCGACCAGGCGGACGACGGCCGGGAGCGTGGTGTCGGCGCCGACGCGATCGACGGCGACGATGAGCGGGCTCTCGCCGTTCTGCGTCCCGCCGACGACGGCGTCGCCGGCCGCGCTTGGGCCGCGGCCAGTGCTCGCCGGTGAGCATCGCCTCGTTGACCCAGCCCTCGCCGCCGGCCACGTGGCCGTCGGCGGGCAACGGTCTCGCCGGGCTTCACGAGCACGCGGTCGCCGACGGCGAGCTCGTAGACGCCGACCAGCGTCTCGGCGTCGTCGGCCGCGAGCCGCGTCGCGGCGGCCGGCGGTCGACGGAGCGCGCGCTCGACGGCGGTCGCGGCCCGGTGCCGGGTTCGCATCTCGATGAAGCGTCCGAGCGCGAGGAGGAAGACGAACATGCAGACCGACTCGAAATAGACCTCGCCGCGGCCGAGCCAGGCGGCGACGAGGCTGGCGGCGAAGGTGAGCCCGATGGCGAGCGCGACCGGGACGTCCATGCCGATGCGCCGCCCGCGCAGAGGTCGCGCCAGGCGTTCACGAAGAACGGGCGGCCCGCGATCACGACGACCGGCGCCGCGACGATGCCGCTCACCGAGCGCAAGAGGTCGCGATAGACGTCGGCCATGCCTTCGAGCGCGCCGGCGTAGAGCGCGACCGCGATACATCATCACCTGCATGGCCCCGAGCCCCGCGAGACCGAGGCGCCAGAGCGCCGCGCGATACTCCGCGCGGCGGGCCGTCTCGTCCCAGTCGGGGCGGTAGGGACGGGCTTGGTAGCCGAGCCGTGCGAGCTCGGCGAGGAGCACGCCGAGCCGCGTCGTCGCCGGATCCCAGGCGATCTCGGCCCGGGCGCTCGCCGCGTTGACCGCGACGTCGCGGACACCGGGGCGGCGCCGCAGTGGCCCTCGATCAACCAGACGCACGCGCCGCAGCGCACGCCCTCGAGGCTGAGCGTGCAGCGCAGGAGATCGTCGGCGGCGTGCCGCACGAACGTCCGTTGCAGCGACGGGTGATCGTAGCGCGCGAGCTCGGCCGCGCGCTCCGGGGTCGGCGCCGCCGGCGTGTCGGCGGGCCGCTCGCGGAAGCGATAGTAGGCTTCGAGCCCGCTCGCCGCGATCAGCTCCGCGACCGCGACGCACCCGGGACAGCACATGGCGCGCGCGCTGCCGCCGATGGTCGCGGTGAAGCGACTGCCCGACGGGATCGGCAGCGCGCAGTGAAAACAGCCGGTGGAGCTCGACGCCTCGGAGGCAATCTCCGCCATGGCGCGCTCACGCCCCCGGCGCGAGCCGCGCCGAGACGCCCGGGGCGAGCCTGAGGGACGCCGCGAGCCGCCAGTCGCCGGACGCGGGCGCAAGCGCCGCGTACCACCGGCCGGCGGGAACGTCGCCGAGCGCGGCCCGATACGTCGCACCGTCGCCGCGCGTGAGGACGTAGTCGCGATCGCGCGCCGCCATCGTCGGGTGCCGCAAGGCGAGCGCGAGCGTCGCGGCTCCGACGTCACGGTCCATGACGACCACGAGCTCGCCGCGCGCGGCATCGATCGTCACGGTCGCAGCGATCCCGAGGCGCGCCGCGGCCGCGCCGCGATCGAGGTCCTGGTTGATGGCGAGGCCGCGCGTGTACCAGTCGTCCTCGACGAGCGGATCGGGGTGACCGATCGCAAGCACCATCGTGGTGACGCTGACGACGATGCTGAGCGCCGGGAGCCCGATCAGAAACCACGGCCAGAACTGGCGATACCACGGCTGTCCGGACGTTGGTTGCGCGTGCGCCACGGTCACGACTCCGGCGTCCGCGGGGCGAGAAAGCGGCTCGCCTCCTCGACGACGTGGGTGGGGTCGTCGGCGCGCGTGATCGCGAACGTGACCGGGGCCGAGGCCGGCGGCGGCGGCTCGGGAGCCACGCGCACCCGCACCGGGACGTCGACCATCGCGCCCGCGCCGACCTCGATCGACTCCGGCACGGTGAGCGTGAACGTGGCGGGGGCCACCGTCACGCGGTACGCGTGCGGCTCCTGGTCCTTGTTCATGATCTTGAGCGTATAGACGTTCTCGATCTCGCCCGCGTTCGTCAGGCGATAGAGGCGCGCGCGGTCGCGCAGGACGTCGACGGCGAAGGGCACGCGGTGCGCGAGCGCCACCACGAAGAGCACGCACATGAGCGTCAACACCGCACCGTAGGCGAGCACGCGCGGACGGAAGACGCGGAGCGGCTTCCCGGCGAGACCGTCCTCGGTGGTGTAGCGCACGAGCCCGCGCGCGTAGCCCATGTCGTCCATGACCCGGTCGCAGGCGTCGATGCAGGCCGCGCAGCCGATGCACTCGTATTGGGTGCCGTTCCGGATGTCGATGCCGGTCGGGCACACCTGCACGCAGAGATTGCAGTCGATGCACGAGCCGAGCCCGAGGCTCGCCGGCTCGACGGCGCGCCCGCGGTGCCCGCGCGGCTCGCCGCGGGCATGGTCGTAGAAGATCGTGAGCGTCTCGGTGTCGAACATCGCACCTTGGAAGCGCGCGTAGGGACAGACGTACTTGCAGACCTGCTCGCGCATCCAGCCCGCGTCGGCGTAAAGCGCGAGGCAGGCGATCGCGAGGAAGGTCCACTCGGCGGCGCCGAGGTCGAAGGCCGCGATGCGCGGCAGCAACGACCGGATCGGCAGGAAGTAGCCGACGAAGGTCGTGCCGACGACGACCGCGACCGTGAGCCAGAGGGCGTGCTTCGCGAGCTTCCGGCCGACCTTCGTGGCGCTCCAGGAGGTGCGGTCGAGTCGCATGCGTTGATTGCGATCACCCTCGGTGAGCCACTCGATCCACATGAAGAGCTTCGTCCACACCGTCTGCGGGCAGGCGTAGCCGCACCAGAGGCGGCCGGCGATGGCGGTGAAGAAGAAGAGCGAGAAGGCCGCGATGATGAGCAGCCAGGAGAGGTAGATGAAGTCCTGCGGCCAGAACGTCAGCCAGAAAAGGTGGAACCGCCGCGCCGGGACGTCGAACCAGACCGCTTGGCGCGCGCCCCACGGAATCCACGGGCCCACCAGGAACACGCCCGCGAGCACGAAGAGCGCGGCCGCGCGCAGGCGCTGGAACCATCCCATGACCTCTTTCTGGTAGATGGTCTCGCGCTTGGCGTAGAGCGGAATCCGACCGTTCGGGTCGGTCGCGGCGGCGCAGGCGGAGGAAGACATGGGCGACCCTCAATCCTCCTCGTGCTCGTGCTCGTTCCGGTCGTGATCCTCGTGCTCGTGGTGCGACAGGCTCCAAACGTAGGCCGCGACCAGATGGATCCGATCCGCTCCGAGCAGGTCGCCGTGCGCCGGCATCTTGCCCATGCGGCCCTTGCGGAGCCCTTCCGCGATCGCCGCCTCGGTGCCGCCGTAGAGCCAGTCGTCGTCGGTCAGGTTCGGCGCGCCGAGCGCCTGGTTGCCTTTGCCGTCCATGCCGTGGCACGCGATGCAGATCGTCTTGAACTTCGCCTCGCCGACCTTGGCGAGCTCGGGGTCGACCTTGCGTCCGCTCAAGCTCAGCACGTACGCCGCGACCGCGGGGATGCCCTCCTCGCCGCCGATTGCCGGCGCGAAAGGCGGCATCACCGGCGAGCGGCCGTCGGTGATCGTCTTCACGATGTCGTCGGGCGTGCCGCCCCAGATCCACGTGTCGTCGGTGAGGTTCGGATACCCGATGCCGCCGCCCGCGTCGGAGCCGTGGCACACGGCGCAGTTGTTCGCGAAGATGCGCTGCCCGATCGCGCGCGCCTGCGGATCCTTGGCGACGTCGGGAATCGGCATCGCCGCGTAGCGCGCGTAGAGCGGCGCGTACTTCGCCTTCGCCGCCGCGACGTCGGCGTCGTGCTCGCCGACCGACGTCCAGCCGAGCACCCCGCGGAAGGTCCCGAGCCCGGGATAGAGCACGAGATAGACGAGCGAGAACACGATCGTGCCGGCGAAGAGCAGGAGCCACCAGCGCGGCAACGGCGTGTTGAGCTCGTCGATGCCGTCGAAATCGCCGCCGAGCGCCTCGTTGGGTCCCGGCTCACCGACGCGCGTCGAGCGCGCCCACACCAGCAGGCCGAAGCAGGCGAGGATGCTCCCTAGCGTGAGCACCGTCACGTAGAGACTCCAGCCGAAGCTCATCGCAAGCTCCTTTCGTGGTCGTCGTCCAGGAACGGCAGGCACGCGTCCGCTTCGAAGCGCGCCCGTCGCGACGGGCTGTAGGCCCAGACGCAGAGCCCGACGAACGCCGCCATCAACAGCGCGGTCCCGATGGCATTGAAGAGTCCCGCATCCATCGCCGTCTCCCTATCGCTTGGTCTTGAGGGCGGTGCCGAGTTGTTGGAGATAGGCGACCATCGCGTCCATCTCCGTCTTGCCCGCGACGGCCACCTTCGCGCCCGCGATGTCCTCGTCGGTGTAGGGCACGCCGACGGCGCGGAGCGCCCGCATGTGCGTCGGCAAGGACGCCCCGTCGACGGCGCTCTTTGCCAGCCACGGGAACGCGGGCATGTTCGACTCCGGCACCACGTCGCGCGGGTTCATGAGGTGCGTGCGGTGCCAGTCGTCGCTGTAGCGTCCGCCGACCCGCGCGAGGTCCGGGCCGGTCCGCTTCGAGCCCCACAGGAACGGGTGCTCGTAGACCGACTCGCCGGCGACCGAGTAGTGGCCGTAGCGCTCGGTCTCGGCGCGGAGCGGCCGCACCATCTGCGTGTGGCAGACGTGGCAGCCGTCGCGGATGTAGAGATCGCGGCCCGCGAGCGCCAGCGCCGGAAGCGGACCGACGCCTTCGACCGGCGTCCCGGCGTCGACCTCGTGGATCAGCGGCAGGATCTCGACCAGACCGCCGACGCTGATCACGAGCAGGATCAGCACGCCCATGAGGCCGATGCGACGTTCGACTGTCGGATGTTGCATGGCGCGTCTCCCGTCAGGCCGCAGTCGCGGCGCCTTGCGTGCCGGGCACGATCTCGACCGCCGGCACGCTGCCGCGAATGGTCATGAAGACGTTGTAGGCCATCACCAGCATGCCGAGCAGGAAGGCCGAGCCTCCGGCGAGCCGCCCCATGTAGTAGGGTAGCGTCGCCTTGAGCGCCTCGACGAAGGTGTAGGTGAGCGTGCCGTCGTCGTTCACCGCGCGCCACATGAGCCCTTGCATGAGGCCCGCGATCCACATCGACGCGATGTAGAGCACGATGCCGACGGTGGCGATCCAGAAGTGCACGTGGATGAGCTGCGTCGAGTGCATCTCCTTGCGGCCCCACAGCCGCGGAATCAGGAAATAGAGCGCGCCGATCGAGATCAGCGCGACCCAGCCGAGCGACCCGGAGTGCACGTGCGCGATCGTCCAGTCGGTGTCGTGCGTGAGCGCGTTCACCGACTTGATCGACATCATCGGTCCTTCGAAGGTCGACATGCCGTAGAACGAGAGCGCGACGATCATGAAGCGCAGGACCGGATCGGTGCGGAGCTTCTCCCACGCGCCCGAGAGCGTCATGATGCCGTTGATCATGCCGCCCCAGGACGGCGCCCAGAGGATCAGCGAGAACACCATGCCGAGCGACTGGGCCCAGTCGGGCACGGCGCTGTAGTGCAGGTGGTGCGGCCCGGCCCACATGTAGATGCCGATGAGCGCCCAGAAGTGCACCACCGAGAGACGGTAGGAGTAGATCGGCCGCCCCGCCTGCTTGGGGACGATGTAGTACATCATCCCGAGGAAGCCGGCGGTCAGGAAGAAGCCGACCGCGTTGTGCCCGTACCACCACTGCACCATCGCATCGACGGCGCCCGGATAGACCGAGTACGATTTGAACAGCCCCGCCGGCATCTCGAGGCTGTTGACGATGTGGAGCACGGCAACCGTCAGGATGTAGGCGCCGAAGAACCAGTTGGCGACGTAGATGTGCTGCACCTTGCGCTTGCCGATCGTCCCGAAGAACACGACCGCGTAGGCGACCCAGACGACCGCGATCAGCAGATCGATCGGCCATTCGAGCTCCGCGTACTCCTTGGCGCTCGTGAAGCCCGAGCGGGAGCGTGATCGCCGCGAGCACGATCACGAGCTGCCAGCCCCAGAAGGTGAAGGAGGCGAGGCGCGGTAGGAAGAGCCGCGCCGCGCTGGTCCGTTGCACCGTGTAGTACGAGGTCGCGAAGAGCGCACAACCGCCGAACGCGAAGATCACGGCGTTCGTATGGAGCGGCCGCAGGCGCCCGTAGCTCAGCCACGGGATGCCGTAGGTGAGGTCGGGCCAGATCAACTGGGCGGCGAGGATGACGCCGACCAGCATCCCGACCACGCCCCAGACGAGCGTCATGACCGCGAACTGACGTACGACCTTCAAGTCGTACTGCTCGGCGGTGCTCACGGTGTTTGCCATCGTCGTGCTCCGTCCGTTCCGTTCGTTAGAAGATCGCGTTCCAGCCCATCGGCCGCCAAATGAGGTCGGTGGTGACGCGCCAGCCGAGGATGTCGTGGCGCTCGGTCACGGGGAACTCGGCGACGGCACCGACGTCGACGGTGTCGATGACGCGCCAGCGTGCACCGAAGGCGACCGTGGCGACGGACTCGCCGCCCGAGTCGCTGGAGCCGATGTTCACGAGGTCCCAGCCTTCTTGATCGATCGGCAGGCGACCGCCGCCGCGGATGTTGTAGCGCCAATTGAACTCGAAGAGCGGATAGAGCTGCTCGAACAGGCGGTAGTCGAAGTGCAACGCGACGTCGTAGGACGTCGTGTCCTTGACCGAGATCGCGAGATTCGGCCCGGTGTAGCCCTGCACGTGGAAATCGCCGAAGCCCTTGGCGACCGAGAGGAAGGGATTCAACATCCCGTCGCCCTTGCCCTGGAGCACGTCGTGGTTGCCCCACGGCGCTTCGTAGCGGAGCCCGCCGCTGAAAATGAAGGCGGCGTCCTCGTCTTTGTAGAAGACGCCCTTGAAACCGAACGCGATGTTGGCCCAGCCGTCGGCGCCATCGACGACCTTGTCGGGGTTCAAGAAGATGTAGCCGTCCTTGGTCGCGATGAAGCCGATGCGATCCGTGATCGCGACGCGCGCCTGGACGGCGACGACGGAGTAGTTGCCGCCGTTGGTCACGAAGTCGTCGGAGATCTTCGTGTACATGTACATCGGTCGGAGCTCGCTATCGACGCGCGGATCCTCGTTCACGGTCGGCATCGAGACCGGCGAGATCATGTCGTCGAGCAAGCTGTGCTGCGGCGCCGGCGCCTCGACCGGCGGAGGCGGTGGTGGTTCGGCGTGGCGCTCCAGCCGCTCGACGCGCTCGTCGAGGGTGAGACCGCCCTCGGCGAACGCCGGCGCACCGTACGCGAGCGGGCCGAACGCGACGGCGAGCGCGAGCAGCGGATACACGTATCCTGTCGTTCTGGCGAACATGATTCTCCTCCTCCCACGCCGAAGCGTGGGCGCGTTACGGCGCGCGCGAGGAACGCCTCGCCTACGCGCGCCGCGTGTGGGGGAAACGCGTCCTACTTCGCGCCGAGACTCCGGACCTTCGCGCGCAACGCCCGCACGACGTCCGGCTTCGACTCGAGATCGGGGTTGGCCGCCATCATCGGGCTCAGATTGACCGCGGTTCCGCCCTTCACGATCACGAGCTCGATGTGCTTGTCGTCGACCGAGGCCTGCCACTTCTTGTCGGTCATGTCGCGCGGCTTGGGATTGAGCGGTCCGGCAGCGGGGCCGTCACCCTTGCCCGCCGCGCCGTGACACAACGAGCAGCGCGTCGTCCATACTTGGTCGGCCTCGCTGACCGCCGCCGCCGGGATGTCCTCGGCATATGCACGCGCCGCCAGCGCCAGCGCCACCATCGTCAATCCCAGGATCAAAGCTCGCATTCGTCCCTCCGTCTGAGCGGTGATGACGGTCCCGCTTCGCAAGGCTCGTGCCGCCCCGCGTTCGGACCGTGGCCTTGCGGTTCCGAGGAATTACGACGCGGTAACCGCGAAAACCATCCGACCGGAGAGAATCCTTGCCATGAGCGATTCCGAATTCTGGGAAGGGGAGCCGCACGTCACCAATCCGTCGGCCGGTAGTCCTTCAGGAATTTCCCCCACACGTGCTCGCCGGTGTTGAAGCCGGCGATGATCGGGTCGACGATGCGCGCCGCGCCGTCCACGATGTCGAGCGGCGGATGGAAGCGGTGCTCGGCGGTCTTGCGCGCGGCGATCTCCGCCGGATCCTCGTCGGTCACCCAGCCGGTGTCCACGCTGTTCATGTGGATGCCGTCGGCTGAGTAATCGGCCGCCGACGTGCGCGTCATCATGTTGAGCGCGGCCTTCGCCATGTTCGTGTGCGGATGCCGCGTCGTCTTGAAGCGGCGGTAGAACTGCCCCTCCACCGCCGAGACGTTGACGATGTGCTTGTCGCGCTCGGGCGTGCGCAGCATGAGCGGCTTGAGCCGCGCGTTGAGGACGAACGGCGCGACCGCGTTGACGAGCTGCACCTCGAGCAGCTCGACCGACGGCACCTCGGCGAGCAGCAGGCGCCACGAGTTGCGCTCGCGCAGATCGACCTGCTGGAGATCCTGGTCGAGGCGCCCTTCGGGGAAGAGCGCCTGCTGCGCCGCGCGCTCTTCGGGCAGCAGCGGCACCTGCGAGAGCTCCGCCGCGTGCGTGAGACCGACCGCGTCGGAAAGGTCGCCGCGCTCGACGGTGGGCAGACTCGCACCGCCCTCCGGGAGCATGTGATATCCGCGCAGGCCTTCGTACGCGCCGAGCAGGCGCCGTAGCTCGTCGGGCAACGTCGTGCAACGCGGTCTCCTCGCCCTCCATCATGTGCTCGTAGAAGTCGGGCGGCCGGCGCACCGTCTGGCAGGCGTTGTTGACGATGAAGTCGAGCCGGTCGCGCGTCGCGCAGCAGATGCCGGCAGAACGCCTCGACGCTCGGCGTGTGCCGGAGGTCGAGGCCGAAGATCTCGAGCCGGTCGGCCCCACTCGGCGAAGTCCGGCTCCCGGGCGTAGCGCGCCGCCGAGTCGCGCGGGAAGCGCGTCGTGACGATGACGTGCGCGCCCGGCGCGCAGCAGCTTGATGCCGGCCTGGTAGCCGATCTTCACGCGCCCGCCGGTGAGCAGCGCCACGCGGCCGCGCAGATCCGCGCGCTCGGTGCGCTTGGCGAAGTTGAACTCCGCGCACGGCGGGCAGAGCTGGTCGTAGAAATGATGGAGCCGGGTGTAGTGCTGCTTGCAGACGTAGCAGTGCTGCGACTCGACCGCATCGAACGCCGCCGCCGTCTCGTCCGCGACGTCTTCCTGGACGAGATCCGACGGCGGGAACACGTTCGGGGTCGTGAACACCATCTCGCGGCGCAGCTTGCGGATGCCGGTCTCCGCGAGCACGCTCTCCTCGTGCGCGATCCTGGCGCGACGACGCTCGCGCCGCGCGCTCTTCGCGACGTGCCGCCGCAGGTGCGCATCCGGACGCGAGACGCGCCCCGCCGCCTCGAGGAGACGGACCCGTTCCGCCTCCGAGAGACGGGCGAGCTGGGTACGATCGGCGACGAGCGACTCGAGGAGCTCGATCGCCGTCCGGATGCGGTCGTCGGCGGCGGGTTGCAGGATCGAGTCGGGCGGCGGCGGCAGCGCGGGCGGGCGGGTCATCCGGCCGAGTGTAGGAGGCTCGTCCCGAATCGACAAACCGCCGGCCGCGCGCGGTACCGGCCGGTGTTCCGCGAGCCGGCTCGTCTCCACGCGCGGCCAACCGGCGTCGAGGACCGTCACCACGATGACGGCGCACGGCACATCGCACCCGGCGCGGCGCGCCGACGGTCGTCGAAACGCCGAGTTGCGCGTGCGTCCGCAATCGGCATCGGGCATGGCGTTTGCTCTTTCCATCGGCGATGTCGGCCCCCACCCTCGAGCGCGGCCTGATCGCGCGTCTGAACGCCGGGGTGTTCGACCTGCCTGCCGAGGACCTCGTCGAGATCTCCGCGTGGCTCGACACCTCGCGCTGTCTCACCGCCACTGTCCTGATCATCGTCTCGATCGCGTTGCAGCAGACGCTGCTGCCCGGACTGCCGCTCGGCGCGCTACTCGCGCTCGCCGCGCTCGAGATCGCGGTGACGGCGCCGTACCGGCGTTGGCTCCGAAGCCGGCGCCGTCTCGTGCTCCTCATCTACACGCAGTTCGTCGTCGACATCATCGTCCTCACCTGCGGTCTGCACCTCGCACCCGAGCTCAAGAACGAGTTCCACTTCCTCTACCTGCT
Organism: uncultured delta proteobacterium; assembly: GCA_963774015.1. GTDB lineage: Bacteria > Desulfobacterota > Binatia > UTPRO1 > UTPRO1 > UTPRO1. The sequence goes on from CAVZDH010000011.1 coordinate 96,228, forward strand.
GATGATCGTCCCCTGCGCGCTCTTCTCGCTGCTCTGCGGGCTCGTGATGGCGACGCTCGCGACGGCGGCGCACCTCTGGCTCGTTCCCCAGATCGCCTTCTCGATGCCGGTCGTGATTCCGATCGTCGTCTTCTTCCTGGTGGCGCAGCAGAGCTGCTTCTACGGCGACCGGTTGGTCGCCAAGAACCGCGACGCCGAAGCCGGCGCGCGCGTGGCCGAGGGCCTGCTGTCGGTCGTGCGCGCGCTCGCTGCCACGACCACGAGCGGCTCCCTGCTCCAACGCGTGACCGAGATGGCGCGCACGCTGACGGCGAGCCGCTGGGCGTGCGTCGTCGTCCGGGATGCGCAGCGCGGCACGTATCGCGTGATGGGCATCACGTCGCGCACCGGCCGTCTCGACGAGGAGATCAAGAGCGTCGAGTTCCACGCCGACGGCTTCGACGCGGCGCTCGCGCGCCTGCCGCCCGACACCTGCCTCGCCGTACGGTCGCCGACCGCCTCGCCGATCCCCGCGATGTTGAGCACGCGGTGGGAGATCGGGCCGTTCCTCGGCGCCGCGCTGCGCCGCGGCGACGAGGTGCTCGGCATGCTGCTCGTCGGAGAGGACGACGCGGGGTCGCTGTTCTCGCCCACCACCGAGCGCCTCCTGGTCGGCATCGCCCACCAGACGGTTCTGGCACTCGACAACGCGCGCCTCGTCGACGAGCTCCGGGCCGCGAGCACGCTCAAGTCGGAGTTCATCGGCACGATGTCGCACGAGCTGCGCTCGCCCCTGAATGCGATCATCGGGTACACCGACCTCCTACGCGACGAGGCGCAAGCCGCGGCGGCCACCGATGCGGAGGCCGCCGCCCGCGACGATACGCTCGGCCGCATCCGCTTCTATTCGCTGCAGCTCCTCGAGATGATCCAAGCGACGCTCGACGTCAGCCGGCTCGAGGCGGGCCGGCTGCCCGTGCATCCGATACCGGTCGACCTCGGTGCCTTCTTCGCGGAGCTCCGCGCCGGCATCCCGGAATACTGGCAGAAGGAGGGGGTCGCGCTCGAGTGGGACGCGCCCGCCGATCCGCCGATGGTCGAGCTCGATGGGCCGAAGCTCGTCACCGTCGTGCGGAACCTCGTACACAATGCCCTCAAGTTCACCGAGCAGGGACGCGTCGTCGTGCAGGGGCGCCTCGACACGCGCCTCTCCGAAGACGACGCGGCCCCCACCGAATCGCTCACCGTGACGGTCTCCGACACGGGCATCGGCATCCCACGCGAGCAGCTCGACCTCGTGTTCGAGATGTTCCGCCAGGTCGACGGCTCCGACAGCCGGCGACACGGCGGCGTCGGGCTCGGCCTCTACATCGTGAACCGGCTCACCCAAGCGCTCGGCGGCACCGTCCGCGTCGACAGCATGCCGGGACGCGGCAGCACCTTCAGCGTCGCGGTGCCGGTGCGGCGGATCAGCGAGGGCGAGACGCAACGGGCGGCGGGCTGAGCGTCGCGCGGCGAAGGCGCCGGATCGCGATCGGTACGCGGACGGGCCAGCGACGAAGCGCACGCGCGCAGCCGCGCTCGAGCTCGTGCCCCAGCGCTCGCCGCATCGCCCACTCGGCCGGCGTGCTCATCGCGCGTCGCCACGCCGCGCGGCCGACGCGCCGCACCTCGTCGGGGTAGCGGTCGGGCGTCTCCCAATCGAGCCCGTCGCACTCGACGTAGGCGAGCGGCGGCGCCCGTCGTCCGGCGCGCGCATCGAGGCCGGCGAGCAACGCCACCCACTCGCCGTACATCGTCGCGCCGCGCGCCCGGGAGCGCGCGAGGAAGCGTTCCACCTGGGCGCGCGCGAGCACGAACGACGGCACGAGAAAGTCGACGCGGCCGCCGAGCCCGAGGCGCGCCGCGAACCGTCGTTCCGCGTCGTGCTCGGTCTCGACCAACGCCGCGTGATGGCTCGCGTGCGCGCGTGGCGTGCGGCCGATCACCAGGAGCGGATGGCGGCGCGCCGTCACGAGCAGCGCCGCGAGCTCGCGGGGGCGGCGGGCCACCCAATGCAGCGCGCGGTCGAAGTCGAGGTAGTGGACGCATGCGACGTCGGTCGCGTGCGCGGCGCGCAAGGCCGAGCGATAGAGCGGGCCACGCGCATTGATACGAAACGACCCGGCGTCGACCCCGTACGCCGCGAGGAGCGCGCGCACGCGACGGTCGGTCGGCGGGCTGCTCGCCACACGGACGTGCGCATAGAGCCGCACGAGCGCGGGAAGACGGCGCGCGATCTCGCCGAGCAACGCGCCCTCGGGATCGTGGAGCGTGGCGGCGAGCGCGATCTCGCCGCCGGACGCGCGTGGCCTCACCGCAGGAAGAAGCGCGCGGCCGGGTCGTCGGTCTCGTCGCTGCAGCGAAAGCCGAGCTCGGCGAGGGTCGCGCGGAGGGCGGCGCGCTCGCCCGCCGGCACCTCGAAGCCGCAGAGCACGCGCCCATAGGCGGCGCCGTTGTTGCGGTAGTGGAAGAGGGAGATGTTCCAGCGGCTGCCGAGGCTCGTGAGGAACTGCATCAGCGCGCCCGGGCGCTCGGGAAACTCGAAGCTGTACAGCACCTCGTCGCGTACCGCGGGGCTCCGACCGCCGACCATGTGGCGCACGTGGGTCTTCGCGAGGTCGTCCTCGCCGAGGTCGACGCAGCCGTACCCGTGGGCGCGGAGGGTGTCGGCGAGCGCGCAGGCTTCCGGACGTCCGCTCACCTCGACGCCGACGAAGATGTGCGCCTCGGCGCGCGTCGCGAGCCGGTAGTTGAACTCGGTGACGCTGCGCTCGCCGATGGTACGGCAGAACTCGAGGAACGCGCCCGGGCGCTCGGGGATCGTGACGGCGAGGATCGCCTCGCGATGCTCGCCGATCTCGGCGCGCTCGGTGACGTAGCCGAGGCGCGTGAAGTTCATGTTGGCGCCCGACGCGATCACGACGGCTGCGCCGGGCGCGAGCGTCCCGCCCTCGAATGCCCGCTTCATGCCGGCGAGCGCGACCGCCCCCGACGGTTCGAGCACCGTGCGGGTCTCCTCGAACGCGTCCTTGATGGCGGCGCAGATCTCGTCGGTCGTGACCGTGAGCGTACCGTCGAGATAGCGCCGGCAGAGCTCGAACGTGAGGGCGCCGACCTGTCGCACGGCGACGCCGTCGGCGAAGCGGCCGACGTGGTCCAGCACCACGCGCTCGCCCGCCGCGAGCGCGCGCGTCATCGCGTCCGAATCGTCGGGCTCGACGCCGATGATCCGCACCTCGGGACGGAGCTCCTTCACCGCGGACGCGATCCCGGCCGCGAGCCCGCCGCCCCCGATCGGCACGAAGATGCTGCCGAGGTCGCGCGGCGCCTGACGGAGGATCTCGAGCCCGACCGTGCCCTGGCCCGCGATGACGTCGAGGTCGTCGAAGGGCGGCACGACCGTCATGCCGGTCGCAGCCGCGACGCCTGCCGCATGCGCGGCCGCAGCCGCGTAGTCGTCGCCGACGAGCTCGACGTCGACACCGTAGCCGCGGACGGCCGCCACCTTGATCGCGGGCGTCGTGCGCGGCATCACGATGCGGCAGCGGAGGCCGAGGCGCGTCGCCGCGTAGGCGACGCCTTGCGCGTGATTCCCGGCCGACGCCGCGATCACACCGGCGGCGCGCGCGGCGGCGTCGAGCTGCGCGATGCGATTGTAGGCGCCGCGCAGCTTGAACGAGAAAATCGGGGTCAGATCCTCGCGCTTCAGCCAGACGTCGTGCCCGAGACGCGCGGAGAGCGCGGGCGCGCGCTGGAGCGGCGTCGGCTCGGGCAGCACCTCGGCGACGCGTGCGTTCACGACGCGCTTCAGCATCTCGTGCATCCGGCGAGGGTAGCCGATTTCGCGCGATTCCGCGCCCGCCAAAAGGCCCGCCCGGAGGCGGCGCGATCTCCCGCATGATCTATTGCACCGCGTCCCTCGGGACCTTCGGCACCGGCTACCTCTTGCCGCCATTGCCCCCGGCCGATTGATGCCGGGCTGACGGCTACGTCGGCAGATCGAGCGTGACGCCGACGTCGTAGACGAGCCGCCCCTCGACGACGCGCGCGAAATCCGGCAGCCGGTGCGGGGCGGCGTGCCCGCCCGAGTCGATGTGCCGCACCGTCCAGCCCCCGACCACGAGTCGATCGGCGATCAGGCGGCGGTGGCATTGCCACCAGAGCGCCTCGGCGCAGAAGAACGCCGTCGGCGCCGCGGCGGCTTGGTGCTCGAGCACGGCCAGCGCCTCCGCGAACTCCGCCGTGTCCATGTAGTCCGCATAGGCGCGAAAGGCCGGGACCTCCCACGCCAGGTGCGGTGAGGGTCGGTCGAGGCGGCGACGGCGCCGGCCCCCGAGGCCCGGCATCCAATGATAGGCGAGATCGCGCGCCTGGCAGCTCAGAACGAGCGCCTCTCGGCCGAACTGCGGATGGCGTCGCGACGCCGGGATCGCCCGCACGTCGGCGACCGTCCGGATCCCGTGCCACTCGAGAAAGCCGAAGAACACCTCCGCCGAGTGGCTCGAGTGCCCGATCGTGTAGACGACGCGACCGTCCGACGGCATCGCCCGTCACCAAAGCAAACGGCGGCGCGCAACGCGAGCCGTCGGCCGGGGCCGAAATCTACGAGGACCGCGAATTCACTTCGCGGGCCTCGGGCCATCGGAGCATTCGGACGCGCAGCGGCCGAAGCGCACGGGGCCGAAATCTACGGCGCCGGGTGGGCCCCGTCGTCGGTGAGCGCCCGAACCTGATTCGCCGAGGCCGTGACCGACGCCGGGTTCGTGAAGTCGGTCGTCGCGACGAACCGCACGGCCGCGTCCTCGAGGTTCTGGATGCGCTGGGCATCGAGGTCGTTGCCTGCGATGTCGCCGTCGATGACGGCCTGAACGCCCGCCTCGCACGCGATGTCAGTGTGTCCGTCGAGTTGCTTCCCGTTGTCGTTCGACGAGGCGAGGATGAGACCGCTCACGCGGATGCCCTTGCCCGAGACGGCGCCCGAGATGATCACCGCGACGCTCACCGTTTTTCGGAGGATGCCGAAGTAGCGGCCGTCATTCGTCGTGACGTCGGTCACGAGGGGATCGTTCGGGCGATCCGGATCGATGATGATGAACGGCGAGCTGCTGACCTCCTGACCGCCGTTGGCGACCGGAAAGGTGGCCGCACCGCTGATCGTGACGCGATTGCTGCTCCCTGCTCCCCCACCGCCGCAGCCGGCGACCAGCAACCCGAACGCCAGCGCTGCCCCGAGAACACGAACCGTACGTTGTGCCTTCATGGCCCCCCCTTTTCCCGACCGGACATAGCGGTCGAGGGCGCGCGATTTCAAGCGCTGACGGTTGCGTGGGCAGGACGCGGGCGCTACTGCGCCTCTGCACCCGAAAGGAGCAGGCAATGATCAAGGTCTACGGCGTCCCGATGTCGCGGGCGATGCGCGTTCTCTGGGCACTCGAGGAGGTCGGCACGCCCTACGAGCTGCGTCGGTGAGGAAGTGCGTCGAGACGCGGAAGTACGGTCAGGCGATCTGGCCGAAGACGGTGGCCGACGAGGGCCGTGCCTATCAATGGAGCATCTGGGCGATGACCGAGCTCGAAGAGCCGGTGATCACCACCCTCATGCACCGCATGTTCCTGCCCGAGGCGCAGCGCGAGCCGAAGAAGGCCGAGGAGGCGGCCGTGCGCTTCGAGAAGCCGCTCGCGGTCCTGAACGGCGCGCTCGCCGGGACGCAGTGGCTCGCCGGCCCGAACTTCACGATCGCCGACCTGAACGTGGCATCGGTGCTGAGCCTGGCCCCGATGGCCGGCCTCGACCTGTCGACCGCGCCGAACGCCGCGGGCTGGCTCGCGCGCTGTACGGCCCGCCCCGCGCTGGCACGCGCCCAGGCGACCCCGGGCTAGCCGGTCACGCCCGGGCACCCGTCGGCCAGCCGGTTGCGTTTGCCGCGTCCGTCGGTTCAAATCACTCGGTTCACACGTCAGGTCGCCGCACCGAGGAGGAATCACCATGGCCCAGACCGCTCAGCTCCGCCATTTCGAAGCCGTCGACAACGAAGCGCAGCGTATCTTCAACCTGCAGCGCGCCGCCTACCTTCGGCATCCCTACCCGAGCATCGACGAGCGGCGGGCCAACCTCGACACCGTCGAGCGCATCCTGGTCGACAACGCCGACGCGATCGCCGACGCGATCAACGCCGACTTCGGCCATCGCGCCGCCGAGGAGTCGAAGCTGCTCGAGCTCTTCAATTGCGTCGACGGCATCCGCGCGGCCAAGAAGAAGCTCGCGAAGTGGATGGCGCCGCAGCACCGCCACGTCGGCATCCTCTTCGCGACCGCGAAGAACCGGCTGATTCCGCAGCCGAAGGGCGTGATCGGCCTGGTGTCGCCGTGGAACTACCCCCTGTTCCTCACGATCAGCCCGCTCACGAGCATTCTCGCCGCCGGCAACCGCTGCATGATCAAGATGGCGAGCAACTCGAGCAACCTCTGTCGCCTCCTCGCCGAAAAGTTCCGTCAGGAGTTCCCCGAGGACATGGTGGCGATCCTGCCGGGCGTGAAGCCGAACGACTTCACCACCCTGCCCTTCGACCACATCATCTTCACCGGCTCGGCCGACGCCGGCCGAAACGTGATGCGCGCCGCCGCGGAAAACCTCACGCCGGTGACGCTCGAGCTCGGCGGCAAGTCGCCGACCATCATCGCGCCCGACTACGACGTCGAGACCGCCGCCGGCCGCATCCTCTACGCCAAGTTCGTGAACGCCGGGCAGACCTGCCTCGCACCCGACTATCTCTTCGTTCCCGAGGAGAAAGCCGAGACCTTCGTGCAGGCGGCCGAAAAGATCCTCGCGGAGCGCTACCCGGATACGAACGACCGCAGCTATACGTCCGTCATCGACGAGAAGTCCTACCGGCGCCTGCGCAACACGCTCGACGACGCCGTGAAGAAAGGCGCCCGCGCCGTCTCCCTCGTCCCGGGCGCGACCTTCAACGACCAGCTGCGAAAGTTCCCGCCGCACCTCGTGCTGAACCCGACCGACGACATGATCATCATGAAGGAGGAGATCTTCGGACCGCTCCTCCCGATCAAGACCTACCGGTCGCTCGACGAGGTGCTCGCCTACGTGAACGCCAAGGACCGTCCGCTCGGCCTCTACCTCTTCACCGACGACAAGGCGGTCGAGGACCAGGTGCTGTACGGCACGATCTCGGGCGGGGTCACGATCAACAACTGCATGTTCCACATCGCGCAGCACGACCTGCCGTTCGGCGGCATCGGCGCGAGCGGCATGGGCCACTACCACGGGTACGAGGGCTTCCAGGAGTTCAGCAAGATGCGCCCGGTCCACACCAACCCGCGGCTCTCGGGCATTCAGATGTTCTACCCGCCCTACACGAAGCTGCACACGCGGCTGTTCGACCTGCTGCTGCGCTTCAAGCGGTAGGAGTCGGGGGTTCTGGCATCCTTACGGACTGCCCTCGGGTCTGTCCCGGTACGTGGAAACCTCTCCGCGAAGACGACATCGCACGACCGCAACGGCCCGGCACCATCTCCTCGTAGCGATGCCGTCCCTTCGGGCCACTGCCGACGTGGTCGCCAAAGGGTAGCGGGCTTCGCGCTCGAGTGATCCGCGCGGCCCGCGGCGACTCAGGACGCGCCGCGGTCGCCCGTTTCGAGCACGCGGACCCGTTCGACCACGGGCGGGTGCGAGTGGTGCAGCGCCACGTACCACGGGTGCGGCGTCAGGTTGGATAGCGTGTCGGCCGAGAGCCGGCGCAGGCCACGGGCGAGATCGCGGCCGGTGCCGACGGCGTCGGCGGCGAAGCGATCGGCAGCGTACTCGTGGCGCCGCGACAGCGCGTTCAGCGCGAGCGCAAGCGGGAGGTCGATCGGGGTCAGGAGGATCCCGAAGACGACCAGCCCGGCGTGCACCGAGGGGCGATCGATCGCGAACGCGGCGAAGAGCGACGGCGCGTGCAGCACCCACGACAGGAGCCAGAGCAGGACGCCGGTGTGCCCGATCGCGATCGCGAGACCGAGCTGGACGTGCCGCCGCTTGTAGTGTCCGATTTCGTGTGCCACGACGGCGAGGATCTCGCCGGCGCCGAGCGTCGCGAGCAGCGTGTCGAAGAGCGCGATCCGCTTCCGCGACCCGAAGCCGGTGAAGAAGGCATTCGCTTTGCTCGAGCGCCTCGAGCCGTCGATCACCCAGACACCGGCGAGGGGGAAGCCGACCCGCTCGGCGAGCCGCAAGAGCGCGTCCTTGAGATCGCCGGCGGGCAGGCTCGTGAAACGATTGAAGAGCGGCATGATCCAGGTGGGCGCGACGTACTGCACGCCGACCGTCCACGCGGCGACGAGCGCCCAACACCAGAGCCACGCCTGCGGTCCCATCGTCTCGAACAGCCCCAGGATGGCCGCGAGCAACGGTCCGCCGAGCGCCACCGCCAGCGCGACGCCGGTCGCGACGTCGGTCCAAAACGTCCGCGGCGTGGCGCGATTGAAGCCGTAGCGCTCCTCGATGACGAACGTCCCGTACCAGGAGAACGGCAGCTGCACGGCGCCCTGGGCGACGAGCAGCACGGCGACGAACGCGAGACCGGTCGGGACCTCCGGCCAACCGAGCGCGCGCGTCCAGCGGTCGACCGCGCCGAAGCCGCCGCCGAGCCAGAACGCGAGGAGCAGCGCGAGACGTACGCTCGAGGCGATCCACCCGAAGCGGGTCCGCTCGCGCGCGTAGTCTTGGGAGCGGCGGTAACGCTCGGCGTCGTAGAGATCGCGGAAGTCGGCAGGCGCCTCGGGGCGGAGCGCACGGAGGTTCAAGAGGTCGGTGGCGAGGTAGATCGCGAAATCGATCAGGAGCACCGCGATCAGCAGCGTTCGCCAAGGCAGCATGTGCGACGGAGTTAAGGCACCGGCGGGGAGTGCCGGCAAGCGCACCCCCGAGATCGGTCGGCGCCAGCGGCGCGACGCGATTGCTGGGCGTGCCGCCGGCGTGCCTCGTGCACGCATTCGTGGCGCGGTGGTGACATCGATCGACCCGCCTTTGCGGGGTGTTTCGATTCGCGGACCGCGTGATCAACGGGCCTGCCGACAGCAACCTCGCTGAGCCGTCCTGAATTCGGCACGCCTCTGGATGGCCGACCCACCAGCATTTCGGTCGGCGTCGTGCCGTTGGCGCGCTCGTTCTGATCGGAGTCGTCGTCACGGCCATCTCGATCTGTACGGCCCGCAATACCGCGGCGGAAGAGGCCAAGCGCACCATGAAGGTGCAAGAGGTGCGGGCCGAGATCCAGCGGCCGCAGGCCCCACTGCTCCTGTCGGTCGAGATGATTCCCGACCCGGCGGCAGGGAGTGTCCACGCGATACCGCAGAGAGGGGACGGTGGCGTTGCGCCGATCGCCGTCGACCCCGAAGCGACGAACCCCCGCGGCGTCGCACAGCACGCGATCGAGTGGCGGCTCGGCGTGCGACCGGGGGCGCCGCCGTTTCTCGCCTGCGTCGGCGATCGGTATTGCTTACCCGACGAGTTCGCCACCGAGCGGGTCCGCGGTCTCGGCTGATCGCGGCGATCTGCTGTCCCTCCGGGCCAAGCTTACGGACGCTTCGCGGCGTCGCGCGGCACCCGTCACCCGGACGCGATCCCCGACCAGCTGTCCGGCGCGAGCGGGCCGGCGGCGGGACGTACGTCGACCGGAATGCCGGTGAGATGCGCCATGCCGGAGAGCGGCTCGAGGCTCCCTGGACCATCGGCGGCAAGCAGGTTGGCGTTGACGCCGCGCACGCGGCTCGCGACGCCGAGGCCGGTCGCGTGCTGGTGGCCCCAGCCGTGCGGCAGGGCGACCGTGCCCGGCATGAGATCGGAAAGCAGGCGGACGGGGACACGCACGGTCGCGGTCGCGGAGGTCACGTCGGCGACGTCGCCGTCGGCGAGACCGCAGCGCTCGGCGTCGGTCGGGTGCAGGTAGAGATAGTTGGTATCGCGACCTCGATCGACGAACTCCTCGGCGTTGTGGGTCCACGAGTTGTGGGTGTGGATCGCACGCTTGGTGATGAGCCGAAGGCGGCCGGCCAACGCCAGCTCGCGCCCGAGCTCGTCGTCGAGGCGAGAAGCCATCGCGAGGACGTCGGGCGGCGCCAGATGCACGCGACCGTCGTCGGTCACGACGCGCTGCCCGAGGAAGTCGTCGGGCCGATGCTCCGGACGCGGGGCGCCGTGGGGCCGCGCGAGCAGCCCCTTGAAGCCGCCCTGACGGGTCGCCCGCAGCAGCAACGACAGCAAGAGCTCCTGCGGCACCGAGCGCGGCGTGCCGCGCCGGAGGCCGTGCAGGCGCGTCGCCGTCTCGAGCAGCCGTTGCGCGACCGCCGAGCCGAAGAGATTCACCCCCGCCGCGCGGCAGAGATCGAGATAGATCGTCGCCTCGTCGCGCTGCTCGCCGTCGGGCGCGACGACGCGCTTCGTCGCCTGGAGGTAGGGACGTGATTGCAGCCCGAGCAGCAACGGAAAGATGAACGGCAGGTCGGCACGCTCGAACGGCGTCGTGCACGGCAGCACGTAGTGCGCGAGCGACGCCGTCTCGTTCCGGAAGATGTCGAGCACGACGAGGAGCTCGAGCTCGCGGAGCGCGTCGCGGAGACGCGCCGAGTTGGGCATCGTGATGAGCGGATTCCCGCCGGTCACGAAGAGCGCGCGGACCTGCCGTGCACCTTGCGTCAGAATCTCGTCGGCGAGGACGCCGCCCGGAAACGCGTCGTTCACCGACGGAAAGTCGCCGATGCGCGAACGGTCGGAGCGGAGCAGCGTGCCGCTCCTCTTGCCGAAGCGCGGGAAGTCGATGACGCCGCGGCCGACGAGCGTCCCGCCCGCGCGGTCGAGATTGCCCGAGACGGCGTTGATGACCTCCTGGAGCCAAAACGCGAGCACGCCCCGCCCGCCCATGTTGACGCCCGTCGACGAGTAGAGCGCGGCGCCGTCCGCAGTCCGATACGCCTCGACGATGCGACGGAGCGTCGCAGGCTCGATGCCGGTGATCGTCGCGGTGCGCTCGGGCGGCCACGCGGCGACGACGCGCTCGACCTCGTCGAGCCCGCTCATGAAACGCGCGACGCGTTCCCGATCGACGCCGCCGGCGGCGATGAGCTCGTGCAGAAAGGCCGCGAAAAAGAACACGTCGGTGCCGGGGCGAATGAAGACGTGCTCACCGGCGACCTTCGCCGTCTCGGTGCGCCGCGGGTCGACGACGAACACCCGCCCGCCGCGACGTTCGATGTCCTTGAGGCGCTTCGCCGGATTCGAGACCTGCAGGAAGCTCCATTTCGAGATCACCGGGTTCGCCCCGACGATGACGAGGCACTGCGTCCGATCGACGTCGGGAAAGGGCTGCGTGAACGGAAACCCGTACACGTGCCGCGCGACCGCGAACTTGCTCGAGCAATCCTGGGTCGCGGACGAGTACATGCCGCGCGCCCCGAGCCCGGTCATGAACCCCTGCGCGAAGATGGGATGGAGGATGCTGAAGCCCGCCGCCGTCCCGACGTACATCGCGATCGCGTCGGCGCCGCGCCCGCCGAGGAGCTCGCGCAGCTTGGCGCCGATCTCGCCGAGCGCCTGGTCCCACGCGATGCGCTGCCAGTCGTTCCCGACGCGCTTCATCGGGAAGCGCAGGCGATCGGGCGAGTCGTAGAGGCGATGCTGCTGCAGCCCTTTCACGCACGCGAAGCCCTCGGTCGCGACGTGGTCCGGATCGGGATCGATGTGCCGGACCGCGCCGCCGTCGACGGTGACCCGGAGGCCGCAGAGCGCCTCGCAGATGCGGCAGAAGGTCGTGACGGTCTCGGCCATCGCGCCCTGGCGTAGCGGGCCGCGCCGGATCCGGTCAATGGGAAACCGGCCGGGGAAACCGGCCTGTTGACCCGACCCGAGCCCGCCAGCTAAACGCGCGCCGATGGATACCTTCGTCGCCAATCCCGCCTTCCGCACCTACGCCCTTTGCTGCGCGATCCTCGGCGTCAAGATGCTCTACTCGAGCGTCTACACCGGAACACGGCGACAGAAGCATCACGGGTTCATCAACCAAGAAGACGCGGCCGTCTTCGGCCCCGCGGGAGCCGCGGCGCTGCCGCAGGAAGCCCCCGAGGTCGCGCACGCGCTCCGCATCCAACGGAACGACCTCGAGAGCATCCCGCTCTTCTTCGCGATCGGGCTGCTCTACGTGCTGACCGGGGCATCGCCCTTCGGGGCCAAGGTCTTCTGCTGGACGTACACGCTCGCACGGCTCGCGCACACGTACTTCTATCAGAACCACATCCAGCCGTGGCGAGCGGTGAGCTTCGTCATCGGTGCGTCGGCGACGGCGCTGATGGCGTTGCGGATCATGTGGACCGTTCTCTGATCCGGGCCGATCCGTGGCCGCGCTCGACTACCTCGCCCTGCCCATGACCAAGGTCCGCGAGCGGTGAGCTCCGCGTCCGTGGATCCGCGCTCGGCGCCCGAGGACGTCTGGGCGCCCCTCAACGACCCCGCGTTCTGGTCCGGCGACCCGACCGCGCACTTCGCGCGGCTGCGCCGCGAGGCGCCCATCGTGTGGAATCCCGTCTTCGGCTACTGGGCGCTCGCGCGTCACGCCGACGTCATGACCGTGTCGCGCGACTCCTCCACCTTCTGCTCGGCGAAGGGCATCCTCGCGATGGAGATCGGCGTCACCTATCCGTTCCCGCCGACGATGATGCACACCGATCCGCCGGAGCACTCGCGCTACCGGAAGCTCGTGCAACCCGGCTTCGCCCCGCGTGTGATGCGCGCGCTCGAGACGCGGGTCCGCGAGCGGGCGGCGGCTTTCGTCGAGCGGCTGACGGCGGGCAGCGTCGTGGACTTCGCCGAGGCGGTCGCGATTCCGTTCCCGGTCGCGATCATCCGCGAGCTCCTCGGTCTCGAGGACGTCGACGACGCACGCGTGCTGCGCTGGTCGGATGCCGCGATTCCCGGCTCCTCACCGATGACGTGGGAGGAGATCGAAGCGGCGCGCGAGGACCAGCGCGCGACGCTCCTCGCCACCACGATCGCGCGCCGCGGCACCGATGGCGACGACCTGACGACCGCGCTCGCGAACGCGGAAATCGACGGCGACCGTCTCAGCGACGACGAGATCGTCATGTTCCAGAATCAACTGCTCGTCGCCGGCAACGAGACGACGCGCAACATGATCTCGGGCGGCATGGCCGCGCTCGCAACGCGTGCGGACGCGTGGGCGCAGCTGTGCGCGGAGCCGGCGCTCGCGGCGTCGGCGGTCGAGGAATGGCTGCGCTGGACCACGCCCGTCATCTCGTTCATGCGCACCGCCACGCGCGCGACCACGCTCGGCGGCGTCGCCATCGCCGCGGGCGAACCGGTGTTGATGCTCTACGCCTCGGCGAACCGCGACGAGGACGTCTTCGGCCCGACCGCCACGGACTTCCGCGTCGACCGCACCCCCAACCCGCACGTCGCCTTCGGCTTCGGCCCCCATTTCTGCCTCGGCGCCGCCCTCGCCCGCCTCGAAGGCCGCGCCCTCCTCGAGGAGCTTCTCGCTCGCTTCCAGACCGTCGAGCTCGCCGGCGACGTCGTACGCACCGAGTCCTCCGTCATCGCCGGCATCCGCTCCCTCCCGCTCCTCCTGCGCTGATCCCTCAGCACCCTCACGCGACGACGGTGCGGAGATTGGGATCCTTCCGAATCTTCCAAATGTACCCGTCCACGATGAAGTGGTGGATGTTGATGGCCGCGATCACCATGTAGACGCTCTCGACCCGGCCGTAGCCGGCCCACATGAAGGCGCGCGGCCAGCACTGGAAGAGGCCGTAGCCGAGCGCGATGCACACGACGAGCAGCCAGCCGACGTGGTACGCGCGGCCGTGGCGGTTGTCGGAACGCTGCATCCGATCCTCGCTGTGAAAGATCGCCACGATGCCGAGGTATTGCACGCCGTGCAGGATCGTCGCCCACACGACGGCGTCCCAGTAGGAGAAGAGCACCCACCAGCTCGCGTTGCTGAGCATCAATACGAGCGCGAGGATCGGCAGCGTGGCGCGCGCGCTGCCGTCCGCCGCCGTACGCGTGTCGGCACGGCGGACGAACCAGGCGAAGAGCACGATCGGCGCGGCGAGGCTCAGCCAGTCGAGCGCCGTGAGGAGCCCGCTCAGCGCGGCGTAGCGCGACGGCGTGCCGACGAGCGTACCGTACGGCACGACCCAGCCGAGCCCATGGCCGAAGGGCGCGCCGCCGACGAACGCGCGCGCGAACGGCAGGAGACACACGGCGCGCAGGAGCGACCGCTCGCGCTCGTCGAAACGACAACCGGAGCGATACGAGTACATCGTCGCGAGGCCGAACGTCTGCGCGGCGTAGTGGTACGGCGACCACGTGAGGTAGAGCGCCTGGAAGTGCTTGCCGACGGTGCCGGCGAACACGACGAGCAACGCGACGACCGCGAAGGTCACCAGCGGAAACCCCATCGTCAGAAACGGCAGGTCGCGGAACGTATCGGCCTTCGTATAAAGCCGCACGGTCGACGCGGCGAAGTGCGCCTGATTGCAGAAGAGAAAGATCACGGGCGCCGCGACCCCGAGGAACGCAGCCGCCGATCCCGCGCGCAGCGTCGCGAACAGCGCGACGGGGACCGTGAGCAGGCCGCCGATCACGAACAAGTCGAACGCCGGATGCACGAACGTACGCCCGATGGCGAAGCGCGGACGTCCGATGCCGGTGGCGACGGCGGTCTCGAGCGACGGCACGGGAACCATGACGCTAGAGACCGACGCCCCGGCGGAAATCGGGCGGAAACGTGACGCCATGCTGCTCGGCGACGCGCGCGCGCGCCAGTGCCAGCTCGCGCGAGCCCGTCGACCAATAGAGGAGCGCGAGCTGCTCGTATGCCTCGGCCGGCACCGGCGTGGTGGAGCACGCACGCTCGTACGCCGCGATCGCGCCGGGCGCGTCCCCGGTCGTCTGGAGGAATCGTCCAAGACGCATCCACCCGTCGGCCTTCGCGGGTTGGAGGGCGGCGTACATCCGGAGCTGCCGCGCCGCGACGTCGTTGTCCCCGCGCGCGGACGCGTCACGTGCTTGCGCGAGCTCGTCGTACGGCAGCTCGGGAAGGCGCTTGCCGTCCCGCCACGCATCGACGATCCCGAGCGCGACGGCGAGGGCGAAGGCCGCCGTACCGACGACGAACGCGATACGGTACGGCCGGCGCGCGAGCATCGCGAGACTATAGCCCGCCGTCCGGCGGACACCCAAGCAGCTTTTCCGCGCCTGCGGTCCCACGCAGGACCGCGCCGTTCCGCGCGCCTCAGCCCCCGGCGTCCTCGACGCACGGGGTGGCGCTCGCGAACAATCGCCCCTCCGCATCGACGCACGCGTACGCCGTACGTCCGGTCGCGAGGGGCACCGAGCGCACGCCGCCCGTCGCATCGACCGTGAACCCCGGCGTCGCGAGCGCGGCATCGCTGAAACGCGCTTCGCGAAGATCGATGCCCGTCGTCACCTCGCCGAACCCCGGATGCACGCGCACGAGCGCCTCACTCACGGCCACACCGGGCGCATTCGAGTGGAACGCGATCCCCTCGCGAAACCCGCCCGGACCCGCGGACGTTCCGTTGAGAATGCCGATCGCCACGTCGGAGCGCTTGGGGCCGATGGCGAACACGTCGAGACCCGTAACGGGCACGGTGCCGGCGGTCCCGAGATTCCCGACGTCGATCTCGAGCCCCTGGACGGCACCGCCGCGCATGTCGGAATGCGCGAAGGCCAAGACGTTCGCCGCCCACACCTGCCCGGCGTCCTCGTGCGCGTCCATGAGCGCGTAGATGGCCGCGCTGTCGTTCGCGGCGACCCGGTTCTCGGTCGCGACGGTGAGGGTGAAATGGCGCGTCCCGTCCTCCGGCACGCGTTCCGCGATCCCGAGCCCCGGCGTGATCTTCGGCGGCCCCGCCTCGGCGAGCTGCTCGACGAGCGATGCGCCGCCGAGCTCGATGAGCGTCGCCGCGGCCTGAATCGCGTCCCCGGCGCCGCCGCTCCCGCAGGCATACCCGAGCCCGGTCAGCACGATCGCCCCGGTGATCCGTCGCATGTCCATGCGGTCGCCCTCCTCACGAGCAGCGACGGTCGAGCGCCGCCGTTCTTACACGGGGGGCGCGAAGGTGGGATTGCGGCCGAGGCGGATGTCCTCGAATCGCGTCTCGGCGCTTCGGCGCCACGCATCCGCGTCCGAGAGCACGTAGAAGCGTTCTTCCTTCACGGCGCGCAGCACGCGGTCGGCGATCACCCGGGTCGGAATGCCGCCCGCGACCGCCGCGCGGATCGCGCCGTTCACGAGCTCGACGTCGGGCGGGGTCGCCGCCGCGGACGGGCGCAACTCGAGCGGCCGATTGCGCTCGCAGTCGTCGATGCGGGTCGCCACCGCCTCGGGACAAAGAGCCGAGACGCCGATCTTCGCGCCCGTACCGCGGAGCTCGTGGTAGAGCACCTCGCTGAAAGCGAGGACCGCGTGCTTGCTCATGTGGTAGGCGGCGGCGTACGGATTCGCCGTGAGCGCCGCCATCGACGCGGTGTTCACGACGTGCCCTTCCTCGCCGCGCTCGAGCATGATCGGCACGAAGGTCCGAACGCCGTGGATGACGCCCCACATGTTCACGCCGAGGACCCACTCGTAGTCCGCGAGCGGCTGGCTCCACGAGAGCCCGCCCGCGAACACGCCCGCGTTGTTGCAGACGACGTGCACGCCGCCGAAGGCCGCGAGCGTCCGCGTCGCGAGCCGGTCGACCTCCGTGGGCTTCGTGACGTCGGTCTCGACGGCCAGCACCTCGACGCCGGCGGCGCCGATCTCCCGCGCCGTCGCCGCGAGCGCGTCGGGCTCGACGTCCGCGAGCACGACCTTCATGCCTTCGCGCCCGAAGGTCTCCGCGAGCGCGCGGCCGATCCCGCTCGCGCCTCCGGTCACCACCGCGACTCTTCCTTGCAATCGTTCCATGCCGTTCACCTGAAGGCGGGGAGCACGTGCTCGCCCATGAGACGGATCGACCGCATCACCTTCTCGTGCGGGATCTTGTAGGGGTTGACGAGACAGAGCAGCAGGTCGCAACCGGCGGCCTCGTAGCGCCGTGCGATCTCGATGCAGCGCGCGGGATCGCCGACGACCGCCGAGCCCGAGTCCTTCAGGAAGTCGAAGGTCAGGTGGTCCATCCCGCCGAGGTCGACGACGGTCTTGAGCTGCCCCGCGTACTGATAGCTGCCGAGCTCGCTCATCCAATCCGGCAGCGACGCGATGTGCCGCACCGCCGTCCGGACGTACCATGGAAACGATTCCGCGGCGTCGGCGAACGCCTCCGCGTCGGTCTCGGCGCAATGCACCATGGTGAAGGTCGCGGCCTGCTCGTTCTTGAACTTGCCGACGGGCTCGGTGCACTCGGCGAGGCCCTCGCGATAGAGCGCCAAGCGGTCTTTCAGATCCTCGGGCGGAACGCCGACCGTGAACGAGCAGAGCCCGAGCCCGTGTTTGCCGATCTCGCGATGCCCGTCGGGACTGCTCGTCGCGCCCCACAGTGGCGGGTGCGGCTGCTGGAGCGGTCGCGGCAGGACACGGCGCGGCGCGCCCATCTGCCAATACTCGCCGTGCGCCTGGTAGAGATCCTCCGTCCACGCGCCGACGATGTGGCGGAGCGCCTCCGACCACTGCGCGCGGGTCGCGTGCGGGTCGACGTCGAAGCCCTCGAGCTCCGCGCGCGTCGACGACCGGCCGGTGCCGAGCTCGACGCGGCCGTTGCTCAAGAGATCGAGCACCGCGACCGACTCCGCGGTGCGGATCGGATGATTGTAGGGCTTCGGGAGGAGCCGCACGCCGTAGCCGATCCGGATGCGCTCGGTCCGGGCCGCGATCGCGCCGTAGAGCACCTCCGGATTGGAGCAGTGCGAGTACTCCTCGAGGAAGTGATGCTCGACGCTCCACACGCTGTGGAAGCCGACCTCGTCGGCGAGGATCGCTTGCGCGAGCGTCGAGCGATAGGCCTCGAGCTCGCTGGTCGGGGTCCAGGGACGGGCGACGGGAATCTCGAAGAAGAGTCCGAACTTCACCGCGGCCCTCGGCGATCGTGCGTGCTCATGGTGCCAGGCGCGTACGTCAATCGAGGCCGCGGGCGCAAGCCGCAGCGCATGGCCTCCGGCGGCGCACGGCCTGCGGTAGCATCGATGCGCACGTCCCGCTATCGCCGACGCGTGGCGATCCTCGCAGCACCGGCCGCCGAGGTCGCGATCGACGAGCCCCTGGTTCGCAGGCTGCTGCGCGCCCAGCATGCCGATCTCGGGGAACGCCCGATCCGCATCGTCGCGGAGGGCTTCGACAACGTGCTCGCGCGCCTCGGCGACGACCTCGTCGTACGCCTGCCACGACGGGCGCTCGCGGCGCCGTTGATCGAGCACGAGCAGCGCTGGCTTCCCGTCCTCGGCCGGCGGTTACCGCTGCCGATTCCGGTGCCGGTGCGGGTCGGCGGCGCCGGCGCGGGCTTTCCGTGGCGTTGGAGCGTATGCCCGTGGTTCGCCGGCACGAACGCCGCCGCCGTACCCCTCTCGTCGCCTGCGGCGGCGGCGGAGGCGCTCGCGGGCTTCGTCGCCGCCCTCCACGAGCCGGCGCCCGCGGATGCCCCCGCGAATCCCCTGCGCGGCGTGCCGCTCGCGACGCGTGACCGGGCGGTGCGATCGTCCCTCGACGTGCTCGGCACGACGGTCGACCAGGCCGCGCTACGCGCGCGCTGGGAGCGCGCCTGCGCGCTCCCGCCGTGGAACGGCGCGCCGCTCTGGCTGCACGGCGACTTGCACCCTGGGAACGTGCTCGTACGCGACGGCTCGGTCGCGGCGGTGGTCGACTTCGGCGACCTCACGGCCGGCGATCCCGCGACCGACCTCGCGGTCGCGTGGATGCTTTTCACGCCACCCGTCCGCGCACGCTTCCGCCGCGCCCTCGGCGGCGTCGACGCGACGACCTGGCAGCGCGCGGCCGGCAATGCGCTCGCCCACGGGCTCGCCTGTCTCGCCCGCTCGGCCGAGGCACCACTGCTGGCACGCATGGGACGACGAACGATCGCCGCCGTGCTCGCCGACGAGGGCTGACGCACTCCGGACGACGCGACCTTGACGTCGCGCTTCACCGCCGCATATGCGAGCGCGATGCCCGCGCCGGCCACAGCGACCGCGCCGCTCGCCGGCGTTCGCGTCCTCGAGGTGGCAAACTGGCTCGCCGCACCGGCCGCGGGCGCGCTCATGGCGGATCTCGGCGCCGACGTCGTGAAGATCGAGCCCCCCGAGGGCGACGTCTTCCGCGGCTACCGCATGACCTCGATGGGCTACTCGCGGCCGTTCGAGCACAACTACGCCTTCGAGTGCGACAATCGCGGCAAGCGCTCGATGACGGTGGCGCTCGACCGTCCGGGCGGCCCCGCGCTCGTGCGCCGGCTCGCCGCGCGCTTCGACGTGTTCCTCACCAACCTCATCGAGCCGCGCGCCGTCCGCTACGGCCTCGGATGGGACGACATCCGCGCCGTGAGCCCGCGCGTCGTCTACACCGCCTTCAGCGGCTACGGTCGCCGCGGCCCCGACCAAAGCCGGCCGGGCTTCGACTACGCGGCTTTCTGGGCGCGCTCCGGCATCATGGGTCTTCTCGGCGAGCCGCCGTCGCCGCCGCCGCTCTGCCGCGCGGGACAAGGCGACCACACGACCGCGCTCAACCTCCTCGCGGCCGTGCTCGCCGCGCTCCGCGTCCGCGACCGCACCGACCAAGCGCAATACGTCGAGGTGACGCTGCAAGGCACGGGCATGTACACGCTCGCGACCGACTTCCAGGCGGCGCTGGTGGCGCGCGAGCAGCCACGCCGGCACGACCGCTCCCGTCCCGCGAATCCCATCTGGAACTCCTATCGCTGTGCCGACGACGAGTGGGTGCTACTCGTCATGCCGCAGCCCGATCCGTACTGGCCGCGTTTCTGCGCCGCGATCGACAAGCCCGCGTGGGCGGCCGACCCGCGCTACGACTCGCTCGCCAAGCGGCGCGACGAGACCGCGACGCTGACGCCCGCGATCGCCGCGGCGTTCGCGACGCGCCCCCGCGCGTACTGGAGCGAGCGTCTCGACGCGCACGGCCTCATCTGGGCCCCGGTCGCGACGCTCCCCGAGGTGATCGCCGACCCGCAGGCGCGCGCGATGGGGTGGATCACGACGATCGATCACCCGACGTACGGCGCGTTCGAAACCATCGGGACACCGTTCCACATCGCGGGCGCCGACGTCGGCCCGCGCGGCGGCGCTCCGGACGCGGGCGCGCACACGTTGGAGCTCCTGGCCGAGCTCGGCGTCGACGACGACGAGCTCGCGCGCCTCGCGGCCGACGGCGTCATCGGCTGAAGGCCTCCGGATCGCTGATGCGCGCCCGCCCGGGCTCAGGTGCGATCGCCACTCGCCTGCGATGCGACCGCTGTGGTAGCCGAAGCGGCATGACGTCGTTCCGATTGCGCCGACGCCTTGCCGCGTCCCTGCTGCTGCTCGGCTGCGTCGTGCCGTCGGCCGCGGTCGCGCAGAGCAAGCGCTACGTCTGGGGCGGCTACGCCCGCACCCCGCAGCACGACGCGCTCGCCGACGTGGCGGCGCAGCCGCTACAGCGGGTTCGCTGGCAGACGCCCGTCGACCTCGCGCCGCAGTACATCGGCTCGAACCTGCTCATCCACTACGGGTCCCCGCTCGCGACGCGGAAGAACACCATCATCGTGCCGGTGAAGAGCGGCGCCACCGGGGGATTCCAGGTCGAAGGCCGGCGCGGGGCCGACGGCACCTTGCTGTGGACGCATCCCTCCGACTACCTCCTGCCGCCGCACGACTGGACGCCGAGCTTCGCGCCCGCGCTCGGCCGGAACAAGCTCTGGATCCCGGCGGCCGGCGGCACCCTCGAGAGCCGCACGCGCGTCGACGCGACGAGCCGCGCCCGCATCGGTCGCGTCGCGTTCTACGGAAACGCGAGCTACGCGGCGAACCCCGCCGCCTACGCGAGCTCGGTCTTCATCAACACGCCGCTCACCGTCGACAGAAGCGGTAACGTGTTCTTCGGCTTCCAGGTGACGGACGTGAACCCGAGTGGCCTCGCGGGCGGCATCGCGCGGGTCTCGAACCGCGGCGTCGGCACCTGGGTGACGGCCTCCGCCGCGAGCGGTGATCCCGCCATGACGAAGGTGCCGCACGGCAGCGCGCCGGCGGTCACGCGCGACGGCAAGACCGTGTACGTCGCGGTGAGCGACGGCGACGGATGGGGAAGCGGCGTCGGGTATCTCCTCGCCCTCGACGCGAAGACGCTCGCGACCCGCGCCGCGGTCCGGCTCCGCGATCCGAAGATTCCGACCAACGACGCGCTCCTCGACGACGACGGCACGGCGTCGCCGACGATCGGTCCCGACGGCGACGTCTACTTCGGTGTGCTCGAGAATCCCTTCCCCTCCAACCACGCGCGCGGGTGGCTGCTCCACCTCGACCCGAGCCTCGCCCCCGCAGGGCCTCCGGGTGCCTTCGGATGGGACGACACCGCATCGATCGTCCCGCGGAGCCTTGTCCCGTCCTACCTCGGCACGTCCGACTATCTCCTGATGACGAAATACAACGACTATGCCGGCATCGGCGGCAGCGGCGTGAACCGCATCGCCGTCCTCGATCCCAACGCCGGCATGACGGATCCCGTCTCGGGGATCGCGGTCATGAGCGAGGTGCTGACCGTCGCCGGCCCGACCCCCGACCCCGACTTCCCCGGCTCGCCGACCGCGGTCCGCGAGTGGTGCATCAACACCGCCGCCGTCGATCCGCGCACCGGCTCGATCCTCGCGAACAACGAGGACGGCACGCTCTATCGCTGGGATCTCGCGACCGGCGCGCTGACCGAGAGCCTCGCGCTCACCACCGGGCTCGGCGAGGCCTACACCCCGACGATCGTCGGACCCGACGGCACCGTCTACGCGATCAACGACGCGACGCTGTTCGCCGTCGGGCAGTGAGGAGGGCCGACGTGGCGGGATACGCGCCGGGGCGCCGACCAACCGAACCCGAGCTCCGCGCCACCAACCAGCGCTTCTTCGACGACCTCTGGCGCGACGCGCACCTCATCGGCCCCGAGCGCTTCAATACCTGGCCGCTCGTCCGCGAGCTGGCCGCGACCGCGGGGCACCGGCTCGAGGTCGCTCCCGGTCTCCGTCCGCGCCTGCCGATCGTGGGCACGCATTTCGTCGACATCAGCACGCCGGCGGTCGATTGCCTGCGCAGACGCGGCGGCCACGGGGCGCGCGGCTCGATCACGGCCTTGCCCTTTCCCGATGCGTACTTCACGCTCGTCTGCGCGCTCGACATCGTGGAGCACGTCGACGACGACGATCGCGCGCTCGCGGAGCTGGTACGAGTGGCGGCGCCGGGCGCGACGTTCCTCCTGTCGATCCCGCTCCATCCCGAGCGTTGGACGACGCTCGACGAGCTCGTCGGACATTGTCGTCGCTACGAGCCCACGCGGCTGCTCGCGATGCTCGACCAGCACGGCCTGGTCGTCGAGCGGACGGCCGAGCACTCGATGCAGCCGAAGTCGTCGCGACTCATCGACTGCGGCATGTGGTTTCTCGTCCACAAGCGCGGCCGCGCCATCTGGTGGTACAACCACGTTTTCATGCCGCTCGCGCTCCGTTTCGAGCGGAAGCTCGCCTTGACGCCCGGTTTGGTGGATCTGGATCGGGCGGACGAGATCCTCCTGGTGTGCCGCCGACGCGACCCCTGAGGGGCAGTTTCGAGAAGGTGTCCCGCCGTCATGGCGGGATTTTGCTGGTGTGCTTCTTGCGAGGTAGGCTCCTGACGTCAACGGCAACCGTGCAACCCAACAAGGAGGTGTCTCGTGGGAGACAGCGTGTACAAGATCATCGAGCTCGTGGGGACCAGCAGCGAGTCCTGGGAGAAGGCCGCCAAGACCGCGGTCGAGCGCGCAACGAAGACCCTCCGCGATCTTCGGGTCGCGGAGGTCCTGCAACTCGACATGACGGTCGAGGACGGCAAAGTCGCGCTCTACCGCACGAAGGTGAAGGTCTCCTTCAAGTACGAGGACTAGCGCTCAGTGCCACTGCGAGGGGGGCGGCGGCCCGCCGCTCTCCTCGCGACGGGCCGCTGCCTGCTGCATCTCGGCAACGGCGCGCTCGAAGCCGCGCGCGATCTCCTCGGGCGCGGCCACGGCTCGCGGACAGGTGATCAGCCCCACGTCCACCGAGCCGGCGTAGCTGATGATGCTGATGTTGATGCCGGCACCCTCGAGCACCGGCCCGACGGGATACGCGGCGACGAGCCGCGTATCGTCCAAGTAGAGTGGAAAGGGCGGGCCCGGCACGCTCGAGATGACGACGCTGTGCGGTGGCGGCAGTCGCTCGGCGAGCTCCCAGCGCGAGTACAGAGCCGCGGCCCGCGCGAACAACGCCGGCGGCGCGAGCTCGGCCCAGTCGGCGAGCATGGCGGTGCCGAACGAGCCGTGTACGCGCTTGGCACCGGTCGACTGCGCGTGGACGAACGCGAGGACGTCCGCGACGCTCGTGAGCTGCACCGGCAGCCCGACGAACATCACCGAGACCCGGTTGTTGAGCCCCTCGGGGCCTTCCGTGCCGTGCTCGGAGACCGGAACGCTCGCGACCAGCGGCTCATGCGGGTCGTCGCCGTGCGCGCGGAGGTAGTCCCCCAACGCCCGCGTACATGCCGCCAGCAGGACGTCGTTGACGGTGACGGAGAAGGCCGCCTTCACCTCTTTCACGGCGGCGAGCGGGACGCTCCCGAACGCGACGAGACGTTCGGGCGTGAGGGCCCGATTCAGCATCGTCCGCGGCGAGGAGAACGGCAGAACCGGCGAGATCTCCGCCGCGGCGTTCGAAAGTGACGTCCGCACGACCGGCGCCACGGCGCGCGCGGTACGCAGCAACGTCCGCGCGACTTTGGCGGGGGTCGCGAGCGCCGACCAGATCGCCGATACCGCCAACGTCACGGCGGAAGGTCCGGGGTCGGGTGCGGCCCCATCGGCAGCGCCGGCCGGCCGCGCCCGCGGCGCGTCGGCGAACAGGCGCCCCAACACCTCGACGCCGGACATGCCGTCCAGAATGGCGTGATGGACTTTGAGCACGATACCGACCCGGCCGCCTTCGATGCCGGCGATCGCCCAGAGCTCCCAGAGCGGCCGCGTCCGATCGACGGGCTCTTCGGCGATCCGCGCTACGGTGGCGGCGAGCTCCGTGAGGGAACCCGGTGGCGGCAAGGTCAGGAGATGCAGGTGCTCGCGAAGGTCCACCGATGCGACGTCCACCCATGCCGGATGCGCGATCGCAAGCGGCTCCTCGACGAGTCGCCTGCGGAACGCCTCCTGCTCGACGAGGCGTTGCCACACCCTCTCGGCGATCGCCGCGGCGACCATCTCGGGATCCGGTGGCTCGCCGTTCGGCAGCGACCACGCGCGCGGCTCGAAGAGCATCGTCGCCGTCACGTGCATGTGCTGGCTCGGCGTCTCCATGTAGAGAAACGCCGCATCGAAGCCACGTAATCGTTCGACGGTCATGCCCGCCTCCGGCCGAACGTCGGCGCATGCCCGACGCCTCTTACGAGGAAACCAGGCTATATGCTCGCCGCTTCGTGCTCCCACTTCAAGATGTCGAGCTCGTGAAATCGCTCGCGGAGCCACGGCGTCAGGAGACCGAGCCGCTTGCAGTTCGGCACCACCTTCGAGAACAGCATCTTCTGGAACTCGCGCATGATCTCGGACTGCATGACGATCTCGTGGGTCTCCTCGATCGGGAGGCCCATCTCCTGCCACACCTCGACCGCATAGAGACGGTCGCGCATGAGCCGGCACCCTTCGTAGGTGAACTCCTCGCGCTCCCGCATGTCGCGCTCGTTGAAGTCCTTGTAGACGCCCTCGAGCGAGAGCACCCCGAATGCGACGTGGCGCGACTCGTCGCGCATGATGTACTGCGTGAGCTGCTTCAGGAGCGGCTCGTTCGAGAACTTCTCCATGAGGCCGAAGGCCGCCATGGCGAGGCCCTCCACCAGGATCTGCATGCCGAGATACTTCATGTCCCAGCGCGAGTCGGTGAGGATCTGATCGAGCAGGGTCTTCAGATGCGGATTGATCGGATATTCCTTCTTGATCTTGTCGCGGAGGTAGTGGTCGTAGGTCTCGACGTGGCGCGCCTCGTCCATGACCTGCGTGGCCGCGTAATATTTCGCGTCGATCCACGGCACCGCGTCGACGATCTGCGCGGTCGCGAGGAGGGCGCCCTGCTCGCCGTGCAGGAACTGCGAGAGGCTCCACGAGAGCTGCTCCTGGCGGAACTTGCGGATCTCACGCTCCGTGAACTTGCCCCAGAGATGGGTTCCGAAGAGCGGGTTGTTCATGTCGGGGACGTTCTCGGCCTCGGGGTCGACGTCGATCGACCAATCGAGCGCGGTCGCCTGATCCCACTGGTTCTGCTTGGCCTTCTCGTAGAGGTTGCGGAGGCCGACTTTGAAGGTGTCGTAACTCCACGTGTAACAGGTATCGAAGGTGGTCGAGAGGTGCTCGGTGAAGTCCTCGACGGCAGAGAGGTGAGCGACGGCGGGCTCGGTCATTGGTGTTCTTCTCCTTGCACCGTCGTGCCCTGCGTGAGCATGCGGTGAGTCATGGAATTGATCTCTTCGATGGAGACGTCCTGGTGGTCGATCCACCACGACGTGACTTGCGTGAGCATGCCGACGATGGCCTGGGCGGCGAACGCCGGCGGGAAGTCACGGAACACGCCGGCGGCGACGCCCGCGGCGAAGTCGGTCTCGATGTCCGCGATGAAGATCTGATGGACCTCGCGCAGGAGCTCGTCGAATTGCGCGCTGTGGCCGAAGAGGATCTTGAAGACGTCGCGATTCTCGGCGGCGAAGCGGAAGAACGTCTCGCCGCCGACCCGGGCCCGCTCGAGGACGTCGGTGTGACCGGCCTTGGCGGCGTCCATCGCCTGCTTCGCGGCAAAGGCGGTCTCGCGCACGAGGTCGGCGAAGAGCGCGTCTTTGGTCGGGAAATAGAGATAGAAGGTACCCGTACCGACGTCGGCAGTCGCGGCAATGTCCGCGATCTTGGTGGCGTGGAAGCCCTTGGTCGCGAGCAATCGCTTGGCGGCGGCGAGAAGCTGACCGCGCGTCTTCGCCCGCCGGCGGTCCTGCCGGGTCAGGTCGTCGAGCTTGGTAACGGTCGCTGTACTAGTAGACATGGGGTTTGTGAATATCTGTTCAGAACTGAATCGCCGTTCAGGAGTAAGTGGGTGACCGCGTAGTGTCAAGCCCCTTTTCCACCTCGCAGCCGATTTGGACTCGCCGGGTCGCGAGCGAGCTCTGGAGCGGACCCGTGACCCCGCTCACTTACTCGCTCCTCGCCGAGGCGATGGCGGAGCACATGGTCCGGCGACCCCTTCGGACGGCGGGGCTCGACGACCTGGCCGAGCTGCCCGTGCTCCGCCATCATGCGAGCCACGTCTACGTGAACGCGACGCTCCTCGCGGCAACGATCCGGCTCCTGCCGGGCGGCTTGCAGAGCGAAGGGCTGCTGGCGCTCGTTCCCGACGTCGCCCGCGCCGGTATCGGAGCGGGTGCGTCGTGGGTCGCGGGCGGCATTCAGGCCTTCACGATCGCGGAGCGCGCATGGAGGAACGAGCCGGCCTGGGCGCCCTGGGAGCGCGCTGCGGCCTTCGACCGGGAGTGCGTCGAGGTCCGCCGCGGCTTTCAAAATCGGGCGACGTTCGGCGCCGAACCATTCGACGCGGAGCTCCGCGACGAGCTCGTCCACGTCGCCGAGCGCCTCGGACGGTTTCTCGACGTCGTGGGCTGGGGCATGGTCTTCGCCTATGTCTTCTTCCATCTCATGCATGAGCTCGCGCGCCGTTGGGCGCCCGACCTCCCCGACGACCGTGCCGCGCTCACGATCGGCATCCCGGGCGTGGCGTCGCTCGAGGCGCACTACGATCTCCACACGCTTTCGCGCTTGGTGCGGGCCGATCCGCTCGTCGCGGCCGCGCTGGCCGCCCACGACCCGGCGAAAGCCGGCGCGACCTTGCTGGACGAGGAGGGCGTGGCGGGCCAGGCATTCCGGCGCTTCCTGGAGCACCACGGGCACCGTCTGACCGGCCGCGATCTCTCCTGTCCGACCTGGTCCGAGTCGCCCGCAATGGTGATCGAGCTCGCGCTCGCGGCCGGCACCGATGCGGCCCTCGATCGCGCCGACCTCGTCCGGCGGCGCCTGGCGGCGACCGCCCGCATCGGTGCAGCGTTCGGCAGCGGGCCGATCGGGACGGCCCGACGCGCGGTCTTCGGATTCGTCCTCGACTACGCCCAGCGCTACTACGCGCTGCGCGAGAACATGCGCTATCACGCCGACTTCTTCCTCGCCCGCCTCCGCCAGGTAGTGCGCGCGATGGGGACGACGTTGGTCGCGCGCGGACGGCTGGCGGCGGTCGACGACGTCTTCTGGCTCGACGTCGAGGAGCTCGTGCACGCCCTCGAGGATCCGGCGCCGCTCGCCGACCGCATCGCGGCACGCCGAAGCGCGGCCGCCCGCGACGCCGAGGCGCCCCCGCCCGAGACGCTCGACGTCGACGCGCCGGCGGCGAGAGCCGCTCGGGATGCCCGCGTCCTCGCCGGCGAGGTCGGGGCTCCCGGACGCTGCACCGGGGCGGCACGCGTCGTCCACGACCCCGACGACTTCGAGCGCGTCGCGACCGGCGACGTGCTCGTCGCGGTCTACACCGATCCGGGCTGGACCTCCGTGCTCGAGCGCGCCGCCGGGCTCGTGCTCGAAGCCGGCGGCGTGCTCTCGCACGGCGCGATCGTCGCACGCGAGCTCGGCATCCCGGCGCTCGTCGGCGTGGCCGATGCGACGCGGGTCATCCGCGACGGGGAGACCGTCGTCCTCGACACCCCAGCCGGCACCGTCACGCGCACCTCGAATGCGTGATCCGGCGCGCGCTGGCGGCGCACGCGGCCCGAGTACGCGCCCGGCTCACGCGACGCAGACCGAGTACTCGAGACCGTGGCCGAGCGGCACCGTCGTCGACTCGAAACCGTTCGCCGGCTCCCGCACGAACGCGACGTAGGACGCGAGCTCCTTCGGGAAGGTGAAGATGTTGTCCGCGAACACCACGGCGCCCTTGCGGAGCTTCGGGCGCAGGAGCCGGAGCATCGGCAGGTAGAGATCCTTCCAACCGTCGAGGAGCACGAGGTCGATCGGCGCCGGCAGGTCGGCGAAGGTCTCCATGGCATCGCCGTCGCGGATCTCGGCCACCGTCGCGAGCCCCGCGTCGGCGAGGTTCCGCCGCGCGGCCGCGAGCTTGTTCGGCTCGCGCTCGCTACCGACGAAGTGGCCGCCGTTCGCGCGCGCCGCGGCCGCCAAGTAGAGAGCGGAGATCCCGAACGAGGTGCCGAACTCGACGATCGTCCGCGCGTCGATCAGTCGCGCGGTGAGATAGAGGAGCTCGCCCTGCTCGGGACTGATCGGGATGTACGCGTCCTTCAGGTAGGGCACGACGCCGTCGAGCATCGACCCGCCCGTCAGCAGCGACCAGAGGCCGGCCGGCGCCGCCCGCACGAAGACCCAGCGGTCGCCCTTGGCGGCGGCGTACAGGCGAGCCAACGTCGCCGTCACTCGGGGATCTCTGAGCGCGTCGTGCATTGCGGCGTCTTCCGTGGTCGGTCACGAATACGAGCGACCACTCGCATTTACAACTCGCATTTCGGCCTGACGCTCAGCTCGCGCGGGCCACGCGTCGCGGCCCCTCGGCGAGCACGCACGGCACCTCGACCCGGAAGCGCGAGCCCGCACCCGGGACGCTCGACACCGAGACGCGCCCGCCGAGCGCCTCCGCCAACTGTTTGACGATGCTGAGCCCGAGCCCGACGCCGGCGTGCTGGCGCAGGTGCGAGCCGCCCACCTGCCGGAAGGGCTCGAAGATGTCGACGATCTCGTCCGCGGCGATGCCACGGCCCGTATCGCTCACCTCGATCACGACCGAGTCCGGTTGCTCGCCCCGCCGCGCCGTCACGGCAACCGCACCTGCATCCGTGAACTTGATGGCGTTGTCCACGAGGTTCCGAACGATCTCCTGAAGCTTCACGCGATCGGTCTCGAGATCGGGAAGCTCCGGTGCGGCGTCGACCGTGAGCGCAACGCCCGCGCGGAGGTGCGAGTCCGCGAGCACTCGGATCTCCTCGAGCAGCGGACCGAGCCGGAAGCGCTCGACGTGAAACGAGATGCGTCCCGAGCTGAGACGCGAGAAGTCGAGGATGTTCGTGATGAGCCCGAGCTGCAGCTTCGAGTAGCGCGCGATCGCGTCCAACAGCTCCACCTGCGACCCGGTGAGCGGACCTGCCGCGCCGTCGGCGAGCATTTCCACGTAGCCGAGAATGACGTTGAGAGGCGTTCGCAGCTCGTGGGAGACGGTCGCCATGAACTCCGACTTCAATCGACTGGCCTCCTCGAGGCGCCGATTGAGGGCCTCGAGGTGCTGCGTGCGCGCCACGACCTTTTCTTCCAGCGAATGGCTGTACGCCTCGAGCGCCGCGCGGCCTCGCGCCACGCTGTCGGCCATCGCGTTGAACGAGAGCGCGACGGCGCCGATCTCGTCCTGCGTCGACGTCGTCACTCGTACTCCCATGTTGCCCGAGGCGAGATCGTCGGCGGCGGCGGCGAGCGCCTGCAACGGCCGCGTCACCGCCTTCGCGATCAGGATCGCGAGACCGATCGCGATCATGGTCACGAGCGCGGTCAGCATGGTCGCCGCCACGAGCGTCTGACGACGCAGCTCGGTCAGCGGCTCGAGCGACATGCCGACCGCGACGGTCCCGATGCGCCGGCCGCCTTGGTCGTCGCCGCTCGGCGCGACGTCGCCGTCGAGGAGCTGAATCTCCTCGCGCTGCGGCCGCGTATCGGCCATGCGTACGGCGGTTTGGAACTCCCAGAGCCCCTGGTTCGGAATCGGGTCGGGATGCTCCTCGACGACGGCGGGGACGGTCGCGGGCATCCGCCCGGCCGCGACCAACGATACGCCGTTCTCGTCGAGAACTCGGCAGTACACGACGTCGACGCGATTCAACAGCCGGCGCGCGAGCTCCTGCAATCCGGCGCGGTCGCGGCTCGAGAGCGCGAGCTCCGCGTCGCGGGCGAGCGTCTCGGTCAGCATCCTCCCCTGCGCCGCGAGGAAGCGACCGACCTGCTGGAGGTCGCGATGCACGAGCATCGCGCTCTGTGCAACGCACGTCACGACGATGAGAAGCGACGTGGTCACGGCGACTCGCGTCGCGAAGCTCGCGCGCCCCACCACACGGCGCCAACGGTCGACGATCGGCGTCATGGCAAGGTCAGGGCAGCATCGCGGGCGACGTCGGCCGGGATCGTGATGCCGAGGAGCTCGGCGGTCCGCTGGTTGACCGCGAGGTCGGACCGGCGCGGCCCGGTGACGGGGATGGTCTCGGCCCGCTCGCCGCGCAGCACCCGCTGCACGAGCTCGCCGGTCTGCGCTCCGACGTCGCGATAGTCGCAATAGCGCGCCGCGAGCGCGCCGCTTCGCACGTGCGCGGTCGAGAGCCCGATCAGTGGTACACGGCGACGGAGCGCCGCGAGGATGAGCGTCGGCGTGGTCTGCGGCGTGAACACGTGGCCGTCGGCGACCGCCCAGACCGCGTCGACCCCCTCCATCAACGTGGCGAACGCCGCAACCGCGTCACCGGCGTCGTCCACCTCGCGCGCGACCAACGTCAGCCCATGCGACGCGGCGGCGCCGACGGCCGCCGACACGATCGCGCCGGTCTCGGCGGGATTGAAGAGGACGCCGACCTTCTTGGCGTTCGGCAGCAGCCGATGCAGCGACGCGAACTGCTCGTCGAGCGGCAGATCCAACGAAACGCCGGTCACCGCGTGCTTGGGCGTGCTCTGAAAGCCGCTCGCCTTCGGATACAGCACCATCGAGAACACGATCGGGGTCGGCGACTCGCCGGCGAGCGCCGCCGACGTCGCGAGCGAGCCGACGGTCACGATCACCCGCGGCGCCGCCGCGTAGAGGGTTTGCAGCACGGCCGCTGCGTTCGCGGCGTCGCCTTCGAGGTCGAAGGTGAGAATCTCGGGTTGCGGCACCGCTCCCCGAAGCGACGCGATCAGCGCCTCCGTGGCGAGCTCGAAGGGCGCGAGCGTGCTGCTCTTCAGGATCGCGACCGTCGGCGCGCTCGTGACGGCGGGAACGGCGCGCGCCGGGCAGAGCAAGGCGGCGACGAGCACCCCGATCGCGAGCCACGTCCGGCGGCGCTCAGAACGCATAGCGCACCTGGACTCGGAAGGTGAAGCCGTTCTGGGGAATCCGATCCATGACGTGCTCGGCGCCGGCGGGATCGGGATAGGTGCGATCGAGGATGTTGTAGAGACCGAGCGAGCCGCCGAGACCTGGGATCGGCGAGGTGTACTCGAAATCGAGGTTCAGAATCGGAGCCGTCTCGAGTCGCCGTCCGTCGCGCGTGTCGCGGGGACCAACGACCTCGAGCTCGGCGCCCCCTTCGAGCCCCCACAACAACGGGAACAGCAGCGTCAGATCGCCGAGATGCTGCGGTGAGTTGCTGAGCCGTCCGTCCTTGGTCTCGGCGCGTTGCAGGCAATAGCTGCTCTTGAGGGCGGCGCCGCGCGGCAACGGCACCCGCAGCTCGAGCTCGCCGCCGCGGGCTCGGATCGCCGGGCCGTTGACGAACTCCGTGGCCTGATCGGGTCCGCTGCCCGCGACGGGCGCGGACTCGATCTGGTCGTTCATGTCGTAGTGGTAGAGGGCGAAGGTGGCTTGCGCACCGCCCCAGAGCCGCTGCTCGAGCACGCCCTCGTACGTCGTGATCCGCTCCGGACCGAGGTTCGGGTTGACGACGGTCGCGGTGCCCGACCCCGGGTACGCGTAGTATTGCTCGTAGAGGTTCGGCGGCCGAAACGCGCGGCCGTAGAGCATCTTCACCGTCGTCGCCGGGCTGAGCGTCCAGATCACCGCGGCGCGCGGCGTCACCTGTTGGTCGCGATCGTAGTAGCGATCGAAGCGGACGCCGGCGACGAGCGTCACGTAGTCGGTGGCGCGGAGCTCGTCCTGGGCGTAGAGGCCCCACGAGCCGAACTCGCGGCGATCCTCGAGGTAGGTGACGTGGCCCGGACGATCGAAGTTCTCTTGGTGCGCACCGGGGTGGTACGCGTACTCCGCACCGACCGTCACCGCGTTCCGCTCCCACGCCTCCCAGCGCAGCTGTCCTTCGCCGCCGAACCAATCGCTCCAGGCACGATCCTCGTTCTTGATGCGCGCGCCGTCGTCACCGGCGTAGATGTACGTGCCGTGGTAGCGATAGCCGTCGTAATAGGCGCGCGCCGACGCCTTCAGCGCGGGCGTGATCGCGGTCTCGTACGAGAGGTCGGCGAAGCGACGACCGTCGCTCGTCTGCGTACCGTCGTCGTTGAAGACGGTTCCGAACGCCCCCGTCGGAATGTGCTTGTCGCGTTGATTGATGCCGCCTTCGAGCTTGAGGCCGCGCCAGCGTGCCTTGAGGAAGAAGTCGAGCGCACGCTCGCCGTCGGCGTGCTCGGCGACGCCGTTATTGGTGCTCGGGTCGTCGAACGCCGGGTAGAAGAGCTCGTCCTGGCCGTCGAGGTCGACGACGGAGCCGCTGGCGAACAGCGACAGACCGTCCTCGGTGACGTGCCCGAAGCTCAGCTGCGCGCGCTTCCGCCAGAAGCTGCCGGTCTCGAGGAGCGCCTGCACGCCGGGCTTGCTCGCACCGTCGAACGTGACGACGTTCACCACGGCGAAGATCGCGTTCCCGCCGTACAGCGCGGAGCCGGGCCCGCGGATCACCTCGATCCGCTCGATCGCCTCCATGTCGATCCCGAAGTCGAAGCCGATCGCTGCAGTCTGGTAGATGTCGTCGTTGTACGTGTGGCCGTCGACGAGCAGCAAAATGCGATCGTTGTAATCTGAAGGCTGCGAAAAGCCGCGGACGCCGAGGTAGTCGTAGTTGCGGTCGCCGGTCACGTAGAAGCCGCGGACGCCCCGGAGCGCCTCGCCGAGCGTCCGGTACCCGAGCCGACGGATCTCTTCGCTCGTGATGACGGTGACGGCCGACGGAGCTTCGCGCTGCGGCTGCGGATGCTTGGTCGCGGCGCTGACGTCCTGCTCTTCGAAGAGCAGGAGCTCGCGCTGCGCCGGCTCCGCCGCGGCAGCCGATGCGCACGGCAAGAGGCCGAACACGTGACACAGCAACACGGCAGCGCCGAGTCGGCGAGCGATCCGCATGCGCATCGCAGCTGTGCCGAGCAAGCGCCATGCCGTATGGCTCGGAGCCCGCGTCCTGCAAGCGCGTGAAAAGCGGGCGGTCGATGCCGGCGACGGCGACCGAAAACCCCTCGGGCGCTAGGAAAATGACGGACGCATCGACGTTACGGTCGCGGGCTCACGCTCGTCACCGGACCCGTGAGCGTTCCGAGGAACGCCGCAAGATCGGCGAGCTGATCGTCGTGAAGGTCGCCGTGCGCCAGCTCTTTCATGCCGTGCGACTGGTCGCGGTAGAACCGCAACACGTCCGCGAGCGTCGCGAACTGTCCGGCGTTCATGTACGGCGCACGCACGGCGACGTTGCGGAGCGTCGGTGTCTTGAAGGCACGGAGCGTGTCGCGCGTGTCGGTGTCCATGAAGCGGAGCGCGGTGCATTGGTCGGGCGTGGCGTCGCTGAACGCGCCGAGACAGTTGAGCTCGTCGGCACGGACGAGCGCGATGGCGGCGCTCCGACCGGCATCGGGCATCGCTTGCGGCACGCGCGTGAAGTGGAACTCGCCGTTCGTGAAGAGGGGACCAGCGTGGCAGTTGGTGCAGTGGGCGGCCCCGATGAACAGCCGGAGGCCGCGCAGCTCCGCGGGCATGAGCGCGGCCGTCGCATCGGGAGGCGTCTCGCCGAGCACGCCGGCGGCCCAGCGATCGAAGCGCGCCGGGCCCGGCACGATCGTCCGCACGAACGCCGCGATCGCCTTCGCGACGTTGACCAACACCCGCGTCGTCGCGGCCTCGCTCCGCGGCTCGCCCGGAAGCGGACCGAAGATCGCCGCGTAGTCGTCACGGTAGTGGCGCCCGACGAGCCGCGCCACGTCGGCACGCGCGAGACCGAGCTCGAGCGGGCTCTCGATCGGCGCGGCCGCTTGCGCCCACAGCGAATCCTTCCGTCCGTCCCAGAAGAACCAGGTGTTGTAGGCGACCCCGAGAAGCGGCATCGACCGCCGCGGTAAGGGCCCGAGGCCTTCGGCGCGTGCCTTTCCGTCCTGGAAGCTCGACGCGGCGGGATGGCACGTCGCGCAGGCGAGCGCGCCGTTTCGACTGAAGCGGGTATCGAAGAAAATTCGCGCGCCCAGCGCGGCGGCGCGCGGATCGGTGTCGTAGGCGTTCGAGGGATCGTCCGGGAGCGGGCCGAGGCTGCCGATCCAGAGCGAACGCAACACGCGGAGCTCCACGGGTGACCAGGCCGGAGCGGCGTCGGCACCGGCGAGCGTCGGCGCGAGCACGAGCAGCACGGCCGCGAGCCAGGCGGCCGAACGACGGAGCGTGCGCCTCACGGGAGATCGAGCGCGAAGCTCACGGAATCGATGCCGGGCTTTGCGCTGATGCGAAAGGCGACGATCCATGCTCCCGGCATGTGGAACTTGAGACCTTCCACGAGGTACCGCCCATCGCCGAGTGCACGCACGGTGGGCGTGGTCGGGAGACCGTGCGCATGGGCCGGCATGCCGCCGAGCACGGTGAGCCGCGCATCATCGACCGGTCGTCCGTCGGCATCGACGACCGTCACCGTCCAGCTGTGCACGGCGAGCATCGGCACCGGCTCGAGCGACGACGCGTAGGTCACCCGATAGAGCTTCTTTTCGCTCCAGGCGCTGGTCGCGCCGGGAATGGGCGTCGCGCGCACCGGGGTCGGCGACGACACCGGTCCGCCGCGGGCGTCGCCGACGAGGAGCACGAGCCCGAGGAGCATCACGATCCCGCGTGCAGCGATCGCCACCGATCCTGCATAGCCCGCCCCGTCGGCGCGCGCATCCTAGGATCGCCGCCGTCTCCTCGCGAGCGGCGCACAGCTCATGTTGTTCCGCTTCCCCGCGCCCGAGTGAAGGCGACGCATGGCTTACCAACGCTCGACGGGCTCCGCGCGCCCGCTCGCGATCGAGCGGTAGCATGCTTCGGCGATCGCCACCGACTTGGCACCGTCGGCGAGCGTGATGCACGGCGGCCGTCGGTCGATCATCGCCGCGGCGAACTCCGCGAGCGTCGCGGCGACCGTCATCACGGGCGCGCCGACGGCGAGCGGGGTTCGCGCGGTGCCGACGAGACGGGCCGCGATGCCGTGCACGTGGTCGCCGACGAGCTGACCGTCCCGACCCACGAGCTCGATCGCGCCGCACCGTCCGGCCGTCGCACGTGAGCCCGCGACCTGCGCGAGGATACCGCCGTCGAGCTCGATGATCGCGGCGAAATTGTCCTCGGTATCCGCGGTCGTCACTTGGCCGGCCGCCGCGCGCACCCGGAAGGCCTCGCGTCTCGTCAGGAAGCGCAGGGCATCGAAGCTGTGGACGCCGGTGTGGAGCACGATACCGCCGCCCGCCTCGACGCGCCGGTCGAGCCACGGCAGCGTCGAGGGCTCGAAGCGTTGGCTCAGCACCGCCGCGTGGATCGGCCCGATCGCCGGCAGCGCGTCGCGGAGCGCGCCCACGACGGCGTTGAAGCGCAGGGTGTGCGCGACCATCGCGGTGACGCCCGCGCTCGCGACCGCCTCGGCGATGGCGCGACAGTCCGGGACCGTCGGCGCGAGCGGCTTCTCGATCAGCAGCGCCTTCTTCGCCCGCGCGACCGCCGTGGCGAGCCGGACGATTCGGGGTCGGCGGGACCACCAGCACGACGGCCTCGACGGCCGGGTCGGCGATCAGCGCCTCGGCGTCGTCGTGGAAGCGGCACCGAAGGCGCGGGCCTGCTCGGCACCGGCGGCACGGTCGCGACGCGCGAGCGCCACGAGGCGGAGGCTCGGAACGTCCGCGACGTGGGCGAGATAGCGCGCGCCGTGCTTGCCGGTTCCGATGATCCCGAGTCCGATCGCCACGCACGCCCTCCCGACGAGGCCCACCGCCGGCAAAACGACCCGGCGACCGGCAGTTTATTGCCGCCTCGCCCGGCCCGACGTAGCGAAAACCCCTCGATTTGCCTACCGCGAGCCATGGCATCGGTCATGCAGCTTCGCGGCGCCTATGCTGGACGCACGCGAAAAGCCCCAAGCCACCCTCCTCCGCAAGGCCCGCGTCCGCGCCGGTGACTACGGCGCCTGGCGCGTCGCTCCCGAGCACAACGGAACGGAGATCTGGATCGTCGCCGAGCCGCCGCGGCGCCGCCGCTTTCGGAACCCCCGGGGACAAGTGGCCGAGGGTCTGGTCTACCGCCGGCTCGACGGTCTGGTCGCGCGCGCCGAGTATCTGGAGCTGATGCCGGAGTATTGCCTGGTCGACCCCGAAGCCGCCGGGCACGCGTGAGCCGAGCGCCGCTCCGTGTCTGCTCGCCTATCGAGCGCCGCTCATTCGCGGGGGCTGGGTAGCCCCGTCCTGAACGCGTAGCGGGTGAGCTCGACACGGTCTCGCACGTCGAGCTTCTGAAAGATGTTGTTGATGTGGGTCTTCACGGTCGCCTCGCTGATCTGACAGCGCTCGGCGATCTCGGCGTTGCGCATACCGAGGGCGACGCAGCGGACGACCTCGCTCTCGCGCGCGGTGAGCTTCACCGCCGGAGCGCTGCGGAGCTGCGCCGCGAGCTCCGTCTGGAGCGTCGCGGGCATCCATACGAGACCCTCCTGGACGGAGCGAATCGCCTCCATCAGCGTCTCCACGGCGAAGCGCTTCTGGACGATCGCGCGCGCGCCGAGTCGGATGGCGGCGAGACCGTCCTCGATCCTCTCGCTCGCGGTGAGCACGATGACGCGCGTCACGCCGGCGAGGTTCTCGATGTCGTTCACCATCCAGCGCTCCATCTGGAGATCGAGGAGCAGGAGATCGCACGGCGTGACGGCGAGCGTGCTCAGGAG
This sequence comes from uncultured delta proteobacterium, assembly GCA_963774015.1. Taxonomy (GTDB): domain Bacteria; phylum Desulfobacterota; class Binatia; order UTPRO1; family UTPRO1; genus UTPRO1. The sequence continues at coordinate 133,413 of CAVZDH010000011.1, forward strand.
GTCGTCGCGCGCTCGACCTCGGCCACGACCTCGAAGTCGGGCTGCTGACGCAGGAGGGAGCGCAGCCCTTGACGGAAGAGCGCGTGGTCATCCGCGAGGACGATGCGAGTCGCCATGTCCCTCACTCGCCGCCAACGGCAGCTCGATCTCGAGATGCGCACCGGGCTCACCGGCGGCGGCGATCGCCAGATGGCCGCCGCACTCCGCGACCCGCGACGCGATCGACCACGGCGGCGTCGCCTCGCGCTCGAAACCGACGCCGTCGTCTCGGATGGTGATGCGAACGGTGTTCACGTCCTCGGCGACGTCGAGCATCGCCGCGGCCGCACGCGCGTGTCGGCGCGTGTTGCGCAGCCCCTCGAGCACGATTTGCAAGACCTGCTCGAGCACCGAGCTCTTCGCGGTGACGACCGCACGGAGGTGACACGTCGGATCGGCGCTCCGGCTCGCGTCGTGCGCCGGAGCCTCGGCCACCTCGGCGAGCGAGCGGATGTATGCCCGCACGTCGTCGAACTCGCGCGCCACGCCGGACTGGAGCTCGACGACTTCCTGCAACGCCTCGGCGGCGCGGTCGCTGCGCAACAGCTGGCGACACGTCTCGAGCCGGAGATTGATGCCGGCGAGCCCCTGCGCGTAGCCGTCGTGGAGGAAGCGCGCGATGCTCTGGCGCTCGGCGACGGTCTCGAGCTCGCGGATGCGCTCCTCGAACAGCACGCGCTGGTGGCCGAGGAACCCGACCAGATAGCCCGTGATGGCGAGACACGCCGGACGCATCACGTAGAGGTGCCAATCCCCCGGCGTCAGGAGCGCGATCAGCACGAGGTAGATCGCCGTACACGTCGCGGTGCTGATCGCGGTCGCCGCGAAGTTCCGGCGACACCCCACCGCAACGATCACGAACGCGAAGAACACGAACGAGGGCGTAGTCGGTCCTTCGGTAAAGAGCGTGATGACGACCGCGAACAGAACGTCGAGCACCGTCGAGAGGGCCGGGAGACGGTCGAGACCGAGATCGCGGCGGCAGGCGAGATAGATGCCGATCGCATACGCGAGATGCACGCACAGGATCTGAAACAGTCGCGGGTCGATCGCGAACGGCCCCGACGAGACGTGAATCCACGCGGCGAGATGCGGAATGGTGGGATCGACGAAGACCGAGGCGAGCGTGACGACCGAAAGCACGATCCGGCCACGCGCGATGTTCGACTCGAGATCGATGACCGCGTGGGATCTCACGGCATCCGCGACTAGACGATCGTCGGCACGCGCGCAACCGACGTTGCACGCGTGCCGACGCACGAAACGGGAGCGACGACGCTCAAGCGGTGTAGGCCGTCTCGCTGTGCTGCGACAAGTCGAGGCCGAGGCTCTCGTCGTCCGCCATCGGACGAAGCGGCGTGATCGCGTTCACGATCACGAGAATGACGAGGTTGCCGACGCCGCAGAAGACGTAGGTCGCGGCGACCGCCAGCACCTGCTTCAGCACCATCTCCGGGTGGCCGTAGAGCAGACCGCCGTCGAGGCCGAGGCTGAGCGTCGGCACCGCCGCGTTGACCGCCTTCGTCGCGAACACCCCGGTCAAGATCGCGCCGAGGGTCCCGCCGACCATGTGGACGCCGACCACGTCGAGCGCGTCGTCGTAGCCGAAGCGCGCCTTCAGGCTGACGGCGAAGGAGCAGACCACGCCGCCTGCGATCCCGAACACGATCGACGCCATCGGCGTCACGAAGCCCGCGGCCGGGGTGATGCAGACGAGCCCCGCGACGGCACCGGACGCGGCCCCGAGAATCGTCGCTTTCCCGGATCGCAGCCACTCCGTGCCCATCCAGCCGAGCGCGGCCGCCGCAGCGGCCGTGTTCGTGTTGATGAACGCGATCGCCGCGAGCTCGCCCGAGGACAGGGCGCTCCCGGCGTTGAAACCGAACCAGCCGACCCAGAGAAGCGCCGCGCCCATGACCGTGAGCACCAGATTGTGCGGGGGCATCGGCTGATGCGGATAGCCCATACGCCTGCCGAGATAGAGCGCCGTCACGAGCGCCGAGATGCCGCTCGAGACGTGGACGACGGTCCCGCCGGCAAAGTCGAGGGCACCGATCTGCGTGCCGATCCAGCCGCCGCCCCAGACCCAGTGCGCGATCGGGCTGTAGATGAAGGTCGACCAGAGCAGCATGTAGAGCGCGAAGGCCGGAAAGCTCATGCGCTCCGCGAAGGTGCCCGAGATGAGGGCCGGAGTGATGATGGCGAAGGTCGCCTGGTAGATGACGAAGAGGACGTGGGGGATCGTCGGGGCGAGCGGCTGCGTCGTGCCGAGCACGCCGCTCAGGCCGACGTAATCGAGACCGCCGATAACACCGCCTCGGGTCGGGCCGAAGGCGAGCGAGTAGCCGTAGACCACCCACGTGACGCTCACCAGGGCCGCGCAAAAGAAGCTGTGCATTATGGTCGACAGGACGTTCTTCGAGCGCACGAGTCCGCCGTAGAAGAGAAAGAGCCCCGGGATCGTCATCATCAGGACGAGCGCCGTGCTGGTGAGCATCCAGGCGGTATCGCCCGTGTCCAATTTCGGCTCGGCGCCGGCCGCCGCCAGGGCGACGCCCGCGCCGGACGACGTCAGCATCGCGAGCGCCGCGCAGGCGACGCGCCCTACCAGCTTCTGCGTCCCGCGATTCATCGAACGATTCTCCTCGGGCGTCGATCTCCACGCCCGTCGTAGTGTGCTGCGATTTGCGGAAGTCACTCGGGATATAGACGCGGGCTCGTCGCGATCGGAGCGACGAGCCCGCTGTTTCCGGATGGTGGGATGTTTCAGAGTGCGGCCTTCCCCGTCTCCCCCGTTCGAATACGAACGACCTCATCCACGCTCGAAACGAAGATCTTGCCGTCGCCGATCTTTCCGGTCTTGGCGGCGGTGGCGATCGCGTCGACGAGCGGCGGCACGAGAGCGTCTTCGACCACCAACTCGAGCTTCACTTTCGCCACGAAATCCACCCGTATACTCGGCCCCGCGATACAGTTCGGTATGGCCCTTCTGGCGCCCGAAGCCTTTGACCTCGGACACCGTGAGCCCCTGAACTCCGGCCTTCTGAACGGCTTCCTTGACCTCGTCAAGCTTGAAGGGCTTGATGATCGCCTCGATCTTCTTCATCGGACCCCCTAGACGAGCCCCTCGACACGATCTGGAAGTCCGGGTACGCTCGGTTGCCGTGCTCGCCGAAGTCGAGGCCGCCGATCTCTTCTTCCTCCGACACCCGGAGCCCGAACGCGGCCCGGATCAGCAGCCACACGACCGAGCTCGGCCACGAACGTCATGACGCCCGCGGCCACGACGCCGACGATCTGCGGCGTCAGCTGCGCCATGCCGCCGCCGAAGAAGAGACCGTCCTTCACCGTGTTCGGCATGATCTCGCTTTGCGCAAACAGCCCCACGGCGAGCGTCCCCCAGACACCATTCATCAGGTGGACGGAAATCGCGCCGACGGGGTCGTCGAGCCGAAGGGCGTCGAACAATCCGACCGACAGCACCACCAAGATGCCTGCAACGACGCCGATGATGACCGAGCTGCCGACGCTCACGAACGCGCATGGGGCCGTGATCGCGACCAAGCCCGCGAGGGTACCGTTCAGAATCATCCCGATGTCCGGCTTGCCGAGCACGTACCACGCGGTCGCAGTGGCGGAGAGCGTCGCGGCGGCCGCCGCCATGTTCGTGGTGACCGCAATGTGCCCGATGTGAGCCCAGTCGGCCGCCATGGTCGACCCCGGATTGAATCCGAACCATCCCAGCCACAGGATCAGGCACCCGAGCGTCGCGGTCGACATGTTGTGTCCCGGAATCGGGTTGACACGATCGCCGCGGTACTTCCCGATCCGAGGTCCGAGGAAGATGACGCCGGTCAGGGCGCACCAGCCCCCGACGGAGTGAACCACCGTCGAACCGGCAAAATCGAAGAATCCGAGCTTGGCGAGCCAGCCGCCGCCCCAGATCCAGTGGCCGGTGATCGGATAGAGGATGCCCACGATCACGAACGAGAACAGGATGAACGAGAGAAACTTGATCCGTTCGGCGACCGCGCCGGAGACGATGGTCGCCGCCGTACCGGCAAAGACGAGCTGGAAGAAGAACTTCACGAGCAGCGGCGTCCCCGTCCAATTCAGCGCGCTGTAAACCCCCTGATACGCATCCGCCATCGCCGGGCTGTTGTCGGCGCCGCCGAGAATCCACAGTCCCTGCGTACCGACGTAGGCATTCCCGTCGCCGAACATGAGCCCGAATCCGATGGCCCAGTAGGCGATCGACGACACCGCAAACACGACGAAGTTCTTCGCGAGGATGTTGACGCAGTTCTTCTCGCGGCAGAATCCCGATTCCACGAGCGCGAAGCCGGCGTTCATCCAGAACACGAGCATTGCCGTGATCAGGGTCCAGACCGTGTCGGCCGCGATCTTCAGATCGGCGACCTCTTGCGCCCTGGCCCATACCGGAAAGGCCGTGATGACGAGGACCGCGACGCACGTGACGAGCAGCGTATTTCTCAATCTCATGAGGTCACCTCCGCTTTCGTTCCAATGAGTGATCTGGACGCGACAGCGCAGAGCAACCACCATGCCGGTAGCGAGCGGGGAATCGGGCCCATCCTTGGGTGGATAGGGTCTCCGCCTGAGATGGAGGCCGCGGCGGAGTGCCGCTCGCCGTCGGAACGAAAAAGGGCCGCCCCCGATCTCGCGATCGAAGGCGGCCCCGTCCGGTGAAGGAGGTAGCGGCTTAGTGCCGTTCGGCGTGGAGCTGGAAGTCGGGGTAGCCCATCGTTCCCATCTCGGGACCGTCGAGACCCTCGATCTCGACCTCCTCGGGGACGCGGATCGGCGTGATCATGTCGCTCACCTTGAACCACACGTACGCCATCACGAATGCGAAGGCCGCCAGCACCACGCAGTCGATCGCCTGCATGATGAACTGCGAGAAGTCACCGTAGAGCAGGCCGCGCACGCCGTCGGACCCGTAGGCCTGCACCATCGAGTCGCGCACCACGCCGTTCCAGCCCGCCCCGTACTCACCGGTCGCGAAGATGCCGAGCGAGAGCACACCCCACAAGCCATTGATCCCGTGGACCGAGATCGCGCCCACAGGGATCGTCGACGCCCATGTTCTCGAAGAAGAACACGCTGTAGACGACCAGCACGCCGGCGATGAGGCCGATGATCGCGGCCCCGACCGGGTTCGACGAAGGCGCACGGCGCGGTGATCGCGACCAGTCCCGCGAGCATGCCGTTGCACATCATCGTGGGATCCGGCTTGAGGCCCTTCATCTTGAGCGCCAAGGCGGAGCCGAGCGCGCCGGTGATGCTCGCGAGCATGGTGTTCACGACCACGAAGCTGATGCGGAGGTCGGTGCCGGAGAGCGTCGAGCCGGGATTGAACCCGAACCAGCCGAAGGCGAGGATGAACGTCCCGAGCACCACCATCGGGACGTTGTGGCCCGGCATGGCCTGCGGCTTGCCCTTGGAATCGAACTTGCCGATGCGTGGGCCGATCACCATCGCCCCCGCGAGCCCGATGATGCCGCCCATCCCGTGCACGACGCCGGAGCCGGCGAAGTCGACCGCGCCGTGCCCCAGGCCCCAGTTGAGCCCGCCCTGCGCGAGCCAGCCCCCGCCCCACACCCAGTTGGCGTAGATGCAGTAGGGCAGCGCGACCCAGAGACCGTAGAGGCAGAAGTTCTTCCACGCCCAGCGCTCGGCCATGGCGCCGGTCGGGATCGTCGCGGTCGTGTCCATGAACACCATCATGAAGAAGAAGAGCGCCATGACGCCGGTGTCGTTGACCGAGCTGCCGAGGAAGAAGCCCTTCATGCCCATGAGGCCGTAGGTGAACGCGCCGGTCGCATTGCCGGCGGAGTCGACGGCTGCGCCGAGCCCGATCCCGCTATTGAGCACGGAGAGGCCGGGCCCGAGCGAGGGATACCAGCCCGGCGCCACCGGTCCGTTCCACCAATTGCCCCACCCGATCGCGAACCCGTAGACCCAGAAGGCGAGACAGCCCAGCGGGTAGATCATGAAGTTCATGGCGGACGTGTGCGCCGAGTTCTTCGCGCGGCAGAGACCGGTCTCGACGAACATGAACCCGGCTTGCATGAACATGACGAGGAAGCCGGTGACGAGCGTCCACACGTAGTTGATCGAGTAGCAGATTGTGGGCGATGCGGTCGTAGAGATCGGTGATGGCGAGCTTGGTCGGGACGTCGCCCTGGGCATCACCCGCGGGCGCCGCCCACACGCCGGAAGCTCCACCGGTCGGATCCGGCCACGACGGTTTCGCCGGGTCGTTGGTGGCCGTGAAATAGGCCGGTAGCGTCGGTGCATCGTCGGCGTGCGCGCTCTCGATCATGCCCATGATCGCACCCGACAACACCGCCACGCCGAGCATCCCTAGCCCCCATCGCCAGATCTTTTTCTTCGTGCTCTCGATCATCGTCTCTCCCTGGTCGCGCTTCCCGCGCATGGTTTGGTGTGCTGGTGTGGCTCTCTCAGATCGCGTCGTAGCCACGCTCGCCGGTCCGAATGCGAACGATCTCCTCCATCGGGAGCACGAAGATCTTGCCGTCGCCGATGCGCCCGGTGCGGGCAGCCTGCACGACGGCCTCGATGATCTCCGGTACTATGCCGTCCCCCACCACCACCTCGAGCTTCACCTTCGGAACGAAATCGGTCGTGTACTCCGCACCGCGATACGTCTCCGTATGTCCCTTCTGCCGCCCGTGACCCTGCACCTCGGAGACGGTCATTCCGGTCGCACCGGCTCGAACGAGCGCTTCCTTCACTGCCTCGAGCTGAAACGGTTTGATGATGGCCTCGATCTTCTTCACGACTCCCTCGTCAGGTGGATGCAAAACCAGCGAGAGGGTGGAGAGCAACCCACGTGCCGGGTGAGCCGGGCACGTCAGCCGATCGGGGCGGGATCGAGCGATACTCTCCCCGATCCTTGGGATTCAGGAACTTACGAGCGAGGTCAGCGCGGATTAGCGAAACGGTGGGTCATGATCCGTCGTCCTGATGGAAGACTGCCTCGAATCGCTGCTTGGAAATTGGACCGCGGCTGCCCATCAGGCAGGCAGATGGGTTCCATCGGAGGGATGAGCGGCCCGATCGGCGAGCATCGGACCACCTTTGGAATGGTCAACGAGCCGGGGGAGGTCCCGGCGGGGTGACTTCCTTGAGTCCCGGCGGGACCTGGAGATCGGCGGCGGGCATCTTCTCGTTGGTGATGCTCTCGATGACGAAACGATCCGTGACGATGCCGTCCCGGACTTCCTTCCGCTCGAGCGGCAGGCCTTCGAAGCCGCGCTCGGCGGCGCGGCCCCCGGTCGGGCCGGGCTCGCCTGCCATTTTCTGCGACAGGTCGAGAAATCCCTCGAAGACGGCCACGTCGGCGGGGGCAATGTCGAGCGTATCGGCCTCCGCGGCACAGACCTCGACGTTGCGGCCGTCCGCGCTCGCCGTGTAGCGGTCGCAAGGCCAGGCTCCCACCTTGTCGGAGCCGCTCTTGGCGAAATGGAGGGGCTTCCGTCCGCCCGGCGGCGGCAGGCCGCCGCCCTGCTCCTTCATCATCTTCTCCACCATTGCGCGTTTGTCGGGCGGGAGATCCTTCAGCTTCGCCTCCATCATGCGCTGCGCCTCCGCGAGCTGTGCCGCGACTTGTTTCGCACGTGCCTCGTCCATCGCGAACGACGTCTTCTTCTCGGTGTCGACGATGTACGCCGTGCGCTTGGCATGGTCGTAGTAGATGAACTGCCCGGGCTGACTCGTGATCTTGCCGCGGCCGTCCTGGATGCGGAACTCGACCGTCCGGCCCCCAGGGGTCTTCGTGCCGGTATAGGTACCGACGATCACCACGCCCGCGGACGCGGCGCCGGCGCTCGCGAGCAGGACGAGCGTTTGGAACGAGAGATGTCGCAACATGCTTGGAGCCCTCCGCTTTGGAACCGTTGGCGCGGCAGAGTCGCAACCCGCGTCGCCGATGACAAGAGGGGGGCCGCTGGACCTACGCGGTCTGCGACTCGCGGCCATCGGCGGTCGCGAGCACGGCGGCGACCCCGGCAACGTCCCGCGCCGGCGCGAGCCACAGGAAAAGCATCCCGACGCCGACGCAGGCCGCGGCGGCCGTGAAGGCGACGGAATAGCCGAAGCGCTCGATCACGCCCCCGAACACGAACGCGCTGACGGCGACGCCGATGCTGAACGACCCGGAGAAGAGCGTCTGGACGCGCCCGAGGTTGCCGGCATGGGAGAGGTCGACCATCAGCGCATTGGCGGTCGGGTAGACCATGCCTTGCCCCGCCCCGAACGCGATCCCGACCGCGACCAGCGCCGGGATGCTCCGGACCGAGCCGAGGGTCGCGATCGCGCCCGCGAGCACCGCCATCGCGGGGAAGAGCACGGGCCGGCGACCGACGCGATCCGAGATGCCGCCGAGCGCGAAGCGGACGCCGATCGCGGCGAACGAGTACGAGAGGAAGAACGGCGCGACCCGATCGAGGCCGGACTCGCGAACGAAGGTCGGCACGAACGTGAGGACCGTTCCGAATCCCATCCCGCACGCGATCATCGTCGCCGCGGCGAGCCACAGGACCGGCTCGCGGCGGACCGATCGGCGCCCCGTCGGCGCGGCAGGCGTGTGCGCCGCCATACCCGGCGCACGCACCATGGAGCTCAGCACGGCCGACCCGAGCCCGAGCGTGCCGGCGAACGCGAAGAGCGCGGAGAAGCCGAACCGGCGCGCGATCACCTCGCCGAGCGCCGGCGCGATGGCATGCGTGAGGAGCGTGGAGATGCCGAAGAGGCCGAGGGCGCGTCCCCGACTCGCGAGCGGCGCGAGCTCGGCCGCGAGCGTCGAGGCCGTCACGAAGGCGGAGGTGAACGCCACGCCCTGGATCATGCGCAAGAGATAAACGAGAGGACTCCCGCCGGGCACGAGCAGGTACAGGTACGACGCACCCGCCATGATCAGACCACCCGCGATCACGAAGCGGCGGCGGTCGACCCGATCGAGGAGGACACCGAGGAACGGGAGCACGACGATCCCGGCGAAGCCGGCGGTGCCCATGACGTATCCGATGGTCTCGGCGCTCGCGCCGAGGTCGTGCAGATACACGGGCAGGAGGAAGAACGAGGCGAAGTTCAGGAAGAAGACGAAGTTCGCCGCGGTCACGAGGTAGAAGTCGCGTGGCAGGCGCTCGTGTGACGGCATCGGGTTCGGCTGCTGGCTCGACCGCGGAGCGGCCGCGCATCGTTAGACCGCAAGCCCGGAGCCCACGCAACGCGTCCATCGTCGATCGCGCCGAAAGTCGGCTCACGCGGCCTGCTGCGACTGCGCGCGCTCGAGGTGGGGGCGACCGACGTGTCCGTCTCGGCCGTGAGCGCGCGACAGACCCGCAACCGAGACAATATGGACCACGCGCGGCAAGGCCGGAGGACCGGAGGTCGCCCCCACCTCGTGCGCGCACCATACGCGGGCTCTGCGAGCCGGCCCCCACCGCCGATTGCTGCGTGGGCATGCGCGCGGCATAAGCGCGGGATGCCACGACGAGCGGTCGCGACGGCGAAGACCATGTCGACGATGGACGCCGGTCCGACGCCGCGTCCGACCGGCGCGAAGAGGCCGCCGGCGCGGCGGCGGCGCGCGCTGCAGCGCGACGAGATCGGGGCGGTCATGGACGTGCTCAGGCGCGAAGCGCCGAGTTGGGGAGCGCCCGCGGTGACGTTGATCGCCGAGACGACGGGCGATCCGTTCCGCGTGCTCGTCTCGACCATCCTGAGCCTCCGGACACAGGACGAGACGACGGCCGTCGCGTCGCGCCGGCTCTTCGCGCGCGCCCACGAACCCGCGACGATGCGGAAGCTCTCCGCGGCGACGATCGCGAAGCTCATCTATCCGGTGGGATTCTACCGTACCAAGGCGCGCGCCATTCGTGACGTCTGCCGTGCGCTGCTCGAGCGCTTCGACGGCCGCGTGCCGAACGATCTCGACGCGCTCCTCACGCTGAACGGCGTCGGCCGCAAGACCGCGAACCTCGTCCTCACGCTCGGCTTTCGCTCCCAAGGCATCTGCGTCGACACGCACGTCCACCGCATCACCAACCGCTGGGGCTACGTCCGCACGAAGGCACCGAACGATACCGAGCTGGCGCTGCGCAAGATCCTCCCGCCCGCGCACTGGATCGAGATCAACGACCTCTTGGTCGCGTTCGGCCAACGGCTCTGCCGACCGATCTCCCCGCATTGCTCGCGTTGCCCGATCGTCGAGTATTGCCCGCGCCGCGGCGTCACGAGCAGTCGATGACGCGGTCGCGATAGAGCCGTCATGAGTCTCGACCGCATCCGGATCGTGCTCGTCCGTCCGCGCGAGGCGCAAAACGTCGGCGCGGTGGCGCGTGCCATGAAGAACACGGGCCTGACGCGCCTCGTGCTCGTGGACGCGCCGGCGCTCGACGAGGCGCGAGCGGCGACGCTCGCGGTGCACGCGACCGACGTGCTCGGAGCGCGCGCGCACACGGCGACGCTCGACGAAGCGCTCGCGGGCTGCGGCCTCGTGGTCGGGACCAGCGGACGCGCGACGGCCGCCCGCGATGCCGGCACGACGCCGCGGGCCTCGGCGCCGGTCCTGCTCGCCGCCGCACAGTCGAACGAGGTGGCGCTCGTGTTCGGACCCGAAGACCACGGACTCGCGCTCGAGGAGCTCAAGCACTGCCACCACGTGATCGCGATCCCGACCTCGGACGCCTACGGCTCGCTCAATCTCGCGCAGGCGGTGCTGGTCTGCGCCTACGAGCTCTGGATCGCGGCGTCGCCGCCCGCACCCGCCCGAGTGCTCGCTCCGCACGAGCGTCTCGAGCTCCTCTGGGAAAAGCTCGAAGCCGGACTGTCCGCGGTGAGCTTCCTCCACGGCGACGAGGCACCGAGCATGATGCGCCGGCTGCGTGCCATGCTCGGACGCGCGGCGCTCGACGACGACGAGGTGCAGATCCTCCTCGGCGTGGCGCGGCAGATGACGTGGGCGGGGGCGCTGGCGCGACGCCAAACTCGTAATTGACCGGCCTCCGGGCCTTCATTATCGTCGACCCGGTCCTGCGACGATCCATGCCGGAACTGACGCCCACCGGTGCCGTCGACGTGGTCGAACGGCAGGTTCGCCGCGTGCGCCGGCGCAAGAACCTCTACGAGCTGCAGCGCGCCCTCTATCTCGCGATCGTGGCGGCGGGCGGCGCGTCGATCGTCCTCTTGCCGTTGGCCTTGTTCGCGCGCGCCGAGCTCTTCGGCATCGTGGCCTGGAGCACCCTCGTGGCGCTCGCGATCCTGACCGCCGCGCTCGCGTACGGCGGCGCCCGCCGACGGCTCTCGCGCGCGCAGGCCGTCGGGTGGATCGAATCGCACGGCGGGTGCGGCGGTCGCGTGCGCACGCTCCTCGAGCTCGGCCGCGCGCCGACCATCGCGACCGGCTTCTTTCATCCGCTGCTCGTCTCGGAGGTCGCCGCGACGCTCGACGCGTGGAGCCCGCACCGTCTGGTCCCGCGCCGGGTGCCGCGTGGAGCGCTGGCGAGCGCGCTCGGCGTGCTGGTCGTGCTGGCAGTCGTCGTGCGCCTGGCGTCGCTGGCGACGCCGGCGGCACCGACCATCGCGTTCGACGATCGGCGCGACGGCGGCGGTCGCGAGGAATACCCCGCCGACGCGCCGGACATCGGCGACCGCATCATCACGGCACCGAGTGCCTCCGAGCCCGAGACCGAGCGACGTCCGACCGATCGTGCCCCCGCCGCGGACTCGAGGCTCGCTCGCCTGTCGAGCGCGCTGCAGGACGACGTGCGCGAGCAGGTGTGGGGCAAGGCGTGGGAGCGCGTGCGCGCCGCGCTCGCGCGCGCGGGCGCGAACGGCCCGGACGATCGCGACGAGGACGTCGCGCACGGAGAAGACGGCACGGACGACCGCGAGCTCGCCAAGGCACACGAGCCGTCCGCCCGGGGACCGAAGCCGGCCGGGGCTCACGACGACGGCGACGAGAGCGACGACGACCCCTCGAAGCAGGCGCGCCGAGCGCAGGCCGACGCCGACGAGCGCGACGGTGGCGGCACGAGCGGAGCGGGCAACGGCACCTCTCCCGCCGATCTCTTCGGCGGATCGAGCGTCGACACCGCCCGCACCAATGCCTCCTTCGAGCTCTCGCTCGCGGCCCGCATGCGGAGCGACCAGGCCGGGCGGCGCCAACCCGGCGGTACGGCCCCCGACGCGGATACGGACGCGCGCCCGACGCTCGCCGCCGACCAACGACGCGAGACGGCGGCCCACCGCATGACCGTTCCCGCTGCATACGAACAGGTGGTGCGCGAGGTGTTCGCCCACCGCGAGGAGCCATGACGCCTGCCATCGCCACCGCCGCCATCGAGGACTTCCAGCAGACCTTCGCCGCGATCCGCGCCGAGATCGCGCGCGTCGTGATCGGCCACGAAGACGCGATCGAGACCATCCTGACCGCGTTCTTCGCGGGCGGCCACGTCCTCATCGAAGGCGTGCCGGGCATCGGCAAGACCTTGATCGTGCGCTCGCTCGCGGAAGCGTTGAATCTGAGCTTCAACCGCATCCAGTTCACGGTCGACCTGATGCCCGCCGACATCACCGGCACACGCATCATCACCGAGCACCCCGACGGACGGCGCGAGCTCGCGTTCGTCGCCGGGCCGATCTTCGCCCACCTGCTGCTCGGCGACGAGATCAACCGCGCGACGCCGAAGACGCAGTCGGCGTTGCTCGAGGCGATGGCCGAGCAACAGGTCACCGTCGCGGGCTCGAGCTATCGCCTGGCGGCGCCCTTTTTCGTGCTCGCCACCTTGAATCCGATCGAGATGGAGGGCACCTATCAGCTGCCGGAGGCGCAGCTGGATCGCTTCCTCTTCAAGGTGCTGCTCGAGTATCCGAGCGAGGGCGAGCTCGTCCGCATCTTGGCCGCGACGACCGTTGCCGATCCGCCCACCATCCGGCCCGTGCTGGCCTCCGAGCACGCCGCGGCGCGCTCCGAAGAGCTGAAGCGGCTCGTCCGCGAGGTCCTGGTGGCACCGCACGTCGAGCAATACGTCGCCGGGCTCGTGCGAATGACGACGCCCGCGGGCGCGCGCGGCGACGGCGAGGCCGAGAGCCACGTCCGACGCTACGTCACGTACGGCGCGAGCCCACGCGGCGCCCAGGCACTGGTGCTCGGCGCCAAGGTGATGGCGCTCCTCGACGGTCGCCCGCACGTCACCTACGACGACGTCGACAAAGTCGCGGTCGCGGCCCTCCGCCACCGCCTGGTCATGAGCTTCGCCGCCGAAGCCGCCGGAGTGGCTCCCGCCGAGATCGTCGCGCGCGTGCTGCAGGCGGCGCGCCGGCTCCGCACGTGACGACGGCGGACGTCACCGCCGCGACGCAGGGACTGCTCGACCTCGCCGCGCTCGGGCACTTCGACGGCTTCATGCTGCACGTCCGTCGCGGCATGGGCGAGCGTCCCGGCGAACGCCGCTTTCCCGGCCGCGCCCAGCCGTCCGGCATCGAGGTCGAGGCGTACAGCGCCTACGCGCCCGGCGACGATCTCCGGCATCTCGATTGGTCCGCGATGGCACGACTCGACACGATGCTCGTCCGGCGCTTCACCGCCGAGCGCGAGGTACGCTTTCATCTCCTTCTCGACGCGAGCGCGTCGATGGACGCGCCGCCGAGCGATCGCAAGCTCGCGAGCGCCCGAGCGCTCGTGGTGACGCTCGCCTACATCGGGCTCGCCGCGAACGACGCCGTCCACGTCGCCCTCCTGCGCGGAGCCGCTCCCATCGTCACCTCGCCCGCCTTTCGGCAGCGCCGGAGCACGTTCGCCGTCACGGCACTCCTCGCCGAGGCCGACGTCGCGGGCACGGTCGACCTCGCGGCGGCGTGCGAGCACTACGCGCGGCGGCATTCCGAGGCGGGGGCCGCGCTGCTCGTGTCCGATCTCATGACCGAGCCCACGCAGGTGGAGCGTGCCATCCTCGCGCTGCAGGCCCGACGCTTCGAGGTGCACCTGCTGCACGTGATCGGCGCGAGCGAGCTCGATCCGGCCGGCTCCTTCACGCGCGGTGTGCTCGTGGACGTCGAGTCGGGCGCGACGCACCCGATGGTGCTGACAACCGCCGTCGCTGCCCGTTATCGCGAGGTGCTCGAGGCTCACCTGGTCGCGCTACGCGCCGTCGCCGAACGCACTCGCTGCACGTACGCACGCTACGTCGCCGGCAGCGATCTCGCCGCCTTCGTGACCGGCGAGCTCACGCGCACGGGACTCGTCCGGCGACGATGACGAGCGCGTCATGAGACTCGATCACCCGGCCGGTCTCGGGGCGCTCGCCGCCGTGGCGGTGCTCGCGATCCTCTATCTCTACGATCGGCGCCGGCGGAGCATCCCGGTCGGCACGCTCTTTCTCTGGCAGCAGGTGGAAAGCCCCCCGAGCGAACGCGAGCGCTTCCGGCCCGACCGCCTCTTCTTCGCGCAGCTCCTCGTCGTCCTGGTGTTGGTCGCCGCCTACGTGCGGCCGGTGCGTGAAGGTGCAGCGGCGCCACCCGTCGGCGCACCGCTGGTGATCGTGCTCGACGTGTCGGCGAGCATGCAGGCGAAGGAGGACGACGGAACGCGCTTCGACGCGGCACGGCGGCGGGCGCTCGCGCGCGTGGGCAACGTCGCGAGCGGCGACGACGTGATGATCGTCACCGCGGCGGCGCGGCCGCGGGTCGCGCTCGGGTGGACGGACGACCGGGCACGCATCCGTGCGGCGCTCGAAGCGCTCGCGCCGACGGACACGCCGACCGACCTGGCACCGGCCCTCGAGCTCGCGCGCGGGCTCGCCGCCGAGCGGCCGGGCGCGGAGATTGCGGTCTTCACCGACCTCCCGCCGGAGGCGAGCGGGCTCACGCCCGACGCCCGCGCCCGCCTCGACTACGTGCAACTCGGCCGGACCGACGACAACGCCGCCATCGCCGGCATCACCGTGACGACGCCGCCGTTTCACGGACCCAGCGACGCGACCGCGACGATCGACGTGCGGAACTACGCGCGGACGAGCCGCGAGATCGTACTCGAGGCCCGCGTGGCAGGGGTGCCGTGGGCGCGACGGGCGCTCGCCATCGCCCCGCGCGCCACCGAGCACGTGCTCCTGACCGGACCGCCCGGGAGCGGGCCGCTCGAGGTCCGACTCGGCGGCGACGACGCGCTCGCGGTCGACGACCATGCCACCGCGTGGATCGGCCCGGGCGCGCCGCTCGATCTGCTGCTCGTGACCGACTCCCCCGCGCTCGCCGACGCCTTCGCCGAGGTGGCCAGCGCGCTCGCGGGAAGCCGGGTCGAGGTGACGTCGCGTGAGCGCTTCGAGACCGCGCCACCAGCCGGGCGCCGCGTCGCGCTGCTCGACGGCTTCGTACCGGCGAGCCTCCCGCTGGCGACGAACGCCCTCTACGTCGCGCCGCCGCCCGGCAACCCCGTCTGTCCGAGCGGCGAGCGTCGTTCCGACGCCGTCGTCGTCGACTGGGACGGCGAGCATCCTGTGCTCGCGGGCCTCGGCGGACTGCAGGCGCTCGGCGTCGCGAGCGCCACGGTCCTCGGCGACACCGACTGGGGAACCCCGATCGTGCTGGCGGCGTCCGAGCACGCGGCCTTCCCGTTGCTCGTTGCCGGCGAGCGGAACGGGCGGCGTACCGCGTGTCTCGGCGCCGAGCTCGGCGGGTCGCTGGCCTCGTCCGATCACATGCCGCTGCTGTTGTTGACGCTCGCGACACTGCGGTGGCTCGCAGAGCCGTTCGGTCCGAGCGCGCTCGAGGTCGAAACCGGGCGTCCGCGCCTCGCCGGGGCGGGACCGCTCGGTCCAGTGAGTGGCGACGGGATCGAGATCGCCGGCGAGCCGCCGGTGGTCGTCGCGGAGCGTGCCGGCGTCTACACGATCGGCCCTCCGGGCGGCGAGCGACTCGTGCTCGCCAATCTCTTCGACGATCGCGAGTCGGACATCGGACGAAGCGGTGCCGGCGAATGGCCCGCGACCGTGCACGATTCCCCACCGAAGCCGCTCCGCGACGGTCGGCCGCTGGCACCATGGCTCTACGGCGGGGCGCTCGTGCTGCTGGCCTGCGAGTGGGCGCTCTGGCGCCTCACGCAAATCCCGCGCGCAACCCCTGCGCTCCCCCCCAACGGACCATCGAGCCGCGCGTGACGTTCCACGTCGACACACCCGCGTTCTTGCTGCTGCTCGGCGTCCTGCCGCTCTTCTTCGTCCGCCGACGCAAGGTCCGTCCGACACGGACGACGCTCCTCGCGACCGTCGTGCGCGTCACCGCCGCAGCGGCACTGGTCGAGCTGCTCGCCGGGGTTCATCTCGAGCGGCCACGTCCGGAGGCCGGCACCTGCCTGGTCGCGGCCATCGACGTCTCGGCGAGCGTGCAAGGGGCGGCGATCGATCGCGCCCATGCGGTCCTCGGCTCACTCCTGACGCATCTCGGAGCCGACGACCTGATCGGATCGGTCGCGTTCGCCGCACATGCGCGGGTCGTCGCCCATCCGCGAAGCGGCGTCCGCGACGTGGCGGCATTGCTCCCACCGCGGCCGAGCGACCTCACCGGCTTCGAAAGCGGCGACACCGATCTCGCAGCCGCCTTCACGATGGCGCGCGCGCTTTGCCCGGTCGGCAAAGAAAGCGCGCTTCTCCTCTTCTCGGACGGCAACGAGACCGACGGCAGCCTCGCGGCAGAGGTCGCTCGGGCGCGCGGACGAGCTCCGATCTACGCCTTCGCCCCGAGTGGCGCGGCGCTGCCGGCCGCCGTCATTCGTCGAGTGCTCGCGCCGAGCTACGCGCCCGAGCACACCGTCTTGCCGCTCGAGCTGGTCGTCGAGAATCGCGCGGCGAGCCCGCTGCCGGCCGAGCTGCACTTGATCGCCAACGGCGAGCCGCTCGCGCGCGAGCGTACCCGCCTGGCGCCCGGCCTGAACGTCATTGGTCTTCCCTACCGCTTGCGCGGCGCCGGACAGTACGCGCTCGAGGCCGAGCTGTCGCTGCCGGGCGCGGCGACGACGCTGCCCGGACGAGCGAGGGCGACCGTGGCGGTCACCGCGCCGCTCCACGTCCTGGTCGTGAGCGAGCGATCGACGCCGATCGTCGCGAGCGCGCTCGCGGAGCGCGGCATGCACGTCGAGATCGTCGCCCCGCGATCGCTCACCTCGCGCGTCGAGGCGCTCGCAACGTATCACCTGGTCGTGCTCGACGACGTGGCCCGCGGCGACCTCGCCGACGCGACGCTCGAGCAGCTCGCGTCGTGGGTCGCGCGCGGGGGCGGGCTCGTCGCGACGGGCGGCGAGCACTTCTTCGGAGACGCCACCTACGCCGGGAGCGCGCTCGAGCGTGTCCTGCCGGTCATGTTGCGCGCGCAGACGGCGTCGCCACAGGAGCGCGAGCCGATCGCGATCTATCTGATCATCGACCGCTCCAACAGCATGGGCTACGCGAGCCGCCAGCCCGCGGTCCACAACGGCGAGAAGATGGCGTACGCCAAACGCGCCGCGCTCGCCGTGCTCGACCAGCTCGGCGACCGCGATCTCGTCGCGACGATCGCGTTCGACTCGCAGCCGTACGAGCTCGGCCCGTTGCTGCCGGCCGGCGAGACCCGCGCCGCGCTCGCCGCCAAGATCCAGCAGATCCAATACGGCGGGGGCACCGACTTCAAAGAGGCCCTCGAGATCGCACGCCGCAACCTGCTCGCGTCCGGCCGCACCGTCAGGCACATCATCCTGCTGACCGACGGCGACAGCAATCGCGCGGCCGAGGATCATGCCGGCGTGATCGCCGCGCTCGCGCGCGCCCAGATCACCGTCACGAGCATCCGCATCGGCACCGACACCGTGAATCTCGACTTGCTCGACGCGATCTCGCGCGCGACCGGTGGCACGTTTCATCACGTTGAGGACGTCGAGCAATTGCCGCAGCTCATGATCCGCGACGCCCAACGTCTCCTCGGGCGGTCGACCGAGCGTCGCGACATGGCTCCGCAGGTCGGCGAGGGCGGACCGATCCTCGCCGGCATCGACGAGCACGATTTGCCCGCGGTCTCGCGTTGGGCCTCGGTCGAGACGAAGCACGGGGCCGAGGTGCGGCTATTCGTCGAAGACGGCGAGGCGCGTGATCCGCTGCTCGCCACGTGGCAGTACGAGCTCGGTCGCGTGGCGGTCGTACCGCTCGACTTCCAAGGCGGCGCCGCCGCCTGGCCCGCCTGGCCAGGCTTCGCGCAGCTCTGGACCCAGCTCGCGGAGTGGACCGCGGCACGCGGGCTCGCGACGGATCATCACCTGTCCGCAACGCGGCGCCGCGACGGCACCCTGATCGTGCTCGACACCGTCGCCGACGAGCACGGTCCGTTCACACTCCGCCTCGAGGGCGCGGACGACGTCGTGCTGCGGCAGGTCGGACCACGGAGCTTCGCCGCCACGGTGCCGAACCTGCGCGCCGGTCTCCACGCCGCGGCGCTCGCCGACGGCGCGACGAACGGCGAGGAGCACCTCGATCTGCTCGTGCCGGCGACGGCCGAGAACGAACGCGAGCTTCGCACCGTCGGGACGAACCTTCCGCTGCTCCATGCGGTCGCGGCAGCGACGGGCGGCGCAGTCGAGCCCGAGCCGACGAGTGTGCTCGCCGCACGTCCCGGCGTCCGTCACGAGACCGTCCCGCTCGACTGGTTGCTCGTCCCGCTCGTACTGCTGCTGGTGCTCGCGGACGTCGCGATCCGCCGGCTGATGCTGCTTTGACACAGGCCATCAGAATCGGCAAAAAGCGCGCCCATGACTTACATCATCACGCGCCTCTGCCGCGATTGCGTCGATACCGCGTGCGTCACCGTCTGCCCCGTCGACTGCATCTACGCCTACAAGGGCAACGATCACGAGACGTTCCCGAACCAGCTCTACATCCACCCCGACGAGTGCATCGACTGTGGGGCATGCGAGCCGGAATGTCCGTGGCAGGCGATCTTCGAGGAGGCCGCCGTTCCGGCCGTGTTCGCCGACGACACGCCGCTCAACTACAATATGATGGACCACAAGGACGACTTCGTGGTGAGCCCGACGGAGAAGAAGGAGCACCCGACGTCGGTGGAGATCGAGGCCAACAAGCGCAAGTGGGGCCTCGACACGTAGCGTGTCGCTGCCGATCCGATGTGCGGAGCGGTCGCTTCGCTCCGCCCTTCCTTGAAGCTCAGGCGGGTTTGGCGAACTTGAGGACGAAGCGGTCGCTGGTGCCGCGACGCGCGCCGGCGGTGCGGGGCGAGGCGCTCCAGTCGCGGCTGTCGTTCGGATTGCGCAGGAAGTCGGCGGCGGCGACGAGCCGAAAACCCGCGGCTTCGATCTCCTCGCGCACGACCTTTTCCTCGATGCGGTGCAAGGTCTGGGTCTCGGTCGCGCCGGTTCCCGGCTTGCCGGAGTGGTCGACGATCACGTAGATGCCGCCCGGCTTCAGCGCGCCGTAGATCGCGCGGTTCATCTTGGCGCGATCGGTCTTCATCCATACGGTGTCGTGGTAGAGCATCACGTTCACGACCGCATCGAGGTTCTTCACCTCCGGCGGCAGCGGCTCGTCGAACTCGCGGTCGACGCGCACGACGTTTTTCATGACCGGCTTTGCGAGCCGTTCGGTCCAGGGCTTCTCGGCGTAGCGGTCACGGATGAAGCGGTTGTTCTGGCCGTACACGACGCCACCCGGCGCGACCGCGCGCGCGAGTAGCTCGGTCGTATAGCCGAGCCCGGCGCCGACCTCCGCGATCCGCATCCCGGGGCGAACGCCGATGAACGCGAGCAGCTGGTCCGGGTGGCGTCCGGCATCGAGCGCGCGGTCGTCGGCCGAGCGATCGGGTGAGCCGACGATCGCTCGCGCCGTGTCGAGGACGGCCGGATCGAGCGTGGTCGGCGAGTTGATGTGGGTTTGTCGCTTCACGCATCCCGTGCCCGCGAGCAGCAGCACGAGCAGCAGAGCCTTCGTCTTGATCGTGGTTTGGCGCATGTCGGGCGGACTACCTCAGCGGTCCGACTGGTTCAACGTAGGTCCGACGCCGCCCCACGCGAGCTTCACGAAGATCCACACGTGGGTGGCCGCGACGAGCGGCACGAGGAACGTGGGAAGGAGGCTCAGCGGCAGGACGAGCAGCAAACGCATGGAGCTCGGATCGGCGAGGCCGAGCCGCGCCGCCGTCACGACGACGAAGACGATGTCGGCCATACCGAGCACGTTCCAGGCGAGCACGAGACCGCGGCGCGCCATCGACCGCGGCGCGAGCAGCAGCACGACCGCACCGATCGCGACGAGCACGTCGCCGCACCCGCCCTTCACCGCGAAGTCGTACGGCAGCTGGCCGCGGGCGTAGAGCACGAAGAAATAGACGCCGACGAACCTCGTCACGTGCACGGCGACGAGACGGCGGAGGCCGAGCGCACCGAGCCAGTGGCGAAAGCCCGGCAGCACGGCGCCGTTCAGGAGGAGAAGCAGCGTGAGGCCGGCCGCGATCAGTTGCGGCGCGGGCGGCGCGAGGAGCGCGAGCCGTCCCGAGTCGCCGAGCGCGAACGCCGCGAAGAACCAGACGACGAGAACGATCGGATAGAAACGGTCCGCGCGCATACGACGGTCAGTGGGGATCCGCCGTGAGATAGGTGCCGACCAAGCGCACGATCTCGTCGACGTACACGTCGAGGCCGCGCTCGTGCTGGCGGTCGCCGTGCAGGACGAGATTGTGGGTGAGCGCTTCGACGGTCTTCACGACGACCGCGGCGGCGAGCGCCGGATCGGGGACGCGCACTTCGGGACTCGTGCGCAGCAGCAACTCGATCCGGTCGGCGACGCGATCCTCGATCTCGGAGAGCAGGTCGCGAAGCCGACGCGGCAATGGGGCCTCCTCGAACAGCACGCGGTGCAACGCCCGGTCGCGGGCGTGCAGCTCGACCATCGCACGCACGAGATGACGAATCGTCGCGACGAGCGGCTGCGGCGTGGCCGCGATCTCCGCGGCGGCGCGCGCCAGCACGGCCTCACCGTCGTGCAGATGCGCCTCCATCAGCGCCACGAGCAACGCGTCCTTGCTCGAGAAATACTCGTACAGGCTCCCGATCGAGACCCCGGCCCGCTCGGCGATGTGATTGGTCGTGGCGCCGGCGTATCCACGCCGTGCGAAAACCTGAGCTGCCGCCCGCAACATGGCCGCGACGGTGCGTTGCGAGCGCGCCTGACGCGGCCGTTTTCGCGGGCGAAGACGTTCGAAACGACGGGCGATCGGCATGGCGGCAAACGCGAGTAGCGAATCTGAGTAATTGCTCGTATCTTTCGTCCTTCGGGAGGTCAACCGCCATGCCAGTCGTCGCGCTCGCCGGATACGCCCTCTACGTCGCCCTCGCGTTCGGACTGCGCGCGCTGCTGCACTACCGCGCCACCGGCACCACCGGGTACGTCGGCCTGTCGGGCCGCCCGGGCTCGGCGGAGTGGTGCGCCGGCGTGCTTTTCGGCGTCGCCGCCATCGGCGCCGGGCTCGCGCCCGCGGCACAACTCGTCGGCCTCGTCCGTCCCTGGAGCATCGTCGCGCCGGCGGCCGACGCGCTCGTCGGCGTCGCGTGCGCGACGATCGGCATCGTGGGCACGTTCGCCGCACAGCTCGCGATGGGTCGCTCGTGGCGCATCGGCATCGACCGCGCGACACCGACCGATCTGATCGCGCGCGGACCCTTCCGTGTCGTACGGAATCCGATCTTCACTTGGATGACGGTCACGAGCGTCGGATTGGCGCTCGTAGCGCCGAACCTGCTCGCGCTGGCGTCCGTCGTCACGCTCCTGATCGCGCTCGAAATCCAGGTGCGCGCCGTCGAGGAGCCGTACCTCCTGCGCACCCACGGCGAACGCTATCGCCGTTACGCAGCTGCGACGGGACGGTTCGTGCCGGGAGTCGGGCGCCTCGAGTGACCGGCTCGGTCGTCAGTCTCCGAGCGTCCGGACGTAGAGGTTTCGAATCTCCGCGACGTGCCGGTCGATGTCCTCGGGCCTCCAGTCGGTCGTCGCGATCGGCGGATGCACCACCACCTCGATCGTCGTCGGCCGCACGATGATGCCGTGCTTCGGGAGGGCGTCGAGCGTGTTGCGCAGCACGATCGGGACGATCGGCACTCCTGCCGCCATCGCCATGTGAAAGGCACCCTTCTTGAAGCGCCCGAGGTGGCCGGTCGCGCTGCGCGTGCCTTCGGGTGCGAGCACGAGCGAAAGGCCCTCGCGGATCGATTCGACGACGGGCTTCAGCGCGGCGACGGCCTTGTCGTGGTTGAACCGATCGATGAAGACCGTCCCGGCGGCGGCGAACACGGGGCCGAAAATCGGATTCCGCCGCACCTCCTGCTTCGCGACGGCGATGATGTCGCGGCGGAGCAAGCGACAGAGCACCAGCATGTCGATGCCGCTCTGATGGTTGAAGATGAATACCGCCGGACGGTGCGACCAGAGGTGCTCCTCGCCCGTCACCGCGACGTCGACGCCGACGAGCGCGGTGCCGAGCTCGCCCCACGTCGTGATCGCGATGTTGATGGCGCGCCGCCAGCTCCATCCCAGCACCGCGGCGGGCACACCCAACATCAATGAGGGAAAGAGCGCGCCGACGGCGAGCGAGGTGCGCACCACGTCGAGCGGTCCCGGCGTACCCCGGCTCGTGAACCGGTTCACGGGCCAGCCGCGCTTGGCGGCGATCTCCGCCAGCCGACTCGACGGGTTCGTGGGGCGCGGCCTCCCGACGATCTCGAGCAGGGGAAGATCTTCGTCGCTATCGGTATAGAAATAACTCTGGCCGAAATCGATGCCCCGGGTGGCGGCGAAGTCGAGCGCCGCCGTCGCCTTGCCCTCGCCGTAGCAGGTGGGCTCGATGACGCGGCCCGTGAACTTGCCGTTCTGCACCTCGAGCTGGGTGCAGAGGACGTGCTCGATGCCGAAGTCGCGGGCCAAGGGATCGATCTGGTAGCGCGTGGCGGAGGAGACCACGGCGATCGTGTGGCCCTTGCGGCGATGGGCCTGCACGAGCGCGCGCCCCTCGGGATAGACGTCGGCGGCGAGGTGCTCGATGAACATGTGCTCGGCGTGTGATTGGAGCTCGGACTCGGGTATGCCGCGCAGGCGCTCCATGGTGCTCGCGACGAAGCCCGAAAAACCGATCTGCCGCAGCTGGAAGAGCGTCGCGGCCAAGATCGTCTGCGCGAAATGCCTGGCGCTCATGCGGCCGGCGAGCACGTCCTCGCGGATGAAGTGGGCGGCGGAGAACCCGGCGAGCAAGGTACGGTCGAGATCGAAGAACGCGGCGATGTGCGGGCCGGAAGCGCCTTCGTCGACCTCGCGCGTGAGCTCGGCGTGGAGCGTCATGAGGGAAGCTTCTTAGCAACGAAGTGCAGCCAGCGCACGGGTCGTCCGCCCCGTTCCGGGGGCCCGACCCGTGGCTTACGTGCCGGGCTTACGCGTACGCGAGCGTGCCCCCGAGCCGTAGTCGCCGAAGGGGTCGTCACGCTCGCGGACCGCCTGACGGAAGCCGACGTCCTGCGCGCGGCTCACGAAGTCGAGACCCTCCTGCGTATGGCGCGCGATACCGTCGAACAGCGTCCCGAGCGTGCGGCTCGACGTGAGCCCCATGTTCTCGGCGGTCTGGTTGCAGAGGAGCTTCAGCATGACGAGCTGATTGGTCGGGAGACGCGCCATGCGACGCGCGAACGCCATCGCGTGCGTCTGCAGCTCGCCGTCGGGCACGGCCTCCAGAATGAGACCGATGCGCGCGGCCTCGGGCGCCGGGATCTCGTCGCCGGTCAGCAGATAGCGCTTCGCCTTCTCGAGACCCATGCGGTAGACCCACATCGCCGTCGTCGGCGTGCCCCAGACACGCGCAGGCGGATAACCGAAGGTCGCGCCCTCGCCCGCGATCACGATGTCGGCGCAGAGCACCATGTCGGTGCCGCCGCCGATGCACCACCCCTGCACCACGGCGATGGTCGGCTTCGCCGCGTACCAGAGCTTCATGTAGACGTCGACGAAGCGGCCCATCATGCGAAGGTCGGCGACCGAGTCCCAGCGCCGCTCGCGACCTTCCTCGGTCGCCTGGGCGACCGTCGACCAGTCGAGCCCGTAGCCGGCGCAGAAGGCGGGACCTTCCGCCCTGAGCAGGATCACGTGCACCGCCCGATCGGCGTCGGCGTCGTCGATCGCCGCGGCAAGCTCGTCGCGGAACGCGGGGGTGATCGTGTTGTACTGATCCGGACGGGCAAGGACGATCGAGCGAACGCCGTCCTCGGTCTCGATGCGGATCGCGCTCATTGCGCCGCCTGCGCGACGGCGCTCGGCCGACCCGACTCGGTCGTCAGCTGCTCGCGCGTGTAGTGACCCGGGCGGGCCAG
This sequence comes from uncultured delta proteobacterium, assembly GCA_963774015.1. Classification (GTDB taxonomy): domain Bacteria; phylum Desulfobacterota; class Binatia; order UTPRO1; family UTPRO1; genus UTPRO1. The sequence continues at coordinate 157,876 of CAVZDH010000011.1, forward strand.
CGCCACGCGCTCGCCGGTCAGCGCACGGCTCACCATGCGCTCGAAGTGACCGATGCGGCTCTCGAGGAACGCCGAGTGCACGCCGCCGCGGAACCCGTGCGCGTGGAGCCCGCGCCGTACGCGCGTCACGACGGCGATGTCCTGTTGATTCGTCCGATCGATCGCGTCGCGGCGGAAGTCGCGGAGCAACGCGAGATCGCCGCCCAGATCGAAGCTCCGCGCCACGAGCCGGATCCGCTCGGGGCCGAGCGGGTCGATGCGGAGATACGTGAACTCCGCCGGCGCGAGCACCGGGATCAGGTTCGGGAAGACGTGACCGAAGCGGACGTAGCGCTGCTCCTCGGCCGCGAGGTGCGGCAGCTCCGGGATCATCGACTGGTACTCGGGCTTGATGAAGGCGTGGGTGTAGCTGCCGTGCTCCTCGAAGTGCTGACGCGCGCTCGCGGTCTCGACGAGATCGTTCAGGACGTCGTGCACGACGGCCACGTGGTAGCCCTCGAGCCCGTTCTCGACGTAGACTTTCCAGTTGACGTCGACCTCGTAGACGTACTCGAACGCGAGCTCCATGCGCTCGCCGCTCGCCCGCGCGAGCGCCCGCGGCAGCTCGCCGATCCAATCGACGAACGGTCCGGCCGCCGCGGGATCCAGACACGCGAACACCATGGGGCCGGCGGTTGCGACCGCGACCGGCTGGAGCGCGATCGTCGAGAAGTCGCAGGTGAACTCTTCGCGCGACGGCGCCCCGACGAGGCGTCCGTCGGTCGCGAAGCTCCATGCATGATAGGGGCATTTGATCTGGCGACCGCAATTCCCGCGGCCCTCGGCGATGGTAGCGCCGCGGTGCGGACAGACGTTGGCAAAGCCCCGGAGCTCGCCGTCGTGGCCACGCACGACGACGACCGGGCTCGTGCCGATCGTGGCGGCGACGTAATCCCCGCCCGTGCGGAGCTCGGGAAGGTCGGCGACATGAACCCAGCTGCGCGCGAAAATCCGAGCCATTTCGGCGTCGAACACCGCCGGCGAGAAGAATGCGCGCGGCGGCAACAAGCGCCCGGGCGCGGGCGCGGACACATCGCATCCATCGATCATGGTGCGCATCGTGAGCCTCCTTTGCGGGTACGCGTCTTCGGACGGCCGACCTTGGACAGGGTGGTTGCGCCCGTCGGAGCTCGGCAGCGAGCTGGCGACCGCGACAGCACGTCGGGGTCGACCCACGGCTCGACGTCGCCCGCGCGTTGTCCGTCACGCGCGTTGCCGATCGCGGCGACGACCGCGGCGAACGTGTGCTCCAGCTCGCCGAGGAGCAGCGCCTGCTTGCCGCCGAAGAGATCGTAGAGCGTCGGGACCGAGACGCGGCTCGCGCGCGCGAGGTCGCGCATGGTGATGCCGTCGTAGCCCCGCTCGGCGATGAGCTCGCGCGCGGCCGCGAGAATCCGCGCGCGTCGCTCGGCCTTGTGCTCTTCGAAGAGGTTCATGGAAGATTTGGCGGCGCTCAGGCGAGCAGGGTCTTCCAGGCCGCCGCGACGACCTCATGCAGGTTCGCGAGATCCCCGTCGTTCTCGAGGATCACGTCGGCGTGCCGACGGCGCTCGGCATCGTCGAGCTGCGCGGCGACCCGGGCGTCGATCTCCGCCCGCGTCATGGCGCGATCGGCCGCGAGCCTGGTCCGCACCGCTTCGGGGGGTGCGGTCACCACCCAGATCTGGTCGACCATACTCGTGCCCTTGGCCTCGAGGAGGATGGGCGCTTCGAGCACGATGTGGCCCGAGAAGCCGCCGTTTCGGAGGTCGGCGATCTCGCGCATGATCTCGCCGAAGATCAGCGGATGCACGATCGCGTTCAGCGCGGCGCGCTGCCCGGCGTCCGCAAAGACCAACGCGCCGAGCTTCTTGCGGTCGATCGTGCCGCCGGGCGCCACGACCCGCTTACCGAACGTCTCGACTATGCGAGCGTATCCCTCGCTGCCGGGCGCGTAGACGCGATGGCCGACTTGGTCAGTGTCGATGACGTGCGCGCCGAGCTCTGCGAGCATGCGACCGACGACGCTCTTCCCGGATCCGATCCCGCCCGTGAGCCCGATGATCATGGCGCTCTTGTTGCGCAGGCCAGACCGCTCTGCAACAACGCCGCGCGTGACGGTCGATTGCGAGCGCCTCGACGACCGCATCGAGGGCGACGTCCGCGTCCAGCGGCTGCGGTACGCGGGCGGCGCCGGCGCCCGCGTTCCCGCCGTGCTGCTGCGGCCCGCCGTCCCGAGCGGCGCCGCTCCGGCCATCGTGCTGCAGCACGGCGCAAACACGGGCAAGGACGACTACTACATCCAGGCACCGGCCCGACGCTGGGCCAAACACGGATGGACGGTCCTCGCGATCGACCTCGCGGAACACGGTGAGCGGGCCAGCGCGCCGCCGAGCGATCCGCTCGTCCGGCGCCGCTTGATCGGAAAGCCGGCGTTCGTGGAGCAGAGCGTGGCGGACCTCTCGGCCGGGCTCGATCTCCTGGCGACGGACGCCGGCGTGGACGTCGGCCGCATCGCGTACGTCGGCTTCAGCCTCGGCGGCATGCTGGGCACGGTCTTCACGGCGCGGGAGCCACGCGTGCGTGCGGCAGCGATCGTGATCGCGGGGAGCTTCGCCTACACCCGCTACTGGGAGCACGGAGCGAGCGAGGAGGAGCGGGCCCGGCGATGGGCCGCCGCCGAGGCGACCGATCCCGCGTTCTTTGCGTCGGCGATCGCGCCGCGCCCCTTGCTCATGGTGAACACCGTGGACGACCCGGTCTTCCCGCGCGAAGCCGTCGAGACGCTCTACGCCGCGGCGGGCGAGCCGAAAGAGCTCCGTTGGCGACCTGGCACCCATCACCAATGGGGTGCGGGCATCTATCGCGACGTGTTCAGCTTCCTCCAGCGCTGGCTCGATCCCTCGAAGGCGGCGCAAGCGGATGACGCTCCAGGACCCAGCCGTCCTTGATCACGTACCGGATGTCGTCGAGCGCCCGCGGCTCGGCCAGCGGATTGCCGTTCACGATGACAAGGTCGGCACGACTACCGACCCGCACGATCCCGAAGTCCGGCTCCTCCTGACCCGACACGAAGCGCGCCGCGGCTGACGTCGCCGCCTGCAATGCCTGCGACGGCGAAAGCCCGCATCGAATGAGCGCCGCGATCTCGCGATGCAAGCCCGGACCGGGAAAGACCCCGAGCTGGGCGTCCGCACCGGCGAGGATGCGTACGCCAGCGGCGTTGAGGCGGCGCACGTTGTCGCACCGCGCCTCCCGGGTCGCCGCCAGCAGCTTGAAGAACGCGACGAACTCGGGCACCTGCGCCTCGGCACCCGGGGCATCGAAGCTCGCGAGGACGTCGGCCGGCACGGTCTCGCGTTCGAGCTCCGTCGTCTTGCGGGTTCGCTCGTAGATGTCCGCATAGTCGTCGAAGACGAAGATGGTCGCGACGTAGGGAATGCGCGCGGCGACGAAACGCGCCACGAGCTCGTCGGGAATGCGCTCCTTGTAGACGCCGTGCATCCACGCAGCGACGCCCGCATCCGACGCCGCGAGCGCGTCCGCGACGGTGCCGATGTGCGCGACCGTGCGAACGCCGTGGGCACGGGCCTCGTCGACGATGGCGCGCAGCACGTCACCCCCGAGCACCGGGGCGCCGAGCGGCACCGCGTCGACGGCGACCTTGATCACGTCGGGTTTCGACGGCAGGAGCGCCGCCACCGCCGCCCGCGCCTCGGCGGGCGTGGCGACGACTCGCGTCATCCGAGACTGTACGTACCAGCGGCTCCACCAGGGGAGGAGCGCGTGCAGCGCGCCCGTCGGATGCCCGCCCGGCGCCGTGAAGAGGGGGCCCGCGGCGAAGATCGTCGGACCGAGGAGGTCGCCGCGCGCGACCGCGGCGCGGCGCTCGAAGACGTCGGGGGCGAGATCTCCCGGATCGAGCACCGTCGTGACCCCCGCGTACAGATAGCTCTGGAGATTGCGGACGGGATCGGGAAACCGGCTCGCCGCCGACCACGGCGGTGCGGAATTGCCTCCCGTATGGCCGTGCACGTCGATCAGGCCGGGCATGAGGACGAGGCTCGTGCCGTCGATGACCACCTCGCCCGGCGTCGGCCGCGAGCCGCGGCTGACGATGTCGGCGATGCGGCCCCCCTCGAGGATCACGTCCCGGGGCGGAACCAGGACCGGCAGCCTCCCGTCGTAGATGAAGACATCGGCGATGCGGGTGCGCGGGGGCTGCTGACCCGTCGTTCTCGAGACCAGCGGCGGCTGCGAACGCTCGCATCCGGCGATCAACGAGATGGCGACGATCGCCGCGAGCCAGCGCGACCCCTGGTCCATCATGGCGCGACGCCTATACCGCTCGAGCTTCCCCGGTGTCGACCGCCAACGCTCGCACGGATGCAAGCCGCTCCCACGTTCTCGCAATTTTGCCGTCGGCTGTTTCGGTTGGAACGCCGGGCGAGTCCGTGGTTTCCGGTGACATTCGCGCGCAACCGCTGGCACCGTTCTTGTTATCGTGTTGAACGATGGTCATCGACGCCAACACGTTCAGCGACATCACCCGTCACCTGCACGGCATCTCGGAAGGCCTCTTGGACGGGATGCGGAAGGTCGTGAACCTGAACCCCGACGCGCCCGCGGTCAGCGACGACAAGCATCGCGACGAATGGTTCAAGGCGGTCGAAGCCTTCGTACGCGTGAACGCCGAGGTCCTGACCCTCGCCGAGTTGCTGCGCGCCTTGCTCGCCGCCAACGGCGAGCTCCGCGACGAAAAGCCCGCCCTCAGCTGAACGGGCACCCGCTCAGACCAACCCGCCCTCGGCGGTGTGCTGCGGCGGTGCGAGCACCGTCGCTTCGGGCCCCCCGCGGTTGATGACGTCGATCATCGCGCGCAGCCGACCGAAGCGCATCCGATTGAACCGGAAGACCAAGCGCGGCAGGTGCGCGATCTCGGGCTCGCCCCGCTCCTCGGGCAACGCCTCGCCCACCTCGAACGCCCCGTCCTGCAGGATGTCGTGAAAGTCCGCGTTCAGCTGCGCCACCATCGGCAAGGGCAGCGCGGCGTTCAAACGGATCACGAAGCGGTCCCCGACGTATCGTGACGAGTGATACACGCGATAGAACCCGCGAATCTCCGCGATCGCCTCGTCGATGTCGTCCGTCACCTTGAAGATGTGGAGATCCTCGGCCGAGACGAGCCCCGGTCGCAGGAGGTGGTCGTCGACGTATCGCTTCCAGGTCTTCCAGTACGTCGCGCGCGGAGCGTCGAGGAAGACGATGGGCATCGGCCGCGACTTGCCGGTCTGCACGAGCGTCAACGACTCGAAGCCCTCGTCGTGGGTGCCGAAACCACCCGGAAAGAGCACGATCGCGTCCGCTTCCTTGATGAACACGAGCTTGCGCGTGAAGAAGTACTTGAAGGTGATGAGCTTCGGGTCACGATCGATGAACTCGTTGGCGCCCTGCTCCCAAGGGAGCCGAATGTTCACGCCGAAACTCCGCTCGCGACCCGAGCCCTCTTGGCAGGCGCGCATGATGCCGCCGCCGGCGCCCGTGAGGACCATGAAGCCTTCCCGACAAATCCGCTCGGCGAACTCCTTCGCTTGACGATAGGCCGGCGCCGTCTCCTTCGTACGTGCCGAGCCGAAGGCGCTGACCTTCCGGATGTGCCGGTAGGGCGCGAAGACCTTGAAGGCGTTCCGCATCTCCTTGAGGGCGGTGTTGATGATCTTGAGGTCGCCGGTCGATGTGTTGTCGCGCATCAACCGAACGACGGTCGTGAGGATCTCGCGCAGATAGCGCTCTTGCTGGGACGTCCCGGCGGGACCGGCGTCGGCGAGGATCTGGGTGACGAGCTCTTGGATCTGGGTTGGGGGCGTGGGGGCAGGTTGCATGTCTTGATGATACCGGACGCCCATGGAGCCCGGCCACTGGGATCTCGAGGTATCGGTGCGCGCAGGCGCGCACGAGAGAGGCCGCCTCGGACAATCGGCGAAGACCTGATCCGTCCGCTCGCAATCGATGACAAGGTCACCGCGGCGCACGCAAACGCTCGACCATCGCCGCGTCACTCGCGAGGTCGATCGCGGTCCACGCCATTGCGAGCGCACCGTCCATGACGGCGCGGTCCGCGACCGGGGTCGCGCAATGCGCCGTGAACTCGGGCTGGTGGTTCACCGCAGGCAACGACTCGATGCCGATCATCGGATGGATCGACGGCAGCGCGAGCGAGACGTTGCCCATGTCGGTCGAGCCCGCCATGCGCTCGAGCATGGGACCGAGGTCGGGCAAGAAGCGTCCGAGCGCGGTCACGTTGGTGCGATAGGCGGCCGCGATGCCCGCGTCGGGACACACCTCGGCATACGGCAGGTGATCCTCGCTGACCTCGAGCGTCGAGCCGGTGGCGAGCGCGCCGGCCTCGAAGCAGCGCACGACCTTGCCGTAGATCTCGTCGAGCTCGGCGAGAGTGCGCGCCCGGACGATGTAATGCGCGGCGGTGTGGGCGGGAACGATGTTCGGCGCGTCACCACCGTGCGTAACGATGCCGTGGACGCGGTCGGTTTGTCGGATGTGCTGGCGGAGGCACCCGATCGCCGTTTGCGCCACCGTGAGCGCGTCGGCGGCGTTGATGCCGCGCTCGGGGAATGCCGACGCGTGCGCCTCTTTGCCCGTGTAGCGCACCTCGAATTGCGCGCAGGCGAGGAACGGCTGCTCGACGACGTCCATCGGCGCCGGGTGCACCATCATCGCCGCATGCACGCCGGCAAAGACGCCGCGGTCGAGGAGCAGGATCTTGCCGCCTCCACCCTCCTCGGCCGGCGTGCCGATGACGCTCACCGTGAGCCCGACGTCGTCGGCCACCGTCGCCGCCGCCGCCGCAGCCCCGACCGCCATGGCGGCGATCATGTTGTGGCCGCACGCGTGGCCGATGCCGGGCAGCGCATCGTACTCGGCGCAGAACGCCACGTGCAGCGGGCCCCTGCCCGCGCGCGCGACGAACGCGGTCGGCAGGTCGCCCACGCCGCGCGTCACCGCGAATCCGGCATTCGCGAGGTCGTCGCAGAGCCAGCCCGCCGCGCGTTCCTCCTCGAATCCGACCTCCGGATGCGCGTGGATGCGGTGGCTGAGCGCGATCAAGGCGTCGCGCTCGCCCTCGAGGCGCTCGCGCGCGGCGGTTTTGGCATCCATGGTGTCTCCTCGTGCTCCGACTATTTGTCGAGGACCGCGACGATGCGGAGCGGTCCGCCGCTGCCCCCGGCGATCTTCACGGGCAAGGCGATCACCGTGAAGCCTCTGGCGGGCAGCTGGTCGAGATTGGCGACGTTTTCGAACGCGGGCACACCGCGACGAAACAACGCCACGTGGCTTCCGAAGAGCGTCGCGACAACCCGCAGCAGGAGAACGCGCTTCATTACTCGGCCTTCTACGCCATTCTCCGAGCCTCACGGAAGCGCGGACACGGACGAAAAAAGGCCCCGGGAGCCGAAGCGCCCGGGGCCGTATTGGATTGGTCAGTGCGTCGGCGAAAACGCCTTACGCAGCTTTGGTGACGTTGGAGGCCTGCAGACCCTTCGGGCCCTTGGTGATCTCGAACTCGACCTTCTGACCCTCTTCGAGCGTCCGGAATCCCTCGCCCGAAATCGCCGAGTAGTGCACGAACACGTCCTCGCCGTTCTCCTGGCGGATGAAGCCGAAGCCCTTCTCGGGGTTGAACCACTTCACGTGACCGACTGCCATATTCTCCCCTCCTTTCGTCCGTTGGACTCGTCATCGAGGGAGGGTGCTCATGCCATACGACAAAGCCGCGGCAAGTTTCGCCACGGCTGTTCCGACGGACGTACTACCTTCGCCTCACGACTGCGCGCCCTCCTAGCAACTCGATTTTCTCATTGCAAGCTCTACTTGCAGCGACGATCGGTGCTCTAGGAGAGACTCCGATGCGGTCTCGACGGCCTCCCGACGAGCGTCAACGGACGCTCCGCCTGCGCGACGGAACGTCGCGGCGTCAGGCGAAAAATCTTGCGAGTCGGCGTCGCCGTCGGTGGCGCCGTCAGCGCCGCACGCACGCTTTCGATGTCGCGCTCCGAAAGCGGCGTCGGAGTCGCGACGCTCTCGATCACGCGCGCGAGCCGCGGGACCTGCACGATCTTCACGCCGCGGATCTCTTGCCCGACGGCGACGAGCGCGCGGGTGAAGCAGAGCACCGCATGCACCGGCACCGGTCGTCCGAGCGCGCGTTGCACGCGATCGGAGACGCGCAGCGCCTCGACACGGCAATCCTCGACCACGTTTCGCCACGGCAAACGCGCGTTCACGAAGAGACGTTGATCCGAGGCGGTCACGCGACCGCCGTCGTCGCTCGAGAGGATCAGGAAGACACCGTTCGGACCGATCGCGACGTGCCGGTCGCGCTCGCTGAGCGAGGGGCCGCGCGTGACGACACGGTAGGACGGACGCAACATCGCGAGGGCGCGCTTGACGTTGGCCCCGAGCTCGTGGGCGCGCCACCCGTACCAGAGCGCGGACGACCGCTGCGCCGCGTCGACGAACGAGCCCAGGAAGACCGGGAGGAGAAGTAGCGTCGCGATCGGAACCCAGGCTCCCTGGAGCGCCAAGGCGGCCAAGGCCAGGCCGGCTGCAACGGCAAGATAGATTGCCCCGACGCACCGGATCTCGGCGCGATCGAGCGGATTCTTGCGCGGAGCGAGCTCGGACATCTCCCATGCCCAGCAGCAACTGCCATGCCAGGGAGACACGGCCCTCAACGAGGCGAAACCACGCGAAGAATCAGTGCCCGGGCATTGCCGGCGCCGCAGTCGCGACGACGCAGGTGGTACAAATCTGCCGCCGCGTACGAAGTCGGTGCGCTCACGGTCGCGCGTAGGCTTCGGCGAGGAGGTCGAGCACGTGCCGCACCGGGATCGCGAGGCCCGCCGCGCGGAGACCGGCCTCGAGCTGCAGGGCGCAGCCCGAGTTCGCGGTGGCGACGAGATCCGCACCGCTCGCGCGGATGGCCGCGACCTTCCGCGCCACCAGCGTGCGGGCCATCCCCGGGTGCATCACGTTGTAGTGCCCGGCGCTCCCGCAGCAGAGGTCCTCGTCGTCCATCGGCACGAGCGTGACGCCGGGGATCGCCGTCAGCAACGTACGCGGCTCGGCGCGGATTCCCTGCGCGTGCGCCAGGTGACAAGGATCATGATAGGCGACGCGTCGGACGGGACCTCCGGTCGGCGGGCGTCGGAGATCGAGCGCGGCGAGCAGCTCGGTCGCGTCGCGCACTCGACTCGCGACGGCGCGCGCGCGTGCTGCTCGTAGCGGGTCGTCGCCGAAGAGCTCGCCCCACGCTTTCATCATCGCGCCGCACCCGGCGGCGCTCACGACGATCGGCGGGCCGGCTACGAGGTCGGGTGCGGCCGCCACGAGCGCAGCGAGCGTACGTCCCGCCTCGATGCGCGCCCGTTCGCGGTCGCCGGCATGCAACGCGAGCGCGCCGCAGCAATGCACGCCCGGCGGGACGACCACCCGGCACCCGTTCGTCTGCAGCACTGCGACCGTGCTCCGAACGGTCTCCCCGCAGAGCTCCGGCATGACGCACCCCGGAAGCAGGTGCACCGTCGCACGCGCGACGCCGAGCGGCTCGGTCGTCGTCGCGACGCGCGCACGCGGCGCGAGCGTCGCCGGCACGAGCGCCATGGCCGCCTCGAGACGGCGTGAAATGCGCGGTACGACCACGCGGGCCGACGACACCACGCCGACGCGCTGGAGCACGCGAAGGGGGGCGAGGAGCGCACGCATCAGGCGCGGCGTCGTCAGCGCCCGCACGATGAACCGACGGCGCCAGCGCTCGAGGATCGGACGCCGATACCGCGCCTCCATCCATGGACGCGCCGCCTCGACGAGCGTGCCGTACGCTACGCCCGATGGACACGCGGTCTCGCACCCGCGACATCCGAGACAGAGGTCGAGGTGACGCACGGCCTCGGCGTCGACCGCGAGGCGGCCTTCCTGAAGCGCCCGCATGAGATGGATCCGGCCACGCGGAGAATCGGCTTCGGTGCCGAGTGCCAGGTAGGTCGGACATGCGGTCTGACACAATCCGCAATGGACGCAGTCGAGGAATCGCTCGGTGGGCGCGAAGCCGCCGAGCGGTATCGTCGCGGGCGCCTGCTCCGCCATCAGATCCGCCCGATGAACCGTCCGGGTGAGAGAACGCCTCCCGGATCGAGCACCGCCTTCATCCGGCGCATGAGCGGCAATGCGGGCGGCAGCGGATGCCACACCGCAACCGACGCGGCGAGCGCGAGCGGGCAGCGTTCCACGACGCGGTGCGCACCGTGCGCGTCGGCAATGTGCGCCAGCGCGGCGAGCGTCTTCGCGAGCGACTCGGCGGACGCCGGCGCGAACGCCAGCGTCAGCACGCCGCGGCGCGGATCCGCGTGCCAGGCGCTCACCGCGGACTCGGCCGCCGCGAGCGCATCGGTAGCGAGGGCAGGCACGCGGGACGGCAACGTCGCCAAGCGAACGACGAGGTCGGCGGGCGCCTGCGCGGAGCGATCACGCAGCATCGCGAAACATGCGGCGACGTCGGGATCGGCGGCGTCCTCGTCGAGCCGGATCGTCGCGGCATGGCGCGCGGCCAGGTCGTGGACGCGATGCCGCGCCGCCGCCACGTCCGCGGCGACTCCGCCGAGCCGAACCACGACCCGTGCACCGCACGCGTCGGGCACGAGCGAACCGTGAGCCACGACGGCGAGCGCTCCTTCGATCGCGGCGCCGACGGCGAGCGCCTCATCCACACCCCGCACGTCGAGCACGAGACCGTGCTGACGCTCGGGAAGCGGGCGCACCTTGAGCGTGAGGTCGGTCACGATCGCGAGCGTGCCGAGTGATCCGACGACGAGCTTCATGAGGTCGAATCCGGCGACGTTCTTGACGACCCGCCCTCCGGCGCGTGCCTGGACGCCGGCCGCGGTCACGAGGCCGATGCCGATGACGAAATCGCGCAGCCGCCCCTGCGACGCGGCGAGCGGACCGTTCAGGTCGGCGGCGACGAGTCCCCCGATCGTCGTCGACGCGGGCAGCGGTGGCTCGATCGGCAGCCATTGCCGCTCGCGGGCGAGGAGCGCCTCGAGGTCGGCGATGGTCGTGCCCGCTTCGACCGTCACCGTCATGTCGGCTGGCGTATAGTCGATCACGCACCGCAGTCGCTCCGTGAGCAGCGCGACGTCGTACCGCTCAGGAGGATGGCCGAGGCTCCGATGCGCGCCCCGTCCGAGCGCGACCAGCGCACCGCCGGCGGTCGCGACCGCCGCCACCGCCGCCGCGAGCTCCGGCGCATTCGCCGGGCGCGCGACCAGCGCCGGCGCGACGCCACCGATCGCGCATGCGGCGCCCGCCTCGTCCCCGGCGTCGACGTCGACGATCGCGCCGAGCCGCGTCGCGATCGCGGTCGCCGTCGAGGACCGAGACGTTGCGCTCGCGGGCTCGGCAATCATCACACGGCCGCTCGGCGGCGCGGCGCCCGCTGCTCGACGCACACACCGGGCGTCGGAAAGATCTTGCCGGGATTGGCGCGACCGGCCGGATCGAACACGGCGCGAACCTCCTGCATCAGCGCGAGGTCGGCGGAGCCGAACGCCACGCCGAGCTCCGCCGTTTTTTCGACCCCGATCCCGTGCTCGCCCGTCACGCTGCCGCCGAGCTCGAGGCACGCGAGCAGAATCTCGCGACCGGCAGCGAGCGCGCGTGCCGCCTCGTCGGAGTCACGCTCGTCGTACAGCACGATCGGATGGATGTTGCCGTCCCCGGCGTGAAAGACGTTGCCGATGCGCAGACGATGGCGCGCCGCGGCCGCCTCGATGCGGACGAGAATCTCGGGAAGCCGGGTCCGGGGCACGACGCCGTCCTGTGTGCAGTAGCTCGGGGCCAGCCGCCCGACGGCACCGAACGCGCGCTTTCGACTCTTCCAGAGCGCCGCACGCTCGGACTCGTCGGCGGCCCGGCGCACGTGCTCCGCTCCGTGATCGCGACAGAGCGTCTCGATACGCGCGGCGGTCGTGTCGAGTCCCGCAGCCTCGCCGTCGATCTCGATGATGAGCACGGCACCGGCATCCGTCGGAAAGCCGAAATGAAACGCGGCTTCGACCGCGGCAACGATCGTGCGATCCATCATCTCGAGCGCGGCGGGAATGACGCCCGCGGCGATGATCGCGGAGACCGTCGCGGTCGCGTCGGCGACCGTGGCGAAGACGGCGAGCATCGTGGTCACGGCTTCGGGGACCGGCACCAGGCGCAACGTCGCCGCCGTGACGATGCCCGTCGTCCCTTCCGAGCCGCACACCACGCCCGTGAGGTCGTAGCCGAGTCCGTCGTCGACGCCGTCACCGAGCGGAACGATCTCGCCGTCCGGCAACACGAGCTCGATGGCGAGCACGTGATTGGTCGTGACCCCGTACTTCAGCGTGTGGGGTCCGCCGGAATTCTCGGCGATGTTGCCGCCGATCGTGCAGGCGATCTGGCTCGACGGATCCGGCGCGTACTGCAGCCCCGCCGATCGCACCGCACGCGACACGTCGGCGTTGACCACGCCGGCTTCGGCGATGACGCGCCGGTTCGCGAGGTCGACGGCACGGATCGTCCGCATGCGACTCGTGCAGACGACGAGCCGCGCCGGCAGTGCGAGGCAGCCGCCCGAAAGCCCGGTTCCCGCACCGCGTGGCACGAAGGGAACACCGGCCCGCCATGCGGCCCGAAGGACGCGCGCGACCTCGTCGGTCGTACGCGGCAGGACGACGAGCTCCGGAACGGCACGCTCGAGCGTGTAGCCGTCGCACTCGTAGACGGCGAGCGCCGCCGGCGCCGCGACGACACCCTCCGACCCGACGATCGCGGCGAGCTCGTCCGCCAGCGTGGGCGGGAACGCGATCGACGTTGACACGACCCGACGATACCACAATAAGCTCCGGGCGCGCGCGCCGCCCGGTGCCCACGCGATTCACGACACCCCGCGAGGTCGATCATGTCTCTCATCCCGCCGTCGAACGTCTTCCCGCCGCCCGAACGCCTGCTCCTCGGTCCCGGGCCGAGCCAAGTGCACCCGCGCGTGCTGGCCGCGCTGTCGATGCCGCTTCTCGGGCACCTCGATCCGGCGTTCGTGGCACTCATGGAGGAGACCAAACGGATGCTGCGGTCGGTCTTCGGAACGAAGAACGAGCTCACCATCCCGATCTCCGGGACCGGCAGCGCCGGCCTCGAGGCGACGATCGTGAATCTCGTCGAGCCCGGCGATGAAGTCGTCATCGGGGTGAACGGCGTCTTCGGGACTCGTCTGACCGACGTCGCGGAGCGGGCCGGCGCCACGGTCGTGAAGGCCGAGGCGCCATGGGGCGAGACGATCCCGAGCGAAACCGTCGCGGCGGCGCTCGGCCGTGCGAAGAAGCCGCGCCTCCTCGTGCTCGTCCACGCCGAAACGTCGACGGGCGTGTGGCAGCCGCTCGAGGAAGCGAGCCGGCTCGCGCGCGAGCACGGCGCGCTCTTCGTGATCGACTGCGTGACGTCCCTCGCGGGTTGTCCGGTCGACGTCGATCGCCTGGGCGTCGACGCCGCGTACTCGGGGACGCAAAAGTGCCTGAGCTGTCCGCCCGGCCTGGCACCGATCACGTTCGGTCCGCGCGCCATCGAGCGGCTGCGGGCGCGCACACGCAAGGTGCAGAGCTGGTACCTCGACCTCACGATGATCGAGAAGTACTGGGGCGAGGAGCGCGTCTATCACCACACGGCGCCGATCAGCATGAACTACGCGCTCTACGAGGCGCTGCGGGTGGTGTTGGAGGAGGGGCTCGATGCGCGCTTCGCGCGTCATCGGCGCAACCACGAGGCGCTCGTCGCGGGCCTCGAAGCGCTCGGCCTCGAGATGGCCGTGGCCCCGGGCCAGCGCCTCTGGATGCTGAACAGCGTCCGGATTCCGGCCGGCGTCGATGACGCGACGATTCGACGTGCGCTCCTCGACGAGGATCGGATCGAGATCGGGGGTGGCCTCGGACCGCTCAAGGGTCGGACCTGGCGCATCGGCCTGATGGGCGAGTCGAGCACCGCCGCCAACGTGACACGCGTGCTCGCCGCGCTCGGCCGCCTCCTGCCGCGCCACGGGTTCGCGTGCGATGCCGGTGCCGGGGTCACGGCCGCGGAACGCGTCTACGGCGAGCGCGCCGCCTCGTAGAACGGGGCGGCGTGCAGCTCAGTACGTCTGGACGCGGCGGGTCTCGTAGTGCTGGCCGTCGCCTTGCGCGACGGTCTTCATCTTGCGACCCATCTCGATCAACCAGTCGCCGCCGCGATCGCCGTAGTACGTGATGAAACCCATGCACGCGACGATGCCCACCACGAACCCGAGCATGAAGCTCCGAACGCCGGGACTCATCTTCCCCTCCTCACCTGCAGGGCCCACGCCCCACCCTCGACCCGAGATCCCGCGCGCCGCTGGATGCCGTGGAGGCGCGCAACCGCAAACCAGTTGACATGGATATTTTCTCACTGTCAACGCGAAATCGGCACAGGGCGAGACGGGTGGCCGCGCTGTGCGTCCTTTTCGGTGCCGCGGCCTGCACGCCGACGTTGCACCCGCCGGGTGGAGCCCTCCGACGCCTGCCGACGCCGCCGAAGCTCGCCGACGACGGCGACCGCGCCAACCTGATCGCCGCCGTCGGAGAGAGCGCACGCTACTTCGGTCGGCTTCCGCCGGACCGCTCGGTGAGCTTCGGCTCGACCACCCGAACGGCGAGCGAGATGCGCACCGCCATGGAAAGCTTCGCGGCGTACCTCGCGACGGCCCCCACGCCGACCGATTTGTCCGCCGAGATCGTGCACCGCTTCGAGATCTACCGCGCGACGCCCTCCACGGGAGTGCTCTTCACCGGGTACTACCTACCGACGCTCTGCGCACGGCCGCGGCGCGACGGCCGTTTCCGCGTTCCCGTGCTGGGACGGCCGCCGGACCTCGTCACCGTCGCCCTCGGAGATTTCGGCGCACCCTGCGCCTGTCGCGAGCAGATCGCCGGACGAGTCGGCGGCGGCGTGCTCGCCCCCTACTTCACCCGAGGCGAGATCGACGGCGGCGCCGCGAGAACCGCCCCGGTCCTGGCGTGGGTCGACGACCCCGTCGGGCTCTTCTTCATGCAGATCCAGGGCTCGGGCGTACTGATCTTTCCCGACGGCGAACGGCGAACGATCGGATTCGCGGCGTCGAACGGGCGTCCGTACGCGAGCATCGGTCAGCCTCTTGATCGCACGCGGCGAGCTCACGGCCGATGGAGCGTCGATGGACGACATCCGGCTGTGGATCGCGGCGCACCCGAGCGAGGAAGCGAGCCTCCTTGCCGCGAACCCGCGCTACGTCTTCTTCCGGACGCTCGACGGACCGCCGCTCGGAAGCCTCGGCGTGCCCGTGACGGCCGGCCGCACGATCGCCACCGACGCCGCGGTCTTCCCGCCCGGGGCCCTCGCATTCGTGCGACGTCCCGGCCACGGGGACCAGTCCGGCACTCACCCGTCTCGTGCTGAATCAGGATGCCGGGGCCGCGATCCGCGGCCCGGGACGCGTCGACGTGTATTTCGGCCCGGCAGACGACGCGGCAGCCATCGCCGGCCGGCTGCGCTCGCCGGGCAACCTCTATTTTCTCGCGCCGCGGACGCCGACGGCGCGCTGACCGCGCACAAACGCGGTTGCTGCGCGCCGATGAAGTTGCAACAATTCGCCGCGTTTGCGAGCGTCGTCCATGCGTGAAGCCTACCTCCTGAGCGCCGCGCGCACCCCGATCGGAGGCTTTCGCGGTGTGCTCGCCGGACGCACCGGACCGGAGCTCGGCGCAACGGCGCTACGCGGCGCCGTCGAACGGGCGCGCGTTCCCTTGGAGGACGTCGAGCAGGTGATCATGGGAAACGTCGTGTCGGCCGGGCTCGGACAAGCACCGGCGCGACAGGCGGGACTCGGGGCAGGCATCCCGCACACGCACGGCGCGCTCACGATCAACAAGGTGTGCGGATCGGGACTCATGGCCGTCGCTCTCGCGGCACAAGCCATTCGGCTCGGCGAGGCCGACCTGATTGCCGCGGGGGGCATGGAGAGCATGTCGCGCGCCCCCTACCTCCTCCCACGCGCGCGCGACGGCTACCGGCTCGGTCACGGGGCACTCCTCGACGCCATGATCCTCGACGGCCTTTGGGATCCCTACAACGACTTCCACATGGGAAGCGCGGCCGAACGATGTGCGAGCGAGCGTTCGATCGACCGCCACGCCCAGGATGCCTATGCGGCCGAGAGCTATCGACGCGCCCAGGCGGCCTCGGCCGCCGGCGCATTCGCGGGCGAGATCGTCTCCGTCGAGGTTCCGGCGCGCGGGGGAACGGCGACCGTCAGCAACGACGAGGAGCCGAGCCGAGTGGAGTTCGAACGCATCGCCGGCCTCAAGCCGAGCTTCGCGAAGGACGGCACGATCACGGCGGCGAACGCGTCGACGCTCGCGGACGGAGCCGCCGCCCTCGTCATCGGGAGCGACGCGGCACTGGCGCGCTACGGCACGCGCGCCCGCGCCCGCATCGTCGCGACGGCCGTCGCCGGTCGCGCGCCCGCCGAGTATCCGATCGCCCCCGTGGATGCCATCGTCAAGGTCGTCGAGCGCGCGGGCGTGCGTCTCGCGGACGTCGACCTCTTCGAGATCAACGAGGCGTTCGCCGTCGTCGCCCTCGCGGCCATCCGCGCCCTCGATCTCGACCCGGCGCTCGTCAACGTCCGGGGCGGCGCGATCGCGCTCGGCCATCCGATCGGCGCGAGCGGGGCCCGCGTCCTCACCACGCTGCTGGCCGCCCTCGACGAGCGACGCGCCCGCTTCGGTCTCGCGACGTTGTGTCTCGGCGGCGGCGAGGCGATCGCGATGATCGTCGAACGCAACACCTGAGCACGGTGCGGCCAGCATGACCGAGCCGTCTCGCGAGTCGCACGTCCAGCTCACGCAGTACCGCCGGCCGATCGTCGTCGTGGCGTTCCTCGCGATGGCGACCTGGTGGGGGATCGGCCTACCGTATTCGCTCTTCGCCTGGCTGCTGGACGCCCGGCAGCGGGCGTGGACCCTGTTCTGTTACCTGTGGGAAGTCCCGTTCTTCGGACTGATCGGCCTCGTGCTGATCCCCCAATTGCTCTGGCGGGCGATCGAGCGTCGCTGGGTGGCGCTCGACGACACCCCGGAGTCCGACGCCCACACCGCGATGCTCGCCCTGGAGCGACGGATCCTCGACTACCCGATTCAAGTCGCGGCCGTCCTGCTCGGCACGTCGTTGATCGGATACGGCCTGGGCGCGCTGCAGATCCGTTGGTTCGCGCAGCTTCCGATCGCCGAGGCCATCAAGGTGTGCGTGCTCGGGGTCGTGACCGGGTTGGTCGGCGCCCTCTTCGCGTATCTCTACCTCGAATGGCAGCTCGCCCCGGTCCTACGACACCTGGCCTTCGCGGACCCCTCGGCACCGACGACCGGGCGGCGGGTGCCGCTCTCGGCGAAGGTATTCGCCTGCTCCATCATCATGACGGTCACGGTGCTGCTGATGCTCGGCACCATCCTTTACAGCCGCGGCGAGCGCATCCTCGAGGAAGAGGTGGGCCGGCGCGTTCTCTCGGAGGCGCGACATCTCGCCATCGATCTCGAGCAACAAGGTCTCGATCGGGCACGAAACGCGGACTGGTGGCATGGACACGAGTCGAGGATGGAGCTCGGCCCGAGCGGCTACGCGTTCCTGGTCGGCGACGACGGAGCGATCGTCGGCGGCTCGAGCCCGCATGCCCGTCTCGAGGACGAGGGCTTCCGCAGCGGAATCGACGCGGGCATCGTCCAGCGTGCTTCGGGCCACGTGGTCGATCGCGTCTACGCGCCGCGCATCGTCGCGTTCGCCGCGCTCGCCGAAACACCCTTGCACGTGGTCGCGGTCGTGCACCGCGCCGAGTTCGCGGGTGAGCTGCAATCGATGTTGACGCGCGGTGGAGTGATCTTCCTGGTGGCGCTGATGCTGACGGTGCTCCAGGGATATCTCTTCTCCCACCGCATCACTCATCCCATCGAGATCGTCACCCGAATGGCAGGCGACATCGCGCGTGCGCCCGCGGGCAGTTGGGCGACGGTTCCGGTGCGTACGAACGACGAGGTCGGCGAGCTCGCCAACGCGTTCAACCGCATGACGGCCCGACTCGAGGAGGCGCGCGGCGACCTCGAGCGCTACAGCGCCGACCTCGAACGCCGCATCGCCGAGGCCACGCGCAACATCGCTACGCTCTACGACGTGACGCGCACGACCTCGTCGACGCTCGAGCTCGACACGGTCCTGAAGCTCGTCGTCGAGAAGATCATGGCGGCCCTCGATCTGCCGCGCCTCGTGCTGCTCTGGCATCCCCCGGATCTCGAACGTGCGGTCGACGCGTACACCACGGCGGGCGGCGCCGACGGTGAACGGTTGGAGCTCGGCGAGTCGTTGGATCTGGCGGCGCTCTGCCCGGCGCCGCATCAGGCGACGGTGACCACCATGACGGCGCTCGCATCGACACTCCCGGGCGCGATCGCCCGAGCGCTGAACGGGCCCGACGTCCTCTGCCTACCACTCGTCTTCAAGAGCCAATATCTCGGGCTCGTGTTGGCGAGCCTCGACGGTGCCACACGTTCCCCGGACCTCGAGCTCGCCGGTGCGCTGGCGAGCCAGGCGGCCGCAGCCCTCGCCAACGCTGGGCTGTTCGAGACGGCACGCCGCCACGAAGCAGAGCTCCGAAAGCTCTCACAGGTACGAGTGCAGCTCCAAGAGGATAGCTTGCGAAGCCTGTCGCGCGAGCTCCACGACGGAGTCGGCCAGGTCCTGACGGCGATCAAGATGGACCTCGGCATGATCGAGCGCGCGACGATGACCGACCCGCACGAGCTACGGGCACGGATTCGTGAAGCGCGGGAGCAAGTCACCGAGCTCCTGCAGGAGGTGCGGACGATGTCGCAACTCCTGCGACCGTCGATGCTCGACGACTTCGGGCTCGTGCCGACGTTGCAGTGGCTCGCCGAAAAATTCACCGCACGGACGCGCATCGTCGTCGACCTACGGACGCCTGCGACCGAGACGCGACTACCGCCCGCGATCGAAGTGCTCCTGTACCGGGTCACGCAAGAAGCGTTGACCAACGTCGTCAAGCACGCGCGCGCGCGGCACGTCGACGTGTGGTTCGACGTCCGTGACGTGGAAGCGGTGCTCACCATCGCCGACGACGGAGTGGGATTCGACATCGAGCGTTTTCGGCGGACGCCCGCGGCGGGCGGCGTCGGCCTGCTCGGCATGCGCGAACGCGTCGCATACTATCGAGGCCACATCGAATTTCGCTCGCGTCCCGACGCCGGCATGCGCATCACGCTCACGATTCCCATCGACGACCCCACCAACACCGAACGCGGGGACGGCGGAAAGATTACGTCCGTCGGATGAGCGGCCGCCGCGCTCCGGCGTCGGAGGCCGCCGCATCGCCGAGTCTGCCCCTGCGGGTCGCCGCGTGGTGCGTGCATGCCTACACCGCGAGTGGCGCCGTCCTCGCGATGCTCGCGCTCGCCGCCGCGGCCGATCATCGTTTCGCCGACGTCTTTCGGTGGCTCGCGCTCGCGCTCGCGATCGATTGCACCGACGGGGCACTCGCGCGCGCCGTCGGGGTGAAGCAGGTGCTGCCGTACTACGACGGCGCCCGCCTCGACGACATCGTCGACTACCTCACGTACGTCGTCGTGCCGGTGGCGATGCTCCACGAAGGAGGGTTCTTCCCGGCTCCGTACGCCGAATGGATCGCGGCCGCGCCTCTCCTTGCGAGTGCGTATGGCTTCTGTCGTAGCGACGCAAAGACCGAGGACCACTATTTCCGCGGCTTCCCGTCGTATTGGAACGTCGTCGCGCTCTACGCCTACGGCCTCCGTACGTCGCCCGCGGTCACCGCGGCGTGGGTCATGCTCCTGTCCGTACTGGTGTTCGCGCCGCTCAAGTTCCTCTATCCGTCGCGGGCGCCTCGTTTTCGCCGATCGTCGATCGCCCTCGGGGCGGTCTGGGGACTCGTGATGCTGTACGTGATCTGGACGCTTCCGGACGCTCCTGCACTTCTGCTCTGGGCGAGCCTCGCGTACCCGGCATATTATTGCGGCGTGTCGTTCTGGCTTCAGGCGACCGGCCGAGCATGAGCGAAGAGTCCTCCGACCGTTTGCGCCGTGCGCATCAGCTGTTCGTCGAGGCCTATCGCCTCCACATGGCGGGCGATCTCGAAGCTGCGATCGGGCGCTACCAAGAATCGATCGCAAGCCGTCCGACCGCGGAAGCGCACACCTTTCTCGGGTGGGCGCTGAGCTTCTTGGACCGCCTCGACGACGCGATCGCGGAGTGCAAGAAGGCGATCGCCGTCGACCCGGATTTCGGCAACCCCTACAACGACATCGGATCGTACTTGCTGAAGCAGGGAAAGCTCGACGACGCGATCCCCTGGCTCGACAAGGCGGTCCACGCAAAGCGCTACGAACCGCGGCACTACCCGCACTGCAATCTGGGGCGGATCTACTGGGCGAAGGGCATGCTCAACCGCGCCGTCGCGGAATTCGAGCGCGCCCTCGAGCTCGACGCCACGTCGCGCTTTGCGCAGGGTGCGCTGGCCGCGATTCGTCTCCAGCTGAATTAGCCTCGATGCTGACAGAAATTTCACGGTGATAACCGCTTTCGCTCGCACCAGAGCACGCCATCCGTGGCCGTGCTCGCGCACCGCAATGCTCACATACCATGACGGTATGCTCCGCTTGCGCCGCGCTGCGCTCGACCACGGCTGACGCACTCTGGCGCGTTTTCCCTCGCGAAACTTCTGTCACATCGAGGTTAGCCTCGCGGTGAGCGCGACGAACCGACCGTCTCAGCTGACGAGCCACTCGATCAGCTGTTGCATGTCCTTCTCGGTGAGCCCGGCCCCGACGCCCCCGTCGGGCGATTTCCGGAGCCACGCCCCGTCCTCGCGCAACGAGAGATCGAACCAGTCCGCCGCCGAAGGATCGGAACGGTCGTACTGAATCACCGACGCGGTCGCGAGCGGACCGAGCGGCGCGGGCCGCCCACCGATCGATGCGAGCGGTTGCACGACGACCTCGACCCGGCGCTCCAGGAACTCGAGCGCCAAGCGCGCACCATCGGGAACCTCGATCCCGCCGAGGTTCTTCGGATTGAGCGCTCGATGCAGCCTGATCGCCTGTTCGGCAAGCTCTTTGTTGATCGCGCTCGCAAGCGCTTCGACCTCGGCAAAAAGCTGCTTCACGTGACGGGCACGGAGCGTGAAGAGCTCCTTTTCCCGATTGGCGCGGCGCCCGACCCGGCCGTTCGACGCCATCTTGCGCTCGGCTTTCTCGGCGACGGTGCGTACCCAGTCGCGCATTCCGGCGGCTGCCATATGTGAAAGAAATAGCGTTTGCAAATTACGCGGTCGGCGACAGCAATCGCTCCGCGAGCCCGATCTTCATGTGCTCCAACAGCGATTTGGGGTCGGTCTGCAGGCCGCCGGAGGCGAAACCCTGCAGCAAAATGCCGTTCAAGGTGGCCATGATCAGCGCCGCATCGGCTTGTGGATTCACGGTCGGGCGGAAGAGCCCTTTCTCACGGCCCGTCTGCAGGATGTCGGCCAACAGATTGCGATAGATCCGGAAGAGCTCGGTCGTTCGATCGAGGACGTCGTCGAGATTCTTTTCTTCGCGTACCACCAGCGAGAGCAGGAAGCGCACGGAGTAGACGTTCTGACTGACGAACTCGAAGTAGACGTCGATCAGCTTGCCGATTTGCTCGAAGTCTCCGAGTCCGGAAAGCGCTTCGAGCACGTCGATCGAGTACGGTGCCAGCGACTCGGTGAGCGCGGTGCGGAAGAGATCTTCCTTGCTGGTGAAGTGCCAGAAGATCAGCGCCTTCGAGACCTGCGCCTGCTTGGCGACCTGCGCAAGCGACGTCGTGGCGTAGCCTTGCGTGGAGAACAGCTTGGTCGCCGACGACAAGATCTTCTGGCGTGTGTCCATGTCGGGTCGAGGCTCGCCAACGCTACGAAACCCTTTCTCGGTGCGCAAGATCCTCGAGGCTCGCGGGGCGTCCCGTGACGTCAGGTCACGCGGACGGCGCCGTGGGCGTCGCCGTGAACACGAGCTCGCCGCCAGGCGTGGCGTCGATGACGACCCGCGCGCCCTCCGTGACCTCGCCCGCAAGGATCTTGCGGGCGAGATTGGTCTCGATCTCGCGCTGCAACAGACGCTTCAGCGGACGCGCGCCATAGACCGGATCGTAGCCCGTCGACGCGAAGTGCTGCCGAGCCGCGTCCGTGAGCTCCAGAGTGATCTTCCGCTCGACGAGCCGTTGCCGGAGGCGCCCGAGCTGAATCTCGACGATCGTGGCCAATTGCTCGCGCGACAGGCCGTGGAAGACGACGATGTCGTCGATGCGATTCAAGAATTCGGGCCGAAAGTGACTTCGCATCGCCTCCAGCACTTCGCGTTTCATGGCGTCGTACGCCTCGGAGTCGGCCCCGCCGCGATAGCCCAAAATGACCTGGCTGCCGATGTTGCTGGTCATGATGACGACGCTGTTCTTGAAGTCGACGGTCCGACCGTGCCCGTCCGTCAATCGGCCATCGTCGAGAATCTGCAACATGACGTTGAACACGTCGGCGTGCGCCTTTTCGATCTCGTCGAAGAGGATCACGCAGTACGGCCGCCGCCGAACGGCCTCGGTGAGCTGCCCCCCCTCGTCGTAGCCCACGTAGCCCGGAGGTGCCCCGATCAAGCGCGCGACCGTGTGTTTCTCCATGTACTCCGACATGTCGATGCGGATCATCGCCTGCTCGTCGTCGAACAGGAACTCGGCGAGCGCGCGCGCGAGCTCCGTCTTTCCGACGCCGGTCGGACCGAGGAAGATGAACGATCCGATCGGTCGATTGGGATCCTTCAACCCCGAACGCGCGCGAACGACCGCATCGGCAACGGCGCGGACGGCCTCGTCCTGGCCGACGACGCGCTCGTGGAGATGCGCCTCGAGATCGAGCAGCTTCTCGACCTCGCCCTGCATCAGCTTCGAGACGGGAATGTGCGTCCAGCGCGCCACCACCTCGGCGATGTCTTCCTCATCGACCTCTTCCTTCAAGAGGCGCGACGCCGACGGTTGCTCGCTCGCCTGCTCCAGCGTCTTCTCTTCGGCGGCGAGCTCGCGCTCGAGGCCGGCGAGCTTCCCGTACTTGAGCTCCGCAACCTTGTTCAGATCGTAGGCGCGCTCGGCTTTCTCGATCTCGAGCCGAGTCTCCTCGATCTGTTCGCGCAGCTGGCGATGCCGCGCGACGCCGCCCTTCTCACGCTCCCATTGCGCGCGCAGCCGGTCGCTCTCACTGCGCAGATCCGCGAGCTCCTTCTCGAGACGCTCGAGCCGCTCCTTCGACGCACGATCCGTCTCCTTGCGGAGCGCTTCGCGCTCGATCTCGAGCTGCATCACCCGACGGGACACCTCATCGAGCTCGGCCGGCAACGAGTCGATCTCGGTGCGCAACTTCGCGGCCGCTTCGTCGACGAGGTCGATCGCTTTGTCCGGAAGGAAGCGATCGCTGATGTACCGGTCGGACAGCACCGCGGCCGTCACGAGCGCCGCATCCTTGATGCGCACCCCGTGATGCAGCTCGTAGCGCTCGCGCAAACCGCGCAGGATGGAGATGGTCTCCTCCACCGTCGGTTGGTCGACGAGGACCGGCTGGAACCGACGCTCCAGCGCCGCGTCCTTCTCGATGTGCTTGCGATATTCGTTGAGGGTCGTGGCACCGATGCAGTGCAGCTCCCCGCGCGCAAGCGCGGGCTTGAGCAGATTGCTCGCATCCATCGCGCCCTCGGCGGCACCCGCCCCGACCACGGTGTGCAGCTCGTCGATGAACAGGATCACGTCGCCCTCGGACGACTGCACCTCCTTGAGCACGGCCTTGAGACGCTCCTCGAACTCGCCGCGATACTTGGCGCCGGCGACGAGCGCGCCCATGTCGAGCGTGATGACACGCTTGTTCTTGAGACCTTCGGGGACGTCGCCACGGACGATGCGCTGGGCGAGGCCTTCGACGATGGCGGTCTTGCCGACGCCGGGCTCGCCGATCAGAACCGGATTGTTCTTGGTACGGCGCGACAGGACCTGGATGACGCGTCGCACCTCTTCGTCACGGCCGATCACCGGATCGAGCTTGCCCTGACCCGCAAGAGCCGTGAGGTCGCGGCCGAACTTCTCGAGCGCCTGGTACGTCGACTCGGGATCTTGGCTCGTCACGCGCTGATTGCCGCGTACGCTACGGAGCGCCTCCATGAACTTCTCGCGCGTGAGACCCACCTGCTTGAGCGTCCGACCGACCGCACCGGATTCGTCGAGCATGGCGAGAACGAGATGCTCCACGCTGACGTACTCGTCCTTGAGCGTGCCCGCTTCGGTCTCGGCTTGCGCGAAGAGCTTCGCGAGACGCTGAGTGACGTACGGCGTGCCGCCGGAGCCTTGACCGGTAACCTGCGGCACCCGCGCGAGCTCGCGCTCGACGCGGTCCCGGAGATCGGCAACCGGAACGCCCGCCCGCTCGAGGAGCACGGGAGCGACACCATCCGATTGCACCAGCAACGCGGCGAGCAGATGCTCGACGTCCACGCCTTGATGGCTGCGACGAACCGCCAAGGTCTGGGCCTCTCGTAGAGCTTCTTGCGACTTTTGAGTGAGCCGTTCGACGTTCATGGTGCCGAGCAATAATCATCGAATGACGCGCCGCAAGACCGGCGGGTGCGATTCTTGCTGGCGACCGAGCGTCCCTTCGCGCCGTCTCGGTGAAACGCTCGAATCCGGTACCGAGACTCTCTTGATGAAGATACACGGCAACGTTGGCCGCGATCAGAGCGTCGGTCACGACCGGCGCGGTGCTCGACGCGACCGTGTCGCGCATCGAAATCACGCGGCGGCCATGATCGCACGTCGGTCGAAGCGTCCCAAGGTGGCGGCATAATTGACGATCTGGCGCATCGGCCGATACAATCGCTGCGGCGTGGCGGAGCGATGATGCGACACTTCTGGAGAGCCGGGAAAATCTCGCTGGGGGTACTTCTGCTGATCCTCGGCGTGATCGGTCTCATGCTGCCGCTGATCCCGCAAATTCCCTTTCTGATCGGGGGACTCACGCTGCTTTCTTCGGAGAATCGTCACTGCAAGGCGCTGCTCGAGTACGTCGAAAAACGCGTCGGCTGGCGGCGATCGACCCCCCACGAACCGCAGCCCATGACTTCCATGGAGGCCGACGATGTCTGACGATGAAAAAGACCGCTTGGGTGAAAAACTCCGCGCCGCCGAAAAGGCGCGTGAGGACAAGTTCTTCGCCGAGCGAGATCGCGAGCTATTGCTGAAGCTGAAGGCCAAGGCCGGAACACAAGACGAGGAAGCCGTACGCGAGCTCGCCCACATGCGCTGCCCGAAATGCGGTGAGCGGCTGGCGACGCGCATTCGTCTCGACGTCAGCATCGATGAATGCCCGGCGGGCCACGGGATGTGGTTGGATACGGGCGAGCTCGACAAGCTGGTGGCGCGAGAGAGCTCGGGTTGGCTGTCGCGGTTCCTCGGGCGTCCGAGCTGAAGGCGACCGCACGGCACGGTGTTCAGCGGAATCATCGAGTCCGTCGGCACGGTGACGACCTTTCGTCACCTGCACGGCGACGGCGAGCTCACACTTTCCAGCGGGTTTCGTGGATTGGTCGTTGGTGAGAGCATCGCCGTGAACGGCGCCTGCATGACGGTCGCGTCGCGGCGGCGTTCCAGCTTCACCGTCGTCGTTTCCGCCGAAAGTCTGAGGCGTACCACGCTCGGAACGTTGCGCGCGGGCGACACCGTGAACCTCGAGCGCTCGCTTCGACTGTCGGACCGCCTGAGCGGACACTTCGTCTTCGGCCACGTCGATGGCATCGGAACGGTCCAGGCCATTCACCCCGAAGGAGGGAGCGCCCTCTACCGCTTCTCCGTCCCGGCCGCGCTCGCCCGTTTCCTCGTGGAAAAGGGATCGATCGCGGTCGACGGCGTCAGCCTGACGGTCTTCGATTGCGGCCGTCGGTCGTTCGCGGTTGCCGTGATCCCCCACACGGCGTCTGCTACGACCCTCGGTCGCATGCGTCCAGGTCAGCGAGTGAATCTCGAGACAGACATGCTGGCGCGCTACGTCGATCGCGCCGTCGGCCATCACCTCCGCCGCTCATAGGCCCCGCGAGCCGCATTGTCGGCTGCCACGACCATCCGTATACTCGGCCTCATGAATCAGGAGGCCTCCGTGCCGAAGTCCGGCTGGGTACCGGTCGGGGCGGGCGTGGCGCTCGGAGCCGCAACTGCCGTGTCGATCGCGCTCGCGGGAGGCGTGGTCTACGGGGAAGGAGACAGCCTCGGACCGCTGCTGACGATCGTCGGGGCCGCCGGCGCTCTCGCCCTCGTTTACGACGAGTCTCCGAAGCGTTGGGTACTCGCGCTGTATGCCGCGCTGATCGTCTCGAGCTTTCTCGTCATCTCGAGCCATCTTCGGGGGGACGTGGACGGCGCCATGGTGCTCGCCGTGGCCGTGGTGGCGGTCGCGCTGCCGATCGGGTCCGATCTCATTCTCTCCGATCTCGGGCGGCACCTCGAGGTGAACCGCCGTCTCGGCCTCGGCACGCTCATCACCTTCCTGACGTTGGTGTTGCCGCTCACCGCGCTGATGCTGGCCCAAGCGCACCAACGTGCGCGTAGCGAAGACGAGGATCTCCTTCGGGAGGTCGCGCAGAAGATTCGTCGCGAACAGAATACGATCGTCGTCAGCGAGCTCGACCCTCGAAAGCGGACGCAGCTCCAGAATCGGGTGGCCATTCGGAGCGGAGACCAGACCTACCGCCTGTCCGACGCGGAGTTCCAGAAGGAGGTCCGCGAGTACACGGTACGTAAGGACACCGAGCGTCGGGGAGTGCGCACGAGCGACGTGTCGCACGAAGCCGAGGAACGGATGCGCGTCATCCTGAAGCTGCAGGGTACGGAGCTTCCGAACGACGTCGTGCTCTTCTCGCACCGCGGACCGATGACCATCATCGAGAAAAAAATCGCGCTGCAGACGGACGACGACGGCGCGAGCTGAGCGCCGGAGTCACGGGACATCTCCGAGCGCGGCCCGGCGGCGTCGCTCAGCCTCGACCGGACGAGCGCCGCGGCGAATCGTTCGCAACCGACGCGGACGACTCATCCTCCATGGGAGCGGAGGCGCGGGCCGTCACGAGCAACTCGTACCACGCCCAGACCTCGGGAAACGACGTCCGCAGACGCCGTTCGGCGCTCGGCGAGATTCGACGCGACTTGCGGGGCGTCGTCGATGGCTTCGCGCCGAGACTCATCATGCGACACCATATCGCCCGGCGCGGTCGGCTGAATAGTCGGAAACGTCCGGAGCGGACGTCGACGAGCACCGCGACGATGCACGGCGAGCGCACATGATCGGGATGCAACGGACGCCTCGCGCGTCATGCAACCACGCACGACGCCGCGTTGCGTTCCTGCGCCACGACCCGTAGCATCTCGCGCTTCGGATGGTTGCTCGCGCCCGTGCTTCCGACGTCCCGCTCGCCGCGATGTACGACCGCATCTCACCGGCCGTCGAGGACGCACTGGTCGACACGCTGAAGAGCTTCGTGCGCACCGTTCCCGCCCCTCGGAACGATCCGTTCTACGGCTTCGATCGCCGACCGGGCCCCACGCTGCGGACGTTGGAACGACTGAGCGCGCACGGAGATTTCCGGAAGTACGTCTTCGTCCTCGACGCCGGGGGCGGACTCGGCGGCGTCGCCCGCTGGATCACGCTCACCTACGGGTGTCGCGTCCTGGTTCTCGACGCCGTACCGCACGTGGTTGCCGCGGGCCAGCGGCTGACGTCGCGGGCACGGCTCTTGGGACGGATGACGGCCGTCGCGGGACACGTCGAGGCGATTCCGCTCCGTGACGCGACCTTCACACAGATCTGGGGCATCAGCGCGCTCCGCCACGTCACCAATCGCACGCGCGCGTTCCGTGAGCTGTGTCGGGTATTGCGGCCGGGCAGTACGCTCGCCTTGTACGAAATCGTCCGCCGATCCGACTCCGTACCCGTGATCGGCGGTCCATGGCGGCACGGCACCGCGGACGAGTACCTTGCGCTCTTGGTGGAAGCGGGCTTCACCGACGTCACGTGCGACGACGTCACGGGAGACGTCCACGAGCCCTCCGCGATCACTCGGTCGTTCATGGAAGCTTTTCAACGGGTTCTCGCGGAACGCGCACCCGACGAGGCAACGGCGTGGCGCGCACGGGCGGACGAGCTCGAACGGATCGACGCGATCGAGCACGGCGCCGACTATCGATCGCTGCAGTTCTTCGCGCGCAGGCCGAGCGTCTGACGTCCCATGCCGAACCGCGAGCCGGACGCCCAAGAGGATCACGAAACCGCCCTCCCCTTCACGCCGTACGTCGCATCGGCGGACGAGCTTCCGGAGCTGACGCCGCTCGCGGTCGCCCTCGGCATCGTCCTCTCGCTCACCTTCGGCATGGTGAACGCCTACCTCGGCCTCAAGATCGGCCTGACCGTGTCCGCATCCATTCCATCGGCCGTGCTGTCGATGGCGGTGCTCCGGGGCCTCCTGCGGCGGGGCACCGTGCTCGAGAACAACGTCGTGCACGCGATCGGATCGACTGGGGAATCACTGGCCGCAGGCGTCATCTTCACGGTACCGGCGCTGATGTTCTTGGACCTGCATCCGAGCGTGCTCGACGTCTTCCTGATCGGTGTCACCGCCGGAATCCTCGGCATTCTCTTGATGATCCCGTTCCGACATGCGCTCACCGTGCAAGAGCACGGCACGTTGCCGTTTCCCGAGGGCACCGCGTGCGCGCAGGTTCTGATGGCCGGCGATCGCGGCGGCGTCACGGCCCGCCCGGTATTCCTCGGCATCGCCATCGGCGCCGCATATCAGTTCGCCATGCGCGGCCTCGCGCTCTGGCGCGAGACCGTCAGCCTCACGCTCACCCGTCTCCACAAGGCGACCTTCGGCATGGAGCTCTCGCCGCTCTTCCTCGGCGTCGGCTTCTTGATCGGTCCGCGCATCGCCGGAACGATGCTCGCCGGCGGCGTGCTCGGCTGGACCGTCCTCCTACCGCTCTTCGACGCGCTCGGTGGCAGCTCGGCCGGGGCCTGGCTCGGCATTGCCGCAAGCGTGCGCGATCTCGGCGCCGTCGACATCTGGAGCCGCTACGTGAGGTACGTCGGAGCGGGAGCGGTGACGGCCGGTGGGATCTCGGCCGTAGTGCGCGCCATACCGGTCATGGCCGCCGCGCTGGTGCGCTTGCGTCCGACGGCGGACGCGCCGGTACGTGACCGCTCCCGCACGGAGCGCGACCTCCCCATGCCGCTGGTCGTAGGAGGCATCGCGAGCTTAGCCCTCGCCCTATGGCTCGTACCTGCGTTCCACCTGACGCTGCCTGCGACGATCCTCGCCGTCGTGTTCAGCTTCTTCTTCGTGGTCGTCTCGGGACGCATCGTCGGCCTCGTGGGCACGACCTCGCAGCCGGTATCGGGCATGACCATCACCGCGTTGCTCGGGACGACGTTTTGCCTCGCCGCGCTCGGAGAACGCGGACCCGCCGGAGTCACCGCATGCATCACGGTCGGAGCGCTCGTGGCGATTGCGATAGCGCTCGCCGGCGACCTCGCCCAGGACCTCAAGACCGGTGCCTTGCTCGGTGCCACGCCGTACCGCCTCCAGATCGGCCAAATCATCGGCGTCGTGGCGGCGGCTCTGCGGGCCGGGTCCGTTCTGTTCCTCCTGGATGCGGCTTATACCTTGGGTTCGCCGGCGCTTCCCGCGCCGCAAGCGAAGCTCATGGCGACGCTCGTAACCGGCGTCATGGAGGGGAACCTCCCGTGGACGCTGATGGCCATCGGTGCCGTGCTCGCGCTGCTCGTCGAGGCGTACGGCATGATTCCGCTCGCGTTCGCCATCGGCCTCTACCTTCCGATTACGACGACGGCTCCGTTGATTCTCGGCGGTGTACTGCGCGCGGTAGTCGCGCGCGGCAACGCCCCGCTCGACGATCGCCCGGTGCTGTTTGCCTCTGGCCTCATCGCAGGCGACGCGCTCATGGGAATCGGGATCGCCGCGCTCACCGTCGGCGGTCTGGCGGATGCACTGGCGCTTCGTGCACCGGGGTCGGGCGGTGAAACGCTCGAGGGCATTCTCACGATCGTTCCATTCGTAGCGCTCATGGGGATGTTGGCGTGGACCGCGCGCCCCGTCCGCCGTACGTGAGCGGCGGCGCTGATGCCGCCGAGGTCGCACGCTACCCGCCGACGGCTTCGAGGTCATGGCGTGGAGCGACCGGCCGGGCCGCAGGTATGCGCCGCATCGCCACGATCACCACGAGTGCCTGTGGTGCGTGCGAGGTACGATCACGTTCCACGTCGGCGGCGAGGACTACCCGTTGCGTCCGGGTGACCGGCTGATGCTGCCGCGGGGCACGGTGCACGGCGCGACCGCCGGTAGCACCGG
This sequence comes from uncultured delta proteobacterium, assembly GCA_963774015.1. Classification (GTDB taxonomy): domain Bacteria; phylum Desulfobacterota; class Binatia; order UTPRO1; family UTPRO1; genus UTPRO1. Next base: position 188,514 of record CAVZDH010000011.1, read on the forward strand.
TGCAACTTACTTGATCGGCGAGCGGCCCTAGCCCGCATTTCTCACCAGGTCCACGTCGCGAGAGCGTCAAGCGTGCGTCAGATCGGGCCGAACGCAGCGTCGAGCGACGCAGGCGGACTGAACAGTCCGTCGAGGAGCGAGGCGCGAGTACGGCCCGAGATGGCGTGCGATTGGCGCTCGCAGCAGGGATCTGGTGAGAAATGCGGGCTAGAGGGAAGCTACTGCACTACCGTGCACTAGGGAACCTCTGCACAGATGGCTCCCGGCTACGAAGCGCGATCCATCCCCGATCGACGGCGGCGCGACGCCCGCGGCGTATCGTTCAGATATGCGGTCGGGCTTCGCGCCTTGCGCTCGGGGCGGCTCGCACTGCTCGCACGGAACCTACCTGTGCAGAGGTTCCCTAGTCGTCGCGCACGCCGAAACGCTCGGCGAGCCCGTATTTCTCCTCGAGCCCGACGAGGCGGTTGAACTCCGCAAAGCCGACTTGGCGGTAGCGAACGGCGCGCGTATCGCCGTCCGCGCGGAGGCGCGCGTAGAGCTCCTGCATCGCATGCGTCGCGGCGAAGAGCGCGGCAACGGGGTGAACGATCCATCGAAAACCGAGCGCGGCGAGCTCCTCGGCCGAAAGATCCGGCGTGGCACCTTGTTCGACCATGTTGGCAACGAGCGGCGGTGGTAAGCGCCGGCCGATCTCACGGAGCTCGTCGACGGAGCAGGGAGCCTCGACGAAGAGCGCGTCCGCGCCGGCCTCGCGATAGGCCTCGGCTCGTGCGATGGCGTCTTCGAGCCCGACCGCTTGCCGGGCGTCCGTGCGGGCCACGATGACGAGACCGCTGTCGCCGCGGGCCTCGATCGCCGCCCGCAGCTTCCCCACCTGCTCGGCCATCGGGATGACTCGCTTGCCGCGCATGTGCCCGCAACGTTTCGGCCAAACCTGGTCTTCCAAAAAAATACCTGCCGCGCCGGCTCGAACCAGATCGCGGACCGTGCGCATCACGTTCAGGGCATTGCCGTAGCCGGTATCGGCGTCGACGATCACGGGCAGATCGACCGCTGCGCACACGTGAGCGGCGGCGGCGGCGACCTCGCCTTCTCCGAGCAGACCGAAATCGGGCTCTCCGAGACGGGTGGCGCTCATACCGTAGCCGGAGAGGAACACGGCCTCGAATCCCGCATCGGCCGCGAGCCGCGCCGACAGCGCATCGAAGACCCCGGGCATCGTCAGGGTCCTTCCGGACGTCAGGGCGGAACGGAGAAGGGCGGCGCGCTCGGTCATGCAGAGCTCCCAAACGACGGGGGCCTGCGGCTCGTGTACCGCAGGCCCCCGGGATTTCAAATCACCGCGAGCCGAGCGCGGCGACCGGTCAGGTCAGAATTGATAGGTGAACCGGATGCCGGTCTCGGAACGGCCACGGTTCAAGCCGCCGAGACCCCACGGCTCGAAGTTGATCTCCTTGGTGGGGTTGATGATGAAGCGCTGGGAGAGGTTCACGGCGAAGTTCGGCGTCACGAAGTAGTCGACGCCCCAGATCGCCGCCTGGCTGTAGCTGTTGATCGGATCCAGCAAATAGATGAACGCCGGCGCCACGCTGCCGCCGCGGTAGAAACCGATGATCGCCAAGGTCATCAGCATTTCCCATCGGTGGATGTCGTCGCGATACGCGATCGGTGGATCCTGGTTAACCGGCTTGGACTTGGTCGGGAGGTCGAGGCCACCGATGATGCTCTTGGCCTTCTGGATCATGTAGGTGTGGAAGAGCTGGCCGGTGATGAAGAACGTGGTCTTCTTGTTGAGGGGCCGGATCCAGGTCGGGCGATCGAAGGCGATGAGGCCCGACCACACGTCGGCGTTGCGGATACCGGGGAGGAATGGCGCGAAGGTCGTCTGGCGCCTACAACCGTTCTTGGCGATGTCACTCGGGTTGTGACCGCACGAGTAGAACGGAATGCCGAAATCGTAGGCCTGCTCCGTACGCCAGACGATCTTCGTCCACTCGTCGAAGTAGTTGGCGGCGACGCCGATCGTGTGGATGTACGGGGTGTAGAACTCTACGGGCAGGATACCCCGGCTGACCAGCTTTTGGGTCTGGATGTTGCCGGCATCCGTCGGAGGGATGCCGCGGGCCTGCGCCGCGCTCGTCGTGGCGCCGCCGCTGGGCGCGAAGCGTTGATAGAGGTAGCCGACCTGGATCTGCAAGCCCTCGGGCAGAAGCCACGTGTCCGGCCCCGTCACGCCGTTGAAGCGGATGCCGAACTGGCTGTTGTCGATCGGGTTCCGGTCGTAGTTGCCCTGACGGAGGCTCGTGCCGTTGTTCAGGTGTTTGATCCCGGGAAACACCGCGAAGAAGGCGCCGCTGCGGGGATTCGTGAGCGGCTCGCCGAGCCGGACGCCCCAGGGATTCGGCTCGAAGGTGAGCTTGGTCGGGCGCCAATCGCCCGGGTTCCAATAGGCCTCCGCGAAGACGTTGCTCCACGACCCGACGCTCCCGAAATCGTACAGGCCCTTGATCATCCAGAAGGGAATACGGAGATCGTCGAGTCCGAACGCGGGAGGCGGCAGCTCGTAGAAGAAGTGCCACGAGAGATCGAGGGCGTTGGCGCGGTCGAGGAGCCGGAACCCGTCCGACTCGCCCCAGATGATCTGTTGCTTGCCGGCACGCAGGCTGAAGCCGCCGCGGAACTTGATGTCGACGTACGCCTCGCGGAGCTCGTTCTCGAACTTCAGAGCGTCGCGAGCGCCCTTGCTGTAGTCGTCGAGGTGCTCGAAGCGCTTGTCGATCTTCTCGCCGGTAAATTCGCGCTTGTCCGTGAAACTGGGCGTGTAGTCGTACACGCTGTCGTAGACACCGCGGTAGAGCAGGAACAGGTGGGAGCTTTCGACCCAAGGCGAGAAGTCGAAACGGTCGATCCACTTGCCGCCCCGCTTCATCCATTCGTAGTCGACGCGCAAGCGCATCGTGTTGCGCTGCTGGATGAAGTAATACTGATCGATGTCGGGATGCCTGATCAGCTGCTGGGACTGCAGGTTTCCGGACAGCTCGAGCGGCCCGAATTTCTGAGTCGCCTGCGCCCGACTCGCGGCCCCGACCAGCACTGCAACGACCAGCCACGACAGCACCCGCTGCGTGCGCATCACCATGACGTCCCTCCTCCGCGCGCGCGCTGCCCCACGCGTCTGTTTCGAGAATGGCGCGCCGACCGCCCGCGCGTATGGCGCTCTACCGCAGCTCGCGGCTCGCACGCAAGCTTTGCGGGGATCTCGCGACGCGCACGTGCCGACGGACACCTGTCGCGACGGCTTCGGTGCGCGCGTCGATCGCGTTGCGGTGCGTCAGGCGGAGAGCTTATCGAAGGTCGCGGCGCTCTTTGATCGCGGCGCGCACGGCCGAAGCGGGAAACGGATCTCGAACCGCGACCCTTTTTCCACTTCGCTTTCCACGCGAATCGTCCCACCGAGGAGCGAGGTCAGCCGCCGGACGATGTAGAGACCGAGGCCGACGCCGTCGTGGCGACGTCGGTCGCTGCCGTCGACCTGGCGGAACATGTCGAAGATGATGCCCTGGCCCTCGGCGCTGATGCCGATGCCGGTATCGGCGACCGTGACAACCAGCGCATCCTGCTCCCTGTCCACTTCCGCACGCACGCCTACCGTCCCGGCGTCGGTGAACTTGAGGGCGTTGTGGACCAGGTTGCGCACCACCATCTTGAGCTTCGGGTGGTCGCTCTGGAGCACCGGGACGTCGCCCGTCGCCGCGAACGAGACCTGCACCCCCGGCTTCACCCACGCGGCCGGGATCTCGCGCTCGACCTCGGCGAGCAAACCGGCCACGTCGATGGGCTCGAGGGTCACGGGTAAGGCCCCCGACTCCATGCGGCTCACGTCCAGGGTGGCTTGGATGAGCTCGAGCAGCTGCCGCGAGTATTGCAGAACCTTGCCGCACACCTCGCGTTGCGCCTCGGTCACGGCACCGAACTCACCGTCGCCGAGGAGCTCGTTGTAGCCGATGATGGCGTTCAGCGGCGTACGAAGCTCGTGGGACATGGTGCCAATGAACTCGGACTTGAGGTTGTTTGCCGCGCGCAGGTTGGCGAGCAGCCGGCCGTTCTCGATGGCCGTGACCGTTTGCTGCGCGATGCCGGCCAAGAGCCGACGGGCCTTGGCGGGAAACGGCCCAGGCTGACCATGCGAACCTGCCGTCAGATAGCCGATGATCTCGCCCCGGAGGTGCAGTGGCACGGCGGCCCACGACCGGAGCGACCAGCGTCGCATCCAAGAGACGTTGGTTGCCGACGCCGCCTCGAGCTCCGACCACCCCTGGTGGTCGGCGCTCGTCAGCTCCGGAAAGTCGCGTAGGTCGAAATCCAGCTGTTTCACCTCGAGCAGCATACCCGGCGCCCCACGATCCGTTCCCGCGGTTACCCGAAACGTCTGCTGCTTCGCGTCGCACAGAACGATGTTGATGAACTCGCAGCCGACGAGCTCGCAGGTGAGGGCCGTCAAACGATCGAGACGATCGTCGGCATCGGGGTTCGCGTTCAAGAGCTCCGAGACGCGCAGCAATGCGGCCGAAATCTCGGCCTCCTCACGCTGCCGGGCATGCAGCGTCGCGTTCTCGATGGCGAAGGCTGCCTGGGTCGCGATGCCGGCCGCGAGCTCGCGCTGCAACGACGTGAACGCTCCGGGAGCCGAGCGGTTGCCGGTGGCGAAGATGCCGACCGTCCGGTTGCCGCACCGCATCCCGGTGAAGATTCCAGACGCGACATGCCATTCCTTGACGGCACGCGCTCCCGGCCCCTCGGACGCATTCGGCATCTCGACTACGCCTTCGGCGAGCACGAGCGCACCGAAGTCCCAGAACGCGGTGCTGATCGACGGTGGAGCGCCGAGCCCGCGACTGGCCATCATGCGGTACCCCGAAGGGCTGCTCGGATCCGTGAGGATCGTCGCGCACCAATCGGTCTTGAGCCGCTCGGTCGCGACCGCGTGCAAACGGTCGATGACGATGCCGAGGTCGAGTGAGGTCCCGAGCGCGCGGCTCACCTGAAACAAGCCGAGTGCGGTCTCGGCCGCGACCGTGAGCTCGACGTTGGCGGCCGTGAGGCGCTCGCCGGCCTCTGCGAGGCGACGATTCTTGTCCCGCATGTGGCGCTTGTAGAAGTAGCACTGGCTTGCAACGACCCCGAACACGAACACGGCAACGACGACGAGCGTCGCGACGTTCGCTTCGCGGATGGCGCTCGGTGACCCGAGCGCAACTATCGTTCCGTATCCGAGGGCGGCACAAGACGTGATCGTGAAGCTGCACGTCGCAGAGACCATGGTCGCCGGCACGATGGTCATCAGAAAGAAATACCCGAAGAGAAGGCCGGTCGGCCCGAGCACACCGAGGCCGACTGCGATCGCAATGGTGTCCGCGACGAGCTGTGCGTAGACGAGCACGCGCAGGTCCGTGCCGCGCACCATGAGCCTGCGATAGAGGGGGCTCGTGGTGGCGGTCACGAGACATACGAGCGTCACCGGCAGCCATCGCATGTTGAGACCGCCGAAGAAGCCGAGAAACGGCATGGCGGTCGCGACGATCAGGCCCGTGCGCGATCGCGTCTCGCACAGCCACTGGTTGATGGCGGCGAGATCCGAATGCTCGAGCTTGGCAACTCCGGTGGGTTGTCCGGCGGAACGAGCGACCGGCCGGAGGATCCGGGACAAGACACGCCGCACGACGCCATTTTAGCAAACGACATGCCAAGAACGCCGTGCCGGGCCGAGAGGTGGCCCATCCGGAATGGGTCGAAAGCACGTGCTTCCGAGTCGGAATCCCGGTTGTGAAGCCCCGCGCGCAAGTGGCAACGCGCTCGCACTGTCATTCGCGTAACGCTGCGAAGCCGGCGCGTCGGTAGGGTCAGACCGTCGGTGCGCGCGGCAACCGAGACTCCAGATCGCGCAGCTCGCGCTCGAGGGCGCGATGCCGCCGTCCGAGATGAAGCAGGAAGAGCGCCATCAAGATCCAGATCGCTCCGTACGCTGCAAACAAGAACCACAACCGATCCGACGCACTCACAGGGTGAGGTCTCCCACGCGATCCTCCAACCGCTGCAATTCGTCACGCAGCCGTAGACTCTCGTACCGTAGCCTGAGGAGCCATGCGAACAGCAGCGCGAACGCAACCATGGCGACGAGAAGCCCGACCACCATGCGCGGGTCCTCGAGACCGCCCTTGTTTGCCGGCGCCGAAATGACCGACGGGTGCATGCCGCGCCAGAGTCGCACCGACACCTGGATGAGCGGCACGTCCAGCACGCCGATCACCGCGAGCACTGCAGCGTATCGCGCAATCTGCGGATCCTCGCGCGCGCTCGAGCGCAGGACCAGATACACCGCGTAGATCGTCCAGAGGATCACGGTCATGGTGAGTCGCGGGTCCCAGGTCCACCACGCCCCCCAAATCGGACGCGCCCAAATCGGACCGGTGACGAGCACCATGGTGCAGAACAGCATGCCGACCTCGACGGAAGCGACGGCGAGACGATCGGAGGCTGCGCTACCGCGCCACAGAAAGACCGCGCTGGCGCCCGCAGCGACGAAAAATCCCAGAAAGGCCGCCCACGCCGAGTTCACGTGGAAGTAGAAGATGCGCTGCACGGCGCCCTGCATGCGCTCGTTCGGAACGTATACGAACACACACCAGAGCGCGGCGAGCATGGCGACCGTCGCCGTCAACGGCAACACCCGGTCGGCCACGGACCCGAATCGACGGTCGGCACTCATTCCTGCACCAGTTGTTCGAAGATCATCCAGCCGGCGACGCTGAAAATGACGTCGAAGGTCACGAGTACGCGAATCCAGGGACCGGCGCTCGCCACAGTGCCGCCGCTCATGACGATCCGACTCGCTTCGACGGCGCATATCACGAGCGGCACGAGAAGCGGCAGCACGAGGAGCGGCAGCATCATCTCGCGCGCCCGCAGGCGCACGGAAATCGCCGCGAAGAGCGTCGCGAGCGCCGCGAAGCCGACGAGACCGAGAAAGTTCACGAAGAGGACGGCGAGCGGCGCGGCAAGCACCGACGCACCGAGCAACAGCGCGAGGAGGACGATCAACACCAGCTGCGCCGCGCCGAGCACGATGACGTTGCTCGCCATCTTTGCGACGAAGATTGCCCCGCGATCGATGGGACAAAGCAGCAAGCCATACCAGGCGCCGTTCTCGCGTTCGACCAGGAATGCGCGTTGGATCGCCATGAGACCGGCGAACACGAAGGTCACCCATTGCACCGCGGGGGCGGCCCCGCTCGCGCCCGCCGGATCCATCGCGAACGTGAACGTCATCAGGATGAGCAGCATCAGGACCACGAGACCCGAAAGCGCTTCCCGCGTCCGCAACTCCAGCAGGAGATCCTTGTGTAGGATGCACCACGCGGCCCTCATGCGGCTACGGCCCCCGTGAGCTCCCGATAGACGGCGTCGAGCGGCATGTCGCGCGTCGCGGGAGCATCGCACACCACACGTCCGCGATGGACGATCAGCACGCGCGTCGCCACGTCGAGACCGCGCTGGAAGTCGTGCGTCGCCACGAGCACCGTGCGGCCGCGATCGCGCAGCTCGCCGAGGAGTCCCGCAAGCCAGTCCGCGGCCGCGGCATCGAGGCCGCTCCATGGCTCGTCGAGCAGTATCAGTTCAGGGTCGTGCAGGAGGGCACGCGCGAGCGCGAGTCGTTGCTCCATGCCGCGCGAAAAGAGCCGGACGGGACGCTCGCTCGCTTGCGCCAAGTCGACGCGCTCGAGCCATGCCTGTACACGCGCCTCAGCGTCCGCGAGCGCGTACATCCGCGCATAGAAGCGCAGGTTCTCGCGTGCGGTGAGATCCGGGTACAGAAAGCTCTGATGGGCGACGAGCCCAATGCGGCGGCGCACCACAGCGCCGATTGCAGTTCCGCCGAACACCCGTAGCGTTCCGGCGCTCGGCGCCACCAAGCCGGCGAGCACCCGCAACATGGTGCTCTTACCGGCACCGTTGGGCCCGAAGACGGCCAGGATCTCACCGATCCCGACTCGAAGTGAAACCTCGCGCAAGACGGTCGCGCGCCCGAACGTCTTGCCGATGCGGTCGGCGTGCAGCACCGCGTCGACGACGGGAATTGGCCGTCGATCGGTCATTCGAGCCGTTCGAGCGCGGCCAACGCGGCGAGCGCGCGGGCTTCGTACTTCTCCCGCAATGCCGTGTGATCCTCGACGGAAAGCTTGCCCATCTCGCGGTCGAAGTCGGCCTCCTTGATGGCCGCATAGGCCAGATCCTTCTCCTTTTCCCATCGATACCGTTCAGGATCACCGACGGGCCCGGCCACGACGTCGGTGACCGGCCACAGGAGCGGCCATGCCACGGAGACCGCGACGGCGGCGACCACGAGCAAACCCGTGAGGTAGACCGCGAGACTCATGATCGTCGGCTCATGCGTCGAAGCGGTCGAGCTCGGCCTCGAGTCGCGCTCGGCGCGCCTCGTCCTCCGGCGCTCGGGGGGGAACCGGGGGTGCGGACTGGGCGCGACGCCATCGTCGCGAGACGACGACGACCAGGGCCCCCGCGATGAGCACCGCGGCGAAGGGAGTGATCCACGCGACAAGATTGAAACCCGTGGTCGTGGGCGCCGAGAGGATCTTCTCGCCGTATTTCGTCGAGAAGTAGGTGAGGATCTCGGCCCGAGTCCTGCCGGTTGCGAGCTGTGCTGCGACCTCTTCCTTGAGAGGAATACCGGACGGACATTGCACGTGATTGCAGCTGTGCACCGTGAGCCCACAACCGCATTGGCACGTCAGCGCCTCCTCGATATCGCTTTGCGACGCGTTCTTCACCGGAGCGCGGCCTCGAGGCCGCGCTCTTCGATCGCGAGCGCGGCGGCGAGCGCACGCTGCTCGGCCGCGGTCGGAGACATGACGATCACCGTGCCGAGCACCATCACGAGCCCGCCGATCCAAAGCCAGCTCACCAATGGATTTACGAACACGATCAGCGTCATGAGGCCGGATGCCTCGTCGTAGCTCCCGAGCACGAGATAGAGATCCTCGAGGAGGGTACTCCGCAACGCGACCTCGGTGGTCGGCTGTTGCTGCTTCTTGTAGAAGCGCTTCTCGGGATACATCGTCGCGATCGGCGTCCCGTTCTTCGCGACGTCGATCTCCGCCGCCATCGACGAGTAATGCGCGCCATCCGTGAAGTGAATGTCCTTGTACGTGAGCGTGAACGCGCCGACTTTGACGGTGTCGCCTTTGTGGATCGTCTGTTGCTCTTCGAGCCGGAACGCGGAGGACGCCGCGACACCGATGAAGACCATCACGATGCCGATGTGGATGACATAGCCGCCGTAGCGTCGACGGTTCTTGCCGACGAGATTGGCGAGCGCACGCGGCGCCGGCTCGCCCATCAGCGCTTGGCGCGCGCGGGTGCCGCGGTAGAACTCCATGAAAATCGTCGCCAGAACGAACGTGCACAACGAAAAACAGACGACCGCGTAGTAGTTGCGCCAGCCGGCAATGAAGATCACGACGCCGGTTGCGAAGCCGAGCGCCAACGGCATCGTGAAGCTCCGCCGTAAGTTGCGAGCGCTCGCGCGGCGCCACGCAATCACGGGCCCGATGCCGGTCATGAACAGCAGGGCCAAACCGAGGGGGGCGTTCACCTTGTTGAAGAACGGCGGACCGACCGTGATCTTGATCCCGCGCACGGCTTCGGAGATCACCGGAAACACCGTACCCCAGAAGGTGGCGAAAGCGATGCCGACGAGCAGGAGATTGTTGAAGAGGAACGAGGCTTCACGCGACAGAAACGAGTCGATCTCGTTCTCTCCCCTGAGCAGAGGGCGCCGCCACACCACCAAGAGTGTCACGATGGCGATGATCGCGAGCAAGAACGCGACGAAGAACGGCCCGAGCCCCGACTGCGTGAACGAGTGCACCGACGAGACGACACCGCTGCGGGTGAGGAACGTGCCGAAGATCGTCAGGCAGAAGGTGAGGAGCACGAGCACCATGTTCCACATCTTCAGCATGTTCTTCTTTTCTTGGATCATCACCGAATGCAGAAACGCGGTGCAGCACAGCCACGGCATGAACGCCGCGTTCTCCACCGGATCCCATGCCCAGTAGCCGCCCCAGCCGAGCTCCTCGTACGCCCACCGCGCGCCCAGCATGTTGCCGACCGTGAGAAAGAACCAGGCGAACAGCGTCCAACGGCGGGTCGTTCGAATCCACACGTCGCCGAGCCGTCCGGTTGCGAGCGCGGCCACCGCGAACGCAAAGGGTATCGAGCAGCCGACGTAGCCGAGATAGAGCGACGGCGGATGGATCAACATCCAGTAGTTCTGGAGAAGCGGGTTCAGATCGGCGCCCTCGGCGGCCGGCACCGGCAGACGCTGGAAGGGCCCGGTGATGAAGACCAAGAGCGCGAGGAAGAAGATTGCGATGGTCATCAACGTCGCGGTGACGTACGGCATCAGCGCGGCATTGCGGTCACGATTCTGCAGATGAACGATCGTGCTCATCGAGGTCAGGATGAGCACCCAGAAGAGCAACGACCCCGCTTGCCCGCCCCAGAGCGCCGCGATCCGATACGGCAATGACAACGTCGACGAGGAGTACGACGCGACGTACTCGAGCGAGAAGTCGCGCGTGACGAGCGCATGCCACAGCACGGCGGCCGCGATCGCGACGAGCGCGTGGACCACGTAGGCCGCTTGGCGACTCGAGCGTACGAGCGCGGGACGGCGTGCCCACGCACCGTACAGTGCCGTCAGCACGGCGTAGAGCCCGCCGATCAGCGCCAAGCGAAGCGCGAGAACGCCGATCTCGATCATGCCAGCCTCACTCCTTCGCGACTACGGCCGCTTCCGCCTCGTACTTGGACGGACACGCCGTCAGCAACGTGCGTGCGTGGAACGATCCGTCTCGGTCATACGTGCCTTCGACGATGACATCACGGCCTTCGGCGAACATGTCGGGCAGGATGCCGTTGTAGGCGACGTTGACACCGTCGCTGTCCTCGAAGTTGGCGAGCCTGAACTTCAGATCGAGCGTCGCGGCGTTCCACACGACGCTGTTCGCACCGACCCGACCCGCGACCCTGAGCCCCTCGCCTGCGACGGCCTGGCGCTGGGAGAGCAGCTCCTCGATGGTGAGGTAGTACACCGAGGTTTCGCGAATGCCCGTGTATACGAGGTAGGCGACGGCGGCGACGATGATGGTCGCGCCGACGATGAAACGACGATTTCTTTCCATCAGAGGGCGGCCCGAGTGAATCTACTCGGCTTCGGCGCGTGATTGCAACTCTAGGTCCGGTCATTCCGACGGATCGGGCACATGGGGGCCGCGCGCCCGCGGCGCGACGCATACACCCCGCTTCGACGCCCGAATGAAGGCGACGAGCTCCCGCACGTCGTCGGTGTCCGCGCGGGCCTCGAGCTCCGCGAGTGCCCGCCCGAGGTGCCTCGGCCGGCCGAAGAGCCGACCGACCGCACGACGGATGGCCGCGATGCGCGCGCCCTCGAAGCCGGCGCGCTTGAGGCCCACGACGTTGACGCCCCGTACGGTGTGCGTGCCGTCCATCAGGCAGAACGGCGGCACGTCGCGGCTCGTCCGCGAGAGACCGCGCAAAAGGGCGAAGCGACCGATGCGTACGTGCTGATGCACGACGCAGTTCCCCGAGACGAACGCCCGGTCGGCGAGCTCGACGTGCCCGGCCAGCAATGCCCCGCCCGCGACGACGGCGGCGTCACCGACGCGGCAATTGTGGGCGATATGCGCAGCCTGCATGAAGTAATTGCCGTTGCCGATGACGGTCGTGCTTCCGGCGGCCGTTCCGCGATGGACCGTCACGTGCTCCCGGAAGACGTTGTCGTCGCCGATCGTGAGAAAGCTCTCCCCCCCACCAAACGCGAGGTCTTGCGGCTCCCCGCCGAGAACGACACCGGGATGAACGACGTTGCGCCTTCCGAGGCGGGTCGCCCCGCGCAGTACTGCATGAGCGATGATGTGCGTTTCAGCGCCGATCCGAACCGGCCCGTCGATGACGACATAGGGTCCGATGTTGACGCTCGGATGGATGTCGGCGGCAGGATCGACGACTGCGGTCGCGTGAATCACGCCGAGCCGGTCTCGCTCGAGTCATCGTCGTCCGCTGATGGCGGCGCGACCGACGGCCCCGGGATGCGATACTGCTCGGTGGCCCATCCGCCGAGGTCCACGAGCTGGCAACGCTCCGAGCAGAACGGGCGATGCGCGTTTCCAGCCCAATGCACCGGACTCCGGCACGTCGGGCATCGCGGCGCAAATTCCATGCGAACGATCTCGCTGTCACCCGAGCCGCGGTCTCACGGCTCGACGAGCACACGCCCGGCCGAGCCGGGCACGCTCAATATCCGCCGAGGCTGCGCTTGCGCGCGCGAAGGCCGCGGCGACTACCCTTGTTCTTGTTGGGCCGCCCCCCGAGCCCGACCTCGCTCGCGAAAGGGTCACCGGCCGCGAACATGTTCTGGGGCGCGGAGAACGCCGGACGTGGCGGAGCAGGAGATGGGCGATAGCCTCCGCCAGGACCACCGGCAGGTCGCTGGGGACGATCCTCCGCACTATTCACGCGCAGGCGACGTCCCCCGAGATCGTAGCCGTCGAACTTTCGAATCGCGTCTGCGGCCTCTGTGTCGGAAGCAAACTCGGCGAAAGCGAATCCGCGTGAGCGGCCGGTTTCGCGATCGGTACCGATGTGTACGCGGGAGACTTTTCCCGCTTGCGACAACAACGCGGAGAGCTCGTCCTGGGTCGTGTCGAAGCTCAAATTGCCGACGAAGATCTTGTTCGAAATGATCGACTCCTTTTGGTTTGCCTGTGGTGGGACGCGGCGGCCTTTCGGCCCGTATAGCGGATGGGACTTTCGTATGCCAAGCGGAACCCTACGAGTCTCCCGCCGGTTCGGCCGGGGCCGTCACCGCCGCCGTGGGCGTCCCGTCGGACGGCTCTGCGGAGCTCCCCCCCTCGTGCAGGGACCGACGGCGGCCGCTTCCACCCCGGCGCCGGCGCCGGCGCGACGGCGACCGCGAGCCTTCCGCCGCTGACACCACGTCCTGCCCGGCCGCCTCATGGTCGACCTCGTTCGGCGCCGAGGCCTTTTCGAATGCCGAGCCTCCGCCTTCCGATCCGCGCTCGGGCGACGCCCCGACTCCCGGCCGCCGGCCGCGGCCTCCCCGTCGGCCACCACGTCGACGCCGGCGGCGCGCCTCGGCTGCCGCTCCAGAGGCGTCACGATCGCTCGGGACGAAAGGAGCCATGGCTTCGATCCAGCCGCCGTTCGAGGCCGCGAGTATCGCGGCCGTCCGGTCGACGGGCGCCGCCGGCGGCTCCACCGTCTCGAGCGCTAGCGCTTCGGTGCCGATCTGCGGCTCGATCGCGGGCTCGGGAGCGATCGCGTGCTCCGTCACCGGCGATGCCTCGTCGAAGTGCCGATGGGATCCCTCGTCGCGCACCTCGAGTGCGACGGGACTTGCCACCTCCGGAGCAGCGGCGATGACCGGTGCCGTTTCCGCCGGGAGGCGCGCCCCCTCTGCAACGTCGCCTCGCCGCCCCCGTCCCCCGCGTCGACGACGACGCTGCATGGCGTCGGCGTCCTCGCCCTCACGGGTGGGCGTCGCCGGTCCTCGCGCATACCCGACCCCGCTCGACGCCGGCCGACGCGCGGCGCTGCGCGCCGCCGCGAGACTCGGGGGGCTCACGCGATCCGCCGGCGCGACCTCTCCCGGCCGGACGACGGCGACCGGCGCGGTCACCTCGCGCGTGCGCGTCTCGATCTCGCTCTGGTGCGGCATGAGCTTGTCACTGATGATGATCTGGATGCGCGCGGAATACCGTCGCTCGAGCGTCGCGAGATCGTCGCGCTTCTGATTCAAAAGGTACATCGCGACGTCGCGTGGCAGCGTCACGTTCATCTGCGCAATGTCGCCCTCGGCAACGCGGTGGTGGATCTTGCGCAACGTTCCGAGCGCGGCCGACTCGGCGGTGCGAATGGAGCCATGGCCCTCGCACATGGGACAGGCGGTGTACGAGCTCGCCACGGCCGCCGGCCTCAGGCGCTGTCGGGAGATCTCCAGCAACCCGAGACGTGAGATCCGTCCGACGTCGTGACGCGCCTTCTCCGGCCGCATCGCCTCGCGCAGGCGCGCGCTCGACGTCGGCGATGTGACTCTGCACGCGCATGTCGATGAAATCGACCACGATGATGCCGCCGAGATCTCGCAAGCGCAGCTGGCGTGCCACTTCGCGGGCGGCCTCGAGATTCGTCTTGTGCGCGGTTTCTTCTTGATTGGTCCCGCGCATCGAGCCGCCGGAGTTCACGTCGATGGCAGTCAAGGCCTCGGTACCGTCGATGACGATCGAGCCGCCCGACTTCAGCGCGACGCGCCGCTTGTAGATGGATTCGATCTGCGTCTCGAGCCCGAACCGCGAGAAAATCGGCTGGTCACCCTGGTACAAGTGCAGCAGGTGCTCCTTGCCGGGCATGATGTTGTGCAGGAAGTCCTTGGCGCGCTCGTAGACCTCCTCGTTGTCGATGAACACTTCGTCGATATCCGGCGTGAAGTAGTCGCGGATGTTTCTGAGAACGAGGTCGTGCTCGCGATAGATCAGCGCCGGGCCACGCTTGGTATCGCCGTTCTGCTTGATGCTGTCCCAGAGACGGGTGAGATAGGCGAGGTCGCGCTCGAGCTCGCCGTGATCCTCGTCGAAACCCGCCGCGGTCCGGACGATGATCCCACAGCCCGCTGGCGGGTTGAGGCTCTCGATCATCTCACGGACCCGGACGCGCTCTTCACCCTCGATTTTGCGTGAGATCCCGGCGTCTTCGGATCCGGGCAGCAACACCAGATACCGTCCCGGCAACGAGTAAAACGTCGACAGCGTGGGCGGCTTGTTGGTGAACTGCTCCTTGATGATCTGCACCAGGATCTCGTCCCCGGATTTCAGGACCTCCTTGATGCGTCGCCTGCCCTTTTCGCCCTTCTCGTTGGTGCCCCCGCCCGCGCTCCGGCCGCCGGGAAGGTTCCGGAAGCAGATCTCGTCGAGGGGCAGAAAGGCATCGCGATCGGCGCCGATGTCGACGAAGGCCGCCTCGATCGCCGGGTGGATCCGCCGGACGACACCTTTATAGATGTTCCCCTTCAGGTGCTCCCGGCTGAAGGATTCGATCTCGAAGGATTCGAGCTGGCCGTCGTCAACGATCCCGACGCGGCTTTCCTCCGCGTGGGTGACGTTGATGAGCATGATCTTGGACATACTGGGTTGAGACCCCCTCCCCACCGCTACCCGCGCGCCGTCCTATCACGCGCCAGTGTCCGGCCGCCAACCGAAACCTCGGCACTCGGGCCGAAGTATTTTCGCATCCTCAGGCCACCAGCGCCTCTTCCACGAAGAGCAAGCGGTCGTTACCCCAGAACATTTGATCCCCGACGAAAAAAGTCGGTGCTCCGAAAACACCGCGTCGAATCGCCTCGTCGGTATTGGCCTTGAGCTTGTCTTTGATCGCCAGCTCCTCGGTGCGTGCAACCAGCCGGACGCCATCGAGCCCCGCCCTGGTGGCAAGTGCCGTCAGGACCTCGCCGTCCCCAATGTCTTGGTCGTTTGCCCAATAAGCCTGCATCACGGCGTGATGAAACGCCGGGAATACACCTTCTTCGAGAGCGGCGATCGCAGTACGGAGCGCGCGAATCGTGTTCACCGGAAAGACGCTCGGCATGTGAAACGGCACCCCGTAGTGCCGAACCCAGCGGCGCACGTCGTGGACCATGTATGCAGCTTTCGCTGGAACCGCCGCGGGCATGCTGTTGCCCGTCGCCTTGAAGACGAAGCCGAGCACCATGGGCTTGAATACCAGCTCGGCGTCGTGGCGCTCGGCGAGCTCCTCGATCGGCCGATGGGCGAGATAGCTGTATGTGCTCGCGTAGTCATAGAAAAACTCGACACGCTTCATGCTTCCTCCTCAGGTTCCTCGAGTATCGCCGTAGAGATCGATGTGGAGGCGGGGCGTATAGCGGTAGCCGCGCTCTTTGCACAGCTCGGCGAGCCACCGGCCGCGGCGACGCACTTCCACCGGATCGACCCCGAGCGGCATGAGCAACACCGTCTCGGACGCGACGGGCGGCAGCGTCGCCAGGAGCACCTCGATCTCGTCGAGGTCCGCGGGCTCGGCGACGACGAACTTCAGCTGACACACGTAGCGCTCCAAGAGACGCGCCAGAACGCCGACGTCGCGCCGTCGCGCGGCATGCTCCGTGCGTACCCCGGCGGGCCGATGTGGTCCCGGATCGGAATTGGCGAGCTTGGGAGAAATCGACATCAAGTCGCACTCCAGCGCCTGGAAGACGGTCCCGGCCGTTTCGACCGTCAGATGGTGACCACCGGCGCGAAGCTCGGCGGCAAGCCGGGGCAGATTCCCCCACAGCATCGGTTCCCCGCCCGTGATCACCACGTGCCGCGTCGCCGCCGGCACGGCGGCTGCGATGTCGGCGATCGCGTACCACTCTCCCTCGGGCTCCCACGAGGTGTACGGAGTGTCGCACCAGTCGCAGCGGAGGTTGCACCCCGTGGTGCGGATGAAGAACGACGGCATGCCGACGAGCCCGCCTTCGCCCTGGATCGAGTGGAACATCTCGGCGATCCGCAGGCGCTCCTCCCGATCGGCGTGCACGCGCGAACGCTAGCAAAGCGCCCGCGAGCCCGGAAGCTGATCGGACGTCTTGACCGAGATAGATTGGTTTAGTAACCAAACTATCTATGGGTCGCCCGAGCCTTGCTGGACCACGGCGCAGTCAGATCATCGACGGCCTGCGGACGGCGATCCTGAAACACGGCATCGCGGAGGCGTCCGTCCAGCGCATCGCCGCAGAAGCCGGCGTTCCCGCCGGCCTGATCCACCACTATTTCGTGTCCAAGGAAGATCTCTTCATCGCGACGGTCGATCAGGTGGTCGAAGATTTGCGCACGCCGTTGCGCGCCGAGCTCGACGTGCTCGACCCGGAGCGCGCTCTCGCGCGCGGACTCGATTTCCTCTTCATCGAGTTTCCGGCCGATCGCGACCGTAGCGTGCTCTTCGCGGAGATCGGTGTCGCCGCGTTCCGACGTCCGCAACTCCGCAAGCGGCTCGCCGCGCTCAACGCGGAGATCGTCGGTGAGCTGGCGGCGATGCTCGATCGGCTGCCCGAGTGTCATGATCGTCATGCCGACAACCTCGACGTGGCCACGATGCTGATTTGCTTGCTGTTCGGCGCAGACGCCACCTGGCAATTTGATTCGGCTGCCATCAACCCGCGCCGCCTTCGTCGGATGGTCGACGAGCTCGTCGCACGTCATCGAGGAGTCTTCCATGGAAAGACTGATGCCCGGACAACGCCGCATGATCGAGGAATTCGAGGTCATCGAGCACGTCGACGAAGAGCAGATCGCCCACATACGCAAGCACGTTGACGTCGACGTTCCGTTGTCGCTGCACTGGACGTGGGAGTACGGCAGCGAGGTCGAGGAGCTCCGCCAGCTCTACGAACGAGGCAAGCAGGGCCAATGGAACGCCGAGACGGACGTGGATTGGTCGGTCCCGTTTCCGAGCGACGAGTGGTTCCTGCCGCGTGAGAATTCCTCGCTGCTCGCGGGCGTCCTGCAAAGCATGGGAGCCGACGACGCGACCTGTCGCGACGCCGCGCGCGACGAGTTCGCGCACACGATGTCGCAACTCCTGCACGGCGAGCAGGCGGCGTTACAGCTGTGCGGCCAACTCACCAACGCGTGTCCGACGATGGACCAGAAATGGTACGCCGGCTCGCAAGTAATCGACGAGGTGCGACACGTCGAGGTCATCTCCAAGTTCCTCGCGCGGAAGATGGGCGTGCTGTACCCCGTGTCGCCCACCATCAAGGTCTTGCTCGACAAGCTGCTCGCCGCGCCGACGTGGAAGCTCAAGACGCTCGGCATGCAATGTCTCTTCGAGGGCGTGGCGGTCGGCATCTTCGACATCATCAAGTCGATGACGACCAACCCGCTGCTGAAGGACATCCTCCGTCGCGTCGAGCTCGACGAGTCGCGCCATGCGGCGTTCGGCGTGCTCACCATGCGACGCCTCGTACAGAAGGCGACGCCCGAGGAGATGATCGAGTTCGAGGAATTCGCCTTCGAGATTCTCGAGGCGCTGAACGCCAATCAGCAGCTCGACATGCTGCACGACCTCGGTCCGAAGTATGGGCTCGATCCCGAAGCCGTCGTGCGCGTGACGTGGAGCCTGCCGAACTGGGCCGCGCTCAACAGCGAGGTCTACATGCACACCGTCGTACCGAACCTCGTCCGTCTCGGGCTCATCACCGAGCGCACCGAGGACCGCTACCGGAAGCTCGGCATCCTGTCGGACACCCGGACGGCGCCGCGAAGCGATCTGCCGCTGTCCGCCTGAAAACGACGCCGGGGGGCGCCGGGCGCTCGGACCGACGCCCCCGGCACCTTCCCGTCCGCTCAGAACTCGACCACCACGTCCGGCGTCCCGTCCAAGCGTACCGAATCGACGAAGCGAATCATCCGGTCGCTGAGCGACATGAGGAGCGAGCTCGTGCGAACGCCGTGGCCGAAGAACCGCACGCCGCGCATGAAGTTGCCGTCGGTGACACCACACGCGGCGAAGATGATTTCCGGACCGGGTGCCAAGTCGCGCTCGGTGAAGATGCGGCGAGGATCGGTGATCCCCATCGCCCGCATGCGATCCTCTTGACCTTCCTTGGTGGGCACCAATCGTCCCTGCATGCCGCCGTTCAGGCACCGGATCGCAGCCGCAGCCAATACGCCCTCCGGGGCGCCCCCGATGCCCATCACCGCGTGGACGTTGGTGCCGCGCACGGCGGCCGAGATGCCGGCCGACAGATCCCCGTCGGAAATCAGCCGAATGCGCGCGCCGGCACTCCGGATTTCTTCGATGAGCTGCTCATGACGCGGGCGATCGAGGACGATCACCACGAGGTCCCTCACCTGCCGTCCGAGGCGCTTCGCGATGACCTGGAGATTCTCCTTCGGCGTCGCGTCGAGGTGCACCGCGCCCTTGGCCGCCGGGCCGACGATGATCTTCTCCATGTAGCAATCCGGCGCATGCAGGAGACCGCCCTTGTTCGCGGCAGCCAGTACCGCGATGGCGTTCGGCTCGCCGGTCGCGCAGAGGTTGGTGCCTTCGAACGGGTCGACCGCGATGTCGACCTCCGGCTCGTCCGGCATCTGGCGACCGACCTTCTCGCCGATGAACAGCATGGGTGCCTCGTCGCGCTCGCCTTCGCCAATCACGATGGTGCCGCGCATCGGCAACGTGTCCATCGCTTTGCGCATGGCCTCGACGGCGACCTGGTCGGAGTGCCGGCGCTGGCCTTGCCCCATGGTCCGGGCGCAGGCGATGCCCGCCTCTTCTACGACACGCAAGAACTCGCGCGACAAATGCTGCTCGATCGTCATGAGGAAACCTCCAGAGTCGTCTGTTCAGGGTGGCGCGGGCGCGGTCGTCCCAGCGCACGCGCGAAGAGACAGTGTGTCATACAAGCCGCCCGCCGCGGAAGCGGCAATGCGACGCCCACGGCAGATCAGCGACCGCGAAACGTCGGCGGACGTTTCTCGAAGAACGCCATGACGGCCTCCTGGAGATCCTCGCTCGCCACGAATGCCGCGTTCCAGGTGGCGACGTACGTGAGCCCGTCCTCGACGCTCTTGTCCGCACAATACTCGAGGACCCGCTTCGTTCCCGTGACCGCGAGCGGCGAATTCGCGGCGATCCGGGCCGCAAGGGCGCGCGCCGCCGCCAAGGCGGACGCCTGGTCGGGATAGACGTGATTCACGAAGCCGAGGGCGCGCGCGCGCTCGGCGCCGAAGTCGTCGCCACTGAACGCGAGCTCGGCGACGTGCCCGCGTCCGATGATGCCCGGCAGCCGCTGTAAGGTTCCGACGTCGGCCACCATCGCCATCTTGGTCTCGCGAATGCCGAAGGTGACGTCCGCGGCGGCGACGCGAATGTCACATGCGGTCAACAGGTCGATTCCGCCGCCGATGCAGTAGCCGTGGGCTACGGCGATCACGGGCTTCTCGCAGCGGGCGACGGCGGTGACGGCGCGTTGGATCTTCAGAATGAAGTCGAGGAGGCGTTTGCGCGCGCCGGCCCCCTGGCCGCCCTCGATGATGCCGCCGCTCATGCTCTTCAGATCGAGGCCGACGGTGAAATGGTCGCCACGCGCCGCGATCACGATCGCCCGCACCGCTTCGTCGTTCACGAGCTCGTCCATCACGCGCGGGAGCTCGTCCCAGAACGCGGGACCCATCGCGTTCCGCTTGGCGGGATTGGCGAGCCACAAGGTCGCGACGTGCGCGTCGCGCGCGATCTCGAAGACTTCGTAGGCCATCGGAACCTCCGCCGTAGGGCGATCTTGATACGCTGCACCTTCCGGCAGAGCAAGACGGCACGGCATGCGCGGGGACCGCGATGGACAGGCTTTTTCGTCACCGGTAGTGACCACCCGGCATGGTCATCGAAGGGATCGATACGGAGCGCGTCGAGGCCGCGGTGTTCGACCTCGGCGGAGTCTTTCTGGCGGGTGGCGTCGAGTCGGTGCAAGCGTTCGGCGACCGGCATGGGCTCACGGCGGACGCCTGGCGCGCCATTCGGCGCGACCTCTTTCACGACGAGGACGGGATCTGGTCCGCGGTCGAACGGGGCCAAGCGACGTTTGCCGATTTCATAGCGCGCCTGCGGAAGCTCGCGCGCGAGCACGGGCCCGACGTCTCGGAAGAAGACGCCCGCAACTTCATGGGCAATGCCGGAGCCGGAAGCACGCAACGTCTCCGCACGGAGATCGTCGACGGCGGCGGCACGCCTGCACGCCCGCATGCCGACGGCGCTCCTCACCAACAACATCCCCGAGTGGCGCGAGGATTGGCGATCGTTGATCGACGTCGACGGCCTGTTCGACGTGGTCGTCGACTCCTGCGAGGTCGGCATGCGAAAACCAGAACCGGCGATCTACGAGCTCACGCGCGACAAGCTCGGGGTTCCCCACACGGGGCTCTTCTTCGTCGACGATCTCGGCGTCAACTTGAAGACGGCACGAACGCTCGGCTGGCAGACGCTACGCTACGACGACACGCCGCGCGTGCTGGCGGTCCTCGACGCGCTCACCGCCGCCAGGACCGACCGGCGCTAGCGAGGGAAGCTCTGCCCAGGGAGGTTCCCTGGAGCCCGCATTTCTCACCAGGTCCACGTCGCGAGAGCGTCAAGCGTGCGCAGATCGGGCCGAGCGCAGCGTCGAGCGACGCAGGCGGACTGAACAGTCCGTCGAGGAGCGAGGCGCGAGTACGGCCCGAGATGGCGTGCGATTGGCGCTCGCAGCAGGGATCTGGTGAGAAATGCGGGCTAGTACCCCACCGCGGCGAGCGCCGCTTCGAGCTGCGACTCGGTCGACCCGTGGTGCTGCTCGAGCGTCTTGACTCGCTTGAAGTAGAGATGGAGATCGAGCTCCCAGGTGAATCCAATGCCGCCGTGCATTTGGATCGCCTCACCGCAGACGTACCGCGCCGAATCGCCCGCATAGGCCTTGGCGGCAGCACACGCGAGGGACGCTTCGGGCGCGTCGGTGTCGAAACACCACGCGGCGCGATAGACCGCCGAGCGCGTCGACTCCACCTTGAGAAGCATGTCGGCCATGCGGTGTTGCAGGGCCTGAAACGCGCCGATCGGCCGTTTGAAGGCCTGGCGGGTCTGTACGTACTCGAGGGTGATCTCGAGGCACCGGCTCATGAGCCCGAGCAACATCGCGCTCGCACCGACCGCCGCGAGCCGGTCGACACGCTCGAGCAATGCGAGCGACCCGACCGGCGTCAGCGCGTGGTCGAACGCCACATCGCCGAAGCGCTGCGCGAGGTCGAGCGTCTGCAGCGGCGTCACCTCGAACGGACTCTCGACGAGCGCCAGACCGTCGCCGGTCGTCACCAACAAGCGCGTCGGCGCTGGCGGCGAACGGGACGAAGTATTTCGTGCCGCGGATACGATCGCTGCTCACGATTGGTAGGCTGGTCGGGGTCCCGGCGAACGGCGCATCGTGACGGGCGATCGTGACGATCTTTCTTCCGGCCGCCACGTCGCGGACGAGCGCATCGTGCGTGCCGGCAGCGGCCAACGCCGACGCTGCCACCACGACGTCGAGGAACGGCCCCGGAACGCAAAGGCGGCCCATCTCCTCCTGAACGATCGCGAGCTCGACGGCACCGAGACCCTGCCCACTCGCGCGCGCCGGCAAGACCAGGCCGAGGTAGCCCATGTCGGCGAGGCGGCGCCATTCCGCCGGGTCGTAACCCTCTTTGGAATGCTCCATCACCACACGACTCTTCTCCAGCGGAAGCTCGCTCGAGAGGAAATCACGCGTCGAGCTGCGCAACAGCGCCTGATCGTCGGAAAGCTCGAACCTCATCGCGCATCCTGCGGCAGGCCGAGCACCCGCTTCGCAATGATGTTGCGTTGGATCTCGGACGATCCCGAGTAGATGGTACCGGCGCGCGACCAGAGGAACTCGCGCGCCCAATCGACGTCGGGCCGCGCGTCAGGGCTCCTCCGCAGCAGCTGTCCGCCGGGACCGAGGATGTCGAGGGCGGCGTCGCGGAAGCGCTTGTCGAACTCGCTCCAGTAGATCTTCTCGATCGAAGACTCGGCGCCCGGCGCCCTCCCTTCGGCGAAATACGCGAGGGTGCGAATGCCGTTGGCGCGCATCACCTCGTTCTCGACCAGAAGGCGCGCGAGCTTTTCGCGCACGGCCGCGCTCGTGCGTCCGTACTGCTTGCAGGCCGCGGCGAGCGCCTCGAGATCGCGCCCGAACCTGACCGACGCCGCCAGCGACATGGCACCACGCTCGTACGCGAGCACCGTCATCGCGATCCGCCAACCTTCACCGATCTGCCCGATCAGCTGCTCGCGCGGCACGCGCGCGTCCTCGAAGAACACCTCGCCGAACTCGCTCTCACCCGTGATCTGCCGAAGCGGACGGACGGTCACGCCGGGCGTGTCGAGCTTGCAGAGAATGAAGGAGATCCCGCCGTAGCGATCCTTCGAGTCGGTGCGCGCCAAGACGAAGATCCAGTCCGCCCACGGGCCGAAGGTCGTCCAGATCTTCTGCCCGTTCAGCACGAACACGTCGCCGTCGAGTCGCGCGCTCGTGCGCAGCGACGCGAGGTCGCTGCCCGCCCCCGGCTCGCTGAACCCCTGACACCAGATCTCGTCGCCCGCGAGCATGGGCGGAATGAAGCGACGGCGTTGCTCCTCGCTGCCGTGATGGATGAGCGCCGGACCGAGGAGGCCGATCCCGAGCGTATTCAGGATCGGCGGCGCGTCGGCGCGTGCCATCTCCTCCTCGAAGATCGCCTTCTCGACCTCCCCTGCACCGCGGCCGCCCCACTCGCGAGGCCAGTCCATCCCGAGATAACCCGCGTCGTAGAGCTTCTTCTGCCACGCGCGGCGAAACTCCATGAGACCGTCCTCGGTCGCCGCGGATTCCGGAGCTCCTCACGCCACGGCCGGCGCATGTTCGCGGCGAGCCACGTGCGGAGTTGATCGCGAAACTCGAGGTGCGTGGGGGCGAGCTGCAAATCCATGACGACTCCTGGCTGTTGGTCTGGAACGGCGAGACGATGGCGGAAACGCTGCGGAGGGAACGTCCTACGCAAGGCCCTGTACCGACGCAAGGCGATCGGCGGTCACGCGAGCTCCGTCGAGAAACGAATGGTCCGCCGCCTCATCCACTCGAGCCGATGGTCGCGATACTCGCGCACGAACATCCCGGCCTCGACGAGCTGCGGCAGCATCTCGAAGCCGCTCATCGAGCCGAGGGCTTCGGCGACGACCCGCTGCACACTCGGCCGTGCGCGCACCCGATCGAGCCAACGCGCGAGCACGGAGCCGGCCGGTGGGGGAAACCCGTTCACGCTCGCGGCCGCATTCACGTGCGGCAGCACGGAAAGATCGGCCCAGCCGAACTCGGCTCCGTTGAAGTACGCGGCGCGACCGAGCGCGTGCTCCAGGTGCGCATTCAGCCTGGCAATCTGCTCGCCTGCTCGTGCGATCATCGCCTCCGCGACCTCGCCCTTGGCGCGTCCGAAGACCCGCCCTCCTCGGCGCGTACGCGCCCGCCCGACGAAGTTGACAGCGTCGGCCGCCGCCCCTACAGACGCTCGAATGTATTGGGCAAACGACCTAGCAAGGTTTTCGAAGAGCGCCCCTGTAGCTCGATCGGCCTCGCGTGACCAGCGGAGGCCGTCATCTCGGTTCGGCGTCGAACCACTACCGACGTCGGCCCGATGAGTACCCGAACCACGCGGCACCGCCCCGGCACCGCGGTGCTCCAGAAAGGTCGTACGCGCGTCGAGGCGATCCTCGACGCGGCGACGCACGTCCTGATCGACGAGGGGTATGCCCGGCTCTCGACCCGCAAGATCGCTGCCCGCGCCGGGGTCCGTCCAGGCCATCTCCAGTACTATTACCCGACCAAGCAGGACGTCGTGCGGGGCCTTCTCGAGCGTTATCTCGAGCGAGCCGAGGCGGTATTCCGCGTCGAGCCGGAGCTCGCAGACGCGGCGGCGAACCGTCTCGAGCACATCCTCGCCGCCGTCCTACGGGACCAACTCGACGCCGATCGGGCGCGCTTCTTCTGGGAGCTTTGGGCCCTCGCCGCACGCGATGCGGCCGTGGCCGAAGCGATGCAAGCGTTCTACCGTGCCTACTGGCGGCGACTGGTCGACGCCTTGCTCGACTGCGAGCCCGCGCTCGGCCGCCCGCGCGCCGAGCGTCGAGCCGCTCTCGTCGTGGCGATGCTCGAGGGCCTCACGCTCTTTCGCACGCGCTCCACGCGCGAGCTTCCGCTGCCGTCGCTCGAACGAGAGCTTCGGGGCCTCGTTCGCAAGCTCGCTACCGACGCTTCCTGAGGTCCGTTCTAGCCGCGGGCGAGCTTCGCCACGAGCTCGCGCGTGCGCGCGACCGCATCGCCGTCCCCTTCGACCGGGCAGGGCGCCCAGAGAAAATCGGTGGCGCCGGCCGTCCCGAGCTCCGCGAGTTGCGCGCCAACCGTTGCCTCGTCGCCTGCGATCACGACGTCGGCCGGCCCCTCCGCCCCCTCGCGATCGAGCATCGCGCGATAAGACGGCAAGGTGCCGTAAATCGCGAACTGCTGCGCCGCGGAACGCCGCGCCGCCGCCGGGTCCTTCGTGACGGCGACTGGCAGTCCGACGACGACGCGGGGCGCGGGGCGACCGGCCGCCGCGGCCGCTTCCGAGATGCGTGGAACGGTATGCTCGCGGATCGTCTTCGGACCGGTCATCCATGTGATGGTACCGTCGGCAACCGCCCCGGCGAGCGCCAACATCTTCGGCGCGAGGGCCGCGACGAGGATTTGGCACGGCTGTCCACCCGGGACGTTCAGGCTCGCCGCGACCCGATACTCATCGCCCTGATGCATGGCGCTGCCGGTCCGCACGAGCGGCGCCAAGACCGCGAGGTACTCCTTCATGTGGCTATAGGGCTTCGCGAACGAGAGGCCGAGCATGGTTTCGATGACGACCTGATGCGACAACCCGATGCCGAGCGTGAATCGGCCGCTCGCGATGGCCTGCGCCGTCATCGCCTGCTGCGCCATGGCGGTCGGATGACGGGGAAAGGTCGGGACGACTGCAGTGCCGACCTCGAGACGACTGGTCTCGCGCGCGCACAGCGCCGACATCATGATCGCATCGAAACCGAAGATGTTCGCGAGCCATGCGCTCGCGAAGCCGTCTGCCTCGGCACGCTTCGCTTGCGCGAGGATGCCGTTCACGTCCGCCGGGGCTCCACCGATGTCGCCGATGCCGATGCCGATCTTCATGCGCAGGGAACCTAGCCCAATCGCGATCGCGATGGGAGCGGCGTGCGCCAGCGGCTGACGTTCGCGTTGACTCTTCGGCAAGCCCGGTGAAACACTCCTCGGCCGTGACGACCATACCGCCCGTTGCGCTCGCGCTCGCGGGACTCGCAGGGCTGCTGCTCGGGATCGTCGGAACGCTGCTCGTCACGCGCGCGCGGCGCGCGCACCTCGCGCGAGATGGGGAGGCACGGATAGCGGATCTGGCGGCGCGGCTCGACGAACGGTCGCAGCGACTCGCCTCCCTCGAGCGCGGTCTCGTCGATGCGCAAGCGACGGCCGCCGCGGCGCGCGCCGCCGAGGCGAGCGTCGCGGCCTCCCTCGCGAGCGAGCGCGCGGCCGGCAGCGAGAAGGCCGCGCTCGTCCAGGCGGCGGAATCGGCGCTGCGCGAAGCATTCGAGGCCCTCTCGGCGAAGGCCCTCCAGAGCAACAACGAGTCCTTCCTCGCGCTCGCGAAGGCCGCCCTCGGCGATTTCCAGCAGCGCGCGTCGGGCGATCTCGACCATCGCCGGCGCGCAATCGACGAGCTCGTGAAACCGATCCGGGAATCGCTCGACCGCGTCGGTAGCCAGCTGCAATCCGTGGAGAAAGACCGCGTCGGCGCCTACTCGGCACTGACGGAACAAGTCCAGGCGCTCGCGGCGAGCCAGCAGCAGCTGCAAACCGAGACGGCACAGCTCGTCCGCGCGCTCCGCACGCCGAGCGTCCGCGGCCGCTGGGGAGAGGTCCAGCTCCGCCGCGTCGTCGAGCTCGCCGGCATGCTCCCCCACTGCGACTTCCACGAGCAACAAACCGTCACGACCGAGGACGGGCGCCGTCGCCCCGATCTCATCGTCCAGCTGCCGGGCGGACGTCACCTCGTGGTCGATGCCAAGGCGCCGCTCCTCGCGTATCTCGATGCGCTCGAAGCAACCGACGAGCCGCTCCGCGACGCCAATCTGAAGGAGCACGCCCGACAAGTCCGGGATCACGTGACCGCGCTCGGCGCCAAGACCTACTGGGCACAGTTCCAACCGTCACCCGAGTTGGTCGTGATGTTCCTGCCTGCGGAGACGTTCCTGAATGCCGCCTTGCAGCACGACCCGACGCTCATCGAATTCGCCGCCGTCCGGCACGTGGTGCTCGCGAGCCCGACGAGCTTGATCGCCCTCCTCTACGCCATCGCACACGGCTGGCAGCAGCAGGCGGTCGCCGAGAACGTGTTCGAGCTGACGAAGCTCGGACGCGACCTCTACGACCGCATGCGTACGCTGCTCTCTCATTTCGAGCAGCTGCGCCGTGGGCTCAACACCGCGGCAACGGCGTACAACGATGCCATGGGCTCGCTGGAACGGCGCGTGCTGGTGTCCGCGCGACGCTTGAAAGAGCTGAACGCGAACGCGGCCGACCTGCCCGCAATCGCGCCGCTCGAGACAATTCCGCAACGGCTCGCATTGGATGTGAGTCTGGCGGACGACGACGTCTCCGTCGCGCTGCCGAGCGACGAGCTCGAGAGCTGACGTCCCGAGTCAGATCACCCCGTCGTCGGCAAGCCGCCCGAGGGCGGCCTCATCGAGTCCGAGCTCCATCAGCACTTCGCGCGTGTGCTCGCCGAGGACGGGCGCAAGCGGGTGCACGCGCGGCTCGGCGCTCGAAAACTTGAGCGGATTTCCGTGCAGCACGATCTCGCCGAGAACGGGATGCGGATGACGCTCGACCATGCCGCGCGCACGGAGCTGCGGATCGTCGATGAGCTCGTCGGGACGTGCGACCTTCGCGCAGGGAACGTCCGCGCCGCCGGGCCCGAGCGCCCGCAATACCTCGTCGCACGTCCGCTCGCGTACCCACGTAGCGACGAACCCGTTCACCTCTCGGCGATGACGAGCTCGGCCGCGATGGTGCTTGTACCGCTCGTCCGATGCGAGCTCGGGTCGGCCGATCGCCGCGCAGAGGCGCCGAAAGAGCTTGTTGCTCGCGGTCCCGACGACCACCCATCCGTCGCGTGCCTCGAGCGCGTCATAGGGCGCGCTGAACGAATGCTGATTGCCGACGCGTTCCGCGCGCATTCCGAGCCCGGCGGCGATCGTCGCCCACGAGTCCGTGATCGCGAACACGGCGTCCTGATTCGAGAGATCCAGCGACCGCGCCTGGCCGCTGCGGTCGCGATCGAGGATGCCGGCGACCACGCCGAGCGCGAGGTAGAGGCCACCGACGAAATCGGCAAGCGCGCCTCCGCCGCGCACGGGTGGACCGTCCGGAAAGCCCGTCATCGCCATGAGCCCGCCACTTGCCTGCGCGACGATGTCGTACGACGCCTGTCCGGCACGCGGTCCGGTCGCCCCGAAACCCGAGAGGGCGGCCACTACGACACGCGGATTCCGCGCGCGGAGCACCTCGGGCCCGAGCCCGTGCGCGGCCATCCAACCCGAGCGAAAGTTCTCGACGACGGCATCGGCGCGCTCCACGAGTCGGAGGAAAACGTCGCGACCGGCGGGCGTACCGACGTCGAGCGTGATGGAGCGCTTGCCGCGGTTGGTGTTCTCGAACGCGAGCGAGGTGTGCCCCTCCTTCGACGGACCGTGGCGGTAGTCGTCGCCCGTCCGCGGTCGTTCGATCTTGATGACGTCCGCACCGAGGTCCGCGAGGATCGCCGTCGCGAACGGCCCGGCAACGACACGGGACAGGTCGAGGACGCGAATGCCCTCCAGGACGCGGCCGGCCATGGCCGCGCATCGTACCAGTGAAGTCGGCGATTCCAAGCGAACGCCCCTCAACTTGACTGTCGCGGCTCGCGCGGCGCATGGTGGCGCCGAACGCTGGGGGAGCCGCGATGGGCCTGCGGCTGAGAGGGCAGCACAGGGCTGCCGACCCCTCGAACCTGACCCGGTTCGCACCGGCGGAGGGAAGCGATGGCCACCACCTACACTCAGCTCGAAGCGGCGCGCGCGAACGTCGTCACCCCCGAGATGCAACGAGTCGCGGCGCGTGAATGCGTCACGCCGGAGTTGATTCGATCCGAAGTCGCGCGCGGTCGTTTGGTGATTCCCGCCAATCGGCGACACCTCGCGGGAAGCGGCGGCGGCGATCTTCCCTCCGAGTCCGCAGCGCGCGAGACGCTCCCGAGCGGCGGCCATCCCGGCGCGCCGGCTGCGGGCGCATTCTGGGTGAACCAGACCGTCACGCAACGTCGACGCGTGATCGACGATCCGACCGCGCTCTGTGGGGTGCGTGCCCCGAAACGACTCGATCCGACGGGGATTGGCCGCATGATCACCACCAAGATCAACGCCAACATCGGCGCCTCGCCGGTTGCGAGCGGAACGGCGGCCGAGGTCGAGAAACTGCACTGGGCGCAGCAATTCGGCGCCGACACCCTCATGGACCTCTCGACCGGCGGCGATCTCGCCGAATGTCGCCAGGCGATCATCGACCACGCGACCGTCCCGATCGGAACCGTACCGATCTACGCCATGATCATCGGGCGGCGCATCGAGGACCTCACGTACGACGTCATCCTGAGGGAGATCGAGCGCCAGGCGCAGCAGGGCGTGGACTACTTCACCATTCACGCCGGCGTACTGCGCGAGCACCTGCCGCTCATTCGACGGCGCACCACGGGCATCGTCTCGCGCGGCGGCTCGCTGCTCGCGAAGTGGATGCTCCATCACGGCAAACAGAACCCGATGTACGAGCTCTTCGACGAGATCAGCGCCATCATGCGCGAGTACGACGTCACCTACTCGCTCGGCGACGGTCTCCGCCCCGGGTGTCTCGCCGACGCATCCGACGCCGCCCAGCTCGCGGAATTGCACACGCTCGGCGAATTGGTACAGCGCGCGCGGGGGGCCGGCGTTCAGGCGATGGTCGAGGGCCCGGGACACGTCCCGCTCGATCAGATCGGCTTCAACATGCAGCTCGAGCAGCGCGTCTGCGACGACGCGCCCTTCTACGTGCTCGGTCCGCTCGTGACGGACGTCTTCCCCGGCTACGATCACATCACGAGCGCGATCGGGGCGGCCGAGGCCGCACGCCACGGCGCCGCGATGCTGTGCTACGTGACGCCGAAAGAGCATGTCGGCTTGCCGCGGGCCGAGGACGTGAAGGCAGGCTGTATCGCGTACAAGATCGCGGCGCATGCGGGCGACATCGCGCGCGGGATCGGCGCCGCCCGACAATGGGACGACGACCTCTCGCGGGCACGCGCGGCCTTGAACTGGCCGAAGCAGTTCGAGCTGGCATTCGACGGCGAGACGGCACGGGCGCTCCACGACGAGGATCTCGAAGTCGATACCGAGTTCTGTGCAATGTGCGGCCACGATTGGTGCAGCCTCCGGATCTCGAAGGAGATCGTCGACTTTGCGAGTGGGAAAGACGCTGCCTCCCAACCCGCGCGAACGGCCATGCGGAGCCCGGGCGTGAGCGACGAGGGACGAGCGCTCCTCCGTCAACGCGGTACGCTCCCGGTCGTCGACGGAAAGCACGCCTGCCACAGCGATCTGGTGAGCGAACCGACGGTCGCGCAGGAGCTGCAAGAGCGCTCTTTGGACCTCCCCGGCTGAGCCGACCCGAGAACCAGAGGGAAGGCGGCCCCCTCCGCTCGATCTGGCTCTTTCCGGGTGCCTGACCAGGTAACCGCCTCACGCTCACCGGATGTGTCACCAGCGCCCACGCTCGCTGGCGCCGGGGGTCTTTCCTCGCCGGACGACCCGGCCCCGGCAGTGCTCAACGTCTCGGCCGAAGAGGCCGATGTGAGAACGACGATGGCGGGCTCATTTCGGTGTCCTGTGGCGTTCGGCATGGGAAGCTCTTTGAAATTCTGGCAACGGCGCAAGCGATCTCCACTTGTGCACGATTCCTTGGCCACATAGATCCTTGGGAAATCAGGATGTTGAAAACTTGG
Source organism: uncultured delta proteobacterium (assembly GCA_963774015.1). GTDB lineage: Bacteria > Desulfobacterota > Binatia > UTPRO1 > UTPRO1 > UTPRO1. Next base: position 219,359 of record CAVZDH010000011.1, read on the forward strand.
CGCTCTGCGGCACACTGGCCCGCTTCTTGATCCCATCGCAAATGGGAATGCGTGCCCGGATGACCCCTCAGGAAGCGATCTCCGTCGGAGTGCCCAAACTGTTCTCTTGCGCCACGAAAAAGCCTATCGCTGACGCAGAGCGTGTCGCAGATGCCACAGTACGAAGAGCGTCACTCGGACAAACTCTCGAAAAGCAATGCTTCCGTGACCAAATCCGCGCTGGCGCGAGCATTGCTGCGGAGGTGGAGGCGTGAGTCACTCGATGAGGAGCATGAGTCTTGGTGACGGCAGCGATCGTCCGATCGCACGGGAGCGCGCATGAGCCCGCTCGCGGTTCGCGCGTTGTCGGTCGCGATCGTCATGGCGCTCGGCGCGACGGCATGCGGCGCCCCGAAGACGGTCACGAATCCGTCGCCTGAGGTTGCGGCCTTCTACCCGTCGCTCGCGGAGAATCCGCGACCCTCACTCAAGCCGTATGTCCTCCAAGTCGGGGACGAGCTCGCGATCAAGTTCTACACCAACCCCGAGCTGAACGAGGAAGTGAAGATTCGGCCCGATGGCATGATCTCTCTCCAATTGATCGATGACGTGCCCGCTGCAGGACGCACTCCCGCCGAGCTCGATGCCGACCTCACCAAACGCTACACCGGCGAGCTCGCCGACCCGCAGATCAGCGTCATCGTTCGTACCGCGGCGCTCAACCGGGTCTACATCGACGGTCAGGTCGCCAAGCCCGGACCGGTCGTCCTCTCGGGCGACATGACGCTCTACCAGGCGCTCCAGGAGGCCGGTGGCCTGCTCGACACGGCGCACCGGAAGCAGGTCATCCTCATCCGCAAGGGACCGGACGGAAAGCCGGTCGGACGCTCGGTCGACATTCGCCCGATCCAAGATGGATGGAACCCCTCGGTGGACGTGCCCATGCAACCGCTCGACATCGTCTACGTCCCCCGCTCGAAGATCGCCGAGGTCGACCTGTTCGTGAAGCAGTACATCCGCGACGCCTTGCCGATCAGCACGTTGCCGATCCCGGCATTCTGAGGATGCAGATGAACGAACAACAGATCCCATGGCGCGAGCTACTGGCCATCCTGCACCGGCGCCAGCGGTTCATCCTCCAGATCCTCCTCGCCGGATTCGTCACCGTCGCGATCGGAGTGTGGACGCAGAAGCCGACGTATCACGCCTCGGCGACGTTGATGGTCACGTCGGGGCGGGCACAGATCGTGGTCTCGCCCGACGCCAACACGCGCCCGAACATCGAGAACGTGACCGAACAGGACATGAACAGCGAGGTCGCCCTCATCCGGAGTGAAGCCCTGGTGCGGGAGGTCCTGGAACCGTATTGGCACGAGGACCAAGAAGAGGGACCGACCTTCCTCGGGCGCGTCGTGTCGGTGCTCACGTTTCCGCTGGAGATCCCGTCGCTGCTCTACCGAAAGCTCCACGGTGTTCCGCCGCCGACCGGCCTCGACAATTGGGTCCGCGCGGTTCTCGCCAACCTCAGTGTCAGCGTCCTCGGCAAGTCGAACCTGATTTACGTCTCGTACTACGCATCGAGCCCGACGTGGGCGGCCGAGCTGGTGAACAAGCTCGTCGCGCGTCATATCGAACGGCGGGCCAAGTTCAGTCAGCAATCCGAAGCGCGGCGATTCTTCGAGTCGCAACGCGAAGTGTTGGCCTCCAAATCACGCGAGGCCGAGGTCGCACTCGAGGAATTCAATCGCCGCCAAGGCATCGACCCGCTCAACCCCGCCCAGCGCCAGGCCGTGCGAAACCGTCTCGACGAGCTCCAGACCCTGCTCGCCAACTCGGAGCGCGAGCTCGCCGAGAGCACCGCACGCGCGGACTTCCTGACCCGCGAGATCAAGAACTATCCGCGAAACATCGCAACCGAGTCGAAGGTCGCGCAAAATCAGCAATTCATCAAACCGAAAATCCTGGAGCTCGAGCTGCAGCGCGGCGAGCTGCTGTCGAAGTACGCCCCGACCAGCGTCAAGGTACGCGACCTCGACCGCCAGATCGCCCAGGCGAAGGCGCTCATGAACTCCAATCCCGAGACGCTCGCCGAGACCACCAATGCCATCAACCCGGCCTACCAAAATCTCGAGGTCGACCTCGCGCAAACGAAAGCGCAGATAGCCGCCGTCGGAGCCCGGGTCGAAGCGCTCCGTGCGCAGGTGGCGGAGCACCGGACGACGGTTGCACACCTCGACGAGATCAGCTCCGAACAAGAGCGGCTCGAACAGGACGTCGCGTCCGCCAAAGAATCGGCCGCGACGTACTCGAAGAAGGAAGAGGAAGCCCGGTTCACCACGGCGCTCGACGAGTCGAACCTCGTCGACATCGCGATCGCCGAGCCGGCGAAGGTCCCGACCGTGCCCGAAAAATCGAAACAGGCGCTCATGCTCGGCCTCGGCACGCTCATGAGTCTGGTCGCAGCCATCGGACTCGCATTCCTCCGCGATCGTCTCGACCCTTCGGTGAAGAGCGCCGAGGAAGCCAAGAACGTCACCGGCCTGCCGGTGCTGGCGGAGGTCCGGTAACCGGATCACATCATGTACGCATCGCACTTCGGACTCAGGACGGAGCCGTTCTCGCTCACGCCCGATCCTGCCTTCCTCTACCTGAGCCCCGACCATGCGGAGGCGCTCGCCGGTCTGAAGATCGGCCTCGAGAGCCGCCGCGGGCTCATGTTGATGATCGCCGAAGTCGGCATGGGCAAGACGACGCTCCTCTACTCGATGCTGGACCAGCTCGATCCGCAAGTGCACACCGCCTACCTCTCCAACACGCGGCTTTCGTTCGACGACCTGCTCCGCCAAGCGCTGACGGACTTCGGCCAATCGTGCCCGAGCCGCGACCGAGTCGACCTGCTGACGACGCTCAACACGTTCCTGCACGAGCGGGCCTCGGCCGGCGAGACCGCAGCGCTCATCATCGACGAGGCCCAGAACCTCGACGAAGCGACGTTCGAAGATCTCCGCTTGTTGTCGAATTACGAGACGTACACCGACAAGCTGTTGCAGATCGTACTCGTCGGCCAGCCGGAGCTCGACACCAAGCTGGGGCGTCCGAATCTGCGACAGGTCACCGAGCGCGTGGCCGTCCGCTGTCACATCAACCCGCTCTCGCGGACCGAAAGCGTCAAGTATCTCGAGCATCGCATGCGCGTCGCCGGCGGGGCGCTCGACGTGTTCACGCCGTTGGCGCTGCGTCTCATCACCTGGAAGGCCCGCGGCATCCCGCGGCGCCTGAACATCCTCTGCCACAGCGCGATGCTGTTCGCGTATGGACGCGGCGCGAGTCGCGTCGGCCTCCGCGAAGCGCGTGCTGCCGTCCGGGAGAAGCAAGGCCGCGGCCTCGTGACGATCGCGCCGCGCCGGCGGTTCATCTCGACGCCCGGAGCGGTTTCCGAGTCGCAGCCGTGGCGCATCGCCGCCGCAGCGGCGGCCGGCATCGCGTTCGTCCTCGGCTGGGGCAGCGGATACATCGGCGGTCGCTCGGATTCGGACGCTCCGCCCGCGACCCCGACGCGCATCATCCACATGAACGAAGCGTCGGCTGCGGCCGCCACGGCCGATACGTCGACCGGCGCGGCTCCGCTGCCCGCCGTCCCCGAGACCGAAACCGTCGAGGCACCGACGCCGATGCCGTCCCCGGCGCGCGAGGTGCGCTACGACACCGCGCCGGAAAGCGAGCCCGTCGTTGCCGAGGAGGCGGAGCCGGCGCATCCGGCATTCCGTGAGATCGTCGTTCCGCGCGGCACGTCGCTCTCCGCGCTCACGCAGCAGTACTACGGAGAGGGCGGCCCCAAGCTGATGAAGCGCATTCGCGATTTGAACCCCCAGATCGTCGACGCGAACCAAATCTACGCCGGTGACCGCCTGCGCCTCCCCACACTCGACGAAACGGATCGACCGCAATGAGCAACTACATCAACGTCCTTCGCCGCCTCGAACGCGAGCGGCGCGGCCCCGAGAGCACGCCCGTTCCTCCGGCCCCTGCACCCGGAGTCGTGCTGCGGGATTCGCATCAGCCCGCGCCGATCATCGAGTCGCGCGCGACACCGGTCACGCTTCCACCGGTGGCCCCGGTGCCGCCCGCCGAGCGCACCGTCATTCCCCTTCCGACCGTGGCCCCTCCACCTCCGGCCGCAGCGCCGAGCGCGCGGGTCGTGACGTCGGCAGCGGCCGAGCGTGTGATCGCGCCGGTGATCCCGCCGGTTCCGGTCGCCGCACCTGCCGAGCGACTTGCCGTCGTCGACGCCTCTCCGCGCTCGCTCGAGCACGCGGCGGATACGCGTCGCGCACGTGCCTTCGCAACCGAGACGCATCCCGGCATCGCGACCCTGTTGGACGCCATCCGCCTGATCGCGAACGGCCGCGAACGCCGCGTCGTCGTCTTCTGCGGGGCCTCGAACGCCGAGGAGGTGACGACGCTCGCCGACGCGCTCGTCACGCATGCGGAGCGAAGCGGCATGCGCGCCTTCCTCGCGACGCTCACCCGCACCGTCAACGGGTCGATGATCGTGCCGGCGCGCGGGGCCACGATGGATGCCGTCCTGCCGGTCGATCTCGACGCCGGAACCTCGGTCGAGTCGCTCGGCAGATGGGTCGAGCAGGTCGGGCCGGCGAGCGACTTGGTGGTGATCGCGGGCCCGCCGCTCGCGACCTCGATCGACGCCGCCCTCCTGGCCTGCGCCTCCGATGGCCTCGTCATCGTCGCGGAGTCGGAAGTGACCGAGCGCGCGGCGTTGCAGCTGGCCGCGGAGCGTGCCCGCATCGCCGGGTGCAAGACGCTCGGAGTCGTCATGCACGGCACCAAAGATCGCTTACCCAACTGGCTCCGTCGCCTCATGGGCAGTCGTTCGGAATCCAACGTCTCCTGAGAGGACCAAAACGTCATGTCTCCGCGGCGCAAAGCTCTCATCACCCTCATCAAGCTCACGGACCTCGCGGTCGTGACTGCGTGCCTCGTCGGCGCCGTCGCATTGACCAGCGGCAAGGGAGGTATCGAACCGCACGCCGGCGTGCTCGAGATGCGCATCACGGTCCGGAACATGCTCTTCGTGGGTGCCTATCTCGTGCTCTGGCACTTCGCCTTGCGCATACGAGGCCTCTACAACTCGTACCGCCTGTCGCCGGCTTCGCGCGAGTTCAAAGACCTCGGCACGGCCGTCGCGATCGCGACGGTGCCGTTGATCCCGTTGAGCTTGCCGGTCGAAGGGATCGAGCACGCGACCCCCGCCTTCCTCATCGTCTTTCCGGCGCTCGCGTTCATCGGGCTCGGCCTCGAGCGTCGCATCCTGCGCGCGGTGGCGCGTCAGATCCGAAGCCTCGGGCGCAACCTCCGCGACGTGATCATCGTCGGGGACGGCGGTCCCGCGCTCGAAGGGGCGGCGCGTCTCGCCCAGCGCGACGGTCTCGGCTATCGCGTGATCGAGGTCCTGAACGTCCGCTCGAGCGTCGCGCCCGTCCACGTGAACGGCAGCGGGACCGCGGCTAACGGCAGCGGGCGCGACGGTGCCGATCCGTTGAATCAGCTGGCCATGCTCCTCGAGTCCCGGCCGATCGACGAGGTCTTCCTCGGGCTGCCGCTCGACGGCTCCGAGCCGCTCATCCGCCCGATCGTCCAGCTCTGCGAGGAGCAGGGCATCACGGTGCGGGTGGTCGCACATCTCGCGGCGCTCGATTGGGGCAAGGCCTCCATCGACACCCTCGGCGAGCAGCCCGTCATCACGATCTCGAGCGGACCGCCCGACACGCTCCGGCTCGTCGCGAAGCGCATGATCGACGTCGGCGGCGCGGGGCTCGGCCTGTTGCTTCTCTCGCCGATCCTCGCCGCCATCGCGCTCGCGATCAAGCTCGACTCGGGCGGGCCGATCTTCTTCGTGCAGGAGCGCGTCGGGCTCAATCGGCGGCGCTTCCCCGCGTACAAGTTCCGCACGATGGTGGTCGATGCCGAGCAGCTGCAGGCGCAGCTCGAGCACCTGAACGAGGCCGAGGGGCCCGTGTTCAAGATCGAGCAGGATCCGCGCTGCACGCGGCTCGGTCGCTGGTTGCGCCGCCTCAGCCTCGACGAGCTGCCGCAGCTCGCCAACGTCCTGATGGGCGACATGAGCCTGGTCGGACCGCGCCCGTTGCCCGTGCGCGACGTCGATCGCATCGATACGCGCTGGCACCGTCGCCGATTCAGCGTGAAGCCGGGCATCACGTGCCTCTGGCAGATCAACAGCCGCGAGCCGAAGTTCGAGGAATGGATCCGCTCCGACATGGAATACATCGACAACTGGTCGCTGATGCTCGACTTGAAGATTCTCGCGAAGACGATTCCGGCCGTCATCTCCGGCCAAGGCGCACACTGACGTAATACCGTCGCGCGCGACGCTTGCACCTCGTCCCCCTGAGAAAGGACGCACCACAACCGTGACCACCGAACCCGCCACAGCACCCGTCACCGTCATCGTCCCCTGCTACAACGAGGAGGCCGGGCTGCCGTTTCTGCTCGAGCGTCTTCGCAAGATGCGCACCCGCAACGCCGACGACTGGCACTTTCTGTTCGTCGACGACGGCTCGAGCGACGGCACCTTCGCCGCCTTGCTGCGCGCGGCCCAGGACGAGAATTGGATCGAGGTCGTTCGCCACCCCGAAAATCTCGGGCTCGGCGCGGCCCTTCGCACGGGCTTCGAGCACGCCCGCTCGCCCATCGTGTGCAGCATCGACAGCGATTGCACGTACCCACCCGAGAAGTTGCCCGAGCTCGCGGCGATGGTCCGCGACGGCGCCCAGATCGTGACGGCGTCGGCATGGCACCCCGACAGCGCCGCCGCCGAGGGCAGCAGCGTACGGCTCTGGCTGAGCCGCATGGTCTCGGGTCTCTACAAGATGCTGATCGGCCAGGACGTCTACACGTTCACGTGCCTCTTCCGCGCATACCAAACCGAAGCCGTCCGACGCATCCGATTCCGTTCGAGCGGCTTCGCGGCGGTCGCGGAGATCATGCTCCGCGCCATGCTGAGCGGATATCGCGTGAGCGAGGTCCCGATGCGCCTCGAAAGCCGGCGCTTCGGCGAGTCGAAGCTCAAGGTCGGAGACGCGATCATGGCCCACGTGCGCCTGCTCCTCATGACCGCCTTCATGGTCGGCGCACGACAAGCCCGCTCCGTCGGCAGCAGATTGGTCGGCTGACTCATTCCGCGGTTACCTCGAAAGGACTCCCCACCATGACCATGCGAATCGGCATCATCGGCCTCGGACGCGCCGGAAGCGTCCACCTGCAAGCGTGGCCCCACGTCGAAGGCGCCACAGTGGTCGCCGTGTGCGACCCTTCTCCGGCCGCGCGCAAGCGCGCCCGCGAGCTCGGCATCCGCGCCTACTCCGATCCGGCCGTGATGCTCGCGACCGCGGAGCTCGACGGCGTCACCATCGCGACCCCGCCCGCCGACCACGCGGAGCTCGCGATCGCGTGCCTCGATCGCGGGCTCCACGTCCTCTGCGAGAAGCCGCTCGCCCTCACGACGTGGGATGCATTGGCGATGCTGAAGGCCGCCGCACGCAACAAGCGTCAGCTCCTCCTCGCGACCAAGTTCCGCCACGTCCCCGAGCTCGCGACCGCCCGCGACCTCATCGCAACCGGGAAGCTCGGCGTGCCCGTTGCCTTCGAGGTGAGCTTCTGCAGCCCGGTCGACATGTCGAAGCGCTGGAACTCCCAACGCGGACTCGCGGGTGGTGGAGTCATCATCGACAACGGCTGCCACGCGTTCGACATCATGTCGTACCTCTTCGGCTCGGTGACGCGGGTGCAGACGAACCTGCACCAGCCGCTGCAGCGGATCGGGGTCGAGGACGGTGCGACCATCCAGGTACGCGCCGGCGACGGCGTCGTCGGCAAGGCCGACGTGAGCTGGAGCCTCTCGACCGGCCGCAACAGCTACGTGAAGGTCCACGGCTCGCTCGGCACGATCGAGGTCGGGTGGCAGGAGACGCGCGTCAAGTACCTCGGCAAGGACTGGGAGACGATCGGCGGCGCCTACGACAAGATCGACGCCCATCGGCGGATGCAGACGTGCTTCGTCGAGACCTCCCAGAGCAACGGTGCGACCCCGGCCTGGATCAGCGAGGTCGAATGCCTGCGCACGGTGGCCGCCGTCGAGGCAGCCTACCGTTCCGTCCACTCTGGCGGCTGGGAGTGGGTGGACACGAAGGGCATGGGGCAACGACGGACGCCCGCGCGCGGCCGCGTTCGCAAGCGCGCCTAGGAAGCGAAGGGACGTATCCCGACATGTCGCACGTCTCGTCACGCGACGCGGTCGGAGCCCGTCCGCCGCGGATCCATGCGACGGCCCTCGTCGAGCCCGGCGTCACGCTCGGCGAGGGCACGTCCGTTTGGGACAACGTGCACATCCGCGGGCCGGCGGAGATCGGCCACGACTGCATCATCGGCGAGAAGACCTACGTCGCCTACGGGGTGACGATCGGAAGCTTCGTCAAGATCAACGCCCAGGTGTACGTTTGCACCGGGGTCACGATCGCCGACCGCGTCATGATCGCGGCCGGTGTCATCTTCACCAACGACCGCTATCCACGAGCGTTCGACCCCGAGGGCGGCGGCCTCGCAGACTCGGGCCCGAACGAGGACACCCTGCGCACGGCCGTCCACGAAGGTGTCACCATCGGAGCCGGCGCCGTCATCGGTCCGGGGATCACGATCGGCGCATACGCCATGATCGGGATGGGTTCGGTCGTGACGAGCGAGGTGCCGCCGCACGGTCTCGTGTTCGGCAACCCCGCGCGCCTGCGCGGCTACGTGTGCGTCTGCGGCGAGCCCCGCCCCGGCGGCGCCGACGGCATGCAAGCGGAGGAGCGCTGCACGCGCTGCGGTCGCACGGCATGATCGATCTCCTCGCGCACGACGAGCGCGCAGCGCTCGGCCTCCAGGCCATCTTCGACCTCGAGAAAATCCCGTACCGACGCGTCACCGACCCCGAGGACACGAGTGCGAGCCTGCTGGTCGTTGCCGGCCCGGCATTCTCGCCGTCCGAGATCGCCGTCATCGAGCGCACCACGTCGCTGGTGCTGGGAGGCGGCGAGGATTTCGCGTGCCAGGTGTTCGGAGCCGCGACGGCGCGCAGCGAGCGCGGCGTCGCCGTGCTCGGGCTCGATCAGACCATCTGGCCGGCGGCCGTCGTCGAGCTCGCTCGCACGCACGGCAAGCGCGAGATGCGGCTTCCCGCGGTGCCGTTCTGCAACGTGGGCGAGCTCGGCAAGGGAACCGTGCTCGCGACGATGCGCTCGAGCACCTCGCCGGGATCCTCGCTCCGACCGGCGATCGCGCGGCGAAATCGTTGCATCTGGTCGGCGCTCGACCTCGCGACCGCGTTCGCCAACCTGATGGACGAAGACGACGGTACGACGCGCGAACGCCCCTCGTCGTCGCCCTGGTACGCCGCAGCGCGGAAGGCGGCGGAGCTCGCATACTACGCCGCCCCGGACGCCCTGCGCGGATGGGTTCAACGCCGCACCTATGCGAGCCTCGACCAGCGCCTCGCGGCCCTCGGCGAGCGCGCGTCCGAGTACCCGATCGACGCAACGGGCTATCTGCTCGTCGAGCTCGTAAAGCACCTCGTCAAGCTCGCGAGCGGCTCGCTCGTCCGGATGGCACGCTGGCCCGCGCCCTACCACGCTGCCGCCAGCTTGACCCACGACGTCGAGCCGCGCCGCTACGCCTATACCCGCGGCATGGAACGCCTGCTCGACACGATCGAGGCGACCGGCCATCCGGCGACGCTCGGCTTGGTCGCGGGCGCGACCGCTCGCCACCTCGGCGACGATGCCGTGCGGCGCCTGGCCACGCGCCGCGTGCTGTGCCACGGGCTCGAGCACCGCGGCGAGCAGGTGTGGGGCCGGGCGCGGGTCGCAACGACGCTCGAGCGCGCACGCGTCAAGCTCGAGCGCAAGCTCGGCCGGAGCGTGCTCGGGTATCGCAGTCCGCGGCTCGACCGGTCGCCCGATCTCGCCTGGGCGCTCGATCGTGCCGGCTTCCGCTACGACTCGTCGTACCCGGACGTCGATCGGGAGAACATGGCCAATTTCGGTCGCGGCGTGCGGCTCAACGTCCCCTTCCGACCGCTCATCGACGACGGCACGAGCGGTCTCCGACCGAGCGGTTGCCTCGAGTTGCCCCTCACGGCCCCCGACTGCATTCAGCCGCTGTTCGCCGGCGAGAGCCGCGAGCGCTTGCGTCAGACGATCGAAACGAAGACGGCCTTCCTCGCCGCCACGGGCGGACTCTACGTGGCGCTCGTGCACGGGGGCGTCTTCGACGACCAAGATGCCGATCTGCGCACCGAGCACCTCGAATTCGTCTACCGGCAGCTCCGGCGCGCCGACGTCTGGCTCGCCGGCATGGAGGACATCTCCGACTGGTGGTGTCGGCGGGAAGCACTCAAGCTCACCGTCAAGGCGAGCGCGGTACACGTCACCAACACCGGGTCGCAGCCGATCGCCGGCGCCCGGGTCGTCGTCGAACGCGAGGGCGGCGAATGCATCCTCAACGTTCCGCCGTTGCCGGCGGGCGCACAGATCGCGCTCGTGGTTCCGCGTAGCCGAGCCCTTCCAGCCGCCTGATGGCCGTGGGTCGTCGGTCGACGGAGCACGTCCGGTCTTCGGCGCCGCGTGACGCATGCGGCTCCTGGCGTGCGAGCTGTCATGGCAAGCCGTCACGCACCGGCGCGCTAAGCAATCGGAAGCATTCGACGCGGGTTTGCGCCTAGAAGGGCAGTCGCTCGCGGGATATCACGTACTGCGTCACTCGGGAGCCTGCACAGACTGACACGGCAACTGCGCGGTGCCGGGAACCGGGATCTCAACTGGGGAAGCGGGGTCGATACCGTCGCGTCGGGTCGCGCGCCGGCACCGCAAACGATCGAGATGGTCAACGCATCAATCAAACGGGTCGCGATACTCGGCGGCGGGATCGGCGGGCTCGCGAGCGCCCACTACCTCCTGAAAGCCGGCCTCACGCCGGTCGTGCTCGAAGCGAGCGATCGCCTCGGCGGGCTCGGGACGTGGTTCGATCATCGCGGCATTCACCTCGATCGCTACTACCACGTGATCCTCGATTCCGACGCCGACCTCTGCGCACTGCTCCAAGAGCTCGGCATCGCCGACCGTCTGATCTGGCGCGAGACCGGCATGGGCTTTCGTCTCGGCGGCGAGCTCTACGGATTCAACTCGCCGCTCGATCTCCTCCGCTTTCGCGCGCTGTCCTTTCCCGACCGCATTCGCACCGGGCTCGGTGCCGCCTACATCACCAAGATCAAGAAACACGGCCTCGATCTCGACGACGTCTACGCGTGCGATTGGCTGCGCCGCATCTTCGGCCCCCGCATCTACGCTCGCATCTGGGAGCCGTTGCTCCGCGCCAAGTTCGGCGACCGCATCGACACGGTCCCGGCGTACTGGGTGTGGAACACGCTCAATCGCGAGAAGAACGGCGAGCAAGAGGTGAAAGGGTATCTTCGCGGCGGCTACGAAGGCTTCGCCGACACGCTGCGCGACTCCATCGTCGCACGCGGCGGCGAGGTCCGGCTCACGAGCCCGGTTGCGGCGGTCGAGTCGAACGGGGTCTCCGTGCACGCCGACGTCGACGGCATCGACGAGCGCTTCGACGCCGTCATCTCGACGCTGCCGATGCCGCGCCTGCGCGGCATCACGCGCGGGGCGCTCAGCGACGACCTGCCGCTCGGCGACCTCAACTATCAAGGGTGCGTGAACGCCGTCGTCGTCTCGCGCAAGCCGCTCGAGCGTTTCTACTGGACGATCGTCGTCGATCCCGCGTTTCCGTTCCAAGGCGTCGTGGAAACGACGCACGTCATTCCGAGCGAATGGATCGGCAATCGGCACCTCATCTATTGCCTCAACTATTGCGAGCCCGGATCCGAGCCGTACGAGCGGTCCGACGACCTCGTGAAGCGCCAAGCCGTGGACGGCCTGACGGCGCTCTATCCCGGTTTTCGCACCGCCGACGTCGAGGACGTCTACGTCTTCCGGGCGCCGCACGTGGAGCCGGTCTGGACCGTCGGGTATTTGCGCAAGCGCCCGGCGCCGCGACTCGGCGCGAGCCGCGTCTACCTCTGCACGACGGCGCAGGCATACCCGCGCGTGACCGCGTGGAACACCAGCATCGGGCTCGCGCGCGAAACCGTCACCGCTCTCGTCGAAGATCTCGCATGAGCCGCAACCACATCATATCCACCGCCACCAAAGGAGCCTCAGTATGACCGCACCACTCGCATTGCCGTCGGACGCCGATCACACCGGACGCGATTTCGGAGACGAAGAGCTGGCGCTGCTACGCGACGTCATCGATTCCGGCACGCTCAACTGCACCAAGGGCACCCAGGTGAAGGAGCTCGAGAAGGCCTTCGCGGCCCGCTACGGCGTGCCGTTCGCGCGCGCCGTCACCTCCGGCACCGCGGCGATCCATTGCGCCGTCGCCGCCATCGACCCGGAGCCCGGCGACGAGATGATCACGACGTCGATCACGGACATGGGCGGCATCGCGCCGATCCTCTATCAGGGCGCGATTCCGATCTTCGCCGACGTCGACCCGGTCACGTTGAACGTCACGCCCGCAGCGGTCGAGGCCCGCATCTCGAAACGCACCCGCGCCATCATCGCGACGCACCTCTTCGGCAATCCCTGCGACGTCGCGGGCATCAAGGCGGTCGGCGATCGTCACGGCATCCCGGTGATCGAGGACTGCGCGCAGGCGTTTCTTGCCACCCAACACGGCAAGCTCGTCGGCACCGTCGGTGCGATCGGCGCCTTCAGCCTCCAGCAGGGCAAGCACATGACGACCGGGGAAGGCGGGCTCGTGATCACCAGCGACAAGGCCTACGCCCGCTGGATGACGCTCTTCAGCGACAAGGCGTGGGGGTACGGCGACCCCAAGCCCGATCACTATTTTCTGGCGCTCAACTACCGCATGACCGACCTGCAGGGCGCCGTCGCGCGCGCCCAGCTCGTGAAGCTCGATGGTGTGGTCGAGCGCCGGCGTCGCACGGCCGAGCGGCTCACCGAACGTCTCGGCGGCACGCCGGGCCTGATCCTGCCGCAGCCCGCGTCCGGCTCGACGCACGTCTACTGGAAGTATCCGCTGATCGTCGATCCGGCGGTGATCCAGGGCGGCGCGGACGCGCTCGGCGGCGCGCTCAAGGCGAAGGGCGTCTTCTGCGCCCCGCGCTACATTCAGAAGCCCGCCTTCGAGTGCGAGGTGTTCACCAAGCGGAAGACGTTCGGACAGAGCCAGTTCCCCTATTCGTTCCGCGAGCGTCAGGACGGCACCACGATCGTCTACGACGCGGCCGAGTACCCGGGCACGGTCCGCGGCCTCGAGCGCGTCGTCGTTCTCCCGTGGAACGAGTTCTACACCGACGAGCACGTGGCCTTCATCGCGGAGGCCGTGCAAAATGCGGTCGCCGAGCTGACGCGGCAGAAGTCCGCACGGAGCGCGTGAGCTCCGAGAACGCATGAGTACCCGCCCCTACGCCGTCTTCTCCTGCGACCTCGACACCGTCGACCGCCATCTCCAGGGGTACGGCATCGACGACGCGCCGGCGTGCGATCGCATCTACCGGACGGCCGTACCACGGCTCCTCGAGCTCTTCGACGAGCTCGGCGTGCCCGGCGTGTTGTTCGTGATTGCGCGCGACGCCCACGCCGAGCGGTCGCTCTGGCGTCAGGCCGTGGGGGCGGGACACGAGATCGCGAGCCACTCGCTCACGCACACGCAACCCTTCAGCACCCTCGACGACGATCGCCTCCATGTCGAGCTCGACGAGTCGCGAACGCGGCTCTCGGAAGCGAGCGGTGTCGACGTCGTCGGATTCCGTGCACCCGCCTGGGACGTCACCGACCGCGTGCTCGCGATGATCGCCGCCTGCGGCTACCGCTACGACGCGTCGGTCTTCCCGACGCCAGTCCTGGTGGCGAGCCGGCTCGCCGCGTACCGCCGGAGCACCCACAAAGGCTCGATCTTCTCCATGGACCTCCTCGGCCACGCCTTCGCTCCGACCGCGCCGCACCGAACGACCTCCGCGCGCGGAACGCTCGTGGAGTTCCCGATCTCGGTGACGCGCTGGCTGCGGTTGCCCGTGTACCACACGTTCTCGTACTTCGTGCCGCGCTGGCTCTTCGCGCGCGGGCTGCGATCGGCGCTCCGCTCGGACCGCCCGCTCTGCTACGAGTTCCATGCGGCCGACTTGCTCGACCTCGCGAACGACGGCATCGATCCCCGCATGGATCGCCATCCCGGCATGAAGGTCCCGCTCGCCTCCAAGCGGGGGGCCTTGCGTGACATCCTCGCCACGATCGCGCGTGAACGCCGCGTCGTCACCTACCGGCAAGCCATGGAGGAAGGGATCGCCGCCTGACGGCGGCCCTCGGTTTCCCATGGCCATGCCGATGCGCGCACTCGACGATCACGAGATCGTTCCTCCCGCGTCTGGTCCCGCGAGCGCCCGGGTCGTCGAGATCCTCGGCGTCCGCATCGCGAACCTGCACACGATCGAAGCCGTCGCGCACATGCAGAAGCTCATCTGGACGACCTCGCCGCACGCGCGCGCCGTCTACATCGTGAACGCACACACACTGAATCTCGCGTGCGACGATCCGGGCTTCCGTGCCGTTCTGAACGACGCCGACACGGTCTTCGGCGACGGCACCGGCATCCGTTGGGCCGCCCGCTGGCAGGGCAAGAAGATGATCGACAATCTGGTCGGCACCGACCTGATGCCGTTCTTCTTTGCGAACACGCTGGAGCGCGGGTATCGGTATTTCCTCCTCGGCGCGCGACCCGACGTCGTCCTGCGCGCGTCGGAGCATCTGCGAACGACGTATCCCGGGTTGAACGTCGTCGGTCATCACCACGGGCACTACGCACCGAGCGAGCTCGACGAGGTGGTGGCGAAGATCAACGCCGCGCGGCCGGACGTACTGATGGTAGGGATGGGCAACCCCGTCCAAGAGCGCTGGATCCACGACAACCGTCCACGGCTCACCGCCGTGAAGCTCGCGATCGGCGTCGGCGGCCTGTTCGACCATTGGGGCGGCGTCCTCACGCGGGCGCCGCGCTGGGTGCGCCGCAACGGCTTCGAGTGGGTGCAGCTGATGTTGCAGCAACCGCACAAGTGGCGGCGCTACCTGATCGGCAATCCCAAGTTCCTGGCGCGCGTGGCTCGCGAGACGAATGGCTGGCGCGATAGACACGCATCCGCTGCAAGCACTGCGCGCCGATCGCTCGGCGGCGATCGATCCTCGCGCCGTACGGTGGTGGATCAAGAAGGTCGTGCGGCGTCGTCTTCGTGCTCGTCGGCTCCGCACGCCTCCTTCGCGCTTTCGCGTGTCCGCCGACCCGCGTGCGCGTCTTGACCTACCATCGTTTCGGCCCTGCGCACCGCGACCCTTTTGCGTCAGGCCCGAGGAGTTCGAGCGGCAAATGGCGTGGCTCGCGTCTCGAAAGCTCGCGATCTCGCTGGACGACCTCGACGCCTTCGTCTCGGGGACGCGCGCGGCGCGGCGCGACGCGGTCGTCGTGACCGTCGACGACGGCGATCCCTGCGTGTTGTCGCGCGCCTGGCCGATCGCCCGCGGCACGGAATCCCGCTCGTCGCATTCGTTCCCGCGGGAGAGCTCGTCGCCGACGGCGCGGCGCGGAACGACGTCGAGAGCCCCGACGCGCGCATGACGGCGGAGGAGCTGCAGCGACTCGCCGCGAGCGGCGCGACGATCGGATCCCATGCCTTCACGCATCGCTCGCTCGCGCGCCTGCCGTCGGACACCCAGCGCGCCGAGGCCGAGCAATCGCGCGCCGTGCTCGAGGGTCTCACGCGGCGTCCGGTCACGGCATTCGCGTATCCGTTCGGCACTCGCGCCGACTACGACGATGCGACGTCGGCGGCGTTACGCGCCGCCGGGTATCGCTTCGCGTTCACGTCGCAGCACGGCGCGGTGCTGCCGGGATCCGATCGCCTGCGTCTGCCGCGAGTGAAGGTCGAGGGCGGCGAGAGTCTCTGGATGTTCCGCGCGATCGTCCACGGCGCGATGGACGGCTGGCGCTGGGTCGATCGCTGGCTCTGGCGCCTTCAGGCGACTCCATGAGCGCGCCGGCGGGCTCCGCCCGAACGCTCGGCGTCGTCATCATCACCCGCAACGAGGCGGCGCGCATCGGAAAGTGCATCGAGTCCGTCCTGGCGGCGATCGGAGAGTCGTTCGCGGGCGCGGACGTCGTCGTCGTGGATTCCGACTCGACCGACGAGACCACCACGATCGCCGCGCGCTATCCGGTGCGCGTGTTCCGCTACAAGTCGCCGCAGCGCTCGGCGGCGGCCGGACGCTGGATCGGCCTCAAGCAGCTCCGGACCGAGTACGTCCTCTTCATCGACGGCGACTGCGAGATCGTCCCGGGATGGTTGGAGCTCGCGGTCGCGCGCATGGAGGCCGAATCGGACGTCGGAGTGATCTGCGGCTCGCGCCGCAACGCCCATCTGGAAGACGGCGTCGCGCGGCTGTCGAACGGCGGGAACGATCTCGGCGGCACCGCGCTCTACCGGCACGAGGCGCTCGCGCGGTGCGACGGGTTCAACCCGTTCATCATCGGCAGTGAAGAGCAGGAGCTGTGCGTACGCCTCGAGGCCCACGGGTTTCGCGCACTCCGAACGAGCGAGCCGATGTCGGTGCACCACACCGCCAAGAAGGAGTCGATTGCCGGCATGTGGCGACGTCATCGGAGCGGCATGCAGAGCGGTCCCGGACAGGTACTGCGCATCGCATTGCGCGACGGTCTCTTCATGAAGCACGCGCGGCGATTCGACCGCTACATCGTCACGTTCCTCTACCTCGCGCTCGGGGTCGCGACCGTCGCGTTGGCCGTCGCAGGCTACCGACGCCCGCTGCAAGCGTGGGTCGTGGTCGGCGTCGCGGGCTTCCTGCTCCTCGCATGGCGCCGACGAAGCCTCCCTGACGCCACCTTCATCGTGGCCGACTGGGTATCGGTGGCGATCGGAAGCTTCCGCACGTTTCTTCGGCGTCCCGCGCTCCCGGACGAGTTCGCGTACACGCTCGAGAGCGTGACGGACCCGGCATCGCATCTCGAGCGTGAAGCCGCCTCGGAGGCGAGCTGACGTGTCGGCGTCGTCGCTGTCCCGCCCGATCGAGGTCGCATCGCCGGCACCCGCCGCACCGGCGTCGCGCCCGCAGCCGATCCGCGTGATGCACTTCCACTCGTCGAAGGGTTTGTACGGCCCGGAGCGCTGGACCCATCTCGCACTGCGGGCGCTCGCGGACGGCCCCGTCGAGCAAGAGGTGCTCACGATCGGCACCAAGCCGGGCTACGACGACTTCGCGAAGTTCCTGCAACGCGAGGGCTTCGCGGCACACCACCTGGCGCTCGGCGGCAAGCTCGCCTGGCGGCAGATCCGCGCCATCCGCGCCCTCCTGGTCGAGCGCCGGATCGACGTGCTCCACACGCACGGCTTCAAGTCCGACATCCTCGGCTATCTCTCTTCACGCGGACTGCGCATCGGGCTCGTCACGACGCCGCACGGATGGTGCGACCACGAGAGCCTGCGCATCCGGGCGTACGAGGCCGTCGGACGCGCGTTTCTCCGCGTTTTCACCGCGTCTACCCGCTGAGCGATCACCAAGTCGCCGCGCTCGCACCGTACCGGCTCGGGGCGAAGGTCCGGATGATCCGCAATGCCGTCGACATCGAGGCGTTCGACGACGTGTACGCGCACGCAAGGCGTCTCCGCCGCCGCGATCTGACGTGCTGTTCGTCGGGTCGACTCGCGAAAGAGAAGGGAACTCTTCGACCTCCTCGAAGCAGCCGGGGTGGCCGCGCGGCGACATCGGTTCCGAGGTGGTGATCGTCGGCGAGGGCCCCGGTGCGGCGGAGGCGCGCGTCATCGTCGAACGCCTCGGGCTCGGCCGGGAAAGTCGGCTCGACGGGATTCCTCGAGGACGTCCGCCCGTACCTCGCGAGAGCCGACGCTCCTCGCCCTCCCCTCGTATTCCGAGGGGATCCCGCGCGTCGTCATGGAGGCGTTCGCCGCCGGCGTCCCGGTGGTCGGAACGGAGATTCCTGGTCTGCGGGAGCTCGTCCAGCCGGGCAACGGGTCTCCTGGTTCCGGTAGGGGACGTCCCGGCCCTCGCGGGCGCGCTCGAGGCCGTGCTCGGCAATGAGCGCCTCGTTCGCACGATGGCCGATCAAGCGCGGCGCGTCGTCGAACGGAAGTATTCGCCTCATCGGCTCGCCGCGGAGCTCCGCGAGGAATACGAACCTCGTGGCGGTGCGCCGATGAGTCGCGTCGCCGGGCGTCCGGACCAGCGCATCGACGTCGAGCGCCGACGTGGGAGCGGACGTCGCCGCGCCCCGGGTCCCGGGTGGCGCCACCGAGGCGTCCAGTCGGTTTCGACGGCAGTGGCAATCCCTGGTGGACCGAAGCGACAACCCGTACGTCCAGTACCAATCTCCGGAATGGTTCGATCACATGGTCGCGTCGCGACTGGTGACCGAATCGGACCTCGATCACGATCCGCGACGCCGCGCGGGACGTCGTGGCGGTCGCGACACCGCGCAAGCAAGCCCACATCCTCGAGCTCGGCGCTCGCGGCCGGATCGTCGGCCGGCTCCCGCTCCGAGCCGTCGCCCTGATGGGAGGTGCTCCGCTCGCGGCACCGGATCCCAGAGCGCACGATGCGATCTACGAGCAACTCTTGGCGAGCGATCCGACGGCCGATTGCATCTACCTTCACAGCATTCGCGTCGGCAGCTTCGCATGGGATCATCTGCAGAGCTCGACCTACCTCCCGCGGCATTTTCTTCCGTACCTGCCGCGCGGCATCGGCGCCTTCCGCTCGCTGACGCTTCCCGAGACCTTCGACGCCTACTTGCAAGGGCAGTTTCGTTCGAAGAAGCGCTACAACCTCACGCGTCAGCTGCGCCAGCTCAGCGACGCGGCGGGCGAGCTGCACTGCGTCCGCATCGACACGCCCGAGCAGGTCGCCCATGTTGTTCGGCGCCGCGTCGCTGGTGTCTGCCGCGCGCGTGGCAACGCTCGCTGATCTCTCCCGCGCCTACGAGGTCCTGCGGTCGCCCGAACGCCTTCGCGATCTCGCGCTCCGCGGCTTGCTGCGATCCTACGTCCTCGTCTGCGGCGTGACGCCGCGCGCGCTGGTGCTCGGCTATCAGTTCCGCGGCGTCTACCACTACGCCGAGATCGCGTACGACCAAACGGTCGCGCAGTTCTCTCCCGGCAGCTCGTTGCTCTACCTGCTCATCAAGGACCTGATCGAGCACGCCCCGCCGCGGGACGTGAATCTCGGCATCGGCGACGCCGAATACAAACGCGTGTTCGGCAACGCCTGCGTGCAGGACGCGAGCGTCATCCTCTTGCGAAAGACGGCGGCGAACCGCATAAAGCGATCGATCCACCAGGCGTTCCATGCGGCCGTGCGCGCCGCCAAGACGACGCGTCGGGGCTTCCGAACGACCCCCGACCGGCTCGTGACCGTGCGTACGGAGGCGGGCTGCTGCGGACGGCCCGACGTCGTCGGGTCGACGCATTCTCAAGAACACCGCGGCGCTCGTGGTCCTCCGGGTGCTGATGCCGGCCCTGTCGATGATCCTCGTCTTCGCGATCTCGCGGATCCTCGGCACCGACGGCCTCGGCCAGTACACGCTGGCCTTCACCTATCTCTACTTCTTCGTGACGGTCGCGCCGCTCGGCCTGTACTCGATCATCACGCGCGACGGCGCCCAGCAAACCGACAAGCTCGAAGAGCTCCTCGGACACTCCGTGACGTTGTGCACCGTCGCCTCCGTCGTCCTGACAGTGGCGATGGCGGTCCTCGGACCCGCGCTCGGCTACGATCGCGAGACCTGCCGCGCCATCGCGATCGCGAGTCTCGCGCTCGTGCCGTCCACCCTCGGCACCCTGTACGACGGTGCGTTCGTCGCACGCGAGCGCATGGATTGCCTGGCATACGCCGCGCTCACCGAGAACGCGATCAAGGTGGGGCTGGCAGCACCGGCGCTGATGATGGGCTTCGGCCTCACGACGGTGATCGCGCTCGCCGTGGTCGGCAGGATCGTCGCCAACGTCGTCGCGGTCGCGATGCTGCGCTCGCTCGGCATTCGCGTGTTCCTGGGTCGCGATCGACGCGTGCTCGCCGGCCTCCTCGCCAGCGCCCCGACGTTCGTGTCGATTGCGATCTTCGCGACCCTCTACTGGCGCATCGACGTGTTCATGCTTTCGAAGATGGGCACGGTCGACGACGTCGGACGTTACGGAGCGGCCTGGCGCATTCTCGAGCTGGCCCTCGTCGTCCCGCAGAGCTTCTGCTTGTCGCTCTACCCCCAGCTCGCGGCCGCCGTTCGCTCCGACAGAGCCGAGCTCGCGCGCCTCGGTCGTCTCGCGATGCGCGTCATGGCAGCCGGCAGCCTGCCGCTCGCGGCGTGGGTGGCGGTCATGGGCAACGACATCATGGCGTTGCTGTACGGCGAGGCGTTTCGCTCGACGGGGCCGACGCTCACGATCCTGGTGTGGACGCTCGTGCCCTACGGATGGGTGCGCTACCACGCCTACGTGCTCGTCGCGGCCGAGCTGCAACGCATCGATCTCGCCATGAACGTGGCCCTGACCGTCATCAACATCGCGTTGAACCTGTATCTGATCCCGGCGTACGGACCGTGGGGCGCGGGGCTCGCCACGCTGATCTCGATGTTGGTGTACGCGATCGCGCAGGTCGCCTACCTGGGACGGCACGCGCCGGGAACGGCATCGTCGTTGACGTTGAATTTCCTTCCGCTCGTCGCCTCCGCGGCGGTCGCTCTGCTCACGTGGGCGACCGATGGTCACCATCTCGTCGTGCGTGCGCTTTTGCCGGCCGTCGCCTACGTCAGCGCTTTGTTCGTCGGCGGCTTCTTCGATGCCGAGGAAATCGCGATTCTCCAGCGCATCGCGCGTCGCTTCGCGTCCTTCGTGTCGACGCGACGCGTGGCCTCGTCGTAGGAAGACCGCATCGACGATGGACGGGGCGGCTCAGCAGAACCGGGAATCTCCATCCGAGGCCGAGTACACCGGCGCATGCACGCACCTTCGCTGCGCGAACGCTGGTGGGCGCTCGTCGCGGGGGCGACGTTGGCATTGCTGCTCGGGGAAGTCGTGGTCCGGCAGGTCTACTACGTTCCCTGGGAGCTCGATCCCGACTTCGGATGCATCGTCCTTCCTGGCACGACGGCGCGCTATCGGATCGAGGGCAACGGCGTCAGCCATTGGACCGTGCACGGAGTCCGCGGCGTTGCGGTCCCCGACCCTGCGCGTGCACCGATACTCGTGCTGGGCGATTCCTTCACCGAAGCGTATCAAGTGGATGACGACGAGACCTTCGCGCATCGCCTCGAAACCGGGCTCGGCGAGGCTGGGTGGGACGTGCTCGTCGTGAACGCCGGGCGGTCGGCCGCGTCGCCTGCCGACTACGTCGCCGACGCCGAACGGAACATCCGCTATTTCAATCCACGCTGGACGGTCGTGCAACTCAACGAGGACGATCTCACCGGCGACGCGTGGAGTCCGGAGAAGACCCATTTCACCGGCGCCGACGGTCGCTTGGTGGCGAATCCCGCGCCGGCTCGAACCCAGTCGACGCTTGCGCGCATCGCGTGGCGGGTGCGGCAGACGTCGGCGCTCTTCAACTACGGCGTCATTCGTTTTCAACAATTCGCGAGAGCGGCGGACGAAGCCCCGCCGCTCTTCTCGGCGACGAGCGGGCGGCCGAGTCGATCCAGTCCCGCGTATACACCCGAAGACATCGCCGCCGAGCTCGACGCGGTCGCAACCGCCTATCGCGGTCGTGTCACCTTCCTGTTGCTTCCGACGTTCGATCCCGACCACCCGAGCAATCAGACACCCACCGAAGAGGCGTATCGATCCGCCTGCGCGCAACACGCGTGGAGCTGCCTGAGCCTCCGCGACGGTTTCGAGCGGTTCGCCGTCGAGCGAGCGTCACCCTATGGGTTTCCGAACAGCGGCTTCAACGTCGGACACATGAATCCGCGTGGCCATCGCCTCGCGGCCGAGCTGCTGACGCGCGAGCTCCGCGCTCTCCACGCCGATGCTCTTCTCTGATCCGCGCTTCTTCGCGTTTCTGGCGGCGCTGCTCCTGCTGCTCCATCTGGTCCCGACCGACCGCGGGCGAAAGGGAGTGCTCACGGTCGCCTCCTGCCTGTTCTACGCAGCGTGGACTACCGCTACCCCGCCCTGCTGTTCATCGTCGCGACCGCCGGGCATCTCGCCGCCGTCCGGATCGCTGCGGCCTCGGATCGACGCACGCGCAGACGCTGGCTGCTGCTGAGCGTCGTCACCAGCCTCACGGTGCTCGGCTACTTCAAGTACACGAACTTCTTCATCGACAGCGTGAACCGCCTCGTGCCGCACGCGGACATACCGTTGCTTTCGATCATCCTGCCGGCCGGGATCAGCTTCTACACGTTCAAGACGATGAGCTACGCGATCGACGTCTACCGCGGCACGCTCGTGCCCTGCCGATCGCTCCTCGACTACGCGATGTTCGCGACCTTCTTTCCGGAGTTGATCGCCGGGCCGATCGTGCGCGCATCGATCTTCCTGCCGCAGATGGACCGGCGCATCGGTCCGACGTGGGTCGCGTCGCCACGGGAGCCAGCATCTTCCTCCTCGGCCTCACGAAGAAGCTGCTGATCGCGGACCGACTCGCCATGGTCGCCGACCCGATCTTCGCGCATCCGAGCTGGTACTCGACCGCCTCGATCTCTGGCCGGTGTGATGGCGTACGGCGGGCAGATCTATTGCGATTTCTCCGGGTACTCCGACATGGCGATCGGGACCGCGAAGATGATCGGCTACGACCTCCCGCGCAACTTCGACCTGCCCTACCTCGGCACCAACGTCACCGAGTTCTGGCGCCGCTGGCACATGACGTTGAGCTCGTGGCTCCGCGACTATCTCTACATCCCGTCGGGCGGAAACCGACGCGGAACGCGGCGCAAGTATCTGAATCTGATCATCACCATGTCGCTCGGCGGTCTGTGGCACGGCGCGAGCTGGAATTTCGTCGCCTGGGGCGTCCTGCACGGCGCCGCACTCTCGGTGCATCGAGGCTGGCGCGAAGTGACCAAAGACCGCTTCCCGCTGTGGACACCCCTCGCAACGGCCATCACCTTCGTCTTCGTGATGCTCTGTTGGATCCCGTTCCGGGCGCCCGACTTCGCGACGAGCTGGCTCATGCTGACGCGCTGCCTTTGGCCGCATCCGGGAGCGCTCTGGCTGCCGTCGGCGCTCGGCTGGTGCCTCGCATTGCTGGTCGCGGGCCACACGCTCGGGTACGGGATCGAACGCGTGGCCGAAGGGTCGAGGTCGGCGCGCTGGCCGCAGGCGATTCTCGACGTCTTCGCCGCCCGCCTACGGAGCGATCAGATCAGCGGGTGGTGGGTACAGTTGCACGCGTATCCAGCAGCAGCCTCGTTTCTCTTGGCGTGCTGGGTGCTGCTCCTGTTCTTGTTCGTCCCGACGACGACCCAGCCGTTCATCTATTTCCAGTTCTGAGCTGCGTGCTCACGGAACGGGGTCGACGCTCAACAGATTGGGCGCCGGAATGGCGCCCGAAAACTCGAAGGCACCGGCATCCGGGGCGCTCCCACTGTACGGCAGATTCACCGGCGCGCCGGACGGAAACGAGATCGGCGTCGCGACGACGATCCTGTTGTTGGCGTCGTCGACGGAAACGATGCCGACCGGCGGATTCGAGCCGACCTGGATCTGATCGGGCGCGATCAAGCCGCCGTATCCGTCCTGGAAGAACGAGGCGCGCACGACGGGGATGGTCGTGGTTTGACTGCCGCCGGCTCGGGTGGTGGTCAGCTCGACTCCGGCGTCGATGGCGGGGCTCCCGGCGACAAGCTCGTAGTTCCGCGAGGAAGGATTGGTGAAAATGGCAGTCGCCGCCGCTTCCGTCCGCTTGCCGCGCGGATCCTGGACGTCGGGCGCGTTCGCGGCTTGGTAGGCGGCGAACTCGGCGGCGCCATCCGCACCGGCAAGGCCGCAATTGAACGCACGCGGCGACCACGCGATCCCTCTGCTGCCGAACTTGTACATGTTGCCGTCGAGCTTCAGCGACGAGTAGCGAACGTCGATCTTGCCGCCGGAGGTGGCCGCGACGACGAGCGAATAGTCGGTGGAGCCGACGAAGAGGTTGTTGCGGAGCTCCATCCCCCCGAAGCTCGTCCCGAAACCGGAGTCGACGTAGTCGGAGTAGAAGAGCACGGCGTGCCCGGCATTGTAGATCGTGTTGTTGTAGATGGCCGGCGCGTTCGGGCGATTGTACTCGGCGAAGCCGAAGCCGGTGGCGCGATTGAAGCGGGCGATCGTGTATTGTGCCGGTTCGCCGTGGATCTTGATCACGCCCCCGGCACCCCACACGTCGTTTCCTTCGAGCAGATAGTGGTGGACTGCGCCGTGGCCGCCCATGTCGATCTGATCCGCGCCGACCGTCGCCGTGCCGTTGTCGTAGGCGACGTTGTTCCGCACCACCACGTGATGCAGACCTGAGGCCTCGCCGCCGACCTGGATGCCGTCGAAGTTCCCGGAGCCGGCGTTGTTCCAGACCCGATTGCGCTCGATGAGGTAGTAGCCGCCGGGGGCATTCCACAGCACGATACCGCCGTGCGGGTTGTCGTGGACCTTGCTGTCGTGGATCGTGCTGTAGGACGGAACGGTCGACCCTTCCACCCACACGGCCCCACCGGCGGAGCAGTTCGAGATGTCGACGTTGCCGATGTCGATATGCGTCGCATTACCCGTGAGGCTTATGCAAAAGCCTTGCGAGTTTTTCAGCGTGAGGCCATCGAGCTTGACGTACGAAGTGCCGGCAAACGACCACAACGACCCGTACTGGCCGGTCGCGACCGTGGCGCCGTCGACGATCGGTGTCTGCCCGGAAGCGGCGACGAATTTGATCGGCGCTGCTGCCGTCCCGCTTTTGGCAGGCGTCACCATTTCGGCGTACGTCCCGCCGGCGATGATGGCGGTGTCCCCGGCAACCATCGTGGCAGCCGCTTTGCCGATCGTCCGCCAGGGCGAGCTCTGCGTGCCGGTGTTGGTGTCCTTCCCGCTCGTCGACACGTAGTACGTCGCGGCTGCGACGTCCCGGCTCGCCGTCAACGTGAGGACGAGGGCGACGAGCGCGACCTGCGCGAGGCGTGCAAAGGACGACGATCGTGCAGAAACGACGGCGAGCGAACGAGTATTCGACACCGCGTCCGTCGGAATTGTCAGGGGGGCTGGTTTCATGTGTGGGCTCCGTAAATGAGAATGTCGGGCGTTGCACGCACGCTTCGCGAGCGAGATCAGCCGCTTGTCGTGGCAGACCGAACCTCGTGGTCTCGAGATCACGAAGCGACGAGCTCAGCTGGGGCCACGGAGTAGCGCGTTTTCTACATCAGAGGCACATAGCGAGCAATCCACGTGCCACCGAGGCCGCCCAGACGCGACGGGGCGTACTCGACGCTTCGAGCGTCCTCGGCACCGCAAGCGATATGTGCCGTTGCGTCGATTGCCACCGTTGTGGCGAAGCGCGCCGAGCCCACGATCGGTGCTTGACGGCGGCGATCGCCCTCCCGATCATTGCGGCGGTGCAGGACCCTCGCCTCCGATGAGCGCGCTTTGACCACTGGACCGCCTGCCACCCGCGGCGAGGACGTCGCGTTCCGTCCGCCACCGGACTCCGCGGACTCGCGGCAACGCACGTTTGCAGATTCACGATTTCTGGCACCCGCACTCGGTCTGGCCGTCGGGCTTGCCGTCCTGGCGCTCAGCAGCTGGGACCTGCGCTGGATTCTCGGCATCACGCTGATCGCGATCGCCGCCATCCTCGGCACGACGTTCCTGCGGAGTCTCGCGAGCGTGGTCGTGACGTTCGTGGTGACGATGCAGGCGGAGGTCGCGATCCGACCCGGATACGGCCGCGCGGACACGGGCGGCCTCCAGATCTACGGCACCGGGCTGCTCGCCGCGCTGATCCTCGTCATCCTGCACTACGGCGGCCCGCCGATTCGGTGGCGAGGACATCTCCATCGGCCGATCGTCCTCATGTTCGTGATGATCGGGCTCTCGCTCGCGCTCACCACCGAGCATTTCGCGGGCCTCGACTTCGTCCTCTCGCAGACGCAGCTCTTCCTCGTCTACGTCGCGACCATGAGCGTCGTGCGCAGCGAAGCCGACGTGCGGAAGATGGTGACGCTGCTCGTCGCGACGCTCATCACGCAAGCCGTCGTGTATTACATCCAGTCGGGGCTCGGCATCGGCTTCGACGTCATCGGCGACGTCTGGAACCTGAGCGACGAGCTCCCACGGCCCGGCGGAACGGTGAGCGCGAATCCCGCCGGCTTCGCGAGCTACATCATTCCCCTGCTGCTGGTCGCGATCGTGCAGCTCATGACCGGATCGACGTGGAAGCGTCCGTGGACCTTGCTCGCGACGGTGCTCGGCCTGGTCGCCTTGGTGCTCACGTTCACCCGTGCGGCGTGGGCGGGATTTTTCATCGGCTTCGTGTACGTCATCGTCTTCGGCGCGCGTTACACGCGCGTTCGACCACGGACGGTCGCAATGATCGTGGTCGCCGCGATCGTGGTCGTGGTCGCGCTCGCGCCGATGATCGAGATGCGGCTCTCCGAGTCGGTCGGCGACGCGTACGACGAGCGCGCCGGCCTGATGCGGATCGCGATGGCCGTCATCGAAGCGCATCCGGTCTTCGGCGTCGGACCGGGGGCGTACTCCCACGTCTTCAAGGAGTACCTGCCGCCGGGCGGCATGGATCAATGGCTCTACACCGTGCACAACGAGTATCTGCTGCGCGCGGCGGAAACCGGCATCCTCGGCGGCCTGGCGTGGATATGGCTCCTGCTCGCGGCGCTCCGGCAAAGCCGCGACCTCCTCCGGCGCTCCGCCTCGCCGGAGATGCGCGCGCTGGCGCTCGCGTGGGGCGGCGGCCTGCTCAATCTCGCATGGCAAATGTATTGGGTGCCGTGGCGCGGCTTCGGCTACAACGCGCTCTTCTGGTTCATGCTCGGGCTGACCGAGGCGGCGGCGATGTGCGAATGGGGCGACGCGGCGATCGCGCCGCGCCCGCAAGCGGCGCGCGCCACCACGACGTAATATGCGCCTTGTCGGTGCAAAAGTCGCTTGCTACCGTCGATGCGTTCATGCGCGAGCCTTGCCGCCTCGAGCTTCTCACCTGGGACCCGGTCTGCCAGCGTAGCACGTCGTTCGCCGAGCGATTGCAGCAGCCGCTGCACACCGTCCACTACCTCTCGTACCGGCGTCCCCTGGTCGCGCCGATCAAGTATCCGGCGCAGTTCGTCTCGACGCTGCGCCTCCTGCGGAAGCTCCGCCCCGACGTCACCGTCGTCTCCAATCCCCCGCCGTTCGCCGCCCTGACGGCGTGGCTCCATCACCGCGCGCACGGCGGCGCCTTCATCGTCGACGCCCACACCGGCGTGTTTCTCGAGCCGAAGTGGAAGGCATTCGCCCCGCTGAACAAGTTCCTCATGCGCCGAGCCATGATGACGCTCGTGACGAACGACGGCTTGTCGGAGACGGTCAGTCGTTGGGGCGGTCGACCCTTCGTTCTCCCGATCCGCTGCCGAGCCTCGACGCGCGCGGCACGCAGTTCCCGTTTCGACCGGGCCGGTTCAACGTCGCCGCGATCTTCTCGTTCTACGAGGACGAGCCCGTCGACGAGTTCCTCGGCATTCGCGACTTGCCGAGCGACATGGACGTCTGCGGTGACGGGCAACTCGAGCCGCGTTCCGCGCGCGAACCCGTGAAGGCTTGTCGTCGCAAGTCCACCTCACCGGTTTCCTCGATCGAAAATCGTACGACGCGCTGCTGCAGCAAGCCGACGCGGCCGTGGTGCTCTGCACGAGACCGCACACGATGCTGTGCGGCGCCTACGAAGCCGGCCTCCACCGGGAAACCCTGATCACGTCGCAGTCCGAGGCGATGGGTGCCGTCTTCACAGGGGCACCGTATTCGTCGCCAACAGCACGCGGGACATCGAGCGCGGGCTCGCGTGAGGTTCACGCCCAACGCCGGACGCTCGCCGAGCAGATGCAGCGCCTGCGGGGCGAGCTGTACGATGATTGGAATGCCCGCTTCCTGCACTGGCGGCTCGAGGTCCAGCGGAGCTTCGCGCCGGAAACGGTCACCGCGCGTCCCTCCGATCGTCGCGGGGCGGTCCCGGTCGTCTGAGCGTCGGGCACGCCGCGACGGCGATCGTCGCACCGATTCCACTCGACCCCCTCCCGACGCTCCGCTATCCTGCATCGGACACTTCCCCACGAGGTATTCACGACGATGGCACGATCCGAGCGCACTGTCTTTGCTTTCCGAATTCTGGGCCTTCCTGCGCGTCCGCAAGAAGTGGTGGCTCGCTCCGATCGTCATCATCCTCGCGCTGTTCGGCTCGTTGATCGTCTTCACGCAGGGCTCCGCGCTGGCCCCCTTCGTCTACACGATCTTCTGAGATGAGCGATCGTGCGGCCAAGACCGAGCTCCGGAAGTTCGGGCTGACGGTCGGCACCGCGTTCGCTCGTCCTCGGTACCATCAGCTGGTGGCGCGGCCACGAGCTGCCGCCGCGGGTCATGTGGACGGCCGCGGCCGTGTTGATCGTATCGGGCTCGCGTGCGCCCGAGCATCCTCGGCCCCGTGCAGCGGGGGTGGATGGCCTTCGCGACGGTGCTCGGACACGTGAACACGCGCGTGCATGCTCGACCGTGGTCTTCTATCTCGTGATCACGCCGGTCGGGGCGATCATGCGCCTCTTCCACGATCCGCTCGACCGCTCGCTGCGCGACGGCCGCCGCTCGCATTGGGTGAAGCGTCAGGCCGAGCCCTTCGACCCGGAGCGCTACGAGCGACAGTTCTGACATGAGCGATGATCCTCGGCATCTCGGCCTACTACCACGACTCCGCCGCCTGCCTCGTCCGCGACGGCGAGATCGTCGCCGCCGCGCAGGAAGAGCGCTTCACGCGCAAGAAGCACGACGCACGAGTTTCCCAGCACGCCGTCGCGTACTGCCTGCGCGAGGCCGGGATCGCGGATGGACGAGCTCGACTACGTCGGCTTCTACGACAAGCCGCTGCTCAAGTTCGAGCGCATCCTCGAGAACTATCTCGGCGTCGCGCCGAGGGGCTTCCGCTCCTTCCTCACGGCGATGCCGGTCTGGCTGAAGGAGAAGCTCTTCACCGGCGACGCGCTCCGCCGCGAGCTCGGCGGCTACGAGGGCCAGCTGCTCTTCGCCGAGCACCACGAGTCGCACGCCGCGAGCGCGTTCTTTCCGTCGCCGTTCGAGGAGGCCGCGGTGCTCACGATGGACGGCGTCGGCGAATGGGCGACGGCGTCGTACGGCGTCGGACGCGGCAAGGATCTCGACGCTCCTCGCGCGAGCTCCGCTACCCGCATTCGCTCGGCCTGCTCTACTCCGCGTTCACCTACTACACCGGCTTCAAGGTGAACTCCGGCGAGTACAAGGTCATGGGGCTCGCGCCGTACGGCGAGCCGCGCTACGTCGACCTGATCCTCGAGCGACGCTCGATCGAGCTGAAGCGAGGACGGCTCGTTCAAGCTGAACATGGAGTACTTCAACTATCTGCACGGCCTCACGATGACGAACGGGGCGTTCGACGAGCTGTTCGGCGGGCCGCCGCGACGACCCGAGTCGGAGCTCACGCAGCGCGAGATGGATCTCGCCGCGTCGGTCCAGGTCGTCACCGAGGAGGTCATGCTGCGCATGGCGCGCCACGTGCACCGCGAGACCGGCATGAAGAACCTCTGCCTGGCGGGCGGCGTCGCGCTGAACTGCGTCGGCAACGGGCGGCTGCTGCGCGAAGGGCCCGTTCGAGCGCCTCTGGATCCAGCCGGCGGCGGGCGACGCCGGCGGCGCGCTCGGCGTCGCGCTCGCGATCCACCACAAGGTCCTCGGCGAGCGAGCGCCATCGCGCCGCGACCGACGTGCGACGCGATGCACGGCTCGTATCTCGGTCCGGCGTTCACGGACGAGGAGATCGAGACGTTCCTGCGCGAGAGCGGCGCGGTCTACGAGCGCCTGTCGACCGACGCCATGATCGCGCGCACGGCCGAGGCCCTCGCCGCGAGAAGGTGGTCGGCTGGCTCCACGGCCGCATGGAGTTCGGGCCGCGCTCCCTCGGCGCGCGCAGCATCCTCGGCGATCCGCGCTCGCGCAAGATGCAGTCGATCATGAACCTCAAGATCAAGTTCCGCGAGAGCTTCCGCCCCTTCGCGCCGAGCGTGCTCCGCGAGCACGTGGCGGA
This sequence comes from uncultured delta proteobacterium, assembly GCA_963774015.1. GTDB lineage: Bacteria > Desulfobacterota > Binatia > UTPRO1 > UTPRO1 > UTPRO1. The sequence continues at coordinate 249,790 of CAVZDH010000011.1, forward strand.
CTACTTCGAGCTGGACCGCGACTCGCCCTACATGCTGCTGGTCGCCCCGGTGCGCAGAGTCGCGCCGCATCCCGATGACGCGCGGAGCAGGAGCGGCTGTTCGGCATCGCCAAGCTCAACGTCCCGCGCTCGGACATCCCGGCGGTGACCCACGTCGACTACTCGGCCCGCATCCAGACGGTTCACGCTGACGACCAACCCGTTATACCACGCGCTGCTCAGCCGCGTTTCCGGGATCTCACCGGCTGCCCGGTGCTCGTCAATACGAGCTTCAACGTGCGGGGCGAGCCGATCGTCTGCACGCCCCGGGACGCCTATCTGTGTTTCATGCGCACCGAAATGGACCTGCTCGTGCTCGGCTCTTTCATCCTCGAGAAGACTCGGCAGCCCGCCCTGGCACAGGACGTGGACTGGCGAGCCCAATACGAATTGGATTGACGGACCGTGGCGCTTTCGGATGCAGAGATGACGCTGGACGACGGCAACCACGCGCCGACGCATCTGCCGCTCCGCACCTTCGTCACCATCACCTCGCTGCTCGGACTGTTCCTCGTCGCCGGGTGGTTCGGGTACCGCGCCTATCTCGAAACACCGGACGTCGTCTCGGCGAAAGCCGAGCCTTCGCATCACGCCGCGACGGCCGAACGGGCCGTGCTCTTCGTGATCGACGCGTTCACACCGGCCAAGGCGTTCGACCCAGCCGTGATGCCGACCTTCAATCGCTTGGCCGCATCCGGCGCGTCGGGGATCGTACAGACGGGCCCCGTCACGACCACCGCTCCGTGCGTCTACAGTCTCACGACCGGTCGTCCGGGAAGCCTCGTCCAGGCCATCTTCAATTTCCACTCGCGCCCGACGAAGATCGACTCGCTGTTGAGCCTGACGGCCGCCGCGGGCGGCCGAATCGCGCTCGCCGGCGATCCCGCCTGGCACCGCCAGTACAGTTGGCTGGTCCCCGCGGAAGACCGCCACGAGTCCCCGGAGCCCGGCATCACCATCGAGCATCACATCGACGCATACGACTCCGCCGACGTCGACTTCTTGCTCGAGAAATACCGCGACCCTCGCTACCGCCTCCTCGTGGTCCATCTCGGCAGCGTCGACGCGGTCGGACACATGGTGACGCCGCTGGCGCCTCGTTACGCCGAGCAGCTGCGCTTCATGGACGGGCTCCTGGCACGCGCCGCCGCCGCCATCGACACCTCGACGACCATCCTCGTGGTGACCGGCGACCACGGCATGGCGGCGCGCGGAACGCACGGCGGCGAAGACGAAGCGCGCCTCACCCCCTACCTCATGGTGGGTCCGGGCGTGCGAGCGGGCGTGAAGCAGGACGTGCCGCAGACCGCGCTCACGTCCACCCTGCTCGGCTTGCTCGGCTTGCCGTTCATCCCGGTGTCGCTCGAGCCGCCCGTGCCGGCATTGCTCTCCCGACCGCCGGCCGAGGCGGACGCGCTCCTGCGCGAGTATTTCGCGGGCAAGCGCCGCGCGGCCGCGGCGCTGGATCCTCATCGTGCCGTCGGCGACGAGGCCAAGATCGGCGCCGACACGAACGACGCGCTGAACGAGACCTTGTTCGGCGCGGAGGAATCGCGTGCGGGCCTCCGCGCCCTGGCGGCAGCCGCCACCATGCTCGGCGTGCTCGGGACGGCATTGCTCGTCTGGCGCTCGGCACCACAGGCGCACGACCGGCCGACGGCGGCCTGGCATTTGGTCTTGGCGGCCGCCGCGCCCCTGGCGCTCGCGTCGGTGGCCGGCGGATTCATTTGGATGCGCGCCGCTTTCGCCTTCCGGTCGACCTCGATCGCCATGGCGATCATCGCCGGCATGCTCGCCGCCGCCGCCGCGGCAACTTTCGTGCTGATGCGATCCCCGCGCTTGATCGCGGGCTTCTATCGATGGCGTATCTCGGCCTTCATCCCGATCCTCGTCCTGCTGACGGCGCCGCTGGTGAACTCGCATTGGTTGCGCCCGCGTCCGTATTTCGAGGTCCTGCTCCTGGGCGCGGTGGCGCTGCTGGTCCCGCTGACGGGCACGAAGCATCGGTGGACGCGCCTGCCGGCGGTCACCGCCACGATGATCTACGTCCCGCAGCTGACGGTCGGGGATTGGCAACGCTCCCTGCTCCCGCTCCTCGCCGTGGGCGTGATCGCGCTCGCGATCCGCAATCTTCAGACGCGGCGTGCCGCGTTGACGGCGCTCGCCCGCGGCATCGTGGTCGCGATCTTCGCTGCCGCGTTTCTCTGGCGTGCCGCACCGAGCACGAGCCTCGCGAGCCTGGTACTCGCGCTCTTCTTCGTCAGCGTGCTGACGGCGCTCACGCTCAAGGACGAGCCGCTGGCGGTCGCGGCACTTCTCATCGCGGCCAGCACGGCGCTCTTCATGATCATGGCGTCCGACGCACACGAAGGACTCGTCTTCGGCCTGACGGCGGTGGTCGCGCTGTTGCTGTCGCCGATCCGCCTCGATCTCACGCGACCGGGGCTCGTCTACCTGCTCGCAGCCGCCTTCGTGCTGCTACGGGTGTGCCTCTATTTCGAGCTCGGCGACCAGTACAACATCAGCTCCATCCGCACCGCCCCCGGCTTCTTGCTGGCGGACTACGGGCTCCCGTTGGCGAGCGTGGTGGGACTTCTCCTCTTGAAGTACTGCCTGCCATGGCTCGTCATTCTCGCGATGGCGCTCCCGTCGCTCGCCGCCGCCGACCACCGATGGACGACCCATCTCTTCGACCTGCTCGTGGTGGGGTACGTGGTGCGCTTCGCGGCCGTCGCGGCGGTGATCGATCCCTTCCGCGCGCTGCCGAACGGCATGGACGGACTGGTCGGAATGTTCTGCGTGACCTGGGCCGAGCTGTTGACGTTCGGACTGGTGGCGACGCTCGCCGCGACGCTCGTGAAGATCCGCCCCGTCCCCGAGGTGCGACCCGTGACCGTCGCGGCCTGATACGCCGAGAGGATACGGCGGCTGCTGTATCGCCCTCCAGGCCGTCCGGCATCGGCGGGTCCGGGTCGTGAATCCGCGATTTGCCTCGCGGGCCTCCAGTGTCTAGCATCAGCGCCGGTCCGTCCCCCCGGACCTCGGAAGATTCGAGGAGGACACCAACGCGATGAGGATGCGAAGCCGCTGGGTGCTGCCTGCGTTGGCAAGTGTTTGCGTGGCGGGAAGCGCCGTCGCCGGGCTGCTCGACGGCCAAGCCCCCTCTCTCGGCGTAGGACTCTCCGCCACGATCGTGTTCCGCATGGGCGCGGTGCACTACGAGCCCGGCTGGGTCGACACGACCGTCACCTGCACCAATCTCGGCTCCGCCCCGGCGACGATCGGCCTCGAGGTCTTCGACGACAACGACACGAAGGCCGGCCAGCTCGCCAAAGCCGAGGTCGCGGCGGGCGCATCCGTGACCTTCGGGACCTCGGCCGGCGCCGCACCGGGCGCGGTCGCCGTCGTCGGCCTGCCTCCCATCGACCACGGCAAGGCCCGCGTCAGCGCCTCGACCACGCAGCTCGCATGCACCGGCTTGAATCACATGCGAGGCAATGACGGCGTCATGAAGGAGGCGCCGTTGGAGCTCGTGAAGAAAGTCGCCTTTTGATCGCCGCGCTCGCCTTCGACCACCGCTGACCCCGTCGAATCATGCGCCGCCTTCTTCCCGTCTTCGTCCTGGCGTTCGAGCTGTTGCTTGGTGGCACCGCGCACGGCGCCGTCGTCGCGTCCGGCTTCCAAGATGCGCAGGTCACCACCACCTCCGGACCGTCGGTCCTCGCCTTCGCGCCGGATGGCCGGCTCTTCATCGGCGAGAAGGCGTCGGGCAAGATCCGCGTCTTCAAGTCCGGCGCGTTGCTGTCGCAGCCGTTCGTGAATCTGAACGACTTCATGCCCGCGGGCACCTACTTCGACACGTTCAACGAGCGCGGCTTGCTCGGCATCGCATTCGATCCGAGCTTCGGAAGCAACGGCTACGTGTACGTCTACTACACGATCTGCAAGGTCCCGGGGAATCCGCCGCAGCCGGGCACGAACACCTGCCAGTTGGCGAAGAACCGCGTCGCCCGCTTCACGGCGAGCGGCGACGTGGTCGACGGCACTAGCCACGTCGTGTTGCTCGACGACATCGATTCGGACGCGGGCAATCACAACTCCGGATGGCTCGGCTTCGGTCCGCTCGATGGCAAGCTCTACGTCTCGGCGGGTGACGGCGGATCCAGCAGCGCCAAAGCGCAGAACCTCGGCTCGTTGAACGGCAAAGTCCTCCGCTTGAACCCGAACGGCTCGGTGCCCTCCGACAACCCCTTCGTCGGACAGTCCGGAGCGCGCGGGGAAGTCTGGGCGCTCGGGCTCCGCAATCCCTTCCGATGCCGCTTCGCGAGCGACGGGCGACTGTTCTGCGCCGACGTCGGCGCGAACTCCGTCGAAGAGGTGAACGTCATTACGCGCGGGGCCAACTACGGGTGGCCGAGCACGGAAGGTCCCTTCACTGCCGCGAGCTTCCCGGCGTTCACGAACCCGATCTATTCGTACGCGCACAACGGCTCGAGCGCCGCGATCATCGGCGGCGATTTCGGCGCCAAGACGACGTTCGGCGGCACCTATCAGCAGAGCTACTTCTTCGCCGACTACACGCAGGGATTCATTCGACGCGCACTGCTGACGTCGTCTGGCGTCGCCGTGCAATCGGTCGATGATCTCATCACGGGCATCGGCGGCAACAGCGTGACCGACTTGGTCGCGGGCCCCGACGGCTCGCTCTACTACACGATGTACCAATCGAATCAGGTGCGCCGCGTGACCGCGACCTCGACCAATCACTCGCCCATCGCATCGGCATCGGCGAACGTGACGTCGGGCACGCCGCCCCTCACCGTCCAGTTCTCGAGCGCGGGATCGTCCGACGCCGACGGCGACTCGCTCACGTACAGCTGGAGCTTCGGCGACGGCACCGCGACGTCGTCGGTTCCGAATCCGACGCACCAGTACGGCGCGTCGGGCACCTACGTCGCGACGCTCACCGTGAGCGACGGCAAGGCGACGCCGGGCCCGGGAACCGATACGGTCACCATCGCGGTCGGACACCCGCCGGTCGTGACGATCAGCGCGCCGATCGACGGCGTGTCCTTCCGCGCCGGCGACACCATCGCGCTGAACGGCAGCGCGAGCGATGCCGAGGACGGTGCCCTGCCGGCGGCGAAGCTGCACTGGAAGATCATCTTCCACCACGCGGATCACACCCACCCCTACATCGACGACCTGCAGGGAAGCCCGCAGAGCTTCACGACCAACACCGGCGGCGAGACCGACCCCGACGTCGCGTACGAGATCCAGCTGAGCGCGACCGACACGACCGGCCTCACCGGGACGCAGTCGGTGTTCATCCTGCCGGTCACGAGCGACCTCACGCTCCAAACGACCCCTCCCGGACTCGGGGTCACGCTCGAAGGCCAACCCGCAGCCGCCCCGGTCACCGTGACGGGCGTCGTCGGACTGCGGCGCACGATCGGGGTACCGCCGGTGCAGAGCGTCGGCGCGCAGACGTACTATTTCGCGGGGTGGTCGGACGGCGGGTTCCCGACGCACGACATCCTGACGCCAGAGCTCGACAGCACGTTCACCGCGAGCTTCATGCCGCCCGCGACGTGCAATGCTCCGGCCGTCATCCCTGCCCAAGGCGGAAGCTTCACGAGCACAACCGGCGGCAGCAGCGCCCAGAGCGGAACGTGCGGCACCACCACGAACGCGCCGGAGCAAGTCTTCCAGTGGACGCCGACGGTTTCCGGCACGGCGACGATCGAGACCTGCGGCGGGGCGACGGCGTTCGACACCGTGCTCTACGTCCGGGGGGCGCCGTGCGCGACGGGCGGACAATTGGCGTGCAGCGACGACGTGACCGGCTGCACGACGAGCGAGCCGAACGATCATCACGCCTCGCGCGCCGGCCTCGCGGTCGTGGCGGGACAGACGTATTTCATCGTCGTCGACGGCTACAACGGCGCGAGCGGCACCTTCACGTTGACCGTGACGCCGCCGACCGGCGCACCGACGCCTACACGCACCGCAACGCCGGCACTCACCCCGACGCGTACCGTGACGCCGGTACCCTCGACCACCCGCACCGTGACACCGACGCCCGCCGCAACAACGACCCGCACCGCAACCCCCGTGCCGAGCCCCACGCCGACCGCGTCGGCGACGCCCGTACCGACGTCCTCACGGACCGCGACGCCCGTACCGACGGCGACACGCACCGCGACTCCGGTGCTCACCGCGACGCCGCAGCCGCTCGCGACCACCACCGTCACGACCGCACCGTCCCCGGGTCCATGCGACCCGATTCAAGTTCCCCCGCAGGGCGGGACCTTCACCGGCGCGACGAGCGGCGCGAGCGGCTTCGCCGGCACCTGTGCCGTCACCGGGAGCTCTCCCGATCAAGTCTATCAATGGACGCCCGCCGTCTCCGGCACGGCGATCGTCGCGACGTGCGGAGGCATCACGTCGTTCGACACGGCGCTCTACGTCCGCGCGGGGAGCTGCCAAGGAGCGCAAGTCGCCTGCAACGACGACACCTCGGGTTGCACGACGAGCGAACCGAGCGACCATCACGCGTCGCGGGCGGCGGTGAACGTCGCGGCGGGCGAGACGTATTTCATCGTCGTCGACGGCTACAACGGCGCAAGCGGCGCCTATACGCTCACGATCACGCCGCCGGTCGGCGCGAGCCCGACCGCCACCGCGACGACGACGCCCGCGCCGACGGCGACGCTCGTCCCGACCGCGACCCGCACGGCAACGCCCGCGCCGTCCGCCACGGCGACCCCGGTGGCGAGCGCGACGCGCACCAGCACACCGATCCCGAGCGCCACGCGCACGACGACGCCCGTTCCGACCGCGACACAGCCTCCCGACGCATGCGACACGGCGACGGTCGTTCCCGCGGCCGGCGGCACGTTCACGGCCACGACGAGCGGCGCGAGCACGCAAGCGGGCACGTGCGGCGTCACGAACAAGTCGGGCGAGCGCGTGTTCGAGTGGACGCCCGACGTTTCCGGACCAGCGGCGATCGGGACCTGCGGCAGCGCGACGCTCTTCGATACCGTCGTGTACCTGAGAAGCGGCAGCTGCACCGGCGACGAGGTGATCTGCATCGACGACGTCACGGGCTGCAACACCGGCGAGCCGAGCAGCTATCACGGCTCGCGCATCACACCGACCGTGACCGCAGGCGAGACCTACTTCATCGTCGTCGACGGCTACAACGGCGCCGCCGGAGCCTTCACCCTGACGATCGTACCGCCGGTGGCGGCATCCGCGACCCCGAGCGCGACGCCGACGCTCCTACCGACGGCCACGGTGACACGGACGGCCACCCCGGCGGCGACGGTGACGAGCCTGCCGACGGCAACGACGACGCTCACCGCGACCCCGCTCCCGACCACGACGCCGATTCCGTCGGCGACGCCCACCCCAACCGTCACCGCAACGCCTGGGGCGAACGCATGCGACGACCCGACCGTGCTGCCGGCCGAAGGCGGGGTGTTCCACGACTCGACCGCCGGCAGTAGCTCGCAGACGGGGTCCTGCTCGCTCACGTTCAAGGCGCCGGAGCGCGTCTTCGAGTGGACGCCCACGACCAGCGGCATCGCGACGTTCTCGACCTGCGGCAGCGACACGCTCTTCGACACCATTCTGTACGTCCGAACCGGCAGCTGCGAAGGCTCGGAGCTCGGGTGCAACGACGACGTGACCGGGTGCGACACCGGCGAGCCGAGCACGTACCACGGGTCGAGGATCAGCACGCTCGTGAACGCCGGCGAGACCTACTTCATCGTCGTCGACGGCTACGATACGCGCGCCGGCGCCTTCGCCCTCACCGTGACGGCTCCGGTCGCCGCGACCGCGACGCCGACCGCGACGCTCACCGCGACGCCCGCCCCCACGAGCACCCCGCTCCTGACCGCGACCCGCACGGCGACGCCGCAAGCGACCGCGACGCCCGCCGCGGACACCGTGGGCTCGCCGACCACCCAACCGACCGACGTCCCGAATCCGTGCGGCGCGACCCTCGTCCCCCCGCAAGGGGGCACGTTCACGGGAACGACGAGCGGGGGCAACGCGCTCAGCGGCTCGTGCGGGCTCAGCGACAAGGGCCCCGAGGCCGTCTTCGAGTGGACGCCCGCTTCCTCCGGCACCGCTACCATCTCGACCTGCGGAACGGCGACGCTCTACGACACGGTCCTCTACGTGCGCGGCGGCGCGTGCCAAGGGGGCGAGCTCGGATGCAACGACGACACGGTCGGCTGCGGTACCGGCGAGCCGAACGACCATCACGGCTCGCGCCTCTCGCCGACCGTGACGGCGGGCGAGACGTACTTCATCGTCGTCGACGGCTACAACGGCGCCGCCGGGTCGTTCGGCTTGACGATCACGCCGCCGCTGGACGGCACCTGTGACGCGCCCTTGGTGATTCCGCCCGATGGCGGCGTCGTGACGGGGTCGACCAGCGGCACGGGCACCCTCGGCGATTGCGGGAGCAGCGACGCGTCCCCCGAGAAGATCTACCGCTGGACGCCGAACACCTCGGGCGTCGCCACGCTCGAAACGTGCGGCAACGGCACGACATATGACACGGTGCTCTACATCTCCGAAGCGACGTGCGGCAGCGCCGCGCTCGCATGCACCGACGACTCCACCGGCTGCGCCACCGGCGAGCCGAGCGACCACCACGGGTCGCGAGTGCGGGCGAGCGTCACGGCCGGCGAGACGTACTACGTGGTGGTCGACGGCTATGCGGGCCACGCGGGCACCTATAGTCTGACCGTCATCCCACCCCCATGACCTCACGTTCCATCCTGTGCGTCTTCGGCACCCGACCCGAGGCGATCAAGATGGCACCCGTGGTCCGGGCGCTCGCGGCACGCGGCGACGAGTTCCGACCGATCGTGTGCGTGACGAATCAGCACCAAGAGATGCTCGATCAGGTGCTCGATCTCTTCGAGGTCCAGGTCGAGCACAGCCTGCACGTGATGACGAGCGGCCAGACGCCGAACGACGTCACGGTGCGGGTGCTCGAGCGTCTCCCGCCCGTCCTCACGAGCACGCGGCCGGCGGCGGTGCTGGTGCAGGGCGACACGACGACGACGTTCGCGGCGGCGCTCGCGGCCTTCTATGCCCGCATACCGGTCGGACACGTGGAAGCGGGTCTCCGCACGTACCGCAAGGATTCGCCCTTTCCCGAGGAGATCAATCGACAGATGACGACCGTCCTCGCCGATTGGCACTATGCGCCGACGGCGTGGGCACGTGACAATCTGCTGCGCGGCGGCGTGGACCCGACGACCGTCACGGTCACGGGCAACCCCGTGACCGACGCGCTGCACTGGGTTGCCGACAAGGTGGGCGACGGCACGGACGTCGTACCGGCGCTCGCTCCCACGTCGCGGATGATCCTCGTGACGGCGCATCGCCGCGAGAACTTCGGCGCGCCGTTCGTCGAGATGTGCGAGGCGATGCGCGCGCTCGTCGAGCGTAACCCCGACGTCGAGCTCGTCTACCCGGTCCACCTGAATCCCAGCGTCCAGGAGCCCGTACGCCGCATCCTGACCGGGCTGCCCCGCGTCCATCTCCTGGCGCCCGTCGACTATGCGAGCCTGGTCGCGCTCCTGAAGCGCTGCACGCTGGTCCTCACCGACTCGGGCGGGATCCAGGAGGAGGCCCCGTCGCTCGGCAAGCCGGTGCTGGTGATGCGGGACACGACCGAGCGGCCCGAAGGCGTCGAGGCGGGCACGGCGAGGCTCGTCGGAACCGACCGCTCTCGCATCGTCACCGAGGCGGAGCGCCTGCTGCGCGACCCGGCCGCGCATGCCGCCATGGCCCACGCCCACAACCCCTACGGGGACGGACACGCCGGGGAGGCGATCGCGGCCGCCCTCGCCGGCGCACTCGCCGATCGCGGCCGCCGGCAGAACGGTAGCTGACCACCAACCGCCTCCCCGCTATGGTGAGGCCCGATCCATGACCGCGACGCATCCGACCTTGGCGCGGCGCCTGGTTCCGGCGAACTTTCGTGATCCGGTCGGGCTCGCGCGCCGGATCCTGAGCTCCCGGGATCGCGCCGCGTATTTCGCCCTGGCGAGCACCGCGCTCGCCGCCTTGGTCACTCCGCTCGACGCCCTGCTCGCGGCGACGCTCGAGAAGCGGTTCCTGCGCGGCCACGACGCTCCGCGTAAGCCCGTGATCATCGTCACCGGAGCGCCACGAAGCGGCACGACGGTCTTGTCGCAAGCGCTGATCCACCACTTGCCGGTCACGTACTTCAACAATCTGACCGCCGTCTTCCCGCGCGCGCCGATCACCGCCAATCGACTCTTCGGCCGCTTACTCCCGCGGCCGGCACGGACGCTGCACAGCTATTACGGTCGGACGAGCGGCTTCGCCTCCGAGAACGACGGCCTCCACCTGTGGGATCGCTGGCTCGGGACCGATCGCTACACCGTGCCCGACCGTCTCGACCAACGCACCGCCGCCGACCTGCGGCGGTTCTTCGCGGCCTACGAGCACGCCTTCGGACGGCCCGTGCTGAACAAGAACAACGCGCTCGCGACCGGCGCGGTCGCCGTGGCCGAGGCGCTGCCGACGGCGCACTTCATCTACATCCGACGCGATCCGGTCTTCACCGTACAGTCGATTCTCGGCGCGCGCGAAACGATCCAGGGAACGCGTGCGGCGCCGTACGGCGTGAGCGATCCGAGCCGACCCGCGGCCACGGCCAATCCGATCGAGGACGTCTGCGGCCAGATCCTCTATCATGAGGATCGCATGGAGACGGAGCGCCGCGTGATCGGTGACGCCCGATTCTGGGTCCTCGACTACGAGACATTCTGCGAGACGCCGCACGCCATCGTCGAGCGCGTCGCGCGCGACGTGCTCGGCGTCGACGTCGACGTGGCGGCGGTTCGGCGCAGCCTCCCTCCGCTCCGCAATACCAATCGCTCGAAGCTCTCCACGCCGGAGATCGAGGAGATCGCCGGCACCCTGGCGCGCATGCGTGCCGATCGCGCCGGCCGTCGGAACACGGCGTGACGTCCGCCGCCCGTCGCGTCCCCTGCCTGGCCGTCCTCCTGCTCACCGTTCTCGCCTTCGGGCTGCGCGTCTTTCACATGAACGCGCAGAGCCTCTGGTACGACGAGATCGGCTCGGTGAACGTCGTCGCGACACCGCTCCCCGCGCTCGCCGCGGCGCTCGACGCCGGACGGGTCGAGCCGACGGCATGGCTCAGCACCGCGTACTACGCGCTCCTGAAAAGCGTCGCATCGATCGCACCCGGCGACCGCGACGCGGCGCTACGGCTGACCTCGGTGCTCCTCGGAACCGCCACCGTACCGGTGCTCGCGTGGGCGACGGCTTCGATCCTGCCGCTGGCGCGCGGTCGTGGCTTCCGCGGCGGCCCTGGCGCTCTCGCCCTTCCACGTCTGGTACTCGCAAGAGGTGCGTCCGTACGCCTTGCTGGTGCTGTTGGCCACGGCGGCGATGGGGGCTTACGTGCGCGCCCTGGAGCGCGGCGGGTGGCGCTGGTGGAGCCTCGTGACTCTCCTCGTCACGCTCGCCCTCTACACGCACCCGATCGCCCTGGCGTTGCCCGCGATCTGCGGCATCGCCTTGCTCGCGAAGGCGCGAACCGATCCCCGAAGAAGCCTGCCGGGGTTCGCCGCTCTCGCGGCCGCCGGCGTCGCCTTCATTCCGGCGATCCTGCTGATCCGCGCCCACGGGACGAACAACACGGCCGATATCCGCGGCGCCGGCTGGCTCGACCTGGCCTATGCCTTCTACGCCTACTCCGTCGGCTTCTCGTGGGGTCCGAGCACGGCCGAGCTCCATAGCGACCGCCTGGCTGCGATACGGTCCGCATGGCCCGCGATCGTCGTCGCCGCGACGGTGTTCGGAACGCTCGCCGTCCGCGGAGTGCGCGGACTCCGAGACCTCGCGCCCGACGTCCGCCTCCTGCTCGCGACCTGGCTGGTCACCCCGCTCGTGTTGGCGTTCGGCATCGCGCTCATGACCGGGAATCCCTTCAACGCGCGCTATGGAATCGTATCGTTTCCGCCCTTCGCGATCCTGATCGCCCTCGGGGTCTACGAGCTGCGGCGTCCCGTGGTCGCCGCTCTGGCCATCGCCGCGACCACCATCTCGCTGCTGTCGCTCGCCAATCTCGCGTTCGACCCGCGGTACGCCAAGGAGGACTGCCGCGCTCTCGCTGCGGCGCTCGCGAAGACCGCGGCACCGGACGACCTCGTGATCGTCAACGCGTCGTACATGTCCCTTGCCGTGTCGTACTACTATCCGGGACCGGCGACGGTCGTACCGTATCCTCCGGTCGACATCGACGACGATCTCGATCCCCTCACGACCGCAGCCGACGTACACACCCTCTCCACGGGTCGGCGCCACGTGTGGCTGGTCTCGACACGGACGTTCCACGGGGACCGGGTGGGCACGCTGGCGCGCGTGCTCGCCGAACGACGGGTGGTCGACCGGACGCTCCGCTTCCCCGGTATCGTCGCGACCCGCTACTCGGCGCGCGACGCAGGCTGATCCGTTCGGCATGGACGCACGATCGCCTCGAACGTCTTTCGTGCATTCGCGCGTCACCCATACGGGTTTGCGCAGGCCGTGGTCGCAGCCTGCTCTGCATCATGCGCCATGCGACTATACCCTTGAAATTTCTTGACTGTATGCGTGCGTGACGTGTAGTAACTTGCGTATTCTCACCGCCGGTTCCCCGCCCCGCTCTACGCGCGAATCGGACCCATCCGCCGCTCAGAGGAGACCAGTCATGACCTCGCCCACTGCTTGGTACCGTCGCGCGTTCCTGGTGGCTGCCGTTCTCGTTGCGTCGATCGTGTCGATGTCGACCGCGGCGCATGCCGCGACGCGGCTGTTCGTCGTCGCCAACGAGCTCGCGTCGATCTGGGAGATCGATCCGGTGACCGGCAACAAGATCGCCGAGACGCCGCTCGTACCTCCCATTCCGGCGACGCGCTCCGGTCTCGCCTACGACGGCACCTTTCTCTACTACACCGACGAGAATCTCGGCGTCGTGCAGGCGTACATCCCCGGCGGCGGCCTCGATCACACGTTGCCGAAGCCGGCCGCACCTCTCGAATCCGGCTCGGGCCTCGGCGCGACCAAGACGTCCATCTTTCTCGTGAGCCTCAACAACTACATCACCGAGATCGACTCGACGACCGGCGCGGAGCTCAACTCCTACATCGTCGACGGCGCCGCCCACGGGCTCACCTTCGCCGGGTCGCGCGGCTCGCTCTTCGTGGTCGTGTACGACACGACCACCGTCAAGGAGCTGTCGCCGAGCGGCTCCCTCCTCAATACGCTCACGGCGGGCAGCATCTTCCGTGGGCTCGCTTTCTCGTCGTCCTCGGGCACCCTGTTCGGCGTCCTCCAGGGCTTCCTCTGGGCCGTGAATCCCGATACCGGCGCGACGCTGCCGGGCTATCCCGTCCAGATCCACGACGACGCCACCAATCTGAAGCTGCTCAAGAGCGCGGCGGCGGCGGCCGACGAGCCGGTCCTCCAGTCGTGCGGAGACGAGCAGCTCAACCTACCCGGCGAGACCTGCGACCCGCCGGGCTCGACGCAGAACAACGGGCAGACGTGTCGCCAGGACTGCACGTACTGCGGCGACGGCGTCACCGACACGAGCGAGCAGTGCGACGACGGCAACACCGACAATACCGACGACTGCCGGAACGACTGCACGCTCCCGCGCTGCGGCGACGGCATCCAGGATCCCGGCGAAGGCTGCGACGACGGCAACACGGTCGACGGCGACGGCTGCAGCTCGACATGCCAGATCGAAGGGTTCTGCGGCGACGGCACCGTGCAGCCGCAGCTCGGCGAGCAATGCGAGCCTCCGAACACCGCGACCTGCGACGCGAACTGCCATCCGCTCGAGATCTGCCTCGACCTCGTCGACAACGACCACGACGGCTTGATCGACTGTCTCGATCCCGATTGCGACTGCCTGCCGATCGGTCGCGATCCCGGCACCATCCGCTTCGGACGATCCGGCACGGGCGACCTCCTGTCGGTGCACGGCAGCCTCGACCCCACGACGCCGATGGATCCGAGCTCGGAGACGATCAACATCCTGGTGACGAATGCGAACGGCAAGGTCTACGAGCTCGTGATTCCGGCCGGGGACGTCAAGAAGATCAGCCGCAACCTCTACCGCTTCCGAAACAAGCTCGCGCAACGGCAACGGAGCGGCCTCGCTCGTTTCGACGTGCGCTACTTCCCGAAGCGCGACAACTTCACCTTCGTGCTGAAGACCTACGGCGACTTGTCGAAGGCGACGCTCGCCGACATGGCGTTCCAGATCCAGATCGGCGACGACGGCTTCCTCAACAAGTCGACCTGGGTCAAGACGACGAAGGGCTGGGTGCTGATGCTGCCCGGCGAATAACTCGAGGGGGGGTCGGTACGCTTCAGCGAGCAGATCGACGCAGTCGGCTCTTGCGCGCACAGCATGTTGATGCGCCGCACGCACGTATCACCGATGCGGATCATCCATGTGACGGTTGGCTCCAAGAAGGCGTCGCGCAGCAGCGGCGTCTCGGCCTTAAGGGTCGTGAGCCACGTGGAACCTTTTATTCGGAAATCCAACCGCGTAATGCCGTTCCCGAGAAATGCAGACTGCACCTTCGACACCGCGAAGCGGTATCGACCTTTAGCGGCACCACGTTTGATCGAATCGGGGCCAATCGTCGCCGAGTAAAGCAACCCACCGCCTAGTGCACGGAACTCGATCGTTGCTCCACTCGCAGACGGATTGATCGAAGGATCCGCCGTGAATCGTCCTTTGGCGGCAAGGGTGATGCCTGCCGCCTTCTTGAGCAACCGAATACGATTGACCTCGAGTTCCGTACCGAGAGGGGCCGCACAGTCCCCCGCATTACACGCATCGGCCAAGCAGGGGTCCGCCGTGTCGCACGCGAGGCAGCAACCCGCGGGTCCGACATGCGTACATGATCCCGGCTGCTTCGTCGCAGGCATCTATTGTACAGCCGATGCTGTCGGAGCAATTCCGCGTGGCGGTCGAGTCACACATGCCCGCCTTGCAAACCTCCGGGCCATTGCAGAATGAGGTGTCGTCACACGACGTCCCGTCGGGTTTGGTGCTGAAATCACAGCTTGTCTTGGCCCGCAGCTGTCAATGCGACAAGGGTTCGGAGAGCCTAGATATCGTTCCTGCGACAAGGCCGTCTCGTTATTCGTGGCGCTCACCGCCGTGACCGCAAAATAGTTGATTCCCGATGGTGCCGGCGTGAAGGAAACGTCAGCCGAGATTGAACCGTCAGGGGCCGCTGCAGGATTGCCTGTCCACTGCGAGCTTGAGCCGTACGACGATTGCGAGGTTCGCACGTAGACCCGGTAGCTGGCGACCGTCCCAGAGGAAGGAGGCAGCCACTTGAGTCTGGCAGTCGCAGCGAAGGCCGATTCGGTCACCCCCGCCCCTAGATAGCAGAACATCCCGGCAAAGAAGATTCTGGACAGCCGACTCTTCATAAGACGCCAGATATGTTCGACATTGTAATCGCTCGCCGCGAATTGGATTTGCCGGTCGCCAAAGCTTCTGCTGTTCACATCGTCGAAAGTCGGCTGCGTGACGGCGGCGTATTGAGAGCTTTCCGCCTCGCGGAGGCCGCGCGAAGCGACGAAAGGTGGCCCGGACTCCTCCCCAGGTTCCGAGACGCGGCGTCTTGGACGGGTGTCGGATAGCGAATGCCGCGGGACGCTGCAACGAACTTCTCATACGAAAACGGTTCGGAAGGGATGATTGGGCCCCGTTTCTTGCACCGTTGCGCGAGCGGCTGGCCTACCCCGGCATCGAGCTTCCCGCCCGACGAATTTCCGCGAGGGAAAGCCCTTCGACCCACAGGGCGACGATCCCCGGCTCCCACCACCACGGTGACCTGGCAAACCCAGAGTCCGATGGCGAAAGCCTGCGCGCGCGCGAGCGGCATGCCGTAGAGCGTGGTCAACGTCGTCTCGCTCGCGAGCTGGACGACCCCGACCCCCGCGGGGGCTTGTGGCAGCGCGATCGCGAACGACAGCACCACCAGGAGTCCGACCGCGTGGGCCGGACCGAGCTCCGTGAAGCCGAAGGCCCGCAGCATGAGGAGCTCGAAGATCACCATCGACCCCCAGAGCACGACCGTGAAGACGGTCGACATCGCGACCGCACGGACGGAACGAAGGCTCGCGAAGCCCGCTTGCAGCGACGCGAGCCGTGCCCGGATGCGGGCGAGCCAGCCGCGTCCTTCCTTGAGGCGGCGGCCGGCGAGCAGCACGAGCACGAGCGCGAGCACCGCAACCACGCCGGCCGTGATCGACGCATCCTCCTCGATGCGCGCGAAGAATGCCGCGTCGCGCACCGCGGCGTCGGGAGGGAACGGAGCGAGCCCCATGAAGAGCACGAGCAGAAAGATGGCCGCCCCGAGATCGAAGACTCGCTCGATCACGATCGAACCGGCCGCCTGCCAGAAGCCGACGTGACGGTCGAGACGGCTCACCACCCAGCAGCGCAGGGGCTCACCGAGCCGTCCGGGCAACGTGTTGTTGCCGGCGAATCCGATGAGCGTGCTGGTCAGCCGATGGCGGAACGAGACGGGCGCCTCGCGGAGCAGGTACCGCCACCGCCACGCGCGCGCGACCGACGTCATCAGCAGGAACGCGCTCGCCACCAGGATCAACGGCACGTTCGCCCCCGCCAGCACGCGCCCGACGTCGGGCCAGCGGGCGTTGCGGGCGAAGACGAGGATGCATCCGATCCCGAACGCGACGCCGACCCACACGGTTCTACGCGTCCGGCCGGTCGCCACGTTGCAGGCTTAACCCGCTTCGGTCACCCGGTCCATGCGCGATTTCAATGCATCGGCTCGCGCAGCACGACGTCGCCCATCTGGAACTTGCCCTGCACGCGGATGCCGAGGACGCCGTCGAGCGTGGCGCCGGGCACGACGCGTGAGACGTCGGCACCGAGGTCGATCGTCACGAGGCGGTAGGCGCTTCCGTCGATCGGTACGGTCGTGAGGGGCAGCGTGGTCTTCCGGCCCTTCGTCACGGGCGCCTCGAGGCCCGCTTCGTAGCGGAGTCGTGCGATGCCCTTCTTCACGCGTACCCGCACCTCGATCGCGAGCCGCTGCTCGTCACGCACGACCAGTGAGAAGGTCTGGTACGCCGCGGCCAGCATGTCCGTCTTCGGAAAGCTGATCGCGATCCTCGCGCGCTTCGGGTCCCGCGGCTCGGTACGGATGGTCGGCGCCGCGAGCTCGGCATCGTACTCGTTCTCGACGACGGTGCCGTCGCCCCGTTGCGACCAGCCGCCCGCGGGCAGCGCAATCTCGGTGAGCGGCGTCGGATCGACGGGCAGCACTCCGGGCGACGCGACCGTGATGTCGGTCACCTGGAGCGATCCACGGAGCGTCACCTGCGTCACCGCCGCGAAGTCGACGTTGAAAGCGGCGTGCAGATCGGCGCGCAGATCACGGAGCACGGTGCGCATCTCACCCGCCGCGGCACCGATCGGGAAGGTCGCCTGCCGCTTCTTGGCGATCGGCACGCCGTCCTCGGCGACATACGTCAACTCGTAGGCGCGACCGTCGGCCCCGCGAGTACTCACCTGCAGCCGCGCGCCGGGGTCGGAACGGCTCGTGAAGGAAAGCATCGGGAACGGCAGGTCGAGCGTCGGCCGCTCCGGATACGAGATCCCGCCCGTAGCCGCCCCCGCGTCCACCACCAGCACGCGCATACCGCGCGCGTCCGGCTCGGTGGCGGTCGCGGTTCGAGCACGCGCGCCCTTGCCGGCCGTCCAACCGTCGAGCGGGAACGTGAAGCTTCCCGCACACGTGCAGTCGGCGAGACAGCGTGCGGAGCACCCGCCCAGGTCGTCGCCATCGCACTGCTCGCCCGGCTCGCGAACGCCGTTGCCGCAGAGTCCGGGAGCCGGCGTAGCCGCACCGGTCGGGACGACGGCGGGCGTCGCGGTCGGCAGCACCGTCGGGTCGATCACGGGCGTCGCGGTCGGGGGCACGACGGTCGGCAGCGCGGTCGTCGTCGGGATCGGGGTGGCGGTGCCCGCCGGCACTGCGGTCGCGGTCGCCACGGGCGGCGCATCGTCGACCGGCGGCAGCGTCGACGGCCGTTGCTCGTACACGCGCAGCTCCCCGACCGAAATGAACGCGTCCTTGCCGCCCGGCCGACCCCAGATGCGAATGGCGTCGCCAGTGGCCGGCGCAAAGTCGATCTCGTAGGTCTCGTACGATCGGCCGTCGTTCGTGCGGGGGTAGGCGGGCGCAATGTTGAGCGACGACACCGCGCTCCACACGCCGTTTCGCCGTACGTGCACGGTGAGGCTGGTGAACCAGCCGCCGCGCGCGAAATGCATACCCTCCTGGAAGGTCACGTGCGCGAACGTCTGTGACGATGCGAAGGCGTACCCGATCCAATCCTCGTCGGCGCTGTTCTTGCCGTCGTTGGTGTCGTACTGGCGCTTCGCGTCCCTGGTGCCGACGGGCGGCATGTCCCCGTCGCGAATGACTTCGAGATCCTTGTTGCCGCTGCCGGTCGCGACCGGCACCCGCGCGATGATGCTCCCGAGCGCGGTGAGATCCCCGGCGACGGACGTCGCGGTCGGCGCGGGCGTGGCCGTGCCGGTGAGCGTCGCAGTCGGAGCCGGCGTCGCCGTGCGGGTCGGCGTCTCGGTCGGAACCGGCGTCTCGGTCTGGGTCGCCGTCGGGACGACAGTGGCGGTGGCGACCATCGTGACCGTCGCCGTCGGCACCGGCGTGCTCGTCCGCGTCGCCGTCGGCACCGGTGTGCTCGTCCGCGTCGCCGTCGGCACCGGCGTGCTCGTCCGCGTCGCCGTCGGCACCGGCGTGCTCGTCCGCGTCGCCGTCGGCACCGGCGTGCTCGTCCGCGTCGCCGTCGGCACCGGCGTGCTCGTCCGCGTCGCCGTCGGCACCGGCGTGCTCGTCCGCGTCGCCGTCGGCACCGGCGTGCTCGTCCGCGTCGCCGTCGGCACCGGCGTGCTCGTCCGCGTCGCCGTCGGCACCGGCGTGCTCGTCCGCGTCGCCGTCGGCACCGGCGTGCTCGTCCGCGTCGCCGTCGGCACCGGCGTGCTCGTCCGCGTCGCCGTCGGCACCGGCGTGCTCGTCCGCGTCGCCGTCGGCACCGGCGTGCTCGTCCGCGTCGCCGTCGGCACCGGTGTGCTCGAAGCGGGGTCGTTCGGGTCGAGCGGATTGCTGCCCTGGCTGATCTCGACACCGTCGTTCACGCCGTCGCCGTCGGTATCGGCGAGGAGCGGGTTCGTCTCGCCGGCATCCACCACCATGTTCAAGTTGCGGTCCTCCTCGGCATCGGTGAGACCGTCGCCGTCGGAGTCCACCACCGCGGCCGCCGAAGCATACGTGATCGAGAGCTCGTTGGAGCGCACGCTTTCGCTCCCCGATGCATCGTAGCTCGTGACCGCGAAATACGTCGTCGTGCGCACGTTCACACCCGAGAGTACGAATCGAATCGTTCCGTCCGCATCCAGGGCGGGAGCACCGATGTCGTCACCGACGCCGTACTGCGCGCCGCTCTCGCGCACGTAGATCTTGTAGCCGTTGCTTCCCGCGACCGGCGACCACGCGACGCGTGCGTCGTACGCCGTCGCCGACGTCACCATCGCGACCAGGAGCACGAGCACAGCGAGTGCTGTTTCGATGGCGCGATGGAGCGATGGAGCGGGAAGCATGGCGCGCTATCAAGGCAAGGCACGTGCCGCCCACACGCCATGACAAGCGCGTGCGGACCTGGGAATGCGCCTGCGCGCGCGCGCGCGATACGCGTCGGCGAAGCGCCGTCGCATTCGATCGTTGGATGGCCGCCGCGCTGCTTCGCATGGCGGACCGCGAGGGGCAGCGCCGTCGATGCTTGCCGTCGCGAGAGTGACGCTCGGCGGCGGCGGCCCTCGCTGCGGCGCAAGCGTGTGAGTCGCGTTTTGTTGTGCGCCCGCGGCGACCGCCGCTCAGGGAACGACCGCGACGATCTCGTTCGAGAAGGGGCTCATGCTTCGATTCGCGTCGTAAGAGGTGAGCGCGAAGTAGATCGTGCCGCTCGGTCCCGGGTACTCGAGCGACACCCGCAGCACGCCGTCGACATCGGGCTCGGGCGCACCGACGTCCACCGCATCGAAGTACTCACGCGAGGTGCTTCCCCAATGGAGCACGTACCCCGCAACGTCGGTGCCGGCGCGCCAGCGGACGATCACGCTCCGGCTGTCGGCGGGCGTGGCGCCGAGGTCCGGCCCGGAGTCCGCGCCACCGCCACCGCACGCACTCACGAAGAGAGCGAACGCCGCAACCACCCGATGGCGTACGAAGAACACGGTCGCGCGGATCCTGCCTGGGGCTCTCCTCACCGCGATACCCGGGCGCTGTCAACGAGGCCCGAGAAGCGCGAGCGTCGAGTGACGTGCTGGACGGCATGGCATGCGCGTGCCAATATCCCGACGCTCGCGGGGCACTGTAACTCCCCGACGACGATCCCCCGGTCGTAAGTAGCTGCTCTTCGAAGTGTTTTGTTTTCGAGGCGTCTGGCTCGGGGGTTGCAGTGTCAGTTCGCCCAGCATGCTCCGACGACACGCCCCCCGGGCCGTCATGGCCGTCGTATTCGCGCTCCTCGGCCTTGCGAGCCAGGCGTCGGCGTATTCCGTCGCCATTCGATGGACGGGGAGCGGCGATCCGTGGATCGCCGGGTATCACCTGCACGTCAAACCCGCAGGCGGGGACGAGCGTCCCGCAATCGACGTACCGCGCCCGCGCCACGACGGCGCCGGGCATTTCCAAAGCGTGATCGGCGATCTCGACGTCGCGACCACCTACACGTTCACCATCACCGCCTACAGCCAGAACGGCATCGAGAGCGATCGCTCGAACTCGTACACGATCGGCTATGCGCAAGCAGCGACCGTCGTCGACTCCGACCACGACGGGCTCGTCGACGCCGAGGAAGACCGCAACCTCAATCTACGCGTCGACCCCGGAGAGACCGATCGTCTCGTCGCCGACACCGACGGCGACGAGGTCCCGGACGGCCTCGAGCGCGAGTTCGGCTCGAACCCGCTCGACGCCAACTCGCCGAGCTGCGGCCCGCTCGAGTTCTCCCAGTTCCGCCAAGTGGGTGTGGGAAGCGCCGAGGTCGGGTGGGACGCCGAGCTGCAGGATCTCGTGGTCGCAATGACACCGGCCGTGCTGCGTTCGACCGCAGTCGGGGTGATGTACCCGCAGTACGGCAAGGGCTCGATCACCGAACCGCTGATCGTCACACGGGTGCGCGACAACGACCCGTTCCGGATCGAGATCCACGCCCGCGCGATCAACGGCAAGCTCTACCGGCTGCGCTACGACGGCCTCGGACGCATCGATCGCGTGACGCGACGCCGCCTGCGCCGGTCGCTCGGGGATCATTTCACGGGCGAGCGTTACGAGCTCATCGGCATCGACGTGGCAGCGGAGATGCAGCGCATGGACCCGACGGCGATCTTCGACCACATCGAACGCCTCACCGTGCGGGGCAGCCTCCTGATGCAACAGCCGAGCGTCTGCCGGTAACGCGGACGCATTGACGCCCCAGTCGCAAAGCCACTAGAACGGGGCGCTTCCATGTCACGGCGAGCGCGCGACGGCGACACTCTGGTCTACAGCAGCGAGCCGGCGCTCGGCGCTTCCGCTCCGGTTAGGACCGCGGCGGCATCGGCGGCGGCGAAGCCGCAGCCCGTGCGGATATGGCTCGAGAAGAAGGGGCGCAACGGCACGCCGGTGTCGATCGTCCGGGGGCTTGCCGCCGACCGTACGGAGCTGGCGGCACTCGCGAGGGCGCTGAAGCGCGCCTGCGGCACGGGCGGCTCGACGAAAAACGGAGAGATCATCATCCAAGGCGATCACCGCGCGCGCATCGTCACGTTCCTCGAACGAGACGGGATCGCGGCGAAGCTCGCCGGCGGATGAGTGGAGGACGAACCATGCGAACGAACGGACGACGGATCCTCGGAGTGAGCCTCCTGCTGACCGCGATGGTCGTCGGCAGCGTGACCGCGGCGCTGGCCGGCGGCGACTGGAACGACGCGCAGGTGCAATGGCAACCGTACGAGGCCGGACTCGCCGCCGCCAAGAAGGACAAGAAGCCCATCGTGCTGATCTTCTTCACGGAGTGGTGTCCGCACTGCGCAAACTACAGCAAGGTTTTCCACGACGAGAAGGTCGTCGAGCAGACCAAGAAGTTCGTCATGATCCGCCTCGACAAGGACAAGAACGCGGAGCTCAGCAAGAAATACGCGCCGGACGGTGAATACATCCCGCGCACCTACTTCTTGTCGTCGGACGGAATGCTCGACTCGAGCCTCACCGCGCCGCGCACCGAGTACAAGTACTTCTACGACGAACGCGACCCGGCGCAGCTGCTGGCCGGCATGGACGCGGCGCTGAAGAAGCTGAAGTAAGGATCGCGCGCGTACGGGCCGGCGGAGGCCGGCCCGCGAAACGAATCCCCGTGGCGTTCACCGGCCCCGATCCCGCGACGAGCCGCCGCACACGTCGACTGCGGCGCACCGCGCTGTTGCTCGGCGTGCTGCTGGTCGCGTGGCAGGCACGGGCGCAGATCCTCTCGCCCATCGGCACCGCCCTCACCGTCGACGATCCGCCGGCGCCGGTCGAGGTCATGGTCGTATCGCTCGCGGCGGCGCGGGCCGGCGCACTCGAGGTGGCAAAGCTCCATCACGACGGCATCGGCCGGCGCATCGTCGTCGCACGCTGGCAAGCCGAGCCGCTCGACGACCAGATGCGACGCCTCGCCGTTCCGTGGCTGCCGCCGCACGAGCTCGTGGTCGCCGTGCTCGAGAAAAGCGGCGTGCCCTCCGCGGACATCCAGGTCCTCGATGCGACCGTCGACGGCCTGAACACCGAGATCGCGGCGATCGCGGCGTACGCGCGCGCTAGCCGACCGGCGAGCCTCATGTACGTGACGGCACGGAGCCACGGCCGCCGCGCCTCCTGGCTGTTGCGCCGCCTGCTGCCCGCCGGCACGCGCCTGCTCGTGCATCCTCCCGCGCTCGATGCGTTTCATCCGGATCGCTGGTGGGAATCCCGTACCACGAGCCGGGAGGTCGCGATGGAGTATCTGCGCTGGGCCAACACCTTCGGCCTCCGCGACTTCTGGCACCGAGAGCCGCCAAGCGTTCCCGAGCCTGTCGACTAGGGAACCACTGCACAGATGGGTTCCGAGCGAGAAGTGCGAGCCGCCCCGAGCGCAAGGCGCGAAGCCCGACCGCGTATCTGAACGATACGCCGAGGGCGTCGCGCCGCCGTCGATCGGGGATGGATCGCGCTTCGTAGCCGGAAGCCACCTGTGCAGAGGTTCCCGAGCAGCAACGCAGCCGCTAGCCGATCAGCACGCCGGGATTCAGCACGCCCTGCGGATCGAGCGTCGACTTCATCGCGGCGAGCGCGCGCGCGAAGCCGCCGGGCCGCTCGCGGTCGTACCACGGCCGATGGTCGCGACCGACGGCGTGATGGTGCGTGATCGTGCCGCCCTGCGCGAGCAACGTCTCGGCGGCAGCCTGCTTGATCTCCGCCCACTGCGCCAGCTGCCGGTCCGGTCGCGAGGGCGCGAGCACCGTGTAGTACGGGGCGACGCCGTCGGCATAGACGTGCGTGAAGCGGCAGGTCACGATGCCGGCGCCGCACACGCGGCGGACCGCATCGGTGGTCGCCGCCGTCACCTCGGCGTGGAGCTCGGGAAACCGATCCCACGTCACCGCGGTTTCGAACGTCTCGCTGATCATGCCCATGGCGACGAGCGCGTCGCGGAGATACGGCATGTCGAGAAACGCCTGCCGCCATGCGCCGGCCGCACCCTCGCGCGCGCCCTCGTCGTCGCGGCGCGTGCGCCCGGCACCCGCGGGAACGCGGCCGCCGTGATCGCGGCAGCATTCGAGCGCGCGCTCCATGGCGGCGTCGAGCTCGTGATCGGCCGACTCGAAACCGACCACCAGCACCGCATCGGCGCCGTTCCCCGCGCCCGACGTCATCGCCTCGCCCGCGTCGAGCAACCGGCAATTCGTCGGGTAGAGCCCGCTCTGCGCGAGCGCGCGTACCGCCCCCGCGCCGGCCTCGAACGTCGCGAACGTCACCGACGCCGAGGCGCGGAGCGTCGGACGCGCTTGCAGCCGCATCCACGCCTCCGTGATGATGCCGAGCGTCCCTTCGGAGCCGATGAAGAGCCGGGCCGGATCCGGGCCCGCGCCCGATGCCGGCAGGCGACGCGTCGCGACGACCCCGGTCGGCGTCACGACCCGCAGGGCTTCGACGAGCTCGTCGATGTGCGTGAAGAGGGTCGCATAATGACCGCCCGAGCGCGTCGCGATCCAGCCTCCGAGCGAGCTGAACTCGAACGACTGCGGGAAGTGCCGGAGGGTGAGCCCGTGCGGACGCAGCTGGTCCTCGAGCGCGGGGCCGAGCACGCCGGCTTGGATGCGGGCGGCGCGCGACGTGCGGTCGATCTCGAGGACGCGATCGAGGCATCCGAGGTCGATCGACACCACGCCGGGAAACGCATCGGCGGGCGGCGCCTCGACCCCGCCGACGACGCTCGAGCCGCCGCCGTACGGTATCGCCGCGAGCCCCGCGCCGGCGCACCAATCGAGGAGCGCCACGACGTCGCCCTCGGTGGTCGGAAACGCGACGACGTCGGGTGGATTCGCGAAGTCGCGCCGAAAGCCGCGCACCACGTCGCGAAACGACTTGCCGTACGTGTGGCTCGCGCGCGTCAGGTCGTCGCTCGCGCAGAGCTCCGCGAGCGACGGCGGCGGCGTCACGCGCGACGCCCGGAGCACGACCTCCTCGATACGCGGCGCCGTCCCGACCGTCGGCACCTCGACGCCGAGCCGCGCCGCGAGCAGCATCGCGATCCGCCCCTGCTGCTCGGCGTTCGGGCCCGCGTCGTCCCATCCCCATCCCCAGAACTTACGTCGCCGTGGTTGCATGGCCACGGCGATTTGAGCACAAGGGCGGCCGGAAACCCACCCGCCGGGAGGTACTCGCGATGAAGGTCTACGACTCGTTCGGTCCGAATCCACGCGCGCTCCGCATGTTCCTGCTCGAGAAGAACGTCGACCTCCCGACAGTGACGATCGATCTCCTCGGCGCGGAGAATCGTCAGGCGCCCTACACCGACAAGAATCCGGCCGGGCAAGTCCCCGCGCTCGAGCTCGACGACGGCCGCATGCTCGGCGAGACCGTCGCGATCTTCGAGTACCTCGAAGAGAAGTATCCGAATCCCCCGCTCGTCGGCCGCACGCCCGAGGAGCGCGCCGAGGCGCGCATGTGGCAGCGCCGCGTCGAGCTCAAGATCACCGAGCACCTCTACAACGGCTTTCGCTTCGCGGAGGGCGTCGCGCTCTTCCGGCCGCGCATGCGCGTGCTCCCGGAAGCAGCCGACGGACTGAAGGCGACGGCCCGCGACAACCTCGTCTGGCTCGACCCCCTGCTGGCGGGAAAGCAATTCATCGCCGGCGACCGTTTCACGATGGCGGACGTGATTCTCTATTGCGCCGTCGACTTCGGCGTGACCGTCGGTCAACCGCTCGATCCCGCCCTTGCGAACGTCGCCGCCTGGAAGAAGCGCGTCGCCGCCCGGCCGAGCGCGGCGGGAAGCCTGCACCCGATGAGCGCCACGAGGGGAATGAACGGTTGACGGCGGCGCCGATCACCCGCGAGCCGCAGCGGGTGTCGGGGGATCACGCGTACTTCTGCAGCTCGAGCCTCGCGATCTGATTCTTGTGGACCTCGTCCGGGCCGTCGGCGAACCGCAAGGTCCGGACCGCCGCCCACATGCCCGCGAGCGGCGTCACCTGCGACACGCCGGCGCCGCCGAAGGCCTGCATCGCGTCGTCGATCACCTGGAGCGCCATGCGCGGCGCCGCGACCTTGATCATCGCGATCTCGGCACGCGCGACCTTGTTGCCGACGGTGTCCATCATGTACGCCGCCTTCAACGTGAGGAGGCGGCACTGCTCGATGTTGATGCGCGCGTCGGCGATGCGCTGCTGCCAGACGTTGTGGCGGACGATCTCCTTGCCGAACGCGACACGCGTCATCAGCCGCTTGCACATGAGCTCGAGCGCGCGCTCCGCGAGCCCGATCGTGCGCATGCAGTGATGGATGCGGCCGGGGCCGAGGCGGCCCTGCGCGATTTCGAAGCCGCGACCTTCGCCGAGGAGCATGTTCGACGCCGGCACGCGTACGTTCTCGAACGACACCTCGGCGTGGCCGTGGGGCGCGTCGTCGTACCCGAAGACCGAAAGCATGCGCTCGATTTTCACGCCCGGCGTGTCCACCGGCACGAGGATCATCGACTGCTGGCGATAGCGGTCGGGACTGTCGGGCGCGGTCTTGCCCATGAAGATCATGATGCGACAACGCGGATCGCCGGCGCCCGAGGTCCACCACTTGCGACCGTTGATGACGTAGTCGTCGCCGTCGCGCACGATCCGCGCCTCGATGTTGGTCGCGTCCGACGACGCGACCGCCGGCTCGGTCATCGCGAAGGCCGACCGGATCTTCCCGGCGAGCAAGGGCTCGAGCCATCGTCTTTTCTGCTCGGGCGTCCCGTACCGGACGAGCACCTCCATGTTGCCGGTGTCGGGCGCCGAGCAATTGAAGCATTCCGAGCCGATCGGCGAACGCCCCATGATCTCGGCGAGCGGCGCGTACTCGAGGTTGCTGAGACCGGCGCCGAGCTCGCTCTCGGGCAAGAAGAGATTCCAGAGTCCGGCCGCTTTCGCCTTCTCCTTCAACTCCTCGACGATATGCAGTGGCTGCCAGCGATCGCCCTCGGCGAGCTGCCTGCTGGGCGGTCTGCTCGTTGGGATAGACGTGCTCCTCCATGAAGTCGCCGACGCGCTTCTGAAGGGCCTTCACCTTGTCGCTGTAGTCGAAGTGCATGGGAGCCTCGTGGTCAGGACGTCTGTCGGTCGGCGGCCTCGAAGGCCGCGCGCAGCTCGTCGTAGTGGCGCGTCACGGGAAACTGCGGGAAGTCGCGGACGACGTTGTCGGGCGGCCGAAAGAGGATGCCGCGATCGGCCTCGTCGAGCATCGTGCTGTCGTTGTAGGAGTCGCCCGCCGCGACGACGCGGAAATTGAGCAGCTTGAGCGCCATGACCGCCTTGCGCTTCCCGTCGGCGATCCGAAGCGTGTAGTCGCGGATGCGGCCGCCGTCGGCGATCAC
This sequence comes from uncultured delta proteobacterium, assembly GCA_963774015.1. Lineage (GTDB taxonomy): Bacteria > Desulfobacterota > Binatia > UTPRO1 > UTPRO1 > UTPRO1. The sequence goes on from CAVZDH010000011.1 coordinate 277,120, forward strand.
CAGCGAGTTGCAAAAGAGGGTCGGGTAGCCGAGCTGCGCCATCAACGGCTGCGCGAACTCCATGAAGGTATCGGAGAGAATGATCACCTGGGCGCGCGCGCGCAGCCAGTCGAGGAACGCCGGCGCCCCGTCGAGCGGCCGCAGGCCGGCGATGACGTTCTGGATGTCGGCGATGCCGAGGCCCGCGCGGTCGAGGATCGCGAGCCGACCGCGCATCAGCTTGTCGTAGTCGGGCTCGTCGCGCGTCGTCCGTCGCAGCTCCGGAATCCCCGTCTTCTCCGCGACGCCGATCCAAATCTCCGGGATCAGGACACCTTCGAGGTCGAGGCAAGCGACGAGCGGTGCGGACATCGGCCGTGCGTAGCAAGCGACCGCCGGAGCTGCAACTGGAGACCGCCCGCACTTGCTCTCCCCACGGACGCGCGCTAGCAGCGCGTCATGCGCTGGACACCGGGCGGCCGAAGCGACGACCTCGAGGACCAACGCGGCACGTCGGGCGGCGGCCGCATGCTCGGCGGCGGCCTCCGCATCGGCGCCGGGGGCGCGATCCTCCTGCTCATCCTGAGCCTCGTCACCGGCCAGAACTTCTTCGCGCTCCTCGGCAACGTCGTCGACGTCGGCGGCGGCGGCCAGGTGAACGCGCCCTCTCAGCCCTCGCCCGACGAGGAGAAGCTCGTCGAGTTCGTGTCCTTCGTGCTCGACGACGTGCAGGACACCTGGCAACGGGCGTTCCCGATCGCCACCCGCGACTACCGAAACACGAAGCTCGTCCTCTTCACCGACCACGTGCGCTCGGGTTGCGGCTTCGCGGAGTCGGCGATGGGGCCGTTCTATTGTCCCGAGGACGAGAAGGTCTACATCGACCTCGGGTTCTACCGCGAGCTGCGCGACCGCTTCGGCGCGCCCGGCGACTTCGCACAGGCCTACGTCATCGCCCACGAGATCGGCCATCACGTGCAGAAGGTGCTCGGGCTCTCGGACCGCGTGCGCGAGATGCAGGAGCGCCGGCCGAGCGTGGCGAATCAGCTGTCGGTCCTGCTCGAGCTGCAAGCCGATTGCTTCGCGGGCGTGTGGGCGCACTCGACCCAGCAGCGCGACATTCTCGAGAAGGGCGACGTCGAGGAAGGCATCGGCGCCGCCGCCGCGGTCGGCGACGATCGCATCCAGAAGCAAGCCGGCGCGCGCGTGAACCCCGAGACCTGGACGCACGGATCGTCGGCGCAGCGGGTCGAGTGGTTCCGTCGCGGCATGGAGCGCGGCACGGTCGCCGACTGCAACACGTTCGCATCGGTCAAGTGACGGCACGGCTCGACGGCGCGAGGCGGCGGCGGTCGCGGCCCGTTGCCACCCGGCGACGAGCCGACGTCGGCGCATGAGCGCGATGATCCCGCTCCGTCAGCTCGGCCGCACCGGCCTCACGGTCTCGCGCCTCGGCCTCGGCCTCGCCGCCGTCGGACGGCCCGGGTACATCACGCTCGGCCGCGCCCGCGATCTGCCGCGCGACCGGACGCCCGACGCGCTCGCCGCCCGCACCGCCGAGCTCTGCGATGCCGCGTGGACGAGCGGCGTGCGCTACTTCGACGTCGCCCGGAGCTACGGGCGCGCCGAGGAATTCCTGGCGCGCTGGCTCTCCGGCCGCGACATCGCCGCCGCCGCAGTGACGGTCGGCAGCAAGTGGGGGTATCGCTACACCGCGGGCTGGGCGATCGAGGCCGCGGTGCACGAGGAGAAGGAGCTCACGCTCGGACGCTTCGAAGCCCAGCTCGCCGAGACGCACGGCATCCTCGGCCCGCACCTCGACCTGTACCAGGTCCACAGCGCGACCGTGGAGTCCGGGTGTCTCGATGACGAGACGCTGCTCACGGCCATGGTCGCGGCGCGCCGGCGCGGCGCGTGTCGCGCGCTCGGTGTGTCGCTCAGCGGCCCGACGTCCGACCGCACCCTCGAGCTGGCGCTCGCCGCCCGCGTCGACGGCGAGCGCGTGTTCGACGCCGTGCAAGCGACGGTCAACGTGCTGGAGCCGTCGCTCCTCCCGCTCCTCGCGACCGCCCAGGCGGAAGGTCTCGGCGTGATCGCGAAGGAGGTACACGCGAACGGGCGGCTCACGGACGTGAACGATCGCCCCGAGGACGCCGTGCTCCGGGCGCGCCTCGGCCACATCGCCGAACACGCCGGTGCAAGCGTCGCCGACCTCGCCCTCGCCTTCGTGCTCGCGCACCCTCACGTCGACGTCGCGCTCTCCGGTGCCGCGACGACGGCGCAGCTCGCGGCGCACGTCGCCGCCGTCGGCCGGCCTCGTCCCGACGACGCGTGCGCGGAGCTCGGCGAGCTCGCCGAGGCGCCGCGCGCGTATTGGGAGACCCGGGCGCGGCTCGCGTGGACGTGAGCTGGTGACGAGTCCACGATGCTCCACCGAACGTCGGCACTGCTGGTGCTGGTAGCCGTCGGCGCCGCACCACCGATCCAGTTGCCGGATGCGCTGCGCGCTCCGAGCTGCGTCGCCTGCAACATGCCCGACGCCCGCCGACTCCCGAACGACGAGATCGTCGTATCGGAAATCGATGATCCCGGATCCGAAGCGGACGGCCGGGGGACGGTCGAAGTGATCGGCATCGTCGCACGTCCCCCGGCACGCGTGTGGAGCGTGCTCGTCGACTTCGTCGGTCGTCCGTCCTGGCAACCCGGTGCGACGTCGGTCGCCATCGCGCGCCTCGATGGCGACCGCGTCTGGGTCGACGAGCACGAGCGATTCTTCTTGGTCGACATCCGCTACCGGCTCCTGCAGACGCTCGACCCCGAGCACGGCGAAATCCGCTTCGTGCTCGACGACTCCGCAGACCACAGCATCGCTGGCACGACGGGATGCTGGCGATTGCAACCGACGGCGGACGGTCGAGCGACGATCGTGACGTATCGCGCACGCATCGATCTCGGCCGCTACGTGCCGGCGTCCGTGCAAGCGTTTCTCGTCAAGCGATCGCTGCCGAGCCTGCTCGAACGGCTGCGCGACGAGACGCTCCGCCGCTTCGACGCGGGGGAGTGAGGCTGCTAAGGCTACCCGAATGGCGGCTGGGTCCACGGTCGACGCGGCGAGCCTCGCCGAGGCGCTCAATCGGAGCTGCCACTGCATCGCCGTCGATCCCGCGAAACTGAGGCACGCGCTCGAGTCGAGCCCGCTGACGATGGGGATCTACGACGCGATCCGGCGCGAGCGGCCGCACCTCTTCTCGTCGAGCCCGGTCTTCCTCGCGCGCGCGCAACTGCAGCACATGCAGAGCGTCGTCACCGCGCTCGAGGAGGTGATCGCGTCGGCGCCGTTCGCGGCGTGGGCGCGCGCGTCGTCAGCGGCGATCGCGCACCCCGACTTCGGCCCGCGCGGCGTGTTCCTCGGCTACGATTTTCATCTCGGGCGTACGGGACCGGCGTTGATCGAGATCAACACCAACGCCGGCGGCGCGCTCCTGAACACGGTGCTCGCGGCGGCGCAGCAGGCGTGCTGCGCCGACGTCGAGGCGGTGCTCGGCGCGGCGACGTCGCCGGCCGCGCTCGCCGAGGAGTTCCTCGCGATGTTCCGCGCCGAGTGGCGGCGACAGCGCGGCAGCGCGGCGCTCGCCTCGATCGCGATCGTCGACGAGGAGCCCGAGCGGCAATACCTCCATCCCGAGTTCCTGCTCTTCCAAGAGCTCTTCCGACGCGCCGGTCTGCGCGCGGTCATCGCCGACGTCGCGTCGCTGCGGCACGAGCGCGGCGCTCTCGTCGTCGGGGGCGAACGCATCGACCTCGTCTACAACCGCCTCACGGACTTCGTGTTCGCCGCCCCCACGACGGCGGCACTCCGGGGTGCGTACGAAGCCGGCGACGTGGTCGTCACGCCGAACCCGCACACCTACGCCCGCTATGCCGACAAGCGGCATCTGACGGTCTTCTCCGACCCCGCGCGCTTGCGAAGCTGGGGGATCCCCGCGCCCACGATCGCGACCCTCGCGGCGAGCGTCCCGCGCACGGTCGCGGTCGATCCGGCGCGAGCGGACGAGCTCTGGCGCGATCGCAAACGCTGGTTCTTCAAGCCCGTCGAGGGCTACGCCAGCAAGGCCGCGTATCGCGGCGACAAGCTCACCCGCGGCACGTGGGAGACCATCCTCGCGCGCCCGTACGTCGCGCAGGCGGTCGTCCCGCCGAGCGAGCGCACCATCCAGATCGACGGCCGCGAGGTCCCGCTCAAGCTCGACGTCCGCGCCTACGTCTACGACGGCGTCGTACAGCTCACCGCCGCGCGGCTCTATCAAGGGCAGACCACGAACTTCCGCACGGCCGGCGGCGGCTTCGCGCCCGTGTTCACGGAGCGGACCGCGTCGCTCGGCGCGCGCGACGGGCGCGCCGACCTCGGCCCGTGAGGCGAAGGTTCAGCCGGCGTGTGCGGCGGCGAGCGCAGAGGCGCTCGTCGCGCATGGGGGCAACGTGAGCGAAAAGGTCGAGCCGACGCCGACGCGGCTCGCGACGGTGAGCGTTCCGCCCATGAGCGTCGCAAGGCGGCGGGCGATCGCAAGGCCGAGCCCCGCGCCGAGCACGGCGCGATCACCCTCGACCTGACGGAAGGGCTCGAAGATCGCCTCGAGGTTCGCGGGCGGAATGCCGATACCGGTGTCGAACACGTCGACCTGCACCGTCCCGTCGCCCGTCCTGACCCGTAGCCCGATCGTGCCGTGATCGGTGAACTTGGCGGCGTTGCCGAGGAGATTCGTCAAGATCTGGCGGACGCGGTCGGCGTCGGCGTGCACCCACGGGTCGTCGACCGGGCGCTCGACGGCGACCCGCACGGGCTTGTCCCGGACGAGACTGGTCGCGAGGATCTCCATGTCGGTCAGCAACGGCGACAGAGCCATCGCGGTCGATCGCACGTGCAATCCGTTGAGCTCGAGCCGCGACACGTCGAGAAGGTCTCGGACCAAGGCGAGCTGCTGCTCGGCGCTCGCCAGCATGCGTGCGATGGTCGCCCGCAACTCGGCGGTCGGCTCCCCGAACGTGTCCTCGAGGGCGAGCTGCGCGAACCCGATGATGACGTTCAGCGGCGTCCGGAGATCGTGCGACACATTCGCCAGAAACTGGTCTTTGACGATCGAGAGCTGAGCGAGCCGTTGGTTCTTCTCCTGCAGCTCGCCCGTGAGCTCGAGATTTTTCAGCACGCCGACGGCGAGCGCACCGAGCAGCGGTGCTTCCGCGACCACGTTCGGCCGAAAGCGGCGCGGGCGAAGCGCCCCGAACACCAGCACGCCGATGGTTCGGCCCCGCTCGAGGAGCGGGATGACGAGCAGGGACCGCAAGCGATCGAGGGTGGCTCCCTCGTCACGGCGGGGCCGGTCCTTTTCCAAGACGACGGTGCGCTCGCGGAGCGCCCGAAGTACCGGCGCCTCGGAGCCGTCGATCACGACCTCGTCGGCCGTCGCGAGCGAGCCCCACGCCGCCGCCGGAACCAGCCGGCGGTCGCTCTCGAGCAGGAGCGCCCCGGATTCCACCTCGAAGAGCTCGCAGCCGCGACGGCAGAGGGTCACCAACGTCTCGGAGCGGCCCGTGGCCGCGTTGATCTCCGCTGCGAGCGCCGACACCGCGGCCCGGAAACGCGCCGACTGCGCGGTCCAGTGCAGGAGTCGCGCTCGGATGATCGCCATGGTCGCGTGGCGTGCCACCATCTCCAGAGCCTTCAGCTCCGCGTCGTCGGGGACGTGCGGCCGATCGAACCCGACGGTGAGCATCCCGTGGACCGCGCCCGCCTCGTCGCGAAGCGGAACCATCACCAGCGTCGACACCTCGACGACGTCGAGGAGCGCCACGTCCTCCGGCGCCTGCGTCGCGCGTGTGATCACGACCGTCCGGCCCGATCGGACCTCGTCCTCGTGCGGGATGTTGCCTTGAATGTACCGCCCCCCGACGAAGTAGGCGGCGACGTGCGGGGGCGTACCGTAATCCGCCAGCGGCAAGGACGCGCGGTGCCGGCGACTGCGAAAGAACACGGTCGCTTGCCGCGAGCGGAAGCCCTCGACGGTCTTCCGGCAGATGGCGGCGAGCACGTCGGGCAACTCGGCGGGACGGTCCACCTCGCGCACGACGTCGAGCAGCACCGCCGTGCGTGCGAGCTCGACCTCGCGTCGCTCGGCGACATGCGTGTTCTCGATCGCCACCGCGGCGACCCGCGCGAGTCTGGCGGCGACACCGAGGTCCTCACGATCGACGTTCGGCATCGCCACCAGAACGACTCCGACCGGACGGCCCGCGCGGCCGATGAGTGGCACCGTGAGATGCGGCGCCGCCTCCACGATGCCGTGCCACGGTCCGGAGGGGTCCGGGTCCGATGCAACTCGGTGGAGGGGACGGGGAGGCAACCGTGCCCAGTATCGGCCTGCGTCGTCTCGGCTCCAGCTCTCTACCCGCTCGCGCTCCGCGTCCGTCAAACCGATGGAGGCAAGAACGCGACGACGAAGACCGTCCTCGTCGCGCGCGCATACCGTCGCACGGTCGGCGCGAAACGCCGTCGCAAATGCCGCGAGGATGTCGTCGGCGAGCGAAACGACGGCGCCGGGAAGCTCGAATCCGTTGCCCATGGTCTCGGTTCGGACGTGAGCAACGCACGTGCCGCGCTCTCGTCGTCAGGAGATCGCAGTGAATCTCGCCCGTTGGATGATCCCGGCCCCGGGCGCCGGAGAAAACGCGCCACCCTCGGCACATCGCCGCGTGACGCGTCGTTCGCATTTGCAACGCGACCACACATCGCAACGCAACCGACACGCCGAATCGTTGACTCGATCGCCCTGACCCGCCACAAGGGATCCGGTCCGACCCGACCCCCCGGGTACCGCACAAACGAAGGCCATCGCCCCGTACGTCGTAGTGGAAGGGAGGCGTCGTGAAGATTCATCTCGTCACTCCGCGGAATCCCGAGAGCTTCTGGACGTACGACCGCATCCTGCCGAGCCTCGGCAAGCGCTGCATCTTCCCGAACCTCTCCATGCCGACGGTCGCGGGCCTGACGTGCCCGGAGCACGAGGTCACGCTGTGTGACGAGAACGTCGAAGAGGTCGACTTCGACGTCGAGGCCGACATCGTCGGCGTCACCGGCTACATCGTCCACAAGCAGCGCATGCTCGAGATCGTCGACGAGTTCCGCCGGCGCGGCCGCTTCGTCGTGATCGGCGGCCCGTACGCGTCGCTCTGTCCCGAGGAGCTCCGCGGCCGCTGCGACGTGCTCTTCGTCGACGAGGCCGAGGAGACCTGGCCGCAATTCCTCGCCGACTTCGCGGCGCGGAAACTGGTACGCCGAGTATCGCCCCGCGCGAGAAGCCCGACCTCACCACCTCGCCGACGCCACGCTTCGATCTGCTCAAGGTCGACCGCTACCACGCCATGACGATCCAGTTCGCGCGCGGCTGCCCGTTCAACTGCGAGTTCTGCGACATCATCGTCGTCTACGGGCGACGCCCGCGGGTGAAGTCGGTGCCGCAGGTGATGGCGGAGATCGAGGAGTGCCACCGCCTGGGCGCGACGCAGGTCTTCCTCGTCGACGACAACTTCATCGGCAACAAGAAGCTCGCGAAGGATCTCTTGCGCGCGATCGCCGACTGGAGCGCCGCCAACCGCCACCCGATGTACTTCAACACCGAGGTGTCGCTGAACGTCGCGCAGGACGAGGAGCTGCTCGAGCTGCTGCGCGCCGCGCGCTTCACCACGATCTTCATCGGCATCGAGAGCCCGCGCAAAGCCTCGCTGCAGGAGACCAAGAAGACGCAGAACATGCGCGGCGACCTGGTGGAGAACGTCCGCAAGATCCAGGAGTACGGCATCCAGGTCCAGGCCGGCATGATCGTCGGCTTCGACCACGACGACGAGTCGATCTTCGAGGAGCAGCTGCGCTTCATCCAAGACGCGCGCATTCCCGTCTCGATGACCGGCATGCTGCAGGCGATGCCGAAGACGCCGCTCCACGATCGCATGGCGAAGGAGGGTCGCCTCGTCGCGGAGTCGGTCGGCGATCAGTTCGTCTTCTCCAACATCCTCCCGAAGGCCATGAGCCGGATCGAGCTCTACCAGGGCTACCGCGCGCTCATCGCCGAGCTCTACGACTTTCGGAACTTCCGCCGCCGGACGCTCGAGTTCATCCTGAACCGCGGCCGCCAGGTCGGCGACGACTTCAAGATGCGGAAGGAGGAGTGGCGTCTCCTCGGCCGCATCCTGAAAGACACCGTGCTCGCCGCCCACCCGCGCCGGGCGTGGTTCACGCTGTCGCTCATCGGGACGACACTCTGGAAGCACCCCGCCCGCGTCACCGACGCCGTGAGCTTCGCGATCGTCCACAAAGGCCTCTACGAGTACATGCAGCAGCTCGATCGCCACCTGGAGCGCGTGATCCGCGAGATCGAGGAGCGCGGCGACGCGCTCGCCCGCGCCGCGGCCACGACGCTGGTCTCGGCGTCGGCCTGACATTTCACCGCCCGGAGGACACCTCCCATGCACTTCGGCATCCTGATGTTCGCCGCCGACTACGCGATCCGCCCCGACGAGCTCGCGGTCGAGGCAGAGGTCCGCGGCTTCGAGTCGGTGTTCTTCCCCGAGCACACCCACATCCCGGCGAGCCGGCGGAGCCCCTATCCGGGCGGCGGCGAGCTGCCGAAGGAGTACTCGCATACCCACGACCTCTTCGTGACGCTCGCCGCCGCGGCCGCCGTCACCAAAAAAATCAAGGTCGGCGCCGGCATCTGTCTCGTCGTCGAACGCGACCCGATCACGACCGCGAAAGAGGTCGCGAGCGTCGACGTGCTCTCCAACGGCCGCTTGCTCTTCGGCATCGGCGGCGGCTGGAACGCCGAGGAGATGGAAAACCACGGCACGGTCGTTCACGACGCGCTGGAAGCTCTTGCGTGAGCGCGTGCTCGCGATGAAGGAGATCTGGACGAAGGACGCGGCCGAGTTCCATGGCGAGCTCGTGAATTTCGATCCCATTTGGTCGTGGCCGAAACCGGCGCAGAAGCCGCATCCACCGATCCTGATGGGCGGCGACACGCCGAAGGCACGCCAGCGCGTGGTCGACTTCTGCGACGGCTGGATTCCCATCGGCTTCAACCCCGATGCGATCCTCGCCGGCATGCCGGACCTCGCCGAGCGGGCGCGCGCCGCCGGCAAGAAGCCGGAAGACTTTCCGGTGTCGGTCTTCGGCGCGCCGAGCGACCCCGAGGTGATGAAGCGGTTCGCCGCGGCGGGCGTGACGCGCGTGAACCTGTGGGTACCGCCGAAGCCGCGCGAGCAGGTGCTGCCGATCTTGGACGGCTACGCGAAGCTGGCGGCGACGGCGCTGTGACCGTAGGGACCCCACAGGCCGGCCACGCGGCGACGGCCGAGCATCCCAACGCCGCCCGCATCCGCGCCCTCTTCGCCGCCTTCAAGGCGGCCGACCTCACGACGATCCAGGACACGATCCCGGAGGACGCGGTCTGGCACTTCCCCGGACGGCGCGGGAAGCTCGCCGGCTCGCACCGCGGTCGCCAGGCGATCCTCCAGTTCTTGATGGCGGTGCCGCAGCTCACCGGCGGCACCTTCCACCTCGACATCGAGCACGTGCTCGCCGACGACCAGCATGCCGTCGCCTTCTTCCGCGGCCACGGCGCGCGCGCGGGCAAGACGCTCGACAACCCGACCTGCCTGCGGATGCGGATCGCGAACGGGCGCATCGTCGAAGTCTGGGAGTTCGTATGGGATCTGTTCGCGGTCGACGAGTTCTGGGCGTGAGCGGCGCCCAGCGTCGCGATCGGGTTCGACGCCTGCGCCGGCTCGTCGCGCTCACCCTGGTCGTCGCGACGGTCGGGTGCGCGCCCGCGCGGCGGCCGCACCCGGCTCCGGAGCCGCAGGCTGCCGTGCCCGCGCTCTACGAGACGCAACGGCGCATCACCGAGTACATCGACTCGGGACACTACGACGCCGACGTCGCGCGCATCGTCGCGGCAGCCTCGGCGTGGCTCGACCAGCGCGCGCCCGAGGTATCCCGCCCCGCGATCGTGTTGGACATCGACGAGACGTCGCTCTCGAATTGGCGGGCCTACCGCTTGAACGGCTGGGCCCGCATCCTCCCCGGCCCGTGCGACCTCGAGCACGGCCCCTGCGGCATCCACGCGTGGCAAGCGATGTCGCTCGCCACGGCGATCGCGCCGACGCGCGCCCTCGTCGAGCGCGCCCGCGCCCTCGGCGTCGCCGTCTTCTTCATCACGGGCCGACCGAGCGAGCTGCGCGCCGTGACCGAGCGCAACCTCCGCGAGCAGGGCTACAGCTGGGATCGCGTCATGCTGTTGCCGTCGGACCGGCAGTTCTGGAGCGGCACCGATTTCAAAGCGCCCGAGCGCCGCAAGCTCACCGACGAGGGGTACACGATCGTGCTCAGCATGGGCGACCAGCAGAGCGACCTCGACGGCGGCTACGCGGAGCGCACGTTCAAGCTGCCGAACCCGGTCTACTATCTGCCCTAGGGAACCTCTGCACAGGTGGCTCCCGGCTGCGAAGCGCGATCCATCCCCGATCGACGGCGGCGCGCAGCCCTCGGCGTATCGTTCAGATACGCGGTCGGGCTTCGCGCCTTGCGCTCGGGGCGGCTCGCACTGCTCGCTCGGAACCTACCTGTGCAGAGGTTCCCTAGGGAACCTCTCCTATTTCCTGCTCGAGGAGGAGGGCATCTCGTTCTAACCCTGACGTGACGGAATCGACGGGCGCGCCGTGCGCCCGTCCGCGGCTCTCTCGCTTGCCAGCGCCGGCCGGGTCGACGTAGCTTCGACCGCCGTAGCGCCGTAGCCGTGCCAGACGAACCGTCATCCGAAGGTCCCGGATCCGCCCCACCGAGAGACGGTAGCGACCGCTCGACCACGCGCCTCGCGCGCGCGACGGTGCTCTTCGTCGACGTCGTCGGCTTCACCGACATCGCCGAAACGATGGGACCGGAGCGGGCGTACTTCGCCGTCACCGGAGCCGTCCGCATCGTCGACGAGGTAGCGCGGCGCCACGGCGGCGCGGTCGACAAGTTCCTCTCCGACTGTCTGCTCGCGATGTTCGGCTACCCGGTGCCGATCGCCAACGCCGCCGCCGCCGCGGCCGCCGCCGCCGTCGAGATGCGCGACGCGCTCCGCACCTACAACGCGAGCCTCGACATCCCGCTGCGAATCGTGATCGGCATCAACACCGGCGAGCTCGTCGCGGGCGACGTGCGCGGGCAAGTCGCGCGCGAGTTCAACATCCTCGGCGACGCCGTGAACGTCGCGGCGCGGCTGAAGGCGAAGGCGCCGTACGGGCGCATCTACGTCGGGCCCGAGACCGAACGCGAGAGCCGCGATGCCTTCGAGTACCGGGAGCTCGGCTCGTTCGCGCTCAAGGGCAAGCAGCAGGAGGTGCCGATCTTCGAGCTGGTCGGCGCGCGCGATCACCACACCCGGCGAGTGCCCGGCACGCAGGTGCCGTTCGTCGGACGCGAGGCGGAGCTCGGCCGGCTGGGGGCCCACCTCGAGCGCCTCGCCGGCGGCACCGGCGGCACCGTGCTCGTGATCGGCGAGCAGGGCATCGGAAAGTCGCGTCTCCTGCTCGAGGCCGAGACGCTGCCGGCCGCAGCGCACGTCACGCTCGTGCACGCCGCCGGCGCGATCGCGGCCGAAGAGGGCCACGCCCGCCTGCTCGCCCGCCTGCTCGCGAGCCTCCGCGGCGCCGACGTGCCCGATGCCGCGGCGCCCGCTCCGCCTCGCACGGTCGACGCGCTCGCCGCCGACGTCGCCACCACGCTCGAACGCCGAAGCGCCGAGCGCCCGATCGCGCTCTTCCTCGACGACGTGCATCGCGCCGATCCCGCGTCGCTGGCACTCCTGCCCGAGCTCGCGACGCGCCTCGCCGGACGTCCCGTCCTCTTCGTGGTCGCGACCCGGCCCGACGCCGACGACGCGCTCGCCGCCGTCGAGCGCGGGCTGGCGCCGACGATCGTCGACGAGATCCGTCTCGGGCCGCTGTCGCACGAGGAGAGCATCCGGCTGATCGACGCCGTCGGGGCAGCGCCGCTCTCCGAGGACGCACGCGCGCTCGTGCTCGCACACGGCGACGGTCATCCCGGTCGGCTCGTCCGCGGCGTCTACTTCGAGCCCGCGCTCCGCGCCGAGCGCGAGCGGGTGGCGAGCGGCCGGCGGGCCGGCGACACCGAGCGGCGGCGCGCGACGGTGCTCTTCGCCGACATCACCGGATTCACGAGCCTCACCGAGCGCGCGGGCACCGTGGAGGCCTTCCCGATCGTCATCGGCTGTCTGCAGGTCCTCGACGAGGTCGCGCGGAAGCACGGCGGCACCGTCGAGAAGCTGATCGGCGACTGCGTAATGGCGCTCTTCGGGTTTCCCGAGGCGCTCGAGGATGCGCCGCGCGCGGCGGTGAACGCGGCGATCGAGATGCGCCGTCAGGTGCGGGCCTACAACGAGCGCCTCGCCCGGGACGAGCGTCTCGGCAGCCACGCGCAGCTCGACGTCCACATCGGCATCAACACCGGGCTCGGCATCGGCGGCGACGTCGAGGGCGCGCTGATCCGCGAGTTCGCCGTCATGGGCGACCCGGTCAGCATCGCCGACGAGCTGAAGGATCTGGCGCCCGCCGGGCACATCTACGTCGGCACCGAGATGTGGAAGGCGACCCGCGAGGTCTTCGCCTACCGCGAGCTGCCGCCCGCGGCGCGCAAGGGCGGCGGCACACCGCTGCGGGTCTTCGAGCTCGAATCCGACCAAGAACGGCTCCATCGCGCCCGCATCGGCGCCGAGCGGCGCGTCTTCTCGACGCTCGTCGGCCGCGACCGCGAGCTCGCGCTCCTGCGCGACGCGGTGGCGCGGCTCGCCGCCGGTCGCGGCGGCATCGGCACGATCGTGGCGACGGCCGGGCTCGGCAAGTCGCGGCTCTTGCGCGAGGTCGCCACCAGCGGCGAGGCCGAAGGCGTCACCTGGTGCGAGGGACGCTCGGTCGCGACCGGCCGCCACCTCGCCTTCCACGCCATCATCGACCTCTGCCGCTCGCTGATCGGCATCGAGGAGAGCGACGACGACGCGCGCGCCCTCGAGAAGCTCGAGACGCTCGTGCAGGGCATCCTGCCGGACGAGGCCGAGGAGGTGCTGCCGTTCCTCGCCGCGCTCCTCGGTCTCCCCCTCGACGAGACCCGCCGGACGCGGCTCGCCGATCTCCACGGCGACGCGATGGAGAAGCTCACGCTTCGGAGCGTGACCCAGCTGCTGCGGGCGGCGAGCCGCGATCGTCCGGTCGTCGCGGTCATGGACGACCTGCACTGGGCGGACGACTCCTCGATCGGGCTCCTCGAAGCGGTGCTCCGACTCTGCGAGGAGCACCCGATTCTCTTCTTGAACCTCTGCCGGCCCGGCTACCCGACGACGTCGGAGCGCATCCGTGCCTACGCCCGCGCGGAGCACGCCGAGCGGACGTTCGAGATCGAGCTGGCGCCGCTCGACGCCTCGGCGGCGCGGAGCATGCTGAACAACCTGTTTCGCCAAGGCGACCTGCCCCGCGACACCCGCCAACGCATCGAGGAGAAGGCCCACGGCAACCCGTTCTTCATCGAGGAGGTGGTACGGAGCCTGGTCGACGAGGGCGCCGTCGAGCACGTCGACGGCCGTTTCCGCGCGACCGACAAGATCGCCTCGGTCACCATCCCCGACACGATCCACGAGGTGGTGATGGCGCGCGTCGACGCGCTCGACGTCGCGAAGCGCCAGCTGCTGCAGACAGCGGCGGTCATCGGCGCGAGCTTCCACACCGAGGTCCTCGGCGGCGTCGTCGAGGACGTGACGAGCCTCGCCGAGGACATCGAAGCGCTGCTCGAGGCCGAGTTCCTGGTGCGCTCCGACTCGCAACGGAACGCCGAGTACGACTTCAAGCACCCGCTGATCCAAGAGGTCACCTACGAGAGCCTGCTGCACGCCCGCCGCGCGGTCGTGCACCGCAAGGTCGCCGAGACGCTGGAGCGCGTGTTCCCCGACGACGTGCCCGGCTACGCGGGCATGCTCGCCTACCACTACGGCAAGGGGGGCGTCCCCGAGCGCGCCGAGGAGTACCTCTTCCGCGCCGGGGCCGAAGCCGCGCGCGCCGCGGCGCCGAGCGAGGCGCTCCACTTCTTCGAGGAAGCGTCGAAGCTCTACCTCGAGATCCACCGCGACGGCGGCGATCCGGTGAAGCGCGCGCTTCTCGAGCGCAACATCGCGGAAGCGCTCTACTATCGCGGCCGCTTCCTCGAAGCGATCGAGCACTTCAACACCGCGCTCCGCCTGCTCGGCGACCGCGTCGTCGACGGCTCGTGGCAGCTCGGAATGCAGTTCGCACGCAACCTGACCGCCGTGCTCGCGCGGCTCTACGGGCCGCGCCTCGGCGGGCGACCGGCGGCGGCGACGCCGCGGCAATGCGAGATCATGGACCTCCGGTATGCGCGCGCGGAGGCGACCGTGACCACGCAGCCGACGCGCCATCTCTTCGACAGCATGGACACGCTCGCGTTCCTCCAGCGCATCGACCCGCGCACGGTGCCGGGCGCGGGCAAGTTCTACGCCGGCGCCGCCGCGCTCTTCGCCTTCGGCGGCATCTCGTTCGACGTCGCTCGGCGCCTCTCCGAGCGCGCGCACGCGCTCGTCCCGACCGACGACGCCGACGGCTGGATCTACGAGCGCGCGATGCACTTCACCTATCGCATCCTCGAAGGCGATTGGTCCGACGAGCACGAGATCGATCCGGAGCGCATCGCCGAGAGCGTACGCAACGGCCAGCTCTGGGGCCCGACGACCTACCTCGGACTCCTCGGCGAGAAGCGCATCCAGCGCGGCGACTTCGCGGGCGCGCACGCCTGCATCGCCGAGATCGACCGCATCTGGGACCTCTTCCAATACGATCTCGCGAAGACGAACTTCTACTATCTGCACTCGCTGCTGCCCCTCGAGGAGGCCGACTACCCGAAGGGCGTCGCCGCGGCGGACGCGTACTACGACGAGAACCCGGAGGATCTCCTCCACATCCTGGCGCTCGGCGCGAAGGCCAAGGCGGAAACCGCGCTCGATCGCCTCGACGCGGCCGAAGCGACCGTCGGCCACGGCGCGGAGATCGTCACCCGGCTCTCGCCCGTCCCGCCGTTCCACGCGAGCGCGCATCACCGGTCGCGCCTGCTGCTCGATCTGGCGCGTCTCGACGCCGCCGAGCGCGCCGGCGACGCGCAAGCACGGGCCCTTTGGCGGCGCCGGCTGCGGAAAAGCGCGGGCCCCGCGCTCCGCGCCGCCGCGAAGGTCGCGTTCCGGCGCACGGAGGTGCTGCGTCTCGCCGGCCGGCATCAGGACCTCGTCGGGCATCGCCGGCGCGCGCTCCGCTTCTTCGAGCAGAGCCTCGCATGCGGCGAGCGGCTCGGCGCGCGGCCCGAAACCGCGCGGACCTGGGCCGAGATCGGACGCGTCCTCGGGCGCGACGGCGGCCGCGTTCGCGGTCTCGACGCCGACGCCTGCCGGGCACGGGCGCGCGAAGCCTTCGAGGCGCTCGGCCTCGCGCACGACCTCGCGCGCATGGAGCGGGAGCGCGAGTGACGCGGCTCGCCCCGTCGCTCGTCGCGACGGTCGCTTCGGGAATACTCTACGCGCTCGCGTTTCCGCCGGTGCGGGCCCGGCCCCTCGCCTGGGTCGCGCTCGTTCCGTTCCTGCTCGTCGTGCGCGAGGCCGGATGGAAACGCCGCCTCGCGCTCGGCGCGCTCTGGACGCTCGTCTCCGGATGGAGCGTCGGCACGTGGATGGCGTCGGCCGTCGCGAGCTACTTCGCCCAGCCGCTCGCCGTCGGCATCGCCATCTTCCTGATCGTGACGGGCCTCATGGCCGCGCCCTACTACGCGGCGTTCGCGGTCGCGTACGGACCGCTCGCGCGCCTCGCCGTCACGTCGGCGCCGTTCCGCGTGGCGATGCCGCTCGTCGTCGGCGCCGCGTGGGCGGCGGCCGAGCTCGCGCGCGGCCGGCTCTTGAACGGAACGCTCGGGTACGTCGGCAACTCGCCGTGGGCGACGCTCGGCTACTCGCAGGCGGGGGTCCTGCCGCTCCTGCAGATCGCGTCGGTCACGGGCGTGTACGGCGTGTCGTTCGTCCTCGCGATGGTGAACGGCGCGCTCGCGGAGGTCGTCGCCGGGTGGCTGCGCGACCGCCGCCTCGACCGCCACACCTTCGCCGGGCTCGGGATCGCGGCCGCCGTGGTCGGGATCGTGCTCGCGTTCGGCGCGACGACACTCGGAACCGGCGCCGCCGCTCCGGCGGCACCGACGACGCCCATCGCGATCGTGCAAGGCAATCTCGGCGCGTCCGTACGCTGGAGCGCCGAAGGCCCGGCCCGGACGCTCGAGACCTACGAACGGCTCACGCGCGAGCTCTTCGCGACCGAGACGCCGGCGATCGTCTTCTGGCCGGAGGCGGCACTCACCTCGTTCATCGAGCAGGACGACGTGCAACGGCGCGCGCTCGCCGCGATGCTCGCGGGCCGCGAGGCCGAGCTCGTGTTCGGCGCGCCGCGCGCCGGGGGTCCGAAGGGCGCCCCGCCCTACACCAACAGCGTCTATCTGGTGCGGCCGACGGCGACCTCGGCGCGCGCTACGACAAGCAGTACCTGTTGCCGTTCATGGAGTATTTCCCGCTCCGCGTCGACTTCGTACGCCGGCGTTTCGGTCGCGTCCGCGAGTTCAGTCCCGGCACGGCGACACCGCCCTTGCACACACGCGCGGGCGCGGCGGGCGTGCTCGTCTGCAACGAGGCGTTCCTGCCGCACGTCGCGGCCGCGCGCGTCGCCGCGGGCGCCGCGTACCTCGTGAATCCGTCGAACGACAGCTGGGTCCCGAACGCCGGCTTCGCCTGGCAGCAGTTCGACATCGTGGCGATGCGCGCCGTCGAGGAACGGCGCTGGCTGGTACGCGTCTCGGACTCGGGCCCTTCGGGCGTCGTCGATCCCTACGGGCGCGTGGTCGCCCGCACCGAAGCCCTCACGCGCGCGACGCTGACCGCAGCGATCGCGCCGGCGTCGGCACGATCGCTCTACGGCCGCGTCGGCGACGCGTTCGGCGTCGCCTGCTCGCTGGTCACCGTGCTTGCGCTGACGGTCGCGAGCCGCAGCCGTCGCTGACGAGACGGCGCGTGCGCATGCCGGCAGTCTTGCTCCGCACCTGTCCTGCAAGACCGCATGCCGTGCGCGCCATGCCGGTCGCCGAAAGGTTCCGGTCGCACAGAGGCGGTTTCGAGGGGTCGCCGAGGCAGTTGCGGGCCGGAAACGCGCTCCGAAAGAGCTCCTGAGCGCGTTTCCGGCGGCCATCCACCATCATGTTTCATTTTGACGCCGAGCAGTGGAGCCGATGGTTGGCGACGAAAACTGTCCCGCTTTGAAGCATCAAATCAGGGGACGGGAGGAGGAAGCGGACATCCGCCGCACACGCTGCCTCCCCCGACGATCGTGCCGCCATGATCGGTGCAATTGAAGTCGTGACGGGAGATCTTCGGGCCACGGACGACCGTAATGCAGTCGGTCGCCGTGTCACAGGCAACGGTCGCGTCGTTGCTGCAGACCCCGTTCGGAACGCCGTCCGCCACGGTATCGCTGCACGTCGCCGACGTGTCGTACACGCAGCAAAGGACCGCGCCTTCTTTGCCGCACGTCGAGCGCGCCGCGCAGCTCGCGATCGTGCGCTTCGCGTTCGCGCCGCGTGTCCGGGCACGTTTCACACGCGCTCCGCGAGCCAGACGCGGGTGACGTACGGCACGGCGATCGGGTCGCGCCCCTCGGCCGCGACGACGGCGGCAATCGCAGCGAGTACGTCGGCAAACCGGGGTCCGGCCTGGCGTCGCAGCGTCAGATGCGATCGCCACGCTCTCGTCCACTCGGCGACGGAGACGCGCCGAGCGCACACCACCTCGCACCGACGCACGCACCGAAAGTATCCGCTTGCCGCGATGACCGCCCGCTGGCTTCGCCGGCGCGCCCCGTACGCGTACGCGGGAAGATGGCTCCGGATGCAGGTCTCGATACGGCGTTGCAGCGGGTCGTCGAGGTCGCGATGGTTCCAGAGGCATGCGAGGCGGCCGCCCGGAGCCAGCACGCGGGCGGCTTCGACCAGCGCAACGCGACGGTCGACGACGTTGAACGACGATCCGAACGTCACCAGTCCGCAGCTTGCATCGCGAAGCGGCAGCGCCTCGGCGCGGCCGCCCGTCCAGACGACGCTCGCCACGCCGTCGAGATTCGCCAGGCCGCGCTCACGCATGGCGGGATTCGGCTCGACGGCAACCACGTCGAAGCCCCGGGCCGCACCAGATCTCGAGAGGCAGCATGCCGTCACGAATCGCGTCGAGATGCCGTTGCACGACGAGCTCGGTCCAGAAGCCGTGCAGGTCGCTGCGGCCGAGCCCACGCGGGTGCAGGCACGACCCGACCGGCAGCGACACGTCGCCGCACGTGACGCGCAGGCCCGCGCCGCTCGCTACGCCCTCGATCCATCCCGCGATCGTCTCGGCGCGATCCCAGACTTGATGATCCGCGGGACGATCGACGACGACGCGCATGCCTCCGCTCCTCACGGATCCCGGCGATTCCATTCGCCGAGCGCCGCCATGATCTCGTCCGCGAGCGCACGCATCGTCGCGCGATCGAGGCCCTCCGCGTGCTCCTTCAGGTTGAGCGTGCCGAGCGGCCACACCTGTTGCTCCGCGCTCGGCTCGAGCAGGAGCCCGTCCGCGCGGCAGAGCGCGTGGAGCGGCGTTCCCGGGAACGGCAGGAACTGGCTCACGATGGTGAGCTCCGCACCGAGCGCGCGACAGAGCGCCAGCGTCGCGCGGACGTCGTCCGCGCTCTCGTAGGGCATCCCCACCATCGCGAAGATCATGCGCTTGATGCCGTGACGGCGTGCCGTCGCCGCCGCCGCGAGCATGCGCTGGTTCGACATGCGGCGGCCGAGACGGCGCCGCCGATACGATTCCGACCCGCTCTCGACGCCGAACCACATCGAATGGCACCCGCTCGCGGCGGCGAGCGCGCAGAGCTCGTCGGTCATCGTCTCGGGACGGGCGAAAAGCGAGAACGGCAGACCGACCTCGCGCCGGTAGGCGTCGAGGAGCGCACGGGCGTAGCGCGCATCGTAGAGGAACTCCTCGTCCCAGAATTGGAAGAACTCGACGCCGTAGCGGTCGCGGAGACGCGCGAGCTCGGCGACGAACGGCACCGGGCGGTGCTTCCGCAAGAGACCGCCCTTGCCGCCGTGGAGGTCGAGGAGCGTCGTGTTCGAGCAGTAGGCACAGCGATAGGGACAGCCCCGTCCGCTCAAGACCGGCACCGATACGAGCCGGAGGGACTCGACGGCGTTCGGCTTCAGATGGCCGAGCGCGCCGGCGCGCTCGAAGAGCGAGTAGTCCGGGAAGGGCAATGCGGTGAGGTCCTGCACGAGATAGGGCGGCGACCGCACGACATCGGCGCCGCGCTTCTCCCAGAGGCCCGCGATCGGCTCGGCCGGAATCGGCCCGCCCGACGCGCGCAGGCGCCGGATCAGATCGACGAGCGGCTGCTCACCGTCGCCGACGCAGACGAAGTCGACCGCGGGCTCGGCGAGCGTCCCGGCGGGATCGACGATCGCCTGATACCCGCCGACGACGACGGGCACCTCCGGCAGCGCCGCCTTCATGGCACGGAGGTGCGGCACGAGCGGCAGCCACGTCGGCCACATCGCCGAGGCCGCGACGATGCCGGGCCGGAGCGCCGCGACGAAGCGACGCGTCGCCGCCGGCGTGTCGGGCGCGAACAGCGGCAGCAAATGGATGCGCGCGTCGGGGAACGACTGCCGCACGTACGCGGAGAGCGCGGCCAAGCCGAGAGCGTAGACCGGCTCGCGCTGCCAAAAGACGAAGAGCACGCCGAAGCGCGGGTCGGGCGCCGGCGCGGAGGGCTCCGCCGCCCCTCCGGCGGCGGGCGCCCTACCCCAGCGGGCCCACGACGCGCGGGAGGCACACCCCGCCCGAGACGATCGGGCGGGGCGGATCTTTCAGGGAATCGTCGACGGCACGCAGAGCTCGGCCGGGCGGAGCCGGTCGAGCATCACCTGGCCGAACTGATTGGCGACGAAGAGCTGGTGGGGCCCTTCGAACGGCAGCGAGTCGTTGGCGACTCGGGCGTCGTAGCAGGTGAGCGCGGCCGTGTGCTGCTCCGCGCCCGGGGTCTCGCCGTTCTTGTCGACCGGAACACAGAGACGGCGCGGGCGCTTGATGTCGATGTGCAGCGAGCCGAGCTGATCGACGACGCTGACGCCCTTGACGCGCGTCCGCGCCCGCGTGACGCGGTAGCACTGGAAGTGATCGACGGTCACGGGATCGAGCGGGGGCGGGAAGTCGGTCAGGCTCTTGGCGCTCGGCACGAGCAGCAGCTCGGGACGGACGAGGTCCACGGTGATCGACCCGAACTGATTCGTGATCTCCTGCCGGCGCGGCAGCGGCACGATCGGGCCGCTCCGACGCAGACGGTAGCCGAGCATGTGACTCGGGTGGCTCGGCGCCGTGGGATCCTGGTTCTCCACGTTCGCCGGATTGCAAACCCGCTGCGGGTCCGCGACCCGCACCGTCGTCGTCCCGAAGCGGTCGACGAGCGTCACGCTCTTGTCCGGGGCGGCACCCGGTGCGCGGACGCCGTAGCAGTGGAAGTGATCGAGCGGGCCCGGCGTCGCCACCGCGGTCGGCGTGACGTCGATCGTGTTGGTCGGCGCGGGCGTCGCGGTCGGCGCGGGGGGTGTCGCGGTCGGCACGGGCGCGGTCGCCGTCGGTCCGCCGCCGCCCGCGGTCGCCGTCGGCACCGGGCAGAGCGGACAATCGAGGTCGCAGGCGTCACCGGCGAGGTCGCCGTCGGTGTCGCGTTGGTCCGCATTGGGAGTGTCCGGACAGTTGTCGAGGTGATCGGGGACCCCGTCGCCGTCGGTGTCGGGGCTCGCCGCCAGGATCTCGCCGCCGGGTCCGGTCACGCACGGCACGGCCGGCGGGCAGTCGAGGTCGTTCGCGCACGGTCGATGATCGCGCTTGCAGGTCTGCCCCTCGCAAAATGCGCCGGTCGGGCATTGCGCGTTCGTCTCGCAGCCGCCGCCGAGCGTCTCGATGCAGCGACCGGTCGTCGGGTAGATCGTCGCGCCCGGCCCGTCCTCGTCGTCACCCTGGAACGGGTCGCCGGGCCCGTCGACGGTGCCGACGACCGTCACCTCGCCGGTGCAGACGTCGAAGAGCTGGATCACGGTGTCGTTGGCATCGGGAGGCGTGTCGCCGTTCAGATCCGTCCCGCCGACCTCGCAGAAGAGGCCGGGATCGTTGCCGCGCTGATCGCACTCGACGGTGAGGAACTTCACGGTGCAGTCCTTCACCTTGTAGGGCACCCGCGGATCGCAGGCCTCGTCCGTGCACGGACGCGCGGCCTGGAAGCTGTTGCGGAGGCAGTCGGCGGGCGCGCCGGCGGCGAGGCACTCGGGGCGGCCGATGACGTAGCCCTGCATGACGCTCGTCGCCGGGAAGGGCGGCTCGCTGCCGCCCTGGTTGCCGCCCTGGAGATCGGCGTTCCCCTGGTCGACCTCGGATGTCCGGAACGCCACGATCTGGTCGTTGCAGACGAGCTCGTCGACGGCCTGATGCGTGTTGATGAGGACGCCCGTCGCCGGCACGTAGAGCTGGAGGACCGTGTCGCGGGTGTCGAGGTCGCCGTTGAGATCGGCCTCCTGGCCCGCCTCCGGCGTCGAGAAGGCGAGCACCGGACCGCAGAAGCGGATCTCGCGCGCCGCCTGACCGACATCGGTCCAGGTGCCGCCCGCGATCGAGTACACTTCGACGACGCCGTCGGCCGTGTCCGCGTCCCCGTTCAAGTCCGTGCCGCCGTCGCCCTCGCCCGCCTCGGGAACGATCGCCGCGACGTGCGTCTGCGAGAGCGCGACCGCCGTGCCGGCGCGGCCGAGGTTCTGGACGCCTCCGGCGCCGGGCCAGAGCTGCACGACGTCGTCGGCGACGTCGTGGTCGCCGTTCAGCGAGCCGCCCGGGCACGCGGTCGTGCCGGTCGCCGACTCCGGACGGAGAAACGCCGCCATGCCGAACGCCGGCGTCACCTGGTCGGCGGGGCAAAGCGTGATCGGACCGAAGCTCCCGCGCCCGAACGAGCTCGGAAGCGGGAGGACCTCGAGGACGGAGTCGTCGAGCTTCCCGTCCGGGAAGAGGTCGACGCCGACGCGACGGCCCGCGACCGGCTCGCGCACGAAGACGTCGGCGACGCCGTTGGTGTCGGCGTCGCCGTCGAGGAGGTTCGGCGCGCCGCTCACCATGAGCGCGCGCGTACCGTCGGGCGAGATCGTGCCGGAGAGCGTGCCGTCGTGGTCGGTCGCCTGCGCGCCCGCCGTCGAGACGTCGACGCGCGTGGTGAGCCCGAGGGTCCGGTCGCGCACGAAGAGATCGGGCGCGCCGTTGGTGTCGGCGCCCGGACCGAGGAGATCCGGCGAGTCGCTCCCGAAGAGCACGAAGCGGCCGTCGTCGGAGACGCTCGGCTCGAACGACGACTCGGTCGGCGGCACGCTGCCGTCCGGCCGCCGGTTCACGGTCTCGAGCGTGAAGTCGGTGCGATCGACGATGCCGACGTCGGCCGGAGCACGCCCGAAGTCCTTGAACTGATAGACGACGAAGCGGCCGTCCGAGGAGATCGACGGCGCGGTCGCGCTCTCGGCAAAGGAGACTTGCTCCGTCGTGCCCGCAACCCGGTCGCGCACGAACACCTGCTCGGATCCGTCGCCGAAGTTGAAGGGCAGATTGGTCGCGCGGAAGTCGAACGCGACGTAGCGACCGTCGGCCGACATGTCGAGGTGACGTTGGCCGCCCGGCAACCCCTCCGCCTCCTGCCCGCCGTCGTTCACGCTCACGCGCTCGGTCGTCGGCGTGCAGCCGTCGATCGGGATCCCGTTGGCGCGACAGCGGTCGTGGACGAACACGTCCTCGAGGTCGTTGCTGTCCGCCTCGACGCCGATCAGGTTGTCGGCGAGGCTCGCGAAGGCGACGTAGCGGCCGTCGTCCGAGATCACGGGCGAGCGCGAGTGATTGTTTCCCTGGAGACCGTCCGGGCCGACGCTCACGCGCTCGATCGTCCTGAGCGTGCGGTCGACGACGAAGACGTCGGAGCAGGTCAGCTGGTCGCCGGGACACGCGTTGGTGTCGTCCGGCACGAGATCGTTGTTGTAGCTCGCGAAGGCGACGAAGCGTCCGTCCCCGGAGACCGATACCCGACCGGTGGCGCCGAAGCCGAACGAGAGCTCGCCCGTGAAGGACTGGCTCACGAGCTCGGTCGTGCCGGCCCCGCGGTCGCGGACGAAGACGTCCGCCGCGCCGTTGTCGTCGTTCACGCTGCCCCCGATCGGGCCGTTGTTGATGAAGGCGACGATGTTGCCGTCGCGCGACATGTCGGCGCCCGGAAGCGACGGGAACTGCGCCGGCTGCCCGCTGTCCTGGTCGATGCTGACCAGGCTCGTCACGAGCGAGCCCGACGCCGCTTCGGAGGTCCGGAAGAAGACTCTGCCGTTCGAGATCGCGACCGGCTGCCCGTTCACGAGCGGCGACGGATCGACCGCCCGCGGCGGCGAGATGCCCGCCGAGAGCTCGCCGAAGGTCAGCGAGAAGACGCGCAGGATCGCGTCGGCGCGGTCCCCGTCGCGGTTCTCGTCGCACGCGTTCTCGCCGGCCTCGTTCTCGAGGAAGGCGGCGCTGTCGCCCTCGAAGGCGATCGCCGGAAGGAGGAACCCCTGCTGCGGAAGCGTGAAGACCGCGCGGCTCTCGGGCGTCCCCGGAATGCCGCAGGTCGGGAGGCTGGTCCCGTCCGGCGCGATTCCCGCCGGCGCGCCGAGCGGCAGGACGGCGCCGGTGTGCCGATCACGCAGCGTCACGACGAAGTCCGTGGCGTCCCCGTCGCCGTTCCGATCGACACCGTCGACGGACTCCGGCCCGGTCAGCACGAGCAGTTGGTCGGTCTTGGAGCTCAGGCTGTCGAGCCCGACGGGATTCTGCGCCTCGAGCGCGTAGAGCGCGCACGTGGCCCCGCCGGCGCAGGGTCCGTCGCCGGTGCAGGCCGCATGGTCGGGCTCCTCGCAGACGCCATCGACGCCCTGGGGCGCCGAGCGCGGCAAGATGATCGCGCCGCCGTCGTTCGCGAGCGCTGCGAAGGCGGCGGCGTCGTAGAGCTTCCCGCAGCGGCCGCTCGGACAATCGCCGTCGTCGCCGCAGGTGAGCCGGTCGTTGGCGCCGCCGACGCACGCGTCGGCGCAGCTCGCGCCGTTGCAGTCGAGGTCGCTGTTGCAGTCGTGGCCGTCCTCGGTGCCGCCCTGGCAGACGCCGCGCCGGTGCGCGATGCGGAGCACCGTCTGGCGCACGTCGACGGAGCCGAAGAAGTTGAGCGCGTCGGTCGTGCCGCCGGAGGTCTGCGGCTCGAAGATCGGCGGCAGGCGTTGCCCCTCGGTCGTGAGCGAGGTCACGAACACGCCGCTCGGGATCGTGACCGGCACCGGCGGCGCGATGCTCGCGCTCAGGAGCCGCGGCACCGGCTGGTCGCCGTCCTTCACGAGGATGCCCTGCCAGAACACGGGGATGAGCAGATTGCCCTGGGCGTCGAGCGTGGCGCGCGCCTCGTCGGCGACGGCCGTGCACGGCGGCGTCTCGCTGAAGCACGACGCCTGGTAGTCGCTCGGCGGCGGGAGCGCCGTGAAGTGGCCGAAGGTCGGGTCGAGATTCGGCGCGCAGGTGCCATCGCGGGCGTAGAGGTCGTCGACGCACGCCACCAGGCCGAGCGCCGCCGCCTGAGCGGTACACGTACTGCTCACGAGACCGCACGGCAGCGCCGCGTCGGTGCGGAGCCCGACCGCGATCGTCGCCGGCCCCGCGAGCGTGTGGTCGTCGGCGGGGCCGCCGAGGAGCGCGTCGGTGTCCGGGAAGCGGAAGCGCAGGCGCGGGATGCCGTCGCGCTCGACGATCGCCATGTCGACCGGACCGGTCTGGTTCATCTGCACGCACGTCACGCTGGCGACGCCGGGCGTCGCGTCGCAGGCGGCGAGCTGCTGGCCGAGCCCGACGTCGGCGCACGACTGCGTCGTCAGCACGACCGCGCGGCGCGGCCCGCTCAGGGGCTCGAAGAGGAGCGTCACGACGACGTCGTCGACGCTCGCCGGCAGCCCCGCCGACGCCTGGTCGCAGATCGGCGGCCGGACGTGCACCTCGACGAAGTCGCCGGGACCGGCGAACGGCCGATCGAGCGTGCCGAGCGCGCCGCGGAAGATCGGCTGCGCTTGCGGGATCAAGTCGCAGCCCGCCCGAGCGACGGCGGGACGAAGGGCGATGGCACCAACCGCGAGAGCGAGAGCGCAGAGAGCGCGGAGCTGGAGCAGGCGCACGGTACGTATCCTCATGTGGCGAAGTGGTGCGTCCGGAACGCGCCGGGTAGGGCCGGGAATCCGCGGAAGCGCGTGGTGGGACACACTAGGGGCATGAACCCATGACGATCAAGTGACGACTCGCCCTTACGGCCGGCGACCCGCGACCAGATGGTAGGCCTGCGTCCGACTGGTCGCGAGAAAGTGATGCGAGCTCCAAAGGTAGAGCAGGAAGGCGCGGACGGCGACCTCACCATGGTGTTCCGCAAGGCGTTCGCTTTGTCGCTGCAGCTCGAGGGCCCAATCGCGGCAGGTCCAGGCGCAGCTCGGGGTGTCGTCGCCGAGCGCGCGTACGTCGAAGCCTGCGCGGACCATCTCCGACACCAGGCGCCCGAGCTCCACGTAGCCGGTGATGCCGGGGAAGATGTACTTGCGGAGGAACGCCCCGGCGAGGCGGCCCTCACGCGTCGTGACGAAGTCGGCGTAGGCCCCCGCAGCGGGCCGGAGGTGCCGCGCCAGAAACGCCGCGACGTAGCGATAGTCCGGGATGTGCTCGAGGCTCCCCATGAAGACGGCGCCGTCGAAGCTGGTCGGCGGCCGGTAGTCGAAGAAGTCGCCCAGCGTGACGGTGCACGCGAGACCCTTGGTGCGGATGACCTCGGCGACGAAGTCGTGCTGCGCGCGCGAGAGCGTGATGCCGTGCACGCGGATGCCCTGGCTCCCCGCATATTCGAGAAACGAGCCCCAGCCGCAGCCGACGTCGAGCACGTCCATGCCGGGGCGAAGCGCGAGCGCGTCGATCGCGTATTGCAGCTTCCGACGCTGGGCCGCGACCAGCGAGTCGTCGGGCGACGTGTAAAAGCCATGCGTGTACGAGCGCGACGGATCGAGCCACGCGAGAAAGAACTCGGGCGGACGATCGTAGTGGGCCGCGACCGAGCGACGGTCGAAACGCCGGCGGTCGAGCACGTAGCGCAGCCAGTTGAGCGCCTCGCGCACCCGCGATGCCCGCCCCATGTCGAGGAAGTCGGTGACGAAGAGCGCCTGCCGGAGGTCGCCCACGACATCGACCGCGCCCTGCAGATACCCCTCCGCGAGCGCGAGATGGTCGCCGCGCCGCAACGCACGGAGCGCGGCGTCGCTGCGGAACACGACCCGGGCGCGCCCTGGGTCGGCGCCGATCGCGAGCGTCGCGCCGTCCGGCGTCTCGACGGTGAGATTCGCGCCGCCCGCCTCCATGCGCGCGGCGAGGTCCGCGAGTGCCTGATTCACTGACCACGACCACGGCAGCCTGGGTGCTCAGGCGCCGCGCCCATCGGAGCATTGGGATCCGAAGCGTCCCCAGCGCACGGGGGCGAAATCAATCAATACCCCTCGAGTCTGGCCGTGCGGTCGCGATGAAACGCGGCGTCCCCGAACGTCATCTCGGCGACGCGCGCGCGCTTGAAGAAGAAGCCGATGTCGGCCTCGTCGGTCACCCCGATGCCGCCGTGCATCTGCACGCACTCGTTGCCGATCAGCACGAAGGCGTCGGAGCAGCGGGCCTTGGCGAGGCTCGAGAGCTTGGCGACGGTCGCGTCGTCACGGCCCTCGTCGATCGCCCGGTGCGCGCCCAGGACGGCCGAGCGCGACAGCTCGAGCTCGATGTACATCTTGGCGGCGCGGTGCTTGAGCGCCTGGAAGCTCCCGATCGGGACGCCGAACTGCACGCGCGTCTTCAGATACTCGTTGGTCATCTCGAAGGCGGCCTGCATCGAGCCGAGCATCTCGGCGGAGAGCCCGATCCGCGCCCGGTCGAGCACGCGTCCGAGCAACGCGCCGCCGCCGCCGACCTCGCCGACGACCGCGTCGGCGTCGACCTTCACGTCGTCGAAGCGGACGAGCGCGACGTTGCGGCTGTCGATGCGGAACTGGCGCTCGATCGTGAGGCCGGGCGTGTCGGCGGCGACGAGGAAGAGCGTGATGCCCTCGGCGTCGCCGCGTCCTCCCGAGGTGCGGGCGCTCACGATGATCCGATCGGCGACGTGGCCGTCGAGGACCTGGATCTTCTCGCCGCCGATCGTCCAGCCGCCGCCGTCCTTCACGGCCGTAGTCGCGACCTTGCTCGCGTCGTAGCGGCTGCCGGTCTCCTGGTAGGCGACCGTGAGCAGCCGCTCGCCGGCGGCGACCTTCGGCAGATGCTCCTTCTGCTGGGCGGCGCTGCCGCCGAGCACGAGCGCCGTCGCGCCGAGCAACACCGTCGACGTGAACGGCTCGGGCATCAGGCCGCGCCCCATCTCCTCGAGCACCACCATCTGATCCATCCACCCGAGCCCTGCCCCGCCGAGCTCCTCCGGAATCGTGATGCCGAGCCAGCCGAGCGCCGCCATCTCGCGCCACAGCTCGCGCGAGAAGCCGTCGGCGTCGTGCGCGTCGCGAAGCTGCCGGATGCGCCGCAGCGACGAGCGTCCGGTCACGAGCTCGCGCGCGCTCCGCGCCAGCATCTCCTGCTCTTCGTTCAAGACTAGGTCCACGGCTGCTCCTCTGTGTTGTGGGCGAGGGCCATCGGCGGATCGGCGCGAGGCGCCGATCGCACGGGGCCGCAAGCGATCAATCGGGAAGCCCGAGAACGCGCTTGGCGATGATGTTGAGCTGAATCTCCGAGGTGCCGCCCTCGATCGAGTTGCCGCGCGAGCGGAGCCAGTCGCGCGTCATCTTGAGCTCGTCCTCGTCGAAGCCCGGGCCCTCCCAGCCGAGGCCCTGCGGGCCGCAGATCCCGACCATGAGCTCGCGGCGGCGCATGTTGAGCTCGGTCCCGTAGTACTTGAAGATCGAGGTCTCCGGTCCGGGCTTGTGCCCCGCCTTCATGCCGTCGCGCGCGCGCGCGAGCGTCAAGTCGAGGCAGGCCTGGTCCATCTCGACCTGGACCACCCGGTCTCGGATCTGCGGGTCCGCGATCTTCCCGTCGACCTCTCCGGTGTGGCGTTTCGCCAGATCGATGAGCTTGCGCGCGTCGTCGCGCTCCTTGAACGCGTCGGCGATCATCGTGCGCTCGTGGCCGAGGAGCGCCTTCGCCATCGTCCACCCGGCGTTCACCTGGCCGACCACGTTCTTCACCGGCACCCGCACGTCGGAGAGGAAGGTCTCGCAGAACGGCGAGTAGCCGCTGATGAGCTTGATCGGCTTCACGCTGACGCCGGGCGACGTCATGTCCATGAGCAGAAACGTGATGCCGTTGTGCTTCGGCGCCTCGAAGTCGGTGCGCACGAGGATGAACATCCAGTCGGCCTTGTCGGCATACGACGTCCAGACCTTCTGCCCGTTCAGCACGTAGACGTCGCCGTCACGGACGGCCTTGGTCTGGAGACTCGCGAGATCGGA
The DNA here is from genome assembly GCA_963774015.1 of uncultured delta proteobacterium. Lineage (GTDB taxonomy): Bacteria > Desulfobacterota > Binatia > UTPRO1 > UTPRO1 > UTPRO1. Next base: position 305,930 of record CAVZDH010000011.1, read on the forward strand.
GCCGGAGCCCGGCTCGGAGTAGCCCTGACACCAGCGAATCTTGCCCTGGATGATCGCGGGCAGATGCTCGCGACGGAGCTCCTCGCTTCCTTCCTGGAGCAGGAGCGGCCCGATCATCGAGAGCCCGAAGCCGATGAGGGCCGGGCGGAGATGCAGCTTCGCCATCTCCTCGGCGAGAACCTTCGCCTCCTGCTTCGAGAGCCCGCCGCCGCCGTACTCCTTCGGCCACATGGGCGCCGTCCAGCCGCGCTCGGACATCACCGCGAGCCATTTCATGACGGGGGCGGGGTAGGACGCCTTGCGTCCGCCCCAACAAATCTCGTCCTGCGACTTCGGCGGCGTCCGCATCTCGGGCGGCGCGTTCTTTTCGAGCCACTGACGGGTGTCGGCGCGGAATCGATCGAGATCGGCCATGGGGAACCTCGTGGTGCGGGCGCGCGCTCGGCGAGCGCGCCGCGGTTGGAATCGTGAGCCGCGGGGAAGCTAGACCAGGCGGGGGGCTAGTTCAATTGAGCGGGCTCCCTCGCGTTCTACGACCCGTCGCGGTGACCAACCGGCGCGCCAGACTTCCGGGCGGCGCACTCCTGCCGACCCAGCCGCGCGCGGCGTACATGCCGATCATTTTTGTCATCGTAAGAGGGCTCCCGAACACGCGTCTTCCTTCCGCGATCAGGTCAACGCGATCCGGTTTTCTCAATCGAGATTCCGTCATTCTCGCGATCGCGAATTGGAAGACCCGCGGAACGCTCGGTTCGGGGCATCTCACCCTCGTACCGGAACTGCCGCTGCGGCCGAGCGCTGGGAATCATTTGGCCGTGGCCGATCGGCACGGCGCGCACATGCTCTACTCTCGTTGGCCTGCGCATTGCTCGAGCTGAGTCTGAGTTCGCACGATCCGAGGAGAACCCACATGAAGACGAGATTCTTGGCGCTGGTATTCGCGTCAATGGCATATGCGGCGTCTGCATCGGCGGGCACGTTCTTCGGGGCTCTCAGCAACTTCGACGCGGTGAACGACACCGCCGCGACCTGCAACGGCTTCGAGATCGAGTTGGATGACATCCGCTCGCAGGACGTGACCTATACGTTCCAGTTTCAGCGCTATGGAGTCCCGAAGATCGCCGAGGACACCTTCTTGGACGTCAACAACGTCTCCCATCCGAGAACGTTCGTCCGGTGGATGAGCGCATATGATCAGGTCAACCATGTGTTCACCCAACGGACCCTTCCGGCGGCGGCCGGATTTGCGAACACGGGCGGGCATCTCTGCTTCGGGGCGAACGTCGTCAACGGATCTCCCTACGACCTCAGTGGCTGTGAGCACTTCGGCCTCGGGACGCTGAAGAACCCGTCGAACACCGTCTACCGCTGGATGAAAGAGGACCCCACCACGCCGGGAAATCTGATCGCTCTCGGGAACCCGGTCACGATCCCGGCACCGGTGTGGACGGTCCCGGCCGGTCCCAATCCGGTCGTCGCCGCCGTAGTCCCGGTCCCGCCACCGCCTGCCGTGGTGCCGGTTCCGTATCTGCCGAACGCGGAGTTTGGCATCGCCGTCTGGGCGAAGGTCTTCGAAACGGAATCGGCCGACACGGGCGACCTCGATCACCTCACCTCCGATGATCCGGCCGTACCCGGCAACGAAGGGCCGGTGCAGCCCCCGAACGCCGTAACCGAAATCGAGTGGCAGATCCTCCAGACCGATTCGATGAATCCGACCGCGAACGAGCTGACGTCCGAACGAGCGCTCGGGACCGGCAACGAGTCGGTGACCCGCCGCTACGAGTTCTACAAGTACATCGGGTTGTACGACACCAATCCGGACGGTGGATCGAACGAGGCGCTCTGCGCCAACGTCGCTGCGGACGGCCAGCACGGAACGCTCGGCAACAACGGCATCGATTGCAGCGCCATGGTGGTCGTCGGCGACTACATCGGCGCGCAGAACGCTGCGGTCGACGTCGCCCTGCCGCTCGCTGCCAACGGTGCGAACCTGAACGACGGCGAGGTGGGCGTTCAGTATCCGAATCGCCCGCTCGTCTTCGGCGGGAGCGGCGGACCGTACAGCATCGAGTTCTCGGGCGCCGGCACCCTCCCCGCAACCGACGCCGGAAACGATTTCATGCTGGATCCCCTCACGGGTGTGCTGAACGGCGGCATTCCGAACGGCACGGGCACGTCGACGTTCACCATCCATGCGACGGACTTGGTGGATCCGTCTCAGCCGGCCGTCGATGCGACGTTCAACATCACGGTCGTCGCCGCGGTCACCGTCGACGACGTCGTCATACCGGACGGCACGCCGAACGTGACGACCGTCGTCGACCTCACCGCCTCGGGGGGCGAAACTCCGTTCACCTGGGTCGCGGCGCCGGCGACGATCGGGCTGCAAGCCTCCGTGGTCGGCAACACCTTGTCGTTGAAGGCGAACGCCTTCGGAACGTTCGACGTCCAGGTGGCGGTCGACGACAGCCTGGGCGGCACGAACGGCAAGACCTTGAGCTACAGCGTTCCCGCCCCGGTCCAACCGACGGCGACGCCGGTCCCGACCACGACGGTCGCGAGGACGCCGACGCCGAGCTCTACGCCCGGAGCGACGCCGACCGACACTGCTGCGACCGCGTCGGCCACTCCGATCGAGCCCGGAACTCCGACATCCACCGAGACTCCAGAGTTCATCCCGACGCCGACCATCACCACGACCCCGAGCCTCACGGCGACTCCGACCACGACACCCACCGAATCGCCTGAATTCATCCCGACGCCGACCGCCACGACGACGCCGAACCCCACGGCGACTGCGACATCGACGCCCGGGGACACCGACGGCGACGGCATTACGGACGCCGTCGACAACTGCCCGACTGAGGCCAACCCCGACCAGGCCGATCTCGACGGCGACGGCATCGGCGACGTCTGTGACAGTCAGGATGCCGCGCTCGCGATCCACCGAGCCCGCGCGCGCCGCACCGCCGGACACAGGGACGGTGAGATCATCGTGCGCGGCGACATCCTGCCCGCCGGCGCCTTCGACACCAAAGGCGGCATCCTGGTCCGGATCGCCGACGGTCCGCGTCTCGACGAAACCTTCGCCTTCGCAAGCGCCGACTGCAAAGCCTTCACGAGTGGGCGCATCTCCTGTCGCAGCACCGACCGGGAGATGCAGGCATCGTTCCGGCCGCTCATCGCGACCGCCGGCGGCTTGCGCTTCCTGCTGCGCTTCGATCGGCTCGTCCTCACGGGACCATTCTCGACCATGCTCACGGTGGCGATCACCCACGATCCGCCGGTGGCAACGCAGGGCATCGATCACGTCGGTACGATCGCCGATTGCCGCGTGACCGCGAACGCCATGCTCTGCGTCGACAGGTGACTGCCTTGGGAGAGGGGGCCTACGTCCTCACCGACTGCGCGTTCAACGGCAAGGGTACGAGCCTGACGTGCAAGCAGTAGCGGTCACGGCGCGAGGGCGAGACTCGGGCAGCGTGCCGATCGAGCTCAGACCCCTGTGAAGAGCAGATCCAGCGCCGCCACCAGCTCGGCGCGCCGGCTTTGCAAGTTTCCGACCGGCGAGCGAAGCATCTTCCTCGGGATTGCGGCGAGCTCCTGAAACAGCGCGGCATGATCGCGCCCCGCGATCGAGACGAGGGGGTTGAGGCGCGCCAACGGCTTCCCTCGCAACTTGCTCAAGGGCGCGAGCGGCACGACGACACGGCTCGCCAGATCACGGAGGAGATCGGCTTGGACGTCGAGGAGATACGGATAGGTCTTGCTGCGCGGATTCGCAAAGAGATCGAACTGAGCCATCAAAACTTCCGCCAATCGTCGCCGAAGATGCCATCGCGTTCGACCCGCGCGTTGTACGAGTCGATCGCCTCCTTGTTCTCTTCCAGCCACAACTCTCGTCGGCGGCGCCGGATGGCCTCGGCAACGGCGGACTCGAAGACCTCGGACAAGTTCAGGCCGAGCTCCTTGGCTTCGCGAACGATGTCCGCTCGGGCGGAAAGATTGGTGGCGACTTTGGGGGGGCCTCGCATGCGCAGACTTTATGCGCATCAACGAACTGGTCGCAAGCGCCGATCTCTGCCCGGCGCTCGTGCAATTCGCATCGAGGATGCCGGAGGGCGAGATCTTTCGTCCCGCAACGCGCAACGTCGCGCCCCGGTGCTCGGTGCCGGCCTCACGCCGGTACGGCGCGCGCGTGGCGCCACGCTCAGGATCCGGAGTGCGACGCGAGCGTCGGCACGTTGCCGCTCCAGAAGCTCGGGTAGAGGAACGCCGCCCCGATCGTGAACCCCCAGCGTGGACCCGGCCCGTCGTGGTCGACGACCCAGAACGGCTCGATGAACAGGTTCACGTGCTGGCGACCGATCGTGAAGACGCGGCCCGCCCCGAGATCGATCGGGACCACGTGACCGTGCGTCTTCCAGTCGACCGCAACCTGCGGTTGCGACCGGAGGAACCAGCCGGAGCCGAGCTGGTAGGTCAGGAACGGCTGGAGGAAGAGCGCATTCGTGTCGAGGCGATGCGGATCGCCCCCGAACGAGATCGGATTTTGCGCCAGCACCCCGAAGAGCCAACGCCCTGGAGCGAACGCAAACGCCACGGCGGGCCCCGCCTGCCATTTACCCTGCCCCATCGTCCGTTCGGTCGCCGACGGCATCACGAAGGTCGGCCCGATGCCGAACAGCAGGTCGTGCCCCGGGTCCAGGATCGCGACGTCGACGAAACGCATGTCGCCGAGCCCGGTGTGGTCATTCGGCACGGTGACGGCACCGGGGATCGTCAGGAGCGAGAGCTGCGGGAACGGGATCAGACGATACTTCGGGAGCGGCATCGTGATCGCGAGCGTCAGCGTGTCGGTGTCGCCGTCGATCCCGTTGAGCTGCGGGATGTAGGTGTTCTGGAGCCGGAGCTGCAGGATGTCCGAGAGCGGCGCATTCGCGGTGCGGACGAGGTCGCGAGGCTGGGACCCGATCGGCGGGTCGTCGGCGCGAGCGCCGACCGGCCAACCACAGCCGAGCAGCGCAAGCACGGCGATCACCGAGCGGAGTGCGCGGCGTGTCCGCGTGCCCGTTCGTGCGCGTGCCCACATCGCCTCCGCGCTCCCTCGCATCGCGCAGAAGCCGATAGGCGCAACAACCGCGATTGGCAAACGCCGGACTCTGGAGCGGATCTCCGGCGCCCCGGGAACGCAGTCGCGCTTCGTAGAGGAAGACCGCAAGCGGACCGGTCAGCATTGATCACGGGCGTTGTGAGACACGCTCGTCGCACAGGAGATCGAGAGTCGCCCGGGGGACGACCTTGCCGCGAAGCGGCAGGTGATGCATCTCAGCCGCGGAGGAGCATGTCATGCCTCAGCCATACCGAATTTTCGGCTCCGAGCTGTCGCCCTACTCGGTCAAGGTGCGCTCGTACTTCCGCTACAAAGGGATCGCGCACCAGTGGATCGTGCGCGACGCGACGAACGAGGCGGAGTTCCGGCGCTACGCGAAGCTGCCGCTCGTCCCCTTGGTGGTGACGCCCGACGGCGAGGGCTTCCAGGACTCGACGCCCATCATCGAGCATTTCGAGGCGCGGCACCCGGAACCGTCGATCCACCCGCCGAGTCCGGCGCTCGCCTTCCTCTCCGCGCTGATCGAGGAGTACGGCGACGAGTGGGGCAACAAGCCGATGTTCCACTACCGCTGGTTCTACGAGCCCGATCAGCGCTCGGCGGCCGAGCGCATCGCCCGCAGCACGATGCCGGGGCTCGGTGAGGCCGAGCTCGCGGGCATGATCGAGGCGGTCCGGAGCCGGATGGCGTCGCGGTTGGGCTTCGTCGGCTCGTCGGCTGCGACCGCGGCCGCGATCGAAGGCTCGTTCCGCCGCCAGCTCGCGATCCTGGAGCGCCACCTCGCGCGCCGTCCGTTTCTCTTCGGCGGGCGCCCGGCTTTCGCGGATTTCGGCCTCTCCGCCCAGCTGTATCAGTGCTCGACCGATCCGACGCCGGGAGCGATCATGCGGGGGTCCGCCCCGCGCGTGCTCGCGTGGACCGAGCGCATGCTCGATCCGCGTGCCGCCGGCGACTTCGAGCCGTGGGAGAGCCTGGCGCCGACGCTCGCGCCGCTCTTCCGCGACGAGGTCGGCCGCGTCTTCCTGCCGTGGAGCACGGCGAACGCCGACGCGATCGCCGCGGGACGAAAGGAATTCTCGCTCCCGATCGACGGAACGCCGTTCGCGCAGGAGACGCAGAAGTATCACGCCAAGTCGCTCGCGGTGCTGCGCGCGCGCTACGCCGCCACGACCGACCGGACCGAGCTCGACCGCATCCTCGAGGAGTCCGGGTGCCTGCCGTGGCTCACCGACCGCAACCGGGACGGTGCGCGATGAGCCGCGAGCCGATGCTCGTCGAGCGCCGCGGCGCCGTCGTCACCGTGACGATCGACGACCCGCCTTACAACCGGCTCTCGATCGCCTTCATGGACGCCCTCGAGACCCTCGTCGGCACGCTCGCCGAGGACGACGCCGTGCGCGCCGTGGTCCTCACCGCCGCCGGGGATCACAACTTCTCGGTCGGCATGAACCTGAAGGAGCTGCCGCACGGCATCCAGGAGAAGGGCAGCTTCGACGCCCTCCTCGATCAGCGCCTGCGCGTCCTCTCGGCGATCGAGACCATGGGCAAACCGTGGGTCGCGACGCTCTTCGGCTACTGCCTCGGCGGCGGTCTCGAGATGCCGCTGGCGTGCCATTTCCGACTGGCCGCCGCAGAGGGCGCGCGCATCGGCCTGCCGGAGATGCACCTCGGCACGGTGCCCGCGTGGGGCGGCAGCGCGCGCCTGGTACGCTGCATCGGCCGCGATCGCGCGCTCGACATGATCCTCCGCGCCAAGACCGTTTCCGGACCGGAGGCGTTGCGCCTGGGCATCGTGAGCGAGGTCGCGCCGAACGCGGAGCTGAGCGCCCGCGCCATGGCGCTCGCGGAGGAGCTGGCGTCGATGCCGCGGATCGCCGTGCGATCGATGCTGCAGTGCTTGGTCGGCAGCGAGACGAAGACCCTCGCCGAGTCCCTCGCCGACGAACGGCGCGCCGTCCGCGCGACCATGGACACCCCGATCAGCGCGAAGGCATCGCCGCCTTCCTGGAGAAGCGCCCGCCCGTCTTCAATCGCGGCTGACGGACGGACGGTCCCGCACCGCCAAGAGACCGCGGATCGTCCCCACGTAGGCGGTGCCGTCGGGGCCGATCGTGACCGGCGCCCAGTGGTTGTCGTAGCCGAACCCGACGCCGGTGCGGAGACGATAGACGGTCTCGCCGGTCCGGAAGTCGACGGCCGTGAGGTAGTAGGCGTCGGTCCACCACGGCGCGTGCGCGAGCTTGGTGTAGAGATAGACGAGGCCGTTTCCGAGCGAGAGCTTCGGAACCGCCGTCTGCGAGATCTCGGCGCTCGTCCACACCACGTGGCAGCCACGGCCGTCGTCGTCGACGTCGACGCGGGCGACGCCGCCGACGGCGGTCTTCCCGAACATCATCGTCGGGAAGATGTCGTAGCCGGCGTTGTTCTCGACGACGAGCGAGCGCCCGATGCCGATGACGCTGTTCTCGGTGGCGCTGGCGCCGTCCGCGAAGAGCGGCTGGGTGCAGACGAGCCGCTCGCCGGCCGGCACGTCGCGCCCGCGACGATAGACGAGCACGTTCAGGCGCGGCTCGGCATTGTCCGCGATCACGACCCACTGGTCGCCGAGGAGCGTCGGCGTCGTGCCCGATCCCTGGTCGATCTGGCCGAGCTTGCGGCGGCTGCCGCGATCGTAGACGGCGCGCCAGGTCACCGTCGGTGCCCCCGTCACGGGGTCGGCGGCGAACGCGTAGAGCGCGTGGTCGGACACGATGAAGGCGCCGTCGGGCCCGACGGCGAACGAGTTCTGGATGCGCTCGTCGTCGAGCTGATGGGTCGCGACGCGCCCGCTCGCGCGCTCGACGGTGCCGACCATGCCGAGCCGCGTGACGAACCAGTACCAGCGCCCGCTCCAGTCGGGGAGGACGGTGACGATCGCGTCGTCGCGGCCCGCGGGGGCGACCACGGCCGCGAGGTCGTAGGCGCGCTCGAGGTGGAAGCCCGCGTCGTCGTGGCGCACGACCTCGATGCGATGCTTCGCCGTGGCGAGCACCGCGCGGTCCTGCTCGTCGAGGTAGAAGTAGGCGCCGCCCGAGGTGTCGGTCGTGATGGTGCGGATCGAGAGCGATTTCATCGAAGGACGCGGCGGCATGTCGTAGGACGCGAGCTCGCGCAGCGTCCGCGGATCGAGCACGAGAAGCTGCATGCGGAGAGCCGTCGTGCACACCGTGACGATGCGGCCGGCGCGATCGAACGTCACCGAGGCGCACTCGCCGCCGAGGAGGCCGCGCGCGGCCGAGATCACTTCGGGGCCGCGCGCGAGCGGGCCGCTCTCGACGTGGGTGTCGCTCGCGGCGCCGTCGCCGTGCATGCTGTTCCACCCGTTTCGCGCCATGAACGGGTGCTGCGCGACGGCGGCCGCCGCGATCGGCCGAGCCGTCGCGGCGCGACCGGTGAACGCCGGCACGAGGTTCGCGCCGAACCCCTGCGTGATCGGCGGCGGGTCGCCGCCGCAGGCGCTCGCGACGACCAGCACGCAACCCGCCAGGGCCATTCGCACCACTCGCATCGCCCCACCCTTTCCAGCCGCTTTGTAGAAAAGCGACCGGACCTTACTGACGACGACCGAGAGAGGAAAGCGAACGCGCGCCGCCCCGCGTCCGGGTCCGCGGAGCGGCGCGTGCGTGGTGGTCGGGGGTGGGGCGCTCAGCTCGCCTTGCGCGTCTTCGCGGTCGACCGCTTCCTGCCGCCGCTGCTCTTCGCCCGACTGCTGCGGGTCTTGGAACCGCTGCGGCTCTTGGCGGTCGGCGGCGGCGGCGGAACCGTACCGCCTTCGCGTCGCGCCTCGGAGAGCCCGATCGCGATCGCTTGCTTTCGACTCGTCACCTTCTTGCCGGAGCGGCCCGACTCGAGGGTGCCCTGCTTTCGTTCGTGCATCGCCTTTTCGACCTTCTCCTGCGCCTTCTTGCCGTACCGTGGCATCCTGAATCCTCCTCGCGAGAGCACCCGAGCGAGATCCGTGCCACGGAGCATGTCATCTCCCGACCGCGCGTAGCGCTCGCCTCGCGAGGCCTTTTCGCAGTAGCCTGCGTCCTCATCCCTTCTTCACGAGGCGAGGACCGATGAACTGCAAGACGTGCGGAACACCCGCGAAAGAGATCGTAGCGAAGACGATCGGGCGGGGGCCGAACGGCGTCAACCGATGCCACCGGCTCGAATGCGGCCATGCCTGGCACGTCGCAACGGCTCCGCCCGGGACGGCGGGGGCCGACGACGCCACCGTGACGCCGACGGCATGCGGCTGCGGGGAAATCGCCACCGTGAACGGGCTTCTCGTCGCCGGACGCCGCCTCGCCCTCGGCGCCGAGGGCATCGACGACGCGGCATTCCGGGAGTGGTCGAAAGAGGTGCTGGACGCGCTCGACGGCATCCCGGCGGAGAGCGGCGCTCCGAGCCTCGCACGCACCGCCACGACCGCGGCCAAGTCGCCGACGAGCAGCACGCCCAAAAAGGTCGCCAGCCTGAACGCGCTCCTCGTCCGCGCGATCGCCGCGGTCTCCTGACCCGGTCGCGCACCTCAGCGGGGCAGCAATCTCGCACTCACAAACTATCCCCCGAGGCCCATGCGCTTGGCGATGATCACCTTCATGATCTCGTTCGAGCCGGCGTAGATCGATTGCACGGCGGCGTCGGCGTAGTCCTGGGAGATCGGGTACTCGTGCATGAAGCCGTAGCCGCCGTGCAGCTGCAGGCACTCGCCGACGACCCGCTTCTGTAGATCGGTCGTCCACCACTTGCCCATGCTGACCTCGGAGACGATCTCGTCGCCGCGGACGTGCGCGGTCACGAGCTGGTCGACGAAAGCCTGCCCGATCTGGATCTGGGTCGCGAGCTCGGCGAGCGTGAACTGCGTGTTCTGGAAGTGGGCGATCTGGCGCCCGAAGGCCTTGCGCTGGAGCGTGTAGGCGATCGTGTCGTCGAGCGCGCGGCGGCAGGACGCGATCGCGGTGATGCAGATGGAGAGGCGCTCCTGCTGGAGCTTCTCCATCATCATCTTGAATCCTTGCCCTTCCTTCCCGAGCAGGTTCTCGGCCGGCACCTTGCAATCCTCGAAGAAGAGCTCGCTCGTGTCCTGCGACGGGAAGCCGAGCTTCTCGAGCTTCCGGCCGCGCACGAAGCCCGGCGTATCGGCCTCGATGACGAGCAGGCTGACACCCTTGTGCGCCGGCTTCGCGTTGGGATCGGTTTTCACCGCGGTGATGTACGCGCCGCCGAGCTGGCCGATCGAGATGAAGGTCTTGCCGCCGTTCACGAGGTAGTGGTCGCCTTCGCGGATGGCCTTGGTCTGGATGTTCGCGAGATCGGAGCCGGCGCCGGGCTCGGTCATGCCGATGCCGAAGAGGAGGTCCCCCGTGACGGCCGGCGGCAGGAACTTCTTCTTCTGCGCCTCGGTCCCGTAGGTGACGATGTACGGCAGGCAGATCGACGCGTGCACCGTCGTCATGATGCCGTGGGCCCGCATGTAGGCGAGCTCCTCGATGATGATCGCGTCGTAGCGGAAGTCGACGCCCGCGCCGCCGTACTCCTCGGGCACGCACGGCGCGAGAAACCCGGCCTCGCCCATCCGGCGCCAGGTCTCGCGATCGGTGATGCCCTCTCGGTTCCACTTGGCGATCTTGGGCTCGATCTCCTTGGCGGCGAATTTGCGGAACTGCTCGCGGAAGAGCTCGTGCTCTTCGCTGTAGACGTCGCGCTTCATCATCGGGGGGATTCTCCTCGGCAGACGAAAAGTGGGCGCCCTTGTAGCACCCGGGCAGAGGCACCGCACATGCGGGCGGCCTCGGCCGTCGCGGTCAGAGCGAGGACTGTCCGGTCAGTCCGCGGACCGTGAACCCACGCGACGACGCGATCGCCTGGCGATCGTCGTGCGTCCAGAACACGAATGCTTCGTCCTCCGCCTCGCGTGCGAGGATCTCGGCGGTCGCCACGTGGATGGCATCGAGCGCGCGGACGTTCACGGCGAACGAGCTCTTCGCGCGTTCGACGACGGCGGCATCGATCGGCATCAGATCGAGCATCGCCATGAGATCGACGAGCTTCTTCAATGAGGGCACGACTGGCCCCGGCTCGGCGAAAAGGGGCGCGCGATCGCGCCGTACTTCACTCGGGTCCTCGCAGACGGCCCGGAGTGCCGCCTGGACGTCGAATTCTTGCCGGGTTACGAGGCGAAAACGAACCGGTTCGCGCTCTGCCCGCCCGCGGACGCCTCGATCACCGCGCCGAGCGGGTCGGTCGCGCCCTCCAGACGCGCGAGCGTCGCCGCGTCGTCCTTGCGGGTCGTCGCCAGGAAGCGCGTCGCGTCGGGAAGGCGTCCCACCGCGACGCCGATCGCGGGGCTGCCGTCCTTGTGATGAATGACCGTGTAGCTTTCGAGACTCGCCCGGCCGCTCGGCTGCGCCGTCACCACGACCGGCGGACGCGCCTCGACGGCCGCCTGCACGGGGCCGCTGTCGCAACGGACGAAGGGCCGCGGCGTCGTCGAGTACACGCCGACGGAGTACTTCGAGAGCATCCCGCCGTTCGCGCCGACGAACCCGCGCGTCCCGGGATGCGCGCGCAGCACCTCGACCATGCTCGCGACCGCATGCATCGAGTAGTTGTTGCCGGGGCCGCCGAAGAACGGGAGCCCGCCGGTCACCGTGAGCGCGCGCCCATCGTCGGCCGCGATCCCGAGCGCGTCGCGCACGCTCGACACGGCGATCGGGAAGCAGCTGTAGAGGTCGAAGAAGGCGACGTCGCGGACGTCGATGCCGGCGGCGGCGAGCGCCGCCTTGCCGGCGAGCTCGGCCGCGGGGAACGCGTCGAGGTCGGCGCGCTCGAGGAGCGGCCGCTCGGCGGCCCGCGCGTAGCCGTGCAGGAACACCCAGCGGTCCTCCGCGATGCCGAGCCCGCGCGCGACCCCGGCCGTCGTCATGACGACGGCCGCCGCCTGATTCACCTGGTCGCGTGAGACGACGAGCCGCGGGTACGGGTCGGCGATCATGCGATTCCGGTCCGTCACCTCCATGAGCTCGGCCGCCGTGTACGCGCGCCGCACCGACGCGTAGGGATTGCGCGCCGCGACCTCGGTGAACGGCGCGAACAGCTCGCCCATCGTCCGCGCGTACGCGGCGCGAGAGAGCCCGAGGCGTCCGCGCCGCGCGTGCTCGGCGAGCGCGTAGATCGGCGGCACCGAGTAGATGCGGTGGCGGATCTCGGCCTCGGAGACCATCTTCGCGACGTCGCCGAGCCGGTCCTCGACGTCGCCGGCGACGGTCTCGGACCAATCGACGTGGCGGTGCTCGGCCTGGAGATGGCGCGCGGTCGAGACCGCCTCGCCGCCCGCGAGGAGCACCACGCGCGCCTCGCCGGCGTGCAGCAGCTCGGCCATCTCGCTCACGAGGTCTTGCGGCGTGTTGCCGCCCGCGTCCTCCCAGATCGCGCGCCGCGGCGCGACGCCCACACGCTTCGCGATCGAGCGCGGAAAGTTGTTGGACGTACCGAACGGCGTCGCGAGGATCGGGACCGAGTCGTGGAACGTGCGCGTCGTCGCGACGACGTCGATCTCGGGCGCGACCGGTCGGTCCGCGCGCGTGTCCGCGAGCGCCGCGCGGGCGGCCTCGGCCGCGAGCTCGACGGGACCACACGCGGCGTAGCCCGGCGTCTCCGGCGCCTCCATGAACTGTCCGACGCCAACGATGATGGGAGTGGTGGTCTCGAGCACGATGGGTCTCTCCGAGAGGGTGTGACGAGCGGACCACCCTACACTACCGCGCCATCGCCCCATACCGGTCCGGTCGCACTCGCCCCGACACCGCCATCATCGCCAGCACCCATCGTCGACCTGCCGGTCCTGGCGCGCCTCGGATCGATGGTTCCCACGTCGCCCCAGGCCTTTGAAAATTAGACGATAGACCTCTAATTTTCACGCGTGCCCATGCACTCGCGGATCGCGGAGGTCCGACTCCGGCGACTGGTGCGACAATCGGCATCATCTGCTCGGTGCCGGCTTCACTCGGAGCGCGCTGCTCGCGATCGAGCGCACGATCGACTCGCAAAGCGCGTCGCAGCAGTGGTAGCTGGAGATGCTTCGAGCTCCTCGCGTCGAGGCGAGGGTGGAGGACGTGATGCGCATGGATCGAAACGCATTGCTCGTCGGCGTCGTCTGTCTCGTGACCGGATTTCCCGCATGCGCGGCCGCCCTGTGCGGCGATGCCGACGGTGACGGACGGGTCACCGTGAGCGACGGCGTCCAGGCGTTGCGCGCGGCGGCCGATCTTTCGAACGCGTGCACGACCAGTTGCGACGTCGACCACGACCGGAGCATCGGCGTCTCCGACGGTGTCAACATTCTCCGCACGGCCGCGGAGCTGCCGGCCATCCAGGACTGCCCCACCACGACCGACGACGTCGGCCGCCTGATCGCGCCGCCAGTCAGCGCCTTCGGACCGGACCTCATCAAGACCCCGCCCTTCCTGCTCGCCGCCGCGACCACGAGTTGCGACAACGCGGAAGGGTCGGTCGTCGACGTGCCGGGCGGCTTCGTCTTCACCCATTGCAATCTCGGCGGCACCGAGTTCGACGGGACCCTCGCAACTCCCGAAGGAAGCCTGGGCTTCCAGGGCATCCGGTTTCGCCACCTCGCGACCGGCGCGACGATCACCGCAACCGGCACGGTCGCGCTGGTCCGGATCGCCGATGCGTTTCGATTCGACGGGACGGTCTCGGTCTCGACTCCGGAGCTCGGCGCGTACGCGCTCTCCCTCGACGGTGTGCTGGTCGGGCTCGATGGCAGCCGGCGCTCCGGGACGCTCGTCTTCGATCTCACCGGGGCGAGGATTCCCGACATCGTCGAGGTCGACCTCACGTACGACGGTACCTCGACGCTGCCGGCCACGGTCGTGTGGCCCGGCGGCGCCGCCGCCGATTTCGTCTACGACGTGGGCGCCGACGTCCTGACGCCGGTCAGGGCGACGCCGACGCCGCATTTCACGCCGACGCCCCGGCCGAGCCCGCTGATCGTCTTCGCGACCCAAAACCTCTACAGCGGCAGCCAGATCCACGGCCTCGTCGGCGCCGACGCCATCTGCGCCGGGGAAGCGAGCAGCGCCGGTTTGCCGGGGACCTTCCGCGCCTGGCTGTCCGACTCGAACACGTCGGCCGCCGCACGCCACACCCACGGGACGAATCCCTACGCGCTTCCGGATGGCACGCAGGTCGCGGACGACTGGACGGATCTCACGGACGGGTCGATCGACGCCCCGATCACGCGCCACGCCGACGGCAGCGAGAGCCCGCTCGGCGGCGTCTGGACCGCGACCGCTCCGTCCGGCGGCATCTCCTATCCGGGCAATACCTGCTCAAACTGGACCTCCGACGCGGGGCTCGGCGCCGACGGCTATGCCGGTGCGACGAACGGGGATTGGAGCTTGAACTCGGTCTTTCCGCTCGACAATTGCGCGCTCACGAGCCGGTTGTACTGCTTCCAGCAGCAGGGAAACCCGCCGAGCTTTCCGACGCCGACGCCGACCTCGACACCCGTGTGCGGGAACGGCCTTTGCGAATCCGGGGAGGCGTGCCAGGGATCGAAGTGCGGCGCGAACGAGGGGTGTTGCTGCACCGATTGCGGCTGCTCCGGTTGCGGCGGAGTCTGCAACGGTACGTTCCCCAACACCGCGTGCCAGATTCTGTAGGCGCGCGGCGCTCCGGCTGACCGCGGGGGCCGGGTGGTCTGGAGCGAGCCGTCTCGCGTCGGCCGCCGCTCCTGCGCGGCCGAGGTGCTTCGTCTGTGGCAACTGCGCCACTTGGCGCAGCTTGCGGTCGCATCGCGTGCACAAAACCATGGACGGCCGGCCTGACGCCGTGGCAGGTCCCGGTGCCTCGGTCCACCACCAACTTGCCGCACTCTCGCCCAGCTCGGGCGCATCGACGTCGACCTCGACGACGCGGAGGTCGCACGTACTCTCCACAACGTCCGGTGCGCACCGTCGATCCCTTACGAGTATCTCGTCGCCTCCGCGTGTCTGCAGTGCTACACACCGCTGGATGCCGATCGTGTCGGTATTTCTCGGGATCATCGTCCGACTCTTCCATGACGACCATCCGCCCCCACACATGCACGTCGAGTACGGCGAGTACGCCGCAGTCATCGAGATCGCGACGGGCAGGCTGCTCGGTGGCCGGCTGCCTCCCCGCATTCGGCCGCTCGAATGAGAAAGGAACAGCCATGAAGCTCGGATATCGCGTGAAGCGCATCCTCGCCTGTGACGCGGAACATCTTCGCGTCACGCTCGAGTTCACGGACGGCCTTCGCGGGACGGTCGATCTCACCTCGTTTTTCCGGAAACCGGGTCGGCGACCGCTGCCACTCGAGATCCTCCGCGGACAGCTCTTCGACCGCTGCTTCCTCGAGGGGAGCGCGTTGGCGTGGCCGAACGGATACGAGCTCTGCCCTGACGCGCTGCGTGCCGTGACGGTCGCGCAGAAACGAAATCGCGCGGCGTGACTCCGCCACCTGACGGTTCTGCTCGAGCGGTCTTGGCGGTGTCGATGACGAGGAACGGCGCCGCGCTGCCGGCCTCCTATCGCGCGTGGGCGACCGGAATCTCGTCGAAGCGTTCTGGGGCCTCAGTGTCGACCAGCCAGCGACCGACCTGATGCAGCGCCTTCGGCGGAGCCGCCGCGGCGAGTGGCGGCACGGCCACGGCCGCGAGCAACATCAGCATCAGCGCTGACGGGTCCATGAGGGGTGCATGGAGGAGCCTCCTGGTGGGGATCGACGTCGAGGGCCTGACGCTAGCTAGATCAGAGACCGGCGGCTTGTCGACGCAATTCTGCGACGGGTGCCGTACCGCGCTCCTTCGGGCGGCCTGCGAGGAGGTGCTGCCGGACCGGAGCCGGCCGGCGCCGGGCGGTGACGGCCCGCAACGGCCGTGCGTCGTCAGCGCACGTAGCCGAGGCCGCGCAGCTGCTCATGGAGCTCCGGACTGAGCGACCGCAGCGGCATCGTCGGGTGATTGCCGCGCCGTGCCGCGATCGCCGCGTCCCAGCGGTCGGTCGCGGCGAGGAGCCGGCGCACGAGCGCGCGATCGCCCCGGGACAGGTCGTCGCGCTCGCCGGGGTCGACGTCGAGGCGATAGAGCTCGTCGGCTTTCAGGAGCGCGCGCCAGCCGCTCCGCCGCCGGATCAGCTTCGACGTGCCGACGCGCATGGACTCGAAGCTCCGGCCGTCGAGGTCCATCTCCGCGTACACGTAGCCGAGCGCCGACGGCCGCGCGCGACCGCGCGTCAGCGGCGTGAGATCGTGGCCCTCGAAGGCGCCGGGGCGCTCGATCCCGCTCGCCGCGAGGATGGTGGGCGCAAGGTCGAGCAGGCTGACCGGCTCCGCCACGCGCGCCGCGTCGGCGGCGGTCATGCCCGGATAGTGCACGATCAGCGGCACGTGGATCTGCTCCTGGTAGAGGTCGACGCCGTGGCCGCGCCGGCCGTGATCCCAGAGGCCTTCGCCGTGATCGGCCGTCACCATGACCAGCGTCCGGTCCGCGACGCCGAGCGCGCCGAGCGCGTCGAGCAGACGCCCGACCCAGCGGTCGCAGTAGCGCACCTCGCCCTCGTAGAGGTGCTTGATGCGAGCCAGGTCCGCGGGGATCAAGCGGCTCGCCCACGTCCGGTCCAGACGATCGAGGTCGGGCCGCGCACCCGAGAAGCGGCCGGGAGGCTCCGGCTCCGGCATCAGCTCCGGGTGCGGCAGGTACGGACCGTGGGGATCGATGTAATGGACGAAGAGGAAGAGCGGCGCGCGCTCGCCGCCGTCGTGCCACGCGCGCAAGGCGGCGATCGCCTCGGCGGTGACGCCCTCGGCGGTAAACTTCTGGAAGTCGCCAGGGTAGCCGCGGACGAGGCGCGGGGTCCGCACGTCGGTGACGCCCTGCGCGAACCCGAGCTCCGGGCTCGCGTTGCCGTTCGAGAAGACGCCGGCGGTGCGCCATCCACGTGCCGCCACAGCCTCGGCGACGGTGAGCGCGTCGGCGGCGATCGCGTCGTTCCGTCCGAGCACGTGCAACGACCCGGGGTACCGCGAGGTCAGGATCGACGCGATGCTCGAGCGCGTCCACGACGACGTCGCGGCCGCCTGATCGAAGACGAAGGAGGTCCCGGCCAGGCGGTCGAGCGCGGGCGTCGAGCCGCTCGCGGCGCCGTACGCCCCGACGTGATCGGCGCGCAGCGTGTCGATGATGACGAGCAGGACGACGCGCGGCGCCGGCCACGCGGGCGGGTCGGCGACGCCGACCGGGCCGAAGGGCGGCGCGGGCAGGTCGGCGCTCGGGTCGGGGCCCACGCCGCGCCATGCCGCAAGCGCGAACGCGACCGCGATCGATCCGACGATCAGCCAGCGTAAAGTTCTCACGGGATGACGAGCCCGCGCTCGATGGTGCGCGATCCCCCGAGGCGGTCCCTACGGCGATACTGAATTTCGGCGGGCGATGAAACTTCTCGGCGCGAGCCGCGAGGCGCCCCTGAGATTCAGCTGAGCTCGGCGCCCGGCGTGGTCTTGAAGATCCCGTTTCCCGCGGTACCGACGTAGACGGTGTCGGGTCGCACGGGATCGACGAGGATGGTCGAGATCGCGCGCTTGCTGCCGGGATTGATGGCCTTCCAGTGCTCGCCCCCGTCCGTCGTCTTCGAGATCCAGCCGGCGTAGCTGCCGGCGTAGAGCGTGCCGGGGCTCAGGGGATCGATGGCGAGCGACCAGACGATCCGGTCCTCGAGCCCGGTGTTGACCGCGTTCCACGTCCTCCCGGCGTCCACGCTCTTGAAGACGCCGCTCGTGCTGGTGCCGACGTAGAGCGTGCGCGGCGAATTCGGATCGACGACCACGTCACGACCGAGCAGCGCGGCGTAGCGCCGTGCTGCTCGGCGCGGGCTTCTAGGCGTCATTCGTGCCGGTGCCGGGGCTCGGAGCACCATCGTCTGCTGCGACGGTGCTCCGAAGCCCACGACACCACGTGCTTCGCGCTACGGCACCGGTAGGAAGGTCGCCTTGTTCGAGAGCTTCCAGCCTTTCGCAGACTGGGCCGTCCAGAGGCCGCGCACCACCCATTCGTCGCCCCCGACGTAGACGTGCGTCGTCATGTCCGCGACCGCAGTCGACAGATCACCGTACGCTTTGAGGGTGAGCACGTAGTAGCCGTCGCCGGCCTTGGCCTTCACTTGGTACACGCCGCCGCTGTCGCGCGCGCTCCGGTTCTTGTAGCGCACCGACGTGGCGTTCTGCACTTCGATCGAGCCGCTCAGCAGCGAGAAGCGCTGGACCACTCGGCCGGCCGTGTCGCGGAGCTCGATCACGAAGTGATTGTTCACGAAGTCCACCGGCACGTCCGAGATCAGCCGGCCGTGGAAGGTGAAGAGGTCTGGAACGTCATGCGAGCTGAACTTGATCCGGGCCGGGTCGGCACAGATTGGCTTGGCGCAATTGTTGAGGCAGTCGTCGAGCGGCTTCTGCGGCTTGTCGGGACGGCAGCCGCTGACGGTGTTGCCGTCGTCGCAGGTCTCGCTGTCGTTGGCCTGCACGACGCCGTCCCCGCAGGACGTGCAGTCGAGCCGGCAGATGGGCTGACCGTTGGGACCCGTCGCGAGATTCGGCGGATCGCAGCTCTCGCCGGCGTCGACCACCATGTTCCCGCAGTTGGGACCGATGCAGCTGCCGTTGTTGACGTGCTGGCAGAGGAAGCCGCCCGCCTGCGAATCGCACGAGTCGTCGGTACACGGGTTGACGTCGTCGCAATCGACCGGGGTCGACATGCTGCAGGCGCCGTTGCCGTCACACTGGTCGTCGAGGGTACAGAAGCTGCCGTCGTCGCAAGCGGTGCCCGAGGCCGCGAAGGTGCCCGCAACGCACTGGTTGGTGCCCAAGTCGCAAGTCTCGGCCCCGTTGCAGATGACGCCGTCGTTGCACTCGAAGTCCTGCAGGCACGGCACGCAGGGGGCGATCACCGTCCGGAAGGGGTTGGCGTCGACATTGCCGACCACGTCGTCGCAGGCCGGGTCGGTCGGGCCCGCCGGGCAGCCCCAGTAGTTGTTCTCGGCATCGATCGTCGGCGCCGCGGCCCCGGTGTCGACGCCGCTGTCGTTCCCGAGGATGGCGTTGTCGGTGAGCGTCACGCTGGCTCCGACCGAGAGGCCGCCGTAGGCGCCCGCGACCGAGTCGAAGACGCTGACGCCGTTGTGGAAGTCCTGGATCCGGTTGCAGCTCGCCGTGATCACGGTCGTGGCGGGCATGATCGTGCTCCCGGATTTCGACTGGATGAAGATACCGGAGGACGGCGGGGTCGTTCCCGACCCGCCGACGTTGCCACCGTCGATGACGTTACCGGTGAAGCTGACCGGACCGTTGCCGGCCAGCTGCACGCCGTACACGGCCGTGCCGGCGCCGAAGGCGCCGGTCGCCGTGATGGTGTTGTCGATGAAGTCGACCTGGCCGTTGGTCTGCGTCGGGTGCAGGCGGACGTACACCGCCGCGGGCACCGTCTCGATGCCGACATCCTTCGTGATGGTATTGCCTTCGATGGTCAGGCCCGGCGTACCGAGGCCCAGGCCGTACATCTCGATATCCATCGCGTTGCCTTTGAAGCCGCTGAACTGATTGCCGCTGATATCGATGTTCGACATCGGCGTGGCATTGCTGGAGTAGAACTTGAGCAAGCTGATGGCGGTGGCGCCGCCGGTGAACGTCGAGTTTGCGATCGTCGAGTCGACCATCTCTTCAGCGTAGATCGCGTAGTTCGTGTTGTTGGTGAACGTGCAAGTGCCGATCGCGAGGTTGGCGAGCTTCGAGGTGTTGCCGTCGTTGGCCTGGTAGATGCCGTAGGCGTTGCCGGTGAAGCTCGTGCCGGTGATGGCGAGACCCGTCACCTGGCTGGTCGACGACATGCGCAGGCCGATGTTGGAGGTCGCGAACGCGCAGTCGGTGATCGCGACGTTGGTCACCGGGAAGGCGGCCCCGAGCGAGATGTCGATGCCACGCGACGTCTGACCATCGAAGCTGACCCGCGTGATCTGCGTGTTGTCGCTGGCCGCGCTCTGGAAGGCGATGCCGGTGGCGCCGTTCCGCACGGTAAAGTCGCTGAATGTGATGTTGCTCGTGCGGACCGAGAAGGCGGTGGACGTCGGCTGCACGAACGTCGTGCCGATGCCCGCGCCGACGATGGTGAGCGACTTGGTGAGCGCGATCGCCGACGGGACGGAAAACGTCCCCGCCCCGATCGAGATCGTGTCGCCGCTGCTGGAAGCGGTCACCGCCTGCGCGATCGTATTGCAGTTGGGAGAAACGATCGTGCAGGTGTTCGAGCCGTTACCCGGCACGAGCCAGGTCGTGGCGGCCGCGGCCTCCCCGGCCGAGGCGATCGTTATCGCGAGCGACAACAGAACTGGAAGTACACGCAGGACACATTTGCTCGACATTATCAGAAGCCTCCTGGGGATTGCCCCGTCTCGAATGGATAAGGTTGGTCTTTGCTTTCCCCCATCTCGAATGGATGAGGTTGATGTCCGCTCCTGCACCGCGCATGCCAGTCGCGGATTCGACTGGGCCGCGTCTTACGAGATCGTCTTTCCAAGATGCGCGAAGGAATCGGGGGGTGCTTCCGATGAACCGGAACGTTTCGACGCGCACTTCGCATTTGCGGCGGGCTCATCGGATTCGACGGCGTGAGACGATTTTCGGTCGGTACGCACACGGCGCTGGCAGATAGTACTCCTTAGCGGGGTTTTTGCGCGGGCGGGTTGACCTATTCGCCAAAGTCCCGGCCAGGGGCAGGGCGACGAAGCTCGCACCGGTGATCGAGCCGAGACTGTGCGCGATCGCCCCCGCGAGCGTCGTCGGATTCGAGGTGAGGGTGATCGCCGCCGTGGCCGGCGACGAGAGCAATCCAACGAGCATCAGACCCAGGATCGGGCCCCAACTGATGACTCCTCACGATCGACGGACTCGACCCTACATCGGAATCTCCCTACCCCCTTCAGGGTCAACGGTCAGAGACCGCCACGCACTGCCCGCGCGTGATGGCTCTCGAAGATCTTATGGCCGTTGCCGACGAACCCGAAGTTGAAGAACACGATCCACGCGAACGCCGGATTCGGCGTGGCACTCGTCGACGACCAGTAGCCGGCCGACTGTCCATCCGTGCAACTACAGTTCGCTACCAGGCAGCCGGGATTGCCGCTGCTGTTGGCGCCACAGTTGTTGTTGAAGGCCGCGCCGACCGCCGGATCCTGATCCCCGAGGTCGAGCAGACTCTGCAGCTCGATCTGGTTCGGCAGGCGCCAATCGTTGTGTCCGGCGAAGCTCGCCGTGTTGAGCCCCGCGATGAAGACGCCGAAGGCGTCGCTCCAGCTGTAGACGTCGTCCTTGTCGTGGATGGAGCCATCGTCGGCCTTCTTCTCCCACGTGAGACCGGTCTGGTTGTCGGTCACCGTGCCGTCACCGTTGTCGGTGTAGCTCCGGACCAACCCCTTCTGCAGGTCGCCGTCCTGTCCGGTGCCGGCGCAGGTGATGCCGTTGCCGTCGGCGTCGTAGCAGCCGGTCTGTCCCGTCTTCAGGAGGCGTGCCGCCGGGAGCGTGCTCGCGAGACAGGCGGCGAGATCACCCTGGCACTGCGACAGCTCGCCCGGGCAATCTTCCAGGCCGCCGCCGGCGAGCGCGGTCGTGACGTTGTCGCTGTGCTCGTCGATGACGGTCTTGAACTGCGCGCCGGTCAACGGCGCGTCGGGACACGTCGTGCCGGCCGTCGTGGCCTTGTCGATCGCCTTCTGCCACGTGCTCGCGAACTTCGATTCGCACTTGCCGATCGCGCTGCTGTACTTCGTCAGGTCGCCGCTCGTGACCACTTTCGCTTCGGCATTCTGCAGGCAGACGGCGTACTTGCCCGCGGCCTTGTTCTTCGCGGATTGGCACTTCTGCTCGGGCGTGCCGGCGGCCTGGGCGACATGCGCGACGAGCAGGAGCGCGGCGATGGAAGCGAGTGTGCGGATGAGCATTGCGATTGTCCTTCCCGGTGAGGGGCTGCCGACCAGCCGATGCGGCCGGCCCGCGGCGCGGTGTTCGATCGGAGACGAGAAAATACGATGGAGGAAGTAGCACCGTTCGTGCCGCGTGCAGCAAGAGAAAAACCGGAAGTTTTCGAGAGAGGTTTGTCAGCCTCGCGATAGATGCGTGCTCGCGTTGCTGCTTTCGAGAAGACGGGGCTGCTCCATTCCGGCGCAGTCGCGGCCAAGACCTGAAGACCTGGGCAGATAGTATCAAGTCGGCCCACACCCAGGCACGACGGGCCCGTTCGGAGCTCGGCGACGGTTGTGAGGAGACTGGGGATGCGGGGGTTGCGGGCACCGCGCACGACGGGGCCGGTGGATTGGCGACGGACGGCGATGACGGCGGTGCCGGTAGCACGGTCGGCGCCGGAGTCGTGAATTGTGATGTCACGGACGGTGCGAGCGGCGCCGGCGCGGCGGCGCCGGTGCGAGCGCACGGCCCCGCCGGGCGCCACCGAGCCCGCGGCGCGAGGACACCGTGGTACACGACCAAATTGAGGTGCGGGCGTGGCGTGATGGCTGCCAGGCGCCCCAGGAATTCATGCGCGGTAAAAATCAGGTGGTGGGTGCCGTCGTGCCACGGATGCCGCAAGGTGCAGACGACCCGGCCATCGGGGAGGCGTGACAGTCGCTCTTGCGCCAGCGGTGGGCGCAAAAGGTAGAGTCGTTCGAGTCCGAGCCGGTCCTCGGCGCGGACGTCGCGATTGGCGTGGAGATCGAACCGTTCGAGATGCGCGTGCCGCGCGCCGACGGTCCACACCCACGGGGCGTTGGAGTCGCAGCCGACGCGCAGCACGGGCGTGCCAGCACGGTCACCGAACGCTGAGCGACCGCGGACGGCGGCGGCGCTCAGCTGTGCGAGCACCGGAGCGTCGGCGGCGATTGGATCCGCCTCGACATCCTCGCCGTCCGACGCCAGCACGCCGCGACAAAGCGCGTGATCCCACGCGAGGCGATAGCGGAGCGCGTGTGGCAGCGAGAGTACCCATTGGCGGATCGGCACGGCGGGAAGCACATGATCGACGAGATGCGCCTCGCGGGGAGCGGACGTGGCTTGACTCCGTCGTCGCGGCGCGCACGATCGCGGCATGCGGCCTCCACCGTCGCACCCGCCGGCCGCCGCGCCGCCGCCCGCCACCGAGACGCCGCGCCAGGCGATCGCTCGCGAGCTCGCGGCGGCGCCCCACACCGCGCACGAGCTCTCGGCGCTCGTGCGGGTTCCCGAGAAGGACGTGGCCGCGCACCTCGAGCACCTCGCGCGCTCGCTCCGCGGAAGCGGCGGCCGGCTCGAGGTCGAGCCCGCGCGCTGCCGCGAATGCGACTACGTGTTCCGCGACCGGCGCCGACTCGCGCGCCCGACCGCGTGTCCGCGCTGCCACGGGCAGCACCTGAGCGCTCCGGTGTTCCGGGTGCGCGAGGGGTCGTGACGGTGGCGACGGTCGACCGCGAGGCGGTGGCGCGCGCGTGGAACGCCCGCGGCTTCTCGTGCGACCTCTGGACCGATCCGCCGGGACAGCGGTGGGAGGACTTCGCGCACGCGACCGACGAGCTCGTGACGCTCGTCGCGGGCCGCATCGAGATGGAGATCGAAGGCCGGGTGCTCGCACCCGCGGTCGGCGAGGAAGTCCTCATCCCGGCGCGGGCACGGCATTCGGTCCGCAACGTCGGCGGCACGACCGCACGCTGGCTCTACGGCTATCGGAGGGAATGACATGGCGACGACGACGGCGCGCACGCGCATCGAGCTCTACTACTGGCCGATGATCCAGGGCCGCGGGGAGTTCGTGCGGCTCGCGCTCGAGGAGGCGGGCGCGCGCTACCTCGACGTCGCGCGCACCGAGGGCGGCATGGCGACGATGATGCGCTTTCTCGGCGGCGGCGAGCGCGGCGCCCTGCCCTTCGCGCCGCCCTTCGTGAAAGTCGGCCGCGTCGTGGTCTCGCAGACCGCGAACGTCCTCGCGTACCTGGCGCCCCGGCTCGGGCTCGTCCCGGACGACGAGGCGCTCCGCGCCGAGGCCAGCCAGCTCCAGCTCACGATCGCCGACCTCGTCGCCGAGGCGCACGACACGCACCACCCGATCGCGGGGAGCCTCTACTACGAGGACCAGAAGAAGGAGGCGAAGCGTCGCGCCGAGTCGTTCGTCGAGGAGCGCATGCCGAAGTACCTCGGATGGCTCGAGCACCTGCTCGAGCGGAACGGCCGCGGCGGCGGCTGGCTCGTCGGCCGCGCGCGCTCGTACGTCGACCTTTCCGCGTTCCAGGTGCTGGAGGGGCTGCGCTACGCCTTTCCCCACGCGACGGCGCGGCTCGAGCCGAAGATCCCGCTGCTCGTGGCGCTCCGCGACGCGGTCGCGGCGCGGCCGCGGATCGCGGCCTACCTCGCGTCCGAGCGGCGCATCCCGTTCAACGAGCAGGGGATCTTCCGTCACTACCCGGAGCTCGACGCGCGGGCGCCGCAGCGGAGCGCGAAGAAGAAGCGCTGACACGGATCGCGGCGCGCCGCCCGCGTGCGATCCGCGGTCCGCGCCGCGGTGTCAACGCAGCACCGAGTCGAGCAAGGCGAAGTACTCCGGGAACGTCTTCCGGACGCAGTCGGGGTCCCGGATCGTGACGGCCGTGCCGAGGAGCGCCACGAGCGCGAAGCACATCGCCATGCGGTGGTCGTCGTAGGTGTCGATCGCCGCCGGGCGCGGGCGCGCGAGCGGCGCGATCTCGAGCCAGTCGTCACCGCCCCGCACGTCGGCTCCGAGCTTCGCGAGCTCGGTCGCCATCGCGGCGATGCGGTCGGTCTCCTTGACGCGCCAGCTCGCGATCCCGACGAGCCGCGTCGGCGCCGCCGCCGCGAGCGCCGTGATCGCGAGCGTCATCGCGGCGTCGGGGATGGGCGTGCAGTCGATCGTGCCGCCGGCGAGCGGACGACCGCGCCGGGTCTCGATCCAGTCCGCGCCGAAGCGGACGTCGGCCCCTTGCGCCGCGAGCACATCGGCGAACGCGACGTCGCCCTGGATCGAGCGCCGTCCGACGCCCTCGACCCTGACGGGGCCGCCGCCGAGAACGCCCGCCGCGAGGAAGTAGGACGCGGCCGACGCGTCGCCCTCGATCGCGAACGCGCCCGGGCTCGCGTAGCGCGCGCCCGCCGGCACCACGAACGTCGCGTCGTCCGGCGTCGCCACGGCGACGCCGAAGCGAGCCATCAGGTTGGTGGTGATCGCGACGTACGGCCGCGAGACCAGCGGCGTCACGACGTCCACCGTCGTCGCATGCGCGTCGGCGCCGTGCGCAACGGGCAGTGCCAAGAGGAGCGCCGAGAGGAACTGACTCGACACGTCGCCGCGGATGCGCACGCGCGCGCCCGCGCGGCCGCCGTCGCCGCCGACCGCGAGCGGCGGGTACCCGGCCGTGCCGAGGTAGCGGACGTCGCACCCGAGCTGCGCAGCGCGTCGACGAGGTCGCCGATCGGCCGCTCGTGCATGCGCGGCACGCCGGAGAGCTCGTAGGCACCGCCGGTCATGGCGAGCGCGGCGGTGAGCGGCCGAAACGCGGTCCCGGCGTTCCCGAGGAAGAGCCGCGCCGCGCGGATCGGCCAGCGCCCGCCGACGCCGTCGACGACGCAGCGGCGCACCGCCGCGTCGTGCTCGACACGCACACCGAGCGCGACGAGCGCCGCGAGCATGCGCGCGGTGTCGTCGGCCTCGAGCACGTGGTCGAGCGTCGTCCGCCCCGTCGCGAGCGCCGCGAGGAGGAGCGTCCGGTTCGTGATGCTCTTCGATCCCGGCAGCGCGACCGTGCCGGCGGCCGCGGCGGCGGGCGCACGCACGAGATCGGGAGAGCGCGTCATCGCCCTCTTCTACCTCGCGCCCCGCCGATCTCCGAACGTCGGCGCGGCCCCGGAATGCCCGTTGGCTGGATCAGGTCAAAAACGCGGCGTCACTGCCACGGCACGCGGGAGGAGTCTCAGAATGACCAAGCAACGCTGGCATCTCGTCGTGATCGCATCGTGATCAACATCCGCCGACGCCGAGCAGTGCGAGGGCGACAGCGATGGGAATTGCCACCGGTCGTGGCGTGCCCGCGGCTCGGACAACGCGGTAGGCTTCGCGCAACTCGGAATTCAGAACCCACGTGGCGGCGAAGATCAGCCCGGCTACAACCACGAGCGACATGGCGGCACCGAACGACATGAAGTGCAGCGTAGCCGGTTCGATTGCTCGAGCTACCGCGGTTCTTCGTCGTGCCTCGGCCCTGGCCTTCCGCGCCTTCGTCTTCCGATCTACCGAACCCCTGGGCACGTCATGACCGGCAACCCGGCGCGATCACCGGAGGCACGGGGATCAGTTCGAACGGAAGGCGCGCGTGCGAGGGTGGGGGTCGCCGCCGGGTCCGACCTCGTGCGAAAGCGCGTGACCGCAACGCGCGCTCGGCAGCCCGAGCTACGCGCCGAGAGCGCGCAGGACCCGAAGGCGATCCCCCACCTCGCACGCGCGCCGTGGCCGCAACGCCGCGTTTCGACCTGATCCAAAACGCCCGCGAGCTTGCCGACGGTCCTCCGCCGAGCTGGCCAACACCGTTCGGCGCGGGCGTTCGGCACGACCCCGGAATGGCCCGGGTTTCCGCGGCGGCGTGCCGCTGGTACGCCGAGCGCAGGAGGGACTGCGCATGCAAACACGGAAGCTCGGCAAGGGCGGATTGGAGGTCTCGGCGCTCGGCCTCGGCTGCATGGGGATGAGCTTCTCCTACGGCGCGCCGAAGGACCCGCGCGCGATGACGGCGCTGCTCGCGGCCGCCGTCGACCGCGGCATCACCTTCTTCGACACCGCCGAGGTCTACGGCCCGTTCACGAACGAGACGCTCCTCGGCGAGGCGCTGGCGCCCTTCCGGGGGAAGGTCGTGATCGCGACCAAGTTCGGCTTCGATCTCCGTCCCGACTTCGATCCGCGCGCGATGCGTGGGGCGCCGGGGCTCAACAGCCACCCCGGCCACATCAAGGCCGCGGTCGAGGGCTCGCTGCAACGGCTCCGCGTCGACACGATCGACCTCCTCTACCAGCACCGCGTCGACCCCGACGTGCCGATCGAGGAGGTGGCGGGCGCGGTGAGGATCCTCATCGAGGAAGGCAAGGTACGGCACTTCGGCCTCTCCGAGGCCGGCGTCGACACGATCCGCCGCGCGCATGCGGTGCAGCCGGTCGCGGCGCTGCAGAGCGAGTACTCGCTCTGGACGCGGACGCCCGAGCGTGAGGTCCTCCCGACGCTCGAGGAGCTCGGCATCGGTTTCGTTGCCTACAGCCCGCTCGGACGCGGCTTCCTCACCGGGAAGATCGACGAGCACACGACGTTCGAAGGATCCGATTTCCGGAGCGCCCTCCCGCGCTTCACGCCGGAGGCGCGGAAGGCGAACCAGGCGCTCGTCGCGCTCCTGACGGCAATCGGCGCGCGCAAGCACGCGACCCCCGCCCAGATCGCGCTCGCCTGGCTCCTCGCCCAGAAGCCGTGGATCGTCCCCATCCCGGGCACGACGAAGCTCGAGCGCCTGGACGAGAACCTCGGCGCGCTCGCCGTCGATCTCACCGCCGACGACATGCGCGACATCGACGAGGCCGCCGCAAAGATCACGGTCGAAGGCACTCGCTACCCCGAAGCGCTCGAGCGCATGACCGGCCGCTAGCAGCGCCAGCTCCACTGCCGCCATTGCGCGGTCGCCCGAGGCTCGACGCGAGCGATTCGCGAAGCGAGAGCGAGCGCCGACCGGTGGATCGGTTCGAACGGAACGCCGCAAGGCGCGCGTACGAGGTTGGGTCGCCGCCGGGTTCGATCTCGTGCGAAGGCGCGCGCCCGCAAGACGCAAGCGGCAGCCGAACCGACGCGCCGAGAGCGCGCAGAACCCGAAGGCGATCCCGACCTCGTACGCGCACCATGGCAGCAACGCCGCGTCTCGAATCGATCCAAACGCGACGCGCACGCACTTGCCGACGACCCTCCGTCGAGCTAGCCAAGACCGTTCCGCCCCATGGGTCTCTCGATCGGCATCGTCGGCCTCCCGAACGTCGGCAAGTCCACGCTCTTCAACGCCCTCACCAAGGCGCAGAACGCGGAGGCGGCGAACTACCCGTTCTGCACGATCGAGCCCAACAAGGCCGTCGTGCCGGTTCCCGACGAGCGGCTCGCGAAGCTCGCTGCGCTCGTCGATCCCGAACGCATCGTCGCCGCGACCGTCGAGTTCGTCGACATCGCCGGCCTCGTAAAGGGCGCATCGACCGGCGAGGGGCTCGGGAACCAGTTCCTCGCCCACATCCGCGAGACCGCCGCCATCGTGCACGTGGTGCGCTGCTTCGACGACTCCGACGTCGTCCACGTCGACGGCTCGGTGAACCCGGTGCGCGACGTCGAGGTCATCGAGACCGAGCTCGTGCTCGCGGACCTCCAGATGGTCGAAGGGCGGATGGACAAGCTCGCCAAGAAGGCGAAGGGCGACAAGGACGCGGTGGCGCAGCTCGAGGTCGCGAAGCGGCTCGTCGAGCACCTGCAGAAGGGACTCCCCGCCGCCGCGTTTCCGGAACGCGAGTCGGCGCACGGCGCGGTCCTCTTCGCGGAGCTCGGCCTCATCACGTCGAAGCCCGTCATCTTCTGCGCCAACGTCGACGAGGGCTCGCTCGCCGAGGACAACGCCCACGTGCAGGCCCTCCGCGCCTGGGCCGAGCCGCGCCACGCGCACGTCATCAAGATCTCCGCGAAGGTGGAGGCCGAGCTCGTCGGGCTCGACGACGCCGAGCGCGCCGAGTTCCTGCAGTCCTACGGCATCACCGCGAGCGGCATCGAGCAGGTGATCCGCGAGGGCTACGCCGTGCTCGGGCTCGTCAGCTACTTCACCGCCGGTCCGAAGGAAGTGCGCGCCTGGACGATCGAGCGCGGCTGGAAGGCCCCGAAGGCCGCGTCGGTCATCCACACCGACTTCGAGCGCGGCTTCATCCGTGCCGAGGTCATGTCGTACGCCGACTTCGTCGCCCACAAAGGCGAGCAAGGCTGCCGCGCCGCCGGCGTCTTCCGCGTCGAAGGCAAGGACTACGTCGTCCAAGACGGCGACGTGCTGCACTTCCGCTTCAACGTGTAGCTCCTCCCCGCGGTCGTGCGGCGGGGTCGTCAGCGGCGGAACGGCTTCGGCGCCTCGCCGTCGCCGCCGCGCGAGTTCTCGGACCGCGCCATCATGCGGATCGAGGCGTCGTCGGGACCGATCACGTCGTAGATGGTCCGGGCGCCGTTGCGAATCGGCGCGCAGCATTCCTTGCGGTGCGTGAACGACGCGTAACCGACGTCCAGGTCGCCGTCGACGACGCAGAGGGGCCAGAGGAGACAGATCGCCGGCTTCAGCTTGAACGGGGTGCCGAGCTCCTTCTCGCCGGCGACGTGCAGCGCGCAGAGCCGGTCGTCGCGGAGAAACACGCACTGCCCGTCGAGCACGCGCGTCGCGATCGCCTTGCCGCAGAGATAGTCGGGATCCTTCTTGACGCGCGCCTCGAACCAGCGGCCCGGTTTGTTGCGCGCGCGCGACGTCATGTAGGGCGCGATCAGCTCCTTGTGCTTCATGATGGTCCGGTACTCGTCGTACGAGGCGACGCTGCCCTTGAGGCAGCAGCTGCCGTTGCAGTTCCGGACCGACGCCCCCGCCTGGAACACCTTCCAGCCCATCCGCGCATGCAGCTTCTTCACGTGCATGCCGAGATGGTCGCGAATCGTCGTGAAGAGCCTCCGCCTCGCCGCCGCATTCATCCGCACGCGCGACGCCGTAGCGCGCGAACCGCGGCATGGTCAAGTGTCGAGACGGTACTCGGAGCGTCGCGCCGCACACGAACGCGGCGCATCGTTGGTTAGGCCGATGTGTTCTCGAAAGGCGAGACCTCATGGTAGAGACTTCGACGATGGCGCGCGCCACCGCTCACGACGTCGCGGACGAGACGCTGCCGGTCCGCCACCGCTTCACCATCGACGAGTACCACCGCATGGGCGAGGCCGGGATCTTCCACGAGGATTCCCGCGTCGAGCTCATCGAAGGTGACGTCGTCCACATGAGCCCGATCGGGACGCGGCACACGGGCGGCGTGAACCGCCTGAACGCGCTCTTCACGCGGCGGCTCGGGTCGCGCGTCGTCGTGAGCGTGCAGAACCCGGTGATCCTCGACGATTTTTCCGAGCCGCAGCCCGACCTCACGATCCTCGCGTTCCGCAGCGACTACTACGGCACCGCCCACCCGCGCCCTTCGGACGCGCTGCTGATGATCGAGGTCTCGGACTCGCGGGTCTCGTACGATCGCCGCGTCAAGGTCGACCTCTACGCGCGGAAGCACGTGCGCGAGCTCTGGCTGGTCGACGTTCCCGGCGACGTCGTCGACGTGTACCGGCACCCGACGGCGTCCGGTTATCGGGAGCACCAGCACCTGACGCGCGGCAAACGCATCGCGCCCCTGGCGTTCCCCCGCGTCCACTTCCGCATCGCCGAGATCCTCGGCTGACCCGCTCTCCCGCTACGGTCGCACGCGCCGCACCTCGACCGGCAGCCGCATGAGCTCGCCGAGATTCGCGTCGCGGGACGCGAGCGCCTCGGAGCGGTGCACGAGGTAGTACGCGATCGGATTGTCGCGAATCGACCACAGCCGGCCGCGGTAGCGCGGGTCGTCGATGCTCCGACTCACCCGGTGATCGGCGACCCCGTACTCGTCCCAGCCGAGGCTGTCGTACGCCGTGCCGATCCACTGGACACCGATCGACCACGCGAGCGCGAGCGCGAAAACGACGCGTCCGAGCGCGCGCGGGCGCCAGGCTTGGAGCGCGGGGACGAGCAGGAGGGCGAGCGGCACGATCGCGTCCATGAGCGGGCGATAGCCGTAGCTGTAGCCGCCCCACCAATCGAACCACTTGAACCGCAGCACCATCGTCAGCGCGGCCGCCGCGACGAGCGGGAGAAAGACGGCGTCCGCACGACCGCGCAGCACGCGATACGCGCCCCAAAACGACAGCGCCAGCACCGGCGAGAAGACGAAGAGGCCGCGCGCCGGACTGAAGAGCAGGCCCGCCGCGCCGAGCCAGAGCGGCGTCTGCCAGAGATCCGGCGAGCCCGTCTTCGCGATCGCGATCCCGGGCCCCATGAGCGCATGCGCCTCCGTGAACGGCGAGCCGAAATAGCGGAAGTTGTACGCCGCGAGCAGCAGCAACGGCGGCAGCGCGCCGGCGACGCAGAGCGCGAGCGCTCGACGATCCTTCACGAGCAAGTAGAGCGCGATCGCGCCGAGCAGGAACACGCTCGTCGAGCGACACGCGACCGCGCAGCCGAGCGCGACGCCGGCGACGAGCGCATGCCCGCGGCGATCGCGAACGCGGACGAACTGGTCGATGCCGAGCGCCACGAACGGTTGCATGCCCGTCTGTGCCCAGAGCGCCTGGCTCGCGAGCGACCAGGCACACGACCCGAGACCGAAGACGAGCGCCACGAGCAGCGCAGCGCACGGACCGAGGAAGCGCGCGCTGGTCGCGAAGACGAGCGCGGCGGCCGCGGCGGTGAAGATGGCGGCGATGAGCTTGCTCTTCTGGACGAGCGGCACGACGTTCCGCAGCGTGCGCGCGGTGTCCGGGAGCGTCATTACCCAGAAGAACGGCGCCGCCGCGACGGCCGTTCCGGGCGGCTCGGTGCCGACGTACTCCCCCCCCGGCGTCCGGACGATGAAGTAGTACGCCTCCTTCTCCACGCGGAGCTTCCCGGCACGATAGAGATCCTCGGCCGGGCTCCCTTCGATGATCATGCGGTCCCAGATCGGGACCTGCAGACGCCGCCCCGTCGCCGGCAACACCCATGTGAAGAGGAACGGGATCTCGGACGGCGTGATCGCGAGATCGCCGTCGTTCAAGAGGCTGAACGCCGGGAAGACGTTGGCGTACGCGTCCCAGGTCGGGAGCGGAGAGAGCGTCGAAGCGTAGATGGCGAGGAGCGCGACGAACACCAGCGCCGCGAGAACCCCCGTGCCGCGTCGACCGATGCGCGTCATGCGTCGGAGTCCGTGGCATCTACGACCGCGCCGTGCAAGATGACGCCATGGACTACCAACAGATCCGCTACGAGGTCGACGGCCCGATCCTCACCCTCACCCTGAACCGTCCCGAGAAGCTGAACGCGTTCACCGTCCGCATGATGTACGAGATGATCGACGCCTTCGACCGCGCCGACGCCGACGACGCCGTACGGGTCGTCATCGTGACGGGCGCCGGCCGCGCGTTCTGCGCCGGCGCCGACCTCTCGGGCGGAAGCGGCGCCTTCGATCATTCCGCGGGCGCGAAGCCGCTCACGATCGACACCCATCGCGACGGCGGCGGTCTCCTCACGCTGCGGATCTTCGAGTCGAAGAAGCCGGTGATCGCCGCCATCAACGGGCCCGCGGTCGGCGTCGGCATCACCATGACCCTTCCGATGGACGTGCGGATCGCCGCCGTCGGCTCACGCATGGGCTTCGTCTTCACCAAGCGCGGTATCGTGCCCGAGGCGTGCAGCAGCTGGTTCCTGCCGCGCCTGGTCGGCATCAGCCGCGCGGCGGAGTGGGTCTACACGGCCCGCGTCTTCGCGGCGGACGAAGGCCTGGCCGCCGGGCTGGTGAGCCGCGTCACGCCGCCCGAGCTCCTGCTCGACACCGCGCGCGGCCTCGCGCGCGAGATGGCCGACGGTACGTCCGCGATGTCGGTCGCGCTCTCCCGGCAGATGCTCTGGCGCATGCTCGGCGCCGACCACCCGATGGAGGCTCACAAGGTCGACTCGCGCGCGATCTTCGCGATGGGCCAGTCGGCCGACGCCCACGAAGGCGTCGCGTCGTTCCTCGAGAAGCGACCGCCGAAGTTCACCATGCGGCCGAGCGCCGACATGCCGGCGTTCTATCCTTGGTGGCGCGAACGCAAGTTCGAATAGCGCGGCCGGGCGGTACGGGCGCGTGACGGCGGTCGCGGCGGCGCCCGTCAGGCGAACAGGGTGCGCTCGGTCTCGAACGACGACGTGACGTTGCTCGCCACTTCTTCGACCGTCACGGCGGAAGCAAGGGCGATCGGCCCGACGCTGTCGGCATCGCGCGTGCAGCCGTAGCCGATCTGGCAGGCGATGCGGTCCGCGAGCTCGATGCGTTGCGCGAGGGGCGCTTCGACCGGGGCGCGATGGTGCGAGAGAATCGCCCAGACGACGTCGTCCTCGAGCCCCCAGTGCTCCGCGAGGCACGCGCCGACTTGATAGTGCGTGACCCCGAAGATGTCCTGCTCGCGGGCCTCGTCCTCGTGATCGAGCGCGGCGAAGCTCCGGCTGTCCGAGAGGTGCAGCACGAGCTTCCCGACGTCGTGCATCAGGCCGGCGATGAAGGAGCTGCCGCCGCGCGCCTCGCCCGCGACGCGGGCGAGCTCGTCCGCCGCGAGGGCGGTCGCGAGCGCGTGCTCCCAGAGCGTCTGCGCGACCGCGTCGTCCGCGCGGTAGGCCGCGCGCGCGGAGGCGGCGATCAGGATCCGACGGAGCGCCTGGAAGCCGACCGTCTGGATGGCGCTGTCCAGCGTCCGGGGCGGCTCGCGGCGCATGTAGCGCACGGAACGGGCGATCGAGACGACGCGCGCGGCGAGCGCGGCATCGGTCGACACGACCCGCACCAATTGGTCCGAGCCGACGTTCGGATCGCGGGCGAGCGCGATGGCTCGTACGGCCACCGCCGGGAGGGGAGGCAGATCACAGCTTTCCGAAACGCGATTGAAGAGCGCGCGCAGGGCGGAGCGAGACGGGACGGGATGATCGAGGGCGGACGCCTGCGCTTCGGCTGAGCTCATGTCGCGCGCTCCGAGCAACGAACATGCC
Source organism: uncultured delta proteobacterium (assembly GCA_963774015.1). GTDB lineage: Bacteria > Desulfobacterota > Binatia > UTPRO1 > UTPRO1 > UTPRO1. The sequence goes on from CAVZDH010000011.1 coordinate 340,005, forward strand.
TCGCCGAACGATGACGCCCCGACTCGGCGCAAGCCCACTATCTCGTTGATTCATGGTCGACCGCACACCAATGAGTACAGTCTGACGAGCGTTACAAATGCGACTCGTCGCGTACACAAACGCACAGCATTCGCGCCTCGGCGCGCCCCCCTTTGCAAGCTGCCATGATCCATCCTACGTCACGACGCCATGCCACCTGCGATGCGTCGACGAACGTACATCGGGCTCCTGGCGACGGCCTTGCTCGTGACGGCATGCGAGCGCGCACCGGAATCGAGCGCGCCGGCGGCGCCCGCGAGCGCGGCGACGACGGCGCCGAGACGCGACGCCCTCGTCGGCGGACCGTACCCGGCGCTCTTTCTGAGCGTCGCGCAATTCATCGACGTGAAGAAGCCGGACGGCAAGATCCAGCCGGTCCCCGGCGCCGCCAAGCTGCTCATCGTCCGCAAGACCGACGCGGGCTGGAAGGTGCTCACCCTCGAAGACCCCGACAGCAACGCCTTCCACAAGGCGATGCCCTGGGAGGACGGCCTCCTGACCATCGGCGCCACCCAAGCGATGTTGAAGACCTGGCGCTTCGCCGACGGCGCGTGGACCGGGACGACGCGCTGGAATCCGAAGTTCGGCGGCAAGTTCGACCGTCTACGCGACATCGAGCGCGGCGACGTCGACGGCAAGGACGACCTCGTCATCGCGACCCACGATCAGGGCGTGATCGCGGTCGTCCATCCGGAGGACGGGTGGCACGTCGAGGAGGTCGATCGCCAGCCCGACACGTTCGTCCACGAGATCGAGATCGGCGACGTCGACGGCGACGGTCACGCGGAGTTCTTCGCGGCGGTGAGCAAGCCGAACAAGCTCGACGAGGAGCAGCCCGGCGAGGTGAGGATGTACCGTCACTCCGCCGACGGCTCGTGGAAGAAGACCGTCGTCGACGCGCCCGGCGACACGCACGCGAAGGAGATCCTCGTCGCCGACGTCGACCGCGACGCCAAATCCGAGCTCTTCGTGGTCTGGGAGGGCGCCGTCGGCCAGGGCGGGCAGATCGTGCGCCCGGTGACGGTGAAGGAATACCGCTTCGCGAACGGTGCGTTCACGAGCACGGTGGTCGCGACGGTGCCCGATCGCCAGATGCGCGCCATCCAGGCGGGCGACGTGAACGGCGACGGCAAGATGGATCTCGTCGCCGGTGCGCTCGCGTCGGGACTCTGGCTCTTCCAGCAAGCGGGCGTCGGCGAGGGCGGCGCGCCGACCTGGACGCGGACGCTGATCGACGCCACGTCGTCCGGCTTCGAGCAGCCCCTCGACCTCGCCGACCTCGACGGCGACGGCACGCCCGAGATCTACGTCGCCTCCGAGGACCAACACGAGCTCCGCCAGTATCGCTGGCAGAACGGCGCCTTCGTGAAGACGGTGCTGGCGCCGCTCGCCGCCGGCGACATCACCTGGAACATCACCCACGGCACGCTCTGACTTTCTTCGCCTGCGCCCGGACGCGCTCGCCGTCGGGCTCCTGATCGTCGTCTCGGCGGTGCTGTGGGTGCCGCGGCTCGCCGGCCCCATCGACCTCCGCTACGACGCCGGCGTCTACTACGTGCTCGGCACGTCGCTTGCCGAGGGCCACGGCTATCGCTTGCTGAACGAGCCCGGCGCGATCGAGGCGATCCAGTATCCGCCGCTCTTGCCGATGATCGTCGCGGCGACGGAGCGCCTGCTCGGGAGCAGCGATCCCGCGCTCGTCGGTCACGCGCTTCGTCTGGCCTACGCCGTGATCTTCGTCGTGCACGTGCTCGCGACGTACGCGCTCGCGCGGCGCTGGCTCGCGATCGGCTGGGCGCTGGTCGCGAGCGTGCTCGTGCTGCTGAACCTCCAGCTCGCGTGGCTCTCCGACGTGCTCTTCGCCGACCTGCCCTTCGCATGCGTGACGACGCTGTTCGTGTTGACCGCCGCCCGCGACGACCGCCGCGGGCTCGCCGCGATCCTCGGCGGCGCCGCCTATCTGCTGCGCGCGAGCGGCCTCGCGCTGCTGGTCGCCTGGGTCGTCGACGCCCTCCTCGAACGCCGCGTCCTCGAGGCGGCGCTGCGCGCCGCGCTGGTGGTGCTGCCGGTGCTCGTCTGGCACGCGTACGTGGGCGAGGTGCAGACGCGCCCCGCGTTCGCGGCACCCGCATACGCGTACCAACGCGCGCCCTACAATTTCTACAACGTGAGCTACGCCGCCAATCTCGCATACGTCGACCCGTTCGTACCCGAGCGCGGCACGGCGAGCACCGGCGATCTCGTGCGACGGATCGCGACCAACGCGATCGTGCTTCCGGAGTATCTCGGCGAGAGCATCGGCGTACGCGCCGAAGGACCGCTCCGCCCGGTCTTCCACTTGCGGGACGATCCGCCGCCGCCGTCACGGTCGCTGGCGGTGAGCCGCTTCGGATGCGTCGTCATCGGCGTCATCGCCGTCATCGGCCTCGGCATGCTCGTCCTCGACGGCGTCCGGCTCGCGCCGCTCGTCTGGATGGCGTCGCTCGGGTTGATGGCGCTGACCCCCTGGCCGTCGCAGTTCGGGCGCTACCTCGTCCCGCTGGCGCCGCTGACCGCGATCGGCTTCGTGCTCGTGCTCGCGAACGCGAGCCGCTCGGCGAGCCGCGTCCTCCAGACGGCGACCGGCGCCGCCGTCGGCATCCTGATCGCCGCCCAGATACTCGTGCTCGGCGCGGTGTTCACCTCGCGACACGCCCTCGCCGCGCCGGGGCTCGGAGATGGGCCGCCGCACCGGCTCTTCTTCTATTCATTGCGCTGGCGTCTCCACGACGACGCGCTCGCGTGGCTGGGGTCGCACGCGGAGCGGGATGCGATCGTGGCGACGTCCACGCCGCAACGACTCTACCTGATGAGTGGGCTCCGCGCGGTATTCCCACCCTTCGAGCCCGACCCGGCCGTCGCCGAGCGCCTGCTCCGCGACGTCCCCGTCGCCTACGTGATCGTCGACGCCCTCGATTTCCTCGACGTCACGCGCCGCTACGCCGAGCCCGCCGTCGCCGCGGCGCCGCAACGCTGGCGGTTGCTCTACGAAGGCGGCGACGGCGGCCCGCGGATCTACCGTCGCGTCGGCTCCTGAGGCGATCACCGCTGCGTTGCCGGTCTCGCCGACACGTACTACTACCGTGCCGCAATGCCGGCCCGTCGCCGCCGTACGCTCAACTGGATCGCGCTCGCCGCCCTCTTCGGTTTCATGGGGTTCGTGGTGTGGCGGAGCCTGCACCTGCAAGGTGTTCGCTGCGAGGTCTGCATCACGTACAACGGGCTCTCGCAGTGCCGCACCGTCGACGGCGAGCGCGAGGAGGATGCCCACCAGGCGGCCGTCAGCAACGTGTGCGCCTATCTCGCGAGCGGCGTGACCGAGGGCATGGCGTGCGGCCGCACGCCGCCGACGAAGAGCGAGTGCCGCCGGATCGATTGATCAGGCGACCGCCCACACCTCGACGGGCTCGCTGATGCCCCGGACGGGGAGCGGACCGAACGGGCGGAGCGTCACGTCGGAGGCGGGGCCGAGCGCATCGCGCGTGCTCGCGGTCATGAGGATCGAGGACGCGAGGTCGCGCGTCATCACCTGGAGACGCGCGGCTTGGTTCACGGCGTCGCCGACGATCGTGTAGGTGACGCGGCCCCCGGTGCCGACGTTGCCCGCGATCATGTCGCCGGTGCAGATGCCGATGCCCGCCTCGAGCGGCTCGGACGCGCCGACGTTCCGCTCCGCGAGCGCGCGCTGCAAGGCGATCGCGGCCCGTACCGCCGCGCGGGCGTGCTGCGGCAGCGGCTGCAGCGGCGCGCCGTAGACCACGACGACACCGTCGCCGAGAAACTGCGTGATGACGCCGCCCTCGCGCTCGCACACGCGCTCGACGAGCGCGTAGTATTCGGTGAGCACCTCGACCACGCGCACCGGCGTGCTGCGCCGCGAGAGCGCGGTGAAGCCGCGCAGGTCGACGAACATGGCGGTCGCGACGATCACCTCGCCGCCGAGGGCGACGCCGCGCTCGAGCGCGTCGCGCGCGACGGCCGGGCTCACGTAGCGGCCGAAGACCTCGCGGGTCTTCTCGGCGGTCCGGAGATCGTCGACCATGGCATTGAAGTGCGCGTTCAGCTCGCCGAGCTCGTCGGCGCTCCGAACCGGAGCGCGCACGGACAAGTCGCCGGTCGCGACGCGCGCCATCGCGGCGCGGAGCGCCTGTACCGGGCGGTTGATGAAGCGCGCGACGAGCCAGGCCATCAGGAGCGACACGAGCCCCGTCACGATCGCGATGAAACCCTGCGCGCGCACCAGATGCGTCCAGAAATCGGCGACGTCGGCGTGCGCACGGACGCCGTAGCGCTGCTCCATGCCGAAGTCGACGAGCATCATGAGCGCGAGCGGCAACACCGACGTCACCGCAAACGTCCCGCCGAGGCGCGCGAGGATCGGGACGCGCAGCACGCCGGCGCGCTCGATGCGACCGTCGGGAAAAAAGACCGGCACCTGCCGGCGCAGGTAGAACTCGCTCGCGAGGAACGTGAGCGCCGAGGTGAGCGGCCCCGCGACGAGGATGAGCGCCGCCGTGATGCGACCGACCTCGCCGGGGGCGAGCTCGGCAACGGCACGCAGGTAGACGAGGTAGAAGAGGCCCGCGAACGTCCAGCCCGCTTGCGTGAGCACGGTGTTCGCGAGCGGCGCGTTCAGCACGCGGCGGCGAATGGTGGCGGGAACGGCGCTCGGGTCGGCGCCCTCGAGGAGGCGTTGCCGCCAGCGCGCGAGCGGTCCGAACCAGCGCGCGCTGAGATAGGCGTTGCCCGTGAGAATCACCGTGACGACGATGAGGAACACGACCAGGCGCTGCCCCTGGTAGGGCCCGTCGTCCACGACCTGCTCCAGCGGGTCGATGAAGTTGAAATAGAGATACACGAGCACCGCGCCGGCGACGTTCGCCGGCAGCACCGGCAGCGCGGCGGCACGGAGGAAGAAGCCCTCGCGTGGGAGCAGGCGGTCGACGGTCGGCGCGGGCATCCGGCCCGTCTAGCATGGCGCCGAAGGTGATGCGCCTCCGTGATCGTTCCGAGCTGCGCCGTGTGCTAACCGGATCCGGCATGGAGAGCGAAGGGCCCCCGCCGACGGCCCCGCCGGCGAGCCCCGCCGAGGGTGGTCCGCGCCGCCGCCGTCGCCGCCGCGGACGCGGCGGCAGAGGTCCGGCGGCGCCGCCGGGCCTGGAGCGGAGCGGAGAGCACGCGCCGAGCCGCGCGGGCGACGCGACGGCTCCTCCACGACCGGCCGCCGGCGGGCGTCCCGACGAGACACGCCGCAATCGCCGCCGGGCCCGCGATCGCGACCGCCGCGGCCCGGAGCCGCCCGCCGCGCCGGTCGTTCCGACCGTCAGCCACCTCGCCGAAGCGACGGTGGTCCAGGAGCCGCTTCGGGCCGACGAGGTCGAGGAGATGAAGGAGCACCTCGCCTTCATTCGCGAGTACAAAGAGGTGTTGCGTCTGCGGCTGAACGCGGCCGAGGATCTCCTCGTGAACGGACGCCGCGAGCCGAGCGATCGCGGCGTCTGCCGGCACCTGCTCGGCAAGATCGATCGCAGCGTCATCGAGGCGGCGATCGGCCGCGAGCCCCTGAAGTCGACCGTCGCGGCACGCTCCCGCATGCTCGCGGGCGCCATTCGCCTGACCGCCGACGTCGGCGTGCTGCTCGCCTACCTCGAAACCCTCGCGCCGCAACGTTCGCATGCCGAGGCCGCGGAAGCCTTCGCCGAGGTCGTCCGACGCATCGACTTCGAGAGCTTGTCCGCGACCCGGCTCGCCCGCCTGCTCCAAGTGCTGACGGAGACCTTCGCGGGCCAGGAGCGCGTGCAGGTCCTCTTCAGCCTGCTCGACGGCGACGCGTTCCGCCGCGCGTTCGACGCCGCGGAGTCGTCGCTCCCGTCCGAGGTCGCCGCGGTCTTCGCGCCGCTGCGCGCCGTCCACCGCCGCTTCCGCGGCGAGCCCCTACCGCCGTCGCTCGCGGACGATGCCGGCCTCGCCGTCGGTCTCGAACAGGTGATGGCGGCGCCCGATCCCGTGCTGCGGGGGTACGCGGAGCCGCTCCGCGTCCGCATGCTCGAGCTCGCCCTCGATCCCGGCATACCGGCGGTGCTCGCGGATCGCGCCGCCGGGGTGCTGTTGACGAGCCTCGCGCGCACCGGGAAGACGTTCACGCGGCTCGCGCTGCGCCGCGCGGCGCAACTCCTCGCCCGCCACGTGGACGATCGCGCACGCGCGACGCTGGAAGAGGTCACGCGCATCGCCCCCGGGTATCACGTCGCCGAACGCTGGCTCGGTGCGCTCGGCGCGCGTCGCATGGGGCGTGTGGCGCTGCTCGCCGCGCCCCCCGAGCGCGGCCGCCTGATGGCCGGGTTCTGGCTCGACGCGCAACGCGCGGTCTGGCTCCGGACCGCCGCGGCGACGGACGCCGCGCGGCTCGCGAGCGAGGCCGAGCTCCAGGAGGCGCTCGCGCTTCCCGGCGTCGCGCCGGTCGTCGAGCACGGGATCGCGAGCGGCATCCCCTACGTCGCGACACTCGCCGCGGGACAACCGTGGCGGCTCGCCGGGCTCGACCGTTCGACCGCGCTCGCGCTCGCGGCGCAGGCCGCGCGCATCCTCCGGGCTCTCTCGCTCGCCGACGTGGCGCTCCCCGACGCCGAGCCGGAACGCTTCTGCGTCGGCACCGAGCGCACGCCGACGTTGGTCCTCGTCGATCTCGACGGAGCGCACGCGACGTCCCGCGCGGCGGCGGAGACGACGAACGCGACTGCCGGGGTGGCGCTCGTGCGCCGGCTGCTGCCCGACCTCGAGGCTCCCGACGGTCTCGCCGCGTTGGTCCGCGGGCTCGACCACGCGCTGCTGCTCACCCGCCGGGATTAACCTCGATGTGACAGAAGTTTCTCGAGGGAAAACGCGCCAGAGTGCGTCAGCCGTGGTCGAGCGCAGCGCGGCGCAAGCGGAGCATACCGTCATGGTATGTGAGCATTGCGGTGCGCGAGCACGGCCACGGATGGCGTGCTCTGGTGCGAGCGAAAGCGGTTTTCACCGTGAAATTTCTGTCACATCGAGGTTAAGGAAGCTCTGCAGGCGAGCGCGAACGATCCGCCTCACACCCGCGGCAGGATCTCGCGTGCGAAGCGTCCGATGGTGCTCGCGTCGCGGCGCGTCCCCGAGAGGATCGTCAACGTGACGCCCCATTCGCGCTCGCGACGTCGAAGCTCCTCCACGATCTCGTCGGGCGTACCGATGAGCGCGAGCGGCACGCGACGCGCTCCGGCGGGATCGACCCCGAACATCGGCGCGATGCCCGCCGCGACGGCGTCCCCGGCCGCGCGCGTGTCGGTGATCGTCAGCATGAAGACGATGCTCGACATCGCGATCGCCGCCGGGTCGCGCCCGGCGGCGCGCGCCTCGGCCCGTACGAACTCGCCCTTGGCGACGAACGCCGCCTCGTCGAAGCGCGCGACCTCGGCGAGGTCGACGGTCCCGGCGCGGCCGACGTCGGCCGTGAGGTTCACGATCGTGGCATGCCGGGCGGCGACGCGGAGGAGCCCTTTGCCGTTGCCGCCGAGGAGAATCGGCGGATGCGGCCGCTGCAGGGGCTTCGGCATGCTGATGGCGTCGGTCAGTCGGTAGAACTCGCCCGCCATCGTCGCACGCTCCTCCGTCCAGAGGAGGCGGATGGCGCGCAGGGCTTCGTCGAGCATCCGCAGCCGCACTTTCACGTCGGGATAGGCGAGGCCCATCATGTCGAACTCGGCGCGCGTCCACCCCGCGCCGATGCCGAGGAACGCCCGCCCGCCGCTCAGATGATCGAGCGTGCTGATGGCCTGCGCGGTGAGCCCCGGATGACGGAACATGTTGCAGAGCACCATGCCGCCGAGCCGAACCCGGCGCGTCGACGCCGCGAGCGCGCCGAGCACCGTCAATGCTTCGAGCGACGGCGTGCTCGGGTCGATGCCGGATCCGGGCTGCTCGAGCACGAAGTGGTCGGGCACCGTGAGGTAGTGAAAGCCGCTTGCGTCGGCGAGGGCCGCGAGCTCGCGCAGCGACGCGACCGACATGCCGCCGACCTGCAATCCGAATTGCATTCGATCTGCATACGTAGCGAGCGCGGACGAGTCCAACGCGAAGCAACCAGGCGTCCCGTGCTCCAATCTGACGCAGCCACGGCGCCGAGCGACGCTTTCCGCATTGCAGAGCCGGGGTGAACTCTCTACGCTCGACTCGGGTTGCTTTCCCGCATGGCTCTGATCGATCGATCCGCGACCGACCTCGCCCGCGCCATCGCCAAGGGTGACACGTCTTCCGAAGAAGTGGTGCGCGCGTTCCTGGCGCGCATCGAGGCGGTGAACCCGCGATTGAACGCCGTCGTGAAGCGGCTCGACGACGAGGCGCTCGCCGACGCGCGGCGTGCCGACGCGGAGCTCGCGCGCGGCACACGACGCGGGCCCCTCCACGGCGTGCCCGTCACGCTCAAGGAGTCGCTGTCGGTCGCGGGGCAAGTCACGAGCTGCGGCTCGACGACGCTGCAGGCGAACGTCCCCGCGAGCGACGCCACCGCGGTCGCCCGCATCAAGCGGGCCGGCGCCATCCCGATCGGCCGCACCAACGTCCCGGACATGGGCATGGACGCGCAGACCCACAATCTCGTGTGGGGAACGACGCGCAATCCCTGGAACCTCGACTATTCGCCCGGGGGCTCGTCGGGCGGCGAAGGCGCCGCCATTGCATCTCGCATGTCGCCGCTCGGACTCGGCTCCGACGTCGCCGGCTCGATCCGCATCCCGGCTGCCTTTTGCGGCATCCTCGGCTTGAAACCGACCCAGCATCGGGTCTCGGTCGCGGGCCACGTGCCGCCCGTCCTCCCGGATTACCTCGTGATCGGGCCGCTCGCGCGCTCGGTCGACGACCTCGAGGTCGCGCTCGCGGTGATCGCGGGACCCGACGGCCTGCAATCGATGGTGCCTCCCGTGCCGCTCGGGCCGAGTGCGGAGCGGCCGCCGTCGACGTTGCGCATCGGCGTCCTCGAAGGATCGGCCGGCGTGCACGTCGCCCGTGCCGTCCGCGCCGGCATCGGCCGCGCCGCCGACGCCGCCGCGAAGCTCGGCTTCGCGGTCGAGCGCGCGGAGTTCCTGGAGCCCGAGGCCGCCGTCGTGACCCTCGCCCGTATCTTCGCGATCGAGTTCGATCGCCTGCGGGTCGCGGTCGAGACGAATCCCGCCGCCTATCACGCCTATCTGCACGACTTGATGCACACCTTGTTGCCCCCGACGCTCGCCGAGCTGAACGAGGCGTTCCTGATGCGGGAGAGCCTGCGGCGTCGCATGATGGCTTGCCTGGAACGCTACGACGTCCTGCTCGCACCACAGCTCGGCGTCCCCGGGCTGCCCATCGGTACCACGGTCGAGGTCGAGGTCGACGGGGCGCGCGTTCCGACGATCACGACGATGGGGTACTCGATGCTCGCGAACGCCACGGGCAATCCGGCGCTCGTCCTCCCGACCGGCATCGACGGCGGCTTGCCGATCGGCGTGCAGCTGATCGGCCGCATGTGGGAAGAGTCGACGCTCTTCTCGCTCGCCCGTCCGCTCCTCGAGGCGCTCGGCGGCGTGCGCTTGCCGCCCGAGGGCTGGTAGCCCCGGCGGCCTCCGTCGCGCCGAGCGCGCGGGAGCTTTTCGCTTGTGCCACCGCAAATGCGCGTGGTAGCGCGGGCGCGAGGAGGAACCCCCCATGCCTCGCTTCGTCGCCCATGCCGCCTTTGCGCTTCTCCTTTGGAGCGTTCCCTCGTACGCCTTCGACGTAACCGAGTGCCATCAAATGGTCCCGGAACACGAGACCGGCGTCCTGCAGACCGACCTCGTGTGCGACTCCAACGGGGGACCCGACGTCTGGCTCCAGAGACACTCCCGCTTCCAGCTGAACGGTCATTCCATCTCCGGCGGCTACATCGGCGTGGCGACGGATCCCGGTCGATTCGGCGGGACGGTGATCGAAGGACCGGGCGAGATCTTCGGCGTCGTGGGCGGCGCCGGAGCCGGCGATCCGTTCGGCTGCGGAATCGCGCCCTCCGGCAGGGTCACGATCCGCAACCTCACCTTGCACGACAACCTCCGCGGCATCGTCAACATCTACGATTTCGCGATGAAGCTGGAGGGTGTCACGATCGTCGACAACACCCTCGAAGGCATCGCGTCGTATTTCGTGAATCTCGGCAGCACGATCGGACCCGGCAAGGGGCAGATCACGGCCCGCAACGTCGTCATCAGCGGGAACGGCGACAACGGCATCGAAGCGTTCGGCAAGCTGGTGCTCCGAGACAGCATCGTCAGCGCCAACGGCGGCGCCGGCATCACGAGCGCGGGCCGGCTGTTCACGCTGCAGAACGTCGCCGTCACCGGCAACGCCGGCGGCGGAGTGATCAGCACGTCGTCCCATCGCGGAAAGCTCAAGGGGAGCAGCGCCACCGGCAACGGCCCCGCGGGCGACATCGCGGCGCCGGTCGCGCCGAAGCTGGTCGCGTCGACGTGCGATCACAGCATCCTCCTCGGCTTCAGCGACACGCTCGGCATCTGCAGCGGCGACTGAGCGACGCCCGAGCGCCACGCTCCCGTCTCGCCTGCGCACTCGCCGTTCACCGTTGCACAAGCCGCTAGAGTTCTGACGCGCGTTCGCCTGCGCACGCGCGTACGCGCGCGCTGAAGCGGGCGCAGACGTCCGCGACCGAGCAGCGGTCGTGGCGCCGCGCGACGACGCCCCGCCGCAGGCACGACCTTCGCTACGACTGCCGCGGCGGCCGGACACGTCCAGGCGACGAACGTCGGCCGCCACATCGACAGAGCGAGAGTGGGCAACACCGGTACGGAGCCGCGCCGTGGGGGTGTGTGTGTCGGCCGGAACAACCGTGAGGAGGATGTGCATGCTGCATCGAGGTTTCGTTGGGGGAGTGGTGCGCGCGGCCACGGCCGCGCTGGTCTTGAGTCTCGTCATTGCGCCGCCGGCATTCGCGAAGGGGGGGCCGGAGAATGGCGGCCACGACGACGACAAGCGCGCGATTCCGGACTGCAGCCGTCACGACGACGATCGTGACGGCGGACGCGACGGCGACAACCATCTCACCTGTCCGAACAAGCAGGTGCTGGTCCGCATCGACGAGAAGCTCTGCCCGGACAAGCCCGGGCGGCCGGCGGTCATCCGCAAGCGCGCGTGCTGCCGCCACGGCAACCTGACCAATTGTCATCCGTTCCGTCCCTGTCCGCCGCGTTCGCGTTCCTGACGGCAGGACGAGGACGAATCCATGCTTCCGACGACGACGGCATTGCGTCTGGGGACGTATGCGCTCGCAACGATACTCGTCGCGGGTTGCGGCGGTCCGCGCCTCGGGTCGACGCCCGAGCGCGTCGCCGGGGCACCGCCCGCCCCGAGCGATCTCATGACGGCCGCGGACGTCGATGCGGTCACGAAGGTGGCGGCGGCACGGGCGGTGACGCCCGCGGAGGAAGGGTATCGCATCGGACCGGACGATCTCCTCGACATCCGAATTCCGGATCTGATCGATGTCGACGCGCAGGCGTCGGTGGGCGCGCGGTCGTCGGGCGCATCCACCGGCGCCAGCCAGGTGGTGGCAGGAGCACCCGCATTCCAGCAGGGGCTCCGGGTGAGTGGCGGGGGAGAGGTGACGATCCCGACGCTCGGCGCGGTGCGCGCGGCGGGGCGCACCCCGACGGCGCTCGAGGCCGAGATCGGACGACGCCTCGTCGCGGCCGGGATCTTGCGCGCGCCGAAAGTGAGCGTGCAGGTGGCCGAGTATCGTAGCGGGGTGGTGGCGGTGATTGGGAACGTCGAGCGGCCGGGTCTCTATCCCGTGACCCGGCCGCACGCGACGTTGAGCGACATGTTGTGGACGGCCGGCGGTCCGAGCAAGGACGCGGGCCGCGTGGTGGAGTTCGCCATGTCCCCGGAGCGCGCGGTCGGAGCCGCCGCAGCCGCGCGGGGTACCGCGATCGCCCCGACGCCGCGCCAACGCATCTATCTCGATCTGGCGGTGCTCGGGACGCCGGCCGCCCCGGGTCCCGCACGCCTCGATCCGGAGGTCCGTCCCGGCGACGTCATCACCGTGACGGCCGCCGGCAGCGTGCTCGTCGACGGCTGGGTGGAGCGGCCGGGCTCGTATCCCGTGACGCGGGGTCTCACGGTCGGGGGCGCGGTCGCCGCGGCGGGTGGCCATCAGTTCTCGGCGGATCGCTCGCACACCATCGTGCGCCGGGTGACGCCGACCGGCGGCTCGCGCAGCTTCGAGGTCGACCTCGACGCGGTCGCCGACGGCCGCGCGCCGGACGTGCCGATCACCGACGGCGACGTCGTCCACGTGCCGATGTCGATGGCGCGCGTGGTGCCGTGGAGCATGTGGACGGTCGCGCGCGAGATGATCCACGTCGGCGGCAGCGTGTTGTTGTTCTGAGACGTCGCTTCTCTTCCGGGGGGAAATTTTGATGGCAACGATCGACGCCAATGGCGCAGCCTTGCCGGCTGCGCCCGGAGCCTTCGCGACCGCGAGCTACGCGTTCGCGCCAGCGCCCTACGACGCAGACTACGGCGACGCGCCCCCGCGGCACGTTCGCGACTACGTCCGCGTCTTCTACAAGTACCGCTGGCTCGCGGCCGCCTGCTTCGCGCTCGTCTTCGGCGCGGCGCTGCTGGTCACGATGCTGTCGCCGCGCCTCTACACCGCGGCGACGCAGCTGCAGGTCTCGCGCCAGTCGCCGATTCAGTTGCGCCTCGACGGCAACGTGCTCGATCTCGAGCAGACCGAGCGCAACGTCAACGGCGCGTCGAGCTTCCTCGCGACGCAGGTGGCGATGCTGGAGAGCCGCGACTTGGCCGAGCGCGTGATCCGCACGCGCCGCCTGGGGGAGAACGAGGCCTTCCTGCATCCCGGCCCGGAGCGCGCCGGCCTCCTGGCGGTCGGCGGACAGCTGCTCGCGATGCTGCGCCCGCGCGGCGTCGACGGGACGCCGCGCCTCCACGACGACGGGGGTGCCGGCGAAAGCGACGTAAACGCCGAGCTCATCGACCGCTACATGCGCTGGCTCGCGGTACGCGACGTGCGCGGCACCGACCTCGTCGAGGTGCGGTTCACGACCCCGAGCCCGACGTTGTCGGCGATCCTCGCCGCCGCCCACACCCAGGCCTATCTCGAGTCCAACGAGGAAGCCCGCCTCGCGACCGACGCGACCGCCCGCCATTTCCTCGACCAGCAGCTGCGCGACTCGGAAGCGCAGCTGGCGAACGCGCAGAGCGCCCTTCGCAATTTCTCCTCCAAGCACCCGAACGTGGCCGTGAACCAGGAGCAGAAGATCGTCGGCCAAAAGATCGCCGAGCTCTCGAGTCTCCTCACCAAGGCGGAAGGCACGCGCATCACGCTGCAGAGCCGCTTCGACTTCTTGACCAAGCCGGACACGGCGCCCCTCGCCTACTTCCTCGACAAGCCCGGCATCCAGAAGCTGCACTCGACGCTCCTCGATCTCCAGGCGACGCGCACGAGCCTCGACACCCGCCTCGGTCCCAACCACGAGTCGATGATCGAGCTGCGGCGCCAAGAGTCGCTCGTCGGCCGTCAGCTCGACGCCGAGGTGCAGCAGGAGGTGGCCGCGGTGCGCGCGCGCTACGACGCCGCGCTCGGGCGCGAGCAGGGCCTGAAGGACAAGCTGGGCGCGCTCGAAGTCTCGGCAATCATGCTCCGTGACCTCGGCGCCCGCTACGACCTCCTCCAGAACGACGTCGAGACGGCAACGGCGCTGCACGGCTCGCTCCTGAAGCAACAAATGGAGACGGCGGTGAACTCGGCGCTCGCACCGACCAACCTCCGCGTCGTGGAACGCGCCGAAGTGCCCGCGCGCGCGAGCTCGCCGCGCGTCGGCATGAACCTGACGTTCGGGTTCGGGGCGGGACTGCTGCTGGCCTTCGCGGCGACGTTCCTCTGCGAGTACTTCGACGACAGCGTCAAGAGCAGCGAGGAGATGGAGGGGCTGCTCCAGCTTCCCGCGCTCGCGACGATTCCGAACTTCGCCCTCGCGCGCCGCTCGCCGGCGACGCGTGCGCTCGGCAACGGCGCCGCCGCCACGACGCTGCCGGCGACCGCACACCTCGCTCCCGCGCTGGTCGTCGTGCACGAGCCGCTGTCACCGGTCGCGGAGGCGTTCCGCGCGCTCCGCACCGCGGTGCTCTTCTCGACGCCCGGCGCACCGCCGAAGATGCTGCTCGTCACGAGCGCCGGCGCGAGCGAAGGCAAGACCGTCTCGTCGCTGAACCTCGCCGCGACGCTCGCCGAGGCGGGCTCGCACGTTCTCCTGATCGACGTCGACCTGCGAAAGCCGAGCTGCCACCGCCAGCTCGGCGTCACCAACACGGCGGGGCTCTCGAGCTTTCTCGCCGGACAAGTCGAGCTCGCGACGGTCGTGCACGCGCTCGAGGCGCCGCGACTCGACTTCATCCCGGCCGGTCCGACGCCGCCGAATCCGGCCGAGCTCGTCGGCTCGCAGCGCATGCGCACGATGCTCGAGGAGCTCCGCGCGCGCTACGACTTCATCATTCTGGACTCGCCACCGGTCTTGCCGGTGACCGACGCCGTCGTGCTGGCGCGAGAGGTCGACGGGGTCGTGCAAGTGGTGAAGGGACACGACACGCCGCGCGAGCTCATCCGCCGCGCCCGCGACCAGCTCGTGCAGGCGAACGCGCATCTCCTCGGCGCCGTGATCAACAACGTCGACCTCGGTTGGGGCGATCTCTACTTCTACAATCGCTACTACGGCTATTACCGCGCGCCGCAGCCGGCGGTGGAGGCAGCGGCGTGATGGAATCCCGGAACGACCGGCGCGTGCTGCTGGCGCTGCAAATGCTCCTCGTCGCGGTGCCCTTGCTCCTCGGGGGACGCCATCCGTTGGCGATGCCGCTCTCGCTCGCCGCCTCGCTCGCTCTCCTGGCCGCGACGCTGCACGCACGGCGGCAGGCCGGCGGCGGTCCCGCCGCGACCGGCGTCGCCGCGCTCGCGGCATTCGTGGCCCTCGCGCTGGTGACGACGATCCCGCTGCCGCCGGCGCTCTTCGCGCTGCTGTCGCCGAGCGCGGCGCACCTCACGGCCGCGATGCTTCCGGGGTGGCCGACGAGCGGCGTCTTCAGCGCGTGGCGTCCGCTCGCGCTCGACGCCTACGCGGTCTGGGTCGAGCTCGGCCGCTTGGCGCTCGGCTTCGCCGTCTTCGCGACGGTGATCGCCTATCCGTGGCGCGCCGCCGGCCTCGACGAGCCGCAGGACGAGCGCCTGCTCGCTCGCCTCGTCCCGACGCTCGTGATCGCCGGCAGCGCGCTCGCGGCCCTCGGCCTCCTCGCCGAGGCCGTCGGCAACGGGTGGGTGCTCTGGATCAGCAGCGAGCCGACCGTCGACGATCGCGTGTCGGGTCCGTTCGTGAACCCCAACCACTTCGCGGCCTGGCTGACGATGGTGATTCCATTGGCGCTCGCCTACGCAGTGACGCTGGTGCGCCGCTTGCGGCGCCGGCTTCGCCACGCCGTCGACGCCGGACGCGGCATGGGCGTCCGGCGTGAGCGCGCGTGGATCGCCGCCTTCATCGCCAACCAACGGGCCCTCGTGTTGCCGCTCGCGGCGGCGGCGGCGGTGCTGTTGATGGGGGTGGCGTTGCTCGCGACCGGCTCGCGCGGCGGCCTGGCCGCACTGCTCGTCGGACTCGGCGTCGCGCTCGCCGGCATGATGGCGCGCGCGCGCCGTCAGAACGGAAGCGCGCGCCTCGGACGCTTCGGCAGGCTCGCACCGGTGGCCCTGGCACTCGTGCTCGTCCTCGGGAGCGCCGCGACCATGATCCGCTGGGCGGCGACGAGCGATCTCGCCGACGACGGGCTCGACGTGAACCTCGCGAGCCGGCTGGCGGTCGCGGTCGAGGGCGTCGCCGTCGTGCGCGACTATCCCCTGGTCGGAAGCGGCCTCGGCTCGTGGCTGCACGCGTTTCGCCCGTATCAAGCGCCGCCCGTCGAAGGCGGCATCTGGGACCACGCCCACGACGACTATCTGGAGCTCGCCGCCGAGACGGGGGTCGCCGGGCTCGCGATCGTGCTCGCGTTCGTGATCGCCGTCGGTCGGACGCTGCTCGCCGAGCGACGCGCGCGCCACACCGCCGCCGCCGAGCGCGCCGGCCGGCGCGATCGCGCGCATGCGGCGCCGCCCGGTTTCGAGATCGCCGAATGGCGCGCCGCGCTCCACGATCGCGGCAACCTGCGCTGGGGCATCGTCGGCGGCATCGCGGCGATTCTGGTGCAGAGCTGCGTCGATTTCAGCCTGCGCCTGCCCGCGAATTTCCTGCTGCTGATGCTGCTCACCGGCCTGCTGCTCGCGACCGGGCGCGCGCGCGCGACACCCGGGGAGGAGGAGCCGACGCTCCTTCCCGCGCCGACCTGGCCGGGCGCGGAGGCGCCCGCCGTCCTCGCCTTGCTCGCGCTGCTCGCGGTCGCGGCGAGCTTCCAGCTGACGAACGCCGTACGCATGGCCGCGGGCGCGACGCCGCTCTCGCCCGAGGCCGCGCTCGAGCGCGCCGACATCGTCCTCGCCGAAGGCGGCGACGGCAGCCAAGCGGCGGCACGGGCGTTGGTCCACGTCGCCCTCGACTGGTCGCCGGCCGACCGCGCCGCGCACGAGGCGGAGGCGGCCGTGATCGGGTCGGGGCCGGACGCCGAAGCCGCATGGCGGCGCGCGATCGCGCTCTCGCCGTGGGCACCCGAGCTGCGCGACGGGCTCGCGCTCGCGCTCTGGCACGAGGATCGCCGCGACGCCGCGGTGGCCGAGCTCGAAGAGTCGATGTTCCGCTATCCCTACCTGGTCTCGCACGCCTATCTCAGCCCGGACAGCGACGTGATCGCACGCGGGGCCCGCGACTGGCTCCGGGTGCTTGCCGACGGCGACACGATCGCGGTCCGGCTCGCCGCGCTCGACGAGCGGATGGCGGGTGCGGTCGAGCGCGGCCTGCGGCGCGCGCTCGCGGCCGCCCCCGACGGTCCCGTCCGTGCCGGCATCGTCGACGACTTGGCGACGCTTCTGGAATCGCGCGGCCGCTTCGCCGAGGCGACGGCACACCTCCGTGCCGAGGCCGAGCGCAGCGAGGACGGACGCGCCTATCTCGCGCGCGCCGCCCGCGCGGCGCTCCACGCCAAGGACCTCGACACCGCCGAGGAGACGTTGCTCGCGGCGCTCACGCGCACGCCCGAGCAAGGCCGGCTCTACCGCGACCTCGCGCTCGACGTCTACGCGGCGCGCGGCGACTTCGAGAGCGCCGAGACCGTCCTGGAGGCGGGCGAGCGGAACGCCGTCGATCTCCTGCCGATCCATCGCGGCGTGAGCGAGCTCGTCGTGCGGCGCGAGAGCAGCCGGCGGAACGACCCCGCCGACGACGGTGGCCCGTCGTGAGCGCGGCCGCCGCTCTCGACCGAGCGATCGCGGCGCCCGTGCCCCGCCTGCGCGGGCGCCACCTCTTCGCGCTCGCGAAGCCGGCGTTGCTCGTCGCGGGCATGGTCCTGCGCGTGCTCCCGCGGAACGCGGTCGCGCTCCTCGCGATCGTCGCCCGACCGCTGCCGACGCGGCTCGGCATCGCGCTCCGCTGGACGCTCGTGCGGCGGCTCGCGCGCCGCTGCGGCGACTGCGTCGCCATCCACGAGGGCGTCTACCTGTTCCGGCTGGAGCATGCCGCGATCGGCGACCACGTCTCGGTGCACCCCATGTGCTATCTCGACGCGACCGGCGGTCTCACGATCGGGAACGACGTGTCGATCGCGCACGGCGTGAGCATTCTCACGACCGAGCACGACTACGCGGCGCCTGGCGTCGCGACGCGCGACGCCGCCGTCCGGCACGCCGCGGTCACGATCGGCGACGACGTGTGGATCGGCGCCGGCGCGCGCATCCTCGCGGGCGTCCGCATCGGCGACCACGCGGTGGTCGGCGCGGGCGCGGTCGTGACGCGCGACGTCCCGGCACATCGGATCGTCGGTGGAGTGCCGGCGCGGCCGCTCGAGGCCGCGATCGCGAGGGCGGCGGCGCGATGAGACTCCTCCTCGTCTTCGATCACCGCTTTCTCCGCCGCTCCGACGGGACCGTCGCCTCGACGAAGCACTACGACTACGCGTTCTTCGCGACGCGCTATCGGCCGGCGTTCGACGAGGTCACGATCCTCGCCCGCGTGGCCGAGGGAGCGCGCGACGCGCGCGACGTCGCGGGCAGCGCAGGCCCCGGCGTCGCCGTCGTGTCGCTCGGCGACTGGCACGGGGCGCTCGGCTTCCTGCGGGCGCGGCACCGCATTCGTCACGAGCTCCGCCGCCGTTTCGACGCGGCGGACGCGATCGTCCTCGTGGCACCCGGCATGCTCGCGTCGGCGGCCCGCGCGGAGCTCGTGCGGCGCGGACGTCCGTACGGCCTCGAGGTCGTCGGCGATCCGTACGATGCGATGGCGCCCGGGTCGATGCGGCATCCCGCCCGACCGCTCGTACGCTGGCTCGCGACCCGCGAGCTTCGCCGGACGTGCGCGCGCGCCGCGGCCGCCTCCTACGTGACCCGCGAGGCGCTGCAGCGCCGCTATCCCTGCCCGCACTGGTCGATCGGCGTCTCGGACGTGGTGCTGCCGGACGCGGCGTTCGCGGCGGCGCCCCGCACGTTCGCCGCAGCGGGGACGCGCGCCGTGATCACGGTCGGCACGATGGCGCAGCTCTACAAGGCGCAAGACGTCTTGATCGAGGCGATCGCGCTCTGCGCGCGCGCGGGGCTCGACGTCCGCTTGACGCTCGTCGGCGACGGCCGGTATCGCGCCGAGCTCGCCGCGCGTGCCGCGCGGCTCGGCGTGAGCGATCGCGTCGTGTTCACCGGCGCCCTGCCGCCGGGCGCGGCGATCCGGCAGGCACTGGATGCCGCCGATCTCTTCGTGCTGCCGTCGCACCAGGAGGGCCTGCCCCGCGCCATGGTGGAGGCGATGGCGCGCGGGCTCCCGTGCGTCGGCTCGACGGTCGGCGGCATCCCCGAGCTGCTGCCCCCCGAGGACCTGGTCGCGCCCGGCGACGCCGCCGCGCTCGCGGCAAAGCTTCGCGAGGTGCTCGGCGACGAGCACCGCTTGGCACGCATGTCGGCGCGGAGCCTCGAGGTGGCGGCGCAGTATCGCGAAGCGATCCTCGACGAGAAGCGCCGCACGTTCCTCGATCGGCTGCGGAGCCTCGCGCCCGCGGCGCCGACGGAGGCGCACGCGACCGTTCCCGCACCCTCGCTCCGGCGAAACGCCGCCTGGGCGGTCGTCGGCAACGTCGGCTACGCCGCGTGCCAGTGCGCCGTGTTGATCGTGCTCGCGAAGCTCTCGTCCGCCGAGAACGTCGGCCGCTTCGCGCTCGCGCTCGCGGTCACGGCGCCGCTGATGATCGCGGCGAGCCTGCAGCTCCGCGTCGTGCAGGCGACCGACGCGCGCGGCGACTACCCGTTCGGCGCCTATCTCGGCGTGCGGCTCACGACGACCGTGCTGGCGCTCGCCGCGATCACGATCGTGTCGCTCGCGGCGGGATACCCGCGCGCGACCGTCGCGCTGATCGGGCTGGTCGCCGTCGCCAAGGGATTCGAGGCCGTGAGCGACATCGTCTTCGGCCTCTTGCAGCAGCACGAGGACCTCCGGCGGGTCGCGATCTCCATGCTCGTGAAGGGCGCCCTGAGCGTCGCGAGCATCGCCGTCACCTTGCGGCTGAGCGGCGACCTGCTGCTCGCGACCCTCGTGATGGCGGGCACATGGGGCGCCTGGCTCGCGGTCTTCGACCTCCCCGCGGCGCGCCGGCTGACGACGATACGGCCGGTGCTCGAACGGCGCGTGCTGGCGCGTCTCGGTTGGCTCGCGCTCCCGATGGGCATCGTCGCCGGCTTGCAGAGCCTCATGACGAACGTGCCGCGCTACGCGATCGAGGCGCACGGCGGCGCGCGCGCGCTCGGGTACTTCGCCGGCATCGCCTATCTCATCCTCGCCGGCAATCAGCCGATGATGGCGCTCTGGGCCGCGGTGAGCCCGCGGCTCGCGCACCTCTTCGTCGCCGACCGCCGGGCGTACCGCCGGCTCACGGCGCGCACGATGCTCGTCGCCGGCGCCATGGGCGGCGCCACGATCGGCGGCGCCGCCGCGCTCGGGCGCCCGCTGCTCGCGACGCTCTACACGCCCGACTACGCCGCCCACGCGGACGTGCTGGTCTGGCTCGCGGTCGTCGCCGCGGTCGGCTACCAGGCGAGCGCGCTTTGCAGCAGCATCACGGCGGCGCGCCGGTTTCCCGAGCAGCTCTACGTCGCCGCGCTCACCCTCGCCGCGTCGTGGATCGCGACGCAGCTCCTCGTCCCGCGCTTCGGGCTCGTCGGCGCGGCGTGGGCGCTCCTCGCCGCGACGGTCGTACAGACGGCGTCGCTCGCGATCGTCTACCTGCGGGTGAGCGGCATCGCGCCGGCGCGCCGGCGCGGCGCCGCGACGCCCGCGCTGGCGATCCGGCCCACGTCGACGGTGGCGGCCTCATGAGAGCCTTCCGCAAGACCGCGCGGCGCCCGTCGCCGTTCACCGTCGATGCCGCGATCGGGTGGCTCGTCGTGCTCGCGGCCTGCGCGCGCCTCGCGGCGATGACGGGCGGCATCCACTGGGCGCTCCTGCCGCTCGCGCTCTGCGGCGGGCTCGAGGCCCCGACGCTCGTACGGTGGATGCGCGGGCGCGCCGACGCCTTCGACCCCAAGGCGGTGGTGACGCTGTTCGTCTTCCACAACACCTTCATCGCTCCGATGCTGCACCTCGCGTGGGATTGGTACACGCCGCTCGTCCGCGTCCCGGACGACACGTGGGAATGGTTCGGCCGTCTCGCGACCGTGAACGCGGCGGCGCTCGTCTGCCTCGAGCTCGCCTACGGCGCGACCGTCGGCGGGCGCGCCCCGCGGCTCCGCCCGCTCTGCCGGGTACGGGCGGCGCGGCTCGCATTCGTGCTCGCGCTCGGCGGCCTGGCGGCGCTGATGGCGCAGATCCAGTTGCTCCGCCACTTCGGCGGCGCGTCCGGGCTCATCGACGCGTACGAGGCCCGCGGTCAGGAGTTCTCGGGGATGGGCATGTTCCTCATGCTGGCGTGGCCGTTCCCCCTGATCGCGCTGCTCGAGACCTTGCTGCTCGTGGCACGCCGTCGCCGTCGACCGAGCGCGACCCTGATCGCATGCCTGCTCGCCACCTTCGCCGTCGTGCATCTCGCCTGGGCGGGGCTGCACGGGAGCCGGCTGAGCATGCTCGGCGGCATGTTCCTCGCCGCCGGTCTCTGCCACTTCCTCGTCCGGCGTTTCTCGACCCGCGCGGTCCTGATCGGCGTCTCCGCGGCCCTCGCGTTCTGCTTCCTCTACAGCTTCTACAAGGGCGGCGGACGCGACGGCATCGAGGCGGCCCTCTCCGGCAGCGAAGGCCTCGCGCGCGCGCAACAGCAAACCGGCCGCGACGTCGGCTGGCTCCTGCTCGGCGACCTGGCGCGTGCCGACGTCCAGATGGAGGTGCTCTGGACGATGTACGAGGCGAACCCCACGTACCGGCCGAAGCTCGGAGCGACCTACGTCGGCGCGGCGATCTTCATCCCGCGCGCGATCTGGCCGACGCGGCCGCGCGGTCCGCAGGAGGCGTACGCCGAGCTCCGCGACGGGCGGGTCGGCACGCGCGAGGGCGACGTCACGAACAGCCGGGTCTTCGGCTTGACCGGCGAGACGCTGCTCAACTTCGGGTGGATCGGCGTACCGATCGTGCACGCGCTCTTCGGCATGCTGATCGGGCTCGTGCGGCGCGGCATCGACGCGCTCCGCCCCGGCGACGCGCGCCATCTGCTGGTGCCGTTCGCGATCCTGCTCGTGACCGCGCTCTACCTCCTCGACCTGAGCGAGGTCGTCTTCATGTTCCTCCAGGACTGCGCCCTCCTCGGAGCGTGCGCGGCGGTCGCGTTCTGGCGTCCGCGGCGGCCGCTGCGCCGGCCGGCGCGCGTGGTGGCGTCGGCATGGAGTGCCGCATGAGCGGCACTCCCGGAATTGCCGGCCGCATGAGCGGCGTCCCCGGAATTGCCGGCCGCATGAGCGGCGTCCCCGGAATTGCCGGCCCCCCGCGCACGCCGCGCGTGAAGCTCGCCGTGGCGGCGAACGTGCCCGAGTCCTTCCGCATGCTCGTCCGCGCGCAGCTCGACGCCGCGCGCGCGGCCGGCTTCGACGTGCACTGCGTCTCGGGTCCGGGCGCATATCTCGCCGAGCTCGCCCGCGACGGCTTCCCGATCCACGAGGTGCCGCTCACGCGGCTCGTCCGTCCGGCGGAGGACGTGCGCGCTCTCGCGGCGCTCGTGCGTCTCTTCCGGCGCGAGCGCTTCGACATCGTGCACACCCACACGCCGAAGACGGCGCTCCTCGGACAGCTGGCGGCCCGATTGGCGCGGGTGCCGCGCATCGTCAACACCGTGCACGGGCTCCTCAGTCACGACGGCGTGCCGATGCCGCGGCACGCGGCGCTCGCCGTCGTCGACCACGTCACCTGCGCGCTCTCCTCCGCCGTCCTCTCGCAGAGCCGGGAGGACGTCGAGCGGGCCCTCGCGCGCCGCATGTGCCGCCCGAGCCGGATCCGCCATCTCGGACAGGGCATCGACCTCGCGCGCTTCGACCGCGCGCGCGTGCTGGCGGCCGGGAAAGACGCGCTCCGTGCCCGGCTCGGCCTGCCGACGACGGCGCTCGTGATCGCGATGATCGCCCGCTTCACGCGCGAGAAGGGCTACCCGGAGTTCCTGACCATGGCGCGCGGCCTCGCGCGGAGCCGTGCCGACGTGCACTTCCTCGTCGTCGGCACCTCGATCCGCGAGCGCGACGCGGTGCAGATCACGCCCAGCGCGCAGGGGCTCAAGGGACGGCTCACGGTGCTCGTCGACCGCAACGACATGCCCGAGATCTACGCGGCCGCCGACCTGGTCGTGCTGCCGACCCATCGCGAAGGCTTCCCGCGCTCGCTCGTCGAGGCGAGCGCGATGGGCGTCCCCGTCGTGTCGACGCAGATCCGCGGCTGCCGCGAGGCGGTCGTCGACGGCGAGACCGGCCTGCTCGTGCCGCCGGGCGACGTGCAGGCGCTCGCCGACGCGGTCGCGGCACTCGTCGCCGATCCGGCGCGGCGGCTTCGCATGAGCGAGACGGCGGCGCGGCGCGCGCGCGTCGAGTTCGACGAGCGACGCGTCTGCGAGCGGGTGCTCGCCCTTTACGCGGACCTGCTCGCACCGCGACGGACGTCCTTCGCCATGGCCGCCGCGACCTTCGCGCGCCCGGTCGCCGCGGAGGGGAGCCGACGATGACCCGCCGGATGAAGCGTCTCCTCGACGTGGTGGGCGCGCTCGTGCTGCTCGTCGTGACGAGCCCGCTCCTGGTGCTGGCCGCGCTGCTCGTCCGCGTCACGATGGGAGCGCCGGTGACCTTTCGCCAGACCCGCACGGGCTTGCAGGGGCGACTCTTCACGCTCGTGAAGCTCCGCACGATGCGGGCGGCCGACGGCAGCGACGACGCGGCCCGCCTCACGCCCGTCGGGCGCCTCCTGCGAGCGACGAGCCTCGACGAGCTGCCGCAGCTCTGGAACGTGCTCCGCGGCGACATGGCGCTCGTCGGCCCGCGCCCGCTCCTGCCGCAATATCTCGACCGCTATACGCCCGCGCAGGCGCGCCGCCACGACGTCCTCCCCGGCCTCACGGGCCTGACGCAGGTGCGCGGCCGGAACGGCCTCTCCTGGGACGAGAAGTTCGCGCTCGACGTCTGGTACGTCGACCATTGGAGCCTCGCCCTCGACGCATGGATCCTCTGGCGGACGCTCCGCATCGTCGCGAGCCGCGACGGGATCGCCGCCGACGGTCACGCGACCATGCCCGAGTTTCACGGGAGCGGCGCGCGCGGAGGCCTCCGCTAATGGCGTTCGGGCCCACACTCGACGATCGCGGCCTCGTCCGCGGCGAGACCCACGCGAACGTAGGCGCCGCCGCGCCGGCGCTTCACGTGCCACTCGGCGACGTGCTCGCGGCCGGCCGCGTCGTAACGAAAGGCGCGCACGTCGCCGGCGCAACTTCGCCAACCGTGCGTCCCGCTCTCGGTGGTGATGATGCGCTCGCGCCCGCGGAGCGTGCCGGGTTGGAGGTACTCCGGGGTGAAGGGGAACATGCGCGCCAGGATGTCGTAGCCGTAGTCCAGGCGCGTCCCGGCGGCGAGCAGCCCCTCGTCGATCTTCGCACGCACCATCGCGAAGTCGGCACGCTGGCCGATGTAGGCGAGCGGCGTCGCGAGGTGGGCCATCGGGCCCCACGCGAATTGTTGGGTCTCGACCATGCGGACGTCCGGCCGCCGGTCGAAGCGGCGCGTGGTCGGCGGCACGTTCCCGAGCACGAATCCCGTGTCCGCCCAGGCGAGCTTCACCGGCTCGCTCAGGAGGTTCACGAGGCCGAGCTTCGCGCGTACCGAGCCGTCGTCGGCGAGGGCGCAGGTCCGTCCGTCCCACGCGCCCGTCGTCGCGCGCGGCGCGTGGAAATCGACGCCGTCCATCTCGTCCCAGTAGAGACCGTCGCCGCCGAGCGCCCGCATCGCACGCGCGACGTCGCCCATCGCGCGCCCGAAGGAGCTCGTGAGCGTCGGCACCATGCCCCAGGTCGACGAGTAGCGGCCTCCCCATTCGACGCGCTCCGAACGACCGTGCTCGTCGCGGAGCAGACTGTCGGCGAAGCGGCGCTCGGCGTCCGGCGAGCTGTCGCGCTGCGCGTCGAAGTAGAGCAGCACGCGGATGCCCGGGCGCGCGGCCTTCAAGCGGCGTACCGCCTCCGTGACGCGGCGGCGGTACGCCGCGAAGGCGTCGCCGAGGACGGCGGTACCGAAACCGATCCGTTGCGGGCGCTCCCGCCGGTCCGGGTCGACCCATCCGCCGAGCATGGCGGCGATCGCCGTGCCTTGGTGCGCCAGCGCGTCGCGCAAGCGATCGGGCGGCAGGGCGAGGATCGCCTCGGGCGTGAACCAGACGAACGATCCGGGAACCGTGTGGTTCACCTGCCAGTCGGCACGCACCGCATTGATGAAGTCCCAGTAGCTCGGCGTGCGGACGGGGTAGACGCTCCAGACGAGCGTGGCGCTCTCGCCCGGCCCGAGGCAGAGCATGTCGGTGCGCAGGCCGACGCTGTCGTCGGCGGGCTCGAAATCGACGTAGAGCTGCTGGCGGAAGACGTCGTCCTCGGCGACGAGCCCGAGCCCTGCGGGTGCGCCGCTCTTCGCACCGCCGACGGGCGCGAAGACCGTCGGGTTCCAGGGGCTGTAGGCGTCGGCGACGTCGGGGTCGACCTGCCCGCCGAGATGGATCCACGCCGCGTCGGTCGCGAACGCGTGGCGGATGCGGAGTCCGACGAGCCCCGCACCGGGATTGGTGACGGTGTCGCGCACCTCGACGTGGGTGGGAAAGCGCTCGAGCCGGCGCTCCAAGCGGTGCGGACCGCCGACGACGAACGTGTGGATCTCGCGCGTCGCACCATCCCAGGTCACGCGGACGACGTCGCGATCGGCGTCGGCGTCGAAACGCGGCGGCGCCGGCGGCGCGAGGCGCGGCCGGCGCCAGTCGGGAGGGGGCGGCGGCGCCGCGATGGCGTCCGCGCTCTCGAGGCGGAGATCCTCGACCACGAGCGGCGTCGCGCCGAGGGAGCCGGCGGCGGCGCATTCCAGGGTGACGGTGGTCGGGGCGTCCGGGCGGAGGAGATCGGAGACGTCGAGCGCGAGCTCGTCGGCCGCGACCGCCGTCGGACCTTGCGATACCCGCCAGCGACCGAAGTCGAAGCGCGGGAGCCCCGCGCGCGTGGCCTCGCCCGCGAGACGAGCCGTCCGCCGGTCGCGCATGCGGCCGACCGCGCGCCCGTTCACGAGAATGCGCAGCAACGGATTCGATCCCGCCGGCCGCCAATACGCGGCATGCGCGCGCAGGAGCAGACGCGCGGCGCCGGCGCGCGCGGGAATCTCGACGGTCCGCACCTCGCCATTCGGAACGCGAATCGTCGCCGGGGCGTGCCACAGAACCGCGGCCAGCAGGAGCGCCATCATCCCGGTGCTCCATCGCACCGCGGCTCGATCAAGAGAAGGGGGAGACAGTGAGCACTACGACCATACCCATGAGCGAGCCCGACATCGGCGCGGCGGAACGCACGGCCGTGCTCGAGGTTCTCGACGGCAAGACCCTGGCGCTCGGCCCGCGCCTCGG
Source organism: uncultured delta proteobacterium (assembly GCA_963774015.1). Classification (GTDB taxonomy): domain Bacteria; phylum Desulfobacterota; class Binatia; order UTPRO1; family UTPRO1; genus UTPRO1. The sequence goes on from CAVZDH010000011.1 coordinate 366,359, forward strand.
ACGCTTCGAGGACCTGGTCGCGGCGAAGGTCGGCGCGCGTCACGGCATCGCGGTCAACAGCGGTACGGCCGCCCTCCATCTCTGTCTCTTGGCCGCCGGGGTCGGTCCCGGCGACGTCGTCGTGACGACGCCCTTCAGCTTCGTGGCAAGCGCGAACTGCATCCTCTACACCGGCGCGCGTCCGGTCTTCGTGGACGTCGACCCCGTCACGCTGACGCTCGACCCCGAGCGGCTCGAGCGCGCCGTGCAGGCGATCGGCAGGAGCGGTCAGCGCGTGAAGGCGGTGCTGCCGGTGCACGTCTTCGGTCAGGCCGCCGACATGGACGCGATCCTCGCCGTCGCCGAGCGTCACGGCCTCGCGGTGATCGAGGACGCCTGCGAGGCGATCGGCGGCGCCTACAAGGGCCGGCCGCTCGGCACGCTCGGCGACGCCGGCACCTTCGCCTTCTATCCGAACAAGCAGATGACGACGGGCGAAGGCGGCATGATCGTGACCGACGACGCACGCTGGGACGCGCTGGCGCGGAGCCTCCGCAACCAGGGCCGCGACGTGTTCGACGAATGGCTCGCGCACACGCGCCTCGGCTACAACTACCGCCTCGACGAGATGAGCGCCGCGCTCGGGTGCGCCCAGGTCGCGCGCCTCGACGAGATCCTCGCCAAGCGCGCGCGCGTCGCGGGCTGGTATCACGCGCGGCTCGACGTGCTCGAGGGCGTGGCGCGCCCGCGGATGTCGCCGCCGACGACGACCGAAAGCTGGTTCGTCTACGTGATCCGGCTCGCCGACCTCGCGACGCGCGCCGCCGTCATGCGCGAGCTCGCGACGCGCGGCATCCCGTCGCGGCCGTACTTTCCGCCGATCCACCTGCAGCCGTTCTATCGCGCCGACCTCGGCTTCCGCCCCGGCGCGTTTCCCATCAGCGAAGCGGCCGGCGACACCTGCCTGGCGCTCCCCTTCTACGGCACGATGACCGAGGCCGCCGTCGACACCGTGTGCGGCGCGCTCCGCGAGGTGCTCGACGAGGCGCGCGCCGGCACGCCGGCCGCGCCCGCCGCCCAGCCGCGCGCGCGGGAGGCGGCACACGCCTAAAGTCCCATGCCCTTTCTCGTCCGTCATCGCCACGCCGTGAGCATCGCGACCCACCTCGGGATCGCGGCCGCGGCGTATCTCCTCGCGTTCGGGCTCCGCTTCGACCTCGAGCCGCACCCGCGCTGGCTCTGGATCGTCGCCGAGACCTTGCCCCTGCTGCTCGCCTGCAAGCTCGTCGGCTTCTGGTCGGCGCGGCTCTTCGCCGGCTCGTGGCGGCACGTGAGCGTCCACGACGTCGAGGACATCGCGCGCGGCAACCTGCTCGCGTCGACGCTCTTCCTCGCCGTGATGGTCTTCACGCACGGCCTGCGCGGCTTTCCGCGCTCGGTGTTCCTGCTCGACCTCCTGCTCTGCACGCTCGCCATGAGCGCCATCCGGGTCGGCATCCGGTTGGCGTACGAGCGCGGCGAGCGCCGCTCGGTGCGGCGGATCGAGACGCTGGCGATCATCGTCGGCGCCGGCTCCGCCGGCATCAAGCTCCTGCAGGAGATCGAGCAGCGCCAGCGCCTCCGCGTCGGCGTCGTCGGCTTCGTCGACGACGACCCGCGGAAGATCGGCCTCCGCGTCTGCGGCACGCCGGTGCTCGGCGGGCTCGACGACCTGCCGGCGCTGGTGGCCGAGCACGACGTCGGCGAGGTGCTGATCGCGCTCCCCGAGGCGCCCGGCGCCGTCATCCGGCGGGTCGTCCAGCACTGCACGGCGGCCCACGTCCGGCATCGCGTCCTACCGACGCTCGCCGAGCTCGTCGACGGGCGCGTCATGTACACGCAGATGCGCGAGGTGAAGGTCGGCGACCTCCTCGCGCGCGATCCGGTGCGGCTCGACCTGCCGCGCGTCGCCGCGCTCGTCGCAGGCAAGGCCGTGCTCGTGACCGGCGCCGCCGGCTCGATCGGCTCGGAGCTCTGCCGCCAGGTCGCCGCGTACGGACCCGCGCGCCTCGTCCTCTACGATCGTCACGAGAACGGCATGTTCGTGCTCGAGATGGAGCTCCGGACGCGCTTCCCCGACGTGACGCTCGTCCCCGTCCTCGGCGACGTGCTGCTCGCCGACCAGCTCGAGCGCGTGTTCGCGGCCGAACGCCCGGACCTCGTGTTCCACGCGGCCGCCTACAAGCACGTGCCCCTCGCCGAGCTGAACGCGCTCGAGGCCGTCCGCAACAACGTGCTCGGGACCCACAACGTGGCACGGACCGCGCGCGCGCACGCGACGAGCCAGTTCGTACTGGTGTCGACCGACAAGGCCGTCCGGCCGACGAGCGTCATGGGCGTCACCAAGCGCGTCGCCGAGCTGGTGGTGAAGAACCTCCAGCTCGAAGGGCCGACCTGCTTCGCCGCCGTCCGCTTCGGCAACGTGCTCGGGTCGAACGGCAGCGTCGTCCCGATCTTCCGCGAGCAGATCGCGCGCGGCGGCCCGGTGACGGTGACGCATCCCGAGGTCACGCGCTACTTCATGACGATCCCGGAAGCCGTGCAGCTGATCCTCCAGGCGGCGACCATCGGCGAAGGCGGCGAGACCTTCATCCTCGAGATGGGCGAGCCCGTCCGCATCGTCGACCTGGCGCGCCAGATGATCCGCCTCTCCGGCTTCGAGCCCGACGAGGACATCGCGATCGAGTTCAGCGGCCTCCGGCCCGGCGAGAAGCTCCACGAGGAGCTGGTCGCGGACGGCGAGGAGCGCACCACCACGCCGCACGACCGCATCCGCGTGCTGGTCGCGCAGGGCGCCCCGCCGCCGCTCGCGGCCTGGCTCGTCCGCATCGAGGACGGCGTCGCGGCGAGCGACGTCGGCGCGGTGATGCGAACGATCCAGGAGCTCGTGCCCGCCTACACGCCGAGCGCGGACATCCGCACGGCGATCGCGGCGGCCAGCGCGCGGCGCGAGGAGACCGCCATGGGCGCGAGCCCGAGCGACGCCGCGGCAGCGCTGCCGCTCGGCGCTCGCCTCCGGCGCCTGCCGCGCCCGCCCGCACCCGAGGCGCCGGCGCCGCTCGTCGTGGAGGCGGGCGGACCGCGTCGCGCGCCGGCGAGCTGAGGCGCGCGGACGCGGTCCGAATCCGTTTGCGCTATTTCGCCGTGAGGCCCGCCACGGCGAAGGTGTTGAAGTTGCCGCCCTGGATCAGGCGAACGCCGCGGATCTCGATGGTCTGGCCCGTAGACAAGCCACCGCCGGGAAGGCTCGAGTCGGCGGTGGTGAACTTCTGCGACACCTTGCCGTTCACGATGTTGAAGGTGTTCATCAACGTGAAGAGCGAGTTGCCGATCACGACGTCGACCTGCATCGTGTTGCCCGTGACGTTGGCCGGCGCGCTCAGGGCGTCGACCACCCCACCGAGCTTCAACTGCAAGGTGAAATTGCCGGGAGAGATCTTGGCGATGATCTTCGAGGGCTTCGTGATCGAGATCGTCGCCCCGGTTGCCGTCGTCGGACTCGTGAGCGTCGACTGATACTGCTTCGCCGTCGGCGCGGCGAGGGCCGTCGACGCGATCGCGACGGCGGCAATGGCCGCGAGGACGGCGGTGCGGAGCTGGGTCTGCATGGGGAGGTACCTCCGGTTGGATGGTGCGGTTGAGGTCTCGGACTCGGACTTCCGCCCGTACCACGCGCGCATTTCTCCGGTCAACGGAACCTGTGCGGCTTGACACGTCGGATGCACTGCTGCTGTGGTCCCGACGTGACCACGCCCACGCCGATTGCTCCACCTTCGCCGCTCTTGCTCGCGCTCGAAAGCCGCGCCCCGCTGGAATTCGTCTCCATGGCGGCCGCCTTGCCGCTCCTCGGTCGGGCGCCGCGGGGGGACGGGCACCCGGTGCTGGTGCTGCCCGGCTGGCTCGCGGGCGACGGCTCGACCCGCGCGCTGCGCTGGTTCCTGCGCGGCCGCGGGTATCATGCGCATGCATGGCGGCTCGGCCTGAACCGCGGGCCGACGCCCGAGGCGGTCGCCGGCCTGCAAGAGCGTCTCCATCGCCTCCACGCGCGCCACGGACGGAAGGTGAGCCTCGTCGGCTGGAGCCTCGGCGGCATCTACGCGCGCGAGCTCGCGCGCCGCTTCCCGGAGCTCGTGCGTCAGGTGATCACCCTCGCGTCGCCCTTCCGCGACCCCGACGCGACCGCGGTCCAGCGTCTCTACCGGACGGGCTTCATCCGCCCGCCGCGCACGCCCGACCCCGAGAGCGAGGTCCGCAAACGCCTGCGCACACCCCTCACCGTTCCCACGACCGCGCTCTACACCAAGACGGACGGCATCGTCGCCTGGCAAAGCTGCGTCGAAGACCCCGGCCACACCCGCGAGAACGTCGCCATCCGCGCCAGCCACTGCGGCATCGGCCACCACCCCGCCGCGTTGATGGTCATCGCCGACCGCCTCGCCCAACCCGAAGGTACCTGGCGCCCCTACACCGCCCCCTTCACCGACTGGCTCCTCGGCGTCAGCTGGACCCAGACGACACCCACGCCGCCCACCACCGACCTCGACGTCGCCACCGCCTGACCCGCGCCGCGCGAGTCAGCCCTCCGCGCGGGAAAAGGGTGGCGTTCCCGGCGTAGCGCGCGCGGACGGGCGGGTCGCGGATCGTCCCGGGGAGCGCCACCTCACGTGTGCCCAAGACGGAGAAGCAGCGTCGGTTTCTAAGTGCTGGGCGCCAGCAACCGCGCGACCGTAGGGGCGATCCGCGACCCGCCCGTCCGCGCCCACCGACCGCACTCTTTCGTCCGTCGCAGGCCAGAGTATAGAACCGACCCGCATTTCGCGCGTCGCAGGAGGTCGCCATGCCCGTTCCGACCTATGAGCGCCTGACCGTTCTCGACAACACGTTCCTGCTCACCGAGAGCCCGACCAACCACATGCACGTGGGCGGCGCCGCGACCTACGAGGCCGGCCCACTCAAGACCCCCGCCGGCGGCATCGACGTGAAACGCATCCGCGGCTACGTCGAGTCGCGCCTCCATCTGATCCCGCGCTATCGCCAGGTGCTCGCCTACACGCCGCTCGAAGGACACCCGGTCTGGGTCGACGACCACCACTTCAACATCGAGTACCACGTGCGGCACACGAGCCTGCCGCGTCCGGGCGACGCCGACCAGCTGAAAGCGCTCTCGGGCCGCATCATGTCGCAGCAGCTCGACCGCTCGAAGCCGCTCTGGGAGATGTGGATCGTCGAGGGGCTCGACGGCGGCGAGCACTTCGCGATGATCAGCAAGGTCCACCACTGCATGGTCGACGGCATGTCGAGCGTCGACCTGCTCGCGGTCTTGCTCGCGGTCGAGCCGACGACCGAGTTCGAGCCGCCGATGCGCTGGGTGCCGCGACCGCGCCCGACCTGGTGGCAGATGCTCTCGGCCGAGACGGCGCGGCGCATGCGCACGCCCTTCGAGACCATCGCGGGCTTTCGTCAGGTGCTCGCCGACGTCCGCGACCCGCGCTCCGACATCCGCACGATGTGGCGCGCGGCGCGCGGCATGCTGCGGTCGAGCCTGCGCACGGTCTCCGACACGCCGCTCAACAAGCCGATCGGTCCCCACCGACGCTTCGACTGGCTCGCCATGGACTTGAACGACGTGAAGGCGGTCCGCAAGCGTCTCGGCGGCTCGCTGAACGACGTCGTGCTGACGACCGTCGCCGGAGCGGTGCAGCGTTTCCTCGAGGGCCGGCGCGTCCACGTCGATTTCCTCGACTTCCGCGTGATGGCGCCCGTGAGCGTCCGCACCGCCGAGGAGAAGGGCACGCTCGGAAACCGGGTGTCGGCGTGGATCATCGACCTGCCGCTGGCGGAGCGAGATCCGCGCGCGCGGCTCCGGAAGATCAGCGAGACGACCGCGCGCCTGAAAGAGACGAAGCAAGCACTCGGGGCGGAGATGCTGTCGCGCGCCGCCGAATGGACGCCGTCGACGCTCTTGTCGCTCGCGAGCAGCATGATGACGCGCGCCCTCCCCTTCAACCTCGTCGTGACCAACGTGCCGGGACCCCAGGTGCCGCTCTATCTCCTGGGAGCGAAGATGCTCGACAACTACGGGCAGGTGCCGCTCACCGACTACCTCGGCCTCGGCATCGTCCTCTTCAGCTACGCCGGGAAGCTCTGCTGGGGCTTCAACGCCGACTGGGATCTCCTGCCCGATCTGCCGGACTTCGTCGCGGCCGTCGCCGACGCGTTTCGCGAGCTGCAGCAGGTGGCGGGGGTTCCCGCGGCGACGGACGGCGCGGCGGCGCGAGCCGCCGCGCGGAGCACCGCGACCGCCCCGGCCTGATCCACCGCTCGCTGCGACAAACCGCATGCGGTGTCGCTCGGGTGCGGCCCGAGAAACGATCGCGCGCCACCCCGGCGCGGCGGCCCGGGAGTTACCAGAGTGTCGATGGAGCGCAATTGTGACGTCGCGCGGCACTCCCCCGCATCCTCCGTATGGCATTTCGTTCGGCCCTTCCCGGCATAGCGTTTGCTGAATTCCCTGCCGACATTCCACGCCTTCGCGAGGCAGGGCCGACTTGAAAAGTAGCGACACCCCGACCGCAACCGCACCCGAGCTACCCACGACCGTCGAGCAACGGCGGTTGCCGATGCTCTACGTGCTGTTCGCGGCATTCGACATTCTGACCGTCTTGGTCGGCCTCGCGCTGAACCATCAGCTCGTCGAAATGCACCGCGGCTCGCTCGACGTGAACCGTCAGTGGGCCGAGCGGCTCGCCACCTATGCGCAGCTCCGCGAGCTCGCCGCGGCGGTGAACGCGCCCGCGAACGACGTCTTCGACTCGAAGGATCCGCGCGGCGAGACGGTGAAGCTCCGGACCGCGCGGCGCGCCTTCGACGACGCCTGGAGCGACGCTCGGACCGACCTCGAAGGCGCCGGCAGCACGCCCGAGGTCGGGACGCTGATCCACGACCTCGACGCGATCCGTACCGCGATGAACGCCATGGCCTCGGAGGCCAACATGACGTTCTCGTACTTCTCGATCGAGGCGCCCGACAAAGCGGCGCCCCTGATGGCCGGCATGCATCGCCGCTTCGCGACGGTGCAGGAGGCGTTCAGCGCGCTCGAGCAGCACGTCCGCGACGTGCAGGACACGCTCTTTCAACGCGAGCTCGCCAACGCCAGCATCGTCCAAGAGCGCGAGCTCGTGCTGGCGCTCTTCGTGGTGCTGATGATCTGCGGCGCGATCTACTACGGCCGGAGCCTCACCAAGCAGGCCGCCACCGACAACGCCGAGCGTCAGCGCCGGCTCGGCGAGCTGGTCGAGGCGCGCGAGGCCGCGCTCGAGGCGTCGCGCCTCAAGTCGGAGTTCCTCGCCAACATGAGCCACGAGATCCGGACGCCGATGAACGGCGTGCTCGGCGCAACCGAGCTCGCACTCGAGACCGAGCTCACCGGCGAGCAGCGCGAGTATCTCGAGCTCGCGAAGTCGTCGGCCGACGCGCTCTTGGCACTGTTGAACGACATCCTCGACTTCTCGAAGATCGAAGCCGGCAAGCTCGACCTCGAGCGCACGCCCTTCGGTCTGCGCGAGCACCTCGAGCGCTCGGTGAAGACCTTGGCGCTGCGCGCGCACCAGAAGGATCTCGAGCTCGTCTGCCACCTGGCGCCCGACGTCCCCGACGCGATCATCGGCGACCCGAGCCGCCTTCGGCAGATCATCCTCAACCTCGTCGGTAACTCGATCAAATTCACCGACCGCGGCGAGATCGGCGTCTCCGTCCGCGTCGCGGCGCACACCGACACCGAGGTCGCGCTGCACTTCGAGGTCTCGGACACCGGCATTGGGATCCCCCCCGACAAGCAGCGCCTCATCTTCGAGGCGTTCACGCAGGCCGACGGCTCGACGTGCCGGAAGTACGGCGGCACCGGTCTCGGGCTCGCGATCTGCACGCAGCTGGTCGGCATGATGGGCGGCCGTATCTGGGTCGAGAGCATCGAGGGCCAGGGCAGCACCTTCCACTTCACGGCGCGCTTCGGCTGCAGCGAGGAGGCGACCGAAGGCGACCCGGCCGACATGTGCGGCCTCTCGGTGCTGATCGTCGACGACAACGCGACCAACCGGCGCATCCTCGAGGAGCGGACGCGTGGCTGGGGCATGCTGCCGCAGAGCGTGGAGGACGGCCCGTCGGCGCTGATCGCGATTCGTCGTGCCGCCAAGACCGAGAGCCCCTTCGATCTCGTGCTGCTCGACGGCCACATGCCCGGTCTCGACGGCTTCGGCGTCGCGGAGCGCATCAAGAAAGACCCGGACCTCGCGTGCGGCCCCCTCATCATGCTGACGTCCGCCGGCGAGCAAGGCGAGTCGGCGCGTTGCCGCGCGCTCGGCGTCGCGGGCTATCTCATGAAGCCGGTCGCCGCCTCGGATCTGCGCCGCGTGATCGAGAGCGTCGTAAAGCTGATCTCGCTCGGAGCACCCGTGGACGCGGCGGCGGCGCCCGCCGTCGCGCCGTTCCCGGACGCAAGCGAAGCGGCGGCGCCCGTCGCGACCGGCCAGCTCCGCTTTCTCCTCGCCGAGGACAATCCCGTGAACCGCACGATCGGGAGCCGCATGCTGAGCAAGCACGGCCACGTCGTCGTCTGCGTCGAGAACGGCGCGCAGGCGGTCGAGATCACGGCGACGGAGCGGTTCGACGTGGTCCTCATGGACGTCGAGATGCCGGTCCTGAACGGCTTCGACGCGACCGCCGAGATCCGTGCCCGCGAGCAGGACACGGGAACGCGCCGCATTCCGATCATCGCGCTCACCGCCCACGTCATGCAGGGCGACCGCGAGCGCTGTCTCGAAGCCGGCATGGACAGCTACGCGACCAAGCCCATCCAACCGACCGAGCTCTTCGCAATCGTCGAAGCGCTCCTCAACGCGCACCCCCCGGAGATCGCCATGACCTCACCTACCTCGACAGACGTCCCCGTCCTCGATCGCACCGCGCTCTACGAGCAAGTGGGCGACGAGGCCGACCTGCTCCTCAAGGTGATCGAGATGTTCCGCAACGACAGCGTCCAGGTCGTGCGGAAGCTCGATGCCGCCCTCGCGGGTCACGACGCCTCCGAGGTGCAGCAGGGGGCGCACCGCCTGAAGGGCGCGCTCCTCACCCTCGGCGCCAAGCCGGCGGCCGACGTCGCGATGCACCTCGAGCAGATGGGACGTGCGGGCGACGTGAGCGGCGGCGCGGCCGTCCTCGCCGAGCTGCGGACGCAGCTCACGCGGCTCGACCCGGAGCTCGACGCGGTCGTGCAGGGTCTCGAGATCCGCACCGCGGCGAACCTCTGAGCGGCCGTCACCGGCGATGATCACCGACGACGCCACGCCGAGCTGTCGCATCCTCCTGGTCGAGGACAACGTCGTGAACCGTACGATCGCCACCAAGCTCCTCGAGAAACGCGGTCACGTCGTGATCGCGGTCGAGAACGGCGCGCTCGCGGTCGACATCACGGCGCGCGATCGGTTCCACATGGTGCTGATGGACATCCAGATGCCCGTAATGGACGGCCTGACGGCGACCGCTCGCATCCGCGAGCGTGAGCACGTGACGGGTGTCCACATCCCGATCATCGCGGTCACCGCGCACGCGCTCGACGAGGACCGCCAGCGCTGCCTCGCCGCGGGCATGGACGACTACCTCCCGAAGCCGATCCGCTCGAGCGACCTCTTCGCGACCGTCGCCCGCTTCGCGCCCGCACCCGCGACGCTGCAAGCCGCGGTGTGACGTCGTCGCTTCATCGCATCCGATAGATTGCGCGGTCGGGCGTCGCCGCGCGGCGTCCCGAGCATGGCGCGGGATGAGGCAAGTCGGGGCCGAAACGACACGGGCCGAGGCTGCTCGCGCAACCTCGGCCCGTCGTGGATCGGTCAGGCGCCGGCTAGGGCGCCCGCTTCGTTACGGACAGGTGATGACGGTGTCCGGACCGCTCGTGCCAAAGGGCGCCTGGAGCGGGCTCGGCTGGGGATCGCCCGGCAGGAGCGTCGCACAGGCCGACGCCGGGCTGCACTGGACGTCGGTCCACTGGGGCGTGCGATCGAGCATCGCGTTCACCCAGTCGACGATGAGCGGCACCCCGCCCGTCGTGTCGGTGTAGACCTTGTCGCTGCCGTACATGGTGTGCCGCGAGCCGGTCCCGATGTAGTAGCGGTAGTTGTCCGTCCCCGCGGTCGCGGTCGCGGTGTCCTGCGCCTGCTGCACCATGATCGGGTTCCAGTCGCAGCTCGAATGCCACCAGTTCGCCCACTCGGCGAGGTTCAGCGGCTGGAGGTTCTGCATGACGTTGTAGAAGCCGGTCTGGCCGCCCGTGCCGCCGTCGTACGAGGACGAGTAGTGCCCCCACATCACGTCCGGGTAGTAGTCGGCGACGGCCTTCGTGTAGGTCGGAATGCCGGTGGCCTGAGCGATCGACTCGTAGACCCCGGGGATCTTGCTCGGCAGGTGGGCCAAGAAGTTCCAGTTCGGGAAGTAATGCTCGAGGAAGTACGTCGTGATGACGCCGTTCCCGGCGTCGGCGAGCACGGAGGTCTTGGCCGCGGGCCACACGTCGTGGTTCGCCGGGGCGTTGAAGAAGGCGCCGTACGCACCCGCGCTCGAGCCCGTGATGAAGACCTCGTCGGGCGCGACGAAGTGCTCACGCGCCCACTTCTCGGCGACGCGCGAGTTTTGCCAGCCGCGGTGCCGAACGTGGTTGAAATTGTAGTTCTGGTCCATGTCGCCGAAGTGGATGTCGCCCGTGCAGTACGACACGAAGACGATGTTCCAGTCCTTGAACGGGTTGTTCGGGTTCGTGAGGTCGCCGAAGCCCGTCGTCGTGTTGTTGGGGTTGTCGGAGCCGGCCGGGTTCACGTCCTTGTCGAAGGTGCCGACATAGACGCAGGTGTTGTAGTCCCAGCACGCGCCGCCGCCCTGGTAGTACATGACGAGCTTGTTCACCGAGCCGCGCTTCACGAAATAGTGGTAGGGCGTGCCGAACGAGCAGACCGGGTGCAGGGTCGTGCCCTCGTACGGAATGCCCGGGTTCTCGTCGGGCGAGATGGTGGTGAACTGCGTGTCGTCGACGTTCGGCGAGAAGATGACGTTGGTCGTCACGTCGCCGGTGAGGCTGCCGATGGCCGAGTCGATCGACGCGAGCGACGCGGTGGTGTTGCAGCCGCCGGTGATCTGCTTGTTCACGGCGGCAGCGAGCTTGTCCTCCGCCTTGGTGTTGCCGGCGTCGCGCTTGCCCGTCCCGGCCGCCTCCTTGGCGACGAAGCCCGCCTCGTTCTTGAGGATCGCGGCGCACGCGCTGCTCGCGGCCTTCAGCAAGGCCGCGCCGCATTTCGCGTCGTCCTTGTTCGAGAGCGTCAACCCACCCGTGACGTCGGTCACGATCGCGCCGACGGCGTTGTCGATCAGGGTCTGCATGTCGCCGGTCGCGAGCGTCATGTCGACGCAGTCGACGCCCTTGGCGTCGGCCTTGGTCTCGGCCTTCATCCACGCGTCGCCCATCTTGGTGGTCGCCTTGCCGAGCGTGTCGTCGCGCTTCATGGTGTCGGTGCCGCCGCCGCCGACGAACTTGGCCCATGCGCCGAGCGCGGCCTTGCACTTCTTGCTCGCGGACTTCAGCTTGTCCGAGGCGCACTTGTTGCCCGGATACGTACCGGCGTGCGCCGCCTGCGGCACGATCAGGGTGGGAGCCGTGATCGCAAACGCCGCGATCGCGTAAAGCAAAACTCTTGAACGCATGGGGAAGCCTCCTCCTCGGCTGGGGTTGACGGATGACGAAACGCGAACGGAACGGACGAAATCTGTACGAAACGGCAACTTTCGAACGGTAGTCGCAGCCGCGGGGCTACGTCAAGCCGATTTCGCGCTGCCGAGCGCCGCCGCGACCGCGCGCCAGCCCTGGCGGACGCTCGGATGGCGCGGCGTCCAGCGCGTCACCGCCTTGAACATGGTGTTCTTGACGCGCTGCGACCTGGTGAACGCTTCGACCGAGGGCCCGAAGAGAACGCGCGCGAGCCAGAGCGGCAGGCGGAGGGGACGACGAAAACCGAACGCCTCGGTGAGCGCCGTCGCGTAGTCGCGCATGGTGACGGGCTCGTCGTCGACGACGTTGTAGATGCCGGCCGGTACCGCGAGCGCCGCAACCGTAGCGGCCGCGGCGTCGTCGACGTGGATCGACGAGACGTAGTAGTCGCCCGTGCCGATCACCGGGAAGAGCCGTCGCCGTGCGAGCCCGACGTTCGCCTGCGTCGACGGTGCCTCCGCGCCATAAAAGAGACCGAAGCGCAGCACGACCCCCTGCCCGCCGCGCGCCGTGAAGCGAGCGGTTTCGCGCTCGGCGTCGCGCGCCGACGCGAGCGGTGGCGGGGCGTCGATCGGTGCCGTCTCGTAGATCTCCGTGTCGCCGAGGCTCTGGTAGAGGAACGTGATCGACTCCTGGACGTAGATCTTCGCCTGCACGGCGAGCGCGGCCGTGACCAGGATGCTCGCACCCTGGCTGCGGAGGCGATCGTTGTCGCGCCAGGCGGCGAGCTTCCGCATGCGCGCGAGCGGCGGAATGCGGGTCGCGAGGTGGAGGATCGCCTCGCACCCGGCGAGGGCCGCCGTCATCCCCTGGAGGTCGAAGAGATCCGCGACGACCGGCTCCGCCCCGAGCGCGCGCAGCGACTCCGAGCGCGCGGGCGTGCGCGCGAGGGCACGGACCTCGTGACCGGCCGCGACGAGCAAGCGAACCGTCGGTCGGCCGAGCGTGCCGGTCCCGCCGGCGACGAAGACGCGCATGGGCCGTTCGCTCTACCAACGAGGCGGAAAGCAGGCTAGTAGCTGCGTCCCATGCAGGATCTCTTCTCGATCAAAGGAAAGGTCGCGCTCGTGACCGGCGGGTCACGCGGCATCGGCGCGATGATCGCGCGCGGCTTCGTCGAGGCCGGCGCCAAGGTCTACATCTCGGCGCGCAAGGAGTCCGAGTGCGCCCAGACCGCGGCCGAGCTCTCAGGTACATCGGCTGACGCCGCATGCATCGCGATTCCCGCCGACCTCTCGACCGAGGCCGGCTGCAAAGCGCTCGCCGACGCGATCGCCGCGCGCGAGAGCGCGTTGCACGTGCTCGTGAACAACGCCGGCGCCAACTGGGGCGCGCCGCTCGCCGAGTTTCCCGACGCGGGCTGGGACAAGGTGCTGGCGCTGAACGTGAAGGGCCCGTTCCACCTCACCAAGATGCTGCTCCCGCTCCTCGAGAAGGCCGGCACCGCCGCCGACCCCGCGCGCGTCATCAACATCGGCTCGATCGACGGCCTGAAGGTCCCCTTCCTCGAGACCTACTCCTACTCGGCGAGCAAGGCCGCGGTGCACCACCTGACGCGCGTCCTCGCCGTGCAGCTCGCCCCGAAGCACATCACCGTGAACGCCGTCGCCCCCGGACCGTTCGAGAGCAAGATGATGGCGGTCACGCTCGACCGCTTCCGCGACGCGATCGTCGCCGCATGTCCGCTCGGCCGGATCGGCGCGCCCGAGGACATGGCCGGCGTCGCGATCTACCTGGCGTCGCGCGCGGGCGCGTACGTGACCGGCGTCGTGATTCCCGTCGATGGAGGCATCACCGTCCGTCCCTCGTGAGGCCGCGCTCGGCGTCGTGAGCACGGCCGCCGCGTCACCCGCGCCGTCGGCGTCGCCCGCCGCGGCGCGCTCCGGCTCGCCGGTGCCGGCGTGGCTCGGCCTGGCGGCGCTCATCGTGATCGCGGCGAACCTGCTGGGCGGCGTCACGACCTACGTCACCATCCAGCTCATGCACGGCGTGAGCCCGTTCGCCCGTGAGGCCCGCGCCTTCGAGCTGTCGGTGCTGCCGTACTGGCGGTTCGGCGCGTACGTGAGCGGCATCGTGACGATCGTGCTCTACCTCCGGCCGATCGTCCTGTTCTTCAAGTGCAGCGCGACGGAGACCGCGTCCGAGCTCGTGCAGCGCCGCGTGACCAACGCGCCGGCCGTGCTCGCGTTCGTCGGCTTCGGCCTCTGGCTCGCGGGCATCGCCTTCTTTCCCGCGCTCACCCTGTGGCACTTCGGCCACTGGAGCCCCGACCTCATGTCGCAACAGATCCTCGGACCGCTCGTGAACGGGTTCCTCGCGACCACGGTTTCCTACCTCCTCGTCGACTGGCTCTTCCGCTCGATGGTGACGCCGACGGTCTTTCCGCACGGCCACGTCGCCGCGGTATCGGGCTCGCTCGCACCCGGCGTACGCACGCGTCTCCTCCTCTTCCTGATCGCCGTCGCGTTCATCCCGTTGTTCATGCTGCTCGGCCTCGTGCGCGCCGCCGCCGTGCGGCTCGACGCCGGCATGCCGGCCGCGGAGGTGGTCGCCTCGCTCGCGGCCGCCAGCACGATCACGTTCGCGATCTTCGTCGTGCTCGGCGTGCTCCTGACGTTGGTCGTCGCCCGCTCGCTCACGCTGCCGCTCGCGTGCATGGCCGCCGCACTGAAGCGCGTCGAAGGAGGCGACTTGGAGGTCGCCGTCACCGTGGCCTCCGCCGACGAGGTCGGCGTGCTCGCCGACGGCGTGAACGCCATGGTCGAGACCCTCCGCGATCGCGAGCGCATCCTGCAGACCTTCGGACGCGTCGTGGAGCCGTCGGTGCGCGACCGCCTCCTCGCCGGCGGCATCGGCGCCACGGGCGAGCTGCGGACCGCGTCGATCCTCTTCTGCGACCTCCGCGGCTTCACCGCGATGGCGGAGCACGCGCCGCCGACCGAGGTCGTCGCGAGCCTGAACGAGTTCTTCACCACCATGACCGTCTGGGTGCGCGAGTGCGGCGGGTTCGTCGACAAGTTCATCGGCGACGCGATGCTGGTGGTGTTCGGGCTCTTCGCGACCGACGCCGACGGCACGCGCGCGGACGGCGGCGCGGCCTCGGCACTGCGCTGCGCGGTCGGCATGCGGACGCGCCTCGCCGAGCTGAACGCCGTCCGGGCGCGCCGCAGCCAGCCGCCGCTCACCGTCTCGATCGGCATCCATTGCGGCGACGTGCTCGCGGGCACGATCGGCGCCGCCGACCGCCACGAGTACACCGTGATCGGCGACGCGGTGAACGTGGCCGCGCGCCTGCAACAGCTCTCCAAAGACGAAGGGTGGATGCTCTCCGTCTCGGAGGCCGCCTACACCCGTGCCCGCGCCGCCGGCACGACGATCGAGCTCACCGCGCGCGCACCCGTCGTGCTCCGCGGCCGCCGCGACCCCATCGGCGTCCTCCAGGGCTGACGCGCCGGAGCGCGCGCCGTCACCGCCACGCGAACACCGGTTGCTCGAAATGGTCGACGCGGGTCGGCCGACCGTGCACACCCACCTCGCGCAGCTGGTACACGATCGCCGCCGTCGGGGCATGGACGTGCGTCCCGACCATGGCGATCGAGATCACCGGCCGCTCGCTCTCGGGGATCTGGCGGAGATGCGGGACGTCGGAATGCTCGAGCACGGAGAGCGGCACGCGATGTACCGCCGCCACCTCGCTCGGATCGGGCGCGAGCTCGGCGTGCTCGCCCGCCCACACCACGACCGGCGTGATCACGTAGCCCGAGCGGGTCGGATAGTCGTCGAGACACCCGAGGACCTGCGACGTCGGCACGACGAGACCGACCTCCTCGGCGAGCTCGCGAAGCGCCGCCGCGGTCGACGACTCGCCCGCCTCGACGCGTCCACCCGGGAGCGCCCATTGCCCGGCGTGCGACGAGAGCCGCGGCGCGCGCCGGGTGAGCACGAAGCACGGCGCGCGCGCCTCGTCGGCGACGAGCGTCACCGCGACCGCCGCATGCCGCCGTCCGTCGAGCGGCACGACGAGGCGCTCGTGGCGCGCCAGATGAGCGCGGACGCGCGACTCGAGCTCGGAACCAAAAGGCGGCAGCATGAGCGTGGGCCCAGGGAACTACCTGTGCAGAGCTTCCCTAGCGTATAAGACCGCGGGAGGTCGACCCGATGAAGGCCGTGCGCGTGCATCGAACTGGTGGGCCCGAGGCGATGCAACTCGACGAGGTCCCGACGCCTGCGCCCGGCGCCGGCGAGGCGCTGGTCGAGATCGCGGCGATCGGCGTCAACTACATCGACGTCTATTTCCGAACCGGGCTCTACCAGGCGCCCCTGCCGCTCACGCTCGGCCTCGAGGCCGCGGGCACGGTGCGCGCGGTGGGCGCAAGCGCCGGGGGAGCGAGCGCGGGCATCGCCGTCGGCGATCGGGTCGCGTGGACCGGCGTGCCGGGCGCCTATGCGGAGCTGGCACTCGTCCCCGCCAATCGGCTCGTGAAGCTCCCGGCGACGCTCTCCTTCCGCGACGGCGCGGCCGCAATGCTGCAGGGCATGACGGCGCACTATCTCGCGTGCTCGACCTACCCGTTGAAGACGGGCGACGTTTGTCTCGTGCACGCGGCCGCGGGCGGCGTCGGGCTCTTGCTCTGTCAGGTCGCGAAACGGCGCGGCGCGACGGTGATCGCCACGGTCTCGACCGAGGCCAAGGCCGCGCTCGCACGCACCGCCGGCGCCGACCACGTGATCCTCTACTCCCGAGAGGACTTCGTCGCCGGCGTCCGCCGCGCGACTGGGGGCGCGGGCGTCCACGTCGTCTACGACGGCGTCGGCGCCGCGACCTTCGAGAAGGGCCTCGATTGTCTCCGACCCCGCGGCATGATGGTGCTCTTCGGAGCCGCGAGCGGTCCGGTACCGCCCTTCGACTTGGGCATCCTCAGCACCAAGGGCTCCCTCTACGTGACGCGCCCGAGCCTCTTGCACTACGTCCTGCGTGACGACGAGCTGCGCGCGCGCGCCGCCGACGTCCTCGGCTGGATCGCCGCGGGCGAGCTCAGCCTGCGGGTGGAGCACGAGTACCCGCTCGCGCGCGCCGCCGACGCGCACCGCGCCCTCGAAGGACGGAAGACGACCGGCAAGGTGCTGCTCGTACCCTAGGAGTCTGCATTTCTCACCAGGTCCACGTCGTGAGAGCGCCAAGCGTGCGTCAGGTCGGGCCGAACGGAGCGGCGAGCGACGCAGGCGACCTCTTGACGCTGCGCGCGTCGAGGAGCGCGGCGCGAGTACGGCCCGAGATGGCGTGCGATTGGGGCTCGCAGCAGGGACCTGGTCGAGAAATGCGGGCTAGATGCACGCGGCGCCCACGCCAAGACCTCCGAGTAGGCGTGGCGGGCAGCGGACCGCGGCGCTTGACCCCGCCGCACCCGGCGCGGAAAGTAAGCCGCAATGCCCCGCGCCCACCTCGCGAACGGAATCGAGCTCGAGTACGACACCTTCGGCGACCCGACGAATCCGCCGCTCGTCCTGATCATGGGGCTCGGCGCGCAGATGATCCTCTGGGAGGAGGACTTCTGCACCGAGCTCGCCGCGAGCGGGTTCCGCGTCGTGCGCTTCGACAACCGCGACGTCGGCATGTCGACGCAGCTCGACGCGCTCGGCATGCCGAACGTGCTCGAGGCGATGCAGGCCGCGTTCAGCGGGAAGCCCGTGCAGGCGCCGTACACCTTGGAAGACATGGCCGACGACACGGTCGCGCTCATGGACGTGCTCGGCATCGCGCGCACCCACGTGGTCGGGGCCTCGATGGGCGGCATGATCGCGCAGGCGCTCGCGATCCGACATCCCGACCGTCTCCTCAGCATGACGTCGATCATGTCGACGACCGGCGACACGCGCCTGCCGCAAGCGACGTCGGAGGCGATGCAAGTGCTCTTGACGCCTCCCCCGTTCGACCGCGAGGGCAACATCGCGCGCGCGATCGCGGCCTGGAAGGTGATCGGCAGCCCGAAGTTCCCCTTGGACGAGGACCGCATGCGCGCGATCTTCGGCCGCGCCTTCGACCGCGGCTATCATCCGGCCGGCGTCGCGCGCCAGATGGCCGCGATCATGGCGTCGGGCGACCGTACGACGGCGCTGCACGCGGTCACCGTGCCGTCGCTCGTCATCCACGGCGACGCCGACCCGCTGGTGCGCGTCGAGGCGGGGCGCGCGACCGCCGCCGCGATTCCCGGGGCCACGCTCGTCGTCATCGAAGGCATGGGCCACGATCTCCCGCGCGGCACGTGGCCCGAGATCATCGACGCCATCGGCGCGCTCGCCGAGCGCGCCCGCGCCCGCGCCGCCTGAGCGCGTCGGGACGACGCCCAGGCGTCGACGCATGCCGATCGCGCGCGGCTGTGACCTCTGCGAGGCGGCCCGCCTCACCCGGTGGTATTTCGAGGACGACGTCTGCTGGGTCGCCGACTGCGAGATCTGCGCGGTGCCGATGGTAGTGTGGCGACGCCACGGCATCGACCCGTCGCCGGACGAGCTGGCGCACATGACGGCCGCCCTCGAGCGCGCCGCCGCGGAGCTCTTCGCGACCTGGGTGGTCGACGGACACCGTCGGAACATTCCCGACCACTGGCACGCGCACGCACGGCCGAGCGGAACAGCGGCGCTCGCGTGGTGGGCGCGCCGCTTCCGCTAGGGAAGCTCTGCACAGGTAGGTTCCGAGCGAGAAGTGCGAGCCGCCCCGAGCGCAAGGCGGGGGGCGCGACCGCGTATCTGTCGAACGCCGCTTCGCAGCGCACCCGCGCCCTGTGCCGCCGTCGCACGGGGATGGATCGCGCTTCGCAGCCGGGAGCTACCTGTGCAGAGGTTCCCTCTAGGGTGGGCCGATCGGGACGCGTTTGACGGTCGGGCGCTCACGAGCGAGAACCGGCGCGATGAGCGCGAGCGACGAGAGCGGCATTCGGGTCGGCCGGCACGGCGACGTCGGCATCGTCACGACCGCCGACCACTGCGAGGGCGTGCGCGCCCTGCTCGAGAAGCGCATGCCGGGCTTCGTCGGACCCTAGACCAGGAGCGATCATCGGATGAGCACCGTCGAGATCACGCGCCCGCGCGCGGGCATCGCCCTCGTCACCCTGAACCGTCCGGCCGCGTTGAACGCGATGAACGCGGAGCTGATCGCCGAGCTCTCCGCCGCCTTCGCCGCGCTCCGCGGTGATCGCGCGTGCCGCGTCGTGATCCTGACCGGCGCCGGTCGCGCCTTCTGCGCCGGGCTCGACTTGAAGGAAGGCGCGACCCCGGCCGAGGCCGCGGGCCTCGGGCGGGTACAGTCCGGCTTGGTCGTGCAGCAGGCGATCGCCGCGCTCGTGCCGATGATGCGCGGCATGCGCCAGCCGATCATCGCCGCCGTGAACGGCGCCGCGTCGGGCGGCGGCTTGGCGCTCGCGCTCGCGAGCGACATCCGCATCGCCGCCGTGTCGGCGCGCTTCAACGTCGCGTTCGTGCGGATCGGGCTCTCGGGCTGCGACATCGGCGTCTCGTGGCTGTTGCCGCGCCTGATCGGGGCGTCGCGCGCCTACGAGTTGATGCTGACGGGCCGCTTCCTGCCCGCGGCGGAGGCGAAGGAGATCGGGCTCGTCCTCGACGTCGTCCCCGACGGCACCGTCGTCGACGCCGCGCTCGCCGAGGCCGAGCTCATCGTCGCCAACAGCCCTTTCGGCGTGCAGATGACGAAGGAGGTCATGTGGAGCCAGCTCGAGATCGGCTCGCTCGCCGCCGGCATCGACCTCGAGAACCGCACCCAACTGCTCGCGAGCCACACCGGCGACATGATGGAAGCCGTCGCCGCGTTCCTCGCGAAGCGCCCACCCGATTTCAAAGACGAGTGACAGGAGGAACCCCCATGAGCCTCGCGGGACGCATCGCCTTGGTGAGCGGCGGGAGCCGCGGGATCGGCCGCGCCATCGCCCTCGGCCTCGCGGCCGACGGCGCCGACGTCGCGGTGAACTACCGCCGCGACGAGGACGCCGCCCGCGCGACGGTCGCGGAGATCGAGAAGCTCGGGCGGCACGCCCGCGCGTACCCCGCCGACGTCGGCGACTGGGAGCAATGTGCCGCGATGGTCGAGAGCGCGCTCGGCGACTTCGGCCGCTTCGACATCCTGATCTGCAACGCGGGCGTCGCGTCGCGCGGGCAGACCATCGTCGACACCGACCCGCGCGAGCCCGACCGTCTCTGGAAGACGCACGTCTACAGCGCCTGGGCGCTCGCGAAGCTCGTGGTACCCGACATGCGCGAGGCTCCGCGCGGCGACGTCGTCATGATCTCCTCGGTCGCGACGCAGTATCTCGCGCCGAACAGCGCCCCCTACAACATGGCGAAGGTGGCCCTCGAGGCGCTCGCCGTGACGCTCGCGAAAGAGGAGCGCCACCACGGCATCCACGTGAACGTGGTGGCGCCCGGCCTGGTCGACACCGACATGGGCCGCCGCCTCGTGAAGGGGGCCATGGGCGTCTCGGACATCCGCACCATGGACTCGAGCAGCGCCTTCGGCCACGTCTGCACGCCCGAGGAGGTCGCCGACACCGTGCGCTTCCTCGTGTCCGAGCGCGCCGGCTATCTCACCTGTCAGCGGATCGGCGTCGACGGGGGGCCGTTCTAGTCACAAGTAGCGATTGCCCGCATCCGCGGACGCGGAGTACGGTCGGACCCATGAGCCAACCGCAACGTCACTACACGCTCGACGACTACTTCGCCGTCGAAGAGACCTCGCACGTGAAGCACGAGTTCTACAACGGCGAGATCTTCGCGATGGCCGGAGCGTCACTGGATCACAATCACATCGCGGCAAATTTACTCACTGCTCTTCGGACGGCGCTCCGCGAGACCGGCTGCAGCGCGTTCGGAAGCGATCTCCGCGTTGCAACCTACGGAGGCCTCTACACCTACCCGGACGTGTCGATCATCTGCGGAAAGCCTCTCCTGGTGACCAACCGGCCGGACACCGCGCAAAACCCCGCGCTACTCTTGGAGGTGCTCTCCGATGCGACCCGCGAGTACGACCGCGGCGACAAGCTCGACGCCTACCGTCAAATTCCGTCGCTCCGCGAGGTCCTGCTCGTCGACCAGGCCGCGGTCGCGATCGAGAGCCACCGGCGCGGGAACGATATCTGGGCGTCACATCGCACCACGGACCTCGCGGCGACGATCGAGCTCGTGGCGGTCCCGGTCGCGCTACCCGTGCGCGACATCTACCGCGAAGTCTTCGCCTGATACCGATAGGCGCAACCTTGCGGTCGCCTACTTGTCTCGGAACTGATCCGGCTGGTTGCGGAACGCCGGCGCGCCGTAGCGCGCCTCCCAGCACGTGCCGGTGCTCGCCTGGAGCTGCATCACGACGTTCGGGCTCTGCACGAGCGGCAGGACGGGCAGCGGAAGGTTCGCGCCCTTGCCGCTCACGATGATCTTCGACTTGCCCGGTGCGAGACCCTGCTTGAGGATCACACCCGAGATGCCGTCGCTCGCGTGCGCCTTGTCGCTGTACTTGAAGCCCGTGCTCGATTCCTTCCAGCACGGCGACGAGACGCAGGCGTCGCCGGCGGGAATCGCGTAGCGCGCGGCGAGCCGCGGGGTGCCGCCGACCTCCTCGAAGACGCAGAACTCGTAGCTCGTCGTTCCGAGCGGATCGCCGAAGTCGGCCTTCAGCGTGGTGGCACCGGGCATGTACTTCCACTGCAGCCGGTTCTTCTCGCTGTTGCCGCGGCTGATGATCTGCACGGCGGCCTTGCCCGCGACCGTCGTCGCGCGGCAGCCCGTGAGCGGCACCGGGCCGCACGGCTCGAGCTGACAGCTCGCGTCGCAGCCGTCGCCGTCGACGTTGTTGCCATCGTCGCACTGCTCGGCACACGCGCCTTCGAGCGTGCCGTTGCCGCAGCTCTCGAGGAATCCGCCGCAGATGCCGCCGATGCAACGGTCGTTGATGCTGCAGACGTTGGCATCGTCGCACGGCGTCTCGTCGGGCTGAAAAGCGTCCGTCGGACACGCGGCGCTCGCCCCCGTGCAGCTCTCCGCCACGTCGCAGTCGCCCGCGCTCGCGCGACACTCCACGCTCGCCGGCGCGAACCCGTCGGCGGGACAATCGTCGCCGACGCCGTCGCAACTCTCCGCCACGTCGCACACCCCGGCGCTCGGACGACAGACGGCCGTGCTCTTCGCGTCGGCCGGGCAGTCGGCCTGCGCCCCGTGCAGCTCTCCGCGACGTCGCACACGCCCGCGCTCGCGCGACACTCCACGCTCGCCGGCGCGAACCCGTCGGCGGGACAATCGTCCCCGACGCCGTCGCAACTCTCCGCCACGTCGCACACCCCGGCGCTCGGACGACAGACAGCCGTGCTCTTCGCATCGGCCGGACAGTCGCTGGCGACGCCGTCACAGACCTCCTCGACGTCGCAGACGCCGGCCGCCGGGCGACACACGTCGGTGCGCTTCACGTCCTCGCAGACCCCGCTCGTGCCGCTGCAGACGTCGGCGGGATCGCACTCGCCGGTCGCGTCGCGACACGGCGTCGCCGCGGGGCGGAAGGTACAGTCGATCGCGCAGCACGAATCGGGGGCTCCGGTCGCCGGACCCTCGTCGCACTCCTCGCCGAGATCGAGGAAGCCGTCGCCACACGGCAGTACCTGCGCACGCGCGAACGGCGGGAGCACCAACGTAGCGACGACCAACAGCAGGACCGCGGTGAAGGTCATGCGCGCGCGGCGCGTGGTGTCGTCGCTCATGGGCTCGGCCTCGGTCTGTATTTTTGGAAGGTCGCGGAGAAGGTGGCTTTCCGGGAGGCACCGCCACCGTTCACGAGTTGCACGCGAACGGGGAGATTCATGACCGAGAGCACCGGCGCTTGCAAGTTGTTTCCGCACCCGCGGGCCCGATTGGGCGATTTCCTGCCGCGGTCCATATGGCGGCAACCCTCGGTATTCTTTCTTCCGGGAGTGGCGGGGCGCGCCGATCGGGCACGTGTCGTGCGCGAGCGCTCGGGCGTAACGCATTGCCGCCGCCGTAACGCTCGGGGGCGCCGGGGAACGCTGGAGATCGCGAGGATCTGCAGGCGACGACCACCGCCGAGGCCCGCGCCTACGTGAGCGCGCGCACCGTCATCGGCAACCCGTCGCGCGGACGAAGGGTAACGCGCGGGCTCGGCACCACCGTGGTGCCCGGCTCGAGCTCGAGACGGAAGCGCTGCACCACCGTCGCGATGACCAGGACCGCCTCCGTGAGCGCGAAGCTCTCGCCGATGCACTGGTGCGGACCGCCGCCGAACGGAAAATAGGCGAACCGTGGCCGTGACGCGGCACGCTCCGGTCGGAAGCGCTCGGGATCGAACTCCTCGGGACGCTCCCAGAACTCCGGGTGGCGATGGGTCACGTACGGACTCAGGAAGACGAGCGACCCGGCCGGAATGCGGAACCCGCCGATCTCGTCGTCCTCGACGGGATTGCGCGACGTCGCCCAGGCGGGCGGGTACAGACGCATCGCCTCGTCGAGCACCATGCGCGTGTAACGGAGGTGCGGCAGGTCGTCGGTCGTGGCGGGCCGACCGCCGAGCGTCGCCGCGACCTCCGCACGGAGCTCCGCCGTCGCCTCGGGATGTCGCGCCAGCAGATACCACGTCCACGCGAGCGCGTTCGACGTGGTCTCGTGACCGGCGACGAAGAGCGTGAGCACCTGATCGCGAAGCTCGCGATCGCTCAAGCCGCCGCCGCCGCTCTCGTCCCGCGCCGCGAGGAGCATCCCGAGCAGGTCGTCGCCCTCGACGCCGGCGCGGCGGCGCGCGCCGATGATCTCCTGCACGACGGCATCGAGGAGACCGAGGGCGGCACGGGCGCGACGGGGAGGACGACCGGTGACGAGCGGTAGCAGCGCACGGCCGGACGCCAATCCCTCCATGAAGACGCGGCTGATCGTCCCGACGGCGGCGCCGACGCGCGCGGCATCGGCGTCGACGTCGGTGCCGAAGAGGGCCCGGGTCACGACGTCGAGCGTGAGGCGGTTCATCTCGGCCGCGACGTCGAGTCGCGACCCGCCGCGAACGGCGAGCGTCCAGCGCGCGCACATCGCGTCGGCCTCTGCGGTCACGACGGACGCCACCGCCGCGAGTCGCTGACGATGGAACGCGGGCTGCATCATGCGCCGCTGGCGCAGCCACGTCTGGCCGTCGCTGGTCAGGAGGCCGTTCCCGAGCACGGGCTTCAGCAGCCGGAAGTCGAAGGTGTTCTTGTCGTAGAACGTGTGACGGTCCTGGAGGACGCGCTTCACGTGATCGGGATGCGCGAGGAGATAGCCGCGCCACGCGAGCAGACGCAGTCGCACCACGTCACCGTGCTCGCGGCGGGCACGCACGAGGAACTCGAGCGGCTCCCGTTCGAGCAGCCGCATGTGGCCGAGCAACCCGCCGCGCGGCATCGGGGCCTCGCGCGCCGCGGGAGAGCCGACAAGGCTCCCGACCGACGTCGCCATGCATCGGGCTTACGTCTCGGGCGCGCGTGAGACAAGCGCCGCCCCGCCGCGGCGTCAGCCGGCGCGATAGTCGAAGAACGACTGGCGCTTGATCACCTCGGCGACGCCGAGCGGCACCATCGACTCCCAACTCGGATCGCCGACCTTGATCTTCTTCAGGATCTCGCGCGAGAAGATCGAGAGGTACTCCTCTTGGAACCCGTCGAGCTGCTCGATGCAGCCGCTCTCGACCAGGTACTCGAAGAGCTTGCGGAGCTTCGGCGCGACCTGGAGGTTTTGTACCATCGTGAGCGAGTTCGTGGCGCGGTCGAGCAAGGGATACACGTAGAGCTTCAAGTCGTTCTTGAAGAGCCGTCCGAACGACTCGAGGATCCCGCCGTCGAGGTTCACGTAGTACTGCTCCTCGAAGAGATCCTTGAGGCTCCCGGCACCCATGACGACGCCGATCTGTTTCTTGGTGTGGCGTCCGAGATAGGCCGCGAGCCGGTAGTACTCGAAATAGTCGGAGATGAGCACGGTCATGCCGCACGCCGCGAGCACGTCGGCGCGCGCCAGGAAGTCGTGGACGTCGACGGTGCCCGAGCCGTTGGTCGAGAGAAGGTTCCGCATGGTGATCTCCATGAGCGGAACCACCGCCTCCCCGTCGACGCCGGGCTCGTTGGTGAAACGCTTCATCGCGCACTCGAGCATGTCGACGTTCACGTGCGTGACGGGCCGGAAGCTCCCGCGCTCGACCAGCACCGGCTTCTTGTAGAGCACCTCCGACGGCTGCAGCACGGTCCCGTCGGCGGCGAACATCGCCGCGCCCGTGAGGCCGAGCTGCACGAGCTTGAGGCTCATGACGCGATTGTCGACGTGGCGAAACTCGATGCCCGACATCTCGACCATGTCGATCTCGACGCGGTCGGTCGAGAGGCCGTCGAGCAGCGACTCGATGAGCATCTCGGGCTCGTGGTAGAGGAAGCACGCGCCGTAGACGAGATTCACGCCGACGATGCCGAGCGCCTCCTGCTGCGCCTCCTTCTCCTTGTCGAGCATGTTGACGTGAATCACGCACTGGCTGTCGGCGTCGCGCGGATGCGACTGGAAGCGGATGCCGAGCCAGCCGTGGCAGCCGTCCGACGAGTTGTAGCCGGCGGCCTTGACGGTGTCGGCGAAGGCGAAGAAGGCGGTGGTGTTGCCGCGCCGCTCGCGCAGGCGCTCGAGGTTGAGCGCGTGCTCGTATTCGAGCATCGACTGGAGCCGTATCCGGCTGACGTAGCGCTCGCCCTTGCCGTAGATCGCGTCGCTCACCGTCATGTCGTACGCCGAGATGCTCTTCGCGATCGTCCCGGCGGCGCCGCCGGCGCGGAAGAACCAGCGCACGACCTCCTGGCCGGCGCCGATCTCGGCGAACGTGCCGTAGCGCCGCTGATCGAGGTTCACGGCGAGCGCCTTTTGATGCGGGTCCGTCGGCCGAGTCGTGTCCTTCATGCTGTTCTGCATCGGCTGAAACCCCGAAATTATTGAGCGATAGCAAGTGACATGCCGCTTGTGGGGCGGGCGTCCCGCGGTCGATCGGCGGCGGCACTGCTTCTCCACTGAGCATCCCCCTGCTCGCGCCTTGAGCGCGGCGCAGCGCCGGGGCTCAGGAGCCCGACCACCCGGCGCGGCGCCAACCTTCGAGGCAGCGCTCGACCAGCTCCGGCGAGTTGGCGCGCCGAAAGCCCTCGAGGGTGAAGTGCGGGGCGAGACGCCGCATCGCTGCGAGCGTGGCGAGCGCTTCCGCCGACCGTCCCAGGTAGCCGTAGGACGCGGCGAGCACGCGATAGATGTGGGGCTGGTCGGCGCGGATTCGCAGGCTCTCCTCGTCGCGCGCCGCCGCCTCCGCATAGCGACCGGCCATGAGGTGTGCGACCGCCAGGCGGTGCACCAGGAAGTGCATTTGCGGATCGCGCGGCGACAGCCGGATCGCCTTCGTCGCGATGCGCACGGACTCGTCGGGATGCGACACGGAGAGCGCGCCCGCGAGACCCTCGTAGGCGAACGTGAAGCTCGGGTTCAGCTCGAGCGCGCGCTCGAACGCCGGAACCTCGCGCGCGTGATTGCCGGTGAGACCGCACGCGTAGCCGAGCGCGGTGTGACCCCACGAGTCGACTTCGTCGAGCGCGAGACTGAGCTCGGCCAGGCGCAAGGCCTCCGCGGCGCAATCCACGGGACGGTCGTCCCACAGGTAGGTGACGAGCACCGTATGCGCGATCGACTCGAGCGCTGCGGCGGTCGCGAAGCTCGGATCGAGCTCGCGGGCACGTTGGAAGAGGCGCCGCGCCTCGCGGACGTCGGCCTCGGAGCGAAACCCGAGCACGAGCCACCGCCCGCGCTGGACCGATTCCCAGGCGTCGAGTTGGGGCGCGGGCTTCCGCTGCGCGCGCTGCCGTTCGGCGCGCGCCAGCACGGGCTCGATCGCGCCGACGATGAGGTGCACCATGTCGTCCTGCAGAGCCAGCACGTCGCCGAGCTCGCGCTCGTAGCGCTCGGCCGAAAGCTGCACGCCCTGGATGCCGTCGATCAGCTGCACCCCCACCCGCACCCGGTCGGCGACCTGCTGCACGCTGCCCTCGACGACGTACCGGGCCCCGAGCTCGCGGCCCACCTGGCGGGCGTCGACGCGCTTGCCTTGATACGTGAACGTGGAGCTCCGCGAGATCACCGGAAACAGCCGAAAGGCGGAGAGCCGCGCGATCAGATCCTCGGCGATGCCGTCGGCGAGAAAGGATTGGGCGGCGTCCGTGCCGCGATGCTCGAACGGCAGCACGGCGATCGCCGGCCGGCCGCCGAAGCCGGGAACGGTGGTGGCGCTCGCGACCGGCGTCTCCCCGTCGCGGAGCGGGCGCAGTCGGTACACGTGCACCGGTACGGGGATGTTCTTCAGCGTCTGATTGCCGAGATCCTCGAGCGCCGCCTCGATCTTGCCGCGCACCTGCTCGACGACGGCCGCCGACGCGCACACGCCGCCGGGCTCCGCGAGCGCTTCCAGTCGGGCCGCGACGTTGATGCCGTCGCCGAAGATCTCGTCGTCCTCGATCACGAGGTCGCCGAGATGGAGCCCGATCCGGAAGGGCAATCGCCGATCCTCGGGCAGGTGCGCCTCGCGGCGCGCGAGCTCGCGCTGCACCGCAACCGCGCATGCCGCCGCATCGACCGCACTCGCAAACTCGGCGAGGAGATTGTCGCCGACCGCGTTCACCACCCGGCCGTGGTGCTCGCGCACGAAGCCGCTGAGCGTCTCGCGGTGGGAGCGCATCGCAGCGACCGTCGCCGATTCGTCGGCCGCCATCCGCCGGCTGTAGCCGACGGCGTCGGCGCTCAGGATCGCGGCGAGCTGACGTTGGGCCTTCGGCTGCTCCGGGGTGGTCATCGCGTCCAGTCGGAACGCGACGACCCTATGCAACCGCCCGCGCACCGGCAAGGCGGCGTATGTGCACGACGCCGCGATTTACCCAAGCTCGACGCCCATGAAACGCCCGCCCGTCATTGCCTTAGCGCCAGCAGCGACGCGCCGAGCGCCAGCATGCTCAACAGAGTCCGCACGTCGTGCCAGGCGCTCCAGCGTGCGAGCTCGGCCGGGACGGCGTCGACGGCGATCGTCCCCTCGGCGAAGCTCGCGTTCGCCCGCTCGAAATAGACGAAGAAGCTCGCCACGACCGCGACCGCGAGGGCCGCGGCGACGGCCGCCCACCAGCGCCCGGGACGACCTTCCCAGAGGGACGCCGCGGCCGCCGCGACCGGTCACGAGCGGTCGGTCCGGACGGTCGGCGTCGACGTCGTGCTCTTCACCATCGGCGTCGTGCTGACGCGCGGAGGCCTCCTTTCCCCGACCTCGCCGACGAGCGCCCTGGTCTACCGGCTCACGCTTTTCTCGACGTTGTTTCTCTCCTACTTCCAACTCCGCTGGATCCTGCCGGCCGTGAGCCCCTACTCCCTCGATGCGGAGATCTTCGCGTTCGACCTGCGCGTGTTCGGATACGAGCCCGCGATCGCCTGGGACCGCTTCGTCGCGCCGCCCATCACCGAATGGTTCGCGTTCTTCTACCTCGGCTACTTCTTTCTCTTGGCGGTGTACGTGCTCCCGATGATGCTGAACGGGAGAGACGAGATCCGGCTCGCGCACTTCGCGCTCGGAATGTTCATCGTGTTCTGCACGGGGCACCTGCTCTACATGGTGGTACCTGGGTCGGGGCCGTACCTACACCTCGCCGACAGCTTCACGCACCCCCTCGAGGGCGGCCCCTTTTGGCGGATGGTGCGCGCGATCGTCGATGCCGGCGGCCCGCAGAAGGACATCTTTCCGAGCCTGCACGCCGCCGGCCCGACGTTCCTCGCGCTCTACGCGTTCACGCACCGCCGCGCGCGGCCCTTCCGCTTCTCCTGGCAGTTCACGGCCTTCGTGGCCGTGCAGATCATCGTCGCGACCATGTTCCTGCGCTGGCACTACCTGATCGACGTCGTCGCCGGCGTCGCACTGGCGGCAGCGAGCGTGCTGGTGAGCCATCGCGTCGTCCTCTGGGAGCGCGCCCGCCGCGCCGAGCGGGGCGCTCAGCCGGTCTTCACCGCCCTCGAGTGGTCGAACCTCTTCGGGGCGTGGACGAAGCTCGCGGACACCTCCGGCCGTGCGCCTGGAGATCCTTGAACGGCACGCGCGAGACGCACTTCCCGGCTTGCACGTTGGGCCCGCGACCGACACCATGCGCGCCATGCTCTTTCTCGTGACCGGCGCCGCCGGGTTCATCGGATCGCACGTGGCCCACAAGCTGCTCGACCGGGGCGACGAGGTGGTCGGGCTCGACAACGTCAACGACTACTACGACCCGAAGCTCAAGGAGGCGCGGCTCGCGCGCCTGACGTCCCGCAAGGGCTTCACCTTCGTGAAGATCGACCTCGCGAACCGGCCGGCGATGGAGGAGCTTTTCGCGAAATACCGCTTCCCGCGCGTCATCCACCTCGCCGCCCAGGCCGGCGTCCGCTACTCGATCACGCATCCGTACGCCTACATCGAGGCCAACATCGTCGGCTTCCAGCACGTTCTCGAAGGGTGCCGCCACAACGGCTGCGAGCACCTCACGTACGCGAGCACGAGCTCGGTCTACGGCGCCAACACGACGATGCCGTTCTCCGTCCACCACCACGTGAACCACCCGCTGACGCTCTACGCCGCGACCAAGAAGGCGAACGAGCTCTTCGCCCACACCTACTCGAACCTCTTCGGCCTACCGACCACCGGCCTCCGGTTCTTCACGGTCTACGGCCCGTGGGGCCGCCCCGACATGGCGCTCTTCCTCTTCGCGAAGAACATCCTCGCCGGAAAGCCGATCGACGTCTTCAACCACGGGAAGCACACGCGCGACTTCACCTACGTCGACGACATCGCCGAGGGCGTGGTGCGCGCCGCCGACCAGCCGACCGTCCGCGACGCCACCTGGCGGAGCGACGAGCCCGACCCGGCGACGAGCTCGGCGCCGTGGCGCGTCTTCAACATCGGGAACGGCCAGCCCGTGCAGCTGCTCCGCTACATCGAGGTGCTGGAGCAAGAGCTCGGGAAGAAGGCCGAGATGAACCTCCTGCCGCTCCAACCGGGCGACGTCCCGGACACGAGCGCCGACGTACAGGCACTGGCGGACGCCGTCGGCTATCGCCCCGACACGCCCGTCGAGGTCGGGGTGAAGCGCTTCGTCGAGTGGTACCGGTCGTACTACCGCGTGTAGGAGGATCGGCGCCCCCTGGGCGCGCTCAGCTCCCCGGGAAGACACGCGCGACGACGCAGATCTCCGAGGGCTTTCGCCGGCCGACGATGCGGACGCCGACCGAACGGCTGTGCGTGCCGACCGTCTGGCGCGCGAACTTGCCGCCCTTCGGCAGCTTCACCGCGTAGCAGGCGAGCAGCGTGGTGCGGGACTCGGCGCCCGGCGTCGATCCTTCCACGTCCGCGGGCAGGCACACCCTCGTCGGGGTCTTGACGAGAAACGGCTGGCCGCTCGGAAAGGCGTCGTCGGCGACCGTCGGTGGGGCGGGCGGCACGAACTTCGGCGCGCCTTTCGGGAGCGCGGCCGAGTAGCACTCGAAGCGATTCACCTCGACGGCGCTCTTGGTCGGATCGTCGCTGAAGTCGGGGGGCGCGTTGGTGCCGGGCTGCACCGGCGTGACGTCGAGGAGCGACGCGACGCCCGTCAGCACGAGCGTCCGAGTGCCGAAGCGGTCTTGCACCCCGAACGGGAAGGGCACGAACTTCGGCGCCGTCTTTTCCTTCTTCAGGTTGATGGCGACGAGATGCACGTTCTCGTGCGACACGGCGTCACCGTCGATGCTCGCGGGATTGCAGAGCGCAGCCAACCGCCGCATCACGAACCGACGCGCGCCGAAGCGATCCTGGAGGTCGATGCCCGCGCCGCTGATCCGCGCGAGCCGTTTGTTCGGCGCCGCACCGGCGAGATAGCAGAGAAACGAATCGGGCGGGTTCTCCGCCGCGGCGGCGGCAGTGGCGAAGGCGGCGAGGATCGCCCCGACCGCGAGCGCACCGAGCATACGAATCGAACGGGACATCGTGCCAGAGTAGCCAAACCGTCAGGCGGCTGCCAACGCGCATCCTCAGCCGAGCTCGCCCGCGAGCTCCCGTGCACGCGCCGGCGCTCCGATCGCCGCGAAGCCGGCCTCGGCCGTGCGGAGGAGGCGACGCCGCTCGTCGACCGCACCGCGGAGGGCAGCCAGCGCGGCACGCTCGACCAGCACGAACGGCGTGAACAGCGCGGCGCCCGTCTCTTGGATGACGAGCTCGGTCTCGTCGAGCAGCACGCCGATGCGTTCGGCCGCGTCGGCGCCGCCCTCGTCCCGGAGCACGCGCGCGAGCACGAGCCCCGCGTCGATGCCCCAGATCGCGAGACCCCGGGTCTTCGCGCTCGCGTGGGTCCGTTCCGCGAGAAGGCGCGCCGCGGACAGGTCACCCGAGAGGCGGAGACTTTCCGCGAGGAAGACGTCGCCGAGCAGCCGGGTCAGCGTCGGCCGGGACCGATCCTCGACGGTCGAGCGCTCGAAGAGCTCGCGTGCCCCCTGCGCATCGCCCTCGGCGAGCCGCTGCAGGGCGATGCGAAATTGCGATTCACCGCGCAGCCAGTCGCTGCCGATCCGTTCACCGAGCTCGGCGAGGCGCCGTACGGCCGGCCGCGCGGCATCCGGCTCGCCGGCGTAGAACGCGACGGAAGCGAGCACGCCGAGCCCGGCCCACTGGTCCTCCACGTCACCGATCCGGCGCGCCACGTCCATGGCACGCTCGGCCTGCACCCGCGCTTCCGAGAGTTTGCCGGTCCAGAGCTCGTTGAACGCGAGCTCGACGAGGGCGCCGGCATGCGCGCTGAAGGCCCATTCGCGCAGGCCCCATGCCGGGTGGTCCTCGGTGGCGGCGAGCTGCCACAGGATGTTGCGGCGCGCAGCGGCGAGGTCACCGCGCAACCGCAACGGCCCGAGCGACGACCATTTGGCGTACGAGCGCAGCTCCGGATCGGCGGCGGCGCATGCGACACGCTCCCATTCGGCCGCGTGCCGGAGCGCATCGTCGAGACGCAGGTCGAAGGCACACAGCACCGAGATCGCCTGGTGGAGCCTCCCCGCCAAGAGCGGGTCCCCGAGCCGTTCGGCGAAGGCGAGCCCCTCGACGAAGATGCGCTCCGCTTCCTCGCGCGCGAGCCCCACGCGAAAGCCGAGAGCGAGCCGTTCGCGACAGACGGTGGCACCGAGGAGCGGCAGCTCGGCGGCCTCGGGCGCGCGCCGTACCAGCTCGACGGCGCTCGCGAGATGGCGCCCGGCCGCTTGGACGTCGCGTCCGCGCACCCACTGCGCGGCACGAAGCTGCCAGCGCGCCGCCACCATCGCTTCGCCGGCCTCTTCCCAATGGTGGGCGAGAAGCGCCGCTTGTTCGTCGAGCTTGTCGGCATGCGCGGCTTCGATGGCACGCGCGGTCGCCGCGTGCAGCTGCCGGCGCCGCTCGTGGAGCTGCGATCGCAGCGCGACCTCGCGCGTGAGCGGATGCTTGAAGACGTACTCGGCGACCGGAAACGGCGACTGCTCGTAGACGAACTCGGCTGTCTGAAGCGCGGCGAGCGCCGCCCGGATCTCGGTTTCCGGGCGCGCGCTCACGGTGGTCAGGATCGGCTCCGTGAACGTCTGCCCGATCACCGCGGCGGTCTGCAGCACCAGCTTCTCGCGCTCGCCGAGGCGATCGATGCGGGCCGCGAGGATGCCGTGCACGGACGGGGGCACGCGAACGGCCTCCGCGTCGACGGCGAGCCGGTAGGCCCCGCGGGTCCCGACGAGATCGCCGGCGTCCACGAGGGACTGCACGACCTCCTCGGTGAAGAAGGGATTGCCGCTGGTCTGGGCATGGATGCGGTCGGCGAGCCGGGCGAGGCTCGCGTCGTCACCGAGCAAGTCGCCGACGAGCTCGCGCGTTGCCGCGGCGCCGAGGGGTGCCAGCGACAACTGGCGATACCACGAGCGCTGCATCCATTCCGCGCGATACTCGGGACGGAAGTTCACGAGGAGAAACGCCGACGAGCCGGCAACAGCCTCCACCCATCCCGCCACGAGCGCCTCGCTCGCGGCGTCGAGCCAGTGCAGATCCTCGATCACGACGACGAGACGCGCGGCGCCGGCGTCCGGATCCTGGATCGCCCGCCGCAGCACCGCGAAGATCTGCCGCTGCTTCGCATCCGGGTCCACGCGCGGCACGGGGCGCACCGGATCGGGCACGCCGAAGAACTCGAACACGATCGGCAGCACGTCGCGGAGCTGATCGTCGAGCAGCAGCATGCGGCCGGCGATCTTTTCGCGCACGATGCGGTCGTCGTCGCCGTCGACGATGCCGTAATACGCGCGAAAGACCTCGAGCATCGGGAGATAGGGAATGTGCTTTCCGTGCGCGAGGGCGCGGCCGAAGTTCACGGTGATGCCGCGCGCCCGGCAGCGTTCGGCGAGCTCGTGACAGAGCCGGCTCTTGCCGGTCCCGGCGTCGGCGACGATCCCGACCACTTGCCCGCTCCCGGACTGGGCCCGCGCGAGCGCGTCCTCGATCGTCCGCACGTCGGCGTCGCGGCCAACGAAGCGGGTGAGGCCGCGAGCGCGCGACACATCGAAGCGCGTGCGGGCGCGTCCCGGGCCGACGAGGCGGTGTACCCCGACCGGCTCGCTGAGACCCTTCACACGAAAGTCGCCGAGGTCTTCGAGCGCGAAGTAGCCAGCGACCAACAGAGCGGTCGCGGCCGAGAGGTAGCAGGTGTCGGGCGAGGCGAGCGCCTCCATCCGTTGGGCGAGGCCGACCGTGTGACCCTGGGCCGTATACGTCATGCGCGCGCCGTCCCCGGCCGCACCGACGGCACCCACCACGACCTCGCCCGAGTGCAGGCCGAGCCGCATCGAGAAGGCAATGCCGTGCACGCGCTTCACCTCGGTCGCGTAACGCGCGATCGCTTCGCGCAAGTGCAGCGCCGTCCAGCACGCGCGTTGCGCGTGGTCCTCGTGCGCGATCGGCGCCCCGAAGAGCGCCATGACGCCGTCGCCGGTGAATTTGTCGACGAAGCCCTCGAAGCGCTCGACACCCGCGGAGAGGATCGCGAAGAACCGCTGCATGATGTGCGACCACTCCTCGGGGTCCATCTGCTCGGCGAGCTCCATCGAACCCTTCACGTCGGCGAAAAGGACGGTCACTTGTTTGCGCTCGCCGTCTCCGGCACTGCCGCCGGCGGGCGGCACGGCGGGGCCGGGTTGGCGACTCGGCGCGACCGACGAGGCCGACGGTCCCGCCGTCAGCGCCACGCCGCAGGCGCCGCAGAAGCGATCATCCGGCGGATTCTCGTGCCGGCACGACGGGCAGAGCGCCGCGAGCGCGATCCCGCATCCGCCGCAGAATCGGTTGGTCTCCGGGTTCGGATGTCCGCAGAAGCGACACGCCACGCGCGCCCCTACCACTTCGGTGCCGAGCCGCCCAGCCGTGACGCGGATGGGCCCGTCCTATAGGTAGCGCAGGCGCTTCGCCGCGGCGCTGAGCTCGTCGCGGAACTTCGGATCGGCGAGGCCGATGAGGGCCCGCGCGCGCTCGGCGGTGCTCTTGCCCTTGAGGCACGCGGCGCCGTGCTCCGACACGACCCAGTGCACCTCGGTGCGCGGCGTCGTGACGACCGCGCCCGGCCGGAGCGTCGGGACGACCCGCGACACCTCGCCCTGCTTCGCCGTCGCGTAGAAGGCGATGATCGACTTGCCGCCCGGCGAGTCGAACGCGCCCCGCGCGAAGTCGTGCTGGCCGCCGGTCCCGCTCCATTGCACCGGCCCCATCGACTCCGAGCAGCACTGCCCGGTGAGGTCGATCTCGATCGTGGAGTTCACCGAGACGAGGCCGGGGTTGCGCGCGATGGTGGGCGGGAAGTTCGTGTAGGACACCGGGTGCGCCTCGACGCCCGGATTGTCGTCGAGGAACTCGTACATGCGGCGCGATCCCGCGGCGAAGGCGAACACGGCCTTCCCCGGGTGCAGGGTCTTCCGCCGCCCCGTCGCGACGCCCGCCGCGATGAGGTCGACCATCGCGTCGACGAACATCTCGGTGTGGATGCCGAGATCCTTGTGGCTCGTGAGCGCGCGCGCGACGGCGCTCGGCACGCCGCCGATCCCGAGCTGCAGCGTCGCACCGTCGGGAATCATCTCGGCGATGATGCGGCCCATGGCGGCGTCCTCGGGACGGACGGCCGGAATCGGCAGCTCGGTGAGCGGCGCCGAGTGCTCGACGAGCGCGTCGACCTCCGAGACGTGCACCCAGGCGTCGCCGTGCACGCGCGGCATGTGGTCGTTCACCTGGGCAATGACGAGCGCCGCGCTGTCGATCGCGGCGCGGGCGGTGTCGACGCCGACGCCGAGGCTCATGTAGCCGTGCGCGTCGGCGCGGGAAACGTGGATCAGCGCGACGTCGATCTTCAGGAACTCGCGGTAGATGCGCGGCACTTGATGAAAGAGCGCGGGCGCGGCGACCGCGTCGCCGGCGGCGATCGCCGCCCGATCGGCGCCGCTCGCGAAAATGGAGCGCCAGTGGATGATGTCGCGCACGTCGGGCGACAGGGTCGACCCGGCCGAGCCGGCGAGCGGCAGGAGCGAGGTCATGTCGAGCCGCGTGAACCCGCCCGCCCGTGCCCGCGCCGCGACGGCGGCGAGAAGCGCGGGCGGCTCGCCGACCGCGTTCCCCTGCACCACGAACGCCCCGTCGGGAATCATGCCGACCGCCTCGGCGGCGGTACGAAGCTTGGCCCGATACTGGTCTCGTGCCGTCGTCATCGCCCCCTGGTAGCGCATTCGTCCGCAGGCGCGAAGCCGCGCGCCCGCGGCTCCCGGGGACCCATCGCGCTAGGGCACCTCTGCACAGGTGGGTTCCGAGCGAGCAGTGCGAGCCACCCCGAGCGCAAGGCGCGAAGCCCGACCGCGTATCTGCACGATACGCCGAGGGCGTCGCGCCGCCGTCGATCGGGGATGGATCGCGCTTCGTAGCCGGGAGCCACCTGTGCAGAGGTTCCCTAGGGCACCGCGCTGCCGTCGAAGTACGCCTGGGCCCGATTCCACGCCGTGATCCCGACCTCGGAGCCCACCACCCGGCCGTTCAGGTCGTCGACGCGCGGATGGATGCCGCCGTAGAGGCGAGAGATCCCGGCCTGGTCCGAAGCGTCGTAATACGACGCCCATTGCAGGCGGACGTCGGTCGTGGGCCCGACCTCGAACTTGAGGAAGCTGTTGGCGGGAGCGACGTACTCACCGAGGCCCCCGGGGAAGTACGGGCTCCCCGTGATCGAGGTCAGGACCTCGGCCCCCGCCCGACTGAACGTGCTGTGGCCCGAGAGAAACGAGGCGAAGGGTGGAGTCACGAAGGTTTTGCGCTGATAGGGAACCCAGTTCTTGGCGCGGATCCAGGCGCTCGGGCTGAACTGGGTGGCGGGGTCGGCAGGCTCCCCGGGCCAGGCGTTGAGCGCCACCTCACCCACGAACGCCGCGAGCGCGGCGTGCCGTTCCCCCGGAGCGCTGCTCTCTGGGGTGATGACCTCGATCAGGCCCGGCACGAGGGGCAGCCCGGAGGGGTCGTAGGAGGGGCCGAGCGGATCCGACGACTGCCCGAGCCCGCCCATGTAGCGCACCTGGGAGATCGGGCGCACCGAATCGTATTTGCGTTTGATGCCCCAGGCCGCGACCGCCGCGTCGTGCACGGCGCCGTTGAGCGCGAGATAGAGCTTCACGTCCCACTCGAGGTCGTCGACGATCGCGCCGACGCCGCCGATACGCTTCACGGTCGAGGGCTGGTCGGAGACGTAGTTCGCGATCACGTTCCAATGGCCGGGCGGCGTCTCGGAATCGGGTCCGTCGGCCCAGAACTCCGCCAGCACGCGCTCGAAATCGGCGCGCTTCACGAGCTGCGACACGTAGGGCGCACCGGTCACCGGGTTCAGCGGGTATCCCGTACCGTCGTTGGTCCCGAGCGTGTTGTGTCCCCATGAGGCGGGCGAGATGTCGAGCATCGTCGGGTCGGTCGGATCGAGCTCGTGCGAGAACTGGATCAGCTGCACGGTGCCGTCCTTGTACTCGGCGTCGCCGACGCCGCCGAGCTTCGGCGGCGCACCGGGGTCGAGGTAGACGTCGGCGGGATCGCTGCGCGTGAGGGCGAAGGGCTTCACGTCGTTCCATTGCGAGCCGACGTACACCTGGACCTTGTTGGGGAGCGGGATGCCGTTCTGGCTCACCTGGAAGTCGAGCGCGAGGGGCTGCCAGTGGTTGGGGTCGGCCATGGCGGTGCCGGGGAGCGTCGGGTCGAGACCCGGGAGCTTGACGATCAGGGGCTCGTTGACCGGCGCGTAGCCGGGATCTTGGTAGTTGCCGGCCTCGTTCGAGCCGTCCGTGAGACCGTAGGCGATGACGGCGGCCGCGATGCGGTTGCCGACGGCCGCGGGCGTGTCGCCGCTCGTAGTCGTGAAGGTCTTGTCGAAGCCGAGCTCCGCCATCTTGTGCGCCAGGCTCGCCTCGGTGGTCGCCGCGCTCACCGACAGTCGATAGAGATGGGCGAGCACGCGATACGCGGCGAAGCTGATCGCGATCTCGCGGTCGCCCGCGGGATCGCTCGAGGGCGGCGCCTCGGCGTGCAGGAAGGCGTCGGCGGTGCCGGTCGCATCGTAGGCGGCCCACGCGTCCCACATCGCCACCGACCCGTAGAAGAGATTCTTGGCGTGGACCGGGGGCCGCGGCAGATCGATGCGAATCGCCGCCAGAGTCTCCTCGTTCCACTGGCGAGCGGCCGACTGGGTCGTCGACGGCCGCGTGCCGCAGTAGCTGGTCGCGACCCCGTTCGCGAAGCGGTGGCAGCCGTGCGTCATGCGATCGGCGGCATTCAGCGCCGTGCAGAGATCGCAATCCACCTGGAACTGCGTACACGCGAACAAGTCGGCGGCCGGCGTCGCGGCGCACGCGCCCGGAAAGGCCGCGGCGATCGCCGTGCCGGCGCACCGCCCGGCGACGCGGCGCCCGGCGAGCGCCGTGGCACGGGCGACCGTGCCCGCGGGGTCGGCGTAGACGCAGCCCTCGAGCGCGTCCGACGAATCGATCGATCCGTTCGCGAGGCCCGCCGCCGCGCATTTATCGAAGACCCGGAGCCGGATGATCGCGAGGCGCGCCATCGCGGTCGCGACCGCCGCTTGGCAGGCCGCGCCGGCACGGTCGGCGCGGGCGTCGATGACGGCGGCATCGAGATCGGGGCCGAAGACGGCATGCGGGTCGCCGACGACCCCGAAGGCCGCGTTCACCGCCGCCGCCGCCGTCGGTCCGATGCTGGGAAGCGGCAGCGTCGTGCAGGATTTGATCTGGGCTTGCGACACTCGCGCCTCGGCGTCGGCCAAGCGGCCGTCGCGATCGGCGGCGAGGCACTGCTCGGCCGTCGTGCCGGGCGGGAGCCTGCCGGTGGCGGCCGCGCGGAGACAGCGGGCGAGTCGCTTGACCGCGACGCGGGCGACCCCGATTGCCGCCTTGTCGAGGGCGACGGCGCAGCGGCGCTGCAACTTCGTCTGCACCTCCGCCGCGGCGCGGGGCGCGGGTGTCGCCACGAGAGAGAGCAGCGCGAGCAGGGCGAGTAGTCGGTGGGACATTGGACAGTGTCGATCGATGCGGGAAAAGCCCGGGGTCGTCCCACGGCGAGGCGACCCCGGGGTCAGGGATCTTACATGGACTAGCCCGGATTATTCATGAATCGTCTACTGCAAGCGCCGATCGCACGTCATCTCGGGCCGGGCTCGCCCCTCACTCCTCGACATAGTGTCGAACTATGCCTGCGTCGTTCGGGGCTCCGCGCGGCCCGAGCTGACGCACGCTCGTCGCTTTCGCGACGACGATTCATGAATAATCCGGGCTAGGGGCAGGCTGCCGGGTCGATCTCGCAGACGGCGTCGCTCACGAAGCCGTCGACGATCGCCTCGATCGCCGCCGCGTCGCCTGTGACCAGGCAGTCCGCCTTGGCTTCGGCCTTGGTGAAGCAATCGACGAACTTGCTCAGCGGCTTGGCCAAGCAGTTGGGGTCCGGGTTCTTGCCCTTGGCCTCGGCCTTGGAGTGGCACTTGAGGAGCGCCGCCGCCTTCTGGGCGGCGCACTTCTTCTTCGCCGCCGCGCACGCGCTCAGGACCGGAGTCGGGTAGCCGGGATCGACGTTGCTGACGACGTTCGTGACGTACGCGTCGGCGATCGCCTCGGCCGCCGCGGTGTCGCCGGTCTTGATGCATCCGCCCTTGGCCTCGAGCTTGGCGAAGCAGCCCTTGGCGGGATTCACACCGCCGTCGAACTTGGCGGTACACTTCGCGAGGCACGTTCCGTCGACGGCGAGACCCTTGGCCTCGGCCTTGGCGTGGCAGCCGAGCAGGCATTGCTGCTTCTTGGCGACGCAGAGCTTCTTCTTGGCCTGGCACTTGTCGTTCACCGATGCCGTCGTGACCCCGAGATGGGTCGGGTCGCCGGTCTCGATGCTGCCGTCGGGCATCACGGGACCGGTCCCGACGACGGCCGAGTGAGCGAGGATGCCGGCCACCGCCGCTCGCAGGTTCGGATCGCTCGGGTTGGAGCAGGTGATGGCGAAGGTGATCTTGAGGCTCGTGCCCATCGTGATCGCGTTCGACAGCGTACCGGCGAAGCCGAAGACGTTGAAGGTGCCCGGGTCGAAGGCGGGGCTGAAGTAGGAGGAGAAAGTCGAGGCCGTCGTGGCGTTGTCGGCGAGCGCGCCGAAGCCGACGTCGTTACCGTCGGGATCGGTGATGGCGGCGCTCGTGATGCTGCAGCCGAGCTTGAAGGCCACGTTGAGCGGGAGCGCGATCACGCAGCCGCAGCCGGCTCCCATCGGCGAGCCGAAGGCGCTCCCGCCCCAGAGGGTCAGATCGAAGCCGGTCGGCGTCGATTCCAGGCTCACGCCGACGTTCGGTGGAAATGGCTCGACGCATGCCCGCGCATTGCCGGGCGCTACCGTGACGGCTGCCAGCAGGGCCGCCAACGTCACCAAGGTACTCGCGTGTCGTCTCATGTCACCCTCCTCGTGCGCATGCTGTGGCGTGGATACTTCGATTCGGCGGACGCGAAACGCGGCGCCCTCGCGGTAGGTACGACGGTGTTCGGCACGCGGCCACGACGGATCATGCCGTACCCGCAAGCGCGGATCTTCGACCACGGAACGCACGCCGGTCAACCAAAATCGATCGCACCGACGCCGCGTGGCCGCGTCTCCGAAACGCCCCGAATTGGATCACCCCTATGCCTCCTCAGCGCCCGCGGCCCGGCGCATGGAATCCCCGACCCGCTCCTGCTAGGGAACCTCTGCACAGGTAGGTTCCGAGCGAGAAGTGCGAGCCGCCCCGAGCGCAAGGCGCGAAGCCCGACCGCGTATCTGAACGATACGCCGAGGGCGTCGCGCCGCCGTCGATCGGGGATGGATCGCGCTTCGTAGCCGGGAGCCACCTGTGCAGAGGTTCCCTAGCGGGCTGCTCGTGCGCTTCCGACACCTGGCCATCGCGGGTGCGCTGGTCGCGCTGATCGCGGTCGCGTACGCGGGCGTCGGCGGGCACGCGTACGTGAACCTCGACGACGACGTGTACGT
Source organism: uncultured delta proteobacterium (assembly GCA_963774015.1). Classification (GTDB taxonomy): domain Bacteria; phylum Desulfobacterota; class Binatia; order UTPRO1; family UTPRO1; genus UTPRO1. Next base: position 406,834 of record CAVZDH010000011.1, read on the forward strand.
CACCCGGAACCCGTGGGTGCGAAACGGGCTCGACTGGGCGTCGGTGCGATGGGCCTTCACGACCGTCCACGAGGCCTACTGGATTCCGCTCACGTGGCTCTCGTTGATGCTCGATTGCGGGCTCTTCGGCCTGCACGCCGGCGCGCATCTCCTGGAGAACGTCGCCCTCCACGCGCTCGACAGCGTGCTGCTCTACGCGCTCCTGGTGACGACGACGGGCGCGGTGTGGCGAAGCGCCTGGGTGGCGGCGCTCTTCGCCCTGCACCCAGCGCACGTCGAGTCGGTCGCATGGGTGTCGCAGCGAAAGGACGTGCTGAGCACGCTCTTCTGGATGCTCGCGACGCTCGCGTACGTCCGCTACACGCGCCGCCCGAGCGTGGGGCGCTACGTGTTGGTCGCGCTGCTCCTCGCGCTCGGCCTCCTCGCGAAGCCCATGCTCGTGACGTTGCCGCTGACGCTGCTGCTGCTCGACCTCTGGCCCCTCGACCGGCGCGCGCGCGGCCTCGCGACGCTCGTGCTCGAGAAGGTGCCGCTGTTCGCGCTCTCGGCGGCGGCGAGCGCGATCACCCTCCTCACCCAGGGCGGCGCCGGCGCCGTCCGCGCGCTCGCGTCGCTACCGCTCGGCGATCGCGTCGCCAACGCGCTCGTCAACTACGTCCTCTACCTCGGCAAGCTCGTGTGGCCGGCGCCGCTCGCGGTCTTCTACCCGCTCCACCCGGCCGACTTCGCGTTCGCGGCGGCGGCCGCGGTGCTCCTCGCCGGCATGAGCGCGTTCGTCCTGGTGACGGCGCGCCGCGCGCCCTATCTCGCGTTCGGTTGGATCTGGTTTCTCGTCACCCTGCTCCCGGTCGTCGGCGTAGTGCAGGTCGGCGGGCAGCAGATCGCCGACCGCTACACCTACCTGCCGTCGATCGGGATCTTCGTGATGGCGGCCTGGGGCGTCCACGACCTGCTCGGCACGCGACGCGCGGCCACGGCCATCGCGGGCGCGGGAACGATCGCGGCCGCCCTGCTCCTCACGCGGCACCAGGTTCCCCGTTGGCAGGACAGCATCACGCTCTTCAGCCACGCGATCGCCGTCACGGACGGAAACTTCCTCGCCCAGAACAACCTCGGCGAGGCGCTCGCCGAGGCCGGGCGCGCCGACGAGGCGGCGAGCCACTACCTCGAGGCCGCGCGGCTGCACCCCGGCTACGCGCCCGCTCTCAACAACGTCGGCCTCGTGCTCGCGAACCAGGGCCGCTATGCGGAGGCCGAACGGCAGTTCCGCGCCGCGCTGGCGCGCAATCCGCGCTCGGCCGTGACCGAGAGCAACCTCGCGACGACGCGCGCCCGCCTCGGCGACTATGCCGACGCGATCGCCCACTACGAGCGCGCGCTCGCGCTCGACCCGACCAACGGCATCACGCACGCGAGCCTCGCCGACTCCCTCGCGATCGGCGGACGCCTCGACGAGGCCATCGCACACTACGCGGAGGCGGTGCGCCTCTCGTTGGATCCGCGCCCCGCGCGAGCGGCGCTCGCCCGCACGCTGCGGCGCGCCGGACGCGTCGCCGAGGCCGCACGCGTGGAGTCGCTCCTCGCGAGGCCCGGCTCACCGTGAAAGGGCGCCGCGCAGCGGTGGAACGCGGGGCCGTGGACGTTTGAAAAATGCCGGCGACTCTCTCTAGATTGCCGCTGCGCCGTTCCCCGCATGCCCGCGCCCCCGAAGAAGCTCTACGCGATCGTCCCGCCGACCGGACTCTACGTCCGGGAAGACCGTTGTCAGACGCCGCTCGAGAAGTTCCGCACGATCGCGCCGCGCCCGCCGATCGACCTGATGTACGCGGCGGCCACGTTCGAAAGCGCGGGATGGCATTGCACGCTCGTCGACTGCCCGGCCGAAGGCGTGAGCGCCGCGGACCTCGAAGCGCGCCTCGGGACCCTGCGCCCGGACGCGATTCTGTTGAGCTGCACCACGCAGACCGTCGACGACGACCTGCAGACGGCGGCCATGGCGAAGCGCGTCTGCCCCGAGGTGCTGACGATCGCGAAGGGAGCGCACTTCAACGTGCTCGACACCGAGGTGATGACCCGCCATCCGGCGCTCGACCTCGCCCTCCGCGAGGAGATCGAGGAGACCTGCGGCGAGCTCGCCAGCGGCCGGCCGGTGGCCGACGTGAGCGGGCTCACGCGCCGCGACGCCGCCGGCCGTGCGGTGCGGAACCCGTCCCGCACCTTCACACGCGACCTCGACGCGCTGCCGTTCCCGGCGCGCCACCTGACGCGGAACGCGCTCTACGTCCGGCCCGACACCGGCGAGCCGCAGACGACGATCGTCACCAACCGCGGGTGCCCGCATCGCTGCACCTACTGTCTCGCCAACCAGGTGGCCGGCCTCGCGAATCGCTACCGCTCGGTCGAGAACGTGATCACCGAGATCAGCGATTGCGTCGAGCGCCACGGGATTTCGAGCTTTCTCTTTCGCTCCGACCTCTTCACGCAGAACGCCGAGTGGGTGCGCCGCCTCTGCGAGGCCATCCTTCACGCCGGGCTCGCGATCTCCTGGGCCTGCAACTCACGCGTCGACACCGTCGACGCCGAAACGCTCCGCTGGATGAGGCGCGCGGGTTGTTGGATCGCCGCGTTCGGCGTCGAAAGCGGCGACCAGGCGACGCTCGATCGGCTCGAGAAGAACGCCCGCGTCGACGACGCCCGGCGTGCCCTCGCACTCTGCCGCGCGGCCGGCATCAAGTCGAGCGTCTATCTCTTGATGGGTCTCCCCTGGGACACGCACGAATCGCTGGCGGCCCTGATCGCGTTCGCCATCGACCTCGATCCCGACATCGTCGAGTTCTTCTATCCCTACCCGTTCCCGGGAACCCCGCTGCAGCGCCAATGCGTGGAGCTCGGCCTCTTGGCGCCCGGAGAGATTCCGCGGGAATCGTACGCGTATCCGGCGGTCGCGACGCAAACGCTGAGCCGCGACGAGCTCGCGGCGTATCGCACCGTCGCGCTCCGGAGCTTCTATCTGCGCCCGCGAAAGATCGCGCAGACGCTGCTCGGGGCGCGCTCGCCGAGCGAGCTCCGGAACTACGTGCGGGCCGGGATTTCGCAGCTCCGGCAGCTGCGGACGACCGCATAGATTCGCCTAGATGACGCACCGACCTTCTGTTACCGTCGCCCGGCAAGGAGAGCGCATGCCCCGGTCCCCCCGATTCGATCCGGCCAGGATTCTGACTTTCGTCCTCACCGTCGGCATGCTCGCGACCGCGATCAGCGCGAGCGCCCAGCCCTGCGCGCCCGGCACCGCGAGCCCGACCGGCAACGAGACCTGCACGGCTTGCGTCGCGGGGACCTACCAAGATCAAAGCGGACAGACGACCTGCATCGACTGCCCGCCGGGGCGCTACCAAAGCGCATCCGGCCAGACCTCCTGCGCGAGCTGCGACGCCGGCACCGCCACCGCACTGAGCGGGTCGGCGTCGTGCCCGCAATGCACGGCGGGCACTTTCCAAGACTTGACCGGACAGACGACGTGCAACACCTGCACCGCGGGCTCGTTCAGCGCGACCAGCGGCGCCACCAGCTGCGCCTCGTGCTCTCCGGGGCGCTACCAGGATCAAACGGGCCAATCGAGCTGCGTCGACTGCAATCCCGGCACCTTCACGGCGGCGTCGGCCTCGACGGTCTGCGCGAGTTGCGCGCCCGGACGCTATCAGAGCTCGTCCGGCCAGACCTCCTGCACGAACTGCGACGCCGGCACCGCCACCGCACTGACCGGTTCGGCGACCTGCCCGCAATGCACCGCGGGCACTTTCCAAGACCTGACGGGACAGACGACGTGCAAGACCTGCACCGCGGGCGCGTTCAGCGCGACCAGCGGCGCCACCAGCTGCACCTCGTGCTCTCCGGGGCGCTACCAAGATCAAACGGGCCAATCGAGCTGCGTCGATTGCGATCCCGGCACCTTCACGGCGGCGTCGGCCTCGACGGTCTGCGCGAGTTGCGCGCCCGGGCGCTATCAGAGCTCGTCCGGCCAGACCTCCTGCGCGAGCTGCGACGCCGGCACCGCCACCGCCGTCACGGGTTCGGTGACGTGCCCGCAATGCGTGCCCGGCAGGTTTCAAGACTCGACGGGACAGACGACGTGCAAGACCTGCACCGCGGGCTCGTTCAGCGCGACCAGCGGAGCCGTCAGCTGCACCTCGTGCGTTGCGGGAAGCTACCAAGACCAGACCGGCCAATCGAGTTGCGTCGATTGCGATCCCGGTACGGCCAATCCGTCGAGCGGCTCGACGAGCGCCGCCGCGTGCAGTACCTGCGCGGCCGGCACGGTCTCGAACGCCGGCGCCAGTGCGTGCGCGACCTGCGCCACCGATACCTATCAACCGGCACCCGGCCAGAGCAGCTGCCTCTCCTGCTCGACGTGCCCGAACGGAATGTTCCCGGCCGCCGTGTGCAACGCGACGACGGACGCCGTCTGCTCGGCCTGCGATCCCTCGTGCAACACCTGCAGCGGCCCGAGCGCGAGCGAATGCACGAGCTGCTCTGCGAGCGCAAAGCTCGTCGGCGGCGAGTGCGAGTCGCTCTGCGGCACGGCACCCGATCCTCTCTGCCTCGTCGCCGCCCAAGCGCAGCTGCAGTCGGACGAGAAGACGACCGGCAAGGAGAAGCTCAAGCTGCAGTGGAAGAAGGTGGCGAGCGCGACCGCGCGCGCGACCTTCGGCGATCCGGTGACGGGCGGCACGGCCGCCGTGCTCTGCGTCTTCGACGACGCGGGCACGCTCGTCCGCGAGCTCGTCGTCGACCGCGGCAACCACAACTGCGGCACGAAGCCGTGCTGGAAGCTCACGGGCAAGCATGGCTTCGGGTATCAGGACAAGGCCGGCTCGGCCGACGGCATCGTCAAGCTCGCCTACACCGGCGGCGCCGCCACCAAGGGCAGCGCGAGCGCGCAGGGCAAGAACGACCCGAAGAAGGGCTTCGACGATCTCCCGGCCGGGATCGTCGCCGGGCTCACCGGCAACACCGCGCCGACGATCGAGCTCGTCACGAGCGACGGCCTCTGCATCGGCGCGAAGATGAACAAGGTGCAGAAGGACGCCGGGGGGCAGTACAAGGCGCAGAAGAAATAGGCGTCGCGGCAGCGGCGAGCTCCCCATGGCCGCCTCCTTTGATCGGCGCCGCTCGGAGCGCCACTCCTGATGATCTGCGCGAGCTGCAATCGGGCCAACCGCGACGACTCGCGCTTCTGCGTCGGCTGCGGCACCGCGCTGGTCGCGCGCTGTGCCGCCTGCGGACGCGAGACCGAACCGGCCGCGCGCTTCTGCGGCGGATGCGGCTCGCCCGTGGGCGCCGCTCCGATGTCGGCGGCGACGGCGCCCCCCGCCACGCCCGTCGCGGAGGCGGCCGGGGCACGCAAGATCGTGACGATCGTCTTCGCCGATCTCGCCGGCTCGACCGCGTTACACGAGCGCCTCGACGCCGAGTCGGCTCGCGCGCTCATGGACCGCTACTACCGGACGCTGCACGCGGTGGTCGACGCCCACGGCGGCACCGTCGTGAAGCTCCTCGGCGACGGTGTCATGGTCGCCTTCGGAGTGCCGCTCGTGGCCGAGGACGACGCCATTCGCGCCGTGCGGGCGGCGGTCGGCATGCAGAGCGCCTTCCGAGCGCTCGCGGCGGAGCAGGCGGCGGTCCTCGGCGCGATGAGCCTGCGGGTCGCCGTCAACACCGGTGAGGTGGTGGTGAGCGGCGCGCACGACGACGTCGTCGGCGACCCGGTGAACGTCGCGGCGCGCCTGCAGCAGGAGGCGCAAGGCGGCGACGTACTGATCGGCGAGGCGACGCGGCGATTGGTGAGCGAGCTCGTGACGCTCGAGCTGTTCGGCTCGCTCGCGCTGAAAGGTCGGGCCGAGACCGTCGCCGCCTATCGCGTGGTGTCGCTCGAGCGGCCCGCCGGGGCGCCGGCGCTGGCCTTCGTAGGGCGCGACGACGAGCTGCGCCGGCTGACCGCGGTCTACGACGGCGCAGTCACCGACCGCAGAGCGCGGCTGGCGGTGATCCTCGGCTCACCCGGTCTCGGAAAGTCTCGTCTGGTCGGCGAGCTCGTGCGCCGACTCGGCGCTGCGACCGTGGTGAGCGCCCGCTGCGACGCGACCGGCGGCGCGACCTTCGCCCCTCTCGCAGACGGGCTGCGCGGCATCTTGGGGCTCGACACCGGCGCCGGAGGCGACGCCGTTCACGCAGCGATCGAGGATCGCATGGGCGGCGACGCTCCCGATCGGCCTCGCATCGCGACCGGCGTGGCGGCGCTCTTGGCCGGCACACCGGCGGCGCCCGAGGAAACCTTCTTCGTGATCCGGCGCTTCCTGGCCGCGCTCGCCGCAACGCAACCGGTCGTGCTCGTGATCGACGACCTGCAATGGGCCGAGCCGCTCTTGCTCGATCTCGTCGAGCACCTCGTGCAGTGGAGCACCGACGTGCCGTTGCTGATCTTGACGGCGGCCCGCCCCGAGCTGCGCGACACCCGCTCTTCGCTGATCGTTCCGAGCGGCTTGGTCACCGAGGTCGTGACGCTCGGCGGCCTCGACGCCGGCGCGGCGACGCGCCTCGCCGCCAACGCGATCGGCGCCGACGAGCTGCCGGCCGCCGTCGCCGGGCGCGTGCTCGCGATCAGCGAGGGCAATCCCCTCTTCGTCGGCGAGCTGGTGCGCATGCTGGTGCAGGACGGCGCGCTGAAGCGCGAAGGCGATCGCTGGACGACGGCGGTCGAGCTCTCGACCCTCGCGATGCCGCCGACCATCCATGCGCTGCTCGCCGCCCGCATCGAGCGCCTGCGTCCCAACGAGCGCATGGTGCTGGAGCGCGCCGCGGTCGTCGGCCGGCAGTTCTCGCGGACGGCGATCGCGCACCTGTTGCCGCGCGAGGTCACGGATCTCGACGCGCGTCTCGAGGCGCTCCGCCGAAGCGAGCTGATCGAGCCCGACACCGGCTGGTTCCTCGGTGAGCCGGCGCTCACCTTCCACCACGGCTTGATCCGCGACGCCGCCTATCGCCGCATCCTCAAAGGCTCGCGCGCCGAGCTGCACGAGCGCTTCGCCGACTGGCTCGCGACCCGGGTCGGTGCCAGCGTCGAGCACGACGAGACCATGGGCTGGCATCTCGAGCAGGCCCATCAGCATCTCCGCGAGCTCGGGCCGATCGACGCGCGCGGCCGTGCGATCGGCGAGCGTGCCGCCCGGCATCTCGCCGCCGCCGGGCGGCGCGCGCTCGAACGCGACGACTTGCCCCTGGCTGGAAACCTACTCGGCCGCGCGATCGACCGACTGGACACCGCCGACCCGACGCGCGCCGACCTGGCGCTCGATTGGTGCGAGACGTTGCTCACGGCCGGCGACGTCGGTCCCGCCGCGGCAGCCGTCGCCGAGCTGGCGCGCTTCACCGCGGGCTCGAAGCGTCTGCGCGGGTGGCACACCTGCTTCGCCGGACAGCTCGCCGCGCTCACCGACCCGGCGACGCTCCGTGCCACCGCCGATAGCGTCGCGAGCGCGGCCGACGCGCTGGCATCGTTGGACGACGCCGCAGGTGAAGCCAAGGCCCACGCGGTGCACGCGACCGTCCTTGGGCGGCTCGGCGAGATCGGGGCCTGCGAGGCCGCGCTCGACCGCGCCCTCGCCGCCGCACGCCGGGCGGGCGATCGCCGCCGCGCCAACGCCGTCCTCGCCGGCGCGCCGGTCGCGGCACTCTGGGGGCCGAGCCCGGTCACGCGCGCGAGCGGCCGCTGCCTCGACGTCGTGCGCGTGCTCCGCATCACGCAGGGCGCGCCCGCGGTCGAGGCCGTGGCGCTGCGTTGTCAGGCCGTGCTCGAGGCGCTGCGCGGGCGCGCCGAGGCGGCGCGCCGCATGATCGCGGCCTCGCGACACCTGGTCGAAGAGCTCGGCATCATCCAACGCCTGCTCGAAGCCGAGGTGTCGACCGGATTGATCGAGCTGCTCGAGGGCGACGCCGTCGCCGCCGAACGCTCGCTGCACCCCGCGTACGACGGGCTCCGCCGCCATGGGCTCGGCATCGACGCGGCGCAGGCAGCGGCATTGCTCGGCCGCGCGCTCCTCGCGCAGGGCCGCGCCGCCGAGGCGGAGGCCCTCAGTCACGAGAGCGAGCTGCTCGCCGGCGACGATCTCAAGGCGGCGATCGCATGGCGCGGCGTCCGCGCCGAGGCGCTCGCCCGGCGCGGCGAGCACGGCGAGGCGATCGCGTTCGCGCGCGCCGCCGTCGCGATCGCCGCGGCGACCGACGCGCTCCTCGATCACGCGGACGCTCGCTTGGCCCTTGCGGCCGCGCTCCGCGCCGCCGGCAAGGGCGCCGAGGCCGATGCCGAGGAGGCACAGGCAATCGGGCTCTGGGAAGCGAAGGGTGCGACGCTGCTGGCCGAGCGCGCACACCACCACGGAGCGCGCCTCGACCCCGCAGCCCGTGCGCCCGAGGATCGCGTGGAGCCGCGGTCCCCCGTCCGTCGCCGCGTTCGCCCGAACGCCGCGACCGTCAATAGCGCGCGCTTCGACGCCGCGATTGCCGCCCGCGATATGGATGAGGTGTCCGCCCTCGTCACCGACGACTACGAAGGCATCCACCATCCGACCGGCTTGACCTACGAACTGGCCGGTGCGCTCGCCCGGATGCGCGAGCTGTTGCGGGGCCCGGAGGTGGCGGTCGCGCAGGAACCGTTGGCGATACTCGGTGACGCGCTCGCGCTCTTTCGATCCGTCCTGTCGGGGAGCGCGGCATCCGAGCAGCAGTTCGATGTCGGCCCGTACGAGATCCGAAGCCTGATGCTGGTCGAAGTCGGCAGCCTGGGACGACGGCGCCGAACCGAGACATTCGCAGAGGATCACCTGGGCGACGCCATCGCGCGCCTCTACGAGCGCTACGCCGAGCTGCTGCCCGAGGGCCCGGCACGTACGCGTGCCGCGGCGACGGCACGCACGGTCGCCGTCCACATGGCGCCGTTCGACTTCGAGCGCCTGGCGACCACCTTCGCCGCCGACGTCGCGGTCGTCGACCATCGCACCGTCGGATTCGGCACCCTGCACGGCGCGGAGCAGCTCCGCCCCGCCCTCCAGGCCTTCCTCGACCTGATCGACGGCTTCGCGTGGCGCGCCGTCGATGTTCTCGCGCTCGACGCCGATGCGTTCCTTTTCCGTTACGTGGGCTCGGGCACGGAGCGCGTCGGCGGCTTGCCCTACGAGCGCACGCAGCTCGAGTTGATGGTCTTCGGGGCCGACGGCTCGCTCGCCCGTTGGGAGCGCTTCGACGTCGAGCAGGCGGCGGCGGCGCTCGCGCGCTTCGACGCGCTCGTAGGTAACGACCACCCCGAGCCGACGCTCCGACGCGTACGGGCGAACGCCGCAACCGCATTTCGCGAACGCATGGGGACCGCAATGAGCGCCCGCGATTTCGACGCGATGAGCGCGCTCGTCGCCAACCTACGGGAGGCAGCGAGTCACGAGCTCGGCCAGACCTTGGATCGAGAGGCCGTACTGAAAGGCCTACGGGCCTTCTCCGAGCAAGCCGAGGCTCCTGATCTCACCCATGAGCTACTGGCGGTGCTCGGCGAACGGTTATTGCTGTTTCGCGCCACCATCGCTCTCGCCGGCTACGCCGACGAGGGGCTCTCCTTTGGAGCGGCGCGCTCGACGCATACCTATCTGTTCGAAGTCGACGAGCACGGATTGGCGACGCTCGTGGAAGTGTTCGGCGCCACCCGACTCGGGGACGGCGTGTCTCGACTCTACGCGCGCTACGCCGAGCTACTCCCGAACGGCCCGGCGCCTAGGCGGGCCGCCGCGACGGCCGGCGCGGTCGCGGCCATGATCGCGCCCCCCGATCTCGAACGCTACGCCTCGGCGCTCGCCCCCGACGTCGCGTTCGTCGACCACCGCACGGTCGGCTTCGCGGCCGGCCGCGGCGCCGACACCCTGCTGCGCGGCTTCCGCTCGCTCCTCGACCTCGCCACCGACGTCACGACCCGCGTCGACGACGTGCTCCGCCTCGAGCCCGACGCGGTCCTGCTGCGCTGGACTGTCACCGGCATCGACCGCGCGAGCGGCGGCGCCTTCGAGTCGGAGTTCTTGCTGCTCTGGGTGTTCGGTCCCGACGGGCGCGTGGTGCGCGACGAGACCTTCGACGCCAATCGCGCGACCGAGGCGGTGGCGCGCTTCGACGCGCTCGTCGGGGACAGCGGCACCACGTCGACCGCGGAGCTCGCGACGACGCCGTTCGCGAACGCCGCGGTCGAGAGCACGAGCCGTCTCAGCGCCTCGTGGCTTACCCGCGATTGGCCCGGCCTGCTCGCGCTGCTCCCGGCCGAGTTCCGCTATCTCGACCGGCGGCCGATGGCGCGGCTCGAGCTCGATCGCCACGGCTACGTCCAGTTCATCCGTCAGCTCGGCGACATGAGCTCGGTGCGCATCGCGGGCGAGATTCTCGCCACGCGCGGCGAACGTCTCGCGCTCGGCCGGCTCCAGGTCGACGTCGCCGGCGGCGACGTCGGGCCGAGCGAGGTCGAGTTCCTCGACGTAGTCGAGACGAACGAGCGCGGCGAGACGGTGGCGCGGGTCCGGTTCGACCCCACCGACCTCGACGCCGCCTACGCCGAGCTCGACGCGCGCTACGCCGCCGGAGAGGCGGCAGCACACCCGCACGCGGCTGCGTGGCTCGGCAGGTTCCCACGCCTCGCCACCGCCCGTGATTGGGACGGGTTGGTGGCGTGCTGTGCGCCCGCCTTCGTCGCCCACGATCACCGGCTGGCCGGCTGGGGCACACTCGGAGATGCCGCGGCGTGGGCCGAGTCGATGCGGGTGCTCAGCGATCTCGCTCCGGACATTCGCAATCGCACGCCGGAGCACGTCAGATTTTCCGAGCGCGGCTGGATGGTCGTCGGCGGTGGATGGGTGGGCACGCGCGACGGCGGCCCGTTCGAGATCGCCTTGATCGCCATCAACGAAGTCGATGAGCTCGGCCGGTTTCAGCGGGTCGACCTGTACGAGCTCACGCAGCTCGACCAGGCGCTCGCGCGCTTCGCGGCGATCGGCGGCACGCGCGCGGTACCACCCGAAGCACGGTTCGCGAACGCCGTGACCCGCGCGTGGGGCCAGGCCGCTCTGCGCTACCAGGCGCGGGACTGGAGCGGTACGGGCGACCAGCTCTACGCGGAACGATTTCGCTACACGGACCGGCGCCGGATGGCGCAGCTCGATCTCGATCGCGAGGGCTTCGGCGAGCTCACCCGCCAGCTCGGAAACATGCGCTCGGTCGAGGAGCGGCACGACGTGCTCGCGACCCGGGGCGAGCGGCTCGCGCTCGTCCACATTCATCTGGAGGTCGCCGACGCCGACGTCGGCCCGAGCGAGATCGTCAACCTCAACGTGGTCGAGACCGACGAGCACGGCCAGTTCGTCAACTGGGTCCGCTTCGATCCCGACGACCTCGATGCGGCCTACGCCGAGCTCGACGCGCGCTTCGAAGCCGGCGAGGGCGCGCGCTACGGGCACGTCCTGGCGGGAGCTCGAGCCGCGCGGGACGCACAAATCCGGCGCGATTGGGAGGCGCTGACCGCGGCGCTCGCCCCGACGTTCACCGCCGAGGACCACCGACTCCTCGGCTGGGGGATGCTGCTCTCCGACCGGGACACGTACGTGCGTTCGCAGCGGCAACTCGCGGAGCTCGCTCCCGATTTCCAGATGCGTATCGACCACGAGCGCATCTCCGCGGGGGGAACATTCAGTGCGGTCATGCAGATCGGCACCCGCGACGGCGGGGCCTTCGAGACCCCGGCCCTGTTGGTGATCGAGGTCGACGCGGCCGGCTTGACCCTGCGGGGCGACGTCTACGACGTCGACGACTACGAGCGGGCGCGCGCCCGCTTCGATGCGCTCACGGCGAAAACGACGCCCACGTTGCCGACGGCGTTCGTGCCGCAGCCCAACGCCGCGACCGCGACGATGGAGCGCATTTTCGCGGCGCTCGAACCGGGGGATCTCGGTGCGATGAGGGCGTTCTATGCCGCGGGCTTCCGGTGGGAGGACCGGCGGCCGCTGGTTGGGATGACCGGCGACGTCGACTTGATGATCGCCTCGCTGCGCGAACGACTGGCGGCGGGCGCTCGTCTCGAGGAGCGCGTGGTCATCGGCACGGCGGGCGATCGCATCGCGATCGCGCGGTGGCTCTGGGCGGGCGGTCCTCCCGGCGGCCGCTTCGAGGTGGAGTATCTCGCGTTGCAAGAAGTGGACGAGGCGGGGCTGGTCACGGCGTTCATCTTCTTCGACCTCGCCGACGAGCCCGCCGCCAGGCGCGAGGCGCGCGACCGCTGGCTCGCGATCGATCCGGTAGCGGCCGCGGTGGTCGGCTGGCAGGCGCGCTTCCAAGACGCGTGGAACGCCTGCGACCGCGCCCGCGTCCGCGCGGCCCTCGCCGACGATCTGGTCGTCGACGACCACCGGCGAACCGGGATGGGCCGGATCGACGACGTCGAGGTCTACGTCGACAGCATCGCGGCGCTCTGGCAGCTCGCGCCGGATGCGCGGATCGAGTGCTGGTCCTGGCTCGCGGTCGAGCCCCACGGCTCCGTCTGCGTCGTGCGCCGCGCGGGCCAGCTTCCCGATGGCGGTGCCTTCGAGAGCGAGTTCCTTGGCCTCCACACGGTCATGCACGGGCGTTGCACCCGCCTCGAGATCTTCGAGCTCGACGCCGTCGACGCAGCGCTGGCGCGCCTCGCCGAGCTCCGCCCCGACCTCCTGCGCATCCCGCCGAACGCCGCCACCCGCGCGAACGACCGCTATCTGGCGTATTGCCGGGCCCGAGACTGGGAAGGGCTGCGCGCGCACTACCACCCGGCCTGCCTCTTCGAGAATCGTCGCCGTCTATTGCGCAGCAGCGGCGGCATCGAGATGGCGTTCGCGAATGCCCGCCATCTCTGGGAACCGGGCGTCGACGCCGAGCGGACGGTGCTCGCGACCGCCGGCGATCTCCTCGTGCTGGAGCACTGGCGCTTCACGGGGCGGGAGAACGACGTACTGCTCTGGGAGCGCGATAGCCTGATCGTGCTGGAGGTCGACGCCGAGGGCCGGAGCGTCGCCGTGATCATCTTCGACGTCGAGGATCGCGCCGCCGCGAGCGACGAGCTCGCCGAGCGGCACGCTCGCATGACGTTCCCGCCAGCGGCCGCGGATCGCGCCGTCGAAGTGATCCGCGCCCGCCGCAGTCGCGACCTGGCACGCATACGCGCGGCGCTGCCCGCCGACTTCTACTTGAACGACCAGCGCCGCACCGGGCTCGGCCGTATCGCCGGCGCCGAGGCGTATACGGCGGCGCTGGCCGCCCTCTTCGAGGAATCGCCCGACGTCACCGTCGGCGCGCCGCTGCACTATCTCGCCAGGGAAACCTACGGGGCCCTGTGCGTCAGCCGCACGTTCGGCACGCTCAACGACGGTGGAGAGTTCGAATCGGTCTTCATTGCGGTCTTGCTCTACGGAAACGACGGACCCGTTCACTTCGAGACCTTCGAGCTCGAGGATCTCGAGCGCGCCCGGGCGCGCTTTGCCGAGCTCCGCCCCGACCCGCTGCGTCTCCCGCGAACCGCGGCGACCCGCGCCACTGCTCGCGCCCGTGACGCGTTCCTGGCCGGCGACTGGGACGCGGTGCGGTCGCTGGTCCGGGACGACTTCGTCTTCGAGGATCGCGGCAAGCGCGTGCTGGTGCGGGGCGACATCGAGACCTGGCTCGGCTCGATACGGTTCACCGCGGCGCTCCCGGAGATCCGGACCGAGAACGTGATCATCGCGACGCTCGGGGAGCGGATCGCGCTCCAGCGCCTGGTCGTCAAGGGAGGACCCGAGGGCGGTGAGTTCGAGCTCCTGCACCGCATCCGGCTCTTCGATCTCGACGCCGCCGGGAAGGTCCGGACGGTAGTCCTCTTCGATCTCGACGATCGCCCCGCCGCGTGCGTCGAGGCGCTCGATCGCTTCGTGGCGGGCGAGGCCGCGGCCGCAGGCCTCGCCCCGTTCGCGGCGTTCATCCGCGCCTTCCAGCAGCACGATTGGGAGGCGGCACAGCGGACGCTGACCGCGGACTTCGTCCTGGACGATCACCGCACCCTCGGCCTCGGCCGGCTCGATCGCGACCAGTGGATCGCCTCGCTGCAGGCGCAGGCCGCGCTCGGGCCGGGCTTGGCGGGAGAGGTGCGCCGCGTCCTCGCCTGGAATCGCCACGGCCTCGTGGTCGAGATCCGCGCCTACGGCGTGGTCGACGGCGGCGGCCCGTTCGAGAACGTCTTCATCTGCGTCTTCATGACCTGCGAGAGCGGCGTCCGGTCCAGCACCCCATTCGACCTGATGGATGCCGACCGCGCCCTGACGTGGTTCGCCGAAAGAGCCATCGACTGAACTTGTGACTCGCCCGCGGCCACTTCAGCGTGCCACGGCTACGCGGACGTCGAGCGGATCGTTCAGGGTGCGCAGGCGAGCAGCAGGGCGGGATCGTTGCAGCTCGCGAAGCTGACCGGCGCTTTGCCCGGCTCGGTGATGGTGACTCCGCCGGTCTCCGAGAAATCGACCTGCCCGAGCGGCGTGCCCCCCGAGGAAACCTCGAACGTGCCGCCGCGCGGACACCCGTCGCCCTCCGGATCGAACGTCGGGGCGGCGAGGGTTTGGTAGCTGAAGGTCCGCGAATCACCGGCGCACGTCGAGTCGAGCGAGCCCGCGAGGCTCAAGAGCAGCGGACCGCCCGACGCCTGGTTCGTGAGCGCGTACTGCAGATCGCTGAAGCTCGTGGTGTAAGTCTCGCCGAAGCGCTGGTCGACAGTGGCGAGCGTGCCCTCCTGGAACGTCGTCTCGTGAGAGTCGCAGGAGGGAGAGTACAGGCGGGTGAACGCGACGTCTTCGTACGTGCGAGTGAACGACACCGTCGGTGCGTTCGGACTGAAGGTTTCGGTCCCGATCTCCCCGTTCAGGTTGCGCCGGCGGTTGGACGGAAACTTGCCGTCGAGAGGACCGTTGCAGACGCCGAGATAGGTGATGTTCTGCTGGACCGCCTCGGTCTCCCGGTCGGTGAGCGTACCCGACGTGTCGAAGAACTCGCTCACGAAGCTCTGACGCTCCTCGAAGATCTCCTTGCCGATCGGCAGGTCGCTCTGTGTGAACAGGATGCACCCGTTCGCACCGACGACGGTTTCGCGGATGGTCCCGTCCTGGCGGATGAAGCCGGTCGCGGTCGTCGACGTGCATTGCTCGAACCGGATGGTGCTGACGCGAGCGTTCCCGTTCGGCGTCGAGACCGCCTGGCAGCCCGTCAGCACCTGGAAGCCGTCCACCGGGCAACTGGCACCTTGGCCGACCTGCACGGCCGGCTGCGCGACGCGGCCGACGCCGTCGCCCAGCACGACCGGCTCGGCGAGACGACCTTGACCAAGACCGCCGGTGCCGGCGCCCTTGGTCAGGTCGCCGAAGATGCTGCGGTACGGGTTGTTGTTGATTGCTTGCCGGACGGACTCATTGGCGGGGGGCGTGCCTGTGCACGCGCCGTCGGCGGAGAGTCCGGCGGCGATTCGCAGGATGAGGATGCCGTCGGTGACGGTGATGGCGCCGCTTGCGTTCACGTCGCAGGTGGCGAGCGAGCAAACGCTGTCGAGCCCGGCGGCGGCGCGGAGCGCCTGCACGCCGTCGGTGATCGTGGTCGTGCCGCTGCCGTCGGGATCAGCGCAGGTTTGCGCCGACGAAAGTCCGTATCCACCCAGCACCACCACTGCTACGGCGAGCGCGATGCAACGTTTCGGCATGTGTCCCCCTTTGTGGAGCGGCCGCTATGCCCCGGATGCTTCCACGGCATGCGGCGCCGAGCGCACGGAAACCGTGCCAGCCCTTGGCAGTGGCCGCAAGTCGCACGCCGGCGCGTGAGGCACCGGGGCTCGGATCGTCTTGGGCGTCTCTAGGGGCTCACCCTTCGACAGCCCACCCCTACTTCCCCACGTCCTTGAATCCCGCCAACAACGGGTCCTCGCTCGTCAGCACCGGCAGCCCGTCGTCGACGGTCACCCAGTCGGCCTTCTGATCGAAGAAGGTGTGAAACTCCGGCTGCCGATCGATCGCGCCGGGAATGCATGCCCGCGCGACGTGGGTTTCACCCGGGACGACCGAGGACTCGAAGAAGAGCATGGTGCCGCAGCGCGCGCACGACCCGCGGCGACTTTGCCTGGAAGACCGATACCAATGCAGCGCATCCCCGTCGGCCGTGACCTGCACGCCTGCCTGCGGGAACCCGACCCACGTCACGAAGGGCGCGCCGTGGGCCTGGCGGCAGAATCGGCAATGACAATGCCCGCAGAAAAGTGACGGCGCCGCGGCGACGAAGCGTACCGCACCGCAGAGACATTGGCCGGCGAACTCACGCATCCGCGCTCACAAGGCCGAGCGCACCGCCCGAGCGGCGAGACTTTCGGTGGTGGAGCAGAAGATCGCGCGCATGCGCCGACGCGACGTCCGCACGCAGCTGAGCCGCCGCCACGAGAGCCGTGAGACCACGCTGACCGAGTCCCGGAACGTGCAGCATGCGAACGTCCTCTTCCTAGCGTTCGTCGGACCGGAATGGTCCGGACCTATAGGTCACGAGGGATCTCGCACACCTCCCGAGTGCTCGTCCATGGACGCCCTCTCGGGAAGGACGTCCGCCGAGATTCCCTATGTCGACTCATTTCCCCCATTTGCAATCGATGATAGATCATGAGGAATATCAATATATTACAAATAATTCCCTAGGGATGATTCCTCATATTTCCCTTGACCCGCACGCAGAGAGAGTCGTAATGCTCACCATAGCGAAACGGATGGACGCGAGGTGCCGTGCCGCCTCGTGAGCCGAAGGAGGGCGTCATGATGTGCCGTGTCACCGCCCCATGGACCGCAATGTTCCGCCGCGATGCGGCCTCGCGTTCTCCGTTTCGCCACTTCGTCCGCGCGGATCGACTGCTCCGGATCGCGCGGCACCGCGCGCTCCGTTGGTTCAACGATCCCATCGCGATCACCGAGCGCGAGCGCCGCGCACGCGAGGTCGGCCCGAGCATGTGGCAGCACCAGTTCCCGTCGGGAACGTTGCACTGAGCCGATCGACGAGAGAGACCTCCTTTTTGCTCGCGTCACGTGAACCGAGCACGGCGTCGTGCTAGTCGGCTCGGATCATGGCGACCCACTACGACCGACCCTTCGAGCTCCGCGGCGTCCATCACCTGGCGCTGGTGTGCCGCGACATGGCGCGCACCGTCGACTTCTACACCAAGGTTCTCGGCATGCCGCTCGTGAAGACGATCGAGCTGCCCGGCGGCATCGGACAGCACTTCTTCTTCGATTGCGGCGGCGGCGACCAGCTCGCGTTCTTCTGGTTCGCCGACGCGCCGGAGCCGGCACCGGGGATCGCGGCGCCCTCGGCGCGGCCCGACCAGGGCGACGCGCGGAGCGCGATGGGCTCGATGAACCACGTCGCGTTCTCGGTGCCGCCCGAGAAGATCGACGACTACCGCGAGCGCCTCGGCAAGGCGGGCGTCGACTGCAGCGTCGTCGTCAATCACGACGATAGCCCGATGGGCGTGAGCCCGGAGCTCAACGAGGGCGTCTTCGTGCGCTCGATCTATTTCCAAGATCCCGACGGCATCCTGCTCGAGCTCGCGTGCTGGACACGAGAGCTGACGCCGGCAGACGTCTCCCACGAGCCGGCGCGGGCGCGCTGATCCTCCCGGAGCCGACGCCGATGCCACGCCTCCGCCAAGTCCCGAAGGGCGACGACAACGCCCCGATCGTCAAGACGATGTACGACTTCCTCTTCGGCGGCCGTGACCCGATCACCGAGCCCGGCACCGCGACCGGCTCGCGCGGCGACTGGTGGACGGTGTTCGCGCTCGTGCCCGACGTGCTCGAGCACGCGGTGCAGGGCTTCGGCCTCTACCAGAGCTCGAAGCGCACGCTCGATCCCGTGCTGCGCGAGCTCGCCCAGACCCGCGCCGGCTTCGCCGCCGCGAGCCAGTTCGTCTTCTCCCAGCACTGCAAGTCGCTCCGCGCCCTCGGCGTCGGCGACGAGAAGATCGCGGCGATCCCGCATTGGCAGGCGGCGGGCTGCTTCGACGAGACCGAGCGGCTCGTGCTCGCCTACGCCGACTGTCTCGTGCTCGACCGCGGCCGGGTGCCCGACGGGCTCTTCGCCGCCATCAGAGCGAAACTGGGCGACGAGCAGATTCTCGAGCTCACGTACATCACGGCGCTCTACCTGCAGCACGCCGTCATGTCGCGCGCGCTCCGCACCGAGTTCGACGATCGCGACGAGCCGATCGTCGAGGTCGCCGCGCCCACGGGCGCGGCCGCCCGCGACGTCGGGCGCGACATCAGCCTGCCGGAGAAGTAGCGCGGTCGGCACCGAGCTCCTCGAAGCGCGCCCACGCGGCATCCGACCGACGCGGGTCGTAGAAGTCGAGGCGCCGAGCCAGGCCCGCCGCGTCGAGCTCAACGACCCAGAGGAATGGACTCTCGAAGGCCCCCCCATCGCGGGTTCCGGCCCACACGACCTCGGCGATGAATCCGTGCTCCGACGGGCGGAGATGGTCGAGCCGGCCGACGGCGTCGGGCGCCAGATCGACCATCGCTCGCATCGCCCCGACGTACGCCGACGGACCATGCAGCACGTCCCAACCGACCAGGCGATGATCGTGTGCCACGAGCGTGGGAGCATGCAGGCCGGCGAGGCGAGCCCAATCGCGCCGTGCGAGCGCGCGGCTGAACGCGGCTTGGTACGCCGCCGCCCGTACGTGAGCCGTCTCCTCGCGGGCCCACCAGCGCGCGTCGAGCTCGGCGTAGGCGGCATCGAGATCGGCGGGCTCGAAGAGCACGACCCCGTCGGAGCGGCCATCGACGCCGACCTCGAGGACGACGCGGTGGTCGATCTCGAGCGCGCCACCGCCGCCGGCGACGTCGGCGTGGAAGAGCAAGCGGGCGAGCGCCAGACGCTCGCCGCGGGTCGCGATCGTCGTCGTCGACCAGCGGGCGTTCGGTGCGTCGAAGAGCACACGATGCTGCTCGAGAAAACCGTCCTGCGGCAGCTGCATGCGCAAGAGCGGGCGGCGGTCGTCGAAGCGCAAGCTCGGTGAAAACCTGTCCGCCAGTGCCACCCAATCGCGGTCGGCGGTGGCGCGCACGAAGCGGTCCAAGTTGCGGGTCGCCGCATTGGCGAACGGATGTGCCGCCGGCGCGGGGGTCGCTTCACCGGCGCTTTTGACGAGCGCGTCGTAGCGCGTGAGCGCCGTGGCTTCCTGATCGCCCTCGAATATCTCCCAATACACGATCAGGCCGTCGGCACCATGGACGCGGAGCGAGCAGAGCCAGCGCTCCCATTCGCCGCCACCCGAGCGAAAGCGTCCGCGCTGGGTGATGCGGACGAGGACCGCCTGCTCCGAGAGCGCCAGCACCTCGTCGTACTGCGACGTGACGTCCTCCGACAGATCGTGCAGCGCGCGCACCGCCGCCGCTACGGCGTCCTTTCCGCGAATCGTCCCGAACCCGACGGTGCAGTCGTCGACGGCGACGATCGACGGCGCCAGCGCGGCGACGAAGCGGTCCGGATCCGCGCCGAATTGATGTGCTGCCGCTGCTGCCTGTGCGACCGCAGCGGCGCGGATTCGGCTCGGCCCCGCGGGCAGCAACTCGGCGTGCCGCTCGTAGATGCGGACGATCGCGCCGCCGAGGTGGTCGGGGGCGAAGACCTCGGAGAACGCGAGCCGCCCGGCGGCGTCGACTCCGTTCAGGATGATGCTTTCGATCTCGTACGCGCCGACGTCGAACCGGCCGCCCGCCGTGCCGCTGGCGGCGACGGTGCGGCGCGCGAGGACGAGCGCGTCGCCGAGCGTCGCCAGCGGCTCGATCCGGAAATCCAGGTCCGGCATCGGCATCATCCGCCGGCTCGACTCGAGCGCGCCTGCGCGACCGTACGTCGTTCCCGTCGGGTGCTCGATCGTCTCCATCGGGTCGCCGAGCAGCGCGTCGATTGCGGCAAGGTCGCGGTGCGCGAACGCATCCGCGATGGCGAGGCTCGTCGCGGCGGCGGCGTTCGCCCGCAGGGCGCGCGGTAGGCGGACGCGGTGACGGACGGGCGGCGTCGGCGCCGCACCCGCGGTCAGCACGTCGAAGCGCGCCAGCGCCTCGGCTTCGCGGTCGGGGTCGAAAATCTCGCTGCGGGCAATACGCCCGTCGGTATCGAACACGTGAAGTAAGAGGGTGAGGACTTCGAACCCCCCGCCGCTCATGCGGCTGCTGCCGAAGAAGCTGTCGCGCACGAGGATCGCGGCGGGCTCGAGGGCGAGAACGTCATCGACGCAGCCCCGGGAGTCCGCCGCCAAGCCCAACTGCCCGCGCCAGTGTGTCAACCACTCCTCCCGTCCCTGCGCCGACCAAGTGCCGAGGATTCGGTGGTCGACAGCTTCGAAGGATGGAACGGCGGCGAGCGCGAGACGATCGAATTCGATCGGTCCGTCGTACGCCGCGAGCGCCCGCGCCACCCCGCTCGCCCGCGTGCGCGCGGGACCTTCCGGCATACCTTCCGCGGAGCGCTCGTAGAGGCGGACGAGGGACGTGCCGAGGCGCTCGGCCGCGAAGTTTTCGTGGTGTCGGAACCGGCCGTCGGCATCCACCTCGGCGACGCAGATCTCCTCGCGCTCGTACGGTCCGACGTCCAGGCGACCGCCGCTTGCGCCGATCCGGCGCCGGAAGAGCGCCAGCGACTCCCCGAGCGTCGCCAGCGGCTCGTGGCACATCGTCGGGCCGTCCATCCGCAAGAGGCGCTGGAACGACACGAACACGCCGTCGCGGCCGTAGACGGCTCCGTTCGGGTGATCGACGGCCGTGAGCCCGTCGGCGAGCACGGCGGCGAGGGCCGACTCGTCGCGGGCCGCGATCGCGGCGTCGAAGCGGGCCGCGGTCGCGGTCGCCGCGTTCGGACGCAGCCGGCGCGGCGCGGCTGGCTGCGACGCCGCGTCCGCGGTGAGCGCGTTGAAACGCGCCCGCGCCTCGGCTTCGCGTTCAGGCTCGAACAGCTCGGTCTGCGTGATGAGACCGTCGCCGTCGAACACGTGTAGGACGTGGATGGCGGGCTCCACGGAGTCCTCGATCATCGATCGCTGGCGTTCGACGGACTCTGCGTGTCCGTAGGACCGGCCGTGCACGTGGTCGATGTTCTTCACGTCCTCGCGCCACACGCGCGAGAGCGCTTCCACGTCACGCGCCGCGACGGCCGCATCCAGACGTCGCGCCTCCTCGGTCGCGAAGTTGGGTCGGACCGGGCGGGTGACCGGCACGGCGCGTGGCGCGGAAGCCGAGCCGTCCGGCATCGTCGCGGGGCCGACCCGATGCGCCCGCTCGGCGAGCACCGTCGCGCCTTTCGCCTCCCAGAGCTCGATCGCGCGGCGCTCTTCTTGGTCGGCCTCGCCGACACGACCGGCGGCGCGGAGGGCTGCGGCGAGTGCGAGGCGGGCATCGGCGTGGTCGAGGAGCGCATCGGTCGCAGCGGCGATCGCAACCGCGGCTTCGGCAAACCCGATCGCCGTGGCGTGGTCGCCGCGCCGCGCGAGCGCCTCGGCCCGCACGCCGCGCCACGCGATCGCCGCCTGCAGGTCGTCGCCGGCGAGCAGCTCGCTCTCGTGCGACAGGGCCTCGGCCTCGGCGGCGCGGTCCTGCGCGAGGAGGGCGCGGCCGAGCAGCGCCGCAGCGCGGGCGGCGTCGATCCCGAGGCCGAGATCGCGGAGACCCTCGTAGCCGGCGCGGAGGTTGCGCTCGGCCGCCGGCACGTCGCCTTCCAGGAGATCGATGCGTCCCGCGAAGACGTCGGTCTCGTGAAGGCGATGGCTGATGCCGAGCTCCTCCACCATCGTGCGCGACGACGCGAGCATGCGGCGCGCCGCCTCGGTGCGGCCGCGCAGCGCCTCGAGCACGCCCTGGCAGCTCAGCGCCACGGCTTCGACCGCGGGCGCACCCTGCGTGATGCGGAGCACGCGCACCACGTCGAGGCAGCGGCCGCTCGCCCGCGTGACCGGGCTCGGGCCCCAGAGCGCGGCGAGCGGTGCCCCGGCGAGGACGGCGTTGGCGCGGCGGCGATCGCCGGCGCGGCGAGCCGCCGCCAATGCTTGATCGAGCGCCGCCTCGCACGCCCCGACCTTGCCGAGACGGGCCAGCGCCTGGGCATGGACGAAATGCGCCTTGGCCTCGCCGGCGGCATCCTCGAGCCTGGCGAGCTCGAGGGCCGCGGCACCGACCTGATCGGCGGTCGCGTGCAACGCCTCGGGGGCGGTGAGCACCGTCAGCTGCCCCGCGAAGCACGTGTGCCAGGCACGCAGGCGCTCGGAATCGGCGGCGAGGCGATCGAGCTCGACGATGGCGTCGGCTGCCGGCCCGACGTCGCCGGCCGCGAGCAGCGCCTCGCACCAGTCGAGCACCAGATCGGCGCGCTCCGGCGCATCGGCCGTCAGCCGATCGACCGCGCGCCCAGCAGAGCCCCGCCGCGAGCGACACGTCGTCGCGGGCGAGCGCGCGCCGTCCGGCGGCGGCGAGGCGGCGCGCCGCGCGCTCGCCGAGCGCGGCGCCCGCCCCGTCGACCGGACCGAGCTCGCGGAGGCAGCTGATGCGCCTGCTCGAGGTGCCAGCCGATCGTCTCGTCGTGCTCGGGCGCGTCGCCGACGCGGCTTTCGATCCAGTCGGCGAGCTGCGCGTGCAGCTCGGCGCGCGTGCCCTTCAAGAGGCGGCGATAGGCCGCATCGCGGATCAGCACGTGGTGGAAGCGCAGGACCGGCTCGCCGAGGAGCCAGCCGGTATCGCGCTCGATGAGCTCGCTCCGGCGGAGCGACTCGAGCCGGGCGTCGAGCTGCTCGCGTCGCGAGCGTTACGCCCCCGTCCGTCCGAGGAGCGCCGCCACCGCGCTCCGCGAGAAGTGCCGGCCGACCACCGCCGCACGCTCGAGCACGTGGCGCTCCTCGGGTCCCAGACGCTCGATGCGCGCCGCCAGCAGCGCGTGAATGGTCGGGGGCATCTCGAGTGAGGCCAGCCCGGCGCCGACGGTCCAGCGATCGCCTTCCTTGGTGAGCGCGCCCTCCTGCACCAGCATGCGCACCAGCTCGCCGACGAAGAGCGGGTTGCCCTCGCTGGTGGCGAGCACCTTGGCCGCGACCGCCGCCGGCAGGTCGGCGGCGCCGATCACGTTGGCGGCGAGCCGCATCGCCGCGCCGGCGTCGAGACCGCCGAGCGTGACCACGTCGGCGACGAGCGCGCCCGGCGTCACCAGCGAGGAGCGCAGGTCGCGGAGCTCCGGGCGCGCGCCCACCAGCACGAAGAGCGGCACGCCGGCGCCCCACTGCACCAAGTGCTCGACGAGATCGAGGAGCAGCGGCTCGGCCCACTGGAGGTCGTCGATCACGAGCATGATCGGCTGCGCGGCGGCGAGACCGGCGAGGAACCGGCGGATCACGAAGAATGTCTCCTCGGGCGACGCGGCGGCGTCGCCGAGGAGATCGGCGATGCCGCGGGCGATGCGGGCTCGCTCGCCGTCGTCGCCGGCCGAGAGCGCCGCGGCGACGGCCGCCCGCACCGGCTCGCCGGTTGCGCCGTCGTCGAGGCCGAGGAGCTCGCGCACCGCCTCGGCGAGCGGCGCGAAGGTCTCGCCGCCGGCGGCGTCGCAATGCGCGCCGAGAATGGTGGCGCCGTCCGCGTGGCGCCGCCCGACCATGGGCGGCGGGCCTCCAGGCGGAAGCCCAGGGGCGCCGCGCTCTCCGCCGCCGTCGATCGGGGATGGATCGCGCTTCGCAGCCGGGAGTTACCTGTGCCGAGCTTCCCTAGTCGCGCCGGGATCCGGTCCCCGCGACTTCGACCGCGCACTTGATGCCCGGCGCTTTGGCCAGCCGGACATCCGCGGTGAGGAGCGACGTGCCGAGTGCCTCCGCCAAGGCAACGTAGGCGGCATCGTACATGGAAAGGTTGCCGCGTAGCTCCCAGCAGCGCGCCAGCAACGGGCGATGCGGAGCGCGGAGCATCGGGAGATCGTAGAGGTCGGCGAGAGCCAGCTGCGCGCGGCGCAGATCGAGCCTCGCGATCGACCATTGCCGGCGGAGCACCGAGGCTACTTCGAGATCGATCAGCTCCGGCGCTGCGAGCTCCTGCGTCAGGAGATATCCGCGCGCCGTGTCGCCGTCGGCGCCATCGTCCGCCAGCGCGGTGGCAAGCACGCTGGCGTCAACGACGAGCACGATCGGCGCGAACGGCTCGGATGGCGGCCTTGAAAGAGAGGGAGCCGCCGGCACGGGCTCCCGCGCGGGCGAGCACCTCGTCCACCGTGGGGCGACTCGCTTCCTCGATCAACTTCGTACGGAGGTACTCTTGCAGCGACTGGCGCGCCTCGGCTGCGCGCCGCCGGAGGACGGCGTGGGTCTCCTCGGGAACATCCTTGATCTGCACGCTCGGCATGGCTCCACTCTGGCGCCATGGGCGCCAAGACGCAACCGCCATTGCAATCATCGCCGCGACTCCGCGAGCAACAGTGCCGACCGCTCGGCGTGGCCCATGGCATCGATTTCGGTGAAGCGTGGGTGCGCCTGTCGCAGGAGCCCGCTCGAGACGAAGCTGACGGCGTGCCCGTTCGACGAGACGGACGGTCCGGTGCTGTGACCGATCGGACCGTCGCCGATCTGCTGCGGGATCGGCTTGTTCTTCTTGCGAGCGTACCTGCGCACCCCCGCCCCGACGAATTCGTATCAAATTGGTGCAGCAAACGGCCCCGGGCGCGGGCTTGCACATGCGATGGTCGTTGTCGTGCCGACGGAGGCCGTGGTACGCGGCACCTTTCCTGGCCTCCTGATGACCGGTGCCGACTTCGACGCCTATCTCGGTAGCTGTCGCGATCTCGTCCTCACGGAGATCCGCTCGCTCGTGCCGCCGGTGCGCCGTCCCGGCGACGTCCTCCCCGAGCTCGTGCTCGACTACCCGCTGCGAGCGGCGAAGGGCCTGCGGCCGGCGCTCTGCATCGCAACGTGCCGCGCGCTCGGCGGCTCGCTCGAGGGCGTGCTGCGCTCGGCCGCGGCGCTCGAGCTCTACCACAACGCGTTCCTGATCCACGACGACGTCGAGGACGGCTCGGAGACGCGCCGCGGTCACGACACGCTGCACGCGGTGCACGGCATGCCGGTCGCGATCAACGTCGGCGATGCGATGCTGGCGTTGGCCCTGCAACCGCTGCTCGACAACACGCGGCTCGTCGGTTTGGGAAAGGCGCTTCGCATCCTCGAGCTCGTCGCGTGGATGGCGCGCGAGTCGACCGCCGGCCAGGCGATCGAGCTCGAATGGATTCGCCGGCAGCACTGGGATCTCCGCGATGCCGACTACGTGCGCATGGTCTACAAGAAGACCAGCTGCTACACGTTCGTCGCGCCGATCGTGATCGCCGCGATCGTGGCGGGCCTCGGGGACGCCGAGCGGCGCGCCCTGTGTCGCTTCGCGGCGCTCCTCGGCATCGCCTTCCAGATCCAAGACGACGTGCTGAACCTCGTCGGCGAGTCGGCGATCTACGGCAAGGAGATCGCCGGCGACCTCTGGGAGGGAAAGCACACGTTGATCCTGATGCACGCGATGCGATCGGCACGCCCGGCCGAGCGCGAGCACGCGCACGCGATCCTCGCCCGCCCGCGCCCCGACCGGGACTGCGGCACCCAGGCGGCGCGGCCGGTCGCTCGTCTCCTCGACGACCTCGAGCGGACGGGGGACCTCTCCCCGGCGACGCGCGCCCGTCTCGAGGCGGTGCTCGCTCGAGAGCCCGAGCCCGTGCGACCGAAAACCGTCGAGGACGTGCAATTTTTGACCACGTTGATTCAACGGCACGGAAGCGTCGAGCACGCGCGCGGGGTCGCGCGCGATCATGCCTTTCGGGCACGGCGGGCGCTCGCCGCCACACCGTGGCTCCGACCCTCCGCACATCGCGACTTCCTGGAACGCGTGGTCGAGTTCGTGATCGACCGCGACCGATGAGGTGATCGAATGGCGACGAACGACAAACACCCGGACCTCCCGACCGCCGCGCTCGAGCTCGTCGTCGAGCTGCTCGCGGCCCGCGACCGCGCCAATGCCATCCGCGACGAGATCGGTCCGTGGGTGAGGAAATACGCCGACCCGCTCGGCGTCTGGAGCGGGCTCCTCGAGGGCACGACCGTCACCGACGTCCGCAACCTGGCCTACGACGTCGCGAGCATCCACGTCCGCGCGCTCACCGAGCTCACGAAGCAGAGCGAGGAGTTCTCGCGGAAGATCGTGAGCCGCCTGAAGGAGACCAAGCGGCCGCAGCCGCGCCATCACCGATCGGACGCCGATCACCTGCTGGTGTGCACGCTGGCCTTCCACGCCTCGCCCGACGGCCCCTGCTACCGCGGCGAGTTCCTGGCGCCGGCGCGCATCGAGCGCCTGCCGCAGGCGCTCGTCCTCCGTCCGCTCGAGGGTGGGGCAGAGTTTCCTGTCGCCGCGCGCTTCCCACGCGACGCGCGCGAAGGCGACGTGGTGCACGTCACGGTGCCGGCGGATCCGTGGATCGAGAAGGGCAAGCACTACCAGGCGCGTCTGCCGCTCGCCGGAGCCGACGCCGTCGTCTGCTTCAAGCTCGTCGGGAGCGACGGCCAATGAGCCCGGACGACGAGCTGCACGATCTCCTGACGCAGATCCAGCTCGCGATCGTCGCGCATCCAATCGCGGCCCAGGCGCTCTTTCGCGCGCTCGTCGCGGAAGGACGCGCTTTCGCCGCGACCGCGGAAGGTCAGCGGTGGGCCGCGATGCTCGCCGACTCGCCGCTCGTCGAGCGCGGCCGCATGGTCTGGGACGTCACCACGCTCCGCATGCTCGACGACGACCCGGAGACCGTGCTGCCGACGACCTTGATGGACGCCTTCGTGCGCACGACCGCCAAGGAGACGTTGGAGCCGTTTCTCTCCCGCCTCTTCGAGCACGCCTTCGATGAGTGACCTGACGGGGCGCCGCCCCGACTTCCACGGGCAGAACCTCTTCTTCCTCTCCCTGCTCGGCTTGCTCTCGGCGTCGTCGAAGCTCGGGGCGCTGCTCGTACGACAGGGCGGCGTGCCGCGCTCGGGTGCCGTCGACGTCGACGACGATCCGCTGCTGGCAGCGGCGCTCGGCGCCGTCGCGATACGCGAACGGCTGCTTCAGCACGTCGGCACGGCACTCGTCGCGCCCGCCAACGCGTCGACCGTGCGCAGCGACCAGGCGGACCCGGCGATTCGCACGCTGCTTCGCTAGCCCGGATTATTCATGAATCGTCTGCTGCAAGCGCCGATCGCACGTCATCTCGGGCCGGGCTCGGCCCTCACTCCTCGACATAGTGTTCAACTATGCCTGCGTCGTTCGTGCCTCCGCGCGGCCCGATCTGACGCACGCTCGTCGCTTTCGCGACGACGACTCATGAATAACCCGGGCTAGGAACGGGCGTGCAGGCCGTCACTCGCGCCATCGAGCATTCCGATTGGCTCCGCCGGTCGCCGGCGCGCGTCGGCGGGCGCGGCGCGCACAAGGAATGGCTGCATTTCTGCGTCTACGCCGGCGACGTCGACGTGCTCGTGAACTTCAGCGTGCTCGACGATCTTCGGCCGGACGCCGGGCGCGCCGAGCTCGCGCGCACGACGCTGCTCGTGCGCACGGGGAGCGCGTGGACGGGCGAGGTGCAATCGCTCGCCGCCGCGGACGTGAAGCTCGAGGCGGGTCGCATCGCGGCGCGACTCGGACGGAACGGCGTGCGGTTCGCGGACGGGGTCTACACGCTCACGGCCCGGGGCAGCGACACGCCGCTCGCCGTCGACGTCACGCTCCGTCCGGTCACCATGCCGTCCATCGTCAACAACGTGCAGGTCGGAGACGGACCGCCGATCAACTGGCTCGTCGTGCCGCGCCTCGTCGCCGACGGCACGATCACGGTCGCCGGCCGCCGCCACGACGTGCGCGGCGCCCTCGCCTATCACGACCACAACTGGGGTCATTTCGGCTGGGGCCGCGACTTCGCGTGGGAGTGGGGATACGGCCTCCCCGCGGATGCCGCCAATCCGTGGAGCCTCGTGTTCGTGCGCCTGAGCGACCGCGGCCACACCCACGCCATGATGCAGGGAGCGTTTCTCTGGAAGGGCATGCGCGAGCAGCGCGTCTTCCGCGACGGCGACCTCGCGGTCCGCCACCACGATCTTCTCCGGCCGACGCGGCTCTGCAAGGTGCCGGCGATCATGAGCCTCGTGCACCCCGAGCTCGCGACCGACGTGCCGCGCGAGCTCGCGTTCGAGGGCGGCGTCGACGGCGACACGATCGCGGCGCGATTTCGCGGCGAGGAGGTCGCGCAGGTCATCGTTCCGAACGACCGCGACTTCGGCGTCACGGTCATCAACGAGGTCAGCGGACACCTCTCCGTACGCGCCTCGGTGCGCGGCGAGGCGGTCCGCATCGACGGCCGTGCCATCTTCGAGTTCCTCGGTGCCTGAGCGATCGTTCCGCTCCTTCCTCGCCCGCTCACTCGACGCGATCGTGGTCGAATGCCCGCCGGCACACGCCGCCCTCACCCGGGCGCTCCGCGGGCGCGACGTCACGGTGGTCGTCGACGACGAGGGCGTCGGCATCCGCGGCGAAGCCGACCGGCTCGCGCTCGGCACGCCGTGCGCGCAGGCGACCGTCGAGTTTCGGAGCCGGCGCCGCACGCTCGTCGACCTGACGCGCGGCCGGGACGCCTTTCTCGATGCAGTGCTCGCGGGTCGGATCGAGATCCAGGGTCCGGTCGGCGAGATCGCCGTCTTCCACGACGCGCTGTTCTTCTACTTGAGCGGCGCCGTGCGTTGTCCGTCCTTGCCCCCCTTGCTCGCGGCGTTCGCCGCCGACGAAGGAGACGCACCCTCATGATCGACCCGAACCTCCCGCCCGTCGTCGTCTTCGGCGCGGGCATCGCGGGACTCTCGGCCGCGCACGAGCTCGCGGAGCGCGGCTTCAAGGTGCACGTGATCGAGTCGCGACCGCATCCGCTCCGAGCAGGGACGTGCCTGGTCGGCGGCATGGCCGCGACGCAGTGGTCGCGCTACCCGTTCGACCCCGCCGCGCCGAGGCTCCGGCCGGGCATGCGGCGCGCCCGGCCGCCCTGGGAGCTCGACTGGGAGTTCAACCCCCGCCTCGACGACGATCGCGAGACCGCCGAACGCAAGCGGCGACTCCGTCGCGAGCCGACGCCACAGATAGCGGAATTGCGCTTCCAGCCCGACAGCGCCGACCTCGCCTCGAACGTCACCAACGAGGAGCGTCTCGAGGTGATCGCCGCCTATGCGCGCCGCTACGTCCGCGCGCACGTCGAGGGCGCGACGGTCATCCATTCCCCCGGCCGTCGCGATCCGGAGGCCGACGACCCCACGCCGGAGACGCTGGTCGTCGAAGGCTTCCACTCGTCCGGCGAAGACCCGACGCTCGCCGCGCTGAGAGCCGAGACGGCCGCGGAATGGCTGCGCCGGAAGCTCGCGGACGTCGCGCGTTTCATCCGCGTCGAGGCGCGCGGCCTCGCCGGCGCACCCGACGACGCCGCCAACGACCCGGAGCGGCAGCGCTGCGTGCGCTTTCGGATCCTCGAGGTGCGCCTCCCGGGCGAGCACGGCTATCGCTTCTTTCCGTCGTTCTACCGCCACCTCTTCGACGTCATGCAGCGGACGCCGATCCTCGCGCGCGAGCCGCTCTCGCCCGAGGAGCTCGCGCGCCTCTCGGGCACGAAGGCCGGCACGACGCCCGAGCGCACGCGGCTCGTGACCACGGCGCGCACCGTCTACGACAATCTCGTCCAAGCCGACTATCACTCGATCGAGGAGGCCGATCACCACGTCGCCCCGGCCTTGCCGCGGCGCCGACCGCCGTCGCTGGTCGCGCTCTACCGCCTCATCACGACCGTCCAGCGCGATCTCGGGTTCGAGACGCGCGATCTCGTCCGTAGCGGCCTCAAGATCCTGAAGTACCTGACGACGCACGCCGACCGCCGCGCCGACGAATACGAGGAGATGTCGTGGTCGCAGTTCTTCGGCACCGACGTGCCGGGCGCGTACAGCGACGGCTTCGAGCGGGCGCTCGAGATTTGGCCGCAAGCGCTGATCGGCCTCCGGCCGACCGAGTGCGACGCGCGCACCGCCGGCAACGCGACGGTGCAGATCCTCCTCGACATGGCGCACTCGGACGGCTTCCGCGACGGCACGCTCAACGCGCCGACCAGCGAGGCGTGGCTCGACCACTGGCAGATCCACCTCGAGAGCTTGGGCGTCGAGTTCCACCTCGGCACGCTCGACACGCTTCGGTGGCACGACGGCGTGGTCGTCGAGGCGACGCGCGCCGATGGCCGGCACGTCGACTGCTCACGCGGCTACGTCGTGATCGCGCTCCCGCCGGAACAAGCGAGCCGGCTCGCGCAAGCACTCAGCAAGGACGTCGCACGGCAAGGAGCCGACCCCGTCCATCCGGGTCTCCGCGATCTTTGCCGGTTGGCCCGACTCCTGCCCCTCGACGTCCACGAGTACCAGACGCGTCCACGGCCCGAAGGACCCTTCCGGCACTTCAACGGCATCCAGTACTACCTCGCCCAGGACTTCGCGCTGCTGCGCGGTCACACCTACTACGCGAGCGCCGAGTGGGGGCTGACGTCGATCTCGCAAGCGCAGTTCCGGCGGACGCACCTCGCCGGCCCCTATCGCGGCATCATCTCCGTCGACATCGGCGCGTGGGCGGAGAAGCGGCGGCACCACGGGCGCGATCATCGCATCGCGTGGGAGTGCAACGCCGACGAGGTCGCGGCCGAGATCTGGAGTCAGATCGACCGCGCCGTCGACGACCCCGAGAACTACTTCCCCTACCCGCTCTGGTACCACGTCGACGAGCAGCTCCAGTTCAGCGATCCCAAGATCAACCATACGCCCTACATGCTGACGCGGCCGCGCGAGTGGAAGCCGCGCCCGGGTGACGATCCACGCGAGGAGGCGCTGGCGACCGCCCAAAAGCGGGTGCGGTACTACTCCGGCTTCGTATACGCCGTCGCGCCGATGCGGACGCGGATCGGCGGCGTCGTGCTCGCGGGCAGCTACACGAAGACCTTCACGCGGCTCGGCACGATGGAATCGGCGAACGAGTCGGCCCGTCACGCGGTCGGCGCGATCCTCCAGCACCTGAGCGAGCACGTGCTCGACACGACCCGCATTCCGCAATGGTGTCACTTCTGGAACCTCGAGGACTTCGAGCTCACCGATTTCGACCCCCTGAAGGACGTCGATCGCATGCTGTTCGCACGCGGCCTGCCGCATGCGTTCGACATCGTCGAGCTCGAGCGCATGCTGCTCGGCGACCCCCCGTCCGCGGAGGGCGACCGGAACGCGCTCGACGAGCTGCTCGCGATCTTCCGCGAGCCGGACCGGCTGCTCACGCGGCTCGGCCGCGCGTTCACCGCCCGGCGTTAACGCGGATCGATCCCGGGCATCAGCGTGCGCACGACGGCGTCCGGGCGGCGGACTCGTTCGGCGAGGCGGCGCTCGGCGTCCCGCCGGAGAGCGACGCCGCCGTCGCCGCCGAGAAGCTCGCCGAGCCGCCAGCGTGCCGCGTCGGCGTGGAGGCGGAGCTCGGCGAAGCGATAGCCGTCCACGGCGTCCTCGAGGTACGCGCGGGCGCGCGCGTGATTGCCGCGTTGCATCGCGATGCCGGCCTCGATCGACGCGGCGAACGCGGCCGCCGGCCGGGTGCGCGCGCGGCGGAGCCTTCGCGCCGCCGACGCCGCCTCGCCGAGGAGCGTCGAGCGCTCGCGCCGCCCCTCCGTGGACGCGAGCATCGCGAGCGCGGCGCGGCCGCGGAGGTACAGGAGCTCGGCGCACGGCAACACCAACCGCAGGAGCTGCGACGCCGCGAGCGGCGCCCACTCGCGCCGGACCGCGTCCCAGGCGCGCGTCGGCTGATCGCGGTAGAGCTCCGCCTGCACCGTGCTCACGAGTAGGTGGTAGTGCGTCGTGTGATACGGGCCGGCGGGCAGCGAGGCGCGCGCCTCATCGACGAGCACGAGCGCGCGCGCCGAGTCGTCGGCGGCGAGATGGCAGAACGCCTGCTGGCCGACGCGGCAGAAGTTGGCCGCGAAGATGTCGCCGCGCGCGGTCGCGTCCTCGAGCGCCGCGGCAAGCTCGCGCGCGAGCGTCGTCATGTCGCCGAGGAACCCGAGCGAGTGCAGGACGAACGCCCGCGACACCGTCTCCTCCCAGCTGACGCCGAAGCCGCAGCGGTGCAGGGCCTCGATGGCGAGGGTGCACTGCTCGTAGGCCTCGCGGAACTTCCCGTCGAACCACGCGCACGAGCCGCGCGCGGCGTGCGCGAACGCGACGATCTCGTCGTCGAGCCCCCGCTCGACGATGCGGTCCATCTTCGCGAGGAGACGTTGGGCGCGCCGCTGAAAGTACCGGCCGCCGAGCGTGTTCTCGAGGACGCCTTCCCAGCCGACCGCGCGCGCCACGACCCAGGGCTCCCGCGAGGCGAGCCCGAGGCGGATGAAGCGCGCAGCGAGGTAGGCGCCGTGCGCGTGCCGCGCCATCGTGAGGCTCATGGCGGCGCGCCAGATGGCGTCGAGCCGTCGCTGCTCCTCGACGGGGGTGACGCCGGGGATCGCCCGGCGGTCGAGCGAGCCGACGAGATACGGCACGCGGAAGACGAGCGCGCGCACGAACGCGTCGCCGTCCGAGCGCGGACGGGCGAGCCCGAGCCGCTGCATCACGCTCCAAAAGAGGTCGAGCCCCTCGTCGACGTGGCCGCTCCGGAGCAGACACTCCGCGGCGCGCCGCTGCAACTCCTCGACGCTCGCCGGGTCGTGCTCGCGCGACTGCTCGGCCGCTGTCCGATAGCGCGCGCCGGCCTCCGCCGTGCGACCCGCGTTCTGCAGCGCCTCGGCCTCGCGGGTGAGGAGCGCGGTGCGCTCGGCCCCGGGCGGCGCGAGGTCGACGGCGATCGCGTACAGCATGGCCGCACGCTCGAACGCGAGGGTGGTGGCGGCGCGGTCCGCGGCCTGCTCCAGGTGCCTCGCCGCGGCGACGGTATCGCCCGCCCCGAGGTAATGGCGGAAGAGCGTTTCGGGATCGGGATCGCTCCGCGCCGACAGCACCGCGGCGAGGGCGGCGTGACGGTCGCGCATTCCCTCGGGACCGATGCCCGCCAGCACCGCCTGGCGGATGCGGTCGTGGTATGGCGCCATCGTTTCGTGGTCGACGCGCGGCGTGAGGCGGAGCAACGACTCCGCCCGCAGCATGGTGAGCCGCGACGCATCCGTCGGCACGAGCCCGGCCGCGTCGAGGAGCACGTCCGGCGCGACGTCCGTGGCGGCGACGCAGGCGAGCTCGAGGAGCGCACGATCGATCGGGTCGAGCGCGGTGACACGCGCGCGCACGACGTCCGCGTCGTCGGCCGACGCGCCGTCCCGGCGTTGGCGGTGGTGGGCGAGCTGGTGGATGAGGAACGGCGAGCCGTCGCCTTGCCGCGCGATCAGGTCGACCGCGCTCGCGGGGGCGCGGTCGCCGAGG
Organism: uncultured delta proteobacterium; assembly: GCA_963774015.1. Lineage (GTDB taxonomy): Bacteria > Desulfobacterota > Binatia > UTPRO1 > UTPRO1 > UTPRO1. The sequence continues at coordinate 440,468 of CAVZDH010000011.1, forward strand.
AGCCTTTCCGCGAGCTCGTGCGCCTCCGCCTCGGGGAGCGGACCAAGCGTCAGCACCAGGCGCTGCGAGCCGTCGTGCTCGAGCGGCACCCGTCGCAGGCTCGTCAGCATCGGCCCGTCGTCGCGGTAGGCGAGGAGCAGGAGCACGCGTCCGATCTCCGGCGGCGCGAGCAGCGTCCGCAGCAGCACCGCGCTGTCGGCGTCGCCCCATTGGAGATCGTCGATCCAGATCACGACGGGTCGGCGAACGGCGAGTCGCCCGAGCAGTGTCTTCAGCGCCTTGGCGCCGCGTCGTCGGCTCTCGATCGCATCCCACGCCGTCGAACGCTCCGCCGACGCGAAGCCCGGCACGCGACCGAGCGCGGGAAACTGCCGCAAGAGCTCGGCGACGTCACCCGGCACGAGCGGCGCCACGTTCACGTCGCGCCCGCCGAGGTGACTCGCGAGCGCGTCGACGATGCCGTCGAACGCCTTGTAGGGCACCGACTCGTAGGGATGACACCGGCTCGTCAGCACGACGGCACCGTGATCCTCGGCGACGCGATCGCAGAAATGCTGGAGCAGCATCGACTTCCCGATGCCCGACTCGCCCTGCACGTGCACGCTCACGACCCGGTCCTCGCTCGCGGCGAACGCGTCCGCGAGCCGCGCGAGCTCCGACGCGCGGCCGACGAATGCGGGCGGCAGGTCCGGGCGCGCGCCGACCTCGCGCGCGTCGCGGCGAAGGCGGGCGACGATCTCGCCGTAGCCCGGCCGGGCCTCCGGCTCGGTGCGGAGGAGGTCGAGCGCGAGCTCCGCGAGGTGATCCGGCGCGTGCGGCGCCAAACGACGCGGATCGATGGGCGCGCCGCGCTCGTCGGGCGCCCACATCTCGGTCGGGTCGAACGGCAGCCTGCCGGTCAGGAGCTCGTAGATCACGACGCCGAGGCTGTACCAGTCGGCCGCCGGCGAGAGCGCCTTCCCGACCAGCTCCTCGGGCGACATGTACGCGATCGTCCCCGACGGGTTGCGGTCGCCGGTGCGCAACGCTCGAAGCGGCGTCGTGAGGCCGAAGTCGAGCAGCACGACGCGCCCGTTGGTCGCGACCATCACGTTCGACGGCTTGACGTCGCGATGCAGCTTGCGGCTTCGATGGACCGCCTCGATGCCCTCGACGACCTCGCGGATGCAGCGCGTGATCGCGTCGAACGCGCTCGTCGGCGTCGCGGCCCGATCGCGGCCCAGCACCTCGCCGGCATGGACGTCGAGGTCGACGCCGACGATGCACTCCATCGTGAAGAAGCAGCTCTCGCTGTCGACCACGAGGTCGAAGAGCTCGACGAGGTTCGGGTGGCGGACGTCGACCAGCGAGCGGAACTCGGCCTTGAGCCAATGGACATCGTCGAGGTCGAGCCGCGGGAGGCTCTTGAGGGCGACCGGATGGCGCCGGACGGTGTCGAACACCCGGTAGACGACGCCCATGCCCCCCCGTCCGAGCAGAACCGGCTCGTGAAAGCGTGCATGCGCGGGTGGGCGTGGCTCGAAGGGCACGGAAGCTGCGCCATTCTGTGCCACCAACCTTTGGGAAAATGAAGCTTCGGGCTAAGGTCTCGCCCCGTGCGGGAGCCCGTCGACGTCGCAATCGTGGGAGGAGGCATCGCCGGTCTCGCGACCGCGCTGGCACTCCACCGGGTCGGGGTGCGCGCCCGGGTGCTCGAGCGCTCGGCCGAGATCCGGAGCGGCAAGGGCGGGCTCCTGCTCTGGTCGAACGCGCTGCGCGTGCTCGACGCCCTCGGGGTCGGCAAGCAGGTGGTCGCGGCCGGCCATCCCGTTCGCGCGACTCAGTTCCGCAGCCCGACGCGGGCCCTGCTCGGCAAGCTCCCCATCGACGAGATGAGCGAGGAGGCCGGGGCCCCGACCGTCTTCATCCATCGCGACGCCCTGACGCGCATCCTCGCCGACGCGGTCGGCGCCGACGCGGTGGCGCTCGACGCCGAGTGTGTCGACCTCGCGGAGCACGAGCGCGGCGTCGATCTCGTGCTCACGCGCGAACGGACCCTCCGCGCGCGGCTCGTCGTCGGCGCGGACGGCGTCGGATCGACGATCCTCGCGCGCCTCCACGGCAAGGCCGAGGGCACGGACGCCGGTCTCCGCGCCTGGGGCGGCACCGCGACGCTCGAGCGCGACGAGCTGCCGCCGGGGGTGACCTACGTCACGATCGGACGCGGGAAGCGATTCTGCTTCGCGCCCTGCGGGCCGCGCCGGGCCTTCTGGTACGCGGCCGTCAACGACGTGCTCGGCCCCGGCGACCTGGCGACGCAGTTCGCCGAGTTCCACGACCCGATCCCGCGCATCATCGCCGGGACGCCGGACGAAGAGGCCTTCACGACGCGGGTCCGGTACCGGCCGCCCGCCGCGCGCTGGGGACGCGGTCGGGTGACGCTCCTCGGCGACGCGATCCATCCGACCACCCCCGACCTCGCGCAAGGCGCGTGTCAGGCGATCGAGAGCGCGTACGTGCTCTCGCAGGCCCTCCGGCGCACCGAGGATCACGTCCAGGCGCTCCGCGACTACGAGCGCGAGCGCCAACGGCGAACGGCGCGCGTGATCTACCTCTCGTGGATCGCGACCACGCAGAGCATGCGGAGCGACGCGCTCTTCTGCGCCGCCCGCGACGCCGTGACCGAGCCGTTCCTGCGCTGGGTCGCCCGCCGCGAGCTGGCGTGGCTCATGAGCTCACCGTAGCGCGTAGGCCTCGAGGCACGGTGCCGCCATCGCGGCACGGAAGCGGTCGAAGGTCCACGGCCACGCCGCCGGGATGCCGCGATCGTCGAGGTACCAGCTGCGACAACCGGTCATCCACACCGTCTTCCGCGCCGCCGCGACGCGCTCGGCCTCGAAGCGATCCGTCGCGACGCGCGTGGCGTCGATCTCGCGGCAACGGCCGGCGCGCAGGAGCTCGATCAGCTGCGCGACGTAGCCGAACTGCAGCTCGGCAACCTCGATCAACGAGAAGTTCCCGACCGGACCGTTCGGCCCGTTCAACATGAAGAGGTTCGGGAATCCCGGGATCGCGATCGAGAGATACGCGCTCGGGCGCTCGGCCCAGACCGCGTCGAGCGCGAGCCCGTCGCGACCGGCGATCCGCATCGGCCGCATGAAGCGGTCGACGCGAAAGCCGGTCGCGAGAACGAGCACGTCGAGCGGGTGCAGCCGGCCGTCCCGGGTGCGGATGCCGGCGGGCTCGACCCGCTCGATTCCGGACGTCACGAGCTCGGCGTTCGGCTTCTGGATCACCTGGTAGAAATCCGGCGAGATCACGAGCCGCTTGCAGGCGGCGTGGTAGTCGGGACGGAGCCGCTCGCGAAGCGCCGGATCGGCGACACTGGTCTCGAGGTTGGCGCGGCACATCTGATCGATGAGCCGCATCTGCGGCGACGTCGCGTCGACGACCGCGTTGGCGAAATGCTCGGCGAAGACGGCCGAGATCTCGGCGCGGAGCGTCCGGATGCGCTCGGGGTGGGCGCGGAGCTCCGCCTTCTCCTCCTCCGGGTAACGGAGGTTCTCCTGGGGCATGATCCACTGCGCCGTGCGCTGAAAGAGCGTGAGCGCAGCGACCCGATCGACGAGCGCCGAGACGATCTGCACGGCGGTCGAGCCCGTGCCGACGACGCCGACGCGGCGGCCGTCGAGCGCGACGTCGTGGCCCCAGCGCGCGCTGTGGAAGGAGGCGCCGGCGAAGTCCTCGAGCCCCGGGATGTCGGGATACCGCGGATGGTGGAGGACGCCGGTGGCGGCGATCAGCACGTCGGCCGCGTCGGGGCGTCCGCGTCCGGTCTCGAGCTGCCACCGCCCGTCGACGAAGGTCGCGGCCGTGACCTCCTCCTCGAAGCGGACGAGGCGCGTGACGTCGTGCTCGCGCGCCACGCGCTCGAGGTACGCGGCGATCTCGGCCCCCGGCGAGTAGTAGTGGCTCCAGTCGGGGTTCGGCGCGAACGAGTAGCTGTAGAGATGCGACGGGACGTCGCAGGCGATGCCGGGATAGGTGTTCTCGCGCCACGTGCCGCCGAGGCGAGCGGCCTTCTCGTAGACGACGACGTCGCCGAACCCGGCGTCCTCGAGCTTGATGGCGGCGAGGATGCCCGCCATTCCGGCACCGACGATCGCGATTCGCAGGCCTGGCATCGAGGCGGACTCGCGTCAGGGCACGACGAGCGTCGTCGCCGTCGGCCCGACCCCGGACTCTTGATAGACCGCCGCACCGTCTTTCGCGAGAACGTAATGCGGGACGTTCGCCGGCGCGACGTACACCGCGCCCGCCGGCACCTGCACCGTCCTCGCCGCGTCGATCTCGGTGCCGAAGCCGACCGAAAGCGTGCCCGCGAGCACGGTCGTACTGCGCGTATCGGGGTGCACGTGCGGGGAAATGCGGCCGCCCGCCGCGAGCTTGACGCGAAAGAGATAGGGGCCGGACGCGCCTTCGGCGCCGATCACCCACGCGCCCTGCAGCGCCGGATTCCCCGGCGGGCTCACCCAATGGAGAGCGTCCGGCAGGATGGGCACGGGCTCCGCGGCGCCGGCCGGGAACGCCGCGACGGCCAGGATCGCCGCCAGTGCGACGAGCGGAAGGCGTGCCGGGACGGCGCCGGGAGCCATGCGTCAGGCCGCGACGTCCTCGGCGTTGGCGATGGCGCGGTAGACGACCGCGCCCATCACGCCGCCGACGATCGGCGCCACCCAGAACAGCCAGAGCTGGGCGACGGCCCACCCGCCGACGAAGACCGCGACGCCGGTCGTGCGCGCGGGATTCACCGACGTGTTGGTGACCGGGATGCTGATCAGATGGATGAGAGTGAGCGCGAGCCCGATCGGGCAGGGGTGCGAATCCCGCCGGGACGCGCTTGGCCGTCGACCCGAGGATCACGACGAGGAACATCATCGTCATCACGACCTCGGTGACGGCGGCGGCGGCGAGCGAGTAGCCGCCGGGCGAGTGCGCGCCGTACCCGTTCGACGCGAAGCCGGCCGCAAGATCGAAACCGGGCTTGCCGCTCGCGATGACGTACAGCACCGCGCCGGCGGTGATCGCGCCCAACACCTGCGCCACGACGTAGGGCACGACGCCGCTCGCCGGGAAGCGTCCGCCCGCCGTGAGCCCGATCGTCACGGCCGGATTCAGGTGGCAGCCGGAGATGGGACCGACGGCGTACGCCATCGTGAGGAGGGTGAGGCCGAAGGCCAGCGCAACTCCGAGGAGGCCGATGCCCACCCCGGGAAAGGCGGCAGCCAGGACCGCGCTGCCGCAACCGCCCAAGACCAACCAGAACGTTCCGAGGAACTCGGCGCCATAGCTCTTCATCTCGGCTCCTTTCGTTCGCAAGACCGTCTGCTCGACCCGTATGCCTCTCGCCCCCCCGGTCGCAACCTCCTCGCGGTTCTTGACTGATCATTCAACAATTGGCATCACGGTCCCGACCATGGCTCGCCCCCGCGAGTTCGACCACGACGAAGCCGCCGACGGCGTGCTGTCGGCCTTCTGGACCCACGGCTACGCGCGGACCTCCGTGCCGGTCCTGACGCGCGCGACGGAGCTCCTGCCCGGGAGCCTCTATGCCGCGTTCGGCAACAAAGAGGCCATGTTCCGGCTCGCGATCGCGCGCTACGTCGACGCCATTCGGCGCGAGGTGACGAGCGAACGCCGCGGCGTCGACGGCGTGCGCTGGGTCCTCGACACCGTCGTGCGTCTGACGGCGAAGGACCCCGAGCGGCGCGGCTGCCTGATCCTGAACGCGATCCCGGAGGCGACGACGCTCTCCACGGAGACCCGCCGCGCGCTCCAGGACGGGCTCGACGAGATGCGCCGTCTCCTCCGAAGACACCTGCGCGAAGCGGCGCACGACAGCGACATCACTCTCGACCTGGATCGATTGGAGGCCCTCTGCTTCGGCGCCGCCGTCTCGATCCGCGTGCTCGGGCGTGCCGGCCAGCCGCGCCGGTTGCTGCAAGCGATCGCGGACGGCGCCACCGCCGCCGTCCGCGACGCCGTCGACGACGACTGACCACCCCCGACCGAAGGAGCACCGAACGATGGAAGCTCGACCGCTCGTCTCACGTGAAGAATGGACCGCAGCACGACAGGCGCTCCTCGCCGAGGAGAAGTCTCTCACCCGCCAGGCCGACGCCCTCGCCGCGAAGCGCCGCACGCTTCCCTGGGTCGTGGTGGAGAACGACTATCGCTTCGACACGCCCGACGGCCCGCGCACCCTCGCGGAGTTGTTCGCGGGCCGGAGCCAGCTCGTCGTCTACCACTTCATGTACGGCCCGGATTGGAAGCAGGGCTGCCATCGCTGCTCGTTTTGGGCCGACAACTTCGACGGCATCGACGTCCACCTCGCGCATCGCGACACGACGTTCGTCGCCGCCTCGAACACCGCGCTCACCAACATCGCCGCCTATCGGGCGCGCATGGGATGGCACTTCACGTGGGTGTCGTCGCTCGGCACCGACTTCAACCGCGACCTCCACGTGAGCTTCGCCGCCGCCGAGCTCGCGCGCGGCGATGCCTACTACAACTTCCGGAACGTGTCGCCGCATTTTCCCGAGATGCAGGGGCTGAGCGTCTTCGCGAGGCTCCCGGACGGCCGCGTCGCCCACACCTACTCGACGTACGGCCGGGGCATCGACGTCTTCAACGGCGCCTACCAGATCCTCGATCTCACGCCCTTGGGTCGCGACGAAGGCGACGCCCCCGATCCGATGTTTTGGATACGCCGACACGATCAATACTAGTTTCGGCCCCGTGCGCTTGGCCGCTCCGCGGCCAATGCTCCGATGGCCCTCGCCGCCCGGAATCAATCCGGACGCCTCGCTCCCTAGTTTCGGCCCCGTGCGCTTGGCCGCTCCGCGGCCAATGCGGCGAACCAGGTCGCGACGGCGGCGCGGTCGGCGGTGCGCACCATCATCGACGTGCGGAGGTGGCGCCACGACGGGGCGCGCCGAAAGATCACGCGGAGGTGGCTCGGGAGGCGGTCGGCCTCGTCCATGCGCCACTCCGCGACGGCCGACCACGGACACGACACGCGGACGCGACCGCGGCCGTGGATGCCGGCCGCGTCGAGCGTCCACGCTTGCGGCGTCCAGCGCAGCAGCGGGTAGATCGCGGCCAGCAGGAACGGGACGCCGAACGGCAGCGCGAGCGCGAAGAGCACGTCCAGCGGCTGGGCGGCCACGTTGGGCTGGTGAATGATGACGGCGAGCGTCGCGATCGTGAGCACGGGGCTGCCGAACTTGAGCGCGACGAGCGGCACCCGCATGAGGCGCGACGCGAGCCACCGACGCCCGGCCGCATCCTCCTCGAAATGCACCGGCGTCAAGGCGATGCGCGGCGCCGCTACCACACCGTGTAGACCATCATGAACCCGGCCGCGGTCATGAGCGTGAGGCCCACGAGAAAGAGCGCGTCGGCGGTCCGAATGAGCGCGCGCGCCGCGCTCGACCGAGCCAGGCGAAGCGCCGCGAAGATGACGTAGGTACAGACGAGGAAGAGCAGCCCGCAAAGCGCGAAGAGATCGTCGATGACCGTGGTCGCGAGGTTCGTGGTCCCGAGCGTGTGCATGAGCGCCACGACGGTGACCGACAAGCCGGCGAGCGTCCCCGCGACGGAGAGCAGGCTCAACAGCTCCTCGCGGACCCAGACGTCCGCGCCGTTCTCGTGCGTCGACGGCGGCATCAGCGAACGAGCGGCGACTCGTCGGGCGTGAGCCGCGTGAAGCGCACGCTCGCCTCCCAGAGCGCCGCCGCCCGCGTCTCGTCGTACGACGCTTCCGACGACGGCGCTTCGCCCCAGCGAGCGTGCGACGGAAAGTACTTGCCCGAGATGCGCGCGAGGGAGGGATCGAGCACCAGCCCGGCGAGCGCCTCGCCCGCCTTGTCGACCGGATTGATGGCCGGCGTGAAGCGCGTCGCGAACCTGGCGACCGCCGGCAATACGGGTGAGCCACACCCAGCGAAGCGCCGCGGGGTACTCGCGCGCGAGGCCGGAGCCCGGCACCAGGCCCGGCTCGAACGCGTTCACCGAGATCGGCCGCTCCTTCGACGTGAGCCCCGCCGCCACGATCCGCCGGATCAGCTCGTAGGTGAACCACAGGTTGCAGAGCTTGCTGTTGACGTAGGCGACGCGTGCATCGAAGGCGTCCGGCCTCGGCCCGCCGCTTTGGGCGAGCACGTCGAAATGGCCGACGGCGGGCTTCGGCATGCCGGTCCGGAGCTTCGGGTCGTGCACGCCGGACGCGACGATCATGATGCGCGCGGGCGTGTGCCCCGCGAGGCGCCGGAGCAGCAGGTTCACGAGCAGGAAGTGTCCGAGGTGGTTCACCGCGAACGTACGCTCGAAGCCGTCGGCCGAGCGGACGATGGTCTTGCCGCTCGTCTGGAGACCGGCGTTGCAGACGATCGCGTGGAGCGGAACGTCGCGCGCCGCGATCTCCGCCGCGAAGGCGCGAATCGCCGCGAACGAGCCGAGATCGAGCGCCATCTCGCTCACGTCCGGATTGCCGGTCTCGCGCCGGATGCGCTCGACGGCGGCGGCCGACGCGGCGCGATCACGGCTCGCGATGACGATCGCCCGAGGCTCGCGCGCGAGCCTCCGCGCGCACTCGTAGCCGATGCCGGAGTTGCCGCCGGTGACGAGGATCGCGCCCTGCTTCATGAGGAGACGCGGCCGCCGCGAAAGCGGGTCACCGACCGCTCGCGCGCCTTCGCGGCCTCGACCGCCCGGTCGCGCGGCGGCGCGTGCGTGACGAGCGCATCGAGGAGCTCGTGGGCGGCGCGCGTCACCGCGTCGACGGCGTGCGTGAACACGGCCTCGTTGGCTTTCGAAGGGCGCGTGCATCCCGCGATCTTCCGCACGAACTGCAGCGCCGAGGCGCGGATCTCCTCGTGCGTCGCGGGCGGGTCGAAGTTGTGGAGGGTGCGGATGTTTCGACACATGGCGCTGCTCCTTTGCTCGGCCGCGGCCGGCGCCGCGCCGGCCCGAGCATACCGGCGAGCGCGGAAAATGCGACAGCCCGCATCCCGCGTCCTCACCGCGGAGCGGCTTGGCGAGAAATCGGGTCGACGGCGAGTCGCCGCCCGCGACGTCGGCGAAGCCGACGCTCGCATAGAGCGCGCGCGCCCGCCGGTTCCCTTCGAGGACCTCGAGCGTCAGCTTGCAGCAGCCGCGGGCGCGGGCCCGCGCCTCCGCCGCCGCCAACAACGCGCGCGCGACGCCGCGGCGCCGCGCCTCGGGAAGGACGGCGAGATCGTGAACGTTCAAGAGCGGCCGCGCGCCGAAGGTCGAGAAGCCGACGAAACACACGGCGACGCCCACCGGCCGCCCGTCCGCGAAGGCGAGCAGCACGAGCGTCGTCGGATGGGCGCGGAGCCCGGGAACGAGACGGGCGCGGACGTCGGCCGGCAGCGGCGCGCCGCCCCCCATCGGGTCGTTCGCGTAGGCGTCCACCAATGCGAGGACCGCCGCCGCGTCGGCGGAGTCGGAAAGGTCGGCGTCGCGGATCTCGATCGGCATGGCGTCGGCGGGATGGATGACCTAGCGTCCGACCACCATCACGGCAACTCGACGGGGGACTCATGCTGGCGCCCATCACCGACGGCCTCTGGAGCACGACGCGTCCACTGCGCTTCCTCGGCCTCGAGACCGGCACGCGCATGACGATCGTCCGACTCGCGGACGGCGGCCTCTTCGTGCACTCGCCGGTCGGCCTCGACGACGCGCTGCGGAGCGCCGTCGACGACCTCGGGCGGGTGGTCGCGATCGTCGCGCCGAGCCTCTTCCACAACCTCTACGTCGGCGAGTGGCGCGCCGCCTACCCCGACGCGCGCCGCTGCTGCTGTCCCGGCCTCGAGCGCAAGCGTCCGGCTCTCGCATGGGACCGCGTGCTCGGCGACGTGCCGGAGCCCGAATGGCGGGCCGATCTCGATCAGGTGTTCTTCGGCGCGCGCTCGCTCGAGAACGAGGTCGTCTTCTTCCACCGTGCGACCCGGACGATCGTCCTCGCCGACGCGGTGTTCAACCTCGGCACGCACCCGTCCGCGCTCACGCGCTTCGTGATGTGGGTGATGGGCGGCACCGAGCCCGGCGCCACCTGGCTCGAGCGCCTCCTGATCCGTGATCGCGCCGCCGCCCGCGCGCAGGTCGACCGCATGCTCGCCTGGAAGGCCGACCGCATCGTGCTCACCCACGGCGACGTCATCGCGACGGGCGGCACCGAGGTGTTGCGGAAGGCCTACGCCTGGCTGTGACGGTGCACGGTCGCGAGGACGAGCGCCTGGGTCGCGAGCGCCGCGGCGATCGCGGCGGCGAAGGCGAGGGTTACGCCCCAGGCGGCGAGCGTGAGCGCGAGCGTCACGAAGAAGGCGCTCAGGCTGTAGAGGCCGGCGCCGAGCCCGCGGAGCAGTCGAATGGCGAACGCCGCGCCGTCCCGCCGATGCGAGAACGCCGCGAGGATCGTCGTCGCGATCGGAAACACGGTGAAGAGGCCGGCGAGCCGCGGACCGAGCGCGCGGGCGACCGCGGTGAGCACGAGCATGAGCGCCACGCCCGCGCCCATTCGGAGCGCGATCTCGGCGCGCGGCATCGTCGTCCGTCCCGGACGGGCGACGGCCGGACGCGGCGTGAGGCGCATGACCACGAGCGGCGCGACGAGCGCGATCGCGGTTGCGGCGGCGAGCGAGGGCTCGCAGGCATCGAGCACGAGGGTCGTGGCGACGAACGCCGCCCAGCCGAGCACGGTGCTCGCCGGCCACGACAGGCGGAGCGCCGCGACGGCGTAGACCACGCAGAACGCCGCGAGCGACCCCTCGCCTGCAAGCGTCGCGACCGCCGACCGCGCCGCGAACGCCGGCCCCTGCTCGAGTGCCAGAAAGAACACGATCGGGCCGGCGACGACCGGGAGTCCGGTGAGCGCACCTGCCGCGCGGGGCCCGAAGCGCGCGCCGGCGAGCGTGATGGTCGCGATCAAGAGCGGGACGAGGACGAGCTTGGCCGCCAGCATCGCGAGCGGGCCCGCCGGGCTCAAAACAGCCGCCCGACGAGCGCGGGTACGGCCTGCTCGACCCGGAGGACGCGCGGTCCGATCGACACCGGCCGAAACGCCTGCCGTGCGAGCGCGTCGATCTCGTACTCGGTGAAGCCGCCTTCCGGTCCGACGGCGAGGGTGACCGGCACGGCGACGGCGCGCGGGCACGGATCCGGCGCCCCGGGATGCGCGACGAGACCCTGCGACCCGGCGGCGATCGCCGTGAGCTCGTCTTCCACGAAAGGCTTGAAGCGCCGGTGCAAGGTCACGGTCGGGAGCGTCGTGTCTCCCGCTTGCTCGAGCCCGAGGACGAGCTCGGCGCGGACGGCGTCGGCTGTGAGCAGCGGGCTCTCCCAGTAGCTCTTCTCGACGCGCCACGCGGCGACGAGACAGACCCGCTTCACGCCGAGCGTCGCGATCGCCTGCAGCACGCGCCGCACGACCTTCGGGCGCGGGAGGGCGAGAACGAGCGTGAGCGGCACCGGCGGCGGAGGATCGCGGTCGAGCACGACGCGCAGCGCGAGCCCGCCGGCGTCGAGGCGCGCGACGGTCGCCGTGCCGAGCCGACCGCCGAGCACGCCGACCCGGAGCGTGTCGCCGACGCCGGCGCGGTGCACCGCGCGGACGTGCGCGACGCGGCGGTCGTCCGTGAGCCGCACCGTACCGGCACGCGCAGCCGCGAGCTCGTCCGGCTCGAGCAAGAGCGTGTTCATCGCGTCGACCGCGCGCGCGCGCCGGCGGCTCGCATCCGCGGTCAGCCGACCGCGAGCTCGACGATGCGCGCCCGCACGTCGTCACCACGGATCACGAGCTCCGCGACCGCGATCGGCAACCGGAATCGTCGCGGCCCGGCGCTTCCCGGATTGAGCCAGAGCCTGCCGTCGCGCTCGACGACGGCAGGCTGGTGCGAGTGCCCCGACACGACCACCCGGCAGCCGGCGGGCGGCGGCACGCGCCGCGTCGCGGCGACGTCGTGCACGACGTAGATCGCGACGCCGCCGACGCGGAGTGTCTCCGCGTCGGCGATGGACGTCCGCCCACGGGCCGTGATCGTTGTTGCCGCGGACCGCGGTCACCGGCGCGAGCGCGTCGAGCTCGGCAAGGACCGCGGCGTTGCCGATGTCGCCGGCGTGGACGATGCGATCGCTGCCGCGGAGGAACGCCACCGCCTCCGGTCGCAGCAAGCCATGCGTGTCCGACACGACCCCGATGCGTGGCATGCCGATCCGCCTAGCCCGGATTATTCATGAATGCTCGTCGCGAAAGCGCTGAGCGTACGGCAGGCCGGGCCGCGCGGAGGAGCGAGCGACGCAGGCATAGTACGACACTATGTCGAGGAGCGAGGTCCGAGCCCGGCCCGGAATGCCGTGCGATCGGCGCTTGCAGCAGAGGATTCATGAATAATCCGGGCTAGGCGTCGCCGGTGCGGACCGCGCGTGAGCAGTCGATCACCGGCCCCGTCGAGAGCCGCCGCGTCACCGTCGGCTCTCGAGACGACGCGGGCGCGTTGGCGCGAGCGCCGGTGGCGGCGTACCGAGGGTCGCGAGCGCCTCGAGGGCGTCGCAATCGAGCCAAACCCAGTAGCAGCGCACACAAACGCCGAGATGCAGCGCGTGGACGCTCGCGACCTCGGCGAACGGGTGAAGGCATGCCGGGCACGCGAGCGCCGACCGCCGTCCATGGTGCAATGCCGTCTGCCAGAGCTGATTCACGAAGGGCCGCGGCGCGAACTTGCGGAGGATCGGCAGCGTGACCGCACCGCCCCGGCACGAGCGACAGATCCAGACCAGGCCCTCGCGGCCGGCCCCACGCTCGAGCGCGCCGCCGCAGAGCGGACACGGCAGCGCTTCCAGGCAGGAGATCTCGGTGGAGCGCACGTCGTCCTCGTAGCGCCGCCGGCGACCCGCGACAAGCGCGGCTCAGACGCGAGGTGCGCTCACACCGACGGCCACTCGACGTCGAGCTTCTTCGCGGTCGCGGGTCCGACGACGCCGTCGGCGACGAGCCTGTTGGCGTCCTGGAACGCGACCACGGCGGCGACCGTATGCGGTCCGTAGGCGCCGTCGATCTTCCCGGGATCGAAGCCCGCGGCCTTGAGGGCGCGCTGCACCCGCTTCACGAGCGGACTCGTAACGTTCGGGTCTTCGAGGCGGAGGAGGAACGGCAGCGGCTTCGGCGTGACGACGGCACCGCTGCTCGTGTACGCGACGCCCGGCACCTTCACCCAGAAGTGCCACTCGCGTCCCTCGATCGGGCCGCGCCTTACGCCGAGCTTCGTGCCGGCGGCCTCGATGATCGCGCCGGAGCCGTCGGAGATGCCGACGTGACCCATCGTCCCCGGCATCGGCGGTCGGCGGATCAAGATGACGCCCGCCGTCACGTTCGCCGTCGGCTGGTCGCTCGCGACGAGCGTGCCGTTCGAGGCATCGCGCACCCACGACCCGGAGTACGCCTCCGTGGTCGCCGGGTTCCCCGCATCGTCGATGCAGCCGAAGAGCCGTCCGACCTTCTGATAGACGACCCAGGACACGAACTCGGCGCAGTCCCAGGGGCCGTGCCAGTTCGGGTTGTCCTTCGGAACGAGGATGTTGACGTACTTCTCTCCGATACGCGTCTCCGCGAGCTTGGCGAGATCTCTTCCGGTCGGCATCGTGCCCTCCTGCAATCGACGTGCGGCGCGAACTATGCGGCGCACGACGGGTGCGCCTCAAGAAGGTCGCGGTGCTTTTCGCGGAAGCCGTCTCGATATGGAGCAACGAATCGAGGCGGGCGTCAGTCGCGGTCGGGTGCGCCGAGCGGGAAGAGCGAACGGTAGGGTCGGGCCTCGTCGACGGCGCGTGCGAAGGACGGCCGCGCGAGGAGACGTGCGCGATAGGCACGCACGTTCGGCGACTCCGCGCCGAGCGGATGCACCCAATCGGCGTAGAAGAGCGCCGGCGCGGCGGCGCAGTCGGCGAGGCCGAACGCGCCGGCCGCCGCCCATTCGCGCGTCGCCATGCGGGCGTCGAGCCAGCGATAGGCGGTGTCGAGAAGGGCGCGCGCGTTCGTGACGCCGCCCGGGTCGCGAGCATCGGCCGGACGGAGACTGTCGAACACGATCTTCTGCATCGGCGTCATCACGTAGTTGTCGAAGAAGCGGTCCATCATGCGGACGTCGAGGGCGGCCCGCGGGTCCGCCGGAATCAGGCGCACGGGGCCGGGATGGTGAAGCTCCAAGTGCTCGATGATGATCGACGCCTCGACGACCGTCCGGCCGTCATCCACGAGGACCGGCATGCGCTTGAGCGGCCAGAGCGCGGCGTGCTCGGCCGCGACGTCGTCGTGACCCGGGCCGAGCATGCGGAGCTCGAAGGGCAGCTCGTTCTCGTAGAGCGCGATCAGGACCTTCTGACAGTACGAGGAAAACGGGTGGGCATAGAGCTTCATGGGCATCGGGCGCCTCCTTTACCCCGACGTCGGTCGAGCGCGGCGAAAATCGACAGGCGGCTCGAGGACGTAGGCGCGCAGGTCCGGCGCGGCGTGCATCTCCACATCGGCCTTCGTCATTCAGTCCTCCACCCGGAGCACGACCTTGCCCCGCTCCGGCTTCCGAGCGTACGCCTGTTGCGCGTCGGCGAGCGGCAGCGCGGCATCGACGAACACCCGCAAGTGACCGGCGTCGATGCGTCTGCCGATCTCAGCGAGCGCGTCGCGGTCGGGCGCGACGATGAAGAACGCCGCCTCGGTCCGCGCGTCCGGCGTCCCTTCCGCCGAGGCGGCGATGGTGACGAGCCGGCCGCCCGGGCGGAGCACCGTCCACGAGCGTACCAACGTATCGCCGCCGACCGTATCGAAGACGACGTCGACCGGATCGATCGCCGCCTCGAAACGCGTCGCCCGGTAGTCGAGCGCCTCGTCGGCACCGAGGCGCCGGACGAGCTCGAGCGCGGCCGCCGACGCGGTTCCGATCACGTGCGCACCGAGCTCGCGGGCGAGCTGCACCGCGAAGAGACCGACCGCGCCGGCGGCGCCGTGCACGAGCACGCGCTCCCCGGCAGCGAGGCGCGCCCGCGCGATCAATCCCTGCCATGCGGTGAGCGCGGAGATCGGCGTCGCCGCGGCCGCGGCGTGGTCGAGCGTCCGCGGCTTCGGCGCGACGTCGAGCGCGCGCGCGACGCAATACTCCGCCTGCGCTCCGTCGCGGAACCAATCGTTCATGCCGTAGACGGCGTCCCCGACCGCGACATCGGCGACGCCGGCGCCGAGCGCCGCAACCACCCCGGAAAACTCGTGCCCCATGACGAGCGGGAGTGGGCGCGGCGCGCCGTCACGCGTCGTCGCGGTCGGCATCCACAGGAGCTCGGTCGGTGTGACCGCCGCGGCGTGTACGCGCACCAGGATCTCCCCGGCGCCCGGTCGGGGACCGGGAGCGTCACCGTAGGCGAAGGTCGGCGGGGTACGGCTCCGCAGGAGTGCGGCTTTCATCGGATGTTTCGCTATGCGATCCGCGGTCGCGCCACAACGACGCCCCGCCGACGGTCAATCGCGCGTGAACGGGTAGCGGAGCGGCGCGAGATCGGGCGCGAGCCATTCCGCGCGCGCCTCCGACGACAGCAGCCGGTCGCGCGAATAGAAGCGCAGGAGAACGTCGGTGGCCGCGAGAGGCCCAGCGAGCACGCGCTCGACCCGGGCGTCGAGCGGCATCTCGGCGGGGCAGTCGGCGAGGAGCTCCGCCACGAGCGCCACGTAGGCGCGAGTGATCGTCTCGTGATAGCCCCGCGACGCCGAGTTCGGCGTACCGTGCGCGTCGTTCAGGGCGCGGATGCCGGCGCGGAGACGGGCGAGCGCCTCCTCGGCCCCGCAATGATGGATGTGCCACGTGGCGACGACGAGATGCTCGCGGTGCGTCCACTCGCGGTGCGGGATCGCCTGCACCGCGAAGCGCGCCGCCAGGTCCTCGACGTCTGCGGGAGTCACGCCCGGAATCGACGTCCGAAGAACAGCCGGGCGGTCTCGAGCGCCCGGAGCTTCCTGCTCATGGCTCAGCGCCCCGGTGGCATCCGAGCTCACGACCCATGCGGATCGCCGCCTCGCGGCCCTGATAGTAGCCGGCAATCCGATCGAGCGCGCGGTAGCCGAGACACTCATAGAAGGCACGCGCGCCGCGCCGCGACTCGCGCACCTCCAAGAAGACGTCCGTGATCCCCGCCACGAGCGCCGGCCCCTCGAGCCATTCGACGAGTCGCCGGCCGAGACCGCGGCGCCGGTAATCGTGCTCGACGGCGAGGAGATCGAGGTGCGCGTCGTCGTCGCGGTAGCGCATGATCGCGAAGCCCACGATGCGCGTCCCGGCACGCGCGATCACGACCAGCGAATCCCGCCGTCGAACGCTCGCCGCGACCCGTTTCGGCGTCCACGTCCACCCGAGCCCGTCCTCGATCTGGTCCCGCGAGATGCGGGCGATCTCGACGACGTCGGCAATGCGCGCGAGAGCGATGGGCGGCATTCGACGACACCGTGCGCTTCGCGTGCCGGTCGCGCAAGCGGCACTAGGATGTCCTGACCGGCCTAGGCTACACTCGGTCCACCATGGAGGGGCCTGATCCGCGCGCTCAACGACTGCGCCAGGCGCTCGCGATGTTCGCGACCGGCGTGGATCTGATGCGGCAGAACCTCCGCCGGCGACATCCCGAAGCCGACGATGGCGAGATCGAGCGCCTCCTCGCAGCATGGCTCGTGGAACGCCCGGGCGCCGAGCACGGCGATGCAGCGGGTACGCCCGTGCCATGGCCGCGGCCTGCGCGATGACTCGCATCGAGGATGTCCTCCTCCATCTCCTCCGAGATCTCGAAAGCGAGGGCGTGGGCATGGCGCTCATCGGCGGTTTGGCGGTCTCCGCTTACGGCGAGCCGAGGTTCACGCGTGACATCGACCTCGCCGTGGCTGTCGCGAGCGACGGCGCGGCCGAAACCCTCGTTCGCACTCTCACGGGTCTTGGCTACCGCGTACTGGCCGTGATCGAGCACGAAACTCGTCACCGACTTGCGACGGTTCGTTTGCAAGCTCCGGCGCCAGGCCCATCCGGCGTCGTGATCGACCTGCTCTTCGCGTCCTCCGGGATCGAGGCAGAGATCGTCGCCGAGGCGGTGCCGCTCGAGGTCTTCGCCGGCGTTCAGGTTCCCGTGGCACGCATCGGACACCTCGCCGCGCTGAAGCTTCTCGCGACCGACGACAAGACGCGCCCCCAGGACGCGCTCGACCTCCGCGCGCTTCGTCGCGTTGCGACGGAAGAGGAGCTGCTGCGCGCCGGATCGGCCGTGCACCTGATCGAGGAGCGGGGCTACGCGCGCGGCCGCAATCTGAAGCGCGCCGTAGCGAAGTGGCGAAACGAATGACCGCAGACCCCCGCGGGGCCGTTCGCACGCCGTGCTACCCGGACGACGCTACGCCGCGGTCATCGCGCGCACCGACGGTGTGGGGAGCGGCGTGCACCTCCACGACCGGATCTTCCCAGGCCACATCACCATCATTTTGTATGCGGGCGACCGTCGAAAGATTGGCACACGCGCCGTCGGCACCGTAGTGAGTCGACGACTCGGAGACATGTACCTCCGAGCGATGCGA
Source organism: uncultured delta proteobacterium (assembly GCA_963774015.1). GTDB lineage: Bacteria > Desulfobacterota > Binatia > UTPRO1 > UTPRO1 > UTPRO1. Next base: position 458,124 of record CAVZDH010000011.1, read on the forward strand.
TTCGAAGGCACCGACGCGGGCCTCTCTCATGCCGTCCAACCCCAACCACAAGACCACGTAGAACAAGATGAAGATCGCGACCGGCGCGTAGACGAACAATCGCGACCACCCCTGCCATTGCTGACACCGCGGACATTTCCGAGCGGCGCTGTGGATGGCCTCTCGGCAGAATGGACAAGTCTTCGTGTCTTCCAAGTCGTTCGCCCTCGCGTATCAAAACGGCTTTGTTGCTCGCGGGACAGTCCCGCCCGCTCTCATTTTACGCGCAGCGAATACCTACGACCGACCCAACGCGGCACCACTTCCCGGTATGCACGATAGCGATCGCCGAACCTCTCTTCCAAGATAGGCTCCTCGTGAAGCACAACCCAACCATGTGCGGCAACCGCGAAGGCGGCGCTGTAGATAAGGAGCATAAGCTCACCGCGATGGAGAGCGAGGCCCACGAGAATGACGATATCTGCGACATATATCGGGTTGCGGGAGAGTCGATATGGACCCGACTCGATCAGCTCCCGTGGCGGCTCGGTGGGAACCGGGGTGCCGTGGCCGACGCGCCGAAAGACGTGCGAGCACATGATGGCGCCACAGATACCTACGACGATGAGAACGCCACCCATCATGGTACTCCCGGGGAACGACAGGGTCGGCCAGGCAAGGGCTGCATTCAACAGAACGCACAGCCAAGGAATGAACACGAAGACCGTGGCAACTACGGTGAGCCCCAAAGCTGCCGTGGAGAGGCGCATCGTCTAACAGCCGGAGGTCGCCTTGCTCATGCCGGCCACTCCTTGGTGAAGACATACTCCAGCTTCACCCCATCCGGATCGGCGAAGAAGACCGCGTAGTAGCCGGGAGCGTACCGATCGTATTGGGTCGTCGGCGGATCGAGGATCTCGACCCCAAGACCTTGCAGATCGCGATACAGCTGATCCACCGCCCCTCGATCAGGCGCGGCAAACGCCAGGTGATGAAGCCCCGGCGAGTAGCGATCGTGGGAACGGCAGGAGCTTGCCCGTCCGGGCTGAAGACCCACTTCCGCGTAGGCTCCGGCCCAGACTGGATTGCCCTCGCAGTCCGGAGCTCGACGGAACCCGAGGAGTCGCAGAACGCGATCGTAGAACTCCGCCGAACGGACGAGATCGGCCACGGTGATGTCGATGTGGTGTATTCGGCCGCTCATCAGGCTCCTCGCCCAGCAGGCGATGTCGACGCGGCACCCCGCCTACGACCTTCGCTCGATCAAGCAGAAGCCATGACCGAACGGGTCGCTGCCGAATGCAGCCGAGCCATGCTCGGGGTTCACGAAGACTTGCTCTTCGACGGCACCGGCGCGCACGGGCTTCGGCCAGGTCTTCGACGTGAATGTCCAGGTGGACTGGCGTCCAGTGCCGTTCGTAGCGCCGGACATCCCGAGTCTCCGGGGACGGCTTGGAGCCAGGGCTCTTCTCGAGAAGGCAGATCGTGACCGCGCCGAGCGTCATGACGGCCATTCCCGGCACCGGCTCGCCGGACTTCGAGAAGCCGAAGGCATCCGAATAGAAGCGAGCTCCCGCCGCGAGACTTGGCACATCGATGCTGACGCTTACTGAGGTCATCTCTTTCTCGATTGGGACGCGCGCAGGCGATCGCGGCGGCGTTCTCGTGAGGCGTCCGCCCAGCGCGGATCTGCCAGCTCAGCCGCGGACGCGTAGCAGCCGTCGACTCGCATCGGCGGGATTGCTCATGTGCGGACCACTGCCTTTGCCGCCTTATTCATGTACAGCGCAAGGTTCAGATCATAAATCGTCACCCTGCGATGTGCGTCCCATGTTGTTAGTGACACGGTGACATGGTTGAATACATTACGCCATTCCGGGTGATGACCGAGTACGCGGCAGTGATTTGCCACCATCGTCATGAAATCCGCTGCCTGGTTGAAGTGAGGGAACTCGAATATCTTGCTGAGGTAGCGAACGTCTGCGTTGCCGAAGTTATCCACATACCATCCATCGTAATCGTCAAACTCGAGGATGGTCGCGAGTTCAGCATCGGCCAGTGGCTGGGTCCTGGCCTTGGCCGCATCCGGCGGCGGATACGCGTCCTGATCCGGTCTCGCCTTGAGACCCAATGATACCGCGATTCGATCCAACAGAGGCCCTATGGCATTCGGCCAACTGGCATAATCAATATGCTCGGCTTGATGTTCAGTGAGAAATGTGAGCCCAGAAGGCAACGCGAACTGCCCGAAGTCGCGCTTGCAGTCAGCGAACAGGGGAAGGATGAAGCGCTTGGCGCGGCCATAGCGATCTGAGTCTGCATGCTTGAGCGGGGACCGGGAGTACTCGAGCTCTGATACGACCCAGTCGCTTTCCGCTGTGTTCGAGGGCACCGACCCCTTTCTGGGCATCCATTCTTTTCCTATGAGCGCTATCGTAGCGTGCGCTCCGTCTATCATCTGCTTGAGCCGATCGGGAAAGCTCGCGCCTGGCTCCACGTCCTCTACGTCGATGAATACGCGGACAAAGCGAAGCCGCTTCTCGATCTCGTTCTTGAGAAGGAGCGCTATGGGTGCCGTGTCTTGGCGTCGATAGCTGATAAAGAACGTGAATGGCTGCATTTTTTGCCTCCGTATCCTTGGCTTTGGCGTCGACTTGCCACCGATGCCGGTGTGCCCGCCCAACGCCGGCGCTCGGCCGTGCGGGCCGACACGTGACGTCCCCTGCCGTGGGATTGGCCCGTGGCCCGCGTCGGCTGCACCGGCTCAGTGAGACGTGCTCTCGTTTTTGAGCATCGCGAACCACGAGATTGCGGGCCGCCTCGATGCACACCATGCGTATCCAACCGGCACGCTCGACTGTGAACGGGCCGACGAGAAGTCTCCGAAGACCGTCCGCCCGGCGCCGCCGCCTCGCGCCGTTCCGCGAGACATCGCGTGCGCGACAACGCCTCGCCGACCAGCGCGCTGCGCTCGATTGCGGACCCGTCGCGCGGCATGATCCGCGAACTATAGGCGGCGCGCCCAGCGGCCCTCAACGACGATCGCGATCAGCGCCAGGCGATCGTCTCGATTCGGAGCAGCGAAAGCGGCGGGGCGACGGCTTCAGCGTCTCCCTTGGCCGCCGCCAAGGCCGCGAGCAGCGCCGAGCGATCGAAGTAGACTTGGTTGCGGTAGATCCGCCCATCGCGGAGCTGCACGGTGCAGACGCCGTCGACTTCGACGGTGGTGCTGCCGGCGGGGATCGAGGCGTGCCATTCGTTGAGGAAGCCGTCGGCGAGAGGGATCGAGCTGCGGTGGGTCCAGATCCAGGCGGGGTTGCGGGCGAGGAGCTTGCGGAAATACGCGCGGAGCGCGGCGCGGCCGCGGACCCGTCGGGAAGCGCCGGGTCGGAGTAGAAGACGTCGTCGGTGTAGAAGGCGACGAGCCGCTCGGGGCCGTTGCCGGTCCAGGCGGGGAGCCAGCGCTCCGCGAAGGCGCGCGCTTCGGTCGGACCGAGGGCGCGAAGCGCGTCCATCGCCGTCACGACCGAATCGCGTTGTCGACGGGGGGTGTAGTCGCGTGCCACGAGTCCTCCGGACCGTTCGCCGGCGCTGGTTGGCCGTCGGGCAACCCCCCTGTGCCAATGACCGTGAGAGAGGGGGTGGGTGGAAATTAGTGTAGGAGCGGGGACGGAGGAAGGCACGGGAATGGCAGCGAAGGTGAAGGGAGCAGGAGGGGCGGTGGCCGGGGCGCCCGGAACGGAAGGAGCCCGTAGGGCGACTGGAGTTGCGGGCGCGCGCGCGCTGGTGGGGACGGTCCAGCGCGCGGACCCCGAGGTGCCGGCGAAAGCGCAGCGGCGCCGCTTCACGGCGGAGTACAAGCTGCGCATCGTCGAGGAGGCCGACGCGTGTCAGGAAGCGGGCGCGGTCGGAGCGTTGCTCCGGCGCGAGGGGCTGTACACGTCGCACCTGAGTATGTGGCGTGAGCAGCGCCGGGCCGGGGCGCTGGCCGGGCTGGTGGCGCGGACCCGCGGACGCAAAGCCACGCACAGCCCGGGAGAGAAACGGCTGGCGCAGGTCGAGCGTGAGAATGCGCACCTGCGGGAGGCGCTGCGCCAAGCGCACGTGATCATCGCCGTCCAAAAAAAAATCTCGTGCCTGCTCGGGATCCCGCTGGCGGAGGAGAGCGAGGACGCGCCGTAATGGGCGCGGTCGTGGACCTGGCCCGCGAGGTGGGCATCACGCCCGCGTGTCGGGCGCTGCAGGTGGCGGTGGCGAGCTTCTACCGCTGGCGCCGCCCGGCCGGCGCGGCGGCGCCGCCCCCTCCGCGGCCCGCCCTGGCGCTCACCGCGGTCGAGGAGCAGGCGGTCCTCGCCGTCCTCCACGCGGCGCGCTTCGTCGATCAGGCTCCGGCGGCGATCCATGCCACGCTGCTCGAGGAGGGCGTCTACCATTGCTCGGTCCGCACGATGTACCGCCTCCTCGCTCGGCACGGCGAAGTGCGCGAGCGGCGCGACCAACTCCGGCACCCGCCGGCGACGCGGCCCGAGCTCCTGGCCACGGCGCCGAACCAAGTGTGGTCCTGGGACATCACCAAGCTCAAGGGCCCCGAGAAGTGGACGTACTTCTACCTCTACGTGATCCTCGACATCTTCAGTCGCTACGTCGTCGGCTGGCTCTTGGCCGATCGCGAGTCGGGGGCGCTGGCCAAGCGGCTGGTGCGCGAGACGGTGGAGAAGCAGGGACTCGGGGACGCGACGGCGCTCACGCTGCATTCCGATCGCGGCCCGGCGATGACGTCGAAGACGCTCGGCCAGTTGCTCGCCGACTTGTCGATCACCGCGAGTCTCTCGCGCCCCTACACCAGCAACGACAACCCGTTCTCCGAATCCCAGTTTCGCACGCTCAAGTCGCGGCCCGCGTTTCCCGATCGCTTCGGCTCGCGCGAGCACGGCCTGAGTTTCCTGCGGCCGTTCTTCGCCTGGTACAACGACGACCATCGGCACAGCGGCATCGGCTTTCTCACCCCGGCGAGTGTCCACTACGGCGAGACCGCGGCCATTCTGCGGGCGCGCACCCGGACCCTCGACGCCGCCTTTCACGCGCATCCCGCGCGCTTCAAGGGACGACCACCGCGGGCGCCCCAGGCGCCGACCGCCGTCTGGATCAATCCGCCCGCACTCGACCGTGAGGGCGTTCCCAGTCTCCGATCCCGACACCACGGCGCGCTCCGCGCCTCGCCGCGCGACGCCACGACGGCGATGCAGGGTGGAGGTACCCCCGCAATCGAGGGACTCACGGTCGCGGGCGCCGACGGCGACGCCCCGCTCATCACAGCCGTGGGACAGTAATTTCGTGACGCCCCTCTCTCATCTCATTGACACGCGCCGAACGGGGCTTCTCTGAGCCACGCTGGGTGCGGATGCCTTGGGCTCGCCCAAGCGCCGCTGCCATGCGCCAGGCCACGGGACGACCGAGGGGGATGGTCAACGTTCTGCCGTCGGCCAAGGCCACGATCACTTCTGGTACCGGGAACTATGTCGAGAGGACTCAACCCGAGAACCCTGCCGCCAGCGTCGGCTATCGACTACGGCCGCGGCATCATCGCGCCGCCGCCTGGCACGAAGCGCTGCCAGGCATTCCCCGAGCTCTCCTGGTGCTCGGCACCGGCATCCGCCTTCTGGTTCGGGTCGTGGGCTTTGCAGCCACCGACCGAGTCGAGCCGCGGAAAGCGCGCCGCACAATCCGCGGCGAGAGCGGCCTCTTTGCTCTTCGCGCCGACGCGCTCATACGCGTAGAGCAGCGGCGGGATCGCGTCGGGAGGCCGCTGCAATCGGTCGTACCCGCGCTCCAGCGTTCCGATCCCGGCGTCGCGTTTGCCGGTCGCGAGCTGGGCGAAGCCGATCTCCTGAAACGCGAGCCATGCCGGCTCCGGGCTTCGCGCGGGCGGGTCGAATACTTGAACCGACGAGTCGCGCCGCTCGCCGGTGGCGTTGCGCACGCGGTAGAGCGCATCGGCAATGAAGACGTGGTCGCGCATTTCGGGCGTTGCCGCTTCCTGTACGAGCTTCAGGGCTTCTGCCGACTCGCCTTTGGCGAGGCGGCCGCTCGCCTCGATGGCATCGCTGTAGCTCCGGAAGATGCGCTTCGTCTGTTTGTCCTTGCGCTGTGTCGCTTCGTGCCACGCCACCATGTCGGGCTCATGGAGCGGGACCGAGGCATAGTTCTTTTCGCGGTACTTCTGGACGAGATCCTTTCGCTTCAAGGTATCGGGATGCTGTCGTCGCAGATCCTCCGCGATCGACTTGAACCACATCGTAACGACCGTCTTCACGACCTCGTCGCGTCCGGCTTGGATCAGCTCGGGCCAGTGGTCCTTGAAAAGCGACTTCACCTCTTCGTTGAAGCCCTGCTCGTCGAGCTTCTCCTGCTCGGCCGCGTACAGCCGATCGAGGCTCACTTCCATCGCGCGCGGGTCGTAGCCAGCGCGAATCAAGAGGTCCAGACCGAAGAGGTCCGCCTCCTCTTCCTGCGAGCGCACCCAGGCCGGACCGATCACGCCTTGGTTCAGCTGCAACAGGAGAGCCTCACCGGCCGCCGTCGCGGCATGCACTCCCAGGCCGGCGTTCATTCCATACTGACGGGCGATGGCGCCGTGCACGGCAAGTGCCAGCCCCGTGTATCGCAGCAACCGCGCTTGCACGTCCTCGACGATATCCGACGACGGATGTCCGAGGATGATGTGTGCGAGCTCGTGCGCGAGAATCGCCGCCATCTCGTCCTCCGACTCCACGCGTTCGAGCGTCCGATAGTTCACGTAGATGTTGGCGTCGCCCGACGACTCGGCACCGAAGACACACGTCGCCTTGACGTAGACACGCGCCGGCACGCCGCTCACCGGCGATGCGGCGAGAAGCTTTTGCACGATGCCTTCGAGATATTTCCGCAGACCCGGCGCCGACACGAGGCCGCTCAAGATCGCGCGATGATAGTCGACGTCACGGTCCTGCCCGAGCGCCGTCGGCCCGAAATGGTAGGAGCTCCCGGCGAGCGTCGCGATGCGCGGTCCCGGAACGGATCCCGGCATGCGCGGCATCGCGCCCGCACAGCCCGCGAGCATGAGCGCCAGCGCAACCACTGCCGAGCGCGCCGCCGTCATTGGCACTTGCCACCCTCGCCCATCCCGCGGGTGGAGTGGCTCCGGCCGCTCCCCGCGCACTCGCTCGGAGGCGGCAGGTCCATCTCGAGCTGGCTGCGCTCGATCCAGCAGCTGCGGGTGCCGATCTGGAAAAGCGCGCGGTCCTTGTACGTCTCTGTCGACGTTATCGCCCCGGGCCACTCCGCCTTCTTTACGACCCCAACCGGATCTTCCGCCGTCTTCTGGGCGTAGCAATCGGCGAGCCCGGCCTTGACGCCTTTCGCCGTGATGTTCTCAGCGGCGGCGGAACCGGAAGCGATCAGCAAGACCACCAAACAGTAGAAGCTACGTGACGACATTGTTCCTCCTCGGGTTCGCTTTGTGATGGGAGTCTCGCTCCTCGAAACGCTCGTAGAGCTCGAAGGCTTCGTTGGCGAAGATCCAAACGAAGGCATGGGCGGCAAAATTCACGGGAGCCGCGCCGAGACAGTAAAAGGCTACCGTCCCGACGATCGCCGCCAAGAGAAAAGGCACGAGCAAGTTGCACAGCAACGCCATCAGAAACACCGGCCCGTAGCGCACGAACGTCGAGAGCGCGTAGTGGCGATGTGCTGGCGCCGCACCGGCGACCCGACCGAACAGCCTCCGGGTGGATGGCGCATGCTGCAGGTGACGCACGAGCGGCAGCGTCAGCCCGCCGAGCATCAACATCACGACGTCGATCCAGGTGATACCGAGACCGCCGCGACTGACCGCGGACACCGGATATCGTCTCACGTAGCGAGGCCCCCAGCACTGCAGATTGTCGAGCGCCATCGCGTGCACGGCCGCGCCGCTCACCGGCTCTTCGTGGATGGCCGTCGCAGCCTCGTCCGCCGCGGCTTCGAATGCGGTGCCGTAGATCACCAGCGTGTCGCCGAACATGTCGCCGACCGTCTCTCCGGGCCCCATCCCGGGAAACTTCAACAGGTCAGCCGCTCGGACCTGCTTGAACGGCAAGCTCTCGGCCGGCGTCCGCAAGTCCGCATCGAAGATCCAGCGGCCGGCGTTCTCGACCACGTCGGTCCGCGACGCAGGTGGGCGGTTCGTGCCCCACCACAGGACGAGCGGTCTCCAGTAATCGCTCAGCTTCTCTCCTTCCTCCTGACCCTCCGGCTCCGGCGCATCGTCGAGGTGCATGCGGAGCGCCGCCGTCGTGCACTCGAGGCGGAGATCCTTCCACGAGGCTTTCGCTGCCTTGTCGGCGAAGAGGTGATACTCCCGCGTCACGCCGTCCTCGGTGTCGTCCATGCGCGGCGCGGGAACCGTCGTCGCAACCCCGCGCTCGGAGCACGTCGCCGTCGGCGACGGACCGGGCACGGACGCTCTCTTTGCAGGCGCGGGTGCGATCGTACACGTTCGCGGATCGGGCGCGGTGTAGGCCTGGGGCATGACGCCTGCGTCGCTGCAGCCGCCTCCATTCACGACGTACAAGCGAATGTGCCGACGCCACAGGACGAAGAGCGTCCGGCGCAGTTTCTCGATGCCCTGATTGGGACGCAGATCCTTGAAGAGCACGTCGACAAAAATGGCGCGCGGCTTGCCCTTCGCGATCCTCCACAATGCCCACGCATGGTCACGGTACGAGAGGGGCCACGACCTCCTCAGCCGCGTGAGGTCTTCCTCGTGCCACAGCGCCAGCGTGACCCGCGCGGCGCCGTGCGCGCGGCCCTCGCATCGCTCGCGCTCACCCCCGACCTTGGTGGGATAGCGATCGGCAACGACCCGGTTCACGCCATCCTGAATCCGCAGGCGCGACGCCTCCTCGAGCCCAAACGGATCAACCAACGCGAGCGAGACGATCCCGAAGAAGATGTACGCAACGACTTGCGCGGTCTTCGGAACCGCCGACGTTCGCGTTCCGCGGTCTGCTGGTTCGTCCGTCATCACGCTCGCGACAGTGGCGTTCGCCACTACGTCGTGCGCGTGTACTCAACGCGTTCCGCGAGCGTCAACGAAAGAAACACCGTCGACGGCACCGAACGCGCGATCTTGAATCAATCTGGCGCAGAATGTTTCGCGCGGTGGCGCCGCGAGGTCAGCAGGAGGCTTTGCACACCTCGCCGCACCATCCGGTGAGCAACATGAAGGGACGCTTCCGTTCGTCTCCGAATCGTCCGTCCGCGCGTGCGCTACGCCCCATCCGGGATCGTCGGCTCGACGAGCTGTGCCAGCTGCGACAACGACTCCTGCCAGCCGAGGTAGCAGGCCTCGACCGGAATCACCGCGGGCAAGCCCTCCTGCACGATCGCGAGCTCGGTGCCGCAAGAGACGGTCCGGAGGGTGATCGTCACCGGCATCTCGCCGGGCAGATTGGGGTCGTCGAATGCGTCGGTGTACCGGATGCGCTCGTTGGACGTGAGCTCGACGTAGGTGCCGCGAAAGGAATGACTCGTGCCGGTGCCGAAGTTCGTGAACGACATGCGATAGCCGCCGCCGACCCGAGCGTCCATCTGGTGAACCTTGCCCGTGAAGCCGTGCGGGGGGAGCCATTTGGCCATCGCGTCGGGATCGAGAAAGGCGCGATACAAGCGCTCGGCGGACGCGCGCAGCACGCGGTGGAGGCGGATGGTGTTGGTGGACTCTGCCATGATCGATCTCCTCGTGGATTTGGGCGTTCACCTCCTCATCGAACGAGGAGGGGCCGGATCGACATGTCCCGCTCAGTTGCGGGGTTCGAGGACGCCGCTTGGGCTCGCGTGACCGAGATCGGCGCGGGCGACCGCGGGATGGTCGGCGGCGCGCTGCGACGGCGCCTCGCGCCCGACCCGCCGAGCGATCGCAAGGCACGGCGCCTCGCAGTAGCGATACAAGACGCGCGCTACCACCAGCACCAGCGGCGTGGTCGCGGTCATGAGGAACAAGCTCACCGTGAGCGGCTGGAGGCCGAGAAACCCCGCGGCCGCCACCCGCCGGACCGGCGGCTCGAAGAAGAACTGGATCGGTTGATGCACGAGATAGAGACTGTAGGAGTACGCCCCGACGTCGGCGAGGCGGCGGCCGATCGTGGTCACCGCGGTGGGCTTGCCGGCGCGCTCGCGATGGAGCGTCGCCAACACCACGAGCGCGAAGGCGACCCCGTAGAGCGGCTCCTTGAAGGTGTACCAGCCGGGTCGCCACATCTCCCACTCGGCACAGACCGCGAGCGCCAGCACCAGTGCCGCAACGGCGGGAGCCCGTGCGAGCCGCGGCATCTTCACGAGGTCGACCGCCCAGAGCGCGAGCAAGGCCCCGAGGGCCCATTCGAACCAGCGCGCCAGGAAGATCTCCCACGCGACGGCACCGAGCGAGGACGGCACCCAGTCGAAGTTCAAGCTCGCGCGGAAGAGCATCGTCGCCGCCATCACGACCCCGACCCCGCGCCAGCCCCCGAGGCGCGCGAAGAGGACCCAGACGATGGGATACGCGAGGTAGAGCTGGGCCTCGATCGCCAGCGTCCAGTCCGGCGGGTTCAGACCCGCGAACGTCGCGGGATGGAGCGTGTGGACCATGAAGACCTCGGCGAGCACCCCGCGCCAGCCGAGCGGCAATCCGCCGCGACTTGCGAGGAGAAGGCCGGCCGCCAGCGCCAGGGCCGCGAGGTACGAGGGATAGAGTCGCCAGAATCGCCGTTGGAAAAACTGCCGCCAACGCGGCCGCGCCGGTCTGCCCGCCGCCAGCGCGCTCGCCGCGGGGAGGTGAATGCAGAGGCCGCTGATCACGAAGAAGAGCGGCACGCCGAGATAGCCCCAGCCCATCAACCCCGAGAGCCAGTGCAGCGATTGGTGGGCGGGATCGGCGACGACGCCCTCGGCCGAGCCCTTCACGTGACAGAGCACGACGGCGAGCGCGGCCAGGCCTCGCAGCTGATCGATTCGTTTGAAGTGCACTCGGCTCGGCGCTTCTTTCTTCGAGCCCGTGCCACTATGCTCCGGCGGAGAAAATCTCAACGGGAGCATGGCGATCGGATTCATGAAACGACTCTTCGGCGGCGGGCCGCCCCCCGAAGCGGTGCCGACACCGCCCCCGGCGGAGCCCGATCCCCGCGCGGCGGTCGCGGAGGCGCGCGCCGCCAGCCGGCGGATTGGTCGCGATAGCAATCCGCTCGAGTGGGCCGAAACCCGACAGCTTCTCGGCAACGCCCTGATCCACCTCGCCGGTACGCAAGACGGCGCCAGCGCGGTCGCCACGTACGAGGAGGCGGAGTCGGTCCTCGGTGAAGCGATCGAAGTCGCGGGGCCGGACGCCAATCCCGCCTTTCTCGCGTCGATGCTCAACCTCCACGGCTACGCGGCGTTCTGTCGGGGCGAACGGCTGGAAGGCGACCCCAAGCGCCGCGCCTATGCCGACGCCGCGGCCCGCTTCGCCGATGCGCTCGAGAAGATCACCCCGGACACACAGCGCGCGGCGTGGGTCGATCTCGGCTTCTATCGCGGGGCGGCGCTGCAATCCCTCGCGCTGCTCGAGGACGCCGGAGCGGCGGCCGTCCGTCTCGACGAGGCGGCCGCGACATTCCGCGCCCTCGCCGAGCACGGCACCGGCGACGGCGACGGCACCGTCCATCCCGTCGCCGCCTACAATCTCCATGTGGTCCTGCAGAACCGTGCCTGCCTGGCCTCCGACAGCGCGACTCTGCCCTACCTGCTCGAAGCGCGGCAGGCGTTGCTCCAAGCCATGGCGAGCCCGGTGTTCGCAGGCAGCCAGGCCGACAACGAATCGCGTCTCGCCGTCCTGGACGCCGCGATCGGCGCCGCGCAGTGGTGAGCGATTCGCCGCCGTCGGCACGAAGCGAGCGTCCCATGGCGAGCACCGCGCCGGCTGCGGGGATAGACCGCGCGGCGCCGATGAAGAATTTCGTCGAGACGCTGCTACGGAGCCGCGGCGCGTGGCGCGGATGGGCGGAGCGCGGGCGGTGCCAGGGCGAGATCGTCGCTGGCCCCGGCCGCGTGCGCGAGCGCCGCAAAACGCTGCCGTTCGCGACGTGCTTCCGGCACGTCGATCGGCTCGACGCCTTCCGCGGCCGGTCGCACGATCAGATACTTCGCGGCTTCCTCGTCGGGATCGAGGGTCGGGTCAGCGAGCAGGGCATCGGCCAGCGGCGTAAGGCCGGCCTCGCGTGCGATCTGCGCCCGGGTGCGGCGCTTCGGCTTGTACGGCAGATAGAGGTCTTCCAGCGCTTGCTTGGTCGCGGCCGCCGCGATGGCCGTGCGCAATTCAGCGGTGAGCTTTCCCTGCTCCTCGATCGACGCCAGGATCGCTGCCCGCCGCGCCTCCAACTCCCTCAAGTACAGGAGGCGTTCTTCCAAGGTGCGGAGCTGCGTATCGTCGAGGTTGCCGGTCGCCTCTTTTCGATAGCGCGCGATGAACGGCACGCTCGACCCTTCGTCGAGCAAGGCGACCGCCGCCGCCACCTGATGGAGGCCGACGCCGAGCTCCTGGGCGATGAGCGAAACGATCTTCGATTGGGTCGCGTCCGAGGCCATCGCCGGTGTCGTATCACGTCGCCGGTCGGCCGCAGGAACTCGGAGGCGGCTAGCCGGAACCTTGCGGATCGGCGTCGGGCCGCGGTCGCGGCAGCGCGCCGCTGCGATGCGCGACCGCGATCATCTCTTCGAGCCAGCGCAAACGTTCCGCCGGCGTCGCGGCGAGCGCGAACGTCAGTTGGCGACGGCGGTGCGACTCCCATCCCGCTCCCCAGTCGTCCTCGCCGCTCGGCGTTGGAGAAATCGGGTCAGCCATCCGCGGGCTTTTTGGTTTGCAGGATCGCTTCGAGGGCCTCGATGTCGGCGAGATCTTGGGGGCGATTCGCCAGGCGTTTGAGCGCGATCAAGTCCGGGATACATGCGACACGGACGGTCGTCGTGTCGAGCGTGACGGTCTCGGCGCGCGCAAAGAGCCCTTCGAACTCGATCGGATGCTCGACGAACAGATCGACCTCGCGCATGGGTCGGCTCGGATCCCACAACGAGAAGACCCGCATACCCTTGTCGCGTATCCAGGACTCGCGCACGTCGGAATCGGCGAACGCCGCCGGGTCGACCGGTGGACGGGGCCGGAGACCAAGGCCGACGAGGGCTTCGATTGCCTTCCGTGCTTCGCTCGGGGCCAGATCGACCACGAGATCGACGTCGGCCGTGAGTCGCGCAAACCCATGCAGCACCGTCGCGACGCCACCGACCACGACGTAACGCACGCCGGCGTGATTCAGTGCCTCGAAGAGGGACTCCAGCAGCGACACGGCGGCAGTATAGGGCTCGCGATCCGGCCTGGGTAGTCATCGGATGTGGCGCCAGTTTGTCAGCCGAAGAAGCAGCCGTGGTGCCTGCGGAGCGTGTTCAGGCCGCTACGGCTTTGAGGGGTTCCACCCTCCCAGGCCGTAGGCGCTCGCATGTGGCGGGTCAGTTCCCCGCGGGTCTGCTCCACCGCTTTGCTAGACCGCGCCTTCATGCTCGCATTGCCTATTCGAGATCCGGAATTTCCTCGCGTGACACCAGCAGGCGCGTCGATCGCGCTTTACCCGCGGTACGCGCGATGTATCCTCGTTCCTCCAGGGTGACGACCATCTGGTGAACCGCTGGCGCAGAAACATTGAAGTAGCGTTGCAGGTCAGCCTCGGCCGGTGGTCGCCCATTGATCTTCGCATAGTAGTAGATGAAGGCGAGGTATTGGCCCTGCTTTGACGTTGCCCGCGGTCGAGGAGAAGGACTGAACGAAGAGGATGACGCGGCGATGTCCTCGTCTGTATGGGTTTCTTCGATGTCTTTGAGAACCTGGAAAAGGATATCGAGCTGCCTCGCGACCTTCCGGTCCTTGCTGTGGTTCCCTTCGGCCGCGACGAATCCGAGTAGCTCATCGAGATCGTCCATCGAGAAAGACAACCACACCGGACACGTCGGCGGTTCCAACACGTATCCGGTTCTGAAGGTCGCCACCAACGAATGTGTGCTTGAGAATGAGGTCGCGTTGGCGCTTCGTGATGCGGATCGCGATTCGCTCACCCCGTTCGATGCGCTTTGGCTGGAACATTGGTCGACCCTTCAAGGGCGTGGTCTAACGGCTTGCGGCCGCTCAGCGGCCGGCGCCGCCGGTCCGCTGCAGCGGCGAGTTAGGCAGCTGCACTCGACTTCGCTTGCTCGTACAGCGTCTCGGGAGCGATGTCGGCCCCGTTCGGCCACGTGACAGTACCCCCTTCAAGAAAGAAGCGCGCGAAATAGGCTGGGGCTCGAAGCGGTTCGAACACCGGACCTTTGATCCATCTGCCGAAGTCGACAACACGCTCCAACCCATCATTGAATGTAACGTGTATCGAGTGTCCCCCGCGGTACTCTGCTCGAACTACGCTCGGCAAGAACGTCATGTGACCTCCTCAAACTACGGTTTGTCCGCGTTCTCGCCACGCAAGCACATCACGAAGCGTGGACCGATAGTTCTTCGTGCGAAGACACTCGCGTATGGCCAACAGGATCATGTACGCGTGCTTAACACGACCGCGAGTCTGCCAGCGGTGCAGATACTCGACCTGGCGCCCGAGTTGGCCGAAAGTAATAACGCCGTTGGCTCGTGCCCGGGCCCGAGACGGCTGCTCGTATGCACCTCGGGACCGATTTCGATTGACAGTGGGTCTCGATTCGCCTATTGTTCGCCTGCTGAAACCGCAGCAGCATCGACAACAGATCCGTATAGATCGACGATGGGAAGCGTATCATGAGCCGCTCGGCGACGTGGCGCCTACGGTGGACGCGATTTCGTAGCCGTCGCTCGGGGACCGGGCGCACGGTGCACCTGCGTCGGGCCGGTACCACCCGGCCGTGCCCGCAGCCCGCGGCCGTCGACGACCGAACGTTGCAAACCGAGCGTTCGCGCTTCGCCGCGGGCGTCGACGTCGAGCTGAGGCTCGCGTGTCGCAGCGAGGCGGCGATGCGCCGGGAGCTCGGGTGCGCCGCCCGGATCTTCGTGCGCCTGCGGCTCTACCGTCGGCTCGGTTTCGTGCGCCTCAGCGACTACGCGCGCGAGCGGCTCGGCGTATCGGGAAGAACCCTGCAAGCGGCGGCATGGCTGGCGGCCCGTCTCGACACGCTCCCGGCGGTGTCACGGGCGTACGATCGCTCCGAGCTCTCGTGGGCACAGGCACGTGCGATCTGCGGCGTCGCCTCCATAGAAAATGAGGAGCATTGGCTGACCGTCGCGCGCCGTTGCACGGTCGACGAGATCGAACGGCTCGCCAAACGTGCTCGCGCACCGCGCGACGTGCCGCCCGATCCCGATCCGATCGCCGACGAGATCGACGGCGAGCCGGCGATTCGCTGGCGCATCGTGTGCCCGAGCCGAGTGCGGGCGCTCTGGCGTCGCGCGCTGGAGCTGGCGTCGCGAGTGGCCGGTCAACCGCTCGCGACCTGGCAAGCGGCGGAGGCGATTGCCGCCGAGGGATTTTCGGGCCGTCCCACGGACGCGTGGGTCGGCGACCGAACGCTGATGGAGGCGGTGCGGCTCGCCCGAAGGGAAAAACGCGACGGGGCCGCTCGAACGGACCGCACCACGCCGGACGTCCCATCGCCGGGTAGCGCGCACGACGCGACGGTCGGCGACTCGAACCTGCCGAAAGCCTTCCGGATCGGGAGCGGTATCGCGGTCGACGCAGGCTCGGCCCACGACGCGACTTCGACCCTCGATGCGAGCCCGAAGAGCATCGATGCACCGAAGGAGACGACACCTCCCGATGCCTTCGCCCTCGACGCGCGGTTGAAGGAAGCGATCAGCGTGATCCGCACCAGCGAGCCGCGGATCGGGCGCCTCCTGCGCGTCCTCGTCGACCACCGCCTCTACCGCATGCTCGGCTACGTGAAGCTCGACGACTACGTTCGTGAGCGCCTCGGCATCTCGATGCGCAAGGCGTGGGCGCTCGCGAAGGTCGAGCGCGCGACCTCGCGGAGCGACGACTTCGCGCGCGCCTATCACGATGGGCGCCTGTCGTGGGTGCGGGCCCTCTCGTTGCTACCGGTCCTCGAGCGCGCCAATGCGGCGGCCTGGATCGAGCGCGCCGAAATCGTCACCGTCCGCCGGCTCGACGACGAAGTGAACTGGGTCCTCGAGGCGCGCGACGTCCGCGGAGCGGACGCGTCGCTCGCGCCGCCGCCGCTCGACAGTCGGCTCGCGTCGCCGGTCGCAGCGGCCGTCGCGCAGTGCCGCGAATCGTCGCTTCGATCCGTGTCCGCGAAAGAGTGCCGCGATTTGTCACCGGCGGGCGATGTGCAAATCGGTGCGCGTTCCGTCGCGGACGCGCAGATCTCATTCATCGGGCCGACGTCCGTGGTCGCATTGATGCGCGATACCCTCGACGCGTTCGCGCCGCCTGGCGCCCCGCGCTGGACGGCGCTCGAGAGCCTTTTGCACCACGTACTGCGCTACTGGGAGAGCACCCCGCGACATCACGATCCGATCTTCGCCCGCGACGGTTGGCGATGCACCGTCCCGGCCTGCAGCTCGCGGCGGAACTTGCACGATCACCACATCACGTTTCGTTCGCGGGGCGGCGCCAACACGCGTGACAATCGCACCACGGTCTGCGCGGCGCATCACCTCCACGGGCTTCACGATGGCACGATTCGCGCGTCCGGCACGGCGCCGTCCGCGATCGAATGGGAGCTCGGCGTGCGAGTCGGCGCGCCGCCGCTCGCTACGTACGTCGGCGATCGCTGGTGCTCACCGACGACCGCCTCGCGTGCAACCGCCTCCCCCGCCCGCGTCTCCCGTACGAGCGCCGGCTACACGTCGATCTCATCCACCTTCGGCGCGCGCTCCATGATGAACTCGAACCGCGGCGCCACTTCCTTGCCCATGAGCGTCTGAATCGCCGTCTCGGTCGCAGCCGCGTCGCCGATCGACACGCGCAGCATCGCGCGGCGAGCGGGGTCGAGCGTCGTCTCCTTGAGCGTCGGCGGGATTCATCTCGCCGAGGCCTTTGAAGCGGGTGACGTGGACCTTGGTGCTCTTGCCGTTGAGGCCGGCGAGGATCTTGTCGCGGGCGGCGTCGTCGCGGGCCCACTGCACCTGCTTGCCGATCTCGACGCGATAGAGGGGGGGCTGCGCGATGTAGACGTAGCCCTGCTTAATGAGCTCGGG
Organism: uncultured delta proteobacterium; assembly: GCA_963774015.1. GTDB lineage: Bacteria > Desulfobacterota > Binatia > UTPRO1 > UTPRO1 > UTPRO1. The sequence continues at coordinate 475,357 of CAVZDH010000011.1, forward strand.
GATGTGGCGGTAGAAGAACGTCAGCAGAAGAGTGCAGATGTGATTCCCGTCGGAGTCGGCGTCCATCAAGAGGCAGATCTTGTGGTAGCGGAGCTTCTTCGGGTCGAAGTCCTTGCCGGCGCCGCAGCCGAGCGCCGAGACGATGTCGGCGAGCTCCTTGTTGCCGAGCACCTTCACGGTCGACGCCTGCTCGGTGTTGAGCACCTTGCCGCGCAACGGGAGGATCGCCTGGAACTTGCGCTCGCGGCCTTGCTTGGCGGAGCCGCCGGCGGAGTCGCCCTCGACGATGAAGAGCTCGCACTCGTTGGGGTCGGTCGAGCTGCAGTCGGCCAATTTCCCGGGGAGATTCAAGCGATGGGAGATGGCGCTCTTCCGCGTGACTTGCTCGGCGGCGGCGCGCGACGCGCTGCGGGCGCGTGACGCCAGGATCACGCGGTTGGCGATGACGTCACCGGCAGTGCGGTTGGCGTTGAGGGCGTTCTCGACGGCGGTGCGGATGATGCCGTCGATGACGGGCGTGACCTCGCTGTTGTTGAGGCGCTCCTTGGTCTGACCCTGGAACTGCGGCTGCGGGATCTTGATCGAGAGGACGGCGACGATGCCTTCGCGCGCGTCCTCGGCGGTGATGGTGACGCCGCGCGGGAGCAGGTTGTGGACGGTGAGATAGTTGCGGACGGCTTTCACGATGCCGCTCTTGAGACCGTTCTCGTGGGCGCCGCCCGAGCTCGTCGGGATGCTGTTGACGAACGACAGCACCTTCTCCGAGGTCTCGTCGGTCCACGCGATGGCGCAATCCAGGTGCAGGTCGTCCTGCTGCTTGGTGATGGCGAAGAGCTCGCCGCCGAGGGGGGCCTTGCCGGCCTCGCCGATGATCTTGCCGAGGTAGGTCTTGAGGCCTTCCTCGAAATGGAAGCTCGTCTTCGAGTGGTCCGACTCGTCGGTGAAGTCGATGGTGAGGCCGCTGTGTAGATAGGCCTTGGCCTCCAGCGCCTCGACGATGCGCTTGGCGTCGAACTGCACCTTCGGGAAGATCTTCGGGTCGGGGCGGAAGAAGATGGTGGTGCCGCTGCCGCGCGCGGGCCCGAGCTTCTTGAGCGGCCCGGTCGCGACGCCGCGTGCGAACTTCTGCTGCCACTCGGCGCCGTCGCGCTTGACGGTGGCCGTGAGACTCTCCGAGAGCGCGGTCACGACCGAGGCGCCGACGCCGTGGAGGCCGCCGGAGTGGAAATAGTTCTTGGCCTCGAACTTGCCGCCGGCGTGGAGCGTCGTCAAAATCAGCTCGAGCGCCGGCTTCTTGTATTGCATATGCTTGTCGACCGGGATGCCGCGGCCGTTGTCGCTGACGGTGATCGACGCGCGGTCCTTGTGGAGGGTGACGGCGATGCGGTCGGCGTGGCCGTTCATCGCCTCGTCGACGGAGTTGTCGACGATCTCCCAGATGAGGTGGTGGAGGCCGGTCTCGTCGACGCCGCCGATGTACATGCCGGGCCGGCGGCGGACGGGCTCGAGGCCTTCGAGAACGAGGATGTCTTTTGCGGTGTAGGTCGCTGCCATGGGGTTACGCCTCCGCCTCCACACGCTTGATCGCCGCGACGCCGCCGCGCTTCACGACCTTCTGGCCCTTCTGCGCACGCTTGCCCAAAGGCACCTCGCCGACGCCGATCTTGCGCTCGCTGCCCTCGCCGGTGACGGCGAGGAAGTCGTCCTTCTTGCCGAGCGCGAGGGCACCGACGATGCGGTCGTCCTCCTTCGAGTCGGGCTTCATCAAGATGACGCCGCGTCCGGGGCCGGCGAGCTCGGGCACCTCGTCGACCGCGAAGCGCACCATCTTGCCGCGTGCCGTCGCGACGATCGCGACCGGACCGCTGACGACGTCGACGCTGACGATCTCGTCGCCGTCGCCGACGCGCGCGAGCTTGCGGCCGGCGCGCGTGGTCTCGGTGAGATCGGGCGTGGCGCGGAAGCCGTAGCCGTTGGCGGTCGCGACCAGCACCGTCAGCACCTCTTCCGTGAGCTCGATGATGCCGGGAAGCGCGGGCTGGGCGTCATTTGGCGCCGCCCCCTTCGGGCTCGTGCTCACCTCCCGGATGAGCCGCGCTACCACCACGCGCTCGCCGTCGCCGAACTTGAAAAGCGACTGCACCGGCTCGCCATAGCCGGTGGTCGCCGGCACGTCGCCGACCCGCATCACGTAGACGCTGCCCTTCGACGAGAACAGCACCAGCCGATCGCGCGTCGTGCCCGGGCAGCAAAGCCGCGAGCGCGTCGCCCTCGCGGAGGCGCGTCGAGGTCGGGTCCTTCACCTCGCGGACGCGCTTCATCCAGCCGTCGCGCGACAGCACGACGGTCGCGTCCTCGTGCACGATGTACGCTTCGGGATCGTACTCGAGCTCGTCGCCGGCGCCGGCGAAGCTCGTGCGGCGCTTGTCGCCGAACTTCTCGTCGATGCGCGTCAAGTCGGCGCGGATCAGCTTCCAGCGCTCCTTCGGTTTCGCGAGGAGGCGCCTCGATCTCCTTCAAGCGCTTCCTCTTCTCCGCCATCTCGGCGCGGATCTTCTCGATCTCGAGACGCGCCAGTTGGTAGAGGCGGATCTCGAGGACGGCGTCCGCCTGGACCTGGTCGAGATCGAAGTGCTTCATGAGCTTCTCGGCGGCGTCGGCGCGCGACTCGGACTTGCGAATGATGCGGATCGCGGCGTCGAGGTCGTCGTAGATCTTGGCGAGCGCCTCGAGGATGTGGAGCCGCTCGAGGAGCTTTTTCTTCTCGTGCTCGAGCCGCCGCGTCACGACGAGCATGCGGAAGTCGAGGAACTCCCGGCAGAGGTCGCGGAGCGTGACGCGCGCCGGTTGGCCGACGGCGGGATTGGTCGTCGGCTTCAGGCACGTGAGGTTGACGTTGAAGTTCGTCTGCAGCGCGGTGTGCTTGTAGAGATACGCCATCGCCGCCTCGGGCGAGGCGTCGGGCTTGAGCTCCAGCACGATGCGCACGTCGGTCGTCGACTCGTCGCGGACGTCGACGATCAGCGGCAGCTTCCGCGCCATGATCTCGTTGGCGATCTCCTCGACCATCGTCGACTTGTTGACGGTGTACGGGATCGAGGTGACGACGATCAGCTTCTTGCCGCGCGCCTGGGTCTCGACCTTGTACTCGCCGCGGAGGCGGATCGCGCCCTAGCCCGTCTCGTAGATCTCGCGGATCTCCTTCTTGCCGTTGAGGATTTCGCCGCCGGTCGGGAAGTCGGGGCCCTTGATGTGCTTCACGAGATCCTTGACGTCGAGCTTCGGGTCGTCGATCAGCGCAACCAGCGCCGCGATGATCTCGCGGAGATTGTGCGGCGGGATGTTGGTCGCCATGCCGACCGCGATCCCGGTCGAGCCGTTCATCAGGAGCTGTGGGATCGCGGACGGCAGGACGATCGGCTCGTCGAGCGTGGAATCGTAGTTGGCGCGGAAGGGAACGGTGTCGTGCCCGAGGTCGTCGAGCATCTCCTCGGCGAGCGCGGTGAGCCGTGCCTCGGTGTAGCGCATGGCTGCCGCGCCGTCGCCGTCGAGCGAGCCGAAGTTGCCCTCGCCCTGCACGAGCGGGTAGCGGAGCGAGAACTCCTGCGCCATCCGCACCATGGCCTCGTACGCCGCGACGTCGCCGTGCGGATGGAACTTGCCGAGCACGTCGCCGACGATCGCCGCCGACTTCCGCGGCCGCGAGCCTGCCGTAAGGTGCAGGTTCTGAAACATCGAGTAGAGGATGCGGCGCTGGACGGGCTTCAGGCCGTCGCGCACGTCGGGAAGCGCGCGCGAGGTGATGACGCTGAGGGCGTAGTTGAGATACCGCTCCTCGGCGGCTTCCTTGAGATCGGCGTCTATTGATGGCGCTACGGCTGGACCCATGCTGCCCTCCACTACCCCACCCGGCGGAACTGGGCGCGCATACTAGCAGCCTCGGCAGCGAAGGCGAGCAGAATTGACGGGGCAGCGTGCGCGGCCGATCGTGCGACGATGCCGCCGCCGCGAAGCGGGCGCCGGATCAACGCATCTTCGGCAGGATCGGATATTCGCGATCGAGCACGTCGTTCCGTCGTATCCCGACGGCCTCACGATGAATGCGGAGCTCGTGGCGCGCCTGCAGCGCGTCGGCGCGGCGGACATTGAAGAGCGTCACGAGCCGCGCGCGTTCGGCGGGATCGGTCGCGACGGCGAGCTCTCGACTCACGATCTCGAGGCGGAGGAGCGCCACGTCGACCTTCTCACCCGATCGTCCGAGCGCCTCGGCCATCTCGTGGGTGACAGTCGCTCGCGGCGGAGCCAATCGTCATGCGCATGTGCTGTCTCGAACCACATGGGTTTCGCTTGCGCGGACGCGCCCTTAGCATCGCAAGGGCGTCATCGGCCGATGTGGCAGCGATACAGGCAAGTGCTCCACGTCGAGCGTGGATGCAACGCCGACTCGTGCGATTTTAGGGCGTTCTCGCTGGCATTTGCTGTGCAATAGGCCGAAGCCCCCAGGGTCGTCCTGCGGTAGCGCTCCATCACAAAATGAATCTTCGCATCGGTGCCTTTCGCGTCGCGACGCTGGTCGTGCTCGCAGTGCTCGCTTTCACGCGCGACAGCGCGGCCTTCAGCGTGCGGCTGGCGTGGCGGCCCGTGGCGGCCGCAACCGGCTATCGCGTCTACGTCCGCACGAGCGGAGCCGCCTATGGCGCGCCGACCGACATCGGGAATCTCCACGCCGACGCCGACGGCATCATGCGTTACGTGAAGACCGGCCTCACGGAGAGCAGCACGCACTACTTCACCGTCACGAGCTACACCGGCGCGATCGAGAGCTTGCCCTCGAACGAGATGATGCTCGCCTACGCCGCGATCGCGCCGTTCATCGACTCGGACGCCGACGGTCTGACCGACGCCGCGGAAGACCGCAACCTCGACGGCGTGACCGATCCCGGCGAGACGAATCGGCTGCGATTCGATACCGACGACGACGGCATCGACGACGGGTCGGAGGTGGCGAACGGTACGAATCCGCTCGATTCGACCGACCCACCGGCATCCGCCGGCGCGTGCGCGGCTGCGCTCTCGATCGCCGCGAGCGGCGGAACCTTCAGCGGGACGACCGCCGGCGTCGGCACGCTTACCGGCTCATGCGCATCGACGTCGAACGCGCCGGAGAAAGTCTATCGCTGGACGCCGCGCTTCTCCGGCATCGCGCTCATCGAGACGTGCAGCGCAACCGGGACGGGCTTCGACACCATCGTGTACGTGCGGCGGGGCGATTGCACGGCCGGCAAGGAGATCGGTTGCAACGACGACACGGCAAGCTGCGTCACGGCCGAGCCGAACGATCATCACGGCTCGCGCCTCGCGCCGATGGTGACGGCCGGCGAAACCTACTTCATCGTCGTCGATGGCTACGACGGAAGCGGCGCCTTCACGCTGCACGTGGCGGCGCCGTCGGGGCTAGCGGAATCGACGACGCCCGCACCACCCCCGAGCGCGACGCCGAAGCCGGCACCGACGGCGACGGCACGCCCGACGGGAACGGCGCGCCCGACCCGCACTCCGCGTCCCACCCGCACCCGCACCCCGACCCGCACCACCACGCCCGTCGCGCCACCCACCCCGGGACCGACCGCGACCGTGACGCACACGCCGACACCGGCAGCGACCGGCGCCTGTGCGGCGGCCGTGCCGATCGCCGCGAGCGGCGGCACGTTCACCGGGGTCACGGGCACGCGCATGGGTCATCTCACGGGCTCCTGCGCCGCCACCCGCAATTCGCTCGAAGAGGTTTTCAGTTGGACGCCGACGACGTCCGGCGTCGCGACCATCGATACCTGCAGCCGCGGCGGGACGACGTTCGACACCGTGCTGTACGTCCGTGGTCGCGACTGTCTCACCGGCCCGGAGCTCGCGTGCAACAACGACGACAGCACCTGCCCCGCGCCGACGAGCGGCAAGGCGACCGGCTCGCGCGTAGACCTGAACGTGAGCGCCGGGCAGACGTATTTCATCGTCGTCGACGGGCGGAACGGCGCCTCCGGCCAGTTCACGCTGAACGTGAGCCCGCCGGCGGCGGCAACCGCTCCGACCAGCCTCGGCACGCGCGCGACCGACACGGCGGGAAGCAGCGTGGCGACCACGCGCGCGCCGTCGTCCGGAGCGGCACCCCCTCGCGGCGCAGCCGACGCGACGGTCGACGTGACCACTAGCGCTGCGACGCTCTCGGCCGTAGAGCGCTGCCAGCATCTGACCGGCGCGATCACGGGCCCTGCGCCGGTGACGCCGCGTACGCTCGAGCTCAGCGACGAGCTCGGCGCACTCAGCGTCACCGTCGAGGGACCGCGCACGCTCTGCGTACCGGTGGTGGGGGTGGGGGACGGCGCGTCGGGGGCCGAGCCGCTGCTCGTCCGCCACGACGTTCGCATCCGCCGATTCTCTCCGAACCCGACCGGCGCGATCCGCCTCGCCAACTCCCTCGGCGAGGTGGAGGTCGACGTGACCAAACCGGACAGCGTCGAGACGTCGGCGGCCGTCGAGCCTCCGCTGCCGGGACACAGCGACGGCGACGCGTCCGCCACGCTGATCGAGCCGCGCGCGTGCTACAAGGTGCGCGTCCGCGGCGGCGCAGCGCGGCACTCGGTGCTCGTCCGATCAGGGGATCGCGTCGAGTACTACGGTGTCTCGGGACCGACGCGCCTCTGTCCCGACGGAGCACCGGCCGCGGGCACCGAGCCGATCGGGGCGCGCCTCTGCTACCGCGCCCGGCGGCGCGGGGCGGTCGACGACACCACCGCGAGCCCAGATCGCGTCACGCTCACGAGCGCCCTCGGCGCCGCGACGAGCCAGGTCGGCGCGGTCGAGGAGATCTGCCTGCCTTCGGAGCTCGTGTCGATCGACGCGCCGTAGCCGCGCGCCGCGTGTCCACGCCGCCCGACGTCAGGCGAAGCGCGCGCGCCAGCGTTGCAGCGTCGCGTAGTGGAATCCCCCGGCGAAGAGCGCGAGCAGCCCCGCCTGGAGGCCCCACGTCGGCAACATGCGCCAGAGTGCCAGCCGTCCGCTCAGCACGGCGACGACCTCGGTTGCGACCAGACCGTAGATGACGAGCACCGTGAGGGCGGCGACGAAGCGCCGCTCGAGGGGACGTTGATAGGCCCACACGAGCAACACCGTCCAGCCGAGCATGAGTGACGCTCCGTAGCCCATTGCGAAGCGATATGCGCCCGAGACGTCGTCGAAACCCCAGAGCAGCGACGCGAGCGGCGGGACGAGCATCGGGAGCAACGCGAGCGCGTCGGTGACGGCACCCGCGAAAAACGCCGTGCGCAAGAGTTTTTCTTCGGTCGGCATGAGTCGCTCCTCTCTACGCGTAGATCTTGCGAGGCACGCGTTCGCGGCATAGCACGACCCGCCATGGAAGAAACCGTTCGCATCGCGGTCGGCGACCTGACGCTCGACGGCCGCCTCTCCATCCCGGCGGGCGCCCTCGCGGGTGCGGTCGTCTGCCACCCGCATCCGCAATACGGCGGCAGCATGGAGAACGACCTCGTGATCGCCCTCACGAAGGCGCTCCGGACGGCCGGCTTCGCGACGCTCCGCTTCGACTTCCGCGGCGTCGGGACGAGCGGCGGGGGCTACGACGACGGCCGCGGCGAGGCGGACGACGTGCGCGCCGCGGCAGCGCTGCTGCGCGCGCGTCTCGGCGCCACCCGCGTCGTGCTTGTCGGCTACTCGTTCGGCTCGATGATGGCGCTCCGCGCCGGTGTCGCGGAGCCCGACGGAACGACGGGCATCATCGCCATCGCCCCTCCCGTCCGCATGCTCGGCCTCGACTTTCTCGCCGCTTCGGCCGTACCCGTCGCGTTCGTGACCGGCGACCGCGATCAGTTCTGTCCGCTCAGCGTGCTCGAGTCGGCACGCGAGCGCTTCGCGCCGGCAAGCATGCTCGCACTGATCCCGGGCGCAGATCATTTCTTCGGCGGACACCTCGACGGGCTCGCGACGCGGGTCGTCGATCTCGTGACGACGATCGCGAGCTGACGGGGCCCGGACGGCGCCGGCGCGACCCTCGGTGCCCTGCGACCGTCTCGTCGCACACCGACGCGGCCGTACTCACGATCGGCGTGCCGGTTTCGCGCCCGTGAGCATCCGCCGTGCGGTCGCGAGCTCGCTCTTCCGCGCCGCATCCAACACCGGGAAGTCCACCTCGAGGCTCTCGAGCGTCTCGACGATCACCGCCGCGACGACGAGACGCGTGAACCACTTGTTGTCGGCCGGGATCACGTACCACGGCGCATGCGCCGCCGCGGTCGCGCGGATCATGCGTTCGTAGGACTCCTGATAGGTATTCCAGTGCTCGCGCTCGTGGACGTCGGCAACCGAGAATTTCCAATTCTTCTCGGGCTCGTCGATGCGCGCGAGGAAGCGGCGCTTCTGCTCGGCCTTCGACACGTTGAGGAAGAACTTGCGGACGACGACACCGTTCCGATCGAGATAGCGCTCGAAGTTGGCGATGTCGTCGTAGCGGTGCTCGAAAACGTCGTCGTCGATCCGGGATTTCGGCAGGTGCTGGCGCTCGAGCAGCTCCGGGTGCACGCGCACGACGAGCACCTCCTCGTAGTAGGAGCGATTGAAGATCCCGATCGTCCCGCGTGGCGGCAACGCGCGCGTCGTCCGCCAGAGGAAGTCGTGATCGAGCTCTTCGCTCGAGGGCTGCTTGAAGGCGGTGACCTCGCAGCCTTGCGGGTTGACGCCGGACATCACGTGCTCGATCGCGCTGTCCTTCCCGGCGGCGTCCATCGCCTGGAGGATCAGGAGCACCCCCCATTTGTCCTGGGCGTAGAGCTTCTCCTGGAGCGCGGCCAGGCGCTCGACGCCGTGTTGCAGGAGCTGCTTCGCGTCCTCCTTCACGCCGTGGCCGAGACCCGCGGTGTCTCGTGGGTCGAAATGCTTGAGGCGGAAGCCCTTGCCCTCGTTGACGCGATACTTTCGTGCGAGACGCTTGCCTACCTTCGCGATCTCCGCTGCGCTGAGAGCCATCCACTGTCCTTAGCAGCGGCTCGAATCCTCTTGCCAGAGCCCCGCGCCCACTCCATTCTCTCGTTGAACTGACCCCGTACGGAGGCTCCCATGAGCGAGGCGTGGCATCAGACGGCGTGCATCCTCTGCAGCGTGAACTGCGGCATCGAGGTGAAGCTCGAGAACGGACACCTCACCAAGGTGCGCGGCGACCGCGCCCATCCCGGCTCGCGCGGCTACGCCTGCGAGAAGGCGCAGCGCCTCGACCACTACCAGAACGGACGGCATCGCCTCGCGTCGCCGCTGCGCCGGCGTCCCGACGGAAGCTTCGAAGCGATCGACTGGGACACGGCGATCCGCGAGATCGCCGCCAAGCTCGTGCACGTCCGCGACACGTACGGCGGGTCGACGATCTTCTATTACGGCGGCGGCGGGCAGGGGAATCATCTCGGCGGCGCCTACAGCGGCGCCGTGCGGAAAGCGTTGGGATCGATCTACACCTCGAACGCGCTCGCCCAGGAGAAGACCGGTGAGTTCTGGGTCGACGGGCAGCTCTACGGCCGGCCGCGCTGCCACACGACCGGCGACTTCGAGCACGCCGAGGTGGCGGTCTTCGTCGGCAAGAACCCGTGGCAGTCGCACGGCTTCCCGCGCGCGCGCGCCGTCCTGCGCGAGATCGCGGCCGACGCGAAGCGCGTCGTTGGTGGTGATCGACCCGCGCCGCACCGAGACCGCCGAGCTCGCCGACTTCCATCTCCAGGTCAGGCCCGGCACCGACGCTTTCTGCCTTTCCGCCCTCCTCGGCGTGTTGGTGCAGGAGGACCTCGTCGACCACGACTTCCTGCGCGAGCACACCGTGAACGACGCGGAGATCTTCGCGCTGCTCCGTGCCGTCCCGGTCGCCGACTACTGCGCGCGCGCCGGCGTCGCGGAAGACCTCGTGCGCGCGGCGGCGCGCCGCATCGCCGCCGCCGAGAGCGTCTCGATCTTCGAGGACCTCGGCATTCAGCAGGCGCCGCACAGCACGCTGAACTCGTATCTCGAGAAGCTCGTCTACCTGCTCACGGGCAACTTCGCGAAACCCGGCGCCATGAACATCCACACCCGCATGGCGGGTCTCGGCGGGGGCAAGGAAGGCGGCAAGACGAGTCCCGTCGGCGGTCATCGCATCATCACGGGGCTCATTCCGGCGAACGTCATTCCCGACGAGATCCTGACCGACCATCCGCAGCGCTTCCGCGCGATGATCGTCGAGAGCACGAACCCGTGTCACTCGCTCGCGGACAGCCAGCGCATGCGCGCGGCCCTCGACGCGCTCGAGCTCGTGGTGGTGATCGACGTGGCGCTGACGGAGACGGGTCGCCACGCGCACTACGTGCTGCCGGCACCGTCGCAGTTCGAAAAATGGGAGGCGACGTTCTTCACGCTGGAGTTTCCCCACAACGTCTTCCAGCTGCGCGCGCCGCTCTTCCCGGCGCTTCCGGGCACGCTGCCCGAGCCGGAGATCCACCGCCGGCTGGTGCGCGCAATCGGCGCGCTCGACGGCGTCGATCTCGGGCCGCTGCACGCCGCTGCCGCGCAGGGCCGTGCCGCATTCGCGCCGGCGTTCCTGCAGTTCACGCTCGAACGACCGGACCTCGCCGGGCTCGTGCCCGTCATCCTCTACGAGATGCTCGGCCCGACCTTCGGCCCCGGCAACGGGGCGGTCGCGCTCCTGTGGGGTGCGGCGCACACCTGCGCCATGAGCTATCCCGAGTCGGTGCGGCGTGCCGGCTTCAGCGGCGACGGCCCCGCCCTCGGCGAGGCCCTCTTCGAGGCCATCCTCACGCGCCGCTCGGGCGTGACGTTCACCGTCGACGAATACGAGGAGACCTGGCGCCGGCTCGCGACGCCCGACGGCAAGATCAACCTCACCGTCGCGGAGCTGATGGACGAGCTCCGCGCCTTACCTGCGGAGACGCCGGCGCACGAGCGCGCGTTCCCGTTCGTCCTGACCGCGGGCGAGCGGCGCACCTCGACCGCCAACACGATCTTCCGGAATCCCGACTGGCGGAAAAAGGACGCCGCGGGCGCGCTTCGCATCAGTCCCGCCGACGCGGCGACGCTCGGCGTCGCCGACGGCGGGCGGGTCCGGATCACCACCAAGCGCGGCAGCGCCGAGGCGGTCGTCGAGGTGAACGACTGCATGCAGGCTGGTCACGTGAGTCTGCCGAACGGGCTCGGGCTCGCGTATCCCGACCCGAACGGCGAGCCCGTGGTGCACGGCATCGCTCCGAACGAGCTCACGGCGAGCGAGGATCGCGATTGGCTCGCCGGCACGCCATGGCACAAGCACGTGCCGGCACGGGTCGAGGCGGTCGCGGGCTGAGGCGAGACCGGATGCGACGAACCCGCTTCGATACCTGGCCGTGCCCGATCGCGCGCGCGACCGATCTCATCGGCGACTGGTGGACGCCGCTCGTGCTGCGGGAGGCGTTCGCGGGACGCCGTCGCTTCGAGGATTTTCGCCGCGCGCTCGACGTACCGCGCGCCATCCTGGCGAAGCGCCTCGCGCGTCTCGTCGACGAAGGCCTCATGGTGAAGCGGGCGTACGCCGAGCGTCCGCTGCGCTACGAGTATCGTTTGACCGACAAGGGCCGCGCGTTCTGGGACGTGCTGGCCGCTATGTTCCGTTGGGGAAGCGATTGGCTGTGGGACGAGCGGGGCGCGCCGGTCGTCCTCGTCGACCACGAAACCGGCAACGAGGTGCGGCCCGTCGTCGTCGACGAGCACACCGGGCAACGGCTCGACGTCCGCCGCTTGCGCGTCGCGCGGGCGCGGCGTCCGAGCAAGAACGACGGCGCTCCGCGGAGCGGTGCCGTCAAGGAGGCGTGATGGCAAGAAACCGTTCGGCGGTGGTCCTCGGTGTGGGACCGACGCGCGGCCTCGGCGCCGCGATCGCACGTCGCTTCGCGCGCGAGGGCTTTCGCGTCACCCTGATGGGCCGGGCGCCCGAGAAGATCGACGCGGCGCTGCGTGATCTTCGCGCCGCGGGCGCCGACGCGGAAGCCGTGGTCGGCGACGTGACCGACGAGGGCGCGGTGCGCCGCGTGATCGAGAGCGCGGAGCGCGCCGATGCGCCGCTCGAGGCCGCAATCTTCAACGCCGGCGGCAACTGGCCCCGCGCGTTCCGCGACATGGACGCCGAGTTCCTCGAGGGAATGTGGCGCGTGAACGCGCTCGCGGGCTTCTTCTTCGCGAAAGCCGCGCTCGACGTCATGCTGCCGCGCGGGCGCGGCGTCGTGATCTTCACCGGCGCATCGGGGTCGCTGCGCGGGAAGGCGATGTTCGGCGGCTTCGCGCAAGGCAAGGCGGCGCTCCGCGCCCTCGTGCAGTCGGCGGCGCGCGAGTTCGGTCCGCAGGGCATCCACGTCGCGCACGTGATCATCGACGGCGCCATCGACGGCGACCGCATCAACACCTTCCTCCCCGGGCTCAAGAAGGAGCGCGGCGAGGACGGGCTCCTCGACCCCGACGCGATCGCGGAGAGCTACTGGTCCATCTTCCGGCAGCCGCGGAGCGCCTGGACCCACGAGCTCGACCTCCGCCCGTGGGGGGAGACTTGGTAGCCGAGGAAGCGAGGACCGCGGATTCACTCCGCGGTCCGTCTATTTGCTGCGCGCGATGAACCGCGCCTCGCGCGTGTCGACCTGCACGAGCTCTCCGGACTCGAGGTACGAGGGCACCTGAATCACGAGCCCGGTCTCGAGCGTCGCCGGCTTGGTTTGCGCCTGCGCCGTCGCCCCCTTCACCGCCGGCGCCGTGTCGACCACCTGCAGCACCACCGTGTTCGGCAGCTCGACCGATATCACCTGGTCGTTGAAGAGAACGGACCGAATCCCGCTCATGCCGTCCTTCAGATAGCCCCCGACGTCCTCGATCTCGTCGGCGCCGAGCGCGAATTGCTCGTACGACTGCGTGTCCATGAAGTGGAATCCCTCGTCGTCGCGATAGAGGAATTGAATCGGCCGGAGCTCGACGTTCGGCTCCTCCACTTTGTCGCCGCCGCGGAACGTCTTGTCGAAGACTTGGCCCGTCTTGAGGTTCCGCACCTTGATCTTCGAAAGCGAGCTCGCGCCGCGCGCGGAGGGCGACTGCACGTGCACGTCGAGGATCACGTAGGGCTCCCCGTCGATCTGGATGCGGAGATTGCGCTTGAAGTCGCTGGTGGAGATCATCGCGTCCGCTTACCACGCGGCCGGCACCGTCGCGAGCTTGCGCCGGCGCGCGCCGATCGCGTAGGGGAATCGCCATGGCCGACGCCGAGCTCATCCTCCTCCCGACCGACGACCTCATGCACGAGAACAGCGGTGAGGAGAACTTCAACGAAAGCGCCTACTACAACTTCTACGACCCGCGACGCCGCGTCGGCGGCTTCGTCCGGCTCGGCAACCGGCCGAACGAGGGCTACGCCGAGATGACGACCTGCTTCTTTCTCCCCGACGGCCGCGTCGCCTTCATGTACAAGCGGCCCGAGATCGCCTCGAACGCCGGCCACGACGCCGGCGGTCTGCGTTTCGACGTGAACGAGCCGTTCGTCGAGCATCGCGTGAGCTATCGCGGTCACGCCTGCATGCTCGCGAACCCGCTCGAGATGGTCGATCCCAAGGCCGCGTTCGCTGCGAACCCGTTCGTCCCGGTCGAGCTCGACGTGCGCTACGTCGGGCTGTCTCCCGGCTACGGCGGCGAGCCGCGGCGGCGCGAGAACGACCGTTGGGTGAGCGTCCGCTCGGAGCGGCCCGGGCAGGAGTTCGCGAAAGGACACCTCGAGCAGCACGGCAAGGCCATCGGCACGCTCGCGATCGGCAGCGAGCGTTTCGAGCTCGACGCGCCCGGGCTCCGCGATCACTCTTGGGGCCCGCGCTACTGGCAGGCGCCGAGATACTACCGCTGGCTCACGATGAGCTTCGGCGACGACCTCGGCGCCGTTCCGATGCTCACGGTGCAACGCGACGGCCGCGAGATCCACGCCGGCTACGTCTATCGGAAGGGCCGCGACAACGAGCTCATCGTCCGCACCGAGGTAGCGACCGACTTCGTCGGCGAGCAGCAACTCCACGACCGCATCCACGTGCGCGCCACCACCACGAGCGGCGAGGTGCTCGAGATCACCGGCAAGGCGCTGTCGATGATCCCGCTCCGCAATCGTCGCGACGGCCGCGTGACGCGCATCGCCGAAGGAATGACCGAGTGGCGCTGGGGAGACCGCATCGGCTACGGGCTCTCGGAATATCTCGACCATCTCGCGGAATGAGCGCGCTCGCCGACCTCGAAGCGATCCGCGACCTCGCGCGCCGCTACGCGCACTACGTTTGGCAGCATCAGGTGGAGAAGCTCGCGGGCCTCTTCACCGACGACGGCGAGATGGACCCGGGCACGCGACCGCCGATCCGCGGTCGGGCGGCGCTCGACGCGGGCTTTCGCGACATGCTGACGACCGGATCCGTCTTCCTCCCCTTCGTGCACCAGCACGTCGTGGACCTCGACCCCGACGGCGCCGCCGCGCGCGGCACCTGCTACATCGACCTCCGCGCCGAGGTCGACGGCCGAAGCATGATCGGCGCCGGCTGGTACGACGACCGCTACGCGCGCACCGCGGAGGGCTGGCGCATCCAATCGCGGAAGCTCACCCTCCGTTTCTTCGTCCCGCTGGAAGACGGCTGGGCGAAGCAGCCCTAGTCACCGAAACATTCGGCTCGTCGGACGGAGCGAGCGATCTGCTCGCTCAACGAGGCACGACGATTTCCAGGCGTTGGGAAACGTACACGAGATCCACCTGAAAATCCGCGAGGTGCTGGCTCAACTGCGGCAGATTCTCCGGCGGCGTACCCTCGTAGACGAGCACGGCCGCGATGAGCGGAGTCGGCTCGGCCGAGTCGGTGCGGCCGGGCACCGCGATCGAGACCGTGCGCGGCCCGCCGTCGGGGTGCGTCTCTACGGTGACCGCCGCGAGCTGCCATGGGCCATCTTCGCTCTCGCTGACGGCCGCGAGCAGGCTGGTCGGCTGGGAGAAGCCTTCCGTCGTGAACGCGAGCGGCGCGGTGCACTTCTCGTCGATCGGCGACCCCTCGCACACCAACGGGTCTTGTTGCGGCTCGATCTTGACGAGCGCGCCTTCGAACGGACCGGGCGCCGCGACGCCCGACGCGCAGAACGTCTGGCCGTCGAGCCCGCTGCAGTCGCCTGCGTCGATGACGTGCTGGATGACGCGAGCTTCGCTCGCAACCGCGTCGAATCCGCTCGAACCGCTGCCGCCGCAGCCGCATGCGGCGGCGAGCGCGATGCAGAGCATCGCGGCGATCGAGACGAATCGAAGTCGTGGCGTTTCGCTGTTCATCCTGGCTCCGTCAGACCGGCGTTCCGACGATCAACACGTTCAAGAATTCGGTGCTGGACCCGGCGTCGGCCGCGAACTCCTCGGCCAAGGCGCGGGCGGTCTTCTCGAGCTTCTGGTAAAACTCGGGGAGTCGATTCCGCTCGATGTGGAAATAGTGATTGCGGAGATGGGTGGCCGCTGCACGTTCGGGCAAGCTCACCTTGTCGAGCAGCGCCTTGGTGTAGATCGCGGTGAACTCCATTGCCAACGCACGCCGCTCTTCGAGCGTCGTCGCGACGAAGTGACGCGACTTCCGCCGTACCTTTCCCTTCGCTTGCTCGACGAGACCGCGCTCTTTCAAGAGATCGGTGACGCGTGAGACGTCGGTCGCCTTCGCCTTGTCGCGCACGGCGACGCCGATCTGCGCGCGCCATTTTGCGGTCGTGATCCAGGTGCCGTCGTCGGGAAGCGCTGCGATCGCGCGGCTGACTTGCACGGCGAGATCGGCGTCGGCGATGCCTTCGATCGCCGACGGATCGTGCAGTGCCCGGCGCAGCTCACGGCCGAACGCATACAGCATGCGATCGCGGTAGAGCACGGCGAGGAGCGGCGCCACCGGCTCGTTCCGTACGGCGGCCAAACGGCGGACCAAGGCCTCGTTCGGAAAGCGCTTTCCCTTCTCGATGTAGCCGAGCATCACCGGGTCGACGGCACCGCCGAGGACTTCTTTTGCGAAGCGGGTGACGGTGTACTCGCGGCCGCTCAGGACACGGGTCTCGTAGAAGAGATCCTTGATGCCCTTGGGCGCAGTGCTCCGTCGTTGCATGACGCTGGGAAACGTAGCCAATCTATTCTTGCTTGACAAGCAAACAACTATTGTTTAGTCACGATGGCGTCCGATCGGTGGAGCGACGGACAAAGGGTCGAACGGACCCTCGCCACGACATCCCGCCGCCCCGTGCGCGAGTGGAGCGCAGCGCGGGAAGGGTTCGGCGCGGAGAGGAGCACCGGCGCGTTCAACGAGAGCGCGCCGGTGCCCCGGACTATTCCTGTTCGGCCCCGTCCGCTGCTCGCGCGTTGCGCTCGCATGCTCCGATGGCCGTCGCCGCCCGAACTCAATTCGGACGGCTCCCTTCCTGGTCGGCCCCGTCCGCTGCTCGCGCGTTGCGCTCGCATGCTCCGATGGCCGTCGCCGCCCGAACTCAATTCGGACGGCTCCCTTCCTGTTCGGCCCCGTCCGCTGCTCGCGCGTTGCGCTCGCATGCTCCGATGGCCGTCGCCGCTGCTCCGGCTCCTGCTTCGACGCGCGACTAGCCCGGAGGCGCGTGACGTGACAGAGGCAGCAGCTCGCCCATGACGCCGCGTCTGCACTTCCGGGTCGAAGCGACCGCCAGCGATTCGCACGCACGCGCGTGTCGCTTTCGGACGCTGCGCGGCGAGGTCGAGACCCCGCTCTTCATGCCCGTCGGCACCCAAGCCACGGTGAAGGGGCTGACCGTCGACGAGCTCGAGTCCGCCGGTTCGCACGTGCTCCTCGCCAACGCCTACCACCTCCTGTTGCGCCCCGGCGTCGAGGTCTTCCGTCGCTTCGGCGGGATCCACCGCTTCATGAACTGGCACCGCTCGGTCTTGACCGACTCGGGCGGCTACCAAGTGTTCTCGTTGCCGAACGACCGCGTGATCACCGAGGACGGCGCCGTCTTCCGAAGCTACGTCGACGGGAGCCGGGTCGTGCTGAGCCCCGAGCGCAGCATCGCGACGCAGCTCGCGATCGGCAGCGACATCCTGATGGCGATGGACGTGTGCGTGCCCTCGACGTCGGAGCACGCCGTCGCCGCCGCCGCCATGCACCGCACCCATCGCTGGGCCGAGCGCAGTCTCGCGGCACGCGGCGACGCGCCGCAGGCCCTCTTCGGGATCGTCCAGGGCGCGTGTTTCGAGGATCTCCGACGCGAGAGCGCCGACTGGCTCACGCGGCTTCCGTTCGACGGCTTCGCGATCGGCGGGCTCGCGGTCGGCGAGGGCAAAGCCGATCGCGAGCGGTTCACGTCGTTCGCGGCCGCCCTGCTTCCCCGCGACCTGCCGCGCTACCTCATGGGAGTCGGCACGCCGCTCGATCTCCTCGAGGCGGTGGAGCGCGGCGTCGACATGTTCGACTGCACCATTCCCTCGGTGCTCGCGCGCCAAGGTGTGGCGTTCACGTCGACGGGCCGCCTGAACCTCTACCGCGGCGTGTACAAGCTCTCGGAAGATCCCGTCGACGCGGGTTGCGGATGCCCGACGTGCGGCGACTACTCGCGCGCCTACGTGCATCACCTCATCAAGACGAGCGAGCCGCTCGGGTGGCAGCTGCTCGCGAGACACAACATCCGCTTCTACCACGACCTCATGTGCCGAATGCGCACGCACATCGTCGACGATACCTTCGCCGCCTGGCGCGACGAGCAACGGTTCGTGCTCGCGCGGGCCGACGAGGACAATCCGCCGATGCCGACGCCGCGGCGTCGTCGCGGCCGGAACGAGCAAAACCTCGAGCGCTTCGCCGTCCACGAATCGCCCGCGGGCCATGCGAGCATCGTGCACTGCGCCTCGGGGGAGCTGATGCACGGCGGCATCGATCCTGCGGTCGAGGCACACGCCCTCTACGTCGAGCAGTCGCATCTCGTGCGGCGGCTCGCGGAGCCGACGAACACGCCGCTGGTCGTGTGGGACGTCGGCCTGGGCGCCGCGCACAACGCCATGGCCGCGCTCCGCTCCCACGAGCTCGCGCGGACGCCATCGCCGCGCCCGTTGCGGCTCGTCAGCTTCGAGCACGACGTCGCGTCGCTTCGCCTGGCGCTTCGCCACGCCGTCAGATTTCCGCACCTGCATCACCCGGCGCCCAACCACGTGCTCCGCTTCGGCGAATGGCGCGCCGAGGACGACTCCACGGTGTGGACGCTTCTCGAGGGCGACTTTCGCGAGCGCCTCGGCGCCGCACCGACGCCGGATATCATCTTCTGGGATCCCTTCTCCGCGAAGACCGACATGGCGATGTGGACGCTCGAGTGCTTCGAGCAAGTGTTCGCGGAATGCGCCGAGCACGACACCGAGCTCTTCACCTACTCGGCAGCGACGGTCGTCCGGAGCGCCCTGCTCGGCGCCGGATTCGTCGTCGGGCGCGGCGCCCCGACGGGCCGGCGTCCCGAGACGACGCTCGCCATGACGCCGGCGGCGGCGGGGCATGCGGCACTGCGCGGGCGCGCGCTTCTCGGCCCGGAATGGCTCGAGCAGTGGCGCCGAAGCGACGCCAGGTTTCCCGCCGACGTTCCGAGCGCGGCCCGCGCGGCCCTCGGCGAGCGGATCGAAAGCGCCCCGCAGTTCCAGCGCTGAAACGCCGTTTCTGCAAGCGTTCCCAGGTTCCGGAGTGCGCTCGTCCGAGGCATCGCACGGCCGAGAATCCAGGTTGGCCGAGAGTCCCTAGGCGCCGACAATTGGGGCGCCGAACCGCGGGCGCGCTAATTGCTCTCTCCCTCGACAACAGTTTTCTCGGGATCGAGGACGGCGTGAGCGACATGCCCATCGGCTCCGTCGCCACGTTCGCGGCGCGGTCGTCGGCTTGTGATTTCGAGCCTCCGACTTCCGCCCGTGAGAATGGCAGGTGCACGCGAGCCGAGATGACGATATGTCGTTCAGCGGTGATTTTCTGAGTACTCGGAGGGACCCATGGCTGTGAAGATCGCGATCAATGGCTTCGGCCGCATCGGCCGTCTGGTGTTTCGTGCGTTGGTCGAGCAGGGCTTGCTCGGATCTACGTTCGAGGTCGTCGCCGTCGGCGACGTGGTTCCGGCGGACAATCTGGCCTACTTGCTGAAGTACGACTCGATTCAAGGCCGCTTCGGCGGCACCATCGACTCCGAGAAGTCGGCATCCGACAAGGCCGAGGACGACGTGCTGGTCGTGAACGGGCACGCGATCGCGGTCGTGAGCGCCAAGACTCCCGCCGAGCTGCCGTGGGCGAAGCTCGGCGTGCAGGTCGTGATCGAGTCGACCGGGCTGTTCACGGAGGCCGAAAAGGCCAAGGGCCACCTCGCCGCGGGGGCGAAGAAGGTGATCATCTCGGCGCCCGGCAAGGGCGACGATCTGACGGTCGTGATGGGCGTGAACGACGCCAAGTACGACTCGGCGAAGCACCACGTCATCTCGAACGCCTCGTGCACGACGAACTGCCTGGCACCCGTGGTGCACGTGCTCTTGAAGGAGGGGTTCGGCATCGACGAGGGATTGATGACGACCGTGCACGCCTACACCGCCACGCAGAAGACGGTCGACGGTCCCTCCAAAAAGGATTGGAAGGGCGGACGCACGGCGGCGCAGAACATCATCCCGTCGACGACCGGCGCCGCGAAGGCCGTGGCGCTCGTCTGCCCCGAGGTGAAGGGGAAGCTCACCGGAATGGCGTTCCGCGTGCCCGTGCCGACGGTGTCGGTGGTCGACCTCACCGTACGCACCCACAAGGACACCTCCTACGCGGAAATCAGCGCCGCGATGAAGCGTGCGTCAGAGACCTATCTCTCGGGCATCCTCGGATGGACCGACGACGAGGTCGTGTCGTCGGATTTCATTCACAGCAATTACTCGTCGATCTTCGACGCCGGCGCCGGAATCGAGCTCAACAGCCGCTTCTTCAAGCTCGTGTCCTGGTACGACAACGAGTGGGGATACAGCAATCGCTGCATCGACCTGCTGAAGGTCATCGCCGGAAAGCTGTAACGGCCGGCCGGAACGCCGCGTCCGTCCCGCGCAACGCGCGGACGCGGCGTCTCACTTCATCGAGCGGGCGCGCGGGAGCTCGACCTCGAACACGGCGCCTCCGACCTGCAGCGACGACGCCAGGCGTACCTCGCCGCCATGAGCCTCGACGATCTGGCGCACCGACGGGAGCCCGAGACCCGTGCCGTCGGGCTTGGTCGTCTCGAAGAGCGCGAACGGATCCATCCCTTCGGGCACGCCGGGGCCGGTGTCGCGGACCGCGACGACCACCTTGCCGGCCGCGCCGGCGCCGACCGTGATGCAAACCTCCCCGGGCCCACGCCCGATCGCCTCGAGCGCGTTCTTCACGAGGTTGTCGAACGCGCGCCGGAGCTTGAACGCGTCGGCGCGGACGGCGACGTCGTTCCCGCATGAGACGGTCAGCGCGACGCCGCGCTCGCCGGCTTGGGATGTCCATCCGCCCCGCAGCTCGTCGAGAAACGATCGCAGCGGCACGTTCGCGACGTGGAGGCGTTGCATCCGCACGTAGTCCCGGAACTCCTCCAGCAAGACGTCGAGATGCCGGGCGGTCGCGAGCACGCGGTCGACCCCCGGAAGAATCGGGTGGGCGAGGTCGTCCGGGAGCCGGTCGAGCATCTGCACGACGCGCTGCATGCCCATGATGAGGCCGGCGACGGGGTTGGCGATGTCGTGCACGACCTTCGAGGTGACCGCACCGATGTCGGCGAGCCGCTGTTGCTGCAACAGCGTCCCTTCGAGCGTCCGTTCGCGCTCGGCCACGCTCCGGCGCTCGGTCACGTCCTGCATCGCGACGAGGATCGTCGCCTCGGAGGCGTTCGGCACGACCACGCTCGACGTCTCGACGGTACGAACGCTACCGTCGCGGCGCACCACACGCTCCTCCGTGATCGGACGGATGGTGCCGGCGGCGTCCCGCACCGTCGCGAGCCAGGACTCCATCCCCGGTCGGTCGTCGGGGTGGACCCAATCGAGAAGACTCGCCGACGGCAGCGGGGCGCTCGCGTCGGCCCCGACGAGCTCGAAGGCCGCCGGGTTGGCGTACGTGATGACCCCGCTTCCGGCGACGAAGATCGCGACGGGACACGCCTCGAGAAAGCGTTGATAGACGGCGACGTCCCGGGCAATCGCGATGACGCAGGTACCTTCGGCGAGCACGACCGTGCTGAGGCTGATGTCGATCGGGATCAAGCGACCGTCCTTCCGGCGTGCCCGTAGTTGGCGGCCGGCGCTCATCGACCCGCTCGCGGTCGAGCGCCGAAACGCGTCGCGTTCCTCGCCGTGACGACGGCGCTGCCGCTCCGGCACGAGCAGGTCGACGTCGGCACCGATGAGCTCGTCGACCCGATAGCCGAACAAGGCTCCGGCGGCGGAATTGGCGAGGACGATTCGACCGGCGACGTCTACGACCACCATCGCATCCGGCGCGCCCTTGAAGAGCGCGTCCAGGATCGGCAGCGACGGTAGCGGCGGTGTCTCCACGGTCGAATCCTCGCGTCAGCGCGACCGCAGCGCGTACGAGCGCAGCACGCGCAGGTAGTTGGCCCGTTCGAACGCGGCGGGCTCCGCGACCGCACGCTGGCTCATGCTGCCCTGCATCTGGCGAATCGAGGTGTACTCGTGCTCCTCCATCCAGCGGATGAGCCCTGCGCGCACGATCCCGAGATGCCCGACGCCGTGGAGCAGCAGCGCCGACGTCATCATCGCGACCGACGCCCCCGCCATCATCGACTTCAACACGTCGACGACGTCGTGCACGCCGCCGGTGACCGCGAGATCGGCGGCGACACGGTCACGGAGGATCGCCACCCAGCGGAGGCGTAGGCGTAGCTCCTCCGGCGAGCTGAGGGTGAGGTTCGGCACGACCTCGAGCTGCTCCACGTCGAGATCCGGTTGGTAGAAGCGGTTGAAGAGTACGAGCGCGTCGGCACCCGCCGCGACCAGTTGGTGCGCGAAATGGGCCATGGCGCTGAAGAACGGGCCGAGCTTCACCGCGACCGGGATCCGGACGCTCGCGCGGACGTCGCGTACGAGCGCCGCGTACATGCGCTCGACCGACGCGCCGTCCACGTCGGCGTCGGTCGGGATGAAGTAGACGTTGAGCTCGAGCGCGTCGGCGCCGGCCTCCTCGATCAAGCGCGCGTATTGGATCCATCCGCCCGACGAGACGCCGTTCAGGCTGCCGATCACCGGCACGTCGACGGCGGCCTTCGCCCGCCGGACGTGGTCGAGATACGTGTCCGGACCGAGGCGATAGGCACCGAGGTCGGGAAAGTAGCTGAGCGCCTCGGCGTAGCTCTCGGTCCCGTGCGACAGTTGGCGATCGAGGTCGTGGCTCTCGATGTGGAGCTGCTCCTCGAAGAGCGACGGCAGCACGATCGCGCCGACACCCGCGTCCTCCGCGGCGCGGATGGCGTCGATGTCCTCGCCGAGCGGCCCGGCGGACATCACGAGCGGACAGCCGAGCGTCCGACCGAGATAGGTCGTTGAAAGGTCGATCATGCCGTCGCCTCCGTGCCCGGCGTCGGCGCGATCGCCGCGAGCTGCTGGTAGAGGCTCCAGCGCCGGCGCACGTCGCCCTCGGCGAGCGTCAGCGCGCGCCGCGCCGCTTCCGGGTCGGCGTGCGCCAACATGGTGTAGCGCGTCTCGTTGTACGCGTAGGACTTGAACGCGATCGACGGCGGCTTGGCGTCGAGCTGGAGCGGATTCTTTCCGGCGGCGGCGAGCCGCGGATCGTAGCGATAGAGCGGCCACGCGCCCGACGCGACGACCGCCTTCTGCTGATCGATCGCGTGGATCATGTCGTAGCCGTGCGCGATGCAGTGGCTGTAGGCGATGACGAGCGAGGGCCCGTCGAACGACTCGGCCTCGCGGAACGCCTTCAGACACTGCATGTCGTCGGCGCCCATCGCGACCGACGCGACGTACACGTGGCCGTAGGTCATCATGAGAAGGCCGAGGTCCTTCTTCGGAAGCGGCTTGCCGCCGGCCGCGAACTTCGCGACGGCGCCGCGCGGCGTCGCCTTGGACATCTGCCCGCCGGTGTTCGAGTAGACCTCGGTGTCGAGCACGAGGACGTTGACGTTCCGCCCCGACGCGAGGACGTGATCGAGCCCGCCGTAGCCGATGTCGTAGGCCCACCCGTCGCCGCCGACGATCCACACGTCGGTGCGGACGAGGCTGTCGGCGACGCTCGTGAGGTCACGCGCGTCGATCGTGTCGACGGCGCGCAGGCGCTCGCGAAGGGCCGCGACCCGCGCCCGTTGCGCAGCGATCCCGGCTTCGTCCGATTGATCGGCGGTGGCGAGCGCGGTGACGAGCTCGTCGCCGATGACGCCTGCGAGACGCGTCAGCAGCTCGCGGGCGTACTCCGCGTGCTTGTCGCGCGCGAGCCGCATGCCGAGCCCGAACTCGGCGTTGTCCTCGAAGAGCGAATTCGACCAGGCGGGACCGCGTCCGTCGCGGTTCGTCGTCCACGGCGTCGTCGGGAGGTTGCCGCCGTAGATCGAGGAGCAGCCGGTCGCGTTCGCGATCAGCGTGCGATCACCGAAGAGCTGGCTCATGAGCTTCAAGTACGGGGTCTCGCCGCAGCCCGAACAGGCGCCGGAGAACTCGATCAGCGGCGTCATCAGCTGCACGTCCTTCACCTGGTGCGCGTGCAACGCCTCGCGGCGCGGGTCGGCGAGGTCGAGGAAGAACCGCCAATTCTCCTGCTCGGCCTCGCGGATCGGCGCGACCGGCTGCATGTTGATCGCCCGGAGACGGGTCTCGCTCTTGTTCTTGACCGGGCAGATCTCGACGCAGAGCGCGCAGCCCGTACAGTCGTCGGGCGACACCTGCAGCGTGTAGCGATCGGTCGCGAAGTCGCCCTTCCAGCGCGCGGGATGCGACTTGAACCCCGCGGGCGCGTCCGCGAGCGCCGCCGGGTCGTACACCTTGGCGCGGATGACCGCGTGCGGACAGATGAGCACGCATTTCCCGCACTGGATGCAGATGTCCTCGTCCCAGACCGGCACCTCCGTCGAAAGCGCACGCTTCTCCCAGCGCGCGGTGCCGGTCGGATAGGTACCGTCGACCGGCAGGGCGCTCACGGGCAGATCGTCGCCTTTGCCATCGATGATGCGCGCCGTCACCTCGCGCACGAACGCGGGCGCGTCGTCCGGCACCGCGGGGCGCCGTACGAGCGTGCTCGTCGCCGCGTGCGGCACGGTCACCTCGTGCAGGCCGGCGAGCGACGAGTCGACGGCGGCCCAGTTCCTCTGCACGACCGCGTCGCCGCGACGGCCGTAGGCCTTGGCGACGGCGCGCTTGATCGCGGCGATCGCCTCGTCCCGCGGCAGCACGCCCGCGAGCGCGAAGAAGCAAGTCTGCATGACCGTGTTGATGCGACCGCCCATGCCGGCCTCGCGGGCGACGCGATAGCCGTCGATCACGAAGACACGAAGCCGGCGCGCGAGGATCGTCTCCTGCATCTCGCGGGGCAGCCGATCCCATACCGCGTCGGGACCGAACGGCGAGTTCAGGAGGAAGGTCGCGCCCTCGTCGGCGAGCTCCAACACCGGCAGCCGGTCGAGGAGCGAGAACTGATGGCACGCGACGAAGCTCGCGCGCCGCACGAGATACGTCGAGCGTATCGGCCGGCTTCCGAAGCGCAGGTGCGAGACCGTGATCGAGCCCGACTTCTTCGAATCGTAGACGAAGTAGCCCTGCGCGTGATTCGCGGTCTCCTCGCCGATGATCTTGATCGCGTTCTTGTTGGCGCCGACCGTGCCGTCCGAGCCGAGCCCGTAGAAGACGGCGCGCACCGTCTCGGGATCCTCGGTCGTGTACGCTGGGTCCCATGCGAGGCTCGCATGCGTGACGTCGTCGTGGATGCCGACCACGAAATGGTTGCGCGGCTGCGCGTGGCTGAGCTCGTCGAAGACGCCCTTCACCATCCCGGGCGTGAGCTCCTTCGACGAGAGGCCGTAGCGTCCGCCGACCACGCGCGCGGCGCGTCCGGCTTCGGCGAGCGCCACCGTGACGTCGAGATAGAGGGGCTCGCCGAGGCTCCCGGGCTCTTTGGTGCGATCGAGGACGGCGATCGTCCGCACCGACGCCGGCAGCGCGGCCGCCAGATGCGCGCCCGAGAACGGCCGATAGAGCCGCACCTTGATCATACCGACCTTCTCACCCTCGCGAACGAGACGCTCGACGACCTCCTCGACCGCGCCGGTGCCCGACCCCATGAGGACGACGACGCGCTCGGCGTCGGGCGCGCCCACGTAATCGAAAAGGCGATACCGCCTGCCGGTGCGAGCGGCGAGGCGCTCCATAGCCTGCTCCACGACCGTCGGGCACGCGAGATAGTAGGGATTCACCGTCTCGCGGCCTTGGAAATACACGTCCGGGTTCTGCGCCGTGCCGCGGATCACCGGATGATCGGGCGAGAGGGCGCGCGCCCGGTGCGCCCGCACCTGCTCGTGGTCGAGCATGGCGCGCACGTCGGCGGCGTCGAGCGGGACGATCTTCGCGACCTCGTGCGAGGTGCGGAAGCCGTCGAAGAAATGCAGGAACGGAATCCGCGTTTCGAGCGTCGCCGCATGCGCGACGAGCGCGAGGTCCATTGCCTCCTGCACCGACCCCGACGCGAGCATCGCGAAGCCGGTCTGGCGCGCCGCCATCACGTCGCTGTGGTCGCCGAAGATCGAAAGCGCCTGCGCGGCGAGCGAGCGTGCGGCGACGTGAAAGACCGTCGGCGTCAGCTCGCCGGCGATCTTGAACATGTTGGGAATCATGAGAAGGAGACCCTGCGAGGCCGTGAACGTGGTGCAGAGGGCGCCGGTCTGGAGCGCGCCGTGCACGGCACCCGCCGCCCCGCCTTCGCTCTGCATCTCGATGACGTGCGGAACGGTGCCCCACGCGTTCGGGCGGTGCGCCGCTGCCCATTCGTCTGCCGACTCGCCCATCGCCGAGGAGGGCGTGATCGGGTAGATCGCGATGACCTCGCTCGCGAGGTAGGCGATCGTGGACGCAGCTTCGTTGCCGTCGATCGTGACGGTGCGGGGTGCGTCCTTTTCAGCTATCGGCATGGTTCTTGGACTCGCTTTCTTGGGTCCGAGGCAATGCATTTCCCATACCGACTGGATCGCTACGCGGTCACTGGCATTGCCCCGATGGCGAATTCCGACGAATGACAAATCTCTAAGGTTGCAATTCCTTCCGACGAGACAGAGCCAGGAGGAGACACGATGCGCCAGGCGACCAAGCTCGGCATTCTGGTGGGAGGCGGTCCGGCCCCGGGGATCAACAGCGTGATCGGTGCCGCGACGATCCGAGCATCGCTCGAGGGAGTCGACGTCATTGGAATTCGCAATGGCTTCGAGTGGCTGATGCAGGACAACATCGAGCACGTCCGCCCGCTCTCGATCGACGACGTGAGCCGCATCCACTTTCGCGGCGGATCGTACCTCGGCACGTCGCGCGCCAACCCCACGAAGGACCCGGCGCTCCTCGACAACGTGGTGCGCGCGCTCGAGCATCTCGGCATCTCGCAGCTGATCACGATCGGCGGCGACGACACCGCGTTCTCCGCCATGCGCCTCGAGGAGCGCGTGCGCGGGCGGCTGCAAGTGGTGCACGTGCCGAAAACGATCGACAACGACCTCGACCTGCCGTCGTACATCGACACCTTCGGGTTCCAGACCGCGCGCCACCGCGGCGTCGAGCTCGTGCAGAGCTTGATGGTGGACGCCGAGACGACCGGGCGCTGGTATTTCGTGATCGCCATGGGCCGGAAGGCCGGGCACCTGGCGCTCGGCATCGGCAAGGGCGCGGGAGCGACGATCACGCTCATTCCCGAGGAGTTCAGCGGCACGAAGCTCCAGCTGAAGACGCTCGTCGACATCCTGACCGGCGCGGTCGTGAAGCGCCTGAGCCGCGAGCGCCGTGACGGCGTCGCCGTGCTCGCGGAAGGCTTGGGCCTCTTGCTCGATCCGAAGGAGCTCGGCGACCTCGAGAACGTCGAGCGCGACGAGCACGGCCACGTGCGTCTCGCCGAGGTCGATCTCGGTGACGTGCTGAAACGCGAGGTTCAGAAGCGCCTGAAGAGCCTCGGCATCAAGATCACCATCGTCGACCACAACGTCGGCTACGAGCTCCGCTGCACCGATCCGATTCCGTACGACATGGAGTACTGCCGCGACCTCGGGTACTGCGCCGCGAAGTTCCTCCTCGGCGGCGGCAACGCCGCGATGGTCTCGATGCAGGGCGGGCGCTTCGTCGCCGTACCGTTCGCGACCATGCTCGACCCCGCGACCGGCCACACCCGTGTGCGGCTCGTCGACGTCGGCTCGCCGCGTTACGCGATCGCGCGCCGATTCATGATCCGCATCCGTCGCGACGACTTCGACGACCCGGTGATTCTCGGCGCGATGGCGGCGGCCGCCGGCCTCACGATCGACGAGTTCCGCCGGCAGTTCGAGTACGTCGTCGAGACCGAGCCGCCGCCGCTGCAGCTGTAGCGTCGACGAGTCCCGGGCGCGCCAAGATCAGCTCGAGTGCGGCAACCTGCTCGTCGAGACGGGCGGCGAAACGCGCCCGGTCGCCCGCGTCGAACTGCTCGCGGGTGACCTCGAGCCCCACGAGACCGCGCCTATGCAGGGGATCCGGACGACCCGAGAACGGACGCCGCGTCCGCGGCCGGGGCGCGCGCGCTCATCGGACGACGTACATCTCCTCGACGTACTCGCGCAGCATGCGCTCCGCGGTGAAGCGCGGCACGAGCGTCCGGAGCGCGTGCTTCGTCCGCGCGAGCCACCGTACCGGAACGCCGTCGGCGTCGCGCTCGTAGAAGAGCGGACGGACGGCGTGCTCGATGAGATCGACGACGGCCGCCGCATCGCGGTCGTCCTGCACCGCGTGCTCGGCCTCGGGCGAGTCGATGCCCCATCCGTTCTCGCCGTCGAAGGCCTCGGCCCACCAGCCGTCGAGGATGCTCAAGTTGAGCCCGCCGTTCAACGCGACCTTCATGCCGCTCGTGCCGCTCGCCTCGAGCGGCGGGCGCGGCAGGTTCAACCACAGGTCGGCGCCGGCGACGAGGCGGAGCGCCATGTGGAGATCGTAGTTCTCGAGGAAGACGACTCGGCGACCGACGTTCGGGATCGCCTTGGCGCCGAAGATGGCGTGCAGCGTGTTCTTGGCCTCCTGATCCTGCGGATGCGCCTTGCCCGCAACGACGAATTGGATCGGCATGCTTTCGTCGGCGAGGAGCCGGAGGTTCCGATCCGGATACCGCGCGAGGAGGTAGAGGCGCTTGTACGTCGCCACGCGGCGCGCGAAGCCGATGGTCAGCGCGTTCGGGTCGAAGACGCCGACGGCCTGCTCGACGTACTCCCGCGAGTCGCCGCGCGACAAGCGATCTTCGACCGAGCGCGTGCGCGCGAAGTCGACGAGCCACGCCCGCAGGTCGCAGCGTACGCGCCAGAGGGCGGCGTCGGGAATCGTGGTGAGGCCGTCCCAGCGCGCATCGTCGGCACGCCAGCGACGCCATCCCGCCCCGAGGTGGGCGTCGAGCAGCGCCTGCATCGCCGGCGCCATCCACGTGCCGACGTGGACGCCGTTGGTGACGTGGCCGATCGGTACGTCGTCGACCGCGCGGTCGCTCCACATCGGTTGCCACATCGCGCGCGCGACGGCGCCGTGGAGCCGCGACACGCCGTTCGCCGCCCGGCTCGTACGAAGCGCGAGCGGCGTGATCGCGATCGCCTCGCTGCCATCCCCCGGATGGACGCGCGCGAGCGCATGCAGCTGCTGGCGCGGCGCGGGGAACCCGTCGAAGTAACGCCCGAGCACGGCTTCGACCTCGTCGACGCCGTAGCCTTCGTTGCCCGCGGGCACCGGTGTGTGGGTCGTGAACACGGTGGCGCGCCGCACCGCGGCGAC
Source organism: uncultured delta proteobacterium (assembly GCA_963774015.1). Lineage (GTDB taxonomy): Bacteria > Desulfobacterota > Binatia > UTPRO1 > UTPRO1 > UTPRO1. The sequence continues at coordinate 504,416 of CAVZDH010000011.1, forward strand.
CGCGTCCTCGAAACCGGCACCCGCCTCCATGAGCCCCCGGATGCGCTCGTAGCTGCCGAAGGCCGCATGGCCCTCGTTCAGATGGACGAGTCCCGGCGCGATCCCGAGCGCGGTGAGCGCGCGCACGCCGCCGATCCCGAGCATGGCGTACTGGGTGAGCCGGGTGTGACGGTCGCCGACGTAGAGCCGCGCCGTGATCCAGCGGTCGATGGCCTCGTTGTCCTCGCGATCGGTGTCGAGGAGGTAGAGACGGACGTGGGCGAGGTCGAGACGCCATACGTTGGCATGCACGTCGCGGCCGCGGATCGGCACCGTGACGGTGAGCGGGCTGCCGTCGGCGTCGCTCACGCGAACCATCGGCAGCCGATCGAACGCACAGTCGATCCAATACTCGTGCTGCCAACCGGCGGCGTCGAGACGCTGCTGAAAGTAGCCCTGCCGATACGCGAGACCGACACCGACCATCGGGAGCGCGAGATCCGACGCCGCCTTGAGCAGATCCCCCGCCAAGACTCCGAGCCCGCCGCCGTAGATCGGCAACGCCGCGTGGATCGCGAACTCCGAGCAGAAGTAGGCGACCGGCTTCGCGTCCATCCCCGGGACCGTCATTGCCGGTCTCGTGCTCGCGAAGAGCGCGGCCTCGACGGCCTGCAGCTCGGCAACGTAGTCGGACTGCCGCGCGAGCGCCTCGAGACGGTGCGGCGGCGCGACCTCGATCACGTAGCGCGGGTTGGCGACGCGCCGCCACGTCGCAGGATCGAGCGCCTCGAAGAGGGCGGCCGTGCGCGGTTCCCACGACCATCGATAGTCGTAGGCGATCGGCGCGAGCGGGGCGAGCGCCGGCGGAACCTGCTCGGCGAGCTCGGCGATCGCGCGCGCCATGTCGCGGCTGCCGTCGTTCGGGCCGTTCCCGTCCGGCACCTTGCCGGGGGTCATGCGACCCATGTCGTCACCCGCATGGCGACCGATCGTGCCGGCACGGTCTCACGCAGTACCTGCTCGCTCGCCGGACGGCAAAGGGCGCCGCCGCACCGGATCAGTGCTTGCCGCTCGCCTTCTCCTCGACGAGCGCACCGAGAGCGATCAGCGCCTCGAGGAGGTCGCTTCGCGTGAGAATGCCGACGAGACGCTTCCCTTCGACGATCGGCACGGCGCCGACGCGCTCGCGCCGCATGAGGCTCGCCGCCGCGGTGATGCTCTCGCTGGGCATCATGGTGAGGACGTTGCCCGTCATGACCGACTCGACCTTCACCGTGTGCGGGTCGGGGGCCACTTTCCGGGTCGGATCCGCCAGCACCGAAGGGTACGCGTCACGGAGGTCGCGATCGGTGATGATGCCGACGAGCTCCTCGCCGTGGACGACCGGCAGCTGGTTGATGCGATGCTCTTCCATGACCTCGCGGGCATGGTGAATCGTGTCCAGCGGTTTGATCGTCCGGGGGTGCTTCTTCATCCATCGTGCGACGTTCATGTGTTCTCCGATGCGGTTGGGGAGGTCGTGCTGCGAGCGTAGCCGGCAAGCAGCATGGCCGACCAGCGCAGGAAATCCTCTTCGGTGACGATGCCGACGAGACTACCACGCGCGTCGACGACCGGGAGGCACCCGATCTTCTGACGGACCATGCGGAGCGCGACGTCGGCCGCGGATTCGCCCGCGGCGGCGGTGCTGACGTGCGTCTCCATGATGTCCGCCGCAGTCGACCATCCGAAGCCGCGGACGCGCTCGCGTTCGTCGTGAAGCGCGAGCGAGCTCGGCGACGCCGCGAGCAGGTCGCGATGGGTGACGAGCCCGACGACGACGCCGTGCCGATCCACGACCGGCAGATGGCGGATGCGACGGTCGCGCATCGTCTTCCATGCGGCCGCGAGGAGATCCGAGGAGCGCAGGCGCACGACCTCGCGAGTCATGAGGTCCGCGATCGTGACGCCGCCGGCATACGGAGCATGCGGGTGCTTCACCGCGTCGCGGACGCCGAGCTGGAACGCGAGCTCGTCGGCGGAGGCGCGGAGCGCTCCCGGCAGCCGGTCGACGTCGGGCACGAGGCGCGCGTCGGCGGTGGCGGTGATCGAGATCCTCCCGGCATAGCTCAGGATCGCGAAGCCGAGCCCGATGTCGGCGGCGAGCGGTACGAGCGGATGCAGGTCGAGCACGCGCCGGCCGAGAAACGAGCGCGGCTCGCGCGGCCCGGGGACGTTGGTGCAGACGGTGTGAACGACCGGCCACCATTGCGGCAGGCGGGAGAGGACGGGGGCGAGCACCGTCGGAACCGTACCCGCAATGGCGAGCGCGAGGTCGAAGACCCGTCCTTGGCCGGCTCCCTTGTTGGCGCGCATCTCCGCGGCGACGACCCGGAGGCGCTCGCGCGCATCGGCGACGTCGACGGGCAGGCGCGCGAACATGCCGGAGACGCGATTACCGAGCTGCAGATGCTCGTCCTCGCGGCGCACGTTCACCGGGATGAGCGCCCGCACCCGCCGCGGCGGCCGCGTCGCCTCGACCGGCAGCAGCCGGCGCAGCGCACCCGTGATCACCGCGAGCGCGACGTCGTTCACCTTGCAACCGGCCGCGCCGCGAATGGCGAGGAACTCATCGAGGTCGAACGTCGCCCAGACGATCCGGCGTTCCTGGCCGATGCGTCCGTTGAAGGGAAAGGGCACGAGACGTTCGCCTACCACCTCGAGCAGCGTACCGGCGGCGGCCGCCGCCGCCCGCATGCCTTCGAGGGCGCGGCGCGGGTGTACGACGGCGTCGAGCGCGTAGCCGACGCCGTCCACGATGCCGCCCGCGAGCGTGCCGAGCCGTCGAACCGGGCTCGGCACGTCCGCGATGGCCGGCGCACCGGATGCGATGCGCTCTTCCCAGCCGTCGGTCATCACCTCGAGCACCTGCACACCGCTCACGCCGTCGATCATGCAGTGATGGACCTTGGTGAGCAGTGCGGCACGCCCTTGGGCGAGTCCCTCGATGAGCCAGCACTCCCAGAGCGGGCGGTTGGGCGGCAACGGCTTCGCGAAGATGTCCTGCAGCGTGCGTTGGAGCGCGGCCTCGTCGCCGGGAGCGCCGACCGTCACGCGATGGACGTGCCGGCGCGGGTCGAACTCGGGGTCGGCGCACCAGCGCGGTGCGGCAAGGTCGAGCGTCGCTCGCACCGGAATCTGACGATAGCGTTCGAGCGCCCCGAGCCGATCGGCGAGTGTCGTCACGAGCTCGTGGAAAGGAGGCGGGGATTCGAGCAGCGCCACGGCGCCGACGTGGAGAAGCTCGGTCGGCCGCTCGAGGTAGAGGAACGACGCGTCGAGTGCGCTCAAGCGATCATCCGCCGCGCGCACGCGCGGCACGTCCGTCGACGGTGCGTGGCGACCGAGCTCGGAGCGCTGGGCGAAACTTTCGGCGCGTTGCGGCATTGAATCGCGGCCTTCCTGTGTCTTGAAGTTGCAAAGTACCTGCCAAGCGTCATCCCCTGACGGAATGCGCATGCCTTCCGAGCGCTGAGAATCGCTTTCGAGTCCGTTCGCAGCACTGCGAAGCCCCGATGGTGTGATCGGTCGTCGCGACACGCCGCGACCCTCCACCTGACTCGGCACGGCGTTTGCGATGCGAGGCCGCAGGAGCGTGCCCCATGCGCAGGACGACCGAAGTTCGAGAGTATATGAGCCGCCTCCCCGAGGAGATCGACCGTCGCGAGAAGCTCAAGGCGGCCGTCGAGCGGATGACCCAGCATCACGTCCATCACATCCCCGTGATGGACGGGCCCGCCGTCTTCGGCATCCTCTCCCGCCGCGACGTCCTCGACGCGTGGGTTCGCCATGGGCATCGGGCCGGCGACGCATCGGTCGCAGACGTCTGCACGCGCATGCCGCTGCAGGTCTCCCCGGTGGACCCGATCGGCGAGGTCGCCGAGCTCATGCTCGCCCGCGGCGTCACGAGCGCGCTGGTGACCGACGGTCAGATGCTGGTGGGCATCTTCACGAGCACGGATGCGCTCCGCGTGCTTGCCGGGGGCTGAGCCGAGAGCGGGCGCGAACCATGCGAGCCGCCGACGGAGCGCCGCCGGGAGAGCGGAGCGACCCCGGCTTCAGCGCCGCATGCCGAGCGGCCGCGGCGCGGCCGCCGGGACCGCGCTCTTGGCCGAACCGCCGGACACGCGACCGAGCCCCGCCAGCAGTTGCTCGCGGCTCACGAGCTTCGCCGCCACCTCGGGATGGCTCAGCATCGTGGTGAGAGCGGTGGCGACGTCGTTGGCACCCTCGATCAAGACGACGATGGGAACGGGCGTGCTCGCCGCGAGCCTCGTCAAGACGGCCGACGCGTCTTGCGGCGCGCCGAGATCCGCGACGACGGCGTGCGGGTTGATCATGTCCAGCAGGTCGATCGCCTGCTTCGCGTCCCACGCGAGCGACACCGACGTGCCCTGCCGCGCGAGCGCTTGACGCAAGCTCAAGAGCGCGTCGACGTCGGCACCGACCGTCACGACCCGCGCCCGGGCCGGGGCGAGCACGGCCAGCGCGGCGACGATCGCGTCGGGCGCGAGCGGACGCGCGGCGGGCTCGACGCGCCCGAGCGGCAACACGCGGTCGCCCTGTGCACCCGCGATGTAGCCGTAGATCTGCGCCGACGCGCCACGATCGCGGAGCCCGAGGAGCGCCTTCAGCGCGCCCGGCGCCGCGAGATTCGCAAGGACGCGGCCCGGCGCCGCGCCGGCGAGACGCGTCACGGCCTCCTCGGACGGCGACACGATCGCGAGCTCCGCCGCGTTCGCGGGGACGACCCGCCACGCGCTCTCGTCGTCGAGCACGGCGACGAGCCGCGACGTCGGGGCGTCGCTCCGGAGCATCGGCTGCGACGGGCCGCTCTGGCGGACGGGCGGTGGTGCCGCGGACTTGAGCGACGGTTGCGCCGCGGACCGCGGTGGTACCGTGCTCCGCGGCGCATCGGCCACGCGCGCCGTCGCGGCCGCCGCGAGCTCTGCTTTCGCAGCGGCCACCTCGCCCTCGAGCTCGGCGGTGCGGGTCGCGAGCGCCTGCTCGAGCTCGGCGACCCCGGCGGCGAGTGCCTGCTCGCGTGCGCGCGCCTCGGCCAAGCTCTGTTCGAGGCGTTCGTGCGCGCCTCGCGTGCCCGCCAGCTCCGCGGCGAGGTGATCCCGCTCGGTCTCGGCCGCGCTCGCGGCCTCGCGGAGACGTTCCGTGTCGCTCGCGAGCGCTTCGGTCCGCGCCGAGAGGGCGGCGACCTCGGCAGCGTGCTCGTCGGCGAGCGCCCGCACCGTGACCTCGGTCTCGGCGAGTCGGAGCGCGGTCGTCCATGCTTGCCCGCGCGTTTCCTGAACCAGGGCGGCGGCCTCTTGCTCGCGCGCCCGTGCCGTCTCGAGCGCGTGCTTCAGCGCGTCCTCGAGGTGCGCCTTCGCGGCGGCCGTGCCTTCGAGCGCCGCCGCGAGCCGATCGCGCTCGGCCGCGAGCGCGGCCGTGGATTCGCGGAGGCGATCGGCGTCCGCCTCGAGGCCCTCGACCTTGGCCGCGTGCGCCGTGGTCTCGGACGCGCGCTCCTCTCCGAGATGCACGAGGCGTTGCTCGGTCTCGACGAGGCGCGCCGTCGTCGTCCAATGCTGGGCGCGCGCCGCCGCGAGGTCCTCGGCCGCGGCGTGCTCGCGCGTCCGCGCATCGTCGAGCGCGGCCTGCAAGGCCTCTTCGAGATGCACCTTGGCCGCGGTGGCGCCTTCGAGGTCCGCCGACAGTCGGTCGCACTCGGCAGCGACGTTGGCGTGGGCCTCGCGCAATTGATCGGCGGCGGCGAGGAAGGTATCGAGCCGGGCCGTCAGCCGCGCGACTTGCGCGGCGTGCTCGTCGGTGCGAAGCGCAAGCGTCGACTCCGCTTGATCGAGGCGGAGCGCCAAGTCCCATGTCCGGCCGCGCGTCTCTTGCAGCTCGCCGACGAGCCCACGCGCGTCGTCCACCGCCGCGGCGAGCGCTTGCTCGAGCATGGTCTGTCCCGCCGCCGCACCTTCGAGGTCGGCGGCCAAGCGATCCCGCTCGGCGTTGAGCGCTGCGAGCGCTTCCCTGAGCGCGTCGGCCTCGGCGACGAGCGCGCGGGCGCGTAGATCGTGCGCGGCGGCCTCGTCCACGAGCCGTTGCTCGAGCGCTTGAACCGCGCCGTCGCGTTCCGCGAGCGTCGCCGCCGCCGCGTCGCGCTCGGCGAGGAGCGCGCGCTCGCGTTCACGGCTCTCTTCGAGTGCGTGCTGAAACGATTGCTCGAGGTGCGCCTTGGCGGCGACGGTGCCCTCGAGATCGGCGGCGAGGCGGTCGCGTTCGGCGGCGAGCGCGGCCTGCACATTGCGAAGCCCATCGGCGTCGGCGCGGAGGCTTTCGAGACGCGCGGCGAGCGCGGCGTTCTCGGCCGCCGCCGTTTCCCGGGCCGCCCGGAGGTCGGCGTCGCGCTCGGTGAGGCTCGCCGCGAGCTCCGTCGAGCGTGCACATGCCTCGGCGAGCGCCCGCTCGCGCGCCGCCACGTCGACGAGAGCGGCGGCGAGCGTCTCCTCGGCGCGCGCCCGCGCCGCCGAGGCATCCGCGAGCTCGGCCGCGAGGCGGTCGCGTTCGGCGACGGCCTCCGCGTGCAGGCTGCGCGTCTCGTGGTATTCCGCGTCCGTGCGCCCGAGGCGCCGCGTCAGCTCGGAGAGCTCGGACGCCGCTTCGCGGCGGGCACGTGCGAGAACCTCCTCGGTCTCGGCGAGGCGCGCACGAAGCTCCTCGGCCTCCGCCCGCGTCTCCGCGACGAGGCGCACGCCGTCGTCGCGCGCCTCGGCCGCGACACGCGCCTCCTCTCGGATCCGCTCGTGCTGAGCGCGGAGAGCGCCCCGCTCCCGTTCGAGCTGCTCGCTCGACGCGCGCGCCGATGCGAGCTCGGCGCGCGTGGCGACGAGCTCGGCCGACGCGGCGTCGCGGCTCTCTTCGGCGCGGCGAGCGGCATCGAGCGCACGCTGCAGATCCTCGCCGACCTTCCCGAGATCATGCGACGCCGCGGCTTCCAAGGCCTCGCGCGCACGCTGCTCCCGCGTCGCGGTCGCCTCGGATTCGGCGAGACGCACCCGCAGCTGCTCGACCTCGTGCGCGTGCTCGGCAGCGCGAGCTGCAGCCTCGCGGGCCGAGCGCTCGGCCTCCTCGCGAGCCCCGCGCTCGCGCTCGTCGCGTTCGGCGGCAACCGCCCCGAGCGCCGATTGCCGCCTGCTCCCGCGCCCGCTCCGCGTCCTCGAGCGCCGCGGCGAGCCGATCGGTGCGCGCCGCCGCGCCGCGTGCCGCCTCGAGCTCCTCGACGAGACGCGCGATCTCGGCGCGGCCGCCCGCCTCGGCGTCCTCGCGGCCCATGGCGAGCGCGGCCTCGCGCTCGCGCTCGGCGTTCGCCCGCTCATCGGCGAGACGGAGCTCGACCGCCTCGCGCGCGCGACGCTCCGCCCCGGCCTCCGCCTCCGCTCCGGCGAGCCGGGCGGCGAGCCGGTCGATCTCCGCAACGAGCGTCGCAGCGTGGCTCTCGGCGTCGCTCTGCATCGCCGGAAGGCGCGCGGCTTCCTGGCGCGCCTCTTCGAGCGCCGCCCCGACTCGCGCCGCCTCGGCGACTGCACCGTCGCGAGCCGCCTCGAGCGCTTGCACCGAGTCGCGGACGTGCCGGAGCTCGCGCTGCGCCTCGACGGTCGTCTCCGCGAGGCGCGCTTCGAGCGCTTCGCGGGCACGATGCTCGTGCGCGGCACCCGCTTCCGCTTCCGCGAGCCGGGTGTGCAGGCGATCGATCTCCGCCGTGAGCTCGGACCAGCGCGTCGCCGCCGCGGCAGTACGTTCGGGATCCTGCACGGCCGTCAGGCGGACGCGCTCGAGCTCGGCGCCGAGACGCGCCGCCTCGGCGAGCGCGGCCATGCGCGCCTGCTCCGCCTCGCGGGCCGCGTCGAGCGCCTTCCGGAGCTCCTGTTGGCCCGACGTCACGCCGCCCGCGAGACGCGCTTCGAGCTCCTCGCGGGCGCGATGTTGGTGCGCCGCGCCGGCCTCGGCCTCCGCGACCCGCGTGCGCAGCCGGTCGATCTCGGCGGCGAGCTCGACGACGCGGAGGTCGACCTGCTCGCTCGTCCCCGGCGCCATCGCGGCGCGGAGCTCCGCGTGCTCGAGATCCGCACGGAGCCGGGCCATCTCGGCCACCGTCGTGGCGCGCGCCTCTTCGGCCTCGCGCGCCGTCTCGAGCGCACCGCGGAGCTCCTGCTGCGTCGTCGCGACGCCCTGCGCGAGGCGAGTTTCGAGCTCGTCGCGCGCCCTGTGCTCGTGCGCCGCGCCGGCTTCGGCCTCGGCGAGGCGCGCCCGCAACCGGTCGATCTCGGCGAGGAGCGGGCCGATGCGCTCGTCGCGTTGCTCGGGTCCCGTCGGACCGGGTGTCGCGTCGACGCGCGCCAGCTCGAGCTCGGTCCGGAGTCGCGCCGCCTCGGCGACCGCGGCGAGGCGTTGCCGGTCGGCCTCTCGCGCCGCCGCGAGCGCTTGGCGGAGCTCGTGCTGGCCGGCGTTCAGGCCGCCGGCGAGCCGGCCCTCGAGCTCCTCGCGCGCGCGCTGCTCGTGCGCCGCGCCCGCTTCCGCCTCGGCGAGCTTCGCACGCAGACGATCCACCTCGGCCGAGAGCTCGCCGACCCGCTCGTCGACCGCCGTCGCCGGCGCGGGAGCCTGCGCGGCTTCGATGCGAGCCCTCTCGAGCTCGGCACGCAGGCGCGCGCTCTCGGAGAGCGCCGCCATGCGGCCGTTTTCGGCCTCGCGGACGGCATCTTGTGCTCGCTGCAGCTCCTGCCGTCCGGCGCTGGCGCCACCCGCGGAACGGCTCTCGATCTCTTCGCGCGTGCGCCGTTCGCGCGCTTCGCCCGCCTCGACCTCGCTGAGCCGTGTCCGCAACCGATCGATCTCGGCTCGAAGCTCCGCCGTGCGCGTGCCTTCGGAGCTCTGAGCGGCGGCGAGCGCCGCCGCGAGCCGGTCGCGTTCCTGCTCGAGCCGCGCGAGCGCGGCGGCCGTGCGCGCACCATCCATGGGCCCCACCGCTGCCGCGCCTGCGGCCGCCGGCGCGGGGGCGCTGCCGGCGACCGGCGCGGGTCCGGGTGCGATCGCCGCTGTGGGTGTGCGGCCCTCGGCATGTCGGCGCGTCGCCTCGATCGCGCGCGCCATCTCCTGCATCGGCGCTTCGACGGCGTGGAGCTGTCGCTCCGCGAAGGTTCGCGGTCGCACCGCGACGAGAATGATGCTCGCGAGGGGCTTCTGGTCGCTATAGAGCGGAAGGCACACGACCGAGCTCATCTCCGACGCCTCGTCGATCAGCGGCGGCACGAAGCGATTCTTCGCCGCATTGTCGATCAGGTACGCGCGGCCGTTCTGGAGGCCGTGCATGGGCATCTCCCACGCGTCGGCCTCGCCCTTCCGGATGATGCGCAAGCGTCGGCAACCTTCGTCGGAGAGGCCGGCCTCCGCCGCGAGGCGCAGGAGCCGTTGGCGAACGTCGTACAGACATACCGCGCCCGCGGCGGCGCCGGTCGACTCCATGATCGCCCGCAACATGGGCTCGAGCGCGTCTTCGGGCGACGCCACCTCGCGCGCGATCGCGCGGAGGCGGATCGTCAGCTGATCCTCGCCGCGCGAGGCCTCGCCGACCCGCGGCGGCCGTGGCGCTCCGGCGGGCGCACCGCCGACGTCGGACCCGAATCCCACGGACGTGAGAGTCTGCAACGCTTGTGCCCGAGGCTTCGGCCAGGATTCCGCCTCGACGATAGTGCGAAAGCAGCACAAAACCGACGCCCGCGACATCTGCGTGTCGCGAGTCCCGCGCGTCGATGCGGGCCTGCAATGACAGATCGCAAGGGATCGGCGAAGACGGGAGCGAACCGCGATCGCCGGTCCGCTCCCGTCGCGGGCCTACGCCGCTATTGGAGATGCGGACGCGCGGCGGCGAACGCCGCGCGCGCGTCGTTCGCGCGCTCGATGTCGACGACGTCCTCGAGCTTCCGCAGCTGGAGAATCATCTGATCGAGGCGCTCGTCGTCCTGCACGAGAAGGAGGATGGCGCTCCGACTGGCGTCGCCGATCGGCAAGCAGAGAATGCCCTCCACGTTGAAGGCGCGGCGCGCGAAGAGACCGCAGACGTGCGACATGACGCCGGAATGGTTGCGCACGTGAAGACGAAGGACCACGTCAGCCCTGGGTGGCATGGAGCTCTCCTCCGATCATGTCTCGGTTGGCACCGCCGGGCGGCACCATCGGATAGACGTTCACGGCCGCGTCGATCGGGACGTTGACGAGGCACGGCCCCGGTTCGCCGAGCGCTTGCGCGAGCGTGCCGCGAGCGTCGGCCGCCGCACCGAGATCCCAGGCGCGCACGCCGAAGCCGCGCGCGATCGTCACGAAATCGGGCTCGGCATGGAAGCGCGAGGCATGATACCGGCCGCCGTAGAAGAGCTCCTGCTGTTGGCGAACGAGGCCGAGGTGAGCGTTGTTGAGGAGGACCACCTTCACGTCCACGTTCTCCTCGGCCGCCGTCGCGAGCTCCTGGACGTTCATGAGGAGACTGCCGTCGCCGCTGAAGCACACGACGGAGCGCCCGGGGCACGCGAGCGCGGCGCCGATCGCCGCCGGCAAGCCGAACCCCATCGTGCCGAGCCCGCCGGAGGTGAGCCACTGCCGCGGCCGCGTGAACGGGAACGCTTGCGCGGCCCACATCTGATGTTGACCGACGTCGGTCGTGACGATCGCGTCGGGCGGCACGAGCGCCGCGGTGTGGCGGATGATGCCGTACGGGTCGAGCGGGTCGGCGGCGGAACGCATCACGAGCGGATGCTCGGCCCGTAGGATCGCGACGCGACGCGACCACTCGGGACGTGCGGCGGCCGCGAGCCTCGGCTCGAGCGCGCGGAGCGTATCGCCCACGTCGGCGACGATCCCGAGCGCGGGTCGCTTGATCTTGCCGAGCTCGCTCGCGTCGATGTCGACGTGGATGATCTGCGCCTGCGGACAGAACTCCGCGGCCTTCCCGGTCGCGCGGTCGTCGAAGCGGATGCCGAGCGCGACGAGCAGGTCGCATTCCTCGAGGATCAGATTGGTGCAGCGCGCGGCGTGCATGCCGACCATGCCGAGGAAGCCCGGATGGTCGGCCGGCAGCGCCCCGAGGCCGAGGAGCGTCGCCGCGACGGGGATCGACGCTCGCTCCACGAGCCGTCGGAGCACGTCGCAGGCCTCGCTCGCGATGACGCCAGCACCGACCAGAAAGACCGGACGCTCGGCGGCGTCGAGCATCGCCGCGAAGCGCGCCACATCGCCATCGCGCACCTGCGGCGCGGGGTCGGCGCGTCCGGGCGCCGGCAGGATGTCGATCGTGATCGCTTCGTTCTGGACGTCCTTCGGGATGTCGATGAGGACGGGCCCCGGACGTCCCGAGGCGGCGATCCGAAACGCGTCCGGAACGACGTCGACGAGCTCCGCCGCCGAACGCGCCAGGAAGTTGTGCTTCGTGATCGGGACCGTGAGGCCATAGGTGTCGATCTCCTGAAAGGCATCGGTGCCGATCATGGCGCGCGGCACTTGTCCGGTGATCGCGACGAGCGGGATCGAGTCGAGCTTCGCGTCGGCGATGGCGGTGAGGAGATTGGTCGCGCCGGGGCCCGAGGTACCGAAGCAGACCGCCGGACGGCCGGTCGCGCGCGCCATGCCCTGCGCGATGAAGCCCGCGCCCTGCTCGTGCCGCGCGAGCACGTGGCGAATGCCGCTCGCGCGCAGCGCGTCGTAGAGCGGCAGGTTGCAGCCGCCCGGGATGCCCGCGATCGTGCCGACGCCCTGGCGCTCGAGCAGTCGGATGGTCAATTCCGCGCCTGTCGTTTTTCTCATGGGGAGCTCTCCTTTTCGGACGTGCTCCCTGCCGGCCTCCGGCACGAACTGGGGGCCCAGAAAAACGAAACCCCCGCTCGGCCTCGCGCCGGCAGGGGTTGGAAGTGCGTTGGCTCAAATCCCCGCTAGGACGCGACGGCCTCGACGACCGCTACGACGACCACGACGACAGCGACGGGGCGAGACGAAAGCTGGTCGTGGCGGGCGGGGCGCATTGGCGGTGAAGCTACTACGACGGTCCGCCCCGAGGCAAGGGCGTTTCGCCGATCGCGCTCACGCCGCCATGCCCTACGGAACCAGCAGCGCGGGCAGGCAGAGATCCGTCGCCTTGCGGACGTCGACACGCTCGGCGTCGAACTGATTGGCCGTGTACGCGCCGGGAACGGGCGTGAATCCCGCCTGCTTCTGACAGTAGGTCGTGACCTTCTTCGTCCCGCCGCAGTCGCTCTCGCTCTTGCAGGACCGGCCGGGATTCGTAGGCGCAACGTCGGCACATCGTGCCTTGGCGAGCTTGACGATGTAGCAGAGCTGAAACTCGGCGTGGTCGACGCCGCCGCCGTCGGTATCCGTCGGCGCGCAGAGAAGGCGGGGCTTCTTCACGAGGTAGCGGCGGCGAGCGCTCGCGAGCCCGTCGCCGAGCGTGATCTCGAGCCCGCGCGGGAATTTCGGCGTGCCCTTCGCGATCTTCGTTTTGTAACATTGGTAGTGGTCGACGGCATGTTGCGCCAGAACAGGCGGTGCCGGCGCGCTCGCCAGGTTGGTTGCCGTCGGGACCAGCAGCGAGTCGAGCTTCACCGCATCGAGGACCAGGGTCCCGAGCGGATCGTCGACGCGGAGATGGGTTTGCTTGGCGAACTTCGGTTGCCCTTTGACGAACTTGGCGGCGTACAACTCGAGGTCGGTCGAGGGATCGTTGGCCGGTTCGGCCGGCGCGCAGAGCGCGCGCGGCTTCCGCAGCTGGATCAGCACGTCGTCGAAGGCATCGGCGACGTGCACGCTGGGAATGGGGACGAACTTTGCGCTGCCTTTGGAGGCCCGGTCGGCGTAGCAGCGATAGGCGTCGACGGTCCCGGGCACGATCCGCGCGGCCACCGGCAACGGGTCGAGCGGGAGCTGGCCCGCGCCGGTGGTCGGCACGACGAAATCGAGCTCGCCACCGAGGACGGCGTCCCGCACCTCACCCGGCTGCATCGCGGTGAAGGTCTCGCTCCAGGTGATGTCGCCGCTCGGCTGCTCCCAGACGTAGGTATCCGAGGTCGTTCCGCTCAGCACCTGCGTCGGCGCCAGGTTGAACGACCCCGGCACCAGGTCGACGCCCGCACCCTTGGGCAGCTCGACCCGCGCCGTCAGCACCGGACCGTCGACGCTGCCGAGCTCGAAGACCGTCACACCGTCGGCCCCGATCGCATAGAAGAAATTGCCCTGGCGCACCATCGAGAGGATCGGAACCGGTACGTCGAAGGGGATGAAGCGCGGGCTCGCGGGCGTCGTCGTGTCGACGAGCACGATCTCGCTGCGGTTGTCGATGGTGCTGCCCGCGATCGCGAAGACGCCGCTCCCCATCGCGATCACGGGCGTCGCGCTCTTGTCGCCGAGGGCGGTGACGACCGTCGCCTGCACGACGGGCGCCGCCGGATCGGTGACGTCGAGCACGCTGAGGGTCAAGCTCCCGACGAAACCCGAGGCCGCGTCGTGATACCCCACGGTGTCGCCGGTGACGAGCGCGTGCACGCCATCGATCGCGATGCCGTGCAAGAGAACCGCTTCGGGGACGAGCGTCTCGTGGACCGTCGTCGGCATGGTGGGCGACGACAGATCGACCGACAGCAGCCGACCCTCGCCCGGCCCCGTCCCCATGCCGTCGCCGACCGCGGTCGTGCTCACGACCAGCCCGACGTGCCCCGTCGCCTCCGCGGCGCCGAAGATCATGTTCGGACCGCCGTAGCTCGGATCCCCCGCGGGGAAGAGCCGCCCCGCGACGCTCGGGCTCGCGAGGTTCGAGATGTCGACCGAGAGCAGGTCGCCGAACTGCACGATGATGAACAGGCTGAACGGGTTGTAGTAGTAGATGGTCGCCGGCAGGATCGCGTAGCTCCCGTCCACGAACGCGACCTTGGTGCCGATGCGCTGGCTGAACGAGACGTGCGAGGTCAAGCTCGGAGCGAGCGGCGACGACAGGTCGTAGATCGAGAACTCCGTCGCCGTCGGGGTCGGCGCGTGAGCGTAGGTCACCGCGAGATGATCGGCGTCGAGGAGCTGACACGCGACGATCTCGAAGTAGGCGCCGAGCTCCGATTGCGCGAACTCTCCTGCCAGGGCCGGGTGGGCCGGGTCGCTCACGTCGACGATCGCAATCTCGGTGTTGGTGCACACGTAGATCAGGTTGCCGTTCACGACGACGTCCCGCGCGGTCCCGGGCGTCGCCAACGCGCCGACGGCCGTGACCGTCGGGGTCGGAGTCGTATCCCGGTCGATCGTCAGCTCGACGCCGACGGTGCTGTCGCCCGGGGGCAGGCCGTCCGGATTCGCGGTGAGCTGCGCGGCGATCGGTGCGGCGAGAATGCCCGCGCTCGGCCCGTCGGCGTCGAGCATGGCGGGCTCCGCGCCGGAGGTGCGGCCCGTCGCAGCGAGAAGGCACACTGCGGCGACGAGAAAAACCCGGAGGCTGGGGGCTGGATGCGGATGCGATCGCGGCAACGGCGACGTGCCTCTTTGGCTCGGGAGAACCTCGCAGAGGCGGGCGGCGGGCGTCAAGGCGCCGGCGAGGACGGCCAGCTGCGGAGACGCGCGCCGGGCTTCGGCTCCCTCGCGACGTTCCATCCAGGTCGCCTACCGGCGTGAGCGGCAACGCCTCGTTGCCGGGCCCGACGTTGTACAGTCCATCGAAGATCGTCAATATGTACCCATGACTTCCCGGAGACCACGTGCGGCGGCGCGCGTGAAAGCGGACGAGATCGTGACGCATATCCATGGGTGGGTACCCACCCCGGGGCACGCCGGAAGCTTCCGATGACGCGCGCCTCCAGCTCGGACGCCGGGGCCACCGTCGGGCGCCGGCTCTCCTTCCTCGACCGCTACCTGACGCTCTGGATCTTCGCCGCGATGGGAGTCGGGATCGCGCTCGGCTCTCTCGTGCCCTCCTTCACCGTGGCGCTGAACGCCCTGAGCATCGGCACGACGTCGATTCCGATCGCCGTCGGCCTCATCCTCATGATGTACCCACCCCTCGCGAAGGTCCGCTACGAAGAGTTGGGCCAGGTCTTCCGCAACACGCGCGTCCTCGTCCTCTCGCTCGTGCAGAACTGGCTCATCGGCCCGGTCCTGATGTTCGGGCTCGCGGTGGTCTTTCTGCGCGACAAGCCGGACTACATGCTGGGTCTCATCATCATCGGCCTTGCCCGGTGCATCGCCATGGTCATCGTGTGGAACGACCTCGCCAAGGGAGACACCGAGTATTGCGCCGGCCTCGTTGCCTTCAACTCGATCTTCCAGGTGCTCTTCTTCCCGGTGTACGCCTACTTTTTTGCCACCGTCCTACCCTCGTGGCTCGGTCTCCACGGAGGCGTGGTGCAGCTCACGATCGGCGAGGTCGCGAAGAGCGTCGCGATCTACCTCGGAGTGCCCTTCGCCGCGGGGTTTCTGACCAGATGGGCGCTCGTCCGCTCCAAGGGCCTCGATTGGTATCAGGAGCGCTTCGTGCCTCGGATCAGCCCCATCACGCTCGTCGCGCTCCTGTTCACCATCGTCGTGATGTTCTCACTGAAGGGCGACACCATCGTGCAACTTCCCCTCGACGTGCTGCGGATCGCCGTGCCGCTGGTGATCTACTTCGTCGTGATGTTTCTCGGATCTTTCTTCCTGAGCCGCCGCATCGGAGCGACGTACGAGCAAGCGGCGACGCTGTCCTTCACGGCGGCGTCGAACAACTTCGAGCTCGCCATTGCCGTCGCGGTCGCAACCTTCGGCATCCACAGCGGGGTGGCCTTTGCGGCGGTCATCGGCCCCCTCGTCGAAGTCCCGGTCCTGATCGGCCTCGTCAACGTCTCCCTCTGGCTGCAGGTGCGTTACTTCCGCGTCCCGGTACCGGCCGGCGCCTAGGTCTCGCCTAGGTCCGTTCGGCTGACGGGGTCGCGCTACGCGGGGCCACGTACGACGTCGCGGCCGGCAAGACGACGTTCCTCGAGAACCGCAGGGCCCCGACGCGCACGTGCCTTATGAACCCCCTCTTCCTGCCTTCCCCATGCCCCGAGTTGCCGTCCGCTGCGTGGAGTGCGCCATGACGCGAAGATCGTCAGTGAGACGGCGCTCGAGCCCCCCGCAGACGGTGCGACAGAGATCGGCGATCGTGGGATCCACCACGCGATAGATCGCGTTCCGCCCCGCCACTCTGCGCTCGACGATGCGCTCCGCACGCAGCACTGCAAGTTGGCGGGACGTGGCCGTCTGCGTGAGCCCGGTGGCATCGACCAGCTCCTCGACCGAGTGCTCTCCGGTGAGGAGGTGGCTCAAGATCCGCAGGCGCGAAGGATCCCCGAGCGCGCGGAAGCGTGCGGCTACGAGAGCCAGGGCCTCGGGACCGAGAGGAGGAGAGCGGCGTTTGCGCATGGGTGATTCTTACCTCTTGCGGTGGACCCGATCAATATGCTCATATGCGTGTATACGCATGTGTACGATCTTCGCTCACGGGAGGGCTCGATGGCGACGGAACGACTGATTCGGATCATCGCGGGAACCTTCATCCTCCTCTCGCTCGGCCTCGCATCGCGCTACAACGACGTCCGGCTCTTCGCCGGTCCTACCTGGCTGTGGTTCACCGCCTTCGTCGGCGCAAACCTGCTGCAGTCGGGCTTCACGCGCTGGTGTTTGATGGAGGACGTCCTGCGCTGGCTCGGCATCGGCACCACCTCCCCGGTCAAAGAGACGTCGCTCCCGAGGTAGCGGGACCAATGAAGCGCGTGATCGGAATGGGATGGGTCGTGCTCGTTGCAGGCTGTCTGCAACGGAGCGCCTTCGTGCCGCCGCCACCTCCGATCGCACTCGCTCCCGCGCGCCCGACTGCGGAGGCCCCGCTGCCAACTGGACCCCTCAGCGCGACCGACGCGGTCCGCCTTGCGCTCGCACGCAACCCCGATTTGCGGGCGGCCGCCGCTCGGGTCGCGCAGGCGCGCGCCATGCTGGACGGCACGACGGCCGCGTTCCTACCGCACGTCGCGGCCGACGCAGTCTACCTCCACGGCGATGCGCCGTCGGCGTACCTGTTCAAGCGCATCGACGCCCGCAGGCTTCCCGCCCAGGTGGACTTCAACCACCCCGGCACGTTCAGCAACGTCGAAGGGGGCCTGGGTCTCCAGTGGAACCTGTGGAACGGCGGGCGCGACGTGCTCGCTCGCTGGAGCGCCGACACCGCCGTCCAAACGGCGACGCTCGCCCGAGACGCGGCGATCAACGCGCTGGTGATGACCGTGGTGGCCACCTTCCTCGATGTCCGTGCCGCCGACGAGCTGTCGAGAGCCGATGAGACGACCGTGCGGACCGTCGAAGCGCAAGTGGCCGAGAGCCGCGTGCAGGTCGAGGGCGGAGGGGCACTCCGCTCAGACCTGCTGTCTTTCGAGGTCCGGCTGGCGGAGGCCCGAGAACAACGGTTCCGAAGCGAGACCGCCGGCCGGCTCGCCCGCGCGGCGCTGCGCGAGCTCCTCGCATTGCCCGCGGACGCCGCAATCACCCTGGCCGATTCCACCTATGAGGCAGGCGCGCTGCCCGAGACCGCCACCGCGGCTCTCTCCGAGGCGTATCGGATACGCCCCGAAGCCGCGATCACCCGCCGCGCCGTCGAGCGCGCGCGCATCGACCTCTCCGCCGCCCGCCGCGCCTATCTGCCGCGGCTCGATGTCGTGAGCCGCATTTATGCGGACGTCCCCGATGCGCTGCACGACAGCGTGAAGGACCCCAACTACACCGTCGCCGTGGCACTGTCCGTCGATCTCTTCGATGGCGGTGTTCGGGCTGCCGCGATTCAGCGCGCCACCGCCATTGTCGACGAGCTGACGGAGTCCGATCGCACGGCGCTCCTCGCGATCGCACACGACGTGGAGACCGCGTACCTGCAGCTCGGAGAAGCCCGGGCCCGATACCAGGTAGCCGCGCAGGCGGTCGGCGCGGCGGAAGAGTCGCTCCGGCTCGTTGCGGTGCAGTACCGCGGCGGCGGCGCCCCTGTGACGCGCTACCTCGAGGCCGAAGGCGCCCAGGCACGGGCGCGCACAGCGCGGATCCAGGCCGCGCTCGACGTCGACCGCGCGACGGTCGAGACGCAGCGTGCGATCGGGCGGCTCTCCCAATCCCTACCCAACGGAGGTGCGGAATGACGCCGCAATCGCGATACGTGGGGCGATGGGTCGCCCTCCTGGCGCTGACCGCCGGTGTCGTGCTGTACGCCACCGGCGTCTTCGATCGTGATCGGGTTCATCCCGGCAGAATACCGGCGCCTGCCGGTCTCGCCGCGCCGCCGCGCACGGCGATCGTCGAGCGTGGCTCCGTCCCTGTTCTCGAGGAGGCCGTTGGTACCGTGCGGTCGCTCCGCGAGGTGGTCGTCGCTGCACAAGTGACGGCGCGGGTGACCGCCGTCAACGCCAAGGTGGGCGACCACGTGTCGGCGGGTAGCCCTCTCTTGGTTCTCGAGGACGGCGACTTCGTCGCGCGCTTTCGCCGTGCAAAAGCGCAGTACGAGCGGGTGAAGGGATTTCTCGCCCGTCAGGCCGCTACGGCCGAGCAGATGGAGGCGGCGGAGGCCGAGTACGCACAGGCCAGAGTGGCGATGGAGCACACTCACATCCTCGCCCCGGTCGACGGCGTGGTCGCCGAGCGGCATGTGGAGCCGGGCGACCTCGCGGTCCCCGGTCGGCCCCTCCTGGTCGTGCTCGACCCGGGAGCGCTGCGTCTCGAAGCCCAGATACGGGAGGGCCTCATTGGCCGCATCGCTCCCGGCGCCACGCTCGACGTCGAGGTAGCGGCCGCAGCAGCCACCGTGCGCGGCACGGTGGCCGAGATTCTGCCCTCGGCGGATTCCCGGAGCCGCACCTTCGAGGTGCGCGTCAACCTCGCCGCGGCGCCTGGCGTGTATCCCGGGATGTTCGGCCGGCTGCGGCTTCCCGCCGGTGAGCGCGAGGTCGTCCGCGTGCCGGCGTTGGCCGTTGCGCGCATCGGGCAGCTCGAGACGGTGCTTGCGCAAGACGACGGCCGCTGGAGCCGGCGGCTGATCACCACCGGCGCCGCATTCCCCGACGGCACCGTCGAAGTGCTGTCCGGACTCACGGGCGGCGAGACCATTGGCCTGCCACCGGCATGAGTACCGACGCCATCACCCCCGACGAAGGCATCGTCCAGCGCATCGTCCGCGTGTTCGTGACGGGCCCGCTCGCGCCTCTCCTGCTCGTCGTCGCGGCGGTGGTCGGGGCAATCGCCATCCTCGCCACCCCGCGCGAAGAGGACCCGCAGATCGTCGTCCCGATGGCCGACGTGTCCGTCGCCTTCCCCGGCGCGAGCGCAGAGGAGGTCGAGCAACTGGTTACGACTCCCCTCGAGAAGCTGCTCTGGCAGGTGCAAGGCGTCGAGCACGTCTACTCGATCTCGCGCCGGGACGGCGCTCTCGTCATGGTGCGTTTCTTCGTCGGCGAGGACCGGGAGCGCTCCCTGGTGCGCGTCCAAAGTCAAATCGACGGTCACCGAGAC
The DNA here is from genome assembly GCA_963774015.1 of uncultured delta proteobacterium. Taxonomy (GTDB): domain Bacteria; phylum Desulfobacterota; class Binatia; order UTPRO1; family UTPRO1; genus UTPRO1. The sequence goes on from CAVZDH010000011.1 coordinate 524,015, forward strand.
GAAGCGCCGCGCGGCGTGAGCGGCTGGGTCGTCCGACCGGTCGACATCGATGACGTGCCGATCGTGTCGCTCACCCTGTGGTCACCAACGCTGGACGACGCCGGGCTGCGGCGCGTGGGGGAAGAGCTCGCGGCTCGTCTCGATCCCACACCCGACCTGTCGCGCACCGACATCATCGGCGGCCGACCGCGCGAGGTGCGGGCCGAGGTGGATCCCGAGGCCCTGGCTGGCCGCGGGCTGTCCCCCTTGGAAGTGGCGGCGGCGGTCGAGTCCGCAGATGCGTCTCTCAGTGCCGGTGCCTTCGATCGCGCCGACAGGCGCCTGTCGGTACTGGCCGGCCCGTTCGTCGAAAACCGGCTGGCCGCCGAGCAGCTCGTGGTCGGAGCGTGGGGCGACCGTCCGATCCATCTGCGAGACGTCGCGACCGTCATCGACGGTCCGCGCGAGGCGACCTCGTACGTCCGCCTCACGTTCGGGCCGGCCGGGGCACCGACCGGCGTACGAGTCGGGGAACCCTTCTCGGCGGTGACCCTGGCCTTCGCCAAGAAGCGTGGCACCAATGCCGTCGGGGTCGCCGACGATCTCGTGAAGCGGGCCCACGCGCTCGCGGCGGAGATTCTTCCCGCCGACGTCCACCTGCTGGTCACCCGCAACTACGGTGAGACCGCCAACGAGAAGGTCAACGAGCTGCTGCGCGAGCTCGCCCTGGCAATCATCACGGTCACCGCGCTCATCGCCTTCGTACTCGGCTGGCGCGAGGGCTTGATCGTCGCGGCCGCGGTCCCGATCACGTTCGCCCTCACCCTCGTCGTCAACCTGCTCGCCGGATACACGATCAATCGCGTGACCTTGTTCGCGCTGGTGCTCGTGCTCGGTCTCGTCTGCGACGACCCGATCGTCGACGTCGAGAACATCCACCGCCATTTCGCGTCGCGGAAGCGTTCGCCGCTCGACTCGGTACTGGTCGCCGTCAACGAGGTACGTCCGCCGGTGATCGTGGCGACCCTCGCGGTCATCATCTCCTTCCTCCCCATGTTCTTCATCACCGGCATGATGGGGCCCTACATGCGTCCGATGGCGCTCAACGTCCCGGTCGCCATGGCCATGAGCCTGCTGGTCGCCTTCACCGTGACCCCGTGGATGGCCTACCGTGTGCTCGCGTCCGAGTATGGCCACGCGACGACCGGGGGAGCCGAGGTCGCGGAAGGGCGATTCCTGCGCGCGTACCGTCGATTCCTCGGCCTCTTCCTCGAACGCCGCGCGGCCCGTTGGGCGATGTTCTGGACGATCCTCGCGCTGCTCGTGCTCGCCGTTGGCCTCTTCGCCACGGGAGCGATCCCCCTCAAGATGCTGCCCTACGACAACAAGAGCGAGCTCCAAGTGATCCTCGACCTCCCCGAGGGGGCAACGCTCGAAGCGACCAACGCGGCGGTGAGCGACGTCGAGCGCTACCTCGCCACCGTCCCCGAAGCGACCAACTTCACCGCCTACGTCGGCACCGCAAGCCCGATCGACTTCAACGGCTTGGTTCGCCGCTACGGCTACCGCCGCGCGCCGAACTTGGCGGACGTGCGCGTGAACTTCGTAGCGAAGGAGCGCCGGACACAGCAAAGTCACGCGATCGGGCTGCGGCTGCGCCGCGACCTGGAAGCGATCGCCGCGCACCACCACGCGAAGCTGACGATCGTGGAGGTCCCGCCCGGCCCCCCGGTTCTGCAGACGCTGGTAGCCGAGGTGAACGGACCCGCGAGCGCGTCCTACGCGCAGATCGTCGCGAGCGCACGGCAGCTCGAGTCGCGTCTCGCAGACGAGCCGCGCGTCGTGGATGTCCACGATCTGGCGGAGGCCCCGCACCCACGGCTGGAGTTCGTGCTCGACAAGGAGAAGGCGGCGTTGCACGGCGTACGCACGATCGACGTCGCGCAGACGCTGCGGCTCGCGCTGGCCGGGAGCGAGGCGGCGACGGTGCACGAGCCCCATGAGCGCGCCCCGCTCCGACTCGACATCCGGCTCAACCGCGCGCGACGCAGCGGTGCTGCAGAGCTATCCCAACTCCAGGTCAAGGGCTCCGCCGGGAGCCTGGTGCCGCTCGCCGAGCTCGGCGCGTTCGTCGAGCGCCCCGATGACCAGCCGGTCCACCACAAGGACCTCCAGCGCGTGGTCTACGTGGTCGGCGATGTCGCCGGCCGCCCGCCGGTCGATGCCGTCTTCGCAATGGAACGCGAGCAGGCCGAGACCATGCCTGCGGGCTTCTCGGTCAACTGGGCGGGAGAGGGAGAGTGGAAAGTGACCGTCGACGTGTTCCGCGACCTCGGACTCGCGTTCGGCGCCGCCCTGATCGGGATCTACGTGCTGCTGGTCGTCGAGACGCACTCCTTCACGATGCCGCTCATCATCATGCTGGCCATCCCGCTTGGGGCCATCGGGATCGCGCCGGGTTTCTGGCTCCTGAACCTGGCGGCCGGCGACACCGTCGGCGGCTTTCCGGATCCGGTCTGGTTCACGGCGACCGCGATGATCGGGATGATCGCGCTCGCCGGCATCGTGGTCCGGAACTCGATCATTCTGATCGACTTCATCCGGCACCGGCAGACCGAGGGCATTCCCCTCGACGAAGCGATCGTCGACAGCGGCGTCCATCGGTTGCGACCGATCATGTTGACCGCCGGGGCGGCCATGCTCGGGGCGTGGCCGATCACCCTCGACCCGATCTTCTCCGGGCTCGCTTGGAGCCTCATCTTCGGGCTGATCGCGTCGACGGCGTTCACCCTCGTGGTCGTGCCGGTCGCGTACCGCGCGCTGGCCGTGCGAGCGGTACCGCCGGATGTCCGAGCCTCCTGACACGGGCGCCCGAGACACATTTTCCTTGCCAGCCGGCGACGGTCGGTGCTAGCGACCGTTCCGTAGCTCGCTGCAGACGCGCACCATCACTCACCGCTCCGCGCACCATCGCATCTCGAGAGCGTCGAACAATCACCACGGGCCACGCCGGTCGTCATTTGGACGTCGCTGCGTAACGAAGCCACCGCTCGCGAGCGCGATGCGGTGTTTTCTCCACAACCTGTGCAATTGCGGCGAAGAGGAGGATGGCAATGGCGACGAGACCCGTGTTCGCTTGTCATGACGGAGTACGGTGCCTACGAGCGTCGACTGTCGCGCTTCCCATCGCGTTCGTCATTGCCCTGCTGCTTCCATCCTCCAGCATGGCAGTCTCCGTGGTAGGCAGCGATGAATGCGCCGGCACCACGGCCATCGCGGCCGTGAGCTTCGAAGAAACGTTGAATAGCTCCACGGCTACGACCGGCGCCGACGATCCCCTGCAGTCGTGTACCGCGGGCGGTCCGGATCGCAACGCCCACAGTGTCTGGTATCAGTACGTGGCGCCGGCGACCGGAACGTTGTCGATCGGCGCGGGCACCACGCCCTTTCCCGGCGATCCGCCGACGATCATCAGCGTGTACAGGGGCGGATGCGGCGCGCTGCAAGAGCTCGCCTGCGCGGAGGAAACGCGCGGGGACACCGCGGTCGACGTACGGGTACTCGCAGAGACGCCGTACTGGGTCGACGTCACCAACGAAGCCGGCGCGACCGGTGGCACCCTGAGAGTGCAATTCGCTCTCGCTCCCGACAGCCCCATCTGTCCGAGCGGCGGCGGAACCTTTCTCAAGGGGTCGATGAACCTGGTCGGCCTCGGCCCGCCCACGGGCAACGAACGTCTCAAGATCACCGCGCGGATGCTGTTGCCCATGCCGCTGCCGCAAGACACGACGGGCGGGCTACAGCTTCTCGTGGACGGCTTCGCGCCGGACTACATCGCGCTCGTGGAATGGTCGGCGCGGACGCTCGCCATCCCTGCCGGAGGCTTGGGCACCGGATGCGATCCACGAGACGGATGGACGACGTCCAAGAACGGCGCGAGCCGTCGCTACCGCAATCACTCGGATGCCCTGCCGCCCAAATGTCTGCGTGGCTCCGCGAACGGCCTCACCGAGATCCGCCTGCTGCGCAAGTCGCCCGATTGGCGCGTCGTCGACATCAAGGTCCGCGCCAACAACACGACGATCGGCGCACTACCGAGCTTCGATGACGGAAGAGATGCAAGTGTGTGGCTGTCCACGACCCTGGGGTCGACGCTCGGACCGGGCAACGCCGACAGCTGCGCCAACATGCGGCGGCCGTTGACGTGCGTCCGCAACGGCAAACGAACCGCCGTCACGTGCACCCTTCACTGATCGGATCACCGGCGCGAGGGCCCGCGAATCGAAAGATCGCGCCTCGGAGCGCGAGGCGTTCCGCCGCTCTCGGGACGGGCGCGACTCAGTAGATGACTCACCTCGAGGTCGAGCGTGGCGGGTATCAGCCAATCGCGAAAGAGCGCCACGATCAGCGCCGGCGGTATTCCCGCGACCCTGTCCCCGTCGAATGCCTCCCGGCAATAGACCGTGGCCTTGCCGGAAACGCGCTCCAGGAGCGCCGCTTCCCTGGCCTCGTCCCGCAGCCTGCGCCGAATCTCGGAGCGATGATCGGGATGGAGGATGGGATCGAAGACGGTAGGGTCGCTGGCGTACTTTGCGTCGGCAATCAACGCACCGTGGTGGACGCGGCGTGAGATCGCCTGCAGGCACACGACGTCGCCGAGCGCGCTCGCAAAGAGGTTCTCGCATTCGCCCGCTTCGCAAATCGCGGGAACGACCTCGTCGAGGTAGTGGCGCAAGAGGTCGCGGTTGACGTTGGCGGCGCTCGTCGGTGGCCTCGACCCCAAGGACTCCGTGGCAGGTCGGTACGAGAGGCAATCGGAGAACGGAAGCTCGCCGGTCGACAGGTAGCGGCCCGCGCGCGCGTGCACCGCTTCGGTTTCGTTCAAAACGTACTCGAGGAAGCTGCCGGAGAACCCGTGGACCGCGATGCCGCCGCCGGCATAGATGCGAGCATTCCGTTTGAACCGCGCCCGCTCGAGTAGCGAGAAGATGACGGTCTCTTCCTGCCGGGACAAACCGGCGCGGAGAGCCCGCAGATCCGCCGTGGTCATTCGTCGCCGGGGCCGGTCGCGATGCGAGTGCTCGGGCGTCCCGCGCGGCTCTTGCGCTGCTTGGTTGTCTTTGCCGCTCGCTTGGCTGGCACGATGGCTCTTGGCACGTCGGGGCGTAATGGCGCCGGAAGCGCGGCGAAATCGGCCCTCCCGTTTCCCGAGCTCGATATTCGCGAATGTCGCGGCAGGCTGCCACACGACTTTCGACTCCGTCAACTCGCGCCGTCCTCTCCACTGTCGGAGCGTGCTTGCTGGCCCCGGCCCCGCCCCGGGAGCTCCGGATCCTGCAACCTCGCTTCGCTATCGCGGATCTCGAGCTCGATCTCCTTCAGCAAGGCGTCGAGGTCCGTCGCACTCTCATCGAGCACGATCGCGCCCAGGTCGTCGCGGCGAATCTCGGAGTGCCTTCCCATGTTGGGAGCCAGCTCCGCGATCAGAGCCGCCTGGCGCCGCGCGCAGTGGAGAAGGCGCCGGCTCTCGACGAGGAGCGCCCGCTGCTGAATTCCCTGTCGGATCGCGCGGGCGAGGTCGAGAGAGCTGCAAGGCTTCACGAAGAAGCGGTAGACGTGCCCCTCGTTGATCGCGCGCATGGCGACGTTGAGGTTCCGCTCTCCGGTCAAGATCATACGGACCGTGTCTGGATATTGGCGTTGCACGCGGGCAAGGAACTCGGTGCCACGCATGCCGGCCATGCCCTCGTCGGAGAGCACGACGTCGATCGACTGACGCGCGAACTCCGCGAGCGCGGCCGCCGCCGAGTCGGCGGTCAGCACGCGATACGGCTCCGTCCGGAGCGCACGGCGGAGTCCAGCCAGCAGGTCGTGATCGTCATCGACCAAGAGCACGGTGCGGCGCATGGTTCACTCCATTGTTGTTCGGTGCGTCCGCTCCGCGTTGTCCGGCGGCAAGAATCATCCGGACCGGCTCTCTGACGCCGATGTGCTCCGAGAAATTGCGGACGCGTTGCAATAAGCCGACGCTCACCTCTTGGCCACGGGCGATGAGCAAGAGGCCCGCCTCCGTGGTCACGTCCTCGGCGAACACCATACCCGCTCGGATCTCGCGCAGTCGCAGCTCGCGGACTTCCACAGCGGTCGAGCTGTGCCCAAGGACGTCGGCGAAACCCTGAAGGAGGTCGGGATCGTACCAACCCGAGCGTCCGCGGAGCGTCTCGAGGGCCAACTCCCCGAGCACGTCCTTCGCCTCGAGCGCATCGAAATCGAGCACCATCTTGAGAAGGCGCGCACCGAGCGGGATCTGTGCGCCGCGTACGCCATGAGACAACCGACATTCTGACCGACCACTTCGGCGGCCTCGTAGCCGAAGATCCTTCCGGCAGCGACGTTGAAGGAAAGAATGACGCCCTGGTCGTCGATCGAGACGATACCGTCGGCCAGGGTATTGAGGAGTGCGTCCGCCCACGCCTCGCTGGCGTGGAGTTGCGCGGCGGCCCCTTCGAGGCGCCGATCGACGATCGTCCCGATGATGGCCATGCCGAGTATCAGCGACGTGACGGCGCATATCGAGACGCCGAGGGTGAGCGGAGAGAAGCGGTGACGGTGGCCGTCGGGTCGGGGAAGAAGCGCGCCGCCGCCATGGCCGTGTAATGCATACCTGCGACGGCGTTCCCCATGGTGATGGCGCTCGCGACCTTGGCCCATTCGCTGTGAATCCGCGCGAAGCGGGCCATGACGAAGCGGATGTAGAGCGCCACCGTCGCGAGGAAATGCGCGACGACGATCGAAAGGAAAAATAGCACCGGGTCGTAGCGGAGGAGGCAGGGCATGGCCATGGCCTCCATGCCGGCATAGTGCATCGTGCCGATGCCAACGGCCATGAGGAGCCCGCCGAGTTGCAGCCGCTGCCAACCGATCGTGCGTCCGCTCAAATAGTGCAGCGAGACCGCGCTCCCGAGTATGGCCGGAACGACGGAGAGCAGGGTCGTACCCAGTCGATAGGATACGGGCATGTTCATCGAGAAGGCGGTCATCGCCGTGAAGTGCATGGCCCAGATGCCAGTGCCCATGGCGAGGCTGCCCGAGACCAGCCAGATCCGTCTCGTGGTGGCGCTCTGGCTAGCCCGGATGCGAGCGACGACGGACAGTGCCGAGTATCCGGCCAAACACGCGACGGCGATCGAGAGAAGAACGAGGACCGGATCATAGGAACCCGACATGGTCGGGCCGAGGTCGGTGTGTGGTCCGACGAATCGCCAGAATTCCATACCGCCGGTCTCCTTCTACACGGGCGGTTGTCGCTGCTTCGCGAAGTATGCCGGGACTCGAGCGACCGCTCCGAAGATGTCTCGGCAGGGCGCGGCGGAAACATGAGGCTGCGATAGGTGGCGCGAGCGTCGCTGCACCATCTGATCGGGGAGATTGCACGACCCTTGAGAGGCGGAGGTCCGTCGGGACGAGCTCAGCGGAGATCGCGCAAAGCGGCCGTCTCCGCGAGCAACCACTCCCGAAACGTCGCCAGCTTCACCCGTCCCGCCGATGCCTCGGGGTAGACGAGATAGAACGCCACATCCATCGGAAGAGCGAGATCGAATGGAATCCGCAGTTTTCCCGATTCGAGGTCTGTCTGTGCAAGGGAGCGCCATCCGAGAACCACTCCTGCACCTTCGATGGCTGCCTGCATGGCGTGGTCCGGCTGCGTGAAATGCGACCCTCGGGTTGCGTCGACGCCCTTCACCCCCATCGCTTTCAGCCAGGTGGCCCAGTCCGGAGTGACCTGCTCCCTCGACGGCCAATCGAAGTGCAGAAGTACGTGATGCCGAAGATCCTCCGGAGAGGCGAGCGGATGGTCGCAGTCCAACAGCGCCGGGCTGCACATCGGCACCACGGTTTCTCCGAAGAGGCGGTGGGAGGCGAGACCGGGGTAGCGACCTCGCCCGACTCTCACCGCGGCGTCGATGCCATCGCGTTCGAAGTCTGCGAGCTCCAGGGTCGCCGAGATGCGAACGTCGATGTCTGGGTGAGCCGATTGGAACCTGTCGAGGTGCGGGATGAGCCACTTCGACGCGAACACCGGGGCCACGCTCACGAAGAAGGGTCCCCGCACATGGTGTTCTCGGAGCGCCTCCATCGCCCGCTCCAGCTCGGCAAAGCCGGCTCTGAGTCCGGGCAGACATGCTTGGCCCGCATCCGTGAGCAATAGGGCGTTGCCGCTGCGACGGAAGAGCTTGACCTCGAGATAGTCCTCCAGCGTCCTCACCTGATGGCTGACGGCGGCTGCAGTCACGTGGAGCTCGTCGGCGGCCTTGGTGATGCTGAGGTGGCGACCCGCCGCCTCGAAGGCGCGTAGGGCATTGAGAGGCGGTATCCCTTTCGGCATTGCCCGGTCGCTGCAACGAATCGGAAGCAGACCCCGTTCGCGGCACGCAATCATGCCGAGGCGTACGCACTCCTGCAATCAATGCCCGGCGCCGATCTCGTGCGGCTGGCGGCCACCAGGTGGGCCCCGGATTGAGGATCTCTCAACCACTCCCCGAGAAAGATTCGCTTGTTGGTCGTGTGCGGAGCGTCGATATACCGCGACGTGCAGGTCACGAAGCATCATGGCGCGCCCGACCTTCAAGCGCTGGTGGACGCGCATCGTGCCCGCCTCAGCCGAGCGCAGCACCTACGTCCTGGCTTCGAGCCTCGCTCTCCTGCTCCTCTTCTGGCAGTGGCGGCCGATCGGCGGTGTGGTGTGGCAGGTCGACCACCCGCTGGGGCAGGTGGTGCTCTACGGGTTTTCGCGGCGGGGTGGCTCACCGTCCTCGTCACCACCTTCCTCATCAATCACTTCGACCTTTTCGGGCTCCGGCAGGTGTGGTTCCACCTGCGCGGTGAGCCGTACCGACCACTCGGCTTCGTGACGCCAGGCCCCTACCGGCACGTGCGACATCCGCTCTACGTCGGCTGGCTGCTCGCCTTCTGGGCGACACCGACGATGACGGCGGCGCACCTGCTCTTCGCCGTCATGACCACGGCATACATCCTCATCGCGATCCAATTCGAGGAGCGGGACCTCGGCGAAATCCACGGCGAGCGGTACGCAGTGTACCAACGCAGTGTCCCGATGCTGGTACCGCGCGTTCGGATGACGCAGCCCGCAGAAACGAAGACGGCACGACCCGAGGTGGCATGAGGCGATCGGGCAATTTCTCGAAACGAGCCTATTGATCCGAAAGGGAGGAAAAGGTGCCCACCAAACAAGGGAGCATCGCTTTGCTCAACGACCCGGTAGCGCGAGACCTCCTGCGATCCGCCTCGCTCGCGCGCCTCGCATATGTCTGGCGTGACGGTTCTCCGCGCGTCGTCCCCATTTGGTTTCACTGGAACGGCAAGGAGATCGTGCTCGGCACACCCCCGAAGGCACCGAAGGTACGCGCGGTCTCGCCTGGCGCCAAGCTGGCGCTCAGCATCGACAGCAACACGTGGCCGTACAAGGTTCTACAGATCCGAGGGACGGCCCAGGTCGAGACCGTCGCGGGCGTCGTTCCGGAATACGCCTTGGCAGCGAAGCGCTACTTGGGTGTGGACCAGGGACAGGCGTGGGTCGGGCAGGTCGCAGGCATGTTCTCTCACATGGTTCGCATTGTCGTGAAGCCTGACTGGGTGGCTGTGTTGGACTTCGAGCAGCGGTTTCCAAATGCGATTGAGGCCGCGATGTCCGGCAACTGAATGCAGCCGGCCGTGAAGGTAACGGCGGGGGAACCAGAGCGTGATCAACAAGACGCTGCTCGAAGGCAGCGCCTGGACCCTATTTCAAGAGCGGGCGACCGTCGCTGACACCAACGGCATCATCTCCGCGTTCGCCTCGGGCGGTACGGGGACGCATCTATGTCCATCGTGCGGCTACGACGCAGTTCATCGACGATGGCCTGAACCTGCTTCTCGCTTGCAACGCCCATCTGCTTGGTCGAGCGACATGACGGTTCGATGAACGGCACTTGAGCCTTGAGCCGACGTCGCCACGCTCGGCGGCCGTGCGCAGGTCGCTTGACGGTGCGCTGGGCATGGTGCCACTCTGGCACCATGCCAGTAGATGACGCGAACGTTCGCCTCGTGGCGCGCATCCCGCCAGGGGTGCGCAAGACGATTCAGGCTGCCGCAGACCTCCAGGGCGCAAAGCTCAACCAGTTCGTGGTGCAGGCAGCCTACCGGCAAGCGAAGGACGTTCTGGAGCGGGAGACGATCCTGCGGTTGAACCGCGAGCAGACACAACGTGTGTTCGCGCTGCTCGATCACCCACCGAGACCGAACGCCAAGTTGCGCGCCGCGAAGGAGCTCCACCGGAAACGCGTCGGTGCTTAGGATCGAGCCGCTGGGCTCGAGTCACGACCGCGTGGGGTTCGACTGCGGTGTCGTCCCGCTCAATCGCTATCTGCGCGAGATGGCCCGACAGCACGTCTCCAAGGGCGTCGCGAGGACCTTCGTCGTCGTCGAGGAAACGGTGAGCGCGCCAAAGCCGGTGCTCGGATTCTTTACCCTCTCGCTGTGCCAGGTGTTGGCGGACGACGTTCCTCCGAAGTGGGCGAAGAAGCTCCCGGGCCAGATTCCGGCGATGAGGCTCGGGCGCCTTGCCGTCGCCCGAGCCCATCAGCGCGAAGGGCTCGGCAAGATTCTCCTCGTCGAAGCGATCTACAAGGTCGCGGCCGTGGCGGCCGCCGCCGGTGGGATCGGCCTGTTCGTGGACGCGAAGGATCAGACCGCCGCGGACTTCTACGCGCGCTTCGGCTTCGAGCCGACACCGACGGAGCCGCTCACGCTGTTCATGCCGATGGATACGGTGCGGCGGCTCGTGGACTCATAGCGCGCGTGCGGTGCTTCTAGTCTCCTTTCGATGGAATCGGAGATGGCATAGAGAAGCACGCCACCAGTTGCCAGCACGGGTCGCTGCAGACGCTGCATCTCGGGCAAGGTGTTTCGCCCGAGCAGGCAAGCCAGCAATCCGATCAGTCCATTGCCGACATCCCACACCGGAAACACGCTCCAGCCACTGAGCGCGTCGCCCTCCGCCGCCTGAAGGCGGCGGGTTCGCGGGCGCCTGAAGGCGCCTAAAGACCCTCGCCCTGTGATGCAGGCTCATGCAGCGTCACTCACTCACCTTGAACCGGTCGTCGTGTACTCCGCAATCATCTCATCGGTCACATTCCCGCTGCTGCACACGAAGTACCCCCGGCTCCACAGATGCCGGCCCCAGAACGCCGCCCTCAACTTCCGGTGGTCCATCAACAGCCGGTGCGACGTCTTCCCTTTGATCGCCTGCATCACCCGACTCGGAGCCAGATGCGGCGGCACGCTCAACAGCAGGTGCACATGATCCGGCCGAATGTGCCCCGCGATGATCGTGATGTCGTGCGAGCGGCAGATCTGCTGGATCACCCCGCGCACTTCCAATCCCACGTCGCCGGTCACCGCCGGCTTGCGGTACTTCGTGGTGAACACGAAATGGTAGTGCAACTCATAAACGGTGTGCGATCCGCGCCGGTACGGGCCCATGACGCCCACCGTACCGCAAGCCTCCTGAAGGCGTCACCTGAAGGTGGGGGGTTCCACCCTGAGCGGGACACTGAGCGCGTCGCCAAGTACGTTGCCGAGAAAGCCTGTCGCGGCGCCGACAGCGGGTCCGAACGCAAAACCGAAGAAGATCGGAACGGCGATCGTTGGGCGCAGGCTTCCGAGCGTTTCATTCACTACAGCCCGTACGGGTCAAGTAGCGAAAGCGGGCACCACCCAGCGGTGCGATCCCACGCTTCGACTCGAGCTGACAGAACCGTGCGGTGTCGGCCGCAATGACGATGTCGCCCGCGAGCATCATCTCGATACCGATCGTGTAGGTGAAGCCGTGCACCACGGAAATCACCGGCTTGGTGGTGCGCCTGTGCAGGGCGAACGGGTCGACCTGATCCTTCGGGATCGGCTTCGCCGTGGCGGTGGGGCCGAAGAACTTCGGCATGTCGAGGCCCGCGGTCGTGTGCTCGCCGGCCGGATCATCCAGGACAGCGACCCAGAGGTCGTCGTCGTCCTCGAAGGTCGTCAAGTGCGTCGCCAGCTGCGCCATCAAGTCTGGCGTGACGGCATTCTTTTTGGCGGTGTTATCCAGCGCGATCACGCAGATATGACCGTCGACGGTCATTCTCACTTCCGGCATATGCTGCTCCATCGAATCAGCGATCCCGACGCCTGAGCACCGCCACTGGAATCCGGCGCTCGGTGTACGTCTGATATGCTGTGAATCCAGGGTAGCGAGCGACCGCTGCTGGATCGGCATTGCTCCACCTGATGCCTGGTGCCTGCTCGTCCGAGCGCAGGCACGTATGAACCGATGATGTTCATGAGTCGGGACGAGAGCGACATGCCCAGTGGCCTCCTACAGACGTTCGACGCGCGCGGGCGTACTCTTGTGCCAGGGTGTGCCTGCAATCCTGTCCCGATCCTCGCTGCGCGTGAGCTCGTTCGGACCGACGCCGGCCGTCACCCGCTGACCGTCCGTCCCGGTAAAATCGAGACCGAGTCCGTTCGGCAACGACAGATGGCCCCGCTGCAGTCGATCTGAGGTTTGGACCAACACCTCGACACTGCCGCGCCGGGTGGTGAGCCGCGCGCGGTCTCCATCGGCAACCCCGAGGCTTTCGGCGTCCGCAGGGTTGATGCTCAGTGCACCGCCGGCATCCTTTTTTCGCCAGTCGGGGTTGCGGATGATCGTGTTGGCGGTGAAGGAGCGCCGTTCGCCAGCAGAGAGCATGAATGGGAACTCACTGGTCGTCGGCGATGGGGTCGTGGTGGCAAGCGCGTCGAGGTCCGCGAAGAGTTCGGGAATCGCCAGTTGCACCTTGTGGTTCGGCATCGGCAACTGCTCGAGGCACTCATCCCAGTCACCGACCGCGAAGACCACCCCGCTCTTCGCGGCCAGAATCGCGTCGAACAACGCATCGCCGGCTTCACCCGGCTCACCACTGAATCCGGCTCGGGCCAGCGAAGCTGATCGAGTTTGGGCCAGGGCTTGGCACAGCAGCCAGACGGGTGCCGCTTCTGCCAATCCTTCCGGCAGCAGGTCGCCGATCGCTCGGTAGAGCAAGGCAGGCGCGATCGGAACGACGCGAGGATCACTCATCGCCAGCGTAAAGACCTGCTCCCTGAAGGCGTGCCGTCCTTCTTTCCACGCCGCACGCAGCGCGGCTATCGGCTCGGCCGGCAACTCGCCGAGGGCTTCGAGCAGCCGACAGTGTAGTTCCGCCTCGGAGAACAGGCCGGGCAATGCCGGCATCAGCGGCCTGCGAACGTGGAAGTAGTTGTCCGGAAACTCGAAGTTGAAGAACGTCGCCTCGGCCTTCTCAAATTGGCTGGCGACGGGAAGCACATAGTGCGCCAGGCGCGCGGTCTCGCTCAGCGCAACGTCGGTCACGACCAGAAGGTCGAGGGACGCGAGTGCCTCGCGCATGCGTGCGCTGTCTGCCAACGAGTGGGCGGGATTGGCGCACTCGACCAGCATCGCACGAAATCGCTTGGGGTGGTCCGTGAGGATCTCGTCCGGAATCACATTGCAGGGCGTGAGACCTCCGATCAGGAGCGAGCCGGTCACCGGCGTGCCCTTTGCGCTTCCCGCATCCTGCTGCTCGGCCGATATCGCCCCGACGCCGGCCCCGCCCTCATTTCCTTGAGTAAAGGGCACCATCATCGTCGGGATGAAGGCGGATCCCTTCTTCCCGAAGTTGCCCGTCAGCAGAACCAGCAGCTTGTGCAGATACGACACCAGCGTGGATTGCCGGTTCATCTGCACACCAAGATCCTCGAACGTGGCCATACTGGAGGCCGCGGCGATCCGTCGCGCGGCCTTGCGCACAAGGTCCTCTGGCACGCCACACGCCTCGCTGTACTTCGTGATCGATAGTTCGGCGAAGTGGGGTAAGACCTCGCCCAGTCCCTCGGCATGCCGAGCCAGCCACTCGCTGGCCAGCCGGTGTTCCTGCACGAGCGTGGCGACCATCCCGGCCAGGAGCCACGCATCGGTGCCAGGCCGCACCTGCAGGTGGATGTCGGCAAGCTCCGCGCTCTCGCTTCGGCGAGGGTCCACGACGATGAGGCAGCGGGCAGGATCCTTCGCGATCTCCTTCAGCGTTACACGTGCGTGCGGGAAGCTATGGGACATCCAGGGATTCTTGCCGAGAAAAAAAGCGAGCTCGCAGTAAGCAAAATCACTCCTGGTATAGAAGCCCACTGTCTTTTTCGCGACCCAGAACTCCCCCGTTTTCTCCTGCGCAAGCGCGCTCGATCGATGGATGGACCCGAGGGCCGCGCGGGTAGCGCTGCTATAGAGAGCGGGGAGATGGTTTCCCTGTCCGCCGCCACCAAAGTAGAAGATCGACTCGCCGCCGTGTTCTTTGCGTACCGCAGACAACCGCCCGGCCACTTCCGCGACTGCGGTCTCCCAGTCGATCTCTTCGAAGGTCCCATCGCTGCGCCGGCGCAGCGGCTTTGTCAGCCGATGCGGGCCGTTCTGATAGAAGTCGAGCCGGTGCGCCTTCTCGCAGGCATAGCCCTTCGATCCGGGATGCGCATCGTCGCCGCGCACCTTCACCAGGTGGCGGCCATCTTCGCCGCCCAACTTCACTTCGATGCCGCAGTTGCACTCGCACAGAATACAAGCAGTGGATTTCCATTCCGCGTTGGTGGCACCGGCCACTGAGAGAGTACCTGACATTACGACCTCCTCACTCTTGAACGTCGGTTTCTTGATCGCCTACCTGAGCAGTTCTCAAGCATGCAGCCGCCAGGCCGCAGCCTCCGGCGCATCGGAGCGGCGCAGGACCCGACGCCGCAGGAAACGTAGCGCGCCGACCACGATCGCCGTCAGCGCGGCACCAGCTACACAGCACACCAATCCGATACCTCCTAAGCCACCGGATGCACGCGGACTGTACGTCGTCCGGCGAGCTCGATCGTTATGTTCGCGCGGCCTTCAGCATCGGCACCGACCTCAGGCTCGACGATTCCCTCGCAGCGGTAGCGCGTTCCGGGCCGCAGCTGCGACAGACCCAGCGTGTGACGTCCGGGGTCTCGGCCAGGGAGGAGCGTCAAATCGAGTGCCGCCCCGTCGCTGACGGCCTTGGCAACCAGGACGCCGGGGTATTCCACGTTCTCCAACAGCGGCCCCTCGCGCCACGCCGCGGGGAGTCCGTCGGCCACGAGATCGCGGATCGCATTGGTGCGCCCGGCACGGGAGCAGAACGCCACCGAGTGGACCTGGGTAGAGACACCCGGATGATGCAGCACGCCTGCGTCCATCACCGGCGGATGGTCGGCCATGAACCTGGCGCGCACCGCGTCGTGTGCCTCCGCGTCGCCCATCTCGATCGCGGCAGCCATGACCGCGGTCAGTGTCGTGGCATTCGAGCGACGGTAGTTGCCCGTGTCGAAGCGATCGAATCCGCGTAGATCCAACCGGGCGCCTCCTGCATCGAAGCGGAGCATCTCGCGGCGAACGATCTCCCAGGAGCGACGCGCGAGGTCGGGAAATATTGCGTGTCCGTAGTACGCCGCCATCGCGTCGGATCCCGTGGAAGTCGGTGAAGGGATCGTCAAGCCGGTCCGTGCCGAGCGGATGACCAGCACACGGCCATCGACCGTCATGAACTCCTGCTCCAGTGACCGACGGTAGCGAGGCGCAATCCTGCTCCAGTAGTCGCTCCCTCGCAGGCGGTCGTGGAGCAGCACGCCGATGGCGCCGAAGTTGTTGCAAAACACGTAGATCCAATTCGGCTCGCACGGGAACAGCGTAAACGGAGCGCGTAGGTAGTTGTCGGCGAGGATCTCGACGATGCCCGGCCAGTCGTAGACGAACTCGCGGCCGCTTGGGTGTCGCAGGACGATGGACCCTGGCCGGTCATACGCGTCGTCGCCCGTGTTGGATGCGTGCATGCCGATCATGGCCGCGTACCAGCCCGAGTACATGACGTTGTCGCGGGTGGCCGGCGCCATTGGATCGGGATCCAACCGCAGGTTTCCCCATGCGTTCTCCAGCGCCCAGTATCGCCAGATGCGATGGTCCATCATCTTGTCGATGAGGTTTCGCTGCGCCTGGAACAGGTAGCCGCGGAGCGCGGGCAGGCGCGCGGCCTGTGCGACCGACAGCGCGTACGACATGCCCATTACCTGGTAACGGACCGCGGCGGTCTGAAACTGCTCGATCCAGTCGAAGCCGTCGAAGCGCTCGATGGGCTGAAGAGCGCGATCGAGCAGGAAGCGCATGGCGGCGAGATCCTCCGCCGACATCTCCTCCACCACTGGCAAGCCCGTGCCGGAATCGCAGGGCGTTACGAGACCCCTTGATGTCGCAAGGTATTCGTTGCGCCGACGGCGGCGCACGATGGCTGCGGACAACGTGTGCCGCCGCCAGAGAAGTGCACCGGCGGCCAGCAGCGCGACCAGTCCGGGCACGGCCACCCGCGCCAGGGGCCAGGTGGCGTCATGGCCCATCGATGCGGCGGCGATCGCGGCGCCGAGCCATACCGCGATCGGCGCAAGAACGTTGCCCGACCCGAACCACGCAAACAGGGCGAGCCCGAACAGGAACCAGGTGGCGAGCATGAGCCCGACGTGCTCCACCGTGCTCGCCAGGCTGCCTACAGGATACAGAAGGAATCCGCCGCCCGGAACGACGAGCCCCAACCCGAAGGCCTGTACGCGCGGGGAAACGGCGAGCCAGGCGGGCGCCAAGCCGGCGGCGGCAAGGGCAAGGTAACCAAAGCCTGTTCGGCGCAGGCGGGCCGACGTGAGCGGTCCGTAAGCGGTATCTCGTTCCGGGATGAGGGCCGTCTTGTAGGCGCGCCGTGGTTCGAACGGCGCCGCGGACATTGTGTCTACGCCGGATGCGTGTTCGCTGCGCGCGGCCATCACCATTTCTCGACCCACGGTCGCAGGACAACTTCGAACGCCCACGTCGACCGATGCTGACGGTGCAGATGCAAATAGGTTTCCGCGATGTGATCCGGGTCGGCCATGTTGTCGTCGACGGTCGTTCCCGCCAGTCGGTGAGCGCGGGTCCCGTCTGGCTGCGTCCAGCCAATCGCGGCGTCGATCGGTACATTGGCGACGTGGATACCCTGCGGCATCAACTCCCTCGCCATGCTCTGGGCGAGTCCCGACTTGGCTTGGCAGGCCATCGCAAAGGCACCGCTCGTCGGAAAGCCTTTCAGCGCTGCGCTGGCGTTCGTGAAGATGATCGTTCCTTTCGCGCCGTTGGTGTCGGGTACGTTTTCGCGCATGAGCCTCGCTGCCTGCTGGCCGACCAGAAACGCACTGAACGCCGAGTTTCGAAGTGTCTCGAGCGCCATGGTTGGGTCGGCTTCGGCAATGCCCTTGCGAAAGATGCCCGCCATCCGGCCGTCGATGTTGTGCACGACGAGCGTGGGCGCGCCGAGATCTCGCACGACGTTCCGGAACAGCAGATCCACGGCAGCCGGTTCGCTCGCATCGCACCCGTACCGGCGCACGCCGTGCGTCTTCTCCAGCGTCTGCAAGGCCACTTTGTCCGGATCCCTGGCGGCGATGGCGACACGCATGCGGCGTTCCGCGAACAGCCTGGCACAACTCGAGCTGATGCCGGGGCCGCCCCCGATGATGAGTGCAACGTCTCGTGAAGTTTCGGTGTTGTGTTCGTGGGGTTGAGCCATTTGTCGCGTCTCCCTCAGTGAACGTCGTGGATGCGGCGCTTGTTCACTCATGGCAGTATGGGTACACTGCCATACTGACGCAAGCGTCGAGCGAAGTTTCGCTCGATACCGTAGAGGCACCGATGCGATACGCCCCCGAACACAACAAGGAGACGCGGGAACGGATCTTAGGAGCGGCGTCGCGTCTCTTCCGAGAGCACGGCATCGCCGCCGTCGGCCTCGCGAAGATCATGGCCGAGGCCGACTTGACGGTCGGCACGTTCTACACCCACTTCAAGTCCAAGGATGTGCTCGTCCGGGAAACCCTTCGTCGAGCACTGGAGTCCCGGCATGCGGAGCTCGCGCAGGCGCTCCGCAGTGGTGATTTGGAGGTGGCGATTCGCGCCTACTTGAGCCCTGAACACCGCGATGCGCCCGGCATCGGATGCCCGACCGCGGCCTTGGCATCAGAGTTGGCGCGGCATCCCCGCGCGACACGACAAACCTTCGCGTCGCACACAGAGCCGAGCCTTGAGGCGCTCGCAGAGGGGCTATCGAAGCGGCGAGGGAAGCGGGTAGACCGGGCAGATGCAGCGGCTTTTCTCGGCCTCTTGATCGGGACGCTGCAGCTCGCCCGCGCGACCCCAGACCGCGCTGCATCCGATGCCATCCTCGGGGCTGGTGTTCGCGCCGCGCTCCGGCTTGCGTACAGTAACGATCATCGGCCGTCACCCGCAAGACCTCGTGGACGATAGTCCACGGGAGTACCTCACCGCGTACCCACGGATCAATGTTTTTTCAGAGTCGCGTACCGACCGCGGTGATGGCGTGATGGCCAAATAGCGCTTCGCGCAGACACGCGCGCGCTCAAGGTAGAGCCTGGGGTCGTGAGCGTCGGTCATGCCGATGCCGCCGTGCTACCCGCAACCGAATCAACACACTGCGCTTTGACTTGCCAATTGCAGCATAGCCATACTGCTACGGAAGAAGCTCAAGGATGTCGGCACCTGTCTCTTCGCGACCCACGGAACGGATTTCCGCGCGCCGATTCGGGGCGGCGCCTCCGACAGCGACCTCGCCGCGATGATCCGCACGGTATGGGGCGCGCGTGACGATCGCTATTCGGAACTCCGTCGCTCCCATCACTTGCGGCAGGGTCTCAGGAAGCGGGCGATGGCCGCCGAACGCACCCCACCACGTTCCGCGCTCCAGAATCCCCACGCGCAAGCCGGCACGTGCGAGGACCGCTGCTGCGCTTGCTCCGCCGTAACCGGTGCCGACGACGATCGCGTCGTGATCCATCGCGGCGCTGCCCTTCATCGGGCCGCCCGTTGCGGGTGCCAGACCCACAGTACGACGCACAGGAGGAACAGTGCCGGTACGTCCGCCATGAGGTGCTGATGTTCGTGAGGGTAAACGAACGACTGCAGGAGCATGACGAGCCCGTGCAGCGCGTTGGCAAGAATTCCGTAGTCGACGATGGCTCGGTGGGCGAGCGGATCGCGTGCCCCACGGATCATCAGAATCGCCCAGGCCACGTACATGGCCACCAGCATGAAGAAATACGGCGACAGCGGCGGGTGGTACGGAGACTGTGGGTGCGTCCCCCACAGGAAGCCGGGCGGGTAGGCCCATGTGGCGATCGGCCCGGCGAGCAACAGGCTCCAGCCGACCACGCGCATCATCGTCGCGGACGCCTCCAAGGCGACGTGTGAATCCTGAACGGATCGGGGTCGTGTGCTCACAGCAGGCCACCTCTGGTCCCTCGCCCCGACATGCGTGCGAGCCAAGCATCGACCGTGTTGGCACTGAGATTCGCGAAATAGATCGCGTGGATGTAGGCCATGATTTCTGCACGCTGGTAGGCGTTGAATTCTCGCGCCAGCGCCGCCCGCGCCGCGCGCGACGGCTGGCGCTCTGTATCGACGAAATGTTGGGCGAACAAGATCGCGATGGCGTCGCGTCCCTCGGCGTTGCCGAGCGTTCCGGTGTCGAACAGGTGCTGCAACTCGTCGAGATCGACACCGTTGGCGAGCGCCAGCCTAGTGTGCACGTAGTTGCAGAGGCGGCAGTCGTTCACCGAGGTGACGGCGAGCATGACTTTCTCGCGCAAAGCGCGCGACGTGGAAGGGATCAGCAGCGCAGCCGCGAGTACCGGCAGCGAGAGGATGGCACTGGCAAGGCTGCGGATGAACAATGGTGCGTTGAAGCGGCGTTTCCTTTGATTGCTCATCTGATTGCTCATCGGTCTGCATCCCACGAGATCACCCGATACGACGCGTCCTGCCCTTCGACCATACCGACGACGCCAAGGACGGGAAACACGCCGGATGGAGTGGAGCAGGCGTGGGCGAGGCGTCGTCCTACGCGGCCGGCGGCCCGAACTGCAGCGCCGCCGCGCGCCGCCGTAACTCGCTCGGACCGCCTAGCAGCTGGCGGTCGTAGCCCGCACGCTTGAACCAGATGTGCATGTCGCATTCGTACGTGAAGCCCATGCCGCCGAAGACCTGCACGCAGGTGGTGAGGGCGCGGGTCGCGACGTCGGTCGCGTGCGACTTGAGGTGCGTCGCCATGAGCGACGCACCCGGGCGCTGCTCGTCCCAGGCGAAGGCCGCATACCAGAGGAGCGAGCGTACCGGCTCGATCTCGGCGACGGTCTCGGCACACATGTGCTTGACCGCCTGGAAGGATCCGATCGCCCGCCCGAATTGCCGACGCGTGAGCGCATAGGCAACTGCGAGCTCGAGTGCACGCTCGGATGCGCCGAGTGCATCGGCGCCGAGCGCGATGCGACCGGCGTCGAGAAGGCGCTCGGCAGTGGCGGCCGCGGGTGCCGCCGACATCCGCATGTCATCCGTCACACGCACGCCGTCGAAGACGAGCTCGCCGACCCGGCGTGTGGCGTCGACGGTCTCGAGAGACTCGACGCGCAGCCCGGGCGTGTCGCGCGGCACCAGCAGCAGCTCGGCTGCCGGGCCGCTCCCGGCGGCGACGACGAATGCCTCGGCGCTATGCGCGTCGGGCACGAATACGACACTCCCGTCGAGCGCGCCCCCAGTCGCCGCGGGCGCGCCGAACACGGTCGAGAGGACGACGGTGCCCGCGGCGACCTCGGGAAGCCAGCGCTGCCGCTGCGCCTCGCTGCCCGCAAGCGCCAGGGCTAGCGGTGCCATGACGGCCGCGCTGTGGAACGAAAACGGCGCCGCGGCACGACCGAGCTCCTCGGCCGCAATCGCGGCATCGAGGAGGCCGAGCGCCGAGCCGCCGTGCTCGTGCCCGATCAGGATGCCGATTGCGCCCTGCTCGCCGAGCCCGCCCACCAGCGCCGGATCATGGCCACTCTCGCTCTCCATGATAGCGCGGACGCTCGCGACCGGTATCCGCCCGGCGAGATAGCCGCGGAGCGCATCCTGAAAGAGACGCTGGTCCTCGGAGAGCCCGAAATCCATTTCAGCCGGCCGCCGGCTTGGGCTCGCGCGGCATGCCCAGCCCGCGCTCGCTGATGATGTTCTTCTGGATCTGCGCCGTGCCGCCACCGATGATGAGGCCGAGCGTGAACATCAACTGGTTCTGCCAGTTGCCTTGATCGCGGACGTACTTGGAGCCGCGCCGCAGGACGCCGTGCTCGCGCAACGCGTCGATCGCGAGCGCGCAGATGTCGTGGTTCAGCTGGCAGCCGTTGAGCTTCGTGATCATGCCGGCGACGCCGGAGCTCCGTCCCTTGAGGCGGTCGGTCAACATACGCAGACTGTGGAACTTCATCGCCACGACGCGCCCCTGGAGCGTCAGCAGGCGATCGCGATAAACCCCGTCGTCGAGCGCGCCGGTGTCCCGCAACACGTCGATGCAGCTCTGCAGCATCGTCTCGGTCTGATTCGTGCTCCCCAGCATGTTGCGTTCGTGCAGCAGAGTGGTGGAGCCGATCTCCCAGCCCTGGCCGCGCGTGCCGATCAGATTGGTGCGCGGGACGCGCACGTTGTCGAAAAAGACTTCGTTGAACGACGAGGTGCCGAGCATCGTCTTCAGCGGACGGACGTCGAGTCCGGGACTCTTCATGTCCACGACGATGTAGCTGATGCCGGCGTGCTTGGGTGCGTCCGGCTCGGTGCGGACGAGCGCGAACATCATGTCCGCCTCGCGTGCGTTGCTGGTCCAGATCTTCTGGCCGTTGACGACGAAGTCGTCGCCGTCGATGACCGCGCTCGTCGTGAGGCTCGCGAGATCGCTGCCCGATTCCGGCTCGCTGTATCCCTGGCACCACATCATCTCACCGCGGATCGTCGGCGGCACCCACGCCCGACGCTGCGTCTCGGAGCCGTACTGGAGAAGCGTCGGGACGAACATACTGATCCCCTGGTTCATCATGCCCAACGAGACGCGCGCGGCCTGGAACTCCTCTTCGATGATGATCGTCTTCAGCAGATCCGGCTCGGCACCGTAGCCGCCGTACTCGCGCGGAATCGTGCGTGCGGCGTAGCCGTGCTCGATCAGGGTTTTCTGCCAGTCGATGAGATCGCGCGAGCTCTCGCTCGCCGCGAGCGTTGCCGCCGGTGCTTTCGTTTTGTGCCGCTCGAGAAACGTCCGCACTTCACGGCGAAACGCCTCGTACTCCGCGCCGAACTCGAGTTCCATTGACGACGGTCTCTAATCGTCGCTGCGGAGTGAGTCCACATGGCCGCTGGACCCGAGCGTGGAGTGTGGGCTCGAGGCTTCGCACCGTCCCCTTGTGACGCCTCGCGTTCGACGAGCGTCGGCAGACCACCGGTCGCCTCGGCGGCCGCAAGAAAGGTGGCGAGAGAGGCGCGCGCCCCCGCCAGGTGATGCAGCAGACGGGACCTGCGACGTCCAGACTAGTGAGCTGAACGTCGCACCGATCAACCTGTCGCTGCAGACGAAAACCGCTGATCGTTCGCGACCTTCTTCGAGAGCGGGCGACCGGGGTCGAACCGGCGACGTCCAGCTTGGGAAGCTACGTAAGCGGTCATAGCGGAAGCGTTGAAGCGACGAATACCTGCCGCGATTCTCTCGGCTTATCGCGAGCGTCGAGTTCCCCAGATTGTCCCGTTTTGACCCCCTTCGACCCCGAAAACCCGGAACGGTTCCGGGTCATGCCTGGCACTCGCGTAATCATTTCGGTAGATACCGAAAGTGTGGTTCGACTGGGACCAGCGGAAGGCGGCGGCGAATCGAGCGAAGCACGGCATCGCGTTCGCCGAAGCCATTACGGCCTTCGACGATCCCTTCGCGCTCGTCGCACCCGACGCCGCCCATTCGACACCGCAAGAAGAACGGCGATGGCTGATCGGCGAATCCGACTCCGGCATCCTCGTGGTGGTCTTCACGATTCGCCACCCCGGTAACGTCCATCGGATCATCAGCGCGAGGCCAGCGAATCGAAAGGAGCGCCAACGATATGCCGACAGCAAAGAGCTTCCCCTTTGAGAAGGCGCGCCGCGTGACCGCCCGTGAGACCGAGGCGGCGCGCAAAGCGATCGAAAAGAAGCTCGGGACGAAGCGACCTCGGCGGGGCCGGCCTCCCAAGGGCACGGCGAAGTACCAGCCGGTCTCGATTCGCCTGAGCCCGAAGGTACTGATCTGGGCCAAGCAGGAGGCCAAGCGCCGCGGCGTCGGGTACCAGACCGTGATCAACGAGACGTTGCTGAAGGCCAGCGCGTAAGCACGAACAAAGCCCCGAGCAATCGGGGCCTTCGGAAAGAGCGGGCGACCGGGGTCGAAGCGGCGACGTCCAGCTTGGGAATGGGATGAAGGGGAGCCTCCAAGACTTTGATTTGTCTGAATAATTGAAGGCCGTTCAGGACTTGGGCGCGGTTCGAGACATCAATGATGTTCACTGACTTTCGCCTTATTTCGCTGCTCAACCGGCACCAGGACCGGCACTACAAAAACCCGTCCGAACTCGATCTCTCGTCCTCGAACCTGCTCGGTCGGCGGGCTACTCGGCATCAATCGGCCATACTGCTGAACGTGACGTGAGCACGCATCGGGGGCCCGGCGGATACGCGCTCGATGCGGAGGATCTGAACATCCGCGGGGAACCTGCGGACGAACCCGAGCGCGCCGTCGGAGCTCTCGGTCGCGTGGAATTCGGGTCGGCCGGCAAGACGTTCGCGCAGCTCATCGCAGTACGCCGCCCACTCGAGGTCACGCGCTTCCACATCCCAGGAGACGCGTAGAGACACCTTCCCCGGCTCGATATCGGACACGCGGAGTACCTGAGCACCGTCGACGGCCGTGAGCGCCTGAATCGAGCGAGCCTCGCGATCGAGATCGAATGGCAGGACTGACTCCTTCGTACACGCGATGAAACCAACAGAGAGAGCTACCATCGCGAACAGGTTCCGTAGCGGTTCATGGCGAGCCTCGACGAAACAAGAAGACGCTGAGCGTGGTGAGTGCGGTGGTCGAGAACGCGGCGACTATCGTCCAGAGGTGTGCCCCGAGGGTAAGGAGAAGGATGAAGGAGACGACGGCGCCTCCCATCTGCGCGAAGCCCAGAACGAGCCGAAGAAATGCCCACGTCGTACGGGGGCGCGATTCGGCGTCATGGACGACATACTGCGACCGTGAGCTCATGATGCCCGCCCCCGCGAACGACTCAGCGTCGCTCAACCCTAGAAGTGCCCAAGCAGCGATTCTTCTAGGGCATCCTCGGTGACAAGCACGCTCCTGGGACATTGCTGCTCAGTTACATCATCGACGGTTGTCGATATGAGACCCTCCGTCGGATGCGCCACAGTCGCAGTGGCTCTTCACGCACGCGGGCTCGCAGCGGGGCGCTACGCGGGAACGTCGCAACTATTCTTTGATCTGCCCCTCAGCAATCGCGCGCACCAGGTCGAGCGTCGTGACCAGCCCGAGAAGACGGCTTCCCTCCGTCACGAGCAGACGATGCACCCCGCGGGTCACCATCATCTGCGCAACCTCGCGTACGGGTCGATCGCCGGACACGGCAAGGATCTCGGCCGTCATGATGTCACGGACGACCATCGTCGCGATCTGGTCGCTCGCCATGCGCCCGGCAGAGGCCGGGCTCGGAGCCGCGCCGCCGATCTCCTGATAGTAGGCAAGCGTCGCCTCGGCGCTGCCTTCCGCGTTGGCGAGGGTGCGAATGAGGTCCCTTCGCGAAACGACACCGCACAACTCAGCGTCGTCGACCACGGGCATCCCGGAAACTTCCTCCCGTTCCAGCAGGAGCTCGAAATCGGCCAACGGCAGGCTCGGGCTCACCGTAACAACTTGGGTCTGCATGATGTCTCGCGCCCGGAGCATGATCGCCTCCCTTTCATCGAATTGGGGGTGCAAAGAGTGGGCCGCTGCCAGCCCTGTGAGAAAACGGAGATTGCTCTCATCGCATTCCGGATGCGAAGGAGGCGCCCGCTTTTCGCTAGCTAGGCCTCGGCTACGACCTCCGCGGCGAGCGTCGGGCGGAAGGCTAGCGAATTGGTCACCAGGCACGCGGCCTCGGCCTTTTCGAGGAGGCGCTTTGCTCGCTCGGTGTCTCCGCCAGCGGGCAACGTGAGGCGGGCGCGCAGATGGAGCGCGGTGAATCGAACGACGCCGTCCGCCCGATCGAGGACTCCCTCGGCGTCGCAATCGAGGTGTCGCCACGCGAGCTTCGAACCCACCGCGATGGCCCGAAAGGTGAGAATCAAGCAATCGGCGGCGGCGGCCACGAGCAGAGTCTCCGGGGACCACTGGCCACCGGGCCCCCCGAACTGCGGTGGCGGCGCCGTTGACAACGTCGGAGCGTCTTCCGAATCGATGGCAACGCTGCCCTCGGGTTCCGCCGCAGCATGGACATCGTAGCGATGCGGATATGCTTGCATGCGAGCTCCTCCTCCCATCACCGGGCCATTGGTTTGGACGGCGGCACGGCAACGATCTCGCCCCCGACGTCACAGGCAGCGGCGAGCGTGTTGGTGATCGTGCCGAATTTCTGGATGTTCTTGTAGAGGAGCGCGACCCGTTCGGCCGACTCGTCGGTCACCACCCGCAGCACGTAACGCATGCGTACGATGCGGGGCGGAGACTCCTCACGTTACGCCTCGACGCGGATCGATGCCGACGCGTAGCGAAACGACAGCATGTGCGAGAAGCGTTCGACGTTCTTCAGGATGCAGGCGGATAGCGCGGCGCAGAGCAGCTCCGCCGGGCCCGGCAGGATCTCCCCCGACTGAGCTGACCCATCAAACGCAATGCGACTGGTGCGGGCGTGCACCGCGGCATCCCCACCCGCTGTCGTTTCACCGGTGACAACGTAGACGAGCGACGGGCTCACGTCGGATCCCTCACGGAGCGGCTTCCACGTGCGCCACGTCCGAGCCAGGGGCCGCGAGCTCGAATCTCGCCTGCGCGGGAGGGCTCATCCAAGGAACCAGGACGACGCGCGAGGCGAGCTTTTGGACCTCGGCGTGAAAGCGTGCCTCATGTGCTTGTCGTTGTTGTAGGAGCGGGTCAGTCACGGCCAGCGGAACGAGGCTCTGATTGATGACCCATCCGAAGGGCGTGATTCCCGCCCGTTCGAGATCGCGCTGCAGCGCGGCCGCCTCATGCACCGGGGTGGCCTCGGGCAGTGTGACGAGGAGGATCTTGGTGAAGGCCGGATCGCGCAGACGGGGTAGCAGCCGCCGGACTTCCTCCGGGGCCTCGCCGGCGGTGCGCAGCACCTCGCGGTGATAGGCCTCGGCCGCGTCGAGCAGCAACAACGTGTGCCCGGTCGGCGCGGTATCGATGACGACGAAGCCCTGCTCGCCCTCCTCGACGATGCGCGCGAACGCCCGGAAGACCGCGATCTCTTCCGTACACGGGGAACGCAGGTCTTCTGCCAGCAACGCTCGACCGGCCGCATCGAGTCCAGCGCCGGCACTCGCCATGATTTCCTCGGAATAGGCGCGCGTTTCCGCAGTTGGATCGATGCGACTGACGCGAATGCCCGCGACGGGAGCGCCCAGTGTGTCGGCGACGTGCGCGGCCGGGTCGGTCGTCGTGAGGTGGACCTGATGGCCGCGGCGGGCGAGCTCGAGCGCGAGGCTGACGGCCACGGTCGTCTTCCCGACACCCCCCTTGCCCATGGTCATCACGACGCCCCGCCCGAGCGCCTCGATCTCGGGTAGGAGTGCGGCGAGCGGCGGCAACACCTCGCCGCTTCGGGAGACGGGCGCGAAATTCTGGGGCTCGGCGTGCTCGGGTTGAAACAGCGCGCGCAGCGCCTCCACCCCAACGAGCCCGAAGGACACGAGGCGAAGCTCCGTCCGCGGCAGGCTGCGCAACCCCGCGGGCATCTCGCGCACGGCCCGGCGCCCACGCTCTTCCATCGCTGCCGCGATCGGGTCGCTGAGCACACGCGCCTGGAAGATCCCGTTGAGCACGAGCTCCTGGTGCTGGACACCAAGCGCGCCGAGCTCGCGCCGTGTGCGCTCGGCCTCGGCGAGGGACGCGCGCTCGGCACGCGACACCAGGACGAGCACCGTGCGCTCGCCGTCCATGAGCGCTCGACGCGAGGCCTCGTAGAGTGCTTGCTGCGCTTTGAGCCCGGCGAGCGGCCCGAGACACGACGTGCCCCCGACGTTGCTTTCGAGAAACCCCGTCCACGCCGCCGGAAGCTCGAGCAGGCGCAGCGTGTGCCCCGTCGGCGCGGTGTCGAAGACCACGTGCTCGAAGTCCGACGTCGCGGCCGGGTCGCCGAGCAACTTCGAGAACTCGTCGAAGGCGGCGATCTCGACGGTGCAGGCACCCGAGAGCTGCTCCTCGATGCTGCGCACCGCCGCATCGGGCAGCACGCCGCGGTACGGTCCGACCATGCGCTCGCGATAGGCCTGCGCCGCGGCCTCCGGGTCTATGTTCAGCGCGAAGAGCCGGGGCACCGCTGGGATGGCGGTCGGCGAGGCGCCCAGTGCGGTCTCGAGAACCTCATCGAGGTTCGAGGCCGGATCCGTGCTCACGAGCAGGACGCGCCGTCCGCGCTCGGCGAGCGCGATCGCCGTCGCACAGGCCACCGAGGTCTTCCCGACCCCTCCTTTGCCCGTGAAGAACAGATATCGCGGCGCCCGCTCGACGAGCTCCATCCCCGACTCCTTCAACAACAACTCGTCTTGGCTTTGTCGCCCGGCTGCGCCGCCCGCGGCTCGCAACACCCCGTCGTCGGCGACGCCGCTGCCTGTGTACGCACGACGACCCCCGCCAGCGCCGCCAACGTCTCGCGCGACGGATACGTCCCCTCGAGCGCGATGCGGTCGTCGACCAGCACGAGCGGCAACACGTCGTTGCCACGCGCCGTCAGCGCATCTTTGACGACGGCTGTCGTCGCGAAGGCCACGGGCTCGGACGAGAGGTTGTACCGCTCGACCGTAATGCCTTGCGCCTGCAACCAGGCAAGGTCGGCGGCGAAGCGCGGAAGCTCGGGATCCACGCTCGGGCCGCAGACACCGGTGGAACAGCACATGGCAGGGTCGAAGACGCGAATGGTTACGGGCATGGGATTTTCCTTTCGTAGCCGTCGGCGCGGCATGAGCGCCGAACCTCTGTCGACGTTGCGCCCTCCATCGAAGACTGTCAATATACTTGCCCATGGCTTCCGTGATTCCGTGCTGTCCCCGTGTGGTTCACGACCTCCTCGGTAAAGCCGACGCGGAAGAGCTCGCTACGGCCTTCAAGGCGCTAGCGGATCCGGCGCGTCTGCGTCTCTTGAGCTTCATTGCCACGCAGCCAGACGGCGAGGCCTGCGTGTGTCACCTCACCACCCCGGTCGGGCTCTCGCAGCCGACCGTGAGCCACCACTTGAGGCTCCTCTACGACGCGGGTCTGCTCGCGCGTGAGAAGCGGGGCACGTGGGTCTACTACCGCGTCGTCCCCGAACGCCTCGAAACCCTCCGCACGGTGCTCGCGCCGCGATCCCGGCGGCCACGCAAGGCGGTGCGAGCGTGAAAACGGCCATCTTCGCGTGCATCCACAACGCAGGGCGATCCCAAATGGCTGCCGCGTTCTTCACGGCGCTCGCTGATCCGACGCGTGCGACCGCGATCTCCGCGGGGACCGAACCGGCGGAGCGCGTTCACCCGGAAGTGGTCGAGGTCATGCGGGAGATCGGCGTGGACGTGTCCGGAGCGCGGCCGACCCGGCTCACGGACGAGCTCGCCCGCACGCACAATGCGGCCCGAAGCCAGTTGGCCGAGGCACTCTTACGGAAGCGCGCTGGCGACCGCTTCGAGGCCGCCAGCGCGGGCTTTGAGCCGACGGACGTGCACCCGCTCACACGCGAGGTGCTGGCGGAGGTAGGAATCGATGGAAGCGACCTCTCTGCCAAGGGGTTGCGCGAATTTCTCGCCAAACGCGCGGTGCGTCACGCGATCATCGTGTGCGCACAAGCCGAGGCGGAGTGTCCCAAAATCTACCCGTTCGCCGCGGAGACGTTGTACTGGGCCTTCGACGATCCGGCGGCGCGGGAAGGTTCTCCGGAGCTGCAGCGGGCCAAGTTCCGACGCGTGCGGGACGAGATCGACGAGCGTATTCAAGCCTGGTTAGGTACCCAGGACGCCACCGGGAGTGTTCGATGAGGCTCGCTCCCAGTCGAGCCGCCGAGGCCCCTGTTCTGCGCCGACTGTCCTTCCTCGACCGCTACCTGACGCTTTGGATCTTCGCGGCGATGGGACTCGGGATCGCGCTCGGCTCTTTCGTGCCCTCCTTCACCGCAACACTCAACGCCATGAGCGTTGGCACGACGTCGATTCCGATCGCCATCGGCCTCATCCTGATGATGTACCCACCCCTGGCGAAGGTTCGCTACGAGGAGTTGGGCAACGTCTTCCGCAACACGCGCGTGCTCGTCCTGTCCCTCGTCCAGAACTGGCTCATCGGTCCGGTCCTGATGTTCGCGCTCGCAGTCCTCTTTCTCCGCGACAAGCCCGACTACATGCTGGGCCTCATCATCATCGGCCTCGCCCGGTGCATCGCCATGGTCATCGTGTGGAACGACCTCGCCAAGGGAGATACCGAGTATTGCGCGGGCCTCGTCGCCTTCAACTCGATCTTCCAGGTGCTCTTCTTCCCGATCTACGCCTATTTTTTTGCGACCGTCTTGCCCGCGTGGCTTGGTCTCCAGGGGGGCGTGGTGCAGCTCACGATCGGTGAAGTGGCGAAGAGCGTCGCGATCTACCTCGGCGTGCCCTTCGCGGCGGGGTTCTTGACGCGACGAGCGCTCGTCCGCGCCAGGGGCCTCGACTGGTACCAGGAACACTTCGTCCCACGGATCAGCCCCATCACGCTCGTGGCGCTGCTCTTCACCATCGTCGTCATGTTCTCACTCAAGGGCGACACCATCGTGCAACTTCCCCTCGATGTGCTGCGGATCGCCGTGCCCCTGGTGATCTACTTCGTGGTGATGTTTCTCGGGTCCTTCTTCCTGAGCCGTCGCGTCGGGGCCACGTACGAGCAATCGGCGACGCTGTCGTTCACGGCCGCCTCGAACAACTTCGAGCTCGCAATTGCCGTCGCGGTCGCGACCTTCGGCATCCATAGCGGGGTGGCCTTTGCGGCGGTCATTGGGCCGCTCGTCGAAGTCCCGGTCCTGATCGCTCTCGTCAACGTCGCCCTCTGGCTGCAGCCACGCTACTTCCGCACACTGGTGCCGCCTTTGGGCGAAGGTATGCGGGCGAGCGGCTCGTAACGCGTTCGGCCAACCGCACCGGTGTGGTGAAGCTTGGTCGCGGGAAATGGTTGTTGAGCTGGCAGGTACTGCGTCGCTCCTCGTCGTCGTGCTCCTTTCAGGCAGCCCGCAGGTGCAAGTCGGGAAGGGAACGCTGACCGATGCGGTGGTCGGTTCGGTGTCGCTGGGGCTCGGATTCGCGCTAATCCTCTCGACCTTCGGTCGCTACACCGGCGCGCAAAACAATCCGCTCGTGTCGCTCATCGCCACGGCTTACGGACGCCAACCGGCATGGCGAACCCTCCGACTTGTAACCGCTCAGGTCACCGGCGCCGCCCTCGTTGCGGCTCTCGTCGGCACCGCGCTCCCGAATATCGCGTCCCCCGGCAAGGAGTACGCTCCCGTCCACATGCTTGCCGAAGGCCTCGCGTCCTTCGCCATGCTGCTCGTCGCGCTCGCCGTGGCGAACCGTCAGGACGTGTATGTGCCGTTGGCGTTGGGCGGAATGGCGTCGGCGAGCGTCTGGATGACTGGGCGAGGAACGCTCGGCAATCCGGTGATCTCTATCCCGGTGCTCATCCTCGCAACCGGAATGCCGCACCCGGCCGCTGTGTTGAAAATCGTCGGCGCGCAGGTTTTCGGCGCCGCGGTCGCCGTCGGTCTGGCAATGTTCCTGTTCCCGTGGGTGCGTCAGTCGGCCGCCGTTCTCCTCTTCCGACCCCGTCATGGACTGAAGAGCTGCGGCGGGGCATGTCGCTGCTTCGATAGCCTCGAGCAACACAATGGAGCTTAGCGCGGCCGAATGTTGTGACGTCCAGTTTTGAAGCCAAATAGGAGCTTCGATCTGCCGGCTCCGATTCAACGTTTATCGGGAGTTGGCGAGCCCTGGTTCGATGAGTTTCGCTTCTTAACCGGCACCACTGGACGGCCAATCGGAGGACGCAAAATTGGCGTGCGTAGTGAACTGATTTTGCAGCGGAAAAGAGCGGGCGACCGGGGTCGAACCGGCGACGTCCAGCTTGGGAAAGGGACCGGGGTGAACGTCCAAGGCTTTGATCGATCAGGGTAACTCGTGAGACTTCACGGTCTTACATGCGCTTGAGGCTTCACCCAGGTTCGCCGGTGTTCGCCTCTTTTCGCGGCTCAACCGGCACCACTGCCGGCACCTGGAAAGAGGCGAAGGTCGGGGGCACGTGGCAGGAGCGCGCCAACCGACGGCGCGCGGGCGAGTACTTCGCTGGCGCCTACGGGCTTGGAAGCTGCCGGCTCGATTGCTCGCGCGATAGAGAGCGGGTTCCCCGTCGTCTTGGACCGACCTACGATGCCGACTACCGATCGCTTGATCGACCAAGCTTGCCGGCTCGGAGATCGAGCGCCGCAATCGCGCGCTGGTCGCGTTCACCCTCCTCACCGGCGCCCGGGACAGTGCCATCGCGTCGATGCGGCTGAAGCACATCGACCTCGTGGCCGGCTGCGTCCGCCAGGACGCCCGCGAGGTGAAGACGAAGTTCCGCAAGACCTTCACCACGTACTTCTTCCCCGTCGGCGAGGAGATTCGCGCCATCGTGGTAGCGTGGGTGACCTACCTGCGAGAGTCCAAGCTCTGGGGCAACGACGACCCGCTCTTTCCGGCGACCTGCGTCGTCGTCGGCGCCAGCCGCCAGTTCGAGGTCGCTGGGCTCAAGCGCGAGCCTTGGAGCAGCGCGGCACCGATCCGGGGGATCTTCCGCGAGGCGTTCCAGACCGCCGGCGTGCCGTACTTCAACCCGCACAGCTTCCGAGACACGCTCGTGCAGCTCGGGGAGACGCGGTGCAAAAGCCCCGAGGAGTTCAAGGCGTGGAGCCAGAATCTCGGGCACGAGGGGGTGCTGACGACGTTCTACAGCTACGGTCAGGTCGGGAGCCGGCGTCAGGGCGAGATCATGCGGGGGCTCGGCGCGTCGGGGCCGGCCGTCGAGCCGTCGAATGCCGACGCGATTGCCGAGGCCGTCATTCGCAAACTGGAGCGCGCGGGACGGGTCGGGTAGCCCAGAGGCGGAGCCGTGCGACGATCGCTTGCCTTCCCTGTGTCGTGCCTTGGCCACCGACCGGCAGAGGTAGTTGTCGCTGATCAGGGGCAGCCGCTGAGATCACGGCGGGGCGGCGAACTACCGTCGGTCACTCTGGCGAGAATCCGCGCGCACGAACGATGATGCTCGATCTGGATTCGTCTGGTTGACGGCTATACATATACGTGGATAGCTGAGACCTATGGAGGACGCGCCTAAACCCGTCCGCTGGATCGGATCGTCGCGGAAGGACCTCAGAGCCTTCCCGAAATCCGTGCAACGGCACATCGGACAGGCACTGTGGGCGGCGCAGCGTGGCGAAGAGTATCCCACGGTGAAGGCCCTGAAAGGCTTCGGCGGTCGGGCCGTGCTCGAAATCGTCGCGTCGCACGAGACCGACACGTACCGCAGCATTTACACCGTGCGCTTTCATTCGGCGATTTACGTCCTGCACTGCTTCCAGAAGAAATCGAAGAAGGGCATCGCGACAGCGAAGAAGGACATCGACCTCGTCAAACAGCGCCTGGCGGTCGCTGAGCAAGACCACCGAGAAGGGCAGCACTGACCATGAAAAAGAAACCACCCAAGATTGTCGTGGAAGAAAGCAAGGGCAATATCTTCGCGGACCTCGGGTTCCCCAATCCGGAGCGCGAGGAGATCAAGGCTCGGCTGACGCTGCAAATCTATCGGCTCATCAAGCAACGGGGGCTCACGCAGACGCAAGCCGGGGAAGTTCTCGGCATCAAGCAGCCGCACGTCTCTGGCCTGATGCGCGGTCAGTCCGGTGCCTACTCCGTTGAACGCCTGATGGAGTTTCTTGCTGCCCTCGGGCAGGACGTTGAAATCACCGTGAGGGCAACGCGCAAAGAACAAGGCCACGTTTCCGTCGTTTTCCCATGAGCCGCGCTCGGTCTTGTTCGAGTGAGGGGACGAGGCCTGGGGGCAACTTTGGGGGCAAGCGGCGAACACTGCAATGCCGTATCGCCGTGAAAATAGATTGTTACGGTGGTAGTTCGATTCCCTTCGGCCCAACATCGTCAGTCCAACAGTTCCTTCGGAACATTGCCGCCGTTCTCGGCGAGCTTCCGCAACACGACCTTGTGCAACCACATGTTCATTTGCGCCGAGTCATTCATTTTTTCGGCCGGGCAGCCAAGCTCGGTGGCGAGCTCTTTGCGAGCGGCCAGGCTGCTGTCGAGTCCGAGGAGCTTCATCAAGTCGACGATCGAGACCTTCCAGTTCAGCTTCTCCTTGCTGGCAGCGGCAAGGCCCTCCAGCTTGGCGACCACATCGACGGCAGACATGGCTACGGGGCGTGATGCACCCGTGGGCGCGGCTGCAGGGACGGCGGATGAGCTACTCGTCGGGGCAGCCTGCGGGGCGGCGGCCTGCGCTGGGGCGGCACCGAATCCGAGCTTTTCCATGATTCTTCCGAAAATGGACATCGTGGACTCCTTTCCGTATGCGACCTCGCGACCTCGGGGTCGGTTGCGCGGTCCCGGTTGAATCACTCCGTTTGCGGAACCGTCAAGTGGCGAGCACTGCAGGAGTCGCCGTCCACCTCCCTACAATCCCCTTCACCCCCTGTCCCTCTCCATTCGGAGAAGACCTGCGAGCATGCTGAGCAATGCCTATTGCGACGGGACAGTGGAGTCCATGTTTTCCAGTATGCCTGCGCCAAGCGCGATCGGCTGTCGCGGACACGTCGCGTTGCGAGCGCTAGTTCGACTTGTGCTTCGTCTTGTGTTTCTTCGCCCCCGCGACCGCCACGACTTCCAGCTTCACCTCCGCCAGGCTCTTGTGCATTCCGAGCGACTGGGCGGCGTGCCGGGACAGGTCTACGATCCGACCCGCCTGGGTTGGGCCACGATCATTGATGCGGACGACGACGCTCTTACGGTTCTTGACCCGCGTGACCTTCACCTTGGTACCGAACGGCAGAGTCTGATGGCTCGCCGTGAACGCGTTCTTGTTGTAGCGCTCAGCGCTGGCCGTCCGGTGCCCATTGAACCGGTTGTTAGACCGCAGCGAGGCCCGTTGGAGTTTCGCCGACCGCACCGGTCATCGCGCCTTGTTGTGCCAGCACGGTAGTGGCGTAGAGGGGAACCAACGCTAGCACTGTTCGCAGAACTCGCATGGTAGCGTTCATATTGATTCCTCCCGGTTCGACCTCAGGTCTCTTAGTTAGGCCGTCACCTTGCGATAGAGCCAGGTCAGGAGGACGGCCCCGATGACCGCCACGATGACGGTGTAGATTAGGCCACCCTCGGGCCTGAAGCCCAAAAGGCTCATGCCGAAGCCGCCCACCAGCGCTCCCACGAGGCCGATGACGATGTCCATGAGCGGGCCCTTGCCGGGGCCGCCCTCGATCTTCCCGGTGACCCACCCCGCGATGAGGCCGACGATGATCCACCAGAGCATGCTCACGATTGCCGCCTGCCCGCGGATATCTTGGACATGAGGAGCGCCAACGCGCCGGCGCCGATGGCTTTGACCAGCGTCGGATGCTGTGCGTAGAAATTGGAGGCGGCGTTCACGATGGATGGGTCTTTCTGGACCGCCTGCTGCGCCAAGACCTGAACTGTTTCGGGCGGGATCTGCTGGGCCTGCTGCGGCGTCACATTGCCTTGGGACAGTGTGCTCGTGAGCCCCCCAAGGCCCGCCGCACCGAGCACCTGGGCCACACCGCCCGGACCGAGCGCGCTGAGGATCTGGTTCAGGAGCCCCGCCTTCTGATCCGGGCTGGACTGACCGAAAAGACCGGACACCATCTGCTCGAAGGGTGGCGTCTGGTCCGAGTTGAAGGCGTGAGCAAGCCCCTCGGCTAACGCGCTCCGAGGCACAGCCTTCGCCACTTGATCGTATGCGTCATGGACATCGGCCACGGGCGCGTTGCCGCTCGTGACTTGCGTCAACAGATCGTCGAGAAAACCCATACTGTCCTCCAGTTCGCACATGCCGTTACGCGTAGGGGCACTATGTCGCCCACGACCTCCCGGGCGCCGTGGGAACCGTACCCGTTCAATCGGCCTACTTGTGGACCTTGGATTTCGTGGCGTGCGGCGCCGCGGTGCTCGCCCCTTTCACGTCGATGGTGGTTCCCGTCATCCGATACTCGACCGTGACCTTGGCCCCGACTTTAAGATCACCCGTGACCTTCGTCGTGGCGTCGCGGGCGATCTCCCACTTGTCCTTGCCCTTCTGCACAACGATGGCGGCATCCGTCACCGCGAGCACCGGCCCCGTGACCTGATACGTCTTCACGGTCTCCGCGTAGGCTGCGCCGGTCATCACGATCGCCGTAAGGCCTGCAACGAGCATCGTTCTGAAGTTCAGCATACCGTCCTCCCTTTCTTCGTTGCTTCGCTTCGTCTTCTCTTCGTTTCTTCGCAGAGCCCGATACACGGAAGCATGCACAGTGGGGCCACCAATCGAACGGAGACTCCCGTCACTCCCATCCGATCACGCGATAGCCGCGGTCGCTCAAGCATGCGGCGACGAAGTTGCGGTAGATCGCGGTCGACTCGCCACCGCCCAGGATGGCCTGCAGTATGCCGACGGTCGCGCCACCCGCTGCGCCCGCCGCCGCACCACGTCCGGCATCGCCGTGGATCGCGCCCCCCACCGCGCCTGCCGCTGCGCCGGTGCCGGCACCCACCGCCGTACTCCGTGCGGCATCACCGGATCGACCGCTCGACGCGCGCGTCTCTGCGAGTTGTCGGCATTCGGCGATGTCGCGCTCGGCAGCAATCCCACCGACCTCCTCGAAGTGCGTGTTCGGATACAGCACCGGTCGCCGGGGCGCACAGCCCGCGACCGCCACGGCGCCGACGATCATCACGGCCCCGAATCGGCTGAGCCGCGCGTTCCTCAAGTGTCCCCCTCGCATCGTCACCCCGACAGAACGCTCGTGCAGTGCGGGCACTTCTTAGCGGCGATCGGAATCGCCATCGCGCACTGTGGGCAATTCCTCTGGGTCGGCGCCACCGCCGGCTGCGGCCCCTTCAATCGGTTCATCGCGCGCACGACCAGGAACAGCACGAAGGCGACGATGAGGAAATTTACCAGCGTGTTGAGGAAGACGCCGTAGTTGATCGTCGCCGCCCCCGCGTCCTTCGCCGCCTTCAACGTCGGATACGTTCCGGCGCCGAGAACGACGAAGAGGTTGGAAAAATCCACCCCGCCGAGCAGCTTCCCGATGGGCGGCATGAGGATGTCGTTGACGAGCGACGTCACGATGCCCCCGAACGCGACGCCGAGGATGACCCCGATGGCGAGGTCGACCGCATTGCCCTTGATCGCAAACTCTTTGAACTCTCGTAGCATGAGCAGCCTCCGTCAGCCTCCGAGCGCCGACTTGATGTCCCTCAGCGTTTGGAGGTTCTTCTGCAGCCCGTCGACCTCTTGTTGCATGTCGGTGATCGAGGTCCCGAGTTTCGCGGCCGACCCGAGGGCGCCCCCGGACTCCCCGGCCTTCTTCATGACCGCACCCCCGAGCTCACCGACTTGGGCGTGCGCCGAGCGCCCGCCAGCCGAGCCGCAGACGTATCCGACAGCAAACACCGCGACGACCGCGCCGGTCGCTATTGCACGCTTGAACGTTCGAGCCATTTTCCTGTCTCCTTTTCCCCTGCAGATGCTGTTGGTCATCATTTTAGTGTGACGAGAAGCTCTTCAACGAGCACGTCGCCCCGCACGAGGTCGGCGCGAGCCGTTCGCTCCTCGCCCGTCACGATCCGGTACACGACACCGGCGATCATCGCCCCAAGCAGCGGCGCGACCCAGAACAGCCACAGTTGCGCGAGCGCCCAGCCGCCGACGATCAGCGCCGGCCCCGTGCTTCGTGCCGGATTCACCGACGTGTTCGTCACCGGGATGCTGATCAGATGGATGAGCGTGAGGCCGAGCCCAATCGCCAAAGGCGCAAAACCCTGCGGGGCGCGCGCGTCGGTCGCCCCTAGGATGATGAAGAGAAACATGAACGTCAGGACGATCTCGGTGACGAGAGCGCTCGTGAGCGAATACCCTCCTGGCGAATGGGCACCGTAGCCGTTTGCCGCGAACCCGCCGGCGAGGTCGAATCCTGGCTTGCCGCTGGCAATTGCGTAGAGCGCCGCGGCGGCGACTACGGCGCCCGCGACCTGGGCGAGCATGTACGGAAGCGCGTCCGCGCTCTTGAATCGCCCACCGACGACGAGGCCGAGCGTCACGGCGGGGTTCAAGTGGCACCCGGACACGTGGCCGATCGCGTACGCCATCGTGAGGACGGTCAGTCCAAACGCCAGCGCCACGCCGAGGAACCCGATTCCCATGCCTGGGAAGCCGGCGGCGAGAACCGCGCTGCCGCACCCTCCGAGCACGAGCCAGAACGTGCCGACGAACTCGGCACCCATGCGATGTTTCAGGGACATCATGAGCTTCTCCTTTCCGCCGCGTCTCTAGATCTTGGCTGGAACGAGCATGTGACATGCCAACCGGCAGATCCACAGTTCATTGGGTGACTCTGAAGGCATAGAGACACTCTCATGCACAGGCGTTTCCCATTCCCGAGAGGGAGGCTTCTCCCACACAGGCGGATCATCGACTTTCTTCCGTCCTAGAGACCCCACTGACAAGCGACAGGGAACGACGATGCCGGCAAAGCCACTATTGCCGTTCTCGACCAGACCAATTCCTAGCCGAGGTTCAGGCCGTCGTAAGCAGTCGGCGGGTGCCCTAGCATGCCGGTCCGCGATGGTCCTTGGCGTCGGAGAGGCGGGCGCAGGGCGCTGCTGGTCCGCGGCGCTTTAGTTCGTCCCTGGGGCGGCTCCGCGAACTCGAATCGGCCTCAGATGGGACTCAGACGTGAACAGCCCAACACGATCCGCAACGACATCGCCGTCCTTGACCATGGACCGAATCTCGACACACCCGAACAGCAACAGTTTGATGCACAACCCGTGCACGTTCTCGAGGCGGCCGCTGCGGGGGCTGTCGAACTCGACCCGTGAGGCGAGCCCGAAGTCGCGATGCTCTCTCTCGTTCCCGTAGACGATGCCGTCGCGGTCAAGACAAGGAGCTTTCCGAGTCCCGCAAGGATGCTTCGCATCTTGAAGACACGGCCCGCCTTGTCTTTGCCGCTGATGGGCGTGAGCTGGTCGAAGTCGAATGCGGTGTCGACGGCACGGAGTGCGTCCGAGGGGAGTTGAAAGGCGCACGCTTCCCGAAAGATAGGCTGCGTGAATAGATCAATGGCACCCCAGCCGGCAGCCGCCGCGCGACCGAAAATCTCGATCTTCTCTGAAAGCTCGCGGACCGGGACTTGAGAGAGTTCGGGCGCGACGTGGCCGACCCAGGCCTTCACGTCCGGGTCCACCTCGGAAAGCTTCTCGCACATGCGCTCAGGGAACACCTCGGCCCCGAAACAACGGGCGGCAAACACGAGCAAGCCGAGCCCCACCATTCCCACACGCGAGTACCAAGGACGACACTCCCGCGCAGTTTCGTGCGCGATCATTCCATCCCGATCAGCGTCATCCTGCCGACTCGGTGCTGATGGCCTGGTCTCCTCCCGAACCATGAACGCCAGTGTGCCGCTCGTGTTGCTCATCGCCACGGCTTACGGACGCCAACTGGCATGGCGAACCCTCCGACTTGTAACCGCTCAGGTCACCGGCGCCGTCCTCGTTGCGGCTCTCGTCGGGACCGCGCTCCCGAGTATCGCGTCCGCCGGCACCGAGTACGCTCCGGTCCACATGCTTGCTGAAGGCCTCGCGTCCTTCGCCATGCTCTCATCGCGCTCGCCGTCGCGCATCGTCAGGACGCGTATGTGCGGTTGGCGTTGGGCGGAATGGCGTCAGCTAGCGTCTGGATGACGGGACGCTCGGCAATCCCGTGCTCTCCATACCTGTGCTATCCTCGCAACCGGGATGTTACCCGGCCGATGTACTGAAGATCGTCGGCGCGCAGGTTTTCGG
Organism: uncultured delta proteobacterium; assembly: GCA_963774015.1. Taxonomy (GTDB): domain Bacteria; phylum Desulfobacterota; class Binatia; order UTPRO1; family UTPRO1; genus UTPRO1. The sequence goes on from CAVZDH010000011.1 coordinate 563,352, forward strand.
CGCCGCGGTCGCTGCAGGGGTGGCGGCGTTCCTGTTCTCGTGGGCGCGTCAGTCGGCCACCGTTCTCCTCTTCCGACCCCGTCAGGACTGACGAGTTGCAGCGGAGGATGGTGCCACACGACAACGCTCGAGATCGAGCAACACAACGGAGCGTAGAGCGCGGACGAATGTTGTGACGTCCAGTTTTGACGCCAAATAGGAGTTGCGATCTGCCGGATCGATTCAGCGATTACCGCGAGTTGGCGAACCCTGGTTCGACGAGTTTCGCTCCGTAACCGGCACCACAACCGGCACCACCGGAGGGCCATTCGAAAGGCGCAAAAGTGGCTCGCGCAGTTGATTGATTGTGCAGCGGAAAAAAGCGGGCGACCGGGGTCGAACCGGCGACGTCCAGCTTGGGAAGCTACGAAAGGTCACTGAGCCAACGTCGCGGCTACGCAGGAGAAAACAGTAGTTTCCGACTCTTGCGAGATTCTTGATGACTCCCGCGCTTGCCCGCGGATTCCCGCGAGAGCCCGCGTAAACGGGAACGGTTCCCGTTTATCTACGCTCAGGAGCACCGAAACGTTGCGTCGCCCCTGGGCTTGTCAACGCGGGAGTGATGCGGCCGTTCGGATCTGGCAGCGTCGACGAGCCGAGGAGGCACACGAGCGTGCCCCCTCGGCCATCTTCGCGAGAAGCGAAAGCATCGACTAGCGGATGATTTTGCCGACCGTCGGGTTGATCTTCTTCACGTCGTCGAGGGAGACGACGATGAACTCGGGGTCGACGGCGGTCAAGTCGGCGAAAGTGATCTGGCCGCCTGCTTGGCTCGTGCAGTAGACCTGCTCGACGTCGACGGTACGGACCGTGACGGCGAGATTGCCGGTCGCACGCCCGAAGAAGCGCACGAGAAACTCGTAGCCGAAGCTCGGCTCTTGCACGCGCTCCAGCGTGCAGAAACCACCTTGACCGGTGACGTCGGCCGTGGGGATGCCGGTCTTCTTGTGACGACCGGTCGTCGGGCTGATGATCGGGATGTTGCTGGCGTCGCGGTCGATGTTGCCGAAGACCAACGCGTCGGCCTTGCCGGGGCCGCCGTCGAACGACTCGCTGCCGTCGCCGGCGCGCCAGAGGGCGATGTCGTTGCCGCTGCCGCCCACCATCGTGTCGCTGTTCGGCGTAACCCCCTGCTCGGTGCCGCCGATGAGGATGTCGTCGCCGCCGCTGCCGAGAAGCACGTCGCTGCCGCCGAGACCGATCAGCACGTCGTCGCCGTTGCCACCCTCGATGAGGTCGGACTTGTCGAGGCTTTGGTTCACCGCGCCGATGGGCTGGATCTGCGGGTTCGCCTGGGTGTCGTCGTCGAGGCCGAAGAGTACATCGCCGTGATTCGTCCCCAGCACGAGCGCGGCGTGCGCCGCGCCCGCACTGCCGACGAGCGTGCAGAGCGCCGTCGCTACCACGCGCACCTTAGCGGCCGTGTTCCAATTCAGGTTTCGCATCGCGTTACTCCTTCTTGGCGGACCGTTCGTTCCGCCATCCAGTTGCGTCAGGGCCACGCCCGAGTGAGTCCCATGCCCGGATGCGCCACGCGTGAACGCCGGCCTGCCCCACTGGCCGACGCACAGCGCAGCCGGGAACGATCACAAGGCCAACCGCACCGCTCGAGCGAAGAGTGGGTCGTCCTCGATGGCGCTCACCACGCTGCCGGCGGCCCCGAAAGCGACGCCCCACGCGAAGACCGGGAAGTCGGTCTCGGTGGTCGCCGACCAATAGAAGAATGGCATCGTCGGCCCGAAGACGGTCTCGTCGAGGCAGCCGCCGCCGCGTCGGCATCCTGGCGCGCTGAGATCGACGATCCCGTGGAGCTCGACGATCGAAGGCAGCCGCCAATCGCAATGGCCCGCGAAGCAGCCGGTGCTCGTCGTGCCGTCGGCGCTCGTCGGGGTGTTTAGCGTCGCGAGGAGGCTCGAGAATATCGTCCCGTCAGGCCGTCCGCGGTTCGAGCTCCACGTGTACTGGTTCTGCTCGTCGTGGATGCTCCCGTCGTCGGTCTTCTGCTCCCATTGGAGACCGGTGTCGTAGTCGATCGCCGTGCCGTCGCCGTTCACGCCGAATCGGCACGGGACCGCGGCCGCAGCGGCATGCGCGTCGAGGGTCGCGAGCCTGGCGTCGAACCGCGTCCGGCACTTCGCGGGGTCGGCCGACTTCGCCAGCAGCGCCCTGGAATTCTCCGTGGCCTCGCACTGCCGCAGCTTCCCCCATTCGTTCAGCTTCTTGGCGAGGCAGGCCTGCGGCGTCATTGCTGCCGCCGCGGGTGACACGCCGCCGGCCAGCAGCGCGCTCACGATGACGACACGCCACCTCGGCCGTTCGCGCCGAAAACCTCGTACTGCTCGTGCACTCGTTCGCATGGTGTCCTCCGTTTCTCGTTTCGTCGGCTCGACGAAGTGAACCGATACGGCGCACCCGGCGCCCACACGATGGAACGGCGGTCAGATTGCGGTTAGAACCCGGTCAGAAAGCGGTTCGGCGGTGCCGAGGGACGCAGATCGACAGCTACTGTTCGAGGGGTTCTCGCTGGACCTCGTGAACGAGCGTGTCCTGCGCGACGGCAAAGTGGTCGCGCTCACGCCGAAGGCGTTCACGGTGCTGCGCCGGCTGGCGCAGGACGCGGGCGAGCTGGTGACGAAGGCCGAGCTGTTGAGAGCCGGTTGGGCACGTACGCACGTCACCGGCGGCGTGCTCAAGGTCAGCATCCTGGAGATCCGCCGCGCGCTCGACGACGACTCCGCCGCTCCACGTGTGATCGAAACGGTGCCGCGTCGCGGCTACCGCTTCATCGCGCGCCGTGTCCGTCAAGCCGGCGTCGCAGGGATGGCGGATCCGACTCGGGAGCTCGTCGGGCGCGAACGCGTAATCGCCCAGCTCGATGATCGGCTCGCGAGCGCGCTCGCGGGCGAGCGGCAGATCGTGTTCGTCTCCGGCGAAGCCGGCATCGGCAAGACCGCGGCGCTCGACGCATTCGTCGCGCGCGCGGCGTCCAACCCCGATCTCCTGATCGCGCGCGGCGGGTGCCTCGAGCACTACGGGGCTGCGGAAGCGTACTTGCCCGTGCTCGAGGCCGTGGGGCGACTGCTGCGCGAGCCCGGCGCCGAGCGCGTGATGCGCGTCCTCGAGACCCACGCGCCGAGCTGGCTGGCGCAGCTGCCGTGGTTGGGCGGCCGCGTCGATCATGCGTCGGCGGCGCGCGAGTTTCTCGGGATCGCGAAGGAGCGGATGTCACGGGAAATGGTCGAGGCCGTCGAGAGGCTGACCGCCACGAGTCCGCTGCTCTTGGTGCTCGAGGATCTCCATTGGAGCGACCATTCGACGCTCGACCTGCTCCGCATGGTCGCGCGTCGAACGGACCCAGCGCAGTTGCTGATCGTCGGCAGCTATCGCCCGGCGGACGAGACGGCGACCGCGACCGCGCCGCCACTGCGCCCGCTGATTCAGGAGCTGCGGGTACGGGGGCAATGCGAGGACATCGCTCTCACGTTTCTCCGCGAGCCGCATGTCGCTGCGTACCTGGAACGACGCTTCGACGGCTCCGCGTTTCCGCCCGAGCTGGTGCACGCCGTCCACCAGCGTACCGAGGGCAACCCCCTCTTCATGGTGCGGCTCGTCGACGAGCTCTGTGCGCTGCGGGTCTTGGAGCGGAGCGGCCGCTGGCGTCTGACGACCCCGATCGCCGAGATCGTTCGGACGGTCCCGCGGAGCCTTCGCGCGTTGATCGACATGCAGATCGATCGCTTGCGACCGGACGCCCAGCGCGTGCTCGAAGCGGCGAGCATTCTCGGCAACGAATTTACCGCCGCATCGGTCGCGGCGGGGCTCGACATGGATCCGATCACGATCGAGGACCGCTGCGACGCGCTGGCACGAGACGCGCATTTCCTCGCCGCAGCAGAGTCGTCGATGCCGTCCGACGGAACGGCCGTCGCCCGCTACCGATTCACCCACAGCATGTATCCCGACGTCCTCATCGAGCGCGTATCAACCGCCCGTCGCCGTCGATTGCATCAGCGCGTCGGCGAGTGGCTCGAGCACACGTACGGCGCGCACGTGACGACGATCGCCGGGCCCCTCGCGTGGCACTTCGAAGAGGCAAGGGATTGCGCCCGAGCGACTCGCTACCTGGTGCTGGCCGCGGAGAACGCCGCCGGGCGGTTCGCCTACGCCGACGCGCTCCGCTTGCTCGAGCAAGCGCGCTCGCTGGTGCCACATTTGCCTGCCGACGCGCGCACCGCGCTCGACGTCGAGCTGCTGCAACGCATCGGCGATACGCACTACGGGCGCGGCGCCTGGAGCGAGTGTGCCGACGCCTACGAGACGGCGGTGGCGCGTGCGGCCGACGGGCCGACCTCCGCGCGCGTCCACGCGCTCCGCGGCTTGATTCGGCCGTTCGGCGTGCTTGATCCGGACCGCGGCATCGCGGCGATCGAGGAGGCTGCGCGTCTCAGCGCCACCGTGAACGATCCGCTGCTCCAGGCGCGCACCGAGATGCTCGCCGCAGCAATCAGGCTCGCGTACGACACCTGGCGCACGCAGGATTGGCAGGTCTGCGCGGCCGCCAACGCGACAATCCACCGCTTGAGCGCAGACGGCGTGCCGGCCTTCGACAGGGCGAGCTACGCTCAGCTGCAAGTCCTGCGCGGCGAATATACCGACGCCTTCACGAGCCTCGACGCCAGCGTTCCGAAAACGAGTGAGTCCGCGAGCATCATGGTGCCGATGCTGGCGCTCAGCGTGAGAGCGCACGTGCTGCTCCTTTCGGGCCGCCTCGGCGAGCTGCTGCACCTGCTGCGTGCCGGCAGGCGCGCCGCCGAGACGAACGGCAACGAGCCATGGCTTTTTGTCGCCCGCGAAGCATGGCTGCGGGCGGCGCTGTTGGATTTCGCCGGCGCGCGCGACCTGTGCGACGCGATGGCGGCACGGACCACCGCCGCCTACTGGCGGGGGCCCTCGCAGAGCATCGGCGGTGTCACCGCCGGGTACGCGGCCCTGGGACAGGCGAAATACGAGGAGGCTTCGCGGAGCTTCACGAACGTCCTCGACCTGAAGAAGACTCCCAAGTTCTACCTGCATTGGCTCTGGCGCATGCACGCCGAGCTCGGGATCGGCAACGTGTCGCTGGCTTCGGGGAACGTCCGCAAAGCGCGCATCGACACCGATCGCTTTCTGCAATCCGCCTTCTCCACCGCCGAGCCGAACCTCCATGCGCTCGCGTGGGATCTCGACGCACGGGTGGCGATGGCCGGGAAGGATTGGACGGGCGCGGAAGAGAAGATCGAGAACGGCCTCGCGGTTCTCCGCAAGTTCGAGATTCCCACGACTGCGTGGCGCGTCCATGCCACGCGGTCCGCTCTGTACCGCCACGCGAAGGATGAAGCCGCCGCGGAAGCCGAACGGTCGCGGGCGGAAGCTATAATCATGACCCTCGCCGACTCGTTCGCGCCCGACGAGCCGCTCCGCCATGCCTTCCTTGACGCAGCGCCGATCCGCCGAATCCGACGCGCCCGACCGCGGCGTGGCGCGCGCATCTGAGCCGACCTTAGACGCGCGCCCACGCCAATTCTTCGTGGGAGCGCGGCGGAGGAATAATCAGAATGTGCACAGATTCAAAGCGGGCAACCGGGGTCGGACCGGCGACGTCCAGCTTGGGAATGGGACGAAAGCGAAAGTCCAAGACTTTGATTTATCGGGATAATCTCAGGCAGGTCGCTATCTTGGCGCGCTTCCTGGCTTCGATGACGTTCGCCGATTTTCGCCTTGTTTCGCTGCTCAACCGGCACCACTACCGGCACCAGAAAGAGGCGAACGTCGAACCGCGATGACCCCGGGCTGTCGGAACAACAACCTCGGACTCGCAAGCCTGCAATTCACCGCTCCGCATTCCCGTTGCCCTTGAGATGGCGCGTGATGTCGTCGGCAGCGTGCACCACACGCACGATCTCTACGGCGTCATCGACGACGCGGTACAGAATTAGGAACACTCGGAAGCGTGGCACGGGCCAGATCCGGGCTCCCTGTAGGCTCCTGCGGGTAGAGGGTCGCGAAGCGCCGATGTCCGGCATCTGCTGCAGCCGGCGGTAGGCAGACTCCACCGCCATCAGAAAGCGTCGTGCCGTAGCGGGACGCTCCGCACGAATACGGTCCACGTGCCGAAAGAGGTCGCGGTCAGCCGCGCGCGTGCGAACGAGTCGCCTTGCCATTGCTCCTCTTCAGCGGCTTACCCTGCCCACTCCGCTCATCGACGAACTTATGAAGCCGCTTGAAGAGGTCTTCCACGCTGCCCTTGGCTCGACCGCTGCGCACGCCTTCAAGGAACAGCTCTTCGATACGTCGCTCAGCCTCGCGCTGTTGATCCTCACGGATCAGGTGACGCACGTACTCCGTGGGAGTACTGAAACCACCCTTCTTCGTTCGCTGGTCGACGAACTCACGCAGGTCTGCGGGCATGTGCACGTTGAGCGAGGCCATGCTTCGAGAGTCGCATGAGCTGACGAACATTGTCAATATTGGTCCACGAGATCGAATACTCGGCCAAGGAAGTCGAGCTCTGCCGTGAAAGCGCGCTCGGGATAGGGTTGTCGTAGTTCTCACGAACGACCGCTCTAACGCGCTGACCGAACGAGCGACGACGCAGACACGTACATGCGGCGCACCTATGCAACCGCTGGAATCGAACTCGTCATTGACGTCGTATCCCTCCATGGCCATACCGGCTCCCACAAAGGAGCTCTCATGTTGCTTCGCTACGCGCTACTCGCTCTCCTCGGCGACCAGGAACTGCACGGCTACGCCATCAAGGCCGCGTTCGAAAAGCGAGTCGGCCCATTCTGGGTTCTGAATTTCGGGCAGATCTACCAGGGACTGAAACACCTCAAGGGGCGGGGTCTGATTGCCGCTCGGTTCGATCCGGGAAACGGCCACCTGGGACGTTGGGTCTATACCATCACGCCGAAGGGTCGGAACGCGCTGTCCACGTGGCTCAAGCGCTCGCCTCGTCCCCCGCAGCCCATCCGTGATGAGATGTTTGTTCGCCTTCTGGCTCTCAATCAAACCCCTAATGGGGAGGTGCACAATCAGGTAGCGAGGCAGCAGCGTGTCTATCGGGAACACCTCGTGCAGCTCACTTCGAGCGCGCGAAGGGACGAGGACGTCCTTAGAGTGCTCGTGCGCGACGCGGAGGTTTTCCACGCGGAAGCTCACCTGCGATGGCTAGAGCACTGCGGAACTGTGCTTGGAAGCTCACCAGTAGCCTCTACCGCGCCGTGAGCGTTGCCCTCTACGCTTTGTTCCTCGCCGCGGTCGGAATCGGCCGACTCATCGAGATGAACATCTCGCGCCGACACCAGGATGCTCTCGCCAAGCGGGGCGCCGTCAAGGTTTCTCAACCGGACTTCCGCTGGATGGTCTTGCTGCACGGTGGCGTGTTAGCCGGCGCAGCCCTGGAGGTCTGGCTTCTCGAACGACCCTTCCTCACGGCGGTGGCGATTCCGATGATCGTGGTGTTCTTGCTCTCGAATGCTTTGCGTTGGTGGGTAATCTTCACACTAGCCGAGCATTGGAACGTGCAGGTCATGAACTCGCTCGCGCTCGGCGTCGTGACCGACGGACCGTTTCGTTGGATTCGCCATCCCAACTACTTGGCGGTTTTCCTCGAGCTGCTCGCGATCCCGCTCATCCGCACTGCCTGGCTGACCGCAGCGGCGGGCTCGCTCGCACACGTAGGCATCCTCCGCTCTCGCATCGCAGCCGAGGAGCGCATGCTGCTCGCACACCCAGCGTACCGTGAAACCATGGGTGGTAAGCCACGTTTCGTTCCCGGACTCTTTTGATACGCCATCGCGCGATGTTTGGAGTGCTGTCGTGACGATGGCTGCAGCGCAGCTAGTTTCCTCTTTGACACTCTTGCAACGCGATTGCTATCGCCCTCCTGGGTACGAACAAGAAGATGGAAACATGTTCCGATATCTAGTCCTCGGGCTCCTCCGGAGCGGAGGATCGTTCCACGGCTACGCCCTCATGAAGGAGTACCGTGAACGTTCCGGCCTCCAGCTCAGCACGGGCAACTTCTACCGGGAGCTCCAACGCTTAGTGGGAGAGGGCTTAGTTCGCACGGTAGCCAACCCTGCAGATGCCGATCCCCGTCGGGCACCCTATGCGATTACGGAAGCCGGGTCGGTCGCCTTTGATGCATGGCTTTCCGAACCACCCGGCCCGGGCGTTGGACGCTATGAGGACGAGCTGTCCTCGCGCGCGCTCTTTTTGGAAAACACGGATCCGGCGATGGTACGAACATCGCTTGCGGCGTGGAAGGAAGAGCTCTGGATCCGGAGCAAGATGCACGAACGCGCGCGAAGCGCGGCCCGGGCGCAACGCCCCGACGAGGCTGCTCGGCCCTTTTCTCCACTACCGCTGTTGTTCGCCCGCAGCCTCAAGCATATCGCCGCCGATTTGGAATTCTTGGATGAGCTGGCGGAGGCGTACGAGCGATGGATCGTGAGTGCTCGCCCAGTCATGCGCAAGCGTCCCGGCGTAACATCGGTCGCAAGTAAGCGAACCCGGCGGCGTGAGAGTCCTGACTAGTCTGAGGGCGTGCACGGCCCAGCTGGCCGCTGACGGAATCGGTAGCTCAGTCACGTCGAAGCTGCGAGGTGACCATAGATGAGCTGGCTGCTCGACAGCTTTCGCATTCCGCTCTGCTTTCTCCGCGCAAGCTATGCGCGGCTCACGCTCACGGTTGGCGCTTTGGCTGCAGGCGTCGCGCTCGTCTGCGCGATAGATCTCGTCAATCAGTCCGTGCTCACGGCATTCGTCGAGGTTGTCGACACCATGGCCGGACGGGCGGCGCTCCAGGTGAGCACGGGCGCCACTGGCCTCTTCGCCGAGGAAGTGGCGGACGCGGTAGCTGCGGTTCCAGGCGTCGAACTAGCCGTGCCCATCGTGAGCGCCAACGCTTTCGCGACCGACGGTAGCGGCGAGCTCCTGACCGTGCACGGCGTCGACATTACCAACGATGCCGCGATTCGGGTGTACCAAGCACGCGATCCCAGGGGCTCACCGATCCGCGACCCTTTGGTATTCCTCAATCATCCCGACTCGGTTCTGCTCACCCGCGAATTCGCGGACCGCAAACACCTAGCCGTGAGCGATTCGATCGAGCTCGAGACCCCCACAGGACGACATCGCTTCACGATCCGTGGATTGCTCGATCCCGAAGGAGTCGCGCGCGTTTACGGTGGCAACCTCCTAGTAATGGATCTCCAGGCCGCCGAGGTGGCCTTCACCGAGCCTGGGCTCATCAATCGTGTCGATGTCGTAGTGAAACGTGACGACGACGTCGGGAGAGTCGCCGGAGCAATCGCAGCGATCCTCCCCCAGGGTCTCCGCGTCGACCCACCAGCGCAGCGTAAGGCGGATCTGCACGCAGTGATGCGATCCCTCCAAGCCGCCTTGGGGGCGGTGGCCCTGCTCGGACTGGCGGCAGCATTCCTCATCGCCTTCAACCGTCTCGCCACTGTCTTCGATGAGCGTGCCTGGCAACTCGGTGTCATGCGTGCCGTCGGGGCGCGGGTGCAAGCGGTGTGGCTCGAACTACTGAAAGAAGCCCTCCTGCTCGGCTCCGGTGGCGTGCTCATCGGAATCCCACTTGGCATAGGCTTGGGTCGGCTACTCCTACCTTTGGTCGCGACGACGACCGCGCTGAGCTCCAGGCTGACCGCGCCAGACGCCAAGTTCACACTGCGAGCGTCCTCTTTCGCCCTCGCGGCGGCGTTGGGCTTCGTCACGGCAGTGCTCGCGGCGGCCCGCCCCGCTTGGCGGGCGGCGCATGTGAGTCTGTCCGAAACCCTCCTCCACCGCGGGATCGAGGTTTCGGCCCCACCTACGAAGTTCGCGTGGCTCGTACGCCTGCTCGTCGTGAGCGCGAGCGCGTGCGCTGTCGCCGTGCAGGCGGCGGGTGGCTCGCCTCCGTGGGGACTCGCTGCAACATTCGGGGTCATGATCTCCGGGGCACTCTTGGCCCGGCCGCTTGTCGGCCTCCTGTCCCTTCCCTCCGCGCGTGCGGCCAGCCACCTCATGGCCTCGGGATTCTTCGCGGTGGCTGCGTTCACACGCAGGCCCGGCCGCGCAGCCCTCACGGTCGCGACGCTTGGCGTTGGATTCGGGACGGTGGTCTGGCTCTCGATCGTCGCACAGAGCTTCGAGCGTTCCGTCATGATCGCAGTCCGCGACGTGTTGCGTGGAGACCTGACCGTGAGCTCGACCTACCTCGGCGCGGGTTTCGTCGAGGCGCCGATCGACGATGGTTTGGTGACCGAGCTTGCGAAAGTACCGGGGGTCGTCGCCGCCGTCGGCGAAAGCATGGTCGACTGGCAATACGCTGGCGGGCCCATCGTCGTCAGCGCGTTCGATGCGTCCTACGTGAAGGACGGGGCGTTCGGCGAATGGCCCCTGATTGGACGCGCGCTTCCCGACGTGCGGGAGGGATTTGCCCGTGGCGACACCGCACTGGTTTCGACCAATTTCGTAATGCACCTCGGCAAGGGAGTGGGCGACGACGTGACCGTGGACACGCCGAACGGCCCACTGACCCTCCGCATCGGGGGCGTCACCTCGAGCCTCGTATCTCCTCGTGGAACGATCATCATGGCGCGCGAAGTTTTCCAACGACAGTGGAAGGATCCTCACATCGTCCACATCCTGATTCGAACCACCCCTGGGAACGTCGCGTCCGTACGCCAGACGATCGCCGCACGCTTCGGACAGCGGTACAGTCTCAAAGTCCTCTCGGCAGCCGAGCTTTTGGATTTTGTCACGGGGCAAGTGCACCAGGCCTTTGCAGGACTGTACGTGCTCGTCGGTCTGATTCTGCTCGTGGTGCTCTTCGGGGCGGCCGACACACTCGCCGCAGGTGTCATCGAGCGCCAGCACGAACTCGGAGCGATCCGCGCCGCGGGCGTGCGAGCTCGCCACCTCTCGCGCATGGTGCTCATCGAGGCCGCGCTCTTGGGCATGCTTGGACTGCTGCTCGCATCGGCGATCGGCCTCACGCTCGGAGTCTTTTGGGTCCATATCGTCTTCCCGCACATGCTCGGCTGGGTGCTTGAGCTCCACATCCCCTACCAAGAGCTGTTGCTCGTCGGAGCCGGGGGCATGGCTGTCTGCCTGCTGGCGGCGGTTCTTCCGGCCAACCGGGCGGCACATCTCGAGCCTGCACTAGCCCTTCGGTACGAGTAGGCGCGATGCAGAGTACGACCACTCTTGAGCTAGACCACGTCAGCAAACACTACGACAACGGATCAGGACCGTTGATCGCCCTGGCAGACATCAGCTTCCAGTTGCCCGCCGGGCAGTTCCTCTCGATCATGGGTCCGAGCGGATCAGGCAAGAGTACGCTCTTGAATCTGATGGCGGGTCTCGATTCACCGAGCGGAGGTCGCGTCCTCATCGATGGCAAGGACCTCGTGGAACTGTCCGACGATGCTAGGAGCGATCTCCGGCTGCGGCACATCGGCTTCGTGTTTCAGAGCTTCAACCTATTTCCGAGCTTCACGGTCGAAGAGAACGTCGCTTGGCCGTTGAAGTTCTTGGGTGTCCGATGGCAGGCCGCCCGTCGGAGAGCGGCAGCGGCCCTCTCGCAAGTTGGGATCGAGACGGCCGCGCGAGACCGTCGACCGTCTGAGCTATCAGGCGGCGAACAGCAGCGGGTAGCGATCGCACGCGCGCTCGTCACCGAACCGCGCCTCCTCTTCGCGGACGAGCCGACGGGAAATCTCGACTCCCGCACCGGGCAGACGGTGCTCGATCTTCTCCAAACGCTGAACGTCGAGCAGGCGCTCACGATCGTGCTCGTCACCCACAGCACCTTCGCCGCGACCTATGGCCAGCGAACGATCGAAATGCAGGACGGTACGATCAAACGAGACGTCAGCGCTCCGCGAGAATCTAGCGCACAGATCGTGCCGTTGGGCAGCTGACCATTCAGCGGCCGCCAACCTCACCGCGCGAGCCATCCCCCCGCACGGAGCAGCACCATCTCGCACGCGATTCCCGGTCCGAGCGCCAACATAAGGCCCAGCGTGCCGGGAGGTGGAGGCGCGACCTCCTGGAGATGACGGAGCACGAAAAACACGTTCGCCGACGAGAGATTGCCGAAATGTTCCCATGTCTCCCAGGATGGTTGCAGGGCACGTTCGGATAGGTTCAAGGCCGCACCCACCGCTTCCAGAACCTTCGGACCACCGGGATGCACGATCCAAAACGCGATGTCATCTTGGGAGAGCCGATGGTGAGCTAGGAACTGCGCCAGTGCCGGTCCGAGCTGCGCTCGCGCCACCTTTGGAAGCTCCGAAGACAGGACCAGACGAAATCCCGTGTCGGTGAGCTTCATGCCGAGATGATCCAAGGTGTCGGGCCACAACATGCTCTGACTCGCCAGTATTTCGGGGCCACGCCCCGAGTTTTCCGCGGCGATCACCACGGCCGCAGCTCCATCTCCGAACAAGAGGTTCGCGACCATGTCCGTCATGGACGGCTCCGACACCTGCATACCAAGGGTCGAGAGCTCTACCGTCACGACGAGCGCCGTACCGCTGCCAACCTGCGCGAGCAGCGTCGACGCCAGCGCGACGGCTCCGACACCAGCACAGCAACCGAGCTGGGTGATCGGAATCCTCCTCACCGTCGGAGGAAGCCCGAGGTGATTGATGAGATGCGCGTCGAGCGACGGCATCATGTGGCCGGTACACGACACTGACACGACCACCGCGGTCGAGCTTGGATCGATCTTGGCCCCCGCCAGCGCGTCCCTGGCTACCGTCTCACCCAACGCGAGCGCGTGGTGGATATAGGTATCGTTGCGCTCCTCAATTGTCCTGAGACGTAGCAAATCCGAGACGGGGGCAACCGTGTACCTCCTACGTACGCGGGTGCCGTCCACAATCCGAGAGAACCGCGCCGCGTCGGCTGGTTTCAAATGAGCGCTCAACTCGGCCTTGACCGCGCTGGCGTCGACGACGTTCGGTGGCACGCCCGTAGCGACACTGAGCAGCTCAGGCATACACACACTCGGCTTGGGATCGCCCCGAAGGCCGGCGCGGTCGGAAGGCTGCTCCGCTCCGCATCTTCAAAGGCGCGGCCACCCGCCACCAGCCCTTTGGCGATACCTCTGGTTCGTCATTCCCGGGTGCATAGCTCGTTAGATTCCCCCAAAGAAGTGCTCGGGGAGTGCGGCACGCGTGGATGTGGAGTCGAGGCACTACCGCGGAGGTGCGCAAGGCAGACAACTGACTGCGTCATCGCGGACCACTTGTGTAGTCCGGAGGTCCGGAGGGTGCGCTCAGCGGGTTGCCGCGCCCGGAACGGCCGCGGCCATCGATCGACAGCCGCCGCGAGAGCTGCAACCCCAGGGCAGCGACGCGTTCGACGCCGCAGGGAGCGCGCCGAAGCAGCTGCCCGAGAGAAATGCCTGGTACGGCTCGCGAAGCGGGAGGCAAAGACGTGGCGGCAGGTGCACGCCCTCGTCGCCACGCGGAAGCAGTCGAACTACGATGAGAATGAAGCGCGGTCGAGTCGCGACGTCCAGTTTCTGAGACTGTGCAAAGAGCGGTCGATCCTGCCGCACTTCAATATTCTCAGATCTTTAGGTTGCTTCGGTTTCGATGGATTTCGCTCCTCAACCGGCACCGCGAGAGATCGAGTCCGAAACCGCAACGAATGGGGCCGGCACCACTGTTTGATTTCGCTTCAGAAGGCAGAGCGGGCGACCGGGGTCGAACCGGCGACGTCCAGCTTGGGAATGGGATGAAGGCGAACCTCCAAAACTTTGATCGGTCAGGGTAATACTTGAGAGGTTGCGAACTTAGGAGTCGACGAGGCTTCACGGAGCTTCACCGACTTTCGCCTAATTTCGCTGCTCAACCGGCACCAGTACCGGCACCACGGGATGGGCGTAAACCCCGAGTAGTCAGCTCGAAAGAGGGTCATCGATTGACCTACAGATTCGAAGAGGGCTGGGACATGGATCGAAGACTTTGATTCTTCTGGGCGACCTCAACAGTTTCCGTCAGTTGAGGAACAAGCGCTTTCACTGAGGTTTCCTCTAGGCAGCTCTTCTCGACGCTCAACCAGCACCAGGGTCGGAACCGGCAAGTGCCGTCCGATGCCCACTCAGCACGGTCCTCGACAAGGTCGTACGCGCGCATCTTGAAAACGGTTGGTGCCACCACCGCTCGCGTCGATGCCCGTGTTCGCCACGTTCCGCGAGCAGGAGTTCTACGGCTTCCTCGATTGTGGCGTGTCGTCACGATGCACTTGCACTATCCAGTACCGAGGCTGCCACGCCGAGACGCTCGCCCCCTTTTCCGTTGACGGGCCGCGGGCCAGCGGGTACGACGCCATCTCCCGGAACGGCTCCGAACTCCTGTCCTAGGGGACATTATGCCTCGCGCCGCCACCCCTCAGAAGCATTTACGATTGCCGAAAGCGATCGCGCCTCCAGGACGCGCGCGAGCAATCTGCGCCTTGTTGGTCGCATGGACTACGGTTCTGCTTGATCCATCGCTTTCTTGGGCTTTGACCTTCGAAGGGCTTGGTCCTGGAACACAGGCACACGGCGTATCCGCAGATGGACGGGTTGTGGTCGGCGAGCTGTTGAACGGGGGAGTTGCCCAGGCGTTCCGCTGGGAAGCCTCCTCAGGCGTGACGATCCTCCCAAACCTGCCGAATACCGTTTCGAGTAAGGCAACCGCGGTTTCGGCGGACGGTTCAGTTATCGTTGGGACTGCCTTCGTGCCCCGCGCCTTGGCGGTCCGCTGGGTCGATGGTCAGCCAGAGAATCTCGGCGTCGTTCCGGGGCCGTGCGCAGAACTCACGCCGCCGTCCGATACGAGCTTCGCAACCGCGGTGTCAGGGGATGGCTCGATCGTTGCGGGAATCAGCGACTATCGCGACTACCTAGTACCCGCGACCCATGATTGCGACTACGACGGTCATGGTTTCCAGACGGATGTTGCCTTCAGATCGACAACCGTGGGCTTAGAACTCCTGCCGGGCTTTCCGTTTCCAGCGCATGCGCATGCGTTCGGCGTGTCTCTCGGTGAGATACTGGCTGTGGGTAGCGGACAAGTCGGGGTCAAACGCGCTCCGATTCGTTGGACTACAACCGGGCCACTCCTCCTCCGTCCCCAGAACGGTGGTGATGTGGGGGAAGCTCTAGCGGTTGCCGGCGGTGCTCCCGTCGTAGTCGGTTATGACTCCTATGTCTCGCCGAATAGTACGTTCCGCGCGTTTCGCTGGATCCCTGGGGACCCCCCTGAGGGCGGAATGCATCCACTAGGTATATTGCCAGGCCAGGCAAATAGTGTCGCCCAAGCCGTATCGTTCGATGGATCAGTTGTTGTGGGCGGGGGGAATTTCGGTGGCGGAAGTAAGGCTTTTCTCTGGAACGCCGGCGATGGAATGCAAGATCTCTCCATCCTTCTCGCGCAACAGGGAGCTGGTATCGCCGGGTGGACCTTGGAGCGGGCGGAGGGTGTATCCGCCGACGGGCGCACCATTGTGGGCACGGGGAAGGATCCCAATGGAAATACTGCCGCGTGGATCGTAGTGCTTTCGGGCGTTAGCTATACGGCCTTGGGTGATTCGTACTCCTCCGGCGAAGGTGCACCGAGATACGAAGAGGCTACGGATACGAATGGTCCTCCCGAAGACAAATGTCACCGCTCGAAGCGAGCGTACTCCACGATGGTCGCCAGACCGGGGCACACGCAATCGATCAAGGTCGAAATGGGAAGCGCTCCATTTGTCGCCTGCAGTGGCGCACAAGCCGTGAATATCTTGTCAGGCGGAATTGGTCAGTACAATGAGCCCGCACAACTCGCGACCGGTCTGGTTAACGAGAATACGGATCTCGTGACAATTACAATTGGAGGCAACGATCTCGGCTTCGGACCTTTGCTGAAAAAATGCGCCGAGAAGGGTGATTGTCGCAACCAACTGCTGTTTCCCGAGGTCAGCGATTATACAACGCAACAACTTATGAGTCTCAGATTGCATGCGGTGGAGTCCCGCACTCGCAAGGTCTACGAAGGGATCAGGGCCGCCGCGCCTAATGCTACCGTCGTCGTACTCGGATATCCTAATCCGCTGCCGCTGAGTGGCGGCTGTGGTCCATTTTTTATCCATTTCTCCAATGATGATTTATTGTTTTTAAGGGAAATCGGCTGTGCCCTCGATGGGGTGCTGGAATCCTCCGCTGCTGCCGCGGGAGTCCACTTTGTCCATCGCGGGACTGGCAGCGCTAGTCAAGCACCATGCGGGGATGTGGCGGATCATTTTGAAGGCCATGATGCGTGTGCCGGAAGGAACGCATGGATGAATGGCGCCAAACTCTCGTATCCGAATTCGAGCTACCACCCGAATGCTCAAGGACAAAAAGAGTCTGCGAAACTAATCAACCTCTATCTCGCCGGGAAGACACCCGCCAATTGGCCAGAGGGATTCTTCCAAAGCGGTTTGCCCATGAATCCATCCCCTTTGTCACTGCGCACCGCGACGCTTGGTACTGAGACGGCGACTCCGTCTATTGGAACCCTCACTGTAAATGCTGTTGGAGTTCGACCGTGTGACACACGCGTATTGGTGCCGGGTGACGTTGTCCGTCTTCGGGGAGGAGATTACGGGCCGGGAACCAGCGTATTTCTCTCAATCGAATCTTTGAATGGGGATTTTACCTCCAACTTCGCAAGCAGCCTAGCGGATGCGGCTGGTGAACTCGACGCCACGGTTACAATACCCGATGACATTCCTGCACCGGGAGCCAGCAATATCCGAGCGGTTGGGGTAGGCGAGAACGGGCAGCCACAGCTCCTCCTCGAGATGGTGGGAATCGCGCCGTCCTCCGTCGATGACAGCGACTCCGACGGAGTTCCCGACATCTGCGATAATTGTCCATTGGTCGCAAACCACGATCAAACTGACGACGACAAGGACGGCGCTGGCAACTCATGCGACCCGTGCCCTAGTGACGTGGACAACGACAGCGACGGCGATGGCTTGTGTGCGGACGGTGACGCCTGTCCTTTTGATTTTGACAATGACCTCGACGCCGACGGAGTGTGTGGAGACGAGGACAATTGCCCTGACGTGTTCAATCCAGATCAAGCCGATGCGAATCACGACGGCATAGGAAATGCCTGTGGTGGGGCTGGGCCAACCGCGAGTCCGACTCCAGGCCCTCTGTTGACGAGAACCCCGAGCCCGGAGCTAACAGCTACTCCCAGGCCAACGGCGACGCCTATATCGCCGGGGTCGAGTTCACCCACAAGCACGACCACGATAGCCGCGACGCCATCGCCATCGATCTCGTGGGTACCCACCGGGCCGTATGGGGGCGGTGTGGTCGGAGCCCTCGCCGTAGATCCGTCGGATCCCGCCATCGTTTATGCTGGCTCGACGTCCGGAGTGTTCAAAAGCACCGACGCCGGTGCCATCTGGAGGGCCATGAACGAGGGCTTGCGAAAGGTGGAGCATTTGAGTGTCTCAAGCCTGGTTGTCGATCCGGCGGACACCTCGACGGTCTATGCGGGGTTGAATGGAGGAGGCGTTTATAAGACGACAAACGGAGGCGCCAGTTGGAAGCCGGAGAATAGTGGGCTCGGCGATGTGGAACATCTTTTACTTCACGAGTTGGTACTCGATCCATCGGCGCCCTCGACTATCTACGCCGTCACATCGGATGGCCTCTGCCGAAGCTTCGACGCGGGAGATCATTGGATCAACCTCAATGTGTTTCCATACAGGATAGCCATAGCTCCCACGACTCCATCGACGGTCTACGTCACTACTGTTCAGGGGGTGTCCAGAAGCACTAACCAGGGCGACAGCTGGAGCGCCATCAATTCCGGCCTTACGGGTGGTGCCGCCTGGGGTTTAGCGGTCGATCCTTCGAGTACTTCGAGACTATATGCCTGGACTCACGATGGGACGTTCGTCACCGAAGATGGCGGCGGGCTATGGACGGCAGTGTCTAGCGGACCCACGGATGGGGGGCCGCTGGTGGCGGTTGATCCATCAAATCCGGCAATCGTGTATACGGGGGACTACGGGCCGTTGTTCCGCAGTGACAATAGCGGGAAAACGTGGACGGTTGCCCAGGGTGGACTCCAGGGGCTGCACGTCCTGTCGGTGGCGTTCGATCACCATTCGCCCTCCACGGTATACGTGGGCACCGAAGGCGCTGGCATGTTCAAATCGACAAACGCGGGCGAGGCGTGGACGTCCATATCCAAGGGTTTCTCGGGCCGGAGCGTTTCAGCGCTCACCATCGACCCTACGCAGCCAGCGACGGTGTATGCCGCCGGCCGAATTGGCGGACTATTTAAAAGCACGAATGGTGGCGCAAGCTGGGCTGAGATGAATGCAATCTATTCCCCGGAAAGTGGGTACAGTCTGGCGACCACAAGTATCACGCAGATCGTCGTCCATCCGGGTAGTTCTGAGATTCTCTATGTTCTTGCTAATGGTCTTGTGTTTCAAAGTACTAACGGTGGCATGATCTGGTCCGACATGCCGGCTTTCGGTTACGCATCGGCGCTCGCGATTGATCCAGTAAATCCCCAGCGGATATATCTTGGCAGCGACCGCGCGGTGCGTAGAAGCTCTGACGGAGGCCTCCATTGGATGACCCTGACCGACGGACTAGCGGCGCTCAATACTGGTATCATTACCGTTTTGGTCATCGTGCCGTCCGACACCGTGACGGTTTATGCTGTAGTGAACGAGAGGGGCGTATTCAAGAGCGTTGACCGAGGCGAGCACTGGGTGCCGGTCAACAACGGTCTCAGTGATCTCGATGTAATGTCCCTGATCGTCGATCCTGGTCACCCGTCAACTCTTTATGCGGGCACGTTGACGAAGGGGTTGTTCAAGACGACTGACGGAGGTGCGACCTGGTCGCCGCTGACGGACGAAGTCTCTCTTCCCGCTGTGCAGGGATTGGTGATTGATCCGGCGGAGACGGGCACTGTGTATGCTGGGACCTACGGTGCTGGCGTCCTGGCAACGACAGATGGCGGACGCACCTGGATGACGATGAATACTGGCCTTGACGATGGTCGGTTCGTCTGGCGGCTTGCCCTGGTCCACGCACCCCGGGCCGTTCTGTATGCAGGAACAGAGGGCCACGGAGTGTTTCGCGCGGGAACATTGTCCACTACGACCAGTCCGAGTCCCACGGCGTTGGCGACTCCGATAGCAGCGGAGCGGGACCCGTATCTGTGCTATGGGGCAAAGAGGAGCAAGGGAACGGCGAAGTTTTCTAAGGTCGTTGGGAGGTACATCGAGGATCCGTTCGGGAAGGTGGTGGCAGACGCCATCGGGCTGCTCCAGCTCTGCGCGCCGGCTGATTTCGGAGGCCTGTACCCTGATGCTCTGGGGCACGCGCCACATTTGGTGGGGTATGCGCTAAAGAGCCCTAAATTTGCGAAGGTCGCGAATCAGACTTTCGTGTCCTCGCTCGGCGTCATCACTCTAGATGTCCAGACGCGCGGCATGTTGGCGTTGCCGGCAGCGATAAGTCTGAACGGCGTGCCGCCCGAACTGGGTACGCCCACCATCGAGCCGTTCATGTGTTACGGCGTGAAGCCCCACAAAGGGTCGCCGAAGCCGTCGGCGATTCTTGGGATGCCGGCAAAAGATCACTTTGCGACTCGGCAATTCGATCTCCGGAAGCCGACGCGCGTATGTACGCCCGCCAGCCTTGATGGCGAGCCGGCGGATGCATTAACGGAGCCTGGGGAGTTGCTGTGCTACGCGCTCAAGGTGCACAAGGGCTCGCCGAAGCTTGCGAAGGTCGCCGCTGCAGCGGCGCAGGCGAGCGATCGATTTGGTGCACTGACAATCGATATCACGAAACCGCGAGAACTTTGCGTGCCTGCTCTTCGGAATCCGTAGGTGCGACAATGCCCGCGTGAGCGTCTGGTCGCCATTGCCAGGCCGGGACGCCGTGAGTCTAGCTCCTGGGCAGCCGTTATCAGACCGCCATTGCATGGGCAGAGCTATGAGACACGGCCTCGTGCTGCTTCTTGGTATTCGTTCGCTGAACGTTCGCCGAACGGATACGCTTCTTTGAATCGGCATGGCCGGTCAAGAAATTCATGGTCGATCCTATCTCCCTGATGGTGTGAGAGTGCGCCGGCTTTCCCGCCGCCTGATGGTCTTTTCGGCTACCACGCAGTCGCTTCATCCCATCTCGCCGCGGCCCGTCTGACAGATCGGGTCGCTCGTGTTCGAGTGCGGCTGGCTCCGTGCGCTGGAAGCGAAAATGTGCGACGCCCCTCCGCTTGTTCGCTTGTTCACAGCGCGGCTTTGCTAAGCTGCTAAGCCACGCGGCGGCCGGGCTTGGGATTGTAAGGGCGGCGGTCGAACGCCACCCCCACATGGTGCATACGCTTCAGCCGCTCGAGTTCGCGGCGGTACGCCTCCTCCGCAAACTCGTCCATGGTGAGACCGTGCGGTGGTCCCGAGAGCGCGACGACGCAATCGCGCACTTCATCAAGAAGCGCAGCTGAGATGCGCGCATTGACCTTCTGCTTGCGCCCGACGACTGGAGCTAGGGTCGAGCCTCTTTCATCCGCGATCTCTTCACCTTGAGGGCGTGCCGGGCCCAGGTGCGTTGGGGCGATGCGCTGTCGCGCGACGGGCTCAGTCGGCTCGGCCACGGGTGGCGGCGATACCCGAGCAACTCCCCTCGCGAGAGCAAGGAGGCTCGACCCTCGTGGCAGCGTCTCTCTAGGCATTGACCAAGCTCAAGTCGGTGGAGGCGACGGCGAGGCGTGCTTCAAATTCATCGGTCACGCGGCGGTAGTCCGCCGCACCGATACTCGTACCCATGTAGGCGCCAATGTACGTGTTGTGCGCAGGCGCTTCGGCAACGTTCACGTTGTGCCGGATGTAGTGAAGGAACAGGTTGTCGCCGAAATGTTCACGGAGAAGGCGGAGAATCTGAACCGGATTGCGGGCGCCGAGCTTCAAGCGGCAGGCAAGGACGCCCGCGCACTTGAGCGCGGGATTCAGCGCGTCGCGCATCTCTTCAATGGTCTGAAAGAGTGTAACCAAGGGCTCGATGCTGAGCGTCGCTGCTTCAACGGGAATCAGGAAGTAGTCTGCGGCGGCCAGGGCGTTTAACGCGAGAATCCCAAAGGATCCGGGCGTGTCGACGAAGATGTAATCCCAGCGTTCAGCTGGGAGACGCTTCAGCGCTTGGCGAAGAAGCGCCTCGCGCGCTGGGCGCCGTGATGTTTGTGGTTCAAACTGCGTGAGGAGCAGCCCTCCGGGTATGAGATCGAGCCCCATCGGGAGATGACGAATGGCGGGAACTGGGTCGCGATCCCGTTCGAGGAGAATCTGAAGAAGCTCGCTCCCGTCATTGGGCACACCGAGCCAAACGCTGGCACTTGCCTGCGGGTCGAGGTCGACGAGGAGAACGCGCCGCCCCATGTCGACGAGTGCGCCGGCAAGACAGACGGCAGTGGTGGTCTTCCCTACCCCACCCTTGGAATTCGCAATGGCGATGCGCTGCATGATGACCCTTTCTCGTTCGAAAGCAGTGCGTCCAACGCTTCCGACCTCGACAAGGTCGTGATGCACGGCGGAACGCTGTTGCCTCTACACAAAGCGAATCTCGCAAACGCCGGCAAAGGCGTCAAAGGAAATCTTGGCAGTATTGGAAGGGATGACGGCAATGGAAGCAATGCACCCAATCAGCAGAGACACAACAAGCTCCCAAGAGGCGTTCTATTGCATCGTGACACGGCGAATTCCGATAAGACTGGTGCGCATGAATCGGAAGGCATTGACGGCATTGCTTCCCTTGCGGGCATTGCCGGCTGACTTCGAAGGTGGGGTACGGTAGATTCGAGCGCACAGGCTTGGATAGAGCCTGGCATCGTCAGTGACACGAATCTTGTCGCTGGCCCTTCGTGATGGGAGAGCGCCCTCGGGATGCGGCTACCAACCGCTGAAAGAGGAGAGGGTTCACCACCCTCATCGCGCTCTGCCCGTAGCGCCGGATGCGTCGAGAGGCGCTCGTCCGGTGCGACGGAGGCTTCGCCGAGTAATGCGAGAGATGTTCTCGAAAATCCGGCGATTCTATCCGATGCATGCGGGCGCGTTGGCGGCGACCAACGCGCCGAAGAGTGGGCGACGCAGACAGACCTTGCCGACGCTCGGGTAAGAGCGTGGCGAGGCCGTCTGAGATGAAGGGGTGCGAAGTGCCGGATGCGGTGCTTCAAATCCCTCCGACGGGGAGAGCCCGCGGACTATGCGGGGGCGCTCAACGTCGGCCGGCGTGGGGAGCGCGTTCCTGGTGACAGGAGCGCCCGGGAGTCGATACCTCCCGGCGACCGCCTGAACGAAAAGGGCGGCGGTGAATAGCTCAACCATGAAAGGGGCCAAGGGCCGCAAGGCCACGATGAGCCCTTGCCGGTAAGTTCACGATGAGACGGAGCCGAACAGCGAAGAGCCATGGACTATGGGTAAGCGGGAGCTTCTACGTTCTGCCCGCTGAAAGCCGACATCGAGGATGTCGGTAACGGCAGCGCCTGGGGACAGGCGGCATGCAAGTTCATCGGCCTGGCCAGCAGTGGCCTAGCAACGTGACGTCGTGGACGACAGCTCAGACTAATGCGGGAAGTGCTTCGGTTGCCGCGGTGGTGCCGCGGTGCCTGGCATTGGAGGCATTGCCTTCAATGACGTCAACCAGGTGGCAAAGACCGGAGCATGGGAGCGGGGAGCAAGTAGGACAGGACCGGAAGGTCCGCGACACGACGGCAAGGCAGTCGTCGGGTCGTTCGCTGGCTAACGGGTGGTGCCGGGCCAAGATGCGAGACGAAAGCTCTGACGGGCCAATGGCCCATCACGAAGGGACAGAGTACCGCCGGGGTCAACATGACCCGGCGGGCATCGACGCGGGAGCGGATGAGCAAGCTGTTAGAGGCGACCTCGGCGGAAGCTGAGGCCGCCTCTGGCTGTGAGCCGGCGATGGGTGCTCGACGTGTGCCTAGGAATGGTAACGCACCCATCGGCGATCTGTGGACCGCAACCTGTATGGATTGCGGGCGGGGTGTACTTGGAATGTAGCCCCGCAGGCCGCCATCGCGCGCACGCGAGCATCGACGGAGGTTCGACGTCGAGGGTTGATGTGCGCTCCGTTCACCGCGGCCGAGGAGGTCGTACGCAGCGGAAGACGCAGTGCCGGCGCTGTGCCAGGCGAGGCGAGACATCGCGTCACTGGCACGAGCTGGCGGCGTCTCCCGCTCAAGGAGAGGAGGTGGCCGGAGGGTATCGGGGCTTTGGTGAGTGCGCCTGACGAACAAGCACTCACCCTCTTTTCTGCGGGCTCGGCCGTATGGAGCTCGCCGAAAGGAGGAAGCACCATGTCGTATCGGTGTGAAGCGACGAGTCTCACGGGATTCGTTCAACAACTCGCGTGCGCGTATCTCCGTCATGGGTACGTCTATTTCGTCCGCGGCGAGGTCCCGATGGGGAAGGATCCGCGCGCCGTCGATGCCAAGCTCATCGGGCTCCACGGCATCGCGGTCTCGAAATGGCAGCGGGCTCGGCGGAAACGAGCGGGCCTTGCGAACCTTCAGTACCTGCGCCTCGGGCGGACCTTCGTAAGTGCTCGCCGCGGCCCGTCTGGACGGGCGTGATGTCAGCCGCGACAGTGACCCGCGATGCGGGAGTGGCTACGGGGTGAGGAGCGCGGCGGGCAGCGTGACAGTGCTGGGCGTGGCGATCGCGCGGCGCGCGGCTTCGGCGAGATACGCGCCGGGCTCGAGGCCGACGAGTTTCGCCGACTCGATCAGGCTGTAGAAGAGCGCGGCGACGCGGGTGCCGCGCTCGGAGCGCGAGCCGTAGTGATTTTTGCGACCGACGGCGAGCGCGCGCATCCCACGCTCGACGTGATTGGTGTCGAGCGGGAGCGCGGGTTCGGTGAGGAAGGCCGTGAGCCCCGGCCAGAGATCGAGCGTGTAGCGGATCGCCTTGCCGAGCGCGGACTCGGGGAGCACGGGATGCGCGACGCACCAGGCGCGGATCGCGGCGACCAGCGCCGCGCCCTCCGTCTGCCGGCCCGTGGCCCGCTCGGCGGTGCGCGCCGGCTCGGGGAGCGCGCGACTGCGCGCTTCGAGGGCGTAGAGCTCACCGATCAGCCGCACGACCTCGCCCGCCTCCGGGTAATGCGGCGCGGCCTCGACAAACTTCCGGCGCACGTGCGCCCAGCAGTGCGCGAGCCGAAACGTGGGCGCGCGTGCCGCCGCGTGCTGATCGCGGAGCGCCGGGTAGACGCTGTAGCCGTCGGCAATGAGCCAGCCTTGATAGTCCCGCAGCACCGCAGCCGCCGCGGCGATTCCGCGCGAGCCGGCGATCCGGTAACAGACGCCGTCCGGCGCGGCGAGCGCCCAGGCGTGCCACTTGGTCGCCCCGGGCTGGCCCAGCAACGGCCAACGCGTTTCGTCGGCGCCGAGGACGGGAGTGGTGAGGACGTAGGCATGAAGCGCGTCGTGCGTGGGCGTGAGGTGGTGGGCGAGCGCGGCGAGCTGATCCCAGAGCGTCTGCGTGTCGATCGTAAGCCCGCCCCGCGCCATCTGCTTCACTTGCCGCGCGAGCGGCAGATGATCGGCGTACTTGGCGAGTGCCACGCCGACGGCGAAGGCGACCGAGTACCGCCCGCCGGCCGTGAGCTTCGGCGGGCCGAGCGCCGTCTCGACACAGCCGCCGCAGCGGCAGCGGTATTTCTGCCGCCGATGGCGGACGAGGCGGAAGGACCGCTCGACCACGTCGATCTCCTCGGCGTCCTCGGTCTGCCCCTCCCAGAGGGTGAGCGCGCCGCCACACTGCAGGCATTGCTGATCGGCGGCGTCGAGCGGGTGCATGATTTCGACGAGCGGCAGCGTCGGCTGGGGCCGCGGGCCGTGCCCGCGCGGGGCAGGCCGCGGCGTATCGTCGGCGTCGGCGCCATCCTGGGGGCGCCGCTCCGAGCGGGGGCTGAAGAGCGCGCGCGTCTTCGCCGCGAGCTGCTCCTGGAGGAGCTGGAGCTCGAGCTGGAGACTCGTCGTGGCGCCGTCGCCGCGCGCGGCCGCGAGCGCGGCGGTGAGCGCCGCCAGGCGCTCGTGCAGGCGGGTAAGCTCGGCGTGCTGGAGCAGCGCCACCTGGCGCAGGCGCTCGATGTCGGTCTCGTGCTCGATCTGCACCACGGGAGAGTGATGGCAGATGGGTAGACGAATGGCAATACGATTCTGATAGATCCAATGACTATCGCGTCGCGGTGAGGGCCCGCGGCGTCACGACGGTCGGCGAGAGGCGCCGCTGCGCGAGGAGCGCGCAGCCTTCGAGCAAGAGCGCGAGCTCGCTCAGCGTGAGCTCCACCGCCGGCGCGCCCGCCTGGGCCCAGAGCGCCGCGAAGCGCCCTTGCTCCAATCGCTTCTGATAAATGCACAAGCCCGTGCCGTCCCACAGTAAGACCTTCGCGCGCCGCCGCGTGCGATTCACGAACAGGTAGCAGTCGCCCGAGAGCGGATCGCGCTGGAGCTGCCCCGCGACGAGGGCCTGCAAGCCGTCGAAGCCTTTGCGGAGATCCGCCGGTGCCGGATACGCCCACACGCGGAGCGTCCGCGTGCTGCCGATCACGCGAGCTGCGCGAGCAGTGCCGGGACGTCCGCCACGGAGAGCCCCTCGATCCGCACGCCCGTGGCCAGCACGACGACGACCCCCGACGCGGGCAACGCCACGACCGTGTCCGTACGGACGGCCACGGGCCGCATCCGGGGTGGCCGCATCGCCGCGCGCGCCCAACCCGTGATCGCACCGACGGAGAAGCCGACCTCGCGCGCGATCGTCGGCCA
Organism: uncultured delta proteobacterium; assembly: GCA_963774015.1. Taxonomy (GTDB): domain Bacteria; phylum Desulfobacterota; class Binatia; order UTPRO1; family UTPRO1; genus UTPRO1. Next base: position 589,289 of record CAVZDH010000011.1, read on the forward strand.
GCCGGCCCCCGCGGCCTGCCGCTGCCGCGCGTAGTCCACGATCGTCGCCCGGATCGCGTCCGGCACCCGACTCGTCACGCCACGCGGGCCCAACGCCGCCACCTGCTGCCGAATCCGTCCGCGCATCGCGCCGCTCGCGTCGCCCATCGCCGCCACCTCCGTAGCGATCGGCGTAGCGCACACGCGTCAGCGATCACCAGACGGGGCGCAGCGAGCACTTACGGACCTTCGTGCTACTCGCCACGGAGGGTCGCCACGACATCTTCGCGCGCGAACAGGCACGACTTCGCGATGCACGACGAACCCCGATCCGTATCGGCGGTTACGCCGTCAGCATCCGGGGCGGTCACGTGCACGTTCGGATCGACCTTGAGACCTATCGCGCACTCAGGGCGCACTTCTTCGACATCGCCGTGCACCGACAAGCGTCAGGGCTCGCCGCGGAGTTCTATGCGTTACCCTTCGAGCCGTACGCTCCGGTCCGACGCCAGCTTCTGAACCTGCTTCGTCTCGTGAACAAGCGTCGGAAGGCCGCGGGCTATCGGCTCCTGCCCTACACGGTACTTCATCTCCGACGGCGAATAGTGCGACCGTTCGAGGTGGCGCTCGATCGGAGGGCCGCATGAAGAGACGACCCCAACGAGGAGGAGGAAGGTGGTCGTCGTGGCGCTCGCGCGAAGGATCGCGACGGGCGCGCAGCTGCAACGATTGTCGCCGAAGAGCAACGCCGCTGCCATATCGACCGCGGCCCGCCCTCCTCAGCCGGGGCGAGTTGGCGTTCTATCGCGCGCTTGTTCCGGCCGTCGGCGATCGTTGGACGATTGGCGTGAAGCTCCGTCTGGCGGATGTCATTTGGTGTCCGCCGTCTGAGTGGAAGACAGCGCATGGCGCACGGGTTTCCCAGAAGCATCTCGACTTCGTGCTGTACGACCGTGAGACGACGAAGGTCATCCTGGCCATCGAGCTCGACGACCGCTCGCACGCACGGCCGGAACGGCGCGAGCGCGACTCCTTCGTTGATGAGGTGCTGGCCGCATGCGGCGTCATGCTGCTCCGAGTCCGCGCGGCTGCTACCTACGACCTGGCGGCACTTCGGGCGCGCATCGAGGCGTTGGTACGACGCAGGGATACTCCTATGGCGAACCGCAGCCGGGAGGGTCCGTGATGCACGAGTTCTTCGTATCTATGCCATGCTGATCGTGACGACGTTTTCCGTTCGTTTGTTCCGGTGGGCCGTCTACGATCCCGAGACGCGCCTTCGCACGTGGACGCTTCGCGCTTTCGTGCTCGTCCTCGTCGGCCGTTGGGTCGGAGCGTGGTAAGTGGGAGACGACTAAAGACAGCCAGCGTCCTGGAACGAGTAGAAGCTCGTTCCACTGACGATGAGATGGTCGAGGAGCGGGATGCCGAGCAGTGAACCTGCCTCAGCGAGCCGCTTGGTCACCGCGCGGTCGTGCTCCGATGGCTGAACGTCACCCGAAGGGTGGTTGTGGGCGGCGATAATGGCCGAGGCATTGGCGAGGATCGCGGCCTTGAACACCTCACGCGGTTGTACGGGACAGGTGGTGGTCGCACCGATCGCGACATCGTTAATCCCGACGACCCGATGCCCGCCGTCAAGGAGCACGGTCACGAAGTGTTCGCGATCCCAGCGGGCCGCATGGTGTTTGAGGAGCTCGAAGACCGCTGCTGGCGTCCTGATCGGCTCGCCGACGGGCCACGGGCCCTCGCGGACGAGCTCGACACGGACGAGGTGCGGGAGAAGTGTCGTTTGTGTACCGAAGAACAGTTGCTGTGTTTCGCTCATGGGTCCTCCATTGGTTTGCGATGACGACGGGCCCGGCACGGCCCGGTGCGCGGTCAAGGTGGAGAGCGAAGCGGACCTTGACCGAGGAAGCGCCGGGGTGTGCGAATAGGGTCGACGCAAACTGAAGGAGGACCAAGCGATCATCCTCAAATCGGGGCGAACGCGCTCTGCGGCATGGAAGAGGCGGAGAACAGCAGGCAACTCGGAGACCGTCCCCAAACGTGGTATCATGAGATTTACAGTAAATTTGGAGGCGACCAACGGTGGAAATTCAGTTGACCGATATCCGTTCCTTGAGTGACTTTCAGCGAAACACGAAGGAACACTTGCGCGATATGGAGCGTTCAGGCCATCCGCGCGTACTCACCGTAAACGGGAAAGCCAAGCTCGTGGTGCAGGACGCACGCTCCTATCAGAAGCTTCTCGCGCAGCTCGAGGAGGCAGAGACCGTGCGCATTCTGCGGGGACGGCTGGCATCGATGCGGCGGGGAAAGACAGGCAGTCCGCTGACGGAGGTCCTGGAGGAGCTCGGGGGGCGAAGCGCGCAGCCGCGTCGGAGGACGTCGCGGACAAAGACTGTCGCCCGAACGTACCGGCGGACGCGCTAGCGCGCGCGACCGCCCGTCGGGAGCAGACAAGTGAATCCCGCCTGGAGGAAGTGCCCGTCCGACGTGAGGATGTCCTGGATGCCACGCTCTTCCATGACGAGCATCGAGTGGCAGTCGACGAGGCTGTACGTCTTATCGAGGCGCCGTCGGTAGCGCCGAAGGGCCGCTTCGAACCCGTGGCGCCCGAAATGGAACACGCGACACGCTCCCGGAGTCCGGAGCGTCTCAACCAGCGCAAGCGCTGCCTTCCGGAGGTGCACCGGACGGCCGGAGAAGTAGCCGAGAAACTCTGTCAGGATGGTGTCGGTGGTGACGAAGCTGACATGGCTGAGCGCGGCGACGGCTTCGCGCGCCATCTCATGGCGGGCATCGTCTGGGTTGATCGATGCAATGAGGTAGCTGGTATCGAGGAAGATCTCACGCATCACGACCGGGTGTAGATGTACCGGTCGTGATTGTGGGCGCCATCTCGGGGAAGTTCCTTCCAGGCCTTTCGAGGCACGTCCTTGACAGTGTCCTGAATCGCATCCCAGAGCGCGAGGCCGGTGTGCTGGTTGACCGTCCGCCGAGCGCGCTTCGACTTCGCCGGCGCGCGGTTCTCGGTACCCGAGGGCTCACGACGCGCGTTGGCATAGTGCGCGACGGCCGTGCAGACTACCGCCTTTACCGAACGCCGCTCGCGCTTGGCGAGCTTCTCCGCTTCCGCACGGAGCGCGGGCGGGAGGGAGAGCGAGAGTGCCTTCTTCGTTGCCATCGACAGAACCTCTGAATTATTCTTAGTATTTCAGGTAGATACCTAAGTATACTGCGGACCCTTTTGGACCGTCAAGATTTCTCGCACGCGCGTGCCTGCGCTGATGAGGGGCTCTTCGCGATGACCTTGCCAGATCGCAGGCGGTACGGGCACGATGCGCCGAGGCAAGGGGCACGCAAGGCGACGAGGCGCATGAACGCAGCACAGGCAACCGAGATCCGCTGCTACCTGGAGACGGGTCAGCACGACGAGCTTGGTGGAGCGTGGCCTGGGCGCACTATCGTCGAATCCATGCAGAACGCCCGCGCGGCGCGGCGCGCAGCACTCTGCACAGCCGTCCAGAGGCAGTCTGCGAAAGGGACAATCACCGTGCCGGCGCTCGACCAAGAGCCCCAACGCCTCGTGCGAGACCGCGTCGCCCCGATGGTGCGTGGGCTCTTTCCGGCGGGTGAGCAGGATATCGTGCTTGCGCTCCTCGAACACTCGCTTTGCGTCCTCACGCCAGCAAACATTGAGGCGGTGCTGACGGAAGCACCGTGGGACCACACCGCCTGGTCGCTCGCAAACCTCTACCTCGGAAGTATCGGCGCGCCGCTCCTCGCACCCGATGCACCGCGTCTTCTTGGCCTTTCTGCGGAGACAACCTGTTACCTCGCGGTCGACACCGTGGCGCGACGCGAGCCCTTCGTCGATGTGCTCGTCCATGAAGCGGCGCATGTGTTTCATAACTGCAAGCGCCGGACGGTTGGCCTCCCCGCGACACGGGTGCGCGAGTGGCTTCTCCTCATTGATTTTCGAAAGCGCGAGACCTTCGCGTATGCCTGCGAGGCGTACAGCGCGATCCTTCGCGATGCCTCGTCGGCCAGCGAGCGCCGAACCCTCGGCGCGGAGTTCGCGGCAGCTCCTTCTCCCGCCGAGGAACGCGTTGAACCTGGGGAACTCGTCGACATCGTGCGTGAGGCATGTGATGCCCGGAATGGCTGGAAACGGATCCTCGCGGGTTGTGCGCCGCTACCAGCGAAACGGGCGAGTCCCCGGATAACGAACGTAGGCACGGCAGCGACAGGCCCGAACGACAGCCAGTACTCGCTCGTCGCAAACGCGGAGATTGCAGGAGAGGAGAAGACCGATGGATGAGGCGCTTCCGTGCTCGGTCGAGGTCGACCTCCCAGAAGACGTGGAGGCCCTCATCGCGGCGCACGAGAAGCCAGACGAGGGCTCGGTCCGGACGATCCTCATCCACGGAGCACTCTGGGAGATGCGCGCGCGAGCGATGGGCCAGGAAGCGGTCAGGCGAGAGCTTGCGGAGGAGATCCAAGCTGGGCTCGAGAGCGGGCCCAGTGAAGAAGCAACTCCGGAATGGTGGCAGCGATTTCGCGTGGGATGTGAAGAGAGATCCCGTCGGCTCGAAGAGGCGCGTCGGCATGGCCTCGTCGGAAACCTGCTCCTCCCCGAAAAGCTCTACGACTTTGTCAGGGCGGAGGTCAGCGCGGGACGTTTCGTGTCAGCCACGGGGGTCGTGAGCGAGGCGGTAAGACGATGCACCTGGCACTGGGAGCGGGCAGACCCAGGACGAGAGCCGCAATGACGATCATGGAGTTTGTCAGACTGCTCGATCTCGGAGCCCAGGTCGTCGAGGGGAGCATGGAGAACCTGTGCGTCCAGTGGGTGCTCGTGCAACTTGCCGACGGGCGACGACTCCTCGTCGTCGAGCGGACATACCGGGAGGGTTCGACCGCGATCGTGGACCCGAGCGACGAAGAGGTCACACGCTACCGCGTCGACCCGTTGACGGCATGGAACTCGCCGCGAGGAGAGGACGAGGAGATTCTGAAGCTCGGAACGAGTCGGTGAGCGGAGACGGTGGGGTCGATAGCGACCCAAAGAGCGGGATCTCTCTGGCGGGTGCTCTTGGAGATCGACGGTATCGGATACTAGTTCTTGGGGCCGGTTTCTCGGTGCCGGCAGGTATGCCTCTGGGGACAGAACTCTGGAGGGAGGTCCGGGCCAGGGCGAGTCGATTGCAGGGCCGTGCCAAGATGTTCCAGGACGATGTCAACGATTATCTCGCCTTCCGGAAGAGATGCTACGGCGAAGAACTGACGGCCGACTCCCTCGACTTTGAGGATTTCCTCGCGTTTCTCGACGTTGAATATCATCTCGGCCTTCGGGGATCCGATACTTGGAGTGAAGACGGGAACGAGGGGCAAGTGGTCGTAAAGACCTTGATTGGGCAGATCCTTTCGGAGCGAATTCCAGAGGCTCGCAAGCTCCCTGACGTTTACCTACGGTTCGCGGAAGCGTTGCGGCCGGGCGATTATGTTCTCACCTTCAACTACGACGTGGTGCTGGAACGTGCACTCCAGCGAGTCGGGAAGCCATTCCGCCTCTTCCCGCAACGCTACAAGGAATTGCGGCAGAACGGGGCTGCGATCGTCGATTCACAAGACGACGAAGTAGTAGTGCTGAAGCTCCATGGCTCAATCGATTGGTTCGACAGAAGCTCGTACAGTCGCCAGGTGCAGGCTAGCATCGACTTCGCGGCGTCAATTGACCGACCTCCATCGTACATACCGGGACACGCAGTGTTCTCACATGCAGAGAACCTCGGTGTCGTGCCCATCCTCGATGGAACACGTCACGCAGATGATCCACTCCGTGAGATGCACCGCGTTGAGCATGTTGAGTACCTTCCGTGGAGCTCCATGCTCTTCCATGCGACCCCCTGGTTGTTGAGTCCGTCGCGCGCCAAGATCTTGTGGGCAGATAGGCTACGAGATTTTTGGCGAGGGCTGGGACAGATTGGCTGTTGGAACTTTGGGCTCGGGATCGTAGGCTTTTCGCTCCCCGAGCACGACGACTATGTTCGGCAGGTAATCTACCGACTGGTCGAAAACTACGAGGCGGGAGAGGGTGAACTCTTTGGCGTCAAGAGAAACCCCATCGTACTCGTGGATAGACGCCGGTCCTGCAAAGAGAAGCGAGCGTTTCGGGAACGCTATGCCTTTGTCGATTGGGAGAGGGCGAGGGTTCACTTGTCCGGCTTCGACGCGCATGCCGTCGAGATGCTTTTCCAGGGCGCGTAAAAGGCTTCGAACGTCATGTGGCAGTTTTTGATCGCGCTCAAGGATGCACCTGTAGCAAATTTACTCGCCCTCCTTGGCGTTGTCCTGATTCTCGCAGCAGCAGGGGGACACGCGCCTCGCTTTGGACGCCTCGATAGCTTTGGTCGAGGACTCTGCTCAGTAATCGGCCTGGCTTTGGTGGCATCATCGGCATTCATCGGTATTCGTCTCGCGCCCGGGCCCACCCAAGGCGAGTTGATCGAGGGGCCGCCTTTGCGTGAGACCGCTCGTCTATCGGATGAGGTAGATGTCCGCCTCGTGACGCCGACGCCAGCGCCTGGGCCTACAGCGATCATCTCGGTCGAGACGCGCCGAGGCGAGCTGGCGTACGGGGAATGGGGCTGTGAGGAGCAGAAGATCATCGAGGCAAGTCTTTCGCTGGGTGCGGGCGAGGAGCTTCGCTCCGCACGGGTCGAGATCGCGGAAATCGACAAGGCCAAGAGCTATCGGGTGTTCGAACCCACCTACGATCCGAATCGCCGCGAAGTGGTCGGGGAGGTTGAGTTCAGCGGCCTCGACCGCGTGTTGTTCAACTGCGCCGGTGGCGGCCACGCACGTGTGCGCGTCGTCGCAAGCGTGGCGGTCGCGCGGTGAGTGCTGATAGTCTCGGTTGCCTGTCCGCGGTTGCAGATCTTGAAACCCACGACGGGTAGCGGACGATCCTCCTACCTCAACGAGGGCGTTCCGGCGCACATCAAACCGAAGAGTCCTAGGATTATCGAAACTAGCAAACCGAAAGCAACAAGTTTTCTCGCGGCCTCAAGTAGATCTAGCAAGTAGTCGTTGCTCCCGGAGAGAAACAAACGTGCGGTCAAATAGGATCGAGCGATTAGAGCCCGCTGCTCGCTGGTCGCAGCATTCAGGAGTTCATTGTCGACCGCGGGGAAAGCCGTTACTCGCGGGCCATGAAGTTCCAATAGAATGACTAGACTCAGGAGGAGTGGCGTCGCCGAAACCGCCAACTCTAGGGCGGGCATGGGCCCGAGCTTCCCCACGGCCACCAGTACCGAAATCAGCAGACCGTTGACCGTCAGGAGTGTGCGGCCCTTGTCCTCAAACGACCGGGTGCGATCTGCCTCCTGTTTGTACAGCTCGCGCGCAAGATCGGCAGCGTGCTCAGAGAAATCCGCGCCCTGCGGTACGGCCCGGCCATCGTCCCCCACCACGTGGCGACCAGCTCGGACAACATCTTCGCTAACGCGAACACATGCACTGCGCAACGCTATCCACACCACGCGGTTCCAGGCAGTCAATGGAGCCTCCGTATCTTCGGTCCTACGCCGCGAAACGCAATGCTCGTGAGAGGGCGGGCGTGAACAACATGCAACCGGACTCCTCTAGCCACGCCCATTGGCCACTTGGGTTTACCTCGAAGAACCACCAACATCCCTCGCTGTCCTTCGCAAGATCAACCGCCGCATAGCGCAATCCATAAGAACGAATCAGCCGGCGAAGGGATGACTCGGTCTCCGAAGGCAGGGATACCGCGCCGTGGATCACATCCGCCATGTTGTTCCGTCGAATATCGAGTCGCTGAGAAGCGCCATGGTCAAACGCCCTCAGCCCCACGGGAAAGAGGGCATCATCGATGACCGTGACCCTAACGTCGAGCGCTTTGTCGACTCGCTGTTGGAAGAAGCATGGGCACGATTCCAGGAGCGATAGATCGTCGAGATCCGCCGCTCGCATTTCGCTTGTGTAGACGACTCTCGTCGCCGATCCGGTGCCCCACGTGGCAACAGCGAGCGGCTTCACTACCACCCGGCCATCGCAGTGACGCCAGAACTCACGCAAGTCGTTCGCATCTTGTGTGACGAGACTCTCTGGAACAGCCAAACCATATTTTCGGGCGCGCGAGAGCTGCTCCGTCTTGTGACTGGCCTGACTATTGGCCGCTGGGTGATTTATCCATCGTTCAGGAGGAATCTCACCTAGGAACCCCTCCAGCGATTCAGCCCATGCCCCCTCGACCACTGCTGCGCGCGTCGCTCGCTCGACGGTGCGCACTAGGGGGCCGGGTCGTCGGAACCACACACCGGTCACGTCGCCCGGCGAGAAAGAGATCCCGTCCAAGTCAATCGTCTGACGCCAACGCTTGAAGGTGACCTTTCCGCGCTCTACAAAATGGTCGGTGTCCAGGCGAGCGTAGCTTCCTGCGTTCAGCTTCGCAGAGCGAAGAAAATGGTCAACTGTCGCGTCAGCGCTGTTCGTTAGGATCAGTAGCATCGAGCAACTGAGCGGCGGTAGGGACCATAGGGACGGAACAGTCTCCGTGAGAGCAGGTTGCATCCGAGCTCAAAGGTATCGATGCATAGCCACGGAAGCTCACGTCATTGTCTTGGTCTCCCGGAGCGGCTTTGGTAAACGTTTCCGTCCCTGTGGCGCCTGCGGCGATCGTGGGTGAAACCTCGCTGAACCGTTCAAGGAACATCCGCATGTTGTGCTCCAACCTGTTCAACCGTCAGTTCAACAGATGTCCGAATTCTACATCGATGGAGGTCGTCGCTCGAAGCGTACCACGAGGTGAGCACTGTTGAGTAGGGTTGCAGAGTACCATACCTCCGAGTGACTGAGCGACGGCCGCCTGGCGGGAAACCGTGGCCGTTGAGGGATCGGGGGGTACTCAGGAGTGAGGAAGACCCGCGCCCTGGATCGAGGCGGTGTACGCTTTCAGTAGATGATCGACACCAAGCTGGTGCCGCTCCAGAGCCTGGCTGACGTTTTGCTCCGACAGGTTCTGCAAGTCTTGGGCGAAGAACTCGCCGAAAAAGGCTCGTACATTCTTTGTGAACCTCTCGAGCCCGTTCTTCTGAAGAACTGTCATTGGCTGAAGCAGGCCCGCGCCGTTAGCGAGTTTCTTCGGCGGAATGATGAGAATGCATTGCGACTGGACACCAGGGTATTCCTTGGTGAACCAGGCGTGCGACTTATTCATCTGATCGGTCTCACGCTTGTCAATCTCTGCGCGTTGCAGGTTGACCTCGCTCTTGCATTCGATGACTAGGCAGCTGTTGTCGCGAACACGCCAGAGGTTGTCTGGTCCCTCTTTCCATTCCTTGTCCGGGCGTTCGCACGCAAACCCGAGGGCCTCGCCGAGCCGATGCAAAGCGGCTTCAAACGTATCCGCGTCGACGCCGAATCTCAGGTCAGACAGGAGCGAGTCAACGCTTAGAGCGAGCGCTTTCGAGTCGGAATTGCCACGAATCCAGTGTACCACCCTCTCGACGCGCTTCTGAGCGAAAGGAAGCTGGATCGTTGTTCCGACCCGGCTTCCGGGCCGCAGGAGGAACCGGTTCTTGCGGTGAGCAACAGTCTGAATGTTCTCCGACTTTACTTTGCTTGATCGGTACAGGTGTCGAGCCATCTCCTGCAAGTACCAGCCCTTTTCGGCGTCGCTGGCCACGTGCTGGTCGCATATGTCTTGGGCGAGGTTGGCCGCATCCTCGTAGCGGCCCTCTCGTGCGGCGACCTCGGCCCGGAGCTCCAGCGTGAAGACGTTCAATTTCTTTGGCGTTGCACTGGGGTTGGTGATCCTATCCATCTGCTCGATGTAGTAGTCTTTCCAGTCGGAATCTCTCTTGAGGCACTGGGAGAGTACGGTCTCCAGTGCCGCGTCCGGCTTCATACCCTTCTGGACGTCTTCCTTCGCGAATTCAGTAACCTCCAAACCGATCTCGATCTGTTGGCGAGTCTGAGCCGACAAGAAGGCACGCGATTCAGGCATCCGCACAAAGCGAACGAGACTCATTCCGATGAGTAGTACCACGCTGTAGTCCTTCTCACCGCGAACGCTGCGCCCCATGCCCTGCTCAATTGTGCGGGCAGTTCTAACAACGACGGCTTCGGTGTCTGGTAGACATCGCTCCAAGTACCGCTCGTAAAGAGATTCACCGTAGGGCCGTGAATCGAGAATGAGAATTCGGCATGCGCTATCTGGCAAGTCGATGCCGTCGTAGCGGTTGGCAACGACAAGGGGCGCGTCGCAGTCTCCTCTCCGGAGGCGGTCGACCTCGGCATGGATCGTCTCTCGTTCCGCGACGACGGACCCGTACTTCTTCCAGTCCTGGGAGCCCTTAAACGACGGAGTAAGAGCTAGAACTCCATACTTTCGTCCCTTAGAAGGCTGACCGAACCGCGCCACCATAGTGCTGCGACCTAGGTCGTCCGACAGGAGGGACGGGATCAGCACCATCTTCTCGCCGGACCACTTTTCCTGAAACGTCAGCGGGCTCTGGACCGTTTCAGGCGACAGGCCCATTCCCTTGATAAGGAACGAGTCGTCGGAGACGGTGGCCGACATGAACACACGGTGTTTGGCGGAATCGTACGAGCCGAAGTCAGCCAGCGGTGGCAGCCTTGGAAGGATCTCGAGCGTGGTTCCCGAGACGAGGCAGTCGCAGTCGGCAAGCGCATCCTTCACGAGCGGCCAGGCAAACTTGATGTCTTTCCCCGCAGCATACCTCGAGAGAATCCGCGCGGTGTCCGCGGTCCGGTCGATCCAGTCCCAATACGGTATCGGCAGTAGCGCCTCGTAGTCCCCGTTTTGGAGGTCGGCGTAAGAGCCCTGTCCCTGACTCTCGAGCGCTCCACTGAACAAGTTGACTAGCTCAGCGTAGGCCTGCGAACTATTTGGAAGGCGGATCGTACACGCATCGCGAATCGCGTTGATGCAGGCATGGACGTCATCGATGACTATGGCCCCGACCTTCGTCGACTGGGCATGAAGCCCAAACTTTGTCAGTCCGTTGAAGAGCTTCTGTACAGATGTGATCAGGATGGCTTTTGACTGGATGAATTTGGCCGGGAGCTCGTCTCCCGCCGCGATGATCTCGCACTCGAAGCCGAACTGCTTCGCCTGCGCCGCGGTCTGCTCCACGAGAAAGTTGTCAGGACACAGGTAGAGTGCCGGCCCCAACTTCTCATTGAGCTTCGACTGAAGGATGATCAGGCCAATCAGCGTCTTGCCCTGACCGGTGTGCAGTTTGACCACGATGTCCTTGCGGTCGCGAGCATGCGAGTGCCACTCCCTGAGTACGGCTTCCTGTGGTCGCCGTAGTTCTCCCTTGTCGCTCGCTCGGTCCAGCCGGGCATAGATATCGAGCGGGTCGAGTGGCTGTTTGCCAGAGGTGCTTCCCAGTTTCTTTCGAAAGTCGACCATTGGCCCGAAGACGAGGTAGCGAAACCGGAACACCACAGCAAGCTACGTGCACCTGGGCGAAGGAGGCCGCCTAGATCGCGATACGCTCGATTTCATCGAGCGTAATCTCGTTGCTCGTTTGGTCGTAGAGCTTGGTGGTCCGTGGGCTCTCGTGCGCAGCGATCGCCTGCGCGTTCTCGATAGTACCGCCGTTCTCGAGAGACGCCGTGATGCCGTTCGCCCGGAAGGTGTGGCAGGAGACGGCAGGGGAAAGGCCCGCGGTCTTCGCCCGGCGCTTGATCATCCGGAGCGCGTCGTTTCGGCTCATTGCCCGTTCGCCGAGCGTGCCTGAGCGGCCGCGCGTGGTGCGGAAGAGTGGAGGGCGCTTCTCGCTCTTGTGGATCAACGCTTCGAAGGAGGCAGTCCTAGATGCCTCCGCATTGAGTCAAGCCGGTCGTCGTAGCGGATGCACGTCGCGGAGCCACGGGGGATCGGCTCCGCCGCTAAGTAGTTGATCTCGCTAAAACTCTCTGCGGATGTCACGAACTGCGTGATCCGACGATTACGTTGTCGAGCGATGTTCGCGGATGAAGAGCGAGCAGTAGGCTAAGTTCTTGATATCACGACGATGTCACGAAACTCGGTGGTCAGCGATAAACAGGTTGACCGAATGCTGGCAGACGCACGCACCATCTCGAAGGAGGACGCCATGCCACGAACCGCGATCCCAGGCCATTTGATTCACCGTCCCGAAGAGGTGGAACGGAATGCGGAGCGGTTCGACCAACTCTGTCGACTCGCAGAGGAGGTCGCCTTCCCGGTCGTTCGTGAGGCGCTGATACGTGAAACCGTTGCAACCGGCGCAGACGTCCTCGCAAGCGAGGCACAGCTAGCGCTTGAGACGCTCGCCGAGGGCGCAGCAATCCTCGAGGGTCTCGATGAGCAGCACATCCTAGACGACGTAAAGAGGAATCTGAACGAGGCGATCCCGCCGCCGGAAGATGAGGAGTGCCACGCGCACACGCGCGATGTTGTGCAGGTCTTGGTCAGTACGTGGCTCGAGATACTCCGGCATTACCTCGAGGGAACCGAGGCGGTGGTACTTCACTCCCTACTTCCGCAAGTGGCGTCCGGAATGGTGACGAGGGTCATCGGGCATCTGTGGGCCGCGAAACCGAGCGTCCGCCCGCTGTTCACCGAGGCGCTCGCATCCTTTGCGATCGAGGACAACGACATCGACGTGATCATGGTGACGCTCAGTACCAAGCTTTTTGCCGAGCCACGTGTCGTGGAGCTTCCCTTCAGTCTCGTGATAATCGGTGCGCCGGAAATGCCGGTCGTTGCGATGAATCGATCAACCTACGAACGTTTTCTTGACGACGTCGAGAAGAAGCCTATACCTGCGGCGACTCGCAAACGCGCTGCAGTCCTTGAACCTGCGATTGCGGCGTTTTCGACTCCCGCGTTCGTGACTCCTCACGCACGATATGCAGTAACACTTCTCTGTGAGCCGCTGTCTCCTATGCAGTACGCATCTCTGACCGAGGTGGCATCGCCGCAGTTCACGATGGTGAATCTGGCCAATAGGGGATTGCAGGCGCTCGCCGCCACTATACGGAGAAGCTGATTTCCTCCTCCGGCCTGCCCTGGGGCAGCGGGACGAACTTATACGGTCCGATTCCCGTGGCACGGTAGTCCTTTCCTGCCTGCCGAGCTGCAAGCAATCGGTCTACCGATATGATGTGTGGATTGGTCTTCGAGGAATAGAGCCGGAGGACCTGACATTGATGCGGCCACCCCAGGCGCTTGTTGTATCGGTCGAGTTGCATCAGGGTCCCCACCACGAACTGGCACTGATTGCTTCCGAGATGTGGGTGGATGCAGAGAGACGGCTGGGCCGGTAAGGCTCCATGCGGCGGGTAGAGAGCATGCGTATGCCCGCTGAGTACGAGGTGGGCAAGTGGGTACGCACCGCCGGGACTGGGGGTATCGAGCGCTCCAGCGACGATTTTGTCGTTGCGCATTGCCATCTGGAAACTTGGCCGAACGGGCGGGTAGTGTACCGGATGGTGAATGGCCAGGATGCGCAGGTCGTGTCGGTTGGAGTTGTAGTTCTGGTCCACGAGATCTTTGAGAGCCGTGAGCTGAGCAGCCCCCACTTCGCCCAACGCCCACGTGTTCGACCATCGGTCGTGGATGATGCTGTCCAAGAAATAGAGCTGCACCTCTCCCGCGTTGTGTGGAATAGTGGTCCGCAGAGCACATCCAGCCGTGGCGACTTTGTATTGGTGCACGGTGAGCGTCTGCTGCTGCGCAGCGATCGCAGCCCCCGTGGCAAATAACGGGAATCTCCCAGGCCACGCATCGTGATTGCCATATGTGGATGCGATCTGGGGACAGATCTGAGCGAATTGCTGCAGGTGCTGGCGCCCGAGAGCCAATGAGTTCTGGTCGCCAAGCGACGTCAGGTCGCCGGTATCAACCAGCCAGGTTTGACACTTGGACCATTTGTAGTCGGCGGTGATCTCTCGAAGGAAGCTCTCAAACAGTTGGACGGCTAGCGCGTCATGCGGCGCCATGCCGTCCGCGACATACTCGGCGATGTTAGTCGGGACGCCGCGGAGTCCTCGCAGTCGCCGACGCAGCGCCACGGCATTGGGCGATTTGGGATCAACAATGTGAAGATCTGAAATATGGACGATCTGCAGGAACGGTTCGAAGTCGTCCATGACGATTTTGCGGACTGCAGCCTAGCTAGTCGCGTGCCTGCAACAACTCGGCCACTTCCGCGCCCAGTCGCCGTGACACTTCGGCCTTGAGTTTGATGCGCAGCCGGTGCAAGCGCTGCCTTTCAGTAGGGTTTCGAGCCTTGCCGATGCCGGTTGCACCCGACGTGATAGCAATAAAATCGCGGTCCGCTGGATCCATGTCGGCAAGGACGGCTAGCGTTACGTGGAGCAGTCTGGCGACCAAGATCCGTCGCTCGGGAGAGGGTACATCGAAGTCCGCCGGCTCGTGCTCGGGCGGCGAGGTGAAGGTGCTCACGACGGGCACACGCCGTCGGAACAGGTCCGCGATCCGCCGTCGTAGAATTACCCTCGCGAGTTTGTGCAGATGCGCCCGGTGTGCCTCTTCAATGGGAGGTCTAGGCTGAAACCAGGATAGCGGGAAACTGGAGGGGTTCCGGCGGATCTCCTGCGTGAGAGAGAGGAAGCTGTTGTTAAGCAGATCGTCGTGGTCGGCTCGCCAACTTGGCAGATGTCGACGAAGATACGCTGCAAGCTGGCTGCGAAGGGCGCTTAGCTCCGATTCCCACCAGGGCGGTTCTTCTCGGTCTTGGCTGTGCGTCACAACGTACGCCTGCGTGAGAGATTGCAACCGTTTACCACGGTTCAGTGTGCCGGTGTAGATCGCAGCGTGAGCGGTCCGAAGTTGCGTCTCATGGTATCGCAATGCGTCGGGGGTCGTATGCCGCGGTGGTCGGGGCCGTGTATTCCGCGCCCAGTCGCCGAGTTGTGTGCCGGCGAGCAGCTCGCCGCGAGACGGCTCTCGACTGACTCGCGAATGTTGGCGATCATCGAGAAGCGGAGGAATTTGGACTTCTGGTCGTGATCCCGAGTGACCAGACTTTCGTAAGGGAGAAGACTGCGGTAGAGCGCGCAGTCACCGGAGGCCCAACGAGTGAGGGCCCGGAGCCGCAAACTCCGAGCCCTCTGACGGTAACGCTGGGACGCGTCGTCGCCAGCGATCTTGTCGCACGCCGTCCTGACGCCGTCCACTCCCCAGCCGCGGTGGGCTGGGGCGCGTGGATTCCTTACGGTTCGTGGTGTGTGCTCGGGTGCCATGCGCGCAGGTTTTCTTGCTCTGCACGCACTGTGATCGGGGCCAGTGGTACTGCAGCCGCGGGTGCGCGGCGACGATGCGCCGGGCGACGTTGCACACCGCGGGGGCGCGCTATCAGCGACCCGTCCTGGGCGGCGGCAGCACGCTGCCCGCCAGCATCGCTACCGCGAGCGCCGCCGGCCGAAAGTGACGCATCACCCTCCCGCTGCGCCCCGACGTCCGGCATGGACACCTGCGCGCGCGGCCGCGACCGTGATGTCGCCCGCGCCGAGGAGGACGCTCGAGATGCAGCGGAGCAGCTGTGGCTGGGATCGTGCCGGGCCCGCTGGCGACACGGGTGCTGGTCGACGGACGGGGGATGACGCCTCTTGAAGGCGCGGCTGCCGCACTGTCCGCGCCATCCCGCGGGCGTTCGCACGCTGTGCGAGGCCCTGGCGCTGTGGACGGGCGGCCGCTGCCGCGCTGCGCTCGCTGCGGACGGCCCGGGCGCTTTCTGCGCCACACCACGCTGGCTCGAGACCTTCGATCTGGGCGCAGCCGACGCGCGCTCTTCGGTCGCCTGCGTCGCCATGATGCCGTGCCCGGGCGAGTCCGATGAGCGTGACGGGCTCGGCGACTTCGAGGACCTGCGCCGGCTGCTGCGGCGGCGGGGCGCGATGATCGACGCCGAGGTGCGCGCGCGCATCCGCCGGCTCTTCTACGCCGAGCACTGGAAGGTCGGCACGATCGCCGCCGAGCTCGGCGTCCACCACGACGCGGTCGACGCGCGCGATCGAGGCCGACCGCTTCGTCACGCGCCGGGCGCGCTGCGTCCGGCCGTCGCATGCTCGACCCCTACAAGGCGCTTCGTCGCGCGACATGCTCGACGCAGCACCCGCGGCTGCGCGCGACGCGGCTGCTCGAGATGCTCCGCGAGCCGCGGCTACCCGGGCTCGGTCGTCGCAGCTGCGCCGCTACGTCGCGCACCGTCCGGCCCGACGCGCGCGCCGAGGCGTACCTGCGCCTCGAGACGCTGCCCGGCGAGCAGGGCCAGGTCGACTGGGGCCACTTCGGCAAGATCCACGTCGGCGCACGCCGACGCGCACGCTGTCGTGCTTCGTGATCGTGCTGTCGTGGTCGCGCGCGATGTTCGCGCGCTTCGCGCTCGACCAGACGCTCGAGAGCTTCCTGCGCGGCCACGTCGCTCGCGCTTCGAGGCGCTCGGCGGCGTGCCGCGCGACGCTCCTCTACGACAATCTCAAGAGCGTCGTCCTCGAGCGCGTCGGCGACCACATCCGCTTCCACCCGCGCATCCTCGAGCTCGCCGGCCACTACCACTTCGCGCCCAAGCCGTGCGCGCCGTACCGCGGCAACGAGAAGGGCAAGGTCGAGCGGCCGATCCAGTACCTCCGCCACTCCTTCTTCGCCGCGCGCCGGTTCTCGTCGCGTCGACGACCTCAATGCGCCAGCTCGCGCGCTGGATCGCCGAGGTCGCGCATCGCGCGCGCGTGCCCGGCGACGCCGACGGGCGCACCGTCGCGCGACGCGCTCGCCGAGGAGCGCGCCGCGGCTGCTGCCGCTGCCCGAGCATCCGCTTCGCGTGCGACCTCGTGCGCGCGCGTCGCCTCGGGCAAGACGCCCTACGTCCGCTTCGACCGCAACGACTACTCGATCCCGCACACGCTCGTGCGCAAGCCGCTGACGCTCGTCGCCTCCGAGACACGTCGTCCGCATCCTCGACGGCGCCACGCGAGGTCGCGCGCCACGCGCGCAGCTACGACCGCGCGCCAGGTCATCGAGGACCCGCGCGCACCTCGCCGCGCTCGCCGCGAGAAAGCGCCGCGCCGCGAGCTGCGCGGCCGCGACCGCCTGCGCAGCCGCGTGCCCGCACGCCGACGCGCTTCCTCGACGCGCTCGCGCTGCGCGGCGAGCCACCTCGGCGGCCACACCACGCGCCTCGCTCCAGCTCCTCGACCGCTACGGCGCCGCCGAGCTCGACGCCGCGCTCGCCGAGGCGCTCGCGCGCGGCGCCGTCGGCGCCGCGCTCCGTCGCCCACATCCTCGACCAGCGCGCCGCGCCCGCGGCGCCGCCGCCGCCGCTCGACGCCGTGCTGCCCGACGATCCGCGCGTCCGCGATCTCCGCGTCACGCCGCACGCGCTCGCCGCCTACGACGCGCTCACGGCCTCCCGCCGACGGCAAGGACGACCGCCGATGACGACGAATGACCTGCGCTCGCGACTCGCTCGCGCGCCCTCGGCCTGCGCGCCACCGCCGCCCAGCTCGACGACCTCGTCGCGCTCGCGACCAAGCAGCGCTGGAGTCCGACCGCAGCTCCTCGAGCACGTCGTCGAGCTCGAGCAGCAGGACCGCGCGCGCCGCAGCCTCGAGCGCCGCATCGCGCCGCAGCCGCCTCGGCCGCTTCAAGCCCATGGCCGACTTCGACTGGGCCTGGCCCACGACGCATCGACCGCGACGCCGTCGAGGCCGCGCTCGCAGCTCGACTTCCTCGACGGCGCGCGCAACGTCGTGCTCGTCGCGCCGCAGGGCCTCGGCAAGACGATGATCGCCCAGAACATCGCCCACCAGGCCGTGCTCGCCGGCCACTCCGTCGCTCTTCGTCACCGCCGCGCAGCTCCTGCTCGACCTCGGCGCCCAGGACTCCGCCCGCGCCCTCGACCGCCGCCTCCGCTACTACGCCACGCGCCGACGCTGCTCGTGCATCGACGAGATCGGCTACCTCGTCCTACGACAACCGCAACGCCGACCTGCTCTTCCAGGTCGTCAGCCGCCGCTACGAGAAGAAGAGCCTCGTCCTGACCACCAATCTCGCCTTCAGCGACTGGCCGACCATCTTCCCCAACGCCACCTGCGCCACCGCCCTCATCGACCGCGTCGTCCACCACGCCGACATCATCGCCATCGAGGGCGAGAGCTGGCGGGCGCGGGAGGCGCACCAGACGCTCAGTGCGAAACGACGGCCGAAATCATGACCGGCATATCGGTCCAGATTTCTCCGCTACCGCGTGATCGCCAACAGGGGCGGACGAGCGCGGCCGCTTCGGCATGCCACCCGCAGAGCGTCGAGCGCGCGAGCGCGAGGCCGTCGCGCGCATAGATCCGCTCGAGCCGATGGAGCGGCTGATGATCCTGCCAGCGGCGCACGATCGAGTCGGCGAGCACGCCCGGCCCCGCGAGGCCGCGCGTGATCGGCAGATCCGCCGGTGTCGCGATCAGCACCGGAGTTGGCTCCCCACGCCGCCGGTCCTTCCGCACGAATTTCGGCCGCACCACCTGCACGATGACCGACGACGCCGGGCGGCGCTCAAGCGCTTCGCTTACCTCGGCGCCGATGCGCTCGAAGGCGGCGAGGCCCTCTTCCTGCACGTCGTGCGGGATCAGCTCGACCACGACACGCGGGAGATGGGCGGGCAAGGGCTTGCGGCCGTGCGGCGTGCGCGTGTGACTGCGCACCGGCTGCGGCGGGGGCGCGGGGGTCGTGTCGCCGAGCAGCGTCGCGAGGAGATCGAGCGTCAGTTGCCGGTCGTCGGCTGGCAGCCGCTCGGCCTGCTGGCCAAGGAGGCCGCGCTTGAGCTTCTCGTAGGCTTCGAGCAGCTGCTGGTAGAGCGTACGGTAGCGATCGCGGTCCGCTTCCGATTGGGCAAGCGCGGTTTCGAGGGCGGTCAGTCGGGCGTGCAGTCCCTCGATCGTTGCGTCCGCCGCCTCCGCGCCCACACGCACTGCTGTAGAGCATAACGAATTCGCTAGCAAGAAATAGTTGATGAAATGTTAGCGATTGACCGCGGTGGCGCGCGGCGCGCGCGCGACGCCGGCGAGCAACTGCGCCAGCGCGCCGCCGGCGATCTGCGCCGCGACCCCGTCGGTGGCGCGCGGCAGTGCGAACACCGCGTGGTGCAACCGCTTGTAGAGCAGGCACAAGCCTTCATCTCACTGCTCCTTTGGCGATGTCTCGAAAAGTGCAAGGGTTACGTTTCCATGATCAGTGCCCACGGGGTCTGTCCCGTCGCGCGCTGCACGCCCGCGCCCCGCGCGCTCGCGTGGCGCGAGTAACGCGGTGCGATTGAGGATCCATGGGCCGAGTCGCACGGGCTGGTCGGCAGGAATGGCACCGGCGGCGATCTGCCGTCGCAGGGTCGTGCGGTCGGTGCCCAGAAACGCGGCGGCCTCGCGGAGACCCATCCAGCCCTCGTCGCTTGCGCGTGCGCCGTCGTAGACCGCGATCTCATGCCGGTGGCGCAAGCCGGTGACATCCTGCCGCGTCCAACAATGTCCGCCAGGCGTCCGCACGCCGCTGCGGGTGAGCCATGCCGCGATCGCGGCGTCGTCGCAGATCCGTGCCAGCGCGCGGACCGCGTCGACGGTCTCGGTCGGGACCAGCGACTGCTTTGCCCCGAGCGTCGGCGGGGCACGCGGAGCTCCGTATGCGCGCCGCCCTTCCAGTGTACGAGCGCCACGACATGCGCGGACCCCTCGTCGATGTCCACGACGATCTCTTCCATCAACGCGCGCACGATACGCTTCCGGAGGCGCACGTTCGCGGGGATGCTTCCCACACGGCAGGAAAGCGGCGGACGAGCTCCTCGAGCTCCGCGCGACTCGGGTCGTTGGCGGCGCCGTGCGCCTCCTGCTCGCGCGCCAGCCGTTCGCGCGCCCGCGCGGCCTTCTCAAGCGCAGCATTCCAGCGGGACTCCAGCTCGCCGGCAACGAGCCGGTTCTCGGGATCGGTCGCGTCGTATTGCCGGCGGGCGGTTCGGCCTCGTACTCCCGCGCCTGGACCTCCAGACGGATCGCCTCCACCGTTGCCGTGTCCCGGGTCCGTTGCTCACGGACGATCAGCTCGACGGCATCCTCCAGGCCCGGCTGGATCACGTCCAGGACACAGCGGGTCACCGCATCGTCGAGTGGCTGGCCCCCCAAGCTGATGCACTTGACCGCACCCGTCGCGTGGTACGCCACGTGGCAGACATAGCGCAGGACCACGTAGCCATCATGGCTCCCGTAGCGCACCCGGAGCTTGTTCCCGCAGCGCCGGCAGCGCAGCAGGCCCGCGAGCACCGAGGCCCCACGCTTGGCGGCCCCGTGCACGGTCGCGATGTAGGCCTGCACGTTTTTGCGAGCATCTCTTGGATGCGCTCGTAGGTCGCCCACGCAATGTAGCCCGGGTGATGCTCGCGCTCCAGCACCGACCATTGCGCGACGTCCTTCTTCCGAGTGGTCCGCCGCGGCTCCCCCGCCTTGAGCGCGATGGACGTCTCCGTCTTGCCCCAGGCGTAGGCGCCGGCATAGGTCGGGCTCTTCAGCGTCCCCAGCACGGCATGGTACGTCACGTCCTTCCACACCGTCGCCCAGGTATGGCCGTCCCGAGCACGGGCGCGGAAACTGCACCCCGTTGCTGTGAAACGACAGCATGACTTGCCGCGCGCTGCCCAGCTCCACAAATTTCTCGAAAACCGTCGCGACGGCCTGCTGCACCCGGCGGTCCGGGTGCTTCTCGAGCACCCCGCCGCCGGCGTTGACGTAGCCCACGGGGCAGTTCATCCCCAGCTCGCCCCGCGCGCCTTCTGCTCGCGGGCCGCCTGCGAGCGCTGGCGGAGGACGTCGAGCTCGTACTCATTCAGGCTCCCCTTGAGGCCCAGGAGCAACCGGTCATTCATCCGCCGTGCGTCGTAAATCGCTTCCTCGTCGATGAGCAAGGTGTCGACGACCCGGCACACTTCGACGAGCTGCTGCCACTCGCGCGAGTTGCGGGCGAAGCGGGACAGCTCGCGGGCCGCGACGGCCCCGACCTCTCCCAGACACACCTGGGCGAGCAGGCGCTCGAAGCCCGCGCGTCCCACGTCCCCGCTCGCCGACTTCCCGAGATCGGCATCGATCACCTCGACCTCTTGCCACCCATGCGCCTGCACGCGCTCGGCCATCGCATACTGCAGGCGCTGGCTCTCGAGATTGTGCGTGACCTGGTAGACACTGGATTGCCGGACGTAGACGACCGCTTTGCGCTGAAGGTGCACCGGTCTGATCCGCTCATGCATCGTGGGCCTCCTCATCGTGGGCCTCGCCCGTGGCGTCACCCCGTCCGCCGTGTTCGCGGAGCACCGCG